>NZ_JYLN01000010.1 GCF_001439735.1 Pseudomonas paralactis
GTGCCCGTAATCCGCCAGTGATTTGGGGGGCCGCCGCCACGCGCCATCCATGGCGCGGGGCGGCTAAACCGGCATCCCTGCCGGTTTACCCCCCCAAATCCCTGTCGAATTCCTGCCAGCGTGGTTTGACGGGGCGCTTAAGATCAAGATCAAAAGCAGATCAAGAGCAAGAGCGGCTCGCTTCGCATCGTGGTTACCGTTGGCTGCAACAACCTCCAAGGTTGTGTGGATACCTATGCTGCGATGGCGATGTATCAGCCACTCATGTGCAGGCTGACCCGCCGTCTTCGCAGGCAAGCCAGCTCCCACATTTGGATCGCGGTGCGTCAGCTAGATCAGCGTCGGCTGTCAGGCCGTCACGGGAGCAAGCTCCCTCGCCACAGGTCCAGCGTTGTAGCGAAGTTGTGTAGATACCTATGCTGCGATGGCGGTGTATCAGTCACTCATGTGCAAGCTGACCCGCCGCCATCGCAGGCAAGCCAGCTCCCACATTTGGGCTATGGTGTGTGTCAGGGACGGTCTAGAACTTTACTACCTGATGCACCTGCTCGGCACACGCCCGAGCCTCGTCAATCATCTTGCCGAACGCATCACTGGTCACTTCAGCATGGGTCAGCCAGCGTTTTTTCTGGCTCAGGCGATAGTGATAGCGCAGCGAGCCATCCTGCAGTTTTCCGTCCAGGTCCAGGTCGTACCAGGGCGAGCGAACGGTGCAGCCGGGGATGGCTTTTTCCATCTTCCCGCCAGTCAGTGTGTAGGTGTAGTCGTAGGTTTCCGGGTTGCCCAGGTAAAGGTCAGCCTGTTGCCCCTGGCGACGGTAGTTGACGTAACCCTCCCAGCGGTCTTTCAACGACGGGTCGGTGTAGACATAGTCATTGGCCAGTTTTTCCAGGGCGCGCTGATCGTTCATGCGGGCGGTGACGCTGTAGCCGTCATGCACCACAAAGCCTGTGGGTTCGCGGGTGATCTGGCAGTCGCTGATGTCGTTGCCGAAGTTGGCGCAGATGTTCTGGTCGGTGGCGGTGGTGCCTTGCTGGCGGTCGGCGGCGCTCATTTGCATCAGCGGCAGGCGGCTGAAAATGATCGTCGCCTTGACCGCACCATCTCCCTCTTTGCCGTACTGCACCTGTTTGTCCAGGCGTATCGAGACTTCAGGGCGCTCCAGCGGGATGCGCTCTTCGCGTACCTGGCTCTGGGCGTCGTTGACCAGCACCCAGCGGTCCTGGATGTCGGGCATGGTCTGGCCGGGAGCGAAGACCGGGTTGGTCGGGTCAAGCCACCACACCTGGCCATTCACTTCGGCACGCACGATGGCATGGTTCGGCGCCTGGGTGCCCGGAATCAGCAAGGCATCGACCACATCACCACGGCTCACCCACGCGGTCTCGGCTTTGATGCCAACGGCCTTGAGCATGGCGGTCAGCAGCGTCGCCAGGTCCTTGCAGTCGCCGTAGCCATGCTGCTCGATTTCGGCCAGGCTAAATGGCACATAACCACGCTCGCTGGCGCGCCAGTCACCCAGGTAGCGGTAGTGATCATTGATGTGCTGCATCAGCGCGGCCACTTGCTCAGCCGGTGCCAGGCTGCGTGCGGCGGCCACGGCGACGGCGGCTTGCGCCGGCAGGTTGGCGCCGAGAATCTGGTTGTAACGCTGGGCGAAATCACCGAAGTAAGCCTGGCGTTCCACAGCGCTACCGACTTCCAGGCGTGGGATGCGCAGCAGGGCGGCAGCCGAGGACTCATTGATGTAATTGAGGTAGATCGGCGCTTTAAGTGCCACGTCCAGGGTCTTGCCGTTGCTCGAAGGGGTGACGTTGAACGCATCGAACATTTCACTGCGCCAGTGGATCGGGCGTTCGGCGGTAAAGCGTGCCTTGAAGCGATCACGGCGGGCCGCACCGGGGCCGAACTTGAGCACGTAATGGAACTGGCTCATCAACGGTTTGGCCGGGTAGTGGTGGCGTACGGTGTAGCGGATCCTGGTGCCCACGCGCAGGTTGGGGAAGGCCAGGGAGGTTTGTTTATCGCGGCTGAAGCCCTGGTCCGGGTTGGGCGCGCTACGCGTGTCGATTTGTGTGGCCGCCAGGGCGACCGGCTTGGCGCCAGGCTGGGTGGACTGGGCGCTGATCACCTCAAAGGTATCGCCTTCGGAGTAATCGAAGTCGATGCGCGAGAGCATTTCGCGGCCGTTAGGCTTGAGGATCGTGTAGCGGTAGGTGGTGGTGCAGTCGGTACTGGCGTCGCGGTTGAAGTGGCAGTGCAATTCGGTGTCGTTGGCCAGTGGAGCTTCGGCGATAGGTTGCAGGGCAGCGCTGACGGAATGGGAAACAAGCCCCAGACTGATGGCAATCAAAGGGCGGTGAAACGAAAAACGGTACATGGGCGCCTCGGGTGACACATTGAAACAACTACCCGGCGGGTAGCGAGAAGGCGCCGGATGATAATGGGTCTCAACGGCAAAAGCCAGGATTGTTCGACAATTTATCCGCCTGAAAGGCCCGTGCTAGAGCCTTTATTTGATTTAAGTCAGGGTTTTGCCAAGTCTTTTTCGGCGACTTTTAAAGAAACCAGCGATATTCCCGCGCATGAATCTCTTGCTGGAAAGCCAAGTGATCCTGGCGCTTGTTCTCGCAATACACATCAACAAACTCCGCGCCCAGCTTGTCGCGCACGACCGGTTGCTGCTGCATGGCGCGCACGGCGTCGAGCATCTCCACCGGGAAATCGTTGCCGCTGTTACGGTCTTCGTTCAGGGGTGTGATGGGCTCGCGCTTGGCCTCAAGCCCATGCTCCAATCCCGCCAGAATTGCTGCTAACACCAGGTAGGGGTTGGCGTCGGCGCTGGCCAGGCGGTGCTCGATTCGCAAATTGCGCGGGTCGGACTCGGGGATGCGCACACATGCATCACGGTCTTCAAAGCCCCAACTGGCGCGGGCGGCGGCGTTGACGGTGCCACCCAGACGGCGCAACGCATTGTGGTTGGGTGCAAAGATCGGCATGCAGTGGGGCAGCAGTTCCAGGCAGCCGGCCACGGCGTGGCGCAGCGGTTGCTGTTGATGGGCGGCGAGCAGGTTATTGCCCGCAGCGTCGTAAAGGCTGACATGCACATGCATGCCGCTGCCGGGAAATTGCAGGTAAGGTTTGGCCATGAAACTGGCGCGGTAACCGTGCTTGAGTGCGACGCCTCGGGTACTGCGGCAGAACAGCGCGGCCCAGTCGGCGGCGCGCAGGCCATCGTCGCAGTGGCCAAAGTTGATCTCGAACTGGCCGGGGCCGATTTCGGCGGTGATCACGGTGATGTCGATGCCCTGTTGCTTGGCGGTTTGCGCCATGTCATCGAGCACTTCACTGAAACGCGAGAGCCGCTCGATATGCAGGTTGGGCTGGTCGTCGGCATCATCGCTGAGCGGGTCGCGGGCAAACTGCGGCAAGCCGTTGTCGAGCTTTTTATCGAACAGGTAAAACTCCAGCTCAAACGCGACCACGGGGTGAATGCCTTTGTGCTGCAAGCGTTCCAGCACCTTGGCCAGCACTTCGCGGGGCTCGAATTCGATCGGCGCTGCGGTGCCGTCCGAGGTGATGAGCATTTGCCCCAAGGGCTGCGATTCCCAGCTCACCGGCTTCAATGTGCCCGGCACCAGACGGCGATTGGCATCCGGGTCGCCATCGTTGAAGCAGTAGTCGCCAATCTTGAACAACCCACCCTGAGCCCCCAGCAACACCGCGTTTTGCGGCAACTTCAACGGGCTGCCGGCAGCGACTTTTTCAAGCATCTCCACCGGGTAGCGCTTGCCGTAGAAATGCCCGGGAATGTCCAGGGCGATCAGGTCGACATAACGCACGTCGGGGTGGTTCTGGCGAAAGGTCCGTACTTCGGCCAGCAACGTTGCAGATGGGCTTTTCACGGGTGCAGCTCCTAGTTGTAAACCCACAGGACGCGGGCGGGCAGGTCGGTCAGGTTGGCGTAGCGGCAGTGAGCGAAACTGGCCAGGTGGAAACTGTCGCCAGCGTGGAGGGTGACCGCATCGGGCTCACCCTCAACCCACAGCGTCAGCTCGCCCTCCAGCACAAAACCGGCCTGCTCGGCGCGGTCGCTCATGCTCTGTTCGCCGCTGTTGGCACCGGGGGCCAACAGGCTGTCGAGCATCGAGAACGCACCATTCATGCTTGGCGACACCAGGATGTCGGTAATGCCATTGGCGTAATACACCGTGCGCCGCTCGTTGGGGCGGGTCACCCACTCCACCGCCTTGGGTTTGGGCAGGCTGTAGAAGTAGGTGGTGGGCACGTCAAGGGCGTGGCTGATGGCGGTCAGGTCGGCTACGGTGGGTTGCGACAACCCACGTTCCACTTGAGAGAGAAAACCCACCGAGCGCTCGATCTTTTGCGCCAATTGCGCCAGGGTGAGTTTCTTGTGCTTGCGCAGGTCGTGGATCAGGGTCGCAAGGGTGGCGAGTTCTTGTTGCTGGTTCATGAAATTTAATTCGAATAATTTCATGAAAAATTACACGATTATTTTCACGCTCGCAAACCCTATGCACAAACCCTTGTGGTGAGAGAGCAATCTCTGGCCTACAGGGAAAAACTGAGTGGGGTGAATGATTGCGCGCCGCCGCGGTCGGAACCTGGGTACGCACCATTAATTGAAGGAGCACCCATGAAGTCGAAAACCTTAGCCGCTTGCCTGCTGGTTGCTGCCAGCTTTTCCACCGCCAGCGCTGTCGTGCAGGCCGGCGATACCCCTCAGGAAACCGTGCAACCTTCAAACATCAACGCCCGTGACTTGAAAGAAGGTGATCGCGCCCCGGACATCTTGATGCGCGAGGAGTCAGCGATTAAAGACTGGAAAAAACACGGCCTCAAACAGCCCGAAGATGAGAGCCAATGGGCGCGTGTAGGTGACAAGTACGTTCTGCTCAAGACCACCAACGGCACCATCCTTGAGATTACGCCGGTCAAAAAATAATCCTGCCGGGCCACCTGCTCGTTTCATGTTTCTTGCGTTAAGGTAACCGACTGCAATGGTTGCGTTACCTTAACAAAAAGAGAGCAGGATGCTTGCCACAATAAGAACCTACCCCCGCACCGTAAACCTGCTGCTGTGCGCCACGTTACTGCTGACGTTGGCCAAAGCCATCACCTTTCCCTACCTGGTGATCTACCTCACCAACCACTTTGCCCTGGACATTACCCAGGTTGGCCTGGTGATCGGCAGTTCGCTGATCGTCGGCTCGCTGCTCAGTGTGTACGGTGGTTTCCTGGTCGACCGCATCAACAGCTATCGGTTGTTGCTCGCGTTGAGCCTGGTGTTTGTACTGGGGTTTATCGGCACGCTGTTGGCGCAGGATATTTGGGCGTTCTATGGCTGCCTGATTCTGATCAACCTGGCCTATGCGGTCATCGACATTGCGGTGAAAGCCGGCTTCGCCAGCCTGTTGCCCGAAGACGCACGCAGTGAAGTGTTTTCCATCAAATACACCCTCACCAATATCGGTTATGCCGTGGGACCGGCCTTCGGCGCGATGGTGGCCAAGCTGGACATCAGCCTGCCGTTTATCCTGTCGGCGCTGCTGGGGCTGGGGTTTTTCCTGCTGTATTGGCGGTGGGGCGACCGCACCTTGGCCACTGTGGATGCCACGCAAAAACCGGTGCCGTTTCTGGCCGTCGCCCGCGTGCTGCTGCAAGATCGCCGTCTGGTGTGTTTCACCCTCGGCGGTTTGCTCAGTGCGGTGGTGTTCGGTCAGTTCACGGCCTACCTGTCTCAATACCTGGTAACCACCACAACCGCCGAATACACCTACACCGTGATCAGCGCAGTGCTGACCACTAACGCCGTGCTGGTGATTGCCTTGCAGTATCTGATTGGTCGGCGCATTTCGCATCGCTATCTCAGCCAATGGCTGATCGCGGGCTTGAGCATGTTCATGCTGGGGTTGATCGGTTTTGCGCTGTCCACCAGCGTGTTGTGGTGGGTTTTGGCAATGGCGGTGTTTACCGTTGGGGAAATTATCGTGTTCCCGGCCGAGTACATGTTTATCGACCGAATCGCCCCGGACCACCTGCGGGGTATGTATTACGGGGCGCAGAACCTGTCCAATCTGGGGGCCGCGCTGGGGCCGGTGCTGTGTGGGCTGGTGTTGGCCAGCCTGCCGGCCCACTACATGTTCTACATGCTGGGCGCGTTTATCGTTGGCGGCGGGGTGTTCTATTTCATGGGAGCGGCGTTGAAGGCAGATCATCCAGTGTGAGCTTGCCGACGTTGTTGCTTTGCAGCTCGTAGCGCAACTCATCCACCATCTTCGCCACTTCCTGCGGGGTTTGCAGTCGGTTGGTGCTGATACCCGTGACCACCAGGTCGACTCGGCCGGTCTCGGCGTCGAAGACCTTGAGGGTCAAGGAAGCGTCCCGGCACAGGGTGAATTCGCACGTGAGCGGTGAAAGGCCTTCTTCGATGCAGTTGCGCAGTTGAGAGAGGGTAAACATGCGGGTTCCTTCAAGGCATAAATACGATCCCTTGAAGGTTATTGCGTGCCCCCTCGCGCCATAAGGCGAATTCGCACTAGATGAACTAGTGCATTTGCGCGGGTCAGGGCTTGTTCTTGAGGCGCAGTTCACCGGCAAACAGCCCGCGTTCACGGGCCCAAACGATGGCCGCGCTGCGGCTGTGCACCCCCAGCTTGGAATACACCGTGGCCACATGATTGCGCACGGTATTGGGCGCCAGCTTCAGGCGCGAGGCGATCTCCTTGTCCGCCAGGCCTTCGCAGATCAGGCCCAATACATCACGCTCTCGGGCGGTCAGGTCGGTGAAGGAAACATTCGGCAGGTTGGGGCTGTTGACGCTCTTGGCATTGGCCAGTTTCTCGATCAGGGTCTGGCTGAACCAGGACGCGTCCTGCATGACTTCCTCGATGGCCGCCACCAGTTCCAGCTCCGAGCGTTTGCGTTCGGTGATGTTCATCAGCACCATCAGGTAGCAGGGCACGTCCTGGATAATCACGGTGTCGGCGGACACCACGCAGTCGATCACCTCGTTGCCTTTCTTGCGCACCTTGAGGTCCTGGCCTTCAAGGTTGCCGGCTTTTTCCAGGGTGGCGAACAACTGCGCGCCGGCCTGGGGGCTGTCGATAAAATTGATGTCTTCGATGGATTTGCCGATCAGTTCTTCGCTGATGTACCCGGTGATGGTCATGAAGGCTTCATTGATATCCACCACCTGGCGGTTGTCGGCGCTGCACACCAGGGTGGGTACCGGCGTAAGGCGAAAGGATTTGGCGAAGCGTTCTTCACTCTGGCGCAAGGCGATTTCGGCTTTGCGCCGTGGCTCAAGGTCGGTGAAGGAAAACAACATGCAGTCTTCCTCGTTCATGTCCAACGGTTGGCCGGCGACGATCACCAGTTTGCTGCCACCTTCGGGCAATCTCAGTTCGGCCTGCATCTGCGGGATCGTCGCGCCTTCGCCCAGGCGCTGAATCGCCAGGTCCTTGCGCTCGGCCTGTTCCAGCACATCCAGTTCGTACACGGATTTGCCGATGACCTGGTCGCGGTTGTAGCCGGTCATCTCCAGGAAACCCTGGTTGACCTTGATGTAGCGCAGGTCACTGAGGCGACAGATCACCGCCGGTGCCGGGTTGGCATTGAAGGTTTTCTCAAAGCGTTGCTCGGCGCTCGCCCATTCGGTGGCGTCGGTGAGGATCAGCACCAGCAGCTCCGGCTCCCCCTGTGCATCGGACAGTACCAGGCTGCGCAGGCGGTGCACCCAGCAGCGACTTTCATCGGCGGCGGGGGTGACTTCCACCACCACATCGCTGAACTCCTCGCCCGCGGCCACGCGGCTCAAGGGGTAGCTGTCCAGCTGTAACGGATGATTATTGCGATAGCGCAAGGCGAAACGCTCGGCATAGGCCTCGGTATTGGCGCCCAGTTCCTTAACGGTGCTGACCCCGTGCATGGTCAAGGCTGCGTCGTTGGCCCACAGGATAGTTTGATCGACCTCGGCCAGTATCACGCCGTCGGACAACCCGGAAATGATCTGCTGCAACTGGCGGCGGTTGGTTTCTTTGGCAAGAACATCCTGGGTCATAACGTCTCCGAGGGGGCAAGGCTTGGGTGCATTCGAGTACGACATCCCGGCTTCAGGATAGTGCAGAGAATTTGCCTTGGGGGAAGTACTAATGCACCAGCCCGCCTGGTGCAAATGGGCCAGGACTGAACGTATGTCGTTTCGCCACACTCACACTCAACAAGGCGCATTGCCTTGCTCCCACATTTGAAAAGGACCTTTGTATGACCACTGTCTATGAAACCAATCGATCGCTGTTTCGCGTGTCATGGAGCTCGGTATTGGCCGGTAGTGCAATCGCACTGGTCACCTACCTGGTGTTGAGTGTATTGGGTACGGCAATCGGCGCCAGCGCCGTTGACCCGATGGAAGCCGGTAACCCATTGAGCGGCTTCGGCACGGGTGCAGGTATCTGGCTGTTTGTGTCGACATTGGTCGCCATTGCGCTGGGCGCATTTGTGGCCGGTCGCACGGCGCCGGATCGCGGCGGGCTGCACGGGGTGCTGACCTGGACCTTGACCACCTTGCTGACCACCTGGCTATTGGCAGGCTTGGCTTCCAGCGTTGTCGGCACCGCCGGTAACGTCGTGGGTAAAGGCTTGTCTGCTGCGGGCAGTGGCATTGCGGCCGCAGCGCCGGGCATTGGCAACAGCATCAAGCAGCAGTTGAACGAGCAGGGGATTGAGCTGGATTGGAACAGCCTGCAAGGCCAACTCGATACCTTGCTCAAGCAAAGCGGCAAGGCTGAATTGGACCCGGCCAATGTCGAGCAGAAAGCCGACCAGGCCGCAGCCGATGGCAAACAATCGGCCACCGATGCAGCGGCCAACCCTGCCCAGGCCGGTGATGAGCTCAAGCAGTGGTTCGAGCGGGTAAAAGCGTCCGGCGAGCCAGCCCTGAATGCAGCGGATAAAGAGGCCCTGGTCAACATCGTCGCGGCCCGTACCGGCAAGAGCAAAGAGGAAGCCACCCAGATCGTCGACAACTATGCCCAGGCTTATCAGCAAGCCATGCAAAAGGTCGATGAGCTGAAAAAACAGGCTGAACAAAAAGCCCGTGAAGCCGGTGAAGTGGCGGCCAAGCAACTGTCCCGCGCTGCGTGGAGCACCCTGGCCATGTTGCTGTTGGGCGCGGCCTTGAGCTTCTTTGTCGGCCGTATCGCGCTGACTACCCGTCGCGTGCCTTTGGCTTAAAACTGTCTGCGGCAAGGACGCCGCCTGCGTGAACGGGTAAAATGCTGGCCTTTTACCCGTATCTCGCAAAGGTGCCCCTTGAGCGCAGGCAAAGCTGTTGGACTGTTACTACTCACTTCTATGTTGGCGGCGTGCGGCACCTCGCCGCCACGCACGCCCAACGACCTGTGCGGTATCTTTCGCGAAAAAGATGACTGGTACGACGCTGCCAAGGTCACGCAAAAGCGCTGGGGCGTACCGATCCAGGTGCCGTTTGCGATCATGTATCAGGAGTCGGGCTTTCGCTACGACGCCAAGACCCCGCGTAAATACCTGTTGTGGATCATCCCCTGGGGCCGAGTGTCCACCGCTTCGGGCTACGCCCAGGCCAAGGATGAAGTGTGGAACGACTACCGCAAGGCCACCGGCCGCAGTGGCGCTGATCGCGAAGACTTCGACGACGCCATCGACTTTATCGGCTGGTACATGGACAAGGCCTACACCATCAACGGCGTCTACAAATACGACGCCTACGGCCAATACCTGAACTACCACGAAGGCTGGGGCGGCTACCGTCAGCGTACCTACGCCAGCAAAGCCTGGCTGCCGCCGGTAGCGAGCAAGGTACAAGCGCGCTCGCAGATGTATGCGCGGCAATATGCCGGGTGCAAGGATGAATTGGGGCGCGGCTTCTGGAGCCGGTTCTGGCATTGGTTGTAAAGGCTTTTGGATGCACGCAGATCTAATTGTGGGAGCTGGCTTGCCTGCGAAAGCGGTCGTGCAGTCATAGATGCAGTGACTGACACACCGCCTTCGCAGGCAAGCCAGCTCCCACATTGGATTGCGTTCACGCTGGCCATTCCCCTGCACTTGCCAAACCCATCCGATTCTGGGAAAACCCCAGCCTTTTCACGCCTTCAATGAGAACCCTATGAGTCACGATGAACTGCAGATCACCGACATCCGCCTGGGCACCGGCAAAACCGTGGTCAAGGGCGCGCTGATCACCACCCAGTACACCGGCACCCTGGAAGATGGCACGGTGTTCGATTCGTCGTGGGAGCGGGGCAAACCGTTCCAGTGCGTGATCGGCACTGGCCGTGTGATCAAGGGTTGGGACCAGGGCTTGATGGGCATGCAGGTTGGCGGCGTGCGCACCTTGTATGTACCGGCGCACCTGGCCTATGGCGAGCGCTCAATGGGCGCGCATATCAAGCCCAACAGCAATTTGCTTTTCGAGATTGAATTGCTGGAAGTGCTGACGCGGGATGATTGAAGAGGTTGAACATGGACGTTGATCCACATGTGTTGCCTGGCTGCTCCCTCGAAGGCATTCGGGTGGTTGAGCTGCTTGGCTGCGATGAGGCTGAGCTGCAGCAGTTTTTTGAACAGGCGCCAGCTTACTTCATTGCGGTGAATGGCGAACCGGCTACCCCGACCGAAGCACGGGAAGAATTACTCGGCCAATTACCCGCCGGCTGGCATTGCAGCCGCCTGTACTGGCTGGGTTACCGTGATGCGCAGGGCCACCTGGTGGCTGTGGTGAATATCGCCGCGGATTTGCTTGCCGCCGGGGTGTGGCATATCGGGTTGCTGCTGGTGCATTCGCGCTGGCACGGCAGCGGGCTGGCGCAGCGCTTGCACACCGACCTTGAGGCTTGGGCCGCCGCGAAGGGTGGCCAGTGGCTGCGATTGACGGTAGTGGTGGGCAATACCAGGGCCGAGCGCTTTTGGCTCAAACTTGGGTATACGCAGGTGCGAACCCGCGAGGGCATCACGATGGGTCGGCAGGTGAATAAGGTGTCGATCCAGATCAAGCCTCTTGGTAACGGGACCATTGAGGGATACCTGGCGCTGGTTGAGCGGGACCGGCCCGTCACCCTGTAGCATGTACCGTTCTCATGAGGGCGCGGTGCCTGATTTCTCCAGCGCTTTGCTTTCGACCGTAATCCCAAATCTGCCGTACAGCTCCTTTCGCCCCTTGGGGGTCAGTGCCAACGCCCGGCTATCCAGGTCCTGGATCATCCATTTGCGGCTTATAACAGCCTGTAGAACAGCCGCCCCCAGTGCGCCGGCCAAGTGAGGGCGGCGCATGCTCCAATCCAGGCATGAGCAAGCGAAACGACGTCGCTGTGCTCTAACGGTTTCTATCTCGACACCGAGCCCTGTCATCGCGTTTTCGCCCTCCATGCTGAGCTGATACGTACCGTCATCAGCGATCGGCACGCTCAACCAGCCAGCGTCGATGAAATAGTCGTGCAGTTGTACAGCCAGGGATCCTGCCATGTGGTCATAACAGGTGCGCGCCAACTGCAATCGATTGGGTGTCGTCGGAACAAAACGGGTGTGCGCGTTTCGGCTGATCACCATGAGGGCTTCAATGGCTTGGGCGACGTGGGCGTCTGCCAGGCTGAAGTAGCGGTGCCTGCCCTGGGTGTGCAGTTTTATCAGGCCGTCCTCTTTAAGCCTCGCCAAGTGCGCGCTCGCCGTGGATGCGCTGACGTCGGCGATGACGGCCATTTCGGTGCTGGTACGGGCGTGACCGTCCATCAGCGAACAAAGCATTTTCGTCCTCGCGGGTTCCGCAATCGCGCCTGCGACACGAGAAATGGCGGTGTCATTGCTGTGGGAATCCATATTTCGTTCCTGGGCGAATTGTCGGTGTGACGATTGTTCGATAGTAGCCGTTCTTTGTGAAAAGGACTGCCAAAATGACGCCGTTTGAAGCCGCCACTCATGCCGATCCCTACGCTTATTACTCACGCCTCAGGCAGCAAGGCGCACTGTTATTCGATGCCGAGCTGGGTGTCTGGATGGCCAGTGGTGCCAGCGTTGTCGAGGCTATTCTGGAACATCCTGACTGCCTTGTACGTCCGCTGCACGAGCCGATTCCAGCTGCTCTTTTACAGGGTGCCGCAGGCGATGTGTTCGGTCGTTTGATGCGCATGAACGAGGACGCGCAACACCAGTGCCCGCGCCGGGTTATCGAACCCACCCTGGCCTCGATGGGCAGGCAAGACATCTCAGGCATCGTGGCGCTGGTTATCGAGGCACTTGATATCTCGGGCGATAACCCGAATCAATGGATGTTCACCGTACCGGTTTCGGTCATTGCGACCATGATGGGTTTCACATCCAGTCAGCTACAGGAAGTTGCGCAGCTGACACGGGATTTTGTCGCCTGTCTTTCGCCTTTAAGTGACGAGGCGCAACTCAGTAAGGCCCATTGCGGGGCGGCACGGCTGAGCCATATGTTCCAAGCGCTGCTGAATAACGATGATAAGGGTAGCGGCGTGTTGGGCCGCCTTTATAGCGATTACGAAGTTTCGGCCTGGAAAGACGATGATGCGTTGATAGCGAATCTGATCGGGCTGTTGTCACAAACCTGCGAAGCCACTGCCGGGCTGATCGGCAACACCCTCATAGCCTTCCAACGTAACCCTGACCTGTTTGAAGGCAAGCAAGCCACACCGACGCTTGTCGCTGAGTGGGTAGCAGAGGTAGCGCGCTACGATTCACCGGTACAAAACACTCGGCGGTTCGTTGCCAAGCGATGCACAATTGGCGACAGCGTTTTGGAGGCGGGCGATACCATTTTATTATTGCTCGCGGCTGCCAACCGAGACCCATGCGCCAACCCGGACCCGGACAGCTTCTTGCTCAAGCGAGCGCAGCGACGAACCTTAAGCTTCGGCTCAGGCAGGCATCAATGCCCAGGCCAGCCCTTGGCATTGGCTGTTGCCTCAGAGGTAATTTCCGCATTCTTGCATCGACAGCCAGGCTCAAATGCTTGTGCTTATCGCTGGCGTTATTTGCCTTCGCTCAATGGCCGTATCCCGCGGTTCTACCGTGATGAGGAGACTCAACAATGATCGCTGTTATTTTCGAAGCCTGGCCACACGAGGAGCACTACCAGCGTTATCTCGACCTCGCTGCCGAACTTAAACCCTTGCTCGCTCAAATCGATGGTTTCATCTCAGTTGAGCGTTACCAAAGCTTGAGTGAACCTGGAAAGCTGCTCTCGCTATCATTCTGGCGTGATGAGGCAGCAATCCAGCAATGGCGGAGTATTGAGCTACATCGAGCAGCCCAATCTACAGGCCGTCAGCAGGTTTTTGCTGACTACCACCTGCGTATCGCCCACGTAGTGCGCGATTACAGTCTCGAGGATCGTGTTCAAGCGCCCACCGATAGCCGGCAGGCTCATGAATGAAGGCAGCACGCCGCCTTCTGTAGGAGCGAGCTTGCTCGCGAAGAACTCGCAGGCGCCGCGTTCATTCAGCAAGCACGCGTTATCGTTGACGTTTTTCGCGAGCAAGCTCGCTCCTACAGTCATTACCTGAACCCATCCTGAAGAATTTTCGTATTCTCCATGCGGGCACTTTCCTACGGTTTACTCGGCCAACATCGGGGCGTAAGCTTCGCGCGTTTTCATTAATAGCGGAGACCCTCAGTGGGTACTTGTTCGAGTGACAGTCGTCGGCCGGTTTCGGTAACCGGCATCTACTTGGCAAGGTAACGCGCATTTTTCCGATGCCGTTGTCTCGCCTCACAAAGCGAGAAGCGGTATCCCGGCAGTCGCCCGTCCTGGCGCCTGCCTGAACCCCTCTCATCGACGCTGACCAGCACCGGGGTAACGCCTGGAGGCTACGGACGCGCCTGCCTTTTACGGCGGGCGGGCCAGGTTCGGCTGTGCCTGTGGGACGGGCGCGGTGTGGACGGGCAGTACCTGCACGGCGGTTTTCCTCGCGCAGGAGTTACACCATGAACCTTACGCTGCTTAAAGAGTTCTTCGCCGGCTTCCTGCGGACCCGGCACATCGCTCGGCATTTTCGCCGCCTGGCGATGCTTGAGACCGTGACCGACGCCAGTGTCAGCCGCGAAGTACCACCCAGCCTGGCGCACACCCTGGTGGCGTCGGCCAACGGCAGCGCCGTGCAGTTGCTGGGCGTGCTGGGCAGCCACGCCGAGGGCCTGAGCACTCAGGAAGCCGACGCCCTGCGCGTGCAATACGGCCTTAACGAAGTCGAGCACGAACAGCCGCTGCCGTGGTGGGTGCATCTGTGGCACTGCTACAAGAACCCGTTCAACTTGCTGCTGACCTTGCTGGCGGTGATCTCCTGGCTGACCGAAGACATGAAGGCCGCCACGGTGATTTTTGCCATGGTGGTGCTCTCGACTCTGCTGCGCTTCTGGCAGGAGGCCAAGTCGAACAAGGCCGCCGATGCCTTGAAGGCCATGGTGAGCAACACCGCCACGGTGCTGCGCCGCGACGCTGCCAAACGCATTGAGCTGCCCATCAAGCAACTGGTGCCGGGCGACCTGATTGTGTTGTCGGCCGGTGACATGATCCCCGCCGACTGCCGCGTGCTCAGCGCCAAGGACTTGTTCGTCAGCCAGGCGGCGATGACCGGTGAATCCATGCCGGTGGAGAAGTTCGCCCATCAGCAGGACGCCCATACCCGTAACCCGCTGGAACTGGAGAACATCCTGTTCATGGGCACCAATGTGGTGTCGGGCGCCGCCACGGCGGTGATTCTGGCCACCGGCAACAGCACCTATTTCGGTGCCCTGGCACAGCGCGTCACCGCCACTGATCGCGCCACCACCTCGTTCCAGCATGGTGTCAACAAAGTCAGTTGGTTGCTGATTCGCTTTATGTTCGTGATGGCGCCGCTGGTGCTGTTCATCAACGGTTTCACCAAGGGCGATTGGACCGAGGCGCTGCTCTTTGCGTTGTCGATTGCCGTGGGCCTGACTCCGGAAATGCTGCCGATGATCGTCACTTCGACGTTGGCCAAGGGCGCGGTGTTTTTGTCGCGCAAGAAGGTCATCGTCAAGCGCCTGGACGCGATCCAGAACTTCGGCGCCATGGACGTGCTGTGCACCGACAAGACCGGCACGCTCACCCAGGACAGGATTTTCCTGGCGCGCCATGTGGACGTGTGGGGCCAGGAGTCCGAAGACGTACTGGAAATGGCCTACCTCAACAGCTACTACCAGACCGGCCTGAAAAACCTGCTGGATGTAGCAGTGCTGGAACACGTGGAAATCCATCGCGAGCTCAAAGTCGGCACCGCGTTCCACAAGGTCGATGAGATCCCCTTCGACTTCAACCGCCGCCGCATGTCGGTGGTGGTGGCTGAGCGGGACCAGCCGCACCTGCTGATCTGCAAAGGGGCGGTGGAGGAAATTTTGTCGGTGTGCACCAGCGTGCGCCATGGTGACGTCAATGAAGCATTGAGCGAAGAGCTGCTGGCGCGCATTCGCCAAGTGACCGCCGCCTTCAACGAGGAAGGGCTGCGTGTGGTGGCGGTCGCCGCCCAGCCGATGCCGGCGGGGCGTGATACCTACAGCCTGGCGGATGAAAACAACCTGACGTTGATCGGTTACGTGGCGTTTCTCGATCCACCCAAGGAAAGCACTGCTCCGGCCCTCAAGGCACTGAAGGCCCATGGCGTGGCGGTGAAAGTCTTGACCGGCGACAACGAGCTGGTCACAGCGAAGATCTGCCGCGAAGTGGGCCTTGCGCAACAGGGCTTGCTGATGGGCAACGATATCGAAGCCATGACCGACGCTGAGCTGGCCCAGGCGGTAGAAACCACCAATGTGTTTGCCAAACTTACGCCCAGCCACAAGGAACGCATCGTGCGCCTGCTCAAGGCTAATGGGCACGTTGTGGGGTTTATGGGGGACGGTATCAACGACGCACCGGCGCTGCGCACGGCGGATATTGGTATTTCGGTGGACAGTGCCGTGGACATCGCCAAGGAAGCGGCCGATATCATTCTGTTGGAAAAGAGCCTGATGATCCTGGAGGAGGGCGTGCTGGAAGGTCGGCGTACCTTCGCCAACATGCTCAAGTACATCAAGATGACCGCCAGTTCCAACTTCGGCAACGTGTTCTCGGTACTGGTGGCCAGTGCGTTCATCCCGTTTTTGCCGATGCTGCCGATGCACCTGCTGGTGCAGAACCTGCTGTATGACATCTCGCAGATTGCCATTCCGTTCGATAACGTCGATGACGAAATGCTCGCCACGCCGCAACGCTGGCAGCCGGGGGAAGTGGGACGCTTCATGTTGTTCTTCGGGCCGATCAGTTCGATCTTCGACATCACCACGTTCGCACTCATGTGGTATGTGTTCGATGCCAATACCCCGGACCACCAGACCCTGTTCCAGTCTGGCTGGTTCGTGGTGGGGCTGCTGACCCAGACCTTGATCGTGCACATGATCCGTACGCCAAAAATCCCGTTCCTGCAAAGCCGTGCGGCGCTGCCGTTGATGCTGATGACGGGCGTGATCATGGCTGTGGGGATCTTTCTGCCGATGGGGCCGCTTGCGCACTACTTCAAACTGCAGGCGCTGCCGTCGCTGTACTTCGTATTCCTGCCGGTGATTTTGCTGGCGTACATGGCGCTGACCCAGGCGGTGAAGGGCTACTACATCCGCAAGTTTGGCTGGCAGTAATACGTTTTATGCAACACCGCAAAAACCTGTGGGAGCCGGGCTTGCCCGCGATGACGGTGTATCAGTCGCCTGATTCATTAGCTGACGCGCCGCTATCGCAAGCAGCTGCCACAGGGACCTGCGGTGCTTCCAATTTGCCGCTGCATTCATGGAGATCTTTTTATGCAGGCAATCAACAACATCAACCTCAACTCCCTGATCGACACCGTGGTCAGCCTCAGCGCGGCGTTTATTCTGGGGGGCTTGATCGGCTTCGAGCGCCAGTATCGCCAGCGCACCGCGGGCTTGCGCACCAACGTGCTGGTGGCGGTGGGCGCGGCGATTTTCGTCGACATGGCCAACCGCCTCGGCGGTGCCGAAGGCGCTGTGCGTGTAGTTGCTTACGTGGTGTCGGGCATCGGCTTCCTGGGCGCCGGTGTGATCATGCGTGAGGAAGGCAATGTGCGTGGCCTCAATACGGCGGCCACCCTGTGGGCTTCGGCGGCGGTGGGCGCCTGTGCCGGTGCCGACCTGATCCTTGAGGCATTGCTGGGCACGCTGTTTGTGCTGGCGGCCAATACCTTGCTGCGACCGATCGTCAACAACATCAACCGTCAGCCGCTGGACGTGGTCTCGGCAGAGGTCACCAACATCCTTTACGTAATTGCACGGCGCAGTCAGCAACAGGCGGTGATGGTCTTGTTGGAAGCCGAGCTGGCACGCTCTAACTACCCGGCCAGCGATGTCGACGTGCGGCCATTTGGCAGCGAAGAAGTGGAGATTGAGGCCACCCTGGTCGCAACCTCGGTCGATGGCGATGAGCTGGATGCGCTGGTGGCGCGCATCTCCACGTCAACCCTGGTGGTACAGGCTTTCTGGAGCCCGAGTACCACCGACTGATCCCTCTGGGCGCGCCAGGATTGGCTAAGCTTAGTCGTGGAAAAATCCTACATGTAGTCAGGAATATCCCTTCAATTGAAACATCTTGCCGTTGCTAAGGTTGGGCACATGCGGCTGTTGGGTCGTTGAGGCTGGCGGCCGTGGTTATGCTGAGTTAATTGAAGGGGCCAGACATCGCCTGGTTATCGCCCTGAGGGTGTGCAGTGCCGTTCGTCGGAACTGTCATTTCTCACAGGTACCCAGTCCCGGTGTGATGTGTAAGGGTATTTTGTCCACATAGGGAAGTTTTATGAGCAAAGCATTAATTGTGGATGACCATCCGTTCATCCGCGCGACGGTCACGCACCTCCTGAAAGCTGAAGGGTTTACTGAAATCTACCAGGCAGGAGATGGGGCAGATGCAATGCAATTGGCGAGGGAGCAACGTCCCGAGCTGATTATTCTCGACCTTGCGCTGCCAAAGCTGGGTGGGTTGGAGGTTATCAGCCGAGTCAAGGCGCTGGCCCTGCCGTGCAAGATTCTGGTGCTTACCTCCTACATGGCGGTGTTCTTTTCTACCCGCTGTATGCGTGCCGGCGCCATGGGGTTTGTTGCCAAGACTGGAGAGTTGGACGAGTTGATCAAGGCCATCAGGGCGATCAGGTCGGGCTACAGCTGTTTCCCCAGTTTGCCGACCAGCTCGGTACGCCGTGATGACCTGCAGGAAACGGAACGACAGATGATCGAGTGCTTGTCGGACCGTGAATTGACCGTCCTGCAGATGCTGGCCCTGGGGCTGGGCAATAAGGAGGTGGCCGAGAAAATGCTGCTGAGCCACAAGACCATCAGCACCTACAAGACTCGACTCAAGGAGAAGTTACGTATGTCTTCGGTAGTGCATTTGTCCAAGTTTGCCCAGCGCAACCATTTGATCTGAGCGGCAAATGATCACCACTGCGTTGACCAGGTTCGTCGCGATCCTGTGGATGAGCCTGTTACCCCTGATCGCGGTGGCCTTTGAAGATCCCCAGTCGTTGCAACTGTTGGGGCACTCCCACCTCGACCTCCCCAAAGTCGAGATGACCGAGGCCGATTGGCGCTGGCTACGCGAGCGGCGCACATTGGTCATGGGCATTTCTGCCCCCGATTACGTCCCGTTTGACCTGACCAATAACAACGACGAGCTCGAAGGTATCACCGCCGACTTTGCCGCGCTGATTGGCCAGGCTCTGCATATTTCCATCGAGGTCCGGCGCTACGAAACTCGCGATGATGTGGTCCACGCCCTGAAGCAGGGGGACGTGGATTTTCTCGGTTCCGCCAATGGTTATGAGGCTGCCGACACGCAATTGCAGTTGTCTCGCTCCTACGCCAACGATCAACCGACCCTGGTGACGCGCAGCGGTGACAGCCAGGCGTTGAGTGATGACCTGGCAGGCAAGCGGGTGGCAATGCTGTATCACTATATGCAGCCAAACGCCGTCCGGGCATTTTACCCCCGTGCACAGTTGGAGCTTTTTGCCTCGACCTTCGAGGCCATAGGCGCGGTGGCGTTTGGTCGCGCCGATGTTTACCTGGGCGATGCCATCAGCAGCAATTACCTGATCAATCGCAACCACCTGAACAATGTACGCATGGCCGATTTTTCCGCTCTGGAGGTCAACCCGTTTGCGTTTGCCGTCACCCGGGACAATACGCAGCTGTTGCAGATCATCAATGCGGCGCTGGAGGCCATTCCCGCCAGTGAGCAGATGGAGATCCTGCGCCGCTGGAGCGGTGGCAACCTGGGCATCGTGGGCATTGACCGGCTGCACTTGAGTGCCAATGAACAACGCTGGGTGCAGAGAAACCCACGGGTCAGAGTCGCGGTGCTCAACGACTTTCTGCCACTGTCTTTTATCGGTGACCAGGGGCAATTCGAAGGGCTGAGTGCCGAGGTGTTGTCGCGCATCAGCTTGCGCACCGGTTTGAAGTTCGATGTGGTGCCGGGCAGTTCGTTGCCGCGCCAGGTCAATATAGTCAGTGCAGGCACGGCGGATATGCTGGCGGTGGTCACCCCCAGTATGGAGCGTGCCGACAAAGTGCGCTTTACCCGGCCCTACCTGACCAACCCGTTTGTGCTGGTGACCCGCGACAGCCCCGACAGCCCGCTCACGCTGGAGGATATGGTCGGCAAACGCCTGGCTATGGTGACCGGCAATGGCTTGCATGACGAGATAACGCAAAACTTCCCAGGGGTTGCGTTTATCGACGTGGAAAACCCGCAGCAAGCCATGGCGCTGGTGGCCAATGGCGACGCCGATGGCGCCGTAAACTCGCTGATCAGTGCGCGCTATCTGATCAGCCGGCATTACCGTGACCGCTTGCGTATCACCAGTACGGTCGGCACTGAACCGGCACGCGTGACCTTCGGGGTCAACCGCAGTCAGTTGGAGCTGTATTCGATCCTGGACAAGGCGCTGCTGAGCATCACACCGCAGGAAATGGATGAGTTGATTGGCCAATGGCGCAGCGAAGTCATCATCGAGGACAGCTACTGGCTGCGTTATCGCAACGTGATCATTCAGGGCTTCGGGTTGGCCGCACTGTTGTTGGTGGTCACGCTGGGATGGGTCATCTACTTGCGTAGCCTGATTCGTAAGCGTGTGCAGGCCGAGCGGGCGCTCAGCGATCAGATGCGGTTCATGAGTGTATTGATCGACGGCACCCCGCACCCGATTTATGTGCGCGACCGCCAGGGCAGGTTGATGGCCTGCAACAACGCGTACCTCGATGTGTTTGGCTACAAGCTTGAAGACGTGATCGGCAAGACGGTGATGGAAACCGACGTCAACAACCCTCCGCAGGCCCAGTCGTTTCATGAGGATTATTTGCGCTTGATGGCCGCAGGAGAGCCGCAGATTCATGACCGGATACTCAAGGTGCCCAATGGTGATGTGCTGACCATTTACCAATGGATGCTGCCGTACCGCGACGGCGATGAAAAGGTGGTGGGCATGATTGCCGGTTGGGTGGACGTCAGCGAGCGTCATCGCTTACTGGGCCAATTGCAGGAAGCCAAGGACGATGCCGACGCCGCCAACCGCGCCAAGACCACCTTCCTGGCGACCATGAGTCACGAAATCCGCACGCCGATGAACGCCGTGATCGGCATGATCGAACTGGCCTTGAAAAATGCCGAACAGGGGCGGGCCGACCGCGATGCCTTGGAAGTGGCATCGGTGGCTTCGCGCGGCATGTTGGAACTGATCGGCGACATTCTTGATATCGCGCGGATCGAGTCCGGGCACCTGTCACTGAGCCTGGAGCCGGCCAACCTGCGCGAGCTGCTGGCGTCGGTGGCGCGAGTGTTCGAGGGATTGGCGCGAGCCAAGGGCGTGGCGCTGCAAATTGAGTTTGAGCCCTTGATTGACCGGACGGTGCTGGTCGACCCGCTGCGCTTCAAACAGGTGGTGTCGAACCTGTTGAGCAATGCCATCAAGTTTACCGCCAACGGCCAGGTCAGCCTCGGCGCGCAGGCGGTGATCGAGGGCGACCGGTTGAATGTGCAGCTATGGGTGCAAGACACCGGCATCGGGATCAGCGTCAGAGATCAGCAGCGGTTATTCAGCCTGTTTATCCAGGGCAGCAATAACCAGCAGTCGGCCCGCAGCGGTTCTGGCCTGGGGTTGGTGATCAGCCGCAGTTTGTGCGAAATGATGGGCGGTCAGTTGCACCTGAGCAGCGTGCTGGGGCAGGGCACCCGGGTGGAGGTGACATTGCCCCTGGCCCTGACGGACAGCCTGCCGGCCCATGCAGCACCCACGGCTGATGCGGCGCCACAGGGCCGCGCGCTGCGCATCCTGGTGGTGGATGACTACCCGGCCAACCGCTTGCTGCTGGCGCGTCAGTTGAGCTTCCTGGGCCATCAGATCACCACGGCCGAAGATGGCGTCCAGGGGTTTGAGCAGTGGCGGGCGGGACAATTCGACGGCGTGATCACCGATTGCAACATGCCGTTCAAGAATGGCTACCAGTTGGCGCAGGAGATTCGCGCGCAAGAGCGTGAGCGGGGTGAGGCACCTTGCCTGTTATTGGGGTTCACCGCCAACGCTCAGCCGGAGGAAACCGAGCGCTGTCGGCAAGCCGGTATGGACGGCTGCCTGTTCAAACCCACCGGGTTGGACGACCTGCGTTCGGCATTGGCTTCGCGCTCGGCCGAGTTGGGCCCGCCACAAATAGCGGCGTTCGACTTGAGCACCCTGGTCGCATTGACGGGGGATGATCGCCCCGCGCTTATTGAGTTGCTGGTGCCGTTGCTCGACAGCCTGGAAACGGACCGTGCCTTGCTCTCACAGCTGTTAAGCCAGGCCGACTTTGCCAGGCTGCACGACCTGGCCCATCGTGCCAAGGGCGGCGCACGCATGGTCAAGGCGCAGGAGTTGATCGCGTGTTGTGAAGCATTGGAGGCGGTGTGTGAACAGCGGGACCCTCTAGCATTGAGCCCCGCGGTTGATGGCGTCAGTGAGGCGATCGCTACTTTGCAGCATGGCTTGGAGGCTTATTGCAATCAGCCTTGACGGCGGTTGATCGCCATTCAGGTGATTTGGGAAAACTCTTACGTTAACGGGGAAAACGCCTGATTTTGTCGTCGGCATATGTCTGGACAATGGGCGATGCTCACTGTCGAGCACTGCCTGCCCCAGGGGTTTGCCATGCCAAACAAAGCACTGACTATCCTGATTGCCGATGAACAGCATCTGCAACGCCTGTACATCGAGAAAATGCTCAACCAGTTGGGGTATTACCGGATTGTGCCGGTGCAAACGCTTGAAGAAGTCCAGATTCTGACCTCCATTCCAGCCGAGCCCTTCGATGTGCTCATCATCAATGCCGGGTTGCTGGCCCACGCCTGTGGGCCCCAGCACTCGGTGCACCATGTGTTGGTGTACGAGCACATCGATCTGGGCGAGCCTGGCGGCGCAACGTCAGCAGTGCGGGTGCGTCTGCCGGGCGTGCCGGACAATGTCAGCCTCGAACACTTTATGGATATCGTCGACCCATCCGAGGCAGCCCACGGCTTGCGGGTGCTGCCGTGGTTACGGGAGCTGTCCCGGGTGCCGCGGGTAGCAGGGGCCTAGGCGTCATCCCGGTCAATCAAGAACAAGCCCTGCAGGGGGGCAAGGAATGCCATGGAGTTCGCGGGCCAGTTCGCGCGCTACCTGGCCGCTGCCGACGCCGGGCACCAAATGAGTAAACGCGACATCGATCATTCGGTTCTCACGCACCGCGCGTAATGTCGACAAGACCGGATCGGTGGTCAACAACTGGCGTTTACGGCTGGCGGGCGACCACAGGGCATCGGCCAATAATAGGATGTCGGGGTCCTTTATCAGCAAGGTTTCGCGGCTCACGGTGACCCGTGAAAGAGGGATGTCTGCCAGCACGTTACGGGCCCCGGATGCGGCCAGTAGCGCAGTGACAAACCCCCGCTGGCCTTCACTGTCGAGGCCGTTGACCTCGCTGTCCAGGTAAAACACCGACACGGTTCTGGTCGCGTCTGCCATTTTCCGGGCCTGCAGCAGGTCGGCGTCCAGTGCGTCGATCAATGTCTGGGCACGCCGGCTTTTGTGCAACAGGTCGCCGAGGGTGCGCAGGTCCTGACGAATATGTCGGAAGTAATCAAGGGTGTGCCCGGCGCAAGCGGACTCCAGCAGGTAAGACGCAACGCCGTTATCTGCCAGGCCGGTGCGTGAGGTCACGCCGTCACCAAACGCGCTGGCGAACCCACCTACCACCAAGTCTGGCTTTTGTGCATACAGCATTTCGCCGGACGGGTATTTGCCTGCAATCACCGGCACCTCGAAATACTTGCCCCGTCGATGGGCCTTGCCGTCATCGTCGAGGTAGGCCACGCCGACCAGTGACGGCCCTGCATCCAGGGCCAGCAACAGGTCGGCTGCGTGCTGATTGAGCGCGACGATGCGTGAGGGAGGCGAGTGCGGCAGTGTCCAGGTCTGGGCGCAATTGCGGTAACTGTCCGCCAGTACCGGCGCCGCACAGAGCAGGGCGCCCACACATAACCAGGGCGATTTCATGAGTGCCCCGTGATCAACAGATCATCGACGACCTCACCACTTATCAGGTGCCTATCCACCAGGCGTATTACATCGGCCTTGCTATGCACGCCATACCAGCAGCGCTGGGGGTAGACCGTGAGCACCGGGCCGAGGTTGCAGGGGAACTGGCAATGAGTGCGAGTCAAGAGCACGCCGCCGGTCACTTCGATGCGATGAAGTTCCAGCAATCGGCGGCGCAGGCTTTTCCACAGTTGCAAGGCGCCGCGTTGGGTGCAGCGTGGCCCGGTGCACAGCAACACATGGTAGGCGTGGTCGGGGATATGCGACCAGTCTGGATGGGTATCCACCCCTTCGATTTGCGTGATGTCTTTCATCAGAAACGATACGTATAACGCACCTCTGAGGTGAACGGACGGCCCAGGTTGTCGACGTTATTGGAGCGGCTGGTGACGTAGTCGCGGTCGAACAGGTTTTCCACCAACAGGCTTACGCGGTGCTGGTGCGTTGAGTCCAGATAGCGATAGGCATCGGCGTCTACCACTGAATAATGACCGTACTCGACCTGCCTGGAGCTAGCGATATCGCGGATATAACGGATGGCTGCACCTGCACCCCACAAGCGGCTTTGCGATTCAAAACCGATGCGTGAGCGGGCGAAAAAGCTCGGGATGTCGTTGATGGTCACTCCGGCACGCGACTCGGTAAGGTTGCGAGTCATATCCGCCTGCACGCTCCATTGTTGATTGAGCGCCAGCCTGGCGTCGGCCTCGAAGCCGCGCATCTTGACTTGGCCCTGGCCGTTGACCCACAGCCTATCGTTCAGTGTGATCAGGTCAGTGATCTCACGTTTGAATAACGTCACGCTTGCGTTGAAATCGCGTCCAGCGAGTGATCCCCTGTAGTCGACACCCAACTCGGCGTTGCGGCTTTTCTCAGGCTTGAGGTGGCGGTTACCTTTTTCGTCGGTTTCATTGACGAACAGTTGTTCGGCGTTGGGCAGCTTGTAGGCCGTGCCATATTGACCGCGCAGCGCCCAATTCTCGTTGAGGTCATAGAGCGAGGTGAGCATACCGACGGTGGCGCTGTCGCCCCCGCTCATGGCTTCGTGGCGCACACCAAGGCTGGGGTGCCAATCGGGCAGGGCGTCGATCTGCGGGCGCAGTTGGGTGTACAGCGCGTGGGCCTGGGCCTTGTTGTTGTCGATTACCAGCACATCGTCCTGGCCCTTGAACCATTGGTTATCACTGCCGACGATCCACACATGCCCGCCCGGCAATTGGGCCTTGCCCTCGGCCTGCACGCCCCAATCGGTGAAACCCCAATAGTCGTTATGGTTGATCACCTGGGTGCCACCTGCGTCAAGGTTGTTGATGCGGGTATAGCGGGTGTCCCAATCGTTGATATGGCCCTTGACGAAATAGCTCAGGCGTTCGTTGATATTTTGCTCGAAGGTCGCTGTGGCGATCTGCTGAACACGGTCGTTGGTGGTCTTGTGGGATGCCACCGGGCGAGCGAAATCCAGGTTGGCATCGGCGTATTGGTAGAACAGTTCCAGGCGTGAATGGTCGCCAAAGGATTGAATCGCCTTGGTGCCGAAGGTGGTGACCTCGTAGGCGCGCTTCTTGTTGCTGACATTTTTCATATCGCGGTTGCGAAACGGCTGGTAGCCCTCGGACGCATTACGGCTGACGTAGGCCAATAGGCCCATGTCGCCCCAACCGTTGTTGAAGAGTTTTTCGACCCGGGCGTCGCCGGTGGTGCCACCGAAGGTATCGACCCCCAGGTTCACTTCGCCGGAAGCACTGGGCGTCTGCGGGCTGCGGGTGACGATATTGATCACGCCGGACACGGCCTGGGTGCCGAACAGTAAACTCTGGCCACCCTTGAGCACTTCGATGCGCTCGATGGCATTGGCTGGCAGGGTGTCGATGTAAAGACCGCCGTACAAGCGGTTATTCAGGCGCACACCGTCAAGCAGGATCAACGTGTCATCGTTGCGTCCACCAAGCAGGGAATAGGTGCCGTAGTCGAACGGGCCGTTTTTCGGCGCGACGTACAGCCCGGGAATGAACATTTGCATGACCCGGGACACGTCGGCGGCAGGGCCGGCTCGCTCGATCTGGGCGCGGCTGACCACGTCGATTTTGCTGCCGTACCGGGCCATGGCTGCGACGGTGGTGGACTCCACCGAAGGCGCCGAGACGAGTTGCGCATTGAGTATCAGGGCATTGTCGTCAGCCAGCAGCAATGGGCTGAACAGGCAACCGACCAAGGGAGTGAATGAACGTCGAATCATAGTCTTCTCGAAAGTATCTTCGCAGAAGCACGCAAGAGAAGGCATCGAGCACACGCCAATACCGGCCCATGCCCGCCCACCGCAGGAGTTTGCCAAACAGAAATTTCAGGCCGGTCTCCGGGCTCATGCGTATGGATCCCTTCACCTTCCCATAGCGCAATGGCCACAGTGGTGTGTCGAAGGGATCACGCATATACCGTTGCGGGGGCAGCACCGGACTTGCTCGGCAAGAGCGTACCGGTTTCCCGTTTCACCCCGAGCACGGCGGCAGGGGGCACCTGAAACAGGCGGGCATCTGAACACTCGCACGAGCGCTCGTCAACTTTCCCGCCCAGCCCAGCCAGCGATCAGTCGGTTTTACTGTATTCGCGCAACCGTTCGGCCGCGCTGCGCAACAACTGCTCGGTCCCGCTCCATCCCAGGCAACCATCGGTCACCGACACGCCGTATTTCATCGACGTGCTCAGCGGCTGGTAGCCTTCGAACAAGTGGCTCTCAAGCATCATGCCGATCAGCGAGGTATCGCCCTGTAAGCGCTGCTCCAATACGTCATTGAACACCGCCGGTTGGCGCAGCGGGTCCTTGCCGCTGTTGGCGTGGCTGCAATCGACCATGATCCGCGCTGCCACCTTGGCTTTGGCCAGGTCATGTTTCACCTGGGCCACGCTCTGCGCATCGTAGTTTGGCCCACCGTGACCGCCGCGCAGCACCAAGTGCGTGTCGGGGTTGCCCGGTGTTTGAATGATGGCGGGATGGCCCTGGCTATCGACCCCGAAATGGCGGTGGGGGTGGGACGCCGAGCGCATCGCATCACAGGCAATCGCGACGCCGCCGTCGGTGCCGTTCTTGAAGCCCACGGGCATGCCCAGGCCGCTGGCCATCTCGCGGTGGATCTGTGACTCAGTGGTGCGCGCGCCAATGGCAACCCAACTGAGGAGGTCATCGAAGTAGCCTGCTGCCATGGGTTGCAGCAGTTCGGTGGCGACCGGCAGGCCCAGGCGCAGCATTTCACGCATCAGTTCACGGGACAGGGTCAGGCCGGTGGCCATGTCATCGCTGCCGTCCAGGTGCGGGTCGTAGGCCAGGCCTTTCCAACCGATGGTAGTGCGCGGTTTTTCGACGTAGGCGCGGATCACCAGCAGCATCTGGTCGCTGACTTCGAGCGCAAGTTTCTTCAGGTTGCGTGCGTATTCCATGGCCGATTCCGGATCGTGGATCGAGCACGGGCCGACAATCACCAGTAAGCGCGAATCCTGGCCATTGAGAATGGCACGCACGGCCTGGCGATGGGCGTGGATCTGTTCATTGAGGAACGGGCTGAGGGGCAGTTGGTGCTTCAGCTCAAGGGAGCTGGGCAAGCGCTGGGTCAGGGTTTCATTGGCGCTGTTGAGGGTGCAGACGGGCAAAGCGGCGACGGAGGAGTTCATATTCAAGGCTTCCTGGGCAAGCGGCGGGTTGTTCCCGCGCGCTTGGCCTACTGGGGTGTTCGACAATTGGCCGTACTGGCAAGGTGTGTTGGTTTGCCACCAATAGGTGACCGATCGGAGGCGGCAGGCTGTCCCGAACGGAGCTGGCTAAATCGCCATGCAGTGCAAGTGTCGAAGCGGTAATAGTTGGTGTAGTTCATGGTGTGATTCCTTTAAGTGTTCTTGAGCAAACAAAATAGTTAGCGGCTGAAAAAACAAAACCCCCGGTCGGGGAGCCGACCGGGGGTTTAGATTTCTCTGGTAGGCGACCCCTTGAGTAGTGGGCGCCGATTTCAGGTATCAGGCGCGCCAGTGGCTAAACCAATACCCAAAATAAAAGCCGGCCAGTGCGCTCGAACCGTTCACGCGGGTAGCCGACACCGAGCGCAAGGCGCTGGCAGCAGGGCAAACCTGAGTGTGGGTGAGTTGCAACATGGTGGCTCTCCAAATGATGGGGGGAGCTTACTAGAGGCGCACGGGTGGATTCAATCAGTAATTTCTATTGCTTGAGGGTACTTACGACTATGGGGCGAGTGTCGCTATGCTGGTCACTCTTAAACAATGATTGCCTGGACGCGACCATGACTGCCTTGACCCTTGCTGCGGCGCAGACCCTTTCCATTGCCGGCGACGTCGCGGCCAACATCTCAAGGCACTTGGTGTTTATGCAGGCTGCGGCAGAGCAGGGCGTGCAATTGCTGGTGTTTCCGGAGCTGTCTTTGACCGGTTACGAACCCACGCTGGCCGCCGACCTGGCTATTGCTCCCGACGCCCCATTGCTGGCACCCCTGCGCGAAATGGCGCGTGAGTTGCAACTGACGGCGGTGGTAGGGATGCCGATTCGCCTGGCCTCACAAACGCAGGTCATGATTGGCGCTCTGGTACTGGGTGCCGATGGCTCGGTGGCCGTCTATACCAAGCAGCATTTGCATCCAGGCGAAGAAGTGGCGTTTGCAGCCGGGCAGGGCGGTGCGGCACTGGCGTGGGGTGATGATCGAATTGCCCTGGCGGTTTGCGCTGACTTTTCCCACGCCAGTCATCCGCGCCAAGCGGCGCAAGCGGGTGCCAATGTGTACGCAGCCGGCGTGCTGATCAGCGAAGGCGGTTACGCCAAAGACAGCGCGCTGCTGCAGGGTTATGCCGCCGAACATCGTCTGCTGGTGCTGATGGCTAACCACGGTGGCCCGTCGGGTGGCTGGGCGTGTGCAGGCCGCAGTGCGATCTGGGGCGCGGATGGCCGCCTGCTTGCAGCGGTGCCCTGCGTCGGCGAGGCGCTGGTGATTGCCCGCCGCGATGGCGAGCATTGGCTGGGTCACGTGGTGGCGGTGTAAATGGCCTTTTACCTGCGCGCAGCCACAGAAAAGGATCTGCCGTTTGCACGAGCCCTGACCCACCAGGCGATGAACCGCTACTACGTGCAAAACCGGCTGATTTGGTCCAATGACGGCTTCGACACCGCCTGGGCCGGTCGGGAAAACTGGCTGGTTTGCCGAGGCGATGAAACGTTGGGGTTTGTCAGCCTGAGTCGCGACCATGGCGCGCTGTACATCCGCGAGTTGCATATGCTCGAAGAACATCGCGGGCAGGGCGCAGGCAGTTGGGTGCTGGAGCACATGGCGCTGAAGGCGCAAGCGCTGGGGCTATTGCGGTTGACCGTATTCAAGACCAATCCGGCCAAAAAGCTCTATCAGCGCATCGGGTTCAGCATTGTCGGCGAAGAGGACGGCTTCTGGCGGATGGAGCGTGTCTGTCGCGCATGTTAAGTCATGCGCAAAGTTCTAATAAGCGCATACTGATTCAGGAGCCGACTTCCTGATCGTCGTTTTGGCCATCTGCCTCAGCGAGGATGATCCCCTCTTTCATGCCCAGCAGGACCGCTACCTTATGGGCCTCACCACGCCGTCCCTTTTTGCGCCCAGCGAGCACTTGATAGGTGGTTGCCGGATCAACGCCATGTTCACGGGCGAACGCCTGCACTGACTTTCCTTGATGTTCCAGCCAGGCCTTGGCTTGTGCAGCAGTACGGATTCCGGGCATAGTTCAAAACCGTTCAAGTTCGTTTAACAAAGAGATGAGTGTGTCACCTCTTGGGGTGTGCCAAATAGGATCATACATCCAAATGAGTGGAATCGATTCGCGTTTAAGGCAAGAAAGAGAGCGACTTGGCCTGTCGCAAAAAGTTTTTGGTGAAATCGGAGGCGTCGAAGCTAACGCTCAAGGCAAGTATGAAAGCGGCGGGCGTGCGCCCAAGGCTGATTACCTGTCACGTGTCGCCGAGAGAGGCGTGGACATCCTGTACGTGCTGACCGGCACTGCCACGCCGATCCAGCTGGAAAATCTCAGCCAGCTTGAAGAAAAGGTCCTGGTGGATTACCGGGCGATGTTCAAGGAAGACCAGGATGCAATTCGCCGCCTGACGTCGACCCTGGCCGAACATTCCCAATCCCTGAATGGAAAAACCAGGTCTGCGCCCCAGGATTCCTGACCTTTTGCCCAATAAATCCGGTCGTCCGCCACCCGGTGGACGACTATCGGGCAGGCAAACTCCATATATATGACGCTTGCGGCTAGGTCTGCGCCCAGCTTTTTTGCTAAGGTGTTCAGCAATCTATAAGACCATATCGCGAGGTGTCTGCTTGATTAGGGTGCTAGTAGTCGATGACCATGATCTCGTTCGTACAGGCATTACACGAATGCTGGCTGACATCGACGGCCTGCAAGTAGTCGGCCAGGCTGAGTCAGGGGAGGAGTCTCTGATCAAGGCTCGGGAATTGAAGCCCGATGTGGTGTTGATGGACGTCAAGATGCCCGGGATCGGCGGTCTTGGTGCCACGACCAAGCTGTTGCGCAGCCATCCGGACATCAAGGTCGTAGTGGTGACGGTGTGCGAGGAAGACCCGTTTCCGACGCGGCTCCTGCAGGCCGGTGCCGCGGGCTACCTGACCAAGGGCGCGGGCCTGGCGGAGATGGTGCAGGCCATTCGCCTGGTCTTCGCCGGCCAGCGTTACATCAGCCCTCAGATCGCCCAACAGTTGGCGATCAAATCCTTCCAGCCCACCAGCGATTCGCCGTTTGATACGCTGTCGGAGCGGGAAATCCAGATCGCCTTGATGATCGTCGGTTGCCAGAAGGTGCAGTCGATCTCCGACAAGCTGTGCCTGTCGCCCAAAACCGTCAATACCTACCGCTATCGCATCTTCGAGAAGCTCGCCATCAGCAGTGATGTTGAATTGACCCTGCTCGCGGTGCGCCACGGCATGGTGGACGCCAGCGCCTGACATGACTACGCCGTTTGATCCAAGTGCCTTTCTATCGACCTGCAGTGGCCGCCCCGGCGTGTACCGCATGTTCGACAGCGAGGCGCGCCTGCTGTATGTGGGCAAAGCCAAGAACCTGAAGAACCGTCTGGCGAGCTATTTTCGCAAGACCGGCCTTGCGCCGAAAACCGCCGCTCTGGTGGCGCGTATCGCCCAGGTTGAAACTACCATTACCGCCAATGAAACCGAGGCGTTGCTGCTTGAGCAGACGCTGATCAAGGAATGGCGGCCGCCCTACAACATCCTGCTGCGTGACGATAAATCCTATCCCTATGTGTATTTGTCGGACGGCGATTTCCCCCGGCTGAGCATTCATCGCGGGGCTAAAAAGCTCAAGGGCAAGTACTTCGGGCCTTATCCCAGTGCCGGTGCAATTCGTGAAAGCCTGAGCCTGCTGCAAAAAACCTTTTTTGTACGCCAGTGCGAAGACAGCTTTTACAAGAACCGCACGCGGCCGTGCCTGCAATACCAGATCAAGCGCTGCAAGGCGCCCTGTGTGGGCCTGGTCGAGCCGGCGGAGTACGCCGAGGATGTGCGCCATTCCGTAATGTTCCTCGAAGGGCGCAGCAACGCGCTCACCGATGAGCTGTCCGGGGCGATGGAGCAGGCGGCCAGCACTCTGGATTTCGAAAAGGCTGCAGAACTGCGTGACCAGATCTCCTTGCTGCGCCGGGTCCAGGACCAGCAAAGCATGGAAGGCGGCACCGGCGACGTCGACGTGATCGCCGCGTTCGTCAATCCGGGTGGCGCCTGTGTGCACCTGATCAGCGTGCGCGCTGGCCGGGTGTTGGGCAGCAAGAACTTTTTCCCGCAGACCGGTATCGACGAAGACGTGTCAGAAGTGATGGCTGCGTTTCTTGGCCAGTACTACGTCAGCAGCCCTGAGCGCGACCTGCCGTCTGAACTGATCGTCAACGTGGTGCATGAAGACTTCCCCACTTTGATCGAGGCCATCCACGAGCTGCGCGGCCGCGAGCTGGACATCAGCCACCGCGTACGCGGCACCCGTGCCCGCTGGCAGCAACTGGCCGTGACCAACGCCGAACAGGCCCTGAGCGCGCGCCTGGCCAATCGACAGCACGTTGCCGCACGCTTCGACGCTCTGGCTGAGGTACTCAACCTGGATGAGCCGCCCCAGCGCCTGGAGTGCTACGACATCAGCCACTCCAGCGGTGAGGCCACGGTGGCCTCCTGCGTGGTATTCGGGCCGGAAGGGCCGATCAAGTCCGACTACCGGCGCTACAACATCGAAGGCGTTACCGCAGGCGATGACTACGCCGCCATGCACCAGGCGCTCACGCGGCGTTTCAGCAAGTTGAAAGACGGAGAGGGCAAGCTGCCTGATATCCTGCTGGTAGACGGCGGCAAGGGCCAGTTATCCATGGCGCGAGACGTGCTCAACGAGCTGGCCGTGCCTGACCTGATCCTGCTCGGCGTCGCCAAGGGCACCACGCGCAAGGCCGGCTTCGAGACGTTGTACTTAAATGATGCCGCCCATGAATTCACCTTGAAAGGCGACTCGCCCGCGCTGCACCTGATTCAACAAATTCGCGACGAAGCCCACCGTTTCGCCATTACCGGCCATCGCGCGCGCCGTGGCAAAACCCGGCGAACCTCAACCCTGGAAGGGGTGGCAGGGGTTGGCCCGACGCGGCGTCGCGACTTGCTTAAACATTTTGGTGGCTTGCAGGAGCTCTCCCGTGCCAGCATTGACGAAATAGCCAAAGCACCCGGTATCAGTAAAAAGCTCGCTGAATTGATTTATGCCAATCTGCACAGCGAATAGAATGCCTTCTCACCTCGTAGCCAGTTGTGCCGATGAATATCCCTAATCTGATCACCGTTCTACGCGTCCTGCTTATCCCGATTTTCATTTTGTTGTTCTATTTGCCGTATGAATGGAGCTACGTCGCGTCCAGTTCGGTATTTGCCTTCGCAGCCGCCACCGACTGGCTCGACGGCTACCTGGCCCGCCGCCTGGAACAGAGCACGCCCTTCGGCGCGTTCCTTGACCCTGTGGCCGACAAACTCATGGTGGCCGTCGCCCTGGTGCTGCTGGTACAGGAACACGGCAACCTGTGGCTGACCCTGCCGGCCGCCGTCATCATCGGCCGCGAGATCGTCGTCTCGGCCCTGCGCGAGTGGATGGCCGAAATCGGCGCCCGCGCCCACGTGGCCGTATCGAACATGGGCAAATGGAAAACCGCCGCGCAGATGCTCGCGCTGGTCATCCTGCTGGCCAACCCGTCGGACTTCTCGTTCTGGGTCCTCACGGGCTACGCCTTGCTGCTGGTCGCCGCAGGCCTGACCCTGTGGTCCATGCTGCAATATCTGCGTGCGGCCTGGCCCCATCTGCGAACCACCGTTGAAAAGAAATAAAACTTTTTTGAATCAAGGGGTTGACGGGTGCTGAGGATTCTATAGAATGCGCATCACCAAGCGGGAATAGCTCAGTTGGTAGAGCACGACCTTGCCAAGGTCGGGGTCGCGAGTTCGAGTCTCGTTTCCCGCTCCAAGCATTAATGAAAAAGCCACTCTAACGAGTGGCTTTTTTTTGCCTGCGATTTGGGGGATAGACGCTTCGGCGCGTTCTTTCGTTGCTCTGCGTGATGTCGGATGACGGTATCACTTGAAATGCGTTAGCCGAGACGGTGTTCACATCATTAAGCGGTTGAAACTAATATCTGCGCATCCTGAAATGAACCGCCGGTTCAGTTCAGATATGAGCGGTTTCAAGTGGATAAATACTGACCGCAGGTTCGCTGTTATAAAACCGTTAAACTCCCTGCGATGTAACCTCCCCGACGCGCCGCGTCAATCATTCCAAGGAGGTGGGAAGTATTGAATTTATATAATAATCTAAGTTTGTAAGCGCTTGCAGTCTTATGACTGATCATCAAGAGCTTGGCGATCTCTTGGTTGTTATAGCCCTTTGCCAGAAGCTCCAAGATATCGGTTTCGCGCCTTGTGAGTTTTATTGGCTTTGGTGTATGTGATAAATAAGTATGCTTAATCGCTTGTGCCATTCTTTGTGTGACATGTGGAAAGTAGTACTTACCTCTTAGCAGCGCTTTTACAGCGCTTTGTATTTCACTCAGTTCAGCAGTTTTTGAGACAAAGCCCGAGGCGCCGGCTTTTAAACAGCGGATTAAATAATTCTCCGCATCATAGGCAGTGAGCGCGAGTATTTTGCTTGAGCACTTACCCAGGGTCAGTAAAGAGATCACGTCCAACCCATGCATTTCTGGCAGGTCGAGTTCCAGTATGAGCAGGTTCGGCTCAAGCCTGTTCACCATATGCAGGGTTTCCTGGCCATTCCCAGTTTCGGCGACGACGGTGTGGCCGTTTTGTTCCAGTAGCTTCTTGATCGAAAAACGCATCAGCGCATGGTTGTCGGCGATAACAATGGTGCTCATCCGTAAAATCCTTTTAGGGTAACGTTCCAACTGCTTACGCAGGGCCAAGTCCATCGCAAGTAATACAGGTCTCATGCGATGAAGGTGCCACTAACTTAAATGTGGTTTTAGAGATATAGGCAAGAAAATATCGTCTATACGAAATGTCCTTAGTCCTTGTAGGAATGATCTATAAAAAAATAGAACGGGCTTCCTGTATTGTTGTTCTGGTCTTCCGGTAGATGTCGGTAGGCATATAACTAAGTGGTCGCATCATCGTGCGTTACACTTGCTATTTGCATGGTCGTGAACTTAATTGATAAGGATATGATGTGAAAAATTTCTCGTTGAAAAAGCTGGTTCTAACCAGTTTCCTATGTGCTTTAGTTGCGCCTTCGCTGACCTATGCGGCGGATGGGATTGTGAACTTTTCAGGAAGCATCACAGATGTGACTTGCGACATTAACGGCCAGGCGCCAGGGGGGGGCAACGTGACCAATGTGGAACTGGGGCGGATCGCGCCAGGTACATTCGCCGCGATAGGCAACGCGTCACCGTTTGTGCCGTTCAAGCTGCAATTGTCGGGTGCGCAATGCACTAACGACGCCAAGGTTTCGATCGATTTTGATCAAGTTGAAAATATCGATTCGGTTACCGGCAATCTCAAGCTGATCGGCAGTGCACCTGCAACAGGCGTGCAGATTCAAGTATTCAACGATACGGCCAATGGCAAGAAAATCCAGCTGGGCCAAAGGGAAACAACGCCTCAGGTGGCAGTGGTCAAAGGCAATACTGCGACCTTGTCCTACAAAGCATCTTACGTATCGACCGCGCCTGCTGTCACTCCGGGTTCTGGCATTTCGTTCGTGCGCTACACGCTGGCCTATCAATAACCGCTGACGATGCAGGAGGTGGTTCATGGCGCCGATAGCGCGTACGTATTCTCTCGCCATCGGCGCTGTGTTCCTCGGGCTGTTTGTGCAAGCGTCCCAGGCAGCCATTGTGGTGCAAGGCACTCGAGTGATTTTCCCTGCCAATGTGGATGACGTGACGGTCAGGCTGGCAAATTCAAGTCGTGAACCGGTACTGGTGCAAAGCTGGGTGGATGATGGGCAGGCAGAGATGGCCCCTGAGGATGTTCAGGTTCCCTTTGTTGTCGCGCCTGCGGTCAGCCGGATTGACCCCAGTGGTGGAGCGGTTTTGAGGATCAGTCGTACCCAATCCATCGCTGTCGCCGACCGCGAATCGCTGTTCTGGCTCAATGTGCTGGAAACCCCACCACGCAGAGCTTCGGATGATGCGGTGTTGCAGTTTGCCTTCAGGACGCGACTCAAGCTGCTTTACCGCCCGACCGCGCTTGCATCGGGCGTAGACGCTGCTCCCGAGCAGCTCAAATGGACGGTTGTGGCGACGCCCAAAAGCACGGGTGCGACGAACCTGGAGGTGGCGAATCCGACGCCGTATTACGTGTCCTTCGGCCATGTCGAAGTTGACTGCGATGGCCAGGCGTTTCCCGTCAAAACCGGGATGGTTGCACCGTTCGGCAAGACAGTGCTCACAACCTCAACCCGCTTTAACTGCCACGCTAGTGGGCCAAAAGTGCGTTACGAAGCCATCAATGACTATGGCGCAAGGCGGATGTTCGAGCAGCCCGTAGGCAAATAACGCCACAGGCCTCGCGCTTCTTTCCGGTTCCGGCGCACAGCCGTGGCATGGGACTGACTATGTTTTTACCTGTTCGATTTCGACCGAGAGCATTCGGTGGTCTGGCTATGCCATGGGCGAATGAAAGTCGTCCTTGGGCACTGTTTTTATTCATTGCCGTCCTGTTGGGAGGGCAACTTCAGGCATGGGCTCAGGATGTGCCAACGGCAACGCCTGTCACGCCCAGCCAGCTTGATGAGCCGATCATTTTCGATTCACAGATGTTAATGCAAGGAGCGTCCGGCATGGCCATTGATACCACCCGTTTTGAACAGCCGGCACGTAATGTTCCGGGGACTTATCGCTTGGATATCCTGGTCAATGGTCAATGGCGTGCGACTCAGGAGGTCGAGTTACGGACGGTCGCCGGGCTGGTGGATGCACAACCATGCTATAGCGCCGAACTACTCACGCGTGTTGGCATAGACCTTAAGCGTAGTCGCAGAGGACGTGGCAGCGATCAACAGAGCGCGGTCGTCCCGCAAGGGCTGACCTGCGACAAGCTTGAACGTTTCGTGCCGGGCGCTGCCATCAGTGTTGACCTGCCCGAACAGAAACTGCACATCACCGTTGCGCAGTACTACCTGCAACGGCCCGCCACCAGCACCTATGTCGACCCGTCCAGTTGGGACAGTGGCGTAACAGCCGGCTTGCTGAACTACGACGCCAACCTGTTCAGCGTTCAGAGCCAAGGGCGCCGCGACACGCATGCCTATTCAGGGTTGAACATGGGCCTGAACCTGGGCGGTGTCAGGCTGCGGCATAACGCCAGCCTGACCTGGTCACCCACATTGGGTGGGCGCTACCAGCGCGGTTACGCCTATGGTCAGGTTGACCTCACGGACTGGAAGTCGCAGTTGCTGGTCGGCGAGAGCACGACCAGTGGTGAGTTGTTCGATGCGGTGTCGTTTCGTGGCGTCCAGCTCGAAAGCGACGACCGCATGTTGCCTGATACGCAGCGCTACTACGCCCCGGTGGTGCGTGGTACTGCGGCCTCCAACGCCAAGGTGTCGATCTATCAGCGTGGCTACCTTGTCTATGAAACAACCGTAGCGCCGGGCTCCTTCGAGATCGCCGACCTGCAAGCAGCGAGTTTTGGTGGCGACCTGCGGGTAACAGTCACCGAAGCCGATGGTCGCGAACATGGGTTCGTCGTGCCCTTTGCCACGACCGTGCAATTACTCCGCCCAGGCTCAACGCGCTACAGCCTGGTGGCCGGTCAGTTGGTCGATCCCGGCTTGCATGGCCGACCGCCAGTTGTCATGCAAGGCACCCTGCAACGCGGGCTGGACAACAACCTGACCGGTTACGGCGGCACCGCACTGACCCCCGGCTATGTATCCGGCCTGGCAGGCATGGCGCTTAATACCCGGTTCGGCGGTTTCGCCGCCGACCTCACCGCAGCCAGCACCGAACTCCCCGCAGGGCAGACCCAGCAGGGTTCCAGTTTGCGCCTGTCATACAGCAAGAACCTGCCCAATAGCCGTACGAATTTCTCGTTGCTCGCCTATCGCTATTCAACGTCCGGTTACTTGGGGCTTCACGATGCGGTTGCGCTAAAGGATCGGATGCGCAACGAGTCAGGGCGCACCTCAGACTTTGCCCGCGTACGCGCGCGGTTCGACGCCAACATCAGCCAGGGGCTGGGCGCCGATGGAGGCAGCGTCTATCTCAACAGTTCCTCAAGCCAGTACTGGCAGCATGGGGGGCGGACCCTCAGTTTCTCCATGGGCTACAGCAATCAGTGGCGTGGCAATTTCTACTCGATTGCGGCTCAGCGTAGCCATAGCGCCTCGCCGGGCGGGCTGCGATATGCAGGGGATCAAGACGACACGCAGCTCACCTTCACGCTGTCGATTCCCTTGGGCCGCGATGGTCATGGCGGTGCGGTGATCAACAGTTATGCCAGCCATGACCGTCGCTCAGGCCGGCAGATGTCTACCGGTATATCCGGCGGCTTCAATGAGCGCGGCGATACCTCTTATGCCGTTTCGGTCGCCCATGCCGACCGGCAGCGCGGTGCCTCCAGCAATGCCAGCGTCAACTACCGTCTGCCCCAAGGCGCGTTCGGTGCAAGTCTTTCCCAGGGGCCGGATTATCACCAGCAGTCACTCAGTGCATCGGGCGCCGTGGTCCTGCACCCGGGCGGCGCGACGTTCGCACAAACCCTTGGCGAGACAGTGGGCGTGGTCAGAGCGCTTGACGCCGAAGGCGCCAGTGTCGGTTATGCAGGATCGAGCATTGGCAAGGATGGTTACGCGGTCATCACCAGCTTGAGCCCCTATCAGCTCAACCAGATCGATGTCGATCCGCAGGGCGTGCCCAACGACGTCGAACTTCAAGTCAGCTCGCGCAGTGTCGCCCCCCGTGCCGGCGCCGTGGTGATGCTGGATTTCCCGACGCGTAAATCCCGCCCGTTGTTGATCGACAGCCGACGCAGTAATGGCCAGCGCCTGCCGTTCGCTGCCTCAGCCATTGATGTGCAGAGCGGCCAAGTGATTGGTGCGGTGGGGCAGGGCAGCCGGCTGGTGGTACGCAGTGACAAGGATCGCGGCTCGATTCGCGTGGAGTGGGGCAGCGATGCCGCCCAGCAATGCCAAGTGGATTATGCGCTGCCCGAGCGCCACGCCCGCGAAGGTAGCGCGTTCGAGTTGCTCAATCTGGTGTGTCACGACATAGACGCCCGGCCTGCAGGCAAGGAGCGTGTGTTGTGAGGTCGCTTTATGCCGCGTGCCTGCTGATTTGCGCGCATGCCAGTAGCAGCCAGGCAGCGTTGACGGTGACGGGAACTCGCTTCGTCTATGCAGCCGATGCACGTGCGCTGACGGTACGAATCAGTAATGGCGGCGAAGCGCCGATCCTGGCCCAGAGCTGGTTGGACCGGGGCCAGATCAATCAAGACCCCTCAGGCCTGTCCGTGCCGTTCGTGGTCAGCCGTCCGTTATTGCGCTTGGACCCTGGGCAGCGCAGCGCACTTGAAGTCCGCTACACCGGCGAAGCGCTGCCCGCCGACCGCGAGTCGCTGTTTTGGCTGAACTTCCTTGAAGTGCCACCGCTGCCGCCAAGCAGTACGCATCTGCTGCGGCTTTCGTATCGGTTGCGCATGAAGCTGCTGTTCAGGCCGGCGGGGCTGGCGGGTAGCGCGGAAGAGGCGGGCCGACAGTTGATCTGGCGCGCACACCGCAAGGCCCTTGAGGCCTGCAATAAGGCACCGTTTTTTGTCTCGCTCACTGCGCAGCGACTGGAGCCGGGCGCCGCTGACGAGGTTCAGCGCAGCGCCACGATTGCGCCATTTACCTGCGCGGATTTCCCCCTTACAGGGGCGTCGGCGACACCTTCTTTTATCCATTACCAATTTGTTGCAGACAGGGGAGAAATGATCGATGCACGGGCGCCGGTTCACCATGATTAACGATTTCGCGACGAGGCCTTTGCTCGCCGTCGGTGTCGCGCTGGCGCTCTCTGGCGTGCCCTCGGTCTGGGCCCAGGTGCCCAGTGCGGGTCAGGTAATGCGTGACATTGAATCCCTGGCACCGGCACCCCTGCCTTCTGCGCCGGTGCAGGTTGACATGCCCCAGCCTTCAGCACCGTCTCAGGCAACGCCTGGCGGCGGTATGCAGTTGCAAGTGAAAGGTTTTGTGATCGACGGCAACCAGGTCTTCAATCGCGAGCAACTGCTTGAACTGCTGGCCGACTTGCCGGGCCAGTCATTGGACCTCGCCGGGCTACGCGCCGCTGCACAACGCATCACACAGTATTACCAGGCTCACGGGTATGCACTGGCGCGGGCTTTTTTGCCCGCCCAGGACATTGATCAAGGCATCGTGCGTATCCAGGTGCTGGAGGGGCATTACGGCCGCATCGAGTTGAACAATCGCTCCCGCGTGATCGATGCTGTGTTGCAGCAACCGTTGTCGGCATTGCGTCCGGGTGAGGCGGTCTACGACGCAGACCTGGAGCAAAGCCTGTTGTTGCTCAGCGATCTTCCAGGCGTGGAAGTAAAAGGCACCTTGCGCCCCGGATCACTGCCCGGCAGCACCGACCTGGTGGTCGATGCCGAGCCTGGCCCCTGGTACGCCGGCACCCTGGAAGCCGACAACTACGGCGACCGCTACACCGGCGAATATCGCCTTGGCGCCAGCCTGGTTTTAAACAACCCGCTGCGCCTGGGTGATGCCCTCAACATGCGCCTGCTGCAAAGCGATCAGCACCAACGTTACTACCGCTTCGGCTACAGCCTGCCCGTGGGCCCGTGGTCGACCACCCTTGGCACTTCCTATTCGCGCATGAGCTACCAACTGGGCAAGGACGTAGAAGTGCTCGAAGCAAAAGGCCAAGCCACCGTGCGCAGCCTCTTCGCTTTGCAACCCTTGATTCGCAGCCGCACCTTCAACCTCAGCGCGCAATTGCAGTTCGACGACAAGCAACTGCAAGACGATATCGACCTGTTCGACCTGCGCAGCCCCAAGCATGTGGAATTGTGGACCCTGGGTATTAACGCCAGTGGCCAGGACCGCTGGCTGGGCGGTGGGCAAAGTTTTGTCTCGCTCAGCTACAGCGCCGGGCGCCTGGGTATCGGCGAAGCCATCGACCGCACCATGGATAGGCTCAGCGCCGGCGCCGCGGGACATTTCACACGCGCCAATCTGAGCCTCGGCCGCTTGCAGTACCTGAGCCCACGCTGGCAGCTGTACAGCCAATTGAATGCGCAGTGGGCGGGTAACAATCTCGACAGTTCGGAGAAGTTTGGCCTCGGTGGCCCCAATGGCGTTCGTGCCTACGCGCTGGGCGCCGGCAGCGGCGACCAGGGCTGGCAGGCCAGCACCGAGCTGCGCTACCTGGCTGCGCCGGGCGTGCAATTGAGCGGCTTCGCCGACCGGGGCGTCATCACGGTCAGCAAGCGGCCCTGGACCGCGCAAAGCAATCAGCGATCACTCACGGCCGCAGGGGTTAGCGCCAGTTGGCGCGGAGCCGGGCAACAGCTCAGCGTCACCGCAGCATGGCCCATCCACGGGACTGAGCAGAACGACGCACCGCATCAGGATCCGCGCGTGTGGTTCAGCGCCATTCAGTATTTCTAAGCACATTCGTGCCTGGAAGCAGTACCGCCTTGCAACGCTATGCAAGGCGTCATTTAAGGAAGAGGAAATTCATGTGAACAAGGTTTACTCACTGGTCTGGAACCACGCGATGAACTGCTGGAAGGTTGCTCACGAAGGGGCTCGTCGGCACTGCAAAACCGGCGCCAAATGTTCGGCCATCGGCGCGTTGGCGTTGTTGGGCGCTTCACCGGCATTTGCCTTGCCGGTAGGCGGTACGGTGGTCTCCGGCAAGGCCGATATTTTGGGGTTTGAATCCAATTCGCAAATGTCGATCAACCAGCACACCGATAAGCTGATCACCAACTGGACGGACTTCAGCATTGCCGCTGGGCAAAAGGTGGTGTTCAACCAACCAAGCGCCTCTTCTATCGCGCTCAACCGAGTGATTGGCACCAATGTCAGTAGCATCAAAGGTCAGATGGACGCCAATGGTCGCGTGTTTCTGGTCAACCCCAACGGGATCGTGATCGGTCAGGGCGCACAGATCAACGTCGGCAGCTTGATTGCCACCACCAAGGACATCAAAGATGCGGATTTTGTCGCGGGCAAATACACCTTCAGCGGTGTTTCCAATGCTGAAATCAGCAACAGCGGCACGATCAACGCACAACCGGGCGGCAGTATTGCGCTGCTTGGCAATCAGGTGCGCAACGATGGCGTTATCCAGGCCCAGATGGGCCAGGTTGCACTGGGCGCTGGGAATGATTTCACGGTCAATTTCGACGGCAACCAACTGCTCAACCTTCAGGTCACCGGCGATGCGATCAACGCCCTGGCGCAAAACGGTGGCTTGCTCAAGGCCGACGGTGGTCAGGTGCTGATGAGCGGTAAAAGCGCCAATGCGATGTTGCAAACGGTGGTGAATAACCAGGGCGCCATTGAAGCCAAAACCTTGAGCGGCAAAGCTGGCCGTATCACGCTGGATGGCGGCGATGCAGGTACGGTCAAGGTCGGCGGTTCGCTGCAGGCTCACGCCCAAAATACCTATGGCAGCGGTGGCATCATCGAGGCCAAGGGCGCCACGGTCGAGACCCAATTGGGTACCCAGGTCAATACGCTGGCCACCAATGGCCAGACCGGTACGTTTAAAGTCAGCGCCAAGACAGTCCAGATTCAGCCAACTGCAGCATCTGCGGGAAAGACAGCCTACTCCGACACATTGTCGCGCAACCTGACCAGCACCAATATTGAGCTGGTCAGTACCGACGGTGATTTGAACCTGGCTGGGCCGATAGCCTGGAACAGCGCCAATGGTCTGACCTTGAGCGCGACCGGGAACGTCAACCTCGACGGTAACGTGGCTGCGACCGGTAGCGGTGCGCGTGTAGCGGTCAACGCCGGTGGTGATGTGAACGTAAACAGTAAGGTTTCACTGACCGGGCTCTTCAGCGACCTCACATTGAATCACGTAGGGGATTCGGTATTAGGCACGGGCGGTCAGTTGACCTTGTCTGGCGCAGGGGCGACGTACGCCTCCAATGGTGATCGATACACCGTGATCCAGAACCTTGCGCAGTTACAGAACATCAACGCGAACCTCAACGGCCATTACGTGCTGGGTAATAACATCGTTGGCCGCGAGGCTCAATTCAAGGCGATTGGCGATAAATCCGTCTTCGGAGGTGTTTTCGATGGTTTGGGCAACACAGTGAGCAACTTGTGGGTCTCCAGCACCGGCAGTAACAGCGGGCTGTTTGCGGTTTCCTCAGGCACGATCAGCAACCTGACACTGGCGAGTGCGACTATCAATAATGGTGGGTCGCAAGCCTATGGGTTTGCAGCGATCGGAGGGCTGGTGGGGCTGAACGTCGGTACATTGTCCAACGTGACTGCCCGCAACCTCTTGGTCAACGCTGGCAGCAGCGGGGCGAACAGCGTCGGTGGGGTTGTTGGGCAAAACTACGGTGGCACAATCAAAAATGCCGTGTCCAGCGGGCGCGTGGCGGGCAACGCGTATACGCACGCCATCGGCGGTATGGTCGGTGAAAACGTTACGACCTCAGGCGGTACGGCGCGCTTAGACCATGTGGTTTCAAATACCGTGGTGGGCGGCGCCATGCAGCGAGACGCCATGGGTGGCGTTGGCGGGCTGGTGGGTGCCAACCAGGGGGGCTTCATCACTGATGCCATCAGTACCGGGTCGACAAATGGCAACGGCGCCGGCGTCAATGTGGGCGGCCTGGTGGGTTTCAACTCCAACGGTTCGCTTGAGCGCACGGCGTCATCGGGTGAGGTACGCGGCACGGGGGCCGGTAATGTGGGCGGTCTGGTAGGCTTCAGCAAAAACGGCGACATTATCCAGTCAACCTCCACCAGCAAAGTTACAGGGTACGGCGCCATCGGTACCGGAGGCTTGGTGGGAACTAGCCAGAATAGCAGGCTCAAAGAGGTCAAGGCTGGCGGCGATGTATGGGATAGCGCTGGGGAGAATGTTGGTGGTTTGGTGGGGAATAATATTTCCGGCACCATTGATACAGCACAAGCCTTGGGCACTGTCACAGGCGGGCGCAATGCTCGGGTTGGCGGTCTGGTGGGGAACAACTATGAGGGCTCCATCACTCATTCCGTGGCTCGCGGAAAAACCAGCGGGTCGATTTCAAGTCAGGTGGGAGGCCTGGTAGGGGCCAATGCTGGCGAGTTGCAGTCGGTTGAAGCCAGTGGCGCGGTGGTGGGTGGGGAAAGCAGCTATGTCGGCGGCCTCGTCGGCACCCATGGCAGCAACTTCAGCAGTCATATTGAATCGGCCATGGCCAGTGGCACCGTTCAGGGGGGCGTGCGTGCGATCGTGGGCGGCTTGGTCGGTCTAAACCAGAGCTCTATCACCAACTCATCGGCAACTGGCGGGGTCAGTGGTGGTAGCAATGCCACCCTGGGGGGCTTGGTCGGCACGAACGCCGGAAACGTTCGCCTGTCTGTCGCTACTGGGAAGCTCACCGTGTTATCGCCTTATTATGGCCAGACCTTTGGTGGCCTGGTCGGAGCTAACTTCGGTGATATGGCATTCAATGGCGTCTCCGGAGAGGCTGCGCTTGTGCCTTTGTATGGCATAAATTTTGGCTCCATTCATTGATCGTTAACCTTTCCTTCTAATCACAGACGACCTGACGCAGGTGATGCGTCAGGCCGTCTGTTGACTCTGCGATGCCTGATATGAATTCAATACTAAATGTTCGGCGTTCAAGGTCGGCCATAGTGTGCGTCGGCATATGGCTGTTTATATGTGGCGTGGCGGCTGAAGCCGGGACGTTGGTCGACAGTGTTGCGACGTCTTGCACATTCAGCAACGGTATGGGCAGGCCGTGGTCGCAAGTGACACCTTTGACGAGTAATACGCCCACTGGCTCGGTGTTATGGGAGCGCGCTGTAGCGCTGAATGCCAACTACAACTTTGCCCCGGCTGCCGGCATTGCCCATGAGTTGGTTTCTATGGGGTATTGGGGACCCGGTACACCGCTGACAGACGGAATTGCCCCCACCAACGTTGACGGCATTGGCCTGAAAATATATGTGAACTCATCGGACGGCCAACGTCGACCACTGCTGCAAACGCCGTTGCCGGTAGCGATGGAGAAAGAGCGTGTTCAATATGATTCGTCCGCTGCGCAAACGCGTGGTTCAACGATGGTTACCAATTATATGCAACAGTTGATTCTGACGGTCGCACCCAGCCAACTGCCTGCCGGAAAATTGATCGTTGATCGTGTCGCCGGCAGTTCTCGGCTTGCGCTTTATGCGGTGGATTTACCCAGGGGCAAAGCTGCTTTTGGCAGCAGTGTGGAGGTACCTACAGACAACATACCGATTGGCATCTGTCGTGCGCCCTACCTGCTGATGGGGCCCGCTGCTATCAATATGGGGAATGGTGGCCCGATTGAAATCCCAAATACCTGTGACGTGCAAACCTACCAGACGATACCGGTGCAACTGGGGCGCATGAGCCTGAACGATTTTCCGCAAGTGGGCTCGACCTCAACGCCTGTGCACTTTGCCATCGAGTTGAGCCAATGCGCGGCCAACGCCAAGCCAGAGATTACATTCACTGACAAGTACGGGCCGCCTGCGGACCCCACGATACTGACTCTTGAACCCTCTGTGACCAGTGTCCAGGGTTTTGGGATAGTCATGATCAATGAGTTGACGCATCAGGTGGTTCGTTATGACGGCGCGGCTTATCCGATGAAACGGGCTGGCGATGGAGCCAAAATACCGTTGAGCGCGCATTATGTTCGCCAGGGGCAGGGTGAGGCATTGAAAGCTGGTGCTGCGAATGGAGCGGCGGAGTTTACCTTTACTTTTCCTTGATGGAATACAGCAGGCGGCGTATGTCGATTCTCTAGACAACCAATAATTTTTGTTTTCTTGCTGGATTTTTTCATCTGTCGAGAAGTGCATCGAGTTGTTCTTCAGCTGCCTTTAAGGAAGTGATGCTGGTCAGTAATTCATCCTCACGCTGGTTTAGTGCCTGTTCGCGGATGAGTAGATGCTGCGCTCGCTGTTCGAGTTGGTTGTTGCGACGTGTGAAGTCGCGGCGGAGGAGGGCGTGGTCAAGGAAGCGGAGCAGACGGTTTTGGATATTCAGCGGGAGCGTATTGCGATGCTGGCCGTTTACGATGCCCCCACCATTCCGACGGTGCCAGCGTTTGCGCGATTGGCAGGTAAATCGCGGGTTAAGGGTGCCGACTGGCAGTTGGACCCTGTTCGCCTAGCCCAAACGCAGGCTGTGTTGGCGACAGCCAAGGGGCACCATCGCTCTTAATTTGGGGGGGGCGCTGTACGTGTGTTGGCTGTTCGCTTACACACCATCCCTAGGGCCAGTTGGTTATCGTAGAGCTTTGATAGCAGTGAAGTGAGCAGATCTGAGTTAGCCATCGTTGTTTCTACGAGGGCTTAGTAGGCAAGTAGGTAAAAGTTTGGGTTGCTGAAACCCGTAGTGTTTTAAGTGTCCGTGGCGCCCGAGGGCCTCGGTGTGGATGAGATCCAAGTGCCCGAACGTATGCTTCAATTTTTTTTGAAGTCATTGCCCAGGACTTGGCCGGACGCCAAGGCGTTGGCCGCTGCTAAGGGCAAGCGCTTGATTGAGGTATGCCCTGATCTGGAGACCACGGTGGTGCAACAGGGGCTAAAGCGTAACGTTGAGGCGCTAGCGGCGTTTGTCCGGCGGGAGGAACAAGCGCTTGCCGGGGTATAAACGTGGCCCCGCCGCCTTGAGTCAAGCGGCATTGGGCTGATTTACTTCGAGACCTGCGATCACTGAATGGCGGGTGTGTGCAACTTGGACAGCGCTCAACCAGCGAATTGCTGCGTGTGGGACTGTCGGACCCAGGCGAATAGCAGAAGGGGCTATGTGCAGTAGCGGGGAGCTAGCTGAGTCGCCCAAACGAAGACGCGTCGAAGGCCTGAGGGGCCCGATAGTGGTCGCCTGAAACTTTTCGAAATTCATGCAGTTTAGGTTTGCCGCTCAATATGAAAAGTGATCGTTAGATCAATTATAATTCATGGTGAATGTGATTTCGGCATTCGCTGTACCTGGAACCACTCCTGTTCCAGTAGCCTGTAGCGCATAGCGAGCGCTCAAAGGAATGGTGAAATTTCCACCTTTGGTTGAGTATTCGTTGAAAGCTATTGCCTTGTTCAATGGAACAGGTTTTAGATTGCCATCAGTTATTTGCAAGCCTATACCTTTAGCCGTAGAGGCTTGAGTGAGACGGATTAGGCCTTGGTTGTCGCTCAACGAGGGCGAGGACGATGTAGGGGTAAGTGTATATGTAACGCTATTAATACCTGTTGGGCAGTTGAAAAGCCCAAGACTAAAAGGGATTGCTGTTGACGCGGCAGAGCTATCTTTAGAAAAATTCTCTAAGCGGTGTTGGCCCATTTTTACGTTGACGTTGTGTGTTTCGCAGGCGCTGGGAACTATATGGGTAATTTTGTTTGATGTGTAAATCCCCAGCGCCAATCCATCGGCCACCACGCTGCCGAACTCACCTGCGGGAATAGTCGCCCCTTGAGTTATATTACCGCTTTTTATGATACGAATTTGTGTGGTTCTTCCAATATCGTTATAGTTGTTAGGCTGGAGAGTGATAGTCCCATACGCCCGTGAGGCGTTTCCCGATCGAAGAACTACCCAAGAAAGCCCAGTATTGCCGATAGGGTACTCCGAGGTGCCTACGACGGCGCTTCCCAAGTTATTTTTTATGCCAAAAGGTGCCGGAGTTGAACAATTGAAAGAATATCCGGGCCCCTGTGTGAACACGGAGGATTCAAAAAGGATCGTTCCTGAGGCGAGGTCTCGTGGCAGCGTTATAGTTTCTGGCATGTCGATCTGTATTAAATCTGGTCTATTACTCGTACTCGAAGTAAATGCACACGCTGCAAAAGTAATTGTAGGAGATAATAAAAGTAGAGCTGCAGTGAGTTGCTTGATCAGTAACGTATTCGGGGTCATGCTAGAGTCTCGATTATGACGTTCAGGTATTGGCGTACGATAGTTTGGAAAGGCTAAGCACCTATTATAATATATAGCGGCAGAATACTCCGGTGGCACCGGCGCGGCTATCAGATAATTCGCACGCGCTTAAGGATATTTCAGACTTTCTCTTCGATCGCTTTGGCGGAGTTATTTGCAATTTTTCCTTTTGATACGTGTATCGAAGTGTTAGATTATGTTGTAGCGGTCAACTAATCCCGGACACGACGTTAGTTTGTCCCACGAACTGGGCTGGCGTCAGCTGTCCAGGCGCGTGGTTTGCCGCTGGACACCAGCCATGCGCAACGGCTTATCCTGACAGCCGTGCCCCGCCAGTTGCCTCGCTGCTGTTTCAGTTGTCGAGCAGTGCATCGAGTTGCATTTCAGCTGCCCGTAAGGAACTGATACTGGTCATTAGCTCGTCCTCACGCTGGTTTAATGCGAGCTCACGGATCACTAACTGCTGTTCGCGCTGTTCGAGTTCGCGTTGACGCTCGTCCAGTCGTACATACTTGCCCAGCAATATTTCCTTATGGTTGGTAATGCTGGCGACAAGTGATTTCAGGTTCGCGTCAATTTTTGACGAAGTCGTCTGTACGTCGCATATCTTCACCGACGCACCCGTCAAGCTGCTCGTCACGCGTGTTGCTGTAGGTGAGCAATTGCCAGTCTGCTGCGATTGCAGGGGTAGGGGACTGGCTTTGGACTGTGGGTCGTAATGCAAGAGACTCATGAGCCACGCGTCACTGATTTTCAAGCTGTAATGCGTATCTACAGGGCTGCACTCAATGACGCTGTCGGACAGGTCCATCAACGCATAAGTATCTTCGGTTTGTCTTGGGTCACTCGCGCACGCATCGCGCAAAACATCTTTGAGTACTTGAGCCGCCGCCGTAAGTGTCTCGGGCGGAGCATCACACACGCGCAGCCTCTGATCCTCGCCTTCAAGATACGTCAGGTAAATCCTTACCAGCTCATCGCCCGATTTTTCATTGAGGCTATAAACCAGGAACTGCCGGTTGAGACTGGTCGCGGTGAAGCTGCACAAGACCACGGCGTTGAGTAATTGGCCCTGGGCATCGGGTATTTCAAGTGTTCGCAATAACATTGGAAATTCCGCTCTGTCAGACTGAGGAGTAGCGGTGAGGTGAGCAGAATAGTCAGTCGAGCTCATGAACGTTATCAGATAAATCGTAGTTGCAGGCGGACAGTTCGAAGTGTGCCAGGGGCCAATCTGATTCGTCGCTGATGAGGTTTCCGGATCCGCACCTTGTGGGCTTGCGAGCCCTATAGTGGTAGCAAGAGCTGTGTGGGTTCTTGAAGCCTATGTCCTACACTCACCCGTGGCACTTTCGATGAGTACCAGAGACTCATCGGAGCAATTGGAAGCCTAGGTGCAGTATCCGCAGGTGTGGCGGTTGAGAGCATTCAGGTCGATGCCACATCGATCCGGCACCCGCTGTTTGCTCAGATTCACCGTGCAATGCGGCTAGGACGTTGCATCAGAGTGCTCTATCGCTCCTTGAGTAATCCTGAAGCACATGAACGATTAATTCGCCTGCACTCGCTTATTCAAGCGGGGCCGCGGTGGCACATCCGGGCGTACTGCTCGAAAGCCGAGGCATTCTGCGACCTAAATCTTGGCCGAATTTCGGCGGCAAGTGCATCTGAAGACGCCGGCCTCCCAAGGCTGGATCGAGACGTAGATTGGCACAGGATAGTTGCAGTGCGTCTGGTGCCACACAGGGATCTGTCGGCCGAACAGGTCCGTATGGTCCGTGAGGAATACATGGGGGGTACTGCAGCAACGGTTTTTAACGTCCGCGCCCCTATCGCCAAGTATTTAATCCAATCCTTCCGAGCGGCCATTGATCCAGAGCGGGAGAGGGCTCCAGAACATCTGCTCATGGTCTACCAGCCCGAAGAGTTGCCTGCGGTAGCCGATATTCGTCGGTTGTGAGTTGACTGGTGAGCGGGGGAGGTTGGGACGTCTTTTCGGGGGGGGGGGGGGGGTATTCCCTGTTGATCCTTGTAAAAAGGCAAAGGAATTGCCCCTTTTTTCGCTCTTGAAGATACGGGGGGAACACCCCAAAAACAAGTCCAGAATTGAGTCTTTTCCTGCTTCGGCAAGAAAATAAACCCCTTGGATTTCAATGGGTCGGACTCCAGATGCGAGTCTCGTTTCCCGCTCCACGCATTAATGAAAAAGCCACTCTAGCGAGTGGCCTTTTTTTGCCTGCGATTTACGGAATAGACGCTTCGGCATTTTTTTTGTTTGTGTGCAGAACCGTAGGGGACGCACTCAAGTTCGTATTGTTTCTAGATACGCTCAGTTCGCCTGTCACCAGGCCAGCTACCGTTCTTTCAACTTCCCGACGCGCCTCGACGCCTTGGGAGGGCCTCACTTCTGGCACTGGTAATCCTGAGTCACGGTAGTTTCCAGGCAGTGGAATTGCTCCGTGGTCCGGCACTCGGACTTTTCGTCGCCCGCGCGTTCAGCGCGTTGGTAATCCCAAAATTGGCCGCGCCCCGTGGCAATCGCCAGCCCTTGCGACTCCCGGATCTGAGCGTACTCAAACGGCGTCCGTACATAGGAGGTTGCACTGCTGCCGGTGGCCTCCCAATATTTCGGCGTTGCGCAGCCTGCAAAGAGCGGTAGGGCGATGGCGACGATAACGGATTTCATTGTCGAGTAGATCCTTCATGGAAATGACATTTTTCAGGTGTTTTTTTGTTAGCCGGCCTCAGCGTAGGTCGCGTTAAGGCGGCCCAGATTTGAACGACTGGCAGCCACTGGAGAGCAAGCAGTTCGCCTTCATCGGCCTCAAACCCGACGACGTTCCTGTTGTGGTCGACGGTGATGGAAAGGATGCAACGATTCGGGTATTGACGGTTGCCCAATAGTTGGTGTGCACCATCACATTGCCTGATGGATAAGGCCGATCACGTCGCAGCATGAACAATTCGATTCAGGCCTCGGAGCACTTGGAGGTGTGCCTACCGTTGCTGAGTCAGGATCTTCCCGGTATTCGTACGGCTCACACGTTTGTGGCGAAGCAACTGCACGACAGCGTGCAATTCCTGCTGCCCAACTGTGCCAAGTTAGTTGGCATGAGCGAGCTACGCCAGGCGCATGTCGACATGGTTCGCCTGCCGTATCCAGTGGTAGCCCTTGACGCCCTTGGCTCTGGCCGGATGGTGCTGGTGGTGAAAAGGTGGGAGGTATCCGCTCATCCAAGCGCTTGGTCCTGTGCTTGACCATGTACCCGGAAATCGCCAATTGGCTGCCGTATACCCGAGGTTTCCTGCAGGAAGAGCGCGGCGGGGTGATCATAACCCCGCTGTACTGGGAGGATCGTACCGGGCTATGGAATCTGCCCATGGGCAGTACCTTCGTGCCTCATGACAACGGAGTTAGTGACTATTCTCCTGGAGAGGCATGCCTGACCAAGCCGTCGCTGACTGAACCCTAAGTCCTGTCCGACACCCGTGATGAAGTATCAACGCTGTTGCAAACCTGCGTAATACTCAACTGCGTCAATGTCACCACGGCAGAGATCGCCGCACCGAAGTTGATCAATCGCAAGCGCCAGGGCAACGGACTGCCGCCGACTCAGTCCGAAAAAAGACTTAACGTCGTGTCCGGGATCAGTTGAGCATAGGCTGCCAGCCGCTTTTTTTGCCCGTAGGATTTTTCTGTGATGGGGTTGGGATTTGTCGACGTGATTTTGTGAGTAGTCTGCTGGGGTGCTCTTTAGCGATTGGGTAATATATGTTATTAACAAACTAAGAAGGATTGTTCAGTGCGAGTGTTCTATTGTTTTGTAATGGCATTTTTAATGCATCCTATAATGCATGCTCAAGCAATGGGCGAATTTACACCTTCGAAAAACAATATACAGCTGCCAACCTTTTTGAGTATTCCAGGTAGTCTTGCAATTGGCAGTGTTATTTGGTCTTCTGCTCCAGTTTTTACACGGTTGGGCGGAGCAGTCGTTGAGCCAAATATTTGGCTTACTGCGCAGTCGTTTAGAGTATCTGGGTTTGAAGATGTGTTTCAAACGAATGTCCCAGGTATAGGGGTAAGGTACAATGTATATTATACCTCAAGGGATAACCCTGGTGGCGTAAAACTGAAACCAACACCCATTGATGGTTATAGTCCCTACCCTATAAAAAATTGGGTGACTGGTGACAGCTATCAGCAAAAGTTCTCAATTGAGTTAGTTAAAGTAGGATCCATTAGCGCCACGTCTGCTATTAAAGTCCCTGGTCTTTGGATGTCGTTGTGTTACGACATGGGAGGTGCTTGTGGTGGTCGGTTCGAACTGACAATCAGTGGTGCTTCGTCGATCAAGGTCGGACCAAGTTGTAAGGTCTCCACGCCCGTAATTGCTGTGCAATTGGGGAAAGTATCTTTGAGTTCTTTTGCTCGCCTCGGAGATACATCAAGCCCAAGCTATTTTTCTATATCATTGTCCTGCACGGGCGGGGATGTAGGTGTGTCAATATATCCCTACATCACTTTGACTGATGTTGTTTCACCTGGAAATATTACCGATATATTGTCGTTAAGTCCTCGCTCAACTGCAAGCGGGATAGGTATACAGATTTTTCACGGTGATGATCTCCTAAAGTTTGGGCCTGACTCTTCTGCTCCGGACAATGTTAATCGATGGAAAGCCGGTGAAATCAAACGTGGTGAAGCGCTATTTCAAATTCCATTACGCGCGCGTTACGTTCGCACTGGTAATCCCTTACGACCTGGTAGTGCCAATGGGCAAGCTACTTTTACATTCAGCTGGCGCTGAATATCTACCTCGTGGAAAAATCCCATTTCTATCGTGCCCACTGATGCGTTTGAACCACGGTTCAGCTTTACGTACTTCTCAGTGTCGAGCGTTCTGAAGCAAAAAATCCTTATTTTTTGATATCTATACTGAGCGCAATGCATTCAAGGCCGCAACCAGCTTGCATTTGCATATCGGCGATCAGGGCTATAGTCATATCGAAGCCGCCGTTCACTCGAGGTTGGTTTCGGAATTATGATGAATAATAAACTGACCAAGCAGTTGATTTGATATGACGGAGCAGGGTCTGCGATGAAGCAGGTAGGTGAGAGTGCGGAAATACCTTTAAGTACGCACTGTATTCGATTGAGCAGTAAGGATGTGTTGAGGGCAGGCGCCGCTAATTGGGCAGCGGAGTTCCCGCTTACATGTCGTTGATGCCTGCCTCTCATTATATCTTCAGTGGAGTGTGTGAGACTCAAGCACCCATCAGTCCATTAAGCTGCTTCTCGCCTTCCTGTAGTAACTTAATAATGGTCAGAAGATCATCTTCACGTTTTTGCACAGCGGATTCCCGCTGCATCAATAGCTGATCCCACTCTTCCAATTGTCGTTGACGGTCCTCCAATTGAACATACTTGCTCAGTAGCGTTTCTTTATGATTTGTGACGCTGGCGATCAGTGATTTGATGTTCGCCTCTATTTTGTCTGACGTTGTTTTTTCGCCGAGCTTTACCAAGGGGGCATCTATCGAACCGCTCATCCCGTATGTTGTCACGGGCACGGCGTTTACAGGGGCCTGCAACGGCACCGGCGGGTCACTTGCCTCAGCCTGTGGGTTGTATTGCATAAGGCTCAGGAGCCAGGCGTCGCTGACCCTCAAGCTGTAATGCGTATTTATTGCGCTGCATTGAATGTCTGTGTCGTTAAGGTCCAGTAAGGTATAGCTATCGTCGGTCTGCTTTGGTTCTGTCGTGCAAGCGTCCCGGAAAATAACCTTGAGTATTTGGGTGGCGAGCTTAAGCATTTCGGGTGCGGCATCACACATGCTCAGCTGCAGTTGGTTACCTTCAACAGATGTCAGGTAAATCTTGACCAGGTCATCGTCCGATTTCTCATTGAGGCTGTAAACCAGAAACTTCTGGTTATCTGGGGCTGCGGCGAAAGCACACAGGACGACTGCGTTGAGTACATGTCCGTGGGCATCGGGTACTTCGAGAGTTCTTAGTAACATAGGGGATTCGGCTCCGTAAGGACTAAACTTTCAATGTGGGCGAGCAAACAAGTCAGCTGGCCCTGAAGGCGTTGTCAGATAAAATGCACTTTTCAATGGCAGTTCGATAGGTGTGTGCAGATATTCGACTGTTGTTGGGAAGATGTGGGGTCGATTTGCAAAACAACATAATTTTATCCAGTATTCGTCGCTGTTAAATTGATATGGTCACTTCGGTGAGTGAGTTAGATATTGCTTGTATGACATGCGCTTACCGCCCCGGGTGTGATAGTTGTGCTGGTGCAGATATATCGGGCGATCAATATTTTGGACAGGGTGTTGCCACTCAAGGATATGGTGCCAAAAGTTTGTCTGCTAGTTGTGGCGTTTGAGGGGGTAAATGTTATTGCGTTATTGTTATCTGTTGTTTGCGCTGAGATTCCTGTTACTGTGTTGTAGGGTTGAGTAAGTTTTAAGTTTGGAGTTGTGTTGTCAGGAAAGTTGGTGTCTGTCATCATGTAACTTACTTCGTAATTATCGTAAGTGCCGCCACAGTTTACTGAGTATGCATACCAAAGTGATAGACTACAGGATTAGTGTGTATTGGCCGGACCAGTAGTGTCCTGGCATTTGTCAGCGGCAGATAGTCGCCTGACACGCGAACCTCGCCGATCATACCTATCCCTGGCGTACCCGTACTAAATACATCATATGTAGTGTCATTCAGTAAAGCTCGCTTACCACTGAAGCTCGCGACGGTATCTACATATATTTTAATGTCGGCGCAATAAAGTTGCTCAATTTCTCCCAATGAGCAAGTGATTGCTTGTGAGTTTGAAACTGAATGCCAACTTGACGAAATGAGCTGAGAGTTTTCTCGTTCACCTGTGTAGTTGATGGAGACAGGGAGTGGGACGGTAATGCCCAGCCCTGCGTTCGTATTGTCGCAGCAGAAAGCAAGTGACCGGGTACTTCATAATGATATGAGGCTAATGGTGTAAAGTATTTTAATAGCATAAGGTGCTTTACCTTGCGTGTGAATCGTGTTGGGTGCTGTGAGATGAGGGCGACGCGGATCTAGGTTGAGTGAGATGAATATGTACTACACAGGCTATATAGATCACCTACGCTACGCCGTAAGATAATCCGTACGGGTGGCGGCGATAATTCGACAACTGCCAAGGCGTTTTCGGATTTGCTTTGTGCAATCTTCCGCTGCGTACGAGCGGCGGTTAAGGTGCGTCGCCAAACGAGGCGTACACTTATTAGAGGCGCTTCAATGCCCGCGTAGGTAATTTGACTGTCATGATTGATATCACCCATTTAACCAAGCGGTTTGGAAAAGCCTTTGCTGTAAACGATGTGTCGTTCAAGGCCACCTCGGGTGAGGTGTTGGGGATGCTCGGCCCCAACGGCGCGGGAAAGTCCACCACCCTGCGTATGCTCACCGGGTTCATGTCGCCAACTTCAGGCACCGCCAACCTTTTCGGTTTTGATATACGCCGTCAGACGCGCCACGCTCAACGTCTGATCGGCTACGTTCCTGAAACAGCTGCTTGCTATAACGAAATGTCCGTCGCAAGTTTTTTGGGTTTTATTGCTCAAGTGCGTGGCTTTCGTGGGCGCGAAAAGACGGCGCGGGTCACGGCCATGCTTGAGCAATTCGAGCTGATGGAAGTACGTGGCCAGACCATCGACACCCTATCCAAGGGTTTCCAGCGCCGGGTCGGATTGGCGCAAGCGATTCTGCATGATCCAAAGATACTGATTCTCGATGAGCCCACCGATGGCCTGGACCCGAATCAGAAGTACCGCGTGCGCGAGCAAATCAAGGAGTTGGCCCGCGACAAAATCGTCATCATTTCTACCCACATCCTCGAAGAGGTTACTGCATTGTGCGGCCGCGTGCTGGTCATGGATAAAGGTCGGCTGTTGGTCGACAGCACCCCTCTGGAACTGGAAGGTCGTTCGCGCTATCACCAGGCTGTTACGTTGTACGCCACCCGGCCCCTGGATGTAATGACGCTTGGCATGCTGCCCGGCGTTGCAGGCATAGAGGCGGGGCCTGAACCCTATAGCGTGCGGGTGCTGGCGCGCACGGGAACGGTCATATTACCGGCCATCAATTCTTTGATCCTGAGTCGCAGTTGGGATGTACCGCGCCAGGAAGTCGAGCGAGGCTCACTGGGGGAGGTCTTCCGGCTGCTGACGCGGGAGCAACAACCATGAGGACGTTCTGGCCGGTGTTCAAGCGCGAACTGTGCAGTTATTTCGTCACTCCCGTCGCGTATGTGTTTACCCTCTTGCTACTGCTGCTCAGCGGTATCAGCACGTTTTACCTGGGTGACTTCTACCAGCGTAACCAGGCTGACCTGGCACCGTTCTTCGACTATCTGCCGTGGCTATATGCGTTGCTGCTGCCGGCCCTTGCCATGCGCATGTGGTCTATCGAGCGGCAGAGCGGATCTATCGAGCTGTTGATGTGCCTGGCGGTGGGTACGGCTGAGGCGGTTGTAGCCAAGTTCCTCGCCGCCTGGGTGGTCAGCGGGTTGGCGCTGGCGTTGACGTTTCCACTGGTGATTACAGTCAACTACCTGGGGGCGCCAGACAACGGCGTCATCCTTTGTGGTTATATGGCCAGTTGGCTACTGGCCGGCAGTTGCCTGGCTATTGGCGGGTGCCTGTCGGCACTGACCAAGAACCCACTGATTGCCTTCCTTACTGCAATGGCGTTATGTCTGGCATTCATGGCCTGTGGCTTCCCGGTGGTATTGGATGTCTTGCGTGATTGGTCAAGTTTGCCGTGGCTCGATGGGGTGGCTTCGTTGAGTTTTCTCACACATTTCGAAGGACTATGCCGAGGTGTAATCGACCCGCAGGACGTGCTGTATTTTTTCAGTCAGATCATTGGCTGGCTCGCCGTCACCGTGATTGCGGTTGAATTGAAAAAGGCAGTATGACGCCATGTCATTCAAATCGGTGACGCGCACTTGCTTGCGCCTAATGGTCATTATCGCTGGGTTCGTGGCGGTCAACTTCGAGTTGGCACCACGTTTGGCGTCCATGCGGTTGGACCTTACCGAGCAGCAGCTTTACACCCTGAGCCCGGGGTCGCGTCAGATCATTCAGGCCGTGTTGGAACCCACCGACCTGTACTTCTACTTTTCCAGCCAGGCCGCCAGGGACCTTACGGTCATGCGCAGTTACGCGGTGCGCATCCAGGCACTGCTGCGTGAATATGAACGTGTGTCAAATGGTCGACTACGGGTGCACATGATTGACCCTGCGCCGTTTTCAGCAGACGAAGCCCGAGCAGTCGAACTTGGCCTGCAACCTGCCCCTATCGGCAAGGCGGGTGCTGCGGTTTTCTTTGGGTTGGCCATCGTTGACGCCCAGGCGCACCACGCCAGCATTGGGTTCTTTGCGCTTGAACAACAAACGTTCCTTGAGTACGACATCAGCCGCACATTGCAGAAGTTGAATCGGCCTGCGCGGCCCGTGATTGGGCTGATGTCTTCGTTGCCATTGGCAGGTGGCTTCGATGTGCAGTCGGGGCGAACCCGGCAGCCGTGGCGCATTATGCAGGAGATCAACAATGCGTTTGAAGTGCGCGAATTGGCGTCCGATGTCGACACCATCGACAGTGCACTCAATGTCCTGATGCTCGTGCATCCCAAACGGTTGCCTGTGACGACACTGCGCGCTATTGACCAGTTTGTGCTGCGTGGTGGGCGTTTGCTGGTGTTCGTCGACCCTTATAGCGAGCAGGATCGTGGCGATTACTATTTTGGGATACCCAGCAAAGACAAGTCTTCTGACCTCGCGCTTTTGTTCAAGGCGTGGGGCATCAAGCTTCTACCCGATAGCGTGTTAGGCGACAGCCGCTACGGTCAGTTTGTGGCATTGGCACAAGACGCAGAGCCGGTCTGGCAAGTGACTGCCCTGGGGTTGTCACCCTCTGCGATGAATGAACAGGATGTGATTACTGCTGGTATTGGCAGCCTTAACCTGACCACCGCCGGTATCTTGAGCGCCTTGCCGGGTGCAACAACTACTCTGACACCGCTGCTGCACAGTTCGGAGCAGGCTATGCCCTACAAGACAGCGCTTCTGAATCATCTGGAAAAGCCCGATGAGTTGTCCAAGAGCTTCAAGGCTACAGGCGAGCGTTACCTGATCGCGGTACGCCTTCAAGGGGCGGCACGCTCGGCTTTCCTGGACTCTCCCGGAGCGCTTACCGAGGCGCAGAATATCAACGTTGTGGTGGTGGCGGATACAGACGTATTGAGCGACAACCTGTGGGCGGATGTGCAGCAGCAAGGGGGCCGTTCGGTCACGGTGCCATGGGCTGACAATGCGGTGTTGGTGCTCAATGCGCTGGACAGCCTGTCCGGATCGGATGCCTTGATCAGCTTACGCTCGCGGGGGCATTACAGCCGAACGTTCACTGTGGTCGAACAGTTGCAGCAGCAAGCCCGCGAGCGTTATCGCGACATGAGAAGCGAGCTGCAAGATAAGCTCGATCTGGTTGAAAAGCGTCTCGCTGCGTTGGCCGCTGAACAGGGACGGGATATGCCTCGGACGGCAGAGCAGCAAGCGACTTTTGATCAGTTCAGCAATGAAAAAGATGCGTTAGACAAGAAAATGCGTCAGGTCGCGAGCCATCTCAACTTTCAGATCGAGCAGTTGGGTGTGCGTATGAGATGGCTCAATCTTGTATCTGTCCCCTTGGTAATTACTTGTTTGTTGTTGTGTGTGGCCTTCTTAAGAAAGCGAGCGCAACGCCAGCGCAATATTTAATAAAGGCACTAAGTATATGTGGGGTTTTCGCAGGTGCAGAAGAAGTTTCTGGATTGTTGTTGTTGGTCTACTGATTGCATTGCCGGGCTCTGCATTGGCAGGTTGTGTAATCAGCGGAAATAAAATCTATCCAAAAATTACGGATGTACCATACGACAGTGGGGGTGTGATATCTAGTGTTTGGCATACGGGTACCATGATGCTCAAGTGTGTTGAAATGTACAATGGTACCTATACTAACCAAATGAGTGCGGTTGGTGCCGTTGCCGGCACTTCAGTGGTGTTTGAAGGGGTTAGTTACAAGCTCTATAAAACGAATCTTATTGATGTTTTCTATTTTGGTACTTTTGCAGTAGATAATGGAGCAGAGCAGCAGTTCGGTTCGGCTCCCTACGTAAGTTCCAAAGTAACGGGTCCCGGTTCCGGGACCTCAGCATTTGATCTGAAAGCTTTAGTTAAAATAAGGTTTTATAGCTCCAGCAAGAGCCTTTCTTCCGGTGTGCGCAATATAGATCTTTTAGATCTTGTTCGAGGTGATATTAACTATTCGACGCCCGGCGTCTATTCTGGTAAATGGATTATGCAAAGTGAAGGCTTTTCGTTTGTGGCAAAAGGTACGTCGTGTGTACTGACAACGCCCGCCATCGTCAAGTTGAAACAGGTAAGCATCGTTTCTATTCCTGCGATAGGTTCAACGGTAGAAGGGGGGGCATTCACCTTAAGTTTAGCCTGCAATGCTAGCGCCCCCTCATTCAAGGTCAGTTACGCGATGACTGACGTTTATAACCCAGCGAATACATCTACTGTCTTAACCCTGGCTGATGAACCTTTGAAGGCGAATGGCATAGCGTTGCAATTGTCGGACGAAGGCCGGGCCGTTATTTTTTCTCCGCCGGTGAAATCTTCAATGGGTAGTTTGACGCATGGAGCTCTCAGTAAGGCGATGAGCGTTCAGTACATTCGAACGGAAAAAGTCGCCACGCCCGGAAAAATAACCGCGGCGGTCAGTGTGACTTTTACGTACGACTAGTCAGTGGCTCGCGTCAATTATCAATGTGCGGTTTGTCAGCTGGACGATCAAAGAGCTTTTCTGGAGCATTGGCTATTAACCGGTTCCCCACATCCTCTTAAGCTGGATTCACTGAGTTTCAGCCAGCAACAGAAAGGAAGTGAACATGAAAAGGTTGCACAAGAAAGTCGCGCTGGTGACCGGCGCCTCCAAGGGCATTGGCGCGGCCATTGCCAAGCAATTGGCCCAGGATGGCGCCACTGTCATCGTTAATTACGCCAACAGCCGCGAGGACGCTGACCGGGTGGTTGAACATATCCTGCAAACCGGCGCGAGGGCACATGCAGTGCAGGCCGATGTGTCGAACAGGGCCGACCTCAAGGCGCTGTTCAAGACCATTGTGCATGAGCATGGTCACCTCGATATTTTGGTCAATAATGCCGGCGTTTACTCGACCAGCGCGTTGGCCGACATCACCGAGGCGGAGTTTCATCGCCAGTTCAACCTCAATGTCCTGGGTCTGATCCAGTGCACCCAGGCAGCCGTTGAAGTGTTCAACCCTAAGGGTGGCAGCATCGTTAATATCAGCTCCAGCGTCACCTCGTTCACACCGGCCAACTCGGCGGTATACACCGCCTCCAAGGCGGCTGTGGACGCCATCACCCGTACCCTGGCCAATGAACTAGGCCCCAAAAATATCCGTGTCAACTCAGTAAACCCAGGGTTGGTTGTCACCGAAGGCGTACATGCCAGCGGTTTTTTCGAAGACGCGTTCCGCGAAAAAATAGAAGCCATCACGCCGCTGGGGCGCATCGGTCAGCCAGAGGATATTGCACCCGCCGTCGCCTTCCTGGCGTCGTCGGATGCAGGCTGGATCACCGGTGAAACCCTGATAATCGGCGGCGGGCTGCACTAAACCTGGGCGGCATGCTCGCGCACATAGTGGCGGGGCGACTGCAACATGACGCGCTTGAATGCCGTGCTGAATGCGCTTTCGGACTCATAACCCAATGAGAACGCAATGGTGGACACCGAGTCATCGGAGTTCTTCAACCGATCACTGGCCAGCAACATGCGCCAGTACGTCAGGTACTCCATGGGGGCTGCGCCGACCACCTGCTTGAAGCGCAACGCGAACGCCGAGCGCGACATGGTTGCCAGTTGCGCCAGTTCCTGGACGCTCCAGCGATGGGCTGGGTCGGCGTGCATCGCGCTCAAGGCAACACTGAGGTTGCGGTCGGCCAAACCGTAAAACCACCCGATGCCGCTGCTTTCCAGGGTCGCCAAGTGAGTGCGCAAAACTTCGACCAGCATCAGGTGCGCCAAGTGTTCGTTCATCAGCGAGCGGCCTGGGCGCTTCTGCTGCAACTCCGAGGTGAAGCGCTCCAGCGCCCAGCGCAGGACCGAGGCCTGCGGTTCATTGCCTTGTACGTGAACCAGCGAGGGCAGGCCGCTGAGTAGCAATTGAGTAGGGACACCGGTGAAGTCAAAGCGGCCACCGACCAACTGAGTTTCATCGCCGCCGTAATGCAGGGCCAGTTCGTCCGCCGCAAGGGTTTGAAAGTGACCGTCGGAATTCATCACCGGCTGGGACATATCACTGTAGAGCGAAAAAGGCATACCTCTGGTCATCAGAAAGCAATCGCCCTGATGCAGTTGCTGCGGTTGCTGTTCGCCATCCACTTGCAGCCAGCAACTGCCCTTGACCACCGCCGTGAACTTGATGCCTTCGCGTTCAGGAAAGGTGAAGGCCCAATCACCGCCCAAGGACAGCGTGGCGGAATGGTAATTACGGATTCTCAACAATGAAAGGACGTCGGACAGAGGATCCATGCAGCACCTGATTGGACGAAAAATAAAGTAATTGCAATTTTATATCAGGGTTCATCCAGATTTCACCTTTAAATATGAGGTTCTCCATGCACATCCATTTTGATACGTCTTATGGTCCACTGATCAACGGGGTGTTTGAAACTGACGATAAGTCGCGCTCGTTTGCCGCGGTCGATCCCGCCACGGGCAGGCACTTGGCCTATATCCGCTATTGCGATGCCACGGACGTCGACCGCGCCGTCAATGCGGCGCATGCAGCGTTTCCAGCCTGGCGTGCCCTGGGCCAGCAGATGCGCGCACGTCTGGTAAATCTGCTGGCGGACGAGATAGAAGAGCACAGTGAACGCCTGGCCATGATCGATGCCCATGACGTGGGTCGTTGCATTAGCGAAGTACGCAAGGACTACCTTACCGCCGTTCGGCACTATCGCTATTTCGCCTCAGTGATCATGGCTCATGAAGACACTGCTCGGGAAATCGACGGTGGTTACGCCATCGCCAAACGTGAACCCTTGGGTGTGTGCGGGCAGATCATTCCCTGGAACGCGCCGGCGATTATGGCTGCGTTCAAGCTCGCTCCGGCATTGGTAGCCGGCAATACTGTTGTTTTGAAGCCCGATGAAAACGCTTCTTTATCGACGCTTGAGTTAGGCAAGCTGATTAACAAAATCTTTCCTGCCGGGGTGGTGAATATGGTCACCGGGTTGGGGGAGGTCGTCGGTGCGGCGTTGAGCGAGCATCCTCTGGTCAGGAAGCTGTCATTTACTGGCAGTACGCAAGTCGGTCGCACTGTGGCCGGTGTGGCCGCCCGGCGTCTGGTGCCCGCGACACTCGAACTGGGGGGCAAGAGCGCCAATATTGTGTTCCCCGATATCGACGACATTGATGCGGTGGTCGATAACGCCACCTTCGCTGCTATTCATAACAACGGACAGTCGTGCCTGGCCGGCACCCGCTTGTTCGTGCATGCCGCGATTTTTGAAGTGTTCAAGCAAAAACTGATTGCCGCATTCAATCGTGTGAAAGTGGGGTCTCCGCTGTCTGAAGAGTCGCGGGTCAGTTGCCTGGTCAACGCGCAACAAGGTGAGCGTGTGTTGAGCTACATCACTATGGGCTTGGAGGAGGGCGCCGAGCTGCTCGCGGGGGGCGGTCGCGCAGTCGTATCAGGTAGTGAACACGGTTACTTCATCCAGCCAACCTTGTTACTAACGCATAATGACATGAGCATCTGCCAGGAAGAGATTTTTGGCCCGGTACTCTCGCTGATCGTGTGGGATGATTATGAAGCGATGATCGCCCAGGCCAATGACACCGAATACGGTTTGGCGTCCGGAATCTATACCAGCAACCTGCAGCACGCTATGGAAACCGCAGCAAGGTTGGAGGCGGGATCGGTGTGGATCAATCGTTACTCGAACATTACCGATGGCACCGCCTTTGGCGGCTATAAAAATAGTGGTATTGGCCGAGAGTTCTGTCGGGAGACCCTGAATGCCTACACGCAGATCAAAACTGTGACGGTACAAGCAAGGTTGCCGAATGTATGGTTCGCCGAAAGATAAAAACAGGCAATTCATTTGGGTAGTTGATTTTTTTGCGCCCACCAACACCTTGCGCATGTTGAGTGCTTTAGAATCGATAAAAACATGCAAGGTTAAAATGTAGAAGTTTAGGTTGGCGTTGCCTCACAGAGGCACGCCAATTTTTTTGTCTCGGTGCGGTCGAGTTTCTTGTCCACTGATGATGTGACTCACTTCATGCCTGAATGTGAATCGTGTTAGAAATATCAATAATCCCTCTCGGTGTGTGATTGATTTTCCGCTATCGGATTTCCCGTCCGAATATATTTCATCATATTTTATATGCTCTAATTCATCATGTTTTGTTGGGGTTGATGTCGGCTGAGAAAAATTATCTATGCCTTGTAGGAATAGTCCTACATTGTCTGAGGATCTATCCTTGGTCTGTGTGGATCGCTGCGGTTGGCTGCTTCTGTGAGATGGGTAGAATTCGGGAACTCTTAAGCAGAGTGAACTTATCTATTTGTTTTTGCCAACCTAGAGGTACACAGTCGTGTCTATTCCATTCAAACTAATTCTCGCGTCGTCCATCGTTGGGCTTTTCGCTACATCTGCAATGGCTGCTGACGGTACTATCAATTTTACCGGCGAAGTGACGGCGGCTTCTTGCGGTATCAGTGCCGGTGCCGGTACCGGTGTCACGGGTACCACCCAGAAAGTTATTGATGTAAAAATGGGTAAGGTGAGCATCGACTCGTTGAAAAATAGCCAGGCCGGAATCGTTGCGGGCTCGGCGATCAATCTCAATCTTGATTGTGGCAATACCGCTGCTGGCTTGACCACAGTTAAGGTGAAATTTGACCCGAATTCGGGTAGCGGCGTAGATATTAAAAATAACAATTTGCTGAAAACTACGGGCACTGCTACTGGCGTGGGGATCGGTTTGTATGACGCCAGCAATACCCTGATTAATTTGGCCGGTAACGGTTCGTTTGACTCCCCTTTGATCAAGGCCGGTACCGATCCAGATATTAAATACTCCGCTAACTTGAACTTGCGTGCTTCTTATGTCGCCAACGGTGACGTAGTCGTGCCGGGTACGGCCAATGGCAACCTGCCGTTTACGCTGACCTACGAGTAAGTCGTTTGTTGGAGAAGCACGTAAGTGCTTCTCCAGCTTCTGCACAGGCAAAATATAATGAAGCTGCTATCCAAATGTTTTTTGGCGGGATGTGTGTTGCTGTTCAGTGGTGTTTCAAGTGCGGGTATTACATTGGGTGGTACACGTGTTGTTTATCAGGAGAAGCTTAAAGAAACCTCAATCATGGTCAAGAATGATGGTGATAAAGACATCATGGTTCAGTCATGGATAGAGCCAGCGGCCAATGTTTCGGAACAAGCTGTGCCTTTCGCTTTAACCCCTGCACTTAGTCGTCTCGGGGCCAGTAAACAACAAAGTTTGCGCATTTTTTATGCGGGCAAAGGCTTGCCAGCGGATAAAGAGTCTGTGTTCTGGCTAAACGTACAAGAAATACCGCAAAAATCAGAATCGGATAATACGTTACAGATCGCCATTCGCCAACGTATCAAGATTTTCTACCGTCCTACAGGCCTTATAGGTTCGGAGGAGGAGTCCGCCAAGCAACTGAAGTGGCAGCTGATTCATGAGTCCGGAAAGGCGTGGCTTGTCGCAAGTAATACATCGCCATTTTATATCTCATTTGGAGAGGTTTATTTAAAGCAGTCAGGCAAGCGCTATACGGTTCAAGCAGAAATGATCAGCCCTGGCGCAACGTTAAAATTCCCGGTTGATTCGGGAGGCATATTGGCCTCCAAAGAGCGGTTTAGCGTTGAGTATAAAGCCATTAACGATTATGGGGCACCAATAGCTTATGTGGGTGAAGGGGATGCTGGTTAATCTTTCAGGTTTTTCTGTTCGGTTGCCGCTTAAGAGTAAACGTTGATAGTTGTGAGGCATAATCTTATGTGGGTGTTTCGATCAGGGAGTCGGCGCACGATGACGCTGCTCGGGAGTCTTGGGTCGACGGGGTTTTTTGCCCTCGGCGCCTCGGTTCCCTCGGTTGCGTCTGCGGTCGAATTCAATAGTGCATTTCTGAGTAAGCAGGGTGCGCCGGTTGAGTTGAAGTATTTCGAGCAGGGAAGTTCGGTTGCCCCTGGTCACTACAATGTCGATATTTATCTAAACCAGCAACTCATCCTGCGCCAGCGTATTGAGTTTGCTACCAATGGTAAAGACAATGAGGTCAAGCCGCTCATACCTCTCTCGGTGCTCAAGGCAGTGGGCGTCAACGTCGTTCGCCTGGAGCAGGAAAAGCTGATTGCCGCGAAGGCAGATGATAAAACATTGATTGACGTAGAGTCGCTTGCGCCTGGTGCGGGTGTGGAGTTCGACGTCACGGCACTGGCTTTGCAGATCAGCATGCCTCAAGCGTATATCCAGCGCCAGTCTCGTGGGTATGTTGATCCGTCATTATGGGATGACGGTATTACTGCGTTCTACTCAAATTACCAGACCAATTTCAGCCGCAATATCAACCAGGGCTACAATAGCGATTACCGCTATGTCGGTCTGCGCAACGGCTTGAATATTGGCGCATGGCGCCTGCGCAATGAGTCGTCGATTTCAGGTTCTACGGGGGTACGTGACAAATTCACCAGCAACCGTACTTATGTAGAGCGCGACATTCGCAGCCTTAAAGGTAAGCTCGCGGCGGGGGAGTTGTACAGCCAGGGTGAAATCTTTGACAGCGTGAGATTCAAAGGCGCGCAGCTATCCTCGGAATTGGGCATGTTGACCGATGATGAGGTGGGCTTTGCTCCGGTGGTGCGAGGTATTGCGGAAACGAATGCGACGGTTGAAATCAGCCAGAACAACTACGTCATCTATTCGGCCACTGTCCCTGCGGGCGCTTTCGAGATCAGCGATATCTACCCCAGTGGGTCCAACGGTGACCTGAGCATCAAGATCATTGAGGCTGATGGGCGCGAGCGCCAATACTCCCAGGCCTATTCTTATCTCCCGGTCATGACCCGTCGTGGAAACACGCGCTACAGTCTGGCGGCTGGTGAGTATTCCAATGAAGGTCAAGCCGCGCCTAAGTTTACCCAGGGTACCTTGGTGTACGGGGTGACGGATAATTTCACTGGCTACGGTGGCCTGATAGCGGCCCAGGCGTATAAGGCATTAAACTTGGGGGTGGGGGTTAACTCTCCGTGGGGTGGATTATCCTTTGACGTCACCAACAGCAGTTCGCAAGAGCGTTCCGGGCGTAAAAACGTAGGTCAAAGTGCGCGATTCCTTTATTCCAAGACGCTTAGCCAGACCGATACCACCTTTACGATGGTCGGTTATCGCTACTCCACTGAGTCCTATCGCACCTTCAGTCAACATGTTGAAGAACAAGAGCACGTCGCTACACCTTATTATGGCCGACAGAAAAGTCGCTTTGATGTGAACGTCAACCAATCTCTGGACGGACGTGGCTCATTGTTTTTGAGCCTCGGCGAAACCAGTTATTGGAACAGGCAAGGCAGTACCCGGCGCTGGCAGTTCGGCTACAACGGTAACTATTCGGATATCAGCTACAGCTTTGCGGTCTCCCGTACCGAAGGGCAGGCTGGGAGTCAAGGTGCCGATAATCAGATGACGGCATCGTTCAGCATTCCGTTTGGCGACACTCGCCGCTCGCAGCGCCTGTACACCAGCGTTACCACCTCAAACCAGGGTGAGTCTGCGATTCAGACAGGATTGTCCGGTAACTTGAATGATGAAAACACTCTAAATTATTCAGCGCAAGGCAGCCACAGTAAAATCAGTGGCAGCTCTGCCAGTTTCGGTGTCAACTGGGATACGCCGACTGCAAAAGTCAGCGGTAACTATGGGCAGGGACGTGATAACAAGCATTTGGATGTCGGCGCATCAGGTTCGGTTGTCGTTCACAGCGGTGGTGTCACGTTGGGGCAGCCCGTGGGTGAAACATTTGCCTTGGTCGAAATACCTGATACCAAAGGTATCGGTATTGATTCATCCAATGCGGTAAGAACCGATAGCAAGGGTTATGCGGTTGTGCCTTATGCGCAGCCCTATCGTTATAACTGGATTAATTTGGATACCAGTACGATGGGCAGCAGTATCGAAGTGGCGGAAAGTTCGAAGAAAGTAGTGCCGACTCGCGGCGCAGTTGTTAAAACTCACTTTGAGGTCGAGTCAGGGCGTAGACTTCAATTTAACTTAACGGACGGCAAAGGTGCGCATTTACCATTTGGCGCGCAGGCATATGACGATGAAGGGAAGGTTCTTGGGTTGGTGGATAACGCTTCGAAACTACTTGTTTTTGGTTTAAAGGATGTGGGCACATTCAAAGTTAAATGGGGTAGTCTGGCGTGTGAAGTTAAATATGATCTGCCGCCGGTTAATAAAGAGTTGATGTACGAGCAGTACAGCGGTGTGTGTTTGTAGTTCGGCGAGATAAGCTGGTATTTTTATATGGAAAACATATGGGATAGAATATCAATGTTCTTTTGGTATTGGATTTAGGGAGGTAGGTGTCAATACGTATTGACAATGCGCCAAATGACGACTGGGCACTCGGCAAATTTAGGAGTGTCTACTTTATTCATAAGGCGTTAGATTGTAGTTCGGTCTGTTCATGCAGGGTTTAGTTAAGGCGCTTTTTGTAAGTAATATTTACAGTTTAAGCGATTTTTAGTGAAGGAGGCAGCGCGCAATTCGACGATTCATTATGTTGGGATTAAATAAATGAAATTTCTCAAAGCTATTATTGTATTGCTGGCCGCATATGCTCCACTCGTAGTGGCGGCTGGGTGTGTGCAAGAGTCGGGATTTAGCCTCGCTCCATGGATCCCAGCTATAGCCAATAACACGGGAGGCATGTTGTCGAAATCATGGCACACTGCAGAGCTTCAAGTTAGCTGCAATGGCATGAGCGGTTCTTATCTCTTGAGAAATGAGATAACGCCAGCGGGCAACGATTCCGGCAAGACGCAGTTGTTCGAGGGCGTTTCTTACAAGCTATACACGACGAGCGAGCGTGATGTTTTTTATTTTGGCGGTGTGGCAGGGCCTGACGGAGTTCTTCGCCCGTTTGGTACATCATACTCCCACGCTATATACCCCCCCGTGATTACCGAATTCAAGCTTCCTGCTACTGTGAGAATCAAGTTCTACTCCCCGTCAAAATCGATGACGCCTGGTGTGTACACAATTAATAGCGCTGGGTTAGTCAAAGGTAAGATTACCTCTGTGGGGTTCGTTGCCGAATCAGGCATGAATCTTTCGGCCTTCTCATTTATTGTGAATGGTCCTTCATGCACACTGGCAATTCCTGCTGAGTTAAAGCTGAAATCAGTAAATCTCTCGGCAATTCCTATGCCAGGGGATAGCAACGAGGCTGCCAGCTTTCAACTAGGGTTAACCTGTGCCGGTAGTACACCCGCTTATCAGGTCAGCTATTCGATGAGCGATGTTAACGATTCAGCCAACCAGTCCTCGACGCTCACATTAGCTGATGCGGCGAAAAAGGCCTCGGGTGTCTCATTACAGGTGGTCGATGGTATGACGCCCGTTAAGTTCGGTTCTACGTCGATACGCCTGTTCGGAAGCATGCCAAATGGCGGTGGCATGATAAGCAAAGCCATGAACGTTCGCTATATACGAACCTCAACCGTGGCGCGCCCGGGTTCAGTGAGGGCAGGTGTGACAGTTACGTTGTCCTACAAATAATGCTTGTTCTTGGGTATACTTTATTTTTTCCCTAAATAGTTCAAGTTGAGCCAGAAGGCTTTCCTTGCGCTTGTGCGTATAATCCTTTGATTTGCTCTGCATGCAAGGCATTATCTATGAATATATTACCTCAGGAATAACCAGACCATGGGCAACATAGTCATCGTCGACGACCACCCCCTGATGCGCATGGCTGTGCGCGTGATGCTCGAGCAAGAAGGCCACTCGATTGTCGCCGAAGTCGACAACGGCGTGGACGCGGTGGAAATTATCCGAAAATTGCTTCCAGATCTGATCGTTCTTGACCTGAGTATTCCGAAAATGGATGGCCTCTCCGTCATCGCGCACTTGAAGGCTATCGGCATTTCCACCCGTGTGTTGATCCTCACCTCTGGTGACACTCGCAACTTCGCCATGCGCTCGTTACAAGCCGGTGCGGCAGGTTTTGTCTGCAAAGATGACAATCTGGACGAACTGATAGGCGCGGTGAAGGCGGTGCTGTCGGGTTACAGCTATTTTCCGGCCAACACCATCCACCAGTTACGCGACAATACCCAGGCCGCCAGCGAGGAAAGCCAGCTGATTGCGCAACTGTCCGATCGTGAGATCACCGTGTTGAAACTGCTGGCGCGGGGTATGGGCAACCAGGCCATTGCCGATGAGTTGATGATCAACCACAAGACGGTGAGCACATACAAAATCCGCCTGCAACGCAAGCTGAGTGTGGAAAACCTGATTGCCCTGGGCGAGTTGGCCAAGCGCAATGGCTTGGCGTAGTCGCTCACAGCCTAGGGCTCGAGCATGTTTTGAATGCGCCGTAACTCCTTCTTCACCTGCCTGACCTGCGCCGGTACGTCCTCGGCGCCGGTTCGGCAGCCATGCTCCAGTTCCTTGCACAACCCAAGCAGATAGTCATTGCGCATTAATGCTGCGCTACCCCTCAAACGGTGAGCCAGCTCGGCAATGCCGGCGAGGTCCCGTGTCTCACTGAAGTCACGCAACTGTTCGATATCCTGTTGATTGCTGCGCATCAATTCAGCTTGCAGTTGTTGAATGATTGCCGGGTTGCCACCGGTAATCGGCTGGAGCAGATTCATGTCGAATTCAGGCCCATGCAGCGTCGGTCTGGCGCCTTTATAGGCCGGCTTATCCGCTGGCTCCAGTGATGCCAGGCGCTGTTCGAGGATGGCCAGGCTGATGGGTTTGATCAGACAGTCGCCCATGCCAGCATTAAGACAGCGGTCCATTTCTTCCTGCTGGGCGTCGGCTGTCAGCCCCAGAATCGTCAATGCACTGGCGTTGCGTTGCTGTTCTTCCTTGCGGATCGCCAGTGTCAGTTCTACTCCGTCCATGACCGGCATGTGGTAATCCGTGATAAGCCAGTCAACCGGAAAGGCACGCCAGGCCTCCAACGCCTCCAGCCCATTGCTGGCTTCAATCACCTTGCAGCCCAGGTACTCCAGCTGCGCGCGCAGCATTTGACGGTTCAAGGTATTGTCGTCTGCGATCAGCACTCGCATGGCCCAGCTCGGAGTAGCCTCGGAGGACGCGGGCAATGGCAGTTCTTCTTCAGGCAGCGGTTCCAGAAGCTTGAGCTTGAGCGTTACATTGACCGTAGTGCCTTGCCCCGGCGTGCTGGTAAGTTCCAGGCGGCCACCCATCATCTCGCACAGCGACCGCGACACAACCAACCCGAGGCCGCTGCCGCCATGGACCGAGAGGTCCGACTGAGTCACTTGCGCAAAGGGGCGAAACAGCGTCTGCCGGTCTGCCTCACTGATGCCTATGCCGGTATCCTGAACTTGCAGATGCATGTTGAGTGTCTGCCCGTTCAACACGCGGCATACCAAGCGGATGACGATACGGCCGCGCTCAGTGAACTTGATCGCATTGCTCACCAAATTCGACAGTACTTGCTTGAAGCGCAGAGGGTCGATAGAGACGTCCAGGGTGGTACCGGCGTCGATTTCCAGAATCAGGTCCAGTTTCTTCTTTCTCGCCAGCCCTTCGAATACCCGCGCCACCATCTCCACCAGATTCTTGAGGTTGGCCCGGCGTGGTGAGAAGCTCAAGTGCCCGGATTCAATGCGTACGATATCCAGCGTATTGCCCAACAGCTCAAGCAGGTTCTTGGCGGCCGTGTAGGCCACGTCGATGTTCACCCGATCCAGTACGCCATGATCAGCGCGTTTGAGCGCTAACTCTAATGTGCCAATCACCGCGCTCATGGGCGTGCGGATTTCGTGGCTCATGGTCGCAAGAAATTGGGTTTTGGCGCGGCTGGCCTCGTCAGCCTGGGTTTTAGCCTGCTGCAGTTGCTCAATCAGTTGATGATGTTGCGAGATGTCCTGCCAGCCGCAGATCACTCCGGCGATCGTGCCATTAGAGTCACGAAACGGCTGAATCCAATGCTCGATGAAGTGGGGTTGTCCCTCGATGGTGATCTGCAGTTGCTGTTCGATGGCGTTGCCATCCTCCATCGCTTGCAGATAACTCTGGTGAAGCGAGGGCGCAAGTTCGATATCACCGTGGTTCGTTTGCAACGCGGTTTTACCCAGCACCTCGGATTGGCAGAGCTTCATGACATGTTCATAGCTGCGGCTGCATGACAGCAGGCGTCCTTCGCGGTCGCGTACATATACCGGCACGGGCATGGCATGGTTCAAGGTTTGCAGAAACTCCAACTGATCATTAAGGGCTTTTTCAGCGGTGACTCGGCGCCGTATCTGACGGCGTAATTGCACGATTCGAATGATCGAAACCAGCAGCACCAGCAATGCGCAGCAAATGATCTGCAGGATTACCAATTTGTAGTCACGCCAGTTCTGGCCACTCATGGCCGCATTGGCACGCCAGCGAATGGTGATTGCATTAAGCTCGTCAGGTGGGATGCTCAGCAGGGCTTTATCCATGATCGACTGCAGCTCGGTTTCGCCTCGGCGCATGGCGAAGTTGGCGGTGGCCGCCTGGCCGTCAACCACACCGGCCACGCGCAGTTCTTTTTCATAGAGGCGCGCGGTGTAGTAACGAGCCATGGACAAGGTCATCAACACAGCGTCGGCGTCGCCATTAACCACCATGCGCATGGCCTCCAGGTTGTTTGCCGGGGTGATCAACTTCACCGTGGGAAAGCCTTTGCGAATGCTGTCGATCAGCACATGCCCCTGGACAATGGCCAGGCGCTTGCCGGCCAAAGCATTGAGACTCGAACGCTCTCGGCCCGATTCAGCCGTCGGCGCGACCAGCGCAAACGAGCTGGTTGCGAATGGATGGCTGAAACGGATATGGTTCAAGCGCTCCGGGCTGGCCGTCAACACGGCTAAATCAGTATCGCCGTCACGTAAAGCGTCCTGAATGCCTTCAAAACTCGAGGCGCGTTGAATCTCGAACTTGAGCCCGGTGCGTTGGGTGATGATCTCGAACAAATCGGATATAACACCGTTGAAGCGGCCCTTGGCGTCAAAAAAAGCCGAGGGTGCCATGTCATCGTTGATCATGAAGCGCGCCACTGGGTGCTGGGCCAGCCAGCGTTTTTCCTGGGCGGTGAGGTGTACATTATCGTCCGGCATCACCGTGCCGCCACCGGTCCAGCGCTTGATCAGGTAGCTCATGCGCAGTTGGCCAAAGGTGGTCAGTGAAGCATTGAGAATGCGTAGCAGGCGTTGATCTTCCTGCTTGAGCAGAAACCCATAGCCGCCTGAGTCGATTTTCACAAACTGGATAAATTTGAGATAGCTGAAAAAGCTATGGTTGACCAGGTAGTGGGTGCTGACCGAGTCGCCCAGAAACACGTCGACGTTTTGGAATGCTACGGCGGCTAAAGCTTGCGCGGTGGTGCCGTAGGTAAAAAACTGCGCGTGGGGATAGCGTTCGGTCAGTAGTGCGTATGGCAGGTAATCTTTGGAGACCGCTACGGTAAGCCCTTTGAGATTTGGGGGGACTGCAATGTCGCTGTCCTGGCGTTGATAGAGTACGGGGGCATTGACGCTGTACGGAAGCGTCACCACCGTGTCAGAAGAGTCGCGGTCATAGTCGCTGGATCGGCTGATCAAATCGATTTCGCCAGCTCGCAAGGCGGCCATCGCTTGCCCACGGTCAGCAAACCCGATGACTTTGAGATCCAGGCCCAGTTGTTGCTTGAGCATTGTCACCACGTCAGCGCTGATGCCCTCGTAATCACCGTTGCCGTAGACCATGTCGAAGGGCAGGGTGAACGGTGCGACCACGCCCAGGGTCAGGGCACGCCGTTGGCGCAACCAGGCCCAGTCTGCTTCCGGTAATTGCAGCTTTTGTGGTTCCTGACTCACTTGGCTAAGCAAGTGAAGGGGCTGTTGCGGCATGGGTATCGTTGCGGCACCGCCGTACGATACAGCCGGCAGCAGTACGGTGAAGAAAGCCACGAAGGCTTTGAGCGTGGACATGAAAACGTATACCTGACTGCAAAATGCCAAGTACGCCGCGCTGGCCGGCTCAAGGTCGACCACGGACGTGGCGGATGGGGTGGGAAGTTAGAGCGATGTGAATGGGCGTTCAGACTGACGTCAGCACCACCTGTGAGCCCGCTATGTATTCAAGGATGTAAGGCAGCAGCGCGGTATCCGCCATCGGCGGCGCAACGGCGTATCCCTGCACAATGGACACGCCCAGGGTTTTGAGCCGCTTGAGCTGGGCCGGGGTCTCGACACCCTCGATCACCAGTGACACACCCAGGCTGGCTGCCAGGCTTACAGTGTGGGCGACAATGGCGGTGCAGGCCGAGTGCGTGTCGAGTTTGTGTACGAAACCGGCGTCGAGTTTGAGCTCGGTGAAAGGCACATCACACAAGCGCTCCAGTGACGAGAAACCGGTGCCAAAGTCATCCATGGACAAACCGCAGCCCAGCAGCTTGAGTTGCAAGAGGTTGTTCATGGCGACACTGCACGGATTGAGCGTGCCGGTTTCTGTGATCTCGAAGATGATGCTTCGGGCAGGGCACTCATGTGCACGCAGCAGCACTTTAATCGCCTGGCTCAGTATGGGGTTGCTGAGTTGAGACGGTTGAAGGTTGAATGACATCGTCAATGGCAGGTTCAGACTGGCCAGTTTCTGGCGCAGGATCAGCCCTTGCTCGAAGAGGCGCAGGAACAGCTCATCTATCAGGTCATGGCGTTCCAGGGCCTGTAGAAAATAACCGGGCGTCAACAGGCCGTTGTGAGGGTGCCGCCAGCGGGCGAGAACTTCCAAGCCGCTAATCGTACCCGTTTTCAACGAAAGCTGAGGTTGGTAAAAACCCACAAACGCGTGATCCGCCAACCCTTGGCGCAGCTCCTGGGCGTCGGGCTCTTGAACCTTGGGGGCGGCTGGAATCTGACTTAGGCTGAGTGTGGCTGAGGTTTTCATGTAATGCCCTGCAAGGGATGACCATGAGTCAATTTTGCGGGATATGCGTAACCATAAACGTCAGCTCTTTCGAGCGTGTGCGTAGGACTAATCTTATCAACTAATGAAAAGCCTATAGACTCACCCGAGCGGACGGTTGTCCGGTAACCGCACATGAACTTTCAAAGGCTCAAAGCACCCTCATGAACGCTGCAAACGGCACCGCGTATGCGCTATAGGCAATCGAGCGTCGGCAAGCTTGAAAAAGTCTCGCTGCGCCTGAGTTTTGGTCTGCTGATGTCCTTGTTGTTGCTGGTGTTTTTCGCAGTGACCGGCTATTGGGTGACCTACAAGATCATTCGCGGCGAAGTGCTCAAAGTCGATTATCACTTCATGCGTTTCGTGGGCCGAGCCTACGATCATGAGATTTTTCTGCTGCGGGCGATCAAGGCCAGCAGCCAGTTGGAATACAAGCCGGTATTCAACCCTGAAGCTTATGTGGTCAACCAAACGACTCAGGGCAACATGCGCATTTATGAAGGCCAGGCGTCACAGGTCGCCACAACGTTTTCGGCGGCATTGCCCATCAAGGCCGCCGACGCGCATGACGGTGTCTTGAGCCAACAGCTGCAATTGGGGGGTGCGCTGGCAAATGTGTATGGCGACTTCTGGAGCGGTTCAACCTTCGCGTCGCCGCAAATGTTCGTGTTTGATCTGTCGAGCGATTTCGACATCGCGATTCCTGCGATCAGCCCCCAGCCTCATCCAGGCCAGCGCAATTTTTCCCAGGTCTTGAACGAGGTCAAGCAATCTGCGCGTCAGCTGCCGCCCTTGAGCAGTGACTTGCTGGTGCGCTGGCGGCCCAGTCATTTCTTTTTGGGTGGTGAGGACATTCAACAAATACTGGGCTACGTCTCTGGTCGCATCGAAGAAGACCAGTGGGAACGAAAGGGCCCCCCCAGGGAACTGGTTGCCGCTACCTTGCTGTATTGGGACGAGTTTGACGCGCCCGGGGTAAGGATAGAAAAGCAGTTTTTTGATCTGCCGCTGTACAGCGATGTCGACATCGTCGCGCCGGACGGCACGCGTGTAGTGGGCGGCAAGTCGCCACAGATTTACCAGTATGAAAGCGGCTTCCATTTCACTACCTCAGGGCTGCTGATCAAGCGCAGCACCGGGGACATGGGCGCCTGGCAGGCCCTGTATCGTATCCCCTATAAACAACTGATCCTGGATGCGCGTTGGCAGTTGCTTGGGCTGGTCGGCTTGCTGGGTTTATGCGTCATCAGTGGTTGGTCGGTTATCCGATGGTATCGACGGCGCATTTTGGTGCCGGCGAGTAATGACTTTCGGGAGTTATTGGTCAACCATGACTTCAACCTGTCTTTGTTGCAAACGGTGCCGCTGGCGTTGTGTGTGGTCAAGGGGCCGCAGATCGAACTGGTGACGCAGAACAGTTTGTATACGCAATGGTTGGGCGAGCCGACCGAGTTTGCACCAATGATGGCGCTATGGCCGCTGTTTGAGCAAAATAAACCCCTTACCGGTGAAGGCTGCCTGCTGGTCGATCAGCGGGTCTTGCATGTGCGCTATACACCCACCGAGTATCTTGGCGACAGCGTGTTGCTGTGTACCTTCACTGATATTTCTTCCCACCGCGAAGCATCTGCATCGTTGCTACTCGCTCGCCAGGCGGCGGATGCGGCTAATGAACAGAAAAGCAACTTCGTCGCCACCCTGAGCCACGAGCTACGCACGCCGTTGTACGGTGTGCTGGGCACGCTTGAGCTGTTGGGCATGACCTCTCTGGATGAACGCCAACGTGGCTACCTGCGCACCATTGATAGTTCGTCCGCGGTATTGATGCACTTGATCAGCGATGTGTTGGACCTGTCCAAGATCGAAGCGGGCCAGTTGGTTCTGGAGTCCGTCGCGTTCCAGCCACTGGAAATGCTCGAAGAAACTGTGCGCGGGTTCTCGGCGATGGCTGCGAATAAAGGGCTGGCGCTTTACTGCTGTGTTGACCCTCGCGTGCCGAACCTGGTGCAGGGCGACCGCCTGCGTATTCAGCAGATCGTCGGCAACCTGCTCAATAATGCGATCAAGTTCACCCAGAGCGGGCATGTCGCAGTCTTCCTGTCGCCTATCGGAGTCTGCGCAGGCGAGGTGAGCCTGCAATGGCGCGTGGCCGATAGCGGCCCAGGGATGTGCGAAGTGGTGCAGGCGCAACTGTTCGAGCGTTTTTACCAGGCCGACAGTAAACATCACACCGTCGCCGGCACCGGGCTTGGGCTGCCTATCTGCGCCCACCTCAGCCAGATGATGGGAGGTGCGTTGACCGTGGACAGTGCGCCGGGTGAGGGCAGTACATTCATATTTGAGTTGAGCCTTGAAACGCTAGAGGCCCCCCGATCTTTATTGCCCCAGTTATCAGGCAAGTGCATCGATGTTCGTACGCCCTATGCAACCTTGACCGATAACCTGTGCGCCTGGCTGGAGTGGCACGGTGCACGCACTACCGTGATGGGCGATGACGCGGGCGGGGCGCCTGATGCCGTGTTGACGGTCATGCCGCAAGAGGTTGAGGTGGCAAGCTCAGGCGCGATTAATGTCTTCGCCCAGCATGATTTCAGTAGTACGCCCCAGTTTATCGGCCAGGACGTGGTGGTGAACCAGAACAGCGTCGGGTCCATTTGCCGTGCGTTGGTGATGGCGATCACTGGCGAATCGGAGGCACCGTTACCGCAACCACCGGTGACGCATCTGCAACTGGAGCTGAATGTGCTGGTGGCCGAAGACAACCCGGTCAACCAGGTGCTGATGAAAGAGCAACTGGAACGTATCGGCTGTACGGTGGATGTCGTGCCCGATGGCGTCCAGGCGTTGCGGCAGTTGGAACTGAAGGCTTACGACGTATTGCTGACGGATGTGAACATGCCGCTCATGGACGGCTATGAACTTGCCGATACGCTGCGCCAGCGCGATGTGGATATGCCGATTATCGGCGTCACCGCCAATGCGCTGCGCGAGGAGGGCGAGCATTGCATCCGCGTGGGCATGAACAACTGGTTATCCAAACCGATGAATATCCAGGGACTTTATCTGTGTTTGCGCAGTGTGCTTGATCCTACGGTATACCGAGTCTGCGAGATCGCGGCACAGGCAAGCGATGCGGACGGGATAAACGTGCCTGAACGCATGCTCGAACTGTTCATTGAAACTATCACGCGAGATTTAAGTGAGCTTAAAGCGCTGGATCCTGATCAGGGCAGTCATCAGGCTGTCCAGTTATTGCATCGGATTCGAGGTGCATTGGCTGTCGGCAAAGCTAAAACACTGATTCTGGTGTGCCGTGAGTTGGAGGCATTAGTTGCGCGGAATGGGTTGGCCCGCACCCATGAAGATGTCGAGGTGTTCGTCGGGCGGGTCGAAGTAGCAATTCTGGTTTATAAGCGTGCCACTGCCATAACGAATAAAATGGAGGATCAGTCATGACGATCGTCTACCTGGCTCAGTGATAGCAGAGTGTGAAATTGGCCCGGTCGATGGCTGTCCCAGTAGTGACTTTTGGCTTGGTTTGTATATAGCTGGCACGAAGTGAAATTCTAAATACAGACGCCCCAGTTTGTATGTCGCCAGCTTTCCACTGGTTGATAGTTTCTATCGCGGTGGAGTCGGGGCCATACTTGACTATACCTCCATCTTTGCTTATCTGAATGTCGGGCCCTGATGCACTTGATTCATGGGGCAATGATAATATGTCAGAAATATTATTGAGGTTTGAGGTATCTGTGAGCGTGACGTACGAGGCAATACTGATTCCTGGATCCTCTCCTGAGCAAGACAGATTAATGGAAAACACTACTGGGCTGGAGCGTCCGCCTACTCCATTGAAAGCAGTTGTAGAGATTTACCTAGAGGTACCGTTGATACGGGGCAGATAGCGAGCACTTCCGTGCAGCTGCTACTGAACTGGTACCAACAACAGATACTGCCCATTTTTTGTCGCAAGGACAGTAGTACACGACTTCGACATTTGATGTGATCGATAACGCCCCTTGCTTGATTGGGCCCGTTTTTATAAGTTTCACCCAAATGGTTTGAGTATCTGTAAATCCCTTAATATCACGGGCGGGTTCGATAATATTTCCTCCTCTTATTGGCTCGGTATAACCAGATGGAATTGATGGGCCCTTCCATGTACCACGCCACTTAATGCCAATGCCAGGAATATTGGTTTAATAAACGTCTTGTCCGTAAGAGGATAGAACGCTGCTGTTCATCGTTGCATAAATCTCAGAACGGCTCCAGCTGGGTTGGTTCAATGTGGCAGAAGTGGTGACGGGCATCGATTTCCATAGGGTTTGCCCTGTCGGGATATTGCCTGACACAATGAGTGTTTTGGGTAGTTTAATGATAGACGTTGAGGGGGTATAAAATCCGTCTGCTAAAACTACATTGGATAGCAAAATTAATAATAAAAAACATATTTTTTAATTATGAGTCAATCCCGACAAGAGTTCGGTTAGTATCCTACGGTTTAAAGCCTAGCTTTGTCGGAGGATTCGGTTCTAGGTGTAGGGTTTTTCGAAATGCCTTGTAGGATGAGTAATGGGGTTTGCAGGTGCGTACGCTCCGTTCGCTAGTATTTTGGTTGACAGTATTAATGACATTAAAAATAGAATGACACGCGTCATACGGCTCGGTGTAGGATAAATAGCCATAGAAAAATGGCTTTGTCTCCGGGGGGGGGGGCGACTTCTACTGGTTGAATAGGTGGTTGAGTATGTTAGGGTTATGGCTGTTTTTAAAGTTCCAAAATAGGGGTTAGTGTTTTGAGAAATTTGAGTTTTCAGTCGTGCCATCAACAAGATAAAGTTTTGCAAAAGCGAATCGCCTACGCAACGCTTGTGGTGTTAGCCGCAGTTTGCAGTGCGGAATGCAGTGCTGTGACATGCGAGGGAACGGGGGACTCTACACATATGGCTATTATTAACCCTGCGCCAATTCCTAGTATCATGCCAAAAAACAATTTTGTTTGGAGGTCGGTGAGCCCGACAACCATCAGCCTGGAATGTTGGGCAGACAACCGCAACGAGGCTGAGTATATATACATTTATTTGAATCCCAAGGCGGTCGATCTGGGGGCGGAGATTGGCTTGGGCATCGAGTTTATGGGGCAATCTTACACGTATCCAGAAACCAAGAAAATCCAAACACCCATAATGGTGCCTGGGTGCATAAGTAGTTCGGGATGTCGTCAAGGTAATCCTACGGTCCTGAGTTATTCGGTATTTCTATATAAAAAAACGCCATCAGCAGCGCTGAAAACAGGAAACCTATCCACGACAAATAATATGGTTGCATTTCAATTTGACGGTGCTGGTGGCGTGGGCGCCCCTAAGACAGTGGCGCCAACACTGAGTGGAATTGGCGGGCTAAAATACGAGCCTTGTGAGTCAAGGCTATCAATCAGTCCTAAGGATATTGACTTCGGAAAAGCGTATCTTAATAACTCAAAGCAGGGAGAAGTAGTTAAAAGCGTTGCATTCACTATTACTGAAAATCGCGCGTGCAGCTCTGCTTATGGTGTGGATTTGTCGATAAATGCTATTTCGGGCATCGTGCAGGATTTGAATGTGTTGGTGCCAATTAACAATAAGTCGGTTGGGATAGGTATTTTTGACGTTTCGGCGAATAAGCTAATAAATTATGGTCAGCGGTTTGTCTTTTCACCAAAAGAAACTGCTTTGTCAAGCTCTAAGGCTTATGAGGCTCGGTTGAAATGGATCTCGCCTGCAGCAGCGCTCGGGAAGTTTACTGCTGGTATAGTGGTTAATATTATCTATAATTAGCTTTACGGCATTGCATGTTAAAAGTCTGTAGGTGACCCATTCTGAATGCTTGTTTATCGGTTTTTTCCCTAACGCAAATAATTACCGGATGAGTGCTGCCAACCAGGATGGATGGCAGCAGATTCTCTCAGTTCGATACGCTTGATTGAGGTGCACGCCAGCCGCCACCCAGCGCTTTATAAAGCTGTACCACGTTGAGATACGATGCGGTCTCTGCCTGAGTCAGCGCATCCTGTGCATTCAATTGCGTACGCTGAGCATCCAGCTCTACCAGATAAGCCGCGCTACCTGCTTCATAACGCGCATGTGCCAGTCGAGCTGCACGCTCACTTTGCGCAGCTGCCTCAGCCAGGCTACGAACCCGTTGCTGCGACAAGCTATAGGTCGTCAGCGCACCCTCGGTTTCCTCAATCGCATTCAACACCACTTGCTCATAACGCGCTCGGGCACCCACCTCTCGCGCCTGCGCCTCTCGCTGCCGGGCCTTAACACTGGCCAGATGCAGCGCCGGCCAACTGACTGAGGGCATCACGCTGAACGCGCGGCTGCCGCTGTTGCCCAAATCCCCACCGCGCAAGGCCACAAAGCCGAGAAAGCCACCCAGGTCGATCCTTGGGTAAAGCTCGGCTGTCACGGCACCAATGTCCGCATTCGAGGCCGCCAAAGCGCGTTCGGCGCTGGCGACATCGGGACGCTGTCGCAGCAAGTCGCTGACCTGGCCAATCGGCAAGCGCGTGACCAATGCCGGCAGCGCTTTCAGGTCGGTCAGCGCTTGCAGCTCATTGGGACGCGAGCCCGTGAGTACGGCGAGCCGATAACGGCTGAGCGCTTGACGGGTTTCCAGATTCGGCAATGTGGCTTGCACCCGTGCGCGCTCGGCCAGGGCGCTGGCCAACTCGTCGGCGGTGCCGCGCCCGGCATCCACGCGGCCCTGGACCAGCGCCACGGTTTTTTCCTGATTACTCAGGTTGGCCTGTGCCACCGCTAACTGCCGTTGCGCGCCGCGCAGTTCGAAGTAGTGACGCGCCACGTCGGCGGTCACTACGATGCGGGTTTGCGCCAGGTCTGCCGCGACGGCCTCGGCGCGTGCCGAAGACGCCTGCGACAGGCGCTGCAGCCTGCCGAACAGGTCCAGCTCCCACTGCGCATCCAGGCCGGCCTGATAGGTCTTGGCCAGGTTGCGCTCACCGCTTGGGCCGGGGTTGGCCTGGGACAGGCTACGGGAATAAGCCCCGCTGGCGGTCACCGTTGGCAGTTGGTCCAACTGACGCTGATCCAGCACCGCGCGAGCCTCCAGCAACCGGGCTTGTGCAATGCGCAGGTCATGGTTACGCGCCAGCGCTTGATCGATCAGCGCATCCAGTTGTGGGTCCTGGAATTGTCGCCACCAATCCTGTTGCACGCGGGTGCTGCTATACAGCGCGGTATCGGGGCTTTGAGTCAGCTCTACTGCGGGCTCGTTACTGGCCCGGTAGTCCGGGCCGACGGTACAGCCCGTCATCCAGGCCGAGCAGACCAGCAGCGCGAGCGGGCGAATCACGAAGGTATTAAAGGGGTGCATATGTGTCTCCTTACACCGTATGGGCCGTGGCGGCGTCGGCTGCATCGGCAGCGGCCAGCGCACGGGCGCGGGGTGTGGTGGCCGCCATACGATGGTCGACGGCAATGAACGAATACATGGTCGGCAAAACCAACAAAGTGAACAGCGTACCCACCAACATGCCCACCACGATCACCAGACCAAGGTCATAACGGCTGTGGGCACCGGCACCGGAGGCGAACAGCAGGGGAATCAAGCCCGCCACCATCGCCGCTGTGGTCATCAGGATCGGCCGCAGGCGCATCTTGGCGGAGTGCAGAATCGCCTCACGCCGGTCCAGGCCCTGCTTGACCTGCATCTCATTGGCGAACTCCACCATCAGGATGCCGTGCTTGCTGATCAGGCCGATCAGGGTCACCAGGCCGATCTGCGTGTAGATATTGATGGTCGCCATGCCCAGGGCCAGTGGAATCAATGCACCGCAAATCGACATCGGCACACTGATCAGAATGATCAACGGGTCACGCAGGCTTTCATACTGCGCAGCGAGTACCAGGTAGATCACGATGATTGCGAACAGGAACGCCATGACCAGCGCGCCGCTTTCCTGATGGTATTGGCGAGCATCCGAAAGCCAGTCGTAAGTGAAGCCAGGCGGCAGCAGTTTGGCTCGCGCCTCGAGGAACTTCACCGCGTCGCCCATGGCCACGCCCGGGTTGGGAATCGCCTGGAAGATCGCCGAGTTGAGCTGGTCGAACTGGGTCAATTGATTGGGCTCGACCCCGGTGGAGACGCTGACCAGGTTGGACAGCGGTACTTGCCCACCCGTGGCGCTGGTCACATAAAAGCGCGACAGTGCTTCTGGCGTCAGCCGTTCACCACGCAGGCTCTGCGGGATCACATCATAGGAGCGACCGTCCATGGCAAAGCGGTTGACGTAGTTTTCGCCCACCAGCACCGCCAGGGTGTCGCCCAGATCCTTCATGGTCACGCCCAGGCTATTGGCCTTGGTGCGATCGACTTTGATCTTGATCACCGAGTTGTTGTAGTCCAGGTCGCTGTCGACCACCATGAACAAGCCGCTTTCACGTGCAGCGTGCTTGAGTGCTTCCATCGCCTCATAGACCACGCTGTAGTCACCGGCGCTCTTGATCACCATCTGTACCGGCAGGCCACCGGTCGAGCCCGGCAGTGAAGGCAACTGGAAGGCAAAGACGTTGCTGCCCTCGATGGTGTTGGCGCGACTTTGCATATCGCCCTGGATCTGGTCGGCGTTGCGCTCGCGTTTTTCCCAATCGACGAAGTTGACCCCGCCGATGCTGTTGGATACGCCGTTGCTGCCGTTGATCAGCCACAGGTTGCTCTGCTCCGGCAAGGTCACCATGACGTCGTTCCATTGCTTGCCGAACTTCTCGACGTAATCAATGTTGGCGTTCTGTGGTGACTTGATTGCGGTCAGCACGGTGGACTGGTCTTCGGTGGGCGCAAGTTCGGTTTGGGCACGGCTGTACAGCCACGGCACGCTGATCAACACAATGACCGCAATCGTGAACGTGACCCAACGGTGATGCAGCGACAGATCCAGCACGCGTCCGTAAGCGCTGCCGAGGCGATGGAAGAAGCTCTCGGCCTTGCGCGCCATCCAGCCTTCGTTCATCTGGCTGTTGAGCAGCAGTGAGCTCATCACCGGCGACAGCGTCAGCGCGATGATGCCGGAGACCACCACCGAGCCGGCCAAGGTGAAGGCGAACTCCTTGAACAGCGAGCCAGTCAGCCCGCCCATGAGGCCGATGGGGGCATACACCGCCGCCAGCGTCAGGGTCATCGCAATCACCGGCGCAGCCACCTCACGCGCGCCCAGCAGGGCTGCATAAGTGGGAGACTTGCCTTCTTCGATATGGCGGTGCACGTTCTCCACCACAATGATCGCGTCATCCACCACCAGGCCGATGGCCAATACCATCGCCAGCAAGGTCAGCAAGTTAATGCTGAACCCGAACATCGACATGAACGCGGCTGCACCCAACATCGACAGGGGAATGGTGACCACCGGAATGATCACTGCCCGCGCCGAGCCGAGGCTTAAGAAAATCACCAGCACCACGATGGCGATGGCTTCGCCCAGCGTGCCGAGTACTTCATCAATCGATGCGCTGATAAAACGTGCCAGCTCAAACGGCACAGCGACTTTCACGTCCGGCGGCAGGTTGGCGCGGATGCCCGGCAGCAGTTCGTTGAGTTTCTTGACGATCACCAGAGGGTTGGCATTGGGTGCGGCATTCAAACCGAAAAACACCGCTTGCACGCCGTCCATGGTGGCGCTGGTGTCGGTCGACGCCGCGCCCAGTTCCACCGTGGCGATATCGTTCAGGTGTACCACACCGGCTGCACTGGACTTGACCACCAACTGGCGAAACTCGGCGACATCCACCAGGTCGGTGTTGATCTGGATATCTGATACCACATACAAACCTTTGGCCTGGCCGGGCGCAGCCTGCACGTTGTTATTCAACAGGGCCTGGGCCACATCGCTGCCGGAAACGCCATGGGCGGCCATGCGATTGGCATCCAGCCAGATACGCATGGCCATTTTCTGCCCGCCGTTGAGGTCAATACTGCCGACCCCTTCGATGGAAGACAGTTGCGGTTGCACCACGCGCTGCAAGTAGTCCGAGAGTGCAGCAGTGGACAGCGTTGGGCTGGAAAAACCCACATAGGCCACGGCTGTGGCTTCACCGGAGGATTTCACAATCACCGGGTCGTAAGCCTGCTCCGGCAAGCGGTATTTGACCTCGTTGACCTTGGCCATCACCTGGGTCATGGCCTTGTTGGAGTCGGCGTTGAGCTTCATGCGCACAGTGATCACGCTTTTGCCCTGGGTCGACGTCGAACTCATGTAGTCGACGTCTTCCACCGTAGCGACAGATTGCGCGATGGCCTGGGTGACGAAACCCTGCATCAGTTGCGGCGAAGCACCGGGGTACTGGGTGGTGATCGTCAGCGTGGAGCTTTCCGTCAGGGGGTACTGACGAATCGGCAGGTTGTTTATGGCCAGCAGCCCCATCAATAAAATCAGGGTGCTGACCACCAGCGCCAATACCGGGCGCCGCACGAACAAGTCGGTGAATTTCATTTTTCAGATCCTTGGTGTATCAGCGGCTCGAGGCCTGGTCGAGCCCTACGGTGTCCTTGAGCGCGATGCGTACCAGGGCGCCGCTGCTCAAGCGCAACTGACCGGAGGTGACCACGCGATCACCGGCCTTCACGCCGTCAAGCAGCACGACCCGGCCTTCGGAGCGTTCGCCGGTCTTCACGTAGACCTGGCGTACCGTGTTGGTCAGCTGCGTATCGGCGCCCTCGACCACGTAGACAAAGTCACCGTAGGCGCTGTAGCTCACAGCCGTTTCGGGCACGCTGATGACATCTTTTTTGGCTGGCAGATGGACTTCGCCATTGGCGTACATGCCGGGTGACAGCAGGTTGTCCGGATTCGCTAGTGTGGCCTGGACCAGCACCGTACGGGTGCCCGGGTCGATACGTGGTTCGAGGGTACTGACGTGGCCCTTGAACAAGCGCTGCGGGTACGCATCTACGCTGACGCTCATCTCCTGGCCCGTTTTGAGCTGTGCGAGGGCACGTTCGGGCAGGGTGATATTGGCGTACAGCGTCTGTGCGTCGGTCAGCGACACCATGGCATCGCCGGCCTGCACGAACTGACCCAGGTTGACCTTGCGCACACCCAGCACGCCGGTGAAGGGCGCCTTGATGCGTTTTTGATCGATCAGCGCCTTGATCCGCACGATATCGGCCTGCGCCTGGGAGTAGGCGGACTGCACTTGATCCAGTTCCTCTTGCGTCGCCGCCTGCTGAGGCAGCAAACGCTGGGTTCGCAGTAACTGGGCCTTGGCGTTGGCGGCCTGGGCCTGAAGCCTGGCCAGTTCGCCTTGTTCCGGCGCATCGTTGAGCTGCACCAGGGTTTGCCCGGCTTTCACCCGCTCGCCGGGTTGGAATGCAATGGAACGTACCAGGCCGCCGCTTTCGGCGGTGACCATGACTTGGCGGGTGGCTTCCAGTTCGCCGATGCCCGCCAGAGTGTTGGGCATATCGGCTTGCGTGGCGGTGGCGACGGCCACCTGGATGGCCGGCGCAGCCGTTCCGGCCGACGTTTGGGTAGGTTGGGCAGAGGTGGACTGCCGGTACAGGCCGACGGCGCCGCCAATGGCGAGCACCGCAGCAATCGTGACGCACACTTTAAGTTTTTTATTCATGATTCCGGTACTGACGTAAGGCAAAAAATTAAGAACCCTGAGGATTCAACGGTGACGAGCGCTCAACCGGTTGGTTGATGCGCATGAGGGAGTCGGACCCGTGCAGCGAGAATCGCCAGCACGGCACCGAGCCCCAGAAAAAAGACCAAGGCGGCGAGCACGCTCGGGGCAAGCCCCATCGAATCCACCAGTAGCCCAAGCGGAATAGGCACAGCGTTGAACAGGTAGATGGTCATATAGAAATACGCCACTAACTTGGCGTGGCAGTTGGCGGGAGCCAGCTGATTGATCAGACGCGCACTGCCGACAAAAATGGCCCCGTAGGCATAGCCGCCGATTACCAGGGCCAGCGCCGCGAGCGTCAGTGAATGGACCGAGAAGGCCGTCAGCAGGAGCAGGAAGGCCGCACACTGGGCGAGCAGCCCGGAACGCAATGCACGCGCTGCATCCAGGCGTTTGCAATACAGCTGGCTGGCCCCGGCGATCAACAGGTACACCGCCATGCTGTAGCCAAACATCCCGCGGTCACTCAAGCCCAGTTGCTGTTCGGCTGCGCCAGGGCCAATCACGAAAACGCAGGCCGTGAACGACCAACTGAAAAACACCGACCATGCGCACAAGTGGAAGGGCCGACCAATACCGCGCAGCCCTTCACTTAACGACGCTTGTGCAGTGTGAGCGGCGGTGTGGGGCTGGAGGGCGCGGCGCGGCCAGAGCGCCAGTACGCCGAGGGCGGCGATGGTGACCAGAGCCATGATCGACCAGAAGGGCAGGCTGGCCGGGTACAGGTTCAGTTGCAGTGCCATGCCACTGAGTACCGGGCCGAAAGCCAACCCCAGGATCATTGCCAAGGTGGCCAGCGTCGCCGCCAGCTTGCCGTTGTCGAGCGGACCGAACCGCACCAGCGTCACGTTCACCGCGGTGGTCATGATCCCTGCGCCAAGCCCCGAGATGGCGCGGGCCGCACACAGGGCCCACAACGAATCGCATTCGGCGCACAACCAGGCGCCGATCAGCACCAGTGCAATGGCTGGGAGCAGCAAAAAACGCTGGTCTTTGACATGGCCGGCGATGCGCGCCAGAGTCGTCAAAGCCAGCAAAACCCCGACGCCGTAGGCGCCGAATATAAAGGTCAGGTCCACAGCGTTGATCTGCAGATGTTCTTGGTAAAACGGGTACAGCGGCGTGGGTGCGCTGCTGTTCATGAGCGCTGCGGTCAGTGACAGCGCGAGAAAAAACAACAAGCCTTTTGAGCTGTGTTTAGTGATATCGACGGACATGTGTCTCCCAGCCCAGCGCTCAGGGCTTTTGCCGAGTGAATGTTTGCAAGCGGGATGTGAATGCGGTTTAGAGGGCTTTGCCCATTGGCAAATGATACGGACCGGTGCGATTGGCACCATGCCCGAAACCCCAGGCTTCATTCGTCATCGTCCAGGCAGCAACGCTTGAGATGTGACCGGGCGGGTGTGGACCACCGCGCCCGGCTGGAGCGGTTTACCAGTAGCGTGGTTGCGGGAGGATGCGGGTCGGTTGTTTCAGGGTTGTCGCAGTGTTAAAGGCGAACGACGGATAGGAACTCCAGTTGAACGCTGGGTAGCTCACCACCGGCTTGCTCCATACAGGCGGCGCGACGACATAGGAGGGGCGCGACGCGACCGGTCGATTGATCACCACACCCGTACCATTTTGAGCGCCTGTGGCGGCGGCTCCGCCCGTCACAATAGTGCCAGGCTTGAGATTGTTAACCGACCCAGCCGTGCCGCCGAAGTGAATCGGTCCCTGGATGTTGATGTTGCCGACCAAACTCAACGGGCCACCATTACGCAGCACGCCCTGATTGTTCAGATCGCCAGCGATCGACAGCGCCTGCTTGGCGTCCAACACGCCCGTTGAAGCGATCTGTACCTTGCCATCGGCGGTGACCTTCAAGTCGCCGGTCAGGGCCTTGACGTTGCCTTGAACGTTCACGCCTACGCCAGTCGACTTGCCGACCAGGCGAATCGAGTCGGCGTGCATGCTCCCCAGCTGGGCCACATCGATGGCGATGTCGGCTTTGCCATCCGCACCCAGGTGCTTGAGCACAGTGGTTGGGTCCATCGCGTCGACTTCGCCTTTCAAGGCCACGGCGTTGAGCTTTTTGGCTTGCAACTGCGCATTGATCTGCAGGGTACGTGCGACCAGGTCGACCTCGTTGGCACCGGACGCGTCAAGGCCAGCACCTTCCACGCGGATCTGGCCGTGGTCGGTTTGCAATCGAGCCACCTGGCCGTTGGCGTCCAGTACCGCCGTGCCCGCTACCAACGACACGCGATTGGCGTTGATAAAGCCAGCGCCGCTGGCGGTGATGCCATTGGGGTTGGCGATGATCACGCGGGCGCTCGGCCCTGCGACTTCAATCAAGCCATTGAGACTTGAGGCGGTTTTACCGGTGACTTCATTGAGAATGACGCCGGCAGAGGTTCCGTTGAGCAGGCTGTTACCGGCAATGGCGCCGCCCAGGGTGGTTTGGGCACCTGCGGTGCTGTTGTTGAGGATCAGCCCGGCAGGGCCGACATTGAACTCGGTGAAGCGGTTGTGGGAAACACCGGCGGCATTCGGCGCGGCAATGTTGACCACCGGGGTGTCGTTGATCTGCGACAGTGCTGCATTGCGCGCAGCGCTCGGGTCCAACGTCAGGGCGGGTTGCGCTTGCGCGTTATTTTGCAGCAGCGGCAGGCTGCCCATTAGGGCGAGGGCCAGCAGCGTGCGCTTGGACGGGCGCCGAGTGGGTTGAATCATTGGGTTCATACAGACCTCAAGGGTTGAAGGTTTAAAGAGGCGTCCCGCAGCAGTGACTGCGGGCGCCGGGTGAGTGCACTGGGTGGCACTCGGATTCCCATCCCTGGGAAAAAGCGTTCGCCTAGAAACGGCTGCTCAGAGAGAAATCGACGGTGGGCGTGGCGGTGCTCATCTCGTCGGTGCTCTTGATCGGCATGCCCAGGGCCAGGTCGTAACCAAAGCGGCTGACATTACCGCGCAAGCCGACAGCTGCGCCGATCAATGGCTGTCGACCTTGCCGCTGGCCGCCCACCGGCGACACCGCACCGGCATCGAGCGCCGCATACGCCTGGCTGCCACTGAAGGCGGTGATGGACAGCTCATTGCGCAGGGTCCAGCCGGTGGGGCCGGCGAGGGTGGTGTTACCGTCAAAGCCGCGCACGCTGTAGCGGCCGCCGATCTGCATGTATTCGGTCGACGGCACTGGCACCGGCGCATATTGGTAGACCAGCGCGTTGCGATAGCCCAAACGCATTGCGCCCAGGTCAAACGGAATCTCAAACGCCGCCTTGGCAGTGAACAGGTGATAGCGACCGTTCCAGTCCTGTTGCTCATAGAGCGCGCCGGGCGTTTTGCTGAGTCCGGGCAGTGAGCCGCGCACACCAGCCTGCACCGTTGACTTGCCAAAGCGCAGGTTGGCTCGGTGGGTCAGGCCAAGTTCATAGCTGGTGATCTGCCGGTGCAATTGCTGCAGTTCGGTCGAGGCTACCCAGGCGCGATCCTCACGATTGACCAGGCGAGCGTTGAGCACACTTTTGCTGCGATTGGAGCGACTCACCACGTAGTCCAGCCCGGCATCTATACGTCGGGTGCGGGAGCTGAATGTAATGCTTCGTCCGCCGGGGTCTTTGAATAAGGCTTGCTTGCTGGTCCACTCGCTGGCACCGAACGACAGCAGGGCATAGCCTGCGGGTACGTTCCAGGCCAGGCTTTTAGCCGAAGACCCACGGGTGTGGTTATTGAAGTCGGTGTCGGTGCTGTAGGTCAGCAGCAGTTGGTCGTAAAGCCCGGTCGGAGAATCGACGGCGACAATCCCACCGAGCTGGTGACGGCCCGTGGCGTCGATACCACTGTTATCGGCAGTCAGCAAGCCAAACACCCGGCGCGCCTGCGGTGCTTGCTGGATGATCACATCGCTTTCACCCAGGTCAGCGCCTGGAATCAGATTCAACGCCGTTGTCGCCTGGCCTGGCAGGCGGCGCACATTTTCCAGTGCCTGATCCAGGTCCCGCACGTTCAACAGTTCGCCTTTTGCTGCGGGAAAGGCCATGCCTGGCCAGCCAAGCGATGCCGGTGGCTGATCAATCTTGCCCATGCGCCCAGGGATAAGTTGGACGATCAAGTGCCCGCTACTCAGGTCTTGAGCCGGTATCAGCACCTGGGTGGTGATGTATCCGCTCGCCATCAGTTGCGCCGCTACCCAGCGACGATAAATCGTCAACCCTTCACCGCCCACACATTGCCCCAGGATCGCCGGCGCGCGCTCCAGCCAGTCGAAATCATCTGCACCTTTCCACTCCACCGTGCGGATAACGAAACAGGGTGATTCTTCCGGCAGCTTCAGCGCATTGGCGAAGGGCAGGGGCGTTGCGGTCAGTGCATCCGGGGTTCCAAGTGCCTGGGATTGCAAGCTTTTCAGTTGGAGGTCTTGCAGGCGTTGAGTGCTGGTGACGGTATCGATCGAGCTGGCCGCTCGCGCGACCTGAATCGCCGTAAACAGCCATAGTGTCGTTACATACAGGGTGGTCGTTATACAGGCGTGGAAGCCGAGCGTGCCGGGCGTTGATTTCATCCGCCTATGCTAAGAAGGTCGAGCGCAAGAAAAAATAAGATGAAGCCCGGCGACCCAAGGACGTTACTGACGATGGGGAGGTCGCTGTCGTATGGGTGCTGCGATAAATCGTACGTCCATCATCGAGCCGCGCCCGGTCGCGGCCCATTTGGCGCCGTGTTTCGTTGGCGTTCACGTACTCAACGGCAACGGTGACGCCACCGGTCTGGAGTGGATTCGCGAAGCAGGTTTGCTGACCACCCCAATCGCCTACACCAACACCCATAGCGTTGGTGTGGTGCGTGATGCACTAGTGGGATTGTTACATCGTCTCGCGTGCTGAGCGCCGAAGAGGGCGGCCGGACGGTGGGCGCATTGGTGCAGGCCAGCTACGGAGTGCGCAGCGCCTTACGCGTTACCCGGTGGACAGCGTATTGCAAGACACGTCTTCGCCTTATGACGGGTCGGTTAATGTCGGCGTACCTGGCATGGGTTCTATCGTGATCACCATCGCCACCGATGCGCCCTTGCTGCCCCATCAATGCACACGCCTGGCACACGGCCATGAGCAGAGCGACCGCACTGAGCGGCCAGGTCAGGGGGCCGGTAAAACGCCCGCCAGATGGGCTCCCAGCAGTCACAGCAGTGCGCCGCCCCAGGCCATGGCCGCGTACAGTTCATAGGCGCGACGCCAGGGCATTTCATAGGGACGCAACATGTCATGAGCCCGCTTGCGCTGCGGTCATCGGCGTCAGTCCCGCGATAAACCGTGGGTCGAGGATCACACCAGTGGTGGTATGGCCATCGACTTCGCGCATATGAGTGGGCGTTTGGTGCTGCGTCGAGCGAATCAGCATCGACACCTCACTCAGAGCGCGGATAGCGGTGGCGGCCTTTATGCCCTGGCTTTTGAGTACGTGCAATGGCACAAACAGGCCTTCGGCGACGGGGGCAGGCCTGAGCAGTGTAGAAGGTGTTGATCACAGCATGCTGCACGGCCGGGTTAAGGCGCAGTGGGGCATGTAGCGTCAACGGTGCTGGGCTTTCAGCCTGTTTACAGCATGAGCTGCTGATGTCTGGAGGTCTGCGGGTAGTATCTGGATTTATTATGAGTAGGATTAATCCTACGCCGATTATGGTTATATCTGGTGCGCTACTAAGATTCCTGCGGTGGTAGCAGTCGCTGATCCGGGTAGACTTTTCGAACTCTTTGACCGATGGTTTTTTATTGTCTTTTTACACAGTGCAAGAGAATGCAATATTCCACCGTGCAGCATGTTTGGTGGCAGGGTATCAAGTTTATTTTGTTATCGGCATCTCTTTGAAAGGTAAAGTAATGGGTAGCATAGTCGTTGTCGACGATCATCCATTGATGCGCATGGCAGTAAGGGTAATGCTCAAGGGGAAGGGCACAGCATCCTGGCTGAAGCCGATAGCGGTGTTAACGCGCTGGAGGTCATTCGTAAATTACTGCCTGAACTTGTCGTACTGGATTTAAGTATTCCCGAAATGGGCGGTTTGTCGGTCATCTCTAATCTGAAATTGATTGTTGTTTCCAGCAAGGTGCTGATTCTGACCTCTGGTGACTCACGTAATTTTGCAATTCTGGCGTTGCAAGCAGATGCCGACGGGTTTGTATGCAAGGACGATAATCTCGATGAACTGATTGGAGCCGTAAAGCGGTACTATCGGGTTATAACTATTTTCCGGCCAATACGATTCATATACTGCGCGATAACTCAGAGGCTGCCACCCATGAAAGTATACAGCTGAGCCTGTTGTCAGACCGCGAGATCACGGCCCTTAAACTATTGGCCTGTGGTTTGGGTAATCAGGATGTCGCCGGGCAATTGATGGTTAGCCACAAGGCCGTCAGTACTTATAAAGTCCGCTTGCAGCGCAAGTTGAATGTGGCCAATCTCATTGATCTGGTTGAGCTGGCCAAACGAAATGGTCTTGTGTGAATTTTTTGTGTTCGCTTGAGGGCTGCAGAATTTAATAAGGAGCTTCCTCTTGAAAATTCTACAACTGTGTATCGGTCTGGCTTTAATTATGTTTGGCTGGCAAGTCAAGGCGGATACGAGCTGCACTTACACTAGCTTGAGTTTAAAGTTACCCGTCAGCTTCGCTCATGATTCAGGCCAGCCGGGGATGATCTCGTCGAGCTGGCACGAAGCAAGTACTCCAACGCTTATGACTTGCACTTTGACGAGCTCCGGGCCGTACTCCGTTACGACTAGCAGTGCTCTGACGGTGAACGGTGTGTTTTCCTTTGAAAATACAACCTATGCGCTACTCAATACGTCAGTCCCGGGTATTTCATTGATTATGGCGGTGGCGGATACCAATGGGCAGTGGCTGCCTTATCAGGGCATTGAGTTGACTCAGTATAAGGGCAATGCCCCTGTATACAGCACATATGGAATTAAAGTCAGGGTCCGCTTGGTAGCGACAAAAAGGTTGGACTCGGGTTCGTATAATGTCTCTGCCGAGACGCTGCTGAGTACCGGCATTACTAAGGATGCAGTGTACACAGGGTCGGCATTTACATCGCTAACTGGAACAGTTGTCACTGCAAAAAGTCCAACGTGCAAGTTGTTTCTGTCCGCCACGACGATTGCACTTCCTAAAATAAAACTCGCTGATATTCCTGTGGTTGGCGCGATTGCCGGCACAACACCGGTGGTGGTTGCTGCCGTGTGCGACGGTGGTGCTTCTGCTTACAATGTAAAATATGCTCTCGTTGATATGAGTGACTGGTCGGCAACCGACAAGTATGTAGCGCTCCGCCCTGCATCGGGTGGCGGCAATATCGGTTCAGTTGCTCTACAGATTGCCGAGGGTTCGACGGTTATGAATATGGGTACTTTCTATTCCCTGGGGCTGGTTCAATCCCAGGGTGGCTATTTTTCAAAGACCCTGGACGTAAGCTATGTACGCCGCTCCATGGTAGCCCTTAACCCTGGAAAGTTTGTAGGCGAAGTAGTGATTCTTCTATCTTATGATTGATGTTGAGTAGATGTGCAATCTTGGCGTTGTGCTCGAATCTTTTGATTTCTCGTGCGTGGTATTTCTGCAAGTTTCAGTCATGTATATGGGGCTGTTGAGTTGTAAGTGGTGGTGCGTCAGATAAGTCGTCAGCCGCACTCCTTGGCAAATGATACGGACCGGTGCGATTGGCACCATGCCCGAAACCCCGGGCTTCATTTGCCATCGTTCAAAGCGGGGCCGACCTAACTCATCGGGGGTAACAACTGTGGGTTATCGTCAACGGCTGGCAGACTACCTAGACTTGAGCCAATTCTTCACGGGCTTATTGAGAGTAAAAACATGCGCTTACGAGACCTGGGCATCACCATTGGCACGGTCACACCTGGCGCGTTCAACGCCATCACCGATGTGCCCGGCGTTCGCGTCGGCCACCACACGCTCAATGCCGAAGGCGCAGATGGTTCGATGCATACCGGCGTGACCATCATCGAGCCGCGCCCTGTCGCGGCCCATCTGGCGCCGTGTTTCGCTGGCGTTCACGTACTCAACGGCAACGGTGACGCCACCGGTCTGGAGTGGATTCGCGAAGCAGGTTTGCTGACCACGCCCATTGCCTACACCAACACCCATAGCGTTGGCGTGGTGCGTGATGCACTGGTGGCCGCCGAGCGTGAAATGGGCAAGCAGCACACCTACTGGTGCATGCCGGTGGTGCTGGAAACCTACGACGGCATTTTGAGTGATATCTGGGACCAGCACGTCACGGCCGAGCATGTGCATGCGGCATTGGCGGATGCACGCAGCGGCCCGGTGCAGGAAGGCTGCGTGGGCGGCGGTAACGGCATGATCTGCCATGAATTCAAAGGTGGGATTGGTACGTCGTCTCGCGTGCTGAGCGCAGAAGAGGGCGGCTGGACCGTGGGCGCACTAGTGCAGGCCAACTACGGCGTACGCAGCGCCTTGCGCGTGGCGGGTTACCCGGTGGGCAGCGTATTGCAAGATACCCCTTCGCCTTATGACGGGCCGGTGAATGTCGGTGTGCCTGGCATGGGTTCCATCGTCATCACCATCGCCACCGACGCGCCCTTGCTGCCCCATCAATGCACGCGCCTGGCACAGCGCGCGAGCATCGGCTTGGCGCGGGTCGGTGGCGGCACCGAGGACGACAGCGGCGACATCTTCATCGCGTTTTCGGTGGGCAATAGCGGCTTGCCGGTTGCCAATCTCGGGCAATCCGGCCCGCCGACCACGGCCTTGCAGATGGTCAATAACGACTATATCTCTGGATTATTCGTTGCCGCAGCGGATGCCGTAGAGGAAGCAATTCTCAATGCTTTGCTGGCGGCGAACGACCTTCAGGGCCGCGGCCGGCAAGCGCTGGCGCTCAAGCCTGAACAACTGCTGGCGGCGATGGCGAAAGTGGGTTGGACGGCCCCGGTTCACTCCTGAGCCTGAAGAAACAACAGGAACAGCTCGGACTGGGATTTGATCCCCAGCTTGTTGTACATGTGCTTGCGATGCACCTTGACCGTTTCGGCAGAGATCGCCAGCTTGCGGGCGATCTCTTTGTTCGAGCAGCCACTGAGCATCAGTTGCGCCACCTCGGCCTCACGGGTCGACAACGCCGAACTGATCTGCAACGTCGGTGACAGCAGACGCTCTTGCCAGTCCGTTGACGGCTCTGCTGCCGGCGCGCTGTTCGAAGCCTGTTCAAACACGCAGCGCTGACGCATCAGGCCGGCCACCCATGGCTGGATCAATCGCAGCAGCGCCAGTTGCTCCTGGCTGAAGCGGCAACGGCTGCCCAACGACAGGCTCAGGGTGCGCTGGGGATCGAGTTGCACATTGAGGTGGATTTCATCGGCGACCACGTTCAGGCGAAAGTAGCGCTGGTAATAATCGGTCTGCTCAAAACACTCAGGGGCAACGTCGTCCAGTTGAAACAGCCCACTTCGCGGTGATTCGCGATTGGCCAGGTAAAAGGGATCGAGCAGGTAAAGCCCCTTGAGGTAGTCCTGGAACAGCGAGTCGGTGCCACCTTCCTCCGTAGGCGATTCAGCCAGTACCAGTGGCCTGCCAGGGTTGAAGATCAGCACCACCCAGCTGTCCACCGGCACATAGCGCCCGAGCAAACGCGTCATGGAGGCCCAGAAGTGCGGTTGGTCGAGGTTTTCGATCAGCCGCCCGACCGCGTCATGCCAGGCCACGTCCTGCAAGGTCAAATTGGTTTCACTACCCATTGCGGGGTACCCCATTGAAGTGATTTTTTCCCATTACGCCGCACCCCATACTCATTTGAAGGCCCGGGTAAATTCGGGTTTCCATTTTGCCCAAGGACCTGCCATGAACATCGAACTCTTGCAGTTAGCCGGCCGCGACGGTGATACCGCTTATAACCTGGGACGCACCTTGGAGGCCATCGCCAACTGCAACGCGGATACCGACCTGTTGGTATTCCCGGAAACCCATTTGATGGGCTTCGTCGGTGGCGAACAGTTGGCCAGCGTCGCCGAGCCCCTGAAAGGGCCGACACTGCAAGCCGTGCAACAGGCGGTGCGCCAACGCAATGTGTCGGTTGTGATTGGCTTGGTCGAACGGGATGCGGGCGTCTATTACAACACCTCGGTATTGATCACACCCGAGGGCATCGCTTTAGGGTATCGAAAAACCCATCTGTGGCCCTCCGAGCGTGCCGACATCACACCCGGCGATCGCTTCGTCACTACGCTGTGGAACGGCGTGCGTGTCGGCCTGCTGATCTGCTACGACATTGAGCTGCCGGAAACGGCGCGGGCGCTGGCGCAACTGGGTGCTGAATTGATCATCGTCACCAACGGTAACATGGACCCCTACGGTCCGGTGCATCGCACCGCGATCATGGCCAGGGCCCAGGAAAACCAGCTGTTCGGCGTGATGGTCAACCGCGCAGGGCAGGGCGATGACGGTTTGGTATTCGCCGGCGGCAGTGCGGTGGTCGACCCGTTTGGACGCGTGCTGTACGAAGCCGGGCGCGAAGAAACACGCCATGTGATCAGCCTGGACCTTGCGCAAATCAAGGCGGCTCGCAGGGATTATCACTACCTCAATGATCGTCGACTGCAACTGCAAGGAGAGGCTGTCGAGCACCCCGACGGCCGCCGTGAACTGCTGATTCGCTGACCGCGTTTGTACCCTCCATAACAATAATCAGCTGGCGCGCAGGTGCCGGCCCAGGAGTTCGTGATGATCGCTATTCGATGTATGCAATGGGGGCTGGCTGCCGTGATCAGCGGCGTAATGGCTTGCGCTCAGGCGGCGGAGCCGAAGGTCAATATCTATAACTGGTATGACTTCATCGCGCCCACTACGCTGAAGGATTTCCAGGCGCAGACCGGCATTCAATCGGCCTACGATGTGTTCGACAACAGCGAGGTCATGCAAAGCAAACTCATGGCCGGGCGCAGCGGCTATGACGTGGTAGTGGCTACCGGCGACCTGTTGCCCAACCTGATCAAGGCCGGCGTGCTCAAGGAGCTGGATCGCTCGCAACTGCCCAACCTGTCCCATCTGGACCCGGACATCCTCGCCAAGGTCAACCGCAACGATCCTGGTAATCGCTTTGCGGTGCCGTATTTGTGGGGCACCACCGGCATCGGCTACGACGTAGCCAAAGTCCAGGCGCTGCTGGGCAATGACGCACCGGTGGATTCCTGGGACCTGATTTTCAAGGAGGAGAATCTCGCCAAGCTGGGAGGGTGTGGCGTAGCCATGTTGGATGCACCCGCTGAAATCATCCCGATCGCCTTGCACTATCTGGGGCTGCCCTATAACAGCCAGAACCCGGACGACTATGTGAAGGCCCAGGCCCTGCTGTTGAAACTGCGCCCGCACATTCGCTACTTCGACTCCTCGCGCTTTATCACCGATTTGGCCAACGGCGATATCTGCGCCGTCGTCGGCTGGGCGGGGGGCGTGATGGACGCTCGCAAAGCGGCCGACGCAGCCGGTAATGGTCGCCGGATCCAGTACAGCATCCCCAAGGAAGGCGCGCCGATCTGGGTGGAAAACCTGGTGCTGCTCAACGATGCACCCAACCCACAACAAGGCTTGGCGTTCATCGACTACATGCTGCGCCCGCCGGTGATTGCCGCGTCGTCTAACTACCTCAGCTATGCCAATGCCAACAAGGATGCCACGGGGCTGGTGGATGCGAAGGTGCGCGATAATCCGGGGGTTTATCCTTCCAAGGCAGTGCTCGATACGCTGTTTGCGCTGGAGCCGCTGCCCTTGAAACTGGAGCGGTTGCGTACGCGGGTCTGGAGTAAGGTCAAGAGTGGGACTTGAGTGCGTGGTGGGCCGTGATAGGTCTGACTAATGGAAATTGACCCCCCGGGTCGCTGTCATTGCAGGCAGCGGTAATCCTGAGTGACTGTGGTTTCCAGGCAGTGGAACGGCCCCATGGTGCGACACTCGGATTTTTCTTTGCCCGCGGGTTCAGCGCGTTGGTAGTCCCAGAATTGGCAGCGCCCCGTGGCAATCGCCAACCCTTGGGATGCCCGGATTTGGCCGTACTCAAACGGCGTATGGACGTAGGAGAGTTGCACAAGCCCGTCGGACGGGTTGCCGCCGGTGGCCTCCCAATATTTCGGCGTTGCGCAGCCTGCAATGAGCGGTAGGGCGATGGCGACGATGACGGATTTCATTGTCGAGGACGATCCTTCAAGAGTAAACATGACGTTTGTAGGAGGTGTTTCCACTAGCCTGTCTCAGCGTCGGTTGCCTAAGGCGGCCCAAACTTGACCGACTGGCAGCCACTGGAGAGCAGCAATTCGCCTTCATCGGCTTCAAACCCGACAATCTTCCTGTCCTGATCGACGGTGATGGAAAGGATGCAGCGATTCGGGTTATTGACGGTTGCCCAATAGTTGGTGTGCACCATCACGTTGCCCTGCCTTTCCGCGCTTTGTGCCACCACCTCATTGCTGTTGTAAGACGTGTCGCGGTACCACTGCATCACCACATGCTGGTCGTCCGCGGTGCGATCCATTTTTTGGGGTGGACCAAAGAAATTGATGGCGTCCTGCGCCGGGCGGCCTTTCCATTGGCTGCGCGCGTACATTTCCGGGACGGTGTCAAAACTGACGCAGCCGGTCTGCAGCAGCACGAGGGCCAAGGCCAATGCGCCTGTGTATTTCATGTTGATCACTCATAGTTCAAGTGTGCCGATTGGCGCCGGAGGTCATTTTTTCTCAGGTGCGCCCAAGAGGAAGTTGAGGTCGCGCATCACGTCCTCGGTGCTGCTCTTCCTGGATTCAATGCGGATCGGCTGATTACCCGGCAACTGATTGAAGAGGCCTTGCTGCGTGATCGCTACCAGTTGTGCGTTGTCGATGGAGCCGACGCCCATCGGCATCATGGCGTTGGACTTGCGTTTGCCCGGTGCGCAGGCGAAGTCATAGCCACGCTCCAGCCAGCTCTTGGGCACTGGTACCCAGCGTTTAGGCGCCGGCAGCACCGTAGTGGCCCCGGCGCGCAGGTAGGCGGTGGCCGAGTTCACCCTGAGCTGTCGCTCCGGGCATTGCAGCTCCAGCGCGTAGCTCACGTAGTTGGGACTGTTGGGGCTTTCAAACACCTGCACGACTGTCAGCAGTGTGTTTTGCGGGTGTTGTTGTGTGGCTTTTACCGACTGTGCATCGGCGAAGAACAGGTCTCTGTTAGGCGTGTCGCCGGTGCCAAAGATCATCCACCAATCGGTGGCCACTGCGGGGGCTGCGCTTAGCGATAAGAGGGCGAAGGTCGAACCGGCGAGCAGGCGCTTTCGCAAACCGAGGGTGATGTTGTTGTACATGGTCAATCGACTCCTGTCGTGTACGCGGGACGCGGGGAGGGCCAAGGCTCAATCAAATGAGCGAGTGGGCACATCCTAGGCAGTGTCATCCGTGGGCTTCAATAACGTGGGAGCAATCAGGACGCGTCCTGCGAGTCCATGCGTTTGGTCTGTAAGAAATATCTGTCACGGACGCTTTCCATGGCATGGGGCGACTGCTGGGCGCCCGCTTGCATCTATCTGCATCACCGGTGCACGAGGTGCCCGCACCGGAGTATCGGGCTTACTTGGTGCAGGTCAGTCGCGAGTACGTTGGCGGCTCAAGCAGGATGCCCGGGGTCATGAAGGTCGAACAGTTGAATACGCGCCCCTTTGCTGTTGTGGCTTTAAACGTCAGTTCAGCACCGCCCAGGAAGTCTTCCTTGCCTTTGGTCACCGGGCCCATGGTCAGCTCATCCGTGGAGGCGAGGCCAATCGCTTCGGCGGTGACTTTATGCATCTGCAAAACATTGGGAGTGGTGGAGCAGCCTGTTAGCAGGCTGGTCAGTGCGAGCAGTAGGAGGGGCGTCGAGGACTTGGTCATGGGTGTGGCTCCTTGCAGTGGCGGCGGCAGGGCGAGGTGCGACGTGCCGGCCGTGGGAATCTTCGAGGGGCAGGGGATTGCCCTACGGCTGCGGAGTCTAGGAGCGCACAATTGCTCTCACAATCACCTGGAAGAAATCGAGACGGAACCCACGGCAGACTGTTCTGAGGTTGAAGGAAATCGGCTACAGCAGGCGTGGCTGTCGCGTTGGGGTGGGCTTTGCGGCATAGGAACTGGACCTGATGGACGCCATGTTTATACTCAATGAGTCCGCGTTGTGAATGGGGCGAAGAAAGATATGGCGTTACACAAGGAGCAAGGAATGGTCTTTGAGCAAGGGAAAGAAGCGTGTGCGGGGCGACGATCAATGACGCTTCGGGCGGTCAGCGCCGAATGTTCCGGCGTGCGTCTGCGGATGTTGTTGAGTGAGTGCAAGATCTCGCCAATGGATTTCGCACTGTTCTTGAAGGTCACCCCTCAGCGGTTGACCAATTGGTTTTCGCGGGGCATTCCACACGCGTGGCTCGATAGGATTGCACGGTTGCTGAGCGTCAATGCCCAGTGGCTGGGGACGGGGCTGGGGGAGAAGTTTCGGGAGACAAGCGAGTAGCGATGCATATGCGCCCATGCGAGAGCACATAGCACAGAGCTCCACGGCATGCGGGGACTCAAAGTCTGGTGTTAGATTGTTTTATGGCAAGATGGCCTATAGCGTCAGGTAGGTCGCCGTGGCGCCAAGTGCCATATCGTGCTCACCGTTGACGATGCGCATGAACGCCTCCGACTGCGGGTCGAAATGCTCACTGAAACCGTGCCGCCCAGCTCCTTGCGGGCCAGCGGCCACCAGTCGTCGAACGCGTCGACATCGGGGTTGCAGCCGACCGCATAGGCAATCCGCTTTTGCCGGCCATTGGGTTGGCGTTCGCCGCGTTCGGCAAGCCAGTAAACCCTCTGGTTGTTGACTAGAACGATGGAACGTTGATTAGCGATAGCCTCCGCCAGCACCGGTTTCAGATCGTTGCCTTTGAAGAGCAATGACATGATGGTCCCCTTGCAACAGCAGGACTCCCCAACCGCAATGGCGGGCGTCCCTTGGGATGACGGAAGGATGAAGGTTGACGCGGCCAAGGCGCCGTTGACGTACTGCGATCTTCAAGGGTTTGACCGCCTGGGACGTTGCTGGCGACCCGTACTCAGCCAGCAGAAATACCGCCGTAAGGTTCCGGTCCGCTTCCGTGAAGACACAGAGGTTCAACCCGTCACTGATGACGTAGGACGACTGCAGGTAACCTCCGAGTTGCAGAGCCGCGTCGTTGTAGCGCCAATGTTCTGCGCACACATCGCCCCAATCGTCGCAGATTTGCCGGCGCTCGTAGGGAAGCGGGTCGAGTAGATCCTGTCGGATCAGGGCGTCGACACAGGGGGATATGGTCAGGCCGCCAAAGGGAAATCGTGGCTGGAGGGTGACGAAGGCGGGCATGGGGGTATGAAGATCCTCCACGGCGATGGGGCTTGGTACTCTAGCAAGGTCGAACGTTCCGACGGCGAGGTCACAAACACGCACGTGATGGCGTTGCTTGTGGGGGCGGCAGGCGTGCTTTGGCTGGGTAGGAAAAACAATCGCGAGGGTGTTGGCGACAGGCTGCCGGCTAGATCTCCAACCCGCAGGTACGTCATCGTTCGCTGACCCATGATGGTGTCACTTTTTATGGGTGAGGGTGTTCGCCTCGCTGGTTTCCCTGACCGCAAACATCAGGCAGCGCACTGCTTCACGATCCTGTTCCGACAAGCAACGGTAGTAGTGGACCAGGCGCTCTTCTTCTCGATTGAGTTGTCGAGGCCGCAGGGCTGTACCGATGGCGGTACGTAATGAGGGAAAAAATGAGGTATTTAGCATGATCCAAGTTCTTCATGAGGTGAATGGAGACGTGGGCTTCTTGCCCAGAACAACTGAATACATAACGTTTATTGTAGAAAAGGGCTCGTCATTTTTCGTGACTGCTGAGTATTTCAGATGGGGCCGTCGGAAGTGTTCGGCGAAGGTGTAGGAGCGATCTTTCAAAAGAGGTGGAAAAAACGCGATGGGGGGACGCTACCGCGGATCGGGTCCTATGCGGTGCCTGAGAGGTCCCAGTGCTGGCTTTTGATCGGGTAGTCGCGAGCGTCATACCGATAGTGAGTGTGCTCGCCGCGGGCGTTGATGCTTTCACTGAGGCGTCCGTCGGTGTCGTAGTGGTACAGCGTTTGCGCATTGGAACAGTCGCGATAGCTGAGCAGTTGGCCATGCGCGTTCCAGCTCAGGTACTTGGTCTTGTCCAGCGCATCGGTGATGCGTACCACCCGGCCTTCGGGGTCGTATTGGTAGTGGGTCTTGCGGCCCAGCGGATCCGCTTCCCAGAGCAGGTTGCCCTGGGCGTCGTAGCGGGAACGGTGTGTGTGCCCGGCAGTGTCGGTGACTTCCACAGGCAAGGCCCAGTGCCGCAGGTAGCGGATGTGTTCGCTACGCCCCAATGGATCGCGCGTCTCTGTCAGGCGGCCAATGTCATCGTAACTGTAGTGCCATTCACCGCCCTGTGGATCGACACTCTTCATTAATTGACCGGCGATGATTTCCTCTTGCCAGCAATTGCCGAGGGGGTCGATGTATTTGTAGATCTCGTAGAACGGGCCCCAATAGTAAGGGGTCCTTACGACCGAGTCTGCCAGCACCCTCCAGTTGGTTCTCGCAAGTCTGCAAAAATGTTTTATGTCTGGAGAGCCCCTTTTAATGTATCCGCCCTGTTGAATAGATGAACAGGTGTTTTGCTTCTACTCTACGAACTTAAGTCCGTTTAAGTTGTTGCTTAAGCAAAGATCTCTGAATCGTTGTGATACGATAATTCGCGTGAAATCTTCCTGGGCTCGGAAGACATCTGTGTCATGCGTGGTCATTTGGTCCAGTGAAATGCTCGTATATTTTCTGGGGCCGTCGGGTAAGTAGGGGAGTAATGGTTCGAAGGATGACTTTTTTTCGTTGAAGCAGTTGCGCTTGTTTGTGACTACAAAAATATTATATCCGGTATGGATCTCCTTGTTTATTGCAATAGACGTTGCCATAAGCTGAAGTCCTGTTATTTGTTCAGAGCGAATCAGGTCACTAAATTTTGGTGAGATGAAATTAGGCCCATCGCTGAAGAAGAAATCATGCTCAAGTATTTTTGATGAGGTTTTTTTTGAATTCTTCTCAAATGTAGTTTCTATTTCAGTATCAATTTTTTTTGATTGGCTGAACTCAATAGCGTCAACCCCTTCGGGGTGTTTGAATTTAAACCAGTGGCTTTCTGGGTAGTTGTTAGATATTTCAAGTAGATAAAGTTTAGTCACAAGGATTGCCCCTTATTGAACGTGCGTTTAAATATGTTCTTCCTGTGCGTAAGCCTTTTCTTTCTTCCGAGATTATAGTATTTATTGCTCTGGCGTAGTCTGCTTTTTTCCAGCCATTATTTTTCCCGTACTGATCGATAGCGTCCAGTTGTCGTTTTATGTTTGCTGTGTAGCCAGGGTGTGGGCCATTGTGGATTGTGCGTGTTTTATGATATTTACCGTCGGTTGGAAGGTATATGATATTGGATCTCTGATGAATGTTCATGCCAGATGCCTTCAGTGCATCGTGATCGGCAAGTTTGCGTGGAATTATATGGTGTTTTTGGAAGCCATCTTTTGATTCCATTGTGTTATAAGTTTTCCAGCCGAGCGGGTCGATCCAGGTAAGTGGATTTGGACTGTATTGGTAAAGATTAAGTCCGCCTGATAACCCAATCGGATCCGGCTGGGTAAACCGCCCCACATCCGGATCAAAAAACCTGAAGGTGTTGTAGTGCAGCCCGGTTTCGCGGTCAAGGTACTGCCCTTGAAAACGTAGGTTCTGCTCACGTCCCGGTTGTTGATCATGCCACTCATCCCGCGTCCTGCCCCACGCCTGGTATTCGCTATGCCACACCGTGGTGCCGTCCGTGTCGGTCAGTTGTTCCGGCAGCCCGGCCAGGTTGGTGTGGAAGTAGAAGACCGCCTCGCTACCCGGTTTGCCATCAAGACGGGCAAGGGGCTCATAGCTACCCGGATCGGCATACACGTACAGGCTGGGCCTACCGTCCTGCACCTCTCCAAGTAGCCGCAAGCCTTGCCAGTGGAACAGGGTGCGATTATTGGGTTCGCTGGCATCGTTGTTGTACACCCGCTTGCTGATGCGTCGCCCCAACGGGTCGTAATTGAAAACAATGCGCTGGGCCATTGATCCCTGCTGCTGGCGGATACAGGTCAGCCGGTGTTCCGCGTCGTATTCGAAGTGCTGGATCCGGCTGCTGCCGATGCGCTTTTCGCTCAGCCGCCCAAAGCGGTCATAGCGATAACGTTTGTCCTGATACACATGTACGCGGTTGTGCTTGATCAGGCCGTTGACTCGGTAGCCGTCGAACAGGTTGCCGGCTGGGTCGTAGTTGAGGCTCTCGATGTGCTGGCCCAGCAACCCAGGGCTGCTGCGGTGCACGCTCTGGATTTGCTCGACGGGGTTGTAGCCGTATTGGGCACTGCCTTGATAGGACCTGCCGGTCGAGGACTGGTTATGAAAGCGCCCGATCAGGCTGTCGTCATTGGCTGCCGGGGTCGGGCGATTAGCGCCTGGGCGCTGGGTCTGGGTCAGTATCTCGGCCACCAGGTTGTCACTGGCGTCATACTGGTAGTCCTTCTGCAACAGCGGCAGCACCTCGCGGGCCACCTGCTGATAGTGCAAGGCTTTCTGGCTGAGGCGGCCGCTGCGGTCGTAGCGCGTGCGGGTCAGCAGACTGCCCTGGGTGCGCAGCACTTCGTCGTGCAGTGCATCTCGCTCGAAATCGCTGATCACCCGGCCGCCCAGGTTGATTTGATGCAGGTGGCCGCTGCCGTAGTACAGGTGGTTAAGTTGGCGCTGATCGGGCAGGGTCAGGGTTTGCAGGTTGCCCAGTTCATCGTAGTCGTACTGCAGAAGGCCGGCGCTGTTGGTTTCGCTGAGCAGTTGACCGAGGGCATCGTAGGTGTAGTCGAGCCGCTGCTGGTCACCTCGTATGTCAGTGAAGTTGATCGTCAGCAGATTGTCGGCAGTGTCATAGGCATACTCGGTGATGCCATCGTCGGTGCGTTTGCGGATCAGGCGGCCGAGGGCGTCACGCTCGAAATGATGTACCAGTGGCCTGTGCGGTTCGGCGCTGTCCTTGCCATCCAGCTCAGGTTCGGCATTCGGCGCGGGGATGTGGTGGATGGCGGTGACATCGTCCAACGGGTTGTACTGGTAGATGCGCCCACTGCCATCCAGGTCCTGCTGGGCCAGCAGGCGGTCCAGCACGTCCCATTCGAAGCGGTAGCGTTCGCGGTTTTCATTGCTCAAGTGCAGCAGGCGACCATAGGCGTCATAGCCAAAGTCGACGCTATGGCCGAGGGCGTCAACCCGCTGGATCAGACGACCACTGCGGTCGTAACGCAGGCGGGTGGTGCGCTGGGCTGGGTCGGTATAGGCGGTCAGTTGGCCGGCAGCGTCAATATCGTAGCGATCGATGCGCCCGTCCGGGCGCTGGCTTTCTATCAGATAACCACGGGCGTCGTAACGGTAATGAGTGTGCTCGCCGCGGGCGTTGATGCTTTCGCACAGGCGTCCGTCGGTGTCGTAGTGGTACAGCGTTTGCGCATTGGAACAGTCGCGATAGCTGAGCAACTGGCCGTGCACGTTCCAACTCAGGTACTTGGTCTTGTCCAGCGTGTCGGTGATGCGTACCACCCGGCCTTCGGGGTCGTATTGGTAGTGGGTCTTGCGGCCCAGCGGATCCGCTTCCCACAACAGATTGCCCTGGGCGTCGTAGCGGGAACGGTATGTGTGCCCGGCAGTGTCGGTGACTTCCACCGGCAATGCCCAGTGCCGCAGGTAGCGGATGTGTTCGCTACGCCCCAATGGATCGCGCGTCTCTGTCAGGCGGCCAATGTCATCGTAACTGTAGTGCCATTCACCGCCCTGTGGATCGACACTCTTCATTAATTGACCGGCGATGATTTCCTCTTGCCAGCAATTGCCGAGGGGGTCGATGTGTTTGTAGATCTCGTAGAACGGGCCCCAATAGTAATGGTCCTGACGACCGAGGTTGTCGGTGACGTGGGTCTCGCCCCGTTCCAGGTCGTATTCGAATCGATACTCTTCCCCATCGCTGCCCCAGTGGCGGGTGACGCGCCATTCGTGGTCGGGTTGTGGCTCCAATAGTGGCGGAAGTTGGTACCCGGTGCCGTCTGCACGCTTGGGTGTGGGGCGGTTCTTGGGGATGGCAAAGCGTGCCCATTCGTACTCGCGAACGGCGCCACTAGCGACCTGATGGCTGTTCAGGTAGCCCTCGGCGGTGTAGGTGAAGCGGCGGACCACGTGGTCGGTCGCGTCCAACACTTCATGCAACTGGCCACTGCGTGTGTAGCGATAGCTGGCCAGCGTCTTGTTGCGCTCGATGCTGGGGTTTTCGCCGGCCTTCAGGAATACACGGGACGCTTTGCCGACACGCTTGGGGTGTTGTTGATCGTAGTGAAGCTGTACTACGGTTTGGCTGTACTTGTCGACGAGGAAGTGCAGGCGGCCCTGTTCGTCGTACAACATGTCGAGGACGTTGAGGTTGCGGTCGCCCAAGCGGATCAGTCGCGAGCGTTGCGGGTTATGCGGATCAGACTGGAAAACCTGATAACGCCCTGCGTAGATGTCTTCGACAACGGTCCGACCATCCTCTAGCTGGAAGAAGGCCAAGCCATCGATGGCGCTGACGAACGCATTGCCGGCTATGAGTTGGCCGAGTTCCAGGCGGTTGCCTGTCTCGTCGACGTAGATCCATAGCTCGCCGCCGTGGGGATGCGGGACACGAGCGATTTCCACCTCATAGGGAACGCTCCAGCCCCGACCGAAAATACCGTCGGTTCGGGAGTCGTTGCTGTCGTAGCTTCGGGCCCAATCGATGCCCAGCAACCCAGGTAGGCTGAAGTCGACGTCTTCTGCACCGTCGAGGACTTTGCCACCGGTGGAAATATGCACAGGTTCGCCTACGCGATCACAGATTGTGGATCTGTTATTTTTCGCTTTTGAAGAGCGGCGAGAGCGAGCCCCCATTCGTCTGGATATAAGCAGTGCCGCAACAATCCCCGCGATCTGCGCAGTCTTGCTTTTGCCATTGTGAATGTTCCGAACCGTCACTGTTCCGCCGCCAATACGCACATTGGGAGAGACGTTTGCGTTCACATCGATGGTGGCATCGCAGGTGGCCTTATCTCCCGAGCGTGCCGCCGGCCGACTATTGATCTGCACCTTGTCTGAGCCCTGTGCGATGTAGGTCTCAGGCATGGGGGGATGACGGGTGCAGGTGATCTTGTCTTCTTCCTTGGGGGTGAACCCCGGGGCTGCTGGTGTTGTTACTGGTGGGTTGAATATCTGATGAACCGTGTCAAAGAAGTCTTTGACCAACTTGAAGGGTGGAAATGCAAATCCCAGAGCTGTTTGGGCTATCGCACTTACGTTCTCCAGAACGGAAGGCTCCTCGCCTTTTTCCTCTTCTCCAGACCCATTGGGGGAACTGACCGCCGCAGCGCGAGCGGCGGGTTTGCCATTGATAAAGGTATTTTTGGAGCCGCTTTTGATTTCGCCATAGACGTCCGGTGAGTCTATTGCGTTGCCAATTGAATCGCTAAAGTCAGAGATGGCGTCACCGATACTTCGATCCTCGCCTATGGGAATCGAACTCATGGCGCCTACCGCAGCGCCTGCCGCTATTCCGATGGCGAAGCCTACCGCGCCACCCGTGAACACGGTACCCACTACTGCAAGGCAAACAACGGCCGTCACCGCCAGCGCAGCCGCCCCATAGATGACTGCTTCCACTGTTGCACTGATTAACTCAGCTATGAGTGATGGGTGAAGAATGGCGTCACCCTGCCGGGCGGCGTGGACAATTTGTGCCATTGACAAGAAGCTCCTTGCTAATCGAGAACCGGTTTCTTAGGGGCGGAAAAGCTTAGGAAAAGCGCAGCGTTTGCTTGATTGCACGCCAGTGGGTGATGTCGCCGTCGCTTAATGGACCTTGTTTGCTGTAGTTGAGGACCAGCATGCGGTGTTGCCCGGGAATCAGGCAGGCGACTTGCAACTGGAAGTTAGGCTTGTCACCGGTCATGAACTGGACGGCCATTTCTCGGCCCTCCACTTGCTGCTGGTGCCCCAGGTGAGTGATTTGTGCCGGTGTGATGCTCAATGCTTGGGTCTTGTTGCGCAGTTGATCCAGCTGGGCCGTCAGTGCTTCATCCAGGGTCTGATGTTTACCAACGGGACTGCGGGCAATCACCAGCGTGGTATTTCGCGCTTGAAAGCGCAGGACGTTCAGCGTCGAGTCCTCGGGCGTTTCATCGGCAAAATCAAGGATTACATCGTGGGTCAGATAATCAGCCATTGCAGGCGCGTCCTTTTCTTTGATAGTTGGGTAATGGGAAAGGTGGGGGCTATTCGAAATGCCCATCGACACTGGCCTTCAGTGCACCACCGTCTTGCCCATTTGCAGCAGCACCGGCCGACCCACCTTCCGGGTTAAGGTCGAGATTTGCGCCCAGCGTGTTGATCTGGCCGGTTTGCGCGCCAGTGATGTTGAAGTCCTCGCAGGTGATGTTCAGCTTGCCGTTTGCATGTAGCTCAATGAGCGTCTTGCCACACTTCAAACGCAGCGTGCCGCCGACTTCGATCTCGTACTCGCCGGCTACCGTGTCGTTCTTGTTGCCACCGACTTTCACGGTGTCGTTGGTCCTCACCACGCGTACACGATTTCGACCGATACTGACGTTCTCGTCCTGACCGATACTCTTGGTTCTGTCCGCTCCAACAGTCAGGCTCTGGTTGTTCTTCACCACCGTGTTCTGGTCTTTCTGGGCATGAATAAAAACTTCCTCCTGGCCCAGCTCATCCTCAAAGCGCAGCTCATTGAAACCTTCGCCCTTATGGGTGCGGCTCTTGATGGTCATCCGCGTCTTGTGTTTAGGCAGCTCGTAGGGCGGCAGGTTGGTCTGTCTGTAGGCGGTCCCAGTGGCGATCGGCTGGTCTGGATCTCCGTCCAGGTGGCTGATCACTAACTCCTGACCTACACGCGGGATCGCGATGGAGCCCCAGGTCGCCCCGGCCCAGCCTTGGGTGACGCGGATCCAGCACGAGCTGTGGTCGTTGTTTTTGTCCGCACGATCCCATGGAAACTGCACCTTGACCCGGCCCCATTCATCGCAATAGATCTCTTCCCCCGGCGGGCCAACTACCGTGGCGATCTGCGGGCCATCGATGCAGGGTTTGGGGGGCAGCGGCGCTTTCCAATCCGAGGTCCAGCGGATGGCGCTGGCTTTCAACGAGTAAGAGGTACCGAGGCCGCTGCCGAACGATTCTTCCTGCAAGCTGGTGTGCTGCTTGCCTTCGTGTTTTATGGCGATGGTGCGCCAGCGGTCGTTGAAGTCTTCGCGGGGATGATCGTTGAGATCGAAGGCCAACCCCGGTTGCAGGCGTTCATCGTCGCCTTCGACATGGGCCAGCTTGGCGTCGTTGCGTAGCGCCGTTAGGCGCGTCTTGGTGAAGGGCTTGCCAGCAATGTCGCGTTTGTAGCGGCCGGGGTAGTCGTAGCGTTCGTAGTCCTTGTGCTGGTTTTTCAAGTCCTGATCGCCGGTGGCGGTGTGCTGTTGGTCGTAGCGCGGGTGGGTGAAGGTGTAGTCGCGCTGCACCTGGCGTGCGGTGCGTACTTGCTCGGTGTAGTGGAAGCGGTTTAACGCTGGTTCCTTGGAGTCGCCACCTCCCATGGGCTGGTAGATCACCGGGCAGTCGGTGTGGGTGCCGATGGTGCCGAGACCGCCGACGCGGTCGGTGAGCACGAGGGTGTGGCCGTCGGCGCGGTGTTCGAAGGTGTAGAGCAGGCCTTCTTCGGCGGCGAGGCGGGCGATGAAGTCGAGGTCGGTTTCGCCGGCCTGCACGCAGTATTCGCGGGGTTGGTGCTCGAAGCAGATTTCGCTGCGGATGTCTGTCAGTTTGTGCTCGGCCAGCATGCTGGTGATGATCTCGGGCACGGTCTGGGCCTGGAAGATGCGCCAGTTGGAGCGCAGGTCGAAACGCTTCAGGGTCGGTTCGACCACGGCGGTGTAGCGGGTTCGGCGAAAACCGGTATCGCCCTGTTGGAACAGGCTGACCAGGCCATGAACGTAGCGTACCGGGGTGTCGTCGCGCCAAATGGTGAACACCGCGGCGAGGTCGAGCATGCGGTAGAAGTCGATAGCGGGGTGGTGACTGACCAGTTCCAGTTCGAGTTTGAAGGGCTGGGACAAGCCTTCTTCAAGGGTGAACGAGACCACTTCGAAGGGATCGCCCCGCAGCGGTTCGAAGGTGTAACGCAGGTCGCTTTGACGGGGCATGGGGCCTCCATTTCAGTATGTAAATGTCAGTCGATCAACCAGCTGCTATCACCGTTTTCCAGTTTTCCATCGTGGTCGGTGGTGTCGCCAACCCGGGCCACGGCTTTTCCTTCGACGGTCATAGAGCGTGAGCCGCTGGTGATCACGGCGCCGCATCCGAGGGTGTCGCCGACACGGGCGACGGCTTTGCCATTGACGGTCATGTTGCGGGCACCGCTGTCGACGGTGGTGGGGCCACACAAAGGGCAATCATGGTCGTGTCCGACCAGTACGACGGCAGGCATAGAGCCTCCTTATAGGTTTCAAGTCAGTGAAGGCTCCGCCGCTGCGCGAGCTGCAGCGGCGGAGCTGGGTACGCGCTTAGCCCGCTGCTGCCGGCTTGCGCCAGTCGTCCGAGGCTTCGGTGCCGGCCACAACATGACTCCAGCTGACCTTGCGATACGCCAGGCTGGTCTTGATCAGTTGGGTGTAGTTGGAGTTGTCGCTGTTCTGGGCGTGGGGCAGCACGGTATGGATATCAACGACGGTGGCCTCTTCCAGCTTGGTGGTGAAAAAGTGCTCCTGCTTGCCATCGAGGTTGGTGCGGAACCACTTGACCTCGACGGTCGGCAGCATTTCGCCGGTGGCCAGGGCCTGATAGAGCAGTGGCGAGGCTTTATTAAGCGAGCTGGTGAAGGTCAGCGGTTTATGCACGCGCTGTCCGGTGGGTTGACCGCTTTGCGGGTCGGTTGGGGCACCGATTTGATGGTCGATTTCCTGGGCGAGGATTTCGTCTTCGTGGCCTTCCACAAAGACGTTGCCCACCGAGTCAGCGGTGAACGCGCCTTTGGTGATATGCCCCTGGTTTTTGCCGTGAATGCTGATGTACGCGGGTGTTGGCATGACAAGCTCCTTGTCGTGATGATTGAGCGACCACGCGGTCGCGGTTTATGGCCAGCGGCCATGGCTTTGCAGGCGCTCGGCATGAGCGCGCTGAAAATCGGTTACAGGTGCAGCACCCGCTCCAGCGACACCAGCACCTGCTGGGTGATGGTGTTCAGGCGGATCGAGTAAATCGTGTAGGCGACGGTCAGCACGACGGCGGCCATGGCCCACGGCGTCCACAATGGCCAGGCACGTTTGATCCGGTAGTTGCGCGGCGCGACGTTGGTCAGCGGGTCGGTGAGGCGCTTGGGTGTTTCGCCGCGCAGGGGGCGCAGCAGGCCGTGCAGCTGGTCGATGATTTTCTGGATTTCGTCATCGCCCTTGCTGTGGGCGCCGTATTTGCCCTTGAGGCCGGAGATCAGGCACTGGTACATGAACTCCAGCACATGCTGGTACCTGGCTGCTTCGGGGATCATGTTGTTCATGATGGTGAAGAATTTTTCGCCGCCTCGGGTCTCGCCGTGGAACTGGCTGAGCAGCGAGCGGGCGCTCCAGGTGGAGAGCCTGCCCCAGGTGGTGCGCATGACCACCTCGTCCACCAACAGGCACAGGCTGTAGGAGTAGGCCTTGAGCATGCCAGCGTCGTAGTCGAGCTGGCGGACTTCTTCCATGATCGCGGTGATCTGGTTGCTGACGCTTTGGTACAACGCAGGCACGTCATGGTGGTGGTCCAGACGGCGCAGGCGAATGACCAGACCAATCAGCGGCGTGGCGGCATCGCAAAGTGGGTTCCAGGCCACGCCGCGGATGTCGAATTCGGGGTCTGCGAGCAATGGTGCAGGCTTTGGTTTGGGCGGAGCTGTTTCTACAGATTCCGGCTTGCTTCTAACGTGCTGCACCAGCTCATCAAACACTGGACTATTGGTGTCCGACTCAGGGCCGGCGCTGTTCTTGACGTCATTCATCTCTCTCACTCCTGATCGCCCAGAACTGCAACTCCAGCTCCGGGAATTCACCGGCAATATGGAAACCGAACCCGCTACCACTGCTCAGGCTTTGCCAGGCCGGGTGATGGCGGTCGAGTTCGAAGTAGCTGAAACCTGCATGGAATGGCAGGTGCCGCGGCGCCACTGGCAGCGGCCGCAGTGGAATGCCCGGCAGTTGCAGGCTGACCAGTTGCTCCAGGCCTTCGGTGGAGCTGATCTTGATCTGCCGGGGCAGTTGCTGACGCAGGGTCTCCGCCGGCAGTTCAGCGCGCACGGCAAGGATGAATTCGGCGTTGTCCAGCAGACGCTTGTCGTTCAATGCGGCGTTGCGCACACCGTACTTCTGATCGACGATCGGCAACGACACCGCGCGCGGTTGCAGCACGGTGCCCAAGGCGCGGCGCAGGGTGTGCTCCAGGACCTGGAAGGATTCGCGCAGGTTGTCGTGCTGGTAGGCCGGGTATTCCTGGGGCAGGTGGCCCTCATCGGTAAAGGTCACCAGCTCACCGCAGGCTTGGGCGAGGGCGATATACAGCCGCTCCGGGTGAACCTGGCGTTGGCGGGCCAGGTGCTGGAACAGCGGGAACAAGCGGTTGAGGGTTTGCAGCAGGTTGAAGTCGGTGACATCGGCCACCCCCGACTGCCCCGGTGAGCCGATACGCTGGGCCAGGTTCTTGGCACGCTCGCGCATCAACCCGGCGATTTCGCCCAGGTAGCGATGCAGTGCTGGCACGGCTTGCAAGGATAGGCTGGTGGGGTAGAAATGTTCGTCCATCACCAGGCTGCCGTCGGGGCGCTTGTCTTTGATTCTGCCCAGGGCGATGCCGGTGAAGGCGCTGCGGTCGCTGCGTTCGAGCATCAGTTGCAGGTTGGGCACGGCCAGGTCCATGCCGACCTGATCGCCGTCATCGCTGTGGGTATCGCGGATTTCCTCGCGGCGGGCGATGTAGCGGCTGTTGCCATACTGGTCGGGCCAGCGCACTTCAAGGGCGCCGTTGGACCGCAGTGGCAGCGCCAGGTAAACGATCTGGTTGACCGCGCTGCTGTCGGCGATTTCCAGCGGGGAGGGTGGCGCCAGGTCGTGGGGAATATCGAAGACACTGCCGTCGGGCATGATCCCGCGTGCCTGGGTAATGGCGACTTTCCCGAAGCTCAGGTATTCGGTGTTCAGCGTCAGTTCGCTGAAGCCGTAGAGGGCGTCGTTGAGGCTGTGCAGGCGCTGATGCACGGCGGCTTCAGCGGCGCGGGCCTGTTGCTGGAAGTGCTGGGGTTTGACGAACAAACCTTCATGCCAGATGACGGGGTTGCGTGAACTCATCAGTAATTACTCGGGGCAAAGGCGGCTGAAAGGGGCGTCATCGGGTTTCTCCCTTGAGGCTGACCTGGGTGGCGTCCAGCTGCACCAGTACTGCGTACTGGCGGCCTTTGGGCTCGACGCGCAGGCGCTGTTTCCACTGGCCGACGTCGCTGCTGTGGTAGTTGGCGATCACCGCGATAAAACGCGTGTCTTCATCCAGGGCACGCAGGTCGATGAACTTGAATTGGCCGGGCTGGAGCAGGTAGTCGTCGGCCCGAATGTAGGTGCTGCCCAAGGTCTTTTTCAGGTCCTCGGCCAGGGCTTCGGAGCTGGCGTTGACCAGCAGCGAGTCATCGGTGAGTTGCAGCACCTTGAAGGCGATCGGCGTGGCGACATGCTCCAGCGCCGGGCTGCCCCATGGGGTGGTCAGGCTCACGCCCTGGGCGTCGTAAGCGCCGAGCAGCGCGTCTTCGATGGGCGACATTTGCTCCGCAGGCGTGGGCTCAACGGTCAGCAACGATTGCGCTGGCACGGTTTCGTAAAGATGGTTGAGCAGGGTTTGTACTTTGTCCGTCAGCGCCTGCGGGCTGGCGGCCTGAACGTTAAGGGTGTAAGGCGAGCGGTTTTCGTCCTCTACCGGTGCGGTGCCGGTGCTGATCAGGCGCGGGTTGACGTTATCGCTGGCGTGCAGGCTGAGGGAGTAGCGGCTGGGCTGATCGTCGGGGCCGCCGATCGGGATAGAAGGGGTCCAGATCACCTGGCCGATCTTGCCGAGCATGGTGCAGCCGCCAAGGGCCAGGCAGGCCAACAACAAGGTGCATAGGCGCAGGTTGCTGAACAGGCTGAAGCTGCGCTTGTGTGCGGGCGCGCTAATATCCGCCAGCGGTTTGGGCGGCGGCGCTTTATGCATCGCTCGCAGCGGATCGCCTTGCTCGCTTAAATCAACGGGTTGGCAAAGGCGTTCGAATTCCGGGCAAACCACAGGTGCAACTTCGGCCAGTGGAAGGTTCGTTACGTCCTCCAGGTGCCACTCCAGCAGGCCATCCGGGCGGCCACTGAACAGCGCTTCGAGCGAGCGTTGCCCTGGCGCATGTTCGCCAAACTGCACGGCCACTCGATAGGCGCCCACTTGCAAGAAGTCGCCATCGTTGAGTGCTATCGCACTGTCGCAACCCACCGGCAGATCATGGCCATTGACGTAGGTGCAGCCACTGCGGTCGATCACACAAAAGCGCCCCTCGACCACGCGGATATCGCAGTGGTTAGGCCGCACACTGTTCTGACGATCCACCAGACGCCAATTCGCTGCGGCACTGCCAATGCTGCCGCCCTGCGGACCAAAGCGGTGACTGGGTAGATAGCCGTGCAGCAACTGCGCGGGATTACTGATAACCAGGGTCAGCTTCATGCGCGCCCCCGAATCCGCACTACGGCGCGATGGCGTTGTTGCTGGTGCTCGATAAAACTGGTCCAGCCCAGGTGAGTGCCACTGGCGCGTTGCAGGTTGAACGGCGGTACATCTTCTTCGCGTAGCCCCAGTTCCAGGTCGTAGGCGGTGGCATCGCGCAGCAGAAAATCCATCAACTGGCGCAAGCGCCCGAACTGATCGCCGCTGGGCAAAAACTGCCGAAAGCGTGCCTGGGTCAGGTTGGGAATCACCAGGGTGAACTTGCTGGCGCGGGTCTTGCTGCGATCACCCACCACAAAGTTGCTGCCCAGGGTGCCGTTGGCTTTGCCCAGCGCCAGGCGCTGGCGTTGTGCAAAACTCACCGAGCGGGCCTCGAACTCACGGATATGCACGCCGTGCAGGTCGAAACAATGTTCGACGATGCCGGACACCACCGACGGCGAGCGGCTGCGGTTGGCGATCAAACCGGCAAAGCTCAGCAATCGGCCCCATGGCAGCGGGGTGGTACCGCGCAGGTCGTTGTCATTCAGGCCGACCATCGAGAAAACGTAACGCGAAAAACGATCGGTGGCCTCGGCCTGGAAGCGAACGTAGTAGCGGTACTTGCGCCAGCTGGTGTGCAGCAGCGTCAGCAAACGATGATTGAAAAAGTCCATGAACGCCGGACGAATGCCGCGCTGCTGGGCCTGCTCGTAGGCCAGGCGATCAAGGTAGTAACCGGGCAGTGGCGAATCCGTACCGTGCAGGCCAAAGAAGCTGGTTTGCAAGCGATAGCGCACTTCTTCGTGATCTTCCTCAATGCGTGCGGCTTCCACGACGTCCGAGGCCGGAAAACCCAGCCCCGCATGGCTTTGCAGGCGTACGCGACGGCGCACCGCATCACTCAGGGGCCGTGCTTCCAGGTCATCGCCATGCAAGGCGTGGAGGTGCTCCAGCAGACGGTGAAACGAATAGTTCCGCGCGTCGGCCAGCAGCAGGTCAGCTAGATCACGGGTTGTCTGCCGGTCAAGAGTGGCCATTCGTAGCGCTCGTTGTTAGTGGTATTGATCACTTCCAGTCGATGGAAGGAGTTGATGCTCGCGTACAGGGCGAAGAAGTGCGAAAGCACACTGGCGAACAGGTACAGCTCGCCCTCGCAGAGGAAAGCCTCCTGGTCCAGTTTTAAGCGCGTCTGCACGCCGCGTACCGGCAGGCCTTTCATCAGCCAGTCGATGGGCTTGGTTACCGCATCCTGGATGCCGTTGAGGCGTTTGCGGGTGGCGCGGGCCTGTTGCAGATCGTGCAGTGCGGCAAAGTCATAGGCACGGATGACCGCCTTGAGCGGCTCGGCCGACAGCAATGACAGGTAGTTGAGCGACAGGTTGGAAATCAGCGTCCAGTGCAGGCTGCTGTCCAACACCGGTCGGTAGCTGCGCGTTGGCGCAATCAGATTGGTATAGGTGGCAAACGAGGGTGTGGCCTCGGTAGACCGCGACACATCCCCGACACCGAGCCTCTGCGGCAGGTCGCGGTTGGTACAGGTCAATTCGATCGAAGCTGCTTCGTTTTCGCCGATATACAGGCTTTCATCGCCGCGCACAAAGGCGATGCGATGACGCAAGCCTTCTCGCCCGTGGGACTCCTCGATATGCGTGCGGAAATACAGCGCCGTGCGGCCCCGGGCATGTTCGATCTCATGCTGGAACGATTCGAACGGGGTGAAGCGCCGCAATGGATCGCCTTTACGTTCCTTGTCGGCGGCGTCCCAACCGGCCACGTGGTCGACACTGAAAATTTCATACGCATCCTGACGGATGCCAGTGGGGCTGATACGGCGTTCCTGGCTGCGCCCATCCAGCATGATGGGCTCGGCATCGTGGCGGAATAGATTGACTGCCGGCGCGCAGAACAGATGCAGGTCGCTGGTGCGCAGGTGTGTATTGACCGGCATCGGCCGCGAGAACTGAAATTCGAAGCGAATCTGCCCGGTGGTGACGGCCGGCCAGACTTTGGCAAGTCGGGTCAGGCTGAAAAAGTGGAAGCGCTGCGGGAACACAAAATATTCCTGCAGGATGCGGTAGCCATCGAACACATTGCGCGGGTAGGGCAGCAGTGCCTCGTCGGGGGTGAAACCGGGAAAGCCCAGATCGTCGGGGTTGAGACGATAAGGCGTGTTGTTGACGTACAGCGTGATGCTTTTAAGGTAATGGGCCAGCCATAGGTACAGGGTCAGCGCGGTGGCATTGTCGCCGCCCAAGTGAAAGTCCAGTTGGTCGCATTCAAGACTGTCGAGCGGTTGCTGGGTCAGTACGTTGAGGTCAATACGCAGCGTCGAGGCTTCGCGGCTGTGGGCATCGCTGACGGCGTGTAACGCCAAGGGGTACAGATTGACGTCGGTGCAGGTGCGAAACTCGCAGGAAATGCCGTCCACAGGGTTGGCAAACAGCCGCGTCCCTTTGGGAATCACCTTGCGCTGACTGATTGCATTCGGCAGCGGTGTAAAACGGATGATGGTCGCACTGGGCAGGGGCCGCAGGTAATTGGGCCAGAGCATCTGCAACAGCGGATGGGTCAGTTCCGGCAAGTCGTCGTCGATCTTCAGCCCCAGCTTGGCGGTGAGGAAGGCAAAGCCCTCCAGCAGCCGCTCCACATCCGGGTCACCGGCCTGATCACCAAGAAACTGCGCCAGTTGCGGGTTGTCCTCGGCGAACTCGCGGCCGAGTTCGCGCAGGTAGCGCAACTCCTCGGCAAAGCGTTGTTTCAAGTCCATCGCATCCTCATCTCACGCGGGTGTAGCCGTCGCGGCCGTGCATGGCCACTTCGATCTGCACCTGTTCATCCTTGTGGTTGACCTGCACCTGGCAATCCAGCCGAAAGTTCAGCTCCAGCGGCAGGTCCGGGTCGGGCTGATAGCGCACGCCAGTGACCTTGATGCGCGGTTCAAACGCTTCCACCGAACGCCGGATATCAGCGCTGATGGCCAACACCAGATCACTGCTGGCCTGGGTGACGCCGTTGAAGTCGCACAGGCCCAGTTCAGGGCTGCTTTGTGAGCAGCCCTGGCGTGAGTTGAGCACCTGCTCCAAGTGACGTTTGATCGCCTCGACACGCTGGTGCGCCTGCTCATCCGCGCAGCCTTGGCGGTAGCGCGGTGCATCGGGTTCCAGGCGTTCGAACAGGCTGGCGCCGCGCATTTATTGGGTGTCCAGCCGACCGACCAGGGAGATTTCGAAGTTGGCGCCCATGTACTTGAAGTGCGGCCGTATCGCCAACGACACCTGGTACCAGCCCGGGTTGCCCTCGACGTCCTGCACTTCGATTTTTGCGGCGCGCAAGGGGCGACGGCTGCGTACATCGGTCGACGGATTCTCCTGATCGGCGATGTACTGCTTGAGCCAGGTGTTCAGCTCGCTTTCCAGGTCCTGGCGTTCCTTCCAACTACCGATCTGCTCGCGTTGCAGCACCTTGATGTAGTGGGCCAGGCGATTGACGATGAACAGGTACGGCAACTGGGTGCCGAGCTTGTAATTGGTCTGGGCTTCCTGGCCTTCGCGGGTCTTGGGGAAGTTCTTGGGTTTCTGCACCGAGTTGGCCGAGAAGAACGCTGCGTTGTCGCTGTCTTTGCGCATGGTCAGCGGGATAAAACCGGCTTCGGCCAGCTCGAATTCCTTGCGGTCGGAAATCAACACTTCAGTAGGGATCTTGGCCTGTAACTGGCCGAAGGATTCGTACAGGTGCACCGGCAGGTCATCCACCGCACCACCGGACTGCGGGCCGATGATGTTCGGGCACCAGCGGTAGCGGGCAAAGCTGTCAGTGATGCGTGAGGCCATCAGGAACGCGGTGTTGCCCCACAGGTAGTTGTCGTGGTTGCCGTCGACGGTTTCGTTGTAGCCGAAGCTGCGGGCCGAATTGTCTTCAGTGCTGTAGGGCGTGCGCAGTAGAAAGCGCGGCAGCGTCAGGGCCAAATGGCGAGCGTCTTCGGACTCGCGCAAGCCGCGCCATTTGGTGTGGCGGGGGCCGTCGAAAATATCGTTGATCTCCTTGAGGTCGGGCAGGCCCTGGAAGCCTTCGAGGTTGAACAGTTCCGGCCCGGCCGCCGACACAAACGGCGCATGGGACATGGCGCCGATGGAGGCTACATAGCTGAGCAACTTGATGTCCGGCGAGCTGGGACCAAAGGTGTAGTTGCCGACAATGGCCCCCACCGGCTCACCGCCGAACTGGCCGTAGCCTGCGGTGTAGACGTGCTTGTACAAGCCGCTGCGAGTGATATCGCCGGCGTTGTCGAAGTCATCCAGCAACTCCTCCTTGGTGACATGCAGCATTTCCAGCTTGATGTTTTCGCGAAAGTCCGTGCGGTCCACCAGCAGTTTCAGCCCACGCCAGGCCGATTCCAGTTGCTGGAGCTGCGGCTGATGCAGGATCACGTCCATTTGCTTGCTCAACGCGCGGTCGATCTCGGCAATCATCTGGTCGACCCGGTGCTTGTTGACCGGCTGCTCGTGATCACCGCTTTGCAGAATCTCGCTGATGAACGCAGCCACGCCTTGGCGGGCCACGGCATAGCCTTCCTGGGACGGGCGAATGGTGGTGTTGGCCAGCAGTTGATCGAGCAAGGACGGCTGTTCATCGGCGACCAGCACTTGGGCGGCACTACTTTCCCTAGGCATAAGGGCTACTCCATATGGACGTAAAAGAACTCAGTTGTTTGGCGCGTCGAGCACCAGGTTCAGTTCGCTGGCCAAGCGTTGGCGGGCGGTTTCATCGGTCAGCAGGTTTTGCAGGTGCTTGCGAAAGGCAGGTACGTTGCCCATGGGGCCCTTGAGCGCAACCAAGGCTTCGCGTAGTTCCAGCAACTTGTTCAGCTCGGGTACTTGGCGAGCAATGGCGTCAGGGCCGAAGTCATTGATGGTTTTGAATTGAAGTTGCACATTCAAGTCGGTGTCGTGATCGTTATTCAGTACCGACGGGACGGCCATGTCCAAGGCAACTTCTGCTTTGGTAAGGACTTCATTGAAGGTGTCTTTATCTATCCGAATGGAGGGTCTGTCTTCAAGAGCGCTTAGTTCGCCGTGGCCTTTGAAGTCGCCCGTGACCAGTAACTTCAGCGGTAGCTCGACTTCGGCTTGTTGGTCGCCTGTGGCCGGTACGTACTTGATATTGATGCGTTCTTTAGGCGCGACAGAACTTTGGGACTTCGACATGGGAAAAATCCTTTTTTGAAGGTGGCGCTATTTAAAGCTCATGTTTCGTAAAAAGTCATGTCGGACGAAGTCGATTCGTTTCGTGGTCTCGGGATGTAAGAAAAATCCTCGTTTAATGTTTATTTTGTTGTGTGGAAAATTCGTACGATAGTTGGTTTGGATGTCCGAAGGGCGTGTCTGGTATTTGAGTTTTTTTGCAGAAAATTGATGCCTGTAACTTGTCTCTTGGTTATTTATATTAAGTTCATGCCAAGTTGCTGCGTTCGAAGGTGAGTGCTCGCCTTGGTTCAATAGTAAAAGTTGAATTTATTAATCTGGGGGAGGCGTTGATGCGCAAAGGATGGCAACGTTGGTGCTGGGTAGGGGGGCTATGTGCGATGCTGGCTGCCCCGCACATACATGCGCTGCCGATGGCGCAAGATTGCCCTGCGATCGTCTCGCCCTTGAAGCGCCTGGAGTGCTTTGATCTGGCGGCCGGCACGCCCATTCATCAGCCACCTGCGCCGTCACGTGCCCTGGGCCAAGTGTTGCCGATTGTCGATCTGGTCCAACGTAATGAGGCCAGGCGCCCGCCCGAAGACCAGCGCTTTCTGTTGTCGTCATTCCCGGCGCCGGACAACGACCAGCCACCACGGCTGGTGATCTCGGCGCCGGCCTTGGGGGCACTGCCGCCAAGGCCCTATTTGGCCATCAGCTGCGAGTCGAAAATCTCGCGCCTGCAATTGGTGCTGGATGAACCGGCCAAGCCCAACAAAATACGCATTCAACTGTTCAAGGATGAGCGCCCCGTCTCCGCAGCCTATCAATGGCAAGTGCTGGACGACGCCGGCCTGGTGGTCGATGCCGGGCGCGGGCTGCAGGCGATTTCCCTGTTGCGCAATATGGGCGGTGGCCAGCGCCTGCGGCTGGAGAGCGACTATCCCAGGCTGCACGGTCTGGTATTTGATGCCGAGGGGCTGGGCGAGCTGATCGAACAGGAGCGCCAGGCATGTCGTTGGTGATCGACGTTCCGGTCGACATCGTCGAGCGGCTGCTGGCCCCCATCGACCCCGGGCAACCTGCCGGGGATTTCGATGTAGAGGACGAAACCTACCAGGCCATCGACCAGGAGATGGTCAAGCTGGGCGGCTTGCGCGAGAGCGATATCGACTGGCCCTACATCGATGAAGCCTCCCGCGACTACCTGGCGACCCAGTGCAAGCACTGGCGCATTGTCGGCCATCTGCAAGTGGTCTGGTTGCGTACCCGCCAGTGGGTGCGCTGGGCCGATGCCCTCGGGCTGATTGCGGGCATGGTCGAACAGTATTGGGACAACGCCTACCCCAAACCCGGCCCCACCGGTTACTTGAACAAGCGCAAGCAGGTGCAGCGGCTGCTGGAGGACCTGAGCCAGGTGCTGCCGGCCCTGGAGCGCAGCAGTTTTGAACCGGCTTACCAAGCAGCGGCGCAACGGGCGCTGGCCAGCCTGCAACAGTGCGTCGACAGCGCCAAGCTCGACCCCACAGCGTTGGATGCCCTGCAACGGCAGTTGGACAAATACAGCGAGCCGGCCGCGGTGAACGCGCCTGCCCGTACGCCCACCGCCAGCGGCGCTCTGGACGCAGCCTTTTTCAGCCCGCCTAAACCGCAAGCGCCCAGTAACGAACGTGAACAACGCCGTGCGGTGTTGAACATGGCCGAGCAGATCAACCAGCAAGACCCTTACGACCCTACCGGCTACCAGTTGCGCCGCTTCGGTCTGTGGTCGCATCTGCGCACCGCGCCTTCAATCGTCCGAGACCGCCGCACCGAACTGACCGCCGTGCCCAAAGACATCGTCGACGGTTATCAGGACGCGCTTAACCACAACGCCATTGAGCCGAATCTGTTACTGCGCATCGAAAAAAGCGTCTGCGCCTCGCCGTACTGGCTGCGCGGCAGTTACCTCGCCGCCCATGTCGCCTCGCGTCTGGCGATGGAAGAGGTGGCCGGCGCCATTCGCCAAACCTGCGAACGTTTTGTCTGCCGTTTACCGGCCTTGCTGGAGTTGTGCTTCAGCGACGGTACGCCGTTCGTGGATGCACAGACCCAGGCTTGGATCACCGGCGCGGACCAGGCACAAACGGCGGGCAGCCCCGTGCAGGAATACGCTGGCCTGCGCGACGAGCTGGCCGCTCAACTCAACACTGAAGGCGTCGAGCGGGTGCTGCTGCGCCTGCAGGAACTGCACGCCGCCCATGAGGCCCCGCGCCAGCGCAGCTACGCCACGGTGATTGCCGCCGACCTGCTGGCATCCCGTGGCCTGTCGTGGCTGGCGGACGACCTGTACGCCAACGTTGCACGGTTGATGCGCGAGACCACGGCGCAGGGGTGGGAGCCGGAGTTGTATCAGAAGGTGGCAACCATTATCAGTGAACGTAAGGACTAGTCACGTGCCCCGCCAAAGCGACCTGCGTTTTACCTTCGAGCCCTTGAAAGGCGACACCTTCGACGTGGTCTCTTTCAAGCTCGATGAAAGCCTGTCAAAGCCGTTCAAGCTCACCCTGGAACTGGCCAGCCACAACGCCGCCATCGACTTCAATAACGTGCTCGACCTGGCGGGGCTGTTCACGATCTGGCGCGGCGAAGCCCCAGTGCGCTACGTGCACGGCCTGGTCAGCCTGTTCACCCAGGGCGACACCGGCTTTCGTCGCACCCGCTATACCGCCGTAGTCGAACCGACCCTGGCGCGTTTCGACCTGCGTTCCAACTGGCGCATCTTCCAGGGCCAAACCGTACCCGAGATCATCACCAACATACTTACCGAGCATCGACTGACCGACATCCGCAGCGAAATCTGCTTTGAGCATCAACGACGCGAATACTGCGTACAGGCCGGTGAAACCGACCTCGCCTTCATCAGCCGCCTCGCCGCCGAAGAGGGCCTGCTCTACGCCTTCGAACACCGCGCCGACGGCCACACCCTCGTCCTCACCGACCGTGTTGGTGGCCTGGGCACCATTGGGACCCATACCGATTGCCCAGTGATCTATCAGCCAATGGCGGGGGGTGATGCCACGGAACCGGCGTTAACCCGCTTCCACTACACCGAACAGGTACGCACCGCCGTGCAGGTACAGCGCGATTACACCTTCACCCACCCGCGCTACAGCCAGCAACACACCGCCAGCGGCGATCAGGAGTTGAAAAACCAGCACAAGGACTACGAACGCTACGACTACCCCGGCCGCTACAAACGCGACATCGCCGGCAAGCCTTTCACCAAAACGCGCCTCACCGCTCTGCGCAATGACGCCAAACTGGCGCACCTGGCCGGTGACGATGCACGCCTGCAACCGGGACTGGCGTTCGATCTCAACGAGCATCCCCGCGAAGACTTCAACGACCGTTGGCGCACCATCGCCATCACCCACGAAGGCAAACAGCACACCAGCTTGCAGGAAGAGGCGTTCGGCAGCGACCACGGCACTTCTTATGAAATGACCGCCAGCGCCATCCGCTGGACCTCGGATTGGAAAGCCCCGCTGCGCGACAAACCCTGCATCGACGGCCCGCAGATTGCCACGGTGGTTGGGCCGCCAGGGGAAGAGATTTATTGCGACGAATGGGGTCGGGTCAAGGTGCAGTTCCCGTGGGATCGTTCGGACAAAAACAACGACCACAGCTCGTGCTGGATCCGCGTCACGCAAGGCTGGGCTGGCGCGACCTGGGGCGCCATGGCCATTCCACGTGTGGGTCAGGAGCTGGTGATCAGCTATCTGGACGGTGATCCTGACCAGCCCATCGCCACCGGCCGTACTTATCGCGAGACCAATTTGCCGCCCTACGAGCTCCCTAAGCTCAACGCCGTAGCGACAACCAAAAGTCGCGAATTCAAGGGGACCCGCGCCAATGAGCTGCGCATTGACGACACCACGGCGCAAATCAGCGCGGCGTTGATGAGTGATCACGAGCACAGCGCGCTGCATCTGGGTTACCCCACTCATCCTCGCCATTACGGTGGCGGCAAACCCAGGGGGGAGGGGTTTGAGTTACGTACGGATGGGCATGGCGCATTGCGCGCAGCAAAAGGTTTATTGCTGACTGCTGAAGCGCAACTGAAGGCCGCTGCGGGCCACCTGGAGCGCCAGCAAGTCATTGAGGTGCTGCACACCGCCCTGGCGTTGGCCAAGCAGTTAGGCAGTTCGGCTGAGGTTGCCCAAGGCATTGCCCAGGATTGGCAACCGCAACAGGCGCTCACCGAGGCCGTCAACACCCTGGGGCAGGGTGCCAATGACCAGCCCAACGGCACGGGCAATGGCGCGCAGCCCATCATCGCCCTGAGCGGGCCCGCGGGTATTGCTGCCGCCACATCCCGCAGCATTGCCATAGGCGCAGGCGAACACATCGACAGCGTCGCGCAACAGAACCTGCAACTGACCGCCGGTAAAAAAGTGGTGATTAACGCAGGCGACGAGCTGGGCCTGTTCGCCCAGGGCGGTGACATGCGCCATATCGCCCAGAACGGTCAACTGCTGCTGCAGGCCCAGCACAACAGCATCCAGGTGCAAGCAGATCAAAGCGTGGAAATCAGCGCCAGCCAGCAACACGTGCTGGTGGCGGCGGACAAACACATCACCCTGCTGTGCGGTGGGGCCTACATCAAGATGCAGGGCGGCAATATCGAGCTGGGCATGCCCGGCGATTTCATTGTGAAGGCTGCGAACAAACACTTCATTGACCCCAGCCATGCCGCGACGCAACTCAACAGCTGGCCCAGCACCTCGTTCAACGAACGCTTTCAACCCTTTTTCAACGGTCAACCCATGCGCAACCGTGCCTACGCCTTGGTTCGCAAAGACGGCGCACGCTTCGAAGGCCGCACTGATGGCGAAGGCTACGTCACCCTGCAACAGGGCATGACGCTGGAAGGGTTGACATTGGAATGGCTAGAAAACGGAGACCCCACATGACCGATAGCCCGACGACGCCCCGTGTCGCCCCCATGCACTACAACGCGCGGGGCAACCCCGTGCATACCTGGACCCTCACGCCCAGCCATATCACCGACCCGGTGCACTGCATATTGCCGCCGGACGGGGTGCTGCCGGTGATTTTTGTGCCGGGGATTATGGGGTCGAATTTGAAGAGCAAGCCTGCGGAGCAGGAAAGTGAAGATTCGGGAGAGGAGGGGGTGCCTATCTGGCGGTTGGATGCCGGGTTTATGGGTAAGAACATATGGTTGGCCACAAATTGGTTCAACAAAAAGCCAGGAGTGCGGCAACGCTTGTTGCATCCTGACAAGGTGGAAGTAGATAACGAAGGAGCGGTGCCCAAACTAGCCGTAGGCACGGTCATTACCCAGCCGGAACGGGACAGGAAAAAGGCTGCCCTGGCCTTGACCCAGCGTTATAGAGAGCGCGGATGGGGCGAAGTCAGCGAAACCAGCTATCACGCGTTTCTTCTTTGGCTGGAAGAAACTCTGAACAACCAGTTCCTGCCTCACCAATGGCCGCAGTTCGACGTTCGGCCTGAGCATCTGCACACCCGCAGTGTCGAGCCCGGCCCAGTTCAAGTCACCGAGTTGAAACCTGAAATGCCCATCGCCATGCCCGGGTTGGGCGCTAACCTGGCGGCGCAGTTGCCGTCGATTATTTCGGACGAGTTGGCGGCGCGTGGTGGCTACCGTATGCCGGTGCATGCCTGTGGTTATAACTGGCTGGACTCCAACGAGGAGGCCGCTTCAAGGCTGGCTGTGCGTATTGATGAACTCATGCAGCAGTACGGTCGCAACTGCCAACAGGTGATTCTGGTTACCCACTCCATGGGCGGGCTGGTGGCACGGCGATGCGCGCAGCTACCGGGTATGGCCGACAAAATTGCCGGCGTCGTGCACGGCGTGATGCCCGCCATCGGGGCGCCGGTCGCTTACCGTCGCTGCAAGGTCGGGATGCGCGACGAAGACCCCATTGCCGGCGCGGTCATTGGACCCACCGGCCAGGAGGTCACCGCTGTATTTGCGCAGGCACCCGGTGCCTTGCAATTGCTGCCCACCCAGGACTACGCCCCGGGCTGGCTGCGGCTGATTGACGAGCGCGGAGCCCCGGCTATGCCGCGTCAACCGGTAAAGGATCCTTACGAAGAGATTTATCTACGCCGTGACCGCTGGTGGGGATTGTTGCGTGAAGAGTGGTTGGCACCGAAGGATGGGGATCCGATTACTTGGAAAGATTTCGCGAATAACATCCGGAGCGCAAAAGAGTTTCACCAGGATATTGCTGGGTCTTACCACCCTCAAACCTACGTTTACTACGGCAACGACGATAAGCACCCCAGTTTCGAATCCATCACCTGGGAGATGCGTCGTGGGTCTCGCCTCAATGGCCCTTATGCCTCAAGCCCGGATGCTTTCACGGTGTCCAGCCTGCAAATGCATGAGGTGCGTGACGACGGGCGAAGCCCGTTGTACGTAGGCGGGCAAGCCGAAAGCGTAATGCCCCCACGGGGTGACCCCAATGCGCCAGTAAAGACCGTACAGACCAGCTATTGGGAACTGCATTGCCGTATGCAGGACGGCGCTGGCGACGGCACCGTACCGGTGAGCTCCGGCCGCGCGCCGATCAGGCAGGTCCGCCAGGGTTCTGTCCGCCAGCAAGTGCAGGCACCGGGTTTCGATCATGAAGCGTCCTACGCCAGCCCGCTCACCCAGCAATTCACCCTCTACTCCCTGATCAAGATCGCGGCGAAAGCCAAGAGGCCTCTATGCGCAGGCTGACCGTATTTTTTACATGCCTGCTGCTTGGATCGGTTGCAGGGTGCGCCACCTTCAAACAACCCAGTGAACAGGAGAAACAAACCGTGCACGAATTGACCAGCAACATGCGCACCTGGGCGCTGGGCCGTGGGCTGATAGATTTGCCCGCCAACTGGACGGGGGGCGGGGATGTGAAGCTGTACTACGGATTGGGAGCTGATCACTCAAGCGTTGAGGTCTTGATCTTGGGGGAGCGCGTGACGCAGGAGCGATTTGATGCAGCCTTGAATGAGCGGTCACGTCGGATTTCGGCAGTCAAGAACTATAAGAATTCAGATGTGTCGATGCTGGTGTCGGCAAAATTTGTCTCACCCAGGGAAACGTTGCTGCAGTACTACAAGCAGGCAACACGCCGCCAAACATTCGTTCATGAGTCTCATCTGCTGATCGATGATGTCTACGTCATGCTCAGGGCTCAATCATACGAAGGCGATACGGATCCCGTTGAAGCCCAACTCTTAAAGCTGTCGAAGGAAATCTTCAAAGTCACCCCTGAAACCGCAGGCGCGGGGTTTGCACTTGGGCCGGTTGTCATTCGCAGTCATCACGACCATGAGATCGCCAGTTTCTATTTTCGCCCCCCCGCTTCAGACGTATCGCTGAACGTCTACTACAACGCCTTATCACCTGATGATGGCGAACGTTTGCATGTTCGAACCCAAAAAGACGGGAAAATATTCCTCGCAGGCGATTATGAACAACTGCGTATAGGCAAAATCACATTAGCCGGAATGCAAGCCGAAGAATCCTTGATCGGCTTCAGTGATGACACACATCGTCAAATACTTTTCGTCAGCGAGAACTATCGAGATAACCCATCCCTAAGCCGTCCAGCTATGAGTATTCGCCTATCGGCAGGCGGAAAAAAGCGTACCGCCATAGATCCTGATAAACCCAGGGATCTTGTGCGCTGGACCCTTCCCCAATTCGCCAACAAAGGCTACGAGCGGCCTCTCTGGCAACGACCCGCGTCACCGGAACCCGTCAACCCCTCGCTCACCGACTACGAAGCCATGGCCGTGTGGGACGCGATCCTCAAATCCGTACGCATCCGCTACGGCTCGGTCGCGCCCAAGCCGGACCCCTGGGCCAACATTCGCGGGCCCAGTGCCGAAGAAGCTGCCGAAAGCAAGCGCATCCTCGATGAGTTCATTGCCAGCTTGGAAAAACGTAGGTCATTACCAGGGGATAGCGATCAATGAATAGCGCCCATCGGCTTTCTTTTGGCCGCCTTCATCCTAAAGCCCCCCAGCTTCTTTTCATGTGCTTGACGGTCGCGTTGCTCACGGGTTGCGCCGCCTTCAAACAACCCAGTGAACAGGAGAAACAAACCGTGCACGAATTGACCAGCACCATGCGCACCTGGGCGTTGGGCCGAGGTTTGATTGATTTGCCGGCCAACTGGAGTGGTGGCGGCGACGTGAAGCTCTACTACGGGCTGGGCGCCGATCATGCGTCTGTTGAGGTACGCGTGTTGGGAGAGAACGTGACGCAGGAGCGGTTTGATGCCGCATTGAATGAGCGTGCACGTCGAATCGCGGCTGTCAAAAATGATGAGCAGCAGGACGCATCCATGTTGGTTTCAGCAAGGCTCGAAACCCCGCAGAAGATATGGCTGCAGTATTTTGAGAGCACCGAAGTCCCAGATACATTCGTGCACGAATTCCATCTGCTGGTGGGCGACGCCTACGTCATGCTCCGCGCTGTCTCCTTCAATGGTAATACCGCTCCTGTTGAAGATCGTCTGTTAAAACTTTCAAAAGAGATCTTCAAAGTCACCCCTGAAACCGCAGGCGCTGGCTTTGCACTGGACTCCATTGTCATTCGCAGTCATCACGATCAGGAGATCGCTAGTTTCGACTTTAGCCCACCAGCCTCAGATGTCTCGCTGAGTATCTATATCAACGCTTTGTCGCCTGATGATGAAGAACGCTTGCACGTGCGCACCCCCAAAGACGGGCAAATTTTTCTCGCAGGGGATTACGAAAATTTGCGGGCAAGGAAAATTACGTTGGCCGGCATGCAAGCTGAAGAGTCCCTGATCGGCTTCAGCGATGACACTCACCGTCAAATACTCTTTGTGAGCGAAAACTACCGGGACAATCCTTCGCTGGCTCGGCCTGGCATGAGCATCCGTTTGTCGGCGGGTGGCATGAAAGGAGAGTCAGTTGATCCCAACGAACCCGAAGACCTGGTGCGCTGGACCCTTCCCCAATTCGCCAACAAAGGCTACGAACTCCCACTCTGGCAACAACCCGCGTCACCAGAACCCGTCAACCCCTCGCTCACCGACTACGAAGCCATGGCCGTGTGGGACGCAATCCTCAAATCCGTACGCATCCGCTACGGCGCGGTCGCGCCCAGACCGGACCCTGAGGCCAACATTCGCGGCCCCAGTGTCAAGGAGGCTGCTGAAAGCAAACGCATCCTCCATGAATTTATCGCCAGCTTTGAAAACCCAAGCCATGTCCCTGGGCGTGGTTCAGCGGGAGCAACAGGGATGCGTTCACCGTGTGTAAGCAACGAACTCTAAAAAAGCGTTAGGAGCAATTCATGAAAACAGTCTGGGGTTACCTCAAACGCTGGGGCCTGCCGGTGCTGCGCCAATTCAACCAGGCATGGCCGGTGTTGGTGCTGTTGGGGGTGATGTTCTTGCTGGTCGCCATCTGGTGGCTGGGCCCGCAGTGGACGTGGCGTGAGCGCCAACCGTTGGCCGAGTGGGCGATGCGGGTCTCGGCCAGTGTGGCGGTGATCGTGGTGCCGCTGCTGATCTGGGCGTGGCGCGTGCGCGAGCGTTATCAGCGTTTGCAGGTTGAACGCCAGCATGAGGCTGCCGTGCAAGCCGACCCTTGCTTGCCTTATATCGAGGCGCAGGAGCGGGCGTTGGACCGCAGCCTGGGCAGCCTGCTGAATAATATGGAGCGCCGCCGTTCACTGTATCAACTGCCGTGGTACCTGGTGCTCGGTGAGGAGAATGCCGGCAAGACCAGTCTGATCACCCGCTCCAACCAGAGCTTTTCGTTGTCTCATGTGACCAAGGCTGGGGTCAGGGCTCAGGAAGAGCAACTGGCCTACCCGGTGGATTGGTGGATCGGGGACGAGGCGGTGTTGATTGACCCACCGGGTGAATTTCTCAGCCACCCGGATTCACCGGCTGAAAACGTCGAGCAGCAGGGCAAGTTCAAGCCGGTGTTGCCCACCGGCACTCATGCGCGCCTTTGGTCGCACCTGCTCGACTGGCTGACGCGTAACCGCAGCCGTCGGGCATTGAACGGCGTGGTGCTGGTAATTGATATACAGGCCTTGTTGGCGCAACGTCCCGAACAACGCAAGGCCCATGCCAACCTGCTGCGCACCCGGCTGTTTGAGCTGACGCGGCAATTGGGCACGCGCTTGCCGGTGTACGTGACGCTGAGCAAGTTCGACCTGCTGGAAGGCTTCGAAGAATTCTTCGCCAGGTTATCGCGCAGTGGCCGCGAAGATCTGCTGGGTTTCACGTTCAGCCTGGACGCGGTGGATGACTTTGATGCCTGGCTGGCGGAACTGACGCGCCAATATCAAGCCTTTGTCGATTGCCTCTGCGAACAGGTTTTCAACAGCACCCGGGAGGCGCGCACGTTGGATGAGTGTGATCGCTTGCAGGCGCTGATGCATCAGATGGCGGGCTTGCGCCGCGCGTTGTTTGGTTTCCTGACTGAAATGCTTGGCAGTGATCGGTTCACCACACCCGCGTTGGTGCGCGGGCTGTATTTTTCCTCGGTGTTGCAGCAGGGCACTCTGAGCAATGCTTTCATCAAAGAAGCAGGGCAGGCGTATCAACTGCCGCCACCGCCACCGGAGGTCAAACCGGCCGGTGGCACGGTTATCTACTTTGCCCAGCAACTGTTCCAGCGGGTGATCTACCCCGAAGCGGGGCTGGCGGGCGACAACATCAAGGTGGCCCGCAGCAAGCGGCGGCTGTTGATCGCGGGGTTCAGCGTTGCGTCCCTGGGATGTTTGGTGACCATCGGCACCTGGCAGTTTTACTTCAATATCAACCGCGACAAGGCGGCCAACGTATTGGCCAAGAGCCAGGAGTTCAGTGAGCGGGATATCGACGCCAAGGTCGACCCCACCGGGCGCAACCTGTTGCTGCCCCTGGACCAGATCCGTGATGCGGTGCTGGTCTATGGCGACTACCGCCAAGCCTGGCCGTTGCTGTCGGACATGGGGTTGTACCAGGGCAGGGCGATTGGCCCCACCGTAGACGAAGCCTACCTGAATCTGTTGTCCAAGCGCTTCCTGCCGGCGATTGCCAGCGGTGTGCTCGACGCCATCAACGCGGCGCCCGCCGGTAGCAACAAGCAACTGGCGGCCTTGCGCGTGTACCGTATGCTCGAAGAGCGCCCCAACCGCCGTGCGGCCATCGTCGAAGAGTGGGTTGCCAAGCAATGGCAGCGTGCCTATCCCGGTCAGGGCCAGCTGCAGGCTGATCTGATGGGGCACCTGGGCTACGCGCTGAAATACGCCGATGCCGACCTGCCGCACTACCGCGAACGCATTACCCAAGTGCAGCAGCAACTGCGCCAGTTGCCCATGGCCGAACGGGTCTATATGAGCCTCAAACAGGACGCTCTGGAACGTTTGCATCGCCCGTTGGACCTGCGCAACGAGGTCGGCCCGGCATTCGATATCGTCTACCGTCCGCTGAACACCGATCAAGCGGGCAGCGGCCTGCAATTGCCGCCGCTGCTCACCGCCAAGGGCTTCAAGGACTATTTCGAACCGGGCACCGAGGGCATCATCGAACTGGCAATGATCGACCAGTGGGTACTGGGCGAACGACAACGTCTGGACTACTCCGACGAAGATCGCAACGTGCTGACCCAGCGTATCCGCGCCCTGTACAGCGCCGACTACGTGGACAGCTGGCGGCGGGCGTTGAACCAGTTTGCAGTGACCGACTTCGATGACCTTAGCCACGGTGTGGCGGTATTGGAGCAAGTCACCGGCCCGGCCGCGCCGCTACGACGCTTGCTGGAAACCCTGCGCGACAACAGCGTGATCTACCCGACCGTTCCCTTGGCTGAAGGGCAAGCGCCGCTCAAGCTCGACAAGGTGTCTGAGGGGCAACAACAGGCGGCCGGGATTCGGCGCGCATTCTCCAGTCTTTCAGAACTGATCACCGCACGAGGCGACCAGCCGTCTTACTACGAAGAAACCCTGCGCTCGGTCAGCGCCGTCTATGACTACGCCAAAGCCGTGCACGACAATCCCGACCCCGGCAAAGCCGCCCTTAAAACCGTGCTTAACCGCTTCTCCCTGGGCGGTGCCGATCCCATCGCCAACCTGCAACGTGTTGCCGTGGGCCTGCCCGAACCGCTGAACCAGCAAGTCAAAAAGCTTGCCGACCAGACGTCTCAGGTACTGGTGATTGCCGCTCTGCGCGAGCTGGAGAAACGCTGGGACAGCGAAATCTACAGCTTCTACCGCGAGCGTCTGGCGGGCCGCTATCCGTTCAAGGCCAGTGGCGAGGATGCGTCGCTGGATGATTTCGAGGCCTTCTTCGGTCCACAAGGACGCTTGCAGCAATTCCACGATCAGTACCTGAACGTGTTCCTCAAAGACAACCTCGATGCGCTTTACTCCGACAGCCTTGGCGGCTACCTGGTGCGCAGCGATGTGCTGGAACAGCTGAAAAAAATCGAGCGCATCCGCGATACCTTCTTCAACCATCGCGGCCACCTCGCGGTGCAACTCACCATCGAACCTCTGGCCCTGAGCGCCACCCGCCTGAGCAGCATGCTCAGTGTCGACGGCCAGCTTATCCCGTACCAACACGGCGCCCCGCAACGCATCGGGCTGGTCTGGCCCAACAGCCTGGGCAACACCAACGGCAGCCAACTGACCCTGGTGCACAGCACCGGCAACACCGCCAGCCTGAGCTATCGCGGGCCGTGGTCGCTGTTCCGCCTACTCAGCCGTGGGCACCTCAATGGCCGCACCGACACCAGCGTGGACCTGACTTTTTCTGTCGCCGATGGGTTGATGCGTTATCGGATTGGGGCGGAGAAAGCTAATAACCCAATCACCCAGCGCAGTTTTGAAGGGTTTGTATTGCCCAGGACCCTGCTTGAAGAGCGCCAGACGAAGAGAGACCCAAGCAAGGTTGGAAGTGTCGCCGCAACCGCTATCAGCGATGAGCGCCCATAAGTCAGCGATCACACACCACCCGCTCGACACGCACCGTTTTCAGTGTCATTTGTATTTCGAATGTACCGGGTAAGGCCTTGCAGCAATTGGGAGAAACGTTGGGCATAGATATCCCCCTGCGATGGAAGCAGCCAAGTGCTGTTGATTTCCAGCTGAACGCTGGGAACGCCAAGAGAGGAGGCAAATCGTGTGAGCGTATGATGCTTGGCGGCAGGGAAGTAGTCGTCTGAGAAGTTGCGAAGCCCTTCCTTGCGCAACGCTTTGCGCAAGGAAGGGACGATATCCGTGCGGCCCAGCAACGACGCCCCTTCCATGGTGCCAAAGTCGACATCGTAGGGGCGCGAGGTGCTGCTGCCGTGGAGGTCAATCAATAGCTTGGGCTTGTGCTGTTTGATCAGCTCGGCGACTTCGGCCTTGAAGGCATTGTCGTCGTAGTAGTTGGGGTCGGATGGGCTGTGGTATTGGGTATAAATGACCGTTGCGCAGGTTAAGGTATTGAGCAGTTTGGCCAGCGCCGCCGTGCCTGCGCCGTCGGAAAAACGATAGCTGCCTTCTCGATAGGGCTTCGTGGCGTGGGGCGCGGTGATGAGGACGGGCGTACTGCCTTTGAGGACGGCATACCAAGCGGTGTCGGTGGGGGCGGCTGTGGCACTTTGAGCCTCGATCGCTGTTTCAATCGTTATCGCTTCTTGTATCTGCGACGGCTCGATGAGGGCGCGTTCTGCCTGTGCCACTCCCATGGTAGTGAGCAAGCCGATCGCCAGCGTTACGCTGATGGCGCGTGGGCGCAAGTTCATGAGGAGATGCTCAGGCCGGGCGTGGCCTCAGTTTTTTGGTGATGCGCACGCACCCTGTAATTTGGTTGAACTGCACGTAATGGGCTTGCGCCGTCCATTCCTCGACCAGGATCAAATATTCGGCCGGCGGATTGATCTGGCGCAGATAACCGCACAGCAGGCGTGTGCGTCGCGCGTTCATCGGCTGCTTTAGTGTCAAGATGACGTTGTCTGCGGCACGGCATTCAGTGATCTCCATGACTGAGCCCCTCATCGAGTGCTGGCGGCAAACGTGCTGGCCCAGTATCAGAGGCTGGGGATTCTCGCCGCGTGGCGTTCATTCTCAGATGAGGCGTTGCAGGCGTCTACTGTCATACATGACAGTCCTTTAGTCGGTTGTGCACTGCCGTGACTCATTCCTCGACGTAACGGGCGTTAAATGATTCAGAGGCACAGACTGTCGACTACGTGCGCTCAGCTTCAAGTAACAGCGGGCTGTCTCACCTTGCGACTTAACCCCGGTGTCTTGCCCGTAATACGCTTGAATGCGCGACTGAAAGCGGCCTGGGATGTATAGCCCAAGCGCTGTGCTACCTCTTCGATCGGCAGCCTTTCGAGGGTCAGCCACTGGCTTGCGAGCCGCATTCGCAGTTCGGTGACATAGCGCAGCGGTGTCATGCCAATCGTCACCTGGAAGCGGTCCGCGAAGGCCGAGCGTGAGGTGTTGCATTGCGCTGCCAATTGCGCAACGGTCCAGTCGCGGCCCGGTTGTTGATGGAGCGCTAGCAGTGCACCGGCCAAGCGTGGATCGCGTAAAGCGGCGACCAGGCCAGAGGCATTCCCGCAGGCACACTCCACCCAGCCGCGAACGATCATGGCGGCCACCACGTCGGCCAACCGCGCGAGGATACCGGCGAAGCCCACACGTGCGGCGCTGACTTCGCGCTCCATGGTGGTCAGAATAGGCACCAGTCCAGGGTAGCGCTGGCCGTCGGCATCAATCAACATCAGGCCCGGCATCAGTTTGCCGAGGCCATGGATGCTGCCCAGTTCAAACTCCATACAACCACTGAACAAAATGGTGCTCGGCGTTGGGCTGGCATCGGTTCCGGTGTGCACCGCGCTCACGGTGTCACCGAGGGGGACGCCGTCTAGGCGGTCGATGTCCTGAACGGGAACGTCTGCATGGGAATACAGTTGATGGGCCGCGCCGTGGGAGATGAACACGGCGTTGCCGGCAGACAGCGCGTAGGTGGTGCCGTCCTCCATTCGCAGGACCGCATTACCGACGGCCATGAAGTGGAACCAGGCATGCCCAGGTTTTTCAGCGAAGCCCAAACCGAAACTCGGACTGGTTTGTATACGCCGGTATTCGACGCCACGCAGGCGCATGCCGCGCAACAGCTCGTTGATGAGATCCGAGGCAAGAGCAAACTGTTCTGCAGACATTGTTCAGGTGTTTTAGTCAAAAATGAGAGATTTTGGATCATAGATCATCCAGATTCGCGCGCCTAGACTGCGGGTCGCCATGATGATTGGGAGATCCCTGTAATGACTGACTGTGTGTGTAATGCCGTATCCAACCGCCATCCCGACGCCTTCTCGGATGCAGAGCCTGCGGTCCCCGCGTGGATGGCCGTCTTCTCGCTGGCAATGGGAGTGTTCGGATTACTGACCGCGGAGTACCTTCCGGCCAGTTTGTTAACACTGATGGCGACTGATCTGGGCGTGTCCGAAGCATTGGCTGGCCAGGCGGTAACGGTGACAGCAGTGGTAGCGTTGTTTGCCGGTTTGTTGGTGCCAGGCCTGACCCGCAGCATCGACCGACGTTGGGTGTTGCTGGGGTTTTCCACGTTGATGGTTGCCTCCAATCTTCTGGTCGCCGTTTCCTCCAGCTTCGCGGTGCTGCTGTTGATGCGCATCTTGCTGGGGATTGCCCTTGGCGGGTTCTGGAGCATGGCTGCGGCGGTGGCGATGCGCTTGGTGCCGAGTGCTTTGTTGCCTCGGGCGCTGTCGATCATTTTCAGTGGGATTGCCATCGGGACGGTCGTTGCAGTACCGCTGGGCAGCTATCTGGGCGGGCTATACGGCTGGCGCAGTGCGTTCTTTGCAGCGGCGGCGGTCGGTATGGTGACCCTGGCGTTTCAGTCATTGACTTTGCCGCGCCTTGCGCCGCGCCGGCCGGCACGTCTGCGCACCGTTTTCGAAGTGTTACAGCGCCCGGGCATCGCCATGGGGATGTTCGGTTGTGTGCTGGTACATAGCGGCCACTTCGCGATGTTCACCTATGTTCGGCCATTCCTTGAAGGCACTACCGGCATCGGCCCGCAAGGGCTGTCGCTGATGTTGCTGGGCTTCGGGGTGGCGAACTTCGTCGGCACACTGTTGGCCGGCAAGCTGCTGGAGCGTCACCCGCTGGCCACTCTGGTGTTAATGCCTGTGCTGGTCGGGGTTGCAGCACTGGCGTTGGTGCTGTTGCCGCCCTCGTTGCCGGGGCAGGCGGTACTGCTGGCAATCTGGGGCTTGGCCTTTGGCGGTGTGCCGGTGGCGTGGTCGAACTGGGTCGCCAGCGCGGTACCTGATCAGGCGGAAAGCGCCGGGGGGATGGTGGTGGCCTCTGTGCAGTCCGCCATCGCCACGGGCGCCGCCGCTGGCGGTGCAGTGTTCAGCCTCGGTGGCAGCGCGGGCGTATTCATAGCGGCAGCGGTGCTGATGCTGCTGGCTGCGGTGCTGATTGCGCTGCGTGTTCGGGTCCCTTCTGTGCATGGCGTTCGCGAGTCCAAGCCCGCGTTGCACCTTTGATTCGGATTTTCAAACCGCCTCGACCTTCTCTAGAGCCCCCGCAAAGGCGGGGGCTCAAGGTTTGATGTTGATTGAGTTAGCCTGCCGACCAGACTATTACCCATACCTATCTATCCCATCCAACGATGATTCACTCCCTAGGCTGGCTGCTTCGACAGCTACCTTTAAAGAGTGACTCCATGCCTGAAAGCAACCCACTGCTACAGCCCTACGACTTGCCACCGTTCTCAGCCATCCGAGCAGAACATTTGGTGCCCGCTGTTGAGCGGATCATCGCTGACAGCCGCGACAGCACCGCCACGATCATTGCCAGCCAGGCGTTATTCCCCACTTGGGACGACCTGGTGCAAGCAGTAGAGAAGCTGGAGGCTCGCCTGGATGGCGTTCTCAAAATCATCGAGGTGCTTGACGCCCTTCCCCAAGGGGCGGCATGGAGGCTGGCATCACACCGCAGTCATGAGCTTGCAATGCAGTACAGCGCCGAGCTGGCCACAAACACTGACCTGTACCAACTTCACCGACAACTTGCCGCCAGCCCGATCGCAGCCCTTTTCAATCAACAGCGCCACAGTGCATTGCGTAAAATACTGCGCAAATACCATTTGGCCGGCCTTGATCTTTCGCCTGATAAGCAGCGACGGCTGAAAGCACTAAACCTGCAAATCGATGAATTCAGTCAAGAGTTCTTGCGCCGTGTGAAAGACTCCAGCGACGCATGGCGTAAGCATATTCAAGACAAGGCGCTGCTTCGCGGGCTGCCTGGCGCGGCCCTGGCACGTATGGAGGTCGCGGCTCGTGACGCAGGCCTGGACGGCTGGTTATTAACGCTTTGCGAGCAGTCCTTTCAGGAGGTGATGAGCTACGCCGACCATCGAGCCTTGCGCCAGGAAATGATGATGGCTTACTACAGCCGTGCCGTGGGTACCGGTCCTGACGCCATTGCCACCGACAATGAACTGGTTCTGACCGTGTTGCTCGACAGCCGTCACCAGAAAGCACAATTGCTGGGCTATGCCAATTTCGCCGAACTGGCGCTGGTCGAACAAATGGCCCAGACCACTGATGAGGTCACTGCGTTTGTGCATCAACAGATTGATCAGGCACGCACGACATTGGCTCATGAGGCACAACAACTGCAACGCTATGCCGCCCTGCGTGGGATCGATGCGCTGGAACCCTGGGATTACGACTATTTCGCGGAAAAAATTCGCCAGGATGTAGCGGGTGTCTCCCAGGACGCGGTGCGCAACTACTTTGCGTTGGAGACGGTGCTGCAACGATTGTGCACGTTCACCAAAACGTTGTTCGGCGTTGAGCTGATCGAACAAACCACTGTTGATACCTGGCACCCGGACGTGCGGGTATTTGAACTCAGGGAGTACGCCGAGCCCGTCGGACACTTGTTTATTGACCCTTATCGTCGCGTGGCGGGCGGCGCGATCGGCGTCGCCTCGGGCTTGCGCAGCCACCGGATGACGGTCGAGGGGCGTCCACAACGGCCCATAGCAGTGCTACGCAGCAAGTTGCCACGACCTGCAGTGACCCAGCCTTGCTTGCTGGATCATCTGCAGTTGAGGGTCTTATTCCATGAGTTCGGCCACTGCCTGCAACACCTGTTGACCGCCGCCCCCTATCGGGCGATTTCCGGTATGGACCAGTTAAGCCATGACGCGGGCGAATTCTTCGGCCAACTGCTGGAGCAGTTTTGCTTTACTCCGTCGTTCCTGACCTGGCTATCCGGCCATTTCCAGACGGGAGACCCTTTGCCAGACACTATGGCCAATCAAATGAGCCGATTTGTTCACACCCAGACCGGCCGGGAAACAGCCAGTATTTTGCTGACGGGTCTCGTCGACTTCGAGCTGCACCGTACCTATGGCGACGGACGTACAGCCCATGAGGTTTTCACCCAGGCCAACGTTGAAGTCGGGCATTTGCAGTGGCCTGACGGCTCCCGCCCGATCAACAGCTTCGAACAACCGATGAGTAGCTACGCGGCCAGGATGTATTCCTACCAGTGGTCGGGTGTCCTGGCCCGCCAGGCTTTTGAACGGTTTGAGCGTGATGGCCTGTTCAACCCAGAGACCGGGAAAGCTTTGCGGGACGCGTTCATCTCCGAGGGGGATACCGGTACGCTGTTGAGCTCACTTGCGCTTTTTCGGGGTGAAGGCGAACGATGCGTCGAGCATTTCGCTGGGGCATGAAGCGCAGGTGCATATGTAGTCCCTTGGCTGAAACTTGAAACGCCAGAGTGATTCTCTCAGATCACTAGTGGCTGCCCACCTCGGCAGCCAATCCGGCATGGAGAGCATTCAATGGTCACTGACAACCCACCGTATTTTTTCAGTGAAACCCAAACCGATCGTACACAGCTAAGCGAGCGCCAACGCACGCGCAACTTTACCCTCAAGGACCTTGATTGGCTCGACTCGGTCTATTTGGCCACCGATGCGCTGCGGCGGGCACAACATGCACCGATGCACGTTCAAACCCTGCAACTGAACATGCTCGGCCAACCAGCTATTGAGCTGGCCGGCGCATTCGTCATGAGCCCCGCCCCGGAAGGTGGGGTTTTTCTCTATACGCCAGCTCGTGGCCTGGAAAAACTGGAAAGCCATGAAACGCTCAAGACGCAACTAGGTACGCGGCTCAAAGACCCGTCGCAGCGTCAAGCGTTGCTTGATTACCTTTCCATCTCCCAGCAAGCGGCCCTGGCGCCCACTGCGACTGTGACTGTTACCTCACATACCGTGGCCGGCGCTGTGTTCGAAGCACAACAAACGACCCTTTCCGGCAACTTGCTTGAAAATGCCCGCCTGATGCGCGAGGAACTGCTTAAGCTGCCCAGTTTTGCTGTTCTGCTGGATGAGTACATTTGCACTGAGTTGGCGCTGTCTTTCACGGGTGTCGATCAGCGCCAAATCCTGGTGCACAGTTACGTCATCGAAGCGTCCAGCGAATCAGGCAACGCTGATACACCAGCGCTGCGACACACAGCCACCCGCACCTTGAGCGAAACCGTCCTCCGGTATTTTGTTGCCAATGGTTGGCCTGTCGGTGAAACCCGGCGCTACGACAACCCCCAACGCATTTCTGATTCCCCTCTGTCTTCTCAGCAGGCTGATGAACAGTTGCGTTGGGATGTATCCGTCCAGGGCTTGGCCCAGGGCTTGAAAGCCCATATGAAGCAACGGCCCAAGACATTTTGGGCGCTGCCGACGGTCTTCGGATTCTCACGGCTACAACTTTTTACCAAGGCCATGGCCAATGCCTTTTTCACGGTGGTACTGGACCAACAGCAGCAAACCAAGATTACGGTTGAGCAGCGTCTGCAACTACAGGCATTGCCGCTCAAGGCCGCGCTCCCCCTGACAACGCGTGCTCGCGCTGTTGATGTTGAAAAAGCACTGCTGAGTGAGCCTGAACAGTCCCCCGCCGAGTTGGCAGGCACACTCATCATCAGCAGTAACGAAAGCGCCGATGGCGCGCCCTGGCTGCTCTATACCCCTGATCAAGGCCTGCAATCGTTTACCGAGCTGGGTGCCCTGAAAACCCACATTCTCGATAGCCTCAACCCCCGGCAGCACGCCGATGCCTGGAGACACCATCTGTCCCGGCCGGAACGCTATAACGAAATCGATCTGCTTGACTGCGATGTCACCACAGCCCCGATCACCGGGGTTATTTTCCAAAACATCATGGAGAGCATCATTGAAAAACAAGGTCGCAATCTTGAATACGCCCTTGATCAGTATCGCCTGAGCCAGGGCACGATGGACCTGGATGCTCTGGTTGATCATGTGTTGGATGTACGCCGCATGATTGATCCAACATTACTGACCTTTGAACCCATGGGGCGCTGGAGTACCCAGTTGGCAGAGACCTGGACTGCGACGGCGACTGAACCCAGGATTCCACCCACGCTTTCTGCAATGCGCACAACTGTGCATTTACTCGAAAACGTCACCGCCGAAATCGCACAACACCTATCGTTTCGCCCTTCGCTTGAGGGTTCCGCCGTCACCTATCTGAACACCAGGTTGCACGCTATCAAGCAGCAGCACCTGCAGGCTGCGTGCCTCTCAATACGCCAATACAGCAACCCTTTGAATGACACTGGCAAGCCTGAACTGCTGTCATCGAGCAGTATGGTCGACTATTTTCTGACGCGTTTATGTGGCGAAGCGAGCCCACTCATCGATCCACTGAACACTTACGTCTACTCAACCGCTCCTGGCAAACCCGCCACTAAAGTCTCAGGCATGGACGCCACCGCCTTCAACACGCTGATCAACAGTGCAGTCGGCGGGTTTAAACAGTACATGCGTAGAACCCACAGCCTGTACCCCAACATGCAGCCCTTGCTGAGAAAAGCGATGGAGATGGGCTTGACGGGGGAAGTGCAAGTCAGGCTTTGGAACAACGCTGTATTGCCCCTCGACTACGAAGTGTTCTCAAGCGTATTGGGAATTTACGCCAGAGACTTACGCCTTAGCGTCAATGGGTTCCGCCCTGATGCGTTTTCTTTGCGGGTCGTACCGACTGGGCAGAATACCCCACTGCGACTCAATAACTGTTTTGTGCTGACCGAGCGGGGCGGGCTTGATCCTCGATATTCCGGCCGTACGCTGCTGTGGACGCCCGCGTGGGGCCTGGAAAGTTTCCACTCATTGAATGATTTCAAAGCAGAGATGGATCGACGCCTGGCAGTCCCGGACGAACGACAGACTTTCCTGGTGGACCTGGTGCAACCGAACTGGGATTCACAGCCAAACTATGCACTCAGTTCCCTTGAACTGATCGAAGACAACCTCGTCGAGCACTTGCAACGAACCTGTGCTCAACAAAAAGACCGTGAACTGGCCCAAATCCTGTCCATGAAGCTGTCGGTCGATCAGTTGCGTAAGCTGTGGCAGGTTCAAGCCACACAAAACCTGGCGCCCACCAACGTGCAGCGTGCCTTGGACATGGTCCGGGCCATGATCCTGCAACAGGGTTTGCAATGGTTGGGCAACGCCAGCGCTGTCGATCAACAGCTGTATGCCGAGTTGTTGGAGCAGTATCGAAACAATGTCACCGACAATCAGGATTACCTGCACGGTATCGACTCACTGGCTCAGTTCACGTACAAGAAACTCAGCACTTTGCTCAGGGACCTTGACGATCAGGGGAGCGTCACACCTGACGAAGTTGAAGTCGGGCTACCGGCGCAGGGCAGTACGCCTGCCCGCAACCAGTCGCTGCTGGACTATGCCTTGAGCCATCAAACCTATTGGAAAGAGCAGGTGCCCCTCTTCGCCAGTACCGGTACAACGCCGTTGCCATCCACGCTGGATGCGCAGACGCTGAAAACGCGGATACAGGCGCTGAACATCAACGCGGCTTACCAAACGTACATCAAATCCTTCCTGGGCCCTGCCAGCCCGGACTTTGAGCAACGCTTTGCGCGATTCGCCAAGCAACTGCCGTGGCAACTGATGCAATACGCTCACAGCATGACGTTGCAAGGCCAGCTTTCACCGGCAGCCTTCGGGCTCATTCAACAGGTCATGGACATGCCCGATGCGACCGCCCGTGCGACAGTGGTGGGCGCCAAGGCCATGATCCGCCCTTTGGAACTGGTGGTCGATACAGGGAAGAAAACGATCAAGGTCCCCGGGGCTTACCTGATCGGTCCCACCTCACCTGCAGAGGGGCCTCAAGTCCTTTATGCTCCCTACAGTCCTGGCTACACCCTCAAGGAATATAGCGTTGAGGCTGCACTGCGTGCCGAGTTGACAGCCGGCGGAGCCTTACAGCGTTGGGTTCGGCAGGTAGTGCCGGCCGTTGACCGCGCAGCACTGACAAGCGCACTGGAGCAACCCCGGGCCAGCACGGCCCTCCAGCTGGCAAGCAACCCCATCAACGCGCCTTTGTTCAAACAGTTATTCACTGACAATGCCGAGCTGCTGACAACGCTGCTGGGCTGCCAAAAAGTGGCTGATGCAGGCACTGGCTGGGATACGGCCAAGGCCGTGTTCTCTGAGGGTGTGCAGGAGGCCATTGTATTTTTTGCCGGTAAACTGGCCTATCCCTTGATGGTCTGGCAGAGCTATAAGCTGTTCAGGGCTTCTGCCGAAGAACTGCAAAGCCACCAATGGCATGAGGCAATGGGGCATTTCATCGGGGGTGTCGCGGTGCTGGCCGCTTTGCGCGATTCCATGCCTGCCGTATCAGAGGGCGGCATACCCCCGGCACCCGAGCCGATTGCGCCGCCTTCCACTCCTGTGACCTCTGTGTCCTGGCCCGCATTGGACATTACCGCGGCTTCCCGCACCCGGCTCCAGCGTTTCGAAGTTCTTGATACGAGCTTGGCCAGCCTGACTAAAGACACCTCACTCAACCTTTACCTATCGGCCTCCAACCACTACTACGCGGCGGTGGCAGGGAAAGTATTCCAAGTCATCAAGCACGGCCTGAGTTGGCGCATCACCGGTGATGGAGAAGCCGGCCCTGTGGTGCACCGCAATACTCTCGAACAGTGGATGCTCAGTAGCGCTGGCCCATTGCTGACAGGGCGACGGACAATTGCACGATTGACCAACCGCTTCTACTCCGATCCTATTGCGCGCTCCAGTATGAATATATTGGCCAGCGGGATGCGCGAGATTCGAGCGCTTTACACTCGGGAATCCTGGGTCATCACCGATGCACTTGCCTTGGCGACGTTTTATGCAAAGAACGCCCAGGACAATGTGCGCCTGCTCGCACAAACACCCCTTGCTGCACCTGAGCTCGTCAAACACATCAAAACGTTTTTCGGTCTGCAGACACTTGAGGCCGAACACCTGGAAAAATTCAGGAGGTCGTCGATAAGGTCTGCAGCGCGTTGATGGAGCCCTCACTGACCTCCTCGGACTCAACGCGATTTGTCATTGGCCGTTCGCGGATGCCGGTTCTTGAGGACGCACTTACGTTGATGGCCTTTACGATTGTGCCCGATCCCCTTGAACGGGTGTATTTGAGCGACGTGTTTTTCACCCCGGGTCTGAAATACAGTCATTTGTTGATAAAACCGTTCTATGTCAGCGTCCATGCCCGTGCGACTACCCTCATTCACGAAATCACTCATCATGTATGTGCAACGCTGGACTTGGCTTACGTGCATTCAACCCATCCCTTTCATGACCTGATTGATCCCCAGACCCCTGAAGGCAGGAGCACTCGAGTCGCCCTGGAAAACCGCCATCTTTTAAGACTGTCGCTCAATACCCCGACCCATGAGTTGTTTCAGGTTGTCGATGTTGCAACCGGGCTCAAAACAGACCCAGCCCAGGGCACGTCGACACAGCACGTGCTCGACAGGCTGCTCACCATTACCGGCGCCCGAACCCTTGTCGATGCTCGGCGAATTTTCCGTATCGATCCGCTAAAGCGCATTCTTACGGTGCTCAACAACGCCGACTCCGTCGCGTACCTGATCGCACTGCTGGGACGCCGAAAAGAGAGACCTGTTGGCCTGAACGGCGATTCGCCCTGATTCGCAACGCTCATGGCGACAGCCCTGCGCCTGCGCAAGCTGCGCAGCAAAGGCTCACGCGTGTTGGAAGGCAGCCCGCGTGGCTTCGGTCCTTTGCCGCGCCTGGCGAGGTTCACAGTTTTCATACAGTCCCGGCAATTGAAATGCAGGAACGACGTTGTGTCATGCGCAGTGCAGCTTCGGTGGTAAACCGCTAAGGCATCAGCTGCGTCTGCGACAAACCATATTCCCCCAACGAATAAAGCAACGTCCCATACCCCAGCTGGTCGTAGCCTGCGCTGTCGGCACCATAATCCCCGCCACCCCCTTCCACCTGAACGTTATTTGCCATGGCTTGCACGTACGGCGCGTTGAGGCCCTTTCGCACGGCGTAGTGGTTGTAGAGCAGTTCCCATATCGGGCGGGTTTCACCTCGATGTTCAGCCGAGATGACCGCCTGTTTGAGCGTGCGGTGGTTAACCGGAGTAAACGGCACGTCCTGGCCCAGGTTGTACTTGGCCACATACTCGGCGCCTTGCAGCACGCGGTTGTCCTGGTAGCCGAACAGGTCGTCGCCCTGGCTCCAGGCCATTTGGCAGAAGCTGCCGAGCAGGCCGATGTCGAGCATGGCGTGTGCCTGATCCCGCCCGCTTTCCTGGACTTGGCCCAGGCCATCGTCGTAGAGCTTCCACACCGCGTGTTCGATGGCGCCATTACCGGTGCCGTGCTTGAAGTAGTCGACAGCCTCGTTGTAAAGGTCGCGGCGATCGGTCAGTACGCCGATGGCCAACATCGAGTTCATGTGGGCCAGGTCGTGGCTGGCCCCATGGTGATCAGGCGGGGCGCCGTCGTGGTGCGTCAGGAAGTCATGATTGATGGGGTAGAAGACCGTGAGCATCATGCTTTGAAACCGCTGAAAGTCTGCCGGCTGCCACTTCCGATAGCTGCGCAGCAGTTCGGCCGCGTTGGCCAGTTGGTAACCGTACAAGCCTGCCGCCAAGGCTTTGCCGGGCTTGCCTTTGATCGCGGTGAAGGTCGCGGCCCGGTTCAAAATGCTCACGGCCTTGTCGGCATACGCCGGGTCGTTGGAGATCTGCCAGCGCAGCGCCAGTGCATACGCGGCGGCTGCGTCGTTAAGCAGCGCGCTGTCGTTGTTCGGGCCGCCTGAAGTGCGAGGCACCGGACTGGGCTGCCAGGCCAATGAGGCATGTGGGTTGGCGATCAGCTTCTGCCAGCCGGCCAGCCATGGCTGGTTATAGTTGGCCAGTTTCTCGCGTATACGCGTGAAGTCTTCCTGGGTCTGGAGCAGGCCGGGATGCACGAACGCTTCGGTATGCAGGGTGGGGGAGGCTTGACTGCCGATACTCATCAATAGCGCGCCGAGCAGCACGGCTCTTTTGGACAGGTGCTTCAAACGGATCATCGTGTGTTCGTCCTGATGGGTAAACCTTGCGCGGTCTGAAAAGCCATTCGCACAGGACCGGAAACTGCCCCAGGCAGAGTCCAACTGACCCTTGCCTGGGGGCTTGGGGTCAGAAGGTGTAGTTGATTGCAAACAGGCCCAGGCCTGAGCCTTCGCGTCTTACCAGCGGGCTGTCGCTGGCCTGATCGGCGTATTGAGTCAGCGTCAGGCTGGCCAGCGTTGACCAGTGCGCGTCGAAGGTGTGCTGCCAGTTCAAGGCAGCGGAGTAGGCATAGATCCCGGCGTCGGCGGTGTATTTGCTGTAGATCGAGCGTTGGCTCTGGGCCTGGGTGACCCCGAAGAACGTCTGGTTGTAGCGGCTATCGCCAGCATGGGCGTCGATGGCCAGGCTCAGGGTGTCGCGGTCCGTGTGCATCAGGATGCCTTCCAGACCAAAGCGGTAACGGTTGCCTCGGTGCTCGCCGGCCATGCGCAGTTCGGCTTCGCCGTTGACCGATAGCCAGTCAAGCAGTTGTTGGCTGAGGGTAAAGTCGGCGACGGTTGCGCCGTTGATATCGCCCATACCTCTGAGCTCGTCGCCGCCCGGGCTGGTGGTGCTGTTCTTCTCTTTGCGGCCCAGGTCGTAATTGATCGCCGCGCTGGCGCTAAAACCACTGTCGGATTGAAATTGCAGGCCCACGCCACGGGTGGTGTCGGCAAACCACGCTCCGTGCTGAATGCTGAGCATCGGCAGTACGAGCGGGCGATAGCGGTCGGAGCCCATGTAGCGAGGCGTGACACCCATGCCAAGGCCCAAGGTAACGGTGGTTTCATCGGCTGCCGGGCTGGCGTCGGTCGCCTGAGCCTGGGGCGCGAGCGCGCAGCACAGCAGCGTGAAGGCGCCCAACAGAACGTTGTGGGTAGGGGAGGTGGTGAAGTTCATGGTCAAGCCCTATGTGCAAAAGAAGACAGCAGTGCGCCCGCCGACGCGCGACACAACGCCTCCCTCTGATCGAGCTGTTCAGACCCGTTGATAGGCTTGGACAGCGATGCAGCAGTCGGCATAGGATCGGCTCGCGAAAGCGGGCGTAGGGCGATACTGGCAGCGCACTTTCAATAAACGGTTCGTAAATTATCAAGGTTTCATCAAGAGGCTTCTTTGTGTCAGGAAAACGTATCCTCATCGTCGAAGACGACGCCGACAGCGCTAACATTCTCGAAGCCTACTTGCGCCGCGATGGCTATGAGGTGGCCCTGGCCGAAGATGGCCAGCGCGGTCTGGACCTGCACAAAAGCTGGCAGCCTGACCTGATCCTGCTCGACGTGATGCTGCCGCGTTTGAGTGGCACCGAGGTGTTGTCGGCCGTGCGCCGCAGCAGTGACACGCCGGTGATCATGGTCACGGCCATGGGCGACGAACCGGAAAAGCTCGGTGCCTTGCGTTATGGCGCGGACGACTATGTGGTCAAACCCTACAGCCCGCGCGAAGTGGTGGCGCGGGTGCACGCGGTGTTGCGGCGCACCACCGGCAACCAACCGTTGGAACACCTGCTGCGCCATGAAAACCTGCGGGTGGATCTGGTTGCGTTTACCGCGGCCATTGAGCAGGGCGAAGCACCCCCGCAATGGCTGGACCTGACCCCAACGGAATTCAAGCTGCTGGTGACGTTGCTCAAGACGCCGTCCAAGGCCTTCACCCGCGATGAGCTGCTGGAAATCTGCCTGCCGGAAAGCGAAGCCCTGGCCCGCGTCGTCGACACCCACGTGCACAACCTGCGTCGCAAGCTGGAAACCCATGGCATCACCGGCGTACTGGTCACGGTGCGCTCCATCGGCTATCGGTTCAGGTAAATCAGATGCTCAAGCAACCGCGGGTCAACGACAAACCCATGTGGCGCTGGATCGGCCTGCGCATGAGCCTGCTGGCGATCGGCGCGGTGGTGGTGATCTCGGTGTGTATGTGGATCAACGTCACACTGTCGGACTGGTATTTTGTGCAGCATCTGCCGCCGGGGCCGCGTGAGGAGCTGCTGGCGTTGCGCGCTGAGCCAGAGCTCAATGAGGCACGCTTGCGTCAAGTGGTTGCCCAGTACTATCCGCTGGACTATTTCCAGCCGGCTATCGCCAATCGCGACTGGCTGATACTGATCGGCCTGGTGCTGGCCGCGATCCCTATCATCATTGGTTTCGGCCTGTGGTTTTCGCGGCCCTTGTCCAGCCAGTTCTCGGCGATTGCCCAGGGCGCCCGGCGAGTCGCCGGTGGTGATTTCCTGACGCGCCTGCCGGTGCACCGCGACGCCCCCGACGAGCTGCAACGGCTGGTCAGCGACTTCAACAGCATGACCACGCAACTGGAGCGCTATGAGCGCGATGTGCGTGAATCCAGCGCGGTCATTGCCCACGAACTGCGCACACCCTTGAACGCCGCCATGGGTCGCGTGCAGGGTATGCTCGATGAGGTATTCCCCAGCGATGCCACACAGTTGGGCATGGTCAAGCGTCAGCTCGATCAACTCAGAAAACTGGTGGATGACTTGCACCTGTTGTCGATGGCTCGTGCTGGCCGGCTGGTGCTGGAGTGCAGCGAGTTTTCTCTGGCGGCCCTGGTGGCGGAGCGGCTTGCGTGGTTCCAGCCGCAATTGGATGAGGCCGGCGTGCGTACGCAGGTCAGTATTGCCGAGGGGGTTCGTCTCCAGGCTGATCGCGATCGTCTGGGCCAGGTGCTCAACATTCTGCTGGATAACCTGCTGCGCTATGCGGCCGGGGGAGGCCAGCTGAATATTACGGCGCGCCGGGTTCACGGTTTGGTGGTGATTGAGGTCGGTGACCGAGGGCCGGGTATCGAAGCGCAACACCTGGACAGCGTGTTTGATCGTTTCTGGCGGGCAGAGCGCTCCCGAGCGCGTTACTCGGGTGGCAGCGGGCTAGGCTTGTCCATCGCCCGCGCGATCTGCCAGGCCCATGGCGGGGCCATTACTGCAAGCAACCTGGCGGAGGGTGGGACGCTGATCAGGGCGCAGTTTCCGGTGTAATTGTTTCCCTGCGTGCTCGCACGCCGAGGGGAATGCGCTACTGCGTGGCGGCCAACGCAGACTGCTTGTATGCTTGCGCCCAGAAACCGGTGGCCTCTGTAAGTGCCGACGTTCGAATGATGGCTGGACTGGAAACCGGACTTCCTTAAGGTGCTGACGTGAAGCGCGATACCCGCCTTGTGATGCTTTTATTGTTGGTGATTGGTTGTTCCCTGACCTCGTTGACGATCTGGAAGGTTCTGTCTTCGCGTGAGCGCGCGCTGGCGGAGGTGGATGTGCATGGTTTGAACCTGACCCAGGCGCTCAATACCTATACCGAAGGTATCGTCCGGCAGAGCGCGCTGTTGTTGCTGGGCCTGGTTGAGCGCCTGGAAACCGAAGGCAGCGGCCCGGCGCAAATCGAGCGTATCCATGCGCTGATCACCCGCCAGCAGCCGCTGATGCCGCAGCTCAGCGGCATCACGGTGTATGACCGTCAGGGTGGCTGGCTGATGTCTTCCAACCGGCGGATCCCAGAGGGCGCCAACAGCAGCGATCGCGCCTATTTCATTCATCATCGCGACGACCCGAGCCCTGAGCCGTTCATAGGCCCACCGATTCAGAGCCGGGCCAATCAGGAATGGGTGGTCACCGTCAGCCGCCGTTTCAATGATGCATCGGGCAATTTTGCCGGGGTGGTCGCGGTGACGCTGGGGGTGGAAAACTTTCTGCGCGTGTTCGGCAAGCTCGATGTTGGCCAGGAGGGGGCTATCGGCTTGTCCTACACCGACGGCACGTTGCTGGTGCGCTATCCATTCCGAGAACAGGACATGGGGCGCAATTTCTCCAAGTCGCCTATCTATGCCAAGTATGTCGATCAACCTTTCGGCACCACCGCGCACACGTCCAGCCTGGATGGCGTTGAGCGGCTGTATGCCTTTCGTAAAAGCGAAACCCTGCCGCTGATTACCACCGTCGCGCTGGGCAAGCATGAAGCCCTTGCGGCGTGGCGCATTGAGGCGGCGCTGTCAGCGGTCGTGGTGGTGGGGTTGCTGGGGCTGACCGGTTTGATTGGCTGGTTCCTGATCCTGGATATTCGCCGGCGAACCGAAGCGGAAGAGGCCCTGCGCGTCGCCCAGCAACAGTTGCTCGATTCCAATCGCCAATTGGCGTTTCTGGCGATGAAGGATGCGTTGACCGGCCTGGCGAACCGCCGTTGTTTCGATGAAACGCTGGCTCTGGAAGCGCGCCGGGCGCAGCGCGAGGGCACGTCGCTGGCATTGCTGATGATCGATATCGACCATTTCAAGCGCTACAACGATGCCTTCGGCCATGTGGTCGGCGACACCTGCTTGCAGAGGGTCAGCAGGCTATTGGAACGGTGCGCGCGGCGGCCGTCAGACCTGGTGGCGCGTTATGGCGGGGAGGAAATGGCGATCATCATGCCCGGCACCGACAGCGAAGGCGCAGTGGTGGTAGCGCAACGGATCCTTGAGTCGCTGCAGCACGAAAACATCACGCACCCAGGCAGCCCGTTCGGTTACGTCAGTGTGAGTATCGGCATTGCGACCGGTACGGGTTCGCGCCTGAAGCCGGCGCTCGGATTGATCGAGGCGGCTGATCAGGCGCTTTACTCAGCCAAGGCTGCGGGACGCAACGGATTTTCCCTGCACACCAATGGTCAGGCATAGGTAGCCTCTGACCTACATCGCCGTTGTAGGAGCGAGCTTGCTCGCGAAAAACTCCCAGGCGCCGCGTTCAATCAGGAAACACGCGTTATCGTTGACGTTTTTCGCGAGCAAGCTCGCTCCTACAAGGATGCTCACATCCCCAGCGTCGGAATCATCAGGTCACCACACTCCATGAGTTGGCCTGCCGTCACTTCCAACTGCGCGGTGGGTTTGGCCGCATAGCCAGCGATGAAGCCGGCGCTTAGCAGTAAAAGGCACAGGAAGGCTTTTCTCAGAATCACGCGCGTAGTTCTCAAATTTGGTCGCAAGGGAGATGCACAGATTGTGTATTCAAGAAAAGGTTCCTGAACAAGGCGTCACACCGTTAGCTGATCGCCAATAGGCAAGCGCCGCTTGGCAGCTGCACCTTGGCTTTTAGTCCCAGTCCTATTTGTTTCTTTTTTGCCGCTGATAAGCTTTTTCCCTGAAGAAACAGTCTCGGGAAATTCCTTGTCATGATCCTAAATGTCGCCGTGCCCAACGAGTTCAGCGCGTTACGTGTAATCACGTTGGCATCCGATGCGGCGTGCGCACATCGGCTTGCATCCGCCTTGAGCGGCTTGGGCGTGCTGCCTCTGGCCAACGTCGAATCTCTGGACGCGCTGCAAGCGTGGCTGGAGGATTCTCCGGTCGACGTCATCGTGTGTGAAATTCGCCCTGAATGCGGCGATGGCCTGATGTTGCCGAGCGTGCTCAAGGCGCGTCACGAGTCAGGGAAACTGGCTCAGTTTCCAGGCATTTTCTGGATGGGCGAAACCACGCTGGGCACGCCGGGTGGGGCCATAGACAGTGCGCGTACGTTTGCGCATGAAAAGCCGGGCAAGCCACTCTGGATCAAGTACATGGGTGGGGTCGCCGTCAGCGCTCTGGAGTCCCACGCCCGTTTGGCGAGGGCGGCGGGGATTTTCGTTGAGATCGTGCGTGAAGGCGGCACCCTGGACTTGGGTGATGCCCTGCGCGCCACGGTACTGACCCGTGTGCAACCCGACCCCTCCTTACGCAAAAATACCTTCGATGCCCTGGCCGAAGATGAAGTGATCCATGCGTTGACGACCGGCGATGGGCTGCGCTTTGTGTTTCAACCGCAGTTCGAGTTGCTCAGCCGGCGCATTGTTGGCGCCGAAGCGTTGGTGCGCTGGAAGCACCCGCGCTTTGGTGAAGTACCGCCTTCGGTACTCATGCCTTTGGTCAACCGCCTGGGCCTGGATTTGCTGTTGTTCAGCCTGGTGGAGATGTGGACGATCAAGGTCATGCTGTCGCTCAAGCGCGCGAACATCCAGATTCCCATTGCCGTAAATGCTTCGGCCAAGACGATTTGTACGCCCAACTTCGCCGGTCGCCTGGCAGCCAGAATGCGGCAGGCTGAGCTGCCCAATCGCCTGCTCAAGATCGAGCTGACCGAAGACGTCTCCGAACCCAATGAGTTGTACCTGTCGGCCTCGTTGACCGCTATTCGGGCCAAGGGCTTTCAGGTGTCGATGGACGATTTCGGTACCGGGGCGGCAACCTTCGCCTTACTGGCAAACCTGTCGTTTGATGAGATGAAAATCGATGGCTCGTTCGTCCGGGGAGTCGAACAGCATTCCTCGTCACGCAATGTCATCGCCGGCATCGTCAACTGGGCGCGACTGCTCAACCTGAGCCTGGTGGCGGAGGGGATCGAGGATGAGTCGACCATCCCGTTGCTGCACCGTTTGGGCTGCCGAATTGGACAAGGCTACGCCTTGGCGCGGCCGATGGAAATCGATGCCTTCCTGAACTTTGTGATCCAACAGAACAGCGCCACTACATCGGCTGGCTGAGTCATCTTTGGCGCCGCGTTGGTGAGTACATCGTACGCTTTTAAGAGCATTCCGATATTCATCCGAGTGCAATTGCATTAAGTTTCGCATCGTCTGATTTTTCAATTGTTCAGTGCTGTTGAATGTCCTGCTGCCGAGGCATAGTCGCTCGGCTGGCGAACGTTGCGCTTGAGAAGTCGAGAACTAATTAACCATCGATAAAGTTGCTCTTCTCGTCTTTTTGCTCGTTATAAAGAGTGTTCCTTGATCTATGAAACGTTTACATATTGCTTTGCTGGATGATCATGCAATTGTACGACATGGCTTAGTCAGTCGACTGGTACAGGAACCGGACTTTGAAGTGGTCGGCGTGTATAGCCGTAGCCGTGATCTGATGGCAGGGCTGGTGACCGAACCGGCTGAGATATTGCTGCTCGATTTTGTGCTCGGCCCCTGCGAGCTGGATGGTATTTCATTGATTCGCGCGCTGCGCGTGAAGTTTCCAACCTGCCGGATCCTGATCTTTTCGACGCACCACGATGCGGCGACGGCAATTCTGGCTTTACGGGTGGGCGCACGCGGGTTTCTGGGCAAGGGCGAAGACATGGAGCAGTTGATCTGCGCAGTCCGCCTGGTGGCCTCGGGCGCGGTGTACTTGAGCCCGGACATGGCCTACCGCGTGGCGGAAGCGACCGCCGTGAGCTACGACGGTGAGGGCAAAGGCCGGGATGAAGCCCTGCGCTTTGTCAGCCTTTCTGCGCGCGAGCAGGAGGTGATCCGGTGTTACCTGGCCGGCATGACCATCACGGAAATCGCCGAAAAATTCCACCGCAGTATCAAAACCATCAGTTCGCAAAAAGCCGCCGCATTTCGCAAGTTGGGGGTGATGTCGAACAATGAGTTATTCAGGATCAGGCATATTATCGAAGGGGTTTGAGCGGCACGAATTCATCTGCTGTGCGCGTGTCATTTTGCGGTTATTGCATATACTCATGTGCGTATTAGACGTTGTATCGATGAGTTATCCCTGTATTTCGACGGTGCGGTGCGCGCCGGACCGAGAGGGTACGATCACGATGAAAACCATACGCATTGCGTTATTGGATGACCACGCGGTCGTTCGACATGGCCTTGCCAATACGTTGGCAGCCGAGGCGAACTTTGAAGTGGTTGGCATTTATGAAAAAAGCCGCGACTTAATTGTAGGCCTTGTTACGGCACCGGCAGATTTACTAATTCTGGATTTCTCCCTTAATCCCAATGAGTTGGACGGTGTATCACTGATCCGCGCTTTACGCGTCAAATTTCCCAACTGCTATATCCTGATCTTGTCCAGCCATCATGATCCGGCGACAGTGGGCCTCGCCATGCGGGTCGGGGCCCGTGGTTTCGTGGGTAAGGGCGAAGACATGAGCCAGTTGGTGAAGGCGATTCGCAAAGTCGCAGCGGGTGCGGTGTATTTGAACACCGACATGACGTATCGCCTGGCGGAAACGGTCACAGGTGAGAAAAGTGCAAGCCCCGCGCAGGAGCGGGACGCGTTGGCGTTGGCGGAGCTGACCAGCCGTGAGCAGGAAGTCATTCGCTGTTATCTGGCAGGCATGACCGTGAGTGAAATTGCCGAGAAATTCAATCGCAGCATCAAAACCATCAGCACGCAAAAAACCTCTGCATTCCGCAAGCTCGGGGTGACGTCCAACAATGAGCTGTTCAAGCTTAACAAGATCATCGGCACACCATGAAAACGGGGCTGTGCGCCGTGGCGTTATGGAGCTTGCTGATAATGCTGGTGCCTGGTGTAAGGGCCGGTCCGGTCGAGCTGAGTGCAGAGCAAAAGCAATGGATCCAGACGCATCCGGTATTACGGGTCGGGGTGGTTGAGGATCTGATTCCTTTCGAATACATGGACGCGGGGGTATTGCACGGGCGGTCATCGGAGTATTTGCAAGTTGTCACAGCCGCGACGGGCCTTCAGTTCACTTACCTGCCCGGGAAGACACCGGCAGAACGCGAAGACATGTTGCTGGGGGGACAGGTGGACCTGCTGTCCTCCTATTTGCGCTTCCGGTCTGAACCCACCACCAAGGAGCTTCAAACGCTGACTTACGAATCGACCTCACCGATCATTGTCACGCGTGTTGATAGCCCCGACGTCTTCGATATTGACCAATTGCAGGGCAAGACCGTAGCGATACCGGATGTGACGTACTACGAGCAAATATTCCGCCGAAGGGGGGTGAAGGCAAATCTCAAAAAAAGCGCTTCGGCCCTGGAGATACTGACCCGCGTTGAAAACGGCAGCGCCGACGCGGCAATCGCGTCAGCCATGTTTCTAACGCCTTATCTGTACCAGCGGTTCCAGGGCATTCTGGAAGTATCCGGTGTGCTCGGCAGCCAGGTGCTGGATGTGAGCATCGCGACCCGTACAGACCAGGTCATGCTGTATTCAATCCTTGAAAAGGTGTTCGCCTCCATCAGCGTCGAGCAACGCAACACGCTGTATGGGCGTTGGTACCAGGACCTGAACCTTAATATCCCTTCATTGCCGAGTATCGCCGCCCATTATTCGCATGTGCTGATCCTTGGCACGCTGGTGTTGGTCAGCCTGTGCGCTCTGGTGTATCGCGGCCAGCGCCAGCGGCACCTGGCCGTACTTGGTGAGCAGGAAAAAACCATGTTCCTGGCCGTGATGGGGCATGAAATCCGCTCACCGATGAACGCCGTGCTGGCAGCGATGGAGTTGCTTGGGCACACCCGGCTCAACCAGCAGCAGCGCCATTTGGCCAATTTGGCCAACAGTGGCGTCAACGCCCTGGCGCGCCTGCTCGATGATGTGCTGGACAGGCCCGGCTCGGTCGCCAAACTGCCCGGGCTGGCCTTTGAGGCAATCGACGTGTCGGCATTGGTTCAAGGCGTAATTGGCCTGCATCGACTGCGTGCGCGAGAAAAAAACCTGAGCTTGAACAGCCATATTCAGGCGCAACTGCCCCTGTTGCTGCTCGACAGCTCCCGGCTCACGCAGATCTTCCATAACCTGATTTCCAATGCCATCAAGTTTACCGACACGGGCAGTGTCGACATTGATGTGGCGTTGGCGACTTTACCGGACGGCAGCCCGCAATTGCAGATTGAAGTTCGCGACAGTGGCGTCGGCATTTCAGAGGCAATGCAGGCCGCCCTGTTTCAGCCCTATGCCCAGGCCCGCGAGTCTTCCAGGCGCACAGGGGGTACCGGGTTGGGCCTGATGATTTGTCGACAGTTGGTGGATTTGATGCACGGAACATTGACGCTGACCAGCGAGCAGGGCACGGGCACCACAGTGACTATCCACTTACCGGTGAGCATCGGCGAGCAAGCACCTGTCTTGCTGGCGCAAGCTGCCCCCTCAACCCAGCCAACCACCAGCGGGCTGCAGATTCTGGTGGTGGAAGATACTTATGCCAACCAGGAGGTATTGCGCGCGCAGATCAGCGCGTTTGACTGTCAGCCAGTGATTGCTGCCGACGCTGCGCAAGCCTGGCTCCTGTTCAGGGAAACCGTCTATGACCTGGTGCTGATGGACTGCGATTTGCCCGATGAGGATGGCTATGGGCTGGTGCGCAGATTACGTGCCCTGGAAATACAATTGGGGCGCGCACGCAGCCCGATTATCGCCATCTCTGCCCTGACCGGCGACCGTCATCTGCAACGCTGTATCGAGGCGGGCATGGACGCGACGTTGAGCAAGCCCATACGCCTTGGGCAGTTATCCGAGGTCATTGAGCGCTGGTGTGGGGTCAAGCTGGCTGCGCCGAGCACCAGCTTGATGGCGCCTTTGCTGGATCTAGCCTCAATCAACCGTGAAATGGCCGGCGACCTGGCAAACCTGGTCAAAGCCGTCGCCTTGTGTGATCGCGCATCGGCGCAGCACGTGGCTCATCGATTGCACGGCGCGGCGTTGATCATGGAATGGTCGGCACTGGCGCAGGCCGCTGAATACATGGAGCGTCTGCTGTATGGCGAACATGAGTGGGGGGCGGTGCACGCCCAGGCCTTGCAACCGTTGCTGCAGCATTGGGCCGCTTTGAGCGGCGATACAGTGCTCGACGTCCTGCCGGCGACACGTGTGCAACGGACGGCACGCTGATGCGGCGCCTGCTGCTGGTACTGGCGTTAGTGTGCCTTGCGGCGTCGGTTGGCGTGTACGCCAGTTCGCCACCCATGACGTTGACGCAACAGGAGGTGGTCTGGATCGCTGCCAATCCGGTGCTGCGTGTGGGTGTGTTCGAGGACCTGCTGCCTTTCGAATACATGAGCGGCGGCCAACTGCGCGGCATGTCGGCCAAATACCTGAAGCTGATCGGCCTGCGTACCGGCCTGCATTTCCAACCGGTGCTGACCACCACGCGCAGCGCACGCAAGGATATGCTGATCAGCGGTGAGGTCGACATCTTGTCCACTCGACGCCGCTCCGACGACCCGGCCCAGGATCGTGGGATGCTTTACACCCTGCCTTACAACACCAGTTCGACGATCCTTGTCAGTCGTTTCGGCGATCAGCCCCTGGCAGGTCTGCAACAGCTTGCTCACAAACGGTTAGTCATGTTGGGACGCGAAGTCTATGGCGCATTCCTGCGCCACGAGGCCCCGGGAGTCACGATCATCACCGCGCAGAACGCCGTAGACATGATGGCGATGGTCAAGGACGGCAAGGCAGACGCCGCCATCGCTTCGGAGTGGTTGTTGATCCCGTATCTTTCCCGCCAGTACCAGGGCGTATTGCAGATATCCGGCGTGGTGCCCCAATTGCACACGGGTGTCAGCATGGCGGTGCGCGACAGCGATGAAATCTTGCTGTCGATCCTGGAGAAGGCATTGGCCTCGATCACCGGCGATGAGCGCAAGGCGATCTTCGACGCCTGGTTTGCCGACATGAACCTGGATATCCCGACCATCAGGTCCATCGCTGTACATTACGCGGGTGAGTTGTGGCTGTTACTGGCCATTGTGCTGTTACTTGTCATCCTGGTGTGGCAAAGCCGGTTGCAGCGACGGCGCGCGGTGCAGCGCGAGCGCGAGAAAGCGATGTTCCTGGCGGTCATGAGCCATGAAATCCGCTCGCCGATGAACGCAGTGCTGGCGGCGGTTGAGCTGCTTGAGCACACACCGCTGGACGAACAACAGCGGCACTTCACGGGCTTGGCCAATACCGGCGCCAACACCTTGCTGCGCCTGGTAGACGATGTGCTGGATATCTCCAAAATGGAGGCCGGGCAATTGCGGCTCAACCTTGAGCCGGTGGACCTGTGGTCACTGCTGCAACAGCAGGTGGATGATTACCGAGGCTATGCCGAGGAAAAGAGGCTGACGTTGACATTGACCGGTCAACGTCCCGTTGTTTCAGCACTGCTTGATGACCAGCGAGTGACCCAGGTGCTGCGTAATCTGATTTCCAACGCCATCAAGTTCACCGAGCACGGCGGGGTTGAGGTGCAACTGCTGCTGCCCGACGCACAGCCGGGGGCAACTTCGCAGGCGTTGATACGCGTGGTCGACACCGGCATTGGTTTGTCCGACCAGGCGCAAGCTGCGCTGTTTCGGCCTTATGCCCGCGCCAGGCAGTCATTCAAGCGCAGCGGCGGCAGCGGTTTGGGGCTGGTGATCTGTCGCCGGTTGCTGAAGCTGATGCAGGGCGAGCTGACGTTGAGCAGCGTGCCGGGGAGCGGCACCCAAGTCGAAGTGAGGTTGCCCGTCGAGTGGGCTGGCGCGCTTGAGTCGCCAGTGCAGGCGGCAGATCCTGTTGCAGCGCCTATAGAGGTTTCATTCTGGGTGCTGGTGTTGGAGGGTGAGTATGCCGATCAGCAAGCAGTGAAAGCCCTGCTTCAAGGTTTTGGCCTGGGTGTACTGCTGGCGGTCGATGATGACGAGGCGCTGGCGCTCTTCAGTGAGCACCGGGTTGCTCTGGTACTGATCGATGAGCACCAGGCGTTCAACCTGAGCGGCCCTTTGCGCGACGTGGAGCACCAACAACAGCGCGGGCATTGCCCAATCATTGCGATGTCGCAGGTGACGGGCAATGCCTATCTTGAACGCTGTTTTGCGGCTGGCCTGGACGGCGTGCTGAGCAAGCCGGTGCGTCAGGACAAATTGCAGCAAATGATTGAGCTGTGGTGCGATCAGGTCCCGGTAGCCGCGACGCAGGTGCAGGGTGCCTGCGGGCATGAGCGGGAAGGGCCGCAGGAAGCGCTGCGCCCGGATATGAACCGTCTGTTCAGCGCTGTTGCCCTGCGTGACCGCTCGGTTGCCATGCAGGCTGCGCAGCGGCTTCAGGGCGCTGCGAAAACGGTGGGTTGGGCGGCGATTGCGGCGGGTGCGGAAAACGTCGAGTTGTTGTTGCACGATGAAGTGAGCTGGCCAACGGTGGCGGTCGCGCGTCAATTGAGTCTCATGATGGATGACTGGACTGCAGCCAGTTATTAAATAGTCTACGTTGCATCGATAGCCAGCTTTTTAGGACCACTCCTATAGACGAAGTCATGAGCGGCCCAATAAAAAACATAAGTTGAAGGGCGTAAGTTTGCACCGAGGGAAAGAGGCGTTAATTGGTTGGAATATTGAGTGGCTTAGTTGTTTTTAGGAGCACTCCTATATTGGGTGTTGCGTGGACTCCCTACACTTCACTGCGCAACAACACAGAAGTTCTCCAGCACCGGAAACTTCTTCACTTACCTGGTTTATCGCTCTCTCGGAGTTACTCATGAATTACAAAGCCCGCGTCCTCGCTGCATTGGTCGCCGCCACCGCCACCTCCGCTGCCATGGCTTCGGATGGCACCATCAATTTCAAAGGCGAACTGAAGGCCGAGACCTGCCAGGTTGCAGTGAATGGGGCAGCCGGCTCGGCAGGCACCACCGTCACGCTGCCGACTATCTCCACTGCCTCCTTGACCTCGGCTGGTCAGGTGGCCGGCCAGACCGGTTTCAGCATTCAGTTGAGCAAATGCTCGGCAGCGCTGAAAACCGCGGCTGCATTCTTTGAAGCCGGTGGCTCGGTTGATCCGGCCAGCGGTAATCTGAAGAACACCAGTGGCGATGCTACCAAGGTCCAACTGCAACTGATCGACGCATCCAATGGCAAGTCCATCAAAGCCGGTGACACCGCACAAGTGGCTTCCACCAGCCGTATCGATATCGACGCCACCGCACTCAGCGCAGACCTGCCGTACGCTGTTCAATACTACGCCCAAGCCGCGACCACGCCGGGCACCGTTATCACCAATGTGACTTACTCCATCAATTATCAGTAAGTCGCCGGTAATGACTACACGCCCTGTTGTTTATTTAAGGGCGTGTTTTCGGGGCGGCATTGGGACTAAGTCATGCCTTGCATACTTCCATTTAAACAAATGCTTCTGGCAAGCCTTGTCGCGTTTGGGTGTTCCCAGGCGCTGGCAGGTGTGGTGATCACTGGCACCCGCGTGATCTACCCGGCAGACCAGAAAGAAGTCACAGTAAAACTCAATAACAACGGTACTCAACCCGCGTTGATGCAAGCGTGGATTGACACCGGCAGTGTGGAGTCCACGCCCACAAGCTCCAAGGCGCCGTTTCTGCTTTCGCCTCCGGTGGCGCGTATCGACCCGACCAAGGGCCAAAGCCTGCGCGTATTGTTTACCGGGACAGCGCTGCCCCAGGACAAGGAGTCGGTGTTCTGGCTCAATGTGCTGGAAATACCGCCCAAACCTGAGGCCGGGGCAGACGTGAATACTCTGCAAATGGCCTTCCGTTCACGGATCAAATTGTTCTACCGCCCGACGGGCCTTGCAGGCACCGCCAGCGAAGCGATCGAGCAGGTGCAGTGGCAACTGGTGACGGCCCGCGATGGCCAGGGCCTGGCCCTGCAAGCGTTCAACCCGTCGGCGTTTCACGTATCGCTCGTCGAACTGGATTTGGTGGCCGGCGGTCACCGCGCGCGCAGTGAGGACGGCATGGTGGGCCCGGGTCAAACCCGGCAATTCCCGCTGCCGACTCTTAAAACCCGACCAGCCCCAGGCGCACAGGTGGAGTTCAGCGCAATCAACGATTACGGCGCGCTGATCCCGACTCGGACAGCACTCAAGCCCTGAACCATTCCTGACGTCTTTACCCGCGAGTCATTTATGCAGACCTCTTCCCGCTCCAGGCCGCTCCTGGGGGCGCAGCCTCGCTTCGCCCTGAATCCGCTCACCCGCTTGATACTCAAGGTATTGGCCGTCACGCCAGGCGCCTGGGGCGTCCACGCCGCGTTGGCGCAAGAGGTGCAGTTCAACGATGCATTCCTGCCGGAAGACTCACGCAATCTTGACCTCGGCAAATACCAGGCCGGCAACCCGGTGACCCCGGGGCAGTACCGTGCGGACGTTATGCTCAACGGCCAGTTGAACAGTCGCCAGGACATTCGTATCGAGGCTCAGCCCGACGGCAGCAAGCCGGTGGTGTGCATGGACCATGGCTTGCTTGAGCGCCAGGGTGTGAATATCGCCAAACTGTCACCCGAAGCCAGCCAGGCGCTTGAGGGGCCAGGCTGCGCGGCGTTGAGCAGTTTGATTCAGGGCGCCAGTGCGAACTTCTCCCCGGAGAACCAGGCACTTGACCTCAGCATCCCTCAGGCGGCCTTGAAGCGTAACTCGCGCGGCTACGTCAGCCCTGAGCTGTGGGACCGTGGCGTCACTGCAGGGATGCTCAGTTATAACTTCAATGCCAATCGCAACCGCACCCGCAGCGGCACCAATGACTCGGCGTTCCTGGGGCTCAATGCCGGCCTCAATCTGGGCGACTGGCGCTTGCGTCACAATGCCTCGATGAGCTGGCAATCGCGCAACGGTAGCCAGTACCAGGCGTTGGACAGCTACGCGCAACGCGATATCACTGCGCTGAAAAGCCAGCTGACTGTGGGTGAGTCCAACACCAGCGGTGAGATCTTCGACACCTTGTCTTATCGCGGCGTGCAGTTGGCCAGTGATGACCGCATGTTGCCCGATTCCATGCGCGGGTACGCTCCAGTTATTCGAGGTATCGCGCGCACCAACGCACGCGTCACCGTTCGCCAGGCGGGTAACGTGCTGCTGGAAACCACGGTCGCCCCCGGCGCCTTCGTGATTGACGATCTGTACTCCACCGGCTACGGCGGCGACCTCAACGTGAGCGTGGCCGAGGCGGACGGTACCGAACAAAACTTTATTGTGCCCTACGCCTCGGTCAGCCAGTTGCTGCGCCCTGGCACCTCGCGTTTCAGTGTCACCGCCGGGGAAACCCGCAACAACTTCGTTGACGAGCAGACGCGCCTGCTGCAAGGCACGCTGCAATATGGCCTGAACAACACCTTCACCGGCTTTGGCGGTGTGCAATCGAGCGATGACTACGCGGCCATCCTCACAGGCGTAGCGTTCGGCACGCCGATTGGCGCCATGGCGGTGGACGTGACGCACGCGCAGACCGATTTGGCTGCCGGCCGGGCAAAGGGGCAGAGCATGCGCCTGTCCTACAGCAAGAACATCCTCAGTACCGGCAGTAACTTTTCGGTAGCGGCCTATCGTTTTTCTACCCGTGACTACCTGGACTTCAGCAATGCCGTGCAGCTGCTCGATGCCGAAAAAAACGGTTGGGACACCAGCGAGTTCGGCCGCCCGCGCAGCCGCTTGTCAGTCACCGCCGACCAAAGCTTCGGGCCCTGGGGTCAGGTGTCGATCAGCGGCTATGCCCAGAACTACTGGAACCAGCAGGGCAGCGACGTGCAGTACCAGTTCAGCTACAGCAAGCAGTTCAACCGGGTGAGTTTCAGCCTGAACGCCAACCGCAGCCGGATGGGCCTGGGCGATATGGAAAACAGTTTTCTGCTGACCATGAGCATGCCCCTGGAATTCGGCGGTCCGGGCTATGGGCCGCAAGTGACGGCACAGCTGGGCCGGGACACCCGAGGCCATTACAGCGAGCAGGCGGGTATCAGCGGCACCGCCGGCGAGGACCGCCAGTACGGCTACGGCGCTACCTTCGGCCATGACGGTGGCAGCAATACCAAGAGCGCAGCCCTCAACGGCCAGTACACCGGCGCCCGCGCCATGCTCAGTGCCGCCCTGGGCCGGGGCGATGGCTATACCAGCGCGTCGGTGGGCGCCAGCGGCACTATGGTAGCCCATGCCGACGGGGTGACCATGACGCCTTATCGCGGCGAAACCATGGCCGTGGTCAGCGCCCCAGGCGCCGAGGGCGCGAAGGTCTCCGGCTATCCGGGCCTGAGGCTCGACGGCAGCGGCAACGCCGTGGTGCCCTACCTGCGCCCGTATGAATTGAACGAGGTGGCGATCGACCCGATCGGCAGCTCTCTGGACGTAGAGCTAAGTGAAACCAGCCAACAGACCGCACCGCGTGCCGGTGCAGTCGTGCACCTCAAATACACCACCAACCAGGGCCGCGCGGTGTTGCTCAATGTGCGCCTGGACGACGGCAGCAGCTTGCCCTTCGGCGCGGGCGTGACCGATGGCGAGGGGGCCACCGTGGGCGTGGTCGGGCAGGGCGGTCAACTGTATGCGCGAATCAAACCCGAAACGCGCCGCTTGCTGGTCAACTGGGGCAGCCAGGCGCAGCAGCAGTGTGCGCTGACGATCCCGCCTGGCCCCGGCGATGGGCAACAACTGCAACAAGTGGACGCCGTGTGTGCAGCCGGCAAACAGGTCGCTGACAGCGTGCAGCCCAACACCCAGCAAAAGGTAGCGTTATGAATATCGGCTCTTTGATCAAACTGGGGTTGTTGGGTGTGGCCTTGTGGGCCACGGCCGGCACGGCCATGGCGGTCACTTGTTCCTACATGGAAGGTACCCGGCCTGCCGTGGGCTCCATGCCGTTGCAAATCTCGGCTATCACCGTCGGGCGGGATGTGCCGGTGGGCACTGAGGTTTACCGTCAGAAGTTCAGTATGGCCTTGGGCCAGGCAGTGAAGCTGGAATGTCTTGTCGCGCCGTTTCAGCAGTGGACCGACCTTACCGTTGAATCCAGCCAGGCCCTGGCCAATGTGACCAGTGGCACTTATGCCAATAAGGTCTACAAAACCAGCCTTCCCGGATTGGGCGTTGCTTTCAATAGCAACGGTGGCCCGCTGCCCAGGCAAAGCACCAAGGCATGGACCACGTGTTCGGATGGTTTCAGATGCATCGTGCCGTTTGACGGGCCTTCGAACTTTGAACTGATCTTGATCAAGATCGGCGAGGTGACGCCGGGCGTGCTGGTGGGCAACACATTGCCGATCGTGAATCTGTTCGGCAATTTCGGCGACGCCAGAATGACCGGCTTCAGGATGGGCATTTCCGGCAGCATCCAGATCGTCTCGCGCACCTGCAGCACACCGGATGTCTCGGTGCCCATGGGCACCCACCTGGTCAACAAATTCACTGGCCTCAACAGCTCCACCGGCTGGACGGACTTCTCCATTGCGCTAAATGACTGCCCGGCGTTCAACGGCATATTCTCCGCCGCGGGTCCCGGCTGGATTTCGCAAGGCGGTAGCTCACCCACAGGCACCGGCACCAGCGGAACCCGCGTCAACAACACACTGCAATACCGCATCGACCCGGCTCGGACGGCCATCAATGCAGGCAACGGCATTCTGAGCCTCGACCCGAGCGCGGCCGGCACCGCGCCTGCCGCGACGGGCGTCGGCATTCAGGTCGCTACCAGCAACAGCGTTGCCCTGCCATTGGCGATCAATCAAAACACGGGCCTGACCCTCAGGAGTACCGAAAGCAGCTATGCCATCCCACTGCGAGCGCGCTACCTGCAAACCGGGGCCAAGGTCACGCCGGGGCCGGCGAATGCGTCGGCAACCTTCACGATCATTTATCAGTGAGCGGTGGGAACATGACCAATAAAGCGCTACGCATTCTGATTGCCGATGGGCAGCACTTCTTTCGCTTGAAAATCGAGCGGGCGTTGAACCAGTTGGGCTATTACCGTATCGCGCCGATACATCGGCTGGATGAAGTCTTCAGTGCCGTGGAGTTCGGCGATACGCCGCTGGATGTGCTGATTATCAATGCCGCCCTGGCGCACAGCGTGAAGTTCGATTTGCTCTGGTTCATCAGGGACAACCCACAGATTCGTCATGTGTTGATCTATGGTCAGGGCGAACGCGCTTCGCCCGCGCTTGCGTGGTGCCATGTGCCCAACGTGCTGATCAGCGCGGCGCCGTTGCCTGATCCGGAGGCGCTGGCGGCGTTTATGGGAAAGGTCGAGTGCAATACGGGTTGGAGTAATCAGGGCAGTGGGTCAAATAATCCATCAGGCGCCCAGCCCATCACTGTTTCAGGGTGACCTGTGTGTTCGTCCCGTTGCTCTCTGAGTGCGATAAAACCGTGCTTCTTGTAGAAGTGAAGGCTGGGAACATTCTGCGAATACACGCTCAGTTGAAGTGAGGTTCTGGCTGCCTGCGCGTCCTTGAGCAATTGTGTACCGATACCACTGCCCTGATGCTCAGGCGCGACAAACAGCGCCGCCAGGGTGTCTTCATATACGCAACTGAAGCCCAGCACTTTCCCGTCGGCTTCAAACACACGGGTCACGGCGCTGGGCAGGTAGACCTCGCGCATGGCGCCCAGTTGGTCATGCCAGAAGGCGGGGTCGATAAAGTGGTGGGCCAGGATGGACGCTTGCAGCCAAATATCCAGGACGGGTTCCAGGTCGGCAGGTTGAAAGTGGCGAATCATAGTGCCTCAGTGTTTGAGTGAGCAGGCCGAACCCTGGCGAGACCGGCGCCGCCGCGCTTGAAGGTTCCTGCTGCTGCGATGGTGAGTAGGCGGCGAAAAGTCGGGCATTGTGCGTGGTTGGGGGCAGGGCAGGCGGCCGCATGGCGCAAGCCCCGGCTCATCGCCTGCAGGTGTTTGACCGTGGCATCAATCTCGTCGGCCTTGGACAGCAGCACCGCTCTATCCACATTGGCCTGGCCATTGGGTGACAGCATGGCGTGTATCTCGTCCAGCGACAGGCCACCCGCCTGCCCGAGGGCGATGACCGCCAACTGCTCAACGACCGCTGCTGCGAAATGACGGCGAGCACCGGGCGGGCTGGTCGATGTAATCAACCCCTTCTTTTCATAAAAACGCAGCGTATGGGCAGCAATGCCCGTGCGTTTGACGACCTCGGTGATATCCATTGGCAGACCATTGACTTGAAGTTGACTTCAACTTCTATGATGCCTGCGCAGGTTGAATGGGTCCATGACTAAGAGGTAGGTATGACAGCGTTGGAAGGGGTTGCGCAGGTGGTGTTGTTGGGGGCAGGGGCTACCGTGGTGATGGATATGTGGATGCTGCTGATGAAGGTGCTTGGCGTTCCGACCCTGAATTTTGCGTTCGTAGGCCGTTGGGTCGGCCATGCGTGCCGGGGGCGATTTGCGCACTCAAGCATTGGGCAAGCGCTTCCCGTTCGAGGTGAAGTAGCCCTGGGTTGGATCGCGCATTACGTCACCGGAGTGGTGTTCGCGTGGGTGCTGGTGTGGATTGAAGGCGATGCGTGGTTGCTGGCGCCGACTTTTGTACCTGCACTGGCGTGGGGTGTTGTGACAGTGGCCGTTCCGCTGTTTGTGATACAGCCGGCCATGGGGGCCGGGTTTGCGTCGTCCAGGACGCCGACGCCAGGCAAGAACCGACTGCGCAGCCTGATCAACCACGGCGTGTTTGGTGTGGGTCTTTACCTGGCGGCGTGGGTGATCGCCTGGGCCTGGGTCTGATGCAGATCAGCGCAGGAATTTGACGTACACGCACTCGGGGTCGTCTTCGTCGAGGTTCTCGATTTGCCCGCTGGGTATGAATCCGGCCTTTGTCATCAATGCCTGGGACGCGTGGTTGGAGGCGTTGGTGGAGGCGAACAACTTCGGCGTCTTGCAGGCCGCCTCGGCCGCCGCCAGCAGGCGCAGGGCCACACCCTGGCGCTGGCAGGTCGGTGATACCACCACAAGGGCAATAAAACCGTGATCGAAAAAGTCGTGGGTGAGCACCAGGTACCCGGCGCACGCGTGGTCGTTGGCTGCCACCAGGCATTGCTGGTTAACCACGGCGTCGTGGATAAACACGCGGCGGTGGGCATGGGCAGCCGCGTAGGCGTCCAGTTCAACCAGGGCGTGTACGTCGTCGGGTTGGGCCTGGCGGATCAGCCACTCTGTGGCGGTGGGGGAGCGGTGTTCAGTCATGGGCGTTCTGGTTTTTTCTTCTACGTGGCGAGTGCCGGCTTCACGTTCATGTATGAGTCCCTAGCGCATAGGGATAGCACATTTTTATTACGCAACGGTAGGCGCGAGCTTGCTCGGGAAAAACTCTCAGGCGCCGTGTTCATTCAGAAAGTACGCGTCTGCGTTGACGATTTTCGCGAGCAAGCTCGCTTCTACAACAAAAAGGGAAATCTGTCGGCAACGGTTATCCGATTTTATGAAAATTTCTCTGAACTATCGCGCTCGGCACGCCCTCGCAACAGTATCCATACACAGGAGGGAATCCGATGAACCACTACCCAAAACCACCCTTCAATCCCCAGCAGCAGCCCGTTCCGGGCGACCAGCGCAAGATGGACCCAATGCCTGATTGCGGTGAGCAAAGCTACAAAGGCTCGGGCCGTCTGGCCAACAAGATTGCATTGATCACCGGTGCCGACAGCGGTATCGGCCGCGCGGTGGCGATTGCCTTTGCCCGCGAAGGGGCGGACGTCGCGGTGTCGTATCTGGACGAGCATGAGGACGCCAAGGAGACCGCTCGCTGGGTCGAAGCGGCAGGGCGCCAGTGCCTGTTGCTGCCCGGCGACCTGGGCGACGCGGCGCAGTGCACGGCGATCGTCAATGACACCGTCGAGAAGTTCGGCCGTATCGATGTGCTGGTCAATAACGCTGCGTTCCAGATGACCTATAAGTCTCTGGAGGACATTCCCGACGAGGATTGGGTGAAAACCTTCAACGTCAATATCACGGCGATATTCCGCATCTGCAAGGCAGCGTTGCCGCATATGGCGCAAGGCAGTTCGATCATCAACACCTCGTCGGTCAATTCCGATATGCCCAACCCGACCCTGTTGCCCTATGCGGCCACCAAGGGTGCCATTGCCAACTTCACCGCCGGCCTTGCGCAGATGCTGGGCGAGCGTGGAATTCGGGTGAACAGCGTAGCGCCGGGGCCGATCTGGACGCCGTTGATCGTGTCCACCATGCCCGAGGAGTCGGTGAAGCATTTCGGTGGCAACACGCCACTGGGCCGCCCAGGCCAGCCGGTGGAAGTGGCGCCCATCTATGTATTGCTGGCGTCGGATGAAGGCAGTTACATCTCTGGCGAGCGCTATGGCGTGACGGGGGGCAAGCCGATTCTTTGAATCGGCACATCCCCCTGATTCAAGCAGCGTTAAAATGTGAAAGGGGGCTTGCCCCCGATAGCGATGGGTATCTACACAACTTTTGTAGCCACTGCCGACGCTAACCACGATGCGAAGCGAGCCGCTCTTGATCTTGCTCTTGATCTGCTTTTGATCTGAGGCGCCCCGTTAAACCACGCTGGCCGGAATTCGACAGGGATTTGGGGGGTAAACCGGCAGGGATGCCGGTTTAGCCGCCCCGCGCCATGGATGGCGCGTGGCGGCGGCCCCCCAAATCCATGGCGGATTACGGGCACACCGAGCCTAAGCGAGGTGCCGAGTGGTGGGGCAAGAGCCCTTTGGTTACTTTGGGCTGGGCCGGCATTCCGGCTCTTTTCCAAAGTGACCCGCTGTAAAAGCGGAACCAATAGCAGCCGTGACTCAAATAACGGATATGTACTCGGTCAAAGTCCAGCATCCTGGTCGGCTCTTAGGCCGCCATCGGGGGCAAGCCCCCTCCCACAGGTCCGGCGTCACACCAAAGGTGTGTAGACACCCATGCCCCCGATAGCGACAAACCAGTCCACGCTTTGTTGACTGACACGCCCCGGACGGGGCGTGTCTTTTTTGTAGGAGCGAGCTTGCTCGCGAAAGACTCACGAGCGCCACGTCCCTTCAGGTTTACGCATTATCGTTAACGTTTTTCGCGAGCAAGCTCGCTCCTACGTTCTCATCGCACGCCGTATACGCATCCACTCTCGATAAGCCGCAGTCCGCTGCGCATCCGCACGCTTCTTCGCCTCCGTGAAGCGCGCCCAGGTCGTTGCATCGCCGCTGTAGTGTTCGATGATGTTATACGCCTGCGCATCCAGTCGATCCGCTTCGAAAAACATCTGGGTGTTCTGCGCAATCTCCTCATCCCACGTTTGCCTGGTTGTGTAATCCAGCACCTGACTGTTCATTGTGTAACGCCCTCCGCCCACTGAATTTCTTCTGCCCCGCACCAGCGCACATCGGTAATGCCGTATTTTTCCGCCATCGGCTTGGACACGCGCTTGAGGTTGTTTTGACCGAACCTGGGGATGACCGCCACGCCGGCATCGCAACTGGCCCAGTGCCATGCTTCGGCATTGTTCATGCGTGCCGTACGCACGATAAAGGACCTCGGCTCGCCGTGAAGTTGATACTTGATGGTAAATAGCTCGTTGGTTTTCATGAGGCCTCCCTATGCTCATGAACTACAGATATTTGGCGTCAAAAAAAATTCAAAGAACTTGTCGGACAATTCGATGGGGGGCGGGCGGCGGTATGGCAGTCAGTCATCCACGGTAAACGTTACCCACCCGGCTCCGTCAGCGGGCCGCTCTATTTCGGCGATTACACCGCTGACGGAGGTGCCGTCCGGCATGTTCACCGTGACAAAGTTGGGATTGCCGGGCCACTGCAGGGGAGTGTCAAAGTCCAGGCGGACCAGGGTTGGTTTGCCGCTACTCGTCAGATTTACGTCAACGTGTTCGTTAAGGCGTTCATCCGCCTGGGTTCCCAAGTGGCGCGAAGCCGTGATGATGCTGGCGGGGCCTTGATAGTCGTAAGACATCTTGCAATACCTCATGCAAAGGGCGGCGGATGCGCCCGGGTTCTTGTGTGGCAAGCGCGGGTCAGTGATTGTTCAATCCAAATGACCCGGCGGCGCCGTCAGTGCGTGTGGGGCGTTGCGGTGGGGTCGTCGATCTGGATGATCGTGCCCTGGCGCCAGGCATCTGCACCGGGTGCGACTGCCGGTGGGGCTATATCGGCGCGTGAGCGCTTTTTCTCGGTGCTGTCGATGCCCAGGCGCTGATCGCGCTCGGCAACCATCTTCGGATCGGCGTGGCCGTCAGCGGTAAAGCCCATCATCAGTTGAGGCACACCCAATGGCAGGCGTTTGTGCAGGTCGGTATGCCAGGTGTGCCAGGTCTTGCCGTAGGTGTGCACCAGTTTTTCCATCAGCGCGTGCTCGGCCACCGCGGGAATGCCGGGCGCGACCAGCTGGCCGGATTTCACCTCATGCACATGGCTGTGCCACAAGGCCTTCTCCGGGGCCGGCAGGCTGTTGAACAACTGCTCGCTGATGATGTACTCCACGCCCATCAACTTGGCGTCCTTGCGGTTGCCGTCGTAAATCACGCACTGGATCACCTCCTCGTTAAGGATGGCGCAGTAGTGGTGCGCTTCCATCTGCACGTCGGGGTGGCCGTTGTAGAAGTGAAAGCCGTCCAGATAGGCATTCAGCGCGTCGATGGGCGGGCGCGACTGCAGCAGCGCGGCACCGGTATCGAGTGCTCGCGTGCCTGGCGATTTGGCGTCACCCGGCGCCACCACGTTGGAGGCTGAGTCATTGCCCGCGCAAGCCGTCAGCGAGGCGACGCAAATGGCCAGGCACAGCGATGGGAGCGCAGGTTGCAGGCGGTGGATGTTCATTGGGGATTCCCTCCATGGGCAGTTGTAGAGAACATCTAGAAAGCCTGTCGAGGAGGGTGTTCAACCGGATATGGGGGAGGCGGCGCGCAAGATTATGGAACAACCCTTCAGCGTGCCGGGTCATTTTTTATAAGTGTTCAACAACGCCCAAGTCACTGGCCTCGCGGCGGCTGCGCAACGCTGTGGTTATGCGCCTCAATACGCGCTACTGGTGGATTTCGCGTCGGACGCCAATGCCGTCATGAGCAACGGCACTTCGCCTTGTGCGGGTTGCCTGGCGATCCCGACGGAGAACACCCATGGTTATGAACTGGTGGTCGACGGTGCGATTCAAGCCTGCGCGCTGACCCTTGCCGACTACCTTGCAACGTTGTGAGCGCCCTGTGCAGGAGGATAGAACCCATGTCCATCGCCGCCTCCACCATCGACTATCTGAAAACCCGCGAGCTTACGCTTACCAGCGCCGAGTCGTGTACGGCAGGCAAGATCATCACGCTGCTGTCTGAAATCGAGGGCGGTGGGGCATGTATCGAGAGCGGCTATGTCGTCTACTCACCGCAAGCCAAACAACGCTTATTGGGCGTGCGTGCGTACACGATTGAAACCTTCAACCTCACCAGTTGCGAGGTGGCCCGCGAAATGGCCGAAGGTGCCTTGCGAGACAGCTCGGCGCACATCGCAGTCGCCACCACCGGCTTGCTGGGGCCTGACGACAAGGACGGTATTCCGGCCGGGACCGTTTGTTTTGCCTGGGCGTATCGAGCCGGGAAGGCGTTGAGTGTATTCAGTCGCAAAGAGCGTTTCATGGGCACCCGGGAGCAGGTGCAGCTGTATGCGGCGCTGCATGCGTTGAAATGGCTGCCGCATTTTCACCAGCGGGCCTTGGCGGGGGAGCGGGGTTAGCGGGCCGCTAGCCCTGCAGTTCGATATTCAACAGCAGCTCACTGGCGTCGTTCTTACTGGCGTCAACAACAATGCCATGATAAGTGCAGCTTTCGCCTTTGATCGAAACCGTGTGGGCCTTCAATAATTGCTCCGGCCACGGCGCCAGGATTTGCAGCGAAACGCTCGCACCCGCTTGTACAACCTTTGCCATGCACTCGCAAGAAAGGGGGTTCACGCCGAGGAGCGTGTCTTGCAGGTAGTCGATTTTGACGCGTTGAAAGGGGTTAACAGCATCATCGTGCATGGCAAGCCTCGTTGTGTTTTGCATTACTCCACGGAGGAGAGGCGGGATGATTGTCGCGAAACCACCATGTCTTCGAGGATTTCCCGAACGAGCCGATTGATCCCTGACTCGCCGTGATAAAGAGCACGGTTGATGTTGGCAATGGTGAACTGATTGGCATCGGGCGCGAGCACCGTCACCGACAGGCTGTTATCCGGATTGATCGTGCAGGAGACACGGCAGTTGCGCAGCCGCCTCGCAAGCGCGCGCTGGATTTGCGCTTTGGTCAACGTGTCCATGGGGTCACCGGATAGCAGGCTTGAACGGATCAAGGTTAGCTCAAATAGGTTGTACGTAAATGCTAGCGAGTTGATGGCAAACCACTCGTCAGGGGCTCCATCTATTTGTTGAACCCTGATCACCTGCGTCAGCCATATTGGGTATGGCTGACGCTTGCCTTATCTATCCGTTATAGGTGAAACCTCATGAAGAAGCTCTATATGTGCCTGGGCCTTTGCAGTGCGTTCATGCTCCACGGCTGTTTCGACAGTTCCAATAACACCACCAAAGACAACACCAGCGGCAGCAAGTCCTCGGTGCAGATGCAGGAAGGCAAGGCCGACCAAAGCAAGTAAAAGAGCGCTTGAGGTTGTTCAGTCTCCCAGCAGCGTGGCGACAAAAGTGTTGTAAAAAACTCCCTTTGGGTCGCATACCTTGCGAAAGGCGTTGAAGGCGTCGGTTCTCTGGCTTCGGTGCCGTGCAAGGTTCTTCAAAAAGGCCGGGTTGAAGGGGGCGGAGGACGTTTGCGAGGGTTGAGTGGGGTCATAGAAGGCGAACATTTTGCCGGTATGGGGCATCCCTCCCAGGTCAACCCAGGCTCTTTCGATAGCTGCAAAAAAATCCAGCAGGCGACCCGGGTAATCAGATGCCGGGGTAGCAGGCACGTACCCGATAAGGTCGAGGTTTACGAAAGTGGCATTGGGGGTTTGCGTGTATGTCCCGGCCAATGCCGTATCGCCGCCCCGCACAAAGCGGAACTCCAGCGGGGCAACGACCAGGAAGTCGCTGGAGCCCTTGATACGTGTTCTCACCGCATCAAGCCCTTGCCAGGCTTTACTCAGGCCACTGTCATCCAGCGCCGGTAGCTCGATAAAGTACGACATGAAAATGACGCGTGAAGCTTTGGTCAGCCACAAGTCGGAGTAGACCGCCGCGGCTTCATCGAAGAGCGTTTCGATGGTGAGGAACCCTGCATCAATGATCGCGCTCGCGGTTGTGGTGTTGCCGCCATACTGAGCAGCGATGAGGGGAGGCTCGACGATGGGTTCAAACGGTATCAGGTAGGGCGCCCCGAACACGTTTTCTCCCGCGAGGGCACACGCATTCGGTACGTTTTTCTTCAGGTTTGGAACCTGCGTCGCAGGCGATGCAACCACGTCCCACCACAACACCAGGAAGTTGTCGGTGTAGGGATTGAGAAAGGACTCAACGCGGTCATGCTCTGTGAGCAGCGCTTTGAACCGGGCGATGAATGCTTGCTCGTTGTCACAGACAATATTCTTTTCCTTGCCTGAGTTCAATGTCGTGGCCCATGGGCGTGGCAATACCTCAAGGGTGACGGAGGTGACGATTCCCAATGCACCCAGAGACACGCGCGCGAACTGCAAGGGCGACCATCCGCTGACTGCAGGCGTTTGCGCATCAATGATACGCACCTGACCGTCCGGCCCCATAAGGGTGAACGCCGAGGCGGTTTCCGCAAAGATCGGTGCGTTGATCGTGGCCCCATGGACATCGACGGCTGTCATCCCGCCGAGGCTGAAGAAGCCGCCGGCGGTGGCGGTCTGTAGCATCATGTCATGGGCGGTGAGGAAGGCATCCAGCTCATCTTCGCGCACGCCGGTGTTCACGGTGATCGTATTTTCGGTGGCGTTGAGCACCATTGACTGATCTCCATGGAGCCCCAAGTCTGCATAACAGGACAGGTCGATAAGCCAGCGGCGGGGGTTTGGGACGCTGCGATTGTCTTCGGCAACCAGGGCCGGCTGTGCATGCCGTTGGCCCGATACGCGCACCGTCGCGCCCGCCGCGTCGGCCTGGCGAATGATGTCTTGAAGCTCGGCGAGATGAGTGGGGGAGAAGTAGCCTTGACCATCGATTTCCAGGGTATCGACGATGTTCTGGGCCCAGTTTTTCCACGGTAGCGGCTGAACCTTGAAGTTCAGGGTCGTGCCCGTTACTTCATAGGCGGCCAGCCTGCCGTTATTGGCTGTTTGGACTAACGGCTCTCCCCGATTTTGGATGCCGGCGACGGCGGACACATAAGGAGCGACGCCGATTGCATCCGCCGGAATGCCTAGTGATGCCAGTGAAGGGCTGACTTTGTATAAACCATTTTCGAAGTTGCCACTGTTCCAATCGCAGGTATGCCATTGGCCTGTCGAATCCAGCCACTGAATCGAAAAGTTCATGACGAAAATGCCGTTGTTAAGGCAACCAATGCGCTCGACTTGTTTCATGTTGGTTTCCTGTTACGTGGTTTTTAATATGAGATGGGTGGGGTGTTAAAAAGGAACGCCGGCGCCAACTTCTAACGGCAAGTCACGAAAAGTTGGTTCCGGGTATCCAACGGAAAAGAACGTAGGTTATTCGATCAAGTTAATTGCGAACCCAATGATAGTTGTTCCTACTGCATCATAGGTCGCGATCTGGCCATTGGCTGCATACCCCACAAACGGCGTACCTTGGCCGGATGACCCCGCCAGTGCATGCCCATATACCGTGACGGCCAGCGCGTCGGGCGGTACGCCGATGGTTTCCAGGTTTGGTGTGGTCCGAGATTGCGCCACCGGGTAGTCGCCGCTGTTCCAAGTGGACGTGTACCATTTGCCGTCGCTCTTGAGCCATTGGACCTTGAAGTTAAATACGTAACCGCCCTTATTGTTGACGGTGATTTTTTGAACTTGTCTCATGGTTATCTCCTGCTGTTGCAGTTAGGTGGAATGAGTACACGTCAGCCCTGTCTCTTCGCGACAGGTTTTTATTACTTGAGATGATTGCACTGCTGAGAGGCGATAGTGAACCCAGAAATCAAACGGGTCGCCTCGCGCCCCGTTTACTGACTGCTGTCAAGTGAGTGAGCGGTTTGTCGCACACTGACCTACATCACTTATTAGATGGGATATCTTGTTTGTAACTGCCAACACAAGGTTGGAGGGCATCAGGATGATGTTGGACGGGGTTAGCCTCCTTGGCTGCTGGGTTGAGTCCTTTCTGACACTGAGGTGAGGTTAGTCGCGGTGCGGATGACCTGCCAGGTTCAGTGGAAAACTATTTAGCTATAAGCTCAATATCGGAAATACCCGTCGCGGAGCCTGTTCTCTGCGGTATGCAACGCCCCGGCCCGCCAATGGTCCGAAGCGTTGCACTTTTTACCTCAGCGCATATGCAGGATGATCGGGCTGCTGCTCGCCGGATCGGTATGCCCGCGCAACTTGCCCACCGCCTTCACATCGACGGCGCCGCCGTTGTTGCCCCACGTACTGCGCACGTAGCTCAGCACGTCGGCGATTTCCTGATCGGACAACTGCTCACGAAACGCCGGCATCCGGTACGCGTCCGGCATCCCGGCGGCTACAACGCGCTGTGAGCCGTTGAGGGTGATGTTGATCGCCGAGGCGCTTTCCTTGGCCAGCGCCGACGTAGCGCCGGCCAGGGGCGGCATCCATTCGGGCTGGCCTTTGCCGTCGAGCCCGTGGCACGAGGCGCAGCGGGTCGCGTAAGTGTACGCGCCGGGGGCATCCTGGCTCGCCGTCACCGCCTGATACTGCCAGGGGCTGCCGTCGCGCTGTGGGTCGCCGGGCAGGGATTTGAGATAGCGGGCGATAGCGGCCAGGTCATCGTCCTGCATGAACTGCGTGGAGTTGTTGAAGGCTTCGGTCATCGAGCCGTAGACCACGGCATGGGCATTACGCCCGGTCTTGAGGAACTGCACGATCTGCGCTTCGGTCCAGCGGCCCAGGCCGGTGTTGGGATCCTGGCGCAGGCTGGGGGCGTACCAGCCATCGAGCAGTGCACCGGCGAGGAATGGCGCGCCCGATTCGTCCAGGGCTTTCTCGTTGAAGGCCAGGCCACGCGGGGTATGGCAACTGCCGCAGTGGCCGGGGCCCTGGACGATATAGGCGCCACGGTTCCACAGCGCGTCCTGGTCGGGCTTGGCGGCGTAAGTGGCGGTGGGCGCAAACAGGCCATTCCACAGGGCGATAGGCCAGCGCAGGTTGAGCGGCCAGGGAATATCGCTGGGGATGTTCGGCTGGTTGGCCGGTTGCACGCCCTTCATGAAGAACGCATACAGCGCCTTCACATCGTCGTCGCTGAGTTTTACGTAAGACGGGTAGGGCATGGCCGGGTACAGCCGACGGCCGCCCGGTGCAACGCCCTGGCGCACAGCGCGATCGAAGTCGGCCAGGCTGTAGGTGCCTATGCCATGCTCGCGGTCGGGGGTGATGTTGGTGGCGTGGATCGCCCCCAATGGCGTGGCCATTTCCAGGCCACCGGCGAAGGGCTGCTTGCCGGCCAGGCTGTGGCAAGCCACGCAGTCACTTACCCGCGCGACGTATTCGCCGCGACTGACCAAAGCCGGGTCGAAACTGGTGGCCTGTTGCTGTTCAAACGGCGAGGCGGGCTCGCGGGTCACGTACCAGGCCAGCAGGCCTGCGGCGACCAGGCAGGGCAGCGCCAGCCAGCCTGCGGTTCTTGCGAATCGGCGGTTGTTCATGGGCGTTCCCTGTGGGTTAACTGAAGGTGTGACGGCTCAAGGGCAAGCTGCGGATGCGCTGGCCGGTCAACTGTGCCACCGCATTGACCACCGCCGGTGCCACGGCAGGCAATGGCGGTTCACCGATGCCACCCATCTTTTCGCCGCTCTCAATGATCTTCACGTGGACCTGCGCCATCCGCGAGGGCGGCAGGATCGGATACAGATCGTAGTTACGCGCCCGTGGCATACCGTTCACGTACACCGCTTCCTCCAGCAACGTTTGCGACAGCCCCAGGGCTACCGCGCCACTGACCTGGGCTTGAATGATCGCCGGGTTGACGATGCTGCCCGGGTCGATGGCCTCCCAGATATGGTGGACCTTGACCTGGCCGTTCTCGATCGACACTTCGGCGACGACCGCCGCGTGCGAGCCAAAGGGCGAAGCCATGGCCACCCCGCGTGCGCGGCGCGTGCCGTCCTCTGCGGTGTAGGGGCCACGCTTCCAGCCACCGGACAGCTCGCCCACCGCTTGCAGCAAGGTGGTCAGCCGCGGGTTGTCGCGCAGCAGGTGCAGGCGCAACTCATACGGGTCGTGGCCACCTTTGTCCGCCAGCTCATCCAGAAATGACTCGTAGAAGAAGTCATTGAGGGAATTACCCACCGAACGCCAGTAGCCGAGCATCGGCGCGCCCTTGACGTAAATCTGCGCGATGCGCTTGTTGGGGATCGCATAACTCTTGCCCGACAAACCTTCGAGGGCGGTAGGGTCGATCTGCTCACCCTGTTTACCACTGAGGGCTTCGGTCGGGCCTTCGGTGGCACTGACCGCTTCGATAGCCACCGGCAGGCCCTTGTCATCCAGCGCAGCGCGGAACTTGACCACGGCGAGCGGGCGCAGCACATCGCGCAGGAACTCTTCCTCACGGCTCCAGATCAGCTTGATCGGGCGGCCAACTGCCTTGGCCAGCGCGATGGCCTGCGGATACGGGTTGGCCGAGTCGTACAGAAAATGCCGCCCAAAAAAGCCCCCCAGCAGCGGGGAGTGCAGGGTGATCTGCTCGTTACTCAGGCCGGTGCGCTTGGCAATATCGGCACGGAACATATCCGGCGCCTGGTTGGGCAGCCACACCTCAAGCGTGCCGTCGGGGTTAAAGCGCGCCAGGGCTGAAGGCGGCTCCAGTTGGGCATGGTTGAGGTATTGGTTATGGTAAGTGGCCTCGACTCGGGTCTTGGCGCCGGCCAGTGTGCCGGCGACATCGCCCTGGTTTTCGTCGTCGCGTGCCGGGCCTTGCTGGGTAGCGAGGAAGTCGCGGTATTTGTCGCTGGAGAAATCCGCCGGCATCGCCCGTACGGTCGAGTTGGCAGAGGCTTCCTGCCATTGCACCTGGATCGCTTCCACCGCCCGCTTGGCGTGCCACCAGCGTTCGGCAACCACGGCCACGGCGCCTGGCAAGGTGTGAACCGAATGCACGCCCGGCATGGCCTCGACCTGGGCCTGGTTACGCAGGCTGCCCACGTTCATGCCCAGGCGCGGTGCGTGCTGGACGGCGGCGTGGAGCATGTTGTCGACTTTAAGGTCGATGGTGTAAAGCGCCTTGCCGGTGGACTTGTCATAAGCGTCCAGGCGTTTAACCGGCTTGCCGATCCAACGGAACTGGCTCGGATCGCGCAGGGTGATGGTGGCAGGGTCGGGCACCGGCATGTCGAGGGCACGACCGGCCAGCTCGCCGTAACCCACGGAGCGGCCTGATGCGGCGTGTACCACGCGGCCAGGCTGGGTGGTCAACTCGCTGAGCGGTACGCGCAGTTGCTCGGCGCCGGCTTGCATCAGCATGGCGCGGGCGAGGGCGCCCAGGCGGCGCATGGTCGGGTAACTCATGCGCACCGACATGCTGCCGCCGGTGATACGCAGGCCGTTTTCCATCACCACGTAAGCTTCGCCCGGCGGGGCGGCTTCGACGATAAAGGTGGCAGGGTCGGCATCCAGCTCTTCGCCGATAATTTGTGCCATGGCGGTGTGGGTGCCCTGGCCGCCTTCCATGAACGGGCTGAGCAGACGCACGCTGCCGTCCGGACGAATCTCCAGGAACGCCGGTACCTGGGTGCCGCGTTCAGCGGCGCCGGTAGCGGCTTGCACCCGTGACGTGCCCAGGGGCAAGCCAAAGCCGATCACCAGTGCACCCACGGCGGTACTGGCAAGAAAACGCCGACGCGACAGGTTGATCGGCGCTTCAAATTTAACGTCGGGCAGGATCTCGGACATCTTCATCAGGCAGTCTCCTTCCCGGCGGCCAGGCCATCCATGGCGGCATGGATGGCGTTGTAAGTGCCGCAGCGGCACAGGTTGACCATTGCCGCATCGATCTGCGCTTTGGAGGGAGCAGGGGTGTGCTTGAGCAGCGCGGTAGCCGCCATCACCTGCCCGGACTGGCAGTACCCGCACTGCGCCACTTGGTGCTCGACCCAGGCCGAGACGACGCGCTTGCCTACCTCATCGGCCTCGATGGCTTCGATGGTGGTGATCTCGCGGCCGACCACGCCGGCCACCGGCGTCACGCACGAGCGCACCACATTGCCGTCCACCAGCACCGAACAGGCGCCGCACTGGGCCAGGCCGCAGCCGTACTTGGTGCCGGTCAGGCCCAGGTTGTCGCGGATCACCCACAACAACGGCGTGTCCGCCTCGGCCTCGACTTGATAGGCCTTTTGGTTAATACGTAATTCCATGGCTGGCTCACCTGCTGATCATCGGTTGGTGCTGCAAAATTCTTATAGGAGTGGTGCGACTGCACGTCGCCCATCGTCGAACTCTAGACCACCGCGCAACAGCTATCTATGCAATCGCCTTCAAGTTCAGAGGATCAGGCAAGAATTCAACAGGATTGGGTCACTGTCCTCTGTAGGAGCGAGCTTGCTCGCGAAAAACGTCAACGATAACGCGTGTTTCCTGAATAAACGCGGCGCCTATGGGTTTTTCGCGAGCAAGCTCGCTCCTACAAGAGCCTTCATCAGCCGCCAGTGAACTGAAACCCGCTCGACAGTTTTTCCTTCAAATACCCCACCAGCGCTGTCACCGATTTGGGCACATGAGGCGAATAGGGCCGAATCAGATAAATTTCATCGGCAAACGCACCCTTGAGCGTCCAGCCCTTCAACACCTGCACCAGCTTGCCGCTGGCCAGGGCGGCATGGGCGCTGAAGTCCGGCAGCAGGGCGATGCCCAGGTGGTTGAGCGCCGCGTCGCGCAAGGCTTCGCTGTTGTTAGTGGAAAAGCTGCCGGCGATGGGCACGGTGATGCGCTCGATGTTTTTGCTGCCACGCTCGAAGGTCCAGGCCGGTTGGTCGCTGCCCCGTGGGTAGTAAAGGCAGTTGTGGGCGCCCAGGTCTGCCGGAGTTCGCGGTTCGCCGTGGTGTTGCAGGTAGTCCCGGGTGGCCACCAGTACCGAGGTGGTGTCGCACAGCTTCCACGCCACGTGTGTTTCCGGCACCTGGAAGCCGTGGCGCACCGCGAGGTCGTAACCTTCGGCCGCCAGCGAACTCAAGGCATCGGACACGTCGAGTTGGACGCGCACTTGCGGGTACTGCTGCAAAAAACCGGAAAGGTGCGGCACCAATTGTTGCCGGGCAAACGCCACCGGGGCAGTCAGGCGCACCAGGCCGCGAATTTCGCCCACCGAGTCGCGCACCGACGAGAAGCTGCGGGCGATCTGCGCATAGGCGCTGCGCACTTCACGGGTCAATGACACCCCGGCTTCGGTCAACCGCACGCTGCGGGTGGTGCGGGTCACCAGACGCGTACCGGTGGCTTTTTCCAGATCGGAGATGCGCTGGCTGACCGCCGATTTGCTCACCCCCAACCGTGCAGCGGCGGCGGTGTAGGTGCCTTGTTCTTCCAGCACCGACAACCAGTGAATGTGGGTCCACAGCCCTTCGATTTCGGCCTTTTCCATGAATGTATTGTTCGCATATAAGGACAATAAGTTCTGGATTCTGCTCTGGTTTGGAACAAACCGAAAGCCTATCGTGTGTCCCAACGCTACTCACCTGGGACCCATTGCCATGACCACGACTATCGAGCACTACATCAACGACCAGCGCGTGAGCCGCGATGATCGCTATCAGGACGTCTACAACCCGGCCACCGGCGAAGTGACCGCACGTGTGGCCCTGGCCAGCCGCCAGACCGTAGGCGAAGCCGTCGCCGCCGCCCAGGCCGCATTCGCCGGCTGGGCCGACACCCCGCCGATCCGCCGCGCCCGTGTGCTGTTCGAGTACCTGCACCTGCTGCGTGAGCGCAAGGACGACCTGGCGCGCATCATTGTTGCCGAGCACGGCAAGGTCTTCACCGACGCCCAGGGCGAAGTTGACCGTGGCATCGATATTCTCGAATTTGCCTGCGGCATTCCCAACCTGCTCAAGGGCGAGCACTCCGACCAGGTCTCCCGGGGCATGGACAACTGGACGATGCGCCAGCCGCTGGGCGTGGTGGCCGGTGTGACGCCGTTCAACTTCCCGGTGATGGTGCCGATGTGGATGTACCCGATCGCCATCGCGGCGGGCAACACCTTCATCCTCAAGCCAAGCCCCACCGACCCGAGCGCCGCGTTGTTCATGGCCGAATTGCTGCGTGAAGCGGGCTTGCCCAAAGGCGTGTTCAACGTGGTGCAGGGCGACAAGGAATCGGTGGATGCGCTGATCGAACACCCGGATGTTAAAGCCGTGAGTTTTGTCGGTTCCACGCCGATTGCCCAGTACATCTATGAGAGCGGCGCCCGCAACGGCAAGCGTGTACAAGGCCTGGGCGGGGCGAAAAACCATATGGTGGTGATGCCTGACGCTGATATCGAGCGTACCGTCGACGCACTGATGGGCGCGGCTTATGGCAGTGCCGGCGAACGCTGCATGGCCATTTCGGTGGCGGTGCTGGTGGGGGACGTGGGGGATAAAGTCATAGCGGCCTTGAGTGAGCGCGCCAAGACCCTGCGCATTACCGATGGCCGCGACTTGAAAGCCGAGATGGGCCCTATCGTGTCGCGGGCCGCGCTGGAGCGCATCAGCGGCTATATCGAGCAAGGCGTGCAGGCTGGCGCAAAATTGCTGCTCGATGGCCGTGACTACGTGCCCACCGAACCGGGCCTGGAAAACGGCTTCTGGCTCGGCGCGACCTTGTTCGACCATGTGACCCAAGACATGAGCATCTACCGCGAAGAAATCTTCGGTCCGGTGCTGGCCTGCGTACGTGTGAATGATTTTGCCGAGGCCGTGAAGCTGGTCAACGACCATGAGTTCGGCAACGGCGTCAGCTGCTTCACCCGCGACGGCAACATCGCCCGCGAATTTGCGCGGCGCATCGAAGTGGGCATGGTTGGCATCAACGTGCCGATTCCGGTGCCGATGGCCTGGCATGGTTTTGGCGGCTGGAAGAAAAGCCTGTTTGGCGACATGCATGCCTACGGAACCGAGGGAGTGCGTTTTTACACCAAGCAGAAGTCGATCATGCAGCGTTGGTCGGAGAGCATTGAACAGGGTGCGGAGTTTGCGATGCCAGTCTCCAAGTAAGGTCTTACAAGTACTGCAAGTCCAAGTGTGGGAGGGGGCTTGCTCCCGATAGCAGAGTGTCAGTCACTGTCTTTGTGCCTGAAACACCGTTATCGGGAGCAAGCCCCCTCCCACATTTCGTACGTGTTTGTTCTGAATTGACGAGATGATCTTAAAAGTCCAGTATGGAATTATAAGTACAAAACAGTTGCTGCTCGTTTTTCTTCACTCTTGCCAAACCAACAACAACCCGCGAGAACCCGATCATGAAGAAACGCCACCTTATTCCCGCCCTGGCCCTGAGCCTGTTTGCCTCCAGCCACCTGCTGGCCGCCGAGAAAACCCTGCGCATCGGCATCGAGGCCGCTTACCCACCGTTTGCGTCCAAGACGGGCGACGGCAAGATCGTCGGTTTTGACTACGACATCGGCAACGCCCTGTGCGCGCAAATGAAGGTCAAGTGCGTGTGGGTTGAAGGTGAGTTCGACGGTCTGATTCCTTCCCTCAAGGTCAAGAAAATCGACATGGCGCTGTCGTCCATGACCATCAACGAAGACCGCAAGAAGTCGGTGGATTTCACCCACAAGTACTACTTCACCTCCTCACGCCTGGTGATGAAGGACGGCGCGGTGGTGGATGACCAGTACGCCAGCCTCAAGGGCAAGAACGTCGGCGTTCAGCGCGCCACCACCACCGACCGTTATGCCACCGAGGTGTTCGAGCCCAAGGGCATCAACGTCAAGCGCTACAGCAATAACGAAGAAATCTACATGGACCTGGCAGCGGGGCGCCTGGACGCGATTTTTGCCGACACCATCCCCCTGAGTGACTTCCTGTCGATGCCACGCGGCCAGGGTTATGCGTTTGTGGGCCCGGAACTCAAGGATCCCAAATACGTCGGTGAGGGCTCGGGGATTGCTGTGCGCAAGGGCAACACGGCGTTGGTCAGCGAGCTGAATGCGGCCATCGACGGCATTCGTGCCAGTGGTGAATACCAGAAGATTTCACAGCAGTACTTCAAGGCCGATATCTACGGCGACTGATCCAGGGAAATACGCGGTCAATGTGGGAGCTCGACAGCTCCCACAGGGGATCGGCGCTGTCGTCAGAAAGGGCTCAACCCTTGAGTTCCTTCAAATGCTTATAGACCGTCGCCCGCCCCATGCCCAGTACGTTGGCGACATAGTTGGACGCGCTCTTGCCCTTGAACGCGCCTTCGGCGTGTAACGCCAACACCAGCTCACGTTTGTGATCGCGGGTCAGCAGGTTCAGGCTCAACTGACGCTCACGCAGCCAGCCATGCAGAAAGGTATTGATACGCTCCTGCCAATCATCGCGAAACAGCGCGTCCGGCTGGGCGATCAGCTTGCTCGGTGACAGGAACAGATCCAGCGCGGCCTTGGCGTTTTCCAGCAGTGAGATGTTCAGGTTGATGCACAGCACGGCCAGTCGGCGACCTTTGTGGTCGTGCAGCACGGTGCTCAGGCTGCGGATTTTCTGACCGTCCCAGTTGAGCTTTTCATAAGGCCCGATATTCACTTCGCTGACGTCGCCGTCCAACATGTCCTCCAGCGACGAGTCGTCACCCAGGCTGCGCTTGGACAGGTTGTTGGCGATATAGTCGACGGTTTGCGTGCGCAGGTCGTGCAGCACCACTTCTGCATGGGGAAAGAACAGCGTGGCGATCGCATCGGCAATCGCCCGAAAGTTCTGCATGACCTTGTCTTGTTCGGCGGTGTTCATCAATGGGGCTCCAGGCGGACGGGGGAGAGCATACCAGCGTCCAGCCCGAACCGTGTGAGCTGCTCGGGCAGCGGTTCGCCGCGCACCAGCGCAGCGCTGGCCTGGCCCATGGCCGGGGAGGTCTGGATACCGTAACCGCCCTGCGCCGCGACCCAGAACAGCCCCGGCACCTGGGGGTCAAAACCGCTGAGCAAATCACCGTCGGCCACGAAACTGCGCAGGCCGGCCCAGGTGCGCGTCGGGCGGCGGATCGTCAGGGTGGTGGCTTCCTCGATCTGGTAGATGCCCATGGCGATATCCAGTTCTTCGGGTTGCACGTCCTGAGCCTGGACCGGGTCGGCATTGGCCGGCGAGCCGAGGAACATGCCGGCATCGGGTTTCATGTAGAAGGCTTCGTCGAGGGCCACCAGCATCGGCCAGTGATGGGTATCGACGCCGTCCGGGCCGGCGAAGATAAACGCCGAGCGGCGCTTGGGTTGCAAGCCGATGGAGGCTGCGCCTGCCAGCCCGCCGATATGGTCGGCCCAGGCGCCGGCAGCGTTGATGATGACCGGCGCGGTGAAGGTCGCATCCTGGGTACGCACATGCCACAGGCCATCGGCGTCGCGGCTCAAGCCCAATACATGGCTGTCGGTGCGTACTTCGCCCTGGTTGCGACGGATGCCGCGCAGGTAGCCCTGGTGCAGGGCGTCGGTATCGATGTCGCACGCCGTTGGGTCATAAATTGCGCCGTGGACTTTTTCCCGGCGCAGGATCGGCAAGCGCTGACAGGCCTCGTCGGCGCTCAAGCGTTCCACCTGTGCCACGGTGGCTTTGGCGCTCAGGTATTGGCTATCGAGTTCGGCAGGATCGCCGGTGAAATCGACGGTCATTTCGCCTCGGGGTGTGAGCAGTGGGTGTTCGCAGAAACCTGCTGGTGGCTGGTCGAAAAACGCCCGGCTGGCCAAGGTCAGCGCACGCACTTGCGGGGTGCCGTACGCGGCCGTGTAGAGTGCCGCCGAGCGCCCGGTTGAGTGATAGGCGGGATGGTTTTCACGCTCGAGCACCAACACCTTGGCGTGCTGCGACAGCCAGAAACCAGTGGACGCGCCGGCAATGCCGCCGCCGATAATGATGAAGTCTGCGTGGCTCATGAAGAACTCCTGAAATAAGCATTGTAGGAGCGAGCTTGCTCGCGAAAAACGTTAACGATAACGCGTCCATCCTGTGTAAACGCAGTGCCTGTGAGGTCTTCGCGAGCAAGCTCGCTCCTACAGTTTGTAGAGGGCATTGGCCAGGGCGATGTCTTCCAGGCCCAGGCCGATGGAGCGGAAAAAGACGTGACGGTCGTAGGCCGGGCGTTGGGCCATGTCGCTGAACAATTCGGGCAAGTCGCCGACAATCGTGCGTTTGTCCCAGCCGTGCTGTTCGCTGGCGATCAGCATCTCACCGGCCGAATCCGGCGTGGTCTGGCGGTAGTCGCAGAACACGTGCATCTGGTTGAGGCAGTGTGGCGGCACTTCATGTGCACGCGGCGCGTTGGTGCTGATGGAGGTGATCAACGCGGGTTTGCTCAAGCGTGACGGGTCGATGACCGGGCCGGCGGACGAGGTGCACAGCAGGATCACATCCGCGTCTTCCAGGGCGGCCTCGCAGGTGGCGGCGAGGGTCAGGCGCGGGTCCAGGCAGGCCCACTGCATACGCGTTTCGGCGCTGGCGCTGCTCAGGCTCGGCGAGTACAGGCGGATTTGCTGCCAGTCGCGCAGGTTCTGTACGTAACGCAGGTGCGCCTGGGCGACCTTGCCGCTGCCGATGATCGCCAGGCGTTGCGCCGCCGCCGGGGCCAGCGCATCCACCGCCAAGGCCGTGGTGGCGGCGGTGCGGGCAGTGGTCAATTCAGCGGCATCGCACAACAGCAACGGCTGGCCGCTGTGCATCGACATCAACAGGGTCCAGGCCGTCACCAACGGGCCTTGCTCGCGCACGATGTAGGGCGAAGTTTTGACCCCGTACACCCCGTCTTCGGCCAGTACGCCCAGGTAGTTGATGAAATCCCCGGCACCCTGGGGAAACTCCACCAATTGTTGCGCCGGCTGCACCGCTTGCCCGGCGGCGAGGTCGCAAAACAATTTGCGCAAGATCAACGGCACGTCGACTTGAGCCAGCAAGGTACGAGCCTGGGCCTGGTCGATAACGAGGGGCGTCGTGGACATGGGGTTCTCCGGATGAACTAATTTGTCCATTATGGACTTTTAGTTTTTATCCGCAATAACCCGAGGGAAAAATGAGGCTTATGAGGGCTGTCCCCCCACCCATTGTAGGAGCGAGCTTGCTCGCGAAAAACGTCAACGATAACGCGTGCTTCCTGAATAAGCGCGGCGCCTTTGCGTTTTTCGCGAGCAAGCTCGCTCCTACAGGTGGTACTAAGGCTTGTGCCTCCCACAGTTTTAAGCGCGTTTAGGCAGTGGCCTTGGTGCTGGTCAGGCACTCGATTGAGCGATCAACTGTGGTCTTGGCAATTTCGAGCAAATGCCACACTGCCAGGATCTTCGCCCGTTCAGGGCTTTGCAGCAGCTCACCGCAATCGAGTGCCGTGGCAGAGGCACTGTCGAGCAGGCTGGCGGTGTAGAGCAGGGCGTCTTCGAAACTCAGGTCTTCGTTGACACAGTGGAAGCCTTGGGTAGGCAGGTAATGGTCGATGGCGCGGTTGAACGCGGCGCGGTCTTTTGCGGGATCGATGGGTGGATCAGGTAGTACTTTATTCATGGTATAGCTCCGGAATGATCATGGAGCCGACACGCTTCGCGACTAAACGTAGGGTGGCGGCTGTACGCAGGTTAGTCGACCGGTCCAGAGCATCCGGCGCACCCGAAGGCGCCCCGCGCACAGCCACCATAAAAACGTTATGGGACCAAACGCTTGCTCGAATCCGGGCGACTAAACCCGATCACTGATTTGGCAGTGACGGACCGCAGACTAGCCACCGATTCCAGCAGGCACAAGGCGGCAAGGATTGTCTAGGAAACGTCCTGCAATTTAAAGGGACACGCCTTGCTGGCCCTTTACAAACCATGACCAAATGCCACTAACCCACGCGTGCAATGCGATCAATGTGGCTTGCCTGCGATCGCCGCTAACCACGATGCGAAGCGAGCCGCTCTTGATCTTGATCTGCTTTTGATCTTAGGCGCCCCGTCAAACCACGCTGGCGGATTACGGGCACACCGAGCCTAGGCGAGGTGCCGAGTGGTGGGGCAAGAGCGTTTTGCTTACTTTTGTCTGGGCCGGCATTCCGGCTTCTCAAAAGTGAGCCGCCGTCAGGGCGGAACCCTAAGTGGCCGTGACCGCAGCAATGGATATGTACACCATCCAACTGTGTTGACTGTCAGGCCGCCTTCGCGAGCAAGCCCGCTCCCACAGTGGGATCATTGGAGTGTCAGGCAGATAGATGTCGACTGTTAGGCCGCCATCGCAGGCAAGCCAGCTCCCACAGGGTGATCAGTGGTGCTCTGGCGGATAACTTACCGCCTGCCCGAGCGCGTACTCACATCCACCCACACCGCCAGCACCAAAATGCTGCCCTTGACGATCATCTGCCAGTAGCTGTCCACATCCAGCATCGACATGCCGTTATCCAAACTGGTAATCACCAACGCCCCCAACAACGCGCCATACACCGTGCCCGACCCACCGCGCATCGAAGTGCCGCCAATAAAGCACGCGGCGATGGCGTCGAGTTCGCCCATGTTGCCCGCCGACGGCGAACCCGCCGCCAGCCTCGCGGTGTTCACCAGGCCGGCGAGCGCGCACATCACGCCCATGATGCCGAAGATCCACAGTTTCACCGCTTGCACATTGATGCCCGACAGGCGTGTGGCTTCCATATTGCTGCCCACCGCATACACACGGCGACCGAACACGGTCTGGCGGGTGACGTAGCTGAATACGCCGAGCAGTATGAGTAACAACAGCACCGGTACCGGAATGCCATCGTAGCGGTTGAGCGTGGTGACGAACCCGGCCAGCACCGCCCCGATCAGCACCACGCGCAACCCGTCACGCATCAGCGAATGCGCGGCCAAGCCGTGCAGTGCGCGGTTGCGCCGCTGTTTCCAGGTGAGGAACACCGTCAGGGCAAACAGCAACACCCCAAGCCCGAGGCCGACGGTGTGGGGCAAATACCCCTGGCCTACATACACCAGCGAAGGCGACACCGGCGCAATGGTGGTGCCGCCGGTAATCCCCAGCAAAATCCCGCGAAACGCCAGCATCCCGCCCAGGCCGACGATAAACGAGGGGATGCGCAGGTAGGCGGTCATGTAACCGTTGGCCAGGCCGATCATCAAGCCGCACAGCGCCACCAGGCTGAGGTTGGCCAGCAGCGGCACGTGGTAAACCACGTCGAGAATCGCCGCCAGCCCGCCCAACAGCCCGAGCAACGACCCCACCGACAAATCAATCTCGCCGCTGATGATCACCAGCACCATGCCGCACGCCAATATGCCGGTGATCGACATCTGCCGCAGCAGGTTGGACAAGTTGCGCGGCGTGACGAAGCCGCCCTCGGTCTGCCAACTGAAAAACAGCCAGATGAACGCCACGGCAATCACCAGGGCGAGCATTTTGTAACGGGTGAAAAGGTGTTTGACCTGATTCATCTACGCGGTCTTCCGATTGTTATTGTGTTGGCTGAGCGCAGCGGCGAGCACCTGTTCCTGGGTCAGCCCCTCGTTGATGAAGTCACCGCGCAGTTGGCCGTCGCCGATCACCAGCACGCGGTTGGACACGCCGAGCACTTCGGCCAGCTCCGAAGACACCATGATGATCGACACGCCTTCGGCTGCCAGCGCGCCCATCAGTTTGTAGATCTCATACTTGGCGCCTACATCCACGCCGCGTGTGGGCTCGTCGAGGATCAGCACCCTGGGCTTGGCCATCAGCATTTTCGCCAGCACGGCCTTTTGCTGATTGCCGCCGGACAGGCTGGTAATCGGCAGGAACGGGCTGGCAGTCTTGAGGTGCATACGCGCGATTTGCTGGTCGATGCTGCCCAGTTCGGCCTCGGCGTCGATGCGGCTCAGGTGCGCGTAGGTGTCGAGCACCGCCAGGGTGATGTTATGGCCGACGCCCAGGTCGGGAATGATGCCTTGGCGCTTGCGGTCTTCGGGCACCATGCACAACCCGGCGCGGATCGATTTGAGCGGCGTGCGCGTATCGATGACCTGGCCGTCCAGCCACACCTCGGCGCTGTAGCGGCCTGGATACGCACCGAACAGGGCCGACACCAGTTCGGTGCGCCCGGCGCCCACAAGGCCTGCGATACCGAGGATTTCGCCGCGCTTGAGCACAAAGGAAATATCGTCGACACGCTTGCGCTTGGGGTTATCGACGTCGTAACAGGTGACGTTGCGCGCTTCAAAAATCACCTCGCCCACTGCATGGGGCTCGGTGGGGTAGAGGTTGCTCATCTCGCGGCCGACCATCTGGGTGATGATCTGCGCGATGTCCATGTCGGCCATGGCGGTGGTTGCGATGTGCTTGCCATCGCGAATCACGGCGATGGTGTCGCACACTGCCGCCACTTCATCGAGCTTGTGCGAGATATACACGCAGGCCACGCCCTTGGCCTTGAGGCCTCGGATGATGTTCAGCAGCACTTCGATTTCCGAGCGGGTCAGGGCCGAGGACGGCTCGTCAAGGATCAACAGGCGCGCTTGCTTGTTGAGGGCCTTGGCGATTTCCACCAGTTGCTGGTAGCCGCCGCCGTACTGCGACACTGGCAGCGCCACGTTCATGTCCGGCACCCTGAGTTCGCGCATCAAGGCTTCGGCCCGTTGCAGCATCGCCGGGTAGTTCATGCGCCCGCCGGGCAGGGTCAGCTCGTGGCCCATGAAGATGTTTTCGGCCACCGACAGGTCGGGCACCAGGGTCAGTTCCTGGTGAATGATGACGATGCCGGCGGCCTCGGTTTCGCGGATGGACTGGGCCTTGAGCGGCTGCCCGTCCCAGAGGATTTCGCCCTCCCAGGTGCCGTAGGGGTAGACCGCCGACAGAACCTTCATCAGGGTGGATTTACCGGCACCGTTTTCACCGCACAGCCCGACGCATTCGCCCGGACGTACCTTGATATCGATGCCATTGAGGGCGTTGACACCGCCAAAGCTTTTGACGATGCCGTTCATTTGCAGCAGGTAGTCAGGCATTACGATTGCTCACACAAGGGCTGACGACATTACTGTAGAAGCGAGCTTGCTCGCGAAAAACTCATAGACGACACGGGTTGCCCGATAGCGCTGCGTTATCGTTAACGTTTTTCGCGGGCAAGCCCGCTCCTACAGACCGATCTGCTCTTTGGTATAGAAACCGTCTTTTTCCAATACATCGATATTGGCTTTGGTCAGCGGCGTCGGGGTGAGCAGGATGGTGTCGACTTTCTTGCTGCCGTTGTCGTACTGCGAGCTGTAGGTCGGTTCTTCACTGCGCGCCAGTTGCACCGAAAGCTTGGCGGCTTCGGTGGCGATCAGCTTGAGCGGCTTGTAGACGGTCATGGTCTGGGTGCCGTCAATCACGCGTTTGATCGCCGCGAGGTCAGCGTCCTGGCCGGAGATCGGCACCTTGCCCGCCAGTTTCTGTGCGGCCAGGGCCTGGATCGCGCCGCCGGCGGTGGCGTCGTTGGAAGCGACGATGGCGTCGATCTTGTTGTCGTTACGGGTCAGGGCGTTTTCGACAATGCTCAAGGCTTCGGTAGGGTTCCACTCCTTGACCCACTGCTGGCCGACAATCTTGATGTCGCCCTTGTCGATGGCCGGTTGCAGCACCTTCATTTGGCCTTCGCGCAGCACCTTGGCGTTGTTGTCCGTCGGTGCGCCGCCGAGCAGGAAGTAATTGCCCTTGGGCGCCGCTTGCAGCACGCCGTTGGCCTGCATTTTGCCAACTTTTTCATTATCGAAGGAGATGTATGCGTCGATGTCTGCGTTGAGGATCAGGCGATCGTAAGACACCACTTTGATCCCGGCCTTCTTGGCTTCGGCGACGGCGTTGGTCAGCACCGTGGCGTTGAACGGCACGATCACAATCACATCGACGCCCCGGGAGATCAGGTTTTCGATCTGGGAAATCTGCTTCTGCTCGTTGGCATCGGCGGACTGTACGAACACCCTGGCGTCGAGTTTTTCCGCCGCCGCAACAAAGTAATCGCGGTCGCGGGACCAGCGCTCCAGGCGCAAGTCATCGATGGAGAAACCGATTTTAGGATGGGCCGGATCGGCCATCACCGGCAAGGCGAGCAGGGCCAGGGCAGTGGCCAGCAGGGTGCGCTTGAATGACTTCATGGTGGTGCGTCCTTTTATTGTTGTTGGAAAAGACACTAGGTGAAGACTCTCATTGTGGCGAGGGCGCTCAGGTGTAGATAAACCGATTCACAACGCCCTCAAGCATCTCCTGTCGACCACTCACGGCCTGCGGATTCAGCTCGTGGGCAAACGCATGTTCAGCCAATGATTCCAGACTGAACTCACCTGCCAGCACCGCCTGGCCCAATGCCTGGTTCCACCCGGCGTAACGCTGGTCCTTGAACTGCTGCAACGTGTCGTTCTGCACCATCGCCGCCGCACGTTCCAGGGCCAGCGCCAGTACATCCATGGCTGCCACATGCCCGTGGAACAGGTCCACCTCGTCCAGGCTCTGGCGGCGCACCTTGGAGTCGAAATTGTAGCCGCCGTTCTTGAACCCGCCGGCCTTGAGGATTTCATAGGTGGTCAGGGTCATTTCTTCGACGCTGTTGGGGAACTGGTCGGTGTCCCAGCCGTTCTGCGGGTCGCCGCGGTTGGCGTCGATGCTGCCAAAGATCCCCAGCGATACCGCGGTGGCGATCTCATGATGAAAACTGTGCCCGGCCAGGGTTGCGTGGTTGGCCTCGATGTTCACCTTGATTTCTTTCTCCAGGCCGTACTCCTGCAGGAAGCCGAACACCGTGGCGCTGTCGTAGTCGTACTGGTGTTTGGTCGGCTCCTGGGGCTTGGGCTCGATCAACAGGTCACCCTTGAAACCGATCTTGTGCTTGTGCTCGACCACCATGCGCATAAAGCGCCCGAGCTGTTCGCGCTCGCGCTTGAGGTCGGTGTTGAGCAAAGTCTCATACCCTTCACGGCCACCCCACAGCACATAGTTGGCACCCTTGAGCCGCAGCGTGGCATTCATCGCGCTGAACACCTGGGCGGCGGCGTAGGCAAATACCTCTGGGTCTGGGTTGCTCGCGGCCCCGGCGGCAAAGCGCGGGTTGCTGAAGCAATTGGCGGTGCCCCACAGCAGCTTGATGCCGGTCTGTTCCTGATGGCGCTCCAGCTGGTCGACCATCTGTGCGAAATGGTGGCGGTATTCCTTGAGCGAGCTGCCCTCCGGTGCAACGTCGGTATCGTGAAAGCTGTAGTAGTCGATACCCAGCTTGGAAAAAAACTCGAAGGCCGCCTCCGCCTTGCCCATCGCCAGCTCCATCGGATCGCCACTGCGTTGCCATGGGCGCTTGAACGTACCCATGCCAAACATATCCGCCCCTGGCCACACAAAGGTATGCCAGTAACAGGCGGCCATGCGCAGGTGCTCACGCATGGGTTTACCGAGGATCAGCTTGTTGGCGTCGTAATGACGAAAGGCGAGGGGGGACTCGCTGGCAGGGCCTTCGAAGCGAACCTTCTCGACACCGGGGAAGTACGGCATGGCGGTTTCCTTATTGTTCTGGGCGGTGTCTGGATACTAGCAACGGCACCTGGGGTGCCGATTATGAAAATCACCAAGGGGTAGTGCGATTTTGAGTGAAGGGCTCAGAACGGCTCAGGGAGTACGTGATTTAGGGAAACGTCTGACTTTACGGTGGGGGTATGCCTCTTCAAAGTTCGGGTGTCAGCTAAGACCACCAATTAGGAAGACATCATGAACGCAACGCACTTTTCGCCATATACCAATGAAATGACGCCTGACTTACTCAATCAATTAAATAAATCACCCTTTACGGAGCAGCAGTTATCCAACTTCAATGAGCGCGCTTTGCAGCTCGTTAAGGATCAGCAGGCTTATTGCAACGCTCACCCGCCTATTGCTATTTACCGAATTGCCGCCGAAGGCAGTCAGACCCGTAACGGTGGTGTCATCAAGAAAAGCGCTTCGGGGCTTGAGTTTAGATTGGCCGACGGCTCGCAAGTACGTGCGGCACACAAGGGTGATTACGTGGAATATGCCGACGGCACTCAAGCGCCTATCGTGACAGGATCGGGCGAAGATAATGGCCATCTCGCGCTGGTAGGCAGTTATCTCAGCAATGGCGACCAGATTATTAATACGCCTCAAGACTCATCAATATTTATTGAACGTCAGGGCGTTCCACTGGCGGAAGACTTTCTACCGTCTATGAAGTAGCAGGGGCGCAATGCCCTGTTGAAAATATGCCGGGACGTCCGGAACAGATTAAGGAAAAAACAATGAGCGTAGGTTATTTCATTGGCCTGGGTGATAAAACCACCTGCGGCGGGGAAGTGCTGGACGGCGATAAAAGAATCAATATACATGGCCTTTTCCATGCGTGCGAAGGTGACCGAGTTACCTGTGGCAAGGATGGCCAAACTTATAGGATCGTCGGTGGCATTTCCTTCATGAATAGCCATGGCCGGCTTATGGCCGGTACCTTGGATAGCTACAGTGACTGTCCCTGTAAAGCCGAGCTGGTGCCTTCGGTGTTTTCAGCCAAGTATCACAGCAGAGGTGGCTCGGTGGTGAGTGCCAACAGGCAAGCCGCCGAGCCGGTCCGGCCAACGACTCACCGGGCAGCGCCGTCTCAAAACGCTTACACACCGACAAGCCATTCGGCGCCGCCCGCATTTAACAACCTCTCGAGCCAGGAACCAGGTTTTTATATCGTGCCCAAAAGCATGACTCGCGAAGCACTGGAGGCCACGCTGTTTCCGATTCGTGACCCGGCTGTGATGCGCAAGTTTCAATCACTGAATCCCAATACAAGTCACGTCAAAGCCGGCTCGATGATCGTGCTCAGCGATCCGAGCAATACCTCCTGCACCTATCAGGAAGCGCAATTGATGCAGGCCGCTCGGCAGGTCGATGCCTCCCTGGATGCCTTGACGCCAGACGAGGCCGACTTCCTGTTTCGCCACGGCGCCGAAATCGCCGGTTTCATCGGCCATACCTCAACCTGGCTCGGCGTGAGTGCGGTGGTGATGGAGAAGCACCTGAGTAATCTGCGCGACACACTCCAGGCGATGGAGCGCCTGCATCAGGAAAGCTATCGGCAGCACGGCCACCTTAGATCACCGCAGTTCTTTGCTGATCGTCAGCGGCTGATGAACCAGCTGGATGCCCATTTGCTTAACTCCACGCGCCTGCGCGGCCAGACAACTTTGGGCGATCACCCGAAGTTGAAAACGGCCCTGGGTATTTCCAGCCGCAGCCTGGTGCATCACTGGGACAAGGCCGGCGGGCCGGGGCAGATTCCGGGGTATGCGGCTCACGTGGAGGCTGTTAGTCGTGCCACGAAGTATATGAAGGCAGGTGGTTACATCGGTATAGGCCTTGGTGGGGTGTCTTCGTTATTGGCTGTTCAGCAAGTGTGTAACGGCGACTCTGCGCAGGCGTGCAAGAGGATCAAGTTTACGGAAGCGGGGAAGTTCGGCTTATCCACCGCTCTTGGTGTTTTCAGCGGTTGGGCAGCGGGTGCTGCCAGTGCTCCAGTCTGCCTGGGAATTGGCGTAGCTACAGGTGGTATCGGAGGTGTCGTCTGTGTTGCAGCTTTAGTCGGAGCCGGAGCTTGGGCGGGGACTACTGCCGGTGGTATAGGTGGCGAATACATAGGCGAAATGATTTACGAGGCTACACAGCCATGACCAGCATCGATACTTGGCCAAGGTGGGTCGCGATCATTATCACGGGAGGTCCCGGTCTGCTCTCCGTAATTGGTCTTGCTTACAGTCTGTACATGACCCATCGTCACTTGGATGCTATCAAGGAAGCTTTAAAAAATAGTCGCTACATTTATATTTGGGGAAATAGTTTGGGGAGGCGAGGTTTAATTTGGTCCCTACTGGAAATGGCAAAAATTGCCGGAATGGTGGTGTGGCCGAAGGCTTCTATTATAAACGGGGAGCTGGATCCAATTGATCTTCAAAATTTTCCTCCTTACTTGAAGCGACACCTTACTACCATTACGACCATGGCCTTCACAGCCCTAACTTGGGGAATAGTTGCAGCCTTGCTGGTGAAATATAGGTAGTTTGGGTAGTGACGGCCTTGGCCGTAAGTGTTATTGGCGTCCCAGTCGTGGCCTGAAAGTCATTAGATCTCGGTTGGTACGCCTGGAAGGTGATTGGTGAAACTATTTAGAGAGAAATGCTATCGGCTTAATCAACCATGAGCAATATCGACACGTGGTCTCCGTGGGTTGCAATCGCTTTTCTGGGCGGCCCCATGCTGCTTGCAGCTTGGACTCTTGCATACAGCCTTTACCTGACCCATCGACATTTGGATGCCATAAAAGAGGCTTTAAAGAACAGCCGTTATATTTATATCTGGGGCCCAAGTCTCGGAAAACGAGGTTTGATTTGGTCTCTCTTGGAAATGTCGAAAATCACTGGAATGATAATGTGGCCAAAAGCTTCTCTCATTCTTGGAGAATTGGACCCAGTCGATCTGAAAAATTTTCCACCTTACTTAAAGCGTCGTCTCACCGTTAATTTGAAGATAATGATCATTGCCTTCATTTGGATGTTAATCGGTGTTGCACTGCTTAAGTTAAGGTAGTTTGAAGAGCGACAAACATGACTGTAAAGCCTCGGCATTTCCAACCTCAGCCTGCCGCATCATTGGTTTCGGTTGGTACGCCGAGGTAAACCTCAGATCGAGGCACTGTTTATGCTAGCCAATTCTCCCACCTACCCATTGAGAACCCCGACCCACCCGCCTAATCTGCACCCACCGGCCCCAGGACAAAAACAATGAAAACCCTACCGCCCGTGCACCGCATCGCCTTGCTCTTCAACGGCAGCAAAATCTACGACCGCGGCATCATCACCGGTATCGGCAATTACCTGAGCAGTACCCGCGCATCCTGGGACTTGTTCCTGGAAGAGGATTTTCTCTGCCGCCTGCGCGGTATCGAGCGTTGGCAGGGAGACGGCATCATTGCTGACTTCGATGACCCGCTGATTGGCGAGGCGCTGGCCGGGAGCCAGATACCCGTGGTGGCGGTGGGCGGGTCTTATGAGGACGTCAGCGCGTACCCCAAAGGCATTCCCTATGTGGCGACCGATAACCACGCCTTGATAAAGCTGGCCTATGAACACCTGATCGAGGCCGGGCTGACGCGGTTTGCCTGTTTCAGCCTGCCCGAGGCCCAGGCCAATCGCTGGGCGCAGGAGCGTGAGAAAGCCTTTCGCGGCCTGGTGCAACGCGATGGATTGCCGGTGGAAATCTATCGCGGCCTGGGTACCAATGCGCCGTTGTGGGACAGCGCGGTGGAGCAGCAGATTGCCTGGCTGCATAGCCTGCCCAAGCCCATCGGCATTATCGCGGTCACCGATGCCCGCGCCCGGCAGTTGTTGCAAGCCTGCCTGACGGCGGGCATTGCGGTGCCGGAGGAGGTGGCGTTGATCGGTATCGACAACGACCCGCTGACTCGCACCCTCACGCGGGTGCCGCTGAGTTCGGTGATCCAGGGCACCGAGACCATGGGCCGTACCGCTGCGGCCTTGCTGCACCAGATGCTGCATGGCAAACCCTGTGCCGGTACGCAGGTGCTGGTGCCGCCGGACGCGATCAACGTGCAAGCCTCCAGCCTGCATCAGCCTTTGGGTAACCCTTATGTGATGCAGGCGTTGTTGTTTATCCGCCAGTACGCGTGCCAGGGGATCAAGACCGACCAGGTCGCTGCCTATGTCGGCGTCTCACGCTCGTCATTGGAAGCGCACTTTCGCAAGGTGCGCGGGTGCAGCGTGCATGACGAGATCCTGCGCTTCAAACTCGCAGCGGCCGCCAAGGGCCTGGAGAACCAAGCGCTGGCGATCGCCGATATTGCTCAGAACTGTGGGTTCAAGTCGGCGCAATACCTGCACACGGTGTTTCGTCGCGAGTTCGGTTGTACGCCCAGGCAATACCAGCAGGACACCGCTTAGAACACCGCCTTGACTTGCAAGCCGAGCACCAGCGCGTTGTCGATGTTCTGTGCGGAAAACGCCCCCGGCTCGATGATGTATTGCACATCCGGGCGCAGGGTCAGCCACGGCGTGGCCTGGTAGCCGTAGCTGAGTTCGATCAGCTGTTCAGCGTTGTCCAGGTTGGCGTAGGCCGCATCCGCGTTATCCCGGCTGCGCGGGTTGGGCACTGCACGGCCATAACCCAGGGCGACGGTATCCCGCGGGCGACCTTCGAACGGTTTGTACAGCACCAGCCCCGCGCCATACCACTTGGTGAACGGCGAAGCCGCTTCGCTGGCGGCGGAGTATTGGCCGAAGGCGTGCAGGCTGCGGCCCTGGGAGGTTTGGGAGGCCCACACCGCCTGGTCGATCAACAGGTAGTGACCGCCACGCCCGCTGACGTCCTTGTTGCTGCCAATGCGTTTTACATCGGAGCTGTCGTAGTAATAACCGAGCTTGTATTCACCCGGCAGGTTGCCCGTGTGTTTGTAGATCAGTTCGATGGGCACCACGGTGCCGGTGGTGTGCTTGGGTCCCAGGTGCCAGGCGCGGCTGGAGTTGCCATTGCTGGAAGGGTCGACGTTGAACGCCGCCACCCGCAGTTGCCAGTTTGGCGAAAAGTCATATTTCACCCGCGCGCCCAGGTGCGCATTCGGGTAGTTGGCCCAGCCACTGCCGCCCGACATGTTCAGCGGATGCCCGCAGAAACCGGCGTTCATGAAATTGCACAAAATGCCGCTGTCCAGCCCGCCGAGGTCATTGCCCATGGCCATGTAGCCGAGCTTGACGTTGAGCGCGGGGGTGAACAGGGTGCGTTCGTAGCTCAACTCGGTGAGGCGTGTGTAGAGGCCGCCGTAGTTTTCCTGGATCGGCAGGCGGTTACCCACCAGGTCTTCAGAAGCGCTGTTGCCGCGTCGGTCGTTGATGGTCAACTGAATGCGGTCGCCGTTGTTGAAGCCGTAGAGCTTGCCCAGGTCGAACTGCACGCCAAGCTTGAGGTTTTGCGAATAGCGCGCCGAGCGATGTTGGCCGCCATGGGCGTTGTAGGCGGTCTCGCCGCTGTAGTCGCCGGTAAAGCGGATGCCTTGCGCGTCAAGCTCCCGGCGCAGGCCGCCCCAGTCGCCGGTCAAGGTGGTGTCGTCGGCTTGAACGGGCAGGGCGGCAGTCAACGCCAGGCCGAGCACCAGGCGCCCAAGGGACGTATGAGAAGTAGGGTTCATGCGGGGGGTTCCAAACACAAAGCGCGGTGCGGGAGCACCGCGCGAACAGAGGGTAGTTACGGCAGGGCGTAGGCGATCACGTAGTCGCCACGGTCGGTGGACTGGCGCGCGCCGCCGGCGGTGACGACGATGTATTGCTTGCCGGTTTTCGGCGACACGTAGGTCATCGGGCCACCCTGGCTGCCGACGGGCAGGCGGGCTTTCCAGATTTCTTCACCGTTACCGCTGTTGAAGGCGCGCAGGTAGAAGTCCTGGGTGCCGGCGATAAAGATCAGGCCGCCTTGGGTGGACAGCGTACCGCCCAGTGTCGGCAGGCCGACCTTGATCGGCAGGTGCATGCGGATGCCCAGGGGGCCGGTGTCTTCAACCGTGCCCACCGGCACTTGCCAGGCGACCTTTTGCGTCTTCATGTCGATGGCGGTCAGGGTGCCGAATGGCGGTGCCTGGCATGGAATACCGGCCACCGACAGGAAGCGGTTCTTGTTGACCGCATACGGCGTGCCCTTGAGCGGCACGGCGCCCATGCCGGTGTTCAGCGCTTCACCCCCGGAAGAAGCCTGGGCCTTGTTCTGCGACGGTATCATCTGGATCCACAGGCCCAGGCGCATGTCGTTGACGAAGATAAAACCGTGTACCGGGTCGGTGGAAATGCTGCCCCAGTTCATGCCGCCCAGGGAACCCGGGAAGCTCAGGGATTTATCGGTGCCTGGCGCTGTGTACAGGCCGTCGTAGCGCATGCCTTTGAAGTCGATGCGGCACAGCAGTTGGTCGTACGGCGTGGCACCCCACATGTCCGACTCGGTCAGGGTCTGTGCGCCGATCTGCGGCATACCCACCGATTTTGGCTGGGTTGGCGAGTAGGGTTCGTTGGGAATGTTCGCGGCTTTGACCGGTACTTCCTGCACGTCGGTCAGCGGCTTGCCGGTGGCGCGGTCGAGCACGTAGATCTGCCCGGCCTTGGTGCCGATCACCACGGCCGGTACCGCTTTGTCGCTGCCCGGCGGGGTGAAGTCGATCAGGCTCGGCTGCATCGGCAGGTCGAAGTCCCACAGGTCGTTGTGGACGGTCTGGTAGACCCACTTTTCGGCACCGGTGGACGCGTCGAGCGCCAGCACGGAGGCGCCATATTTGTGGTTCAGCTGGGTGCGTTCCACGCCGTAAATGTCAGTGGAAGAGCTGCCCATCGGCAGGAAAACAGTGTTCATCAGCGGGTCGTAAGACATCGGCGCCCAGCTGTTGGGGGTGCTGCGCACATAGGTGCTGCCAGCGGCCGGCGCTTGCTTGTCTTCAGGGTTGCCTGGGTCAAACGCCCAACGCATCTGGCCACTGATTACATCAAAACCACGAATCACGCCGCCTGGCATATCGGTCTGCACGTTGTCGGCGACACGGCCACCGACGACGACGGTGGTGCCGGCGATCAAGGGTGCCGAAGACAGTTGGTAGTAGCTGTCCGGCACATTACCCAGGCCAGCCTTCAAATCCACTTGGCCGTGGGTGCCGAAGTCTTCGCAGAACTTGCCGGTGTCGGCGTCTACGGCGATCAAGCGCGCATCAATGGTGTTGGTCAGCAGGCGACGCTGGCACTGCGCACCGGCAGGCACGCTGGCGGCGATGATCGGCGAGCTGTTGGGCTGGGTCGGTTGGGCAATCGGCGCAGTGGCGTCGAAGTAGGCCATGCCACGGCAACGTTGCCACACCGCCGACTGGGCATTGACCTCGTTCTTCCACAGCTCCTTGCCAGTGTCGGCGTCCAGGGCGATCAGGTTGTTGTGTGGGGTGCAGATGAAGACTTTGTTGCCGATCTGCAAGGGCGTCAGCTGGTCTTCTGCGCCGTTGCCGTCGCTGAGGGCCACGTCACCGGTGTGGTAGGTCCAGGCGACTTTGAGTTTGTCGATATTGTCGCGATTGATCTGGTCCAGCGCGGCGAAGCGGCTGCCGCCTTCGGTGTTACCGTAATGCGCCCAGTCTTTCTGTGCATCGGCTTCGGCTACCGGCGTGATGCCAGGGCCGGCACCGGTCGGCGCCACGCTTGGGTGAGCGACGAACATATTGCCTGCCGCCACCGCCACGCCGACGGCCAACAAGGCCGCCACCGCATAAGCGCCACGCGCCGGTTTGCCGGCCAGCAACGGATACACCAGCGCCACCACCACGCCGATTACCGCGAACATAAACAGCCGCGAGAACAGCGGCCAGTACACCAGGCCCACGTCGGCTACTGCCCATACGGCGGTACCGGCCAGAAACGCGGCAAACAGCCAGGCACCGGCAGGCTTGCGCCGAGCGATCAGCAGGCCGGAGACTGCCATGGCCACGCCACCGGCCAGAAAGTACCAGGAGCCTCCCAGGCTCACGAGTTTGGCGCCGCCGACGGCGAGCGCAAGGCCGAGCAGGGCGATGACAACGCCCAGGCCCAGGAGTAGAAATCTAGAGACGCCAGCGGCGCGCGATGCTCGTTTCATGTCGAATAGGCTCGAGTGAGAGAGGGCAAAGACGCGATTTTAGCAAGATAAGTAACTGGTTAGTACATTGTTCCTGGTAATAGTCTTTTACAGGTGCGGCGATGATGAGGAGAGGTCGCGCAGAACGTCCTCCTTGGGGGGAAGCGTCTCCAAGCAATAAACGGAGAATCGCACCGTGCGGCGCTCGTGATACCTGTGAACCTTGACAGTAGAAGCGAGTTTTAAAGAGGGGTTCAATGGTGTCAGAACAAATATCCCCACTCACGATGAGACCTAACACCATGACAATTAAAATTACGCTGCACCCCGGCACAGTTACCGAGATCAAAGAATATTTCTTTCAGCAATTCAGCAGTTATCATGTGAGGATTAAGCCCGACGACGAAACCGCAGAGGTGCTTATCATTGTTGACCACAATCCGTATCTCAAAGTGGGAGACAAGGTCACGTTTGCCCGTAACGACGGCAAGCTTGGTGGACTAGCGCTATAAAGCGGGTGCCTTGTTTCAGGTCCCCTTGCACTCGCCTCGCCGTATTTTTCGGGTGAAGGCAAGTACTTCAGGGGGAAAGGGTGCTCAACCGATTTGATCGCCTGCCAGTGCGTCACGGCGCATCGATTGCAGATTCTTCTCAATGGTTTCGCAAATCGCCTCCATTTGGATCTGATGCTCGCTGGAGCGAAATGGGCTTTGCAGGTCGGTGCCGATACGCTCGATGGCCAGCAGCATAAAGCCCACCACGGTGGAAGCCAGCGGGGTAAACCAGCCGAGGGATTCCACCAGGCCCACCGGCACGATCAGGCAGAACAGCGAGATGAACAGCCGCGGGAAATACACGTAGGGGTAGGGCAGTGGCGTATTGGCGATGCGCTCCATGCCGCCCTGGGCATTGGACAGGTCGACCAGGGTCGACTCCAGCCGCGCCAGGCGAATGCTGTCCAGGTGGCCGGCCTTGTATTCCCTGGCCAGCAACGCCGCAGAACCGGTCAGGATGTCATTGGCAAAATTGTTGGTGGCGCCATTGCGAGCGAACTCCTCGGCGGGAATAAATGCGCGCACTTCATCCGGGCAGGGTTGGCCCTTGAGGTGGGCGGCCAGGCAATTCACATAGGCCACATGGCGGCGCAGCAGTGTGGATTTGATCGGATTCACTTCGCGGTCGGGGTCATCCAGCAGTGTCAGCACCTGGCGCGCAAAGCTGCGCGAATTATTGACCATCGCCCCCCATAACGTGCGCGCCTCCCACCAGCGGTTGTACGCGCTGCTGTTGCGAAAACTGATTAATACCACCAGCGCCGAGCCCAGCAATGTCAGGGGCATCAGCGGCAGGTTGATCTTGGTGGTGAGAAACAACATGAAGTCCACGGTGACCGCCACATCCCATAGCAACAGCCAGAACAGGGACCAGCCTACATAGCCCATGGTCTTGATGATCAGACGGTATTTCTTCATGAGGGCAGCTTTCAAACGAGAACCTCGCGGCGGGCGGTTGGCAACAATGCTTTGTTACGACGCCACTTCAGGGAGAAAGGTTCGCAGCTTGCTGAATCGATTCGTCCGTGAGTCAGTGGCTTGGGCGAATGTAACGGGAAGTTACGCGCAAGTGCGTGCGCAAGGCGCACTTGAATCTGGAACAACTTTGGTACTGATGACGTCTTGTCCGGCAATCGCTGTACATTGCGTTCGAGGCAAAAAGCCATTAACCGCAGGGTTTACCACGTGATTTTGTTTTGGGGCCGGGCTGCAGGGATTTCGTAGCTGAGATCAGTGGAATCAAGTTGGATGATCAGGGCTCTTTCATGCGTGTCAGTTCGTTGAAGTCGGCTATGTGTAATACCGCGCAAGCGCTCGAACGTCATAAGGATTTTGAATCGTGCCTGAGAGCGCATTACCACGTGCTGCTCGTGCCCTATTCCCGAAGGCCGTTTTTCTACAAGAGTGCACTTAAATACAGCCGTTTGATGGTGTCGTTTGCGTTATTGAGTGAATACTTCGCCACACCCGTACCGTTATTGTCGGAAGTTAAAACCCTGTGTGTGACGCGCAGGTATTGTTCGAAAAACAGCCTGGAATCGATGTTCCTGTTATTGCGGGCGCTGGGCTTCATGGAGGTTGCACCGCACCCGGAAGACAGTCGCTTCCGGGTTTACGCGCCGTCGGATGAGGCCTGTCGTGAAGCGCGTCTGATGTTGACCTCGCTCACCGAGTCATTGGCGCGGCTGTACCCTGAAAGGGCGATTTTCCGGCAAATGCGCGAGTTGGATGACCGTGGCTTCCTGTCGCTCTATTTCAAGGGTTTTGCCATTATTCTCGACGCCGATCTTACGGTGGATGTTCTGCTACCCGAGTGTTATTGGCTGGTGAAAAGAGACGCCGGGCACCTGTTGATGTTGGCCATCTATAACGATGCCTTCGCACCGGAAAATGACCGGGCCACGTTCCGGTCATCGTCCTACCTGGCCTTGGCCAAGCAACTTTCCGTGTCCAAGACCCACATTATTCGAATGGTCCAGGAGGGCGTCGAGAAGGGGTATTTCAAAGCTCACTCCAAGACCCGGTTGGAAGTGCTGCCGCCCTTCGTCAGCCTGGTAAAACGCTTTATGGCCTTTTCATTTGCGCTGGGCCTGCATGCTATTGAGATGGGAGCGTAAGGATGCCTGCTAACTTGAAGTTAAGGCCCAGGATGCGCAGGTTGTTGTCGCCTGCGGTGACGCAAGCGGAGTGGATCGGGATCATTGCCTGGATCGGTATTTGGTTGATTCATCCGGCCATGCAGTTCGACCTGTCGATGTTGGGCGTCACCATTGGCTTGTTGCTGGTGTGCCGGTTTCACTGCAGAACCGCCAACTTCCTGTTGTGGCGAGTGCTGGGAGTTACCTACATCGTGATGTTGTCGGTGGGGTTTGCCTATGTGATTGGCTTGAATCAGGAATTGCGTATCTACGGTTTGCCCCTGGCCGTCACCCTGGTGGTCGGCAGCGCTATCTTGTTTATCAGTGTTCAGGACTATCTGGTCGGCGCGCTGTTGGTCTGGCTCATCTTATGGTCGCCGATGCAGGCCGATACATATGCGGGGACACAGGCTTATCTGCTGATATTTTGTGCATCGTCGGTCTCTATCGGTTTTATCCTGAGTTATTCGTATTTGAAGAACCTGCGTTCGGTGTTGTTGGTGGAAAGCGAGTTTCGCGCCTTGGCCGAGACCGATTACTTGACCTCCATCCTTAACCGTCGTGCCTTTATGCAAAGCTTCGAACAGTTGCTCGACAGTGGCCAGGCTGGCTACTTCATCATGTTGGATATCGACAGCTTCAAGGCAAAAAATGACCTGTACGGTCACGATGTCGGTGACAAGATCCTGCGAGCCATGGCCGTGTGCCTGAAAAACGCCAACGGCAGCCACAGCTTTGGCAGGATCGGCGGGGAAGAATTCGGTGTGTTGTTGCAGGACGATGACCCGCGCTTCGCCCGCGACTTCGTGATGGATTTGTTGCAGGCCATACGCTCAAGTGTCGCCGCGCCTCACAACTACACCTGCAGTGCCGGCATGGCACGTTTCACACCAGGTGACGAGCTATCGGCGGTGCTCAAGATGGCGGACAAAAACCTCTACGGTGCCAAGCGCAATGGCAAGGACTGTGTGCACCTTAATGGCGCGCGGCTGCAACCTGTGGCGTCCTGAAGAGGGCCTTAGGAGCGAGCTTGCTCGCGAAGAAACCACAGGCGCCGCGTTTATTCAGAAAGCACGCGTCATCGTTGACGTTTTTCGCGAGCAAGCTCGCTCCTACACAGGCCAAGCCCCGGCTAGGACTGCGCGAGAACACTCGCCAGCAAGCCGGGAAAGCGGCTTTCCAGCTCTTCACGGCGCAACGAGTTCATATGGGTGGTGCCCACATTGCGCGTGTGTACCAGGCCGGCATCACGTAACACCCTGAAGTGGTGGGACATGCTGGACTTGGGCCGCCCACCGTCCAGTTCACCACAGGTGGCTTCGGCCACGCCGGCCAGGCAGCGCACGATGTCCAGGCGCACGGGGTCGCTCAGGGCGTAAAGCACGCGCTCAAGCGTTAATTCTTGCAGGGTAGGGTGTTTGAAGGCTCGCATGGGGCGGATCATAACAGGGGGGTAGCGTTCAATACCATAGTTCGATTACCATCGAACTATCGAATCACACACCCTTCTCTCGGAGTATCTGATGTCCGCCTTGTTCGAACCGTTCAAACTCAAAGACGTTACCTTGCGCAATCGCATTGCCATCCCGCCGATGTGCCAATACATGGCCGAGGACGGCATGGTCAACGACTGGCACCACGTGCACCTGGCCGGCATGGCCCGTGGCGGCGCCGGCCTGCTGGTGGTCGAGGCCACGGCAGTCGCGCCGGAAGGACGTATCACCCCTGGCTGCGCCGGTATCTGGAGCGATGCCCATGCACAGGCGTTCGTGCCGATGGTCAAGGCCATCAAGGCCGCAGGTTCGGTGCCGGGCATCCAGATCGCCCACGCGGGCCGTAAAGCCAGCGCGAACCGCCCATGGGAAGGCGATGACCACATCCCGGCGTCCGATGCCCGCGGTTGGGAAACTATCGCGCCGTCGGCCATTGCGTTTGGCGCCAATTTGCCCAACGTGCCGCGTGCCATGACCCTGGAAGACATCGCCCGCGTCCAGCAAGACTTCGTCGATGCCGCCCGTCGCGCCCGCGATGCCGGTTTTGAATGGATCGAGCTGCACTTCGCCCACGGTTACCTGGGCCAGAGCTTTTTCTCCGAGCACTCCAACCAGCGCACCGATGCCTACGGTGGCAGCTTCGATAACCGTAGCCGTTTCCTCCTGGAAACCCTGGCCGCCGTGCGTGAAGTCTGGCCGGAAAACCTGCCACTGACCGCACGCTTTGGCGTGATCGAATACGACGGCCGCGACGAGCAGACACTTACCGAATCCATCGAACTGGCGCGCCGCTTCAAGGCCGGTGGCCTGGACCTGTTGAGCGTCAGTGTCGGCTTCACCATCCCCGACACCAACATCCCGTGGGGTCCGGCGTTCATGGGGCCAATCGCTGAGCGTGTGCGCCGTGAGGCCGGTATTGCGGTGACTTCGGCGTGGGGTTTTGGTACTCCGCAACTGGCCGAAGGCGCGCTGCAGGCCGGTCACCTGGATCTGGTTTCGGTAGGGCGTGCGCACTTGGCCGATCCGCATTGGGCGTATTTTGCTGCCAAGGAGCTGGGCGTGGACAAGTCGTCCTGGACCTTGCCGGCGCCTTACGCGCATTGGTTGGAACGCTACCGTTGAGGCCAGCCAGCCGGTGATATGAGCCACTCGATTGAGTGGCTTTTTTTCGCCGCTTGTTACAACGCCGATACTCGAAAAATAACAAATGAGAACCGATATCAAACGAGAATGCGCTGAGATATGATGCGCGGCGAATTATTGGCAGGTTTGCCGCCCCATCTGGCTCATTCACTAGGTTTACATCCATGCGTCGTACCCTGATTTCAATCTGTGTGCTTCAGGCGTTTTCCCCCTTCACCTGGGCAGAGGATGCCCCTGCTGAAAAAGCCAGTATCGAACTGCAAGCCACCAATGTGACTGCCACCGCGGACTTCGAGACGGCGCAAGGCCCGGTCCAGGGCTACCACGCCACCCGTTCAGCCAGTGCGACGCGCACCGACACCTCCATTCATGAAACCCCGCAGTCCATCAGCGTGGTCTCCAAAGATGTGGTCGAGGATATCGGCGCAACACGCCTGCAAGATGCCCTTGACTATGCCGGCGGCGTGGGCCGCGCCAACAACTTTGGCGGCCAGGGCCTGACCACCTTCACCGTGCGTGGCTTCACCACCGGTGAGTTCTACCGCAATGGTTTCCCGATCAACCGCGGTTACCCGAACATGCCGGATGCCAACACCATCGAACGTCTTGAGGTCTTGCGTGGCCCTGCGACCATGCTTTACGGCCGTGGCGACCCCGGTGGCACGTTCAACGTGGTGTCCAAGCAACCCTTGGCCGAACGCACCGTAACCCTGGGCAGCCAGTTGAATGACCAGGGCATGAAACGCGGCACCCTGGATGCGTCCGGCCCGCTGGACGAAGAGGGCCGCCTGGCGTATCGCCTCAACGTAGTGGGCGAGGGCGGCGACACCTTCCGTGATCATGTCGAGACCGAGCGCTACGGCGTGACGCCGGTGGTCACCTGGCAGGCCACCGATGACACCAAGGTGACCTTCGAAGGCGATTTCATGCGCAACAACCACCCGCTGGACCGCGGCCTGACGCGTTTCCCCAACCAGCGTGGCACCCCCTCGCGCGATACATTCTGGGGCGACAAGGATGCCGGCAAACTGCACAACGACAACAACATGGCGCAGTTGCGTTTCGAGCACGCGCTTAACGACAACTGGACCCTGGGCGGCGGTTTCCAATGGTTGGACGGCAGCCTGAAGGGCAACGCCATTGAGGCCAACGGGCCGGGTAGTCTGGGCGCCGATGGCCGGACCCTGCAACGCAACTTCAACTACCGCAAGCTGGAATGGACCGACAAGGACTATCAGCTCAATCTGACCGGCCACTTCTCCACCGGCGGGTTCGATCACACCTTGCTCACCGGTATCGAGTACGAGGATTACGACTATAAGTCGATTATTCAGCGTTCAAGCGCTGATGCCGGCACCTATCCAATTGACATCTTTGACCCGGTGTACGGTCAACCCCGTCCGGCACTGACCCGTACGCCGACCCACGACAAAGAAAACCTCAAGACCTACGCCGCTTTTGTACAGGACCAGGTTGCTCTCACTGAACGTCTGAAAGTGCTGGCCGGTGCGCGCTTCGAACGCTTTGAGCATGATTACGAAAACTATGTGTCACGCGATAAAAACTGGCAGGCCGCCGACAACGCCGTCACCCCGCGTGTGGGCGTGATCTACGACCTCACCGATACCGTCGCGGTTTATGCCGACGCCGCCCGTTCGTTCAAGCCCAACACCGGCGCCAGCCGCGAAGGCGGTGGTTTCGCGCCGGAGAAAGGCAAGTCCTACGAGATGGGGATCAAGTGGGAAGCACTTGACCGCCAACTGAGCGTCGACGCCGCTATCTACCAGATCGAAAAGAAAAACGTGCTGGCCATCGACCCGGCTGATCCCACCAGCACTCTCAATGTCGCGACCGGCCAGGTGCGCAGCCGCGGATTTGACCTGAACGTGGCGGGCAACCTCACACCCGAGTGGCGTGTGATTGGCGGTTACGCCTACGTGGACGCCGAAGTGACCCGCGACACCACGCTGCGCTCCGGCACGCGCTTGATGAACATCCCGCGCAACAGCTTCAGCCTGCTCAACGTCTACGAGTTCCAGGACGGCGCACTGAAAGGGCTGGGCCTGGGCGCGGGCGGCAAGTACGTCGACCAGCGCGCCGGCCAGACTGCCAATACGGCCTTCTCGATGGACGCCTACACCGTGGTCGACCTGCTGGGTTACTACAAGGTCAACGAGCAGGTGCGCCTGAACCTGGACGTGAAGAACCTGTTCAACCGCGAGTATGAGGAAGGCGCGTTCGGCAATATCTACGCGTATCCCGGTGCGCCACGCACAGTGCAGGTCGGAATCGCCTACACCCTCTGACGCTGTACACGGTTCCAAATGTAGGCTCGCCCTCTGTAGGAGCGAGCTTGCTCGCGAAAATCGTCAACGATAGCGCAAGCTTCCTGAATAAAAGCCGCGCCTGTGAGTTTTTCGCGAGCAAGCTCGCTCCTACACAGGCGTGGGAGCAAGCTCCCTCACACCTTTTCATGTGCGCTACTGTCAGGTTTGACAGTAGACAGTGAAGGCCGCGCGAGGGATGTTTGCCGCTAACGTGTCAGCGTAGTAGTCGGCGCTTATTGCTTTTCGAAGCCACGCTTAATAGGGATATTAAAAATGGAACGGGAACTGGCCAGTGAAACCGATGAACTGATTAAAAAAACCAACGATGCCGAACGGCTGTTCACCCGGTACGCCACCAAGTGCTACACCTCAGCCATGCAAAAATATGCCAAGGAGATCAGCGAGACGTCATACACGTATCTCTTGGCCGAGCTTGCCGAGAGTTCGTTGAGTTCGGAAATCCTGAGTCGGCCAGCGGCCAATATCAGCCTGGTCAGGATCGAGATCGAGGAGGTCATGACGGAGGCCGATGTGATCAAGAAACTGAAGAGGGCCGAAACACACTATTTGGAAACGCTTGAATCGGTGCGCAAGTTTGAAAACCTCAAACGCTTCGAAAAAATGCAAGACACCTCCGATATCGTGCGCTCGATCAAACTCGGCGTGTCGCGCTTCAACATCCTGTTTGTCATCCTGCTGATCGGCGGGTTGACCTGGGCGGCGATCAATCTGCCCAAAGAGGCCCTGGCGCTTATTTCCGCCGCTATCGGCGGGGCCATTACGCATTTGTTGTCTGAGCGACAGGCAGTGCTGGCGCTGAAAAAAGAGGGTGATAACACTTGCCCCAGAGCCAACAACAACAGTAACAATCAGGAATGAGTGCGCCAGCGCGGATTACAAAGGCGTCAACACATTCATCACCGTATCCAGCGCCACCCGCGTGTCATCCAGTTGCACCAGCGACGCATGCCGTGCGCCCAGGGCATCGCGGTTCTGGATCGCCGTCAGGATCGCCTTGTGCCGCGGCAGACTCAGGCCCTGGATATCCGGGCGGCGGTTGGTGATATTGATCGACTCGCGCAGCGGCAGCGAGAGCATGTTGCACATATAGGCGAGCAGGTCGTTACGGGTGGCGTCGGCAATCGCCCGGTGGAAGTCCAGGTCGGCCTGCAACAGGTCCTCGTGGGTCTTGGCGGTTTCCATGCCCTGGTAGGCATGTTCGATGGTGGCGATGTCTTCATCGGTGGCGGTGGTCGCGGCCATGGCGGCGATTTCCGGTTCGAGGATGCGCCGCACCCCGGCCAGGGTGTTGAAGAACTCACTGTGGGGCGTGGACTGCATCAACCAGGACAGCACATCCGGGTCGAGCAGGTGCCATTTCAAGCGTGGCCGTACCACCGCGCCCACCCGTGGCTTGGAATACACCAGGCCCTTGGCGCTGAGCACCCGCGTCGCCTCGCGCAACACCGAACGGCTGACCTGGTATTCCTCGCACAGCGTGGCTTCCATGGGCAACCGTTCTTCGGGCTTGAAGCGACCGGAAACGATGTGCATACCCAGGTCCTGAACGATCTGGGCATGCTGGCTCTTGCGCGGCTTGGGCGGCTGGTGATCCATAACGACGGGCAGGCTCTGGCTTAGATTCGCCGCATCATAGCATCCCAATTAGTGGGAATGCCGTGGGACTTCTGCTCCGCGACAGCCCACCAGGAAGTCAAAGTCGCAGCCCTGGTCGGCTTGCAGCACATGGTCGATATACAGCTGGCGATAGCCGCCAACGATCAACTTTTGCGGTGGCGCCAGATCAGCCATGCGTGCCGCCAGCTCGGCGTCGGGGATGTCCAGGTGCAGGCGGCCATTGGCGCAATCAAGTTCGATCCAGTCACCTTCCTTTACAGTCGCCAACGGCCCGCCGGCAGCGGCTTCCGGGGCCACGTGCAAGACCACCGTGCCGTAGGCGGTGCCGCTCATGCGTGCATCGGAAATACGCACCATGTCGGTCACGCCCTGGGCCAGCAGTTTGGCCGGCAGGCCCATATTGCCGACCTCCGCCATGCCTGGGTAACCCTTGGGGCCGCAGTTCTTCATGACCAGGATCGAGTTGGCGTCCACGTCCAGCTCCGGGTCGTTGATGCGCGCCTTGTACATGTCGAAGTTTTCGAACACCACCGCACGGCCACGGTGTTGCATCAGTTCGGCGCTGGCGGCGGATGGCTTGAGCACCGCACCCAACGGCGCCAGGTTGCCGCGCAACACGCAGATGCCGCCGTCGGCGCGAATCGGGTTGTCGAGGGTGCGGATTACTTCGTCCTGGCCGTAGATCGGTGAATCCTTGGTGTTCTCGCCCAGGGACTTGCCGTTGACGGTCAAGGCGTTCGGGTGGGGGATCAGGTTGGCCTCACCCAGGCGACGCAGCACGGCAGGCAGGCCGCCGGCGTAGTAGAACTCTTCCATCAGGAAGCGCCCCGAGGGTTGCAGGTCGACGATGGTCGGCATACCGCGCCCGATGCGGGTCCAGTCATCCAGGTCCAGCTCCACGCCGATGCGCCCGGCGATGGCTTTAAGGTGAATCACCGCGTTGGTCGAACCGCCGATGGCTGCGTTTACGCGAATCGCGTTTTCAAACGCTTCTTTGGTGAGGATCTTCGACAGCTTCAAGTCTTCGCGCACCATCTCGACCGCACGCATACCGGACATATGCGCCAGCACATATCGCCGCGCATCCACCGCCGGGATCGCCGCGTTGTGGGGCAGGGACGTGCCCAGTGCCTCGGCCATGCACGCCATGGTCGATGCGGTGCCCATGGTGTTGCAGGTGCCCGCCGAGCGCGACATACCGCCTTCGGCCGCGAGGAAGTCATCCAGGGTGATGGTGCCGGCCTTGACCTGCTCGCTCAGCTGCCACACCACCGTGCCCGAGCCGATGTCCTGGCCCTTGTGTTTGCCATTGAGCATCGGCCCGCCGGTGACCACGATAGCCGGGACATCACAACTGGCGGCGCCCATCAGCAGCGCCGGGGTGGTTTTGTCGCAGCCGGTCAGCAGCACCACACCGTCAATCGGGTTGCCACGAATCGCTTCTTCCACATCCATGCTTGCCAGGTTGCGGGTCAGCATCGCGGTAGGGCGCAGGTTGGATTCACCGTTGGAGAACACCGGGAACTCCACCGGGAAACCGCCGGCCTCGATCACGCCGCGCTTGACGTGCTCGGCGATCTGGCGGAAATGCGCGTTGCATGGGGTCAGCTCCGACCAGGTGTTGCAGATGCCGATGATCGGCTTGCCATGGAATTGGTGGTCGGCAATGCCCTGGTTCTTCATCCAGCTGCGGTACATGAAGCCGTTTTTATCGGCGGTACCAAACCACTGGGCGGAGCGTAGGCCGGGCTTTTTGTCAGGCATGATCGATTCTCTTATTGTATGACTATATGTTCTATGCGTGCTTAAACATAAGCGCAAAATCGCTGCTTTGGAAGTGTTGTTTTGCAAATAGTCATACTATATAGTCTTTCTCAACTGAGGTATGACCCTGGCGGATTTCGCGAGAGGCGTCCCCCGAGCTTCTATAAAAACAACAATCGGAGATCGACCCCCATGAGCCAGGAACTGCGGCTTATTCGGCGCATCACGCTGAAACTGATTCCCTTCCTGATCCTGCTGTACCTGATCGCCTATGTGGACCGTTCCGCTGTAGGGTTCGCCAAGTTGCACATGGGCGCCGACGTCGGCATCGGTGATGCTGCCTATGGCTTGGGCGCAGGCTTGTTTTTCATCGGCTACTTTCTGTTCGAGATCCCCAGCAACCTGATGCTCGACCGCTTCGGCGCACGGCGCTGGTTCGCGCGCATCATGATTACCTGGGGCGCCATCACCATCGGTATGGCCTTCGTGCAAGGGCCGCACAGTTTCTACGTGATGCGCTTTCTGCTGGGCGCGGCGGAAGCCGGTTTCTTTCCTGGCGTGCTGTACTACATCACCCAGTGGTTCCCGGTGCGCCATCGCGGCAAGATCCTCGGGCTGTTCATTCTCTCCCAACCCATTGCAATGATGATCACCGGCCCCGTGTCCGGCGGTTTGCTCGGCATGGACGGCATCCTCGGCCTGCACGGCTGGCAGTGGCTGTTTATCGTGATCGGCACCCCGGCGATCCTGCTGACCTGGCCGGTGCTGCGCTACCTGCCCGACGGTCCCAAACAGGTCAACTGGATGAGCGAGCAAGAGAAGACCTGGCTTACCGGTGAGCTGGAAAAAGACCTGCAAGCCTACGGGCAGACCCGGCATGGCAACCCGCTGCATGCGCTCAAAGACAAACGCGTGCTGCTGCTGGCACTGTTCTATTTGCCGGTGACCCTGAGCATCTACGGCCTGGGCCTGTGGTTGCCGACCCTGATCAAGCAGTTCGGTGGCAGCGACCTCACCACCGGCTTCATCTCTGCGGTGCCGTATATCTTCGGCATCATCGGCCTGCTGATCATCCCGCGCAGTTCCGATCGTTTGAACGACCGTTACGGCCACCTCGCCGTGCTCTATGTGCTCGGCGCCATCGGCCTGTTTTGCAGCGCCTGGCTGAGTGTGCCGGTGCTGCAGATGGCTGCGCTGTGCCTGGCGGCGTTTGCGATGTTTTCCTGCACCGCCGTGTTCTGGACTTTGCCAGGGCGGTTTTTTGCCGGAGCCAGCGCGGCGGCCGGCATCGCCTTGATCAACTCGGTGGGCAACCTTGGCGGCTATATCGGCCCGTTCGTGATCGGCGCGCTCAAGGAATACACCGGCAACCTGGCCTCGGGCCTGTATTTCCTGTGCGGCGTGATGCTGTTCGGCTTGCTGCTGACCTTTGTGGTCTACCGCTTGCTGGAGCGCAAGCACGTCCTGCCCGTCGATCAATTTGCCGCCAGCGCCCGTGGCGCCACACGTACTTAAATCCAGGAGAACCTGTATGCGTTTAGTTCAGTTCGAGTTGAGCAACGGTGAGCGCCGCGTCGGCGTGGTGGGAGGCAACACCCTGCGGGAAGTGCAGGGCGCACACAGCGTGCGCGAATTGGCCCTGGCCGCCATCGAAGCCGGGGTTAACTTGCAGCAAAAGGTACAGAGCCTGGGCCTGGGCGCCAGTCATGACTACGCGGCGCTGCTGGCCGAGCTGAAAATCCTGCCGCCGCTGGACCACCCGGACCCAGCCCATATGCTGATCAGCGGCACCGGCCTGACCCATCTGGGCAGTGCCTCGGCCCGCGACAAGATGCACCAGCAGGCCGGTGACGACAGTGCGATGACCGACACCATGCGCATCTTCAAATGGGGCGTGGAAGGCGGCAAACCCGCGGCTGGCCAGGCCGGTGTGCAACCGGAGTGGTTCTACAAGGGCGACGGCAGCATCGTCGTGCGCCCAGGCGCAGCCTTCCCGGTGCCGCCGTTTGCCGAAGACGCCGGCGAAGAGCCGGAAATTGGCGGCCTCTACGTGATCGGTCACGACCGTAAGCCGTATCGCCTGGGCTTCGCGGTGGGCAACGAGTTCTCCGACCATGTGATGGAGCGCAAGAACTACCTGTACCTGGCCCATTCCAAACTGCGCAGTTGCAGCTATGGCCCGGAGCTGCGCGTGGGCGAGTTGCCCGCGCATCTGGCCGGCACCAGCCGCATCCTGCGTAACGACGAAGTGATCTGGCAGAACGAGTTCTTCAGCGGCGAGGCCAACATGTGCCACAGCCTGGAAAACCTTGAATACCACCACTTCAAATACAGCCAGTTCCTCAAACCGGGCGATGTGCATATTCACTTCTTCGGCACCGCCACCCTGTCATTCGCCGACGGTATACGTACCCAACCGGGCGATGTGTTCCAGATCAGCCAGGCCGAATTCGGTGCGCCATTGATCAACGGTATCGGCACGGTGGACGCGGTATTCGAACCCGGCCAAGTCACCACCCTTTAAGGAGATCTCCATGACCCAGTTTCTCGGCCACAACTACATCGGCGGCCAGCGCAGCGCCAACGGCAGTGTCAAGCTGCAGAGTATCGATGCCACCACCGGCGAAGCCTTGCCACAGGATTTCTTCCAGGCCACCCCACAAGAGGTGGATGCCGCCGCCAAAGCCGCAGCGGCCGCTTACCCGGCCTACCGCGCCTTGAGCGCCGCACGGCGTGCGCAGTTCCTGGATGCGGTGGCCGATGAACTGGACGCCCTGGGTGATGATTTTGTCGAGTTGGTCTGCCGCGAAACCGCATTGCCGGCCGCCCGCATCAAAGGCGAGCGCGGGCGTACCAGCGGCCAGATGCGCCTGTTCGCCACCGTGCTGCGCCGTGGCGATTTCTACGGCGCGCGTATCGACAAAGCCCTGCCGGATCGCCAGCCGCTGCCGCGCCCGGACCTGCGCCAATACCGTATCGGCCTGGGCCCGGTGGCCGTGTTCGGCGCCAGTAACTTTCCCCTGGCGTTTTCTACCGCCGGTGGTGACACCGCCGCTGCGCTGGCCGCCGGTTGCCCGGTGGTGTTCAAGGCGCACAGCGGGCACATGGCGACCGCCGAGCGCGTGGCCGATGCGATTATCCGTGCAGCCGAAACTACCGAAATGCCTGCGGGCGTGTTCAATATGATCTTCGGCGGCGGTGTCGGTGAAGCGCTGGTCAAGCACCCGGCCATCCAGGCGGTGGGCTTCACCGGTTCGCTCAAGGGCGGTCGCGCTCTCTGCGATATGGCGGCCGCACGCCCGCAACCGATCCCGGTATTTGCCGAAATGTCGAGCATCAACCCGGTCATCGTGCTGCCTCAGGCCCTGCAAACGCGCGCCGAGAGCGTCGCCCGCGACCTCACCGCCTCGGTGGTGCAAGGCTGCGGCCAGTTCTGCACCAACCCCGGACTGGTGATCAGTATCGCAACGCCTGCGTTCACCGCGTTTACGCAGCAGGTCGCGCAATTGATCGGTGAGCAACCGGCGCAAACCATGCTCAACAGCGGCACTTTGGCCAGCTACGGCAAGGGTCTGGAAAAACTCCTGTCTCACCCGGGCGTCCAGCATTTGGCGGGCAGCGCGCAAGCGGGCAACCAGGCTCAACCGCAACTGTTCAAGGCGGATGTACGCTTGTTGATCGACGGCGACGAAGTGCTGCAAGAAGAGGTGTTCGGGCCTACCACGGTGTTTGTCGAAGTGGCCGACCAGGCCCAGCTCGGCGCCGCCCTGCGTGGGCTGCACGGCCAGTTGACCGCCACGATCATCGGCGAACCGGCTGACCTGCAACAGTTCGCCGAGCTGACGCCGCTGCTGGAGCAGAAGGTCGGGCGCATCCTGCTCAATGGTTACCCCACGGGGGTGGAAGTCTGCGATTCGATGGTGCACGGCGGGCCGTACCCGGCGACCTCCGACGCCCGGGGCACCTCGGTCGGCACCCTGGCCATCGACCGTTTCCTGCGCCCCGTGTGCTTCCAGAATTACCCTGATAGCCTGCTGCCCGACGCGTTGAAAAACGCCAACCCGTTGCGTATCCAGCGCTTGGTGGATGGCGCACCGTCTCGAGAATCGCTGTAAGTCATCAGGAGGTTTCATGTCGTTGAGCGCAGTCACCCCACACCGTGCGCGGTTGGGCGAAGGGCCGTTCTGGGATGTTCGATCCCAGGCGCTTTATTGGGTGGATATCGCCGCCAAACAGGCTCTGCGCTGGATGGACGGGCAGTTGCAGGTGTGGCAGTTGCCCGAGCATGTCTCGGCGTTTATTCCGTGTGAAAGCGGCGATGCGTTGGTGACCTTGAGCAGCGGCGTGTACCGCCTGGACCTGGCGACGAAAGCGCTGACCCTGCTGTGCGTGGCCGACCCGCAGCCGGGCAACCGTGGCAACGAAGCGCGCTGCGATGCTCAGGGCCGGCTGTGGCTGGGCACCATGCAGAACAATATCGGTGAGCAGGGCGAAGACCTGCCCATCACCCGGCGTTCCGGTGGCCTGTTTCGTGTCGATGCCGATGCGCGCGTCACGCCGTTGCTGACCGGCCTGGGCATTCCCAACACCTTGCTTTGGAACGAGGAGGGCAGCCAGGTGCACTTCGGCGACAGCATGGACGGCACGCTCTATCAGCATTCGATCCAGGCCGACGGCCAGCTCGAACCCGCCCAGGTGTGGTTTGCACCCCACGAGCGCGGTGGGCCGGACGGCTCAGCCATGGACAGCGAGGGCTACATCTGGAATGCCCGTTGGGACGGCAGTTGCTTGCTGCGTCTGACGCCCTCGGGTGAAGTGGATCGCATCATTGAACTGCCGGTCAGCCGTCCCACCAGCTGCGTGTTCGGTGGGCCCGGCCTCACCACCTTGTATATCACCAGTGCCGCGAGTCCCTTGGACCACCCTTTGGACGGTGCGCTGTTGGCGATTGAAGTCGATGTGCCAGGCAAACCCTGTCACCGCTTCGCTGGATAACCTGTAGGAGCGGGCTTGCCCGCGAAAAACGTCAACGATAACGCGTTCATGCTGAATGAACGCGTCGCCCTCGGGTTTTTCGCGAGCAAGCTTGCTCCTACAAAGCTCTACCTAAAACAACAACAAGGAGTCACCCGTATGAATCATCGTCGTGGTTTGCGTTCCCTGTGCTGCGCCGCTGTGGCGGTCTCGGCCATGAGCTTGAGCGGCCTGTTGCTGGCTGCTGAAGAAGTGAAGATCGGTTTTCTGGTCAAGCAGGCCGAAGAGCCGTGGTTCCAGACCGAATGGGCCTTTGCCGAAAAAGCCGGCAAGGAGCATGGCTTCACGGTGATCAAGATCGCCGTGCCCGATGGCGAGAAAACCCTCTCGGCCATCGACAGCCTGGCCGCCAACGGCGCCAAGGGTTTTGTGATCTGCCCACCGGACGTGTCCCTGGGCCCGGCCATCGTCGCCAAGGCCAAGGTCAACGGCCTGAAAGTGATGGCCG
>NZ_JYLN01000011.1 GCF_001439735.1 Pseudomonas paralactis
AGGCGCGCATTCTACAGCAGCCTCATTTGCTGTCAAGTGATTATTTTCAGAAGTTTTCGAAGATTTCTTCAACAACTTCAACCACTTGCGCTTAAGATCTCTCCGAAGCGGGAGGCGAATTCTACAGGGATTGGCACCTGCGTCAAGCCCCTAAATAAAAAAACTCAAAACGCCCTTTTGGAATCCTTTGCACCTGCCCTGAAGCTCTCTGTAAACCTCTCTATATAGAGAAAGGAGCCAGCACATTGCTGACTGCGATATTCCTCACGCAAAAAAGCAACCCGCAACAAATGCCAGGCTATCAACAGAAGCAGGATTCAGACCGAAGGAAATGCAGCAGAGGCAAACGTGAATGGCTTGTAGATAGCACTAAACGACATGGCCGGCGTTCAGCATATATAGATGGTGTCCCAGGGCCGGTTCGAACGGCCAACCTTCCCCTTAGGAGGGGGATGCTCTATCCAATTGAGCTACTGGGACAAATGACAAGTGCGTCGCCGACGAGAGCAGCGACAGACGGCGTGCATCTTAACGGCGGAGGCAGGTTTTGTCATGTCGTCCTTAGGCATTTTGCTTGTAGGGCAAACCTTGCGCATACCTGTATAGCCTCACCCAGCAAACGCAGAGGCTTACAGAGATCATGCAAATTGCACTACCTCAAAATGCCATCATTGCAAACTGCAACCCGGAGCACACACACAAATACAGCAAACAACTGATTTTAAAGGAAAATTACGTTGGCACGACATCTGCAATGTTCTTTGCATAAAGCCAAGCGAACCAAGAACCACGGAGAACATGACCATGAACAGCGCACTACTATTAGCTCTGAATGCCGTGGCTCTGGCCGCACTGGTGATATTTCATTTTCAGCCAGTCAACACTCAAGATGCCGCATTGATCAGCCAAGCGGTTCCCCATCATTTGCAACAACGCCCGCAACTGGCGGTAGTAACTGCCACCCAGCAGTCGCCCGTTCTCCTGACCCGGGAAACGCAAGCTGCACCTACATCCGAGCACTGGGTTTTCTGAGAGAACTACCGATGTCCAAACCTGCGTGGTTTTTTCTATGCTTGACCCTCATAACGGGCTTTCTGGGCTTCGCCACTGAGTCGCCTGGAGTTCAAGCCACAGCCTTCATCGTCAGCGCTGTGTTTGCCAGCCTACTGACGCTGGCCCTCATTGTTGGCCGTCGAATCAAATTCGATCCATTGCTGCGCTAACGCCCTCCTCTCTCCTTACCTTATGTCGACTCACCCTAGCAAATCGGCAAACTGCCACTAGGCTTAAGACTGAGGGCAAAAGGCCATATTGCTCTGCGCCCTTCAACCCTGACACACCGTAGCCTTGAGTGCTGGGACCCGCCCTGCATCAGCGCAAAAGTTTTCCAACCAGTCCGCAAAAATGCAAATCAGTACTGGCACAAAGCCTTTAGGCGGTTCAATATTTGTCACAGAATTGACGCCAATGAAATGGCAAATCTGAGGCATGATGCGGCCTCTTTGCAATTCGGGTTGAACTTTGGTCGTGAGCCTTGTCTTAACACTCATCTTGCGGCCAATTCCAGAAACCGCTCCCCTGAACTAACCGGTTAAATATATGCGCCCATTGAAACAGGCAATTTATTCCAGCCGTACGGCTGACAAATTCGTCGTACGTCTGCCAGACGGAATGCGGGAACGCATTGCCGAGGTGGCTCGCAATCATCACCGCAGCATGAACTCTGAAATCATCGCACGCCTGGAACAAAGCCTTATTCAGGAAGGTGCCTTGGGTGAAGAGCTGAGCATGCGCCTGGATAGCCCGGAGCTGTCACTGCACGAACGCGAACTGCTGCAGCGTTTTCGTCAGCTCTCCCACCGTCAGCAAAACGCCCTTGTCTCGCTTATCGCTCACGATGTTGAGGCGGCCGCAGAAGCCAATTGATTGACACTGAAAGCCGAAGCCAGCCATGTGCTGGCTTTTTTTTGCCTGAATTTTGGGGATAGGACGCAAAGCGGGGGCAGACGTGCCCCCGTAGAAGGGATCAGAGCAGGAAGATCGTTGCCAGGCCCAGGAAGATGAAGAAGCCACCACTGTCAGTCATGGCAGTAATCATCACACTGGCCCCCATGGCCGGATCGCGTCCAAGGCGCGCCAAGGTCATAGGGATCAATACCCCCATCAAGGCAGCCAGCAGCAGGTTCAAGGTCATGGCAGCCGTCATCACCACCCCCAAGGACCAACTGCCATAAAGGAGATAGGCCACCACACCAATCACTCCCCCCCAGACCAGGCCGTTGATAAGGCCTACAGCCAACTCCTTGCGCAGCAGGCGTGAGGAGTTGGCCGTACTCACCTGATCCAGCGCCATGGCCCGCACGATCATGGTGATAGTCTGGTTACCGGAGTTACCGCCGATACCCGCCACAATCGGCATCAACGCCGCCAACGCCACCAGCTTTTCAATTGAGCCTTCAAACAACCCGATGACTCGAGAGGCGATAAACGCTGTGATCAGGTTAACCGCCAACCAAGCCCAACGGTTATGCAGAGAACGCCAGACTGACGCGAAAATATCTTCCTCTTCACGCAAACCCGCCATATTGAGGACTTCGGTTTCACTCTCTTCACGGATCAAGTCAACGATTTCATCGATGGTCAGACGACCGATCAATTTACCGTTCTTGTCGACCACCGGAGCCGAGATCAAGTCGTAACGCTCAAAAGCCTGGGCCGCGTCGTAGGCATCTTCGTCGGGATGGAAGCTCACGGTGTCGCTGGCCATCAGGTCAGCTACTTTCTTCTCGGGATCATTGACCAACAGGCGCTTGATCGGCAACACACCCTTGAGAATGCCCTCATAGTCGACCACGAACAGCTTGTCGGTATGGCCCGGCAGCTCTTTGAGGCGACGCAGGTAACGCAGTACCACTTCCAGGCTGACGTCTTCGCGGATGGTGACCATCTCGAAGTCCATCAGCGCACCGACCTGATCCTCGTCGTAGGACAGAGCCGATCGCACGCGCTCACGTTGCTGCGTATCGAGCGCCTCCATCAACTCATGAACAACATCCCGAGGCAGCTCAGGCGCCAGGTCGGCCAGTTCGTCCGCATCCATCTCCTTGGCGGCAGCCAGGAGCTCGTGATCATCCATGTCGGCGATCAGCGTTTCACGGACCGAGTCAGACACCTCCAGGAGAATGTCACCGTCGCGATCAGCCTTGACCAACTGCCACAGGGTCAGTCGATCATCGAGCGGCAACGCTTCAAGGATGTAGGCAACGTCGGCGGAGTGCAGGTCATCGAGCTTGCGTTGTAGCTCGACGAGGTTTTGCCGATGGACCAGGTTCTCAACGCGGTCGTGGTTCGGACCTTCCTGGCGGTGCGTGAGGTCTTCGACCACACGCTGGCGCTGCAGCAGCTCGATGACTTGAGCCAGGCGATCCTGCAGGCTTTCTTGTGTTTTCTTTACTTCTACTTCGGTCATAGGCGAACTCCACTCCCAGCAGCGGGGCACGCCGGAAGGATCAATCAGTCAATTCATGATTGGTAAAACGGGGTACTGAGTAACTACTGGGTAAGTCCATGGAGGTATTCCACAAGCCCCGACGGGGCTGACGGGCGCATGATACACCGCCCGGTCGTTTTAAACGTTAAAAAACTGGAAAGAACAAGCGCTTGCGAGCCAATGTTGAGTATTGGCTGCACTTATAGAACTGCGACGACGCGCACGAGAGGGAAAACACATGAGAAAGATAAAAAGACGCACGCCAGGATAAAACCTACACAAACCCCAGACGGCAAAAAGCCCGCACTAGGCGGGCTTTTTGTTTGTATGGTGCACTCGACAGGATTCGAACCTGTGACCGCTCGGTTCGTAGCCGAGTACTCTATCCAGCTGAGCTACGAGTGCAGATTGTGTTTTTAGACCAGATCACAACTGGTTGAAGCCGAGCTACCTGCATCACTGCAACTAACTCTTAAATGGTGCACTCGACAGGATTCGAACCTGTGACCGCTCGGTTCGTAGCCGAGTACTCTATCCAGCTGAGCTACGAGTGCATTTGTTGCCGCGCATTATAGGCCGTTCAATCTCTATGTAAAGCTATTTTTTCGAGTATTTTCAACAACTTACCGAAAAAACCAGATTGCAACGTACTAAGCAAATAATGGCGGAGAACGGGGGATTCGAACCCCCGACACCCTTTTGAGGTGTACTCCCTTAGCAGGGGAGCGCCTTCGGCCACTCGGCCAGCTCTCCGCAACACGGGGCGTATATTAACCACGTTCATCCCCGTTTGCAAACATAAAAAACGATAAAAATTAAAGGCTTGGTTCTTCGTCCTTCTCTTTCTTGATCCGCAGGTAGATTTCCTCGCGGTGAACCGCTACCTCTTTCGGGGCGTTAACCCCAATACGCACTTGATTGCCTTTGACGCCGAGCACGGTCACGGTGATTTCGCCATCACCGATAATCAGGCTTTCTGCGCAACGACGAGTCAGAATCAGCATGCCTTTCTCCTCACGCATTTCAGTTCAGGAACAACAGTCTGCAAAAAAAAGGCATTCGACCTACAACCCAAAAGCCGTAGCCCTACATGCCTAAGTATTGTCGAGCCCACGCAAAAGAACATGCGCCCCACAAAAAAATGAAAGGCGCGGTAAACCGCGCCTTCCTGGCAACACATCACTCGCCCTGTCGGGCCGGAGCATCAAGCTCAAAAGCGGTATGCAGCGCGCGTACAGCCAGCTCCAGGTACTTCTCTTCGAGCACTACCGAGACTTTGATTTCCGAGGTGGAAATCATCTGGATGTTGATGCCTTCTTTGGCAAGGGCACCGAACATACGGCTGGCAACGCCAGCATGGGAACGCATCCCCACGCCTACAATCGACACCTTGGCAATCTTGGTATCGCCGACCACTTCACGGGCGCCAATTTCGTTCGCCGTGTTCTGCAGGATTTTCAATGCTGCATCGTATTCGTTGCGGTGCACGGTGAAGGTGAAATCGGTGGTGTTATCGTGCGAAACGTTCTGCACGATCATGTCGACTTCAACATTCGCATCGCTGACAGGACCCAGAATCTTGAAAGCCACGCCCGGGGTGTCTGGCACGCCACGGATCGTCAGCTTGGCTTCATCGCGATTGAAAGCGATGCCGGAAATGATCGGCTGTTCCATGGATTCCTCTTCATCAATAGTAATGAGGGTGCCCGGACCCTCCTTGAAGCTGTGCAATACGCGCAGCGGAACGTTGTACTTGCCGGCAAACTCCACCGCACGAATCTGCAACACCTTGGAACCAAGGCTGGCCATTTCCAGCATTTCTTCAAAGGTGATCTTGTCGAGGCGCTGGGCCACTGGCACGACGCGCGGGTCAGTGGTGTAGACGCCATCCACATCGGTGTAGATCTGGCATTCGTCAGCCTTGAGGGCTGCCGCCAATGCCACGCCAGTGGTGTCGGAACCGCCACGCCCCAGGGTAGTGATGTTGCCTTGCTCATCCACACCCTGGAAGCCCGCTACAACTACCACGCGCCCAGCCTTCAGATCAGTACGAATTTTCTGATCATCAATTTGCAGGATGCGCGCCTTGGTATGTGCGCTGTCGGTAAGAATGCGCACCTGGCTGCCCGTGTAGGACACCGCTGGCACGCCACGCTTGTTCAGGGCCATGGCCAACAGCGCAATGGTCACCTGCTCGCCCGTGGACACAATCACATCCAGCTCACGTGGCAGCGGCTGTTGATCCCCACTGATGGCCTTGGCCAGGTCGATCAGGCGATTGGTCTCGCCACTCATGGCGGACAGCACCACTACCAGGTCATCGCCGGCATCGCGGAATTTCTTAACCTTGTCGGCGACCTGCTCGATTCTTTCTACAGAGCCGACCGAGGTGCCTCCAAATTTCTGTACGATCAAAGCCATTTCCAAGCCGCCTCAGCCCGTAAAGGGGCGCCTAATATCCAATCCACCGGCACTGAACAAGCCCGTGACTAAACCACGGGCCGATTAACAGTGCCTTAAATACCTGCCTCGACAAACGGCACGGTCAAGGCCAGGGCCGCGTCCAGGGCACCGGCGTCTACACCACCGCCTTGCGCCATGTCCGGACGACCACCGCCCTTGCCGCCCACTGCCGCTGCGGCTTGCTTCATCAAATCACCGGCTTTGAGTTGGCCAGTCAGGTCCTTGGTTACACCGGCAACCAGAACGACCTTATCCTCATGGACACTGCCGAGCAGGATCACTGCGCGGCCGAGCTTGTTCTTCAACTGATCGACCAAGGCCAACAACGCCTTGCCGTCCTGACCATCCAGGCGCGCCGCCAGAACTTTTACATCCTTGACGTCAACCGCCGAGGCTGACAGATCATCGCCCGCAGCGCTGGCCGCCTTGGCCTGCAACTGCTCCAGCTGTTTCTCCAGCGCACGGTTGCGCTCCAGCACGGCAGACAGTTTGTCGATCAGATTGTCACGGCTGCCCTTGACCAGGCTGGCCGCTTCCTTGAGTTGTTCTTCGGCGGCATTGAGGTAAGCCAGGGCCGCAGCACCGGTCACCGCCTCGATACGACGCACACCGGACGCCACACCGCCTTCGCTGATGATTTTCAGCAGGCCGATATCGCCGGTACGGTTGGCGTGGATACCACCACACAGTTCCACCGAGAAGCTACCGCCCATGCTCAGTACGCGCACTTCATCGCCGTACTTCTCGCCAAACAGCGCCATGGCACCCTTGGCCTTGGCGGTTTCGATGTCGGTTTCTTCAGTCTCTACCGGCGTATTCTTGCGCACCTCGGCGTTGACAATATCTTCCAGCGCCTTGATCTGCTCAGGCTTGATTGCTTCAAAGTGGCTGAAGTCAAAGCGCAGGCGCTGGCTGTCGACCAACGAGCCCTTTTGCTGAACGTGCTCACCCAGCACTTGGCGCAAGGCCGCGTGCAGCAAGTGAGTGGCCGAGTGGTTCAATGCAGTGGCGTGGCGTACCTCGGCATCAACCTGGGTATCCACAGGCGCACCGACGGTCAGGCTGCCCAACACCAACACACCGTGATGCAGGAAAGCACCGCCAGTCTTGGTGGTGTCGCGCACCTCGAAACGGCCGGAGGTCGAGCTGAGGAAACCACAATCGCCGATCTGTCCACCCGATTCGGCGTAAAACGGGGTCTGATCCAGCACCACCACCGCTTCTTCGCCTTCGTTCAATACATCGACCGACTTGCCGTCTTTATAGATGGCGACGATCTTGGCCGAGCCGGCGGTAGCCTTGTAGCCGATGAACTCGGTGGGTACGTCAACCTTGACCAGGGTGTTGTAGTCCAGGCCAAAGGAGCTGGCGGAACGCGCACGCACACGCTGGGCTTCCATTTCACGCTCGAAACCCGCCTCATCGATGGTCAGCTCACGCTCACGGGCGATGTCGGCCGTCAGGTCCATCGGGAAACCGTAGGTGTCGTAAAGCTTGAACACCACGTCACCCGGCACCACGGTGCCTTTGAGCTCAGCCAGGTCCTGCTCAAGAATCTTCAGGCCATGCTCCAGCGTCTTGGAGAACTGCTCTTCCTCGGCCTTGAGCACGCGCTCGATATTGCTTTGCTGCTGCTTGAGTTCCGGGAAGGCATCGCCCATCTCGGCAACCAGTGCAGCCACGATTTTGTAGAAGAAGCTGCCGGTGGCACCCAGCTTGTTACCGTGACGGCAGGCGCGGCGGATAATGCGACGCAGCACGTAGCCACGCCCTTCGTTGGACGGCAACACACCATCGGCAATCAGAAAGCCGCAGGAACGGATGTGGTCCGATACCACCTTGAGCGACGACTGGCCTTCATTGGCGCAACCAATGGCCGCAGCCGAAGCGCTCAGCAGGTTGGTGAACAGGTCGATTTCGTAGTTGGAATGAACGTGCTGCATGACCGCACTGATCCGCTCCAGACCCATGCCGGTGTCTACCGACGGCGCCGGCAGCGGATGCAACACGCCATCGGCGGTGCGGTTGAACTGCATGAACACGTTGTTCCAGATTTCGATGTAACGGTCACCGTCTTCATCCGGCGAGCCCGGTGGGCCACCCCAGATGTCCGCGCCGTGATCGTAGAAAATCTCGGTGCAAGGACCGCACGGGCCGGTATCGCCCATGGTCCAGAAGTTATCGGACGCATAAGGCGCGCCCTTGTTGTCGCCGATACGAATCATGCGCTCGGCAGGCACACCGATTTGCTGGGTCCAGATGTCATAGGCTTCGTCGTCCGTCGCGTAAACGGTAACCCAGAGTTTTTCCTTGGGCAGCTTCAGCACATCGGTCAGGAAGGTCCAGGCGAAGGTGATCGCGTCCTTCTTGAAATAGTCGCCGAAGCTGAAGTTACCCAGCATTTCGAAGAATGTGTGGTGACGCGCGGTGTAACCGACGTTTTCCAGATCGCTGTTCTTGCCGCCGGCGCGTACGCACTTCTGGCTGCTGGTGGCGCGGGTATAGGCGCGCTTTTCCTGACCCAGGAAACAGTCCTTGAACTGGTTCATCCCCGCGTTAGTGAACAGCAGGGTGGGGTCATTGCCTGGGATCAAGGAGCTGGAGGCTACACGGGTGTGACCTTGCTCTTCGAAGAAGCGAAGGAAGGCTTCACGGATTTCTGCGCTTTTCATTAGGTTCTTCCACGGAGGCTGCGGCCAAAGGCCAGTGCGCAACATCATCAGACGGAGCGACGGCAAAGGGCCGCATTATATCGGCCCTTTGCCGGTGGTACAGCGTGTTTATGTGATAGAAACAGTCAATTAGACGGCCTGCACTGTCATTTCTGCGAAAATGCGACAAATGCCTGCACGACTTGCTCGATCTGTGCCCGGCTGACATCCAGATGCGTGACCATACGCAGGCGCGGCGCGGCGCTCAACTTGATCCCACGCTCTGCGGCAAAGGCTTTCAACGCTTGCGCCTGGTCGCCGATTTGCACATAGACCATGTTGGTCTGCACCGGCTCCACCGTATAACCGGCCTTGCGCAGCTCATCCCCCAGCCACTGCGCGTTGGCGTGGTCCTCGGCCAGGCGTTGTACCTGATGATCGAGGGCATACAGCCCCGCCGCCGCCAGCGAACCCGCCTGGCGCATACCGCCACCGACCATCTTGCGCAGGCGCCGGGCCTTGGCGATCAACGCCGTGGAACCGCACAGCACCGAGCCGACTGGCGCCCCAAGGCACTTGGACAGGCACACCGATACCGAATCGAAATGCTTGGCGATGTCACGCGCGTCCACCCCCAGTTTGACCGCCGCGTTGTAGATCCGCGCGCCGTCCAGATGCAGCGCGAGGCCATGTTCACGGGTAAACGCTCGCGCACTGGCCAGGTACTCCATCGGCAGGACCTTGCCCTGCATGGTGTTTTCCAGCGCCAGCAAGCGCGTGCGGGCAAAGTGGAAATCATCAGGCTTGATCGCCGCCAGCACGTGGTCAAGGTCCAGAGAACCGTCCGCCTGCACTTCCAGCGGCTGCGGCTGGATCGAACCCAGCACCGCCGCCCCGCCGCCTTCGTACTTGTAGGTATGGGCCTGCTGGCCGACGATATATTCCTCGCCGCGTTCACAATGAGCCATCAATGCCAGCAGGTTGCTCATGGTGCCGGTGGGTACGAACAACGCCGCAGCGAAACCCAGGCGCTTGGCCAGTTCAGCCTCCAGCATGTTGACGCTGGGGTCTTCGCCATAGACGTCATCACCGCTGACGGCACAGGCCATCGCGTCGAGCATACCGGGGGTGGGTTGGGTCACGGTGTCGCTGCGCAGGTCAATCACGGTCATGAAGGGGGCCTCTAACAGAATGGATAAGTCCTTTTGTGTGTGATTACTGCGGGCAAAGCCACGCAATATCAAGCCCCCCATGCATTCAATCGAATACCAACCAAACAAACCGATATAGCTTATCGATACGGCAACCGTGCAGTTTTTGAAAAACCGTGTTAAAAACTCTCCGCCGCCAGGGTTCTGGCGGCAACGTTCTCAGGGCGGGGTGCAATTCCCCACCGGCGGTAATTGCACGCAATGTGCATAGCCCGCGAGCGCTTGGCGTCTTGAACTGCTTCGGCAGGACGGCGACAAGGTCAGCAGACCCGGTGTGATCCCGGGGCCGACGGTCATAGTCCGGATGAAGAGAGAACGGGATTGGCACCTAAGGGCCGCGCGCCTGTTTGCGCACGCGTACCCTTAAATCCCATTCGATTCATAACGCCCTGTTTTTTTCTTAAACAGGAGTCAGAACATGCAACCCACCGCAATCGACAGCAAAAGCAAAAACCACCACGGCGAGCGTGTCGCGTTTATCCAGGCCTGCTGGCACAAGGATATCGTCGACCAATCGCGCAAAGGCTTCCTCGCCGAAATGATCGCCCAGGGCTACCAGGAATCGGACATCGACTTTTTTGAAGTCGGCGGTGCCTTTGAACTGCCCCTGCACGCCAAGCTGCTGGCCAAGACCGGTCGCTATGCGGGCATCGTCGCCGCCGCACTGGTGGTGGACGGTGGTATCTACCGTCACGAATTCGTCGCCCAATCGGTGGTCAGCGGTTTGATGCAGGTTCAACTGGAGACCGAAGTGCCGGTGTTCTCGGTGTCCCTGACGCCGCATCATTTCCACGCCGGCAGCGAACACACCACGTTCTTCTATGAGCACTTCGTGCACAAGGGTCAGGAAGCTGCGCGCACCTGCGCCGATACCCTGCACAAGGTGAGGGCGATCCGCCGTAGCGAGCCGCGTGCTGTAGCGGTCTAAACCCAGTGTGGGAGCTGGCTTGCCTGCGATGCAGACACCTGGGTGTATCAGTGATACCCAGGTGATGCTATCGCAGGCAAGCCAGCTCCCACATTTACATCGAGTCAGGCCTTGAGATCTACACCAGGCCAGCATCCGTGGTTGGCACGATCAATATCCCGGCGCGCAAGCCGTTCTTCACCTTTGGGTTGGGGAAGATGATGCGGGCGCCCTCCTCCTCGATCACCCAGCGGGTCTTGGCCACGTCTTCGGCCAGCAGGTAGCCCTTTTCCAATTCCGAAAAGTTTTCCACATCTGCGGGCAGGTGCATCAGGAAGGCGTCGCTGTGCTTGATCACTTCTCGCGCAACGGCGAAGAGTTGCAGGCCGTCGAGGCTACCGGTCTCAGGCTCGTTACCCTCGATGATCTGCTTCAGACGCGCTTCCAGGCGCGACACGTCCACACCGTCGTTCTGCCCGAACGGGCGCGCCTTGCCCAACTCCAGGGTGAACGCCTCGGCGCCGAGTTGCTCGTAGGTAAACGCGGTGAAGGTAATCGAGGTTTTGTTCTGCAGCAACACCGCTTGCATACCGGCGGCGTTCAGACGCGCCAGTTCACGGCGCGAATGTTGACGCCCTTCCTTCCACGGGTAGAGGGCAAACTGCTCGATCTTCGAACCACGAATCGCGGTATGCAGGTCGTAATGCAGGCGCGAGCGGCCAGGCTGGCTGAAAAAGCTGCGGGCCAATTGCTCAAGCTCAGCGGCGCGCATCGCTTCGGGGCCGATGTTTTGTTCATGACGGCCGTTGAACAGCCGGTTGACGTCCAGTTCGAGGTAACGCTCACCGCGGCGCATGGCCTCGGTATTGCCGAACAGGAACAGAATACGGGTGCGGGGTTTGATTTCCCCGCGGGCAATGCCATGCAACAGGCGGTCGAGCAACTCGATCGGCGCGGTTTCGTTGCCATGGATGCCGGACGACAGCAGCAGGTCGCTGCCATTGTCCCGGGCTTCAGGAGGGCGCACTTCAAGCGCGCCCTCGCTGAGCCAGCGCATCTGCACGCCGTCGACAGTCAGTTGAATTTTTTGCGCCGGTTCGCGACCGGCGAGGGTCAGTTCAAGCAGTTTGCCGAGGGCGAGCATAAGCAGCTTCCTTAGTGGTTGCAGCCAGGACCATGGACGTGATCGTCGTCATCACCTTCAACGTCGGCCGGTTCCATTTCCAGTTGCAGGCTCATCAGGTTGGTCGCCAACGGGCGCATCAGCAGGTTGGCGTACTCGGCGTCGCCCTCCTCCACGTCCACACCGATCAGCAACTGGCCACGGCCATCGTGCTGGATCCAGATCTCCTTGCCCTGCCAGACCACGGCGACGCGGGTGCATGAGGTTTCCAGCTGGGTGCCGTCGGTGTCTTCAAGGATCAGCTTCAGGGTGTCGGTCATAAATAAAATATCTCAGCCGTATGGCGTTAATTGATCTGGAAAGGATAAACCGAGCCCAGTTTAAGGATTTGCGTCAGTTCATCCAGTGCCGTCCGGCACTCAAGCAGCAACTGCGGGTCAGCCAGGTCGGTTTCGCGCAGGCTGTCGCGGTAGTGCTTGTTGACCCATTGGGTCAGGGTGTCGTACAGCGGCGCGGTCATGATAACGCCTGGATTCACCGCCGCCAGTTCGGTTTTGTTCAAGGCAACGCGCAAGCGCAGGCACGCCGGGCCGCCGCCGTTTTGCATACTTTGCTTGAGGTCGAACACTTTGACTTCGCGGATCAGGCCACCGGAGTTGGTCAAGCCCTTGAGGTAATGCCATACGCGCTCATTGGCGCGGCATTCTTCCGGCACGATCAGCAGCATCGAGCCGTCAGCGCGGGTCAGTAACTGGCTGTTGAACAGGTAGGAACGCACAGCGTCTTCAACACTGACCTGGGCACGGGGCACACAGATGGACTGGAAGTTGCCGCCCAGCTTGCCCAGCTTGCCGTGCAGTTCGGCGAGCATCTGTTCGGTGTTGAGGAATGCATCCTCGTGATAGAACAGCACTTCACCGTTACCCACTGCGATCACATCGTTGTGGAACACGCCTGCGTCGATCACCGCCGGGTTCTGCTGGGCATAGACCACGCCGTCATCTTTCAGACCGTGCAGGCGTGCAACGGCTTGCGAGGCTTCAAGGGTCTGGCGTGCCGGGTACTTCTGCGGCGCTGGATAACGGCTGTCGAAGGCACTGCGGCCAAACACGAAGAACTCAACACCAGCCTCACCGTATTCACGGCAAAAGCGCGTGTGGTTGGCCGCGCCTTCATCGCCAAACTGCGCCACCGCCGGCAACGCGGCGTGGTGGGCGAAGTGCTTGGCGTCGGCAAACATCGCACCCAGTACGCGGCTGGTGGTGGGGTGTTCGATGCTGCGGTGATATTTGCAATTGAGATTGGCGGCGGTGAAATGCACGCGGCCATCTGCGGTGTCGGCGCTTGGGCTGACAGTCGCCGCGTTGGCGACCCACATGCTGGATGCCGAGCAACTGGCGACCAGCAACGGCATGGCCTGCTTGGCCGCCTGCTGGATCACCTGAGCGTCAGTGCCACTGAAACCGAGGTTGCGCAACGCGGCCACATCCGGGCGTTCCTGAGGGGCCAACACACCTTGCACAAAACCCATGTCCATCAGGGCCTTCATTTTCTGCAAGCCCTGCAGCGCCGCTTCCTTGGGGTTGGAAGACTGCTGGCTGTTACTTTGGGACGCGACGTTGCCGAAGGACAAACCGCCGTAGTTATGGGTCGGCCCCACTAGACCGTCAAAATTGACTTCACAGGATTTCATCGGCGAGGCTCCACGAACATCTGTTTTTATAGGCATCAAATCACTTGAATACACCACAGATCCATTGTGGGAGCGGGCTTGCTCGCGAATGCGGTATGTCATTCAACATTTGAAGTGACTGAACCACCGCTTTCGCGAGCAAGCCCGCTCCCACATTTAGATCAGCGTTATACCTGGCGTGAGCGTTGCCGGGACTATCAGGCTTGGCGTCTCCAGCGACGCCACCGGGTACGCGCAATAATCGGCCGCGTAATAAGCACTGGCGCGGTGGTTACCTGAGGCTCCGACACCGCCGAACGGTGCGGTACTGGCGGCGCCGGTCAACTGCTTGTTCCAGTTGACGATACCGGCACGGCTTTCCAGCCAGAACTGCTGGTAACGCGCTTGGCTGTCCGACAGCAGGCCAGCGGCCAGGCCGTATTGGGTGTTGTTGGCCTCAGCGATTGCGGCGGCAAAATCCGCGTAGCGAATCACTTGCAACAGTGGGCCGAAGAGTTCTTCGTCTTCGCGCTCGGCCACGCCCGTCACGTCGATAATGCCTGGGGTGAGCAACGCCGCCTGATCCTGGGGTTGAGTCATCTCCAACAGCGCCACAGCCCCATTGGCCAACATAAGCGCCTGGGCGTCCATCAACGTCTTGGCCGCCGCCAGGGAAATCACCGAGCCCATAAACGGCGCCGGTTGCTGGTCGAAGGCCCCCACGTCAATGGTCGCGCTGACCGCTACCAGACGCGCCAGCAACGCATCGCCCCAGGCGCCTTGAGGCACCAACAGGCGACGGGCGCAGGTGCAACGCTGGCCAGCGGAAATAAACGCCGACTGGATAATGGTGTAAACGGCCGCATCCACGTCGGCCACTTCGTCCACAACCAGCGGGTTATTGCCGCCCATCTCCAGGGCGAGGATTTTGTCCGGGCGCCCCGAGAACTGCTGATGCAGATGGTTGCCGGTGCGGCTGGAGCCGGTGAAGAACAAGCCGTCTATGCCAGGGTTGGCGGCCAGGGCGATGCCGGTTTCCCGCGCGCCTTGCAACAGGTTCAACACACCCGCCGGCAGGCCGGCTTCGATCCAGCATTGCACGGTGAGCTCGGCCACTTTCGGGGTCAGCTCGCTGGGTTTGAACAACACGGTATTACCGGCCAGCAAGGCCGGGACGATATGGCCGTTGGGCAAATGCCCAGGGAAGTTGTAAGGGCCGAACACCGCCACCACACCGTGAGGCTTGTGACGTAATACCGCGGTGGCGTCGCCCAATGGGCCGCTCTTTTCGCCGGTGCGTTCACGATAGCTCTGCACTGAGATCGCGATCTTGTTGGCCATGCTGGTGACTTCAGTAGCCGATTCCCACAAGGGTTTACCGGTTTCCTCACCAATGCAGCGAGCGATTTCATCGGCACGGCTTTTGAGGGTGTTGGCAAAGGTTTCCAGCACGCTGATGCGATCTTCCAACGGCAGACGAGCCCACGCGGGGAATGCCTGGCGCGCCGCCTGCACGGCAGACTCAACCTGCTCGGCGGTAGCGCCGTTACCGGCCCACAGCACCTGCTGGGTCACCGGGTTGCGCGATTCGAACAGTTCACCCTGGCCAGCCAGCCAGCTACCTGCGATATACAGCGAATTCATTACTTGGACTCCCGAGCAGCAGACAACGGTACGGCGCGCACTTGATCACCCACCACCAGCTGCAAGCGCTTGGCAGTCTGAGGATCGACCACCAGAGTACCTGCCGCCAGGCGGGCCGGTGCAGCAGTAATGCGGCAGTCTTCACGTTTGCGGTTATGGATCAGGAACGGCGTGGCGTCGTCCCCCGGCGTGCCGATGGCCAACACCAGCGACTGGCTGTCGCGCACCGCACGGATTTTGCTGGTTTCACATTCCACAGCCGGGCCGGCGTCGAAAATATCCACGTAGCCCTGGTAGCTGAAGCCTTCGCTCTTGAGCATGCTCAAGGCCGGCTCGGTGTCCGGATGGACCTTGCCGATCACATTGCGCGCATCCTCGGACAGGAAGCAGCTGTACAGCGGGAACTTCGGCATCAGCTCGGCGATAAACGCCTTGTTGCCCACACCGGTCAGGTAGTCGGCCTGGCTGAACTCCATCTTGAAGAAGTGGCGGCCCAGGCTTTCCCAGAACGGCGAACGCCCGGCGTCGTTGGATACACCGCGCATCTCGGCAATGATTTTGTTGCCGAACAACTGCGGGAATTCGGCGATAAACAACATGCGCGCCTTGGCCAACATGCGCCCGTTAAGCCCGTTGCGGTAATCGGCGTGCAAAAACAACGAGCACAATTCGGAATTGCCGGTGAGGTCGTTGGCCAAAAACAGCGTCGGAATCTCGCGGTAGATATTCAGCTCCTGGGAGGCGCTGACGGTCAGCCCGACCCGGAAGTTGTACCAGGGCTCACGCAGGCCCACGGCACCGGCAATGGCAGAAATACCCACCACGCGGCCTTCGTCGTTTTCCAGCACGAACAGGTAATCGGCATCGCCGCGCCCGGCTTCACCGCGAAAGGTTTTTTCCGCCCAGCCAACCCGGTGGGTCAGGCGCTCTTCGTTGGCCGGCAAGGTGGTGAGGCCGGTGCCGGTGCTGCGCGCCAGATCAATCAGGGCCGGTAAATCGCTGCTGCGTACGGGACGAACGATCATGCTATCTCCTCGAACGGGCCGCTGTTGTCAGCCACCCGCGAAACTCTGTTTTTATACCGCAACCAAACGCACGCTCGCGCCTTCGCCAACGCCCAGGGCTTCGGCGGCCGCCAGGTCCAGGGTCACTGGCTTGCCGGGCGCGTAGTCCAGCTCCAGCATCACCGCGCGGTAATCCTGCAACTGCGCGTTGCTCACCAGGTATTGGCGACCGACGCCCTTGACCATCTCGCCGATCTTCACCGGCACCACGCGGCTCTGGGCGATCGAGCGAATGCCCGACACCCGTGCGTGCAGCGTCGGGCCACCGTCAAAGATGTCGATGTAGTGATCGGTCTCGAAGCCTTCGCGCATCAGGATGTCGAAGGTGATCTGCGCACGCGGGTGCACTTGGCCCATGGCCTCTTGGGCTTCGTCCGGCAGCAGCGGCACGTAGATCGGATAGTGCGGCATCAACTCGGCGAGGAAGGTACGGCTTTTCAGCCCGCACAGGCGCTCGGCGGCGGCATAGTTGAGGTCGAAGAAGTTGCGGCCAATGGCGTCCCAGAAGGGTGAATCACCGTTTTCGTCGCTGTAGCCGACAATCTCGGTCACCACCGAGTCGGCAAAGCGCTCGGGATGGCTGGCGACAAACAGCAGTCGGCCACGGGAATTGAGTTCCGACCACGGCGAACCGACCAGCTCAGGCACCACATAAAAGCTGGTGAGCAGGCTGTTGCCGGTAAGGTCGTGGCACTGGGAAAGCACGTGGATCTTGTTGTGGATCTTCAGCTCGCGGGAGGCGTGCACGAAGGTTTCGTTACGAAAGCTATAGAACGGCTCGGAGTAACCCGCCGAGGCTACGATAGCCGAGCAGCCGGCGAGTTTGCCGGTCTCGGTGTCTTCCAGCACGAAGAAATAGCTCTCTTCACCGTTGAAACTCACCTCGGCCGCGAAAGAAGCTTCGCTGGCGGCGATCTTGTCGCTCAGGCGTTCCACATCATCCGGCAAGGAAGTAACACCAATCGGGCTGTCCGCAGCCAGACGCTGTACCTCGCCCAGATCAGCCATTTGCGCGGGGCGCATCACCAGCATGGTGTCACTCCTTAACTCGAAAACTCACAGAGGAAAAAATGCCGGACACAGGCCCCGGATACACATCGGTCTCAATGTGTAAGCAGATCCATGTGGGAGCTGGCTTGCCGGCGATACAGGCAACTCGGTATATCAACGGCACCGAGGTGATGCTATCGCAGGCAAGCCAGCTCCCACATTTGTCAGGTCCGGCCAATAAAATGTGTCGCTATCAGGCTTGCGTCAACGTCTTCACAGCACGCTCAAAACGATCCAAACCTTCGTTGATGTCCGCCTCTTCCACCACCAGGCTCGGCGCAAAACGCACCACGTCCGGACCGGCTTGCAGGATCATCAAATTTTCTTTTTCGGCCGCGTTGAACACGTCCTTGGCCTTACCTTTGAAGGCATCGCTGAGTACGCAACCGATCAACAAGCCCATGCCACGCACTTGGGTGAAGATGCCGTACTGCTTGCCGATCTGCTCCAGGCGCGCCTTGAACAGGTCGTGCTTGGCATTCACCCCCGCCAGCACTTCTGGGGTGTTGATCACGTCGATCACCGCTTCCGCTACCGCGCACGCCAGCGGGTTGCCGCCGTAGGTGGTGCCGTGGGTGCCGACCACCAAGTGCTTGGCCAAGTCTTCACGGGTGAGCATCGCCGCAATCGGGAAGCCGCCGCCCAGGCTCTTGGCGCTGGTGAGGATGTCCGGCGTCACGCCGTAATGCTGGTAGGCAAACAGGTGGCCGCTGCGGCCCATGCCGGTTTGCACTTCGTCGAATACCAGCAGCGCATCGTGGGTGTCGCACAGTTCGCGGGCGCCTTGCAGGTAAGCCAGTTCGGCTGGCAGTACGCCGCCTTCGCCCTGGATCGGTTCCAGAACCACGGCGCAGGTCTTATCGGTCACCGCCGCTTTCAGCGCAGCCAGGTCGTTATAAGGAACGTGGGTGATGCCGGTGATTTTAGGCCCGAAACCATCGGAGTACTTCGACTGGCCACCGACGTTGACGGTGAACAGGGTACGGCCGTGGAAGCTGTTCAGCGCGGCGATGATCTCGTACTTCTCGCTGCCAAAACGGTCGAATGCCACGCGACGGGCCAGCTTGAAGGCGGCCTCGTTGGCTTCGGCGCCGGAGTTGCAGAAGAACACGCGCTCGGCAAAGGTGGCGTCGATCAGCTTGTGGGCCAGGCGCAGCGCCGGCTCATTGGTGAACACGTTGGAGACATGCCAGAGTTTGTTGGCCTGTTCGGTCAAGGCACCGACCAGTGCCGGATGGGCGTGGCCCAGAACGTTAACCGCGATGCCGCCGGCAAAGTCGATCAGCTCGCGACCGGCCTGGTCCCAAACGCGCGAACCTTGGCCACGCACAGGAATGAAGGCAGCAGGTGCGTAGTTGGGCACCATCACCTGGTCGAAATCGGCACGTTGCACCGGGGCTTGCTCAACGGACATCGGAGTCTCCTGAAGAGGAACGCCTGCCTGGAACTGGCGGGCGATGCAGGGATTGTAAGGACAGTTTTCAGTGGGGCCTTGTCGCCAAGCGACAACTTCTTATAGCGCCAACCCGCGTTTTTCGCGGGTTTACGCCAATGCGACAAATAGCGTCGCAATGGCGCAGTTTAAACGCTGCGGCAGGTTTACGTCAGGATCATGCGGCGAAAGGGTTGGCACGCCCTAACGATCCAGCCTCGCCTACCTGCGTTCCATGCAGCACGGCCTCAATACGCAAGGCAGACAGGGGCGAGGTCTGCGGGTTTCGTTGCGGGCATCACTATATATGCTCCAGCGCTGCATCAAAGTTGGTGTGATGTCGCTGCCTCAACTCAATGAAGATCCAGCCCATGCCCACCCCAACTCAAACCTCGCTCTCCCAACACCTCGCACAGGTCGCAGCCGTAGCGCCTGCCGGGGTCACTCCCCGCCTGCCGAAATGGCTAGGGAACGCCTCAAGTGCCCGGCGCCAGGCCCTGAAAAACAGCCCAACTGAATTCGCCGATTGGTATGGCGATGCCAACCGCACCCAGCAAGCTCCCGCCAAGAAGGCACTGGAGAACAGTTGGAAGGCGCAAAACCAAGTCGACAGCGCCCTGTCCACGCTCCAATCCCCGCAAGCATTTGCCGCACCCTTGCTGCAACAGGCACTCAAGCAGCAGTTTGACGCCGACTGCGACGTCAGCGCTGTTTACCTGCGCTTGTATATCCCACAGACCACACCGCTGCTTCCCATAGAAACTGGCGCCAAAACCTGGACGGTTTCACTGGTGGAGGCGGCATTGCACAACTTTGATGCGGGCGAAGGCAAGCCAACGGCCTATGCCAAAGAGTCGACATTCATTACTCAGCCCTCCGCCACCGGGCAGTTCACCACGCTGCCCCAATTACGCGAGAAGATCAGCATCGCGCAATTCATTGGGTTATGCCGCACGCTGGATGTCGGCAAGCAATACCAGCGCTACCTCAAGAACCTTTTGGGCTTCAATGACGCGGCGATCAAGGCTCAACTGCGCCAAAAGGTCATCAATAGCCTGAAAGCCGACGCCCAAGCCAGCTTGCATATGGCGCAGCTGAAAAAGGATGTATCGCCCCAAGCGTTCAATGCACTGCGCAACGTTCTCAAAAACCTGATCGGCGACCTGAACGGCAGGCCGTTGCTGTGCCATGACCTTAGCCTGATGAACGCCCCCTTGACCGGCATCGTGCTGTTCGCCGCCGACCTGGAGTCCAATCGCAGCGCAGTCCCGATGGTGGCCTATATTCCGGGCGACCCGCAATCGCCGCTCAAGTATTACGCCAACGGTCAGGCCTTCATGCAGGACCTGGCGAACAAACTGCGCAGCGCCGACTATCAGGCGTTTTTCAGCCGTTTCGTCAGGCATGAACAGCGTGGCTACTTCTTTGCCGATCTCAACAGCCGCTTATCACAGGTCGTCTGGCACGAGCATGTTTCAGGCGACCCCCGCCCTGTCTGGCGTGACGAACCCGCGGCCAAAACCAACCTGCAATTCTATGCGACGAAAATCACCAACGACCTGTACGAACACCTGTATGAGAACAAGCTTGATAAGTTGCTCAACGATGCTCGCGTAACGGCCATTCCCACCGCCGACGCTGACAGAAATGCCCGCTGGCGGCGCTGGGAGGTTGTGCAGAAAATCGGAGAAGCCATTCTCGAAATCGCCGCCTTCATCGCAACACCCTTTGTCCCGCCGCTGGGCTTACTGATGCTCGGCTATACCGCCTATCAACTGCTCGACGATGTGTTCGAAGGCGTCCTCGACTGGGCCGAAGGGCTCAAGCGCCAGGCATTCGGGCACCTGATGTCGATCCTTGAGCAAATGGTCCAACTGGGCATGTTCGCGGTCGGCGCACCGATAGCCGAAAACCTGTTGCGACAGACGCTACCGAAGGCGCTATGGGACTTCTTTGACAGACTCACTGCGGTGACCACCGACCGTAAAACCCGTCTGTGGAACCCTGATCTCGCGCCCTACGCCCATGACATTCAATTGGTGCCGGGGTCGCGCCCCAGCCCGCAGGGATTACATGCCCATCAACACAAGCAGATCCTGGCGCTGGACGGGCAATATTTTTCCATCAAGCAACCCTCGGGCAACGCTAGCCTTGAACATCCGACGCGCCCCCACGCCTACCGCCCACGGGTATTGAGCAATGGCAAGGGCGCCTGGTTGACGCCTGTGGATCGCCCGTTGACCTGGAATCGCACCACCTTGCTGCGCCGGCTCGGCCCATCTGCCGAAGGTATCAGCGAAGCCGGTCTTGAAAGAGCCAGTCGCATCAGCGAGACCAATGATGACGTCCTGCGCAAACTGTACATGGACCACCAACCGCCGCCGCCACTGTTGGCCGACACACTCAAGCGCATCCGGATCGATGAGCAGTTGCAAACTTTCATCGACCAGATGAACAGCGATGACCCTGCGATGTATCAGAAGGCTGATCCCCAAACCCAACTGTGGCTGCTGAGCCAGACGGGCCTATGGCCCGAATCCAAGACCCTGCGGTTTCTCAACGCCAAAGGTGAAACCGTCTGGGAGCACAAAGGCCATAAAAACGCCGCCGTGGCACAGATACACGAAGCCCAGATGAACAACGGCGATTTGCTGACGATCGTGCTGGAAACCTTGAACGAGTCGGAACGCAAAACCTTGCTTGAAGAGCCATTCGGCCCCACGCCCACCCTGCCTGCGCGCACCGCCAAACTGCGCAAACAACTGGCACGCGCCGCTCAGAAAAGCCGCGCCTCGCTGTTCGACTCGCGTTATCGCGGGCTGGAGATAACCGCTGACGCACGCCTGCAAACCATCATCGACGCCGCGCCCGGCCTGCCAACGAGCGCCGCCGAAGACGTATTACGCTGCTCCACCGGCCAGCAGTTGCTGGACATCGACCAAGGCAAGGTACCCGCACCGGTACTTGAGCGAGCACGCTGGGCCGCTCATCACGTTCGAATCAGCAGGGCGCATGAAGGGCTGTACATGACCGCTCTGGAAAACAGCGACACCCACCGCCTCGCCCTGCACTCGCTGGAAAACCTGCCGGGCTGGTCGCCGTCTGTGCGCCTGGAAGTGCGCGATTTCAAGCAAACCGGCAAGCTGCACGATGCAATCGGCGCTCCTGAAGCACCGATCAAACGCACCCTGGTGCGTACCATCGAAGGCGAGTACATCCCCGAAGACGAAAAAGGCATGGTGCTTGCCGAAACGGATTTTTACACTGCCGTCCTGCAGGCCCTGCCTGACACTCAGCGCGATGCGCTGGGCATTCATATCGGCCAGGGTCCGTTGCTGCGGCAAACCTTGAGCCAGCGCCCCGTGACACGTGAAGCGCTCGGCGCGTTGTTGGCCCAGGATCCAGTGCGCAAACCTGCCTACGACCCCAGGCTGATGCGCCTGCCCGGCGGCATGGAAGGCTACCCCGCCACACCGCCAGAGGCCGGCAGCACCCCCGAGTTGGCGTTGTTACACGAGCTGTACCCTGGCCTGAGCCCGCAAGAGCTGGTTCAGACACTGGACATTTTGAACAGCTATCCCAGCACTCCCTTACAGACGCTCCGCTACCTGAAAAACGAGCTTTTACGACTCAAAACCGATCTGATGGCCTGGCGCTCGACCCTCTTGCAGGCCTCTCTCAACACCGATGCCCCGCTGCCCCCTTCCACGGTCGCCGAAGCGGAACTGCACCGCTGGATATGGACACAAGAACTGCTCCGCGGCTGGCGCCATGAAACGCCGATCGATACTGACCACGCAATCGGACGCACACTGAACCTTGGCTACCCCATACACGGCGAACTGCCTGTACTCAATGCAAACTTCGATCACATTTCCAGTTTGACGCTAAAGGGTTACTCCACTACCCGGGGAGCCCCAGGTTTCCTCACCCACTTCCCCAACCTACGTACGTTGCATCTGAGCGACGTTGCCCTCAACACAATTCCTCCCGAGGTCATCGCACTTTCTCACCTTGACAGACTGACGCTGCGCAACTGCAACCTGACTCTGCAAAACCGCGCAGACCTTGATCCCTTCACAGGACTCAAAAGCCTGGACCTGTCCAACAACAATCAGCTGTCACGGTCTCCCAACCTTGGGCACATGCCCGAACTACAGACGCTGAACCTGAGCGGAACCCATATCTCCCTGTTTCCCGAGAACTTGCTCAATCGCCCCCAACTAGTCAGCGCCGATCTGAGCAACAACTATTTGAGTCGGCTGCCTGATTTGATCTTCCAGCTGCCAGGCAATGCCGCCAAAGCCTTTAACCTGTCAGGCAACGGGTTCTCACGCGCCACGCTGCAGAGGATCAAAGCCTATTGCCAGGTAACCGGCGAACATTTTGGTGCTGATGCCAACCCCGCGCAGAGGCTTTTGGTGCAAGCGCTTTACCCCAAGTACAGCGTCGATCAGGCGAATAACTTCCTCTTCAGGCTGCCCGGCGGCCTGGACGACTCAATGGCACACTTGGTGCGCTTGAAAGCGGACTACGAGCGTCTTCAAGCCGATTTGCAGGAATGGATAGTGAGTGTGCCGGCGCAGCATCCGCGTACGAGGGCACCACTGGACGAGCAAGCCCAGGCTCAGCAGCAGTTGGTGCGAGACGAACTCAAAACAGTGCTGGAAGCAGCCTGGCGACGGGAAACCGCTCTGGACTTCGATCAAGAGCCGTCCGCCGCCTCCCACGAAATGGAAGTGACGCTGGCGCCGCTAGGCGATCTACCGTCATTGAATATCGATTTCGAGCACATTTCGAAGCTGGAATTGAGAGCAGAGGAAACTACGTCGATTCCCCAGGGATTTCTCGAGCACTTTCCCAACCTGGAAAGCCTGCTGATCTACCGCTATGCCTTGAACGACATTCCTGGCGCCGTGTTCAAACTACCCAAACTCAAGTCACTGAGCCTTTCAAACAACCATATTCGCTTGACCACCACCAGCGCCGACGCCCTGAGCGACCTGCAAAACCTTGAGTACCTGGACCTGAGTCATAACCCGCTGGGCGTCGCGCCCGACATCAGCAAAATGTCGGGACTGACAGGTTTGATGATCGAAGAAGCCGGCCTCACGCAAGTGCCGAACGGAATATTCAACCTGCCATCGCTTGATCAAGTGAGCTTGCGCAACAACCAGATTAGCGAGCTACCCAGCGACCTGCTTGAAATGGATGCAGACAGAGCCCAGGGCTTCGACCTCAGCGGCAACCCGTTCTCGCCCGCGGCGATCGCCATGCTGCGCAGTTACTACAACCGCACGACGGTAAATTTCGATGTACCGGAAGCTTTACAACCCCCGCCAATCAATCCCAACCGGGACTCCGTCAGCGGCGGATCCGACACAGAGGGCGATGAATAGCGCGCCGCTCAACCGCGCTCGGAGGGCACCGACGACAACTCGAACGGGCTGCTGCTGCGCCGTTGGTTGCGGTCTTCACGGGGCGTAGCGCCGAAGAAGTTACGGTAGGCGCTGGAGAAATGCGGCCCCGAGGAGAAGCCGCACGACAGGCCGATCTGGATGATCGACTTGCTGGTTTGCATCAACATCTGGCGCGCCTTGTTCAGGCGCAGTTCCAGGTAATACTGGCTGGGAACGCGGTTAAGGTACTGCTTGAAGATGCGTTCCAGTTGTCGTCGCGAAACGCACACGTGCTGGGCGATTTCGTCGGTGGTCAGCGGTTCTTCGATATTGGCTTCCATCAGCAACACCGCCTGGGTCAGCTTCGGATGGCTGGAACCCAGGCGGTTTTGCAGCGGAATGCGCTGGCGCTCGCCACCTTCACGGATGCGCTCCACCACCAGTTCTTCAGACACAGCACCGGCTAACTCAGCACCATGGTCACGGGCCAATACCGCCAACAGCAGGTCAAGTACCGACATGCCGCCGCAAGCGGTCAGGCGATCACGGTCCCAGTCAAACAGATGGCTGGTGGCGATGACTTTGGGGAAGCGTTCGGCGAAGTCGTCCTGCCAGCGCCAATGCACGGCAGCACGATAACCATCCAGCAAACCAAGCTGGGCCAATGGGTACACGCCCGCCGATAACCCGCCGATCACGCAACCAGCCCGAACCAGCTGCTTGAGCGCTGTGCTGAGCTGGGAGGCGATAGCGGCAGGCGGCTCATCCGCCAGCAGGAACAGTTTCTGAAAACCTTCCAGCTTGCCGGCCCACGGCTCGCCCGGCAGTTGCCAGGCGCCCTCGGTTTGCGGCTCGGCCTGCAGAAACGACAATTCGTAGACCACATCCGGATGCACCCGCTGAGCGACGCGCAAGGCCTCCTCAGCCAGCGCAAGCGTGAGTGCTTTTGTGCTGGGCCAAATCAGGAAACCAATTTTGTGGGCGGTCATGGAGTGCTATCCGGAGCGAAAACGGTGAAAGAAGCTGTGGGCCAATGCTAGCCCGTAAACCAACACAAATCTCAAAAACAATGAAGCCCTGCCCTCCTGTAGGAGCGAGCTTGCTCGCGAAAAACCTGAGAACGCCACGGGGTATCAGGCTTCCCGCGTTATCGTTGACGATCTTCGCGAGCAAGCTCGCTCCTACAGGGGATGGGTGGCAACCTTGACTATTTCAAGCTGCCGGACAGGAATTGCTGAAGGCGCTCGGACTGCGGGTTCACCAGCACTTCGCGAGGATTGCCCCGTTCTTCAACAATGCCTTTATGCAAAAACACCAATTGGTTCGACACTTCGCGGGCAAAGCCCATTTCGTGGGTCACCACCACCATGGTGCGGCCTTCCTGGGCCAGGTCCTGCATGACCTTGAGCACTTCGCCCACCAGCTCCGGATCCAGCGCCGAAGTAGGTTCGTCGAACAGCATCACCTCAGGCTCCATCGCCAGCGCACGGGCAATCGCTACGCGCTGTTGCTCGCCACCGGACATATGGCCCGGGAACGCATCCTTACGATGGCCCACGCCGACTTTGGCCAGGTAATGCTCGGCCTTCTCACGGGCTTCTTTCTTGGATATGCCCAACACGTGCACCGGGGCTTCCATCACGTTCTCAATCGCGGTCATGTGCGACCACAGATTGAAATGCTGGAACACCATGGACAGGCGTGAACGCATACGTTGCAGTTGCTTGGGGTCGGCGGCCTTCATGGCGCCGTCCTTGTTGGCCACCAGTTTCAGCTCTTCGTTATTGAGCAGAATCTTGCCGGCGTGAGGCTGCTCCAGCAGGTTGATGCAGCGCAAAAAGGTACTTTTGCCCGAACCGCTGGAACCGATGATGCTGATCACATCACCGGCGGCGGCGGCCAGGGACACACCTTTGAGCACTTCATGACTGCCATAGCGTTTATGCAGGTCTTGGACTTCAAGCTTGTACATGCGGTCGGTTCTCACAAAAACAGGTGGTCAGTCGTTGAGCAAGCGCCCGTGACGCAGCGCTTCGCGCCCCGCCACCTTGGCCAGCCAGAAACCCGCTTGGGCATAACGTAGCCGTTCAACGGCAAACAACACCCCCGAGGTACCCGCGCAAATAGTGCTTACGCGGTCGGTCAGGGGGTCAATCACTTCAAAAATCTCATCGCCGGTTTCTACCCAGTCGCCCGCTTTACGCAGGTAACTGATCACCCCGGCATGGGGCGCGAACAGCAGCTCGGTGCCCTCAAAAGGCACACCTTCGCAAGGTTCGTGTTGCGGCGCGGGCCACTCGCCCTTGATCAAGCCTTGTTCGGCGAGGAACGCAAGGATGCCTTCGGCGTGGAAGATGGCTTCATCACGGCCGGTGTCGGCCTGGCCGCCCAATTCCAACGTCGTCGCGAGACAGGCCAGCGGAATCTGCGCCTCGGGGAACAGGCGCGACAAACGCAGCCACGGCAACGAGCACGCCTCGTCAAACGAACTGCCGCCGGAATCTTCCGCCAGCAGGCCGACCTTCACATTCAGGTGTGCCGACAGCGACCGCCACTGCGGCCAGTGTTGGGGCAGCGCGTACATGTGCAGTGCGGCTTCGGCGTCGCAATGCAGGTCCAGCACCACATCGGCGGTGCAGGCATGGCTCAGCAGGATGCGTTGCATGCCTTGCAACTGGCTGCTCGGCTCGGGCAAGGCGGTGAGCGTATCGCTCATGGCCTGGCGAATCAGGCGCACATTGGCGTGCGGGTCATCGCCCAGCTTGCCTTGTAACAATGCGCCGACCGGCTCGCTCAACTCAACGAAGTCGCGATTGAAGTTCTTGCCGCTGCCCACTTCGAAACGCCCCTGGTGGCTGCCTTGCAACAGCTGGCCAAGGCCCATCGGGTTGGCCACCGGCACCAGCTCGATCACGCCGTTGAGGGCGCCCTGCTGTTCCAGCTTGGTGAGGCGCTTTTTCAGTTCCCACGCGGCACGCATACCCGGCAACTCATCGGCGTGCAGGCTGGCCTGGATATAGGCCTTGCGCTCGCCGCTGCCGAAGCGGAACACGCTCAGTTGGCGCTCGCAGCCCAAATGCCCCCAGGGCAGCAGATGATCGATACGTTCCATATCAGTGCTTCCGTGGAGCCAGGTAGCTCAGCCAGCGGCGCTCGGCCAACTTGAACAGGCGCACCAGGATGAAGGTCAGGCACAGGTAGAACACGCCGGCGGTGATATAGGCTTCGAACGGCAGGTAATACTGAGCATTGACCGTACGCGCGGCACCGGTGATGTCGATCAGGGTAACGATGGACGCCAGACTGGTGGTCTGCAGCATCATGATCACTTCGTTGCTGTACTGCGGCAGCGCACGGCGCAGGGCCGACGGCAACAGAATGCGGCGGTACAGCTTGTAGCGCGACATGCCCATGGCCTTGGCCGCTTCGATCTCACCGTTAGGCGTGGCCTTGAGGCTGCCGGCGATAATTTCGGCGGTGTAGGCGCTGGTGTTGATCGCAAACGCCAGGCACGCACAGAACGTGGCACTGGACAGCAGCGGCCACAGGAAGCTCTCGCGCACCACTTCGAACTGCGCCAGGCCGTAGTAGATCAAAAACAACTGCACCAGCATCGGCGTGCCGCGGATCACGTAGGTGTAAAGCCAGGCCACGCCGTTGACGATCGGCTGCTTGGACACCCGCATCAAGCCCAGGGGCAAGGCCGCGAGCAGGCCGAAGAACAGCGAGATGGCGAGCAATTTCAGGGTAGTCAGCAAGCCGCCAAGGTACAGCGGCATGGCCTCCCAGATGACGTTGTAGTCGAAGATCATAGATCAGCCGCCCTTACGCCTACCGAGTAGCGCTTCTCAAGGTAACGCAAGGCCAGCAACGACACGCTGGTGATCACCAGGTACATCGCCGCCACTGCGAGGAAGAAGGTAAAAGGCTCGCGGGTGGCGTCTGCCGCCTGCTTGGCCTTGAACATCATGTCTTGCAGACCCACCACCGAAATCAGCGCGGTGGCCTTGGTCAATACCAACCAGTTGTTGGTAAACCCGGGGATCGCCAGCCGAATCATCTGCGGCACCATCACCCGGAAAAACACCTGGAAGCTGCTCATGCCATACGCCAGGCCGGCTTCAGCCTGCCCCTTGGGAATAGCCATGAAGGCGCCACGGAAGGTTTCCGACAGGTAGGCGCCAAAGATGAAACCCAGGGTGCCGATACCGGCGGCCAGGGGGTTCAAGTCGATATAGTCGTCAAAGCCCAATAGGGGCGCGACGCGGTTAAGCAAGTCCTGGCCGCCATAGAAAATCAGCAGGATCAGCACCAGGTCGGGGATCCCGCGGATCACCGTGGAGTACAAGTCACCCAGCCAAGCCAACCAGCGCACCGGCGACAGGCGTAACGCGACCCCGATCAGACCCAGAACAATGGCCAAGGCCATGGACGACAAGGCGAGCTGAAGCGTCAACCATGCGCCATCGAGGATAACGGCCCCGTAGCCTTTCAACATGATTCAGGTCCTCGAAAAGGGGGATGAAAAAATGGCGCAAACTTCAGGATGACTGTTGCTTGCGCCATTTCGGACAGACAGCTGCGACTACTTACTTGGCATCAGCGCCGTAAATATCAAAGTCGAAGTACTTGTCCTGGATTTTCTTGTATTCGCCGTTGGCACGGATCGCGGCAATCGCTGCGTTGATACGCTCAAGGTTTTCCTTGTCGCCTTTACGCACGGCGATACCAATACCGTCGCCAAAGTATTTGGCTTCGGTGAACGACGGGCCTACAAACGCGTAGCCTTTGCCGGCGTCGGTTTTCAGGAAGCCATCCTGCAGCAGGGTAGCGTCAGCCACGGTACCGTCGAGACGCCCGGCGGCCACGTCCAGGTAGATTTCGTTCTGGGTGCTGTAACCCTTGATATCCGCACCTTTTGGCGCCAGGACTTCACGGGCGAAACGGTCGTGGATCGAACCGCGCTGCACACCGATCTTCTTGCCCTTCAACTCATCCAGGCTGTCGCTGACGGTGGTGCCTTCCTTCATCACCAGACGCGCTGGGGACAGGTAGTAGCGAGTGGTGAAGTCCACCGATTTCTTGCGGTCGTCAGTGATGGACATGGACGACAGGATCGCGTCGATCTTGCGCACTTTCAGCGCAGGGATCAGGCCGTCGAACTCTTGCTCAACCCAAGTGCATTTCACGTCCATCTGCTTGCACAGCGCGTTGCCGATGTCGTAGTCAAAACCGACGATGCTGCCATCCGGTGCCTTGGAGGCAAACGGAGGGTAAGCCGCTTCGATACCAATTTTCAGTGGCTTGCCTTCGGCGAAAGCCTGCATGGACAGCACGGACAGCGCCAGGGCGCCCAACAGCACGAGTTTCTTCATCTTTGGGACTCCATCGGTATAGGGCAAAAACAGCAGTATGAGCCATGGCCCACGATGCGCGAAGGTGTAACCGAATAGCGGGGCTGCGTCCTGCGCGGGCGACACCTGCGACGACGAGCGAGTGATCGGCATTCTAACGACAGGCCGGAAGCCGATATTTCCTCAATGCGACAACAATTTACAGAAGCACCGAGAAAGCGGTTCCAGCTCATTGACAGCCTCTGAATTTTATGCAGAGACAAAAGATATTAAACCTGATGATGCTGCAAATTACGGGCCTATTATTCGCAAACCCTTCTAGCACGGCAAGTGTGGCGTTTAATCTTATTTTTTTGGGCGTCTAGAACGCGGTTTTTCGGGGCGTGCCCGGGGTCCATTGCCCCAGGTTTGTGCGGGCGGTTACACATTTGAGCGGGCCGGTAACATCCAGAAACGTCCTACGGGGAAAACCGATATTTATTGGTTTGGTTGTGATGCGGCTCTGTCAGACCGCCACCCACACCCCTTTGTGGGAGCTGGCTTGCCTGCGATAACGGTGTATCAGCCAAAGATGGGCTAACTGATAAATAGCTATCGCAGGCAAGCCAGCTCCCACATTGAACCTCGGTGCTTCTGAGCCCCCAAAAAAAGCCCCACCCGGCTTACACCGAATGGGGCTTTGGCCCACCTACCCCGCTTACGCGACGTTCATGGTCTTGTGCGTTTCAATCAAATGCGCCACCACGCTTGGATCTGCCAAGGTAGAGATATCCCCCAACCCATCGTATTCAGCCGTGGCGATCTTGCGCAAAATGCGCCGCATGATTTTCCCCGACCGTGTCTTCGGCAGCCCCGGCGCCCACTGGATCACATCCGGCGAGGCAATCGGGCCAATTTCCTTGCGCACCCAGTTCTTCAGCTCCAGGCGCAGTGCTTCGTTGGGCTCTTCACCATTCTTCAAGGTGACATACACATAGATGCCCTGCCCCTTGATGTCGTGGGGCACGCCCACCACCGCCGCCTCGGCGACTTTGGGGTGAGCAACCATGGCGCTCTCGATCTCGGCGGTGCCCATACGGTGGCCGGACACGTTCAACACGTCATCCACGCGACCGGTGATCCACCAGTAACCATCTTCATCGCGACGGGCGCCGTCACCGGTGAAGTACATGCCGCGGAACGTCTTGAAATAAGTGTCGACGAAACGATCATGGTCGCCGTAGAGAGTACGGGCCTGGCCTGGCCACGAATCGAGGATCACCAGGTTGCCTTCGGCAGCGCCTTCGATGATGTTACCGAGGTTGTCCACCAGTGCCGGCACCACACCAAAGAACGGTCGTGCGGCCGAGCCTGGCTTGAGCGCGTGGGCGCCTGGTAATGGGCTCATCAAGGTGGCGCCGGTTTCGGTCTGCCACCAGGTATCGACGATCGGGCAACGGGATTGGCCGACGTTCTTGTAGTACCAGTCCCAGGCTTCCGGGTTGATCGGCTCACCCACCGAGCCCAACAGGCGCAGGCTGCTGCCGTCGGCGCCTTCGCAGGCGGCGGTGCCGGAAGCCATCATCGCGCGGATCGCAGTCGGTGCGGTGTAGAGGATATTGACCTTGTGCTTGTCGACGATCTTCGCCACCCGGGTGATGTCCGGGTAGTTCGGCACGCCTTCGAACAACACTGTGGTCGCGCCATTGGCCAGCGGGCCGTAGACGATATAGGTGTGGCCGGTGACCCAGCCCACGTCGGCGGTGCACCAGTAGATTTCGCCTGGACGATAGTCGAATACACGCTCGTGGGTCAGGGCCGCATAGAGCAGGTAGCCACCGGTGGTGTGCTGCACACCCTTAGGCTTGCCGGTAGAGCCGGAGGTATAGAGGATGAACAGCGCTTCTTCGGCGCCCATCTCTTTTGGCGCGCAGACGGTGCCCGCCACTTTCATCAAGTCTTCGTACCAGATGTCGCGGTGCTGGTTCCACTTGATCGCGCCATTGGTGCGCTTGCACACGATCACCTTCTGGATGCTGCTGGTTTCCGGGTTGGTCAGCGCATCGTCGACGTTGGCCTTCAGCGGAATCTTCTTACCGGCGCGGATGCCTTCGTCAGCGGTAATCACCACTTTCGACTTACAGTCGATGATGCGACCGGCCAGGGCTTCGGGAGAAAAACCGCCGAACACCACCGAATGAATCGCACCGATGCGGGTACAGGCCAGCATGGCGACCACGGCTTCGGGAATCATCGGCATATAGATAGTCACCACATCGCCGCGGTGCACGTCCTGGCCGCGCAAGGCGTTGGCGAACTTGCAGACTTCTTCATGCAACTCGCGGTAGGTGATATTGCGGCTCTCGGCAGGGTCATCGCCCTCCCAGATGATTGCGATCTGGTCGCCACGCTCGGCAAGGTGACGGTCCAGGCAATTGTAGGAAACGTTCAGGGTGCCATCGGCAAACCATTTGATGTCGACATGGTGGTCGTCGAAAGAGGTCTGCTTCACCGCGGTGAAAGGCTTGACCCAGTCAAGGCGCTTGGCTTGCTCACGCCAGAAGCCATCGGGGTTGACCACCGACTGCTGGTACATGGCCTTGTAGGTCGCCTCGTCGGTCAGCGTGTTGGCTGCTACTTCGGGGCGAACGGGGTACAGGGAAGCCGCACTCATCTTTCTTACCTCGGTGACAATAGTTGTTGTTGTATGGCCCCTGTTGTAGCCGGGGTGAGCCTATAGAACCATTCGACGATGGTAGTAACAAGACCCTACAAATTGCCCTGCTATGCCGGCTACTGCTCTGGCCCGGGCCCGTGGCGCCTTGCCGGTAGCTTAAAAAAACCTTGATAGGGCGATTGTTACAAAAACCGCCAAAAGTGTTTATCAAAACCACGGGTATATGAATATAACCGAGGCGCCTAAAATCAACTCCGCCAACAAGGCACTCTGATTAACAACGCAACAGCCCCCACGAAGGCAACGTTAATCCGAACTTCCCAACTTTTAAGTGACACACGCGGCCTCACAAGGGCCCCGTGCCCCCTTTCGCCCTGAAGAAGGTAATGAAGAAATGAAAGCGTTATTAGTTATGGCCCTGAGCAGCTTGTGCGCCACCGCCGCCCTGGCCGACGAGGCCCCGACTGAACTGGCTGGCCGCAACGCCCCGATTGTTGAGGATTACACCTACAGCACTCACTTGGATGTGGCTAAAGTAGTGTCCATGAGCAGTATTCCGGAAGTCTGTGAAGTTGTTCCGGTAAAGATGGAATATGAAGACTCCCAAGGTCAACGACACATCCTCAACTATCAAGTGATGGGCAATGGTTGCTCTAACGGATAACAACTTGGTTATTTAGATTCAACCCGGATCTTGGTCGCCGCAAGAAATCAATCTTGCGGCCAAGAACCCACCTCGAATACACCGCAAATCAAATGTGGGAGCTGGCTTGCCTGCGATGGCGGTTTCAGCCACGACGTCCCATACAGCCCTTCTCACCTGCTCCCTCCCCTCCCCATAAAATTTCTCCCAACACCCGTCAGAAATTTCCATCCCCAGCAAAGCCTTGCAAACACTCGCTCTGGCCGAAAACCACGTCATTTTGGCGCGCTCAAGTGACCATCCGCCGCAACACAAACCCAAATTTTTCCCTATAATGCGCGGGTAAATCGGGCCTGCAATATCCCTTTACACTGGGACGAAGAGCCAGACCTGAGGCATCCCGCGCGAGCTTGCACCTACCGCTGCGCACCTCAAGCCTCACGCAGAGCACCCGTAGCCCTATTCCGTTTAATGCGTGCGCTAGCTGCAACAAACGATTCCTTAAGATCCACCGCGGCCCTAGGGCCGTGTGAACACCCAACCATCCGGTTTCACACGGGCACCTTTGAGCCCTCACGCAGGAGACGACACGTCATGCTGAGCTGGGACGAATTCGACAAAGAAGATGAAGGCGAAGTAGCCACCAAAGGCGCCAACGCTGGCCACGCCACCGAAGCCAACATGGACCGCCTCGACGGTGCCGGCGCTGCCGCCGCCATCGAAGCCCGCGCCGTCACCGCCAATGATTCGGCCGCCATCGTGCGCGCCAAGGCCGCCCTGGACAAACTCGACGTCGCCGAAGGCCTCGCCGAACTCGAAGGCGCCTCCGCCCGCGTCGCCGTTGACGAAAAACGCATGATCAACTGCCGCGCCGACCTCAACCAACTCGTGCCCTTCAAGTACGACTGGGCCTGGCAAAAATACCTCGACGGCTGCGCCAACCACTGGATGCCGCAAGAGGTCAACATGACCGCCGACATCGCCCTGTGGCGCAACCCTGAAGGCCTGACCGACGACGAACGTCGCATCGTCATGCGCAACCTGGGCTTCTTCTCCACCGCCGACTCCCTGGTTGCCAACAACCTGGTGCTGGCCGTGTACCGCCTGATCACCAACCCGGAGTGCCGCCAGTACATCCTGCGCCAGGCCTTCGAAGAGGCGATCCACACCCACGCCTACCAGTACTGCATCGAATCGTTGGCCATGGATGAAGGCGAGATCTTCAACATGTACCACGAGATTCCATCGGTCGCCAAAAAGGCCGCCTGGGGCCTGAAGTACACCCGCTCGATCTCCGATCCGAAGTTCGAAACCGGCACCGTTGAAACCGACAAGGAACTGCTGCGCAACCTGGTCGCTTACTACTGCGTACTGGAAGGCATCTTCTTCTACTGCGGCTTCACCCAGATCCTGTCCATGGGCCGTCGCAACAAAATGACCGGCGTGGCCGAGCAGTTCCAGTACATCCTGCGCGATGAGTCGATGCACCTGAACTTCGGTATCGACGTGATCAACCAGATCAAAATCGAAAACCCGCACCTGTGGGATGCCGAGATGAAGGAAGAAGCGACCCAGATGATTCTTCAGGGTACGCAGCTGGAGATTGAATACGCGCGTGACACCATGCCTCGTGGGGTGTTGGGCATGAATGCGGCGATGATGGAGGATTACCTCAAGTTCATTGCTAACCGTCGTCTGTCGCAGATCGGCTTGAAAGAAGAATACCCAGGCACGACTAACCCGTTCCCGTGGATGAGCGAGATCATGGATTTGAAGAAAGAGAAGAATTTCTTTGAGACCCGCGTGATTGAGTATCAAACGGGCGGTGCGTTGAGCTGGGATTGATTTCCAAGCTAAGTAATACTCAAGAGCCCTGACTTGTTCAGGGCTTTTTTATGCTCATTGAACTGAACAACACTTCCTACAGGACGAATCATCCACGTAGCGATTGATTCAAATTTCGATGCTATCTAGGCTCATTCGCCGGTGCCTAAGAAACGCCCGACGTAGAAGCAAGCCTTTAATCACACGGCAAAATCTCGCTTGGCCTCATCAAGTGAGTTAGACGCTGCTATGGGCTTCGCCGGTTGGGGTTTCTTAGACCGTCCTCTCTACGTTGGGGTCTTAGCCCTTCAGCAAATCGCGTAGAGGTCATATGGAATGTCCAATCAACACCTGCCCAAGTTACCGCTCACTGAAGACTTGGCCGCGAGCAAAAGTGCCTTGGTGGCGAAAGCTCATGCAACCTTTCAGAATGAAGCCGAGACTTTACTGACCAAGGCGACCATCAACTCCGACCAATCTGTAGGAAATTTCGTAGACGCAATAATGGCTAAACAGTATCGTCCGAGGGTGTTCCACCCTCGGCGGCTGTATGGATACGCAAAAAAGTAATACCGGATGGAGCGATGAGGAGCTTGAAGCTTCCGTGGACGGCTATCTGAAAATGTTGCAGCTGGTAAATTTAGGCCAGCCGCTGAACAAAAAATCCGAACACGAGCTTCTGCGCGAAGGCGCTCTAAGCGCTCGATCTTTGGCATCGGTCGATTACCGTATGCGCAATATTTCTGCTGTGTTTGAAATACTGAATCTAAAGCCAATTACTGGTTACACCCCCGCAAAAAATGTCGGATCGGGGGTCGTTTCTCGCATCAGCCGAATGTTGGCACAACGGGGTATCGTCGAGTTTAAAGACAACGCCCCAACGTTTGATGAAGAGTTACTTGAGCAGCGCGCAGCAAAGCTTCAAAGCAAACCTATCAAGGTCCAACCCGAGGGCATCACTGCGCCGCAACAGGTCACTACAACCAGCACATCCTATGTACGCGATCCGGTAGTACGGGCCTGGGTGCGTCAGCAAGCAGGGGGAATTTGCGAGGGCTGCGGCCTGCACGCGCCCTTTAATCTGGACAATGGTCAGCCATTTCTTGAAGTACATCACGTCAAGCACCTGGCCCAGAAGGGTTCGGATCGCATCACCAATGCTGTAGCCTTGTGCCCCAATTGCCATCAGCGTTGTCATCGGTCGAGTGATCGGGTGGCTTTCACCGAAGGGCTTTACGCGAGGATCGGAAGATTGACACCGGAGTAGACTCCAACTGTCACACTTGATGCACGCTTAAAAACTATTAGGTAGGACCGAGGCCAACCCGTGTACCCAGACATGCTCGAAGCCGAACCTAAGGCCTAAGTACTCTCTGCCTCCGACAAGCCTACACTCTCTTTTTTCGTTCAGAACCAGCGCTTGACCTTCCACTTCATAGGAAGTGCAAATCCGTGAGCCAATATGCCGAAAAAGGCAATCCACTCGATGATTGGATATTGAATAATAAAATCAGTCCTAACCCCAAAAAAAGGAAACTCGCCATACTTAATCACCTCAATATAGGACACCACAAAATAGCCGTTATAGACCACACAAGAATACAGCTTTATATAATTCAAATTACACCCAGAAAACCTCCTTTTCAGAGCATAAGCGGACCATACACCACCCATCACAAACAATATCGACCAAAGCACAATCATTCATTAAGCCTTTTATATATTTGCCTACCAGTTTCGTAGTCGGTATAAGCTTCCAACCCTAACGGCGCGGCACCCATAGTTTTATAAGCCCGCTCTTTATCTGATCTTATGTATCTAAACAATCGCCATGCGTCAGGTTTAATCACACGCCTACCAAGACTGTACATTGACAATCCTATATCCGTACCACCGTAGGCTAGGTCGCCTTCACGCTCACCATATCCAAATGACGTTGCTGCGGCGCGATATGCGCTCCTGACTGGTCCCGCTGTATCTGAGACATCATTCATTAAATTGCGACCGTTCTCATAAATATTATTAGCGCCGTGCGCCATAATCGGGATACCCGCCAGCAAACACAGCGTACCGACTGAGGCGTAGCAAATTCCTGCTCCCGTCGCAAATTGGAGCGCGCCCGCGATAACCCCGATGCCTTTCCTCCCCACCTCCAGAGATTGGTTTATGAGGCTTTCTTGTTCTTGCTTTATTTCTTTCAACCCCTGATCAATAGTTTTCCTGCCTTCCTCAACATCCCTAACAATACTCCGCGCGTAATAAGCCACCTCCCGATTGAATTGCAGCCGAACAATCCCATCATTAATATTACGAGCACTGATGGTACAAGCTTGGTTAGTCAGATACGCCGCAGCCTGGCTAACCACCCAGATGTTGTGAAATGTGGGCTGCTGTTTCCTATCTTTTTTATTCACCGGCCTGTCTCCCAAGTACTGAAGCCACTTGTACCCGCCTTATGGTGAGTCCAGATTATCTCGCGATATTTAAGCGCAACATGCTCTTGTGCCTCTGCATCAATATGCAAAACAGAATGCGGTACGTCGACAGTGAGGTCGGTGATGATGCAGCCTCGAATATCGACGCTGTAGTATTTTTCATGCCAGCCCGATTGGGCGATACGGTAAAAATTGATGACGCAGTTGAGCTCTTCCCTGTTGGAAAGCGCTACCGCCAGCAAGGGTGACGATTTGTCGATATTTTTGGTAATGGCAATCGGCCCATGACTTGACGCCCTGACGTTGCCCCTGTTGGCCATATTATGGTGGAAGGACAGCACCATTATCTCGTCGCAGTGCCCTTCTTGCCACTTGTTGCCTATAGAGTCGTGAGTCGAACATTTTGCAGAAATGAGGCCTTGGGATTTGCCGTTGATGGTCATGTAGCCGTGGTTTGCCATAGGGTTAACGCCTTGTTGTTTTTGGCATTTACCATACGAAAAATTGCAAATAGGAAATATCGGAAAGTTCGCTTTAAGTGGTACGAGCGGTATGTAGGAAATTTAACGCACAGTTCGATCAGTCAGCCAAAACACTTGTACGAACTGCCCGCGCTCGCTCTTGAGTGAGCGTGCCGGAACCTCGGAAGCCCCACTCCTGGCTCAGGGGTAGTAAACTCGTATCGCCATAAACGCATGGCCCGTCGCACGCACACAGAAGAGCGCAGAGGCTGACCCGCAGCGGCCAGGCTGAACCGTCAACCTGAACCCCGACAGGCACGCGCCAGTCACAACGCTATGAAACCGCCCTACCTGATAAGGACCACCCGTGAACCCAGACATGCTCGAAGCCGGCCCCGCAGACGCCAAAGTACTTTCCGTCTTTGACTTCGACGGCACCCTCACCCACCACGATAGTTTCGTGCCCTTCCTCAAGTTTGCCTTTGGCACCGGTGAGTTTTATGGCCGGATGGTCAAGCTGGCGGTGCCGGGGCTGCGGTTTTTGGTGCGGCAGATCAGCCGGGATGAGTTGAAGGCGCAGTTGATTCGCACCTTTATGACTGGGGTGGAGAAGACGTGGGTGCAGCAGAAAGCCGAGGAGTATTGCCAGCGCAATTGGGCGCGGTTGATGCGCCCGGCGGGGGTGTTGTCGGTGGAGCAGGAGTTGGGCTCGGGGGCGGTGGTGACGTTGTGCTCGGCGTCGCCGGCGTTGGTGTTGCAGCCGTTTGCCGATCGGCTTGGGATCAAGTTGATTGGGACTGAGCTTGAGGTGGTCGACGGGGTGTTGACCGGCAAGCTCACTGGGAATAACTGCCGTTGTGAGAATAAGGTGCTGCGGCTTGAGGCCGTGTATGGCGACCTGGGGGAGTATCGGCTCAGGGCCTGGGGCGATACGCGTGGGGATCGGGAGTTGTTGGCGGCGGCGCAGGATGCGCATTTTCGGCATTTTCATGCGAAGAAGAAAAAGCGAGCTCGGTTGCAGCGGTGATGCGGGTGAGTGGGGTTGGCGGGTGAACCGAGGTGATCCCTTCGCAGCCTCGCTGGGGCTCGACAGCTCCCACATTTGATCCGTGCATCTCAGTGGAATGGTGTTTACGTTGTGGTTTTGGGGTCCACGCCGAGAGCCGTTGCAGACGCTTTTACCGTCAGGCTTCTTGAGCGGACCACGCGTTGCAGGTTCTTGCTGATATTTACACAGGATCCGGCTATTAATAGCCAAACCGCCCACGGACCCGAGCCCCATGAAATTCGACACGGCCTACAGCCTGACTCTCGATGAAAAATTGTCGATCTACGACGTGCGAGAGCTGAATTTCGACGAAACCGCTGACTTCGATTCCGACGGGGAGCCTTTCCTCTGCCCCAACGACGCGTGCCGCGCAGCGTTCGATGCCGGTAATGTGTTGAGCACCTTCAACGCCAAAAACGTCAATTACCTGCGCACCCCGCACTTCAAGAACAAACCCGGTACCCGGCATATCAAGGGCTGTCGCTATGCCAGCGACCATAAGACCGCGACCGGTGAAAGTGACGACGAGCGCGAGGACAATTTCCCTTCGGAGTTTGTACTGACACGGCGTCAGTATTTGCGTAAATCGCCGGCTATCAATACCGATGCAAGCCCCTCACCAGAGCCGGCAAGCGTTGCTGAAAACCGCACGCAGACATCCCACCCCAACAACGACACCGCCCCGGACAAAACCAGTGTGTTTGCCCACCCGGTGGAATGTTACGTGTCGAACATTGATGACAAGGACAAGCTCAAGGCCATGCCCTTGAAGATCGGTGAGCACACCGCGACCTACTGGGCTTTCTTCAAGAAAATCGAATACCTGCAAGACAACAAGGGCTTGATCTACTGGGGCAGGATCAAGGTAATCAAAGACTACACCAGCAGCTTTCGCATCGATTTCGAAAAGAAGGTGTGGTTCGATAAAAAGCCTTATTCAGTCAATGTCTACCTGAGCAAAAAGATCATCGACAGCTACCGCAAGCGCACGGCTTTCCTGGAACAAATCAAGGCCGCAGCCGGCAGCCAACGGCCGCTGTATTGCTTCTTCTACGGGGTGACACCAGAGCTCAAGCAAGTGCCCAGCAAACAAAACCCCGAGCAAATGTTCAGCGTATTCAGCGCAAATATCGAGAACCTGGATCACCTGATCATTCGGGAAGCGCCAGGGATTGAGTGATCGGGGAGCTCAGACGCCGAAAAATAATCGAGTGGATGAGCGGTACAAACAACTGTACAAAAACACAGTATAGTTGTGCCTCCCCTGTCGAACCTGGAGAACCCCCATGTCCTCTCTGGCAATGAGCTCTTTTGTAGAACAGCAGATCGTCCTGCACCAATTCACCCCCAAACACAGCGCGCAGGCCCGCGTCATGCTGGGCTGGAGCCGTGAACAACTGGCTCGCCAGACTGGCGTGGCGGTAGAGGCGATTCAACAATTTGAGTCCCACGGCGACGTGGATGATGAGACCCGTTTGATCCTGGCGTTTTGCCTGGAGGCACAAGGGCTGGTGTTTTTCCCGGGTTTTGCGCCGGGGTGGGGCATGAGTGCGCGCAGGTTTGATACCGCAGCGGCGCAACCGCCTGCACAAGGCATTATCGCTCGGTTGATGGGTTCAACAGCGGCAACAATTGACCCATCAGCGCCTCAACCGAATGGTGCGTAGCGTCCAGCCGGATCACCGGGCAGCTCAACGGCTTCAACCAGGTTTCATGCCGACGCAGGCTACGTATGAGTTCTGTATGCCATGGCGTCCCTCCATGGCATTGAGTGTAAACCGTGAAGCTTCAGGCCGGCAGGCTCAGTGCCTGGCACTCCTTTTGCGATGTGAGATGACCTGAGCGGTCAAAGCTCAGGCTTGGTCGCCGCTTGTGCGGCCTGCTCATACCCATGGGCCACCGCCAACAACGTGGGCTCGCTCAAACGAGTGCCGAAGAAGTGGGCCGCCGTGGGTAAACCGTCTTCGGTGGTGCCGGAGGGTACGGTGATACCTGGGTAGCCGGCCACTGCTACGCCGAAGTAACTGTTGGTATCAAAATCCGACACTATGGCGTCCAGTGTGTGCGTCTTGATCGGCTCATCCACGGTGCTGCGAAAATCCTGAATAAGTTCGTTCCACGCCGTTTCGCGCGACGCTGGGTCCAGTGTGGAGTCATTAATTTTTTTGAGGTCGGGTTGATGATCGGTGTCCTTGCCATCGCGGTCTTCGTTGAACTTGATCAGCTCTGTCAGTGACTTGACGGGTAATCCCGTGCGCTTGGCCAAATAGCCATTCAACTCCTCCTTTACATCCGATAACAACAGTTTCTCATAGCCTGAGGCATCGGCTATACGCAGGTTAATCGGCACTAAAACCGCCCCTTGTGCCTCAAGCACTTCCAGTGTTTTGCTGAACTGTGCGCTGTTTTCCAGGGCCTGAACTTCACCGTTTGCAGTAAACGTCACGGGGTAACCAATACGCTTGCCCTTCAACGCATCGGGTACCAATAACTTCGTGTAATCAACCTCCACGCTCGCCGAATCATGAGATTTGCGGGCAGACATGGCGTTGAGCATCAGCGCCACGTCGAACACCGACCGAGCCATCGGGCCCGGTGTGTCCTGGTGCTGACTAGCCGGGATAATGCCATCGCGATCCAGCAAACCGACGCTAGGCTTGAGCCCCACCACGCCATTGAGTGCTGCGGGTACGATGATCGAACCGTTGGTTTCGGCCCCCACCGCCAAGGGTGCCAACCCTGCGGCGACGGCGGCGGCCGAACCGGAACTGGAGCCGCCAACGTCCGCGTCCGGATGATGAGGGTTGCGGGTTTGCCCGCCGCGGCTGCTCCAACCATCGGGGGTGCCGCGAAAACCCGCCAGCTCCGTCATGTTGGTTTTAGCGAGGACTATCGCGCCCTGGCTGATCAGGTAGTCCACCAACGGAGCGTTCTTGCCTGCTGGCGCCCCTACCAGCGCAAACGCACCTGCACTGGTTTGCATACCCTGCGTTTCAATAGTGTCTTTAAGCAAGATAGGGATGCCGTGCAGCGGCCCGCGCACCTGACCATTGGCTCGTTCCTGGTCCAGCGCGCGGGCGGTTTCGAGCGCTTGCGGGTTGAGCTCAATAACAGACCTTAGTTGCGGATCCAGCGTGCGAATGCGCTCTTGCAAATACGTGACCAGCCCTTCGGAGGTGAAGCCCCCCGGTCGTGACATCTGCTCAGCCAGTTCGCGCACACTGGCATATTCCGTGCCGGCGGGAACCGGTGTTGAAATCGCTGGCGACGATTGAACAGGCAAATTTTTATGTGAGTAGTTAACAAAGAAACTCACACCAGCGCCGATACCAAACATGAAACATCTCCTGAGAGAGTAAGAAATGACGAAGGATCCTCGTTGATCCAGGCGCCAGTCTAAAAACTCTGCTCCCGCCAAGAAGCGCGACACCGCTGGTTCATCCCGTGGGATTGTTCAGCACCGTCTGTACTCAAACCAGACGTTGAAAATTGCGGTACCCCAGTACCAGTGCCGCAAGCGAATCCTTCGACCACCGCGCACCGTAGAACCACAACAGCGCACCGTCCTCAAGCGGTTCGTTAAGCCTTGGGTAACCACTCCAGCATGCGTCATGGAAGGCGGCGTTCTGGCTATCGGCTACCAGAGCGTCCAGTTGATACGCGTGCACAAGCTCATCAATTTCATTGCCGCCAGGGTGCGGGTCATCGGCGCGGCGCGCAGGCACCGCCACCACGTTGGTTCCGGCCCGGCGCAGTACATCCAACGCGTGCAAAAATGCCGCCCCGTGTTCGATCGGTGCTTGATCATGCCCCCACCGCTGGGCGAACCCCACCCGCCTGCCGCTCAACGTCGGGGCTGCGCTGAAAGCGCTGTTGTTCTGTACCAGCGGCACCTGAACCATCACCGGGCCTGAAGGCTCCAGGCCGCTCAAGGCAATCAATGACAACGAGGGATCGCGTGCAGGTTTCAGGGGCAGAGCCGGCGCGTTATAGCCGGGGATGGGGATGCGACTGGCCGGGATCGCACCGGCATCAAACGCGATGCCGCGTGAGCCTGCGCAATCAGTAGACGGGGGGACACTGGCAAAGCGTTCCTCAAGCTCGGGCGCTGGCTGCTTGGGTGGGCAAGCCATACCGACTCGCCAATACTTGCTGCATTTATTTTCCATCGAAACCACCCCCGAAATATAAATTTGCGGGGATCATCGCACCCATGGCTGATGCCTGTCGCAGCCTTGAAACAGCTTGAAAACTCATTTCTCGTAAAAATGAGTTTCAATCGATGAGGCGCTCTTGGGTGCCCAGGCTTTCCACCTCCAACCACCATGCATGACCGCGTTCAGGCTGGTTTAAGCGAAACGCCTGCCCCATCGCCGGGGTGGTGATCGATACATTGCGTTCCCAGGCCAGGGCCATGATGCGGTCGAAGGGTTCGTGCCAGGCATGGAACGCCAGATCGAAGGTGCCATTGTGAATCGGCAACAACCAGCGCCCTTTGAGATCAATATGCGCCTGCAACGTTTGCTCAGGCTGCATGTGCACATGGGGCCAATCGACGTTGTATGCACCGGTTTCCATCAGGGTCAGATCAAACGGACCGTACTGCTCGCCAATGCGCTTGAAACCATCGAAATACCCAGTGTCGCCACTGAAAAAGATGCGTCGCGCATCGTCGATCATCACCCAGGAACACCACAGGGTCTGGTTGCTATCAAACAGGCCGCGCCCGGAAAAGTGCTGTGCCGGGGTAGCGATAAAACGGATGCCATCGACCTCTGTGCCCTGCCACCAATCCAGCTGACGGACTTTACTGGCGTCGACGCCCCATTTGATCAGCGTGTCGCCCACACCCAATGGCGCCAAAAAGAAGCGCGTCTTGTCAGCCAGTTGCACTACAGCCTGGCGGTCGAGATGGTCGTAGTGGTTGTGGGAAAGAATCACCGCTTCCAGCGGTGGCAGCGCTTCAAGGCTGATAGGTGGGGCGTGGAAACGCTTGGGGCCTGCCCAACTGAACGGCGAGGCGCGCTCGGCGAACACCGGGTCGGTGACCCAGAATTTACCGCGCATCTTCAGCAGCACCGTCGAGTGCCCAAGGCGGTATACCGTGTGATCGGGTGCCGCCAACAACTGCTCACGGGTCAGCGGCTGCACCGGGATCTGCCCCGCAGGCCGCGTAGTGCGTGGTTTGTTGAACAGCATGTTCCAGAAAATGCGCAAGGTTTTGCCAAGCCCGCCGTGTTGCACCGGGGCGTCATTGGTGAAGTGCCCCTGGTCCTGCCCGGCAGGCTGGAGCGCTGCAGGCGCAGGGTCGACACGGGTTGAAATCGTGGCCATTACCGAGTGACTCCTACAGTACACGGAATAATTACACTGCACAGTGTAGTTTCTAGATTGCAACAAAAGCCCGAGCAAGTAAACTGCCGAGTGTAATTTCCTGATTGAGTCGAACGCTATCCATGACTGCCCCCAAGCGCCTCACCGAACGTAAACGCGACGCCATTGTGGCGGCGGCGATTGCCGAATTTCGCGAGAACGGTTTCGAGGTCACCAGCATGGACAAAGTTGCCGCCACCGCCGGCGTTTCCAAGCGTACGGTGTACAACCACTTCCCCAGCAAGGAAGAGCTGTTCGCCGAGATACTGAGCCAGCTGTGGGCCAGCAGCGTTGCCCAACTGGACGTGAACTACGCCAGCGACCGCCCCCTGCGCGATCAACTGCGCACGTTGCTGGAGGCGAAGATGAAGATGATGTCGGACGCCAACTTCCTCGACCTGGCGCGTGTGGCCATTGCCGCCACCATCCACTCGCCTGAACGTGCGCAAGACATGGTCAATCGCCTCAGCGCACGGGAAGAAGGGTTTACCCAATGGGTACGCGCCGCCCAGGAAGACGGCCGCCTGAACTGTACCGACCCGGCTTTCGCGGCTCACCAGATCCAGAGCTTGCTCAAGGCCTTTGCTTTCTGGCCGCAAATCACGCTGGGCCAGCCCACTCTCGATGCAGCCGCCCAGGCCGATGTCATCGAATCTGCCATCGACCTGTTTCTCGCCGGCTACGAAGTGCGCACCCCGCCCCTGCCTCAGGACCTCTTGGCGGGGCGACATTAAAGGTCGCTTTTGGCGCATTCACCCGCTGTTTGCGCAAATGGCCTGAAAGGACACTGATTATTCCTGCGGGAATAATCGACAATATCGGCCGCTTTTATCCGATCATCGGCTTTTGACCGGTGACGCTTGCTGTCGCACCCGTAAAAAACAGCTCACCCAGGACACTATGGAAAACAGACGAGGCAAAGGGCTTTCATTTGCCAGACGTATCTACAAGCCAAGGATCATCGGCCTGGGTATCGGTAGCATCAGCGTAATCGGCGCGTTGTATCCCTTGTCGATGCCCGGTTGGGTATGGGCATTGTTGCTGTTCAATGGCCTTGCCTGGCCGCACGTGGCTTATCTGATATCGACCCATTCGCCGTTTCCCTATCAGGCCGAACGGCGCAACCTGCTGTATGACTCATTGTCGGGCGGTTTCTGGGCGGCAGCCACCCAGTTCTCGCCGCTGACGGCCGTGACCATTTTGTCGATGATGGCCATGAATAACGTCGCTGCCGGCGGCACACGCTTGTTCCTGCACGGGCTGCTCGCACAAGCCGTCGGCATCGCAATCGCCTGGGGCCTGTTCGGGATCACGTTCGATTCCAGCGTCAGCCTTGTCGAGGTCTACACCTGCCTGCCGATGCTGACGCTCTACCCGATGGCCATCGGCATGGTCTGCTATCAGTTGGCAATCAAACTGTCGCAACATAAACGCGCCCTCAGCGCCCTGAGCCGCATCGATAGCCTGACCGGCCTGCTCAATCATGGCTCGTGGAAAGACCTGCTCAACCTCAAGTTCCACAAGTGCCAGCAGCTACAAGGCCAGGCGACCATTGCCTTGATCGATGTCGACCACTTCAAACGCATCAATGATAAGCACGGCCATACCGTCGGCGATGCGGTACTGCGCCAGTTGAGCCTGGACTTGCGTCGGCACCTGCGCGAAGAAGACCTCGCCGGCCGCTACGGAGGTGACGAGTTCTGTGTGATCCTTCCGAAGATGACCTTGCAAGAGGCCGCGCAAGTGATGGAACAGGTGCGCGAAACATTCAGTAACTACCGTAATGCGCAAACTCCTGAATTGCGCGTGAGCCTGAGCATCGGCCTGGCGGATTTTCAGCCGACCTTCAAGGATGCGCTTATGTGGCTCAACGCTGCGGACAACGCGCTGTACGCTGCCAAAAACACCGGCCGCAACTGCGTCAGGACCAGCGACGGGAGATCGCCTGTTCGGCCGCAGTTGTCTGATAACACCTCGTCCGAATCTTCCTCGGCCAGCCTGCCGCAATAGCATAATGCCGCCATTGGTCGGCTATCCAAAAATGCCCCTGCCCATACGGCGAACTTCTGGGCCGGTCGATCACTCTGAACCCCTTGTTCCACCCCCCCTCTGTCAGCACCCGGAAGCTGGCAATGAGCAAGTCAACCGTAAGGCCAGGCGCCCTACGGGGTCAGGCGCAAATACATGGATACCGCATATGCTTGCATGCCCGAGCCCTCTAACATGCTATTTACCGCCCACAAGAAAACCATCAGCACCCTGCAACACCGCATTGCCCAACAGGCCAGCCTGCTCGATGCCATCGAGCGCTCCATGGCCGTCATCGAATTCGACCTGCAAGGCACCGTGCTGCGGGCCAATGACAACTTCTTCAAAACCATGGGTTACCGTGCCGAACAGATCCTGGGCCAATCCCACCGGATGTTCTGCACCCCCGCCTTCGCCCGCAGCGCCGAATACAACCAACTGTGGACGCAGCTGCGCAACGGCCAATTCCAGTCGGGCACCTTTGAGCGTGTGGGAGCCAGCGGTGATTCGGTGTGGCTGGAAGCCAGCTACAACCCGGTACGCGATGAAGCCGGGAGCGTGATCAAAGTGGTGAAGTACGCCATGGATGTCACCCCGCGCCTGCAAGCCGAGAGTGAAGCCAACGCCAAGCTGGCAGCCATCGACCGCGCCATGGCGATGATCGAGTTCAACCTTGATGGCACCATCATTACCGCCAACGCCAATTTCCTGCAGCGCATGGGGTACAGCCTGGCGCAAATCCAGGGCAAGCATCACCGCCTGTTTTGCACACCCGAGCTTGCCAACAGTGCCGCTTACAGCGAGTTCTGGAAACGCTTGAACCAGGGCGAGCTGTTCAATGGCCAGTTCGAACGGGTAGACAAAAACGGCCAGGTCGTATGGCTGGAAGCCAACTACAACCCGGTGTACGACGCCAGTGGGCGCCTGTGCAAAGTGGTGAAGTTCGCCTCCGACGTCACCGCTCGTGTACAACAACATGCCGCCGAGGCTCAGAGCGCAGCACAGGCTTATCACCTGTCATTGAGCACTCAGGAGATGGCGGAAAAAGGCGCCGAAGTGATTCAGAAAACCGCCAGCGGTATGCGCGAAATTGCCTCTGATATCGACGCTTCTTCGCAACTGATCGCCAAACTCGGCGAGCGCTCGCAACAAATCACCGCCATCGTCAACACCATTCGCGGCATCGCCGACCAGACCAACCTGCTGGCCCTCAACGCCGCTATCGAAGCCGCCCGCGCCGGCGAGCAAGGCCGTGGCTTTGCCGTGGTTGCCGATGAAGTGCGGCAGCTGGCGGCGCGCACCAGCGGCTCCACTGCCGAAATTTCCGGCATGATCGCCATGATCCAGGACGAAACCCGCCAAGCCATCGACAGCATGGACGCCACCCGCGACCGTGCCGCCCAGGGCGTAGAACTGGCCAACCAGGCGGGCACGGTGATTCTGCAAATTCGCGAAGGCACCGGCGAAGCCGTCCAGGCGGTAAGCGCGTTTGCCAATGATCGGGGCAATCGCTGACCGGTTCTTCAGGCTCTCTGGCTGGGGGACTTGGCCCATGCGCCGGGCTGTATCGAAGCTAACTTCGCAGCCCGCGCACATGCTGTCCCAGCTCATCAAACAATGTCACCACCGAGCGCAACGCCCGGCAATCAGGCCGCGTCAACAACCACAGCGCCGTGTCGTGCCCTGCCAATGCAGGGCCCAGCGGTTGCAGGCCATCCCGTATCAGAAAATCCGGCAACGCCGCCACGCCCAGCCCGACGCGCACCAGTTCAGTCACCGACTGCATGCTGTTGCAACGATAACTGGGCCGCACGCCCGGCAACTGTTCACGGCGCCAGACTAAGGTGGGGTGATCAGGCAAAAAGTCGTCCGGCGCGATCCAGGCCAGGTCAGCCAACGCCTGGCCTGCGTGCTGGCGCGCATATTCGGCACTGGCGCACACCTGATACGTCACCGCCCCCAGACAACGCCCAACCAGATGCTCCGGCGGCGTCCTGGTCAGGCGCAGGGCGATATCTGCATCTCGACGGCTGAGGTTGGCAAAGTCGTTGGACGTGCTCAGTTCAAGGGTCAGCGCCGGGTAGGCTGGCATGAATTGCGCCAGGGCCGGCAACAGCAAACCTTGCAACACCGAGTCGGTGCAGGTCAGGCGCACGGTGCCGCTGATCACTTCACCGCCCTGCTCCACACCTATGCGCGCCGCCTCAAGGGCCTGCTCTGCGCGCTCGGCCTGCTGGGCCAGATGGGTCGACAGGCTGGTAGGCAAATAACCGGCGCGGCTTTTTTCAAACAAGGTCTGGCCCAGGGCCGCCTCCAGGCGCCTTACCGCACGGAATACCGTGGACACGTCCAACCGCAGTAACGCTGCGGCCCGCGCCAACGTACCGCCGCGCACCAGGGCAAGGATCAATGACAGATCGGAGTAGTCGAGTTGATAGTGCGTGGCTGCATTAAGCATGTGGGTAAACGCCAATATTGATTGCGCGAACGCCAATCTATAGTGCGTACGAGCCCACCACAAGCCAAGGGATGCACCCGATGACACCCACCGCTCTGCACCTCGCCCTGATCGGCGACTACAACCCTGACGTGATCGCCCACCAGGCTATTCCAGTGGCGTTGCAACAGGCCGCCGACACCCTGGGCGTAAGGGTTCACGCGCAATGGCTGGACACCCAAACACTGACCTCCACTACTGCACTGCAAGGCTTTGACGGTTTCTGGTGTGTACCTGCCAGCCCCTATCGCGACACTGACGGCGCGTTGCGGGCAATCCGTTTTGCACGCGAACAAGGCCGGCCTTTCCTTGGTACCTGCGGTGGTTTTCAACATGCCGTGCTCGAATATGCGCGCAACGTACTGGGCTGGATCGATGCCGAGCATGGCGAACTGGCCCCCCACGCCGAACGCGCCGTCATCACCCCACTGAGCTGCTCGCTGGTGGAAGTGAGCGACACCCTGCGCCTGGCGGCGCACACGCGCATTGCCCAAGCCTACGGCCACCTGGACATCCACGAAGGCTACCACTGCCGCTACGGCATCAACCCTGCGTTTGCCGCTGCACTACTGGCGGGCAACCTGATTCCCAGCGGTCACGATGCTGCGGGCGAGTTGCGCGCGTTGGAGTTACGCGATCACCCGTTCTTCGTCGCCACGCTGTTCCAGCCCGAACGCGCCGCACTCAAGGGCATCACGCCGCCCTTGGCGCTGGCCCTGCTCAAGGCTTGCCAAGAGCTGTCGGCATGATCGCCAAGACGCCCGCCCCACCTTATTACGCGGTGATCTTCAGCTCGCTGCGTACCAGCGGCGATCAGGGTTATGGCGAGGCTGCTTCGCGAATGCTGGCCCTGGCGGCGCAACAACCCGGGTTTCTCGGCGTGGAGTCGGCGCGGGAGGATGGATTGGGCATCACGGTGTCCTACTGGGCCAGCGAGGCGGCGATCCTGGCCTGGAAACAGCAGGCCGAACACCGGCAGGTGCGTGAGCAAGGACGCTCCACCTGGTACACCGCGTTTCACACGCGGGTATGCAAGGTAGAGCGGGCGTACACCTTCTCACATTGAGAGGTTTTCAACCGGTAGGAGCAAGCTTGCTCGCTCCTACAGGGATCGCCCCGGCACGAGGGTCAGTCAGTTCACCAAACTGCGCAACGCACTGATCTGCGGGATCTCCACCCGGCGCATGTACACCCGCAATGGCTCGGTGATGTTGATGCGGTCATCGATATTCTGGTCCAGCAACAACTGGATGCGTTCGCGGCACAGGGTCATGGTGTGGTCGGCGGCGGGTAGCCAGACAAATTCTGCGGTGGGAATGATGCCGTCATCGGCCACGTCCATGCCGAATGAGTCTTCGCTGAAACGCACGATGTACTGACCGGTTTTGCGATTGAGGCCGACAAAACCCTGGAGTTGGTCGGCGGCCTGGCAGATAAGTTCTGAAGTGATGCGCATGGTAAACCTCACTGAAAAGCCCTGCTCGGGCTGGAAAGATGGTTTACACGCGTGGCAGAAGATACTGCCCTCTGACGGGGCAGCTATGCGCAAGAATACTGCAACGCAGCACAAAAAAACCGACAAAATCGGCCCCTGCACACGTTAATGTCGGTTTGGTGATAGCGCCTTTGGCAATCAATTGTTAAAAAGGACACCTTCTCAAAGCTACCTCCACGAAAGGACTTCGCATATGCCTGTCACGTTTACCAAGAGCGCCTTGCTGCTGGCGTTGATGCTCGGCCTGGGCCAGGCACAGGCTGCCGACCCGGTCAGCCCGGCTGAATTGGCGACAAACGAAGGCATACCCTACCCTGCCGTGATCGCTCACCGTGGCGCTTCCTATGACGCACCTGAATCCACCGCTGCCGCCTACAAGGTGGCACGCGACCTGGGCGCCGACTACCTGGAACTGGACCTGCAACGCAGCAAGGACGGCGTGCTGTTCGCCCTGCACGACAATAACCTGCAGCGCACCACCGACGTGGCCACCAAGTTCCCGGAGCGCAAAGACGCGCCGGCCAACGAGTTCACCTGGAAAGAACTGCAAACCCTCGACGCCGGCAGCTGGTTCAACGCCGCCTACCCGGATCGCGCACGTCCGGGCTTTGTTGGCCTGAAGATCCTGAGCCTGGACGACATCATCAAGATCGCCGAAGGCAACCCGTCACACAAACCCGGCCTGTACATCGAGACCAAGGAGCCCAAGCAGTTCCCGGGTATCGAAGCCGACCTGAAAAACAAGCTGTTGGACAAAGGCTGGCTGAGCTCCGCCGGCTCCAAGCTGGGCAAGAGCAACACCGGCGTCGGCCAAGGCCGTGGCCGCGTGGTGCTGCAAACCTTTGAAGTGGCCAGCCTGCAAGAGCTGCAAAAAGAAATGCCCAACACCCCGAAGATCCTGCTGTTGTGGGTGGGCGAAGGCAGCATCGAGCCCAAATCCAGGGTGACCTTCGCCGAGTCCGGCGAAACCACCAAGGCCGCCTACTACGCCAAGCAAGAGCCAAAGGACGCCGCCGAATTCGAAAAATGGGTCGACCAGGCCAAGAGCCTCGGCGCCATCGGCACTGGCCCATCGGCGGAGCTGACCGACCACGGCGACCAGAGCTACACCGACCTGGTGAAGCCTGAAATGAACAAGCTGACCCACGACAAGGGCCTGCTGGTGCATGTGTACACCGTGGATGAGCCGATGGATTTCGAGAAAGTCATGAAGGCCGGGGTTGATGGCATCTTCACCAACCGCGCCGCCGAGCTGCTGAAGTTCTACAAGCGCTGGCCGTCGTCCAGCGTGCAGGACCTGCTCAACGACCATAAGTACTGAGTGAAGCCCGAATGGTCAGGCCACCTGTGGCTGGGGCCTGATCACGGGCTGATCCTCGGCAAGGTGGGGTGCACCGCGCCCCATGCGCATTATGCTCATCAACTGATGTTCTGCCCTGGCGCGCCGATCACGGTCAGCCTTGAAGGTGGTATCACCACTGCCCATCGCCTGTTTATTCCCTCGCGTCACCGCCATGCCATCCTGGAGGCCGAAGGCGAGGTATGGGTGCTGTATGCCGAGCCGATGGCCTTTGATCTCCAAGCGTTGCAGCAACTGCTGGCAGACGGTGATATATCTCCAACGGCCCTGCACGCACTGCCCCGATGCCGCCTTGAAGACCCACGTATTGAACGTGCGCTTGCCACCCTCGACGAGCAGCTGAGCGGCAAGGTGTCGGCCCACGCGGTGGCCGCGGCGGCACACGTGTCCTTGAGCCAACTGGAGCGCCTGTTCAACGATCAGTTGGGTGTGCCCGTACGCCGCCTGGTGTTATGGCGAAGGTTGCGCATTGCGCTGCGCTTGGCCCTTGCCGGCAGCACGCTGACCGAAGCAGCCCATGGTGCGGGCTTTGCCGATTCGGCGCATTTTTCGCGGACCATGAAGCAGTTGTTCGGGGTGACGGCTGGCGCCTCCTTGCGCCAGCTGCAAGTGCAGTTCCTAACGTAGGTCGTCTGGCAGCGGCGGCTCCTTGGTCGAACGGACCGACATAAACGGGTCACGTAACTGCGCTGCATACGCCACGGGGAAATCCGGGCGACTACCAATGCCCAGGTCCTGCGAGCCCATGCGGTAACCATCGCGATAAAACGCGGTGCCCAGCAACCAGTCCCACAGGTTGAAGAACAAGCCGAAGTTCACATCCCCGGCGCGGCCGTACTTCATATGATGAAATCGATGCACCGGCGCCCAGGCGAATATCCAGCGCAGCGGTCCCAGACGCATATCCACATTGGAGTGTTGCAGCAGCAATTGAATGGCGATGGCCAGCGCCAGCAACTGCGCGACCTCAAGCGAAATTCCCATCAAGACTAACGGCAGCAGGCCCGCCGTCGCTTCCAGCATTTGGTGCAAGGGATGCTTCATCAAGCCATTAAAACCATACAGCCGCTGCACGCTGTGATGCACCGCGTGTAAACGCCACAGCAATGCGATGCGATGGCTGGCGTAATGCATCAAGGTAATACCGGCATCGGCCACGAAGATCGCCATCAACAGTTGCTGCCACAGCGGCCAGCCTCGCGGCCATATGCCCTCTAACGCCAGCAACGCGGTGAGCCCGGGCAAAACCAGCAAGCCCAGGACGTTCAGGCTTTCATTGACCAACGCATGCAACGTATCGCGCCGGCGATCGCCCAGGCTGCGATTCCACTGCCGCTCGTAGGGCAGCCATTGCTCCGCCAAAAACGACACTGCAACCGCTGTTGCAAATATCAGCAACAACCAGCGGGGCTGGCACAGCCCCCACCCCACAAACCCCAGCAGGAAGGCAGGCGCATACATCCAACTGACTAACCGTTTCATCCCAGTGCTCCCTTTTTTGGTGAGCCCCAGCATGAAATCCTGCATCCATCGTGGATTGAACAAACTGCGCAACTGCTTGAAATAATTAAGGGTGAGTTAAGTTGCACGGGATAACCTGAGGCCACTTAAACAGCTCAACCCAAGAAGGACACCCACCATGAAAACTCTGACCGCCTTGTTCGCCGCCACTGCCCTGACCCTGACCGCTGGCCTGGCCCAGGCTGATGTTCGTCCGGATCATATCGAAGGCCTGCTCAAGTCCGGCGCCGTGATGTCTTTCGACAAACTCAACGCGGCTGCCTTGGCCAAGCACCCGGGCGCCACTATCAATGACACCGAGTTGGACCACAACAACAGCGGCGTCCTGGTCTACGAAGTTGAACTGACCGACACTGCCAACAAGCAATTTGAAGTGAAGCTCGACGCCAAGACCGGCGCTGTGCTGGAAGACAAGCTCGACACTTGATTAGAATCTTCCAAAAAACGCGCCACCTTCGGGTGGCGCGTTTTTTTATGCGCGCTACCAAACCGTCACATAACCGTCATCGCGCCTTGCAATGATTCGCGCCTGGGTGCCTGTGAAACCTCCTACAGGCCCTTTCCCTGCGAGCCGCCATGAACCACAGCATCGACCACGCCCATCAGGACCCCGACCTGTTTGGCCTGCTTTACGGTTTCCGTTTTCGCCCCGGCGAAAAAGGTCAGCAGATTGACTCAGCCACCGCCCTCGCCGCCTTGCAGCAACCACAAGACCCGGAAGAATTTCTGTGGCTACACCTGAACCTCGCCCACGCCGCGTGCGAGCGCTGGATGCAGGCGCATTTGTCGCTGCCGCAGGAGTTTTTCGAAGCGCTGCATGAGGGCTCGCGCTCCACACGCATCGAACATGTGGACTCTGCCCTGCTGGCGGTGGTCAACGATGTGGTGTTCAACTTCAGCAGCATGGTGTCGTCAGACATTTCCACCTTGTGGGTATGTGCCCGCAGCCGTTTGCTGGTCAGTGCGCGCCTGCAACCGTTGCATTCGGTAGACAAATTGCGCTCGTCGGTGAAAGCCGGGGAACACTTTCGCTCGCCCCTGGAATTGCTGGTGCATTTGCTGCGCGATCAAGGCGAAGTGCTGACCCAGATCGTGCGCAAGACCAGTATCAGCGTGGACCATATCGAAGATCAGTTGTTGTCCTCACGCCTGTCCACCAACCGCGCCGAACTGGGCGCCGCGCGCCGCGTACTGGTGCGCCTGCAACGCCTGCTGGCGCTGGAACCGGGCTCGCTGTTGCGCCTGCTTAATCGCCCGCCGCAATGGCTGCAAAAGGAAGACGTGAAGGAGTTGCGCAAGTCTACCGAGGAGTTTGCGCTGATCATCAACGACCTGACGGCCCTGGGCGAGCGTATCAAGCTGCTCCAGGAAGAGATCGCCGCCAACCTCAATGAGCAAAGCAACCGCACGCTGTTCACCCTCACGGTGGTGACGGTGCTGGCGCTGCCGATCAATATCATTGCCGGTTTTTTTGGCATGAATGTGGGCGGTGTGCCGCTGTCCCAGGACCCGGAAGGCTTCTGGATACTGGTGGCGCTGGTCGCGACCTTTACCCTGATTGCCGGGCGCTGGGCCTTCAGAAAACGCAAAGACTATTAACACATGTGGGAGGGCTTGCCTCATACCTGTAGGAGCGAGCTTGCTCGCGAAAAACGTCAACGATAACGCGTGCCTCCTGAATGAACGCGGCGCCTATGAGTTTTTCGCGAGCAAGCTCGCTCCTACAGGCATGAGGAATTGACCGTGCTCAATTGCAGACAAGCGGTGTACTCGATTGCGCCAAACACTGATCTGCCGCAGCACCTTTGTAACATTCTGCAATGATCATCAAGGCCATCCTCCTCACTCTGGATGCTCCGGCATGGCCACCCCTTCCTTGACCGCCTCCCCCCACGCGTCACCCTCCGCCACCACACCCCGCCTGGACACGAAACCCGGCCTGTTGACGGTGATCATTTTTTTCGCCGTGCTCGCCATGGGCCTGTTGTTCACCGCCTACAGCCTGATGCACGACATGCACGAGATGGGCGCCCAACTGACCACCTGGACGCCGTTCCTGCTGCTGGGCGTGGCGCTGTTGATCGCCCTGGGGTTCGAGTTCGTCAACGGTTTTCATGACACCGCCAACGCCGTCGCGACGGTGATTTACACCAACTCGTTGCCGCCGCATTTCGCGGTGGTGTGGTCGGGCTTTTTCAACTTCCTCGGCGTGCTGCTGTCCAGCGGCGCGGTGGCATTCGGCATCATCGCCTTACTGCCGGTGGAGCTGATTTTGCAGGTGGGTTCATCGGCCGGGTTCGCCATGATTTTCGCCCTGCTGATCGCCGCAATCCTGTGGAACCTGGGCACCTGGTGGCTGGGGTTACCGGCCTCGTCGTCCCATACCCTGATCGGCTCGATCATCGGCGTCGGTGTCGCCAACGCCCTGATGCACGGACGTGACGGCACCAGCGGTGTGGATTGGAGCCAGGCGATCAAGATCGGTTATGCGTTGCTGTTGTCACCGCTGATCGGCTTTGCGTTTGCCGCCATGCTGTTGCTGGCCCTGCGCGCCTTTGTCAAAAACCGTGCGCTGTACAAGGCACCCAAAGGCGACACGCCGCCGCCCTGGTGGATTCGCGGGATGCTGATTGTCACGTGCACCGGTGTGTCGTTCGCCCACGGTTCCAACGATGGGCAAAAGGGCATGGGCCTGATCATGCTGATCCTGGTGGGCACCTTGCCGATGGCCTACGCGCTGAACCGCACCATGCCCGCCGATCAGTCGCTGCAATTTGCCGCTGTCGCTGAAGTGACCCAGGCTGCATTGGTTAAAGCAGCACCGCAGCCGGCACCGGGCGATTCTCGGGGCATCTTGTCGACCTACGTTCGTACCAAGGAAGCCACGCCGGAACTGGTGCCCGCCCTCGCCGCCATCACCGGGCATATCGGCGAAGAAGTGAAAAGCTATGGTTCCCTCGCCGCCGTACCGGCCGAAGCCGTCGGCAACGTGCGTAACGACATGTACCTGACCAGCGAAACCATTCGCCTGATGGACAAAGGCAAGGTCGGCCACTTCGACGCCGACACCCAGGGCAAGCTGCAACTGTTCAAGCAACAGATCGACAACGCCACACGCTTTATCCCGCTGTGGGTGAAGATCGCCGTGGCCATTGCCCTTGGCCTGGGCACCATGGTCGGCTGGAAGCGCATCGTGGTGACGGTGGGCGAAAAAATCGGCAAGACTCACCTGACTTACGCTCAAGGCGCTTCGGCCGAAACGGTGGCGATGCTGACCATTGGCGCGGCGGATATGTTCGGGCTGCCGGTGTCGACTACCCATGTATTGTCCTCGGGCGTGGCCGGGACCATGGTTGCCAATGGCGGGGGGTTGCAGATGAAGACCATCCGTAATTTGTTGATGGCGTGGGTGCTGACCTTGCCGGCGGCGATTATCCTGTCGGGTAGCCTCTACTGGCTGTTCACCCAATTGTTTTGACATACAGCAGATCAAAATGTGGGTGGCTTGCCCTCTGTAGGAGCGAGCTTGCTCGCGAAAAACGCCAACGATAACGCGTGCTTTCTGAATGAACGCGGCGCCTGTGAGTTTTTCGCGAGCAAGCTCGCTCCTACAGGTATTAGGGCGTGCCACCCTTGGTTTTGTGTTTCTTCAGGGTGTGAAGAGCCCAACCATGGCCTTCAGGCGTTTCTTGTAGACCCGCCGTGCCTCCAGCGCTTGCTCCAGTGTCACCGCCACAAACCCCGCCCGCTGGTTGGGCTGCATCTGCCCGATCAAGTCCAGGTCGGCGCTGATCACCGTGCCGATCATCGCGTAGCCACCGCCCGACACCGCATCGCGATGCAGCACAATCGGTTCCAGCCCCGCCGGTACTTGAATCGAGCCAATCGGGTAGCAACTGTCGACGATGTTGGAGGGATCGGAGCCCGCGCCAAACGGCTGTTCACGTGGCTGGAAGCTCAACGCGCTGCCGCCCTTGAAGCGATAGCCGATGCGATCGGCCTCGGAGCCCACCGTCCATGGTTCGGCAAAAAAGCTGCTTTTCGCCCCGTCAGTCAAGCGTTCGTAATACAGCCCCGGTACGACCCGCAACGTGACATCGCCGCCCACCGAACGACGCAACGCCATCGGCAAGCTGTTGCCCGCGCGCCCCGCACCACTGGCGGCGCCGACGGGCAACAGATCGCCCTCCTGCAAACGCCGCCCATCAAACCCACCAAGCGCGCCAAGGGTGTAGGTGGAGCGGCTGCCGAGCACCAACGGCACATCAATGCCCCCGGCGACGGCGAGGTAAGTGCGCGCGCCAGCCACAGGAAACTCGAAGCGCAGCACCTGCCCGGCACGCACGCTAAAGGCGGTGTCCTGATGCACCACTTCACCGTCCAGGCGCGGTGACATCAAGGCACCGCTCAACGCGACCAGCGCGTCTTGCTGAAACTCCAACTCAGGCCCGATCAGCGTGCATTCCAGGCCAGCCGCATCCACGGGGTTGCCGACCAAATGGTTGGCCGCACTCAGCGCGTATTGGTCCAGCGCCCCCGATGGCGGAATACCCAGGTGGTAATAGCCTTCGCGGCCCAGGTCCTGCACGGAGGTGGCGAGGCCGGGTTTGAGCACCTTGATCATGCCAGCGCCTCCTGCAGAGTTTTCGGATAGCCAATAGGGTCGGCGAGAAAGGCATCCAGAGAGAATTCCACCGGGCGAATGCGCAAGTCGAAACGCCCGGCGTCCACGTCGGCGACGGCCAGGTCGTAAGCCTCCCGGTCCATCGGTTTGAACTGCACGATATCGCCAGGGCGGAAGAACACCATGTGCTCCTTGAGGTACGCCAACTGCTGCTGCGGGTCGTAGATCGGTGCCGGGGTCACGCCGAACATCTGGTAACCGCCAGCGCCGCGAACCGAATAGATACACCCAAAACAGCCGCCATGGCCCAGGGTCAGTTTTGGCGTGTCGGTACGTGGCCGCAGGTATTTGGGTACCTGCAATTGCCGTTCGCGCTCGACCATCTGGAACATGAACGGCAACCCCGCGACAAACCCGACCATCGACACAAACCACGGCGCGCCGCTGTGAGCGGCGATAAACGCGTCCACATCGGCCAAGCCATTGATGCGTGCGGCGTATTCCAGGTCGGTGCCGCTGGGGTCTTGGTGGCGGTCACGAAAACGCATCAAGGTTTCGTGGGTCCAGGGGTCGTTATAGAGCACCGGGATTTCGATAATGCGCGTGTGCAACGTGCGCTCGGCCACCGCCTGGGCTTCGGCACTTTGCACGGCGTCGAGCAGCACATGGGGCGCTATACGGTCGGGGTCGAAGCGGATCTGGAACGACGCATTGGCCAGGCACACATCCAGCACGCCTTCCAGCGCCAGGCGCTCCACGGCGCGGGTCACCGCCATGCCTTTGAAAAAGGCCTCCAGGGACATGCTGTCGCTGACCTCGGCAAACAGGTGTTCATCACCGCCGAAGCTGTAGCGGATGGGGGACGTTTCAGCCATGTCTGTTCCTCTTGGAATCATTGTAGAAAGGCAGGCAAAAAGTGAGGTAAGGCGTTTATTGAGGGCGGCGAACTTCGATCCCTGCCTGGTCCAACGCCTCACGGGTGGCTTGCACCAGGTCCAGGGCGCCAGGGGTATCGCTGTGCAGGCAGATGGAATCGAATTCGATCATCAGGTCTTCGCCTTCTACGGTACGTACCAGCCCCGTCTGACAAGCGCGCAGGACACGCGCTGCAACGTTGGCAGGCTCCAGTGCGCGTACATTGCGGGTAAATACGATTGAGCCGCTCAGATCGTACTCACGGTCGGCATAGAACTCGCGCACGACCGGCTGCCCCAGTTCCTTGGCAATGCGCCAGATCACCGAGTTGGGCATGCAATACAGCATCAGCGTGGGCTCGATGATCTGCAGGTTCTGCACCAACAGCCGGGCGGCCTCTTCATCGCGGGCCAGGTGCATGTAGAGCGCGCCGTGAGGCTTGATATGTTGCAGGGTCACGCCCTGGGCGCGGGCCATTTCACGCAGCGCGCCAAGCTGGTAGAGCATATCGTCCACCAGCTCCTGGGCCGGTGCATTGATATGCCGGCGACCAAAGCCCACCAGGTCGCGAAAGCCCGGGTGAGCGCCGATGGCCACACCCAATTGCCTGGCGCGCTCGACGGTGCGGCGCATGGTGCCGGGGTCGCCAGCGTGAAAGCCGGTGGCGATATTGGCCGAGCTGATATACGCCATCAGCTCGGCGTCGACGCCGTCGCCGATGGTCCAGGGCCCGAAGCTTTCGCCCATGTCTGAATTCAAATCCACTGCCTGCATCAAGGTTGCTCCGCCATAAGGGATGCCAGAAAAGTAGGCCGGGGCTTGACCCCTTGGGAAGATCTATTATCAGATGGCCCATCTTCTGAAAATCAGATACCAGCCATGTCCCTAACCTTGCGCCAGGTTCGCTACTTCGTCGCCACCGCTGAAATCGGCCAGATTTCTCAGGCGGCGATTCACCTGAACATCTCCCAATCGGCGGTGACCACGGCGATCAAGGAGCTGGAAGCCATGCTCGGCGTGCAGTTGTTCGTGCGCTCGGCCCAGGGCATGAACCTCACCGACGCCGGTCGGCATTTTCTCAACCGCGCCTATGTGATTGTGCGCAGCGTGGAGGATGCCCTGAACAGCCCGCTGCCGGACTACCGCGCCAGCGGCGTGCTGCGGGTGGCGGCCAGTTACACCGTGTTGGGTTATTTCCTGCCGCACCATTTGCAGCGCATGGAACATTGGCATCCGGACGTGACCATTGAGGTGTTCGAGCAGGAACGCCAGGCCATCGAACAGGGCCTGCTCGATGGCCAGTTCGACATGGCCGTGGTGCTCACCGCCAACCTCACCCACGCGGATATCGTCTCGGAAATTCTATTCAACTCCGAACGCCGCCTGTGGCTGCCCAGCCATCACCCGTTGTGCGAACGCGGCGCCGTGAGCCTGGCGGACGTGGCCCAAGAGCCCTACATTTTGCTCACCGTCGATGAAGCCGAACACAGTGCCATGCGCTACTGGGAACAGGCCGGGCAAACGCCCAAGGTGCGGCTGCGCACCAGCTCGGTGGAGGCGGTGCGCAGCATGGTTGCCAACGGCAGCGGCGTGGCGATTCTGTCCGACCTGGTGCACCGGCCCTGGTCCCTGGAAGGCAAGCGCATCGAGACGCTGACCGTGACCGACCCGGTCACGCCCATGAGCGTGGGCCTGGCCTGGCACCGCGAGCGCGCGTTTACCCCGGCGATGCAAGCCTTCCGGGATTACTTCCACGATGCATTCCTGGCGCCGCAGCAGTTGTCGGCACGCCGCTAAAGATGGGCTTGCAGGGTGGCGGTCAACCAGTCCATGAACACCCGCACCCGTAATGGCAAATGCCGCTGGCCGGCGTACAGCAACGACACATCCAGGGGCGGCGCCTGGTAGTCGGGCAACACCGCCACCAACTCGCCGCTGGCCAACAAGTCGCGTATGCCGAGTTGCGGCACCTGGGTGATGCCAAACCCGCCCAGGCACGCCGACTGATAGGCATCGGTGCTGTTGACCGTCACCCGGCCTGCCATCGGTAACCGCTGCACCTTGTTGCCCACCAAGTACTCGAACCCGGCCGAGCGTGCGCCCAGTGGCCGCACGTAATGCACCAACTGGTGATGCGCCAGGTCTGCCAAGGTTTCGGGCACGCCATACCGTTGCAGGTACGCCGCACTCGCGCAGTTGACCATCGGCATGCTGCACACCCGTCGCGCTACCACGGTTTGATCAGGCTGGGCGCCGACACGCACCACGCAATCGAAGCCTTCGGCGATCAGGTCCACTTGGCGGTCCGAGCAACTGATCTGCATGTCGATCAACGGGTGGCGCGCCATGAACGTGGGCAAGTTCGGCAAAATCACTGCCCGTGCCATGACGTTGGGCATGTCCACCCGTATGCGCCCCGCCAGTTGGGTTTCGTCCTGGCGAAACAGGCCTTCCAGCTCCTCCATGTGGGCCAGCAGATCCTTGCTGCGCTCGTACAGCACACGGCCATCCTGGGTCGCCTGCACTTTGCGCGTGGTGCGTTGCAGCAAGCGCGCCCCGAGCAGTTCTTCCAGTGCCTGCACATGCTCGGACACGGTGGAGCGCGGCAGGCCGAGGCTTTCACCCGCCTGGGTGAAACTCGACAATTCAGTCACGCGCACGAAGGTACGCAGCAGCTCAAGCTTGTTCATGGGATTGTTCGCTTTATCCGGCCAGTGATTCCGCAATAGTGCTGTTTATCACGTTATAGGCGGACAAATACACTCAGTCCCACTAACTACCGCTGAGGACTGCACCATGACCCGTAAAATCGCACTCATCACCGGCGCCAGCCGTGGCCTGGGCAAAAGCGCTGCGCTGCACCTGGCTGCCCAAGGCGTAGACATTATCGGCACCTACCACAGCGCCGCGGGCGAAGCCCAAGCCGTGGTTGCCCAGGTAGAGGCATTGGGTGGCCGCGCCGCCATGCTGCAACTGGACGTGAGCCAGAGCGCGAGCTTCGATGCGTTCATTGGCCAGATCGGTAAGTTGCTCAAGGATGTGTTCGCCGTGGATCGCTTCGATTTCCTGATCAACAATGCCGGAGTCGGCACCCACGCAAGCTTTGTCGAGACCACCGAAGCCCAGTTTGACCAGTTGGTGGCAATCCACGTAAAGGCGCCGTTTTTTCTCACGCAAAAACTGCTGCCGTTGATCAACGACGGCGGGCGCATCATCAATATCTCCAGCGGCCTGGCGCGCTTCAGCCTGCCGGGGTACGCGGCCTATGCGGCGATGAAGGGCGCGGTCGAAGTGCTGTCGCGTTATCAGGCCAAAGAGCTGGGCCCACGCGGCATTACCGTGAACACCCTGGCGCCGGGCGCGATTGCCACCGACTTCGGCGGCGGCGCGGTGCGTGACAACACCGAGGTGAATGCAATGATCGCCAGCAATACGGCCCTGGGCCGCGCCGGTTTGCCGGACGATATTGGCGGGGCGATTTCGACCTTGCTGGCCGATGGCAGCCACTGGATCACCGGCCAGCGGATCGAAGCGTCGGGCGGGATGTTCCTCTAAACGACGCCCCCCTGTAGGAGCGAGCTTGCTCGCGAAATACTCAAGAGCGCCGCGTGTTTCCAGAGGTCCCGCGTTATCGTCAGCGATCTTCGCGAGCAAGCTCGCTCCTACAGGGTAACTGGGGTTTTACCGACGAATTTCTCGCGCAACACGTCGTAACCCCAGTGGTACACGTAGGTGTACGGCAGGAAGAACAGCAACACGCCAATGTCGAGGATGAAGGCTTCCAACAGGCTGATCTTCATCAGGGCGGCAATCAGCGGCACCGCCAAGAGGATCAGCCCGCCTTCGAACAGCAGCGCGTGCAGCACTCGGGTCCAACCGCTGTTGGCCAGTTGCAGGTGGGTTTTGAGGCGGTCGAACAGGCTGTTGAACACCACGTTCCAGCTCAGGGCCAACAGGCTGATGCCCAGGGTCACAGCGCCCATCTCCAGCGCCGGTCTGCCGGTGATCCACACCAACAGCGGCGTACAGATCAACAAGGCCAACCCTTCAAAACCCAGGGCTTGGAAAACACGTTCAGTAATCGACTTGGTAGGGTTCATGACCCGGCTCCGTGAGTGACGATGATTGCCATGATCAGCCTTTGTCTCGATACTTCATAACCAGTAACCATCGACCAAGGCGATAGTATGGCTTCCCATGAAGTGCTCCAGGCATTTGTCCAGGCCGCGACCCAAGGCTCGTTTTCTGGCGCAGCGCGCAAGCTCGGCAAAAGCCAGTCGACTGTCAGCGCGGCGGTGGCCAGCCTTGAGATCGACCTGGACGTCGTGCTGTTTGATCGCAGCAGCCGCAAACCCACCCTGACCCCGGCGGGGCAAGTTCTGCTGCAACGGGCCGAACAGGTGCTGGAGGCCAGCAGCCGCCTGGAGCTGGCCGCCAGTCAGTTATCCCAGGGGTTGGAGCCGAGGTTGAGTATCGCCATGTCCGATACTTACCAGTCGGACCGATTCGAAATTGCCCTCACCGCCTTTGAGCAACGCTACCCGGACCTTGAGCTGGAATGCCTGATTGCCGAATGCGAAGACTTGATCGCGCTGGTGCAAAGCGGCCGGGCACAGATCGCGTTTATCGAAAAACAAGAGGTTTACCCGCCGGATCTAACCTTCTCCTGCGTTGAGGAACGTACGGAAATCGCGCTGTTCGTCTCGCCTGAACATCCGTTGGCAAGCCTGAAAAGCGTCCCTGCGCACACCCTGCAACAACACCGTGAGCTGCGCTTGGCGAGCATCATCAACCCCAATGAAAACCGCGGTACGCAGCGTGTATGGTCAGCACCGAGTTACCTGATGTTGATGGAGATGGCACAACTGGGTTTTGGTTGGGCACCCATTCCGCGCTGGCTGGTGGAACGCTTTGGCGGCAACCAGTTGGTCGAACTCAAGGTTCGCAGTTGGCCGCGTTCGGTGGCGGTCGATGCGCTGTGGTCTCGGCAACAGCCGCCGGGGCCTGCGGGGAGCTGGTTGCTGGGCAAGATGCTGGAGTGAACGCAGTGCAATGTAGAGGGGGCAGTTAGAGAGACGTTGGCTGTCAGGCCGTCATCGCAGGCAAGCCAGCTCCCACATTGGATCGCGGGGCGTCATAACAGTGTTTTGGCTATTTGAGTTCGGCGAGGCGTCGCGTGATGAAGCGTTTTTCTGGCGCCTGTTGGGTCAGGGACAAGGCTTTTTCGTACGCGCTGCGGGCTTCGGCAAACCGCCCCAACTGCCGGCAAAACTCCCCACGCGCCGAATGCGCCAAGTGGTAGTCCTGCAACTCACCGCGCTGCAAAAGGTTGTCTACCAGCACCAACCCCGCCAACGGCCCCTGCTCCATCGCCACCGCTACCGCACGGTTCAACTCGATCACCGGCGACGGCACAGCCCGGAGCAATACATCGTAGAGCCCGACAATCTGCCGCCAATCGGTTTCCCCGGCGCAGGCTGCCTCGGCGTGCACGGCCGCAATCGCCGCCTGCAAGCAATAGGGCCCGAAGCGCCGGGTGGTCAGCGCCTGCTCCACCAGGGCGCAGCCTTCAGCCATCAAAGACTTATCCCACAGCCCACGGTCCTGAGCATCCAGCAGCACCAGTTCGCCGGTGGCCGACGTGCGGGCGGGCCTTCGCGACTCATGCAACAGCATCAACGCCAGCAAGCCCATCACCTCCGGTTCCGGCAGTAATTGCATCAGCAAACGGCCCAGGCGAATGGCCTCCAGGGTCAAGTCTTCGCGGGTGAGGTCCGCTCCTGTGGAGGCTGTGTAGCCCTCGTTGAACACCAGGTAAATCACGCGCAACACGCTGTCCAATCGCTCGGGCAACTCGGCTCGGGACGGCACTTGGTAAGGAATTTTCGCGTCGCGGATCTTGCCCTTGGCGCGCACGATGCGCTGAGCGATGGTGGCAGGTGTGGCCAGGAAAGCGTGGGCGATTTGCTCGGTGCTGAGGTCGCAGATCTCGCGCAGGGTCAGCGCGGCCTGGGCATCGGCCGCCAGCGCGGGGTGGCAGCAGGTGAAGATCAGCCGCAGGCGGTCATCTTCCACGTCGTCATCGCTCCAGTCAGCTGCTTGCAGCGTATCGGCCTGCTCTTGCAGCAACGGGGTAAACCGCGCCTGCCGACGCAGGCGGTCGATGGCTTTGAAGCGGCCGGTCGATACCAGCCAGGTCCGTGGATTATCCGGTATGCCGTCCTCGGGCCAGCGCTGCACGGCGACAAAAAACGCCTCGTGCAACGCCTCCTCGGCCAGGTCGAAATCACCCAGCACGCGAATCAGCGTCGCGAGAACGCGGCGTGACTCGCTGCGGTAGATGGCTTCGACCTGGCCACTGAGCGTCATTGCGGCAGGTTCAGTTCGCGTACCGGGCGCACTTCCACACTGCCGACCCGGGCCGCCGGAATGCCACCGGCGACCTGGAGCGCTTCGTTAAGGTCACGGGCGTCGATCAGATAGAAGCCAGCGAGTTGCTCTTTGGTCTCGGCAAACGGCCCGTCGGTGATCGACACCTTGCCATTGCGCATACGCACGGTGGTGGCGGTACTCACCGGCTCCAGCGGCTCGGCGGCCAGCATCCGCCCGCTGGCCTGGATGGCCTCGGCGTAGGCGAAACACTCCGAGTCATGGGGGCTGTCGGGCGAGGTGTGCAACACCTGTTCGTCGCTGTAGATCAGGCACAGGTATTTCATGATGTTCTCCGTTGTCGGACTACTGACTATAGTTCGCGACGCTCAGGGTTTCAGGTCAAACAGCGCCGTGCCGCTTTGCATATCGAACGGCGCCGACCAGTGTTCGTGCACCACCTTCCAGTGACCATTGATACGCTGGTACCCGGCGGTCACGCGCATCCAGCAGGCTTTCACCTCACCATCGGGCCCGGCACCGCCGCAATGGGCCAGCCAGTGAGCGAACGCGCTGTCTGGCGCTTCGACAATGTGCAGTTCATGAAACTCGAAGATACCGGGGCCGGGGCAGTGCTCCATGCACGCTGCCCAGTGCGCGCGGTAGGCCGCCCTGCCTTTGAATTGCAAAGCGGTTACGGCATCGAACGAGACGATATCGTCGGCGTAAAAGCTGACAATTTTGTCGATGTCGCGACTGACGACGGCTTGCTTCCATTGCTCGATCAGGCTGTTGATTGCGGTGCTCATGGCGATGACTCCTTGGGATGGAAAATCACGTAAGACACCCTTAGTCGAATGGCCTTTGAGCAAATCGACACACCACGGAAAAATAATTTCCCACCGGTCAAACCCGATAGACTGCGCCCTTCTTTGCAGCCGTTCGGATAGCCCGATGCAAACCCGCCTTGTTGCCTACGAGGCGCTCAATGCTGTGCAACGACAGCAAGTGGGCGCCATCGAAGTTCATCCTGAACAACTGCCGTTTAGCGGGGATATGTACTGCGCCCTCAATACCTTGCTGGCCAACCCAAGCCCTGGGGTCAAAGGCTTCGCGCTGCTGGCCGACGACATTGCCGTCGCCTTCCTCCTGCTCAAACGCCCCCCGTGCCTGCCCCATTGGGCCGATGAACACAGCGCCACACTGCACGCGTTGCAGGTGGATCGACATCAGCAAGGACGCGGGTTCGGCAAGGCGTGTTTGCAGGCGCTGCCGGCCATGGCGCTTGAAGCGTGGCCGCAGATCAACGGGTTGGAGCTGTCAGTGGACACGGACAATGTGGCGGCGATGGGGCTGTATCTGGGGGCGGGATGGGCGGACAGCGGCGAGGCCTACAAGGGACGGGTTGGGTATGAGCGCCGGTTGCGCTGGGTATTCAGCCCATAACGGTAATGTCACGTAAACATGACTTTGAGGCGTGCCTGTCGTGTTTACGTGACATCAAATGCGCAGTCAGCCCCGCTCTCCAACCGGCAGCCAGATTTCCACCGTCCCCGTGCCCTTCCTCGCGTCGAAATCTGCGCTATAGCGCTCGAAATCCGCGCCCATTACCTTGTAGCCCGAATGCGGCAGCCATTCGAACATGATGCGCTCGTAGGTTTGCTCAAGCGCCTGCACCGGCCCGTAATGCGCGAACACGGCATAGTTGAGCGGCGGGATTTCGATGAACTCGAAGTTGCTCGGCACATCGCCCTTGGCCGGGACTTCAACCCCCGCCAGGTAATCGAATTCACCATGATGCGGGTTGTGGCATACCCCATAGGTCACCCCGCCCACACGCTTCTTGATGTCCTTGATGCAGGTGTCGAACAACTCCCACAAGCGTGGGATATCACCCACTGTGGCCTTCGAATACCGCCCTTGCACACCGGCGATCACCAGCGCTTTGCCGGCTTCCATGCGTGGCTCCAACGGTTGTTTTGTCTGCTGATCCATACGAACAGTCTCCTTCTTATGAGGGAACAAACCCGCATCGAGTATAGGGGCATATCCGCGCCGTACTCCATGTAGAAATTTTTCCTACACATCTGGACAACTTGCCATCATCACTCGTATTGTCTGCCTCGCAGGCCACCGCAGTGGCCGACGTCGCTCGGACGGTTCCGGGCGCTTACGTACCTCGAGGCAACAATGGCAGACCAAGGTTCGCCGCGCCGCTTTGCGCGCATAGATCGACTCCCCCCTTACGTTTTCAATATCACTGCCGAGCTGAAGATGGCTGCGCGTCGGCGCGGCGAAGACATCATCGACTTGAGCATGGGTAACCCCGACGGCGCCACGCCACCGCATATTGTGGAAAAAATGGTCACCGTCGCCCAACGCGAAGACACCCACGGCTACTCCACCTCCAAAGGCATTCCGCGCCTGCGCCGGGCGATTTCGCGCTGGTACAAGGACCGCTATGAAGTGGATATCGACCCTGAGTCCGAAGCCATCGTCACCATCGGTTCCAAAGAGGGCCTGGCGCACCTGATGCTGGCCACCCTGGACCAGGGCGACACCGTGCTGGTGCCCAACCCCAGCTACCCGATTCATATCTACGGTGCGGTGATTGCCGGTGCCCAGGTGCGTTCGGTGCCGCTGGTGCCGGGCGTGGACTTTTTCGCCGAGCTGGAACGGGCGATTCGCGGTTCGATCCCCAAGCCAAAGATGATGATTCTGGGCTTCCCGTCCAACCCCACCGCACAGTGCGTGGAGCTGGATTTCTTCGAGCGAGTGATCGCTCTGGCCAAGCAATACGATGTGCTGGTGGTGCACGACCTGGCCTACGCCGACATCGTCTACGACGGCTGGAAAGCCCCCTCGATCATGCAGGTGCCCGGCGCCAAGGACATCGCGGTGGAGTTTTTCACTCTGTCCAAAAGCTACAACATGGCCGGCTGGCGCATCGGCTTCATGGTAGGCAACCCGGAACTGGTCAACGCCTTGGCGCGGATCAAGAGCTACCACGACTACGGCACCTTCACACCGCTGCAAGTCGCGGCGATTGCGGCGCTGGAAGGTGATCAGCAGTGCGTCAAGGACATCGCCGAGCAGTACCGCCAGCGCCGCAATGTGCTGGTCAAGGGCCTGCATGAGCTGGGCTGGATGGTGGAGAACCCCAAGGCGTCGATGTACGTCTGGGCCAAGATTCCCGAACAGTACGCCGCCATGGGCTCGCTGGAGTTTGCCAAGAAGCTGCTGCTGGAAGCGAAGGTGTGTGTGTCGCCGGGGATCGGCTTTGGCGAGTATGGCGATGATCATGTGCGCTTTGCGCTGATCGAGAACCAGGACCGCATTCGCCAGGCCGTGCGCGGGATTCGCGGGATGTTCAGGGCGGATGGGTTGGTCAGCAAGGCCTGACCTGATCCACCTGAAGAAACCCAATCAATGTGGGAGCTGGCTTGCCTGCGATGGCAGTGTTGGATTCACTACCGCTATCGCAGCATAGGTATCTACACAACTCTGTAGCGCTCAACGGTAACCACGATGCGAAGCGAGTCGCTGTTGATCTTGATCTGCTTTTGATCTTGATCTCAGGCGCCCCGTTAAACCACGCTGGCCGAACGCAGGCTTGAATTCGTGGGTAACCCGGCAGGACGCCGGGTTACGCACGAATTCAAGCCTGCGTTCGGGCACACCGAGCCTAGGCGAGGTGCCGAGTGGTGGGGCAAGAGCGTTTTGCTTACTTTTGCGCTTTTTTTCAAAAGTGAGCCGCTGTCAGAGCGGAACCCTAGGTGGCCGTTACCGCAGGAATGGATATGTACACGGTCCAACTGTGTTGACTGCGAGGCCGCCTTCGCGAGCAAGCCCGCTCCCACAGTTTGATTGCGGGGTGTCAGGTAGATTGGCGTGGGCTGGCAGGCCGTCATCGCAGGCAAGCCAGCTCCCACAGTTGGATCGCTGAGTGTCAGGTAGATTGGCGTGGGCTGGCAGGCCGTCATCGCAGGCAAGCCAGCTTCCACACTTGATCAGTTCCCACTCTTGCTTTGGGGTGTGGCTTACACCACCAACGACAGCAACATGATGAAGATCAGCGCCACGATCGACAGGATGGTCTCCATCGCCGTCCAGGTCTTGAACGTCTCGGCCACGGTCATGTTGAAGTACTGCTTGACCAGCCAGAACCCCGCATCGTTGACGTGAGACAGGATCAACGAACCTGCGCCCGTCGCCAGTACCAGCAACTCGCGGTTAACCCCAGGGATCATGCCGACCACCGGCACCACAATGCCTGCACCGGTAATGGTCGCCACCGTCGCTGAACCGGTGGCAATCCGAATCACCGCCGCCACCAGCCACGCCAGCAGGATCGGGTTGATCTGTGCGTTGACTGCCATATGGCCGATCACATCACCCACGCCGCTGGTCACCAGCATCTGCTTGAAGCCACCACCGGCACCGATGATCAGAATAATCGCAGCGGTCGGCGCCAGGCTGGCGTCGAGCAACTTGAGGATCTGCTTGGAATGGATGCCCTGGCGATGGCCAAAGGTGTACAGCGACAACAGCAACGCCAGCAGCAGTGCGGTGATCGGGTGGCCGATCATGTCCATCCAGTTGCGCACCACGTTGCCTTCGGCAAAGGCGATGTCGGCGAAGGTTTTGAGCAGCATCAGGAATACCGGCAAGAGCACGGTGATCAGGGTGATGCTGAAGCTGGGCAACGATTTGTTATCGGTTTCGCGGGCCAGTTGGTCCACCAGCTCCTGAGACGGATTGCCGGGGATGTACTTGGCGATAAACGTACCGAAGATCGGGCCGGCGATGATGGCGGTCGGCAGTGCGACGATCAGGCCGTACAGAATGGTCTTGCCGATGTCTGCGCCAAACACGCCGATGGCCAGCAACGGGCCCGGGTGCGGTGGCACCAGGCCGTGTACCGCCGACAGGCCGGCCAGCAGCGGGATGCCGATCTTGATCAGCGACACACCGGTACGCCGCGCCACGATGAACACCAACGGGATCAGCAGCACAAAGCCGATTTCGAAGAACAGCGGGATGCCCACCAGGAACGCGGCGAACATCATCGCCCACTGGACCTTCTCTTTGCCAAAGGCGCGGATCAGGGTTTGGGCGATCTGATCGGCACCGCCGGATTCGGCCATCATCTTGCCGAGCATCGTGCCCAGCGCGAGGATAATGCCGACAAAGCCGAGCACGCCGCCGAAACCGTCCTGGAACGCCTTGATGATCTTGTCCACGGGCATGCCCGAGGTCAGGCCGAGGAAACCGGCCGCGATGATCAGTGCAATGAACGGGTGCACCTTGAACTTGGTGATCAGTACGATCAACCCGATGATAGTGACTACTGCATCTAGCAGCAGGTAAGACTCGTGGGACATGCCAAACATGGGGGGTCTCTCCTGTTTGTTGTTGTTATTAAAGCGGGTGTTGAATTTTCTGCCGGGGATAGCGCTATCTTTTCCGGCAAAAAATTAATGAGTAGGTTCAAAGCCGTGCTTGAGCCACCAGGTATTGGTCTGCTCGGCCAGTTCCTCGACGCTGTCTTCACTGGCGTTGAGGGCCAGGGTCAGCGGCTCGCCCTTGGGCGATTCAAGGGTGGCGAACTGGCTGTCGATCAGGCTTGCCGGCATAAAATGGCCGGGACGATGGGACACGCGGTCGGCGGCCACCTCGCGGGTCAGCTCCAGAAACACAAAGCCCAGGCCCGGCGCAGCTTCGCGCAGGTGGTCGCGGTATTTCTTTTTCAGGGCCGAACAGGTGAGCACCGGATGCTCGCCGGCCTTGAGCGAGCGGCGCAGTTCATCGCACAGGATGTCGAGCCAGCCGGCGCGGTCGTCGTCGTTGAGGGGGTGGCCGGCGCTCATCTTGTCGATGTTCGCGGCGGGGTGAAAGCTGTCGCCTTCAATGGCCGTGGCGCCGTTCAGGCGGCACAGGGCTTCGCTGACGCTGGACTTGCCACAGCCGGAAACACCCATGATGACCAGGGCGGTAACAGGTTGACTCATGAAACACCTCAGGACGCAGATAGCGCTACCTTTGCACAGCATAAGGCTAGTGCAAAAACAGGCTTTTCCCGCGCCGACTTGTCATTTTTATGGAGTGACGCGTGCATCTGCTCCAATCATTCGAACCGGATCAGGCAACCCTGGATTCAATAATTTGCAGCCCTTTGGAGACAGCGCTACCTTAGTGCCTCGATTTTTGTTTGGCAAGCCGCCTGATGACCTCCAAGAACGATAAAAATACCCGCACGACGGGTCGCCCTACCCTTAATGAAGTTGCACGCCTGGCCGGGGTCAGCCCGATCACGGCCTCCCGCGCCCTGCGCGGCATCAGCACGGTGGCCACCGACCTGGTGGAAAAAGTCCAACAGGCCGCCGCTGAACTCAGCTACGTGGTCAACCCCGCCGCCCGCGCCCTGGCGTCGGCCCAGAGCCATTCGGTGGTGGTGCTGGTGCCGTCGCTGTCCAACCTGTTGTTTATCGAAACCCTGGAGGCCATCCACCAGGTGCTGCGGCCCAAGGGCTTTGAAGTGCTGATCGGCAACTCCCATTATTCGCGCGATGAGGAAGAGAACCTGCTGCGTAACTACATGGCCTACCAGCCGCGGGGATTGTTGTTGACCGGGTTCGATCGCACCGAAAGCGCCCGACGGATGGTCGAAGCCAGCAATGTGCCCTGCGTGTACATGATGGACCTGGACCCCAACGCCGGCGTGAACTGCGTGGGCTTCTCGCAACTGGCTGCCGGTGAAACAGCGGCGGCACATTTACTCTCCCGTGGGCGCAAGCGTCTGGCCTACATCGGCGCGCAACTGGATCAGCGCACGTTGTTGCGCGGTGAAGGCTTCCGCCGCGCCTTGCAACAGGCGGGCATGTACGACCCGGCACTGGAACTGCTGACGCCACGCCCCTCCTCCGTGGGCCTGGGCGGCGAACTTTTTCTGCAATTGCTGGCAGCACATCCGGATGTGGATGCGATCTTCTTTGGCAACGATGACCTGGCCCAGGGCGCCTTGCTTGAAGCCATGCGTCACGGCATCAAGGTGCCAGAGCGGGTGGCGGTGCTGGGCTTCAACGACTTGCCCGCGTCGTCATTCATGGTGCCGCGCCTGAGCAGCATCAGCACGCCGCGTGAGGCGATTGGCCGACGGGCTGCGGAGCATTTGCTGACGATCATGGCGGGCAACAAGATTGCCAAGCCGGTGGTGGATATGGGGTTTGAGTTGCAGGTGCGGGAGAGCACGTAGGACGGCTGTAGGAAGCGGCTGACATCGCGGCAAGTGCCTTGCTCCATTACCTACGCTTACGTCAGAATCCGCCGGCTTGTGCGCCTGGGTGGCGGTCTTTAAGGTTTGCCGGTCGCTGAATTTCTCGGTGATCGGGTTTAGTAGCCTGAATTTGAGCATCCTAAGTGCACGAGCCTCTCCTATGTTCGATGGCGGCTGTGCGTAGGGCACCTCCGGGTGCGCCGGCTTTGGGTGTTCACCGGTCTACTAACCTGCGTACAGCTGCCACCCCTTCGTTTAGTAGCGACGAGGTGTAGCCACATTAAGGAACACCTTTTATGAGCAAGGTTACAACCAGTCCGCCAACGACCCTTTTTACCGTCGTCCCCGATACCCCGACCGAAACCCTGCTGATCAACAGCTACGAAACCGTCTGCTCCGTCAGCACCTTGCTGCTCGACCTGTCCGATGACCTCACCGGCAAACACCGTGATGTGGCCCTGGCCATTCATCAACTGAGCGAGCTGAGCGTATTGCTGGTAGGCAAAGCCATGGACCAGCACACCCCGCGCTGCTGAGACCTTACTCGGTCCAGATGTGGGAGGGGGCTTGCTCCCTCCCACATTTTTTAACCGTGCCCACTTTACCCCTGCTAGATTGACCACTTTCCATCGCCAGGGAAGCACCATGGGACATTCACTGAAAATCTTGGGCCGCACGTCCTCCATCAACGTGCGCAAAGTGTTGTGGACCTGCCAGGAACTGGGCATCGACTACGTGCGTGAAGACTGGGGCATCGGCTTCAAGCCCACGCAGTCCGCCGAATTCCTTGCCTTGAACCCCAACGCCCAAATCCCCGTCTTGATCGACGACCATGGCGCGCTATGGGAATCCAACACCATCTGCCGCTACCTGGTCGGCCTCTATCAACGCAGCGACCTGCTGCCCGTCGAACCCGCGCCACGAGCGCGCGTCGAGCAATGGATTGACTGGCAAGCCGTCGAACTCAACCGCGCCTGGGGCGACGCGTTCACCGCACTGGTGCGCAACAACCCGGATCGCCTGGACGCTGCGCAGATTGCCACCGCCGTGCAGCGGTGGAACGACAGGATGGGCATTCTCGAACAACAGTTGGCCAAAACCGGCGCGTATGTAGCCGGCGATGAGTTCACCCTCGCCGACATCCTCATCGGCCTCTCGGTACACCGCTGGCAGGTGACGCCGATGCAGCGTCCACCCTACCCCGCCATTGCTGCTTACTATCAGCGGCTCGGCCAGCACGCAGGTTTCCACACCTTCGCCCTCGACGGCCACAACTAAACAGGGACTACACCGTGAACGGACTCAACGTACTACTCACCGGCGCCTGCGGCAGAATCGGCAAGACATTTTTCCAAGCATCAAAGGATCGTTACCGCTTCACGCTTACCGACCGCCTCGCGCCGGACTTCGACCTGGGTGAACACCGCTTCGTACACGCCGACCTCAGCGATAAATCCAGCCTCGCTACCCTGCTCGAAGGCATCGACGTGATCGTGCACCTGTCGGGCATCCCCCATGCCAGCGCCTCGTTCGACGAACTGCTGCCCAATAACATCCTCGCCACCACCTACCTGTTCGAAGCCGCCGTGGTTGCCGGCGTGCAGCGCCTGGTATTGGCCAGCAGCGCGCAAACCATCGAAGGCTACCCGGTGGATCGCCAGATCACTGCGGGTATGCCGGTGATGCCCGCCAACCTGTATGGCGTGAGCAAATGCTACGGCGAGGCACTGTGTGGCTACTACGCAGCCAAGACGCCGCTGTCGACCATCGCCCTGCGTATCGGCGCCTTTGAATTCCCCGAAACCCACGAGCTGAACAACGCCCGCGACCTCAGCGCCTGGCTCAGCCCGCGGGATGCGGTGCAGTTGTTGCAACGCTCGGTCGAGGTCGAGGGCGTGAAGCATTTGATCGCCCATGGCATTTCCAATAATCGCTTCAAGCGTCTGGATCTGAGCGAAACCACGCGGGTGTTGGGCTACCATCCGCAGGATGATGCCTTTCAAGCATTTGAAATTGCGATTACTTACTGAGCCCGCCGTCCGTGTCCGCGCTATGCGAGCGAGTACTCCTGTACTGAAAAACATGTGCCATTAACGGCAACAATTGGCCGCCAGCGGCAGCGCTTTCGCCCCAACGGCCACGCCATCCCCCCGTAAACAAGGGGATAGTGCAACCGGCATGTAACTTGCTGGAACCGTCGCACCGAACACTTTCATAGGTGCCCCATCATGCTGGTTAACAACAACGCCCAAGCCCTATCGACCGTCCAGCAACTCAAGCGCCCCGACATGGACCCCGCTAACGCCGCCGCCAGCGCGCTGTACAGCGGTGCCCTGCAAGTTGCGCAGCAAAGCGTCACGCTACCGGCGGCGCAGAAGGCACTGGACAACAACAGCGACCGTATCGACGAGGCCTTCGCCAAGACCCGCGTGCAGATGCAGGCCGGTTCAGCACGCAGTGAGTTCACCGACTACATGACTAAAACGCCGGCCGAACGCATCCGTGATCAATTGCTCAAAGAACGGGGCCTGACCCTGGAAGAGCTGAACGCCATGCCAGCCGAGCAACAGCAGGCATTTGCCAAGGAAGTGTCCGAGCGCTTCAAGCAGCAGCAAGCGCAGCAGGTAGCAGCGAAAACGACTGACCCTCAGGCGCAGGCGGTGAAAGAAACCCTGGCTGCGATCTAAGGCCATCCCCTGTAGGAGCGAGCTTGCTCGCGAAGGTCGTCAACGATGACGCGCACATCCAGAATGAACGCGGCGTCCTTGAGTTTTTCGCGAGCAAACTCGCGCCTACAGACGGCTTTGCAGCTATTGCTATTGCAGTTGCAGCGTCGAATTGAACTGACTGATCGCGTCCACCACATGCCGCGAGCCTTCCTGGATCTCCAGGATCACCTGCCCCGCTTCATTGGCCAGTTCCACGCCGAGCCCCGTGCGGCTCAAGCTCGCCTGCATACTCGTCACCGCACTCAATGACAGGTCGTGGTTCTTGCGCACCACATCCACTATTTCGATCGTGGCCTGGCTGGTGCGTGCTGCGAGGCTGCGCACTTCATCGGCCACCACTGCGAACCCGCGTCCATGCTCGCCGGCTCGTGCCGCTTCAATCGCGGCGTTGAGCGCCAGCATGTTGGTTTGTTCGGCGATGCTGCGAATGGTCTGCACGATGGCACCGATGATGTCGGACTGTTTGTTGACCGCGTCGATGCTGTGGGCGGCCTGGTTCAGGTCGCTGGAGATGGCCTCGATGATCTGTACCGTTTGCTGCACCACCTGCGAGCCCTTGCGGGCGCAGGCGTCGTTTTGTACGGAGGTGGCGTGGGCCGAATCGGCGGCGGTGCGCAGGGTGGTGACCTGGTCGGTGATGTCGCTGGCAAATTTCACCACTTTGTACAGGCGCCCGTTGGTATCGAAGATCGGGTTGTAGGACGCCTCCAGAAACAAGGTTTTGCCGAATTTGTTTTTGCGCTCGAAGCGATGGGAATGGTATTCGCCGCGATTGAGCGAAGCCCAAAAAGCTTTGTAGGCTGGCGACTCCACTTCATTGCGATGACAGAACATGCTGTGGTGCTGACCGATGATTTCCTCGCGTGAATACTGCACGGTGCGCAGGAAATTGTCGTTGGCATTGAGGATCTGACCCTGCGGGGTGAACTCGATCACGGCCATGGAGCGGCTGATGGCGTCGATCAGGCTCTGGTTTTCGTGTTCATGGTGCACCCGTGCAGAAATATCCGACGCGACCTTGATCACACTGCGTACCTGGTTGTCGCTGTCCAGCACCGGCATGTAACTGGCTTCGAGCCACACTTGCTCGCCACGCTTGTTCAAACGCATGAAGGTGCCGCTGAGCGCTTCGCCCCGCGCCAGGTCGCGCCATAACTTGCTGTATTCGTCGGTATGGGTGTAGGCATCCTCGCAAAAGAGGCGGTGATGTTGACCACGGATTTCCTCGACGCTGTAGCCCATGGTTTTGCAGAAATTCTCGTTGGCATCGAGGATCACGCCCGTGCGGTCGAACTCGATCATCGCCATGGAACGGCTGATGGCGGCGAGCTTGGCGTTGGCTTCGGTGAGCGCACAGGAAAAGTGCTGGATTTGTTGCAGGTCGGATTTGTGCTGGCGGTTAAACATGGTCAGATCACCCTTGAGTCCCGGCGCCTGTAGGCGCATTCCATTCTTGAGTTGGATAGTGCTGACAAACTTTCATGGGGACACAACCATTCAAACGCTTCACATGCCAGCGTCATTAACGGTTCTGAGTGAGCATAGACAGGGCTTGGCGCTATGCAAGGCCATCAATCAGCCAGCATTGCCAGCAGGACGCTGGCAGCGCAGAACTTGCTTACAGACCAGCCTTTACCTTGGCGGCGACCGGCACCGGCACCCATGGCTCCCAGACCTGCGGCTGTTCCTTGAGGAACGCCAGCGCCACCTGGCGCGGCGCCAGACGCTTCTCGCTCATCTGCGCCAGCGTGCTGTTGAGCAGGTCAATCGGCAAGTCGACTTGTTCAAAGAACGCGACCAGTTGCGGGTACTGCGCCTTGAACGGTGCCGACACGCCAATGGCCAGGTGCGCCGGCAACGAACGCGTGCCAACGGGGTGTGGGTGGTTGGCGTCAGCCAGGGTTTTCCAGGCGTCAGCGTTGAACGCGGGCTCCTCCAGTTTGACCAGCTTGAAGCGGCCCAGCAGCGGCGTGGGCGACCAGTAATAAAACAAAACGGGTTTGCCGCGCCGGATCGACGACGCCACCTCGGCATCCAGCGCCGCGCCGGAGCCGGTGCGGAAGTTGACGAAGCTGTCGGTCAGGCCATAGGCCTTGAGTTTCTGACTGTTGACGATCTCCGAGGTCCAGCCGGTGGGGCTGTTGAGGAAGCGCCCACGGCTTGGGTCTTCAGGGTCGCGAAAGACGTCCTTGTAGCGGGCCAGATCCGCCACCGACTTGAGCTCTGGCGCCAATGGCTTGATACCGCGCTCGGCGTCGCCCTTGATCACGTATTCGGGCACCCACCAGCCTTCGGTGGCACCTTTGACGGTGTCACCCAGACCGAACACTTTGCCTTCACTCTCGGCCTTGACCCACGCAGGACTGCGCCCGGCCCATTCTTCGCCGATCACCTGGATATCGTCCTTGGCCAAGGCCGCCTCCAGGCTCACGGTACTGCCGGGCAAGGTGTCGGTGGGCAGATCGTAGCCCTTCTCGACGATCAGGCGCAGCAACTCGGTGATCAGGCTGCCGCTCTCCCAGGTGATATCGCCGAAGTGGATGGGTTTACCGGCTTCGGTGGCCACGGCCGTTTGGGCCAGGGCGGTGAGTACCAACAGCGAACCCAGCAGGTTTTTCAGTTTTTTCATCGCTTGCCTCTTGGTCAGTCGGTTCACAACACGTGATGGATGCAGTCTTCAAAATCGGCTCAAGGCGCGAGCCATGTAGTCACTGACCGAACGCTGGGATATCCCCAATTCGACGGCGATCTCGGGGTAAGTCAGGCCATGCAGGCGGGCGAGTAAAAAGGTCGCCTTGACCTTGGCCGGCAGGCGGTCGAGAAATTGCTCGATGGCCTGCAAGGCTTCGAGCTGTTGCGCAAGGTCTTGCGCAGAGAGCGTGCTGGCGGTTTCGTCGAAATCCAGGCCGTCGAGATAGGCGCGCTCCAGGTCACGGCGACGCCAAAACTGGTACATCAGGCGCTGGGCAATGGTGGTCAGCAAGGCGCGGGGCTGACGGATCGGCGCTACGCCGGATACCCCAAGGAGCTGGGCAAATGTATCGGCGGCGATGTCTTCGGCGTGCGCACGGGAGTTGAGGTGACGGTGCAAACGGCTGCATAGCCAGGCGTAATGACTGCGGAATAATGCGCCCACATAGTCGCGGTGAGCTGTGTCGGCGCCGGACATAGTGGCTCCTTCTTAAGTAGGTTGCGCGTTATGTCCGGTGTTCCGGTGCAGCGATCCTAGCAAGGCGGCTTATTCTTTAATAATATTTAAAAGGTATTTTTATATAACCTAATAAAGTTTCACGTAGCCCGCGTTCGCAGCCTGTTGCTGGTAATCCAGCAGCACTTGGTAGTCGTCTTCGCTGGCCGGCAGCACGGTGTGTACGCCGAGTGTGTGGGCAATCTGCGGTAAATCCAGCAACGCCTGATTCATTGCCTGGCGAATCTGGGCCGCGTGCCTGTCACTCATGCCCAGCGGGCCGATGTAAGGCAAGGTCGGGTTCGGCGCGCTGCGAGTGATGATGCGCAGCCCCGCCACTTCCTGTGGGGCATAACGGGCGAGGTAGTCGTAGGTGACGCTGTCAATGGCCGCGAGGTCGGCACGGTCTTCGCGCAGCCAGCGCAGGCTCTCGCGGTGTGCGCCACTGATGCCGACGCTGGCGAAGAAACGCCCCGCTTGCTGCAATGGCGCCAGGCGTTCACGCAACAGGTTCATGCCACTGTTGGAATCGTGGCCGTTGATCACGCCGCGGCTGTTGTAGAACTGCGCCAGGGTCTGGCGTGGGTTGTCGTCGCGAGTCAGCAACAGGCTGCAATGTTCGCCGTGGCTGCTGTGGGGCAGCTCATAGCGCGGGCGGCCGATCACGCGGACCTGGCCGCGCAGTTGGGTCATCAGCGGATAGCCACAGGTTTGGGTCATGAGCAACTCGGGCGCGAGCCACAGGCTGGGCAAGTCGAGGTGATCGGCGTTAAGACGCCGCACGCCCAAGTGTTCGAGGATGCGCGTCAGCCACTGCCGGTTGGCCTGCTGGACCGGTTCGGGCGCGGCATACATCAGCAGTTCGGCGTAGTGATCACTCATGAACATCTCTCACGCAAAAGGATGCCGGGGGCTGTCGATGGCCTTGAGGCCATGACGGCTGATCAACTGGCCGTAGCCTTGCACCAGGAAGCCGCCGCTACGCATCAGCCATTGCTCGCGCCGGGCGCGGTAGACCGTGGGCAGCAGGTACCAGGGCAGTTTCGGCAGGTCGTGGTGCACCAGGTGCAAGTTGTTGTTGAGAAACAACCAGGTCCATGGCCAGGACGCTTCGTTGAGTACGGTGCGCTGCTCCGGTTGCAGGTGTGGGCGGTGTTCATAGTAGGAACGGATCGACGCCAGGGACAAGGCCGGCACACTGACCAGCAGCAAGTAATGCCACACCGCAAGCGCACTGTAGTCGGCGATGAAACTCAGCATCAGCCCAGTGACGGCGCCGTGGGCCAGCCACATCGGCCATACCTGGGGCAGGCGTTGAAACTCATGACGGGCCAACCGGCCAATGGCCAACGGCGCAGCCAGCAGGAAGCGGCCAAGCACGGTCTTGGTCAGCCAATGCACGCCACGTTCGAACAGCGAGCTGTTATCCCATTGCTGCTGATTAAGGTAGCGGCTTTCCGGGTCGATGCCCGGCAGGGTCAGGTCGTCGTCGTTGTGGTGCAACAGGTGGCTGTCGCGGTACAGCGTGTAGGGATACCACACCGCAAAAGGCGCGTAGCCGAGGAGTTTGTTGAGCAACAACGAGCGGGTTGGGTGGCCGTGGAGCAGTTCGTGTTGCACCGACAGCCACAGCGTCACGATCGGGATCAGCAACAATGTGCTCAGCCACAGGCCCAGCCACTGGCTGCCAAGGATCACGGCGAACCAACCGGCATATACACCGATCAACAGCAACCAGGTCGGCCATTCGGTTCTTGCGGCAAAGGTCGTCGCCAGGGCTTCGATTTCCCGGCGTTGGGTCAGATCAAGGTAGTGGGTCATCGGCAGCTCAGAGCAGGTGTTTCCTGCTCTGTGCAATGGCGCGGGAAAATCTTGCAGATCGTTTGGTTCTAAGCTTGTAACTCAGTGACCGAACAGGCCTGCTTCGGATTTCTTGGTCTTCTTGTCGGCGCGTTTTTCATCCGCGGTCTTTGCCGGCTTTTTCTTCGCGGCTTTCTTTGAATCCATACCTTTGGCCATGATGCGTACTCCGCTAACAGGGAATGTAGCACTGGGTATACCACCTATTGCCGGGCAGAAGGCGCTTATAATCCCCGGCCCTGAATAACGCTTGCCTGAACGCCATGCACCCATTGCACATTGAACTGCTGGCAGAGCCTCTGTGGCCACTGCTGAACAAGTTTTACCGTAGCCACAATTCATCGATGAAGGCGCTCAAGGGCGGCCGTTTGTGGGTAGCGCGGGAGGGCGAGATCGTGGCCGGCTTGTGCTTGAGCCCGGTGGTGGGTGGGCAGTGGCTCACGGGGGTGTTTGTGGCGCCGACTTATCGTGGCCAGGGGCTGGCGGCGCGACTGATTGAAGAGGCCGTGGCAGGTTGTGAGGAAACGGTCTGGTTGCTGTGCCATCCGGACCTGGAAGGGTTGTATCGGGGCATGGGGTTCAGCCAGGAAACGGTTTTGCCGCAATCGCTGAGTGAACGGCTGGTGCGTTACAAGCGCAATAAGCCGATGATTGCGATGGGGCTCAATGCCCCAGTCCTGAATAAACACTGATCCCATGTGGGAGCGGCGTTATGGCCAGAGTTATTCGTCAGCCGTTGGGTCCAACTCCGGGAACATCACGTCGATAAACCCGAACTTGCTGAAGTCGGTGATCCGCGACGGATACAACCGACCGATCAGATGGTCGCATTCATGCTGCACCACCCGTGCATGAAAGCCATCGGCAAAACGCACAATCGGCTCGCCCTTGGGATCGAAACCTTCGTAGCGGATCTGTTGGTAACGGTTTACGGCGCCGCGCAAACCGGGCACGGACAGACAGCCTTCGAAGCCCTCTTCCAGCACCGGGCTCAGCGGCGTAATCAGCGGGTTGATCAGAATGGTCTGCGGCACCGGCGGCGCTTCAGGGTAGCGTTCGCTGGCCTCGAAACCAAAGATCACCAATTGCAGGTCGACACCAATCTGCGGTGCAGCCAGGCCAACACCGCCCACGTGCTCCATGGTCTGGAACATGTCGTCGATCAGTTGCCACAACTCGGGGCTGTCGAACATTTCCGGCGGCACCGGCGGGGCGATACGCAGCAGGCGCTCATCGCCCATTTTCAGGATTTCACGGATCATTGATCAGACTTCATCAGTAGTGGGCTTGGAGTGGTCGCGGCCGAGGCCAGAGACGTGCTGTTTTTCACCGGCATGGCCCGGCTCGTCGAATTCCTTTTCACCCGGGTCCTTGCCTTCGGCCGACATATGTTCGATCACGGCATTCATTTCCGCACCCAGCAACAACACCGCGGCGGAAATATAGAAGTACAGGAGCAGGACAATGATCGCACCGATACTGCCATACATGGCGTTGTAGTCGGCAAAGGTTTTGACGTAGTAGCCAAAGCCCAGGGACGCAACGATCCACACCACCACCGCCAATACCGAACCGGGGGTGATGAACCGAAATTTCTGTTCAACATCAGGCATCACGTAGTACATAAGTGCCACGGCGAACATCAGCAGGATCACGATCAATGGCCAGCGCAGGATGGTCCACAGGGTGACGACGAATTCCTGCATGCCGATCTGCCCGGCCAGCCACTCCATGACCTGCGGGCCCAGCACCATCAGCGCGGCAGCGGCCAGCAACATGCCGGCGATGCCGACGGTGTAGAAAATCGACAGCGGAAAACGCTTCCAGATCGGCCGGCCTTCAACGACGTCGTAGGCGGCGTTCATCGCGCTCATCATCAGGCGCACGCCCGCAGAGGCTGTCCACAACGCAATCACGATACCGACCGAAAGTAAGCCACCCTTGGACTGCTGCAACTGGTCAATCACCGGGTTGACCTGCTCCAGCGCCTGGGGCGGCAACACCAGTTCCGACTGCAGGCGCAGCCAGGTGAAGAAGTCCGGCAGATGCAGAAAACCGATCAGGGCGATCAGAAACAGCAGGAAGGGGAACAACGAGAACAGCATCTGATAGGCCAGTGCCGAAGCGTAAGTCGGCATCTCGTCATCGATAAATTCAGTGACGGTGCGCATCAGCACCTTGTGCAGCTTGAGACCATCGAGTACCGGAAAAATCATAGCGTCTCCTTTCGCCGCAAAGAGGTTGAGTTCGTGGGCGACTCAGGGGCCGTTTTCTACATCAAAGTAGCCCATTTGGCGACTTTGAAACAATTTCCAAAGTTTAGTTGCAACCGTTCACACAAAAACGGCCATCCGTAGATGGCCGCCAGACTGCTGGGTAAAACCAGCAGAACGCCTTACTCGGTGGCTTTTTTCACCGCGTCTTTGGTCTTGCCGACTGCCTGCTGCGCTTCACCTTTTTTCTCTTGGATCACGCCTTCAGCACGCAGCTTGTCGTTGTCCGTGACTTTGCCGATACCCTGCTTGATGTTGCCGACTGCTTCGTTCGCCAAACCTTTTGCCTTATCCGATGTGCTGCTCATGGTATTTCTCCTGGAACAATCGAGGGTTTTGGTCATTACGTAGCGGTTGACTCGAAGCGAAGCGGCAGAGTTTCATTTATTTTCGGGGCATTTCATCGCCCACCACAGGTTTGGCTTTATGTTTTGTGCCCAACCCACGAGAATGCCCGGCAGATTCAGGCTACAACGCTGAATAACAGATCCGTAGGAAGGTTATGAAACTCAATAAAGCACAGGCTATCGCCCGCAGAAACCAGGAACTGGGCGGTGCCGTACTCGGCGTCAACAACTGCCATTTCACCGACCTGGACCACAAGCGCAACATCTGGTGGTTCGATCTGCCCGTGGCGCGGATTGCCGTGGGCCAGTACGAGTGGATTCATCTGCTGATGCACAACGCCGAGACTGACCAGTTGTTGCACCTGAAGGTGCCGACTGTGTTCCTGCGTGAAAAGCTGGAAGGGTTGGTGGTACGCAATGCAGGCAAGCGCAAGCCGGAAATTACCCTGGAGCTGAGCGCGGACAAGGATTCGTTCCTCAAGGATGTACGTCCGGCCGGTGCGGGCGTGAGCTTTGCAACGTTCGCCGTGTAACCCATCCGCGCAGGGCTTGGGCACACAAGTAATAAGTCATTGATATTGCGACTGCAAAGTGCAGTCGCGAATCTTCACATTTACATATATTTCAAAATGTAACTATACTGAACTGCATTTTTATAAAATGGAGCCCAGTATATGGAGCGTTATACGTCATGGATAAGACAACTCAATCAACACTGCGCAACCTCACAGCCGCTGACTGACTTTATCGAATCGGCCCGCGTATTTACCCACACCATAGGCTTTGACTTTTTCGCTTACGCCGTATGCGAAACAACGCCCTTCACGCGGCCAAAAATCCATCTTTATGGCAACTATCCAAGCCAATGGATTCAACGCTACAAAGAGCAGAACTACGCCGTTATCGACCCCACCGTCCGTCATTGCAAGGTCTCTTCCGAGCCTGTTTGCTGGTCTGACGCGCTGTTTGAAGAGTGCCCGCAATTCTGGTCAGATGCCAAGGCACATCAACTTAATGTTGGCATTGCACAACCGTCGTTCAATACCCGCGGCTATATCGCCCTCCTGTCTCTTTCACGCCAGACCAGGAGCATTGAAGAGGTGGAACTGGACAGCCTGAAACCGCTGCTCAAAGCATTCGCCGAGACCGTCGGCTACCACATCTTCGAATTGGAAGATGCACTGACTCAGACCCTCGATATTGAGTTCGGCCATAAAGAAAAAGAAGTCCTGCGCTGGACGGCAGACGGAAAAACTTCAGAAGAGATTGGCCGCATATTGAATGTGACTGCCGACGCAGTGAACTTTCATCTGCGCAATATCCAAAAAAAGATTGGCGCCTGTAATCGAGTTCAAGCCGTAACTTATGCCGTAGCCCAAGGCCATATCTGATGCGCGAGGCGTAGCGGCCATGACCGCTACGCCAGCACACGCTCAGGTAAACACGTCGATCGCGGCTTGCTCATACAACCAGCGCACCACTGAGTGCAGGTGTTCATTGCCGGCCTGTTCCGGCAGCGCCTCAGCCAGGGTTATTGGCGCCCCGCCCTGCAATACATTGATCAGCGCACGCACAGCCGGTAACGGCTGAACACGCAACATCGCGCCCCCCGCAAACAGCAACCCCGCCTCTTGATCCAGCGCCAGCAAGTACAACGGGCTGTCAGCCCTCGCCCGGACCACCCGCTGCCAGCACTCGGCCCCGCCGGGGCGCCCCAAGGTGCGGTCGCGAATAATGCCGTTGGCGGACAACTTGAGCAGCATCTGGATTTTGCTGTTGTCGCGAATCGAATCGACGAACTGCGCCACTGGCAATGGCAGTGCCACGTCGGCCAACGATTCGAATACCCCGCCTGGCACCTGGGCAATCGCGCCCGTCAGCGCAGTACCGGCCCTGGACACCATTGCGGCCTTGATCGGGTTTTCACAGAAGCCCTGTGCCGTGCCATGACTGAACATGCCAACCGACACGGTGAGCGTGGTTTCCAGCTCATCAAGCTTGTTGTAGTGCCACCACCCGGCGGGAATGAAGAAAATCTCCCCTGGCCCGACTTCGTAAATGGTGGCATCGGCGGCGTAGGGCGTGACATCGATATGCCCGAAGCACACCCCATTGAGCGCAGACTTTTTCTCCAGGGCCATTTCATCGAAATACGCCGGAGGCCAGATCATCATGCGTTTGCGCCCATACAACGGAAACAGGAAGGTATCGCATGAGTCGTTATGCAGGCCGATCCAGGTCGACCGGTATCGGCCGCCGATAAATACGGCGTTGGCACCCGGGTAAGGCATGCCGTAGCGCTCGCTGTAGCCATGGGTAAACGCGCGCAGTTTCGTCGCAACGGTACCGGAGTGCTTTAAGCAATAATCACGGGTGAACGTAATGCCATCGGCATGATTGAGTGCAGCAAAGTCGCGCACAAACTGCTCAAACCCGTCAAAGGCGTGAGGGAACCCCGGGACGGCTGGTTGCTTGAGCATCTGCCCATCTGCGTTGACCGTCATGTCACCCGACTCGACAACATTTCGGGCCAGGTCGAAGGCGTCCTCCAGGCTCAGCAGTGGCTCTATCAGTGCGCCCTGCTCAAGCACCACCGGCTGCGTCTTGTCATGGGAGAGGCTGACAAAATGCTCCCAGAAAGCCGGCGGCACGGTGGGTGTATTGTTTGCGTCGAACACAGGGGCGCAGGTCGTGGCAGTCATCATGATTCACCTTCAATCCGGGAAAGCATCAGGGTAAAAATCCTTGTAGATGTTCTTGATCTGTTCATCGCCCATGCCCAGGACACGCACCAGTACCCCACTGAACATGCACGGCAGGGCTGCCAGAACGATGAGCAAACCCAAGGTAGCCATGGCGTAACCCACGCCTAGCGTTTCAGCGAACGCGCCACCGACCAGCGCCCCGAAAGGGATGACCATGCCGGACACAAACGAGGTCGCTGACCCGATCCGGTTGCGGTAATTGTCGGGGGTAGCCAGCATTCGCACGGTTGAGGTATTGACGGTCACCATGACCAGGCCAATGCCTGCGATAAACAACAAGGGCACCGTTACCCCGGCGAACCAACCGGGCCTGGCGTGAAAGAACTGGCTGAAAAGCCCACAACCCACCATCGCCAGCCCCACCAGCAGAAAGCCGCCAAATACCACACCGGGCCGGCCCCAACGCTCATTGGCGCGTCTGACCAGGAACAGGCTGCCGGCCAGCAGGCCCACCGCGAAGGCGCCTTCGGTGACGGCGATCAACCACAAGTCCTGGGGGAAATAGCCATTGATCAACACCGGGAACAGCACGGCGAACAGTGGATACAACGAGAAGTTGACAATGAACGCCAGCAGGCTGAGGTTCCATTCCGGCTTGACCCGGTAGAGCGCGGTAAAGCCCTCACGGGTACGGGTGTACCACGTCGCCAGATAGGACAGTTGCCGAGCGCCAGGTTTAGGACCGGCAGCCGGTGCCCTGACCAGCACGATCAGCGCCAATGCGACCAGAACCGCCACTGAGTTGAGCCAAAGGGTGCCCAACACGCCCAGTGGGCCCAGCAGAATGCCCGCCGCCAGAGGCCCCATCAGCGCAGATGAGGAACCGACGATGCTTCTCAGGCGCACCGCATCGCTGACCCTATGGGTGGCAACCAGCATGGGTGTCAGGCTCATCTGGATCGGGTCGCGAATGCCGATGGCGACCCCGGAAATGGCCAGGCAGCCCGCAATCAACCAGGGCAGGTAGAGGTCCAGGGTGCCCAGGCCAGCCAATACCAGGGTCATCGTCGCGCTGATGGCGTAGCAGCCTACGAGCAAGCGGTGCCTGTCATACTGATCGCCCAGCCAGCCAAACACGGCGCGTGCCAGCACATCCGCCAAGGTAGCCACCGCGACAAAGCCTGCAAACGCAACGGGGTCTGCGGTTTTTCCCAGCACCCACCAGGCGATTGCAAATTGACCACAACGCGTGCCCACCGCGTTCAGAAACGCTGCCAGTTGGATCAGGTAGAAATCCCGCCCCAGCCCCCCCAGGGACGGATTACTCATTGCACCCCCTCGGCGCGGCGCAGGCGCTCCAGGCAACCGGCTGCAACGTAGGCGTCCAGCCCGCCGGTCAAACTGCGGCAACGGCCTTCGCCGACGGCGGCGCTGATGGCATGCAAGGCTTTCAAGCTGCGCACGCCGCTTTTGCAGTAAATCACCGTCTCAACGCCAGCCACTGTCTGGGCCAGGCGTTGAGGCAACTCGCTCAAAGGAATGTTGATCCCGCCCAGGGACATCGTCAGGTGCTCGTGACCGTCCCGCACATCAATCAGTTGCAGCACAGTGTCGCTGAGCAGGCGTTGTTCCAGTGCCTGGGGCGAAATAGCGTACTGCGCGCCAACCGCCACCGCGCAATTGGCCTCGATGGCCTGAGGCTGCCGGATCCGCGGCTGCTCCCCACTGAGCGGGTTGCTGGCGCGGTGGCGGACCGACACTTGGCGAAGTTGCAGGCTCAAGGCATCAAAGAGCATCAATCGGTTGATCGAGGGTTCTCCCACTGCGCTCAGGATCTTGATCGCTTCCAACGCCTGGATTGAACCGACAATGCCCGGCAACACCCCCAGCACACCGGCTTCGCCACAATTCTGTGCCAGCCCGGCCGGCGGTGGCTCGGGGAAAATATCGCGCAGGTTGGTAGAGCATTGCCCGTGCGCGTCCGGCAGGTTGAATACCGCTACCTGCCCCTCGAACTGGCTGATCGAGGCATACACCAACGGCTTGCCGCCCAGATAGCACGCATCGTTGAGCAGGTACTTGGTGGTGAAGTTATCCGTGGCGTCGAGGATCACGTCGTAGTCGTGTACGTAAGCCATGACGTTGCTTTCGTCGAGCCGATCGGCGAAATGCCGGATGTCGATATGCGGGTTGTTATCGAGCAGTTTTTGCCGGGCCACGGCGCCTTTTGGCGAGCCCACATCACCGACTCCGAACAGGAGCTGACGGTGCAGGTTGCTGATGTCGACGGTGTCATCCTCGACAATGCCAATATGGCCGACGCCAGCGGCAGCCAGATACATCAAGGCGGGGCAGCCCAATCCACCCGCCCCCACCACCAGCACCTTGCCCGCCTTGAGCCGGGCCTGGCCTTCAGGGCCAAACCCCTTGACCAGGAAATGCCGGGCGTAGTGGGCGTGCTCCTGCTGACTGAAGCGTTCATCAGCCATATCAGCCTCCCGCCACGGCGCTGATGATCAGTGCCGTGGAGTCCGGGCGCAGGGTAATTTCGTTCCAGGGTTCCTGATCGGCATAGGGAATGTCGTCGATCACCAGGCTGATAAATGGCTTGAGGCAGTAATCGCCTTCGACAATGGCGCTGTACAACAGCGGCTCGTCAACACGCAGGCCATCCATCAGCTGTAAGGCAGTGGTACAGGGCAACGCCCAGGTTTTGCGACCATTGGTCAGGTCCGCGAATTGGCTGGCGATAATGATTTGGGGCATGGTCAGTTTCCTTGCGGGCGCTTGATAAGTTGCTCATGGCAGTCTTGCAGTGCAGCGAACACCAGGCTGCCCATCGCCGTAAAAAATGGGCGCTGGGCGGCTGTATCCAGGCAGCCGGCCAAATACTTGTGCAAGTACAACTGGCGCTCCGGGCCAGCCGCAGGACTGGGGAGCTGGCGGTAGTACGTCAGGGCCGCCGCGGCAAAGTGCGCAGCCGCCATTACCCCTCGCAGGGTCTTGCCACGTGTGCCCGAGGGCAGCACGTAATCCCTGGGCGCTTCGGACGTTTGCAGGTCGTAGACCTCCATGACGAAGTTCAACCAGATGTGGGCATGTTCATGCACCAGGGTTTCTTCCAAAGGGATAGGCGAATCAAACGCCCTGCCCCCCAGGTAAATGGTCTGGGGAATCAATGCACTGGTCGAGCTGCTCATGGGCTGCACAAGCCTGCGGTACCGAACGGGAATACTGAAAAAACTATCCCAGGACGGCTTCGCCTGACACACAGCGGCCGTGGCCCTGCGGATCTGCTGCTGCTCGGCGTCCGAACAGTCCATGGACTCGAACTCCTCGACCTGGCTGGTGGCCAGGCGCTTGAACAGGGCTCGCGCGTTGGATGGCTCCAGGTAATCGGTCAACGCGGCATGGGCCTGGGGGTCAGCGTTGCGACGGCTGCACGCCACTGCGGCCAATAACGTGGCCGGTCGCACGCCTTCATCGATAAACGGCAAGCCGCCGACAGTGTTGAAAAACGCGTTAGGGCTCATAGCCAATCAGCCCTCTGATCCGCTGAGCCAGCAACGCGAAGCGAGGAAGCCTTCAAGGTCCAGGCGCTTGATGCGAAACGCCTTGAAACCTGCCATGGCCTCGTCTACCTCGTGCTGCGCCATCTCACCGCTGGCTTGCAGCAATTTCTTCAAGCGCGACAAGGTCCGTTCGGCGTACCAGCGTTCCTTGAGGTCGCGGATAATCCCTTGGGCGACGTGCGCAGAAATCCTCTGCTGGTCCTGTAACGCGCCAACAAAGCCTCGCAAATGGATCAGCGGCTCGGACATGGCTCGATATGGCGCGTCGATCTCATGTACCAGCGTGACCTCGTCGTCATCGAACTCCGGATCGTCGCGGTAATGCCCATAGACAACCCCGTAACCTTGCATGCCGAGAAAGCGCATTTCACTGGCGCGGATCGCCCCCATGGACGCCAGGCCCCAGATCTTCCAACCCTGGTCGATAGCGCGACGGATCTCGATATGACCCACGGAGGGGAAGCTGTGAAACGTGCCGTCGACAATCGCGATGCAGCCCGGTTGTGCATGCTGCTCGACCAGCGTTTGTATATCGCCGCGTCGCGCAGGGGCGTGCACGACCACATCGGACTGCTCCAGCAACCCCGGCTCCATCCCTGCGGCCGTCGGCCCTACGAATAAATGCAGCTTCATGCGTGCTCCTACCTAGCGTGCGATATAGCGGGACAGGCGAGGACCTGCGCGCTTGAGTGCCGGCTGGAACGACTCCATGCCTGGAATAACTATTTTGACCACCGCCAACGGTGAGTCGTTTTTGCTCAACACCACCCGCAAGACCTGGCCGAATCCCTGCTCACGCAAGCGCCCGAGCAAACACTCAAGAGCAGAGTCAATGCTGTTGATCTGCGCATTGGCATCCTCGATCGTGGAGTAGGCGATAGCCTCAGTTGGGTCGTTGACATGACTGCGCAAGCGCGCAACGGCGTCGAGTTCCGCCTGGCGATCGCTGGCGGAGAAGTACTTGAAGCGCTCAATCAAATCATCCCGGCCACCATGGATATAAGACAGCCTTGATTGCGCCGCCTCGGCCAGGCCCCTGACTGACGCAATATCGCGGCACAGATGCAGGCCGGAGCCACAGGAGATGGCGATAGGCGCGTCGTCGGAAGGCTCCATGATGAACCCTTGGACGTAGGGCAACCCGATCACGCTAGGGGTGTAGCGCACCACTGCGCTCAACCCGGCGGCTTCGACGCGGTTGAACAAGGGGTCCAGAGTGTCGACCGGGCAATCGCGCAACATCAGGCGCGAGGTGTCTTTCATGAAGTTAAAGGCTTGCACGTCGCGCTCGACGATTTCGGCAATGCCATGCACGCTGGCTTCGTCCACGCTATTGCCTGAGCTGAGGCCATTGGTGCTGGTGCCGAAAATGCGCTGCCCCTGGTTTTCGCTAAAGGGCGAAAAAATCAGCTCGGCAGGCACTGCAAACTGTTGCCCGGTGGCGATGTCCTGCGCATGCACGCACACCAAGGGGCCATCGGGGTCGATCGGTGCGCCGAGTATCGGGCAAAAATCAACGAAATCGTGGGCAAAGCCAGCTTGTGCCGCGACTTTGCGTGGCGTGGAAATGAACACGTCAATGTTGCGATTACGGTATTCGGCGACGGCAAACTCGATGGCCTCCATGTAGGCACCGACCTGGGCCTCTTCGGCGCGCATACCCTTGCCGGCACTCACACAGAGCGAGCCTTCCACCGCATCGGGACGGATACTGGCAAATACCGGAATACCGATCTTGTCCAGCCAAGTGGTATTGGTGACCCGCGTGATACCCAATTGCACGGCAAGTTCTCTGGCATGGGCCAGTGTGTCGGACAGTGATGCCTTGCGCAAACTAGAGGTCATGCGATACATGTAATTGCCTGCTGAAATCCTGATCAATAAGTGCGTGCTATTCGAACACTCGAATAGCACGCGCTGTATTACTTGCCGGCGTCTTCAATATCAGCGGAGATATTGTTATTGGATTCGTGAATAACAAACCCGGCGCGCATTTGGCCTTCGTCATTCAGAATATCGGCAAAGGCTTCTACAGCAGAGGCGTCAAGTGCGAAGGTTTCATTAGTTGCGTTCATGGTGTTCTCCTTGAATAACTGAATGCCGTTATCGGCTATCACTTTTCAGGGGCGTGGCGCATTTATTAACCATGCGACATTGTGTCGTCCCTGAAACAGCAAGAAGAGTTTTAGAGCACTGCGCGATCACACTCAACTACAAGATTTTGTAGTGCCACAGCGCTAATTTTTTCGACAGTGCCTTCATCGCCAATGAACATGGGCATTTAAACTGCCGACCTGCTCCATTATTCGCCCAACGAAAGCGTACTTATTTATAGAATTTTTCCGCACTAGTAGCGATATGAAATCACTGAATTCAAGAAATAACAGATAAAAAAAACCCGTACTTCAGTAAGTACGGGTTTGAATAAAACCATTGCCTGCTTATTTTTTCAGGCCGAGTTTCTTCAGTTCTTCATCACGCAATTCACGTCGCAGGATCTTGCCCACGTTAGTGGTTGGCAACGCATCCCGGAACTCAACGGCCTTGGGCACCTTGTAGCCAGTGACATTGGCACGCATGTGTTCCATCACCTGGTCCTTGGTCAGGGTAGCGCCGGGCTTGACCACGATGAAGAGCTTGATGTGCTCTCCGGACTTCTCGTCCGGCACGCCGATGGCTGCGCACTGCAATACGCCCGGCAAGCCTGCCAGCACGTCTTCCAGTTCGTTGGGGTAGACGTTGAAACCGGAGACCAGAATCATGTCCTTCTTGCGGTCGACAATGCGCATGTAGCCGTCTGGCTGAATGATCGCGATGTCGCCGGTCTTCAGCCAGCCCTCGCTGTCGAGCATCTCGTCGGTAGCTTCCTGGCGCTGCCAGTAGCCCTTCATCACTTGCGGACCTTTCACACACAGCTCGCCAGTTTCGCCCAGTGCAAGCTCAGTGCCGTCGTCGGCGATGACTTTACACGCGGTGGAAGGCACCGGAATGCCAATGGTGCCGATCTGGATATGCTGGATCGGGTTCACCGTGGCCACCGGGCTGGTTTCGGTCATGCCGTAGCCTTCGCAGATGCCACAGCCGGTCACGGCCTTCCAACGCTCGGCGGCCGCCAGTTGCAGGGCCATGCCGCCCGACAGGGTGACTTTGAGCGCGGAGAAGTCGAGCTTGCGGAAGGCTTCGTTGTTGCACAACGCCACGAACAGGGTGTTCAGGCCAACGAACCCGCTGAACTTCCACTTCGACAGTTCCTTGACCATTGCCGGCAGATCGCGCGGGTTGCTGATCAGGATGTTGTGGTTGCCGATCAGCATCATCGCCATGCAATGAAAGGTGAAGGCATAGATGTGATACAGCGGCAGCGGTGTGATCAGGATCTCGCAGCCTTCATTGAGGTTGGAGCCCATCAGCGCCTTGCATTGCAGCATGTTGGCGACGAGGTTGCGGTGGGTCAGCATCGCGCCCTTGGCCACGCCGGTGGTACCGCCGGTGTATTGCAGCACCGCCACATCGCCGCTGGCCGGGCTGACATCATTGACCGGCTGGCCATGACCCTTGGCGAGCACGTCATTGAACTTGATGGCCTTGGGCAAGTGATACGCCGGAACCATCTTCTTCACGTACTTGATTACGCTATTGATCAGCAGGCGCTTGAACGGCGACAGCAGGTCGGCGACTTCAGTGACGATCACATGTTTGACGGCGGTCTTGGGCACGACTTTTTCAGCCAGGTGCGCCATATTGGCCAGGCAAACCAGGGCCTTGGCCCCGGAATCATTGAATTGATGTTCCATTTCCCGCGCGGTGTACAGCGGGTTGGTGTTGACCACGATCAGGCCGGCACGAATGGCGCCGAACACGGCGACCGGATATTGCAGAACGTTGGGCAGTTGCACGGCGATTCGATCGCCGGGCTTCAAGTCGGTATGCTGTTGCAGATACGCGGCGAATGCCCCGGACAATTCGTACAGTTCACCGTAGGTGATGGTCTTGCCCAGGTTGCTGAAAGCCGGTTTGTTGGCGAAGCGCTGGCAGGACTGCTTCAGTACCGCCTGAATATTCGGATACTCGTCTGGATTGATCTGTGCAGCAATCCCGGCGGGGTACTTATCCTTCCAAAAGTCTTCATTCATGGAAGCCCACTCCTCAGCGACGCGAATTCATCATCGCATTTGATGCGATTATTATTGGTGTATGTTTTTAGGTGAATCTGGCGCTTTCAAGCAGGCCGAGACGTCACAAAGCGCGCCGAGAGTAGCAGCTTTGCCAAGGGCCGCCTAGAGCCAAAAGAGGGCCCTACAGTCATAAACATGACTCAAGAATATCCAGTGGTCACTTTTAGAGCAAAAATTCTATAACGCCAGAAATGGCTCTGGAACAAGCTCTCAAGGGCGAAAATACACTGTGGGAGCTGGCTTGTCGGGTCCCACAGTTTTGTACCCTATTTCAATTCAGGCGATGTCGCGAAGCTCGCGCCGCAGAATTTTGCCCACCGGCGTCATCGGCAAAGACTCCCTCAATACAATGTGCTTGGGCACCTTGTACCCGGTGAAGTTGGCCTTGCAGTACGCCTTCAGTTCTTCAAGGCTCACGCCTTGGGCCCGCGCTACCACAAATAGCTTCACCGCCTCCCCCGTGCGCTCGTCCGGCACGCCGATCACCGCGCAGTTGGCTACGGCCGGGTGGGCCATCACCACATCTTCGATTTCGTTGGGATAGACGTTGAAGCCGGAGACGATAATCAGGTCTTTCTTGCGATCAACAATGCTGACATAACCGTCGGTGTCGATCACCGCAATGTCACCGGTCTTCAACCAGCCTTCGGCGTCCAGGGTCTCGGCGGTGGCGACCGGTTGCTGCCAATAGCCCTTCATTACCTGCGGGCCCTGGATGCATAACTCGCCGCGCTCACCCAACGGCAGTTCGAGCCCTTGATCATCAACCACTTTCATGGCCGTGCCCGGCACCGGGATGCCCACGGTGCCCAGGCGTGACAGCCCGCCGTACGGGTTGGTGCTGGCCACCGGCGAGGTTTCGGTGAGGCCGTAGCCTTCGCCGATAGAGCAACCGGTCAGCGCCTTCCAGCGTTCTGCCGTGGCCTTGACCAGAGCGGTGCCGCCGGAGTTGGTGATTTTCAGATGGGAGAAATCCAGGCTCTTGAAATCCGGGTGATCCAGCAGCGCCACGAACAGCGTATTGAGCCCCAGCAATCCGGTGAAGCGCCACTGTTTGAGCTCTTTGATAAACCCGGCGATGTCCCGTGGATTGGTGATCAATACGTTGTGGTTGCCGGACACCATCATGCACATGCAGTTGGCCGTGAATGCATAGATATGGTACAGCGGCAGCGGCGCGATCATGACCTCCTGCCCTTCCTTGATCAGCGGGTGGCCGTCTTCACCCAGTTGCGACATGCACGCCCGCACCTGCTGCATGTTCGCCACCAGGTTGCCGTGGGTGAGCATCGCGCCCTTGGCCAGGCCGGTGGTGCCGCCGGTGTATTGCAGCACGGCGATATCGTCCAGGGTTACCGGATGGCGCGTCACCCCAAGGCCCGCGCCCATGCGCAACGCACGCTTGAACGACACGGCTCGTGGCAGGTGGTAGGCCGGAACCATCTTCTTCACTTTGTCGACCACCGTGTTGACCAGCCAGCCCTTGGCGGCGGGCATGAAGTCGCCCATCCTGGCTTCGATCAAGTAGTCGATCTCGGTGTCGGTACAAACCTCCTGCACCCGCGAACCGAACAGGTTGAGGTACACCAGCGCACGCACGCCCGCGTCCTTGAACTGGTGGCGCATCTCGCGCGGGGTGTACAGCGGGTTGGTATTGACCACGATCAGTCCGGCACGCAGTGCACCGAATACCGCGACGGGATAATGCAGCACGTTGGGCATCTGTACCGCGATGCGCTCGCCGGGCTTGAGGTCGGTGTGCTGTTGCAGGTAACCGGCGAACGCGGCACTTTGGCGTTCAAGCTCGGCGTAGGTCAGGGTGATGCCCATGTTGCTGAACGCCGGACGGTCGGCAAAGGTCTTGCAGGAGCGTTCGAAAACCTCGATCACAGACTTGTAGGTGGTGAGGTCGATGTCATTGGGAACGCCCGCCGCGCGTTTGTCATTCCAGAAATCAGGTTGCATTATTCTTGTCCTCTTACCTGAGTGTGTCCGGCCGCTTTAAGCGTTTATAAAAAGCGGAGCTTTGGCGACGTTAGCAGCTATAAGCAAACACGCAAATACGCTAAATCGTGTCATTGATTGTATGAATCTTGCGCCTAACGTGTAGGTAGATGCCTCGCCAATATGCAGATGAGCGATACACTGCAACGATCTGAGCAAAGGAAGCCGCCATGAACCACAGCACCTTCTGGCTGACCACGAATGACCACAGCCGCCTGTACGTCAACCAATGGCTGCCAGACAGCGCGCCCAGGGCGGTAGTGATGCTCTCCCACGGCATGGCCGAGCACAGTGGTCGTTATGCTCGCCTGGCCGACGCGTTGTGCGGCGCCGGCTACGGCGTGTATGCGTTGGACCAGCGCGGCCATGGGCGTACGGCCGATGAGGGCACCCTGGGGCTGTACGCTGAAAAGGATGGCTGGAACAAAGTAGTCGGCGACCTGGCCAGCCTCAACCAGCATATCGGCCAGCAGCAACCGGACCTGCCGATTATTTTGCTCGGCCACAGCATGGGCAGCTACATCGCCCAGGGTTATTTGCTGCACCACAGCGCCAGCCTGCATGGCGCGATTCTCAGCGGTTCGAATTTCCAGCCGGTGGCGTTGTATAGCGCGGCACGGCTGATCGCGCGTATCGAACGCCTGCGCCAGGGGTTGCGCGGTCGCAGTGCTTTGATTGAGTTCCTGTCATTCGGCTCGTTCAACAAAGCGTTCAAACCCACCCGCACCGCCTTCGACTGGCTGAGCCGCGACCCGGACGAAGTCGACAAGTACATCAACGACCCGCTCTGCGGTTTTCGTTGCACCAACCAGTTGTGGATCGACCTGCTGGGCGGCTTGCAGCAAATCAGCAAAGCGTCCAATCTCGCGCAGATCGACCCGGGCTTGCCGATCCTGGTGATGGGCGGCGAATGTGATCCGGTGAGCGAAGGCAAGCGTCTCAAGGACCTGTCCCATGCACTGCGTGAGGCCGGCTGCCAGAACGTGCAATTGAACCTCTATCCGCAGGCGCGGCATGAAGTGTTCAACGAAACCAACCGTGATGAAGTCACCGCCGACCTTCTGAGCTGGCTGGAACAAGCGCTGGCGTTGCGCAGACCAACCCGCTGCGAATAGTTTTTGCTTTAAAATCAGCCAATTAAATTATCGATAAGCCACAGGATGCACCTTTAGATGACCCAGGTAACCAACACCCCGTACGAGGCGCTCGAAGTGGGCCAGACCGCCAGCTTCAGCAAAACCGTCGAAGAGCGTGATATCCAGTTGTTCGCCGCCATGTCCGGCGACCACAACCCGGTGCACCTGGATGCCGAATACGCCAAGGCGACCATGTTCAAGGAGCGCATCGCCCACGGCATGTTCAGCGGTGCGCTGATCAGCGCTGCCGTGGCCTGCGAGCTGCCTGGGCCGGGCACTATCTACATCGGCCAGCAGATGACCTTTCAGAAGCCGGTCAAGATTGGCGACACCCTTACGGTGCGCCTGGAAATTCTCGAGAAGCTGCCGAAGTTTCGCGTACGCATCGCGACACGCGTATTCAACCAGCGTGATGAGTTGGTAGTGGATGGCGAGGCAGAGATTCTGGCGCCGCGTAAGCAGCAGGTGGTGACCTTGACCGAGTTGCCGCCGATCAGCATTGGCTGAGGCTGACTGCAATCTCTGCATTTACACAATACAAATGTGGGAGGGAGCTTGCCCCCGATAGCGGTGAGTCAGTCACTCAATAGTGTCAACTGACTTACCGCTATCGGGAGCAAGCCCCCTCCCACAATTGTTACTGTGCAGGTCTTACGACTGAGCGCGAGCCTGGTTACGCAGGGCTTTTACCTGGTCGTGGTTGCGCTGTACGCCGTGGTACTGACGCTCCACCAGATCACGAATACCCAGCAGGTTGTGCTTGTTGATCTTCTCGATCGCTTCCTTGTAAGCCTTTAACGCGTGGTCTTCACCGCGCTCGGCTTCGTTCAATACTGCTTCTTCATCCTTGCCGGTGACCATCGACTTAACGTCGACCCAGCCACGGTGCAGCGCGCCGGCCATACTGCCGGAATCTTCAGGGTCGCCACCCAAAGCACGTACAGCGGTTTTCAGCTCTTCGGCAGCCGTACCGCAATCAACAGCACGCTTGGCAAACAGTGCCTTGAGCTCAGGATGCTTGATATCTTCAGCGCACTCCTTGAAACCCTTTTGGCCGTCGATGCTGGTCTCGATCAGGTCGTTCAGTACGGAGATCGATTCTTTATTGATGTCAGTCATTTTTCAATTCCTTGTACGGGTTAGAAGGTTGACTTGGTTATTGCAGCGCCCGTGCCAGGTTTTAAAAATTAATTTATCTTTTAAACTCAATAAGTTACGAAATATTGAACCATCTGTATGTGCGTTATTTGCATGATCTGTCATTTGGCCTTCATGCAGAATGCCTGTATTTTCGAAGACCTCGCCTCAATCCCACGAAGCTCATGAATCCTGAAAAGCTCGAACTGCTGATCACCCGCCAAATGCCCTTCGGCAAATACAAGGGTCGGATCATCGCCGACCTGCCCGGCCCCTACCTGAACTGGTTCGCTCGTGAAGGTTTCCCTCACGGTGAGCTGGGCGGTTTACTGGCCTTGATGCAGGAAATTGACCACAACGGCCTGTCCGAACTGCTCGAACCGCTGCGCGTTAAACACGGTAAACCTGCCCCTCGCCATTGAGAGATTTGCCATGCCAAGGAATGCCGATAACGAATCCCACTGGCACGCCATCGCTCAGCGCTATGACCTGCAACCCGGGCCGATCAACCTGGAAAACGGCTACTTCGGGCGCATGAGCCGTGCGGTGCAGGCGCAGTACCTTGAGCACATCAGCTTTATCAACCGCAGCAACTCGGTGCATGTGCGCCAGCGTTTTGAACAAGGTGAAAACATCGAGATTCGCCGCGCCCTGGCTGCGCTGATGGACGTTGACCCCGAGTCGATCGCCTTCACTCGCAACGCCACCGAAGCCTTGCAGTCACTGATCCGCAACTACAACCGCCTGCAACCGGGCGACCAGGTGCTGATCAGCGATTTGGAATACGACACGGTCAAGGGCGCCATGCGTTGGCTAGCCGATGTTCGCGGCGTGGAGGTGATCGAGGTGTCGCACAGCCACCCGGCCAGTTTCGACAGCCTGGTGCAGACGTATACCGAGACGTTCGCGCAGTATCCGCGCCTTAAACTGATGGCCCTGACCCACGTCACTCACCGCACCGGCCTGGTGATGCCCGTTGCCGCCATCGCCCTGGCTGCGCGGGAACAGGGAATCGACGTGATCCTCGACGGCGCTCACGCCCTCGGACAAATTGAGTTCAACCTCGCCGAACTGGGCATTCAATTTGCGGGGTTCAACCTGCACAAATGGATTGGCGCGCCGCTGACGCTGGGCTTTATGTATATCGCCCCGGAGCGCCTGGCCGCTATCGACCCGGACATGGGCGAGTTTCACTACCCGGCCACTGACGTGCGTGCTCGTACGTCCTACAGCACACCCAACTTCCCGGCGCTGATGACCTTGCCGCTGGTCTTTGAAGAGCATCGAGACCTGGGTGGCGCGGCAGCCAAGGGCGCACGGGTCAATTACCTGCGCGATCTGTGGGTAAGCCAGGTCAGGCCATTGGCGGGGATTGAAGTGCTGACGTCGGATGATCCGCGCTTGTATTGCGGCATTACTGCATTCAAGTTCATCGGGCGCGATCAGCAGTCGATGGTAGACAGGCTGCTCAAGGAGCACGACCTGTTCACCACCACGCGCACGGGGGCGGCATTTGGCACCTGCATTCGGGTGACGCCGGGGCTGGTGACCTCAGCGGCGGACATCAATGCGCTGGTCCACGCGATTACCCAACTAAACACCGTGTAAAACTGTGGGAGCTGGCTTGCCTGCGATAACCATAGGTATCTACACAAACCACGATGCGAAGCGAGCCGCTCTTGATCTGCTTTTGATCTTGATCTTAGGCGCCCCCCCCAAATCCATGGCGGATTACGGGCACACCGAGCCTAAGCGAGGTGCCGAGTGGTGGGGCAAGAGCCCTTTGGTTACTTTGGGCTGGGCCGGCATTCCGGCTCTTTTCCAAAGTGACCCGCTGTCAGAGCGGAACCCTAAGTGGCCGTTACCGCAGGAATGGATATGTACACGGTCCAACTGTGTTGACTGTCAGGCCGTCTTCGCAGGCAAGCCAGCTCCCACATTGGATCGCGGGGCATCAGTTATATCTGTGTCGGCTGCCAGGCCGTCACGGGAGCAAGCTCCCTCGCCACAGATTTAGCGTCGCGCCGAAGTTGTGTAGATACCTATGCTGCGATAACGGTGTATCAGCCAAAGATGGGCTAACTGATAAATAGCTATCGCAGGCAAGCCAGCTCCCACCTTCAAAGCGGCGATGTGCTTGAGGTTTTTTACAGGCAAAAAAAAGCGGCGCACCGACCAAGTGCGCCGCAAAAATGCCGTTAAGCACAGCAACAACGATTCGATAAATCAGCTCAGTCCAGCAGCGCCAGCGCCTGTGCGGTGACTTCCTGGATGCGTGCCCAGTCGCCGTTCTTGACCCACTCGGGATCAAGCATCCAGCTGCCGCCCACGCACATCACGTTTTTCAACGCCATGTAGCTTTTGATATTGGCCGGGCCAACGCCGCCGGTCGGGCAGAATTTCACTTCGCCAAACGGGCCGCCCAGCGCCTTGATGGCCGCGACGCCGCCGCTCACTTCGGCCGGGAACAACTTGAAGCGGCGATAACCCAGGCCATAGCCTTCCATGATGCCGGAGGCGTTGCTGATGCCCGGCAGCAGCGGGATCGGGCTGTGCACCGAGGCTTCCAACAGGTCGCGGGTGATGCCAGGGGTGACGATAAATTGCGAGCCCGCCACTTCGGCCGCTTCAAGCATGTGACGATCAAGCACGGTACCGGCACCGGTGCACAGCTCAGGACGCTGCTCGCGCAAAACCTGAATGGCCTTGAGGCCGAACTCGGAACGCAGGGTCACTTCCAACGCGGTCAAACCGCCGGCTGCCAGGGCATCGGCCAGCGGCAGGATGTCCTGCTCGCGAGCGATGGTGATCACCGGCAGGATCCGCGCCTTGGCGCAGAGGCTGTCGATCAAGGCAACTTTATCCGCCATGGACACGGTCGGTTGAGGGCTTTTCATAGCGGCTGATCCTTGGCTCATGGGCACCAGTAAATCTCGAGAGTAGGTTGCAAAAACGCGCGAATCGGCATGACAGCAACATCGTCGCTGGCCAGGGCGGCGCTCAAGGTGGTCAATTTCGAACTGCCGGAAATCGACAGCACGGTGTAGTTGGCCGTGGCCAGCAGCGCACGACTCATGGTCAGGCGCTGGTGCGGTACGGTCGGCGCCAGCATCGGCCAGCAACGGCGGGTACCGTCGGTCTTCAGGGCTTCAGCCAGGTTGGGGCTGTTGGGGAACAGCGAGGCGGTGTGACCGTCATCGCCCATGCCCAGCACCAGCACATCAATGCGAGGCAGTTCGGCCAGCAGGCGATCGGCCTGCTCGGCAGCGTCTTCAAGGTTGGCAGCGGGGCTGTACAGGCTCAAGAACTTCGCCTTGGCCGCCGGGCCTTGCAGCAAGTGTTGCTTCAACAGGCCAGCATTGCTGTCGGCATGTTCGACCGGCACCCAGCGTTCATCGGCCAGGGTGATGGTGACCCTGGACCAGTCCAGGCCCTGCTTGGCCAGGTTCTGGAAGAACGCCACGGGGCTGCGGCCACCGGAGACCACCAGGGTCGCCTCGCCACGGGCGCTGATGGCAGCACGCAGTTGCTCGGCCACGTCATTGGCCAGGCCATCGGCCAGCAGCGTGGGCGTACGGTACTCATGGGCAGTGACGCCCTGAGGCAGTTTCAATTCAGATATCGCCATACCACGACCTCCCATCCCGCGTAATCAGTGCAATCGAGCTCATCGGCCCCCAGGACCCCGCCGCATACGGCTTGGGCGCATCACCGGACTTTTTCCAGCCGGCGATCAACTGGTCGCACCACTTCCACGCGGCTTCGATTTCATCTTTGCGAACAAACAGGTTCTGATTGCCGCGCATCACTTCCAACAACAACCGCTCGTAGGCATCCGGGATGCGTGCGCTGCGATAGGTGTCGGAAAAATTCAGTTGCAGTGGGCCGCTGCGCAGTTGCATGCCCTTGTCCAGGCCCTGCTCCTTGGTCATCACGCGCAAGGAAATACCTTCGTCCGGTTGCAGGCGGATGATCAGTTTGTTGCTGATCTGCAAGCGCTGCTCGGGGGCGAAAATGTAGTGGGACGGTTCCTTGAAGTGGATGACGATCTGCGACAGCTTTTGCGGCATACGTTTGCCGGTACGCAGGTAGAACGGCACCCCGGCCCAACGCCAGTTGCGGATATCTGCACGCAGGGCGACGAAGGTTTCGGTGTCGCTCTGGGTGTTGGAATTGTCTTCCTCCAGATAACCCGGCACCGCTTTGCCAGCGCTGTAGCCGGCGATGTATTGGCCACGTACCACCTGGGTGGTCAGGCCCTCGGGGCTGATCGGCGCCAGGGCCTTGAGCACCTTGACCTTCTCGTCACGGATGCTATCGGCGGACAGGTCGGCCGGCGGGTCCATGGCGATCAGGCACAGCAGCTGCAGCAGGTGGTTTTGGATCATGTCGCGCAGCTGGCCGGCCTTGTCGAAGTAACCCCAACGGCCTTCGATGCCGACCTGCTCGGCCACGGTGATTTCCACGTGTGAGATGTAGTTCTGGTTCCACTGGGTTTCGAACAAACTGTTGGCGAAACGCAGGGCGATCAGGTTCTGGACGGTCTCTTTGCCCAGGTAGTGGTCGATGCGGTAGGTGCGGTTTTCCGGGAAAAACTGCGCCACGGCGTCGTTGACCTTGCGCGAGGATTCCAGGTCCGAACCGATGGGCTTTTCCAGGACCACGCGGGTATTGTCCGCCAGGCCGACCTTGGACAGGTTCTCGCAGATCGCCCCGTACACCGCCGCGGGGGTGGCGAAGTAGGCGATCAGGCGTTGATCACTGCCGACCTTTTCGGCAAGGGCGACGTAGTCGTCAGCCTTCATGAAGTCGACATGCACGTAGGCCAGGCGCGCCAGGAAGCGCACGGCCACGGCTTCGTCGAGTTCCTTGCCGACGTATTTACGCAATTCTTTTTCGATATGGGCCAGGTGTTGCTGCTCGCTGCCGGCTTCGCGGGCCAGGGCCAGGATGCGCGTATCGTCGTGCAGCAGCCCGGCGCCATCGAGCTGATAGAGGGCAGGAAATAACTTGCGCAGCGCCAGATCACCCAAGGCGCCAAACAGGGCAAAGGTGCAGGGTTCTACGGTTATCGAAGGCATGATGTTTGTTCTTTTATCAAGTTAAGCTACAAATACCTTTTTTCAAGGCATCACTCAAGGAAAAATGTAGTAATAACCACAACATTTTCCGGAAATACGCATTGCGAGTGGTGGTGTTCAGCTACCCTCAGTAGGATAGGCCACCGCGAAAAGCCAGTCGTCGATTGGTTGCCGCCCTTTATTTGCATCGTCGCCCGAAGGAAAGACTGAATGGACCGCGTGCGAAATCTTCTGGAACAGATCCGGAACCGCCTCGAAGAATTAAACAAGGCCGAGCGCAAAGTCGCTGAAGTCATCCTGCTTAACCCGCAGCAGGCCACACGCTTCTCGATCGCCGCCCTCGCCCAGGCCGCCTCGGTCAGCGAACCGACGGTCAACCGCTTCTGCCGTTCGTTCGGTGTCAGCGGCTACCCTGAACTTAAATTGCAACTGGCGCAAAGCCTGGCCAGTGGCGCCGCGTATGTCAGCCGTGCCGTAGAGGCCGATGATAACCCCGAGGCCTACACCCAGAAGATCTTTGGCAGCGCCATTGCGTCCCTGGACAGCGCCTGCCAGGCCCTGGACCCGGCGTTGATCAGCAAGGCCGTGGATTTGTTGATCCAGGCGCGGCAGATCCACTTCTTCGGCCTGGGCGCCTCGGCGCCAGTGGCGATGGATGCGCTGCACAAGTTTTTCCGCTTCAACCTGGCGGTGACCGCTCACGCCGACGTGCTGATGCAACGCATGATCGCGTCGGTGGCCCATACCGGCGAACTGTTCGTGATCATTTCCTATACCGGGCGTACCCGCGAGCTGGTGGAAGTAGCGCGTATCGCCCGGGAAAACGGTGCGTCGGTACTGGGCGTGACCGCCGAGAACTCGCCGCTGGCCAAGGCCAGCACGGTGAGCCTGAATATTCCGCTGCCGGAAGATACCGACATTTACATGCCGATGACTTCGCGGATCATCCAGCTAACGGTGCTGGATGTGCTGGCAACCGGTATGACCCTGCGTCGCGGGGTGGATTTCCAGCCGCATTTGCGCAAGATCAAAGAGAGCCTGAATGACAGCCGGTATCCGGTGGGGGATGAATTCAACTAGCAGGCAGCTCTACCAGCAGTACCGGCGCTATCGCAGGCAAGCCAGCTCCCACAGGGGAATGCATTCCAAATGTGGGAGCTGGCTTGCCTGCGATAGCGCCATCAGCCACACCGCTAAACCCCTGCCCTGGCCTGCAAACTCAAGTGCGCCCTCTCCCCCGGCGCCAGGCTCGCCCCGGCCATAGCCGATTCCACACACACAAACCCCGACGCTTCGTTAAAGCTCACACCCAATAATGGCCGGCTCCCCGGGTGCCACACCACGGTGTCGGCGCTGTCACCGGTGTCGATGCACAGTTCGCGCTGCCAGGCGTGATCCTTGAGCTGCAGTTCGCCTTCGTGCTGGAACACTCGCTGGCAACCGCCATCAACTCGAAGTTCGCCTTCCTGCTGGCAAACCTGACGATTGAGTTGGTCGTAACCCTGCGCGCCGTCGAGCCCAGACAGCGCTACCTCATCAACGTGACCAATACGCCAGTAAGCGTGCAAAGCATGGCTCAGCTGGCACGGCAGCTCGTCCTGGTGCTCGGTGCTCAGGCGCAGTTCCAGGGTTTCGCCCAGGTGTGCGTGCAAGTCCACCTGCCAGTCGCACAACTGCAATTGCCAGTGCAGGCGAACGCCCTCGTCATCGGTGCTGCTGTCGAGCAACTTCCAGTCGATCAAGCGCGCCCAGCCATGGGACGGCCATGCGTTTTCGCTGGGATGACGGCCATACCATGGCCAGCACACCGGTATGCCACCACGGATCGCCCCGACTTGCGGCCATTTGGCGGCACACCACAGCCAGGGCTTTTGGCCGGTGGGCTGAAAGTGCAGCAATTGCGCGCCCTGGCGACTGAACACCGCCTGGCACAGCGGATGGTCGATCACCAACACGTCGCGCATCTGAAAACGCTCCCAGGCGAACACCGGCCGCTCGCGCAGGGATTTGAAAAAGCGTTGCAGCGGTTGCTCATGCATGTGCACAGGTCCTGAATATCACAGTGCAAGCCAAAAAAAAGCGGATAGCCATGGCTACCCGCAAATGCGCACAGAGAGAGGAGCTTATCGCAACAGCGTTAGAACGTAGACTGAATTTTCAGGCCGGCGACCAAGGCGTTGTCGACTTCATCCACACCACCTGGGTGGGTGATGTATTGCAGGTTAGGGCGTACGGTCAGCCAATTGGTGACATGGAAACCGTAGTTGATTTCGTAGTTGTACTCAGTGCCTTGCAGCGGCATGTAACCCGCCTGGCTGTAGTCAGTGAAACCAGCGGCCGCGTTACGCAGCTCTGCGGTTTTCTTCACGTCATCGTTGACATGGATACGGGCAAAACCGATGCCGATGTCGTCTTTTGGACGGGCATCAAACGGGCCCTTGTACACAAACATCAGCGACTGGTAGTTGTCGATGAAGTTGGTGTCCTTGTCGTGGAAGGTGACGTTAGCTGCAACGTTCAGACCACGGGAGGCATCACCGTTGTGGGTGGTGAGTTGCTGTTGCACCACGCCCCAGTAGCCGCTTTTGCTGTTGCGAACGCGCAGGGCATCGCCGGTGGCGCCAGCGTCGCCGCCGTTGACGTCTTCACGCACATCATTGGCGTCAGCCGTGCTCTTGTAGTAACCCACACGGTATTCGCCCGGCAGGCCATTGACCTTCGGCGACCACACCAACTCAACTGGCAACACGGTGCCTTTGGTGCCGCTGCCGCTGAGTTTGAAGCCGTTGCCCATTTCGGTTTGCGACGGGTTCTGGTTGTATGCGCCAATTTGCGCATACAGCTCAGGCGTGATGTGGTATTTCACACGCAGAGCCGCCTGGCTGACTGGCCAGTTGTACCAGATGTTGGTAGCCCAGTTACCCACTTGGGAACCGCAGAACGCCAGGTTCTGGAACTCGCACGGGAAGGTGTTGAAGTCTTCGCCTTCGCCGAAGTAACCGGCTTTTACGTCCAGCTTGCCGTCGAGGAACTGGTGCTGGATCCACAGTTGGGTCAGACGCACCATGTGGCCACGGCCATACACTTCCTGCGACGAGCTCAAGGTGCCGGCACGCGGGTCACCAATACGATCATTGGAGATGTTCTCGCCATTACGATTGGTCAACTGGATCTTGGCCTGGGTGTTATCCCAGCCCCACAGTTTTTGCAGGTCCAGTGCCACGCCAAGACCAAACTGGTCAGAGTAGCGACCGGTCTTGTCGTCGTTGTAACCACCGTGAGCGTTGTAGCCCATCTCCCCAACGTAGTCGGCCTTGATGTCGATACCTTGCTCGATCAGCTTGGTACGCTCACCGCCCCAATCGCCGGTCATCCATTTGGAATCGGCACTGAAGGCTTCATCCGCCATCGCATTGGCGGACAAAACCAGGGCTGCTACTGCTGACAGTTGGCAGATCAGCCGGGTGTTGTTGTGTTGCTTTTTCATCCCTACATCCTCGTCTTTATTGTTATTAAACTGTTTTTATCTAACGCGGGTTACATTTTTTAATTAAAACAACCAGTTATCTTCTTTTTCCTGTGGGAGCCGGGCTTGCCCGCGATGCAGCCGCCTCGGTCCTGCAGTTACAACGCGGTGACGCCATCGCGGGCAAGCCCGGCTCCCACAGATGCCCCCAGTGAGCCAGCAGTCCCCAATCGCTCACCGGTCTTGGCGTCAAACAGCAGCACCTTGGCCGGGTCGAATTGCAGCGTCAGCGTCTCGCCCACCTGCGGCGCGACGTCCGGCGCCAAACGGCAGCAGACCTTGGTGTCGTTGAGCTGCACAAACACCAGAGTGTCCGGGCCGGTCGGCTCGGTGACCTGCACTTCGGCACGAATGCTCGACGAGCCATTGCCCTCGCCCGCCGCCAGCACGATCTGCTCCGGGCGCAGGCCGAGGATCACATCGCGATCTTCAAGCCCTGCGTCATTCATGCTCAACGGCAGCTCGCAACGCGCCTGGCCGCTGTCGAGCAGCGCGACCAAACCGCCGTTCTGGCGTTTTAGGCGCATGGGAACGAAGTTCATCGGTGGTGAACCGATAAAGCTTGCCACAAACAGGTTGGCCGGGTCGTTATAGATTTCCTTCGGCGTGCCGAATTGTTGGATGATGCCGTCCTTCATCACCGCCACTTTATCGCCCAGGGTCATCGCTTCGATCTGGTCGTGGGTGACGTAGACGGTGGTGGTTTTCAGACGCTGGTGCATCAGCTTCATTTCGGTACGCATCTCGACACGCAACTTGGCGTCGAGGTTGGACAGCGGTTCGTCGAACAGGTAGATCTTCGGCCGACGCGCCAGGGCACGGCCCATGGCCACACGCTGTTGCTGGCCGCCGGACAACTGGCCCGGCTTGCGGTTGAGCAGGTGTTCGATCTGCAGCAGCTTGGCCACGCGGGCGACTTCGGCGTCGATGTCGGCTTGCGGCATTTTGCGAATCTTCAGGCCGAACTCGATATTCTCACGCACGCTCATGGTCGGGTACAGCGCGTAGGACTGGAACACCATGGCGATGTCGCGATCCTTGGGGCTCATGCCGCTGACGTCCTGGTCGCCGATCATGATCGCGCCGCCGGTGATGGTCTCAAGGCCGGCGATGCAGTTCATCAGCGTGGACTTGCCGCACCCCGAAGGGCCGACCAGGATCAGGAATTCGCCTTCCTTGATCGACAGTTCAATGTTCTTCAAGGTGTCGGGCAGGCCGGCGCCGTAGGTTTTGTTTACATTGCGAAGTTCAAGCGTAGCCATGATTACCCCTTGACCGCGCCAGCCGTAAGGCCGCGCACGAAATACTTGCCTGCGATCACATAGACCAGCAGGGTCGGCAGCCCGGCGATCATCGCCGCCGCCATATCCACGTTATATTCCTTGGCCCCTGTGCTGGTGTTGACCAGGTTGTTCAGCGCCACCGTGATGGGCTGGGAGTCGCCGCTGGAAAACACCACGCCGAACAGGAAGTCGTTCCAGATCTGCGTGAACTGCCAGATCAGGCAGACCATGATGATCGGCGTCGACATCGGCAGAATGATCTGACGGAAGATGGTGAAGAAACCCGCACCGTCCAGGCGTGCCGCCTTGATCAGCGCATCCGGGATGCTCACGTAGTAGTTACGGAAGAACAGCGTGGTGAACGCCAGGCCGTAGACCACGTGGATAAACACCAGGCCGGTAGTGGTGCTCGCCAGGCCCATCTTGCCGAGGGTGAACGACGCGGGCAGCAGCACGGTCTGGAACGGCAGGAAGCAGCCGAACAGCAACAACCCGAAGAACAGTTGCGAACCACGAAAGCGCCAGAACGACAGCACATAGCCATTCAAGGCCCCGATGGCGGTGGAAATCAGCACGGCTGGAACAGTGATCTTGATCGAGTTCCAAAAGTAACCGTCCACAGTGGCCCAGGCCTTGACCCAGCCGATACCGGATACCACGGTCGGCCAGCTCAGCAGGTTGCCGCTGCTGATGTCTTCGGGGGTCTTGAAGCTGGTGAGCAGCATCACCACCAGCGGCACCAGGTACAGCAGCACGGCGAGGATCAGCACCGCATAGATCGCGATACGACTCAGGCTGATGGCAGGTTTGGAGGCGAGACTAGTCATTACGTTTGGTCCTCAGCTCGGAGTAGAGGTACGGCACGATGATCGCGAGGATCGCACCGAGCATCAGGATTGCACTGGCCGAGCCCATGCCCATCTGGCCACGGCTGAAGGTGAACGAGTACATGAACATCGCCGGCAGGTCGGACGAGTAGCCCGGGCCGCCTGCGGTCATCGCCGCTACCAGGTCGAAGCTCTTGATCGCGATGTGCGCCAGGATCATCACCGCACTGAAGAACACCGGACGCAGGCTGGGCAACACCACGCTCCAGTAAATGCGCGGCAGGCTGGCACCGTCGATCTGCGCAGCGCGGATGATCGACTGATCAACCCCGCGCAGGCCGGCCAGGAACATCGCCATGATAAAGCCCGAGGCTTGCCACACAGCGGCGATCACCAGGCAGTAAACCACGCGGTCGGGGTCGATCAGCCAGTCGAGACGGAAGCCTTCCCAGCCCCAGTCCCGCAAAAGTTTGTCCAGGCCCATGCCCGGGTTGAGCAGCCATTTCCAGGCGGTACCGGTGACGATCATCGAGAGCGCCATCGGGTACAGGTAAATGGTGCGGATAAAGCCTTCGCGACGAATTTTCTGGTCGAGGAAAATCGCCAGCGTCACGCCGATCACCAGGGTGATACCGATGAACATCCCGCCAAACAGCGCCAGGTTCTTGCTCGCCACCCACCAACGGTCGTTGTCGAACAAACGCTCATACTGAGCCAGGCCCGCCCACTTGTAGCTGGGCAGAAACGTGGAGGTGGTGAACGACAGCACGAACGTCCAAAGGATGTAGCCGTAAAAGCCCACCAGCACGATGAACATGCTCGGCGCCAGCACCAGTTTGGGCAGCCAGCGTTGCAGCACATCGAACGGCGAGGCCTTGCTGAACACAGCAACAGAACTCATGGGAAAATCCAGTACAGGGAAAAAGGACTAGCATCTGAACCGAACCCTGTAGGAGCGAGCTTGCTCGCGAAGGACTTCAACGATAACGCGTGCATACAGGATGAACGCGGTGACCTTGAGTTTTTCGCGAGCAAGCTCGCTCCTACAGACAGCTACGTTACTTGGCCGACTTGATCGCCGCGCCAAGCTTCTTGGCGGTATCGGCCGGGTCAGCTTTCGGGTCGTTGATGTAGTTGGTCACCACGTCGAAGAACGCACCTTGCACCGCCAGGGTGGTGGCCATGTTGTGCGCCATGCTTGGCTGCAGGCCGCCGGTCTTGGCGTCGGTCAGGAAGTCCTTGGCGGCGGTCTGGGCACAGGAGTCGAAGCCATAGGACTCCATCTTGGTCAGCATGTCGTTACGCACAGGGATCGAGCCCTTGTTGATGCTGAACACTTTCTGGAAGTTTTCACCCAGCACGACTTTGGCGATGTCCTGCTGACCTGCGGCAGTGCCTTTGTCTTTCTGCTTGAACACCGCCAGGGAGTCGATGTTGTAGGTGAAGGCTTTGTCGGTGCCCGGGAACGCTACGCACTCGTAGTCCTTGCCGGCGACTTTCTTGGCGGCAGTCCATTCGGACTTGGCCCAGTCACCCATGATCTGCATACCGGCCTTGCCGTTGATGACCTTGCCGGCTTCCAGGTTCCAGTCCTGGCCTTTGCCGTCCACGTCCATATAGGTCGCAACTTTCTTCAGCTCAGTGAGGGACTTGACCATTTGCGGACCGGTCAGGGCGTCGTTATCCAGGTCAACCAGGGCTTTCTTGTAGCCGTCAACCCCCATGACCGAGAGCACTACCGCTTCGAAAACGGTGCTGTCCTGCCAAGGCTGGCCGCCGTGGGCGAGCGCAATGAAGCCAGCAGCCTTGAGCTTGTCGCCGGCTGCGTAGAATTCTTCGAGGGTGGTCGGGTTCTTGGTGATACCGGCTTTCTTGAAGACTTCCGGGTTGATCCACAGCCAGTTCACGCGGTGGATATTCACCGGTACGGCTACGTAGTCACCGTCGTACTTCACGGTGTCGGAGACTTTCTTGTCGAGCAGGGAATCCCACTTTTCTTCTTTGGCGACGTCTTTGAGCACGTCGGTATCAAGCAGGCCAGTGGACGCCCATTCCTGGATGTCGGGGCCTTTGATCTGGGCAACCCCAGGTGGGTTGCCGGCAACCGCGCGGCTTTTCAGCACGGTCATGGCAGTGGCGCCACCGCCACCTGCAACAGCGCCGTCTTTCCAGGTGAAGCCGTCTTTCTCAACTTGGGCCTTCAGCACATCCACAGCTGCTTTTTCACCGCCGGAAGTCCACCAATGCACCACTTCCACCGTACCTTTGGAGTCGGCGGCAAATGCACTGAGGGGAAACATCGAGGCAATGGAAACAGCAACGGCGAGGCGATTAATCGCGTTCATCTGAGTACCTTTTTTGTTGTTATGCATGCAAGTCTAGAGCTTGCGCTGCACGGAGTTTAAACAGGGATTTTCCTGGTGCAGGTAACAAAGGGACGCACAAATGTCACCACTTGGTGACATAGCGCCCGCTGCCCAATGCACTGGCCAGGCTGGGTGCCAAGGGTAACGCAGGCAGCACGACCGCTTGCCAGGCATGGTACAGATCAGGTTTGCCGCCCCAGATTGTGCTGCTGGGTTGGTTGTGCGGGCTGAGTTCGTGGTGCCAGCTGCCATGGAGTCGGTCGATGAAATGGGTTTCGCAAAACTCCCAGATACGTCGATACCAGATCTCGTAATGCAGTTCACCCGTACGTTTGAGCAGTGCCTGAGCTGCGGCGCTGGCTTCTGCGTGGGTCCAGTGCAAGCGCTCGCGTACAACCGGGCGCCGGTTCCAATCCAAAGTGTAGACAATGCCCGGCGCACCATCCACGGCCCAGGCATATTCGCAGGCGCTGGCGAACAGCCCTTTGGCATCGTTAACCAACCAATCCGGCGTCTGCAACCCGGCCTGCAGGCGCGCAGCTTCCAGGTGCAGGACCAGCCGCGCCCATTCAAAACCATGGCCGGGGGTGATGCCGTAGGGGCGAAAACCATCGGCGGGGTTATCTTCGTTGTAGCCCAGTAGAGGTTTCCACTGCGCGTCAAAATGCTCGATCACCATGAACTGGTTGCTGGCGGCATGGGTGTGGATCACCCGCTCGACGATGCGCAGCGCACGGTCCAGCCAACGGCTGTCAGCGGTGACATCGGCCAGGGCCAGGAAGGCTTCGGTGGCGTGCATGTTGCTGTTGGCACCGCGATAGCCTTCGACACCACTCCAGTCCTGGGCGAAGGATTCCAGCATGGCGCCCTCCTCCTCGCTCCAGAAGAACTGGTTGATGATATGGATGGCGTCGTTCAACAAGGTTTGCGCGCCCGGCGCGCCCGCCACCACGGCAGAGCTGGCGGCCAAAGCCACGAATGCATGCAGGTACGCTGCCTTGCCGGTGTTGCCGTCCAGGGCCTGGGGCGCGGCGAACCAGCCACCGTGCTCACTGTCACGCAACGGCCCGCTGAGGGCCATCACGCCATGCGCCACCAGCTCCGCATAACCGGGCAGCCCCATGGCATGGGCCATGGCGAAGCTGTGGGTCATACGGGCGGTGTTCATGGTTTCGGCGCGGGCATCGGCGGGCAACTGGCCTTTATCGTCCAGGTTGCCAAAACCGTCCGGCAACTGCGAAGCCTTGGCAAACGTCAGCAAGCGCTGACCTTCAGCGGCGAGCCAGGCGTGATGGGCAGGTGCGTTCAGCCAACTGCCGGCAGGCAGTGGTTGCATGGTCATGGGTGGCCCTTTTTGTTTTTTGTGGGATGACCGGAGTCTAAACAAGGGCGCAGGAGGGGCAAGTAACGAAGGGGAGAAGAAATGTCACTATCTGGTGACAATCAATCTCCAAGTGAAAATCCAAACTGTGGGAGGGGGGCTTGCTCCCGATAGCTATATGTCAGTCACCAAATAGAGTCGCTGATACACCGCCATCGGGAGCAAGCCCCCTCCCACATTTAGATCTCATTCAAAGGCCACAACTTCGTTCATTGACCCAGCGGTGTGGCCGCAGCAGGCGCATTGAGGCGCTGGTTCAGATTCTGCACCTGGCTCTGCAAGGTGGTGATATTGCGCGTGGTCTGGATGCGGAACACATCAAACTCCTTGTTGGTCGGCGCATCGACGTTGGCAGGCTGGTTTTCCTGGGCACTCTTGAGCACCAGCAAATCCTGCTCGATACGGGCGATGGCGGCGCCTGGATTGCCCTGCTTCTTCAAGGCAGCCACGTCGTTGGACAAGTCCTTGATCTCGCCCTGAGCCGCCTTGAGGCTGGCGACCGCATCGGTCAGGGCTTGCACCTGGCCTTGCAGCCTGGCATTGGCGGCCGTGAGTTCGGTGGTGCCGGCGCTCATCTGAGCCAGGCGACTGTCCAGCTCGGTGGCTTGGCCGGCGACACCCAACTGTTGCTTGCCCTGTTCCTGCAACTGGGCTTCCAACTGCTTGATCTGCAGTTTCAACGCCTCGCTGCCGTTGTTCACGCTGGCTTCGCTGGCCACGACCTTGCCGGAAATATCCTGCAGGCGCCCCGCCGCTTCCTCGCTGATACGGGCGAAGCTTTCCTGGGTGGCGACCAACTGCTGGCCCATCAGGGAAATCTGCTGGAAGCTCCACCAGGCGAGGCCAGCGAAGGCAATCAGCAGTGCGCCGACCAACGCCCACAACGGGCCGGTGCTGGCACTCTTGACCTTGACCACCGGCGTGGTTCGCGAGCGCACCGAGGTGGCGGCAGTCGGCACGAAATCATCGTCGTCCCCGAGGTCTGCGCGCAGGCTGGGCACGTTGTCGAAGTCGTCTTTTGCATCGTTACGCATGAATCTACCTTGAATCAATGAGGTGGCTGCCCAGAGGCCGAGCGGCGCAAGTATAAACCGTGCTCCAGACGCATAGGTCGACACGGTGCGGCGAATTCGGTTCCCGATGTGTCGCTGGTTATGAGCTTACTTGAGGCCCGGATCCTGAGCTTTCCACCAACTGCAGAACTCATCGAGTGCGGCCCACAAGCTGACCTTGGGCTCGTAGTCCAGATAATGCCTGGCACGGCTGATGTCGAGGGTGAAATCCTTGTTCATTACCTGCATGCCCAAGCGCGATAGCGAAGGCTCCGGCCGCCCCGGCCACATCGCGCAGAACGCCTCATTCAAGGCCGCCACGCTGTAGGACAAACCGTAGGAGCGATAACGGGTCACTTGGGGCAGCTCCATTTGCCGCATCACATAATTGACCACATCCCATATAGGCACCGGTGCGCCGTTACTGATGTTGTAGGCCTTGCCCAATGCCGAGCCGGGGGCGAGCAGGCTGCTGAGCAGCGCTTCATTGAGGTTGTGCACGCTGGTGAAGTCGACCTTGTTCAGGCCATCGCCGACAATGGCCAGGCGGTTCTTGCGCTGCATCTTCAACAGCCGCGGGAAGATGCTCATGTCGCCGGCACCGGTGACAAAACGCGGGCGCAGCGCCAGTACTTCAAGACCGAACTCCTGGGCCCCGAAGACCTTCTGCTCGGCCAGGTATTTGGTGGCGGCATAGGGATGCTTGAAACGCTTGGGCACCTGCTCTTCGGTGAGCCCTGTGTGGTCGCGGCCATCGAAGTAGATCGACGGCGACGACAGATGCACCAGGCGTGTGACGCGCTGCTTGAGGCAGGCTTCGACCACGTTTTCGGTGACCAGCACATTGCCCTGGTGAAAGTCCTGGTACTTGCCCCACAGCCCGACGGCACCTGCGCAATGCACCACCGCTTCAACGTCGCGGCACAGGTCACGCACCAGGTCGGCATCATTCAAGTCACCCTGGATAAACTCGGCACCGCGCCGGACCAGGTGCTCGACACCCTCGGCGCGTCGCCCGTTGACCCGCACATCCAGGCCCTGCTCAAGGGCAAAACGCGCAAAGCGCCCGCCGATGAAGCCGCTTGCGCCGGTGACCAGAATTTTCATGTAGTACTCCGTGTTCTTTCGTTTTTCATCGCTGTGGCCTTGACGCCCGCCGTCACTTCAACGGCACCAACCAGTGGCCACAAACCTGGGCCAGATGGTCGGTCAACAAGCCCAACAGTTGCCCGCCACTGCGCCAATGATGCCAGTACAGCGGCACATCGATGGGCTTATCTGGCAATAACTCGACCAATACGCCGGTGTCCATCTGGTCGCGCACCTGCAATTCGGGCACCAGGCCCCACCCAAGGCCGGCTTCCGTCAGGCGAATAAAACCTTCGGACGACGGGCATAGATGGTGTTCGAAACCTCCGTTCACCCCGAGGGAGGCCAGATAACGGTGTTGCAGGAAATCATCCGGACCGAACACCAGCGCCGGCGTGCGCGCCAATTGATCGGCCTGCACGCCCTGCGGGAAATGCCGAGCAATAAACGCCGGGCTGGCCAACGCCCGATAACGCATGGCCCCCAACAACAGGCTACGAGCGCCAGCCACCGGGCGCTCGCTGGCGCAAATGCAAGCCGCGACCTCACCGGCGCGCATACGCTTAAGGCCCACGGTCTGGTCTTCGACCACCAGGTCCAGCAGCAAGTGCTGTTCGGCGCAGAAGTCGCTGATGGCTTCGGCCCACCATGTGGCCAGGCTGTCGGCATTCAGCGCGATGCGCAGGCGCTCGGGCATCCCCTCCTCATCCAGCGCCGGCACCTGGCTTTGCAGGTCACGCTCCAGTAAGCGCACCTGTTGCACATGGTTGAGCAGGCGCCGGCCGATGTCGGTCGGGGTCGGGGGCGAAGCCCGTACCAGCACCGGTTGCCCGATACGCGCCTCCAGTAATTTGATGCGCTGGGAGATCGCCGACTGCGACAGCCCCAGCACCTGAGCACCGCGCTCGAAGCCAGCTTGTTCCACCACCGCCGCCAGGGCGGAAAGCAATTTATAGTCGAACATCAGTTTTCCTAATGAGCGATCAGCAATATTGGTTTTTCTTATACAGGCCCGACCCGCACCATAGCCAGCATCGTTTAAGCATCAACAAGGATTCCTCTCTATGTGGCAGAGCTATATGAACGGCTTGCTGGTGGCCCTCGGGCTGATCATGGCAATCGGCACACAGAACGCGTTCGTCCTCGCACAAAGCCTGCGCCGCGAGCATCACTTGCCCGTCGCGGCCTTGTGCGTGATCTGCGATGCGCTGTTGGTGGCCGCCGGGGTGTTCGGCCTGGCCACCGTGCTGGCCCAGAGCCCGATCCTGCTTGCGGTGGCACGCTGGGGCGGCGCGGCGTTCCTGTTGTGGTATGGCGCGTGTGCGCTGCGCAGGGCCTGTTCAAAACAAAGCCTGGATCAGGGTGCCAGCCTCAAGACCCGCTCATTGCGTGCCGTGCTGTTGAGCGCACTGGCGGTGACCCTGCTAAACCCACACGTGTACCTGGACACCGTGCTGTTGATCGGCTCCCTGGGCGCGCAACAAACCGAACCGGGGGCCTACGTGGCCGGTGCGGCCAGCGCTTCGTTCCTGTGGTTCACCACCCTGGCGCTCGGCGCGGCATGGCTGGCACCCTGGCTGGCACGCCCGGCCACCTGGCGCCTGCTGGACTTGCTGGTGGCGGTGATGATGTTCTCGGTGGCCTACCAATTGATCAGCGCCTGAGCAATAGTTGAAAACCCGCTGGAACCTCTATCCCACACAGTTGTTGCGTGGTTATGCCGCACCCCCGGTGCTATGATCAGGCCCCTGCGCCGCAAAGAGTACAAACTCCCCGGCGCATGTTTGGCCGCCCGTGATCGGCCTTGCGCTCACCGCAACTGACCTGATTAGGAGAATCATCATGGCTTTCGAATTGCCGCCGCTGCCCTACGCACACGATGCCCTGCAGCCGCACATCTCCAAGGAAACCTTGGAATACCACCACGACAAGCACCACAACACCTATGTCGTGAACCTGAACAACCTGGTGCCTGGCACCGAGTTCGAAGGCAAGACCCTGGAAGAAATCGTCAAGTCTTCCTCGGGCGGTATCTTCAACAACGCCGCTCAAGTCTGGAACCACACCTTTTACTGGAACTGCCTGGCGCCAAACGCCGGCGGCCAACCAACCGGCGCGCTGGCTGAAGCCATCAACGCTGCGTTCGGTTCGTTCGACAAGTTCAAGGAAGAGTTCACCAAGACTTCGGTTGGCACCTTCGGTTCCGGTTGGGGCTGGCTGGTGAAAAAGGCTGACGGTTCCCTGGCTCTGGCCAGCACCATCGGTGCAGGCAACCCGCTGACCAGCGGCGACACCCCGCTGCTGACCTGCGACGTGTGGGAACACGCCTACTACATCGACTACCGCAACGTGCGTCCAAAGTATGTGGAAGCGTTCTGGAACCTGGTCAACTGGAAGTTCGTGGCTGAGCAGTTCGAAGGCAAGACCTTCACTGCCTAAGCAGCACCTTCAGTAAAAAGAGCCCGGCGATTGCCGGGCTTTTTTGTGCACGCAAGGCAAACCACCCAGAAACAGCGGAACTCAACAGTAACAATTCACCACACAAACGCCAGGAGGAATAAACCTCCTAATTCAATGTGGAGAATGACGATGGATCCTATTTCGATGGCAACTGGGGTTGCAGGTGCAATCCCAATGGTTGCGGGTATTGTTGATAAAGGGCTGGATCTGGCAAACGGTGCCATGAAGGCAGGAAACAAAGTCCTGGACATGGCAAGCAAAGTCCTGGACATGGCCAGTGAAGGCGCCAAGATCGCTGGGGAAGCGCCAAAGCCCCAGGGTAAAATCGATTTCTCTTAAATCGTCGCCCACTCGAAGGCGGACTTCCTCCGCCTTCTCCGCTACCGGGCTTCGAGCCCGCTGACCTTCCTGCGTTTATCCCGCCCAAACCTCAATTAAGCTGCGAGCCCAATGTCCCTTTGACTGCCATCCTCAGATTGCCAATACTCATGGCATATTGACGGCCACCCGCATGAGACAAGGAATGCCCCTTTGAAGCTGGAACTCAAAAACAGCTTGTCGGTGAAGTTGCTACGGGTTGTGCTGCTGTCGGCCTTGATCGTGGGCGTGGCGCTGAGCGTGGCGCAGATCGTTTTTGACGCCTACAAGACCCGTCAGGCTGTGGCTGACGATGCGCAACGCATCCTCGACATGTTTCGCGACCCCTCAACCCAGGCCGTCTACAGCCTGGACCGCGAGATGGGTATGCAGGTGATCGAAGGGTTATTCCAGGACGACGCCGTGCGCATGGCCTCCATCGGTCATCCCAACGAGACCATGCTGGCGGAAAAAAGCCGTGCATTGCAGCACTCCCCCACCCGCTGGTTGACCGATCTGATTCTTGGCCAGGAACGCTCCTTTACCACCGCACTGGTGGGCAAAGGCCCCTATAGCGAATACTACGGCGACCTCAGCATCACCCTGGATACCGCCACCTATGGCAGAGGTTTCCTGGTCAGCTCGGTCATCATCTTTATCTCCGGCGTATTGCGCGCGCTGGCCATGGGGCTGGTGCTTTACCTGGTGTATCACTGGATGCTGACCAAACCGCTGTCACGGATTATTCAGCACCTGACCTCGATCAATCCGGACCGCCCCAGCGAACACAAGATCCCTCAACTCAAGGGCCACGAACGCAACGAACTGGGGCAGTGGATAAACACCGCCAACCAGTTACTCGAATCCATCGAGCGCAATACCCACCTGCGCCACGAGGCCGAATCCAGCCTGCTGCGCATGGCCCAATATGACTTCCTGACCGGCCTGCCCAACCGCCAGAAGTTGCAGGAACAGTTGGACAAGATCCTCACCGACGCCGGCCGCAGGCAACGACGCGTAGCGGTGTTGTGCGTCGGGCTGGATGACTTCAAGAGCGTTAACGAACAGTTCACCTACCAGGCCGGCGACAAACTGCTGCTGGCCCTGGCCGATCGCCTGCGCGCCCACAGTGGGCGCCTCGGCACGCTTGCCCGCCTGGGCGGCGACCAGTTCGCCCTGGTGCAGGCCGATATCGACCAGCCGTACGAAGCCGCCGAACTGGCGCAAAGCATTTTGGATGATCTGGAGGCGGAGTTCGCGTTTGAGCATGACCTGATCAGGCTGCGTGCCACCATCGGTATCACGCTGTTCCCTGAAGATGGCGACAGCACCGAGAAGTTGCTGCAAAAAGCCGAGCAGACCATGACGCTGGCCAAGAGCCGCTCGCGCAACCGCTATCAGTTTTATATCGCCAGCGTGGACAGTGAAATGCGCCGGCGCCGCGAATTGGAAAAGGACCTGCGCGATGCGCTGAGCCGCGACCAGTTCCACCTGGTGTACCAGCCGCAAATCAGCTACCGCGACCATCGCGTGGTCGGCGTGGAGGCCCTGTTGCGCTGGCAACATCCGGAGCACGGCCTGGTCCCGCCGGATTTGTTTATTCCGCTGGCAGAACAGAACGGCACCATTATCCCGATTGGCGAATGGGTGCTGGACCAGGCATGTCGGCAACTGCGCGAATGGCACGACCTGGGCTTCACCGCACTGCGCATCGCCGTCAACCTGTCTACGGTGCAACTGCACCACACCGAGTTGCCGCGGGTGGTCAACAACCTGATGCAGATCTATCGCCTGCCGCCCCGCAGCCTGGAACTGGAAGTGACCGAGACCGGCCTGATGGAAGACATCAGCACCGCTGCCCAGCACCTGCTGAGCCTGCGTCGCTCCGGGGCGCTGATCGCCATTGATGACTTCGGCACCGGTTATTCATCCCTGAGTTACCTCAAAAGCCTGCCGCTGGACAAGATCAAGATCGACAAGAGCTTCGTCCAGGACCTGCAGGATGACGACGATGACGCGACGATCGTGCGCGCCATCATCCAACTGGGCAAAAGCCTGGGTATGCAGGTGATTGCCGAAGGCGTGGAGACCGCCGAACAAGAGGCGTACATCATCTCCGAAGGCTGTCATGAGGGTCAGGGCTATCACTACAGCAAACCGTTGCAGGCGCGGGAGTTGGCGGCTTACTTGAAGCAGTCCGAGCGTAATAACGCGGTGAGTCTGTGAATTAACCAACCAATACCAAATATTTCCCGCGTATAAGCCTTTACACAAAATGCAAATCTTTCGCATTATGTCGCAGCTTTTGCGCTCCCCGCGCGCCCTATTCACACTCGAAGCAGGATGTTCGCCATGATTCGTATGCCCCTGGCCACCGCCAGTCTGCTGGCCATTGCCATTTCTCTCGCCGGTTGCGGCGAAGGTAAAGACAAGGCCGCCGCGCCTCAAGCACCCGCCGCCGCCAGCACCACCGCACCGGCGGCCGCACCGGCAGGCCAGGTCGACGAAGCAGCCGCCAAGGCGGTTGTTGCGCACTACGCAGACATGGTGTTTGCGGTATACAGCGATGCCGAATCCACTGCGAAAACCCTGCAGACCGCGGTCGACACCTTCCTCGCCAACCCGAACGACGAAACCCTGAAAGCGGCCCGTACCGCCTGGATCGCCGCACGCGTCCCGTACCTGCAAAGTGAAGTGTTCCGCTTCGGCAACACCATCATTGATGACTGGGAAGGCCAAGTGAACGCCTGGCCCCTGGACGAAGGCTTGATCGACTATGTCGACAAGTCCTACGAGCACGCTCTGGGTAACCCCGGCGCCAACGCCAACATCATTGCCAACAACGAGATCCAGGTCGGCGAAGACAAGATCGACGTCAAGGAAATCACCCCGGAAAAACTGGCCAGCCTCAATGAGCTGGGCGGTTCCGAGGCGAACGTTGCCACCGGCTACCACGCCATCGAATTCCTGCTCTGGGGCCAGGACCTCAACGGCACCGGCCCAGGCGCGGGCAACCGTCCGGCCTCGGACTACCTGACCGGCGACGGTGCTACCGGCGGTCACAATGAGCGCCGCCGCACTTACCTGCGTGCAGTGACTCAACTACTGGTCAGCGACCTGGAAGAAATGGTGGGTAACTGGAAGCCCAACGTCGAAGACAACTACCGCGCCACCCTGGAGTCGGAACCGGCTACCGACGGTCTGCGTAAAATGCTGTTCGGCATGGGCAGCCTGTCGTTGGGCGAGCTGGCCGGCGAGCGCATGAAGGTCTCCCTGGAAGCCAACTCACCGGAAGACGAACACGATTGCTTCAGCGATAACACCCACAACTCGCAGTTCTACGACGCCAAGGGTATCCGCAACGTCTACCTGGGTGAGTACACTCGCGTTGACGGCACCAAGCTGACCGGCGCCAGCCTGTCGTCCCTGGTGGCCAAGGCCGACCCGGCAGCCGATGCCGCCCTCAAGGCGGACCTGGCGGCAACCGAAGCGAAGATCCAGGTCATGGTCGACCGCGCCAATGACGGCGAGCACTACGACCAGTTGATCGCCGCCGGCAACGACAAGGGCAACCAGATCGTGCGCGACGCGATTGCCGCCCTGGTCAAGCAGACCGGTTCGATCGAGGCCGCTGCCGGCAAACTGGGCATCAGCGACCTGAACCCGGACAGCGCTGATCACGAGTTCTGATCAAGCACAGTTGAAAAAGGCGACCTGCGGGTCGCCTTTTTCATGCGCGCAATAACTGCTGCACCTATCCCTGTGGGAGCTGGCTTGCCTGCGATCCAGACAACTCGGTGATTCAGGCACACCGAGTCGATACCTTCGCAGGCAAGCCAGCTCCCACATTTGGATCGTGATGTGTCAGGTAGATAGGCGCCACTTGGTAGGTCGTCACGGGAGCAAGCTCCCTCGCCACAGCTTCAGCGCCGCTGCGAAGTTGTGTAGACACCAAGCCACCGCAGCCCTTGGTTTACAAGACCTGCACCGCAGGTAGAATGGCGCCTCTGCCCAATCACCCGAGCGAACTTCATGGCGTTGCCGACCCTGCGTATCATCGGTTTCATCATCGGCATCTTCCTGATCACTCTTGCGGTCGCCATGGTCATCCCAATGGCCACCCTGGTGATCTTCGAACGCACCAGCGACCTGCCCTCGTTCCTGTGGGCCAGCCTGATCACCTTTATCGCCGGGTTGGCTCTGGTCATCCCCGGTCGCCCGGAGCACGTACACTTGCGTCCCCGGGACATGTACCTGCTGACAGTCAGCAGTTGGGTGGTGGTGTGCATCTTCGCCGCCCTGCCCTTTTTGCTGACCCAGCACATCAGCTACACCGACTCGTTCTTTGAAAGCATGTCCGGCATCACCGCCACCGGCTCTACCGTGTTGAGCGGCCTGGACAGCATGTCACCGGGCATTCTGATGTGGCGCTCGTTGCTGCACTGGCTCGGGGGTATCGGCTTTATCGGCATGGCGGTGGCGATCCTGCCGCTGCTGCGTATTGGTGGCATGCGCCTGTTCCAGACCGAATCTTCGGACCGCTCGGAAAAGGTCATGCCCCGCTCGCATATGGTGGCGCGGCTGATCGTGGCCGCGTATGTGGGCATCACCATCTTCGGCAGCCTGGCATTCTGGTGGGCAGGGATGGGCGTGTTCGATGCGATCAACCACGCCATGTCGGCGATTTCCACGGGTGGTTTTTCCACCTCGGATGAGTCCCTGGCGCACTGGAAACAACCGGCGGTGCACTGGGTCGCAGTGGTAGTGATGATCCTCGGCAGCTTGCCGTTCGCCCTGTATGTGGCCACGTTGCGCGGCAACCGGCGGGCGTTGATCAAGGACCAGCAAGTGCAAGGTTTGCTCGGCTTGTTGCTCGTGACCTGGCTGGTACTCGGCACCTGGTACTGGTGGACCACCAACCTGCATTGGCTCGATGCCTTGCGCCATGTGGCGCTGAACGTAACGTCAGTGGTGACCACTACCGGCTTTGCGCTGGGGGACTACAGCCTGTGGGGCAACTTTTCACTGATGCTGTTCTTCTACCTGGGCTTTATCGGCGGCTGCTCGGGCTCCACTGCAGGCGGCATCAAGATCTTCCGTTTCCAGGTGGCCTATATCCTGCTCAAGGCCAACTTGAACCAACTGATCCACCCCAGAGCGGTGATCAAGCAGAAGTACAACGGTCATCGCCTGGATGAAGAAATCGTGCGGTCGATTCTGACTTTTTCGTTTTTCTTCGCGATCACCATCTGCGTTATCGCCCTGGCATTGTCACTGCTGGGCGTGGACTGGATGACCGCACTGACCGGTGCCGCCAGCACCGTATCCGGCGTGGGCCCGGGCCTGGGCGAAACCATCGGCCCGGCCGGCAACTTCGCTACCCTGCCGGATGCGGCCAAGTGGATTCTGTCGCTGGGAATGCTGCTGGGTCGACTGGAGATCATTACCGTATTTGTGCTGTGTATTCCGGCATTCTGGCGCCACTGACGCACGACATTTCCTGAAGCCGCACCCGGTATTCACCGGGCGTTGCATTAAACCAGCGGCGAAACGCGCGGAAGAAGTTGCTGGGGTCGGCGAACCCCAGCAGGTAGGCAATTTCCAGCAAGGTCATGTTCGGCTGCGCCAGGTATTGTTCGGCCAGCTCACGGCGGGTGTCATCGAGCAAGGCCTGGAAGCTGGTGCCCTCCTCCTGCAAACGTCTTTGCAAGGTACGCTGGGACAGATGCAGTGTCTGGGCCACCACTTCGCGTTTGGGCTCCCCCTGGGGCAGCAGACGGCACAACACCTGTCGCGCATTATGGGTAACGCGACTTTCGGAGAAACGCGCCAGGTATTCACCGGCAAAACGGTCATGCAATAGCGCCATGGCCTCGTTGGCCGTGGGCAGCGGTGCATCCATATCGGCTTGCTCGAAGATCAGCGCGTCATAGGGCGCATTGAATTGCAGCGGCGCATGGAAGGCCTGCTTGTACGGTGCCAGGTCCGCCGGTTGATCGCCCTGCAGCAGCACCTTGCGCGGTTGCAGGGTCCGCCCGGTAAGCCAGCCGCACAGCGCCAACGCGCTGGCCAGCGAGGCTTCGGCGCTTTGCCGGGTCGGCGGCAAGTGATCGCCATGCACTGTCAGAATCAACGCATAGCCTTCGGGCAAGAGTCGGAAGCTCAAGTCGGCGCTTTCGGCAATGATGCGCTGGTAGCGCACCAATCGCATAAAGCCTTCAGCCAGGGTGTTGCTGGACATCAGCGCATAACCGGCAACATGGAACGAGGCCGGACGCACCACCTTGCCCATGTTCAAGCCAATCGCCGGGTTGCCTGACACCTCCACCGCCCGCTGCCATAGGCGAGTCATGGAGTCCTGGGGAAAACGCGCGTCCGGGTCACTGAGGGCGGCATAGTCCAGGCCCAGTTGCTTGAACAAGGCACGGCAATCCAGGCCGTCCATTTCCAACGCCTTGACTATCCCCATCGCCCAGCTTGCAGAAGTTGTTCGTTCGCTCATGGCGTCTTCTTATTGAAAGCAGGCTCAAACGGCAGCCAGGAAGCCAAGGATACTAAAGTGGCATCTATTGTCACTGGCTCTTGCCACTGATCACTCTAGACTCAAATAAGCTCCCCGCCGAACAGCTGTTGGGCGGCACAACAACCAGAGGGTCCGCCGCCGTGGAAAACACCCGAAAATTCAACAGCTTTGCCGAGTTCTACCCGTACTACCTGAGCGAACACGGCAACAGCACCTGCCGGCGCTTGCACTTTATCGGCACCACCCTGGTGATCGGTATCCTCGCATATGCCATCGGCCGGGGGTCACTGCTCCTGTTGCTGGCCTTGCCGATTGCAGGCTACACCTTCGCCTGGATAGGCCATTTCTTTTTTGAAAAGAACCGCCCGGCGACCTTTCAGCACCCGTTCTACAGCTTGCTGGGGGATTTTGTGATGTACCGCGACATGATCCTGGGCAAGGTACCGTTCTAAATAAACGCCTATTGCAAACTTGCTCCCTGTAGGAGCGAGCTAGCTCGCGAAGCTCTCACAGACACCGCTGGCAACCTGACGCACTGCGTTATCGTTGACGCTTTTCGCGAGCAAGCTCGCTCCTACAGTCTTTGAGGATAAAAATGGGCAAGACAGTCCAGATAAAAGTCTTTTTGTCATTTACGGTGCTGTATCCTGCCAAGGCTTTTTGAGAGCGCGCAATCACCTGCGATTGAAAACAGACCTTGCGAGGAGCGACGACGATGCACGAGATACCTAATCTCCCCTTCCCAAGCCTGCACCCAACAGAGCAGCCAACACCGCAACAGGCCAGCAACAAGCAGCCTGAGACCAAAGACGCAAAACCAGTCGACAGCAAACGCCGAGACTGACGCCGTACCAGACCGTGTGGAAAGCGCACCTTTGAGCGCTTTCCACACTGCCTGAATCATTCGAGATACTCATCATGACCACGACCCTTCCCGATACGCCGGACGCCGCCGTGCTCGACGCTGCCTTGCAGATGGTCGAAGTCTGGAACCGCCTCAGTGCAGACAAGCAAGCCACACTGCTCAAGCGCTTCGGCACCCAGGAAAACGCCCTGGCAGCCCTGGTGACGACCCAACTGCTGGCGCCTGCCCAAGCCTGATGCTCCTTTGATCTGAGGTTTTACATTTTTGCCGCCCTGCCCGGCCTGTGCGCCGGTATCATTAGCAGCCTATCTTTACCTGCTGCGACAGTGGACCTCTCCCATGCCTGATACCCAACGACCCATGGCCGTGACGCTGCAAGTCGTTTCCATCGTGCTGTTTACCTTTATCGGCTACCTGAATATCGGCATCCCCCTGGCCGTATTGCCGGGCTATGTGCATAGCCAATTGGGCTATGGCGCCGTGATCGCCGGGCTGGTGATCAGCGTGCAATACCTGGCGACCCTGTTGAGCCGCCCCTATGCCGGCAAGATTATCGACAACCTGGGCAGCAAGCGCGCGGTGCTGATCGGCCTGGTGGGCTGCGGTTTAAGTGGCGTATTCATGTTGCTGGCGGCGTGGTTTTCCAGCCTGCCGGCTGTGAGCCTGGGCAGCCTGTTGATCGGTCGACTGGTGCTGGGCAGCGCCGAAAGCCTGGTGGGGTCAGGTGCAATCGGCTGGGGCATCGGCCGTGTCGGCGCGGCGAACACCGCCAAAGTCATCTCCTGGAACGGTATCGCCAGCTACGGCGCGCTGGCGGTCGGCGCACCGCTGGGGGTGCTGTTGGTCAGCCGGTTCGGGTTGTGGAGCATGGGCGTAAGTATCATTCTGCTCGCCGTGCTGGGCGTGCTGCTGGCCTGGAAAAAACAAGCCGCGCCAATTGTGCCCGGTGTACGTCTGCCGTTCATGAATGTGCTGGGCCGTGTGTTGCCCCATGGTTGCGCGCTGGCGCTGGGCTCCATCGGCTTTGGCACTATCGCCACCTTTATCACCCTGTACTACACCACCCAGCACTGGGATAACGCGGTGTGGGCCTTAAGCCTGTTCGGCGCCAGTTTTATCGGCGCACGTTTGCTGTTTGGCAATTTGATCAACCGCATTGGCGGCTTTCGCGTCGCGATTGCCTGCCTGTCGGTGGAAGTGCTCGGCCTGCTGTTGCTGTGGCTGGCGCCGGATGCCCAACTGGCGCTGGCGGGTGCGGCGTTGAGCGGCTTCGGCTTTTCCCTGGTATTCCCGGCGCTTGGGGTAGAGGCGGTCAACCTGGTCCCGGCCTCCAGCCGTGGCTCGGCGGTGGGCGCTTATTCGCTGTTTATCGACTTGTCTCTGGGCATCACCGGGCCGCTGGCGGGCGCGGTGGCGGCAGGCTTCGGCTTTGCTTCGATCTTTCTGTTCGCCGCCCTGGCAGCTCTCGCCGGCTTGCTGCTGAGTCTGTACCTGTACCGTCAGGCACCCAAGGCGCGGGAAACGCGCGACGCCTAGAAGTCGACCTTGCCGCGCCCGGCCTTGATGCTGCCGCGCTTGGTCTTGGATTCCAGGCGGCGCTTCTTCGAGCCCAGGGTGGGCTTGGTCGGGCGGCGCTTTTTCTCGACCTTGGTGGCGCTCTGGATCAACTCCACCAGGCGCTCCAACGCATCGGCGCGGTTCTGCTCCTGAGTACGGTATTGCTGGGCCTTGAGCACCAGCACACCTTCGCTGGTAATACGGCTGTCGCGCAGCGCGAGCAGGCGCTCCTTGTAGAACTGCGGCAATGACGATGCCGGAATGTCAAAACGCAGGTGCACTGCGCTCGACACCTTGTTGACGTTCTGACCACCGGCGCCCTGGGCGCGGATAGCGGTCAGCTCGATCTCAGCGTCGGGCAGGTGCACATTGTTGGAAATTACCAGCATCAATCAAAAACCTTAAGCAACGGACAAGCCCAACTCGGACAACAACATCGACGCCTGGGCTTTGGAAATCACGGCGCCTTTGAACAGTTTGGCATCATTGAGGCGAAAACCGCTCAAATCTGCACCGCGCAAGTCGGCACCCGCGAAATTGGCACCGTTGATGCGGGCATGTGCGAGGCTGCAGTTGACCAGTTCAGCCTTGCGAAAGTCCGTATCCGACAAGTCGCTGTCGGAAAAGTCCAGATTATTGAGCTCGGTTCGGGCAAACGACAGTCCGGATAAAAAGGCACTATTGAGCAGGGTTTCGCTGAAGCTCAGCCCCAGTGACGCACAATGGGTAAAATTGGCGCCCGTCAGCTTGCATTGGGTGAAATTGGCCTGGGACAGTTTGCTGCGCTGCCAGCGGGTGTTGTTCAGGTCGCAACTGTGGAACTGCGCCTCCAGCAGGTTGGCCGCTTCGAAAATTGCGAGGCTGGCGCGGCAGTTTTTCCACTGAGTCCCTTCCAGTCGAGAACCGAGAAACGAGGTCTGGACCAGGGTACAGCGCTCGAATATCCAGTGATCCAGTGCCATGCGCGACAGATCGACGCCGCTCAAATCCACTCCGATCAAGCGCAAGGGGCCACTGTGCTGGTCGATCAAGTCTTCCAGCTCATCGCGCTGCAACGCGCCATCGGCAATGTCGGTGTGTTGCATGGGGCCTCCGGGCACACTGGCAAAAAAGAGGGGGCGATTCTAACCTGCCCATGCCCACAAAAAACCCGGCACGGCGCCGGGTTTTCTGTATGTGGAAAGGTCCTACTCCAGAACCGGACCCGCTGTGCCAATAGCTGGCCGCGCCGTGCGTTTGTTCTTGATCCAGTAACACACCGCCATGAACGCCACCCACACCGGGATCGCATACACCGACACCTGAATCCCCGGCATCATCAGCATGATCACCAGGATAAACACTACGAACGCCAGGCAAATGTAGTTTCCATACGGATACCACAGCGCCTTGAACAAGGGCACCTGGCCGGTGCGGTTCATGTGCTGGCGGAACTTGAAGTGCGAGAAGCTGATCATTGCCCAGTTGATCACCAGCGTAGCCACCACCAGCGACATCAGCAGTTCAAGCGCGTTATGGGGCATCAGGTAGTTCATCAGCACCGCCACCAGGGTGATCGCCGCCGAGGCCAGAATCGAACGCACTGGCACGCCGCGCTTGTCGATTTTGGCCAGGGCCTTGGGCGCGTCGCCCTGCTCGGCCATGCCCAGCAACATGCGGCTGTTGCAGTAGGTGCCGCTGTTGTACACCGACAGCGCCGCCGTCAGTACCACAAAGTTGAGGATATGCGCGGCGGTGTTGCTGCCCAGCATCGAGAACACCTGCACGAACGGGCTGCCGCTGTAGGCATCGCCGGAGGCGTTGAGGGTCGCCAGCAGGCTGTCCCACGGCGTCAACGACAACAGCACCACCAGGGCACCGATGTAGAAAATCAGGATGCGGTAGATCACCTGATTGATCGCCTTGGGGATCACGGTGCGTGGCTGATCGGCTTCAGCGGCGGTGAAACCGAGCATTTCCAGGCCGCCGAACGAGAACATGATGATCGCCATGGCCATCACCAAGCCGCCCACGCCGTGGGGGAAGAACCCGCCGTGGTCCCACAGGTTGCTCACCGAGGCTTGCGGGCCGCCACTGCCGCTGACCAGCAGGTAGCTGCCCAGGGCAATCATGCCGACGATCGCCACCACCTTGATGATGGCAAACCAGAACTCCGCTTCACCGAAGACCTTGACGTTAGCCAGGTTGATCACATTGATCAGCACGAAGAAGGCCGCCGCAGAGACCCAGGTCGGAATCTCCGGCCACCAGTAGTGCACGTATTTGCCGACAGCGGTCAGCTCCGACATACCCACCAGAATGTAGAGAATCCAGCAGTTCCAGCCCGACAGAAAACCGGCGAAACCGCCCCAGTACTTGTGGGCAAAATGGCTGAAGGAGCCGGCGACCGGCTCCTCGACGATCATCTCGCCAAGCTGGCGCATGATCATGAAGGCGATAAAGCCGCAGATCGCATAGCCCAGGATCATCGACGGGCCAGCGGATTTGAGCACCCCGGCCGAGCCCAGGAACAGGCCGGTGCCGATAGCGCCACCGAGGGCGATCAACTGGATATGCCGATTTTTCAGGCCGCGTTTCAGCTCGCCTGAGGAGGAATGGGTTCCACTCATGAAAAGGGTCTCACGCAAGGTTTGAGAAGGTGAATGCAGGTTGCTGCTTGAATTACCGACTCAAGCAGCGCCGCTCAAACCCCGGCGCAGGCACCAGGAGTACAGCGTTTTTCTAACGGTCATGCGTCACCTGTTTGTTTTTATCTGTGACGAAATCGAACCCGTCCGGCTCGTGGCCAGGCGGAGTGATCAGGGGGATCAAACCCTGAGGTCTTGGCCTTTTGCGTGGGTACGCAAGGAGGGTCACAGTAAAACGCGGCGCATTGTACACCGCTCGACAGCTTCGGCACGCCCCAACAGAGTGCACGCGACAAACTGTCAGCTAATCCTTACAGCCACAAACGGGTCAAGCGCATCGGGGCAGATGCGTAAACTTATCGTTACGTGGCGGAAACACTGCTTTACAGCCAGGTTTTTCGGACAGCCAACGGAAATTTGTCGGAAGGAAAATTCTGGATAATCGGTTCAGCCAATTTGCTGTTTTTTCTGAATAAAAAATAACCCACGAAAAACAGAAGAAAAAATCCAAATGAAACCGTGTCAATAAATTTTTTGCATTTTGAAACACTCTCTTCTAGGTTCTTTCCACTTGCCCGCGAAGCCCGGGGGCAAGCCGTTCTCAATCAACGTCCTCTAGGAGATACACCATGCAAGCACTGGAAAAAGACCTGGAAACCGAACTGCAACTCGACGATTGGTTTGAAGCGCCGACCCATGAGGCCGCCGTTGAAATGATGCAAGCCGATGCCGTTGTGCCTTTCGGCACCGCGATGTGGCCTTTCTAATACCCGGCAGGCATCCGGCAGGTGCTGTGCACGGCACCTGCCCCCTTACCCAAGGCACAGAAGGACACCCGTCATGGACAAGGCCCGCGCCGTCGAACACTTTCTCTACTACCTGGCTCACCACCCGGCCCTCCAGGGCCTGAGTCGCCCCACCGTGCTGCTGGGCCATACCGAGCGCTACGATGCCATCGCCCAGGCCATCACCCACGGCAGCGCCGCACGTTTCAACTTCCAGGTACAACGCCTGGATGTGGCCGCCAGTGACGCCCTGACCCAAGCCATTGAAGCCTGCGATCTGTATCTGTTTCTCTACGATTCCTCCACCCTGCCCAACCCGCGCGCCGAAGGCCCGGACTTTATTCGTGCCCTGCAAGGCGTGATGGCAGAACACTGGAAGAAATCCCTGCTGTTCAAGGATTACGGCGACTACTTCTACGACACCTTCAGCGTCGCACCGCAACGCATTGCCGACCTCAACGCCACGCTGATCCGGCGCATGTCCCAGGCCAACGTGCTGAGCTTTACCGACAAGCACGGTTCGCGCCTGGAAGCGCCGATGAGCAGCATCAAGAAGTGGACCAATATCAACGGCGTCGGCAACCACGACCTGGCGCCCGGCGAAATCGCCACCCACAGCGAAGCCATCAACGGCCAGGTGCGGTTTGTCGGCACCTTCCTCAGCACCATTCCGTTTGCGCGCAAATACGGCGTGCTGCAATCTCCGCTGGAACTGTGGATAGAGAACTCGACCATTTGCAGCGTAGCCAGCGACGTGCCGGGGCTGGCGGATGACTTCAACAAGTATTTGAATGCCAACCCGTCCAATCGCCGGGTGGAAGAACTTGGGATCGGCACCAATGAAGGGGTCAAGGATCTGTACGCGCGCAATGCCGGGTTCGAGGAGCGCCATTGCGGCTTGCACCTGGGTTTGGGTGGCGGGCAGAAAGGCAGTCATCACCTGGACTTGATCTTTGCCAGTGGGGTGCTGGCGCTGGATGACAAGCCGGTGTTTGATGGCGCCTTTGCCTTTTAAAAATCATAGACGTGTAGAGATCCCGGTGGGAGCTGGCTTGCCTGCGATAGCGGTGTGTCAGTCACCTTTTTACTAACTGACCCACCGCTATCGCGGGCAAGCCCGGCTCCCACAGTTGATTGCATTTCAAATGTAGATCGCAAAAAAAACGCCAACCCTAGGGTTGGCGTTTTTGTGCAGCGCTTAACGCATCACTGCGGCTTCTTGCGACCAAAACCAGGGCGCTGGCCGGAACCAGCCGGTGCGCCACGGCGCTTGCCCGACGGCTCATCGGCGACCAGTTTCGGGCCAGGGCGCTTGTTCGCCGCTGGCTTGGCTGGACGCTTGGTGCTGGCGTTATCGGCCGGGCGATCCTCACCACGGTTGCTGCGACCACCCGCCGGGGCAGGACGCGGCGTACGTGGCGCACGCTCACCTTCCTGACGCGATGGCGCGGTGGGGCGGCGCTCGCCTTCAATGTGCGGCTGACGCGAGATACGACCGCCGGTGGCCGGTGCATCCAGCGCAGGGCGCAGGGTGCGGGCAACACGTTCGGTACGTGGCACCGGGCGCGACGATTTGCGCTGCATACGCTCAAGCTTGTCTTTGCTCTTGGCGTTCATCTGCGGCATGGCAACCGGCGTCAGGCCCACTTCGGCGCTGAGGATGTCGACTTCGTACTGGCTCATTTCGCGCCAGCGGCCCATCGGCAGGTCGGAGTTCAGGAACACCGGGCCGAAACGCACGCGCTTGAGGCGGCTGACCACCAGGCCCTGGGACTCCCACAGGCGGCGCACTTCACGGTTACGGCCTTCCATCACCACGCAGTGGTACCAGTGGTTGAAACCTTCACCGCCTGGCGCCTGCTTGATGTCGGTGAACTTGGCCGGGCCGTCTTCCAGCACCACACCAGCCTTGAGGCGTTCGATCATCTCGTCATCGACTTCACCGCGTACACGCACGGCGTATTCACGGTCCATCTCGTAGGACGGGTGCATCAGGCGGTTGGCCAGTTCGCCGTCGGTGGTGAACATCAGCAAGCCGGTGGTGTTGATGTCCAGACGGCCGATGTTGATCCAGCGGCCTTCTTTGGGCTTGGGCATCTTGTCGAACACGGTCGGACGGCCTTCCGGGTCGTCACGGGTGCAGATCTCGCCATCGGGCTTGTTGTACATGATCACGCGGCGCACCGATTCGGCGGCCTCTTCACGCTTGATGACCTTGCCATCAATGGTGATTGCATCGTGCAGGTCGACGCGCTGGCCGAGGGTAGCCTCGACGCCGTTGACCTTGATGCGCTTCTGGGTGATCCAGGCTTCCACGTCGCGGCGCGAGCCCACGCCGATACGCGCCAGCACCTTTTGCAGTTTTTCGCCTGCTGGGCCGATTTCCTGGTCTTTCTGGTCTTGGTCATTCATCGTAAGCACCTCCCGGTGGGTCGATTCAGGCGTGGCCTGAGGGGTATTGAAAGCGGGGCCTTGGCCGAATAGGTCGGCAAGGGGTCGCGAATCATACGCGCATGGCGCGTGTTGCGCATCACAGACTAGTCGATAACGCCCAAGTCATTTGCTTTTCCGCCGACCGGTGGCGCCCAGGGCCAGTAATCGAAGCTGGGCTTCGGCCAGAACCGTGCGCTTGTCGGTTTTGTCGAGTTTCTTCCAGGCGCGGATCTCGCGCTTGCTGCGGCCGCAGCCGACGCAGATGTCGTCGCTGAACTTGCAAATGCTGATGCACGGGTCTTTCACGGCACTCATGGTCGATCCTCTGTGGGAGCTGGCTTGCCTGCGATGGCATCACCTCCTTGCATCTGAGAGACCGAGGCGTCTGCATCGCAGGCAAGCCAGCTCCCACATGGGTTCGGTCAGTCTTCGAGTAGGCGGCGTTCGTTTTCGATGGCTTCGGCCAGCGCCCGGGCTTCGTCTTCTTCGTCGCTCAGCGGCGGTTGTTCGAGGGCGGCGACGGCGGCCAGGAGCTTTTCCCGGGCCTGGGCCACGCCAAGCACATCGTCTTCGGCTTCGACCTCAGGCTCGGATTCAACGTTCACCTGGGTTTGCGGCTCAGCCGCGCCATCACGCAGCAAGTCGTCAAAGTCGGTCTTGATGCCCTGCTCCATGTCATCCAGTTCCAACAACAGCGTATGGAAGCTGGTTTCGTCCTTGGGCTCCTCCGGCTCAGCGCTGGCATCGGCCAGTTCCTGCAGACTCTGCGGCACCGGCGCGTCGTCGAAATCGAGCACCGGCTCGGCTTCCATTTCGCGCAGTTCGGCCAGCGGCGGCAGGTCGTCGAGGTTCTTCAGGTTGAAATGATCGAGGAACACCTTGGTGGTGGCGAACATCGCCGGTTTGCCGGGCACGTCACGGTAGCCAACGATGCGAATCCACTCGCGCTCCAGCAGGGTCTTGACGATATGGCTGTTGACCGCCACGCCACGTACGTCCTCGATTTCGCCCCGAGTGATGGGCTGGCGATAGGCGATCAGCGCCATGGTCTCCAGCATTGCCCGCGAATAACGCTGCGGGCGCTCTTCCCACAAGCGGCCCACCCAGGGCGAAAACTTTTCACGGATCTGCAGACGATAACCCGACGCCACTTCGCGCAACTCAAAGGCACGGCCGTCGCAGGACTTGCGCAGGATCTCCAGCGCCTTCTTGAACACCGGCGGCTCCGGGCGTTCGGCTTCTTCAAAGAGTTCGAACAGGCGCTCCAAAGATTGCGGTTTACCCGAGGCCAGGAGAAAGGCCTCCAGCAAGGGTGCCAGTTCGCGGGGTTCAGTCAGATTCATCGATTCAGCTCGTTATTCGGCTCGCGCCCGCACGTGGATAGCCGCAAAAGGCTCATTCTGCACCAGCTCGACCAAGGATTCCTTGACCAGCTCAAGGATCGCCATAAAGGTCACCACCACCCCCAGTCGCCCTTCCTCGGCAGTGAACAGCTCGACAAACGGCACAAACCCACCGCCCTTGAGGCGCTCCAGCACGTCGCTCATGCGCTCGCGGGTGGACAGCGCTTCACGGCTGACCTGGTGGCTCTCAAACATATCGCCACGGCGCAGCACCTCGGCCATGGACATCAGCAACTCTTCCAGGCTCACGTCCGGGAGCAACTTGCGCGCGCGCGCCTCGGGGGCGTCGAGCTTGGGCACCACTACATCACGGCCTACGCGACTCAAGCCGTCGATGCCTTCGGCGGCAGCCTTGAAGCGTTCGTACTCCTGCAGGCGGCGGATCAGCTCGGCGCGTGGGTCATCCTCCTCGGCTTCGACCGTCTCCGAACGCGGCAACAACATGCGCGACTTGATCTCGGCGAGCATGGCGGCCATCACCAGGTACTCGGCGGCCAACTCCAGGCGCACCGACTGCATCAGCTCGACATAGCCCATGTATTGACGGGTGATTTCCGCCACCGGGATGTCGAGGATGTTGATGTTCTGCTTGCGGATCAGGTACAGCAGCAAGTCCAGCGGGCCTTCGAAGGCTTCAAGGAACACCTCCAGAGCGTCCGGCGGGATGTACAGGTCCAGGGGCATTTCCATGACCGCCTGGCCATACACCATGGCAAACGGCAGTTCCTGCTGGGCGCCGGCCTGGGGATCAGCGGTTTCCACGGCCGACATTCAGGCCTCGACCATAAATGGCGCCGGATCGCCACAGCCCACACGTACCACCTCTGGCTCGCCGTCGGCCAGGTTGATCACCGTCGAGGCTTTGTTGCCGCCGTAGCCGCCGTCGATGATCAGGTCGACGTGTTTTTCCAGCAAACGGCGCATTTCGTAAGGGTCGTACAAGGGTTCGGTTTCACCGGGCAGGATCAACGACACGCTCATCAGCGGCTCACCCAGCTCGGCCAACAGCGCCAGGGCGATCGGGTGTTCCGGCACGCGCAGACCGATGGTGCGCTTTTTCGGGTGCAGTAACAGGCGCGGTACTTCGCGGGTGGCATTGAGAATGAAGGTATAAGGCCCCGGCGTATGGGCCTTGAGCAGGCGGAACGTGCCGGTGTCGACCTTGGCGAACAGCCCGAGCTGGGACAAGTCGCTGCAAATCAGCGCGAAGTTGTGCTTGTCGTCCAGCTGGCGCAGGCGCCTTACACGTTCGACCGCGCCCTTGTCGCCGATCTGGCAACCGATAGCGTAGGACGAATCAGTCGGATAGATCACCACGCCGCCGGCACGGATGATCTCCACGGCCTGTTTGATCAGGCGCGCCTGAGGGTTTTCCGGATGAATCTGGAAGAATTGACTCACGTGCTCTACCTGTTCAGACGGTGGCAATAATGGGGTCATGCTTGAATCGCCCCCACAACAGCGGCAGATCTTCCGGGACCTGGCGATACTCGCCAATCTCGGACCAGCCGCCTGGGCCATGAAAGTCACTGCCGGCACTGACCAGCAGACCAAATTCGCGGGCAAGGATCGCCAGGCTGCCGACCTGTTCCGCCGGTTGATGCCCGTTGACCACCTCGATCGCGTGGCCACCCGCACCAATATAGTCGCTGATCAGCTTGCGGCGCTTGCTGCGGGTGAAATCGTAATGCCAGGGATGCGCCAGGCTGACCCACGCCCCGGAAGCCCGCAGGGTCTGGACGGTGTCTTCCAGGGTCGGCCAATGCAGCTTCACATCGCCCAACTTGCCGGCCCCCAGCCATTTGCGAAAGGCCTCGGCGCGATCCTTGACATAGCCTTCGCGCACCATCCAGTCGGCAAAATGCGGACGGGCCGGTGCGTTGCCGCTGTCGCCCAGCTCTTGCTGGATGGCGCGGGCGCCGTCGAGGGCGCCAGGCATACCTTTAAGGCTCAGTTTGCGGCTTATTTCTTCGGACCGCAGCCAGCGGCCATCGTGCAATTGGGCAATGGCCGCCACTAACGGCGGGGCATTTTGATCGAAACCGTAGCCCAGTACATGAATGGTGGCGCCGCCCCAGGTGCAGGACAATTCCACGCCGTTGACCAGTTGCATGCCCAAAGAATGCGCCGCTTGGCGGGCTTCATCGAGGCCCTCAAGGGTGTCGTGGTCGGTCAACGCCAGCACTTGCACGCCTTTTTCAAACGCACGCGCAACCAGTACCGCGGGCGCCAGGGCGCCGTCGGAGGCCGTGCTGTGGCAGTGCAAATCAACATTCACGTGGGTATGTAACCTCAAGTCAGCTGGCGCTATCGCAACCAAGGATGTTTGTTATTATGCCGCCACATCCAGCTTCTGGCTCTTACTGTGAAACAATTCATCGACTTCATCCCGCTGTTGCTGTTTTTCATCGTTACCAAACTCGACCCCAGGGTCATCGAAATCGGCGATCACGAGCTGTCGTTCGGAGGCATCTACAGTGCCACCGCCGTACTGATCATCAGCTCCATCGTGGTCTACGGCGCCATCTTCATCTCCCAGCGCAAGCTGGAAAAAAGCCAATGGCTGACCCTCATCGCCTGCCTGGTCTTCGGCGGCCTGACTCTGGCCTTCCACAGCGAAACCTTCCTTAAATGGAAAGCGCCGGTGGTCAACTGGCTGTTCGCCCTGGTCTTTATCGGCAGCCACTTCATTGGTGACCGCCTGCTGATCAAGCGGATCATGGGGCACGCGCTGACCTTGCCGGAGCCGGTGTGGGTACGTCTGAACGTGGCCTGGATCGTGTTTTTCCTGTTCTGTGGTGCCGCCAACCTGTTCGTGGCCTTCACCTTCCAGGACTACTGGGTCGACTTCAAAGTGTTCGGCAGCCTGGGCATGACCGTATTGTTTTTGATCGGCCAGGGCATCTACCTGTCACGCCACCTGCATGACACCACACCGAAAACCGAGGACTGACATGCTCTACGCCATCATTGCCACCGACATTGCCAACTCGTTGGAAAAACGCCTGAGCGTACGCCCGGCCCACGTCGAGCGCCTCAAACAGCTGCAAGCCGAAGGCCGCATGGTACTGGCCGGCCCGCACCCGGCCGTCGACAGCAACGACCCGGGCGACGCCGGCTTCACCGGCAGCCTGATCGTGGCCGAGTTTGCCTCCCTGGCCGACGCCGAGGCCTGGGCCAAGGCAGACCCTTACGTTGCAGCAGGCGTCTATGCCGATGTGGTGATCAAGCCGTTCAAGCAAGTCCTGCCTTGAACCCGGCTGCGTCGAACCTAATCGTTTCGGCGCACTCCTAATGGCTCACGGCGTCACCGGTGGGGTCGTCGCCGTCGACAATGGCTAAATCGAGTGAGTCATGAGCGAGCTGTTACTGATAGATGATGACCAGGAGCTCTGTGAGCTGCTGACCAGTTGGTTGAGCCAGGAAGGCTTCCAGGTGCGCGCCTGCCACGACGGCCTGAGCGCCCGCAAAGCCTTGACCGAAGCCGCCCCGGCGGCGGTGGTGCTCGATGTGATGCTGCCCGACGGCAGCGGCCTGGAGTTGCTCAAACAACTGCGCAACGACCACCCGGAGTTGCCGGTGCTGATGCTCTCGGCGCGGGGCGAGCCTCTGGACCGCATCCTCGGCCTGGAACTGGGCGCCGACGACTACCTCGCCAAGCCTTGCGACCCACGCGAGCTGACCGCCCGCCTGCGTGCCGTATTGCGCCGCAGCCATCCTACCGCCGTGTCGACTCAGCTTGAGCTGGGCGACCTGTGCTTCAGCCCGGTGCGCGGGGTGGTCAGCATTGATGAGCAGGAATTCACCCTGACCGTTTCCGAAAGCCGCCTGCTTGAAGCCTTGCTGCGTCAGCCCGGCGAGCCCCTGGATAAACAGGAACTGGCGCAGATCGCCCTGGGCCGCAAGCTGACCCTATATGACCGCAGCCTGGACATGCACGTCAGCAACCTGCGCAAGAAGATCGGCCCACACCCGGATGGGCGGCCACGCATCGTGGCGCTGCGTAGTCGTGGCTACTACTACAGCCTCTAAATGTGGGAGCTGGCTTGCCAGCTCCCACCATTGATTTCATCACCTTCAAGGGTTTTGTCAGTTCCTGTCAAACCTGTCTTTACCGAAGCTTTACTCTCCCCTGACCGCCGCTGACCTTGCGCTGCGTAACCTACTCACATCCGGACTCACCGGAATAGAGACAGGAGAATCACCATGCGCAAGACCCTTATCGCTTTGATGCTCGCCGCTGCACTGCCTACCGTCGCCATGGCCATGCCCGAAGGCCCGGGCCCGATGGGCGGCCACGAAGGCCACATGATGGGTGGCCCAGGCCACGGTGAACACGGTCCGCGTGGTAAAGGTGGCCCGTTCAGCCAGTTGGACTTGAGCAAGGAACAGCGTGAGCAGATCCGCAAGCTGATGGGTGAGCAATGGCACGCTCGCAAAGACCTGACCCAAAAGTACCTGGACAAACTGCCGGCCGCTGACCAGAAAGCCATGCAGGACGAGATCGCCGCCGGCAAGCAGAAAACCCAGGCGGGTATCCGTGCCGTGCTCAAGCCCGACCAGCAGAAGCAATACGACGAGATCGTCAAAAAGCAGGCCGAGCGCCGCGCCGAGTGGAAGCAATTCCAGGAATGGAAAGCCCAGCAAGCGCAAAAAGCGCAATAATACGAGCGTAATGCCTACGGCCCAGTGGTTCGCACCACTGGGCTTTTCCTGTTTGGGGGTTTCCTGTGCGTTCATTGTTCTGGCGTATCCTGGCGAGTTTCTGGCTGGCCATCGCCCTGGTTGGCGGGTTGTCGATTTTGCTTGGGCATATGCTCAACCAGGACGCCTGGATTCTGAGCCGCCACCCTGGCCTCAACAACCTGGCCCAAGAGTGGACGCAGCTCTACGAAACCCAGGGTGAAGACGCTGCCCAGGACTTGTTGCAGCAGCGCAAACGCCAATACCACATCGACGTGCAAGTGCTTAACGAAAGCGGCGACCCAGTGGTACGCGGCACCTTCCCGCGCCGCGCCGCGGCCTTTGAAGCCCGGCAGAACGACAGCCAGGACGGCCACCTGCCGTGGCGACGCCTGACCGCCGAGTACACCAGCGACAAAACCGGCGACACTTACCTGTTGATCTACCGCATTCCCCACCCGGAGCTGGAAGCCTGGCACCGCAGCAGCCTGCTGTGGCCGCTCAGTGCCCTGGCGATTACCCTGGTGGTGCTGACCCTGTTCAGCCTGCTGGTGACCTTGTCCATTACTCGCCCGCTCAGTCGTTTGCGCGGCGCGGTGCATGACCTGGGGCAAACCACCTATCAACAAAACAGCCTGGCGCAACTGGCCAACCGGCGCGACGAATTCGGTGTCTTGGCTAACGACTTCAACCGCATGGGCGCGCGCCTGCAAAGCCTGATCGGGAGCCAGCGCCAATTGCTGCGTGACGTGTCCCATGAACTGCGCTCGCCGCTGGCGCGCTTGCGCATCGCCCTGGCCCTGGCCGAGCGCGCCAGCCCCGAAGAGCGGGAAAAACTCTGGCCGCGCCTGACCCGCGAATGCGATCGCCTGGAAGCCTTGATCAGCGAAATCCTCGTACTGGCGCGGGTCGACGCCGACAATGCCAGCGCCGAAGATATCGACCTCAACCCGTTGCTCAAGGCTCTGCAAAAGGACGCCCAACTCGGCGCGCCGGAGCAAGTGGTGCACCTCACCACCGACGCCGACCTGCGCCTCAAGGGCTGGCCGACCATGATCGAGCGCGCCGTGGATAACCTGCTGCGCAATGCCCAACGCTTTAACCCCACCGGCCAACCGATTCAATTGCAGGCCCAGCATCAAAACGGGCGCATTCTGATCAGCGTACGTGACCACGGCCCCGGCGTTGAACCCGAGCATCTGGGCCAACTGGGCGAACCGTTCTACCGGGCCCCGGGCCAGACCGCACAAGGCCATGGCCTGGGCCTGGCCATTGCCCGTCGCGCCGCCGAGCGCCATGGCGGCACACTGATCCTGGCCAACCATCCCGATGGCGGCTTTATCGCCAGCATCGAACTGCCCTTGATCCCTGGGGTTGCCACACCGGTGGGATGATCTTCTATAGTGGCCCTTCTCTTACGGAGGGCCTTTGATGACTGACCTGCTGACTCCCATCCAAGCCGCACTCGATTTACCCCCTACCGCGCTGTCCCAAACCAGCGTCGGCGCCCTGCCCTCGGCCTTCGCCGTAACCGACCTGGCCGTCGCCAGCATCGGCGCCGCCGGCCAGGCGGTGGCCCAGTTGATCCAGCAACAGACCGGGCGCCTGCCCAGTGTCAGCGTGGATCGGCGTCTGGCCTCCTTTTGGTTCGCTTCGTCGATTCGCCCGGTGGGTTGGCAAGTGCCGCCGCTGTGGGACCCGGTAGCCGGTGACTACGCCAGTGCCGATGGCTGGATTCGTTTGCACACCAACGCACCCCATCACCGCGCAGCAGCCGAGCGGGTATTGGGGCCTGCCGCTGATCGCGCAGCAATGGCGAGTAGAGTCGCGACCTGGAAAGCTCCCGAACTGGAACAGGCGGTGGTCGATGCGGGCGGTTGTGCAGCGCAAATGCGTAGCTGGCAAGCCTGGCAGCAGCATCCCCAAGGCTTGGCGGTAAACGCCGAAGCGTTGATCCAGCGTCAGGTCTTCGAACCCGGCACCGACAAACCCTGGCTCGGCTCAGCCGCTCGCCCACTGGCCGGCATCAAAGTGCTGGATTTGACCCGGGTGCTGGCCGGCCCGGTGGCCAGTCGTTTCCTCGCCGGCTTGGGTGCCGACGTACTGCGTATTGACTCGCCCACCTGGAACGAACCCGGCGTGATCCCGGAAATGACCCTGGGCAAACGCTGCGCCCGCCTGGATCTAACAAACCTCGACGACAGGCAGGTGTTTGAAGCGTTGCTCAAGGACGCCGACATCCTGTTCCACGGCTACCGCGCCGATGCCCTGGAACAACTGGGTTATACCCTTGGCGAACGGCAGCACATCGCCCCCGGCCTGATCGACGTCAGCCTCAACGCCTACGGCTGGAGCGGCCCATGGCGTAATCGTCGTGGCTTTGACAGCCTGGTGCAGATGAGCAGCGGGATTGCCGAGGCCGGCATGGCCTGGAAACAGACGGATAAACCGCTGCCGCTGCCGGTGCAGGCGCTGGATCACGCCACCGGCTACTTGATGGCCGCCAGTGCGATCCGGGCGTTGGCCGAGCGCCTGAACTCCGGACGCGGCGGTTCGGCGCGCTTGTCGTTGGCGCGCACGGCGAAGTTGCTGGTGGAAGCCGGGCAAGTGCCACAGCAAGCGGCATTGCGTGAGGAAGACATCAATGACCAAGGCCTGGTCGTGGAGCAGACAGCCTGGGGCCAGGCCCATCGGCTACTGGCGCCACTGAGCATCAGTGGCACGCCGTTGCAGTGGGATTTGCCGGCGGTGGAGTTAGGGTCACACCGACCTCAGTGGTGACCTGGGCACCGCTATCGCAGGCAAGCCAGCTCCCACAGGATCAAACAACACGGTCCACTGTGGGAGCCGGGCTTGCCCGCGATGGGGCCATCACCGTCGCCATCAATCCCCGCGGTTTAACGACGTCCACAAATGCTGCGCCGCATACGCCCTCAACGGCCGCCACGCCTCGGCCCGCGCCAGTAACTGCCGCGCCGACACCGGCCCACCTTCCAAGGCTGCCAAAGCATTGATCAGCCCGATATCCCCCGGCGCGAACGCATCCGCCTCGCGCAACTGGCGCATGGCGATGTACTGCGCGGTCCACTCTCCAATCCCCGGCAATGCCACCAACCGTGCAACGCCGTCCTGGAGGCTGGCCTTGGGTTCGAAAAGCTGAGGATCATCCAACAGCGCCTGAGCCACACCAGACAAAGTACGGCCCCGCGCCTTGGGCATGCCCAGGGTAGCCAGGTCCGCCGCAGCCAACACTTCAGGTGCCGGGAACAGGTGGGTGATACCGGCGTGCGGGCTTGGAAGCGTCTGGCCATACTGCGCCACCAGCTTGCCCGCCAGGCGAATCGCCGCCACCACGGTGATCTGCTGGCCCAGCACCGCACGAATCGCCAGTTCCAACCCGTCCCAGGTGCCTGGCAAACGCAGGCCAGGGCGGGCCGCAACCAGTTGCGCCATCAGGGGGTCCTGCGCCAATTGCGCGTTGATCACCTCAGGCACCGCATCCAGATCAAACATCCTGCGCAAGCGCCGCTCGATCTCAGGCATAGCGGCAGGCTCGGGAAAGTCGACCGTCACCTCCAGCCAATCCCCCGCCCCCGGTTCGACGCTGACCCAGCCATGTCGCCCTGCCACACTGATACTGCGCCGATACACCCCAGCGACCACGGTTTCCAACCCGGTAATCGCCCGCGCCGATAGGAACCCCAGCATCGCCGCCCAGTCGTAGGGCGGTTGATACGCCAATCTCACAGTGACAATACCCCGCTATACAGCCCATACGCGGCTAACCCGGCGCCCGCGATCACGCCGCTGAAAATGCCTTTTTCCACGGTGGTAAACAAGGGTTGGCCCTGCTCGCGCTTGGCCAGGGCAAACAGGATCACACCCGGGGCGTACAGCAACGCCGACAGCAGCAAGTACTTCAAGCCCCCCGCATACAGCAGCCAGATCGCATAACCGAGGGCAACCAGCCCCACCAGCAGATCTTTCATGCGCCGGCGCTGCCAGCCTGCATAGGTTTCGCCGCGCGCGCTCAACAGCACCGCATAGGCCGCCGACCACAAATAAGGCACCAGGATCATCGAGGACGCCAGATAGATCAGGGTGGTGTAGGTGCTGGCTGAAAACAGCGTGATCACCAGGAATGCCTGGATCATCACATTGGTCAGCCATAAGGCATTGACCGGCACCTGATTGGCGTTTTCCTTCTTCAGGAACGCCGGCATGGTCTTGTCATGGGCCGTGGCATAGAGGATTTCCGCGCACAGCAGCGCCCAGGACAGCAACGCGCCGAGCAGCGAAACCGCCAGGCCGATACTGATCAATACCGCGCCCCAAGGCCCGACGATATGCTCCAACACACCGGCCAGGGACGGGTTCTGCAATTGCGCCAGCTCCGGCTGGCTCATGATGCCCAGGGACAGCACATTCACCAGCACCAGCAAGGCCAGCACGCCCACGAAACCAATTACCGTGGCGCGCCCCACGTCCGAGCGTTTCTGCGCCCGCGCCGAATACACACTGGCGCCTTCGATCCCGATAAATACAAACACCGTGACCAGCATCATGTGGCGCACCTGCTCGACCACGCTGCCCATCTGTGGGTTACCCAGGCCCCAGATATCGCGAGTGAAAATATCCGCCTTGAACGCAGCGGCGGCGATCACGATAAACATCAGCAACGGCACGATCTTCGCCACCGTCGTCACTTGGTTGATAAACGCTGCCTCTTTGATCCCGCGCATCACCAGAAAATGCACGGCCCACAGCAACAGCGACGCGCAGCCGATGGCGAGCGGTGTATTGCCCTGGCCGAACGCCGGAAAAAAGTAGCCGAGGGTGCTGAACAGCAAGACGAAATAACCGACGTTGCCCATCCACGCACTGATCCAGTAACCCCAAGCGGACGAAAAACCCATGTAGTCGCCGAAACCCGCCTTGGCGTAGGCATACACCCCGGAATCCAGCTCGGGCTTACGGTTCGCCAACGTCTGGAACACAAAGGCCAGGGTCAACATGCCGATGGCGGTGATCGCCCAGCCGATCAATATGGCCCCCACTTCGGCACGGGCAGCCATGTTCTGCGGCAATGAAAAGATGCCGCCGCCAATCATCGAGCCCACCACCAGGGCGATCAGGGCACTGAGCCGAAGTTTCTGGGCGGGTTGGGTCATGCAGGTTCCTCGAAATAAACGGTCGGGCGACAACTGCGCACACAAGTAATTCAGATTAATGACGTTGTCATAACATAAGGATATGTAAAGACACGAAGTTTAGGCTTATTTAGAATTTAAATACGTCAATTATGAAGTGATCGTCAAACAACGTACAAAAAATTTGCACATCCGCAAATAAGAACTAGCGTCAACACCCATGCCCTCGACCAAATGATTAACCACAAAGCAAAGAGCGCTCTAGCAAGCGCCTTTGCGGGACTCGTTCGCCCGTAAAGACCTCACCCTAAGTCGTTAATTCACAATGGAATGTGCCAATGAAGTGATCTGAGTCAGCTGTTTGATTAGCGCACGGAATTATTCTGTGGTCTCTCTTCTCCTGCATTGGAGTCATGCAATGTCTGAAACTCCCGGAAAACTTCGATTAGGCGCCCTGGTCGCACTTGTCGTCGGTTCGATGATTGGCGGCGGCATCTTTTCATTGCCGCAAAACATGGCCGCCAGCGCCGATGTCGGTGCGGTGTTGATTGGCTGGGTGATTACCGCCATCGGCATGTTGACCCTCGCCTTCGTGTTCCAGACCCTCGCCAACCGCAAGCCCGACCTCGACGGCGGGGTATACGCCTACGCCAAGGCCGGTTTCGGCGACTACATGGGTTTTTCATCTGCCTGGGGTTACTGGATCAGCGCCTGGCTGGGTAACGTCGGCTACTTCGTCTTGCTATTCAGCACCCTGGGTTACTTCTTCCCGGTTTTTGGCGAGGGCAATACCCCGACAGCGGTGATCGCGGCGTCAGTGCTGTTGTGGGCCGTGCATTTTCTGGTGCTGCGCGGGATCAAGGAAGCCGCGTTCATCAACCTGGTGACCACCGTCGCCAAGGTGGTGCCGCTGCTGCTGTTCGTGCTCATCGCCCTGTTCGCGTTCAAGCTGGACATCTTCACCGCTGACATCTGGGGCGTGAAAAACCCCGACCTGGGCAGTGTGATGAACCAGGTACGCAACATGATGCTGGTCACCGTGTGGGTGTTCATCGGCATCGAAGGCGCGAGCATCTTCTCGTCCCGTGCCGAAAAACGCAGTGACGTGGGCAAGGCCACCGTGATCGGCTTTATCACCGTGCTGCTGTTCCTGATGCTGGTGAACGTGCTGTCCCTGGGGATCATGACCCAACCGGAACTGGCCAAGTTGCAGAACCCGTCGATGGCCGCCGTGCTGGAGCATGTGGTGGGCCATTGGGGTGCGGTGCTGATCAGCGTCGGCTTGATTATCTCGTTGCTCGGCGCGTTGCTGTCGTGGGTGCTGCTGTGTGCGGAGATCATGTTCGCCGCCGCCAAGGACCACACCATGCCCGAGTTCCTGCGCAAGGAGAACGCCAACCATGTGCCGGTCAACGCGCTGTGGCTGACCAACGCAATGGTGCAGATATTCCTGGTGATCACGCTGTTTTCCGCCAGCACCTACCTGTCGCTGATCTACCTCGCCACCTCAATGATCCTGGTGCCTTACCTGTGGTCGGCGGCCTACGCCCTGCTGCTGGCGGTGCGCGGCGAGACCTACGAAAACGCGCTCAAGGAGCGCAAGAAAGACCTGTTCATCGGCGCCATCGCCCTGATCTATGCGATCTGGCTGCTGTATGCCGGCGGCACCAAATACCTGCTGCTCTCCGCCCTGCTCTACGCCCCCGGCGCGATCCTGTTCGCCAAGGCCAAGCGTGAACTGGGCAAACCGATTTTCACCAACGTCGAGAAGCTGATTTTCGCCGCAGTAGTCATTGGCGCCCTGGTGGCGGCCTATGGGCTCTACGACGGCTTCCTGACTCTGTAATTGTGTGTTCACTGGAGGATCTGTAATGACCACGGAAAAAGTTAAGTACGGCGTACATTCCGAAGCCGGCAAACTGCGCAAAGTCATGGTGTGCTCCCCAGGTTTGGCCCACCAGCGGCTGACCCCCAACAACTGCGACGAGCTGCTGTTCGATGACGTGCTGTGGGTGGCCCAGGCCAAGCGCGACCATTTCGACTTCGTGACCAAGATGCGCGAGCGGGATATTGATGTGCTGGAAATGCACAACCTGCTCACCGACATCGTCGCCATCCCTGAAGCGTTGGACTGGATTCTGCAACGCAAGATCACCGCCAACACCGTGGGCCTGGGCCTGGTCGATGAAGTCGGTTCGTGGCTGCGCAGCCTGGAGCCGCGCAAGATAAGCGAGTTTTTGATCGGTGGCGTATCGGCCGATGACCTGCCGAGCAGCTTTGGTGGCAAGACCATCGAAATGTTCCGCGACTTCCTCGGCCACGCCAGCTTCATTCTGCCGCCGCTGCCCAACACCCAATTCACCCGCGACACCACCTGCTGGATCTACGGCGGCGTGACGCTCAACCCGATGTACTGGCCGGCGCGACGCCAGGAAACCCTGCTGACCAGCGCCATTTATAAATTCCACCCGGAGTTCACCAACGCGGACTTCCAGATCTGGTACGGCGACCCCGACCAGGAACATGGCGCCGCGACGCTGGAAGGCGGCGACGTGATGCCAATTGGCAATGGCGTGGTGTTGATCGGCATGGGTGAGCGCTCGTCCCACCAGGCCATCGGCCAACTGGCGCGCAACCTGTTCAAGAACAAGGCCGTGGAAAAAGTCATTGTGGCCGGCCTGCCCAAATCCCGCGCCGCAATGCACCTGGATACCGTGTTCAGCTTCTGCGACCGCGACCTGGTCACCGTCTTCCCCGAAGTGGTCAACCAGATCGTGCCGTTCACCCTGCGCCCTGACGAAAGCAAGCCACACGGCATCGACATCCAACGGGAGAAAACCAACTTCCTGGAAACCGTCGCCGCAGCGCTCAATCTCAAGGCGCTACGTGTCGTCGAGACCGGCGGCAACAGCTTCGCTGCCGAACGCGAGCAATGGGATGACGGCAACAACGTGGTGGCTGTGGAACCTGGCGTGGTGATCGGTTACGACCGCAATACCTACACCAACACCCTGCTGCGCAAGGCCGGTGTGGAAGTGATCACCATCAGCGCCGGTGAGCTCGGCCGAGGCCGTGGCGGCGGCCATTGCATGACCTGCCCGATCATCCGCGACCCTATCGACTATTAAGGAGATTCCATCATGGCTTTCAATATGCGCAACCGCAGCCTGCTGTCGCTGATGCACCACACCACTCGCGAGCTGAATTACCTGCTGGACCTGTCCCGCGACCTCAAACGCGCCAAATACACCGGCACCGAGCGTCCGCACCTGCAAGGCAAGAACATCGCACTGATCTTCGAAAAAACCTCGACCCGCACTCGCTGCGCCTTCGAAGTCGCGGCCCATGACCAGGGTGCCCACGTCACTTACATCGACCCGGTGTCGTCGCAGATCGGCCACAAAGAAAGCATGAAAGACACCGCCCGCGTACTGGGCCGGATGTTCGATGCCATCGAGTACCGTGGCTTTGAGCAGGAAATCGTCGAAGAGCTGGCCAAGTTCGCCGGTGTGCCGGTGTTCAACGGCCTCACCGCCGAATTCCACCCGACCCAAATGATCGCCGACACCCTGACCATGCGCGAACACAGCGACAAGCCGCTGCATGACATCAGCTACGCCTACCTCGGGGACGCCCGCTACAACATGGGCAACTCGCTGCTGATGATCGGCGCCAAGCTGGGCATGGACGTGCGCATCGGCGCGCCGAAAGCGCTGTGGCCCCATGAAGACTTCATCAAGCAGTGCCAGGCATTTGCCGAGGAAAGCGGTGCACGCATCACCATCACCGAAGACCCGAAAGAGGCAGTCAAAGGCGTGGACTTCATCCACACCGATATCTGGGTGTCCATGGGCGAGCCGGTGGAAGCGTGGGACGAGCGTATCGAGCAACTGCTGCCGTACCAGGTCAACGCCAAGATGATGAAAGCCTCGGGCAACCCTCGGGTGAAATTCATGCACTGCCTGCCGGCGTTCCACAACAGCGAAACCAAGGTCGGCAAGGACATCGCGGCGCGCTATCCGCACCTGGCCAACGGTGTGGAAGTGACCGAGGAAGTCTTCGAGTCGCCGGCCAACATCGCCTTTGAGCAGGCGGAAAACCGCATGCATACCATCAAGGCGATTCTGGTGTCGGCGTTGGCAGACATTTAATTTCCACGGTGTGAACACCGTCAGTGTGGGAGCTGGCTTGCCTGCGATAGCGGTGGGTCTGGCAACAGCAGGTCGCCTGCCAGGCCCTCATCGCAGGCAAGCCAGCTCCCACATTGACCGAAGTGTTCATGCGTTCCCTGAAAGGACATTCTGTATGCGCATCGTCGTAGCCCTGGGCGGCAACGCCCTCCTGCGTCGTGGTGAACCCATGACCGCAGACAACCAACGCGCCAATATCCGCATCGCCACCGAACAGATCGCCAAAATCCACGCCGGCAACGAACTGGTGATCGCCCACGGCAACGGCCCGCAGGTCGGCCTGCTGTCGTTGCAGGCGGCGGCCTACACCAGCGTCTCGCCCTACCCGCTGGATGTGTTGGGTGCCGAAACCGAAGGCATGATCGGCTATATCATCGAACAGGAACTGGGCAACCTGCTGGATTTTGAAGTGCCATTCGCCACCCTGCTCACCCAGGTCGAAGTCGACGCCAAGGACCCGGCCTTCCAGAACCCCACCAAGCCTATCGGCCCGGTATATGCCAAAGCCGAAGCCGAGAAACTCGCCGCCGAAAAAGGTTGGGCCATCGCGCCCGACGGCGACAAATACCGCCGTGTAGTCGCCAGCCCGCGGCCCAAACGCATCTTTGAAATTCGCCCGATCAAATGGCTGCTGGAGAAAAAAGCCATCGTGATCTGCGCCGGTGGCGGCGGCATCCCGACGATGTATGGCGAAGACGGCAAGCTGCGCGGCATTGAAGCGGTGATCGACAAAGACTTGTGCTCCTCCTTGCTGGCCACGCAACTGGAGGCCGATTTGCTGGTGATCGCCACCGACGTCAACGCCGCCTTTATCGACTTCGGCAAGCCCACCCAAAAGGCCATCGGCCAGGCCCACCCCGACGATATGGAAAAACTCGGCTTCGCCGCCGGCTCCATGGGGCCCAAGGTCCAGGCCGCCTGCGAGTTCGCCCGCCAGACTGGCAAAACCGCCGTGATCGGTTCACTCTCGGACATCGAAGCCATCGTCCAGGGCAGCGCCGGCACCCGCATCAGCACGGCAAAACGTGGCATCACCTACCTGTGAAGTTGAGGAGAAACGCCTATGGCTATCTTTGAACCCGGTCACCTGCATATCGAGCGACACGCGCTGAACAAGGACGATGTCAGCTATGACCTGTGCCTGGACTACGAAGTCTTCACGCATGAGCGCGAAGGCAAAGGCATGCAGTTCACCCTGCACGGCAGCATCCAGGGCAAGGCCATGAAGGAAACCTTTTTCCTGCCCAAGGACCAGGCCTACAACTTCGCCAGCAATGTGACCAAGATTGTCGAAAAACATGGCATTCCCAAAACCCATAGCAGCGTCGGCTCGCAGCACAAGCACTACGATCTGATGTTCGAGGATGTGCGCAAGCAGTTGGATATGAAATCCGGCGACCCGGTCAAACCCGAACACCTGGAATAACCTGCCCCCCAATCGAATGTGGGAGCTGGCTTGCCTGCTCCCACATTTTGATCTCCACCGGCTCCAAGGCATACTGGCCACCCTCAGCACTCCAGAATCAAGATCCGCCCCATGCGTATCCACGTCAGCTTCATCGACCGCGTCGGCATCACCCAGGAAGTCCTGGCCTTGCTCGGTGGGCGCAATCTCAACCTGGATGCGGTGGAGATGGTGCCGCCCAACGTCTATATCGACGCCCCCACCCTGAGCGCCGAGGTGCTTGAAGAATTGCGCGACGCGTTGTTCAGCGTGCACGGCGTGCAAGCGGTAAAGGTGGTCGACATCCTTCCGGGCCAGCGCCGCCACTTGCAACTCGACGCCCTGCTGGCGGCCATGACCGACCCGGTGCTGGCCCTGGACAGCGCGGGCAAGATCCTGCTGGCCAACCCGGCATTGATCGCGCTGTACGGGCGCGAACCGGCCGGCGAAAGCATCGCCGAACTGTTCAACGACCCGGCGCTGCTGGAGACCTTGCTGGAGCATGGCTTTCGCTTGCCGTTGCGCGAGATCAGCGTCAATGGTCAGACCCTGCTGCTGGACGCCACGCCGATCACCGACGCCGGCGCCCTGCTCACCCTCTACCAACCCAATCGCATCGGCGAACAGCTTTCGGCGCTGCACCATGACCATGCCGAAGGTTTTGATGCGCTGCTGGGTGAATCCCCGGCGATCCGCACCCTCAAGGCGAGGGCGCAACGGGTGGCGGCCTTGGATGCACCGCTGCTGATTCAGGGCGAAACCGGTACCGGCAAGGAGCTGGTGGCCCGCGCCTGCCACGCCATCAGCACGCGCCACAGTGCGCCGTTTTTGGCGTTGAACTGCGCGGCACTCCCGGAAAACCTCGCCGAAAGCGAGTTGTTCGGTTACGCCCCGGGCGCCTTCACCGGCGCCCAGCGCGGTGGCAAGCCAGGGCTGATGGAACTGGCCAACCAGGGCACGGTGTTTCTCGATGAGATCGGTGAAATGTCGCCGTACCTGCAAGCCAAGTTGCTGCGTTTTCTCAATGATGGCAGCTTTCGCCGGGTGGGCGGTGACCGCGAGGTGAAGGTCAATGTGCGCATCCTCAGCGCCACCCACCGCGACCTGGAAAAAATGGTCAGCGAGGGCACCTTTCGCGAAGACCTGTTCTACCGCCTCAACGTGCTTAACGTTGAAGTGCCGCCGCTGCGCGAACGCGGCCAGGACATCCTGCTGCTGGCCCGCTATTTCATGCAGCAAGCCTGCGCGCAGATCCAGCGCCCGGTCTGCCGCCTGGCGCCCGGCACCTACCCAGCGCTGCTGGGCAACCGCTGGCCGGGCAATGTGCGCCAGCTGCAAAACGTGATCTTCCGCGCCGCCGCCATCTGCGAAGGCAGCCTGGTAGACATCGGCGACCTGGACATCGCCGGTACGTCGGTGGCGCGCCAAAGCGATGGCGAAGTCGACAGCCTGGAACAGGCGGTGGAGGATTTCGAGCGCGACCTGCTGGAAAAGCTCTACACCAGCTACCCCTCAACCCGCCAGCTCGCCAGCCGCCTGCAAACCTCCCACACGGCTATCGCCCACCGCCTGCGCAAGTACGGCATTCCCAACAAGCCCTGACGGAATAAACGAGGTTCAACTGTGGGAGCTGGCTTGCCTGCGATAGCGTTGGGTCATCCAACTCCTTAGTGACAGGTAGACCGCTATCGCAGGCAAGCCAGCTCCCACAGAGACCGCATTACAGATTTGGTCTGAGAACGACATCCAGTGTACTGAAAGCGCTACAGCGTAACGATATCGCTACAACCCTGTTTTTTGCGCGCCATGCAAGGCTTTGATCCACATAGGCTTTTTTTCACGCACCGGACTGTAGCGAAATCGCTACAGCGTACTCAGCCAACCTTCTCGCGAAATTTATTAACCTGTTGATCTATAACGACTTAATAACCTTGGCCGCAATATTGCTAAGCAACTCCTCATTATTCCAATCCCGTCCACCAGACGATTCTGGCCCTGAGGAGTTTCCATGAGCGAGTTGCGTTTCACTGAAGATCACGAATGGCTGCGCGCCGAAGCCGATGGCAGCGTCACCGTGGGTATCACCGCTTTTGCGCAGAATGCGCTGGGTGATGTGGTTTTCGTGCAACTGCCGGAGTTGCAGGCTTACGACAAAGGCGCCGAAGCCTCCACCGTGGAATCGGTCAAAGCCGCCAGTGGCGTCTACATGCCGCTGGACGGTGAAGTGCTGGAAGTGAACGACAAACTCGATGGCAGCCCGGAACTGGTCAACGAAGACCCAATGGGCGAAGGCTGGTTCTTCCGCTTTAAACCCGCCGACGCCGATGCAGTGGCTAAGCTGTTGGATAAGGATGCGTACGACCGCCTGATCAAAGCCAACGCTGAAGCTTGAGGAGCGCGCCATGACCGTTAATCTGACCACCGCCAACGAATTCATCGCCCGCCACATCGGCCCGCGCCAGGAAGATGAGCAGCAGATGCTCGCCAGCCTGGGTTTTGATTCCCTCGAAGCGCTGAGCGCCAGCGTGATTCCGGAAAGCATCAAGGGCACCAGCGTGCTCGGCCTGGAAGACGGCTTGAGTGAAGCCGAGGCCCTGGCCAAGATCAAGGCCATTGCCGGCCAGAACCAACTGTTCAAAACCTACATCGGCCAGGGCTACTACAACTGCCATACGCCGTCGCCGATCCTGCGCAACCTGCTGGAAAACCCGGCCTGGTACACCGCTTACACGCCGTATCAACCCGAGATTTCCCAGGGCCGCCTGGAAGCGCTGCTCAATTTCCAGACCCTGATCAGCGACCTTACCGGCCTGCCGATCGCCAACGCCTCCCTGCTCGACGAAGCCACCGCCGCCGCCGAAGCCATGACCTTCTGCAAGCGCCTGAGCAAGAACAAGAGCAGCAACGCATTCTTCGCTTCGGTGCACAGCCACCCGCAAACCCTCGACGTATTGCGCACCCGTGCCGAACCCTTGGGCATCGATGTGGTGGTCGGCGATGAGCGTGAACTGACCGACGTCAGCGCGTTCTTCGGTGCCCTGCTGCAATACCCGGCCAGCAACGGCGATGTATTCGATTACCGCGAGCTGACCGAGCGCTTCCACGCTGCCAACGCCCTGGTCGCCGTAGCCGCCGACCTGCTGGCCCTGACCCTGCTGACTCCGCCCGGTGAGTTCGGCGCCGACGTCGCCATTGGCAGCGCACAACGCTTTGGCGTGCCACTGGGCTTCGGTGGCCCGCACGCGGCGTACTTCTCCACCAAGGATGCGTTCAAGCGCGACATGCCAGGCCGTCTGGTCGGTGTTTCCGTCGACCGCTTCGGCAAGCCGGCCCTGCGCCTGGCCATGCAAACCCGCGAGCAACATATCCGCCGCGAGAAAGCCACCAGCAACATCTGCACCGCTCAAGTGCTGCTGGCCAACATCGCCAGCATGTACGCCGTGTACCACGGCCCCAAGGGCCTGACCCAGATCGCCCAGCGCATTCACCAGCTGACCGCGATCCTGGCCAAGGGCTTGACGGCCCTGGGCTTGAAAGTCGAGCAGCAACACTTCTTCGACACCCTGACAATCCACACCGGCGCCCACACCGCAGCCCTGCACGACAAGGCCCGCGCCCAGCGCATCAACCTGCGTGTGGTGGATGGCGAGCGCGTTGGCCTGTCGGTCGACGAAACCACCACCCAGGCCGATATCCAAGCCTTGTGGGCCATCTTCGCCAACGGCAAAACCCTGCCAGCCTTTGCTGCAACCGAAAGCACCCTGCCGAGCGCCTTGCTGCGCCAGTCGCCGATCCTCAGCCACCCGGTGTTCAACCGCTATCACTCGGAAACCGAGCTGATGCGCTACCTGCGCAAGCTGGCCGACAAGGACCTGGCCCTGGACCGCACCATGATCCCGCTGGGCTCGTGCACCATGAAGCTCAACGCCGCCAGCGAAATGATCCCGGTAACCTGGGCCGAGTTCGGCGCCCTGCACCCATTCGCCCCCGCCGCGCAAAGCGCCGGCTACCTGCAACTGACCACCGAACTGGAAGCCATGCTCTGCGCGGCCACCGGTTACGACGCGATCTCCCTGCAACCCAACGCCGGTTCCCAGGGTGAGTACGCAGGCCTCTTGGCCATCCGTGCCTATCACCAGAGCCGTGGCGAAGAACGTCGCGACATCTGCCTGATCCCGTCGTCGGCCCACGGCACCAACCCCGCCACTGCCAACATGGCCGGTATGCGTGTGGTGGTGACCGCTTGCGATGCGCGCGGCAACGTCGATATCGAAGACCTGCGCGCCAAGGCCATCGAGCACCGCGAGCACCTCGCGGCGCTGATGATCACCTACCCGTCCACCCACGGCGTGTTCGAGGAAGGTATCCGCGAAATCTGCGGCATCATTCATGACAACGGCGGCCAGGTGTACATCGACGGCGCCAATATGAACGCGATGGTCGGCCTGTGCGCACCGGGCAAGTTCGGCGGCGACGTGTCCCACCTGAACCTGCACAAGACCTTCTGCATTCCCCACGGCGGTGGCGGCCCGGGCGTTGGCCCGATTGGCGTCAAGTCGCACCTCACGCCGTTCCTGCCCGGCCACGCCGCCATGGAACGCAAGGAGGGCGCGGTGTGCGCCGCGCCGTTCGGCAGCGCGAGCATTTTGCCGATCACCTGGATGTACATCAGCATGATGGGCGGCGCCGGCCTCAAGCGTGCGTCGCAGTTGGCGATCCTGAATGCCAACTACATTTCCCGTCGCCTGGAAGAGCACTACCCGGTGCTGTACACCGGCAGCAATGGCCTGGTGGCCCACGAATGCATCCTGGACCTGCGCCCGTTGAAAGACAGCAGCGGCATCAGCGTGGACGACGTGGCCAAGCGCCTGATCGACTTCGGTTTCCATGCGCCGACCATGTCGTTCCCGGTGGCCGGCACCTTGATGATCGAGCCGACCGAAAGTGAATCCAAGGAAGAACTGGACCGCTTCTGCGACGCCATGATCGCCATCCGCGAAGAAATCCGCGCGGTAGAAAACGGCACCCTCGACAAAGACGACAACCCACTCAAAAACGCGCCGCACACGGCAGCGGAACTGGTGGGCGAATGGAGCCACCCTTACAGCCGTGAACAAGCGGTGTACCCGGTGGCGTCGTTGATCGAAGGCAAGTACTGGCCGCCGGTGGGTCGGGTCGACAACGTGTTTGGTGATCGCAACCTGGTGTGTGCGTGCCCTTCTATCGAGAGCTACGCCTGATCTAACGGGAGATACGCGGCCAGTGTGGGAGCTGGCTTGCCTGCGATAGCGGTGTATCAGCCGACAGTGATGTTGCCTGACACACCGCTATCGCGGGCAAGCCCGGCTCCCACATTGATCGAGTCCAGCCCAGAAAATAATAAGAAACCGGAGAACAACCATGTCCCTTAGCGTGTTCGACCTGTTCAAGATTGGCATCGGCCCCTCCAGCTCCCACACCGTCGGCCCGATGCGTGCCGCCGCTCGATTCGTCGAGGGGCTCAAGCGTGACAACCTGCTCAACGCCACCTGCAGCATCAAGGTGGAACTCTATGGCTCGCTGGGCGCCACCGGCAAAGGCCACGGCAGCGACAAGGCCGTACTGCTGGGCCTGGAAGGCGAACACCCGGACACCGTCAATACCGAAGCCGTGGCTGCACGCCTGGCGCAGATGCGCAGTGACGGACGCCTCAACCTGCTCGGCGAACACAGCATTGCGTTCAACGAGAAAGAACACCTGGCGATGATTCGCAAACCCCTCGCCTACCATCCCAACGGCATGATCTTCCGCGCCTTTGACGCCGCCGGTATTCAGATTCGCAGCCGCGAGTATTACTCGGTCGGTGGTGGGTTTGTGGTGGATGAAGACGCGGCGGGCGCCGACCGTATCGTCGAAGACGCCACACCCCTGACCTTCCCGTTCAAACACGCCAAGGACTTGCTCGGCCATTGCGCCACCTATGGCCTGTCTATCAGCCAGGTGATGCTGACCAATGAAAGTGCCTGGCGCCCGGAAGCCGAAACCCGCAGCGGGTTGTTGAAGATTTGGCAGGTCATGCAGGACTGCGTCGATGCCGGCTGTCGCAACGAAGGTATCTTGCCCGGAGGCTTGAAGGTCAAGCGCCGGGCGGCGGCCTTGCATCGGCAGTTGTGCAAGAACCCGGAGTCGGCGCTGCGCGACCCGCTGTCGGTGCTCGATTGGGTCAACCTGTATGCGCTGGCAGTCAACGAAGAAAACGCCAATGGCGGGCGCGTGGTCACTGCGCCCACCAATGGCGCGGCTGGGATCATTCCCGCCGTGCTGCACTACTACATGCGCTTCATCCCCGGCGCGAACGAAGACGGTGTGGTGCGCTTTTTGCTCACCGCAGCCGCCATCGGCATCCTCTATAAGGAAAACGCTTCGATCTCGGGCGCCGAAGTCGGCTGCCAGGGCGAAGTCGGCGTGGCCTGTTCCATGGCTGCCGGGGCCTTGTGTGAAGTGCTGGGCGGCAGCGTGTCCCAAGTGGAAAACGCCGCCGAGATCGGCATGGAACACAACCTCGGCCTGACCTGCGACCCGATTGGCGGCCTGGTGCAGGTGCCCTGCATCGAGCGCAATGCGATGGGCTCGGTGAAGGCGATCAATGCCGTGCGCATGGCCCTGCGCGGCGACGGCCAGCATTTTGTGTCCCTCGACAAGGTCATCCGCACCATGCGCCAGACCGGCGCCGATATGAAAAGCAAATACAAGGAAACCGCCCGTGGCGGTTTGGCGGTCAACATTATCGAGTGCTGACGCCCACAAGCGCGTCGGCACGTTTTTCAGGAGCTGAATATGTCCACCGAAACCCTGTTGAAAACCCCTTTGCACGCCCTGCACCTCGAACTCGGCGCGCGCATGGTGCCCTTCGCCGGCTACGACATGCCGGTGCAGTACCCGTTGGGCGTGATGAAAGAACACCTGCATACCCGTGAACAGGCCGGGTTGTTCGATGTTTCCCACATGGGCCAGATTCGCCTCACTGGCGCGAATGCCGCCAAGGCCCTGGAAACCCTGGTGCCCGTCGATATCATCGACCTGCCGGTGGGTATGCAACGCTACGCGATGTTCACCAACGAGCAAGGCGGCATTCTCGACGACCTGATGGTCGCCAACCTGGGCAACGATGAACTGTTCCTGGTGGTCAACGCCGCCTGCAAGGACCAGGACCTGGCGCACCTGCGCGCACATATCGGCGACCAATGCACCATCGAACCGCTGTTCGAAGAACGCGCCCTGCTGGCCCTGCAAGGCCCGGCGGCCGTGAAAGTATTGGCGCGCCTGGCACCTGAAGTCACCCAGATGACCTTCATGCAATTTGCCACCCTGCGTTTGCTGGGCGTGGAGTGCTACGTCAGCCGCTCCGGCTACACCGGTGAAGACGGTTTTGAAATCTCCGTACCGGCGGCCAATGCCGAGAGCCTGGCCCGCAGCCTGCTGGCCGAAACCGAAGTGCAGGCCATCGGCCTGGGCGCCCGCGATTCGCTGCGCCTGGAAGCCGGCCTGTGCCTGTACGGCCACGACATGAACACCGACACCACGCCAATCGAAGCCAGCCTGTTGTGGGCGATTTCCAAGGCTCGGCGTGCCGATGGCGCACGAGCCGGCGGCTTCCCTGGCGCCGACCGCATCTTCACCCAGCAGCAAACCGGTGTGGCGCGCAAACGCGTGGGCCTGCTGCCGCAGGAGCGTACCCCGGTGCGTGAAGGCGCTGAAATTGTCGATGCCCAGGGCACCGTAATCGGCAGCGTGTGCAGCGGCGGTTTTGGCCCGAGCCTGGGCGGCCCGCTGGCCATGGGTTATCTGGACACGGCCTTTACTGCACTGGATACCGAAGTGTCTGCGTTGGTGCGTGGGAAAAAGGTGCCACTACGTGTAAGTAAAATGCCATTTGTACCGCAACGTTACTATCGCGGCTGATTGGTTGTTTCTATAAGTAACGCGGTTGCGTTAACGTGCACTAAACTGTAACGCAACCGCCATAAAACAGTGCATGTACGATAGCCATTTTTATAGGAAAACCCCTATAACAAGTGAACTACTCTATCGAATAAGTCAGCAGCCCTGCATTCAACAAAGTGTCATACGCCCCAGTAAAACCGGGGCCTGGCGTAGGGCTTGTTTTTTTCATATTAGTTGGCGTAGAGTTTGCCCACTGTGTTTGCATGGGTCGCTTGGAACCTGGACCTGGGCAGTAGCTCAAGTAGTTTGCTACAACCCGTTCGACGTCTCTTACTTTCCTGCAACCCAGCCCAGTACTCTTTCGTGTGAAAGAGGCTGTCATTAATTTTTAGCGTCAAAGGAAAGAAGAAAATGGCTGAGCGTCAGAGCGGTACCGTCAAGTGGTTCAACGACGAGAAAGGGTTTGGTTTTATCACTCCTGAAAGCGGCCCGGATCTGTTCGTGCATTTCCGCGCTATTCAGGGCAACGGCTTCAAAAGCCTGAAGGAAGGCCAGAAGGTCACCTTCGTTTCAGTTCAGGGCCAGAAAGGCCTGCAGGCTGACGAAGTACAAGCAGAAGGCTGATCCTTCCTGCGACAAAAAGCCCCTGATATGACATCAGGGGCTTTTTTATGGGCGCCATTGCGTAAACTGCGTGCTTTCTCCAGAGAGCCCTGCCATGTCCAAACCCCTGTTGAGCCCCCAGGGCGAATTTCCCGCCGTTGGCCTGGGCCGCCGCCTGGCAGCGATGTTCTACGATTTCCTGCTGTGCACCGCCCTGCTGATCGTCACGGCGTTCATCTACAAGCTGGTGTGGATCGCCTTCGTCGGCGAAGCGAAGATGCGCACCCTTACCGAGTCCGGCGCGCTGGACGGTGACCCGTTGCTGTCGACGATCCTGTTGTTTGTGCTGTTCGGGTTCTTCGCCAAGTTCTGGACCCATTCCGGGCAAACCCTGGGCATGCAGGTGTGGGGCGTGCGCGTGCAAAACGCCGACGGCTCGCGGATCAGCCTGTGGCAGGCATTGTTGCGTTTTGTGGTATCGATTGCGTCATGGTTGTGTGTGGGGTTGGGGTTTATCTGGTCGTTGTTCGATAAACAAAAACGCAGCTGGCATGACATCTATTCGGATACCCAACTGGTGCGGATCCCGAAGCAAAAGAAGTAACTCAAGTGTGGGAGCTGGCTTGCCTGCGATAGCCATAGGTATCTACACAATTTCGGTACGACGCTGGACCTGTGGCGAGGGAGCTTGCTCCCGCGACGGCCTGGCAGCCGCCCCTGATATAACTGATGCCCCGCGATCCAATGTGGGAGCTGGCTTGCCTGCGAAGGCGGTTTGTCGGGGTACATATCCATTCCTGCGGTAACGGCCACTTAGGGTTCCGCTTTTACAGCGGGTCACTTTGGAAAAGAGCCGGAATGCCGGCCCAGCCCAAAGTAACCAAAGGGCTCTTGCCCCACCACTCGGCACCTCGCTTAGGCTCGGTGTGCCCGTAATCCGCCAGTGATTTGGGGGGCCGCCGCCACGCGCCATCCATGGCGCGGGGCGGCTAAACCGGCATCCCTGCCGGTTTACCCCCCAAATCCCTGTCGAATTCCGGCCAGCGTGGTTTGACGGGGCGCTTAAGATCAAAAGCGGCTCGCTTCGCATCGTGGTTACCGTTGATCGCTACAGAGTTGTGTAGATACCTATGGCTATCGCACGCAAGCCTGCTCCCACATTTTGATTTGTGTTCAGGCGTTGCCGGCCAGTTTCAACCGTGCAGCCTGGGTGAAGTCGAGCATACGCTTGAGCGGTCGCACCGCCTGCGGAATCACCGCCGGCTCGACGAAGATCTCATTACTGCCCTCACGCAAACATTGCAACGTACGCTCCAGCGTATTCATCGCCATCCACGGGCAGTGCGCGCAGCTGCGGCAGGCTGCGCCGTTACCGGCGGTGGGCGCTTCGACGAAGACTTTGTCCGGGCACAGCTGCTGCATCTTGTAGAAGATGCCGCGGTCGGTGGCAACGATAAAGGTCTTGTTCGGCAAGCGCTGCGCCGCAGCGATCAGTTGGCTGGTGGAACCCACCGCGTCCGCCAGTTCGATCACCGAAGTCGGTGACTCCGGGTGCACCAGGATCGCCGCATCCGGGTACAGCGCCTTCATGTCTTCCAGCTGCTTGGATTTGAACTCTTCGTGCACGATGCAGGCGCCGTCCCACAGCAGCATGTCGGCCCCGGTCTGACGCTGGATGTAGGTGCCCAGGTGTTTGTCCGGGCCCCAGATAATGGTCTCGCCGTTGTCCATCAGGCTCTCGACGATTTCCAGTGCGCAGCTGGAGGTCACCACCCAATCGGCACGGGCTTTGACCGCGGCCGAGGTGTTGGCATACACCACCACGGTGCGCTCGGGATGTTGATCACAAAATGCGGAAAACTCATCCACCGGGCAACCCAGGTCCAGGGAGCAGGTCGCTTCCAGGGTCGGCATCAGGATGCGTTTTTCCGGGGTGAGGATCTTGGCGGTCTCCCCCATGAATCGCACACCGGCCACCAGCACGGTCTTGGCTGGGTGGGCAGCGCCGAAGCGGGCCATTTCCAGGGAGTCGGAAACACAGCCGCCGGTCTCTTCGGCCAGGGCCTGAATCACCGGGTCGCAATAGAAGTGGGCGACCAACACCGCGTCCTGAGCCTTGAGCTCGGCGGCGATGGCAGTGCGCAAGCTTGCCTCCTCAGCAGCGCTGAGCACCTTGGGCTGTTTGGCGTCGAGGTGGGCTTGAACCAGTAGGCGTTCGGAAATGTGCGTCATGTTCGCAAGACCTGCAGGCGCAGTAGCGCGAAAGTCGAGTGTACCACCGGCTCGGGAGCCCTTCGGGCGCCGCCGGACGAAGTGTTTTTGTTCATCAAGCACGGGTAAAGCTTAAAGCTGCGCAAGGCTACAGAATATCCAATGGATTCAAAAGCCTAATCTGGCAACGAAGCAAGCTGCCGTGCCTCGATCGCACCGCGACGATTAAGCGCCTTCTGAACAACAATCAAAGCTTCCCCTTCCCCACTCAGGCTTCTCGAAACTCAGGAATATCGGGCCTGAACGACTCGCCTCGCACCAAAAATGTGCACAAAGACACTTAATTACACGACCTTTCTTACGTTTTGTGTGATAAATCCTACAACGATGTAACAAACCGTCTACCACTCACTCAAGTGTGGCAAGCCCCGCTGAGTTCACCGTTTGGCTCGGGCGGATGCATCGCGTGTATTTCTACGTTTAAGGAAGTCGAGTGCCACATCAGCTCTCAACCGCACACCTGTGTTGTACCCGGAAACTGGGCCTCGCCCTGCTCTGCCTGTGGGCGCTGCCGGTGGCTGCCGCCGATGGCCCGCAGCCCGGCCAGGAAGCGCTGCGCTTGCAGCAGCAACAGCAGCGCGATTTGCAGCAATTACAACTGGAGCAACGCCAGCGTCAAATGCAGCGCGGCAGTTTCGGCACGCAACCGGCCACACCGGCCTTGCCAAAAGAGGCTGCCCAGGATGAACGTTGCTGGCCCCTGAACGGTACGCGTCTGGCCGGCGTTACGCTGTTCACCCGCAGCGAGCTGGATAAACACATCGAGCCCTACGTGGCCGCTTGCATGGGCGTCACACAGATCAACCGCCTGCTGGCGCAGATCACCCAGCTGTACGTCGACGCGGGTTATATCGCCAGCCGGCCGTACCTGATCAGTGCGCCGGCCGCCGGGCAACCCTTGGATATTCATGTCGAAGAAGGCTACCTGGAGGCCATCGAGCTGGCCGACCAAAGCCTGCCGGTGTCGCTGGGCGGGGCATTCCCCGGGATGCTCGGCAAGCCGCTGAACCTGCGCGACCTGGAGCAGGGGCTGGACCAGCTCAACCGCCTGCGCTCGGTGGACCTGACCGCGGACATCGCCCCCGGCAGCACAGCGGGCGCCTCGCGCATCATCCTGCGCTCGCGCAGCAGTGCCTCGCGCTGGGCGCTCGGGCTTGGGGTGGATAACCTCGGCAGCGCCGGCACCGGGCGTGATCGCAACGCCATCAGCTTGAGCCTGGACAGCCCGTTGCAAATCAACGATTCGCTCAACCTGAGCTTCAGCGACACGCTCAACCATGGGCCGCGCTACAGCCGCAGCCACAGCCTGTTCTACTCCGTCCCTTACGGTTACTGGACCTACAGCCTGTTCGCCAGCCATGCCGAATACCGTTCACCGTTCAAGCTCAGCCGTACGACGCTTTACAACAGTGGCCGCACCGATCAGCTCAGCCTGCGCAGCGACCGCGTGCTGTGGCGCGACCAGGGCCATCAACTGAGCGCCAACCTGCAACTGGCGTACAAAGACGTCGACAGTTACCTGCAAAAGGCTCGCCTGGACATTCAGAGCCCGACGCTGACGGTAGCCGAAGCGGGCCTGAACCTGTTCTGGCTCAACAGTGCGGTGTGGAACCTGGACGTCAATTACGCCCAGGGCCTGACCTGGTTCGGCGCCGATCGGGATGCCGACCAGGTACAGAAAAACCGCCCCAAGGCGCAGTTCCACAAGTACCGCGCCAACCTCACCCAATGGCGCAACGGCCAATGGTCAGCGCAGCCGTGGCAGTGGCAAAGCCAGCTGTCGGTGCAGTACAGCCCGGATGCACTACCTGCCATCGAACAGCTGCTGATCACCGATGACTCGGCCGTGCGTGGCTACCGCGAAAACAGCAGCTCCGGCGCCATTGGCGCGGTGTGGCGCAACACCTTGCGCCTGCCGCTTAACACGAACTTGCCAGTGAAGATCACCCCGCGCCTGGGCCTGGACAACGCTTGGGTCAAGCACGAATACGGCGCTCGGAGCCAACGCCTGAGCGGCGCCAGCGCGGGGCTCAACCTGAGCTGGAAGAACGTGCAACTGGACTTCGATTACCAACGCAACCTCAACACCCCCACAGGTTTTCGCCAGGAGCCGGAGGTCTGGCTGACACGCCTGAGCCTGCAAATATGAACCACCGCTGTTTTTAGCCTGAGACAACCGCCGTACCTGACCACCACAGCAGCGTTGCAACGAACAACGCACGTCGCGGATCAGCCAACACAGAGCGAGAATATTTATGCCGACTACTTCACACAGCTTTCACCTCTCCCCCCAGGGCAAACTGCGCTGGGCCATTGCCAGCCTGTTTCTGCTGCCACAGCTGGTACTGGCTGGCGGCGTGACCGTCGTCACAGGCCCCGGCGGCACGCCGCAGCTGCAAGACCAGGGCGGTGTACCCATCGTCAACATCGTCGCGCCGAATGCCGGCGGCCTGTCCCATAACCAGTTTCTGGACTACAACGTCGACCGCCAGGGCCTGGTGTTGAACAACGCCTTGCAGGCCGGCCAGTCCCAACTGGCCGGGCAACTGGCGGCCAACCCGCAGTTCCAGGGCCAGGCGGCGAGCGTGATCCTCAACGAAGTGATCAGCCGCAATGCCTCGGCCCTCAACGGCGCCCAAGAGATTTTCGGCCAGGCTGCCGATTATGTGCTGGCCAACCCCAACGGCATTTCGGTCAATGGCGGCAGTTTCATCAACACCCCGAATGCCAACCTGGTGGTGGGCCGCCCGGAACTCAACGACGGCAAGCTGCAAGCCTTGAGCACCCGCGATGCCAATGGCCAACTGACGATTCAGGGCCAGGGCCTGCATAACCGCGAGGGTTCCATCAACCTGATCGCGCCACGCATCGACAGCGAGGGTCGCCTCAGTGCTCGTGACCAATTGAACCTCACGGTCGGTCGCAACCAGGTGGATTTCGCCAGCGGCGAGGTGCGTCAGGTCGACCCGGTCGGCAAGACCCAGGACCAACGCATCGACGCGCGCCTGTTCGGGGCGATGCAGGCCGGGCGGATCAATATCATCAGCACCGCCGAAGGGGCCGGGGTGCGTGTGGGTGGCGTGCAGGTGCAAGGCGCTGACGGGGTGAAAATCCGTTCGGCGGGCGACCTCGACATCAGCGGCCAGGTGCATGCCAACAGCCTCGACGCCACCCGCGCCGGGGTACAGAGCCGCCAGGGCGATATCGACTTGCACAGCGCCAATGACTTGAACCTCGCCGCCACCGACGTGAGCGGGCGCAACGTCAAACTCGATGCCGGGCGCAACCTCACCCTCAGCAGCCTGGAAAGCCGCAAGCTGCAGGAAAAACGCGAACAGTGGAACAACAGCAACTTCCTGTTCACCTACGAAACCTACGACCGCACCACCACCGACAAGGATTCGCGCCAGCACGGCAACACGCTCGTCGCGCAACAGGACGCGGCGCTGTCTTCCGGCGCCAAGGCCGACATCAAAGCCAGCCACGTCGAAGCAGGCAACAACTTGCGCGTCAACAGCGGCGCCGACCTTCAGGTGAACGCCGCTACCGAAACCCATGAGACCCGTGATCAGGGCAACCACCGCAAGCACCTGTGGAAAGCCAACTGGGACAAATCCAGCAGCGAACAGCGCAGCATCACCAGCAGCCTCAAGGCCGGCAACACGCTGGCGCTGACCAGTAAACAGACACTGCAATTGCAGGGCGCCGAGCTGAAAACCCCAGGGGACATTCAGTTGGCAGGCCGCAAGGTGGAGATCGCCAGCGCCAGCCGTACCCAAAGCAGCAGCGACAACACCTACGCAGGCGACCTTACCGGCGGCAGCTTCTTCGGCAAGAACGGCGACGGCAACCAGGGCAAGACCTTGAACACCGCCAGCAAGGTGAATGCCGACGGCAAGCTGATCGTTCGCGCCGACGATGTGCGCATCAGCGGCAGCCAGGCCCGAGGCGGCAAGCAGGCCAGTGTCATCAGCGACAAAGGCTCGCTGGTGATCGACGGCGTACAAGACACCTCCCACGACAACCGCTACAGCAACGACAGTAAATTCTTCGGCATCTCCAAGGATGAAAGCCGCAAAAACCTCAAGGACAGCACCGTGGTTGCCAGCAACCTGCGCTCAGACAGCAACCTCAAGCTGCAAAGCGCCAGGGACATCACCGTAAGCGGCTCTCAGGTGACCGCCGCAGGTGAACTGCAAGCGGATGCCAAGGGCGATATCAAGGTCGTTGCGGCGCAGAACACTGCCCACGACACCACCAGCACCCATACCCGCGGCTTCGATGGCTACGCCAAGCAAACTGAAGGTGTCAGCCGCCAGTACCGTGCGGGCCTGAGCTATGAAGACCAGCAGCAAACCCGTCAGACCGACACCACCGGGCAGCAGACGTCCAGCCTCAACGGCGCCAGTGTGGCGGTTAGCGCCGGTGGCGATGTCAGCATCACCGGATCCCACCTCAAGGCCACCGAAGGCGATGCGAGCCTGAGCGGCAAAAACGTCGAGCTGTTGGCTGCCCACGACAAGCGCAGCGAAGCCGTCGACAAAACCACCACCGGCGGCAGTTTCTACTACACCGGCGGCATTGATCGGGCAGGCAATGGCGCTCAGTTCAGCCACCAGAGCAGCCACGACACCACTGAAAAAACCACCGCGCAAACCAGCACCGTAGCCGCGGCCGGCAAGCTGATCATCAACGCTGGCAACACCTTCACCAGCGAGGGCGCACAAGCCAAGGCCGGCACCGAGTTGCGCGTCAACGCAGGCCGGATCGACAACCTGGCCGCCCAGTCCACCGAGACCAGCACCCACAAGCAAAACGGCTGGAGCGCCGATGTCGGCGCCAACGTGGAATACAAAGGCATTACCCGCCCGATCGAAAAAGCCGTCGAAGGCGTGGCCCAGGCCAAGTTCCACCAGCCGGGTTTGCTGGACGCATTCGAACAGCCCAACGTCGGGCTGGATGTGGAAGTGGGGCATACCCACAGCACCCGCACACAACAGGACAGCACCGCCGTGGTCAGCCAGTTCAGTGGTGCCACGGTGCAGGTCGATATCGCCGGCAAGTTGCAGGATGAGGGCACGCAATACCGCGCCACCGATGGCGGGCTGACCATCAATGCGGGCGAGCATGTGGCCAAGGCGGCGGCCAATACCCACAGCAGCAGCGAGCAAGGCGTGGACGCCAAGGTCGGCGTGCGGGTCTACACCACCACCGGAGAGGATGTGAATGTACGCGGCAGCGGCAGCGGCGGCAGCCGTGATATACGCCAAGCCGGCAGCACGGCGGTGGTCGGCAGCTACGCGGGCACCCAGGGCGTGAGCATCCAGACCCAGGGCGATGCGAGTTATGAAGGCAGCCAGTTCAACGGCGGCCAGGCAGGCGTCAACCTCAAGACCGGCGGCGAGTTGGCGCTCAACCAGGCCAACGACACCCAGAGCAACACCAGCAGCACGTTGCGCGGTAACGCGTCACTGACCGTGGGCACCGCGCCCGGCGCCAATGGCACCAACATCAACCTCGGTGCCGGTGTGCAATTGGATAATCAGCGCCTGGACACCCAAGACAGCCAGGCCCACGTCGCGACGCTCCAGGGCAACGGGCCGATCCAACTCGGCAGCGGCGGCGACATGACCCTGCAAGGCACGCAGATCGGCAGCGCCGCCGCCAAGACCGGCGATATCAGCCTCAATGCCGGCGGTAAGTTGGACCTGCAAGCCGCCACCAACCGCCACGTCAGCAGCGGCAGCAACCTGGGCGGCGGCCTGACACTCGGCGCCGGTAAGACCAGCAGCGCCGAAAGCAGCAGCAAGACCGGTAACCTCAGCGCCAATTTCAACATCGGCAAGGTGGCCGAAGATGATCAGAGCGTGGCCGTCGGGCAACTGCACAGCAACGACAAGGTCAGCCTCGCCAGCGGCGCTGATGCAACCGATGCCATCCACTTGCAGGGCACTCAGGTCAGCGCAGCCAGCGTTAGCCTCGATGCGCAAAACGGCGGCATCCTGCAAGAGTCTGCGCAATCGACCCAGGCCCATGGCAACTGGGGCGTGACCCTGGGGGCAGGGGGCAGCGTCGGCAAAACCACCTTGGCCGACGCAGGTGAACACGAGACACCCAAGACCCAGCGCGGCATCAATGGGCGGGTCAAGGTCGATGTGGATCACTTGCAAGGCACCACGCAGCACAACAGCGTGATCACGACGGGTGACGTCACCCTCAACAGTGCTGGCGATACCCACCTGGCCGGAGCGCGTATCGACGCCGACAAGGTGCACGGCACGGTGGGCGGCGACCTCGTCGTCGAAAGCCGCAAGGATCAGGTCAACAGCACCCAGGTAAATGTCGACGCCAGGCTGGATGTCGAAAAAAACCAGCCGGGGGTGGTGGATAAGCTGGCCAAAGCCAGCGGCCCACTGAAGGACAAGGTACAAGCCAAGGCTGAAGCCGCGTTCGACAAGCATCGCGACAAGCTGGAGAACGTCGTCGACAAAGGCACCGGGCACCTGGCTTCGGCCAAGGACAGCGTGGTCAACAGCGTGGTCAATGCCAAGGAGCGCCTGGGCGAAAAGCTCACCCGCAGTGGCAGCTACGACGTGAACCCGGAACCCCGTGGCGCCTTCGGTACTCGCGTGGACAAGGCCAAGGCTTACCTGGCAGACAAGACCGATGCCCTGGGCACGCGCTTGTCTGGCTTCAAGGATAAGGTCTGGCCAAAAACCAGCGACAGCTACACCGTCAGTGGCAAAGACACCACCGGCAGCAAGGTGGCCAATACCGCCGAAAGCGTGTTGTTCGGCGACAAGAGCGGCAACACCAGCTACACCCCGACCCTGTATCTGGATGTCAGCCAGGTAGCCAAAGACAGCGTCACCCAAGCGTCAGGCATTCGCGCAAGCCACGGCGTCAACCTGCTGGTGAAGGGTGATACGCAGCTCACGGGCGCGCGGATCAGTGCAACCAATGGCAAGGTCGAGCTGGGTGGCTCCAAGGTCACCGCAACCACACTGGCCGGCAGCGACTACCGCGCCGATGTCGGGCTGAACGTTTCGAAGTCACCGGTCAACCTGGCCCTGGGCGCCAAGGACGAACTGACCCAGAAACACGACTACGCCACGCGCAAGGATCAAGCCTTCAACCTGGGCCTGTTGCGAGCCGGCGGGCACAGTGAAAGCCAAACCTTGCAGGCGGGGATTGATCAAGCCATCAACTAACGATAATGCCCCCCCACTGTAGGAGCGAGCTTGCTCGCGAAGAACGTAAACGATGACGCCGGCATGTTTGGAGTACGCGGCGCCCTCAGGTTTTTCGCGAGCAAGCTCGCTCCTACACATCAGTTGAAGAGTGCCTGTACGTTCTTCATCGCGTCATCGGCAAAGCCTTGCAGGAAGGCTTCGAACGCCGGTACGTCTTCCTTGCCGCCCGTGTACGACTGGCCAATGATGGTCCAGGTCGCCAGGCTCTGGTTCGAGCCTTGTGGCACCACTTCCATCAGCGCCCACAGGTTGCCAATGTTCAGCGAGGTGTAAATCAGCGACCAGGTCATGGTCATGGCTTGGTCGTCATAGCTGTTGAGTTGCTCAACCACCACATTGCCATCCTTGAACAGCTTCTTGCGGACCGAACGCACGCCCTCGCCCGTCATTTCGATATGGGACAACGCCGGAATAAACTTCGCGAAACCGGCGAAATCTCCGACGATGCTCCACACGCTGCGCGCATCGCCATTCACGCTGACGCGGGCGACCACAGGGTTACCGACCGGGTTACGCACCAGGGTATCGGGTTCAAAACCTTGCACGAGAAAGCTCCTTCTTTGTTCAGATGATCTCGATTGTTCGAGGCGGCTATTGTGGCACTGCGCTCCTCTGCCAATCGTGACGACCTCGACGTGGTGCTGTAGGCAATAGCGGAATATTGGCGCGGCGTCGGCGGTTTCGAGCTCAGTTCTTTGCCGGTTGCCGTAATGCCAGGGCAGCCACGCCACACAGGATCAAAGCGACACAGGACACATAGAACGCATCGCTGTAGGCCATCAGGTACGCCTCGCGACGCACGGTGTGGAGCAACCCCTCGATAACCTGCTGTTGAGCGGGCAACAACTGATTGAATACGAAGTCCTCGCTGTCAGCCATGCTGGTGCGCAGGCGCTCCTGCAAGGACGGGGAAAACAGCGTGATCGACTCCCCTACCCGCTCGGAATGAAAGCGTTCGCGCAGGGCGACGATCTGCGTCAGGCCCGCCGTGCCAACGGCGCCGCCAAGGTTACGCAGCATGGAGAACAACGCCGAGGCAGAGCCGGCTTCGTCTTTGGCCAGGCCAGACACCGCCAGTACCGACAGCGCCACCATGATCAGCGGCTGCCCGATGCCCCGCACCACAGTGGAAGGAATAATCACGTTGGCGGCGCTGTCGACATCCAGGTGCGCACCGAGGTAGCCCCCCAGGGCCATGATGAAAAAGCCACTGGCGACCATCAGTTTCGGGTTGAGCCACTTCATCAGGCGCGGCATGAACGGCGCCAGTACCAGCTGCACCATGCCGTAGGCGATCAGGCTGATGCCAATCTCCCGCGCGTTGTAACCCTGCAACTGGGACAGGTAATTGGGCACCAGGAATACCAGGCCGAAAGTGGCCGCGCCAAAGATGAACATCGCTGCGCTGGCCACGCCGAAGTTGTAGCTCTTGAGCAGGCGCAAGTTGATGAAGGCGCGGCTGCCATACAACTGCGACAGCACGAAGTACACTAAGGCAACGCCGGCAATCAGTGACATCCACACAATGAAATCGGAGCCGAACCAGTCCTTGCGGCCACCTTCTTCCAGCACGATCTGCAAGCCACCCAGGCCGACGATCATGGCGATGATCCCGCCCCAGTCGCCGCGCTTGAGCAGGCTCAACTGCATGGGCTTGGCATCGATGGACCATGCCACCGCCAACAGCAAAAGAATGCCGGGAGCCAGTTGCAGGTAGAAGATCCAGCGCCAGGAATAGGCATCGGTCAGCCAGCCGCCAATGGACGGCCCGGCGGCCTGGGCGACGCTGTTGGACAACGCGAACAAGGCCATGCCCATCGCGATCTTGCTGGGCGGCAGCTCGGTGATGATCAACTGGAATGACAACGGGATCAGCACCGCGCCGGCAGCGCCCTGGATCACCCGAATGATGATCATCACTTCCAGGTTGGGCGCCCAGGAGCAGGCAATCGACGCCACCAAAAATACAAACGAGCCGACGAGCATCACCCGACGCAGGGAGAACACCTGCACCAGCCATGCGGTCAGCGGAATCATCACGATCTCCGCGACCAGGTAAGCGGTGGAAATCCATGAGCCTTCCTCGAACGTCGCCCCCAGTGAACCCTCGATCTCCGGCAGCGCGGCGCTGGTCACGTGTACGTTCATGCCGGCCATGAAACAGCCGAACAGCCCGCCGATCACCGCCACCCAGGCGCGGAACGACGCGCTCTTTTCAGCCGCTTCAGTCATGTGCAACGCCCTGATTAGCTGGGCGGGTGTCCACCGTGGTGATCACCGACATACCCGGCAGAATAGGCCCGCCTTCGTCATGCTCATCAATGACGATCTTCACGGGAAAGCGCTGCACGATTTTGGTGAAGTTGCCGGTAGCGTTGTCCGACGGCAACAGTGCGAACACCGCCCCGGAACCTGGCGAGAAACTCACCACATGGCCTTTGAGCTTGCGCCCCGAATAGCTGTCGACGCTGATAGCCACCGGTTGGCCGACACGCATATCGCGCAGCTGGGTTTCCTTGTAGTTGGCCACCACATAAGCCTGTTGCACGGGCACCACCGCCAGCAGCGGCAAACCTGGCGCGACGTATTGACGGGTGCGCACTTTGCGCTGCCCCACCACCCCGTCGATGGGCGAGCGGATCAAGGTGTCCTCCAGGGCATGAGTCGCCAGGTTCAACTGCGCCTCGGCCTGGCTGCGCCGTGCTATCTGCTGCTGGAGCGAGGCTTGGGCCAACTGGCGTCGGGTGACGGCCACGGTCAAGCGGGTGTCCTGTTGGCGTTGCATCGCGTTGGCGATTTCCACCGCGGCAGTGGCCTGACTGTAACGGACGGCGGCGGTTTCCAGACGCTGGGCGCTGGCGGCGTGGTCGCGCACCAAGCCTTCGTAGCGGCGCTGGTCGAGGCTTGCGCGGCGCAGTTCGGCGGCCACACTGCGGGCGTGAGCCTGAGCCTGGTCAACGCCGGCTTTTTGCTGGGCGATCAGGCTGTCAGTGACTTTCATGTTGGCCTCTTGCGCTGCCACCGAGGCCTGAGTCTCGGCCAGTTCTGCGCGGGCTTGTGCCAAGCGGGCCTGGTAGTCACGGTCCTCGATGCGCACCAGCACATCCCCTGCCTTGACCGGCTGATCATCCTCTACCATCACCTCGGCCACGTAGCCTGAGACCTTCGGGCTGATGGGAATCCAGTCGGCCCGCACATAGGCATCATCGGTCTGCTCCAGGTAGCGGCCGACCGTCATCCAGTACACGCCGAACACCACTGCCGCGATCAACAGCACAGCACCGCCCAGCAGGAGCAAATGCCTTTTGCGGTGTGGGTTGCGCGTGTGTGCCTGTTCGTCCTGGACAGCAGTTTTTTCATCAACAGCGATATTCATGGCTGGGTACCGGAAAAAGTGGTGTAAGCGTGGGTGGGCGCTGAAGGCTGCCAACCACCGCCAAGCGCCCGAAACAGGCCGATCTGGCGTTGCAGCAACCGGCCATCGGCGTCGGCGCGGGTGGCCTGCAAGCGGATCAGCTCACGCTCACTGTCCAGCACGTCGAGAAAGTCGATAGCCCCCGCGTCATAGTTGAATTGGGCCAACCTGTAGGCGTGGCGGCTGCTCTCCAGCGCCTGGCTCAAGGCCGCGTGGCGCTGGCGCTCGCCGTCGTATAACGCCAGGGCCTGACGCACCTCCTTGAGGGCCTTGAGCACGCTGGCCTCGAACTGCGCCACCTCCACTTGCTCAAGCGCTCGCGCCTGCCTGACCCGCGCGCGATTGGCTCGCCAGTTAGGGAACTGCCAGGTGATCAGCGGGCCGATGCCGAACATCAGCGCGCTGCTGTCGCCCAGCTCATGGGGTTTATTGGCCGAGGACGATACTGAAGCGCCGAAGGTGACCTTGGGGTACAGGTCGGCCTGGACGATATCCACTTGCAGCGTGGCCGCCTGCAACGCTCTCTCGGCCTGCCGGATATCGGGGCGGCGCGCCAAAAATTGCCAGCCATCGCCCACCGGCAACTCGGCATTGAGTTGGGGCACCTCTTCACAGGTGGCGGCGCCTGCGCCTTGGTCCAGATCAGCCACGCCGGTCAGCATTGCCAGCTCGTACAGCGCGGCTTGTCGACGCGCCTCCAGCATCGGCAGCAGCGCCTGGGTTTCGCCTTGCAGGGCTTGCATGCGGCTGTATTCAAGGTCGGTCACCACTCCGGCCTGTCGCTGGCGATCAATCAACGCCAGGCTGCGCCCGACCACTTGCAGCGAGTGGCGCTGAACCTGGGCACGCGCGCCCAAGGCGCAGGCATTCACATAAGCGCGGGTGGTTTGCGCCGCGACCGTAATGCGCAGCAGGTCTTCGGCATCCTGCGCCGCTGCGGCTTGTATCTGGGCTCGTTCGATGGTGCGCTGAACCTGGCCCCACACATCCACTTGATAGGCCAGCTCCAAGCCTGGGTTGAACGCCCACTCCGACGGCGCATGACTATCGGTGGCCCTGGCCAGGGTTTGATCATCGGCGGTCTTGCCGTAAGCCGCCCCCAGTGACGCCTGGGTGGACGGCCAGCGCTCGGCATCAGCCTGCATGATCCCGGCCAGCATCGCCTGCACATGGGCCTGAGCTGCTGCCAGATCACGGTTGTGCAACAACGCCTGTTGCACCAGCGCATCGAGTTGCGGATCGTTGTACAGCTGCCACCAACGCTCGGGTAATGCCTGGGCCGAAACGCCTAGCGGCAGACGACTCAGGGCATTGATGCGTTCCGGATGAGGCTGTGCCGGTGTATGCGCGACCCAGGATGAACAACCCGCCAACAACGCCACCGCCACGCCAAACAGCGAGAGACGGCCATGCCGTGGGGAAAAAGAAGGCGAACCCATCGAAAAAATCCAGAAGGCCAAGTAGAGATGCAGGGTAAAAGCGCAACGGGGTACGCATCTCCCGAGTTCTGGACAACCATCGTTTCGATTGGGACAAGGTGGGCGGCGCTTATGAATCGCGCATCGAACTCGTTCAGAAATGTGGGAGCAGGCTTGCCCGCGAAGGCGGTGTGTCAGTCGGTGCATCTGTTGCTGCACTACCGCTTTCGCAGGCAAGCCAGCTCCCACATTGGACCTTCGTCGCCCCTCGCCAAAGTGCCAGTCACGGCTACCGCTGTGAATTCAGACCAGGCGACAGTGACTCGGCGTGTAACCCAGGGTGCGCTTGAACATCGCGGTAAATGCACTCGGGCTTTGGTAACCGTGCTCCAGGGCCACCTCTAAAATGGAGGCCCCACAGGCCAGCCGCTGCATGCTGAGCAGCAACCGCGTGCGCTTGCGCCACTCGCCGTAACTCATGCCCAGTTCTTTCTGGAACAGCCGAGCGAGGGTGCGTGAACTCATATTCAGTTGTGCCGCCCAATGCTCCAGTTTCGATTCCCGGGAAGGGTCGTCGATAAAGTCCGCGCACAGCGCCTTAAGCCTGGGCTCATCCGGAATCGACACATGCGCCAGTACCCGCTGCGCACGGTCAAGCTCCGAGAAAATCAGCTCGACAATCTGCACATGACGCAACGACGCCGGCTGGCTGTCAGGCTCATCGCCCGCAGCCACAATCAGCTCGCGCAGCAAGGGTGAAACCCTGATGACCTCACACTCCTGCGCCAACCGACCGTGCGCCCCCGGCGAGATCAGCAAGGTGCGCATACGCACCTCGCCGGTCATGCGGATCTGATGCTCCATCGCCGGGGGCACCCACAGGGCGTGCCCGGAAGGCAGCACCCAGGTTGCCTGCTGCACCGACACCAGCATCACACCGTTGATGGCATAGACCAGTTGGCCCTCGTCATGTCGGTGGGCAGCCACGATGTCGCCGTGCACGTAGTTACCGGCGAGGGCTGCCAAAGAGGTATGCGCGTTCATTTCAGCAAGCCGCGAACAGGTTAGGTCGGCCACTGTTGGAAGGTTCCTTGGGCATCATGTCGCTTCTCCTTTTTTTGAACAGCGTGACCCATTGGGGCTCAGTGGCCACTGGACTCAATACTAAACAAAGAAAGGGTGAGGGGAATTGCGTATTGGGGTGGGTATTAGGGAAAAACGTCGAGGAAAAATTAAAAAAACCAAAATATCGGCGAGTAGATTTCAGGAAAAAAGATTATTGCTTTGGGGATAACAGGGGCTCGCAAAGAGCCCCTGTTCGGGTTTAACCCTAAAACGCGTAACGCGCCTTGACCATCACACCATCAGCATCAAACCCGCTACGAGCCTGGCGGGTATAGCTGGCGCCCACGGTCAGCGCCGATACCTGATAATTCAGGCCCAGGCTGGCTTCGTAACTGTCACGTGCGACCGAAGCGCCCGTGACGGTAAACGCCGAACCACCCAGCACAAAGCTGGAGGTTTGCGCGACGCGGTCGCCCATCAGGTCGTGATAAGCCATCAAGGTGGCTTCCGGTTGCAGGCTGCCGGTGGCCAACGGGAAATTGCCGGCCAAGCGCACACCCGCACCCAACTCGCCAACCTCATAGCGTTGCGAGCCGGTGCTCAGCGCCGCCGAAGAGCCCTTCTCGGTGAAGCTGTCCATGTGCACGTTGGAATAACGCGCCGCCACTCGCGGCTCTATCACGGCAGCATCCGACAGCTTGAAGCTGTAGCCGCCCAGTACGCTGGCCGACAACACATTGCTGTCGTAGCTGCCCTTGGCGGTAGTACCCGCCACACGGCGCTTGCTGTCATTGTCGTTATGGCCGTAGCTCAAGCTGCCGTCGACAAACCAGTTCTGCAGCGACCAGTTGCCGTACAACGACAGCGCATGGCCCTGCACGTCGGTCTTGTTACCCAAGTCCGAATGGATGTTGGAATTGAGATAGCTGTACGCCACACCCACCGTGGTGCTGTCGTTCAAACGACCATCCACACCCACCGCCATGCCGCTGCTGTTGGCTGAATAACCGTTGTCGCCGCCACGACCATCCTGATCCATGTTGCTGCTCAAGCCTTGCAACCACGCACCCACGGCTTCGCGATTATCACGCTGGCCCGAGAGGCGATTGAGGATCGCGCCATTGATCACCGTCTGGCCCGACAAGGCCACGTCCAGCGCGCCACGGTTGACGTCCGGCTTGAGTTGCTCGCCCACTTGCGCCAACTGCTGCGCGGTGCCTGCGTTGGCCAGGGCCTGGAACACCGGATCATCCGTTGCCAACTGCCCGAGCACGTCATTTTTTGCTTCGTTGACCACAGTGACAACCGGCTCAGTAGCGCCCGCGCCGGTCAGTTCCTCTTGCACTTGCTGATTGCTCTTCAAGCCGACCACGGCCTTGACCGTTTGCGCGTCGGCCGAATAACTGAGCACGTCCAGCAACGACGAAGTGCTGGCAACCGACAGGCCGTTGTTCTGCACACTGCTGGCTTGCAGCAAGGTGTATTCGGTGCCGCTCGGCACGGGGGTGAAATCGCCTGGGTTGGCGCTCAAGGTTACTTTCGATGCCTGAGCGAAATTCGCCGCACCGTTGACCGTCAGGTATGGCGTGGTCGGCACCACGCTGTTGGCCAGGCGCATATCAATGCCTGCACCGCTGGCGATGTTGAGGTCACCGGTGAGCACCGTGCCCGGGGCCGCAAGGTTTAAGGAGCCCGAGTTGATCGACACCGGCGCGATGATGCGGCTGCCGGAAAAGTCAGCCTGGCCGGCGATGTTCACCGCGCTGACGTTGAGCACGTCGCCGACGATTTTGCCGCCGGTCCAGTTGAGGCTGGCGCGGTTGGCTGCGTCGATGGCGATTCCGGAATTACTGCGGATTTCACCGGCTTGTTGGTTGATTTCGAAGGTGGAGGTTTGCTCGGCTGCGTCGACAGAGATGGCCGTGCCATCGGCGATGATCGTGCCGCGGTTAATGATGCCGCGGGAGCCGATGGGGGGGTTTTGGGTGAAGGTGGCGCCCAGGAGATCGATCGCTTTGCCGTTGGTGCCTTGGGCTTGGAGCGTGCCGGTGTTGAGGATGGAGTCGACGGTACCTGCATAAAAAATGAGTCCGGCTGAATCAGAGCCATTCACGGAAATCAGTCCACTGTTTTCGATGCGCAGCGCACTGGTGGTGGTTTCAACCTCTATGCCCCAGGCGCGCTGGCCCGTTGCGGTGATGGTACCGGAGTTGATGATTTTTCCGCCGATATTGATCGGGTACGCTCGCGGGCCATCCACCGCCAGACCCACCACCTCATCACCCGCCATTTCGATCACGCCTGTATTAGCCACGTCGCCTGCCACTTGGGAGTTATGCAGGAACATGCCCTCGCCGCCAAACGTGCCATTGACAGCAGAGACGTCCGATACAACAGGCGTTGATTTGATAGTGCCAGAGTTGATAACACTGCCACCAATCACTGCATTACCAATCTCAAAACCTTCGTAACCGCCATTGTTCATGGTGATGTTACCGGCCTGAATCACATCGCCCGTAATCGTACTGGGGGTCGAGCCGTCAATTGCAAAACCGAATGGGTCCACGGCAAACGCCCGGATGTAACGTCCGTCGGAGGTCATCACAATATCAGCACGATTGATCAACGAACCTTGAATGCTGGTACTGGAAACACTCACGCCCATCAACATAGTAGTGCCAGAGTCGGGGGTGGGCGTTTGATTGGTCGCCTCAGTCAGCCTTCCGGTGAAAATCAGAGACTCATTGAACGCCTCGCCCTTCCACGAGGTTTTACCTTGACCCAGATCCACTTCAACGGCCATTGCCTGGCTGCTGATTGCACCGACCACTACGGCCAACAGTTTTTGCTTGAACGGATTTTGCTTCATTTGAAAACTCCATGTACGACAGAAGGCATCGCCCATAAACCCTGGCGATTACAGATATAAAACCAATGACTACAACAAGCGCCGCTGCACCGCCTCATCCAACGTGCTGCGGGTCAGGGCCTGCACCACCTCTTGGGTGTCCTGGCGGAAAGGCACGGCAACGATCAACAGCAATTGCATCCAGGTACGCAGCGACTCGCTCTTGCGCACACGGCCCAGCTCCTTGCCGTCCTTGTCCTTGAATACGGTCTCCAGGGTGAAGGTGTTCTTTGCGGTAGAAGGGATAATGAAGAACGTCACCCCGGTGATGATGGCCGACGCCATGCTGAACTGTTCGTTGTTGTACAAGGTGGCCTCAACATAAAGATCCGCCTCGGCCTTATCCGTACTCACCCACGCAAAACGCCCCGACTCACGAAAGCCCTCGGCAACCGTCGCCTCCCCAACCGCTGCTGCAGCCCCCGCAGCCGTATTGGCCGGCCCACCGTTGACCTGATTCATGACCGTGGTGCGCACGAACACCTTCGGCTTCTGCTGCGGCGCATTGGCCGTGGGTGGCCACGTCTGAACGGGAGGCAACTCGTTTTGCGAATACGTCACGCAGCCAGACAACAGAACCGCAGCGAGCACCACACAGTGCTTGATTGAACCGATCATTTTTGTTCTTCCTTAAGTTGTGGTTGTGCCAACTTCGCCGTGGCGTTATCGAGCAGCGTTGAAACCAGTTCATTCAACTTCTTGACCCCCATCACCGGCGACCAATACTCCCGCCCGTAAAGCCCCACGTTGTGCTCAAACTTGATCTGCTCCTTGGCGGCAGCCAGTTCTTTGCCGTTACGGTCAACGATCGCCAGATCACCGGCCATATCGAAACTGTCGACGTAGATGGGCCCGTTTACCCAAATCCAGATCGTCAGCGTCAACAAAGCCCCGGGGATGTAAGCAGGGTGCGGCGCGCGATGGCCCTTGAGCGACGTCATGTTGAACTTGAGCACCACGTCGTTCTCGCCCAGGCGCACCGGGTATTCGGTGACATCCTTGAAATAACCACCGGCCTTAACGTATTGGTTGAGCTGATGGGTGAGTGAACGGCTGATGGCGGTGCGGGTGGCGTCGTCAGCGTCAGGGATAGCAACGGAAACATCGGCGATTTGTGCGGCTCGGGGGCTGCTGACTTTCGCGGGATGGGGAGGAGCGCTCAATGGACCGGTGACGGTGTAGGAGACGCAGCCGGTCAGGGACAATGCCGTGAGGAGTGCGGCGGTTTTGAGGAGGGTTTGGAGCACGGAATGTCCTTATTTGGGGGGTGTGGTTGATCAGGATGTAACTAGAGGTGCAGCGGTGGGGGGGATGCCATACTCTTTGTATGTGCAGCCTTTATAGACGGAAGGGGCCGATTTTAGAAAAGTTGATAATCGTGGACGTTAAGTAAGTGCCATTCAAATCTGTCCCCTTTTTCGTCCCTTTTTCATACAAAAAGACTAATCAAATAAATCCGTCCCCTTGTCCCCTTTTTTCCCCTGATGCAAACGCGTTCGGCGGCAAGGGCCGAGGTTAGGAAAAATGGACATCCGAAGAAGGTTAAGTAAGCGCCATTCAAATCTGTCCCTTTTTTTGGTCCCCTTTTTTTGGATTAAAACTCGTCCCATCAGGGAACGTGGCTACTCCTTTTGCACCACTTTATTCGTGCTCTCGCCTAGAGTATACAAATCCACTAATCGGATCTAAATCTCGCTTAGCACCCGCCGCATGCACGCACTGAATATCAATTTTGTTGATCGCCTGCTCTTTCCCTCCCAGTGCATCTAAATTTGTAGCTACAACCTCCAGGCTCTCCAAATCAAAGTCTGTTGGCTGACGATCAACATAGTATCGAATTAACACGAAACCACTATCATGATATCCGACAGCGATGGCTCTAATATTAGGGTATATCTCGCCAAGCAGCGCAATGCGGAAGCACGCCACGAGCCAATCCGGCAATTTTGTCGCGAATAGCATCTCAGTTCCTCGCATCTGGAACAATATGGGCACCATTTTTCCCATAGTGGACTTGACCTTTGGTTACAGGCTGCCCTGTCCGCCCGTCAATACCTATCGGTCTTCCAAAATCCACAATTGGGTTACCACGAGCCCCGGCACCAACGATCGGATATTTACCACTGTGGACTCCACCTAAAAGTTCAGCCGGGTCGACGCCATTATTAAAATAACTACGTCCTTCCTCAAAGTTATTGTGGCCTCTGATATGTTTCCCCTGCTGTCCTGTATGGATATTTGTCGGAAGGTCGTTGGGAACAGGCAGTTTACCTGTCGCTTTTGCACTCGCATCTACAATATTCCTATCAACCAGCGTACCAGCTTCCGAATCAGTCCGCGCACTCGTCCCGTTTGGATTTTTAGACGGTGTCTCTTTCGCCGCACTCGCCATCGCACGCTTATAAGCCAACGCGCCAGCCGCAGTCCCTAACCCCACCGCCAGCGCAACCTTCAGGTCATCCGTGATTGCTTGCGCCTGCGCATCGCTAAGCCCCCATTTGGCTTTGAGCGAATCAACCATCGCGCCTACCGAATGCTCAGCGAAAAGGGGACCAGCGAAAAGGGGACAGATTTATTTAACCCAAGAAAAACACCTCTAAGCAAAAAATAAATCTGTCCCTTTTCTGTTACTTTTCTGTTAAAAGATAAATCGCCTCCTTTTCCCTCCTACCCCTTATTCTTTGTTACTTCTCCCCACGCCGAACGTTGCTCTCACCCTCTTAGATACCACCATATATGGCACCCATATACATGCAGAAATTAGCGAGCCCATCATTTCTTTTTTAACCTCTGGATTATCAATCGACATACTTGAATCAAAAAACGATCCAAGCCAAGCATCCAAAGGAATAAAAACTAATGATACAAAAAAAACAACTATAAACAACTGTGGAAAAAGATAGCTTTTTGTGAAAAACAAATAAAGCAAATAAACATAAGCTAAAATCAACAACGTATTAAATAGCATTTCCGACACTAAAAAAGTCAAAAAATATGGAAGATACCCTTCTGTACCTGGCGTGGTTACGTACTCAAAAACCCCTTCCGTCATAAAGAAAGAGTAATAAGCTGGAAAAACCTCGTACATTATCCGCAACGGACTTATAAACAAGACAACCATTACCAGCAATAACCAGCCTTTTAAACCACTCAAACGACTTTCTTCGTCCATACAAACTCCTTTGATTAGACTATATTTTATCTACCCACTTCCCGGAATAAAGGGGACGGAATAAAGGGGACAGATTTAATTATTCAGGGGGGGGGGGGGGGGGGGGGGGGGATATTTATAACCCAACAAACCTCTAAGCCCCGTC
>NZ_JYLN01000012.1 GCF_001439735.1 Pseudomonas paralactis
AAACCACGCTGGCAGGAATTCGACAGGGATTTGGGGGGGTAAACCGGCAGGGATGCCGGTTTAGCCGCCCCGCGCCATGGATGGCGCGTGGCGGCGGCCCCCCAAATCACTGGCGGATTACGGGCACACCGAGCCCAGGCGAGGTGCCGAGTGGTGGGGCAAGAGCGTTTTGCTTACTTTTGTCTGGGCCGGTATTCCGGCTTTTCAAAAGTGAGCCGCCGTCAGGGCGGAACCCTAAGTGGCCGTTACCGCAGCAATGGATATGTACGCAATCCAACTGTGTCGACTGTCAGGCCGCCTTCGCGAGCAAGCCCGCTCCCACAGTTGGATGGTGGGTATCAGGTAGAGAAGTGTCGGCTGGTAGGCCGCCATCGCAGGCAAGCCAGCTCCCACAATTGGATTGTGGGGTGTCAGGTAGAAAAGTGTCGGCTGGCAGGCCGTCTTCGCGAGCAAGCCAGCTCCCACAATTGGATTGTGGGGTGTCAGGTAGAAAAGTGTCGGCTGGTAGGCCGCCATCGCAGGCAAGCCAGCTCCCACAATTGGATTGTGGGGTGTCAGGTAGAAAAGTGTCGGCTGGCAGGCCGTCTTCGCGAGCAAGCCAGCTCCCACCTTTTAGTCCGTGTGTGTCAGCGGGATTCGCCGAGTAGCAAACTCTGCTCGCGTGCACACAACTCCACCACATAATCCCACAACACCCGCAACCGCACCGACTTGTGCAGCTCGCGACGCGAGCTGATCCAGTAGCTGCGCTGGATACTCTCCGCCGGCAGCAACGTCACCAAATCCTGATCACCCGCCGCCATAAAGCATGGCAACACGGCAATGCCCAACCCCGAACGCGCCGCCTGGTGCTGGGCGATCACGCTGGTGCTGTGGAACACCACCTTGGGGTTGCGACAGAAGCTGTGAAGGAACTTCAGTTCCTGGCTGAACAGCAGGTCGTCGACGTAATCGATCCAGGCGTGGCCGGCGAGGTCTTCGCGTTTTTCGATCGGCGGGTGGCGCGCAAGATAAGCGCGGCTGGCATACAGCGCCAGGCGGTAATCGGTGAGTTTGCGTGTCACCAGTTGGTCGACGCTGGGGCGTTCCAGGTGGATGCTGATCTCCGCTTCGCGATTGAGAATGCTGACAAAACGCGGCACCGCCACCAGTTCCACTTCCAACCCAGGGTAACGCTCGAACAGCCCCCCCATGCGACCGGCGAGGAACATCACGCCCAGGCCTTCGGCCACCCCCAAACGGATCTTGCCCAAGGGCGCGGCTGAGTGGGTGAGTTCGTCTTCGGCCAGCAGCGCGACGTTCTCCATGGCTTCAGCATGTTTGAGCAGCGCCTCGCCTGAGGGCGTCAGTTCATAGCCTTGAGCGTGTTGCACGAACAATGCAGTGCCGAGGCTTTTCTCGATGGCCTCGATATGCCGGGCCACGGTGGCATGCGTGGTTTTCAAGCGTTGCGCAGCGGTGAGCAGGCGGCCACTGCGCTGCAACTCGAGAAAAAACCGCAGGTCATTCCAGTCGAACATATCGCCTCCATTGCCTCGGCCCGGACCGCGCTGTTTAAAAACGCACAGCAGCTGGGTAAAAACTAACATTTTTAAGACGAAAACTAACAACTAGGATGGGGCCAATAAGAAAAACAAGCGAGCCCCAGATGACCATCGCAACTGCTGAATACGATTACATCGTGGTCGGCGCCGGCCCCGCCGGTTGCCTGCTGGCCAATCGGTTGTCCGCCAACCCGGCCCACCGCGTCCTGCTGCTGGAAGCCGGTGGCCGCGACAATTACCCCTGGATCCATATCCCCGTCGGCTACCTGTTTTGCATCGGTAACCCGCGCACCGACTGGTGCTTCAAAACCGAGGCGCAGGCCGGCCTGCAAGGTCGCGCCCTGAGTTACCCACGGGGCAAAGTGCTCGGCGGCTGCTCGTCCATCAACGGCATGATCTACATGCGCGGCCAGGCCCAGGACTATGACGGCTGGGCGGCGCAGGGTAACCCGGGCTGGGCCTGGAACGATGTGCTGCCGTTGTTCAAACAAAGCGAAAACCACTTCGCCGGCGGCTCACAATTCCATAGCGACGGTGGCGAGTGGCGGGTCGAGCAGCAGCGCCTGTCGTGGCCGATCCTCGATGCGTTTCGTGAGGCGGCAGCCCAGAGCGGCATCGCCAACATCAATGATTTCAACCAGGGCGATAACGAGGGTTGCGGCTACTTCCAGGTCAACCAGAAGGCCGGCGTGCGCTGGAATGCGGCAAAGGCGTTTCTCAAGCCGATCCGCCAGCGCCCCAACCTGACCGTGTTGACCGAGGTGGAGGTCGACCGCGTGCTACTGGAAAACGGCCGCGCTTCCCAGGTTGTCGGACGTCAACACGGCCAGCAGCTCAACTGGAACGCGCGCAAGGAGATCATTTTGTGCGCCGGCGCCGTGGGCTCGCCGGGCATTCTGCAGCGGTCCGGGATCGGCCCCGCCAACGTGCTCAAGCCGTTGGGCATTGATGTGGTGCATGAACTGCCAGGCGTAGGCGGCAACCTGCAGGATCACCTGCAACTGCGCCTGATCTACAAACTGGAAAACGCTCGCACCCTCAACCAGATCGCCGGCACGCTATGGGGCAAAATGGGCATGGGCCTGCGCTACCTGTACGACCGCAGCGGCCCGCTGTCGATGGCGCCGAGCCAATTAGGCGCATTTGCCCGATCCGGCCCGGAACAGACCTCGGCCAACCTTGAATACCATGTACAGCCGCTGTCCCTGGAGCGTTTTGGCGAACCGTTGCACGGCTTCCCGGCTTTTACTGCATCGGTCTGCGACCTGCGCCCGCAAAGCCGCGGACGCGTGGATATTCGCTCGGCCAACCCGGCAGATGCCCCGCTGATACAACCCAACTATCTCAGCCACCCCGAGGACTTGCGTGTGGCCGCCGACGCCATCCGCCTGACCCGGCGCATCGTCGCCGCGCCCGCCTTGAGCCAGTTCAAACCCGTGGAATACCTGCCCGGCCAAGACCTGCAAACTGAAGAACAACTGCACGAGGCCGCCGCACGGATCGGCACCACGATTTTCCATCCGGTGGGCACCTGCCGCATGGGCGATGACAAAGACGCCGTGGTCGACAGCCAACTGCGCGTACACGGCATCCCCGGCCTGCGCATTGCCGATGCGTCGATCATGCCGCGCATCACCTCCGGTAATACCTGCTCACCCACGCTGATGATCGCGGAGAAGGCCGCGCAGCTAATCCTGTCACCCAACACTGCAGGAGCGAGCTTGCTCGCGAAAAACCCACCAGCACCGCGCACCACAGGGCACCCCGCGTAATCATTAACGCACTATGAAGTTGAAAAACACCGGCGCCGAGATTGGCGCCGACAGTGGAACAACAATAAATAATCACTGTGAGGGACACCCAATGTCAGAACATGCTCAACCCCTGGGCTCGGCGGCCAGTGCAAGCACTGCCAACGAATCAAGAAAAGTCATCTTCGCCTCCTCCCTTGGGACGGTGTTCGAGTGGTATGACTTTTTCCTCTACGGCGCGCTGGCGGCGGTGATCAGCAAGCAGTTCTTTGCCGGGGTCAACGACACCACGGCGTTTATCTTTGCCCTGATGGCCTTCGCCGCAGGCTTTGTAGTGCGGCCATTCGGTGCGCTGGTGTTCGGCCGCCTGGGCGACATGATCGGGCGCAAGTACACCTTCCTCGTCACCATCATCTTGATGGGCGTGGCGACCTTCTGCGTCGGGCTGCTGCCGACCTACGCCAGCATCGGCATCGCCGCACCGATCATCCTGATCGTGCTGCGCATGTTGCAGGGCCTGGCCCTGGGCGGCGAGTACGGCGGCGCGGCCACCTATGTGGCCGAACATGCGCCGCCAGGCAAGCGCGGGCTGCATACCAGCTGGATTCAATCCACCGCCACCCTCGGCCTGCTGCTGTCGCTGCTGGTGGTGCTGGCCTGCCGTTACTTCACCGGCGATCAGTTCGAAGTGTGGGGCTGGCGCATTCCGTTCCTGTTTTCCATCGTGCTGCTGGGCATCTCGACCTGGATCCGCATGAGCCTGCATGAGTCGCCGTCTTTCCTGAAAATGAAAGAGGAAGGCAAGGCCTGCAAGGCGCCGATCCGTGAGTCGTTCGGTCAATGGGAAAACCTCAAGGTCGTACTGATCGCCCTGTTCAGCATCAACGGCGGGCAGGCCGTGACCTTTTACGCGGCGCAGTTCTATGTGCTGTTCTTCCTCACCCAGTTCCTGCGCATGGACCCGGCACTGGCCAATATGCTGCTGATCATCAGCGTGGTGATTGGCGCGCCGTTCTTTATCCTGTTTGGCTGGCTGTCGGACAAGGTCGGGCGCAAGCCGGTGCTGATGCTCGGCCTGCTGCTGGCGACCGCGCTGTACTTCCCGATCTTCAAGGGCCTGGCCCACTACACCAACCCGGCGATGGACCAGGCCAGCCAGCAGGCGCCGATCACCGTGATGGCCGACCCGGCCACCTGCACCTTTCAGTTCGACCCGGTGGGCAAGGCGCGTTTTGACAGCCCATGCGACAAGGTCAAGACCTTCCTGGTCAAGCAGGGCCTGCCCTACAGCAGCGCCGCCGCCCCGGCAGGCAGCCCGGTGCAGGTGAGCGTAGGCGATGTGCGCATCGACGGCTTTGATGAAGCGGCACTGCGTGGCGCCGTGACCCTGGCCGGCTACCCGTCTTCGGCGGACGTGGCACAGGTCAACAAGGTCATGGTGGTGGTGCTGATCGTTGTGCTGATCCTGATCGCGGCCATGTGCTACGGGCCATTGGCGGCGTTGATGGTGGAGCTGTTTCCGACGCGTATTCGCTACACCTCGATGTCCCTGCCCTACCATATCGGCAACGGCTGGTTCGGCGGCTTCCTGCCGACCGTATCGTTCGCCCTGGTGGTGTACACCGGCGATATCTTCTATGGCTTGTGGTACCCGGTGGTGGTGACCGGGGTGAGCCTGATCGTAGGGTTGTTCTGCCTTAAAGAAACCCGACATGTGGACATCGACAACAACTGATACCTCTTCCCTGTAGGAGCGAGCTTGCTCGCGAAGAACCTGAGAGCGACGCGGGGCAACAGGTTCCCCGCGTTATCGTTAACGATGTTCGCGAGCAAGCTCGCTCCTACAGTGGGCTGGCACACACAAATTGCTGTACATCCATACAGATAATGGTTGCTCAAATCCTTCTGACTAAGCATCCTGCAAGGCATCAACCCGATCTGATGTGATGACCATGCGGCTGTACCTCTGTGAAAAACCCTCCCAGGCCAAGGATATCGCGGCCGTGCTCGGCGCCAGCCGCCGCGGCGACGGCTGCTGGGTGGGCAACGGGGTTACCGTCACCTGGTGCATCGGCCACCTGCTGGAAACCGCCCCGCCCGACGCCTACGACGCCAAATACAAACGCTGGGTGCTGGCCGATCTGCCGATCGTCCCGCAAAAATGGAAGATGCTGGTCAAGCCCAAGACCGCCAGCCAATACAAGGCCGTCAAGCGCTTGCTGGGGGAAGCCCATGAATTGGTGATCGCCACCGACGCCGACCGTGAGGGCGAAATGATTGCCCGTGAACTGGTGGAGCATTGCCGCTATCGCGGGCCGATCCAGCGGCTGTGGCTATCGGCACTCGACGATGCCTCCATTCGCAAGGCTCTTGCGGCACTCAAACCGGGCGCCGAAACCTTCAGCCTGTACCACTCCGCCCTGGGCCGTTCCCGCGCCGACTGGCTGATCGGCATGAACATGAGCCGTCTGTTTACCTTGCTGGGGCGCCAATCCGGTTATCAGGGCGTATTGCCGGTAGGCCGTGTGCAAACCCCGACCCTGCGCCTGGTGGTAGACCGTGATCGCAGCATCGCCGACTTCGTGCCGGTGGCGTACTGGGCCATTGATGTCGACTTGCGTCACGAAGGCATGACCTTCACCGCCCAGTGGCGCGCCAACGAAGATGCCTGCGATGACCAGGGCCGTTGCCTCAACCCGCAACTGGCGCGGGACGCGGCCAACGCCATGGGCAACGCGAACACCGCGCGGCTGGTTAAACTGCGTACCGAACGCATGCGCGAGGTAGCCCCCCTGCCCTTCGACCTCGGCACATTGCAGGAAATCTGTTCGAAAAAGCTAGGCCTGGGCGCCCAGGAAACTCTGGATATTGCCCAATCCCTTTATGAAACCCACAAGGCCATCACCTACCCGCGCAGCGATTGCGGCTACCTGCCGCTGAGCCAGCACAGTGAGGCGCCGAAGATCCTCGCGGCGCTGGGCCGTGCAGATGCGGCGGTCAACGAACTGATGCCGCACATTGACCCCCAACGCCGCTCGCCGGCCTGGAACGATGCCAAAGTCAGTGCCCACCACGGCATCATCCCCACCGGGGCCGGCAAGGATGTCAGCCAACTGACCGGCAAACACCGTGCGGTGTACACCCTGATACGTGCGCGCTACCTGGCGCAGTTCCTGCCCAACCATGAATACGACCGCACCCAGGCGGATTTCGACTGTGCCGGGCAGGCGTTGCGTGCGGTGGGCAAAGTCATCATCGAAGCGGGCTGGAAACGCGCATTGCCTGAAGCACTGGCGCCCAGCAAAGGCCGAGAAGCCCCCGCCCCCCAGGCCTTGCCGACGCTGGTACAGGGCCGGGACTATGCCGTGGCCAAGGTCAACCTAAAGGACCTGTGGACCCAACCGCCCAAACCCTTTACCGAGGGCGACCTGATCAAGGCGATGAAAAACGTCGCCAAACTGGTGCAAGACCCGCTGCTCAAGCAGAAGCTCAAGGACACCACCGGCATCGGCACCGAGGCCACTCGCGCCGGGATCATCCAGGGCTTGCTGGACCGCGGTTACCTGGTGAAAAACGGCAAGGCCCTGTCTGCAACCCCGGCGGCGTTCAGCCTGATCGACGCGGTACCCCGCGCCATTGCCGACCCCGGCACCACCGCTATCTGGGAACAAGCGCTGGACATGGTGCAAAGCGGCGAAATGAGCCTGGAAGAATTCGTCGCCAAGCAAGCGGCGTGGATGAGCAAGCAAGTGGCGCGCTGTAACGGTATGCGCATGACCATCACCGGCCCCGCCAGCCCTGCCGGTCGAGGCGCCACGCCCTGGAAGAAGAAACGCAAGAGCGCTCCACGCAAGGCTGCGGCCAGTCCAAAGCGCACAAAGAAACCGACAACGGCGGGCTGGAACGCGTAAAAATCCGGCAAATGACGTTTTTCGACAGGTTTAACGCCGCTTTGGGTCTTGCCCTGCCGCAGGCCGTCTAGGATTCTTTAGGGGACCCTGACTACCTAAGAACAACACCGGAGTGGCCGCCATGAAAACCGTCGCACAATTGCTCAAAGCCAAGGATCAGAAAAACCAGGACGTCCACACCATTCAATGGGACCACACGGTGTTCGAAGCGCTGGTGCGGATGTCGGAGAAAAACGTCGGAGCCTTGCCAGTCGTCAAGGAAGGTGTGGTCGTAGGGATCATCAGCGAGCGTGATTACGCACGTAAACTCATTCTCAAAGGCCTGTCGTCGGTGACCACTCGGGTCGACGATGTTATGAGCTCTCCCGTCATCACCGTCGACACCCATAAACGTGTCGAAGAATGCATGAACATCATGACCGACAGTCACCTGCGCCACCTGCCGGTGGTCGAAGACGGCAAACTGTTGGGCCTGCTGTCCATCGGCGACTTGGTGAAGGAAGCCATCGCCGAACAGGCTGATCTGATCAAACAGCTGGAGCAATACATCCGCGGCGAATAGGAGAGACCATGCTCGACACGCTGGAACATCAGGCGGACCACCTCGAAATCCTGCACCGGGCTATGGCTGAACGACGCTTTTTAGTCTTGACCGGCGCAGGCATCAGCACCTCGTCGGGCATCCCGGATTACCGCGACAGTGAAGGTGTACGCCGGGGCAAAGCACCGATGATGTACCAGGAATTTCTTGCCACCCCCGATGCGCGACGCCGTTACTGGGCACGGGCGATGCTGGGTTGGCCGCGTGTGCGCATTGCGCAGCCGAGCAAGGCTCACCTGGCACTGGCGACACTGCAACACCGTGGCCATATCAGCGGGCTGATCACGCAGAACGTCGACACCCTGCATGACCAGGCCGGCAGCCATGACGTGATCGAGTTGCACGGCAGCTTGCATCGGGTGCTGTGCCTGGATTGCCAACTGCGCAGCGAGCGCGATGTGATCCAGCGGCAGATGGAAGTCGATAACCCGCATATGGCGCAAGTCCATGCTGTGCAGGCACCGGATGGCGACACCTTGCTCGATCCTGCGTTTGAACAGCGCTTCCAGGTGCCCCGCTGCCCCCATTGCAATGGCGAGCGGCTCAAACCTGACGTGGTGTTCTTTGGCGAGAACGTCGCACCGGCGACGGCGCTTAAAGCCATGACTGCGGTAGACCATGCTGACGGCCTGCTGGTAGTGGGTTCGTCGCTGATGGCCTATTCGGCGTTCCGCTTGTGCAAAGCCATGGTCGAACAGGGTAAGCCGGTGATTGCGATCAACCTGGGCAAGACTCGGGGGGATGAGCTGCTGCAGGTTAAAATCCAGGCATCCTGCGAGCAGCTACTGCCATTGTTAGTCGACCGGCTCCACCCTCTGTAGGAGCGAGCTTGCTCGCGAAAATCGTCAACGATGACTCGGAACACCTGACACCCTTGCGGTGCGCTCAGGTTTTTCGCGAGCAAGCTCGCTCCTGCAGGGCGGGTTAAACGCCCGACCTGCACCGCCAAAAAATGACGCCCAAGTCACGTTTTCTCGCATTCCCCCGTCCCCACAACAAATTATGTAGTGCTAAAAAATAATCACTACATAATCGTTGACGTAACCTTTTTGTCCTTGCATGATCTAGACGTCTCCCGGATCGGGAGCGTTGGTAACAAGCGTTTTGAACAGGCTCGTCTGACCGCCGAGCTGTTTTTCCGGATGTGCACTGCCCACAAGGCAGATTGATGAAGCTGACCAGTCCCGAAAGGGTCCGGTACAAGGAGCTAAAACGCTGCTTGTCTTCGTTATGAAAGCGTTGCGTAGCAGTTCATCAGCAAGACTACATGCATCAGGTTCAAGACCCTGCCCGTATTCGGCAGACCGTGACTGACGCCCGGTTTTCGGAACCGGAGACAACTAAGCAGTTTTAACGAATCAATTGATAGATCGCCAACTGGTCAAGGGGCTTACACATGAATCTGAACAACCAACCAACTATCGATGAATTGGCTGAGATGTTCGCAGCGCAGAAAGACACACTCGACGACCATATCCTGTGGATTGGCAAATCGGGCGAAGTGCAAATTGACTGCCTGGCGCCCCATACCGAAGAAGCCGAGTTCGACCGCAATAACCGTGAACTGGCGGCGCGCCTGAAGATGTACCGTCGTGGCCAGGGTTATGTCGGCAAGAAGGCTGCAGCTGATCGCAACTTTATCGAGCAGGTGTTCGATACACTCAACAATGCCTGGGCATCTTTCAAAGACAGCTCGCAAGTTAAAGTGATCGACCGTTACTACTAAGTATTACTCCATCAATGCGGAAGCTGGCTTGCCAGTTTCCGCATTTTTTATAGCGTTAGAACGTTGGAAACCTGCCCTTCCCCGCCTCATCGCGAAAAATATCGAACAACACTTGCGCCGCCGCCGACAACTCATGCCCCGGTTTGGTCAGCACCCCAATCGGGCGCTCGATCACCGGGCCGGTCAAAGTAATGCAACGGGCACCCGCCTCCTCCATCTGCCGAGCGCATAACGCGGGCACGGCGCTGACGCCCAGCCCGCTGGCGACCATCTTGCCGACAGTCGCCAGTTGATGGCTCTCCAACGCTACCGGTAGTTTCATCTGCAAGGCGCCGAGGTGTTCTTCCAGCATCACCCGCACCGTAGAGGGCCGTTGCAACGTAATAAACGGCTGCTCCAGCAAGGTTTTCCAATCAATTTCGGCACGCTGAGCCAACGACGAATCCCCTGGCACCACGGCGATAAAGCGGTCCAGGTACAACGGCGTAAACGCCAACGACGACCCTTCGGACGGCTCGAACGCCACGCCCAACTCCACCTGACGGTCGCGCACCATCTCCAGCACCTGTTCGTTGATCAAGTCATGCACTGTCACATTCACCTGAGGGTAACGCGCGCGAAATATCTTCAGGATCGGCGGCAACAGGTTACCGGCAAACGACGGCATGGCCGCCACCGTCACGCGCCCACGTTGCAGGGTAAAACGCTGACGCAGTTCGTCCTCGGCGTTGTCCCAGTCGGCAATCAACCGTCGCGCCAGAGGCAACAGCGATTCGCCTTCAGGGGTCAGCGCGACGTTACGGGTATTGCGGCTGAACAGGCGCCCGCCCAAGCCCTCTTCCAAGCCTTTGATGGTCAAGCTTAATGCCGACTGGGAAAGGTGCAGGCGCTCACAGGCAGCCGCAAAACTCAGGCTTTGCGCAACGGCGAGAAAGGCACGCATCTGTTTGACGGTCATAAGGCAGCTCCAGACAGCGGTTGGACTATGCTGTTTTCTAAATCAATCAACCTTAAAAAACAACTTAACAAATCAATCCACTGGCGCAACACTCAACTCACTGGCTGGACCACACACAATAAAAGAGGTGCATATGGCAGGTTTCGATAAACGCGTGGCGTCCTATGAAGAAGCGCTGGCAGGCCTGGAAGACGGCATGACCGTACTCTCCGGCGGTTTTGGCCTGTGCGGCATTCCGGAAAACCTCATTGCCGAGATCAAGCGCAAAGGCACCCGTGACCTGACGGTGGTTTCCAACAACTGCGGCGTCGATGGCTTCGGCCTGGGTGTGTTGCTTGAAGAAAAACAGATCAGCAAGGTGATCGCCTCCTACGTGGGTGAAAACGCCTTGTTCGAGAAGCAACTGCTCAGTGGCGAAATCGAAGTAGTCCTCACCCCCCAGGGCACCCTGGCAGAAAAAATGCGCGCAGGCGGGGCCGGCATTCCGGCCTTCTTCACCGCTACCGGCGTCGGCACTCCGGTTGCCGAAGGCAAGGAGACCCGCGAATTCAATGGCCGCCCGTATTTGATGGAAGAATCGATCACCGGCGATTTCGCCATCGTCAAAGGCTGGAAAGCCGACCACTTCGGCAACGTCATCTACCGCCACACCGCCCAGAACTTCAACCCACTGGCCGCCACCGCAGGCAAGATCACCGTGGTCGAAGTCGAGGAAATCGTCGAACCGGGCGAACTGGACCCGGCGCAGATCCACACCCCTGGCATCTACGTCGACCGGATCATCTGCGGCACCTTTGAGAAGCGCATCGAACAGCGCACCGTCCGCAAGTAATCCACGTCCAGAACAATAAGAGGAAACAACCATGGCTCTTACCCGCGAACAAATGGCTCAACGCGTCGCCCGCGAAATGCAGGACGGTTACTACGTGAACCTGGGCATCGGCATTCCGACCCTGGTGGCCAACTACATCCCCAACGGCATGGAAGTGATGCTGCAATCGGAAAACGGCCTGCTCGGCATGGGCCCGTTTCCGACTGAAGACACCATTGATGCCGACATGATCAACGCCGGCAAGCAGACCGTCACCGCACGCATCGGCGCCTCGATCTTCTCCTCCGCCGAGTCGTTCGCGATGATTCGCGGTGGGCATGTCGACCTCACCGTACTGGGCGCATTCGAAGTGGACGTGCAAGGCAACATCGCTTCGTGGATGATCCCCGGCAAGCTGGTCAAGGGCATGGGCGGCGCCATGGACCTGGTGGCCGGTGCGGAAAACATCATCGTGATCATGACCCATGCGTCCAAGGACGGTGAGTCCAAGTTGCTCAGCCACTGCAGCCTGCCGCTGACCGGCGCCAACTGCATCAAGCGTGTACTGACGGACCTGGCGTACCTGGAAATCGAAAATGGCGCTTTTGTCCTCAAGGAACGCGCACCTGGCGTCAGTGTTGAAGAGATTGTGAGCAAGACCGCCGGTAAACTGATCGTCCCGGACCACGTTCCAGAAATGCACTTCCAGTGAGGACAGATTCCATGCAAGACGTCGTGATTGTTGCTGCCACCCGCACCGCCGTGGGCAGCTTCCAAGGTTCGCTGGCGAACATTCCGGCCCCGGAACTGGGTGCCGCCGTGATCCGTCGCCTGCTGGAGCAGACCGGCCTGGACCCGGCCCAGGTCGATGAAGTGATCCTCGGCCAGGTGCTCACTGCAGGCAGCGGCCAGAACCCGGCGCGCCAGGCTTCGATCCTCGCCGGCCTGCCCCACGCGGTGCCCAGCCTGACCCTGAACAAGGTCTGCGGCTCGGGCCTCAAGGCTTTGCATCTGGGCGCACAGGCCATCCGTTGCGGCGACGCCGAGGTGATCATCGCCGGTGGCATGGAAAACATGAGTCTGGCCCCCTACGTATTACCCGCCGCGCGCACCGGTTTGCGCATGGGCCACGCGAAGATGATCGACAGCATGATCACCGATGGCCTGTGGGACGCGTTCAACGACTACCACATGGGCATCACCGCCGAGAACCTGGTGGACAAATACGGCATCAGCCGTGAAGCCCAGGATGCGTTCGCCGCAGCCTCCCAGCAAAAAGCCGCCGCAGCCATTGAAGCCGGGCGTTTTGCCGATGAGATCACCCCAATCCTGATTCCTCAGCGCAAAGGCGACCCGGTGGCTTTCGCGGTGGACGAACAACCCCGCGCCGGTACCACCGCCGATTCCCTGGCCAAGCTCAAGCCTGCGTTCAAGAAAGATGGCAGCGTCACCGCCGGCAACGCCTCCAGCCTGAACGACGGCGCTGCGGCCGTGCTACTGATGAGCGCCGACAAAGCCAAGGCTCTCGGCCTGCCCGTACTGGCGCGTATCGCCAGCTACGCCAACGCGGGCGTCGACCCGGCCATCATGGGCATCGGCCCGGTCTCGGCCACCCGCCGCTGCCTGGACAAGGCCGGCTGGCAACTGGCTGACCTGGACCTGATCGAGGCTAACGAAGCTTTCGCTGCGCAATCTTTGGCAGTGGGCAAAGAGCTGGAATGGGACGCGGACAAAGTCAACGTCAACGGCGGTGCGATCGCCATCGGCCACCCGATTGGCGCCTCAGGCTGCCGCGTGCTGGTGACTCTGCTGCATGAAATGATCAAGCGCGACGCCAAGAAAGGTTTGGCGACGCTGTGCATCGGCGGCGGCCAAGGCGTCGCCCTGGCGCTCGAACGCAACTGAATCGAATCGCTATTGTGGCGAGGGAGCTTGCTCCCGTTGGGCTGCGTAGCAGCCCCATGCCAATAAGAGCAACACAGAAAAGGCCCGGCTCCACGAAAAGCCAGGCCTTTTCTTTTATCGATACCCCTGAATGAACTCGGTCAAAATGTGGGAGCTGGCTTGCCTGCGATAGCGGTCTATCAGTCAGATCATTGCTAACTGACACACCGCTATCGCAGGCAAGCCAGCTCCCACATTTGATCTCACTGCCTGTCAGCGTGCGGCACCGCGAACACCGCGCTCGCCCGCAGCACCACACGCTCCTGCACCTGCACCTGCAAACTCAGCGTGGCAAACGCCATCAGCCGGACAAATCCCGGGCAATGCTTTGCGTTAATGGGCCAGACCCGCTTTAATCTCGGCCAATTTCTTCTGCACATTTCAAGGAAACGCCATGCGCCACCTGGACGGCAACTCCCACCCGCTTCGCGCGCCGCTGTTGATCTTGCTCGCCGGCCTGGCCTTGGCCGGTTGTTCCCCCAAGGACCACTCTCGCGCCACGGTCATCAATGGCGAGCAAGGCAAGGCCGGGGCGCAACTGGCCTATGAGCATGAACTGACCCTGGCCCTGCCCGGTGCCCTGCTCGCGCCGCGTATGCAGGCCACCCGTGAGGCGTGTGAAACCGCACGCCTGGGTGCCTGCAATATTCTGGGTATTACCGAAGACGGCGAGGGTGGCCAGATTATCCTGCGGATTGCACCCACGGGTGTGGAACCCATGGTCGCCCTCGCGGCTGAAGGCGGCAAACTCGGCCAGCGCATCACGACCGCTGAAGACCTGGCCGATGCGGTCGCCGATGTGCGCCGCCGCCAGGAGCGCCTGCAAGCCCAGCAGCAACGCCTCGACGAACTGGCCAAGCGCAAGGACATCACCGTCAGCGACCTGATCGTCCTGAGCAAAGAGCAAGCCGGCATTGAAAACGAGCTGCAGGAATTGGCCCAGGTTGCCGCCGGCCAGCAACGCCGCCTCGACACCAACCGCGTGACCTTGAACTTCCGTTCCTCCGACGGCGCCAACCAGGTGTCAAGGTTCACCCGGATGTTCAGCAACCTGGCAGACAACCTGGTGAACGGCACCGCAGACGCCCTGGAACGTGCCAGCTATGTGCTGCCCTTCGTGATCCTGGCGTTCCCGGTGGTGTGGTTGTGGGTGGGCTTGTGGCGCCGGTTCGTCAAGCGTCGCGGTTGATCAGCGCTTCATGCAGCGCTGGTAACGCTCATCCACGCGCTTGGCAAACCAGGCCGTGGTCAGGTTGCGGGTGATCTTCGGGCTCTTGAGCACAATACCCGGCAGGATCGCCCGTGGCAGCGGCTTGCCGGCCGCCTGGTCGGCCAGGCTGAAAACGCGCTTGTACAAGGTGGTGTCCTCGAAATCCAACTGCTCGCCCTGCTCCAGTTGACTGCGGATGCTCGGGTTGCGCATATCCAACTTCGCCCCCAGTGAACGCACCGCCAACTCGGTGGTGCCGGGCAGCAATGAGCCATAGCGGATCAAATCCCCATCCAGCGCCAGCTCTTTGCCTGAAACACGACTGACTGCAGCCTGAAACGCAGCATTGCGGCTGGCGTACCAACCGGCATTGAAGTCGGCAAAGCGGTACAGCGGCTGGTCATAGCTCACCGGGTAGCCGAGCAAATGGGCGATACCAAAGTACATGCCACCGCGACGGGTGAACACTTCGCGGCGAATCGTACCGTCGACCGTGTAGGGATAACCGCGTGCCTGCTTCTGCGCAAAGTCGATACTGACCTGCATCGGGCCTGCGGTGTGCACCGGGTTGAAGCCGCCGAACAAGGTATTGCCCAGGGGCACCATGCTGATGAAGTCGTCGAAGATCGCGCTCAAGTCCTTCTCCGTGCGTGCGGCAGTCAGGCGGTCGGCGTAGGTTTTGCCGGTGGGCGAACGCAATTGCAGGGCACTGCGTACCACGAAGGCCGGCACATGCACCTTGCCGGCGCGGCGCAGGATTTCGTCCTGAGCGATCTTGCCCATGCCGGGCACGGGTGGGTCGACCTGATAGGTAGACTCCTGCTCGGTCACCGCCAGCACGGCGCAGATGTTTTCGGTGCTGGGGTAGATCTTCTGGGTGTCGAAGGCGGTGTAGATGTCCTGAGCCCAACCATTGCGGTCCGAAACCTTGGCGGGCAACAGGCGCACGATCTGCGCCTTCACCTCGGCCTCACTGCGTTCGGGCTGCTGCGGGCCACGGGAGGTGGAGCAACCGGCCAGTACCAGCAAAGGCATGAGGCAAAAGAGCAGACGACTTGGATACATGAGGCTTCCTTGGTTAACGACGGGCCGGGCAGTGCAGATATCGACAGGTAAGTCTAACCGGGGTTCGTCGGTGAACCGAAGCGGATGCCTGCCCCTAGCTGAAACATCCGACATAACTGCCGGATAAGCTCTACTCCCCTGCCCTGCGAACCGCTGCAAAGTCCCTCGCCTGATCATTGAGTGCGAGGGACCGCCGATGTACTGCTCCGTTAATGCTTTGCCCCCAGGGACAGCCACTTGAACCCGGCCATTGGCAGGCTCGCCCTGACACCAATGGACGTGAAAACGGTCGACGTTGAAGGCGTCTTCCGTGATTTTCGCGATTGCCTGAACACCTTTGACGATTGGGCTGAAAGCTTCTGGAGCTTCTCGGCGCTGGCGCTTGAGCAGGTGTTCAAGGTCGGCGACGAGGTAGCGCTCGTTGCCCCGATCAATCGCTCCCTGTTTCCCGGCAGCACCGTCGCCACTTGCCAGGCCAACGGTACGTTGACCCTGGTGCATATGTTCCAGAGCACGCGGTTCGTGCCGATCGGCAACACGGCGGTGCTGTTGCAACGCGTTGATCCAAACGGCGGCCCGTTGGGCGAGCCCATCCACAAGACCATCGGCCCGAGCGGCATCCTTGAGATCACCGAGTGTGATCGCAACCAGCAATATCGGGTGAGCTTTTACCCCAACGTTTCCCGCGAACACGTCAAGGCGCTGTATGCGTCCTACCAGTCGGTGATCGCAGGGTTGGAAGGTCGGCTGCGCAACGAATGGACCGGCACCTTCGAGGCCCAGTGGAAAAACTACACAGACATCAGCCCGCTTGACCGGCGCCGACTGCTGGAAACGGCGTTTCTCAGCGGAATGGGCAAGGCGCTTTACGACCTCTGGGACAACGTCACACAGCTGTATGAGCTGCTCGCGAACCTCAAGCCCAACAGCGACAAGCTGCTGCAGTACCTCTCACACACTGAACTCGACGAGCTGCTGGCACTGGGTAATGACTCCATCGCCAAGGGGTTGTTAGTGCTCAGCGATGAGCCGCTGCTGTTCATCCATGTGTCGGCGCTGGTCAGTTGGATGCGCATGTTGCCGCCGCCGCAGATGACTGAACTGTGGGGAGAAATCACCGGTGAGGTGCTGATCAACCTGCTGCTGATTTATGCCTTGGGGGCGATGGGTATCGCGGTGCGGTTGGGGTCTCGGGTACTCAGTGGCGTCAAGTCCGGGCAAGCACGGGCGTTGCTGGAATTGCTGGCCAAGCAAGTCTCGGGGCCTCGGTTGGACACGCATGTTGAGGCCGCCAAACCTGTGTTGCTCAATAGCGCAGCGGTGCCGGTCAAGGCCGTGCCGGTGGTGCCGTTGAAAGCGGGCGAAACGCTGGTTTCGAACCCGGTGCCGGTGGTGCGCAGCAAGACCCAGCGCACCACGTTGGTCCGGCAGGAATCGGTGGATGATGCGCCTGCCGTGGCGTCGAATCCGAAGGGGGATGCGGCAGCGCCAGCGGACAAGACGGTCACGCATGGCTGCCCGGTGTCGATGGTCACCGGCGAGGAATTGCTGACCCTCACCGACGGCGCACTGGACGGGGTTTTGCCGTTTGCGTGGACCCGGCTTTATCGCACCAGTGCGGTGGAGCTGGATTGCGGGTTGGGGTTTGGCTGGAGTCATGGGCTGGCCCACCGGCTTGCGGTGTCGGGCGATTCGGTGGTGTGGACCGATCATGAGAATCGCTCGACTACCCTGCCCTTGCCGACTTCTGCTCGACCCGCGATTACCAACAGCCTGGCGGAAGCGGCGATCTACCTGGGCTCGGCGCCTGATGAGCTGGTGCTGGCCCAGGCGTCGCGGTTTTATCACTTTCGTAACGGTGTGTTGGTTTCCATCAGCGATGCGTATGACAACCGTCTACGCATTTGCCGTGATCGTTCTGGGCGGATTGAGCGGCTGGATAACGGTGCTGGTCGTTCGCTACTGCTGCGCTATGAGCTGGACCGCATCGTCGCGGTGGACTACCAGGTGCATCGCGCCGAAGGGCGTGCACCTTACGTCTGGGAAACCGAGCAGAACATCGTTTCCTACGCCTATGACGAAGCTGGACGACTGGTGTGTGCGACCAATGCCGTCGGTGAAAGCGAGCGTTATCGGTACGACGATCAGCACGTCATTGTTGAGCGGCAGTTAGCCGGTGGGGCGAGTTTCTTCTGGGAGTGGGAAGGCGCTGGCAAGGCGGCGCGTTGCGTGCGGCATTGGGCGAGTTTTTCGCAGATGGACACGCGCTATGCCTGGGGCGATGACGGCCACGTCACCGTGCATAACGTCGATGGCAGCCAGGAAGTGTATGTCCATGACGACCGCGCGCGCTTGGTGCAGCGCATCGATCCGGACGGCGCGCAGCATTTCAAATCCTACGATGCCAAGGGCCGGCTGACCGTCGAGCAAGACCCCATGGGCGCGGTGACGGCCTATCAGTACGACGACGCCGGACGCTTGGTGACGTTGTTTCCGGGGGATGATGAGCCGACGTCCTACGAACATGACAACGGTTTTGTTCGGGTTGTCAGGCGTGGGGAGGCGGTCTGGAAATACGAGCGTAATGAGCAAGGCGATGTCATCCGCAAAACTGATCCGGATGGTCATTCGACTGACTACAGCTACAACAAACACGGGCAACTGACCGGGGTTTGGTACCCGGATCACAGCTGCCATCGGCTGGTGTGGAATGAGCGTGGGCAGTTGCTGGAGGAGCAATTGCCCAATGGCGGCATCCAGCGTTATCGCTATGACGATATGGGGCGGCAAGTTGCCCGCGAGGGTGAGCACGGCGCGCAGACCATTTATGAATGGGACAGCGTCGGTAGGCTGATTCGCATCGTCTTGCCAGGCGGCGCCACTCGGGAATTCAGCTACAACCCCTACGGCAAAATCATCGCCGAACGCGATGAACTCGGCCACGTCACCCGCTACGAATACGCCGACGGCCTGCACCTGATCAGCCGCCGCATCAACGCCGACGGCACCCAGGTCAAATACCGTTACGACAACGCCCGGCTGCTGCTGACAGAAATCGAAAACGAAGTCGGCGAAACCTACCAACTCGACTATCACCCCAACGGCCTGATCCAACAGGAAACCGGCTTCGACGGCCAACGCACCGCTTACGCCTACGACCTCAACGGCAACCTGCTGGAGAAGACCGAATACGGCGACGATAACAGTCAGCTAATCACCCGCTACGAGCGCGACCACGCCGGGCGTCTCGTACGAAAAACCCTGCCCGATGACAGCGTTATTGCTTATGCCTACGACCGCCAAGGCAATCTCCTGAGCGTCGATGACGGCCACTGGGCATTGGCCTACGAGTACAACCGCCAAAACCGCCTCACCGCCGAACACCAGGGCTGGGGGACCCTGCGCTACGGCTACGACGCCTGCGGCCAGCTTCAACACCTGCGCCTGCCGGACAACAACCGTCTCACCTTCAACCGCGACAAGGGCGGCCACCTCGCCACCGTCGAACTCAACGGTGACGTGCTCACCTCACATCTATTCAAGAGCGGTCGCGAACACCAGCGCCAACAAGGTCAACTGCTCAGCCACTACCACTACGACGACCAGAACCGCCTGCACGCTCACGCAGTAACCCAACAGCAAAACCATCTTTACCAACGCCAATACGACTACGACAAAAGCGGCACCCTCAACCGCCTGCTCGACACCCGCAAAGGCGAACACCTTTACCGCTACGACCCACTGAATCGCCTGACCCGCGCCGATCATTCCCAGGACGTGCAGGAACGCTTCGCCCACGACCCGGCGGGCAACCTGCTGATGCAAGACCGCCCCGGCCCGGACATCGTCGCCGGCAACCGCCTGATGATCCAGGGCGACCGCCATTACGACTACGACGCCTTCGGCAACCTCATCCGCGAACGGCGCGGCAAGGGCCAGCAACTCGTCACGGAATATCGCTACGACTGCCAGCATCGGTTGATCAGCGTCATCATGCCCAACGGCGAAACCGCCCGTTATCGGTATGACCCGTTTGGGCGGCGTGTCAGCAAGACCGTGGATGGCAAGACCACGGAGTTTTTCTGGCAAGGCGACAAGCTAATTGCCGAACACCATGCGGACTGTCATCGCAGTTACCTCTACGAACCCAACAGCTTCCGCCCACTGGCACTGTTGGAAGGTTTCGGCCCAGAAGAAACCCAGCCCTACCACTACCAGTTGGACCACCTCGGCACGCCGCAAGAACTGACCGACACCGAAGGCGAAATCGTCTGGTCCGCCCACTACCGTGCCTACGGCCAGATCGCCCGGCTCGACGTAGGCAAAATTGATAATCCGCTGCGCTTTCAGGGTCAATATTTCGATCGGGAAAGCGGGCTGCACTACAACCGCCATCGCTACTACAATCCGGATATTGGTCGCTACCTGACACCGGACCCAGTGAAGTTGGCGGGTGGGATCAATGGGTACCGGTATGTGCCCAATCCGACGGGGTGGGTAGATCCACTGGGGTTGACTACCTGCCCAAGTGGAGACGCCTGTAGGTCAAAAGCTGAAGTAGCAAATCCCCCGAAAACGGTAACTGTTAATAAGGGCGAGCCTAGCCCGCCAACCAATACTAGCAACGAGTACCTTTATCGCGGTGATGACAAAACACCTGACCAGATTTTTAAAAATGGATTCAAAAGCAAGGGCGACAGCAACGATCTATACTTGCACGCGCTCGACAGCAATAACCCACCCAGCAATTTCATAAGCACATCTCCCTCTAAGCTAGTCGGAATCGATTTCGCCACTCAATATGGGACCCGAAAAGGCTTCCTCTATACCTTGAAAAAAATCCCTGGTCGGGACGTGAACAAAGAACTAGGAAAACTAGCACCTTTTGACAATGAGGCAGAAATCGCAATACAGGGTAAAATCAAAACAGGAGACATCTTGGGTGCAACACCGATGAAGCGAGATGGAACCTACGTAGGATATTCGATCCCGAACCCAAACAGGAACATAAAATGAGAACAAAAAAAATCAAAGCCATAATAAACAACGCCGAGAGATATGTTACGTTCAAATATGACTCTCGCCACACAAAACTAAAATTCTCAGAGGCAGAAAACTTTGCAAAAGTCTATATAGCTGAAGATATTTATAACTGCCTTATCGATGTCAGAAAAGACTTCCCCCACATCCAGTTCCTTTGCAAAGGTGCCAAAATAAATGTACGCCCCTCTAGCATGGCCTCACAAATGAGCGGTGGTTTGGTTGCATATGAATTAACTCTTGGAAAGCGCCCGACACGAGAAGATCTAGTTCATATATTTGATCATGAAGAACATAATCTTACTAATGATCCACAAGAACAATACCAATTCTACAAGGAGTGGCTAACTTCAATAGGTGCGAGCCAAGCTGAACCTCCCTCCCCCAGCAAAGCAACGACTGATGATTTAAAATGATGCTCAAAATATGTAGGCTATTCAACTACCCGCCTGAACGAGAAACAAATGAAAACTCAAAAAATAAAGACCCTAATCAATAACGAAGAAAGAGAAATAACGGTAAGATACAACGCCGTAAAACTTATAATGAGATTTTCAGAGGATAATTTCATTAAGATTTACGAAGGGAAGGACCTTTACGTTTGCCTAGCAAAAATTAGAACCGATTTTTCGCATATCACATTCTTATGCAAAGGTGCAAAAACAAATGTTAAGCCGTCCAGAATGACATCTCAAATGAGCGCAGGCCTTGTCGCATACGAAATGACTTTAGGAAAACAAGCCACCGACGAGGACCTAGTCCAGATATTCGATTACGAAGAGAAAAATCTAACAAACAACCCTCAAGAACAAATCGATTTTTTTAAGAAATGGTTGGCTTCATTGGGCGCAGTAGATTATGAAAAGTTCGGATAGGTTTTGTCTGAACAAGTACAACAGGACACTCCACTCGTTATTCCGGCGACTTATGCATTACCCACGTAGTTCTGAAGCTACATCGTAGCCCGACCTAGCCCAAACCGACTCACCACAAATATTTTCTCGATAGAACACTCGATATTGTTTGAGCGCCTAACTCATTATGAAATCGGAGCAGCAGATAACCCCCCCCACACAGTTCTCACCTTTATTATTACGACACAAGGGGACAACCTTATTTTAAACTCGCAATAACTCACATCATTACATCAACCCTACCCCCACAATATAAAAATGAAAAAATTAGAAATATCCATAATTAAAAACTCCAACCAAGAAAAAGCGATACTCGAATGTGACGCGAGAACCGCAACCCTTTCGATCATATTCGCTGACGGAGTAAGAAAAACCTATATCGAAGTAGATATTTATATAGGATTTGGTTTATTGAGAAGAGAGTTCAGCGACATTCGATTTCTGTGCAAGGGCTCCAAGATAAATGTATATCCTTCGGCCATGGCATCAAATATGTCTAGTGGGGTCGTAGCGTACGAAACTCAAATAGGTGACCCGCACGCAAAGCTCGTCCGCATATTCGATTATGAAGAGAACGAACTCACAAACGACATCAACGAACAATTTGCTTATCGAAAAAAATGGGCCGAATCACTGCTGATATAATTCGCCCCCCTGTGATAAGCCTGCTCACCACAGGGGAGAAAAGATGCCTTTAGATCCCCGCCAACGCCAAATCCATCGCAAAGTAGGTAAAGATCAAATCCGCCCCCGCCCGCTTGATCGATCCCAACGTCTCGCGCACCACCCGGTCTTCATCAATCGCTCCGGCCTGTGCGCCGAACTTGATCATCGCGTACTCACCGCTCACCTGGTAGGCCGCGACCGGTAGGCGTGAGGCCTCACGGATGTCGCGGATGATGTCGAGGTAGGCACCGGCTGGCTTGACCATCAGCGCATCAGCGCCTTCCTGTTCGTCCAGCAGCGATTCGCGCACGGCTTCGCGGCGGTTCATCGGGTTCATCTGGTAGCTTTTGCGGTCGCCCTTGAGGGCGCTGCCGCCCGCTTCGCGGAACGGGCCGTAGAGGGCCGAAGCGAATTTGGTCGAGTAAGCCATGATCGGAATGTGGGTGAAACCGGCGTCGTCGAGGGCACGGCGGATGGCCTGGACCTGGCCGTCCATCGCGGCTGACGGGGCGATCACGTCGGCGCCGGCGCGGGCAGCGGCCACGGCTTGTTTGCCGAGGTTGACCAGGGTTGCATCGTTGTCGACATGGGCACCGTGCATCACGCCGCAGTGGCCGTGGTCGGTGTATTCGCAGAAGCAGGTGTCGGACATCACGATCATTTCCGGCACCGCGTCCTTGATGATCGAGGACATACGCGAAACCAGGCCGCGCTCTTTCCAGGTATCGCTGCCGCTGGCGTCGAGGTGGTGAGACACGCCGAAGGTCATCACCGACTTGATGCCGGCACGGGCGTAACGTTCAATCTCGCCGGCCAGTTTCTTCTCCGGGATGCGCAGCACGCCCGGCATACTGGTAATCGGCACGAAATCGTCAATTTCTTCTTCAACGAAGATCGGCAACACCAGGTCGTTAAGAGTGAATTCGCTTTCCTGGAACAAGCCACGCAGCTCCGGGGAGCGGCGCAGGCGACGTGGGCGGGCTTGGGGGAACTGACTGGTCATGGCTTTCCTGAAAAATGGCTGAAATCTTTGGGGCCAAAGCTTATGCCCCCAAGTCCCGGCAACACAAACGCCAAGGGGCCAATAGTGTATTGCCGGGCGCGTAACAATTTATTGATCTAGAGCTGTAGACGCCCCTGAATACGCAGCGCCACGGCACCGCCGACCCAGATCTCATCGCCCTCACGTTCGATGTGAATACGCCCCGCGCGCCCTATCGCCGTGCCCTGGCTGACCACATAACGGCTGGGCGCCAGCCCCTCGGCGAGCAGCCATTGGGCCACACCGGCGTTCAAACTGCCGGTGGCCGGGTCTTCCGGGGCGCCGTCGCCAGCGATAAAGGCGCGCACTTCAAACTGCGCGTCTACCGCGTCACGCAGCGGATCACAGGGGGCGATCACCCCCACGGCCAGGCCCAGCAGTTGCGAATAGTCCGGTTGCAACGCGAGCACCGCGTCACGATCAGCCAGCATCACCGCCAGCCAACCCGCACCATTGTCGACCCACTGACTGCGCACAATCGCCTCGGGCGCCAGCCCCAATGCCAGGCGCACGCGCTCCAGCAATGGCGCCTCCACCGCTCCCGCACGCAGCAACGGCGGCGCGATAAACGCCAGTTGCTCACCCTGGCGGCGAATGCGCACCAGACCGATTTCGCACTCCTGGATGATCTCCTCGCCTCGGGGCACACCACCGGCCTGCAGCCAGGCGTGGCAACTGCCCAAGGTCGGGTGGCCGGCAAACGGCAGTTCCGTGAGGGTGGTGAAAATGCGTACGCGGTAGTCGGCTCGTGGATCCCTGGGTGTCAGCAAAAACGTGGTCTCGCTGAGATTGGTCCAATTGGCAAAGTCCGCCATCTGCTGCTCGGTCAAGCTGTCGGCGCCGAGCACCACGGCCAGCGGATTGCCCTTGAGCGGTACGCGGCTGAATACATCCAGTTGCTGGAAATCGAAAGTCGGCATGTTTCAGCTCGGAATGTTCAGGCCACGAATCACCGCCGGGCGTGCGACAAAGCCGTCCAATGCGCGCAGTACATTAGGGAAATCGGCAATGCCCACCAGGTCGCCGGATTCGTAGAAGCCGATCAGGTTGCGAATCCAGGGGAAGGTGGCGATGTCGGCAATGCTGTAGTCATCGCCCATGATCCAGGTGCGGCCCAGCAGACGCTTCTCCAGAACACCGAGCAAGCGTCGGGCTTCGGCGGCGTAGCGGTCACGCGGGCGCTTGTCTTCGTAAGCCTTGCCGGCGAACTTGTTGAAGAATCCCACCTGGCCGAACATCGGGCCGATGCCGGCCATCTGGAACATCAGCCATTGCAGGGTTTCATAGCGGGTGGCCGGGTCTTCGGGCAGCAACTGGCTGGTCTTTTCCGCCAGGTAGATCAGGATCGCACCGGACTCGAACAGCGCCAGCGGCTGCCCGCTCGGGCCGTTGGGATCAATAATGGCGGGAATTTTGTTGTTGGGGTTCAGGGACATGAACTCTGGGGACAACTGGTCCTGGGTGTCGAAACTGACCTTGTGCGCCTCATAGGGCAGGCCCAGTTCTTCAAGCATGATCGACACCTTGACGCCGTTGGGCGTGGGCAACGAATACAACTGCAAGCGTTCCGGGTGCTGGGCGGGCCATTTGCTGTTGATCGGGAAAGCGGCGAGTGCGTTCATCGAGAACCCCCTGGACGGAAAGTCCCCATGATAGTCATCTACCCGTTGTCGTGCATGGGTCATCGTTGCGCAACATTTTCCGGCTAGTATCCCCCGTGGGCGAACCAAAACGCCCGTTTGCACTCTTAAGAGCGCCCGAAGGGTGAATGGAGGCACCTTGCTATATCGACAGGGAATACCGCAGGACGCTCCACGCGTCACTGGGGCCGGGCCTGTCCGCCTTAACCCGACGCACGAAGACTCGAACCTATAATGAAGATCAAGCCTCTGCGCCTTGTGCAACGATTCAAACGTTATTCATACATGATGTTGCCGCTGCTGCTGGTCAGCGCCGCCGCCGTCACCGCCCTGGACGCGCGTGAAAGCCGTGCGCAACCGGTCGATGGCGTGCAAACCCTGGTTTTCCTGCGCCATGGCGAGAAACCTGCCGGCGGCCTGGGCCAACTCAACTGTCAGGGCCTGAACCGCGCCATGAACCTGGCGAGCGTGTTGCCGGAAAAATTCGGCAAGGCCAACTACGTATTTGCCGCCAACCCGACGCGCAATGTTGAAGAAGGCGAGCTGGATAATTCCTACAGCTACATTCGCCCACTAATCACCATCAGCCCCAGCGCGATCAAGCTCGGCCTACCGGTGAACATCGAGTTTTCAGCGAATGACACCAGTGCCCTTGCCGAAGAACTGGTCGAGGACAAGTATCGCAACGCGATAATCTACACGGCCTGGTCCCATGGTTACTTGCCGGAGCTGATCAACAAAGTCGCCAGCGAAGCAGCCGGCGAGAAGCACACTATTACCGAAGACTGGTCCGGCAATGACTATGACTCGCTGTACGTGCTGACATTGACCTGGCACAACGGCAAGGCGTCACTGCTCAGTCGCAATTACAAGCAGGGGCTCAACAATGGTGACGAAAGCTGCCCGGACCCGACTCAGTTGAGTGCCGATTCCTGAAGGTTGAGCCGCAGGGGCGTATGATGCCGGGCTATCGACTCACCTGCGGATCCTCTTCATGTCCAATCTCGCTTCCACCCAGCCCCGTCGGGGCTGGTCGTTCTGGTACAAGCCTGCACTGTTTCTCCTGGTGGCCTGCATCGGCCTCTACTATGTGAAGTGGTCGCCCTACTACCTCAAGGCGTTTGTAGCGGCCGACAACCACAGCATTGGCGCCTCGATTCTCAATGATCAGCAAAGCTCGCCCCTGGCGGCGGCGCTGGCCTACGCCCAGGTGTATTTCCTGGCGATCTGGAAAGCCGCGGTGCTGGCGGTAATCCTCGGTTCCTTGCTACAGGTATTGATCCCTCGCGACTGGCTGCTGCGCCTGTTCGGCCGTGCCGGGCTGGGCTCGACCCTGCGCGGCGGGCTGTTCGCCTTGCCGGGGATGATGTGCAGTTGCTGTGCGGCGCCAGTGGCAGCGGGTATGCGCCGTCAGCAGGTGTCGGTGGGCGCGGCGTTGGCGTTCTGGATCGCCAACCCGGTGTTGAACCCGGCCACGCTGGTGTTCATGGGGTTTGTGCTGGGCTGGGATTTTACCGCGCTGCGGCTGGTGGCTGGGATTGTGCTGGTGGTGGGGGTGTCCCTGGTGGCGCAGCGTATTGCGCGCCCTGATCAAGTGCCGGAAGCGGCGCTGGAGGCTGTCGCCGAAGTCAGCACCGTCGAGTCGCAACCCTTCCTGGGCCGCTGGTTGCGCACCTTGTGGCAACTGTTCTGGAGCACCATCCCTGTGTACATCCTGGCGGTGCTGGTCCTCGGCGCGGCGCGGGTGTGGCTGTTCCCACACGTGGACGGCGCAATGGCCAACAGCCTGGTGTGGCTGGTGCCGCTGGCGATCGTCGGTACGCTGTTTGTGATTCCTACGGCGGCAGAGATTCCCATCGTACAAACCATGATGACCCTGGGCATGGGTACCGGCCCGGCAGTGGCCTTGCTGATGACCCTGCCGAGCGTGAGCCTGCCGTCGCTGCTGATGCTGCGCAAGGATTTCGATGCACGGGTGCTGGTGACGGTGGCCGGCTTGACCATGCTGGTGGGGGTGGTGTGTGGGTTGATTGGGGCGGTAATTCTTTAGAGTTTCAGTGGGGCTGATGGCCTCATCGCAGCATAGGTATCTACACAACTGTGCAGTTCGCCGCAGCCGCCGGTAACCACGATGCGAAGCGAGCCGCTCTTGATCTTGATCTGCTTTTGATCTTAGGCGCCCCGTTAAACCACGCTGGCCGGAATTCAGGTGGCCGTTACCGCAGGAATGGATATGTACACGGTCCAACTGTGTTGACTGTCAGGCCGTCTTCGCAGGCAAGCCAGCTCCCACAGTTGGATCGCGGTGCGTCAGCTCGATCAGCGTCGGCTGCCAGGCCGTCACGGGAGCAAGCTCCCTCGCCACAGGTCCAGCGTCGCGCCGAAGTTGTGTAGATACGGCAAGCCAGCCCCTACCTTTTGAAGTGTGAATACATACAAAGGTGGGAGCTGGCTTGCCTGCGATGGCGTCCGAAAGGTCACCCCACCCGAGCTGCTCGCTCGCGCAAATACTCCACCACCGCCCCCTGCTCCCCGGCAAACTCGATACGCGCGCCCTTGCTCTCGCGCTGGAACGCATACATCGGGTCGTAATACTCGCGCAACAAGCCTTCGATCCATACCCGGTGCAGGTCCACCGCGCCGCTGCGTGCCTGTTCGGCCAGGGCCTCCTGCAACACCGCCTGCAGCCGTTGGAAACGCTCACCGCCCAGGCGCTTGTGAATATTGGCCAGGCTCTGAGTCAGGCGTTCGGCAAATAATCGCTGGCCGGTTTCCCCAAACACGCCAATGAACTCAGCGCATAGGTCCACCACGTAATCTTTCAGGATGCGCTCGACGCGGCCTTCGACGCTGTCTTCCAGCCACACCATAGGGAAGCTCTGCATGCTCTTGTGCAACGGCAGCGGCAGCGCACAACTGCCGATCATGCGGCTCTCGTCCTCGACCACGAACTGGCCAATGCCCGCCGCGCGCTTCTTCAACAGGTCCACCGCCAGGCGATTTTCGAAGTCGATATTGGAGGGTTGCGCCGTGGCGCGCTTGCCGAAACTGGAACCGCGATGGTTGGCATGACCTTCCAGGTCCAGGGCATTGTGCAATTGGCCCAATACTTCGGTCTTGCCCGTGCCGGTCATACCGCCAAGCAGTACGAAATCGCACTCGGCGGTCGTCTGTTCCAGGGTCTCCAACAGGAACGTACGCATGGCCTTGTAGCCACCGCCGACACGCGGGTAGTCAATGCCCGCCTCGGTTTTCAACCATTGCTGCACGATCTGCGAGCGCAGCCCACCGCGAAAGCAATACAGATAGCCATCGGGGTTAGCCTGAGCAAACTGCGCCCACTGCTCGATGCGCTCGGCCTTGATCGCGCCAGAGACCAGCTCATGGCCCAGGACGATTGCGGCTTGCTGGCCTTGCTGCTTATAGCAGGTGCCCACCCGCTGACGCTCGTCGTCGGTCATCAGCGGCAGGTTGACCACACCGGGGAACGCGCCCTTGGTGAATTCCACCGGCGCGCGGGTATCCATCATCGGCCGGTCGTTGAGGAAGATGTCGCGGTAATCGGTGATGTCAGTTGCCATCAAATCACCTCTACCGCGTTGCTCTGTCGCTCAAGCAGTTCGCCGATAGGTTCAAGGCTCAGGCCCAGCTCAGCGGCTACCGCATGAAACTCGGCATCGCCTTCGGGGGTAACGGCGATCAGCAGGCCACCGCTGGTTTGTGGATCGCACAGCACGCGCTTGTGCAGCTCCTGCACGCGCCCCAGCTTGCTGGCGTAGCTCTCGAAGTTACGCAAGGTACCGCCCGGTACGCAACCCTGGTCCAGGTAATACTCAACCCCTGGCAGGCGTGGGACTTTTGCATATTCGATGCGGGCCGTCAGGCCACTGCCGTCGGCCATTTCCACCAGATGGCCGAGCAGGCCGAAACCGGTGACGTCTGTCATCGCGGTCACACCGGCCAACTTGCCGAAGCGGCTGCCGGGCTTGTTGAGAGTACACATCCAGTCACGGGCCAGGCCAATATCGGCCTCGCGCAATTTGCCCTTCTTTTCGGCGGTGGTGAGGATGCCGATACCCAAAGGCTTGGTCAGGTACAGCTTGCACCCGGCGGTGGCGGTGTCGTTGCGCTTCATGTGGCGCTTTTGCACGATCCCGGTAACGGCCAGGCCGAAGATCGGCTCCGGCGCGTCGATCGAATGCCCACCTGCCAGCGGGATGCCGGCGGCGTCACACACCGAACGGCCCCCGCGGATCACTTCACGGGCAATCTCCGGCGCCAGCACATTGACTGGCCAGCCGAGAATGGCGATGGCCATCAAGGGGTCGCCGCCCATGGCGTAGATGTCGCTGATGGCATTGGTGGCGGCGATGCGGCCGAAGTCGAAAGGATCGTCGACTATCGGCATGAAAAAGTCAGTGGTGGAGACCACGCCGCGCTCGTCGTCGATGGCGTACACCGCCGCATCATCGCGTGAAGCGTTGCCCACCCACAGGTTAGGGTCCAGGTTCTGTGCGCCACTGCCGGCAAGGATAACCTCCAACACCTGGGGCGAAATCTTGCAGCCGCAACCCGCGCCGTGGCTGTACTGGGTAAGGCGAATCGGCTCGTTCATGGGTGACCTCAAGCTATCAAGTGGGCCGATTCTAGCAGACAGCAAAAGGCCGGCTGGGCTCTTGTGAGCGCAGCCGGCCTGTTTGGGTCAGCGGTTACTGGCGGGCAGCGAGCAAACGCTTGTGGCGATTACGCCGCGCAATGTTCAGGCACTCGATAGCCGCCGAGAACGCCATGGCCGCATACACGTAGCCTTTTGGCACATGGGCGCCGAAGCCTTCGGCGATCAGCGTCATGCCGATCATGATCAAAAAGCCCAGGGCCAGCATCACCACGGTCGGGTTGTCGTTGATGAACTTGGCCAACGGTTCGGCCGCCACCAGCATCACGATCACCGAGGTCACGACAGCAATGATCATGATCGGCAAATGCTCGGTCATGCCCACAGCAGTGATGATGCTGTCGATGGAGAACACCAGGTCAAGCAACAGGATCTGCCCGATGGCCGCCGCGAAGCCGATGGCCACAGTGTTGCCCACTGTTGCTTTCTCTTCAGGCTCCGGATCCATGCTGTGATGGATTTCGGTAGTTGCCTTCCACACCAGGAACAGGCCACCGGCGATCAGAATCATGTCCTTCCACGAGAACGCCTGGCCGAGCACTTCGAACACCGGCGCCGTCAACTGCACGATAAAAGCGATGGTGCTCAACAGGCCCAGACGCAATATCAGCGCCATGCTGATACCGATGCGCCGCGCCTTGGCCCGGTGCTGCTCGGGTAATTTGTTGGTGAGGATCGAGATAAAGATCAGGTTATCAATGCCCAGCACGATTTCCATGACGATCAAGGTAGCCAGTGCGACCCAGGCGGTGGGGCTGGCGGCCAGTTGTAAAAGGTAATCCATAGGTCAGTCCTGACGTGGTAGTGCTGGGAAATTAGGTTTCTTGGGTGTTCGATTCAGCGTCTTTTTCTTCCTGATCATCCTTGTTCTGCGGATTGATCAAGCCTTGGGTCGCTTCGCTCAATGCCTGTTCGGCGGCCTTCTGGGTGTCATCAATCGCTTGTTTGGCCGTTTCACTGGCTTTGCCCAGCACTTGCTGCGCGCTTTTCTCGACCTGGTCACAACCGCTGATCATCACCAATGAAAGCGCAAGCAGCGACGCCACGCCCAGAGAATTGAGTTTCATGCTGTATTCCTCATTAGAACCATTGGGTCCAAATAGTGGCCCCGCGATAGCGAGGCATTCTATGCAGGCGAACAGTTCAGGAAAATTCGTATTTTTCTCGCGTATACTTCGTTTTTTACGAAGTGTAGACCACGATGCTCAATTATCGACAACTGCATTACTTCTGGGTGGTGGCCAAGACCGGCAGCATCGTGCGCGCCTGCGAACAACTGAATCTCACGCCCCAGACCATCAGCGGGCAGATCAGCCTGTTGGAACAAACCTTCGGCATTGCCCTGTTTCAGCGGGTGGGACGTCAGCTGGAACTGACCGAAGCCGGGCGTCAGGCGCTGCCCTACGCCGAGCAGATGTTCCAGACGGGTAATGAGCTGGAGGCAATGTTGCGCGCCCAGCCCGATGAGCAACAGATCCCGTTCAGGGTCGGCGTGGCAGATGTGGTGCCCAAATCCATCGTCTACCGGCTGATCGCGCCGACCATGGAGCTGAGCGAACCGCTGCGCATCACCTGCCGTGAAGACAAACTCGAACGTTTGCTCGCCGACCTGGCGATCCAGCGCCTGGACCTGGTGATTTCCGACAGCCCCATGCCCACGCATCTGGACATCAAGGGCTACAGCCAAAAACTGGGGGAATGTGGTATCAGCTTTTTCGCCACCCAGGCGTTGGCTGACCAGCATGGCGGCGATTTCCCACAGTGTTTGCACGGTGCGCCGTTGTTGATTCCTGGCGCAGAAACCGTGGTACGCAGCCGCTTGCAGCGCTGGTTTGCCGAGCAGCAGATTCAACCGCGGATCATCGGTGAGTTCGACGACAGTGCGTTGATGCAAGCGTTTGGGCAATCCGGCAGCGGCATCTTCATCGCCCCCAGCGTGATTGCCGACGAGGTGGTGCGCCAGTACGGCGTGGCGCTGATCGGCCAGACCGACGCGGTGACCGAGTCGTTCTACGCGATTTCGGTGGAGCGCAAGGTCAAGCATCCTGGGATCGTGGCGATTACCGAAGGGGCAAGGCGGGAGTTGTTTACCGCCCTGCCCTGAAAAATGTGGCAGTACGCCCTTTTAATCAGGCGTTGGCCGCAGAAGGTTTGGCGGTCATCAGCCACAGTGCGAGCAGAATCGACACCAGGATAAACCCCGAAGCGGCAAACCCCAGGCTGCCCAGGCCCAGGGTGTCAATCACATGCCCACCGACCATCGCACCCAGGCCGATGCCGAGATTGGCCCCGGCAATATTCAGCGAGGCGGCAAACGCCGGTGCGTGGGGCGCCGCCTTCATCAATCGCACATGGCTGACCAGGAACATCGCCGCCTGGGTCACGCCCCATACCGCCATCGCCGCCGCCAGGCCGATGGTCGAATGAATCGCCGGCACCAGTGCCACCATGCCCGCGATCATGAAGCCGCAAAACACCATAGACGCAATCAAGGGGTGACGATCCACCGCGCGCCCGCCGAGGGAATTGCCGATCAGCCCGACCGCGCCAAAGCCCATCAGGCACCAACCCACCAGCGTGCCGTCGAACCCGGCCAGGCGCTCAAGGATGTCCGCCAGGTAGGTATAGGCGGTGAACATGCCGCTGAAGACCAGGATCGACAACAGGATATGGCCCTGCATCACCGGGCTGCGCAGGATCTTGAATTGCGAGCGCAGTGTGGTCTGGGCGTTCTTTGCCTGGGTCACCGGCAGGTAGATGAACAGCAACAACGCCTTGGCCAGGGCAATCACTGCGAGCACTGCAAACGCGGTACGCCAGCCGAACATATCGGAAATCAGCGTGCCCACCGGAATCCCGAACACGGTAGCGCAGACGATGCCGAAGCCGATTTTTTCAATGGCTCGCCCGGCGAATTCAGGGCCGACAATGTCCACCGCCGTTTCGCTGGCCAAGGCCCAAAACACCGGCAGCCCCAAGGCAGGTATCAAGCGAGCCAGGGACATGACCCAAATATTGGGCGCCAATGCCGCCACGGTATTAGCCGCCGCGAACATGATCAGAATGCTGATAAACAGACGCTTGCGCTGGAACCGTGCGCAATACGCGGTCAGGAAGGGCCCGAACGCTGCCACGGTAAACGCGAACAGCGTCACCAGCAGCCCGGCCTGGGACACACTGACATTCAAGTCCCGGGCGATCGAGGGCAACAAGCCGACGATCACGAATTCTGTGGTCAGCACGGTAAAACCGGCAGCCGACAGCAGCAAGATAGGGAACAACATGCAAACTCCAGAAACAGCGACATCAACGACAGCCCGAAGGGCTCGCTGATTGAGAGGAAAGATGAGAGGGGGTGAATCTTAACAGAACATGTCCGGACTTGACCAAATCCTACGTAAGCGGGTGACGGAATGCCGCAGCGAACGAGACGCGTCCTACAGCATGCTAGACTTCGCGCCTGCTTCCTACAGTACTTTCTGCCTGCAATGCTGTGCCCTATTAAAAAAACTAGAGACAACTCTTTATGACTGCTGCCCCTTCCCTGTTGCAACGTTTAATGCGCGTCAGCCTGGTCACCCAAATTGTCATCGGCCTGATCGCCGGGATCGTGTTGGCCTTGCTGTTCCCCGAGGCCGCGCGCGCCGCTGGTTTTATCGGCAAGGTGTTTGTGACCGCGCTGAAGGCCGTCGCGCCGATCCTGGTGTTTGTGCTGGTCATGGCCTCGATTGCCAACCATAAGCATGGCCAGGAAACCCATATCCGCCCGATCCTGTTTCTTTACCTGCTCGGCACCTTTTCCGCCGCCGTGGTTGCAGTGGTCGCCAGCATGTTGTTCCCGTCTGCCCTGGTACTGGCCACCCATGACGCCACGGTAAGCGCCCCCGGCGGTATCGGCGAGGTGCTGCAAAGCCTGTTGCTCAGCGTGGTGGATAACCCGGTCAGCGCGCTGATGAATGCCAACTTCATCGGTATCCTGGCCTGGGCCATCGGCATGGGCGTTGCCATTCGCCATGCCGGTGAAACCACCCGCACGGTCCTGGACGACCTGTCCAACGGCGTCACCCTGATCGTACGCGTGGTCATCCGTTTCGCACCGCTGGGCATCTTCGGCCTGGTGGCCTCGACCCTGGCCACCTCCGGCTTCGGCGCCCTGCTCGGCTATGCGCACCTGCTGGTGGTGCTGATCGGCTGCATGGTGTTCGTGGCGCTGGTGATCAACCCCGCCATTGTGTTCTGGAAACTGCGTCGCAACCCTTACCCGCTGGTGCTGATGTGCCTGCGTGAAAGCGGCATCACCGCCTTCTTCACTCGCAGCTCGGCGGCGAACATTCCGGTCAACCTGGCGTTGAGCAAACGCCTGGGCCTGCATGAAGATACCTACTCGGTGTCGATCCCGCTCGGTGCCACCATCAATATGGCCGGTGCCGCAATCACTATCACCGTGCTGACCCTGGCCGCCGTGCATACCCTCGGGATCGTCGTGGACCTGCCGACCGCCGTGCTGCTCAGTGTAGTCGCGGCCATTTGCGCCTGTGGGGCTTCGGGTGTAGCAGGCGGCTCGCTGCTGTTGATCCCGCTGGCGTGCAGCCTGTTTGGCATCCCAAGTGAAATCGCCATGCAGGTCGTGGCTGTTGGTTTCATCATCGGCGTGCTGCAGGATTCGGCGGAAACGGCGCTGAATTCGTCTACCGATGTGTTGTTTACGGCGGCGGCTTGTTTGGGCAAGGAAGAACAGCCAGCTTAAACGCCTCGCAAAAAAAGCCCGGTGCCGTTCATTCACGAACGACACCGGGCTTTTTTATGCTTGCCGGTTTAGAACGCGCCCATGTAATCACGCTTGCCCACTTCCACACCGTTATGACGCAGCAAGGCGTAAGTGGTGGTGACGTGGAAGAAGAACTGCGGCAGGCCGTAGGTCAGCAGGTAGGACTGGCCGCTGAAGCGCTTCTCTTTAGGAGTGCCTGGGCGGGTGACGATCTCGATGCCTTCCTTGCCGTCGATCTGCTCGGGCTTGATGGTGTCGACAAACGCCAGGACTTTGGCGATCAGCGCTTGCAGGTCGGCGAAGGTGACTTCGCTGTCTTCGTACTTCGGCACTTCGATCTCGGCCAGGCGTGCCGACACGCCCTTGGCAAAGTCGACGGCGATCTGTACCTGGCGCACCAGTGGGAACATGTCCGGGAACAGGCGCGCTTGCAGCAGGGCATTGGGCTCGATGTTCTTGGCGCTAGCGTGGGCTTCGGCTTTGTTCAGCACATCGCTCAACGCGTTGAGCATTTGCTTGAAGACTGGGATAGAAGCGGCGTACAGGGAAATAGTCATGTCAGTCTCACGATAATGGCAGGGTTGGAACCAGCGGCGATTATAGCCATGCCCGGCGCTTGTCTTTTATTTTTTGAGGATTACGCTGGTGACCTTCACTGCATAGGGAACGCGCGATGACCGCCGAACATGATACCGACACCCCTGAGCCGCGCCTGAACAGCACGCAAATCCGCATCCTCGGCTGCTTGATCGAAAAACAGGCGACCAACCCGGAAACCTATCCCCTGACGCTCAACGCTTTGGTGCTGGCCTGCAATCAGAAAACCAGCCGTGAGCCGGTGATGAACCTCAGCCAGGGCCAGGTCGGCCAAAGCCTGCGTGCGCTGGAGGGCCAGGGTTTCACCCGCCTGGTCATGGGCAGCCGTGCCGATCGCTGGGAACACCGCGTGGAAAAGGCGCTGGAACTGGTGCCGGCCCAGGTGATCTTGACTGGTTTGCTGTTTCTGCGCGGGCCGCAGACAGTCAACGAGTTGCTGACCCGCAGCGGGCGTATGCATGATTTCGAAGATGCCGAGCAGGTCGTTCACCAGTTGGAACGCCTGATTGCCCGAGGACTGGCGCTATTGGTGCCGCGCCAGGCGGGGCAGCGTGAAGACCGGTACACCCATGCGCTGGGAGACCCGGCGGATATTGAAGCGATTATGACCGCGCGGGGGAATCCGGTAGAGCGTAGCGCGGGGGCTGTTTCGGTGGAGCGGATTGAAGAGCTGGAAGCGCGAATTGCCGCACTGGAAGAACGGTTGGCGCAACTGGAACAGGCCTGATCTGTAGGAGCGAGCTTGCTCGCGAAAAACGTCAACGATAACGCGTGCTTGCTGAATGAACGCGGCGTCTATGGGTTTTTCGCGAGCAAGCTCGCTCCTACAAAAGGGCCTTGTCCCTTTCCACATGGGGCATGTGCAGCCAGCTAGCTTCGGGCGAAGGCCACTGCCGCCTGGAACTGCTCCTGTGTTGGGCGCACGCTTGTATAAAGCACAAACTGCTCCAACGCCTGGATCGCGATGACTTCCAACCCAGTAATCACCCGCTTGCCCTTGGCGCGCCCATGCACGATCAGGGGCGTTTCCGCCGGGATCGCCACCACATCAAAGACCGTCTCTGCCTGATCAATCGCATCGGCATCGAACGCCAATGCCTCCGCCTCGGCCCCGCCGGTCATACCGATGGGCGTCACGTTGATCAGCATTTTTGGGCGCAGGTCGCCCAGGTCCGCCTGCCACTCATACCCCAGATTGCTGGCCAATGCCCGGCCCGCCACCTCATTGCGCGCGACGATCACACCGCTGGCATAACCGCCATCACGCAAGGCGCTGGCCACTGCCTTGGCCATGCCGCCGCTGCCGCGCAGGGCAAAGGTGGAGTCTTTGGGCACGGCGTGCTTTTTCAGCAGTTGCTCGATAGCGATGTAGTCGGTGTTGTAAGCCTTGAGATGGCCATTGGTGTTGACGATGGTGTTCAGCGAATCAATGGCTTGAACCGAATCGTCGAGTTCATCCACCAGGGCGATGGCGGCCTCCTTGAACGGCATGGAAACCCCGCAGCCCCGCACGCCCAAGGCTCGAATGCCGCCGATCGCGCCGGGTAAATCCTGGCTGCTGAAGGCTTTATAGTAGAAATTCAGCCCCAGTTGTTCGTACAGATGGTTATGAAAACGCAGGCCAAAGTTCCCAGGGCGCGCCGACAGTGACATGCACAGCTGGGTGTCCTTGTTGGGATGCATCTGCATGGGTAACTCCTTGAAGTAAGCAAATCGGTACAGACCTTACACAACCTTTACCTACTGGCCGTGCTGTTTTTTTGAAATACGTTGTCTTAAAAGTATCCCCGCGACAATCCTTGAGTCTATTGATTGCAGACCACAAGCGCAGGGGCTAACCGAGGAATGACCATGATGCGTAAAATCCCCAGAATCGCCTTGCTTATCGGCGCACTTGCGATGGCCGGCCAAGCCTCCGCCCACGGTGGTGGTTGGGGTGGCCCGGCAGTGTTGGGCGCGCTTGTCGGTGCGGCTGTCGTTGGCTCCGTGGTTGCCAGTCAGCCTCGTGAGGTCTATGTGCAACAGCCGGTGTATGTCCAACCGCAGCCAGTGTATGCCGCCCCACCGCCGGTCTATTACGCGCCGCCGCCACCGGTGTATGTGCAGCAGCAGGTTTACTACCGCCCGGCGCCGGTCTACTACGGGCCTCCCCGTGGCTATTATGGCCCGCCTCGCGGCTACTACGGCCCTCCCCACGGCTACTACCGCCACGGTTGGTAAGTATCAATGGAGTTGACTTGAACAGGCCTCGCCCACATGCGGGGCCTTTTTTTGCCTGGAACGTCCGGTTTTATCCTGCCAATGTCGCTATGACGACAATCCCACAGTACAAGAGTCGCATATCCTCTTGATCGGCCCAGGCGTGCGCTGTCATGGTTGCGTCATAAAACAGTCTCACTATCGACCCGGTCCACCAATAACAATTAAGGACGAACGAACATGCCCACCCAGAATCCGCACCGCACCGCCGGCCTCTGCACGTCCAGCAAGGTCTACAGCGCCTTGACCGAGCTCAAGCACCTTGAAGGCCATCGCAGCGCAAAATTCCTGGCGCTGCTGGCGGAAAACCTGGTGCGCAAGGGGCTGCTCAGTGAACACGAAGTGGTGAACATGCTCGACCAGGTGGTGGATTAACGCCTGGCGTTGATGTCGACTATCGAGCCAGGTGATTTTTCCCGGATAGCGACACACCTTAAGGTGACCTCCATAGCGATTGGAGGTACTTATGCCCACTGTTCAAATCATGTCTGTCATCGGTAGCGCCGTTCCCACCCCTCTGCGCAAGCTCGGCTTGCTCGCCTGCTGGTACGTGGTACGCGATGGCGAGCCTATCAGCGGCCCGCTCACGTCGTTATCCGACGCCGAGGCACAGCGCCGGCGGGTATCGGACTTCATGCTTCAAGCCTAGGGCAACGGCAACTTGACCCGCGGTTTGGTTTCAACGAACAACGCCCAGCACGACATGAACAAGGCCGCCACCAGCGGCCCGATCACGAAGCCGTTGAGGCCAAACACCGACAAGCCTCCCAGGGTCGAGATCAGGATCAGGTAGTCCGGCATCTTGGTGTCCTTGCCCACCAACACCGGGCGCAGCACGTTGTCTACCAGGCCGATCACGAATACGCCAAAAAGCCCCAGCACCACGCCCTGCCAGATGGCACCGCTCAGCAGGAAATATATAGCCACAGGCGCCCAGACAATCCCTGCGCCCACCGCTGGCAGCAGGGACAGAAACGCCATCAATACTGCCCAGAGCAACGCACTGGGTATGTCCAGGAACCAAAAGATCAGGCCACCCAGCGCCCCCTGAGTGACCGCCACCAATACATTGCCCTTGACCGTTGCCCGCACCACCCGGTTGAACTTGAGTTGCAGGCGGCGCTTTTGCGGCTCGGCCAGCGGCACCGCCGTGCGCACCTTGCGTACCAGCTCGGGGCCATCACGGAGCAGGAAAAACAGCAGGTACAGCATGATGAAAAAGCTCACCAGGAAATCAAAGGTGCCCTGGCCAAAACTGAATGCCTGGGAGGCAAAAAACTGACTGCCCTGCATCGCGCCCTTGGCTACCTTTTCACTCAGCCCCTCCAGGTTGCCCATGCCGAAGCGGTCGAGCAGTTGCTGGAAATACGGCGGCAGGAAGTTCTTGAACTGTTCGATATAACCGGCCACGTCCAGCTTGCCGCTTTCGACGTTTTTATACAGCGTGGCGCCTTCTTGCACCAACAATGCACTGGTGATGATCACAGGCAGAATCGCGATCACCAGACACACCATCAAGGTAGTCAGGGAGGTCAGGTTGCGGTTCCAGGCAAAACGCTGCTGCAGGCGGCGTTGCATCGGTGCAAAGATGATGCCCAGGATCACCGCCCAGAACACCGCGCCGTAGAACGGCAGCAATATCCAGATAAAGGCGATGGTCACCAGCGCCAGCAACAGCAGCAGGGTTTTAAATTGCAGGTTGGTTTGATTCATGTCCGGTCCATATGAGAAAGCCGGGCCGGTGTCGGCCCTGTTGCTTAGTCCGCGGCGAAACCTGGGAGTGCCCTTGTTTATCGAACAAGCATAGATCGGCTTGTTTAGACCTGGGTCAATGAACGATGGGCGCCCCTGCACTACCCTCGCGCCTTTTTGCGACCCACGCCCATGCCCCCGATAATCGTCCCCGAACTGCTCGCCCCCGCCGGCACCTTGAAAAACATGCGCTATGCCTTTGCCTACGGCGCCGACGCGGTATACGCCGGCCAGCCGCGCTACAGCCTGCGCGTGCGCAACAACGAATTCGACCACGCCAACCTAGCCCTCGGTATCCAGGAAGCCCATGCCCAGGGCAAGCGTTTTTACGTGGTGGTGAACATCGCGCCGCACAACGCCAAGCTCAAGACGTTCCTCAAGGACCTGGCCCCGGTGATCGCCATGGGCCCGGATGCGCTGATCATGTCCGATCCCGGGCTGATCATGCTGGTGCGCCAGCATTTCGCGCAGATGCCGATTCATCTGTCGGTACAGGCCAATACGGTGAACTGGGCCAGCGTGGAGTTCTGGCAACAACAAGGCATTGGCCGGGTGATCCTGTCGCGAGAGCTGTCCCTGGAAGAAATCGGCGAGATCCGCCAGCACGTACCGACCATGGAGCTGGAGGTGTTTGTACATGGCGCCTTGTGCATGGCCTATTCCGGGCGCTGCCTGCTGTCGGGCTACATGAATAAGCGCGACGCCAACCAGGGCACCTGCACCAACGCCTGCCGTTGGAAATACCAGGCCACGCCGGCAGTGGAGAACGCGACCGGCGACATCGTCCAGCACCATCAGCCGACGCTGGGGCTCGGTACACCCACCGATCAAGTATTCCTGTTACAGGAAGCCAACCGCCCCGATGAGCAAATGCCCGCCTTTGAAGATGAGCATGGCACCTACATCATGAACGCCAAGGACTTGCGCGCCGTGCAGCATGTGGAGCGCCTGGCGCAGATGGGCGTGCACTCATTGAAGATCGAGGGCCGCACCAAATCCCATTTCTATTGCGCACGCACCACCCAGGTGTATCGCCAGGCGATCGATGACGCAGTGGCCGGGCGCGCGTTTGATCGCGGCTTGATGACCAACCTGGAATCTCTGGCCCAGCGCGGTTACACCGAAGGTTTCTTGCGCCGGCATGTGCACGACGAATACCAGAACTACCAGAACGGCAGTTCGGTGTCCGAGCGCCAGCAGTTTGTGGGGGAATTGACCGGCGAACGTCGCGGGGAATTGGCCGAGGTCAAGGTGAAGAATCGCTTTGCCGTGGACGATCACCTGGAGTTGATGACGCCCGCCGGCAATTTTCACTTTGACTTGGCCACCTTGCACAACGCCAAGGGGCAAGCCATGGAGGTGGCGCCGGGGGATGGGCACACGGTGTATGTGCCCTTGCCGGCCGAGATGGACCTGGGTTTTGGCCTGCTGATGCGCGACGTTGTGGTCGGGGTCAAATCCTGAACTGGCCGACCAACTGCCCCAAACGCTGGCCCAGGTCCGCGAGGCTGCGGGAGGTCTGGGCGCCGAGCTGGGTTTCATCCGCAACGCTGTCCACCGCCACGGCAATCTGATGCACGCTGCGGTTGATCTCTTCGGCCACAGCGGTCTGCTCTTCGGCAGCGCTGGCAATCTGTGCGTTCATTGAGTTGATGGTACCGATCAACTGGGCCATGGTATCGAGGGACGCGCCGGCTTCGTTGGCCTGAGCCGAGGTACCTTCGCCCGCATCGCTGGAGCGACGCATCGCGTCTACGGCGGCTTCAGTGCCTTTTTGCAGGCGGTCGATCATGCCCTGGATTTCCTGGGTGCTGGTTTGCGTGCGGCTGGCCAGGGCGCGCACTTCATCGGCGACCACGGCAAAGCCACGGCCAGCCTCCCCGGCCCGCGCAGCCTCGATGGCCGCATTGAGCGCCAGCAGGTTGGTTTGTTCGGCAATCGAGCGGATCACACCGAGCACACTGACAATCGACGACACATCCTGCTGCAGGCTGTCCAGGGACACACCGCTGCTGCGAATATCACTTACCAGCGCGTGAATCTGCGCGATGCTGCCGTCTACCACGCGTTTAGCGGCCTGGCCTTCGGCATCGGTCTGTTGCGCGGCGACAGCGGCGCCCTGGGCACTGCGCGCCACTTCATGGGCTGCGGACGACATCTGATTGATCGCGGTGGCCACCTGATCGGTTTCGTGGCGCTGGCGTTCCATGGCCTGCTCGGAGCGCTGGGCCTGGTCGGACACTTGGCTCACCAGCCCGGTGAGTTGGGCAGTCATGTCGGTGATCTGGCGCACCAGGCCGTGGATTTTATCGACAAAGCGATTGAACGCGCCGGCCAGTTCGCCCAGCTCATCCTGGCTGGTAATGGCCAGGCGGCGAGTCAGGTCGCCTTCACCGGCGGCGATGTCGTCCAGGTTGGCTTTCATCAGGTTCAGCGGGCGCAGGATGGTGTTGGCGACTAACATGCCCACCGCCGCAATCACCAGCAACACCACCACCGCCACGCCCAGGATGCTCAACAGCACGCCTTGCATACGTTGTTCGACCTTATCCTGGACTACCGCCACCTGGGCCTCGATACCGTCCAGGTTCACCGAGGTGCCGATCACCATGTCCCACTTGGGCAGGTATTCGGTGTAGCCGAGCTTGGGCACCAGTTCGGTCTGGCCGGGTTGGGTTGAACTGTATTGCAGGTAGTGGGTGCCGTCCTTGCCGACCTTGACCAGGTCGCGATTGACGTAGACACCGTTGGGGTCACGGTTGTCCTTGAAGCTTTTGCCCACGCCATCCGGGCTGTTGCCCTTGAACAGGCGGATCGTCTCGGAGTCGTAGCCGAAGAAATAGCCGTCTTTGCCGTAGCTAGTGTTGGAGAGCAACTTGACCACCTGCGCTCGCGCCGCGTTATCCCCGGGCGCGGCTGCGTCGTAGAGCGGCTTGATGGTGGTCATGGCCACTTCGACATAGCCTTGCAAGGTCGCCTTGGCATCGTTGAGCAGGCGCTGGCGGGTTTCATCCACTTCGTTGCGGGCCTGGCCCTGCAGAATCCACACGGTGGTCAAGCTGATGACCACGGCAAACAACAACACCGGCACGACGGCAAGGGCCAGGACTTTGGCCTTCAAACTCAGACGCATGGCTTTTCTCTCTTGTTAGTGGCGACTTGAGAGGTTAACGGCCATGTGAGCGATTACTGTAGGAGCGAGCTTGCTCGCGAAGAACCTGAGAGCACTGAGGGGTGCCAGGTTGCCCGCGTTATCGTTGACGCTTTTCGCGAGCAAGCTCGCTCCTACAGGAACCTCGTCAGAGCGTCATCGCGGCCAGCCAGCCGAACGCCAGCAGCGGCAGGTTGTAGTGCAGGAAGGTCGGCACCACGGTGTCCCAGATATGGTGGTGCTGGCCGTCGATATTCAGGCCGGAGGTGGGGCCGAGGGTAGAATCCGACGCGGGCGAGCCGGCATCGCCCAAGGCACCGGCGGTACCGACGATGCACACAATGGCCAACGGGCTGAAGCCCAGTTGCACACACAGCGGCACGAAAATCGCCGCGAGGATCGGCACCGTGGAAAACGACGAGCCGATGCCCATGGTTACCAACAACCCCACCAGCAGCATCAACAACGCGCCGACGCCCCGGCTATGGCCGATGAACGCCGCCGAGGTTTGCACCAGCGAATTCACGTCACCGGTGGCCTTGAGCACTTCGGCAAAGCCCGACGAGGCGATCATGATGAAGCCGATCATCGCCATCATCTTCATGCCTTCGGTGAACAGGTCATCGGTGTCGCGCCAGCGCACGATGCCCGACACCGAGAAGATCAAAAAGCCGGCCAGGGCGCCGATGATCATCGAGTCCAGCCACAGCTGAATGATGAACGCGGCAGCAATCGCCAGCCCGGCCACCAGCAGGGTCAGCGGGTTGTACTGCACCGCCACTTGCTCGACGCGCTCGATTTTTTCCAGGTCGTACACGCGTTTTTTGCGGTAGCTGACAAACACCGCCACCAGCAGGCCGACCACCATGCCCAGTGCCGGCAGGCCCATGGCGTGCGTGACGTTGACCTGGCTGATATCCACGCCGCTCTTGGCCACGTTGGCCAGCAGGATCTGGTTGAGGAAGATATTGCCGAAACCCACCGGCAGGAACATGTACGGCGTGATCAAGCCGAAGGTCATCACGCAGGCGATCAGGCGGCGGTCCAGTTGCAGCTTGGTCAGCACGTACAACAGCGGCGGTACCAGCAACGGAATGAACGCAATATGGATCGGCAGGATGTTCTGCGAAGCAATCGCCACCACCCACAACAAGCCGATCAGCAGCCATTTGACGTGGTTGCCACCGCTGGCGTCCTGGCGATCCACCAGCAGCAAGGCTTTGTCTGCCAGCGCATGGGCCAGCCCGGACTTGGCAATCGCCACGGCGAAAGCCCCGAGCAATGCGTAGGACAAGGCCACGGTCGCGCCGCCGCCCAGCCCGCCGTTGAAGGCCTTGAGCGTGGCCTCGATGCCCAGGCCACCGGTCAAACCGCCCACCAGGGCGCCGACGATAATGGCGATGACTACATGCACGCGGGACAAGCTGAGCACCAGCATGGTGCCGACCGCGGCGATGACTGCGTTAATCATGGTTACCTCAAGCAGAAACATAAAAGACAGGCAGGCCCGCGCACGGCCCATGGGAACAGCTGCCGGCGTGCAGGCGTGAAAGAGGTCTTATTAGAGGGCGCGCACTTTGCAGCAGGCAGGCGCTCATGTCAAAAAAGCTGTGGCAAGCACCCGCACCACAACATAAAGAAACCCTGCGCGCTGCCGATAGCCTGACTCAATGTGTTTTCAGGTAAGGATGTCCCGATGTCGCTCAGGCAGCTCTCCATTCAATGGAAAATCACCCTGCTGGCGGGTTTGTGCCTGCTGGGGATCGTGACCCTGCTGGTGGGTCTGTCGCTGTATCGCATGGCGCAGAGCTCGGAGCAGGTCAAGGCGTCCAGTATGCAGATGCTCGACGAAGCCGCCCAGGCGCGCATCGAGGCCCAGGGTGAAGTGCAGGCGCTGGGCATTCGCCAGCAGTTCATGGATGCCTACCAATACGGCCATGGGTTTTCCCGCCAAGTGCTGTTTTTGCGCGAGCAGGCGGAAAAACGCTTTCTCGATGCCTTTGATACCCGTGAAGACCTGACTCGCCAAGTAAAAGCCGCGCTACAGGCCAACCCCGACCTGCTGGGTTTGTCCCTGGTATTTGAAGCCAATGCGCTGGATGGCAAGGACGAGCTGTTCGCCAACCAGGCGGAGCTGGGCAGCAATGACAAGGGCAGGTTCGCCCTTTACTGGTCGCAGCCGACACCCGGCAAAATCACGTCAATGGCCCTGCCTGAAAGCGACATGGCCGACACCTCCATCGGCCCCAGCGGCGAAAAAGCCAACGCCTGGTTCACCTGCCCGCGCACGACCCTCAAGCCGTGTGTGATCGAGCCCTACTTCTATGTGATCGACGGGCAGAACGTGCTGATGACCAGCATCGTGTTCCCGCTGATGGTCAATGGCAAAGTCATTGCGTCACTGTCGGTGGACATCAACCTCAACAGTTTGCAGGCCGTGAGCCAACAGGCCAGCCAAAAGCTGTACGACGGCCAGACTCAGGTCAGCATCCTCAGCCCCACCGGTTTGCTGGCCGGCTACAGCCCGGACGCGAGCAAACTCAGCCAGCGTCTGGAGCAGGTCGACACGGCCAACGGCGCGCAGTTGGTCAGTGCCTTGGCCAACAGCACCCAGACCCACAGCCTGCGCACCGACCATCAACTCAAGGTGCTCGCGCCGTTTGCGCCGATCCCCGGGGGCAAGGCCTGGGGGGTGTTGCTGGATGTACCTGGAAAAGTTCTGGTAGCCCCCGCCGAGGCGCTGAAAACCCAGTTGGATGCTGACAATGCCAAGGGCACCCTGCTGGAACTGGGCCTGGGCCTGCTGGCCGCGGTGGTGGGCCTGGTGCTGGTGTGGCTGATGGCGCGCAGCGTGACTCGGCCGATTCTTGGCGTGGCGCATATGCTCGAAGACATCGCCAGCGGCGAAGGCGACCTGACCCGGCGCCTGGCTTACAGCAAACAGGACGAACTGGGCCAATTGGCTGGCTGGTTCAACCGTTTCCTCGACAAGCTGCAACCGATCATTGCCGAGGTTAAACGCTCGGTGCAGGACGCCCGTGGCACCGCCGACCAGTCCGCCGAGATTGCCACGCAAACCAGCGCCGGCATGGAACAGCAGTATCGCCAGGTGGATCAGGTGGCCACCGCGTCCCATGAAATGAGCGCCACCGCCCAGGACGTCGCCCGCAGTGCCGCTCAGGCAGCCCAGGCGGCGAAGGATGCCGATCAGGCAACGCGCGAAGGCTTGACCGTCATTGACCGCACCACCGCCAACATTGGCGACCTGGCCGCCGATATGAGCACCGCCATGACCCAGGTGGAAGGCTTGGCCGCCAACAGCGAGAAAATCGGCACGGTGCTCGAAGTGATTCGTGGCATCGCCGAGCAGACCAACCTGCTGGCGCTTAACGCCGCCATCGAAGCCGCCCGTGCCGGTGAGGCCGGGCGCGGTTTTGCCGTGGTCGCCGACGAAGTGCGCAACCTGGCACGGCGCACCCAGGAATCGGTGGAAGAAACCCGCCTGGTGATCGAACAGTTGCAAAACGGCACCACCGACGTGGTCGGCTCCATGGGCAACAGCTATCGCCAAGCCCAGGGCAGCGTCGAACAAGTCGGCCAGGCCGTCACGGCCTTGCGCCAGATTGGCGACGCGGTCACGGTCATCAGCGACATGAACCTGCAAATCGCCAGCGCCGCCGAAGAGCAAAGCGCGGTGGCCGAAGAGATCAACAACAACGTGGCGACCATTCGCGATGTGACCGAGTCGCTGTCGGAACAGGCCAATGAATCGGCGCGGGTCAGCCAGGCGTTGAACAGCCTGGCCAACCAGCAGCAGGGGTTGATGGATCAGTTTCGGGTCTGAATGTAGCAAGGCTTTTCTGTGGGAGCCGGGCTTGCCCGCGATGCAAACACCTCGGTATTTCAGGCAAGCCGAGTCGATGCTATCGCAGGCAAGCCAGCTCCCACATTTTGAACTGGGGTGGGTCAGTGCTAGCGGCGTGGTAGCTCGATCAATACCTTGAGCCCACCCAGCTCACTTTCCTGCAACTGCAACACCCCGCCCCACACCTCAACGATGTCCCGCACGATTCCCAATCCCAGGCCATGGCCGACCCTCTGCTCATCCAGGCGTGTGCCGCGGCTGAACACCTGGTCGCGCTGGGACTGGGGAATGCCGGGACCGTCGTCTTCCACCGCCAGCAGGTAGCCGCTGGGCGTGTCGCTGACGCTCAAGCGGACCTCGGCATCCGCCCATTTACAGGCGTTGTCCAACAGATTGCCGAGCAGTTCCAACAGGTCTTCACGGTCCCAGGGCAAATGCAGGCCCGGCACGACGTGATAGCTAAGGTCCAGGTGTTCGCCATGGATCATGCGCAGGGTGGCCAACAAACCGGGCAGTTCTTTTTCACAGTCAAACAGCGCACCCGGCAGCGCATCGCCCGCCAGGCGCGCACGGTTGAGTTCGCGATTTAGACGCTGCTGCACCTGTTCCAGTTGCTCGCGCAGTAACTGGCTCAACTGCGGATGATCCTTGAGCGCATCACTGGAGGCTGCGCTCAACAGCACCGCCATCGGGGTTTTCAGCGCATGGCCCAGGTTGCCGAGGGCATTGCGTGAGCGCTTGAGGCTGTCTTCAGTGTGGGCCAGCAAATGGTTGATTTGCGCCACCAGCGGTTCCAGTTCCTGCGGCACCTGGGTGTCGAGTTGGGAGCGCTGGCCTTGCTGCAGCTGGGCGATCTGGTTGCGCGCCGTCTCCAGCGGGCGCAGGGCGCGACGCACGGTGACCCGTTGCAGCACCAGCACCAGCAACAGCGCCGCCACCCCCACCACCAGGCCAACCTGACGCATCAGACGAAAGCTTTCCCGCACGGGCGTGTAGTCCTGCGCCACGCTGATGGAAATCATCGTGCCGAAGCGCTTGTAGTCCGAGCGCAACACCAGCAACTGCTGACCTTCCGGCCCCAATTGCAGGTTGCCCTTGAGCCCCGCCTCGGGGAGTCTGGGCAGCTCCTGATCCCACAGTGAACGGGAGCGCCAATGGACATCGGCAAAGTCGATACGAAAATAATGCCCGGAGAACGGCCGCTGATAAGCCGGCGACAAGCGCTGTTCATCCAACTGGACGCCATTGGGCCCGCGCACCAGCGCCACCAGCAGGTTCTCGCTGTCGTTGCGCAAACCCGCCTCCAGATAGCGCTGCAAGCCTGCTTCGAACAGCCAGAGGCTGGTTTGCGCCAGCACCACACCGACCACCACCATCACGCTGATCAACCCCAGGCTCAGGTGCCGCTGGATCGACTTCATGCCGGAGTGGCGCCAAACCGGTAGCCCTGGCCGCGCCGGGTTTCGATCACGCTGCGCCCCAGTTTGCGGCGCAGATGGTTGACGTGGACCTCCAGCACATTGGAGTCCCGCTCGGTCTCGCCGTCATATAAATGCTCGGCCAGATGGCTTTTGGACAGAATCTGTTCGGGGTGCAGCATGAAATAACGCAACAAGCGAAACTCAGCAGCCGTCAGTTGGATCTCGGCCCCCTCGCGCAGTACACACTGGCGCCCTTCATCCAAATGCAGGCCGGCGGCTTGCAGCGTTGGCTGATTGGCTTGGCCGTGAGAGCGGCGCAACAGCGCCTGGATGCGCAGGTAGAGTTCTTCGGGGTGAAAGGGTTTGCTCAGGTAGTCATCGGCCCCGGCCTTGAGCCCTTCGATGCGCTCGGCCCAGGAATCGCGGGCGGTGAGGATCAGCACCGGAATGGCCAGCGCGGCGGCGCGCCATTGCGCCAGCACCTCAAGCCCGGGCAAGCCAGGCAGGCCAAGGTCGAGGATGATCAGGTCATAGGGTTCGCTGCGCCCTTGATACGCGGCGTCGCGGCCATCGGCCAGCCAGTCGACCGCATAGCCCTGGCGCTGCAGGCCGGCCAGCAGTTCGTCGGCCAGCGGTACGTTGTCTTCCACCAGAAGCAGGCGCATCAGTCTTCCTCATCTTTGATCAGCACACCATTGGTCGCGTCCAGCTTGATCTCGCGTACCACGCCTTCGGTGGTCACCAATTCCACTTCATAGGCGTATTGCCCGTGTTTCTTTTCCAGCTCGGCCTCCAGCAGCCGTGAGCCGGGATGACGCGTCATGGCCTGCTGCAACAACTGCTCCAGCGGCAGAATCACGCCCTGCTGGCGCAGGGCCAGGGCTTCATCCTGGTTGAGGTCGCGGGCCGCCAGGCTGGAGCAAAAAATCATGAGCACCAGCGCCACTCGACTGCCGACGCGTAAATTTACCTTCATTACGTATCCTGATGATTCTTGAGAACCTGCCCGGTGAGCGCGTTCAATTCAACATCCCATTCAATGCCGTCGGCGTCTTGCAGCTCGACTTCGTAGACGTATTTGCCGTATTCCTCATCCAGGTCGGTGTCCAGGAGCGTCGAACCGGGGTGAAGGGCCAGGGCCGTGGCTTCCAATTGATCGAAAGCGACAATAGTAACAGTGGCGGGCACGATCAGTGGCTTGTCGGGGTCCGCGGCGGCGGCCGGGGTCGCCGTTACGATGATGATAGCGGCGGCGCCCAAAACAGTGAGGCGCTTCATGATAAGTCTCCGTTACATGATGTTTTCCTACGCCGGTCACGGTACCTGTCGCAACTTAACTGAAACTGAATTGCCACCATGGCAATTTACGAGCGGACCGTTTTTCCCACTGCCAGCGAGATTTTCTATAATCCCCCGCTCGCCTCAACAGAGACCGGTATGACAGCCATCCATATCAAGTTCCCTGCCTTGACCCTCAAGGCAGGCAAACGCGCGTTCAGCCGTATTCGCGAACAGGGCCTTGCGCCTGCCGACGTGGGCATCCTCCCCGGTGCGGCCGGTGGCCCCAAGGCCCTGGGCATTCAGGGGCTGGACTTGGCGCTGTTCGGTGACTGGTTGCCGCGCTCACCAAGGGAGCGCGCCCTGATCGGCGCGTCCATTGGTTCGTGGCGCTTTGCCAGCGCCTGCCTGCCCGACCCGGTGCAGGGCATACTGGACCTGGGCCGTTTGTACAACGAGCAGCGCTTTGCCAAGGGCGTGACCATGGCCGAAGTCAGTCAGAGCTGCCAACGGATGCTCGATGACCTGCTGGCCGGTCGTGATGCGCAAGTGCTGAGCAACCCCGACTACCGGCTCAACATCATGGTGGTCAAGAGCCACGGGCTGCTTGCCGATGACCACCGTGGGCGGCTGGGGCTGGGCTTGTCGTCGGTGATTGCCGATAACCTGCGGGGCCGCGCCCGGCTGTCGCGGCATTTCGAGCGGCTGATCATCCACGACCCGCGCCAGGCGCCACCGGTACATCCGCTCAAAGACTTTGCCTCGCGCTTCATTAACCTGGAACTGGGCAACCTGCGCCAGGCGCTACTGGCGTCCGGCTCAATCCCCATGGTCATGCAAGGCGTGCGCGACCTGCCCGGCGCCGGGGCGGGCACCTACCGCGACGGTGGCCTGCTGGACTACCACCTCGACCTGCCCTATCACGGCGATGACATCGTGCTGTACCCGCACTTCACCGACCGTGTCATCCCCGGCTGGTTTGACAAGGGCCTGCCGTGGCGACGCAGCAACCCGCAAGGCTTGCAGGATGTGCTGTTGCTGGCGCCATCCAGGGACTACCTGGCCCGCCTGCCCCACGGCAAACTGCCAGACCGCAGTGACTTCAAGCGCTTTATGGGCGACGACCCAAGCCGCAATAAGTATTGGCAAACCGCGATGAGCGAAAGCCAGCGGCTGGGGGATGAGTTTTTGGCATTGGCGGATAACGGCAAGCTGGGCGACCGACTGTCAGCCCTCTGAGGGTAGGCGCGAGCTTGCTCGCTCCTGCGACATGAGGGGCGGTATGCGCAGAGGTTGATCAAACTGTTAAACTCGCCGCCTGCCAGACACCTGACCGAGCTGAAAACACTGTGGAAATCTTCAAAGAATTTACCTTCGAATCCGCCCACCGCCTGCCCCACGTACCGGAAGGCCATAAATGCGGGCGCCTGCATGGGCATTCGTTCAAGGTGGCTATTCACCTGAGCGGCGATCTGGATCCCCATACCGGCTGGATTCGCGATTTCTCGGAGATCAAGGCGATTTTCAAGCCGCTGTATGAGCGACTCGACCACAACTACCTCAATGACATCCCCGGTTTGGAAAACCCTACCAGCGAAGTGCTGGCCAAGTGGATCTGGAATGAATTGAAACCGCTGCTGCCCGAGCTCAGTGCGATTCGCATTCATGAGACCTGCACGAGTGGCTGCATTTATCGCGGCGAGTAAGCGATAACCTGTCGAAAAACCACCTGCGCGGGTGGTTTTTTTTGCAAACTGAATTCGCCTGAGCCAGTTTGGCTCAGCGCTGCACCGCTTTGGCACTGGATTGGGCTGGGGCAACTCCATAGGGCCTGCTCCCGTTGGCTGATGTCTCTACCTCTGCGTTGGCACGCACGATGCAAACGAGCTGCGTCACTACTCAGGGAGCAGCACCCATGACGCAGCAACCACCTGGCAACGATTACCCCCTTAGCGAAGTTCCCCTGCATGCACGCAAAGGCTTGGCCTCTACGGCCATGGTGCTGCTGGGGTTTACCTTTTTTACTGCAACCATGTTTGCCGGTGGCAAGCTGGGGGTGGCGTTCAGTTTCATCGACATGCTCGGGGTCGTGGCCCTGGGTAACCTCTTGTTGGGTATCTATGCCGCAGGCCTGGGTTACATCGCGTTCAAGAGCGGCTTGAATTCGGTGTTGATGGGGCGTTTCTGCTTTGGCGAAGTGGGCAGCAAGCTCAGTGACTTGATCCTCGGTTTTACCCAGATCGGTTGGTATGCCTGGGGCACGGCCACGGCAGCCGTAGTATTGGGCAAGTATTTCCAACTGAGCCCAGGCAGTGTGCTGGGGTTGATGATGGTGTTTGGCTTATTGTTCTGCGCTACCGCCTACGTGGGGTATCGCGGGCTGGAAATCCTGTCCTGGATCGCAGTGCCGGCCATGGGCTTATTGCTGATTCTGTCGATGTGGGTTGCCACGGTGAAGGTCGGTGGACTGCCGGGGCTGCTGGCGGTGGTGCCGACCGCCGAGTTGGACCTGTCCACGGCGATCACCCTGGTGTTTGGCACCTTCGTCAGCGGTGCGACCCAGGCCACCAACTGGACGCGCTTTTCGCGCTCGGCCAGGGTCGCAGTGCTGGCCAGCCTGATCGGCTTTTTTATCGGCAATGGCCTGATGGTGCTGATCGGCGCCTACGGCGCCATCGTCTATCAACAACCGGATGTGGTGGAGGTTTTGCTGCTGCAAGGTTTCGCCATGGCCGCGATGGCGATGTTGCTGCTCAATATCTGGAGCACTCAGGACAATACCATCTACAACTTCGCCGTCGCCGGTTGCAACCTGCTGCGCACCCAACGCCGCAAGACGGTGACTCTGGCCGGTGCCGTGATCGGCACCCTGCTCGCCTTGCTTGGTATGTACGACCTGCTGGTACCGTACCTGATCCTGCTGGGCACCGTGATCCCGCCGATTGGCGGGGTGATCATGGCGGACTTCTTCTATCGTTATCGCGGCCAGTACCCGCGCCTGGCGGATGTTCGCCTGCCGGCATTCAACTGGCCGGGTCTGGTAGCGTATGGGGTGGGTACCGTGCTGGCGTTCAATTCGCCATGGGTCGCGCCGCTGGTGGGAATTGTTGCCGCATCGCTGACCTACGTGTTGCTCAGCGCCATACTACGCAGCATGACCGCCGGGGCATCGGTATCGTCCTGAGGATCCGGCGGCTGCCTGCCTGATTGTTTTTAGCCAAGAGGAACTTGACCATGCACATCATCAATGCCCGCCTGCGCAACCGTGAAGGCTTGCATGATCTGCACCTGGAACACGGCCGGATCGCCAGTATTACTGCGCAAACAAGGGTGCCCACGCTCGGGGCCGGCGATTTGGATGCCGCCGGTAACCTGGTGATACCGCCCTTCGTCGAGCCCCACATCCACCTCGATGCCACGCTCACTGCCGGCGAACCGCGCTGGAACATGAGCGGTACGCTGTTCGAAGGGATCGAGTGCTGGGGTGAACGCAAGGCCACCATTACCCAGGAAGACACCAAGGCCCGAGCCAAAAAAACCATTCAAGCCCTCGCCGCCCATGGCATCCAGCATGTGCGCACCCATGTCGACGTCACCGACCCGGACCTCACCGCGCTCAAGGCCATGCTGCAAGTGCGAGAAGAAAGCGCACACCTGATCGATCTGCAAATTGTCGCCTTTCCCCAGGAAGGCATTGAGTCGTTCCGCAATGGCCGCGAGTTGATGGAGGAAGCCATTCGCTTGGGCGCCGATGTGATCGGCGGCATCCCCCACTTCGAATACACCCGCGATCAAGGGGTCAGTTCGGTGAAGTTCCTCATGGACCTGGCCGAACGCACAGGTTGCCTGGTGGACGTGCACTGTGACGAAACCGATGACCCACACTCACGCTTTCTCGAAGTGCTTGCCGAAGAAGCCCGCAGCCGCGACATGGGTACCCGCGTCACCGCCAGCCACACCACGGCCATGGGCTCTTACGACAACGCGTACTGCGCCAAACTGTTTCGCCTGCTGGGGCATTCCGGCATCAGCTTTGTGTCTTGCCCCACCGAAAGCATCCACCTGCAAGGCCGCTTCGACAGCTTCCCGAAACGCCGCGGCGTCACCCGTGTCAACGAGCTGCTTGAGGCTGGCATGAACGTGTGTTTCGGCCAGGACTCCATCGTCGATCCCTGGTACCCGCTGGGTAACGGTAACATCCTGCGCGTGCTGGAAGCCGGCCTGCACATCTGCCATATGCTCGGCTACCGCAACCTGCAAAGCGCGCTGGACCTGGTCACCGACAACAGCGCCAAGGCCATGGCCCTGGGTGACCGCTACGGTCTGGAAGCGGGCCGCCCGGCCAACCTGCTGATCCTGTCGGCCGACAGCGACTACGAAGTCATTCGTAGCCAGGGCCTGCCGCTGTACTCGATCCGCAACGGCAAGGTGCTGATGAAGCGGCAACCGGCACAGGTGGAGTTTATGTGACCTGGCGGCTAGACGATCGAGTCGATATCCAGTGTTTGCGGCCTTGCCAGATCATTGTGGGAAGGCGTGGGGATGCTGGCAAATTGAGCAGCCTCACGGTTTTCACGGTGGCTGAACCAGCGTTTGAGGCTGGCTTGCAGATGCGCAGCCCCCGCATGACTGCCGTAGACATCGCGGGCTTCAATGCGACGCCAGCGCAGGCTGGCCAGGCGCTCGCGGCTGGCGTGCAAACGGTCGATCTCGGCGTTCAAAGGATCGTTGGTTTCATGGCTGCGATCATTGGCCGGGCGCCGACGGGCGAGTTCACGCCGTTTGGCCCGCAGTTGCGCGCGCATGTCCTCAAGAGCCTGGTCAAGCAGATCAAACTCCCTTGCGGTCACCAGGGTGCCTTGGCTATCCAGGGTTTGTTGCCAGCGTCGCAATGTAGCCCAGGCCGCGGGGATGTAGCTGGCGGTCATGAAGTGTTGACCGGCCTGAAAAAGCTGCCTCAATAGAGTGTCGCGGTCGGGCATGTCGCCCTGCAGTTGCAACGCGCGATTACAACCCGCTTCTTGGATGGACTCACAGCCTGGCTTCCATAACACCGAAGAATGGGTGCCGTCCGGGAGCATGATCGGCATGAAGTGATGTTGCTCACCATGATGTTGGTAGGGGTTGCCACCCATGCGCACCAACCCTGCGGCGAATAACAGGCCGCCGGGTGCAGGCGCACTGAATAAGGTGATGGCCCCGGGTATCCAGAGTTTGGCGGTGGTGTTCATCCACGGGGCGGGAACACTGGGCACGGGGTCGTTGTGATTGACGATGCGGTGGTGAACCAGTGACGAAGCGCCGACAGTGAATTCGGAGTCTGCGGCGCGGGGCGCGCCGTAGGTGTAAAGGAGGATGTTGTAGTGGGCGTCCGGCATTCGGCGCAGCCCTTCGGCAAGCAGCAATGCAATGGCACCACCGAGGCTGTGGCCGCAAATGATAATGCGTTGGCCGGTGTGAAACCGAGCAAGATAACCGAGTATGAAATTTTGCATCGCCCGAAACGCCTGGTAAAACCCGAGATGAGCTTTTCCAATGCCCTCAACGAACGAGACCTGATGAGCATCTGCATCACGCAAGATGTCGGCGCCACTAGCCGTGCCGCGCACAGCGATGAGAACAACCTCAGTGTGATGACAGATAAATGCTTGAGTATCTGTACCAGACTCAACATCGTTAAAAAAATGAAGTCGCTCTGGGTGCTCAAGACTACCAACGGTGTCACCCTGCCCGTACAACTCGGGATCAAAAGGCAAAATCTCAAATCGACGAGAATATGCCACCTCTTCGTACACTGGATAAAAACGCTGTGCTTGCTCGGAGTCGAATCTCCACGCTTCCCTGTAGCAAGACAGGTATTCGACAAATAAATTTCCGATACTTGGATCCAGTGGAAAGCTGACCTTATCCTCAGGCGCTGTCGAGGGTTCTTGGCCAAAGTCGCAATAACTTAACGTAGCCATTAACGCCAGTTGGTACAGATTTAGCGCACAAAATTGATCATGTATTGAAATGGCGGGGCGTAAGGCTCGTAGAGGACGAACCTCCAATACCGTAAACTTCTTGGGAAACAGTACCAATCCATGGGAGGAGAATTCTGGAGGCCCAAACCCAAGGTCTGCCATCATTTTTTGCACCTGCCGCGTTGGGGGATGAGTTCGCGACGATCGTGGCGGCAGGTGAGCGCTATGCCGAACCAGATCACTCACTTCAACTTGATAAAAATGATCTGCATTTTGCCGCGCAGGATTGTGTTCGCCATGCTGATCGTGGTTAACAAGAAAGTGTGTTTGCTCTGCACGGACTTGAAGCTCAGTGATAGGCAAAGCGTAAAAGGGACGCGTCATCAGCGATTGATAGAGCGCCTCCTGTCCCGTATAGCGCTCCTCCATCACAAGGATTACGGGGCCACAAAAAAAATCCGCTACGCTGGCAAAACCATCTCCGTTCAACCGGCCTCTGTGCTGTTGACCGGCACTATCATAGAGAGTGTAAGGCAGCCCCCCATAACTCTTTCCACTCCCTGTCTCATCCACTAAGCAAAACGTCAACCAATGCCCTTTCAATGGGCAAGCAGGCAACCTGTCGTTGAAGAACTGTTGCTTCCATGCATCCTGTTCCATGAGTTTTCTCCTTATTAATCACAGGTTGGATAAATCCTGCAAAAGCGCCCATCTGGCATTTTGAAAGCTTTGAAGTCAGAGACATTGCCACGACAAAACGCAAATATGTCCTCCTGACTTTCGCCCTTGCAGCGCTTCCAGCCACCCTCCACTTTTACCCAGTTATCCTCCACGGCTGGCACCTCCTCTTGCGTTAATGCAAGCACCATTCTCAATGTCTTCCCGGGCAATCCGTTACGGGCCACATTTCCGCCGGCCCGGGCCTTCGTGGGTTGTCCACTGGCACTCAACGAGTTACATCGAAGCACCTTGATAAGAGCATGCTCAGGGCCAACAGTACGAAATAACCATTGGCATTGCCCTGGGAGCTCTTGAGGCCGAATATCAAGCACTGAAAATAGGCCAGGCGCTGGCCTATCCAGAAAATCGATAGCGGCATAATCCCGCCCGATATCAGACCAGCGCGTGCCCCACGTCGCATTAATCGCAAACACAACTTTGCGTAGAACAAGCGAGCAGCCTTCAAGCTGTTGTGTTAACGGCACATCAAAACTCACTCTATTAGCCACTGACTTGCTGGGAGCCTTGAGTATTTTCAGACCCGCACGTTTACCGCCTAGTCGGGTCAGTTCGCACATTTTTCCCGATGCTGGTGTGTATGACGCATCGCCAACAAGGCTGAATTGCGCCGGCAAATCTACCTCCAACGTAAAACCATCCACCCCCCGCCCCGCGCAGCCCGAAAGCGCCACGCCCCCAAGAACAAGCAACACCACTGCCATCCACCTATTCACCGCTTTTCACCTCCCTGCGCCATTGCTCCACGACCCGCTCAAAATGCGCTTCAGGCGCCTCCCCGCCCCGAGGCGGCCAATGAATAACGCTGCTTCGGATCGCCTCGTCCAACCGGCGCACCACCAGGAACGCCAACTGCTCGGGGCTGCGCCATTGCCAGGTCCGAGCCTGTTCCAGTACTTGGGTGAGCCAGACCCTGGGGTCCTGGAATTCGACCAGTGCCGCCAGGTCCTCACTGTGTTCCGCGAGCAGGTAACGGAGGATATTGGCGTGCAAAATGGCGTCGGCTTGTGGGTTGGGTGTGTTGAGCCAGGGGGCTGGCTCCGGTGCAGAATAGTGGCCCGGAGCAGGGTTTTCGCTTTGATGCCAGCGGCCTTCATGCCAATAACACACACTGTTCAGCGGCCCGAGATAGACCGGCCAGTGCTCCTTGGATAGATGGAGCAAGGCGCGGGCCAGGGTGCGGTTGTCGTGAATACGATGGAGCGTCTGCCGCCCCGCTGGCCCCACCAGCAGCCTGTCGCGCCAATGACGCGCCACTCCCGTCAAGTCGGCAGCAGATAGGCTAAAGAGCCATCCCCAGTTCGATTCGGGGTGTCGCAGCAGATCAATCAGCGCGGGCTCATTCGCTTGCTCCAGCAATAGGATCAGCGGGCCGGAACTCGCCAACTGCGCCGCAGCGGTCTCGCTGTAGAGGTTGCAATAACGCGACAGATCGCGTTCTGCCAGCAGCGGTTGGCTAGCCTCATGACGCCCCTCAAGCATCAGGCACAGGTGATAGCCGCGTTGCTGCTGTTGGGCCATCCATCGAGTGACCAGGCTGTCCATCAAGCCGCCCTCCCCGCCATATCGCACTGACCTTCACGGCAGCATTCGCACAGGGGGAAAAAGTCCGCACCCAGTTTTTTAGCCAAATCCATGATGACGCCTTGCGCTGCAGATATTTGCGCGTCGGCAACTGGCGAGGGCGTTGTCGAGCGCATTGCGCAAGGTGCACCGCCCAGGGTGATGGGCCGGCTGCTGAAAATACCGCTGGCCTGAATCAGCAGGTGCTCTCCGCCCGCCTTCAGGCTCAGTTGCGCACCCGCATCGATCACCAGGTTGGCACCCGCCTTGAGATGAACCTGTTGCCCGGCTTCGATCACCAGGGTCTGAGCAACACGGGTGAGGCTATCGCCCTGTACGTCGAGGTGGTCGTGCGCCTCCAGCACTACCTTGCGAGCACCGAGAACGTGGCGACGCTCCTCACTTTCCAAGCGAACCGTACTGGCTCCACGAATGACTTCATGCCGTTCCCCTGCCACTTCCAGGCGGCTGTCATGCCCCACCTGTTGTTCCAGATCACGCTGGGCACGCAGATAGATGAGTTCTTCGCCACGGCGGTCTTCAAGGTGCAGCTCGTTCCCACCGCCACCGCCTGGGGAGCTGCGGCTGCGCAGTACGGTGCGTGTCTTGTGTTGCGGCAAAGGGTAGGCCGGCAAGTGCAACGCATTGGGCAGGCAGCCGTTGACCAAAGGTTGGTCCGGGTCGCCTTCCAGAAAGCTCACCAGCACTTCCATGCCTACCCGGGGAATGATCAGGGCGCCAAACCCGTCACCGGCCCAACCCGACGCTACCCGCAGCCAACAGCTGCTCGTATCGTCGTTTTTGTCCAGGCGATCCCAGTGAAAGCGCACCTTCACCCGGCCATAGACATCGCAATGCACATCCTCACCAGCGGGCCCGGTTACCGTTGCGGTCTGGCTGCTACTGATCGTCGGTTTGGGGTGCTTGAGAGCGGGGCGATGCACTGCGCGCCAAGGCGTTGCAGTGAATCGGTTGCGATAGCCCTGAAACCCGGCGGCTTCGAATGCCGACTCCTCCAATACCTGCGGCTGGTAGCCCTCATGACGCACCGATGTCAGCAGCCATAAGTCATTGCAGGCTGGATCCGGGTGCCCGCACAGTTCAAGAAAATGACCACTGCGTAACGCGGGTTGATCGCTTTTGCCCAACACCCGATGACGATCACGCTGATGGCGCTCCAGGCCACGTCGCGCCAGTTGCGCTCCCCGGGCACGGCCAGTGAAACCACCGGGGTATTCATAGTCGTCCCAGGGCTCTGCCGCTTCAGCACCGGCCTGTTCTTGCAGGCGAAACGAAGGATGCTCAAAGTCATAGTCTCGACGTACGGTTCGCTGACTGCGTGTTTGCAAACGCCGGTCGAAGCGCTGGACCACCCGGGCCTCGAGCACCGGATCAGCCGACGAACAATAACGCTGCACCGCCAGCCGTCGAAATACTGTTTGATCATCACCGAATACCAACAAATGGTTATCCACGCTGTGGCGAAAGTGGTAGTGAATACCCTCTTCCTCACACAGCCGCTGGATAAAGTGCAGGTCCGATTCCATGTACTGCACGCAAAAAACTCGCGGCGGGTACACCACGGGGCCGAGTTCGAAGGCATAGGCATCGGCGAGGATCCCGTGGTGCTCAAGGACTGTTGCAATGATCTGCGGCACGCTGCGTTGCTGGAATATCCGCTGGTCGCGACGATGGGCAAGACAGGCCAGGCGCGGGGCGAGGGTCAGGTGATAACGGGTGAGCCGCACGCCGGGATCATCTCGACCGATGGCGTAGACCTGCCCATGCAGGCCCTGATCCGCTTCGCCAAAGTCCAGATAGGCGGGTTGATGAAGCAGCGTCTCCAAATCGAAAGAAGGGTCTTCGCTGACCAATTGCACATGTATGAAGTAAGGCTGATCAAGGGCTTCAGTGCCTTTGAATGCCACTACCTGAAAGTCTGTGATTATGCCTGGAAGAACTAATTTGAAACGTGACGAAACAAACGCGTTAACCATCCCTTGTTACCCGCAATCAATTTTTCAACTGAACGACTCTCCCTCGCCAATACCGGGTGGATTGCGAAAAAAAGCACCTGAACACGCTAAAGCTTAGCGATTTCATGCGCTTTTCGGCCTTTTCCAAATAAAACAGAAGTTTCGTACATCGAGGATGGAAGTGTCGCTTATCAAGCAGGACATACAGCCAATAAGGTATCTAAGAACAACAAGAAAATTCTTACGCGAGTTTATATCTGCATCGCTAAGTTCCAAGGAAACAGCTGACAACTATGCAAGCTGGCAGTCGACTTCCTCATTCAGCGTATGAGTCGCGCCGTCCCAAAAAGACTGACTCCCAGCAACTGTCCAGACTCGGTCTGCAAACGCACTGGTGCCGTGCCACCAGGCATGACCACAGCGACGTTTCCCCCCTCAACCCAACCCGCTTGCCATGCCGCGCACGCCACGGCGCTGGCGCTGGTACCCGAGGACGCCGTGGGCCCCTCACCTCGCTCAAATACCCGCGCTAGTACCCGATTACCAACGTCCCGAGCCGCCCACTGGAGATTGACCCCACCGGCACAGGGTTGGCCGGCACCTGCTGGCGGCGCAAAAGCGATAGTCTTCAACTGATTGAACAGTGCCGACTGATGCATCGTGTCATTGTCTGGCAATGCCGATACTTGCTCGACCAGCGTCACACAATGAGGATTGCCCACCCGGACGAACTGGCTAACTCCCCATTGCGAATCGATCGACGTCAGTGCCGCCAGGCGGCTGAATTGGTGACTCCCCACGGACACGGAGCTTACGCCAACCGCACCCACCGCCAGGAGGCCAAAATCAGGTCGCCCCAAGGTCAACCAGAAACCTGACTCCCGTTCATGCACCGCCGGCTCGACATAAGTGGCTACGGGCGATACTGCATCAGGCTTGTCGTGATATACCCGCAACTCAGTGCTCTGGACCATCAAGCCCTGGTCGCTCAATGCCTGGGCAAAAATAGTCAGGCCATTACCGCTGCGTTCGGCCAGAGAACCATCGGTATTGATAATCAGCAGATCAAACGGTGACTGGTCCTGAAAAGGCCCGACCAACAAACCATCGCAGCGGTGCGCCTTTGCATTGGCCGGACGAGGCAGTGAACCCCAGCCGCATTCGGAGGCAACGGCCGACGCCGCCCACACTTTGCGCGTAATCGCCGCCGTGCAGGCATTGTCGGGCACATCAATGCCCAGTTCACGTAAATAGGTGGGGCTAACTACCCCATAGATATTGCCCCGCGCATCGTAAAATCGGGTCATCACCACACCCGCCTGAAATTTTTCATCGGCCCGTCCGTTCAGTTACCTGCTTACCAGACCGGCAGCGTATTACAGAACCGCCAACCTGTGGGAAGTGGTCTGGAAGGTGGTAATCCGCCGCAAGAAACCTGGGGTTCAGCCACTCTCACGAAGATTACGCACCTTCCAGACCACCTCCTACAGGTTCGATCACTCGTGTGTGGTTATCAGCCGCCAAAGCGTTCCGGCTTTGTGAAAAACAATTGTCGCCATCGGTACTTCCAATCCTGCACGCGAAGGGAACCCGGCTCGCTCCAAAGGGCCTGATGTGCAAGGATGTCGCGCTGGACATCGCTCGATAAACGCAAAACCAAGGATTTCTCATGACTGCCATCCCCACCCCTGCGCCCGTGATCCCCGGGCGGCTGGAGCAGATGTCGACGCGCATCGCTTTCTTTATCGCAGGCTTTGGTATCGCCGCCTGGGCGCCCCTGGTGCCCTATGCCAAAGCGCGCGCAGATCTGAATGAAGGCACGCTTGGCCTGCTGCTGTTGTGCCTGGGCGTCGGCTCGATCCTCGCGATGCCGGCAGCCGGCGCCCTGGCATCGCGCTACGGCTGCCGTCGCGTACTCACCGCAGGGACGCTCATGATCTGCCTGGCCCTGCCGATGCTGGCCACGGTCAGCTCGATCCCGTTGTTGATCGCTGGCTTGTTCCTGTTTGGCGCGGGCCTGGGCACCGTGGACTCTACCGTCAATCTGCAAGCGGTGATTGTCGAGCGCGCCAGTGGCAAAACCATGATGTCGGGCTTCCATGGTTTATTCAGCCTGGGAGGGATCGTTGGCGCAGCGGGGGTTGCCGGTTTGCTGGGCCTGGGCCTGTCGCCACTGCAGGCGACGCTGGTAGTGGTGGTTATCATGGTTGCGGCATTGCTCAAGGCCGCACCGCACCTTTTGCCTTATGGCAGCGAAAGCTCCGGCCCGGCGTTTGCGGTGCCCCATGGTGTGGTGTTGTTTATTGGGTGCCTGTGTTTCATCGTATTCCTGGCCGAAGGTGCGGTGCTGGATTGGAGTGCTGTATTCCTCAGCGCTGAACGCGGCCTGGATGAAGCGTACGCAGGCCTTGGCTACGCGGCATTTGCCTTGACCATGACCGCGGGGCGTTTGACCGGTGATGCCATTGTCCGACGCCTGGGGACTACGCGCGTGATCGTGATCGGGGGCACCTTGGCGTGCGTCGGCCTGCTCATCGCGACGCTATTGCCGGCCTGGCAAACTGCATTACTGGGGTACGCATTGGTGGGTGCCGGCTGTTCAAATATCGTGCCGGTGCTGTACACCGCCGTCGGCAAACAGAAGGTCATGCCGGAACATATTGCGGTACCGGCCATCACCACGCTCGGTTACGCCGGTATTCTCGCCGGCCCTGCGGTGATCGGCTTTATCGCCCATGGCAGCAGCCTGAGTACCGCCTTTGTATTGATTGCGGTGTTGCTGGCGGCCGTGGCCATCAGCGGCAAAATCCTCAAGGTATAGGCGCGGCAGTCAGCGCGCTTTGCGAGCATCGTCCTGCTCCCGCCAGCGCTCGAGGCTTTTGTTGCTCAGCCAACCCTCTTTGTAAGTGGGGCCAAACAGTCGCGTGCCATTGGCACGTTCCAAGGAAGGCAGCAAACCAGGGCGCTCTATAACGTTTTTCGCCGTGTAGACACACCATTCACTGTACTGGGGCCTGGGCATGCCGGTAGATGGGTCCAGTACAGTGCTGCCCTGCTGATCAACTTCGTACGGGTCCTGCATGACCGCCTTGAGCTTGGCAATCTCAACGTACTGATGTTGTTCGAACAGGAAGGTGCGATCCATCGTCTTGTCTCTCAAGTGTTCAAACTGGCTTTGCAGCGCTTGCACCACTTGCGCGTTGCCTTGGGTATGAAACGGATCCTGGCTGAATACGCTCGCCGAGCTGTTGCCATGCAACGCCTGGGCTGCCGTGCTGAGACTGTCACGCGTGATATCGCCGTCGCGGCTGAAGATGGTGTCACTTAACCGCGGACGCTTGAGAATTTCCCTGACGACCTGAATGGCACCATCCAGTGCCTCGGTTTCACCCAAGGGTTGAGCCGCGATCCGCTGCAATGACATCCAGGTCAAGCGCCCCTCATTAAGGAAGGGGTGCAGCAGACCAAAGGCTTTTTCAAGAGCCTTTGCCAATTGCTTGTCCGTTGAAGTTGCACCTGGCACGGACCCGCTCGCCCGTTCAGTGGGGAAGTTCTGCAGGTCTCGATGACTTAGAACGGATAACGTTCCGCGCGAAAGAATGGGCTTGCCAGAGATGCCTCGCTCAGGCGTGCAAGAAGCTTCCTGCCAGGTGACCGGTGGTAGCGTCGTTGCTTGCGCGGCTGATCCGCCAAGGGCAAGAGGCCGGCCGGGAGGTAGTACACCCTCGATTTTCATGGATTTTCTCCAACTCTGTTCAGATGCATATCCGCTTGGTGACCTGTGCCGGAATGACCCAGATCAACGAATGGATTCCACTCGGACAAGCACCTCATATGTGGTTGGAGGGAGACGGCAGTTCCGGATGAGCAACGAATACCAATGACAATATGTAAAAGCCCAGGCAAGGCACGATCAACCTGACTTTCGACTACGCCACCACGTCGCCAGACTATTGATCAGCCCGGTGCGTTTCAGTGAGTCGGCGTGGGCCACTGGAACCTGGCGGTCCGCCAGCATGCCCCGGGAAAAATCATCTGCAACGGGTGCCTGAAACTTCCGCTCGCTGGCAAACGCTTTCATGCGCCGGGCTTGGGCCACATATTCCTGCGCAGCGGTGGGGATACCTTCTGACACACCGCCCTTCTCGGATATGGCAGGATTTGCTTGCTGGGGGTTTTGCAAAAGTTCAAGGCGGCAAGGTTGGGAGGAATTAAACGAAGTTGAAGTCATGTGTTTTCCCTCGGACAAAATGTGAAAAGTGGCGGGCCTATGCACCACCGCAGCTATCACCTATGTGGCAAATAAGCGTAAGCCGTTCCTTAAATAACGGAATCAGGCGCCGTTCTCGCAGCACAGCGCCTGAAGGTGGGTTATTGGGCCAGTAGGGCCAATGCTTTGCGACGGATCTTTCCGTCACCGTCGGCACTGACGAGGTTATCCATCAGTTTGAGCAGATCACCTCGTTTCATGACTGCCTGGGCCAATTGGATCAGGTGATCCTTGGCGGCATCGCCCGTGAGCGCCTGACTTGCGAGTTTCTTCAAGTCTCTGAATTTAAGGTTAGGCCCGCCGCTTCCCGCTTTGAGCTCATCGAAATGCTCAAGCATTTCAGCGGCCAACTCTTTGTCAGTCTTGTACTTGAAGTAGTTATCCCCCTGGATAACCGCGTTCAGACTTTTCCAATCAATAAGATCATTCAACGCACCGGTTTGACCGTCCCGGTCAAGCGCCGCCATCAGTTCCGGCCGCCGCAGCAACTCGTTGGCCAAGCGGGTGTTTTCCCTCATGACCGGATTGGGCGACCATCCTCTTTTCGCCATTGCAAGAATGCTGTCAACACTGATAGACCCAGGGTTGTTTGGGTCTCTAAAGGCATTGAAGCTGTCGCGCAATTGCTGCGCCAACTCTTCGTTGCTCTTCAATGAATATTGCGGGTCGGGCCTGCCGGGTGCGACCGGATATGGCCTCCCCCCTGCGGTAGGGTCGGGGCGCAAAGGTGGATTGCTTGCCCCTGGGTTGGGCCTTGGCGGCGGGTTGCTACAGCCTGGATCAGGTCTTGGTGGCTGCCCACAGCCGGGATGCATGGGCGGCCGATGCCCCAAGAACCAATGACTGAGCCAGCGCTTGAGTTGGCTCAGTAAGTGACGCAGCCCGGAAGGGTTGTGGTGATGGCCAAGCACATCAGCAACAGTGGTTGCCGGCTGATGTTGATCGAACACCGGCCCGGCCTTGTTTTGCGCGGACGGGAAGCTCACATGGGCAGCACTCTGATCATTGAAAGAAGGCGCAGCAGGTGCCTCGCGGGTGTGCTTGACGACGGCCTTGGCAGTGGCTTGCGAAAGGTCTGGCGTTGGTGAAGCAGAGACGGACGTATCCATCGATACCGACATAGGTTTCTCCATTACAGTGGGCGCGATTTCAGCTTGTCGCTCCAACGCAGTGTCGAAGCCCATCAGCTTTCCCATGTGTGGTTTTGTGTCGGAAACAGTTCCTGATCCAGCAACAATATGTGCTTTGACGGTGTAGGAAACAGATCAGGCAGGGTCGCGTTACGTCTGGCACAGGTAAAAAAAATCGCAGCCCCTGGGCTGCGATGTTTGCCAACAATCGAAGATCAGAACCCTACGCTTGCCTGTACAAAGAACGTGCGCGGCTCGCCCAGGTATATCCCGGCATTGTTGTCACTGGAGCGCGTGTAATGTTGCTGGTCGAAGAGGTTTTTCACCCCCACGCCAAGCTTCAGGTTCGACAGTTGCGCGCCAAAGTCATAACCGCTGCGCAGGTTGACCGACACATAGCCCGGAATATCACCGTACTGGCCGTCAGCGGTGCCTTGAGTGATGTAGGTGGTGCCGGTGCCTGGCGCACGTTGGCCAGACTGGGCATAGATGTCCAGGTTGTGGGTCCAGTGGTTGACATCGTAGCGCAGGCCCAGGGTCGCCACTTCACGGGAATACAGCGGCAGATCGCGGCCCTTGAACGGCACGTCACCCTCGGAGGTGGCCTTGGTATAGGTAAAGCCGGCGTTGGCGGTCAGGCCGTCGAGGCGCGGGTCAAGATTGGACAAGTCGTAGTGAGCCGACGCTTCGATACCGGCGTGCTTGGTGGCGCCGAGGTTGGTCCAGCCCACGTCGTTGCTGACGTATTGCAGTTCATCGGCAAAGTCGATGTAGAACAGCGTCACTTCGCCGCCCCAGATGCTGTCGTTGTAGCGCGTCCCGATCTCGTAGGTCTTGGCTTTTTCCGGGTTCAGGCCATTGGCGGTCTGGTTGCCGGTACCGCCCTGCCCCAACTGGAAATACTGCAAGCTGCCGAAGGAGGTTTCGTAGTTGGCGAACAGTTTCCATGCGTCGCTGACGTGGTACATCACGCTCAGGGCCGGTAGCGGTTCATTGTTGTGGATCTCGCGGCGCTTTTCCTCGGTACGCTTGCCGTTCAGGGCCACGACCGGGCGGTCATGCCATTCGGTGCGGATGTCTTCAAAGCGGATGCCCGGGGTGATCGTCCATTGGCCGATGTCGATTTTGTTGTCGATGTAGAAAGCGTTGGCTTCGGTGCCGCCGGTGCGGTCTTGATAAACGTGGCCGTCGTTCTGCCCACCTGGCGTGGGCACGTTGTTGACCAGGTTCAGGCTCGTGGCTTGTTCGTGCATGCCTTCCTTCAAGTAGCGGTAGCCAACGCTGACTTCCTGCGTGCTCGGGCCCACGTCGAACACATGGGACACCCGCGGTTCGATGCCGAAGGTGTAGTAGGTGCGGGGGTAGGAACTGAGGGTTTTCAGATCGCGGTTGGCGATGTTGCTGCCTCGAAAGCTGTCGGAGTAGTAGGTCAGTACTTCTGCCTGGGTACGGTCGTCGATCTGGCGGATGTACTTGAAGGACACGTCCTTGCGGCGGCCGCTGAAGTTGTCCCAGTCGCGCACCGACTGGTAAGGGTTGGCGTCAAATTGCTTCTGGGTCAGACCACCGGGCATGTCGGCGCTGGCATCGTAATAGTGGAAGTTGAGCGAGAAGTCGTCTTGATCAGTCGGCGCCCAGTGGGTCTTGAAGATCACGTCGTCAATGTCGTTGGAATTGTTGCTGTTGCGGTAGCCGTTGCCATTGACGCCGGAGTACAGCAACGCGGCGCCGATGCCGTTGTCGGCGGTGCCGCCGATAAACGCATTCTCCACGTGCTTCCATCCACCGTGGGCGGACGTTTGCAGGGTGGTACCGACTTCACCGGAGAATTTTTCCGGGATGGCGCGGGTCACGAAGTTGATCACGCCGCCGACGTTTTGTGGGCCATAGCGCACGGAGCCGGCGCCGCGCACGACGTCGATGCTGTCCAGGTTACCGGCGGAAATGGGGGCCATCGACAGTTGCGGCTGGCCGTACGGGGCGAAGGCTGCCGGTACACCATCAATCAGCACGGTGGAGCGTGGCGACAGGCGTGAGGTCAAGCCGCGTACGCCGACGTTGAGGGAAATATCGCTGCCACCGGTGCCATTGGATTCCTGCACCTGCACACCAGGCACGCGGCGCAATACGTCACCAACGTTCATTGCGCCCTGCTCCACCATGGCTTCGCGGCGCACCACAGTGCGTGCTCCCGCATGGTTTTGCACCACGGCGGCATCGGCATCGCCGAGCCAGTCGCCCACCACCTTGATGTCGGTGACGCCCAGTTCCAGTGGCGAGCCGGCCTCGCCGGTGCCGGCGCTCAACGTGCGCAAGGTCACCGAACCTGCGTCGATCTGGTAATCCAGCCCACTGCCTTGCAGCAATTGGCGCAGGGCTTGTTCAGGCGAGAGATTGCCATCCACCGCGGGGGCTTGCTTGCCGGCGACCATATCGGGGCTGAAGAACACTTGCAGCGAAGTTTGCTGGCCCAGTTGGCTCAAGGCTGCGCCCAGGGGCTGGGCGCGAATATGAATGCCATCGCCGGCCTGGGCGACAGGCAGCGCGATGCTGACAGCAATGGACAGGGCGAGCGGCGCCCAGCGGGAGATTTTATTGTTGTAGAGGGCGAATTTTTTCACGTCGAACCTAATCCTGTGATCGCAAGAGTGTGCGGCCGTTAATGCAAACCAGTTGCAGTTGCAGGAGAAGACGAACAACTCGAAAAAAACCTGAATGTCAGCGTGAAATAATTTCCTGAGTACCGTCCGGCAAGGCGCGCAAGGCAACCGGCAGGATATGCGGCAGGGCTTTGAGCAAAGCGTCGGTGTCGTTGGCGTTGAACACGCTGGTCAGGCGCAGGTTACCCACCGCTGGCGTGCTGACGCGCAACGGTTGCTCGCGGTAACGCGATACTTCCCGCGCCACCTCGGCCAGGGTGGCGTTGTTGAACACCAGTTTACCGGTGCGCCATGCCGTCAGTTCTTCAGGGTTCACCGCGTAGGCTGCGGCCACCTGGCCCTGAGTATCGACGTGAGTGCCCCGGCCGGCGGTGAGCGTCACGATTTGGGTCGATGCCTGCCCCTGCACCTTGACCGTGCCGGCTTCGACCACCACGCGGGTCTGCTCATCATCGCGCCGCACATCGAAGCGCGTGCCGGTGACCGTCACCTGCCCTGCGCCGGCGGCGACCACAAAGGGGCGACTGGCGTCGTGCTCGACGCTGAACATCGCCTCGCCCTGCTTGAGTTCAATGCCTCGCCGGCCTTTTTCGTAGTGAACCGCAACCACGCTGCGGCTGTTGAGGTCCATCACAGAACCGTCGGGCAGAGCCACCTGGCGCTGCTCGCCCACTCGGGTACTGAACTCGGCGCTGTAGGGCTTTGGCTGGCCCAGCCCGCTGACCAAACCCAGGCCCACCGCAATGGCAACCACACTGGCCGCTACCGCATAGCGCAACACCGCAGCACGCCTGGGGCGCTCAGCCGGCGCGTCGCACAGGGCCTGCAAACGGGGTTGGGAAAGCAGATCCGTGGCGCTCCACAGCCCTTGCAGCACATCGAATTCATATTGGTGTTCGGGCTGCTCGGCACGCCAGGCGTCGAAACGTTGACGCTCTTCGGCATTCAACGGGCCGTCTTGCAGGCGCACAAACCATTGCGCCGCCTCGTCACGGGCACGCTTATCCATCGGGGAAGATCCTGTTCCTAAGCGGGTCATGGCGCCATTGCATCCAGGCGGTCACGCAGATGCCGCAGGGTGCGGATCATATACTTTTCCACCATGTTTTTAGACAGCCCCAGGCGCGCGGCGATTTCCTGCTGGGTGAGCCCCTCGATTTTCTGCCAGATAAAAATCTTGCGGCAGTTGAGCGGCAACTCGGCCAGGGCCCGCTCGATGGAGTCGGCCAACTGAATCGCGTGCATGTAATGCTCCGGGTCGCCGTTATGGGGCGCCTGATCCACGGCCTGCAACGTCAACGCCTCGCGGCGTTCGTCGCGGCGGTAGCCGTCCACCGCGATATTGCGGGCGGTTTGATGCAGGTAGGCGCGTGGTTGCGCAACCTCGCTGGCGTGGGACTCAAGCACTCGCACAAAAGTATCGTGGGTCAGATCCTCGGCTTGTTGACGGTTCCTCAAGCGGCGGGTCCAGGTTCCGATCAACTCTTCGTAGTGCTCGAAAAAGCCTGTTCTGCGGGGCGGCTGAGGAATCATCGCGAAGGCACTGAGGAGGCGGGGCGTGAATAGTAATGCTTCCTATTAAGCGGAGCAATTGCTGTACATCAGCGGTACGCCCGCCGCATTCAAAACCCTCAACTTTTTGAAATCACGCTGCTCATGTATTGATGCAGATCGCGAAAATCCTGAACGCTCCACGCGTGCGGCGCTATTTTTACACCGTTGTCCTTCAAGGTCTTTGGAATCAGGTTGCCATTTGGGCGAAGTATGATCGACGAGACGATCACCCCAGGATAATCATGCAGCCGCTGCTTGAATGCGGCGGTAGTAAGGTCAGGCGTGGGCGGATTGCTTTTTTTAGCCAATGGCCCGCTGGCCTTTATATCCGGTCCATGGCACACAGCGCACCGTTGGAGATAGAGCGTTTTGCCATTGCTGTTTTCCGCTACGGCCAATGACACTTGAAGCAGTGATAAAACAACTGTTAAGCCTATGACTAAGGGTTTCATTGTTGGGGTGCCTGTCGACATGCGCATTCCTTTGCTCCATCCCTTATCTTTTGTTTTCAGCATATTACGATAAACCTGCGCCTTGCGCCCCGGCGCTACGCCAACGGCCCCGGCCTGGGCGTACAAGCCATGCGATGAACTTCCACTCCCCGCCGCCAGTCAGCTGAAAGGACTCTCATAAACACAGTGGGTGGGCGATGCGGATTTCCTTGCAGCAACAAGTGGCCCTGGTCACCGGTGCCAGTTCCGGCATTGGTGCGGGCGCGGCTAAAGCGCTGGCCGACGCTGGCGCGGCGGTGGTGCTTAACTACAACTCCCAGGCGGCACCCGCCGAGGCCCTTGCGGCGCAGATCAATGCCAACGGCGGCCGAGCGCTTGCCATCGGCGGCGATGTGTCCAAGGAGGCCGACGTCGAGCGCCTGTTCGCTCAGACCCTCGATGCCTTTGGCAGCCTGGATATTCTGGTAGCCAACTCCGGGCTGCAAAAAGACGCCAACCTGGTCGACATGACCCTTGAGGACTGGAACACCGTGATCGGTGTCAACCTCACCGGGCAGTTCCTCTGCGCCCGCGCGGCGGTGCGTATCTTCAATCGTCAGGGGGTGCGTGAGGGCGTGTCACGGGCCGCCGGCAAAATCATCCATATGAGTTCGGTGCATCAAGTCATCCCTTGGGCCGGGCATGTGAACTATGCGGCGTCCAAGGGTGGCGTGGAGATGCTGATGCGCACTCTCGCCCAGGAAGTCAGCGAGCAACGCATCCGCATCAATGGCATTGCGCCGGGAGCGATTCGTACGGCGATCAACCGCGCCGCCACTGAAGGCGCGGCGGAAAAAGAGCTGCTTAAATTGATTCCTTATGGCCGCGTCGGTGATGTGGAAGATGTGGCCAATGCGGTGGTGTGGTTGGCCAGTGATGCTTCTGATTATGTGGTCGGCAGTACGCTGTTCATTGATGGCGGCATGAGCCTTTATCCGGAGTTTCGCGGCAATGGTTGATTTGAAGAAAGAGCCCCAGAGCGCCATCGATGCCCATGGCATCATCGGCGACATGCGCAGTGCCGCACTGGTAAATGACCGGGGCAGCATCGACTTTTTCTGTTGGCCGGAATTCGACAGCCCGTCGATCTTCTGCGCGCTGCTCGACACGCCCGATGCCGGCACCTTCCAACTCACCCCGGACCTGCCCAACGCCCGCCGCGAGCAGATCTACCTGCCTGACACCAACGTACTGCAAACCCGCTGGCTGAGTGACGAGGCGGTGGTGGAAATCACCGATCTGCTGGTCGTCAGCGAAGACGTTGACGATTTGCCGCTGCTGATTCGCCGAGTGCGCGTGGTCAGTGGCCAGGCAACTATGCATCTGCGCTGCACCGTGCGCCATGACTATGCCCGCGCCAAGACTCACGCTACAGCGGACGATGGCGGTGTAGTGTTCCGCGCCGACGGCCAGCCCGGCCTGCGCCTGGTGGGCAGCCAGCCGCTGACCCTCGACGCGGATGCGGCCGTCACTCGCTTCACCCTGGCCCAGGACGAAGGCGCCGAATTTGTGCTCGGCGGCCAGGACGATCCGCGGGTGATCAACGACTGCACCAATCTTTATCTGGAGCGCACCCTGGCGTTCTGGCGCGGCTGGATCGGACAGTCCAATTACCGTGGACGCTGGCGCGAAATGGTCAATCGTTCGGCCTTGGCGCTTAAGCTTTTGACCTCACGCAAGCACGGCGCAATCATCGCCGCGGCGACTTTCGGCCTGCCGGAAAGCCCCGGCGGCGAGCGCAACTGGGATTACCGCTACACCTGGATCCGCGATGCCTCATTCACCGTCTACGCGTTTATGCGCCTGGGCTTTGTCGAGGAAGCCAACGCCTATATGCGCTGGCTCAAGGGCCGAGTCAGCGACTGCTGCGGCCAGCCCACCAAGATCAACATCCTCTATGGCATCGACGGTCGCCAGGAGTTGCCGGAAACCACCCTCGATCATTTGAGCGGCCACGGCGGCGCACAACCGGTGCGTGTGGGCAATGAAGCGTTCGACCAGATCCAGCTGGATATCTACGGCGAACTGATGGACGCCGTTTACCTGGTCAACAAGTACGGCGAAGCCATTTCCCACGAAGGCTGGAAACATACGGTGGAAGTGGTCGATCAAGTGTGTGAGATCTGGAACCGCAAAGACGTGGGCATCTGGGAAATGCGCGGCGAGCAGCATCACTTTCTGCACTCGCGCCTGATGTGCTGGGTGGCCCTGGATCGTGCCATTCGCCTGGCCTCCAAACGCTCACTGCCCGCCCCGTTTGCACGCTGGGACCAGACGCGTCAGGCAATCTACGCCGATATCTGGAGCAACTTCTGGAACGAAGAGCGCGGGCATTTCGTACAGCATATCGGCAGCACGGCGCTGGACGGCTCGATGTTGTTGATGCCGCTGGTGCGCTTCGTTGCCGCCACCGACCCGCGTTGGCTGGCGACGCTGGAAGCAATCCAGAAAAGCCTGGTGCGCGACGGCATGGTCTACCGCTACCGCAATGACGACAGCCAGATCGACGGGCTGCAAGGCACCGAAGGCGCGTTCGCCGCCTGCTCGTTCTGGTACGTCGAATGCCTGGCCCGCGCCGGGCAGGTGGAAAAAGCCCATCTGGAATTCGAACAGCTGCTGCGCTACGCCAACCCGCTGGGGTTGTACGCCGAAGAGTTCGACAGCCAGGCTCGGCACTTGGGCAACACACCCCAGGCGTTGAGCCATCTGGCCTTGATCAGTGCGGCAACGTTCCTGGACCGCAAACTCAGCGGGGAGAAGACTGTATGGCAACCCTGACCTCCCCGGCCGCGCTGTTGTATGTACGCACGTCCATGCTAGACGTGGCTTACGAGACGCACGGCCCCATCGCGGGCGAGCCGGTGATCCTGCTGCATGGCTTCCCTTATGACCCTCGCGGCTATGACGACATCGCGCCGGTGCTGGCCGAGCAAGGCTATCGGGTGTTGGTCCCGTATTTGCGCGGGTATGGCCCGACGCGGTTTATCAACGACCAAATCATGCGCTCCGGCCAGCAAGCGGCGTTAGCCAAGGACCTGCTGGATTTCATGGATGCGCTGTCCATCAGGCAAGCCACTCTCGCCGGGTATGACTGGGGTGGGCGCGCGGCGTGTATTGTTGCCGCGCTGTGGCCCGAGCGGGTGCGCGGCCTGGTGACGGGGGATGGTTACAACATCCAGGACATCGCCAAGTCCCTCAAGCCTCGGGCGCCGGAAACCGAGCATCGATTGTGGTACCAGTATTACTTTCACACCCAGCGTGGGGTTGACGGTTTGACCGCCAACCGACGTGAGCTGTGTGAGTTGCTATGGCGGCTTTGGTCGCCGACCTGGCATGAAGGGCCGAGTCTGTATGGCAAGACGGCGCCATCGTTTGATAACCCGGATTTTGTCGCGGTGGTGATTCACTCCTATCGGCATCGATTCATGTATGCACCGGGTGATCCCGCGCTGGAACCCATTGAGCAGGCATTGGTGCAGCCACCGGCGATAACGGTGCCCAGCATTTCATTGTGCGGCGCCGATGATGGCGTGGGCCCGCCTTCGCAAGAGGATGACGATGTGGAGCACTTCCGCGGTTTTTATCGACGGCAAGTGCTGCCATGTGTTGGCCATAATGTGTTCCAGGAGGCGCCCCATGTCACGCTGGCAGCACTGCTGGAATTACTCGACCGCTGAAAAACGCTCCCGATATGCCTGAGGCGTCACCGACAAGGTCCGCAGGAAACTGCGGCGCAATGTTTCTTCACAGCCAAAGCCGCAATGCATAGCAATGCGTTTGATCGAAGTGGTGCCGTCTGCCAATTGCCGGCGGGCACTTTCGAGTCGGATCAGTTCAACCGCACGCGCCGGGGTTTGGCCGGTCTCGGCGCGATAGTGGCGCACGAAGCTGCGCTCACTCATACCGGCCTGGGCCGCCAAGGTGGCGATGTTAAGGTCCAGCGTCAGGTTTTCGGCGATCCAGGCGTGCAATTCGGCAAAGCGGCTGTCGCTCTTTTGCAACGATAACGTCACGCTGAATTGCGACTGCCCGCCAGGGCGCTTGAGGAAGACCACCAAGTGCCGCGCCACTTCCAGGGCGAAGGCGCGTCCCAGGTCCTCTTCTACCAGGGCCAGGCACAGGTCGATCCCGGCAGTCACACCGGCCGAGGTCCACACCGCGCCTTGCTGGATGAAAATCGGATTGGACTCCACCGTCAGCGCCGGATATTTACGCGCCAGTTCTTCACAACGCGTCCAGTGCGTGGCCACGCGGCAGCCGTCGAGCAGGCCACTGGCGGCCAGCAGAAACGCCCCGGTGCAGACCGAAGCCATGCGCCGGGCGTGCCGGGATTTTTCCCGCACCCAGTGCACCAGCGCCGGCTCGTCGGCAGCGCCGTACACGCCCCAGCCTCCGGCGATTACCAGCGTGTCACACGGTGTATCGATCGCTGGCAGCGGCTCGGCCAGTAGCGCCAACCCGGAAGACGTCATCACCGGCCCAGCCTGCGCTGCAATCACACTTGCGGTGTAGGGCAACGGCAAGCCACGCTGGCGCGCCAGGTCATTGGCCGACGCGAACACTTGCAGGGGCCCGGTCACATCGAGCACCTGGGCATTGTCAAAGGCGAGTACGTGGATAATTCTGGGCATATTGGCGTGATTCGTGGGCTCAATGGCGTACTCGCCAAAGCCTAGGCTTCTACAGTGAGGTCGTCCATTCCTTTTCGGAGCTTGATTCATGACCTTGCAGATCGGCTTTCTGTTGTTCCCCGGCATCCAGCAACTGGACCTTACCGGCCCCTATGATGTCCTCGGTTCGCTGCCAGACGTGAAGCTGCACCTGGTGTGGAAAGACCTCGCGCCGATCACCTCCAGCACTGGCCTGGTATTCACGCCGACCATGACCTACGCCGACTGCCCGAACCTGGATGTGCTTTGCGTACCCGGCGGCGCCGGTGTAGGCCCATTGATGGAAGACCCGCAAACCCTGGATTTTCTCAAGGCCCAGGCACAGACAGTGCGCTACATGACCTCGGTGTGCACCGGCTCACTGGTATTGGGCGCGGCAGGGTTGCTGCGCGGTCGCAAGGCCACCACCCACTGGGCTTACCACGACCTGCTCGCGCCGCTCGGCGCCATCCCCGTGCAGGAACGCGTGGTGCGTGACGGCAACCTGTTTACCGGCGGAGGCATCACGGCAGGAATCGACTTTGCGCTGACCCTGGCGGCCGAGTTGTATAGCGAAGCGGCGGCGCAACTGGTGCAGTTGCAGATCGAATATGCGCCGGCCCCTCCGTTTGACTCAGGCCGCCCGGAGACGGCGCCCAGGCATGTACTGGAGGAAGCCAACAAGCGCACGGTGGAGTCACGCAGAGTGCGCGGGGAGATTGTTGCGCGGGCAGCTGCGCGGTTGGGGTGAATGTTCATCGTGGCGAGGGAGCTTGCTCCCGCTGGGGCGCGAAGCGGCCCCGTTCTTGGTTCAGAAGAATGGGACTGCTACGCGGTCCAGCGGGAGCAAGCTCCCTCGCCACAGTACAGCGCTGATCTTAAATGACTGGCATCGGGGCAAGCCCACGAAGAGTCCTCCTTGAGGGCAACACCATTACTGCGCTCGCGTCTCGCAGCCTCCCTCTACTACCCGATCAACCAGCAACTGAACGCCTTCTACCATCCGGCAAATCCCCAACACCACACTGCGTTGCGAACCTTCAACCTCAAAGGCCAGGTGCGCCGCAATGGCATTGATGGAGTCCAGATCCTGGGAGGCATTGACCAGCAGGGTTTCTGTGTCGAGGTTGGGACGGAGGGTGAAGAGCAGGTTTGAATCTGAAGGAAGATTGGGGCTGTCTTTGATCATGGTGTAGTTCCTGAGAGTAATGGACTACTGGAGTAATTCGGATTTCTCACGTCCGGTCGCTGAATTGGCAGCGACTGGGCAAGACTAGTGATGACCATTCCTAGCAGCAACCTTAAAGGGGTGTGGGAAAAAACCGGCTTCAGCGCCTGGACGCAAGGTGAGTCCTAGGCTGCTGTACGAAACTTCTTTTGATTCTTTCGGGGGTAAACGGCCTGTTCGGTTGTAGCCGACAGTAACCACGATGCGAAGCGAGCCGCTCTTGATCTTGATCTGCTTTTGATCTTAGGCGCCCCGTTAAACCACGCTGGCCGGAATTCGACAGGGATTTGGGGGGTAAACCGGCAGGGATGCCGGTTTAGCCGCCCCGCGCCATGGATGGCGCGTGGCGGCGGCCCCCCAAATCACTGGCGGATTACGGGCACACCGAGCCCAGGCGAGGTGCCGAGTGGTGGGGCAAGAGCGTTTTGCTTACTTTGCCGCTTTTGCAAAGTGAGCCGCCGTCAGGGCGGAACCCTAAGTAGCCGTTACCGCAGGAATGGATATGCTCTCGGTATGACTGTGCCGGCTGTCAGGCCGCCATCGCAGGCAAGCCAGCTCCCACAATTGGATCGTGGCGGTGTCAGGTAGATAAGCATCGCCTGTCAGGCCGCCATCGCAGGCAAGCCAGCTCCCACAATTGGATCGTGGCGGTGTCAGGTAGATAAGTGTCGCCTGTCAGGCCGTCATCGCAGGCAAGCCAGCTCCCACAATTGGATCGTGGCGGTGTCAGGTAGATAAGTGTCGCCTGTCAGGCCGTCATCGCAGGCAAGCCAGCTCCCACAATTGGATTGTGAGGTGTCAGGTAAATGAGCATCGACTGGCAGACCGTTACGGGAGCAAGCTCCCTCACCACACAGAAACCTGCTTGGCTTCCCGCGTGTCGTCAGGCAGGACGCGACATCACCGCCAAGCGCACGGCCAACGCCATCAGCACCGCCGCCAACCCCCACTTCTGCAGCCAGGCGCTTTTGGCGCGTTTGGCGAAGAAGCGGCTGAGCACCCCGCCAAACATGCCCAGCAACACGTGAAACACACTCGCGATCAGCGTCAGCACGGTGCTTGCAGGCTCTACAAAAAATTGTGCTGGATACATTACTGACGCAGCAAACCAGTGATTGCTGAATGCCACAACCAACGTCTAGAATGCGAAACATTATCAATTAAGCCTGCTGCGCCAGGATGACCATGTCGAGCGATCACCCACTGGACCATGCCGCCATCGGCCAGCTTTACCAAGCCCACCACTCCTGGCTGCGCGGCTGGTTGAGCCGGCGCACGGGTTGCCATGAGCGCGCCGCTGACCTCGCGCAGGACACCTTCGTGCGCCTGCTCAACGCGCGCAAGCAACAAACCTTGCAGCAGCCGCGTGCTTATTTGAGCAGCATTGCACGCAGTCTGATGATCGACCAATACCGACGCCGCGAGCTGGAACGGGCCTACCTGGAGAGCCTTGCGCACTTTGCGCAAGTCGAGGTGCCGAGCGAAGAAACCCGGGTGTTGATCCTCGACAGCCTGGAACGCATTGACCGTTTACTCGACCAGCTCAAGCCGCGAGTGCGGGAGGCGTTTCTATTGGCGCAACTGGACGGCCTGACCTGCCCGCAAATCGCCCTGCGCCTGGGCGTATCCAAGGCCACGGTGGAGCGTGACCTGTCCAAGGCGCTGCACGCCTGCTACCGGTTGCGTTATGCCGAATGCTGATCCGCGCCTGGTAGACCAGGCCATCCAATGGATGATCAAGCTGCGCTTCAACACCGCTGACGACGCCAGCACGGCGGCTTTCGAACAGTGGCTGCACACCAGCGCCGCTCATGAACTGGCGTGGCAGCGCGTGGCGACAATGAATGATGACTTCACCCAACTGCCGGCGCATGTCAGTCGCCATGCCCTCAATGGCGCACGCCAACGTATCAGTCGGCGTGAAGGCTTGAAGTTGCTGGGGTTGTTTGCCGGTGCCGCCGGGCTGACCTGGCTGGGTCGCGACTACACGCCGCTGCCCGCGCTGATGGCCGATTACCGCACGGCCACCGGGGAACGGCGATGGGTGGCGTTGAACGATGGCAGCAAGGTCCAGCTTAACAGCGCCAGTGCCATTGATATCACGCTGAACACCGAGCGGCGGCTGGTGAACCTGCTCCAGGGTGAAGTGCTGGTCAATACCGGCGCCGACACCCGCCCGTTTTGGGTACACACCCGCGATGGTTACCTGCGCACTCTGGGCACGCGCTTGCTGGTACGCGAAGAACCCCAGGGCACGTTGCTGGCGGTGCAACAGGGCACGGTCGCGGTGTATGCCGGCAGCCATGACGCCAGTGCACGTCAACTGATCAACCCGGGCGAACAGGTGCTGTTTAACCGTAGCGGCATTCGCCCTTCTCCCACCCATGGCCTGGATCCCTGGGCCTGGAGCGACGGCGTGATCAGCGCACACAATATGCGCCTGGACGACTTCCTGGCCGAACTGAGCCGCTACCGCAACGGCTTGCTGCGTTGCAGCGAAGCCGTTGCCGGGCTGCGGGTTTCGGGCACTTATCAGCTGGAGGACACCGATCAGGTGCTCAAGTTGGTGGCGCAATCGTTGTCGATCAATGTGACCTACCGCAGCCGCTACTGGGTGACCGTCTCCGCTCGGGTTTGAGTGGCCGAAAATAAATGAGGTGAATTCTCATTGCCATTCGACCTGTAAGGAAAGGCCGATCAACAGGCCGGTGTTGTCCACTTCCTTCAGGAGCATCCCGCGGTCATGCAAGCGTTCCCCTCCAAACGTTCACCCCTCAGACACGCCATCAATGCCACCCTGCTTGGCGCATGCGTAGCGGCCGGCGCCTTGCCGTCTACCGCCAGTGCCCAGGACGCCGGCAGCGAGCGCCAGGCCCGCACCTGGAATATTGCCCCTGGCCCTTTGGCGGGCGCCCTTGATCAGTTTGCGCGGCAGGCCGGTATCAGCCTGTCGTATGACGCAGGTAGCGTGGCCGGCAAGAGCAGCCCAGGGCTGAGCGGCAGCCTGGCCCCGCAGCAGGCCCTGACTCGGTTGCTTCAGGGCCAGGGCTTGCAGGCTCAAAGCCAGGGCCAGAACGCTTGGTTGCTCTTACCCCAGCAGCAAGACGGCTCGGCGCTGAACCTGGGCGCCACCACCATCACCGGCGATCGTTTGGGCGCCACCACCGAAGGCAGCGGCTCCTACACCACTGGCGCGGTGACCATCGGCAAGGGCGAACACAGCCTGCGACGCACGCCGCAATCGGTGAGCGTGATGACCCGCAAGCTGATGGATGACCAGAACATCACCACCATCGACCAATTGCTGGAGCGCACACCAGGGATCACCAGCTACGAGTCGCCCATGGGCGGCAAGTATTTTTACTCCCGGGGCTTCAAGATGCTCGGCCAGTACCAGTTCGACGGCGTGCCGCTGGACATCGGCAAGGACTACATACAGGCCGACAGTTTCAGCGCGAACATGGCGATTTATGACCGGGTGGAGGTGCTCAAAGGCGCCGCCGGTATGCTCAAGGGCGCCGGCACCGCCAGCGGCGCAGTGAACTTCGTGCGCAAGCGGCCCCAGGCCACGCCCACCACCAGCCTCGGGCTGTCGGCAGGCACCTGGGATAACTACCACGCCGAACTCGACACCGGCGGCCCGTTGAATGACAGCGGCACAGTGCGTGGCCGTGCATCGGTCAGCCAACAGAATCGCGGCTCCTACATGGACCTTGCCAAGCGCCAGGACCAGGCGTTTTATGCGGCACTGGACATGGATGTCAGCCCTGACACCACCCTGGGCTTCGGCGCCAGCTACGAAGATGTGGACGCCACGCCGTGCTGGAGCGGCCTGCCCCGCTACCGCGACGGCAAAAGCCTCGGCCTGAGCCGCTCCACCTGCCTGGGACAGGCCTGGAATGATTGGCAAAGCCAGCGCACCACGCTGTTCGCCGATCTAACCCATCACTTCAATGACAACTGGAAACTCAAAGTCAACGCCGTACACAGCCGTAACCTGCAAGACATCAAATACGCCGCCAGCGAAAGCACCGTGGACTATGGCAACCCGGCCCCTACCCTCACCAGCTACGCAGCCTTGCTGGACTACGATCACAAGGACTACGGCCTGGATGCCTACATCGACGGTCAGTTTGAAGCCTTTGGCCTGCAACATGAGCTGATCCTCGGTGCCAACGGCAGTCGTGGCACCCAGGACGATGTCTATGCGATCCGCAACCTGCCCCAGCGCCAAAGCGTTTTCAACCCCAACCACCACTTCCCGGAACCTGCCGACGATACCTTCTGGCCCAACATGTACCGTGGCGGCACGGTCAAGGAAACCGCCACCCAATACGGTGCCTACGCCACCTTGCGTCTGCGTCTGGCCGAACCGTTGATGCTGGTGCTCGGCAGTCGCGTCAGTTGGTATGAAAACCGCCGTGAGTCCTTGAACCTGGCCTGGGGCGAGTGGGCCGACCAGGATGCACGCACCAAGGAAACCGGGGTGGTCACGCCGTTTGCCGCGCTGATCTACGACCTCAATGACAACCTCTCGGTGTACGCCAGCTACGCCGATATCTTCCAGCCGCAAAGCTCCTACGCTACGGTCAGCGGTTCGGCCCTGAAGCCGAAAATGGGCGAGAACTATGAGTTGGGCATCAAGGGCGAATGGTTTGACGGGCGTCTGAACAGCTCCCTGGCATTGTTTCGCGCCATCGAAAAAAACGCTGCCCAAACCGATTTCGAGACCCGCTGCGGCAGCTCCTCCGACGGCTACTGCTACACCGACACGGGCAAAGTGCGCGCCCAAGGGGTCGAGGCCGAGTTGAGCGGCGAATTGCTTGAACGCCTGCAAGTGTTTGGCGGCTATACCTACACGCAAACCAAGAACCTGAAGAACATCGACAGCGCAGCCGAAGGCGCAGTGTCCAACACCTATGTGCCACGGCATATGCTGCGCTTGTGGGGCGACTACCAGTTGGACGGTGCGCTGTCGAAATGGACAGTCGGCGCAGGGGTCAACGCCCAAAGCAGCAACTACCGGCTGCAAACCATCAAACTGGAACAGGCCGGGTATGCGTTGTGGAATGCGCGCCTGGCGTATCAGGTGGATGACACCTGGACCGTGGCGCTCAATGGCAACAACTTGTTCGATAAAAACTACTACCAGACCGTGGGCACCTCAGGCTGGGGTAATCTCTATGGAGAGCCGCGCAACCTGACCCTGAGCCTTAAAGGCAAGTTCTAGGCACTGCCCCTCCTGTAGGAGCGAGCTTGCTCGCGAAAAACTCACAGACGCCGCGTTTATCCAGGAAGCACGCGTTATCGTTGACGTTTTTCGCGAGCAATCTCGCTCCTACAACTTCCCCCTCCTGCCATCGTCAGAAAGCTTTTTTTCGCTGGCAGGCAAATCCGCACGTTTGTTCCTACACTCCAAAAAGCCAGCATCAATTCTCGATTTTTCTGAAAGCGCCCCTCCCATGTCAATTAATCGTCATATCATGGGGGCCTTATGAGAGCCATTGACGGCAAAGGCGAAAAAGCCAAAACATTGACACGGATCCTCAAGAGAGCCACTATTTAGCCATCACTCCGTAAATTCCTGCGTCTGAACAGGCATTACGTATTACCCAGCAACAGCAGTTGTTCGATTTGCACCACTTGTAAAGCAAAGCTGCCTTATGGATGAGCAAACGAATAGGAACGTTCTGGTGGTGTATTGAGGATCTGATGTATGCGCGGTAAATCGTCGGTCGATAGCCTGTTTTTGACTCGTCCCGGTTTCGTTGAGTTTTTTGTCGTTTTCGTGAAACTGATCCACGGCCTCACGGCTGTGGTGCCGGCAATTATTCTGTTGTTCTACCCGGACCCAGTCGCCGAGCACATGCGCAACCACTACCTGGGCCTGCTGGTGTTCTTTGCGCTCTTGACCATCATTCTGTTCCAGGCCCTGGGGGTGTACTCCGAGGATCTGTTCAGTAACCGCCTGCGTTTTCGCGTGATGCTGGTGGCCTGGGTCTCGGCGTTTTGCATCCTGTTGTTCATGTACCAGATCCTGCTGCTGTTCCCACAGTTGAGCCCACGCAACCTGGCGGCCTGGTTTTCCATGAGCCTGGTGCTGTTTGGCGTGGAGCGGATATTGATGCTGCGCCTGTATCGCCATTTGATGAAGAACGGCAAGTTCTTGCAGCGCACGGTGATCCTGGGCTTTACCGAAACAGCAGTGCATGTGGCTGAACACCTGTCGCGCAACAGCGATATCCGGTCCGGCCTGATCGGCTTTATCGACGACCGTACCGAGCGCATCCCCAAGGAATTGAGCCGCCTGCCCTTGCTGGGCAATACCCGCGACCTGGAAAAGTTGATCCGCTCCGAACAGGTCAACCAGGTGATGATCACCCTGCCCTGGGCCGCCGAGCAGCGTATCAATGGGCTGGTCAAGCGCCTGCGGCAGATGTCGGTAAACGTCATGCTGGTGCCGGACATGGCCGCCCTGCGCTACGGCCATAACCGCATCACCGATGTGGGCGGCATTCTGATGTTCAACACCTCGCAGTTGCCCCTGCGCGGCTGGTCGCCCTTTATCAAGCGTTGCGAAGACCTGCTGCTGGCCAGCCTCGGCCTGTTGCTGCTGTCACCGGTGATGCTGGTGACGGCCATCGCGATCAAACTCGATTCCAAGGGCCCGGTGCTGTTTCGCCAGAAGCGCTTTGGCTACAACGACAACCTGATCCGGGTGTTCAAGTTCCGCTCGATGTACGTCGAACAGACCGACCTCAACGCCGAAAACCAGACCACGCGCCAGGACCCGCGCATCACCAGGGTAGGCAGGATCATCCGCAAGACCAGCATCGATGAGCTGCCACAACTATTCAACGTGCTGCTGGGCAATATGTCGATGGTCGGCCCGCGCCCCCACGCCACAGCCACCAAGGCCGCCGGGATTCCGTTCGAGCAAGCGGTCAGCGAATACAGCTCCCGCCACCGGGTCAAGCCAGGCATTACCGGCTGGGCGCAGATCAATGGCTACCGCGGCGAGACCGACACCCTGTTCAAAATCCAGAAGCGTGTCGAATACGACCTGGAATACATCGCCAAATGGTCGGTGTGGCTGGATCTGTACATCGTTTTCATGACGGTCCCGGCCGTCCTTTCCACCAAGGAAGTCTATTGATGAACCCTCTTAACGGATTGATTCCCTGCATCATCTCCGGTGGTTCGGGCACGCGGCTGTGGCCGGTTTCGCGGCAGAACATGCCCAAGCCCTTTATGCGTATGCGCGACGACCAAAGCCTGCTGCAAAAGACCTTCCTGCGCGCCAGCCGCTTGCCCGGGGTGCAGAGCATTCTGACGGTGACCAACCGCGACCTGCTGTTTCGCACCCTCGACGACTACCGCGCGGTGAACATCCAGCGACTGGCCCTTGAACTGCTGCTGGAGCCGTTTGGCCGCAACACCGCCGCCGCCATTGCCGTGGCCGCCTTGCATGTGCAGGAGCATTTCGGCGCTGAGGCGCAGTTGCTGGTGATGCCCGCCGATCACCTGATCCTTGATGAGACGGCCTTTGCCCAAGCGGTGGAAAAAGCCCGTGCGCTGGCCGAGGCCGGGTACCTGGTGACCTTCGGCATCCAGCCTGACCGTGCCGAAACCGGCTTTGGCTACATCGAACAAGGCGCAGCGTTGGGTGCAGGGTTTCAGGTCCGGCGCTTTGTCGAAAAGCCCGACCTGGCCACCGCCCAAGGCTATCTGGATGGCGGCAAGCACCTGTGGAACGCCGGCATGTTCTGCTTCAAGGCGGCCAGCCTGTTGGAAGAATTGGCCAGCCACGCCCCGGCAGTCCTGGACGCCGCCAAGGCCGCGCTGGAGCACAGCCAGAGCCTGCACAACAGCAGCAGTCGCCAGCGTGAGCTGAGCCCGGAAGGCTTCGGTACCGCGCCGGACATCTCCATCGACGTGGCCCTGATGGAAAAATCCGCAAAGGTCGCGGTCGTGCCCTGCAATATCGGCTGGAGCGATATCGGCTCCTGGGAAGCGCTGCGCCAACTCACCCCCAGTGATGACAATGGCAACCAGATCAATGGCGAGGCGATCTTGCACGACGTGCATAACTGCTACATCGACTCGCCCAAGCGCGTACTCGGCGCCGTGGGCGTGCGTGACCTGATCATCGTCGACACCCCGGACGCCCTGTTGATCGCCGACGCGCATCGCAGCCAGGACGTGCGCCATATCGTCGCCGAACTCAAGCGCCAGAATCACCCGGCCTTCAGCCTGCATCGCACCGTCACCCGGCCCTGGGGCACCTACACCGTGCTGGAAGAAAGCACACGTTTCAAAATCAAGCGCATCGTGGTCAAGCCCAAAGGCTCGCTGTCTCTGCAAATGCACCATCACCGCAGCGAGCATTGGGTAGTGGTCAGCGGCGCAGCGATGATCACCAATGGCGAGCGCGAGATCCTGCTCAATATGAACGAGTCCACCTACATTCCCGCCGGGCACAAACACCGCCTGACCAACCCCGGCATCATCGACCTGGTGATGATCGAGGTACAGAGCGGTGAGTACCTGGGTGAAGACGACATCGTGCGTTATGACGACATCTACGGCCGCGCGCCGGTGGAAGAGAAACCCTGATGCGCACGTCCCTGATCATCCCCACCCGCAACGCGGCGAGCCATCTGGACCGCCTGCTGCCGGCGCTGCGCATGCAAACCCTGCAACCGGACGAAATGCTGGTGGTCGACAGCGCATCGAGCGATGACACCGTAGCGCGCTTTCGCGAGTTTGGCGCACGGGTGGAGGTGATTGATGCCCGCGACTTCAACCACGGCGGCACTCGGCGCTGGGCCAGTGAGCAGGTGGGCGGCGACGCCTTGATCGTCATGACCCAGGACGCGATCCCGGCCACGGCCGAAACCTTCGCCAACCTGATCAGCGAGCTGCAACTGGAGCCGCTCAATGGTGTGGCCTATGGACGGCAACTGCCGCACCCCGGCGCCGGGGTGCTGGGGGCGCAGTCGCGGCACTTCAATTACCCGGCGACCAGCCGCAGCAAAAGCCTGGCCGATGCACCGCACTTGGGCATCAAGACCTGCTTCAGCTCCGACTCGTTTTCGGTGTACCGGCGCAGCGCCCTGCAGGCGGTGGGCGGTTTCCCCCAGGATGTGATTGGCAGCGAAGACGCCTATGTCGCCGCCCGCATGGTGCTGGCCGGCTACCAGGTGCGCTACGCCGCCAGCGCGCAGGTGTATCACTCCCACGATTACCGCTTGCTGGAAGAGTTCAAGCGTTACTTCGATATCGGTGTGTTCTACGGCCGCGAGCCGTGGATTCGCCAGGCGTTCGGCGACGCCGGCGGCGAAGGGAAACGTTATGTGCTGGCCGAACTGCGCGCATTGCGCGAGGCCAACGCGCTGCACCGTGCGCCGGAAGTGGTGGTGCGCAGTGCCTTTAAATTGCTGGGTTATCGCCTCGGCCACCTTGAACGCCACTTGCCCAACTCGCTTAAACGGCGCCTGGGCATGTTTTCCACCTACTGGACTTGAGCCGTCATGAAGACTATCAACCGACGTTCCCGTCTTACCCTGCTCAGCCTCTTGAGTGCCTCAATCTGGCTGGCGGGTTGCTCGACCCCCGCACGGGTGCCGCTTCCTGACAACAATACGCTCAAGGCCGGCCATCAAGCGGCGCTGACCCTGGCCGACCTGCCACCGCCGCAGGTGCTGATCCAGAGCGGCGACTCGCTGCGGATCGTGCGCGATGCCCAGGAACCGGCGGCGGCCGATGACATGACCGTGTTCGTGGTGCGCCCCGACGGCGTGATCTCGCTGCCCAATATTGGCCGGGTCAAGGCCGCCTTGCGCACGCCCGAAGACCTGGGCAAGGAAATCACCGAGAAGTACAAGCGCATCTACCGCGAACCTGCGGTGACGGTGAACATCGCCAGCGCACCGAGCAACAAGGTGTTTATCGGCGGTGCGGTGTCCAACCCGGCGTTTTTTGACCTGGCCGGCAACGTCAGCGTCGAGCAGGCGCTGCTCAGTTCCGGTGGTGTATTGCCCTCGGCGGATGCCTCCAACGTAGCCTTGCTGCGCACCGGGCCGGATGGCAAGTACAGGACGTACTTCATCAGCCTGGAGAGCATGTTGACCAACCCCAATCACCCGCGGGTGGCCCTGCAGCGCGGCGACTTGATCTTTGTGCCGCAGTCGGGCATCGGCGCGACGGTGGAGGCTGTGGATATGTACTTCACCAAGCTGTTTCCGATCAATAAAGGGATTGGTGTGGGCTTGAACTACGACCTAAACCAGAGTGACGTGAAAAATAGCGGCAACAACGTCGACTGTCGGGGTGGTACATGTTTTTAGTCATTAATGATCACACCCTTCCAACAAATAGAAGCTTTCACCTCCCCATCCATGGAGTGATCCTGTGATCGAAATCCGCTCTCTTCGCGACCTGCTGCGGCTGTTTTTCATCTACCGCCGCGAATTCAAACTGGCAGTGATCACCACGATCGTCGTCGCGGTGCTGGGTGCCTTCCTGCTGCCGGCTCGCTACGAGTCCGACGCGCGCTTGCTGGTCAAGCCGGGGCGGGACAACACCACCTTGCCGATCGAAGCCGCCAACCGCCAGACGCTGATTGCCCCGAGTACCCAGCACGACCCGATTGTCGACGAAGAAAAAATGCTCACCGGCCGGCCCATCGTGCATATCGTCGCCGAGCGCTATATGGCGATGACCTCCGAACCGCCGCAAGGCTTCTGGAAGGTCACCAAGTTCTACATCAAGAAGGGCCTTGGCGAAGTCATCAATGGCATACGCAGTGTGCTGCAGGCTGTGGGCCTTGCCGAGAAACAAAGCCCGCTGGAACGCCTGGCGACCTCGCTGGAGAAGAACTTCAAAGCCGGTCACGAGCCAGGCTCTTCAGTGATCGAGATTTCCTTCACCTGGGACGACCCGGCGGTGGCGCAAAAAATCGTCGAGGAATGGGTCAACGCCTACCTTGAAGAGCGTGCCCGGATTCTTGGGCGCAAGAGCCTGCATACCTTTTATGAAACCGAACGCGCCAAGGTGGCGGAAAATATCCAAAGCTTGAAGGACCAGCTGCAAGGCCGCTTGAAGCAGATCGATTCGATCAGCGTCGATGCGCGCCTGAAAAACCTCACCAGCCAGATCGACCGTGTCACCGATGCCAAGGTCAGCGCCCAGAACCAGATCTCGGGGATTCGCAGCCTCCTGGCCAACGCCAGCCAGCAGATCAAGAGCCAGCCGGCAGATGTGGTGACGATGCGCGAAACCAGCCTCAACCCCACTCAACTGGATCTCAAGCGCCAGCTCAATACGCTGCAAGTGGAACGCGCACGCCTGTTGCGCACCTACCTGCCCGGCACACCGCAGGTCAATCAGATCGAGCAGAACATCCGCGACCTGGAAGCGCTCAGCGCTCAGGAAGCCACGCGCCTGGAACGCTCGCAAAACACCGCGCCCAACAGCCTGGTGATCAACGTCAAACAGCAAGTGATCGACGCCCAATTGCAAGAGCGCAAACTGGCCGGGGAAATCGAGAACTACGACAAGACCCTCGCCGAGCTGCGCGACCAGCGTGACAAGGCGATGACCGATGAGCCGGAACTCAACAAGCTGAGCCAGCAACTGCGCGCCGCCGAAAAAAGCTACGCCTTGTACTCGGACAATCTGGAACAGGCGCGTATCGATCACGAACTGGACAACAGCCAGATCAGCAACATCGCCCTGATCGAACACGCCACCCTGAACCCGTCACGTGTGTTTCCCAAGAGCCTGCTGATTCTGCTGTTCGCCATTCCCGCCGGCGTGGCCGTGGGCTTTTTGACCATCTATGTCCTGTACCTGCTGGACCAGCGCATCCACGACGGCACACGATTGCAGGAGATGTTCCAGGTGCCGCTGTGGAGCAGCATCCCCGATGTGCAAGACGCCACGCCGGCCGCCGTCACCGCCAGCCTCTATCGCCTGTACAGCCTGCTGCCCCTGGAGCGCATCGCCAGTGAAGGCTTTGCCCTGGGCCTGACCTCGGCGCGGCATGGCGAGGGCGTGACGTTTATCATCGAGCAGCTCAAGCGCCTGCTGGAAGAGCGTGGCCATCGCGTCTCGGTCGATGGGGTAAACGCGCCCACGGCGGGTGAAGTGCTGTTGCTGGACGCCTCGGCCTTGTCGTCCAACCCGCAGGCCTTCTTGACGCTGCGCCGTGCCGACCAGATCGTGCTGGTGATCGAAGCTCGCACCAGCACCGTACCGACCATCGAAAACGCGGTGTCGCTGCTGACCACCGCCTTCGGCAAGGTCGACGGCATGATCCTCAACCGTCGCCGCTTCGAAGTACCGGCCAAGGTCCTGGCGCGAATCAACAGCTGGCGCGGTGCGGCCTGATGCGTATTGCATTGCTGGCTCCCCTGCCGCCGGAACAGACCGGGATCGCCGATTACGCCGCGCATCTGCGCAACGCGCTGATCGAACTGGGCCTTGAGGTGGTGACCCCCCTCGCGGGCTGCCAGGACCTGGCTGAACAGTTGCAACGCTTGCAAGCCTTTGACTGGCGCAGTGTGGACCTGGTCCATGCCGAACTGGGGGGTGGGCGCTTCGGTGAGTTCCAGGCGCTCAACTACCTGCGTCGAGCGCAACCGCAACTGCCTTTGACCGCCACCGTGCATGACCCGGAACGCTTGATCTGGCGCCGGGCCAAGCTGTTTTTCCCCTTGACCCTGCTCGAACGCCTGCCCCACCCGCTGCCGCAGGCTGCCGCGCTGTTGGCCGACCCGCTGACCTTGCACGAAGAACGGCGCCTGGCCAAAGGTATGCGCCGGCTGATCACCCTCACCCGCCTGGGCGGCGACTGCCTGCGCCAACGCATGGGTCTGCGCCCGCAACAAGTGGCGGTGATTGCCCACGGCAACCTGCCCATCGCCCCCCAGGACATGCCGCCGCTTGCGCCGCTGCGTCTGCTGTATTTCGGTTTTATCTATCGCGGCAAGGGCATTGAGGACCTGCTCCAGGCCCTGGCCCAGTCACTGGCCGCCCACCCGCAATGCCGAGGCCAGGTGCGCCTGACCCTGGCCGGTGGCACCGCCCCGGAAATGACCTTCGACCCGGCCGGCAACTACCTCGACGGCCTGCGCCAGCAGATCAGCGCGCTGCACCTGGAGGATGTGGTGGACTGGCAGCTGGACCTGCCCTCGGCGCAGATCGCCGCGACGATCCAGGGGCACCATGTGATGGTGCTGCCCTACCGCGAGTCGAAAAAACTCGGTTTCCTGGGACAGATGCGGGGCACCAGCGGCGCGCTGTCGTGGGCCAATGCTTGCGGGCGCGGGGTGATTACCTCCAATGCCCGTGCCTTTGCTGAAGAGGTGGCCGGCGGCAATGGCATCACCTATCAGCAGGGCGACATCGATTCCTTGAGCAGCGCCTTGAACCGCTTGATTCTCGACCCGCAACAGGCCCGGCAATGGGCTGCACGGGCCGGGGAAATCGGCCACCAACGCCAGTGGGCCACTACGGCCCAACGTTTTGCCGAATTATTTCGGGATGCTTGTGAGGAGCCGTTGCGATGAGTATTTCATCTGTTCGCCCGATGTGGCGCTATCTGCCGCTGGTGCTGGCAATCGCCGTCGGTGGCGCTCTGCTGTCGAGTGAAAAAGTCGATGCACAGCCGGTGAACCTGGCCCCGGAGCGCGGCGTAGTCTGGAAGGATTTCCTTGGCGTGAACGCGCACTTTCTGTGGTTCACGCCCGAGCAGTACCGCCAGCAGATCAAGCAATACAAGAAGCTTGGGTTGCAATGGGTGCGGGTCGACCTGCACTGGGATCGCCTGGAGCCCGAAGAAGACGGTTATCAGCTCAGCACCTTCGATGAACTGGAGCGCACCCTGACCGCTGAAAAAATTCGCTCGGTGTTTTACCTGGTGGGCTCGGCGCCCTTTATCACCACCGCCCCCAAGGGCGCGAAGTTCCAGGACCAGTATCGCCCGCGGGACCCCGAAATCTACGCGCTGCGCCTGGCACTCCTGGCCAAGCGCTACCCCAATATTGATGCCTGGCAGGTGTGGAACGAGCAGAACCTGCCGAACAACTGGCGCCCCAAAGTCGACGCCAAGGAGTACGGGCAATTGTTATTGGCCAGTCACCAGGCCCTGAACCTTGCCGCGCCCGGCAAACTGCAGGTCATGGGCGGCATGGCGTACTACAGCCAAATGCCGCCGCGTGGCAAAACCCTGATGTTCGAAGCACTCGGCGCGCTGGGTGTGCAAAACCTGGGCATGGTCGCGGCCTATCACCCTTATTCGATGACCCCGGAAACCGATGAGCCGGGCAAGAACGAAGTGCTGCTGCGCGGTGATCAACTCAACTCAATGCTGCACGGCGCCGGGATCAAGAACGTATGGGCCACCGAGTGGGGCTGGTCCAGCTACGCCGGCCCCAAGGAAATGCAGGACCTGATCGGTATCGACGGGCAGGCCGACTACACCTTGCGCCGCCTGGCGTTGATGGCGTCCCAGGACTATCAGAAGATTTTCCTGTTCGCGCTGTCCGACCTCGACCAACGCGCCTCGCCACGCGACCAGCACTACGGCCTGCTGAACCTGGACGGCGAACCGAAGCCGGTGTACACCGCCCTCGCCCGCTTCCTGGACATCACCGGCCCCTCCCTTAAACCCGGCACCACGCCGCAGCTTGAGGATGTGCCGGACAGTTTCTACAGCGTGGCCTGGACCCGCTCTGACGGAAAACACCTGCTGATGTATTGGAGTGCCAAAGGCAACACCATCAGCCTGCCGAACATCAAGCGCGCAGAACTGCTGGACCCGCTGACCGGAGCCCGGCAAACCCTGAGCGACGACAACGGTATTCGCCCAGCGGTGAAGCCGAGTTTGCAGATACTGGTGTGGTAGCCCCGGGTATGGAGAGCTGTACATGAGAATCCTATGGATTGTGCCCTACCTGCCGTGGCCAACCACCAGCGGCGGCAAGACCCGCCAGTACCATTTGCTGCGCACCTTGAGTGAACGCGGACATCGCATCACGCTGCTGGCGCAATCGAAGACACCGGCCGATGACGCGGTGTACGCCGCCCTTGAACCGTTGCTCGAACGCCTGATCGTGGTGCCGCGCCGGCCACTGAAACACCCGATGACTCTGCTCGCGGGCGTATTCGCACCCTGGCCGCTGTTGACCACGGTCAATGGCCTGTCGGCGCCGTTGCAGGCCCAATTTGCGCAACTGTTGAACGAACACTGGGACGTGATTCAAGTGGAACACAGCTACAGCCTGCAACCGTTTCTGCGCACCTTGCAGCAACGCCAGCGCGCGTTTGTGCTGACCGAGCACAACCTGGAATCGAGCTTGGGCGGCGCCACTTATGACCGTTTTCCCAGGTGGGCCGCGCCTTTTGTGCAGTATGACCAATGGCGCTGCCGGCAATGGGAGCGCAAGGCGTTCGATGCCGCCGCCCATGTGATCGCGGTGACCGAGGCCGATGCCCAGGCCATGCGACCGTTGTCTGCAACGCCGGTGAGCGTGGTGGTCAATGGGGTCGACAGCCGTGCCTTCGCCCAGGTCAGTGCCGATGCGCTAAGCCAGCGTCTGTTGTTTGTCGGCAACTACGAATACGCCCCCAACCTGGACGCCGTGCAGTGGCTGCTTGAAGAGATCTTCCCCCGAGTCTGGCTGCGGTGCCCGACCGCGCGCCTGGCGGTGGCCGGTTACGGCTTGCCCGAACACTGGCGCGACCGCTGGCCGGATGAACGTGTCGAGTGGCTGGGGTTTGTTCCCGATCTGTGCGACCTGCAACGGCGCTGCACCGGTTTTGTCGCCGCGTTGCGCCATGGCGGCGGCTCCAAGCTCAAGGTATTGGAGGCGATGGCCGCCGGCTTGCCGCTGGTCAGCACGGCCCAGGGAGTTTCCGGGTTGGCGGTGCAGCCACAGGCGCATTACCTGGCGGGCGAAAGCGCTGAGGCCCTGGCCGACGCCATCGTGCGCCTGCTGGATGAACCGCCGCTGGCCCGGCAACTGGCCGATGCAGCACGCGACTATGCGCGGCACTATCACGACTGGGCGGTGGCCGGTGACGAACTGGAGCACATCTACCACACCTTGCTCACTTCCAAGGAGTCTCAGCCATGCGCGTAGCCCTGGACTATCGCCCCGCCACGGTTGCGCCCTCGTCGGGCATCGCCCGCCAGGTCCTGGCGCTGGAAGATGCCCTGCGCGCACGAGGCAACACCGAGGTGGTGCTGTTCACTGAAGCGCCCCTGGACCACCTGCAACGCACGACCGCCACTTGCCCACCCTGGGCCAGCCCGCTCGATGGCCTGCAGCGGCCGCAGGTGCGCTTTCGATTTGAGCGCAAGTTTTTGCCCAGAGCCTTGCACGAGCAGCAGATCGACCTGCACATCGCCACGGCCAATATGGGCTTGCCACTGTGCCGCAAACCCGCCGGCACCCGCTATGTCCTGGTGCTGCATGACCTGTTTCAGCTGACTCAGCGTAACTTCCATCGCTCCCGGCTCAAGGCCCTGGCCTATCGCTTGATCGACGGCGCCTCGATTGCCTGGTCGGTGTGGCAGGCTGACCGAGTGTGGTGCCCTTCGCAGTTTTCTTGCAACGAAGCCGCCCGCGTATTCCCCTGGGCGCGGGCCAAGTTCCGGGTATTGAGCAACCTGGTACCAGAATTGAATGCCGCGCCAGAGCCGCTGCCAGACAACCTGCCGGCGCGTTACTGGCTGGTGGTGGGCACACGGGAGCCGCGCAAGAACATGGTGTTTTTCCTGCGCCAATGGCAGGCCTGCCGTGCGGCGAACCCTGAGGTACCGGACCTGGTGCTGGTAGGCCACGCCAGCGATGTGCCGCCAGCCCTTGGCGAACTGCCGGGCCTGCATTGGTGCAGCGGTTTATCCGACGGCCAACTGCAAGCCCTCTACCGTCATGCCGCCTGCCTGTGGCAGCCGTCTTTTGCCGAGGGCTTTGGGTTGCCGGTGGTGGAAGCCTTGAGTGTCGGCACCCCAGTGGCGGTGGCATACGGTTCCGCCCTGGACGAAGTCGCGCCGCCCGACGCCCCGCGCTTCGACCCACACGACGCCAGGCAATTGCAGACCGTCATGCAGCAACTGGCTGCCGCGAAGACCCCGGCAGACGCCGAAACGCAGCGCGCCTGGGCCCGGCAATTTGCCGAACCGGCCTATCGCTCGCGCCTGGATACTTTGCTCAAGGAATTGGACCGCTAATGCTGCCAGGAAAATTCATCAGCCTGCTCCTGGGTCTGGTCTTCGGCATTTTGCTGCTGGCCCTGTCGCCGATCAAGGCCTTGCTGGTCGTGGTCGGCGCAGCTGTGGCCTTGACCCTGATCCGCTTTCCCCTGTGGGGCTTGCTGATTTTCGCGGTGTTGGCCACCAGCATTCCCTACACCACGCTGGAGCTGGGGGTCCGCACCACCATCAGCGAAGCGGTGTTGGGGCTGACCTGGGTCGGGGTGTTCTGGCAATCGTTTATCGGCAAGACCCGCGGCTTGATCCTGTGGCGTCCGACCGAGCGCGCGCTGATGTGGCTGATGCTGTTCAGCGCTATTCCGTTTATCTGGGGCATGGTCATCATCCATGCCGAAGGCAACGGGCCGGTGAACTGGGTACGCTGGCTGATGAACCTGTCGTTGCTGTTTATCGTGCCGTTGCTGCTGCGCACCGACGCCGACCGCGACAAGGTGGTGGTCGCCCTGCTGCTGGGCAACCTGGCAATGCTGCTGCTGTCGATCTTCATGTTCCTGAAGACGCGCAATGCGATGTCGATGATCCAGGTGCTTACCGACCTCAAGTACGCCCACCCCGAAGCGGTGAAGGATATTTTCTCCGCCAACTACACGCGTATGGCCTCGCCCTGGGTACACCCCAACCTGACCGGTGGCGTGCTGGTGCTGTTTATCCCCCTGGCGCTGTTCTACGGCTGGACCCGCAGCGGCTGGCGGCGGGCGCTGGGCCTGGCGGTGGCGGTGCTGGGTTGTGCCGGCCTGCTGCTGAGTATTTCCCGTGGCGCCATCGTGGCCCTGGCGCTGGTGCTGATCTGGCTGACCTACAAGCGCGTGCCCAACAGCGGGCGCATCATCGGGATCGGCGTGGCATTTGGGGTTGCGCTGGTGATGTTCTATCCACCGTTGCAGGAGCGCTTGCTGACCATCTTCTCGTCCACCAACGCCAGTACCGAAATCCGCTTCGATGAGTACGCAAGATTCCCCGAAGCGATGTCGACGTACCCCCTGGGGATCGGCTTCAAGATCGACCCGCCGGTGCCCGGCACCAACCTGTTGGGCATCTCCAACTTGTGGCTGAACTTCATCTACAAGGTCGGCATTCCGGGGATGCTGCTGTTTATCACCGTCACCCTGTTGTGGTGGCGCGAAGTGCGGCCCCTGGGCCAGGTGCGCAAGGTCACCGCCGACAACGCCCTGTGGCTGGGGTGCATCTGCGGCGTGATGGCGGCGCTGCTGACCGGGATTTTCGACCACTATTTCAGCTTCACCTTTGTACTGATCGCGCTGTTCTGGCTGTTGATGGGCATGAGCCTGCAACAGGTGCGTCTGCGCCCCTCCATTACCGCTCCTGTTGCTGCTATTGCGCCAAAGGATAACCAACCATGAAGCACCGGATGATTCACTCCACCGATTTGCGCGACCGCCTCCCCACACTGGCCGCTGAAATAGGCGTGAGCCTGCCGGACCTGGAAGCGGCGCTGGACTGGTGCCTGGCCAACGACGTGGTGTTTGAAGAGGGCGAAGGAGACAACAAGCGTTTCTGGATAAATTCCATTGACCTGGAACCTGTCCTTGAGCAGCCGGTGGCCCGCCTTTTGTTCCGTCGTATGAAACAGGACCTGCCGGGCCAGCTGTTGCCGCGCTACGGCAAAAACTGGGCAACGATCAAGGATCGCTGGCGCAACGCCTGGGACATGGCCTACAACATTCTGATCAACAAGATCCCCAGCCACCATGTGCGCATCGCCTGGCTGCGCCTGGGCGGCGCGAAGATCGGTAAAGGCTCCAGCTTGTGGCGCAACACCGAAGTGTTGGGCATCCACAATTTGAGAGTCGGTGACGATACGGTGATCGGCTGGCATTGCCAGGTGGATGCCCGCGCCGGGCTGGTGATCGGCAACCACGTGGCGATTGCCTCCCATGTGCTGATCATTGCCGGCAGTCATGATTTGCAGGCGCCGGAGTTCTGGTCGATTTCCGGGCCAATCTACATCGACGACTACGTGTGGATCGGCAGCCGAGCGTTGATCGGCTACGGCACGCACCTGGGCCATGGTTCGGTGATCAGCGCCAATACCGTGGTGGCCAAGGCAGTAGCCCCCTACAAAATCATTGGCGGTTCCGGGGCCAAAATCATGGGCGAGCGTTGCCATGATCTGAACTATAAGGTGGGTGGCAAAGGCTTGTTCACCCTGTTCCACTGATGTTCGGCAGCACACTGTGGCTGACCGTAGCGACGCTTGCCGGGCTGGTCGCCGGTTTTGCCCGCGAATGGTTGTTGGTAGCGGCCTGGGGCGCGGGCAGTCGCAGCGACGGGTTTCTGGTGGCGGTGTTTCTGCCCGAAGCGTTGCGCATGACCCTGGCCGCCGGGTTGCTCGCGGCGGCGGCCCTGCCCCTGTATCAACAACGCGACCCACAACGCCAGCAAGCCTGGCTGGCCAGCTTGTCCCCACGCCTGCTGGGGGTGGGCCTGGCCCTGTTTGCCATCCTGGCACTGGGCGCGCCGCTGTGGGTGCGCCTGATCGGCCCTGGCCTGGACGCTGCGGCCCATGCCGAAGCCGCGGCCAACTTGCGCTGGCTGGCGGCCTGCGCGCCGGGCCTGGTGATGCATGGGTTGTTCAGTATTCCCTTGCAGGCACGTCAACGTTTTGTGCTGCCAGGGCTGGGCTCTTTGCTTTTTAACCTGCCGCCGGTGCTGTACCTTTTCATCCGTGGCAGCGCAAGCGACAGCGGCGAGCTGGCCATGAGCTTTTTTGCCGGCAGTGTCTTGATGTGCCTGCCGCTGCTGGCGCCGGTGTGGTCGTTCGGCTGGCGGCCATGGCAAGTCACTGGCGACAAGCTGGCGGGCCGCGAACTGCTGGGGCGCATCGGGCCGTTGTTGGCCAGCAATGTCGCCAGCCAGGGTCTGGCGCTGCTCGAACGTTTGATCGCCAGTTATCTGGGGGAAGGCGCCGTCACTTGGGTCAACCTCGCCCGCAAGTTGATCAACCTGCCATTGATCGCGCTGATGAGCCTTAACCAGGTCCTGCTGGGCATGATGAGCGGCGAACAAGGCCAGCAACGCCTGGCCCTGCTGCGTCGGGGCCTGGATGCGGCGACCCTGCTCAGCCTGCCCGCCGCCCTCGGCCTGATCGGCGCCAGCCCGGTACTGATTCATCTGCTGATGCCCACCCAAAGCGCCGACGGCCCATTGCCCGCGCTGCTGGCCTGGTTCGCAACGCCCTTGGTGTTCGGCGCCTGGAACGCCATGCTCGCCCGCTACGCCTATGCCAGCGGCGACACGCGCCTGCCCTTGCGCTGCGAACTGCTGGGCAGCGGGGTCAACGCTTTGCTGCTGGTGCTGCTGCCGTACTTTTTGGGTTTGCCCGGTATCGCCCTGGCGGCGCTGGGCGGGGTTATCGTCACCAACCTGCTGCTGATGCAACGCCAGCAATTGCTTGGCCAACTGGGCTGGCCGCTGCAATGGGGGCTGAGTGCGGTATCACTGGGCTTTGCAGCCGTTATCTTGCACCCACTGCAAAACGACGGCTGGCAACTGGGCTTGAGTACCGTGACGGCGGCCCTGGTATTGGGAGGGTTGGCTGGATGGTTCAAACCGTGGAAACAGTGAACTGGAGCCCGCGCCGCAACGGCCTGCGCAGGAGCTGGTAAGCCAGCTCCTGCACAGACTCAGTCATCCAGCGTTTGCGGCGCCGCCGGTTTGGCTGCCTTACCCGCTTTGGGAGCGTTCTTGCCCGGAGCAGGTACAGGTTCTGGCGCAACCGGCGCCGCCGCTTCTTTCTCGGCCATCGGCATCTGGTCAATGGCGCTGAAAAACTCCTTCAGATCGAGGGTATCCGGCGGTACGGTTTTCTCCAGTTTTTTATCGCCATCCTTGCCGATCAGAATCACCTTGGTGCCGCTGCCCGCTCCAAGTTTGAGGGCACGGATCAGCGCGTTGGTTTCCGGTGGCGTGAGCTTCTTGTTGTCCTTGGGGTCCTTGGCGAACTTCTCCCCTTCGGCGCCGATGCTGCCGAACTTCACGGTGTAGAACACCATGCTGCGTTCTTCAAAGGACTGTTTGGTGGCCGGCTCGTCCAACTGCTTCTTGACGGTCGCCAAGGTGTCGTTGCCGGAGTCCAGCTCCACCACGACCAGCGGCCGGGCCTTGCCCAGGTCTTGCTTGAGCGGGTTGATATCATCAGCGGCCAACAACGGCCCCGTAAAAGCCATCAAGGTAGCCAGGGTCAGCGACCGGATGAGCATGCGCACCTCCTTTGAATTCCATGCAGGGTTCTTGAGTTTCATGTCTGCGACAGTCAAATTCAAGGATGATTCCTACATCACTTTGAGAAGAGTAGGTCAGGACGCCCGCTACGCAAGGGCTTGGACAGTCGCCTGGCCATTGTTTCTTCCGGTTACGAGACCTTCCACTGCGGCCAATGCCGGGCAAATACGGGGGCCACGACAGGGTCAGCGTCTACCTGCTCCAGGCTCTGCGCAAAGCCCGGCGCCAGGTTGCCGAGCACCTCGCGCGCCTCATCCCAACGCGACACTGCCGCCGCCATGATGCCCAGTGCATTCGGCGCGTTGCTCGGGGTAAACAGCTGGCCGGCAAACTGATCGGCAAACACGACCCAAGCCTGGTGCAGGTAGCGCCGTGTGCCGCTGACCAGTTGCGCTTGCTGCGCTTCATCGGCATTCCCCAACCAGCGTTGCGGGTAGTCGATGATGCCGATCGCCGAATAGCAATTGGCGGCGATGTACAACAAGCCGCGCAGGATCTGCGCACGATCGCCGGCCAGTAACTGGGCCTTGGGATACTCCAGGCCCAGGTGGATCAGGATCGCGGCGCTTTCGGTCAGTACCTGGCCATTGGGGGTGACCAGGGTGGGGATCTGCTTGAGTGGATTGATACGTGCAAGGGCGTCGCTGCCCTCGCCGTCCTGCCAGGAACTGGCGTCCACGCGATGCCATGGCACTGCGCAGCGCTGCAGCGCGATTTCGATCATGCAGGAACCGGATTCGTCGGTGCCATAAAGTGTGTACATGGGCGTTTCCTCCTGAGCGATGGGCGATAGGGACAGTGGTCCAGAACCTAGAATAGCCCCATCTGCCCGCCCACCAGGGTGCCGAAATCATCATTGACGAATGGCAGTATGGCGTCTGCAACGGGCTGCAGTTGGCGAGTCACGTAGTGGTCGTAGTCGATGGGCGCTTGCCGCACTTCCAGGGGTTCGGGGCCATTGACGCTGATCACATAGCTGATCCAGCCACCGCGCTGGTACTGGCGCGGGCGCCCCAGGCGGTCGTTGTATTCGTCCGCCAGGCGTGCCGCGCGTACATGGGGCGGCACGTTGCGTTCGTAGTCGTGCAAGGGCCGGCGCAGGCGCTTGCGGTAGATCAGCAACTCGTCGAATTCGCCGCTCAGGGTACGGCGCACGTAATCGCGTATGTAGTCCTGATGGGGCTGACGATGGAAGATGCGCTGGTAGAGTTCCTGCTGAAATTGCCGGGCCAGGGGCGACCAGTCGCTGCGCACGGTTTCCAGGCCCTTGTAGATCATCTCTTCGCTGCCATCGTCGCGTACGACCAAACCGGCGTAGCGCTTCTTGCTGCCCTCCTCCGCGCCACGGATGGTCGGCATCAGGAAGCGGCTGAAGTGGGTTTCGTATTGCAGCTCCAGTGCACTTTGCAGGCCGTATTCAGTGCTCAGGTGCGTGCGCCACCAGTCGTTGACGTGCTGCACCAGCGCCAGGCCGATACGATTGGCGTCCTGCGGGGAATGGGCGCTGCCGAGCCAGACGAAGGTGGAGTCGGTGTCGCCGTAGATCACTTCGTAGCCCTGGGCCTCCACCAGCTCGCGGGTCTGGCGCATGATCTGGTGCCCACGCAGGGTGATTGACGATGCCAACCGCGTATCGAAGAACCGGCAGCCACTGGAGCCGAGCACGCCGTAGAAAGCATTCATGATGATTTTCAGGGCTTGGGACAGCGGCGCATTGTGCTCGCGCTTGGCCTCTTCACGGCCTTCGGATACGCGCGTGACGATGGACGGCAGGCAGTGCCGGGTGCGGGAGAAACGCGCGCCGCGAAAGCCCTCTACCGAGTCGCTGTCGTCGGGATGCTTGAGGCCTTCGATCAAGCCCACCGGGTCGATCAGGAAACTGCGGATGATCGACGGGTAAAGGCTTTTGTAGTCCAGCACCAGCACCGATTCGTAGAGGCCCGGGCGGGAGTCCATGACAAACCCGCCAGGGCTGGCCTGGGGCGGTTTGTCGCCCAGGTTCGGCGCGACGAAACCCTGGCGGTGCATCAACGGCATGTACAGGTGGGTGAAGGCGGCCACCGAGCCGCCGTTACGGTCGGCCGGCAAACCGGTGACGCTGGCGCGTTCGAGCAGGAATTTGAGTAGCTCGGTCTTTTCGAAAATCCGCGTGACCAGCTCGCAGTCCTTGAGGTTGTAGCGCGCCAGGGCGGGCTTGTCCTCGGCGAACATGCGGTTGATCTCATCCATGCGTTGATATGGGGTGCAGATGTCTTTGCCTTCGCCGAGCAGGGTTTGCGCGACGTTTTCCAGGCTGAAGGATTCAAAGCTCCAGGTCGCCGAGCGCAGCGCTTCGATCCCATCGATGATCAAGCGCCCCGCCGCCGCTGCGAAGTAATGATTGCGGCTGCCGTGCTCGCGCCAGGTCATGGCTTCACCGCCACGCCCCAGCAACAGTGGCACGTTCAGGCGCTGGGCGTGTTCATGCAGGACGCGCAGATCGAACTGCACCACATTCCAGCCGATGATCGCGTCGGGATCAAAGGTGGCCAGCCATTGGTTGAGGCGTTCGAGCAATTGTGCGCGGGTGTCGCAATAGTCGAGCTTGAAGTCCACGGCGTCGGTTTTATTTGGCGGGCCGAGCATGTACACCTGGCGCTCGCCGCAGCCTTCGAGAGCGATGGAATACAGATCACCCTGGGCGGTGGTCTCGATGTCCAGCGACACCAATTTCAATCGCGGGCGGTAGTCGGGCGCGGGCTTCATCTGCGCGTCAAGCAAGACACCGCCGGCATCCGCCGTGCCGCCGAACCACACCGGGGCGGTGATAAAGCGTTCCATCATGTAGCGCTCGGGCGGTCGTACGTCGCCTTCGTAGACATCCACCCCGGCGCTGCGCAGGCGCTTTTCGATGTCCATCAACTGGCGGTGCTGACGGGCATAGAGGCCAAGGACCGGGCGATGGTGGAAGTCGCACAGTTGCAGCGCACGCAACTCCAGATCGCGCTCGCCCTTGAGCAGCCAATCAAGCGGCTTTCGATGGACCTCGGGAATGAACATCACCGAAGTTTGCACGGGTAGTCGAATACACCGAGGCCCATGGTCGGTGGCCAGCCAGAAACTGACCTCCGTGCCCGCCGGGGTATCGCGCCAATGCCGGGTCAGGACAAAACCCTGCTGTAAATCCACCGTACCGCACCTCAGGAATCGCTTTCAGGGCGTGATTCTACTCGGCATCCGTACAAACGCGGCAGGTTAACGCGCACGCGGAGCGCAATCCGTGGCTTGCCGCTGAATGGCGACGACATTTCCTATAACGGTTTGTACGGCGTCCTGCCTCGCCAGATCATCTCCACCGATGCCCTGGAGCGAGTGGAAGTGTTCAAGGGCCCCAATGCTTTCATCAATGGCGTCACTCCCACCGGTTCGGGTATTGGTGGCGGTGTGAACCTGCAACCCAAGCGCGCCGATGATGTGCCGCTGCGTCGTTTCAGCACCGACATCAGCAGTGATGGCCGGATTGGCGAGCACCTGGATATTGGCCAGCGCTTCGGCGAAGACAACCGGTTTGGCGCACGGGTCAACCTGTCCCAGCGCGAAGGCGATACCGGGATTGATGATGAAAACCAGCGTTCGAAGCTGTTTGCCGTCGGCCTTGATTACCGCGGCGATGCGTTGCGGCTGTCCGGTGATTTTGTGTATCAGAAGCAGCGTATCAACGGTGGGCGTAACTCGGTGTTCCTTGGCACCATCACCCAGGTACCGGATGCGCCGTCGGCAGGCACCAACTACGCGCCAAGCTGGAGCAGTACCAACCTTGAAGACACGTTGGGGATGCTGCGCACCGGCGGGCAGTACGCCGACGCGGCCAACAACCTGAGCCTGCCGGCCTGGAACCGCTTCGACTTGGGTGCGCGCTACACCTTCGCCGTGGACAAGCGCGAGGTGACATTGGGTGCCACGGTAGAGAACGTCGCCAACCAGAAATACTGGGAGTCGGCCCAGGGCGGGTTCCTGAGCCAGGGGGATCCGCGAGCGGCGAAGTTGTCGGCGTCGATTGATTTCTAGAACGTGATTACGTTGGGGGGCTGATCTCCCCCCTTGCCCACCATCATACTGGTCGGGTTTCGCTCAGATAGGTTTCGATATTGCCCATCTGCTCATCCCAACCACGGGAGTTCATCTTGAACGCCTTCTGGCGCCGCGCTTCGGGAACCTGGTCGAAACCGGATTCGACAACCCGCAGCAGGATACCTGGGGCGCGATCCTCGATGGTGAACTCCACCAGGGTCGGTGTTTCGTTGTCGTAGTCGACGCCCTCCTCTACCGCGAAGGGGTGCCACCAGAAAGAGAACAGCGTTTGCGGCAGGACGCGTTCGATCCTGGCCTTCCAGACTACATGTTCGTAGCCTGGGTAAGTAATTGGCGCTTCGATAGTTTGCCCGGCTACAAAGGTTTTGCCCTTGAGCGCGATACCGAACCAGCTGCCAAATTGCTCGGCATCCGTGAGAGCCTCCCAAACCTGTTTACGCGATGCATTGAGCAGGACTTTGCGTTCGATTCGATCTAATACGTGCATGAGTCACCTCCTTCTTTGAACAGTAGGCGACATCGACCAATGCGCAACCTTGCGTTGTGCGCGATGATGATGACCCCCTCCTTGACCTGGCCATAGGTTATGACTGACCCATTGAATGGAAGTTGCTTGTGCAAAGCCGTGCGCTATCAGGTGGACAGCCTGGACATGCCCATCAGCCACTGCCATTGCGACAGCTGTCGCAAGGCACACGCAGCTGCGTTTGTTGCCACTGCCGGGGTGATGCGCGAGCATTTTCGCTGGACGCACGGTGAAGAGCTTTTGGCATCCTTTGAATCCTCGCCGGGGAAACTCCGACGCTTCTGCTCGCGCTGCGGCTCACATCTGATTGCCGAACGGGGGCATCAGCCCCACGTGATCGTGCGGGTGGCGACGCTGGACGATGATCCCGGCGTCAGGCCCACCTCGCATATCTGGATGGCCCATGAGGTGCCATGGCTGGCCTATGACGGCGTAGAGCGCTGGGCCGAGTGGCAGGTCTGAGTCAGACGCGTGGGTCACCTGGCGCTTTGGCAGGTGTCGCATACTGCGGCTTGAGATGACCTTCCTGGTCAAGCAACCAGGCATCCATGATCTGCCGCACAACCGGCCCGGCCACACGACCACCGGCCTCACCGTTTTCGATCATGACGGAAATCACGATCTTCGGATGTTCGGCCGGCGCAAAACCGACGAACAAGGCGTTATCGCGATGACGCTCCAACGTCTTGTTACGGTTGTAGCGCTCACCCTGCTTGATCGCCACCACCTGGGCGGTACCACTCTTGCCGGCGATGCGGTATTGGGCACCTTGCGCTGCCGCCCGGGCGATACCGCGTGGGTCGTGCATCACCAGTTGCATACCGTGGTTGACCTGCTCCCAATCACGCGGATTTTTTAGCACCACGTTAGGCATGGGGTTCTCGTCCACGGGAGGCACGCCATTGATGGTCTTGGCCAGGTGCGGACGGTTCCATATGCCTTTGTTGGCGATCAATGCGGTGGCTTGGGCCAGTTGCAGCGGCGTCACTTGCATATAGCCCTGGCCGATGCCGAGGATCACGGTTTCGCCTGGGAACCAGGGCTGGCGACGGGTCGCACGCTTCCAGGCCTGAGAGGGCATGAGCCCCGCGGACTCTTCGAACATGTCCAGTGATACCTTCTGACCGAGGCCGAACTCGGCGAGGTAGTCATGCAGGCGATCGATGCCCAGCTTGTGGGCCAGGTCGTAGAAGTACGTGTCGTTGGAACGCATGATGGCGGCGTCCATGTCCACCCAACCGTCGCCACTGTGGTTCCAGTTGCGGTATTTGTGGTCAAAGTCCGGCAGTTGGTAATAGCCGGGGTCGAACACACGGGTTTGGGGGGTCACAACGCCACTGTCGAGACCGGCGATGGCCACTTCCGGCTTGATGGTTGAGCCAGGCGCATAGAGCCCACGTAGCACGCGGTTGAACAGCGGCCGATCAATCGAATCGTGCAGCGCGGCGTACTCCTTGAAGCTGATACCGGTGACGAACAGGTTCGGATCGAAACTCGGTTTGCTGACCATGGCCAGCACTTCGCCGGTTTGCGGGTCCAGAGCCACGACCGAACCGCGCCGGTCGCCCAGGGCCTCTTCGGCGGCTTCCTGGAGCTTGACGTCGAGACTCAGGACGATATTTTTGCCGGGGATCGGATCGGTGTGCTTGAGCACGCGCAATACGCGGCCCTGGGCATTGGTCTCAACCTCCTCATAACCGACATGGCCGTGCAGCTCGGCCTCGTAAAAACGCTCAATCCCGGTTTTGCCGATGGATTGGGTACCGCGGTACTCCACGGAATCAAGGGTCTTGGATTCTTTTTCATTGATGCGGCCGACGTAGCCAATGGAGTGGGCAAAGTGCGCACCCAGCGGATAGTGGCGTACAAATTGCGGCTCGACGTCCACCCCTGGTAAACGGAACTCGTTGACGGCCAAAACGGCGATCTGTTCTTCGTTCAGCTCGTAGAACAACGTGACCGGAACAAACGGGTGACGGGCCTGCTTGAGTGCCTTATCGAACATGGCACGGTCTTCGGCAGGCAAATGCAGCAGACTGACGATTGCGTCCAGCTCACCCTTGAGATCGGTGGTGCGTTCACGAGTAATAGTCAGGTTGTAGCTCGGACGGTTATCAGCCAGGACCACGCCGTTACGGTCATAGATCAAGCCGCGAGTCGGCGTGATAGGCAATACATGGACCCGGTTGTTTTCCGAGATAGTGGAGTGGTAGTCATACTGCACCACTTGCAAAAAATACATACGCCCCACCAGGGCACAGGTGATGCCTACCACTAATAGCGCACAGGCCAGCAAGCGCTTGTTGACCAGGCGGTTTTCTTTTTCATGATCTTTGATAGGTATCGGTTCAGGCATTTCTACAGCATCTCGTTGGAAAATGGCGACGCCGCCTCCTGCGGGTAACGATCAGTCCTTATGAAAATGTGCTGCACCATACCAAAAAAATGCAGAAACACTTTGCATTGATTTCCCCAGCGGCACGCCGATTTAGGCGAGAGTGCCAGAGGTTGCCAGCTTTTCGACCGCCCAAAACAAAACCCCTGTTTGCGTTAGCAAACAGGGGTTTTGGAATTTAATCTTGACGATGACCTACTCTCACATGGGGAAACCCCACACTACCATCGGCGATGCATCGTTTCACTGCTGAGTTCGGGATGGGATCAGGTGGTTCCAATGCTCTATGGTCGTCAAGAAATTCGGGTACTGAGTCGTGACCAGTTGGTCTCGCTTCAGCAAATTGGGTATGTGATAGCTTTCGGTGTTTTGTGAG
>NZ_JYLN01000013.1 GCF_001439735.1 Pseudomonas paralactis
AACATTGACCCCTGGTCAGACCGTCGCGAATTGATGCCTGCGCTCCTACCGGCCCTTGAGGCCTTTTTGTAATGGGCAGATCGCGAGCTGATCCAATGTTGGCCAGAAGCTGTTTGGAGCTTCCTCGAATAGGCCTGATACATAGATGCAACTGGGTACCAATGTTTGAAAAGCGGGTTGACAGTGGGGGCGAGTCCATACATAGGAGCGAGCTTGCTCGCGAAGAACTCAAAGGCGCCGCGTTTATTCAGAAAGCACGCGTTATCGTTGACGTTTTTCGCGAGCAAGCTCGCTCCTACAGGGGGCAATGTTTCAGGACCGAATCAGACCCTGAACTGATCCATCAACTTCATCTGCTGGCTGGCCAGGGCGTTGAGCTGGCTGCTGATCGCCGCCGACTCGGTGGCCTGGCCGGTGAGGGTTTCGGTCACGGTACGAATCGCCGAGACATTGCGGTTGACCTCTTCGGCCACCGCGCTTTGCTCTTCGGCAGCACTGGCGATTTGCAGGTTCATGTCGCTGATCACCGTGACTGCGTCGCTGATCTTGCCCAGGGCCTGTACCGCTTGATGGATCTGGCCAGCATTGCTCTGGGCCTGGTGCTGGCTGGAGTGCATGGTCGCCACCACCCCACGGGTGCCGCTCTGGATACGTTCGATCACCACGCGGATTTCCTCGACCGAATCCTGGGTGCGCTTGGCCAGGTTGCGTACTTCGTCGGCCACTACCGCAAAACCGCGCCCGCTTTCCCCGGCGCGTGCCGCTTCAATCGCTGCGTTCAATGCCAGCAGGTTGGTCTGTTCGGCAATGCTGCGGATCACTTCCAATACAGAACCGATTTGCTCGCTGTTGACCGCCAGGGCTTCGACTTCGGTTACGGCTTTGCTGACTTCCTCGGCGAGGGTGGTGATGTCGCGGGTGCTCTGCTCGATGATCGACATGCCTTCACGGGCCGACTGATCGGCGCCGCGTGCCGCGCTGGCGGCATTGGAGGCGCTGTTGGCGACATCGTGGGCGGTGGCGCTCATTTCATTTGAGGCGGTGGCAACCTGGTCGATTTCGCGGAACTGCACCTGCATGCCTTCGCTGGTCTGGCGCGCAATGGCCGAGGATTGATCCGCCGTACCCCGGGCTTCGGTGATGCTTTGCTTGATCTGCGCGATGGTCGGTTGCAGCTTGTCGAGGAAGCGGTTGAACCAGTTCACCAACTCGCCCAGTTCGTCTTTCTTGGTGTAGGCCAGGCGTTGGGTGAGGTCGCCGTCGCCGCTGGCAATGTCTTTGAGCATGGCCGCCACGCTGTTGATCGGCCGGGTCACGCCGGTGGCGGTCAGCCAGATCAGCAACAAGCCCAGCAAGCCGGCGGCGGCGGCCACCAGTAAGGCTTTGATGGTGCCGGTAGCCTGGGCGTCATCCAGCACAGCTTGCAGCTTTTCGTTATCAGCCAGCATTACGCTTTTAGGCAGTTTGATCACCACCCCCCAGGATTTGGCGTCGGCAATCGGCTTGACCGGGTACACGGCGCGAATGGTGTCGTCCTGTTCGCGGATCATGGGCCGATCATTGCCCAGCAGTTGCACGATCTCCTTGCCTTCGGCGCCGAGGCTGTCGATCAGGTTCTTGCCGACCTTGGCCGGTTCACCGCTGTAGGCTGCAATCAGGCCGGTGCTGGACAGGATTTCCAGGTGAGCTGCACCGTTGAATAGATCCTTTTGTGCCGCGTCGGTGGTGGCTTGCAGGGCGGTGAGGGCGATGTCGACACCCACGACGCCGATGACTTTACCGTCGACGATCAGGGGCAGGGAAATGGTGGTCATCAGCACCGGTTTGCCGGCTACGGTGTCTTCGTACGGGTCCAGCAGGCATGTGTTACGCGTGTCGCGTGGGCAGGTATACCAAATGTTGTAGGGCGTACCGCTGAGGTTGAGGGTGGTCTTGGTCAGGTCATCCTCGACCATGATGGTGTTCAGGCTCTCGCCGCCGGCCCGGCTCCAGTAGCTGGAAAAACGCCCTTTTTCGTTGGAGACGCGTGCCTTGTCGTCAATGAACTCACTGTCCTTGCCATCCAGGCCGTTGGGCTCGAACGACAGCCAGATGCCCAGCACCTTGGTGTTGCGCTCGAACACGGTTTTGACGCTCTGGTTGATTTCTTCGCGCAGGGCGCCGGCTTCAACGGAGCGCTTGGTGCCCAATTGACGCAGATCCTTGATTTGGTCGGCGAGGGCGGTGACCGCCAGCAGGTTTTCACCGAAGGTCTTTTGCAAGTGCCCGGCCTGTTCAGCGGCCTTGACTTGCAGCAGTTGTTCGACGCTGGCGGTGAGCATTCGTGAGCTTGAATCACTGACCAACCGATCGTTCTGGTTGGTGTTGTAGATATTGATGCCGACCACCAGTGCGATCACCCCCAGCAGGCAGAGGCCGGACAGCAGCACGATTTTCAAGCGGATGGAGAGGGTGTCGAACATAGGTTCACTCACGAATGGACTTGTTGGTATGCACGCAAACGCGCCAAGTCCCTTCGGCGTCATGCCTGAAACATCGGCGTCACAAATCAATTCATGAGAAATAGGCGATGAGCGGTAGGAAAATGCCTACACCGGCCGTTATGCGGGGCGTGCGAGCTGCTCGGGGCGGGACCAGATCCACAGGTTGCCCAGGCCCATTCCGGCAATTGCCAGGTACACCGGCCAGCCGTGATCGAGCATCACCAGCATCAACAGGGCACACAGCACCATGCTCACGGTGGCGCTGACCTTGGCCCGGCGAGCAATGATCTTGCCGTTGCGCCAGTTGGACAGGATCGGGCCGAACAGGCGGTGGTTTTCCAGCCAGGCGCTCAAGCGCGGTGAGCTTTTGGTGGCGGCCCAGGCGGCCAGCAGGATGAATTCGGTGGTCGGCAAACCCGGTATGACAATCGCCACCAAGCCAATCCCCAGGCTGACGTAGGCCAGCAGGCCATAGAGAAGTTGGGCGATCTTTGAGGAGGATTGGGTTTTGCCGGTCATGCTGCAGTTTTCTGGTGGGAGGGTTTACACATTATTTGCCATGAAATGCACTCAAATGTGGGAGCTGGCTTGCCTGCGATAGCGGTGTATCAGGTTAAACATCTGGAGCTGACTCACCGCTATCGCAGGCAAGCCAGCTCCCACATTGAACCGCTGTCTACCGGAATACTTATGCCAGTTCTGGGGCGCTAGCGTACGCCTGTTCCAGCAACACGGTGAAGCGCACAAACGCATCGATCGCGCCTTTTTCTACCGCAGCTTCTTCTTCGGCACTGAACTGCAGGCCGTCGAGGGTGCGGGTGAAGCTTTTCCAGCCTTCGGCGCGGCCACCGGCGGGCTCGCCCAGGTGGCGCGCACCGAAGGTTTCACTCAGGCCCAGGCCCACGGCGCGCTTGATCAGAAACGCGGCGCCCAGCTTGGAGCCTTCGGACACGAATAGCCAACCCAGGGCTTCGGCCTGGCTTGGGTTTTTCACCGCGCCGGCGACCGGGGCCGGAACGTCGGTGTCGAGGTCTGCCAGGTCGAGCTTGGCGGCTTCGGCGCGGCAGCGGGCGGCCAGGTCGGGGATGATCGTGTTCAGCTTGGCATCGTTGTACAGCGCCACCAGTTCCGATTGGAACAGGTACTGGGCCACCACGAAGCGGGCGAAGTTGGCCTGGGTTTCGAACGGCGCATGGGCCTTGACCAACGCATCCAGCTTGGTGTGCGGTTCATTGGTGATCTGGTTCAGGCGCTGGGAGCGCAGGCTTGGGCGTTCTGCGGTAGGAGAAGCGGTCATGTAAAAAGTCCTTGAAAGAGGGAGCGCCTGGGTGCCCTTAAAGAGAGCTGTTATCAACTAGACGAACAAGAAGACGCGGCACAGTAAAAAATCCTCACCTCGCCGGGATTGATCCTGGCGAGGTGAGGCTGAGGGCTCAGATGTCCCAGATCAGGTTGATCGCAAAGTTGCGACCGGGCTGGGTCAGGCGGTCCAGGTTGGCCGGGCCGGTCACACCGGCTTCGCCGACGCTGTCGTAGCTGCGCACGTCGTCCCAGTTCCAGTACTTCTTGTCGGTCAGGTTGTAGAGGCCACCGTTGATGGTCACGTCGTTGGTGACCTTGTAGTAGGCGGTCAGGTCGAGGATGCCGAAGCCCGGGGTCTTGAACGGGCCGTCGGTGCTGCCGTCGGGAGCGTGGAAGGTGGTGCTGTCGACGCGGTTCTGTTTCTTCACCAGGGTCCAGCTCAGCAGGCCGCCGTAGTTGTCCTGGTCGTAACCCAGGCCAAACACGCCCTTGAGCGGGTTGACGCTGTTCAACGGCTCGCCATTGTCGTCGTTGCGGCCATGGGCGTAGGCAATCGAACCCTGGGTGTACAGGCCCTTCGGCGCGCCGAAGGCATCCAGGTTCAGGCGGCCCTTGGCTTCCATGCCCTTGATGGTGGCGCGCTTGATATTGACGGCCTGGAACTGCTCTACGGTGCCGCCGACCACAGCGTTGTCTTCGTCGATAAAGTCGCGGTACTTGTTGTAGTACACCGCGATGTCGAAGGAGCCTTCGTCAAACTTGCCGCGTATCCCGGTCTCGATGCCTTTGCTGGTCTCCGGCTTGAGGTCGGGGTTGGGTTCGACGGTGTAGCCAATGTTGAGGTTTTCGAAGCGGCCATACAGGGCCTTCGCCGAGGGCGTGCGGAAGCCTTCAGCGTACTGGCCGAACCAGGTGTAGTTATCGGTCAGGGCGTAGGTCAGGCCGAACTTGGGCGTGACGCGGTGCCAGGTTTTGTCCTTGCCATCGACGGCATATTCGCCAGTTGGGTTGACGGTGTTGAGGAACTCCTGGGTCAGCTTGGGCTTGAGCCGGGTGTAGTCATAACGCACGGCGGGCAGGAAGGTCCATTTGTCCCAGCTGATCTGGTCCTGGGCGAACAGCGAGTAGGTGTTGATCGTCGGGTCGGGGAAGTCGCTGGACTTTTTCACGCTGTCGCTCGCCTGTGGGCTGGGCGCGCCGATGGCGGTGCAGCCGCTACCAATGGCCAGGCACGAGGCCGAGCCTTCGCGTGAGCCGGTGACTTTCTGCTGTTTGAGGGTGGTGCCGTAGGTTACCTGGTGGTCGGTCTCACCCAGGCTGAAAGCCTTGTCCAGTTGAGCGTCGAAGACCCACTGTTTTTCTTCGTAAAGGGTGTCGCGGGTGCGCAGCACGTGGCGGCCAGACTGGTAGATCTCGGCGGTGGTTTGATCGGTCTTGGCGATCTGGTAGTTGAGGCTGGTCTTGATGCGATCAGCGATCGGCGACTCCAGGGCAAAGCTGTTTTCCAGGCCGAAGCGCTCGCGGGTGATGGTGTCGTTGCCCGAGCGGGCACGGTAGAGGTTCATGCCCCGACCGCCAATGAACGGGCCGCCTACGGCATTCTTCAGATTGACGTCGCGATCGTCCTTGAACTTCTCGTAGGTCAAGCCTAGACGGTTGTCATCGCCATAGTTCCAGCCCAGCTTGGCCAGCACATTGGTGGTGCGCGCCTCTTCCGGGTTGGCGCCGGTGCGGGCCAGGCCGGTGGCGTTGTTGCCGTCGTAGGATTCGGTTTCATGGCCATTGCGCTGGCTCAGGTGCAGCAAGCCATCAAAGTCTTGTACGCGCCCGGCGAAGGTGCCGGAGGTCAGCCAGCTCTCGTCGGCGGAACTGTAGCCGGTCTTCAGGCGGGCGCCGACGTCCTTGCCCGGCTTGATGATGTCATCCGGGTCGAGGGTGAAATAGCTCACGGCACCGCCGATGGCGCTGCTGCCGTACAGGGCCGAGGCCGGGCCGCGCAGGATCTCCACACGCTTGACGATTTCCGGGTCGACATAGTTGCGACGGGTCTTGGCGTAGGGGCCGTTGAAGAAGTTGTTGGGCACTTCGACGCCGTCCACCTGGGTGAGGATGCGGTCGCCGTCGATACCACGGATGTTGTAGCCCGAGTTACCCGAGCGGCTACCGGCACCGCCGACGGAAACGCCGGGTTCGTAGCGCACCAGTTCGCGGATGTTGTTGGTGTTCTGGCGGTCCAGTTCTTCGCGGTCGTGCACGCTGACGGTACTGGGTACGCTGCTCACCGCCTGTTCGTTACGGGTGGCGCTGATGGTCACCTGTTGCAGGGCGAGGGCGCTGCCCGCGGTGCGTTTCTCCAGCACGATGTTGTTATTGCCCAGTTTGCGGTAGCTCAGGTTGGTCCCCACCAACAACCGGTCCAGCGCTTTTTCCGGCGACAGCGGGCCACGCACGCCAGGGGACGACACACCCTGGCCCAGCTCTGCCGGCAGGCCGATTTGCCAGCCGGTCACCGCGGTAAAGGCGTTGAGCGCCGACACCAATGGTTGCTGCTCGATGCTGAAGTTGTAATTGCCGTGGCTGCGAGGGGCGGGTTCGGCGGCGGCGGCGCTCATGACAGGCGCGCCAGCCAGCAGGATCGCAGCGGTCAGCAAGGACAGAACGGGCGAAGAACACCGGCGGTTGAAACGAGAGGACATCGAGAGCGCTCCGGGATACGAATCTTATAGTTGCGGACTGAACCAAATAGGAATCAGTTGCATTGGCTATAACGAGACGTATCGCCGGTTAACATCGAGTAAAAATAATTCTCATTTAGTTCAGGATCACCAGTGCCGGGTATTCCGACAGCTTGGCTGAGGTGATGTGGGCCAGGGAGCGCACCACGTCCAGGGGCTGGTCGAGGCGATAGTTGCCGGTGACGGCGACGCTGGCCAGTTGCTCATTGTTGTTGACGATCCAGCCAGGGTAATAACGGCGCAGTTCCGCCAGGACTTCGCTCAGCGGGCAATTTTCAAACACTAGCCGGCCTTGCACCCAGGCCAGATCCTTGCCGGCATCGAGCTTGGCCGGTTGGCCGAAACCCTTGGGGCCGATGCGGATGCTTTGCCCGGCACTCAGGCGTACGCGGGCATCGTCGAAGCTGTTGCTCAGGTCGACATCGCCGCGCTGCACTTGTACCTGAGCCTCACCATCGAGGTAGCGCACGGCGAAGGCGGTGTCGCGCACGCTGGCACGTACGGGGCCGGCGTCGATTTCCAGGGGCAGGTCACGGCTTGGGGCTATGTCGAAGAACGCTTCGCCCTGGTACAGGCGCGCCATGCGCTGGCGGTCGGTGATGTGGCTGGAAAACGCCGAGTTGGTGTTGAGCAGCACTCTGGACCCATCGTCCAGTTGCAGGCGCTGGCGCTCGCCGACCACGGTGAGGTGATCGGCCTGCAGGCGCACCGGCAAGTTGCTGAAGCTGAACAGCCCGATCAACAGCACGGCGGCGGTGGCCAGGGGCTTCCAGTGTGGTTTGATCCGGCGCCAGCCGCTTGGCTTGCGTGGCACTGCGAGGGCCACGGCAGCGCTGTGTACCGGTGCTCCTCCCCAGGTCGCCTGGGCTTTGCTGAACGCGTGAACATGCGCCGGGTCCTTGGCCAGCCAGGCGTCGAACTCGGCCTGCTGCCCGGGTTGCGGGCATTGCAAGGCGATCAGCCAATCGAGGGCTTGGTCCATGGCCGTGTCTTGCAGCACCTCATGAGCCAACGCATGGGGGCGCAGTTTATTCGGGTCCGTCACGGTGTTCCTCGGGTCTTCGCCACGTTCTATTCATTTTTTCGTACAGCCTGGATCAATAGCTCTGTCGGATGGAGCTTAAGGCTGATCCAGCCGTTCGGCCACACCTACACAGATGGCCATGATCAATTTCAGTTCCTTTTGCACGGTGCTCAAGGACACGTTCAACTGATCGGCAATCTCCTGGTAGCTGCAACCGTGCAAGCGGCTGAGGATGAAAATCCGCTGCTGACGAGCGCTCAACTGGCCGAGGCTGACGCTCAGGTGCTCCAGTAGTTGCTCGGCCTGAATGGCTTCTTCAGGGGTGCTGGCAGGGGCGGCGACGCTTTGCAGTACATCCAGCGGCACGTCTTCCTGCAACGTACGGGCCTGGATCCGGCGCGAGCGCAGGTGATCCAGCGCCAGATTGCGCGCGGTCTGGTAGACAAAGGGTTCAAGGTGATCGATCGGCCGCTCGCTCAGGGCCCGAGTGACGCGCAGGTAGGTTTCCTGCAACAGGTCCTCGGCGGTGCTGTGGTTATTCACCATCCGCTGCAAGGTGCGTAGCAGAATCACCCGTTGGGTGAGAAAGACTTGGTTGAAGCGAGATTGGCTCACAGTGATACCAGACCGATTTGCAGTGAATGATAATGCTTATCATCAACGCAAATGGCAAGTGGCACTTTGAGATGCCTTGGAGATCGTGTGGGAACCAGGCTTATGTGGGAGCCGGGCTTGCCTGCGATAGCATCACCTCGGTTTGACTGAACGACCGAGTCGTCTGCATCGCGGGCAAACCCGGCTCCCACACAAGCCAGTTCACACAATCCAGCCCAGGGATTACTCGGCGTTGCACAGCGCCAGGCAGTTATCCAGCATACGGTTGGAGAAACCCCACTCGTTGTCGTACCAGGCCAGCACTTTGAGCAACTTGCCGCTTACCTTGGTGTGGTTGGCGTCGAAGATCGACGACAGCGGGTTGTGGTTGAAGTCACTGGAAACCAGCGGCAGGGTGTTGTAGCCCAGGATTTTCGAGTGTTGGCTGGCCTGTTTGAGCAGGGCATTGACTTCATCGGCCGTGGCTTCTTTCTTCAGCTGTACAGTCAGATCCACCAGGGACACGTTGATCACCGGTACACGCACCGCCATGCCGGTCAGCTTGCCCGCCAGTTCCGGCAGCACCAGGCCGACTGCTTCAGCCGCGCCGGTCTTGCTCGGGATCATGTTCTGGGTGGCCGAGCGTGCGCGGTAAGGGTCGGTGTGGTAGACGTCGGTCAGGTTCTGGTCGTTGGTGTAGGCGTGAATGGTGGTCATCAGGCCGCTTTCGATACCCAGCTCGCGGTGCAGCACCTGGGCGACCGGCGCCAGGCAGTTGGTGGTGCACGATGCGTTGGAGATGATCTGGTGGGACTGGCGCAAAATGTCATGGTTTACGCCATACACCACAGTGGCATCCGCGCCCTTGGCCGGGGCCGAAATGATCACCTTGCGTGCGCCGGCGCTAATATGGGCGGCAGCCTTGTCACGATCGGTGAACAGGCCGGTGCACTCGAACACCACGTCGATCTTGTGCGCAGCCCATGGCAGGTCGGCGGGGTTGCGAATGGCACTGACGGCAATCCGGTCACCATTGACGGTCAGGCTTTCCTGATCGTGGGCGACCTCTGCATCGAAAGTGCCGTGTACCGTGTCGTATTTGAGCAGGTGGGCGTTGATCGAGCTGTCGCCCAAATCATTGATGGCGACGATCTGCAAATCCTGGCGATAGCCTTGGGTATACAGTGCGCGCAGGACATTACGGCCGATACGGCCAAAACCATTGATTGCGATACGAAGAGTCATTGGAAAGTGCCTGTCGTCGATTTGTTGTAAGAATTACAAGATTATTCGCATAAAAATAGAAAACAAGCCTTTTTAGTGGCAATATTTTGTTCAATCTACAACGAGTGACCTGAATCAACTGGTCCGATGATCCAAACGACCCCCTGCCATCCCATGAGCCGTGGGCGTTTGATCAGCATAGACACTCAGGTCGCCACATCCGTTAGCCTGGAGTTCTATACATGCATCCCCGCGTTCTTGAGGTCACCGAACGGCTTATCGCCCGCAGCCGCGCCACCCGCGAGGCTTACCTTGCGCTCATTCGCGGCGCAGCCAGCGACGGTCCGATGCGCGGCAAGCTGCAATGCGCCAACTTCGCCCATGGCGTGGCCGGTTGCGGCACCGAAGACAAAAACAGCCTGCGCATGATGAATGCCGCCAACGTGGCAATTGTTTCTTCTTATAACGACATGCTCTCGGCGCATCAGCCCTACGAGCATTTCCCTGAACAAATCAAAAAGGCGCTGCGCGAAGTCGGCTCGGTCGGTCAGTTCGCCGGCGGCACCCCCGCCATGTGCGACGGCGTGACCCAGGGCGAGCCGGGCATGGAGCTGAGCCTGCTCAGCCGTGAAGTCATCGCCATGTCCACGGCGGTAGCGCTGTCCCACAACATGTTCGACGCCGCGTTGATGCTGGGCATCTGCGACAAGATCGTCCCCGGCCTGATGATGGGCGCGCTGCGCTACGGCCATCTGCCGATGATCTTCGTGCCGGGCGGGCCGATGCCGTCGGGTATTTCCAACAAGCAAAAAGCCGATGTGCGCCAGCGCTACGCCGAAGGCAAGGCCAGCCGCGAAGAGCTGCTGGAATCGGAGATGAAGTCCTACCACAGCCCCGGCACCTGCACCTTCTACGGCACCGCCAACACCAATCAGCTGCTGATGGAAGTGATGGGCCTGCACTTGCCGGGCGCGTCATTCGTCAACCCGTATACGCCGCTGCGTGATGCGCTCACCCGCGAAGCCGCGCATCAGGTCACGCGCTTGACCAAGGCCAATGGCAACTTCACGCCGATCGGCGAGATCGTCGACGAGAAATCCATCGTCAACTCCATCGTTGCGCTGAACGCCACTGGCGGTTCCACCAACCACACGCTGCACATGCCGGCCATCGCCATGTCGGCGGGCATCATCCTCACCTGGCAAGACATGGCCGACCTCTCCGAGGTGGTGCCGACCCTGTCCCATGTGTACCCAAACGGCAAGGCCGACATCAACCACTTCCAGGCGGCGGGCGGCATGTCGTTCCTGATCCGCGAGCTGCTCGAAGCGGGCCTGCTCCACGAAGACGTCAACACCGTGGCCGGCAAGGGCTTGAGCCGCTATATCCAGGAACCGTTCCTGGTAGACGGCGAACTGGTGTGGCGCGACGGCCCGATCGAGAGCCTCGACGAAACCATCCTGCGCCCCGTGGCCCGTGCGTTTTCGCCGGAAGGCGGCTTGCGCGTGATGGAAGGCAACCTTGGCCGTGGCGTGATGAAAGTCTCGGCTGTCGCGCCCGAGCATCAGGTGGTCGAAGCGCCGGCGGTGGTGTTCCAGGACCAGCAGGACCTGGCCGACGCCTTCAAGGCTGGCGAGCTGGAAAAAGACTTCGTTGCGGTGATGCGCTTCCAGGGGCCGCGCTCCAACGGTATGCCGGAACTGCACAAGATGACCCCGTTTCTCGGCGTGTTGCAGGACCGTGGTTTCAAAGTGGCGTTGGTAACAGACGGGCGAATGTCCGGCGCGTCGGGTAAGATCCCTGCCGCGATCCACGTCAACCCCGAAGCCCAGAGCGGCGGGCCGCTGGCGCGGGTCCAGGATGGCGATATCATTCGCGTCGATGGCGTTACCGGCACCCTGGAGCTTAAGGTGGACGCCGAAGTATTTGCAGCGCGCACGCCTGCCACGGGCCTGTTGGGCAATAACGTGGGAGCCGGTCGCGAGCTGTTTGCATTCATGCGCTTGGCCGCAAGCTCCGCAGAGCAGGGCGCCAGCGCCTTTACCTCTGCCTTGGAGACGCTTAAGTGAAGCTTGCGCTGGTCGGTGATATCGGGGGCACCAACGCCCGTTTTGCGTTGTGGCGCGATCAGGAGCTGCATTCGATTCGCGTGCATGCCACGGCGGATCACGGCAGCCCTGAAGAGGCGATCAAGGTCTATCTCAAAGAGGAAGGCCTGGAAATCGGGGACATCGGTGCGGTGTGCCTGTCGGTGGCCGGGCCGGTGAGTGGCGATGAGTTCAAGTTCACCAACAATCACTGGCGCCTGAGCAAGACTGCGTTTTGCCAGGCCCTGCAAGTGGATGAACTGCTGCTGGTCAATGACTTCTCGGCCATGGCCCTGGGCATGACACGCCTCAAGCCCGACGAGTTCCGCGTGGTCTGTGAAGGCACGCCGGAGCCGTTGCGCCCTGCGGTGGTGATCGGGCCTGGCACTGGCTTGGGCGTTGGCACTTTGCTGGACCTCGGCGCCGGGCGTTTCGCGGCATTGCCGGGGGAGGGCGGGCACGTCGACCTGCCCCTGAGCAGCCCGCGGGAAACCCAGCTGTGGCAGCATATTTACACAGAGATCGGCCATGTCAGCGCCGAAACCGTATTGAGCGGCGGCGGCTTGCCGCGTCTGTATCGCGCTATTTGTGCGGTGGACGGGCACGAGCCGCTGCTGGACACGCCCGAAGCCATCACCGCAGCGGGCCTGGCCGGCGACGCGGTGGCCATGGAGGTCCTGGACCAGTTCAGCATCTGGCTGGGCCGGGTCGCGGGCAATAACGTATTGACCACCGGTGGGCGCGGTGGCGTGTACATCGTGGGCGGTGTGATACCCAGGTTTGCCGACTTCTTTATCGCCAGCGGTTTCGCCAAAAGCTTTGCGGATAAAGGCTGCATGAGCGACTACTTCAAGGGTATTCCAGTGTGGTTGGTGACAGCGCCGTATTCCGGTTTGACCGGGGCGGGTGTGGCGCTTGAGCAAGCTTTTGCATAGGTCATAATGGCGCCATCGCAGGCAAGCCAGCTCCCACAGTCTGGAATGCATTCCAAGTGTGGGAGCTGGCTTGCCTGCGATGACGGCCTAAAGCGCACCCGATGATTTAAGCCAGGCCATAACCACAAGGAGGACCCCGTGAGCGTAATCAGTAAATCCATTCTCCTCGTCGACGACGACCAGGAGATCCGCGAATTGCTGCAAACCTACCTCAGTCGCGCCGGCTTCCAGGTCCGTGGCGTGGCCGATGGCGCGGGGTTCCGCCAGGCGATGAACGAGGCGCCGTGCGACCTGGTCATCCTCGATGTGATGTTGCCGGATGAAGACGGGTTCAGTCTGTGCCGCTGGATCCGCCAGCACCCGCGCCAGGCGCAGGTGCCGATCATCATGCTCACCGCCAGTTCCGACGAAGCCGACCGCGTGATCGGCCTGGAACTGGGCGCCGACGACTATATCGGCAAGCCGTTCAGCCCCCGCGAGTTGCAGGCGCGCATCAAGGCGTTGCTGCGTCGATGCCAGTTTGGCCAGGAGCGCAGCACTGGCGGCGATGTATTGGTATTCGATGAATGGCGTCTGGACATGATCAGCCACCGCTTGTTTCACGTTGATGGCGAAGAGGTCATCCTTTCCGGTGCTGACTTTGCCTTGCTCAAGTTGTTTCTCGACCACCCGCAACAGATCCTCGACCGCGACACCATCGGCAACGCTACCCGTGGGCGTGACCTGATGCCGCTTGACCGTATCGTCGATATGGCCGTCAGCCGCTTGCGCCAACGCCTGCGCGATACCGAAAAACCCCCGAGGCTGATCCGCACCGTGCGCGGCAGCGGTTATCAACTGGCAGCCAGCGTGGTTGCCGGCAATGCCCACTGAACCTTTGACCGAGCGCCGCCGCCGCTTTCCGGTGCCACGTTCGCTGCTGGGGCGCATGTTACTGCTGACCTTACTGGTCGTGCTGTTCGCCCAGGCGCTGTCCAGCGTGATCTGGGTCTCGCAACTGCGCGCCACCCAGCTTGAGGGCCTGGTCACCAGCGCCCGCAGCCTGGCGCACTCGATGACCGCCAGCGTGAGTTATTTCCGTTCGCTGCCGGTGGCCTACCGGCCCTTGGTCCTTGATCAGTTGCGCAGCATGGGCGGCACCCGCTTTGTGGTGACCCTCAATGACCGCCCGCTGGACATGGCGATCCTGCCGCAGACGCCGCGCAAGCAAGCGGTGCTGGAAGCGGTCGATGAGGTGTTACGCCAGACCCTGGGTGCCGATGTGCATATCTCGGTGGAGTTCGTCAGCGCCGAAGACCTGCGCATCTTCAACGCCGGTCTCAAGCTCGACGAACTGCCGCGCTCCTGGGCCCATTACGCATTGACCCTGGAACCGGTCAACCCGCCAGTGTTGGTCACACAGATTCAACTGGCGCCCGGCGAATGGCTGTATATCGCCTCGCTGTTGCCAGAGCCTTACACCAGCCTTGAAGAACAGGGCCTGCCGTCCCAGCAGGTGTGGTTTATCGTGCTGACCAGTGGTTTTTTGCTGCTGTTTATCGGTTTGCTGGTGCATTGGCAAAGCCGGCCGCTCAAGCGCCTGGCGCGGGCGGCGCGGGACATGTCGCTGGGGGCCGATGTAGAACCGGTGGCCGAGGGCGGTGGCAGTGAAGTGGTGGAAGTGGGCCGCGCCTTCAACGCAATGCGCGAACGCATCAGCCGTTACCTGACCGAACGCAGCCAGTTGTTCAGCGCCATTTCCCACGACTTGCGCACACCGATTACCCGCCTGCGCCTGCGGGTGGAATTGCTCGAAGACGAGAACCTGCAAACCAAATTCGGCCGCGACCTGGATGAGCTGGAACTGCTGGTCAAAGGTGCGCTGCAATGCGTGAAAGACACCGACATCCACGAAAACATTCAGCCGGTAGACCTCAATCACGTACTCGAATGCCTGGTGGAACCGTACCTGGCGCCTAATGGAAACGGTCGAGTAACCCTCGATGGCGCTGCCCTGGCGGCGTATCCAGGCAAGCCGCTGGCGCTCAAACGTTGCATCGGCAACCTGATCGACAACGCCTTGAAGTACGGGCAGAACGCGCATTTGCACATCGAGGATGATGGTGTGCAGTTCGTCCTGCATGTGGATGACGAAGGCCCCGGTGTACCGGAGCAGCGTCTGGAGCAGGTATTCGAACCGCACTTTCGCCTGGCCGGCCAGCAGCAGGGGTACGGATTGGGGTTGGGAATCGCGCGCAACATCGCCCATAGCCATGGCGGCGAAGTGAGTTTGCAGAACCTGCGCGAAGGCGGCCTGCGCGTCACCCTGCAACTTCCCCGCGGATTAGATTGAATATACGCAGACCTACTGTGGGAGCTGGCTTGCCTGCGATAGCGGTGGTTCAGTTGACTCATCAGTGACTGACACACCGCCATCGCAGGCAAGCCAGCTCCCACATGGTGCTTTGCGTACATCAGATGCTTTGGCGCAACCGGGCCAGGTCGCGCAGTGGCGGGGCCCCAAACAACCGGCTGTATTCCCGGCTGAATTGCGACGGGCTTTCATACCCCACCCGATACCCCGCCGCCGAGGCTTCCAGCCCTTCGGCAATCATCAAGCGCCGCGCTTCCTGCAAGCGCAGTTGCTTCTGATACTGCAGCGGGCTCATGGCCGTGATCGCCTTGAAGCGATGGTGCAAGGTCGAGACGCTCAGGTTCACTTCCTTGGCCAGGTCGTCGATGCGCAGTGGCTGTTCATAGTTGCCGTTCAACCATGTGATTGCCTGGCTGACGCGATGGCTCTGGCTGTTGGCCACGGCAATTTCATACAGTCGATAACCCTGTGGGCCACGCAGCAAGCGATAGAGAATTTCACGGTTGATCAACGGCGCGAGCATGGCGATGTCTTTGGGCGTGTCCAGCAAGCGGGTCAGGCGCAGCACCGCATCGAGCAGCGGGGTGTCGATGCGATCCACATACATGCCGCGAGAAGTGGGACGCGACGGCACGCCCATAGGCCCGGCTTCGGCAATCAGCGCGGTGAGCTGGGCCGGATCGATATTGATGCGTACCGACAGGTTCGGGTCTTGCGGGGTAGCATCGATGATTCTGCCGGCTACCGGCATGGCGACCGAAAACACCAGATAGTTGAGCGGGTCATAGGCAAAGATTTCATCGGCCAGGCGCACTTCCTTGCTGCCGCTGGCGAGGATGCACAGGGCAGGCTCCACCAGCACCGGCATGAAGTCGCGTGGCGTGTTATGGCGGTTCAGATACAGCGAGGTGATCGCCGTGCCGTAGGAGCCGTCTTCCCAGGTGTGGCGGTGCACGATACTGGCCAGCTCGGCGCGTTGTTTCTCCATCTCGGCATCGACGGGGATGGACTTTGGTTCGGGCGACGACATGGAACGTCCTCTACACGCTGCTTTGATGGGCTCAGCTTAGCGGCAGCTTTTCAAAAAGTGTTACGCCGATCCTGCAGGATCCTTGCCTGATCCTGCGATAGGTAGTGAATCAGGCAAGCAGGCCGCCTGTCATCTCCCTGAAACACTGGACCTGTGCATGGAATAAATCCCGGGGGCCGAACGTCCTTTCTATGTTTCTCGCAGGATTGTGCAATAAGCCTGCAGGAATCGACTAACCGCAGCCACAGCCGGGCCGCTATCTTTGATGCTGTGGCAACACACCCTCACCGTGCTTGCCGAGCATCACTTCTCAACGGGAGAGTCGAACATGTCCACCCCCATTCCCGCGAGCCATATGGCCTTTATCCGCGCCCGTAGCGGGTGCAGCACCGAACTGGGTGCACGCTTGAGCAGTTTGATCGAACCGGGTCGCCAGGCCCCGGGTTGCCTGCAATTCTCGTTGCAGCATTCCCAGGTCGACCCCGATGTATGGCTGGTATCCGGTTTTTGGAGCAGCGAGGAGGCCATGAGTACCTACTTCAGCTCGCCGGCCTTGATGATTTTTACGCAGTTGCTCAACGACATGGTCGTGCGCAGCATGGACTTCCAGACCTTCACCGACGCATCCGCCGTCAACGCCTACGGCGAGTACCTGCAACTGGCCGGTTGAACCGGTTTACAATGGCCAACTTTCCATTGGCCAGGACCTGCAACATGGCACGTAAACAATTTGCTCACCACGAAGCCGTTTCCGCCGTCGTACCGGGAGAAGGTGGCTACAGCGCCGCCGTTGCCGTCAAGGCACTGGACGGCATGGGCGCGCCCAGGTTTCACAAGATCCTTGATGGGCAGACGTTCAAGACTGCGTCCGATGCCGATGATGCGGCGACGTTGCAACTCGAGCATTTGGTCGATGTGGATGCAGAAGGCCAACTGACCTGGGCGACTGCTGAACGCTGAGGCAGCACACCTAACCAATGTGGGAGCTGGCTTGCCTGCGATAGCGGTGTATCAGTCACTCCTGAGTTAACTGACCCACCGTCATCGCAGGCAAGCCAGCTCCCACAGTTTTGATTGCATTTTAGTCAGGGTTTGGTGGCGCCTGGTCTGTGCATTTTGAACAGGGCCTCAGGCCCCAACTGGAAATAATCCGCCGGCCCACCCCCACGTAAAATCGGCTCGGCGGCAGCGGTGTCGTAGATGCCATCCTTGAGCAGCCACTTGGCAATGTGCACCGCAACCACTTCGCCCAGCACCAGCCAGCTCGGCACCAGCTCCTTGTCGGCGCGTTGCAGTTGGATGATCTGCGTCACTTTGCATTCGAACGATACCGGGCTTTCGCCGACCCTTGGTACAGCGATGACCCTCGAGGCCACCGGCGTCAGGCCGGACAACTCGAATTCATTCACATCCGCCGAGACCGCCGCGCAACTCTGGTTCATCTGCTCGGCCAGCGGGCGGGTGGCCAGGTTCCACACAAACTCGCCGGTCTGTTCGATGTTATTCAGGCTGTCTTTACGCCCGACACTGGAAAACCCAATGATCGGCGGAATGTAGTTGAACGCATTGAAGAAGCTGTACGGCGCCAAGTTCAGGCGGCCTTCGCTGTCGTGCGAGGAGATCCAGCCAATCGGGCGCGGGCCGACGATGGCGTTAAACGGATCGTGTGGCAGGCCGTGGCCATTGGCGGGTTCGTAAAAGTGAATATCGTCGGACATGGCCTGTTCTGCTCTTAATTCTGAGGCGTTCATCATATCCAATGTGGGAGGGGCGGTGCGACGATTCAACTTGCCCCCGATTGCGGTGTATCAGTCACTGATTTGTTAACTGAACCGCCGCTATCGGGAGCAAGCCCGCTCCCCCGATTTTTAGTCTGTGGTAATACGCGAGTGTTTACGCGTGTCCTTCATGGTCACATAGACCACCAGCGACACCGCGATACACGCGGTCACGTACCAGTAATAGCCCGTCTCCATGCCGATGTTTTTGAACCACAGTGCGATGACTTCAGCGGTACCGCCGAAGATCGAAACGGTCAATGCATACGGCAGGCCTACGCCCAGTGCGCGGATTTCCGTAGGGAACAGTTCTGCTTTCACCACAGCGTTGATCGAGGTATAGCCGCTGACGATGATCAGCGCCGCCATGATCAGGAAGAACGCGCCCCACCAGCTTTGGATGGTATGCAGCGTGGTGAGGATCGGCACGGTGAACAGGGTACCGAGCAAGCCGAAGGCAATCAGGATCGGCCGGCGACCGACCTTGTCCGACAGCCCCCCAACCAGGGGTTGCAGGCACATGAACAGAAACAGCGTCGCCGCCGAAATGGTGGTGGAGTCGGAGATGCTCATGCCGACGGTGTTCACCAGGTATTTCTGCATGTAGGTGGTGTAGGTGTAGAAGGCCAGGGTGCCACCCATGGTCAGGCCGACGACGGTCATCACTTCCTTGGGGTGACGCATCAAGGTGCGCATGGCGCTTTCCTTGGCTTTTTCCTTTTTGGTGAACGATTCGGTTTCTTCCATGCCGCGACGCAGGAACAGCGCAACGACTGCGCACAGGGCGCCGATGGCGAACGGGATACGCCAGCCCCAGGCATACAACTGCTCGGTGGTCAGTGTTTGTTGCAGCACGATCAATACTGCCAGGGCGATGAGCTGGCCGGAGATCAGCGTCACGTACTGGAAGCTGGAGAAAAAACCACGGCGTTCCTTGGTCGCCATCTCACTCAGGTAGGTGGCTGACGTACCGTACTCGCCGCCTACCGACAGGCCCTGCAGCAAGCGTGCGAACACCAGCAGGATCGGCGCGCCGATACCAATCGTGTCATAACCCGGTGTCAGGGCGATCAGCAGCGAACCGAAGCACATCAGCAATACCGAGGCCATCAAGGCGGCCTTGCGACCTTTGTAGTCGGCATAGAGGCCCATCAACCAGCCGCCGATGGGGCGCATGATGAAGCCCACGGCAAAGATGGCGGCAGTGTTCATCAACTGTGCGGTGGAAGAGCCGGCGGGGAAGAAGGTCTTGGCGAAGTACAGCGAGAAGGCGGCGTAGACGTACCAGTCATACCACTCGACCATGTTGCCGACCGATCCACTGAAGATCGACTTGATACGGCTGGAGGTGGTGCGTTCTTTTGCCGGCGCAGACGCCGATCCCAGAGGCAGGGAGTTGGAGTTATCCATTGAAGGATCCTTCATCTAGTTGTTTTTATGGAGCGTGCTTGAGCACTGCCTGACTTGGGCTATAGCAGAAGCTGTGCCAGGTGGATGAAGGCCCGGAATAGAAGGGTTACAGGATTTTTTTGAGCGGAAAGTTGCCGATGATTTTTGGGTGGTGAGCGGAAATCCGCTTATGGCTGCGGGCGTCATCGGGAGCAAGTCGAATTGTCGCACCGCCCCTCCCACACTTGAATGTATTCACAAATCAAACTGTGGGAGGGGGCCTGCCCCCGATGACGATCAGAAGGTCGCTACAGAAACATCTCCCTCGCCAACCCATGCCGCTGCATCTTTTCATTAAAGGTGCGACGTGGCAGTTGCAACTCGGCCAGCACCGCTTTGATATCGCCTTTATGCCGGGTCAGCGCGGCTTTCAGGCAATGCGCCTCGAAAGCCTCCTGCTGCGCCGCCAGCGATTGCCCAGGTTCAATAGCTTCCGGTTCAGGTTCTCCAAGGCCCAGCACCTGGCGCTCGGCGACGTTAGCCAGTTCACGCACGTTGCCCGGCCAGTCATGGCTGAGCAGGCGACTCAACTGCGGCCCACTCAGTGGCTCAAGATGGCGGCCCAGACGCTCGGCGGCGCTTTGGGCGAAATGCTCATACAACAGCGGAATATCTTCGCGACGCTCGCGCAGCGGTGGCAGGCGCAGTTGGGCGACGTTCAGGCGATAAGCCAGGTCCTCGCGAAAACGTCCGGCGCGTGCTTCTTCGAGCAGGTCCGGCTTGGTGGCGGCGATGATGCGCAGGTCGACATTGATGCTCTGGTTGGAACCCAAACGCTCCAGTTTCTGCTCTTGCAACACGCGCAATAGTTTTACCTGTTGCGCCAGAGGCATGCTTTCGATTTCGTCGAGGAACAGGGTGCCGCCGTGGGCGTATTCCAGCTTGCCGATACGCTTGCCCTGGGCGCCGGTGAACGCGCCGCTTTCGTGGCCGAACAGCTCGGCTTCAAACAACTGCTCGGGGATCGCTGCGCAATTGAGCGCCACAAACGGCTTCTTGGCGCGTGGGCCGAAATCATGCAGGCAGCGGGCAACCAGCTCTTTGCCGCTGCCGGTTTCACCCCGAATCAACACGTTGACCGGTAGCGTCGCCAGGTCCAGCACCTGGCGACGCAGGGTTTGCAGGCCCTTGGACACCCCCAGCAGGCTGGATTCCAGTTGTGCACGGTGATCAGCCTGTTGGTGCAGGCGGCGGTTTTCCAGGATCAGGCCGCGCTTGTCCAACGCACGACGCAGGCTGTTGAGCAGTGCATCGGGGCTGAAGGGTTTTTCCAGGAAGTCGTAGGCGCCGTCGCGCATGGCTTCGACGGCCATCGGCACGTCGCCATGGCCGGTGAGCAAAATCACCGGCAAGTCGGCATCGCGCCGCTGTACCTCGGCCAACAGTTCAAGACCACTGAGCCCAGGCATACGCACATCACTCAAGATCACCCCGGCAAAGTCCCTGGGCAGGTGCGCCAGGCATTCCTCGGCACGGCTGTACAACTGAACATCAAACCCCGACAGGCTCAGCCACTGCTCGACGGCCGTACGAATGCTGGCTTCGTCATCCACCACAATCACTGCGTTCAACATAGGTCGGGTGTCTCCAGTGCGACGGGCAGGGTCAGGGTAAACACCGCGCCGTCGCCACGATTGCCGGCGATCAGGCGCCCGCCCAATTCATGCACGATAGCGTAGGACACCGCCAGCCCCAAGCCGAGCCCGTCACCCACCGGTTTGGTGGTGAAAAACGGGTCGAATACGTTGTTCAAATGTTCTTCGGCAATCCCGCCACCGCTGTCGCTGACGCTCAACTGCCACAGCTGCTGATCGGCGTGCAGACGAATTTCCAGGCGTTTGCGCGGCTTGTCGGCCATGGCGTCCAGGGCGTTGCGCAGCAGGTTGATCAGCACCTGTTCCAGGCGAATCGCGTCGCCGCGTACCCAGGCCGGGCGGGCCAGGTCCAGCACCACGCCGATGGCTTCATCGCGCAAACGCGCGTCGAGCAGGTGCAGGGACTGGTCGACCACGCTGGCCAGATCCAGGCGTTCGCGCAGGCCGCTGGGGCTTTTGCGCGCAAAGGTCTTGAGGTGGCCGGTAAGCGCGGCCATGCGCGTGAGCATGTCATCCAGCGGCGTGAGCGCCTTGTAGGCATCGTCCACACGGCCATGGTCGAGCAACAGTCGCAGGGTGGCCAGCTGCATGCGTTGGGCGGTCAGCGGTTGGTTGATTTCATGGGCAAGGGCGGCAGACATCTGCCCCAGCGCCGCCAGTTTGGCTGACTGCACGAGGCCATCCTGGGCGGTGCGCAAGGCCTGGGTGCGTTCTTCTACCAGGCGTTCGAGTTCTTCGCGGCTGCGTTGGCGAAGGCGAGCCAGGCGCCAGCGTTGACTCAGGAACAGCACCAGAAACACCAGCGCCAGCCAGGACCCGGCGGCGGCGAGGCCGGCGTTGCGTTGGTCTTCAAACGGAAATTGCGGTTTGCGCAGCAGGTGCAGGGTCCAGCCTTCGGCTTTGAGCGGCAGGGATTCCCAGATGTAGTTGGCGCTGCCGTCCGGGCCGTTGACGCGCATCAGGTGGCTGTTATCGTCGAAGCGCTGCAGGGTCTGGGTTTCCAGTGGTTGCAGTTGCTTCTTGTCGTATTGGCGGGTGGCCTTGAGTTCTGCCAGGTCACTCACCGACAACGGCCGCAGGTTGCGATACCGCCAGCCCGGCTGGTTGGCGATAAACACAATGCCGCGGGCATCGCTGACCAGCAGCAAGTCATTGCCCTGGGCCCATTCGCGTTCCAGTTCCGGGAACTCCAGCTTGACGACCATGGCGCCAAGGAATTGCTCTTGCTCATCGACCACTGCACTGGACAGGAAGTACCCCGGAATGCCGGTCGTCACCCCCACCGCGTAAAAACGCCCGGTGCCTTGGCTCAAGGTCTGGCTGAAATACGGACGGAACGCGTAATTGTGGCCGACATAGCTGCTGGGCAAATTCCAGTTGCTGGCGGCCACTGCCAGGCCGGTGCGGTCCATCAGCTCCAGGGTGGAGGACTGGGCGGCGCCGTTGATGCGTTCGAGCTTGCGATTGAGTGCATCCTGGGTGGCGCTATCGAGTGGGCCCTTCAGCGCGCGGATCATCTCTGAGTCCAGTGCCAGCACGGCGGGCAGGGCGCGGTAGCGTTCGATCAGGGTGTGCAGAGAGTTGGCGTACAGCGCCAGTTGCTGATTGGCGCGGGCGGCCTCATCCACCAGGGCCTGGCGTTCGGCATGGCGGGTGGCCAAGGCGGCGGCCAGCACTGCGCCGGCGATGATCAGCAACGAGTAAAACGTCAGACGCAGAGGGCGAGGGATCACGATCATACGATGATGAGCAGGCACAGTGAGGGGCGAGCACCATAGCATGAGCTGTCTGGATCTTGTGGCGAACGAGCTTGTGTGGGAGCCGGCTTGCCTGCGATGCAGACACCTCGGTGCTTCAGTCACACCGGTTTGATGTCATCGCAGGCAAGCCAGCTCCCACATTTCACGGCGTTCGCCATGGCAATCGCTTCAGGTATAAAAAAGGCGACTGGGCCATGGGCCGCAGTCGCCTTTATGCTTGTGGAGAAAGCGCTTACTGCACTTCCACCGCCAGGCTCTCACTGATCTTTTTCTGCCAGATGGCAGGACCGGTGATGTGTACAGATTCGCCGTTGCTATCGACTGCAACGGTAACCGGCATGTCTTTTACGTCGAACTCGTAGATGGCTTCCATCCCCAGCTCGGCGAATGCCACCACGCGCGACTTCTTGATTGCTTGCGCCACCAGGTAAGCGGCACCGCCCACGGCCATCAGGTACACGGCCTTGTGATCCTTGATCGCTTCGATAGCGGTAGGGCCGCGCTCGGACTTGCCGATCATGCCCAGCAGGCCGGTTTGCTCCAGGATCTGACGGGTGAACTTGTCCATCCGCGTCGCGGTGGTCGGGCCCGCCGGGCCAACCACTTCTTCACGCACCGGGTCAACCGGGCCGACGTAGTAGATAAAGCGACCCTTGAGGTCCACCGGCAGGGTTTCGCCCTTGTTCAGCATCTCGACCATGCGCTTGTGCGCCGCGTCGCGACCGGTGAGCATCTTGCCGTTGAGCAACACGGTTTCGCCCGGCTTCCAGCTCTGCACTTCTTCCGGGGTCAGGGTGTCGAGGTTGACGCGGCGGGCCGATGGGCCGGCTTCCCAGACGATTTCCGGGTAAGCATCCAGCGATGGCGCTTCCAGCGACGCCGGGCCCGAACCGTCGAGCACGAAGTGCGCGTGACGGGTGGCGGCGCAGTTGGGGATCATGCACACCGGCAGGGAGGCGGCGTGGGTTGGGTAGTCCATGATCTTCACGTCGAGCACGGTGGTCAGGCCACCCAGGCCCTGGGCGCCGATGCCCAGTTGGTTGACCTTCTCGAACAGCTCCAGGCGCATCTCTTCGATACGGTTTTGTGGGCCGCGCTTTTTCAGCTCGTGGATGTCGATGGATTCCATCAACACTTCCTTGGCCATCACCGCGGCCTTCTCGGCAGTGCCGCCGATACCGATGCCGAGCATACCCGGTGGGCACCAGCCGGCGCCCATGGTCGGAACAGTCTTGAGCACCCAGTCGACGATCGAGTCGGACGGGTTGAGCATGGCCATTTTCGACTTGTTCTCGGAACCGCCGCCCTTGGCTGCCACGTCCACTTCCACGGTGTTACCCGGGACGATGGAGTAGTGGATCACCGCCGGGGTGTTGTCCTTGGTGTTCTTGCGCGCGCCTGCCGGGTCGGCGAGGATCGAGGCGCGCAGAACGTTTTCCGGCAGGTTGTAGGCGCGACGCACGCCTTCGTTGATCATGTCGTCCAGGCCCATGGTGGCGCCATCCCAACGTACATCCATGCCCACGCGCACGAACACGGTGACGATACCGGTGTCCTGGCAGATCGGGCGGTGGCCGGTGGCGCACATGCGCGAGTTGATCAGGATCTGGGCGATGGAATCACGGGCTGCCGGCGATTCTTCGCGCAGGTAGGCTTCGTGCATGGCCTGGATGAAATCAACGGGGTGGTAGTAGGAAATGAATTGCAGGGCGTCGGCAACGCTCTGAATCAGGTCGTCTTGCTTGATCACGGTCATGAGTCGCGCTCCTCTCTAAGGGAACATTCAATAAAGGTGGGCTCAGTGTTGCATCGGTCGGCTGAGCTCACCTTTCCAAGGCACGCCAAAATGGTGCAGGCGCGACGCTAAAAAGGCGCGGCAGTATAACCCGGCACGGTGGCCGATACACCCGACTATGGTCACGAATGCCCGGCCCGGTTATCTGCAGGAGCGAGCGTGCTGGCGAAAAGCGTGAATCTGGTGGGTTTCATCAGGTTGTCCGCGTTATCGTTAGCGATCTTCGCGAGCAAGCTCGCTCCTACCTATAGAGGTGACGGCGCTATGCCTGAACTGTACGTTGGCGAACGCCACTGGTCGGTCGCCACCGGCAGCAACCTGCTGGATGCCTTGAATCAGGCAGGTGTGGCCGTGCCCTACAGTTGCCGGGCCGGCAGTTGCCATGCGTGCCTGGTGCGTTGCGAGGGTGAGGTTGACGACCAGCAGCCTGACGCGCTGAGCGCGGCGCAACGCCAGGACGGGTGGCGCCTGGCGTGCCAGTGCCGGGTCATTGCGGACCTGAAGGTCGAAGCGTTTGACCCCCAGCGCGATGGCCTGCCCGCCCAGGTGGTGGGCGCCGATTGGCTGAGCTCGACGGTACTGCGCCTGCGCCTGCAACCGGAACGTGCCCTGCGGTACAGGGCCGGGCAGCATTTGGTGCTGTGGGCGGGGCAGGTGGCGCGCCCTTATTCCCTGGCGAGTTTGCCCCAGGAGGAGCCGTATCTGGAGTTCCATATCGATTGCCGTCAACCCGGTGCCTTCAGCGATGCCGCACGACAGTTGAAGGTCGGTGAGCCTCTACGCTTGGGCGAACTGCGGGGTGGAGCGCTGCACTACGACCCTGATTGGCAATCGCGGCCGTTGTGGCTGCTGGCTTCCGGTACTGGCCTGGGGCCCTTGTGGGGTGTGTTGCGCGAGGCACTGCGCCAGGATCATCAAGGCGAGATTCGCGTGATTCACCTGGCTCATGAGGCCGAAGCTCATTATCTGGCTGAACCCCTGGCAGCGCTTGCCGCGCAACATGGGCACCTGACCGTGGAGCTATTGACTGCGGCGCAGTTGCAGCCGGCACTGGCGCAACTGCGGCTGGCTTCCCGGCATACCCTGGCCTTGCTTTGCGGGCACCCTGCCAGCGTCGAGGCCTTTTCCAAGCGCTTGTTCCTGGCGGGACTGCCGCGTAATCAATTGCTGGCAGATGTGTTTCTATCCCGCCCGTTCACTTTATGAAAAGCCTGTTCAAGGCTGTATCGGAGTTTATCGCCCGGTGCTGATGACGCCATCGCAGGCAAGCCAGCTCCCACAGTAGACCGAGTTGTCTGACTATTGTGGGAGCTGGCTTGCCTGCGATGAGGCCCTGAAATTCAACACAGTGGCCTGCACTGAAATGCAAAAGCCCCCACCATTTTCATGGCGGGGCCTTTGTATTTTCAGCGTGTCACTCAGACCTGTGGGTCGCCCACATGCAGGATCTTCATGCCATTGGTGCCACCGGTGGTGTGGTAGCTGTCGCCCTTGGTCAGGATGACCCAGTCGCCTTTCTCCACGACACCGCGTTTGACCAGCTCGTCGATCGCCTTCTGGCTGACTTCGTTCGGTGCCAGCGACGCCGGGTCGAACGGGATGGTGTACACGCCACGGAACATGGCCGCGCGGGCCTGGGCTTCGCGGTGTGGGGTGAACGCGTAGATCGGCACCGAGGAGCGGATGCGCGACATGATCAACGGCGTGTAGCCACTTTCGGTCAAGGCGATGATCGCTTTAACGCCCGGGAAGTGGTTGGCGGTGTACATGGCTGCCAGGGCGATGCTCTGGTCGCAGCTTTCGAAGACCTTGCCGATGCGGTGGCTGGAGGTCTTGCTGGTCGGGTGCTTTTCAGCGCCGACGCAGATGCGTGCCATGGCCTGGACGGCTTCCAGCGGGTAAGGGCCGGCGGCACTTTCAGCCGAGAGCATCACGGCGTCGGTGTAGTCGAGCACGGCGTTGGCCACGTCGGACACTTCGGCGCGGGTCGGCATCGGGTTCTGGATCATCGACTCCATCATCTGGGTCGCGACGATCACCGCTTTATTGTGGCGGCGTGCGTGCAGGATGATCTTCTTCTGGATACCGATCAGCTCGGCGTCACCGATTTCCACGCCCAGGTCGCCACGGGCAACCATCACGGCGTCGGAAGCCTTGATCAGACCGTCGAGGGTTTCATCGTCGGCCACGGCTTCGGCACGTTCGATCTTCGCCACCAGCCAGGCGGTACCGCCGGCTTCGTCGCGCAGTTTGCGGGCGTATTCCATGTCGGCGGCGTCGCGCGGGAAGGACACGGCGAGGTAGTCGACTTCCATTTCGGCGGCGAGCTTGATGTCGGCCTTGTCTTTTTCAGTCAGGGCCGGCGCTGTCAGGCCGCCACCACGGCGGTTGATGCCTTTATGGTCGGACAGCGGGCCGCCGATGATCACGGTGCAGTGAAGTTCGGTTGGGGTCGCGGTGTCGACGCGCATAACCACGCGGCCGTCGTCCAGCAGCAGTTCGTCACCGACGCCGCAATCCTTGACCAGGTCGGGGTAGTCGATACCGACGACGTCCTGGGTGCCTTCGGTCAGCGGGTGGCTGGTGGAGAAGGTGAACTTGTCACCGATCTTCAGCTCGATCCGCTTGTTGGCGAATTTGGCGATACGGATTTTCGGGCCTTGCAGGTCACCCAGCAATGCAACGAAGCGGCCATGTTTGGCGGCCAGGTCACGCACCAGCTTGGCGCGAGCCTTGTGCTCGTCCGGGGTGCCGTGGGAGAAGTTCAGACGGGCAACGTCCAAACCAGCCAGAATCAGCTGTTCGAGGACTTCCGGCGAGTTGCTGGCCGGGCCAAGGGTGGCGACGATTTTGGTACGACGGACGGACATGCACAGACTCCTGAGTTCAAGCGCTGGGGAAGGCTACTATGCTCTTTCGTTGTAGTCATTGTTCGTTTGCACTACTTATCGACGATTGCCTTTGTTTTTGCTGCGGTTGGAGAGGCAAACAGCCTTGAAGATTTTCGCTCGGGGGTCGATACACTGCACATGACAGGAGAACCCCCATGCGAATTTTGCTTGTTGCTGCCCTGGCCGTCAGTGTTGTCGGCTGTACCCGCTGGTCCATGGACCACCATTTGAACAACGCCTACCGTGCCTATGGGGTGGGCGACTGCGCACGTGTCACCCTGGAATTGTCCCAGGTCGACCGCGAAAGCCGGACCCGTCGCTATGTGCAGCCGGAGGTTTCGATGTTGCGCGGGCAGTGCCTGGAGCGACAAAAACTGTTTGTCGATGCCGCACAAACCTATCAGTTCATCATCAGCCAATACCCGTCGAGCGAGTATGCCTACCGCGCCCGTGCCCGGCTCGATACCTTGCAGCAACTGGGGCATTACCAGGGCGGGAGCGTCGCAAAACCACGGCCTGCGTCTTTGTAATGATATTTGTCATTTCATAGCTGGCCCGTCGCCAGTCTTGGGCTATTCTTTGAATGTCCGTTTGTATAGGTTTCCATTCGAACGGATGCAAGGCCCTGATTCGGTAGCAGTCTGACGACAGGTGGTATCCGTCGTCACACCGAGATACAGGGAGAGCGAGCAGCTGCTTGTTCCGAATCACTGCACGGTCATACTCTGGCTATTGGATGGCGACATAATTATGTTTACTGAGCGACGGATCGAACGGCATCAATTGCCTTACTTTTTGCAGGTGTTCAACCGTATCACCGACAAACCCATCGGTTTTTTGGGCAATGTGTCTGAAAACGGGCTGATGCTCATCAGCCAACTGCCCATGATGATCAATGTAGATTTTGAACTGTGTTTGAAAGTACCAACGGTACAAGGCGAATTTCAGACGATTAATCTCACCGCGACCTGTTTATGGAGCCATGAGGATGTCAATCCCCAGCATTACGACTCCGGATTTCGCGTGCAGCAGCCGCCCGAAGAGTACGGGCAATTGATCAGCGCCTTGTTGCAATACTTCAGCTTTGATTCTCAACAGGCCTCTGTCTGAACACTGCTGGTTAGAAAACCCCGGCTTTTTTCCATCCCAGGTAGCGCGTCACCAGTGTGGCGCCCAGGTCTGACGGCAACGTATCCAATACTGAAAGCCCATGAGCGCTCAAGCGATCATGGAGTTGGTTGCGGGCGTTGAGGTAATCGACTGTGCCGCTATAAGCCAGTGCTTCGGGGAGTGTTTGCACAGGGGCCAGGCGCAGTTGATCGAGAACTTCCTCTCTGAGGCTGGCCACCAGTACGCGGTGTTGCCTGCCGATTCGTTTGACGGCGCTCATCAGCGCTTCATCATCCTCATCTCGCAGGTTGGTGACGATGATCACCAGTGCCCGGCGTTTTTGCCGTGCCAGCAATTGATGGGCGGCCGCCTCATAGTCGGCGGTTTTTCGGGTGGCCTCCAAGTCGTAGACAGCATTGAGCAAGGTGTTCAACTGGCCACTGCCCTTGACCGGCTTCAGGTAGCGCGGTTGGTCGCCGGCAAAGGTGCATAAACCCACTGCATCGCCCTGTCGCAAGGCGACGTAGCTCAAGAGCAGGCAGGCGTTGAGGGCGTGGTCGAAATGGGATAGCTCGGCATCCTGGCTGCGCATGCGCTGGCCGCAATCGAGCATGAATACGATTTGCTGGTCGCGTTCGTCCTGGTATTCCCGGGCAATTGGTGTGCGTTGCCGGGCGGTGGCCTTCCAGTCGATCTGGCGCAGGCTGTCACCTTCACGAAACTCGCGCAATTGATGAAACTCCAGGCCTAATCCCCTGCGTTGATGTTGGCGCACGCCCAGCTGGCTCAGCCAGTTATCCACCCCCAGCAATTGCGCACCGTACAAACGGGCGAAATCCGGGTAGACCCGGGTGGCGTCGGGGGTTTGGACCCATCGCCGTGCCGACCACAAGCCCAATGGGCTGGGCAGCCAAAGTTCGCAGCGACTGAAACTGAAATGCCCGCGTCGCAAGGGGCGAACGCGATAGCCTAGCTCGCCGTGCTCGCCGGGGCGCAATTGGATGGATTGAGGCAAGTTATCCACACTCAGGCCATCGGGCACGTGATCGAATACCTGCACGGTCAGTGGCTGAGGATAGTCGTGCTCCAGGCACAGGCGCACTTCCTCCCAGCGCCCCAGCGCCAGGCTGCTGGGCAATTTCCTGTGGACGCGCGCCGAGGGGCATCGATGCAAGCGTGCGGCATCCAGCAGCGCCAGCAGCAGCAACGCCAGAAGCAGGCCCCAGGCCACTGACTGCAAGGTTTCAGGTACCTTGATCTGCAACGCAACCGAAGCGCCCAACACGATGTTCAGGCCAAGCAGCACACCCAGCCAGATCAGCAGCAAACGGGTTGGTTTCATGGCCGTGTCATTGCCTTGGTGCCGCAACTTGGTCCAGCAACTGCTTGAGCACCTGGTCTACCTCCAGGCCGTCGATGTCCAGTTCCGGCGCAATGCGTACCCGATGTCGCAGCACTGCCAGGGCACAGCCCTTGATGTCATCGGGCGTCACGAATTCTGCACCACGCAGCAGCGCCCGGGCCCGGCCGCCGCGTACCAGGGCGATAGATGCTCTGGGCCCGGCACCGAGGGTCAGCCCTGGCCAACTGCGCGTGGCGCGAGCCAGGCGCACAGCGTAATCGAGCACTTGTTCATCCAGGGGCAGGTCACTGGCGATCTGCTGCATCAGCACCACATCCTCGGCTTGCAGCACCGTGCGCAACGGTTGCACATCCAGCATGTCTGCCCTGGACGAGCGTGTCACTTCGCGGACCATGTCCAGTTCTTGTTGGGCGTCGGGGTAGTCCATGCGCAGCTTGAGCATGAACCGGTCCAGCTCGGCCTCGGGTAATGGGTAGGTGCCTTCCTGCTCGATGGGGTTCTGAGTCGCCAGCACCATGAAGGGCTGGCCGATGGGCAATGCCTCGCCCTCCAGGGTGACCTGGCGTTCCTGCATGGCTTCGAGCAACGCTGCCTGGGTCTTGGCCGGGGCGCGGTTGATTTCGTCGGCCAGCAACAGGTGGGTAAACACGGGCCCCTTGCGCAGTTTGAACTGTTCGGTCTGCAGGTCGTACACGGCGTGGCCGGTGACATCGCTGGGCATCAGGTCCGGGGTGAACTGGATACGGGCGAAATCACCGCCAAAGCACCTGGCCAGTGCCCGTACCAGCAAGGTTTTGCCAAGGCCGGGTACACCTTCAAGCAGTACATGGCCACCTGCGATCAAGGCGGTGAGCACATCGTCAATCACCTGATCCTGGCCAATCACGGCCTTGCGCAATTCCACCCGCAGGGCCTGGGCCTGCTGGTTGGCACGTTGCAGGTTTTCGGCGGTCAGGGCGGTGGCCATTGGAGAGTCGCTCATAAGGCATTCCTGAGGGTTTGCAGGCACGCAACCTGTCGGCTGAAATCGGCGCTGGAGAGCCGTTTCTGCGTCAGTGGTTCGAGCGCCTGGCTGATGATATGAGGGGGGTGTCGCGTCAGGTGTTCCAGCACCCGCCGCTGCTCTGCTGCAGTGAGATGCTCAAAGCCTGGATGGCGCCGCCGAGCGGCGCGCAGGAGGTCGTGCTGCAAAGCTTGCAGCAAGGTGCCCTGACCGCTGCGGCGCAGCAGGAAATCGGCGCTGGCCTTCAAATGTTCCTGAAGTTGCCGACGTGCCTTGGGGACCGGTGCCTGGATCGGGCCCTGGCGCATGGCGGCCTGCCACAGCGCCAGGGCGATCAGTGCAGCAAGGGCGACGAGGGCCTGTGGGAAATATCGGATCAACAGGGTCAGCAGATCGTCCGTGTCACTGTTGAACAGCAAGGTTACGTCAGTCTCCTGGGTCAGGTACCACAACAACCAGGCGTTATCGTGTTTGCCGATGTTTGGGGTTTTCCACAGGTCGCTATCGGTAATCACAGTGACGCGGCCTTGCCCCAGGTTGAGTTGCATCAGGTGGCTTGAATCGGCGCTGTTGGCGGAAAACTGCGCCAGGTGCTTGGGGTCGATAAGGTTGAAGTCGGTGTCAAAACTGAAATACGCCGGGTCAGTTTCATTGTCGACATAAAATTTGGTCAGGTCTGCCGCGGGCTTTTTACGTGCGGGCGCCGGTTCATCGAAGGTTTCGCTCAAGGCCTGGTGGATATCAAGGCGATCAAGCAACAGGTCGCCGCTCTTGCCGGTTTCCTCGTCCCACAATGCCTCGGCGACCAGCAGCAGGTGCCCGCCGGACTTTGCCCACGCCAGCAGTTGCTCGACCTGGCGCGGGGTCATGTTGCTGCGCTCCCCCAGCAGCAACAGGCTATGGCCTTTGGCCGGTAGGTTCGCAAGCTGCTCAAGGCCGTTGGCGTGTTCCACCACCAGGCCTTGCTGGTGCAGAAAATGCTCGGCGGCCAAATAAGGATTGGCCAGTGCATCCGGCGACGGGCCGCGATCCACTACTTCGTCATAGGGGATTGCCTTATGCCAGGCATACAAGCCACCCACACCCAGCAGGCCTACCAGCAGCGCCAACCACAATAATGGCCGTTTCATTGGCTGGCTCCGTCATTGAACAGAGCGCGCCAATCGCTGCACAGCTTTTGTTGGATTGAGGAGGGCGGCAAGCGATGACCATAGGCGAGGTTTTGCCAGTGACGCGTCAGTTCGTCACTGAACGCCAGCAACTGCGGTTGCTGCAACTGTTGAACGCGCTCCAGCACCTGGCCTTCGGTGTCGGCGCTTTTGAGCGGCAAATTGAATTCATGCAGCAGGCGGCTGAGCAGGCCGCGATACAGCAAACCAAGGGCTTGCCGTGGTTGGGTGGGCCATAACTGTTCGGCGGCGCTGGCGATGTCTTGCGGCAATGTCTCGACCCCCAGCTCCAGCCCGAACAACTGAGCAGGGGGAGGTGCGGGGGTTTTAGCGCGGGCGCGCCGGTTGCGGCTGACAAAGGTGCGCAGCCACTCCCGGTAACGCCATACCACCAGGGCCAGTCCGCCAATCACCAGGCTCCACAGCAGTATTTCCAGGGTTTTGGCGAGGGGCTTGAAGCTGTCGCTGTTGAGGTTGTCGAGTAAGGCCTGGAGCCAGCCGGGTAATTTACCGTCGCCACGGGCTGTGTTTTTGACTGGCGGCTTTTCTTCACCAAACCGATAGCGGGTGACGGTTTCCGGGTTCTTGAAGGGTGGCTTGTCCAGCAGTGCCTTGATGGACTGACTGGCAGCCTGGGTATTGAGTGGCTTGTGGCCCGTTGTTTCATCGGCCATGGCGGATGGGCTGAACGGTATCAGCGCCAGGCCGACGGCCAGCAGCAACAGCGGCGCAACGCTACTCAGGCGCTGACGCAACCGGCGGAATACCAACTCCAGGTCCCAGGCTTCAAGAGCTGTACGACGGTTGAGGTACAGGCTGAAGCCACAGGCAACGTAGATGGGTTCCCAAAACACCAGGACCAGTGCGTAAAAGGCATTCCCCAGGTGCTCCACCCACAACACGTTCGAGCTGGTTGCCAGCGCCAGGCGCTGCCAGTCCCAATCCATTTCCAGCTGCTGTGGTATGAATAAATAGAACAGCGCCATGGCGCCGAACCACAGGCCGATTTCCAGGTGTACGCCGATAATCGTCAGCCAGCGGGCGGCGCCGGCGTTACGTTGCAGTAATATCCCCAGGCGCTGTTGCCGCGCCTGCCTCGCGAGCCCTTCAAGTTGACTGACCGGCAGTGTGAAGCTGCGGCTCATGCTCAGGCGGCGCCAGGTCAGGCTGGCACACAGTTGCCCCTTGAGCAGGTGTGGCCACTGGCGAACGGCCTGTTTGAGACTGGGGCGCTCGCCAAACAGGGCCTTGGAAAGAATGTACAGCGGCAGGCGGTCGAAAGCCGGCTTGAGCCACCAGAACAGAAACATGGCCAGCGACGGGTAATTCCACAGCAGCACGGTCAGCGCAATAAACACAGGAAGGCTCACCATTGCCCAACTGCCCATCAGCAGCAAACGATGTTGCCTGGCCATCAGGACGCCCAGGTCCATGGCTTCCCAGGAAGTGCGCGGGCGAATCACCACGCTGGCGTCAGTCAGGCGCATGGCGAGCCCGTCCGGCGAAGATCAGGTAAACAGCCACCAGTAGCCAGAGCGCAGTGCCTACCAGGTATTTGAGCCAGGGCTCGAAGTGGGTGGTGGAGGACCAATAGGCTTCGATGAACGCCGCGATCAGCAGAAACACCATGACCCCGCAGAGCATCCGCACGCTCTTGTGGGCTGCCAGGCGCAAGGCCTCGCCTCGTGGCAGCCGCCCGGGAGCGATCAATGACCAACCCAATTGCAAACCCGCAGCACCGGCCAGCGCAATGGCGCTCAATTCGAATGCGCCATGACCGATGACGAATGACCAGAAGGTCTGCCCATAGCCAATGTCGGTCAGGTGCCCCGAGACCGCGCCGATCATCAAACCGTTGAAAACCAGAAAGAACACGCTGCCCAGGCCGAACAACAGGCCAGCGGCAAACGTCTGGAAGGCGATGCCGATATTGTGCATCACATAATAGCCAAACATCATCCAGTCCTCGCTGGCTGCGCGCTCGGCGGCGCGTCCCAAGCGGCTGGCAGCGGGATCGTACATGCCCTGCATCTCGGCCACCTGTTGGGCGCTGACGATGCTGTAGATCAGGTCGGGGAACAGGTAAACCAGCAGCGCAATGCCCACCAGGCTGCCAAAGAACAGCAAACCAGCGATCAGTACGAAGCGCCATTGTTCACGTACCAGGCGCGGGAAATCGGCGAGCAGGAACGCCAGTACATTGGCCGCCAGTTCGCTGCGATGGCGATACAACTGTTGATGGCCGCGCAGCGCCAGTTGCTGCAGGCGGTCTACCAGGTAGCTGCTGTAGCCACGCTGCTGGGCCAGGGCCAGGTGTTGGCACAGGCGCCGATATTGGTGAGGGAAGTCCGCCACCTCGCCCGCCTTGGCTTTGCCTTGCTCCAACTGCTCAAGTTGCTGCGCGAAGGTTTGCCATTGCGGCTGGTGGCGGCTTTCAAAAAGGCTTTGCTTCATGTCGGCCCCAATAAACCACGTGCCACACCGTTGAGTTGTTCCACGGCGCGTGCCGGGGGGACTTGCAGGGGCGTGGCGAGGATTGCGGCCAGCTCATGCACGCGTTCGGCAGAGAGCTCGGCCTGGCGCTCGGCAAAGCCGAGTATGGCCCGCTGTTCGCTCAGCTCCAGTGCAAAGGGCAGGCGCAGCGCGGCCGCTTGAGGGACCCGCGGGCGCACCAGCGGTAGTTCGCGATAGACCACCAGTGTGCCGGCGGCCAGATCGCCCAGGCGCTTGAAGTGCGGATGTTGCAGGCAACTGATCGCGCCGAGGAAATAGCCGAAAGGCAGCATGTCGACAAAGCGCAGCAGGTTGCGGATCAGCGAAGCCGACCAGCCAATGGGCGTGCCATCATCCTGGACCACCCGCAGGCCCATGACCTGCTTGCCCGGCGAGCAGCCCTGGTTGAGCACTTCGAACAGCACCATGTACCACCAGCTCACCAGGAACAGCAGCAGCGAACCCAGCCCGAGGCCAATATTGCCCAGCAGTGCCAGGGGCACCAGCAGGATACCCATGATGATGCCACGCACGCCCAGGTCGAATGCAAAGGCCAATGCCCTGGGTGGCAGGCCGGCAGGGCGCAAGGGCAGGTCGATCCCCTCCGGGGTCTCGATTTGGTAATGGGTATCCAAAGGAGCTGGTGGCATTGCGATCCTTGGCAGTGCAAAGCGACTAAGAGACACGGATGCTAGCAGTGTCGAGGCTGGAAGCAACCACTCAAGGTTTTGCTGGATATTTATACAGTAAAGGTATCGCTGGCCCCAGACGCCTTGCAACGCCTAGACTTTGTCGGTCTTCAGCACAGGAATAGCCCGTGACCTCGATTTTCTGGTACGACTATGAAACCACCGGTATCAACCCGCGCAACGATCGCCCGCTCCAGGTAGCCGGCATTCGCACCGATCTTGAACTCAACGAGGTCGGTGCGCCGATCAATCTTTATTGTCAGCCCGGCGACGATATCCTGCCCCATCCGGCTGCGTGCGCGATCACCGGTATCACGCCAGGCGTTCTCGCGCAGAAGGGCCTTGCCGAAGCCGACTTCATGACCCGGGTGCACGCCGAACTGGCCGCGCCAGGCACCTGTGGCGCCGGTTACAACACCCTGCGATTTGACGATGAAATGACGCGCTACAGCCTGTATCGCAATTTTTTCGACCCCTACGCGCGCGAATGGCAGGGCGGCAACAGCCGCTGGGACTTGATCGACGTGATGCGCACTGCCTACGCGTTGCGGCCGGAGGGAATTATCTGGCCTGAGCAAGACGGGCGCGTGACCCTCAAGCTTGAGCGGCTGACCCAAGCCAATGGCATTGATCATGGTCAGGCACACGATGCGTTGTCTGATGTGCGTGCAACCATCGCCCTGGCGCGATTGGTCCGGGAAAAGCAGCCCAGGCTGTACGAGTGGTTATTTCAACTGCGCAGCAAGCAGCGGGTGATGGATGAGGTGCGGTTGTTGCAACCGATGGTGCATATCTCCGGGCGTTTTTCCGCCGAACGCCATTACCTGGGCGTGGTATTGCCCCTGGCCTGGCACCCGCGCAACCGCAATGCGTTGATCGTCTGCGACCTTGGGCTCGACCCACAGGGGCTGCTGGACCTGGATGCGCAGACTTTGCGCGAGCGCCTCTATACGCGCCGGGATGAGTTGGCGGACGGTGAACTGCCGGTGCCTCTCAAACTATTGCATATCAACCGCTGCCCAGTGGTAGCACCGTTGAAGGTGCTGCGCCCGCAAGACCGCGAGCGTTTGCAATTGGATATGGACACCTGTCAGGCGCGGGCGCTGCGGCTAACTGACGCACAGCAAGTTTGGCGCGATAAGTTGGCAGCCATTTACGCCGAGGAAGACTTTGCGTCGAATGCGGACCCGGAGCAGCAGCTCTACGATGGTTTTATTGGCGATCGGGATCGCCGTTTATGTGAACAAGTTCGCCTGGCGGAGCCCGCGCAATTAGCACATCAGTCGTGGCCGTTCGATGACCATCGTTTGCCGGAATTATTATTTCGCTACCGCGCGCGTAACTTCCCTGAAACCTTGAATGCCGAGGAACAACAACGCTGGAGACTTTTCTGTCAGCAACGTTTGTCGGATCCGCAATGGGGAGCACCGAATACCCTGATGGCATTTAAGCAGGCGCGTGAGGAGTTGGCGCTTAGTGCCACCTCATTCCAGCGTCAGGTGCTGGATGGATGGCAGGACTATGCCGATTCTTTAGCGGCCCGCTTGAGCCTGTAGGCCGGTAATTACAAAATATTCAGACAATAAAAAACGCCAGCAGGCTGGCGTTTTTAATGTGTAGCGTATCGGGGGAACGTCCGACCAGGCTTAGCCCAGTAGAGTAGCCCAACCTTCAACTACGTCACCGCCCCACTTGGCTTTCCACTCTTTCAGAGTTTTGTGGTTGCCACCTTTGGTTTCAATCACTTCGCCGTTGTGCGGGTTTTTGTATTGCTTGACTTTGCGAGCACGCTTGGTGCCGGTAGTTTTTACAGCACCGCGTGGCGCTTTAACTTTCGACTCTGGATCCAGCAGCGCGATGATGTCACGCAGCGATTTGGAGTATTCACCCATCAGGGTGCGCAGTTTGCCTTCGAATTCCAGCTCGGTTTGCAGCTTGTCGTCTTGGGACAGGTTCTTCAAACGGGCTTGCAGCTCTTTGATAGCTTCTTCAGTGGCGCGGTATTCGTTGATCAGAGACATGTGGACTACCTTATGTAGAACGCTGATTGACAGGGTGAGTGGCCTAATAATAGTCAGGCAATTTCACCAAGTAAACATTTAAGACGATATTTATGTGAAGGAGATTGAATGTTTGTGGCAAAGCGATGCAAAAGTGTTAATTGCAGCCGTTACGCCGAAAGATAAATACCTTAATTTTCGCTAACTGTCTGAGCTTGCCGTTGTACGGTCATATAGCGAGGGTAAGGCCTTACGCTATTAAGGGCTGTTGTCACGAGGTGGCTGCAGAATAAGGCGCAACGAATACTGCAGTTTTTCTGCGCAATCGCTAGAATAGCGGCCTTTGCGAAGTTCTGGAGTTCCCCCTAATGCGCACTTTTCGGCTGGTGATTGCTTGCCCGGACCGGGTTGGCATCGTTGCCAAGGTCAGTAACTTTCTGGCTTCCCACAATGGTTGGATCACCGAGGCGAGTCATCACTCGGACGATCTCAGCGGTTGGTTTTTCATGCGTCACGAAATCCGTGCCGATACGCTGCCCTTTGGCCTGGAAGCTTTCCGCGAGGCGTTCGCGCCCATCGCCGAAGAGTTTTCGATGACCTGGCACATCACCGACACGGAACAGAAGAAACGCGTAGTGCTGATGGCCAGCCGCGAATCCCACTGCCTGGCAGATCTGCTGCATCGTTGGCACAGCGACGAGCTGGACTGCGAGATTGCCTGCGTGATCTCCAACCATGACGACCTGCGCAGCATGGTCGAGTGGCATGGCATCCCGTACTACCACGTACCGGTCAACCCGCAGGACAAGGAGCCGGCGTTCGCCGAGGTGTCGCGCCTGGTCAAGCAGCATGAAGCGGATGTGGTGGTGCTGGCGCGCTACATGCAAATCCTGCCACCTGAACTGTGCCGTGAATACGCCGGTAAGGTGATCAATATCCATCACAGTTTCCTGCCATCCTTTGTTGGGGCCAAGCCGTATCACCAGGCCTCCCTGCGTGGCGTAAAGTTGATTGGTGCGACGTGCCACTACGTCACCGAAGAGCTGGACGCCGGCCCGATCATCGAGCAGGACGTGGTGCGTGTCAGCCACAGTGACAGTATCGAAGACATGGTGCGGTTCGGCCGTGACGTCGAGAAGATGGTATTGGCCCGTGGCCTGCGTTACCACTTGGAAGATCGGGTATTGGTACATGGCAACAAGACCGTAGTCTTCTGATCGACCCGCTTGGGTTGAATAAGCAGGGGCCTGGGAGTAAAACTCCTCAGGCCCTTTTTTATTCCTGCCTTAAGGAGGCGTCCATGACCGATCCGCTCGATAAAGCCACCTCCAGGGCGCCCGCTACGGTGGGCGAGGGCTGTCTGAGTCGCTACGACCCGCAGGCGCTGAGCGCCGAGGATGGTACTGAGTTTCCCGATGCGGCCCGTTTGTGGGAACAGCTGCAGGCGCAGGACGAGCCACCTGTCGACCCTGTAAAAGACGCTTGAGCAACGGTTTGCCGACCATCAGCACAAAGACTGGGGCGCCGGCCAGCAGATAGAAGTAATAGGTAACCGCCCGCCAGATCAGGATAGCCGCTGCCGCAGTGGACTTGCCGACCATGGGGGCCAGTAGGGCCGCAGACGTCAACTCCGCCGCGCCCGCACCGCCCGGCAACAGACTGAACTGCCCCGCCGTCAGAGACAGCATCTGGATCAGGAAGCTCAAGGCCCACTGCACATCACCCCCCAAACCGCGCAACGCCAGGTACAACACGCTGTAGCGCAGCAACCAATGCAGGCTGGTCAGCGCGAACACCCCGAGCAATAAGGGCCAGGGTAATTTCAGCGTGGCAGTGAACGCCGCGAGAAAACGCAGCAACCTGCGGGCCCAGCGTCGGCGTGTGCGTGCCCTTACCTTAATGGCCTTGAGCATCGCGCCGGCCAGGCGAATCAACCGACGATGAAAGCGCACCACCGCCAAGCCGGTGAGAACCCCGCCGATCATCGATACGGCACTGAGCCCCAGCAACCATTCCAGGCGCGGGTTGAGGCTATGGAACAGCGCATACAAAACAATTCCCGCCAGGGCGCACAGAAAAAACAACAAGTCGCTCAACTGGTCCATGGCGAATACCGCGCTCGCACGGGCAGGGCGTATGCCATTGCGCGCCAGCAATGCCATCAGGGTCAGCGGCCCGCCGCTGCCGCCGGGTGTGGCGCACATGGCGAACTCGGTCGATATCACTGCACCCAGGCTTTTGAGCCGTCCCAGCTGGCGGCCTTGCTCGCCCAGCAACAGACGCAGACGCAGGCTGTTGATCAGCCAGCAGCCGATAATCATGGCAAACATCCCCACTAGTTGGGGGAAGGGAAACTGCCGAAGGCGCGCAACCGTTTCGCCGCCGCCCAGCCACGCGGGTATCAGCAGCGCGACCAAGAGGGCCAACAGCAGCCAGATCAGTCGGCCCATGACTGCATCTTTAGCCAGGCAGCCTTGGTGTGGGGGCGTCGACCCGCGTTGAGCAAGCGTTGCAAGGTTTGCAGCCAATAACGACGGGAAAACTCGTGACGCATGTCTACCGGGTGCAATCCCAATCGGATCAACGGGGCCTTGTGCCAGCGCTGCTCGCGTTGGTCGCTGAGGACTTTGGACAAGCCCCGGCGCCAGGCGCTGCGGGCGCTCCAGACCAGGCCCGGGGCCTTGATGGGGGTGAAGTCAGGCAGGCGATAAAGATGCTGTGGGTCGCTGGTGTAGCAAAGCGGCAATTGGCGCAAGGCCTGGCGGGTGCCGTCGCTCATCAACCAGGCCGGGGCGACAAAGCCGTGCAGCGGCCAGTCATTGCGCTGGAATATTTCGATACCGGCGGTCAGTCGCTGCAACGCCTCGGCCTCGGACAGCTGGTAAAACTCGCCTTCATGAGTGTAGATGCGCCGCATAAACCACTCTTTCGGTGAACGCGGCGCAGGTTGGTCATCGCAGTGGTAATAGCCGTGCAAGGTGAGTTCGTCACCCTTGGCGACACGGCTGTCGAGCAGGCGACGAAAATCGCTGTGGGCTGCCAGGGCATCATGGTGGTGGAAGTCCGGCACCACCAGCCAGGTGATGGGCACGTTACCCAAGGCATCAACGGCCTCGACAAAGGGTCGGTAGTCGGTCCAAGTACTCGGTGCCACATCGTGCAGCACCAGCATCAGCGCAGGCTCAGCCATGGGCAAGCATCGGCTTATGACTGCCCAGCACTGCGTAGTAATGCCCCAGCAGGCTGTCGACCACCGTGTCCCACGCGTAATGCTGCTCGACATGGCGCCGAGCCTGGGCGCCCAGACGCCGGCTGTCGGCGCTGAACAGTTCGCGCACCGAATCGGCCATCGCCTTCGGGTCGTTGGGCGCACACAGCAGGCCACAGCGCTTATCGACAATCTCGGTGAAAGCCCCGGCCGCGACGGCGACGACCGGGATGCCACTGGCCATGGCTTCCAGAATCACCAGGCCGAAGGTTTCCTGGTCGCCGCCATGCAGCAAGGCGTCGGCGCTGGCCATCAGCCGCGCGACATGGTGGGCGGGGCGGAACCCGTCTATCACAGTGACATTGTCCGGCACGTTGGCTGGCATACCGGAGCCCACCAGCAGCAAGTGATAGCCCTCGCCCAGGCGCTTCATGCAGTTGAGCAATACCGGCAGGTTTTTCTCCTTGGAACCGCGTCCGGCGAAAATCAACAGCCGCGTATCCTGGCCAATACCCAACTCGGCACGCAGGCCGGGGTCGCGCACCTCCGGAGTGAAGGTGTGCAGGTCGACACCCAGGGATTGGACGAAGACGTTTTTTACGCCAAGCCCACTGAGTTTGTCGGCCATCACCTGGCTGGGGGCGAGCACTCGGTCGAAATTCCCATAGAGCTTGCTGACGTAGGCTTCAACGTTAGGCGTGAACCAGGGGCCCATGCGGTTGCTGACCAGCAACGGCAGGTCGGAGTGGTAAAAACCGATGACCGGCACATCCAACTGTCGCCGGGCGTCCAGCGCGGCCCAGGCAGTCAGGTACGGATCGCCGACCTCGATCAGATCGGGCTGTAAATCGTGCAGGACATTTCGCCATGGCGCCAAGCGAAGGGGGAAGCGATAACCCTTGCCAAAGGGCAGAGCAGGGGCCGGTACCTTGAAGACACCGTCCTGTTCGCTCAAGTGCGCGCCGGGGATCAACAGGCTATGGCGAATCCCGGGTTTGAGCGCCAGACGCCGGTGCTTGGCGTCGAGGTAAGTGCGTACGCCACCACTGGCCGGGGCGTAGAACATGGTTATGTCAGCGATATGCACGGTGAACATCCCTCCGATCCATTGCTCTCCCTAGATGGACCTGAGGTAAGGATAGATGTTCGGTTTAGATTCGCAGGATGACGGTGCGGACAAACAGCACGCTGTAGGAGCGAGCTTGCTCGCGAAAAACTCACAGACTCCGCGTTTCTTCAGGCAGCCCGCGTTATCGTTGACGTTTTTCGCGAGCAAGCTCGCTCCTACAGGTGGATTAAGGTGGCGGACCTCAGATCCGGAAGCTGCCCACCAGCTGCTTCAGGCGCGAGGCCTGTTGTTCCAGGTCCGAGCAGGCGCGTAGCGTCGATTGCAGGTTTTCCACCCCTTCCTGATTGAGGGTGTTGATCTCGGTGATGTCCATGTTGATCGACTCCACCACTGAGGTCTGTTCTTCAGTGGCGGTGGCGACCGACTGGTTCATGCCGTCGATCTCGCCAATGCGCTGGGTCACGCTGTTCAAGCGCTCACCGGCCAGGTTGGCGATTTCCACGCTGTCCAGGCTGTGACGCTGGCTTTCACTCATGGTACTGACCGAATCCCGCGCGCCCACTTGCAGTTCCTCAATCATCGTCTGCACCTGTTGCGCCGATTCTTGAGTGCGATGGGCCAGGTTGCGCACTTCATCGGCTACCACCGCAAAGCCACGCCCGGCTTCCCCGGCGCGCGCGGCTTCGATGGCGGCGTTGAGTGCCAGCAGGTTGGTTTGCTGGGAAATGCTGGTGATCACTTCCAGGATCTGGCCGATATTCACGGTCTTGTTGTTAAGTGCTTCGATATTGCTGCTGGAGGTGCTGATCATGCTCGACAGCTGCGTCATGGCCTTGATATTGCGCTCAACGACTTGCTGGCCGTCCTCAGCCAAATGCCGGGCGTCGCTGGCCTGATTGGAGGCTTGTGCGGCGTTGCGTGCGATCTCCTGGGCGGCGGCACCCAGTTGGTTGATGGCGGCGGCGACGCTGTTGGTGCGGTTGGCCTGTTCGTCGGAGTTGACCATCGACGAGTTGGAGGCGCTGACCACGCGCAGAGCTACTTCATTGACCTGCTCGGTGGCTGACGACACTTCGCGAATCGAGGTGTGGATGCGCTCCACGAAACGGTTGAAAGCGGTGCCCAGGGTGCCGAACTCATCGTTGTTCTGAATGACCAGGCGGCGGGTCAGGTCGCCTTCGCCGTCGGCGATGTCTTGCATGGCCCGGGTCATCAGGTGCAGTGGCTGCAGCAGCACGCGGATCAACATGCCCAGCAAGGCGATGATGATCACTACTGCGATGAGGGTGGCGATCACGGCCGAAGTGCGGAACTCACTGAGCATGGCAAACGATTTGGCTTTATCCACCGACACGCCCAGGTACCAGTTCACCGATGGCAAGCCCTTGATCGGGGTAAAGGTCACGATGTTGGTTTTGCCGTTGGCTTGTACTTCGCTGAAGTCGCCGCTGATCTTCGGCGTGTCCTTTGGATACACGTCAGCCAGGGTCTTCATTACCAGAGCCTTGTCCGGGTGCACCAGTACCTTGCCATCGGCACTGACCAGGAAGGCATAGCCCATGCCGCCAAAATCCAGTGCACCAATGTTATCCACCAGGGTTTGCAGGCTCAGGTCACCGCCTACTACGCCGACACTTTGGCCGCCCTTGGCACTGGGGGTGGCCACGGAGATGATCAGTTGGCCGGTGGCCGCGTCGATATAGGGTTCGGTCAGGGTTGAACCGTTGCTGGCCTGGGCGCCCTTGTACCAGGGGCGAACACGCGGATCGAAGCCGTCGGGCATCTTGGTGTCAGGGCGAATGGTGAAGGTGCCCTGGCTGTCACCGACGTAGGTCGCCATGAACGAAGAGGTCAGCGCTTTCTGTTCCAGCAGGCCGGCAACCACTGAGGGTTCAGGGTTGATGGCAATGTTTTGTGCAGCGTTTTCCACCAGGGCGATACGCCCGGTGAGCCAGGTCTGGATGTTGCTGGCGGTAACGTCGCCCATTTCGTGCAGGTAGTTATTGAGGTCGTCACGAATCGCATTGCGCTGCAGGTAGTCGTTGTAAAGGGTAAACAACGCGAAGGCGGCGATGACGATAAGGGAGGCTGCAAGCAGGATCTTGTGGCTGAAGCGCAGATTTTTATTCATGGCTTGTAGGGTCCGCTAAGGTCTTAATATCCGAGGCGCGTCCTATAGGGGAGGCGCAAAATGGCAGCGTTAAAAAAGGTGTGGTATTTCTGGTGATAACTCCGTTGGTCCGTATCGGAATTATCTGACCGTTTTTTAGTCTTTGTCGGGCTTACATCCGTCTATATCGACCTCGCAGCACTAAAGATTAACCATAGGTGACGAAATGCCTGACTCCACACAACTGCTTATCGGTGCTGGCCTTGATGGCCAGCCCATCGCCCAGTCCATGCGCCTGGCCAACCGTCATGGGTTGATCGCCGGTGCCACGGGGACCGGCAAGACCGTCACCTTGCAGCGCCTGGCGGAAGCTTTCAGTGACGCGGGCGTGGCGGTGTTCGCCGCCGACATCAAGGGCGACCTCTGCGGCCTGGGCGCCGCCGCCAACCCCCAGGGCAAAGTGGCCGAGCGCATTGCCGGTATGCCGTTCCTTGATTACAAGGCCCAGGCGTATCCGGTCACCTTGTGGGATATCCACGGGCAGACCGGCCATCCGCTGCGCACCACCATCAGCGAAATGGGCCCGTTGTTGCTCGGCAGCCTGTTGGAACTCACCGACAGCCAGCAATCGGCGCTCTATGCGACTTTCAAGGTGGCCGATCGCGAAGGTCTGTTGTTGCTGGACCTCAAGGATCTCAAGGCACTGCTCAACCACTTGCGCTATCACCCGGAGCTGCTGGGTGACGACGCGGCGTTGATGACCACCGGCTCCAGCCAGGCACTGTTGCGGCGCCTGGCGGTGCTGGAACAGCAGGGCGCCGAAGCGCTGTTTGGCGAGCCGGCCCTGCAACTTGAAGATATTCTGCAGCCGGCCAGCGATGGCCGCGGGCGCATTCACCTGCTCGATGCCAGCCGGCTGGTGCATGAAGCGCCGAAGGTCTACGCGACCTTCCTGTTGTGGCTGCTGGCAGAGTTGTTCGAGCAGTTGCCGGAACGGGGCGATGCCGACAAACCGCTGTTGGCGCTGTTTTTCGACGAGGCGCATTTGCTCTTCGCCGATACGCCAAAAGCCTTGCAGGAGCGTCTGGAGCAAGTGGTGCGCTTGATTCGCTCCAAAGGCGTCGGCGTGTACTTCGTCACCCAATCGCCGGGCGATTTGCCGGATACGGTGCTGGCGCAACTGGGCCTGCGTATCCAGCATGGTTTGCGTGCGTTCACTGCCAAAGAGCAGAAATCCCTGCGGGCGGTGGCCGATGGTTTCCGTCCCAACCCGACCTTCGATACCTTGTCGGTGCTCACAGAGCTGGGGACTGGTGAGGCGTTGGTGGGAACCTTGCAGGAAAAGGGCACGCCGGAAGTCGTCCAGCGTGTACTGGTTGCTCCCCCGCAATCGCGGATCGGGCCGCTCAGCGCAGCAGAGCGTGCGGCGTTGGTCGCCGGTTCGCCGCTGTTGGGTCGCTATGACAAACCGGTTGACCGGGAGTCGGCCTATGAAGTGCTGATGGCTCGCAAGGAGCTTGGGCCCACCGAGGAAACCGCAGCGACCGCCGAAGAGCCGAGCTTTACCGACAAGGCCGGTGCATTCCTTGGAACTACTGCCGGCAAGGCACTGAAATCAGCAATGCAGCAGGCGGCCAATCAAATGGGGCGCCAGTTGGTACGTGGCCTGTTGGGTTCGTTGCTGGGCGGCAGCAAACGCAAATAGCGTTTCAGGCCTTGGGCCGGGCATGGGCGGCCAGCCGTTCCAGGGCGGCGCGCAAGCCTGGGTCGCTGATCCCTTCGGCGGTTGCCTGGAGGGTTTCAGCTGCATTTTCCGACAGATCCATCGTATGCCCCACTGCGCCTTGCGGCACGGTGGGCGGCTGCACCTTGAACTGAATGCGCGTCAAACCGGCGAACTCTTCAAACACCATCAACTGGCGCTGCAAGCGTTTTTGCTGATAACGCAAGCGCGTGGCCCAATGACCATCGGTGACAATCAGTAGCAGATTGCCTTCACGCCAGGACGCCACATGACAATGTTCACGTGCGGCCGGTTGCAACTGGCTTTCAAGCAGGCGCTGCAAACGGCCCAGGCGCTTGGCATGGCCAAAGATGGCTTTCAACGGCTTGGCTTCGCGGAGCAACGCGCCGGGAGCGCGGGCTGTAAGAGGGCGAAATGCCATGTTTAGACACCTTAGGTAACAGAGCGGTTATCTTAACAGAAAGCGCCGGTACACCCCGCGGCCATGCCTCGGCTGGGCTTTGCCCATGAAATCAATAAGTAACTTCTGCGCTCTATGGGTTGAAGTTCGCGCAAAAGCCCTTATTTTAAACAAGCCCTCTCATAGCGCCGCGCCTGCATCGGGAAACAACGTTACTTTCCTCACCCACGATTCCGGGTAGAATGCGCGTTCGCAATGCGGCCGTGAGGGCTGCTCGGGCCACTCACGGTGCGCCCTCCATCCCTATGTGTGGAAGAACCTGCCGATATGTTTGCGCCTTTGTTAAAGAAACTTTTTGGAAGCAAGAATGAGCGCGAAGTCAAACGCATGCTCAAGACGGTGCAGCTGGTCAATGCCTTCGAGGAGCAGATGGTTGCTCTGTCGGACGAGCAATTGCGCGCCAAGACCCAAGAGTTCAAGGCCCGCATAGCCAAAGGTGAAACCCTCGACAAGCTGCTGCCCGAAGCCTTCGCGGTCGCCCGCGAAGCCGGTAAGCGCGTCATGGGCATGCGCCACTTCGACGTTCAGTTGATCGGCGGCATGACCTTGCATGAAGGCATGATTGCCGAAATGCGTACCGGTGAAGGCAAGACCCTGGTGGCAACCCTGGGCGTTTACCTCAACGCACTGTCCGGCAAGGGCGTGCACGTTGTGACGGTGAACGACTACCTGGCCCGCCGGGACGCTAACTGGATGCGCCCGCTGTATGAATTCCTCGGCCTGACCGTCGGCGTGGTAACGCCGTTCCAGCCGCCGGAAGAGAAGCGCGCCGCGTACGCCTGCGACATCACCTACGGTACCAACAACGAATTCGGTTTCGACTACCTGCGCGACAACATGGCGTTCAGCATGGATGAAAAATTCCAGCGTGAACTCAACTTTGCCGTGATCGACGAAGTCGACTCCATCCTCATCGACGAAGCCCGTACCCCGCTGATCATCTCCGGCCAGGCCGAAGACAGCTCGCGCCTGTACACCGAGATCAACAAGTTGATCCCGCGCCTGGAGCAGCACATCGAGGAAGTGGAAGGCGTGGTGACCAAAGAAGGTCACTTCACCATCGACGAGAAGACCCGCCAGGTCGAACTCAACGAAGCCGGTCACCAGTTTGTCGAAGAAATGCTCACCCAGATCGGCGAGCTGGCCGAAGGTGAAAGCCTGTACTCGGCGCATAACCTGGGCCTGTTGACCCACGTGTACGCCGGCCTGCGCGCTCACAAGCTGTTCCATCGCAACGTTGAATACATCGTGCAGGACGGCCAGGTCGTGCTGGTTGACGAACACACCGGTCGTACCATGCCCGGTCGTCGCCTGTCCGAAGGCCTGCACCAGGCCATCGAAGCGAAGGAACACCTCAACATCCAGGCCGAAAGCCAGACGTTGGCGTCCACCACCTTCCAGAACTACTTCCGTCTGTACAACAAACTGTCCGGCATGACCGGTACGGCCGACACCGAAGCGTTCGAATTCCACCAGATCTACAACCTGGCTGTGATGGTCATTCCGCCGAACAAGCCGTTGGCGCGTAAAGACTACAACGACCTGGTGTTCCTGACCGCCGAAGAGAAATACGCGGCGATCATCAACGACATCAAGGACGGCATGGCCAAGGGCCGCCCGATCCTGGTGGGTACCGCCACCATCGAGACTTCCGAGCACGTGTCCAACCTGCTTAACAAGGAAGGCATCGAGCACAAGGTACTGAACGCCAAGTTCCACGAAAAAGAAGCCGAGATCATTGCCCAGGCCGGTCGCCCAGGCGCGCTGACCATCGCCACCAACATGGCCGGTCGTGGTACCGACATCCTGTTGGGCGGCAACTGGGAAGTGGAAGTGGCCTCGCTCGATAACCCGACCCCTGAGCAGATCGCCCAGATCAAGGCTGACTGGCAGAAGCGCCACCAGGCCGTGCTGGAATCCGGTGGTTTGCAGGTGATCGCCTCCGAGCGTCACGAATCGCGCCGTATCGACAACCAGTTGCGTGGCCGTGCCGGTCGTCAGGGTGACGCCGGTTCCAGCCGTTTCTACCTGTCGCTGGAAGACAGCCTGATGCGCATCTTCGCCTCTGATCGGGTGAAGAACTTCATGAAGGCTCTGGGCATGCAGTCCGGTGAAGCGATCGAGCACCGCATGGTGACCAACGCCATCGAGAAGGCCCAGCGCAAGGTTGAGGGTCGTAACTTCGACATTCGTAAGCAACTGCTTGAGTTCGACGACGTCAACAACGAACAGCGTAAAGTGATCTATCACATGCGTAACACGTTGCTGGCTGCCGACAACATTGGCGAGACCATCGCTGATTTCCGTCAGGACGTGCTCAACGCTACCGTCAGCGCCCATATCCCGCCACAGTCCCTGCCTGAGCAGTGGGATGTTGCCGGCCTGGAAGCGGCATTGAAGAGCGACTTCGGTGTCGACTTGCCGGTTCAGCAGTGGCTGGACGAAGACGACCACCTGTATGAAGAAACCCTGCGCGAAAAACTGATGGCCGAACTGCTGGCCGCGTACAACGAGAAAGAAGAGCAGGCGAGTGCCGAAGCACTGCGCACCTTCGAGAAGCAAATCGTGTTGCGCGTGCTGGATGACCTGTGGAAAGACCACCTGTCGACCATGGACCACCTGCGTCACGGTATCCACCTGCGCGGTTACGCCCAGAAGAACCCGAAGCAGGAGTACAAGCGCGAGTCGTTCACGCTGTTCTCCGAACTGCTGGATTCGATCAAGCGCGATTCGATTCGCGTGCTCTCCCACGTTCAGGTGCGTCGTGAAGACCCTATCGAGGAAGAGGCACGCCTGCGTCAGGAAGCCGAGGCGCTGGCTGCGCGCATGCAGTTCCAGCATGACGAGGCACCGGGCCTGGAAGCACCTGAGGCGTTGGGCGAAGAGGTCGACGTGGCCCTGGCTCAAAGCCCGGTTCGCAATGATCAGAAACTGGGCCGCAATGAGCTGTGCTTCTGCGGTTCGGGCAAGAAATACAAACACTGCCACGGCCAGATCGAATAAGATTTTCGCCTGACGCTGCAACACCCCGCGCCGCGACCGGCATCAGCCGTCGCGGCGTTTTGCCATTAATTCCCACCGTCGATAGCGACGGCACAGACATCATCTATTTCAAGGAGCGCATACATGGCTGTTGGTCTTGGTCCTTTGCCCACATTGCACCCGGTCGCCGGTTTCGAACTCGGTATTGCTTCGGCCGGCATCAAGCGCCCGGGGCGTAAGGATGTGGTAGTGATGCGCTGTGCCGAAGGCTCGACCGTGGCGGGTGTGTTCACCCTCAACGCCTTTTGCGCTGCGCCGGTGATTCTGGCCAAGCAACGGGTGGCCGGATCGATTCGCTACCTGCTGACCAATACCGGCAACGCTAACGCCGGCACCGGTGAGCCTGGCCTGGTGGCAGCTGCGCGCACCTGCGCCAAGCTGGCGCAACTGACCGGCGTGGACGCCAGCCAGGTGCTGCCGTACTCCACCGGTGTGATCGGTGAGCCGCTGCCGGTGGAAAAAATCGAAGGTGCCCTCCAGGCCGCGCTGGATGACCTGTCTGTGGATAACTGGGCGGCTGCGGCCACCGGCATCATGACCACCGACACCCTGCCAAAAGGCGCGAGCCGCCAGTTCGTGCACGACGGCGTGACCGTCACCGTGACCGGTATCAGCAAGGGCGCAGGCATGATCCGTCCGAACATGGCCACCATGCTCGGTTATATCGCCACCGACGCCAAAGTCTCCCGCGATGTGCTGCAACGCCTGATGCTCGACGGCGCCAACAAGTCGTTCAACCGCATCACCATCGACGGCGACACCTCCACCAACGACTGCTGCATGCTGATCGCCACCGGCCAGGCCAACCTGCCGGAAATCACCTCTACCGAAGGCCCATTGTTTGCGGCGTTGAAGCAGGCAGTGTTTGAAGTGTGCATGGACGTGGCCCAGGCCATCGTGCGCGATGGCGAGGGTGCGACCAAGTTCGTCACGGTTGAAGTCAATGGCGGCGGCAATCATCAGGAATGCCTGGATGTAGGCTACACCGTGGCGCACTCGCCGCTGATCAAGACTGCGTTGTTTGCATCGGACCCGAACTGGGGCCGTATCCTGGCTGCCGTTGGCCGTGCCGGCGTGCCGGACCTGGACGTAAGCAAGATCGACGTGTTCCTGGGTGAGGTGTGCATCGCCAGCCGTGGCGCCCGCGCCGAAACCTACACCGAAGCCCAGGGTTCGGCGGTAATGCAGCAGGAAGAAATCACCATCCGCATCGAACTGGGCCGCGGCGAGTGCAGCGAAACCATCTGGACCACCGACCTGTCCCACGAATACGTGAAGATCAACGCGGAATACCGTACCTGAAAATGACCCTCCCCCTGTAGGAGCGAGCTCGCTCGCGAAGAGCGTCAACGATAACGCGGGCATCCTGGATATTCGCGGTGGCATTGAGTTTTTCGCGAGCAAGCTCGCTCCTACAAGGGCTATGACGAGAGGAAGCAGTGGTGTGAAACGAGTGCATGTAGCAGCCGCGGTGATCCGCGGTGTCGACGGCAGGATCCTGTTGGCGCGCCGTGCCGATACCCAGCATCAAGGTGGCCTCTGGGAATTTCCTGGCGGCAAGGTGGAGGCCGATGAGTCGGTCACCACGGCCTTGTCCCGTGAATTGCAGGAAGAGCTGGGCATCCAGGTCATCACGGCGCGGCCGCTGATCAAGGTGCAGCATGACTACCCGGACAAACAGGTATTGCTGGATGTCTGGGAAGTCTCGGCCTTTACCGGCGAGCCTCATGGCGCCGAAGGGCAGCCATTGGAATGGGTGTCGCCGCGGGACTTGCTCAACTATGAGTTCCCGGCGGCGAATGCGCCGATCGTTGCCGCTGCGCGCCTGCCCGCCGAGTACCTGATCACCCCCGGTGAGCTGGAAACCCCGACATTGTTGCGCGGTATCCAGAAGGCTATCGCCGGTGGTACCAAGCTGGTTCAACTGCGTGCGCCTAACGGCTACGACCCCAAATACCGTGACCTGGCGGTGGATGCGGTGGGCCTGTGTGCAGGCAAGGCGCAACTGATGCTCAAGGGGCCGTTCGAGTGGCTGGGTGATTTCCCCGCCGCCGGCTGGCATATGACCTCGGCGCAGTTGCGCAAATACGCGAGCAAGGGCCGGCCGCTGCCCAAAGACCGCTGGTTGGCGGCGTCCTGCCACAACGCGGAAGAACTGGCGCTGGCAGAGATGATGGACGTGGATTTTGTCACGCTGTCGCCGGTGCAGCCGACCCAGACCCATCCGGATGCGCAGCCGTTGGGTTGGGAGCAGGTGCAGCAGTTGATCGCCGGGTTCAGCAAGCCGGTGTTTCTGTTGGGCGGGGTTGGGCCGGCGCAGCGGGAGCAGGCTTGGGAGGCTGGTGCGCAAGGTGTGGCAGGTATTCGAGCGTTCTGGCCGCAGGTGTGATGCAGCTCTGATGGCCCCATCGCAGGCAAGCCAGCCCCACATTTGATAGGTGAACACTTCAAGTGTGGGAGCTGGCTTGCCTGCGATGGGGCACTCTCAAGCGCCACATTATGCTCAGTGTGGCTTGGCCGCCGCCTGCCACAACACTTCCGCAACCCCCTGGCGCTTGGCAATCAACCTGGCCGCCACAAACAGCAAATCCGACAACCGATTGATATACGCCAGCCCCACACCCTCCAACGGCTCCAGCGCATTCAGGTGCTGACAGCGGCGTTCGGCGCTGCGCGCCAGGCTGCGGCACACATGGGCTTGGGCGATCAACGCCGAACCGCCAGGCAGAATGAAGTTCTCCAGCGGCCCAACTTCCTCATTCCAGCGATCAATCGCCGCTTCCAGCCGATCCACTTCCGCGGCATTGAGTGCCTTGTACACCGGCATCGCCAGCTCACCGCCCAGGTCAAACAAACGATGCTGACAAGGGGTGAGCACCTCAATCACATCCATTAACGCCGGATGCTTGCCGCTTTGTTCTTCCAGGTTGGCCAGCAGCAAACCCAACTGGCTGTTCAGCGTATCCACCTCGCCAATCGCCTCCACGCGCGGGTGGTCCTTGGGTACGCGGCGGCCATCGCCGAGGCCGGTTTCGCCCTTGTCGCCGGTACGGGTGTAGATTTTCGACAGGCGAAAGCCCATGGTCAGTGCTCCAGTTGGGTAAGTTCAGTGGCGGGCAATTGGCTGCCGGCAAGGGGCAGGCGCAAGGTAAAGCAGGTGCCCTGGCCCAGGGTGGAATGCACTTCCATCTGGCCCTTGTGGTTGTTGGTAATGATGAAATACGACACCGACAGCCCAAGCCCGGTGCCCTGGCCGATTTCCTTGGTAGTGAAGAACGGCTCGAACGTGCGTTTGCGCACGTTTTCGCTCATGCCGATGCCGTTGTCTTCCACCTGGATTTCCGCCCACGGCGGGTTGAGGCGGGTGCGCAGGATGATGCGCCCCGGCTCGCTGTCGTCCTCGCGCAGGTGAATCGCCTGGGCGGCGTTTTTCAGCAGGTTGAGCAGCACTTGCTCCAGCTCGTTGGCGGTGCCAGGCACGGGTCCCAGTTGCGGGTCGAACTGGCGGATGATCGCTTGGCCCTTGAAGTCGAAGCCAATGGTGAGGTCGAAATCGTTGCCGGCAATTTCCACGGCCTGGTCGATCAGGGCCGGCAAGTCGCAGGGAGCCATCTGGCGATTGCTGCGGCGGCTGAAGCTGAGCATATGGGTGACGATTTTCGCCGCTCGCGCGCCAGCCTGTTGAATGCCGTCCAGCAATTTCGGGACTTCGCGGCCTTGCAGGTAGTGATTGACCGTGTCCAGCTCAATCCCCACTTGCTCGGCAAACTCCAGGTTTTTGGGCAGGTCGGGGGACAGGCGCCGCCGAATGTTCTGCACGTTATGCAGGATCGCGCCCAGCGGGTTGTTGATTTCATGGGCCATGCCGGCCGCGAGACCGCCGACCGAGAGCATTTTTTCCGATTGCACCATCATTTCTTCCAGGGACAGGCGCTGGGTGATGTCGTCGATCCGGATCACCACCCCGCGCCCGGCACCGCCCATCAAGGGGTAGAACGTCAGGGCGTAATGCTTGGGCTCGTCGTCCTTGACCCAGGTGACCCGCTCGATCCGTTCCACCGTGTGTTGCTCCACCGTCGCCTTGATTTGCGGCAGGTACGGCTTGAGCGGCTGGAAGGCGAGAAAGATCGGTTGATTCAGGGCTTCGTCCAGGCGCGTACCGGAAAGGGCGGTGGCCTCCTGGTTCCACTGGGTGACGTAGAGCTGTTCATCCAGGGCGATCAGCGCCGAGGGCATCGAGTCGATGATGCTGTTGAGGTAGTTCTGGAAACCCGTGAGTTTTTTCTCGATCTTGCTGCGCACCTGAACTTCCAGTTCCAGCTTGCGGTTGGTATGCCGGGTTTCTTCGGCCAAACCCTGGGCCTGGTCGTAAGCGGCCTGGGAGTCGTCGCGCGCGCGCTTGAGCTGTTGCTCGCGGGCTTCGATCCGCGACAGCATGGTGTTGAAGGCTTCGGCCAGGCTGCCGATTTCATCATGGTTGCCAGGCCCGGCGCGCAGGGCGTAGTTCTCTTCGCGAGTGACCTGGCGCGACAGTTCTTCCAGTTCATGGATAGGCCGCGTGATCAGGCGTTTGATCTGCCGGGCGATGACCAGCCACAGCAACACACTGAAGATCAGGATACCCAGGCTCGCGGTCAGCGTGCCGGTATAGAAGGCCACCGGCAACTCACTGCTGGCCACCAGCAGCAAATGCCCGGAAGGCTGGGCGCCGCGGGGCAGGGTGATGACTTGGTTGCTGCGAAACTCGGTAACACGCCATGCTTCGATATGCCGGTAGTGGTCCGGCAGGTGCAGGCGGTCGCCGTGTTGCATCTGCGCCAGACGGTTGCCTTCGCCGTCGTACAAGGCCGCGGCGCGCAGCGGTGAATAGCTGGTCAGTTCGTTGAGCAGTGCCTCTGCCTTGGCCGGCGATTCGAGCGCCTGGGCGGCAAGCGACGGGTTGGACACCAGCCGACCGATGGCCTGCAACGCCTGCGGGGCCATGCTTTCCTGGGAGATCCAGTAAGCGGCGCTGATAAACGTCAGGTTGGCCACCAGCAATACAGTGGTCAACAGCACCAGCAGGGCCGCCAGCAGTTTCTGCCCTACCGGTAGATTTTCAAGACGCTGGCGCAGTGGCATCAGGGTTTTTCCAGGTGATAGACAGGTACGCAGGGTAGCGCGTGCCTCAGTCGCTGGCCAATCCGCGTGCGAGCAAATGCGCCACCAACCGCGCGTGCACCTGTTGCAGATGCGGCACTGCCAACTGATGACGGGCCGCGGCCTGGCACGCGTAGCCCAGCAAGTAACTGATCTCTGTACGCCGGGCGTTCGCGACATCCTGGTACATCGAGGAATAATTGGCGGCGGTGGCCTGGATCACCCGCTCGACTTCGCTGTGCAAGTCCTGTGCAGCGGCAGGCTGGCCGCAGCGCTCCAGCAGTTCGGCCAGTTCGGCGCAGAGCGTGGCGACCTCGCAGTGGTGGGCACTCAAACCGCCGTTGCGGCAGTGGTACAGCACGGTCAGTGGGTTGATGGCGCAATTGAGCGCCAGTTTGCGCCACAGCCGCGTGAGGATATCGGTGGCCCATTCATGGGGAATGCCTGCCGCTTGCAAATCATCCAGCCACAGCGGCGGGGTGGGATGGCTCGCGTCCCCCAGCCAGGTGTAGCCATGGCCGGCAAATACCACCCGCCAATCGCCATCGCGAAATGCGCCCTCGGTGCTGGAGGCAAAGATGCAGCGCGCCGACGGCCATTGCGCCGCCACGGCGTCCTGACTGCCGAGGCCGTTTTGCAACAGAATCAGCTCGGCGTCCGGTGCCAGTCGATGCTGCAACTGGGCGATGGCGCTTTGGGCGTCGTAGGCTTTGCACGCCACCAGCAGACGCCGAATCGGCACCGGGCTGTCAGGCGTTTCCCCGATGACCGGATAAGTCTGTTCCACGCCGTGTTCCACCACGGTCAACCCTTGGCCGGCGCGATAGCTGGCCAGGCGTGCCGGGTTACGAAGAATCAGCCTGACGGGCACGCCTGCGCGGGCCAGCCGTGTGGCCCAGAGCGTGCCCAGGCTGCCGGCGCCAAGAATATGCCAGGTGGTCGACATCAGTGTGTGCTCCATAAGGTCGCCAGCGGTGAACGGCGCGAAAGAACCGCTATAATGCCCCGGCATTTTAGCTCGGGCGCGCTCCATCTCTACTGAGCCCGCCCCTTATATTGGAGAAATCACATGCCTTCGTTCGACGTGGTATCTGAACTGGACAAACACGAAGTCACCAACGCCGTCGAGAACGCCGTCAAGGAACTGGACCGTCGCTATGACCTGAAAGGCAAAGGCAGCTTCGAATTCAAGGAAAAGGAACTGACCGTCAACCTGACCGCTGAAGCCGATTTCCAGCTGGAAGCGATGATCGAGATCCTCAAGCTGGCCCTGGTCAAGCGCAAGATCGACGTGCAATGCCTTGAAGTCAAGGACGCCTACGCTTCCGGCAAGCTGATGAAGCAGGAAGCCGTGCTCAAGGAAGGCATCGACAAGGAGCTGGCCAAGAAGATCGTGGCGCACATCAAGGACGCCAAGCTCAAGGTCCAGGCTGCCATCCAGGGCGAGCAGGTTCGCGTCACCGGCAAGAAGCGTGATGATCTGCAAGAGGCTATCGCAGCCCTGCGCGCCAAGACCTTCGACATGCCGCTGCAGTTCAATAACTTCCGCGACTGATGGCACTTTGGGGAACCTGTGGGCACTTTTGACGTCCCACGCCCCAAGCATCATTGCCTACAATTGAGCCCTTCGGGGCTCAATTGCGTTGTCAGGCAGTCAATACAGCCTTATCGCCGTACAACAGGAGAAAGTAGATGGATTTGAACGCTGAAATGGATCACCTGATCAAGACCTCCCAGTCTTGGCTCCCCATGATCATGGAATACGGCAGCCGCGTATTGCTGGCGTTGGTCACCCTGGCCATCGGCTGGTGGCTGATCAACGTCTTGACTCGCCGCGTGGGCCGTCTGCTGGCCATGCGTAACGCTGACTTGGCACTGCAACACTTCATCACCAGCCTTGCTAACATCGCGCTCAAAGTCATGCTGGTGGTCAACGTGGCCTCGATGATTGGTGTGGCCACCACCTCGTTCGTTGCGGCGATCGGTGCCGCTACCCTGGCAATCGGCCTGGCCTTGCAAGGCAGCCTGGCGAACTTTGCCGGCGGCGTGTTGATTCTGTTGTTCCGCCCGTTCCGTATCGGTGACTGGATCGAAGCCCAGGGTACCTCGGGTACCGTCGACAGCATCCAGATCTTCCACACGGTGCTGCGTACCGGCGACAACAAGACGGTGATCATCCCCAACGGCAGCCTGTCCAACGGTCTTATCACCAACACCAACCGCCAGCCGACCCGCAAGGTTGTGTTTGACGTGGGTGTGGACTATGAGGCGGACCTGCAGAAGGCCCGTGAAGTGCTGCTGGCTTTGGCTGAAGACCCGCGTGTACTGAAGGACCCTGCCGCCGTGGCGGTGGTGTCGACCTTGGGCGACAGTTCCATCACCGTCTCCCTGCGTTGCTGGACCAACACACCGGATTATTGGGACGTGATGTTTATGTTCAATGAACTGGCGCGTGACCGTTTGAAAGCGGCCGGGATTGATATTCCGTTTCCGCAACGGGTTATTCGGGTGATGCAGGAAAGTGCGCCGAAGTAAGTTGGCGTGATGCTATCGAAGTTGGCCGAAAGGTCAGCTTTGAAAAACTAGTTACTTAGCTTGCTAGTTGTTTTGTTGGTTGAAACAAAACTGCAATAAAAAAGCCGCTCCCTGTTAACCAGAGGAGCGGCTTTTTGTTTAAGGCCAAGGCCTCAAGTCATCGTTGTAATTAGACCGGCAATTACAAGATGTTCAGCGGGTAGTTCGCGATCAGACGCAGTTCGTCGATCGACGGCGAACCGTAGTAAACGCCATCGCCGGAGCGGTAAGTCGCTTGACGCAGACGCAGGCTGAGGTCTTTGGCCGGGCCGCTCTGAATCACGTACTTGGCTTCGATGTCGCGTTCCCACTCTTTGCCGTTGCTGGTAGTGCCGGTGTTGGCGCCGCTACCGGTGACGTAACGCGTCATGAAGCTCAGGCCAGGAATGCCGAAGGTCGCCATGTTGATGTCGTAACGCGCCTGGTAGGACTTCTCGCCTTCGGCGTTGAAGTCGGAACGGGCGATGGAGTTGGCCAGGAATACTGTACCGCCGCCGTCTACGCCGTAACCGTAGTCACCGTCACCGGTAACCTTTTGGGCTGCGAGGGTGAAGGTGTGCGCGCCGATGGTGTACGCACCCTGCAAGCTGAAGGCGCGGTTATCGAGCTTGGTCACGCCATCCTTCTCTGCACGTTGCAGGCCGGCGCCGTCGCTCTTGGTGTCGTAGATGTTGAAGTCCAGCGCGAACGACTGATCATCGCTCAGGGCGTGGGTCCAGTTCAGGTTGCTGTAGTACTTGCGGAAGTAGTCTTCGGTCTTGGCGTAGTACAGGCTGCCGGTGAATTCCGGGGTGAATGCGTAGACGCCGCCGACGAAGTCGGTTTTGGTCAGGCCCAGGCTGTCATGGTAGGTCTGGTTTTGCGCGGCGCTGGAGGTGAAGTGGCCGCCCTCAAGCTTCAGGCCCTTGATCTCGTTGCTGGTGATCGAGATACCTTGTGGCAGCTCCGGCAACAGACGGCTGTCATCAGAGGCGAATACCGGTGCGGTGGTGTACTGGTCACCCACTTTCAACACGGTATTGGAGATGCGGAACTTAACTGCGCCGCCGCCTTTGGAGTAGTCGTCCTGCGAGCGACCGTCGGAACCGGTAGGGAACAGCCCCGTGCCGGCGCGACCCTTGCCGCTGTCGAGCTTGAGGCCCATCAGGCCGATCACGTCCACACCGACACCAATGGTGCCTTGGGTGAAGCCCGATTCGTACAGGGCATTGAAGCCCAGGCCGGTTTCTTCGGCACGGCTTTTACGCTTGCCGTTGACGGTGCTGTAACCGCCTCCTGGCTCATTACGGAAGTCGCGGCTGAAGTACAGAGCGCGAGTATTGATGCTGAAAGTACTGTCTTCAACAAAGCCCTTGGAATCGTCCTGGGCGGACGCCATTGCGAACTGCGAGGTGCCTGCTGAAACAGCCAGGGCGATCATGCTCCACTTCATCACGCGCATCGTGATTTGCTCCTTTGGTTTTAGGAAGAGTACTGCCGTCCCACCTGTATTTTTATCTGGGCGGCTCTTTCTGTTATGGGTGCCGGCGTAAAGCTATATCACGCAGGCCCTTATGACGATACTTGCCCATCTTTCCTTTCAGCTTCTTTACGAGGCTGTCGTAAATCGCTAGATCCATGTCGCAAATTCACAGCCCGAATGTAACAAGGCTGACAACTTCAATGCTGTTTCCTACTTCTTTTAAAGTTTGAACTCGTCCATGAAACACATTGAAACGCTGCTGTTGTTTATCGCGAAACACCTGCTTCCAGACGGGTGCCGTTGCCGACGATACGGGTGTGAATGCAACAAGCGTGCTCAAACCGACGACCGAATGTCATTTTTTCGTGAAAAGCGTGACGGGAATGTAAAAACCGCATAAGCACGGGCCTTTTACGCCGTTTGGTTTGGGCTTGACGCCCAGGGTGTTACCGCTCTTCGGTGCTACGCAAAACCTGCACCTGGGTAAAACGTTACCGGTTCACCCCTCTAAGTGGGTAATTGGCGGATCCCTTTGACGCACGAGTGGGTCATTTTGGTGCGTGCCGTTGAGGCCCGGTCTAGCGTAGATCACGTATTTTTCTGCCTTCAAAAGGTGCATTTTTTCACCTGTCTGCCTCAGGGCAGTCAGTATTGGCCGTGAAGCCTTGGGCGTTCGAAGGTATGCTGGGCGCCTGTCCCGACCTGCCGAACGGAGTGCCCACGTGTTCGCCTTAGATCAACGCCTGCAACAAGACACCTTGGCCATTGGGGACTTCCCGCTCTGTCGCCTGCTGCTGTCCAATGACGCCAATTACCCCTGGTTCATTCTGGTGCCACGCATCGACGGTATCAGCGAAGTGTTTCAACTGGATGTCGCCGATCAACAAACCTTGTGGCAAGAAACGACAGCCCTGGCGCAATGGCTTAACGAGGGGTTGGCCGCTGACAAGATGAACATCGGCGCGCTGGGTAACGTCGTCAGCCAATTGCATGTGCATGTGATCGTGCGCAAACGCGATGACGCGGCCTGGCCGGCGCCAGTGTGGGGCAAGCATCCGGCCCGGCCCTATACCCAAGAGCAAGTGGCGGCGATCCGCGCTCGATTGCGCGAGCTGTTGCCTGCCGACTTCATCTTTACCCAGGACTGAATCATGGACCTGCAAGACCGCGTTACTGACCTGGAAAGCCGCCTGGCCTTTCAGGACGACACCATCGAGACCCTCAACGACATCCTGGTGACACAGCAGCGGGCGGTTGAGCGCCTGCAGTTGCAAATGACCGCCTTGCTCAAACGCCAGGAAGAAATGGGCGGCCAGTTCGAGTCATCTGAAGAAGAAGCGCCACCGCCGCACTATTAAAAAGCGCAGGCCATAAAAAACCGCGATCCAGCCAACGCCGGATCGCGGTTTTTTTTGCTGCGAAGGCTTGGGATCAGCGACGCGGCAGGGCAGCGATGACGTCTTCGGCTTGCAGACCCTTGTCACGGTTCATCACCGAGAACTCTACACGCTGGCCTTCGACCAGAACGCGGTGGCCTTCGCCACGGATCGCCCGGAAGTGGACGAAGATATCGTCGCCCGAATCGCGGGAAATGAAGCCGAAGCCTTTGGAGGTGTTGAACCACTTGACGGTACCGGTATCGCGGTTGGTCATGTCGTAGTTTTGCGACGCGGCCGCCGGAGACGAACGGTAGAAGCTGATGGCCAGGTGAAGAACGATGGCAACCACAGCAATCACCAGGCTGAGCAGGATGGCCGGATGGCCGCCGACTTCAGGCATGGGCGCCAGGAGGGTGAGGGTTTGTACCACAACAGTCAGCACCAGCAGCGCACTGACCAGGTTTTGCAGTTGATGACGCGTGCCTTTGTTCCAGTAAGGGATTACCGGTGCGAGCGTCAGGTTAAGAAGGCCGAACAAGGCCAGGTACAGAGCGTCATGTTGTTGCAGGTAGGGCAGGCTTTCAGGCTGCAGGCTCGGGATAAAGGACAGCAGCAAAGCTGCAACGCCCGTTAGCAGGTGGACGATTTTCAACATTTTGATTAACTCACGTTAAGACGGATCACAAGGAAGAGCTGACTGGCACGGTTCGCTTCTGAACAATGGGAGGCGTTGAGCACGTGCGCGGGTATCAGCCTATGTGACGTGCCGCAGGAATAAACGGCAGCCACACCGCGTCTATTTAACAGCAAAGGCCGTGCCTACTCAAATCAAGCATTTCTGGGTGTTGCGACGGCAACGGCATTTGTGCGGCAAACGCTTGTCCTAGACAGGTGCAGGATTTTTTGGCGGGCTTTGCGAGACCGTTCCTACGGGCAAAAAGGCTTGCCAATTCGCGACTTGCAAGCGATGCGGGGCGATTTGTCGCAGGCCGCCTAGGGGGCGGCGGGCTGCATGCCGCCCACTCTCTTGCTAGAGTGGTCCTGCACCTGATCAATGAATACTCGTCAATTGAAGGGGAAAAACATGGCAATCGATATTGGTATCAGTGAAGAAGACCGTAAGTCCATCGTCGACGGACTTTCACGACTGCTGTCCGATACCTATGTTCTGTATCTGAAAACCCACAACTTCCATTGGAACGTCACAGGCCCCATGTTTCGTACGCTGCACTTGATGTTCGAGGAGCAGTACAACGAATTGGCGCTGGCGGTGGACTCCATTGCCGAGCGCATCCGTGCCCTGGGTTTCCCGGCGCCGGGCGCCTATTCGATTTACGCCCGCCTGTCTTCGATCAAGGAAGAAGAGGGTGTGCCGAGTGCCGAAGAGATGATCAAGCAACTGGTGGCCGGCCAGGAAGCCGTTACCCGTACCGCGCGAGGCATCTTCCCGCTGCTCGACAAGGTCAGCGATGAACCGACGGCCGACCTGTTGACCCAGCGTATGCAGGTACACGAGAAAACCGCGTGGATGCTGCGTTCCCTGCTCGAAAACCAGTAACTGTCGAATCCGGGCGGCGCTGTTTCGGCGCTGCCTGCTTGTTTCCCTGCGCTTCCTGGCTTTGTCCTACGACTAACGACTCCCCGTCTTCTGGCTGCTGCACGCCTGGTGCTGTTTTATAGGCCCATCGTTCAATGGGAGAAGCCCATTGGCTGCTGTTTGGCAATGGAGTGTCGGGTGTATGTCACGTGGAATGGGTAAAGGAGTGATGGAAACCTGTGGTTTTCACAAGATAAAGGTCGACCCTTTTGCGAAAGGGTTCGATATGGGGCTGGCAAAGCCGTTGTCGCGGTCGGTCAGGCTCAATGGGTTTTCGACCTGTCTGCGGCTTGAGCAGATCTACTGGAACATCCTCACGGAGATCGCCAGGATCAACACCTGTTCGGTCAGTGCCTTGTTGTCCTATGTCGATCGGGAAGTGCATTTGCGCTATGGAGGCGTGAAGAACTTCAGCGGGCTGGTCAGGGTGGTATGCGTGGTGCATGTACTCAAGGGCCGGGTCGCTCCCGCCGCCGAGGGCACCTTTGCGCCGTAGCCCGGCGGCCCCAAGCCCGGCCTTCATCCTTGGGGGCCGGGCCCGGGGCAGAAAGCCGGCTGCGCTGTGTCGATTTACCAGATATAATCCCGCGCTTTGCTGCGCATGCCGGGGCTTTATGCACAGGGCAGGGCGTGGCGCTGTAACGATCTGATCGCCGAGACATCTCCATGCCCATGTACGACTATCAATGCGCTTCCTGTGGTCATCAGTTGGAAGCCATTCAGAAGATCAGCGCAGCGCCGCTGGTCGATTGCCCTGCCTGCCAGGCACCTGAGTTGAAGAAGATGTTGTCCATGCCGGGCTTCCGCCTGAGCGGCAGCGGCTGGTACGAGACTGATTTCAAGACCGGGGCCAAGAAGAACCTGGCCGGCGGCGACAAAGCAGACTGAGTTGAACTCTACGCGCAGGGTCCTGCATTATCCGTCCCCTGCTTTAATGTACGGTGACGAGGCGGGCCTGCCACCGAATTTCGAATTACGAGAAGTGAAACCACGACCATGATGCGCAGCCACTATTGCGGCCAACTGAACGAGACCCTGGAAGGTCAGGAAATCACCCTTTGCGGATGGGTTCACCGTCGCCGCGACCACGGCGGGGTGATCTTCCTCGATATCCGTGATCGTGATGGTCTGGCCCAGGTAGTGTTCGACCCGGACCGCGCCGAGAGTTTCGCCGCCGCCGACCGCGTGCGCAGCGAATACGTCGTCAAGATCACCGGCAAGGTACGCCTGCGTCCGGCCGGTGCCGTGAACAAGAACATGGCGTCCGGCGGCATCGAAGTGCTGGGCTATGAGCTGGAAGTGCTGAACGAGTCGGAAACCCCGCCGTTCCCACTTAACGAATACTCCGACGTTGGCGAAGAAACCCGCCTGCGCTACCGCTTCCTGGACCTGCGTCGTCCGGAAATGGCCGAGAAGCTGCGCCTGCGTTCGCGCATGACCACCAGCATCCGCCGCTTCCTGGATGAAAACGGCTTCCTCGACGTCGAAACGCCGATCCTCACCCGGGCCACCCCGGAAGGCGCGCGCGACTACCTGGTACCGAGCCGCACCCACGCCGGCAGCTTCTTCGCCTTGCCGCAATCGCCGCAGCTGTTCAAGCAACTGCTGATGGTGGCCGGTTTCGACCGCTACTACCAGATCGCCAAGTGCTTCCGCGACGAAGACCTGCGTGCCGATCGCCAGCCGGAATTCACCCAGATCGACATCGAGACCAGCTTCCTCGATGAAAAAGAGATCATGGGCCTGACCGAGCAGATGATCCGCAACCTGTTCAAGGAAGTGCTGGACCTGGAGTTCGGCGAATTCCCGCACATGACCTTCGAAGAAGCCATGCGTCGCTATGGTTCCGACAAGCCAGACCTGCGTAACCCGCTGGAGCTGGTGGACGTGGCCGACCAGCTCAAGGACGTCGACTTCAAGGTGTTCAGTGGCCCGGCCAACGACCCTAAATGCCGCATTGCTGCCCTGCGCGTGCCTGGCGGTGCGAGCATGCCGCGCAAGCAGATCGACGACTACACCAAGTTCGTCGGCATTTACGGTGCCAAGGGCCTGGCGTACATCAAGGTCAACGAGCGCGCCAACGGCGTTGACGGCCTGCAATCGCCGATCGTGAAAAACATCCCTGAAGCCAACCTGAACACGATCCTTGATCGCGTCGGTGCGGTTGACGGCGACATCGTATTCTTCGGCGCCGACAAGGCCAAGATCGTCAGCGAGGCCCTGGGCGCGCTGCGTATCAAGCTCGGTCACGACCTGAACCTGCTGACCTGCGAATGGGCGCCGATGTGGGTTGTGGACTTCCCGATGTTCGAAGAGAACGACGACGGCAGCTTTAGCGCCTTGCACCACCCGTTCACCGCGCCGAAGTGCTCCCCGCAGGAGCTGGAAGCCAACCCGGCCGGCGCTCTGTCCCGTGCCTACGACATGGTGCTCAACGGTACTGAACTGGGTGGCGGCTCGATCCGTATCCACCGCAAAGAGATGCAACAAGCGGTCTTCCGCCTGCTGGGCATCAACGAAGCGGAACAGGAAGAGAAATTCGGCTTCCTGCTCGACGCCCTGAAATACGGCGCGCCGCCGCACGGTGGCCTGGCGTTCGGCCTGGACCGTCTGGTGATGCTGATGACCGGCGCCCAGTCGATCCGTGAAGTGATCGCCTTCCCGAAAACCCAGAGCGCTGCGGACGTCATGACCCAGGCCCCGGGTGTGGTGGATGCCAAGGCCTTGCGTGAACTGCACATCCGTCTGCGCGAGACGCCGAAGGCTGAGTAAGGCTGCAGCGTGAAAGCGCGATAAGGTTGTACGCAGTCAAAAAGGCGCATCTTCGGATGCGCCTTTGCGTTTAAAAGAGGGAAATCTCGCCTGGGGCGTAATGGCGTTCAGTTAAGGCTTTTTGTAGGAGCGAGCTTGCTCGCGAAAAATTCACAGGCGCCGCGTTCAATCAGGAAGCACGCGTTTTCGTTGACGTTTTTCGCGAGCAAGCTCGCTCCTACAGAGGGCGATATACGCTTAACTGAATGGCATTACGCCGGGGGCGGGATTGATAAGGTTTCTAGAGAATTTCGGAGTTGTGTTATGGCTGGCCATTCCAAGTGGGCGAACATCAAGCACCGCAAAGAGCGTCAGGATGCCAAGAAGGGCAAGATCTTCACCAAGTGGATTCGCGAACTGACCGTCGCTGCCCGTCAGGGCGGCGGTGACCCAGGCTCCAACCCGCGTCTGCGCCTGGCGCTGGACAAGGCGCTGGGCGCCAACATGAGCCGCGACATCATTGACCGCGCCGTGGCCCGTGGCGCCGGTGCGGCCGATACCGACGATATGGTCGAGCTGACCTATGAAGGCTACGGCCCGGGCGGCGTGGCGGTAATGGTCGAATGCATGACCGACAACCGCAACCGTACCGCGGCAGCCGTACGTCATGCGTTCAGCAAGTGCGGTGGTAACCTTGGCACGGATGGTTCGGTGGCCTACCTGTTCGAGCGCAAGGGGCAGATCACCTTTGCACCTGGCACCGATGAAGACGCGCTGATGGAAGCCGCGATGGAAGCGGACGCCGACGACGTGGTCACCAATGAAGACGGCTCCATCGACGTGTTTACCTCGTTCGCCAGCTTCTACGCCGTGCGTAATGCTCTGGAAGCCGCGGGTTTCAGCGGCACCGACGCTGAAATCGTGATGCTGCCGACCACCAGTGCCGAGCTGGACCTGGAGGGGGCGCAGAAGGTGTTGAAGATGCTGGACATGCTTGAAGACCTGGATGACGTGCAGAATGTGTATTCGAATGCCGACATCCCTGAGTCTGTGGCCGAACAGCTCACTTAAGAACGATGAATATCCACTGTGGGAGCTGGCTTGCCTGCGATAGCATCACCTCGATTTGACAGAAGCACCGAGGTGCCCGCATCGCAGGCAAGCCAGCTCCCACAGGGGTTCTATGCTGTTACACAAATGTGTGCCTGGCACATACCGTTGTAAATCCAACCCGCAGGCGTTATGACTTTAATCCTAGGTATCGACCCCGGTTCGCGCATCACGGGTTTTGGCGTGGTGCAGCAGACCCCGCGCGGCTGTGTCTATGTCGCTTCGGGCTGCATCCGCACCGGCGCAGGGGAATTGGCCGAGCGGCTGCAGATCGTTTATCGCGGCGTACGTGAAGTCATCCAGACCTACGGCCCGGTCACCATGGGCATTGAAAAAGTCTTCATGGCCAAAAACGCCGATTCGGCGCTCAAGCTCGGCCAGGCCCGAGGTGCGGCTATCGTGGCCGGCGCCGAAGAGGGCATGGAGATTGCTGAATACACCGCGACCCAGGTCAAGCAGGCCGTGGTCGGCACCGGTGGCGCCAACAAGGAGCAGGTGCAGATGATGGTGATGCACATGCTCAAGCTCACGTCAAAACCACAAATCGACGCCTCCGACGCCCTGGCCATCGCCATTTGCCATGCGCACACTCGTTCCAGCCTGCTGCCTCACGGCTTGGGTACGGCACGTAGTCGTGGCGGGCGGCTGCGTCTCTGATAGCATCAGCGCATTCGTTATTTGCGGTCAGGCCCTGATCTGACCCCCAAGTTTTAAGGATGTGAACCGTGATTGGACGCTTGCGCGGCACCCTGGCCGAGAAACAGCCGCCGCACCTGATTCTGGATGTGAATGGATTGGGTTATGAGCTGGAAGTGCCCATGACCACGTTGTACCGTTTGCCGTCGGTCGGCGAACCGATAACCTTGCACACGCATTTAGTGGTGCGCGAAGACGCGCAACTGCTCTATGGTTTCATCGGCAAGCGTGACCGCGATTTCTTCCGCGAGCTGATTCGGCTCAATGGCGTGGGGCCCAAACTGGCTCTGGCGCTGATGTCGAGCCTGGAAGTGGATGAGCTGGTGCGGGCCGTTTCAGCCCAGGACACCTCGGCCCTGACCAAGGTGCCGGGGGTGGGCAAGAAAACCGCCGAGCGCCTTCTGGTAGAACTCAAGGATCGCTTCAAGGCCTGGGAAGTGGTGCCGAGCATGTTCGCCCTGGTGCCGAACCAGCCGGATATGCCGGCAGGCCAGGTCGCCAGTGCCGAAAGCGATGCCGTCAGTGCGTTGATCTCCCTGGGCTACAAGCCTCAGGAAGCCAGCAAGGCGGTATCGGCCATCAAGGACAAGAACCTGAGCAGCGAAGACATGATCCGCCGAGCCCTGAAGGGAATGATTTAAGTGATTGAAGCCGATCGTCTGATCGCGGCCACCGGCCCGCGTGACCGTGAAGAAGTCCAGGACCGGGCCATCCGCCCCCTGAGCCTGGCCGAATACATCGGCCAGCCCACCGTGCGCGAGCAGATGGAGCTGTTCATCCAGGCCGCGCGCGGGCGCAGTGAGTCCCTGGACCACACCCTGATCTTCGGCCCGCCGGGTTTGGGCAAGACCACCCTGGCCAACATCATCGCCCAGGAAATGGGTGTGTCGATCAAGTCCACCTCCGGCCCCGTGCTGGAGCGTCCTGGAGACCTGGCGGCGCTGCTGACCAATCTTGAACCCCATGACGTGCTGTTCATCGACGAGATCCATCGTTTATCACCGATTGTCGAGGAAGTGCTGTACCCGGCGATGGAAGACTTCCAGCTCGACATCATGATCGGCGAAGGCCCGGCGGCCCGTTCGATCAAGCTCGACCTGCCGCCCTTTACCCTGGTGGGCGCCACCACCCGCGCGGGTATGTTGACCAACCCGTTGCGAGACCGTTTCGGCATTGTTCAACGTCTAGAGTTCTATAGCACCGCCGATCTGGCGACCATTGTCAGCCGTTCGGCGAGCATCCTTGGCTTGCCCCTGGACCCGGAAGGCGCTTTTGAAATCGCTCGACGCGCCCGTGGCACGCCACGAATCGCCAACCGCCTGCTGCGCCGCGTGCGCGATTTTGCCGAAGTGCGTGCCAAGGGCCATATTACCAAGGCGGTGGCGGACCTGGCCTTGAACCTGCTGGATGTGGACGAGCATGGCTTTGATCACCAGGATCGACGCCTACTTTTGACCATGATCGAGAAATTCGACGGTGGCCCGGTCGGCGTGGACAGCCTGGCCGCAGCCATCAGTGAAGAGCGCCATACCATTGAGGATGTGCTGGAACCGTACCTGATTCAGCAAGGCTACATCATGCGTACCCCGCGGGGCAGGGTGGTGACGCGCCATGCTTATTTGCACTTCGGGCTAAACATTCCGTCACGATTGGGAGAGATGCCCGTGGTAGACGAATTCCTCGATGCGGTAGACGATTAAAAAGCTTACGCCGGACGATTTATCTGAGCTTTGTGCTGTCCCAGTGTCTGGCGTCGTCATTTGAAAGCGTTCAGGAATGAAAAAACAGTTGCCCAGCCAATTGGCAACCTGAGGAGTAAGCACTAGAGTATGCGCGCGCAAAACGGGGATCAGTCGTTCGCACATCGCTGTCGCGTTTATTACGAGGACACCGATGCCGGCGGCATCGTTTATTACGTCAATTACCTGAAATTCATGGAACGGGCTCGAACCGAGCGGCTGCGGGAGTTGGGTTTTGCCCAGTCCGAGCTTGTAGGCGAGGACCTGTTATTCGTCGTGCACTCCAGCGAGGCGCGGTATTACGCGCCGGCGCGACTGGACGATGAGTTGCTGGTCAGCGCTGAAGTCATCGAATTGAACCGTGCCAGCCTGCGTTTCAAACAGCAGGTCAGGCGGGCCACGGATGCAACGCTGCTCTGTGAGGGGCAGTTCCTGGTGGCGTGTGTGCGCACCAACAGCTTGAAACCTCGGGCCATTCCCGAAACTCTACGCGCGGCCTTTGCCGCCGTGAGCGGCGCGGGTCAACAATCAAAGCAGGAGATTTAGCGTGGAACCTACCGTCGTCGACCATTCCTCCATGTGGAGCCTGGTCAGCAATGCCAGTGTTGTGGTTCAACTGGTTATGCTGACCCTGGTAGCCGCATCGGTTACCTCTTGGGTCATGATTTTTCAGCGCAGCAACATGTTGCGCGCCGGTCGACGTGCCCTGGAGAGCTTTGAAGAGCGCTTCTGGTCGGGTATCGACCTGTCCAAACTGTACCGCCAGGCCGGCAGCAACCCGGATCCGGATTCGGGCGTCGAGCAGATCTTCCGTGCCGGCTTCAAGGAGTTCTCGCGCCTGCGCCAACAGCCGGGTGTCGATCCTGAAGCGGTGATGGAAGGTGTGGCCCGTGCCATGCGCGTGGCCATCTCCCGTGAAGAAGAGAAACTTGAGCAGGGCCTGCCGTTCCTCGCCACCGTCGGTTCCGTCAGCCCGTATATCGGCCTGTTCGGTACCGTATGGGGGATCATGAACTCCTTCCGTGGCCTGGCCCAGGCGCAGCAAGCCACCCTGGCCACCGTGGCCCCGGGTATTGCCGAAGCCCTGATCGCCACCGCGATCGGCCTGTTCGCCGCTATCCCCGCAGTAATCGCCTACAACCGTTTTGCCGCAACCAGCGAGACGTTGATTGGCCGTTACTACACCTTCGCCGATGAATTCCAGGCGATCCTGCACCGTAAAGTGCACACCAGCGAAGAATAAGCAGGTAATTCCCAATGGCTTTAATCGCTCGAGCTCGCAAAAAGCGCAAGCCGGTCGCCGAGATGAACGTAGTGCCCTACATCGACGTGATGCTGGTACTGCTGGTGATCTTCATGGTGACCGCGCCGATGCTCAACCAGGGCGTGAAGGTTGATCTGCCCAAGGTTTCCAGTGAAGCCTTGCCGCAGGACAACAACACTCAGGTCCTGACCATTTCGATCAAGGCTGACAAGACCTATTACTGGAACCTTGGCAGCGAAGTCGACACGCAAAAGCAGCAGGACAAGGCCCTGACCTTGCCTGCCATGACCGATGCGGTGACCAAGATCATTCGCTCCGGCAACGAAGGCGGCAAGCACACCCAGGTGTTTATCCGGGGTGACAAATCGGTCGACTACGGCTCCGTCATGGGCGCCATGGGCGGGCTGCAGAAGGCCGGCGTCGGTAACGTTGGCTTGATTACCGAGGCGCCCTGATGCAGCAACAGCGAGAGCCGTCCGCCTCGGAAAGCTACTTCTGGCCTGGCGTGTGGGCAATTGCCCTGCACGTCCTGGTGTTCGGCATGCTGTTTGTCAGCTTTGCCATGACCCCGGACCTGCCGCCAGCCAAGCCGATCGTGCAGGCGACCCTGTATCAGCTGAAATCGAAAAGCCAGGCCACCACCCAGACCAATCAGAAGATTGCGGGTGAGGCCCAGAAGTCGGCTGCGCGCCAGACTGAAGTCGAGCAGATGGAACAGAAGAAGGTCGAGCAGGAAGCGGTGAAGGCTGCTGCGGAACAAAAGAAAGAAGAGGCGGCTCAAAAGGCCGAGGAATCGAAAAAGGCTGACGAAGCCAAGAAAGCCGACGAGGCGAAAAAGGCTGATGAAGCCAAGAAAGCCGAGAAAGCTGCCGAAGCGAAAAAGGCCGAAGAGAAACAATTGGCTGATATAGCCAAGAAGAAATCGGAAGAAGAAGCCAAAAAGGCTGCCGAAGAAGAGGCCAAGAAAAAGGCCGCTGAAGAAGCCAAGAAAAAGATAGTCGAAGACGCGAAGAAGAAAGCCGCCGAAGACGCCAAGAAAAAAGCTGAAGCAGACGAGGCGAAGAAGAAAGTCGCCGACGAAGCGAAGAAGAAAGCTGCCGCCGACGCCTCCAAGAAAAAGGCCCAGGAAGCAGCACGCAAATCCGCCGAAGAGAAAAAGGCCCAGGCCCTGGCAGATTTGCTTTCCGACACGCCGCAGCGTCAGCAAGCCTTGGCCGATGAGCGTGGCGATGAAGTCGCGGGCAGTTTCGACGACCTGATTCGGGCGCGGGCAGCGGAAGGTTGGACACGTCCACCTTCGGCACGTAAAGGCATGACAGTAGTGCTGCAGATCGGCATGTTGCCGGACGGTACGGTGACTTCGGTCAGCGTGGCCAAGTCCAGTGGTGACGGTTCGTTCGACAGTTCGGCGGTTGCCGCGGTCAAGAATATTGGCCGGTTGACCGAGATGCAGGGAATGAAACCAAGTGACTTCGCTCCCTATCGTTCATTCAAGATGACATTCACACCTGAGGATCTAGCCTTGTGAGAAACCTTCTTCGAGGAATGCTTGTCGTTATTTGCTGTATGGCAGGGATAGCGGCGGCGGATGAAAAGAACATCCTGGTTACCAGCGGCAGTGATCGGGCCACACCGATTGCGGTAGTTCCGTTCGGTTGGCAGGGCGGCAGCGTGCTGCCGGACGACATGGCCCAGATCGTCAGCGACGACCTGCGTAACTCCGGTTACTACGCGCCGATTCCAAAAGGCAACATGATCAGCCAGCCAACCCAGGCCAGCGAAGTCATCTTCCGTGACTGGAAGGCGGTCGGTGCCCAGTACCTGATGGTCGGCAGCATCACGCCGGCCGGCGGTCGCCTGCAGATCCAGTACACGTTGTTCAACGTGGCCACTGAGCAGCAGGTGTTGACCGGCAGCGTATCGGGTACCGCCGAGCAACTGCGCGACATGGCCCACTACATCTCGGACCAGTCGTTTGAAAAGCTCACCGGTATCAAAGGGGCGTTCTCGACGCGCCTGTTGTACGTCACCGCTGAGCGCTTCTCGGTAGACAACACCCGCTACACCCTGCAGCGCTCGGACTACGACGGTGCACGTGCAGTGACCTTGCTGCAGTCCCGTGAGCCAATCCTGTCGCCGCGCTTCGCGCCGGACGGCAAGCGTATTGCCTACGTATCGTTCGAGCAGCGTCGCCCGCGTATCTTCGTGCAGCACATTGATACAGGTCGTCGCGAGCAGATCACCAACTTTGAAGGCCTCAACGGTGCGCCGGCCTGGTCGCCGGATGGTTCGCGCCTGGCGTTCGTGCTGTCCAAGGACGGCAACCCGGATATCTACGTGATGAACATGGCTTCGCGCCAACTGAGTCGCGTAACCAGCGGCCCGGGCATCAACACCGAACCGTTCTGGGGTAAGGATGGTTCGACCATCTACTTCACCTCCGACCGTGGCGGCAAGCCTCAGGTTTACAAGGCAAACGTGAATGGCGGCGGCGCGGAGCGTGTGACCTTTATTGGTAACTACAACGCCAACCCGAAGCTTTCGGCCGATGAAAAGACGTTGGTGATGATTCACCGTCAGGATGGTTTCACTAATTTCCGGGTTGCGGCCCAGGATTTGCAGCGTGGAACGGTAAAAATCCTTACAGACACCAACCTTGATGAGTCAGCCACTGTTGCGCCCAACGGCACCATGGTAATCTACGCCACCCGCCAGCAGGGCCGGGGAGTCTTGATGCTCGTGTCCATCAATGGACGCGTAAGGCTCCCACTTCCTACCGCACAAGGCGAAGTCAGAGAACCATCCTGGTCCCCTTACCTGAACTGACGCGGCGCTACAAAAAGAAGTACTTAACACACTGGGGTTCATTAGGAGTTTCACGATGGAAATGCTGAAGTTTGGTAAGTTTGCTGCTCTGGCTCTGGCTCTGTCCGTAGCCGTTGGTTGCTCCTCTAAAGGCGGCGACAATGCCGGTGAAGGCGCAGCTGTTGATCCAAACGCTGGTTACGGCGCTAACACTGGTGCGGTCGACGGCTCCCTGAGCGAAGAAGCTGCTCTGCGCGCTATCACCACTTTCTACTTCGAATACGACAGTTCGGACCTGAAGCCAGAAGCCATGCGCGCTCTGGACGTTCACGCCAAGGACCTGAAAGCTAACGGCGCTCGCGTTGTTCTGGAAGGTAACACTGACGCCCGTGGTACTCGTGAGTACAACATGGCACTGGGCGAGCGTCGTGCGAAAGCCGTTCAGCGCTACCTGGTACTGCAAGGTGTTGCTCCAGGCCAACTGGAACTGGTTTCCTACGGTAAAGAGCGTCCAGTTGCAACTGGCAACGACGAACAGTCGTGGGCTCAGAACCGTCGCGTCGAACTGCGTAAGTAATTCGTCATGCGAACGTGCCGTCGTGCTCTAACTGTATTGGCTCTCAGCTTCGCACCGCTTGCGGTGTGGGCTGCGGTTCCTGTAACGGATAGCAACTCAGGCTATAACAATAGCGGGAGCAGTTATCCGCCAGCAGGTTATGGCACGAACGGCGCCTATGCGGGGGGAGCGGCTACGTCCGCTCCCTCGGCACAGGGCGAGCTGTTCAACCAGCTGCAACGCATGCAGGATCAATTGTCGCAGCAACAAGGCGCCATTGAAGTGCTGCAGAACCAGGTGAACCAGCTCAAGCAAGAAGGCCTGGAGCGATACCAGGATCTTGATCGTCGTATTGGAGCCGGTGTTGCACCTGCCGCTACTCCTGATAATTCTGCTGCCGGTGGCGCGCCAAGCGCCGCTGCCGGTGGCGCAGCAGCAGGGGCCGCCGCGGCTGCCCCTGCTGCCAGCAGTGAACCGGGCGATCCGGCGAAGGAAAAACTGTATTACGATGCAGCCTTCGACCTGATCAAGGCCAAGGATTTCGATAAGGCCAGTCAGGCCTTTACCGCATTCCTGCGCAAATACCCCAACAGCCAGTACGCGGGCAATGCTCAATACTGGCTGGGTGAGGTCAACCTGGCGAAGGGTGATTTGCAGGGGGCAGGCCAGGCTTTTGCCAAGGTCAGCCAGCTGTACCCCAAACACGCCAAGGTGCCGGACTCGCTGTACAAGCTTGCTGACGTAGAGCGCCGCCTGGGTCATACCGACAAGGTCAAAGGCATTCTGCAACAGGTGGTTGCCCAGTATCCGGGTACCTCCGCCGCGCAGTTGGCCCAGCGCGATCTGCAACGCTTGTAAGCAATACCGCCCGTTTAGAAGAAACCCGCGCCTGGCGCGGGTTTTTTCGTTAGAATCCACGCCCTTTTATGAAACACGCTTCCTGGGGTTGACGCGTTGGCGCAATTCCTTGAAGTGCCTGACGGAGGCGGACAGCCTGTTTAGCTGTTACGCCCGTGGCGACTATGCAAGACACATTACGTATTACCGAAGTTTTTTACTCGTTGCAGGGTGAAACGCGCACCGCTGGCCTGCCCACTGTCTTTGTACGGTTGACCGGCTGCCCATTGCGCTGCCAATACTGTGACAGCGCCTACGCCTTCAGTGGCGGCACCGTGCGCACCCTCGACGACATCCTGGAACAGGTTGCCGGCTACCGGCCACGCTACGTCTGCGTGACGGGCGGTGAGCCCTTGGCGCAACCCAACGCCATCCCCTTGCTCAAGCAACTGTGCGACGCCGGCTACGAGGTGTCACTGGAAACCAGCGGCGCTCTGGACATCTCTGCGGTCGACCCGCGCGTCAGCCGAGTGGTCGACCTCAAGACCCCGGATTCCAAGGAAGCCCACCGCAACCGCTACGAGAACATCGACTTGCTGACGGTCAACGATCAGGTCAAGTTCGTCATCTGTTCCCGCGACGACTATGACTGGGCCACCTCCAAGCTGATCCAGTATGGCCTGGAGCGCCGCGCGGGCGAGGTGTTGTTCTCGCCCAGCCATCACGACCTGAACGCCCGCGACCTGGCCGACTGGGTAGTGGCGGACAACCTGCCGGTGCGCCTGCAATTGCAGCTGCACAAGTACCTGTGGAACGACGAGCCAGGGCGCTGATCAGGCGGCTGCGAGAGGCGTTCTACCCACCGAATTACCGTTCAAATGCGTTTTTTCTGATTTATTTCAAATAAGGTGTTGAATAATCCTTAGAAATCAGTATTATACGCGCCACCACACAGCGGGTCGTTAGCTCAGTTGGTAGAGCAGTTGGCTTTTAACCAATTGGTCGTAGGTTCGAATCCCACACGACCCACCATTTTTGGCGGTTTAGAAAATCCGGAAGGCCCACGCAAGTGAGGATTTCCGGGTTTTTTTTTGCCTGTCATTTGGCCTGGCCGAGTCGACCTTGGGTCAGCGTCTGCTCAGATTCCCGTTGTCGCCCAGACATTCCTTAAATCAATCAAATATTCATGCGCGGACCGGCGTTGGCCGAATAGTCCGATCGTTTGTGTGCGTGTTCAATGTGTATCAAGTCTGATACCGCTTGTCGGAAAATCCTTCAAGATTTCAGTCGATATTTATTTATTTTTAACATTTACGTTAAAAATCATAACGTTAGTTGTTTGTAGGAAATTTCCTAAAGTTTAGTCAGTTTATTGGCGCGCCAGTCCCGCGATGTTAGTTTGCCATCCTTCGTCACGCGATGGATCGAACATGCCTGCCTCACTGCCACGGACTCGGTATTCACTGAGCATTGCCCTGCTTGCCTGCCTCGCCTCCCACGGAGTGATGGCGGCAACCCTGCCGGGTGATCAGGACCTGATCCGCGAGCGGCAAAACCGCCTGTTGGAAGACCAACAGCGCCGCCTTGAGCAGCTCAAGGAAATGCCCGGCAAAGAGGCCAGGCCCGAAGCGCCGGCAGCCCCGGTGGACAGCCGTTGCTTCCCGATCCAAACCATTGAACTCCAGGGTGCCGACCACCTGCCTGCCGCTGAACGCGAGCGTCTGCTCAAACCGTACGCCGGTCAGTGCCTGGGCGTCGCACAACTCAATGCCCTGCTCAAAGACATCACCAACTACTACATCGACAAAGGCCTGGTCACCAGTCGCGCCTACTTGCCGCAGCAGGATATGTCCAAAGGGCATCTGCAAGTCCTGGTGGTGGAAGGCAAGCTTGAAGGCCTGAAGGGCGCCGACAGCAGCAAGTTGTCGGATCGCGAACTGGCCATGGCCTTTCCCGGCAAAAGCGGCGAGATATTGAACCTGCGAGAAATCGAACAGGCCGTCGACCAGCTCAACCGTTTGCCATCCAACCAAGCCCAAATGGAACTGACCCCCGGCGATGCCGTCGGCGGCAGCTCGGTGCTGGTCAAAAACAACCCGCAAAAGCCATGGCGTGCCAGCCTGTCGCGTAACAACGATGGCCAGAAAAGCACCGGCGAACAGCAGTGGGGCACCGGCTTTGAATGGGACAGCCCGCTGGGCCTGGCCGATCAGCTGATTTTGCGCGGCGGCCATGACGCCATCAGCGACCACCAGAAAACCGCCAAGAACGCGATGCTCTACTACAACGTGCCCTGGGGCTGGTGGAACTTCAGCTACAGCTACAACCAGAGCGACTATCGCACCTTGGGCAATGCCGACGGGTATCCCTTCCGGTATACCGGCGACAGCCAGAACCACCAACTGCGCGCTGAGCGGGTGATCCACCGCGATGCCGTGAGCAAGACGTCGGTCAACGTCGGCCTGTCCCACTTGCGCACCAACAACTACATCGAAAGCAGCCGCCTCAAAGAAAGCAGCAATCGCCTCAGTGAGCTGCAACTGGGCATCAACCATGGTCGTCGTATCGGCAGCGCGTTCGTCAACGTCGATGTAGGCATGCAAAACGGCACCGGCGCCTTCGACGCCCAAGGCAATCACAACCCCCTGCCTGGCGTGCCGGATGCGCGCTACCGCAAATACACCGCCACCGTCAGCTACTTGCAACCCTTCACGCTGTGGGGCGAGTCGTTCAGTTTCACCAGCCTGGCCACCGGCCAACGCAGCGAAGACGTGCTGTTCAGCCCCCAGCGCATGAGCCTCGGTGGCTCGGCGTCGGTACGCGGCTACAAGGATCAGCAACTGACCGGTGACAGCGGCGGTTACTGGCGCAATGACCTGCGCTGGAGCCGCCCGGTGACCCTCGGTTGGCTGCGCCCGGTGTTTGGCGAGTACGGTGCCAGCGTGGGCTACGACCAGGGCGTGATCCGCAATGGTCGCTACAACGGCGAGGTGCACGGTCGCGTCTCAAGCAACTCCCTTGAGCTGTTCGCTCGCGGCCAACACGTGAGCACCAGCGTGACCTTTGCCCACTCGCTGGAACGACCGGCCGCGCTGCTTGAGCGCGAAGCACCGATCTACTTCCGTATGGATTTCTTCCTGTAATTCAACGCCCAGTTGCAACGAGAATTTGAAATGGATGTTCGCCAATTTGCCTTCCTGGTTCGCCAGCCTTCTGCTGCCCTGAAAAGCCGTGACGCGTTCCTCGGCCTGCCCAAACGTGGCCTGGCACTGATCCTGGCCAACGCGCTGTTCTGGCAACCGCTGCTGGCCCAGGCCGAAGGCATCGTGGTCAGCGCGCCCGGCACCACCGTGGGCGCGGCGGGCAATGGCGTGCCGGTGGTGAACATCGCCACCCCCAATGGCAGTGGCTTGTCCCACAACCAGTTCAAGGACTACAACGTCGGCACCAACGGCGTAATCCTCAACAACGCCACCGAACGCACTCAATCGACGCAACTGGGCGGCATCATCCTCGGCAACCCGAACCTGCAAGGCCGCGCCGCCAACATCATCCTCAACGAAGTCAACGGCGGCAGCCCCAGCCAGTTGCGCGGCTACACCGAAGTGGCGGGGCAGTCGGCCAAAGTCATTGTCGCCAACCCCTACGGTATTACTTGCAGCGGCTGCGGCTTCATCAACACCCCCAATGTCACGCTGACCACCGGTAAACCCATCCTCGATAACGGCCGCCTGGACCGTTACCAGGTCGATGGCGGTGCGGTGACCGTCGACGGCACGGGCCTGGATGCAGGCGACGTCGACCGCTTCGAAATCATCACACGCTCGGCCAGGATCAATGCGCAGATCAATGCGCGCAACTTGAGTGTGGTTGCCGGGCGCAATGATGTTAATGCGCAGACCTTGAGTGCAACCGCACGGGCCGATGACGGTAGCGCCAAGCCGGAGCTGGCGATTGACTCGACTGCGTTGGGTGGGATGTATGCCGGGGCGATCAAACTGGTCGGGACCGAGGCCGGGGTTGGGGTGAAGCTCGACGGTGGGCTGATCGCCAGTGGGGGGGATATTCAGCTCGATGCCAGTGGGCATTTGAGGATGGCAGAGGCCAGAGCCAATAGCGGCGCAATCAACATCAAAGCCGCCAGTGTGCAGACGCAAGGGCATGTACATGCTGGCACGACACTGGATGTGCAAAGCCTCGGTGACTTGAATAATCAGGGCAAACTCAGTGCCCGCGACCGCGTCACGCTGTCCAGCGGCGGCCAACTGACCAACCGCGGGATTATCGAGTCCGGGATCAATCCAGACCTCATTCGCAACGCCATCGGCGATCTGAGCCTGAGCGCACAAGTCGTCAACAACAGCAACGGCGGCAGCGTGGTCGCCAGCCGTAACCTGACCGTCACCGCCACACAAGCCCTGAACAATCAGGGCGGAACCTTGAGCGCCACAAAGGCCGCCAATGTCAGTGCCGGCACCCTGGACAACCAGAACAAGGGCCGAGTGTTGAGCAAAGGCAGTCTTGAGCTGAACGCCAGCCAACTGCTCAACGCTCAAGGTGGGCTGGTCAACAGTAGCGGGCCGCTGACCGCAACTGTCGGTCAATTGAGCAACCGCAGTGGCGAGGTGTCCAGCATGGGCGCCGCTACGCTGAATATCGCCACGCTGGACAACGTCGCAGGCTTAGTGAACGCCAATCAGGGCCTGCGCATCACGGCCAGCGGCGCCATCAATAACCAGGGCGGCAAACTCACCAGCCTGGATACATTGAACCTCACCGCCAAGGCTGTGGATAACAGTGCTGCAGGGCGCATTACCAGTACTCAGGCCCTGACCGCCAACGTCGCCAGCTTGAACAACAACGCCGGACACTTGACCAGTACCACATCGCTGACGCTGGACGTAAACAAGGGCCAGCTGAACAACCAGAAAGGTTTGGTTCGTGGCCCGACCTTAGTCTTGAACAACTTGGCCGACGTCGATAACCAGGGCGGTGAAATTTCCAGTACTCAGGGCTTCTCCGTCACCGCGAAGAATGTGAACAACAGCGACGGCAAACTGCTCAGTGAGCAGGGTTTGACCCTGCGGCTGGATGGGGTGTTGACTAACACAACCGGCGAAGTGGCCAGCGCCCACGCCACTGAACTCCATGCAACCAGCCTGGATAACACAGGTGGCAAGGTCACGGGCGATACCGGGTTGACGGTCGATGTAAGCGGTGCGCTGAACAACCGCCAAGGCGTGCTCCGTAGCGGTCAAGCGGCATCGATCAGCGCCGCCAGCCTGGATAACAGCCACACCGGCAAAGTGATCAGTGACACCAGCCTTACCACGCGTATCGCAGGGCTGCTGGATAACCAGAGCATCGGCTTGCTTAGCGCCAAAGGCGTGATGGATGTGCGGGCGGGCAGCCTCGATAACCGTGGCGGCAGTTTGAGCGGTAAAGACTTGCTGACCCTGACCACCGCCAGCCTCGACAACCGAGGCGGCAATGTCAGCGCTGACAAGGACATGCAACTCAACGTCGCCAGCTTGAACAACCAGGGCAAAGGCCTGCTTGTCGGGCAGGCGGCGGTCCGTTATCAGGGCACGACCCTGAGTAATCAGGGCGGTTTGCTCAGCGCCGTCGGGCCGGTGCGCCTGGACGCGACGACCGTAGAAAACGCCAGCGGGCGTATCTCCAGCAAAGGCGATCTGATCGCCAATGTCACCCATTTCAATCAGCAAAAGGGCGAGTTGGTTGCGTCAGGCACCATGATGCTGACCGGCAGCACACTGGATAACAGCAACGGTGGCACGATAGGTGCGACACAAGCGCTGACGCTCACCGTCGATGACATCAATAACCAGGCCGGGGCAATCTCCAGCGCCATCGACGTCAACCTGGCGGGCACTTACCTGAATAACAGCCGTAACGGCAAGCTGCTGGCTGGCACTGACTTGGGCCTCAAGGTGGCGCAAGTCATCAACCAGAGCGAAGGCCTGTTGTTCGGTAACGGCAAGGTGACCCTGCAAGGTAAGAGTCTGGACAACAGTGGCGGCACAGTATCCGGTGTACAAGGTCTGACCCTGACCCATAGCGGTGACGTGGATAACACCAGTGGTTTGCTCACCAGCGAAAGCGGCATCACCGCCACAACCGGCGGACTAAATAATACCTCAGGCAAAGTATCGAGTACCGGAGCTGTTGCACTGAGCGCCACGGGTGCGCTGACTAATCACAATGGGGCAGTGACCACCGATAAAGGGTTGACCCTCAACAGTGCCAGTCTGGAGAACCGTAGCGGCACACTCAGCGCCAAGGGCGCGGTCAAAGTGACCACCGGCGCTTTCAACAATACCCAGGCTGGTAGCCTGATCAGCGAGGACACGCTGACTCTGACCGCTGGCCAGGTCAGCAACGGTGTGAATAGCCGCATCGTCAGCGACAACGCACTGACCGCCAGTGTCACCGGTTTTGACCAGCAGGGCGGGAAGCTCACGAGTGTGACGTCACTGAGCCTGGACCTGAACAACGGCCAACTGAATAACCAGCAAGGCATGATCAATGCTCCTTTGTTGGTGCTGAAAAACCTCAATGGGGTTAACAACCAGAACGGCGAGATTTCCAGCACCCAGGCGTTCACCCTGGCCAGCAAAAGCCTGGATAACAGCAACGGCAAGCTCATCAGCAACCAGGCATTGACCCTGCGCATCGACCAGGCCATTAGCAACATCAAAGGCAAAATTTCCGCTGCGGCGTTGCAGATTAATGGAGCCAGCCTGGATAACAGTGAAGGCATGTTGAGTAGCCGGGGCCAGTTGACGATCACCGTCGATGGAGTACTCAAGAACCAGGATGGCACGATAGTAAGCGACGCGGGCATGAAGCTGACGGCGGCCAGCCTGGAGAACAATGACGGGGAGATTTCCAGCAAGGGCGACCTCACCGCAGACATCACCAATATCACCAACCAGAACGGTAAGTTGATCGCACAAGGCGCGCTATCCCTTGACGGCCAGACGCTGGATAACCGTCAAAAAGGCTACGTGAGCGCCACCCAAAAGACCGACGTCAAAATGACCAGGGTGGACAACCGGGGCGGCGAGATCTCCAGCAAGGCCGCTGTTCAGATAACCGGTCAACATTTGGATAACAGTGACGGCGGCCTGGTGCTCGCCGCGACCGACTTGACGCTGAACGTCGATGACGTACTCAACCGTAACAAGGGCCAACTCAGCGGCCAGAATGGTGTGACCCTGGAAGGCACCACGCTGGACAACAGCGACGGCAGCCTTATCAGCCAAACAGACCTTGGCCTTGAACTCAGCGGCGAGCTGAATAACAACCAGGGTCGGCTGAGCAGTGAAGGTCTGTTGACCGTCGACGCTGGGAGTCTGAACAACCGTAAAGGCAAGCTGTCCAGTGCTGGGGCATTGGACGTCACCGCCCACGGCGCCGTCGATAACCAGGGCGGTGAGATGGTCACCGACGCAGGTCTGACCCTGAACAGCACCAGCCTGGACAACAGCCAGAAAGGTACGTTGAGCAGCAAAAGTGCGTTGGTCATCACCACCGGCGCATTCGACAACAGTCACTCCGGCAACGTCAGCACCCGCGACACGCTGAATATCACCGCAGGGCAATTGACCAACCACGACGCTGGCCGCCTGACCAGCGAAAAAGCGCTGACTGCCAACGTCACCGGCCTGGACCAACAAGGCGGGAAGCTGTTCAGCAACACGTCTGTCGCACTGGACCTGAAAAACGGCCAGTTGAATAACCAGGGCGGCCTGATCAACGGCCCGCTGTTGATGTTGAAAAACCTCAAGGGCGTGAACAACCAGGGCGGTGAAATCTCCAGTGCCCAAGCCTTCACACTGACCGCCGACAGCCTGGATAACAGCAGCGGTAAATTGCTCAGCTACCAGGCCCTGACCCTGCGCATCACCCAGGCCCTGAATAACGTTAAAGGCCTGATTGCCGCCCAGTCCGTCGACGGCCGCGCCGCCACCCTGGACAACAGCGGTGGCACCCTGACCAGCCGTGGCGACACGTTGCTTAATGTCGACGGCCAGCTCACCAACCAGGATAAGGGGTTGATCAACGCGGCTAATGCTCTAACCCTCAACAGCGCTGGTGTGAACAACCAGGGCGGTTCTGTGTTGGGCAAGTCGATTGCCATCGACCTGGGCGGCGGTGACCTGAACAACACCAAGGGCCTGATCACCACCGAAGGTCAACTGACCATCAAACGCCTGCGCGACCTGAGCAACCAGAATGGTGAGATTTCCACCGCGCAAAACCTCACCCTCAATGGCCGCACGCTGGATAACAGCGCAGGCAAACTGATCAGCAACACTGTGCTCACCCTGGACGGCACCCAGCTGACTAACCAAGGTGGCCTGATCTCGGGTTGGCAAGGTGTCAGTGTCAATGGCGTGGACTTGGACAACCGCAACCAAGGTACCGTCTCCAGCCGTTTTGGCAACGTTGATGCCACGCTGAGCAACAACCTGCTCAACAGCGGTGCCGGTGCGCTGGTCAGCCAAAAAGCCCTGACCGTCAAAGCTGACAGCCTCGACAACAGCGACAAAGGCATCCTTTCCAGTGCGGGCGGGCAAACCCTGACCGTCACCGGGGTGCTCAACAACGCCCAAGGTGGGTTGATCGACAGCGGCGCGGCCCTCGATCTGAACGTGCATACACTCAACAACGCAGGCGGCACGGTCAATGCGCAACAGGCCCTCAGCCTTATCGGCACCAGCCTCGACAACAGCGCCGGCAACCTGATCGGTAACGGCAGCGTAACCCTCGACCTGCTCGGCGCCCTGACCAACACCGACGGCAAACTTGCCAGCGCCGGTGCGCTGCTGCTCAAACGCGCCACTGAGGTCAACAACCAGGGCGGCCAACTGGTCAGCCAAAGCTTGCTGACCCTGTTCGCGGGCAGCCTGGACAACCGCAAACGCGGCACCGTCGCGTCCAACGGCACGCTGCTGGCCACCACCACCGGCGCCATCCAAAACGACGGCGACGGGTTGATCTACAGCCAGAACGCCGATCTGAAACTCAAGGCCGCCAGCCTCGACAATGCCAAGGGCTCGATCCAAAGCCAGACCGCCCTGAACCTCGACATCACCGGCGCCCTCGACAACCAAAGCGGCAAAGTCATCGCGCAAAATGGCGCTGTCGACATCAAGGCCACAACCATCGACAACCGTGGCGGCACCCTGGCCAGCCTCAAGGGCACTCTGCAAGCCAAAGCGCTGGGTGGCTGGCTGCGCAACGACTTCGATCTGAGCAACAACCGTCAGGCCGGCATCATCCAGGCACAAAGCCTGATCCTCACCAGTGCCAGCCTCAACAACAACGGCGGCCGCATCGCCGCGCAAACCGGCGACACCGACGTCACCACCGGCGCCTTCGACAACCGCGATGGCGGGCTGTACGCCAAAGGGATGGTCAAGGTCATTGGCAACAGTTTTGATAACAGCGGTGATGTGCGCGGCCAGGTGGCAGGCGGGCAGGTGGACCTCAAGCTCAGTGGCGGGGCGCTGAACAACCAGAAAGGCATTATTGAAAGTGACACCACGCTGAAGGTCGCGGCGGATAGCGTGCATAACCAGGGCGGGCAACTGCGGGCTTTGGGCAAGAGCGGTAAGACTGACTTTCAGATTGGCGGTGTGCTGGATAACCGCAACGGCACACTGGAAACCGCCAACAGCGATTTGACGTTGAACGCCGGCAGCTTCCAGAACACAGGCGGCAGTGTGTTGCATGTGGGGACCGGCACATTTGATATCAGCACGGCCAACTTGACGAACGTGGGCGGGAACGTTGTCACCCGAGGTGGCTTGACCCTGACGGCCGACGACTGGACCAACAGCAGCGTGATCCAGGCAGGGCGGTTGACGGTGAACGTCAACACTCTCAACCAAACGGCAGAGGGGCAGTTGCTGGCTTCCGACAGTCTGGTGGGTAAAGGTATTAACTGGTCCAACGATGGCTTGATTGCCAGTGATGGCAGCCTCAACGTGACGCTGGACGGGACCTATAGCGGTAGTGGTCGTATGAGTAGTTTGGGCGATCTGAGCCTGAGCGCCGCGCAATTGAAGCTAAGTAAAACGACGAGTATTGCCGGTGGCGGCAACGCGACGGCCAACATCTCCGGAAGTGTGGATAACCAGGGGCGTTTAACCGCAACCAAGGATCTGAATCTGACGGCAGGCGCCATCAATAACTACGGCACGCTGGGCAGCGGTCAAAAACTTACCGCCACTACTGGCGCGCTACTTAACGACCATGCGCTGATTTTCAGTGGTTCGGACATGAGCCTGCGCGTTGATTCGCTGAGCAATAGCTACGCGGATATCTACAGCCTGGGCGACCTGAGCATCGACCGAGAGGGTAAAGGCGGCCTTGCCCGCAGCATCATCAACAGCTCTTCGACCATACAGAGTGATGGCAACCTGAGCCTCGCAGCGAGCACGATCAAAAATATCAGAGCGGTCTTGAACACCAGCAACCAAGATATTTATACCGCTCGGATTACCGAGATCGCTTGTATTGCGGGGTACGATTGTGACGGTGGGAAGGAAAACCATACCTGGGAGATTGCTCAGCGTGAAAAGCTTGAAGTCATTGAGGCCAGCGCTGCGTCCAGCATCACCTCAGGTGGCAATATGGACATTAACGCGGGTGATCTCTCGAACCAAAGCAGTACTATTGCCGCAGCAGGAGAATTGTCGGTAACAGTCAACAATCTGGTCAACAGTGGTCTTGAAACGGGAGATATTGAAACTACTCGCGTGTTTGTATCAGAAAGGACCCGGCGCCCCGGGCGCTGGTACGACTTGGCAAACGCGTTCAACAACAAATATTGGTTCCAGAGCGCCGGCTATACGCCCAATGATTTGGGTGGGTTACAGGCTGCAATGGGCAACTTTATAGCCATTACTGGTCCTCCGGTGGCTCCGGAGGGGAACGGGGAGCTGCCGCACCTTAGAACGACAAAAAAACTAGCAGATGGTGATCAGCGTTACGCTGCCGTGATCCAGGCCGGTGGAGCTGTCAACGTAACGGCGGGCAACAACATCGACAGCAGTGTGGTCCGTCCGGGCTATACCTATGTGGGTAGCGGCCCACGAACCGATACAAACGCCTCCGGTGCTGGCTTTTCAACCCGTATTACGCTTAACCAACAATTGCCGCCGGATCTGGCTCAACAACAGGTCAATCCCCTGTCATTACCAGGCTTTAGCTTGCCCACAGGGCAGAATGGTTTGTTTCGTCTGAGCGGCCAGGGTGCTTCAACGCCAGCTAATCAAGGGCCACAAAGCTGGACCATGGGCGGGGCGTCCATCGACACTGCCCAGCGTGACCAAGGCGTTCCTGCCCGTGGTGGCAGGGAGGTCCTCGTGGATGATGCCGCTCACATCGCAACGGCCACGCAAGCGCCGGTGAGTACGGCTGATCTGGCGACCTCAGTCGCAGGCATCATCGAGCCGCTGAATGTGGTTCCGATCGTAGCTCCCCTCACGGATGCGGTAGTACCTGACCGTTCGAGGGTCGATAGTGCCGCCTCGACTACTCCGGTCGAGAGCTTGGCCACAGCGGCTGACACGTTGACGGTCAACCGTGTGCAGGGTTTGCCTGACGGCAGCTACGTGTCCAACCCGCAAAAATACTTGATCGAAACCAACCCGGCTTTGACCGACTTGAAGCAATTCATGAGTTCGGACTATTTGCTGTCGAAACTGGGTTACAACCCAGATACCAGTTGGAAGCGTTTGGGTGACGGGCTCTATGAAGATCGGTTGATTCAGCAAGCCATCATTGCTCGTACCGGTCAACGCTTCCTCGATGGGCAGACCAGCGACGCTGGGCAGTATAAGTATCTGATGGACAACGCGATCGCCAGCAAGCAGCGATTGAACCTGGCGGTGGGTGTAAGCCTCACCGCCGAGCAAGTCGCGGCGCTGACCCACGATATCGTGTGGATGGAAAGCGCCACGGTAAATGGCGAAAGCGTCCTGGCACCTGTTTTGTACCTGGCCCAGGCCAATAATCGCCTAGGGCCCAACGGCGCATTGATCGCCGGTAGCGACGTCAACCTGATTGCTGGAGAAAATCTCAACAACGTCGGCACCCTGCGTGCCACCAACAACCTGTCGGCCACCGCCGGGGCCAACCTGGTCAACAGCGGCTTGATCGAAGCCGGTCATCGCCTGGATCTGCTGGCGGGTAACAACCTGATCAACAAAGCTGGCGGGATCATCTCAGGGCGCGATGTGAGCCTCACGGCAGTTAACGGCGACCTGATCAACGAACGCACTGTCACCCGTCACGAGAGCAGCAACAGCGGTTATCGCACCGAGCGCATGGGCTTTGTAGACAGCGCAGCCCGCATCGAAGCGGCCAACAACCTGAGTATGCAAGCCGGACGTGACGTCAACAGCGTTGGCGGCGTATTGAAAAGTGGTGCAGATACTACGATCAAGGCCGGTCGCGACGTCAACCTGATTGCCGCTGAGCAACGTAACGCCGGTGTGTTCCGCGACAGCAGTGTCACTCAATACGGCAACATGATTGAAGCCGGGCGCGACTTCCGCGTGCAGTCTGGACGCGACATCAGCGCCATCGCCAGTCAAATAGAAGCCAAGCGCGATATTGCGATGGCGGCTACAGGCGACCTGACACTGGCTTCGGGCGCGAACGAGCAGCACTCCTCGTTCAACAGCAAAAAGGTCAAGAGCCAGGAAGACCATGTTCAGCAGGTGTCCACCACGGTCAAGGCCGGTGGAGACGTGGCGCTGAGCGCGGGCGAGGACATGGCGTTGATCGCCAGCCGTGTAACGGCCGGGGATGAGGCGTACTTGTACGCCCGTGAAAATATTGAGCTCAAGTCCGCTGAGAATGAGGACTACAGCTTTTACAGCAAGACCAAAAAATCCTCCTCGGGCAAGAAATTCCGTCTCGATGAAACCGATAGCACCACCAACGTGGGCAGCCTGGTCGAATCGGGTGGCAATAGCACCGTGGTCGCTGGCAAAGATCTGCTGTTGGCCGGCAGTGCGGTGGCCGCTGACAAAGGTGCAGCGAAGTTGGTGGCGGGTGAAGACGTACAGATTCTTGCCGTAACCGACTCCGACAGTGCGCGCCATGAGCGCAAGCAAAGCAAGAGCAGTTGGGGCGGGTTCAAGTCGAGCAAAGTCAAGGACAAGGTCGACGAGACACGCACCACGGCGGTGGGCAGCATGGTCTCTGGTGAGACCGTCAGCGTCGCGGGCGCGCAAGACGTGACTGTGACGGGTTCGGCGCTGGTCAGTACCGGTGACCTGACTGTTCAGGCCGGGCGTGACCTGACCATCGATGCGGCGCAGAACACCTTCTCGCGCACCGACATGCACAAGGAAAAGAACCGCGACCTGACCGGCGTGTTGACCGGCAACAAGCTGGGCCTGGATGACATCACCGGCAATCAGCATCTGTTTATCAACAGCCAGAAGCACAACGGTACTGCGGCAGAAACCACGCTGACTGGCAGCACGGTTGGTTCCAGTGCGGGGAATGTGACGCTGGAGGCGGGGCGTGAGTTGAAGGTGGTGGCCAGTGATTTGGTCAGTACCAAGGACATGTCCCTGAATGGCGCGAACGTCACCATTGCCGCAGGGACCGAAACGGCTAACCAGACCAGTAAGGACAGTTCCAAAAGCTTGGCCGTAGGGCGTGTGATCGGCGGAACAATGGTCGATACCGTCAAGAGCATCCGTAATGATGTACGGGCAGCGCAGCAGGCTGACGACAGTCGCTTGAAAGCCGTTAAAGGCGCTCAAGCATTGCTTTCGGCCTACGGCGCAATGAGCGGTGATAACAGCTCGGCCAACGAGTCAGACGGCAAACCTGCAAACAGCAAAGGCTCAGTGATCAAGATCGGCACCGAGTTGGCATCTACACGCAAGAAAAGCACCAGCGAGTACGACGCAGAAACGGTCAAGCAATCGAGCCTTAACAGTGGTGGCAGCCTGGCGATCGTGGCCACTGGCAACGCTCCGGCTACCCAAGGTGATATCCATGTGATTGGCAGCAGCATCAAGGCCAAGGACACCCTGCTGCTGGCGAAAAACGACATCACGCTGGAAAGCGCACAAGACCGAAAAAACTGGGATAACCAGAACAGCAATAACAAAACCAGTATCGGTGCCAGTTTCAACATTGGTGACCAGAATGGCTTCACCCTCGACCTTGGCGCCAAAACGGCCAAAGGCATGGGCACAGGCCATGAGGTTACTCAGGTCAACAGTACCGTTGATACAGGTTTGCTGGTGCTCAAGAGTGGGCAAGACACCACATTGGCCGGCGCGCAAGTGCGTGCCGAGGCTATCAAGGCTGATATTGGCGGCAACCTGAATATCGCTTCGCGCCAGGACGAGGCGAGCCAGAAGAACAAACAAACCAGTGCCGGTGTCGGCGCCAGCATCTGCGTGCCACCGTTCTGCTGGGGTTCGATGGTGACAGCGTCCGGCAATATCGCCGGCAGCAAGATGAATAGCGATTACAAAGCTGTTACTGACCAGACCGGGTTGTTTGCAGGCAGCGGTGGCTATGACATCAATACAGGTAAAAACACTACGCTTGAAGGTGCGGTGATTGCCAGCGAGGCCAGTGCCGATAAGAACCATCTCAGCACTGAGCGCTTGTTGGTCAGCGATATCAAGAACAAGAGCGATATCAAGAGCCAGGCGGCCAGCCTGAGCCTTTCCTACACCAGCACTAAGTGGGATAAGCCGGGCGGTCCGAAAACGCCGGACGATCAACGGCAGTTGGCGCATACGGACACCGGCGGTGCGATACCGTTGATGCTTAAGGAATCTGATAGCAGTAAAACCCGCAGTGCAGTTAGCCCAGGCACTATCGTTGTCCGCGATGCTGCGGGAGTGAATGACCTAGTTGGTTTGAATCGTGACACCGTCAATGCCAACGACCATCTGGATCGTCCTGACGAGAAGGCCATGCAAGAGCGGATCGACCTGATCCAAAGCTCGGCGCAGCTCTCCAGCAGCGTGATCGGCATGGTGAGTAAGGCCAAGGCGGATGAGGCAAATAAACTGCGCAAGCAAGCGGATGCGCAGGCCAATGCGGGTTCGCCTGAAGCTGCGGGAACTGCGCGTGCAGCCGATGCGGCGTATGCAGACGCCCAACGCTGGCAGGTCGGTGGCGACAAGAAAATGATGGCCGATATTGCATCGGGCCTGGTTGCTGCTGGCTTGGGTGGTGCAGGGGGGAGTACGGCGGTAGGGATTGTTGCTAATACGTCGTCCAGTGACATCTTTAACAAGATCGGTAGTTTTGCCGACGAACAGAAAAACCGGAAAGACATCGATAGCGTGACCAAGGCTGCTTGGGAAGAAGGCGGCGCGGCACGCGTTTTATTGCACGCTCTGGCGGGCGCAGCGATTGGGCTTTCCAGCGGCAGTGTGCAGAGCGGAGCATTGGGTGCGGGAGCCTCGGCGGCTCTACTACCATCCGTCATGCAAGCTCTGGCTGACAGCAAGATGAGTGAGGCTGATCAAAAGGCCGTAGCCTCATTGATAGCCGCGGGTGTAGGTACTGCGGTCGGATCCAGTAATGGTGTGAGCGGTTCAGTTGTGGCCGCTGGGACTGCAGTGGGTGTGGAGAAGTACAACCGCCAGTTGCATCCGGACGAAATCAAGTTCGCCTCCGACAATGATCGAGTCAATCGCTACGCGAAAGAGAAAGGTATTACTGACGAACAAGCACGTATAGAGCTTCTGCGAACTGCTGCGGCGATGGTCGACCGGGGATGGAATACTGTGCTGAGTGCCGGGGATGGCAATAGGACGGAAGCTGCCAGCTTCCTTCGCGCGGAGCTTTTGCAATCGAAAAGTACGAATCTGTTTCAGGTGAGTCTTGCGGACTACAATAATGAGCGACTGGGCTTGTCACAGCTGATGAAAGATAGGAAATCGGTTGAAAACCTAGTCAAATATATTGAGTTGGTTGACCCTTATAAGTACCTGCACGATCCTAAGAATCAGGCTGAAATACTTAACGCGAAGGGTCAGGGTAGCGCCGAAGGTTTTGCTAATGCTGTAGAGGACTTAGCAAGCTTGGGATCCAAGACAGCACTGTGGGCGATGAGTACGGTGAATTGTCCTAGTTGTGGCGGACGGCAGTTTATCGCCGCCGTTGAAGTTGTCCAGAGTTTGCCTGAGGAGTTAAGGCTCAAGGGGTATCTGGACACGCTTCATATTATGCAGGGATATGGTGCTGATGTACTGAGGCAGAATGAGGCTATTGCGACCTCTGCGGGAGTGGGTATTGGTCTGGGTGGTGCTGGTGTCGGTGGTGCGGGGGGGGCAACGACACGCCTGACAGGGGAGCTTGCAGAGGCCGTGGGGAGACGTTTCACCGGAATACTCAACGAAGCGTCCGAACAAGCACTGATCAAGAGTGGCGGTATCTTTGATCCAGATGGCAAGCCGATGATGGACCTGGGGATATTAACCAGAGAGCAGAAAGGTGTCATGGGTGACTTGTTTGGCGAACGTTCTGTCCAGCAAATGGTTCCCGAAGGACAGAAATTGGCGCGGGTACCGGGTGTTGGAGAGACGGGGGTCGATGATCTTTATAAGGTCAATCGCCCGGATGTCGACTTTGTTATTATCGAGTACAAGTTTGTTGGTGATAACAAGAAGTCTGGCTCCTCGGGGCTAGGTAATACGCAAGATGGCAAACAAGGTTCTATAGATTGGACGCTTGGTGGGGATCGATTGGTACGTGCAGTAGGGCGGGATCAGAGCCGGGACGTTCGGGTTGCGGCTGAAACGAACCGTACTGAAACATGGGTCGTTAGAACTCGACCGGATGGATCTACAGAAATTGAGGTACTTGACGCCCGTGGTAAAGTCAAAGATATGGACACCTCTAAAATATTACCTTCCAAAAATTTGAATGGGGTTCTTCCATGATTCGTGCACCTTTGGGGGATAAGCAGTATTGGGCTGATCGTGAAGCAAAGGATCTGCAATGGATTGAGCGTGCCAGTAAAATTTTGGCGGAGCCTTCAGCTAATCCGATATACAGGCCTCAATTCGCGTTCGATTTTGCTAAAGATAACTTGATTTCAGGCATAAGGGTCTATTCGCAGGGAGGGGATATCTTGGAGATATCTACCCATTTCCCTCGACTTTTGGACGCATGGGAGCTTTCCGATCTCGCCTCCACCGAGGTCTGTGCAGAAAATAATCTCCAGATTTGCCGAGACTGGACCTTCGAGCTTACGGACTTAAACCATTACCTCTGGTGTTTCTGGTTGGTAGGCCTGGCGCTTGCTCTCGAAATTCCTGATGACCAGTGGTTTCGATTGGTTGCGTTAATAGGTGAAGGGGGGCAGGACGTTCTGCTGGATCGGATCATTGCGTACCGTCAACCAGAACGGACAATTGGGAAGGAACTGTTACACGCGAAGCCATATGCGAGATTGCTTAAGGCAATTGATGCGCCACCGGCGCAACAAGCAGATCTGCTGCTGGCGTTCGTGGAGCATTGGTATCCGGAGTTGAACAGGCGCGGTAAACAGCAACCGTGGTGGTACATTTACGGTGATCCGGTAAAACACCCACTTGAGATGGGAAGCTACTTCGGTCGCTGGTGTTTTGAGGCTGCCGCCGCAGTGAAAGTATTTGGGCTTGATGACAGCAATTGCATTGGGCACGAACACTATCCGGGTGATTTGCTCCATCCCAGTGAGGAAGTGATACCAGCACCTAATCCAAGTGCCAAGTCTGGATGGTGGGCGCGGTTGTTGGGTAGGTCAGATTAGGCGTTGCCTGTATGGATAGGCAAAAGTAGGGGTTTGTTTTTTTACTGTGTTAGTGGGTCGTTCTTTAATAATGTGGCTTTATTTTTGTATGCTTGTATAGCTCTATGCTAGCCAAGCTGGGCGGCTATAAAACGCCCGTTTTATTTATGAAAGCTCAAGTGTTTTACATGTAAATAATGGATGGGGTAGGTCACGATTTCGTATAGAAGCGTTGTGATCTACCCTCATCTACTTTCCTCTATTAATAATCAGATGGCCGCTGGGGGCATTTTTCTCAGAACATCGTTTACTAGAAGTTGCGCGTTTTCAATTAGCTGGGCCAAGCCGAAGGTTTGAAGCCGCTGTGATCCGCTTGAGGCAAATGCTTGTTCATTAGCCAGTGCTGACGCCGAAGCTAAAAGCTCACTTGCATTCACTAATGCTTCTTCGGAGCTCAAACCTGGTCTCACGTTGAAAACACTGGTAGGACAGTCGTCATCATTTACTTGTGTTTTCATGAGCGACACTCCAATGCATCACACATTGAGCGAGCGTTAACGGCAGAGCGTGAACACTTCACCACGACCTTTACCTCAATATCTCGACAGTTTCGATTTGTAGAAAACATCCACTCAATCCTCGGACAGTTAAGAGGCCACCACCGTCGTTGCGACACGAGTGGGTGGTGGACCGTGCGAGGGTCGCAAACCGGTGTCCGAGGGTACCGGCCGGGCAAAAGCCCGCCTCACACGGTCCACCATAGATGCGGTAAGCAGGCATAAAAAAAGCGCCTGCTACAGAGCTATGGCGCTACCGCGCCTCAGACTACTTCAGGTTGCGACACCCGGCCACAGGATTTACTGCGACGGCGAATCCTAGCCAAGTTAGTTCCTATGGCTCAACCTCGTCAGTTCGTGGGAAAAGTCCGAAGCTCGATAGCACGGCAGTACGTCTTCAAAAATAATTCAGGTTAAGCAGAACACATCTACCCTGACGCCAGGGGGGCGTCATTGCGAGCGAAGCCAGCGCCGACAAGAACTTGCTGATTACCGATCGCTTGCTGACCAGTGACATCAAGAACACCAGCAAAATCAACAGCACCTCGGCAAGTGCAGGTATTGCCGGTGGGTCCAGCGGCATCGCAATGGGCCCGCCAATGGGCGCGGTGCTGAGTGAGTCCGACAGCAGCAAAACCCGGGCGGCGGTCAGCGAGGGCACGATTATTGTGCGTGATCCTGAGGGGGCCAACGACCTGGTGGGCCTCAATCGCGATACGCAAAACGCCAACAAGCACCTCGACAAGCCGGATGAAAAGGCCATGCGCGAACGTACCGAAT
>NZ_JYLN01000014.1 GCF_001439735.1 Pseudomonas paralactis
TTCTTGACGACCATAGAGCATTGGAACCACCTGATCCCATCCCGAACTCAGCAGTGAAACGATGCATCGCCGATGGTAGTGTGGGGTTTCCCCATGTGAGAGTAGGTCATCGTCAAGATTAAATTCCGAAACCCCTGTTTGCTAACGCAAACAGGGGTTTTGTTTTGGGCGGTCGAAAAACCATCGCTCATGTCCTAAGTGCAAACGCCCCGCGTTTCTATGCAATGACCTTACGCATGGCTATTATGCGTGCCTCATTGTGAGGCGATATTTGCATGCTGATGTTGTTGAAACTACTGAAAGACGGTCGATTCCATTCTGGAGAAGCGCTTGGCTCCGCCCTGGGCGTCAGTCGCAGCGCTGTGTGGAAGCAGCTTCAGCATCTTGAGGCAGAGTTGGGGTTGCCCATTCATAAGGTCCGAGGTCGTGGGTATCAATTGGCTGCGCCATTGGTTTTCTTGAGTTCAGAGCAAATCTCCCTGAATGCGGCCTCTTTAACCTGGCCTGTTCATATTTTCGATTCCATCGACTCCACTAACGCAGAAGCTTTACGGCTTGTTGACTCAGGCTGCGAAGCGCCCTTTGTCGTGCTGGCGGAGCAGCAGACGGCTGGTAGGGGGAGGCGTGGTCGGAAATGGGTCAGTCCGTTTGCGCAGAATGTCTACTACAGCCTTGTACTGCGCATTGAAGGTGGTCTGCGACAGTTGGAGGGGTTGAGTCTCGTAGTTGGCTTGGCAGTTATGCAGGCGTTGCGTGAGTCCGGTGTGCAGGGCGCGGCTTTGAAATGGCCGAACGACGTCTTGGTCGGCCGCAAGAAAATTTCTGGCATTTTGCTTGAGCTGGTGGGAGATCCTGCAGATATCTGTCACGTTGTCCTGGGGATAGGCATCAATGTGAATATGCAGAAAGCCGATGATGTGGATCAGCAGTGGACTTCGATGCAGCTCGAGACTGGTTCTGCTATTGATCGCAACCAGCTGGTGGCGCGTCTGGGGGGGCAATTGCAAAGCTATCTGGACCGACACAAGGCTGAGGGTTTTGCCGGGCTGCAAGATGAGTGGGAGCAGCATCACTTGTGGCAGGGCAAGCCTGTGTCACTCGTTGCGGGTGTCACCCAGATTGATGGGGTGGTGTTGGGTGTGGATCATCAGGGTGCGTTGCGTTTGGATGTCGACGGCATCGAGAAAATATACAGCGGCGGTGAGTTAAGCCTGAGGTTGCGTGATGATTCTTGAGCTCGACTGTGGAAACAGCTTCATCAAGTGGCGTGTGCTTGAGGCGAGTAATGCACGTATTAGCGCAGAAGGCGTGGTGGGCTCGGATGACGCTTTGATTGAAAGTCTAATAGCGCTTCCTGGTCTTCTGCTCACGCGTTGTCGGTTAGTGAGTGTTCGAGCGCTTGAGGAGACCGATAAGCTAGTAGCGGCATTGGTGGAGGCCTTTGGCGTTACCGTATCTTGTGCGGGTTCTGCGAGGGAAATGGCGGGGGTGCGCAATGGCTACGAAGAGTTTGAGCGGCTTGGGCTTGATCGTTGGTTGGCCATGCTGGGTGCATACAAGTTGGCGTCCGGCGCGTGCGTAGTGCTCGATTTCGGTACAGCGGCGACCGCAGACTTTATCGATGTTGATGGTCAGCACTTGGGTGGGTTTATTTGCCCTGGCTTGCCGCTTATGCGCAACCAGTTGCGAACCCATACGCGCAAGATACGTTATGACGACGCAGCGGCTGAGAGAGCCCTGGAGCGTCTCTCTCCTGGGCGGACGACCGTAGAGGCTGTCGAACGTGGTTGTACGCTTATGTTGAGAGGGTTCGTGTTGACCCAGCTTGAATTGGCGCGAGGCTATTGGGGTGAAGAATTCACTGTCTTCTTGACGGGTGGGGATGCCGACCTGGTCAGGGATGCTGCGCCTCAGGCTCGTTTGATCCCGGACCTTGTGTTTGTTGGTTTGGCAATGGCGTGTCCTTTGTCCTGAGGTGATTATGCGCTGGCTGTTTTTGCTTTTACTTGTCCTCAATGCTTTCTACTACGTCTGGCATCAGCAAGAGGCTCCGTTGCGTGCCAAGGACGTTACGCCATTGAGTCTTTATCGTGGGACGCAGCAAGATATTCGGCTCCTGAGTGAGTCTGCAGACACTGTGACCCGGCGTGATCGAGCAAGGGGAGCTGAAGCACAAAGCACCTGTCTGTACATTGGCGGCTTCTCCGATCGTCACCAGGCGCTCACTGTCGAGCAGCGGCTGATGAGCCTGGATATAAGGGTAAAGCTTCAATTGTTGAGCGCGCCTGAGGCCTCGGGTTACTGGTTGCGTGTAGCGCCTGAGAGTCGGCGCTTGGCTGATGATCTGCCGTTCGAAAGCCTTGCTAATGAATTCAATGAGTTAAAACATAAAATAATGCTGTGCGAAGGCATTGCAACTCTCGAATAGTTTGCATAGAATGGCGCCCGCTTCGCAGTGAAGAGCTTTAAAGACTTCAGTGCGAAACGAAGGTCAACGCAGCTAACCTCATATTTTTAATGAGAAAATGCTTGACAGAAGGCCGGCGTGATGTAGAATGCCGGCTCGCTTAGGAGGGGTTCCCGAGCGGCCAAAGGGATCAGACTGTAAATCTGACGTCTACGACTTCGAAGGTTCGAATCCTTCCCCCTCCACCATTTTTAGCGTGAGCTGCAAGCTCCGCGGGTATAGTTTAGTGGTAGAACCTCAGCCTTCCAAGCTGATGATGCGGGTTCGATTCCCGCTACCCGCTCCAAGTTTGCAGGTTGTGCGAGGTGTTTTGCTCTTGTAGCTCAGTTGGTAGAGCACACCCTTGGTAAGGGTGAGGTCAGCGGTTCAAATCCGCTCAAGAGCTCCATATAACAAGGCAGATATGAAAATATCTGCCTTTGTTTTAACAGCTGCCTCGGCTTGTATCGTGTTGTGTCTGGCTGTGATTGTCAGGTGATTTCAAGTCTGTTGGGGTTGGTTGTTGTAAAGTCTTTTTCAGGCCTGCATAATGGTCGGCCTGATTTGTTTTAGGTCAGTAGCTCAATTGGCAGAGCGACGGTCTCCAAAACCGTAGGTTGGGGGTTCGATTCCCTCCTGACCTGCCAGATTCACGTGGTGTGTCTGGCTTTCTTTTCACAGGATCTTCATAGATGACTCCTAAGGCTGAAGCTCAAAGCTCTCGTTTCGATCTGGTCAAGTGGCTCGCTGTAGTCGCCTTGGTGGTCGTAGGCGTTGTTGGCAATCAGTACTATTCTGCTTCGCCGATCCTGTACCGTGTTCTCGCATTGCTGGCCCTTGCTGCTGTAGCTGCCTTTGTAGGCCTGCAGACAGCTAAAGGCAAGTCTTTCGCGGTCCTGGTAAAGGAAGCTCGCACCGAAATTCGTAAAGTCGTTTGGCCGACTCGCCAAGAAACCACGCAGACCACATTGATTGTCGTGGCTGTTGTTCTGGTTATGGCGTTGCTGTTGTGGGGGCTCGATTCCCTGCTCGGCTGGCTTGTTTCCTTGATTGTTGGCTAAGGGTGTCCCGTGGCTAAGCGTTGGTACGTTGTGCATGCTTACTCGGGTTACGAGAAGCATGTTATGCGCTCTTTGCTGGAGCGCGTAAAGCTGGCAGGCATGGAAGATGGCTTCGGCGAAATTCTGGTTCCCACTGAAGAAGTGGTTGAAATGCGGAATGGCCAGAAGCGCAAGAGTGAGCGTAAGTTCTTCCCTGGCTACGTGCTGGTACAGATGGACATGAATGAAGGTACTTGGCACTTGGTCAAGGACACTCCTCGTGTCATGGGTTTCATTGGCGGTACCGCTGATAAGCCTGCTCCGATCACTGACAAAGAGGCGGAAGCAATTCTGCGTCGTGTTGCTGACGGTAGTGACAAGCCCAAGCCGAAGACGTTGTTCGAGCCGGGTGAGGTTGTTCGTGTTACCGATGGTCCTTTCGCTGATTTCAATGGCACCGTCGAAGAAGTTAACTACGAAAAGAGCCGGATCCAAGTGGCAGTGCTCATTTTCGGTCGCTCTACTCCGGTAGAGTTGGAGTTCAGCCAGGTCGAGAAGGTCTAGCTGAAAAAGCATCCCAACCCCACAGCCTTAGGCTGTGGGGTTTTGTCGTCACTGGGATAAACGCGCAAGTAACCGGGGAGCCTTTTTAGGCGTTTGAACCCGTAATTGGAGTGCCTCATGGCCAAGAAGATTACCGCTTACATCAAGCTGCAAGTGAAGGCCGCTCAGGCCAACCCTAGCCCACCCGTCGGTCCAGCTCTGGGTCAGCACGGCGTGAATATCATGGAATTCTGCAAGGCCTTCAACGCCCGTACTCAGGGTCTTGAGCCAGGTCTGCCGACTCCAGTGATCATCACTGTATACAGCGACCGTAGCTTCACTTTCGAAACCAAGTCGACCCCGGCTTCGGTTTTGTTGAAGAAAGCTGCTGGTCTGACTAGCGGTTCCGCTCGTCCGAACACCGTTAAGGTTGGCACCGTAACTCGTGCTCAGCTGGAAGAAATCGCGAAAACCAAAAACGCGGATCTGACTGCAGCTGATATGGATGCAGCCGTGCGTACCATCGCCGGTTCTGCTCGTAGCATGGGCCTTAACGTGGAGGGTGTGTAATGGCTAAGCTGACCAAGCGCCAAAAGGCTATCGCCGGCAAAATTGAAGCAGGCAAGTCTTACAACTTCGTAGACGCTGCTGCCCTGCTGACCGAGCTGTCGACTGTCAAGTTCAGCGAGTCTGTTGACGTTGCTGTGAACCTGGGTGTTGACCCACGTAAATCCGACCAGGTCGTTCGTAGCGCTACTGTGCTGCCACACGGTACTGGCAAGACTGTACGTGTTGCTGTCTTCACCCAAGGCCCGGCAGCTGAAGCTGCTCTGGCTGCCGGCGCTGATCGCGTTGGTATGGATGACCTGGCTGCCGAAATGAAAGGCGGCGACCTGAACTATGACGTCGTTATTGCTTCCCCGGATGCAATGCGCGTTGTAGGTCAGTTGGGTCAGATCCTGGGTCCACGCGGCCTGATGCCTAACCCTAAAGTCGGCACCGTAACGCCAGACGTAGCTACCGCGGTTAAAAACGCAAAGGCTGGTCAGGTTCGTTATCGCACCGACAAAAACGGCATCATTCACACCTCCGTTGGCAAAGTCGGCTTCGACGCCGTCAAGCTGAAGGAAAACGTTGAAGCTCTGATCGCTGATTTGAAGCGTATCAAGCCAGCTTCCTCGAAAGGTATCTACGTCAAGCGCGTTACCCTGAGCACCACTATGGGCCCAGGTCTGGTCATCGACCAAGGCTCGCTGGACGTATAAGACACAAGTTGGCGCAAGCGATTGCGCCAATTGAAAGATTGGGGTCCCTGCCTGGCGGGGGCTATCCAAGACCGTAGGCGACGCAAGTCTTAAACCAACAAGCCTACGCAGATGGTGCTCCCGGTTCCTTACCGAATCAGACACCAAAACGACATCCGGCCTCGGCCAGATGAAACGGTAACAAGCAGGAGTTAAACCCGTGGCAATTAATCTCGAAGACAAGAAGGCCATCGTCGCTGAAGTCAACGAGGCTGCCAAAGCTGCTCTGTCCGCTGTCGTGGCTGATGCCCGTGGTGTGACAGTAGGCGCTATGACCGGACTCCGTAAAGAGGCTCGTGAAGCTGGCGTATACGTACGTGTTGTACGTAACACCCTGCTCAAGCGCGCCGTTGCTGACACTGAATACAGTGTTCTCAACGACGTGTTCACTGGCCCGACTCTGATCGCATTCTCCAAGGATCATCCGGGCGCTGCTGCCCGTTTGTTCAAAGAGTTCGCCAAGAGTCAGGATAAGTTCGAGATCAAGGCAGCTGCGTTCGAGGGCAAGTTCCTCGCAGCTAACCAAATCGACGTACTGGCAACACTGCCGACCCGCGACGAAGCCATTTCGCAGCTGATGAGCGTGATTCAAGGCGCTACCAGCAAGCTGGCTCGTACTCTGGCTGCAGTTCGCGAGCAAAAAGAAGCTGCCGCAGCCTAAGGCTGAGCAAATTCTCTCGCGTATTTTTGTTTATTTCGATGGCCGCGTAGGCCGTCCCCCAATTCAGGAAATACAGCAATGTCTATCTCCCAAGACGATATCCTCAACGCCGTAGCTGAAATGTCGGTTCTGCAGGTTGTTGAGCTGATCAAAGCTTTCGAAGAAAAATTCGGCGTTTCCGCTGCCGCTGCTTCCGCTGGCCCAGCTGCTGCTGCTGCTGTTGTTGAAGAGCAAACCGAATTCAACGTCATGCTGACCGAAGCTGGCGAGAAGAAAGTAAACGTGATCAAGGCAGTACGTGAACTGACCGGTCTGGGCCTGAAAGAAGCCAAGGCTGTAGTTGACGGCGCTCCTGCCATGGTTCTGGAAGCTGTTGCCAAAGACGCAGCTGACAAAGCCAAAGCTACTCTGGAAGAAGCAGGCGCTAAAGTCGAGCTGAAGTAAGCATCGACCTTGCGTCTCCAGCCCAAGCGTTAAGCTGAAGGCTGATGGCTGGTGGCTCTTGCCACCGGCCTTTTTCCGTTCTTGGCTGTCGACTCGGTCGCCGCCATTAACGCGCTGTAGCCACCCGAAGCGGTGGTGCAAACCATGGGGTTTGCAAGATTTTCTGGCTGCTCCCGTCGGAGGGGCCAAACAAGCAGGTGACCAAGCTGGGGAACGCTGATGGCTTACTCATATACTGAGAAAAAACGTATCCGCAAGGACTTTAGCAAGTTGCCGGACGTCATGGATGTCCCGTACCTTCTGGCTATCCAGCTGGATTCGTATCGTGAATTCTTGCAGGCGGGAGCGACCAAAGATCAGTTCCGCGACGTGGGCCTGCATGCGGCCTTCAAATCCGTTTTCCCGATCATCAGCTACTCCGGCAATGCTGCGCTGGAGTACGTCGGTTATCGCCTGGGCGAACCGGCATTTGATGTCAAAGAATGCGTGTTGCGTGGCGTTACGTACGCCGTACCTTTGCGGGTAAAAGTCCGTCTGATCATTTTCGACAAAGAATCGTCGAACAAAGCGATCAAGGACATCAAAGAGCAAGAAGTCTACATGGGCGAAATCCCATTGATGACTGAGAACGGTACCTTCGTTATCAACGGTACCGAGCGTGTAATCGTTTCCCAGCTGCACCGTTCCCCGGGCGTGTTCTTCGACCACGACCGCGGCAAGACGCACAGCTCCGGCAAACTCCTGTACTCCGCGCGGATCATTCCGTACCGCGGTTCGTGGTTGGACTTTGAGTTCGACCCGAAAGACTGCGTGTTCGTGCGTATCGACCGTCGTCGCAAGCTGCCGGCCTCGGTACTGCTGCGCGCGCTCGGCTATACCACTGAGCAAGTGCTGGACGCTTTCTATACCACCAACGTATTCAGCCTGAAGGATGAAACCCTCAAGCTGGAACTGATCGCTTCGCGTCTGCGTGGTGAAATTGCCGTCCTGGACATCCAGGATGAAAAAGGCAAGGTCATCGTTGAGGCTGGCCGTCGTATCACTGCGCGCCACATCAACCAGATCGAAAAAGCCGGTATCAAAGAGCTGGAAGTGCCTCTGGACTACGTTCTGGGTCGCACTACCGCCAAGGTCATCGTTCACCCGGCTACAGGCGAAATCCTGGCTGAGTGCAACACCGAGCTGAACACCGAGATCCTGGCCAAAATCGCCAAGGCCCAGGTTGTTCGCATCGAGACCCTGTACACCAACGATATCGACTGCGGTCCGTTCATCTCCGACACACTGAAGATCGACTCCACCAGCAACCAATTGGAAGCGCTGGTCGAGATCTATCGCATGATGCGTCCTGGTGAGCCTCCAACCAAAGACGCTGCCGAAACCCTGTTCAACAACCTGTTCTTCAGCCCTGAGCGCTATGACCTGTCTGCGGTCGGCCGGATGAAGTTCAACCGTCGTATCGGTCGTACCGAGATCGAAGGTTCGGGCGTGCTGTGCAAGGAAGACATCGTTGCGGTACTGAAGACCCTGGTCGACATCCGTAACGGCAAAGGCATCGTCGATGACATCGACCACTTGGGTAACCGTCGTGTTCGCTGCGTAGGCGAAATGGCCGAGAACCAGTTCCGCGTTGGCCTGGTGCGTGTTGAGCGTGCGGTCAAAGAGCGTCTGTCGATGGCTGAAAGCGAAGGCCTGATGCCGCAAGACCTGATCAACGCCAAGCCAGTGGCTGCGGCGGTGAAAGAGTTCTTCGGTTCCAGCCAGCTTTCCCAGTTCATGGACCAGAACAACCCTCTGTCCGAGATCACCCACAAGCGCCGTGTATCCGCACTGGGCCCGGGCGGTCTGACCCGTGAGCGTGCTGGCTTTGAAGTTCGTGACGTACACCCGACGCACTACGGTCGTGTTTGCCCGATCGAAACGCCGGAAGGTCCGAACATCGGTCTGATCAACTCCCTGGCCGCTTATGCGCGCACCAACCAGTACGGCTTCCTCGAAAGCCCGTACCGTGTGGTGAAAGACGCTCTGGTCACCGACGAGATCGTGTTCCTGTCCGCCATCGAAGAAGCTGATCACGTGATCGCTCAGGCTTCGGCCACGATGAACGACAAGAAAGTCCTGATCGACGAGCTGGTAGCTGTTCGTCACTTGAACGAGTTCACCGTCAAGGCGCCGGAAGACGTCACCTTGATGGACGTTTCTCCGAAGCAGGTAGTGTCGGTTGCAGCGTCGCTGATCCCGTTCCTGGAACACGATGACGCCAACCGTGCGTTGATGGGTTCCAACATGCAGCGTCAAGCTGTACCGACCCTGCGTGCTGACAAGCCGTTGGTAGGTACCGGCATGGAGCGCAACGTAGCGCGTGACTCCGGCGTTTGCGTCGTGGCTCGTCGTGGCGGCGTGATCGACTCCGTTGATGCCAGCCGTATCGTGGTTCGTGTTGCCGATGACGAAGTAGAAACTGGCGAAGCCGGTGTCGACATCTACAACCTGACCAAATACACCCGCTCGAACCAGAACACCTGCATCAACCAGCGTCCGCTGGTGAGCAAGGGTGATCGCGTTCAGCGTAGCGACATCATGGCCGACGGCCCGTCCACCGACATGGGTGAGCTGGCTCTGGGTCAGAACATGCGCATCGCGTTCATGGCATGGAACGGCTTCAACTTCGAAGACTCCATCTGCCTGTCCGAGCGTGTGGTTCAAGAAGACCGCTTCACCACGATCCACATCCAGGAACTGACCTGTGTGGCGCGTGACACCAAGCTTGGGCCAGAGGAAATCACTGCAGACATCCCGAACGTGGGTGAAGCTGCACTGAACAAGCTGGACGAAGCCGGTATCGTTTACGTAGGTGCTGAAGTTGGCGCTGGCGACATCCTGGTCGGTAAGGTCACTCCGAAAGGCGAGACTCAACTGACGCCGGAAGAGAAGCTGCTGCGTGCCATCTTCGGTGAAAAAGCCAGCGACGTTAAAGACACTTCCCTGCGTGTACCTACCGGTACCAAGGGTACTGTCATCGACGTACAGGTCTTCACCCGTGACGGCGTTGAGCGTGATGCTCGTGCACTGTCCATTGAGAAGACCCAGCTCGACGAGATTCGCAAGGACCTGAACGAAGAGTTCCGTATCGTTGAAGGCGCGACCTTCGAACGTCTGCGTTCCGCTCTGGTAGGCCACAAGGCTGAAGGCGGCGCAGGTCTGAAGAAAGGTCAGGACATCACCGACGAAATTCTCGACGGTCTTGAGCACGGCCAGTGGTTCAAACTGCGCATGGCTGAAGACGCTCTGAACGAGCAGCTTGAGAAGGCCCAGGCCTATATCGTTGATCGCCGCCGTCTGCTGGACGACAAGTTCGAAGACAAGAAGCGCAAACTGCAGCAGGGCGATGACCTGGCTCCAGGCGTGCTGAAAATCGTCAAGGTTTACCTGGCAATCCGTCGCCGCATCCAACCGGGCGACAAGATGGCCGGTCGTCACGGTAACAAGGGTGTGGTCTCCGTGATCATGCCGGTTGAAGACATGCCGCACGATGCCAATGGCACCCCGGTCGACGTCGTCCTCAACCCGTTGGGCGTACCTTCGCGTATGAACGTTGGTCAGATCCTTGAAACCCACCTGGGCCTCGCGGCCAAAGGTCTGGGCGAGAAGATCAACCGTATGATCGAAGAGCAGCGCAAGGTCGCAGACCTGCGCAAGTTCCTGCACGAGATCTACAACGAGATCGGCGGTCGCAACGAAGAGCTGGACACCTTCTCCGACCAGGAAATCCTGGATCTGGCGAAGAACCTGCGCGGCGGCGTTCCAATGGCTACCCCGGTGTTCGACGGTGCCAAGGAAAGCGAAATCAAGGCCATGCTGAAACTGGCAGACCTGCCGGAAAGCGGCCAGATGCAGCTGTTCGACGGCCGTACCGGCAACAAGTTTGAGCGCCCGGTTACTGTTGGCTACATGTACATGCTGAAGCTGAACCACTTGGTAGACGACAAGATGCACGCTCGTTCTACCGGTTCGTACAGCCTGGTTACCCAGCAGCCGCTGGGTGGTAAGGCTCAGTTCGGTGGTCAGCGTTTCGGGGAGATGGAGGTCTGGGCACTGGAAGCATACGGTGCTGCATACACTCTGCAAGAAATGCTCACAGTGAAGTCGGACGATGTGAACGGTCGTACCAAGATGTACAAAAACATCGTGGACGGCGATCACCGTATGGAGCCGGGCATGCCCGAGTCCTTCAACGTGTTGATCAAAGAAATTCGTTCCCTCGGCATCGATATCGATCTGGAAACCGAATAACACGTGACGCGAATCGAGAGCGTGGCCGTTTGGCCCGCTCTCTGCTCCGCCAGGAGGAAAGGCCTTGAAAGACCTACTGAATTTGCTGAAAAACCAGGGTCAAGTCGAAGAGTTCGACGCCATCCGTATTGGATTGGCATCGCCTGAGATGATCCGTTCGTGGTCGTTCGGTGAAGTTAAAAAGCCGGAAACCATCAACTACCGTACGTTCAAACCCGAGCGTGACGGCCTGTTCTGCGCCAAGATCTTTGGCCCGGTAAAGGATTACGAGTGCCTGTGCGGTAAGTACAAGCGCTTGAAGCACCGTGGTGTGATCTGCGAGAAGTGCGGCGTTGAAGTTGCGCTGGCCAAGGTTCGTCGTGAGCGCATGGCGCACATCGAACTGGCTTCGCCGGTTGCCCACATCTGGTTCCTGAAATCGCTGCCGTCCCGTATCGGCTTGCTGATGGACATGACCCTGCGTGATATCGAACGTGTTCTCTACTTCGAGAGCTATGTCGTTATCGATCCAGGCATGACCACCCTTGAAAAGGGTCAGCTGCTGAACGACGAGCAGTACTTCGAAGCGCTGGAAGAGTTCGGTGACGATTTCGATGCCCGCATGGGTGCCGAAGCTGTCCGCGAGCTGCTGCACGCTATCGACCTGGAACACGAGATTGGTCGTCTGCGCGAAGAAATTCCGCAAACCAACTCCGAAACCAAGATCAAGAAACTGTCCAAGCGTCTGAAGTTGATGGAAGCCTTCCAGGGTTCCGGCAACTTGCCAGAGTGGATGGTGCTGACCGTTCTGCCGGTTCTGCCGCCAGACCTGCGTCCGCTGGTGCCGTTGGACGGTGGTCGTTTCGCGACGTCCGACCTCAACGACCTGTACCGCCGCGTGATCAACCGTAACAACCGCTTGAAGCGCCTGCTTGATCTGTCCGCTCCGGACATCATCGTGCGCAACGAAAAGCGTATGTTGCAGGAAGCTGTGGATGCCTTGCTCGACAACGGTCGTCGTGGTCGCGCTATCACCGGTTCCAACAAGCGCCCTCTGAAATCCCTGGCTGACATGATCAAGGGTAAGCAAGGTCGTTTCCGTCAGAACTTGCTCGGTAAGCGTGTTGACTACTCCGGTCGTTCGGTAATTACCGTAGGCCCGACCCTGCGTCTGCACCAGTGCGGTCTGCCCAAGAAGATGGCACTTGAGCTGTTCAAGCCATTCATCTTCGGCAAGCTGGAAATGCGTGGTCTGGCGACCACCATCAAAGCGGCCAAGAAAATGGTCGAGCGCGAACTGCCCGAAGTTTGGGACGTTCTCGCCGAAGTGATTCGCGAACACCCGGTTCTCCTCAACCGTGCACCGACCCTTCACCGTCTGGGTATCCAGGCGTTTGAACCAGTACTGATCGAAGGTAAGGCTATCCAGCTGCATCCTCTGGTCTGTGCCGCGTACAACGCCGACTTCGACGGCGACCAAATGGCCGTGCACGTACCGCTGACACTGGAAGCCCAGTTGGAAGCGCGTGCGTTGATGATGTCGACCAACAACATTCTGTCGCCAGCCAACGGTGAGCCAATCATCGTTCCGTCGCAGGACGTTGTATTGGGTCTGTACTACATGACTCGTGAAGCGATCAACGCCAAAGGCGAAGGTCGTGTGTTCGCTGACCTGCAAGAAGTTGACCGTGTGTTCCGTGCCGGCGAAGCCGCACTGCACGCCAAGGTCAAAGTGCGGATCAACGAAACCGTCAACGACCGTGACGGCGGCAGCGTGAGCAACACCCGTATCGTCGACACCACTGTCGGCCGTGCGCTGTTGTACCAGGTTGTGCCAAAAGGTCTGTCGTATGACGTCGTCAACCTGCCGATGAAGAAAAAGGCGATCTCCAAGCTGATCAACCAGTGCTACCGCGTGGTTGGTTTGAAAGAGACCGTTATCTTCGCTGACCAGTTGATGTACACAGGTTTCGCTTACTCGACTATCTCCGGCGTCTCCATCGGCGTTAACGACTTCGTTATCCCGGATGAAAAAGCTCGCATCATCAGTGCTGCTACTGACGAAGTGAAAGAGATCGAGAGCCAGTACGCCTCCGGCCTGGTAACCCAGGGCGAGAAGTACAACAAGGTGATCGACCTTTGGTCCAAGGCGAACGACGAAGTTTCCAAGGCGATGATGGCCAACCTCTCGAAAGAGAAAGTCATCGACCGTCACGGCGACGAAGTTGACCAGGAGTCCTTCAACTCGATGTACATGATGGCCGACTCGGGCGCACGGGGTTCTGCTGCGCAGATCCGTCAGCTCGCCGGTATGCGTGGCCTGATGGCCAAGCCGGACGGTTCCATCATCGAAACGCCGATCACTGCTAACTTCCGTGAAGGTTTGAGCGTACTTCAGTACTTCATCTCTACTCACGGTGCTCGTAAGGGTCTTGCGGATACCGCGTTGAAAACCGCTAACTCCGGTTACCTGACTCGTCGTCTGGTAGACGTTGCACAAGATCTGGTTGTAACCGAGATCGATTGCGGCACCGAGCACGGCCTGCTGATGACTCCGCACATTGAAGGCGGTGACGTTGTAGAGCCGCTGGGTGAGCGCGTATTGGGTCGTGTTATTGCCCGTGACGTATTCAAGCCAGGCACCGAGGAAGTTATCGTTCCTGCCGGTACCCTGGTGGATGAGAAGTGGGTCGAGTTCATCGAACTCAACAGCATCGACGAAGTGATCGTTCGCTCGCCGATCAGCTGCGAAACCCGCTACGGCATCTGCGCCAAGTGCTACGGCCGTGACTTGGCTCGTGGTCACCAGGTGAACATCGGTGAAGCGGTCGGCGTTATCGCTGCCCAGTCCATCGGTGAGCCGGGTACCCAGCTGACCATGCGTACGTTCCACATCGGTGGTGCGGCAAGCCGGACCTCCGCAGCCGACAGTGTTCAGGTTAAGAATGGCGGTACCGTCCGTCTGCACAACCTCAAGCACGTTGAGCGAGTGGATGGCCACCTGGTTGCTGTGTCCCGTTCCGGTGAGTTGGCAATCGCTGATGACTACGGTCGTGAGCGCGAGCGTTACAAGCTGCCGTACGGTGCTGTGATTTCGGTTAAAGAAGGTGACAAGGTCGACGCTGGCGCAATCGTGGCCAAGTGGGATCCGCACACTCACCCAATCGTTACCGAAATGAAAGGTACCGTGACCTACGTGGGCATGGAAGAAGGCATCACGATCAAGCGTCAGACTGACGAATTGACCGGTATGACCAACATTGAAGTACTCGACGCCAAAGATCGTCCAGCTGCCGGCAAAGACATCCGTCCAGCCGTGAAGATGGTCGACGACAACGGCAAGGACCTGTTGCTGCCAGGCACTGACGTAATCGCTCAGTACTTCCTGCCAGCCAACGCCCTGGTCGGTGTAGCGGATGGTGCGAAGATCGCGATCGGTGATGTTATCGCGCGTATCCCGCAAGAAACTTCGAAGACCCGTGACATCACCGGTGGTCTGCCGCGTGTTGCCGACTTGTTCGAAGCTCGTCGTCCGAAAGAAGCGTCGATTCTGGCTGAAGTCAGCGGCACCATCGCGTTCGGTAAAGAGACCAAGGGCAAGCGCCGTCTGGTCATTACCCCGAACGACGGTAGCGATCCGTATGAAGAGCTGATTCCGAAGTGGCGTCACCTGAACGTGTTCGAAGGCGAACAGGTAAACCGCGGCGAAGTTATCTCCGACGGCCCGAGCGATCCACACGACATCCTGCGTCTGCTGGGTGTGAGTGCGCTGGCCAAGTACATCGTTAACGAGATCCAGGACGTTTACCGTCTGCAGGGCGTGAAGATCAACGACAAGCACATCGAGACCATCCTGCGTCAGATGCTGCGTAAAGTTGAAATCGCTGAATCCGGCGATTCCAGTTTCATCAAGGGCGACCAGATGGAACTGACTCACGTACTGGTAGAAAACGAGCGCCTGGCGAACGAAGAGAAATTTGTCTCCAAGTTCACTCGCGTGTTGCTCGGTATCACCAAGGCGTCGTTGTCCACTGAGTCGTTCATCTCGGCGGCCTCCTTCCAGGAGACCACTCGCGTGCTGACCGAAGCAGCGGTAACCGGCAAGCGCGATTACCTGCGCGGCCTGAAAGAAAACGTAGTCGTGGGTCGTCTGATCCCGGCGGGTACCGGTTTGGCTTATCACAGCGAGCGTAAGCGTCGCCGTGATGCTGACAAGCCGCTGCGCGTAAGCGCCAGTGAAGTGGAAGCTGCACTGACCGAAGCGCTGAACTCAAGCGGTAACTGAGTTCTGCGATAGATGAGTCTGGGCCCTGACACTCCCGTTCGTCGGATCGAGGCATTTTTGCCCCGCTTCGACGCGAGGGGAGGTCGGGGCCTTGCCTTGACTGGGGACAAGATCCTCTTTAGACTCTTGTACCCCTAAATTTGGCGGGAATTCGTTCCTGCCATTTTGCTTTTCTTGCAAGACAATAGCGTCGCAAGACAACAGTGGAGCTAGTAGATGGCAACTATCAACCAGCTGGTACGTCAGCCGCGTAAGCGTATCGTCGAGAAATCCGACGTACCTGCGCTGCAGAACTGCCCGCAACGTCGTGGCGTATGCACCCGTGTGTATACCACCACGCCGAAAAAACCTAACTCGGCACTGCGTAAAGTATGCCGTGTGCGTCTGACCAACGGTTTCGAGGTTTCCTCGTACATCGGCGGTGAAGGCCACAACCTGCAAGAGCACAGCGTGGTACTGATCCGTGGCGGTCGTGTAAAAGACTTGCCAGGCGTTCGTTATCACACCGTACGTGGCTCCTTGGATACTTCCGGCGTTAAAGGTCGTAACCAGGGTCGTTCGAAGTACGGTACCAAGAAGCCTAAGTAGTAGGCTTTTTGTAAACCTGAATCATCTTATTTTCTGAGTCGATAAGAGTAAGGTCGGAGGCGTCCCGAAAGGGCACCGATTCCGAGCGAACCTGAAGACCGTTTGAGGGCTTATCCATGCCAAGAAGACGCGTAGCAGCCAAGCGCGAAGTGCTTGACGATCCAAAATACGGAAGCCAAATTCTGGCCAAGTTCATGAACCACGTGATGGAAAGCGGCAAGAAAGCCGTTGCCGAGCGTATCGTTTATGGCGCGCTGGAAAAGGTTAAAGAACGCAAGAACAGCGACCCCCTGGAAATCTTCGAGAAAGCTCTCGACGCCATCGCTCCGCTGGTCGAAGTGAAGTCGCGCCGTGTAGGCGGTGCTACTTACCAGGTTCCGGTTGAAGTTCGCCCGTCCCGTCGTAACGCTCTGGCAATGCGCTGGTTGGTAGACTTCGCCCGTAAGCGCGGCGAGAAGTCTATGGCTCTGCGTTTGGCCGGCGAACTGTTGGACGCTGCTGAAGGTAAAGGTGCTGCTGTTAAGAAGCGTGAAGACGTGCACCGTATGGCTGAAGCCAACAAAGCTTTCTCGCACTACCGCTTCTAATTTTAGCTTCACTAATTTTGCGAGGGCTTTATGGCTCGTACTACTCCGATTAGCCGCTACCGTAACATCGGTATCGTCGCTCACGTGGATGCTGGTAAAACCACCACCACCGAGCGCGTACTGTTTTACACCGGCAAAAGTCACAAAATGGGCGAGGTGCATGACGGCGCCGCGACCACAGACTGGATGGTTCAGGAGCAGGAGCGTGGTATTACCATTACTTCTGCTGCTATTACCGCCTTCTGGAAAGGTTCCGAGAAGCAGTACAAAGACGAGCATCGCTTCAACGTAATCGATACCCCGGGCCACGTAGACTTCACCATTGAAGTTGAGCGTTCCCTGCGCGTACTCGACGGCGCTGTCGTTGTGTTCTGCGGCACCTCGGGTGTTGAGCCTCAGTCGGAAACCGTATGGCGTCAAGCCAACAAGTACGGCGTTCCACGTCTTGTTTATGTAAACAAGATGGACCGTGCTGGTGCCAACTTCCTGCGCGTGATCGGTCAGATCAAGCAGCGTCTGGGTCACACTCCGGTGCCTATCCAGTTGGCTATCGGTTCCGAAGACAATTTCCAGGGTCAGATCGATCTGATCAACATGGAAGCTGTTTACTGGAATGATTCCGACAAAGGTATGGTTCCTGTTCGCAAGCCTATCCCTGAAGAGCTTCAGGAGCTGGCTGACGAGTGGCGCAACAACATGGTTGAGGCTGCAGCCGAAGCCAGCGAAGAGCTGATGAACAAATACCTCGAAGGTGAAGAACTCACCAACGTGGAAATCAAGGCCGCTCTGCGTCAGCGTACTATCGCTGGTGAGATCGTCTTGGCTGTTTGCGGTTCCTCGTTCAAGAACAAGGGTGTTCCCCTGGTTCTCGACGCCGTTATCGACTACCTGCCTGCTCCAACCGACATTCCTGCTATCAAGGGTTCCAACCCTGATAACGAGGAAGAAGAGATGGAGCGTCATGCTGACGACAACGAGCCGTTCTCGGCTCTGGCGTTCAAGATCGCTACCGACCCATTCGTGGGTACTTTGACCTTCGTCCGCGTTTACTCGGGCGTGTTGGCCTCCGGCGACGGCGTGATCAACTCGGTTAAAGGCAAGAAAGAGCGCGTGGGTCGTATGGTGCAAATGCACGCAAACGCCCGTGAAGAGATCAAGGAAGTACGCGCTGGTGACATCGCGGCCCTGATCGGCATGAAGGACGTCACCACTGGTGAAACTTTGTGCGACGCTGCCAAGCCAATCATCCTGGTTCGCATGGACTTCCCGGAGCCGGTTATCTCGGTTGCCGTAGAGCCTAAAACCAAGGATGACCAGGAAAAAATGGGTATCGCTCTGGGCAAGCTTGCTCAGGAAGATCCATCTTTCCGCGTCAAAACTGATGAAGAGACTGGTCAAACGATCATCTCTGGCATGGGCGAGCTGCACCTGGACATCCTGGTTGACCGGATGCGCCGTGAGTTCAACGTCGAAGCCAACATCGGTAAGCCTCAGGTTTCCTATCGTGAGCGCATCACGAAGAACTGCGAAATCGAAGGCAAGTTCGTTCGTCAATCCGGCGGTCGTGGTCAGTTCGGTCACTGCTGGATCCGTTTTGCTCCTGCTGACGAAGGTCAGGAAGGTCTGCAATTCGTGAACGAAGTAGTAGGTGGTGTTGTTCCTAAGGAATACATCCCTGCTATCCAGAAGGGTATCGAAGAGCAGATGAAGAACGGTGTTGTTGCCGGCTATCCGCTGATCGGCCTGAAAGCAACCGTTTTTGACGGTTCTTACCACGACGTCGACTCCAACGAGATGGCGTTTAAGGTGGCTGCTTCCATGGCAACCAAGCAACTGGCCCAGAAGGGCGGTGGTGAGTTGCTTGAGCCAATCATGGCGGTAGAAGTTGTTACACCTGAAGACTATATGGGTGATGTCATGGGCGACCTTAACCGTCGTCGCGGCATGATCTTGGGTATGGAAGACACGGTTTCCGGCAAAGTGATTCGCGCCGAGGTTCCGTTGGGTGAGATGTTCGGTTATGCGACCGACGTTCGCTCCATGTCCCAGGGTCGCGCAAGCTACTCTATGGAATTCAAAAAATACAACACAGCTCCGGCGCACATCGCTGAAACTGTATCCAAAAAACAAGGCTGATTCAGTCCTTTAGGCAAGGAGTTAATTGTCGTGGCTAAAGAAAAATTTGATCGTTCCCTACCGCACGTAAACGTTGGCACCATCGGCCACGTTGACCACGGTAAAACCACTCTGACCGCTGCTCTGACTCGCGTCTGCTCCGAAGTTTTCGGTTCGGCTCGTGTTGACTTCGACAAGATCGACAGCGCACCAGAAGAAAAAGCTCGTGGTATCACCATCAACACCGCGCACGTTGAGTACAACTCGACTATTCGTCACTACGCTCACGTTGACTGCCCAGGTCACGCTGACTATGTGAAGAACATGATCACTGGTGCTGCCCAGATGGACGGCGCGATCCTGGTTTGCTCGGCCGCTGATGGTCCGATGCCACAAACCCGTGAGCACATCCTGCTGTCCCGCCAGGTTGGCGTTCCGTACATCGTGGTTTTCCTGAACAAGGCTGACCTGGTAGACGACGCTGAGCTGCTGGAACTGGTTGAGATGGAAGTGCGCGATCTGCTGAGCACTTACGACTTCCCAGGTGACGACACTCCGATCATCATCGGTTCTGCTCGTATGGCTCTGGAAGGCAATGACGAAAACGAAATGGGCACCACTGCCGTTCGTAAACTGGTTGAAACTCTGGACAGCTACATCCCAGAACCAGTTCGTCTGACCGACAAGCCGTTCCTGATGCCAATCGAAGACGTATTCTCGATCTCTGGTCGCGGTACTGTTGTGACTGGTCGTATCGAGCGCGGTATCGTTCGCGTTCAGGATCCACTGGAAATCGTTGGTCTGCGTGACACTACTGTCACCACCTGCACCGGTGTTGAAATGTTCCGCAAACTGCTCGACGAAGGTCGTGCTGGCGAGAACTGCGGCGTTCTGCTGCGTGGTACCAAGCGTGACGACGTTGAGCGTGGCCAGGTTCTGGTTAAGCCAGGTTCGGTCAAGCCGCACACCAAGTTCACCGCAGAAGTTTACGTTCTGAGCAAAGAAGAAGGCGGCCGTCATACTCCGTTCTTCAAGGGCTACCGTCCACAGTTCTACTTCCGTACTACTGACGTGACCGGTAACTGCGAATTGCCAGAAGGCGTTGAAATGGTAATGCCAGGTGACAACATTCAAATGACTGTTACCCTGATCAAAACCATCGCAATGGAAGACGGTCTGCGCTTCGCAATCCGTGAAGGCGGCCGTACCGTTGGTGCTGGCGTTGTAGCTAAAATCATCGAGTAATCTCTCTTTCGAGTGAGCTTTGATGTTTTGAGAAGGCCCCCGCTTAGCGGGGGCCTTTTTTATTGGGTTGACACCTATCTAGGGCGTCTATAGAATTGCGCCTCCTTTTAACGGGCGTATTGCGCCCGGTGGGAATAGCAGCCGGAGTCTGAAATCCAATGCAAAATCAGCAAATCCGTATCAGGTTGAAGGCTTTTGACCATCGCCTGATCGACCAATCCACCCAGGAAATCGTGGAAACCGCGAAACGTACTGGTGCTCAAGTGCGTGGTCCAATTCCACTGCCTACCCGTAAAGAGCGGTTCACCGTTCTGGTCTCCCCGCACGTCAACAAAGACGCGCGTGACCAGTACGAGATCCGTACTCATAAGCGCGTACTGGACATCGTCCAGCCAACGGATAAAACCGTTGATGCACTTATGAAGCTCGATCTGGCGGCCGGTGTGGAAGTACAGATCAGCCTCGGCTAAGACTTGGGTCTTAGTCGTGTAACGCTCTGAAATGGGCGGCCATAGCGGGTGAAAGCCCCGTACACTCATGAGGTTTACAACATGACTATTGGTGTAGTCGGTCGTAAATGCGGTATGACCCGTATTTTCACCGAAGAAGGTGTCTCCATTCCGGTCACGGTCATTGAGATCGAACCGAATCGCGTCACCCAGTTCAAAACTGAAGAAACCGATGGCTATCGTGCAGTGCAAGTCACTGTCGGCGAGCGTCGTGCTTCGCGCGTGACTGCTGCTCAAGCAGGTCACTTCGCTAAAGCAAACGTTGCAGCTGGTCGTACTGTTATGGAGTTCCGTCTTGAAGACGGCGACTACCAGGCTGGCGATCTGATCAACGCTGAAATCTTCGCCGCTGGTCAACTGGTTGATGTAACCGGTCAGTCCAAGGGTAAAGGCTTCCAGGGTACGATCAAGCGTTGGAATTTCCGTGGTCAAGACAACACTCACGGTAACTCCGTTTCCCACCGCGTCCCGGGCTCTATTGGCCAGTGCCAGACTCCTGGTCGTGTATTCAAGGGCAAAAAAATGTCCGGTCATATGGGCGCTGAGCGCGTGACCGTGCAGTCCCTCGAAGTAGTGCGCGTCGACGCTGAACGCAATCTGTTGTTGGTCAAGGGTGCTGTTCCTGGCGCTACTGGCGGCAACCTGGTTGTACGTCCAGCGGCCAAGGCTCGCGGTTAAGGGGAAGCTGACATGCAATTAAATGTAAATGACGCTCAAGCGATCGAAGTTTCCGAACTGACATTTGGCGGCGAATTCAACGAGACGCTCGTTCACCAAGCAGTCGTGGCCTACATGGCCGGCGGCCGTCAAGGTAGCAAGCAGCAAAAGACCCGTTCCGACGTACGTGGTGGCGGTAAGCGCCCTTGGCGTCAGAAAGGCACTGGCCGTGCTCGTGCCGGTACTATCCGTAGCCCAATCTGGCGTGGCGGCGGTACCACTTTCGCAGCTCGTCCACAGGATCACTCTCAGAAGCTCAACAAGAAGATGTACCGCGCAGCTCTGCGCTCCATCCTTGCTGAACTCGTGCGTACTGATCGTCTGGTCGTGGTTCAGGACTTCGCTGTTGAAAGTCCAAAAACCAAAGATCTGCTGGGCAAACTGAACAACATGAGCCTGACCGATGTTTTGATCGTGTCTGAAGCTGTTGATCAGAACCTGTACCTGGCTGCTCGCAACCTGCCACACGTTGATGTCCGTGACGTGCAAGGTTCCGATCCAGTTAGTCTGATCGCATACGACAAGGTGTTGATCACCGTGTCGGCCGTGAAGAAATTCGAGGAGCTGCTGGGATGAACCAGGAACGCGTATTTAAAGTTCTGCTTGGCCCGCACGTTTCCGAAAAGGCTACGGTTCTGGCTGACAAGAAAGGCCAGTTCGTTTTCAAGGTTGCAACTGACGCAACCAAGCTGGAAATCAAGAAGGCCGTCGAAAGCCTGTTCAGCGTGAAAGTAGAGCGTGTTACTACCCTGAATGTTCTGGGTAAGAGCAAGCGCACTGCTCGCGGTCTGGGCAAGCGTAATGACTGGAAGAAGGCAGTTATCTCCCTTCAGCCAGGCCAAGATCTCGATTTCAGCAGCAGTGCTGAGTAAGGAAGGGGTGCATCATGGCAATCGTTAAATGCAAACCGACTTCCCCTGGCCGCCGTTTTGTGGTCAAGGTGGTCAACCAGGAGCTGCATAAAGGCGCTCCTCACGCACCGCTGCTCGAGAAAAAATCGAAGTCTGGTGGTCGTAACAACAATGGTCGCATTACCACTCGTCACATCGGTGGTGGCCATAAGCAGCATTATCGTCTGGTCGATTTCCGTCGCAACGACAAAGATGGCATCGCTGCCACTGTCGAGCGTATTGAATACGATCCAAACCGTACTGCTCACATCGCTCTGCTGCTGTACGCAGATGGCGAGCGTCGCTACATCATCGCCCCTAAAGGCGTAAGTGCTGGCGACCAGCTGATCGCAGGTGCTTTGGCACCGATCAAGCCGGGCAATGCTCTGCAACTGCGTAACATTCCAGTTGGTAGCACCGTACACGGCATCGAATTGAAGCCAGGTAAAGGCGCGCAAATCGCTCGTTCCGCTGGTGCTTCGGCTCAGCTGATCGCTCGTGAAGGTGTCTACGTGACCCTGCGTCTGCGTTCTGGTGAGATGCGTAAAGTACTGGCTGAATGCCGTGCGACCCTGGGCGAAGTCTCGAACTCCGAGCACAGCCTGCGTTCGTTGGGTAAAGCTGGTGCCAAACGCTGGCGTGGCGTTCGCCCAACCGTTCGTGGTGTTGCCATGAACCCGGTTGACCACCCACACGGTGGTGGTGAAGGTCGTACCTCTGGTGGTCGTCATCCGGTATCGCCATGGGGCTTCCCGACTAAGGGCGCGAAGACTCGTGGTAATAAGCGTACCGACAAAATGATCGTCCGTCGTCGCAAGTAAATAGAGGGATACGACAGTGCCACGTTCTCTGAAAAAAGGTCCTTTTATTGATCTTCACCTACTGAAGAAGATCGAAGTGGCGGCGGAAAAGAACGATCGCAAACCAGTTAAAACCTGGTCGCGTCGTTCGATGATCCTGCCACAAATGGTCGGTCTGACCATCGCAGTACACAACGGTCGTCAACACGTCCCAGTTCTCGTTAACGAAGACATGGTCGGCCACAAACTGGGCGAGTTCGCCGGTACCCGCACTTATCGTGGGCACGTGGCAGACAAGAAAGCCAAGCGTTAAGGGGTTAGGAAATGGAAGTAGCCGCTAAGTTGTCGGGCGCTCGAATCTCCGCCCAGAAAGCCCGCTTGGTCGCCGACCAGATCCGCGGGAAGAAGGTGGGCGAAGCGCTCAACCTGTTGGCTTTCAGCAGTAAGAAAGCCGCCGAGATCATGAAGAAAGTGCTGGAGTCGGCCGTAGCCAACGCCGAGCATAACGAAGGCGCAGACGTTGATGACCTGAAGGTCAGCACCGTTTTCGTCAACGAAGGGCGTTCGCTGAAGCGCATCATGCCGCGTGCCAAAGGCCGTGCTGATCGCATCGTCAAGCGGTCTTGCCATATCACTGTCAAGGTTGCTGACAAGTAACGGAGTCGAAGAGATGGGTCAGAAAGTACATCCCATTGGCATTCGCCTGGGAATCGTCAAGGAGCACACCTCCGTCTGGTACGCAGACGGTCGGACTTATGCGGACTATTTGTTCGCTGATCTGAAGGTGCGTGAGTATCTCCAAGACAAACTAAAAAGCGCGTCCGTAAGCCGTATCGATATCCATCGTCCGGCCCAAACTGCACGTATCACCATCCACACCGCTCGTCCAGGTATCGTTATCGGGAAGAAAGGTGAAGATGTTGAGAAACTGCGTCAGGACCTGACCAAGCAAATGGGTGTGCCTGTGCACATCAATATCGAAGAGATCCGCAAGCCGGAGCTCGACGGTATGCTGGTTGCGCAGAGCGTAGCTCAGCAGCTGGAGCGTCGCGTAATGTTCCGTCGCGCTATGAAGCGCGCCGTACAGAACGCCATGCGCATTGGTGCCAAAGGCATCAAAATCCAAGTGAGCGGTCGTCTCGGCGGTGCTGAAATCGCACGTACTGAATGGTATCGCGAAGGTCGTGTGCCACTGCACACCCTGCGTGCCGACATCGACTATGCCAACTACGAAGCTCACACCACTTACGGTGTGATCGGTGTAAAGGTTTGGATCTTCAAAGGCGAAGTAATTGGTGGTCGCCAAGAAGAACTGAAACCACAAGCACCAGCGCCTCGTAAAAAAGCTGCTAAGTAAGGGGTACGCCAAATGTTGCAACCTAAGCGTACGAAGTTCCGCAAGCAGATGACAGGCCACAACCGTGGTCTGGCTCAGCGCGGTAGCAAAGTCAGCTTCGGCGAGTTCGCGCTGAAGTCTGTAGCTCGTGGTCGTCTCACCGCTCGTCAGATCGAGTCAGCGCGTCGTGCTCTGACCCGTCACGTAAAACGTGGCGGCAAGATCTGGATCCGTGTATTCCCGGACAAGCCGATCTCCAAAAAACCTCTCGAGGTTCGGATGGGTAAAGGTAAGGGTAACGTGGAATACTGGGTAGCCCAGATTCAGCCAGGCAAAGTCCTGTATGAAATCGAGGGTGTTTCTGAAGAGCTGGCGCGTGAGGCTTTCGCCCTGGCTGCTGCAAAGCTGCCGCTCGCCACCTCCTTTGTTAAACGGACGGTGATGTGATGAAAGCGAATGAACTTCGTGAAAAATCCGCACAGCAGCTGAACGAGCAACTGCTCGGCCTGCTGCGCGACCAGTTCAATCTGCGTATGCAGAAAGCAACTGGCCAGTTGGGGCAGTCTCATCTGCTCTCGCAAGTTAAGCGTGACATCGCTCGCGTGAAGACTGTGCTCAACCAGCAGGCAGGTAAGTGATCATGGCTGAAGCCGAAAAGACTGTCCGTACGCTGACTGGCCGTGTTGTCAGCGACAAGATGGACAAAACCATCACCGTTTTGATCGAGCGTCGCGTTAAGCACCCGATCTACGGTAAATATGTTAAGCGTTCGACTAAGCTGCACGCGCACGACGAAACCAATCAGTGCCACATCGGCGACAAAGTCACTATTCGTGAAACTCGTCCGATGGCCAAGACCAAGTCTTGGGCACTGGTTGATGTTCTCGAACGCGCTGTGGAAGTCTAAGGACTAGGGGTCGGAGAAATTATATGATTCAGACTCAATCCATGCTCGATGTGGCCGATAACAGCGGCGCTCGCCGTGTTATGTGCATCAAGGTGCTGGGTGGCTCCCATCGTCGTTACGCTGGTATCGGTGACATCATCAAAGTTACCGTCAAGGAAGCAATTCCTCGCGGTAAAGTGAAAAAAGGCCAAGTGATGACTGCTGTTGTAGTCCGCACTCGTCACGGCGTACGTCGTGCTGATGGCTCCATTATCCGCTTTGATGGCAACGCTGCTGTTCTTCTGAACAACAAGCAAGAGCCGATCGGCACCCGTATCTTTGGGCCAGTGACCCGTGAACTTCGTACTGAGAAGTTCATGAAGATCGTCTCGCTCGCCCCAGAAGTGCTGTAAGGAGATCCGACATGCAAAAGATTCGTCGTGACGACGAGATCATCGTGATCGCCGGCAAAGACAAAGGTAAGCGCGGTAAGGTGCTTAAGGTTCTCGCTAATAACCGTCTGGTTATCGGTGGTCTGAACCTGGTCAAGCGTCATACCAAGCCTAACCCGATGTCGGGCGTGCAGGGCGGTATCGTCGAGAAAGAGGCTCCGCTGGATGCTTCTAACGTCGCCATCTTCAACGGCGAAACCAACAAGGCTGACCGCGTTGGTTTCAAAGTAGAAGACGGTAAGAAAATTCGTGTCTTCAAGTCGACCCAAAAAGCGGTTGATGCTTGAACACTGCTAGGTAGATTAGACCATGGCACGACTACAAGAGATTTACCGGAAGGAAATCGCCCCTAAGCTTAAGGAAGAACTTAAGCTCGGGAACGTGATGGAAGTTCCGCGCGTCACCAAAATCACCCTGAACATGGGTCTGGGCGAAGCGATCGGCGACAAAAAAGTCATCGAGCACGCTGTTGCCGACCTGGAAAAGATCACCGGTCAAAAAGTCGTTGTGACTTACGCTCGGAAATCCATCGCTGGCTTTAAAGTCCGTGAAGGTTGGCCGATCGGCGTCAAAGTGACTCTGCGCCGTGAGCGTATGTACGAATTCCTGGATCGTCTGCTGTCGATCTCCCTGCCTCGGGTCCGCGACTTCCGCGGCCTGAATGCCAAGTCCTTCGATGGTCGTGGTAACTACAGCATGGGCGTTAAAGAGCAGATCATCTTCCCGGAAATCGACTACGACAAGATCGATGCTCTCCGCGGTCTGGACATCACCCTGACCACCACTGCCAAGAACGATGATGAAGGCCGCGCTCTGCTGCGTGCGTTCAAATTCCCGTTCCGCAACTGATTGGAGTAGGACCATGGCCAAGATGAGCATGAAAAACCGCGAGCTGAAGCGTCAGCTCACGGTTGCCAAGTACGCCAAGAAGCGTGCAGCACTGAAAGCAATCATCGTTGATCTGAACGCAAGTCCAGAAGCGCGTTGGGAAGCTACAGTTGCTCTGCAGAAGCAGCCACGTGACGCAAGCGCTTCGCGCATGCGTAACCGCTGCCGCCTGACCGGTCGTCCACACGGCGTTTACCGCAAGTTCGGCCTTGGCCGTAACAAACTGCGTGAAGCGGCAATGCGTGGTGACGTACCAGGTCTGGTTAAAGCCAGCTGGTAAGTACTTTCAACGTCCAGGTGGTCGGAATCGCAAGATACTGACCGCCGGTGACCTTGAATCTGGATCAAGCCCCTTTTGGGGCTTGTTTCATTTCTGGAGTATGTCTAAAATACGCGGCTCGCCTGAGCCCGTGTTTTTTGTGCTCGGAGATTCTCGGCGACATATGTAGCCGCAAGGCTAATTTTTTTGTATTAGGAGCGTCTAGCCCATGAGTATGCAGGACCCGTTAGCGGACATGCTAACTCGTATCCGTAATGCCCAGATGGCTGAAAAGTCCGTCGTAAGCATGCCATCTTCCAAGTTGAAGGTAGCTGTTGCCAAAGTCCTGAAAGACGAAGGCTACATTGCGGGTTATCAGATCAGCAGCGAAATCAAACCACTGCTGTCCATCGAGCTGAAGTACTTCGAAGGCCGTTCGGTCATCGAGGAAGTGAAGCGCGTTAGCCGTCCAGGCCTGCGTCAGTACAAGTCCGCTGAAGATCTGCCGAAAGTTCGTGGCGGTCTGGGCGTGTCTATCGTCTCCACCAACAAAGGTGTGATGACGGATCGTGCTGCGCGCGCTGCCGGTGTCGGCGGCGAAGTTCTTTGCACTGTGTTCTAAGGGGGGATAAGCATGTCTCGCGTCGCTAAGAACCCCGTTAAGCTGCCAGCCGGTGTCGAAGTCAAATTCGCAGGCCAACAGCTTTCGGTGAAGGGTGCCAAGGGTACTCTTGAACTGAACATCCATTCGTCCGTTGAGATCGTTGAAGAAGCTGGTGAGCTGCGTTTCGCTGCTCGCAATGGCGATCAACAAACTCGCGCAATGGCCGGTACCACGCGTGCGTTGGTAAACAACATGGTCCAAGGCGTAAGCCAAGGCTTCGAGCGCAAGCTCCAGCTGGTCGGTGTTGGTTACAAAGCGCAAGCAAAAGGCACGGTTTTGAACCTTGCCCTTGGCTTCTCGCACCCAGTGGATTACGAACTGCCAGCGGGCATCACTGCTGAGACTCCTAGCCAGACCGATATCCTGATCAAGGGCATCGACAAGCAGCTGGTAGGTCAAGTGGCCGCTGAGATCCGCGACTTCCGTCCACCAGAGCCGTACAAAGGCAAAGGTGTGCGCTACGCGGACGAAGTCGTCCGTCGTAAAGAAGCCAAGAAGAAGTAGGGCATAGCAAATGACCGACAAAAAAGTTACTCGACTGCGTCGCGCTCGCAAAGCACGCCTGAAAATGCACGAACTCGAAGTCGTGCGTCTCTGCGTGTTCCGCTCGTCGCAGCACATCTACGCCCAGGTCATCTCGGCCGACGGCAACAAAGTCCTGGCAAGCGCCTCGACTTTGGATAAAGAACTGCGTGATGGTGCCACTGGCAACATCGACGCGGCCACAAAGGTTGGCCAGCTGGTCGCTACGCGTGCTAAGGCCGCTGGCGTCTCGCAAGTGGCTTTCGACCGCTCTGGCTTCAAGTACCACGGTCGCGTGAAAGCGCTGGCTGATGCTGCTCGTGAAGCTGGGCTGGAGTTCTAAGTTATGTCAAATAACGACCAAAAGCGCGACGAAGGCTACATTGAGAAGCTGGTTCAAGTTAACCGCGTAGCCAAAACCGTTAAAGGCGGCCGTATCTTCACTTTCACCGCGTTGACCGTGGTGGGTGATGGTAAAGGGCGTGTTGGCTTCGGCCGTGGCAAGTCACGTGAAGTGCCTGCCGCGATCCAGAAGGCAATGGAAGCTGCTCGCCGCAACATGATCCAGGTTGATCTGAACGGCACCACTCTGCAGTACGCAATGAAGTCCGCTCACGGCGCTTCGAAGGTGTACATGCAGCCTGCTTCTGAAGGTACCGGTATCATCGCTGGCGGCGCTATGCGTGCTGTCCTCGAAGTTGCTGGCGTTCAGAACGTTCTGGCCAAGTGCTACGGCTCGACTAACCCGGTAAACGTGGTTCACGCCACTTTCAAGGGTCTGAAGGCTATGCAATCTCCTGAGTCCATCGCTGCCAAGCGTGGTCTGACTGTCAAGGAGATCTTCTGATCATGGCTACCGTTAAAGTAACGCTGATCAAAAGCATGACCGGCCGCATCCCTAACCACAAACTGTGTGTTAAAGGTTTGGGTCTGCGTCGCATCGGTCACACTGTAGAAGTCCTGGATACTCCCGAGAATCGCGGGATGATCAACAAGGCTTACTACATGCTGCGTGTAGAGGGTTAATCGATGAAACTCAATGATCTGAGTCCAGCGCCGGGTTCCCGTCGCGAAAAGCATCGTCCGGGCCGTGGTATCGGTAGCGGTTTGGGTAAGACTGGTGGCCGTGGCCACAAGGGTCAAACCTCCCGTTCCGGTGGCACCATCGCTCCAGGCTTTGAAGGCGGTCAACAGCCGCTGCATCGTCGCCTGCCTAAGTTCGGTTTCGTATCCCTGAAAGCCATGGACCGCGCAGAAGTGCGTCTGTCCGAGCTGGCTAAAGTGGAAGGCGACATCGTTACTGTGCAGACCCTGAAAGATGCCAACGTGATCAACGTCAACGTACAGCGTGTGAAAATCATGCTGTCCGGTGAAGTGACTCGCGCTGTCACTATCGGCAAGGGAATCGGCGCCACCAAAGGTGCGCGTTCGGCTATCGAAGCAGCTGGCGGCAAGTTCGAGGAATAAATGGCTAAGCAAGGTGCTCTCTCAGCGCTCGGCAAAGGCGGTATGTCTGAACTTTGGGCTCGTCTGCGTTTTCTGTTCCTGGCGATTATCGTCTACCGAATAGGCGCACACATCCCGGTTCCAGGTATCAACCCGGACCGACTCGCAGACCTGTTTCGACAGAATGAGGGGACCATTCTTAGCTTGTTCAACATGTTTTCCGGCGGTGCGCTGGAGCGGATGAGCATCTTTGCACTGGGGATCATGCCGTACATTTCGGCATCGATCATCATGCAACTGATGACAGCCGTCAGCCCGCAGCTGGAGCAGTTGAAGAAGGAAGGTGAAGCTGGCCGTCGCAAGATTAGCCAGTACACCCGCTACGGCACTGTCGTCCTCGCCCTGGTTCAAGCTATCGGCATGTCCGTTGGCTTGGCAGGGCAGGGCGTTGCGTTCACTGGTGACTTTGGCTTCCATTTCGTCGCGGTATCCACGTTTGTGGCTGGTGCGATGTTCATGATGTGGCTGGGTGAGCAGATTACTGAGCGTGGTGTTGGCAACGGTATCTCGATGTTGATTTTCGCAGGTATCGTCGCCGGTCTTCCGAGAGCAATCGGGCAGTCTTTCGAGTCTGCGCGTCAGGGTGATATCAATATCTTCGCCCTGGTTGCCATCGGTTTGCTGGCAGTAGCGATTATCGGTTTTGTGGTGTTCATTGAGCGTGGCCAGCGTCGTATTGCTGTTCACTACGCCAAGCGTCAGCAGGGCCGTAAGGTTTTTGCTGCGCAGACCAGCCACTTGCCGCTGAAAGTGAATATGGCCGGTGTTATTCCGGCAATTTTCGCGAGCAGCATCTTGCTGTTTCCGGCTTCGTTGGGTACCTGGTTTGGTCAGTCTGAAAATATGGGCTGGCTGCAGGACCTCTCTCAGTCGATCGCTCCTGGTCAGCCGTTGAATATTCTGCTGTTTAGTGCAGGGATTATTTTCTTCTGCTTCTTCTATACGGCGTTGATGTTCAATCCGAAAGACGTAGCGGAAAACCTGAAGAAGTCCGGTGCCTTTATTCCGGGCATCCGTCCAGGTGAGCAGTCTGCACGCTACATTGATGGCGTTTTGACTCGTTTGACCCTGTTCGGTGCTCTATATATGACGGCCGTGTGTCTGTTGCCCCAGTTCCTGGTGGTTGCGGCAAACGTTCCGTTCTACCTTGGCGGGACCTCGTTGCTGATCGTGGTCGTGGTTGTGATGGACTTCATGTCCCAAGTACAATCGCACCTCGTTTCGCACCAGTACGAATCCCTGATGAAGAAAGCCAACCTGAAGGGCTACGGCAGCGGCATGTTGCGCTGAGTACCCCATAAGGTTCGAGGAGTTGGTGATGAAAGTTCGTGCATCGGTGAAAAAGCTGTGCCGTAACTGCAAGATTATTCGCCGCGAAGGTGTTGTTCGAGTAATTTGCAGCGCGGAACCGCGTCACAAACAGCGCCAAGGCTGAGTGTGATCCGCTTGAAGCCCGGCAGCTAGTGCGCTGCCGGGTTGATTATTTGTTATTACAGCGATATTATCTCGCGCCCTATTTCTTGGCTTCCGGGGCGTAGGTAGCTGTCAATTGGAGTCCCACTGAATGGCCCGTATTGCAGGCGTTAACATTCCAGATAACAAGCACACTGTTATCTCGCTGACCTACATCTATGGTGTTGGTCGCACTACTGCGCAGAAAATTTGCGCAGTTGCTGGGGTAAACCCAGCCGCTAAGATCAAGGATCTGAGCGACGAGCAGATTGAACAGCTGCGTGGCGAAGTGGCGAAGTTCACCACTGAAGGTGACCTGCGTCGCGAAATCAACATGAAAATCAAGCGTTTGATGGACCTCGGTTGCTATCGCGGTCTGCGTCATCGTCGTGGTCTTCCAGTACGCGGTCAGCGTACCAAGACTAACGCGCGTACCCGTAAAGGTCCGCGTAAGCCGATCCGCAAGTAATCGCCCCAGCGAATCGACAGGAAAATTATCATGGCAAAACCTGCTGCTCGTCCTCGTAAAAAAGTTAAAAAGACAGTGGTTGATGGCATCGCCCACATCCATGCATCTTTTAACAACACAATCGTGACCATCACCGACCGTCAAGGTAACGCGCTTTCTTGGGCTACCTCCGGTGGTTCGGGTTTCCGCGGTTCCCGCAAGTCCACCCCGTTTGCTGCTCAAGTAGCTGCTGAACGTGCTGGTCAAGCTGCGCTGGAATACGGCCTGAAAAACCTCGACGTTAACGTCAAAGGTCCAGGTCCAGGTCGTGAGTCTGCTGTCCGTGCTTTGAACGGCTGTGGCTATAAGATCGCCAGCATCACCGACGTGACGCCAATCCCGCACAACGGGTGCCGTCCGCCGAAGAAGCGCCGCGTGTAATCCAGGAGATTGTAAAGAATGGCTCGTTACATTGGTCCAAAATGCAAACTCGCTCGTCGCGAAGGCACCGATCTCTTCCTGAAGAGCGGCGTGCGCGCGATCGAATCGAAGTGCAACATTGAAGCAGCACCTGGTATCCACGGCCAACGCCGCGGTCGCCAGTCCGATTACGGCACCCAACTGCGTGAAAAGCAGAAGGTCCGTCGTATCTACGGCGTTCTCGAGCGTCAGTTCAGCGGCTACTACAAAGAAGCTGCTGGCAAGAAAGGTGCAACCGGTGAAAACCTGCTGCAACTGCTCGAATGCCGTCTGGACAACGTTGTATACCGTATGGGCTTTGGTTCGACTCGTGCCGAATCCCGTCAGCTGGTATCGCACAAGTCGATCAGCGTTAACGGTCAGACCGTAAACGTTCCGTCCTACCAGGTTCGTGCTGGTGACGTGGTCGCAGTTCGCGAGAAAGCTAAAAACCAACTTCGCATTGTCCAAGCTCTCGATCTGTGTGCCCAACGTGGCCGCGTAGAATGGGTAGAAGTAGACACTGAGAAGAAGTCGGGCGTTTTCAAGAACGTTCCTGCTCGCAGTGATCTGTCCGCCGACATCAACGAAAGCCTGATTGTCGAGCTCTACTCCAAGTAAGGGCTAGAAAATAGGTGCATCCATGCAGATTTCGGTAAATGAGTTCCTGACACCCCGCCACATTGATGTGCAGGTTGTCAGTCCAACCCGCGCCAAAATTACTCTCGAGCCTCTCGAGCGTGGTTTTGGCCACACCCTGGGCAACGCGCTGCGCCGCATCCTGTTGTCCTCAATGCCCGGCTGTGCAGTAGTCGAGGCCGAGATTGACGGTGTGCTCCACGAGTACAGCGCCATCGAAGGTGTACAGGAAGACGTAATTGAAATCCTGTTGAACCTTAAAGGTCTGGCTATCAAGCTGCACGGCCGTGACGAAGTTACGCTGACCTTGTCGAAGAAGGGTTCGGGGGTGGTTACCGCTGCCGATATTCAGCTGGATCATGATGTCGAGATCGTTAACCCCGATCACGTAATCGCTAACCTGGCGTCTAACGGCGCCCTGAACATGAAGCTCACCGTAGCTCGTGGTCGTGGTTATGAACCGGCCGACTCGCGTCAGAGCGATGAAGACGAAAGCCGCAGCATTGGTCGCTTGCAGCTTGACTCTTCGTTCAGCCCGGTTCGCCGTATCGCATACGTGGTGGAAAACGCCCGTGTCGAGCAGCGTACTAACCTGGACAAGCTGGTTATTGATCTGGAAACCAACGGTACCCTGGATCCTGAAGAGGCTATCCGCCGCGCTGCAACCATTCTGCAACAGCAGTTGGCTGCGTTCGTCGACCTCAAAGGTGACAGCGAACCAGTGGTAATCGAGCAGGAAGACGAGATCGATCCGATCCTGCTTCGCCCGGTTGACGATCTGGAACTGACTGTACGTTCGGCTAACTGCCTTAAGGCGGAAAACATTTACTACATCGGCGACCTGATTCAGCGTACCGAAGTAGAACTGTTGAAGACTCCGAACCTGGGCAAGAAATCCTTGACTGAAATCAAGGACGTTCTGGCCTCCCGCGGTCTGTCCCTCGGCATGCGCCTCGACAACTGGCCGCCTGCAAGTCTTAAGAAGGACGACAAGGCGACTGCCTGATCGTCGTAATCACCGAACGTGAGTTTGGTAAGGAATGAACCATGCGTCATCGTAAAAGTGGTCGTCACCTGAGCCGTACCAGCTCGCACCGCAAGGCCATGTTCCAAAACATGGCGGTGTCGCTGTTCGAGCACGAGCTGATCAAAACTACACTGCCGAAAGCTAAAGAACTGCGTCGCGTTGCTGAGCCGCTGATCACTTTGGCCAAGACAGACAGCCTGGCTAACCGCCGTCTGGCTTTCGACCGTACTCGTTCGAAAGCTATCGTTGGTAAGCTCTTCAACGACCTGGGCAAGCGTTACGCTACCCGTGAGGGTGGCTACCTGCGCATCCTCAAGTGCGGTTTCCGCGCTGGCGACAACGCGCCTATGGCGTACGTCGAGTTGGTTGATCGTGCTACTGCCGGCGAAGCTGTAAGCGCCGAGTAAGACGACAAGCTGCAACGAAAAACCGGGCCTAGCGCCCGGTTTTTTGTGCGCGTAACAAAAGCGCAACTTATACAAGCTTCCATAGGCCGGGCGCTGCACTATAGCGAACGGAGTGTTGTTAGTTATTCTCTATCGATGCCTACAATTTAATGAATTTGTAGGCATGGTGTTGATGATCAATACTCCCTCCAAGCCGATTAGCCGGCAGTTCCAAGTCCGACCTGAGGAAGATTGAGCATGAGCCAGAATAAAGTCCTTACCACCGCCAGCGGTGCTCCCGTTGCGGATAACCAGAACTCCCGTTCCGCGGGCCCTCGTGGTCCGTTGTTACTCGACGATTTCCACCTGATCGAGAAGCTCGCTCACTTCAACCGTGAAAACATCCCTGAGCGTCGCGTGCACGCCAAAGGATCGGGCGCCTACGGTACGTTCACAGTCACCCGGGACATCACCCAGTACACCAGCGCCAAGCTGTTCGAATCTGTAGGCAAGCAAACGCCGACATTCCTGCGATTCTCCACTGTGGGCGGTGAGCGCGGTTCTGCTGACACCGAACGTGATCCACGTGGCTTTGCTCTGAAGTTCTATACCGAAGAGGGCAACTGGGACATCGTGGGTAACAACACCCCTGTGTTCTTTATTCGTGATCCGCTGAAATTCCCGGATTTTATCCACACCCAGAAACGCCTGCCGCAGAGCAACCTGAAAAGCGCGCAGATGATGTGGGACTTCTGGTCGCACTCACCAGAGGCGCTGCATCAGGTCACCATTCTGTTTTCGGACCGTGGCATCCCGGACGGCTATCGTCACATGCACGGCTTCGGCAGCCACACGTACAGTCTGATCAACGCTAAGGGCGAACGTCACTGGGTTAAGTGGCACTACAAGACCAAGCAAGGCATCAAGAACCTGGCACCGGCCGAGGCTGCGCGCCTGGCAGGTACCGATCCTGACTACGCCCAGCGTGATCTGTTTGGTGCGATCGAGCGCGGTGATTTTCCGAAATGGCGCGTCTGCATCCAGATCATGACTGAGGCTCAAGCAAACGCTCATTACGAGAACCCGTTTGACGTGACCAAGACCTGGTCGCAGAAAGAGTTCCCGTTGATCGAAGTGGGCGAGCTGGAGCTCAACCGTAATCCGCAGAACTACTTCGCTGAAGTGGAGCAGGCCGCATTTGGTCCAAGCAACATGGTTCCAGGCGTTGGCCTGTCACCCGACCGTATGTTGCAAGGTCGAGTGTTCGCCTACGCAGATGCCCATCGCTACCGTGTCGGCACCAACCACCAGCAATTGCCTGTAAACGCGCCGCGTAGCCCGGTTAACAGCTACCAGCGTGACGGTTCGATGGCCTTCGGCAGTAATGGCGGTGCGGCGCCCAACTACGAGCCAAACAGCTATGCCGATGCGCCCAAGCAAGCCCCGCAGTACGCTGAGCCGGCATTGGCCCTGAGCGGCGCCGCTGATCGTTACGATCACCGGGAAGATACTGATTATTACAGCCACGCAGGTGCGCTGTTCCGCTTGATGAACGATGAGCAGAAAGCCCTGCTGACCAATAATATTGCTGGTGCGATGGCAGGCGTTTCCAGCGATGTGGTCCAGCGTCAATTGCAGCACTTCTACAAGGCCGACGCGGCTTATGGAGAAGCAATCGCAAAGGCATTGGGTGTATCGCTTAACTGACTCTAAACGATAAGCAGAACCGCCCTCATTTGGGCGGTTTTTGCGTTATTTCAGCTACTTTTCTGCGGAAATCTTCACTTTTCTGCCGTTGATCCCGTGACCTTCAAGTCATCATGGTTCAAACTACAGTCTTTCAAGCAGGGAGATGTAGGGCGATGCAAGGTCACCCCGACGTAATCGATTACCTCAACACGTTGCTGACGGGCGAACTGGCAGCTCGTGACCAATATTTCATCCATTCGCGTATGTACGAAGACTGGGGCTTTACCGAGCTCTACGAACGTATCAACCATGAGATGGAAGAAGAGGCACAGCACGCCGACGCACTGATGCGCCGTATCCTGATGCTCGAAGGCACGCCGCGTATGCGTCCTGACGATCTGGATGTGGGGACCACGGTGCCGGACATGCTCGCTGCCGATCTTCGTCTTGAGTACAAAGTTCGCGCAGCGCTCTGCAAGGGTATCGAGCTTTGCGAGCAACACAACGACTACGTTACCCGGGAAATACTGCGGGTACAGTTGAACGACACCGAAGAAGATCACACCTACTGGCTGGAAAAGCAGTTGGGCCTGATCAAGTTGATTGGCCTGGAGAATTACCTGCAATCGCAGTTCTGATTCCCGGCTGTAAAAAAGCCCCTGTCACCGCAAAGTGACAGGGGCTTTTTATTGGGCCCGGAAAAGTCAGGCCCGGTCGCGCTCCAGCAACGGTTTCAAGTAGTAACCGGTGTGCGACTGTGGCATTTCGGAGACCTGCTCCGGGGTGCCCACTGCAATGATCTGTCCACCCTTGGAACCGCCTTCCGGCCCCAGGTCCACCAGCCAGTCAGCAGTTTTGATCACATCAAGGTTGTGCTCAATCACCACCACGGTATTGCCGTGGTCTCGCAGGCGGTGCAACACGTCGAGCAATTGTTGTATATCCGCGAAGTGCAGACCGGTGGTCGGCTCATCGAGGATGTACAAGGTTTTGCCGGTATCGCGCTTGGACAGTTCGCGAGACAGCTTGACCCGCTGCGCCTCGCCACCCGACAGCGTGGTCGCCGACTGCCCCAGCTTGATGTACGACAGCCCCACATCCATCAACGTTTGCAGCTTGCGCGCCAGCGCCGGCACCGCGTCGAAGAACTCCCGAGCTTCCTCGATGGTCATCTCCAGGGTTTCATGGATGCTCTTGCCCTTGTACTTGATCTCAAGGGTTTCACGGTTGTAGCGCTTGCTCTTGCACACATCGCAAGGCACGTAGATGTCCGGCAGAAAGTGCATCTCCACCTTGATCAAGCCATCGCCCTGGCAGGCTTCACAGCGCCCGCCCTTGACGTTGAACGAGAACCGGCCCGGCCCATAACCCCGTGAGCGCGACTCGGGTACGCCAGCGAACAGCTCGCGGATAGGCGTAAACAGGCCGGTGTAGGTGGCTGGGTTGGAGCGCGGTGTGCGTCCAATCGGGCTCTGGTCGATGTCGACGACCTTGTCCAGATGCTCCAGGCCCTTGATGCTGTCGTGGGCCGCAGCTTCCAGAGTGGTCGCGCCGTTCAGGGCGGTGGCACTCAGTGGGAACAAGGTGTTGTTGATCAGCGTCGACTTGCCCGAACCGGACACACCGGTCACGCAGGTCAGCAGGCCCAGCGGAATCTCCAGGTCAACATTGCGCAGGTTGTTCCCTCGCGCGCCCTTGAGGTGCAGCGCCATCTTTTTATTGCGCGGCGTACGCTTGGCGGGCACTTCGATCTTCACTCGACCAGACAGGTACTTACCGGTCAACGAATCAGGATGCGCCATCACTTCGGCAGGCGTGCCTTCTGCAACAATGTGACCACCATGCACGCCCGCACCCGGGCCGATATCGACCACGTAGTCCGCCAGGCGGATAGCGTCTTCATCATGCTCGACCACGATCACGGTATTGCCGATATCGCGCAGGTGTTTCAGCGTGCCCAGCAGGCGATCGTTATCCCGTTGGTGCAAGCCAATCGACGGCTCATCGAGGATATACAACACGCCAACAAGGCCGGCGCCAATCTGGCTGGCCAGGCGGATTCGCTGTGCTTCGCCGCCCGACAAGGTATCGGCGCTACGGTCCAGCGACAGGTAGTCCAGGCCAACGTTGACCAGAAACTGCAGGCGCTCGCGAATTTCCTTGAGGATCTTGTCGGCAATTTCCCCACGACGCCCGGTGAGCTTGAGCACGCCAAAGTATTCACATGCATCGCCGATTGGCAGGTTGGTCACGGCCGGCAAGGTTTTTTCGCCCACCCACACATGCCGTGCCTCACGGCGCAGGCGCGTGCCACGGCAATCCGGGCAAGGCTGGGTGCTGAGGAATTTTGCCAGCTCTTCACGCACGCTGGCCGATTCGGTCTCGCGGTAGCGACGCTCCAGATTCGGCACGATGCCTTCGAACGGGTGTGAGCGCTTGACGATGTCGCCCCGGTCGTTCAGGTACTTGAAGTCGACATTCTGCGAACCGCTGCCATGCAGAATGACTTTTTGCTGGTCTGCCGGCAGTTGGTTGAACGGCACTTCCAGGCTGAACTTGTAGTGCGAGGCCAATGACCCGAGCATCTGGAAATAGTAGACGTTACGCCTGTCCCAGCCGCGTATTGCCCCCTCGGCCAGGGTCAGGTCGCCATTGACCAGGCGCTTGATATCGAAGAATTGCTTCACGCCCAGGCCATCGCACGTCGGGCAGGCACCGGCCGGGTTGTTGAAGGAAAACAGCTTGGGCTCCAGCTCGCTGATGGCATGGCCACAGATCGGGCAGGCGAAACGCGCAGAGAAGATGATTTCTTCGCCCGGCTCGTCATCCATCGGCGCCACCAGGGCAATGCCGTCAGCCAGCTTCAGCGCGGTCTCGAACGACTCCGCCAAACGCTGCTGCAGGTCGGCGCGTACCTTGAAGCGGTCGACTACCACATCAATGGAATGCTTTTTCTGCTTGTCGAGTTTGGGCGCTTCATCCAGCTCGTAGAGCTTGCCGTTAATGCGCGCACGTACAAAACCCTGGGCGCGCAGCTCTTCGAAGACCGACAGGTGTTCGCCCTTGCGCTCGCGAATGACCGGGGCCAATAGCATCAGCTTGGCGCCTTCCGGCTGGGCCAGTACCAGGTCGACCATCTGGCTGACGGTCTGGGCTTCCAGGGGAATATCGTGGTCCGGGCAGCGCGGAATACCCACGCGTGCATAAAGCAGGCGCAGGTAGTCGTAGATTTCGGTAATGGTGCCCACAGTGGAGCGCGGGTTGTGGGAGGTGGACTTCTGCTCGATGGAAATGGCCGGCGACAAGCCTTCGATGGTGTCGACGTCGGGCTTTTCCATCATCGACAGGAACTGCCGGGCGTAGGCCGACAGGGATTCCACATAGCGACGCTGACCTTCGGCATACAGCGTGTCGAACGCCAGGGACGACTTGCCGGAGCCGGACAAACCGGTGATGACGATCAGTTTGTCCCGGGGCAGGGTCAGGTCGATGTTCTTCAGGTTGTGGGTTCTAGCCCCACGAATCAGGATCTTGTCCAAGATGGCCTCGCACGGCGGGCGTAAATAATGCCGGAGTATACGGCTAAAGACTGGATGAATATACACTGTCAAAAGGCCGCTTGCAGCCTTAGATGAAAGCTGCGCGGCAAAGCGCCGCATATACCCTCTCAATCGATGGGACTGGTAGAATCGCCGCCGGTTCACATGAGGTTTTTCCATGCACGATCCCCACAGCGAACGCATGAGTAGCGGCGAGACCCGAGCGGCAAGCGGTCTGGCCCTGGTGTTCGCCTTCCGTATGCTGGGCATGTTTATGGTGTTGCCGGTGCTGGCGACCTATGGAATGGATCTCGCAGGCGCGACCCCCGCGTTGATCGGCCTGGCGATTGGTGCCTATGGCCTGACTCAGGCGATTTTTCAGATCCCGTTCGGGATTATTTCCGACCGCATTGGCCGTCGCCCGGTGATTTATCTTGGCTTGATCGTGTTCGCCCTTGGCAGTGTGCTTGCGGCCCAGTCCGATTCGATCTGGGGCGTGATCGCCGGACGCATCCTGCAAGGCGCCGGGGCGATTTCCGCCGCGGTGATGGCGTTGTTGTCGGACCTGACCCGCGAACAGCACCGCACCAAGGCCATGGCCATGATCGGCATGACCATCGGTCTGTCGTTCGCCGTGGCCATGGTCGTCGGCCCGTTGCTGACCAGTGCTTTTGGCCTGCACGGTTTGTTTCTGGCCACCGGCGGCCTGGCGCTGGTCGGGATCGTGATCGTAGCCTTTATGGTGCCGCGCTCTACCGGCACGCTGCAGCACCGTGAGTCCGGCGTCGCACGCCAGGCGCTGCTGCCGACACTCAAGCATCCGGACCTGCTGCGTCTGGATTTGGGTATCTTCGTATTACACGCCATGCTGATGTGCAGCTTCGTCGCCTTGCCTCTGGCCCTGGTGGAAAAAGCCGGCCTGCCCAAGGAACAGCATTGGTGGGTCTACCTCACCGCGCTGCTGATTTCGTTCTTCGCCATGATCCCGTTCATCATCTATGGCGAGAAAAAACGCAAAATGAAACGAGTTTTACTCGGCGCCGTCGCGACATTGATGCTCACTGAACTATTCTTCTGGCAGTTCGGCGATAGCCTGCGAGCACTGGTCATCGGCACGGTGGTGTTTTTCACCGCGTTCAACCTGCTGGAGGCGTCGCTGCCGTCGCTGATCAGTAAAGTTTCACCGGCCGGCGGCAAGGGTACGGCCATGGGGGTATATTCCACCAGCCAGTTCCTCGGCTCGGCGTTAGGCGGCATCATGGGTGGCTGGATGTTCCAGCATGGCGGTTTGTCGGTTGTCTTCCTCGGATGCGCCGGGCTGGCTGCACTTTGGCTGGTCTTTGCTGTTACCATGCGCGAACCTCCCTACGTCACAAGTCTGCGTTTGCCGCTATCGCCCGAGGCGATCCGCGAGGCCGGTCTGGTAGAGCGCCTGAAGGCCGTCGTAGGGGTAACGGATGCAGTCGTGGTCGCTGAAGAGGCGGCCATTTACATCAAATTGGACACCGAATTATTGGATCGCGCGACGCTTGAGCAACTGGTCAACCCAGTGCCGACAGCGCGCCCAGCCTAGGAGAACGTTATGGCCCGTGGGGTTAACAAAGTCATATTGGTCGGTACTTGCGGCCAGGATCCCGAAGTTCGCTACTTGCCTAACGGTAATGCCGTGACCAACCTGAGTCTGGCGACCAGCGAACAGTGGACCGACAAGCAGACCGGCCAGAAGGTCGAGAAAACCGAATGGCACCGCGTGTCGATGTTCGGCAAGGTCGCAGAGATCGCCGGTGAATACCTGCGTAAAGGTTCGCAGGTTTACATCGAAGGCAAGCTGCAAACCCGCGAGTGGGAAAAAGACGGCATCAAGCGTTACACCACCGAAATCGTGGTCGACATGCAAGGCACCATGCAACTGCTGGGTGGCCGTCCACAGGGCGACCAACAGGGCCAGGGCGGCATGTCCAACTCGGCACCGCGTGCACCGCAGTCGCGTCCGCAGCCAACCCAGCAGCCACAGCGTGAGTCGCGCCCGGCGCCACAACAGGCTGCGCCGCAACCGGCTCAGGATTTCGACAGCTTTGATGACGATATTCCGTTCTGAGGAGCCGCAGTTTTCAGAACGTAATGCATAAAAAAGCGAAGCCATATTTGGCTTCGCTTTTTTTATGCGCGCAGACTCCTGTGACGCAAAAAAATACAGCGCCGGAACTCAGCCCGTCTGCTGCAGCAACGGATACAGCGAGATCACCAGCAACGCCGCCATGCCGAAGTTGAACACGCGTAACCAGCGCGGGTTGCGTAGCACGTTGCGTAATACACTGCCAAACCCAGCCCAAACCCCCACGCTCGGCGCGTTGATCAGCGCGAAGACCGTCGCGATGATCACCACGTTCATGGTGTAGCCCTGCAATGGTGTGTAGGTGCTGATTGCACCGATTGCCATCACCCATGCCTTGGGATTGACCCATTGAAACGCCGCCGCGCCCCAGAACCCAAGAGGCTTGCCCTTGCCTTGGGTGTCTTCGGACGCCGGGCCTGAGCAGGCGATGTTCCACGCCAGGTACAGCAAGTAAGCCGCGCCGGCATAGCGCAGGATCGTATAGAGCACCGGATAGGCTGTAAACGCCGCGCCCAGTCCAAGCCCCACCGCCAATACCAGCACCAGAAACCCGGAGCTGATGCCGAGGATATGCGGGATGGTGCGCTGGAAGCCGAAATTAACCCCCGAGGCCAGCAGCATGGCGTTATTGGGGCCCGGGGTGACGGACGTGACAAACGCAAATAAAGCAAACGCCAGCATCAAATCAAACGACAAGGACATGGGATTTTCCTGGAAACGGGCTTTAGCGCGTTACCTGCCACCCGGGTAGCGCGGGTACAGGTGCACTGTGGCCACGTAAAGTTGAAGTCAGAGCAGCGAGCTGAGAAACCCGATGGCAACCATCGAGTAGAACGCTGCACAAATCAGCCCGAACGACTTACGGGTTCGGGCAAAAAACGGTTCTGCCGAGTGGGCGGAAAACGCCAGGGCATAGGTGCAGAAAATCAGGAAACCCAACAACGCACAGGCCGCCACCAGCACAAAACTGGCCCAGGCCGGTGCGTTGACGCTCAGGCCCACGGTGGTCACGGTGAACCAGGTCAAGGCCGCCTTGGGGTTGGTCAGGTGGATGCCCAGCCCCTGTAGATAAAAGCCCAGGTTACGCGTCTGTTTTGCTCGCGCTTTGGCCACCGTCGTGGCGTTATGCGCCAGCGCACTGCGCACCGACTTCCAGGCCAGGAAGAACAGGTAGCAGGCGCCGAACACCTTCAGCCACAGGATGATCTGGGTGTTGGACATCAGCAGCGCCGACACGCCGGCAGCGGTCATCGCGCCCCAGCACAACGACCCGGAGATAACCCCCGCCGCCAGCGCCAGGCCCGGCGTACGCCCGTAGTTCAAGGAGGTGTTGGCGATGGCCAGGTTGCCTGGGCCCGGGCTGGCGGTGCCGATCACGTAGACCCCCAGTGCCGCTGCAAAACTTGAAAACTCAAACATAGGTGCACTCATACCCGTGGCGCCAGCGCGCAGTGAGCACTTCAAGCCAGCGCGGCTTGAAGTGATGGTCAAAAAAGCTACTTGAAGCAACGATGATCCGGCTCCTGGGCGCGAATCTTCTCCATCCAGGGCTTGAGTTCCGATTGCTTGTACAGGCGCTCGCCCCAATTCTCCGGTGAGACCGGCAATGGCCGCCCCGGCAGGATGTAGTCGGTGAGCAGGTGAATGAACTGCTGCAGGCAATAGGCACCCACATGCAGGCGCAGCGAGGAAGCCGTTTCGGCGGGCGCGACGTTGAAGCGCGCCACATCGATGATCTGCCCGCTGTCCACCGAAGGGGCCAGGTGATGACAGGTCGAGCCGTAGGTTTCATCGTTGTAGTAGATCGCGTAATGCTGACTGCCCAGGCCCCGATATTTAGGGGGCGCCGGGTGCAGGTTGATCGCGCCTTTGCGGGCATTCTTGTAGATGCTCTGCGGGAAGATGAAGTCGCCACGGTAGGAGATGATCCAGTCGCCTTCCCAATCATCCAGGTGATAAGGGTAGGGATCGCCCGGGTCCCAGCAAAACACCTCAAGGTTGGAGAACACGGTCTTGGCGAATTCCACACCGTGATCACACCAGTCCATGGTGCACACCGACAGCAGGACTTTGTCCTTGGATGGTTCGATCGTCTGCATCTTCATTTCTCCCTTTCCAGCGAATGTGGGTGACAACGACCGTCCCCCGGTAAGCCCGCTCGATCGTTAGTACGCGACAGCCCTGACCACTGCACTGAAGCGCTCGACCATTTGCCCCAGCTCACCTTCGCTGGTGATAAACGGCGGTGCGAACAGCACATGATTGCCTTGTGTGCCTTGCACTGTGCCGCTGCCGGGATAAATCAGCAGGCCGCGTTGCAGCGCCTCTTGCTTGAGGGCCGCGGCATACGCGCCGCCGCTCCTGAACGGGGCCTTGGTGGCTCGGCTCTCGACAAACTCGACGCCCACGAACAATCCGCGCCCGCGCACATCGCCGACAATATCCAGGTCAGCCAGGCTTTCCCTGAGCCAGGCGCGTAGTTGCTCACCGCGTTGGCGCACTTGTTTCAGCAGATCTTCTTCGACGATGACTTGCTGCACTTCCAGGGCAATGGCACAGGCCAGCGGGTGGTTGACATGGGTTTGGCCGTTGCCCAGCACACCCGAGCCACGGGCCATCACTGAATGTATCCGGTCACTGATCAACAACGCCGAGATCGGCATATAGCCCGCCGCCAGGCCTTTGCCGACCGCAACCATGTCCGGCACGATGCCGTCGTCGGCATAGGCGAACAGCTGCCCGGTACGCCCCATGCCGGCCATCACCTCATCGAGGATCAGCAGCACGTCGTGACGCTCGCACACCGCTTTGATCTTGCGAAAATAACCGGGCACCGCAGGCACCGCGCCGTTGGTGGAGCCCACCACGGTCTCGGCAAAAAACGCGGCTACATTTTCACTGCCCAGGCTACGAATCCTGGCGTCCAGCTCATCGGCCAGGCGCGTGGCGTACTGCTCCTGGCTCTCGTCGGGCTGTTGATCACGATAGGCGTAGCAGGGCGAGACGAACTCGGCGGGTGCAAACAGTCGACCGAACACCGACTGGCGCTGCGGGTTGCCGGAGATGCTCAAAGTACCCAGCGTGCTGCCGTGATAGCTCTGTTGGCGGGAGATGAACACTGACTTGTCGGGCAAGCCGCGCTCGCACTGGTACTGGTAAGCGATTTTCATCGCCAGCTCCATCACCTCCGAGCCGCCGGACAGGAACTGCGCACGCGCCAGGCCGCCACTGGCTGCCACCAGGCGCTCGGCGAGCTCCTCGGCGGCAGCGGTGGTGAAGCTGCCCGCATGGGCCCAGGCCAGTTTCTTCGCTTCGCGCTCCAATGCTGCGGCGATGCGCGGATGCCCGTGGCCCAGGCTCGACACTGCGACACCGCCGCAGGTGTCCAGGTAGCGTTTGCCGGTTGCATCCTCAAGCCAAACCCCGCTCCCGCCGACCGCCAGGATCGGTGAGCTGTTGAGGTTTTTATAGATCACTTTTGACATGGACGCAGTTCCTCAGGCGATGGGCGTTAGCGTTTACTCACAGCGTGATCCCAAGCCGTCGGAGCCTGATGAAAGCGCCGCCCGAAACGTGAGGAATGGAACACCGAACGCGTCAGCCCGATGGGCAGCAACACGACGATAAACATCAGAAACGCAAGAAATCTCAGCACGGTAAAAGCTCCATTGAGTTAAAGGTAAGGGTCAATCCAGCGGGATCTCGCTGCGCCAATCCACAGCCTCGACGAAGGCCGGTTGGCCGGGGCGCTCCAGCACGTAACGGCCCAAAACCAGTACGTCCATTTCGGTGCGCATGAAGCAGGCGTACGCTTCCTCGGGCTTGCACACGATCGGCTCACCGCGCACGTTGAACGAGGTGTTAACCAGCACCGAGCAGCCCGTGCGCTCCTTGAAACTGCGCAGCAGGTAGGTGAACGGTGCGTTGTTTTCCTCGGTCACCGTTTGCACCCGTGCCGACAGGTCGACGTGGGTCACCGCCGGCAATTGCGAGCGAATGTTGTTGATGCTGCCCAGGCCGCGCTCCGGGCCGCCTTCTTGCCGCGACTGCTGGGATTTGATCGAGTCGGTGACCGGCGCGACCATCAGCATGTAAGGGCTTTTTTCGCAGATGTCGAAATAGTTACCGGCGTCCTCGGCCAGCACGGCCGGGGCAAACGGGCGGAACGACTCGCGGTATTTGATCTTCAGGTTCATGGTGCGCTGCATCTCTGGGTTGCGCGCATCACCCAGAATGGAACGCGCGCCCAGGGCCCGTGGGCCAAACTCCATGCGGCCCTGGAACCAACCCACCACCGCGCCCTCGGCCAGGCGACTGGCAACCTGGTCATACAAACCGGCGTCGTCATAGCGGGTGAAGGGGTAGTGGTTTTCCAGCAGAAACCGGGCGATTTCTTCGTCGCCAAAGCCCGGGCCCAGCAGGCTGCCGCTCATGGCATCAGACTTGCCACCTTCCAGGTGCGGGCGCCCGCTGTGCTTGACGGCAAAGTCCAGCGCCGCCCCCAGGGCGCAACCGGCATCACCGGCCGCCGGCTGAATCCAGATCGAATCAAAACGCCCCGAGCGGCTGAGCACGCCGTTGGCCACGCAGTTCAAGGCCACGCCACCGGCCAGGCACAGATTGCGCTCGCCGGTCTGTTTGACCGCGGCAGTGGCCAGGCCCAGCACCACTTCCTCGGTGACTTTTTGAATCGACGCGGCCAGGTCGCACTCGCGCTGTGAGATCGGGCTTTCGGGTTGTCGGATCGGCCCGCCGAACAGTTCTTCAAACGCTTCGCCGACCATGCGCTCACCGCGCAGGTACTCGAAGTACTTCATGTTCAGGGTGAACGAACCGTCCTCGCGGATATTGATCAGCTCGTCGCGAATCTTGTCGGCATAGATCGGTCGGCCGTAGGGCGCCAGGCCCATCAGTTTGTATTCCCCGGAGTCGACCTTGAACCCGCAATAGTAGGTCATGGCCGAATACAGCAAACCCACGGAATGAGGGTAGGAAATCGAGTTTTTCAGCTCAAGGCTGGAGCCCTGACCGTGCCAGATGGTGGTCGAATGCCATTCGCCGATGCCGTCGATGCACAATACCGCCGCGTTCTTGAACGGTGACGGGTAAAACGCCGCCGCCGCGTGGGAACGGTGATGCTGGGAGGCCTGGGTGCGTGGCGCCTTGCCCCGGCCCAGAATGTCCAATTGCTCGTCGACGAACTTAAGCACGTTCCACTTCCAGCGAATCCATTCTGGCATCGCATTGATGAACGTACGTGCGCCGCCGATACCACCGCTGGCAAACGACGAAATCACCCGAGAGAATTTTTCCTGGGGGTCTTCGTAGTAAACCACCGCCTGCAGGTCATCCAGGCTGATGCCCTCGGCGTCCAGGCAATAGGCAATCGCCTGGGCCGGGAACGCCGGGTCGTGGCGCACGCGGGTGAAGCGCTCTTCCTGGGCGGCAGCGACGGGCACGCCGTCCTTGACCAGGGCGGCAGCACTGTCGTGGTAGAAGGCAGAAATCCCTAAAACATAATTAGCCATTTAACTGTGCATCCTCGTCACATTTCGCCAATCCATGGAGTCGCCCGCCAATCGAACTGCTGGCGTGTGGGCAACCTTTCTCTGCGTATCAAGACCACCATTGCGCGAATGGCAGGCTTCGTAGAACCGGGATCAAAGACACCACGAGCACCAGGCTCATGGTGATATTGAACGCCTTCAAACGTTGCGGCTGGGTCAGGAAGCGCCGCAGGTACTGCCCGAAAAACACCCAAACCATCGAACACGGTGAACCGAATACAAAAAACAGCAGCGCAATCAGAAACACCTGCACCGTGTATGAGCCCAGGGGCGAGGTGTAGGCCAGCACTGCGCCCACCGCCATCACCCAGGCTTTGGGGTTGACCCACTGAAACAGTGCCGCGGCGGTGAACCCCAAAGGCTTGCCTGATTGGTCACCCAGGTCGGTGGTGGGGGCACTGGCAATCTGATACGCCAGGAATAACAAGTACAAAGCGCCGACCACCTGCAAGCCATCATGCAACCACGGGTACTGGCGGAACACCGCCCCGGCCCCCAACCCGACTGCCACCAGCATCAGCGGAAAACCGATGTTGATACCCGCCACATGGCGCAGGGTACGGCCAATGCCGAAATTGGCGCCGGACGACATCAACATCACGTTGTTCGGGCCTGGCGTGACGCAGGTAGCGATCACGAACAGCACGATCGAGTAGTAATCCAGTGCCTGCATGGTCATGCCCTGCTCAACGGTAATCTTCCAGCGTGCCCTGTCGACGAATGTCCACGGACACACAATGGAAACCGCCGCTCAAACTGCGCGCGTGGCGCATCTTCAGCGGTGCCACATCGATGCCGTGTTTTTCCAGTGCGCGAATCAGCGGGACTTGCTGGTCATTGATCACCGCCAGCGACGGGTTGACCATGATGAAGTTCATGCCCTGCCAAATAGAGGCACGCGGGTACGACCAGCAGTAACCGGTGTCCACCATGTCGGGGGCCCAGATGATGTCCCAGTGTTTGAACACTTCGGGTACCTGATCCTTGCCGATGCGCTCGGGGTTCAACACCACCAGCCCCGGGCGCACCAGGGTGATGGTGGTGTCCAGGTGCGTACCGTCGTAGAACCCGCTGAGGGCGTGCACGCGATATTGGTCGCCCAGCACGCGCTTGAGCCACTCGTAGCCCATGCGATTGCCGCTGCGTGAGACCAGGTAAAGAATGTCGCGGCCCATGCGCAGCACGTTGGCGGCATCGAAAATCGGCTCATCGTTGGCGATGATCGAGCCTTCACGGGGGTTGACCCGGTAGGTGCTGTCGGGCAGTTCCGGCTTGGGCGCAGAAATCCAGTTGGCGCCGCTGGCGAAGTACGCCTGCAGGTGTTCGCGGTAGGCAAAAGGTTCGAAGTAACGGCTGCGCAAGGCCATCGGCGCTTCAATGATGGTTTTGCCGATCGGCAGCAGCACATCCCTTGGGCAGTAGTTGTATTCGCCGTCGGTTTTCCAGTCGCTGGTGCCGAACAGTGCCGCGTGATAAGTCTCTTTGGGCCGGCGCACGGTCACGCCATGGCCGACCAGGAACGCGGCAAAGGCGTCCAGGTCTTCCTGTGCTTCTTCAACCAGTTGTTCGGGGTAAGGTCCTGACGGAATCTCATTGGGCGAGTCGTGGTGCTCGCTGTAGTCGAGGGCGAACAGGCCCTTGTCCGGCCGCGGCACGCGTGCGCCATGGGCGATACCCACGATCATTTCCTCGAGGGGGTCCCATTCGTTATGCACTTCTACCAAAGACATAATTGCTCCTCGTGGCGTTATTGTTCGTGGGTTTGCAGCAACACCTGCCGCGTGATCGGCAAGTGATGCAGATAGCCTTTTGAAGCCGCTGTGCGGGTCGGGCGCGGGAGTACATTGCCGGCCGATGAGAGGCGCAAGCGCCGCAACATCGAACTCCACTTGCCCGGCATCGGCGCCAGGGACTCATAGCCCACGCGCACGCGCTGCCATTGCGCAGCGACCTGCTCGGCACTGGTCAACGCGCGCATGTACGCATCAATGGCGTCGGCAGCCCAGGCCGAATGCCCGGTCGAGACGTTATCGATGGTGTTGTGCAGGTCGACGAACGCCGTGCTGAACCCGTAGTGCCGTAAAAAGCGCCGCGCCGAGCGATAGCTGCCGCCCACGCCGGAGAGCTCCATCGCCAGGTTCATGCCGAGTACTTCAGGCATGAACGTCACCGGCAGTTTGCCCAGGCACAGCCAATACACCGGCAGGCGGAAGGAGTCCTCATCCAGGCGCGGGTCGTCGGCAAATTCACGGCTACCGGTGGGCGCCAGTTCGAAATCCATGTCGCGCAGGCCGTCGCGATAAATTTTCGGGTGATTGAGCGCCTCGATGCCGTTGCCCAATTCATCCCAGTAGGTTTGGAACAGGGTGTAGCCCACATGGGAAGACGCCAGCCCCAGGTCGGTAAAGCCTTGCAGCCAGGCACCGTCGATCAGCGTCAGCGGCGCCAGTTGCAGGGTCGACTCGATAATTTCTTCGCGGCTGGGCATTTGCGCCGGGTCACTGTCATCGAACTGCTGGCCGTTCTGGTCATGCTTGTCCAGCAACCAGGCGCGCAGCACATTGGGACCCCACTGCTCCGGCAACTGGCGCTCGGACGTCTTCAGCGATTGGCGCGAACGCTCAAGCCAACGGCTCACATAGGCCTGGGCAAACTGGCGGGTGGCCGGCTGCAGTGCGCGCCCCTGCAAGACAAAATAGGCCTCGCGCAGGTTCTTGGGCCAGTGGCCGGTGTCGGCGGGGCTGGCTGTGTGCGGGCGGGGCTCAGTGGTGGCACTGTCGATTGGCTGGCGTGGCAGTTGCGGTGTGGCGCCGGCCTGGGGCAACCAGTCGATCCACTGGCGAATCACGCCCAGGTCTGCCTCGCTGAAGATACGGAACATGCGCCCGGTCGGTGCCACCAGGCTGGTGACCAGCAGGCTTTTTTTCGAGTTGCCAGGCACGATCAGGCGGCTGCGTGACAGCACATCCAGCAGGGGCAACGGGTCGTGCTGCGCTTCTTCGATCCACAGCGCCAGGCTGCGCCCTTCAATCAAATAATTCTGGTGATACACCGCGCCCACCCGGGCCAGGCGTTGCATCAAATGCGCCATGGCTTGCCGGGGCGAGGTGGCGGTCAGCGAGGCGTTATACAGCTGCGCATTCCAGCGTTGCAGCGCACCGAACAACCAATTGGCGCCACGCAGCAGACGGGCCTGGCGCTCTTCGCCCTGCTCGATGATGCGGTGCGCGACCCATTGGCTGATATGGCGCAACGAAGCCGGCTCCAGGCCGGGGAATGACGCACTCAGGTCCAGCCGACCCGGTTCCAGCGCCAACTCCTCAAGCTGGCCCATGGCGGCCCAGCCCGGGCATAAACCGACGGTGCGCAGGGCCCAATCGACACCGCAGAGTTCATCACCATAGGCATCGCTGCGTCGGCTCAGGGCCAGCAGCACCGCGGGCAGTTCGAACGCGTCGTCATGCAGGTCCGGCAGGGTCGCCAGTTGCGCCGGGGCCAAGGCGTAGGCGGTCAGTTGTAGCTGGCCCAGCAGTGCGTTGAAGTGATGGGCGCGCGACGCGTTCGGGTAGCCGACGCCGATGTCATGGGCAAACAGTTGCATCAGGCGCAATTGCGCGGGGTCTTCAAATACACCAGGCGCGCTCAGGCCCTGCAGCCAGCAGCCCAGCACCGAGGCCATCGGTGCCGAATACACCGCCAACGCCTGGGCAAAAGCGCGGGCGTTGTGCTGTTCGACGGCAGCGGTGGCGGCACCGGCGTACGCCGACGCTTGCTGCGACTGCCACGCGTCGATCCGCTGGGACAGCAGCGGCAACTGCACCGGCTCGACATCGTCACCCAGCAGGTTGTCGAGATACTCCGCATCCAGAAAACATTCAGGGTCCAGCGCCAAACGATAGAGTTCGCGCCACCTGTCGTGCGCGGCGATGCGTGTTGGAATCGAGCCATCCATAGCCATTACCTTCCAGTGCTGCGTCAGAACATCGGATAAATGGAGGAGTCAGGTTTCTTCTTCTTTTTTCCAAACAGGCGCTGGAAAAACTTCTTGATGGATTTCATGTGCAAGTCCTTTTAGCGGGTGACATCGAGAATAAGTTTTGAAACCAGGTCATTGCCGGCATCGGTGAAGTGGATGCGATCAACGAACTGCCAGTCCTGCGGCTTCAGTGCCTCTGCCAACAACGGTGTGATATCGACAAACCCCACGCCCATGGCCCGGGCCCCGTCGCGCAGGCGCTGGGCGTAGGCTTCGCGAACCGAGGTTTGCAGGATGTCGCCATACACCTCGGTGAAATTGCCGAGCTGGTCGAGTTCGGCAAACAGTTGCTCTTCCTCATGGCTGCCGGTCTCGCGCACCCAGCCGGCGAGCGGTTGCAGGATGAACGTCAGTTTCGCACCCATGTCGGCGGCCAGGGCGCGCCAGATATCCAGGTGCTGCAAGGTCAGGTTGGCGGCGTAGTCGATCTGTTCCTGCATCGACGGCGGTGCGGGCTGCTCGGGCTCTTGAGGCTTGCCGAACAGATTCGACAGGCTCCAGTTGCTGGCGGCCGGCTGCTGGGGCGTCAAGGCATCGAAAAATTGATGGCAGTTGAAAAACGCGCCGTGCTCGCCCCGATAGTGGTGAGGCTGACGTGCCAGGCCAAGGTTGTTGAAACCGGAAAACAACACGATTTCATCGACCTTGGGCAGGTGATGCCGGTTCAGGGTAAACAGCACCAGTTCCTGGGTAGAGTTGAAACTGCGGCCGCCGAAATTGATCCAGCGCTGGCCGCGGGAATCGTTGTGCGTGAGGCGTGAAGCCAGGGTCCAGTTGTCGGCGCTTGCGCCAATGCCGAAGACGGTGGAACTGCCCGCCAACAGGCGTACCGGGCCATTGCCCTTGACGCCATCGACCACCGAGTAGCGGGTGCCCAATGACTCGGAGTAGCGAAAGCCGGATGAATCGGTATTGACCACGGGGGAAGCATGATCAGTAGGATGGAAGTACATCAAGTAGGGTAGCCATCGAACCTCACCGGCATCGGTGAATTTCTGTTCGTACTCGGCCATCTGCGGTGTGAGCGTCATCCTTGTCGTCATAGCGCTTGATCCATTATTCGCTGGGCAGATTCAAACACCTGTGGGTTTGTCAGGCGTTTGTTTTGTAGGGCATTTCTGAAAATTTGGTACGTACAGTGCTGCTTTTCTATTTTGTGACTACTTTGTATCAACCTTGTCCAAGGTCTCGTGCACTGTTATGGGACCTATCATCCCAAGGCGTCGATGTGTATTGCAGATACAGCAGAACTCAATATTTTGAATACAGATTAGGTTTTCACGCTAAAAATTTTTCAAAAAAAGGCCAATCTGTACCTTCTTAAGCGACAGATCAGAAGCTACAGTCGGGCCTATGACTCTTTATCTGAACCTCGCCGAATTCATCAGCAGCCGCATCGAACAAGGCCTGTATGGGCCCGGTGAGCGTTTGCCATCTGTACGCACCCTCAGCCATGAGCACGGCGTCAGCCTGACCACCGTGCAACAGGCTTACCGTGTATTGGAATGTTCGGGGTTGGCGGTGTCGCGCCCCAAGTCGGGCTATTTCGTGCCGTCGGACCGGCGTGTGGCGCCTTTGCCGCAGATGGGGCGACCCGTCCTGCGTCCGGTGGATATTTCCCAGTGGGACATGGTTCAGGAGCTGATACGCCTGGATCAAAGCGCCGATATCGTACAACTGGGCTGCGGAATGCCGGACATCAGCGTGCCGACCCTCAAGCCACTGCTGACCACCATGGCCCGTATCAGTCGGCGCAGTGATAATGCCAGCCTGCAATACAGCCACATTCAGGGTGTATTGGCGTTGCGCGAACAGATCGCCCGGCTGTCCATCGATGCGGGTGTCCGCCTGACCCCGGCCGACCTGGTTGTCACCAGCGGCTGTCAGGAAGCACTTTCCACCGCAATTCGTGCGATTTGCGCACCCGGCGATATCGTCGCGATCGCCTCGCCGAGCTACTACGGGATGATGCAGATCCTCAAGGCGGCCGGACTCAAGGCGCTGGAGATCCCCAGCGACCCGGTGACCGGCATCAACCTGGAAGCCCTGGAGATGGCCCTGGAGCAGTGGCCGATCAAGGTGATCCAGTTGACCGCCAACTGTAACAACCCGATGGGCTACATCATGCCCGACGAGCGCAAGCTCAAGCTGATCCGCATGGCCCAGCGCTTCGACATCCCGATCATCGAAGACGATATTTACGGTGACCTGTCGCATCGCTATCCGCGGCCACGCTCACTCAAATCCTTCGATGAAGACAACCGTGTGGTGTTGTGCAGTTCGTTTTCCAAGACCGTGGCCCCTGGCCTGCGCGTCGGCTGGATCGCCCCGGGGCGCTATCTGCCCCAGGTGCTGCATATGAAATTCATCGGTTCGGGTGCCACCGTCACCCAACCGCAACTGGCCGTCGCCGAATTTATCGCCAAGGGTAACTACCAACTGCACCTGCGGCGTATGCGCAAGCAGTACAAGCGCAACGGCGATTTGATGAGTGAGTGGGTCAACCGCTACTTCCCGGCGGGGACCCGGGTCAGCCAGCCTCAGGGTGGCTTTACGCTGTGGGTCGAGCTGCCCGGGGAGTTCGATACCTACGCGCTTAATCGGCTGTTGGAAGCACAGGATGTTCAGGTGGCCAACGGTAATATTTTCTCGGCAGCTGGAAAGTACCGTAATTGCATCCGGCTGAACTTCGCCAACCCTCCCACACGCAAGGTTGAGATAGCCGTGCAAAAGGTCGGGCAAACCGTTGGCCAGTTGATACAGATGGAGTTGGACAACCCCCTCACCACGCAACAATGGCAGCCTCAGCCCTCTGGGTTTTAAGTGGCTGTGTGCTCACTCGGCGGCATTTGTTCTCAGGGGTCACACGATTTAGGCTGTAGCCCTCTTTAAGAAGAAGGAACGCCGCGATGACCTGGTCCGCCAAGCAGTACACCCTGTTCGAACAACAGCGCACTCGCCCGGTCCGCGACCTGGTAGCGGCGATTCCCGAAACCAACGTGCGCACAGCCGTCGACCTGGGCTGCGGGCCGGGCAACTCCACGGCGGTGTTGGCCGAGCGTTTCCCCCAGGCGCGCGTCACCGGGCTGGACAGCTCCGATGATATGTTGGCCGATGCCCGCAAACGCCTGCCGGCGCTGAGCTTTGAGCTGGCAGATATCGGCGCCTGGAACCCCGCGCAAACATTCGACGTAATCCTGGCAAACGCGTCCCTGCAATGGCTGCCAGACCACGCCGTGCTCTATCCGCACCTGGTCAAACAATTGAACCCCGGCGGTACGCTGGCGGTGCAAACGCCGGACAATCTCGACGAACCCGCCCACCGGTTGGCCCGCGAAGTGGCGGGCGACGGGCCATGGTCGGCGAAGATCGGCGCGGTCAAACACAATGAGCGGCACACCGCCAGTTACTACTATGAGTTGCTGAGCAAGCATTGCAGCACGGTGGATGTGTGGCGCACCACCTACCAGCACCCGTTGGCGGATCATGCGGCGGTGGTGGAGTGGTTCAAGGCGTCGGCATTGCGGCCGTTTCTTGCGCCGTTGACCGACGACGAAAAGGCCGCCTTCCTGCAGCAATACCAGGCGCGAATTGCCCAGGCTTATCCAGCCCTGGCCGATGGCACGGTGTTGCTGCCCTTTCCGCGCCTGTTCATCATCGCCACACGCTAACGCAATCGGCTTAAGTGGCGGTCACGCGGCCGCCGCTTAAGCCTGCAAATATTCCTGCGCCGACACTACACCGGCATAGCCAAATGCCAACGACGCCATGTACGCCCCATGCACCTGCGCCGCCGGGATCACCTGGCCGTTGAATTCCTGATCGCGGGTAGCGCAAGCGTCATGGATCACCGTGACCTTATAGCCCAGGTCCGCCGCCGCCCGCACCACAGCATCCACACACATATGACTCATGCTGCCGACCACCACCAGATCGGTGATGCTGCGCTGCTCCAGCAACTCGCGCAGGTTGGTTTGGCGAAACGCATTCACAAAATGCTTGAGCACTACCGGTTCGTCACCCTGGTTCAACACCTTGTCATGCAGGCGAGCACCTTCGGAGCCGGGTGTGAAGAACGGCGCATCGTCGCCTTCAAACTCATGGCGTACATGAATCACCGCATCGCCAGCCTGTCGAAAGGCCTGTAGCACCTGCGCCGCCTTGTCCGCTGCGGCTTCCACACCGTCAAGCGGCCACTTGCCCTGGGGGAAGTAGTCGTTCTGGATATCGATTAGGATGAGCGCTTGCTTGGCCATGTGTATTGCCTCGTGATGGGTTGATGGGCCCAGTATCTTAGCTGGCGCCAAGGTTGAGAATTGGCCGCACCGACAATAACAGGGGGAAAACTGACAATGGCCGTGGAACGCGCGACGCTCGAACTGGGTGTATTGATCTATCAGGGCGCGCAACTGGCTGCAGTGCATGGGCTGACCGACCTGTTCGGGGTCGCCAATCGCATCGCCGCCGAGCATCAAGCTGCGCAACTGCCGCTGCTGCGGGTCAGTCACTGGCAGGTGGACGCCCACGGCACGCCTGCGCGTGTGTTCGACAGCCACCCAGGGCCGGACCAACCGATGATGGCTCTGCTGGTACCGCCGTCGATTGGCGAGTTCACCGAAGACCAGGCGCCGCCCGCGCTGCTGGAGTGGATCCGCCGGCAGCATGGCGCCGGTACGGTGCTTGGCGGTGTGTGCATCGGCTCAATCATGCTGGCGCGCAGCGGCCTGTTGGACGGGCGCTGCGCCACCGCTCACTGGTCGTCCTCGCAAGCCTTTGCGGCCAGTTACCCGGCAGTGCGTCTGGAAGCGGATAAACCCATCGTCGATGACGGCGACCTGATCACCACCGCCGGGCTGATGGCCTGGTCCGAACTGGGCCTGCGCCTGGTCGACCGGCTGATGGGCCCCAGTGTCGCAGCCGACACTGCGCGGTTTCTGGTGATCGAACACAGTGACAGCGCCAGCCAGTGCGGCAGCAACTTTGCGCCGATTTTAAGGCACGGTGACAGTGCGATCCTCAAGATCCAACATTGGTTGCAAGCCAGCGGCGCCGTGGATGTTTCGGTGGCGGCGATGGCGCAGGAGGCGAACCTGGAAGAACGCACGTTTTTACGGCGTTTTCGCAGTGCGACGGGGCTCAAACCCACCGAGTACTGCCAGCATCTGCGGGTCGGCAAGGCCCGGCAGATGCTGGAGTTCACCAACAGCACGATCGACCACATCGCCTGGACCGTGGGTTATCAGGACCCCAGCGCTTTTCGCGCAATCTTCAAGAAGATTACCGGCCTGGCCCCCAGCGACTACCGTGCCCGGTTTGGCGTTTGAATCGTGCAGAACGCCGTGGGTTTAACCCCTCGTCGTGCAGAATAAAACAGGCTAACTGCCATCGCCTTTCGCGCAACGTATTGATTTAAATACCAACCATCCCAAAGCGGCGTTGGCCTGATCCCTGCAGCTTTCCCGCTACACACAAGGTGGGATAGCCAAGGGGAACGCATGACCCCGACAAATCGCAAGAAACTGGTGATCGCACACTCCACGCGTGCAGGTGCACCCCAGCACGAAGTTGAAACCAACCGCGCTTTGGCCCGCTGGCTGGCGCAGATATTGGGGCTCAAGTTTGGTGGCAGTTACGACCCTCAGGTCCATGCCGGTCGCGAGCTGTATTTGCTGCCCACTCAAACCCTGGTCGGGCCGGCCTCGGCATTGCAGCTTAACGTCAGAGGGCCGGAAGATTTGTGGGGCGGCTATGTCGACCACGATTTCATGTGTACCAAAGCCATCAGTCACGGCCTGTTGAGCCCGGATGCCAAGGCACCTGAAGGTTGGTCGCCACTCTTCTGCGAGCGCGTCCGTGACGTGGTGTTGGACGGCTTGAGCGTGTTCGCCCTGGAAGACGCCAGGCCCGCCGCCACGCGCTTGCTCTATAGCGGCCCGATCCGTATGAAACCGGTGCACGCCTGTGCCGGACGCGGCCAGGAAGTTATCCACAGCCTCGATGAGTTCGACGCGATAGTGGCGCGTGCTGACGCGGCGGATCTGTTCAACGCCGGCGTGGTGCTGGAACAAGACCTGCACGATGTGGTCACCCACAGTGTGGGCCAGAGCTTTATCAGTGAGTACGTATTGAGCTATTGCGGCGAGCAATACCTGACCCAGGACGGGCAGGGCGAGCAGGTTTACGGCGGCTCCAACCTGCTGGTCGTACCCGGCTACTACGAAGACCTGCTGCAACTGGCCCTGCCGGACGATGTGCGGCAAGCCATCGAGCAAGCCCGGGTTTTCGATAATGCTGCCGACGAAGCCTACCCGGGGTTCTACGCCTCGCGGCGCAATTACGACATCGCCCAGGGCCTGGACGGTGACGGCCAGCGCCGTAGCGGCGTGCTCGAACAATCCTGGCGCATGGGCGGGGCCAGCAGCGCGGAAGTCGCGGCGCTGCAGAGCTTTATCAACAACCCGAGCCTCGCGGCCATTCGGGTGTCTTCGGTGGAAACCTACGTGGATCAAGCGCTGCCGGTGGATGCCATCGAGGTGTACCGAGGCCCGGCCGAAAACAGCGACTTTCTGCTCAAGTATGTGACGGTTCAATCTTATGACGGCTAGAAGCGAGAGCATCAGTATCGATGTAGATGACGAACAGATGAGTGGGACATTCCTCAGCCCCAAGTCCAAAGTGCCCGGCGTGTTGTTCGTGCACGGTTGGGGCGGCAGCCAGGAGCGCGATCTGGAACGCGCCAAAGGCATCGCGGGGCTGGGTTGTGTATGCCTGACCTTCGACCTGCGGGGGCACGCCGGCACCGGCATTCCCTTATCGCGCGTTACCCGCGAAGACAACCTGCGCGATTTGCTGGCCGCCTACGACCGGCTGCTGTCCCACCCGGCCATCGACACCTCGGCGGTGGCGGTGGTGGGCACCAGCTACGGCGGCTATCTGGCAGCGATTCTGACTTCATTGCGCCCGGTGCGTTGGCTGGCGCTGCGGGTACCCGCGCTGTACCGCGATCAGGAATGGCTCAAGCCCAAGCGTGAGCTGGATAAGGCCGACCTGATGGATTATCGCGGCACGCTGGTGCATGCCGAAACCAACCGTGCGCTGCACGCCTGCGCGCAATTTACCGGCGATGTGCTGATTGTCGAATCGGAAACCGACGACCACGTGCCCCACGCCACCATCATGAGTTACCGCGCGGCGTGCCAGCAAACCCATTCCCTGACCCACCGCATCATCGACGGCGCCGATCATTCCCTGAGCGACCCGGTGTCGCAACAAGCCTACACCTCGATCCTGGTGGACTGGATTACCGAGATGGTGGTGGGTGAGCGGTTGAGCATTTTCCAATCCCGATAGGACGTTAAGCGGGTGTCTTCTTCACCCGCAACGCCTTGGCCTTGGCCTCCACCCCCAAGTACATCACCAACGCAATCAGCAACGGGCAAATAAAATAAATCGCCCGATACGCGATCAACCCGGCCAACAAACTCCCCCGCGATGCCTCATGCTGCAACAACCCGATAAACACCGCCTCCAACACCCCAAGCCCGGCGGGTATATGGGTGACCACACCGGCAATCGCGCTGATCAGCAATACGCCCATCACCAGCGGGTAATCCAGTTTGGCGGGCAGCAGTGTGAAAATAACCGCGGCCATCAGCGACCAGTTCAAGGCGCCCAGGGCCAGTTGCAGGCAGGCCATGCGCAGCGACGGCAAATTGATCTCGATGCCGCGCACCGACCACGCACGTTTTTTCGAAAACCGGCACGCCGCCAGGTAACCCAGGCTCGCGATCACCAGCAACACGCCCACACCTTGCAGCGCGCCGCTGCTGAGCTTCCAGCCCGGTGGCAGGCTGACCAGCCCGCTGCTGAACACCACCCCGGCCAGGACCATATAGCCGAACCAATTGGTGGCCAGGCTCAGGCCGAGGATCTTGGCAATATTGCTGGTGCTTACCCCCAGTCGCGAATACAGCCGATAACGCATGGCGATGCCGCCCACCCAGGCGCTCAGATTGAGGTTGAACGCATAGCTGATAATGCCCACCGGCAGGATCTGCTTCCAGCGCAGGGGCTGGCGAATGTAGGTGCGGCCAATCAGGTCGAAGCAGGCATACACAATAAAACTGCACAGCGTCAGCGCGCCAGCGATCAGCAATGTGCTGACTTTGAATTCGCTCAATGTCTGCAGCACTTCGCTCCAGTCGATGCGCCGGGCAAGCAGGGTGAAGAGCACGATCAGCAGCAGGAAGAACGCAATGGTCAGAGGCTTCTTCCACCGCTGGAACCGTGAGCCGTATTTTTCAGACGTCATGGGCCGGACTCTCGATGGGTTTCAAACGCGGCTTGTGCGCCGGCAGCCAGCTCGCCAGCGCGGGGAAGTGGCGCATGACATGGAACACCAGAAAGCCCACGGTCAGGCGCCACAACCACAGGCGCGGCTTGCGCTTGGCCGGCATGGTCTGGCAATGGTCTCGCGCCAGTGCTTCCAGGCTTTGGTACAACTGCTGGTTGAAGGCGCGGTCGCGAATCAGCGCGTTGGCTTCCAGGTTCAGCGCCAGGCTCAGGGGGTCGAGGTTGCTTGAGCCCACGGTGCTCCATTCGTCGTCCACCAGCGCCACCTTGCCGTGCAACGGGCGTTGGCAGTACTCGTGAATGACCACGCCATCCTTGAGCAGGTAATCGTAGAGCATCCGCGCCGCCAGCTTGGCCAGCAGCACGTCGGGCTGGCCCTGCATGATCAACTGCACCTTCACGCCACGGCGCGCCGCATTACGAATCTCACGCAGCAAGCGATAGCCTGGGAAGAAATACGCGTTGGCAATCACCACCCGCTGCCGGGCCTGGCTCAAGGCGTGGATATACGCTTCTTCGATGTCGTCGCGATGCTGGACATTGTCGCGATAAATCAGGCGCACCAGCCCGTCACCGTGCTCGTCGGTCCAGGGTGAAGGCCGCTGCTGGCGGCGGCGCCAACCTCTGCGGGTGCGCACCTGGCGGCCGCTTTGGGCAAGGGCGAAATGGTGCAGGTCGGCGACTGCCGGGCCGATGATCTGTACCGCGTAATCCTGCTTGGCTTCGGGGCCGAAATCCCCCAAATGGTCAGCAGAAAAGTTGATCCCGCCGATAAACGCCACGCTGGCGTCTACCACTACGATCTTGCGGTGCAGGCGGCGAAACCAGTTGGTGCGTATGCCGAGGGTTTTGGACGCCGGGTCAAACATCTGCACCATCACACCGGCTTCGGCCAGTTCGCGCAGAAACGCCGGGCTCAGCTCGCCGCAGCCGAAACCGTCGAGGCTGACCACCACCTTGACCCCGCGTTGCGCCGCTTCGATGAGGATGCCTTGCAGCTCATGACCGACCTTGTCTTCAAAGAGGATGAAGGTCTCCAGCAGGATTTCGCGCTGGGCTTTGCGCATGGCGTCGAACACCGCAGGAAAATACGCCTCGCCATTTTCCAGCAATTGCAGGCGATTGCCGCTCTGCCAGCCGTAGTCCAGGTCCCGGGCCTTGCTGTCATCCGGCGGCTGGTCGGTGGCGATATGTTCTACCGCAATGTTCATAACTCAATCTCCACCGACAGGGGCACGTGGTCTGACAGGTGCGACCACGGCCGCGTGGTGAGCACGCGCGGGTTGTGGATGGTCAGGTTGCGCACATAGATGCGATCCAGCGCCAGCAACGGCAGGCGAGCCGGGAACGTCCGTGCAGGCTTGCCCTGGGTGTGGATGAACACTTCCTGCAGGCCGCTTTGGCTCAGGTCGGCCTTTTGCCGCCAGTCATTGAAATCGCCGGCGACCACCAGGGGCGCATCGGCGGGAATCTCGCCAATACGCTGCTCAAGCAAGCGCAATTGCTGTTGGCGATGCCCTTCGCGCAAGCCCAAGTGGATGCAGATAGCATGCACCTCGCGCTCGCCGCCCGGCAGACGCAATACACAATGCAGCAGGCCGCGGTTTTCATGGCCGCTTTGGGAGATGTCGAGGTTGTCGTAACGGATGATCTGGAATTTCGACAGCAACGCATTGCCATGGTCGCCATGGGGGTAGACCGCATTGCGACCATAGGCAAACTGCGGCCAGATGCTGTCGGCGAGGAATTCATACTGCGGCATCTTCGGCCAGTCGCTATAACGCTGGGGATGGCGCTCGTGGGTGCCGTGGATTTCTTGCAGGAACACCATGTCGGCACCCACGCTGCGCACCGCTTCGCGCAGTTCGGGCAAGATGAAGCGCCGATTCAGCGCGGTGAAGCCCTTGTGGATATTCACCGTCAGCACGGTAAAGCGTGTGATGGGGGCGGTCGGCGTGACAGGAATCAGCTCGGGGTGAGTCATGGCAGCACTCCCGGTTCCGGCAACTGGCCGGGTGCTGTGAGCAGGTGCTTATCCAGGCCGAAGCGCTGCAACAGCTGGCGCGCATCGAAAGGCGCACGCACTTTGATGTCGTTGTCGAAAAAGCAGAACACGTCACGCTGTTTGCGCACGCGGGGTTTGCGTTGCGGGGCCACAAGGTGCGCATCCGTAGGCTGTTTGCCCTTAGCCCAGCGTTCGATACGGTCGCCCCAGCGTTTGAGCGCCTCATCGGTATAGCCGCTGGCGTACAGCTGCTTGTCGCCATGTAGTCGCAAGTACATGAAGTTGGCAGTGACGTCTTCGATATACGGCCACTTGCCTGCGGTGTCTGCCACCACCAGCGCAACGCCGTACTTGTCCAGCAGCTGCACAAACTCTGGTACCGCAAAGCTCGTGTGGCGAATCTCCACCGCATGGCGCAGAGGTTTTTTGCCATGGGCTTTCATGCTCGCTTTGCCGTTCAGGCGTGGCTCATGCTGGCGGGCGAGGGCGGCGGCCTGTTGGGTGTCGGTGGGTAAGTCGGCGAGGAAGGCCTCGAACAGCGCGGCGTCGAATTTGAAGCTGGGCGGGAACTGCCAGAGGATGGGGCCCAACTTTTCTTTGAGCTCCAGCACCCCGGAGGCGAAGAAGTTTGCCATGGGTTTGTGCACCTCGCGCAAACGCAGGATGTGCGTGACATAGCGGGGTGCCTTGACGCTGAACATGAACCCTTCAGGCGTATCGGCATACCACTGCGCATAGCGCTTGGGGGTTTGCAGCGCATAGAAAGAGCCGTTGATTTCAATGCTGCTCACGGCGCGTGACGCAAACTGCAACTCGCGTTTCTGGGTCAGCCCGTCGGGGTAGAAATCCCCGCGCCAGGGCGTGTAGCGCCAGCCGGAAATGCCGATATGAATCGCCGCCATGCTTGCTCCTGTGAAGGTGGGGTGCGTTATGGATGACTGCGGTATTTGGCTGAAAGTTTCCACATTCCTACGGACGGCGCAGAGAGCCGCACCGACCCACAGTAGGAGCGAGCTTGCTCGCGAAAAACGTCAACGATAACGAGGGTTTACTGAATGAGCGCGGCGCGTGTGAGTTTTTCGCGAACAAGTTCGCTCCTACAAAAGCCTTAACTGACTGGCCCCACATATTTAAAGTGCGGGCCCGCAGACGCAGGGAACGATCAAGGCTCAAACCCGTCAGTTCCTTACAGACCCTTCTGAAGGAGCCCGCTGTTTTGCTGAATTTAAAGACTGCATTACTGCTCGGGGCGCTGCTGTTCTGCGGCAGCGGCGCGTTGCAAGCCGCGGCCACCGCGCCGGAGCCCGACGCGGCGGCCAAGCCTGAATTGCTGGTGGAGGGCGGTCTGCTGGGCGCCATCAGCTCCAGCATTGACGATGTGCAGCGCAAGCTTGATCTGAACCAGAACTTTATCGACGAGTGGCGCCTGCGAGCCGACCGGGCCGCGAATGAGGTCGGGCGGCTGGTCGATCAGACTGCCGCGCGCTCGCCGTGGAGCGTGGCCGGGGATTTTCTGCTGTTATCCGCCGTTTGGGTCGGTGCTTTTGCGTTGCTGACGTTACTGGGGCGCTTTATCGTGCGGCGCTTGAGCCTGCGCGCATTCTTGCGTCGTCGGGCACGCTTGCTGGCCGTGCTGGGGTATGTGGTGCCTTACACCCTCCCTGCGGTTATCTGCCTGCCATTGACGCTGTATGTCAGCCACTTTCTAGCCACTTCCGTAGGGCGGGCGCTGGCGCTGTGTTTTGCCTACGCCACCAGTAGCGGCATCTTTTCCACTTCCATGCTGCTGTGTGTGATCGTCATGTTCAATGTCGGCCACAAGCGCCCGGCGGTGCAGATCATTTGCGACTATTGCCCCAAACCTCTGTTCCTGATCGGCTTCCTTGCCGCCCTCAGCGATGCTCTCACCAGCCCGCAGATCGCCCGGCAACTGGGCGGCAACGTCACCAGCAGCGTGGCGGTGTTTACCGGGCTGTTCGCGACAGTGATCTTCGGTGTGCTGGTGGTTCGCCTGCGTCGCCCGGTGGCGCATTTGATTCGCAACCGGCCGTTGGCGCAGCGCCTTAAGCATCCGGCGTTGCAACAGTCGCTGCGGGTATTTTCCGGGTTGTGGTACTGGCCGATTCTGTTGATGGTGCTGGTTTCGGCGATCAACCTGATCGGTGCCGGCGACGACAATCAAAAGACCCTGCGCTGCGCGTTGTTAACCACCATCCTCCTTATCGGCACGGTGTTTCTCAGCACTGTGCTGCAACACCTGTTCAAGTCTCGCAGCCAAGTGGCGATACAGCGCAGCAGTGCGTACAAAGAGCGCTTTCTGAGCCTGCTGCACGCGATATTGCGCATCGTGATGGCCATCGCTTTTATCGAGATACTGGGGCGTATCTGGGGCGTGTCGCTGTTGGAGTTTGCCCAACGCAACTCAGTGGGGCGCGCGATCAGCGACTCGCTCAGCAGCATCGGCCTGATCCTGCTGATGACATGGCTGTTCTGGGTGGTACTCGATACGGCGATTCAGGAAGCGCTCAAGCCACCGGTGAACAAACGCTCCAGCCGCCAGCCCAGTACGCGGGTCAAAACCATCCTGCCGTTGCTGCGTAATGCGGTGAAAATCATTCTGGTGGTCATCTGTGCGATCACCACCATGGCCAATCTGGGTATCAACGTCGCGCCGTTACTTGCGGGTGCAGGGGTGGTCGGCCTGGCGATTGGTTTTGGTTCCCAGCAGTTGGTTCAGGACGTGATCACCGGCCTGTTTATCATCATCGAAGACACGCTCTCCATCGGCGACTGGGTGGTGCTCGACTCCGGCCACGCCGGGACTGTGGAGGGCCTGACTATCCGCACCCTGCGCCTGCGTGACGGCAAAGGCTTTGTGCATTCGGTGCCGTTCGGGCAGATCAAGGCGGTCACCAACCAGTCGCGCCAGTTCGCCTACGCGTTCTTCTCGGTGCAGTTCACCTACGACACCGATGTGGACAAGGCCGTGGAGCTGATCCGCGAAGCGGGCCAGTCGATTCGCGACGATGTGTTCCTCAAGTACAACCTGCAGGGGCCGCTGGAAGTATTCGGCGTGGACAAGATGGACCTCAATGGCGTGGTGCTCACCGCGCAATTTCGCACGGTATCGGGTGGGCAATATGCGGTGAGCCGGGCGTTCAACCAGCGCCTGAAGAAGCTTGTGGATAACTGCGATGAGGTGCATTTTGCGCAGACTTATCCACAACGGGTGCTGTTGCCCAAGCGTGTGGCGCAGGTGGATGAGGCGCAGGCCGAGCAACTCAGGCCGCAATGACGAGGCCTTGAAATCGGCGGCGCTGACGGATCGGCGGCCACGTCTGGGCACCTGTCATCGAGGGGAAAGTGCTGCAAAACCATCCACCGGCTCCAACAAGTTGCAAACACGTACTTTATCCGTGACGGTTGCGCTACAAACCCGCAAAATGCAACGATTCTGGCAACTACCTGCGGCAAGGCGCACACGCCTGTCGATAATAACCATCGTTCCAAACAGACCGGGCCTGCTCAATCTATGCGAATGCGCCTTATGTTACTGGGCGGCGGGAATGCCCTCGGGCAGGCGCTGATTCGCCTCGGTGCAGAGGAAGACATCGGTTTCCTCGCCCCCAAACCGCCCCAAGACGGCTGGGATGCCGCGAGCCTTACCCAATTGCTCGACGACACCCGTCCCGATGCGTTGATCAACCTCGCCTACTATTTCGACTGGTTCCAGGCCGAAACCGTGAGCGAAACCCGCCTGGCTGCGCAGGAGTTCGCCATCGAACGCCTGGCTGAATTGTGCCAGCACCACAGCATCACGCTGCTGCAACCTTCCAGCTATCGCGTGTTCGATGGTTCACGCGCCACCGCTTACAGCGAAAAAGACGAGCCGGTGCCCCTGGGCCTGCGCGGCCAGGCGTTGTGGCGTATCGAGCAGAGCGTGCGCGCCACTTGCCCGCAACATGTGCTGCTGCGATTTGGCTGGTTGCTCGATGACAGTGTCGACGGCACGCTCGGGCGTTTCCTGGCTCGGGCTGAAAAGCCGGATGAGCTGTTGATGGCCGACGACCGTCGCGGCAACCCGACGCCGGTGGACGACGCCGCACGGGTGATTATCTCGGTGCTCAAGCAGCTCGATTGCGCGGCGCCGTTGTGGGGCACCTACCACTATGCCGGGCACGAGGCGACCACGCCGTTGGCGCTGGGCCAGGCGATTATCACCGAAGCGCGCAATTTCCACCCGCTGGCGATCGAGTCGCCGACTGCCCAGGCCCATGCGGCCCGGCCGGATGCGGCAGAGGAACCGCAGCACGCGGTGCTGGCGTGCAAGAAGATCCTGCATACCTTTGGCATCAAGCCAAGGGCATGGCGGGCGGGGCTTCCGGCACTATTGGATCGGTTCTACCGCCACAGCTGACGCCACACAAAACCAAAATGTGGGAGGGGCTTGCTCCCGATAGCAGAGTGTCAGTCAATAGATTCATGGACTGGTCCACCGCTATCGGGAGCAAGTCGAATCGTCGCACCGCCCCTCCCACAGTTGTTTATGCAGTGTTGCTTAGAACTTGTAACCGATACCCACCATGTAAACCATCGGATCCACGTCCACATTGACCTTGGCCCGAGTGCCCTGGCCCAGCGCATTGTTATCCACAGTCGCCTTGGTGCTGATGTCGATGTAGCGCGCCTGGGCGTTGATCATCCAGTTGTCGTTGATCATGTAGTCGGCGCCGATCTGCGCGGCCCAGCCCCAGGAGTTTTCGGCCTTGAAGTTGCTGAAGCCGGCTTGCTGGGCGCGACCGCCGACGTGTTCGTCGTAGATCCAGGTGTAGTTGATACCCGCGCCAACGTACGGCTGGAATGCTGACTTGTTGTCCAGCGGGTAGTACACGACGCTCAGGGTTGGCGGCAGGTGTTTGAGCGAGCCGAGTTTGCCGTTGGCGGCGCCCAGTGCGGTGTTCTTGAGTTTCACGTCATGCTCGAACGGCGTGGCCGCCAGCAGTTCGATACCCACGTGGTCGGTGATCATGTAGGCGAAGTTCAAGCCCAGTTGGGTGTCGCTGCTCATGGTCGCCTTGCCGCCCAGGTTGGTGCCGGCCAGCGGGCCCTGGTCAACCTTGACTTTGCCGCTGTCGGCCTCCGGGTTGACGGTGATTGCACCGGCACGCACCAGAATATCGCCTGCCTGGTGAGCGTGTGCGACCGGGGCGAAGAGGGCGAGCGCGAAGAGGGACGCGCCGAGCAGAGACTTGTTCATGGGAGCTCCAAAGGACGTTTAAAAGTTGTACGTCCAATGGTAAAGATCGTTCCGTTCGGTCTTTTGACTCAGCTCAATGAAAGGGCGATCAGCGTTACTCTGGCAGCTCGTACATGTAAATCTTCTCGGCATCCATTTGGTAACCGGCGTCGGCCAGTTCACTCGACGATGGCTTGACCTGCATTGCGCCTTCGATCCAGTACGGCTGATACAGCTCATCGAGTTTCACCCCGACTTCACTTTTCACATGCACGATCTGGTTCGAGGGCGGTGGCGGCACGTGGATGCATGCGCCGAAATACGGCACCAGCAGGAACTCGGTGGTGCGGCCTTCTTCGCTGACTTCCAGCGGCACGATATACCCCGGCAAGCGGATGCGCTGGCCGTCGAGGCTCTGTACCACCGGTGCGTTGGGCAGGTCCTGCTTGGCTGCGGGCGCGGCCTCGACGGACAAGGCATCGGCCATGTTCGACAGGTCGTGCAACGGCTTCATATTGGGCACTTCCGGTGGCGCATCCGGCGGGATCATTTCCTGCCAGGACAGGTCCTTGGGCTGTTCATCCGCCCACACCGGCACGGCCGTCAGCAGCAACAGGGCAAACAGGGCACGACGCATCGAAGCCTTCCTCATAAACGGATGGACAGGCCATCGGCCAAAGATTGTCGATAGGCGCGCCACGCGGGCACGCTGCCCATCAACAGCGCTGCCGCGAGGATACTCGCCAGCAGGGTCCATTCATATTCGCTCGGCCAGGCCATCGGCAAGTCCAGACCGTAATTGGCCTGCAAGTAACCCCGAGAGGCGGCGATGCATACATACAGCAGCCCTACGCCTGCCACCACGCCCGACAGAGCCAGGGCGAAGGCTTCGAAGATCAGCAGGGTTGCGATATGCCAGGGACGTGCGCCCACCGAACGCAGGATCGCCATCTCGCGGCGGCGCTCGTTGAGGCTGGTGAGGATCGCCGTGAGCATACCGATCAACCCGGTCAGCACCACAAACAGCGAGATCACGAACAAGGCTTTCTCGGCGGTGCCCATCATGCTCCACAGTTCTTGCAACGCCACGCCTGGCAGGATCGCCAGCATCGGCTCGCCACGGAACTCATTGATCTGCCGTTGCAGAGCGAAGGTGGAAATCTTGTTGTTAAGGCCGAGCATGAACGCGGTGATGGCTTGCGGCGTCAGGTCCATATTGCGCGCCTGATCGGCGCTGATGCGGCCTTTGCCCTGGGCCGGCACACCGTTGTGCCAGTCGACATGGATCGCTTCCATACCGCCCAGGCTGATGTGCAACGTGCGATCGACTGGCGTACCGGTACGCTTGAGAATGCCGACCACGGTGAAGGGTTTGTCGTCGTGCTTGACCAGGCTGACCACCGCTACACCGTGGGCCAGCACCAGCTTGTCGCCGAGTTTGTAATGCAGGGCCTCGGCGACTTCGGCACCAAGTACCACCTCGAACGGGTCGGTGGCGAAGGCGCGGCCGCTGGCCAGTTCGAGGTTTTGCTTGCGCCCGTACTGGTAATGCTCGAAGTAGGATTCGTTGGTGCCCATCACGCGGTAACCGCGATGGGAGTCGCCGAGGGAAATCGGAATGGCCCATTTCACCTGGGGGCTGGCGGCGAAATGCTCAAAGCTGTCCCAACGGATGTTGTTGGTGGCGTTGCCGATACGAAACACCGAATACAGCAGCAGGTTGACCGAACCCGAACGTGCGCCGACGATCAGGTCGGTGCCGCTGAGAGTGCTGGCAAAACTGTTGCGCGCCTCGACACGCACGCGCTCCACCGCCAGCAACAAGCACACGGAAAGCGCGATGGCGAAGGCCGTGAGAATCGCGGTAAAGCGGCGGTTAGCCAGGCTGGCCATGGCTAGACGAAACAGATACATCTCAAACCTCTGCGGGCGTGGCGGCGCGATTGAGTTCGGCCAGCGACAGGTTGCGGTCGAACAGTGACGCCAGGCTCTGGTCGTGGCTGACGAACAACAGGCTGGCGCCTGCGTCACGGCATTCGGCGAACAGCAGTTGAATAAAGGCTTCGCGGGCGTCGTAGTCCAGGGCCGAGGTGGGTTCGTCGGCGATCACCAGTTCCGGTTGGCCGATCAACGCACGAGCGGCAGCCACCCGTTGTTGCTGGCCGATAGACAGCGAGTCGGCGCGGCGCTCCAGTAAGTCCTTGTCCTTCAAGCCCAGGTGCGCGAGCAGGGTTGCGGCCGCCTGGTCGACACTGCCGTGGCGCTGCTTGGCCCGCTGCGCGCGCAGCCTGGAAAAGTGGCAAGGCAACTCGACGTTTTCGCGCACCGACAGAAACGGCAGCAGGTTGAACTGCTGGAAGATGTAGCCGGTGTGGTCCACCCGGAAACGATCACGGGCGCCGGCCGAAAGTTCGGTCAACTCCTGACCAAGCAGGCGAATGCTGCCTCGGCTGGGTTTCTGCACGCCCCCCAACAGCCCCAGCAGCGTGGTCTTGCCACTGCCGCTCGGGCCCTTGAGAAACAGGGTTTCCCCGGGTTCCAGGCGGAACGCGGGAATGTCCAGCAACTGCGGGTGACCGGGCCAGTTGAAACCCAGGTCGGACAGTTCGATTAACGCTTGAGTCATGGGAAGTCAGTGTCGCCTGGTAGTTGAAAATGGCGCCGATCCACTGTGGGAGCTGGCTTGCCTGCGATGGCATCGCCACGGTGTGCCTGCTGCACCGCGCCGCCAGTATCGCAGGCAAGCCAGCTCCCACATGGACTGTGCTTTCAAGTCAGAACTTCAGGGTGGCTGCGGTAGCCGTCGCGTCAACACCTTGCTGACCGCTTGGGCCGATCAGTTGTACCTGAATTTTCTGGGTTGCAGGGAAGGTCTTGAACACTTGGCTCAGATTGAGGTTGCTCAGCGCCGTCGGCGTGGCGCAGGTGAACTGATAGTGGGCGTGGATTTCGCTGTGGTCGTGATGATGCTCGTGGGCGGCAGCGCCTTTGCCGTCGGTGGCGTGGTCATCGTCGTCATGGTCGGCTTCCGGTTTGTCACCGAACAGCGGGCTGTTGAGTTCCTGGCTGCTGACCACACAACCTGCAGCCTTGGGCAGATTGAACAGGGCCAATGGGTTCTCCAGTTGTTTGCGTACGCCGGCGACCTTGGCTTTGTCGGCTGCGCTGGTGGCCACATGCTCGAAGCCCACCAGGTTCATGGCCGGGCTGTCCAGTTCCAGCTCTAGAGACTTGCCATCCAGCGCGGCGTTGAGGCGGCCAACGCCATGTTCATGGGCGCCGAGGCTACCGTGTTCGTGATCATGCTCTTCATGAGCGTGGGCAACAGCCAGTGGGAGCAGGGCAAACGGCAAAGCGAGCAGCAAACGGCGCATGGGAGGGCTCCAGGATGAAAGTTTTGTTATGTGATCTTATAACAATAGAGCCGAGAGTTTGACCGCCTGCTTGGTGTTGCGCAAGCTGCATGGGAGCATGACCGTCAGAAAAATGCAGGAGTACAACGATGTTGCGAATTCGTGGAACCATCGGCGACCTGCCGGTGGACTTGACCCTGGAACTGGACGACGGCGATTGGGCACGCTTGGGCGCACAGCTTCAGGCCGCCCCAACGCCCAGCGCGTCAACTGCGGCGCCGGTCAAACACAACGACGACCTATGGCAGAGCGCCCAGGAGGTGCTGCGCAGCGCCGGGCAGCTCAACGGTCTGGAGCTGCTCGATCAACTGGAAGGGTTGGCAGGCGATGCGGGCGCGGGCAAGCGCCTGTTGGTGCGCCTGCGCCATAGCGCCAAGGTCAAGGTGAGCAGCGGAGGGGATACGCCGCTGTACACCTGGGTTGACCCTTTGTAGGGTTAGTACAACGCGGCAAACAATTTGCGGCGGTACACCGTGACCAGCGGGTGCTCGTTGCCCAGCAACTCGAACACCTGCAGCAAGGTCTTGTGCGGCAAGCCTTCGCTGTAGCTGCGGTTGCGGGTAAACAACTTGAGCAAACCCTCCAGCGCCGCATCGTACTGCTGACGCGCCAGTTGCTGAATCGCCAACTGATAGGCCGCTTCGTCGTCGTGCGGGTTCTGTGCCAGACGGCTTTTCAGCACGGCGGCGTCCGGCAAGTCTGCGGCCTGGCGCAGGAAGGTGATCTGCGCCTTGGCCCCGGCGAGGGCGGCCTTGTGCTCGTCGCTTTTGACTGCGTCAAGCACGGCCTGGGCTTCTCCCAACTCACCGCGCTCAGCCAGGCAGCGGGCGTACAGAATCAGCGCGGGGGCGTTGGTATTGTCTTCGCTCAACAGCGCCACCAGCAGCGCTTCAGCCTCGCTGATGCGCCCTTCGCTGAACAGCGCCTGGGCCTGTTCCAGCGGGTTTGCCACAGCCGGTGGTGGCATCTGCACATGAGGCTCCAGCATCGCCCGCACCGCCGACTCCGGCTGCGCACCGGCAAACCCGTCCACCGGCTGACCATCCTTGAACAACACCACCGTCGGCAGGCTTTGAATGCCGAAACGCGCGACGATGTCCTGCTCAACCTCGCAGTCGACCTTGGCCAGCAGCAACTCGCCCTGATAACTCTCGGCAATCTGCGCCAGCATCGGCATCAACGCCTTGCACGGCGCGCACCACTCGGCCCAGAAATCGACCAATACGGGCTTTTCGAAGGAGTTCTGAATCACTGCCTGGTCGAAGTTGGCGGTGGTAACGTCGAAGATGTACGGCGTGGGCTCACTCATGGGGTGTCTCGAATAAAGCGGGAATGGGGGCAACTATAAAGGCTGGCGAGGTTGGCTGAAAGCATCGTGCTAGCTCCCACCTTGAAATGCATTCCCCTGTGGGAGCGGGCTTGCCCGCGATGGCCTCAAGCACGCCGCGAATGGTACAGGCTCACCTTGCGAAACTCCCAAGGCTCAGCCAGGTCCGGCAGGGTCAACGCATCCAGAACGTCCAACCGTCGATAACAAGGATGCTGGAAGTCCCGCACCCGTGAATCGGCCACCAGGGCTTCGCGGCCTCGGGTGAGGAATTGATCCAGCAGTGGCAGGTTGGCACGGTCGTAAAGCACGTCGGCCACCAGGATCAGGTCGAAGCGGTCGGCTTCGGCGAAAAAGTCCGCCGAATAGCCCAGCTCTACTTCGTTGAGTTCGGCGTTGGCGCGGCAAGACGCCAAAGCCAGCGGGTCCAGGTCACACGCCACCACTTCCAGCGCACCCGCCTTTACGGCGGCGATCCCGGCCACGCCGGAACCGGCACCGAAATCCAGCACGCGTTTGCCGGCGACCCACTCGGGATGCGCCGCCAGGTAACGCGCCAACGCCAGGCCGCTGGCCCAGCAAAAGCTCCAGTAGGGCGGCTCATGCAGGATGCGCCGGGTTTCTTCCTGGCTGAAGGCGCGGTCCATGTTGTCGGCGTCGAGCAGCCACAGCGACAATTGGGTGCCCGGCAGTGGGCAGGGCACTAATTGCGCGTCGCCGATCAGTTCGCTCAAGGCACGCTGCAGGTGCAGCGGTGGCGTCATGGTGCCTTGACGAGTTGCAGGGGGCCGGTGCTCTGGGTGATCGCCTGGGTCACGCGTACGGCGGGCAGGTGCAGGATCAATTGGCCGGACTGGCTGGCGCGGCCACGCAATTCAACGCGCGCACCGGCCGGGAAGGCTTCAGGGTTGAAGCGCAGGCGGAAGGCCAGAGGCTTGCCGTTGCCGCTCAGCACGCTGCTGGCGAGCAGCTGCTGCGGGCGCGAACGGTCGTCGATCACCAAGAGCGCCATCTCGACTTCGGCACCGGCGGGCACGTTGGTCAGGCTCCCGCTGATTTCCCGTTGATAGGCGGGCAGGGGGCCGAGGTCTTCAATGCCCGGGACTTTTTTCTCTTGTGCGGGTGTCGGTTGAGGCGCGGCCGGTTTGGGGGCTTCGCTGCTGCAGGCGACCAGAAAACTGAACAGCGTGAGTAGAACGAGTGGTCGTAACTGCATGTACGGCTCCAGAAAGGACAACATCCGTGGCTTAAAAAAATAGAAACATATAAGCCTGCCTATATACCGTAAAGGCTATGGCTTGTCTTGCCACAGGGATGCGCTACCATGGCCCTCCCATTTTTTGTTGCCTGCCAACCATGCACTGTCCCTTCTGCGGTGCCAACGACACCAAGGTCATCGACTCGCGTCTGGTCGCCGAGGGCGACCAAGTGCGTCGCCGGCGCGAATGCCTGGCCTGTGGTGAACGTTTCACCACCTTCGAAACCGCCGAACTGGTGTTGCCCCGTCTGATCAAGTCCGACGGCAGCCGCCAGCCTTTCGACGAAGAAAAACTGCGCGCCGGTATGCAGCGCGCCCTGGAAAAACGCCCGGTGAGTGTCGAGCGCCTGGAAGCGGCATTGGTGCATATCAAGCACAAGCTGCGGGCGACCGGCGAGCGCGAGGTCAAGAGCCTGGTGGTCGGTGAGCTGGTGATGGGCGAGTTGCAAAAGCTCGACGAAGTCGCCTATATCCGTTTCGCTTCGGTGTATCGACGCTTCCAGGACCTCAACGAGTTCCGCGAAGAGATCGACCGCCTGGCCCGTGAGCCCTCCAAACAATGACCTCTGAACAGGCAGTCCTCGACGCCCATTACATGGCGCGCGCCCTCCAATTGGCGCGCAAGGGCCTGTACACCACTCACCCCAACCCACGGGTGGGCTGTGTGATCGTACGTGACGGGCAGATCGTCGGCGAAGGCTGGCATGAGCGCACCGGCGAGCCCCATGCCGAGCCCAATGCCCTGCGCGCCGCCGGTGACAAGGCCCGTGGCGCAACGGTGTACGTGACGCTGGAGCCGTGCAGCCATCATGGCCGTACGCCGCCCTGTGCCGATGCGCTGGTGTCCGCCGGTGTGGCGCGGGTGGTGGCCGGTATGCAGGACCCGAACCCGGAAGTGGCCGGACGGGGCATGCAGCGCCTGGCCCAGGCGGGTATCGAGGTTCGTAGTGGTGTGCTGGAAACCGAGGCGCGGGCGCTTAACCCCGGCTTCCTCAAGCGCATGGAACACGGTTTGCCGTTCGTGCGGGTCAAGCTGGCGATGAGCCTGGACGGCCGCACGGCGATGGCCAGCGGCGAAAGCCAATGGATCACCGGCCCCGCCGCCCGTGCTGCGGTGCAACGCTTGCGCGCCGAAGCCAGTGTGGTGTTGACCGGTGCCGACACGGTACTGGCCGACGGTGCCCGCTTGACCGTTCGCGCCGCCGAACTGGGCCTGGACGACGCAACCACCGCCCTGGCCATGTCGCGCCCGCCGTTGCGTGTGCTGATCGATGGCCGCCTGCGGGTGCCGCTCAACGCACCGTTCTTCAAGGCCGGCCCGGCGTTGGTCATCACCTGTGTGACCCCGGAGAATCAGTTCCCCCGTGGCCCCGAGTGCCTGGTGGTGCCGGGCGTGGAGGGCCAGGTCGACCTGCGCTCGGCACTGGTCGCCCTGGCTGCCCGTGGCGTCAACGACGTGTTGGTGGAAGCCGGTCCGAGCCTGGCCGGCGCGTTTGCCCAGCAGGGCCTGGTAGATGAGTACGTCATATTCATCGCCGGCAAGTTCCTCGGCTCCGCTGCCCGCCCGTTGCTGGACTGGCCGCTTGAGAAGCTGGCCGACGCCCCCCAACTCAAGATCACTGACATGCGCGCTGTAGGCGACGACTGGCGAGTCACTGCCATCCCCGTCCCGGCAGTGAGCGTATAATTCCCGGCCTGCGCTTAAGCGTCAGCCCCTCGTTTTCAGGAGAACGAAATGTTCACCGGCATTATCGAATCCATCGGCAGCATCCGTGCAATGACCCCCAAAGGCGGCGACGTGCGCCTGCTGGTTGAAACCGGCAAGCTGGATCTCGGCGACGTCAAGCTGGGCGACAGTATCGCCGTCAGCGGCGTGTGCCTGACCGTTATTGAGCTGCCGGGCAACGGCTTTGCTGCCGATGTCAGCCGGGAAACCCTGGACTGCACCGCGATGAACGATCTTGCGGCCGGCAGCCCGGTCAACCTGGAAAAAGCCCTGACGCCCACCACGCGCCTGGGCGGTCACCTGGTCAGCGGCCATGTCGACGGCGTCGGCGAAGTGGTGGCCCGCAGCGAAAACGCCCGCGCCGTGGAATTCCGCATCCGTGCGCCCAAAGAGCTGGCCAAATACATCGCCCACAAAGGTTCGATCACCGTCGATGGCACCAGCCTGACCGTGAACGCCGTCAATGGCGCCGAATTTGAACTCACCATCATTCCTCACACCCTCAGCGAAACCATCATGGCCTCCTACCAGCCGGGCCGCCGGGTGAACCTGGAAGTGGACTTGCTTGCCCGTTACCTGGAGCGCCTGTTGCTGGGCGAAAAGGCCGCAGAGCCTGCATCAGGCAACATCACCGAAAGTTTTCTGGCCGCTAACGGCTACCTGAAATCCTGACCAAGGGGGTGCCGCGTGGCGCTCAATAGCATCGAAGAACTGGTTGAAGATATCCGCCAAGGCAAGATGGTCATCCTTATGGATGACGAAGATCGCGAGAACGAAGGCGACATCATCATGGCCGCCGAGGCGTGCAAGCCTGAGCACATCAACTTCATGGCCAAGCACGCCCGTGGTTTGATCTGCATGCCCATGAGTCGCGAACGCTGCGAGTTGCTCAAGTTGCCGTTGATGGCGCCGCGCAATGGTTCGGGTTTCGGTACCAAGTTCACCGTATCCATTGAGGCCACCACGGGCGTCACCACCGGCATCTCCGCCGCTGACCGTGCCCGCACCGTGCAAGCCGCTGCCGCGAAAGACGCCAAGGCCGAAGACATCGTCAGCCCTGGCCACATCTTCCCGCTGATGGCCCAACCCGGTGGCACCCTGGCTCGCGCCGGCCACACCGAAGCCGCTTGCGACCTGGCACGCATGGCCGGTTTCGAGCCAAGCGGGGTGATCTGCGAAGTGATGAACGACGACGGCACCATGGCCCGTCGCACTGAACTGGAAGCCTTCGCCGCCGAGCACAACCTCAAGATCGGCACCATTGCCGACCTGATTCACTACCGCATGATCCACGAACGTACCGTTCAGCGGATTGCCGAGCAGCCGCTGGACAGCGAACTGGGCCAATTCAATTTGGTGACCTACCGTGATTCAGTGGAAGGCGATGTGCACATGGCCCTGACCCTGGGCAACATTTGCGCAGAAGAACCGACCCTGGTACGCGTGCACAACATGGACCCATTGCGTGACCTGTTGATGGTCAAGCAGCCCGGTCGCTGGAGCCTGCGCGCCGCCATGGCCGCGGTTTCCGAGGCCGGCAGCGGTGTGGTGCTGTTGCTCGGTCACCCGCTGGATGGCGACGTATTGCTGGCGCACATTCGTGAAACCGCCGACGCCGTGCCGGTGAAAAAACCGACCACCTACAGCATTGTCGGTGCCGGTTCACAGATCCTGCGTGACCTGGGCGTACGCAAAATGCGCCTGATGAGCGCACCGATGAAATTTAATGCGATATCCGGATTCGACCTGGAAGTTGTAGAATACGTGCCCTCCGAATAAAGGCCGGCGATTTTTGCCCCTTGTTCGCGGTTAAATCATCACTGAGGGACGCACTTTTCGCGTCCCGGCTCTTTAAGAGATTTGTCGAATGACCCTGAAGACCATCGAAGGTACCTTCATCGCCCCCAAAGGCCGCTATGCCCTGGTGGTTGGCCGCTTCAACAGCTTCGTGGTTGAAAGCCTGGTAAGCGGTGCGGTTGACGCCCTGGTTCGCCACGGTGTGAGCGAGAGCGATATCACCCTTATCCGTGCGCCTGGCGCCTTCGAAATTCCACTGGTTGCGCAAAAAGTTGCTCAGCAGGGTGAATACGCGGCGATCATCGCCCTGGGCGCGGTCATTCGTGGCGGCACCCCGCACTTCGAATACGTGGCCGGCGAATGCACCAAGGGCCTGGCCCAGGTGTCCATGGAATTCGGCGTGCCAGTCGCTTTCGGCGTACTGACCGTGGATTCTATCGAGCAAGCCATCGAGCGTTCCGGCACCAAAGCCGGTAACAAAGGCGCTGAAGCTGCCTTGTCCGCCCTGGAAATGGTCAGCCTGCTGTCGCAGTTGGAGGCCAAGTGATTTCCGACGAAAGCGATCAGTTCAACCCTCAGGACCCGCGTCCTGCCGATGCCGGCAAACCGTCCAAGAGCGAGAAGCGCCGCAAGGCGCGTCAACTCGCGACCCAGGCGCTGTACCAGCGTCACCTGGCGGGCGCTTCGCTGAACGAAATCGAGGCACAGTTTCGCGTCGATAACGATTTCACCTTCGCCGACCAAAGCTACTTCCACGACATTCTGCACGGCGTGCATGCCAACCTGACCGAGATCGACACAGCCCTGGCGCCATGCCTGGACCTGACCATCGAAGAACTCGACCCGGTTGAACTGTGCGTGATGCGTCTGTCCACCTGGGAGCTGCTCAAGCGCGTTGACGTGCCGTACCGCGTCGTGATCAACGAAGGCATCGAACTGGCGAAAGTCTACGGTTCGACCGACGGTCACAAGTTCGTCAACGGCGTGCTCGACAAGCTGGCCCCGCGCCTGCGTGAAGCCGAAGTGAAGGAACACAAGCGCTAATCTGCGCTTGAGTCCCGCATGGGCGAGTTCGAGCTGATCCGCAAGTACTTCGCCGCCGCGCCCTGTGCGCAAGGCGGCGAAGGTATTGCCCTGGGGATCGGCGACGACTGCGCCTTGCTGGCGCTGCCCGCCGGGGAGCAACTGGCGGTCTCTACCGATACGCTGGTGGCCGGCGTGCATTTTGCCGACCCCTGTGACCCGTTCCTGCTCGGCCAGCGCTCGCTGGCCGTGGCGGTGAGCGACCTGGCCGCCATGGGCGCCACCCCCCTCGCGTTTACCCTTGCCCTGACCACGCCGACCGTCGATGCCGATTGGCTGCAACGCTATGCCCAAGGCTTGAACGCCATGGCGCAAAGCTGCGGTGTGGGCTTGGTGGGCGGCGATACTACCCGTGGGCCGCTGAGCCTGACCCTGACGGTATTTGGCCGCGTGCCGGCGGGGCAGGCGTTGACGCGCAGTGGTGCACAGCCGGGTGACCTGCTGTGTGTGGGCGGCGAGCTGGGCAATGCTGCTGGCGCTTTACCGCTGGTATTGGGCCAACGCACGGCGGACGCGGCAATCGCCGAGCCGCTGCTCGCCCATTACTGGGCGCCGCAACCGCAATTGGCCCTCGGGCTGGCGCTGCGGGGCAAGGCGACTGCGGCCATGGATATTTCCGACGGGCTGCTGGCCGATTGTGGGCATATCGCCAAGGCCTCTGCGGTGCGCCTGGTGGTTGAGCGCCAGCGGTTGCCGTTGTCCAAGGCCTTGCTGGCGTTTGTCGGTGAGGACCAGGCTCAAGTGGCGGCGTTGAGCGGGGGCGACGACTATGTGCTGGCGTTCACCTTGCCGCCGTCCGAGTTGGCGCCGTTGCAGGCCGATGGCTGGCCGGTGCATGTGGTCGGCCGGGTCGAAGCGGGGCAGGGCGTGACACTGCTCGACGTCGACGGCCAGGACATCACCCCGGCTGTGCGCGGCTACCAGCATTTTCGCCAGACGCCCTGAGTCGGCGGTCTGCGCTACCCTTTAGACGATTATCCCGAGTAAGAGGCCGTGACTATGGCTGTATGCCGCTGGCTGCTGATCGTGCTGTGTACCTTCATTTCCTTGGTTCAGGCGGACACTCCCGTGCCCGGCAAAATCGTGCTGGCCAGTGAAGAGTGGAACGACTACACCAACAAGGATGGCAGCGGCCTGGCCTGGGACCTGTTGCGCCACATCTTCGAGCCAGCAGGCGTTACCTTGCAAACTCGCAGCGTGCCCTACACCCGCTCGGTCGGCCTGGCCCAGCGTGGTGAGGTGGATGGTTGTGTCGGCACCTATCGCGATGAGGCCAGCGCAGTGCTGTACCCGCGCTGGAACTTCGACGCCGATCATATCTACGCTCTCGGGCTGGCAACTTCACCCACGCCGACATTGGCGACCCTGGGCAACTACCGCCTGGCCTGGGTGCGCGGCTATAAATACGAGGGGTACCTGCCCAACGTGCAGCGCTACAACCAGATCGAGCGGCGCAGCGGCATTCTGCCGATGCTGCAACACGGCCGTGCCGAGTTCTATATCGATGCCCTTACCGAAGCCAAATACGTGCTCAGTCAGTCCCCAGACCCGACGCAATTCAAGCTCACTCATATCGCTGAATTGCCGCTCTACGTAGCCTTTGCCGACACCGAGCGTGGCAGGACATTGATGGCCGTGTATGACCAGCGTCTGGCCAGCCTGATCAAGACCGGTGAGTTGAAGGCAATTTTCGACCGCTGGAAACAGCCCTACCCCTTGTAGGAGCGAGCTTGCTCGCGAAAAACCCCTGGACGCCGCGTTGATTCAGAATACCCGCGTTACCGTTGACGACTTTCGCGAGCAAGCTCGCTCCTACATAGAATCAATCCAAAGGCCAATCGAACCTATTGATCTTTATCAGCGATAATTCAGCTTAAGCGTCTGTAGGAACCTGCTGTTACAATGCCCGCCTCTGTGAAATCTGAAATCAGGAGCACACGGTGCCCGTCGTTTTCGTCGCCGCTTCCAAGCTGCCTACCCCTTTTGCCACGTTCACCATGAACGGCTTTCTCGAAGAAGCCACCGGGCGCGAGCACGTTGTGCTCAGCCTCGGCGACATCACCGATGGCGCGCCGGTGCTGGGGCGTGTGCATTCCGAGTGCCTGACCGGCGATGCGCTGTTCAGCCAGCGCTGTGACTGCGGCTCGCAACTGGAAGCCGCTTTGCAAGCCATCGCCCGTGAAGGCCGCGGCGTGCTGCTGTACTTGCGTCAGGAAGGCCGTGGCATTGGCCTGTTGAACAAGATCCGCGCCTACGAGCTGCAAGACGGCGGCGCCGACACCGTGGAAGCCAATGAGCGCCTGGGCTTTGCCGCCGACCAGCGCGACTACGCCATCTGCCTCCCGATGCTTGAACACCTGGGGGTCAAATCTCTGCGCCTGATGACCAACAACCCGCGCAAGGTCAAAGCCTTGACCGAAATGGGCATCACCGTGGCCGAGCGTGTGCCGCTGCACACCGGGCACAACCCGCACAACAAACTCTACCTGGCGACCAAAGCCAGCAAGCTCGATCATATGATGGGCAACGAGCATCAGGGCGAGGTCGACCGCGCGTGACCCGCGGCCAGGTGAAGCGGCGACTGTCCTTCAATTGGTGGCAGTACCTGGCCCTGGCGTTGCTGCCTCTGTTCGTCATCAATCTGCTGTTCGGCCGCGCTGAATCCTTGCTGCCGGTGCTGGCCATGCCGTTCTTTATTGCCGGCGTGGCCTCGATGTTTCTGAGCCTGCGTTATTTCCACGGCTATAAACATGCACTGATCGCCACCTCCAAAGCCCTCGATACCGCCGAAGAACCCGCTGCCTGGATCACCCTCGCGGCCCGTCGCCGTACGGCCTTGCTGGTGGCTGCACTACCGGCCTGGATCGGCGCGCTGGCAGTGTTCGTCGGCCTGGAAGCGGTGCCGCTGTTTCTCTTGGCCCTGTCGACGCTGGTGCTGTTTTACCTCTATCGCATCCCGCGTCAGTTGGGATGAAACGCTACTGGCTGGCACTCCTGCTGGTATTCAGTGCCCAGGCGTTGGCGGTTGAACGCGTCGTTAGCCTGGCGCCGTCGCTGTCTGAAATCGTGCTTGAGCTGGGTGCCGAGGACTTGCTGGTCGGCGTGCTTGATGGTGGTGACCGCCCGGCGGCGTTGGCGAAGGTACCCTCGGTCGGGCACTACGGCCAGTTGGACATGGAGCGCCTGCTCAGCCTCAAGCCCGACCTGATCCTGCTCTGGCCTGGCAGCGTCGGCCCGGCCCAGCGCGAGCAGCTCCAGCGGTTGAATATCCCGGTGTACGTCGCCGAACCCCACAGCCTTGAACAACTGACCGCCCAGGTGCAGGCCATTGCCGAGCAATTGGGCCGCGCTGAAGCGGGGCGCCAGCTCGCTGTGCAATTACGCCAGCGCTTGGCCGAGTTGCGCCAGCGCTACCAACGGGCCGAGCCGCTACGGGTTTTTTACCAAGTGTGGAACCAGCCGCTGTACACCGTGGGCGGTGGGCAGATCATCAGCGATGCCCTCAGCGTGTGCGGGGCGCGTAATGTGTTTGATGACCTTAAGTTGCCGGCGCCGCAGGTGAATATCGAGTCGGTGCTGGCGCGTGATCCCGAGGTGATCCTGGTGGGCGATCAGGCTCAGAAGGACGCTTGGAAGGCGTGGCCAATGATGGCATCGCGGGTGCGGTTGGTGCCGGACAAGGGCCTGGAGCGGCCGAGTGGGCAGATGTTGGAGGCGGTGGGGCGGTTGTGTCAGGTTTTATCACCTAACCTGTGAAACCGCTATCGCAGGCAAGCCAGCTCCCACAGGGGAATGCATTTCAATTGTGGGAGCTGGCTTGCCTGCGATGACATCGGTGCAGGCCCCTCAGAACTCAGGTGTCCATGTCAGCCCAACCATCCACACCCGACCTTCTTCACGATAATTCTGAGCCTCGCCGAGGTAGCTGTACTTCGCCCGCGCATAAGACTTGTCCAGCACGTTATCCACCTTCAGCGACAACGACACCTCCCGATTCAACGCCCAACTACTGCGCAGCCCCAACAAGGCATAACCGCCCAGACGGTTGCGGTTGGCTTCATCGTCGTAGCTGCTGCTGATCGCCTGCCAGCTGGCGCCGAGACCGAGCTGATCAAATTGCCGGTCCAGATCCAGGTTCACCGTGCGCCGGGCGCGACGCGCCAGGGTGTGGCCGCTGTCACGGTCACGCGGGTCGATAAGCGACAGGCCCAGGTTGCCCTGCCAGCCAAACAGTTCCTGCTTGAGCGCCGCTTCAAAGCCGTTGATCCGCGCCGACGCCACGTTTTGCGGCTTGCCAGCGTCAAGGATAATCGCGTCGCTCAGGTCGGTGCGATACAGCGAGGCTTCCAGGCGCGTGCTGTCGCTCAGTTGGCTGCGCCATTGCAGCTCGTAGCTCTTTGACGTCTCGGGCTGCAGGTTGGGGTTGCTGTACTGCGTGTCGGGGTAATAGAGGTCGTTGAAGGTCGGCGCCCGGAAGCCTTCGCTGTAGCTCAAGAGCAGGTCATTGTCAGGGTTGACCGGCACGGTCAGGGTGCCGCTCCAACTGTTCTGGCCGCCGAACTGCTGGTTCTGGTCGCGGCGCAGGCCCAGCTCGGTGGAAAACCATTGGCTATGGAAGCGGTGCTGCACGAAGGCCGCCCGGTTCCAGCGGCTGTTTTCGGTAAAGGTGGTGGAACCGTGGAAACGGTCTTCGTACCAGTCGCCGCCGACGATCAGGCTGTTTTGCTCATTCAGGCTCAGGTCGTTTTGCCAGTTGACCGAGTCGCGGTAGGTATTGAACGCGCTGAAGTCATCGCTGAGGGTGTCACGCTTGGTGTCGCGGTTTTCGCTGTGGCCCAGTTCGAGGCGCGACTGCCAGCTGTCATTGAGCTTGGCATCGACATAGCCGCTAGCGCTGCTGACGGTGTAGTCGGTGTAAGGTTTCTGGCCGAAGCTTTGCCCGGTGGCGCCGTCATAGCGGCCATAACTGTTGTCGTACTCCGACTTGCCACGGTTATCCAACAGGTTGAAACCCACCTCCAGCTCATCGCTGAACGAATGGCTGAGGTTCAGGCTGATGGACTGGTTGCGGTAGGCATCATGGTCGCCGTCACTGGGAAACGACGCGTGGCTCGCGTTGATACCGGCGGTTTCATCCAGGCTCGCGCCCAGGTTGAAGCGCGTGTGTTCATCGCCGCCCGACAGGCCCAAGCTGCGCTCCCAGGTCTGGTTGCTGCCAAAGCCCAGTTTCAAGCGCGGCTGCAAGCCTTGCTCGGCATTGCGCCGGGTAAACACCTGAATCACCCCGCCAATCGCATCGCTGCCGTAAATCACCGAACGTGAGCCGCGCAGTATTTCTACTCGTTCAATCTGGTCCACACTCAAGAACTGCAGGCCGCTGTCACCCGATGTGGCATTGGCAATGCGTTGGCCGTCTACCATCACCAGGCTTTGAGCAGTCTTAGTGCCACGAATGAAAATCCCCGGCAAACTGCCACGCCCACCGGTTGGCGCGACTTGCACACCGGGTACGCGGCTGAGCAGGTCGGTAACGCTGCTCGGTTGCAGGCGGTCGATATCGGCGCGGGTGAAGACGGTGTTGGCGGCGCTGCTGTCGTTACGCGCCTGCACTTGGCGGTTGGCGCTGATGACCACGTCGGAGAGCTTCAACGCCTGGTCGCGGGTGTCGGCGAGCAGGTCGGCGGCGGGTAGCAACAGCAGGGCAAGGCACAGGCGTTTCATGGGCCGTCCATAGCGATTTTGAAGGTGATATCAGCTAAATGTGGGAGGGGGCTTGCCCCCGATTGCAGTGTGTCAGTCAGAATATCTGGTACTGATACACCGCTATCGGGGGCAAGCCCCCTCCCACATGTTAGTCGCGTTTTCTACAGGGCCAGACGTGCCAAACGCTCGCGCACCGACGCCTCGATGCCGGCCTCGTCCAACCCGCACTCGGCCAGCATCTGCGCCGGCTTGGCGTGCTCGACGTACACATCCGGCAAGCCCAGGTGCAGCACCGACTTGAGGATGTTCTCCCGGGCCAGGAACTCGCTGACTGCCGCACCGGCGCCGCCCATGATGGCGTTCTCTTCGACGGTCACCAACAGTTCATGGCTCGCGGCGATTTCGCGTACCAGCGCTTCATCCAGCGGCTTGACGAAACGCATGTCGACCACCGTGGCATCCAGCTTCTCAGCCACTTTCAGCGCTTCGGCCAGTTGTACGCCAAACACCAGGAATGCAGTCTTGCTGCCTTGGCGACGCACAATGCCTTTACCGATTTCAATCGGCTCCAGGTCTTTCTCGATCACGGCATTCGGGCCTGTGCCGCGCGGGTAGCGCACGGCGGCCGGGCCGTTGTACAGGTGGCCGGTGCTGAGCATCTTGCGCAGTTCGTTCTCGTCGCTGGGCGTCATCACCAGTATGCCGGGGATGCAGCGCAGGTAGGACAGGTCGAAACTGCCGGCGTGGGTCGGGCCGTCTTCGCCCACCAGGCCGGCGCGGTCGATGGCGAACAGCACATCGAGGTTCTGCACCGCCACATCGTGAACCAGTTGGTCATAACCGCGCTGCAGGAAGGTGGAGTAGATCGCTACCACCGGCTTGGCGCCTTCGCAGGCCATACCGGCGGCGAAGGTGACAGCGTGCTGCTCGGCAATTGCCACGTCGAAGTAACGCAGCGGGAAACGCTCGCTGAACGCCACCAGATCGGAGCCTTCCTTCATCGCCGGAGTAATGCCTACCAGGCGTGGGTCGGCGGCGGCCATGTCGCACAGCCATTCGCCAAATACACCGGAATACTTCGGCCCGCTGGCTTTTTTAGGCGCGGCGGCGGGAGCGTCCAGGGGTTCGAGCTTGGTGATCGCGTGGTAACCAATCGGGTCGACTTCCGCCGGAGCGAAGCCTTTGCCCTTCTTGGTGACAATATGCAGGAACTGCGGGCCCTTGAGGTCGCGCATGTTGCGCAACGTGGCGATCAGTGTCGGCAGGTCGTGGCCGTCGATAGGGCCGATATAGTTCCAGCCCAGTTCTTCGAACAGGGTGCCGGGTACCAGCATGCCTTTGGCATATTCTTCGGTGCGACGGGCGATCTCCCACGCGCCAGGCAGGCGCGACAGCACTTTCTTGCTGCCTTCGCGCATGCTGGCGTAGGTGCGGCTGGAGAGGATTTTCGCCAGGTAATTGGACAGGCCACCGACATTGCGCGAGATCGACATGTCGTTGTCGTTGAGGATCACCAACATGTTGGCGTCCACTTCCGGCGCATGGTTGAGCGCTTCGAAGGCCATGCCGGCAGTCAACGCACCATCCCCGATCACGGCAATCGCTTTGCGATCGCTGTTTTGCAGACGGGCGGCAATCGCCATGCCCAGCGCGGCACTGATGGAGGTGCTGGAATGGCCGACGCCAAAGGTGTCGTACTCGCTTTCGGAGCGGCGCGGAAAGGCGGCCAGCCCGTCCTTCTGGCGCAGGCTGCCCATGCGCTCGCGACGGCCGGTGAGAATTTTATGCGGATACGCCTGATGGCCCACGTCCCACACCAGCCGGTCGTCCGGGGTGTCGAACACGTAATGCAGGGCGATCGTCAGCTCGATCACGCCCAGCCCGGCGCCGAAATGCCCACCGGTCTGGCCGACCGTATAGAGCAATTCCAGGCGCAACTCATCGGCCAGGGTTTCCAGCTCGGCTTCACCCAGTCGACGCAGGCCGTCCGGCGTGGCAGCGCGGTCGAGCAGGGGCGTGGACGGGCGTTTGCGGGGAATCTCTTGAAACGTCGTGGGCATCAGGCGAATCGTTATAGGTATAGAAGAGGCGGCAGTTTACCTCAAGCCGTGCAAACTGCCCACGCAGAGCGCCGAACTTGGCCGATATGCGGCGCAAATGGCCGCGGCTGTCAGTGGCGGCGCTCGACGATATACCGCGCCAGGTCGCGCAGTGGCTCGGCTGCCGCGTCGAAAGGTCGCAGGGCTTCCAGCGCCTGGTCGCGTAGCTCAATGGCGTACGCCTTGGCGGCTTCCAGCCCCAGCAGGGCCGGATAGGTCGGCTTGTCTCGTGCGATATCGGCGCCCTGGCGTTTACCGAGGGTGGCGGTATCGCTTTCCACGTCGAGAATATCGTCCTGTACCTGGAAGGCCAGGCCGATCGCGCGGGAATAGGTCTGCAGCGCCGCCAATTGCTCGGCGTCGGCACGGCCACTGGCCAGGGCGCCCAGCTGCACGGCGGCCTCAATCAGCGCACCGGTCTTGTGGCGATGCATGTGTTCGAGGGCTTTTTGATCGAGCTTGAGGCTGACCGAGCCCATGTCGATGGCCTGCCCGCCGACCATTCCAGCGGGGCCCGCGGCGTGGGCCAGGGCGGTGACCATGCGCAAGCGGATCTCGGCGTTGACACTGCTTAGCGTCGGGTCCAGCAATGCGCTGAACGCCAGGCTCTGCAAGCCGTCCCCGGCCAGAATTGCGTAGGCCTCATCGAAGGCTTTGTGGGTGGTGGGCTGGCCGCGACGCAGATCGTCGTCGTCCATCGCCGGCAGGTCGTCGTGTACCAGGGAATAGGCGTGAATTAACTCCACCGCACACGCCGCGCCATTGGCCTCGGCCGCCGGTGCGCCCAGGGCTTCACAGGCCGCATAGGCCAGCAACGGGCGCACCCGCTTGCCGCCATTCATCACGCTGTAACGCATGGCTTCATAGAGGCGCGTCATTTCCGGGCTTGGCGCCACAAACAAGGGCTCTAGCGCCGCATTCACCCGGGCTTGGCTACTGGCCTGATACGCGCTGATCATTCCGGCTGTTCCGCATCGAAAGGTTCTTCGGCCAACTCCCCGTCACGCTCCAGCAACACCTGGACCTTCTGCTCCGCCTGCGCCAACGCGCTCTGACAGTCGCGGGTCAGGCCGATGCCTTGCTCAAACGCCGTCAACGAGTCTTCCAGCGACAACTCGCCGTTCTCCAGACGCTCGACCAGGGTTTGCAGGTCGGCGAGGGATTGTTCGAAATCGAGTGCAACTTTTTTGCGGGCCATGGCGGCAATTCCGGTAGACGGTAAACCGGCGCGACACTAGCAGACATGGGGGATTGGGGCAAATGAGTGGGGCTGTTACTGCTGGGTGGGGTGAGCCGAATAGAGGGGGTTATTCGGCTCATTTGGTGAGCCGATTGCGCGAGCTATTTCGCATGTTAGTGAAAAGAGGCGTCGATTCTTTCGACTTTTAGTTTGATAAAGTGGTCGTTGCATTCGGGGTGGTCGTAGTGTACGCCCTCGACATTAAGAAATGTGAAAGTCATTAAGATTTCATTGCGCAGGTGTCCGTAGAGTACATAGGAATAACCGCGATTTGTATGTCTTATCAGTGTTTTAGTTTCGTCAGTCCGTTCAATTTCGTAGTTTTCGGAAAGATTTAATGTGAGTTCTACGTCATACGTCTTACCCACTTCAAGTTCATAGGGGCAATAGCTGGCGAAGCAGTTTATAGTCGTTCCTTCGATGATCAGAGTCACGTCTTCTTCTATATGCTCGTTGAGCGCTACCACTTTTGCTTTTTTATAATTATTGGTTGTAAGGTGTGATGGTTTTGTCAGTGGCGTCGCCATTTATTACCCTCCAGAAGTCTTTCCCACTTTTGGTATGTAAGGTGGTTATGTTGCCAGCTGAATTCGTACCCGCGAATGCGAATTTGGCTTGGCCCGTTCTATTCGTTCCCATGAGTAAAACATATCCTGTTGTCGATTTGCTTTTGTAGAGGTAATTGATAGGAATTCCTTCGTTCACGACATGTCGTGCCGTCAGTAAATATTCATTGGGGGTCTCTACTCCGAATTCTGGCCCATGCTTTTCGTAATGCTCGTTTAGTTTTTGCTTGTTGGCAAACTCCGTTGGACGGGTTGTTACGGTTGGCTGGTTTGGTTCGCCTGTATTTATCTTAGCTGTATCTGCCGGCTCTTCAACGCCTGCCTGCGATTTGCATCCGTCCTCCCCAGGACATCTACTCAACCCTAGCGGATCCACCCAACCCGTAGGATTGGGCACGTACAGGTACCCATTGATCCCACCCGCCAACTTCACCGGATCCGGTGTCAGGTAGCGACCAATATCCGGATTGTAATAGCGATGGCGGTTGTAGTGCAGCCCGCTTTCCGCATCGAAATACTGACCCTGAAAGCGCAGCGGATTATCAATTTTGCCTACGTCGAGCCGGGCGATCTGGCCGTAGGCGCGGTAGTGAGCTGACCAGACGATTTCGCCCTCGGGGCTGGTTAGTTCCTGCGGTGTGCCGAGGTGGTCGAGTTGGTAGTGGTAGGGCGTTGTGGCTTGTGGTCCGTAGCCTTCCAGCAGTGCTAATGGCCGGAAGCTTTCGGGCTCGTAGAGGTAACTGCGATGGCGTTCCGCATGGTGCTCGGCAATCAGCTTGTCGCCTTGCCAGAAAAATTCGGTGGTCTTGCCATCCACGGTTTTGCTGACACGTCGCCCAAACGGGTCATACCGATAGCTTGCGGTCTGCCCGTTGGGTTTGGTGAAGCCAATCAACCGATGCTGGCAGTCGTAGCGATATTCCGTGACGAGTTGATGACCCTTGCCGCGCCGTTCGCGGATGAGGTTGCCGAAGGCGTCGTAGTCGTAATGGCGGTCGCCCTGGATCATCAGGCGGTTGCCGGCAACGATGTCCGGGCCGGGGCGGTCTTGCATCAGCAGGTTGCCCGCCGGGTCGTGGGCGAAGCGT
>NZ_JYLN01000015.1 GCF_001439735.1 Pseudomonas paralactis
AGGTGAACGACCTGCTCGGCCCGGGCTTGCGCGAGCCGATCAGCTTTGCGGTGCGCAAAGGCGAGATCCTGGGCCTGTTCGGGCTGGTGGGGGCAGGGCGCACCGAGCTGTTTCGCCTGCTCAGCGGCCTGGAGCGCGCCAGTGCCGGCAGCCTGGAACTGTGCGGGCAAGCGCTGCAATTGCGCTCACCTCGCGATGCCATCGCCGCCGGCATCCTGCTGTGCCCGGAGGACCGCAAGAAAGAAGGGATCATCCCGCTGGGCAGCGTCGCGGAAAACATCAACATCAGCGCCCGGGGCGCCCATTCCAGCTTTGGCTGGCTGTTGCGCGAGGGCTGGGAGAAGGGCAACGCCGAGCGGCAGATCCAGGCGATGCGGGTCAAAACCCCGAACGCGGCGCAGAAGATCATGTACCTCTCCGGCGGCAATCAGCAGAAAGCCATTCTCGGCCGCTGGCTGTCGATGCCGATGAAGGTGCTGCTGCTTGATGAACCCACCCGCGGTATCGACATCGGCGCCAAGTCGGAGATCTACCAAATCATCCATAACCTGGCGGCCAGCGGCATTGCGGTGATCGTGGTGTCCAGCGACCTGATGGAAGTGATGGGTATTTCCGACCGTATCCTGGTGCTGTGCGAAGGCGCCATGCGCGGCGAACAACCGCGCGAGCACGCGACTGAATCCAACCTGCTGCAGCTGGCCTTGCCGCGCGGCCTGGCGAACTGAGAGAAGACCATGACCATTCAAAACAACGCGCTGCCTTCGGCACGCAAACCCCTCGATATGCGCGCCTTGCTCGACAACTGGGCGATGCTGTTGGCAGCGGTGGGCATCTTCGTGCTGTGCGCGCTGCTGATCGATAACTTCCTCTCGCCGCTGAATATGCGCGGCTTGGGCCTGGCAATTTCCACCGTGGGCATTGCGGCGTGCACCATGCTGTTCTGCCTGGCCTCCGGGCATTTCGACTTGTCGGTGGGCTCGGTGATCGCCTGCGCCGGTGTGGTGGCGGCGATTGTGATGCGCGATACCGACAGCGTGATGCTGGGCATCGGCGCGGCCTTGCTGATGGGCCTGATGGTGGGGTTGATCAACGGCATCGTGATCGCCAAACTGCGCGTCAACGCCTTGATCACCACCCTGGCGACCATGCAGATCGTGCGCGGCCTGGCGTATATCTTCGCCGACGGCAAGGCGGTGGGGGTGTCCCAGGAGCAGTTCTTTGTATTTGGCAACGGCCAGCTGTTCGGCGTGCCGGTGCCGATCCTGATCACCATCGTGTGCTTTCTGTTCTTTGGCTGGCTGCTCAACTACACCACTTATGGGCGCAACACCATGGCCATCGGCGGCAACCCGGAAGCGGCGCTGCTGGCGGGGGTGAACGTTGATCGTACCAAGATCCTGATCTTCGCCGTGCACGGCCTGATCGGCGCCCTGGCAGGAGTGATCCTGGCTTCACGCATGACCTCGGGCCAGCCCATGATCGGCCAGGGTTTCGAACTCACGGTGATTTCGGCCTGTGTGCTGGGCGGCGTATCCCTGAGCGGCGGCATCGGCATGATTCGCCATGTGATTGCCGGGGTGCTGATCCTGGCGATCATCGAAAATGCGATGAACCTGAAGAATATCGACACGTTTTACCAGTACGTGATTCGCGGTTCTATCCTGCTCCTGGCCGTTGTTATCGACCGCATGAAACAACGCTGATCCAAGCCATAGAGTGATCAAATGTGGGAGAGGGGCAAGTCTTAATGCCAGTGTAGGAGCGAGCTTGCTCGCGAAAAACCTCAACGATAACGCGTGCTTGCTGAATGAACGCGGCGCCTGTGAGTTTTTCGCGAGCAAGCTCGCTCCTACAAAAGCCTTAACTGACCGGCATCAGGGCAAACCTCCTCACACACCTTCACCGCGTACGACCCATCCAGACGGGTGGGTGCCAAGGCCGTTACAAGCTCAAGCTTGTCCCTACCTGACCTCATCCATTACTACGCTTCAAGCGACCAACGGGGGCTTGCGTCACCTCTGTTTAGTTGTTAGCTTCTGGCAAAATGTTAACGATAACATTTGCTCTAACAATAAAAACAAAACAGAGACTCACACCATGAAAATGCTCCCGAAAACCCTGTGTTTACTGGCTGTCGGCATCACTTTCGGTACTCAAGCCATTGCCGCCACACCGCCCGCGCCTATTCGTATCGGCGCCTCCTTCCAGGAAATCAACAACCCCTATTTCGTCACCATGAAAAACGCCCTGGAAGAAGCGGGCGCGACCATCGGTGCGAAGCTGATCATCACCGACGCCCGCCACGACGTATCCAAGCAGGTCAGTGACGTCGAAGACATGCTGCAAAAAGGCATCGATATCCTGCTGATCAACCCCACCGACTCGGTCGGCGTACAGTCCGCCGTCAAGTCGGCCCACGCCGCAGGCGTGGTGGTGGTGGCGGTGGATGCCCAGGCGGACGGCCCGCTGGATTCGTTCGTGGGGTCGAAGAACTTCGACGCCGGCTTCCAGGCCTGCGAATACCTGGCCAAGAACATCGGTGGCAAAGGCAATATCGCCATCCTTGACGGCATCGCCGTGGTGCCGATTCTGGAACGTGTGCGCGGTTGCAAAGAGGCGGTGGCCAAACACCCGGACCTCAAGATCGTGAGCATCCAGAACGGTAAGCAGGAGCGTGACCAGGCGCTGACCGTGACCGAAAACATGCTGCAGGCCCAGCCGACCCTCAAGGGCATTTTCAGTGTGAATGACAACGGCTCCCTCGGTGCGCTCTCGGCCATTGAAGCCAGCGGCATGGACGTAAAACTGGTGAGCGTCGACGGTGCGCCGGAAGCGATCAAGGCGATCCAGAAACCCGGCAGCCATTTCATCGCCACCTCGGCCCAATACCCCCGCGACCAGATCCGTCTCGCCCTGGGCATTGCCCTGGCCAAAAAATGGGGCTCTCAAGTCCCGGCCAGCGTGCCGGTGGACATCACCTTGATCGACCAGGCCAAGGCCAGGGACTTCAGCTGGTAAATCCCCCAGGCCCCACGCAAGCCGTGGGGCCCAGGTCTTCCTTCTGAGCGCGAGGTCGGCGGTATGAGCAGTCTTCTGAAGCTGGAAAACATCTGTAAGCGTTACCCGGGGGTACAGGCCCTCAAGGCCATCAACCTGCAAGTGGAACGTGGCGAAATCCATGCCTTGCTGGGTGAGAATGGCGCGGGCAAATCCACCCTGATGAAGATCCTCGGCGGCGTCGAGCATCAGGACGAAGGGCAGATCCTCATCGATGGCCACGCCCAGCAGTTCGCCACTTACCGCGACGCAATCGCCGCCGGTATCGGCATCGTGTTCCAGGAGTTCAGCCTGATTCCCTATCTCACGGCGGTGGAGAACATCTTTCTCGGCCATGAGTTGAGCAACCGCTTTGGCCTGTTGCGCAAACGCGAGATGGCCGAGGCGGCGCAGGCGTTGTTCGAGCGTTTGGGGGTGAGCATCGACCTGCATTGCGCGGTCAAGCACCTGAGCGTGGCCGAGCAGCAGTTCGTCGAAATCGCCAAGGCGCTGGCCCTGGACGCGCGCCTGCTGGTGCTCGATGAGCCGACCGCGACGCTGACCCCCAGTGAAGCCGAGCTGCTGTTCGAGATCATGCGTGAACTCAAGCGCCAGGGCGTGGCGGTGATTTTTATCTCGCACCACCTGGAAGAGATTTTTCAGGTCTGCGACCGCATCAGCGTACTGCGCGACGGCGCCAATGTGGGTATCACCGACGTGGCCGACAGCGATATCGACCGTCTGGTGGAGATGATGGTGGGGCGCCGCCTGGAATGCAGTTTCCCGCCCAAACCCGCTATCGAACGCGGCCCGCTGTTGCTGGAGGTCAAAGACATCCAGCTGGTGCGCAATGGCCCACACAACAGCTTCCAACTGCACAAGGGCGAAATCCTGGGCTTTGCCGGACTGGTCGGCTCGGGTCGCACCGAATTGGCACTGGGCATGATGGGCGCGCTGCCCTCAGTGAGCAAAGAGGTGTGGCTGCGCGGCGAAAAGGTCAGCCTGGATGACCCGGCTCAAGCCCTGGCGCACGGCATCGGCCTGCTCCCGGAAAGCCGCAAGAGCGAAGGGCTGATCACCGATTTCAGCATTCGCGAAAACATCTCCCTGAACAACCTGCCCAAGTACCAGCACGCTTCAGGCTTGATCGATAAGGCCAGGGAATGCGAAAGCGTCGAAGCACTCATGCGCCAACTGTCGATCAAGGCGCCCAGCGCTGAAAGCCGGGTGCTTAACCTCAGCGGCGGCAACCAGCAGAAGGTTGTGATCGCACGCTGGATCAACCACCACTGCGACGTGCTGGTGTTCGACGAACCCACTCGCGGTATCGACGTCGGCGCCAAGGCGCAGATCTACGCGCTGATGCGCAGCCTCACCGAACAAGGCTACGCCATCATCATGATTTCCTCCGAACTGCCGGAAGTCATCGGCATGTGCGACCGCGTCGCCGTGTTCCATAAGGGCGCGATCGTCAAGGTGCTGGAAGCGTCCGCCGTCAATCCTCAAGAGGTCATGCGCCATGCAACAGGGGGCTCAAGTGAATACGTCCATTAACACCGCAAACACCGGGCGCTTGCGCCTGAATGTGGCACGGCTGCTGCGCTCGCCGGCGTTCTACCCCTTCGTGGGGCTGGTGGTGGTGACCCTGGTGATGATCCTCGCCAGCGACACTTTTCTAACCGCCAGCAACCTTTCCAACATCGCCCGCCAGGTGTCGATCAACGCGATTATTGCGGTGGGCATGACCTGCGTGATTCTCACCGGCGGCATCGACTTGTCGGTGGGGCCGGTGATGGCGTTGTCCGGCACGCTTACAGCCGGTTTGATGGTGGCCGGTGTGCCGCCCGGCCTGGCGATTGGCGCCGGGTTGCTGGTAGGCGTGGCCTTCGGCATCGGCAACGGGCTGTTCGTGGCTTACCTGCACATGCCGCCGATCATCGTCACGCTGGCGACCATGGGCATCGCCCGTGGATTCGGGCTGATGTACACCGACGGCTATCCGATTTCCGGGTTGCCGGAGTGGTTCGCCTTTTTCGGGCGCGGCAGCGTATTCGGTATGCAGGTGCCGATCCTGATCATGCTGCTCACTTACCTGGCCGCCTATGTGCTGCTGCAACACACACGTGTCGGCCGCTACATCTACGCCATCGGCGGCAATGAAGAAGCGGTGCGCTTGTCTGGGGTGCGTGCGGCGCGTTTCAAGCTGCTGGTGTACGGCATCAGTGGCTTGACTGCGGCGATTGCCGGCCTGGTGCTCACCTCGCGCCTGATGAGCGGCCAGCCCAACGCCGGAGTGTCGTTCGAGCTCGATGCGATTGCCGCCGTGGTACTCGGCGGTGCGTCGATCGCCGGCGGGCGCGGGGTGATCATCGGCACCTTGCTCGGCGCCATGCTGCTGGGCGTGTTGAACAACGGCTTGAACATGCTGGGCGTGTCGCCTTACGTGCAGAGCGTGATCAAGGGCGGGATCATTTTGCTGGCGATCTTTATCAGCCGTCAGCGCCATCGATAAATACCTCACCACACAGGACCGAACACCATGGACAAGCACACTGATATGCAAGCCGTCGTCTGCCACGGCCCCAAAGACTACCGCCTGGAACGCATCGGCAAACCCCAGGCCCGCGCCCATGAACTGGTGATCCGCATCGCCGCCTGCGGCATCTGCGCCAGTGACTGCAAGTGCCACTCTGGCGCTGCGATGTTCTGGGGCGGTGACAACCCCTGGGTCAAGGCGCCCGTGGTGCCGGGCCATGAGTTTTTCGGCTACGTAGTGGAAGCGGGCGAGGACGCCGAGGAACACTTCGAGGCCAAGGTCGGCGACAAGGTCATCGCCGAACAGATCGTGCCGTGCGGCAAGTGTCGTTTTTGCAAGTCGGGCAAATACTGGATGTGCGAAGTACACAATATTTTCGGCTTCCAGCGTGAAGTGGCCGAAGGCGGCATGGCCCAGTACATGCGCATCCCCAAGACCGCCATCGTGCACAAGATTCCCGAAGCGGTGTCTCTGGAAGACTCGGCGCTGGTGGAACCCATGGCCTGCTCGATCCACACCGTGAACCGCGGCGACATCCAGCTCGATGACGTGGTGGTGATTGCCGGTGCGGGCACCCTTGGCCTGTGCATGGTCCAGGTGGCGGCGCTGAAGACCCCGAAAAAACTGGTGGTGATCGACATGGTTGACGAGCGCCTGGAACTGGCCAAGCGCTTCGGCGCCGATGTGGTGATCAACCCCACCCGTGACAACGCCCGTGAGATCATCAACGGCCTCACCGACAACTACGGCTGCGACGTCTACATCGAAACCACCGGCGTACCGGCCGGTGTCACCCAGGGCCTGGACCTGATCCGCAAGCTCGGGCGGTTTGTCGAGTTCAGCGTGTTTGGCGCCGAGACCAGCGTGGATTGGTCGATCATCGGCGACCGCAAGGAACTGGACGTACGCGGCGCGCATCTGGGGCCGTATTGCTACCCGATTGCCATCGACCTGTTCGAGCGTGGCCTGGTCACGTCTAAAGGCATTGTCACCCATGATTTCCCGCTGGATGACTGGGCCGAAGCGTTCGAACTGGCCAACTCGACCAAGTCGATCAAGGTGCTGTTGAAACCGGTGCTGCCCGCCCATGAGTAACAGCATGAACTACGTCATGGGTGTCGACATCGGCACCCAGAGTACCAAGGCGCTGCTGGTGGATGCCCAGGGCACCCTCATCGCCCAGCACAGCCAGAGCTATCGGGTGGATACCCCCAAAGTGCGCTGGGCCGAACAATGGCCGCAGGTGTGGCTGGATGCTGTGCACGCCTGCGTTGCCCAGTGCATGGCCAAGTCGGGCGTACCGGCGGGGCAGGTCAAGGCGCTGTGCATCAGCAGCCTGTACGGCGGCTCGGGGATTGCCGTGGATGCGCAGATGACACCGTTGCACCCGTGCCTGATCTGGATGGACCGCCGCGCTGGCGAGCAGGTCGAGTGGGTGCGTGAGCATGTGGATTTGGAGCGGCTGTTCGCGATCACCGGCAACTCGGTGGACAGTTACTACGGCTTCACCAAGATGCTCTGGCTTAAGCAGCATCAACCCCAGGTGTGGGCGAACACCCGCTACCTGTTGCCGCCCAACAGCTATATCAACTGGTGCCTGACCGGCGAGTTGGCGGTGGACCACAGCAGCGCCGGCAATATCGGCGGTGTCTACGATGTGGCGGCGCGCAACTGGTCAGGCGAGATGCTGGATGCGCTGGGCATCGCACGCTCGATGATGCCTGAGCGGCTGGTGTATTCCGGTGAGGTGGTGGGTGGTTTGTGCGCAGACTGGGCCGCCCGCCTGGGTTTGCAGGCGGGCACGCCGATCCTCGCCGGTGGCGTGGATGCCGCCATGGCCACCCTGGCCGCAGGCGTTACCGAGCCGGGCAACCATGTGGCGATGATCGGCACCAGCATGTGCTGGGGCTATCTCAACCAGCAGGTGGATGCGCACCACGGGCTGGTGAGCATGCCGCACGTCTATAACGGCCACCGCGACCTGTATATCTTCGGCGGTGCGATCACCGCCGGGGCGTCGGTCAGCTGGTTTCGCGAGCAGTTCTGCCAGGCCGAAGAGCAGCAAGCCCGGGCGACAGGGCAAGACAGCCTGGTGTTGCTGGAGCAGAGCGCCAGCAAGATCCCGGCGGGCAGTGAAGGCGTGGTGTTCCTGCCGTACCTGATGGGCGAACGCAGCCCGGTATGGGACGACCGCGCCAGCGGCAGTTTTGTCGGGCTTAATCTGTATCACAGCCGCATCCACCTGTACCGCGCGGTGCTGGAGGGGGTGAGTTTTGCCCTGCGCCACAATATTGAAGCGGGCACCCAGGGCGCGCATTCCCTCGACCCGCGTTTGATCGTGGTGGGCGGGGCGAGCCATTCGGATTTGTGGATGCAGATCATTGCCGATGTCACCCGCTACCCGGTGTACACCATTGTCCAGGAGGTTGAAGCGGCCCTGGGCGCGGCGTTGCTGGCGGCGCATACGGTGGGGTTGGTCAGTGATGAGGCGATGGACACGGGCTGGGTGCAACTGGAGCAGCGGGCGCAGCCCAGGCGCGAAAATGTCGCGGTCTACGACCAGGCGTTTGGCGAGTACCTGAAGCTGTATCCGGCCCTGAAACCGATCATGCACAACCTGCAAGCCACCTGACCCAACACAGTCCAAACAAAAATGTGGGAGCGGGCTTGTCCCAATGAGCATAGGTATCTACACAACTTGGTAGCAGCCAACAGTAACTACGATGCGAAGCGAGCCGCTCTTGCTCTTGCTCTGCTTTTGATCTTGATCTTAGGCGCCCCGTCAAACCACGCTGGCCGGAATTCGACAGGGATTTGGGGGGTAAACCGGCAGGGATGCCGGTTTAGCCGCCCCGCGCCATGGATGGCGCGTGGCGGCGGCCCCCCAAATCCATGGCGGATTACGGGCACACCGAGCCTAAGCGAGGTGCCGAGTGGTGGGGCAAGAGCGTTTTGCTTACTTTTGCGCTTTTCAAAAGTGAGCCGCCGTAAGGGCGGAACCCATAGCCGCCGTGACCCAAATAACGGATATGTACTCGGTCAAAGTCCAACATCCAGGTCGGCCCTGAGGCCGCTATCGGGGGGCAAGCCCCCTCCCACAGTGGATCTTCATTGTTCTTGAGATTTTTATCTATGAACGCAGTCTTCGACTTTACTCGGCATCGCATCCTCGTCTCCGGTGCCAGCAGTGGCATCGGTCGCGAAATCGCGCTTCAACTGATCGCCAGCGGCGCGCAAGTGTTCGCCCTCGGCCGCGACGCCCAGGCTTTGGCCGAACTGGGTTGCCACACCCTGAGCCTGGATATCGCCGACAGCTTGGCCGTCGATAAAGCGCTGCAAGACCTGCCTCCACTGCACGGTCTGGTCAACTGCGCCGGTATCTCGCGGCTGGAGCCCGCCGCCGCCATCAGCGCCGAGGCGTTTGACCAGGTAATGAACGTCAACGCTCGCGCCGCTGCTCAGGTGGCCAGCCGCGTCGCGGCCAGGATGATCGAGGCGCATATCGCCGGCAGCATCGTCAATGTCTCCAGCCAGGCGTCGTTGGTGGCGCTGGACGACCATCTCGGTTATTGCGCCTCCAAGGCCGCGCTGGATGCAATCACCCGCGTGCAATGCGCCGAATGGGGTCGCTTTGGTATTCGGGTGAACAGCGTCAACCCCACGGTGACGCTTACGCCGATGGCGGCCATGGCCTGGTCCGACCCGGCCAAGCGCGATCCGGCGCTGGCGGCAATTCCCCTGGGGCGTTTTGCGCAGCCTGCAGAAGTGGCGTTGCCGGTGCTGTTCCTGCTCAGCGATGCCGCCAGCATGATCAGTGGCGTCAGCCTGCCCATCGACGGCGGCTACACCAGCCGCTAGCCGTTTTCCAGCTGGCCGGCGATGACCACCTTGTCCCGCGGTTTGTACGGATCTTCCAGGCGGTCGAGCAGCAAGCGTACCGCGCTGCTGCCGGCCAGTGACGCGTCGTGGGCCACGCAGGCAATCGGTACGCCAAAGATATCGGCGAAGGGCAGGCGGTCGATACCGCAGATGGTCAGGCTGTCATGGGGGATGTTGTGCATGCGCAGCGCGCGCAGGGCGCCGAGCGTGATCAACTGGTTAAACCCCATGATCGCGTCCGGCGCCGAGTGTTCGGCGAGGTAGTCGAGTGTGTGCAGGTAGGATGGCATCAGCGTGTAGTCACCGGCTTGCACTTCCACCTGCACCTGGGGATGCGCGGCCAGCACTTCGCGCAAGCCTTTGAGGCGCTCCACGGTGATGCGCGAGTGCTCGGGGCCGGTCAGCACCAGCAGGCGCTTGAGGTGCGGCGTCTGGCGCAACAGGTAGTGCGCGGCCTGGATGCCGCTGTGGTAGTTGTCGAGCACCACGAGGCTGAACGGGCTGTCGTGAATCGTGCGGTCCAGCAGCACCACCGGGGTTTTGCCGTTGCCCAGGCGCTCCAGGTAGTCGGGCTGGTAGCTTGGCTCGTCGGAGACCGGAGACAGGATGATCCCCGCCACGCGGTAACCCAGCAGCGTATCGACTGCCTTGCTTTCCAGTTCTTCCAGTTCATCGGTGTCCACCAGCATGATGGTGTAGCCGTGTTGTTTCGCCTCGCGAGAAATGGCCTTGATCATTTCGCTGTAGAACGGGTTGTCTACCGAGGCGGTGATCACGCCGATGATCAGGCTTTCGCTGCGCTTGAGCCCGCGCGCGAAGGCGTTGGGCACGTAGTCGAGCTCGCGTGCCACTTCCAGAATGCGCGCCAGGGTTGCGGGCTTGACCAGGTCAGGTTTGCTCAGCGCCCGGGACACGGTGATGGTGGTCATGCCGACCCGTTTGGCGATGTCGCTGATGGTGACGGACTTTTTCTTGTTCATCGGTAAGGCTGCGAGAGGACACAGCAGCAGGCTAGCATGTGTGCAGGCCCAGGGTGATTCAAATCAGCGGGTCCCAGCGTTGCGACCAGTCACCTTCAGCCTTGACCACCTCGCGCAGTAACGCCAGCGCCTGCTGCAACACCGCCGAATCCCGCGCCCGCGAATACACCAGGTACGTCGGGAAACTGAACTCCGGCGCCTTGGGCACGCGCTGCATCACGCCGCTGTCCAGGTAGCTTTGCACCACTCGCGTACGGAAATACCCGGCGCCGCCGTTTTCCAGGATGTACTGCAATGCCAGCGGCCCCAGGTTGAAACTCACGGCGGCACGAGCGCGGTCGGGCAGGGCGGCGTCATGTTGCTGGCGGAAACCCTGGCCCCAGTCGATATACACGTAGGGTTCGGGTTTGCTCGCCAATTGCACCAGGATCAGTTTTTCTTCCAGCACTTGCTCGACCTGCAAACCGGGCCAGTACTGCGGCTGGAACACCAGCGCGGCGTCAAGCACGCCCAACTCCAGCTGACGCAGCAGGTATTCGCCTTCACGCACTTCGGTACGCAGTGCATGTCCGGGGATATGCTCGCGCAACGCCTTGGCCCAACCGAGCATCAGCGGATTGCACAGACTGACCTCGCCGCCGATGTGCAGCACATTGCGATAGCCATCGGGTAGCGGCAGGTCACGCCGCGCCGCTTCCCAGGTTTGCAGCAACTGGTTGGCGTACACCACAAAGGCCTCACCGTCGGCGGTCAGGCGCGCACCGGCACGGTTGCGCACGAACAACGTACTGCCCAGCTGGCTCTCCAGGTTCTTCACCCGGGCGGTGATGGCGGTCTGGGTAACGTGCAGTTTCTCCGCGGCTGCAGCGAGGCTGCCGCAGCGGGTGATTTCGAGAAAGGTGCGTGCCAGTTCTATGTCCATAAGCGCCCCGGGTGATGAATGGGGGCATTGTAGAGCGATGCGCGATTGGAATGCGATCCATGTGGGAGCTGGCTTGCCTGCGATGGCGGCCTGGCAGTCAACACAGTTGGATTGTGTACATATCCATTGCTGCGGTAACGGCCACTTAGGGTTCCGCTCTGACAGCGGCTCACTTTTGAAAAAAAGCGCAAAAGTAAGCAAAACGCTCTTGCCCCACCACTCGGCACCTCGCCTAGGCTCGGTGTGCCCGTAATCCTCCAGTGATTTGGGGGGCCGCCGCCACGCGCCATCCATGGCGCGGGGCGGCTAAACCGGCATCCCTGCCGGTTTACCCCCCAAATCCCTGGCGAATTCCGGCCAGCGTGGTTTGACGGGGCGCCTGAGATCAAAAGCAGATCAAGAGCAAGATCAAGAGCGGCTCGCTTCGCATCGTGGTTACCGTTGGCTGCTATAACCTACAAAATTGTGTAGAAGCTGCGATGGCGGTGTGTCAGAGGTCAATGTGCTGACTGAACCCGCGCTATCGCAGGCAAGCCAGCTCCCACTGTGGTGGGTATTTCAGGTCGGGCTTCTCGGTGTGTGCAAGTATTCTGTGGGGAATGCCTTTGCATACGCGTGACACACCCTCAACACCTGCTCATCGGCAAACCGCGCGCCCACCACATGCAAGCCCACTGGCAAGCCATTCGCTGCCAACCCACAGGGCACTGACGCCGCCGGTTGCTGGGTGAGGTTGAACGGGTAGGTGAACGGCGTCCATTCCATCCACTCACTCATCCCCGAACCCGGCGGTACGTTGTGCCCGGCTTCGAATGCGGTGATCGGCATCATCGGCGACACCAGCACATCGTAATGCTCATGGAACGCGGCCATCCGTGCCACCAGCGCCGCTCGGGCTTCCAGGGCCGTGTTGAAATCATTCAGGCTCAAGCGTTCGCCCCGCTGTGCAATACGCAGCAACCCGGGGTCGAGCTGTTGCTTTTGCGCCTCGCTCATTGTGCCGGTCAGGCGTGCTGCGCCGGCAGCCCATAGGGTGCTGAACACCTCCAGGGGGTCGCTGAAGCCAGGGTCGATGTGTTCGACATGGGCGCCCAGTTGCACCAGGCCCAGCACAGCTTGATCCACCACCTGGGCGACCTGCGGGTCGACCTTCGCATAGCCGAACGTGGGGCTGTAGGCGACACGCAACCCCTTCAAGTCCGTTCCTGGAATGAGCCAGGGCGTGGTTCGCGGCGCGCCGATCAAGCCGTCCCGCACATCTGGCTGCGCCACGGCTTGCAGCATCAGCACGCTGTCTTCCACGGTGCGCGTCATCGGCCCCAGGTGCGACAGGATCGTCATAGAGCTGGCCGGCCATTGCGGCACATAACCGAAGGTCGGCTTGATCCCGAAGGTGCCGGTAAACGCACAGGGAATGCGGATTGAGCCACCGGCGTCGCTGCCCTGGTGCAGCACGCCCAGGTTCAACGCCGCTGCCGCACCGGCACCTCCGGAGGAACCACCGGCGGTAGTGCGCGTGTCCCACGGGTTGCGGGTGATGCCGTACAGCGGGTTGTCGGTCACGCCTTTCCAGCCGAATTCCGGGGTAGTGGTCTTGCCCAGCAGCACAGCGCCGGCCTTGCGCATGAAGGCCGAGAAGGGCGCGTCCACGTCCCATGGACCCACGGCCGATGAGGTGCGTGAGCCTTTGCGCGTGGGCATGCCGACCGTCAGTGTCAGGTCTTTGATCGACGCCGGTAAGCCATCCAGTGCGCCGCAAGGTTCGCCTTTGAGCCAGCGCTGTTCCGACGCTCGCGCCGCGTCCAGTGCGCCTTGCGGGTCGACATGACAGTAGGCATTCACCACCGGGTTGTAGCGCTCGATGCGCAGCAGCGCATCTTCAGTAACCTCCACGGGGGACAAGCTTTTGTCGCGAAAATGCTGCAACAGCTGCACCGCTGTCAGTTGGCCAATCTCACTCATGCCAGATCCCCCTGGGCCGCGTTCACCATGGCGCGCAGCAACACCGCGCAACCCGCCGCCAGGTCATCCGGCGCGGCGTTTTCGATTTCGTTATGGCTGATGCCGCCTTCGCACGGCACAAAGATCATCCCGGCCGGGCCCAGTTCGGCGACGAAGATCGCGTCATGCCCGGCGCCGCTGACGATGTCCATATGGCTCAAGCCCAACGCCTGGGCAGCGTCGCGCACGGCGTTGACGCAGGCCGGGTTGAAGTCCAGCGGTGGGAAGTCGGCGCTGGGCGTCAGCTCGAACGTCAACCCGTGCCGCGCCGCCGAATCCTGGATCACGTCGCGCACTTCATCGACCATGGCTTGCAGTTTATCTGCATGTAAATGACGCAAGTCGATGGTCATGTGCACCTGGCCGGGGATCACATTGCGCGAGCCTGGGTGCAGGTTCAGGCAACCGACGGTGCCGCAGGCATGGGGTTGTTGTTGATGGGCGATACGATTGATCGCGCTGACCACCTCGGCGGCACCGACCAGAGCGTCCTTGCGCAAGTGCATCGGGGTAGGGCCGGCGTGGGCCTCGACGCCGGTGAGGGTCAGGTCGAACCACTTCTGGCCCAGGCAGCCCATGACCACGCCAATGGTGGTGGCCTGGTCTTCCAGCACCGGGCCTTGCTCGATATGCGCTTCGAAATACGCACCCACCGCATGGCCCGGCACTGCGCGCGAACCGGCGTAGCCAATACGCTGCAATTCGGCACCCACCGACAGGCCCTGATCGTCGAGCTTGTCGAGAGTGTCCTGCAAGTCGAACTTCCCGGCGAACACCCCCGAGCCCATCATGCATGGCGGGAAGCGCGAGCCTTCTTCGTTGGTCCACACCACCACTTCGATGGGCGCCTGGGTTTCGATCTTGAGGTCGTTGAGGGTGCGAATGACTTCCAGCCCGGCCATCACCCCATAGCAGCCGTCGAACTTGCCGCCGGTGGGCTGGGTGTCGATATGGCTGCCGGTCATCACCGGGGGCAGGGCGGGGTTGCGTCCAGGGCGACGGGCAAAAATATTGCCGATGGCGTCCACGCTGACGCTGCACCCGGCGGCCTCGCACCACTGTACAAACAGGTCGCGGGCCTGGCGATCTAGGTCGGTAAGCGCCAGGCGACACACGCCGCCCTTGGCCGTGGCGCCGAGCCGTGCCAGGTCCATCAGGGATTGCCACAGGCGGTCGCGGTTGATCAGCGGGGCATTGCTCTGAAGCGGTTGCGCAAGACTATTCATCAGAGATCTCCAGTCAGGCACTCAAGGCCAGATAACGGTTCTTGATCGACGGGTCGGCACGGAAGTCAGCGGCGCTGCCTTCGTACACCACGCGGCCCTGTTCGAGCACGTAATGGCGGTCGGCGAGCTTGTCGCAGACCATCAGGTTCTGTTCCACCAGCAGCACCGGCAAGCCATCGTCCTTGACCTTGCGCAGGATCTTCACCAGCTCGTCAACGATCACCGGGGCCAGGCCCTCGGTGGGTTCGTCGAGAATCAGCAGCTTGGGGTCGTTGAGCAGGGCGCGGGCGATGGCGAGCATTTGCTGTTCGCCGCCGGACAACGCATGGCCGGCGTTTTTGCGCCGTTCCTTGAGGCGCGGGAACATGGCGTACACGTCGTCCAGCTGCCAGCGGCTGTTTTTGCGCACGGCGATGCGCAGGTTTTCCTCGACACTGAGCAGGCGGAAAATTCCTCGGTTTTCCGGCACCAGCGCCAGGCCCTGGCGTGCAATTTCAAAGATTTTTTGCCCCACCAATGCCTGACCGTTGAAGTGAATCTGGCCCTGGCGCGGGCAAATGATGCCAAGGATGCTGCGCAGGGTGGTGGTCTTGCCGGCGCCGTTACGACCGAGCAGGGTCACCAGTTCGCCAGGGTTGACGCTCAGCGACACGCCCTCCAGCACATGGCTCTTGTCGTAGTAGGAATGGATATTCTCGACGATCAGCATCAGGCGGCCTCCCCAAGATAGGCAGTGCGTACACGTTCATCGGCGCGCACAAACTCCGGCGTGCCTTCCACCAGGATCTGCCCGTGGCTCATCACCGTGATGCGTTGGCTGATGGACATGACAATGCTCATGTTGTGTTCAATCAGCAGCACCGTGTGGTCGCGCCCCAGGTCGCTGATCAGTTGGGTCATGATCGGGATATCGTCGATGCCCATGCCCGAGGTAGGTTCGTCGAGCATCAACAGTTTGGGTTTGGAGCAGATCGACATGCCCACCTCCAGCACCCGCTGCTGGCCGTGGGACAACTCACCGGCCAGGGTGTCGGCGCGGGCGGTGAGTTGCAGGCGTTCCAGCACCTGGTCGGCCATCTCCAGGTGCTCGCGCTTGCTGTCTACCCGACGCCAGAAGTTCAAGGCACGGGCGCCGTCGCGGCCCTGGGCGGCCAGGCGCAGGTTCTCGCGCACGCTGAGGTTCTGGAACAGGCTGGTGAGCTGGAACGAACGCGCCATGCCCAGGCCGACGCGGCCGTGGGCGGGCTTGCGCATCAGGTTCTTGCCGTCGAAATGGATCGCCCCGGCGGTGGCCTGGCGTTCACCGGTGAGGCAATGGAACAGGCTGGTCTTGCCGGCGCCATTGGGGCCGATGATGGTGTGGATGGTGCCGGCTTCAACCTTGAGGTTGACGCCATTGACCGCATGGAACGCGCCGTAGGCCAGTTCCAGGTGTTGGGTTTCCAGCAGGATGCTCATAGCCCTTGCTCCTTGGCGCCGACCGCGCGTTTGCGCGTGCCGCGCACCTTCTCGAACAGCGACGCCAGGCCGCCCCACAAACCGCCGCGCATGAAGATCACCACCAGGATCAGGATCACCCCCAGCAGCATCAGCCAGCGCGGCCACAGGTCGGAGAGCAAATCCCCCAACAGTACGATGGAGCCGGCGCCGAGCAACGAACCGAACAACGAGCCGGTGCCGCCGACGATGGTCATGATCAGGATGTTTTCGGACATTGCCAGATCGATATTGGACAGCGGCACAAAGTGCAGCAGCATGGCGTACAGCGCCCCGGCAATCCCGGTGACCGCACCGGACAGCACGAAAACCAGGATCTTGAAGTGCCGCGTGTCATAGCCGATGGCCGAGGCACGGGTTTCGTTTTCGCGGATCGCCATCAGCGTGCTGCCAAACGGCGAAGCGATCACCCGGCGTGCGCCTATAAAGATCAGCAGGAACAGCACGGCGACAAAACCATAGAAGGCGCGGGCATCGGCCAAGGACAGCAGCACGGTCTCACCCACCCGAATTTCCGGGCGCGGCACGCTGAGCAGGCCGTTGTCGCCGCCGGTCCAGTCGCTCAGGGTATAGGCGACGAAGTAGGCCATTTGGCTGAACGCCAGGGTCAGCATCACGAAGTAAATGCCGGTGCGCCGAATCGCCAGGGCGCCTACCAACAGCGCGAGGAAACCACCGGCAATTGCGGCGCCGAGCAATGCAGTGAACAACCCCAGTTGCAGGTGGATCATCAGCAACGCCGCGCAGTAGGCGCCGGCCCCGAAGAAGATGCCTTGGCCGAATGACAGCAAGCCGGTGTAGCCCAACAGCAGGTTGCAGGCGAGGGCGGCCATGGCAAAGATCAGAATCTCGGTGGCCAGGGTGGCCGAGGGCAGTATCAACGGCAGGCCGATCAGTACCGCCAATACCCACAGCAGCATGGCTTTGGATTGGGTCTTGGCAAACGGCAGGGGATTTTTCTCGCTCATGTCAGGCTCTCCCGAACAGGCCGTAAGGGCGCACCAGAATCACCACGGCCATCGCGCCGTAGATCATCAGGCTCGCACCCTGGGGCCAGAGTGTGGTCATCAGGCTTTGCACGACGCCGACCAGCAAACCGCCGACCAGCGCACCGCTGAACGAGCCCATGCCGCCGATCACCACCACCACGAACGCCACCCCGAGAATCTCCGGGCCGACAAAGGGCTGGGCGCCACGCAACGGTGCGAACAGCACCCCGGCGACACCGGCCAGGGCGACGCCGAGGGCAAAGGTCATGGAGAACAGGCGGAAGATATTGGTGCCCAGCAGTGACACGGTTTCAGTGCTCTCACTGCCGGCGCGCACCAGGGCGCCGAAGCGCGTGCGTTCCAGCAGCAGCCACAGGCCCAGGCCGACCAACCCGGAAAATACGATCAGAAACAGGCGGTAGTAGGGGTAGACGAAATCGCCCACCACCAGCACGCCGCGCAGCAATTCCGGTACGGCAACGCTTTTGCCCACCGGGCCCCAGATCATCACGCTGGCTTCCTGGATGATCAGCGCGATCCCCAGGGTCACCAGAATCTGGAACATGTGCGGCAAGTGGTAGATCCGCTGGATCAGCAAACGCTCGATCACCCAGGCCAGGGCAGCCACCACCAGCGGCGCGACGAGCAGCGCCAGCCAGAAGCTGCCGGTAAGGCTTACGGCGGTGTAGCAGATGTAGGCGCCGAGCAGGAAAAACGCGCCGTGGGCGAAGTTGACGAAGTTGAGCAGGCCGAAAATGATCGTCAGCCCGACCGCGATCAGAAAGTAGATCATCCCCAGCCCAAGGCCGTTGAGAATCTGGAACAGGTACAAATCAAGCATGCAGGAACCCTCCGCAGACGGCCGCTTGCGCGGCCCTGCGCGACAAAATGTAAGCGGTCAGCCGAGCGAGCAGCCCGTCGCCTCAACCGGCGGGAACGATTGGCCGGCGCTGAGCACCTTGGCCAGGTCGTCCTTGTCGGCCATGTCGCCGCTGGCCTTGCCGATCAGCAGGTAGTAATCCTTGATCACCTGGTGATCGCCGGCGCGGATCGACTCCTTGCCGGTCGGACCTTCATAGCTCAAGCCCTGCATGGCCTTGGCCACGGTCGCGCCGTCGAGGCTGCCGGTGGCGATGATGGTGTCGAGCATGACTTTGGTGCTGATGTAGTCGGCGGCCAGGGGGTAGGTGGGGTTGATGCCGTATTTGGCCTGGGTCAGCTTGACCAGTTCGCGGTTGAGGGGCGTATCGACCTGATGCCAGTACTGCGCGCCGAGGTACACGCCTTCGAGCACATCGCTGCCCAACTCCTGGAATTGGTCAAGGCCGGCCGACCATACCAGCAGCACCTTCATGCGCTCCTTGATGCCGAAGTTCACGGCCTGGCGCAGGGTGTTGGAGGACTGGCTGCCGAAGTTGAGCAGTACCAGCACGTCGGGACGGGTGGAAATGGCGTTGGTCAGGTAGCCGGAGAATTCCTGCTCCTGCAGCGAGTGGTAGCTGTTGCCCACGTGTTCCAGGCCGTGCTCCTTGAGCACATTTTTGGCGCCTTCAAGCAAGGCTTCGCCGAATACGTATTGCGGGGTGATGGTGTACCAGCGTTTGGCGTCCGGCAGCAGTTTGATCAGCGGCACCATGGTTTCGCGGATCGCGCCGTAGGTCGGTACCGACCAACGGAAAGTCGCCTTGTTGCAATCCTTGCCGGTGACTTCATCGGCGCCCACCGGGGTCATGAACACGCCGCCGACTTTGTCGACTTCCTTGGCCACGGCCAGGGCGGAAGACGACAGTGTGCAGCCCTGGAAGAACCGAGCCCCATCCTGCGCGATCGCCTCCTGCACTTTGCGCACCGCCTTGCCGGCGTTGCCTTCGGTGTCGATAACCTTGTAGGTCAGCGGGCGGCCGAGGATCTCGGGATGCTGTTGCACGGCCAGGCGCGACCCCATGTCGGCAAATTTGCCGTAGCTGGCAAACGCGCCAGACATGGACTTGAGGCCGTAAAAGGTAAAGGGCTCGGCGGCAAAGGCCGAACGCACGCTCAGCGGCAAGCTGAGGGCGGCGGCCGCGGTAAGGCTGGCTTTCAATAACGTACGACGCTGCATGGGGTGACTCCCTGGTTTAGTTATTGGCAGGAGCGGCAAGGGCGATACGGTGGAGCAAGGGCCTGTGGGCAGGCTTGTTATTGGGTAACTCGGTTCAACAGATGGACACGGTCAAATGTGGGAGCTGGCTTGCCTGCGATGCGGGCGCCTCGGTGTTACAGGGGGACCGAGCCGATGCCATCGCAGGCAAGCCAGCTCCCACATTGGTCGGGTGTTGTTCCTAACGGTGATCAAACTCCAGAAGGAAGTGCGGGCTCACCTGGCCTTCCAGCGCGGTCATATGGTGTTCGGCATCGCACATGTGTTCATGCATCAAGCTGCGCACCGCGCTTTCATCCCCGGCGCGAAAGGCGATCAGCAGTTGCTTGTGATAATCGAGGTTGGCCGCGTCGAACTGCTTGCGCTTGGGTTTGTAGGCTTTCTTGAGCACCACCAGGTCGCGCAGCAGGTCATTGAGAAACTGCGCCATAAAACTCAGCAGTGGGTTGGGGCAGGCCCGGGCCAGCAGGTTGTGGAACTCCAATTCCGCCAGGCGCTGTTCGCGCTGGCCGGCTTCGCTGTCCTCGGGAGCGCTGCAAAAATCCACATTGGCTTGCAGGGCAACGTAATCGTCTTCGCTCAAACGCCCGAGCACCGACACTGCCAGTTCCACTTCGATGACCTTGCGCAGTTGGTAGACCTGCTCGCCATCCAGGTGCTGAAAGTGCAGGTAATTGCGCAAGGCGCGGCTGGCCGGTTCGGTGCCGGCCTGGTTCAGGTAGGCACCGCCGCTGGGGCCGGTGCGCGTACTGACCAACCCTTCGACCTCCAGCGCCTTGAGCGCTTCGCGCGCCGAGCCCTTGGAGCACTGGAAGCTTTCCATCAGCTCGCGCTCAGTGGGCAGGCGGTCGCCGGGCTTCAAGGCATCGGTGACGATCGAGCGCTTGACCGACTCCACAATCACATCGGACAGCTTCTGGCGTTTGCGGCGTAGCGGGCGAGTCAGCATGGGTGCGATTTATCGTATTAATGCGGATAAATAGCACTTAATAACGATTGCATCGGAGCGTCAACGCAGGGTGTCGTTTTCGATGGCAACAGGTCGCAAATGCGCCGGTTACTCCCAGGCACCGAGGTCAAGGCAACGTGCGGATGCTGGTGGCTGTTTGCCGTAGGCGAGGAAATCCCCCAGCCAGCGGCTGACACAGCCGTCGGCCCCCGAGTGCCTGGACTCCTTGAGCAATAGCTGCTCGACGCCTGCGGCGATGGGGTCGCCAGGCTCTGCATTAATCAGCACCATGCGTGCAATGCGCTCGGGAAACAGCGTGCCGTAGCGGCTGCCAAGGCGGGTCGCGGCAGCGCTGCCCAGGTAGTGCAGGCGCGCTTCGCCGAGCTGCCCGCGCACGTATTCCATGTCCAGCGCCGCCTGCTCGACCGCGTTTGGCTGGCGCAGGTCACGGGTGCTCAGTTCGATCACGTCATAACGGTCGACCAGCGTGCGATAAGCGCGGGTGGCAAGCGACTCCCAGCGGCTGGCCACCTGCAGCACGAAAGGTGCGTTGGCGGGCTGGGGCGGTTCGCCCGCCTGGATGAACACCACCCCCTCACGGTTGAGCGGTTGCCTTGCGCCCACACGCGTCACGCTCAGGCGTATACGACCGCGTCCAGGGGCCGCGTGGTCCCGGGGCACACTGACCAGGCCACATTGGGTGCGCCCGACTACCTCAGGGTCCAGACGCGCAGTGGCAGTGAGGGGGCAATCCAACAGCCAGTCGATTGCAGTGGGCGCGATCAGGGGCTCGGCGCGAGCTGCATGTGCTATCAGCCAGCAGCTTATGCAGACCAGGCTTTTTACAAGAACGCTGGGTGTCATCACGAGGTCCGGGGGCAGCCGTATGTAACGGCTTTTTTACCAAGGACCTGGGTGTGGAAAATGTAAGGCTAAGAAACAGTTCGTGTAAGAAATACCGATTTCGCTTATCAGCTATCGGTCTTCCAGCCACCCCCTAATGCCTTGTACAGCGCGATACTGGCTTGCAGTCGCGCCAGGCGCAGTTGCACGTTCAGGTCCTGAGCGGCGTAGAGGGTGCGTTGGGTTTCCAGCACCGTCAGCAGGTCTTCGGCGCCAGCCTCGTAGCGGCTTTGCGCAATCTCAAAGGCCGTCTGCGCCTGTTGCAGTTCTTCGCTTTGCCACTGGCGTTGCTGGTCCAGGCGCGTCAGGCTGCTGAGGGCTTTTTCCACATCGGCAAAGCCGTTGATGATCGCCCCGCGGTAGGTTTGCAGCAGCTCATCCTGGCGTGCCCGGGCCTTGTCACGCTCGGCGCTCAGGCGACCGTTGTTGAAAATCGGTGCGACCAGGCCCGAGGTCAAGGTATAGAACGGGCTGCGCAAAATCTCTTCAGCCTTGTTCGCACCCGAGCCGAGGGTTGCGCCCAACGTCACCGTGGGCAACATGGCCGCACGCGCCACCGTGACGTCGGCACTGGCCGCCGCCAGCTGTGCCTCTGCCTGGGCGATATCAGGGCGTCGGCGCAACAACTGGCTAGGCACGCCGGGGCCGATACTCGGCCAGGTCAGCGCCTGGAACGGCTCGTTGCCCAGCGCCAGGGCCTGCACGGGCTGGCCGAGCAAGGCGGCGAGGGTGATGCGCGATTCTTCGGCCGATTGCTGAATCAGCGGCAGTTGCCGTTGCTGGCTGGCCACCAGGCTTTTCTGTTGTGCCAACTCCAGGGCCGTGGCGGAACCGGCGTCGTAGCGGTTTTGCACCAGGTTCAGCACGTTGCGCGCATTGGCCAGGTTCAGCTCGGCGATTTGCAAGCGCTGGCGCGCTGCCAGGGTTTGCGCATAGCGGTCGGCGACGTTGCTGAGCAGGGTCAACTCCACGTTGGCCCGATCGAACTCACTGGCGTGCAGGCTATGTACAGCGCTGTCGCGCGCAGCGGCGCGGCCACCCCAAAAGTCGATTTCGTAGCTGGCCGAGAGGTTGGCGTCATAGTTGTTGACGGTCCTGTTGCTCGCGGTGGCGTCCAGGTCCGAGTTGCCGCTGCCGCGCAACAGCCTTTGACGGCTGGCGGTGAGGTTGAACTTCACCTCGGGCAGCAACGGTGCGCCGGCAATCACCGCTGTGGCCTGGGCCTGGCGCACCCGCGCCATGGCCGCAGCCACGTCGAAGCTGTCGCGCCGGGCCTGGTCGATCAGGCTGTTCAGCGCAGGGCTGCCAAACTGCGTCCACCAGCGCTGGTTGATGGCCTGGTCGGCGTCGCGCTCGGCATATTGCCAGGCAGCGGGCGCAGCAATGCCACTGTCGAGGGTAGGCGGGGTGCCGGCACAGGCGTTGAGTAACAGGCACAGGCTAAGCACCGACAGTTGCGGTGCGATGGATCGTTTATTCACTGGTCAACGCCTTAACCGGATCGAGCCGGGCAGCTTTACGGGCCGGCATAAAGCCGAATACGACGCCGGTGACCAGCGCACAGCCAAACGCGCCGAACACCGCCACCAGGGAAAACTGCACCGCCACTTCAGCCAGCAGCAGCACACCGCCTACCAGCAATGCCAGGGCGATACCGAACAGGCCACCGACCACAGAGAGCATCACCGCCTCGGTGAGAAACTGGCGCAGGATGTCGCGCTGGCGCGCCCCGGTGGCCATGCGGATACCGATTTCGCGGGTGCGTTCGCGCACGGTCATCAACATGATGTTCATCACGCCGATGCCGCCCACCAGCAGGGAAATCGCGGCAATCGAGCCGAGCATCAGCGACAGGGTGTTCTGGGTTCGCGCTTCGGCCTGGATCATCGCGGCATTGTTGGTCAGCTCGTAGTCGCGCTTGCCGTTGTGCAACTTCAACATAAGCTGGTCGATGGCGCGCTCGGCTTCATGCACCTTGCGTGCATCGGTGGTGGCAATTGCCACGTACTCGGGGTTGTAGCTGCCGAACAGGCGCACACTGGCGGCGCTGTAAGGGATGGCAATACGGTCGTCACTGTCCTTGTTGCCGGAGCTGGAGCCTTTTTCCGCCAGCACGCCAACCACCTGGAATGGCACGTTCTCAATCAAAATGTACTGGCCGATCGGGTTGGCTACGTCTTTGAGCAGTTTCGCGCGGATGCTTGAGCCGATCACGGCGACCGTGGCTGCCGCGCGTTCGTCGGCCTCGGTGAAGTAGCTGCCCTCGACCACCGGCCAGTTGAAGATGTCCGGGAAGTTGGTGTCGTTGCCGCCCACATACGCCATGTAGTCGACATTGCCGAAGCGCACGCCCGCATCCGTGCCATTGACCGGCATGATGCGCTTGACCTGAGGCAAGGTCGCCAGGGCCGCGACATCGCTCAGGGTTACGATACCCAGCGGCGTACGCGGGTTGGGCGAAGAACCGCTGAGGTAGATGATATTGGAGCCGAACGCGCCCATCTGCGCCATAACCTGGCGCTTGCTGCCTTCGCCCACTGCCAGCATCACCACCACAGAAGCTACGCCGATGATGATCCCCAGCAGGGTCAGGGCGGTGCGGAAGCGGTTGATCCACATCACCCGCCAGGCCGCTTGTACCGCGTCCACCAGTTCGGCCTTCCAGGCGCCATTATGCTCGGCGCCGTCGGCCAGGCGCTGGCGCAGGTCCACAGCGTGCAAGGCGCCGGCCGCCACGGTGGGTTTGACCGCGCTGGTTTCAGCCGAATCGCTGATAATCAGGCCGTCGCGAATCTCGATGATGCGGTTGGCCCGCGCCGCCACTTCGCGGTCGTGGGTAATCAGAATGACCACATGGCCCTGGCTCGCCAGTTCGTCGAGCAGGGTCATGACCTCGGCGCCACTGTGGCTGTCGAGGGCGCCGGTGGGCTCGTCGGCGAGGATGATATGGCCGCCGTTCATCAGCGCGCGAGCGATGGATACCCGTTGCTGTTGCCCGCCGGAAAGCTGGTGCGGGCGATTGGCGGTGCGCTCGGCCAGGCCCAGGCGGGTGAGCAGCGCCTTGGCGCGAGCATGGCGTTCAGTGGCGCTGATACCGGCATAGATCGCCGGCATCTCGACGTTCTCCTGGGCCGAGCCCGAGGGAATCAAATGGTAGCCCTGGAACACAAACCCGAAGGCTTCGCGGCGTAGCCACGCCAGTTCGTCGCTGCCCAGGTGGGCCACGTTTTCGCCGGCGAACAGGTAGTCGCCCTCGGTAGGGCGGTCGAGGCAGCCCAGGATATTCATCAGCGTCGATTTGCCCGAACCCGAAGCGCCCACAATGGCGACGAATTCCCCGGCATGAATCGACAGGTCAATACCGCGCAATACGTCGACTTGCGGGCTGTCGCCGCCTCCGTAGGACTTGCGGATGCCTTTGAGCTCAATCAGGGGCGTGGTCACTTCAACCCCCATTGCTATCAATCGGACCGATCAACAGGTGATCGCCTTCGTTCAGGCCCTCCAGCACTTCGACGTGCAGACGGTCGCTGATACCCAGGCGCACCTTACGCTCCTCGATGGCGCCGTTTTTGGCGACCACCCGGGCGATTTGCGATTCGGTGCCGGAGGTGCCTTGCAGGGCGGCGACGGGCACGGTCAGGGTATCCCTGGCTTGGCCGGCGACGAAAAACACCTGGGTGGTCATCTCTGCCATCAGCGCGTTATCGGCGTTGTCGACGTCCAGCAGCACGGTGTACAGCACCACTCGGCCTGTGCCGCTCTTGGCAGAACTGCTCGGGCTGCCGTTGCCCTGGGTTTCGTTCAGGGGCTTGGGGGGGATGGGCAGAATCTGGCGCACGGTACTGCTCCAGCGCCGGCTGCCGCCGCTCAGCGTGGTGAAATAAGCGCTCATGCCGGGTTTGACGTGGCCGATGTCGGCCTCGGAAACTTCGGCCCATACGGTCATGGGCGACAGCTTGGCGATGCGCAGGATCAGCGGGGTTTGCTGTTGCGCGTTGAGGGTCTGGCCAACCCGCGCATCCACGGCAACGACGGTGCCGGTCATTGGTGCGTAGATGCGGGTGTAACCCAGCTCTGCTTCATCACTGCGCAGGCTGGCCTGGGCCTGGCGGATCTGGGCCTTGAACATGTCGACCCGCGCCTGGGTCGCACTCAGTTCGGCTTTGGCAGTTTGCACGTCTTCTTCACGGGTGGCGTTACCGGCACTCAGGCGTTGCTGGCGCTGATACTTCTGGCGCGCCAGTTCATGCTGGGCTTTCTGCTCCTGCAACTGAGCCTCCAGGTTTTCGATGGCGTAACGGCTGGCGTCGAGCTTGGCCTGTTGCGTGGCAGGGTCGATTTCTACCAGTAACTGGCCTTCCTTGACCTGGTCACCGGCCTCGACATGGATCTTGCGGATCTGCCCGGAGGCCTGGGCGCCGACGTCCACATAGCGTCGTGGTTGCAGGGTGCCCAGTGCGGTGACGCTGTTCTCAATGTTGCCGCGCACCACAGTGACGGTGGGCAAGCTATCTCGAGCCGACGGCAACAGCTGCCAGGCAGCCAGCGCAACAATGGGGATCAGGCACGCCACGGCAAGCAGGGCGAGGCGGGCGGGGCGAGGGCGTTTCATGCGTTGGTTCCAGCCAGGGAAAGGGGGCCGAAGTGGCGAAGAGCTGACTGTTATACGAGAAAAATGCGCGAATATTTAGGCGTTTACACACGCAGTAACAGCTGTGTCGGCGAAAAAAACCGTACGTGAGTGCAAGACTTCTTTAAAAGTAGATGAGAATTACTATAAATTGCACACTCTCACAAACTGCCATCATCGGTGATGGCAAAACCGCCATTGATTGCGAGCGCATCCAGGTAAAGGGATGTGCTCTTGGGTTTTTCGCGATCAAGCTCGCTCCTACAGGGGCTGGGTGTCGTTTGTACCAAGGCCGTGGGGTCAGGAGTCATGTTGGAAAACTACTATCGCGAGCTGGTGTGTTTCCTGAACGCCAAGCTGGGCAACCGTCAGGTGGCCGAAGATGTGGTGCATGACGCTTATGTGCGGGTACTGGAGCGCGTAAGCGATACCCCGATCGAACAGCCGCGCGCGTTTCTTTACCGCACGGCATTGAACCTGGTGATCGACGGCCACCGGCGCAATGCCTTGCGTCAGTCCGAGCCGCTTGAGGTGCTGGACAGCGAAGAACGTTTCGCCCCCTGTTCACCCCACGCCAGTCACGACCACAGCCAGCGTCTGGAGATGCTTGAGCGTGCCCTGGCCGAGTTGCCGGCGGCGTGCCGCGACAGCTTCCTGCTGCGCAAGCTTGAAGGCCTGTCCCATGTGCAAATCGCCGCGCGCCTGGGGATTTCCCGCAGCCTGGTGGAAAAACACATCGTCAACGCCATGAAGCATTGCCGGGTGCGTATGCGCGAGTGGGAAGCGCACTGATCGCCGGTTAGTTAAATTTTATTTCACTGTCCTCGTTTCCTATCAACACACGGCCTGTTGTTCAGGCCATGAAGGTATTCCCGCCCCACCGCCAAGGGGCTTATCCAGAGGACACTGGAATGACACAGGCAATTGCTTCGCCCGCGGTTCACGACCTGATCGGTATCGGCTTCGGCCCTTCGAACCTGGCGCTGGCCATCGCCCTGCAGGAGCGTGAGAAGGCCCAGGGCAAGCTGGACGTGCTGTTTCTCGACAAACAAGCCGACTACCGCTGGCACGGCAATACCCTGGTAACCCAGAGTGAACTGCAGATTTCCTTCCTCAAGGACCTGGTGACCCTGCGCAACCCCACCAGCCCGTATTCCTTCGTCAACTACCTCAAGGCCCACGATCGCCTGGTGGACTTCATCAACCTGGGTACTTTCTATCCCTGCCGCATGGAGTACAACGACTACCTGCGCTGGGTGGCCGGGCAGTTCCAGGCCCAGGCCCACTACGGTGAGGAAGTGCTGGCCATCGAGCCGATCCTGCATCAGCAGCAGGTGGAGGCCTTGCGCGTGATTTCCCGCGATGCACAAGGCGAGCAGCATGTGCGCACCACCCGCTCGGTGGTGGTCAGCGCCGGTGGCACTGCGCGTATTCCCGAAGCGTTCAAGGGGCTCAAGGGCGACAGCCGCGTGTTCCATCATTCCCAGTATCTGGAGCGCATGGCGAGCCAGCCCTGCGTGGACGGCAAGCCGATGCGCATTGCGGTGATCGGTGGTGGCCAAAGTGCGGCCGAAGCCTTTATCGACCTCAATGACAGCTTCCCGTCGGTACAGGTCGATATGATCCTGCGCGGCTCGGCACTCAAACCGGCCGATGACAGCCCGTTCGTCAACGAAGTGTTCTCGCCGGCCTTTACTGACCTGGTGTTCCAGCAAGTCGGTGCCGAGCGTGAGCGTTTGGTCGCCGAATATCAGAACACCAACTATTCGGTGGTGGACCTGGACCTGATCGAGCGCATCTACGGGATTTTCTACCGTCAGAAAGTCTCCGGCATTGCCCGCCAGGCGTTTCGCACCCTGACCGTGGTGGAGAAGGCCACGCCCGGGCCGCTGGGTATCGAACTGGTGTTGCGCAACAACGCCACGGGCGAAACCAGCGTCAACCACTACGACGCCGTGATCCTCGCCACCGGCTACGAGCGCCAGATGCACCGCGAACTGTTGGCACCGCTGCACGCCTATATGGGCGACTTCGAAGTGGCCCGCGACTACCGCATCGTCACCGACGAGCGCTGCAAGGCCGGTATCTACATCCAGGGCTTCAGCCAGGCCAGCCATGGCTTGAGTGATACCTTGCTGTCGGTGCTGCCGATTCGCGCCGATGAGATTGCGGCGTCGTTGTATGCGCTGGACCGTCACCATGGCAAGGCGCGGTCGGTGCAGGATTTGCTTCTGGCCACCGCCAGCTGACCGATCCCCTCTGTAGGAGCGAGCTTGCTCGCGAAGCACGTCAACGATAACGCGCTTCATCTGAATGAACGCGGCGCTCTTGCGTTCTTCGCGAGCAAGCTCGCTCCTACAGACGGCACTTGTGACAAAGTGTGGCTATTGGTACTGTACAAAAAACCAGTATCGGTAGCCCCCCATGCAGTTGATCGAAAAACTCAGCATTCTCGCCGACGCCGCCAAGTATGACGCGTCCTGCGCCAGCAGTGGCGCGCCCAAGCGCAGTTCCGAGGGCAAGGCGGGGCTGGGTTCCACCGATGGCATGGGCATCTGCCACAGCTACACGCCCGATGGCCGTTGCGTGTCGCTGCTCAAGGTGTTGCTCACCAACTTTTGCCTCTACGACTGCCAGTATTGCGTCAATCGCCGTTCCAGCGACGTGCCCCGTGCGCGTTTCAGCCCGGAAGAGGTGGTCACCCTGACCCTGGATTTCTACAAGCGCAATTGTGTCAGCGGGCTGTTTCTCAGCTCGGGCATCATCCGTTCGTCGGACTACACCATGGAGCAACTGGTGCGGGTCGCCAGGTTGCTGCGCGAAGAGCATGACTTTCGCGGCTATATCCACCTCAAGACCATTCCCGATGCCGACCCCGCTCTGATCGCCGAGGCCGGCCGCTATGCCGATCGCCTGAGCGTGAATATCGAACTGCCCACCGAGGCCAGCCTGCAGACCCTGGCGCCGGAGAAGCAGATTGTGTCGATCAAGCAGGCCATGCAGACCATCTATACCGGTGAACAGACGGTGTTCAACGAGCCTCGCGCCCCGCGTTTCGCACCGGCCGGGCAGAGCACGCAAATGATCGTCGGCGCGGACGACACCGATGACAGCACCATCCTTCACGGGGCTGAAGCCTTGTATGGCAATTTCAAGCTGCGCCGCGTGTACTACTCGGCGTTCAGTCCCATCCCCAACAGCCCGAAAAGCGTACCCCTGGCCGCGCCGCCGTTGATGCGCGAACACCGCTTGTACCAGGCCGATTTCCTGCTGCGCAGCTACGGTTTCAGCGCCACTGAGCTGTTTGCCGGCCCCGGCCACCTGGCCCTGGACATCGACCCCAAGCTGGCCTGGGCCCTGGAGCATCGCGAGGTGTTCCCCCTGGACCTGAACCGCGCAGAGCCCACCCTGATTGCGCGCATTCCCGGGATTGGCCTGCGCACCACCCAGCGCCTGGTGGACCTGCGCCGCGAGCGCAAGATCCGCTTCGAAGACCTGGCGCGTATGCGCTGCGTACTGGCCAAGGCCAAGCCGTTCTTCATTACCAGTGACTACCACCCGCAACAGGCCGAGAGCACCAGCGTGTTGCTGCGCGAACAATTGCGCGACCGTCCGCAGCCGCAACAGATGGGGCTGTGGGGATGATCAGCCTGGAATGCGACAACCTGTTCAGCACCTGGCGCGAACAGGCGCGCTGGCTGCTCAGCCATCAGGTCGACCCCAGCCAGGTGAGCTGGGGCGAGGCACAAGCGGCTGACCTGTTCGCCACCGATGAGCCGATCCCGCCAGGGCTGGGGCCGTTTCAGGCGCGGATTCCCAAGGCGCTGTTGGCGTTGCTGGAGTCCGCCGCCTGTTATCACGGTGATCAACGCTGGAGCTTGCTGTATGAAGTGTTGTGGCGGGTCAGCCACGGTGATCGCACCGCGATGCTCGCCGGGGATAAGCTGGGCAGCGAGTTGCAGCGGCGCATCAAGCAAGTCAGCCGCGAGGCCCATCACCTGCACGCGTTTGTGCGCTTTATTGCCCTGCCGGCCGAGGCGGGGCCTGAACTGCCGGAATACGTGGCCTGGCATGAACCGGCCCACGACATTCTAAAGAGCGCCAGCCAGCACTTTGTCGGGCGCATGGGCCGCCATCGCTGGATGATCGCCACGCCCCTGGACGGGGTGTATTACGACGGCGAGCAGCTGATTCATCAACGCCGCTGCCCCGAGGCGTGGCAGCAACTGGCACAGAATGTCGAAGATCCACACAGCGCCATGTGGTTGACCTACTACAGCCATATCTTCAACCCGGCGCGGTTGAACCCCAAGGTCATGGAAGGGCATTTGCCCAGCCGGTTCTGGAAGAATTTGCCGGAGGGCAAGTTGATCCCAGGGTTGATCAGCGAGGCGCGTACGGGCAAGCAGAAGGATGGGCAGGCGAAATTGGTGGGGGCCAAGCCAGGCAAAAGAATTGCAAACCCGGTCAATGTGGGAGCTGGCTTGCCTGCGATGGCAGTCGACCAGTCAGATGTGAGATGACTGATGCACCGCTATCGCAGGCAAGCCAGCTCCCACATTTGATTTTCGCAGCCTGGGGGAGTGGGAGTCAGGCCAGTTCGGTCGCGGTGTTCTTGACCACCGCCAACTCCGGATGCGCCACCAATTTATCGATGTGCAACTCATCATTGTTCAACCAGATCTCCGTCAGCACCCGGTAATGTTCCATATCCCGGCAGCGCATACGCAGGCTGTAGTCGAACGGCCCGCTGATCAGTTGGCATTCGAATACCTGCGGGCAGGCTTTGACGCAGGCCTCGAAGGCCTTTTGCGCCGAGCGCCCGCTTTGGTTGGACAAGGCCACCAGCACCAGCAGCGACAGCCCTGGTGAGACCATCTGCACATCGATGATCGCCCCATACCCGCGGATCACCCCGCGTCGCTCCAACTTGCGCACCCGCTCCAGGCAGGGTCTGGGGGTCAGGTGCACCAGTGACGAGAGCTTTTCATAGGTGATGCGCCCCTGGTGCCTGAGTACGTCGATGATCGCCTCGTCGATGCGATCCAGCGCAGGGGAGGAATGGGGTCCGTTGGCCTTGGTATCCATGAGTTCACTTCAAACGGTTGGAAAGAAATTGCTGCAAGCGTTCGCTGTTGGGGTGGTCGAGGATCTCGGCGCCGCCGTGTTCCTCGACTCGGCCCTGGTGCAGGAACAGCACTTGGCTGGACACCTGACGGGCAAAGCCCATTTCGTGGGTGACCATCAGCATGGTACGGCCTTCCTCGGCCAACGTCTGTATGACTTTGAGCACTTCGCCTACAAGTTCCGGGTCCAGGGCAGAGGTCGGTTCGTCGAACAGGATAATCTCCGGCTCCATCGCCAATGCCCGTGCAATCGCCACGCGCTGCTGCTGACCACCCGAGAGGAACGCCGGGTATTGATCCGCCACGCGGCCAGGCAAGCCGACTTTGTCCAGGTACAGGCGCGCACGTTTTTCTGCTTCGGCGGCGCTGACGTTCAGCACCCGGCGCGGGGCCATGGTGATGTTTTCCAGCACCGTCATGTGGCTCCACAGGTTGAAGTGCTGAAATACCATGGCCAGGCGCGTACGCAGGTTTTGCAGTTGGGCCTGGTGCGGCGCGCGGGTGCCGGCGCGGCCTTGCTGCATTTCGATGCTGATGCCGTCCAGGGTGATGACGCCTGCGTCCGGCTGTTCCAGAAAGTTGATGCAACGCAGCATGGTGCTTTTGCCCGAGCCGCTGGCGCCGATCAGGCTGATCACATCGCCTTGACGGGCATTCAGGGACACACCTTTGAGCACTTCGTGGTCGCCGTAGCGTTTGTGAATGCCTTCGACTTGAAGCTTGATGGCAGCAGTTGCAGTTTCGACAACCGGTACATCCACCGGATAAGCGGCCAGGGCCTGCGCGGACTGATTCATGGGTTAGCCTCGGGTAGGAACAAGAAAACGCATCCAGCGACGTTCGGCCAGCCTGAACAGGCCCACCAGTGCAAAGGACAGCAGCATGTAGAGCAGGGCGGCGATACCGAACGCCTGGAAGGTCAGGAAGGTTTCGGCATTCGCATCGCGGGCAACCTTGAGGATGTCGGCGACGGTGGCGGTAAACGCCAGTGACGTGGCGTGCAGCATCAGGATCATTTCATTGCTGTAGGCCGGTAATGCGCGGCGCAAGGCGGCAGGTACCACCACGAACAGATTCAGCCGCCAGCCGTGCAGGCCATAGGCGCGTGCCGCTTCGATTTCGCCGTGGGGAATATTGCGGATCGCTCCGGCGAAAATTTCCACGGTGTAGGCACAGGTATTGAGCACAAACGCCAACAAGGTGCAGTTCAGCGCATTGCGAAAAAACTGGTTGAGCAAGGCGTTGTCCTGCACCACTTCCAGGCTGTATAGCCCGGTGTAGCAGATCAACAGCTGGATATACAGCGGCGTGCCCCGGAACAGATAGGTGTAGATCTCCACCGGCCAGCGCAGCCAGACATGCTGCGAAACCCGCGCCAGTGCCAGAGGAATCGACAGGCAAAAGCCAAGTACCACCGAGATGATGAACAGCCACAAGGTCATGGCGACGCCGGACAAGCCGCTGCCATCGCTGAACAGATAGGCCAGGCCGTATTGCTGGAACAGTTCGATCATCGCGCCATCCCCTTGATGCCCAGGTTGTAGCGCCGTTCGAGGCGCTTGAAGATGCGGTTGGAGAGGGTGGTGATCAGCAAATACACCAGCCCCGCGAGGATCAGGAAGTACAACGGCTCGCTGGTGGACTTGCCGGCGTTCTGCGCGGCCTTCACCAGGTCCGACAGGCCGATGATCGACACCAGCGCCGTGGACTTGAGCAACACCAGCCAGTTATTGCCCAGGCCCGGGAGGGCAAAGCGCATCAGTTGCGGGAACAGCACCAGGTGAAAGCGCTGCCAGCGGCTCAGGCCATAGGCGGTGGCGGCTTCCAGTTGGCCCACCGGCACGCTGAGGATCGCGCCACGAAAGTTCTCGGTGAAATACGCGCCGTAGATAAAGCCCAGGGTCACCACCCCGGCGGTGAACGGGTCGATTTCGAAGTAGTCCCAGCCGAACACTTCAGTCAGGTCGTTGAGCCACAGTTGCAGGCTGTAGAAAATCAGCAGGATCAACACCAGGTCCGGCACGCTGCGGATCAGCGTGGTGTACAGCGTGGCCGGCACGCGCAGCCACTTGGTGCTGGACAGTTTGGCGCCCGCGGCGACCAGGCCCAGGGTGAGGCTCAAGGCCAGGGCGAGGAAGGCCAGCTTGAGCGTCATCCAGGCACCCTGGGCCAGCATGGGGCCGTAGCCTTGCAGGTTGAGGAGTTCGTTCATGGGGAAGATCTCGAAGGAGTGCACGGATTTACTGTGGGAGCTGGCTTGCCTGCGATAACGGTGGTGCAGTCACGGCGTGGGTGCCTGAAGCACCGCTATCGCGGGCAAGCCCGCTCCCACAGGGGCACGGGTTGCCGGTTACTCGTTGTAGATGTCCTGATCGCCAAAATATTTCTTCTGGATCTGGGCGTAGGTGCCATCGGCCTGGACGGCGGCGATGCCTTTGTTGATCAGCTCACGCAGTGCCTGGTCGTTCTTGCGCAGGCCCATGGCGATGTCCAGCGGCAGGGTCGGGTCCTTGAAGGCCGGGCCGGTCTTGAAGTCGGCGCCTTCGGGTTTGGACAGGAAGTTGAGCTGGGCTTCGAGCTTGTCGGTCAGGGTGGCGTCGAGGCGCCCGTTTTGCAGGTCGGCGTAGTTCTGCTCTTGAGATTGGTACGCCTTGATCTGTGCGCCCAGCTTGGCCAGGTGCGCACGGGCGTAGGCTTCCTGCAGCGAGCCTTGCAGCACGCCCACTTGCTTGCCCTTGAGCGATTCGGGTGTATCGCCGAAGTCGGCGCCTTTGCGCGTGATCACCGAGGTGGGGCTAAGGAACAGGCGGTCGGTAAAGTCGATGACTTTTTCACGCGCCGGGGTCACGGCCATGGAGGACATGATGGCGTCGAACTTGCGCGCACGCAGGGCCGGGATCATGCCGTCGAATTCGTTGTGTACCCAGGTGCATTTCACTTCGAGCTTGGCGCAGATGGCGTTGCCCAACTCAATATCGAAGCCTTGCAGGCTGCCGTCGGCGGCTACGGATTCGAAGGGTGGGTATTCGGGGAACACGCCAAAACGGATTTCCTTCCAGTCCTGGGCGTGGGCGGCGGTGGCGCACAGAGGCAACAGCAACGCAGCGAAGAGTGATCGCAGTGGAGTCATGTGGAGGTCCCTATATTTTGTAATTGATGTCAGGGCAGTGAATAACTGGGAGCAGAGAATGCTTCATGATGGTGCGTTTTTTGTGTCGTTTACCCCCTGCATAAAGCGCAAATTGCGCTGTTAAAACTGACAATGCAGCGTAATCGGCTGTTTAACCCGCCGAATCGGCTTTTAACCCAGGAAGGTCCGGCCCACCCTCGACGCAAAGCGGCAGGCCAGAGCGTTCTCAGGCGCGCTTTTTCTGCTGTGCGACCGGCTGCTGGGCCAGGCGGGCAAACAGGTCTTTGGGGTCAGCCAGGTCGGGTACCAGTTCCAGTTCGCTGCCCACGTCCAGCGCCTTGGCGACGTCCAGTACATAGCGCAGGGCCGAGTAGTCCTCGATGGCAAAACCCACCGAGTCGAACAGGGTGATTTGGCGCGCATTCTCGCGGCCGGGCTTCTGGCCGTTGATCACTTGCCACAGCTCGGTCACCGGCGAATCTTCAGGCATGTGCTGGATCTCACCTTCGATGCGGCTTTGCGGTTCGTACTCCACGATTACCCGGGCGCGTTCAACGATGCGCCGGTCCAGCTCGGTCTTGCCCGGGCAATCGCCGCCTACGGCATTGAGGTGCATGCCCGGTTCGATCATCTCGTCGGTGAGGATGGTTGCATACGCCTTGTCGGCGGTGACGGTGGTCACGATATCCGCACCTTTGACCGCCTCGGCCACGCTATCAGCCAGGATCACCTTGATCGCCGGGAATGCCTTGAGGTTGGCGGCGAGTTTGGCGGTGGCCCTGGCGTCGATATCGAACAAGCGAATTTCGTTAATGCCGAGCATGGCGTGGAAGGCCAGGGCCTGGAATTCGCTTTGGCAGCCGTTGCCGATCAACGCCATGCTGCGGCTGTTGTCGCGCGCCAGGTAGCGGGCGACCAGGGCCGAGGTAGCAGCGGTGCGGATGGCGGTGGTCAGGGTCATTTCCGCCAGCAGCACGGGTTTGCCGGTGTCCACATCGCCCAAGGCGCCAAAGGCCATCACGGTCAGCATACCGGCCAGGGTGTTTTTGGGGTGGCCGTTGACGTATTTGAAGGCGTACAGCGAGGCGTCCGAGACAGGCATCAACTCGATCACGCCATCCGGCGAATGGTTGGCCAGGCGTGCGCATTTCTCGAAGTCCTGCCAGCGCAGGTAGTCGGCACGGATGTACTCGGCCATCTCGGTGATGCAGGTTTGCAACCCTTTTTGCGAAACCAGGTAGCTGAGGTCGTTGACGTCGATATAACGGGTCATGGCAAGACTCCTTATTGAAATGAGGGGCGCACCGGCAGATGCACTTCGGCCAGCATGCAACGGGCACTGCCGCCGCCGATGCGTTCGATGTTGTCGATATTCACCACCACTGGCCGCGTATGGCGCTCCACCTGCTGGCGCTGCGCCGGTTGCAATGCGCGCCAGGCGCTGGCAGACATCACCAGCAGCGGCTGGCCGTCACGGTCGTGGACTTCGAGCATGTTGCCGGCGAAGGCTTCCAACTGGTCGAAGTCGAGGGCGAGGATGTCCTTGCCGGTGTCGCGCAGGGAGCGCTCCAGGGCCAGGCGTTCGCCCTCGTCGGGCAGGGCTTGCAAGCACGCCACTGCAAGGTCGCGGCCGACGCTCATCATCACGTTGCTGTGGTAGATCGGCGCGTGGTGACGGTCCAGCGCGTGGAACACGCAGAGTTGGTAGTCCAGACGTTCGGCAAACTGGCGCAGCGCCGCGTGATGGGTGCGCCCGGAATGGCAGGCGTAGCTGATGCGGTGCTGGCGGTCGAGCACCATGCTGCCGGTGCCTTCGAGGAAGATATCCTGTTGTTCCAGGTGGCTGAGGTCGATGGTGGTATTGATCGCAAAGCGCTGCTCCAGCACTTGCAGCACGCCCTTGTTGCGCTCCAGTCGTCGGTTCTGGCCTTGCATGGGGTAGAGCACCAGGCTGCCGTCGGCGTGGCTGCTCCACCAATTGTTGGGGAAGATCGAATCCGGGGTGTGAGGTGCCGGGGTGTCCTGCACCACCAGCACTTCCACGCCGTGCCGGCGCAGGGTGTCGACATAGCCGTCGAATTCTTCCAGCGCTTTGTGCTGTGCACTGAGCGGGTCCGGCGGCGGGCGTTGAAAGCGGTTGTTGATCGCGGTATCCGGGTTGAAGGCAAAGCGCGCCGGGCGAATCATCAGGACGGTGTTGGTGGTTTGCATGGGGGCACGGGTCCATGGGGGATCTTGTGACGCTATTTTGTGCCATAGGGTGGAAGGATCCCGGCTGAAACAGCGGGGCAGCTCAGCCGGGAAAGCTGAAAAGGGGGATAAGGCAGCTGAATCGGCTGTTGGATTGAAATGGGGCAGGCGTGGGAGGGCAGCCTGCTCAATAGATGTTGTTTGTCACGCCACCAGAATGATCTTCGACACCAGCTCCACCACGGTCTTGGCCTGCAACTTCTTCATCAGCCGCGCCCGGTGCACTTCCACCGTACGGTGGGAAATCGCCAGGCGCAGGGCGATTTCCTTGGACTTGAAGCCATTGACGATGTGCATGGCAATCTCCCGCTCCCGCGGCGTGAGGTCGCCGGTGCCCTGATGCTGGCGGTCCAGGCGTTCGAAGTGCCAGATCATCAGCTTGAACGGGTCTTTGGGGGTGAGGGTGTAGCCGTGGGACTTGGCCCAGAACACTTCGCCATTGTGGTGCTGCATGAAGCGTTCATCGGAGTAGAAGCCGTTGTCGCTGTCGAGCAGCCAGTCATGGCTGCGCTTGCCGATGGCGTGGTAGTCGGCCTGGGACGGGTAGATCAGCAGGGTCAACTGATTGACCAGCGCCTGGCGTGTATAGCCGAACAGCTTCAGGAAGGCATCGTTGCAGTCGAGTATCACCCGGTCGCTGGTGACGATCTGCGGGGCAGGGGACAGCTTGAACGCCAGGCGTTCGAGGTCGGGGAATTGCTGTGCAAGCATGTTCATGGGGCATCCTGCCTCGTTGTTCGGTTCCCTGGCGCGCTACTTACCCATGTAAGTAGTTACACGAATTGGCGCGGGACCAGGGGTGGGTCATTGTAAGTAAAGTCCGGATCAAGAACAGAAGAAATTGATTATGCCTGCTGATTGCGTCTCCATTGTTGCCGCTGGTCACTCCCGTTTTGGTCGCCTGGAAGGCACCACGCTGGAAGACCTGATCGTCCAGGTTACCCGTGAAGCCCTGCACGACGCTGCAATTGATGCGTCGCAAATCGACGCGCTGTTTCTGGGGCATTTCAACTCAGGGTTGGTGCCCGACGGGTTTGCCGCCTCGTTGTTGTTGCAGGCTGACCCCGGGCTGCGTTTCAAACCTGCCACCCGCTGCGAAAACGCCTGCGCTTCGGGTTCGGCGGCGATCCAGGCGGGAGTCCATGCGATTCTCTCCGGCAGCGCCGAGTTGGTGCTGGTGGTGGGCGCTGAAAAGATGACCCACACCAGCACCGCCGCCGTCACCCAAGCCCTGGCCGGCGCCGGCTACCAGAACGACCCGGCCGAAGCCGGCCTGAGTTTCCCGCAATTGTTCGGCCGCGCCGCCCGCCAATATGCCGAGCGCTACCACTGCCCGCTGGGCTCAATGGCCGCCATCGCCACCAAGAACCACTCCAACGCCATGGCCAACCCGCTGGCGCAGATGCATCGGGAGATGACTTTCGAGCACTGCAACAATGTGTCCCAAAGCAACCCGTTCGTGGCCGATTCCCTGCGCCTGACAGACTGCTCGCTGATCAGCGATGGCGCTGCTGCGATCATCCTGGCCTCGCCCAAACGTGCACGGGCGTTTCGCCGCGAAGTGCAGATCCGGGCGATGACCCAGGTCAATGACACCTTGCCCATCGCCCAGCGCGACATCCTTGCCTTTGAAGGCCCGCAACGCGCGATCCATGCAGCGTTGCGCGCAGCGAATGTGACCCTGGCAGACCTGAGCTTCGCCGAGGTGCACGACTGTTTCACCATTGCCGAGTTGCTGATTTACGAAGCCATGGGCCTGGCGCCCAAGGGCGAAGGGCATCGCGTACTCGACAGCGGCGTGGTGCGTGCCGGCGGGCGTTTGCCGGTGAACCTGTCCGGCGGGCTCAAGGCCAAGGGGCATCCGGTCGGCGCCACGGGTGTGTCCATGCATGCTTTGGCGTTCCGGCAATTGACCGGCGAACCGATCGGCCTGGCAGTACCCAACCCGGAGTTCGGCCTGGTGTTCAACATGGGCGGCATGGCGGTGGCCAACTACGCGTCGGTCCTGCAAGCACGCCGGAGCTGAGCCATGAACATTGCCAACTGGCTGCACGACACCCAGCGTCGGGCCCCGCAACGCCCGGCGCTGTTCAACGGCACCACCCAGGTGGCCGACTACGCCACCTTCGCCGCCCACGTGCGCCAACGCGCCGCGCACCTGGTGGACCAGCACGGCCTGGTGCCCGGGGACGCGGTGGCGCTGCTGATGAAAAACAGCTGCGACTACCTGGAATTGCTCTATGCCATCTGGTGGATGGGCGCCGTGGCAGTGCCGATCAATGCCAAGCTGCACCCCAGCGAAGCGGCGTGGATTGCCGATAATGCCGAAGCTCGGTTGATCTTTACCGATGGCGGCCGAGTGTTTTCATCGCGGGATTTGCCGCCGCGCTGCAAGGAACTGGACGGCCATCTGCTCCCCCCCAATCGTGGTTGGCCGACCCTGGAGCAACCGGTGCTACGCCGGGACCAGGACCTCGCCTGGTTGTTCTACACCTCCGGCACGACCGGGCGTTCCAAGGGCGTGATGCTGTCCCATGGCAACCTGGTCGCCATGTCGCTGTGCTACGCCACGGATGTCGATGCGGTCAGCGCCGACGATGCCGCGGTGTATGCCGCGCCGATGTCCCACGGTGCTGGCCTGTACAACTTCATCCATGTGCGCTGCGGCGCCCGCCACGTGGTGCCGGCCTCCCATGGCTTCGACGCCGCCGAGCTGTTCGGGCTGGCCGAGCACGTGGGCAATGTGTCGCTGTTTGCCGCGCCGACCATGGTCAAACGCATGGTCGAACAGGCGCGGCGCCAGAATTATCATGGCGCAGGCATCAAGACCATCGTGTATGGCGGCGGCCCGATGTACCTGGCTGATCTGCGCGAAGCTGTCGATACTTTCGGCCCGCGCCTGGTGCAGATCTACGGCCAGGGCGAGAGCCCGATGACCATCAGCGTGTTGCCCCGTGCAGTGATTGCCGAACGCCAGCGCCCCGACTGGGAGAGCCTGGCCGCTTCGGTGGGCCATGCGCAGTCTTGCGTGGAAATCCGCATTCTTGATGCCGCGCACCAACCACTGCCCACCGGCGAGCGCGGCGAAATCGCGGTGCGTGGCGCCACAGTAATGCAAGGCTACTGGCGAAACCCGCAGGCCACTGGCCAAACGTTGGTGGACGGCTGGCTGTTGACCGGTGATATCGGTTATCTCGACGCGGCCGGCTACCTGACCCTGACGGATCGCTCCAAGGACGTGATCATCAGCGGCGGCAGCAACGTGTACCCCCGTGAAGTCGAGGAAGTGCTGGCCCAGCATCCGCAGGTATTTGAAGTGTGCGTGGTGGGTGAGCCGGACGCGCAGTGGGGCGAGTCGGTGGTGGCTTTTGTGGTGACGCGCAGCGGCCAGCCTCTGGACGAGGGCGAACTCACCGCCTGGTTCCTGGCGCGTATGGCCTCGTTCAAGAAACCGAAAAAATATGTATGGCGCAGCGACTTGCCCAAAAACAGCTACGGCAAGATTCTGAAGACCGACTTGCGGCAGTGGTTGAAAGCAGCGAGTATCGCCGCGCTTTAACAAGGATCGATAATCAGACAAGGAGTCCCCACGATGGGCAATCCCGCACCAGACACCGTCCGCAAGCGCCGCCGGGCATTTCTCGGCGCCACCTCGGGCCACTTGATCGAGTGGTACGACTACGGCGTGTATGGATTTCTCGCGGTCTATATCGGCCAGGCGTTTTTCGTCTCCGATGACCCCACCACCAGCCTGTTGGCCAGCTTCGCCGCGTTTGCCTTGAGCTTCTTTATCCGCCCGCTGGGTGGGCTGTTCTTTGGCCCGCTGGCAGACAAGATCGGCCGGCGCAAAACCCTGATCATGGCGCTGGTGATGATGACTGGCTCCACGGTGATGCTCGGCCTGTTGCCGACCTACGCCAGCCTGGGCATCGCCGCGCCGATCCTCTTGATCCTGGTGCGCTGCGTGCAAGGCTTCTCGGCGGGCGGCGAAATCGGCACCGTCACCAGCTTTATCTCCGAATACGCAGGCCCCGGTCGCCGCGGTTTCGCCACCTGCTGGTTGATGGTCACCGCTGTGCTCGGCTTGCTGTTGGGCGGCGCTGTGGCCAATGGCATGACCTGGATGCTGGGTGCCGAGGTCATGCAGGAATGGGCTTGGCGCGTACCGTTCCTGATCGCCGCGCCCCTGGGCTTTATCTCCATGTACATCCGCCTCAAGCTTGAAGACAGCCCTGAGTTCCTGGCGCTGCAACGCGCCGGGCAAACATCGAGGGCGCCGCTGCGGGAAGTCTGGCAGTGGAAGCGCGCGATTGCCCTGGTGTTCTTCATCATCACCTTGCACAGCTCGATCTTCTACCTGGTGCTGACCTTCGCCTCGACCTACATGGCCAAGATCCTCAAGTTCGACAGCGGCACCACCTTGCTCTACGTGTTCGTCGCCAGTTTCTCGGCGGCCTTCGTGATGCCGTTTGGCGGGGCCTTTACTGATAAATACGGGCGCAAGCCGTTCCTGATGGTGATCGGCACTCTGGCGACCCTGGCGATGTTCTGGCTGTTCAAGTCGGCACCCACCGCGACCCCGGCGTCGTTCTTCGCTCCGTTGATGGCGGTGGCGATTTTGTTCGGGCTATACGCGTCGTCGACCTATGCGCTGATGAGTGAACTGCTGCCGACGCGGATTCGTTCTACCGGGATTGCGGTGGCCTATAACGTGCCGGTGGCGGTGTTCGGCGGCAGCGCGCCGTTGATTTCCACCTGGTTGATCAAGGTGACGGGCGACATTACCTCGCCCTGGTATTTCTACGTCGCCACCGGAGTGGTGTCGTTGGTGGCATTGGTGCTGTTGCGCAAGGAGGATTTTGTCGCCAGCGGTCACCCGATTCAAGCGCCTGCCGATGTGGGAGGGGGCTTGCTCCCGAAGACGGCCTCATAGCCGACTCTTATCTCACTGATGCAGCATGATCGAAAAAACGGAGCCAGTCGTTGTTGTGATGAGGATGGGTCATTTGCGAGGAATTGACCCAAGGTTTTGGCAATGAGCTATACCTTAATCGGTTCGATGCTCACACACCGCCTTAATCAATGATCAACAAGGAAGAGACCACTATGAGCGATGTTCAACTGATCACCAGCGTATCCATTCAAAGCCTCACCGAGCTGTTGCAGGAAGCCGGGTACCGGGTCAACCAGTCCGAGCAAAATGGCGTTGTGCAATTGCTCAGCGCCAGCCAGGGCATCGGATTTGCCGTGCGTTTCGGCAACCCGGCGGCCGAGCAGGGCAGTTATGTGGACTTTACCTACAGCTGCGCGCTGCGGGTGCAGGGCGAATTGCCTGAGGGCCTGGCCCAGGTGTGGAATGCCTCGCGGCGCTTTGCGCGGTTGTCGGTGCAGGGGGAGTTCCTGTTGATGGAGATGGACGTGGTGGTGGCCGGTGTCGGCGCCTCGCATCTGCGTAGCCAGCTGGAACTGTGGGATCGCCTGCTGCAGGAATTTATCGTCTACCTGCGCGAATACAGCCAGCAAGCCGCACAGTTGCAGGCCCAGGCGGCAGCTGCGCCGGTCAGTGAGACGTCGCCCGCCTAACTAAACATGGGAGGGGGGCTTGCCCTAATACCTGTAGGAGCGAGCTTGCTCGCGAAAGACTCACAGGCGCCGCGTTCATTCAGGAAGCACGCTTTATCGTTGACGTTTTTCGCGAGCAAGCTCGCTCCTACCCTTCATCAGGTTAATCGTTGATAGTGGGGCAGTAACCTACCGAAAACAAAGTGAAATGCGATGCTCGCCACCCGTTTGACCCTGATCTGCCACGCCATCACCCCCCTGCAAAAAAATGGGCGTTTTCCCGACGATGAGTCCGTCTCGATGGACTGGCAAAGTGCTGCTTGCTCTCTGGCCGGACGCTACAAAAAACCACCGCGCCTGCTCTGCGGCCCCGAGGCCAGAACCCGCCAGACAGCCGGCTTGTTCGGCGCCCACGCCGAGGTGGAAATGGCGCTGCGCGATGCTGATTTTGGCGCGTGGAAAGGCCAGAACATCAGCCAACTCGATAGCGAAGCGTTGATGGCCTGGAGCACCGACAGCGCTTGCGCACCCCACGGCGGCGAGTCGGTGGATCAGCTCTGCGCGCGTGTGGGCCGATGGCTCCAATCCCTCGAAACCCACCCCGGCCATACAGTCGCCGTGACCCACCCGTTCGTGATTCGCGCCGCGATGCGCTGCGTCATGCAGTTCCCGGTCTCGATGTTCTATCGGATCGACGTCGAACCCTTGTCGGCCATTGAGTTGCGCTTCAACAGCGTCTGGCGCCTGCGCCTGGAAACTCACGCGTGGGGCGCAGATCATGGCAAAATCAACGCCCCGCACTGAGAGCACCCCATGAAACGCATCCTGATCATCGGCATTGGCGCCGGCAACCCTGACTACATCACGATGCAGGCCGTGAAGGCGCTGAACCGTACCGACGTGTTCTTCCTGATGGACAAGGGCCAGAGCAAGGACAAGCTGATCGACCTGCGCCGTGAGATCTGCCAGACCTACATCACCGAGCCCGGCTACCGTTTTGTCGAGGCCGATTGCCCTGAGCGCGTACGTGGTGAAATTGACTACACCACCGCCGTGCAAGACCTTAACCGCGATAAGCAGCACACCTTCGAGCGCATGATCAACGAAGAAATGGCTGACGGTGAAGTGGGGGCGTTCCTGGCCTGGGGGGATCCTGCGCTGTACGACAGCACTATTCGCATTTTGCAGGCGATCCTGGCCAGCGGCCGGTGCGTGTTCGAGTTCGAAGTGATCCCGGGTATCACCAGCGTGCAGGCCCTGGCGGCCCAGCATAAGGTGCCGCTCAACCGTATCGGCAAGTCCGTCGAAATCACTACCGGGCGTCGCCTGGCGGCGGGGCAGGCCAGTGATGCCGATACCCTGGTGGTGATGCTTGATGCTGAAGACTCTTACCGCAGCGTTGCCGACCAGGACCTTAACATCTACTGGGGCGCCTACCTGGGCACGCCGGACGAAATCCTGATCAGCGGCAAAGTGAGTGAAGTGGCGCCCGAGATCGAGCGTGTACGCAAGGCGGCGCGCCTGGCCAATGGTTGGATCATGGACACTTATTTGTTGCGCAAACCCTGAGGACGCTTTCCATGCTCAAAGTTTTTGCCCTGGCGCTGACCCTGTTCGCAAGTGCCGCACATGCCGATTCCACCTTGCACAACGACTTGCCGCTGGCCTATCTGGAACAAACCCAGGGCGACGCGCGCAACCAGCCGCTGGTGATTTTCCTGCATGGTTTTGGCAGCAACGAGGAGGATTTGTTTGGCATCAAGGACGCGTTGCCGCCGACCTGGACTTACCTGTCGGTGCGTGCGCCGATGCCGGTAGAGCCCCAGGGTTATCGCTGGTTTACCAAGACCGATGAGCCTGACTACAACGGCGAAACCGCTGACCTGCAAAGCAGCGCCAAACTGATCGAAGACTTTGTCGGCAAAGCCACCGCCAAGTACCACACCCGGAGCGACCGGGTGTTTTTGGTGGGGTTCAGCCAGGGCGCGATCATGTCTTACGAAGTGGCCCTGCGTCAGCCCGAGCTGGTGCGCGGTATCGCGGCGTTGAGCGGCAGTGTGTTGCCGGTGCTCAAGGCGCAGCTCAAGCCCAAGGAATCATTGGGCAAGCTGGCGATTTTTATTGGCCACGGGACCCTGGACCAGGCGCTGCCGTATGCGTCGGGCACCCAGGCGAACGAGGTGCTGGTGGGGTTGGGGTTGAAGCCGGAGTTTCATGGGTACCCGGGGATGAATCACACGATCAGCGAAGCCGAAGTGCAGGACTTGAAAGCCTGGCTGGAGAAAAGCCTGAACTAAACATCCAGTAAAAATGTGCAAAGGGCGGTGAATTACTTACCGCCCGTAATCTGCTTGACCAACTGTGCATGACCCTTCACATCATCGGCCCGGGAAATCGCCTGAATCACCAGCAAGTGATTGCCGGAACCGCCGAGGAATGTGGAGTTCAAGGTCTTGCCGCCGCCCTGAGTGGCGCTGCTGTCCACCTGGCGCAAGCCAAGGCCCTTGTAGGTCAGCTTCTTCTCGCCGAGCTTCTTGAAGTCGGGCAGGGCGGCGCTCTGGTCCTTGACGAAATCAGCCACGGCGCCATCAAGGAACTGCGGGTCGTTATCCTTGATAGTTGCCCCATCGTTGCGCACGGTTTCGGCGACGATCACTACGCTTTTCGTTGTTGAATTGGCATACAGAGTGCCCTGGGTATCGGCGGTGCCGTCCTCAGCCTTGCCGGAGGGTAGGGTGTCGGCGCTGTAAGCCTTGGGCAGGTTGAAGGTGAACTTGCCACCCAGGGTGGAAATTTTTTGCGTGGTCGGCTTGGCGGCAGCGAACACGCTGCCGGCGGTAAGCGCGAGGGCCAGCAGCACTGCGGTCTTGGTGAACGTGGCCATGTGGCGCTCCAGGGATGAACGAAATTGCGGCGTATTCTGTCAGAAAATTCGCAATTTCGTTCATTCTCCATGTCACACCTTGTCGGACTCTTCCTCAAGCCTGTCCATCTCAAACAAACGCGCCAGTTCCGTACGGGCTTCCTGGGCGGTTTGCATGACTTTGGCCGCATCGTCGTACACCGCGTGTTGCGCGGCGAGCACTTGCTGGTCGTGGGTCTTGAAGCGATTGATGCGCGCATCTGCCTGAGCCTGGCTCAAACCCAGGCCGACCAGGGTGCGGCGGCTCATTTCCAGGCTGGAATAGAAGGTTTCGCGCACCGGTGAAGCGTCCAGGTCCACCAGGCGGTGCACGTGCTGACGGTTACGGGCACGGGCGATGATCTTCATGTGCGGGTAGAGGCTGCGCACCAGGGCGGCGGTCTTGATATTGATCTCCGGGTCGTCCATGGCAATGACGAAGAATTCCGCCTGATCGACCTTGGCCGCGTGGAGGATTTCCGGGCGCTGGGGGTCACCGTAGAACACCGGCATACCGCCAAAACTGCGGGTCAGCTCGATGGTTTCCACCGAGGTGTCGAGGGCGATAAACGAGATGTTCTGCGCACGCAGGATCCGCGCCACGATCTGGCCCATCCGCCCCATGCCGGCGATGACCACGCGGGGCCCGTCGCTTTCGATGGCGCGGTATTCCTCCGGCACTTCCACCGGCTTGACCTTGGGTCTGAACAGCTTAGGACACACCAGCAGCAACAGCGGGGTCAAGGCCATGGACAGGGTGATGGTCAGCACCAGCACATCGTAGAGGTGCGGTTCGAACAGCCCCTGATCGCGGCCGATCTTGAACACCACGAAGGCGAATTCACCCCCGGCCGCCAGCACCACGCCGAGGCGCAAGGCGCTTTCGCGATTGAGATCGCCGACCATGCGGCCAACGGCGTACAGCAGGGGCAGTTTCAAGCCGATCAACAGCAGGGTCAGGCCGATCACCACCAGCGGCGTACTGAGCAGCAGGCTGAGGTTGGCGCCCATGCCCACACTGATAAAAAACAGCCCCAGCAGCAGGCCCTTGAAGGGTTCGATCTGGGATTCCAGTTCGTGGCGGTATTCCGAATCCGCCAGCAGCAGGCCGGCGAGGAAGGCCCCCAGGGCCATGGATACGCCCACCAGTTCCATCAGCCAGGCGGTGCCGATCACCACCAGCAGCGCGGTGGCGGTGGACACTTCGCGCAGGCCGGTCTTGGCGACGATGCGAAACACCGGACGCAACAGGTAGCGCCCACCGATGATGACCACGGCGATGCTGCCCAGTACCTGCAAACCATGGCGCAAGCCCTCGGCTTCGGTGGTGGGGTGACTGCCACCGGCCAGCAGAGGCACGAGGGCGATCAGCGGGATAGCCGCGATGTCCTGAAACAGCAGGATGGCGAAAGCCAGACGCCCGTGGGGCTGGTTGAGCTCCTTGCGCTCGGCCAGGCTTTGCAGGCCAAACGCGGTCGAGGACAGCGCCAGGCCCAGGCCCAGCACGATGGCGCTATTCCAGGGCTGGCCAAACAGCCACAGCGCCACCGCGCCCATGACTAACCCGGTGAGCAGCACCTGGGCCAGGCCGACACCGAACACAGCCTTGCGCATCACCCACAGGCGTTTGGGCGACAGCTCCAGGCCGATGATGAATAACAGCAGCACCACACCCAATTCAGAGAACTGCGCCACGCTTTGCGGGTTGCCGATCAGGCCGAGTACCGACGGGCCGATGATCACACCGGCAAACAGATAGCCCAGCACCGCGCCCAGTTGCAGGCGCTTGGCCAGGGGCACGGTGAGCACGGCGGCGAGCAGGAACACTACGGCCGCTTGTAACAGGTTGCCTTCATGGGGCATTGCGAACTCCATTGTTTACTTGAATCAACGGCTAACCGCTGCTGTGGCGAGGGAGCAAGCTCCCTCGCCACAAAAAAGCGCTCCAGCGCAGAGGGGGCAGGGCGCTATTAGAGCGCTTTTTCACATTTTGAAACTTGTATTTTTGTCGCGACAGTCAATGGATATTGGTTGTTACCCCGCTCGTTCCTGGGTTTTACGAAAGTATTAATACCATTTAATTCAATGACTTTTCCGTGGCTCTACTAACGTTTCGACAAACTGGATTGTTAGTCACCACGGTCAGGTATTTCGAATTCGATGCGTGTGGAAGGTTAAACCCGGGCTCTTTACGCATTCATGGACGAAACGCTTGCACCACAAGGAGTAGAACGTGGATAGAAGACTTGTGACTGCCGCTGTACCTCGTATTTCTGCGCTTTCTCTTGCTATCCGCCTGGGCGTGGCCGGTCTGGTCATGGGCCTGGCGAGCCCGAATGTGCTCGCCGCCTGCACCCCGGCAAGTCCTGCGTTCGGCGCGACGGTCACCTGTACGGGCGTGCCGTCATTGCCATTGTTCCTCAACACCTTCAGCAGCGCGGTCGACAACCTGACGGTCAATGTCAACGCCGGGGCGCAACTCAACGCAACGCTGGGCGGCAAAGCATTGACCCTGACCGGCAACAACACGACGTTGAACAACTCCGGCACCATTGACCCGGCACTCCTCGGATTTGTTTCATTGTTGAGCGGTGGCGTCGTGATCGGCAACACGGCAGCCAGCGCATTGAACATCACCAACACCGCCAGCGGCATCATGCGCGGCACCGGTGCGCTGCTCGGGGTCAACCTGGCTTCGCTCGATGGCATGGCGCTGAACGCCACCAACGGCGCAGGCGGCATCACCACCATCGTCAACAACGGCACCATCGGCTCTTCGTCCTTGCTCGGCGTCTCACTGTTCACTTCCGATACCCCGGTGGTGGCAGTACAGGGCGGCGGGCAGGTCAACATGACCAATAACGGCACCTTGACCGGGCGCGTAGCGTTCGAAAGCTCCGCCACCGGCAACACCTTTATCAACACCGGGACCATCTCCGGCGGTGTGTCGATGGGGGCCGGCAGCATCAACACCTTCACTGCTGTGACGGGTTCAAGCGTAACGAACGGCGGCGGTGCGGGCCTGAGCCTGGGCGGACTGCTGGGTGTGAACCTGACATTCGCGCCCACCGGCCAGGTCGACGGCGGCGCACTGGGCAGCAACACCTTGATCTTGCAGAACACCACCGGCGTCGGCGGTGGTGCCACGGGGACGGGCACCGCGTCGAGTGCCAACTATGTCAACTTCAACAACCTGACCATCAACAGCGGCACCTGGACCCTGCAAGGGCCTTTGGTCAGCGGCAGCACCACTCTCAATGGCGGCATCTCGCAGTTCGATAGCAACACCACCTTCGGCACCGGTGTACTGACCACCAACGGCGGGACCATCGAGGCCACCGGCAATGGCTTGACCCTGTCCAATTTGCTGACTCTGGGCACGGGCGGCTTGACGGTACAGGGGGCCTCGACCGGCCTGACCTTGAGCGGCGTGCTCTCGGGGGCCGGCGGCTTGACCAAGGCCGGTACCGGGCAACTGATCCTCAGCGGTGCCAATACCTACACCGGCGCGACAAACCTGGCCGGCGGTTCGGTGCAACTGGGCAATAACCTCGCCTTGAGCAGCGGCGCGGTGACGGTCAGCGCAGCCACCACCTTGCAAGCCCCCGGCACTGTCAGCCTGGGTAATGCGCTGACCCTGAACGGCAACCTGACCACCGACGTGGCCGGTGCGCTGACCTTGGGGGGTGCGATTTCCGGCGCCAGTGGGATCACCCACAGCGGTGCGGGCAGCCTGACCCTCAACGGTGTCAACAGCGGTTACACCGGCACCACCAGCCTGGGTGCCGGCACGCTGGTGTTGGGCAATAACACGGCGTTGGGCAGTGGCAGCTTGAGTGTAACGGGCGCTGCCAACCTGAATGCGGGCGGTGCGTCGTTACTCACCAACAACGTGGCGCTGGGCGCCAACCTGACGCTGGCTGGTACCAACCCGCTGACGTTGGGCGGGGTCATGTCCGGTGCCGGCAGCCTGATCAAAACCGGTGCGGGCCTGTTGACCCTGACCGGCAACAACACCCGCACCGGCATTACCGCGCTGAATGCCGGTGGGCTGGTGGTGGGTTCCGCTACCGCGTTGGGCAGCGGAGCCTTGAATGCGGCGGCGGGCACGACTCTGGATGCCAGCACGGCCGTCACCTTGACCAATGCGGTCAACCTGGCGGGCAACCTGGGCATCGGCGGCACCGCCGACCTGACCCTGAGCGGTGGCATCAATGGTGCCGGTAGCCTGACTAAAACCGGCGCGGCCAACCTGATTCTCAGCGGCACCAATGGCTTCCTGGGTGGCACCACCCTGAATGCAGGCACACTGACCGTCGGCAGCAACACGGCCCTGGGCCTTGGCCCACTGACAGTCGGTGGTGCGGCGACCCTGGACAGCAGCACCGCGGTTGCGCTGAACAATGGCATTGTTCTCAATGCCGGGCTGACCCTGGGCGGCACCAACGCGCTGACCCTGGGCAATGCCATCAGCGGCGCGGGCCCGCTGATCAAGGACGGCTTGGCCAACCTCACCCTCAACGGCACCAACACCTTCAGCGGTGGCGCCACCCTCAATGCAGGTACCTTGATCCTCGGCACAGCGGGCGCGCTGGGCAGCGGCGCCTTGACGGTCGGCGGCGCCGTCACCCTGGATAACAGCGCAGCCTTCGGGATCGGCAACGCCATTGCCCTGAATGCCGACTTGAGCCTGGCAGGCAACAACGACCTGGCCCTGAACGGCGTGATCAGCGGCGCGGGTGGCCTGATCAAAAATGGCTTGGCCGATCTGGCGCTGTCGGGCAGTAACACCTTCACTGGCGCCGTGGATATTTTGTCCGGCAGCGTCACACTGTTGAGTGCCGATGCCCTGGCGGGCAGTTCCGGCGCCAACGTGGCAGCCGGTGCGGCGCTGAACCTGAATGTGGATTCCAGCCTGGCCGGCCTCAGCGGCACGGGCGACGTGGCGGTGGGCGGAGGTTTCAATCTCAGCGTAGGTGGCCTGAGCACCAGCAGTACTTTTGACGGTAGCCTCAGTGGCGCGGGTGGCTTGATCAAGGTCGGCACCGGCACGCTGGACCTTACCGGGATCAACGGCATCAGCGGTAACACGCAGATCAACGCCGGCACTTTGAACCTCACCGGTTCCCTGGGCAGTGCAGTGGTTGACGTGAACAGCGGCGGCACCCTGACCGGCACCGGTTCGCTGTTGGGGGCTGTGAATATCAATAACGGCGGGCACCTGGCCTTGAACAGCGGGGCGACCTTATCCGCCGGCAGCTTGAGCATGAGCGCTGGCGGCAATCTGGATGTGGCGCTCGGTGCGCCTTCGCTGACGTCGTTGCTGAATGTCGGGGGCAATGTGGACCTGGCCGGCAACCTCAATGTGAGCGATGCCGGTGGCTTCGGCGCCGGTGTGTATCGGTTGATCAACTACACCGGCAGCCTGACCGGCGCATTAAACGTCAACAGCGTGCCGTTGGGCTATGGCCTGGGTGACCTGTTGGTACAAACGTCGTTGAGTAACCAGGTCAATCTGGTGGTGTCGGCACCGAACATCCGGTTCTGGGACGGCAGCGAAACCGTGGCCAACGGCAGCGTTAACGGTGGCAGCGGCACCTGGACGGCGGGCGGCACCAACTGGACCTCGGCCGACGGCATTCTCAACCAGACCTGGGGCGGTGGTTTTGCGGTGTTCCAGGGCGCGGCGGGTACGGTCAGCGTGGAAGGCGTGCAGGCTCTTACCGGCATGCAATTCGTCACCGATGGCTACAACCTGGTCAATGGCACCGGCGGGCAGCTGAGCACCGGCAGCGGCAACTTCGCGGTGCGTGTCGACCCGCTGGCGACCGCGACTATTGGCGTGGATATCACCGGGGCGGGCGTCCTGGATAAACTCGATACCGGCACACTGGTACTCGGTGGCGCCAACAGCTACACCGGGGGCACCTTGCTTAACGGCGGCACGTTGGTGGTCGGCAGCAACACCGCGCTGGGCACTGGCGCCCTGACCGCAGCGGCGGGCACCACCCTGGACAGCAATACCGCAGCAGCGCTTGGCAATGACATTACCCTCAACGGCAACTTGAACCTGGCGGGCAGCAACGCGCTGGTGCTCAGCGGCGTGATTGGCGGCGCAGGCGGCTTGATCAAAAATGGCGCCGCCAGTGTGACCCTGGGCGGCAGCAATACCTTCCTTGGCCCGGTGGCCTTGAACGCAGGTGGTCTGGTGCTGGCGGCCAATACCGCGTTGGGCAATGGTGTACTCAATGCGGCGGGCGGCACGACTCTGGATGCGAGCACTGCGCTGACCGTCAACAATGCAATTAACCTGGCGGGCAACCTGGGCATCGGCGGCACCGCCGACCTGGCGCTGACCGGTGCGGTCAATGGCGCCGGCAGCCTGACGAAAGACGGTGCGGCCAACCTGACCCTCACAGGCGCCAATGCTTTCCTCGGCGGCACCACACTGAACGCCGGTACGCTCACCCTGGGCAATGCGGCGGCGCTGGGGCTGGGCAATCTCACCGTCGGAGGGGCAGCAACCCTGGATAGCAATGCAGCCTTGACCGTCGGCAATAATGCCATCCTGAACTCGGCGCTGACCGTGGCCGGCAGCAATGACCTGACAATGGCTGGCCTGCTCAGTGGCACTGGCGCGTTGGTCAAGGACGGGGCCGCTAACCTGACGCTCAATGGCGTCAATATCTATCAAGGCGGCACCACCCTCAATGCGGGCACCTTGACCCTCGGCACCGCAGCGGCGCTGGGTACCGGGGCCTTGACGGTCGGCGGTGCGGCCACCCTGGCCAACAGCACACCGCTGGTGCTGGCCAACGCGATCAACCTCAATGCGAGCCTGACCGTGGGCGGCCTCAATAACAACCTGACCCTCGCGGGTGTGCTGGCAGGCAGCGGTGACCTGATCAAAACCGGCACGGCTGATTTGAGCCTGACCGGCAACAACACCTTCAACGGCTTGTTCGATGTGCAAGCGGGCAGCCTTACCACCGTGGGCAATGGCGCATTGGGTGTGGGTGCCGGCGTCAATCTGGCGGGCGGTACCTCCTTGAACCTGGGCGGCACCGCCAGCCTGGGCGCGCTCACCGGCACTGGGCTTGCGACAGTCGGGGCAGGCGATACCTTGAGTGTCGGCGCCAATAACCTCGACAGCACGTTCGGTGGCGTTTTGGCGGGGCTCGGCAACTTTGCCAAGGATGGCACGGGTGCCCTGACCCTCGGTGGCCTCAGCGTGTTGACCGGCGATACGCTGGTCAATGGCGGCAGCCTGCTCGTCAACGGCTCATTGGCCAGCGCCAATGTGAATGTGGGCAGCGGCGCGACCCTGGGCGGTACCGGTACCTTGCTGGGCAATGTGGTCATCGCCGATGGCGGCCACCTGGCGGTTAACTCGGGCGCAACCCTGACCACCGGCGCGTTGCTGCTCAATGCCAACTCCAACCTGGATGCGGGCCTCGGCGCGCCATCCACCGGCGGTACGGCACTGGTACAGGTCAACGGCAACCTGACCCTGGACGGTACGCTCAACGTGAGTGATATCGGCGGCTTCGGCACCGGTATCTATCGCCTGATCGACTACACCGGCGGCCTGACCAATAACGGCCTGCAACTGGGCAGCCTGCCGGTGAATATCCCGGCTGCCGACCTGGACCTGCAAACCGCCATCGGCAACCAGGTCAACCTGCTGGTCAACGGCAGTACCAACGTGCAGTTCTGGGATGGCAGCCAGATCACCGGCAACGGCGCCATCGAAGGCGGCAGCGGCACCTGGAGCGCAGGCACCGGCAACTGGACCGGCGTCAATGGCGCATTTAACACAGCCTGGGCGCCGAACAGCTTCGCGGTGTTCCAAGGTACGGCGGGCACCGTCACCGTTGACGGCGCGCAAGCCATCACTGGGTTGCAGTTCGTCACGGATGGCTACAACCTGGCGGGTGGCACGGCGGGGGCCTTGACCCTGTTCAATGGTACCGGCGGCAACACCGCCGTGCGGGTCGACCCTGGCGTCACCGCGACCCTGGGTGTCATGCTCAATGGTGGCGGTACCCTGGCCAAGCTCGACACAGGCACCCTGGTGCTCAACGGCGCCAACAGCTACACCGGCGGCACCGCGCTCAATGGCGGCACGCTGGTGGTCGGTAACGACAGTGCCCTGGGCAGCGGCCTGTTGACCACCGCCAATGGCACTACGTTGGACAGCAACGCGGCGGTCAACCTGGCCAATAATGTGGACCTCAACGGTGCGCTGACCATCGCTGGCAGCAATGCCTTGACCTTGGCCGGTAACGTGGCGGGCACCGGCAGCCTGATCAAAAATGGCATCGCCAACCTGACCCTCAGTGGCAACAACACCTATGCCGGGCCAACCGCACTCAACGCCGGCGGCTTGATCGTCGCCTCCAACACCGCACTGGGCAGTGGTGCCTTGAACGCGGCAGCCGGTACCAGTCTTGACAGCAACACGGCGGTGGCTTTGGCCAATACGGTGAACCTGGCGGGTAACCTGGGCATTCTGGGGACTGCCGATCTGAGCCTGAACGGCGTGGTCAGCGGTGCGGGCGGCCTGACCAAAACCGGTGCGGGCAACTTGACCCTCAATGGCACCAATGCCTACCTCGGTGGCACCCAATTGAACGCGGGGTCCTTGACCCTGGGCAACGCGTCGGCCCTGGGCAGCGGTGCCCTGGCGGTCAATGGCGCGGCGACTCTGGACACCAGCGCCGCACTGGCCCTGGCCAATAACCTCAGCCTTAATGCCGCGCTGACAGTCGGCGGCAGCAATGATCTGAGCCTTGATGGCGTAGTTGACGGCAGCGGTTCCGTGATCAAGGCCGGTGCCTCCAACCTGGTGCTCAACGGTGCCAACACCTTCAGCGGTGGCACAACTCTGAATGCCGGTACGTTGACCCTGGGCAATGCCACGGCCCTGGGCTCGGGCGCCTTGACCCTCGGCGGTGCGGCAACCCTGGCCAACAGCACGCCACTGGTGCTGGCCAATGCGGTCAATCTCAATGGCGACCTGACCGTCGCAGGCAGCAATAACCTGACCCTGGCCGGTGTGCTGGCCGGCAACGCGGCGCTGATCAAGAATGGCGCGGCGGACCTGCTGCTGACGGGCAGCAATACCTTCAGCGGCCCACTCACCGTGGCCGGCGGCAGTGTGACCACGCTGGGGAACGGCGCGCTGGGCACTACCTCGGGCGTGACCGTCGGCAGCGGCGCCAGTCTCAACCTGGGTGGCAATGCCAGCCTCAATTCCCTGGCCGGCAACGGCACGGTGCAGGTGGCGGGCGGTAGCACGCTGGCGGTGGGCGGCAGCAACCTGGACAACACCTTTGGCGGTTCGCTGGGCGGTACCGGCGGCCTGGATAAAAACGGCAGCGGTGTGCTCAACCTGAGCGGCACCAATGGCATCAGCGGCGCAGCCAATGTCAATGGCGGCACCTTGAATGTCACAGGTTCCCTGGCCAGCGCCACGGTGGCGGTCAACAACGGCGCGACCCTGACCGGCAGTGGCACCCTTGCCGGTGCCGTGACCGTTGCCGACGGGGGCCATGTCGGCCTGAACACCGGCAGCACGCTGTCGGTGGGCTCGCTGGTGCTGGGCGGCAATTCCAACCTGGATGTCGGCCTTGGCACCCCGGTGCTGGGCGGCGGCACCGGGCTGCTGAATGTCGGCGGCGACCTGACCCTGGACGGCAACCTCAACGTCACCGATATCGGCGGCTTTGGCAGTGGCGTTTACAACCTCATCAACTACGGCGGGGCGCTGACCAATAACGGCCTGACCCTCGGCGTATTGCCGGGCAGCGTGGTGCCGGGCGATCTGCAAGTGCAGACCGCCATCAGCAACAAGGTCAACCTGCTGGTAACTGCGCCTAACACCACTGTGCAGTTCTGGGATGGCAATAACCTGATCGGCAACGCTGCCATCGACGGTGGTAACGGTACCTGGAGCGCCGGTAATACCAACTGGACCAATGTCGACGGCACGCTCAACCAAGGCTGGACCAATAGCTTCGCAGTGTTCCAGGGCGCGGCCGGCAATGTGACGGTGGACGGCACGCAAAACATCACCGGCATGCAGTTCGTCACCGATGGCTATAACCTGGCCTCCGGCGCTGCGGGGGTGCTTAACCTGGTCAATGGCGGCACCGGCAACACCGCGGTGCGCGTCGACCCGAACGTTACCGCTACCCTCGGTGTCACGCTCAACGGTGCCGGTACCCTGGCCAAGCTCGACAGCGGCACCCTGGTGCTTAATGGCGCCAATGGCTACACCGGCGGCACCGCGCTCAATGGCGGCACCCTGGTGGTCGGCAACAACAGTGCCTTGGGCACCGGCGTGCTGACAGCGGCGGGTGGCACCACCCTGGACAGCAATGCGGCGGTGACCCTGGCCAATGCGGCAGTAGTCAACGGCGCTTTGGCGGTTGGCGGCAGCAACGCGCTGACCCTCAATGGTGGCATCAGCGGCAGCGGTAGTCTGGTGAAAAGCGGCGCTGCAGCCCTGACCCTCAATGGCGTCAACAGTTACAGCGGCGGCACGGGCCTCAACGCCGGTCAGCTGGTGCTGGGCAACAACGCCGCACTGGGCAGCGGTGCCCTGACTGTCGGCGGCGCTGCGCAACTGGATGGAGGCACTGACCTGCAACTGGCCAATGCCATCAACCTGGGTGGCCCGTTGACTCTGGCCGGCAGCCACGACCTGGCCCTTAACGGCGTCGTCAGCGGCACCGGCAGCCTGGTGAAAAACGGCAGCGGCGCCTTGCTGCTGGCGGGTGCCAACACCTACAGCGGTGGTACCACGCTCAACGGCGGCACCACAACCGGCAATACCACCAGCCTGCAAGGCGCCATCACCAACAATGCGGCATTGACCTTTGAGCAAGCCACCGACGGTACCTACACCGGCAACCTCACGGGTACTGGCGTATTGAATAAAACCGGGACCGGTGCGTTGCTGCTGACCGGTAACAACACCTTTACCGGCGCTACCAACGTCAACACCGGCAGCCTGTTGGTCAACGGCACCCTCAACAGCGCTGCGGTGCAAGTAGCCAGCGGCGCAACCCTGGGCGGCAGCGGCACCCTGGGCGGTGCGGTGAGCATGGCGGACGGTTCGGTGCTCAAGGCGGGCGCGGCAACACCGCTGTCGGTCGGCTCGCTGGCGTTGTCATCGGGCACCACGCTGGACTTTGCCCTCGGCGCCCCGGGTGCTTCGAGCACGGCGGTGAATGTGGCCGGCAACCTGACCCTGGACGGAACGCTTAACGTCAGTGATGCGGGCGGCTTTGGTCTGGGCGTGTATCAACTGTTCCGCTATGGCGGCAGCCTGACCGATAACGGCCTGACCTTTGGCACCTTGCCCGTCGCTTTGGGCAACGTGAGCCTGCAAACCGCGCTGGCCAACCAGCTCAACCTGGTGGTGCAAACCGCTCCAGGGCAGATCCAGTTCTGGAACGGCGGCACCACCAACCCCGATGGCACCATCATCGGTGGCAGTGGTACCTGGGGCCCGGGCACCAACTGGACCGACCCCACCGGCACCCAAGGGCAGGCGTCCACCAACCAGTTCGCCGTATTTGGCGGGCAGGGCGGTACCGTGACGGTTGTCGGTAACCAAGGCTTTACCGGTCTGCAAGTGCTGGACGCCGGCTACGTGCTGACGGCCGGCGAAGGCGGCAGCTTGAGCCCGACCAACGCGGCGGATGGCAGCCTGGCGGCGGTGCGAGTCAATTCCGGCGTGACGGCCCAGATCGATGCACCGCTGGTGGGAACCGGCGGCATCAACAAACTGGATGCCGGTACCTTGCTGCTGACTGGCGCGAATACCTACACCGGCGGCACTACCGTCAGTGGCGGTACGCTTGCGGGCACCACCACCAGCCTGCGTGGCAGGATCCTCAACAACGCTCGGTTGTTGTTTGCCCAACGCACCAATGGCCAATTCAGCGGCACCTTGAGCGGCACCGGTGCGCTGATCAAGCAAGGCGCAGGCGCGCTCCTGCTGACCGGCAACCAGCCGTTCAGCGGCACCGTGGCGGTAGAAGAGGGCGTGTTGCAAGTGGGCAACGCGGCCAACCCAGGCGCCGTGCTCGGCGGCCAAGTCACCGTGGCCAACGGTGCGGGCCTGACCGGCAACGGCAGCGTCGGTTCGCTGGTCAACAACGGCTCGGTAACGCCTGATGGCGGCAAGTTGAGCGTGGCCGGCAACTTCACCAACGCCAGCACCGGCGCGCTGAACCTGGTAATCACTCCGTCCACCACCGGCTCCCTGGCCGTGGGCGGCACTGCTAACCTGGGCGGCACCTTGAATGTGATCAACCTGGCACCCTATGCCGGCGCGACCACCTACACACTGCTGACCGCGGGCGCGGTAAACGGCACCTTTGCCACCACCAACCTGGAGAACCTGGCGTTCCTCACTACCGCGCTTAACTACAGCCCAACCCAGGTAGCCCTGGCGGTCAGCCGTAATAACGTCAGCTACGCCAGTGTGGCGGCTACCGCTAACCAGCGCGGCGTGGCGGCGGCATTGGGCAGTGGTGCAGCCGTCGGTGGCGCAGCGGTGCAGAACGCGTTGCTCAATTCTGACGTGGCAGGGGCGCGCGCAGCCTTCGACAGCTTGTCTGGCGAGATTCATGCCAGCACCGCCAGCGCGATGCTCGAAGATTCGCGGTACGTACGTGACGCGGTCAACGAGCGCATGCGCCAACCCGGTTGCTACCGCGAGGATGACCCACGCAATGCCCTGGCGCCAAGCGAAAACCGTCTGACCAGTGCCGGTTGCCACGGCGAGATGGTCGGTTGGATGCGCGTACTCGGCACCTGGGGCCATATGGGCGGTGACAGCAACACCGCCAAGCTGGACCGCAATCTCAGCGGCTTCCTGCTCGGCACCGACAAGCAAGTGGACGACGCCTGGCGCGTCGGCGCGGCCGCCGGCTACACCCGCAGCGACCTGGATGCCAAGCGCCGTAATTCCAGTGCCGATGTGGACAGCTACCACTTGATGGCCTACACCGCCTACCAGCAGGAAGCCTTCGCCGCACGCATGGGCGTGGCGTACAGCTGGCATGACGTCGAAAGCAAACGCAACGTGTCTGTCGGCGGTGCGGGCCAACGCCTGAAAGCCGACTACAAGGCACGCAGTGCACAGGTGTTCGGTGAAGTCGGCTATACCATCCAAACCGCCAGCGTCGCCCTCGAACCGTTCGCCGGCCTGGCTTACGTCAACTACGACAGCGACACGATCAAGGAAAAAGGCGGTTCGGCAGCCCTGCGTGGCGACGCTGACCAGAGCATCACCTACTCGACCCTGGGCGTGCGCATCGGCCAGACCCTCACCTTGGGCAACGGCTCGAAAATCACCCCGCGGGGCAGCATCGGCTGGCGGCATGCCTTCGGCGATACCAAGCCTGACGCCGACCTGAGCTTCATCAATGGCGGTGGCTCGTTCAGCACCCAGGGCGTGCCGATTGCCAAGGACAGCGCGGTGGTGGAAGCGGGCCTGGATTACCAGATCAGCCAGAACGGCAAGCTGGGCCTGGGCTATTCGGGTCAACTCTCGCGCAACGACAAGGACCATGCGGTGACGGTGAGTTTCTCCCTCGGTTTTTGATCAAGGCCGAGTTTTTTGAACCGCCCGAAAGGGCGGTTTTTTTTGAAGTATTTCAGGGTTCCTGAATGCACAGAGTTTATGGCTCACCCGCCAGGCTGAAGAATGTACACACAATTTCTTCCGGAGCGCGGCTGGCTGGCTAACCAACGTCGACCTAAAGTTATGCCCTTGAGTTTATATTCCTCGGGTGGCATATTTGCATGGTCTGGGACATTGAATACACGGATGAATTCGGAGACTGGTGGGGTGGCTTGGATGCAAAGGAGCAGTCGTCGGTAGCTGCCAGTGTTGATTTGCTGGAGCTGTTCGGGCCGGGGCTGCGCTTTCCTCATAGCAGCGATATCAAGGGCGCTCGACACGGCAACCTGCGAGAGCTGCGGGTACAGCATGCAGGACGACCTTATAGAGTGTTGTATGCCTTCGATTTTCGGCGCTGTGCAGTGTTGCTGATAGGTGGCGATAAAACCGCACAGCACCGTTGGTACCACGAGTACGTACCCTTGGCAGAGAAGCTGTACGACGTACATTTAGAAACATTGCGTAAAGAGGGCCGTGACCATGGCTAAGAAATTCGCGGAACTGAAAGCTCACATGACGCCCGAGTCGCGCGCCGATGCCGAACGGATATTCGAGCAACATTTGAAAGAAATGCCACTGCATGAGCTGCGCAAGGCCCAGCAGTTGAGTCAGGCAAGCCTGGCGAAGGCATTGAATATCAACCAGGCAGCGGTTTCGAAGATGGAGCGTCGTACTGATATGTACATCAGTACGTTGCGTGACTACATACGTGCGATGGGGGGCGAGTTGGAAATCATCGCAACCTTTCCGGATGGACAGGTCAAGATTGACAACTTTGCCTGTTGAAGCCGCTGTGTTCTTCGCCAGAGTGGAACTGCTGCGCAGTCCAGCGGGAGCAAGCTCCCTCGTCACACAGGCTGAGTGTTGGCTCTGGCTGAACTGTGGCGTGCTCGACTCGGGTTATTCCCGTTGTCCTGAACGTGGCTAACGCCCGTCAGGATTCACCTTCCTTGCGGGCACTGTTTGTTACTATCGCCATCCCTTGCCACCAGGAGTCACCGGCCCATGCAACACCAGTGGGATGAAATGCACCGCACCCGCAAGCCCACCTTCGTTCTATGTGGCGAGCCCCAGGGGGATGTGCTCAATCTCTATGTTCACGGTTATTCGGCCTTTTTCAACCGCCAGCAACTGGGCAATTTCAAGGCACAATTGGCGGGTATCGAAGGCTCGACCAACCTGATGCTGTTCTGGCCGGCGGGGCACTTTCTGGAAAACCTGTTTGCGCCGTTCAAGGATGTGATCGCTTCGATGCTCGGCGGTGGTGGCCTGGGCGCAGCGACGGTGGGCGTGGGCAGGGCGATTGCCTACTTTCTTGACCATTACAAAAGTGTGGAGGCGCGGGTTGATGAAGTGGCCAGGACCTTGTTGCCGGAACTGGCCGGCTACCTGCACGACGAGTCGTTGCCTGTGCGGCGCATCAACCTGATTGGTCATTCCCTGGGGGCGCGTATCCTGGTCAAGAGCCTGTTGGCCAGCCCCGATACCGCCCGCGAACTGCCATTGAACAACCTGTTGCTGATGGGCGGCGCGATCTGTACGTCAAGCCCCTGGGATGAAGTGTCGGCGCCGCTCAAGGGCCGGTTGATCAACTGCCACTCCAGCAAGGACTGGGCACTGGCCCTGAAGCCGGATAGCGAGCGCTGTATCGGCCGTTATGCGATTGACGTCACGCCAGCACTCAAGACCAAGGTCACCAACGTGCATCTGGCCAGCTTCGATCATGCCGCTTATTGGCCGCAATTGAAGACGGTGGTGCAGTACACCGACTTGCTGCAGGAGCGCCGGGGCCTGATCCGCGCCGACCTGCGCAGCAGCGAAGTGCGGTTTGCCGAAGAAGATGCCGAACTGTTCCCGGTGCTGGTGCAGGCACGGCCCCAAGAGCTGAAGTTTCTCGCCGAGTTGATGGCGCAAAAGCGCAGTGCCTCGATTGACGCCAGTGTGCGCGAACCGCTGAAGCTGGCTATTGAATTGCAGCGCATGGGCGGTGACAGCTTCATGAACCTGGCCCGTGGTCACGGCGTGGGCTATCGCCAGATTGCCGAGGAGGTGGCGCAACGCCTGGGCATCAAGTTCGATGAACCGCTTGAAAGCGTGGCGCTGGCTGATATCGAAGCGCAGGTCGCAGAAAAGCTGATCGAGCAGTACAAGGACAAACTCAGCCGCGCCGACCGTCAGGCGTTCGACGCCGAACTCAAGGCCGCTGCGCAAAAAGAGCAGGGGTTGTTCACCCGCTTCGACGTGGGCCGTTCGGCCACCACAGCTTTAAGCGGTACCGCACTGGCCGGGCTGACCGGATTTATCCTGCGCCGCGGTGCGGCCACGGCGATTCCGGTGGTGGGCCAGGCGCTGGCGGCGGCGATGCTGCTGGTCAGCGGTGTGCGAGCGTTTTCCGGCCCGGCGTATTCGATCACCACCTTGGCGGTATTGGTGGTCGGCGTGATTCGCCAGCGCATGGAGCGCGAGGCACTGAACCAGGAGTTGGACCTGGTGGTGCAAGTGGTGGAGGCCTTTGATTTGCCGCGGGACACGGTGATGCGCACGGTCGCGTCCGGCTGATAAGCTGCTGCCCAAGCCTTGTGTATTGTTTGGAATGACGCGTGAAATTCAACCTGCCGAAAATCGCTACCGCCCCGTTCTGCCCGCCGGAAGTGGCCGGCTCTGTCGCCGTTGACCCCAAGGCGTCGTTTTTCAAACGAATGTTGATGTTCGCCGGCCCCGGTTTGTTGATCTCCATCGGCTACATGGACCCCGGCAATTGGGCGACCGCCATTGAAGCCGGTTCCCGCTACGGCTACAGCCTGCTGTTTGTGGTGCTGCTGGCCAGCCTTGCAGGGATGGCGGTGCAGTGCCTGTGCTCACGGCTGGGCATCGCCACCGGTAAGGACCTGGCGCAACTGTGCCGCGAGCGCTACAGCAAGCGCTCCTCACGTACCCAATGGCTGCTGGCGGAAATCTCCATCATCGCCACCGATCTTGCCGAAGTGCTCGGTTGCGCCCTGGCGTTTCACCTGCTGCTTGGCGTGTCGCTGACCACCGGCATCGTCATCACGGCCTTCGACACGCTGTTGATCCTTGCCCTGCAAAACCGCGGTTTCCGCCGCCTTGAAGCGATCATGCTGGCGCTGGTGGCGACCATCGGCGTGTGTTTCTTTATCGAACTGGTGCTGATCAAACCCTACTGGCCCGACGTGCTCAGCGGTTTCACGCCTTCACTGTCGGCGATCAGCGACGCGGCGCCTTTGTACCTGGCTATCGGCATCCTTGGCGCCACGGTCATGCCCCATAACCTCTACCTGCACAGTTCCATCGTTCAGACGCGCCTGATCGGCAAGGACCTGGCGAGCAAGCAGGATGCGGTCAAGCTGGCGCGCATCGACACCATCGGTTCCCTGGCCCTGGCGTTGTTGGTCAACGCAGCGATCCTGGTGCTGGCCGCTGCGGCGTTCTACAAGACGGGCCATACCGATGTGGTGGAAATCCAGGACGCCTACCACCTGCTCGACCCACTGGTAGGCGGCGCCTTCGCCAGCATCCTGTTCGGTATCGCCTTGCTGGCGTCGGGGCAGAGCTCGACTTTTACCGGCACCATTGCCGGCCAGGTGATCATGGAGGGCTACCTGAACCTGCGCATACCCTGCTGGCAACGACGCCTGATCACCCGCGGGCTGGCGTTGATCCCGGCGTTCCTTGGGGTATGGTTGATGGGCGACGATGCCATCGGCAAGCTGCTGATTCTCAGCCAGGTGGTACTGAGCCTGCAGTTGCCCTTTGCGCTGTACCCACTGATCCGCATGACCGGTGACAAGCAGTTGATGGGGCCGTTCGTCAATCGACTGCCCACGCGGCTATTGGCGTGGTTCCTGTTCGCGGTGATCAGTGGGGCGAATGCGTGGTTGATTGGGCAGTGGTTGTTTGATTGATGGAAGGCCGCTGGAACACGACCTACACCAACATAGCCAATGATGTGTATTGGGCAACCTGCGGATCAGCCGTCAATAACTTCATCGGCTCACTCAACGCTGTTGCAATGATCAGCCGATCAAAAGGATCCTTGTGATAATGCTCAAGATCCTTGACCGCAATGGCGTGTTCAAGGGTGATGGGTAATTCGACGAAACCGCTTTTGGAGCAATATTCACGGATTTCATCCAGGTCTACATCGAGCTTACCCAGCCCAACCTTGATTGCCATTTCCCAGAATGTTGCTGCGCTGACATAAATGTCTGCGGCATTTTCAATCAGCTTGTGAGCTTTGCCGGATAGCCTGGGGTCATCGTTGAGCGCCCACAGCAGAATATGGGTATCCAGCAACAGTCTCACGAGTGGTTGCCCTCGAATGCATCCAGTAGATCGCTAGGGAGTGGCGCGTCGAAATCTTCAGGGATGACCAGCTTTCCCTTCATTGCGCCAATCCGCTGTCGGTTGGTCTTACCGACGGGCACCAGCTGTGCCATTGCGCGCCCATGCTTGGCAATGGTGATGATTTTACCGGCGGCGGCATCGTCGACGAGCTTGGACAGGTTGTTTTTTGCCTCACCGAGAGGAACGGTAATCATGTGGTCTTCCCCGTGTTTTGGCCAAATATAGCCAAAACTACGTGAGCTATCAAAGACGGCTCGACCACTGGCCAAAGCTGCTCGTTCCGCGCGTGATGGTTTGTAATACATGACATTCATGGCATATCTCCAAGAAAGAACAAACCAAAGTCTGCCCCAGCGCTCGGTATCCAGAAATACTGGCTCGTAAAATCAGAACCGGCCTACTTTTCTTCCGAGGAATTTTCCCTCGGTGACATCATCAGGAAGGGCGGCTTCACTTACCGATCCCAATACGGCACCGCCCCAAAGCACTCCACGAAATAGTCGATCACCGTACGCACTTTCAGCGACAACCTTCGGCTGCCCGGCCACAGCGCGGCAATCTGCTGGGGCTCCAGGGTGGTCGCGACATCATATTCAGTCAGCACAGCCTGCAAACTGCCGGCGCGCAAGCTTTCGCCAATCAGCCAGGAGGGAAATACCACCAGGCCCAGGCCCTGTTCGGCGGCGTGGGTCAAGGTGTCGGCGTGGTTGCCGGTGATCGGGCCCTTGACGCTGTAGGCGGACCAGTCACTTTGGCCGCGCCTGAAGAACCAGCGTTGCTGGCCGGTGATGCCTTTGTAGGCCAGGCATTGGTGGTTGACCAGTTCGTCGGGGTGGTGCGGTGTGCCATGTTGCGCCAGGTAGGCGGGGCTGGCGGCAATGCGAAAGCGCTGGGGCGCGAAGATGCGTGCCTGCATCCCCGAATCATTGAGCACGCCGATGCGAAACAGCAGGTCGGTGCCGTCTTGCAGTGGGTCGACGAAGGTGTCGGTTTGCTGGATATCCAGTTGCAGCTTCGGGTAGCGCCGGCATAGCGCTCCCAGCCACGGTGAAAGGTGGCGCTGGCCGAATACCATGGGCGCGTTGATACGCACCAGCCCGCTGGGCTCACTGTCCTGTTCCTGCAAGGCTTGGTTCGCGGTTTCCAACTGCTCCAGGACCAGTCGGGCATGACGCCCGAGCAGGCGCCCGGCTTCGGTAGGGCTGACGGCGCGAGTGTGGCGGTACAGCAACTGCTGGCCGAGGGCCTGTTCCATCAGTTGAATTTGCCGCGAAATGGAGGAGGGTGCGAGGCTCTCGCGGCGGGCCACTTCGGAAAAACTGCCGTGGTCCAGCACGGCGACGAACAGGCGCAGCGCCTTGAAACTCAGCTCATTCAAACCCTGCATCATCTCTCCTGGCTGTGCGTATTGCGCAAAGGTGTTGTTTGTATGCTCCCATTTATCGCACAGGACGGCCACCGGATAATGCGCGCCATGTTTTCCTTGTTGATGCGCAGGTGATCTATGCAGGCACGTTCTATTGAAGGTGTGGCGCAGGCCAGACCTAACAAAAATTTTCTGCGGTTGCTGTTGTTGCCGTTGGTGATCCTGGCGGGCATGGGCCTGTCGGTGGAAGCTGGCCTGCTCGGGCCATTGGGCGCGCAGGTCGGGCATTTGTGGGCGACGTTGAGCATCTTCGGCGTCGGCACCGCGATTCTCCTTCTACTGCTGCTGTTCAGCGGACCGCAGAAGGGCCCGGCATTCACCGAACTGCCGCGCTGGCAGTTGATTGGCGGGTTCCTGGGGCCGATGTACGTGGTGGTGTTGACGCTGGCCACGCCCCACATCGGTATCGCGATGACCATGATTGCGATCCTGTCGGGACAGGTGGGCAAGAGTGTGTTGATCGACCACTTCGGCTGGTTCGGCGCGGCGCGCAAGCGGGTCAATGGCGAGCGCTGGATTGCATTGGCGTTGATTGTGGCGGCGCTGGTTCTGATTGCACGAGGGTAAGACGATGAATCTGATGATGTTACTGGTGGTGGTGATTGCAGCCGGGGCGGTGTTGAGTGTGCAGGCCGCCATCAACGGGCGCCTGGGCCAGACGGTCGGCGTATTGCGCAGCAGTCTGCTGACCTTTGCCGTCGGCGCGCTGATCACGGCGCTGTTGATATTCTTCTTCGAACCGGCCCAGGCCGTCAGCCTGCTGGACGTGCCGAAATGGCAGTTGACCGGCGCCCTGTTCGGTGTGGTGTACATGCTGGTGATGGTCGGCGCAGTGCCCGTTGTGGGCACGGCGGTCGCCACGGTGGCGGTGATTGTCGGGCAATTGGGAATGGGCATGCTGATCGACAACTTTGGCTGGCTGGGCAACCCTGCGATCGAATTGTCGGGCAGCCGCATCGTGGCGATGCTGTGCCTGGCTCTGGCGCTGGTGTTCATGTACCGCAGCAATACCCGGGCGGCCGACTGACGGCTTTGAACCTTGGTGTTGTGCATGCAGTCACTGCTTAAGGTGCGGCATTCGCCGCACCGAGACGACCATGAAGAAGGAGTCTGACCATGCCGGATCAAACCTGTGCTTGCCCCCACTGCAAATGCGTACTGGGTGCCGATGCGATCATGAAAGACGGTAAGGGCTATTGCTGCCAGGGCTGTGCCGAGCACCATGCCCATGGTGAGCCTTGCGCCGCCGCGACGGGCTGTGAGTGCGCCAAGTCGGCTCACGGTTGACATCAGCGCGAAATGGCCTCGACTAATGGGTAGGAGCGAGCTTGCTCGCGAAAAACGCCAACGATAACGCGTGTTTCCTGAATAAACGCGGTGCCTTTGGGTTTTTCGCGAGCAGGCTCGCTCCTATGTATGGACTCGCCCCCACTGTCAACCCGCTTTTCAAACATTGGTACCCGGTTGCATCTATGTATCAGGCCTATCCGAGGAAGCTCCAAACAGCTTCTGGCCAACATTGGATCAGCTCGCGATCTGCCCATTACAAAAAGGCCTCAAGGGCCGGTAGGAGCGCAGGCATCAATTCGCGACGGTCTGACCAGGGGTCAATGTTCGTTAGCACGGG
>NZ_JYLN01000016.1 GCF_001439735.1 Pseudomonas paralactis
GGCTGACAAAGACTGATTGATCGTCGTATGCTTTTTCATGGGCTCGCCCTCGCTGTCGTTGGCTTCTATAAGAATGCCACCGTGGCGCATAGACGCCTCGGCTTGGGCGAGTCCATCTAATTACAGTAGTTCGGGGTTGATCCCTCCCACATTTTGATGGAATTTCAGTCCAGTAATCGGGTGATGGCTCGTACGATCATCTCCACTTCCTTGCGCTCCAGCGTCAGTGGCGGCAACAGGCGAATGATCTTGCCCCGCGTGACGTTGATCAACAGCCCATGCTCCTGCGCCGCCCGTTGGGCCAGGTGGCGGTATGGGCTGGCCAGTTCAATCCCGACCATCAAGCCCTTGCCACGAATCGCCCGCACATGCGGGTGCCCGTCCAGCTCCATGCGCAAGCGTGCCAGCAAGTGTTCGCCCTGGTGTGCGGCGTTCTGCAACAAACCTTGCTGCTCGATGATCTCCAGCACCGTACACCCGACGCGACACGCCAGCGGGTTGCCGCCAAAGGTGCTGCCATGGCTGCCTGGGGTGAACAGTTCGGCGACGGCGGCGCGAGCCAGGCAGGCGCCGATGGGCACGCCATTGCCCAGGCCTTTGGCCAGGGTCATCACGTCGGGCAGGATGCCTTCGTGCTGGAAGGCAAACCAGGCGCCGGTGCGCCCGATGCCGGTCTGGATTTCGTCGAGCATCATCAGCCAGCCGTGGCGCGTGCAGTGGTCGCGCAAGGCTTTCAGGTAACCCGCTGGCGTCACCAACACACCACTTTCGCCCTGGATCGGCTCAAGCAACACGGCGGCGATGCGCGTGCCGAACTGCGCAGTGATCGCCTCCAACGCCTGCATATCGCCGAACCCCACCTTGATGAAATCCCCCGGCAGGCGCTGAAAGCCCAGGCGCACCGACGGCCCGTCGCTGGCGGCCATGGTGCCCAGCGTGCGGCCGTGGAAGGCGTTTTCCATCACCACCACCAACGGCTGTTCAATGCCTTTTTTCCAGCCGTGCAAGCGCGCCAGTTTCAGGGCTGTCTCGTTGGCCTCGGCGCCGGAGTTGTTGAAGAATGCGCGATCCAGCCCGGACAGTTGCGCCAGGCGCTGGGCCAGCCGTTGTTGCCAGTCGATGCTGTAGAGGTTGGACGTATGCAGCAGCAAACCGGCTTGTTCGCTGATAGCTGCCACCAGCCTGGGGTGGGAATGGCCGACATTGGTCACCGCCACTCCGGCGACAGCGTCCAGGTATTCGCGGCCCTGCTGGTCCCACAGGCGCGTGCCCAGGCCACGGGTGAAACTCAGGGCCAGGGGTTGATAGGTGCTCATCAGGCAGGCGGCGGTCATGGTAGGGGCTCCAGTGCATCGTTGCGGTGATGGAAGTATCGTTAACCACCTGCACTGGATAAACTGCGAATATCTGCAATGACTTTAAAGCAGGGCTTGATAATGGATCTGTTCCAGGCAATGTCGGTCTACGTGAAAGTGGTCGAAACCGGCAGCATGACCGCCGCTGCTCAGGAATGCGGGATGTCGACCACCATGGTGGGCAACCACCTGCGGGCGCTGGAGCAACGGCTGGGGGTGAGCTTGCTCAAACGCACCACGCGTAAACAGAACCTGACCGAATTTGGCGGGCAGTATTATCAGCGCTGTCTGGAAGTGCTGGGGCTGGTGGCGGACTCCGAGCTGCTGGCCGAGCAGATCCACAGTGAAGCCCCTAAAGGCAGCCTGCGCATCACCGCGCCTCCGGTGTTCGGCACCGAACGTCTGGTGCCGGCGTTAAGCGAGTTTTCCCAGCGCTACCCGCTTATCGACCTGTACGTAGTGCTGAGCAACGAACGAATGGACCTGGTCGACAGCGGCTTCGACGTGGCGATCCGTCTCGGTGAACTGGAGACCTCCAGCCTGATCGCCCGGCCCATGCAGCCTTACACCCTCACCCTCTGCGCGTCGCCTGCCTACCTGGCGCGACGCGGCACGCCGCAGACCCCGGAGGACCTGCAACAACATGACTGCCTGGCCTTCGCCTACCCTGCGAACGACAACTGGCGTGACACCGACAAACTGTGGCGCATGAGCGGCGATGGCGGCGAGGTGGAGGTTCCGGTGGCGGGCTCGTTGACCATCAACAGCTCCCAAGGCTTGCGCCAGGCGGCCGTCAACGGCATGGGCATCACGATGCTGGCCGACGCCCTGGTGCAAGCGGACCTGGAGAGCGGCAAGCTGGTGGCCCTGTTAACCACCTATAAATTGCCCAGCCGCCCGATGCACCTGCTGTATCGCCATGACCGTTATCGCCTGCCCAAGCTGCGGGCATTTGTCGATTTTGTCATGGAGAAGTGGGCACATTAAAAGCCACGCCCAACGCCCGCAAACGCTCGGCGGTACGCTCGGCCGACACATGATGAATGCCCTGCCAGCCCAAGGCGACGGCAGCCTCGGTGTTGCCGGCAACATCATCAATAAACACCACCTCACTCGGCCGTATATCCGGCAGATGAGCGCGGATCTGATTGAGGCTGGCGTGGTAGATCGCCGGGTCAGGCTTGATCAACTTCAATTCGCCGGACACGACGATGTTGCGAAAGCGCTGCAGGAACGGATAGTTCGCTCGGGCGTAGGGGAAGGTTTCAGCCGACCAGTTGGTGAGCCCGAACAGCGGCATATCGGCCTGGTGCAACGCTTCTAGAATCGCCACGCCGTCAGGTAACTCACCGCGCAGCATCTCGTGCCAACGCTCGTAGTAAGCCTGAATCAAGGGTTCGTGATCGGGATGCAGAGCAATCAGGGTGCGGGTGGCTTCGGCCAACGTACGACCGGCATCCTGCTCGGTGTTCCAGGCCTGGGTGCAGATGTTATCGAGGAACCACTGCCGCTGCGCCTCATCGGCGATCAGCTTGCGGTACAGGTGCTGCGGGCTCCAGTCGAACAGAACACCGCCGAAATCAAAAACTACTGCACGAATCGTCATCAGATCCTCCGTTAGCGTGGCTTGATAGCTGCTGGAGTCTGACAGATCTGAAAGAGGGAGGCGCCCGCAGGAGCGTAAGAAGTATCTGAAAAAGACGCGGATCAAATGTGGGAGGGGGCTTGCCCCCGATAGCAGGGTGTCAGCCACTGAAGATAGTGACTGATACACCGCCATCGGGAGCAAGCCCCCTCCCGCATTTTTAACCGCGTCGACTTAGGCTTGGATCAGGCCGTTGATTTTGACGGTCGGGTTCACATCCGCGTCGTAATCCACGCCGTCGACCTCAAAGCCAAACAAGCGCAGGAACTCAGCCTTGTAACCGGCAAAATCGCTGATTTCGTTGACGTTGTCATCGGTGACCTGGTTCCACAGCGCAGCCACGGCGTCCTGAACCTTGGGTTCGAGCTCGGCCAGGTCGGCGCGCAGGCGGCCGTCGGCGTCGAGTTTCGGCTCGCTGCCGTACAGGCTGTCCTTGAACAGGCCATAGACCTGCTCGATGCAGCCTTCGTGGGTGCCCTGCTCTTTCATCACCTTGAACAGCAGCGACAGGTACAGCGGCATGATCGGGATCGCCGAGCTGGCCTGGGTCACCACCGCCTTGAGCACCGACACCCGGGCGTCGCCCTTGAGCGCAGCGAGGTTTTCGCGCAGGGTCAGGACTTTCTTGTCCAGGTCTTTCTTGGCTTCGCCGATGGAGCCGTTCCAGTAGATGTCCTGGGTCAGCTTCTCACCCAGGTAGGTGAACGCGGTGGTCTTGGCGCCTTCGGCCAACACATCGGCGTCACGCAGGGCGTCGATCCACAGCTGCCAGTCTTCGCCGCCCATGACCTTCACGGTACCGTCGATTTCTTCCTGGGTCGCAGGCTCAAGCGTGGTGTCGACTACCACGCCCTTGTCGGTGTTGATCCCACGCAGGGTCACGGCCTTGCCGATTGGCTTGAGGGTGGAGTTGTGCACCACGCCTTGCGGGTCGGTACGGCGTGGGGCGGCCAGGCTGTAGACCACCAGGTCGATCTTGCCCAGGTCTTTCTTGATGGTCTCGATGGTCAGGCGCTTGATCTCGTCGGAGAACGCGTCGCCGTTGATGCTCTTGGCGTACAGGCCTTTTTCCACAGCAAACTTCTCGAACGCCGCGCTGTTGTACCAGCCAGCGGAGCTCAGCTTGCCTTCTTCGCCTTCTTTCTCAAAAAACACGCCCAGGGTGTCGGCGCCGCAGCCAAACGCAGCACTGATGCGCGCGGCCAGGCCGTAGCCGGTGGAGGCACCGAGGACCAGTACCTTTTTAGGGCCGCCTTCGATGACGCCGTTTTTGGTTACGTAGTCGATCTGCTCTTTGACGTTCGCTTCACAGCCAACAGGGTGAGCGGTCACACAGATAAAGCCACGAACCCGCGGTTTGATGATCATAAAAATTTCTGCCTCTTCCAAGGTGCCGAAGGCCAATAGTGGCCATTCAACTTCAATCGTACCGGTCTATGACGCCTGAAAAACCAAAGCGTCACGATAGTCGCAAATCTTCTGTTCTCAAAATTCAATCCACAACGCTCCGGACTCGTCCCTGCCGGGCGTTAAAAATTGTGCACAGGCTTCACAATTTTCGAACCATTTAAAACGCCTGCGCGGCCCATAAAGTCCTATCATGACGATATTGTTTCATTATGTTTCAAAGTTGGAGCCATGTTTCATGAGCAAAAGTGCTGTCGGCAAAAAGCTGGTGTCCCTCGCCTGGGTAGTCGGCGTGTTGCTATTGATTGGCTGTTTTCCGCGAACCTGCCTGGTGTTTCTGCTGCTGGTGGTGGTGTGCGGTGTCTACGATTTCTTGCGCAATGGCCTCTACGACCGCGACACCTTCAAGAAATACTTCATCGGCAACGGTCGCAATACCTGGGTGCTGGCGCCGTTCAACACCCTGCTCGACCTGCTGAGCAGCCGCAACCAGCATGTCTATACCCTGCACGACTTGCCCCCCGCGTGGCGCCAAGACCTGCAACAGGTGATCGACGACGCCATGGCCCGCAAGGATGAAATCATCGGTTACCTGGACGAACGCATGGCCGAGAAGAAACGCGGCATGTTGTTCTTCCAGTGGTACGGTCGCCCGATCGAAACCACCCTGGATATCCCGCAGTTGCGCAAAAAACTGCCATTTGTGAAGACCATCGGTGTCTCGGTGTTCAACGAAAACCGCTCGACCTCGTTCCACTTCGGCCCCCTGCGCATGATGTTCCGTGTGCTCTACAACATGGCCCCGGCGCCCCACCATGAAGGCGTGTATATCCAGGTGGGCAAGCACAAGCACTACTGGCATGACGACCCGCTGTTTATCTTCGATGACACGCTGATGCATGCGTCCTTCAACAAAAACGACGCCAAGCGCTACTGCCTGTTCATCGACATCGTGCGCCCGACGATGCTGCCGTCGGTGCTCAACGCCGTGATCGCAGGCTTTGCCGGGCTGGTCTTTACCCTGCGTCGGGTTTTCTACAAAAACTGGAAGCTGATTCAGTAAGTTCTGCGGCATGATGGTGTTGGACGGTATTTGCGCTGGGCCTTGCGCCTGAGGTAAATAACCGTCTCGTGCGACCTTAATTGGCGCTCACCCTTCTCAAGCCATCGCCCCCAAGCAAGCGCGGTGGCTATGCTTTCAAGGAATCAGAATGCCCCAACGTCAAGTCATCAACGCCTCCGTCAGCCCCAAGGGCAGCCTCGAAACCCTGTCCCAACGTGAAGTGCAGCAACTGAGCGAAGCCGGTACCGGCAGCATCTACACCCTGTTCCGCCAATGCGCCCTGGCGATTCTCAACACCGGCGCGCATATCGACAACGCCAAGACCATCCTCGACGCCTACAAAGACTTTGAAGTGCGCATCCATCAGCAAGACCGCGGCGTACGTCTGGAACTGCTCAACGCCCCAGCCGATGCCTTTGTCGATGGCGAAATGATCGCCAGCACCCGCGAAATGCTGTTCAGCGCCCTGCGCGACATCGTCTACACCGAGAACGAGCTGGACAGCCAGCGTATCGACCTGAGCAACTCCCAGGGCATCACCGACTACGTGTTCCACCTGCTGCGCAACGCCCGTACGCTGCGCCCGGGTGTGGAGCCCAAGATCGTGGTGTGCTGGGGCGGCCATTCGATCAACACCGAAGAATACAAATACACCAAGAAAGTCGGGCACGAACTGGGCCTGCGCAGCCTCGACGTGTGCACCGGTTGCGGCCCAGGCGTGATGAAAGGCCCAATGAAGGGCGCGACCATTTCCCACGCCAAGCAACGCATCACCAATGGCCGTTACCTGGGCTTGACCGAGCCAGGCATCATCGCCGCCGAAGCGCCGAACCCGATCGTCAATGAGCTGGTGATTTTGCCGGACATCGAAAAACGCCTGGAAGCCTTCGTGCGCGTCGGCCACGGCATCATCATCTTCCCCGGCGGCGCCGGCACCGCGGAAGAGTTTTTGTACCTGCTGGGCATCCTGATGCACCCCGATAACCGCGACGTGCCGTTCCCAGTGGTGTTGACCGGGCCCAAACACGCAGCGCCTTACCTGGAACAGCTGCACGCGTTCGTCGGCGCCACCCTCGGCGAAGCGGCGCAGCAGCATTACCAGATCATCATCGACGACCCGGCCGAAGTGGCGCGCCAGATGACCACCGGCCTCAAGGCGGTGAAGCAGTTCCGCCGCGAGCGTAACGACGCGTTCCATTTCAACTGGCTGCTGAAAATCGACGAAGGCTTCCAGCGCCCGTTCGACCCTACCCACGAAAACATGGCCAGCCTGCAACTGAGCCACGCGCTGCCGGCCCATGAACTGGCGGCCAACCTGCGCCGGGCGTTCTCCGGGATCGTGGCGGGTAACGTCAAAGACAAAGGTATTCGCCTGATCGAAGAAAACGGCCCGTATGAGATCCACGGCGACCCGGCGATCATGAAACCTTTGGATGAATTATTGAAGGCGTTCGTGGCCCAGCACCGCATGAAACTGCCGGGCGGCGCGGCGTATGTGCCGTGCTATCGCGTGGTGCAGTAAGCCAGCGGCGGTCGGTCATAGTTTGTATTCGTTTGGGACATGGCACGACGTGTGAGGAACAAGAGTTCGGACTAGGGTTTTACTATTCCGACTCATTCACCTCAGCGAGCGACCTATGGACCAACGGATATTGTCCTCCGTCATTCCTTACCCTAAGGTAAGGAATATCACGATGGAGATCTTCACTATGGCCACCGCCACACTCACTTCAAAAGGGCAAATCACCATCCCTGTGCAGGTCAGGACAGCCCTGGGCCTGGAAACAGGCGACCGGGTGGAATTCGTCGAAATGGAAGACGGCAAGTTTTCCATGATTGCCGCCAGCAAAACCGTCAGGGACCTCAAGGGGTTGATCCGCAAACCCGCTCATGCCGTGTCTATCGAAGACATGAACCGCGCCATCGCGGCCCAGGGAGCAAGCGCTGGATGATCGGCCTGGATACCAATGTGCTGGTGCGTTATGTGACCCAGGATGACCCGGTCCAATCCGCCAAGGCGTCCCAACTGATCGAATCGCTCACCGCCGCCTCACCCGGTTTCGTCAGCCTGGTGACGCTGACGGAACTGGTGTGGGTGTTGCAGTCCTGCTACCAGTCGGCCAAAAGCGACGTGGTGACGGTGCTGGAGACCTTGCTGCACACACGGGAACTGACCGTCGAGCACGCCGATGTCATCTGGCAGGCCCTACGCAAGTTCACCGCAAGCAAAGCCGACTTTGCCGACTGCCTGGTTGAACGCTGTGGTCATGCGGCGGGCTGCGAGTACACCGCCACCTTTGATCTGAACGCGGCCAAGGCTGCGGGGATGAAACGGCTCGGCTAGCCCGCTGTGTTTGTGTAGGAGCGAGCTTGCTCGCGAAAAACTCATAGGCTCCGCGTGCAACCTGAATGCCCGCGTAACCGTTGACGTTTTTCGCGAGCAAGCTCGCTCCTACAGAGAAGAGGGAGAGGAGGTTAGGTCAGCGTATCCAGCCGCCGATCTGCCAGTGGTAGCCATCATTACGCTGCACCCAGTGCGGGTGTACATAACGATACCCCTGGCGCACCGGTTCCCAATGGCCGTGCACTGCCACGTAACGCCCGCCTTCCCAGCGCCAGTAACCGCGTGACCAGATATAACCTTCGCGCACCGCCGGCTCGACTTCAATCACCTGCACCGGCGGCGGTTGCGGCGCCACCACATCCACGTACTCGTGTTGCACCGGCCTGCGCTCATGCACAACACGCTCTTGCACACACCCGGAAGCCGCGACCACCATGGCGGCCAATGCTGCATAACGTAGCAACATACAAAACCCTCGGGCGCGAACGCCCAACACCTGCACTGGTAAAAATCCCCCTTGTTTCAGCCACGCTCCTGCTTGGCCCTGGGTACTTTTTAACAGGCGGTGTCTGTCGGGTTGCTGAACCTGCCAGCCTCAGTAAGTACAGGCGACAGTCGGTCGCTTCAGGCGCACCAGCACCAACCCCGCCACGACCACGGCAATGCCCGTGTAGGTCGATGCGTGGATCACATCGCCAAACATCAACGCCGCCCACACCAACGTCACCGGCGGCTCCAGGTACACCAGCGCCGCCACATGGGTCGCCGTCATCACCCGCAGCAGCATCCACAGGCTCAAATAGGCGAGGAAGGTGGAGAACACCGTCAGCCACACAATCGAGATCAGTACGTTGGTGTCATGGGGAATACTCAGGGTGTCGGTGTAGATCACGGCCGCGGTAAAACCTATCAAGGTCAACAGCGACTGGATAAACAGCGGCAATACCAACCCGCTGTCCTGGGTCTGCACCGAACGACGCTCGTACAAGGTCGCCAGTGTCAGCCCAAGTGCCGACACCAGAGGCAAGAGATACATGACCAACCCGACACCCTGCTGCCCGCCACCACCATACTGCCCGGCAATCACAATCGACACACCGACAAAGCCGATCATCAACCCCAACCACTGCCAGCCGCCACTGCGCTCGGACTCCATGCCCGTCGACAATGCCGCTGTCATCAACGGCTGTAACGCCGCAATGATCGCCGCGATCCCGGGCGGTAGACCGTTCTGGATCGCCACGTAGAGGCAGCTCAAATACAGGAACTGCGACAGGAACCCGACAACTGCGTGATGACGAATCTGCTGCCAGGAAACCCTCAGCAACCGTCTGTTCAAAAACACTGCCAGGCATAACGAAACCAACAAAAAACGCCAGAACAAAAGGTTGAAGGCTCCAGCACTCTGCGCGCCTAACTTGGCACCTATAAAGCCGGAACTCCAGGACAGGACAAAGACGACCTGAAGCAGTAACAACCGCGTGTAGCCGATACGAGCCGTCATCGTGCCCCCTGCAACTGCAACGGCACGAGTTCGCCAAACGTGATGGGGTCAATCCCCAAACGCCGATATTGCTCGCTGGCGGGTCGCACCAGGTCACGCTTGAGCTGGAACCACGGCTTGATGGTACGCAGCACGCCATCGTCGGATGCCAAGTGCCAGAACTTATTGACATCCGCCTGACTGTAAGGACAGTGAAACGACAACACCAACGACATGCGCCGGCCTTGAGTGAGTGGGCGCACGCCATGAAACACTCGACTGCCGTAGATATACACCGCATCGCCACTGGCTTTCACACCACAGCTTCGCACGTTGTCATTGAGGCTTGCGACATCAAAGCGCTCCACAGGGCCCTCAAAATAAACGAACTCTCCACCTTCGTACTCGCTGGGCTCAGACAGCATTATGTTCAGCACAAAGCTGGTTCCATCGGTATGCCACATACCGATCTGTGCCCTATCGTGCAGAGCCTGGGGCGGGTAGAAGTAATTGACCTGGGAACGGGCGCGCAAGAAAGGGTGCGGAACCAGCGGCACACCTGCAATTTTTGACACCGCCAGCAGGAACGCCCGACTGTCCATCATCTCCCGGATAAGTGTCGATGACCGCGTTGCCGCACGGGTACGGTTAGAGATAATCCAGTCGCTGGTGCTGGACCCCGCCTCCAGCTGATAACACGCTCGCCTCAACTCGGCGATGCCCTGCTTATTGAACAGCCCCGAGACCTGAGCCACTGCCGTCAACTGCTCGGGCTGGGCAATTACTAGTGGCGACCTCATGTACCCCAGGTTCGCTAAGCTGCGATGACCTGTGAGGCATGGGCCATCACTGCGCAAATAACTGTCACTCCAGTGTTGCAACGTGTCGAGCAGGGCCCCGGGATGCTTACATCGAGATGCGGGAACCAGTGATGCTTGCAGGGCTGACTTCAGGTGACCGGCTCCCCGAAGTGATACCAAATATCGAGCACCATATTTCATATCTATCTGACTCCATGCTTTGTCACTCACAATGGATGCCAGCAAAAGCCGTACGCTCTCACTGGCACTTGCCGTGATATATCGAAGTTCATCAATGCCACAGGCGCCATCCATCATTAGGTCACCCTAGACAGGTGCCACTTGCTCCAATGCCTTATCAACCAACAACAAACCTTGCTCGGTCATCTGCTGAATCCCGAGAGCAAGCCCCCTGTGAGCGCCTTCAAGCTCAAATGCCAGGTTGGATATCAAATTATTAACGGATGAGAACGTCTCAGCAGCGTTAGCCAGAAGTGTTTCGGTATCCACATCAGAAGAAACCGAAAAGAGACTAAGCTTTGATCGAGCCGCCGTAGCGGAGTTGTCTGCTTTCGTACTTCGAGAACGGTTGGGTTTTGTCTTATCCATAGCGCAGTTCCTTTCGCAGTTTTGATCACACAGCGCCGTGATGACGCCGGCTAAATAAAAGGCTAGGCTGCGAGCATGATTTTGTATATTTGAATAATCTGCACAACTAATCCCAAAAAGAAGAATCATGAGCAAGCAACTCAATATCGATCTGCTTCGAACCTTTCATGCGGTCGCCCGCTTCCGTCGCTTCAATGAAGCAGCGAGCCATGTGCATCGGAGCGCTTCGACCGTTACGACGCAGATTCAAAAGCTGGAAGACTTAGTCGGCCAACGCCTGTTCAGCCGGAGTAACCAAGGTGTTGAGCTGACGATGTATGGCAAGAAACTACTCAGCGAAACCACCGACTTTCTCAAGAGCCACGACCGCTTACTGGCCTCCTTAACCCCCCAGCGCATGCAAGGAAGGATTCGCCTGGGGCTTCCCGATTCTTATGCGCCGGCTTTCATGCGCGACTTCCTGCCGCAGCTTATCGCTGACAATCCCTTGCTTGAGTTGGAAATAGAAGCCAGATCCAGTGGCGAACTGTTCACCATGTTCAGCCGGGAACAGATTGATTTGGCATTGATCGTCAGTGCTCAGCCGTTGGAGCAAGGAGAACAGTTGGGTTCGATACAGCCTGTATGGGTTGTTTCCGACCAATTCAAAACACCCGAACAGGCGCCGCTACCCATCGCAGTGCAATTGACCGGTTGCCCCTATCGAGCCTCAGCGATACGAGCGCTGAAAGAGCATGGAGCCTACTATCGAGTCCTGCTGGAAAGTGCCAGTTCTACTGCGGTAGAAGCCGCAGTGTTCTGCGGATTGGCCGTTGGACTGATTGAAGAAAGTCGATTAACAGTTGGGTTGACTCAAAATATCCCCGGCGTTCGCCTACCTGAATTGCCGCGCCACCACATCTACTTGTTGTCCGATAGCGCAAACCATTTGGCGCTTCATCTGCATGAACAACTCAAAAAGGGGTTCACCCTCTGAATACACACAAAAAAGCCCGCTGACCGTCACCGGTTCAGCGGGCTTTTTCGTGGGTGTTGCTTACAGCGCCAGGTCAGACGCCGGCTTGCTTGGCTCAGCCGCAGGCTTGGCAGCCTCGGTAGCCTGTGGAGCAGCCAGTTGCGGGATCGCTGGCGGTGGTGTCAGTTGCAGCACACCGGCAGTGTAGGCCCATTCCTTGGCAACAGCTTCAGGGCTGTCGTTCAGCTTGGTGCCGTAGCTTGGCACGATCTGGTGCAGTTTTTCCTGCCAGGCCGGGCTGGCTACTTTGTCCTTGAACACCTTTTGCAGCACGGTCAGCATGATCGGAGCCGCGGTGGACGCGCCTGGCGATGCACCCAACAGGCCTGCGATGGTGTTGTCGGCAGAGCTGACCACTTCGGTACCCAGCTTCAGCACGCCGCCTTGCTCTTCATCACGCTTGATGATCTGCACGCGCTGGCCGGCTTGCCACAGGCGCCAGTCGGACTGCTTGGCGTTCGGGAAGTACTCTTGCAGCGCCTTGAAACGGTCATCATCAGACAGCATCAGTTGGCCGGCGAGGTACTCGACCAGTGGGTATTCACGAATACCGACTTTGGTCATAGGCCAGATGTTGTGGGTGGTGGTGCTGGTCAGCAGGTCCAGGTACGAGCCTTCTTTCAGGAACTTGGTCGAGAAGGTGGCGAATGGGCCAAACAGAATCACGCGCTTGCCATCCAGCACACGGGTGTCCAGGTGCGGAACCGACATCGGTGGCGAACCTACCGAAGCCTTGCCGTAGGCCTTGGCCAGGTGCTGCTCGGCGATGGTCGGGTTCTCGGTCACCAGGAATGAACCACCCACCGGGAAGCCTGCGTATTCCTTGGCTTCAGGAATGCCCGACTTCTGCAGCAGGTGCAGGGCACCGCCGCCGGCGCCGATGAACACGAACTTGGCGTCGGTTTCAGTCTTGGTGCCGTCTTTGAGGTTTTTGTAGCTCACACGCCACGAACCGTCGTCGTTGCGGGTGATGTCCTGCACTTCGCTCGACAGCTTCAGGTCAAACTTCGGCGTGGTTTGCAGGTGAGCGACGAACTGGCGGGTGATCTCGCCGAAGTTTACGTCGGTACCGATTGGGCTCCAGGTGGCCGCGATTTTCTGGTTGGGGTCACGCCCTTCCATCATCAGCGGAACCCACTTGGCGATTTGCGCCGGGTCTTCGGAGTACTGCATGCCAGCGAACAGCGGGCTGGCCTTCAGGGCTTCGTAGCGCTTTTTCAGAAACTTGATATTGTCATCGCCCCACACAAAGCTCATGTGCGGAGTGGAGTTGATGAACGAACGCGGGTTCTTCAACACGCCCTGCTGAACCTGCCAGGACCAGAACTGACGGGAGATCTGGAACGCTTCGTTGATCTCGACCGCTTTCGGGATCTCAACGTTGCCGTTCTTGTCTTCCGGGGTGTAGTTCAGCTCAGCCAGGGCCGAGTGACCGGTACCGGCGTTGTTCCAGCCGTTGGAGCTTTCTTCGGCCACGCCATCGAGGCGCTCGACCATCTCCATGGACCAGTCCGGCTCCAGCTCATTGAGCCAGACACCCAGGGTTGCACTCATGATGCCGCCGCCGATCAGCAGCACATCGACTTTCTTTGCCTCTTCCGCGTGAACGGACGTGATCCCCATCGACAAAGCCAGCCCCAGCAGGGCAGTGTTTACTTTTTTAAACATCAGTAGCACCTATGATAAAACGCCATCCGCCCTACCGCCCCCGATCATGAGTAACCCTCGTTCACGCTACGTCAGGCAACGTACCGCGGGGTCTGCACAGTCACATAAAGGCTGCAGGGTGGGCACACAAGGCCGATGGATCGACCTCACTGTTATGTCCCTTCTGCGCTGACTTCTTATCATTATTGGCTTCAGCTACCTGGGCGACAGCCAACCGCTGGGACGTATACGGGTGTACGCACCAGGGAAAGACTAGCCCAAGACGGCGCGCAGAATATCACGCTAAACAGCGTTTATGCGCCGTTTGGCCAATTGACAGGCCTAAATCCCGGGTTTTAATGCGCCCCTGTCAAGCCTGGCAGCCGCGACCTGCGGTCACAGGCGTGGAACTCTGCCGCAAATGGCGGTTCTAGACACCCTCGTCGCGGCTTGCGTAGCATCGACGACCGTCTTCGTGCACTTCACCCCAACAGAGTTACCCATGACTATCCAGCAAACACCCGGGCACGTACTGCCCGCGCGCAGCGCCGCCAAAATGGAAGCAGCCATGGCCGTGGGCGCCTTCGCGATCGGCACCGGCGAATTCGCCATCATGGGCCTGATGCCCGACATCGCCCAGAACCTGGGCCTGAGCGAACCCCAGGTGGGCCACGCAATCAGCGCCTACGCCCTGGGCGTGATGGTCGGCGCCCCGCTGCTGGCCATCCTCGGCGCCAAGCTGCTGCGCAAACACATGCTGCTGTTGCTGATGGGCCTGTACGCCCTGGGCAACTTCGCCACCGCCTTCACCCCCACCTTCGGCTCGCTGGTGGCCTTCCGCTTTATCAGCGGCCTGCCCCACGGCGCCTACTTCGGCATCGCCGCCGTGGTCGCCTCCAGCATGGTACCCACCGACAAACGCGCCGGCGCCGTAGCCCGCGTGATGATGGGCCTGACCCTGGCCATGCTGCTGGGCAACCCCATCGCCACCTTCCTCGGCCAACACCTGGGCTGGCGCTCGGCGTTCGCCCTGGTCAGCGTGATCGCCCTGCTCACCATCGCCCTGGTCTGGCAATTCGTGCCCCACCGCCACGACGAACAACGCAGCGACCCACGCAAAGAACTGCGCGCCTTCACCAAACCCCAGGTATGGATGGCCCTGTCCATCGGCGCGATTGGCTTTGCCGGGATGTTCTGCGTATTCAGCTACCTGGCGCCGACCATGCTGGAAGTGACCAAGGTCTCGCCGCAGTGGATTCCGTTTGGCCTCGCCGCGTTTGGCGTGGGCGGCATCATCGGCAACATTGCCGGTGGCAAACTGTTTGATCGTATGCAGTTTCGGGCAGTGGGTTTGATATTGGTGTGGTCGATGGCCGTGCTGCTGTTCTTCCCCTTCGCCGCCTCGTCGCTGTGGGGCGTGCTGCTGAGCATGGGGTTGGTGGGCACCATGGTCGCGTTGGCGGCGCCGTTGCAGATTCGCTTGATGGACATTGCCCACGAAGCGCCGAGCCTGGCGGCAGCATCGAACCATGCGGCGTTCAACCTGGCGAATGCGCTGGGGCCGTGGTTTGGGGGGATGGCGATTACGGCAGGGTTGGGCTGGACCAGCACCGGCTACATCGGTGCTGCTACAGCGCTGGTGGGTCTAGGTCTCTACCTGGTTGCCCGGCGGATGAAAGGCGGCCATTAACGGCTCGCCTAATACCGATCAGCTAAGCGAACACACTACTCAAAACAACGAATATCCAATGTGTGGAGCTTGCCTACGAAAGCAGTGGTCAGTTATAGATTCAGTGACTGACATGCCGCCTTCGCGAGCAAGCCCGCTCCCAAAGGGATCCGAGCCGGGCGCTGATTCTGCGAGCGATACATGGCCAATGTGGGAGCTGGCTTGCCTGCGATAGCGGTGTATCAGTGACAGATGAATTAACTGACCCACCGCCATCGCGAGCAAGCCCTCTCCCACAGGGATCCGAGCCGGACGCTGATTCTGCGAGCAATACATGGCCAGTATGGGAGCTGGCTTGCCTGCGATAGCGGTATATCAGTGATAGATGAGTTAACTGACCCACCGCCATCGCGAGCAAGCCCTCTCCCACAGGGATCCGAGCCGGGCGCTGATTCTGCGAGCAATACATGGCCAGTATGGGAGCTGGCTTGCCTGCGATAGCGGTATATCAGTAACAGATGAATTAACTGACCCACCGCCACCGCAGCATCAATATTTATATCTACACAACTTCGGCACGACGCTGCACCTGTGGCGAGGGAGCTTGCTCCCGTGAAGACCTGACAGCCGACGAAAATGCGGGATCAGACCGCGTACCTATCCGTTACTCAGGCAACGGCTACTTAGCGCTCCACCCAAACGGCAGCTCACTTTGCAAAGCAGCAAAGCAAGCAAAACACTCTTGCCCCACCACCCCATCAATCATCATGCAACAACCCCGAACCATACTCCCCATAACTACTCCCCAGCCCACTGCCACCGAAATTCATCTTCGCGGCTTTGTTGGGACTATGGTCGCCAAATGCCTGGCATCCGCCTGAAAAGCACGGGTCACTGTTCACGCTCGATGAAGATGAACAAGCGCTCAACAGCAACGTGCCGGTGATCATCACAACTTTGACGAGGTTCGAGATCATGGTTTCAGTTCCCTATGGGCTGGAGGCGCTGGGGTCCTCTCTCGCAGGGAATCGTAGACCTCAACGGCGCAGGGAATTATGAAACTTTGCGGGGGGACAGCATGAGTTCAGGTTGCCGCCTTGGGTAAGGCGGCAGGGTTGGTTGTCAGGCTTTGACTGAGGCCGTTACAGGCGCAACCTGCTCCTGGGCTCGGTCAACGAGCAGCGAACTCAACTCGATTAACTGCTGGATGCCCAGGGCGATGGCGCGTTGGGAGTCGTCGAGGTCGAACGCCAAGGTGGCGGCCATTTCGTTGGCGGATGCTAGGTTTTCGGCCGCGTTAGCCAGGAGGGTCTCGGGGTCGATGGTTGGGTTTACGAGGAATAGGTTGTTGCTTGGGCGTTCGACGGGTGCAGCGTCGCCGGATGGGGGCAAGTGATGATGGATTGCTCGCTGGGCTGCGGCTTGAAGCTTGGCATCGACGGACGATGCGGTTTGATCAATTGAAGAACTGCGTGTGTTGTTGTGCATGGGCGAAGCTCCAAATATTTACGGGAGTTAAAAACGCCTTAGCAGTTCGGACTTCCACCTCCGGCCGCTGGGTTTGCAACGGCCCAACGAGATTAGCTACGGATGGTCCAAGGTGCGGATTCCACGCGCAGTTGGACACCCATTCCACGAACACTTGGACAGTGATTCCACGCTGACTTGGACACTCATTCCACGAGCATTTGGACAGTGATTTTCCACTGACCCAGCCCATGCTCAGGCAGGCAGCGACGCAGGATTATTCACTACCATCGACCTCTTTTCTCGAAGCGAAGAGGTCGTCGTGGAGCGTATATCCATGCGTAAAATCCGAGAGGTACTACGCCTAAAGTTCGACGCCGGCCTGTCCGTGCGCAAGATCGCCACCAACCTTCGCATCAGCAGTGGCAGCGCCGGCAACTACCTGCATCGCTTCAACGCTTGCGGGCTGACCTGGCCGACGGCGTTGTCGGATGCCGAACTGGAACGCTGTCTGTTCCCGCCAGCGCCGACGGTTCCCAGCGATCAACGTCCGATGCCGGACTGGGCTCATGTCCATGCCGAACTGCGGCGTCCCGGCGTCACCCTGGCCCTGCTTTGGCAAGAGTATCGACTCAGCCATCCGCAAGGCTTCCAGTACAGCTGGTTCTGCGAGCATTACCGCCTCTGGGCCGCCAAGGTCGACGTGGTCATGCGCCAGGAACACCGTGCCGGCGAAAAGCTGTTTGTCGATTACGCTGGCCAGACCGTGCCAGTCATTGATCGGCGAACCGGCGAGATCCGCCAAACGCAGATCTTCGTCGCCGTCCTCGGCGCGTCCAGCTACACCTTTGCCGAGGCCACTTGGTCGCAGAAACTGCCCGACTGGCTGGGCTCGCACGTGCGCTGCTTCGCCTTTTTCGGCGGTACATCGCAGATCCTGGTACCGGACAATCTGCGCAGCGGCGTTACCAAAGCGCATCGTTACGAGCCTGACATCAATCCCAGTTACCGCGACCTGGCCGAGCATTACGGCGTGGCCGTATTGCCTGCCAGATCCCGCAAGCCTCGGGACAAAGCCAAGGTCGAAGTCGGCGTGCAAGTGGTCGAGCGCTGGATCCTGGCAGTGCTGCGCAACCGCCAGTTCTTCTCGCTGGGCGAACTCAACACGGCAATTGGACTGCTGCTGGATCGACTCAATCAGAAACCCTTCAAGAAGCTGCCCGGCTCACGCCGGTCGGTCTTCGAGACCATCGACCAACCCGCGCTGCAACCGCTGCCGGAACACCCGTACGTCTACGCCGAATGGAAAAAGGTACGAGTACACATCGACTACCACGTCGAGGTCGACGGCCATTACTACTCGGTGCCGTATCAGCTGGTGAAGCACCAACTCGAAGTGCGGCTGACGGCGCAGACCGTTGAATGCTTCCACGCCAATCAGCGCGTGGCCAGCCATCTGCGCTCGGCACATAAAGGCCGCCACACCACCCAAACCGAGCACATGCCCAAGAGCCACCGCGAACATGCCGAGTGGACACCGCAACGGCTGATCCGCTGGGCCGAGCAGACCGGCCCGAACACGGCTGGCGTCATCGCCCACATCCTCGAACGCCGAATCCATCCGCAGCACGGTTTCCGCGCCTGCCTGGGCATCCTGCGCCTGAGCAGACAGCACGGCGAAGAGCGGCTGGAAGCCGCTTGCCAGCGTGCGCTGGCGCTGGGCGCATGCAGTTACAAAAGCCTCGAATCGATCCTGCGCCAAGGCTTGGAACGGCTGCCGCTGACCCAGCAAAACCTGCCACTGCTGCCCGAAGAGCACATCAACCTGCGTGGCCCCGACTACTACCACTGACCTGAAAAGGAGCATCAAGATGCTACCCAACCCGACTCTGGACAAGCTGCAAACCCTGCGGCTGCACGGCATGATCAAAGCGCTGAGCGAGCAACACGCAACGCCCGACATCAGCGATCTCAGCTTCAACGAACGCCTTGGCCTGATGGTCGACCGCGAACTGACCGAGCGTGAAGATGCTCGGCTGACCACTCGCCTCAAATCCGCGAGACTACGCCACAACGCCTGCTTGGAAGATATCGATTACCGCAGCCCACGCGGCCTGGACAAGGCCCTGATCCTGCAACTCGGTAGCGGCCAATGGCTGCGTGACGGCCTGAACCTGATCATCGGCGGCCCGACAGGCGTAGGCAAAACGTGGCTCGCCTGCGCGCTGGCCCATAAGGCTTGCCGGGACGGTTACAGCGTGCGTTATCTGCGTCTGCCTCGCTTGATGGAAGAACTGGGCCTGGCCCACGGCGACGGTCGCTTCGCCAAACTCATGGCGGGTTATGCCAAGACCGATCTGTTGATCCTGGACGACTGGGGCCTTGCACCGTTTACCGCCGCGCAGCGGCGCGACATGCTGGAACTGCTGGACGACCGTTACGGAAACCGCTCGACGCTGGTGACCAGCCAGATGCCGGTGGATAAATGGCATGCGCTGATCGGTGATCCGACCTTGGGCGATGCGATCCTCGACCGGCTGGTGCACAACGCTTACCGCATCGAACTGAAGGGCGAATCGATGCGCAAGCGCGCAACGAAATTGACTGCAACCGGGACTTCAGACTAACAATGCGAACCTGCGTCGCTGCGCTCCGACTGCCTGTCCAAATGATCGTGGGCTGAGTGTCCAAGTCTCGTGGAATCCGCAGTCCAAGGGGCAAGCCGAGAAAGCGTGGGACATTTCCTAGAAATTTTGACCTATTCCCAAAGATCGCTCTGTCGCTTCCTGCATTGTTCCGATGATGGATTGGAACTGCTAATCCTGTAGGCCTTGCATTCCTTGCCCTGCAGAGCTGACCTGAAAGCCGCGTACCACTTTTGTACCAACACAACTTCCAAGCAGTGACGCCATGATCCTAACGACAGGTGGCAATCGGCCAGAAGCAGCCACTTACTGCCAGTAGAGTCAGCTTCGGACTGCTCCGTCTGCATCAATATCGTGGTCTGTCCCCAATTACGCGGCAAGCAATGATATGAGGTCGCGTGTGGGGACGTTTAGAAACAAGAAAGCCCGCACGGGGCGGGCTTTTTTTGGGGGGCCGACCATGTGGGAACTTGTATATGGTGCGCCGGGGGATTGAGCCCACTTGGACAAGTTCGCAGTGTCCGGCATAGCCCTACTTGGTTGGGTACCGCCTTGGCAGGGTGGTGCATTGAGCTGAAAAGCTCTGCTTCCTGCGTGACACTTCTGGGGCGCTATCGTGGGCGGACTCTGCTTATCAAGGTTACCTACGGTGGCGTTCTGCAACCTTGCTGTGATGGTGGCATCAGGACGCTCTCGGTTGCAGATTAGCTGATCGTAGTGCCCGGCTTTAGGTGGGATTTTTTTCAATAAAATCAGTTTGTTATCTATTGTTGATAAATGTGTCATTTTTTTGGTGTGCGGTGTCCGTTGCTCACTAGTGTAATGGGGGAGCGGCTGTTGTATGATGGTCCATTACGATTTTCTCGGCTGTCAAACGGATGGCTTGAGCTTGGTTTCTATGAAAAATCGCCTATGAGGCTTCTGAAATGACCCAGTTAAGTTCTGAATGCTTGGATTTGAAAAAGACCGGGCAGCTTGTCTATTTCTTTCTGAAAAAGGCATCAGAGCGGCAAATGCATGTCACCAAACTCCGCCTTATCAAGTGGATATATCTTGCGGAGAGGGAGTCTTACAAAGAGTTTGGCGAGCCATTGATTAATGACAAGTTGTGCTCTTTGGAACATGGTCCCGTTCCGTCTGGCATCTTATCCATTATTGAGGGTAAGAAAGAGAATGTATGGAAAGATATATTCTCAGTGGCTCGTGATGGCAGTCGGCATCAATATCTTCAGCTGGTGGAGAACTGTGTTTATTCTAGTTCCGATGATCTGGATAGATTTAGCGATGCTGAAGTTCAACTGATCGAGTCTGTTTGGGCGGAATATGGCGTTTGGTCATCTAAAAGGCTAGAAACTCATCTGCACGATGCTTCTGCGTTTCCAGAATGGAATTGGAAACAAGGAGACAAAACAAATTGGATTGAGTTGGAAACTCTTCTGTCTTCTGTTGGATTCTCAGATGATCAGATTCCTCAGGTCGTATCAAACATCGTAGCGTTTAGCTCTCCTCAAGCCACTAGCTCTGGCGTTTAATATGACTGGTATGCAGGCTGTTGCTGTTGTGCCTTGTATCCAGGTCGGTATGGGTATATTCATTCCCAGCGGCCCGTCTGGAGAGCACCTCTTTGTTGTGATTGCGGGTATACAAGTAATTGATGGGAAGGATAAGGTTTTGCTGGCTCCCATTGAGAGTCATCATGACAAAGCCGATTCATCGTGCTTGCTCGGTGTTGGCGATCATGAGTTCATTCGACATCCATCTTTCGTAGGTTATCATCACTGCAGGATTGATGATGTGGAGACGCTGGAGGCGCGTTTGAGTTCCAGGTACTATCGAGTTGCAGATACTGCTGTTTCTACCCCTGTTCTAGAGAGGATTAAGTTAGGGTATAAGAGATCATCTCGAATCCCGCGACATATAAAGAATGATTGGGGTTCTCTTTAGTTAGCTGAGTTTTACCTGGAAAAGCCTGTAGTATTGTCTTAAGTGCGGAAAATTGGACAGATTTATTTACTGGTCACCGTCCGCTTCTGGCCGATTTCTGCCGCTAGCGACTGGCAGAAATCGGCCAAAAGCAGACCTTCCTTAAATCTTCAAATAGCTTACAAACCAGATACCTGCACAAGTTAAGGCGAGACGGCATGGCACTTTCCGAAGGCAGTATCATAAAGCTGATCACTATTGATCGAGCAGCGTTGGTACTCGCGGACTGGTTGAACTCTCGGGAGGCGGCTCCTGGAGATATCGCCGTGGTGGAAAGGATTTCAATAGGGGAGGCTGGATCCACTGTTCTCTTGTTGTGCGAGCCAGAAGCAGGGTTTCTTGAGTGGAGAGCGTCATATTTTGAGGCTGGGTTGACCTATGAAGTGCTGAGTAGCTTTCCCCATGACGTCGGCTCTTGAATGTCTGCTCAGGGTCGACTACTGCCGGTCGCGAGCGGATAACATCAGCCTTTTCGGTGATGGATTGGAACTACTAACGCTACAGACCTTGTAACACGTGACCTATAGGTCGCCATAAAAATCTCCGTACCACTTCTACCACTCCCCTGCCAAGCATGGTATCTCTTCGCACATATCTCCTCCGCGTATATCCGCTGCTATGCTTCATGCTTTCAGAACAAGGGCGATATTGATGGCGAGCGAATATTCACTGGCGGATGTGCTTGAAAGAATGTATGAGAACCAACTGGCGTTAGAGGCGGCAATTATGGAGCTAGCGTTATGGACGGAAGAGCGTGGCGAGTTGACGACTGGTGGGAACGTCCGTGGTGCCCTTCAAACGCTTGGTGATAACGCAGGCTACATTAAACAAGGCTTAGCGAGGCTGAGGAAGCAGGTTAGTCCATAAATAAATTAATTTACAATGCGACAAGAGATTCAAACGTACCGGACGTTTGAATCTCTTCATCACCTACTTTACGAAAATTAGCCCCATCCCAACATGCACCTGAAAAAAATCCGAACAGCGTTAGCACAAGCGCTTTAGCACTAGCGATACTCTATAGGATACATACCATCAAACTGGTGATTAGATTCAAGTATGAAAACTCTAAGCCTTTCCATCTGCTTTTCTAAGTCTAAGCGTTTCAAGTCAGCAACATAATTAGCTGTATAATGCTGCGCCACTTTAACCTTGTTCGCCTCTTTTATCTCTCCTCCCTTGGTCTTGTTATACTTCAGAAGATTCGCCCATTGCCCACGGCTTTCCAGTGATTTCGCTGAAGGGTGGACAGCAAGAACAGTTGCCTCGACCAATGTTTCATCTAAGTAGTTCTCAACTTCTCGACCCTTTGTAACCCAAGCAAATCCAGGGCCAACGTCGAACTCCTGTTGCAGCCGCTGCTTAGTTAAGGACAATTTAGCATGTGCGCTAGATCTATCACTGTCAAACATTATCACCGAATGCCTGTTCAGCTTTCTAATACTTATAAAATCTTCAAGCCTTTCTTGCTCATCGCTATCCAGTGCCGACAGATGGCTAAATAGCCGGCCGCCGTAAAACATTACTGAATAGTGCACACCCTCCACAAAACTATCAACAAGGGTAGCGATCCAATAATTCAAGTAAATCCTGTCGGAAGGTCCTTCAACCCAGATAACACAGTTAGCCTGCAAAATATCGGAAGCTTTATAACCAAGATTACTACAGATTTCTGAACGTTGCCTGGTGCTCGATATAGCCTCGACTTCAGTAGCCCCATCAACTTGAGTAACATGAAAAATCTCCGCCTCTACAGCATCTAATAGATGCGCAGAATGAGTGGTAAAAAAATATTGATTATTAGTTTTATTATTCAGGTATGCTACCAACTTCCGCTGAAGCAAAGGGTGCAAATGCAGCTCGGGCTCTTCTATACACAATATACTATCCTCGAGCAGAGTAGCGGCCGCTGCAAGTATGATAACCTCATGCACACCGGTCCCTAAGGATTCTAGTGGCAAGGTTTTACCGTCCATATGAACGAGTATCATATCTCGATCATGAGGTATCTCTATTGAGGCACTTAAATTTTCGAGCACATCGGATAAGAAATTATTTATTGCAGTAAATTTTAATTTATCTTTTTGAAGTTGCAAAGTCGGGTTCTGGATTTTCGCCAAGCGTTCGATTATCCCTTCTCCGCTGAAATCCGTAGCCTCAGTTCCCGAAGCTCCTATTTTCCTGATTGCAGGAATCACTTCAATCTTTGGGATAGTGTTTGGACAATAAGCAAGCGCTAGAATTGTTTCCGGAATCCAATGATCTTTTAAATTCCCACGACCCTGTTTAGTTAAAGCCGCCCATAAAAACTGCCATTCATTGGGTTTAAGTATCCCCTCCACGTGCTCTCGATCATAAACCAAGGCAAACCTTTTATTCAATTTTTCGTATAGATAAACGAACCACAATCTCGCCCCGTCATTAAACACTGGACTCATCAGTACTTTTTTCGCTAACTCCACATGGTGACTAGAGCCCTCGTTGCCAATTTTCCCCCGAAGAAACTCATCAATATCAGAAAACTGCATATTAAACGCGACTCTACGATCGACCTTACCTTTCGAAATATGCTCATCTATCGCGGACAGTTGAATAGCGTCATTTACTTTCTCGCCTTTTACTCCACGCAAAAGCGTGGGATAGTGATAAAAAAGAAAATTAATAATATTAGATTTACCAATATTATTTTGACCTATAATAAAATTTACCTTTTTTAATGGAGCCAACTTAACTAGTTTATCACCAATACTTCGATACCCCGAAAAACCAAATCCCTTTAGCAACATATCACCCTCAGCCTTCTGATTAAATTATACATAACAGCTGTTCCGCTTTTTTTAGATATTTCTACAAAACATGCAGTGCATCACCGATGATCGCTTTTGAATTGCTCGAAGTCGTATCACTCCGAACGGTGCAATAGCATTACTAGATATTTAAATTCACCCAAGCTAAGAACCAGGTTCAAACCGCGCACTTCCGCCTGTCGCATCCTCTCGATGCCTCCAGAGGCACAGCCCCACCGACAAGCCAGCCTGATGATCGTTATTATAGTCTCGAAGTGTCTGTGCGACAGCGTTCATGCGCAACAGCTTGCGAACCTCCGCCAGCCCCAGTCCCTTGGAATTTACAGTTTTTCATGTCGACCCACGGGAAAGAGGTTAGGAGGGTTAGTTTTTTGCTGGTTGCCCTGAAGGCCCTGTTCCTTATGGCTTTTCGAAGGGACGGTCGGGTTAGCTTCTCGGTTAGGTCTGGTTATTTCCTAACCTTTGTCAGTGTTAAATATTCAATACTTTAATTCCTTTAAAAACAGCTAGTTACGAAAAGCTAACCTTTAACCTAACCCAACCTAACCCATCAAAGTTAGGTCTCTCCCCCAACAAATACGGGGTTTCCAAGCCGACAGACCCCCCTTCAAAGAAAACTAACCTTTTTCCCGAACCACCTACAAAATTCAGGCGTTCGTGCGTACTTATAGGCGTTGCGTAAAACATCCACCTTCGCAGGGTTTCGCAGGTTTTTGCCCCCCTCCAAACGCCGAGCAAGCGCCCAGCCTGAGCCGCCGCGAGTGGTTCGCAGGTGTGCAGAAAAAACGACCCCTTTAGCCCGCAGGCGAGGTGGGGGGACGACGGCGCGCGCCAGGTGCAGACCATCCTACCGACCGCCTGTAGCACGTCACTTCCCCGGCAACTTGTGGCACGCCACACCCCCGCACCGTAGGCGTGCGCATCGGCCCGGCGACGTGCCCTGACGCCGCCGAGCCACGACACGCCGGCCAACGTGTCAAGGCCCCGTATTTACTGGCTGAAGCCCTGCTTTCGATTGCCGTGCCGTCACCAAAATGCTATGTTGGGATGGGTTTTTTCACGTCGTAAAAGCGCAAACTTTCATCCTCCCCCCGCTCACTTTTTCCTCCCCTGTCCGCCTCACTGCCTACAGCTCGTCGCCTCAAATCGCGTACGTTGCAAACCTCGATTACTGTATGCGCATACAGTATTTATAAGCAGTCAATAGCATGACCCTCTTAGAACTCAAAACGGCTTGGCTCGCCAAATGGCGTCTGATTCTTGACGACGGCCTTAGCCGAATGGATAACCCCGAGGCTCACAGATCTATGTGCAGGTGGGAAACCAAGGGCATGCTGGAGGCAGGGGTGATTGATCAAATGGAAAAGATGGAAATGGACGAGTTGGCTGACGCGGCCTATTGGCATGCCGTCGAAGAACTGGCTACCGACGTTGAGGGATACATGTTTGGTGGACACTACGATGTAGTGCGCAGAGCCGGATCGGAGTGCATTGGGCAGATAATGTCCAACACGTACTATTCAGTCACCGGCCCTGGTGCCTGTGGGTTTGATGGAAAGGTGGTTGGCACCAACCGTGACCGTCGCCTGGAATTTCGCAATAGCAATAAAGCCTGGGCTATAGAGGGGCTGCTGCTTATCGCACCATCCGGTGAGCTGTACGACTTGGTGCAGACTGCACAAGTTATCAATGGGAAGGTTTATCCAATCATCTGCGACGCTGACACCTACCGGGCGGTGGTAGATTGCGCCCAGGTCGCCTTGGAGGAGCATGATTTTGAAAGTTACCGCAAGGCCAGGCCCCTACTGCAATGCGCCCAATTCACCAAGTGCGCCGCTTGTTTGGACCAGTTCGTGCTGCGAGAAGACTGCCTGAAGTGTTCAGGTCAGGGTTTTCTATCTAGGAACCCAAATCAGCCAAGCTCATCGGCGTAGGCAGCAGCCGCCTCCTCGCTTAACTCGCGCCACTCTACCTTGCTGACAAGGCCTCGCTGAGCAAGGTGATCGGCTACAAGACAACGAAAATCGTATCTTTCTTCCGGCGTGGCCGAAAAAAAGGAGCAAACTTTGCGGCTTCCACCAAAAACCCCAATCTCTTTAATTTTCAGAATATACCCCGCCATGACGAATCTCCCTGCTTGATGTCAAAATTCTAGAGAGGGGTCGGGGCGCGGCCGTTCATTGAAATCGACGAACGGAAATAGATATGTGTGGAAGGCTCTCGCAGTACAGCGGTATCCACGACTTCGTCGCGGCATTAAGCATGCCCAACGCGCTGGTTAATTCCGTAGGGGATCTGCCGCTTGACCGCTATAACGTCGCTCCTACGACCCAGGTTGCACTACTGCATTTGCAGGGCGAGCTGCTTCACGCCGACCCAGTGCGCTGGGGCTGGCGACCGCACTGGGCAAAGGACCGAGCCGCGCCAATCAATGCCCGAGTTGAGAAGGTCGCTCATGGGCCATTCTTCCGCTCGATCTGGCCGCATCGCGCAATCGCGCCAATAGATAACTGGTTTGAATGGGTCGATGAAGGCGGGCCAAAAAAACAGCCCTACCTGATCCGTAGACGGGATGGCGCGCCGGTGCTATGTGCATCCATCGGCCAGCTACCTGACCCCGATGAGGGGCCAGGCGAGCATGACGGGTTCGTGATTATCACTGCCGACAGTGCCGGCGGCATGGTGGACATTCACGACAGAAGGCCCGTGGTGTTGACCCCGGACCTGGCCCGTGAATGGCTGGACCCGGCAACGCCCAAGGAGCGTGCCGAGCAGATGGTGTTGCACCAGGGCGAGCCGTCCGAGTCCTTTGAATGGTTCAAGGTTGACGTCGCGGTGGGCAACGTGAAGAACAAACAGGCCGGTTTGATCCAGCCCTTGAGTTAGAAAAGTCCGCCGAAGGCGTTGGGCTCCCAGTTCATGATCACCAGCTCGCCGCTAACTTCGGCCTTCGCCTGGCGTTGATTGGCCGTGCTGTATCGAATATCCACCGTTTCGAAGTGGAATCCCTCAAACACCCGCCTGATATCGGGGTGATCGTTGATGCTCACCATCACCTTGCCCTTGCAACGCCGCATGAACTCGGCCATCCGCTCATAGTTTTCGAAGGGGAAGTCCACGCCATAGCCGGCGGTCTGCCAATACGGTGGGTCCATGTAATGGAAGGTATGTGGCCGGTCATAGCGCTCGGCGCACTCAAGCCACCCGAGATTCTCGACGTAGGTACCGGACAAGCGTTGCCAGGCTGCAGACAGGTTCTCCTCGATCCTCAGCAGGTTGATGGCCGGCCCCGTCGTTGCGGTACCGAAAGTTTGCCCACTGACCTTCCCGGCGAAAGCGTGATGCTGCAGGTAGAAGAACCGGGCCGCGCGCTGGATGTCGGTAAGGGTTTCGGGCCGGGTCATTTTCTGCCATTCAAAGACCTGCCTGGAGCTGAGCGCCCATTTGAACTGGCGCACGAACTCTTCCAGGTGGTTCTGCACGACGCGGTACAGCGTCACCAGGTCGCCGTTGATATCGTTGAGAACTTCAACCGGCGCAGCTTGGGGCCGCATGAAGTAAAGCGCGGCGCCACCAGCAAAAACCTCGACATAGCATTCATGGGGTGGAAACAGTGGTATTAGACGATCTGCCAAGCGGCGCTTGCCGCCCATCCAAGGGATAATTGGTGTGCTCATAAGTGATCCTTGTTTTGAAAATTGGATTCGCTTAGGCTTCGCACCCCCTGCGCAGTGGGGCGAGGCCTTGGTTGGAGCACTCGGCGTGTTCGAGTGACTCAGCGTCGAACCGATGTTGACGCACCGGTTCGTCGCCTCGTTTACTGCGCAGGGGGTTTTAAGCCCCTACGGGAATTTCATAAGGTTTGAAGCGCACGACCTCCTCCCCAAGCCACTCATTCACCTGCGCCATACGCGCCTGAATCGGCTCCAGTTCATTGGCCGCGTAGATCTGCGCCGCTTCCCTGATTGATCCAAACCCACCCGCGTTTTGCGGCACGATGCCCATCAGCTGCGGCGGAATACGCAAGCTGGCCAGCACGTCATCGCGGGTCTGATTTTTTATCGAGTTGAATTCATCCTTGGCTGTCACTTCGCTGACCGGAATGATCTGCAGCCCGTCTTTTTTGCCGTTGGGCGAGTACACAAACAGGTTGCGGAAGTTGCCAGGCCCCTTGGAGTCCTTCAACGCCTTGCGTAGGGAGTCGACGTCCGCTTCGTTCTGCGCGGCGTCGGTCATGTAAAGAATGAAACCGGCATGACTGCCGTTCTCGTAATACTTGCGACGGAAAAGCGTGGCTGACTCATTCAACAATGCCGACTGCAGGGCGCTGATCCACTCGGGCAGGCCGTAGACTTCCTGGTGCAGATCCGCCTCCCGGAGATGGAAAACGGTGCCTGGCTCAAATTCATGCTCTTGCTTCCAGCCCTGGACCATGAACTGCCGGCCGTCCTTGCCCTGGCGCATGTACTTCGCCAGGGGTGGCACCAGCTCGCGCACCGGACCAAGCATTGAGCGCCGGGCCTCCAGATAACCGTTTCCAAGGCACAGGAAGTCCAGGGCGAACTGTTCGAACGCCGCGCGCGATAGCAGCCGATGCGGGATGAAGGTCTTGCTCAACAGGTTGCGCTTGAACATTAAGCCCGAGTGCAGATGCACGCTGGATCCCACCGACCGTGCCAGCCCATCCAAAGACAGCGGGGGCTCGTACCAGCGCCCGTTAAACCAGCACTCCAGATAATCGAACACCTCCCGACCGCTCAGTACGGGTGACGGGTCGCCGAAGCTGAACGCCTCCATCTTGCTATTACTGCGCGGGATAAACTCTTGCGTTACCACGCCGGGTGCCTGAGCCAGTTGCTTGTTATTTCTGCGGCGGTTCGACATCAAAAAATCTCCATCCGCCCGGTGTTGGCAGAGGTCTGCCCCTCCAGCGGTTCGTTGTGCAATGCGTGAAAGAGCGCCCATGCCAGATCGGCGTGGCCGGTGTTGTCGTTGCGGCCGGCGGTGTAGGTGAATTGGCGACCGCCTGCGGTGATGGTCTTGCGGATCGCCATCAGCGACTGCGCCATGTCGGTCCAGCCAGCGTCGAACTCCAGCCGGCCCCGGTGGATCACGTCGTAAGCCTTCAGCACCAGGCGCGTCTTGACCTCGGGCGAATAGCTGAACGTGGTGACATTGGGGAAGAATTGGCGCACCAGCTGCGCCACGCCGCTGCCCAGGCCGGTGACGTCGATCCCGATATACGTCACCCAGTAGCGGTCGCAGACGGCTTTAATCACGCTGGCCTGCGCCGCGAAGTCCATCCCACGGAATTGGTGACGTTCCAACACCCGGAATTTGCCGCCCGGTACCAGCGGCGGCGCGACCACCACCAGGCCGGAGCAGTCGCCGGTTTCCGCAGGGTCATAGCCCACCCACACCTGACGATCACCAAACGGGCGCATGGCAAACGGCTTGTAGTCCTCGGCCCACTCGACCCAGCTGTCGACCATGCAAGGCTGCAGCACCGTCAGCGGGAAAATGCTCGCCCCGTCGTCAACGAACTCGCACATCAGCAGGTTGGCGAACGCCTCGGGACTGTACTCGCGGCGCAGTTCCTCAATATCGAACAGGTCGCAGCCGCCCTGCTCCGCGTCGAGAATGGTGACGATCTGGCGCCACAACCGGTCCTCGCAGAATCGCCCTTGCTGGAGCGCACCATGGGAAACATCAACCTTGGTGTGTTGCACCGCCGGCTTGCCCTTATTGAATCGCTCGCCAGTCCAGAATGTGTAGGCCTCATGAGCCATGGTCGAGGGCGTCGAGAAGTAGGTTTTGCGCCACTTCTTGTGCATCGCCATACCCGACGCGACTTTGTTCAGCTCTTCGAATTTGAACGTCCAGAAGAATTCGTCAAAGTAGAAATTGCCGTGATAGCCCTGGGCGGTGCGCGCATTGGTACCGAGAAAAAACAGCTCGGCGCCATTGGGCAAGACAATGGGATCGCCGGTCAGCTCAACACCAATGACCTCGCGGGCAAACGCCTGGATGTATCCCCGAAACAGGTAAGCCTGGTTCTTCGAAGCCGACAGGAATATCTGATTGCGCCCGGTCTCCAGCGCATCAATGAACGCCTCGCGAGCAAAGTAGTAAGTGGCGCCGATCTGCCGGCTTTTGAGGATTACGCGAGTGCGCTGGTTTCCCGCCCGATACCAATCTTTCTGGTAGTCGAAACACCCATCGATAAACGCTTCGCGCAGCAGCTCGATCTGGTCTTCGCTGATGTCGTTTTTTGGCGTCTTCTTCTTCGGCCCTTCGTTGCGCTTGGCAAGGTTGGGGTTGAGTTCGGTTTCGGTACCGCCCCCCTGAAAACGCTGAATGCGCGCCTGGCGCTCCAACTGCCGGTGCAACAGGTCAATTTCCTTGAAGTCACCGCCGCTCTTGCCTTCCTTGAGGATCAATTGCACCAGGCGCGCTTCCAGTGCGCCCCCAATCCGCTCAACGTTGTCGGCCCGGTCCCACTCGTCACGGGCCTTCCAGCTGTGTAGCGTTTTTTCCTTTTCGCCCGTAGCCTCGGCAATCTCGCAGATACGCCAACCCATCCAATAGAGGAACTTGGATTGGCGTCTGGGATCGATGGGGAGCAGTTCGGTCGTAGTCATGGCCGCGATGCTGCCGCTCTGGCCTGCGACTCAGTAGCGCCGCCCCTTGTAGATCCGCCCTCTACAATCTCGTCCCGTTGCCGCAACTCGCGCGCGTCACGACCATGCCCCTCATTGCAACGCACTTAGCGCCCAACGCATTGAGGATTCCAGGCATGAAGAAATTTCGCAGTAATTGGTTCCGTGTCGCCGTCGAGGGCGCTACCTCGGACAAGCGCACCATCAAACGCAGTTGGCTGGAACAGGCGGCGAAAAACTTCAACCCATCCACCTACGGCGCCCGGATCTGGCTGGAGCACTTCCGCAGTTTGCTGCCAGACAGCCCGTTCAAAGCCTACGGCGACGTGCTCGCGGTCAAGACCGAAGAAGTGGAAATCAACGGTCAGAAGAAGCTGGCCCTGTTTGCACAGGTCGAGCCGACGCCCGACCTGATCGCTATGAACAAGGCCAAGCAGAAGATTTACACCTCCATCGAAATCGACGACAGCTTCTCGGATACGGGCGAGGCGTACATCGTCGGCCTGGCTGTGACCGATTCCCCGGCCAGTCTGGGCACCGACGTGCTGTCCTTCTCGGCGCAGAAACCAGAATCCAGCCCATTCAAAGACCGCCACTACTCGGCGACGTCGATGTTCACCGAGGCCGTTGAAACGGAACTGCGGTTTGAAGAAGTCGAAGACAAGCCCAGCCTCAGCGCCCAGCTTTTCAGCAAGGTCCAGGCGCTGCTGGGCGGTAAACAGGCGAGGGACGATGCAGAGTTCGCCCAGATCGGCCAGGCCGTCGAAGCGATCGCCGACCACGTCAAAGACCTGCCGGATCAAATTGCCGCAGAGAAGAAATTCTCCGGTGAACTGAACACCAAGGTCGAGCAGCTCAGCAGAGACCTGGTCGAGCTGAAAACGACCCTCGGCAACACACAAGACCACTCCCAAGCCCAGCGCCCACCGGTAACCGGCGGCGGCAAACAAGCCCTGGCTGAATTCTGACCTGCGGCCTCAACCGCCCAGCCCCCTATCGGAGACACCCATGCGTAACGACACTCGAAAACTCTTCACCGGCTACCTCGCCCAAGTGGCACAGATCAACGGCGTCGAATCGGCCACCGCCACGTTTAGCGTGGACCCGACTATCCAGCAGCGCCTGGAAACCAAGATTCAGGAATCGAGCGAGTTCCTGACCAAAGTCAACGTCATCGGCGTCGACGAACAGGAAGGCGAGAAGGTCGGTTTAGGCGTCGGCGGCACCGTTGCCAGCCGCACCAACACCAAGGTCAAGAAGCGTGAGCCCAGCAGCATTGGCACCCTGTCCAGCGACAAATACCGGGCAGAGCAGACCGACTTTGACACCTACGTCAGTTACAAGCAGCTCGACGCCTGGGCGAAGTTCCCTGACTTCCAAACTCGTCTTGCCAGCGCAATTGCCCAACGTCAGGCGCTCGACCGTATCCAAATCGGTTTCTACGGCACTTCGGCCGCCGAACAAACCGACCGCACCGCGCACCCATTGCTGGAAGACGTCAACATCGGTTGGCTCCAGCAGTACCGCACTCACGCGCCTGACCGAGTGCTGAAAGAAGGTGCTGTCGCCGGCAAGATCACTATCGGCAAAACCGGTGATTTTAAGAACATCGACGCCCTGGTCTACGACGCCATCCAGCTGCTTGACCCCTGGTATCGCCGTAACCCCGGCCTGGTAGTGCTGACTGGTCGCGAGCTGGTCCACGACAAGTTCTTGGCCTTGGTCAATAAGGACCAGGACGCGACCAACACCCTGGCGAGCGATCTGATCATCTCGCAACGCCGCGTCGGTGGCCTGCCCCTGTACGAAGTGCCGTATATGCCGGAAGGCGCCATCCTCATCACCACCTTCGCCAACCTGTCGGTGTACTGGCAGATCGGTGGGCGCCGCCGCTACCTCAAAGAGGAGCCGGAGTGGAACCGCGTCAGCAACTTCGAATCGTCGAACGAGGCATATGTGGTCGAGGAATACGGCCTTGGTTGCCTGCTGGAAAACATCACCCCAGTCGAAGAAGCCGGCAGCGAGGGTTAACCCCATGGCACTCAGCATCGCTCAAGCCCACCAGCGCCGCGCACGCGCGGCCATGGAGGCAGCTAAAACGGCACCACAGCAATCCATGGCCGGTGCCACCGCCTACGAGCACCAACTGAATCAGCTGCTGCAGGACCGCTTGCGCTTGAAGGCCATCCAGTCCAACGAAGGCAAGGCCGCACTCAAACTGCAACTGCTGCCTGAGTACATCCCGTATGTAGAGGGTGTGCTCCAGGCTGGCAACGGCGCCCAGGACGACGTGATGACTACCGTCATGATCTGGCGCATCGATGTCGAGGACTACAGAGGCGCCCTGGACATTGCCGACTACGTGCTCAAGCACAAGCTGATCATGCCGGACCGTTTCGAACGCACTACCGGTTGCCTGGTGGCGGAAGAAATCGCCACTGCAGCACTGAAAGCTCAAAAGGCCAATGGTTCTTTCGACTTGGCGATCCTGCACCGCACGGTAGAGCTGACCGAAGACGAGGACATGCCCGACCAAGCCCGCGCCAAGCTGTTCCTGGCGACCGGCCGCGCCACCCTGAATGGCATCACCGCCGAGGAACCCGGTCAACCGGGGCAGATCCAGGCGGGCATTGATTTGCTCAAGCGCGCCATCGAGTTGCACGACGGATGCGGCGGCAAAAAAGATTTGGACGGCGCCGAACGCCTCCTGAAAAAACACGCTGCCACCGGCAGCTAACCGAGCGTCCCCACGCACCCCGCCGGCTCGGGGCGGATCGGCCAGGCCGCTCCTCCTGAACGTGAAGCCCCGACCACCGGCGATCTATCGGAGCCGTCATGAACACCGCCTTTGCCAATCCCTACCAGAGTGCTTTCACCCCTACGGAATCCGAACGACGCATGTCTGCAGCGGCTGAACAGTACGTCGCTGAAACAGAGGCATACGACCGCACCGTCTGCACTGGCCCCGTCATACGCGGCGCCATCATGCCTGCCAACTCGCACGAACGGGGCCTTTCGAATCGCAACGCTGTGCGGGCGTTTGGCTACCTCTGCACGCAACATCCCGAATTCACAACGCAGCAGATCCGGCGTGAGATTACCCGCGCGGACAGCCGGGGTCCTTCCCTATGAGCGCATTTGTAGCCAGCGGCACCGTCGCCAGCGGCCACGTCAACACCGACCCGTTCTGGCCGTCGATTGATCTGGATAGCCTGCGCGCCACCCTGCGCATCGACTCCAGCGTCACCCCAGCTCGTCTGGAAACCGCCGTGATCGCTGCCGCCATCAACCTCAACCGCGAGTTAAGCGACTGGCGAACGGCTCAGCAAGCCGCCGGTTACACCACGTTGGAAGAGGTCCCAGGTGATCGCATCAAAGACGTATCAGTACAGGCCCACCTCTATCGTCGTGCGATCGAGGCAGGAACTGGTGCCGAAGTATGCGAGCGCTACCGCGACTACAGCGCCACCAACACCGGCAACAAACAGGCCGAAGAGGTCGCACCCACCATTGACGACTACCGCCGCGACCTGCGCTGGGCCATCCGTGATTTTCTCAGGAAAAGCCGCACTACCGTGGAGCTGATCTGATGGCCGTCGCCGTCCGCGCCAATCAAAACGACACCGTCGACGCCCTGTGCTGGCGGTATTACGGCCGAACCGCGGGCGTCACCGAAGCGGTGCTGCAGGCGAACCCCGGCTTGGCAGACAACGGCCCCGTCCTGCCGCAAGGTCTCGTTATCAACATGCCCGAAGCCCAGACCAGCGCGCCACAACGGCAGATGGTGAACCTATGGGACTGACCCACTGCTACCAAGGAAACACACACCATGGCTGATCCGACTTCCAGCGTTGTGTCCGGCCTGCTCATTGGCTTGGGCCTGGCAAGCGTCACGCCAGTCATCGACGACGGGGCGCTGTTCGGCGCCATCCTCGGCGCTTGGCTGGTCACCAGCACCAAGCGCGACCTCAAGGTCTGGCAGCGCCTGGGCTCTCTGTTCCTATCGGCCGGGGTGGGATACCTGTTCGCCCCCATGGCCTTGCAAGCAATCCCGTTCATCACCAGCGGCGGTAGCGCTTTCCTCTGTGCCCTGGTGGTCATCCCGATCAGCATCAAACTGATGGTGTGGGTGGAAAAGGCGGATATCTGGGACATCTGGCGTCGCATCCGAGGGGGCACCTGATATGCCGAACATCGAACTGGCCGTGCAGTTGATCGCGGCAATCGCCTACTTGCTGAGCGCTCTGCGCCTGGCCTGTTACACCCGAGGTGAAGCGCGGTACCGGCGCAGCATCTCCCTGCTGGCAAGCCTGTTTGGCGGAGTGCTCTGCATCTGCGGTCTGGAAATCCTACTGGACCGTCAGCCGACGAGCTTCGGCCAGGCCACAGCCATCGTGCTGCTCTGCATCCTGATTTTCCGTTCACGCGGCAACGTCGCCGCCCTGTTGAGGCCCAGTGCATGACCACCACCCTTCGCCACGGCGACCGCTCGCAGGCGGTGCTTATTCTGCAAAAGAACCTCAACAGGTACGGTGCCAACCTGGTGCCGGACGGTCACTACGGTGACGCCACCGAGATTGCCGTACGCGCTTACCAGTTGAAAGTAGGCTTGGTAGCCGATGGCGTTGCCGGTACCAAGACCCAATCCAGCCTGGCAGGCGGCGACTGTGCCCAACTGCTGCGCAACCACGACCTGGTAACCGCTGCTGAACGCCTCGGCGTGCCGCTGGCTACTATCTACGCCGTCAACGAAGTGGAATCGAAAGGCAAAGGCTTCCTGGAAAACGGCAAGCCGGTGATCCTGTTCGAACGGCACGTCATGTACCGCCAGCTCGCGAAGGTTCGACACACCGGTGATGACCCGGCGCAGATCAAGCGTCACGCCGATGAACTCGCTGCAACCAATCCCGCCCTGGTCAACCCGAAGGCCGGTGGTTACATCGGCGGTACCGCCGAGCACCAACGCCTGGCCATGGCCCGCCAGATCGACGACACGGCCGCACTGGAATCGGCGTCCTGGGGCGCCTTTCAAATCATGGGTTACCACTGGCAACGTCTTGGCTACGCCAGCGTGCAGGAATTTGTGGCAGCAATGAGCGCCGGCGAATCGCAGCAATTCGACGCCTTCACCCGCTTCATCGAGACGGACCCGACGCTGCACAAGGCCCTGAAGGCCCGCAAATGGGCCGAGTTCGCCCGTCTCTACAACGGGCCGGACTATCTGCGGAACCTTTACGACACCAAGCTTCAGCGAGCGTACGAGCGGCACGCCAACTGCGAGTGCGGGAAAGGGGTGGCGGCATGATCGACTTCGAAGCGGTTCAAAAACTGAGGGTGCAGGACGGTGACCTTTTGGTGGTGCCGGAATCGACCGAACAGGAAGACATGGTGCGGCTGGCCGAGTGCATCCAGCTGATGAACAACGCAAGGGCAGTAATCGTACGCGGCCCGATTAAACAGCTCGACACCGCTGCCATGAACAAACTCGGCTGGTACCGGGCGTGAGCACCCTGCGCCAGGCTCTGTACGGCATTGCGCTGCTCGGTGCCCTGGCGCTGCTGATCTGGGGCCAGCAACAGCGCATAGACGCCGCCGAGGGCAAAGCCGCGCGGGCAAATGACGCCGCCAAAACAGCCCGCGAAGACGCGAACCGTAACCTGGCCACCGTCAACACTCTCACCACCACCCTGCAGCAGGAACGCGAAAGCCAGTCCGCTCTGCGCGCCCAGCAGGACCAGCTGCGCCAGGCCCTGGCAAAGCGCGCACGAACCATAGAGGAACTGAAACGTGAAAACGACGAACTACGCGACTGGGCTGCTCGGCCTCTCCCTGACGCTGCTCGCCGGCTGCGTGAACGCCCCGCCCTCACAGGCGCCGCAGCTTACCGTGACTGGCTGTCCGGCCGTGGTGCCGTGCCAGCTGCCGGCGACAAGCCCGCTCGTTAATGGCGACCAGTTGACCGACCAGGACCGCGTCGAAGCCGCCTGGGCCGAGTGCGCAGCCCAAGTCGACATGGTCTACAAACACAAGCAGGCCCACCCATGAACAAGCACGAAAGCCTGCGCGCTCACCTGCTGGCCACCGTTGCCGACTTGAAGCACAACCCCGACCTGTTGCTGATCTTCATCGACAACGGCAAGGTGCGCTGCACCGCTGCGGCGACCCTTTCTTTTGAGTACAGCTACGATCTTCAGATCATCTTGACCGCCTTTGCGGGTCACCCTGACAGCGTCATGCTGCCCGTACTGGGTTGGATCAGCATCAACCAACCGGAGCTGCTGGAAAACTACGAAAAAATGCAGACCGGTATTCAGTTCGAGGCCGACATTCTTGATAAAGAAAAAGTTGATCTCGGCCTCACATTGCGCCTGACGGAACGGGTGGTGGTGGGCAAAGACGCTCAAGGCAACACCACCGTTAAACATGCCGGCGAGCCGCAACGTGTTGCGGGCTACCTCGATCCTAATTGGGTACCAGGCTCCGAAGGCAACGCCAGCGAATGGACGGTTCCCGATGACAAATAAGCTGGAAGCTCTAGAGATCTGGGCGTCCGGCCTGTTGGAACAGCTCCAGCCAGGCGCCCGCAATCAACTCGCACGCTCCATCGGCCAGGAACTGCGGCGCAGCCAACAAAAGCGCGTACTGACACAGCAAAACCCGGATGGCAGCAAGTTCGCACCACGGAAAAAGCGGGACTTGCGCGGCAAGCAAGGCCGTATCCGGCGTAAGGTTGAGATGTTCAAAAAGTTGCGCACCGCGACCTATATGAAGGCCCGAGGCGACAGCAATGCCGTGACGGTGGGGTTTACCGGGCGGATCTCCCGCATCGCTAGGGTTCACCAGTTCGGATTGAAGGACCGCGCGGAGCGAGACGCGCCCGAAGTGCGCTATGAGCAGCGTGAGGTATTGGGCTTTACGGACGAAGACCTCGATTTGATACGCGACAGCTTATTGGCCCACCTGACACTGTAAGCCCCCTTCCTACAAGGCGCCGTAGCTGCGCCCGCACGCGCGTGGCGCCACCATCGGCGCCATGAACGATTTAGCCGCCCTCGCCCGCCTGCTCGAAAACCTCATCCGCTTCGGCGTCATCGCCGCCGTGCAGATGGAGCCACCGCGCGTGCAGGTAACAACCGGAAAGCTGACCACCGCCTGGCTACCTTGGCTTGCGTGGCGCGCCGGAGCAGACCGTGAATGGGACCCGCCCACTATCGGCGAACAGGTGATCCTGCTCAGCCCATCCGGCCAGCTCGCCAACGGGATAGCCGTGACAGGCGTATTCAGTGACCACATCCCCGCCAACGGCAACCGCGAAGGCCTGCACCGTCGTACCTACGCGGACGGCACGGTGATCGAGTACGACAGCGTGGTCCACCATCTCAACGCCACACTGGCCGACGGTGGCACCACCAATCTGATCAGTACCGGGGGCATCAATCTGGTCGGCGACATCACACACAAAGGCGACTACATCCAGACCGGGAATCAGACCGTCACCGGTCGGGTTGACGTGTCAATTGACGTGGTCGCAGCCGGCGTCAGCTTGGTCAAACACCCGCACGCCGGCGTCAAGGCCGGTAGCGACCAATCCGGGGTGCCCATCCCATCATGAATCGACACACCGGCGGCGCCATCAGCGAGCGCGAGCACATCAGTCAGGCGATCACCGACATCCTGACCACCCGCATCGGCACGCGGGTAATGCGCCGCGAATACGGCAGCTTGGTGCCCGAGCTGGTAGACCACCCCTTCAACGACGTCAACCGTCTGCGCGTCTACGCGGCCACCGTCATGGCCCTTATGCGCTGGGAAACCCGCATCAGCCTGAGCCGTGTGCAGTTCGCGGGAGCAAATATGGAGGGCCAGGCCTCGATCGATCTGGAGGGCACTGTGGTGGATACCAATGAGCCGTTGAGCCTCAGCGTGCCGCTGCAGCTGGGAGGCAGTGTATGAACAGTTTCGCCGCCATCGACCTCAGCCAGCTGCCACCGCCGCAGATCGTCGAGCAGATCGACTTCGAACAGATTCTGGCCGAGCGAAAGGCGTACATGATCAGCCTCTGGCCGGCCGAAGAGCAGGCCCAGATCGCGGCACGCCTGGAGATAGAGTCGGAGCCGCTCACCAAGCTGCTGCAGGAAAACACCTACCGCGAGACCGTATGGCGTCAGCGGGTCAACGAAGCGTCGCTTGCCAACCTGCTCGCCACCGCGCGGGGCACTGACCTGGAACAGTTAGCTGCAAACTTCAACGTCAAGCGCTTGGTGATACAGGAAAGCAAAGCCAACGCTGTGCCTCCGATCCCAAAGCTGATGGAAGGCGACGATAGCCTGCGCGAACGCGCGCAGATGGCCTGGGAAGGGTTGAGCACTGCCGGCCCGCGCAACAGCTACATCTTCCACGCCAGGGCAGCGGACGGTCGGGTAGCCGACGCCACCGCCGAAAGCCCCTCGCCTGCCGTCGCCGTGGTCACGGTTCAGTCATTGCTGGGCGATGGCACGGCGCCCCCCGAGTTGCTTGCCGCCGTCAACGCTTACTTGAGCGACGATGACCGCCGGCCGGTGGCCGACCGTCTCACTGTCCAGGGCGCGCAGATCCTGAATTACCAGGTCAAGGCCAAGCTCTATTTGCTGTCGAGCGGCCCCGAGTCTGAACCTATCCTGGCTGCTGCAGAACAGCGGCTGCAGGCCTACGTTCATCAACGGCGGCGTTTGGGCATGGAGGTTTCGGAATCGGCCCTCCATGCTGCGCTCCACGTCGAAGGCGTGCGCAAAGTCGAACTGGAAGACTGGGTGGACATCGTCGCGACCAAGGCTCAAGCGCCTTATTGCACCGGCATCACATTGAACCGGGGCGCCGAGTAATGGCAGCGCAACAGTTGCTTCCGGCGAACTCCACGCCGCTGGAGCGCCAGGCGGCTCAGGCGCTCGCGCAGATCCAGCGCGTGCCGATCCCCCTGCGTCAACTGTGCAACCCGGATACATGCCCGGTGGAGCTGCTGCCTTATCTGGCATGGGCCTTTTCGGTCGACCGGTGGGACGGCAAATGGAGCGAGGCAGCTAAACGCGCAGCCATCCGGTCATCGCATTACATTCATTCACGTAAAGGCACCATCGGCGCTCTGCGTCGCGTGGTGGAACCACTCGGCTACCTGATTGAAGTGCTTGAGTGGTGGCAAACCACGCCGAACGGCGTACCGGGCACGTTCGCCATAAAGGTGGGTGTGCTGGAAACCGGCATTACCGAAGAGATGTACCAGGAACTGACCTGGCTCATTGATGATGCCAGGCCAGTTACGCGCCATCTTACCGGCCTTGCCATCAGTCTCGAGACCACCGGAAGCATCCACATTTTCGCGAGCACCTACGACGGCGACGAGATCGACGTCTATCCGCCGGTCCTTCGCGACATCGAGATCACGGGCGTTATCGGTGCCGTGGGTCGGGAACACACCATCGACACCCTCGAAACCTATCCGCCGATCCCAGGCGCTATCGACCTTGCGTGCTACGTCGGCGTGGCGGGTCGTGAACATTCCATCGACACCTTGGACATCTATCCATGATCAACTCCAACTCTCAGTTTTTTGCGATTCTCACGGCCATAGGTGAAGCCAAGCAGGCCAATGCGGACGCGCTCGGCATTCCTTGGAAGCTAACGGACATGGGGGTTGGTGACGCAAACGAAACTAATCCAGTACCGGATCGCAACCAAAAAAAGTTAATCAACGAACGACGCCGGAGGCCGTTGAATAAACTCACAATTGACCCGGCCAACCCGAACATCCTTATCGCCGAGCAGATCATCCCGGCGGAAGATGGCGGGTGGTGGATCAACGAGATCGGGCTCTATGACGCTGATGGCGACTTAGTCGCCGTGGCGAACTGCGCACCTACCTATAAGCCCCTGATGTCCCAAGGCTCCGGTCGGACACAGGTGATACGCATGAACTTCATCGTATCCAGCGCGGCAAACGTGGTGCTGATGATCGATCCGGCAGTCGTGCTCGCCACTCGCAAGTTCGTGACGGACTCCATCACTGACGCCATCAATCAGCAGGATGTGAAGCAGTCGGTGCTGGTAGCGACCACCGGCCCAGTAGTCCTGGCCGGTGCGCAGACCATCGACGGCGTGGCAGTGCCGGTGGGTTCGCGGGTGTTGGTGAAAGACCAGGCCCAGGGCAAAGACAATGGCTTATACCTCACCACCGCCGAAATCTGGACCCGTACTGCGGATGCTGATATCGGCGCGGAGGTGACACCTGGTTTGTTGGTTCACGTTGAGCGCGGCGCCGCCAATGGCGACACGCTCTGGCAGTTGATCACCGACGCGCCGATTGTGTTGGGCACCACGCCTCTCTCGTTTCAATGGGCAGGTGGGCAGAACGCCCCAACCCCGCCGGTTAATGACCGATCGAAGCGGGTGGCGAACACCGAGACCGTGCGCAACCAGATCGAGAGCCCACTCCAGCAGTTCCCAGTGCACGTATTCCGCAAGAACCGGTTGATCAACGGTGCATTCCAGATTTGGCAGCGGGGCAAGTCAGGCGTCGTCGGAAAAGCCAACGGTGACCCCGAAAGCACGTTCGGCCCGGACCGCTGGATGATTTACAGCCCAAAAAACGCAACCTGTAACTGGAGCCAACTGCCCCTCGAGCAGGACGCCAATATCAACGAAGCAAAATTTGCCCTGAGACTTTCGCGCCAGGGTGAAGGCCAGGGCTGGAACCTCAGTCAGCGTATCGAGAACGTCGAAACACTGGCCGGCGGGAAGGTCACGGTCTCGTTTTATATGAAAACCAGCGTTCCACATACGTGTGCGGTGATTCTTCGCCAGAACTTTGGAGTGAACTCAACCGAGCCGAACGTCGATGTGGGCACCTCGGTGGAGCTGACAACGGTATATAAAAAATACGTCGTCACCCTCGACCTGGGCGGCGTGGTGAACAAGAACAAGGGCGTCGCCAATGACTTCCTGGAAGTTATCTTTGCCAGTTGGGGGACTGGTGCCCATTACACGGACATTACCAACGTTCAGATCGAGTCCGGCAGCGTGGCGACTCCGTACGATTACAGGACGCACCAGGAGGAGTACCGCGCATGCCTGCGCTACTTCGAAAAGTCGTTCCTGCAGGACCACCCCCTTAAGTCGAACAACGGTCCTTCCACCTGCATCGCCAGCTTCACGCAATCCGCAGCAGCGCAGTCCTCACAGTCGGCTTTGCGTATGGACTTCAGGGAAGTGAAACGCGTTGTGCCTACGTTGAGATTGTTCTCCCCTGGTGAGCAGACCTCTGAAGTGTGGGCGCAATCGCTCGGCAGGCCCTGCACGCAGACCAATATCCAGAGCTTATGGGCTACAGGCTTCGCATTGTCTTGCGTGCCGCCAAGCGGCTCTGTCCCCGGCTTCACCCTTCAGATCGAGTGGACCGCCGACGCGGAACTTTGAGGTAATGACAATGAATGATCTTGCGTACAGATTTACGGTAGCCGGCGTTCAGCGAATGCCCGACCTGGTGTTTGTCCCGGACGACATGGGCAACAAGGACTGGGTGTCCTACTTAGAATGGGTTGCCGATGGGGGGCAGACGCTACCTAAATCGACTGTTGAAGAAGCGGCCAATGAAGAGCGGCGCTGGCGAGACTCAGAGCTACTTGACCTCGTCTGGCTGCGAGATCGCCACCGTGATCAGGCGGAGATGGGCGCCGACACAACGCTCACCGCCGAACAATACGCTGAATTGCTAAGCTACATGCAGCAGCTGCGCGACTGGCCTCAATCGGACAACTTCCCCGATACCGGCAAACGTCCAGTACCACCAGCCTGGATCAAAGACCAGACTCGATAAAACTCCCCCTGTAAACGCGGCCCCTACAAGGTGCCGCGCTCGCCCAGCCGGCGCGCGCGCGGCAACCTCTGCACTGTCATTCCATCACAGCGCAGGCACCAACCCATGGCCGATTATCTCCACGGCGTGCGGGTCATCGAACTCAACGACGGCACCCGCCCCATTCGCACTATTCCCACCGCAGTTATCGGCATGGTTTGCACGGCTGAAGATGCGGACCCACTCGTTTTCCCTCTGGACACGCCCGTCCTGATCACCAACGTGCAGACTGCCGTCGGCAAAGCCGGCGTAAAGGGCACCCTGGCGGCGAGCCTGCAAGGCATCGCCGACCAGACCAAGCCCTATGTCATCGTCGTGCGGGTCAAAGAAGGTGCCGACGAAGCGGCCACTACCAGCGCCCTGATCGGCGGCACCACACCGACCGGCCAGTACACCGGCATGAAAGCCCTGCTCGCCTCCAAGTCTCGCGTGGGCATGGCCCCGCGCATCCTCGGCGTGCCTGGCCTGGACAGTTTGCAGGTGGCCACCGCACTCGGCGCCATCGCCAAAGACCTCCGCGCCTTTGCCTACGTCAGCGCCTGGGGCTGCAAGACCAAGGAAGAGGTGGTCGCTTACCGCGCGAACTTCGGCGCCCGCGAAATGATGGTGATTTGGCCGGACTTCCAGAACTGGGACACCGTCGCCAACAAGACCACCACCGCCTCGGCTGTGGCCCGTGCGCTTGGCCTGCGCGCCAAGATCGATCAGGAGACAGGCTGGCATAAAACCCTGTCCAACGTGGCCGTCAGCGGCGTGACCGGTATCAGCGCCGACGTGTTCTGGGATCTGCAAAACCCGGCCACGGACGCCAACTACCTGAACAGCAACGACGTCACCACCCTGATCAACGCCAACGGCTTCCGCTTCTGGGGTAGCCGCACCTGCAGCGATGATCCGTTGTTCGCCTTCGAAAACTACACCCGCACCGCGCAAATCATCGCCGACACCATGGGCGAAGCGCACATGTGGGCTATCGACAGGCCTATGCACGCCTCCCTGGTACGCGACCTGGTCGAAGGCGTGAACGCCAAGATGCGCGAGCTGAAGTCCCAGGGCTATCTGATCGGCGGCAGTTGCTGGTATCCCGACGACGTCAACACCAAGGACACCCTTAAGGCCGGCAAGCTGTGGGTCGATTACGACTATACCCCTGTGCCCCCGCTTGAAGACCTCACCTTCCGCCAGCGAATCACCGATCGTTACCTGATCGACTTCGCCAAGGGCATCAACAGCTAGACCGGGCCTCCCCGCAAGGGGAGTTCACCCTGACCCCGTATCCCGGAGAACACCGCCATGGCAATGCCACGCAAGCTGAAAAACCTCAACCTGTTCAATGACGGCAACAGCTACCTCGGCTTGGTGAAGTCTCTCACCCTGCCCTCCCTCGGCCGCAAGATGGAAGCCTATCGCGGCGGCGGCATGAATGGCCCGGTCAAGGCTGACCTGGGCATGTCCGACGACGGCATCCAGTTCGAATGGAAGACCGGCGGCCTCGATCTGATCTCTCTGCGCCAGTTCGGCGCGGTCAACGCCTCCAGCGTGGCCCTGCGATTCTCTGGCCCGTATCAGCAGGACGACACGGGCGAAGTCAGCAATGTGGAAGTGGTTGTGCGCGGTCGCCACGAAACCATCGAAATGGGCGACGCCCAGCCCGGTGAGGACACTGAGCACTCCATGACCACCACCTGCAGCTACTACAAGCTGACGGTAGATGGCGAAGAAATCATCGAAATCGACCTGCTCAACTTCGTCGAGAAGGTCAACGGCGTGGACATGCTGGAGAAGCATCGCACCGCCATGGGCATCTGACCCGTCCGTTCGATCGAGACTCACACTTTAATTACCAGGAGCAAATCCCATGAAGAACGAACCCATCGAACAGCCCGACGTGCAGCAGCTGGCCGACGACGACACCGTCATCCTCGACACGCCGATCCGTCGCGGCACCACCAACATCGAGAGCATCACCCTGCGCAAACCGAACTCGGGAGAGCTGCGGGGCGTGAGCCTGGTGGAGCTGCTGCAGATGGACGTTGGCAGTCTGATCAAGGTTCTGCCGCGCATCAGCTCGCCAAGCATCAGCGCCATCGAAGTTGCCGGCATGGACCCGGCCGACCTGCTGGCCTTGAGCAGCAAAGTCTCCGGTTTTTTGTTGCAGAAGTCGGCGAAGACGGATGCATCCCTCGTCGCGTAGAGGACGCTATGGCTGATCTGGCCGTGGTTTTTCACTGGGCACCGGCTGATATGGATCAGTTGGGCCTGCAAGACCTGATGGACTGGCGCGAGCGCGCCAGGGTGCGGAGTTCCAACGATGGCGAATGATCTGAGACTTCAGGTGCTGCTCAGCGCCATCGACAAAGCCACAGGTCCGCTGAACAAAATCACGGGCGGTAGCAAGGAAACCGCCCGAGCCCTCAAAGCGGCTCGCGACCGCCTGAAAGAACTCAACACCCAGCAACGCGACGTCGGCGCCTGGCGCGAACTGCAGGCCGCCACCCGCGCGACATCCGAGGCGCTCGCCGCCAACAACACCAAGGTAGGCGAACTCGCCCGCGAAACGGCCAGAGTCCGGCAGCAGCTCGCGCCGACTCAGGCGCTGTTCGACAAGTCGCGGCAGAAGGTCGACGCGCTCAAAACCAGTCAGACCGACCTCAAGCGCGAACTCACCGGGACACGCAATGCCCTGGGGTTGATGAGCGACGAACACCGCCAATCAGCCAGCCAGATCGCTGCCCTCAATACCGTGATGCAAAAGGGCAATGCCCTGACCCGAGCACAGCACGACGAATACACCCGCCTCACGGCCGCACAGCGGGAGCGCAAGACCCAGCTGGACCAGCTCGCAGCCAAGGAAAAGGCCCTGGCTGACCGGTTCATAATTAACAACGCGCAGTTGCGCACCAGTCGTGCCGGCCATGCCAGTCTGCGCGACGAGATCCGCCGCCTGGAAAGCCCGTTCAAGGATCAGCTCGCGCTGCTGAAACAGCACACCGCCGAGTCGAAACGCTTGGGCGAGCAGTACGGCCAGCAGCGGGTAAAGCTTGCCAACCTCGGCGAGCAGCTCAAAAACGCCGGCATAAACACCAATGCCCTGGGCGCGCACGAGCTGAAGCTCAAGCGCGATATCGACACCGCCACCCAGGCTATGAAATTGCAGATGGACCAACTGGATGCGCTGAAGCACAAGCAGGACAGCCTGGCGAAGGCCCGCGCCACCTACGATAAAACCCAGAGCCTGGCTGGCAGTGTTGCTGTGTCCGGCGCCACCAGCCTTGGCGCGGGCTATGCCGCCAGCCGCCCCGCAGTGTCGGCAATCAAAGCTTTTGCCCCGAATGAGGATTCAGCCACTCAGCTCAAGGTATCGATGATGGACGACACCGGGAAGGTTTCCGCCGACTTCCAGAAGATCACGGACCTGGCCACCAAGCTTGGCGACCGACTGCCAGGTACCACGGCAGACTTCCAGAACATGATGACGATGCTTCGTCGCCAGGGCATCAGCGCGCATAGCATCTTGGGCGGCACCGGGGAAGCGGCTGCGTATCTCGGCGTGCAAATGAAGATGGAAGCCACAGAAGCGGCCGAGTTCGCCGCCAAAATGCAGGACGCCACCAGAACCACTGAAAAAGACATGATGGGGCTGATGGACACAATCCAGCGTGGCTTCTACGCCGGTATGGATCCGAGCAACATGATGCAGGGCTTCAGCAAAATTTCACCTGTCATGGACGTCATCAAGAAGTCGGGCATCGACGCGGCCAAAGAACTCGCCCCGCTGCTCATCATGATGGACCAGGCCAGCATGGACGGCAGCTCGGCGGGTAACGCTTTCCGTAAAATTTTTCAGGCAGGTTTGAATCAGGACAAAGTAGACAAAGCGAATGGAGTGCTCGCGAAAAAAGGGATGTCGCTCAAATTCACTGATGACGAAGGCAATTTTTCCGGTCTGGAAAATTTGTATGCGCAGATTGAGAAGCTAAAAGCGCTGAATGATATCGACCGTACGGAAGTTAAACAGACGTTGTTCGGGGACGATGCAGAGACGATGTCCACCCTGGACGTCATGATGAACAAGGGGCTGGCCGGTTATCGAGAGGTGCAACAGAAGCTGAAAGCCCAGGCCGATCTGCGTACACGCGTCAACGAACAGCTCGGCACCCTCACCAACGTCATGGAAGCCGCAGAGGGTAGCTTCACCAACGCCATGGCGGAGTTCGGAGCCGCAGTTGCGCCCGAGCTAAAGGGACTGATCAACACGCTGGGCGAACTTGCCAATGGAGTCGGTGCCTGGGCGCGGGAAAATCCGAAATTGGCCGGGGGCCTGGTCAAAGTCGTCGCGGCTGTAGCAGCCGCCGCCGTGGTGTTCGGCACACTGGCCTTGACCATGGCAAGCATGCTCGGCCCCCTCGCAGTGCTACGGTACGGCATGGCGATGTTCGGCATTCGCTTGGGCAGTATCAAAGCGCAACTAATCGGAACCCGCATCGCAACTGCAGGCGCCGGTGTAGAGGTGGGCCGGATGGGACGAATCTGGAAGACGGTCACGGCCAGTCGCGCCGCCGGCAGCATGGTGAGTGTCATTCCAACCCTAATCAATTCTGCGCGGTTTGCGGCAGTCAGCGTGTTTCCAATGCTCGGCAGCGCCATCAGCGCGGTCGGTGCGGCCATCCTGGCAACTCCGGTCGGGTGGCTGATCGCCGCTGTCGCGGGCCTAGTCGCCGCCGCGTTGCTGATTTACAAGTACTGGAAGCCGATTAAAGGGTTTTTCCTCGGCTTCTGGCAGGGGCTCACTGACGCCCTGCAGCCGGTCCTTGCCGGGTTCGGCAAGTTCCGCGGTTTGCTGGTCAGTCTGGCCAAAGCGGCCTACTCCATTCCGGTTATAGGTTTCGCACTGCGTCTGCTGGGCAGCATCGTCCGCCCGCTGTTCAACATGATCTCTTCCAGTATCAGTGGTGTGATCAGTTGGTTCAGCGACCTATTGAAGCCGGTCGAAGACGTTGGCGGTGCTGCGCAGTCGATGGGCCAGCGCTTCGGTGCAGCTGTCGGCAACATGCTCATGACACTGCTGCAGAGCATCGGCTCTATCGCAACCGGCGCAACCAACGTGTGGACCACCATCAAAGCGAGCTTTGACCAGGGCCTAGCGGGCGTCCTGCAGCTGATCATCAACTTCAGTCCGCTTGGCTTGTTCTACCAGGCATTCGCCGGGGTCATGAACTACTTCGGCGTCGAGCTACCTGGTAAGTTCACAGAGTTCGCCGGCATGATCATCAACGGCCTGGTCAACGGTCTGACCGCTGGCTTTGGCGCTATCAAAAGCGCCATCGGGTCAATCGCGACTGGCGTAGTCAATGTGTGGTCCACAATCAAAGCGAGCTTTGACCTAGGCCTGAAGGGCATCCTGCAACTGATCATTGGCTTCAACCCGCTCGGGCTGTTCTACCAGGCGTTCGCTGGTGTGATGAATTACTTCGGCGCGGAGCTGCCCGGCAAATTCACTGAATTCGGCGGCATGATCGTCAACGGTCTGGTAAGAGGCTTGACCGCCGGGCTCGGCGCCGTGAAGGGTGCTATCAGTTCCATCGGCGACTCCAGCATCGGATGGTTCAAGGAAAAGTTGGGCATCCATAGCCCGTCGCGGGTGTTCGCTGAGCTGGGTGGTTTCACCATGGAAGGGCTGACAAAGGGCCTGGAGGGCGGACAAAAGGGGCCGCTCAACACGTTGTCAAACATGGGCAAACAACTGACTGCGGCCGGCACCCTGGCTCTCACCGCCACAGCCATGCCGGCGTTAGCGGTCGATGATCGTCCTCCGATCAGCTGCGCGGGCACATCGACGGTTTACGACAGCCACGACACCTACGAAATCACCATCGCAGCGGCCCCTGGCATGGACATGCAAGCCATGGAGAAAAGCCTGCGCGCCATGCTCAACAAGATTGAAAACGAGAAACGCGCCCGTCAGCGCAGCAAGTTATCGGACCGGGATTAATCACCATGATGCTCAGCCTCGGCATGTTCGTGTTCAGCCTATCAACCCTCGCTTACCAGGAGCTGCAGCGCCAAACCAACTGGCGCCATGCCAGCAACAGCCGCGTCGGGGCGTCACCCGCACTGCAGTTTGTCGGGCGTGGGGACGACACCATCACCCTCCCCGGCATCATCCTCCCGGAACTGGCTGGCAGCGTGCTCAGCCTGGACGCTCTACGTTTGATGGCGAACACCGGCAAGGCCTGGCCGATGGTTGAAGGTACAGGCCGGATATACGGGTTGTGGGTGATCGAAAGCCTGAGCGAGACCAAAACCGTATTTTTCAGAGACGGCACGCCAAAGCGCATTGAGTTCACCCTTACGCTCAAGCGTACCGACGATGACCGTATCGACCTGCTCGGCGCCGCGACCAGTACCGGGCTCAGCATTCTGCGGGGGCTGTTGTGATAGAGGCCGCGCTATCCAAAGTCACCGGTTACCTGGTGGACACGGCGGAACGCTTCGTTCGGGATGCCGCCTACCCTGTCCCTGCCTTCCGCCTCACGGTGGACGGCATTGATATCGCCATGAAGGTGAGCCCGCGGCTGATGAACCTTGACCTAACAGACAACCGTGGCGTCGAGGCCGACCAGCTTACTATTACGCTGAGCGACCATGACGGTCTGCTGTCGATACCGCCGAAGGGTGCGGTGCTTCGCTTATGGTTGGGATGGAGCGACACCGGCCTGGTCGACAAAGGCACCTACACCGTCGACGAGACGGAACACACCGGCGCGCCGGATGTGCTCAGCATTCGCGCTCGATCAGCAGATCTGCGCAAAGGGCTGAAGACCAAACGCGAGCGCAGCTGGAGCAATACCACGTTGGGCAAGGTCATCGGCGATATCGCCATGGGGAACAACCTCACGTCGACAGTGGCTGGTGCGCTAGGTGCGCTGCCAATCTTGCAGCTTGACCAGGCCAACGAATCGGATGCCAACCTGATTACCCGCTTGGGCGAAGAATTCGACGCGGTGGCCAGCGTGAAGGCCGGGTGTCTACTCTGCATCCCCTCCGGCGGCGGCAAGACGGCGAGCGGGCTTCCCCTGCCCCACATTATCCTCACCCGTGCCGACGGCGACCAGCACCGCTACTTGCAGGCAGATCGCGACAGCTACGACGGTGTGCGCGCATATTTTTACGACGTGCACAGCGCCAAGAAACAGGAGGCGATTGCCGGCGGCGGTGACAATCTCAAAGACCTTCGCCACACCTACAGCGACCAGCAGTCTGCGCTCAGGGCCGCGAGAGCTGAATTCCGACGCCTGCAGCGCGGCAGCGCCACGCTCAGCTACACGCTCGCGATGGGACGGCCGGATTTGATCCCCGAACTGACCTACACGCTCCAGGGCGTTAAAGCGGAAATCGACGAAATCATCTGGTACGGCGGCAACGTGCAGCACAACCTGAGCCCGGATGGCGGCTACACCGTCAGCCTGGAGTTGGAGAGCAAGTTGCCCGAGGACAACGTCGAGGATCTGGCGGAAGAGAACCAAGGCGATTACACAGGGATCGTCGCGTACTACCGAGATCAAAAAACCGGGAAGGAAAAGACGGTTACAGCGGGGGATCAGGCGAAGCCGAAGCGGTTGCGGTGGCTGTATGCGGGTCAGAAAACAGCTAGTCGGGCGGTGGATCGAGAGTGGAAGAGGATGCAATCCGTAGGAACGTGATTTTTCAGAATGTCGAAAAACAAAAAACCCGGCGATCGCCGGGTTTAAATGTAAGGCCAGAAGCTACTTGGTTAGCAGCTGTAGCACCTGGTCAAACCGGTTGTTCACTACCCAAGCCAGAATGGCCACGATAACCAGCGAAGCACCCGCGAAATAGGCTAGCCTATTTTTGATGATTTTGACGTCACCGCGGACTTCATCCAAGTCTCTACGAATGTACTCAACATGAGTTTCAAGTTTGGCTACGCGCGCTTCCATTGGATCGTCTCCCGGTGGTCCCGGCGGGGTTCTGGTTCCATTATCGTCCCCGTTTTCATTTCTGTCACCACCAAAACGAGCAGAACGTCTATCGCTCAAAATCACTACTTCGAACTGCTTGTTCATGCGTCCTCCCTTTTCGGCCCGACCTCGATTAAATCAGCGTTAATGCCCGTGTCCTCAAGCACACCGTCTAATGCATCCAAAGCATGCAACCGCATGAATCCGCAGTTTTTACAGTAGAGCATCACAGCAGAGGGGCCGGTAAGCGCGAAATTCTCACCATATGCCCAAGGGAGCATTACCCCACTTGACCCGGACAATTGAGGTAGCGCCCAGTCGTCATGTTCACAAAAAGGGCATTGCGGTTTGGTCACACGATCTTTAAATATTTCAGCCAAGCGATCTGTATTCAACTTCTGATAACTATCACTCACGTCAACCTCCGATACCGAACAGAATTTGCCAAAACGCTTAAGCATTCAATCAAATAATTATCAAGACAAAGCTAATTGCCCTTATTGATGACTTCGGCAAGAGCTGACTTCGCAATAGGGTCGATAGTGTAAATAGAGCTTGTCTGGGGCTGAAGAAAAACAACGGAGCGCGAAAACTTCGAAAATACGCCTTCATTTTCATAGTAAGAAAGTGAACGCGCATGAATATTTCTAGTATTGATTTTGTCCTCCGTTAAAAAATCTTTGAAGTACTTCATCGCCATCGGCTGAACGCCTTCAAAAAATCTCGTTACTGAGTTTCGTTTTAGCTCATCAAATCTTGCCCATAATTCGCCGTTCAGAATCAAATTCGCTTCACGAGTGAGCGCTACAGATTCCATTCGTTCATTAGTGCTGACAGCGCGGACTATCTCACTACCTTTCAACGAAAATAGATCGGCCCCTTTCGAAATATTTATGTGATTCTGCTTACGTAGCTCTTGAATATAGTACAATTGAAAAATATCGAGATTTTCAAAAGCGTGGCGAATTTTATTCTCTTTCTTTAACTTCTCGTCAGCCGCATTTTTTATATCCAATTCTCTTCTGATGCGAGCTTCCTCGTCCAGAAGTTCCTTGGCTAAAGCTGCCGCCTTACGATTTTGAAGTCGACTAATGGAATCGAGAATAAAGCCGATAACGCCATAAACTATTCTTATAGCGGTAATTAAAGCCAAACCCTTTAAAACTGTCTCAAAAGCGTCACCAACAGAGAACAGTTCTTTGCTAACACCGAAAAGAACGATAGAAGAAACCACGAAAGCGGCAATATTCAACCGAAGGTTTTTGGCCTTACCTAACAGATCCATCAAATCTTTTAATGAGTCCATTCTCACCCCACTACTTGGAATTGCGGACACCTACTGGCGATCCGGGGCCATAAAAATTTCGAAACGTATGTTCTCAAAGAGAACAGATTATGCTGGCCTTTTGGTGGCCGCAAGGGCTTCAGTTAATTCTTTTAGCCGCTGCTCTATATCCCTTATGCGTTTCTTTTCTTCAGCAGCGCTTTGTATCTCTCGCCTATCGGTCTCTTCCAAAGCTCGGAATAGAGCCAGAATCGCGTCTTCCTGCGGACTAATGACTGACAATTCAGCATTCCCGACTGCGTCCCCCCTCAACATCCTCCCTTCACCAGTGAGCAACCAATCCAGAGAAACGCCTTCAGCCTCGCTCACATTTACGCATAACGCATAAGGTATGGATTGCCGGCTTCGCCAACTCCCCAACGTCTGTCGATTCACGTCCAGCTTACGCGCCAGTTCGCTGTCGCTATCAACGGCAAAGACCATCATCAAGCGTTCAAGCACGGCGTCGAGCGATTTTTTCTGCATTTTGAATAAATACCGCTTGATTTATTTAAATAGAATAAATAGGCTTATGCGCAATGAGTACATCTTAACCAACTAGGAACACATCAACCATGAGCCAAGCCATGGAAAAGCGCCAGATCCAAGCACGACTGATCGAGCGCGGCAGTAACTTCCGTCAGTTCGCCCTAAGCCATGGCTATGAGGTGCGCACAGTGACGCAAGTGGTTCAGCGTTGGGCAGGAAACAAAAGGCTGCCACGCGGCAGGTTAACGTTCCAAATCTTACGAGACCTGTCTCGGGTGATTGGCAAAGAAATATTGCCGGGAATCCTCGCGGAAAACGCCGAGCAAAACTCAGCACCGGCTGTATGAAACGACTGTAGGGGCGATGACTCCAGGGAGAAACCAGAAGATGAAACGCCCAGTTCTAGCGACCAAGCGCCAAGTAATGAGCGCAGTGATCAACGACTACGAAGGTGGCCGGGAATGCGCAGCAGCGCGCCTTGGATACGAACTCAAGAAGTTCGATAACCACATCTACGAGAACGCCGGCAGTCGGCCCCTGAGCGATGAACAGATCCACCTGTTAGAGCAGGACATGGGCACCACCTACCTGCCGGAATACATCGCCGCGATGTACGGCGGCATGTTCGTTCCCCTCGCCAAGCCTGAAACACTGGACAACGTAGACCTCTACAACCGTTCAGTGCGTGCAGCAGCCAAGCGCGGTGTGGTCGACCAGATCATTGCGAAGGCATTGGACGACGGCGTCATTGAGCGGGACGAAGCCGAAGCGATTTTGCGCGCTCACAGCCATTACATGGCGGCCCGTCACTCTGAAGTCCTGGCAACGATTCTGCTGCACAGCCGGGGGCCAAAACATTGAGCACCTACAAGCTGGTCTGTCCTTGCTGCGGCAGCTCGATGCGCATCCGTACCTCCGAGGGGCAGACGCCCTGCTTCCGCTCGATGTATTCGGAATGCACCAACCTGCTATGCGGCGCCACGTTCTCCGGTTCCTTGGTTTGGGAATACCAGCTCAGCCCGTCAGGCATCGAGCGTCCCCTCACCGTTTTGCCCATGGCGCCCACCAAAGTGCGCCTGCTTGCTCGACAAAACCTCACGGCAAAAAACGATCAACCCGATCTGTTGGACCAACTGGATATGGAGGCCGCAACTGTATGAACACCGTCGCCCTGACTACCAACCCCGCTACGGACTACCGAGCCGCGATGCAGCAAGCAGCCGTGGCGTATCTATACCGCCACCGTTGTGAGCATCTTGCTGGCGACAGCCAGCTCTTAGAGAACTGCACCAGGTACTTGACCCTGTCGCTTGAGGTCCCCACGCACCTGGTGCAACGCATTGCTGAGCTGGCGGTGGCTGAGTTCGAAAGCATGACGTGCAAGCGTATTGCCTGGCTGGGCATCTACCCCACCAGCGGCCCGTTCCGCCCTGTGATCTGGCTGCTCGACAACTGCACCCAACAGCGACACCCAATTTCAGCACGCCTGCTTCCTACACGCTTGCTGCTGACGCGCAACCTCCCGCACTAATCCAAAACCCTCCCTCTTTGATGCCCGCACCGCGTGGGTAGGGGAAATTTGCAACTTACTGGTGGCCGAAATGAGCAAAATCACCATAAAACTGGAGCTGGACGAACTACAGGCGCAGCACTACCTGTTGTGGTTGACCAGCCAGTACGAAGTCACGATGGCTGATATTTGGTACTCCGACCGCTACCGGAATGTGCCAAGTGGTCAGCGTGCGCCGAAGGTGCTTGAGGACTTGCCCTACCTGGCAGGCATCTGCAAGACGCGCAGCGAGCTGAAAAAACAGCTCGTTGTTACGGCTGCGGAGCATGTGCAGTGATTCGAAAGCCCATGGAAGACAAGATCCGCGCTGATGTACTTCAGCGTCTGGAGTCTGATTACGGCCTTCAGCACATGAAAGGCACGCATTACATGCGTAAGGGCACCTGCCCGCAGTGCAATCAGAAACGTTTGTTTTCGCGTCACGATGAACCCTGGTTCATCCGGTGTGGCCGTGAGAAAAACTGCCGGTATATAGCTCCGACCAAAGAGCTGTACCCGGATCTGTTCGACGACTGGAGTAAGCGCGCACCTGCCACCCGTGACGAGCCAGCCGCCAGTGCAAAAGCGTACCTGACCTTTGCCCGAGGTTTCCGCGTTGAGCTGTTAGAGGGCTGGTACACCCAGGAGAGCTACTTTGATCGCGACCTGAATATTGGCTCTGCGACTGTGCGCTTTCCCCTCGAGCACGGCGGGTACTGGGAGCGCTTGATCGACCAACCGTCGCGGTTCGGTAAGAAGAAGGCCCGCTTCCAACCCCTCAAGAGCTACAGGGGCCATTGGTGGTGCCCACCATGCGTGGATCTGCTTGAAGTGCAAGAGCTGTGGATCGTTGAAGGAATCTTCGACGCGATCGCGCTCATTCAAAACGGAATCTTTGCTGTTGCAGCACTGTCCTCAAACGCCTTTCCAGAGGAATCACTAAAGGCGCTGATCACCGCTCGCAGCGGTAAAACCCCCAAGTTGGTTTGGGCTCTGGACAACGAGCCAGGCGCTCACAAGTACACCCGTATATGGGTCAACCGTGCCCGCGAACTCGGTTTTACCTGCGAGGCTGCTCAGGTGTCACAGCCTGACGCCCGCAAGGTCGACTGGAACGATCTGCATCAACGCTGGGCGTTTATCGACGATGAAAAAGCCCGCGCTGATCGCATCGAAAAGGACTTGAAAGACGCGCGTCACCAGGGCGCCCTGCTGATTGCAGAGAGTGCCAGCGACAAAGCATTGCTCATGTACCAGTGGCGTGAACGTGAGGAATTCCACTTCTGTTTCGACTCGCGCCTGTACTGGTGGAAATTGGACTTGGCGAAATACAACAGCGCCAAGCAGGCCCTCGAAAAGAGCGACGGCCACGAAGCCCAGACACTCAATGAAAAGCAGCTTCGGGAAAAGGCACTGAACGTCGCCGGCTGCGTCGTGGAGATCGCCAACTGCTACCCCAAAGCCCTCTACTTCCAGCGCAACGAGATTACCGACGAGTCCTGGTACTTCTTCCGCGTCGACTTCCCGCACGACGGCGGCTCAGTGAAAAACACCTTTACGGGTGGTCAGGTCGCCGCTGCCAGCGAATTCAAGAAAAGACTTCTCGGCATGGGTGCCGGAGCCGTGTTCACCGGCAGTGGACAGCAATTGGACAAGCTCATGAAAGACCAGCTTTTCGGCATCAAGACCGTCCAGACCATCGACTATGTAGGCTACAGCAAGGAATACCAATGCTACGTGTTCAACGACGTCGCCATCCGCGAGGGCCAGGTAATTCACATCAATGAGGAAGAGTTTTTTGAGATGGGCAAGTTGAAGCTCAAGACTCTGCAAAAGGGTGTGAAGATCGATCTGGAAAAGGACGGCAAAAAATATAATGACCAGTGGCTTGGGCTTCTGTGGCAGTGCTTTGGTGCCCAGGGCATCGTGGCATTGACCTTCTGGTTTGGCTCGCTGTTCGCCGAACAGATCCGAGGTCGGTACCAGTCGTTTCCTTTCCTTGAGGCCACTGGCGAGGCCGGCGCCGGCAAGACCACGTTGCTCACGCTGCTATGGAAACTCGCGGGCCGAGACGGATACGAAGGGTTCGACCCGTCCAAATCCACCAAGGCCGGCCGCAGCCGCTTGATGGGCCAAGTATCCGGCATGCCGATTGTGCTGCTGGAATCAGATCGCAGCGGCGACGACAAGGCCCACGCCAAAACCTTCGAATGGGACGAACTCAAGGATTACTACGGCGGCGGCACCCTGGCGACCAAGGGTGTGAAAACCGCCGGTAACGAAACCTACGAACCACCGTTTCGCGGCACCATCGCCATCAGCCAGAACGCCCCTGTTGTGGCGTCAGAAGCGATCATGACCCGGATCGTCAAACTGCACTTTGTGCGCCCGAACGTCACCGCTGAAAGCCGTGCGGCGGCAGATCGGCTCAATGCGCTGGAAGGTTCGAGACTCAGCAACTTTGTGTTGCAGGCAGTACGTAAAGAGCTGGAGGTGATGGAGCTGTTCGGCCAGCAGATAGCGGGCTACGAGGCGAAGTTGCGCAATTTGCACTCCCACTGCTTCGCCTGCGACACCCCATTCAAAGATGAGCACGGCGAATGTAGCCATTGCGGCAACAAGCTGCGCGGCTACATCCGGGTGGAGCGGATCAACAAGAACCACGCCCAAATGCTCGCCCTGCTGGACTGCCTGTGCATGGTGGTGCCGCTCACCGACGCTCAGGTCGAGCACACCCGCTCGCAGATCATCCGCATGGCAATTGAGCGCCAGGCCTCGATCAGTTCCGACCATCCGGTGGTGGCTGAATTCTGGGAGGTTTACGAATACCTGGAAGGTCTGGACGCCGAAGGCCCAGTGGTCAACCACAGTAAAAAAGACCACATCATCGCAATCAACCTCAACGACTTCGTGAAATGCGCCGCAGAGAACCGACAAAAAATCGCTGACGTCAGCGAGCTGCGTGAACGCCTGAAGGACTCCCGCTCGCGGAAGCTGCTCGACGTCAATAAGGCGACTGACAGCGCGGTGCGGGCTCACCAGGCAAGTAAGACCAACGCCGTCGTCACCAAGCAACCGATCGTGAAGTGCTGGCACTTCCAGGCTTGATTCATCAGCGGCAATACCTGCCAGGCGCTGCAACGCCTGACACCACCCAAAGGAGAAGCACCATGCACGTACAAGTCATCACCGGTGACGGCCCAGACGGCGAAAACAATCGCCTGCGGCACATAAAAGAGCTGAAAGCCTGGTTCACCCGGCCCGCGAAAATCGTCCATGCCGAAGCCTACGACCCGGCCGGCCTGATCACCATTCTAGAGGTCCGTGCGGAGACTGAGAGAGAGCTACTGGTACTGGAGTGCAGCCGGGAGCAGATCCAGGCAGTGCTGGAATGGCAGTCGCAAACGGATGATTTTATTGAGTATGAAAACCTGCTCCTGCACCTGGTGCGCAAGCAAAACCCAAACGGCGAAAGCCAGTAAGAAGGTGGTGCCGAGGGGCTGCAACCCCTCGACACCGACCACCCAAAGGAGAAGCACCATGCAAGTGAATCAACCCCAAGGCGGCACCGCAGAGGCTACCACAACCCCGCTTGCTGTCGGAAACAAGGTCAGCTACGTCGCAATGAGCGGCGGTGGCCGAGAATATCGCCTCAGCGCACGTACAGGCGTGATCGTAGGGATCGAAGGCAACGTTGCCACCCTGCGCGCGGCCAACGGCCGCAGCGTTACGCAGCCCCTCGATAAGCTGACGCCCGAAGGCCAACCCAATGCACTGACACGCATGGTTATGGGAGGGCTGTGACCAATGCCTAAGCACGTACCTGAACGTGAGCGTCCGACCATGGCAAGCCATCGGCTTGACCTGCCCAGCCGCTGCGATATCTGCGGCAAAGCACGCTCCACCCGCAAACACCAGGCATGTAGCCGTATTCGCCAACGGACCAAAACGGCGGAATGGGCGGCTTTCATAGCTGAGCGTGAAGCGGCCAGACAGAACAAACCGCGTCGATACGCGCACTGATAATTAACACAGGCGGGACACGGGGAGCTGCAACTCCCCCACTGCCTCAAAGGAGAAGCACCATGCGATCACCTAAAAACCAAGGCGACAATGCAAAAGTAGAGGCCAAGCTACGCAAGTTGCTGGCCCTGGCACAGCGAGGCGAAGGTGGAGAAAAGGATAACGCCCAACGAATGCTGGAAAAGTTGCTAGCGCGTCACGGATTGACCATTGGCGACCTGGTCGACGACCGCCGCGAGATCCGATGGTTTCCCATTTCCACCAGTTACGACCGAAGGTTGGCGGCGCAAATCATGTCGAAGATATGCGACTCGGAATCGCCCGGTCTCTATATCAGCAAGGGAAGGCTCAAGAAAATTGGCGTGGAAGTCACACCATCAGAAGCTGTTGAGTTCGAACTTCACTACGAAACATTGCGCAAGGCACTCACCACTCACTTCGATGATGCCTTCTCTGCTTTCGTGCAGGCGAACCATTTGTTCCCAGCTACTCCGTCCGAGGACCAGCTTCCTTCTCTGAACGACCGCGACATGCGAGTCATGAGTATGGCATCCGTTATCCGGCCAACAGCAGTTAACCCGCGCTTAGAGCGGGAGGAGGCTGTATGACCGTCGCCCTGTTGCTTTACTTGTGCGCAGATGCGACTCGAACCAACTGTCAGGTAGTGAGGGTGGAAAGCTGGTACGGCCCTCACGCTTACGAGCGCTGTGTTGACGTCATGCTAGGAGTTAGCAATGCGATGACTGCAACAAACCGGGGCCGGCATCGGTTCGTTTGCGAGATCATGGACGAGGAGGCAGCATGAACACAGCCTTTATCCTGATGGCCCAATACGACGGTCAGGCGATCATCCCTCTGGAGCTCATCTGCCGAGACTACTTCACGCACCTAACGCCGGAAATGCTCCAACGTAAGGTGATGAGCGGCCATATCAAGTTGCCGATCACCCGTATCGAGCCGAGCCAGAAGTCGGCCAAGGGCGTCCATCTGAACGATCTGGCCACGTACTTGGATCTGCAGCACGCGGCCGCGGTTAAAGAGCACAACCAGCTCAACGGGTCAAAACACGCCTTTTGAGCCATTTCATTGATGCGGCGCCCAGTTGGACGGGCGCCCTCAATATCTTTTCATGCCATTCCCAACCCAAATAACGGTCCCCCTTGCCGCGCAGATGGGTATACCGCCGCATCGAATTCCAATCCCGGTGGCCGGAAACACTCGCTACACGCGGGATGTCCCAGCTCATTTCAAACAGGCGGCTGATGCCTTCATGCCGAAGGTCGTGGAAGTGCAGGTCCTGGATTTGCAGAAACTTGCAGGCTTTCGTCCAGGACGTGGAGATCGACTCAGGGCTGTAGGGGAATATATCGTCACCGGCCTTCGGCATTGTCTGGAGGATCTGCCATGCCTCGTCCGGCAGATAACACCAAACATCGTTGCCGATCTTTTGCCCTGGGTTTTTCATGTCACGCACCAGCACTCGCTGGCCAGCCTCGTCGAGGTCTGCCCAGCGAATCCGGGTGATCTCATCGAGCCGGCGGGTGGAGAACAGGGCAAAGCCCACAACCTTCAGCATACATATGACAGTCGGCCGCCTCGCCTGCATGGCCTGGTAGTGCGTCAGCACGCTTCCAAGTTCATCCAGCGTCGGCCGGCGGTCACGCTCACGGCTTTTCAGGTTGTAGCCCAGCTTGCGTAGCACACGCCGCGCACCGCCCATGGCGAGCGGATCGACCTGGTAGCCCCATGCGTCTTTGGCAATTGCCAGCACTGCGCCGAGGTGCGCCAGGTCATTGCCGGCGGTTTGTGGCTGAACGCCGCCGCCGTCCGCGCTCATTCGCCAAAGTGCGTAATCGACCAGGCACTGGGTGTTGATATCCGTATCGGTCAACTTGCCCAGGTAAGTCTCGCCAATGGCATTGAGTGTGCCGCGCTTGGTTTTGCCCAGCGGTTTGGCTTTCTCAACTTCAACCAGGTATCGATTTGTCATCTCTTTGACCGTGGCACCCTTGCGGTTTGCGCGCTCGATCGCACCAGGTTCATCCAGCTCCGCTCCGCGTTTACGCGCCCAAGCCTGCGCGGCCTGTTTTCGGGCGAAGGTCTGGCTCTCTTGGTAGACTTGCACTCCGTCGCGCTTGATGCGGATCTGAGCCGTGTAGCTCACAGTCCCATCCGCCAGTTTTCTTGCCCTGATAGTCGCCATATCGAAAGTGGTACGCGCCAGTTTTGAAGTGGTACATCGTACCACCGAGACCTGAAAAACGCCTGAAAACGCCCTAAAACACGCCTAGAACACGTTGAGTAAAATGCTAGATAAACAAAGCTTTAGCCCAGCAGAATCAAGCCCCGCACTGTCTCGGCGTTTTTGCGTTGCCCCCATGATGGACTGGACTGACCGCCACTGCCGGTACTTCCTGCGCCTGCTCTCCAAACACGCCCTGCTCTACACCGAGATGGTCACCACCGGCGCTATCCTCCATAGCGACCACGACCGCTTCCTGCGCCACAACGAAGCCGAGCACCCGCTAGCGCTGCAATTAGGCGGCAGTGTTCCAGCTGATTTGGCCGCCTGTGCCCGTATGGCCGAGGCCGCCGGTTACGACGAAGTGAACCTGAACGTTGGCTGCCCCAGCGACCGGGTGCAGAACAATATGATCGGCGCGATCCTCATGGCGCACCCTGCCCTGGTGGCGGATTGTGTGAAGGCGATGCGCGATGCGGTGTCGATCCCGGTGACGGTGAAGCACCGTATCGGCATCAATGGTCGGGACAGTTATGCCCAGTTGTGTGATTTCGTCGGCACAGTGAAGGACGCCGGTTGCACCAGTTTTACCGTGCATGCACGGATTGCGATTCTGGAGGGGTTGTCGCCCAAGGAGAACCGGGACATTCCGCCGTTGCGTTATGACGTGGCGGCGCAGTTGAAGCGGGATTTTCCGGAGTTGGAGATTAATCTCAACGGTGGGATCAAGACGTTGGAGCAGTGCCAGGAACATTTGCAGACGTTTGATGGGGTGATGCTGGGGCGGGAGGCTTATCACAATCCGTATCTGTTGGCGGAGGTGGATCAGCAGTTGTTTGGCAGTGAGGCGCCGGTGATTAGCCGGGCGGAGGCGTTGGCGCAGTTGCGGCCTTATATTGCTGAGCATTTGGCCAGTGGTGGGACGATGCATCACATTACTCGGCATGTGTTGGGGTTGGGCACGGGGTTTCCAGGGGCGCGCAAGTTCAGGCAGTTGTTGTCGGTGGATATTCATAAGGCGGCGGATCCGTTGGCGTTGCTGGATCAGGCGGGGACGTTGTTGGAGGGGCGGTGATTGGACGAGTGTCAGGTAGATGCTCATTGGGTGTACCGGCGCTATCGCAGGCAAGCCAGCTCCCACATTTTTGCCTGGTGAGTGTCAGGTAAGTACTCATTGGGTGTACCGGCGTTATCGCAGGCAAGCCAGCTCCCACAGTTTTGCCTGGTGAGTGTCAGGCAAGTGCTCATTGAGTGTATCGGCGCTATCGCAGGCAAGCCAGCTCCCACAGTTTTGCCTGGTGAGTGTCAGGCAAGTGCTCATTGGGTGTACCGGCGTTATCGCAGGCAAGCCAGCTCCCACATTTTTGCCTGGTGAGTGTCAGGTAAGTACTCATTGGGCGTACCGGCGCTATCGCAGGCAAGCCAGCTCCCACATTTTTGCCTGGTGAGTGTCAGGCAAGTGCTCATTGGGTGTACCGACGCTATCGCAGGCAAGCCAGCTCCCACATTTTTGCCTGGTGAGTGTCAGGTAAGTACTCATTGGGTGTACCGGCGTTATCGCAGGCAAGCCAGCT
>NZ_JYLN01000017.1 GCF_001439735.1 Pseudomonas paralactis
CGGCTGACAAAGACTGATTGATCGTCGTATGCTTTTTCATGGGCTCGCCCTCGCTGTCGTTGGCTTCTATAAGAATGCCACCGTGGCGCATAGACGCCTCGGCTTGGGCGAGTCCATCTAATTACAGAGGGCGATGTACGCTTAACTGACTGGCCCGTTCCCACAGTTGTTTTGTGAGGCTTACATAACCCTCAAGCGCTGATTAACCGCCCGATGAACCGCGCGCACATAGACGCAGCCCCGTGGCCTTTCTAAACTGCGGCTTGTCTTGGGGAGAGGGGTGGGCGCCGATGAATCGCAATGAACTACGCAAGGCCGACATCAACCTGATGGTGGTCTTCGAAGCGCTGATGCTTGAGCGCAATGTGACGCGGGTGGCGGAGAAGCTGTTTCTCGGCCAGCCAACCATCAGCTCGGCCCTCAATCGCCTGCGCACTTTGTTCAACGATCCGTTGTTCATTCGCGTCGGCCATCGCATGGAACCCACGGCACGAGCCGAGGAAATCATCCAGCACCTGTCGCCGGCCCTGGATTCCTTGTCATCGGCCCTGAGCCTGACCCATGATTTTGATCCGTCCATCAGCACCATGACCTTTCGCATCGGCCTCTCCGATGACGTTGAGTTCGGCCTGTTGCCGCCCTTGCTGCGTGCCTTGCGCCAGGAAGCGCCGCAGGTGGTGTTTGTGGTGCAGCATGTGGATTATTGGCGCATTCCCGACCTGCTGGCGTCCGGCGATATCACCGTGGGCATCACCCAGACTCGCGGCCTGCCGGCAAATGCCAAGCGCAAGCTGCTGCGGCATATCCGCCCCTGCCTGCTGCGTGCCGATGCCTCGGACACGCCGCTGACCCTCGACGAATATTGCTCACGGCCCCATGTGCTGGTGTCCCACACCGCCAACGTGGCCGGTTTTGCCGATGAGTGGTTGGCCGAAGTCGGCCGCAAGCGCCATGTGGTGCTGTCGGTGCCGCAATACAGCTCGCTGCCGGCCTTGCTCGCCGGCACCGACATGATCGCCAGCCTGCCGGACTATACCGCCCAGGCCATGGCCGCCAGCGGGAATCTGTTCTGCGAGCCGTTCCCGTTTCAAACCCCGACCCTGGACTTGTCGATGGTCTGGCTCAGCCACGTCGACACCGACCCGGCGGAGCGCTGGATGCGTTCGCGGCTGGAGGCGTTCATGAGCGACAAGCTCCCGGCGCCAAGCTGAAAGCAACTGTAGAGACTGCTTGGCGCTTTCAACTTGCCGCTTGCAGCTGTTCCTCACACACCCTCACCACTTGCTCACGAAACCAAATATTGGCGCTGTCTTGCCCATTGGTTTCGTTCCAGTGCATATCCAGGGTGAACCCCGGCAAACCGTTGGGCGCTTCGCACACACCGAACCCCGGCGTCGGCGCCAGTAACTTCTGCACGCGGCGTGGCAGGGTGACGATGAAGTCGGTGCCTGCAATCATCTTCAACGCCGCGCTGTAGCTGTTGGCCCGCGCAATCACCTGGCGCTTGCGCGCCTGACGTGCGAGCCAGCCGTCGATCATATTGGTGTCCGATGTCCACGGTGTGGGGAACACGTGACGCCGCTCGACGAAGGATTGCAGGCTGAACGCCGGTTCCCTGGGGGCCGAGCGCTGGTCGCACACACAGACCAGGTCATCTTCCAGCAGCATCTGGGTCTTGAAGTCTTTATGGGTGCGATGAAAGTGCGGGCCGAAGCAGATCACCAGGTCGAGGCGGCCTTCACGCAGGTCATCGACGGGAATGTCGGCTTCCAGCTTCTGCACATTGACGATCACCGGCAGGTCGGCATGGTCGAAGTGCTTCAACAGACGCGGCAGGATCAATTGCTCGAAGTATTCCGGGGCGCACACATTGAAGGTCACCGCCTGTTGGGTCGGGTCAAAGGCCTGGCCGCCGGCGTGGCATAGGTTGATGCTTTCCAGGATCTTCTGCACATGCCCGTACATGGTGGTGGCCTTGTACGTCGGACGCATACCGGCTCGCGTGTTGATAAACAGCTCATCCTCAAAGCTGGTACGCAACTTTTTCAGGCTGTAGCTCACCGTGGACTGGCTGACGAACAGCGTTTCGGACACATCAGTAACGCTGCTCTGGTCATAGACGGCGATAAACACCATCAAATCCTGCATATCGAGCTTTCTGAGCGAGTTACTGTTTAGCATCGGTTTCGTCCGTAAACCCTTTGTACCGAACTCAGTACAAGACTGAGCAAAATGTTAACGGAACGCTCGTACCAATAGAAAGCTCTGTAGGACCCTTCAATGTTTTGTGGGGGACAAATACTGTTTGTAATACGACGTCAGCGAATATGTCGTACGTAATGCCGGGGGTTGAAGCGCAGGACCATCAACAGCATCACCGCAGTCACCGCTGTCAGCGACCACCAGGCTCCTTCAAAGCTGCCCAGCTGGTCGCGGATCACTCCGGCAATCAAGGGCGACACCCCGGCAATCAGGTAACCGATGCCCTGTACAAACGCGGTCAGGCTACCGGCGCGCCGTGGGTTGTCGAGGTGGTCCAGAGACACAATCAGGCTCATGGGAAACAGCCCGCCAATACCCAGGCCGAGCAGGCAAGGCCATAGCAGGCTCCAGTGTTGCGGGCTCAGGATCAGGCCGCAGAACCCGAGAATAATCAGCACCAGCAGCCCCGCAATCACGCCGCGTTTATCCTGGCGCCGGTTGGCGATGGCCGGGGTGACCAGGCCGGAGATGACCTCCATGGCGGTCAGCAAACCCAACAGCAATCCGGCGTTCTGCTCGCTCCAGCCCTGTTCGACGTAGTACGGCGCCAGCCACGCCAGTACACAGGTGTAGGACGCCGTGCCGAGGCCAAAAAAGATCGCCAACAGCCACGCGCGACGATTGCTGAAAAATGACTCGCGGGGGGTCGAACCGGCTTGCGGCAAGGGTGGCAAAACTGAACGCTGCGCATACCAGAACACCAGCGCCAACAGCGCCAGCGCTGCCCAGATCGCCAGGCCGATACGCCAGCTGCCGGTGCGCACTTGCACCAGAGGCGAGAGTGATGCCGCCAGCGCAGCGCCGCCCATAATCGCCGTCACATACAGGCCCATGAACAGCGAAACGTCGGAGCTGAATCGCGACTTGATCAGCGTCGGCATCAACGCCTGAATCAGCGCAATACCCACCCCTGCGGCAATTGCGCTGACGATCAGCTCCAGCGCCGAATCCAGGAACAGGCGCGATAACGTCGCCAGCCCAATCACCAGCAGCGACAGCACAATACTGCGATGCTCGCCCAGGCGCTTGGCCAGGCCCATGCCAAAAAACATCGCCAGGCCCATGGCCATGACCGGCAACATGGTCAGCAAGGCGGCGCTGCTGAAACTCAACGGCACATCCACGCGAATCGACGACAATAACGGCCCCACAGCCGCCATCGACGGGCGCAGGTTAAGGGCGACCAGCACCACGCTGATCATCAGCCATACGGCGGTGGTGGGTTTTACTTGAACGTTTTCCATGGGCCTGCCTTGATGGGACAAGGGCGAATCAGGCCATGCAGGGGGGAATGGAGCAAATCAGAAAGTCGTTGGGGCTATCTAAAAATCACAGATGATTGACGCACCGCCGATCAAAATGTGGGAGGAGGCAAGCCCCCCCACATTTTTACCGCGGCGTGTCAGTAGCCAACGGTGAAGCGCTGACGCGAGTGTTTCGGTGTTTCGACCTCGTCGATCATGGCGATGGCGTAGTCGGCAAAGCTGATCGAGCTGTTACCGTCACTGCTCACCAGCAGGTCATCCTGGCCCAGGCGGAATTTGCCGGTACGCTCGGTTCCGTCGAACAGCGCCGAGGGCGACAGGAACGTCCAATCCAATTCCTGTTCCTGGCGTAGCGTTTCCAGGAACTCAGCCCCGGCACCGGCTTCGGCCTTGTACTCTGCCGGGAAACCTGGGCTGTCGATGACGCGGCTGCCGTCTGGCAGCAACAGCGAACCCGCACCACCCACCACCAGCAGGCGTTTGACCCCGGCCTTTTTCACCGGGCCGATCACGGCGCTGGCCGGCAAGGTGGCGAAGTGCGCGGCGCTGATCACCACATCGCTGCCGCTGATGGCGTGTTGCAACGCTTGTGCGTCCAGGGCGTCGACCTGTTTGGCCGTGACACCCGGGCGTACGCCCAGCTTTTCGGTATTGCGGGCGATGGCGGTGACGGTATGCCCACGGCGCAGGGCTTCTTCCAGCAGTTGGCTACCGGCACGGCCGGTAGCACCAATGATTGCGATTTTGCTCATGACGTTCTCCATCAGGGTTAGGGTTTAAAGCCAATCACCACTTCATTTCGCCCTTGGCGACTTTGGCGCTCAGTTCCAGCGAGCTTTCGTCGGCGAGGGTGGGGTAACGCTGTTTCATGGCCGCGATCAGGGCGGCGGAATCCTTGGCCTTGGCGGTTTCGATGTCGAAGGCCTTGATGTAGTCGGCGGTAAATTTCACCGAGGCCAGTGATGGGGTGCCCAGGTAGTGGCCAGGGATCACGGTTTGTGGCTTCAAGCTTTCAATACGCTCAAGGGTGCTCAGCCAGTCTTTATGGGATTGCGCGCTCTGAGTGTCAGCCATCCACAGGTGAATGTTTTCGGCGACCACCACACCACCGACCACGGCTTTGATCGACGGGATCCACACAAAGCTGCGATCCGGCTGCGGGCCGTCCAGACCGATCACTTCCAGCTGTTGCCCTTCAAGGGTCAGGCTGTGGCCCTGCAGCACCTGGGGCACGACGGTCTTGGCGGGTTTGTCGGCGCCCATTTTCGGGCCCCAGAATTCCAGCTTGCCGGCGACGGTGGCGTTGATATGGTCGACCACCGGTTGCGGCGCCAGCACCTTGGCGTCGGGGAAGGCGGCGGTCAGGGTGTCGAGGCCGAAGTAGTAGTCCGGGTCGCCATGGCTGATATAGATGGTGGTCAGGTGTTTGCCGCTGGCGCGGATCTTCTGCACCAGTTGCTCGGCCTGGCCTTTGCCGAACTGGGCATCCACCAGGATCGCGTCTTTGGCACCGCTGACCAGCACCGAGCTGACGGGAAAGATCGCCGCTTCGCCTGGGTTGTACACGTCCAGTTTCAGTTCTGCGGCTGCTGCGTGCGCGGCGAAGGCCAGGGCGGCAGTGGCCAGGGTCAAGCGTTTGAAGGTCGAGAACATCGGGCAGCTCCTGCCATTGGTAAGGGGTGGATAGAGCTTAGTTGCATAAAACACCACAAAAAATGCGATGCTGGGACATAGTTTGTTTCTGAAATCGGGCAGATCATGGATCGTCTTCAAGCAATGCGCGTGTTTGTTACTGTGGTGGACCTGGGCAGCCAGTCTGCCGCCGCCGATCATCTGGACCTGTCGCGCCCGGTGGTCTCGCGCTACCTGGCCGAGCTGGAAGACTGGGTCGGCGCGCGCCTGCTGCACCGCACCACGCGCAAGCTCAGCCTCACCGCTGCCGGGAGCGAAACCCTGCCGCGCTGTCGGCAATTGCTGGAGTTATGCGGCGATATGCAGGCCGCCGTCAGCGAGCCGGATGACGCACCCCGGGGCTTGTTGCGCCTGAGCGTCAGCACCTCGTTCGGCCAGGCGCAGCTGGGCGCGGCCATTGCCGAGTACGTCAAGCGCTACCCGTTGGTGACGGTGGATTTGCAGATGCTCGATCGCACGGTGAACCTGGTGGATGAACGCATCGACCTGGCGATCCGCACCAGCAATGATCTGGACCCCAACCTGATCGCCCGACGCTTGACCGTGTGCCGCTCGGTGGTATGCGCCACACCGGCCTATCTGCGAGAGCATCCGGCGCCGCAGAAAGTCGAAGACCTGGCCCGGCACAACTGCCTGACCCACTCCTACTTCGGCAAGAGCCTGTGGCATTTCGAAGAACAGGGCGAGCACGTGTCGGTGCCGGTGCACGGCAATATCACCGCCAACGAGGCCAGCACGCTATTGCGTATCACCCTGGCCGGGGCAGGGGTGGCGATGCTTCCCAGTTATCAGGCCGGTGACCTGATCCGCAGTGGTGAACTGGTGCGCTTGCTGCCCGCCGCAGAGCCCCGGCAGATGAACATCTACGCGGTGTACGCCTCGCGCAAGCACATGCCCTCGGCGCTGCGCAGCCTGCTGGATTTTCTGGTGCTGCGGTTTCCCGAAGCGCCCGCGTGGGACGTCGGGCTTTAAGGCGATATAAACGCGCTGAATGGCAGCCAATCATGGCAACTTGCGCTGACTGACCTATGCTTTAAACAGCGCCGTGTAGATCCGTTCAGAGGTCTGTGCCATGAGTATCAAAACCAGAAAGTACCTGACGATTTTCACCCTCTGCGCATTGGCGACTGCGTTGTACGGGACAGCCGCCTATCGCGTCGAACAAACACGCATGCAACCGGCGGCATTCGCCATCAGTTGCCACCAAGATCAATGCGTTCCCCGCACCGGCAGTTTCAGCGCGCTCAGGTAGGCTGCTCGGCCTTCAATTGCTCGCGAAACGCCTTGGGTGAAAACCCGACCCTGCGCCGAAACAGGCGCGAGAAGTTGGTCGGGTCGGAAAAGCCCAGCACCTCGGACATCTCATTGATGGTCATGCTGGTGTAGGTCAACAAACGCTTGGCTTCCAGCAACTGGCGGTCATGCATGATCTGCAACGCCGGCTGCCCGCCCAACTCCCGACAAGTCCCGTTCAAGTGTGAGACCGAGATGCCCAGCTTGTGGGCCAGGTCTTCAATCTTGGGGTGCTCGCGATAGTGTTGCTCGACCAGTTGAGTGAACCGGCGAAAATACTCGCGACCACGCGGCGCCCTTGGATGGCGGCGCTGAATCGCCTGGCGGCTGACCCACACCAGCAACACGCTGACCAGCGCGTGCAACATCATGTCCCGTGCCGGTTGATCATCGGCGTATTCGTCCTGCAAGCGGGCGAACAGGTTGTTCAAGTAGTCGCTGTCCTTGCCTGCCGGATAACTGCCCAGGGTTTGCAGACCGTCGACTGTGGCGCCCAGTTGCGCCTGCAAATGACTGACCAGCGGCGCCGAAAGGGTCAACACGTAACCCTGCACATCTTCGGAAAAACGAAAGCCATGCACGCACAGTGGCGGTAGCACTTGCAGGCTCGCTTCATTGAGGGTGGTGCGCTGGCCTTCGATTTCCAGTTGAGCCTGGCCTTTGTGCACATACAGCAGCTGGCACAGATCCGCGTGCCGGTGGGGCTGGATTTCCCACTGGTATTCCCGACTGCGCCGGGAAATGGTTTCGCAGTGCAACAAATCGGGCGTCGGCCACTGCTGGCTTTCCCCGTAAAGCTTGAAGACCGGAATCGCGGTTTTGGTCATGGTTTCAATCCGATACTCAGGATAATGGTTCGGTAATCGCCCCGATTGGCGAAAAGCACAGGCTTTGAAGCAGTTTTCACCTTCTTATGCGGTTCGCTCAAGTGAAAAATGTCAGCCACAAGTCCACTGACAACTCTTTCACTCGATACGTTCGGGTCAAGCGTGAAGGCCATAAAAATAATGAAAACCCTGAAAACTCAAGTCGCCATTATTGGTGCCGGTCCGTCTGGATTGCTGCTCGGCCAATTGCTGCACAACGCGGGCATTCAAACCCTTGTTCTAGAGCGACAGAGCGCCGATTACGTGCAAGGGCGCATCCGCGCCGGTGTGTTGGAGCAGGGTATGGTCGAGCTCTTGCGTGAGGCCGGGGTGAGCCAACGCATGGACACTGAAGGGTTGGTGCACACCGGCTTTGATATTGCGCTTAACGGCCAACGTGTTCCCATCGATCTCAAGGCATTGACCGGTGGCCAGTCGGTGATGATCTACGGCCAGACCGAAGTCACCCGCGACCTGATGGCCGCCCGCGCAGCCGCCGGCGCTACCACCCTGTACGAAGCGTGCGATGTTCAGCCCCATGATCTGAAAACTGATCGACCCTGGCTGACGTTCAACCATCAAGGCCAAGCCTATCGCCTGGAGTGCGATTACATCGCCGGGTGCGATGGTTTCCATGGCATCGCCCGGCAATCGATTCCGGCAGAGGCGTTGAAGGTATTCGAACGGGTCTATCCCTTCGGTTGGCTGGGGGTGCTTGCCGATACGCCGCCGGTACACGCCGAGCTGGTATACGCCAAACATCCACGGGGTTTTGCCCTGTGCAGTATGCGCTCCCCGACGCGCAGCCGTTATTACCTGCAAGTGCCGCAGGACGAGGCCGTGGAGGATTGGTCGGATGATCGTTTCTGGGATGAGCTGAAAACCCGCTTGCCCGCTTCATTGGTGCAGCAGTTGGTGACCGGCCCATCGATTGAAAAAAGTATCGCGCCGCTGCGCAGCTTCGTGGTGGAGCCCATGCAGTACGGGCGCCTGTTCCTGCTTGGTGATGCCGCACATATCGTCCCGCCCACCGGCGCCAAGGGGTTGAACCTGGCGGCCAGTGACGTGAGCACGTTGTTCCGGATTTTGCTCAAGGTGTATCGCGAAGGGCGCCTGGACTTGCTGCAACAGTACTCGGCGATCTGCCTGCGCCGGGTGTGGAAAGCCGAGCGGTTTTCCTGGTGGATGACCTCGATGCTGCATGAGTTTCCCCAGGCGGATGCCTTCAGCCGGCGCATTGCCGAGAGCGAGCTGGACTATTTCATTCACTCGGACGCCGGGCGCAAAACCATCGCAGAAAATTACGTCGGGCTTGCGTACGAGCCTATCGAATAGCCTGCTATCGTATCGAGCATTCCTGCGGGCGATTTTGTCCCGCGGGCCTTGCTCGAAGGTTCTGCCGTGACTCACCTCAATCAACCCGCCCCAACCGTTCCCGCCGTGCGCAGCATTCTTGCTGCGCTGATGATGGCGATCTTCCTTGGTGCCCTGGACCAGACCATTGTCGCGGTGTCCATGCCGGCCATTTCCGCGCAATTTCATGACGTCAACCTGCTGGCCTGGGTGATTTCCGGCTATATGGTGGCGATGACCGTGGCGGTGCCGATCTACGGCAAGCTTGGCGATCTGTATGGGCGCCGGCCCATGATGCTGATCGGCATGGGCCTGTTCACCCTGGCGTCGCTGTTTTGTGGCATGGCGCAAAGCATGGAGCAATTGGTGCTGGCGCGAATTCTCCAGGGCATCGGTGCCGGCGGGATGATTTCGGTGAGTCAGGCGATCATCGGCGACATCATCCCCCCTCGCGAACGTGGGCGGTACCAGGGCTATTTCAGCAGCATGTACGCGGTGGCCAGCGTGGCCGGGCCGGTGTTGGGCGGTTACATGACCGAGTACTTGTCGTGGCGCTGGGTGTTTTTGATCAACCTGCCGCTGGGCGCCGGCGCCTGGTACGTGGCCCATCGCACCCTGGTGGGGCTGCCGGTGCCACAGCGCAAGCCGATCATTGATTACCTCGGCACGGTGCTGATGATCATCGGCCTCACCGCCTTGTTGCTGGGCATCACCGAAATCGGCCAGGGCCATCATTGGCGTGACGCTCAAGTGCTGGGGTTGCTGGCCTGCGCGCTGCTGGCGTTGAGTGTGTTTGTGTGGCACGAACGCCGCGCCCGTGAGCCGTTACTGCCGATGCACCTGTTCGCCAACCGCAGTGCGGTGTTGTGCTGGTGCACGATTTTTATCACCAGCTTCCAGGCGATTTCCCTGAGCGTGCTGATGCCCCTGCGTTACCAGAGCGTGACCGGTTCAGGTGCCGACAGCGCAGCCTTGCACCTGCTGCCGCTGGCGATGGGGTTGCCGATGGGCGCTTATTTTGCCGGGCGCATGACCTCGGTGACTGGTCGTTACAAACCGATGATCTTAAGTGGCGCGTTGTTGAGCCCGCTGGCGATTCTCGGCATGGCCTACAGCGCGCCCCAGGCGTTGCTGCTCACCAGCGTATTCATGCTGTTGTGCGGCATCGCCGCCGGTATGCAGTTCCCGACCTCGCTGGTGGGTACGCAGAACTCGGTGGAACAACGGGACATCGGCGTCGCTACCAGCACCACCAATCTGTTTCGTTCCCTGGGCGGGGCGGTGGGGGTGGCCTGCATGTCGGCACTGCTGCTGGCGCTGTTGCACGACTCCAGTTTCGCCCACCTGGCCAGCGGCGCACTGGTGGCCGAAGGCAGTTCCGGCAACGTGCTGCTCGACGGTCTCAACGCAGCACCCGGCTCGGCGCAGGATGCGTTGCGCGGCGAGTTGGCGGTGACGTTTCGGCATTTGCTGATGGTGAGTGCGGCGGTGTCGCTGTTGGGGTTGGCGGCGGCGCTAGTGATGCCCAACCGGGTACTGCGCGGCCGTGAGGATAAGGCTCGATAATTGCGACTAACAGTACATCGCCCTCTGTAGGAGCGAGCTTGCTCGCGAAGAACGTCAACGATAACGCGGGCTTTCTGAGTGAACGCGGCGCCTTTGAGTTTTTCGCGAGCAAGCTCGCTCCTACAAAAAGCCAACGGATCAGGGGCTGTAATACCCGACCGCAACCATGAAATGCCCGCTTTTGCGCACATAGGCATGTTTGTTCTCGACCTTGCCGGTCACCGGGTTTTTCCAGCGGTACTTGTATTCCCCCTGGTCCTGCTCGGCCATCATCTTGAGAATCGGCTCACCCACCGGTTTGCCGTCCGGGTCCTTGATCTTGGCGAAGTCGGTATTTATCAGGCGCAAGTGGGTGCCGTGTGCCACGTAACGCCGCGTATCCAGGTCGACCACGAATACATACAGGTCATCCTGCAGGAAGCCGCCCTGCAATGAGTTGATTGCCTTGAGGGTGCCGGTTTCATCTTTCACCAGCGCATCCACTGCCTTGTTACGCAGCGCCCGTGCCTGTTCCGGCGTGGCGCGTGGCAGGTAATAACCCACCGCCAGGATGCGTTTGCCTACCCGCTGATAAAACACATGCTTGTGTTCGACCTTGCCGTCATTCCAGTTTTGCCAGCGATAATCAGCCTGCTGGATACCCTGGCTTTCGGGGACCTTGAGTGCTTCCTTGAACGATTGACGCAAATCCGGCCCGAGTACCTCCGATACGTCGCGACCGATCAGCGCGGAGGAGGGCCCGCCACTGGCCAGCAGCACGCCCTGGGTATCGACCACGAAGACGTAGCGGTCCTGGTCGATGAATTCGCCCTGGCGACTGAAGGCCGCAAAGGCCTTGTCACCGTGTTGCTGGTAATACGCCAAGGCTTTTTCCAGTAGGGCCTTGGCGGCCTGGGCATCCGCTTCCTGAGCCGTTGCGGCATGCACCTGGCTGCAACACAACAGCAGCAGCCAGGTGAGTCGGAGCAGTGTGTTCATATACCCGTCCCTCGATCTTGTTGGTGTGACAAGAGCGTAGACGGTTGCTCGGGAATCAGAAGGGTTTGGTTGGCAGGTATTTGCCGTCCAGGGTGATGACCGCACGGGAGCCGCCGTCCGGGTCTTCGACTTTCTTGATGTCCAGCTTGAAGTTAATCGCGCTGATGATGCCGTCGCCGAATTGCTCATGCACCAGGGCTTTCAGGGTAGAGCCGTAGACCTGCAGCATTTCGTAGAAACGGTACATGGTCGGGTCAGTCGGCACACCGCTTGGGAAGCTGCCGCGCAGTGGGACGCTTTGCAGCAGGCGGCTGGCATCCTCGTCGAGGCCGAGTTTGCCGCACACGATGTCGGCCGCCTCCTTGGGCAATGGGTGCTGGCCGAGCAGGGCGGCGGTGACGAACGCCAGGCTCAGGCCGGTGCCGTCGGTGAGGTCCTGCCATGACAGATTTTTGCGCGCCTTGAGGTCGATAACGGTATCGGCCAGGGCCAGGCGTGGGGTTTGCGCGAATTGGGATTGCAACATGGTGATGTCCTCTTGGGTGGATAAGGTTCAGGCAGCGTGGGCGCGGGTGGTTGGATGCTCAAGCAGGGAGACGAAGCGCCCGCTGCGTCCGTCCAGCGCGTCGATGCCGCCGGTTTCGATGTCGTACACCCAGCCGTGCAGGTTCACCCGGCCTTGTTCCAGGGCCAGGGCAACGCTGGGGTGAGTCTTGAGATTAGCCAATTGGGCGACCACGTTTTCGCGCACCAACGAATCCAGGCGTGCAGCGTCCGAGGTATGCGTACGGGAGGCATTGATCACCTTGGCCGACTCGGCATGGCGCAACCAGTTGGCCACGGCCGGCAGATGGTCCAGGCACTTGCAGGTGGAGATCGCAGTCATGGCGCCGCAGTCCGAATGCCCGCAAATCACGATGTCGCTGACCCCCAGTACCGCCACTGCATATTCGACGGTGGCCGACACACCGCCCGGCTCCGGGCCGTAGGACGGCACGATGTTGCCGGCATTGCGGATCACGAACAGATCACCGGGTTCCTGCTGGGTCAGAAGCTCCGGGACAACACGGCTGTCGGAGCAGGACACAAACAAGGTGCCGGGGTTTTGTGTGGTCGCCAGGTGCTTGAACAAGTCGCTGCGTGGGGAAAAGGCTTCACGTTGAAATTTGCGAAAGCCATCGATGAGATGCTGCATGGTGGTTCTCCTTGCGTCGCTGATGGGGCAAGGATGGAAGTTTTCGGCTATAGCGTCCAAGACCGGTTTATGATGATCTCTATAAGTCATGCCTATAGTTGGAGCATTGCCGATGCTGCTGCGTCATATCCGTTACTTGCTCGCCGTTGCCGAGCACCGCAACTTCACCCGCGCCGCCGAAGCGCTGCATGTGTCGCAGCCGACCCTGTCACAACAGATCAGGCAACTGGAAGAAAGCCTCGGCGCGCCACTGCTCGACCGTTCCGGGCGCAGCATCAGCCTGACCGATGCGGGGCAAGCCTACGTGCGCTTTGCGCGCCTGGCCTTGCAGGATCTGGAGGCTGGCAGCCGCGCCATGCACGATGTGCAAGACCTCAGCCGCGGGCACTTGCGCCTGGCCATGACGCCGACCTTTACCGCCTACCTGATCGGGCCATTGCTGGCGCGCTTCAACCGGCTGTATCCGGGCATTACCCTGAGCATCGAAGAATTGACCCAGGACCGCATCGAAGCCGCCCTGGGTGAGGACCTGCTGGATATTGGCATCGGATTTACCGGCGAGCATGGGCCGGACATTGAGTGCGAGGCGCTGTTTGTCGAACAACTGAGCGTAGTGGTCGGTGCCAACCATCCTCAATCAAGTCGACTTGTTTGGCTTGAACAACCCCTGGTGCTGCTGAACACCGGCTTCGCCACCCGCCGCCATATCGATGACTACTGCCGCCGGCAAGGTGTGAAACCCCGCATCGCCATGCAAGCCAACTCCATCAGCGCAATCATCGAAATCGTGCGCAACACGCCACTGGCGACCGTCCTGCCCCAAGCCCTGGCCGAGGCGCAGAGGGGGCTGCGCGCAGTGATCATCGACCCACCGCTGCCGCAGCGTACTGCCGCATTATTGAGCCGCAAGGGCGCCTACCGCAGCGCCGCGTGCAGGGCATTCGTCGAGTTGATCAAGGCGCAGCCAACCACTGACTGACAACACCCCCATACACACCCGTCGCCACACTCAGGTGCAACCACTGATCCACATAGCTCTTCCAGGCCACATCATCGCGGGGCAGCAGGAAGGCTTTTTCACTGTACTGCATCGGCCGCTCAGGGTTGACCGCACACAACCCAGGCTTGAGCTTCTGCTGATACCGCGCCTCGCTGGCATCGGTAATCATCACATCGGCCTTGCCCGCCAGCAGCTCATCAAAAATCGTCACGTTGTCATGCAGACGAATCTGCGTCTGGCCCAGGTGGGCACGGGCAAACACTTCATTGGTGCCACCTGCCGGCTCGATCACTCGCACCTGGGGCTGGTTGATCTGCTCAACCGTCTGATAACGCTGCACATCGGCGCAACGCACCAGCGGGATCTTGCCGTCGACCCCGAGGGATTGGCTGAAGAACGCCTTTTTCTGCCGCTCCAACGACACGGAAATCCCGCCCACGGCAATGTCGCAGCGCTGGGCGAGGAAGTCCGGCATCAACGTTTTCCAGGTGGTGGGCACCCACTTGATCGTGGCGTTGAGGCTCTTGGCCAGGGATTCGGCCATGGCAATATCAATGCCCTCATAACCGCCATCGGCGCGCAACGAGGTATAGGGCTTGTAGTCGCCCGTGGTGCAAACGGTCAGGGTGCCGCGCTGGATCACATCGTCAAGACGGGACGGGGCAGTGTCGGCCTGGGCGATGTTGGTCAGGCTTGCCAGCACGCAGAGGGCCAGAGGCGCTTTCATGGGGTCGAGTCCTTGGGGCACGGTCGGGGGGGCTTATTATTTCCAGCGTGGAGCAGGGTGGCAAGGTGCGGTTAAACGTGCCGAATATCGCCAGTTCATGGGCGAGGTCGGCGAGCAGGATTGGCGTTGGTACCTGCATCAGGCGTGACGGAGTTTACGGTGGCGGCTTTCGACCTTTTTTTCACGTTGCAGTGGTTAAGCTGTGAATCAAGGTCGTTCACTACCGTTTTACCCACATGAGCCCGTGATGTCGCCACAACCTCCATCCCCCATCGAGACTGAATTCACCGAGCGCTGTGACCGTGAGCATGCCAGGGTCTGCGGTGATCCGCGTCCGCCAAGGCTGTTGCAGCGCCTGGCCGCGTGGCGGGATGCGCGGCTGGTTCGCCATGCACTGAAGGTCGCGGGTGAGCCAGGGCTCATCCTTGACCTGGCCTGTGGTTCGGGGCGGTTCTGGCCGGTCCTGGCCGAGCACGTCAACCGGGTGATCCTGGCCTCTGACAACTCCCAGGCCATGCTCGACCACGCGCGCACCCATCACCCGGGCACGTTGCTCAAGCGTGTCAAAACCTTCCAGGGCTCGGCGTTTTCGATTGGCCTTTCAGCCAATGCGGTGGACTGCATTTTCTGCCTGGAGTTGTTTCGCCATGTGCCCAGCAGCGATGCGCGACTCCTGTTGTTGCGCGAGTTTCACCGCGTCAGCCGCGACACGGTGATTGTTTCCGTAAGCGTGGGTACGTCGGTAGAACAGGAGTTTCGTCAGGCTGGCTTCAAGATCCTGAATTACCAGGAATTCCTGCCGGGCTCCAAGTTGTGGTGTGTGTACGTCCTGCGTAAGAGAGGCTAACCCCCATCTGTCGGACTATTCTTTATCTCCTGTCGGAGTTTTCATGATGGTGTGTGCACTGCGGATGCTCGCAAGCGCCTTTGGCGATATATACTGCGCGCCATTCTTCAAGGGAGAGCCGTGTGGCCATCGATATTCACTGGATCTGCGACAACGATAGCCTCGGCCAGCATTGCGCCCAATGGCAGCAGTTGCCATTCGTCGCCCTCGACACCGAATTCATGCGGGTCGACACCTTTTATCCCATTGCCGGGCTGATCCAGATCGGTGATGGCGTACGCGCTTACCTGATCGATCCCCTGACCATCGACAACTGGCAGCCCTTGGCCGCCTTGCTGGAGAACCCGGCGGTGATCAAGGTGGTGCACGCCTGCAGCGAAGACCTGGAAGTGCTGCTGCGCCTGACCGGCAGCCTGCCCGCGCCTTTGTTCGACACCCAGTTGGCTGCGGCTTACCTCAACCTTGGTTTTTCCATGGGTTATTCGCGCCTGGTGCAAGCCGTGCTGGATATCGAGCTGCCCAAGGGCGAAACCCGCTCGGACTGGCTGCAGCGGCCATTGTCCGAGACGCAGGTCAGCTACGCCGCCGAAGACGCGGTGCACCTGGCCGAGGTCTATATTCGCCTGCGCCCGCAGCTATCGGATGACAAATACGCCTGGGTCCTGGAAGACGGCGCCGAACTGGTGGCCAACCTGCGCCGCGAAATCGACCCTTTCGAGGTGTACCGCGACGCCAAGCTGGCGTGGAAACTGTCCCGTGCCCAACTCGCCGTGCTGCGTGAATTGTGCGCCTGGCGCGAGCAACAGGCCCGCGCTCGCGACCTGCCGCGCAACCGCATCATCCGCGAGCATTCGCTCTGGCCGTTGGCCAAATCCCAACCGGATAACCTGGCGGCGCTGGGCAAGATCGAAGACATGCACCCGCGTACCGTGCGTCAGGACGGCCAGTTCCTGCTGGACCTGATCAAGCGTGCCGGTAGCGTGCCGATGGACCAGTGGCCTCCCGCCGTTGCCGAACCGTTGCCGGTGGACGCCGCCGCGCTGATCAAGCAACTGCGCGCTCTGGGCCAGACGTTCGCCGAGCGCCTGGAGATGGCGCCGGAACTGATGCTGCGCAAGAAAACCCTCGAAGCCCTGGTCAAAAGTGGCTACCCCGATGGGCCTTACCAATTGCCAGACTCGCTGCGTGGCTGGCGCCGCGAGCTGATGGGCCAGGCGCTGCTCGACAGCCTGGCCAATGCCGGAGAACAGCCTTGAAACGTATTTGCTCCATCTACCGCAGCAAGAAAAAAGACGGCATGTACCTCTACGTGCTCAAAAGCGATGCCCTGGAGCGTGTGCCCGAGCCGTTGATGGAAGCCTTCGGCAAGGCGCATCACGCGTTTGACATGGTGCTGACGCCGGAGCGCAAGCTGTCGCGCGAAGACATCACCGTGGTCCTGGAAAACCTCGACAAGCAGGGCTACCACCTGCAAATGCCGCCGGCCGAAGACGAGTACATCGAGCACTTGCCTGAAGAGTTGCTGCGCCGCAACGACCCGATGTGATCGATCAGTGCCCGCGTCAGGGCACAGGTTTTAAATGGAATCGTATTAGACGACGGTGGCCGTAAGGATGCGGGCGGCCGTCTGCATTGTTTTTGAAAGGTTTGAACCATGCGTGTTCTGATTGCTGAACAGGATCACCCGCTCTACGCCCAACTGCTCAAGGAAGCTGCCCCCGACCTTGAGGTGCTGACCAGCGGTGACTCGGCCGAACTCTCGCGTCTGGCCGCCGATTGCCCGGTGTGGCTGGGCCAGCCCGATCTGCTGGCGACCCTGCTGCGCCAGGGCCATCATCCGCAGTGGCTGCAATCGACCTGGGCGGGCATCACGCCGCTGCTGGCCGAGGGCTTGCCCCGCGACTATCGCCTGACCCGGGCGGTGGGCATCTTTGGCCAGGTCATGGCCGAGTTTGTGCTCACCTATATGCTGGGCCATGAGCGCGAAGTACTGGCGCGCCTGGTCAGCCAGGTCGAGCGCAAGTGGGACAACCGCATGGGCCAGAGCCTGGCGGGGCGCAAGGCGCTGATTGTCGGCACCGGCGACATTGGCAAAAGCGTGGCTGATTTTTTGGTGCCCTTTGGCGTCAAGTTGTACGGCATCGCCAGTACGGCGCGGGAACAGGCGCCGTTTATCGAAGTGGCCGAGCTCGACCAGTTGGGCCGTTTGGTGGGGGAGGTCGATTATGTGATCAACCTGCTGCCCAATACGCCCAACACCCATGACGTGTACAACGCGGCGTTGTTCAAGCAATTCAAGCCGACGGCGTTGTTTATCAACGTCGGGCGCGGCGTGGCGGTAGTAGATGCCGATCTGGTCGAAGCCCTGAAAGAAGGGCACCTGGCTGGCGCGGTGATCGACGTGTGCCGTCAGGAGCCGCTGCCGCAGCGCCACCCGTTCTGGACCGCCTGGGGTTTGCTGTTGACCGGGCACAGCTCGGCACCGACCTCGCCGTCGATGATGGTGGAGTTGTTTGTGCAGAACCTGCGGGCGTATCAGACCAAGCAAGCGCTGCGCGGGGAAGTGGACTTCGAGCGCGGGTACTGAGCTTGCCCCATGCCCTCCTGTAGGAGCGAGCTTGCTCGCGAAGAACGTCAACGATGACGCGCACTTTCTGAATAAGCGCGGCGCCTGTGAGTTTTTCGCGAGCAAGCTCGCTCCTACAGAGGGTCAGAGTGCGATGCTTAGAGGCTGAAGTCCCCCTCGCACACCAGCTCAGTCAACGGCTTGCGCGGGCTCGGCGCTTCACGGCCTTGCAGGTATTCCGGCAAACTCGCCTTGTCACCCAGCTTGCCCACGGCCACGGCGGCATGTAGCGCATAACCTTGAGGAATCTTCAGCTCTTTGCGGGTCAGTTCCTGATCGAAACCCGCCATGCCGTGGGTGTGCCAGCCGCTGAGGCTGGCTTGCAGCGCCAGGTGGCCCCAGGCCGAACCGGTGTCGAAGGTATGCCACAGCGCCGGGGTTTCTTCTGTAGCACCGGGGGCGATGAAGTCGGTTTTCGACGCGATGATGACCAGGGCCGACGCGTGCTGCGCCCAATTGCGGTTGAATTCATTCAGCAGGCCCAGGAAGCGCTCCCAGTCCGGTGTGTCCCGGCGCGCATAGAGAAACCGCCACGGCTGCGAGTTGTACGCCGAGGGTGCCCAGCGTGCGGCTTCGAAGAAACTCAGCAACGTCTCTTGCGCGATGCTTTCGCCGGTAAAGGCGCGGGGCGACCAGCGTTCGGTGAATTGGGTATGGATCGGGTAATCGGCAACGCGTGGGTTATCGCTCATGGACAGATCCTGATGAAAAAAGCGGGGTTTCAAAGCTACTGCGCCGACCCAGGCCTGACAAGCCTTGCAACACCGTCAGTCGTAAGCGCTTGGCCGTAACGGGCTTGGGCACTAGACTGGCGGCCTTTTCACCTTCCGATACTGATGTAGAGCCATGGCCGCCAAAGTCGAACCTTTCTGGATACGCAAAACCCTTGAGCACCTCGACCAGGAGGAGTGGGAGTCGTTGTGCGACGGCTGCGGCCTGTGCTGCCTGCAAAAGCTTGAGGATGAAGACGACAACAGCGTCTATTACACGCGTATCGCCTGCAAACTGCTCGACTTGAAAACCTGTCAGTGCACCGATTACCCCAATCGCCGGGCCTCGGTGCCCGACTGTATCCAGCTCACCCCTGGCCAGGCCGACCAATTCAAATGGCTGCCGCCGACCTGCGGTTACCGTCTGGTCAGCGAGCGCAAGGATTTGCCGCTTTGGCACCACCTGGTCTGCGGCGACCGTGACGCGGTGCACCATGAACGCATTTCCCAGTCCGGACGCATGCTCAGTGAAGGCAGCGTGCCCGAGGACGACTGGGAGGATTACCTGATCTTCCGTGCCGGCTGAACAAAGGAGTGCGTATGAAGGTGGCAGCCAAGTTGGCAGCGGCCCTGGGAATGCTGGCCCTGAGCGGGCCGGGCTGGTGCGCGAAGAAGGTTGACCTGGATTATCACGTCAAGCTGCTGCCTCAAAGCGAGCAGGCTGAGGTGCGCGTCAGCCTGGCTCAAGGCTCGGCGGTGCGCAGCCTGGATTTTGACCTGGGCCGCAGCGGCGATTACAGCGACTTCAAGGCCGACGGCCAGTGGCAAGTCACGGGCAGCCGTGGTGTGTGGCAACCCAGCGCCGACAAGGCCAGCCTGACCTACCGCGTGCGTCTGACCCACGCGCGCAAGCCGGGCACCTATGAAACGCGGGTCACGCCCAACTGGGCCTTACTGCGCGGCGAAGACCTGGTGCCGGCTGCGCGCCTGGACCAGCAGGATGGCATTGAGTTGGTCTCGCGCCTGATGTTCGAACTGCCGGCGGGCTGGAAGAGCGTCGAAACCGCCTGGCCGCGCATTGGCAAAAACAAATTCCGTATCGACAACGTATCCCGTCTGTTCGACCGGCCCACCGGTTGGATGCTCGCCGGCGACCTCGGCAGCCGCCGCCTGCGCCTGGGTGAAACCGACGTTACCGTGGCCTCGCCAAAGGGGCAGGGCATGCGCCGCATGGACGTGCTGACGCTGCTGACGTTCGTCTGGCCGCAGGTGGACGCCGCGTTCCCGCGCCATCCCGGCAAACTGTTGATCGTCGGTGCCAATGATCCGATGCGGCGGGGCGCTTATTCATTACGCGATTCGATCTACCTCAACAGCCGCACGCCGCTGGTTGGCGAAAATGGCAGCAGCCCGTTGCTGCGTGAAGTGGTGCAGGCCATCGGGCGCTTCAACGACCACGACGGCAGTGACTGGATCAGCGAGGGCCTGGGGGAGTATTACGCGATTGAGCTGGTACGACGCGCCGGGGGCCTCACCGATGAGCGTTATGCTGCGATTCAGGCGCGGCTGGCCAAAGAGAGCAAGGCGGTTACCAGCCTGAGGGGCGAGCAAATCGGCAGCGCCGGTGTAGCGCGGGCAGTGCTGGTGCTGCAGGACCTGGACCGCGAGATCCGCGTGAAAACCCACAACAAGCGATCCCTGGATGATCTGGCGCAGGCGGTGATGCGGGTGAACAGCATCAACACCAAAGAATTCGTGCAGTTGGCCGAAAGCGTAATCGGCGAGTCGTCGGTGGTACTGGACAGCAAACTGCTGCGCTGATCCCAAGCCCTGTGCAATTCAAAATGTGGGAGGGGGCAAGACCCTCCCACATTTGAATTTCCAGCATGTCCAAGACTTGGATCAGGCTTTGGGTTTCACCGCCTTTTCAGCCGCCATTTCCGCCTTGGTTTTCAAGTTTTTCAGCTCTTCCCCGGCTCGCTCGATCTTTGTGCGCACGCTGTTCATTTCCTGGCGGCCCTGCTCCAGCTTGTCCTTGAGCGAGCTGTGCCCGGTAAAGCCACGGGCCAGTGCCACGCCGCCAATCGCTACTTGGATCAGCCCGAAAATCCCGCCGCGGCGCAGGCCTTTGCCGACCATCATCACGCCGCCCGCCACCGAGCCGATACGTTCCCAGCCATGCACGTTCTGGGTGGGCTGAGGCTTCAACGGTGCGGCTTCGATGATAGGTTGCAAAATTTTGCTGTCGCTCATGATCTGTCTCCAACAAGGGCTAGTGTTACTAGCTGACTGCGCGCAGGGGCTGGATGTTCCCGCCAAATCAGTACTTGGGGCCCGAACGGGTGTTGTTACCCTTGGCCAGGCGGTCGTAAAGCACCACATTGACGGTGGCCGCCAGGTTCATGCAGCCAGTGGTGGGGATGTACACCACGTCTTCGCACCAGTCGCGGATCTCCTTGTCCAGGGAACCGTCCTCGGGGCCGAAGATATACAGCGCGCGGTCGGGGTGGGTGTATTCAGGCAGCGGGCGGGCGCCTTCCACCAGTTCCACGGCGACCGGGATGCAGCCCAGGGGCAGGATCTTTTTCAGGTCGTCGATGCCGATCAGCGGAATGTCGTGGTGGACCTTCTTGGTGTCGGTGATGAAGTCCCGGGCACGCTCGTAGCGCACGCCGGTGTAGAACACCGAGGCCACGCCGTAGCAGCCGGCGGCACGCATCACCGAGCCGACGTTTTCGGGGGATTTGGGGTTATACAGACCGATGCAGCTGTAGCGTTTATTGCCCACGGGGAAAGGTGCCTTAAGAAAAAAGGCGATTATACGGCCTGGGGGTATGCAGTGCTTGGGCGATCGTCATCGCGGGCAAGCCCGGCTCCCACAGGGGAATGCATTCCAAATGTGGGAGCTGGCTTGCCTGCGATGAGCACGGGTATCTACACAACTTTTGTAGCCACTGCCGACGCTAACCACGATGCGAAGCGAGCCGCTCTTGCTCTTGATCTTAGGCGCCCCGTCAAACCACGCTGGCCGGAATTCGCCATGGATTTGGGGGGTAAACCGGCAGGGATGCCGGTTTAGCCGCCCCGCGCCATGGATGGCGCGTGGCGGCGGCCCCCCAAATTCATGGCGAATTACGGGCACACCGAGCCTAAGCGAGGTGCCGAGTGGTGGGGCAAGAGCGCTTTGGTTACTTTCGCGCTTTTCGAAAGTGACCCGCTGTAAGAGCGGAACCCATAGCAGCCGTTACCCAAATAACGGATATGTACTCGGTCTGATCCAACATCCTGGCCTGTCCTGAGGCCGCCATCGGGGGCAAGCCCCCTCCCACAGGTCCGGCTTCGCACCAAAGTTGTGTAGATACTTATGCTGCGATGAGGCCAGTACAGACAAGGACGATCTTCAGTCGTCCTTCTTCATCAACCCCGCCAACGCCGCAAACGGGTTGTGCGTCGCCTTGGCGATGCTCGGGCTGCTGGTGGAACCTTCGCCGAAATATTGCTGGTCGGTGTAGCGCGAGTGTTCGTTATCGTGGCAATACAGGCACAGCAATTCCCAGTTGGAGCCGTCCTGAGGATTGTCATCATGATTATGGTTGCGGTGGTGTACGGTCAGTTCACTCAAGCGCTTGCCGGCGAATTCACGGGCGCAGCGGCCGCACACGTGGGGGTACATCTTCAAGGCTTTGTCGCGGTAGCCCATTTCGCGATCGCGCTGGGCATCGGCGAGGATGCGGTCCAGCTTGGCGGTGTGGGAGGGCGGGTTGTTCGAGCTCATCATGGCTCCTGGCTATTATTGGGTGGTTCACGGACAAGGTTGATTCTAGCTGCTCCCACAGGGGATTGGCGCTATTGAATCAACCGCGATCAGCCCTTGAGCTTCTCTGCAATCCAGATGGTATGCCGCGTGCCCTTGTTGCCATGGGCAAATACCTGCACTTCCTCGGCTTTGAAGCCGGCCTTGCGCAGTTTGTCACTGAACAGCTTGTCGGCGCTGGCCGACCACACGGCCAGCACGCCCTTGGGCCGCAGGGCCTTGGCGCAGGCGGCCAGGCCACCGGCGGAATACAGCCAACTGTTGGCCTTTTGCGTAAGCCCCTCGGGACCGTTGTCGACGTCGAGCATGATGGCGTCGAAGCCCTGGGGCTCGGCCTGTAGCACTTTGGCTACATCTTCCAGGCGGACCACCGTGCGCGGGTCCAGCAACGGGCGCCCGGACTTTTCTCCCAGCGGCCCACGGTTCCATTCCACGACGCCCGGCACCAGTTCGGCCACCACTACTTCGGCACTCTTGCCCAAATGCTTGAGCGCCGCGGCCAGGGTGAAGCCCATGCCCAAACCGCCGATCAGCACCCGGGAATTCGGGCGACCGGCCACCTTGCGGCACGGAATCTCCGCCAGGGCGTCTTCGGAGCCGTGCATACGCGTGTTCATCAACTGGCCGCCGTCACCACCCTGAATCTTGATGACGAAGTCCTCGCCGTATTCGAACAGGCACAGGGCGCCGCCGTTGTCGGGGATCGGAGTAGTGTCCAGCAGAACGAAACGTTTCATGGAAATCTCATTGGGAAGGGCATTCTTGCGCAGTTGGGAGTAGCCTTACGGCATTCCGGTCAGGCCATGGAGCCATCGATGAAGTGCAGCATTCTAACGGTCATTGTATTGAGCGCGCTCATATCCGCTGCGGCGCAGGCTCAGGAGTTGCAAACCGTACCGGTCGCGCCCACACCAACCCCTGGTGCGCCGGGCACGCCGACTCCCACGTTGTACCCGCAAGTCAGCCCGCCCGCCACGCCCAAGACCAACGGTACGCCCCCTTTGGTGCCTATCGTGTTGCCCGCGCCGCCCAAAGACCAGACCGTCCCCGGCCTGCAGCAGAACGACAGCAAGCCGAAGACGCCCGGCGGTTAAAACTGCTGAGCCAACAGTTGCCCATCGGCCATGCGCAAGCGCCTGGACAGGGCAACAGCAATGGCGCGGATGATCTTGGCCGCAACCCGGGGAGCTTCGTTGAGCATTTTTTCCAGGGCATCCTTGCCCAGGTTCAGCAGCACGCAATCACTGGCCGCGACACAACTGGCCGAGCGCCGCTCGCCATCGAGCACCGCCATTTCGCCAAACGCTCGGCCACTGCGCAGGGTGGCGATGGTCAGGCGCTGGCCGGTGTGGTTGGTTTTCTGCACGGCCACCTGGCCGCTGTGGAGGATGCACATAAACGTGCCGGCATCGCCCTCAAGAAAAATCACCTCGCCCTGGGCAATGCTGCTGATATTGAAATAGCCCGCAGCGATATGAAAATCTTCCGGCAACAGCGGGTCAAACAGGCCGCAGTCCATCAGCATGTCGCGGATTTCGTCGTTGAGTAAGGTCGGTTGTGGCATGGCTAAAATATTGGTCCGTCAATCATGTAGGGCGGTTCCGAGTTCAGACAGGACCGCTCCATTAAGTTCCTGGATCAGCCCGAGCGCCTTGAACACAAAGGCATATTCGAGCGCTACGTCACGCAATCCCTGGTAGCGCCCGCTCATGCCGCCATGGCCGGCGCCCAGCTCGGTTTTGAGCAGCAACAGGTTGTCTGACGTTGCGGTGTCGCGCAGCTTGGCCACCCACTTGGCGGCTTCCCAGTACTGCACGCGGCTGTCGTTGTAGCCGGCAATCACCAGCATGGCCGGATACGCCTGGGCGCTGACGTTTTCGTACGGCGCGTAGGCCTTGATGCGCGCATACACTTCGGGTTCCTCGGGGTTGCCCCATTCATCGTACTCGGTGATGGTCAGCGGCAGTTCCGGGTCGAGCATGGTGTTGAGCACATCGACGAACGGCACCTCGGCAATCGCAGCCTGGAACAGGTCCGGGCGCTGGTTGAGCACCGCGCCAATCAACAGACCGCCGGCACTGCCACCGCTGATCGCCAGTTGCCTGGAAGTGGTCAGGCCCTCGGCGATCAGGTGTTCGGCGCAGGCGATAAAGTCGCTGAAGGTATTCTGTTTGTGTTCCTGCTTGCCATTGCGATACCAGGCTTCCCCCAGCTCACCGCCGCCGCGCACATGGGCGATGGCAAACGCAACCCCACGGTCCAGCAAGCTCAGGCGTGCGTGGGAGAACCACGGATCCAGGCTTGAGCCGTAGGCGCCGTAGCCGTACAGGTACAGCGGCGTGGGTTTACCCAGCTGGTCACGCTTGACCACCAGGCTGATGGGCACCTGGGTACCGTCGGCGGAGGTGGCCCACAGGCGCTGGCTGACGTAGTCGTCGGCATTGAATGTGCCGAGTACCGGGGTTTCCTTGAGCACCACCTGCGCGCCGCTCTCCAGCTCCAGCTGACGCACCTGGGCCGGGCGGTTCAGTGCCTCATAGCGCAGGCGAATCTTGTCGCTTGGAAATTCCAGGCTGTTCTGTACATAGAGGCTGTAGGCGGCGTCGGGTAATTCCACGCGATAAGCCGGTACACCCTCGGGATGCACCTCGATGATCGGCAGGCCGCCAATGCGCAGGCTCAAGGTCATGGCGTTGGCGTTCAGGCTCACGCCGTCGAGCATGACCTCGTCGCTATGGGGGATCAGGTTCTGCCAATCGGCTTCGGTAGGCGGCGTGCCGGTATCGGCGGCGACGAACAGCGCGTAGTTGATGCCGTCGCGGTTACTGCGAATAAACCAGGTCCACTCGCCATTGCGCTTGCCGTGGTCGACATCGTATTCGTGGTCATCGACCCGCGGCGCCAGGCAGGTGAAGGCCAGGTGTGGCTGATCGGCGTCCAGCGCCCAGACTTCGCTGGTGGTCTTGCTGCCCAGGGCCAGCAGCAGTTGGCGCTCGGAGCTGGAGCGGTAGCAGTGCAGGAAGAAACGGCCGTCAGGCTCATGGAACACTTCCTGCGCCGCCGTACCGTCCAGACGGTAGCGATACAGCTTGTGCGGACGATGGGTCTCGTCCAGTTCGCCGAAGAACAGCGTCAGGCTGTCATTGGCCCAGGTCATGCTGCCGTCGCAGTTGTCGAACGCCAGTTCGCTGACCTTGTCGGTCGCCAACTCCTTCACGTACAGGGTGTAGATCTCTTCACCGCTGGTGTCGAGGCTGTAGGCCAGGCGCTGGTGGTCGGGGCTGATGCTGAACGCGCCGAGGGAGAAAAAGCCGCCATTGGCCAAGACGTTCGGGTCCAGCAGCAGTTCTTCGCTGCTCTCGTCCACCTGATTGCTGTCATCGGCCGGGCGGCGGCAGCGGTAGTGGCGCGCGTATTCGTCACCGGCGGTGGTGCGGGTGTAGTACAGGTACGGGCCCCAGGGTGAGGGCAGCGACAGATCGGTTTCGAGGATGCGGCCCTTGATCTCTTCAAACAGCGTCTCGCGCAGCGCCTGCTGGTCGGCGAGCTGGGCTTCCTGCCAGGCGTTTTCGGCCTTGAGGTAATCGAGCACTTCAGGGGTGTCGCGCTCTTGCAGCCAGGCGTAGGGGTCTGCGCCTGGGGCCTTGCGGGCAATCGGAGCGGTGGAAATAGGCATGGATAATTCCCTATCTGGCGGACGGTGGCCGGCATTGCAGCCGCGACACGCAAAAGCCGTTATCATAGCCGCCTCTTTGCCAGCCTTGCCATGGACACCATGACCGAGAACGACTATCTGACCGCTTGGGGCCTCTACGCCTTCGCCGCTTTGGGCTGCCTGTTAGTGTGGTGGCGCATGACCCGCTGGGTCTGGCGCTGGTTGCGCGAGCCGCTGCAACTGCTGATGGCGGTGCTGTTGCTGAGCCCGACCATCGTCGACCCGGTCAAGACCCAGTTTGCGCCGGCCGTGGCCATTACCGCCCTGGACCTGGTGCTCAAGGTCGGCAACAACGCCTGGCGGGCGATCTCCGATCTGTTTATGTACTCGATGATTGTGTTTGCCTTGTACATCGTGTTTGTGCTGATCCGCTGGCCCATCGAACGCGCCGCCAACGCTCGCCGTGAGCGCAAGGCGGCTGCCGATGCCGCCTTGGCCGCCGAGCCGGAAGACGACGAACCGTTCCGTCGCCCGGCGCCTGCCGGTGGTATGCGGGTCGAGCCGCGCCTTTAAACGTTGACCGCCCTGCAGCGAGAGCCCTGGCATGTGTGAATTATTGGGCATGAGTGCCAACGTCCCCACCGATATCGTGTTCAGCTTTACCGGGCTGATGCAGCGCGGTGGGCGCACTGGCCCGCACCGCGACGGTTGGGGCATTGCCTTCTATGAAGGCCGTGGCCTGCGCCTGTTCCAGGACCCGGCTGCGAGCAGTGAGTCTGAAGTGGCGCTGCTGGTGCAGCGTTATCCGATCAAGAGCGAAGTGGTGATCGGCCATATCCGCCAGGCCAATGTGGGCAAGGTCAGCCTGGCCAATACCCACCCGTTCGTGCGCGAGCTGTGGGGGCGTAACTGGTGTTTTGCCCACAACGGCCAGTTGGCCGATTTCAACCCGCGCGCCACGTTTTACCGGCCGGTGGGCGATACCGACAGCGAAGCGGCCTTCTGTGACCTGCTCAACCGCGTGCGCGAAGCCTTCCCCGAGCCGGTGGACATCGAACAGGTGCTGCCCGACCTGATCGCCGCCTGCGCCGAATACCGCAGCAAAGGCGTGTTCAACTGCCTGCTCAGCGACGGCGACTGGCTGTTCTGCTATTGCTCGACCAAGCTGGCACAGATCACCCGGCGTGCGCCTTTTGGCCCGGCACGCTTGAAAGATGTCGACGTGATCGTCGATTTTCAGGCCGAAACCACCCCCAATGATGTGGTAACGGTGATCGCCACCGAGCCTTTGACCGACAACGAAAACTGGACCCGCTACGAACCGGGCCAATGGAGCCTGTGGCGACGCGGTGAATGCGTCAGCCAGGGCGTTACCGAATAAGGAATCGACCATGTTGCTCAGCTATCTGCGGTTGGTGCTGTTTGCCATTGGCTTGTTGGTCGGCGTTCAAGTGCCGGGGTTTATCAACGATTACGCCAAGCGCGTCGAAGCCCACCTGATCGAGGCACAGACCGGTCTGCGCGGCTTTGAGTCCACGGCGCAGCAGTTTTTCAACGGTGATATGCAAGCCTTGGTGGCGCATTACCGCGCCAGCGATGACCCGGTGTTCCAGAGCGACGCCAGCAGCCTGGGCGCCATGCTCGACCGTCAGCTGGAGCTGGACAAGCAATTTCAGGCCATGCAGGGCCCGTGGTATATCCGCGCCCTGCAAGTGGCCGTGGCCGCCGACCCGGATATCCGTCTGGAGACCTGGAATGGCTACAGCTACCAGATTCTGCTGACGCCCGAAGCCATGGGCTGGGGCCTGGGCGGGGCGATGTTGTTGTCGTTCGGCATCGAGTGCCTGTACCGCTTGATTGATTGGGTGGTGCTGGGTGGCCGGCGTTTACGTCAGAGCCGGCCCATCGAAGAGCGGGACCTCAAGGGCCTGTAGGAGCGAGCTTGCTCGCGAAAAACGTCAACGATAACGCGTGCTTCCTGAGTAAACGCGGCGTCTGTGGGTTTTTCGCGAGCAAGCTCGCTCCTACAGAAGCCTTAGGGCAAGCCAGCTCCCACAGTTTTAATCGGGTTTATGCAGTTGCATGCGTTCTGCACCGACTTGCTCTGCATAGCGGGCGACGACTTTCTGGCACAACCCCACAATCTCTTCCACCAACTCCACCCCCACGCGCCATGACACCACCACCTGCAAGTTCGGCAGGCGCTGTGCCATCGGCAGCATCACCAATTCCCCTCGCTCCAGTTCTTCGCTGACCAGCACCGGCGGCAGGGCACCGATGCCGAAGCCGTCACGCAACAATCGCGTAATTGCCGACACCGAGTTCACGCAGTTCATGCGCGGCGCGGCCACGCCATTGGCCTGCATCAAACTCAATACGTCCTGATGCGGGTGGGAGTTCTTTGAGTAAGTGATGATGCGCTCCTGGGCCAGTTCGGCGAGGGAGGCGTAGTCGCGGTTGTAGATCGACTGGCTCGCCACGATCCAGGCCATGGGATGGCTGGCCAACTCCAGGCTGCGTACGGTTTCCAGGCGCAGCAGGTCGGTTTGCAGGATCAAGTCGAGAAAGCCTTTTTGCAGTTGATCGCTGAGGTTCAGCGCGGTATCGGCGACCAGCTCGATTTCCACCAGCGGGAACAGCTTCATCAATTCAGCGACCAGCGGGCTGAGCCAGGTATGGATCACCGTGTCCATCGCGCCGATCCGAATGCGCCCGACCTTGCTGCTGGTGGTCTCCAGGGACTGCTTCAAACCCTGCATGGTCACCATCATTTGCTCGGCATAATCGAGCACCTTCAAGCCTTCCGGGGTCAGGCTCACGCCTCGCGAGTCACGCAGGAACAGCTTCACGCCCAGCTCGCTTTCAAGCACGGCAATGCGGCTGGAAATCGAGGCCTGAGTGGTGAACAGCTTCTCGGCAGTCAGGCGAAAGCTCTTGAGCTTGGCCACCCAGACGAAGGTTTCGAGGAACTTCAAATTCATGGGATCAACTTTTTCTTATGCATGGATCGGTTTTTATTAGTTGGACGTCGCACCGGGCAAACGCCAAAAATCGAGCCGTTCCACGATAAGCGTCGTTGGGGTGCCAGGACAAGTTGCGAGTTCTGTGTAATAAATCCCACACTAGAAAAAAACAAAACCTACAGGAGCGACCACCGTGAGCCGCCTGCTACTGAACTGCGACATCGGCGAAAGCTTTGGCAACTGGACCATGGGTCTGGACGCCGAAGTCATGCCGTTCATTGATTGCGCCAACGTGGCCTGCGGCTTCCATGCCGGCGACCCGAGCATCATGCGCAAGACCGTCAGCCTGGCGTTCAAGCATGGCGTGCAAGTGGGCGCTCATCCGGCCTATCAAGACCTGCAGGGCTTTGGCCGCCGGTCCATGAACTACACGCCGCAGGAAATCCAGGACCTGTTGCACTACCAGATCGGCGCGTTGGATGGCATCTGCCGAGTCCAGGGCGGACGCGTCAGCTACGTGAAACCCCACGGTGCGATGTACAACGACATGATGGCCAACCCCGCGCAGTTGCGTGCGGTGATCCAGGCCGTGGCCGCTTACGGCGACCTGCCGTTGATGCTGCTGGCCACCCGGGACAACAGCGCCGCCCAAGCCGTGGGCGACGAATACGGTGTGACCCTGTGGTTTGAAGCCTTTGCCGATCGCGCCTACGACAGCAAGGGCCATCTGGTTTCCCGCCAGTTGCCCGGCGCGGTGCACCACGACAGCGACACCATCGTGCAGCAGGCCCTGACCATTTCCCGTGGCGAGGCATTGGTCGCCAGCGACGGCAGCCCGTTGGTCTTGCAGGCCCATACCTTGTGCGTACACGGCGACAACGCCAGCTCCGTGGCCGCGGTGCAGCGAATCCGTGAAGCGTTGCAGACAGCATGAAGCCACGCATTGAAGTAGTGGCCATCGACTGCCTGATGGTGCGTCTGTTTGACCTGATTGCCGAGGCCAACATGCCGTGGATGCTCGCTGCCACGGCGCGTCTGCGCGCAGAGTTCGGCACGGCGCTGGTGGATTTGGTGCCGTCCTACACCACCTTGATGGTGCATTACGACCTCAAGGGGCTGACTCCGGCACAGGCCCGGGAACTGATTGACCTTGCGCTGACCGACCTGCAACCCCACGCCCAGGGCAGTGGCCAGAGCCATGTGTTGCCGGTGTGGTACGACCTGAGCGTCGGCCCGGAGTTGACCCTGTTGTCCCAGCGCAGCGGGCTGACGGTGGAGGACGTAATCCGCTGCCACAGCGCCCACGAATACCAGGTATTCGCCCTTGGTTTCGCCCCCGGTTTTGCCTTTATGGGGTTGGTGGATGAAGTGCTCGCCACCCCACGCCTCAACACGCCGCGCAAACGCGTGGCCGCCGGCAGCGTCGGCATCGCCGAACGGCAAACCGCTGCGTACCCGGTGGTGTCCCCGGGCGGTTGGAACCTGATCGGCCGCACCCCGGCCAAACTGTTCGACCGTGAGCGCGACGGCTACAGCCTGATGCAGCCCGGCGACACGGTGCGCTTCGCCTCGGTCAGCCACGCCGAATTCATCAACCTGGGTGGCGATGACACGCCGTTGGAGGCGCAGGCATGAGCCGCTTGATGATCGAGGCCAGCACGCCGCTGTGCCTGTTGCAGGACGCCGGTCGTTTTGGCGTGCGCCACCTGGGCGTGACCCAGGGCGGCGCACTGGATTGGGTGTCAATGTCCTGGGCCAACTGGCTGTTGGGCAATGCCCTGGATGCGCCGGTGGTGGAGATCACCCTGGGGGGCTTTACCGTACAGGCCGAGGATTATTGCCTGCTGGCCCTGGCGGGTGCGGACCTGGGCGCCTATATCGATGAGCGCGCCATAAGCCCCGGCCGCAGTTTTATCCTGCAAAAGGGCCAGCGACTGCGCTTTACCCAGCCGTTCAATGGTGCCCGCGCTTATCTGGCGGCGCCCGGTGGCTTCGATGCGCCGGCGGTACTGGGCAGTTGTGCCACAGTGGTACGTGAGGAACTGGGCGGAGCGGACGGTTTCGGCAAGGCATTGGCCGAAGGCGGGCGGTTGGCGTATTCCGGTACGGGCGGTGCAATAAAGGTGCTGGCCAACCCGGATGTGGAATCCGCTGCATCACTGGACGTGATCATCGGCGCGCAAATAGGCCAGTTCAGCGGGCAGAGTTTGTTCGACGCCTTCAACACCGAATGGGCGCTGGACAGCCGCGCCGACCGCATGGGTATGCGCTTGCTCGGCACGCCGCTGCACTATCAAGGGCCGTCGTTGATTTCCGAAGGGATCCCATTGGGCGCGATCCAGGTGCCGCCGGATGGGCAGCCAATCGTGTTGCTCAACGATCGCCAGACCATTGGTGGCTATCCCCGGTTAGGCGCGCTGACGCCTTTATCCCTGGCGCGGCTGGCGCAGTGTCTGCCGGGGGAGAAGGTGCGGTTGGCACCGGTGGTGCAGGAGGCTGCGCATCGGCAGCACATCAAGTTTTTGCAGCGTTTTGCCGATCGCTAAAAGCATCGCAGGCAAGCCAGCTCCCACAAGGGTTATGCATTTCAAAGTTGGAATGCATAACCCTTGTGGGAGCTGGCTTGCCTGCGATGAGGCCGGTCAAAACACCGCCTATTTCGAGAGAAAACGCATACCTTCTTCCAACCCGCGCAGCGTCAGCGGATACATCTGATCCTCCACCAACTCCCGCACAATCCCCGTCGATGCTGTATAGCCCCAGGTATCTTTCGGGTAGGGGTTAATCCAGATCAGCTTCTTGTACTTGGCCATGAAGCGCTGCATCCACACATACCCGGGTTCCTCGTTCCAATGCTCGACGCTGCCACCGGCCTGGGTGATTTCATAGGGCGCCATGGCCGCATCGCCGATAAAAATCACTTTGTAGTCGGCGCCGTATTTGTGCAGCAGGTCCTGGGTGGAGGTGCGTTCGGAAGTACGGCGCTGGTTGTTCTTCCACACCGATTCGTACACGAAGTTGTGGAAGTAAAAATACTCCAGGTGCTTGAACTCGGTCTTGCACGCCGAGAACAGCTCTTCGCAGATCTTCACGTGGGCATCCATCGAGCCGCCGATGTCGAACAGCAGCAACAGCTTGATGGTGTTACGCCGTTCGGGGCGCATCTGGATATTCAGCAAGCCGGCATCGCGGGCGGTGTGGTCAATGGTGCCGTCGATATCCAGCTCTTCGGCCGCGCCCTGGCGGGCAAACTTGCGCAGGCGGCGCAGGGCGATCTTGATGTTGCGCGTGCCCAGTTCCACCTGGTCGTCGAGGTTCTTGTACTCGCGCTGGTCCCAGACTTTCACCGCCTTGCCCTGACGCTTGCCGGCGTCACCGACGCGAATGCCTTCGGGGTTGTAGCCGCCGGAACCAAAGGGGCTGGTGCCGCCGGTGCCGATCCACTTGTTGCCACCGGCGTGGCGTTCTTTCTGTTCTTCCAGGCGCTTCTTGAACTCTTCGATCAGCTTGTCGAGGCCACCCAGGGACTGGATCTGCGCGCGTTCCTCATCACTCAAGGAACGTTCGAATTCCTTGCGCAGCCACTCTTCGGGGATCAGCGCCTGCAAATGGTCATCGAGTTTTTCCAGGCCATTGAAATAGGCACCGAAGGCGCGGTCGAACTTGTCGAAATGCCGCTCGTCCTTGACCAGGATCGCTCGGGCCAAGTAATAAAACTCGTCCATGTCGGCGAAGGTCACGCGCTGTTTCAGCGCGTTGATCAGGTCCAGCAGCTCGCGCACCGATACCGGCACCTTGGCTGCACGCATTTCGTTGAACAGGTTGAGCAGCATCAGCGATTACCGCGGCGGCTCATGAACGCCAGCCGTTCCAGCAATTGTACGTCCTGCTCGTTTTTCACCAGGGCCCCGGCCAGCGGCGGGATGGCCTTGGTCGGGTCACGCTCGCGCAGTACCGCTTCGCCGATATTGTCGGCCATCAGCAGCTTGAGCCAGTCGACCAGTTCGGACGTGGACGGCTTCTTCTTCATGCCCGGGACCTTGCGCACATCGAAGAACACGTCCAGCGCTTCGCTGACCAGGTCTTTCTTGATGTCGGGGTAGTGCACATCGACGATTTTTTGCAGGGTGGTGCGGTCGGGGAAGGCGATGTAGTGGAAGAAGCAGCGGCGCAGGAACGCATCCGGCAGCTCTTTCTCGTTGTTGGAGGTAATGATGATGATCGGGCGCTTCTTGGCTTTGATGGTCTCGTCGATTTCGTAGACGTAGAACTCCATCTTGTCGAGTTCCTGCAACAGGTCGTTGGGAAACTCGATGTCGGCCTTGTCGATTTCATCGATCAGCAGGATCACCCGCTCTTCGGACTCGAAGGCTTCCCAGAGTTTGCCCTTCTTCAGGTAGTTGCGCACGTCGTGGACCTTGTCCACGCCCAGTTGCGAGTCACGCAAGCGGCTCACCGCGTCGTACTCGTAGAGGCCCTGATGCGCCTTGGTGGTGGACTTGATGTGCCAGGTGATCAGCTTGGCGCCGAAGGATTCGGCCAGTTGCTCGGCAAGCATGGTCTTGCCGGTGCCCGGTTCGCCCTTGACCAGCAATGGCCGTTCCAGGGTGATGGCGGCGTTGACGGCCAGCTTCAGGTCATCGGTAGCCACATAGGCCTGGGTGCCTTCGAACTTCATCGGTCATTCCTCGAATTCATCAATGCCCCGACTATACCCCGCAGCCCCGGCGACTGTGAACGCAGACGGGTTATTCAGTCTCTGACTCGTTGGTACACTTTCAAGCTGTCGAGTCGTCGGCAGGCCAGGTAGAATAAGGCTTGCAGCGGTTCGGTCGTGTGACACATGGCGGTGTATTCAGCGCTTGTATGTGCCCCGCGACACCACCACGTGACCGTACCACGTGCCCCGGAGAATTCTGAATGTCCTATTTGTCCCGCCGTGAGGGGCGTTATCACTACCGCCGCCGCTTCCCGCTACCAGTTGCCGAACTGCTGGGCCGCTCTGAATACCGCAAAGCCCTAGGCACCGCCGACCGCGCAGAAGCCCTGCGCCTTGCCCGGCAGGTGTCAGTAGAGTTTGACCGCATCTGTAGCGAAGCCCTGGCGCCTGTGGCGAACGATCCAGTCGAGCGCAGGGCGTCGGTCCCGGTTGATCCCCGCGCTGTCCTGGCAAGCCTACAGGCCGTGGTCGAGCGGGTAACACTCCGTGCGGTTACAGACATGGCGCCAGGGGCGAAGCTGGTAACGAGGAACTGGCAGACCGAACTGGATTGGCAGAAGCGGGCGTACTCGATGGCCGCGCAGGGGATGCCGCCACCAGGGATGGAGGCTGTTCACCCACTCGAATCTATGGCCGCTGTTAGGGCGCTGGAAGCCCTGGAGCGCGGCGAACCGCCAACCCTTGGCGCTGGCATTCCTGGCCCGGTGGATACGCCTGTGGAGCAGGTCAGCCAGCAAGGCGATAGACGTACCGCCCAGCAGTTCGCCGTGGCTCTGGACGGCTATTGCGAGCGTGTCAGCGCAGGCCGTGTGGGGATCATGCGCAAGCTCTGCAATGACGTTTTACGCTGGCCCAGCACCCCGGCGCAGCAGGTGCAACGGATCATGGCCTACGCCGAGGGCAAGCTAGCTGCCGGTGGCAAAGCTTCGTCGGTCCACACCCAGGCGGCGGGGATGATAACGATTCTGCGGGAGGTGCCAGGATGGGACGGAATCAGCCTACCGAAGCAGGGCGCAGTAGCCAGGGCCATCCGGGCAGGTGGTGCACTCCAGAAGAACGCCCGTGACCCGATGCCGTTAGCCGTGGTGGCTCAGGTACAGACGGCCCTGGATGCCCGTGGTGATGCCGTAGACGCGGCAGCAATGCGCTTGCTTGTCCGGTACGGCGTGCGGCCCCTGGAGTTATTGAGCGAAGGTCCAGCGGCATTGACCATGCGGGAGGACATCGTGGGTAACAGGGAGCAGGTATTCCAGGCTGGCCTATCTGGTGCCAAGAACGCAGCCAGTCGCAGGGATTTGCCTGTGGCAGCGGAGGACGTTCCGCTATTCAATCTGGTGCTATCAGGCTTTGGTGATGGCAGCACAGCGGAGAGAGGAAGACAGCGCGTTACGCGGTTGAGTCGTGCTGTGAGCGCAGCCCTGCTCAAGATACCGGGCATCACGGGACAGGTCAGTCTGTACAGCGCACGGCACACGGCAGCGGATTTGCTCAGGGCGGCAGGTGCGAGCGATGCGGAGGTGGGAGGTATCCTCGGCCATACCCAGTCTGGGAATAAGCACACCGGCGTCTATGGCGGAACGGCTCCGCTCACACGGCAGCGGGAACTGCTGGCTAGAGTCCGCGAACTGCTCGACAAGCAAAATACCCTGCAAGCCGTTTAGGCAAGCAGGGTTGGTTTTAGTACGTGGTAACAGCAGACTTGCCGAAGTCACGCAGACGGCGTTCCGCAACAGTCATCCCGCCATTCTCCACGGTGCCGGTAAAGGCGTGGTCTACGCCACCCAGGCGAACGTCGATCTTCGATTGCAGCGCGGCCAGGGCTTTACCATCAGCAGCCACCAGGGCAGTGTGCGGCAGCAGGCCCGATGCGTTCGATTGGACGGCCTCGCGGTAGACCACGACGCCGTCAGTATTGGCACCCAGGACGACAGAGCCGAAGCGCAGCCCAGCTTCCTGCATGGACGCGCCTTCGATAGCGTCCGGGAAGTAGCTGTGTAAAGCCATGGCGGCAGCCAGCTCAACGTCGCCCAGGTCCAGGGACAAGGCGTCGATGTTGGCAGCTTTGAGGATCATCAGACCACGGCCAGCAGCCATAACGGGCACACCAGCTTGGGCGGATGCGTTCAGCTTCTCGCGAACGTGCAGGTCGATACCCAGCGCCGCCATGGTCTTGTTCGGAGCAGTGGCAGCCTCGGCCATCACGTCAGCGCCAACCACCTTTGCCACACTCAGGACGGCGGTGATGTCAGAGAACCATTCCGAGACCTTGGCCGACAGTGCCTCGGTGTTCGCGTTGGCGGCGCGGGTGTAGCGCGTCACGGTGTCGAGGTGCTGGTTACGATCTTGCTCAAAGGCGAAGAGGGTTGGCAGGTCCGCGAATGCAAAGCCACGGTTGCTCATGGTGGTCAGCACAGACACGAACTCATGCTCGACATCATCGCGACTGGTCTTCTTGGCGTCAGCACGTTCATCAGATGTGAACAGCTCCGTCATCGTGGTGATGCCCTTGCGCAGCTCTTGCAGGTTGGCCGGGGCAGTCGGGTATTTAGTGGTCGGGACTTCGACCAGATTAAAGGGGACGGCAGCCTTAAGCGCATCGAACAATGCGATGGCGTTAGCGGATTTGCGGGCAACAGCGAATTTACGAGTCATGGAATTTCTCTCTATATAAGAAGGGATTGTTTGGGGCCGGTTGGCTAAGGGACTTTGATGCCGCTGGAAGTGGGGACCACGTCCGTGTCAGTGCGGAAGTTGAGGAAGCCGGAAGCCGGTGTGCTGTCTAGGGACTGCATTGAGGCACTTGTAGCTAGAGCGGCCAGTCGACCCAGCCGTGCGTCGTCATTGGCCTTCGCTGCCTTCGCCTGCATGTCGGCATAGATGCGGTCGACGTTGAGCTGTGAGGTGCTGCGGTCGTCGATCACAAGCCGTACTCCGCCAACAGGTCTTCTTTGGTCGGGGCAGCGGTGGGGCGGGCCGCACGCCCGGCGGTCTTGGCATGGAAGCCAGCGACTAGAGCGGCGGTCTCTTTGTCCTTGTCGTCGTCATCGACGTGACGCATCGTCTCCAGCAGTTTCAGTAGAGAGACGTTGGCGCTTACCTGGGCAGCGTCGACAGGCACCTCGTTCTCAGCGCACCACTCCAATTTTTTGCGGGAAGCGGCCAGGGTTTCAGCCAGCAACGCCAGCCCTTCGGCGTGGACATCCAGGGGTTTACGTTTACGGCGGCGGGTAGTTGGTGCGGTAGTTTGTTCAGTCATAGCAGTTTCTCAGTCTCGGTAAGCTCACGGATATTTGCGGCCCAAGTATCAGGGCAGGCAACTTTGAATTGGTTGATGTGCGGGGCACCAACTAACGGCATGGTTGTAAGTCCAGTAGTTAGGAAGTAATTCATCACGGTGTAAGTCTGTGCAGGTGCGCCAGTGGCAACACGTTTATGCACTTGGCCGACTGTGATAAGTTCGCCAGCATCTAACATCGCCTTGACAACATGCATACAGCGGATGCGGTGAAGTGGTGGTCGGCCTCTTTGCTTAAACAAACCGACATGTTCTTTGTTGCGCAGGTACTTCATGGGTAATTCCTTCGTGCAGGGTTGGCTCTCCCGCGAGCGCAGGAAGGTCAAAGTTCATTCGGATAAGTGGCGCTAATTTAGGCCGGGAGTGCAGCGTTAATCAGTCTCGCAAACGGCCACGGGCCTTGCGCCCTGTGAGGTCTTGTGAGGCTCTCTCAGCCACGTTCAATCCGCGCCGCTGGCCTAGGGTGGTGGCGTCTCGGTAACGCCGGTCATCCCGTAGGGCGAGCCGCTGGCCCGCCGCCCCACCATCACCTCCATTAGCAAGGGCGACGGCAGCACGGTACATTTCCCCAGGCTCAGCACCCAGGGCGCGGCGGGGTTCGTGGTCGTCGGTGTTGTGTTGCGCGGATGGTGGCAACTCGCAGGCGTCCAGTAGTTCGTTGAGTGTCAGGTTCATGGGAGGTTTCTCCGGGCAGCGCGAAGCCGCCCTGCATGGCAAGTGGCGAAGGGTTTTATTAGGTGCGGCTCAGTAGCAAGTCGACGGTGTTGCTGTTCCGCTCGCAGCGAGCAACCACTGGGTCGCTGCTATACCCTGGGATAGCGATTGCTTTAATTTCGTTGACGACAGACAAGTACGGCATGTCCGGGAACTGGTCGCGGTATGCGGCTGCGGCATCTTCGACCGCCTCATATACAGCCTGGGCAGCGGCGAGCATTGCGCGGTTACTTGCAACGGGATCGCTTGCATCCATCCAGCCAGGAATGAACAGTGCTACATCACCAGCGGCTTTGGCCTTGCGTCGTACATCGGCGCGAAGTTGGCGGTGTTGTTTCTCATCCATGTTCAAATTGAACTCCCCATCTACGCAAGTGAGACCGAACGCTGCGCCCAAGGTCTCTTTGTACTCGTGGTACTTGACGCCCAAGGGGCGGATGGCAAGCGCTAGGATTGCATCCACGGCTTGTACTCGGGTCATGGTCGGCTCCGTGTTGAATTCGGTCAGGTCGAACTCACTTGTAGTGGCGCTCATGTCGAGCGTGGTCGGTGGTCTCATCTTGCTCAGGTCATTTACCCGGCGACGGGATAGGCCAAGCTGGGTGGCGATCTGCCGTTGGCTGTGCAGTGCCAGCAAGCCGTGAACTGCGATGAGGTCGTGTAACTGGTTCACCAAAGCCTGGATATGCGCAGGTAGGGTGGGAGCGGTCGTCGCCTGGGCGGTCGTCGCGTTGGTCATTATTTACTCACTTATGGGCGTGCCAGTGCCGGGCCACCTTGGGCCAGTAGGTTGGCGAAGTGCCCGTATTCATTGGGTTGGGCCAATTGCCGCGCATAGATATAGGGATTGGCCCATGCGGTTGATTGGCTGTTTCGGTTTGCGAGTGCAAGGTCAGCGACGACGCTTCAACGCAGCCTTTGCAATGTGGTCATCCAGCATCAGCTTGAGGGTCCGTTCCGCTGCTACCGCCTCGCGCTGCTCAGCAGGCCCCAGCGGAGGCAAGCCGACCATTGCGCGGTTGGTGCCCAATAGATAGCTGGTGATGTGTTCAGCGTTCGGCACAGGTAGCCACACGAGGTGCGCCTCATAATGCAGATCGACCAATGCCCGGTGAACGCTGGTCCGGTTCAACGTGCTGTTGTGTTTGAGGATCGCACCGATGGTGACTGGTCCTTGGTGTCGATGATTGAGCTGTTGCAGGGCCAGGACAACCAGCGCCTTAGTGCGCGGGAACCGACCTTTAAGTGCGTGATACTGCACTGCTTTGTACTGGCGGACGTACCGACTTCCATCCGCATGAGACGGACGAATAGGGTTTGAGAATGCACGGTTCATGGATCACCGAAAGCTATTTTGGAGGGTAATGTGGCTGAATGCCAAAACACATACAGGCCGTGGCTTTCAGGGATGAATAGGGTGCCTTGGGCGAGTGATTAAGACGGCTCAGATGGCGCCACAGGGATGCACAGCGCGGGTGCTGGCGGGTGTATCAGAAGGGTGGGATTGCGGCCGGGTGCGCTTGAGTCTGCGCCAGCCTTCAATGCCGAGGGGTTGGATCAATGACGGGTTGCCCTGATGAATCTCAGGTGTCCAGCGGGACCAATTGAATTCCCGTGCGTTCTTACCTACGTATGTGACATTTAAAAAGTAATGCCCAAACACCATTTGCCACTGCTCGGGAGGCATTGCACCTCCCACGCAAGTGCGCTGCTTATGCTTCTGCGGGCACCACTGCCTGCCGAACCCGCTGCACAGTGTTCGTACTGCACCCCAGCAGGTCCGCGACTTTGCGAATCGACTTACCTTCTTTCAACAGCTCAGCGATGTGTGAGTGCAGCGCCTCGTTAGTCGCGCGTCCTTTATAGGCGCCATCAGCCTTGGCCTTCTCGATGCCCTGTGCTTGACGGCGGCGGCGATCCTCGTAGTCCTTGCGGGCGACAGCGGCGAGCATGTCCAGCAGCATTGCATTCACCGCGCCCAGCATCCGGGCTGTGAAGGCGTCGGCACTTGCACCGGAAGTCATAGCGTCGTGACTTGTTGGTAGGTCCAGGGCAACCACAAGTACGCCCTTGGCGGTCAACTCGGCGCGTAGGGCTTGCCAGTCCGCCTCGGTTAGTCGCGATAGCCGGTCAACCTGTTCAACCAGCAACACGTCACCCGGCTCGCAGTCAGCCAGCAGACGCATAAGCTCAGGCCGTTGCAGGGTGGCACCGCTCTCATTCTCCGTGTAATAGCCCGCGATGCGTTGGCCGTGTTGGTCAGCGAATGCCTTGATGTCCGCTCGGGCACGGCTGGCATCTTGCTCATTGGTGGAAGCGCGGAGGTAGGCACGGATCATCATGGCGAAGTCTCTGTAGCGGTTTAGGTGTAGCGATGATGCGTGTAGCGATTGAAGTGGTCAAGCTGCAATAACGCTACGGATCATTCGACCCGACAAGCGGTAGTGCTTGAGGTATACCTAATTCGCTACATGCCAACTGCCCGCTACAACGGTCCTCGTGCTTCGACCATTCTCTACGCGGGACGCGCATTGTGAGCGCCTCTGTAGGTCGGCAATCTCCCTGGCGAATGGTGTTGCTGGTTGGCGTGGGAGGGCATACGGGGGAAGATGACGTGATGGGATCAGAGAGACCCACACGAACGAGTGACCTAAATTTTAGGTTGGGTCGATTCGGTGCGGCCCCTCGTGATAATCGAGCAAGGGGATAGATGTTGTTCACTTGACATCGAAAGTGTTAGACCGTCGATAGATGACTTAAATTAGGCTTCCCAATCTACCGAACCACACTTTGGGCACTTGTAACCACGATTGACAATCCAGGTCACAATCTCGTCTTTGAAGAATAGTATAGCTACGCCCCCAGCAATTATCGCGATTACTATCTCAATCGCAAAGCCTGTACCTGCGAAGAGGTAAGTCGTCCATGCTGCGAATCCTCCGAACGGCATTGCGCCGCCAATTATTTTTACAAATAATTCTGCATTGGCTTTTTCTTCGTGCTTACAGTTTAACTTCTTACATTTTATATTCATTAGTTATCAGGCTTGACTATGGTATGGATTTTGATCTTGGAAGTGTAGTTGTGGAGTGTGCGTTCTATTACGATATTTTGAATGGCATAGCCAAAAAGTGACTTTGCTCTTTTGCACTCATGTACTGTCCGTAGGTCGCAAAGTAATCTCCTGAGATCATCCTAACTTCCCAGTCTTCTAGTTGTCGTCCTGCTAGTTCTTGTGCGTAGTGAACACCGCAGACTGCTTGTCTGCGGACATCAGAGCGACCCTGAGTTTTATATTGCAAGCGGGCTAACCAAAAGCCGACAACCCCAGTAATCAGCATACAAAACTGCCATACGTTCATAAGCTTCCCTCTCAATTTGCCATCATTATGCCTTCACTCGGAAAGCTCTGGCAATTGAGTAGAAGCAATCGAAATCGCGTCAGGGCACGAATTCCCGCTACAGCCGAGAGTAAATAGGGACACACGTCCTGTGCGCTCGGTGTGCCCATTTGAGCGGATCACCGCCGAAGTGCCCGTAATCATTGGTCCAAACCGAAATCTCTTGTCCAGTCTCTGAATGGCGGGTCACATCAGCCCTCATGCCGAACTGTAGGAGCGAGCTTGCTCGCGAAAAACTCCCAGGCGCCACGTTCCTTCAACATGCACGCGCTATCGTTGACGTTTTTCGCGAGCAAGCTCGCTCCTACAGAAGGTTATGACGGTTAATCAGCGCTGGGCTTGGGTTGTTCATAGCGGGCATTGAATGCCTGGATAAACCCATTGCGCAGAATCGCGATCACCGCAGAAAACGCACTGACATTCTGTTGATGCACACTACCGCTGAGCTCCACACGGGTGGCGAACTGGTTTTTACGCTGGTTTTTCAGCACCGTCTCGCTGGCACCGACCACGGCCTCCCAGATTGAGCGGAAGATGTTCTTGTCCTGGTTTTCGACGTCCTGTTGCCAGTCAAACACTTCAACATCGCGCAGCAGCGGCTTGATGTAGCCGGTGAGCCGGCCATTTTCAGCCTGGGCTTCGATCACCACGTCGCCCGTGCCGGCCTTGAAGTCAAACTTGCCATAGGCCGAGGCAAAGTCATTCATGCGCTTGAGTTGCAGGTCGCGGGCGCGGAAGCGGAACTCGAATTCTTCGAAATCGCTCAGCGGATCAAAGGTGGCATTGGCTTCCAGAGGCGCCTGGCCTTGCAGCAGTGCCTTGCCTTCGAAGCGGGCGTCGCGCTTGCCTTTGACGTCCACCACATTGGTCAGGTTGTAGAAGCTGGCGTTGACCGCAGTGGCGTTGATATTCACCTGAGGCTTGGAGGTGAAGTTATGGAAGGCAATCTCGCCGTCTTCGATGCGCACTTCGTTGAGGGTGATCGGCAGCAACTTGCGCAGTTGTTCCTGCCAGTCGGTGCCTTTACCCGTCTGGGACGCCTGCTTGTTGGCACCGCCATCGACGAAGTTGATCTGCGGTCGCACAAAATGCCCCTCGGCGACGACGGCGTGGTCGTACCAGAGTGAATGCCAGCTCACCGCGAACTCGATCAACGGCGCCTTCACGAACGGCACCGGGACCTTGCCGTCCACCTTGACGATTTGCAGGCCGTTGATCCGGTAGGCGCCGCGCCACAGGGCCAGGTCCACATCGGCGATTTCGCCGCGGTAATCGCCCATATTGGCGAGTTTATCGTTCAGGTAGTTGCGCACCAGATAGGGCAGCGCGATGTTCAAGGCAATCAGGACCAGCACCAGAGCGGCGATTGTCCCTAACGGCCAACTGTAACGACGTTTCATGGGGCAGTTCTCCTTGCTTGTAGGAGATTGACTGTTCTGATGAGCGCAACGTTCCACCGTCTGGACGCCTCGCCGCACGAGGCATACCCTTGGGGCCTTCTTCAAAGTCGCCAACAGGATCGCTCATGAGCCGTATCTTTGCAGACAACGCGCATTCCATCGGTAACACGCCGCTGGTTCAGATCAACCGCATCGCACCGCGTGGGGTGACGATCCTGGCCAAGATCGAAGGGCGTAACCCGGGCTATTCGGTGAAGTGCCGCATTGGCGCAAGCATGATCTGGGATGCCGAAAGCAGCGGCAAGCTCAAGCCGGGCATGACCATTGTCGAACCGACTTCCGGCAACACCGGGATTGGCCTGGCCTTTGTCGCCGCGGCCCGTGGCTATAAATTGCTGCTGACCATGCCCTCGTCCATGAGCCTTGAGCGCCGTAAAGTGCTCAAGGCCCTGGGTGCAGAACTGGTGCTGACCGAGCCGGCCAAAGGCATGAAGGGCGCCATCGAAAAGGCCGGAGAAATCGTCGCCGGCGACCCGACCACCTACTTTATGCCGGCCCAGTTTGAAAACCCGGCCAACCCTGCGATCCACGAGAAAACCACCGGCCCGGAGATCTGGAACGACACCGACGGCGCCGTAGATGTGCTGGTGGCGGGCGTGGGCACCGGCGGCACCATCACGGGGGTGTCGCGCTATATCAAGAACACCGCGGGCAAGCCGATCCTGTCGGTGGCCGTGGAGCCCATGGTTTCACCGGTGATCACCCAGGCCTTGGCGGGTGAAGAGATCAAACCCAGCCCGCACAAGATCCAGGGCATCGGCGCCGGTTTTGTGCCGAAAAACCTCGACCTGTCGATGGTCGACCGCGTGGAGCTGGCAACCGACGAAGAGTCCAAGGCCATGGCTCTGCGCTTGATGCAGGAAGAAGGCATTTTGTGCGGTATCTCGTGCGGGGCCGCCATGGCAGTGGCGGTACGCCTGGCCGAGAAGCCGGAAATGCAGGGCAAGACCATCGTGGTGATTTTGCCGGACTCCGGTGAGCGCTACCTGTCGAGCATGTTGTTCAGCGATGTGTTTACCGAGCAGGAAACCCAGGCCTGAATCGACGGTAGGAGCGAGCTTGCTCGCGAAGAACCTGAGAGCGCCACGTTGTGTCAGTAAGCCCGCGTTATCGTTGACGTTCTTCGCGAGCAAGCTCGCTCCTACAGGAGGGCAGGGGTGTTGATGCAGGTCAGTCTGTTTTCCTGGGCCTTCTGCATAATGGCTCAAGTGTTTATCATGGCCGGCTGTTACGTCTGGTTTCCCGTTGACGCAAGTTTGCCGGCCAGACGCTTATTTCCAGGAGTTGCTGCATGACCTTTTCTTTGGCCGCCAAACTGTCGGTGTTGCTGCTGTTTATCGGCAGCACGCTGTACGTGCACCTGCGTGGCAAGGCCCGTTTGCCGATGCTGCGCCAGTTCGTCAACCATTCGGCGCTGTTCGCCCCCTATAACGCCTTGATGTACCTGTTTTCCGCGGTGCCGTCCAAGCCGTACCTGGACCGCAGCAAGTTCCCGGAACTGGATGTGCTCAAGGACAACTGGGAAGTGATCCGCGAAGAGGCCATGCACCTGTTCGATGAGGGCTACATCCGCGCTGCTGAAAAGAACAACGACGCCGGTTTCGGTTCGTTCTTCAAGAAGGGCTGGAAGCGTTTCTACCTAAAGTGGTACGACAAGCCGTTGCCGTCGGCCGAGGCGCTGTGCCCCAAGACCGTGGCGCTGGTCAGCAGCATTCCCAACGTCAAGGGCGCGATGTTTGCGCTATTGCCGGGCGGCAGCCACCTGAACCCGCACCGCGACCCGTTCGCCGGTTCCCTGCGTTATCACCTGGGGCTGTCCACGCCGAACTCCGACGATTGCCGCATTTTCGTTGACGGCCAGGTCTACGCCTGGCGCGACGGTGAAGACGTGATGTTCGACGAAACCTACGTGCATTGGGTCAAGAACGAAACCGAGCAGACCCGTGTGATCCTGTTCTGCGACATCGAACGGCCGTTGAGCAACCGCTTGATGACCCGCATCAACCGCTGGGTCAGCAAGCAGCTGGGCCGCGCCACGGCCCCGCAGAACCTTGATGACGAGCGCGTGGGCGGCATCAACCAGGCGTATGCCTGGAGCAAGACCTTCAGCGACAAGTTCAGCGGCCAGGTCAAACAGTGGAAGCGCAAGCATCCCAAGGCCTACCGCATTGCACGGCCGGTGCTGGCGGTAGTCGTCCTGGTACTGCTGTGGAAGTGGCTGTTCGGCTAAACCGCACACCATAAAAAAGGCGCTGTATTGAAGGATGCAGCGCCTTTTTTATGCCTGGAATGTGATCAAAACTGTGGGAGCTGGCTTGCCTGCGATGGTCATAAGTATCTACACAACTTTGGTGCGAAGCCGGACCTGTGGGAGGGGGCTTGCCCCCGATGGCGGCCTAAGAGCCGACCTGGATGCTGGGCTTTGATCGAGTACATATCCGTTATTTGGGTAACGGCTGCTATTGGTTCCGCTTTTACAGCGGGTCACTTTGGAAAAGAGCCCCAAAGTAACCAAAGGGCTCTTGCCCCACCACTCGGCACCTCGCCTAGGCTCGGTGTGCCCGTAATCCGCCATGGATTTGGGGGGCCGCCGCCACGCGCCATCCATGGCGCGGGGCGGCTAAACCGGCATCCCTGCCGGTTTACCCCCCAAATCCCTGTCGAATTCCGGCCAGCGTGGTTTGACGGGGCGCCTAAGATCAAGATCAAAAGCAGATCAAGAGCAAGAGCGACTCGCTTCGCATCGTGGTTACGGTTGGCAGTGGCTATAAAAAAGTTGGCTGACCCACCGCTTTCGCAGGTAAGCCAGCTCCCACCTTTGATCAGCGTTGCTCTTAAGAGGCGATCAACTGGCGCAGCACGTAGTGCAAGATCCCACCGGCCTTGAAGTACTCCACTTCATTCAAGGTATCAATCCGGCACAGCACCTCAACCTTCTCGCTGCTGCCATCGTCCCGAGTGATCACCAACGTCAGGTTCATGCGCGGCTCGATCTCGGCATCGGTCAGCCCGAGGATGTCGATCTTCTCCTTGCCGTTGAGCTTGAGCGTCTTGCGGTTCTGATCCAGCTTGAACTGCAACGGCAACACGCCCATGCCTACCAGGTTGGAGCGGTGGATACGCTCGAAGCTCTCGGCGATCACCGCCTTGACGCCCAGCAGGTTAGTGCCCTTGGCCGCCCAGTCGCGGCTGGAGCCGGTGCCGTATTCCTGGCCTGCGATCACCACCAGGGGTGTACCTGAGGCCTGGTACTTCATCGACGCATCGTAGATCGCCATTTTTTCGCCGGTGGGGATATACAGCGTGTTACCGCCTTCTTCGCCGCCGAGCATTTCATTGCGGATACGGATGTTGGCAAAGGTGCCGCGCATCATCACTTCATGGTTGCCACGGCGTGAGCCGTAGGAGTTGAAGTCACGCGGTTCCACGCCTTGCTCGCGCAGGTAGCGCCCGGCGGGGCTGTCGGTCTTGATATTACCGGCAGGGGAGATGTGGTCAGTGGTCACCGAATCCCCCAGCAACGCCAGCACATTGGCGCCCTTGACGTCCTTGATCACCGGCAGCGGGCCGCCAATGTCATCGAAGAACGGTGGGTGCTGGATGTAAGTGGAGTCCTTTTGCCACACGTAGGTCGCCGCTTGCGGCACTTCGATCGCCTGCCATTGCTCGTCACCGGCAAACACCTCGGCGTATTCCTTGTGGAACATGCTGGTGCTGACCTGGGCGACGGCGTCAGCGATTTCCTGGCTGCTGGGCCAGATGTCCTTCAGGTACACCGGATTACCCTGCTGGTCATTGCCCAGCGGCTCGCTGCTGATATCGATGCGCACGGTACCGGCCAATGCGTAGGCGACTACCAGGGGCGGCGAGGCCAGCCAGTTGGTTTTCACCAAGGGGTGCACGCGGCCTTCGAAGTTGCGGTTACCGGACAACACCGAAGCGACGGCGAGGTCGGCTTTCTGGATGGCTTTTTCAATCGGCTCCGGCAGCGGGCCCGAGTTACCAATGCAGGTGGTGCAGCCGTAGCCCACCAGGTCGAAGCCGAGCTTGTCCAGGTACTGGGTGAGGCCCGCCGCCTTGTAGTAGTCGGTGACCACCTTGGAACCCGGTGCCAGCGAGCTTTTCACCCAGGGCTTGCGGGTCAGGCCTTTTTCCACGGCCTTTTTCGCCACCAGCCCGGCCGCCATCATCACGCTGGGGTTGGAAGTGTTGGTGCAGGAGGTGATCGCGGCGATTACCACCGCGCCGTTTTTCAGGCGATAGGTGTTGCCTTCATATTCATAATCGGCCTCGCCGACCAGGTCGGCGTTGCCCACGGCTACACCGCCACCGCCTTCGCTTTCCAGGCGGCCTTCTTCCTTACTGGTGGGCTTGAATTGCAGGTCGAGGAAGTCGCTGAACGCTTGGCCGACATTCGGCAGCGATACCCGGTCTTGCGGGCGCTTGGGCCCGGCAAGGCTGGCTTCGACGCTGCCCATGTCCAGGGCCAGGGTGTCGGTGAACACCGGTTCCTGACCGGCGTTGCGCCACAGGCCCTGGGCCTTGGTATAGGCCTCCACCAGTTTGACCGTTTCAGCCGGGCGACCGGACAGACGCAGGTAGTCCAGGGTCACCTCATCCACCGGGAAAAAGCCGCAGGTAGCGCCGTATTCCGGCGCCATATTGGCGATGGTGGCACGGTCTGCCAGGGGCAAATCGGCCAGGCCATCACCGTAGAATTCGACGAATTTACCCACCACGCCTTTCTTGCGCAGCATTTGCGTCACGGTGAGCACCAGGTCGGTGGCGGTGATGCCTTCCTTGAGCTTGCCGGTGAGTTTGAAGCCGATCACTTCCGGGATCAGCATCGACACCGGCTGGCCGAGCATGGCCGCTTCGGCTTCGATCCCGCCCACGCCCCAGCCCAGTACGCCAAGGCCGTTGATCATGGTGGTGTGGGAGTCGGTGCCAACCAGGGTGTCGGGGAAGGCGTAGGTGCGGCCGTCTTCCTCTTTGGTCCACACGGTGCGGCCCAGGTATTCGAGGTTGACCTGGTGGCAGATGCCGGTACCCGGCGGTACCACGCTGAAGTTGTCAAAGGCGCTCTGGCCCCAGCGCAGGAAGGCGTAGCGTTCTCCGTTACGCTGCATTTCGATGTCGACGTTCTGCTCAAAGGCACTGTGGCTGCCGAACTTGTCGACCATCACCGAGTGGTCGATCACCAGGTCCACCGGCGACAGCGGGTTGATGCGCTGCGGGTCACCGCCGGCCTTGGCCACGGCGGCGCGCATGGCGGCCAGGTCGACCACGGCGGGTACCCCGGTAAAGTCCTGCATCAGCACGCGGGCGGGGCGATACTGGATCTCGCGGTCCGACTGGCGCTCTTTGAGCCAGGCGGCGATGGCTTTGAGGTCGGTGCCGGTAACGGTCTTGGCATCTTCCCAGCGCAGCAGGTTTTCCAGCAGCACCTTGAGCGACATCGGCAGCTTGTCCAGATCACCCAGGCTCTTGGCGGCTTCGGGCAGGCTGAAGTAGTGGTAGGTCTTGCTGTCTATTTGCAGTGTCTTAAGGGTTCTCAGGCTATCAAGGGATGACATTACATGACTCCTTATGGTCCGCACGGCTACGGACCTGACGGGACGAACAGAGCTAACACGTTAGCGCTGTTTTCATTAGCAGGCTAATAACTGGACTCTATCGCCGAGCCCAAGGTTCCGAACTCGGCTATCATGCGCGCGTTTTCATGACAGGCATTGCGATAGCGCAAGGTCAGTTGATTCACCAGGAGAGTCGATGAACACCCTTTTTATGCACTGCCGCCCGGGTTTTGAAGGCGAAGTCTGTTCCGAGATCGCGGAACACGCCGCGCGCCTGAACGTGTCCGGCTATGCCAAGGCCAAAACCGGCAGCGCCTGCGCCGAATTTGTCTGCACTGAAGAAGACGGCGCCCAGCGCCTGATGCACGGCCAGCGCTTTGCCGAGCTGATCTTCCCAAGGCAGTGGGCGCGCGGGGTGTTTATCGACCTGCCGGAAACCGACCGTATCAGCGTGATCCTCGCCCACCTGCGCGAGTTCCCGACGTGCGGCAGCCTGTGGCTGGAAATGGTCGACACCAATGACGGCAAGGAACTCTCCAACTTCTGCAAGAAGTTCGAAGTGCACCTGCGCAAAGCTCTGCTTAACGCCGGCAAGCTGGTGGACGACCCGAGCAAGCCGCGCCTGCTGCTGACCTTCAAAAGTGGCCGTGAAGTGTTCATGGGCCTGGCCGAGTCGAATAACTCGGCGATGTGGCCGATGGGCATCCCGCGCCTCAAGTTCCCGCGTGACGCGCCCAGCCGCTCGACCCTGAAGCTGGAAGAAGCCTGGCATCACTTTATTCCCCGTGATCAGTGGGACGAGCGCCTGCACGGCGACATGACTGGCGTGGACCTCGGTGCAGCGCCGGGCGGCTGGACCTGGCAACTGGTCAACCGTGGCATGCTGGTCACCGCTATCGACAACGGCCCCATGGCCGAAAGCCTGATGGATACCGGCCTGGTGCAACACCTGATGGCTGACGGCTTTACCTTCGTGCCCAAGCAGCCGGTGGACTGGATGGTCTGCGATATCGTTGAGAAGCCCGCTCGCAACGCGGCACTCTTGGAAACGTGGATTGGCGAAGGGCATTGCCGCGAGGCGGTGGTCAACCTGAAGCTGCCGATGAAACAGCGTTACGCCGAAGTGAAGCGTTTGCTGGAGCGCATCGAAGAGGGCTTCAAGGCGCGTGGCATTCGTGTGGAGATCGGCTGCAAGCAGCTCTACCATGATCGCGAAGAAGTGACATGTCACCTGCGCCGCCTGGTAGATGTAAAGAAATCCAAAGGCCGCTGATATTAAATGTGGGAGCTGGCTTGCCTGCGAAAGCGGTATAACAGTCGAAGTTTATGTTGAATGTGCCCCCGTCATCGCGGGCAAGCCCGCTCCCACATTGTTGAGCGGTGCCAGTTTTAGGAGTGAAGTATGAGTCTTGAACAGCCTGTCGACGGCACCCTCGACGCCACCGGCCTCAACTGCCCGGAACCCGTGATGATGCTGCACCAGCACATCCGCGACCTGCCGGCGGGCGGCCTGCTCAAGGTGATCGCGACCGACCCGTCGACCCGTCGCGATATCCCCAAGTTCTGCGTGTTTCTCGACCATGAACTGGTGCGTCAGCAGGAAGATGCTGGCACCTACCTGTACTGGATCCGCAAGAAAGTCGAGTGACCCGGAACCCTTGTAGGAGCGAGCTTGCTCGCGAAAAACCAGAGAGCGCCGCGTTAAATCAGGAACGCTGCGTTATCGTTAACGTTTTTCGCGAGCAAGCTCGCTCCTACTGGACCCGAATGCGTCGGCGTGCACTGCGCGCCAGGCGCACCACCAACATCCCCGCCGCACAGCTCAAGCCCACGATCAGACCTTGCCATAAACCGCTCGGGCCGCTGGGCTCACCGAGCCAGTTGGTCAGGCCCAGGGCGTAACCCACCGGCAGGCCCACGCCCCAATAGGCGAACAAGGTCAGCACCATGGTCACCCGGGTGTCCTGATAGCCGCGCAATGCGCCGGCGGCGGTGACCTGGATCGAGTCGGAGAACTGGAACAGCGCCGAGAACACAATCAGCATCGACGCCAGGTGGATTACCACCGGGTCGGGCGTATAGATCGCCGCGATCTGCTCACGAAACAGCAGCATGAGGCTGCACGACAGGCAGGCATAGGCCAGTGCAGTGCCCATGCCGACCCCGGCGGCGAAGCGTGCCTCACGCGGTTCGCCACGGCCCAGGGCCTGGCCGACGCGCACGGTCACGGCCATGCTCAGGGAATAGGGGATCATGAATACCAGGGAGCTGACGTTCAGTGCGATCTGATGGCCGGAAACCACGGTCGCGCCCAGGCTGCCCAGCAACAGGGCAATCACTGCAAATATGCTCGACTCGGCGAAGATCGCCACGCCGATCGGCAGGCCGATGCCCAGGATGCGCTTGATCACCGTCCATTGCGGCCAGTCGAAGCGCTTGAACAGTTCGCTGCTCTGGTACGCCGGGCCCCAACGCGTCCAGCCAGCCAGGCCGAGCATCATCACCCACATCGCAATGGCCGTGGCCCAGCCGCAACCCACACCGCCCATGGCCGGCACGCCGAAGTGGCCGTAGATGAAGATGTAGTTCAGTGGAATATTCAGCGCCAGGCCACACAGGCCCATGACCATGCTTGGTCGCGTACGACCCAGGCCATCACTGAAACAGCGCAGCACGTAATACAGCGCGATCGCCGGCATCCCCGCGGCGATGCCATGCAGGTAACCCATGGACGGCTTGATCAGGTCGGGCTCGACCTTCATCGCATGGAGGATCGGCTCGGCGCACAGCAACAGCAGCGCGCCGCAGAGGCCAACTACCACCGCCAGCCACAACGACTGGCGCACCAACGGCCCTATTTCGGTGAGTTTGCCCGCGCCATAACGCTCGGCAACCTTCGGCGTGGTGGCCAGCAGGGTGCCGGTCATCAGCAGGTACACCGGGATCCAGATCGAGTTACCCAGGCCGACCGCCGCCAGGTCCTGGGGGCTGACACGCCCGGCCATCACCGCATCGACAAAACTCATCGCAGTGGTTGCCAGTTGGCCGATCATGATCGGTAGGGCCAGCGTCAGCAGGCCGCGCACCTCCCGGCTGACACGGGCGGGGCGGGAGAGGGTAGCGGTGGCAGTGTTCACGTACAGGTGTCCAATAAAAAAGGCAGTCGCAAGAACGGCGGATTCTACGCTTTGACGCAGTGGTCAGGAAAAAACCTGTGTTAGGGATTTGTAAGCAATGCGCCCAGGCCAGCTCCGACACAGGATCTTCTGTACACTGCTGATCCGCCAAAGGAGCCTGCCATGCTGATTGTTGCCGACGAAAATATCCCGCTGCTTGATGACTTTTTTCAGGGGTTTGGCGAGATTCGCCGCGTTCCCGGCCGTTCTATCGACCGCGCCACCGTCGAGCAGGCCGACGTGCTGCTGGTGCGCTCGGTGACCAACGTCAACCGTGCCCTGCTGGAAGGCAGCAACGTACGCTTTGTCGGCACCTGCACCATCGGCACCGACCACCTGGACCTGGACTTTTTCAAGCGGGCAGGTATTCAGTGGGCCAGCGCGCCTGGCTGCAATGCGCGTGGGGTCGTGGACTACGTGCTCGGCAGCTTGCACACCCTGGCCGAAATCGAAGGCGTCGAACTGGGTCAGCGCACCTATGGTGTCGTCGGTGCCGGTGAAGTCGGCGGGCGGCTGATCAAGGTACTCAAGGGCCTGGGTTGGAACGTGCTGGTGTGCGACCCGCCGCGCCAGATCGCCGAAGACGGCGACTACGTCAGCCTGCAGCAGATCATCGAGCAGTGCGACGTGATCAGTCTGCACACGCCGTTGATCAAGTCCGTCAATGGCGCCACCTGGCATTTATTCGACCGCCAGCGCCTGGAGCAACTCAAGCCCGGCACCTGGCTGATCAACGCCAGCCGTGGGGCGGTGGTGGACAACGCCGCCCTGCGCGAGGTGTTGCTGGCCCGTGAAGACCTGCAAGCGGTGCTGGACGTGTGGGAAGGCGAGCCCGAGGTGGATGTCGACCTGGCCGACCTGTGCGTGCTGGCCACGCCGCACATTGCCGGTTACAGCCTGGATGGCAAGCAGCGCGGCACTGCGCAGATCTACCAGGCGTTGTGCGCGCACCTGGGCCAGGAGCCAAGCGTTCAGCTCAGTGATTTATTGCCGGCACCGTGGCTGGACGAAGTCCACCTGACCGCGTCAACCGATCCGGCCTGGGCCTTGGCGACTCTGTGCCGCAGCGTGTACGACCCGCGCCGTGACGACGCGGATTTTCGTCGCAGCCTGGTGGGCACCGTGGAAGAACAACGCAAGGCCTTCGACCTGCTGCGCAAGCATTACCCGCAGCGTCGCGAGATCGATGGCTTGAAGGTGCGCATCAAGGGTGAGTCGGCGGCGCTCTCGCAAATCGTCACTGCTCTGGGGGCCGAACAGCTGTAACTGTAATTAGATGGACTCGCCCAAGCCGAGGCGTCTATGCGCCACGGTGGCATTCTTATAGAAGCCAACGACAGCGAGGGCGAGCCCATGAAAAAGCATACGACGATCAATCAGTCTTTGTCAGCCG
>NZ_JYLN01000018.1 GCF_001439735.1 Pseudomonas paralactis
CGGCCATCACTTTCAGGCCGTTGACCTTGGCCTTGGCGACGATGGCCGGGCCCAGGGACACGTCCGGTGGGCAGATCACAAAACCCTTGGCGCCGTTGGCGGCCAGGCTGTCGATGGCCGAGAGGGTCTTCTCGCCATCGGGCACGGCGATCTTGATCACCGTGAAGCCATGCTCCTTGCCGGCTTTTTCGGCAAAGGCCCATTCAGTCTGGAACCACGGCTCTTCGGCCTGCTTGACCAGAAAGCCGATCTTCACTTCTTCAGCCGAAACAAAGCCGCTGAACACCATCGCCAGCGCCACAGCGCCAAGAGTCTTCTTGAACATGAACCACCTCTTTTTTGTTATTGAAAAACGATTCAGTCGTGGTACATCACCGAACGCCCGCCATCGATCATCAGGCAAGTGGCGTTGATAAAGGGGGCCTCGTCGGTCGCCAGAAACAGCGCGGTCATCGCCACCTCAACGGGTTGGCCGATGCGCTTGGGCGGGTGCAGGTCAAACGCGCGCTGACGTTCGGCGTGGGGGTCGGGGAACCCGTTCCAATAGTCGACGTTCAGCTGGGTTTCGATATAGCCCGGGGCGATAGCGTTTACGCGGATGCCCTTGGGCGCGTATTCGATGCCCAGGGCGCGAGTGAGGCCGAGCAGGCCATGCTTGGCGACGGGATAAGGAAAACAGCCGGGGATGATGTGGCTGGAATGGGTGGAGGCAATATTGATGATGTTGCCGATGCCCTGCGCGATCATATGCGGCAGCACCGCACGGCAACCGTACCAGGCACCATCGAGGTCGATGGCGAAACAGCGGCGCCAATCCTCGTCGGTCATTTCCAGCGGGTCGCGAAACACATTGACCCCGGCGCAATTGACCAGCACGTCCACACGCCCGAAGCGCTCGATGGCAAGGTCGACCAGCGCCTGCCATTGCGCCCTGGAGGTGATATCTACGGGCTGTGCGTCAATCTGGGCGCCGCGTTCGCGCCAATGGGCGGCGATCTTTTCGATTTTCTCGCCCTGGATGTCCGCAATCACCAACCGCGCCTGCTGGGCCTGGAAGCACGCCACTATTGCCTCGCCAATGCCTTGCGCAGCGCCGGTGATGATCACCACCTTGTTCTTCAACCGTTCGCCGTAAGTAGGCTCGGGCACGGCAGGTAGGGACAACGGTTGTGCCTGCATCGCTTCACCTGTTTTATTTTTGGTAGTGAGTGCTGATGCAGGCGACTATAAACCCAGACCTTGAAATATCTCAATATATAAATTTACATCCCACATTGTGAGAGAGAGCATAAAAAAACCGGCCATTGATGGCCGGTTTCGGCTGTTGGTCAGCCTTGGGCAAAATCCCTCAGTGCATCGCCTTCCATGCGATAGCGCACCCATTCTTCCTGAGGCTGCGCGCCGATGGATTTGTAGAAAGCAATCGCCGGTTCATTCCAGTCCAGCACGCTCCACTCGAAACGCCCGCAGCCGTTATCGCAGGCGATCTTCGCCAAGTGGCGCAACAGCTTCTTACCCGCCCCGCCGCCGCGTTGCTCCGGGTTGATATACAAGTCTTCCAGGTACAGGCAGTTGCTGCCCAGCCAGGTGGAGTAGCTGAAAAAGAACACGGCAAAACCAATCGGCAAACCGTCGCGCAGGCAGATAAGGCCGTGGGCGGTAGCGCCCTCGCTGAACAGGCTGCGTTCGATATCCACCACGCTGGCGATCACTTCGTGCCGGGCTTTCTCATATTCGGCAAGCTCGGTGATGAAACTCAGGATCTGCGCAGCATCGCTGGGTACGGCGGGGCGAATCTCGATGGTCATGGGCGCGCCTTGGGCAATTTCAAAGCCCACATACTAAGGCGGTTTGATGACCGATTGCAGCGCATTTCCCGCAACCGGCACACAAAAACTTACAGCTAGCGAAGTACCGTTCGTCGCCCTCAAGGCACGAACAGCCAAGGGTGGCTGACCAATAAAGGGTAAGGACATTAATCATATGGAGACACCCTCATGAAAAATTCCAAATTTGCTGCCCTCGCCCTCACCGGCCTGCTGTCCGCTGCGTCCCTGAGCGCCTTTGCCGCAACTTCGTCGACCGGCCCCACCGACCCAACGCCCGATGCAACGACTGAATCGCAGAAATCCATGGGCACTGGCCTGGATACCAACGGCGGCGCGATCATCGACAACACCAACGGTGCAGACCCTCGCACCCAAGGCCATGATACCCAGCGCCAGGCCCCGGCTGCCGTCGGCAACGGCAAAATGGGCCCATCGGTCAATGAGCCGAAGATCAATAAAGGCGACGACTCGAACCTGCCGGGCGCACCGAAACAACCTGCGCCTTGATGTATCCCTGGCAAGACGGACACCCGATCATTTCCCAGTGAAGAGGTACACATGAACGTCGATAGAAACCTTGAAAAAGAAGTCCTCACCCGCCTGTTGCACGCTCACCCCCAGGGTTTGGGCAAGGAGGTACTGGACAACTACCGCGGTGAGAAAGAAGTCGCCAGTGTCTTGGCGTTTCTGCAAGACCGCGGGTTGATCAAGGATGGGCATGTGACCACCGACGACGCCGGTGAATATTCGTTGAACCTGCCGATCAAGCTCACCGCTTCGGGTGTGGATGAGGCCCGCAAGCTCGACGGTGCGAGCCCTCAGTAATCCATTTTCTGGTCTGGCCCCGTGACGGGGGCCAGAAGGAGTTTTAGCGATGCCTCGTGGAAGCAAAGCCAAATACACCGCCGAACAGAAACGCAAGGCCGCTCATATCGAAGACAGTTACGAGCACAAGGGATTATCCAGGGAAGAAGCTGAAGCCCGGGCCTGGGCCACCGTCAACAAGCAGTCCGGCGGCGGTGAAAAGGCCGGCGGATCGGGCCAGCGCAAAGCGCCGGCGAAGAAGTCTCAGGACCGCCAGGATTCGGCCAAGCGCGCGGCAGCCAGCCGTGAGGGGCACCCGCGCAGCAGTGGGGCTTCGTTAGGTACGCAAACCAAGGAGGGCCTGATGAAGGAGGCGCGAGCCAAGAACATTCCGGGCCGCTCGACCATGCGTAAACATGAATTGATCCTGGCGTTGAAAAAAGCAGGCTAAACATAGATTCAAAATGTGGGAGGGGGCTTGCCCCCGATTGCAGTGGGTCAGCTATAGATGAACTGGCTAATACACCGCTATCGGGAGCAAGCCCCCTCCCACATTTTGACGTGTGTTTATTCCCTGAGTAGTGCATCGACCTCGGCAGTGGCAGGTGATGTGGCCGGCCCCCAACGCGTCACCGCCAACGCCGCCGCAGCATTCGCTCGACGCGCCGCCTCGACAGGTTTCAAGCCCTGCGCCAAGCCGGCAATAAACACCCCTGCGTGCGCATCCCCCGCACCGTTGCTGTCGACCGCTTGCACCTTGAAACCGAGTACATGTTCAATTTCAGCCGTGCGCCCTACCCAGCAACCATTGGGCCCATCACGTACCACCAACAACGTGTGTGCAGGCAGATGTCGACTCAACTCAGGCAACGCGGCGGCAAGTTCGAGGGCACCGGTAAACGCCAGAGCTTCCGGGCCATTGCTGGTCCAGATATCGATACGTGGCAACAACGCACGCATCAAAGCCGAATCCGGCGCCTTGACCAGCGGTCCGGGATCAAACACCACCACGGTCTCTCGCGGCAGCGCCAACAGCCAGTCGATCAGCGCCTGCGCCTTACCGTCGAGGAGCAGGCTGTAGCCACTGACGTACACGTAGTCATCGGCGAGCGGAACGATCCTGGCCAAATCCTCGGCACTCAATTCACCCTCGGCGCCGATATGGGAAATAAACGTACGCTCCGTGGTGGCCTCGGTCAGGGACACACACAAACCGGTGTCTTTCTCGCTGCTCGCCGCCAACGCCATATCAATCTTTTCAGCCTGCATCGCGGCGCGGGCCAAGTCGCCGAACCGGCCATTGCCGTGGCGCCCCAGGTAAACCACCGACATACCATTGCGCCGCGCGGCCGCCATGACGTTGAAGCCACCGCCTGCTTCAAAACTGGCAGATTGGGCCAGCACGTCACCACCGGTGGCCGGCAGCGTGTCGAGGGCCATGACCAAGTCGACAATGACCTGGCCGGTATGCAGCAATCTAGGCATGGGTGCTCTCTATCAAAGCCGGACGACGATCAGCCGCGCCGCCCAGTACCGCATAAAGGCCGCCAGCCACCAGGAAGGTGACGATCCAGCCCAGGCCGTTGTGGCCCAACCAGGAGTCGGACAGCGGCCCTGCGAACCAGATATTTTGCGCGGTGGTGCCGATGGTGGTGAAGCTGAACCCCAGCACGATGGCCACGGCCCAGGCGCCGAAGGCCCGCCACTCCACGCCGCCGCGATACCAGTAAGCGCTGCTCGGGCTGACGTCCAGCAGGTCCTTGGGGCTGTAGTAATGCCGGTGGATCAAGTCGACCACGAAGATCCCGACCCACGCCGTAATCGGCACCGCCAGCAGCGAAATGAAGGTGATGAACGGGCCATAGAAGCTGTCGGCAATCAGCATGAAATAGATGGAGCCGGCAAAGATCGCCACGATATCGACAATCACCGCGTGCACGCGCTTGACCTTCAAACCCAGGGTCAACGTCGTCAGACCGGCCGAATACACCGACAGGTTGTTCGACAGCAACAGCCCGCCGAACGCGGTGATCAGGTAAGGCACCGCCATCCAGGTCGGCAGCATGTCGCGGATTGCGATGATCGGATCGGTGGCCGACGCCAGGTCGTTGTTACCCACCGACAGCAGGCCGCCCAGGGTAATCAGCAACACCAGCGGGATACCCGCGCCAAAAGCGGCGCTGGCCACCAGGCGTACAGCCTTGACGCTGCGGTGCTGGTAGCGCGACATATCGGCACCAGCGTTGGCCCAACCAATGCCGGTGCCGGCGGCCATGGTGCCGACGCCGATGATCATCGCGCTTAACGGCGCAGGGGTGGCATTGAACACCGCGCTCCAGTCGATGGTGGCGCACAGAAAGCCGCCCACCAGGATATTCAAACCGCCAAATACATAAGTGGCCCACTTCTGGATCACCAGCAATGTGGCGTGGCCGAGGCCGGACACGGCCAGGGTCAGCAGCACAAAGATAGCAATGAAGATCAACGTGAGCACGGGGGCGCTTTTCGCCTCTACCGCCGAACCGAACAGGATCGAACACAACGACAGCAACACAAAGGCGGCAGTGGTGGTGTTGACGGTTTCCCAACCCAGGCGCGACATCAGCGAGACCACTGTCGGGCCGATATTGCCGCGTACGCCAAAGATAGCGCGGGATAACGTCAGGCTGGGCGCGCGCCCACGGCGGCCAGCGATGGAGATGATGCCTACTACCGCAAAGGAGCCAGCCGCGCCAAGGATTGCGACGATAATCGCCTGCCAGATGGCCAAGCCCCGGAACGCGACCAACGTCGCGCCGAGCGGCAAGCCGAGGATGCTGATATTGGCGGCAAACCATACCCAGAACAGTTGCAGCGGATGGCCATTGCACTCGCCTTCCGGGACCGGCTCGATGCCGCGTGTTTCCAACTGGCCGGCGCTTTGGCCGCTAGAGGTACTGCTCATGAAAGGGTGCTCCTGGTGCCTGTATTGTTGTGGTTGTGGCAGCGAGTCGAATCTTTATCCAGTCTTCCTGACTCAACGCTTTTTAATGTGGGAGCTGGCTTGCCTGCGATTGGGGCGTGTCAACCAGCCCAGCAGCCACTGGAAAACCGCTGTCGCAGGCAAGCCAGCTCCCACATTTAGTTCCGTGTTTATCGCAAGGCCAATAACGCTTGGACCAGCGGCTGCAAGTCCAGGCCATTGACCTGCTTGACCTGCTCGATCAGCGCCTCTGGCCAGCACTGCATTCCCAGGCATGCGCCGAGCATGGCCCCCAGGATCGCGGCGATCGTGTCGGTGTCGCCCCCCAGGCTGGCGGCCAGGCACAGCGCTTCGAAGGCATTCATATCACCGGACGCGACTTGCTGTGCCAGGGCGAACGACACCACCACCGACTCCTGCGAGGCAACAGACGTCCCGATCAATTCGTAGAGCAAATCGGCAAACAGGGCCTTGTCGTCACTGCCGACGCTCAGGGTGCGGGCCCAACTGATGCGGGTGGCAATGCGCCCACCGGCCACCCAGTGCCCATGGCTTTCAGCCTGCTGGGCGACCTGCGTGCCGATGTTCAAGGCTTCGCCCAGGTCCACGCCATTAATACCGGCAGAGACCACCGCCGCCACAGCCGCGGCGCTGGAGATACCCAGGCTGGTGTTATGGGTGACCTGGCAAGCCTGGATCACCGCCTGGATAAACGGCGCCGTCTCACTGACATCGGCGGCGATACCCACCGGCGTGATGCGCATGGCCGCGCCATTGGTGGTGCCGTAGCGTCCAGACTCTTGCGGCGTATGGCCGACAAGGATCATATCGATCGCCCGCTTGGTCGAAGGTCCGAGCAAGTCCTGAGAACCCTTGGCACGCATTCCCGCTTCCCAGTCGATCAGGCGCTGGGCAAGCACGGCAGGTTCGATATGACCTTGGCCTTGCACCAGCAGCTGCGCGACCAGGATGGCCTGCTCGGTGTCATCGGTAATGGAACCGGCGGGCATGTTCGGTGCGATGGGCTGGTCGGCGTCGGCGTCTTCCAGAGCGGTGATGGCTCCGAAGCGCGCTTTGACCTGCTCGCGGCTCAACGATTGTGTGGGCATACCCAGGGCATCGCCCAGGGCCAGGCCGTAGAAGGCACCGAGTGCGCGTTCTTCCCGGGTCATTTGGCAGCTCCAAATTGCAGATGCAGACGAAAGTGCAACGGGTCGAGCAAGCTTTCGACATGCTCCATGAAGCGCTCGCGACGGTCGTAGGTGGTGCGCGAAGCTTTGAGAAATACGGTGCCGGTAGCGCGCCCGAGCAATTGAGCATCTTCATCGCTCAGGGGTTCGGCACCGATCCACTGGTCACCTTCGGCCCCCACGTAACCGTAGGCCGCCAGGGTAATGGTCAGGGAATCGTCGATCAGGCCAATGCGGGGCAGGCTTTCCAGGCCGCCCACCGCCGGCATCAACGAGCGTTCCAGGGACACCGCAGTCCCATCGGACGTACTCCGGCGGCGGTCCAGGGCAATAAATTGCTCGGTGCCAAAACGGCTGAACAGGTCCGGGCGCGTCACGGCTTCGAAACGCAATACGTCGGTGTTCACTTGGGCGCCCGTGTCGGCCAGGGCCTGAGCCCAACCGCTGCGTTGGTCGAGGACCATGCCATCAAAGGTGACGATGGAGCCAACCCCACTCTGGGTGGCGATGTAGTTGCGACGCTTGAGCTCGGCCAGCGCTTCGCGCAGCGTGCCACGGCTGACCGCGAACTCCTCGGCCAATTGATGCTCACCCGGCAACAGCAAACCGTCGGCCATGACCCCACCCTCGATACGGCGGATGAGCTCGTCGACGACGCGTTTTTTCTTATCAAATCGAACATGTCTAATCATGTACAAATTGATAACCGAAAGCGGCCGTTTACGGCAAGGAAATTATTTCAGGGTGAAGGTAAAATCAGCCTCAGGGTTCCAGGCCGATGGGAAAAAATTCCCCGCCGCTCCAGACGCCAAGCCAGTTTTGACCGTTGATCGGACGCGTCACCGCCAGTTCCACCAATTGGTAGAACACGTTGCGATGCACAAGGGCTTCAAGGTTGGTGCGAACTCGCACATAGGGTGCAGGTTCCTGGGTGACCGGGTCGATCACCACCCGCAACGGATGTTCAAGGCCGGCCTCGATCTGCTCGTCGACATGGGTGGTAAAGCGCAAGATCTGGCTTTCGCCCTGCCCCTGCACATCCAGGGTTATCGCCACAAATGGCACATCGTCGACCTTGATGCCGACTTTTTCTACCGGAGTCACCAGGAAATAATCATCGCCGTCGCGGCGCAGGATATTTGAAAACAGTTTGACCATCGGCTTTCGCCCGATGGGCGTGCCCTGGTAAAACCAGGTGCCGTCGCGAGCAATGCGCATATCGATGTCGCCGCAAAAATCCGGGTTCCACAGATGCACCGGTGCCGGCCCCTTGCCCTTTGGCAGTTGGGCCAATAGGTCATTGGCCTTGGCGGAATCGGTCATGGGGGCTCTCCTCGGGTCTACTGATTGCTCATGCCCAGCAAGCCTCGGGCGTATTGCGCCAGGGGGCGGGCAATCAGATCTTGTGGCGATGTGTCGTGGAACGTCAGTAAACCGCCACGACTGCGAATACGTGCAGTATCAATCAAATACTGGGTGCTGGTCTCGATCAACATGACCTGGATGACACCGCTGTCCAGTCCCAGGCGGTCCAGGGCTTGCTGATCGGTCCACTCATCGGCGTTGCCGATACGGTCATCGGCTGCCGCAAAGCGGCAATACAGCAAGTAGTGAGCACCCGCCTCGCGGGCTTCAGCCATGGCCTGCTCAAGACCTTCGGGTTGACGGGCACGCCGGACCATGGGGAAATATTCGACAAAACCGTTGAACGCTTCCTCGGCGACTACGTTAGGTCGCGGGTACGCGCTGCCCGGCGGCACGAAGGCGCCCTGGGCAATAAACACAAAGGAATCGGGCTGTATGCGCACCGAGGCCGTACGCCGGGTATCGCTATGGTCGAGCAGCCCGGCATCGCTCATCTGATAGCGAGTGCCTTCGGCCATATCGCTGACGGTCATGCAACCACTCAGGGCCAACCCCGCCAACAGTAAAACCAGACTACGCATCCTAATCCTCCAGAAGCCGGTGACGGAAAACCGGCGAATGGGCGTGAGATGCAGGTTCTGCGCCAGCTTGAGGGGCAACGTACAGCGAATGTAGGACCCGGAAGATCTACATTAGCCGCCGATGATCTTCATGATTGTCGCACCGCCCGAAAACGCCACTTCCTGCTTGTCGCCCAGTGCTTTCATCAACAAGCCCTGCAAGGCCGGCAAGGCCTGGTGACGCGGTTGATCGAGCAAGTCACCGACGTAGTGGCGATTGCTCGAAGACAAGCAGCCATGCAGCCAGCCCGTGGACGACAGCCGCAGGCGCGAGCAGGTACGGCAGAACGGTACGCTTTCATTGGCGATCACGCCAAAGAAGCCCTTGCCCGGAACTTCGTAGCGTACGGCGGTAGCGTCGACGGGTGCGTTGGCTTGCAGGTATTCGTGGCGCTCACCGATCAGGCTGAGCAATTGCTGCAAGCTGACAAATTGCTGGAGGAATGCGTTGGAGTCTTTCGCCAAGTGCCCCATGCGCATCAATTCGATAAAGCGCAGCTCGTAGCCACGCTCCAGGCAGTAATCGAGCAGAGGCATCACCTGATCCAGGTTCTGGCCACGCAATGGCACCATATTGACCTTGATCTTGATGCCGGCCGCGCTGGCCTGGTCCATGCCATCGAGCACGGTGGCCAGGTCGCCGCCACGGGCGATACTGCGAAAGGCATCGGCATCCAGGGTGTCGAGGGAAACGTTGATGCGCCGAATGCCGGCAGCCACCAGCAACGGCAGTTTGCGCGCCAGCAGTTGGCCATTGGTGGTCAGGCTGATGTCGCTCAGGCCCATCTGCCCTACCGCCCCCATGAAGGCTTCCAACTTGGGGCTGACCAACGGCTCACCGCCGGTAATGCGCAAGCGCTCGATACCCGCCGCTTCAATCAGGTAAGCCACGCCTCGGGCCATGGCTTCGGCCGACAGTTCATCCTGGGCAGCCACCAGCCGCTTGCCGTCAGGCACGCAATAGGTACACGCATAATTGCAGGCTGAAGTCAGGCTGATCCGCAAATTGCGAAAACGCCTGCCTTGACGATCAACGATCATGGATCACTCCGGCAGAGGATAATTCGGGCGCGCTAAAAGCTGACTCATAACTCAGCTTTTAGCAAGGTCCTTGCCTGAGTATATTCCTGGGTTACTGCGCCTGGCAGTAAATCATTGCGCCATCACTGTGGCGAATGACTTACGTGGCAGGGGTGTCGCCGCTCTTCTCGGCGCCCGGCAGTTCAGGGCTGTGCTTGCGCTTGTTGCCCATGCGCACGCCGATGTCCATCAGGAACTGGAAGAAACCTTCCTGGTCCTCCAGCACATTGCTCCAGAACGGCGAGTGATACAGCGCGACGGCACCATGCACCAGGGCCCAGGCGGCGCAGTAGTGGAAATACGGCGGCACGTCTTCCAGCTTGCCTTCACTGATACGCCCCTTGATCAGCAGGGTCAGGCGTTCGAAGTTCGAGGCGCGGATCTTGTGCAGCTCCTCGACCATTTCCGGCACCTGGTGCCCCTTGACCACCTTCTCTTCCAGGCGGTCGAACAGGCGGTAGCGTTGCGGGTCACGCATCCGGAACTCAAAGTAAGCGCGGGACAGGGCTTCCTTGTCCTTGTCGACATCGGCCGAGTGCAGCAGCTCGTTCAAGTCGCGCTCGTAGTCGAGCATCAGGCGCAAGTAGATCTCGGCCTTGGACTTGAAGTGTTTGTAGATGGTGCCTTTGCCGATACCCACGGCATCCGCAATCATCTCTACCGTGACGCTGTCTTCGCCCTGTTCGAGGAATAACTTGAGTGCGGTGTCGAGAATTTCCTGCTCACGGCGGCGAAACTCACGGACCTTACGGGGTTCTTTGTGCATGAGGAAGAAGTCTGCAAAGGTCGGAATAGGGAGGGTTGCGCAGGGCCACGGATACGTGGCGATACGATTTACCCGATGCGAGGGATTATCCCGACTGAACGGTCGTTGGGCAATGTCTATGTGAACCCGCGACGCACTTAACTTTCAATACGCCAACGTTTTTATCCATATCAGTCAGAAATAGACGCATCACTGCGAGCTGCCCACCTGCACAATGAGAACTCAAGCAAAGCGGGCGTATTCCAAATCTGTTTAAAAAACGATCAGATCTGGCTGGACTGAATCGGATACTGATCAATACTTCAACTGTCGGCGCGACATCTCCCCCAAGTGAAGCGTCGACCTGGGTACCGACGGACTGCGTGCCCTTGTTTACTCCTAATGGTCTTAGCCCGGATTCACCCCCCAGAACCCGGGTTTTTTTTGCCTGCCATTCAGCCGTGCTATCCGCCTACATGGGCCAACGGAAACAGGCGCTTGAAGTTTTCGGTGGTCTGCTCGGCGAAGCGTTCGTAAGACTCGCCGCGCAGCATCGCCAGGTAATCGGCCACGTCACGCACATATTCGGGCAGGTTTGGCTTGCCGCGATGGGGGATGGGCGCCAGGTACGGCGAGTCGGTCTCCACCAGCAGGCGGTCGGCTGGCACTTGGCGGGCCACGTCGCGCAGCGCGTCGGCGTTGCGAAAGGTGACGATCCCCGACAGGGAAATATAGAAGCCCAGGTCCAGGGCAGCCTTGGCCATGTCCCAGTCCTCGGTAAAACAATGCAACACACCGGCCTGCGGCAGCGCGGCTTCGCGCAGCAAGCTCAAGGTATCGGCGCGAGCTCCCCGGGTGTGGATGATCACCGGCTTGCCGGTCTGCCGGGCGGCTTGCAGATGCAGACGGAACGACGCCTGCTGCAACTCGGCGGCTTCAGGTTCGTAGTGGTAGTCCAGGCCGGTTTCGCCGATGGCCACCACCCGTGGATGGTTGAGTTCGCCCAATAGCCAGTCCAGAGCCGGGGCTTCGCCGGGCTTGAGGTCCAGCGGGTGGATGCCCACCGAGCAATCCACATCGGCGTAGCGATCAGCCAGGGCTTTGACATCGGCGGCGTTTTCAGCGCTGACACCGATGCACAGGAAGTGCCCTACCCCACGCTGACGAGCAGCTTCAAGGGCGGCGTCGAGGGAACCGCCGTGCTGGGCAAGGTCGAGACGATCAAGGTGGCAATGGGAATCTACGAGCATAGGAAGTCAGGGCTTAAGTCACGAAAAGGGTTTGGCCAACCATACACGTGTCGGCCCCGAAAATTAACGGCGCCCGAGCAGGCCAACCCACTGCACCAGCAGCGCCTCAAGCAGCAGCACGCGGTTGAGGTTGGCCTTGCCGAGCACCTTCTGGCGCTGCGCGAGGATCCAGTCCTGAATGTTCAGCACTTTGTCCTGAGCACTTTTCTGCGCCAGGTATTGCACAACCTTACGCATATCCGCCAAGCCCAGGCCGTCTTCATCCTGGGTCAGCTGGTAGCGCAGGATCAGGCTGGACCAATCGCAGAACCAGTCGAACAACAGCAGCAGGGGAATATCCTTCCAGGCGCTTTCGGCCAATTGCGTGGCGGACAGCTCCTGTTTGAGCAGCTTCTTCACGCCATCCACCACCAATGCCCGCTGCTCGCGCACACCCTGGGCTTGCAGCTTTACTGCCGCCAGGGGCGAACCGGCTGCCAGGGTCAGCAACTCGACCCGTTGTTGCTCGGTGCACTCCGGCAACGCGTGCGCCAGCCATTGCAGGCTCATGGCCTCACTCGGCAACGGGCACGCCTGCTGCACGCAACGGCTGCGAATCGTCGGCAACAAGCGGCTGGACTGATGACTGACTAGCAACAGCACGGTATCACCGGACGGTTCTTCAAGGCTTTTGAGCAAGGCGTTGGCGGCGTTGATGTTCATCGCCTCGACTGGCTCGATCAACACCACTTTACGCCCGCCCATCTGCGCGGTCTGCACTACGAAGCTGACAAGGTCGCGTACCTGATCGACCTTGATCGCCTTGTCTGCTTCCTCAGGCTCCAGCACATAGTTGTCCGGGTGACTGCCGGCCTTGAGCAGCAGGCAGGATTTGCACTCACCACACGCCTCCAGATTGACCGGGCGCTGGCACAACAGGCTGGCCATCAAGCGCTCGGCGAGGTGACGTTTACCGATACCCACTGGCCCATGCAGCAAATAGGCATGGGCGTGTTGAGCACGGCCGGCCAGTTGCTGCCACAGACCGTCCTGCCACGGGTAGGACTCAGCCACGGGTGCGCTCCAACAGAGTCGGCAACAGCGCATCAATTGCCTGTTGCACCTGGCTCAACGGTTGCGCCGCATCGAGCAGGTAATAGCGCGCCGGCTCAGCCTTGGCTCGTTGCAGAAAAGCGCTGCGCACAGCGTCAAAAAATACCGAGCCTTCCAGTTCGAAACGATCCAGGCGACCACGAGCGCTGGCGCGGGCCATGCCCACGTCTACCGGCAGATCGAACAGCAGGGTCAGATCGGGACGCACATCGCCCTGTACAAAGGTTTCCAAGGTGGCGATACGCTCCACTGACAAACCTCGCCCCCCACCCTGATAGGCGTAGGTGGAATCCGTGAAGCGATCACAAATCACCACAGCGCCACGTGCCAGCGCGGGGCGAATCACTTCGCCAAGGTGTTGAGCGCGGGCAGCAAATACCAGCAGCAGCTCGGTGTCCGGGTTCATCGGCTCGTCACCCGGGGCCAACAGCACTTCGCGTATACGCTCGGCCAGCGGCGTACCGCCCGGCTCGCGGGTCAGCACCACTTCGATGCCCTGCTCACGCAGGCGCTCGGCCAGGTAGTCGCGGTTCGTGCTTTTACCGGCACCTTCCGGGCCTTCCAGGGTAATAAACAAGCCAGTCACAGGCAGTCCTTAGTCAGAGTCATTGCGGGCTTTGCGGCGCGGAGGTGTCCGGCGCGGGCTCAATCGGTGCCTCGGCGGGTGCAGTTGCATCTTCCTGCGGTTTGACCACCGGTGCCGGGCTGGAGCGGTAATCGCCACGCCGCTTGAGCTGGAACTCACGCACGGCGGCATTATGGGCATCCAGGTTATCCGAGAAAATATGGCTGCCATCGCCACGGGCGACAAAATACAGGCTGCTGCCCGGCACCGGGTTCAGCGCCGCATGGATCGCCTCACGACCGACCATCGCAATAGGCGTGGGCGGCAGGCCGGCGATCATGTAGGTGTTGTAGGGGTTGGCTTCCTTGAGGTGGGCGCGAGTCAACTTGCCGTTGTAGCGCTCACCCAGGCCGTAGATCACCGTGGGATCAGTCTGCAGCATCATGCCGATCTTCAGGCGACGCACGAACACACCGGCAATCTGCCCACGCTCTTGCGGCACGCCGGTTTCCTTTTCCACCAGAGACGCCATGATCAGTGCCTGATAAGGGTCGCTGTACGGCGCATCGTCGGCACGCTTGCTCCACTCCTGGGCGAGCACATCGTCCAGGCGGTTGTAGGCTTTTTTGAGGAATTCGACGTCAGTCATGCCGCGTACAAAACGATAGGTGTCAGGGAAGAAACGCCCTTCGGGAAACTCCCCCGAATGGCCAAGCTTGTCCATCACTTCGCTGTCAGTCAGGCCAGGAAGGGTCTGCACGATCTTTTCATGCTTGGCCAGGGCGGTACGCACCTGGCGAAAATTCCAGCCCTCCACCAGGGTCAGGCTGTACTGCACCACTTCCCCACGTTGCCACAGGCCGATCAAGCCTTCGGCAGTGAGGCCGGGTGTCATGCGGTACTCGCCGCTGTGCAGTGGCTGGCCTTCCAGGTTGAAGCGCCAGTACAGACGCAACCAGAATGCATCGTCGAGCACGCCGTCGGCTTCCAGACGATTGAATGTCCCCGTCGGCGTAGCGCCAGCCGGTACGTCGAGCAATTGCTCCTGGGGCAGCTTCAGAGGCTGCTTGAGGGCAGAGTCGAGTTTCCAGGCAGAAAAGCCCACAAGCAACGCTGCCGAGACCAGGCTGATCTGCAGCAGTAACATTAATTTTCGTATCAACTCAAATATCCAATAGCGCGCGAACAATGCCCTGCAGTTTACGGGTGAGCGGCCCAACCGGCCAGCTCATCGCAGCACACCCACGCACCGGCCAAATGCCATATACGCTGTTGCAGACGAAGACTTCATCGGCTTGCTGCAACTGCTCAATATTGATGTCGGCCACGGCCACCGGGACGCCCAGCGCTTGCGCCTGAGCCAGCACCTCGGCGCGCATCACCCCGGCCACGCCGCAACGGCTCAGATCAGCGGTTAGTAACAAGCCGTTGCGCACCAGGAACAGGTTGCTGAACACGCCTTCGATGACCCGCCCGGACATATCCAGCATCAAGCCTTCGGCATGGTCGGTGTCTTGCCACTCGGCACGGGCAATCACTTGCTCCAGACGGTTGAGGTGTTTGAGACCGGCCAGCAGCGGCTGCTCAGCCAAACGCGTGGTACAGGGGAACAGACGGATGCCTTCGCTGGCATGAGCGGGCGGGTAAACCGTGGGCGCACTGCCCTGCAAGATACGACGCACCGGAGCGCCAGGGTTGATGCCATAACCGCGCAGGCTATCGCCACGGGTGAGGATCAGCTTGAGGACACCGTCACCCAGGGCGGCGGCAAAATCGAGCACTTCGTTGCGAATCAACCCGTGATCCGCCACCAGTGCCAAGCGCCTGCAACCCTCTTGCAGGCGTTGCAGGTGACGGTCGAGCAGCAACGGCTGCCCGGCCTTGACGGCAATGGTCTCGAACACCCCATCGCCATACGCCAGGCCACGATCTTTCAGGGGCACGCTGTCCGCTGGCTGACCGTCGACCCAGCTGTGCATCACTCGGCGAACCGGCGGAACACCAGGGAGCCGTTGGTGCCACCAAACCCGAACGAGTTGGAGATCGCCACGTCGATCGGCATCGGTTGCGCTTCGTGCGGCACGAAGTTCAGGTCGCAGCCTTCGTCCGGCTCATCAAGGTTGATGGTTGGCGGAGCGACCTGATCCTTGATCGCCATCACACTGAAGATCGCCTCGACCGCGCCCGCCGCACCCAACAGGTGGCCGGTCATGGACTTGGTGGAACTGACCGCCAGCTTGTAGGCATGTTCACCGAACACCGACTTGATGGCTTCGGCTTCCGCCAGGTCACCGGTCGGCGTCGAAGTACCATGAGCATTGATGTACTGCACCTGGTCGGGATTGACCTTCGCATCACGCAGCGCATTGGTGATGCAGCGCGCAGCACCGGCACCGTCGGACGGTGGCGACGTCATGTGATAGGCATCACCGCTCATGCCAAAGCCGATCAACTCGGCGTAGATGGTGGCGCCACGCGCCTTGGCGTGCTCCAACTCTTCCAGCACCAGGGCACCGGCACCGTCAGACAGCACGAAGCCATCACGGCCCTTGTCCCACGGACGGCTGGCCCGGGTCGGCTCGTCATTGCGGGTCGACAGCGCACGGGAAGCACCAAAGCCACCCATGCCCAAGCCGCAGGCGGCCATTTCAGCGCCACCGGCAATCATCACATCGGCTTCGTCATAGGCGATGTTGCGCGCCGCCATGCCGATGCAGTGGGTGCCGGTGGTGCACGCCGTTGCGATGGCGTAGTTAGGCCCTTGTGCACCCAGATGGATAGACAGGAAGCCGGAAATCATATTGATGATCGAGCCCGGTACGAAGAATGGTGAAATTCGACGGGGGCCGGAATCGTGCAGCGTGCGGCTGGTTTCTTCGATATTGGTCAAACCGCCAATACCCGAACCCATGGCCACGCCGATGCGGTCACGGTTGGCGTCGGTAACTTCCAGGCCGGCGTTGCGCACTGCCTGAAAACCGGCTGCCAGGCCGTATTGAATGAACAGGTCGAGCTTGCGGGACTCTTTGATCGAGAGATATTCCTCGACATTGAAACCCTTTACCGAGCCGCCAAAACGGGTGGAATAGGCAGAAAGGTCCGTGTGTTCGATCAGACCAATACCACTGCGGCCAGCCAGAATGCCCTGCCAACTGCTCGGCACATCCGTACCCAGTGGCGACAACATACCCATACCGGTGACTACGACGCGTCTACGCGACACAGCACTCTCCTTTTTCTAATGACGACACTTCGATTCGCAGCTTACTTTTCATCAGTGCTTAAAGAAAAAACCGCACGCCGTTACAGCAGTGCGGTTTTTCCCTGACAGCAAGCGACGACTACAAACTATTACGCCTGGTGGGCAGTAACGTAGTCGATGGCAGCTTGAACAGTAGTGATTTTTTCAGCTTCTTCGTCCGGGATTTCGGTCTCGAATTCCTCTTCCAGAGCCATCACCAGCTCAACGGTGTCAAGGGAATCGGCACCCAAGTCTTCTACGAAGGAAGCAGTGTTGACCACTTCTTCTTCCTTAACGCCCAGTTGCTCGGCAACGATTTTCTTGACGCGCTCTTCGATGGTGCTCATACCTTGTTTAACTCCTAATGGACAAATTCAGGCAGCTGGCCAGTGGGTAAGTGTATAGAAAGCCATTTCAGCTTTTCAACTGAAAGCTTCACCCTGTACCCGGTCGGCCACCTGCCTATAAATTAAGTTGCAGCTTTATAACGGATTTTAGACAGCTCGTATGACATTTTTTTGAAGCGATCCGTCACAATTTAACTCATGTACATCCCGCCGTTCACCGGGATTGTAGCCCCAGTCACGTATGCCGCACCGTCGGATGCCAGGAAAGTGACCACATTCGCGATCTCTTGAGCCTGGCCCAGACGGCCCAGCGGAATCTGCGTCAGCAACGCTTCACGCTGTGCTTCCGGCAGTTCACGGGTCATATCGGTGTCGATGAACCCTGGGGCCACCGAGTTGACCGTAATCGACCGCGAACCGACTTCACGTGCCAGTGCTCGGCTGAAACCTTCCAGACCGGCCTTGGCGGAAGCGTAGTTTACTTGGCCTGCGTTGCCCATGGCACCCACTACGGAGCCAATATTGATAATTCGGCCCCAACGCGCCTTGGTCATGCCGCGCAAAACACCCTTGGACAGGCGGAACAGACTGTTCAGGTTGGTATCGACCACGTCGTACCACTCGTCGTCTTTCATGCGCATCATCAGGTTGTCACGGGTGATACCGGCGTTGTTCACCAGAATTGCCGGTGCACCGAACTGTGCAGTGATCTCGGCCAGTACGCCAGCCACGGACTCATCGCTGGTCACATTCAGCTCAAGGCCGGTGCCCTGCACGCCGTTTTCCTTCAGGGTCGCGGCGATACGCTCGGCGCCCGAGGCGGAAGTGGCGGTGCCGATCACAACGGCGCCCTGACGCCCCAACTCCAAAGCGATGGCCTGACCAATGCCACGGCTAGCGCCGGTAACCAGTGCAACTTTACCTTGCAGACTCATGCAGGCTTCTCCTAAGTACGGGATTCAGGCCAGTGCCGCACGAGCGGCAGCGAAGGCTTCAGGGGTATTGAGGTTGGCGGTGGACACACCGTCGGCGCAGCGCTTGTTCAAGCCTGCCAGGACTTTGCCCGGGCCGCACTCGACCAGTTCAGTGGCACCATTGGCGGCCAGGGTCTGGACCGATTCAACCCAGCGTACCGGCTTGTACAGTTGCTCCAGCAGGTCGCGCTTGAGGGTGTCGAGGTCGGCGGCCACGGCCGCGCTGACGTTCTGCACCAGCGGGATCTGCGGCGCCTGCCAGTTGATGGCGGCGATGGACTCGGCAAAACGCTCGGCAGCCGGGCGCATCAGCTCGCAGTGGGACGGCACGCTCACCGGCAACGGTAACGCACGCTTGGCACCACGGGCCTTGCAGCCTTCGATGGCACGCTCTACCGCGGCCTTGGCGCCGGCGATCACTACCTGGCCCGGGGAGTTGAAGTTTACCGCGCTGACCACTTCGCCTTGCGCCGCTTCGGCGCAGGCCTCGATGACCACCGCGTCGTCCAGGCCCAGGATCGCGGCCATGCCGCCCTGCCCTGCCGGAACGGCTTCTTGCATCAGCTGACCACGACGCTCGACCAGCTTGACCGCTTCACCCAGGGTCAGGCTGCCCGCCGCTACCAGGGCGCTGTATTCGCCCAGGCTGTGCCCGGCGACAAAAGCTGGACGCGCCCCGCCTTCTGCCAACCACAAACGCCACAGGGCGATCGAAGCAGTCAGGATGGCCGGCTGGGTTTTATCGGTTTGATTGAGTTGCTCTTCCGGCCCTTGCTGGGTCAGCGCCCACAGGTCGTAACCCAGGGCCTCGGAAGCTTCCTTGAAAGTGTCCAGAATCAGCGGGTATTGCGCGCCCAGCTCGGCCAACATGCCGAGGGACTGCGAACCCTGCCCTGGAAAGACGAATGCGAGGGATGTAGACATGTAACAAGCCCCTAATGATCTGGTCGTCAAAAATGCGCACTCCAATGGCGGGAGCGCACGAAACTGACAGATTGGATGGTCAATTGAACTGGCCGGTCACATTTAAGCACTCCCGGGCCAATTCGCCTAAGGCAACAGATCCTCAAGACGGCCGTGCAAGCGTTGCGGCAGGTTTTCCTGAATCTCGATTAACGCCCGCGCAATCGCACTTTGAAACCCCTGTACACCGGCCGAGCCGTGGCTTTTAACCACAATGCCCTGCAAGCCAAGAAAGCTTGCCCCGTTGTGCCGTGCCGGTGCCAGGTCGGCCTGCAAGCGGCGCATCAATGGCAGCGCCAGGGCACCGACCATGCGCGATACCAGGTTGCGCTTGAACAACGCCTCGATACGCGCGGCAATCATGGTTGCCAAGCCTTCGCTGGACTTGAGCAGGATGTTGCCGACAAACCCGTCACACACCACCACGTCGGCTTCGCCACGGTACAAGCCGTCACCTTCGACAAAACCGATGTAGTTCAAGCCTGGCGCGCCTTGCAACAAGCTGGCGGCCAGCTTGACCTGCTGGTTGCCCTTGATCTCCTCGGTGCCGATATTCAGCAGGGCCACCCTGGGCCGGGCAACGCCCAGCGCTTCGGCGGCCACCGAGCCCATCACGGCAAACTGCAACAGGTGCTCGGCACTGCAATCGACATTGGCGCCCAGGTCCAGCAACTGGCAATAGCCCTTCTGCGTCGGAATTGCCGCCACCATCGCCGGCCGGTCAATACCCGGCAAGGTCTTGAGCACATGCCGCGACAAGGCCATCAACGCCCCCGTATTGCCGGCACTGACACAGGCTTGCACCTTGCCATCACGCAACAGCTCAAGGGCCACTCGCATTGAAGAGTCGGGCTTGCCACGCAAGGCTGCGGCCGGCTTTTCGTCCATGCTGATGGTTTCGCTGGCTGGCGTAATGGTCAGGCGCGCGCGATCCACCGCCGGATGGCTGGCAATCAGTTCTTCAAGAAGGGTAGGTTGACCGACGAGGGTCAGGTGCAGCGAGGGCGTAGCAGACAGGCTGGCAATGCAAGCCTGAACAATGCTGCGGGGACCGAAGTCCCCGCCCATTGCGTCAATCGCGATGACTTGGGCAGACAAGTGATTACTCGTCAGCGCCCTTGTCGATCACTTTACGGCCACGGTATACGCCTTCTGGCGATACGTGGTGACGCAGGTGAACTTCACCAGTGGTCTTTTCCACGGACAGGGTGCTAGCCTCGAGAGCGTCGTGCGAACGGCGCATGTCACGGGCGGAGCGGGATTTTTTGTTCTGCTGAACAGCCATAATTGATTAACTCCTAAACGTTTGGGTCACGCTTTAACTGCGCCAATACACTGAACGGGTTGGACCGCGTTACCTCGTCCTCGCTCGGCTCGGCCTCGTCATCGAGACCCTCCGGCTGCTGGCATTCTTCCGGATGATGAGCAGGCACAATGGGCAAGGCGAGCAAAAGCTCCTCCTCGATCAGTGCATGCAGATCCAATGGATCTTCGCCCAGTTCCAGCACGTCATAACCTTTCGGCAACGACTGGGTATTCGCACCCTCTTTCACCACAGCATAACTGCATTCGCTGTGGATCGGCAGGGTGACCAGCTCAAGACAACGCTGGCAAACCATTTTGACTTCGGTGTCGATAAAACTGTGGATTACCACAGACTTACGTTCATCTCGTTCAAAAACGAATTTAGCCTGCACCGTACCGACAGTGTCGGAAAGCGGGTCGCAGAGTCTCTCCAAATCGGCCAGCAGCACTTCACCTTGAAGGGTGGTGCCACGATCAGCCAATTTGCGCGGGTCAACGTGAGGTGGAATCGGGTCATTCAACATAGGCGCAGCATTATAGGGATGCACCCGGCCATGTCAAAGGAAATTCAGCCCTGTGCGTCAGCCGGTCACGTCGCTAGAATCGGCGACTGCCTTGAGGAGACGTATATGCTGCCTTTATTACTCGCGTCCAGCTCGGTTTATCGCCGGGAATTACTGAGCCGCCTGCACCTGCCGTTCATCTGCAGTTCGCCGGACATCGACGAAAGCCACCGCCCGGACGAGTCAGCCATTGAACTGGTCAAGCGCCTGGCAGAACAGAAGGCCCGCGCCCTTGCCGCCAGCCATCCTGGTCATTTGATTATTGGTTCCGATCAGGTCGCTGCGCTGGAAGGCCGGATCATCGGCAAGCCTCACACCTTCGAAAATGCCCGCGAGCAATTACTGGCTGCCAGCGGCAAGCGCGTGAGCTTCCTCACTGGCCTGGCACTGTTCAACAGCGAGACGGGGCGCTGCCAGGTGGACTGCGTGCCGTTTACCGTGCATATGCGCCAGCTGGATGCAGAACGCATCGAGCGCTACCTGCGGATCGAAGAGCCTTACGATTGCGCGGGCAGCTTCAAGGCCGAGGGACTGGGCGTCAGCCTGTTCCAGAGCACAGAAGGGCCGGATGCCACAAGCCTGGTAGGACTGCCACTCATCAGGCTGGTGGATATGCTACTGAATGAAGACGTGCACGTTCCCTAGAAACACCACAACCCAAATGTGGAGGGGGCTTGCCCCCGATATAAGTGTACCAGCCACAAATAAGGTGACTGATGCACTGCTATCGGGGGCAAGCCCCCTCCCACATTTTGATCACACCTGACTTGAGATCAGCGCAGGGTCGGGCCCTGGAAGCCCATGTAAAGCGCAAGCTTCTCAGCGACGCTGGCACCAAGCTTCTTGGAGAAGCGATCGAACGGCGATTCTTCAACCGTAAAATCCACCAACTCCTTCTCGCCAATCACATCCCGCGCCACCGAACTGGCGCTGCCCAGGCCGTCAATCAAGCCCAGCGGCAATGCTTGCTCGCCCGACCACACCAACCCGGAGAACAGCTCCGGATGGTCCTTATCCTTCAACCGTTCACCACGACCCTGCTTGACGCTGGCGATGAACTGGCGATGGGTTGTATCGAGCACGCCCTGCCAGAACGCGGTTTCATCCGCCTTCTGCGGCTGGAAAGGATCAAGGAACGACTTATGCTCACCCGAGGTGTAGGTGCGACGCTCGACCCCGAGCTTCTCCATGGCGCCGACAAAACCGTACCCGGCCGCCGTCACACCAATGGAACCCACCAGGCTGGCCTTGTCCGCGTAAATCTGGTCGGCGGCACTGGCGATGTAATAGGCGCCCGAAGCCCCCAGGTCGGAGATCACCGCATAAAGCTTGGTATCCGGATGCAGCCCGCGCAGGCGACGAATCTCGTCATATACATAACCCGACTGCACAGGGCTGCCGCCCGGGCTGTTGATACGCAGGATCACGCCCTTGACCTTGGGGTCTTCGAATGCAGCGCGCAGGCTGCTGACGATATTGTCGGCGCTCGCGGGCTCCTTGTCGGCAATCACGCCGCGCACCTCGATCAGGGCGGTGTAGTGGGTACCACGGGCGGCGCTTTTTTCCATGTCCATCAACGGACTGAACAGCGCCAGCATCCCAAGCAGGTAAACAAAGGTCAGCAGCTTGAAAAAAATCCCCCAGCGCCGCGAACGACGCTGCTCCTGGACGCTGGCCAGGAGGGTCTTCTCCAACAGCTTCCAGCTTTTACCATCACTGCTCTCGGCCTTTTCGGGCGCTTTCCACTCGTCACTCATGCCATCAACCCCAGCAAAGACTTATTGGGCCCGGCTGAGCCAGGCCTGCAGTTCAGAAAAACGATCAATCGTCAGCCTCGGCTCGTATTGCTGCAACGCCTCGGCGGCCTGGGCACCGTAGCTGACCGCCACGCTGTCCATGCCCGCATTGCGCGCCATCATCAAGTCGAAAGACGCGTCACCCACCATCAATGCCTGGCGCGGCGACACGTCGCAATGCGCCAGGATCTGCTCCAGCATCAGAGGGTGGGGTTTGCTGGCGGTTTCATCGGCTGCACGGGTGATATCGAAATAGTCCTGCCAGCCATGCGCCTTGAGCACCCGATCCAGCCCGCGACGGGCCTTGCCGGTGGCGACCGCCAACTGATAACCCTCGGCACGCAAAGCCGCCAGCGACTGCACCACACCGTCGAACAATGGCGAGGGCTCGGCCTCCAGCGCGATGTAGTGATCGGCATAGTGCTCGCGGAACGCTATAAGTTCATCGTCGGCGATTTGCGGGTAAAGCGTGCGGATCGCTTCAGGCAAGCCCAGGCCGATAATGCCCTTGACCGCCAGGTCGCTGCACAACTCAAACCCTGAGCGAGTCGAGGCCATATGCATCGACTCGACAATCCGACCAATGGAATCGCACAGCGTCCCATCCCAATCGAAGATCAGCAATTTGTAGTCAAGGTGCGACACTCAAGCGCTCCACGGTCTTGGCCCACATCTCATCGACCGGCGCCTGCAGTTTCAATTCGCCACCATCTGGCAGTGGCACGGTGAGCATGTAGGCGTGCAGGAACAGGCGCTTGCCGCCCAAATCGCGGATCTCCTTGGAGAACCCCTCGTCGCCGTACTTGGTGTCACCGGCAATGCAGTGCCCGGCGTGCAGAGTGTGCACACGAATCTGGTGGGTACGACCGGTAACCGGCTTGGCCTCAACCAGGGTGGCGAAGTCGCCGAAGCGGCGCAGTACCTTGAACAGGGTTAGGGCTTCTTTGCCCTCCTCGTCCACTTCGACCATGCGCTCGCCGGAGCGCAGGTTGCTCTTTTGCAGCGGCGCGCGAACGCTCTTGATCGAGCTGGCCCAGTTACCACGCACCAGCGCCATGTAGCGCTTGTCCACACCGTCGCCACGCAGGGCGGTGTGCAGGTGGCGCAACATGCTGCGCTTCTTGGCGATCATTAACAGGCCGGAGGTATCACGGTCCAGGCGATGGACCAGCTCCAGTTCCTTGGCATCCGGGCGCAACTGGCGAAAGGCTTCGATTACACCGAAGTTCAGGCCACTGCCGCCGTGAACCGCAATGCCGCATGGCTTGTTGATCACGATCAGCTTGTTGTCTTCGAAGACGATCGACGCTTCCAGGCGTTGCAACAGCCCCTGGGCCAAGGGCACAGGCTCGTCACGCTCAGGCACGCGCACGGGCGGCACACGGACAATATCGCCCGCCTGCAACTTGTACTCAGGCTTGATCCGCCCCTTGTTTACGCGCACTTCGCCTTTACGCAAAATGCGGTAAATCAAGGTCTTGGGCACGCCTTTGAGCCGGGCCAGGAGAAAATTATCGATGCGTTGGCCGGCATATTCCGGCGAGACCTCAAGCAGCTGGACGCTGGGGGTCGGGGGGGTGGTAGTCGTCATGGCCGCGATGATAACAATTTTTTATGGAATTGAAGCACTTAATCATTGCTGCTATAGTCGCGAACGCCGCCAAAAGCGGCCTGGACAGAGGACATGCGGCAAATTGCCGGCCCTGACCATCGCAATTCATCAGGACGCGAGGCCGTCCTACGGGGCTTTCGCCACCTTGGAAGGCTCGGGATTGTAACAAGCGCAGGTGACATGAGGCCTGAAGCGAGTGCAAAAAGCAGAGTGAATACTCGCGTTTTGCGCCGATATTTACGGCCAGTTCACAAAGTGCAGTCAGTCTTGAGCCAGACCATGGCGAATGCTTCGGAAACAACGCCTGTTAAGAGCTGAGTGAGAGCGCAGTCGCCCACACCTAGTCTTGTTTAGCCATGAGCGTGGACTCCCCATTGGAGCCCACGGTAAATGCCAACCCGCTGCGGATTCTGCGCGCGGCAGCACCCGAATTATCAGGGATACGTGTAGGGTGGAGATGCACAACCGTCGGACTGTGTAGCACTAGGCTTGTTTCAGACGCTTCATCTCGTCCACAGTCGCCGGTTGATTCCTCCTCCTGACCTTAGCTTTTGTTGAAGTGGTGCCTTTGTCACCACCGCTAACGAGCAGGACGCGTCCGTCGCGATACCGGCCCAATTGGCCGATTTTGCTGGACACTGGAGTGGCCAACCACTCTTGACGCACCTGACACCGACCGTGAGAAGTCGTGTGTGCCGAACGCCGTTTCCGGCAGCCCGGAAACCGACGGTACAACATGAAAAGAATGCTGATTAACGCAACTCAACCCGAAGAGTTGCGTGTTGCACTGGTAGATGGCCAACGCCTCTACGACCTGGACATCGAATCCGGTGCACGCGAGCAAAAGAAGGCCAACATCTATAAAGGCCGTATTACTCGCATCGAACCAAGCCTTGAGGCTGCCTTTGTCGATTTCGGCTCCGAGCGCCACGGCTTCCTGCCCCTCAAAGAAATCTCCCGCGAGTACTTCAAGAAAGCCCCTGAAGGCCGCGTAAACATCAAGGACGTCCTGAGCGAAGGCCAGGAAGTCATCGTCCAGGTCGAGAAAGAAGAACGTGGCAACAAGGGCGCAGCCCTGACCACCTTCATCAGCCTCGCCGGTCGTTACCTCGTACTGATGCCGAACAACCCGCGTGCCGGCGGTATTTCCCGTCGCATCGAGGGCGAAGAGCGCAACGAACTGCGTGAAGCGCTGAACGGCCTGATCGCACCGGCCGACATGGGCCTGATCGTTCGCACGGCAGGCCTTGGCCGCAGCAGCGAAGAAATGCAGTGGGACCTCGACTACCTGCTGCAGCTGTGGACCGCTATCAAAGAAGCGTCCCTGGATCGTTCCGCGCCGTTCCTGATCTACCAGGAAAGCAACGTAATCATCCGCGCCATCCGCGATTACCTGCGCCAGGACATCGGCGAAGTGCTGATCGACAGCGTTGAAGCTCAGGACGAAGCCCTGACCTTCATCCGCCAGGTAATGCCGCAGTACGCCAGCAAGATCAAGCTGTACGAAGACAGCGTTCCGCTGTTCAACCGTTTCCAGATCGAAAGCCAGATCGAGACCGCCTTCCAGCGCGTGGTCGAACTGCCTTCCGGCGGCTCCATCGTGATCGACCCGACCGAAGCCCTGGTGTCCATCGACATCAACTCGGCGCGTGCGACCAAAGGCAGCGACATCGAAGAAACCGCCCTGCAGACCAACCTGGAAGCGGCTGAAGAGATCGCCCGCCAACTGCGTCTGCGCGACATCGGCGGCCTGATCGTGATCGACTTCATCGACATGACCCCTGCCAAGAACCAGCGCGCCGTGGAAGAAAAAGTCCGCGAGTGCCTGGAAGCCGACCGCGCCCGCGTACAAGTGGGCCGTATCTCGCGCTTCGGCCTGTTGGAAATGTCCCGTCAGCGTCTGCGTCCATCCCTGGGCGAGAGCAGCGGCATCGTCTGCCCGCGTTGCAACGGCACCGGCATCATCCGTGACGTTGAATCGCTGTCCCTGGCGATCCTGCGCCTGATCGAAGAAGAAGCCCTGAAAGACCGCACCGCCGAAGTTCGCGCCCAAGTGCCGATTCCGGTTGCCGCCTTCCTGCTCAACGAAAAACGCAACTCGATCACCAAAATCGAACTGCGCACCCGTGCCCGTATCGTCATCCTGCCGAACGATCACCTCGAAACGCCGCACTTCGAAGTCCAGCGCCTGCGTGACGACAGCCCGGAAGCCCATAGCGGGCAGTCCAGCTATGAAATCGCTGCTGCCGCGGCCGAAGTGGAAGAAGTCCAGCCAGCCGCCGCGACCCGCACCCTGGTTCGCCAGGAAGCCGCCGTGAAAACTGCGCCGGCCCGCGCCAACGCACCGGTACCAACCGAAGCCGCTGCCCCGGTTGCCGCACCGGCCGCCCTGCCTGAGCCAAGCCTGTTCAAGGGCCTGGTGAAGTCGCTGGTCAGCCTGTTCGCCACCAAGGAAGAGCCTGCTGCCCCGGTCGTGGTTGAAAAACCTGCCACCGAGCGCCCGGCGCGCAACGAAGAGCGTCGCAACGGTCGCCAGCAGAGCCGTAACCGCAACGGTCGCCGTGACGAAGAACGCAAGCCTCGCGAAGAACGTGCACCGCGTGAAGATCGCGCCCCCCGTGAAGAGCGTGCGCCTCGCGAAGCCCGTGAAGACACCCCGGCCGTAGCCCGTGAAGAACGTGCACCGCGTGAAGAGCGCGCACCACGTACCCCACGCGCTCCACGTGAAGACCGCAAGCCACGTGGCGAGCGTGAAGAGCGCGTGCGTGAACTGCGCGAACCGCTGGATGCAGCACCCGCTGTGGCTGCTGCCGCTGCCGCAACCACCGAAGAACGCCCGGCCCGCCAGCCGCGTGAAGAACGCGCACCACGCGAAGAGCGCCAACCGCGCCCGCCGCGTGAAGAGCGTCAACCACGCGCCGAGCAAGCCGCTGCCGCCAGCGAAGAAGAAGTACTGACCGGCGAAGAGCAGTTGCAGGAAGACGGCCAGGACAACGCCGAAGGCGATCGTCCACGCCGCCGCTCCCGTGGCCAGCGTCGTCGCAGCAACCGTCGTGAGCGTCAGCGTGACGCCAACGGCAACGTGATCGAAGGTTCGGAAGAAACCGGCGAAAACGCAGAAGCTGCCAACAATGAACCAACAGGCGCCGAACTGGCTGCTGGCTTGGCCGTTACCGCAGCCGTCGCCAGCTCGGTCATCAGCGCACCTGCTGAAGCCCAGGCCCACGAGCAAGCCGAGCGTGCTACCGCCGCCGTCGAAGAAACTGCTGTCGTAGAAGCCCCCGAAGCCCAGGCCCCAGTGGTTGAAGCGCCGGCTGTTGAAGCGCCAGTCGTTGAAGCCACAACCCCTGTCGAAGCCCCAGTGGTTCCGGAAGTGGAAGTTGCCCCGGTTCGCGATGCACAGCCAGAAACCGAAGTGGTTGCCGTTGAACCGGCTCCGGTAGTTGAGCCTCAGCCAGTAGTAGAAGCGACCGTAGAAGCTCCGGTGGTCGAAGAAGCATCCCCGGCCGTGCGTGAAGTTCGCGAAGTTCGTGAAGAACAGACCGCCTTCCAGTGGACTGCCGAACCGGCTGCACCGGTTGAAGCGCCAGCACCTGCCCCAGTGGTAGAAGAAGCGCCGGCACCGGTTGCCGAAGTCGTCGCCGAGCCAGCCCCAGTGGTTAAGCCGACGCCGGTTGTGGAGCCTGCACCTGTGGTTGAAGTTGAAGCCCCGGTGGTTGCCGAAGTGGCCGCCCCAGTGGTTGAAGCTGCGCCTGCCAGTGCCCTTACCGAAAATGGCCGTGCGCCGAACGACCCGCGCGAAGTGCGTCGTCGTCGCAAGGAAGCCGAAGCAGCTGCCGCAGCGGCTGCCCAAGCGGTAGAGCACAAGGCCGTGGAAGAAGAGCCTAAACCCCTCGTCTGATTCCATCCGCCACTAAAAAGCCCCGCCTGAGCAATCAGGCGGGGCTTTTTTTTGCAAAAGATTCGAACACACGGCTGTACAAGTGCGGGAGGTATTAGCGCTCGACGCTGAAACTCAACCGTTGCGGCACATCCACATCCCATAGCACCCCAGGATCATCCACCTGCACGCTCCGCACCTGGGCTTGTGCAAACAAAGGCTTCGCGCCACGGTCCCCGGTCAACGCCATCAATGCAGGCCCACATACACGACCGAAAGCCACTGGATGCCCATACTGCCCGGCGTGCACCGGCACAGTGATGCCTCCTGGATCGGCCAGCAGACGCTCGATCGTCGCGGATCGAATAAACGGCATATCACCCAGCACCACCAGCCAGCCATCCGCCGAGGCGCTGGCCGCAACGGCTGCGGCAATGCTGTCGCCCATGCCGGCCGATTCCAACAGCAGGACCTTGCAACCGTGCGCTTGAGCTAACCGAACCACCTCAAGGCGCTCCGGTGAGGTCACGACCCAGCGTTCAGCCAGCGTTGCGGGCAGGTTAACCAGCACCTGCTCGATAACCGCTCGCGTCACACCATCCAACCCCGTGCAAGCGGCCAGTAACTTGTCTTGATCAGCCCCGGCTTCGGCGCGAAAACGACTGCCCTGCCCTGCTGCCAGCACAATCGCCGTGACGGTCACTGCGCCGCTACCGCCAGGGGCTTTTTCTGCATCGGTGCCACGCCGTTCTTGATCGCGACAATTTCCGCCATCAACGACAGGGCAATCTCCGCCGGTGTATGGCTGCCGATATGCAAACCAATCGGCCCGTGCAAGCGCGCAATCGCATCTGCCGACAAGCCCAGCGCCGCCAGGTTCTCGCGGCGCTTCTGGGTATTGACCCGCGACCCCAGGGCGCCGATGTAGAACGCAGTGGAGTTCAGCGCCGTCAGCAGTGCCATATCATCCAAACGCGGATCGTGGGTCAGGCACACGATGGCGGTGCGCTCATCGGTGTGGATGTTCAACACGGCCTCGTCGGGCATACCCGGCACAAAGCGGCCGTGTTGCTCTTCCCAGCCGTAGACGAACTCTTCGCGGGGGTCGCAGATCAGCACTTCGAAATCCAGTAAACGCGCCATTTCGGCGACGTAGCGCGACAGCTGCCCGGCACCGATCAGCAGCAGTCGCCAGCGCGGACCATAAATGGCGCGCAGGCGCTCGCCGTCGAAGCTCACCACATCGGTTTTGCTCGCGGCGCTCAGGGTTACCGCCCCCGTGGCCAGCTCCAACTCACGCGCGACGACCTGATGGTCTTCACAGCGCGCCAGCAGTTGCTCGACCCAGGCCCAGTCATCTACTCGTTCTTCGGTCAGGCGCAGTGTGCCGCCACATGGCAAGCCAAAACGGGCCGCTTCGTCGCGGGTGACGCCGTAGGTCACCAGTCGCACCGGTGGCCCATCGTCCGCCAGCCGCCCGTCTTGCAGGCGTGCGATCAAGTCATCTTCGATGCAGCCTCCGGACACGGAACCAATGACCACCCCGTCGCCACGCAAGGCCAGCATCGCCCCGGGAGGACGCGGCGCGCTGCCCCAGGTCTGTACCACGCTGTACAACACCACGCGCTGCCCGGCGCGGCGCCATTCCAGGACGCTACGCAGGACATTCAAATCCACACTGTCCATCAAACCTTCCTGCCAGCGTTGAAAAATCGTCGTTTACTGTAAAGCAAAATAATCAAAAAGTGGCCGCGCACAAACGCAAACGCCCCGAACCAGTCGGGGCGTTTGTCGATTGCCTAAGCGTCAGATCACGCCATCAGCGGCTTACTTGACCACAGGAGCAGGGCCTTCGGCCACACCCAGGTCATCGAGCTCGCGGGTTTCGGAGATACCGGTACCACCGGATGCCAACTCGCTTTGCAGCTTGTCGGTGTCCAGCTCCTTGACCCACTTGGCCACGACGATGGTGGCAACGGCGTTACCCACCAGGTTGGTCAGGGCACGGGCTTCGGACATGAAGCGGTCGATACCCAGGATCAGCGCCAGGCCGGCAACCGGCAGGTGGCCGACAGCCGACAGGGTGGCAGCCAGGACGATAAAGCCCGAACCCGTCACACCGGCTGCGCCTTTGGAGGACAGCAGCAGCACCAGCAGCAGGGTGATCTGGTGGGTGATGTCCATGTGGGTGTCGGTCGCCTGAGCGATGAACACGGCGGCCATGGTCAGGTAGATCGACGTACCGTCAAGGTTGAAGGAGTAACCGGTTGGGATCACCAGGCCGACGACGGACTTCTTCGCACCCAGGCGCTCCATCTTGATCAGCATACGCGGCAGTGCGGATTCGGAAGACGAAGTACCCAGTACGATCAGCAGCTCTTCACGGATATAGCGGATCAGTTTCAACACGCTGAAACCGTGAGCGCGGCAAATTGCACCCAGCACCAGCACCACGAACAGGATGCAGGTGATGTAGAAGCAGATCATCAACTGGCCCAGTTGCACCAGCGAACCCACACCGTAGGCACCGATGGTGAACGCCATGGCGCCCAGGGCACCAATTGGCGCCAGCTTCATGATCATGTTGATGATGTTGAACATCACGTGGGCGAAGCGATCGATGAAGTCCAGCACCGGCTTGCCGTAGGCACCCAGCCGGTGCAGGGCGAAACCGAAGATCACCGAGAACATCAGCACTTGCAGAATGTCGCCGTTGGCGAAGGCGCCGACGATGGTGTTCGGGATGACGTTGAGGATAAAGCCGACGATGCTCTGGTCTTTACCGGCAGTGACGTAGGCCGCCACTTTGGAAGCGTCCAGGGTGGCGACGTCGATGTGCATGCCGGCGCCCGGTTGCACGACGTTGACCACGACCAGGCCGATCAGCAAGGCGATGGTGGACACGATTTCGAAGTACAGCAGCGCGTAGCCACCGGTTTTGCCGACCGATTTCATGCTTTGCATGCCAGCGATACCGCTGACAACGGTGCAGAAGATGATCGGGGCGATGACCATTTTGATCAGCTTGATAAAGCCGTCACCCAGTGGCTTGAGGGCCACGCCGGTCTGCGGGTAGAAGTGGCCGAGCAAAATACCGATAACGATTGCAACGATCACCTGGAAATACAGGGATTTGTAAATTGGCTGACGAGTCGTCATTGCAAAGTTCCTCAATCGTCCCGTGTGGCAAATATCCGCCATTGCCCACGACACTTGAATTGCGAACCCTCCTGCACTGGAGGGATTTGTTGTTTGCGAAGCCTGTAGGAACAAACCTGCGCTGTAATCCTTATCGCAAACAGCGTGCCACTTTGCTTAAACACCGTGAAGGCCCTTGGACATCAGGGCTTGGCGTGGATTGACGCGCTTGAGGCGTAGAGCAAGGTGGCGGATTTCCGCCCACTCATCCCATCTCGTCCTACAATTTGGCGGATATCCGCCTTGCCGTCGCGCCGGGGGCTGACTACCATCCGCCACTCCATGGATGAGGCCCTTTCATGCGTGAACGTACCATCGCCAGTCACTACGCCCGAGCCGCTCTCGGCGGCGCGCGTCGCATGGGTTACGACTACTCGGGGCTGTTGCAGCAGGTAGGCATCACCCCCGAACTGCTGACCGAACCCCGCGCCCGTATCGCTCCGGAGCAATTTACGCGCTTGTTGCAAATGCTTTGGTTGGGGCTGGATGACGAATACCTGGGGTTCGCCGAAGGCCCGAGCAAACGCGGCACCTTCGCAATGATGTGCCACGCCCTGATCCACTGCCGCACCCTGGAGAAGGCTCTGGAACGCGGCTTACTGTTTTATAGCTTATTCCCACAGGGCCCGCGCTGGCAGCTGACGAAAGAAGGCGACATGGCGCGGCTGAGCCTGGATGACTCACAGCTATGGGACCCGGATCACTTTCTCAGTGAATGTCTGCTGGTGATCTGGCATCGCCTGGGCAGTTGGTTGATCGGCCAGCGAATCCGGCTGCAACAGGCCACCTTCAGTTACCCGATGCCGGCCCATGCCGGTGAATACGACCTGCTGTTCCCCTGCCCGCAGGTGTTCGGTGCACCGACCAGCAGCCTGGTGTTCCCCAGCCGCTACCTGAGCCTGCCGCTGTTGCAGGATGAACGCACCCTCAAACACTTTTTGCAGCGCTCCCCGGCCGACTTGCTGTCCCGGCCCGATGAAGGCGACAGCCTGAGCAGCCAGTTGCGGCGTTTGCTCAGTCGCGACCGCACACCCTGGCCAGACCTGGAAGCGGTCGCCCAGCATTTGCACATCAGCCCACAAACCCTGCGCCGGCACCTGCGCGAAGAAGGCAGCAGTTTTCAGGCACTTAAGGATGAGTTACGGCGCGACATCGCCATCTATCACCTGGGGCGGGCGGATTTGTCCTTGCAGGAAATTGCCGAACAGTTGGGGTTCTCCGAACCGTCGGCGTTTCATCGGGCGTTCAAGAAGTGGACGGGGTTGACGCCGGGGGCCTACAGAGCACAGGAGAGTTAGAGGTGTATTGGCTGGGAGGGCCTCATCGCAGGCAAGCCAGCTCCCACAGTTGATCGGGTTTATACAATTGGATGTGTGAATACATTCAAATGTGGGAGCTGGCTTGCCTGCGATGAGGCCAGTGCAGATCACAAGGCAGGAAAGTGAATCCTGAACGCCGCTCCACCCAACGCTGAATCCCCCAACGTCAATCGCGCGTGATAGCTTTCGATGATGTCCTTGACCACCGCCAGCCCGATCCCCTGCCCCGGGTGCTGGCGATCTAGCCGTTCGCCGCGTTGCAGGATTCGTGCGCGCTGGTCCGGTGGCACGCCTGGGCCATCGTCTTCGATACACAGCTCAAGGCCGTCCAGGTTTTCCACCAGGCTGATACGCACTTGCTTGAGGCACAGGCGATAGGCGTTTTCCAGCAGGTTGCCGAGCATTTCGAGCAGCGCGCCTTTTTCGATGGGCACGTCGCACGCCGGCGGTAGATCAAAGGTCACGGTGACACGCTTGTCGCGGTAAACCTTCTCCAATGTATCGCACAGGCTTTGCAGCACGGGCTCCAGGCGTACCTGGTGGCGCACCAGCCCGCTTTTACGCAGGCTGGCACGCTGCAATTGGTAGCCGATCTGCTGGCTCATGCGTTCGATCTGCGATTGCAATACCCACGCCTGGCTGCGCTCTTCGGGACGCTGGGCCATGTCTTCGCTCACGCCCTGCAAGACTGCCAGCGGAGTTTTCAAGCTGTGGGCCAAGTCATCAAGGGAGTCACGGTAGCGCGCACGCTGTTCGCGCTCGCTGTGCAGCAAACGGTTGAGGGAGCCGGTCAGGCGCAACAGTTCGCGGGGGTGTTCTTCGCTGAGGCTTTCGCGGGTACCGCCTTCGATCTGGTCAAGTTCCTGACTCAGGCGCCGCAGGGCTTGCAAGCCCCAGGTCAGGCCCAGCCACAGCAGCGTCAACAGCACCAGCAGGGCTGCGCCGAACCCGAGGTAGAGGTTCTCGCGCAAGCCTTCGAGGGTTAGCTGGTACTCACGCACTGGTTGCAGCGCGACAATGCTGAACGCGGCGCTCTTGCCCCCCAGCAGCCTGACCTCAACGTCATACACGAAGAATTCCTGGCCATTGGCCTCGCGGATGCGCGCAAATTCATTACCGCGCCCGTCGTAGCGCGGTTTGTAGTTGATGTTTTCTTCCTGGGTCGCCCGCGAACGCCACACCAGATGGCCTTCGCGGTCGTAGATATAGCCGAGCAGGCGGCTGTCGGTAAGGTTGAAACGCTCGTCGGGCAACTGCGCCGGCATCAGCAGGCGGTTATTTTCCACCCGCGCCGCAGAAATCAGGGTGGTCACATCCGACGCCAGACGCTGCTCGATGGAATCCTGCAACGCCAGGCTGAAGGCGCCTTGCATGGCCGGCAACAAGCCGAGCATAAACAGCACGGCCAGGGTGGCGGCCGCCAGCATCAGGCGCACACGTAGCGAGCGAATCAACGGCAGCGCTCATTGAACAGGTAACCCAAGCCGCGCACGGTATCGATTGGCTTGAACCCGGCAGGGCCTTCCAGCTTGCGGCGCAGACGGCCGACCAGCACTTCGATCACGTTTGGGTCGCGCTCGTCGTCATCGGGGTAGAGCTGCTCCATCAAGCGGTCCTTGGCCACTACCTGTTGATGATGGCGCATCAAGTACTCAAGGATCCGATACTCATAGGCGGTCAACGCCAGCGGCTGTTCATCCAGGGAGGCCTGTTTGCGGTTAAGGTCCAGCAGCAAGGGCCCGGCGGTAATGGTGGACTGGGTAAAGCCGCTGGAGCGGCGCAGCAAGGCATTCATGCGCGCCTCCAGCTCTTCGAACTGGAAGGGTTTGACCACATAGTCGTCAGCACCTGCCGCCAAGCCTTCGACCTTGTCCTGCCAGTTGCCACGGGCGGTCAGGATCAGGATCGGAAAGGTCTTGGCCTGGGTACGCAGTTGGCGGATCAGGTCCAGGCCGCCCATGCCCGGCAGGCCAAGGTCGACGATCGCCAGGTCATGGTTGAACTGGCCGGTCTGGTACAGGGCTTCCTCGGCATTGGCCACGGCTTCGACCACATGCCCGCTGTCAGTCAGGCGGGTAAACAGGTGATGACGCAGCAGCGCCTCATCTTCCACCACCAGCAATTTCATAAGGCTCTCCAAGGCAATTCAACTGTCCGACAGAGGGATATCATAGCGGCCCTGCAAGTCTTGCGGGCGCAGTTTAATGCCATTGTACTGGCCCGTCAGGTGTGTGTAGCCGCTGCGATAGTCGGTTTGCGCAGCGGTAACGCCCAGGGCTTGGCCCCACGGCGCGGCCTGGGTGTTGACGTCTTCGAAGCTGACACGATGGATCAGGTTGCCGGACTTCCTGGGTTTTTCGCCGCCAAATGCCGCAAAGGCGCCATCACTGGCCTGCACGCCGGCAGTGGCACCGAGCATGGTTAACGCCAACATCAGCTTCTTGATCGCAGTCATGGTAGTTACCTCATACGCGTTTGGCTGTGAGGTCCAGAGTACGCAGGGGCCCCTGAACTCCCCCTGAACAGGCTCTTAACCACACCTGAACCGCGCCGGACTATCCACTGGCCCATCAACTGGGCAAAATACCGCGCATGACGCCCCTACCCTCTTGCTGCACCCCGCTGGATGCCCATTGGCCGCTGCCGGTTGCCTTACCCGGCACGGTGTTTTTGAGCACCCGATTCGATCCAGCCTTATTGGACGCCGGCGATTTCCAACGCAGCGCCGTGCCGCCGCCGGCGAGCATCCAGCGCTCGGTTGCCAAGCGCCAGGCGGAGTTTCTCGCCGGGCGCCTGTGCGCCCGCGAAGCGCTGCAACGACTGGATAACCTCAACTGCATCCCGGCCATCGGTGAAGATCGCGCGCCGGTCTGGCCTGGGCATATCAGTGGTTCCATCACCCACAGCACCGGGCATGCCGCGGCCATTGTCGGGCACAAGGCGCAGTGGCGCGGGTTGGGCATGGATCTGGAGAATGTGCTGACACTTGAGCGGGCGGAGCGTTTGGTCGGGGAAATTCTGACAGCCGATGAGTTGCAGCGCATGGTGGCCATACCGCGTGAGCTGCATGGGTTGTTGGTGACGCTGACGTTTTCGGTCAAGGAGAGTCTGTTCAAGGCGCTCTACCCCATCGTGCAAAAGCGTTTTTACTTTGAACATGCCGAGGTGTTGGGGTGGTCGCAGGCTGGGGATGTGCGGCTGCGGTTGCTCACGGACCTTTCTGAAGAATGGAACCATGGCAAAGAGCTTGAAGGCCAGTTTGTGGTGCAAGGGGAGCAGTTATTGAGCCTGGTGGCTATCGCAAGATAGGAGCGAGCTTGCTCGCGAAAAATTCACCGGCGCCGCGTTTAATCAGGAAGCACGCGTTATCGTTGACGTTTTTCGCGAGCGAGCTCGCTCCTACAGTCCGGGTGTCAGGGCTTATCTTGATCTCTGGGCCAACTGAGGCTGAAGCACGCCCCGCCCAAATTGTTGCTCTTGCTGATCAACGCCCGCCCGCCATGCCAATAGATGATCCGCCGCACAATCGACAGGCCCAGGCCATGACCACCCGAGGCGCGGGTACGGCTGTCGTCCAGGCGCAGGAACGGTGTGAAAATTCGCTCCCAGGCGCTCTCCGGCACGCCGGGACCATCGTCCTCTACATCGATGCGGCAACGCAGTTGTCCAACCTGGTAACTGATCAGCACCTGGCCTTTGGCGTGGCGCATGGCGTTACTCACCAGGTTTTGCAAGGCGCGGTGCAGGTAACGCGGCTCAGCGTCGACCCACGCGTCTTCCCAGTGGGCCGATGACAGGCAAACACCGCGAGTCACGGCCACCTGCGGGCGCAGTGGCGACAATTCGCCGATGACTTGATCAAGCAGCGCATCGAGATCCACGCGCTGGAAATTCAACTCCGGCGCGCCCTGCTCCAGACGCGCATAGGTGAGCATTTCATCCACCAGGCCATCGAGGTCCTGGATATCGCCATCCATGCCTTCCAGGTATTTACGCCGTGCCTCGGGAGTGGCAGCGTCGCCAATCATCTCCAGACCAAAGCGCAGGCGCGCTACCGGCGTGCGCAGTTCGTGGGACACCGCACGCACCAGTTCGCGCTGAATCGCCAGCAATTGCTGCAGGTGTTCGGCCATGCCATTGAACGCGGCCGCCAGGCGCCCCACCGAGTCGGCACCCCGGGCCGGTACGCGCACTTCCAGGTTGCCCTTGGCGATACGCGTCGCGGCCGCCTCCAGACCTTTGAGCCGACGCTCCAGCTGGCGCACCAGTAAATAGACGATTAAACCGATCAGGGTCAGGCCGATCAAGGTGATCAGAATCAGCCACTGCGCCGGGTACGGGTTCATTTGATAGAGCGGGCCGATTTCCAGCACCCACGGCGTACCGACCATGCCGGCGAATACGCGGATCGAATCGCCGCCCTTGCCGAGGGCCATCACCGTATCGCCTTCCGCTACGCGACGGCGCTGGTCGTCGTCCATGTCGGCCTGATCAAGGGCCACCAAGTGCATCTCAAAACCAAAGCCCTTGGCCTGCTTGATGTCGGCCAGGCGTTGCGGCTGCTCGGCCACAGGAAAACGCACCAGTTCGTCGGCCAGCAGGTAAATAGTCGCACGGGCCAATTGCTCGCTGATCTGCTGTACTTCACCGGTGAGCACCAGTTGTTCCTGTTCACTGACCAGTCGCAGTACCCGCGCCGCATGAGGGCCGGTCTGTTCCACCAGCACCTGGCCGCGTTGCAGGCGGTTGCGCTGGCCAAGGTCCAGTTGCGCCTCCGTGAACGTGCGCAGCTCCAGTGGAATGCCCAGCAAGCGCTCCCACACTGCCAATGCACGCAGCCGCTCGATGGTGTTCATCGATTGCAGGTTATCGCCCATCAGGGCAAAGGTGCCGTGGGCCAGGCGCTCGCGGTATTGGCCGCTGCGCACGTCGTTGAGCAGGTGCAACGCCAGGGCGCCGAGCAACGCCACCAGGATCAGCGCCGCGCACATGCCGCCGTAGATGCGCAGGAAGATCGAGTTCACAGCGACATGTCGGCAGCGGCTTCGGGGACGAACAGGTAGCCTTTGCTGCGGATGGTCTTGATCAGGCGTGGGTGGATCGGGTCGTCGCCGATCTTCGGTCGAATGCGCGAGATGCGCACATCAATGGAGCGGTCCTGACCGTCGTAGCCAATGCCGCGCAGGGCGATGAAGATTTCTTCCCGGGACAGGATGCGCCCGGCATTCGCGACCAATAGCCACAGCAGGTCGAATTCGGCGCTGGTCAGTTCGATCCCGCCATCGTGCAGCCAGGCTTCGCGCAGCGCGTTGTCCACCACCAGTGGGCCGAACTGCAGGCGGCGCTGGCTTTCCCCCGCCGCCGGTAACGCAGGCTCGCTGCGCCGCAATAGGGCCTGAATACGCGCCAGTAACAGGCGCGGGCGCACGGGCTTGCACACATAGTCGTCGGCGCCCATGTCCAGGCCCTGTACCTGGTCCATGTCGTCGGTGCGCGCGGTGAGCATCAGGATCACGCCCTCATAACGCTCGCGAACTTTGCGACAGATGCTCAGGCCATCTTCGCCGGGCAGCATCAGGTCGAGGATTACCAGGTCTGGCTGTTCGGCAATGATGCGCGCTGCGGCCCTTGCACCATCGCTTTCCACCGAAACGCGCAGGCCGTTGCTTTCCAGATACTCACGGGTTAACTCGGCGAGTCGCTCGTCATCCTCGATGATCAGTATTTGCCAGGCTTCCTGCTCCATGCCCTACCTCGTTGTTATTAGAATTTCTTCTGGCCGACACAATCGAATGTGAAATACGGTCGGTGTGGGAGCTGGCTTGCCTGCGATGGCGGTAGGTCAGCGAGCCTGTGGGTGGCTGATACACCGCCATCGCAGGCAAGCCAGCTCCCACATATTGATCTTCAGCAGGCATAGCCTGTTTGTCATGTTTTGAGGGCATAACAAAGGCCGATTGTAGCCATGGCCCAACCCTTAAACACAAGCCGGGAATTCCATTCGGTGATGGCGTTTTTTTGTGATAGGGTTCGCGCCCTCAAAATTCCAAGCGGCGGTTTGTACCTTGGAATATTCGGTGACAAACGGTGTGATCCAGTAGTAATGCGGCCTACACGGGTGTTCCATGATTCATACACATTTTACTCACAGCGTTATCCACAGGTAGTGCGTTGCTAACCCCCCGAAAACGCATTATCTTGTACCTCGGCGCTAAAAAAACCCTACATGTAGGGTTTTAAGCGAAAAACCAAACACAAGTCAGACCAGAAACTCAAGCGCTTTCTTGCTCACGTTTGGTTGAACCAAAGCATTTTTTCAAAGCCCAAACCGCGCACGCGGATGGCAGCCGTTTTCCAGCCCGATTGGCAGAAGACGGTACGGGTGTTGCAGGGCTTGAACCAGGCCACTGTCACCCACCAGGAATACGGCGAAGGGCTCCCCGGCCCCGAGCCAAAAGACTTCGGCATGGAAGCGGCGCGATGAGCTCCCTTCCTCCTGTCCCGAAGTTGTTATGCCAGGCCCAGGCCTGCTGTAAGTGCTTCAGGACGGAACGGTGGGCACCTTGATGGTGCCCAAATAAATATAGAATGTGGAGACAACCCCCCATGCAAACCGACACAACTCGCGAGAACCCGCAAGGCTCCGTGCCGCAGGCCGCTGATTCGAATCTGGATCTGTCCGCCACTGCACCTGGCCAACTGCGTGTGATCAAGCGTAACGGCACTGTCGTTCCTTATACCGATGACAAAATCACCGTCGCTATCACCAAAGCGTTTCTTGCAGTTGAAGGCGGCACCGCTGCTGCTTCGTCGCGCATCCACGACACCGTTGCCCGCCTGACCGAACAGGTCACCGCGACCTTCAAGCGTCGCATGCCTTCGGGCGGCACCATCCATATCGAAGAAATCCAGGACCAGGTTGAACTGGCCCTGATGCGTGCCGGCGAGCAGAAAGTGGCCCGCGACTACGTGATCTACCGCGATTCGCGCGCCAAGGAGCGTGCCGTACGCTCCCCGGCCGAAGAAGCTGCCGTACAAGCGCACCCGTCGATCCGCATCACCCTGGCTGACGGCAGCTTTGCCCCGTTGGACCTGGGCCGCCTGAACACCATCATCACCGAGGCCTGCGAAGGTCTGGAAGAAGTCGATGGTGACCTGATCCAGCGCGAAACCCTGAAGAACCTGTACGACGGCGTGGCCCTCACCGACGTCAACACCGCGCTGGTGATGACCGCCCGTACCCTGGTTGAACGCGAGCCGAACTACTCGTTCGTGACCGCGCGCCTGCTGATGGACACCCTGCGAGCCGAAGGCCTGGGTTTCCTGAAAGTCGCCGACAGCGCCACCCACCACGAGATGGCTGACCTGTACGCCAAAGCCCTGCCGGCCTATATCGCCAAGGGTATCGAATTCGAATTGCTGAACCCGATCCTGGCCACCTTCGACCTGGAAAAACTCGGCAAGGCGATCAACCACGAGCGCGACCAGCAGTTCACCTACCTGGGTCTGCAAACCCTGTACGACCGTTACTTCATCCACAAGGACGGCATCCGCTTCGAACTGCCGCAAGTGTTCTTCATGCGCGTGGCCATGGGCCTGGCGATCGAAGAGAAGAACAAGGAAGACCGTGCGATCGAGTTCTACAACCTGCTGTCGTCCTTCGACTACATGTCGTCGACTCCGACCCTGTTCAACGCAGGTACCCTGCGTCCACAGCTGTCGAGCTGCTACCTGACCACCGTGCCGGATGACCTGTCGGGCATCTACCACGCGATCCACGACAACGCCATGTTGTCCAAATTCGCCGGCGGCCTGGGCAACGACTGGACCCCGGTGCGTGCACTGGGTTCGTACATCAAGGGCACCAACGGCAAGTCCCAGGGCGTTGTACCGTTCCTGAAAGTGGTGAACGACACCGCCGTCGCCGTGAACCAGGGTGGCAAGCGCAAAGGCGCTGTATGTGCCTACCTGGAAACCTGGCACATGGACATTGAAGAGTTCATCGAGCTGCGCAAGAACACCGGTGATGACCGTCGTCGTACCCACGACATGAACACCGCCAACTGGATCCCGGACCTGTTCATGAAGCGTGTCTTCGATGACGGCAAGTGGACCCTGTTCTCGCCATCCGAAGTGCCGGACCTGCACGACCTGACCGGCAAGGCCTTCGAAGAGCGCTACGAGTACTACGAAGCCCTCACCGAGTACCCGGGCAAGGTCAAGCTGTTCAAGACCATCCAGGCCAAAGACCTGTGGCGCAAAATGCTGTCCATGCTGTTCGAAACCGGCCACCCATGGTTGACCTTCAAGGATCCATGCAACCTGCGCAGCCCGCAGCAGCACGTGGGCGTGGTCCACAGCTCGAACCTGTGCACCGAGATCACCTTGAACACCAACAAGGACGAGATCGCCGTTTGCAACCTGGGCTCGATCAACCTGCCGAACCACATCGTCAACGGCAAGCTGGACACCGCCAAGCTGGAACGCACCGTCAACACCGCCGTACGCATGCTCGATAACGTGATCGACATCAACTACTACTCGGTGCCACAGGCGCAGAACTCCAACTTCAAGCACCGTCCGGTTGGCCTGGGGATCATGGGCTTCCAGGACGCCTTGTACCTGCAGCACATTCCTTACGGTTCCGATGCAGCCGTCGAGTTCGCCGACAAGTCCATGGAAGCGGTCAGCTACTACGCGATCCAGGCTTCCTGCGACCTGGCCGACGAGCGCGGCGCCTACGAGACGTTCCAGGGTTCGCTGTGGTCCAAAGGCATCCTGCCGCTGGACTCGCAACAGATCCTGATCGAAGCCCGTGGCCAGAAGTACATCGACGTTGACCTCAACGAAACCCTGGACTGGGCACCGGTACGTGCCCGTGTGCAGAAAGGTATTCGTAACTCCAACATCATGGCCATCGCACCGACCGCCACCATCGCCAACATCACTGGCGTGTCGCAGTCGATCGAACCGACCTACCAGAACCTGTATGTGAAATCGAACCTGTCGGGCGAATTCACCGTGATCAACCCGTACCTGGTTCGCGACCTGAAAGCTCGCGGCCTGTGGGACTCGGTCATGATCAACGACCTGAAGTACTACGACGGTTCCGTGCAGCAGATCGAACGCATCCCGCAAGAACTCAAAGAGCTCTACGCGACAGCCTTCGAAGTGGATACCAAGTGGATCGTTGACGCCGCCAGCCGTCGTCAGAAGTGGATCGACCAGGCTCAGTCACTGAACCTGTACATCGCCGGCGCTTCGGGCAAGAAGCTGGATGTGACCTACCGCATGGCTTGGTACCGTGGCCTGAAAACCACTTACTACCTCCGTGCCCTGGCCGCGACCAGCACCGAGAAGTCGACCATCAACACCGGTAAGCTGAACGCTGTTTCCAGCGGCAACCATGGTGATGATTCGGTTCTCGCTGCCCCGGCCGGTCCGGCGCCAGTGCCAAAAGCCTGCGCGATTGACGAGCCGGATTGCGAAGCTTGCCAATAAGCTGAACCTGCCCTGGGTTTAACCACCCAAGGCAGAAAAGCCCCCGATACACCTAGGGTGTATCGGGGGCTTTTTCTTGGGCGGGCATAAAGCCCCTGTTGCGCTGCTGCTCGATCAATAACTGATTGGCAGCATGAAGCAGATACAAATGTGGGAGGGGGCTTGCTCCCGATAGTGTGGTGTCAGTCAATGGATACTTGACTGATACACCGCTATCGGGGGCAGGCCCCCTCCCACATTTTGAAGCACTAACCTATCAGGTCATCTGGATGATGGTCTGCATGATGGTGCTTTGGGTGGAGATGGTTTTTGCGTTTGCCTGGTAGTTGCTCTGGGCCTTGATCAGGTCCACCAGCTCGTTGGTCAGGTTGACGTTGGAAGCTTCCAGGGAGGAGGCCTTGATCGAGCCCAGTGTGCCAGCTTGCGGCGCGTCGTAACCCGGCTGGCCCGATGCGAAGGTTTCTTTCCAGGTCGTACCGCCGGCGGGTTGCAGGCCCTGCTCGTTGTTGAAGCTGGCCAGGGAGATCTGGCCAATGGCCTTGCTCTGCTGGTTACTGAAGGTGGCGAACAGCACACCGCTGCCGTCAATCTTCAGGCCGGTGATCTGGCCGGTGGCGTAACCATCGGTGACCGGCGGGTTACGGTAGCTGGCCGAGTTGTACTGGGTAATGTTGGCCATGTTGATGGCAATGCCATCCGCGTTCGCCGTAGCATCGTTGGCCTTCCACACGCCGTCAGTCACGGTGCCGGGTACCCAATCCTTGATGGTCAAGGTCGTGCCGGCCACGCCGCCGGTCATGATGCTCTTGAGATTACCGGCACCATCGAAGGCCAGCGTCGACGGCACTGGCGCTTTCACATCAGCACCGGTACCGGTAGGCGCGGAACCGTCAGGGTTGCGGCCGTCGATCAAGGTGTAGGACTGCCACTGGTTGGCATCGGTTTTCACCAGGTATTGCACCATCGGGTGGGCGTTACCCTGGGAGTCATACAACGTGGTGCTGTACTGGGTGGTGAAGGTCTCGGTTTTGGTGGGATCGAACGGCTTCTTGGTCTGGTCGATCACCGGCTCCGAGGAGTTCAGGTTACTGGAGGAGTCCACCTTGGTGGACGCCTTCGGTGGCAGGTTCGACAGGTTCAGTTGCAGGTCGACCAGGCCACCCTTGGCGATCTTGCCGTTGTCATCGGCAGCATAACCCTGCAGACGCGAAGTGCCGGTGTTGTTGGTGATGTAGCCGTCCTTGTCCGCACGGAAAGCACCGCTGCGGGTGTACTCCAGCGAGCCGTCGCTGCCCTTCTGCACGAAGAAGCCGCCGCCCTGGATCGCCATGTCGAGGATCCCGCCGCCACCGTTGACGTCGCCCTGGGTGAACTGCTGGGACACTGCCGCCAGGTTCACACCGTTGCCAATGGTGTTCTGGCCGGTACCCAGCTTGGAGGCTGCGTAGATATCAGCGAACTCCGCACGGGATGACTTGAAGCCAGTGGTCGCGACGTTGGCGATGTTGTTGCCGGTCACGTCCAGTTGTTTGTTGGCCGCATAGAGGCCGCTAAGGCCGATATTAAAAGACATGTTTCTCTCCCTCTGCCGTATTTAGCCGGCTCTATGTACCGATAGTCTGAATTTGCGACAGCTTGACGCTGCCCATGCCGCCTGCAAGGTTGAGCAGCATTTCGCCGCCGGTCTTGCTCAAGGTCACGCTGGTGACCGTGGCCGGCAGCGAGGTGGCCAGGGCCACCGCGTCGCCTTTGTCGTTCTTGGTGGAGGCATTGAAGGTGTAGGTGCCGGCTGGGGCAACCTCACCCTTGTCGTTCTTGCCATCCCAGATAAAGCTCTGGCTGCCGGCACTTTGTGCGCCCATATCCACGGTGCGCACGACGTTGCCGTCCTTGTCGGTGATCTTGATGGAAACGTTACCCACCGCCGATGGCACCTCCACCGAACCGTTCATGCTCTTGCTGGTATCAACCATGGCTTTGTCGGTCTGGATAATGATCGACCGCCCCACCAGCGACGAAGCCTGCAACGCCTGCGAAGAGCTGAAGTTGCTGGAGATGTTATTCACCGAGTCGTTCAGGGTGTTGATGCCTTCCAGACTGCTGAACTGCGCAAGTTGGGCCACGAACGCGCCGTTGTCCTGAGGCGACAGCGGGTTCTGGTTTTTCAGCTGGGTCACCAGCAACTGCAGGAATGCGTCCTTGCCCAGCGCCTGGTTGCCAGTGGCCGCTTTGGAAACATTCGCTACATTGTTCGAAGCGTCCTTGACCTTGGAATTGAACAGGTCCTGGACTGCCGTGTTGTTTGACGTATCAACGATGGCCATTATTTGGCGCCCCTTATCACTGACCCAGGGTCAGGACCTTCTGCATCATGGTCTTGGCGGTGTTCATCATTTCCGCATTGGTCTGGAACGAGCGACTGGCGGAGATCATGTCTGCCATCTCTTCAACCACGTTGACGTTGGGGTAGTAGACATAACCCTTTTCGTTCGCGGCTGGATGGTTGGGCTCGTAACGGGCCTCCAGGTTGCTCTGGTCTTCGACCACACCCAGTACCTGCACGCCGGAGCCGGCTGCGTCCTGGTTCTGGAACAACGAATCGCCGCCGCCGGCCTGGCCACCCTGAAACATGGTGGCGAACACCGGGTGACGGGCACGGTAAGTCTGGTCAATGCTCGAAGAGACGGTCTCGGCGTTGGCGATGTTACTGGCGACGGTGTTCAAACGCGTGGTCTGCGCGCTCATGCCACTGCCGGCAATATTGAAAACACTGGACAGGGACATGGCTTATTCTCCACGCAGGGCTGACATCAGCCCTTTGAATTTGCTGTTGAGCAGGGTAAAGCTGGCCTGGAAGTTCACCGAGTTCTCGGCGTAGTTCGATTGCTCCAACTGCGCATCGACGGTGTTCTGGTCGATCGACGGCTGCATCGGCGTGCGATACAGCAACGACTCGTCACCCTTGCTCAAACCTTGCGCTTCGATATGACGGCTGTTGGTCATGTTCAAGGCGAAGGTGCCGTTCTTGGTCTTGTCCTGCTGTGCGGCGAGCACGGCAGAGAAGTCCAGGTCCCGAGCCTTGTAGTTCGGGGTATCGGCGTTGGCAATGTTATTGGCCAGGACTTCGGCACGCTGGGCGCGAAAGCCCAGGGCTTGTTCATGGATACCGAGCGCTTTATCGAAGCTGATGCTCATGGCGGAAACCTTTAGGCTGACCTGCTGTTCGTTAGCAGGGTTATAGCAAGGTGCGTGCCAGTCTTGCGGGAGCCCGTATATCAAGGGTTTCGAGGGGAGTTGCCGGTGACTATGCCAGAAAAGCGGCAAGCGATTTCCGCGTAGCGCCATTAAAGCGGCAATGGGACTTGCCGCTTTACGCCAGCTTGCCGAGAAAACAAATGTGGGAGCTGGCTTGCCTGCGATGGCGGAGTGCCTGCCGACCTATTCGTCGACTGACAAAACGCTATCGCGGGCAAGCCCGGCTCCCACAGTTTTACTGCATACACCCCAAGCTACTTGGCCTGGTAGATGATTCCTGGGCTGCATTGCACCATCTGGTAGTGATCCGGCAGACCGTTCAAGGCTTCGGAAGCACCGAGGAACAGGTAACCCCCGCGCTTGAGAGTGCCGTGGATGCGCAACAGGATGTCTTTCTTCACTTCGGCCGAGAAATAGATCAGCACGTTGCGGCAGAACACCATGTCGAACTTGCCCAGGCTGGCGTAGCTGTCGAGCAGGTTGAACGAGCGAAACTCGACGCGATTCTTGATCGGTGCCTTGATCGCCCAACGCCCTGCGCCTTTGGGGTCGAAATAACGCTGCAGGCGCTCCTGGGACAAACCGCGGCCCAGGGCCAGGCTGTCGTACTCACCGGTCTTGCAGTTGGTGAGCATGGTGCCGGACAAGTCGGTCGCGACAATTTGCGCGCCGGCTTTCAACTGGCCCATGTTGGTTCGCTCGAACTCGTCGATGGACATCGAGATCGAGTAGGGTTCCTGGCCCGAGGAACAGGCAGCCGACCAGATGCGCAGGCGCTGGCCCGGGCTGGCCTTGATGGCTTCCGGCAGCACTTTGTTCTTGAGCACTTCAAAGGGGTAGGTATCGCGAAACCACAGGGTTTCGTTGGTGGTCATCGCATCGACCACCATTTCCTTGAGCCCGCTGCGCGGCTGCCCCTGGATCCGCTGGACCAACTCACCCAGGGACTTGATACCCTGCTGTTCCATCAGTTTGTTGAGACGGCTGGATACCAGGTACTGCTTGTTTTCACCGAGCAATATGCCACAGGCTTTTTCCAGGAAGACCCGGAACTGTTCGAAATCCAAATTACCCGTAGACAATGATGCCGCCTCTTAAATCGTGTGATCGCCGGGGGAAATCCCCTAGCCGTGATCTGCTGCCTTGATCCGGTCGACTACCCGGGATGCGAGGTCATCAGGACGGAATTTGGCCAGGAAGTCATCAGCACCGACCTTCTTGACCATTGCCTGATTGAATACCCCCGACAACGAAGTATGCAGGATGATATGCAGTTTTTGCATGCGTGGATCGTTACGTATCTCGGCCGTGAGCGTGTAGCCGTCCATTTCCGGCATCTCGATGTCAGAGATCATCATCAAGAATTCTTCTTCGGGCTTCTTGCCTTCGTCCACCAGCTTGCGCAGGTAATCCAGGGCCTGGCGACCATCATTGAGGGCCACCACGTCTACACCGACGGTCTGCAGGCAGCGTGTGACCTGCTTGCGCGCCACCGAGGAGTCATCCACGGTCAATACGCGCAGGGACACCGCCTTGTGCGCAGTCTCGGCATCCACCACACCCACAGAGATGGTTTCGGACGTCGGCGCCACTTCGGCGAGGATTTTCTCCACGTCGATGATTTCAACCAACTGGTTATCGACCCGTGTCACCGCCGTCAGGTAGTGATCGCGCCCCGTGCCCTTGGGCGGCGGATGGATCTCTTCCCAGTTCATATTGACGATCCGCTCCACCGAGCGCACCAGGAAACCCTGGGTCTTGGTGTTGTACTCGGTGATGATCACAAAGGGGTTCTCGCGGTCTTGCAAACCCGCCGAGCCCGTGGCCATCGCCAGGTCAAGAATGGGGATAGTCGCGCCTCGGATGTTGGCTACGCCACACACCACCGGGCTGGACTTGGGCATGATCGTCAGCTTGGGGCATTGCAGCACTTCCCGCACTTTAAATACGTTGATGCCGTACAACTGCTTGCCATCCAGGCGGAAAAGCAACAACTCCAGGCGATTCTGCCCTACCAGCTGTGTGCGCTGGTTTACTGAATCCATTACACCTGCCATGCCCTGACTCCTAAATCCTGGGGGTACGACGCGTACCCAACACTAAACGGCACGAGCTTTGCTATTTATTAAACATGGATATTAAAACGACAGTTTCCCGACGCCCTAGCCACCGCAGGCTGCTCTGCGCCGTGATGGCGCTGCTTGCTTTGAGCCTTGGCGCTACCGCGCGCGCCGATAATGTCACGCTGCCTGATCTCCTTATCGGCGTCACCCAGGGCTTTCTTGAATTCACTGTAGAAGATTATCTGGCGACCACGCAGACCCCGGGACGTTATGAAATCCAGGTCAGCCAGTTGGACCCGCGCTTGCGCATGCCGATGTGCGACAAGGAATTGACAGCCACCCTGGAAAGCCCGGCCCAGCCCATCGGGCGCGTAACGGTAAAAGTTCGCTGTGATGGCGCCTCACCGTGGACGGTATTCGTGCCGGCTCAGGTGAAATTGTTCCGCGATGTGGTAGTGGTCGCGCGGCCATTGAAACGCACCGGCATCATCGGCTACGAGGACGTGGCCCTGCGCGAGCGCGACATCAGCCTGATCAACCAGGGCTACCTGACTTCGGTGGATCAGGCTATCGGGCAGAGGCTCACCCGACCAATGGTTACCGACCAAGTTATTACCCTGGTTCACCTGGAACAGGCCGAAGTGATTCGCAAGGGTGATCAGGTGGTGATTTCGGCCAGCAGTGGCGGGCTGAATGTGAGGATGCCAGGCGAGGCACTGTCCAACGGCGGTATGAGCGAACAGATTCGCGTGAAGAACCTCAACTCCAATCGTGTGATCAAGGCGCGAGTTACGGCGCCGGGTCAGGTCGAAGTGGCTTTATAGATTACTGGAATCACAGGCCGGCTTTTCCTACACTGTGCGTTGGATGTCGTGCGGTACAGGTTTATTGTCAATCGAGCCTAAAGTTTGCCCGGGTATGGCCGAAAACATGGCAAGCGTCCAAATACCCAGAGGTTTTTTCACCATGGTCATTGATTTCAGTCGTTTAAATAACACCCAGGCCTTGCCGGGCAATACGCGCACCAACGGTGCCAAGGACAGCGTAGAAGCCAAGCCCCAGCCGCTGCCCGCCAAGGCAGAGCAGCCCAGCGCCAGCCAAAGCGGGGAATCGGTACACCTGAGCAATGAGGCTCAACAATTGCAGAAGGTCACTGACTCGCTGCGCGACCAGCCCGTTGTCAATAAAGCCCGCGTGGCCGAGTTGAAACAGGCCATCGCCGACGGTAGCTACAAAGTCGACAGCAACCGTGTAGCCAGCAAGCTGCTTAACTTCGAAGCCGAGCGCTAGGCAAAAGCCTGCGCTGGGCTTTTGGACGCTTAAAACCCAAGGCCAGCCATGCACCACGACGAACATCTGCTTCAACTGATCATTGATGATCTGGCGCCGACGCACCAGTTGCTTGAGCTGCTCAAGGAAGAATCCCTGGCCCTGTACGGCCGGGACATGCCTTTGCTCGAAGAAATACTGGCACGCAAGCAGTCGCTGATTGTGTTGCTCGAACAACACGGCAAGACGCGCAGCCAGATACTCATCAGCCTGGGCCTGCCTGCCGACCACGACGGCCTGGCACAACTGGCCAGCCACTCCTCAGTCGGCGATCGATTACTGGCCCAAAGCAAGGAACTCAATCAGTTGCTTGCCCAGTGCCAGGAAGCCAACCTGCTCAACGGTCAATCTATCCAGCTTCAGCAAGCCACGACCGCCAACCAGTTGCGCATACTGCATGGCGGCGAGCCTCCGGCCCTGTACAACGCCCAAGGCTCTACCTCTCGCCTGGTCAAGCCAGGCACCCGCAGCCAAGCCTGACAACGGTTTACAGCGCGACCTATCCAAGGAGCGCTACATACTGGCAAAATGCCGGTTCTTGCGTGTAGTCGTACTTTGTCTGGAGATGGAAGAACCGTGTTCAACGCCCTTAATGCGGAAGATGCACCGCAGCCACCGAAGGTGCTCACCACGCCTCTGGAAGTCGCCAGCACATTACGAATGCTGCAAGAAAGCCATGATCCGCTGATCATCACTTTCCACGAACGCAGCCAGCGCTTCCAGAGCTATTTGGTAGATATTGACCGGGACAGCAAAACGCTGGCCCTGGATGAAATGATCCCCCGTGACGGTGAGCGCTACCTTGAGAATGGCGAACCCTTCCGTATCGAAGGCTTCCACGAGGGTGTACGGGTTGCCTGGGAAAGCAATGGCACGCTGAGCGTCAGCGAAAAAGATGGTCACCGCATCTATAGCGGCAGCATGCCCGACGAGGTGGTTTACCATCAGCGGCGCAATGCGTTTCGCGCTGCGCTGAAACTTGCGCAATTGGTAAATATCGAACTGGGCGGCGAGAAGCTCAAGGCACCGCTCAGCGGCAAGCTTCTGGACATTTCTGCCACTGGCTGCAAATTACGCTTTGAGGGTGACATCTCCGAGCGCCTGCAGTTGGGCCAGGTCTATGACCGCTTTATCGCCGCCCTGCCCTTTGGCAGCATGACCACCTCCGTCGAACTGCGTTACCTGCACTTCGAAGACAAGATCAACACGACCTTTGCTGGCGTGCGTTTTCACAACATGAGTGGTTTGGTACAGCGCCAGGTGGAACGCTTTGTCTACCAGCTACAGCGCGAGGCTCGGCGCTTCGATAAGGACGACGATCTTTAAGGTTTGATCGCTGAAATAAAAAACGGGCAGTTCCTGATAGGAACTGCCCGTTTTTATTTCAGGGGCGCGCCCTGCTCAAGTCATGGGGATGTTCATCCGGGTCTGTGGGTTCCTGCGGCTCTTCATTGGCAGGCTTATCACCTACTGGTTCTGACTCGGGCTCGGGATCAGGCACAGTGACCTGCATCTGTTCCTGCACCACTTGCTCATCCACCCGTGGGTCGAGCGCTGCTACCAGCGGTGAACTGGACATGCTGTCGGGCATCGCCACGTGATGCAGCGGGGCGTCGTCGACCTGGTGCAGGTTAGTCACGGCTTTGGGACGGATGCGCCATACCAGGATCAACGCGCACAAACTGAAAAACGCGTAGAGCATCTGGCTGCCGAACAGCTTCATCACCACACCCGCCAGCAATGGGCCAATACTGGCGCCTATACCGTAGGTCACCAGCAACATGGCCGTCAGCGAAACCCGACGATCACCTTCTACATGATCGTTGGAAAAAGCCACAGCCAACGGGTAAAGGCAGAACTGCACCAGCGAACAAAAGAAGCCCGCCACAAACAGCACTTCCAGCGGTACTTGAGTCATGATCGCCAGCGGCAATGCTGTTACTGCCAGGCACAACGCAAAGCAGCGAATCAATAGCGCACGGTCATAGCGGTCCGATAGCCATCCCAGCGGCCACTGAACGACCAAGCCGGCAAAAATGCAGCTACCCATGAACAAGCCGACTTGTTCAGTCGTCAGCCCCTGCTGAGACGCGTAGAGCGGCGCCAAACCGTAGAACGAGCCAACGATCAACCCCGCACCCAACACTGTACTGAGAGACTGTGGCACGCGCTTTATAAAGAAGCGGGGCTCCATCGGAGCGGGGTGCAGGGGCGCGGGGTGAATGCGTCGGGTCATGGCCACCGGCACCAGGCACAAGGCAAAACACAGCGCGACCAACATCAGCAGTTCAAGCCCAAGATGGGGGTGCATTACCAGGATCAACTGCCCCAGCACCAGCCCGAGGTAGGACGCGATCATGTAGCCGCTGAACACCACGCCACGCTGCTTGGCATCTGCTTGCTCATTGAGCCAGCTTTCGATGACCATGTACTGGCACATCATTCCCAGGCCAACGATTATCCGCAACACGATCCAGGCGGGTAACCAGTCAACCAAACCGTGACCCAGCACTGCCGCGCCGACGATCCCGGCGCAAGTGGCGTAGGCACGAATATGCCCAACGCGTGCGATCAGGCGATGCCCGATCTTGCCGCCCAGTACCAAGCCAAAATAGTTGGCAGCCATCAGCGCACCAACCCACAAACTGTCGACATTGTCTGCCGCCAGGCGCAGGGCCAGGTAAGTACTGAGCAGGCCGGAGCCAATCAGCATCATCAAAGAGGCGAAATAAAGGGCTCGAAAAGATTTCCAGATCTGGCGCATCGGCGTTCCGAGCGGCTCCTTGCGGTGAGGGATTGGGCTATCGGCATGATAGTCCGGGGTGGCCGGGTCCGGACAGGCGGTGTGGCCTGTTTCCGGGGATTATTTTGTATATGAGCTCAGACGTCGCACCTGTGTCTGCAGGTACACAACGAATAGAGATAAATACATGACGCCCTGCTGTGAACCCTGAAGCGCTGCAAGGTTCGACTGATCTTTGAGGCTTTGCAAAAAGCTGTGGATATTGAAGAGCGCTGTACTTTTCGACCGCCCAAAACAAAACCCCTGTTTGCGTTAGCAAACAGGGGTTTTGGAATTTAATCTTGACGATGACCTACTCTCACATGGGGAAACCCCACACTACCATCGGCGATGCATCGTTTCAC
>NZ_JYLN01000019.1 GCF_001439735.1 Pseudomonas paralactis
ACATTTTTGCCTGGTGAGTGTCAGGTAAGTACTCATTGGGTGTACCGGCGTTATCGCAGGCAAGCCAGCTCCCACATTTTTGCCTGGTGAGTGTCAGGTAAGTGCTCATTGGGTGTACCGGCGTTATCGCAGGCAAGCCAGCTCCCACATTTTTGCCTGGTGAGTGTCAGGTAAGTACTCATTGGGTGTACCGGCGTTATCGCAGGCAAGCCAGCTCCCACATTTTTGCCTGGTGAGTGTCAGGTAAGTACTCATTGGGTGTACCGGCGTTATCGCAGGCAAGCCAGCTCCCACATTTTTGCCTGGTGAGTGTCAGGTAAGTACTCATTGGGTGTACCGGCGTTATCGCAGGCAAGCCAGCTCCCACATTTTTGCCTGGTGAGTGTCAGGTAAGTACTCATTGGGTGTACCGGCGTTATCGCAGGCAAGCCAGCTCCCACATTTTTGCCTGGTGAGTGTCAGGTAAGTACTCATTGGGTGTACCGGCGTTATGGCAGGCAAGCCAGCTCCCACATATTCAGCGGTGATTGCAAGGGCGCGGCAGGTGCTGCCGGCCCTTGCTGCACTGTTGCTTAGTTTTCCGGCACTGTTCCTTTGGGCACAGTTACCCATTGGTCGGTGTCGCGGTTATACCTTTTCCAATCTTTATCGGTCCTGACTTTTCGGTAAAGCGTGTTGAATGTGGTGCCGCCGAGTATTTGAAATTGAACTTCACCGCCTGGGGTTTTGCAGTTAACCAACCCCAGAATGGGTGAGTTCGGGTTTACTTGCAGTGCATACACGGCATCTCCAAAGGTTCCGGTGGTGGCGTAGTCCAGTGCAAAACTCACGAACTGACTTTTCGGGGTGTCGCTGGACTGTAAGGCGAGCAGTCGCATTGTCGTGTAGGTGGCACCGTTAAAACCCAGCGCGTGTAGGTCAGGCCCATCGATGGCCCAGTACTTTTCGGGTGTGCCACCGTCCCTTAGGTATTTATCCAGGTCGTTCTGCGCCTTGGAGTAGATCACCCCGGCCTTGAGTTTCTGGACGTGCCAATTGTTGGTGTCCGCGCTCTCATACGCGCGGTACACCCAGGTGGCAGGCGCAGTCACTCGGGTATCGGTGATCTTGCCGCCGTAGGATGAGGTCAGTTCGTTTTCCTTTTCCAGGGTGCGGCTCCCCATGGGTTTACCTGCCTTGGCAGTGTCAATGATGCCACGCATTTCCTGGGTATCGTAACAACCGGCGCTGAGGGCCTGCTGTACCGTCACATCGGCAAATACCGTTGTTGAACAAATAAAACCGAGGGCGGCGAATAGTGTTGATATATTCCGTTTCATTACATCTCTCCTTTGCTTTCAAACTAACGAACCAGCAGATTTCAATGCACAGACGCACACACTTCGCCGCGGACAGTTATGTCATCAGAGTTTTTATCGGACCAAGTTAGCGCTTGCCAGTCAGGTATAGCACAAGTAAAAACAGCAACAACTAAAGAGCTGGAAAATAAACTTTTCACAACTTCAAAACATTGATATTGCCTCTATCAATTGGCTTGAAACCGGTGGCGCAGGACGGGTGGAATCCGGTTGAACCTAGCCGCGATTTTGCCCTCCAATTGAGCACCACTGCCGGTAATTCAAACGGCCGTTTTCAGGTTGTTGCCCGCGCAAACGACCTATCGCATTTGCGCCCTTGAGCGCCTGCCAGCGCTCGGGTAATGTCATCAGACCCACAGGACAGAGCACGCCCATGACTTCCAAGCTGGAACAACTCAAGCAATTCACCACCGTCGTAGCCGATACCGGCGATTTTTCCACCCTCGCCAAGCTTAAGCCACAAGACGCCACCACCAACCCTTCCCTGCTGCTCAAGGCTGCGTCGATTCCTGGCTATGCCAAGCTGCTGGATGAGTGTGTGCAGGATTGCAACGGCGATGTGGGCCTGGCCAGTGACCGTTTTGCGGTGGCAGTAGGCCAGGAGATCCTCAAGGTAGTGCCGGGCCGTATTTCCACTGAGGTGGATGCGCGCCTGTCGTTCGACGAGGCCGCTATTCTCAAGCGTGCGCACCGTCTGATCGACCTGTACGACAACGCCGGGGTTAGCCGCGATCGCGTGCTGATCAAGATCGCCTCCACCTGGGAAGGCATCCGTGCCGCCGAGAAGCTGGAAAAAGAAGGCATCCAGACCAACCTGACGCTGCTGTTCTCCTTCGCCCAGGCCGTTGCCTGTGCGGAAGCGGGTGTGTTTCTGATTTCGCCGTTCGTGGGCCGTATCTACGATTGGTACAAGAAGGCCAACGGCACCGACTACACCGGTTCCGATGACCCGGGCGTGCAGTCGGTGACGCGCATCTACAACTACTACAAGGCTAACGGCTACAAGACGGTGGTGATGGGTGCGAGCTTCCGTAACCTCAGCCAGATCGAAGAGCTGGCCGGGTGTGATCGCCTGACTATCAGCCCGGACCTGCTGGAGAAGCTGGCGGCGGATGAAGGCAAGCTGGAGCGCAAGTTGGCGCCAGGCCATGCCGGTGAGGCGCGGGTGCATATGACTGAAGCGCAGTTCCGCTGGGAATCCAACGAGGACGCGATGGCGACTGAGAAGCTGGCGGAGGGGATTCGTCAGTTTGCTCGGGACCAGGAGAAGCTGGAGGCGTTGTTGTCGGCCAAGCTGTAAAGGCAGATAGCGGCAAAAAGGGCGGCACCTGTGAGGGTGTCGCCCTTTTTTGTGCGTCGGTGTCACCGCCGTCCAGTGTGGGAGCTGGCTTGCCTGCGATAGCGGTGGGCCAGCCAACACTTCATCGACTGACAGTGCGCAATCGCAGGCAAGCCAGCTCCCACATTGGACTGTGTGTGTTTGAGCAGGGAGGCCGTCAGTGCCGCTCGAGGGCGTTGACCAGGTCGTGGAAGGCTTCGCGGTTGGACTCGTTGAGGCCCATGAGGATCTTGTGCGCTTCCAGCACCTTGACCCGTACGATCTCTTCGGACTGGTCCTGGGACGGCAGGTCGGTGAGGCATTCCGGGCACGGGATGGGGCGGTCAACGATGTTGAACACCTGGTCAAAACCCATGGACTGCAACAGACGGGTGATGTCTTCGTGGGTGGTGACCACGGTCGGCAACAGGCCGACCTTCTGCCGCGACAGAATGGACAACTTGGCCAACAGGCCCAGGGTGGTGCTATCGATGCTGCGCGTTTCGGTCAGGTCGATCACGATCGCCGAGAAGTTCAGCGCGGTGAAGATCCGCTCAATCGTCGCATCCAGGGCCGAACACAAGGTCAGGCGCACTTCACCGACAAATTTCAGGACGAAGGTCCCGTCTTGCTCGGCGAATTGGATTCTTCCGGTACTCATCAAAGATTCCTGCTCAACACCAATAGGGCGATATCATCCGGCATCTCCCCTAGCGTGGCCAATCCAAAAACCTGCCGCAGGCCATCCAGGCTGCCGCCCGCCGACTTGACCTTTTGGGGCAAGGCGGCTTCTTTCTCTTTGAGTGTAGGCTCTGGCAAAAGGTCCAGGATGCCGTCGGACATCAGCGTCAGGCTGAAAGTCGGCGGCAGTTCCAGGATGTGGTCTTCGTAGGTGGCTTCGTTAAACAAGCCTACGGGCAGGCCACGCCCTTCCAGGTAACGCACACTTTCAGGAGTGTACAAAACAGGCATCGGCAGGTGACCGCCAATGCTGTAGGTCAAAAGACCGGTTTCTTCGTCGATCACGCCGCCGACCATCGTCACGTGCTTGCCCAGCTTGCAGCTGATCAGGCCTCGGTTGATGTGGCCCAGCACCTCGGAGGGGGTGAACTCCGGCAAGGTGCCATTGCGCTTGGACTCAAACAACAGCCGTGTGGTCATGAACTTCAACAACACGGTCACAAAAGCTGAAGACGCGCCATGGCCGGACACGTCGGCCAGGTAGAACGCCACACGGCGCTCGTCCACACGGAAATAGTCGACAAAATCACCCGACAGGTACAACGACGGGATGATCTGGTGGGCAAAGTTGAACTCGTCAATCGTCCAAGGGCTGACCGGCAGCATGTTCATCTGCACCTGGCGACCGGCGTTCTGGTCTTCCTGGAGCAGGTTCAGGCTGGCTTCGAGTTCGCGGTTGGCGGTTTCGAGCTTTTCGCGGTAGCGCTGGTTTTCCAGGAGCAGGCGTGCACGGTCCAAGGCGCGGCGCACCGAGTGCTCCAGCACAGCCAGGTCTTCCAGGGGCTTGATCAGGTAATCGGCAGCGCCCAGGCGCAGGGCTTCGACGGCGTCGTTCATGACCCCGGCACCGGACACGACAATCACCGGCGTTTGCGGGGCAAGGTCGGTCACCTGGCGAATCAGCTCCAGTCCGCCCATCTGGGGCATGCGCAGGTCGCAGATCACAAGGTCGGGCTTGTCGCGCTCGAATACCTGGAGACCCTGTTGGCCATTACTGGCCTGCAGGACGCTGAAGCCACTGTCTTCCAAGTAGGCCGCGAGGCTCGCGCGCACTACTTCGTCGTCATCGATTATCAGCAGCGTGGCACTGGTTTTTTGCATGTGGGCAAACGGCGCCAGAATTAGGTTGGCGTAGGCGGCTCGGCAATGGCCGGGCTCACGTACTGGATTCGCTTTCTAGCCTCTCTGTCCTACAAAGCATTGGGATTTGGCCCATGCACAACGGTAAAGCAGAGGTGCCCTTCTAAGGCGCAGACGGTACTCCCATCCGTGAGGGGTTTCAAGCTCATGGCGATGGTCGCCGGGCGTCTTTACCCTGCAAATCACCGGGAGTTATAAGAACGGCTTGGACCACAACACAAAGTAAGGTTGGAGCACGCATAAAAAAGGCGACCTTCAGAAGGTCGCCTTGGTTTATTTCAGGAAGTTACGGCTTAAAAGTCGTCGACAACCTTGCCATCCTTGACCTTGAACTCACGGTTCTGCAGGTAGGCGTTACGAATAAAGGTGTACTTGTCGCCGCTGATCAGCTTCTCGCTGTCGAGCAGGCTGGCGCGCACGTCAACGACGTTGAGGCCGAAGGTGCTGTTACGCCAGCCGATGTCGTTCATGTAGCGGTACGGCAGGGTGTAGCTGTCGACGTACTTGGACGGCGCATCACGCAAGGTGCTTGGGCCCAGCAATGGGATCATCACGTAGGGACCGCTGCCGACGCCCCAGTAGCCGAGGGTCTGGCCGAAGTCTTCGTCGCTGCGTTGCAGCCCCATTTTGGTGCCTACATCGATAAAGCCCAGCACGCCGAAGGTGGTGTTGACCAACAGGCGAGCGGTGTCGACACCGGCATTATGAGGCTTGAGTTGCAGCACGTTGTTGGCCAGGTTGCCGACATCGCCGATGTTGCGGAAGAAGTTGTGAACGCCGTCCTGCACAAATTGTGGGGTGACGAACTGATAGCCCTGGACAAGTGGCTTGAGGGCGTAGGTATCAACGGTGTCGTTGAAGGTAAAGATCGGGCGGTTGACGCTTTCCCATGGATCATCTTCCGACGCGGCCTGAGCGGCGAACGGTGCCAACAGGATGGTGGCACACACCGACAGCTGAGCGAAGTATTGGCTCCAGCGCATAGCTTTTGCTCCTTGAATGGTCTGTCATGGGCGCTATGCCCTGAATAAGGCCGTCAGTATATGACGGAAGTGTTGGTTTAGGCAGCCACAACGAAACGACTTACTTAAAATGAACAAATTTCCTACAAATAGCGACAGTGTCATGCCCTTGTCATGGCGCGCCGATAGCGTGGTTGCTATTTCAGGGACGTTCAGATGCCACACGCCGAGATTGCCGTCGCCACCGCCCCCTCGCTGACTGCCGTGTTATTTGGCCTGAGTGGCTGCCTGGTGGATTTCGGTTCCCAGGCCCGCGGCGACTCGCCCTCCCCCGACGCCCAGGCCACGCCCGGGGCCCTGAAAGTTCTGCGCAGCCTGAAGGAGCAAGGTGTGCCCTGCGCCTGGCTGGACGAGTTGCCCCCAGCGGTGACCACCCCGCTGTCCGCGGGCTTGCCCGGCTGGCTCAAGGCTACCTCGCCCTCCTCCATCCGCTGGCCAGCCCCTCACGCTTGCTGGCAAGCCTTGATGGAGTTGAATATCCAACGCCTGGAAGGCTGCGTGCTGGTCAGCGGCGAGCCGCGCCTGCTGCAATCGGGCTTGAATGCCGGTTTGTGGACCATCGGCCTGGCCTCCTGCGGCTCGCTGTGCGGTCTGGCACCCGAGCAATGGCAGGCGCTGACCGAGCAGCAACGCGAACACAAGCGCGGCAAGGCCACGGTGGCGCTCTATGGCCTGGGCGTGCACTCGGTGATCGATCACCTTGGCGAACTCGGCACCTGCCTGGCAGACATCCGCCTGCGCCAGCTCAAGGGCGAGAAGCCCTGATCGAGATCATGCACAGTTGGCCGCAGTGGATTAATCTACAGGTCAGCCCGTAGACCTTTCACGGCGTGCCGCGGTCTATGCCAGTGACTATCGATAAAAGGAAAGAACGTCATGCCTGATCGCAAAAAGCTGGAAGAACAGGTCGAGATCCTGCGTGGGCAGTTGGAACAGGAGCCACCGCTGTCACCTGAAAAACGTGAAGCGTTGGAGGAATTGATTGCCAAGTTCGAAGTGCAACTTGAATTGGAGCCGGCCACTCAGACGCCGAGCATCTCCGACGATGTGAATCAAGCGGCCATAGAGTTCGACGCTGAGCACCCGGTCATTTCAGGGACATTGCGCAATATCATGATCACCCTGGGCAATATCGGCATCTAACCCAATCCCAAACCAAACACACAACCAAATGTGGGAGCTGGCTTGCCTGCGATAGCGGTGTATCAGTCACTTGATGAATGACTGAAAGATCGCAATCGCAGGCAAGCCAGCTCCCACAGTTTTTTGTATGACGGCTTACTGACGCGCCAGGCGCACGTTCAGGAACTGGGTATTCTCGGTGCTGCGGTAAGGGTTGATATCCAACCCACCCCGACGCACATAGCGCGCATACACGGTCAACTTCTCCGGCTTGAGCAAACGCTGCAAGTCCAGGAAGATCCGCTCCACACACTGCTCATGAAAGTCCGAGTGCTGGCGAAAGCTGACGATATATTCCAGCAGGCTGGCGTGATCCAACGCCGCACCACGGTATTCCACCACCACGCTGCCCCAGTCAGGCTGGCTGGTCACCGGGCAGTTGGATTTGAGCAGGTGGCTGTGCACGCTCTCCTCCACCACGCGCGAGTCATCGCAACGCAGCAGTTCAGGGCGTGGGTGTTCGTAGCTGCTGACATTGATATCCAGCTCATCAATGCACACGCCCGGCAGCGCCATCACGCCTTCGGCCTCGATGTCAGCCAGGCTGCGAATACGTACGGCCACCGGCTTGCCGGCAGCAGCACTGAGGTCGGTTTGCAAGGTAGCTTCCAAACTTTGTGTATCGACAAACGCCGTCTGGTTCAGCGAGTTGAGGTACAGCTTGAACGACTTGGACTCGATGATGTTCGGCGAGTCGGCCGGAATGCTGAACTCACCGATGGCTACCACCGGCTTGCCCGAGGGCAACAACCAGGACAATTCGAAGCAGTTCCAGAAATCCACGCCCTTGTACGGCAGGGTGTCGGCGCTCAGGCCCAGTTCGGCCCACTTGGCGGCACGCGGGATCGGGAACAGCAACGAAGGCGTATAGGTAGAGATGTATTCACTGGACTTGCCCAGCGGCGAATGTTCGGCTGCGGGATGCATGGCGGAAACCTGGCTAAATAAACCGCGCCAGTCTACCAGCCTTTGCCCGCCCCCTTAACATACGCCTCACTCAACGGTCAGTTTACCGACCATGCCCGCCTGGTAATGGCCGGGAAGGTTGCAGGCAAACTCCAGGCCCGTGGCCTTGGTGAAGGTCCAGGTCAGTTCGGCCGTCTTGCCCGGTTCCACCAACACACTGTTGGGATCGTCATGCTTCATGCCGCCCATATCGCCGTGGCCCATGGCGCTGTGGTCCATCTTGCCCATGCCGGTGGCGGTGAGCATGCCGCTGGCTTGCATCTGCAGCATCTCTTTCTGGTGAGCGGCATGCATTGCCGCGTCGCCCAGGTTGAACTCGTGGAGCAAGCGGCCTTTGTTGACCAGCACAAAGCGCACGGTTTCACCGGCCTTTACGTCCAGGCTCTTGGGCTCGAAGGCAATGTCTTGCAGGGTGACTTCCACGGTACGCGTGGCCTTGGCTGCCGGAGCCGGCTGGCCGAACGCGTAACCATGAGCCGCATCCGCCAGCGCATTGAAGCTCAGCGCCAATAAGCTGCCCGCCGTTAACAGGGATGTACGCAACGCCATTTCTCACGCTCCAAAAATAGGTGACCCGCTTGGGCCGCACTTTAAGATAGCCTCGCTGCCAGCCAGCTGACTGCTAGATTACAACTTTGTCAGCTTGCACCCATACCCTGGCGAGCACGGTATAACGCCCAATGCTTTTTGTAGGAGCGAGCTTGCTCGCGAAGGGCTCAAGCACAACACGTTAAGCCAGACAGCCCGCGTTATCGTTTGCGTTTTTCGCGAGCAAGCTCGCTCCTACACCCCACCAATTAAGAGCTCAACATGAAACTGCTGATCGTCGAAGACCAACCCAAAACCGGCCACTATCTGCGTCAAGGCTTGGCCGAGGCTGGCTTTACCACCGAACTGGTGGCCGACGGCACGACCGGCCAGCACCTGGCGCTGAGCGGGGATTATGACTTGTTGATCCTCGATGTGATGCTTCCGGGCCGCGACGGCTGGCAGATCCTGCAGGCGGTGCGCAGTGCCGGCCTGGACATGCCGGTGCTGTTCCTCACCGCTCGCGATGCGGTGGAAGACCGCGTACATGGCCTGGAACTGGGCGCCGACGATTACCTGGTCAAGCCCTTCGCCTTTTCCGAACTGCTGGCCCGGGTGCGCACCTTGTTGCGCCGTGGCAGCAGCACCCCGCAGGAAACCACCCTGCAATTGGCCGACCTGCGCCTGGACCTGATCCGGCGCCGCGTCGAGCGCGACGGCCAGCGCATCGACCTCACCGCCAAGGAGTTCGCCCTGCTGGAACTGCTGCTGCGCCGCCAGGGCGAAGTGCTGCCCAAGACCCTGATCGCGTCCCAGGTGTGGGATATGAATTTCGACAGCGACACCAACATCATCGAAGTGGCGATCCGTCGCCTGCGCCTGAAAGTCGACGACAACTTCTCCAACAAGCTGATCCACACCGTGCGCGGCATGGGTTATGTGCTGGAGGAGCGGTTCACGTGATCAAGCGCCTGTCCCTGACCAGCCGCCTGGCACTGCTGTTTGCCGCCTGCACCGCCGTGGTCTCGTTGATCGCCGGCGTATTGTTCAACCGCGCCAGCGAAGCGCACTTCATCGAACTGGACCAGCAACTGCTCGACAGCAAGCTGGTGGCCCTGCGCAGCGCCTTGCAGGGTGTCGACTCACGGGAAGCCTTTGCCCTGCGAAGCCCGCAACTGCGCGCCGAACTCGACCACCAGCCTGACTTTACCTTGCGCATCACCGCCGCCGACCAGCGCTGGATAGACGGCGCGCCACACCTCAGCGTGCCCGCAGCACCGGGCCTGCACAGCCTGCAAAATGCAGGCACCGACTACCGTGTGTACAACGCGCCGTTGACGCCCGGGCAACCCGGTTCGCCGCAACTGAGCCTGATCCTCGACATCACCCATCACCAGCACTTCCTGCAACGTATGCAGCACTTGATCTGGCTGACCGTCGGCCTCTCGGCCCTGGCGACCGCCCTGCTGGGCGCCTGGGCGGCGCGCAGTGGGCTGCGGCCGTTGCGGCGCATGGGCGAAGTGGCTGCCAGCGTATCCGCACACTCCCTGACGCAACGCCTGCCCCAGGCGCAAATGCCGGTGGAGCTGGCGGAACTGGCCCAAGCCTTCAATGCCATGCTGGGGCGCCTGGACGACGCGTTCCAGCGCCTGTCGGCGTTCTCTGCCGATATCGCCCACGAACTGCGCACGCCGCTCTCCAACCTGCTGACCCAGACCCAGGTCATCCTCACCCAGCCGCGCCCGCTGGAGGACTACCGCGAGGCGCTGCACAGTAACCTGGAAGAGTTGCAATGGATGGCGCAGCTGGTCAACGACATGCTGTACCTGGCCAAAGCCGACCACGGCCTGCTGATGCCCAGCCGTGAAGCGCTGGATCTGGGCGATGAGGTCGACGCACTGTTGGAGTTTTTTACCCTGCTGGCGGAGGACGCGCAGGTCACGCTGGTACGCGAAGGCAGCGCCCCTACGATGGGCGATCGCGGCATGTTGCGCCGGGCTTTGTCGAACCTGCTGGACAACGCGCTGCGGTTTACCCCCCCGGGCGGCGAAGTGCGGGTGCGGATAGAGCCTGGCGTGACACTGACGGTTGAGAACACCGGGGAAGGTATTCCTGCGCAGTTATTGCCGCGACTGTTTGATCGGTTTTACCGAGCCGACCCGTCAAGGCGGGCAGGCAGCAGTGAACATGCGGGGCTGGGGTTGGCGATTACCCAGTCGATTGTGCGGGCGCACGGCGGGAAGATTTATTGTGAGTCGCAGGCGGGCTGGACAAGGTTTGTGATTGAGTTGCCCAAGGGAGATTGATGCAAGCTGGGCCAGCCCTATCGCAGGCAAGCCAGCTCCCACAATTTGAGCTGTGAATACAGTCACAATGTGGGAGCTGGCTTGCCTGCGATAGCGGTCCTAAAGGTTACGAATACCTGAGCGCATGCGCCGGCTCAATCTTCGCCGCCCGATACGCTGGGTAAATCGTCGCCAAGAAGCTCAACACAAACCCCGCCGAGCAAATCAGCAACACATCCCCACCTTGCAGCTCCGACGGCAGGTTGCTGACAAAGTACACATCCGAACTGAAGATATGCTGCCCGCTCACCCGCTCCAGCCAGCCCACCAGCTCGCTTACGTTCAGCGCCGCAATCACCCCCAGCACGCCGCCGATCAAGGTGCCGACCACGCCGATCACCGTGCCCTGCACCATGAAGATCGCCATGATCTGCCGAGGCGTGGCACCGATGGTACGCAGGATCGCGATGTCCGCGCCCTTGTCGTTCACCACCATGATCAAGGTGGCGATGATATTGAACGCCGCCACGGCGACGATCATCAGCAACAGCAGGCCGATCATGGTCTTTTCCATTTTCATTGCGCTGAACAGGCTGCCCTGGGTGTGGGTCCAGTCATCCGGCTTGTAGGCTGCGCCCAGGCTGGCGGCGATGTCCGCCGAGACTTTGGGCGCCGCATACAGGTCCTTCACCGCCAGGCGTACGCTTTGCACCTGGTTGGGCTGCCAATGCTGGATTTCTGCCGCGTCAGCCATGTGAATCAGGGCCATGGAACCATCCAGCTCGGCGCCAACCTTGAAAATACCCACCACGTTCAACCGCTGCATACGCGGAGTGATGCCGCCCGGCGCGCTGCTCAGTTCCGGGACGATCAGGGTCAGCTTGTCGCCCACATTCAGGCGAAAGCGCCGCGCTGTGATATCGCCGATCACCACACCGAACTCGCCGGGTTTAAGGTCATCGAGTTTGCCGCGCACGATATGCTGGGTCACGATCGACACCTTGCCTTCCTGGGCCGGGTCGACGCCGCTGATCTCGATCGGCTGCATGGCGCCCTTGTAGGAGAACATGCCGTCCATCTGTGTGAACGGTACCGCAGCGGTGACTTGCGGATTCTTCATCGCAGCGGCCGCCACCGGTTGCCAGTCATCAATGGGCTTTACGCCAACGATGGTGGCGTGGGGCACCATGCCGAGAATGCGCGAGCTCATTTCACGCTGAAAGCCGTTCATCACCGATAGCACCACGATCATGGCCAATACGCCCAGGGCGAGGCCGATCATCGAGGTCATCGAGATAAACGAGACAAAACGGTTACGGCGCTTGGCGCGGGTATAGCGCGTGCCGATGAAAATCGATAACGGTCTGAACATTCGCGGGCACCGTTGGAAAAATGAAAAAGCCCGGCCTCAAAAAACCGGGCTTGCAACAGGTCAGATAGCGACCAGATGACCTTCCTGCAAATGCAGTACGCGGTCCATCTGCCGGGCCATGCTCATGTCATGGGTCACCACCAGGAACGCGGTGCGCATCTGGGTGCTCAGCTCCAGCATCAAGTCCTTGATGCCCTGGGCGGTGTGGGAGTCGAGGTTGCCGGTCGGCTCGTCGAGCATCACCAGGCCAGGGTTGTTCACCAGAGCACGGGCGATCGCCACACGCTGGCGCTCACCACCGGACAGTTCGGCCGGCTTGTGCTCCAGGCGATGGCCGAGGCCCACACGCTCCAGCAAGGCCGTGGCCCGTTGGCGCGCTTCGGGAATCGCGGTCTTGCCGATCAACAGCGGCATGCACACGTTTTCCAGGGCGGTGAATTCCGGCAGCAGGTGGTGGAACTGGTACACAAAGCCCAACGAACGGTTACGCAGTTGGCCACGGGCCTTTTCATTCAACGCCGACAGTTCTTCGCCGGCCAGCCAGACGCTGCCCTGGGACGGCGTATCAAGGCCGCCCAACAGGTTCAGCAAGGTACTTTTGCCGGAACCGGAACTGCCGACGATCGCCACGCGTTCGCCCGGATGCAGTTCAAGCTGCAGGTTGGACAGCACCACCACCGACTCCGGGCCTTCCTCGTAGGATTTGCCCAGGTTGCGGCAGCTCAGGATTGCTTTTTCACTCATGCCCGATTCACTCATAACGTAATGCCTGTGCTGGCTGGGTACGTGCCGCGCGCCAGGCTGGATACAGGGTGGCAAGGAAGCTCAGGACCAACGCGGCGCCGCCCACCATCAGCACGTCCTGGGTTTGCACCTGGGACGGCAAGTAATCGATGAAATAGACGTCGGCGTTGAGAAACTTGTGGCCGATCACTTTTTCAAGCAGGGCAATGGCGGCGCTGACGTTCAACGCGGCCAGAATGCCCACCGCAGTACCGATCAGGGTGCCGACCACGCCGATCACGGTGCCCTGCACCATGAAGATCGCCATGATCTGCCCCGGCGTGGCGCCCAGGGTACGCAGGATGGCGATATCGCCCTTCTTGTCGTTCACCACCATCACCAGCGTGGAGATGATGTTGAAGGCCGCCACGGCGACGATCAGCAGCAACAGCAGGCCGATCATGGCTTTTTCCATACGGATGGCCTGGTACAGGTTGCCGTGGGTGCGAGTCCAGTCGCGGGCGTAGTACTCGGTCTCCCCCAGGTGCTGGGCAATTTCCCAGGCGCCGCGCGGGGCGTCGAACAGGTCGTTGAACTTCAGGCGCAGGCCCTGCACCTGGTCTGGCTGCCAGCGATGCAGGCGGGCCAGGTCGGTGAGGTTGGTCAGGCCGATGTAACCGTCGATCTCGCCGGCGCCGACGTGGAAGGTACCCACTACGGTAAAGCGCTTCATGCGCGGGAACATGCCGGCCGGGGTCACGGTGACTTCCGGGGCGACGAAGGTCAGCTTGTCGCCGACGCCCACGCCGAGCTTGGCGGCGGCCTTGTCACCGATAACGATGCCGAAACTGCCGGGCGCCAGGTCGTCGAGCTTACCTTGCAGCATGAACTTGTCGATGATCGAGACGTTGCGCTCCTGGGCCGGGTCGATGGCATTGAGCAGGATCTTCTGCACCTTGCCGTCGTTGGTCAGCAACCCCTGCATCTGGGTAAACGGCGCGACGGCCACCACCTTGGGGTTCTGCTTGACCTTGGCGGCCAGGCTTTGCCAGTCGTTGATGGGCGCATCGCCCTCGATGGTCGCGTGGGGCACCATGCCCAGCACGCGGGTACGCATCTCATGATCGAAGCCGTTCATCACCGACAGCACCACGATCATCACAACCACGCCCAGGGCGAGACCGATCATCGAGGTCAAGGAAATGAACGACACAAAATGATTGCGACGCTTTGCACGGGTATAACGCGTGCCGATAAATACGAAGAGAGGTCTGAACATGTCGGGGCTTGTTCGGAGGAAAAGAAGACGTCCCGGTGGCGGGGTCTGGTAAGCAGCTTTACACTCAGACCATTACCGTAACCTGGGGTTCGCCATGTCGACATTAGATGAAGAAGAGCGCCGCGAATACTACCGTATCGACGACATGATCGCACTTCAAATCAGCACATTGTCTGGCCCCGACGCGGCGAGCAAGGAAGTGTTGCTGGATGATTCGCCGCTGTTCAATCTGCTCAGCGAATTGCACCTGAGCGAATTCGAAGCCCAGCACCTGCTGCGCCAGATCAGCGAGAAAGACCGCAGCCTGGCGGCCTTCCTCAAAGTGCAAAACAAGCGCCTGGATTTGCTCAGCCAGGTCATGGCCCGCGGCCTGCTGGCTGAAGTGGGCGCGCCACAGCCGGTGATCCTCTCCGAAGGCGGCATCGACTTCCAGCACCCTGCCCCGCTGGCTCCCGACACACAGTTGGCGGTCAAGCTGGTGCTGATGCCCCAGGCGCTTGGCCTGTTATTACGCGCGCGGGTGACCCATTGTGATCCCAAGGGCGACGGCTTTGATGTCGGTACGGAATTCGAATCCATGACCGATGCCCAACGCCAACTGCTGGCGCGCTACATCCTGCAAAAGCAGGCGCAGGAACGCCGCCTGGCGCGAGAACAAAGCGACGACCTCTGAATACCTATTCATTCCGCCAGCGATCCTGGCGCAAAGGAGCAACTGTGACCCTGATCTACGGCCATCGCGGTGCCAAAGGCGAAGCACCGGAAAATACCCTGACCAGTTTTCAGGAATGTCTCAAGCACGGCGTCCGTCGTTGCGAGCTGGACCTGCACCTGTCCATGGACGGCGAGCTGATGGTCATCCATGACCCGACCCTCAAGCGCACCGCCGACCGGCGCGGCAAGGTCGTCGAGTACTCGGCGGCTGATTTGGTCAAGATGGACGCGCGCAAAGGCGGCCCGGGTTGGGTCAGCCCGTGCCCGATCCCACGCTTGGAGGAGCTGTTCGAAAAGTGCGACTTCGATCACTGGCAACTGGAAGTCAAAAGCGCTTCGCGCACCCGCGCCGCAACCACCGTGCTGGCCATTCGTGAAATGGCCGTGCGCTTTGGCCTGATGGATAAGGTCACCGTGACCTCAAGCTCTCGGGAGGTGTTGAAAGCCGCGGTAGAACTCACCCCGGACCTGTCACGCGGGCTGGTGGCCGAATACGCCTGGCTCGACCCGTTGAAGGTCGCGCAGAACTACGGCTGTGAATACCTGGCATTGAACTGGACGTTATGCACCCCCGAGCGCCTGCAAAAAGCCCAGCGCCAGGGTTTGCATGTATCCGTGTGGACGGTCAACGAACCTGCGCTGATGCGCAGGCTCGCCGACTTCGGCGTAGATAGCCTGATTACAGACTTTCCCGGTTTGGCCACTGCCACCCTCGGGAATTACTGAAATCGGTCTCCCCGGCCGGCTCAGGCCACCGGCCGGAGCCGCTCAAAAAAGCCGGTTGAGGCCGTCGTAGGCCGCTACCCGATAGGCTTCGGCCATGGTCGGGTAGTTGAAGGTGGTGTTGACGAAATACTTGAGGGTATTTTGCTCACCCGGCTGGTTCATGATCGCCTGACCGATGTGCACGATCTCCGAGGCCTGGTAGCCGAAGCAATGCACGCCGAGCACTTCCAGGGTCTCGCGGTGGAACAGGATTTTCAGCATGCCTTGCGGCTCACCGGCAATCTGCGCACGCGCCATGCTCTTGAAGAACGCCTTGCCCACTTCGTAAGGCACCTTGGCCTTGGTCAGTTCGTGTTCGTTCTTGCCGATCGAGCTGATCTCGGGAATCGTGTAGATCCCGGTCGGCACGTCATTCACATAGCGCCAGCTGCCGTTGTCGACAATGCTGCCGGCGGCCGAACGGCCCTGGTCATGGGCGGCGCTCGCCAGGCTTGGCCAGCCGATCACGTCACCGGCGCCGTAGATGTTCGGCACGCAGGTGCGGTAGTTCTCGTCCACCTCGATCTGGCCACGGCTGTTGACCTTGACCCCGATATTTTCCATGCCCAGCTTGTCGGTGTTGCCGGTACGGCCGTTACACCACAGCAAGGCGTCGGCCTTGATCTTCTTGCCGGATTTGAGGTGCAGGATCACCCCGTTGTCCAGGCCTTCGACCCGCTCGTACTCTTCGTTGTGGCGTACGGTGATGTTGTTGTTGCTGAAGTGGTAGCTCAACGCCTGGGAGATTTCCGAGTCGAGGAAGCTGAGCAACTGGTCACGGTTGTCCACCAGCTCCACCAGTACACCCAGGCCACTGAAGATCGAGGCGTATTCGCAGCCGATCACGCCGGCACCGTAGATAATCAGTTTGCGTGGGGTGTGGCCCAGGCTCAGGATGGTGTCGCTATCGTAGATACGCGGGTGGTGAAAATCGATGTCCGCCGGGCGATACGGGCGCGAACCGGTGGCGATGATGATGTGCTTGGCCACCAGCTTCTCGACCACGCCATTGGCGCAGACCACTTCGACGGTTTGCTCGTCAGCGAAGCTGCCGGTGCCGAAAAACAGGTCGACGCGGTTACGGGCGTAGTAGCCGGTGCGCGAAGCGACTTGCTTGGAGATGACTTTTTCGGCGCTTTTCAACACGTCCGGGAACGAGAACCAGCGCGGCTCGCCAATGGCCCGGAACATCGGGTTGGTGTTGAACTGCATGATCTGGCGCACGGAGTGACGCAACGCCTTGGACGGGATGGTACCCAGGTGGGTGCAGTTACCGCCGACCTGGCGACGGCTATCGACCATCGCCACCTTGCGCCCTGCTTTGGCAGCGTTCATCGCCGCACCTTCTCCAGCCGGGCCGGAACCCAGTACCACCACGTCATAGTTGTAGACAGCCATGCGTACTCCTCAGAACAGGCCAGGCGTACGGTTGGACGCCGGGCTAAATCATGCCGCGGCCAGCGGTCATGAAGGACAATTTGGCTCAAGTGTGTGAACCGGGGCACAGTCTATAGAAGGCCGAGCGCCGCGAACATTAACCCTTGGTCGCGTCGTAGGCCAGTGTTGCCATACTACAGGACGCACATCAGCGCCGAATTCAGGATGAGCCATTATGCGACAACTATTTTTTTGTTTAATGCTGATGCTGTCGATCAGCGCGCACGCCAACGATGCGCAGCGGCTCAAGCAGGCGAGCTTCCCGGCACAGGTCGAGGGGCTGGCCTTGAAAAACCAGGCGGTATTCAACTATCTCTGGGCGGATGTGTATGCGGCGGCGCTGTATGCACCCGCTGACCTGCCGGCAAAGCAGGCCTGGGACCGGCAGAAGGCGGTGCGCCTGGCGCTGTACTACTTTCGCGACATCGACCGCGATGATGTGATCAAGGCGGCCACCGTCACCCTGGAACGCCAGCAGGCCAATGCCGGGTTGAACCCGGAGGTAGCCAAGCTGCACGCGCGCTTTCGGGATATTCGCAGCGGCGATCGCTATACCCTGGATTTTCGTCCAGGCCGCGGGTTGAATCTGGAGATTAATGGGCAGGTGGTGTTCAGCAGCCCGGACGCTGAATTAGCGAAGGCCTACCTGGGTATCTGGCTGGCGGCCAATGGGCTGTCGGAGAGTTTGCGCAACACGCTACTCAAGTGATGGCCGCGTTGACGGTTCCATCTTCATCGCGGGCAAGCCCCCACAGGTAAATGCATTTCAACTGTGGGAGCTGGCTTGCCTGCGATAAGGCCCTCCCAGACACCACAAAACCCACAGGCATAAAAAAGCCCCGAACCAGTCGGGGCTTTTATTCAGCGCAAAGGCTTAGCGCGGAAACGCAGGCGGGTTGACCCCAGCCATGTCTTCCATCACGCGAACCACCTGGCAGCTGTAGCCGAACTCGTTGTCGTACCACACATACAGCACAACACGGTTGTCCTGGGTGATGGTCGCTTCAGCGTCCACCACACCGGCGTGGCGCGAGCCGACGAAGTCGGTGGAGACCACTTCCTGAGAATTGACGAAGTCGATTTGCTTATGCAGATCGGAGTGCAGCGCCATGTAGCGCAGGTACTCGTTCATCTCTTCGCGGGTGGCGGCTTTCTCAAGGTTGAGGTTGAGAATGGCCATCGACACGTTCGGCGTCGGTACACGGATCGCGTTACCGGTCAGCTTGCCGGCCAGCTCAGGCAGGGCCTTGGCAGCAGCGGTGGCAGCACCGGTCTCGGTGATCACCATGTTCAACGCGGCGCTACGGCCACGGCGATCGCCCTTGTGGAAGTTGTCGATCAGGTTCTGGTCGTTGGTGTACGAGTGAACGGTTTCAACGTGGCCGTTAACGATGCCGAACTTGTCATTCACAGCCTTGAGCACCGGCACGATGGCGTTGGTGGTGCAGGAAGCGGCGGACACGATCTTGTCGTCAGCGGTGATTTCAGCGTGGTTGATGCCGTGCACGATGTTCTTGAGCTTGCCTTTGCCAGGCGCGGTCAGCACAACGCGGTCAACACCCGGGCAAGCCAGGTGCTGGCCCAGGCCCTCGGCATCGCGCCATACGCCGGTGTTGTCCACCAGCAGGGCGTTCTGAATGCCGTACTGGGTGTAATCCACCTCGGTCGGGTTCTTCGCGTAGATCACCTGGATCAGGTTACCGTTGGCGGTGATGGTGTTGTTTTCTTCGTCAATGGTGATGGTGCCGTTGAACGAGCCGTGTACCGAATCGCGACGCAGCAGGCTGGCGCGCTTGGTCAGGTCGTTCTCGGCGCCTTTGCGCACCACGATGGCACGCAGGCGCAGGCCGTCGCCGCCACCGGTTTTCTCGATCAGGATGCGCGCCAGCAGGCGGCCGATACGACCGAAGCCGTACAGCACCACGTCGGTACCCTTGCGGGCGGCAGCGTTTTGCTGGCCAACCACATCGGCCATTTCTTCACGTACGAACTGCTCGGCACTGCGGCCGGCGCCTTCTTTACGGAATTTGTAGGCCAACTTGCCCAGATCTACCGAAGCCGCGCCGAGCTTGAGCTCGCTCATGGCTTTAAGCAGTGGGAATGTTTCGTGGACGGAGAGTTCGCTGTCGTCGGCAGAGCGATGGCGCGCAAAGCGGTGCGCTTTGAGAATCGCGATGACAGACTGGTTGATCAGGCTGCGGCCATAGATCGAGCTCACCACATTGTTATTGCGGTACAGCTGGCCGATAAGCGGAATCATCGCTTCTGCGAGTGCTTCACGGTCGATCCATTCACCAAGACACTGGTCGGGCTTCTGAGTCACGGGAACCTTCCACATGTAGGGGCAGAAAAAAGGGGCTACATTATGTCGCCCGACTGGCCGTTGAGCAATGCGCGAGGGGCAACAAAAAGCCCTTGCAAAAAAATACCGCCGCGCTACAGCCCAGTAAATACGCGGGTTCCAGAAGGCCACTAGTCGAGCGACAGTGCCGACTTGTCCGTAACCCTCCTAAACATTCGCGCTTTTTGGCACTACATATTGAGTCAAAACCGGCCATTGTTTGTCTTAGCCACTACATTTCCTACAAACCGTAATAGGCACAGTCAGCAACTGACAGGCGGCACCTGGGGCCGTTACAATTACCGACTTTGTCGCAACGCTTGGAGCTCAACCTTCCGTGCCCGTTCTGCGTCTACCGCTTCTCCCTGCCGCGGCAGGTAAACAGCATTGGGGCAACCTGCCCGGTGCCGCCCTGAGCCTGGCCATTGCCGAGGCTGCCAGCGCAGCCAAGCGCTTTACCCTGCTGCTCACCGCCGACAGCCAAAGTGCCGAACGGTTGGAGCAGGAGCTGAGCTTCTTCGCCCCGGATTTGCCGGTACTGCATTTTCCCGACTGGGAAACCCTGCCCTACGACCTGTTCTCGCCGCACCAGGACATCATCTCCCAGCGCATCGCCAGCCTGTACCGCTTGCCGGAACTGGCCCACGGCGTGCTGGTGGTGCCGATCACCACGGCGCTGCACCGCCTGGCGCCGACCAAGTTCCTGCTCGGCAGCAGCCTGGTGCTGGACGTGGGCCAGAAGCTTGACGTCGAGCAGATGCGCACGCGCCTGGAAGCCAGCGGCTACCGTTGCGTCGACACGGTGTACGAGCACGGTGAGTTCGCCGTGCGCGGGGCCTTGATCGACCTGTTCCCGATGGGCAGCAAGTTGCCGTACCGCATCGACCTGTTTGATGACGAAATCGAAACCCTGCGTACCTTCGATCCGGAGAACCAGCGCTCAATCGACAAGGTCGACTCGATCAAGCTGCTGCCGGCGCGGGAATTCCCGTTGCAAAAAGACGCGGTGACACGCTTCAAGGCGCGCTTTCGTGAGCGCTTCGATGTCGACTTCCGTCGTTGCCCGATCTTCCAGGACTTGAGCAGCGGGATTACACCTGCCGGTATCGAGTACTACCTGCCGTTGTTCTTCGACGAGACCTCCACCCTCTTCGACTACCTGCCTCAGGACACCCAGGTGTTCTCGCTGCCGGGTATCGAACAGGCGGCGGAAAACTTCTGGAACGACGTGCGCAACCGCTATGAAGAACGCCGCGTCGATCCGTCCCGGCCTTTATTGCCGCCCGCTGAACTGTTCCTTCCAGTTGAAGATTGCTTCGCGCGCCTGAAAAACTGGCCGCGTGTAGTCGCCAGCCAGCAGGACGTGGACGCCGGCAGTGGCCGCGAGCGTTTCCCGGCGAGCGTGTTGCCCGATCTGGCGATCCAGGCCAAAGCCACGCAACCGCTGGAGGCGCTGTCGAACTTCCTCGGCGACTTCCCTGGCCGCGTGCTGTTTACCGCCGAATCCGCCGGTCGTCGCGAAGTGCTGCTGGAGTTGTTGGAACGCCTGAAGCTGCGACCGAAAACCGTCGACAGCTGGCCGGATTTCGTCGCCAGCAAAGAGCGCCTGGCGATCACCATCGCGCCGCTGGACGAAGGGTTGCTGCTGGATGACCCAGCGCTGGCGTTGATCGCCGAGAGCCCGCTGTTCGGCCAGCGCGTGATGCAACGCCGTCGCCGGGAAAAACGCGCAGACGCCAACAATGACGCAGTCATCAAGAACCTCACTGAGCTGCGCGAAGGCGCGCCGGTGGTGCATATCGACCACGGTGTAGGCCGCTACCTGGGCTTGCAGACCCTGGAGATCGACAACCAGGCCGCCGAATTCCTCACCATGGAATACGCCGAGGGCGCCAAGCTCTACGTGCCGGTGGCCAACCTGCACCTGATCGCCCGCTATACCGGCAGCGACGACGCCTTGGCGCCGTTGCATCGCCTGGGCTCCGAGACCTGGCAGAAAGCCAAGCGCAAGGCCGCCGAACAGGTGCGCGACGTGGCCGCCGAACTGCTCGACATCTATGCCCGCCGTGCTGCCCGCGAAGGTTATGCCTTCGCTGACCCCAAAGCCGATTACGCCACCTTCAGTGCCGGCTTCGCCTTCGAAGAAACCCCGGACCAGCAAACCACCATCGAAGCGGTGCGCGCCGACATGCTCGCGCCCAAGCCGATGGACCGCCTGGTGTGCGGCGACGTGGGCTTCGGCAAGACCGAAGTGGCCATGCGTGCAGCCTTTATTGCGGTACACGGCGGTCGCCAGGTGGCGATCCTGGTGCCGACCACCCTGCTCGCCCAGCAGCACTACAACAGCTTCCGCGACCGCTTTGCCGACTGGCCGGTGACCGTGGAGGTGATGAGCCGCTTCAAATCCGCCAAGGAAGTGAATGCCGCCGTCGCCGATCTGGCCGAGGGCAAGATCGACATCGTCATCGGTACTCACAAGCTGCTGTCGGACGATGTGAAGATCAAGAACCTGGGCCTGGTGATCATCGACGAAGAACACCGCTTTGGCGTGCGCCAGAAAGAACAGCTCAAGGCCCTGCGCAGCGAAGTCGACATCCTTACCCTCACCGCTACGCCGATTCCGCGCACGCTGAACATGGCGGTGTCGGGTATGCGCGACCTGTCGATCATCGCTACGCCACCGGCGCGCCGCCTGTCGGTGCGCACTTTCGTGATGGAGCAGAACAAAAGCACGGTCAAGGAAGCGCTGCTGCGCGAGCTGCTGCGCGGCGGCCAGGTGTATTACCTGCACAACGATGTGAAAACCATCGAGAAATGCGCCGCCGATCTCGCCGAACTGGTGCCGGAAGCCCGTATCGCCATTGGCCACGGCCAGATGCGCGAGCGCGAACTCGAACAGGTGATGAGCGACTTTTACCACAAGCGCTTCAACGTGCTGATCGCCTCGACCATCATCGAGACCGGCATCGACGTGCCGAGCGCCAACACCATCATCATCGAGCGCGCCGACAAGTTCGGCCTGGCGCAGTTGCACCAACTGCGCGGCCGCGTCGGGCGCAGTCACCACCAGGCCTATGCGTACCTGCTCACGCCGCCGCGCCAACAGATCACGTCCGATGCAGAAAAACGCCTGGAAGCGATCGCCAACACCCAGGACCTCGGCGCCGGATTTGTGCTGGCCACCAACGACCTGGAAATCCGTGGCGCCGGCGAACTGCTGGGCGATGGCCAGAGCGGGCAGATCCAGGCAGTCGGCTTCACCCTGTATATGGAGATGCTCGAACGCGCGGTAAAAGCCATCCGCAAGGGCGAGCAGCCCAACCTCGATCAACCCCTGGGCGGCGGCCCGGAGATCAACCTGCGCTTGCCGGCGTTGATCCCCGAGGACTACCTGCCGGATGTGCACGCGCGGCTGATTCTGTACAAGCGCATCGCTTCAGCCACCGACGAAGAGGGCCTCAAGGACCTGCAAGTGGAGATGATCGACCGCTTCGGCCTGCTGCCCGAACCGACCAAGAATCTGGTGCGCCTGACTCTGCTCAAGTTGCAGGCCGAGCAGTTGGGGATCAAGAAGGTCGACGCCGGGCCGCAAGGTGGGCGTATCGAATTCGAAGCGCAGACGCCGGTCGACCCGTTGGTACTGATCAAGCTGATCCAGGGCCAGCCCAACCGCTACAAGTTCGAAGGGGCTACGCTGTTCAAGTTCATGGTGCCGATGGAACGTGCCGAAGAACGCTTCAATACCCTGGAGGCGCTGTTTGAGCGCCTCATCCCGAAATCCGCTTGAAGGACGCCGCCATGCGCTTGTTCCGCATTCTGAGCCTGTTGTTGGTGGTACTTGCGCCGTCGGCATTTGCCGACAGCCCGTACCAGGTGGAAATGATCCTGGTGCGCCAGAACGCGGAGCCGGTGATCAACAGCCGCGCCGCCCCGGAAAACTGGGATGGCGGCGCCCAGCGCCTGGGCGAGCGACTGAGCCCGCCGCGCCTGGGCAACATCGTCGACAAGCTGCGCGCCGACTCCAACTACACCGTGCTCGCGCATAAAGCCTGGGAACAGAACCTGGGCGAGCAACCGGTGAAGATCGCCATCACCGACGGCCAGGAGCAGTTCGGCCAATTCCCTATCGAGGGCGTGCTGAGCCTGCAACTGGGTCGTTTCACCGACATTGATGCCGACTTCTGGATCAACCAGTTCGACGGCAACGGCAGCGTGATCGCCAGTGAACACCTGGCCCAAAAAGACGTACGCACCAAGAACAACCAGCTTAACTACCTGGACGGCGGCCACTTGGCGCTGCTGATCAAGATCACCTCGCTGACCGCCAAGCCGCCCAGCGCACCACCGCCCGACATGCAGGACTGATCCAGCGCCATGCCCCTCACTTCGCCTCTGACCAAACCCCTGGCCCCGTCGTGGGCCAATCGCTTCAAAGAGCAGAGCCTGGAGCGCGGGCGGCGTTACGCACTGGAAAATCGCGTGCGCATCGTCGAGTGCGGCGACAGCACCATCACCGCCAGTTGCGAAGGCTCGGGCGGCAATGTCTATCGGCAAACCATCTCGTTGCGCGAGTCGGCCAAGGGCCTGTTGATCCTGGTGGACAGCCGCTGTACCTGCCCGGTGCACACCAACTGCAAACACATCGCGGCGGTGCTGCTCAAGGTCCAGGAAACCCTGGCCTACCCGGCCGCCGCTCAGGATGCGCAACTGCTGGAAAAACTCCAGGCCGTGCTGGATAACCGCGTGGTCCTGCCGCAAGTGGTCATGGAGGATGTGCGGCCCGTGCCGCGCCTGTGGCTGGCCAGCGTCGAGTTCAGCGCGTTCGAGCCGCGCAACGGCAAGATGCAGCGCTATATCCAGCACCGTGCGGCGCTGTCGTTCAACTACCTGGGCAATTACGTCAGCGGGCAAAAGAACGCCGACATCATCGTGCGCCAGGAAACCCAGAGCCTGCGGATCAAGCGCCATCCCGAACTGGAACAAGCCTGTCGCGAACAATTGCGCCTGCTGGGGTTCAAGATCGCTACGCGCCAGAGCAAGGCCTTGCCTGAAAGCGCCGGCGAGCTGTTTGAGATGGTCAATGACAGCGCCTGGCTGAACTTCACGCTCAACTCATCGCCCACGCTGCGGGCCGAGGGCTGGGAGCTGCAAATCGATGAAGACTTCGGTTTCGACCTGAGCCCGGTGGACGACTGGTACGCCAGCGTCGATGAAGCGCCCGAGCGTGACTGGTTCGACCTGGAGCTGGGCATCATCGTCAATGGCGAACGCCTGAGCCTGCTGCCGATCCTGTTGAACCTGATGCGCTCGCACACCGAGATCCTCAACCCGGAAAAACTCGCAAGGCGCCGCGATGATGAACTGATCCTGGTGAATATTCCCGGGTTGCCCAATGGCCACGGCCCGCTGCAAGTGGCGCTGCCCTACGGGCGCTTGAAGCCGGTGCTGGCGACCCTCGGCGAGTTTTACCTGCAGGAAACCGGCACCACGACGTTGCGCCTGGCCAAGGCCGACGCGATTCGGCTCAACCCGCTGGAAGACCTGCCATTGCAATGGGAAGGCGGCGATAAGATTCGCAACTTTGCCCAGCGCCTGCGGGATATCAAGGACTTCACCTGCGTAGCGCCCGAAGGCCTGAACGCGACCTTACGCCCCTACCAACTGGAAGGCTTGAGCTGGATGCAGTCATTGCGCCAGTTGGAAGTGGGCGGGATTCTCGCGGACGACATGGGCCTGGGTAAAACCCTGCAAACCCTGGCGCATATTCTTACCGAAAAAATCGCCGGGCGCCTTGATCGACCCTGCATGGTAGTGATGCCCACCAGCCTGATCCCGAACTGGCTCGATGAAGCCGCGCACTTCACTCCGCAACTGCGGGTGCAGGCGCTGTACGGCGCAGGGCGCAAGAAACACTTCGCCAACCTGCACGACTACGACCTGCTGTTGACCACCTACGCCCTGCTGCCCAAAGACATCGACACCCTCGCCGCCCTGCCCTTGCATGTATTGATTCTGGATGAAGCGCAATACATCAAGAACCCTTCCAGCAAGGCCGCCCAGGCCGCGCGCGAGCTGAATGCCCGCCAGCGCCTGTGCCTGAGCGGCACGCCATTGGAAAACCATTTGGGCGAGCTGTGGTCGCTGTTCCATTTCCTGTTGCCGGGCTGGCTGGGCGACGTGAAGAGCTTCAACCGTGATTACCGCGTGCCGATTGAAAAACGCGCCAGTGACGTGCGCTTGCAGCACCTTAACGGTCGGATCAAACCGTTCCTGCTGCGCCGCACCAAGGAACAAGTGGCAACCGAACTGCCACCCAAGACCGAAATTATCCACTGGGTCGACCTCAACGAGGCCCAGCGGGACGTGTACGAAACCATGCGCCTGGCCATGGATAAAAAGGTCCGCGACGAGATCACCCGCAAGGGCGTGGCCCGCAGCCAGATCATCATCCTCGAAGCCCTGCTCAAACTGCGTCAGGTGTGCTGCGACCTGCGCCTGGTCAACGACGCCACACTGCCCGCCCGTGGCAGCAGCTCGGGCAAGCTCGACAGCCTGATGGACATGCTCGACGAGCTGTTTGCCGAAGGCCGCAGGATTCTGCTGTTCTCACAGTTCACCTCGATGCTGAGCCTGATCGAAGCCGAACTGAAAAAACGCGGGATTGCCTACGCACTATTGACCGGCCAGACCCGCGACCGGCGCACACCGGTAAAGGATTTCCAGAGCGGCAAGTTGCAGATCTTTCTGATCAGCTTGAAGGCAGGCGGCGTAGGCTTGAACCTGACCGAAGCGGACACGGTGATTCACTACGACCCCTGGTGGAACCCGGCCACGGAAAACCAGGCCACCGACCGTGCGTACCGCATCGGGCAGGAAAAGCCGGTGTTCGTGTACAAGATGATTGCCCGCGGCACGGTGGAGGAAAAAATCCAGCACCTGCAAAAGGAAAAATCCGACTTGGCGGCGGGTGTGCTGGATGGGCGGACCACGGGGGATTGGCAGTTGGGTAATGAGGATATCGAGGCGCTCTTCGCACCACTGCCTAATAAGCAAGAGAAGCGCTGACTGTTAGATCGCTATCGCAGGCAAGCCAGCTCCCACACTTGAATGTATTCACACATCAAAATGTGGGAGCTGGCTTGCCTGCGATGGGCGCGACGCGGTCCTCAGCCAGGCAAAGGCGCAAACAGCGCCTCGATATCCCGTTCCTCCAACTTCCAACCCGCACCGGCGCCACCTTCCAGCACCCCATCGGCCAATGCCGCCTTCTCCAACTGCAACGCTTGAATCTTCTCCTCGACCGTCCCGCGAGCAATCATCTTGTACACAAACACCGGTTTATCCTGGCCAATCCGATAAGCCCGGTCGGTGGCCTGGTTTTCTCCCACACTTGAATGTATTCACACATCAAAATGTGGGAGCTGGCTTGCCTGCGATGGGCGCGACGCGGTCCTCAGCCAGGCAAAGGCGCAAACAGCGCCTCAATATCCCGCTGCTCCAGCTTCCAACCGGCACTGGCGCCCCCTTCCAACACACCATCAGCCAAGGCCGCCTTTTCCAACTGCAACGCCTGAATCTTCTCCTCGACCGTCCCGCGAGCAATCATCTTGTACACAAACACCGGTTTATCCTGGCCAATCCGATAAGCCCGGTCGGTGGCCTGGTTTTCTACCGCTGGGTTCCACCAGGGGTCGTAGTGAATCACCGTATCGGCCGCCGTCAGGTTCAAGCCCGTACCGCCCGCTTTCAGGCTGACCAGGAATAACGGTGTCTTGCCGTCCTGGAAATTTTTGACTGGCGTACGTCGGTCCAGGGTGTCTCCCGTCAGGATCGAATACTCAACCCCACGCTGCTTGAGCTCTTCTTCAATCAACGCCAGCATTGAGGTGAACTGCGAGAAGAGCAAAATCCGCCGCCCCTCGCTAAGTAACTCTTCCAGCATTTCCATCAAGCTGCCCAGCTTGCCGGTGCCTGACTTGGCAGCCTTGGTCATCGGTGCCGACTTGACCAAGCGCAAGTCACAGCACACCTGCCGCAGTTTTAGCAGGGCTTCAAGAATGATGATTTGGCTACGGGCCACGCCATGCCGGCTGATTTCGTCGCGCACCTTTTTGTCCATCGCTACGCGCACCGTTTCGTACACATCCCGCTGTGCATCGCTTAGCTCGACCCAGTGCACAATTTCGGATTTGGGCGGTAACTCCGTCGCGACGTGCTCCTTTTTACGGCGTAACAGGAACGGTTTTATACGCGCGCCGAGGTGCTGCATACGCTGCGCATTACCGTGCTTCTCGATGGGGGTTCGGTAATCACGATTAAAGGTCTTGCTATCGCCCAGCCAGCCCGGCAACAGGAAATGAAACAGCGACCACAGCTCGCCAAGGTGGTTTTCCAAAGGCGTACCGCTCAAGCATAAACGCTGATCAGCCTCCAACTGACGAGCAGCCTGGGCCGCCTTGCTGTTGGGGTTCTTGATATTTTGCGCTTCATCAAGGATCAGTACGCTCCAGCGCTGAGGCTGCAGAACTTCAAGATCCCGCGGCAACAGTGCATAGGTGGTGAGCACCAGGTCGTAATCGGTCAAACGCGTGAAGTCGGCCTGACGCTGCGCACCGTGCAGCGCGAGGACTTTGAGCTGCGGTGTGAAGCGTGCAGCTTCGTCGGTCCAGTTCGGGATCAAGCTGGTGGGCATTACCGCCAGTGCAGGTGCCTGTAAACGGCCAGACTGCTTTTCGCAGAGTAGATGGGCGAGCGCCTGCAGGGTTTTGCCAAGCCCCATGTCGTCACCCAGAATGCCGCCGACTCCCAGCTCGCGCAGGGTTTGCATCCAGTTCAGCCCTTCGAGCTGATAGCCACGCAATTCCGCGTTCAGGCCCTGAGGAGCAGGCACATGGACGTGAATGGCATCTTTAAGACGCTTGGCGAAATCACGCAGTCGCTCGCCGCCCTGCCAGACCAGGGGCAGCGCATTCAGGTTACTGAGGCGTGCCGCATCCGGCGCTCTGAGGCGCAGTGCATCGCCTTCAGGTGCACGCAGGTAGAGCTCGCCAAGGGTCGCCATCAGGGGTTTGATACGACCGTAGGGCAGCGCAACTTTGGTAAGAGTGCGGGCTCCCAAACTCACCAACACGCGCTCATCATCGTCACGCTCGGCCATGTAGGCAGCGTCAAGCAGCTTGGGTTGACGACGCATCAATTCAAGTACGATGGGCAGCAGGCTGTAACGCTCGCCATTGACCTCAATGCCCAGCTCAAGGTCGAACCACTCGTGACCGGGCGACTCTTCGATGTCCGCGTACCAGCCGTCAACAGCCTCCACATCGTAATAAAAACCCGGATGGATGATGACGTCCCACCCTGCTTCACGCAAAACCGGCAGCTCGCTTTCAACAAACGCCAGCCAGGCTTCATCATTGGGTAGATCGAACATCTCTCCTGCACTGACAGGCAGCGCGCGGGTTTTGCGATTGGCCGTTTTGAAGCCGATTTTTTTGAGGGTCTTGCGCAGGGCTTTTTCTGCCGCCGGCTTGCGTTGGATATGTTGGGTTTCGGTGCCGTTGAGAAACAGGATGTCCTCAGTGCCTTTACCGCTGACCAGGCTGGCGTCGTAACGGAAAGCCAAGGCTGCGCGGTGTTCCAGGATAGGCATCCGCCGATAGTCGACCTGGCTGTACACGTAGGATTCGTCGCTTCCCAAGGTAAGGCATCCTTGAGGCTCCAACGTATCGACCACACGCTCGGTCAGCTTGCGCGGCGGTGGAATCACGCTGGAGGCCGCACTGATGCGGTGACTGAATAACGCGACTTGATCAGCAGGAATCATCGGCAAGGCGCAAAGATGCATGGCCAGATTTTCATCCAGCCCGTGCTCGACCACCCCGATTGACAGGTTATCCATGTCAAGATAATGAAGCGGTTTGAGAGGCAACACTTCCTCCAACTCGCGCCCGTCGCTGATCCAACTGGGAATGTGGTTGCCATCGGGCATCATGGCCCAATCGAAACGCGCGGCACGGGCCGGGCCGGGCTTAAGCGCCAGCACAGTGCCCTGCTCAAAAAACAGACGTTGGGTTTTCAACGCTAGTTGAAGAATTTCAGCCCCTGGCTCGCCGGCCAGTTGATAACTGTTGCTATAGGAACCATAAGACCGGCTCAGCAGCAGCAATCGAGCAAGGCGTGTATCCAGCTCATGCATATAGGCTGGAGCACGTCGCAATGTCTCATCAATCGAATACAGTGGCTTGATATCGCTGTAGTCACCTTTTTTCGTCACGCGCGCCCTATAGACCTCCAGTGACCAGCGCATTGAATAAGGATCGGGGGCGAGTTGGTACAGCAAACAGGTACCGGTGTTCTTGTGTTGTACCTGATCCACAGGGGCGGGCTTGGGGATATTCTCAAGCCAGTTTTCGAGCTGCGGACTCAGACGGTCAACCTCCTGCTTTCTTGGTTCGTCCAGCTCGTCATACAGGCCGGTCAACGTAAACAAGGTTGCGGCTGCGTGCTTGCAATTGATTGCCACCGGGCAGGAACACACACAGCTGAAGCCCGTCCGACGAGATGACGCACCCTCCAGGGTAATCACCAGACTATAGACATTACGGCCAGACCCTTTGCACTGTGCAATCAGCCGGTCATGCCCGAACTCTTTTATCTCAAGGCGATTCTCGCCAACATATTCAAACCCACGCTCCAGCGAACGAGGGTCAAAGTAGTCCTGCCAATCCAACTCGACGATACGTGCAATCAGGTCATTCATGGAGCAGAACTCTACAGCGGTCAGCAATGGGATTTAAAGCAGGGCAAGTCCTACAATTGGGTAAGAGACCGCTACAGCCACATTAAGACGTTTCCTACATCAAGCCTGTTTAACAGCACGGGCGACGTTTATTCAATCAGTTGCGCGTCTCGCAACGCAGTAAGCGCTGTCAGCCAACGCGGATCCTGTTTGTAATCAGTCGACGCAACCGCCTGCCCACGCATACGCGCAATCCGCGCCGACGGTGTGACCTTCATTCGCTGCGCGGCGGTGAGCGCCAGCTCGGCAGCCGCACGGTCATTGCACACCAGCCCCATGTCACAGCCCGCGGTCAGCGCCGCCTCGATCCGACTGGCCGCATCGCCGACCACATGGGCGCCGGCCATGGACAGGTCATCGCTGAAGATCACCCCGTCGAACTGCAATTCACCGCGCAGAATGTCCTGTAACCAGCGGCGCGAGAAGCCGGCGGGCTGGCTGTCGACCTGCGGGTAGATCACATGCGCAGGCATTACTGCGGCCAGTTGCTTGCTCAAGCGTGCGAAAGGCACCAGATCATTGGCGCGAATCTGTTCCAGGCTGCGCTCGTCATTGGGAATCGCGACATGGGAATCAGCCTCGGCCCAACCGTGACCCGGGAAATGCTTGCCGGTGGCGGCCATGCCGGCGCTGTTCATGCCGCGGATAAAGGCACCGGCCAGTATGGCGGCGCGTTCGGGGTCGCCTTCGAAGGAACGGGTGCCGACCACGGCGCTGCGCTGGTAATCCAGGTCCAGCACCGGGGCAAAACTCAGGTCAAGGCCCACGGCCAGGACTTCGGTGGCCATGATCCAGCCGCACTGTTCAGCCAGGTATTCGGCATTGGGGTTATCGGCCAATGCGCGCATGGCCGGCAGGCGCACGAAGCCCTGGCGCAGGCGCTGTACGCGGCCGCCTTCCTGGTCGACCGCCAGCAGCAGGTCGGGGCGCACCGCACGGATCGCCGCACTCAGCTCGCGAACCTGGCGTGGGTGCTCGATATTGCGCGCAAAAATAATCAGGCCGCCCACTTCCGGTTGGCGCAACAGGTGACGATCCTCGGCCGTCAGCCAGGTACCGGCAACGTCGACCATCAAAGAACCTTGCAGGGCAGCAGTCATAAACCTTCCTTAAATAACGCACACAACCCGTCGCGCTGACCTGACACGGTCAGCACGACGGGTTGTGAGTAAATAGCTGAAATCGGCATGGCGGCTAGCTTAGCGGATGCAAGCGGCCACGCACACCCGGGACGGTCAAACCTTGGCGGCGACCGGTGCGGTTTTGCTGCGGGGGCGCAGTTGAGCGGCGGCCATGGTCGAGTCGGTGACGCCGGTCTCGGCGCGCATACCGGCGGCGAGGAACGGCACCATCAAGCGCATCACCTGTTCGATCGAGGTGTTCACGCCAAAATCGGTCTCGGCTATCGCCCGCAACGCCTTGATCCCGGACATGCTGAACGCCGCCGCGCCGAGCATGAAATGCACACGCCAGAACAATTCGATAGGCGGAATACGTGGGGCCGCTTCATTGACCAGTAACATATAGCGACGAAACACTTTGCCGTACATGTCTTCCAGGTAACGGCGCAGGTGTCCCTGGCTCTGGCTGAACGCCAGGCCCAGCAGGCGCATGAAGATAGACAGGTCATTGCCGCTGCGTGGCTGCACCACCAGCGCCTGCTCAACCAGAATTTCCAGCAGCTCTTCAAGGCTCGGCTTGTGATCGGCCTTGGCCTGGCGGCGCTCCAATTCACGGTCGAGACTGGCACAGAATGGCCCCAGGAAGCGGGAAAACACCGCCTGAATCAGGGCTTTTTTCGAGCCGAAATGATAGTTCACAGCAGCGAGGTTGACCCCAGCCTTGCTGGTGATCAGCCGCAATGAAGTTTCAGCAAATCCTTTTTCCGCGAACAATTGCTCGGCAGCATCGAGAATGCGTTCAACGGTTTCCGACTGGGCCATGGCTACTCCGCCTGACAAACACTTGTTTGAAACATACGTTTCAGAGTGTGTCTTGTCAAGCCTGCGGGTTCGCTTTGCGGCCAGGCAGTCACTCTTTTCATCCCTATTTAATCACATCCCTTCTGCCGTGTAGGCAACGCCCTATCTACGTTGTAGGAAGGGCGCCGCATGACCGTCCAGCGGAGTCGCGCAAATGGGTGATTGCCAAGCGCAGTTCACTGTATATAATCCCAGTCACTGTATAAAAAGACAGAGCGATCAACATGCTAAAACTGACGCCACGCCAAGCCGAGATTCTGGCCTTCATCAAGCGCTGCCTTGATGACAACGGCTACCCGCCTACCCGCGCGGAGATTGCCCTGGAATTGGGGTTCAAGTCCCCGAATGCCGCCGAAGAACACCTCAAGGCTCTCGCTCGCAAAGGCGCGATCGAGATGACGCCAGGGGCTTCACGCGGTATCCGCATCCCTGGCTTTGAAGCCAAGGCCGACGAATCGACACTGCCGATCATCGGCCGCGTCGCCGCCGGTGCGCCGATCCTGGCGCAGCAGCACGTCGAGGAATCCTGCAACATCAACCCGACGTTCTTCCATCCTCGCGCCGACTATCTGTTGCGTGTGCACGGCATGAGCATGAAGGACGTGGGCATCTTCGACGGCGATCTGCTGGCGGTGCACACCACTCGTGAAGCCCGCAATGGCCAGATCGTCGTCGCCCGAATCGGCGATGAGGTTACGGTCAAACGCTTCAAGCGTGAAGGCAGCAAGGTCTGGCTGCTGGCCGAGAACCCCGAGTTCGCACCGATTGAAGTCAACCTGAAAGATCAGGACCTGGTGATCGAAGGCTTGAGTGTCGGCGTCATTCGCCGCTAAAGGAGGCATCATGCAGCTCGTGCACACCCCACAACACACACAACTGTCGCTGTTCGAGGCCTTTATGGCCCAACCCCTTGCGCCCATCCTCAAGGAAACGGTCGAAGCCCCCTGGGGCGGTGAACCTGAGGCGTTCAGTGAATTGTCGTTGCGCGGTGCGGCTGAGAGCTGCCTGAACCTGCTGGCGCCTATCCTGCGCGAATTGAGCGAAGATCAGGACGCCCGCTGGCTGACGCTGATCGCCCCGCCCGCCAGCCTTACCCAGGCCTGGCTGCGGGATGCCGGCCTCAACCGCGAGCGCATCCTGCTGTTGCAGCCACGGGGAGCGCAGAGTGCCCAGCAGTTGACCTGTGAAGCCTTGCGTCTAGGCCGCAGCCATACAGTGGTGAGCTGGTTGAATCCGTTGAATGCGAGCGCCAAGCAGCAACTGATCAGTGCCGCACGTACGGGCGAAGCTCAGAGTTTGAATATTCGTTTGGGATAAAACTACAGCTTGGCTTGCAGTGATTGGGCCTGGAAGCCCCTTCTGCACAAGACTCAGTGAAGCACCCGCGGGCCGTCGTCCTTCTCCGGTTCGCCCTCAGCCAGGCGACCTGCCATCTGCACGCCCACGCTCAACATGGCTTTAGCCACTTCCACGTGCTGGCCCTGCAGGAACACCTTGGCGTCTTCGGAAAAATCCAGAATAACCAGAGAACCTTCGTCCTCAGCCCGGCGCAGTTCGATTCGGCCGTCAGGCAGTTCAACAATTTCCAGAAAGGACGTTGGCATAAAAGTCTGTTCTCCACGAAAGGCCTGGGATTATATCAGTCATCCACCCAGCCTCGCAGGGGATATGGACAGGTTTGTTTACAGTGTGATGAATGGCGCCCTAGGGAATACGCTTCTCTGTGTGGGAGCTGGCTTGCCTGCGATGGCGGAGTATCAGCGAATAACCAGCAAACTGACCCAGCGCTATCGCAGCATAAGTACCTGTACAACTGCAGGCTGAAGCAGCCAACGGTAACCACGATGCGAAGCGAGCCGCTCTTGATCTGCTTTTGATCTCAGGCGCCCCGTTAAACCACGCTGGCCGAACGCAGGCTTGAATTCGTGGGTGACCCGGCAGGGCGGCGGCCCATAAGTGGCCGTTACCGCAGGAATGGATATGTACACGGTATAACAGGGTCGCCTGTCAGGCCGCCATCGCAGCAGGCAAGCCAGCTCCCACAGTTTGATCGCAGGGAATCAGGTGGATAGGTGTCGGCTGACAGGCCGTAATCGCAGGCAAGCCAGCTCCCACAGTTTGATCGCAGGGAATCAGGTAGATAGGTGTCGGCTGGCAGGCCGTCATCGCAGGCAAGCCAGCTCCCACATTTGGATCCTAGGGCGTCAGATAGATAAGCGTCGGCTGGCAGGCCGTCATCGCAGGCAAGCCAGCTCCCACATTTGGATCCTAGGGCGTCAGATAGATAAGCGTCGGCTGGCAGGCCGCCATCGCAGGCAAGCCAGCTCCCACATTTGGATCCTAGGGCGTCAGATAGATAAGCGTCGGCCGTACGGCCGTCGCGGGAGCTAGCTCCCTCGCCACAGGTTCAGCGTCGCTGCGCAGCCAGCCCGCCCTCATTTATACTTCAGCACTCGTTGAGCCCTTCACGAAAGCGCAGCGCCATCTTCTTCAACTCCTGGCGCCAGCCTTCCAACTCTTCGCGGCTCAACGGCTTGGGCTCATCCTGCTCTAAGGCCACGGCAACGATCAGCGGCTGGGTGACATCGCCCTTGGGCACATGGGGAATACGGGGCGGGTGGAACATATCGGCATGAGCCTTGAGCAGCCGCGCCACCCAACTGTCAGGGCTCTGGGCCATTTCCACCAGTTCGGCCAACTCAGGGATCGCCATCGAATCGAGCACTTCACGATTCATGATCATTTCTGCGCGCGGCGCACCGGCCTGAGGCAGGCGGTAAAACCCGGCGATTTCATGACACAGCCCCAGCAACGCACCATAGAGATGGAATAAGGCCGCTTCGCGCCCCGCCTGCACCAGCGCGATGGCATTCATCTCTTTCCCTTCCTCGGCACGGCCAAGGGCCTCCAGGGATAAACCCGCGAAGTAAATTTTCTGATTGGTACGGGTATAGAGTTCGTTGGCCATGACGGCAATCTCCACAACGAATAGGCGTGATGCTGGCTGAACAGTGTCACGGATCAGCCGAATGTACTGCAAGTGCAAATGTGGGAGGGGGCTTGCTCCCGATGGCGGTGGGTCAGTTACAGATGTATCAACTGACACTCCCTCATCGGGGGCAAGCCCCCTCCCACATTTGGATCTTCAGCACATTCGGTGGATCAAGCGCCCTGGCGCTTGTCCTCGACCTTCCACTTGCCACCGTCGTAGAACGCTTTCCAGCCGGTAGGCTTGCCGTCCACTTCGGTCTGCACGTACTGCTCCTTGGTCTTGCGGCTGTAGCGGATCACGGCTGGGCGACCATCCGGGTCCTTCTTCGGCGCTTCACACAGGAAGTGGTACTTCGGATCGATCTCGTCCTTGTGCGGCACGATCTCCATCACCAGCGGCGCACGAGTCTCGCGGTTTTTCGGGAACTGGCTGGCAGCCAGGAACAACCCCGAAGCACCATCACGCAGGATGTAGGTGTCGTTGACCTTCTCGCACTTGAGCTCCGGCATCTTCACCGGGTCCATCTTCGGCGGCGCCGCGTCACCGCTCTTGAGCAGTTTGCGGGTGTTCTTGCAGGTCGGGTTGGTGCAGCCGAAGAACTTGCCGAAACGGCCGGTCTTGAGCTGCATCTCGCTGCCGCACTTGTCGCATTCCAGGCTAGGACCTTCATAGCCTTTGATACGGTAAGTGCCCTCTTCGATCTCGTAGCCGTTGCAATCGGGGTTGTTACCGCAGATGTGCAGCTTGTGCTTCTCGTCCAGCAGGTAAGCGTCCATCGCCGTGCTGCAGATTGGGCAACGGTGCTTGCCACGCAGTACCAGCGACTCGGATTCACCCTCGTCGTCAGCCGCGATTTCATCGCCCGGCACCAGGTTGACGGTCGCCTTGCAGCGCTCTTTGGGCGGCAGGCTGTAGCCCGAGCAACCGAGGAACACGCCAGTGGAGGCGGTACGAATCTGCATCGGTCGACCGCAGGTGGTGCACGGAATATCCGTCATCACCGGCTGGTTGGCGCGCATACCGTTTTCAGGGTTCTCGGCCACTTCGAGTTTTTTCTTGAAGTCGCCGTAGAACTCATCCAGCACGTTTTTCCAGTCGCGCTCGCCCTGGGCCACGTCATCGAGGTTCTCTTCCATGCCGGCGGTGAAGCCGTAGTCCATCAGGTTGGAGAAGCTCTCGGACAGACGCTCGGTCACGATGTCGCCCATCTTTTCCGAATAGAAACGACGGTTGTGCAACGCAACGTAGCCACGGTCCTGGATGGTGGAGATGATCGCCGCGTAGGTCGACGGACGACCGATACCGCGCTTCTCCATCTCTTTCACCAGGCTGGCTTCGGAATAACGCGCCGGCGGCTTGGTGAAGTGTTGGGACGGGTCGAGCTTGATCAGCTTCAACGTGTCGCCCTGGGCCATGTCCGGCAGCACGTCATCATCGCCAGGCTTGGCGATCTGCGGCATCACACGGGTGTAGCCGTCAAACTTGAGGATACGGCCCTTGGCACGCAGCTCGAAGTCGCCCGCGCCCACGCTGACGGTAGTGGACAGATATTGCGCCGGCAACATCTGGCAAGCCAGGAACTGGCGCCAGATCAGCTCGTAGAGGCGCTCAGCGTCGCGCTCCATGCCGCTCAGCTTGGCAGGCGTGGTGTTGGCGTCGGAAGGGCGAATCGCTTCGTGAGCCTCTTGTGCGCCTTCCTTGCTGCTGTAGACGTTCGGCTTCTCCGGCAGGTAGGTCTTCCCGAATTCGCTTTCAATATAGGTGCGCGCCATGGCCACCGCGTCTTGCGACAGGTTGGTGGAGTCCGTACGCATATACGTGATGTAGCCCGCTTCATACAGACGCTGGGCCATCATCATGGTCTTCTTCACCCCGAAGCCCAGGCGGTTGCTCGCGGCCTGTTGCAGGGTGGAGGTGATAAACGGCGCCGACGGCTTGCTGCTGGTCGGTTTGTCTTCACGCTTGACGATGCTGTAGCTGGAAGCCTTGAGCTTTTCCAGCGCGGCCATGGCCTGGGCTTCGTTCAGCGGCTTGAAGGCCTCGCCTTTCTCGCGGGCCACTTCAAAGCGCACGTTGGCGCCCTTGGCGGTACCCAGGTCAGCGTGGACTTCCCAATACTCTTCGGGGATGAATGCGCGAATCTCACGCTCACGCTCAACCACCAGCTTCACCGCAACCGATTGCACACGGCCGGCGGACAGGCCACGGGCAATCTTCGCCCACAGCAGTGGCGAGACCATGTAGCCCACCACGCGATCGAGGAAGCGACGGGCCTGCTGAGCATTGACACGGTCGATGTCCAGCTCGCCTGGCTTGGAGAACGCTTCCTGGATGGCTTTCTTGGTGATTTCGTTGAACACCACGCGCTTGTAGCGGCTGTCATCACCGCCGATGGCTTCGCGCAGGTGCCAGGCAATGGCTTCCCCTTCGCGGTCCAAGTCCGTCGCGAGATAGATGGTGTCGGCATCTTTGGCGAGCCGGCGCAGCTCTTCGATGACCTTTTCCTTGCCCGGAAGGATTTCGTACTTGGCCTTCCAGCCATGGTCCGGGTCCACACCCATACGTGAGACCAGCTGCTTGCGCGCTTTCTCTTTAGGGGTGAGCACCGGACCTTCGCCTGCGGCCGCCTTGCCGCGCTTGGCGGCAGGCTCCTTGCTGGCGCTAGCCGAACCGCTGGTGGGCAGGTCTCGGATATGGCCGATACTCGACTTCACCACGTACTCGTTGCCCAAGTACTTGTTGATGGTCTTGGCCTTAGCCGGGGATTCCACAATGACCAGCGATTTGCCCATGGATCGGAAAATTCCTGAATTCGAGAAGTGAAAGGCAGTTGGCGCCTGACGCGGCAACGCTATATATAGTGGCAACCGGATGAGGTCAAGCGCAGCATTCTGCGTGACCTGCCGTTATTGCCCTGTAAAAAGACTGGGTTCGGCCGTGACCAAAGCAAAGCGCGGGACCTGCTCGCCGTCAACTTCGACGGTCTCCAGGAACATGCTCAAGGGGCGCACCCAAAAACCGTATTCGCCATACAGCGCTTGGTAAAACACCACTTCTTCTTCGGTTTCAGAGTGGCGCGCCACGCTGAAAACACGGTACTGCGGCCCCTTGTAATGCTGGTAGAGCCCGGGTTCGACTTTCATGCTCTGGCCCTCGTACAAAATTTGTTGAAAAAAAATATTTAAAAGTTCCAAAAAACAAAAACCGGGGCACTGGGCCCCGGCTTCCGTCAACCGAACGTTTAGACGCGTTCGAAGACGGTGGAGATGCCTTGGCCGAGACCAATGCACATGGTAGCAACCCCAAGGTTGCCGCCATTTTGCTTCATCACGTTAAGCAAAGTACCGGAGATACGTGCACCGGAGCAACCGAATGGGTGGCCCAGGGCAATCGCACCGCCGTGCAGGTTAACCTTCTCGTTCATCTTGTCGAGTACTTTCAAATCTTTCAGCACTGGCAGGGCCTGTGCGGCGAAAGCTTCGTTGAGCTCGAAGAAGTCGATATCGGAGATGGAAAGGCCTGCGCGCTTCAAGGCTTTTTGTGTGGCCGGTACTGGACCATAGCCCATGATCGCCGGGTCCACACCCGCTACCGCCATCGAACGGATCACGGCCAGCGGCTGGATACCCAGGTCCTGGGCACGCTGCGCCGACATCACGATCATGCACGAAGCACCATCGGTGATCTGCGACGACGTACCGGCTGTCACGGTGCCGCCCTTTGGATTGAAGGCCGGCTTGAGGGCCGCCAGGCTTTCCAGGGTGGTGTCCGGACGGATGGTTTCGTCGTAGTCGAACAGTTTCAGGAAACCGTTCTCGTCGTAGCCGTTCATCGGGATGATCTCATCCTTGAACTTGCCTTCCACGGTCGCCTTGTGGGCGAGTTGGTGGGAACGCAGGCCGAACGCGTCCTGGGCTTCACGGGTGATGCCGTGCATTTTGCCGAGCATTTCCGCGGTCAGGCCCATCATGCCCGAAGCTTTCGCCGCGTACAGCGACATGTGCGGGTTGGGATCGACACCGTGCATCATGCTGACGTGGCCCATGTGCTCCACACCGCCGACCACGAACACATCACCGTTGCCGGTCATGATCGCTTGTGCAGCGGTGTGCAGCGCGCTCATCGACGAGCCGCACAGGCGGCTGACGGTCTGGCCGGCCGCAGTGTGCGGGATCTGGGTCATCAACGACGCCATGCGCGCGATGTTCCAGCCCTGCTCCAGAGTCTGGTTGACGCAGCCCCAGATCACGTCTTCGACTTCGTTGGGATCAACCTTGACGTTGCGTTCCAGCAGCTTGCTGATCAGGTGCGCCGACATGTCTTCGGCGCGGGTGTTGCGGTGCATGCCGCCCTTGGAGCGGCCCATCGGCGTACGACCGAAGTCGACAATCACGACGTCTCTTGGATTCAAGCTCATAAATATTCTCGCTCTAGTCGATTGGGCGCTTAACCGAAGAAGCTCTGGCCATTCTTGGCCATTTCACGCAGCTTCGCGGTCGGGTGGTACAGCGGGCCCAAATCAGCGTATTTGTCAGCCAGGGCAACGAACTCGGCCACACCGATCGAATCGATGTAACGCAACGCGCCACCACGGAATGGAGGGAAACCAATACCGTACACCAGGCCCATATCGGCTTCGGCGGCGGTTTCAACGATGCCGTCTTCCAGGCAACGCACGGTTTCCAGGCACAGGGCGATCATCATCCAGTTGATGATGTCCTCGTCCGACACCTCACGCTGTTCGTAGATGACCGGAGCGAGCACTTCGTGCACCGACGGATCGGCGACCTTCTTCTGCTTGCCCTTCTTGTCGGCCTCGTAGGCGTAGAAGCCCTTGCCGTTCTTCTGGCCCAGGCGCTTGGCCTCGTACAGCGCGTCGATCGCCGAGCGGCGGTCGTCTTTCATGCGGTCCGGGAAGCCTTCAGCCATAACGTCGCGACCGTGGTGGCCGGTGTCGATACCGACCACGTCCATCAGGTACGCCGGGCCCATGGGCCAGCCGAACTTCTCCATGACCTTGTCGATGCGCACAAAATCCACACCGGCGCTGACCAGCTTGGCGAAACCGCCAAAGTACGGGAACAGCACGCGGTTGACCAAGAAGCCCGGGCAATCGTTGACTACGATCGGGTTCTTGCCCATTTTCTTGGCGTAGGCAACGGTGGTGGCAACGGCCAGCTCGCTGGACTTCTCGCCACGGATCACTTCCACCAGCGGCATCATGTGCACCGGGTTGAAGAAGTGCATGCCGACAAAGTTTTCCGGACGCTTGAGGGCCTTGGCCAACAGCGAGATGGAAATGGTCGAAGTGTTGGAGGCCAGGATGGTGTCGTCTTTGACCTGGGCTTCCACTTCAGCCAGTACCGCCTGCTTGACCTTCGGGTTCTCGACAACCGCTTCGACCACCAGGTCGACGTGGCCGAAATCGCCGTAGGACAGCGTAGGACGAATGCCGTTGAGCACTTCAGCCATTTTTGCAGCGGTCATGCGACCTTTATCAACGCGGCCCACCAGCAGCTTGGCGGCTTCGGCCAGGCCCTGTTCGATACCGTGCTCGTTGATGTCTTTCATCAGGATCGGCGTGCCTTTGGACGCCGACTGATAGGCGATACCGCCGCCCATGATACCGGCGCCGAGTACGGCGGCCTGTTTCACGTCCTTGGCAATTTCGTCGTAGGCCTTGGCCTTTTTCTTCAGTTCCTGATCGTTCAGGAACAGGCCGATCAGGCTCTGGGCCGCCGAGGTTTTCGCCAGTTTGACGAAGCCAGCCGCTTCCACTTCCAGGGCCTTGTCGCGACCGAAGTTCGCGGCCTTCTGGATGGTCTTGATCGCTTCAACCGGCGCCGGGTAGTTCGGGCCGGCCTGGCCTGCCACGAAACCTTTGGCGGTTTCGAACGACATCATCTGTTCGATGGCGTTGAGCTTGAGTTTTTCCAGCTTCGGCTGACGCTTGGCCTTGTAATCAAATTCGCCGCTGATGGCGCCCTTGATCAGGTTCAGCGCGGCTTCGGCCAGTTTGTCCGGAGCCACTACCGCGTCGACGGCACCGACTTTCAGTGCGTCTTCGGCCTTGTTTTCCTTACCGGCGGCGATCCATTCGATCGCGTTGTCGGCACCGATCAGGCGCGGCAGGCGCACGGTACCGCCAAAGCCTGGGTAGATGCCCAGTTTGACTTCCGGCAGGCCGATCTTGGCGGTCGCGGACATGACGCGGAAATCCGCAGCCAGGCACATTTCCAGGCCACCGCCCAACGCAATGCCATTGATCGCGGCAACGGTCGGCACGTTGAGGTCTTCGAAATCGCTGAAGATCTTGTTGGCTTCGAGGTTGCCAGCCACCAGCTCGGCATCGGGCAGCTTGAAGTTGTCGACGAATTCGGTGATGTCAGCGCCGACGATAAACACGTCCTTGCCGCTGGAGACGATCACGCCCTTGACCGAAGCATCTGCTTTGATGGTGTCTACGGCCTGACGCAGTTCGTTCAGGGTTAGACGATTGAACTTGTTGACGGACTCACCCTTGAGGTCGAATTTCAATTCGACGATGCCACTTTCAAGAGCCTTAACCGTGATGGCTTTACCTTCGTAAATCATCAACTGATCTCCACGATATGGAAGCTGAACAGTACACACCGGACGCTGGCCTCTGGTTTGACACTGACAATCGCATCAATGCTCAAACCCATCCGCCAGGCACACCCGCCAGTGCGATAGTCGGGGTTATGTCTGAGCTGCCTGTAGGACAAACGCTCAATTCATACGCCCGTTTGATTTGGGTACGCCACCTTCATCCAATTCCGGGCAATTGTCAATCGCTCCAAAGGCTAGGTAAAACGCGACTTTCCAGTCATTTCAGAACCCGGGCCACAGGCGGGCAACCCGTCAATATTTAAATATTCACAGGATCAATAATAGAAAAGATATGGAAAAAGGCTGTACAGAAGGGAATACACGTCTAGGCTGGCGACAATGTGAAAACTTTACCGGCCTGCCTGGCCACCTCCAGCCCGATGATGAAGTCGGGCTTTTTATTGCCCGGCTTTTCTGTAGGAGCGAGCTTGCTCGCGAAGACCTGGAGAACGCCGCGTGTCACCTGATTAGCCGCGTTATCGTTGGCGATTTTCGCGAGCAAGCTCGCTCCTACAAGGTTTGGGTCAGGCCAGGGCCTTGAGCAGCGTATCGATGTCTTTGAGCACGCTCGTGTCGCCCTTCTCGCCCCAATACAAGGCGATCATCTGCTTGTCCGCTTCGACCTTGTAGACGTTGGCCGGTAGCGTTGCAAAATGCGGCAACAACTTCTCGTCCACACACAATTCGCGCCACTGATTGACCCACACCCCAGGCTCCAACTGCCAGTAGCACCAGAGCGCCGGCGTGGTGCCGCGTCGTGGTCGGCAATACTGCGCGCACGGGCTCGGCGGCGGCTGTTTGAGCCAGTGCGGCCATTCCTGGGGCGCCAGTTGCATGGCCAACCCAATGCGGCGTGCCTCCATGCGCAGGGCCATGCGCCCACTCTGCTGGCGCGACGGGCGCAGCCATACCAGGGGGCTTAAAACCACCGCAAGGATTGACACCACTATCCAGACCGTCATATGTGTACTCCCGAATTTCTAGATGAGCGGATTTGATCTGCGGCAACCCCATCCGCTTGAAAGCAGCCATACTGAACTTATTGCAGCCCCCCCTGGAGGAACGCCTCATGCCCTACGAACATATTCTGGTCGCTGTCGACCTGACCGAAGAGTGCGATCCAGTGATCAAGCGCGCACAGGAATCTGCATTGGCCAATGGCGCCATACTGTCGCTGGTGCACATCGTCGAGCCCATGGCCATGGCCTTTGGTGGTGACGTGCCGATGGACCTTTCCCAACTGCAGCAACAACAATTCGACCAGGCCAAGGAGCGCCTTGACCGTTTGATTCTCAAATACCCGCACCTGAAAAAGGAAGACTGCCACCTGACATACGGCCAACCGCGTCAGGAAATCCACCACTTGGCCAAGGAAAAGGCTTGCGACTTGATCGTGGTGGGTAGCCATGGTCGTCACGGTTTGGCGTTGTTGCTGGGCTCGACCGCCAATGATGTATTGCACGGCGCGCCGTGCGATGTACTGGCCGTCAAACTGGTAAAGAGTTCGTAAGACCGATGAAGGTCTAATGTGGGAGCTGGCTTGCCTGCGATAGCAGCCTGTCAGTTGATGCGTCAAGTGGCTGATACACCGCTATCGCAGGCAAGCCAGTTCCCACAGTTGAATCGCATTTCATATTAAAAAGCCCGGCGCTCATAGAAGAGCGCCGGGCTTTTTATTGCGGGTCGATCAGTCAGGCATCCAACTCGGCCCAACGCTCAACCAACGCTTCCAGCTCCTGGTTCAACGTCTCCAGGGAGGCGATAACCTTGGCGGTTTCTGCCGCAGGGCGCAGGTAGAAACCGGCGTCAGCCATTTCTGCTTCGACCGCAGCGATCTGCTGTTCCTTGGCGTCGATATCACCCGGCAACGCTTCAAGTTCACGCTGGAGCTTGTAGCTGAGTTTCTTCTTGGCCGCTGGTGCAGCCTCCTGAACCGGTGCAGCCTCTTGCACGGGAGTCACCACCGCCGAAGTCAGGTCGGCCTTGCCGGACTTGCTCTCGGTCACGCCCAGCAGACGCGGGGAACCACCCTGGCGCAGCCAGTCCTGGTAACCACCCACGTATTCACGCACCTTGCCTTCACCTTCGAAGACCAGGGTGCTGGTGACCACGTTGTCGAGGAATGCCCGGTCGTGGCTGACCATCAGCACGGTGCCGTTGAACGTCAGCAGCACTTCTTCGAGCAACTCAAGGGTTTCCACATCGAGGTCGTTGGTCGGTTCATCGAGCACCAGCAGGTTGGCCGGCTTGCTGAACAGCTTGGCCAGCAGCAGGCGCGCACGCTCACCACCCGACAGCGCCTTGACCGGCGTACGTGCGCGTTGCGGGCTGAACAGGAAGTCACCCAGGTAGCTGAGTACGTGGCGGCTCTGGCCGTCGATGTCGATAAAGTCGCGACCTTCGGCGACGTTGTCGATCACGGTCTTTTCCAGGTCCAACTGGTGACGCAACTGGTCAAAGTAGGCCACGTCGATGCGCGTACCCTCTTCCACCTTGCCGCTGGTCGGTTGCAGACCGCTGAGCATCAGCTTGAGCAAGGTGGTCTTGCCGGTGCCGTTGGCGCCCAGCAGGCCGATACGGTCGCCGCGCTGCAGGACCATGGAAAAGTCCTTGATCAGGAACGGGCCGTCCGGGTGATGGAAGCTCACGTTCTCCAGCACCATCACTTGCTTGCCCGACTTGTCGGCGGTGTCCAGCTGGATATTGGCCTTGCCGGTACGCTCGCGGCGCTCACTGCGCTCGACGCGCAAGGCTTTCAAAGCACGCACGCGGCCTTCGTTACGGGTGCGGCGGGCCTTGATGCCCTGGCGGATCCAGACTTCTTCCTGGGCCAGCTTCTTGTCGAACAGTGCGTTGGCGGTTTCTTCGGCCGCCAGAGCGGCTTCCTTGTGTACCAGGAAGCTGGCGTAGTCGCCGTTCCAGTCGATCAGGCCGCCACGGTCCAGCTCAAGGATGCGCGTGGCCAGGCTTTGCAGGAATGCACGGTCGTGCGTGATAAACAGCACGGCGCCCTGGAAGTCCTTGATGGCTTCTTCAAGCCAGGCGATGGCGCCGATGTCCAGGTGGTTGGTCGGTTCGTCGAGCAGCAGCAGGTCCGGCTCGGACACCAGCGCCTGGGCCAGCAGTACACGACGACGCCAGCCGCCGGACAATTCGGCGAGGGTCTTGTCGGCCGGCAGTTGCAGGCGGCTCAGAGTGCTGTCCACCAGCTGCTGCAAGCGCCAGCCGTCGCGGGCTTCGAGGTCTTGCTGGACGTGCATCAGCTTGTCCAGGTCTTCCTCGGTGACGCAGTTCTGCGCCAGGTGATGGTATTGCGCGAGCAACTCGCCAACGCCATCCAGGCCTTCAGCAACCACGTCGAACACTGTCCGTCCGTCGGCCACCGGCAATTCCTGGGGCAATTCGCCGATCTTGAGGCCCGGAGCACGCCACACAGAGCCGTCATCGGGCTTCTGGTCGCCTTTTACCAGCTTCATCATGCTGGATTTGCCGGTGCCGTTGCGGCCGATGATGCACACCCGCTCACCACGGGCGATCTGCCAGGACACCTTGTCCAACAACGGCATGGCGCCGAAAGCAAGGGACACATCGCTGAATTTGAGCAGGGTCATACGCTTCTCCAAAAACTGGGCGCGCATTCTACCTGACTTGAGGGTGGGATGCGGTCGGCATTTTCTCTATTGACACGTTCTGTAGGACATTTCCGGCGAACTTGAACGAACCAGCCAGCAAAGCTTTCGCGGGCCGATGGCAAAAGGCTAAGCTAGGGGCAATCAGTGTCGGCAGTGCCGGTGCTAGTCGTGATTTCTCTGCACGGACGTCTCATGCGCAGTCGCCTTTTCAACTTTTTATCTTGTCTGCTTCTTTCCGCCACTGCCGTTCAAACCGCCCAGGCGGTGGACCTCACCACCCAACGTCAGTATTACGATCAAGCCAAACGCGCCCTGGCCAAGGGCGACAGCGGCCCCTACATGCAATACAGCCAGGCTCTGGCCGACTACCCGCTCACGCCCTACCTGGCGTATGACGAGCTGACCGCACGCCTGAAAACCGCGAGCAACGAGGAAATCGAACAGTTCCTCGCCAAACACGGCGACCTGCCCCAGGCCAACTGGATGAAACTGCGTTGGCTGCGCTGGCTGGCCGAACGTGGCGATTGGCAGACCTTTGAAAAGTACTACGACACCAAACTCAATTTCGTCGAGCTGGACTGCCTGCATGGCCAGTACCAGCTCAGCCACAATCTAAAGGCTGAAGGCTACAAGACCGCCGAAAAGTTGTGGATGACCGGCAAATCCCAGCCCGCCGCGTGTGACGCCACGTTCGGCCAATGGGCCGCTGCCGGCCAACTAACTGAAAAGAAGATCTGGGACCGCACCAAGCTCGCAGCCGAAGCCCGCAATTACGCGCTGGCCAACAGCCTGGTGAAAACCCTGCCAACCCTTGGCGCCCAAGGCCGTTTGATGGTGGATGTGGCACAAAAGCCGGACATGCTCAGCGATCCGTCACGCTTCCAGCCAGCCACCGAGGCGATGTCTGACGCCGTCGGGCTGGGCCTGCGTCGCCTGGCCCGTCAGGACCCGGACAAGGCCATGGCCCTGCTCGACGGTTATGCCAGCAGCATGCACTTCTCCCGTGACGAAAAAGTGTCGATCGCCCGCGAAATTGGCCTGACCCTGGCCAAGCGCTTCGACCCGCGCGCGCTGGAAGTGATGACCAAGTACGACCCGGAACTGCGCGACAACACCGTGTCTGAATGGCGCCTGCGCCTGCTGTTACGCCTGGCACGCTGGGAAGATGCCTACCAATTGACCCGCAAGCTCCCACAAGACCTGGCGACCACCAACCGCTGGCGCTACTGGCAGGCGCGCAGCCTGGAGCTGGCCGAACCGAAAAACCCGCAAGCCCTGATGCTGTACAAAAACGTGGCCAAGGAGCGGGACTTCTACGGTTTCCTCGCCGCTGACCGTTCCAAATCCCCTTACCAGTTGAACAACAAGCCGCTGGTGATGAGCCAGGCGTTGGTCAACAAGGTCCGCAATACCCCGGGGGTGCGCCGTGCCCTGGAGTTCTACGCCCGTGGCCAGATCGTGGATGGTCGCCGCGAGTGGTACCACGTCAGCCGCCACTTCAACCGTGACGAGATGGTCGCCCAGGCCAAGTTGGCCTACGACATGAAGTGGTACTTCCCGGCGATCCGTACCATCAGCCAGGCGCAGTATTGGGACGACCTGGACATCCGTTTCCCGATGGCGCATCGCGACACCCTGGTGCGCGAAGCCAAGGTGCGCGGCCTGCATTCGAGCTGGGTATTTGCCATCACGCGTCAAGAAAGCGCATTTATGGACGACGCACGTTCCGGCGTGGGCGCCAGCGGCCTGATGCAACTGATGCCCGGCACCGCCAAGGAAACCGCACGCAAATTCAGCATCCCTCTGGCCTCCCCGGCCCAGGTGCTGGACCCGGATAAAAACATCCAGCTCGGCGCCGCCTACCTGAGCCAGGTGCACAGCCAGTTCAATGGCAACCGCGTGCTCGCCTCCGCCGCCTACAACGCCGGCCCAGGCCGCGTGCGCCAATGGCTGCGCGGCGCAGACCACCTGAGTTTCGACGTATGGGTTGAAAGCATTCCGTTCGACGAAACCCGCCAGTATGTGCAGAACGTGCTGTCTTATTCGGTGATCTACGGGCAGAAGCTCAATTCACCGCAGCCTTTGGTGGATTGGCATGAGCGTTACTTCGACGACCAATAAGGCTCTGAACCTGCTTCTAATGTGGGTCTGCACTGAACTGTAACGCCGCCAACCGCGCATACAGCGGGTTGCTCGCAATCAACTGCTGGTGCGTGCCCACTGCCACCAGCTTGCCCTGATCCATCACGGCTATTCGATCGGCATTCTTCACGGTCGCCAGGCGGTGGGCGATCACCAGCGTGGTTCGCCCTTGCATCAATTGCGGCAGCGCCTGCTGGATCAGGTGCTCACTCTGCGCGTCGAGGGCGCTGGTGGCTTCGTCCAGCAGCAGAATCGGCGCGTCCACCAACAAGGCGCGGGCGATGGCCAGGCGTTGGCGCTGGCCGCCGGAGAGGCCCAGACCACTTTCCCCGAGGTGGGTCTGGTAGCCGTCGGGCATTTGCAGGATGAAATCGTGGGCGTGGGCGATGCGCGCAGCGGCTTCGACCTGGGCGGTGGTCGCGCACGGGTTGCCGTAGCGGATGTTGTCCTCGACGCTGCCAAAGAACAACGCCGGGCTCTGGGATACCAGCGCGAAATGGCGACGCAGGTCCTGGGGATCAAGCTCGGTCAACGGTTGGCCTTCGAGCAGGATGCGGCCTTGCTGAGGGTCGTAGAAGCGCAGCAACAGGTCGAACAGCGTCGATTTGCCCGCGCCGGATGGCCCTACCAGTGCCAGGGTTTCGCCGGGATGGATGGTCAGGTTCAAGCCGTCGATGGCGTAGCTGTCCGGCCGCGAGGGGTAGGAAAACCGCAGGTCTTGCAGTTCCATATGCCCACTGACCCGCTGCGGCAAGCGCACGCCACCACTGGCCGGCGCCTGGATGTCGTTGCTCGACTGCAACAGTTCACCGATACGCTCGGCCGCCCCGGCGGCACGCTGCAGCTCGCCGAGCACTTCGCTCAGCGTGCCGACCGCACTACCGACTATCAGGCTATAGAACACAAACGCCGCCAGCTCACCGCCGGAAATGCGCCCGCTGATCACATCCATGCCGCCGACCCATAGCATCACGCCTACGGCGCCGAGCACCAGCATGATCACCAGGGTAATCAGCCAGGAGCGTTGCAGGATGCGTTTGCGTGCAGTGGTGAACGCGTCTTCCACGGTGACGGCGAAACGCTGTTCGTCCTGTGCCTGATGGTTGTAGGCCTGCACCGTTTTGATCTGGCCCAGGGTCTCGGCGACATAGCTGCCGACGTCGGCAATGCGATCCTGGCTCAAGCGCGACAGGCTGCGCACCCGGCGCCCGAAGATCAGGATCGGCGCCAGCACCAGCGGCAGCGCCACCACCACGATGCTGGTGAGCTTGGGGTTGGTGATGAACAGCAGCACGATGCCGCCAATGACCATCAGAGCGTTACGCAGGAACAACGACAGCGACGAGCCGATCACCGATTGCAGCAAGGTGGTGTCGGTGGTCAGCCGCGACTGGATCTCCGAGCTGCGGTTGTTCTCGTAGAAGCCTGGGTGCAGGTAGATCAGGTGGCTGAACACTTGCCGACGAATATCGGCCACCACGCGCTCGCCAATCCACGACACCAGGTAAAACCGCGTGAACGTACCCACGGCCAGCCCCAGCACCAGCACCATGAACAACGCAATGGACTGGTTGAGCAAGTGCGGCGACTGGGTCATGAACCCCTGGTCGACCAGAAGGCGTATGCCCTGCCCCATGGACAAGGTGATGCCGGCGGTGACGATCAGCGCCAGCAAGGCGCCCAGGGCCTGCCAGCGGTAGGGCGCAATAAAGCGGCTGGCCAGGCGGATCGCACGGCGTTGACGGGTTGAGAGCATGGAAGGCACCACCAATGAGGAGTCTGTACTTCAACATTGGGGGAACTTGCGCAAATAACAATGAGTCAGGTTAATTATGCCCGCCGATACTGGCCGCTAGAGGCTATCGGTCTAAGACTCATCTGGAAATATGTACCGGTTTCTGGTGGACTGGGTGTTCGAACCGATGACCGTGCAAGGAGTTGTAACAGCGCGTTCATGCGGGGGGTTTAAAGTAGGTACACAACCTGATGAGGAGACAGGCCATGACCTTGCAAAACAGCAGCGACGCCAAAATTGAAGTGATCCGCCAGCCGCAGCAGTTGCCTTGCTCGTATATCAATGTAAAGGGCGAGGAAGTGCAGATTACCGAAGAGATGATTCAGCAAGCCTGCAGCGAGCTGGAACAGTGGCTGGTCAAACCTGCCCGGCAAGGCTGAAGTGCCCAGACTCTTTCAAACCCGGCCCAGGTGGCCGGGTTTTTTGTTTGTATCCCTGTAGGAGCGAGCTTGCTCGCGAAAAACCGGAGGGCGCCGCGTTAAATCAGAAACGCTGCATTATCGTTGACGACTTTCGCGAGCAAGCTCGCTCCTATGTATGGACTCGCCCCCACTTTCAACCCGCTTTTCAAACATTGGTACCCGGTTGCATCTATGTATCAGGCCTATCCGAGGAAGCTCCAAACAGCTTCTGGCCAA
>NZ_JYLN01000001.1 GCF_001439735.1 Pseudomonas paralactis
TCGGCTGACAAAGACTGATTGATCGTCGTATGCTTTTTCATGGGCTCGCCCTCGCTGTCGTTGGCTTCTATAAGAATGCCACCGTGGCGCATAGACGCCTCGGCTTGGGCGAGTCCATCTAATTACAGGGAGTGGTGTTCGCGTAGGGCGCGCTGGGTATCCAGCACCTTGGCCAGCGCCGTTTCGGCTTCCTGGCTTTGCTGCGGCACCCGAATCGCTGCCGACACCAGCGTGATCAACTTGGCCATCACCTCCGCATCCGTGGCCGGTCGGCCCAGGCTCATGGAGTTCATCAGCAGGCGCAGTTCGGTGCCGGCCATTACCCCGGAAATGGCCTTGAGGGCAAATTGCAGGCGCACCCCCAGTTCATTGCGCGGCAAATCCGGCAGGGCCAGGGCGAAGGCTTCGAAGAAACGCTGGAACACCGGCTGGTAATGCACCTTGAGGTATTCCTGGATGAACGGCGAGGTGTCGCTGTAGACCCGGCCAAGGAATCGAATGAACGAGCGCCCTTCCCCGCTGGCCGGGTCGCTGCGCTCCAGGCCCATGGCTGGGGCAAACAGCACGCCCAGCAGCGTGTCACAGTCCAGCGGGCCGTCGGACTCGGCTTCACAGCGTGCGAGCAATTCCAGGCGCTGCTCGTTGAGCGGCTCCAGGCGTTGCATCAGCAGGGTTTTCATCAGGGAGTCCTTGTCCCCGAAGTGGTAGTTGACGGCCGCCAGGTTGACCTGGGCACGTTCGGTGATCTGGCGTAGCAACACGGCGTCGTAGCCGTACTTGATGAAGAGGGCCTCTGTCGCATCCAGCAATCGAGTCTTGGTAACGTTTGGAGCGCTGAGTTTCTTCGCGACCATAAGGGTTCCACGGCGGAAATATTGTTTTAAAAAATAATTTGATTTTTTATACCGGGGCGGCCCGGCGAAAGCAAGTAGTGACACTCCGCCATTTCGTGCAAACCCTGTATAGCCGGGCTTTTGAGACGAGGCGAGAGTTATTTATCCGCCTTTGGCATGTGACGCAGAAATTGTTTCCAAGGGTAAAACCGCTCTACTTCCATGGCTGGCGAAGCGTCCGGAAGGCGGTTACTATTCAAACAATATTTTAAAAACAAGAAATAAAACCAGTCCGTGACGCGTACAGGCAGCTCCCGAACTTGTTACAAGAATTTTCCGGGGCATGGCGGTACCGTTGTGACTGCAGGCGTAGTCATGATGACAGACACCCCCACGCAACCCGGTTTGATCTCCCTGCAAGGCATCGGCAAGCGCTATCAGCTCGCCGGGCAAGAGCTGAGCATTCTTAATGACGTATGCCTGTCCATTGCCAGCGGTGACAGCTGCGGCATTCTCGGCGCCTCCGGTTCCGGCAAAAGCACCCTGCTCAATATCCTCGGCCTGCTGGACCTGCCCAACTGCGGCCAGTACCACTTTGCCGGTCACGATATTTTCAATGCTACCCCCGACGAACTGGCCGCGATCCGCAATCAGCAGATCGGTTTCGTGTTCCAGAGCTTCAACCTGCTGCCACGCCTCAGTGCCCTGGACAACGTCGCGCTGCCCCTGAGTTATCGCGGCGTATCGCGGCATGAGTCGGTGGAGCAGGCCCAACACATGCTCGATCAAGTCGGCCTGGCCGAGCGCGCCCATCATCGCCCCGCCGACCTCTCCGGCGGCCAGCGCCAGCGCGTCGCCATTGCCCGCGCCCTGGTGGGCAAACCCTCGGTGATCCTCGCCGACGAACCCACCGGCAACCTCGACAGCACTACCGCGCAGGAGATCATGGACCTGCTACTGGCCCTCAACCGCGAGCAACAGGTCACGCTGATTATCGTCACCCACGACGCCCATATTGCCGAGCGCCTCGAACGCAAGATCCTGGTGCGCAACGGCGTGGTGCACGAGGCCGGGCGCCTATGAGCCTGCGGGTCGAGCAGAGCCTCAGCCAACTTCTGCATGAAGCCTTGATCAGCCTGCGGACCCTGGGCAAACGTTCGATCCTGGCGCTGCTGGGCATTGTGATCGGCAGTTCGTCGGTGGTGGCGTTGATCAACATCGGCCACAACGCAGCGGTGGATGCGGCGATGATCTTCAAGGACATGGGCACCGATACCCTCATCGCCCAGTTCCCGCCCAAGGGCAGCAGCAATGTGCCGATGCGCGCCCAACTCGACCTCAACGCCGTGCGCCGGGCCGTACCGGGTATTGCCCATATCGGCGCGCTCAGCCTGTTCAGCGGGCCCATCGTGTTTCATGGGCGCACCACCAATGCCAACCTGGTTGGCAGTACGCCGGGGATACAGGCCGCCATGCGCCTGGCCATACGCGAAGGGCGCTTCCTGTCGTCCTTCGATGCCAACGAAACCTTCGGCGTGATCGGTGACCAACTCGCCCAGGCCCTCAGCGCACCGGGCGACCCACTGCAACTGGGCGACCGCGTGCGTATCAACGACTACCTGTTTCTGATCGTGGGCATTCTGCACGACCAACCCCGTGCCATGCTGATGCCGGTGCAGGCCAACGAGTCGTTGTTCATCCCCGCCGAAGGTATGCGCCGCATCTATGCCAGCCCGCAGATCAGCAATGTGATCATCCGCGCGGTACAAGGACAGGACATGGAACGTATCGCGAAGGACGCCGCCGCTGCGCTGCAAGCCCAACTCAGCGACCACGACGTCAATATCACGGTACCGCAGCAGATGATCGATGGCATGACGCGCCAAAGTCGCACCTTCGCCTACCTGCTGCTGGCCCTCGGCGCGATTTCCCTGGTGGGCGGCGGTGTCGGGGTGATGAACGTGATGCTGATGAACGTCTCGGAACGCCGCCGCGAGATCGGCATCCGCATGGCCCTGGGCGCACGCCAGCGGGATATCCGCAACCTGTTCCTGCTCGAAGCCGTGACCCTCACCGCCGTGGGTGCGCTATGCGGCGCAGTACTGGGCATGACCGCCGCGTGGCTGTATGCATGGCTGTCAGGCTGGGCGTTTGCCCTGGCGGCGGCCGCCCTGCCCCTGGGGGTGGGCAGTACCTTGCTGGTGGGCTTGTTCTTCGGCATTTACCCAGCGGTCTCGGCCTCGCGGTTACAGCCGGTGGAGGCCCTGCGGGATGAATAAGTGGCTAGGGCTGCTGGCCCTGATCAGCCTGCCCGGTATGGCTGCCGACGTGGTGATCAATCCGTCGGCGCCCAGCAGCACCCGCAGCGGCTATGAGCGCGGTGTCTCGCTCAATGCCCAGGCCACCACCATGACCCTGGGTGATGCAGTGTACCTGGGCTTGCGAAACAACCCGGCGATCCGCAGCGCCTACCTGCAACGGGTGGCGCAGAAGTTTGACTTGCGTGTTGCCGAAGACGTGTTCAACCCCAAGCTCACCCTCAACAGTCACTACCGTACCTCCCGCGGCTCACAGGACAACACCCGCAACGCCAACCTGGCGCCGACCAGCAGCCTGCTCGGCGAATACGGTACGCGCTTGAGCATGGCGTGGACCCAGCAGCTGAACAATGCCAACCGCGCCGGCCGCTACCGCAGCGACGGGCTCGACCTGGCAATCATCCAACCGCTTATGCGCGGCGCCGGCCGGGACGCCACCACCGCGCCGCTGCGCCTGTCACGCCTGGCCGAGCAGGCCAACCGCCTGAACCTCAAGGCCACCGTGGCGCAAACTATCAGCCAGATCATCGCCACCTACCGCGAACTGCTGCGGGCCCAGGAACAACTGGTGATCGTGCAGGAAGCGCTCAAACGCTCCAACACCTTGCTGGACGTGAACAAGGCACTGATCAGCGCCGGGCGCATGGCCGAGTTCGAGATCGTACAAACCGAAGCCGATATCGCCACCCAGCAACTGGGCGTGGAAGAAGCCCGCAACCAACTGGACACCAGCCGCCTGGCCCTGCTGCGCCTGCTGGCGCTGGACCTGTCGACACCGGTGCGCGCCACCGAAGCCCTGGAGGCCAACCCCATGCAGATCGACCAACGCCAAGCCTTCAACCTGGCGCAAAACCAGCAACCGGAATACCTCGCCGCCCTGCTCGGCAGCCAGCAGGCCGACCTCAACCTGGTGATCGCCAAGGATTCCGGACGCTGGCAAGTGGACTTGGTCGCCGGCGCCAACCAGGTACGCGCCGCCACCGACACCGACAACGGCCATAACAATAACCGTACCTGGGACAGCTACGCCGGGGTGCAGGTGCAGATCCCTATCGGCGACATCAGCACACGCCAGGCCGAGGTGCGTGCGCGGGTGAACGTCGAGGACCAGGAGATCCGCATTACCGACGCCCGCCAGGAGCTGGAGCGCAACGTCAACAACGTGGTACGTGACCTCGGCACCCGCTGGCGCCAATATGAAATTTCCAGGCGTGCCGTGGAGTTGTCGCGGCGCAAGATCGAGATCGAGCGGGAGAAACTCAGTGCCGGGCGCTCCACCAACTTCCAGGTGCTGAGCTTTGAAACCGACCTGCGCAACGCCGAAAACGCCCAGCTCAATGCGCTGATCGCTTATTTGAACGCCCAGACCCAGCTCGACCTGACCCTGGGCATGACGCTGGAAAGTTGGGAAATCGCCCTCAATGACTACTAAGAAAAAAACGCTGCTGATCGTTGTTTCGATCCTGCTGCTGGCGGTGGCGGCAATCAGCCTGATCAGCCAGCACAACGGCGCCGAGCAGGCCGGTACGGCCGAGCAGTGGCTGGCGGTTAAACCCGACCCGCTGGTGCACCAGATCGGCCTGGTGGGCAAGATCGAGCCCGACACCACCGTCACCCTGACCGCCCCGTTCGACGGTAACGTGCAGGCCAATCTGGTCGAGCAAGGCCAACGCGTCGAGGCCGGCCAGGTGCTGTTGCGCATGGACCCGGCGACGCTGGAAGTGCAACTGCGCGATGCCCTCTCCGCCCAACTCAAGGCCAGGCGCTCCGTGCAGGACATGCAGGACTGGAACAGCAGCCCCACCGTCAGCCGCGCTCGTCGCAGTTTGCGCACCGCCGAAATGACCGCCGGTAACACCCAACGCAAACTCACCGAGAGCGAAAACCTGTTCAAGCGCGGCATCATCCCCCGCAACGAGCTGGACGACCTCAAGCAGCAGACTCAACAGCAGCAACTAGACCTGGCGGCGGCGCGCAGTGAGTTGCAACAGGCACTGGACCAAGGCCAGGGCGAATACCGACAGATCGCCGAGATGGAGCTGACCAATGCCACGGTGAAGTACCAGGCCTTGCAAAAGCTGCTTGAAGGCAAGGAGGTCAAGGCGCCCTTCTCCGGCATCGTGGTGCCCGCGCCTGGCAGCACCAACACCGCCCAGGGCGGCGGCAACAGTAACGCGCCGGTGCAGGCCGGCAGCAAGGTCAGCCAGGGCCAGGTGCTGTTCGGCCTGGCCAATATCGAACGCTTGAAAATCGTCGCGAAAGTCTCCGAACTGGATATCAACCAGTTGCACCAGGGCCAGGCGGTGGAAGTGATGGGCGACGGGTTTGATGGCGAACGGTTGACGGGTTCGGTCAGCGTGGTCAGTGGTTTGGCCGTCGCCAGTGACAGCCAGGGCAGCGCGCAGTTTCCAGTGACCTTGTCGATCCCCAAGCTGACGCCGCAGCAGTTGCAACGGGTGCGCCTGGGCATGAGTGCACGGTTGACCATCGTGACCTACAACAATGCTCAGGCGATGGTCATCCCCAGCCAGGCGATTGCCGCGGATATGACGGTGGAATATCGAGAGGCGATGGATAAACCAGTAGAACGAGTGAAGGTCACCACCGGCCAATCGACACCTCAGGGCGTTGAGGTATTCGGGCTAAAACCAGGCTTCGTGAAAACCTCAAGCTAACCGCCGAACCAGTGTGGGAGGGGGCTTGCCCCCGATGGCCATGGGTATCTACACAACTTTTGTAGCCACTGCCGCCGGTAACCACGATGCGAAGCGAGCCGCTCTTGATCTTGATCTGCTTTTGATCTTAGGCGCCCCGTTAAACCACGCTGGCCGAACGCAGGCTTGAATCCGTGGGTAACCCGGCAGGACGCCGGGTTAGCCGTCCTGGGCCAAGGATGGCCCATGACGGCGGCCCACGGATTCAAGCCGGAGTGAGGGCACACCGAGCCCAAGCGAGGTGCCGAGTGGTGGGGCAAGAGCGTTTTGCTTACTTTTGCGCTTTTCAAAAGTGAGCCGCCGTAAGGGCGGAACCAATAGCAGCCGCGACCTAAATAACGGATATGTACTCGATCAAAGTCCAGCATCCTGGTCGGCCCTGAGGCCGCCATCGGGGGCAAGCCCCCTCCCACAGGTCCAGCGTCGTGCCAAAATTGTGTAGATACCTATGACCATCGGGGGCAAGCCCCTCCCACATTTAGAGCTGTGTGAGCTTGGTTGCCAGTGCCTTGGCCTGAAACGCCACATCCGTCACCGCGGTGCTCTCCCACCACAGGCCCCGCAACGGCGGCCCCATGGCAAACAAGCGCTGGCTGACCTTGCCCTGGGCATCCCGCACCGCGCCGGACGCATCCGCCGCAATCCCCAACGCCAACGGCCCGGGCTGGACCAGCCCGCGCTTGAGCAGTTGCTGCGGCAAAGGCCGGGCCACACGGCGCCAGTCGTATTCGATACCGCTGGAATTGATCAACGCCGCTCCCGAAACCTGGGTGACCACTTGCTCGCCACGATAGCGCACCGCAATGGCAATCCCCTCATCCGACGGCACCAGGCCCTTGAACGAGGCAGCGCGAATCCGCAACCGCCCTTCTCCCAACAAGCGCTCCACCAATTGCGCACTCAACGGTGGCGAGCGGTGGTGATGGCTTTCCCACCATGGTCGCACATGCCGCACGAACTGGCGTTTCTGAGCCTCACTGGCCTGGCTCCACAAGCGCGCTATGTGCACGCGCACCGTGTCCAGCGGTGCCTGCCAGTCAATGCCTTGCGCGAGCGCGAGCTGGCACTGGCGTCGCACCTCACGCAGCAATTGTCGGGGGCTGCTCAGGCTGTGGTCGGCGGCGAGGAAGTCGTCCCAACTCGGCGGCTGTCGACGCACATGGGGCAACAAACCGTGGCGCGAAAAAATTTCGATGGGCCCACAATGCCCGGCCTGCTCCAGGGAAACCACGGCGTCAACCATGGTCAGCCCGGAACCAATGATCAGCACCGTCGAGTGCGGGTCAAGCCGGGTCATCGCGGGTACATCCCAAGGGTCCAACGCGGCGGCATTCAATCCTGTGGACTCGGTCTGCGGAGTGCGCGCCGCCGGGAACATGCCGGTGGCCAGTACCGCGAAGGTACCCTGCAGTTGCTCGCCAGTATCGAGGGTCAACAACGCCGAGGTGGCATCGACTTGCAGGTCTACCCCTTCGGCGCGGATGTGCTCGACGCTTGAGGTAGACAGCGCCTTGGCTTGGGCCAGACGCTGCTGCGCGTACAGACCAAAAATCCCCCGTGGCGGGAACAGTTCGCTGATAGGTACATGCTGTTGGTACGACTCGGGCCATCCACCGGTGCTGATGTAGTCGGTGAGCCATTGGGTCAGGTCGTCGGCATTGTCCGGGTCAACGCTCATGCGTGCGGCATTGCCGTTCAACGTGTGGCCCAGCTCGACCGCGCTGTAGGCTTCGCCTCGTCCCAGCTCAGCACGGGGTTCGACTATCAGGATGCGCCGCGTGCCCGGCAGGCGCAGCAGTTGCGCGGCCAACATCGTTCCGCTCAGGCCACCACCGATGATCAGTACATCTGCAACGCGAATTGATTGACCCATACCGGTTCACCCTGACTGTTGTTCAAATCACCACATTTCGAACAAACCGCACCGCCGCGTTCCCATCATTGCGATAAGCATGGGGCTGGTGGCTGGCGAACATAAAGAACTCTCCAGCTTCGATGACATTTTCCTGATCACCTATCACGAGCGTCAGGCTGCCCTCGAACACAAACAGTTGTTCGCTCCACCCTTCCAAGTCAGGGTCCGGGCAATAACGGTCACCGGGCTCAAGCCGCCACTCCCATAATTCGACCTCACGCCGTGCCGTAGCCTTGGCCAGCAACACCGCCTTGCTGCCGACAATCTCGCCCGCCCAGGCCAGCTCATTGATACGGCTGTGGTCGCGCACATCCGGCGCCTGAATCAGATCACTGAACGCCACGTCCAACGCTTCGGCGACACGGTCGAGGGTCGACAGGCTGACGTTCTTCTCCCCTGCTTCTATCGCCACCAACATGCGCCGGCTGACACCGGATTTTTCCGAGAGCGCGGTCTGGCTCAGGTCGGCGGCATGGCGCAGGCGACGGACGTTCTGGCTGACGTGCTGCAGGACCGAGGCCCGTTGCGGATTTTCTTTGTGCACTATATTGCTCAATAGGTGGGTGTGCGCAGTATACTGCCCAGCGTGCGGCGCATTGTGCGGTCCGTGCCTTTCCCTTGCAAGACCGAGCCGCCATGACCGCCCCGACCTCCCCTTCGCGTTTCAACCGCTTCAGCAAAGCCGAGTGCATCCTGGTGGTGATCACCATGATCTGGGGCGGCACCTTCTTGCTGGTGCAACATGCCATGACCGTCAGCGGGCCGATGTTCTTTGTGGGCTTGCGGTTTGCCGCCGCCGCGATCGTGGTGGGCTTCTTTTCCCTGCGCACCTTGCGCGACCTGACACTGTTCGAGTTGAAGGCTGGTATGTTTATCGGCGTCGCGATCATGTTTGGCTACGGTTTGCAGACGATTGGCTTGCAGACCATCCTGAGCAGCCAGTCGGCGTTCATTACTGCGCTCTATGTGCCGTTTGTGCCCTTGTTGCAATGGCTGGTGCTGGGCCGACGCCCGGGGTTGATGCCCAGCATCGGCATCATGCTGGCATTTGCCGGATTGATGTTGTTGACCGGCCCGGCGGGTGCTTCATTGAATTTCAGCCCTGGAGAAATCGCCACGCTGATCGGTGCCGTGGCCATTGCCGCCGAGATCATTTTGATCAGCGCCTTCGCTGGGCAGGTGGATGTGCGCCGCGTGACCGTGGTGCAACTGGCGACGGCATCCTTGTTGTCGTTCCTGATGGTGGTGCCGATGGGTGAGGCGTTGCCGGGCTTCTCGTGGTTGCTGCTGTTCAGCGCGGTGGGCCTGGGCTTGACCAGCGCAGTGATCCAGGTCGCGATGAACTGGGCGCAGCAGAGTGTGTCGCCCACCCGGGCTACCTTGATCTATGCCGGTGAGCCGGTGTGGGCAGGCGTAGTTGGGCGGATTGCCGGGGAGCGGTTCCCGCCGGTTGCGATGGTTGGGGCGGTGTTGATTGTGGTGGCGGTGATTGTGAGTGAGATGAAGACGAAGGGGCAGAAGGCAGTTGAACTCGCAGATGCCTTGGAACAGGAGCGTCAGGGATAATCTGCAAATGCTGTGGCGCCTGCTCTATCGTCATCGCGGGCAAGCCCGGCTCCCACAGGGGTCGGCGTTTCAATTCAAGGGTTTTGAACCAATGCCAAACGAGAGGTTTCGGCCTACCTTGTAGGATCCTGCCACATCTTGGCGTTTGGTGATCGTCAAAGCGGCACGTATGATGCATCCCAAACTCCCGCAGATTAGAAGCCTATGTCCCTGATAGTTCTACTGCTTCTGCCATTCATTGGCAGCTGTCTGGCGGCCTTGCTGCCGCACAACGCACGTAATACCGAATCCCTGCTGGCCGGCCTTGTGGCATTGGTCGGCACCATTCAAGTCGCACTGCTCTACCCCCAGATCGCCCATGGCGGCGTGATACGCGAAGAATTCATGTGGTTGCCCAGCCTTGGGCTGAACTTCGTGCTGCGCATGGACGGGTTTGCCTGGCTGTTCTCAATGTTGGTGCTCGGCATCGGCACGCTGGTGTCGCTGTATGCGCGCTACTACATGTCACCGGACGACCCGGTGCCGCGTTTCTTTGCGTTTTTCCTGGCGTTCATGGGCGCCATGCTTGGCCTGGTGATCTCCGGCAACCTGATCCAGATCGTGTTTTTCTGGGAACTGACCAGCCTGTTCTCATTCCTGCTGATCGGCTATTGGCACCACCGCGCCGATGCGCGCCGGGGTGCGTACATGGCGCTGATGGTCACCGGCGCAGGTGGCTTGTGCCTGTTGGCGGGTGTAATGCTGCTGGGGCATATCGTCGGCAGCTATGACCTGGACCAGGTGCTGGCGGCGGGCGATCAGATTCGCGCGCACTCGCTGTACCCGGTCATGCTGGCCCTGGTGCTGATCGGCGCCTTGAGCAAAAGCGCGCAGTTCCCGTTCCATTTCTGGCTGCCCCACGCCATGGCGGCGCCGACGCCGGTTTCGGCCTACCTGCACTCGGCGACGATGGTGAAGGCCGGCGTGTTCCTGCTGGCCCGCCTGTGGCCGTCGCTGTCCGGCAGCGAAGAATGGTTCTGGATCGTCGGCGGTGCCGGCGCCCTCACTCTCCTCCTCGGCGCTTACTGCGCCATGTTCCAAAACGATCTCAAGGGCCTGCTGGCCTACTCCACCATCAGCCACCTCGGGCTGATCACCCTGCTGCTGGGTCTCAACAGCCCGCTGGCGGCGGTCGCCGCAGTGTTCCATATCCTTAACCACGCCACCTTCAAGGCCTCGCTGTTCATGGCGGCGGGCATCATCGACCACGAAAGCGGCACGCGGGATATCCGCAAGCTCAGTGGCCTGGTGCGCCTGATCCCGTTTACCGCGACCCTGGCCATGGTAGCCAGTGCCTCCATGGCTGGCGTGCCGCTGCTCAATGGCTTCCTGTCCAAAGAGATGTTCTTTGCCGAAACCGTGTTTATCTCGTCGACCCAATGGGTGGAAATCGCCCTGCCGGTGATTGCGACCATCGCCGGCACCTTCAGCGTGGCCTATGCCCTGCGCTTTACGGTGGATGTGTTCTTCGGCCCACCGGCTACCGACTTGCCGCACACGCCTCACGAGCCCCCGCGCTGGATGCGAGCGCCGGTCGAGCTGCTGGTGTTCACCTGCCTGCTGGTGGGGATTTTCCCGGCCCAGGTGGTTGGATCGATCCTTGCCGCGGCCGCGTTGCCCGTGGTCGGCGGCGTACTGCCCGAATACAGCCTGGCGATCTGGCACGGTTGGAACGCGCCGATGATCATGAGCCTGGTGGCAATGACCGGCGGCGTGGTGCTGTATTTGATGCTGGGCAAGCAACTCAAGCGTGGCCGCTTCGAATACCCGCCGCTGATCGGCTATTTCAACGGCAAGCGCGGCTTCGAACGCTGCCTGGTGGTGATGATGCGCGGTGTGCGCAAAATCGAAAAACGCATCAGCACCAAGCGCCTGCAAACCCAATTGTTCCTGCTGGTGATCGTCGCGGTGATCGGGGCCATGATCCCCATGTTCAACAGCGGCCTCACATGGGGCGACCGGCCGAAGATCCCGGGCTCCATCGTGTTCGTCACCCTGTGGTTGCTGGCGATCGCCTGCGCGCTGGGCGCCGCCTGGCAAGCCAAATATCACCGGCTGGCAGCACTGACCATGGTCAGCGTGTGCGGCCTGATGACGTGCGTCACCTTTGTGTGGTTCTCGGCACCGGACCTGGCTCTGACCCAATTGGTGGTGGAAGTGGTGACCACGGTGCTGATCCTGCTCGGCCTGCGCTGGCTGCCACGGCGTATCGAGGAGGTGTGGCCCTTGCCCAACACCTTGCGCAAGGCGCGAATTCGCCGGGTGCGTGACTTGCTGCTGTCCACCGTAGTGGGCGGCGGCATGGCGCTGTTGTCCTATGCGATGCTGACCCGCCAGACACCCAACGATATCTCCTCGTTCTACCTGAGCCGCGCCCTGCCCGAAGGTGGCGGCAGCAATGTGGTGAACGTGATGCTCGTGGACTTCCGGGGCTTCGACACTCTGGGCGAAATCACCGTACTGGGCGCCGTGGCTCTGACCGTATATGCGTTGCTGCGACGCTTCCGCCCGTCGAAGGAAAGCATGCAGTTGCCGGCGCAACAGCGCCAATTGGCACCGGACGTGGCCACCGACCTGGTCAACCCGCGTCAGGCCAGTGACACCGCTCTGGGCTTTATGATGGTGCCCGCGGTGCTGGTGCGCCTGCTGCTGCCGATTGCGCTGGTGGTGTCGTTCTACCTGTTCCTGCGCGGGCACAACCAACCGGGCGGCGGGTTTGTCGCCGGGCTGGTGATGTCGGTGGCGTTTATCCTGCAATACATGGTGGCCGGCACCCAATGGGTCGAGGCACAGATGAGCCTGCGGCCGATGCGCTGGATGGGCTTCGGCCTGCTGTCGGCGACCCTGACCGGCCTTGGCGCGCTGTTTGCCGGGTACCCGTTCCTGACCACCCATACCTGGCATATCGACGTGCCGCTGCTGGGCGATATCCATATCGCCAGTGCGCTGTTCTTCGACATTGGCGTATACGCCATGGTCGTGGGCTCCACGCTGCTGATGCTGACCGCGCTGGGTCACCAGTCCGTGCGAGCGCATAAACCGAGCAACCAGCCCAAAGTCGTTGCCGCAACCGAAGGAGCCGCCTGATGGAAGAAGTCATTGCAATCGCCATTGGGGTCCTGGCGGCCTCCGGCGTCTGGCTGGTGTTGCGGCCACGGACATTCCAGGTGGTGATGGGCCTGTGCCTGTTATCGTACGGGGTCAATCTGTTCATTTTCAGCATGGGCAGCCTGTTTATCGGCAAGGAGCCGATCATCAAGGACGGCGTGCCGCAAGACCTGCTCAACTACACCGACCCCCTGCCCCAGGCCCTGGTGCTTACGGCCATCGTGATCAGCTTCGCCATGACCGCATTGTTTCTGGTAGTGCTGCTGGCATCCCGGGGCCTGACCGGCACCGACCATGTGGATGGCCGGGAGCCTAAGGAATGAACTGGGTCAATCAACTGATCGTTGCGCCGATTCTGCTGCCGTTGTTTACGGCGGCGCTGATGCTGATGCTCGGCGAGAAACGCCGGCCGCTGAAGGCCAAAATCAACCTGGTCTCCAGCATGATCGGCCTGGGCGTGGCCATCCTGTTGCTGTACTGGACACAACAAGGCGGGCCCGGCTCCATCGGTGTGTACCTGCCGGGTAACTGGCAAGTGCCGTTCGGCATCGTGCTGGTGGTGGATCAGCTCTCGGCGCTGATGCTGGTGCTCACCGGGATTATCGGCGTGAGCGCATTGCTGTTCGCCATGGCCCGCTGGGACCGTGCCGGCACCAGCTTCCATGCACTGTTCCAGATCCAGCTGATGGGTTTGTATGGCGCATTCCTCACCGCCGACTTGTTCAACCTGTTCGTGTTCTTCGAGGTGCTGCTGGCCGCCTCTTACGGTTTGATGCTGCACGGTTCCGGCCGTGCGCGAGTGTCGTCGGGGCTGCATTACATTGCGATCAACCTGCTGGCGTCGTCGCTGTTCCTGATTGGTGCGGCGATGATCTACGGCGTCACCGGCACGCTGAATTTCGCTGACCTGGCGCTGAAAATCCCGCTGGTGCCGGAGGCCGATCGCGGCCTGCTGCACGCTGGCGCAGCAATCCTGGCCACGGCGTTTCTGGCCAAGGCCGGCATGTGGCCGCTGAACTTTTGGCTGGCCCCTGCCTACTCCTCGGCCAGCGCGCCGGTGGCAGCGATGTTTGCGATCATGACCAAGGTGGGCGTGTACACCGTGCTGCGCCTGTGGACCCTGCTGTTTTCCGGCCAGGCCGGCGCTTCGGCGCTGTTTGGCGGCGACTGGCTGGTGTATGGCGGCATGGCAACCATCGTCTGCGCGGCGTTGGCAATGATAGCGGCGCAACGCCTGGAACGCATGGCGAGCCTGAGTATTCTGGTTTCGGCGGGGATTCTGTTGTCGGCGGTGGGCTTTGCCCAGCCGAGCCTGACCGCTGGGGCGCTCTTCTATCTGGTCAGCTCCACCCTGGCACTGAGTGCACTGTTCCTGCTGGCTGAATTGATCGAACGCTCGCGCTCGGCCAATGACCTGCCGCTGGATGAAGAGATCGATGCGCTGCCCAAGGCCATGGAATCTCTGCATCCGCGCCCCGGCGTCAACCTCGACGACGAACAAAAAGCCGTGGTCGGCCAGGTGATCCCCTGGACCATGGCGTTTCTCGGCCTGAGCTTTGTGGCCTGTGCGTTGCTGATCATCGGTATGCCGCCCCTGTCCGGGTTTATCGGCAAGCTCAGTTTGCTGAGTGCACTGATCAACCCGTTGGGCCTTGGCAACGCGGTGGACACCCCCATCCGTCCGGCGGCCTGGGGTCTGGTGGCTCTGCTGATTCTGTCGGGCCTGGCCTCGTTGATCGCCTTTGCCCGGCTCGGCATCCAGCGCTTCTGGACCCCGGAAGAACGCCCATCACCGCTGCTGCGACGCTACGAATGCGTGCCGATCTTCGTGCTGCTGGGCTTGAGCATCGCCTTGACGTTCAAAGCCGAACCCCTGATGCGCTACACCCTGGCCACCGCCAAAAGCCTGAACAACCCGGAAAGCTATGTGATGGCGGTGATGGCCACACGGCCCGTGCCGAGCCCTGAAGCCAAGGCCGCCGCGCTGGAGGTGCAACCATGAAGCGTCTGTTTCCTGCCCCCTGGTTGTCGCTGGCGCTGTGGGTGTTGTGGCTGCTGCTCAACCTGTCGATCAGCCCCGGCAACCTGCTGCTGGGCGCGCTGCTGGGCTTTCTTGCGCCTTTGCTGATGGCGCCTTTGCGCCCGCAGCCGATCAGCCTGCGCCGCCCTGGCGTGATCCTGCGCCTGTTCCTGTTGGTGGGCCGCGATGTGATCGTTTCCAACCTGCAAGTGGCCTGGGGCGTACTGACCTGCGGCTCACGCCCGCCGCGCTCGCGCTTTATCAAGATCCCCCTGGACCTGCACAGCCCTAACGGCCTCGCCGCGCTGTCGATGATCACCACCGTGATCCCCGGCACCATCTGGTCGGAACTGGCGCTGGACCGCAGTATCTTGCTGCTGCACGTGTTCGACCTCGACGATGAAGCGCTGTTTATCCAGCACTTCAAAGCCACCTACGAGCGGCCCCTGATGGAGATCTTCGAATGAGCGCCCTGCTCTCCAATGCGATCCTGTTCAGCCTGTTCCTGTTTTCGCTGGCGATGGTGCTGACCCTGATCCGCCTGTTCAAAGGCCCCTCCGCCCAGGACCGAGTTCTGGCGCTGGACTACCTGTACATCCTGGCGATGTTGATGATGCTGGTGCTGGGCATTCGCTATGCCAGTGATACTTATTTTGAAGCGGCGCTGCTGATTGCACTGTTCGGCTTCGTCGGCTCGTTTGCCCTGGCCAAATTCCTGCTGCGCGGGGAGGTGATTGAATGATGCCGTTATGGGTTGAAGTAATAGTGGCGGCGTTGTTGGTACTCAGCAGCCTGTTTGCCTTGATTGGCGCGATAGGCTTGCTGCGGATGAAAGAGTTTTTCCAACGCATGCACCCGCCGGCACTCGCCTCGACGTTGGGCGCATGGTGCGTGGCACTGGCGTCGATTATCTATTTTTCGGTGCTCAAGTCCGGGCCGGTATTGCACGGGTGGCTGATCCCGATTCTGCTGTCGATCACCGTACCGGTGACCACCCTGCTGCTGGCGCGCACGGCGTTGTTCCGCAAGCGCATGGCCGGTGACGATGTACCCGCCGAAGTCAGCAGCCGCCGCTGACTCATCAAACGAACGCATTAAAAATTTGGTCTGGCGCTAAGCAAAAGATCGGATACGCGCCGCCCATTGCGCAAACTCAGCATCATCTCGGCGACCGGGTTTCGCAGCCCGGTTAAACTCTAGACGCACAGCGTCCACCTCAAGATAGCGGGCGTTTTTTTATGCCTGATGTTATGGCGGCTGTGCGCGGGATACCTTCGGGTATGCCGGGTGCCTAGAGTCCCGGTCTGCGAACCTGCGTACAGCCGCCACCCCAATATCGTTTCACAGCGATGGGTAGTGACTCCAATACTCTGGGAGCTTCGCCATGATTAAAGACAGTCAGAATCCGCCGCTGGATTCATCTTCGCTTCACGCTTGTGCTGATCAAGCGATTAACCATCATTTGAATCCATCTTCAACGCCTGCGTCATCGGATGACGGCCAAGGTCTTTTTGCTGTACGTAAAGGATTGGATGCCGAGACATTACTAGTCAATGCTTCAGAGGTCCTCGCATCCGTTCAAGCACTGGCAAGTCATTTAGCTTTTGAGATTGATGGAACCGCGCGCAGCGTGGCTCTAAGGATCTGCCGAATGGTGGAAGCTATTCAGCTTCTGGTGAGTGAAGCGCTTAATGCACATTGCGGAAAAGCTGGAAGGTAGCAGGCAATTACCATCGCTCTATTCATACGTACCAACACTGCAAAACGCCCCGACATACCGGGGCGTTTTTTATCCCATACAGAAACGAATAATCCTACATCCCGCTCGCACGATAAAAGGCGAAACATCCGATATTTCCTATTTACATTTTTTTATATGTTTATGGCGAATACATCAGGATCTACGTCCATGGCTAACCACGGTTACATGTCCATTAACGGAAAATCTCAAGGCCTGATCTCGGCTGGTTGCTCAACTCAAGACTCCATCGGCAACAAGTGCCAGGAGGGGCACCGAGACGAAATCATGGTGATGTCCTTCAACCACAATATGCTCAACACCGGCAACATCAGAGCCTCCACGCACGGCCCGGTGGTTATCACAAAAAGCATTGATAAATCCTCGCCCTTGCTGGCGGTAGCGTTATTCAACCGAGAAGAACTGAACTGCGTGATCAACTTTTATCGCATTTCACAGTTCGGCCAGCACCAAAAATACTACACCGTCGATATCAGGGGCTGCATCATTGCCAGCCTGACCGTCGATGTACCCCACTCCGTCCTGCTGAACGATGTAGACGCACAGGAACATCTGTCGATTCGGTATCGGGAAATCATCTGGACACATCATCTAGCGGGCACCAGCGGCTATGGCTCATGGGAAACCGGACGATGAAATCAAAGAAAGAAAATCAAACGTCGAACTTTTATGACTTATGGGTCGTCAGCCAAGCCGCTGCAAAACTGACCAATCATGCATGTGCAATAAGTGCCCGGCATCTACAGGATGGCGTTAATCGTTCGATATTCAACCGAGAGGTTGCCTACTACGCTCGTAGTATTGTCAGAGATGTAGAGCAAGGAAAAAAGACAGTTGCAGAGGGGCTGGTTGAGATTAAAAAAGAACAGCGTAGTTTGCTGGATCAATCAATAGCGATTGGGAGAAATGGAGTCGGAGCCGTTGCGGGCGCGCTGCAAATAGCCACGGGTGCCGGAATTTGCTATGCGTCAATGGGCACCCTGTGCCTCGTCGCAGGAGTGCCATTAATGGCACATGGCGCTAATAATTTATATGAAGGTGGACACAACCTGGTAACAGGGAGATCTGATACCGTCGGTCCGGTTCGTACAGCATATCAATCAGTTGCATCCGCCGTCGGTCACGGAGAGCGGGAAGCAAACATGGCCTACGGCGCCGTTGATATTAGCCTATCCATCTACAGCACTGTAAGGCATATATACAAACCCGATGCTTGGCGTTTATTTAGGTATTTGGATTCAGACCGGATACGAGCCTATAAAACCATGACACCAACTTCGCTGGCAGCGGAGGCCGCAATAGATGCAATCACATTAAAGCAACTACATGAAGAGTCTAAAAAATGATTATTATGGCTTTTCTAATACTCTCGCCACTGGGATTGTTATTCGCATACGGCCTTAGAGTTATCTTCTCCGGCAAGGGACTTGGATATACCAAAATCTATATCAGCTTAGCAGTCAATATTTTCTTTATGATGACACATATGGAAATCGCTCAATTTGACAAATACTTATGCTTCGGCACTCATCCAGAAGTCATTGAAAACTATCCAATCATTGGCTGGATCGCACTAGCATTCTTCATACTGCATGCACTCGCACTCCCAGTTAAACGCGACTTGAACTGGTGGTGGAAACGCTAAGTGACAGCGTTATTTTTTTGTAAAAAAAGCCCCGAACCAGTCGTAATGCCGTTCAGTTAAGCGTATGTCGCCCTCTGTAGGAGCGAGCTTGCTCGCGAAAAACGTTAACGATAACGCAGCGTTCCTGATTTAACGCGGCGCTCTCAGGTTTTTCGCGAGCAAGCTCGCTCCTACAAAAAGCCTTAACTGAACGGCATTACGAACCAGTCGGGGCGTTTTTTTATTCAGCGTGCAGCTTTAACGGTCAGTCAGCCAACCGCCACGTCGTCCCACCCTTGCCGTCTTCCAACACCACACCCATCGCGGTGAGTTGGTCGCGGATACGGTCGGATTCAGCCCAGTCCTTGTCCGCACGCGCAGCCAGACGCGCCTGGATCAGTGCATCTACCTCAGCGGCATCCACCCGCCCTTCAGCGCCGGCTTGCAGGAAGTCATCGGCCTCCATCTGCAACACGCCCAGCACGCTTGCCAGTTCTTTCAGGCGCGCCGCCAGACCCGCTGCCGCGTCGAGATCAGTCTCACGCAAGCGGTTGATCTCCCGCACCATCTCAAACAGCACCGCGCAGGCTTCGGGGGTGCCGAAGTCGTCGTTCATGACTTCGGTAAACCGCGCCACGAACGACTCGCCGCCGGCCGGAGCCACGCAAGGCAAGCCTTTCAACGCGTGATAGAAACGCTCCAGGGCGCCCTTGGCGTCCTTGAGGTTGTCTTCGGAGTAGTTGATGGCGCTGCGGTAGTGGCTGGACACCAGCAGGTAGCGCACCACTTCCGGGTGGTACTTTTCCAGCACGTCGCGGATGGTGAAGAAGTTGTTCAAGGACTTGGACATCTTCTCGCCATTGATGCGGATCATGCCGCAGTGCATCCAGGCGTTGGCGTAGGTCTTGCCGGTGGCGGCTTCGCTCTGGGCGATTTCGTTTTCGTGGTGCGGGAACTCAAGGTCGCTGCCGCCGCCATGAATGTCGAAGGTCTCGCCCAGGCAGCAGGTGGACATCACCGAGCATTCGATGTGCCAGCCCGGACGTCCAGGGCCCCAAGGCGACTCCCAGCTTGGCTCGCCGGGCTTGGTGCCTTTCCACAGTACGAAGTCGAGCGGGTCTTGCTTGGCTTCGTCGACTTCGATACGCGCGCCGATGCGCAGGTCTTCGATCTTCTTGCGCGACAGCTTGCCGTAGCCCATGAACTTGGCGACGCGGTAGTACACGTCGCCATTGCCTGGGGCGTAGGCATAGCCCTTGTCGATCAAGGTCTGAATCATCGCGTGCATGCCCGGGATGTGGTCCGTGGCACGCGGCTCCATGTCCGGCTTGAGAATGTTGAGGCGTGCCTCGTCCTCGTGCATGGCGGCGATCATGCGCTCGGTCAGCGCGTCGAACGACTCGCCGTTTTCGTTGGCACGGTTGATGATCTTGTCGTCGATGTCGGTGATGTTGCGCACGTACGTCAAGTCATAGCCGCTGAAACGCAACCAGCGGGTCACCAGGTCGAAGGCAACCATGCTGCGGCCGTGGCCGATGTGGCAGTAGTCGTACACGGTCATGCCGCACACGTACATGCGCACCTTGTTGCCATCCAGCGGCTTGAAGACTTCTTTGGTCTTGCTGAGTGTGTTGTAGATCGTTAACACGACAACTCCCTTAAATCACTGGCCCCACGAATCACGCAAGGTCACGGTACGGTTGAATACCGGAGCGCCTGGTTTCGAGTCCTTGATATCTGCGCAGAAGTAACCTTCGCGCTCGAACTGGAAACGGTCTTCCGGCTGTGCGTCGCCAAGCGATGGCTCGGCACGACAACCTGTGAGAACTTGCAGGGAATCAGGGTTGATGTTGTCGAGGAAACTCGCGCTGTCTTCAGCCTTTTCAGGGTTTGGCGAGCGGAACAGACGATCGTACAGGCGCACTTCGCACTCGATGCTGGCAGCGGCCGGCACCCAGTGGACCACACCCTTGACCTTGCGGCCTTCAGGGTTCTTGCCCAGGGTGTCCGGATCGTACGAGCAACGCAGTTCAACGATGTTGCCATCGGCGTCCTTGATCGCTTCGTCCGCACGGATCACGTAGCTGCCGCGCAGGCGCACTTCGCCGTTCGGCTCCAGGCGCTTGTAGCCTTTTGGCGGCTCTTCCATGAAGTCGTCACGGTCGATGTAGATCTCGCGGGCGAACGGCAACTTGCGCACGCCCAGCTCTTCTTTCTGCGGGTGACGCGGCAGTTCGAGGTTCTCGACCTGGCCTTCCGGGTAGTTGGTGATCACGACTTTCAACGGGCGCAGCACGCACATGGCACGCGGGGCGTTGGCGTCGAGGTCCTGACGGATGCTGAATTCCAGCATACCGAAATCGACCACACCGTCGGAACGGTTGGTACCGACCATGTCGCAGAAGTTGCGGATCGACGCCGGGGTGTAGCCACGGCGACGGAAGCCCGACAGCGTGGACATGCGCGGGTCATCCCAGCCATGTACGTGCTTTTCATCCACCAGTTGCTTGAGCTTGCGCTTGCTGGTGATGGTGTAGTTCAGGTTCAGGCGGCTGAATTCGTACTGACGCGGGTGCGCCGGGACCGGCAGGCTGTCCAGGAACCATTCGTACAGTGGGCGATGGCTCTCGAACTCCAGGGTGCAGATGGAGTGGGTGATGCCTTCGATGGCGTCCGACTGACCGTGGGTGAAGTCGTAGTTGGGGTAGATGCACCACTTGTCACCGGTCTGGTGGTGGTGGGCATGGCGGATGCGGTACATGATCGGGTCGCGCAGGTTCATGTTCGGCGAGGCCATGTCGATCTTGGCGCGCAGCACGCGGGCGCCGTCCGGGAATTCGCCGGCGCGCATACGGTTGAACCAGTCCAGGTTCTCTTCTACCGAACGGTCGCGGAACGGGCTGTTCTTGCCCGGCTCAGTCAGCGTGCCACGGTACTCCTTGGCCTGCTCCGGGGTCAGGTCGTCCACATAGGCCTTGCCGGCCTTGATCAGCTCGACGGCCCAGTCGAACAACTGGTCGAAATACTTGGAGGCATAGCGCACTTCACCGGACCATTCAAAACCCAGCCACTTGATGTCGCTTTCGATGGCGTCGATGTATTCCTGGTCTTCCTTGGCCGGGTTGGTGTCGTCGAAACGCAGGTGCGTGACGCCACCGAACTCCTGGGCCAGGCCGAAGTTCACACAGATCGACTTGGCGTGGCCGATGTGCAGGTAGCCGTTGGGCTCTGGCGGGAAGCGGGTGACGATCTGCGTATGCTTGCCCGAATCCAGGTCCGCCTGGATGATCGGGCGCAGGAAATTGACCGGGACAGCAGGTCCGGCCTTGGCATTCGAGGTAGGTTCGACAGTGGGCTTGCTCATAGGATCCTTGAACAGACAGGTTCGTGGCCAGGTGGGGCCAGATAAAACAAAGGGCTCATAATAGCCGAAGCAGTCAAGACACTGACAGCACACGCTTGAAAACTGCGGCTTTAATTGCTGCTTTAATGACAAGCGCGATAAAAAACCACCTCGAAATTCCCGCAAGGCACGCTAAACTGCGCGCCTTGGCCGTCGTTTAGCCAGACAGGTAAGGTGCCCAGGCGCCCACACCCACGAATTCCCTGAAAAGAGTAGTGAACATGACTCAAGTCAAACTGACCACCAACCACGGTGACATCGTCATCGAGCTGAACGCCGAGAAAGCGCCGATCACCGTCGCCAACTTCATCGAATACGTGAAAGCCGGCCACTACGAAAACACCGTTTTCCACCGTGTCATCGGCAACTTCATGATCCAGGGCGGCGGTTTCGAGCCTGGCATGAAAGAGAAGAAAGACAAGCGTCCAAGCATCCAGAACGAAGCGGACAACGGCCTTTCCAACGACAAGTACACCGTCGCCATGGCCCGTACCATGGAGCCGCATTCGGCCTCCGCGCAGTTCTTCATCAACGTTGCCGACAACGCCTTCCTGAACCACAGCGGCAAGAACGTGCAGGGTTGGGGCTACGCCGTGTTCGGTAAAGTCACCCAAGGCACCGACGTTGTCGACAAGATCAAAGGCGTATCCACCACCTCCAAGGCCGGTCACCAGGACGTTCCAGCCGAAGACGTGATCGTCGAGAAAGCCGAGATCATCGAAGCGTGATATTGCTGATTTCAGACTTGCATCTGGAAGAGGAGCGCCCGGACATCACCCGGGCGTTTCTGGATCTGCTCCACGGCCGCGCCCGTGGTGCCCAGGCGTTGTACATTCTGGGGGACTTCTTCGAAGCCTGGATTGGCGACGATGGCATGACCCCCTTCCAGCGTTCCATCTGCGAGGCTCTGCGTGAGCTGAGCGACAGCGGCACCCCGATTTTCATCATGCATGGCAACCGCGATTTCCTGATCGGCAAGGCGTTCTGTAAAGCGGCAGGCGCTACCTTGCTCAAGGACCCGAGTGTCGTGCAGTTTTATGGCGAACCCGTGCTGTTGATGCACGGCGACAGCCTGTGCACCCGCGACCTTGGCTATATGAAGCTGCGGCGCATCCTGCGTAACCCCATTGTGCTGTTTATCCTGCGCCACCTGCCCTTGGGCACCCGCCACAAACTGGCGCGCAAGCTGCGCAGTGAGAGCAGCGCGCAGGTGCGTATGAAGGCCAATGACATTGTCGATGTCACGCCTGAAGAAGTGCCACGGGTGATGCAGCAGTTCGGCGTGCGCACCCTGGTCCACGGCCATACGCACCGCCCGGCGATCCATAAGTTGCAGATCGGCGACCAGGCGGCCAAGCGCATTGTGCTGGGTGACTGGGACAAGCAAGGGTGGGCGCTGCAGGTGGATGAGCAGGGCTTTCAACTGGCGGCGTTTGACTTCGTCAACCCGCAGTTGGCGCTGCCTGGCGCCTAACCTGCGACACAACACCGATCAACCTGTGGGAGCTGGCTTGCCTGTGATAGCCATAGGTGTCTACACAACTTCGGTACGGCGCTGACCCTGTGGCGAGGGAGCTTGCTCCCGTGACGGACTGACAACCGACGCTGATCTAGCTGACGCACGCGATCCAATTGTGGGAGCTGGCTTGCCTGCGATAGCGGCCTGACAGCCAACACAGCTGGACTGTGTACATATCCATTCCTGCGGTAACGGCTACTTAAGGTTCCGCCCTGACGGCGGGTCACTTTCGAAAAGCGCGAAAGTAACCAAAGCGCTCTTGCCCCACCACTCGGCACCTCGCTTAGGCTCGGTGTGCCCGAACGCAGGCTTGAATCCGTGGGCCGCCGCCACGCGCCATCCATGGCGCGGGGCGGCTAACCCGGCGTCCTGCCGGGTTACCCACGAATTCAAGCCTGCGTTCGGCCAGCGTGGTTTAACGGGGCGCCTGAGATCAAGATCAAAAGCAGATCAAGATCAAGAGCGGCTCGCTTCGCATCGTGGTTACCGTCCACCGTTACAGCGTTATGTAGATACCTATGCTGCGATAGCATCACCTCGGTGCATCTGATACACCGAGGTGTCTGCATCGCAGGCAAGCCAGCTCCCACTGGGACCGCGCTGACCTTACAATCAGTGCCCCGAAGCCGCAGGCCCGGCCTTCGCCGTGAACGGTGGCTTGGCCAGCCACACCAGCAACATCAAGCCCATGAACATCCACCCCAGCAACGTGAAGTAATCCACGGTGGACATCATGTACGCCTGGCTGGTGAGGATCTGGTCCAGTTGCGTGTAGGCCTTCTGCCCTGCCCCGCCCAGCGCCTGCAACGCATCACGGGTAGCCGAGTCGTAGGTGGTCATGTTCTCGCTCATGTAGGCATGGTGCTGGTCCGCCCGGCGAATCCAGATCCAGGTGGTCAGCGAAGCCGCAAAGCTGCCGCCCAAGGTGCGCAGGAAGGTCGCAAGCCCAGCGCCGTCGGCAATCTGGTGCGGCGGCAGGTCGGACATCAGAATGCTCAAGGTCGGCATGAAGAACAGCGCCACGCCAATGCCCATGAACAGCTGCACCAGGGCGATGTGGGTGAAGTCCACCTCGTTGGTGAAACCAGCGCGCATGAAGCAGCTCAAGCCGATCGCCAGAAAGGCCAGGCCCGCCAGCAGCCGCAGGTCGAACTTGTGTGCGTACTTGCCCACAAACGGCGACATCAACACCGGCAGGATCCCGATTGGTGCCACGGCGAGTCCGGCCCAGGTGGCGGTGTAGCCCATCTGGGTCTGCAACCATTGCGGCAGGATCAGGTTGATGCCGAAGAAGCCCGCGTAACCGAGGATCAGCACGATGGTGCCGATGCGAAAGTTGCGATGGGCGAACAGCCGCAGGTTCACCACCGGGTGCTTGTCGGTCATTTCCCAGATCACAAATACCGCCAGCGCCACTGCCGAGATCACCGCACCAATGATGATGAAGTTGGATTCGAACCAGTCCAGGTCATTGCCTTTGTCGAGGATAATCTGCAAGGCGCCGACCCCGACGATCAGGCTCAACAACCCGACGTAATCCATCGGCTGATAACTGGTGACCACCGGACGCTTCTTCAACTGCGAACGCACCACCATCACCGCGAAGATACCGATGGGCACGTTGATGAAAAAGATCCACGGCCAGCTGTAGCTGTCAGTGATCCAGCCACCAAGGATGGGGCCTGCAATCGGCGCCACCACCGTAACCATCGCCAATAACGCCAGGGCCATGCCGCGCCTGGCGGGAGGATAGACCGCAATCAACAGCGTCTGGGTCATCGGGTACAACGGCCCGGCAACCAGGCCTTGCAGCACCCGAAAGCCGATCAGCTCGGGCATCGACGTGGAGATACCGCACAGGAAAGAGGCCAGCACAAACAGAATAGTCGCCCACAGGAACAGCTTCACCTCACCAAAGCGCCGGCTTAACCAACCGGTGAGCGGCAAGGCGATGGCGTTGCTCACCGCAAACGAGGTGATCACCCAGGTGCCCTGCTCCGAACTCACCCCCAGGTTGCCGGAAATAGTCGGCAAGGCCACGTTGGCAATGGTGGTGTCGAGCACCTGCATAAAGGTCGCCAGCGACAGCCCGATAGTGGCCATCAACAGGCTGGGCGGCGTGAACGAGGCGTTATTGCTCATCAGCGTTGCGCAGCCTTGGGAGCGGCGACGCTGTTGTCATGGATCAACTGGTTGATCATGGCATCGGCCTCGGCCAATTGGCGGTCATACACGTTGGTGGTGAACGAGGCTTTTTGCGGCGCCTGTTGCGCCAGCACCGGGCCGCTCTGGTCGTGCAGGTCTACGTTGACCACGGTGCTCAAGCCCACGCGCAGCGGATGCTTGGCCAGCTCTTCGGCGTTGATGTGGATGCGCACCGGCACCCGCTGCACGATCTTGATCCAGTTGCCGGTGGCGTTCTGCGCGGGCAGCAAGGCGAACGCGCTGCCGGTGCCGGCGCCGAGGCTGTCGACGGTGCCGCTGTATTTCACGTCGCTGCCGTAGATGTCCGACTCGATATCCACCGGCTGGCCGATGCGCATATCCCGCAGTTGGGTTTCCTTGAAGTTGGCGTCGATCCACAGCTGGTCCAGCGGGATCACCGCCATCAGCGCGGTGCCCGGCTGGACGCGCTGGCCCAGTTGCACGGTGCGCTTGGCCACATAGCCGGTGACCGGTGCGATCAAGGTGCTGCGCGCGTTAGTCAGGTAGGCCTGGCGCAGTTGCGCGGCGGCGGCTTGCACATCGGGATGGGACGAAATCACCGTGTCATCCACCAAGGCATTGGTGGTTTTGAGTTGTTGCTCAAGGTTGGTCAAGGCGTTCTTGGCGGCGGTCAGGCTGTCGCGGGCGTGGGACAGTTCTTCCTGGGAAATCGCGCCGCCCTGGGCCAGGGTCTTACGGCGGTTGTAGTTGTCCTGGGCGGTTTGCACATCGGCTTTCTGCGCATTGACCTGGGCTTTCATACCATCGACGTTGCTGTACAGGCCGCGGACCTGGCGCACGGTGCGGGCCAGGTTGGCCTGGGCACTTTGCAGGCCGACGGCGGCGTCGTTGGGGTCGAAGTTGATCAGCACTTGGCCTTCATGCACCAGGTCGCCATCGTCGGCGCCGATACTGACTACGGTACCAGTGACGAGCGGGGTGATTTCCACCACGTTGCCGTTCACATAGGCGTCGTCGGTGCTCTCGTTAAAGCGCCCGTAGAACTCATACCAGGCCCACACGCCCACCACGCCAAGGATGACGATCAGCGCCAGGCCGATGAGCATGACTTTGCGTTTGCGTGGGTTGGTGTCTTGGGGTTGTTCGGTTGCGTTGTTGCTGTCGGCAGTGGCCATGACAAATACCTCAAATTATTCCGTGCGTGTTGCAGGGGTGGTCGCGGCCACGTTGTCGGCGTGGTACCCGCCACCCAGGGCCTGCATCAATTGAATCGACAGATCGATCTGCGCTGCATTCAAGGTCGCCAGCTGACGCTGGGCCTGTAGCAACTGCTGCTCGATGCTGAGCACATCCAGGTAGTTACCGATGCCTGAGCTGTAGCGTTGCACCCCGGTGTCGTAGGACTGCTGCGCGATGTCGGCCGCGTGTTGCTGGGCCTGGATCTGCCGCCCGGTGTCACGCAGTTGGGACAGGCTGTTGCCGATATCGCCCAAGGCTTGCAACAGGGTTTTGTTGTACTGGGCCACGGCCAGGTCGTAGTCGGCATCGCGGGCATCAAGGTCGGCGCGCAGGCGGCCACCGTCGAAGATCGGCAACGAGATCGTCGGCGCAATGTTGAAGAAGCGGCTGGACGAACCGAACATCGCGTCCCCCAGCAACGACTCGGCGCCAGCGCTCGCGCTCAGGTTGAGGTTGGGGTAGAAGCGGGTCTTGCTGGCGTCGATGTTCTTGCTCGCGGCCTCTACGCGCCAGCGTGCGGCGACCAGGTCCGGGCGACGGCCGAGCAGCTCGGCAGGCAGCACCGCCGGAACGGCCACGGCGCTGGGTTTGAGCACCGCTGGGCGCGCCAACTCGTCACCGCGGTCCGGGCCTTTGCCGAGCAACACAGCCAATGCGATCTTGGCGCTTTGCAGCTGTTTTTCCGCGTCAATCAGTTGCGACTGGGAGCTGGCTTCCAGGCTCTCGGTCTGCTGGTACTGGTACTCGCTGTCGATACCGGAACTCAGGCGGCGCTTGCTCAGGTCGAGCATCTGGCGGGTACGCTTGAGGTCATCGACGGCCAGGTCACGCACGATATGGGCCTGGCCCAGGTCGCTGTAGGCCTTGGCCACGTTCGCGGCCAGTGTCAGGCGCGCGGCCTGCTGGTCGACTTCGGCAGCGCGAGCCTCGCCCAACGCGGCTTCCCAGGCGGCGCGCTGGCCACCCCAGAGGTCGAAGTTGTAGTTGAAGCTGGCGCCGATGTTACGCACGGTCGAATAGGCATCGCCCTGCCCGCGTGGGTCCTGATCCTTGGCCAGGCGCGAACGGCTCACGCCGGCGCTGGCATCCAACGTCGGCATACGGGCGGCGTTGGCGGCATAGGCGGCGGCTTCGGCCTGGTGGGCACGGGCATCGGCGACTTGCATGTCGGGGCTGTTCTGCAGGGCTTCCTGGATCAGGCCGTCAAGCTGTGGGTCGCCGAGGCTTTTCCACCAGTCAGCGGCCGGCCAGGCGGCGCTCGACAGCGTCACGCCGCTGAGGGATTTGCCGGTGTGCAGGGTGTTGGCGTCGAGGCGCTGGCCCTGGGTATCGAGGCCGCTGTAATTGGCGCAACCGGCCAACGTCATCGCCGCCAGCACCAGGCTGAGTGCGCGTGTGTTCATTATTTACCTACCCGCTGGATCGTGATGGGGTCACCCGCAGCGATCAGCATTTTTTTCAGGATGCGTTCCAGGGTTTCCAGTTCACCCGGCTCAAGCACACCGGCCAACTGGTTGAGCGCCTTGGCGCCGATGTGCGGGAGCATGTCCGCCAGGCGCTGGCCTTCGGCGGTCAGCACCAACTGCACTTGGCGGCGATCCAGCTCGGAACGCTTGCGGCTGAGCAGGTCTTTTTGCTCCAGCCGGTCGAGCATGCGCGTCATCGAGCCGCTGTCCAGGGACAGGTTGCGGCACAGCTCCGCCGGGGTATCGACGCCGAACTGGGCCATGATGATCAACACCTTGAACTGCGCGGCGGTGATGCCGTGGGGTTCCATATGGGTGTCGATGATCCGGTCCTTGAGGATCGCGGCGCGGCCCAGCAACAGGCCGAGGTGGCAGTTGTGGAAGTTGTCAGGGGTGAAGTGAGGCATCGAAAGTCACCTTATTACTGCCTAGGCAGTGAATGTGTGACGAGATGTTACTGCTTAGGCAGCGAATGTCAAATGGAATAATTAGGTTGCTTGGTAGTTGAGGGTAAGCGACGGGTTTTAAGGTTTGCCTGATGGGATGTGGTGCCTGCGCTGTTTAATGTTTTGCGCTTCCCAGCCAATGTGGCCGTGTTCATGAAGCCATTAAGACTGCAGCTTGCGCTGTTCGTATTTATTACCACGATGACGCTCGGCGACCCTATCTTCCACTAGGTCGCTCAGGGCCAATACCGAAGTCACGTTTATTGTGAACTACCTGTAAAAAACTAAGGATCGTCTGATTCTCCCCGCGCGTTGTCCCACCTAAAGTGCCGACATGCGATTGAAGACCTACCTCCATCAGATCAGCCCGATCCTGTCTACCCCGAACGCCGCCCGCCGCTTGTTGCGCATTTTTGCGCTGGTGCTGCTGGTGGGCATCATCGGTGGGGCTTACAGCTTTCTGCTGTTCACCTTCAACACCGAGATCTCCCAGCGACGCAGCTACATGAGCAGCGCGATTGCCGAAGCCCACACCTTTTTCACCACCCGCGAAGCGCTGCTGGAAAGCCTCAGCCTGTCGGCTACACGGCGCTACAAAAGCGCCGATGGCGCCGTGTCTGCGGAGGAAGTGTATTTGCTGTTGGGCACACGCCCCGGCAAGCAGTGGAGTATCTGGCTGACCCAGCGCATGCGCGACTATTTGAAGGCCAGGCAACTCAACCTGATTTACGTGGCCAGCGATGTAGAAGCCAAAGTGGTACGCCTTTACAACGCCACGCCAACGATTCGCGCGTTCCCAACGGGTATGCTCGAACAGTTGAAGCGGCTTCAGCGCGACACTCGTCCGGCCTTGCAGGAGCTGTGGCTGACCCAGAACACCGAAGGCCATTCGCAGCTGTACATTTTCGTTCGTCTGGATGAGCGCGATATGAATTCGGGTTGGCTAGGCTTGGAAATTGACGACCGGGAAGTCGCCAACACCCTGAACGATCATAGCGCGGGGGAGTTCACCATGTTCAATTCCCAGGGCATGCCCTTGTTCAGCAATAGCACCAAGCCGCAGTTCAGCCACAACCTGCCAGGCCTGCAGCAGCAGGATTTCTTTGGTTTTGTCGGCGCGGGATGGCTGCCCGACCAACTGGTGTTGCGCAAACAATTGAAGTCGTCGGACTGGCAACTGGCTTACTCCATCGACCTGCGCGCGGTTCTCCTATCCCTGTGGCCGCAATTGGCCGGGACGCTGGTGTTCTGCGTGTTCGGTATCAGTCTGGTGTGGTTGCTGATACACCGCATTGAACACCGTTTCATTACCCCCGCGGTGCAGCGTATCCAAGCCTTGGTGGAAAGCGAGCTGTTCAGCCGTGACGTGATCCAGACCGCGCCCGTGGCCCTGTGTGTATTACGTCGCACCGACGGCCAGGTGGTACTGGAAAACACCTTGTCCCAGCAATGGCTCGGCCAGAGTGGCGAACGCGAACAGCTGTGCCCAGGCTGGATCCACCAAGCCTTCGATGCCCACGAACCGACTTTTACCGATTACTTTGAAACCGCCGATGGCCGCCACCTTTACCTGAGCTGCGCGCCCACTCGCTACAAAGGTGAGGACGTATTGTTATGTGCCTTCAGCGACATCAGTACCCGCACCCAGATCGAAGCAGCGCTGGAACAGGCGCGCCGGCTGGCCGACAGCGCCAATGAAGCCAAGACCTTGTTTCTGGCCACCATGAGCCATGAAATCCGCACGCCGCTCTATGGCGTACTGGGCACTCTGGAACTGCTGGGCCGCACCCGTCTGGATGCACAGCAGAAAAACTATCTAAAGGCGATAGAGGGCTCGTCGTCCACTTTGTTGCAATTGATCTGTGACGTGCTGGACGTATCCAAGATTGAGGCCGGGCAACTGGCCCTGGAGCTGGGTGAGTTCTCGACCTTCGCCCTGGTGCAGGAAGTGGTCCACGGCTATGCAGCGGCGGCCCAGAGCAAAGGGTTGCTGCTCTACGCCTGCATCGACCCGCAGATGCCGGACCGGATGATTGGCGACATCAGCCGGATCCGCCAGGTGCTCAACAACCTGTTGAGCAATGCCATCAAGTTCACCGACTCCGGGCGGGTCGTGGTACGAGCCACGCTGTTAAGCCGTGATGGCGAGCGCGCCAGCGTGCAATGGCAAGTCTCGGATACCGGCAAAGGCATCGCACGCGAAGAGCAGCCGTGCATTTTCGAGCCCTTTTACCAGACTCAGGGCAACCCCAACGTAGTGGCGGGAACCGGCCTTGGCCTGCCGATTTGCCTGCGCTTGACCCAATTGATGAATGGCAGCCTGCGTATGGTGAGTGAGCCGGGCCTGGGTAGCAGTTTTACCCTCGCCCTACCGCTGGTCGAGTGCGTCAAAGACGCGCTGCCCCCGACCATGACAAGCTTGCTCCCGGAAGTCGTTCTGGTGCTTTCACCGGTTCGCGAGTTGGCCGAAGTCATCAGCGGTTGGCTACGACGCTGGGGCGCCCACCCCTTGATCGGTCACCCATCCTCTCTGGACCTACCCTCGGCCTGTGTACTGATTGAGCTGCATCCAGGCCCGCTTGAACAGCGCCTGATCCCCGATTGGGCCGGGCCGCTGGTGCTTGCCACCAGCGACGGGTGCAATGTACCGCAGATCATGCTCGGAGGCTGGAAGGTCAACCTCAATGACCTGCATGCCATCCATCAAGCGGTAAGCCAGGCCCAAGGTGTATGGGTTTCACTGCCACAAGCGGTGAATGAGCTACATGATCTGCGCAAGTTGAAGCTGCACATACTGGTGGCCGAAGACAACGCTATCAACCAGTTGATCCTGCGTGATCAATTGGAGGAGCTGGGCTGCACCGTGGAACTGACGTCGGATGGCGAAGAGGCGTTGTCTCGCTGGCACGAGGGGACGTTCGATATCGTCCTCAGCGACGTCAATATGCCTAAGCTCAACGGCTATGTCCTGGCCCGGGAGCTGCGGCGCCTGGGCTGCACCGTACCGATCATCGGCGCCACCGCCAATGCCATGCGTGGCGAAGCCGCCTTGTGCGTGGCGGCAGGCATGAACCATTGCCTCGTCAAACCCTTTACCCTGCGAGCCTTGTTCAATGAACTGGCTCCCTATGAACGAGCCCCCCATGAATCGCTGTAGCATTTTGATCGTCGAAGACCACCCCTTTCAACATCAGTACCTGCAGCATCTGTTCGGCGAACTGGGAGACTTCGACCTGGAGTCGGCGCGCGATGGCGAGGAAGCGCTGAGCTGTTTGCGCAGGCGCAATTTCGACCTGGTGCTCACCGACCTGCTGATGCCCGGCATGGACGGTGTGCAGTTTATCCAAGGCCTTGCCACGCTGCGTGCCAAACCGGCCCTGGCGATCATGAGTGCCGCGTCCAGGCGCATGCTGATGAGCGCGAGCCTGGTGGCGAGCAACCTGCAGGTGAATGTCATCGGGTTGATCTCCAAACCAGTGAACCTTGCGGCCCTGCGCAGTTTGACTGAGCAACTGCTGGATCTACGTCAGGTGGTGTTGCCCGAGACTGCCCCAGATATTGAACGCCAGGCCCTGCTTGAAGCGCTGGACAACGGCCAATTACAGGCCTGGTTTCAACCCAAGAAAGCCCTGGTCAACGCACGCATCGTCGCCGCCGAAGCCTTGATACGCTGGATCCACCCGGACCATGGTGTATTGCTGCCGGGCTCGTTCCTGCCCGCGCTCAGAGCCTACCGCCTGGAGGAGCACTTGTTATGGCGTGTACTGGAACAGGCCATCGCTGCCCAGGCACGCTGGCGACTACAGGGTTATGACATCCCGGTGTCAATCAATTTGCCCACCCATTTGCTCAACAGCTACGACCTGGCCGATCGCATCCTCGCCTTCGTCTTGCAACATCAAGGCATTCCCGGACGAATTTGCTTTGAGTTGATGGAGTGTTCGGTGCCCAAGGACATCAGCAACTTCTACGCTGGCGCATGCCGTTTGCGCATCAAGGGTTTCGGCCTGTCCCAGGACGACTTTGGCAAAGGCTACAGCTCGTACATGAACCTGGTCTTGACGCCTTTCACCGAACTCAAGATCGACCGGGCGCTGGTGCAAGGCTGCAATGACAACGAAGAGCTGGCGCAGGCGTTGACGAGTATTGTGGCCCTGGGGCGGCAACTGGGTTTGACCGTGGTAGCAGAAGGCGTGGAAACCGCGCAAGAACTTGCACTGTTGCGTAAGATCAACTGCACTCAGGTCCAGGGCTTCCTGATTTCCCATGCGGTGTCCTCAGACCAGTTCCAGCAACTGCTGAACCAGGACGGCCCGGCAAGCACCTATTGAGTCTTTGTTCAGAGGCCATTGTGTCCGACCATACCCCCCTTCCCGCCCGCCGGTTCGCTTAATGAACCATCCCAATGCTTTCCTGGAGAAACTGACCAGCAGTTCTCTGCGCCTGCACAAGGGCTTGATAGCGCTCGGCGCCTTGGTGATGGTGTTGCTGGTGATCAGTTACCTGGGCGTGCAGCGCATGGTCGGCGAACAAAGTGATACCACCCGCTTTCATTTTGCCCGACTGATGGAAAACATTGGCGAGCAGCAGGCGTTTCTTGCCAGTCTTTCACAGCAAAGTACCCAGGGCGATTTCCTGTCTGCGTCAATCTCTGTACCACCCGCCCTCAAGGCGTTGTCCGAGCAAGGGCCGGATATCTATGAGGGACGCGAATTCAGCTTTTCTCTGCCTTATAGCGTAAAACTCAACCCCAAACGCCTGGCTGCCAGCCAACAGGCGAAGATTTTTGATCTGGCAGCTCACCTGGCCGCCTACTACGGCGCCTTCTGGTCTGCCTCGCACTACCAGTCACCCCAGGTTTTACTGTTCAACGGGCCGGACAACTTCAATATTTCGGTGCCTGCCGCCGGCCATCTGCGTGGTGATGGGCAGGTGCAGGGCGGTTCTTTTGCCGACGTGGTACGCCAGGTAGAAGCGCGGCTGCATGCCGACCCTCAGCAACTGCCAGACGGCCAGGTGCACTGGAAAGCCTACAGCGACACCACGCAAACGGCGAGCTCCCCGACATTGCTCGCTTATATCCACATCGAACTGGCTCCGGCACGCCGGCATATCCAGGGCGCAAGCCCGCACGTGCTGGTAGCGTCGCTGCTCAATCCTTCGCAGATCAATAACATTGAGCGCTTGATGCAATGGTCGATCTACGACCACTTCACACTGATCGCTCCATCCGGCGAGGTGCTGGCTGGCGTCCTGAAACCTGAACAACGGTTGCAGGAGGGCCTGAACCTCACCCGTGACGGCCTGGTATTCAAATTGACCAGCCCTGGTGAACAGCACTGGACGGCGATCTACGTCATAGGGCTCAAGAGTTTCCTGGACTCGGCCTTTTGGCCACTGCTGTGCCTGCTCGCACTGATAATCGCAGGGCTTGGGGGTGGACGCGCCTTCAACCGCTGGTACAAAAAGCAGGTGGTGCTGCCCGCCCAACTGGCCCACGCCAGCGTCGCCGAAAGCGAGGCATTCAGCCGTGCAGTGATTGATACCGCGCCTACTGGCCTCTGTGTAATACGCCGTAGCGACCATCAGGTGTTACTGGAGAACCGACGCGCGCTGGAGTGGAAAGGTACCAACCGGCTGGTCAGCACCCTGCGCCAGCACTACGACCTCTGCGAAGCAGGCCAGGCCGAACTGGATATTGATGGCCGCCATCTGCATATCACGTTTATCAACACCCGCTATCAAGGCCAGGACGCCTGGCTCTGCGCCTTCCATGACGTCACCCGGCACATCGAAGACGCCGCGGCCCTGGAAGAGGCCCGCCACACCGCCGACTCGGCAAACCGGGCAAAGTCCCGCTTCCTCGCCACCATGAGCCATGAAATCCGTACGCCGCTGTACGGTGTGCTGGGCACCCTCGAACTGCTTGGCCTGACCAGCCTCGCCCCGCGTCAACAGGATTACCTGCAAACCGTTCAACGCTCATCCGCCACCTTGTTCCAGCTGATCAGCGATGTGCTGGACGTGTCCAAGATCGAAGCCGGGCAGATGACGCTGGAACTCCAGGACTTCTGTCCGCTGGAAATGAGCGAAGATGTCGTGCGCACCTACAGTGCGTTTGCCCGAGCCAAGGGTTTGCACCTGTATGCCAGCATCGATGTAACACTGCCGGATCGGCTGCGCGGTGACCCGCTGCGGATTCGCCAGATCCTCAACAACCTGGTGAGCAACGCGATCAAGTTCACCGATAACGGCCGTGTACTGCTGCGAGTGCGGGTGTTGGAAAACGCTGATGTGCAGTGGCAGGTCAGCGATTCGGGCGTGGGGATTTCCTCGGCGCAGCAACAGCAACTGTTCGATCCGTTCTATCAGGTCAACGATGCGACCAGCCAGGCCGGTGCAGGCCTGGGCCTGGCGATCTGCAAATGGCTGTGCGAGTTAATGCATGGCCACCTGAGCGTGGTTAGCGAGCCCGGCCTGGGCAGCAGTTTCAGTCTGCAACTGGCGCTGGAGACCGTAGCAGGCAACCTCGCCGATTGCCCGGTGTTCACGTCTGATGCACCGGCTGTGTATGTGCGTGCGCCCGTCCACGAGCAGGCGCAGCATCTTATCGACTGGCTCAACCGCCTGGGCCTCGACTGCCGGGCCTTCCGGGCTGGGCCAACTGCCGCGCTGCTGGTGGACCTGTCGCCCGCGGGCCAAAGCCTGCCCTGGCCCAACCAGCGAATCATTGCCACACCGGGCGGGCCCAACCCTGCGCAGTTATCCAAGGCCGACTGGCTCGTCGACGTCGATGACGTACGCGCGATTGCCTGGGCGGTTTACCTGGCGCATCACGGTAGCCGCGCTGAAGGCCCGCCCGAAGTGCCGGAAAAAAACCGTCGTTTGAACCTCAAGGTGCTGGTCGCCGAAGACAATGCGATCAATTTGGCAATCATCAAGGAACAACTGCAAGCCCTGGGCTGCTCGGTGGTGGCCGCCACCAACGGCAAAGAAGCGCTGGTGCAATGGCAACCGGGCCGTTTCGACTTGGTACTCACCGACGTGAATATGCCGCTGATGAACGGCTATCAATTGGCTCAAGCCCTGCGCCAGCAGGATAAAACCCTGCCGATCATCGGGATCACCGCCAACGCCCTGCGCGAAGAAGGCGAACGCTGCGCTGCTGTGGGCATGAATGCGTGGCTGGTCAAGCCGCTGAACCTGGCGACCTTGCGCGCGCAACTGGAGAAACATTGCAGGATCGCCCTGCCGGCAGTGGCCGAACCGTCCATGTTGTCGCCCGAAATGCGCGAGCTGTTTGTCACCACTGTGCGCCAGAATGTTCATGCCACACTGGCAGCGCTGGAACGTGCCAATGTCAATGAGGTGGCGCAGCAGTTGCACAGCATCGCCGGAGCCTTGGGCTCAGTGCAGCTCAAAGCGATGGCCATCGCGTTTGTCGAACTCGAATGTCGCCTGACCGGCATGGCCGTCACGCCCGCCCTCGCCCTGGAAGTGCGTCAGCACCTCGCTCGATTGAATGCCCTGCTCGACTCCCTTGAATAAATTCACTTTGGAAAATCATCCCATGGATACCCTCAATGTTGTCATTGCCGATGATCACCCCATCGTACTGGTGGGGGTGCGCGAGCTGATCGAGCGTGATACACGCTTTAAGGTGGTGGGCGCTGCCGTATGTTCGAATGAGCTGGTCGCGTTGTTGGTATCCAAACCGGTGGACCTGGTGGTCACCGACTTCAACATGCCCGGCGATTCGCCCTATGGCGATGGCCTCAAGTTGGTTGAATACCTGACACGGCGCTTTCCCAAGGTGGGGATAGTGGTGCTGACGATGATCTCCAACCCTTTGATACTGACGCGCCTGCAAGAACTCGGGGTGCTGGCCGTGATCCAGAAGCACCAATTACACGATGAAATCCAGGCCGCGCTCAAGGCTATCGCCCGGGGCAAGCCCATTCACCACAACGGGCCACAACCGACATCGGTGATGGACGATGGCGCTGACCTGGACCAACGATTCACCCGGTTGTCACCCAAGGAGCACGAGATTTTACGTTTGTTTGTCTCGGGGCAAAGTGTTAACGAGATTGCGCGCGGGCTGAACAGAAGTGCCAAGACCATCAGCACGCAAAAAGTCTCTGCAATGCGAAAACTGGAAGTAAGCAGTGATCAGGATTTACTGACTTATTGCATAGAGCGCAACGTGTTCAACTAACAAACTTACCCGCAACTACTTGAACCCTACTGTTTCTAAGGATCGTCTGATTCTCCACTAAGTGCTGACGCTTTATTGTGTTGCTTCAACCCCAATTATGGATAAGCAACATGAAAACGTTATCCCGAGCACTTCTGGCCCTGTCGATTTTCGCCGCAGCAGGCAATGCCCTGGCAGCTGACCCTGTTCCGACCAAGGCCGGCAGCGGCACCATCAACTTCACCGGCACCATCAACAACGATGCCTGTTCCGTTGACGGCGCGGGCACCAACAAAACCATTTCGGTGAACATGGGTGAAGTGTCGATCAAGGACATGGGCACCGCCACCGCGCCAAAAGGCAGCGGCACGCTGAGCGCCGAGAACTTCGAGATGAAGATCAACTGCAACGCCGGTACCAAGGTGGCCATGCTCTTCGAACCAACCTCCGGCAAAGGCAGCGGCCTGGTGACTGGCACTGGCGTGTTGAAAGTCATCGACGGCCTGGGCGCCGCCAAGAATATCGGTATTGCCTTGCTGGACAGCAATGGCGCGCTGATCGACCTGAAATCCCCAGCCACCGCGAAGGTCGAAAGCAACCTGCAGGACAGCAACGCGTCGCTGAAATTCTCGGCCGCCTATGTCACCACTGCCGATCCAAAACTGGCCGTGGCCGGTCGTGGCGACGCGACCCTGCCGTTCACCCTGCAATACGAATAACCCGCACGAGCATCACGGGTCCGTGCAGGGCCTGATCGGCCCTGCACATTCATTCATTTTGCGCGGTAGTCATCATGTTTTATCGTCAATCATTGTCCTTCTACGTCGGCCTGTTGGGCCTGCTGATGGTCAACCAGGCCGCAGCCGGTATTTCGTTGAGCAGCACGCGCCTGGTGTTCGATGGCAAGCATAAGGAAGCCGGTATCACGGTGCGTAACAGCGGTGAAGATGTGCTGATCCAGTCCTGGGTCGACACAAACAGCAGCGATGCCACCTCTGTCCCTTTTGCCGTCACCCCACCCTTGGTGCGGGTCAGCAACGATGAGCAGCAACTGTTGCGGGTGATCTACGAGGGCACGGGCATGCCGACCGACCGCGAGTCGGTGGTGTGGCTCAACGTGCAGGAAATCCCCAAGGCGTCGAAAACCCAGAACACCTTGCAACTCGCCGTACGCCAGCGCATCAAGGTGTTCTTCCGCCCTGCCGGGCTCAAAGCCGAAGCCTACCTGGCGCCAGCCGCATTGAAATGGCGCCTGGCCGAGCGTGCCGGCAAAAGCCTGCTGGTGGTGAACAACCCTGGCCTGTATCACGTGTCCATTGCCGAAATCACGTTGAAATCGGGTGCACTCAGCGAGCAGCCATTTGACTCTTTGATGATTGCGCCCGGCGAACACAAAGAGTTCACCCTGAAACACTTCACGCCCGGGCAGTCACCCAACTTGTTGTTTCGCAGCATTAACGACTACGGCGCACAAGACCGTTATAGCGCGCAACTTTCCCACTCGGCCGCTGTGCAAGCCAGTGCAATAAAAGACGCTTCTTAATACGTCCGTTTATTCAGCGGTCGCACTTTCACTGTATTTATCTTCGCTCCGTTAGTTCGTATCGGAGGTGATATAGGGTTCCTGCATGTGTGTATTCAAGTACGATGGATTGGCGCCGCTGTCGGTTGCCCTGATCTTCAGCAGCGCCTGCCTGGCTGACGGCGACGAACAATTCAATACCTCGTTCCTGCAGGGCACAGCCTCTGCCGTTGATGTGCAAGCACTGCTCGCCAGTAGCAGTGTGCTGCCCGGCAACTATCGGGTTGATCTTTACAGCAACGACACCCTGGTGGGTCGTCGCGATATCGACTTTCGCCATAACTCCGCCACCGATAAAACCGAGGCTTGCCTGACCCTTGAGATGGTGCAGCAACTGGGCGTCGATATCGCCAAATTGCAAGCGGCGGAAAAACTTGTCGATGATGACCCCAACGCCTGCATCAACCTGCCCGCCTTGATTGACCACTCCAGTGTGCGCTACGACGTGCCTCGCCTGCGCTTGCTGGTGAGCGTACCGCAAAGTGCCATGGAACGTGGCCGCCGTGGGTATGTAGACCCGGCCTTGTGGGATGATGGTGTGCCCGCCGCGTTCATCAACTACCAGCTGAGCAGCAGCCGCAACAGCAACCAGGGTGAAACCACGCTCTCCAACAACATTGGCCTGCGCAATGGCATAAACCTGGGCGGCTGGCGGCTGCGCAACGAATCAAACTTCAGCAGCAGCACTGGCCGCCCCAATACGTTCAAGAGCAACCGCAGCTACTTGCAACATGACGTCACGGCGTTGAAGGGCCAGTTCAGCGCCGGGGATATTTTCTCTGACGCCGACCTGTTCGACAGCGTGCGCTATCGCGGTTTGAAGCTGGCCTCGGACGACGGCATGCGCGCCGACAGCGAGCGTGGTTATGCGCCGATCATTCGCGGTATCGCCCAGTCCAGCGCGACCGTGGAGATTCGCCAGAATAACTACATCCTCTACACAGCCAACGTCCCGCCGGGTCCATTCGAGATCAGCGACATTTACCCCAGCGGCTCCAACGGCGACCTGGAAGTGACGATTATCGAAGCTGATGGCCGACGCCGGGTCACGGTGCAGGCGTTTTCCAGCTTGCCAATCATGGTGCGCCAGGGCCAACTCAAATACAGCGTGTCGGCCGGGCAGTACAACAGCAACAGCGATGACCAGAAGTCACCGCAGTTCGTCAGCAGCACCCTGGCCTACGGCATCAGCAGCAACCTGTCCGGGATCATCGGCGCCCAGGCGACGGAAAATTTCCAGGCCATGTCCGTCGGCGCTGGCCGTAATACCTCCATCGGTGCGGTGTCCCTGGACGTGACCCATTCGGTCAGTCGCACCTTTGGCCAGGCGGTCACGGGCAACAGCGTGCGGGCCTTGTATGCCAAGACGTTTACCGGCACCGACACCAGCTTCACCCTCGCCGCTTATCGCTATTCCACCGAGGGTTACCGCACCCTCAGCGATCACGTCGAGGAACTGAGCCATGAAGGCGAGAAGCGCACCGGCAACTCGAAAACCCGTACCGACCTGACCATCAACCAGAGCCTTGGCCTCAACCAGCAATATGGCAGCATCTACGTGAACGCCAGTGACCAGCGTTATTGGGGCCGCGGGGGTTCGCAAAGCCTGTCGGCGGGCTACAGCAACTATTGGGGCGAGGTGAGTTACAACCTGGGCGCAACCTACACCAAGGATGTCGGCAACTATGGGCCAGCGAACAACGACACGCTGGTCAACCTGTCGCTGTCCTTCCCTCTGGGCTCAAAACCCCGCGCGCCGCGAGCCTTTGTCTCCGCAAGCACGCAGAAAGCCAGCGACACCACGCAAGTGGGAATCAACGGCTACCTGTCCGAAGACAGCGACACCTATTACTCGGTGCAAGGCGGTAACAGCAGCACAGGCGGCAGCACCGGCTCGGCCAACCTCAGCACTCGCACCTCGGTGATGGACATCAGTGCCGGTTACAGCCAGGGCCGTGGGTATAACTCGCAGAACCTCAACCTGGCCGGTTCCGTGGTAGGCCACGCGGGCGGCATCAACCTTGGGCAAACCGTGGGTGAGACCTTTGCGTTGGCGCAGGTCGAAGGGGTAAAAGGCGCGAAGATCGGCAGTTACTCCGGCGCCAAGACCGGCAGCAATGGCTTTGCCGTAGTGCCCAACGCGCAACCCTATCGCGTCAACTGGATCAGCCTGGACACCCGTGACCTGGGCACCGATATCGAGATCGATAACGCCACCCAGCAAGTGGTGCCGCGACGCGGTGCAGTGGTGTTGGCGCGCTATGCCAGCAAGACCGGGCGACGTGTACAGTTCGCATTGTTCGATGCCCAGCATCGGCCGATCCCGTTTGGCGCAGCGCTTGAAGACAGTGCTGGCAAGCAAATCGCAATTGCCGACCCCAGCGGCAAGGCGCTGGCGTTGGTTGAAGCCGACACTGGCACCCTGGTCATCACTTGGCAAGACCAGCGGTGTGAGGTGCCTTACGCATTGCCGCAGCGCAACAAGGCGTTGAACTATGAGCGGGTGGAGCTGAGCTGTCGTCCCTAGTTCGCCGGTCTGTTTTGTAGGAGCGAGCTTGCTCGCGAAAAACTCAAGGGCGCCGCGTTCATTCAGAAAGCACGCGTTATCGTTGACGTCTTTCGCGAGCAAGCTCGCTCCTACAGAAAGTGTTCCGTATACCCCTCAGAAATCGCGCTTGTAGAAGATATCCAGAGAGCTGGCCACACCCGTGGCCACTTCCAGGTACACCTTCTTGCTCAGCAGGTAGCGCAAGGCAATGGTGTTAGCCGGCTCGAACACCCCTACCCCATAACGCAGACTGAGTTTCTCGTTGATCTTGCCGCTGGCCACCACTGCGGTGCTGTTACCCGTACCCTGGGTGTCCAGATCAAAATCCTGAATCCCCAGCTTATTGGCAATATCCGAAGTCACGCCAGCGCTGCCCATCAGGCCCAGGCCCAGGGCGGCTTCGGCGAGCATGTTGTTGTCTTCGCCGGTGTTGGTACGCGAACGGCCCAGCACCAGGTAAGACAGCGCATCTTCCTGGGCCATGGCCGGCTCGGAGAAGATTTGTGTAGTGGGCTGTTCGGCGCTGCCACTCAGGCGGATACCTGCGGTGACCGTGCGGCTGGATTCGGTGACGATGCGCACCGCTTCGATATCCAGGAACGGCTGGTCCAAGGGCCCCGCGAACAACAGCCGCGCGCGGCGTACGTTGAGGCGCTGGCCGTAGGCGCGGTAGCGGCCGTCGTTGAGCCACAGCTCGCCACGGGTGTCCATGTTGTCGCCGATATGCACATGGCCCTGAACCTTGGCGGTGAGGCCGAAGCCGGCGAAGTTGAGCTGGTCTTCACCCACTTCCACGTCGATGTCCATCGCCATGGCCATCGGCGGTTTGCCCTCTTCGGTCTGGCTGCCGATGATCACCGTGTCGTCGGAAACCTTGACGGTCGACGGCGGCAACTCACGCACGGTGATGTCGCCACGGGGGATATGGACCTTGCCGGCGATCGCCAGCTTGTCGTCCTTGAGGCTGATTTTAAGGTCGGGCGCCACCTCCAGCTTGGCGTAGGGTTCCACCGTCACCGGCAGTTGCGAGCCTTTGAGGCTGAGGTCGACCACCAGGGCACGCCCCCAGTCGATCTGCCCCGTGAGGCTGCCCTGCCCCGCCTTGCCGCTGTGCCAGCCACCGTTGAGTTGCACGCTTTCACCGGCGATTTGCGCCCGCAGGTTCAAGCCCTCAAGGCTGATGGGCAACTCCGGCCCGGAGACTTCACCGTCCACCAGGTTCAGGTTGCCGTTGACCTGCGGCGCGAGCAACCCGCCGGAGATGCGGCCGCTGCCGTTGAGCTTGCCGGTGAGTTTTTCAACCATTGGCACAAAGGGCCGCGCCACGGCGAGGTCAAGGCCAGTAAGGCTGAAGTTGCCGGTGATTGGCTTGTTGTTTGGCAGCGGGTTGATCTGCGCCTGCAACAGCAACTCGCCGAGCTTGCCGCCATGAAAGTTGAGCTGAGTGTCGATGCGCTTGGGGTTGAGGGTGGTTTCCAGCTTCAGGGTGTTGTAGGGGAAATCCAGCCATTGGCCCTTGTCGCGCACGCGCAACGTGCCACCGCTGGCATCTACCGCTACCACACCCTTGGGGCCGCTTTCGGGCAGGTCAAGCTGCACGTCAGCATTGAGCTTGCCCTGCCAGGCGAAGTCTTTGGGCAAAAATGCCGCAAGGCTGTCGATGGGAAATTGCTTGAGGTGGTAACGCAGCTTCGGTTCGGGCATCAGGCGCTGGTCTTCGCCACACAGGCTGGCAGGGCCGGAAACCCAGCAGTGCGCACCGAAGGTCAGCTTGCCATCGGCCAGCCGCTCGATTTTTGCCGGGGCTTGCAGCCGCCAGTCCTGGCCGCCTGCTTGCACGTTGCCGCTGGCCAGGCGTCCGCGCCAGTTGTCTTTGTCGAGGTTGCCAGCCAATGCCAGGGCCAGCTTGACCAAGGGGCCGGCCAGGTCCAACTGGACCTTTTGGTTCTTGATATCGCCCTGGGCGCTGGCGGTCAGGTTGCCGACCTGGGTTTCGCCGGCGTAGATGCCGCTGGCCTTGAGGTCGAGCCTGGCGCGTTGGGCGGTATCGAGGCTGGCGTCGAGGTTGAGCGATTGCAGGCGGTTGTCGGCAAATGCCAGTTGTTGGCCCTTGAGGTCGAGCTTGCCTTGCGGCGCTTTCAAGGTACCGGCTACATCGACACGCCCATTGATTTGCCCGCGCAGTTGCGGCCAGAGCTGGGCCAGGCGCGTCAGCTTGATGTCGATCTGCCCGGCCAGGCGTTGTTGCAGGCTGCCGCTGCCGTTGATGCGGTTGTCACCCAGGCGAATATCCAGGTTGGCGAGGGTCCATTGTTCGCCTGCACCTTCGGCCTTGGCCGCCAACACAGCGGTTTGCCCGCGCAGGCGGCCCTTGAGGTCGAGGTCAGCGTTGAGCTTGAGTTGTTCGTTCTTGAACTCGCCTTTGCTGCGAAGCGGTCCGGCCAGGGTGCCGGGTAACTCGGCCACCCAGTACGCCGGGTTCAGTGCCGACAGGTCCAGGGCGGTATCCCAGGCAATACCATCGGCAAACTGCAGGTTCAGGTGGCCTTCGGCCTTACCCTGGCCGGCGGTCAGTTTCAACTCGGGCAGGAAAACTTGCTTGAGGTCGCCACTGAAGGGGGTGACCACATTGAACTTACCCGCCGGGCCGTCGAGGTCGGCCTTGAGATTGCCCAGGTAATTGCCGTCTTTATAGGAGATTTCACCATTGAAGGTACGCAATGCCACTTGTGGCTCGTCGATCAGGGGATAGAGGCGATGCCAGGGGAAGTCCAGCCAGTCGATTTTGGCGTCAGCACTGAAGCCTTGTTGCCAATCCAGGTTGGCACTGAGCTTGAGGCTTTGCTGGTCACCGGCATTCAGGTCCAGCCCGGCGATCTGCGCGCCCTTGGCGTCAACCTTGCCTTGCAGCAGTAAATCCACCGGGCCTTTTTCCGCCGGTAGCACGGCCTTGCCGAGTAACTGGTAGCCACTTTTCAGGTCGCCCTTGGCACTCAGGTCCAACTGGTTGAGTTGCAAGGTATCGGGCAGGTCGGCGCTGGGTTTGAACGCCTCGGAGGTGATGCGCACCTGCGCCGGCAGGTTTTCTACCAGGGGTTGCAGCTCGCCGCTGAGCTTGGCCGGTAGGTAACCGCTGCTGTCGGCGTCGACTTTGAGGGTTTTGAGCAGGTCGCCGTCGATCTTGAGCGCAACGCTCCAGGGAGCACCGCCAGGGGCGTAGGGCAGGCTCAGGTTGCCGGTGGCGTTCAGCGGCCAGTCGCCGGTGGGTTGCAGCAGGCCGGCGAGGTCCAGCACCAGGTCGTCGCGCTGTAAATGTACCGAGTCGATCTGCATACCGGCGCCAGTCCAGTGCGCCGCCAGTTGCAGGCCCTTGAGTTCTTCGCTGCCGTTGAACAGCAGGCGACCGATGCGCACATCGCCCAACTGGATCGCAACCGGCAGCTTGAGTTCAGGCAGTTGGATCGGCCCGCTGCTGCTTTCGTCGGTACTGGGCGCAAATTCCAGGCTGACCTGTTCTACATCCAATCGGTTGATGCAAAGGGTCATGCGAAGCAGGCAGCCGGGCGACCAGTCAAACTTTGGCGCATTCAACTCGACGCGGCTGCCATCTTGCTGCCACAGCAGATGGTCGGCGCTCCACTGCCCGCCCAGGCGGCCATGAAAATTCTCCACGCTCAAGCCCGGCACCTGGCCCAGCGCCCAGCGGCTGCCCGCCTGAGTGCCGAGCACCGTCCACAGCGTCAACAGCAACAGCGCGAGGATGGCGACCAGCGCCAGCCCCGCTATTTTCAAACCACGCATCACAGCTCAGGTCCCATGGAAAAGTGCAAGCGAACGCCGCCCGGATCTTCGAGGGCATGGGCCAAGTCAAGGCGGATCGGCCCCACCGGCGATACCCAGCGCACGCCGACGCCCACGCCGGTTTTCAGGCTCGGCAGGTCGAGGTTGTTGAACGAGTTGCCCTGGTCGATAAAGGTCGCGATACGCCATTTGTCGGTGATGGAGTATTGATACTCGGCACTCAAGGCCACCATGTAGCGACCACCGATGCGATCGCCGCGATCGTTCTCTGGTGACAGGGTCTGGTACTCGTAACCGCGCACGCTCTGGTCACCACCGGCAAAGAAGCGCAACGACGGCGGCACGGATTTGTAGCCGTTGGTGGCACTGCCGCCAAATTGTGCGCGCCCCAGAAAGCGGTGGTTGTCCCACAAGGTGGTCAGGCCTTTGACGGTGGCCGTGCCGTAAAGCAGGTTGGTGTCAGACCCCAGCCCCTCTTTGGCGACCTTGGTGTCGAACATCAGGCGATACCCATGGTGCGGATCGATTCGGTTGTCGCTGCGCAGGTAGGAATAACTGACCCCCGGCATCAACAGGTTACTCATCCCCGAGTCATTGCCCAGGCGGTATTCTTCACGCTGGTACTTGAGAGAAATCACGCGCGTCCAGCCGCTGGGCAACTTGCTGTGCCATTCAGGGCCGACGGTGAGCAGCTTGCTCAAGGTGTCGGTGTTGGCGATCTCTTCATTCTGATAGCCGCCGGCGAAGCGCAATTTGTCGGTGAGCGGCGGGTCGAGGGGGATGTCGTACCACAGGCCGACGTTCTGCCGCGGTGCCGACAACTCGGCTTCCCAGCCATAACTGTGGCCCTGGGGGTTGACCCAGTGCCGCGTCCAGTTGGCTTTGCCCCGTGGGCCGACGTCAGTGGAGTAGCCCAGGCCAAGGCCCATGGTGCGCGGCTTGCGGGTTTCCAGTTGTACGGCGACCGGGATCACATCATCGGTCGCGGCCGTGGGGCTGGCGTCTACGCGCACGCCTTCGAAGAAGCCGCTGGCTTGCAGGTTCTGGTTGAGTTCGGCGACCAGTTCGGAGTCATACGGCGTGCCGCTGTCAAAGGGCACCATGCGTTGCAACAGCTCTTCATCAAACGGCGTGTCGCCGCTGAAGCTGACCTTGCCCATGCTGTAGCGCGGGCCGCTGTCGTAAATAAGCTCGATGTCGGCCACGCCCGCTTGAGGGTCAACCGCGAGCTTCTGGCTGGTAAAGCGCCCGCTGAAAAACCCGTAGCGCGAGGCCTGGTTCTGGATCAGGCGCTTGGCGTCTTCGTAATGGCCGTGGTTAAGCACCGCGCCGGATTTGAGGTCGTCGCTGGCGGGCACGCGAAAGGCCTTGAGGCTCGCGGCCTGGCCATCGACCCGAATGGTCACGTCGCGCAAGTGCACTGGTTCGCCGGGATCGATGGTGAGGGTCAGACGCGGATTCTTGCCGCCCTTCACCTCGCTGGCGATCTGTGGCTGATAGAAGCCCAAAGCCTGCGCGGCTTTGCGCGCCTGCTCCTCGGCGCCACGGCTGAACCGCAGCAAGGCTTCTTCGTCACGATCGCCGACCCCGCCGATATAGCCTTCGATATTGGCTTTCAGCGCGTCGTTTGAGGGTTTGATCCGCACGTCCAGTTCGCTTTGCGCCAATGCGCCGCAGCTTGTGAACAGCAGAATCAAGCCGCTGGTAAATCTTCCTGGAAACTTCATAGGCGCGGATGCTACACGAGCGAGGTAGGGACTTAGAACCGGGAATTGTCTGAATAATTCTGGCTAAGCCGTTGCAGGATGTAACGCCTGGGGATTGGGATGGAAAAACACATGCTCCAGTACCGGCCCTACAGCGACCTCACCGATCTCTTCATAGCCTTGGCGCTTGTAGAAATCCAGGTAACGGGAGTTGCCGGTGTCGAGCACCACGCCTGAGGAATGCGGGTCGTCAGCGCACCAATTGTGGACGGCTTCGAGCAGTTGCTCACCATGATGCTGGCCCTGGAACTGCGGGTGAATGCCCAGCAGCGGCAACACATGCACGGCCTCGCTGGGCAAGCACGCCAGTACGGCCTGATGATATTCCAGGTAACGTCGCGTGCCGCGCACCCCGGTGCTCAGCCACATGCGGATCTGCCAGGCCCAGCTCTCGGTGATGCCCAGGCGACGTTGCGGCGGTGCAATCAGGGCGATGCCGATCAGCCGGTCGTTGACGAACAGGCCGATGGCGGGAAGTTTCTGGAAGAAGTGCTGCTTGACCAATTCGCGCACGGTGGCGCGCACCCGCTGCTCGTAACCCGGCCGCTCGGCTTCAAAGATGTAGGCGAAGGTCGGTTCGTGGCGATACGCCTGATAAAGCAGGGATCGCGCTTCACGGGAATAACCGCTATTGAGCAGGCGGATTTCGGCAGTGGCCGTCGAAGTGTCTGGCATAACAGTCAATCTCCCTGGGCGCCACTCAAACATGGCGTTCTTATGGGTACGAACCTGCACAGCTCCAGTCGTTCCCCGACATTAGCAGCGCATTGCCCCTACCGCCACACTGGCCCCCATCCGACTTGTCGGCTAGCATCGCCCTTTTGCCAGACTGGACTGCCGACCATGAAAATCGTCTCCTTCAATATCAACGGGCTGCGTGCTCGCCCTCATCAGTTGGCGGCGCTGATTGAAAAGCATCAACCCGACGTGATCGGCCTGCAGGAAACCAAGGTCCACGATGATCAGTTCCCGCTGGCCGAAGTGCAGGCCCTGGGTTATCACGTGTACTACCACGGACAGAAAGGCCATTACGGCGTGGCCCTGCTCTCGCGCCAGCCGGCCTTGAGCCTGCACAAAGGTTTCGCCAGCGATGAAGAAGACGCCCAGCGCCGTTTTATCTGGGGCACCTTTGCCGACGAACATGGCCAGCCGGTCACCATCATGAACGGCTATTTCCCCCAGGGCGAAAGCCGCGACCACCCCACCAAGTTCCCGGCCAAGCAGCGCTTCTACGAAGACTTGCAGCACCTGCTGGAAAGCCAGTTCAGCAATGACCAGGCGCTGGTGGTGATGGGCGATGTGAACATTTCCCCGCAAGACTGCGACATCGGCATCGGCGCCGACAACGCCAAACGCTGGCTGAAAACCGGCAAGTGCAGCTTCCTGCCGGAAGAGCGCGAGTGGATGGAGCGCCTGAAAAACTGGGGCCTGGTAGACAGTTTCCGCCACCTCAACCCGGATGTGACCGACCGTTTCAGCTGGTTCGACTACCGCAGCCGTGGTTTTGAGGATGAGCCCAAGCGTGGGTTGCGCATTGACGTGATCATGGCGTCGACCGGGCTGGTGCCACGGATCAAGGATGCCGGGGTGGATTACGATTTGCGCGGGCTGGAGAAGCCTTCGGATCATGCGCCGATCTGGCTGGAATTGAGCTGAGCTCAAAAATAAATTGTAGGAGCGAGCTTGCTCGCGAAGAACTTGAAAGCGCCGCGTTAAAACAGATTCGCTGCGTTATCGTTGACGGTTTTCGCGAGCAAGCTCGCTCCTACAGGGCATCAGGGTTTGCCGGCGCCTGTGTCGGTCATATTGCTGCAATCCAACTGACTTAATCTCCCGGCACTCCCTTTGGCTTGAGAAGGTGCCGGCATGATGCTGCGCGTTCTGTTCCTGTGTTTTGCCCTCGCGCTCCCCGCGGTGGCAGCTTCCCTTCCCATTCCCGACCAAGGCCCGGCCCTGCGCATCCAGGGCTCCAACACCATCGGCGCAGCTCTCGGCCCGGCGTTGGTCAAGGGTTTGATGGAGTATCAAGGCTTACGGGATGTGCGCAGCGAACCGGGTGCCGGGGCAAATGAACAGCGTGTGGTCGGCACGATACGTCAAGGCAAGACGGTGACCATCGAAATCGCGGCCCACGGTTCCAGCACCGGCTTTATCGCGCTGAAAAACGCCCGCGCCGACCTGGCCGCGGCGTCGCGCCCCATCAAGGACGGCGAACTGGTGGACCTTGAACCTCTGGGCGACCTGAAAGGCCCCGATGCCGAACAGGTCATCGCCATTGATGGCCTGGCGATCATTGTTAACCCGCGCAACTCACTCCATAGCCTGACCACCGAGCAGTTGGCTCAGATCTTCAACGGTGAAGTCAGCACCTGGGAGGCGTTGGGCGGGAGTGGCGGGGCCATTCATTTATATGCCCGTGATGATCAGTCCGGCACCTACGACACCTTCAAAGAACTGGTGCTCGACCGACGCAAGCAACCGCTCGCGCCCGCCGCCAAGCGTTTCGAATCCAGCGAACAGTTGTCCGATGCCGTCAGCCAGGACCTTCAGGGTATCGGCTTTATCGGCCTGCCCTATGTGCGTCAGGCCAAGGCGGTGGCGATTGTGGACGGTGACTCGCAACCGATGTTGCCGCTGACCAGCCTGATCGCCACCGAAGATTACCCGCTGTCGCGTCGGCTGTTCTTCTACTTGCCACCCTCCTCCCCCAACCCGTGGGCCAAGGCGCTGGTGGACTTTACCCAAGGCAGCAAGGGCCAGGCGATAGTGGCGGCCAATGGCTTTATCGCCCAGCAAGTGCAGGCGATCGGCGTGACACCGCGCCCGTCGATGCCGGACGATTACCAGGCCATCGCCCGCGACGCTCAGCGCCTGACGGTAAATTTTCGTTTCGAAGAGGGTAGCGCCAGCCTCGACAACAAGGCGCGCCAGGATTTGCAGCGGGTAGTGGCTTATATCAAAAACCAGGGCAAAGTGAACAAGCAGGTCACGCTGGTGGGGTTTGGCGATACCAAGAATGATCCGCAGCGTGCGGCATTGTTGTCGAAATTGCGGGCGATGGCGGTGCGCCGCGAGCTGGTCAAAAGCGGCGTGGTGCTCAAGGATATTCGCGGGTTTGGCGCGCAGATGCCGGTGGCGGCCAATACTGCGGATGAGGGGCGAATCAAGAATCGGCGGGTGGAGGTATGGGTGTATTGAAATTTTGGGGGTTGGTGTGCCTGGACTGGCCTCATCGGGGGCAAGCCCCCTCCCACCTTTGACTGTATTCGCAAATCAAAATGTGGGAGGGGGCTTGCCCCAGATTGGGGTGTTACTGCCCGCCGCGCATCAATTCCCGCGGCACATATTTGCCAATCTCAAACTTGCCAATCGCTGCGCGATGCACTTCGTCCGGGCCGTCGGCCAGGCGCAGGGTGCGTTGCATGGCGTACATATAGGCCAGCGGAAAATCATTGGAAACCCCGGCGCCGCCGTGAATCTGGATGGCGCGGTCGATCACCTTCAAGGCCACATTCGGCGCCACCACCTTGATCTGGGCGATTTCGCTTTTCGCTACTTTATTGCCCACCGTGTCCATCATGTACGCCGCTTTCAGAGTCAGCAGACGCGCCATGTCGATTTCCATGCGCGAGTCGGCGATCTTGTCGATATTGCCGCCCAGACGAGCCAGCGGCTTGCCGAATGCGGTGCGGCTTACCGAGCGCTTGCACATCAATTCCAACGCGCGCTCGGCCATGCCGACAGAGCGCATGCAGTGGTGGATACGGCCCGGGCCGAGGCGTCCCTGGGCGATTTCGAAGCCACGACCTTCACCCAGCAAGACATTTTCATACGGCACACGCACGTTTTCGAACAACACTTCAGCATGGCCATGAGGCGCATCGTCGTAGCCGAACACCGGCAACGGGCGCACGATTTTCACGCCGGGGGTGTCTACCGGCACCAGGATCATTGAGTGCTGCTGGTGGCGTGGTGCATCCGGATTGCTCAGGCCCATGAAGATCAGGATTTTGCAGCGCGGGTCACAGGCGCCGGAGGTCCACCATTTCTTGCCGTTGATCACCCACTCATCGCCCTGGCGTTCAGCGCGGGCGGCCATGTTGGTGGCGTCCGAGGAGGCGACATCGGGCTCGGTCATGGCGAAGGCCGAGCGAATTTCGCCACGCAACAGCGGTTCAAGCCAGCGTTGTTTCTGCTCTTCGTTGGCGTAGCGCACCAGCACTTCCATATTGCCGGTGTCGGGTGCGGAGCAGTTGAACGGCTCCGGGCCCAATAACGAGCGGCCCATGATTTCCGCCAGCGGCGCGTATTCGAGGTTGGTCAGGCCAGCGCCGAGTTCGGATTCGGGCAGGAACAGGTTCCACAAGCCCTCGGCCTTAGCCTTGGCCTTGAGCTCTTCCATGATTGCGGTGGGCTGCCAGCGATCACCTTCGCTGACCTGGCGTTCGAACACCGGCTCGGCCGGGTAGACGTAGGCGTCCATAAACGCAGTGACGCGTTCACGCAGTTCCTGAACCTTGGGCGAATAGGCGAAATCCATGAGCAGCTCCCTTCTCTGAGAGGTTGTTTAGGTCATGCATTCGATGCTAGAACAGCGCTGATAATTTACCTAGCCTATTCTCGGCGTGTATTAACATTCATCACCGATATATGATCGGCGTATGGACACTCACAATAAGAGCGCAACGAAATGAATTTGAGCAAGGTCGATCTCAACCTCTTCATCGTCTTTGATGCGATCTACACCGAAGCCAACCTGACCCGCGCCGGGCAGATCGTCGGCATCACCCAGCCGGCTGTGTCCAACGCCCTGGCGCGCCTGCGCGAAACCTTCAACGACCCGCTGTTCGTGCGTACCGCCCAAGGCATGGTGCCCACACCGATGGCGCAGAACATCATCGGCCCGGTGCGCAATGCGCTGTCGTTGCTGCGGGTGTCGGTGCAGGAGAGTCGGATTTTCAATCCCCAGCAGGCGGCCAAGACCTACCGCATCAGCATGACCGACCTCACTGAAGCGGTGATCCTGCCGTTATTGTTCCAGCGCCTGCGTCGCCTGGCGCCGACGGTGGTGATCGAGAGTTTCCTGTCCAAGCGCCGTGAGACCACCAAGGAACTGGCCGCCGGGCGCCTGGATTTTGCTGTGGATGCGCCGCTCAACACCGACCCGCAGGTGCGCCATGTCAAGCTGATGGAAGACCGCTACGTGTGCGCCATGCGCAAGGGTCACCCCATGGCCGGCAAAGACAAATTCAGCCTGGACGATTACCTGTCGCTGACCCACATTCATATTTCCAGCCGTCGCAATGGCTTGGGCCATGTGGACCTGGCGCTGGGCAAGATGGGCATCCAGCGCAAGATCGCCCTGCGCTCGCAGCACTACCTGATGGCTTCGCAAGTGTTGCAGCAGACCGACATGGTCATGACCGTGCCCGAGCGCTTCGCCCGCCGCCATGAACTGCACTGGTTCAACCTGCCGCTCAACGACGTGCCGCCGGTGGAAACCCACCTGTACTGGCACGAAAGCACCGACCAGGACCCGGCAAACCGCTGGATGCGTGAGCAAATGATCGAGTTGTGCCAGCAAGTCACCGCCCACGAAAAGAAGCTCGACAAATTGTAGGAGCGGGGGGGATGCCTAGTTCTTGCTCGCGAAAATCGTCAACGATAACGTGGGCTGCCTGGTTCAACCCGGAGCTCTCGGGTTTTTCGCGAGCAAGCTCGCGCCTACAGTACTGATGACGGCCTTGACGTTCACGTCAACCTGCAATTAGCTTAGCGCCAAGCCTTTCTTGAGCACCGCCATGAGCACCACCTACAGCATCTCCGACCTCGCCCGCGAGCTCGATATCACTACACGCGCCATTCGCTTCTATGAAGAACAAGGCCTGCTGGCTCCGGAACGCCGGGGCCAGGAGCGCATCTACTCGGCGCGGGACAAGGTCAGCCTCAAGCTGATCCTGCGGGGCAAGCGCATCGGCTTTTCCCTGGCCGAATGCCGCGAACTGATCGAACTCTACGACCCCAGCGGCGGCAACCAGATCCAGCTCAACAGCATGTTGGCCAAAATCGCCGAACGCCGCGAACAGCTGGAACAGCAGCTGCTGGATATCGAACAAATGAAGCTGGAACTGGACACCGCCGAAGAGCGCTGCACCCAGGCCCTGGCGCAGACCATCAGCCAAGCCGGCCATTAACCAGAAGGTAACTGCCATGTCCCTCCCCTCTTACGTGCGCCTGGTGGAAGTCGGCCCACGCGACGGTTTGCAGAACGAAGCCCAGCCCATCAGCGTGGCGGACAAAGTCCAGTTGGTAGATGCATTGAGCGAAGCCGGGTTGAGCTATATCGAAGTCGGCAGTTTTGTCTCGCCCAAATGGGTACCGCAGATGGCCGGTTCGGCTGAGGTATTCGCGCAGATCCAGCGCAAGCCTGGCGTGACCTACGGTGCGCTGGCGCCGAACCTGCGCGGCTTTGAGGATGCGCTGGCGGCCGGCGTCAAGGAAGTTGCGGTGTTTGCTGCGGCGTCTGAGGCGTTTTCCCAGCGCAATATCAACTGCTCTATCAGCGAAAGCCTGGAGCGATTCGCGCCGATCATGGCGGCGGCCAAGCAGCACGGCGTCAGCGTGCGCGGGTATGTGTCGTGCGTGCTGGGCTGCCCCTATGAAGGCGATGTTGCCCCGGAGCAAGTCGCCGCGGTCGCCCGTGAGCTGTACGCGATGGGCTGCTATGAAGTCTCACTGGGCGACACCATCGGCACAGGCACCGCGGGCGCAACCCGGCGCCTGTTCGAAGTGGTCGGCGCGCAAGTGCCGAGGGACAAGCTGGCCGGGCATTTCCATGACACCTACGGCCAGGCCATCGCCAATATCTATGCCAGCCTGCTCGAAGGCATCCATGTGTTCGACAGCTCTATCGCGGGCCTCGGCGGCTGCCCTTACGCCAAAGGCGCCAGCGGTAACGTTGCCACCGAAGACGTGCTGTACCTGCTCAACGGTTTGGGGATCGAAACCGGGATCGACCTGGAACGCCTGATTGGCGCGGGCCAGCAGATCAGCCATGTTCTTGGGCGACCGACAGGGTCTCGTGTTGCGAAGGTGCGTAACGCCGGTTGAGTAGCACAGCTGTGACAATGTGTTACCGCACACATACACAACGGGTAACGCGGGAACAGAATTCGTCGTGCTTAGGCAACACCCTTTCCAGGAAAAAACATAAGCTCTTGATTTTAAACGGTTTTTAAAAGTTGGCACGGCTTCTGCTATCTCTATGGCATAACAAGAATAAAAAGCGCCAAACCTAATAAAAACAAGACGAAACGACTCTGACATAACAAAAACAACACGGCAGAGACGCAGCTAACAGATTTTTTTGGAGAAGATGTGCTTCGCAGGGTACGGCGTGCCGCAACCCGCAACCGGATAGAGAAAAATAAAACTACCTCAGGTAGCTACCACTGGTTGGATCGTTTACGAAGAAGCAGGTCAGCGTTCAAAAAAATATGTTTGCTCTTGACCCCGGATGGGGGTCGCTAAAAACAGCAGTACGGGCCACGGCTACCAAAAACAACAACAGGCCGCCCCTCAATAATAAAAAAGAGCACGCAACGACAAATTAAAGGGGACCTTCGGGTCCCCTTTGTGCATCCAGAGGTTGATAGCTCAGAGCTACACTCCCGGCTCCGCCGCGTGGTTATCGAGTACCTTTCGCGTCAGCATCCTTAACCCGTTATTTTGCTGCTCCCTGCGCGCAACGCCGAGCGCGCGCATCTGCGCGTCGTAAAAGCCGCTTTGCATCGAACCATCGGCCAAAATCTCATCCTTAGTCATACCCAGCAAGGTTCCCAGCCGCTCAACCACCGCATCTCGATTGGCTTGCCAAGCGTCTCGTGTCGCTTGATCCGCGTCAGCGTCCGGCTCCGCTTGCAATTGCGATAACGTCTCCAGCGCTTCACTTTTTTCCTCGATATTTGCCATGTCGGGGCCTGTCAAGGAATTGAATTCACGGGCGTAGTGTTTACGCAGATACCTTTCCCAGTATTCTTGCCCAACCAAAAAATCGACTTCGTCGCTACCTATCGCTTCGGCTCTAAGCACCTCTACGTAAGCGTCCTCGATCGCTGTTTGACTCACGTCGGCGATTGCAGGGAAGAGCATTCTGCGCGTCTTGACCGGCAGCCCAAGCCTGTCCGCCAGGCGGATCCTGTATGCCAGGATCACTTCGCTTTGCTCTTTGAACTCAACGCCTCGGGCAGTCACATCTCGCTGCGCAATGTCGTCCACCAACTTCAGACGAAACAATTTTTTCGACGCCACCAACAGTTGATTTTCGAGAGCTGGACCCTCTGCCAGTTGCGTAGTTTCCAGCACGAACAGCTCTCGCTCCAGATTCATGAATTCCAGCGTACTTCCATCACCACAGGTAAACCTTTCATCGGCAATATCGAACATCAGTTCACGAAAACTCTCGTGTTCACTGACAGCCGTAAGCATCTCCCAAATACGCTCACGCAATTGCGGCCGGGTTACCACGCTTTGGTATTCAGCAGAGCGGGTAACGTCAGTGATGATGGTAAAAAACGCGCTTGAGTTCGGATCCGCGCCCAGCGAATCCCAAAGTGGTTCGCAGCGTGTTCGCTCGGTGTGTTCCAGATCGCGTAGCCATAACTCGCGCCCTTCAGCACGGGTGACATGTGCCCATAACGGTTGAACATACGGTGCGCGGTTACCAAGACGTGCAACGGTTTCTTCAGATAACGGATTATCGTGCAGGTTGATTCTTTCAATATTATCGAACGCATAATCAGGCAGCGTACTGATCTGATTTGAATGCAGATCAATCGCGGCGAGCTGCGTCAGATGCTCGGCTCCAGAGGGAAATGTGTGCGTCTCGGTATTGCTCAAGTCGAGTCGATTGAGGCTTCGTAGCCCGCTTATATCAGCGGTCCAGCCCAACCGGAGGTTGTCTGCCAGATTAAGAATTTTCAACCCGCCCATGCGTTCCAGGCGCGCGCTCGCCTGTGCGGTCAGCGCCAGGTCGTTTGCGCTCAAATCCAGTTTGGTCAGTCCAGCCCCTTCATTGGCAAACTCCGGCAGTTGGGTCAGATAGTTCCCACTAGCCTTTAACCAACGCAACCGGCCAAAAGCCCGCAGGAACACCATCGAGTCATCGGTCAGCCACATACGGCTCAAATTCAAGCTGCCCACGTGATCCATATTGGCGGTGATCGCTGGCAGTTGCTGAATGTTTTCATCGGATATATCAAGGGTATGACCAATGGGGCTCCCATCTGCTGCGTGCGCTTGCGCAGAGATACGCCGCCAGGCAGATTTGATTCTGGACGCGACTCTGCGCCTGCTGTCGGAGAGATTCGCTCCGCCCTCCTGGACCCAATGAGTCAAGGTGGTATGGAGTCCTTCGAATTCCTTCTCCAGCTCAATCAATCGCGCCAGGAAATCAGCATGGCTTCGCCCTTCCATGCCCAACAATGCTCGCACCTCTTCAGTTTCCAGGGTGGGGTACAGCCGCCCCACCTTGAGGTCACATATGAACGGGAGTTCGGCAGCCCCCGTTACAGGGCTCAGTGGATAGCCATAACGCCCGTCGGCAAGGCGCATGGGCGATTTGTAGCCTGGCTTGATGGGCTGCACATTCAGCGCCTGCCTGGCCGACGCTTCGTTCAATGGCTGTCGCACAAGTTCTCTCTTCAGGTTATCTGTCGCGGCCCTGAGCCGCGCCCAGTCGCCAAACTCGCCGCCCGTAGCGAACCAAAGCGCGCTGTAGAACGCATCTTTGTCTGAGCGCGCGTACAGCGTTTCGTCCAATGCGTTGCGAACCTCCCAACGCGTCATGCTGAGACGAATTATCCGAAACCGTTTGAGGGCATCGCGTTCTCCAACCTGATCCAGCAACGTTCCTGTTGAGCTGTCGGCGCGCAGCTCGATGCCTATCCCCTGCAGTTTTCCGGGGATGGCTGCCAGCTTGTGCAAGGCAAGCCGCACGCTATCCATCGTGAGCCGGGTGCCAAAGTGAAGCGCGGCATGAGCGCGCAGCAGACGCGCACGCGGCAGATAGCTTCGGGCCTCCTCTGCCAGGCGCAATGGCACACGCGAGCTTTGCTCCATGTAGGTCATTTCTGCGCTGGTGGCATGTTGCAGCAGCTCTTCAATAACCAGTTTGGGCAAGCCTGGAAAGGAGCGCTGGACCAATTGCACGTTGGGATCACTGGACAGGTTACCGGCTGCAAGGTCGCGCTCGATGAGGTCATCGCGTTGTTCCCGCGCCAGCTTCAACAAGCGACGCTGATAATGGGCCAACCGCTTGGCATAGGAAGGCACGTCGAGTGCCCTTTCACTGACTGGCCGTTGCAGATGATCGGGCAATTCAACCTCGACATCACCGGTCACGATCGTATCGAGCGTGACCGTGTCACGTGGAATGCCCTCTTTCAACAACATGCGCGCTTCAGCAAGGTCCAACTGCGCCAGTAAGGGCTGCAGGATGCGCCCCGAGAGAACCTCCTCTTCGCTCAGTACCACGGTTTCCTGCACGGCGATATCGGGGGTGGAACGCCAAATGGTTTCTCCGGCAGCATTTCTGATTTCCAGCACCTTGGTACTGGGCCATGCGCCATCGCGCTGGAGCAGGTCGAGCTGCTGGTAACCACTCACACGCCCAAACTCTTCAGGATGAGTGCTGCTCAGGTTGTCGAGCAAGGTCTGGTAACTGAGGTGGATGTCAAAGTGCCTCAGGCCTTCGCGGAACAGCGGCGCAGGTAACTGCTGATCAATGTAAAGTCGGCGTAGCTCGTCATCCGTGACCCCACTCATGATTCTGAGCTGTTCCAGTTCGGTATCGCTCAGTGCATCGACCGTGTGCCCTATGCGGCGCAGCAAGGTTCTGCGATCCCACCCCAGGGGTTGTTCGAACTCGTGGACCCAGGCACCACCGCCGTTATGACGAATTCGCGGTGAATACTGCGATGCCCCATCCGGATGCACAAGCCTGGTCCCGCCGTCGCCCTCCATGATCCGGTAGTGTGCGGCATCCACCGGCAGATAGGCTTGACCTTGATGAACGTACAAGCCTCTGGCATCTGGCTTGATGTCAGCGGGTAATGTCACCGAGTGCTTGAATGTTCCCAAGTCAGAATCGTGCAAGCGCACCCTTGCGTCCGCAAATTCGATACGAACCAGGCGTTTGACGAACGCCGAGTCCTTAGCCAGCATCAGTGCCTTGGGCACCGCCAGCCCAGCCGCCCCCAGCAACACCGCCGAGAAATGCCCCCAGGCCTCCTGGGTCTGCCCCTCGGACCACGCCTCTGCGCCCTCGACGAACTCATTGAACATTTGCACTGCCGCGACGGCCAACATGACATCGCCAAGAACAGGGACCACAAACGCAGCCACGTTAAGAATATCCAGCGCCTTGTTGCCCCACCACGCCAACCGAGCGCTGTGCTCACGCGCGTCAATGTCATGCGTCGACACCGCTGCGGTACTGCTATTGCTGATGATCGAGCGGATTCTGTGTAGCGCGCTGTCATACCACACATCTTTCCACGCCATTGCATAACCGTAGTCCGCTGGACTACTGAGCCTGCGTTTTGAACCGAGGTCAAAATCGTCGAATGGCGTGAATACCCCCTCGGGATCCAGCATTGCCTTAAGCCGTGTGAAAAAAACATCCTGTTGGGAAAGCAGCACGAACTGACTGAAAAATGCACGGTACTTGGCGCTGCACAAACGTGTTGTCAGGTGGTCGGCGAACAGATCGAGATTGGGGTATTCCTTAAGTACGAACTCCGGGTCGCCGGGTATATAAACCAAGCAGCGAGCAGGCAGGATTAAAGTACTCCTGAAGTAGGTTTTAACCACTACAGGGCCGATGATCAGAATCTGTTCCAGGGCGCATGCGCACAGCGAAAACCTTGAGTACTTGACCTCCAATCCATCCAAGGTGAGTTCACTCTGGTTGATCAGGAGATTCTTGATCAACGCATGGCTATCCGTCTGAATGTCCTGCTTCATCACGGCGATTTGCGCAGCCAGCGCCAGCTGATTTCGATGGGCTGTGATCATCGAGCTGTAGAGTTTGCCGGACGACGCACCTGGGGTTGTCGAACGGATCTGAGCATTGAGCGTGTTACGGACATGGTCGTAGTACTTTGCACCTAGATCCAACTCCCGGCACATCCGCGCAAACTCGTGCGCCTCGATTCGAACCCGAACGGTCTTTACGTCGCCAGGAATCGGTCGTGCTTGCGGCAAGCGCCGATGAAAGTTGTACTCGGTAATCAGGTGACAGTCCTTGCAGGCCGGGACCTTGGCCTCATCCTCGGTGAAGTTGCCCAACGCGGCTTCGAGCAGGCTGACTCCCTTGTAGAAATAGAACACTGGATCCAACACCACGGCACTGCTGCGTGCAACTGCAGTGGGCATGCGTTCACACTGCAACTCTTCCATTTTGCGCGCGTAAAAAACACGCAAAACATCCAGCCGAAGGTTGAATGTTTTTTCAATGGCCGCCACCAGCAGAGGCGCTGCAAAATCAACCGGGCTTTTCAACTCAACCAACAACTGATCCAGCTGATTCAATGATCGCCGGCTGCGCGCGTGGATATTCTTGAGGTTCGCCCTGGACTCCTCTGATGCATATCGATACCAATCAGGAATCTTCAGCGGCTGAAGAGCCAGTTGTCTTTTGTGCTCTGCCAGCGACTGCGTATACCAGTCAGGTGTGTTGTCTTGGAGGGTATAGAAGTGAACGCTTTGTTCGTCCGCGTCAGGCGCCGCAGAGGGAGGACTGGCTGTCATGTGGAATATCCCGAGGATAGCGAAGTAAGTTCGCTACCCTAAGGGGCCCGTCGCACAGGCAGGTCATACAGGGCTACCACCCTTTGGGGGCTTACGGTTTCAGTTTCGTTTGAGTTCCTCCAAGGTCATCTCGCGCATACGAAACTTCTGAATCTTGCCGGTGACCGTCATCGGAAACTCGTCCACAAATTTAAAGTACCTGGGCGTCTTGAAGTGGGCGATGCGGTCCTTGCACCAGCTCAACAGTTCCAGCTCGTTGGCCACATGGCCGGGATGGAATTTGATCCAGGCGACGATTTCTTCACCGTAACGCTCATCCGGAATACCGATGATCTGCACGTCGGCCACGGCCGGATGGGTGAAGAAAAACTCCTCCAGTTCACGCGGGTATACGTTTTCGCCGCCGCGAATAATCATGTCCTTGTTCCGCCCGGCAATGCAGACGTAGCCGTGTTCATCCATGGTCGCCAGGTCGCCGGTGTGCATCCAGCCGGCCGCATCGATTGCCTCGCGGGTGCTGTCGGGGTTGTTCCAGTAACCGAGCATCACGCTGTAGCCACGCGTACACAGCTCACCGATCACGCCACGAGCCACGGTGTTGCCGGCATCGTCGACAATCTTGGTCTCCAGTTGCGGTTGGATGCGGCCCACCGTGGTGACGCGCCGTTCTATATCGTCATCCGCTCCGGTTTGCAGCGACACAGGGCTGGTTTCGGTCATGCCGTAGGCAATCTGCACTTCGCTCATATGCAGTTCGTTGATGACCCGACGCATGACTTCGATAGGGCATGTCGCCCCGGCCATGATGCCGGTGCGCAGGCTGGCCAAGTCGAACTCGGCCCGTCGCGGGTGATCGAGCATGGCGATAAACATGGTCGGCACGCCATACAGGCCGGTGGCGCGTTCTTCGGCGGCGGCGGTCAATGTCAGCAGCGGGTCGAAACCGTCATTGGGATAGATCATGGTGGTGCCGTGGGTGATGCAACCGAGGTTGCCCATCACCATGCCGAAGCAGTGATACAACGGCACCGGGATGACCAGGCGGTCCTGCGCGGTCAGGCCCAGGCTTTCGCCGACCATGTAACCGTTATTAAGGATGTTGTGGTGACTGAGGGTAGCCCCCTTGGGAAAGCCCGTGGTGCCGGAGGTGTACTGGATATTTACCGGTTGATCGAAATGCAGGCTGGCCTGGCGGCTGTGCAGTTGCTCGGGCGGCACGCCTGCGCCAAGGTCTGCTAACTGCGACCAGGGCAAAAACTCCGGCGGCGGGCTGGGATCAAGGCTGATCAGGCCGCGCAACTCAGGCTTGAGTGCCTGGAGCATGGCGTGGTAATCGGAGGTCTTGAACGAACCGGCGCACACCAGCCATTGGCAGTCGGATTGCTTGAGCACGTAATCCAGTTCACTGCTGCGATAGGCCGGGTTGATGTTGACCAGAATGACGCCAAGCTTGGCGCTCGCGATCTGGCAGATCAGCCACTCGTCGCAATTGGGTGCCCATATGCCCAGGCGGTCGCCGACCTGCATGCCCAATGCGAGGAACGCACGGGCGTGCAGATCAACCGTCTCGGCCAGTTGCCGCCAGGTGTAGCGCCGCTGCTGATGGCGAACCACCAAGGCTTCGCCATCAGGATACTGCGCGACGGTTTGATCGAACGCCTGGCCAATGGTCATGGCCAGCAAGGTCTTGTCCTGGGAGCCACGGCTGTAGCTCTGATTCGGTTGATCCATAACGACCCCTTGTTGTCTTTTTTGTAGGTTGACGTAAACGTAAACTACGATTGACAGCATCGCAACGCAAGCTTACGTTAACGTAAAGGTGAGCGCCCTCCTCTTGCGGCCCACCCACACAACAACAAAGTCCACATTAAGGTGCCTGTCCATGAGTTACCCGTCCCTGAACTTCGCCCTCGGCGAAACCATCGACATGCTACGCGACCAGGTGCAGTCCTTCGTGGCCAAGGAAGTCGCTCCGCGTGCAGCGCAGATCGACATCGATAATCTGTTTCCCGCCGACCTGTGGCGCAAGTTCGGGGACATGGGTCTGCTGGGCATCACCGTGCCGGAAGAATACGGCGGTGCCGGCCTGGGCTACCTGGCCCACGTGGTGAGCATGGAAGAAATCAGCCGCGGCTCGGCCTCGGTGGCGCTCTCATACGGTGCTCACTCCAACCTGTGCGTCAACCAGATCAACCGCAACGGCAACCACGAACAGAAACTCAAGTACCTGCCCAAGTTGATCAGCGGCGAGCACATTGGCGCCCTCGCCATGAGCGAGCCGAATGCCGGCTCCGACGTGGTCTCAATGAAACTGCGTGCCGACAAACGCGGCGACCACTACGTCCTCAATGGCAGCAAGACCTGGATCACTAACGGCCCCGACGCCAATACTTATGTGATCTACGCCAAGACCGACCTGGAAAAGGGCCCCCACGGCATTACCGCCTTTATCGTCGAGCGCGACTGGAAAGGCTTCAGTCGCAGCAACAAGTTCGACAAGCTGGGCATGCGCGGCTCCAATACCTGCGAGCTGTTTTTCGATGACGTCGAAGTACCCGAAGAAAACATCCTCGGCGTGCTCAATGGCGGCGTGAAAGTGTTGATGAGCGGCCTGGATTACGAACGCGTGGTGCTCTCCGGCGGCCCTACCGGGATCATGCAGGCGTGCATGGACTTGATCGTGCCCTACATCCACGACCGCAAGCAGTTCGGCCAGAGCATCGGCGAATTCCAGCTGATCCAGGGCAAGGTTGCCGACATGTACACCCAGCTCAACGCCAGCCGCGCCTACCTCTACGCCGTGGCCCAAGCTTGCGAGCGCGGCGAGACGACGCGCAAGGATGCCGCCGGCGTGATCCTGTACAGCGCCGAGCGCGCCACGCAAATGGCTCTGGATGCGATCCAGATTCTGGGCGGCAACGGCTATATCAACGAATTCCCCGCCGGGCGCCTGTTGCGTGACGCCAAGCTGTATGAAATCGGCGCCGGTACCAGCGAGATTCGGCGGATGTTGATCGGTCGCGAACTGTTCAACGAAACCCGCTGAAGGAGCGCGTCATGGCCACCCTGCATACCCAGCTCAACCCACGCTCGGCGGAATTTGCCGCCAATAGCGCGGCGATGCTTGCACAGGTCGACGCCCTGCATACCCTGCTCGCCCATGTGCAACAGGGTGGCGGCGCCAAGGCCCAGGAACGCCACACCTCGCGCGGCAAGCTGTTGCCCCGCGAGCGCATCAACCGTCTGCTCGACCCGGGCTCGCCGTTTCTGGAGCTGAGCCAGCTGGCGGCTCATCAGGTGTACGGCGAAGATGTCCCGGCGGCTGGAGTGATCGCCGGCATCGGCCGCGTGGAAGGTGTGGAGTGCATGATCGTCGCCAACGATGCCACGGTCAAAGGCGGCTCCTACTACCCGCTGACGGTGAAAAAGCATCTGCGTGCCCAGACCATCGCCGAGCAGAACCGTCTGCCGTGTATCTACCTGGTGGATTCCGGCGGCGCCAACCTGCCGCGCCAGGACGAGGTGTTCCCCGACCGCGAGCACTTTGGGCGGATCTTCTTCAACCAGGCCAACATGAGCGCCCAGGGCATCCCGCAGATTGCTGTGGTGATGGGCTCATGTACCGCCGGCGGCGCCTATGTGCCAGCGATGGCCGACGAAGCGATCATGGTGCGTCAGCAAGCCACTATTTTTCTGGCCGGCCCGCCGCTGGTAAAGGCGGCCACTGGTGAAGTGGTCAGCGCCGAAGACCTCGGCGGCGCTGATGTGCACTGCAAGATCTCCGGCGTGGCCGACCACTATGCCGACAGCGATGAACACGCCCTGGCCCTGGCCCGGCGCAGCGTGGCCAACCTCAATTGGCGCAAACAGGGTCAATTGCTGCAGCGCCCGCCCGTGGCACCGCTGTACAGCAGCGAAGAGCTTTACGGGGTGATTCCGGCGGATGCCAAGCAGCCGTTCGATGTACGCGAAGTCATCGCGCGGCTGGTGGACGGTTCGGTGTTCGACGAGTTCAAGGCGTTGTTCGGGACGACCTTGGTATGCGGCTTTGCGCACCTGCATGGCTACCCGATCGCGATTCTGGCCAACAACGGCATCCTGTTTGCCGAGGCCGCACAGAAAGGCGCGCACTTTATCGAGCTGGCCTGTCAGCGTGGGATTCCCCTGCTGTTTCTGCAAAACATCACCGGTTTCATGGTCGGCCAGAAATACGAAGCCGGGGGTATCGCCAAGCATGGCGCCAAGCTGGTGACGGCAGTGGCGTGCGCCAGGGTGCCGAAATTCACCGTGATCATCGGTGGCAGCTTTGGCGCCGGTAACTACGGGATGTGCGGCCGCGCCTATGACCCGCGCTTCTTGTGGATGTGGCCCAACGCACGCATTGGCGTGATGGGCGCCGAACAGGCGGCCGGGGTGCTGGTGCAAGTCAAACGCGAGCAGGCTGAACGCGCCGGCAACGGTTTCAGTGCCGAGGAGGAAGCCGCCATCAAGCAGCCGATCCTCGACCAGTATGAAACCCAGGGCCACCCCTACTACTCCAGCGCGCGCTTGTGGGATGACGGCGTTATCGACCCCCTGCAGACCCGCGATGTGCTGGCCCTGGCCTTGTCCGCCGCGCTGAACGCCCCCATCGAGCCGAGCCGCTTCGGCGTGTTCCGCATGTAACCTGTAGGAGCGAGCTTGCTCGCGAAGAACGTCAGAGCAACGCGAACATCCAGAATACCCGCGTTATCGTTGACGACCTTCGCGATCAAGCTCGCTCCTACAGGAGGCCTCTCATTATCATGGAGCTCCTTGCATGAACGATTTCAACACCCTCGAACTGATCACCGACAGCCGTGGCTTTGCCACGCTGTGGCTCAGTCGTGAAGCCAAGAACAACGCGTTCAATGCCGAAATGATCCGCGAACTGATCATTGCCCTGGACCAGGTGCAAGGCGACCCATCTCTGCGCTTTCTGGTGGTGCGCGGGCGCGGCAAGCACTTCAGCGCCGGCGCCGACCTGGCCTGGATGCAACAGTCTGCCGAGTTGGACTATCACACCAACCTGGACGACGCCCGCGAGCTGGCGGAGCTGATGTACAACCTGTCCAAGCTGAAAATTCCCACGCTGGCCGTGGTGCAAGGCGCGGCCTATGGGGGCGCGCTGGGCCTGATCAGTTGCTGCGACATGGCCATCGGCGCCGATGATGCGCAGTTTTGCCTGTCGGAAGTGCGCATCGGTCTGGCGCCGGCAGTGATCAGCCCGTTCGTGGTGCAGGCCATTGGCGAGCGCGCAGCCCGTCGCTATGCCCTGACGGCCGAACGGTTTGGTGGCCAAAGGGCACGGGAGATCGGCTTGCTGGCGGAGAGCTATCCGGTCGAAACCCTGGATCAACACGTGGATCAATGGGTTGCCAACCTGCTGCAAAACAGCCCGGCGGCGATGCGCGCCAGTAAGGATTTGCTGCGTGAAGTCGGTCACGGCGCACTCACCCCTGCACTGCGACGGTATTGCGAAAATGCCATCGCACGCATTCGGGTAAGCGCCGAGGGCCAGGAAGGATTGCGGGCCTTCCTGCAAAAACGTGCGCCAAGCTGGCAAGCCCAGGAGCCGCGCTCATGAGCACACTGACTACCCTCCTGGTGGCCAACCGTGGCGAGATCGCCTGCCGAGTCATGCGCACCGCCAAGGCCATGGGGCTGACGACCGTGGCCGTGCACAGCGCCATCGACCGTGATGCGCGCCATAGCCGCGAGGCGGATATTTGTGTCGACCTGGGAGGCAGCAAAGCCACCGACAGTTACCTGCAAATCGACAAACTGATTGCCGCCGCCCACGCCAGTGGCGCCCAGGCGATTCACCCCGGCTACGGCTTCCTCTCGGAAAACGCCGGCTTTGCCCGGGCCATCGAGGCGGCAGGCTTGATCTTCCTCGGCCCTCCCGCTGCGGCCATCGACGCCATGGGCAGCAAATCGGCGGCCAAGGCCTTGATGGAAACCGCAGATGTGCCCCTGGTGCCGGGCTATCACGGTCAGGCCCAGGACCTGGAAACCTTCCGCGCCGCCTGTGAGCGTATTGGCTACCCGGTATTGCTCAAGGCGACGGCCGGTGGCGGCGGCAAGGGCATGAAGGTGGTCGAGGATGTCAGCCAATTGGCCGACGCCCTGGCCTCCGCCCAGCGCGAGGCACTGTCGTCCTTCGGCAATGGGCAGATGCTGGTGGAGAAGTACTTGCTCAAGCCGCGTCATGTCGAGATTCAGGTATTTGCCGACCAGCACGGTCATTGTCTTTACCTCAATGAGCGCGACTGTTCGATCCAGCGGCGCCATCAAAAGGTCGTCGAAGAAGCGCCCGCGCCAGGGCTCAGTGTTGAGCAGCGCAAGGCCATGGGCGAAGCGGCCGTACGTGCGGCCAAGGCCATCGGCTATGTGGGTGCCGGTACGGTAGAGTTTCTGCTGGATGCCCGTGGCGAGTTTTTCTTTATGGAGATGAACACGCGACTGCAGGTGGAACATCCGGTCACCGAAGCGATTACCGGTCTGGACCTGGTGGCCTGGCAGATTCGGGTCGCCCAGGGCGAGGCGCTGCCGATCACGCAGGAACAGGTCCCCTTGATCGGTCATGCGATTGAAGTGCGGCTGTATGCCGAAGATCCGACCAATGATTTCCTGCCGGCCACCGGGCACCTGGCGCTGTACCGCGAGTCCAGCCCAGGCCCGGGCCGTCGGGTGGACAGCGGTGTCGAGCAAGGGGACAGCGTGTCGCCCTTCTACGACCCGATGCTCGGCAAACTGATTGCCTGGGGCGAAGACCGCGAACAGGCCCGCCTGCGTCTTTTAAGTATGCTCGATGAGTTTGCCGTGGGTGGGCTCAAGACCAACCTGGGTTTTCTGCGGCGCATCATCGGCCATCCCGCGTTTGCAGCGGCTGAGTTGGATACCGGGTTTATCCCGCGTTATCAGGATGAACTGTTACCGCCACCCGGTGCGTTGAGCGAGGCATTCTGGCAGGCCGCGGGCGCGGCGTTTATGCAGAGCCTGCCGGTGGGTGATGGGCCTTGGGCCAATAACCAGGGCTTTCGAGCGGGGCTGCCCGCCGAAGTGTCGCTGCATCTGAGCTGCAACGGGCAGGATCGGCTGGTGACATTGGCCGGGCACGCGTCGCAACTGTGCGGCGAACAACTGTTGATCGAACATCAGGGTGTACGCCGTGCCCATCTGGCAGTCCGCAACGAAGGCAGCCTGTACCTGCGCTGGGAGGGCGAGATGCATGACGTCAGGCTGTTCGACCCGATTGCCGCGGTCGAGGCCGGCCAATCTCATCAGGGCGGGCTCAGCGCACCGATGAACGGCAGCATCGTGCGCGTGCTGGTGGAGGTTGGCCAAACCGTTGAGGCTGGCACACAGCTGGTGGTACTTGAAGCCATGAAGATGGAACACAGCATTCGTGCGCCCCATGCCGGTGTGGTCAAGGCGCTGTTCTGCCAGGAAGGTGAAATGGTTGCCGAAGGCAGCGCGCTGGTGGAGCTTGAAAGCATCGACTAGAACTTCGCGCTGGCTTGCACCACGACGCCAAGGAGGCGGCAGTCGTCGGTGAGCAGCGCCTTGGGGTACGTGGGATTGAGCGGCACCAGGTAGCGCTGGCCGCTCTCTTCCTGCAATTGACGAAAAGTGGCCTGGGAACTGCCGGCCCATTGGGCCACCACCAGTTTGCCGGGTACAGGATCGATGGCCGGATCCACCAGGATCATCATCCCGGCACCGATGCTCATTCCCGTTGGCGCGGTCATGGCGTCGCCCGTCACAGGCAGCCAGAACGCCTCGCCACGAGCGTGGTAATCGGTTAATTCGTAGCGGCCAGGCCCATAGGCTGCACGTTCTTCGCGCAGCTCGCACGCCTGCTGCCAATCGCTGACCGGGTAGCGGAAATACGGGTTGTAGTGCTGTTCCAACACAGGCTCTTGCGCCGCCCGCTCACGAATGTCCAGCGCCACCTCCAGGTAGCCCAGCCCCAGCTCGGCCAGTACCCGGTTCATGTCCGCCAGGCTTGGCACTCGACGCTTGTTGAGCCAATGGCCGACACCGCCCTGGGACATGCCCAGGCGCTCCGCCAATTGCTCCTGCGTGACCTTGCGGTCTTTCATGTTGGCTTTGACCAACGCTATCCAGTTATCCATGGCGCCTGACAATACGGTGCGTATTTTTCGGGGCAATAAACAGTTTGTAGTAATCCATAAAACGACATAAATACGATACGTACTATCATCAAGCCTAAGGATTTCGACACCCACCGGAGTACTGCCGCTTATGACCAATAGCCCGCATTCATTGCCCGAAACACCGGAACACGTTGAGTTACAACACATGTGCCACAGCGGCGCAGCCCAGCGCGCGCTGGACTATTACTTGAAAGAAGAGATGTCGACGCCGGACGTGGAAGGTGCCCTGTTCGCGATCAAGCCGGGCGTCAGCCAGGAGGAGGCCCTGGTTCATGCTTCGGACCTGCTGCGCAGTGCTGCGGCAACCGCCTACGAGTCAGCGTGCCGCCATCAGGGCAATCAGCGCGACCTGGCGTTTTCCGTGGTGTATTTGATCGATATGGCGAAGGCGATGGTGGAGCGCTCGTTGCAAACGCCAGAGGCCCAGGCAAACGCGTAACAGACACGAAAGAAAAATATTTCTATCCCACGGATAAAAACATTTGACTTGCAAATGATAATGATTATTATTGGACCCAGCTGATCGCGAGATCAGTCGATAGACCAAGGGACCTTAGGTCGGACTCTTGGAATATCTCCTCATCAGGCTAATCACGGTTTTTGACCCGGCTCTTTGGCCGGGTCTTTTTTTTGCCAGTTTCCCTGGCATGGCTTCAGGCTAATGAAGACTGTGTGTTGCTCGATGGCGCGCATGGTAGCAAAAGAGCATCGCCGAAAGAAAGCCACGCAACTGCTCTAGGCCGGATCTTTGCGAAATAGCGCTTGAGAATCAATCTCATAGACCCTAAGCTGCTGCGGCGTCACGGATGACGCCCCCTCCCCGTGCAACAATTTTGCATCCAGGTTTTACCTGACCTCTGTGTAATATAGCCGCCACATCACTCATATTCAGGCAACCAGACTATGACCGTGGCTTTGACCTCCATCAAGATCAGCACCGATTTCGACAGCGGCAATATCCAGGTCCTGGATGCCAGCGATGCCTATCAGTTGTTGCTGGCAATCAAACCCGATACCCGTAGCAAACATTTTCAATGGTTCCACTTCAAGGCCGAAGGCATGCACGTGGGGCACACCCACACCTTTCGATTGAGCAACGCGGGTGGCTCATCCTATAAACACGCCTGGAGCGGCTACAACGCCGTGGCGTCCTATGACCATATCAACTGGTTCCGCGTGCCAACGCGCTTTGATGGCGAGATTCTGCATATCACGCTCCAGACCCGCGAAAAGCACGCATGGTTCGCCTACTTCGAACCCTACAGCCGTGAACGCCACGACTGGCTGATCGAACAAGCCCTGAAGTACGCCGGCGTCAAGCTGCTGGACACCGGCAAGAGTGTCGAAGGGCGCGATATACAACTGTTGCGCCGTGGCAAAGGGGCTGAAGGCCGCCTCAAGGTGTGGATCATTGCCCAACAGCACCCGGGCGAACACATGGCCGAATGGTTTATGGAAGGCGTGATTGAGCGCCTGCAAAAGGACGGTGACGCCGAGTTGAAAAAACTCCTGAAAGTAGCCGACCTGTACCTGGTGCCCAACATGAACCCCGACGGCGCTTTCCATGGTCACCTGCGTACCAACGCCATGGGCCAGGACCTCAACCGCGCCTGGCAAAACGCCGATCAGGAAACCAGCCCGGAAGTGCTGTTCGTGCAGCAGCAAATGGAAAAGTACGGCGTGGACCTGTTCCTCGATATCCATGGCGACGAAGAAATCCCCTACATCTTCACCGCCGGCTGCGAAGGCAATCCAGGCTACACCCCACGCATCGAAGCCCTGGAAAAACGCTTTCGCAACCACCTGAGCCATCTGACCCGGGACTTCCAAACCACCCACGGCTACACCCGCGACCTGCCGGGCGAAGCCAACATGACCCTGGCCTGCAACGCGGTCGGTGAGAAGTACGACTGCCTGTCCCTGACCCTGGAAATGCCCTTCAAGGACAACGACGATGCGCCCAACCCGCGTACCGGCTGGTCGGGCGATCGATCGAAACAGCTCGGCAAGGACGTATTGAGCAGCGTCGCCGATATCGTCGGGCTGTTGCGCTAACCCCTTGTGGCGAGCTTTTGGTAGCGAGCAAGCGCGCTCGCCACAGACGTCCATCAATCCCTGGTGCCGGTCATGCTCTGCAATACCCCATCGCGGCGGATCAAGCCGTGAAACAACGCCGCCGCCAAGTGCACCAGCACCGTCAGGAACAACAGGTAGGCAAGGTAGCCGTGAGCCTTGCGCAACAGCGCAAATAACGGCGCATTCGCTCCTACCAGCGCAGGCAGTTGCACGGAGCTGCTGAGCATCACCGGGTCACCGGCGGCCGAAATCATCGCCCAGCCGAGCAGCGGTAACACCAGCATTAACGCATACAGCAGCACATGGGAAGCCTTGGCCGCCAGCACTTGCCACATCGGCAAGTCGGCAGGCAAAGGCGGTTGCCGGGTGGAAAAACGCACAGCCAAGCGCACAATCACCAGCGCCAGAATCGCAATACCCAGCGGTTTGTGCAGGTGGATCAACCACTCATGGCGCTCCGACACCGACGCCGCCAGTCCCGCACCGATAAACAGCATGGCAATGATCATCAGCGCCATCAGCCAGTGCAGCAGACGCGCCAGCGGCGCGAAAAAACGCGGTTGAGCATTCATGGCTTCGACTCCTGAGGGGCGCTGTGCAACGGGCTGACTTCTCCCGCGCGGCGCAGGTATGAGCTGGCGTACGCGGCGGAACGTGCGGCCAACAGCGGATCGTTGGAGGCCTCGATACCACTGGGCAAAATCAGCGGGTCAAAGTTGATATCACGGCAATCACCGTCTGCCTGCGGCTGGCTGCTTTGCAACACCAGGGTGCCGGCGTTGAGCACCGTGTGCGGGCCACTCCAGGTTTTGCTCGCGTCATCCAGGGGGTCACCGGGGTTGGCCAGGGTCATGCTCAACTGCCAACGCAAAGGCCCGGCGGCCAGGCGTTGCACCAAATCCTGTTGCAGAAAGTCACTGCCCGACGGCGCGGTATCACCCGCTGCGTCCTGGGCCTGCGGCACCACGCTCCACCGCACAGCCTGGCGCTTGCCACCTTCGCCCACCAGGTAAAAGGCGTTGATGCCGTTGTAGGTTTGCGTCGCATAACTGGCCGATGGCTTGGCGGTCTTGACCCAGGCCAGGAATGGCGCCGTCTCCGGGTGTGCGGCAAAAAACGCCGGCATGTTTGCAGGGTTCGGCTTGCCGGTGGCGGGGTCTGGCGCGCCCGCCTTGAGCAACTGGTAGAACGCCTCGGGCGTGCCCACCGGAAACACCGGCATACTGTTCATTCCCGTACGCCACTGCTGGCCGTTGGCCTGGCTGAATTGCACGGCAAAACTGCGAATCGGCACACTGCTGTCCGGTGCATAGGGGTTACCGCTGGGCAAGGCAAACCGTCCGATTACCGGGGTCTTGGCCTCGCTGAACACCTGGGCGCTGGAGTAAGCGCGCGCCTCTGCGCTGGGCTCGAAGTAACCCGCCACACACACGCCTTTGGCATGATTGCGGCGAAAACCCGGGTGTACGCCGTTATTGGTTTCCAAGGCATTGACCAAGGTTTTGGGACGCAAGCGCTGTGGGTCGAGGGTGCCATTGACGTAGGCAAATGCCCCGGCAACCGCGGCAACCACGATGCCGATGCCCGCCAGTCGTGCGATCAGGCTGGCAGTGCTCAAAGGAGGACGGGGTGGTGGAGAGTGATCTACCATGCAGGAACTCCAGGGCCATGGGCCTCAGGGTGAAACATAAGGTCGGAGCATTAAGACGAACGCCGATTTGCTCTATTCCCTGACCCTGGATTTATTTTGCAGGCCGGGGAATAACCTCCAACGCCGGACGTCTCTTTAATCCCAGCGTAGTGAACAGCCAGACGCCCATGCATGAACTCGACGAACAGTTACGCGAACTCATCCCCAGGTTGCGACGTTTTGCCGTGTCGCTGACGCGCAACAGCAGCAGCGCCGACGACCTGGTGCAGGCCACTCTGGAGCGGGCGATCATCGCCTGGGCCGATAAGCGTATCGAAGGCGACCTGCGCGCCTGGCTGTTCGCGATCCTCTATCGGCAGTTCCTCGACGCACACCGTCGCAGCCGACGCTACGCACGTATGCTCGAATTCTTCACCGGTCGCGATGATGCGCAACCTTCGGTGGAACGCACAGTGATGGCCCAATCCACCCTGCAAGCCTTCGACCAGCTCACCACCGAACAGCGCGCCCTGCTGCTGTGGGTGTCTGTGGAGGGTTTGAGCTACAAGGAAGTCGCCGAGATACTTGCGGTACCTATCGGCACCGTGATGTCGCGCCTGTCCCGCGCGCGTCAAGCGTTGCGTCAGCTCAGCGATGGCGAAATTGCCGGCCCTGCCCTGCGGAGACTCAAATGATCAGCCTGCCCCCCAGCGAACGCGACTTGCATGCTTACGTCGATCACCAACTGCCGGACAGTGACCGCCGCGCGCTTGAAACCTGGCTGGCCAACCACCCCGAAGCGGCCGCCCAGGTCCACGCCTGGCAACAGGACGCGCAGTTATTGCGGGCATCCTTAAGCGGCGCCCTGCAGCAGCCGAGTAACCCGGCACTGGACCCGGCGTTGATCCGTCAGCGCATCAAGCGTCAGTCGCGCCGCCACTTCGCCACGGCGGCGGTGTTGCTGATCGCCGTGAGCCTTGGCGGGTTTGGCGGCTGGCACGCCCGCGAAGCCACCCAGCCACAGCCGTTGCCGATGACCGATGCCATGCAGGCTTATCGCCTGTTTGCTCAGGACGGCATCATGCCCGCCGACTACAACGACGAGGGCAGCGGCAATATGCAGGCCTGGCTCGACCGCTACTTCAATCAAGCCCATCGCCTGCCCGACCTCAGCCAGGCAGGCTTCAAGCCGGTCAGCGGGCGCCTGCTCACCACCGATCAGGGTGCAGCGGCCATGGTGCTGTACCAGGACCCCCAGGGCCGACGCATCAGCTTTTATATCCGCCCGCCGGGCCCGAACAATGGGTTCCTGCCCCGTGGCAGCCGCAGCGCCGATGGCTTGCAGGCCGAGTACTGGTCGGGCGGCGGCTACAACTACGCAATGGTCAGCCCGGCAGACCAACCCACCCCGGCGCTGATGAAGTTTTAAAAGCCTACGTCCAGCACCACGTTGTCCAGATAGGTGCCGCTGGGTGGCGTGGGCTGGTCAGTGTAGATGCGCGCGTTGTAGTTAAATACCTGGCTGCCGATGCCCAACCCATTGCCGGGGTTGACCTCCGCCGTGGAACTGGCCCGCCGCGCCGCGCCGACGCTGCCCCAGCGCGTGGTGCCGGCGCTTTTGAAGAGGTCATAGGCCAGGTAGTTGCTGCCCGAAACCATGCGCCGGCGCCCGCCGACGCTGACCGGGTTCTGGCCATCGCTCAAGCCCACCGTGTAGGCACTGCCTTTGGTGCAGGCAATATTGATGGTCTGGCCGGTCACTGCGGTAAACCCACTGACCACCGGCGCGCTGCCAAAGCTGATATTCGGCGCGGTGATCTGGCAGTCATTGGTCACTGTCATACTGACGGTCAGGCTCGCCGTGCCGCTGCCCGTATCACGCCCCAGGCAAATGCCGCCAAGGCCGATCCCCGAGCAATAATTCCACACCCAGGCAATGTTCAGTGTCTCGGTGTACAGCCCCGCTGCGATATTGCTGCCGGTAATGCTGCTCAGGTACAACGGCACGGTTTTCGCTCCGGGCCCGGCGATCAGGCCAATGCTCTGGGCAATGCCGCCAGCACCGCCGAAATCGAATTGGGCGCCTCGGGTGATGGGATAGCTGGTGCTGTTGTTGCCATAAATCGTGTAGCCAATCACATCACCGGTCGGCCCGACCATGCCAGCTGTGGACGAGGTGATCGTGGCGTAGAAGTGGTCGGTAGACACCAGCAGTGAAATCAACGCCTGGGTGCAACTCAACCCGGAGTTGGTGGTGGAACTGGTCTGCGCCGCGCTGCGCACCGTCATCGAACTGATCGAACCGAAACTGGCCGGCACCGTGGAAACCACCGAACACACGGCCATAGCCTGCCCGGATAACAACAGCCCTGCCCCATACAGCCATGCCTTGCCCCTCACCCGCAGCCTCCTTGCTCAAACGCTCACTGGCATACCAACGGCCCGATCAGGGGCACGTCCTGTTGTTGCTCATCGATGTCGAATGTCGCCTGGCAGGTACGCCCCTCACCGAGGGTGACCTGCAGGGTATTGTGGGCGCTGAGATTTTCCAGATAGACCAGCCCATCCCACCCCACCACCGCCTGAGTGTTGCTTTGCTCGTGCAGCACCAGGCTGCCCAGCGCCAACTCCTGATGCTGGCGGTCCACCAGCGTGACACTCGCGGCGAGCACCCGGTGCAGCGCAAACTCCAACAGATAGCCGCTGCCTCGGCGTACCGAAACGCGCTGTTCCACATTGGGGCTCTGTACATTCGCCGGCAGGTTCAGCGGGTCGATCTCATATTTGCCGCGGTAATACGCACTGCTCCACGGCACCAACAAATGACCGTTGCGGTCGGTCTGGCCCACCAGCTGGTTTTCGTAGCGCACTGGAATCCCGGCGAACCCCTGGGTACTCACCACCACAAACGCGTCATTGATACGGTTGGCAGCAAAGGTTTCGCCGCCCATCCACACCAGCGAGCCGCTGGCATCCGCCCAGCGCGTTTCGGCATCGCTGCTGCCGTACACGCCGGCCTGCAACTGCACTGACTGCAAGCGCCAGGTCAGGTCGGCCTGCCGATAGCTCGGCGCATCACCCTGGGCATAGCCGAGGTTGTAGCCTACGCCGCCTTCGCTGGGCACCGCGCGGCTGTAGTTGATGCGCTGGCGACTGGCGCCATCTTTGCTGCGCTCGGTGCTTAAGGCCAGGCTGCCGTTGAGGTCGAACGGGATCACCAGTTGCGCCTGCATGGCCCAGTTGCTGTCGCCGATTTCGCGGTTGGCCGACAGGTAGAAGCTGGTGTTGCGCCACAGCGGTTTGCTCCAGCTGAGGTTGAGCAGGCGCGTGCGCGAATCGTCTGCCGCCTGCACGTCGAAATAACCCAGGCCCAGGCTGCCGAAACGTTGAAGGTTGAGGCTCAGCGTCACTTGCTCGCTGCGCTTGCTGAGGCTGGCGTATGGGGTGTCGACCAGGGTCAGGTCGGCGTAGTCATCGCGCCGTTCGACACGTTGGTACATCAGGCTGTAGAGGGTGCTGTTGTACTGGTAGCCGAGGCTCAGTTGCTGGCCGCTGCGGCTGTCGAACTGGCTTTGGCTGAGGGCGGTATTGAGCACGCCGAAGTTGCCCAGGCGCAGGTTGCCGCCAAGCCCGCCGAGGGTCAGGTCGCTGGAGGCTTCGGCGTGGCTTTCCAGGGTCAGGTTGTCGGAGTAGCCATAGCGAAAGGTGCCGCTGGCCACGCCCGGCCCATAACCGAAATCGCGCAGGGTGTAGTCACGACGCAAGGTACCGGCAGCCACCGAAAAATCCGTCAAGCCTTGTTGCAGCAAGGTGCTGGTTACGTAGAACGGCACCGTGGTCGATACCTGGCGCCCGAGGGCGTCGGTGGTCACCACGACAGCCTCCCCGGCACCATTGATAAAGGGCACGTTGGTCAGGGTATAAGGACCGGGTTGCAGCTGCGCGGTGTCGGATTTATAGCCATTGATAAACAGGTCCACCGACGAGGGCACTGCCGCCTCACCGGCGAACTGCGGCAAAGGGTAAGTGACCAAATCCGGGCGCACGGCAAAGTCTCGGGACAGTTGCACCCCGCCCAGGCGCACCGAGCTGCTCCAGGGCAACGAGCCGCTGATCACATCGCCAGCCTCGTAGGTGAGCAAGCGCTCATCATCAGAAAATCGCCAAGTGGTGTCGTAACGCCGATAACCGTTACCGAGGGCATTGTCATTGATGCCATCGGCCAGGGTCTGGCGCACCTGTCCGGTGTTGGACAAGGTGCCCCAGGTGTCGAACAGCCGCACTTCGTTCCAGGCGGCGAGGTAGCTGCCGCCGTCATCGGTGTCATTGAAATACACGTCATAGTTGAGCAAGGCGCCGAAGCTGCTCATGGCCTGGGTGCGCGGATAGGTGTTGCGGTTGCCGATAAACTGCGCTTGCAACCAGGACGGCGGCACATCCAGCAACAGCCGCTGGCCATTGCTGTCGTAGTCACTGTGCAGCCCGGGAACCTGGTCCAGGGCCACGCTGCCGACAGGCTCGCCGGGCAGTTTCATGCCCACTTCCTGCAACGCGCTGGCCGGCACGAACAACTGGCCGGCGCGCTGGTCGACCGCAATGACGCGGCCTGTGTCCATCTGGTTGACCACCAGTTCCAGAAACAGCTGTGCATCGGCAACTGCCTCCATGCTGCCGGGCGGCGGCGGCAAGTCGCCTGCCATCGCGGCGCCCCACAGCCCGCTTGCCACTGCCACCGACGGCCATAAAACCCGAGCCCAGCCACGACTCACCATGGCGTTGTGTCCTTCAATGGACATCTCCATCCTGTTAAAACCCGGGCGTGTACCCGTTGCGCGACATAACCGTTATCGCTTGGGCGCCAGGCTCTCCAATTGCGGCGCGCCGTTGACCCTGACCTGCAACGGCTGGTCGGCCGATACGGCATCCGGCACCGGCCAGCGCATACTCGCGCCCGGCAGCACATAGCCGAGCAAACCTTCTACCAATGGCCGAGTCTGCCCGCCTTGTTTGAACGAGGCATCGGTGAGCCGCGCATGCACGGCGCCCTGGTTACGCACCTCGATGTAACTGCGCCCACCTACGTTGACCTTTTGCCAGCTCAAGTCCGGCTTGCCTGCACCCTTGGGGTCGCGTTGGCGGGTCGCGTCGTCCTTGCTCCACAACCCGGCGCCGTAGGCGAACAGCGGTACCGAATAACGCATCTGAAAGCGAATCGCCGCTGCCGTGTTCTTGCCTTCCGGCGGCGCCGGCACCTGCAGCGCCGAGGGGATTTCATCGATGATGATGCGATAGGCCAGTTCCTGCCCCGGCGGCACTTCGCGGGTGCGGGTCAGGCGTACCAGTTGCTTTTGGCCGGGCTCGATTTTGGCCACCGGCGGGCTGCCGATCACGTCGCGCTGGTTCTGGTACTGCTCGTCGAAGCCGTTTTGGCTCCAGGCAAATACGCGGATTTGCAGGTTGGCCGTCTCCGTACCGCGGTTCTCCAGCCACAGCGCGCTAGCCTGTTGATCGGCCTCCAGCACCGGGTCGATGGGCCAGATCAGCACCGAGCTGGCCGCCTGCACCAGCCCTGCATTGCACAAAAGTCCCAAGGCAATACCCGCGGCCCACCACCGCCGGGAAGTTGAACGCATAAATCCACTCCTCAATACCGTTAGCCCTACCACGACAGCTGCACCTGCAGCGTGTCGCTGTACGTCCCCCCAGGCTGATTGCCCGGTAATACCACCCGCCCGTAAATCGGCAGGCTGATGGTGTTGGCATCGCTGTAAGTCACGCTGACGCTCTGGTTGACCCCCAGGCTCTGGCTGAACGCCGCATCGCGAAACAATTGATAGGCCACCCGCGCGCTGCCGCTGTTGAGCTGCAAATTGCGCCCGGCACTGTTGTAAAGGCCGCCATCGACACTCATGCTCAGCGCCACCCCCGGTGTACATTGCAAGGTCACACCGCCGGTCAGGGCCGCTGTGACCGTACTGGTGGCCAGTGCCGAATAGCTGCCATAGCTCAACGCGCCGTAGTTGGACCCGCCGCCCACGATCAGGCAGCCAGGGGTAATGGTCGCGCTGACCTGGAAGCTCTGGCTCGTCGCGGCAGGCAACGGCAGCGGCAGCGCCAATCCACAGGCCAACCCTAGCCTGAGCCACAGGGTCAGAACGTCAGCTCCACGGCCACGGTATCGGTGTAGGTACCTGCCGGCAGGCCCGCCTTGCCCACTGCCCGACCGTAAAGATTGACGGTTTGCGCCACGCCGGTACTGGTGGCGAGCGTCACCACGCCATCGATCGCCAACAGCGCGGAACGCCCGCTGTCGGTGTAGAAATCGTAAGGCACGAAGTTACCCCCGCCATCGGCCAGCGCGCGAGTGCCACCGGGGGAAGCACCATCGTGGGCACCGGCACGCACCTTGATCGTTGGCGCGGTGCCAGCCGAACACAGGATCGACAACGCCCCGCCGGTACCGGTACCGCCGAGCAACTGAGCGTCGGCGTTGGTAAACAGGCTGTTGGTGGTGCCGAAGTTCAAGCTACCGAAATTCAGCCCGGTGGCCGCCCCGGAGCCGTTGACCTGGCAACTGGCGATCAGGGTCAGGCTCGAACTGATCTGCCCGGTGACCGTGGTCGCCGCGTTCAGGCTGGAGGCCATTGCCAGGCCCAGGGCACACACGCCCATTCGCGCTACGAGTACATGCATGATATCCATCCTCATGGTTTACCAATCCAGAGTCACCGTCAGGGTGTCTGTGTAGATGCCGGCCGGTAGGGCCCTGGTATTCGCCACCACGGAGCCGAATACCGGAATGGGTACCTGTGCGCCTTGGGTCACGACGAAATTGCGTTGCTGACCGATGCGGTAGGCACTTTGGCCCAGCGCATCGGCCGATAGCCGGTAGGGAATGGTCTGGCGCCCGTTGCTCAAGCGGCGCGTGGTACCGTCGCCATGGGCGCCACCGTCGATGGTCACGGTAAAACTGCTGACCAACGACGGGTTGCAGGACACCGACAGCGGCGCCTTGTCGCCATCGGAAATGGTCGCGCCCAGGGTGTCGTTCCAGGTCGGGCCCTGGCTGCCGAAATCCAACAGTGCAGTGCCGCCTTCGGGCGTCACCGGCGCGCGCTCCACGCCTTTGCTGACTTCGCAACTGGCGGTAATCACCAACCGCGCGTGGATCTGCCCGCTGGCCACGGCCGCCTGCGCGTCCTCGGCCAACAACAGCAGACCGCCCAGGGCCGCAACGGCCAGATAGCGGCTTACCATGTGACCGTGACCTTGAGCAGGTCGGAATAACGCCCCACCGCCGGGACGTCTTTGAGCGGTTCGATACGGCCATACAACGGCAAGTCAACGGAGCCGGTGTCCGGTACGCGGCCACTGACCGGCACGTCCACCGGCAAGGGGATCAACCGTGCAGCATCGGCATAAATGCGATAAGGAATGGGTTTGCTTGAGGGCGTCGCAGTGACGAGGTAACGCACCTCGCCCACGCCACCGTGCAGGCCGCCGTCAACGCGCATTTGGTAAGGCGTATCGGGGTTGCACTCCAGGCGCGGCTGGCGCTGGCTGATCAGGGCCGCACTCAGGGGGCCGGCCGGGTCATCCAGACGCGGGCCGCTGCCGAAATCCAATACGCCAAGTTGCTCGATGCCCGCAGTGCGAGTGGTGCCCACTAACTGGCAACCCCGCTGCACGTCGATGCGCACCTCCACCTGGAGTTGCGCAGCAGAAGCCGTGTTGTAGAGCATCGCGCCCATGACAGCCAATACCGCCGATCCCTTCACTGCCCCAATTCCTTATACAGGGGTGACAACTGTGTATGAGGTTAGCCAGTTAACGTGAAAGTGCCAGTTTGCACGGTGTGGCGCCCTTCCCTATTGGTCAAATGGCATCGAGCGTCCTACAGTGAGCGACCACCGCAATACAGAGTGATTATTCTTGGCCGTGCTTGCCCTGCTCCAGCGCCTGCTGGGTAAAAAAACCGACGCCTGGGGCGCCTCGCCCATTCCCGCCTATTTTCAAAAAAAGGCCGAGCAACAGGGCTATACCCTCAGTGATGGCCAGATCCGGGCGATTACCGCCCTGAATCGCGAGGCCCAGCACCTGCTTAACGGCCAGGCCACGCGCAGCCTGTACCTGCACGGCCCGGTAGGGCGAGGCAAAAGCTGGCTGCTGGACGGTTTTTTCCAGGCGCTGCCCATGGCCGAGAAACAACGCGTGCATTTCCACGGCTTCTTTGCCCGGCTGCACCAGGGCATGTTTGTGAACCGTGAGCATGAGGATGCCTTGGGCGTTACTCTGGATCGGTTGCTCGCAGGTTGCCGGGTGCTGTGTTTTGACGAGTTCCATGTGCACGATATCGGCGATGCAATGCTCATCAGCCGCTTGTTCAAAGCCCTGTTCCAACGCGGCGTGCTGGTGCTGGTAACGTCCAACTACCCGCCCGCAGGGTTATTGCCCAACCCGCTGTACCACGAACGCTTCAAACCGGTGATCGACCTGATCGCCGCCCGCATGGATGTGCTGGAAGTCAGCGCGTCCCAGGATTTTCGCAGCCTGCCCCAGGCCCATGCGCAACAACGTTTCACTCGTGGCCAGTATGTGTGGCCGGGTACATCGGCCCAGCGCGAAAGCCTTGGTGTACCCGCAACCAATGGTCCGGCGCAAACCCTGACGGTTGGCAACCGGCAGTTGCTGTGCCGAAGCCATCAGGCACCGACCATCCTGTTCACCTTCAACGATCTGTGCGAACAGCTCACCGCCGTGATGGATTACCTGTTGCTGTGCCAGGACTTCGACCACTGGATCATCGACGGCCTGCCGCAGTTGGCCGAATGCCCCATCGCCGTGCAACAGCGCTTTATCAACCTGGTGGACGTGCTCTACGACCAGGACAAACACCTGACCCTCATCGGTCACCAGCCGCTGGATAAATCCCTGGAAGGCCAGGCCATCGACCTCGCCCGCACCGCCAGCCGACTGCACCAATTGCAAACGCTCTGCCCGCAAACCGCACCCGAGCCGCTATCATGAGCGCCTTTTACGCCCCCTTCCGAGTGCCGCGCTGTTCATGAATACCCTCGCCCAACTCAAGGCCGGCCATTTGGCCGGTGCCAAGCGCCTGGACCTGGCCTGCGGGCTGACCGAATTCCCCCGGGAAATCTTCGACCTGGCCGACTCCCTGGAAACCCTCAACCTCACCGGCAACGCCCTGAGCAGCCTGCCCGACGACCTGCACCGTCTGACGCACCTGCGGGTGTTGTTCTGTTCGGACAATGCCTTTACCGAGCTGCCAGCGTGCCTGGGCCAGTGCGCGAAGCTGAGCATGATCGGTTTCAAGGCCAACCAGATCAGCCGCGTGCCCGCCGCCGCCCTGCCGCCCCAGTTGCGCTGGCTGATCCTCACCGATAACTGCATCAGCCAATTGCCCGATGAGCTGGGCCAGCGCCCGCTGCTGCAAAAGTTGATGTTGGCCGGTAACCAGTTGACCGACCTGCCGCCAAGCCTGGCCCAGTGCCAAAACCTGGAGTTGATCCGTATCGCCTCCAATCGCCTCACTCATCTGCCGCAGTGGCTGCTGACCCTGCCGAGCCTGACCTGGCTGGCCTACGCCGGTAACCCGGTGGAAATGGCCGTGCAGGTGAGCAGTGATGAGGCGACGCCGAACATCGCCTGGCAGGAACTGGACATGGGCGAAGTCCTTGGCGAAGGCGCTTCGGGGATTATTCGCAAGGCACTGTGGAAACCCCAGGCGTTGCCGGTCGCGGTCAAGCTGTACAAGGGCACCATCACCAGCGACGGTTCACCGCTGCATGAAATGCAAGCCTGCATCGCTGCCGGTCTGCATCCCAACCTGATCAAGGTTGAAGGACGCGTCGTCGGCCATCCCGATAACCAGGCCGCCCTGGTGATGGACCTGATCGACCCGAGTTACCGCAACCTCGCGGCCCTGCCGAGCCTGGCGTCGTGCACGCGGGATGTCTACGCACCCACCACCCGTTTCAGCCTGGACGTGGCACTGCGCATGGCGCGGGGCATTGCTTCGGTGGCGGCGCACCTGCATCGGCACGGCATTACCCATGGTGACCTGTATGGTCACAATATTTTGTGGAACGCAGCAGGTGATTGCTTGCTGGGAGACTTTGGCGCGGCGTCCTTCCATGCCACGACGGACACGCTTGAAACCCGTGCGTTGCAGCGTATTGAAGTGCGCGCGTTCGGGGTGCTGCTGGGGGAGTTGTTGGAGCGGGTTGAGGCCAGTGACGAAAGCTTGCAGGCACTGCAACAACGCTGCTGCCAGCCGGATGTGCTGACGCGACCGAGCTTCGAAGAGATCAAAGCCTTGCTGCACGCTATCTAACTGTAGGAGCGAGCTCGCTCGCGAAAAACTCACCGGCGCTGCGCTTATTCAGGATGCACGCGTTATCGTTGACGTTTTTCGCGAGCAAGCTCGCTCCTACAAGGCCATTTGACCGCGTGTACTCAGATAGAAATCAGCCCGCCAGGCCGACGAACATATCCTGCACATCATCATGGTTGTCCAGGCCTTCCAGGAACGCCTCGACTTCAGCCATCTGCTCATCGGACAAACCACTGACCGGGTTCTTCGACAGGTAGCCCAGCTTGGCCGACAGCACGGTGAACCCTTGCTCCGGCAAGGCTTTCTGCACAGCATCCAGGTCGGTGGTTTCGGTGATGAACAGGGTGGTGCCCTCTTCTTCGCCGTCTTCAAAATCCTGGGCGCCGGCTTCGATGGCGGCCATTTCCGGATCAGCGTCCGGGGTGTCCGGCGAGGCTTCGATCAGACCGACGTGGTTAAAATCCCAGGCCACCGAACCGGAAGCGCCCAATTGGCCCTTGCGGAACGCCACGCGGATTTCCGCCACGGTGCGGTTGATGTTGTCGGTGACGCATTCGACGATCAGGGGCACCTGATGCGGGGCAAACCCTTCGTAGGTCACGCGGTGATATTGCACGGTTTCACCGAGCAGACCGGCGCCCTTCTTGATCGCACGATCCAGGGTTTCCTTGGGCATCGAGGCCTTCTTGGCCTGCTCGACCACCAGGCGCAGGTGCGCGTTGGTCGCGGTATCGGCGCCATTGCGGGCGGCGATGGTGATTTCTTTCACCAGCTTGCCGAAAATCTTGCCCTTGGCGTTGGCTGCCGCTTCTTTATGTTTGACTTTCCACTGTGCGCCCATGACTCACTCTCTTATTCCCGTCGCGCCGAAACGTCTACTGGCCGGCGCTTTGGGGGCAGAGTTTATAGCGCAAGAACACGCTAATCCACCAAAAAACCGGCCAGACACCTCAGGTGCGCAGGGGTTTGATGCTGGCACTGCGATCCGGTATGAAGTCCCCCACCTGGGCCAGAACAGCGGGCCTGGCGTTCCAGTAGGGCATCAACACCAGTGAAGAAAACAGCGCCGCGCCGGCAAACACAATAAACACCGTGACGGTATCGAAGTAGCCCGGCAGCAGGCCGCCAAGGATCGCGCCCACCGACCCGCAACCATTCACAAACCCGGCCGCCGTGGCACCGGCCCTGGCAGTGCCGAAATCAATGGCAGCGGTGCTGCTGATCATCGAGTCCGGGCCGTACAGGGTCAGGCCCATGACAAACAGCAAGGCCATCACCAGCACCACACTGCCGGTGTGCAGCGCGCCCATGAACAACGCCAGGGCCACGGTCAACGCCAAAAGGCTCAGCACACAGGCCGGCATCCGCCGGGCGCCGAACAGTTTGTCGGAAGCCAGACCGATCAGTACCGGCCCGAGCAAACCGGCCAACTCAAACGCGGTGGGCACGATGGCCGCGCCGACCTTGCCCACCGACGGCATCTGTTCGTAGACGATCACCGGCCCCCACAACAAAATCGCGTAGCGCGCCGGCTTGAGCAGGAAGTACGCAAGCCCCAGCGTCAACACCGTGCGGTTGCGCAGAATGGCGCGCAACGGTTCGAGCACACTGACGCGCTTTTCAGCAGCAGCCTCTTCGGCACTCAAGACCGGCTCGGGCTCCACCGCCGGCAAGCCCACATCCTGCGGGGTATTGCGCTGGAACATAAAGAACAGCACGGCCACCACCGCTACCACCGCAGCGCTGGAAATAAACGCCGCGTGCCAGCTACCGATCAGCGTATAGGCCCACCATCCGGCAAACGGTGAAGCCACGAGGCCGCCAAAGGCATAACACGAACTCCACAGCCCCAACACCCGACCCCGCTGCTGAGCCGGGAAGAAACTACCGAGGTTTTTGCACAACCCCGACCAGCCGGTGGACTGCGCCAATCCCTGGATCAACATGCAAGTGATAAAGATCGGCAAGGTGGCAAACGTGCCCATTACCAGCGCGGCGGCGGCAGAAATCAGCAAGCCGCCAAGCACCACTACCCGTGGCCCGAAGCGGTCGGCGAGCATACCCCAAGTGAACTGGCCCACGGCGTACGCCGCGAGATACAGGCCATCCAGGTTGGCCATCATCATTTTATCGAGGGGGAAGCTGGGGTCGTCGCCGATTCCCAGTTTCGCCACCGAGAAGGCTTTGCGGGTGAAATAGAACGCGGCGTACGCCAGCCAGGTGATGGCGAAAATCTGCACGCGCCAACGCTTGATGCTACCCATAGGGATATTCATGGTGGTTCTGACCTCAGATGTGAGTGTGCCGGCAGAATCGAAAGAAAACGCCTGTTTTTTTTATGGTTGAGCACTGCAATACCGGGCCTGGGAGGGCACGGTATTGGTCAGATGAACGCGGTTTGCCTGCGCCCATGGTCACCGAGGTTGTAGGACTCAACCTACGGCGACTGAGGTGCATCAAAGCAATGGCTGACTAATAGGTAAAATCGATTTATCGTATTTCAAATATAAGTTCAGCTTGTAAGAGGACGCGCCATGTCGGTTTCCCATGCCCAGCTCAAAGCCTTCCATGCAGTGGCCGTGCACGGCAGTTTTACCGGCGCCGCCGAGCGCCTGTTCCTGACCCAGCCTGCCATTTCCGACCAGGTGCGCAAACTCGAAGAGCGCTTCGGCGTGTTGCTGTTTCACCGCAACAAACGTTCGGTCCGCCTGACCGACCTGGGTGAACGCCTGCTGGGCATTACTCAGCGCCTGTTTGTGATCGAGGCGCAGGCCGAAGAATTACTGCAGGACTCCCGCGCCCTGCTGACTGGCACCCTGACCCTGGCGGTGGATGCCCCTGTGCACGTGTTGCCGCAGATTGCACGGTTCTGCCGGTTGTACCCGGGGATCAGCGTGAAGATCGAAACCGGCAACACCGATGAATCGTTGTTGCGCCTGTACAACTACCAGGCCGATCTGGCGCTGTTGGGCCGCGATGTCGACGATGCACGCCTGCTGTCGCTGCCATTGCCTGACGACCAACTGTTGGCGTTTGTCGCCCGCAATCATCCCTGGGCCGGGCGCGAGTCCATCTGCCTGGCCGACCTTGATGACACGCCGTTGGTACTGCGGGAAATCGGCTCGGTGACCCGTCAGACCCTGGAGCAGGAAATGCGCCAGGCCGGCCTGCGCATTCGCCCGGCGATCCAGGTGGAAGGCCGCGAAGCCGCACGTGAAGCGGTGGTGGTGGGCATTGGCGTGGGCGTGGTATCGGCGGCAGAGTTGGGCGCCGACGCACGGGTGTACGCCATGCCGATCCGCGATTGCACCCAGCGCATGAAAGAAACCCTGGTGTGCCTGAAAGAACAGAGCTCACGCCGCGTGGTGGCAAGCTTTTTGGAGATCGTGCGTGACAGCCTTCACGCCAACTCGAAAAAGGCCTGAATCAAGCGCAGCGAACGACGCCGCTCCATGCAGCCAAGCGTGTGCCGGTTCAGCAGGCCATCGCCGAGGATCGGCACAGCGTGCACCCGCGGGTCCGGGCTGACCTCCATCGACGACACCACCCCTACCCCCAATTCGGCCGCGACCGCCTCGGTTACGGCTTCACGGCTGTCCAGTTCCAGCAGCACCTTGGGCTGTACGTTCGCCGCCAGGCACGCGTCATCGAATGTGCGCCGGGTAATGGAGCTGGGCTCACGCAGCACCATGATCACCTCATGCAGCTGCGCCAGTTCAATCCCGTCAGGCTGCTTTGTCCACGGATGCGCTGCCGGCACCAGAGCGCAAATCCGTGACTCGTCCAGAGGTTGCAGGTGCAGGCCATTGCGCGGCTCCACCTCGGTGAGCACGGCCACATCGGCATGTTCGGACAGCAGCGCCGCCAGGGTTTCCTGGGCATTGCCCAGGCGCAGGTTCACGGTAATGCCCGGGTAGCGCGAGCGCAGGCTGGCGATCATCGGCATCACCAGGTGCGGGCCATCCGCGGCCACTTCCAGGCGCCCGGTGAGCAACTGGCGGTTGGCCTCCAGTATGGTCTGCGCTTCATCGACCAGGCCGAAGATGGCCCGGGTGATGGCCGCCAGGCGTGCGCCCTCTTCGGTCAACTCCACGCGCCGGGCGGTACGGCGCAACAGCGCAATCTGATAATGCTCTTCAAGCGCCTTGATATGCCCGGTCACCGCCGGCTGGCTGATGAACAGCCGCGCCGCAGCACGGGTAAAACTGCCCTCGCGGGCCACGGCATCGAATGCACGCAGTTGGAACAGGTTCATAGCTATCGGCCTCACTGATAGCTCGCATAACAACAAACAATTTGATTGATAACAAGCCAAACTGCAATTTAGGCGCCGTAGCTTCAACCCCGACCCTTGCGAGGATTTGAGATGACCACTGCCGCGCCGATCCTGTTGACCCCTGGCCCCCTGACCACTTCGCCCCGCACCCGTCAGGCGATGATGGTGGATTGGGGGTCATGGGATGATCGCTTCAACCAGCTCACCGCCAGCGCCTGCGCGCAACTGCTGGCCATCCTCAATGCTGCCGACAGCCACCATTGCGTGCCATTGCAAGGCAGCGGCACCTTCGCCGTCGAAGCCGCCATCGGCACGCTGGTCCCGCGCAATGGCAAGGTGTTGGTGTTGATCAACGGCGCCTACGGCAAGCGCCTGGCGAAAATCTGCGAGGTGCTTGGCCGCGAATTCAGCACCTTTGAAACCGCCGAAGACGAGCCCACCACCGCTGCCGATGTAGATCGCCTGCTGCAGGCCGACAGCGCCATCACCCATGTGGCGCTGATCCATTGCGAAACCAGTACCGGGATTCTCAACCCACTGCCGCAGATTGCCCAGGTCGTCCAGAATCACGGCAAGCGCCTGATCATCGATGCCATGAGTTCTTTCGGCGCGCTGGCGATTGATGCTCGCGAAGTGCCGTTCGAGGCGCTGATCGCCGCCTCGGGCAAATGCCTGGAAGGCGTACCGGGCATGGGCTTTGTCTTTGCCGAAAAAGCTGCGCTGGCCGCGTCCCAGGACAACTGCCACTCACTGGCGATGGACCTGTTCGACCAGCACACCTATATGGCCAAGACCGGACAATGGCGTTTCACCCCACCGACCCACGTCGTCGCGGCCCTGCATGAAGCGTTGCTGCAATACGCCGAAGAAGGCGGCCTGCCCGCCCGTCATCAACGCTACGCCGACAACTGTCAGGCACTGCTGGACGGCATGGCTGCGCTGGGCCTGCGCAGTTTCCTGCCGGCGGCGATCCAGGCGCCGATCATCGTCACCTTCCACGCACCAAAAGACCCACGCTACCAGTTCAAGGACTTCTACGAACGGGTCAAGGCCAAGGGTTTCATCCTTTACCCCGGCAAGCTGACCCAGGTGGAAACCTTTCGCGTGGGCTGCATCGGCCATGTCGATGCGGCCGGTATGCAGGCGGCGGTCAAGGCTATCGCCGACGTGCTGCAAGAAATGTGTAGGAGCGAGCTTGCTCGCGAAGACCGTTAACGATGACACGGGCATTCTGATTCAACGCGATGCCCGGGAGTTTTTCGCGAGCAAGCTCGCTCCTACATGAATTTCATTACCCACAGGACCTGAACCATGAACTATCAAAACCCCAACACCCTCCAGGCCGTTATCCTCGACTGGGCCGGCACCGTGGTCGACTTCGGCTCCTTCGCCCCCACGCAGATCTTTGTCGAGGCGTTTGCCGAGTTCGACGTGCAAGTCTCTATCGAAGAAGCCCGTGGCCCTATGGGCATGGGCAAGTGGGACCATATCCGCACCCTGTGCGATCAGCCGCTCGTTGCCGAGCGCTACCGCAAGGCCTTCGGCCGCACACCGACCGATGATGACGTGACCGCCATCTACCAGCGTTTCATGCCGCTGCAAATCGAGAAGATCGCCGAACACTCAGCCCTGATCCCCGGCGCCCTCGACACCCTGGCCGGTGTACGCGCGCAAGGCATCAAGATCGGCTCCTGCTCCGGCTATCCCAAGCAGGTGATGGACAAGGTCGTCGCCCTGGCCGCCACCAACGGCTATGTCGCCGACCACGTGGTCGCTACCGACGAAGTCCCCAACGGCCGCCCTTGGCCGGCCCAGGCTCTGGCCAATGTGATTGCCCTGGGCATTGATGATGTAGCGGCGTGCGTGAAGGTCGACGACACCGTGCCGGGTATTCTTGAGGGCCGTCGTGCCGGGATGTGGACCGTCGCGCTGACCTGTTCGGGCAACGCCCTGGGCCTGACCTATGAGCAATTCCGTGCCCTGGACAGCGCCACACTGGCCAGCGAGCGCCGGCGCATCGAAACGATGTTCGAAGGCTCGCGCCCGCACTACCTGATCGACACCATCACCGACCTGCCGAAGGTCATCGCCGACATCAATGCCCGCCTGGCACGCGGGGAAATGCCGCAAAGCTACTGACCAGGATCAAGGCAACGGCATTGGCAACGAGCGAAACGCTTAAAACGGGCATACAGTTAACGTACTCCGTCGCTAAAGAGCGGAGGTATGCCCTGATGAGTGAGGAACACAGCAATGCCGTGGAAAAATTCCGATACGCGCTACAGCACCATGTCGATTGCGTTGCACTGGTTGATGGTGGTGCTGCTGGCGGTGGTCTACGCCTGCATTGAGTTACGCGGGCAATTCCCCAAAGGCAGCGGTGCGCGCACGCTGATTGTGGAAATGCACTTTATGCTCGGCCTTACCGTGTTTGTGCTGGTATGGCTTCGCCTGTTCGCACGCAGCCTGGGGGTGGCGCCGAAGATCGTGCCGACACCGCCGCAATGGCAGAGCCTGCTGGCGAAGCTGATGCATTGGGCGCTGTATGCGTTGATGATCGGGCTGCCGATTGCCGGTTGGTTGATCGTCAGCGCCAAAGGGCATTCGGTGATGTTCTATGGGATCGAATTGCCGCCGCTGATTGCAGAAAACAAGGCGCTGGCCGAGGAGATTGAAGGCTGGCATGTGCTGTTCGCCCAGGTCGGTTATTGGTTGATCGGCCTGCATGCACTGGCGGGGATCTTTCATCATTATGTGGTGCGCGATAACACTGCTTTGCGCATGATGCCGCGCAGGCACAAGCCCGCCAACTGATAGCCGATACCTGTAGGAGCGAGCTTGCTCGCGAAAAACCCAAGGGCGCCACGTGCATTCAGGCTACCCGCGTCATAGTTGACGTTGTTCGCGAGCAAGCCCGCTCCTACAGGAAGCCTCGGCGGCCTTGCAGGCCGCCGGTGTGGATGAAGATCAGGCGGGTGCCGGGGGTGAAGCGTCCGGCCTCGATCTGTTGCTTCAATGCCAGCAATGCCTTGCCGGTATAGAGCGGCTCCAGCGGCAACCCGCAGGCCTGTTCGGTGTGCTGGATAAAATCGAGCAGCAGCGGATCGACCCTGGCAAAGCCACCTCGGCTGGCGTCCAGCAATTCATAGCCACCCTGTACCATCGCACTCACATTCTGCGCCACGCCATGATCATCCGGCACCGCCATGGCGCCGTACACCGGATGCGCGCTCGCCTCCGCCAGCACCAACCCGGCCAGGGTAGTACCGGTGCCCGCCGCCAGCCACCATGCGTCGTAATCCGTCCAACCGAGGTGACTCAACTGCGCTCGCGCCTGCGCCACCAACACCCCACAGCCCTGCGCACCGGCCAGCCCACCACCGCCTTCGGGAATCGGATAAAGGTCGGGATACTGCTCGCGCCAGGGCAGCCAGAAACCCGGCTCATGCCGCGCCCGATAACCGCCGTAGCCCAGCCAATGCAGCTGCATCCCGAAGGCCTTGAGGTCAAGCACGGTGGGCGTGTCTTGGGGATGGCCGCGCAGCAGGCCGACCGTGGGAAAATCAAAGCGTTTGCCCGCCGCTGCCAGTGCGTGCAGATGGTTGGAGTAAGCCCCGCCGAGGCTGATCACGCCCTTGGCGCCGGCCGCTTGGGCCTCAGCCAGGTGTTCGGTCAGCTTGAACCATTTGTTGCCGCTGATCAGCGGGTCGATACGGTCCAGGCGCAGCACAGCCAACTCGATCCCGTTCAGCCAATCGAGCTGCAAAGGTTCAAGGGGCGCATGAGGCAGCCAATCGAAAGGGCCCATCGGCAGGTATCTGAATGAGAAAGGGGCGGCAAGTCTAACACCGCCCCTGGTATCGCCTTACAACTCGGCAGCCAGGCGCGAGCCCTGGTTGATGGCGCGCTTGGCGTCCAGCTCGGCCGCCACATCGGCGCCGCCAATCAGGTGCACGTTCTGGCCGGCAGCGACCAGGCCATCATGCAGTTCGCGCAGCGGGTCCTGGCCGGCGCAGATGACGATATTATCCACCGCCAGCACCTGCGGTTCGCCCTCGGCGCCGATGCGGATATGCAAGCCTTCATCGTCGATCTTCAAATACTCGACGCTGTTGAGCATTTGCACCTGCTTGTTCTTCAAGCCGGTACGGTGGATCCAGCCGGTAGTCTTGCCCAGGCCGTCGCCCACTTTGGAGGCCTTGCGTTGCAGCAGGAACACTTCACGGGCCGGCGCATGGCGCTCGGGTTTGATTCCGGCCACGCCGCCACGCGCTTCCAACCGGGTATCGATGCCCCATTCTTTCCAGAACGCTTCGCGATCCAGGCTGGTGGACACGCCTTGGTGGACGAGAAATTCCGATACGTCAAAACCAATACCGCCCGCGCCGATCACCGCTACACGCTTGCCGACCGGTTTGCGCTCCAGGATCACGTCCAGGTAACTCAACACCTTGGCGTTCTCGACGCCCGGGATCGCCGGGGTACGCGGTGCAATACCGGTGGCCAGGATCACCTCGTCATAAGCGCCGGCCACCAGTTGCTCAACGCCCACACGGGTGTTGAGGCACAGCTCTACATGAGTGGTCTGCAATTTGCGCTTGAAGTAACGCAGGGTTTCGAAAAACTCTTCCTTGCCCGGCACACGCTTGGCGATATTGAACTGGCCGCCGATCTCGCTGGCGGAATCGAACAAGGTCACCTGATGCCCGCGCTCGGCCGCCACGGTGGCCGCCGCCAGGCCAGCAGGGCCGGCACCGACCACCGCGATTTTCTTGATCTGCTTGACGGGCAGGTAATTGAGCTCGGTTTCATAACAGGCACGCGGGTTGACCAGGCAGGTGGTCAGCTTGCCGCCAAAGGTGTGGTCCAGGCACGCCTGATTGCAGCCGATGCAGGTGTTGATTTCATCGGCACGCCCGGCTGCCGCCTTGTTGACGAACTCCGGGTCGGCCAGAAACGGGCGCGCCATCGAGACCATGTCGGCGTCGCCTTCGGCCAGGATCTGTTCGGCGATTTCCGGGGTGTTGATGCGGTTGGTGGTGATCAGCGGAATCTGCACCGCACCGCGCAATTTGGCGGTGACTTTGCTGAAGGCGCCACGGGGCACCTTGGTGGCGATGGTCGGGATCCGCGCTTCGTGCCAGCCGATACCGGTGTTGATAATCGTCGCGCCAGCCTGTTCGATGGCCTTGGCCAACTGCACGATTTCTTCCCAGACACTGCCACCTTCCACCAAATCAAGCATCGACAGGCGGAAGATAATGATGAAGTTCGGGCCGACGGCTTCGCGCACCCGGCGTACGATCTCCACCGCCAGGCGCATGCGGTTCTCAAAGCTGCCGCCCCAACGGTCGGTGCGATGGTTGGTCTGGGCGGCGAGGAACTGGTTAATGAAGTAGCCTTCCGAACCCATGATTTCCACACCGTCGTATTCGGCGGCCTGGGCCAGCAACGAACAGGTAACGAAATCCTGAATCTGCTTCTCGATGCCCTCCTCATCCAACTCCTTGGGCTTGAACGGGTTGATCGGCGCCTGGATCGCACTCGGTGCCACCTGCTTGGGGCTGTAGGCATAACGCCCGGCGTGGAGGATCTGCATGCAGATTTTGCCGCCCGCCTCGTGCACCGCCTGAGTGACGATCTTGTGCTTGCGCGCCTCTTCTTCAGTGGTCAGTTTGGCTGCCCCGGCGTATACACCGCCTTCATCATTCGGGCCAATGCCACCGGTGACCATCAGGCCCACGCCGCCACGGGCGCGCTCGGCAAAGTAAGCCGCCATGCGCTCGAAACCGCCGGGCTTTTCTTCCAGGCCGGTGTGCATCGAGCCCATCAGGGTACGGTTGCGCAAGGTGGTAAAACCCAGGTCCAACGGGGCCAGCAGGTGCGGGTAGGCAGCAGCGGTCATGGTACAGCTCCACAACGGATCATCACGGGACGTGGCGCACTCGAACGGCGTGCCATCGGTTTATGTCCCACAGACTAAGAGGCGGTGGACCACGGCTCAATGACTGAAACTGACAAGTTATTGATCCAAATGCACAGCGCCCCTTGGCAAGCCGCGCCATGGGCCCTACCCTAGTCGCGAACCCTGCACCCGGTCTGTTGTCTGTTGCCCCATGCGTAAACTTCTAGCGTTCACCGTCACCATGGCCCTGGTTGCCTCCCTCGCTGCGTATCTGGTCTGGACCCAGGAGCGCCCCGTGGCGCATTACCTGTCGGACCTGCGCATCACCCTCGCCGTCAATGAGGGCGAACCGGCCGATCGTGGCAACCTGCTCGGCATTCAACCGGAGCTGTTCCCTGCCGACTACCAAAGCCTGGAACGTCTGCATTTGAAGCTGTCGAGCTACCTGCAAAAGGCGCGCGACCAGGGCCTGATCAACGCCAGGACCATCGTGGTGTTGCCCGAACATATCGGCACCTGGCTGATGCTCAAGGGCGAAAAAAACGAGCTGTACCAGGCCACGCATTTGAAGGATGCGATGAACTGGCTGTCGGTCAGCAACCCATTGCAATTTGCTAAAGCCTGGATCAGCGCCACCGGCGACAACCGCATGGATGACGCCTACCTGCGCATGAAGGCCCCTGCCATGGCACGCGACTATCAAGTGGTGTTTGGCGGCCTGGCAAAAGAGTTTGGCGTAACCCTGGTGGCCGGCTCCATCGCCCTGCCCAACCCGAGCGTGATCCAGGGCCAGTTGGAGGTCGGTCACGGCGCGCTGTACAACGCCAGCGTGGTGTTTGCCGCCGACGGCTTGCCACTGGGCCAACCGCAGCGCCAGCTCTACCCGATCTATGATGAGCGTGGCTTTATCGAGCCGGGCGATGAGAATGTCGTCAGCGTGGTGGATACGCCTGCCGGGCGCCTGGGTACCCTGGTCGGCAGCGACAGCTGGTACCCGGACAACTACCGCAAGCTTAACGAGCACGGCGCGCAACTGATCGCAGTACCGGCCTTCGTCACCGGCCGCGACACCTGGGACCGTCCATGGCGTGGCTTCAAGAGCGTGTCGACGCCTTCTGAAGTCAGCCTCAAGCCTGAAGAAACCAGCGAAGGCGCCGCCTGGCGCCGCCTCACCCTGATCAGCCAGCAGCCCGTAAGCCAGGCCACGGCGGGCATGAGCGTATTTTTGCGTGGGCAGTTCTGGGACCTGGGCAGCGCCGGCCAGAGTTTTCTGAGCAGCAATGGGCAAGTATTCGCTGACGGCGATGCCCGTGGCGCGCGCCTGCTGAATATCTGGCTGTAGCCCTTGAAGCCGGTGCGCCTGGGGGATCTGTCGGTGGGCTTCGTGCACACCCTGGCCGACGCCATCCACAGCCACGGCCTGGACCCGCAACCGCTGCTGCTGCAATACGGCCTGGACCCGGCGCGCCTGGCTGAAGCCGGCGCCCGCCTGTCGATCCCGCGCTATATGCGCCTGGGCCACGCGGCTATTCAACTGACCGGCGACCCGAGCCTGGGCCTGCGCATGGGCCAACTCAGTCGCTTGAGCCAGGTCGGTCTGGCCGGTGTCACCGCCGCCCAGGCCCCCAATGTGCGCGAAGCGGCGCGCACGCTCACACGTTTTGAAGCACTGTACGGCTCCAACTATCGCGGGCAATCAAGCTTTCATGAAGATGCCGAAGGCGCGTGGCTGCGGTTCTACTCCATCAGTCCCTACAACGCCTATAACCGCTTTGTGGTCGACTCGATCATTGCCGGCTGGTTACAGCAACTGTCCAGCGTGGCGCAACAGCCGGTGCAGGCACAACGCATAGACATCGAATTCGACGCGCCGGATTACCAAGAACACTACAACGTGCTGGGAAGTGGCGTGGTGCACTTCGGCGCCGACGCCAATCAACTGCGTCTGAACCAACCGACTTTGGCGCTGCGCAACCCACAACACTGTCCAAGCACCTGGTATTTGTTGCTACAGCTGTGTGAAAGGGAATTGGAGCAGCTGACTCGCACCCGCAGCCTGCGCGAACGCATTACGCGGTTGCTCGGGCCGATGCTCAATGGCGGCCGTGAACCCGACCTGGAAGAAGTGGCGGCACGTTTGAAACTGCCAACCTGGACACTGCGGCGCAAACTGGCCGAGGAAGGCACGCAGTTTCGCGCGATTCTCAACGACACGCGCCGCGATCTGGCCCTGACTTATATACGCGATACGGAGCTGGCGTTCGGCGAAATCGCCTACCTGCTCGGTTTTGCTTCGGCCCAGGCCTTCCAGCGTGCCTTCAGGCGCTGGAACAACCAGACCCCAGGGGAATTTCGCCGCAGTCAGCGGCATTCCGCCTGAAGTCAGCTTTACAGCTCGGTGGCATCGTCGGCCGGATCCAGTGGATCCAGTTCGAACGCCTGGTACTCCAGCAGCTCTTCCTGGTAATCGTCCATGGTGGACTCCTTCTTCAAATGTAAGCGGTTGCAGATCAATGACCTGCGAACCCAGCTTAAAGTGCCGTCATGACGAAAAAAAGTCGATGTGATGACAGTCCTGCGCTTGAGGATTAAACGTCACTACGAAGGGAGGATTTAGTCAGGGGGAGCTTTTGAGCGCTAGAGCAGACAACCCACAACCTGTGGCGAGGGAGCAAGCTCTCTCGCCACAGTTACAATGTTCTGCCATCAGGCCTTGCCCCGATAGCGGCCTGTGGATGTCTATAAACCTTATTGGGCAGGTGCCGGCAACGGTGGAATCGCTTCCGTCGGCGCAGGCAAGGTCGGATCAGTCGTAGCGGGCGCCGCTGGAGCAGGCTCGGTCATCGGCGCAATCGGCGCAGCCTCAGGCGGCGGTGCAAGGGGCTGCGCAGCCGCCGGCACGACAGGTGCTTCCTTCGGCGCCTCGACCTGATCGGCTACCGGAGCAGCCTTGGGTTCAGGCACCCCCAGGTCAGCCTTGGGCTGCTCGGGTATATGCTCGGCCTGTTTGACCTCCTGCGGCAGGAACACATCTACCAGCGCAAAGTATCGCTCGTAGAACTTCGGCGCCGAGACGGTCTCGCTCGCGACTTTCACCATCGAGTCGTCGGTGGAGCCGATCGGCATCGACACCGAACCCAACACGCCCACGCCGAGGCTGGCGGAGTTGTTGACCTTCTTCAGCGCATAGCGGTCCTGCAAGGCGTTGGCAAACATCGTCGAGTGATTGCTGCCCTTGCCATCAGCGGCGCACACCACATTGAAACTGATCTGCAGATGGGTCTCGCCGGTCTGCTGGAAGCTCTTGTTGCCCGCCACCAGCTTTGGATCGCTGCTGGTAATGATGTAACCCTGGCTCAGCAGGGCCCGGCGCGCCGCTTCACACGCCGCTACATCGCTGACCGGGTAATCACGGGAAAACGTACCGGAATCGTCGAAATTCTCATGTTCATAGATAGCGGTCTTGGGTGACGAGCAGCCCGCGGCCCCCGCCAGCACCAGCGCCAACCCGAGGCTACGCAAGTGAAATGATGTCGACATTGAAAATCCTGTGGAAAACGGTCCGGACGGTATTGTGCAACAGAACACGACCTTGAAGCGCGCATTCCCGTCGGTAAAACATCTCAGGCTTGTGAGGCCGCGTCAGTAGGAAAAAGCCCGGCACACATATGGTCGATAAATACCCGTAGTTTGGCCGAGGCATGGCGACTGGCCGGCCACAGCAACCAGAAACTGCCGCGGTGTTCGAGATGCTCGTCCAGTACCCGCTGCAACTGCCCTTGCGCGACCGCCTGGTTGACCATGTAGTCCGGCAGGCACGCAATACCGAGACCGTCCTGAGCTACATGTTTGAGCGACTCAATGGTGCTGCTGACCAGCGGCGCGCGCAAGCTCGGCTCCGCCGCACCCGGAACCTGTCGCAGCGGCCAGGGTTCCAGTTTGCCGGAAGCACAGAATTTATGCCGCAGGCAGGCGTGACGACTCAAGTCCTGGGGCTGACGTGGCGTACCGTATTGGTCGAAATAGCCGGGCGTACCGACGAGCACCAATTGGTAATGCCCCAGATGACGTGCCATCAAGCGCGAGTCTTGCGGCTTGCCGGTGCGGATCACCGCGTCGAAGCCTTCATCGATGACGTCCACCATACGGTCGGAAAAATCCACGTCCAACTCGATATCCGGATAGGCACGCATAAAGCTACTGATCACCGGCATCAACAAACCTCGCACCTGGGGCACGCTGATACGCAGCTTGCCCCGTGGGGTAGCACTGGCCTCGCTCAATTCCAGCTCGGCTGCTTCCACTTCCGCCAGGATACGCCGCGAGCGTTCCAGCAACAGCGCGCCCTCACTGGTCAGGGTGATACTGCGGGTACTGCGATGAAACAGCCTGACGCCCAGGCGTTCTTCCATGCGTGCGATGCTTTTGCCTACGGCTGAGGATGACACGCCCAATACCCGCCCCGCCGCGGTAAAGCTGCGAGTTTGCGCGACTTGTACGAATACCGAGAGCCCGCTCAGACTGTCCACTCTGCTGCCTTGGTCGATTACGGACAAAAATGTCCGATAAGTTCGGTACCTTAGCCTGTTTTTCCGCGCGCCGCTGCCCCCTACCCTGCTTCCTTGCCCTTTAAGGAGACTCCCATGAACGACAACGCTTCATTGGCCGCAACGGCGCCCCTGCGTGACCCTTTGCCATTGGCAGGGTTGCTGGCCCTGGCCTCGGCCGGCTTTATCACCATCCTCACCGAGGCCATGCCCGCCGGGCTGCTGCCACAAATGAGCGAAGGGCTGGGAGTGTCGCAGGCGCTGGTCGGGCAGTTGGTAACGCTCTACGCCTTGGGCTCATTGCTCGCGGCCATCCCGCTGACATTGCTGACCCGTGGTTGGCGTCGCAGGCCCCTGCTGTTGATTGCCATTGGCGGCTTTGCCTTGGTCAACACTGTCACCGCGTTTTCCAGCCACTACGGCGTGACCCTGGTCGCGCGCTTCTTCGCGGGCGTATTCGCCGGGCTGCTGTGGGCGCTGCTGGCAGGCTACGCCAGCCGCATGGTTGCCCCTCATCTGCAGGGTCGAGCGATCGCCGTGGCCATGCTCGGCGCACCGCTGGCCTTATCCCTCGGCGTACCCGCCGGCACTTTGCTTGGCACGCTGGTCGGTTGGCGCACCAGCTTCGCCATCATGACCGGCCTGACCCTGTTATTGCTGATATGGGCGCGCTGGCAACTGCCGGATTTTGCCGGTGAACCGCCAAGCAAACGTCTGGGTTTGAATCGCGTGCTGGCCCTGCCGGGAATCCGCCCAGTGCTGTGGGTGACCTTCACCTACGTGTTGGCCCATAACATTCTCTACACCTACATCGCTCCTTTGCTGGTGCCCGCCGGCATTGGCAGCGAGATCGACCAGGTGTTACTGGTGTTCGGCTTGATGGCCCTGGTGAGCATCTGGTTGGTGGGGATGTGGATTGATCAACACCTGCGGTTGCTGACCCTCATCAGTTGCGCGATGTTCGCCGCCGCGGCCCTGCTGCTTGGTTTGTGCATCAGCTCTACGATCTGCATCTACATCAGCGTGGCGGCCTGGGGCCTGGCTTTCGGTGGCCTGCCGGCCCTGCTGCAAACTGCACTCGCCAAGTCAGCCGGCAACTCGGCCGATGCCGCACAATCGATGCTGGTCACGGTATGGAACCTGGGCATCGCCGGGGGTGGGCTGGCCGGCGGCTTGATGCTCCAGCACTGGGGCGTAGAGGCATTTGCCTGGGCCGTACTGGCGCTGATAGCGCTGGCACTGGGTGCAATGACGGGCAAGACCTTGTCCGGCCGATGACAAGTTTGTTTACAACTTATTCCTCAACTTCCTATCATCGCCCCTGGGTGCGTTGCTGCATAAGGCACGGCGCAGGTTAAAAGCCAAGCATTGGTCGGGCCGCCAATGGAGAGTTGTCGTGCCTGATAAACACCCTGCCATCCCACGCCCTCAGCGCCTGACCGAGGGCGCGCTGTCTGCCCTTGAGCGCTTTTCCCATATCGAAGCCGTGAGCGGTATCGTCCTGCTGCTGGCGGCGATCACGGCGCTGATCTGGGCCAACAGCCCCGCCGCTGCGACCTACGAGCACTTCTGGAATACGCCTATCACCCTGGGGCTGGGCGATTACAGCGTCTCGCGCTCCCTGCACTTTCTGGTCAATGACGGGCTGATGACCATCTTCTTCCTGGTGGTCGGTGCCGAGATCCGCCAGGAAATCAAAGACGGCGCCCTCGCCAACCTGAAACTGGCCACGCTGCCCTTGGGCGCTGCGCTGGGCGGTGTGCTGATGCCGGCGCTCATCTACACCTTGCTCAACCACGGCACCGTCGCCGCCAGCGGCTGGGCCGTACCCACCGCGACCGACATCGCCTTCGCCGTCGGTGTACTGGCGCTGCTGGGCAAGTCGATTCCCAGTGGTGTGCGTATCCTGTTGCTGGCCCTGGCGATCATTGATGACATCGTGGCGATCCTGATCATCGCGATCTTCTTCACTGCCAGTCTTGATTACATGGGTTTGGTGATTGCCGCAGGCGGGCTGGCGCTGGTACTGGTGTTCCAACGCATGGGCATCAGCAAGGCCGCGATCTATTTGCTGCCGGGCGCGATTGTATGGTTCGGGCTGCTCAAGACCGGCGTGCACCCGACCCTCGCCGGGGTGATTCTGGGCTTGATGACGCCGGTCAGTTCCAAACCCACCACGGAACGCCCCCTGGAAACCATCGAACGCACGTTCAACGAGCTGATGGAGCGCTTCTCGCAATCGGATGAAGGTGCGCAGCAAGTCGCCAAGCCCCTCAAACAACTGCGCGAAGCGCAACGAGAGATGTTGCCGCCGGTGCAACGTGTGCAGTCGGCATTGCATCCGTGGGTGGCCTTCGGCGTGATGCCGCTGTTCGCCCTGGCCAATGCCGGCGTGAGCCTGGACGGCTTCAACCTGGATGATCCGATGGCTCATGGCGTGTTCATGGGGGTCATCTTCGCGCTGGTGCTTGGCAAACCCCTGGGCGTGATGCTGGCCAGCCTGATGCTGGTCAAGCTCAACATCTGCAAGCTGCCGGACGGTGTGACCTGGACAGGCGTCGGCCTGGTTGGTCTGTTGGCCGGGATCGGGTTCACCATGTCGATCTTTATCTCATCGCTGGCCTTCTCCGACCCGGCCTTACTGTCGGCTGCCAAGCTCAGCGTATTGGCCGCTTCGACCCTGGCGGCGGTGATCGGTCTGAGTTGGGGCAAGCTCAAGTTTTCAGGCAAACGTACTTAACCTGTGGCGACATCCTGACTTGCCGCTTTATCGAGGGCAAAAAAAGACCCCGGCCTTTTCAGGACGGGGTCTTTTTTATTCAAGCCGGCATCAGTACTTCTTGATGTCTGCCTGGGTTTCCAGCTGCTTGCGGAACGCCGCGAAGTCCTGCTGGCCAATACGGGAAGCGAGGAAGCGGCGGTATTGCGCCTTTTCTTCGTCCGTCGGGGCTGCCGCTTCGTTGACGCCGTTCAAGCGCACAATCACCAGGCTGCCATCGCGCAGCGTCACGGTGGTGAAGGTTGGCTTGTCCTTGGCCGCAGGCTTGGGCATGCGGAACAGGGCTTGCAGCACGGCTGGGTCGATGGATTCCTGACTGCGGGTTGCCGCTTCAGTCACCTTCCAGGCCTGGCCGTCAATCGGCTGATCCAGCGCGGTTTTGCCATCACGCAGGCTGGCGATCAACTCGTCGGCATGGGCTTTGGCGGCAGCGCTCGCACGCTCCTTGGTCATCTGGGTGCGAATCGCCGCAGCGACGCTCTCAAGCGGCAGTTGGGCCGGTTTGAGGTGCTCTTTGGCACGCAACACGATGATGGTTTCCGGATCCAGCTCGATGGCGCTGCTGTTGGCACCTTCATCCAGCACTTCAGGGCTGAATGCCGCAGTGACCACGGCACGGTTGGCCGCAACACCTTCGCCACCTTCACGGCCAAACGGCGCCGAGGTGTGAACGGTCAGCTTCAGGTCAGACGCCGGCTGGGCCAGGTCGGACGCTTCGAATGCCGCATCTTCCAATTGCTTGGTCGCTTCGACAAACCGCTGCTCAACCTGCTGGGCCTTGAGCTCGCGGGTCAGCTTGTCTTTCAGGCTGGCAAACGATGGCACCTCAGGTGCTTCAACGCCCAGCAACTTGATCAAGTGCCAACCGAAGGCACTGCGCACCGGCGCCGATACCTGGTCCTGCTTCAAACCGTACAGGGCGGTTTCGAAGTCTGGATCGTAAACGCCAGGGCCGGCAAAGCCCAGGTCGCCGCCATTGTTGGCCGAACCAGGGTCCTGGGAAAACTCCTTGGCCAGGGCTTCGAACTTCTCGCCTTTGGCCAGGCGTGCCTGGATTTCTTCGATCTTGGCCTTGGCTTGCGCCTCGGTGACCTTATCGTTGACTTCGATCAGGATGTGCGCGGCACGACGCTGTTCAGCGAGGTTGGCGGTTTCCTTTTCATAGGCAGCCTGCAGTTCATCGTCCTTGACGGTGACCTGATCGAAGAAGGACGACTTCTTCAACTCCAGGTAGTCGATAACCACCTGGTCCGGGGTCATGAACTCTTTGGCGTGCTGATCGTAGTAAGCCTTGACCTCATCATCGGTGAGCTTCACCGCTGCAGGGTCCGCCTTGATGTTCACGGTGGCGAAATCGCGAGTCTGTTTTTCCAGACGGGCGAACGCCAGCACCTCGGCATCGGTGACAAAACCGCTGCCGGCGATACCTGCACGAACCTGGCCGATCAGCATTTCCTGGGTCAGCATCTGACGGAATTGCATACGGCTGTAGCCCAACTGACGGATCACCTGGTCAAAGCGTTCAGCATTGAACTTGCCATCCACCTGGAATTCCGGCGTCTGCAGGATCACCTGGTCCAAGGCCGCTTCCGAGAAGCCGAACTTGGCATCAGCAGCGCCTTGCAGCAGCAGCTTGCGGTCGATCAAGCCCTTGAGGGCCGCGTCGCGCAGCAGTTTTTCATCCAGCAGGGAAGCATCGAAATCCTTGCCCAGCTGTTGCATCAGCTGGCGACGTTGCATATCGACGGCCTGGCTCAGTTCAGTCTGGGTGATTTGTTCACCGTTGACCTTGGCCACGTCCTGCGCGTTATTACCCGAAGCCTGGAAAATGGCTTCGATACCGGTGAACGCCATCAATGCGACGATGATCCCGATAATGGTCTTGGCAATCCAGCCTTGTGAATTGTCCCTGATATTTTGCAGCATGCGTCCCCCAGAAACGGTTGAACTTCAAAAATAGGCAACCGTGGAGCGTGGGTAGAATCCGGATAGAAGAAAGGCGCATCCGAGGATGCGCCTTCTCGTAACTGGCGGAGCGGACGGGGGCTTGAATTCTCACCCCCGGCGTGGCGACCCGATGGATACGTGGGTCAGCTACCGCTCCGCGGCCAGGTCGGACGTGCGTCCGGCCCGGGTAAGCAAAGGCTTGATCGAAGCTTAGTTAACGGCTTCTTTCAGGGCTTTACCGGCTTTGAAACCTGGTTTCTTGGCAGCAGCGATTTGCAGTGCTTTGCCAGTCTGTGGGTTACGACCAGTGCGAGCTGGGCGGTCAGTCACAGAGAAAGTACCGAAGCCTACCAGTACCACGGAGTCGCCAGCCTTCAGAGCGCCAGTGACGGATTCGATTACTGCGTCCAGCGCACGGCCAGCAGCAGCTTTCGGGATATCAGCGGATACGGCGATAGCATCAATCAGTTCCGACTTGTTCACTCTAAGTCCCCTTATATATCTATTGAGTATGATTCTAAGTTTTTTGGTGAAAGCAAAAACCAGTGCTGGGTGGCCTACAGACACTTAAGAGCCGCTTTATAACAAGGGCTCTAAAAAGCTGTCAAGGAAGCCCCCAGGCTTTAACACATTAATGCGTGCTAATTCTTTCCTTGGAATCTGACTCGCGTTTTTCGTCCTTCGCGACTATCTCCGGAGCTACATCCGGCAAGGGTTCCAGCGCGTATTGCAGCGCAATTTGCAGGACCTCGTCAATCCATTTAACCGGTTTAATCTGAAGATCCTGCTTGATGTTGTCAGGAATTTCCTTCAAGTCGCGAACATTCTCTTCAGGAATGATCACCGTCTTGATTCCACCTCGGTGTGCCGCAAGCAGTTTCTCTTTCAGACCACCGATGGCCAGTACCTGACCACGCAGGGTAATTTCCCCGGTCATTGCGACATCGGCGCGCACCGGAATGCCAGTCAATGCCGACACCAGCGCCGTGCACATGCCTACGCCCGCGCTAGGGCCGTCCTTCGGAGTCGCCCCTTCCGGCATATGGATATGGGTGTCGTGCTTCTCGTGAAAGTCCAGAGGAATGCCCAGGCTTCGCGCGCGGCTACGCACCACAGTCTGCGCGGCGGTAATGGATTCGACCATTACGTCGCCCAGGGAGCCGGTTTTGATCAACTGGCCTTTGCCCGGAATCACCGCAGCTTCGATGGTGAGCAATTCGCCACCCACCTGGGTCCACGCCAGGCCAGTCACCTGCCCGACCTGATCCTGCTGCTCGGCCAGGCCGTAGCGGAATTTTTTCACACCCAGGAAGTGCTCCAGGGAGTCAGCCACCACTTTCACCGAGAAACGCTTCTCCAGGGCGTGTTCCTTGACCGCCTTGCGGCAAATCTTCGCGATCTGGCGCTCCAGGCCCCGTACGCCGGCCTCGCGGGTGTAATAACGCACGATGTCGCGGATCGCCTCGACCTCAAATTCGATCTCACCCTTCTTAAGGCCATTGGCCGAAATCTGCTTGGGCGCGAGGTATTTGACGGCGATATTGATCTTCTCGTCTTCGGTGTAACCCGGCAGACGAATCACCTCCATCCGGTCCAGCAAGGCTGGCGGAATGTTCATGGAGTTGGAGGTGCACAGGAACATTACGTCAGACAAGTCGTAGTCGACTTCCAGGTAATGGTCGTTGAAGTTGTGATTCTGCTCGGGGTCGAGTACTTCAAGCAGCGCCGAGGCAGGATCGCCACGCATATCGCTGCCCATTTTGTCGATTTCATCGAGCAGGAACAGCGGGTTGCGCACGCCCACTTTTGTCATCTTTTGAATCAATCTTCCTGGCATCGAACCGATGTAAGTACGGCGATGACCACGGATTTCCGCCTCGTCACGCACCCCGCCCAGGGCCATGCGCACAAACTTGCGGTTAGTGGCACTGGCAATCGACTCGGCCAGGGAGGTTTTACCCACACCCGGTGGGCCGACCAGGCACAACACCGGACCACGGATCTTTTTCACGCGCTTTTGCACGGCGAGGTATTCGAGGATGCGCTCTTTGACTTCTTCAAGACCGTAGTGGTCGGCATCGAGGATTTCTTCGGCGCGGGCCAGATCCAGGCGTACCTTGGTCTGGGCCTTCCACGGCACCTGCACCAGCCAATCGATGTAGGAGCGCACCACGGTGGCTTCGGCCGACATAGGCGACATCTGCTTGAGCTTGTTCAGCTCGGCAGTGGCCTTGGTCAAGGCGTCCTTTGGCAGGCCAGCGGCATCAATGCGCTTTTTCAGCTCTTCGATTTCGTTATGGCCTTCCTCGCCGTCGCCGAGTTCTTTCTGAATGGCCTTCATCTGCTCATTCAGGTAGTACTCGCGCTGGCTGCGCTCCATTTGCTTCTTCACCCGGCCACGGATGCGTTTCTCTACCTGCAACAGGTCGATTTCGCCATCCAGCAACGCCAACACATGCTCGACACGGGCCGACAGGTCGATGATTTCGAGGATGTCCTGCTTCTGCTCGATTTTCAGCGCCATGTGCGCGGCCATGGTATCGACCAGGCGGCTTGGCTCATCAATGCTGTTGAGGGAAGACAGGACTTCAGCCGGGACTTTCTTGCCCAACTGCACATACTGCTCGAACTGCGAGAGCAGGCTGCGCACAAACACTTCGGATTCGCGCTCGGCAGCTTCGACTTCTTCGATCAGTGCCACTTCGGCGCGCAGGTGGCCGTCCACCTCCATGAAACGCTCAACCGCACCACGTTGCTCGCCTTCCACCAGCACCTTGACGGTGCCATCCGGCAGCTTGAGCAGTTGCAGCACAGTGGCAATGGTGCCGACGCGATACAGGGCATCTTCACCCGGATCATCATCAGCAGGATTCTTCTGGGCCAACAGCAGGATCTGCTTGTCGCCCGTCATCGCGGCCTCGAGGGCTTCGATAGACTTCTCGCGCCCCACGAACAGCGGGATAACCATGTGCGGATAGACGACGACATCACGCAACGGCAGGAGAGGCAATTCGATGGTTGTCTTCATGATTTCGCCTCTATGACAGTTGATAAGTAAGCATGAAACCAAGATGGGGGTTACATGCAAAAAAAACAAGCTCAATGCCAGTAGTTAAACGCATGAATACACGCGAATTTAACCACCGCACCAAGAAAACGCCCCAAAAAACAAGGGGCCCCTAAAGGCCCCTTGCTTGTACCGCAGCTGCTGAACGCTTACGCGTCTGGCGCAGCCTTGGCCGTCGGCTCACTGTTTTCGTAGATATACAGTGGCTTGGACTTGCCTTCGATGACGCTTTCGTCGATCACCACTTTGCTCACCTCAGACTGCGAGGGGATTTCGTACATGGTGTCGAGCAATACGCCTTCCAGGATCGAACGCAGGCCACGTGCACCGGTTTTGCGCTCCAGTGCCCGCTTGGCCACCGATTTGAGCGCGTCGGTACGGAACTCGAGGTCCACGCCTTCCATCTCGAACAACTTGGCGTATTGCTTGGTCAGGGCGTTCTTCGGCTCGGTGAGGATCTGAATCAAAGCCGCCTCATCCAACTCGTCCAACGTCGCCAGGACCGGCAGACGGCCAACGAATTCCGGGATCAGACCGAACTTGACCAAATCGTCAGGCTCGACTTCACGCAGGGACTCGCCCACCTTCTTGCCTTCTTCCTTGCTGCGCACTTCCGCACTGAAACCAATGCCGCCACGGGTGGAGCGCTGCTGGATAACCTTCTCCAGGCCGGAGAACGCGCCGCCACAAATGAACAGGATGTTGCGCGTATCAACCTGAAGGAATTCCTGCTGCGGGTGCTTGCGGCCGCCTTGTGGCGGTACGGAAGCAACCGTGCCTTCGATCAGTTTCAACAGGGCCTGCTGCACGCCTTCACCGGAAACATCCCGGGTGATCGACGGGTTGTCGGACTTGCGCGAAATCTTGTCGATTTCGTCGATGTAGACAATACCCATCTGGGCCTTCTCTACGTCGTAGTCACATTTTTGCAGCAGCTTCTGAATGATGTTCTCGACATCTTCGCCTACATAGCCAGCCTCGGTGAGGGTGGTGGCGTCGGCGATGGTGAACGGAACGTTCAGCAGGCGAGCGAGGGTTTCCGCAAGCAAGGTTTTACCCGAGCCTGTAGGACCGATCAGCAGGATGTTGCTCTTGCCGAGCTCGACCTCGTCGCCTTTCTTGTCACGCTGGTTCAGGCGCTTGTAGTGGTTGTACACCGCTACGGCCAGAACCTTCTTTGCACGCTCCTGACCAATAACGTATTGATCAAGGATGCCGCTGATTTCTTTAGGCGATGGGAGTTTATGCGCACTGCTCTCGGCCTGGGCTTCCTGCACCTCCTCGCGGATGATGTCATTGCACAGGTCGACGCATTCGTCGCAGATAAACACCGAGGGGCCGGCAATCAATTTGCGTACTTCATGCTGGCTTTTGCCACAGAAGGAGCAATAGAGCAGCTTGCCGTTGTCCTCGCCGTTGCGGGTGTCAGTCATTCGTTCGATCCAAATCCGATAGGCTTGCAACACAAGATGAAGGCTTATGCGGGCTTTTTCAAGCCCGCCAGTGGTCGGACATGCCGACCAGCCCTATTTTGAGCGGCTTATATTAAGCGGGGCGCTTTTCGATCACTGCGTCGATCAACCCGTATTCACGGGCAGCTTCTGCGCTCATGAAATTATCACGGTTGGTATCGCGCTCGATTTCTTCCAGTGTGTGCCCGCTGTGCTTGGCCATCAGCGTGTTCAGACGCTCACGAATAAAGAGGATTTCCTTGGCATGGATTTCGATGTCCGATGCCTGGCCCTGGAAACCGCCCAATGGCTGGTGAATCATCACGCGTGAGTTAGGCAGGCAGAAACGCTTGCCTTCGGCGCCCGCTGTCAGCAGGAACGCGCCCATGCTGCAAGCCTGGCCGATACAGGTAGTCGACACATTTGGCTTGATGAACTGCATGGTGTCGTAGATCGACATCCCTGCGGTCACCGAACCACCTGGCGAGTTGATGTAAAGATGGATGTCCTTGTCCGGGTTTTCCGCTTCAAGGAACAGCAATTGCGCACAGATCAGGTTAGCCATGTAGTCCTCTACCGGGCCAACCAGAAAGATCACTCGCTCCTTGAGCAGGCGCGAGTAGATGTCGTAGGCGCGTTCGCCACGAGCGGACTGCTCGACAACCATCGGGACCAGGCCGCCAGCGGCCTGGATATCAGAGTTCTGCTGAATATAGGAATTACGGAACATGCTCTGCAGTTACTCCCAAATAGTCATGTCTTGAAAACGCATAAGCCAGCGCGAGGCTGGCTTATGGTTGAATTTCCAACGAGTTGGACAATCAGTCGGCTTGTGCTGCTTCCGCCGGTTTGACTGCTTCTTCGTAAGAGACCGCTTTATCGGTCACCTTAGCCTTCTGCAGAACAGTATCCACAACTTGTTCTTCAAGCACAACCGAACGTACTTCGTTCAGTTGCTGGTCATTCTTGTAGTACCAAGCCACGACCTGCTCAGGCTCCTGGTAGGCCGAAGCCATTTCCTGGATCATTTCGCGAACACGGTCTTCGTCAGGCTTGAGGTCGAACTGCTTGACCACTTCAGCCACGATCAGACCCAGCACAACGCGGCGCTTGGCTTGCTCTTCGAACAGCTCGGCCGGCAGTTGGTCAGGCTTGATGTTGCCACCAAACTGCTGAACAGCTTGTACGCGCAGGCGATCCACTTCGTTGGACAGCAGAGCCTTTGGCACTTCGATCGGGTTGGCGGCCAGCAGACCGTCCATGACCTGGTTCTTGACCTTGGACTTGATGGCCTGGCGCAGCTCACGCTCCATGTTCTTGCGAACTTCGGTGCGGAAACCTTCGATGCCGGTTTCCTTGATACCGAATTGAGCGAAGAACTCTTCGTTCAGCTCTGGCAGCTTAGGCTCGGAAACGCTGTTGACGGTCACGGTGAACTCGGCGGCTTTGCCGGCCAGGTCCAGGTTCTGGTAGTCCGCCGGGAATTCCAGGTTCAGAACGCGCTCTTCGCCGGCCTTGGCGCCAACCAGACCGTCTTCAAAGCCCGGGATCATGCGGTTGGAACCCAGCACCAGCTGGGTGCCCTTGGCGGAGCCGCCAGCGAACACTTCGCCGTCAACCTTGCCAACGAAATCGATGTTCAGTTGGTCTTCGTTCTGGGCAGCACGCTCGGTCACTTCAAAGCGAGTGTTCTGCTTGCGCAGGATTTCCAGCATGTTGTCCAGGTCCGAATCAGCCACTTCGGCGCTCAGACGCTCGATTTCGATACCTTCGAAACCAGCCACTTCGAATTCCGGGAACACTTCGAATACAGCAACGTATTCCAGGTCCTTGCCAGCTTCCAGAGACTTGGGTTCGATCGAAGGCGAGCCAGCCGGGTTCAGCTTTTGCTCGACAACCGCTTCGTAGAAAGAAGCCTGGATCACGTCACCTACAGCTTCCTGGCGCGCATCGGCACCAAAACGACGCTTGATTTCGCTCATCGGCACTTTGCCTGGACGGAAACCAGCGATCTTGGCCTTCTGGGCAGTCTGCTGCAGACGCTTGTTGACCGCAGTCTCGATACGCTCTGCCGGCACGGTGATGCTCATGCGGCGCTCGAGAGCAGTAGTATTTTCAACAGAAACTTGCATGGATATTCCTCGTTGCACAGACGTTAGCCGGCCATTTCCGACCCCAATCAAGGGCATGCATTCTAGTGGGTCAAACTCAAGAAGTCACCCTACTGAAAATACAGCGGAAAACAGCCGACAATTTATCGGTACGAAGGCACGGATGCACCTCGCCCCGGTGACAAATACAGCCAACTGCGCCAAGGCTCTGCACCGCCGCTTCTATATAGAAGAAGCCAGTCATTGCCCTGACGCCCGACCCTGCGGACAAGACTTGCGAACAGCACGGCATCATCGAGACACACAAATACGATGAAACACCCCGCCTTTCGACCCTGCACCTGCACTGCCGGATATACGAACCGCTAAAACCAAAAAAGGCGCCAGACTGTTAAATCTGGCGCCTTTCGAATATGGGGTGGACGAAGGGGATCGAACCCTCGACAACGGGAGTCACAATCCCGTGCTCTACCAACTGAGCTACGCCCACCATATTGCGTTAACAAAGAAACCAAACTACTTCTTTGTTGAGCCCTGCCCCGCCTGACGGCACAGCAAAGCTTTAATTGGTGCGGATGAAGAGACTCGAACTCTTACGCCTCGCGGCGCTGGAACCTAAATCCAGTGTGTCTACCAATTCCACCACATCCGCGCTTGAAGCTCTTAAAGCAAAGGCGCCAGACGATTAATCTGGCGCCTTTCAAAATATGGGGTGGACGAAGGGGATCGAACCCTCGACAACGGGAGTCACAATCCCGTGCTCTACCAACTGAGCTACGCCCACCATATAGCGCTACTTGTGCCAAAGCTGCCTAATGGCGCACCCGGCAGGACTCGAACCTGCGACCATCCGCTTAGAAGGCGGATGCTCTATCCAGCTGAGCTACGGGCGCCTTATTAATCTGTACTCTTGGAGGATTACAAACTAAGTGCTTCCAGCCTTGCAGTACAACTATTCTGCTCGACCTTCTTAACCAGTGCTAGGCTGTGCCCGACAAGTGCGACGAATAGTATAGATGCCCCGGAAACCCGTCAAATCTTTTTTGAAAAAAACTGATTTTATTTAAGGGGTTAGGGCAATTTGCAGACCAAGCGCCTTTGCCCTCGCGCCTTGGCATGCGAGAATGCGCGCACTTTTCTTCCCCCTCTCGATGGTTAATCACGCGTAATGACTGCACAACTTATCGACGGCAAATCAATCGCCGCCAGCCTGCGCCAGCAGATCGCCAAACGAGTCACCGAGCGCAGCCAGCAAGGCCTGCGCACGCCTGGCCTCGCGGTGATCCTGGTCGGCAGCGATCCTGCCTCTCAGGTTTATGTCTCGCACAAGCGTAAAGACTGTGAAGAGGTCGGCTTTATTTCCAAGGCCTACGACTTGCCTTCGGACACCACTCAACAGGCCCTGACCGACCTGATTGACAGCCTCAACGATGATCCGCAGATGGACGGCATCCTGCTGCAACTGCCACTGCCTGAGCACCTGGACGCCTCCAAACTGCTGGAGCGCATCCGCCCGGACAAAGACGTCGACGGTTTCCACCCTTATAACGTCGGCCGCCTGGCCCAACGTATCCCGCTGCTGCGCCCATGCACGCCCAAGGGCATCATGACCCTGCTGGAAAGCACCGGGATCGATTTATATGGCCTGGACGCAGTCGTGGTGGGCGCCTCCAATATCGTCGGTCGCCCGATGGCCATGGAGTTGTTGCTGGCAGGCTGCACCGTGACCGTCACCCACCGCTTCACCAAGGACCTGGCCGGCCACGTGGGCCGCGCCGACCTGGTGGTGGTCGCTGCCGGCAAACCGGGCCTGGTCAAAGGTGAGTGGATCAAGGAAGGCGCCATCGTTATCGACGTGGGCATCAACCGCCAGGACGACGGCAAGCTGGTCGGCGATGTCGTCTACGATACCGCCCTGCCCCGCGCCGGCTGGATCACCCCAGTGCCCGGCGGTGTCGGCCCGATGACCCGCGCCTGCCTGTTGGAAAATACCTTGTACGCAGCAGAAACCCTGCACGGTTAATAACCAGGCGTAATGAAAAAGCCCTGCCTTAGCGCGGGGCTTTTTATTACCTGAGAAAAAACTGTTTTTTCTTAGTTTTTAAGCACTTTCATTCGGTTCTCGAAGAACATTCGACAGTTTCTGATCCATACTCCTAAAATGTAACGTCATTTGTCATATCACCCGTTCCCGAACGGTATTTCCTTACTTTTTTAGCGAGTTCATCCGCGTGAAAATTCGTCTCTCTATTGTCGGCCTGTTTTTCGCTTTGACAGGCACCTTCGCCCACGCCGCCGAATCCACCCTGGCCCCGCGTGATGCCTCCAAGCTGCAAATCGCTTCCGGCAGCGCCATGCTGGTGGACTTGCAAACCAATAAAGTCATTTATTCCAGCAATCCTGACGTGGTGGTTCCCATCGCCTCCGTGAGCAAACTGATGACCGGCCTGATCGTCCTCGAAGCCAAGCAGAACATGGACGAGTACATCGACATCAACATCACCGACACGCCCGAGATGAAAGGCGTGTTCTCCCGAGTGAAGATCGGCAGCCAGATGCCGCGCAAGGAAATGCTGCTGATTGCGCTGATGTCCTCGGAAAACCGCGCCGCCGCGAGCCTGGCCCACCACTATCCGGGTGGCTACGCGGCGTTCATTGCGGCGATGAACGCCAAGGCCAAGTCTTTGGGTATGACCAGCACCCACTACGTGGAGCCCACCGGCCTGTCGATCCATAACGTCTCGACCGCCCGCGACCTGAGCAAGCTGCTGGCGTATGCGCGTAAATTCCCGATGCTGAGCCAGTTGAGCACCACCAAGGAAAAGACTGTGGCGTTCCGCAAGCCCAACTACACCCTGGGTTTCTCCAACACCGACCACCTGATCAACCGCGCCAATTGGGATATCAAGCTGACCAAGACCGGTTTCACCAACCAGGCCGGGCACTGCCTGGTGCTGGTCACGAGCATGGGCAACCGTCCGGTTTCGCTGGTAATTCTGGATGCCTTTGGCAAGTTCACCCATTTTGCCGATGCCAGCCGTATTCGCAGCTGGGTCGAAACCGGCAAGGGCGGGCCAGTGCCGGATGTGGCGTTGCGCTACAAGGCTGACAAGAATCTGAAAAACCGCAATGCGGTAGAAGTGCGCCGCTAACCTTCACCAACATCACTGAACACCGCGAACTAATGTGGGAGGGGCAAGCCTCTCCCTCATTTTTATTTGCGTTCTGCCAGAACCTTGAGCGCTTGGGCCGCCGCCCCTTCTTGCCCGGCCTGGGCCGTTGCATTCGCCGAATCGCGCCAGCGCTGCGCATCCACATTCGCCGGCAACTGACTCGGGCGCTGAGTCACAATCGCCCAGTGCCCCGCGCTCTTCCATGCCGACTCGAAGTCGCTGAAGCTCATGATCAGCCGGCGCTCCATGCCTGAGCGCAGCAACACCGTGCTTTTCTGCTGGTTAAAGCCCACGACGACGACATAACGCGCCCCGGACCAAAAGCTGGAGTTGATCCGTGCCATCACCGGGTAACCCGCCGCCACCTGCGCCAGCACTGCGGTCAGCTTGGCGTCCAGCGGGTACACCATCAGCCCGTATTCACGCGCCAGCACTTGCATGTTGAGTTCCAGATTCGCCTCAGCACCTGGCAGGCGCAGCGGTTTGTCCAGCAACCCCGGTGTCATGACAATGCCTTGTTGCGACAGCATGCTGGCAAGTGCCGCAGGACCGCTCTGATAAGCCTCGCTGCGAAAGGTCGGCACGCCGTTGAGCTCAACACGCTCCGGCAGGCCCGATAGCTTTGAGGGTTGGCTGGAGCAAGCTGCCAGCCCCAAGGCGACAGCCAGCAGCAAGGAAGTTTTAACGTTCGACCGTAAGCGCAATTTGGACTCTCTTGATCAACTGCCGGTAAAGGCCTCGATCATAGCCCAATCGCGCTTTCTCTATGCTGTAGGAGCGAGCTTGCTCGCGAAAAACGTCAACGATCACGCGAGCTTCCTGGATAAACGCGGTGCCTGTCAGTTTTTCGCGAGCAAGCTCGCTCCTACAGAGGGCCTTAGATCTATAGCCGACAAGGACAGTAAAGCCGTGACGATAGAACAAACGAGTTGGACAGACTCGACCATTGGTCAATAGCAGGCAACCGCCGCGTAGCTAGACTGTCCATTGAGAAGACTGTGTGTGCCCAAGTGGGCGAAAGGAGGCCAGAATGAGCCTTGCGACGACGATTTTTCTGTTGATCTGTGGTTGGCTGGCGGTGGCTGCGGCCATGTTGTGGGGGGTGATGCGTGTGACGCGCCGGCATCATCACCCCCACGTCAAACCTGCCGAGCCCGCCGAGCCTGCCAAGGCGACGGCCCATCACGCCTAGCCAGGCATGCAATTGAAGTCTTGAGTGGCGGCGATTTCCTTGCCGTGACCGTCCTTAAGGGATGCGCGCACCGTGGTGCCCAGGCTCGACTCTTCCAGCGTGTAATGCTCACCCGCCTTGAAGTGCTTGTATTCCACCCGGCCCTGGCAGTGTTGCTGGTTGTCGTCGCCCGGTTCGTCTTCAAACAAGGTCACGTCCAGCCGATGGTCACCGGGGCTGACTTCAAAGTAGCGCCCATCATCGACACGTTTACCGTCAACACGCTCGGCCATCAGGTCATTCGGCGCTTCTTCTTTCAGACCGATCCAGGCTTGGCTCGGGTCGGCTTTGGGCAACGGGCCGGCACAGGCCGACAGCAACACAACAACGCTCAGCATGGGCAGCAACAACAGGGTTTTGGGTGACATCGCAGGGCTCCAAAGGGCATCAAAAAAGACGTATCCGATGGCTGACAAGCTTGAAGAGCCGGCGTTTGTAGAACAAATGAATACAAATGAAACGATCTTCAGCCATTACCTAAATCTTCCTTCACCTGGCTGAAAGGTGCGTGTTAGGTGGGTCGGGCAAGACTGCCGGGGTTTGCAATCCTGCTCTTCTCGGAGACTCACGCATGCTCGGGCTGGTAAAGACCGCACTGCAAAAGCCGTACACCTTTATCGTGTTGGCCATATTCATCTGCATCATCGGGCCCATGGCGGCCCTGCGTACGCCCACTGATGTGTTCCCCGATATCGGCATCCCCGTGGTCGCGGTGGTGTGGCAGTACAACGGGCTGTCGCCGGACGCCATGGCCGGGCGGGTGATCTACACCTACGAACGCTCCTTGAGCACCACCGTCAATGACATCGAACATATCGAATCGCAATCGTTGCCCGGCATGGGCATCGTCAAGATCTTCTTCCAGCCCGGCGTCGATATCCGCACCGCCAACGCCCAGGTTACGGCGGTGTCGCAAACCGTGCTCAAGCAGATGCCACCGGGGATCACGCCGCCACTGATCCTTAACTACAGCGCATCCACGGTGCCGATCCTGCAAATGGCATTCTCCAGCCCGAGCCTTTCGGAAGCCAGGATCCGCGATCTGGTGCAGAACAATATCCGCCTGCCCCTGAGCGCCCTGCCCGGCCTGGCCATGCCCACGCCGATGGGCGGCAAGCAGCGTCAGATCACTCTCGACCTCGATCCCCAGGCACTGGCGGCCAAGGGCTTGTCGGCCCAGGACGTCGGTAATGCCCTGGCCTTGCAGAACCAGATCATCCCGGTGGGTACCGCCAAGCTGGGCACCAACGAATATACGATCCTGCTCAACAACAGCCCCAAGGCCATCGATGAACTCAATGATCTACCGATCAAGACGGTAGACGGCGCGATCATCACCATCGGCCAGGTCGCTCACGTGCGCGACGGTTCGCCGCCACAGACCAATATCGTGCGCGTCGACGGCCATCGCGCAGTGCTGATGCCGGCGTTGAAGAACGGCAGCATCTCGACCCTGTCGATCATCGACGGCATTCGCCAGATGCTCCCACGCATCAACGAAACCCTGCCGCCCTCGCTGAAAACCTCGCTGCTGGGCGATGCCTCGGTATTCGTCAAGCAATCGGTGGGCAGCGTGGCGCAGGAAGGCATCATTGCGGCGCTGCTCACCAGTGCGATGATCCTGCTGTTTCTCGGCAGCTGGCGCTCAACGCTGATCATCGCCGCGTCGATTCCGCTGGCGGTGCTCTCGGCCATCGCGCTGCTGGCGGTCAGCGGGCAAACCCTCAACGTGATGACCCTCGGCGGGCTGGCGTTGGCGGTGGGGATTCTGGTGGACGACGCCACGGTGACCATTGAAAACATCAACTGGCACCTGGAACAAGGCAAGGCGGTAAAAACTGCGATCCTCGACGGAGCCGCGCAAATCGTCGGCCCGGCGTTCGTCTCGCTGCTGTGCATCTGCATCGTGTTTGTGCCGATGTTTTTGCTGCAAGGCATCGCCGGTTATCTGTTCCGGCCAATGGCGCTGGCGGTGATTTTTGCCATGGCCAGTTCGTTCATTCTCTCGCGCACCCTGGTGCCGACGCTGGCGATGTTCCTGCTCAAGCCGCATACGCCGGAGCAAGGCGTGGGGCACCATCCCGAGGACGAATTCATCAACCACCATGAAGGTGAGCAACACGCGAAACCGCGCAATGGCTTGCTGCAATCGGTGCTGAATTTCCAGCAGGGTTTTGAGCGCCACTTCTCCAATATCCGTGACACCTACCATGGTTTGCTGACGCTGGCACTGAGCGCACGCAAGCGCTTTATTGTCGGCTTCCTCGCCTGCGTGCTCGCCTCATTCCTGTTGCTGCCAAGCCTGGGCCAGGACTTTTTCCCGGCCACCGATGCCGGTGCCCTGGCGCTGCACGTGCGCTTGCCGCTGGGCACGCGAATCGAGGAAAGCGCCGCTGCGTTCGATCGCATCGAAGCACGCATTCGCGAGGTCATTCCCGCAGACGAACTGGACACCATCGTCGACAACATCGGCATCCCCCTCAGCGGTATCGACATGGCCTACAGCAGCAGCGGCACCATCGGCCCCCAGGATGGCGATATTCAGGTCACCCTGAAAGAGCACCACGCCCCCACCGCCGACTACGTAAAAAAACTGCGCGAGACGCTGCCGCAAAGTTTCCCCGGCAGCCATTTCGCGTTCCTGCCGGCAGACATCAGCAGCCAGATTCTGAACTTCGGCGCACCGGCCCCGCTGGATGTGAAAATCTCCGGGCGCAATGATGCAGAAAACCGCGCTTACGCCGTAGAACTCGAACGACGCTTGCAACACGTACCGGGCATTGCCGACCTGCGTATCCAGCAGTCCACCGGTTACCCCTCGTTGCAGGTCAATGTCGATCGCCTGCGCGCCAACGGCTTGGGCATTACCGAAAAAGACGTGACCAATAGCATGGTCGCTTCCCTGGCGGGCAGCTCCCAGGTGGCGCCGACCTTCTGGCTCAACCCGGCCAATGGTGTGTCCTACTCCATCGTCGCCGCCACCCCGCAATACCGTCTCGACAGCCTGCCGTCACTGGAAGCCCTGCCGGTGACCGGTGCCGACGGCCAATCGCAAATCCTCGGTGGGGTGGCGACCATCTCCCGCGTACAGAGCCCGGCAGTGGTCACCCACTACAACATCGAGCCGACCCTGGACCTGTACGCCAACGTGCAAGGTCGCGACCTGGGCGGCGTGGCCCGTGATGTGCAAAAAGTGCTGGATGACACAGCGTCCATGCGCCCCAAAGGCGCGACCATCAGCCTGCACGGGCAGATCGATGCGCTGCACGAGGCATTCAGTGGCTTGAGCTTTGGCCTGCTTGGCGCGGTGGTGCTGATCTACCTGCTGATCGTGATCAACTTCCAGTCCTGGGCCGATCCCTTTGTGATCATCACGGCGTTACCGGCCGCACTGGCGGGGATCGTGTGGATGCTGTTCCTCAGCGGCACCTCGTTATCGGTTCCCGCCCTCACCGGCGCCATCCTGTGCATGGGCGTGGCCACCGCCAACTCGATCCTGGTGGTGAGCTTCTGCCGTGAACGCCTGGCCGAACATGGCGACGCGTTGAAAGCCGCGATGGAAGCCGGTTACACGCGCTTTCGCCCCGTATGCATGACCGCCCTGGCCATGATCATCGGCATGTTGCCGCTGGCGCTGTCCGAGGAGCAAAACGCGCCGCTGGGTCGCGCCGTTATCGGCGGCTTGATCTTCGCCACCATCGCCACCCTGTTGTTTGTACCCGTGGTCTTCAGCCTGGTCCACGGCCGTCACCCTACTCGCGCAATTGCTGGAGAAACGCCCCATGTCGTCTGATCACAAACCCTCGCGCAAGCGTCTAATGCTGATGGGTGTCGGCGGCTTGACCCTGGCCGCCCTGCTGGTCGCCAGCGGCTTGCACGCCCGCACGCTGCACGAACGATCCGTCGCTGCCTGGACCGAAACGGCGGCCATTCCCCAAGTGATGGTGTTCCAACCCCAACAGAACACGGCCGGCGATACCCTGCGCTTGCCGGCACATCTGGAAGCCTGGAGCACGGCGCCGATCCATGCGCGGGTCAGCGGATACTTGAAAGACTGGAAAGTGGATATGGGCACGCAGGTCAAGGCCGGGCAAACCCTCGCCGAAATCGACAGCCCTGACCTCGACCAGCAACTGGCGCAGACCCACGCACGGCTGATCCAGCAACAGGCCAATGCGCGCCTGGCCGCCACCACCGCCACGCGCTGGCAGCACCTGCTGGCGAGCCATTCGGTGTCGCGTCAGGAGGCCGATGAAAAAACCTCGAATGCCGCTGCTGCCACCGCCAATGCCGAGGCTGCCGCCGCTGATTACGCGCGCTTGTCAGCATTGGAAGGCTACAAGACCTTGCGCGCGCCTTTCACCGGCACCATCACTGCGCGGCATACCGATATCGGTCAGTTGATCAAGGCCGACACCGACAGCGATCTGGCGCTGTTCACCCTTGCCGACACCCACCAGTTGCGCCTGTATGTGCCGGTGCCGCAGAACTACGCGGCGGTGATTCATCCAGGCCTGGAAGCCGAGTTGACCGTGCCCGAGCACCCCGGCAAACACTTCAAGGCGCGCCTGATCGGTGACTCCACCGCTATCGACCGCCGCTCCGGCACCCTGCTCGCCCAGTTCGTCGTCGACAACCCCAGCGGCGAACTGCTGCCGGGTGACTACGCCGAAGCCAGCCTGCCGATTCCGGCCGATACCCACGGCGTGAGCATCCCGGCCAGCGCTTTGATCTTCCGCGCCCAGGGCACGCAAGTGGCGGTATTGGATGGGCAGAATCACGTGCACCTACAAGCTATCCATATCGGCCTGGACCTGGGCGAGCGCCTGGTGATCGACCAGGGTTTGAAAGCCGCCGACCAGATCATCGACAACCCGCCCGATGCCCTGCGCGAAGGCGACCCGGTGCAACTGGCCGACGCCGCCGGAGGTGCCCATGCGCCCAAGGCTTAAACCGCTTGCGGTGGTGATGCTGCTGGCGTTGCAGGGTTGCTCCATGGCACCGACCTACACCGCGCCGGCGATTGGCCTGCCCGCTCACTACCGCGAGCAGACCAGCGACGGCCCATGGCACAGCGCGCAACCGTCGGATCAACTGGCGCCCCAATGGTGGCAGCTCTATAACGATCCAACCTTGGATAAGCTGCAACAGCAACTGCTCAACGACAACCCGGACCTGGCTGCAGCACTGGCGCACTTCGATGCGTCCCAGGCGTATGCCAGTCAGTTGCACGCTGGGCTGTTCCCGCAGATCAGCGCCAGCGCACAACCACTGCGCCAGCGCCAATCGGACGCGAGACCCTTGCGCGGTACGACGCAGCCGTCGGTTTACAACAGCAATACCGCCGGGTTTTCGTTGAGCTACGACCTGGACCTGTGGGGCAAGATCCGCAATCAGGTCGCAGCCGGCGACGCCCAGGCACAGGCGTCCAGCGATGATTTGGCGGTGGCGCGCCTGAGCCTGCAACGGCAGTTGGCGACGTTGTATGTGCAGCTCAATGGCCTGGATGCGCAGAGCCGGATACTCGACAGCTCACTGGCGGACTTCAGCCAGGCGCTGCAACTGACGCGCAGTCGCTACGAAGGCCAGATTGCCTCGGAGCTGGACCTGACCCGTGCACAAAATCAACTGGCAGAGGCAAAGGCGCAACTGGATGAAGTGCGCGGGCAACGCAACCTGACCGAGCACGCAATCGGCGCGTTGGTGGGCGTGGCGGCCAGCGATTTTTCATTGCCGCCCAGCCCGCAGTTGCTGGCCTTGCCCAGGATTCCCTCGCAGTTGCCAAGCCACTTGCTGCAACGTCGCCCGGACGTTGCCGCGGCTGAACGCCGGGTGTTTGCCGCCAACGCAAATATCGGCGTAGCCAAGGCAGCGTGGTACCCGGATTTCAGCCTGACCGGGTTGATAGGAGGGCAGACGCAAGGCGCAGGTAATCTGCTGTCAGCGAGTAATCGCTATTGGGCGTTGGGGCCGTTGGTGAACTTGCCGATCTTTGATGGCGGGCGGTTGAGTGCCAATGAGCGCCAAGCCAAGGCCGAGTTTGAAGAGGCGTCCGCGCAGTACCGTAGCCATGTGTTGCAAGCCGTGCGAGAGGTAGAAGACAACCTGGCGCAACTGAGGGACTTGCAGCAGCAAGCCCAGGATGAACAGGCGGCAGCGCAGGCGGCGCAACATACCCAGGCGTTGGCAATGAACAGCTACCAGGCGGGGGCGGTGAGTTATCTGGATGTGGTCACCGCACAGACAGCGGCGCTACAGGCGCAGCGGACATTACAGGCCGTGCAGACGCGGCAGTTGCTGGCGAGTGTGGGGCTTGTGACCGCACTCGGCGGTGGCTGGCAACCTGGCGCCTGAGCTCACCACCGCCATCGGGGGCAAGCCCCCTCCCACATTGGTTCTGCGCTAGACACATAATGTATGAACAACGCGGCCCCCTGTGGGAGGGGGCTTGCTCCCGATAGCGGCGGGTCAGCTACAGATAAATTGACTGACACACCGTCATCGGGAGCAAGCCCCCTCCCACATTTCAACCGCTGGCGATAGCTGCTGAAGCTGCCACCATGGCACGCAACAACACCGCACACCCCGCCGCCAGATCATCCGGCGCGGCATTTTCGATCTCGTTATGGCTGATGCCACCTTCACACGGCACGAAGATCATCCCCGCCGGGCCAAGCTCGGCGACGAAGATTGCGTCGTGCCCTGCCCCGCTGACAATATCCATGTTCGACAGGCCCAACCCATTGGCCGCATCGCGCACGGCGTCGACGCAGCCTTTGTCAAAGTACAGCGGCGGAAAGTCGGCGGTGGGTTCCATTTCGTAACTCAGGCCATGCTTGGCGCAGGTGTCTTCAATCACCTGGCGCACCTGGGCAATCATCGAGTCCAGTCGAGCCGGCTCCAAATGGCGGAAATCCAGGGTCATGCGTACCTCACCCGGAATCACGTTGCGCGATCCTGGATACGCCTGCAGGCAACCCACCGTGCCACAGGCGTGCGGCTGATGCCCCAGCGCCGCCGCATTCACCGCCGCCACCACAGCTGCCGCGCCCACCAGGGCATCCTTGCGCAGGTGCATAGGCGTTGGGCCTGCATGGGCTTCAACGCCGCGCAGTTTCAGGTCGAACCATTTCTGCCCGAGGGCGCCGAGGACCACGCCGATGGTTTTCTTTTCATCCTCAAGAATCGGCCCTTGCTCGATGTGCGCCTCGAAATAGGCGCCAACCTTATGCCCACTCTCGGGGCGCGTCCCGGCATAGCCGATGGCATTCAACGCATCACCGACGCTGACGCCGTCCGCATCGACCTTGGCCAGGGTATCGGCCAGGCTGAATTTTTCGGCGAACACCCCGGAACCCATCATGCACGGTGGAAACCGCGAGCCTTCTTCGTTGGTCCACACCACCACTTCCAGCGGCGCCTCGGTTTCAATCTTGAGATCGTTAAGGGTGCGCAGCACTTCCACACCGGCCAGTACACCGAAGCAACCGTCGAACTTGCCGCCGGTGGGCTGGGTATCGATATGACTGCCGGTCATCACCGGCGGCAGCTCCGCATTACGCCCGGGGCGACGGGCGAAGATATTGCCGATACCGTCGATGGTCACGGTGCAGCCGGCGTCCTCGCACCACTGCACGAAGAGATCACGGGCCTTGCGGTCAAGGTCGGTAAGCGCCAGGCGACACACCCCGCCCTTGGGGGTGGCGCCGAGCTTGGCCAGGTCCATCAGCGACTGCCACAGGCGGTCGCGGTTGATGTGCTGATGGGTCGATTGCAGAACGTCGAGGGCAGCGTTCATGGGGATCTCCTCAGGCTGTATTTCTTATGATTGGACTGTGTTCACAAGGATGATTTGGCAGCGACCGGGTTGATACCGCGCTTGGCATTGAGCCCGTAATACAACACCCCACCCAACGCCGAACCGGTAAACCAGCCATAGCTGTAGAACCAACTGAACGCATCGCTGCCCAGCGACAACAGGGTCAGTACCACCGGTACGCCAAAGGCGATAAACCCGCTCCAGTTCCACGCCGGGTACACGTCATCACGGTAAAGTCCTGCCAGGTCCAGTTGCTGTTTGCGGGTGATGAAGTAGTCCACCACCATGATCCCGGCAATCGGGCCCAGCAGGCTCGAATAGCCGAGCAACCAGTTGGAGTAGACGGTCTCCAGGCTGACATCGGAGACGATCAACCCAAGTTTTTTCAGCAGTTCATGGGCCATCAGCGCCAGCCCTACCAGGCCGGTCAGGATCACCGCGGTGGTGCGATTGATCAGCTTGGGCGCGATGTTCTGGAAATCGTTTGTGGGCGAAACGATGTTCGCCGCCGTATTGGTGGACAGGGTGGCGACGATGATCAGCGCCATCGCCACAGCTACCCACACCGGGCTCTGGATATGGCCAATGAGGGTCACCGGGTCGGAGACGCTGACGCCCACCAACTTCACCGAGGCGGCGGTCATGATCACGCCGAGGGCGGCGAACAAAAACATGGTCAACGGCAGGCCGAAGATCTGCCCCAGGATCTGATCTTTCTGGCTCTTGGCGTAGCGGCTGAAGTCGGGAATGTTCAGCGACAAGGTGGCCCAGAAGCCCACCATTGCGGTCAGGCCGGCCATGAAGTAGCCGGTGAGGCTTGCGCCTTCGGGGCGTTTGGGCGGGATCGCCATCAGTTCGCTGAGAGATACATTCGGCATCGCCCATACCAGCAGGCCAATGCCTACCGCCACCAACAACGGCGCCGACAGGGTTTCCAGGCGCTTGATCGACTCGGCACCGCGCAGCACCACCCACAGGTTCAGGCACCAGAAAATCATGAAGCCAATCACTTCACCGGTGCCGCCCAGCGACTTCCAGCCTTCGAAAATGGAGCCGAGAAACAGGTGAATCGCCAACCCGCCAAACATCGTCTGGATGCCAAACCAGCCGCAGGCCACCAGCGCGCGAATCAGGCACGGCACGTTGGAACCAAGAATGCCGAATGACGAGCGCAACAGCACCGGAAACGGGATGCCGTACTTGGTGCCGGGAAACGCGTTGAGCGTCAGCGGGATCAACACCACGATATTGGCCAGCAGGATCGCCATCAGCGCCTCGCCCACCGATAAGCCGAAATACGCGGTGAGTACCCCGCCCAGCGTGTAGGTCGGCACGCAGATCGACATGCCGACCCACAAGGCGGTGATGTGCCATTTGTTCCAGGTGCGCTCGTGCACCTTGGTGGGTGCCATGTCGTGGTTGTAGCGAGGGCTGTCGAGGACGTCGGGGCCGGCGTCGAGTTCGTACAGGCCGTTGCGCTCGATGACTTGCGATCTGTTCTGTTGCATGGCCGCTCCACGGTTTTTTAAAATTATTTTGCTCACCTGCACGCGGTGTGCAGGAGGCCGGAGTACCGCATAAACAACATGACATCTCGGGTTCCGACCCGTCGCCTTTGCACTCAATTACCGTGCCGACAACGGCGGCTGAACCCGCACCGCTTTTATAACGTGCTGATGTTTATCAGCTTTCCAAGTGAGCCTGAGTTAATGGCCGCGTTATTCAGGCGACCCATTGCGCAAGTTGCCTGAACCCTCAGGTCTCAATCTGGTGCAACACAATTATTTTTATTTTTCAGCGCCGTCAAGAGGCATATCTCAAGCGTCTGATTTGCAATAAGAAATGTTGCTCAAAAAGCGAAGCTGTCAAGTGCGTCAAAATGGTGAGCTACCGCTACATTTTGGTGATTTTGTTATTTTTACCTTTAAAATCAATAACTTGATTTAATTCAAAGCTTGAAAAAAATCTACTTGCCCAATCGAAAAACTCGGGCTAGTTTCTATTCCTGTCACCGATGACAGGAATTAATCAATCATCGACTGGCGGTATTACAACTTAGAACTGGCATAAGCCGGTCAAGCCTGTGAGGAACTCGACATGTCGCTGTTGATCCGTGGCGCAACCGTTATTACCCATGATGAAAGTTACCGCGCCGACGTGTTATGCGCAGGCGGTCTAATCCGGGCCATTGGCACGAATCTGGATATTCCCGCAGGCACTGAACTACTCGATGGCAGCGGCCAATACTTGATGCCGGGCGGCATCGATCCCCACACCCACATGCAACTGCCCTTCATGGGTACCGTGGCCAGCGAAGACTTTTTCAGTGGTACGGCCGCGGGCCTGGCCGGTGGTACCACTTCAATCATCGATTTTGTGATTCCCAACCCGCAGCAATCCTTGATGGAAGCCTTCCACCAGTGGCGCGGCTGGGCCGAAAAGTCCGCATCCGATTATGGCTTCCATGTGGCGATCACCTGGTGGAGCGAGCAGGTGCGCGAGGAAATGGCCGAGCTGGTCAGCCATCACGGCATCAACAGCTTCAAGCATTTCATGGCTTACAAGAACGCGATCATGGCCGCCGACGATACCCTGGTGGCCAGCTTCGAACGCTGCCTGGAACTGGGCGCGGTGCCCACCGTCCATGCGGAAAACGGCGAACTGGTGTATCACCTGCAACGCAAGCTGATGGCCCAGGGCATCACCGGGCCGGAAGCCCACCCGCTGTCGCGTCCGTCTCAGGTGGAAGGCGAAGCGGCCAGCCGCGCAATACGAATTGCCGAGACCATCGGCACGCCGCTGTACCTGGTGCATGTGTCGACCAAAGAAGCGCTGGATGAAATCACCTACGCCCGGGGCAAGGGCCAGGCGGTGTACGGTGAAGTACTCGCCGGCCACTTGCTGCTCGACGACAGTGTCTACCAGCATCCGGACTGGCAGACCGCCGCCGGCTACGTCATGAGCCCGCCGTTCCGTCCGCGCGGGCACCAGGAGGCCCTGTGGCACGGCCTGCAATCGGGCAACCTGCACACCACCGCCACCGACCACTGCTGCTTCTGCGCCGAGCAAAAAGCCGCCGGGCGTGACGACTTCAGCAAAATCCCCAACGGCACCGCCGGTATCGAAGACCGCATGGCGCTGCTGTGGCACGAAGGCGTCAACACCGGGCGCCTGTCGATGCAAGCGTTCGTTGCGCTGACCTCCACCAACACCGCGAAAATCTTCAACCTCTACCCCCGTAAAGGTGCGATTCGCGTCGGCGCCGATGCCGACCTGGTGCTCTGGGACCCTGACGGCACGCGAACCATTTCGGCCAAGACCCACCACCAGCAAGTCGACTTCAACATCTTTGAAGGCAAGACCGTACGCGGCGTGCCCAGCCACACCATCAGCCAGGGCAAGCTGGTCTGGGCCGATGGCGACCTGCGCGCCGAGCGAGGGGCCGGACGGTATGTGGAGCGGCCGGCGTATCCGTCGGTGTTCGAGCAGTTGAGCAAGCGGGCAGCGCTTTGCAAGCCAGTTGCCGTGAACAGGTAAAAAAAACCAATGCCCATCAGAGGCAGCCCCTCAATAACCGTGAGGCCAATACCGTGATCCAGACCCTGACCCACCTCCCCCACCCCCGTGATGATGCGGCCACCCTCGCCAGCCAGTTCACTGACCTGGCACCGCCGCTCAACGCCCGGCAAGCGCACCTGGAAGCCTCGCGCTGCCTGTACTGCTACGACGCGCCATGCGTGAATGCATGCCCCAGCGATATCGACATCCCATCGTTCATCCGCAATATCCACACCGAGAACGTGCAAGGCGCCGCGCAGAAAATCCTCTCGGCCAACATCCTCGGCGGCAGTTGCGCACGGGTTTGCCCCACGGAGATCCTGTGCCAGCAAGCTTGCGTGCGTAACAACGCCGAAGAATGCGCGCCGGTACTGATTGGCCTGTTGCAACGCTACGCCATCGACAACGCGCACTTCAGCGAACACCCGTTCCAGCGCGCCGCGCCCACCGGCAAACGCATCGCCGTGGTCGGCGCTGGGCCTGCGGGGTTGGCCTGCGCCCACCGCGCCGCCTTGCACGGCCATGACGTGGTGATTTTCGAAGCCCGGGAAAAAGCCGGCGGCCTGAATGAATACGGGATCGCCAAGTACAAGCTGGTGGATGATTTTGCCCAGCAGGAACTGGATTTCCTTTTGCAAATCGGCGGTATCGAAATCCGCCACGGCGAGCGCCTGGGCCACAACCTGACCTTGAGCGAACTGCACCAGCAATTCGATTCGGTGTTCCTCGGCCTCGGTCTGGCGGCCAGCAAACAACTGGGTCTGGCGCACGAAGACGCCCCCGGCCTGCTCGCCGCCACCGACTACATCCGCGAACTGCGCCAGGCCGATGACCTCACCCAATTGCCCCTGGCCGACCGCTGCATCGTGCTCGGCGCTGGCAATACCGCCATCGACATGGCCGTGCAAATGGCTCGCCTCGGTGCCCGCGATGTAAACCTTGTGTACCGCCGCGGCCTGACGGACATGGGCGCTACCCATCACGAACAAGACATTGCCAAGGCCAATCAAGTGCGGCTGCTGACCTGGGCCCAGCCCGACGAAGTGTTGCTCGATGAGCAGGGCCGTGTACGCGGTATGCGTTTCGCCCGCACCCACCTGGAACAGGGTCGTTTGCTACCGACGGGAGAAACCTTCGAACTGGCCGCCGATGCGATCTTCAAGGCCATCGGCCAAGGCTTCGGCAACGAGGCACTGCACGACCCGCTGGCTCAGCAACTGCACCGTGTGGGTGAGCGCATCTTTGTCGATGAACAGCTGCGCACCAGTATCCCCGGCGTGTATGCCGGCGGCGATTGCGTCAGCCTCGGCCAGGACCTCACCGTGCAAGCCGTGCAACATGGCAAGCTGGCCGCCGAGGCCATGCACGCCCAACTCATGCTGAATGTGGAGGCTGCGTAATGGCCGATCTCTCGATAGTCTTCGCCGGTATCAAAGCCCCCAACCCCTTCTGGCTGGCCTCCGCGCCGCCCACCGACAAAGCCTATAACGTGGTTCGCGCGTTCGAAGCCGGCTGGGGGGGCGTGGTGTGGAAAACCCTGGGTGAAGACCCGGCGGCAGTGAACGTGTCATCACGCTACTCTGCGCATTACGGGGCGAATCGTGAAGTGCTGGGCATCAACAATATCGAACTGATCACCGACCGCTCCCTGGAGATCAACCTGCGGGAAATCACCCAGGTGAAAAAGGACTGGCCCGACCGTGCCCTGATCGTATCGCTGATGGTGCCCTGCGTTGAGGAGTCCTGGAAAAACATCCTGCCCCTGGTGGAGGCGACCGGCTGCGATGGCATCGAGCTGAATTTCGGCTGCCCCCACGGGATGCCCGAACGTGGCATGGGCGCAGCGGTCGGCCAGGTACCGGAGTATGTGGAACAGGTGACACGCTGGTGCAAGACGTATTGCTCGCTGCCGGTGATCGTCAAGCTCACGCCCAACATCACCGACATCCGCGTGGCAGCAAGAGCAGCGTATCGCGGCGGTGCGGACGCAGTGTCGTTGATCAACACCATCAACTCCATCACCAGCGTAGACCTGGAGCGCATGGTCGCCCTGCCGGTGGTCGGCACTCAGAGCACCCACGGCGGTTACTGCGGTTCGGCGGTCAAGCCGATAGCACTGAACATGGTCGCCGAAATCGCCCGCGACCCACAGACCCAGGGCCTGCCGATTTGCGGCATCGGCGGTATCGGCAACTGGCGCGATGCCGCGGAATTCGTCGCCCTGGGCTGCGGCGCGGTGCAGGTGTGCACGGCGGCGATGCTGCATGGCTTCAGGATTGTGGACGAGATGAAGGACGGGCTGTCGCGTTGGATGGACAGCCAGGGTTACACCAGCCTGCAGGCATTTTCCGGGCGGGCTGTGGGTAACACCACAGACTGGAAGTACCTGGATATCAACTACCAGGTGATCGCCAGGATCGACCAGGCGGCGTGTATCGGCTGTGGGCGTTGCCACATTGCTTGTGAGGACACTTCGCACCAGGCGATCGCCAGTTTGAAGCAGGCGGATGGCACGCATAAGTACGAAGTAATTGATGATGAGTGCGTGGGCTGCAACCTGTGCCAGATCACCTGCCCGGTGGCGGACTGTATTGAGATGGTGCCGATGGACACGGGCAAGCCGTTTTTGAATTGGACGCAGGACCCACGCAATCCTTATCGCGAAGCTGTGTAGGCCTTTTAGACCGCCATCGCGGCATAGGTATCTAGCCGGACCTGTGGGAGGGGGCTTGCCCCCGATGGAGGCCTAAGAGCCGACCAGGATGCTGGATCAGACCGAGTACATATCCATTTCTGCGGTAACGGCCACTTAGGGTTCCGCTTTTACAGCGGGTCACTTTCGAAAGGCGCGAAAGTAACCAAAGCGCTCTTGCCCCACCACTCGGCACCTCGCTTAGGCTCGGTGTGCCCGTAATCCGCCATGGATCTGGGGGGCCGCCGCCCCGCGCCATCCATGGCGCGGGGCGGCTAAACCGGCATCCCTGCCGGTTTACCCCCCAAATCCCTGTCGAATTCCGGCCAGCGTGGTTTAACGGGGCGCCTAAGATCAAAAGCAGATCAAGAGCAAGAGCAAGAGCGGCTCGCTTCGCATCGTGGTTAGCGTCGGCAGTGGCTACAAAAGTTGTGTAGATACCCATGGCTATCGGGCGCAAGCCCCCTGCCACATTTGATCAGGTTCACATAGATCCACTGTGGGAGGGGGCTTGCCCCCGATGAGGCCCTCAGCCTCATTACAATATTCAAGGCTCCAACCCGATCCCCCGCAAAATCACACTGGTCACCGTCTGAATCGCTTTCTCGAACTGCATATCCGACAACGGCTGGTGATCATTCAAGATTTTCACCTGGTGATCAAAGTCGGCGTAGTGCTGGGTCGATGCCCAGATCATGTACAGCAGGCTCGACGGTTCCACCGGCAGGATGCGTTTGTCTTGCACCCATTGGCGAATCTTCGCTTCCTTCATCTTGGCCCAGTCGTACAGGCTTTCATCCAGGGCCTCACCGAGCGTGGGCGCGCCGTGGATGATTTCATTGGCCCAGACCTTCGAGCCGTAAGGGCGCGTGCGCGAGCGCTGCATCTTGGCGCGAATATAGCTGCTGAGCACCACCCGCGGGTCATCGAAGGTTTCGAAGCTCAAGGCGTCCTGCTTCCACAGCTCCAGCAGGTCGAACAGCACCGCGCTGTACAGCTCGCTTTTGGTGGTGAAGTAATAATGCAGGTTAGAGCGCGGCAGCTGCACCTCTTCGGCAATGTCGGCCATGGCGGTACTGCCATAGCCTTTTTCAGCGAAGACTTTTTCCGCGGCCAGCAGGATTTTTTCGACGTTGACCCGACGGATTCCGATCTTGTGATTGCCCATAAGGGCTCCCTGACAACAACACGGGTTAGAGACTACCACCAGCTCTAGATCGGGGCGACAGGCCGAGCCGAAACTTCGTACACTGCCGGTTCCTATCCTCTGATTGGTATTGAACAATGTTGATCAAGAAGTCCCTGACGGCTGCTGCCCTATTCACTGCCCTGCTTGGCGCCTCAACGGCGTTTGCCCATGCTCACCTCAAAAGTTCGACGCCTGCGCCTGACACCACCGTCGTTGCGCCCGCCGATCTGCGCCTGACCTTCAGCGAAGGTGTCGAAGCCACCTTCACCAAAGTCTCCCTGAGCAAGGACGGTACTGAAATCGCCATCAAGGGCCTGGAAACCCCGGACGCCGACAAGAAAGTCCTGGTTGTGACCCCTGCCGCACCGCTCGCGACCGGCAATTACAAGGTCGTGTGGAATGCGGTGTCGGTCGACACCCACAAGAGCAGCGGTGAATTCAACTTCAAGGTCGGCCAGTAACCCATGGCAACCCTGCTGGTGCTGTGCCGCTTCCTGCATTTTATCGTCGTACTGCTGATGTTCGGGGCTTGTGTGCTCAGGCCCTGGCTGCTCGGCGCCACAGTGCAGCCGGTGCTGGACCGGCAACTACTGCGCATCACCCGCGGCCTGGCCTGTGTGGGGCTGGTTTCCGGCGTAGTGTGGCTGCTGTTGATCACTGCCAGCATGGCCGGCAGCTGGGCCGCAGCACTGCAACCGGCCACCGTGCAATTGGTGCTGGGCAAGACCTTCTTCGGCCAGGTATGGGCCTGGCACCTGCTGCTGAATTTTCTGTTGGTGATCGTGCTGATCAAACCCTGGCCGGCCCTGCGCTTGCCGCTGACTGCCCTGCTGCTGGCGACCCTGGCGCCGGTAGGCCATGGCGCCATGCTCGACGGGCTGAATGGGCGATTGCTGATCCTCAACCAGGTAGTGCATCTGCTGTGCGTAGGGGCCTGGCTGGGTGGGTTGCTGGTGCTGGTTTTAATCCTGAGACACGCCCGGGAGCATCGCCTGGAGCCGATTCTGCGGCGCTTCAGCGGCGTAGGTTATGGCCTCGTCGCGGGCCTGCTGGTGACCGGCCTGATCAATGTGCGCGTGCTCACCGGGCAACTATGGCCTACGCCGCTGTTCGATGGGTTTGCCTTGATCCTGCTGATCAAGGTGGGGTTGGTGCTGGGTATGCTGGGGTTGGCATTGCTGAACCGGTTGCGTATCGAACGCTGCGAACAGCGCCTGGGCAGTTTGAAAGCCAGTGTGATGATGGAATGGCTGCTGGGTATTGCAGCCGTGGCCGCTGTGTCCCTGCTGGGCACCTTGCCACCAATGGTCATGGCTGGCTGAAAAGTACTTTGCAATTCAATTAATGTGGGAGAGGCCTTGCCCTCTGTAGGCGATGATCGCTTGACTGACTGGCATTAGGGCAAGCCCATACCCGGTCATCGTATAACTTATGCTTGACATGCCCGGAAAACCCCGCAAATATCCCGCTCAATGTTGTACGACGACGTATAACAAATAATAAAAACAACAAAAGAAAAGGGAGCCTCACTGTGAGTCAACTCGCCCGTCATTCCTGCTCGCGCCTTGGCCTTATCGGTCTAGGCAGCCTCGCCATCACCCTGCCTCTGGGCGCCAGCGCCGAAGGCTTTGTCGATGACGCCAAGGCCACGCTCAACTTGCGTAACGCCTATTTCAATCGAAACTTCACCAACCCCGCCAACTCCCAGGGCAAGGCCGAAGAGTGGACCCAGAACTTCATCCTCGACGCCAAATCCGGCTTTACCCAAGGCACCGTCGGGTTCGGGATTGATGTGTTGGGCCTGTATTCGCAAAAGCTCGATGGCGGTAAAGGCACGGCCGGCACCCAACTGCTGCCGGTGCATGACGACGGCCGCCCCGCCGACAATTTCGGACGCCTTGGGGTGGCGCTGAAAACCAGGCTGTCCAAGACCGAGCTGAAAGTTGGCGAGTGGATGCCGGTGCTGCCGATCTTGCGTTCCGACGATGGCCGCTCCCTGCCCCAGACCTTTCGCGGCGGTCAGGTCACGTCCAGCGAGATCGCCGGCCTGACCCTCTACGGCGGCCAGTTTCGCGGCAACAGCCCGCGCAACGATGCGAGCATGGAAGACATGTTCATGAACGGCAAAGCCGCATTCACGTCCGACCGGTTCAACTTCGGCGGGGGCGAATATACCTTCAACGACAAGCGCACCCAGGTCGGCCTGTGGTACGCCGAACTCACTGATATCTACCAGCAACAGTATCTGAACCTCACCCACAGCCAGCCGGTGGGCGACTGGACCCTGGGCGCCAACCTTGGTTTCTTCAACGGCAAGGAAGACGGCAGCGCCCTGGCCGGCGACCTCGACAACAAGACCCTGTTCGCCCTGCTCTCGGCCAAATACAACGGCCACACCTTTTACGTGGGCCTGCAAAAGCTCACCGGCGACAGTGTATGGATGCGCATCAACGGCACCAGCGGCGGCACGCTGGCCAACGACAGCTACAACTCCAGCTATGACAACGCCCGGGAAAAATCCTGGCAGGTGCGCCATGACTTCAACTTTGTGGTGCTCGGCGTTCCGGGGCTGACCCTGATGAACCGCTATATCAGCGGCAGTAACGTGCACACCGGCGCGATCACCGACGGCAAGGAATGGGGGCGTGAATCGGAATTGGCCTATACGGTGCAAAGCGGCGCACTGAAAAACCTCAATGTGAAGTGGCGCAACTCGACCATGCGCCGGGATTTCAGCAATAACGAGTTCGATGAGAACCGGATTTTTATCAGCTACCCGATTTCGTTGCTCTAAGTGTGGGAGGGCTTTTGTAGGAGCGAGCTTGCTCGCGAGAAACCCATGGGCGCCGCGTTTAATCAGGAACACGCGTTATCGTTGACGTTTTTCGCGAGCAAGCTCGCTCCTGCAGAGGAGCGGACGTTGACAACACAAGGAATCCCTAACACTATTTCTCTATAGTCATACGACAACCTACAACAAAAATCTGGAAAGCCCATGACCACTACTACCCCCGCTCCCTTCAACCGCCTGCTGCTCACTGGTGCCGCCGGCGGGCTGGGTAAAGTCTTGCGCGAACGTATGCGCCCTTACGCCAGGGTCCTGCGCCTGTCGGATATCGCCGACATGGCCCCCGCCATCGATACCCGCGAAGAAGTGCACACCTGTGACCTGTCCGACAAGCAAGCCGTGCACCAGTTGGTGGAAGGCGTCGACGCCATTCTGCATTTTGGCGGTGTGTCGGTAGAGCGCTCGTTTGAAGAAGTGCTCGGCGCCAACATCAGCGGCATCTTCCATATCTACGAGGCCGCCCGCCGCCATGGCGTAAAGCGTGTGATCTTCGCCAGCTCCAACCACGTGATTGGCTTCTATAAACAGGGTGAACAACTCGACGCCCACTCCCCGCGCCGTCCGGACAGCTACTACGGCCTGTCCAAGTCCTACGGCGAAGACATGGCAAGTTTTTACTTTGACCGTTATGGCATCCAGACCGTGAGCATCCGCATCGGCTCCTCGTTCCCGCAGCCGCAGAACCGCCGGATGATGCACACCTGGCTGAGTTTCGATGACCTGACCCAATTGCTCGAACGCGCGCTGTACACGCCCGACGTCGGCCATACCGTGGTCTACGGCATGTCGGCCAACCTCGACACCTGGTGGGATAACCGCTACGCCGCGCACCTGGGTTTTGCGCCCAAGGACAGCTCCGAAGTGTTCCGCGCCCAGGTCGAGGCCCAGCCGCCAGTCGCAGATGATGACCCGGCGAAGATTTATCAGGGCGGCGCGTTCTGCGCGGCAGGCCCATTCGGTGACTGAGTACAGCAACCCAAGGGAATGAGTGGCCATGACTGCAGAACTGATTGTCGATGCCCGCAACGCCGTGGGCGAATGCCCGGTGTGGGTGCCCGAAGAAAACGCCCTCTATTGGGTGGACATCCCCAACGGCGGCCTGCAACGTTGGGATGCCTCTACCGGGCACCTGAGCGCCTGGAAAGCCCCGCAGATGCTCGCCTGCATTGCACGCACCCAAGCAGGTAATTGGGTGGCCGGCATGCAAACCGGCTTCTTCCAACTCACACCCCACACTGACGGCAGCCTCGACACGACGCCCTTGGCCCACATCGAACACTCGCGCGCGGACATGCGTTTGAACGACGGCCGCTGCGATCGCCAGGGCCGCTTCTGGGCCGGCAGCATGGTGCTGAATATGGGTTTGAACGCGGCCGAAGGCGTGCTTTATCGCTATGCGTCTGGCGCCACGCCCCACGCGCAACTGGAGGGGTTTATGACCCTCAACGGCCTGGCCTTCAGCCCGGATGGCCGCACGATGTATGCCTCCGATTCCCACCCGTTGGTGCAGCAGATCTGGGCCTTCGACTACGACATCGACACCGGCACGCCGTCCAACCGTCGCGTGTTTGTCGACATGCATGACTTTCTCGGCAGGCCCGACGGTGCAGCGGTAGACGCCGATGGCTGCTACTGGATCTGCGCCAACGATGCCGGCCTGGTCCACCGCTTTACCCCGGACGGTCGACTCGACCAGTCCCTCACCGTACCGGTAAAAAAACCCACCATGTGCGCCTTTGGCGGCAGTCGCCTGGACACCCTGTACGTCACCTCCATTCGTGACGATCAGCGTGACAGTTCACTGTCCGGCGGCGTGTTTGCCCTCAACCCCGGCGTCAAGGGCTTGCCCGAACCCCAGTTCATCCTCTAGCTGCATCGCTGTGCCTTGAATACAACAATAACAAGACAGGAATACCGCCCATGGACTTCAAACGCACCTTGCTCGCCGCCACACTCGTGGCCCTCAGCAGCGCCGCCCACGCGCTGGAAATCAAGTTTGCCGACATCCACCCCGCCGGCTACCCCACCGTGGTCGCCGAAGAAAACATGGGCAAGGCCCTGACCCAGCAAAGCAACGGCGAACTGACCTTCAAGTACTTTCCCGGCGGTGTGCTCGGCTCCGAGAAAGAAGTCGTCGAACAGGCCCAGGTCGGCGCCGTGCAGATGACCCGCGTCAGCCTTGGCATCGTCGGCCCGGTGGTGCCGGATGTGAACGTGTTCAACCTGCCGTTCGTATTCCGCGATCAGGCGCATATGCGCAAGGTGATTGACGGCGAGATCGGCGATGAGATCCTCGCCAGGATCACTGATTCCGAATTCGGCCTGGTGGCCCTGGCCTGGATGGACGGCGGCACGCGTAACCTCTACACCAAGAAACCGGTGCGCAAGATCGAAGACCTCAAAGGCATGAAGATTCGCGTGCAAGGCAACCCGATCTTCATCGAAGCCTTCAACGCGATGGGCGCCAACGGCATCGCCATGGACACCGGTGAAATCTTCAGCGCCTTGCAGACCGGCGTGATCGACGGTGCAGAAAACAACCCGCCCACGCTTCTGGAACATAACCACTTCCAGAACGCCAAGTACTACACCCTCACCGAACACCTGATCCTGCCCGAGCCCATCGTGATGTCGAAAATCACCTGGAACAAGCTCAGCCCCGCGCAACAAGACATGGTCAAGAAAGCCGCCAAGGCCGCCCAGGCTGACGAGCGCGTGTTGTGGGATGCCAAGTCGGCCAGCAGTGAGGAGAAACTCAAAAAGGCCGGGGTCGAGTTCATCACCGTCGACAAAAAGCCCTTCTATGACGCCACCGCAGCGGTTCGCGCCAAGTACGGCGCACCTTACGCCGACATGATCAAGCGTATCGACGCCGTTCAATAACCTCCCCTGCTCCCTGCATAAGGCCCGGCGCGGTCGACATCGACGCGCCCGGTCACGGTGAACGCCATGAAGAATTTACTGCTGCGCTTCAATGACCGCCTGTACATGACTTGCATTTGGGTCGCCGGCCTTTCGGTATTGGGGGTGGCCCTGATCATTCCCTGGGGCATCTTCGCCCGGTACATCCTCGGCACCGGCGCAAGCTGGCCGGAGCCCACCGCCATCCTGCTGATGCTGGTGTTCACCTTCATCGGCGCGGCCGCCAGCTACCGCGCAGGGGCGCATATGTCAGTGGCGGCGGTAACCGATCGCTTGCCTGACGCTCAACGCCGCGTGGTCGGCATCGCCGCGCAACTGTTGATGGCGACCATCTGCCTGTTCATGGCCATCTGGGGCACCAGGCTGTGCCTGTCCACCTGGAACCAGTTCATGAGCGCCATCCCTACCCTGCGCGTGGGCATCACCTATATGCCGATCCCGATTGGCGGCTTGCTGACCCTGATATTCGTGCTGGAAAAACTCCTGCTGGGCGACCAGAGCCACCGGCGCGTGGTGCGTTTTGACCTGGTTGAAGAAAGCGAAGGGGCTGCCTGATATGGACGCATTGATTCTGCTGGGCAGCTTTATCGCCTTGATCCTGATCGGTATGCCGGTGGCCTACGCCCTGGGCTTGTCGGCGCTGATCGGCGCGTGGTGGATCGACATTCCGTTCCAGGCTCTGATGATCCAGGTGGCGGGCGGGGTGAACAAGTTTTCACTGATGGCGATTCCATTTTTCGTACTGGCCGGGGCGATCATGGCCGAGGGTGGCATGTCGCGGCGGCTGGTGGCATTTGCCGGTGTGCTGGTGGGCTTCGTGCGCGGCGGGCTGTCACTGGTCAACATCATGGCTTCGACGTTTTTCGGCGCGATCTCAGGCTCGTCGGTGGCCGATACCGCGTCCGTCGGTTCGGTGCTGATCCCGGAAATGGAACGCCGGGGTTACCCCCGCGAATTCGCCACCGCGGTCACCGTCAGCGGCTCGGTGCAGGCTTTGCTGACGCCACCGAGCCACAACTCCGTGCTCTACTCTCTGGCGGCCGGCGGCACGGTGTCCATCGCCTCGCTGTTCATGGCCGGCGTGGTGCCGGGCCTGTTGATGAGCGCCTGTTTGATGGTGCTGTGCCTGATCTTCGCGAAAAAACGCGACTACCCCAAAGGCGAAGTCATCCCCTTGAAGCAGGCCCTGAAGATCGCCGCTGATGCGCTCTGGGGCCTGATGGCCATGGTGATCATCCTCGGCGGCATTCTCTCGGGTATCTTCACCGCCACCGAATCCGCCGCGATCGCCGTGCTGTGGGCGTTTTTCGTGACGATGTTCATCTACCGCGACTACAAATGGCGCGAGCTGCCCAAGCTGATGCATCGTACGGTGCGCACCATTTCCATCGTGATGATCCTCATCGCCTTCGCTGCCAGCTTCGGCTACATCATGACCCTGATGCAGATCCCGGCGAAGATCACCACGCTGTTCCTGACCCTGTCGGACAACCGCTACGTGATCCTGATGTGCATCAACGTCATGCTGCTGTTGCTCGGCACGGTGATGGACATGGCGCCGCTGATTCTGATCCTGACGCCGATCCTGTTGCCGGTGGTTCTCGGCATCGGCGTCGACCCGGTGCACTTCGGCATGATCATGCTGGTCAATCTGGGCATCGGCCTGATCACCCCGCCGGTGGGTGCGGTACTGTTTGTGGGTGCGGCAGTGGGCAAGACCAGCATTGAGAAAACCGTGAAGGCGCTGCTGCCTTTTTATGCGGTGCTGTTTGTGGTGCTGATTGCCGTGACCTACATCCCGGCGTTGTCGCTGTGGTTGCCGAGCGTGGTGCTGTAAATCCAATTTCAGGAACAAATGCGCTTGAATGTGGGAGGGGGCAAGCCCCCTCCCACATTTTGCTCCCTGTTGTGTCAGTGTCAGGGCGGTGAGTTTTTCAGGCGCCCGGCAGTATCGATACTCACCACCACCGACAACCCCGGCCGCAACCGTTCGCTCTCGGCCTGGTTCGGATCCACGGTAATCCTCACCGGCACCCGCTGGGCAATCTTGACGAAGTTGCCGGTGGCGTTGTCCGCCTGCAACAGGCTGAACTCCGAGCCCGTTGCCGGAGAAATATGCTGCACCGTGCCATGAAATTTGCGGTGGTTCAGCGCGTCAACGGTGAAGGTCACCGGCTGGCCGACCTGCACATTAACCATCTGGGTTTCTTTCATATTGGCGATCACCCACAGTTGCTTGGGCACCAGGGCCATCAACTGTGCGCCGGAGTTAACGTACGCCCCCAGACGCACGCCGATCTGCCCCAACTGACCATCGCGGGGCGCGGTGATGCGGGTGTTGGACAAATCGATCCGCGCCAGCTCCACCGCGGCTTCGGCACTGGCGACCGCGGCTTCCAGAGAGCCGCGATTGACGATCACGGTTTGCAGGTCTTGCCGGGCAATTTCCAGGCTGGCCTGGGCCTGGGCCACGGCGGCGACCGTTTGGGCATTGGCGGCGCGGGTCACGTCCAGCTCACGCTTGGACACCGAGCCATCGCTGATCAGTTCTTCATTGCGGCGCAAGTCAGCGGTGCTTTTGCGCGCCTGGGCCTGGCTGTCGACCAACGCAGCCTGGCGCAGCTTGATGGTCGCTTCGGCGCTGTTGCGTTGCTGCACCACATTGGCCAGCGACGCTTTCTGCACCGCCAGTTGCGCCAGGGCCTGGTCCAGGCGCTGTTTGTAGATGCGGTCATCCAGGCGTACCAGCAGGTCGCCCGCTTTCACATACTGGAAGTCCTGTACCGGTACTTCGAACACATAGCCGCTAAGCTGCGGGCCGATAATCGTCACCTGCCCGCGCACCAGGGCGTTTTCGGTGGTTTCCACCGCACTGCTGAACGGCGGCAATTGCCAGGCGTACAACACGATCAGCACACCGATGATGGCAATCGCGGCAAAGCCCAGCGACGACATGATGCGTACGCGCAAAGGCCGCAACTCGGTCGGCACGGCGCCGGGTGGCGTGCTGCCTTCCGGCGTGGCGGCGATGGCGGTCGTGGTGGTGGTTGAAGGTTCAGTCATGAAGTTGCGCCGCTGGGTTGAACAGGAGGGATTGCCTTGGTGGTGCTCATCAACCACAGGCTGCGGGTAAAGATCCACAGCATGGTCAGAATCGCGATAATCGCGATCAGCATGAAGACATCGTTGTAAGCCATTACGTTCGCCTCTCGGGTCGCGGCCGTGGCCAGGCTACGAATACCCATGAGGTTGCGCAGTTCCGGGTCGGCGACGATCCCGCCATAGGCCGACCCGCCGCTCTGCACCCGCGCGGCCACGCGTGGGTCGATCAAGGTCAGGTGCTCGACGATCATGCTGGAGTGGTACTTCTCGCGCACGGTCTGGAAGGTGCCCAGCAACGCCGCGCCGATCAGGCCGCCGAGGTTCTGGCAAATGCCGAACATCACCGAGAAGCTCACCAGGTTGCGCGGGTTGGTCAACACGTTTTTGGTGCCCAGCACCATGGTCGGCCCGAGGAAGAACGTGCCGCCAAAGCCTAGCAGGAACTGGCTGATATAGAGGTTTTGCGGGCGGGTCAGGTTGCTGGAAAAACTGTCCATGACCGAACCGGTCGCCATCAGCGCCAGGGAAATCACCAGCGGCATCAACAGATGTGCCGGGTTGATCGTCAACGCGCTGACCACCAGCCCGGCAATCGCCCCGGCCAGCATCACCATGTACAGAGTGTGCATCTGCTGGTAGCTCATGTTCAGCATCTGCATGAACCCCACCGCCCCGGTGGATTGCTCCGACAGCACCATGCGAATCAGCACCACCGCCAAGGCCAGGCGAATCATCACGCCGCTGCCCAGCCAGCGCGTCATCAGCATCGGGTTGCTGCGGTTATGCTCGATGGCCAGCCCCGCCATGATCAGCACCAGCGAGCAGGCCGAGGCTACGCCGATCCACGGTGCTTCCAGCCACCAGTCGATACGCCCCAGAGACAGCACCGCACACAGTAAAGCCACGCCAGTGGCCAGGATGGCGAAGGTGAGGAAGTCGAGTTTTTCAAAGGTCTTGAAGCGATCACCGGGCGGCAGCTTGAGCAGGAACACGCAGCCCAGGCAGATCAGCGCCAGGCCCAGTTCAAACAGGTACAAGCCGCGCCACTCGGCAATTTGCAGCAAATCTTCGGAAAACAGCCGCGCCAGGGGCAGCGCCAATTGCGCGGTGCCCAGCCCCAGTACCAGGGCTTTCAAGCGCCACTTGGCCGGGAACGCCTGGATCATGTAGTACAAGCCCAGCGAACTCAGCGCCGCGCCGACCATGCCGTGGGCGGCCCTGACCGCGATGGCCGAGTTGAGGTCGTTGACGAACAAGTGGCCGAAGGTGACCAGCGCATATAACACCAGGAACACTTCGGTAAACGCACGCAGGCCGAACTGCTGGCGAAACTTCACCAGCAGCAGGTTCATGCACACGTTGGTCATGACATACGCGGCGGGCAGCCAGGCCATTTCCGCGGTGGTCGCGCCCAGGGCGCCTTGCAGGTATTGCAGGTTGGCGATGACCAGGGCATTGCCCAACCCGCCAGTGATTGCCACCAGCACCCCCACCAACGCGAACAGCCAGCGCTTGTGGGTGGGGTGCAATGGCGTCGACGGCGAACCGGGCAGGCTCGGCCGCTCGTGGGGCTGCCAGGTGTGAGGGGTGTATTTATCCATTCGGTGACCTTGATGAGCCGACGTGCAAGGCCGGTGAAGCCGTTACCCAGGGAACAGTAACCTGAGATACGCTTATCTCGCCATGTCTAAAGCGTACGCAGTCACAACTGTGGGAGGGGGCTTGCCCCCGATGGCGGTGGCTCATTCGACAAATATTCAAGTGTTTCATCGCCAAGCGCCCACTCCCACATAACTACCGCTTTGTATTGAGAGCGAAGTTCTTAAATTGACGATCCAGCCACCGGAAACTCACGAGCCAACGCCGCTTCGACTAATATCTGTGCCATTTCAACTGACTGCACCAGTGTCATCAATTGCTCGCGATGGAGCCCATGCATGTGTTCGGCCGCCTCATGTCCCGTTACGACAGCATTTTCAAGAATTTCACTAGCATTGCTCAGTGCCTCTTCGGTGCTTAGATCGGGACGAACGCAAAAGAGCGGATGACTGTGAGCCTGCTCAGGGGGATTTGGAGTAGGTTTTTTCATGTGAAGCTCCTGACATTAATGAAGCCATCACCCTCGTGACCAAACGAAAGGTGGTAGGCCGTACGCAGGTTGGTCAACCGGGATGTCAGGCACCCGGCGCACTCGAAAGTGCCCCGCGCACAGCCCACCATGAAGCATCCTTCCAAGCACAAAAAAGCGCCTGAAATACTTCGTTGGCGCTTGTGCGCCTGACATTGGACGGGTGACCAAACCCGGTCACTGATTTTGCAGTGACAGGGCGGATCATAGACGGAGGTATCAGGGTATGCAACTGATGTTTTTTGAGGCAAACGCTGAATAAACAGCTACCTTAATGGGATAAATTTCTAGTGCACTACCGGTACCAGCTAAAACTTATCACAGACACAAAGGAAAAAAGCAAATTGGAAAAAGTACATCGAACTCTGATACTCACAAACAACAAGGACAACTCCTTAATCTATGGTCACTGCATATCATGGACATTATCCGAACTCGACTATGTATTACCCGACTGGAAAACCTACAACACAGGAAACTTCTCAGCCCACTTTAAGGACTTAGAGAACATAGATGACCTGGAAAACAACTTAAATACCGGAACATTAGAAATAAACCTCGAAAGATTCATGCTAAAAGCAACACTACCTAACTTCGAAAACTTTTTTATTGAGCAAAGCCACGAAGAAAGCAATTTCAACCCTTTTATAAATTTATGTACTTTTAGCAAAGTCTATTTTGCCGACATCGGACAAAACGCTAAGAACCCAGTAGACTTCATAACAGCCTACCAGTCTGAATTTGAAGACTTTAAAGAAAAATTCCACGTCGACCTGTCACACAACCCGCACCTTATTGGAAGCTTTAGCTTTTTCACTCCAACTCGAATAGAAGAAAGCTTCAAGGGACACAACTCCCCAGAATTTTGCGGTTATGAAATCCACTTACATGACTATTTTCGCTCCTACACAGGCGCAACCGTACTGACAACTGCAGCTGCAGGTGAAAAAACCCACGAACAGTCATTCAACCTAGATGACAAATATAGAAAAATAGCTTGCGGGTTCGTTCCAGACAAGCAAACTACGATTGTAAAACTAGATGAAAACATCATTTATAAATCCAGCTTTTATTTATTAAAAAATATCAGCGTAAACACAAACATCGTAACTCATAAAAAAATCAAATCCAATGGCACAACAATAATCCAAGCAACATCTGACAAGAGCAAATTTGATGTCTAAATGGGCAGATCGAAGACAACAACTTAAGTCGGACTCGGATTACGACCCACTTACATCAATCCCGATGATGGAGCCAAATCAATTTGACATCACAAAGGCGAGACTTAGGATAACAAAAGCCTTCGACTCGGCAGGTGCAAAAAACATCACGATAATCGACCCATACTTACTAGAAAGTGACATTCAAACAATACTCCACTTATTTGCAACACAGTCAGAACGAAACATAACCGTAATCACATTCCTAAATAAATTTAAGACATGTGAGCAAAAATCAGCTCCTAAAATTGAAACCGCCAAAATTCTAAAATCAATCACTGACGATTTAAAAACAAAAGGAATATTTAGTTCATTCGAAATCATCGTAACTAACTTTGAGTTCCATGATAGATTCTTCATCTGCACGGATGATGACAAGGAAAGCATCGTAATCGCTTCAGGCGGGTCACTGAGCATGTTTTTAACCAAATACACCAGTCTAATAAGAGTAACAAACCGCACGTTCAAGCGTGCATTATTTGACTTCATCGGCTTAGCAAAATCAAAAGGAAGCAATTTGGCTGCGTACATCGGAGAAAAAGCATGAACTTTGAAGAAATGAAACAAGACGTCATAAAAAGAAGTTTTATAAAAAGCGACTCAACCTATTTCATTCCAACCGCTGACCCAAACAAGATTAACGCTTACATTGACTTAATAAAATACGGATCAGCACGAATAGCACATACCGTCATAACCACTAGCTTTCACGAGTCTTTCGCAAGCCTACAAATCGAACAAAAAGCTCAACTTTCAGAGCTTGACGAAGAATTAATTCTAGCCTCCTTAACAATTGAAAGCCTACTAGATGCAGGTTACAAAGATCATCTTCACAATAAAAACACTACGTTAAAAGACATGGCGACAGCCATCGCGATAGTATTTGAAGATGCGAACATACTCAAGGACGCCGACGAGAAAACACTTTACACTTATTTCGTCAACGCCAGAGTCCCACATGAAAACCTTGAACTCTTTTCAAACCCCCACTTCCTGTCGCTCACATTAGATAAACTCCTCAGTGAAGAGCGCGTCATATTCACCTGGATCATCCAAAACATCACACAAATGATTAGAGATTCCCTACTTGACCCAAGCGCACACAAAACATTCTTCAGCGAACTATTCAGAACTCAAAAGTACATCCAAGGAGAACATGCGACTCTATTTTTCGAGGCCATCACCGCATCACCCAAACTATTTGAAGACTTAGCGAAAACCAAGCTTGTCATTGACCCATTTAACAGACAGACAGACTTTTCACAATGGCTTCAGGACTCCGCCAAATTTTTATCATTAGCCAAACTGCGCGAAATAAGCAATATCAGAGAAACTAAAATCGTGCGAGCCTTTGACCAAAAGCTACGAGTTTTCCAAGAAATATATAAGCATGATCGCTCAATCATGCAAAGCTAATTATCAGCACAGAACTTGGCAACACTTAGACAACCACCTAGCATATAATCAGATACTCCGAAATCCAAACTCCTCGAAGCATCATCTTACGATGATGCTTTTACTCAGTTATTACTCATAAAGCCGATTCAGCATCCCTCGTGAAAACTAGCGTCTGCCGTAACAAGCAGGCCGCTGCACTTAAGGTGCAAGACCTGCCTTAAACAACATCCCGACAGCTACTACCATGCACAAACCGGCGAACCCCACTTGCAACACCCGAGCGGGGATGACCGAACATAGCCGTCTTCCCGCCAACATGCCGACGATACTTGCGCCGATAAACACCCAGCCCACCGGTTCGATGCTCACCCCTGCATGAAACGCCCCCACCACGCCGATCAGCGAAAGCAGGCTGACCACCATTAAGGACGTCGCGACGATCCCGCGCATTTGCACATCGGTCAGTTGCTTGAACGCCGGCACGATCAAGAAGCCGCCGCCCACGCCCAGCAAGCCCGATACAGCACCGGTCACGGCGCCCAATGCGGCCAGGGTGGCGCTGCACTTGGCGGTCCAGGAAAAGCGCCCGGTCTGTTGATCCAGCATGCAATTCTTTTGGCCCCATGAAGCGGCGCCATGGTCACTCGGCCCAACCTCGCGCCTTTCCCGTTGCAACATGCGCCAGGCCACCAGCACCATCAGCGCGCTAAACAGCCCCATCAGCACCGGTTCCGACAATTGGTGGGCAACAAATACCCCCAACGGCGAAAACAACGCGCCCAGCAAAGCGATCAGCAACGCCGCGCGGTAACGCACCAAGCCGTGGCGCAAGCCATCGATGGCCCCCACCGCCGCCGCCGCGCCCACCGCGAGCAATGACACCGGCGCGGCCTGGGTCATCGTCAACCCCAGCCCCAGCACCAACGCCGGCACCCCGAGGATGCCACCGCCCGCGCCGGTCAGGCCCATGACCAGGCCCATCAATACCCCCAACACACTGGCCAGCAGCATTCAGTCCACCTTGCTCAGACGGGTCAACCATTCGCGCCCCTTGAGCATGCCGTTCCAGTAGAACCACGGCAGCAACGTGGCCTTGAGGAACCACATTGAGCGGCGCGCCTGCGTCGGCTCCAGAGGAAAGGTCGGCAGCAGCTTGCCGCCGTAGCCGAACTCGGCGAGTACCACCTTGCCCTTCTCCACCGTCAGCGGGCAGGAGCCGTAGCCGTCGTACTTGAGCGGCAGCGGCGCTTGTTTGCGCAGGGCCAGCAGGTTCTCGGCCACTACCACGATCTGTTTGCGCACCGCCGCCGCCGTCTTGGCGTTGGTGGTGCCGCACACATCACCCAAGCCGAAGACGTGCGGGTAGCGCAGGTGTTGCAGGCTGTGGGGGTTCACTTCACACCAGCCCGCAGCATCGGCGAGCGCGCTTTCGCGAATGAAGTCTGGCGCGACCTGCGGCGGCACGACGTGGAGCATATCGAAGGCTTTCTCTTCAACCGTCACATTGCCCGCGGCGTCTTTGATCTCAAACCAGGCTTTGCGCGCCGGGCCGTCGACCTTTATCAGATTGGAATTGAACGCCAGGTGCGCGTTGTATTTCTCGACGTATTTCATCAACGGCGGCACGAAGGTCGGCACGCCGAACAGCGCAGCGCCGGCCAGGTTGAACTCCACCTCGATGTTTTTCAGTGCGCCCTGTTTTAGCCAGTGATCGCAGGACAGGTACAGGGCTTTTTGCGGCGCGCCCGCGCATTTGATCGGCATGGCCGGTTGGGTAAACAGCGCTTTGCCGCCCTTGAGTTGCTGTACCAACTGCCAGGTATACGCGGCGTGCTCGTAGCTGTAGTTGGAGGTCACGCCATGCTGGCCGAGGGTATCTTGCAGGCCTTCGATTTTTTCCCAGGCCAGTCGCAGGCCTGGGCAGACGATGAGGTTTTTCCAGGTGACGCGCTGGCCGCTGTCGAGCACCAGCGTGTTTTCATCGGGCAGCACTTCGCTGACGGCGGCCTGTACCCAGCTCACGCCATTGGGCAGCACCTCGGCCAGGGGCCGGCGGGTCTTGTACAGGTCGTAGGCACCGCCGCCGACCAGGGTCCAGGCCGGTTGGTAGCAGTGATAGTCGTTGGGTTCGATCAGGATGATGTTCAGCTGCGGGTCGCGCTTGAGCAGGCTGGCCAGCAGGCCGATGCCTGCCGAGCCGCCGCCGATGACTACGATATCGCCACTGATGGTGGGTCCCCAGTGTTGTTCGGTCATTGTCTACTGCCTTTTTGAGTCAATGCACACAAGGGTCGCTGCCGGATGGCGTCACGCCCAGCTTTTTATGACCGCGCCGCAATACAGCCCGGACAGGGTCTTCATCACTTGAATCACTTCATGGCTGGCCAGCCCGTAGAAAATGTATTTGCCTTCGCGGCGGGTGGCGACCAGCCCTTCATCGCGCAGGATGCCCAACTGTTGCGACAGCGTGGGCTGACGCACACCGGTCAGAGCCTCCAGCTCACCCACGTTGCGCTCGCCCTGGGTCAACTGGCACAGGATCAGCAACCGGTCTTCGTTGGCCAGGGCCTTGAGCAAGGAGCAGGCCTTGGACGCCGACGCACGCAACTGGGCGACTTCGCCCTCACTCAAGGTAGATTCCATTTGCTTCGGGTCCTTTATGTCACTTAAGCTCAAAACATTATGTGTAAACGTAAACTGATTGTAACCACTTTTTTCTTCATCGGGGACAGCCGCCATGCCAGCGTTGATTCAAGCCTTTCTGGATGACGCATCGTCGACCTATACCTACATCGTTTATGAGGCCGATGGCGGCCCCTGCGCCATTGTCGACTCGGTACTCAATTACGACCCGGCGTCGGGGCGTACCGATACCCGCCAGGCCGACAAGGTCATTGCGTTTGTGCGCGAACATGGCTTGCAGGTGCAGTGGTTGCTGGAAACCCACGCTCATGCCGACCATCTGTCCGCCGCGCCCTACCTGCGCCGCACCTTGGGCGGCAAGATCGCGATAGGCGAATCGATCAGCAAGGTGCAGGGTGTGTTCAAAAACCTGTTCAACCTGGAGCCGGAATTTCGCGTCGACGGTTCGCAGTTCGATCACCTGTTTGCGCCGGATGAGCTGTTTCACATCGGCAATTTGAAGGCCCAGGCCCTGCATGTGCCGGGGCATACTCCAGCGGACATGGCTTACCTGATCGACGGCCGCTTGATCCTGGTGGGTGACACGCTGTTCATGCCCGATGTCGGCACCGCCCGTTGCGACTTCCCCGGCGGCGATGCGCGGCAGTTGTACGCGTCGATGCGCAAGCTGTTGGCGTTCCCCTCCGATACCAGGCTGTATGTGTGTCATGACTATCCGCCTGAAGGCCGTGAGGCCAGGTACCAGACCACCGTGGCGGAACAACGGGCGGGCAATATTCATGTGCATGATGGGGTGGATGAAGCGGCGTTTGTAGCGATGCGCACCACCCGTGATGCCGGATTGGGGATGCCGACGCTGTTGTTGCCGGCGATCCAGGTGAATGTGCGAGCGGGGAATATGCCGCCGGCGGAAGAAAACGGCGTGATCTACCTGAAGATCCCACTCAACCAGCTTTGAAATACATAAAAAAACGTGGGAGGGGGCTTGCTCCCGATAGCAGTGGATCAGCTACACATAAGTTGACTGTCACACCGCCATCGGGGGCAAGCCCCCTCCCACATTTTTACCGCGTTGAGTCAGTTGCCCAGGCTGATGCCGTTGGCTGGCAGAGGCAGCGCCGTCTTGTAGCGCACTTGCTTCAAGGCAAAGCTGGAGCGAATGTTCGCCACCCCCGGCACCTTGGTCAGAAAGTCCATCATGAAACGCTCCAGCGACTGGATCGTCGGCACCAGCACCCTGATCAAATAATCCGGATCTCCCGCCATCAGGTAGCACTCCATCACCTCGGGCCGGTCCGAGATCGCCCCTTCGAACTGCTGCAACGCCAGCTCGTTCTGCTTCTCCAGGCTCACATGGATGAACACATTGACGTGCAGCCCCAGCAGGTCGGCATCCAGCAGCGTGACCTGGTCACGAATCAGGCCCAGTTCTTCCATCGCCTTGACCCGGTTGAAACACGGCGTGGGCGACAGGTTGACCGAGCGGGCCAGGTCGGCGTTGGTGATGCGGGCGTTCTCCTGCAGGGCGTTGAGAATGCCGATATCGGTACGGTCCAGTTTGCGCATGAGACAAAATCACCTGTTTATTATGTTTATGCAGTTTTTTTATCCGCAAATGACGGTGAGCGCAATGAAACACAGATAAATATTCTTCTACGCCACGCCTATGATTGTTGTAGGACAAGATTTCTTCCAACCCGAAGACTGACTGTCAGCTAGCGCGCCCACTACAAGAAATTCACAAGATAGAGCGTAGAAAGCCATGACCCAGCCGTATGCACCGCTGCGCCTGCACGTTCCCGAACCCTCGGGCCGCCCGGGCTGCAAGACCGACTTCACCTACCTGCGCCTGACCGACGCCGGCCTGGTACGCAAACCCGCCATCGACGTAGAACCCGCCGACACCGCCGACCTGGCCAAGGGCCTGATCCGCGTGCTCGACGACCAGGGCCAGGCGCTCGGGCCGTGGGCCGAGGGTGTCTCGGCAGACATCATGCGCAAAGGCATGCGCGCCATGCTCAAGACGCGCATCTTCGACAACCGCATGGTGGTCGCTCAACGCCAGAAAAAAATGTCGTTCTACATGCAAAGCCTCGGCGAAGAAGCCATCGGCAGCGCCCAGGCTCTGGCCTTGAACATCGACGACATGTGCTTCCCCACCTATCGCCAGCAAAGCATCCTGATGGCCCGCGACGTGCCGCTGGTGGACCTGATCTGCCAACTGTTGTCCAACGAACGCGACCCGCTCAAGGGTCGCCAGTTGCCGATCATGTACTCGGTCAAAGAGGCGGGTTTCTTCACTATTTCCGGCAACCTTGCCACCCAATTCGTGCAGGGCGTGGGCTGGGGTATGGCCTCGGCGATCAAGGGCGATACCAAAATCGCCTCGGCCTGGATCGGCGACGGCGCCACCGCTGAATCGGACTTCCACACCGCCCTCACCTTCGCCCACGTGTACCGCGCGCCGGTGATCCTCAACGTGGTCAACAACCAGTGGGCGATTTCCACCTTCCAGGCCATTGCTGGCGGTGAAGCCACCACCTTCGCCGGACGCGGCGTCGGTTGCGGCATCGCTTCCCTGCGCGTGGACGGCAACGACTTTATTGCGGTGTACGCCGCCTCGGCCTGGGCTGCCGAACGCGCACGGCGCAACCTGGGGCCAACGCTGATCGAGTGGGTCACCTACCGCGCCGGCCCGCATTCCACCTCCGATGACCCATCCAAATATCGACCCGCCGACGACTGGAGCCACTTCCCGTTGGGCGATCCGATTGCCCGCCTCAAGCAGCACCTGATCAAGATTGGCCAGTGGTCCGAAGAGGAACACGCGGCGGTCAGTGCCGAACTTGAAGCCGAAGTGGTCAAGGCGCAGAAGGAAGCCGAACAGTACGGCACCCTCGCCGGCGGCCAGATTCCAAGCGCCGCGACCATGTTCGAGGATGTCTATAAAGAGATGCCGGAGCACCTGAAGCGCCAGCGTCAAGAGTTGGGGGTGTGACATGAACGACCACAACAACAGCATCGAACTGGAAACCGCCATGACCACCACCACCATGACCATGATCCAGGCCCTGCGCTCGGCCATGGATGTGATGCTCGAACGTGACGACAACGTGGTGGTGTTCGGCCAGGACGTCGGCTACTTCGGCGGCGTATTCCGTTGCACCGAAGGTTTGCAGACCAAATACGGCAGCTCACGGGTGTTTGACGCACCGATCTCGGAAAGCGGCATCGTCGGCGTAGCCGTGGGCATGGGCGCGTATGGCCTGCGCCCGGTGGCGGAAATCCAGTTCGCCGACTACGTCTACCCCGCCACCGACCAGATCATTTCCGAAGCGGCGCGCCTGCGTTATCGCTCGGCCGGCCAGTTCACCGCGCCCTTGACCATGCGTATGCCCTGCGGCGGCGGCATCTACGGCGGCCAGACCCACAGCCAGAGTATCGAAGCGGTGTTCACCCAGGTCTGCGGCCTGCGCACGGTGATGCCATCCAACCCCTACGACGCCAAGGGCCTGCTGATCGCCTCCATCGAGAACGATGACCCGGTGATCTTCCTGGAACCCAAGCGCCTGTATAACGGCCCGTTCGACGGCCACCACGATCGCCCGGTAACGCCGTGGTCAAAACACCCGCAAGCGCAGGTTCCGGACGGTTACTACACCGTTCCCCTGGACGTGGCCGCCATCGTGCGCCCAGGTTCGGCTGTGACGGTGCTGACCTATGGCACCACCGTGTATGTGTCGCAAGTTGCCGCCGAAGAAACCGGCATCGACGCCGAAGTCATCGATCTGCGCAGCCTGTGGCCGCTGGATTTGGAAACCATCGTCAAGTCGGTGAAAAAGACCGGCCGTTGCGTGGTGGTGCATGAAGCCACGCGCACCTGCGGCTTTGGCGCCGAACTGGTATCGCTGGTGCAAGAGCACTGCTTCCACCACCTGGAAGCGCCGATCGAGCGCGTCACCGGTTGGGATACGCCCTACCCGCACGCGCAGGAGTGGGCGTATTTCCCAGGGCCGTCCCGAGTGGGCGCGGCGTTGAAACGGGTCATGGAGGTCTGAATGGGCACGCACGTTATCAAGATGCCGGACATTGGCGAAGGCATCGCGGAAGTTGAACTGTCGGTGTGGCATGTGAAGGTCGGCGACCTGGTGGTTGAAGACCAGGTGCTGGCGGATGTGATGACCGACAAGGCGATGGTGGATATTCCCTCGCCCGTCCACGGCAAGGTGATTTCCCTGGGCGGCGAGCCGGGTGAAGTCATGGCGGTGGGCAGTATTTTGATCAGCATTGAAGTGGAAGGCGCAGGCAACACCAAGGATGTGCCGGTGGCTGCCGAACCGATGAAGACCGCGCCTGTCGTTGAAGCCAAACCGGTCACGGCACCCGTTCAAAGCAAACCGGCTCCAGCCGTGAACGCGCCACCAGCGCCCGTGGCCCGCGAAGCCAGCGAGCGCCCGTTGGCCTCCCCTGCCGTGCGCAAACATGCGCTGGATGCCGGGATTCAACTGCGCCTGGTCCATGGCACAGGGCCTGCGGGCCGGATTCTGCACGAAGACCTGGAGGCGTACCTGCACCAGGGGCCGGCCACCAGCGCCAGCGCCGCCAACCCTTACGCCGAGCGCAATGATGAACACCAGATCCCGGTGATCGGTATGCGCCGCAAGATCGCCCAGCGTATGCAGGACGCCACCCGGCGCGCCGCGCATTTCAGCTACGTGGAAGAAATCGACGTCACCGCCCTCGACGAGTTGCGCGTGCATCTCAACGAAAAGCACGGTGCGACACGCGGCAAGCTGACCCTGCTGCCGTTTATCGTACGGGCCATGGTGGTGGCGCTGCGCGACTTCCCGCAGATCAACGCTCGCTACGACGACGAAGCCCAGGTCATTACCCGCCTCGGCGCGGTACATGTGGGCGTCGCCACGCAAAGCGACGTGGGCCTGATGGTGCCGGTGGTGCGTCACGCCGAAGCCCGCAGCCTGTGGGGCACTGCCGAAGAAATCGTGCGCCTGGCCAACGCCGCACGCACAGGCAAGGCCAGCCGTGAAGAGCTGTCCGGCTCGACCATCACCCTGACCAGCCTGGGCGCCCTGGGCGGCATCGTCAGCACGCCGGTGCTGAACCTGCCGGAAGTGGCCATCGTTGGCGTCAACCGCATCGTCGAACGGCCCATGGTGATCAAGGGCCAGATCGTGGTGCGCAAGATGATGAACCTCTCCAGCTCCTTCGATCACCGCGTGGTCGACGGCATGGACGCGGCGCAATTCATCCAGGCCATTCGCGGCCTGCTCGAACAACCCGCCAGCCTGTTCCTGGAGTAAGGGCATGACTCAGACATTGCACACCACGCTGCTGATTATCGGCGGCGGCCCCGGCGGCTATGTGGCGGCGATTCGCGCCGGTCAGCTGGGCATCCCCACCATACTGGTGGAAGGCCAGGCACTGGGCGGCACCTGCCTGAACATCGGCTGCATTCCGTCCAAGGCGCTGATCCATGTAGCCGAGCAGTTCCAGCAGACCGTGCATCACAGCCAGGGCTCACAACTGGGCATTGAAGTGGATGTGCCGACTCTGGACATCCGCAAAAGCGTGGAATGGAAAGACGGCATCGTCGATCGCCTGACCACGGGTGTCGCCGCGCTGCTGAAAAAACACAAGGTGCAGGTCGTTCACGGTTGGGCCAAGGTTATCGACGGCAAGACTGTCGAGGTGGGCGACCAGCGCATCCAGTGCGAACACCTGCTGCTGGCCACCGGTTCGAAAAGTGTCAACCTGCCGATGCTGCCGATTGGTGGGCCGATCATCTCGTCCACCGAAGCCTTGGCACCGACCCGCGTGCCCAAGCGCCTGATTGTGGTGGGCGGCGGTTATATCGGCCTGGAACTGGGTATCGCCTATCGCAAGCTCGGTGCCGAGGTCAGTGTGGTCGAGGCCCAGGAACATATCCTGCCCGCCTACGATGCCGAGCTGACCTTACCGGTGGCCGAGTCCCTGAAGAAACTCGGGGTGAAGCTGTACCTTGGGCACAGTGTCACCGGCTTTGCCGACAACAAGCTGCAAGTGCGTGCGCCCAATGGCGACACCTTGGCGCTGGACACCGACCAGGTGCTGGTAGCCGTTGGGCGCAAACCCAACACCCAAGGCTGGAACCTCGAAGCGCTGAACCTGGACATGAACGGCGCGGCGGTCAAGATCGACAGCCGCTGCCAGACGAGCATGCGCAATGTGTACGCCATCGGCGACCTCAGCGGCGAGCCGATGCTGGCGCACCGGGCCATGGCCCAGGGCGAAATGGTGGCTGAACTGATCAGCGGCAAGACCCGCGAATTCAACCCGGCCGCGATTCCAGCGGTGTGCTTTACCGACCCGGAACTGGTAGTGGTCGGCAAGACGCCGGACGAAGCCAAGGCTGCCGGCCTGGATTGCATCGTGTCGAGCTTCCCGTTCGCCGCCAATGGCCGGGCCATGACGCTTGAGTCCAAGGCTGGCTTCGTGCGGGTCGTGGCGCGGCGCGACAACCACCTGATTGTCGGCTGGCAAGCGGTGGGGGCTGGGGTGTCCGAACTGTCTACCGCGTTCGGCCTGAGCCTGGAAATGGGCTCGCGCCTGGAAGATGTGGCCGGCACCATTCACGCTCACCCGACCCTGGGCGAAGCCGTGCAGGAAGCGGCGTTGCGGGCATTGGGGCACGCGTTGCATCTGTGAAACTGCGGTGACGCTATCGCAGGCAAGCCAGCTCCCACATTTGGAATGCAGTCAAATGTGGGAGCCGGGCTTGCCCGCGATGACGGTGGACCAGCCAGTACAAAGGCTCAATGGTCCACCCACCCGCTCCCACACAAGCCAAGAATGCAGTATTGTTGCTCCCATCCAGAAAAAAATCCGACTTGACCAGAGATAGAGGGTGTCATGGGTAACGAAAGCATCAATTGGGACAAGCTGGGTTTTGACTACATCAAGACCGACAAGCGGTTTCTCCAGGTCTGGAAAAACGGCGAATGGCAGGAAGGCACCCTGACCGACGACAACGTGCTGCACATCAGCGAGGGCTCCACCGCCCTGCACTATGGCCAGCAATGCTTCGAAGGCCTGAAGGCCTATCGCTGCAAGGACGGTTCGATCAACCTGTTCCGCCCGGACCAGAACGCTGCACGTATGCAACGCAGCTGTGCCCGCCTGCTGATGCCGCATGTGTCGACCGAAGACTTCATCGACGCCTGCAAACAAGTAGTCAAGGCCAACGAGCGTTTCATCCCGCCGTATGGCAGTGGCGGCGCGCTGTACCTGCGCCCGTTCGTGATCGGCACCGGTGAGAATATCGGCGTACGCTCTGCGCCGGAGTTCATCTTCTCGGTGTTCGCTATCCCGGTCGGGGCCTACTTCAAAGGCGGCCTGGTGCCACATAACTTCCAGATCTCCACCTTCGACCGTGCTGCGCCGCAGGGCACCGGTGCCGCCAAGGTCGGTGGCAACTACGCCGCCAGCCTGATGCCGGGCTCTGAAGCGAGGAAATCCGGCTTCGCCGACGCGATCTACCTGGACCCGATGACTCACTCGAAAATCGAAGAAGTCGGCTCGGCCAACTTCTTCGGCATCACCCACGACAACCAGTTCATCACGCCGAAGTCGCCTTCGGTGCTGCCAGGCATCACCCGCCTGTCGCTGATGGAACTGGCCCAGACCCGCCTGGGCCTGGACGTGGTCGAGGGCGAAGTGTTCATCGACAAACTGGACCAGTTCAAGGAAGCCGGCGCCTGCGGTACCGCTGCGGTGATTTCACCGATCGGCGGCATTCAGCACAACGGCAAGATGCACGTGTTCCACAGCGAAACCGAAGTCGGCCCGATCACCCAGAAGCTCTACAAAGAGCTGACCGGTGTGCAGACCGGTGACGTTGAAGCACCAGCGGGCTGGATCGTCAAGGTCTAAGCCAGCAACACCGCACTACCCTGTGGGAGGGGTCAAGGCCCCTCCCACATTTTGATCTCCAGTATTTTCAGGATTGAGGGATATTCCCGGCAATCTTCTTGCCCATACTGATCCTCGGCTCCACCCCGTACCCCAACGCCTCATAAAACCCCACCACGACGTCATTGCCGCCGGTGATCTGCAGGTTGATCTTCATGCAGCCCAAGGCCGTCAGCGCCTGCTCGGCATGGCGCACCAGCGACGATCCCAAACCATGGCGACGATAGTCGGCATGCACCGCCACCGAGTACAACCAGCCACGATGGCCGTCATAGCCGGCGAGAATCGTACCGATCACGGCTTTCTTGTCGGTGGCTACGAAGAACAACCCATCGTTGACCGCCAGCTTCTTGTCAATCGCCAGGCTCGGCAGGTTATGCGCGGTGTCATAGCCAAACGCCTGCTGCCATAACTCAATCACTTGGGCGCGATGCTGCCGGTCGCGGTAGGCGCCGATGGGATGCCGCGACAACAACGTCTTTTCCATCACCAGCGTGCGCTCATTGCCATGGTAAACATCGCGTACGGTGTGAAAACCGAGCTTGCTGTAAAACGGCTCGGCGGTCAGTGAGGACGGCACACTCAACACCGTCACCCCGGCTTCGCGGGCACGCAGTTCGATCTCGATCATCAACAAACGGCCAATGCCCTGCCCTTGCAGCTCGGGATTGACGAACACCGAGCGCACCACGTTGGCATCGAGGGCAGCGGTGGCGACGATTAACTCATCCTGGATCGCCACCAGCACAATGCGACGATTGAGCAGTTCAAGAACCGCATCGGGCGTGAAGTGAGTGGCGACGCGAGCAATCACATCCGCGGGGTAATCCCGTGCGTTGCTGCTGTGCAAGGCCGCCAGAATCACCTGACTGATGCCCTGGGCATCGGCTGCTTGGGCGAGACGAACAACGGTCGACATGACTCCTCCTGGCTGGCGCGACTAAACGAACACCCCACTATCAATGTGCAAGGCAGCTTGCTCCGGATAGGAGTGGATCAGCTAAAGATAAGCTATACGCCTCGTTGATGCCCTGGGTATCCATCATTTTCACCGCCGAGACAACGCCATACTCGGCGCAGAAATGGACATCGCCGAGCAAGGAACCGCTATGAATGCCGGCAAAGCCATTGACGCTGAACCGTTCAACCAAGCACGCCCATACAATCGGCGTCACCGCCCTCCCCCTAAGCTTTTGACTTTCTTAAAAGCGCTGGAGAGTAGGCATGTACAGAAAAGTGAGGGCGGTAACCCTGGCGGTGACATTGCTCGCCGGGGCCATGGCGAGCAGTGCCTGGGCGGCCACGCCGGGTGTAGCGGTGGCGCCGCAATACGACACCAGCCATGTGTATGTAGCACCCGCTGATGTAGAGCGTTTTGCCCAAAGCTTCCTGGCCACGTTCGGGGGCAAAAGCACGCCTCAGGTGGTGGTCAATGTGCTGCCGGTGCCGAGCAGCACCACCTCGCAATTGTTGCAGACCCCGGCCGGTACGGTGTCGCTGTTCGGCTTCACCACACCCATTCCCCATCCATTTGGCCAGGAGCGCAATGGTTATCTGGTCAAGGACATGGACGTGGCCCTGAAGGCCGCTCGGGATAACGGCGCTGCGGTGATCGTCAGCGACTTTCCCGACCCCATCGGCCGCGATGCGGTGGTGCAGTGGCCGGGCGGCGTGAACATGCAGCTGTATTGGCACACCAAGAGCCCGGATTACGCCGCCTTCCAGACCGTACCGGAAAACCGCGTGTACCTCAGCGCCGATCGTGCCGATCGCTTTATCAAGGCGTTCCTGGGCTTCTCCCACGGCAAAGTGGTCGCCGATGACAAGCACGCACCCGCTGTGGAGGTGGGTCAGGCCAGCGGCACTTACCGACGCGTCGAGATCACCTCGCCCTTTGGGCGCATGGCGGTACTGGTGACCAACGGCCAACTGCCCTACCCCTTTGGCCATGAAACCACCGGCTACGAAGTAGCCGACCTGGCGGCCACCCTGGGCAAAGCCACGGGCTCGGGCGCTACCGTACTGGTGCCGAGCTTCGACAGCAAAAGTCGTCGCAGCGCGTTGGTGCAGTTCCCCGGCGGTTACGTCGCGGAAATTCACCAACTCATCGCGGCAAAATGATCCGTCGTACAGGCTGGGGCCTGGCCGTGCTGTGGCCGCTGGTGGTGGGCAGCGTACATGCCGACAATCAACCGACCCGCCCGGCCATCAAGGCCAATCGCTGGCAGGAAGACTGGTCTGTGCTCAAGGATCCGGCATTGCGCACGCAACCGTTGGACAACCTCAAGTACATCCCGCTGTCCGCCGCCAACCCGTTCACTCACCTGTCCCTGGGTGCGACACTGCGCGAACGCTTCGAAATGAACGATGCCAGTGGCTTCGGCGTGCGCGATGTAGCGCGTGATCGCTACCTGATCCAGCGCTTTCAGGTACACGCCGACTTGCACCTCAACGAACACTGGCGGCTGTTCACCCAGTTGGAAGATGTGCGGGCCTATGACAAAACCACCCTCGGCGGCGCCGACCAGAACCGCGTCGACCTGCGCCTGGCCTTTGCCGAATACGTAAAGACCTTCAGCGCCGGCACCTTCAAGGCTCGGGCGGGTCGCCAGGACTTTGCCTTCGACTTGCAGCGCTTTATTTCGTCGCGCGATGGCCCGAATGTGCGCCAGTCTTTCGACGCGCTGTGGGCCGATTGGGAAACGCCCCAATGGCGTTTTATCGGGATCGCCAGCCAACCGGTGCAGTACCAGGATGGCCGGCACTTCGACGACAAATCCAACCGTGATGCGCGCTTCCATATGCTACGGGTCGAGCGACTGGTGGGCGGCAGCAATGAGCTGTCGGCCTATTACGGCGTTTACGAGCGCCGTGCCGCCCATTACCTGGACGCCGACGGCAACGAGACCCGCCAGTTGCTCGACGCACGCCTGGGCGGCGCGGCCCGGGGTTTTGACTGGGATATCGAAGCCATGCTGCAAAGGGGTTCGGTGGGCAGCCAGGCGATCCGCGCCTGGGCCGGCGGCAGCCGTACCGGCTACACCTTCGACACCCTGGCCTGGACACCGCGCCTGGGCCTGCAAGTGGATGTCGCCTCCGGTGACCGCAAGCGCGGTGATGGCCGCGTCGGCACCTTCAACCCGCTGTTCCCCAACGGCTACTACTTTTCCCTGGCCGGTTATACGGGCTACAGCAACCTGATCCACGTCAAGCCGTCGATCACCGTCAAGCCCTTCGCCAAGCTGAGCGTGCAAACCGCTGTCGGCCTGTTGTGGCGGCAGACCACCGCAGACGCGGTTTACACCCAACCCAACCTCGCCGTCGCCGGCACCGCTGGCCAAGGCGAGCGCTGGACCGGTGCCTACGGCCAAGTGCGCACCGACTACGCGTTTACCTCCAACCTCAGCGGCGCAATCGAGGCCGTGCACTACGCGGCTGGCCAGACCCTGCGCGATGCCGGCGGGCACGACAGCAACTACCTGGGCATGGAACTCAAATTCAGTTGGTAACCCTGAGCAAGCACACCCATACAAGCCTGGGTCCAGATTTACGGCAATAGTGATGCGGTTTTTCACCGCCCTTTTTAACTCAAGCAAGGAGATTCAGATGAGCACCTTCGTTGCCAAAGACGGCACCCAGATCTACTTCAAGGACTGGGGCAGCGGCAAGCCCGTCCTGTTCAGCCACGGCTGGCCTCTGGATGCCGACATGTGGGAATACCAGATGGAGTACCTGAGCAGCCGCGGCTTTCGCACTATCGCGTTCGACCGCCGAGGCTTTGGCCGCTCGGACCAACCCTGGACCGGTAACGACTACGACACCTTCGCTGACGATATCGCGCAGTTGATCGAACATCTGGACCTGAAGGACGTGACCCTGGTGGGCTTTTCCATGGGCGGCGGTGATGTGGCGCGCTACATCGCGCGACATGGCAATGCGCGGGTCGCAGGCCTGGTGTTGCTGGGCGCCGTGACGCCGATCTTCGGCCAGAAACCCGACTATCCCCAGGGCGTCCCTACCGAGGTGTTCGATGGTATCAAGGCCGGGCTGTTGAAGGATCGCGCGCAATTCATCAGCGATTTCAATACGCCGTTCTTCGGTATCAACAAGGGCCAGCAAGTCTCCGAGGGTGTGCTCAGCCAAACCCTGCAGATCGCCATGCTTGCCTCGCTCAAGTCGACCGTGGATTGCGTCAGCGCCTTCTCCGAAACCGACTTCCGCCCGGACATGGGCACAATCGAGGTGCCGACCCTGGTGATCCACGGCGACGGCGATCAGATCGTGCCGTTCGAAACCACCGGCAAGGTGGCGGCCGAAATGATCAAGGGCGCGCAACTGAAGGTCTACAAGGATGCACCTCACGGGTTTGCCGTAACCCACGCCCAGCAGCTCAATGAAGACCTGTTGGCGTTCCTCAGCCGCTGAACCGCTTGCAACCTCCTCTCCTTGTTTGGCCGGGTTCGCCCGGCCTTTTTTTGCTCAGGCAAAGCGCTGAACCACTACCAGCCGCCCCGGCCCGGCAATGAGGATGCTGGTAAAGATGATCAACAGCAGCCAGCCGAACTGCCCCTCCAACAGCGTCCACTCTGGATGCACCACCAGCAAAGCGATGACCAGCACCGCCAGGATCGGCACGCACGCCAGGCGCACCAGCACGCCCGCGATGATCAGCAATGGGCACAGCACTTCGGCAAAGATCGCCAGCAGCAAGGTGACCTGGCCCCCCAGGTGAAACGGGTCTTCGATCAGCTTCAACTGTTCGCCGTAGTTGAGCAGCTTGGGCAACCCATGCACACACAGCAGGAACACCGCCCCGCTGACCCGCAGGAACAACAGTCCGGTATCCTGATTTCTCGCTTCGTTCATACGCCACCTGTGTCCGTCAATAATGATCGACGGCCAGTGTGTCCAAAGCCGCGCCGACGCACTTGCAGGCTTGTGCTGAAATCCTGCGGTTGCCCCAGGCGGTTGCATTGCCGAAAGAACCCGGCATGATCTTGCTGAACTGCCGACCCCGCGCTACGGTCCCAACCCATACGCTCATCGCCACAGGAACTGTTCCATGACGCTCCCCCAAGAAATGACCCTGATCGAAATCACCACCCCTGGCGGTCCGGAAGTCTTGCAGCCACGGCGCGCCGACGTGCCGGTGGCCGGGCCTGGCGAGATTCTGATTCGCGTGCACGCCGCCGGGGTCAACCGCCCAGACGCCTTGCAACGCGCCGGCAAGTACCCGATGAAACCCGGCATGAGCCCGATTCCAGGCCTGGAAGTGGCCGGTGAAGTGGTGGCGTTGGGCACTGGCGTTACTGAATACAGCTTGGGCGACAAGGTGTGTGCCCTGACCAATGGCGGTGGCTATGCGCAGTTTTGCGCGGTGCCGGCCAGCCAGACGCTGCCGGTTCCGGCGGGTATGGACTGGATTCAGGCCGCTGCCGTGCCGGAAACTTTCTTCACCGTCTGGGCCAACCTGTTCGGCCTGGGCGGCGCCCATAAAGGCCAGCGCGTTTTGATCCACGGCGGCACCAGTGGCATCGGCACCACCGCGTTGATGCTCTGCCAGGAGTTCGGTATCCAGGCATTCGCCACCGCCGGCAGCGCCGACAAATGTGCCGCGATTGCCAAGCTGGGCGCCGAACCGATCAACTACCGCGAACAGGAGTTTGCCGAGGTCATAGCCAAGCAGACCGATGGCAAAGGCGTCGATGTGATTCTCGACATCATGGGTGCCTCGTACCTGAACAACAACCTCAAGGCCCTGGGCATGGACGGTCACCTGGTGATGCTCGGTTTTCTCGGGGGCGGCAAGGCCCATGACGTCGACCTGCTGACCATCCTCGCCAAACGCGCAGTGATCACCGGCTCACTGCTGCGCGCCCGCACCCGCGAAGAAAAGGCCGCGATTGCCGAACAACTGCGCGACTACGTGTGGCCGGTGCTCAGCGCCGGGCGCTGCCTGCCGATCATCGACAAGGTCTACCCCTACACCGACGCCGCCCTGGCCCATGCGCGCATGGAAGGTGGGGATCATATCGGCAAGATTGTGTTGCGGGTGGAGTGAGGCGCTTTCCTCAATCCTTGGCGACCGGCTTAAGCGTACATCGCCCTCTGTAGGAGCGAGCTTGCTCGCGAAAAACGTCAACGATCACGCGTGCTTGCTGAATGAATGCGGCGCCTGTGAGTTTTTCGCGAGCAAGCTCGCTCCTACAAAAAGCCCGGCATTAGGGCTTGCCCGCGAATCGGGGCAAGCCCTCTCCCATATAGCGTGTGTCATTCCGGTTCGGCATACACCGGATAATCCACATACCCCGCCTGCGTCCCCCCATACAAACCCTCCGCCTTCAACGCATTCAGCGGCCAGCCATTGAAAATCCGCTGGGGCAGGTCCGGGTTGGCAATGAACGGCCGTCCGAAGGCGATCAGGTCCGCCAGCCCTGCCTCTACCAGCCGCGCACCACGCTCGGCAGTGTACCGGCCGGCATAGATGATCCTGCCGCTGAAGGTGTGGCGCACAGCCTGGCGGAATGTCTCAGGCAAGTCGGGCGCGTTTTCCCAGTCGGCTTCGGCGATCGACACATAGGCGATGCCCGACGCTTCCAGCACTTTGATCGCTTCGATATAGGTGTGGTGCGGATCTTCTTCTACAAGGCCAATGTAGACCCGGTCCTGGTCGGTGCCACTGAACAGCGGCGAAAAGCGTACGCCCAGGCGTTCCGGCCCCACCACCTTGCACACCGCTTCGACAACCTCGCGCAGCAAGCGCAGGCGATTATCCAGCGAACCACCGTATTCATCCTCACGAATGTTGGAATGGGCCGAGATGAACTGATTGATCAAATAGCCGTTGGCCGCATGGATTTCCACGCCATCAAACCCGGCGTCCAGGGCATTGCGAGCAGCCTGGGCGTAATGCCCGACCAACTCATCGATTTCCAGCGTGCTCAAGGCGCGTGGCACGGGTGGCTGCACCAGTTCACCCATACCTGGGCCGGTTTCGATAAAGGCTTTGGCCTGCAGCGCCGGCAGTGCAGACGGCCCTACCGGTGCAGCGCCGCCAGGTTGCAAGGCGTTATGAGACACCCGCCCCACATGCCATAACTGGGCAAAGATCACCCCACCCTCGGCATGTACCGCTGCGGTGACTTTGCGCCAACCCTCGATCTGCGCCGGTGTATGGATACCCGGCGTCCATGCATAACCCTGGCCACGCGGCTCGATCTGCGTGCCCTCGCTGACCATGAAGCCGGCACTGGCACGCTGGCGGTAATATTCGGCCATCATGTCAGTGGCGATATTGCCTGGCTGGGCGCTGCGCTGGCGTGTCAGCGGCGGCAGCACAACGCGATTGTTCAAGCGGTGATGCCCCAGCTTTATCGGGGTGTTAAAGATGCAGTCAGGCATGGGGATATTCCAAATTCAGGACGAACGAAAACCCTGGCGACTCCTGAGAATCGCCAGTGTGTACCTCGGTTGATTAATTTAAGCGTTGAGTGTCAGCAGGGCCTTGGCCACTTCGCTGGAGCTGCCGGGGTTCTGCCCTGTCACCAGCAAGCCATCGACGATCACAAAGGATTGCCAGTCGGCACCCTTCTCATACTTGCCGCCCAGCTTTTTGAATTCATCTTCAATCAGGAACGGCACAACATCAGTCAACTGCACGGCGGCTTCCTCCGAGTTGGAGAACCCGGTCACACGGCGCCCTTTGATCAACGGCTCACCGTTGACCGCCTTGACGTGGCGCAAGGCGCCCGGTGCATGGCAGACAAAACCGATGGGCTTGCCGGCCCGCTCGAACGCCTCGATCAGCGCGATGGACACAGGCGATTCCGCCAAGTCCCACAACGGGCCGTGGCCGCCTGGGTAGAACACGGTGTCGAAGTCGGCGGCGTTGACCGTGTCCAGCTTCACCGTGGTAGCCAGGGCTTGCTGCGCAGCCGGGTCGGCGGCGAAGCGCTCGGTCTGCTCGGTTTGCGCATCCGGCTCATCGCTCTTGGGGTCCAACGGCGGCTGGCCGCCGGCCGGGGAAGCCAGCACCACGTCGGCGCCAGCATCCTTGAACGCGTAATAAGGGGCGGCAAACTCTTCGAGCCAGAAGCCGGTCTTGCGCCCGGTATCGCCAAGCTGGTCGTGAGAGGTCAGTACCATTAATACTTTCATTTTCCAGTGCCTCGATCGATGTGAGTAGCAGGGTTTTCAGAGCCGCCCAACAACTGTTGGGTCAGCAACAGCGCCTCGCAGAACGGCGCGGTGGTACGGGTGATCTTGCCCATGACGCTGGTTCCCAGCCACAGCGCGTACAAGCGCTTGGCCAGGCTTTGCGGGGCGTGCTCGAACCTGAGCGAACCGTCTTCAACGCCGCGCTCCAGAGCCAGCGCGAGTACCTCGATGGTTCGGGAAGTACCGCGTTGCAACGCCAGTCGCATCGGTTCCGACAGGTCGGAGACTTCAGCCCCCAGCTTGACGGCCAGGCACTTGCCGGTATCGGTGCAGCCCGTGTGGTTGTCGATCCAGCTTTGCCAATAGCGCATCAACCGGGCGTGGTGGGTTAGACCCGGCTGATCGAACAGCTGCTGCATGCCATCGACGTACTGGTCGAAATAGGTGTCGAGTAACACCACGCCAAACGCATCCTTGGAATCGAAGTAGTGATAAAACGAGCCCTTGGGCACGTGTGCGGCGTGCAGGATCTCGTTCAAGCCCACCGCGGAAAAACCCTTGGCGCCGACAATGGATTGGGCACGTTCAAGAATCGCTTGCCGTGCACTGCTGCTTGCGTTGCTCATGCTTGCCTCCGCGCGATTAGACCAGTCGTCTAGTTCGTTGGGGCCATGTTAGGCAGCGAGGCAATCGCTCACAATGTCATATCCGCAAGGATTTCGGACATGGGCCAAAGTCGGTTGCCGTTTAGCTGGCACACGCCGACAATCCCTTCTCCCCTGCCCGTTGGAGAGATGCAATGCACAGCGTTGCGCTGCTGGTTTACCCGAATTTCCAGTCGTTGAGCCTTAGCCTTGGCTCGGTGTTCGAGTGCGCCAACCTGCTGCGCGGTGAGCCGGCCTACGAGTTTCACCTGGTCTCGCAAGGCGGTGGTGCGGTGATGACCTCCCAGGGGTTTTCGGTGAATACCAGCGCTATACGGCCTGAGGGTTATGACACCCTGATCGTCAGCGGCTATCTGGAGTTTCGCCTGCCGGAGGCCAACCTGCTCGAACGGGTCAAGGCAGCGTCAGCGCAGTCGCGGCGAGTGGCCTCGTTATGCACGGGCATCTTTGTGCTGGCCGAAGCCGGTTTGCTGGAAGGCAAACGCACCACGACCCACTGGATCCACGCGCCGGCGTTTCGCAAACGCTACCCGGATATCCGTCTGGAGGAAGACAAGTTGTTCGTGGTGGACGGCCAGGTGTGGACCGGCGCCGGCATGAGCGCCGGGGTCGACCTGGCCCTGGCGATGGTGGAGAACGACCTGGGCAGCGACCTCGCGCGCCGCATCGCACGCAAGCTGGTGATAGCCCAACGCCGCGGCAGCGAGCAATCGCAATTGTCGGCCTTGCTGGAACTGGACCCCAAATCCGACCGCGTGCAACTGGCCCTGGCCTATGCCCGCGAAAACCTCACCCAGGATTTATCGGTGGACGCCCTGGCCGACGTCGCCCGACTCAGCCCGCGCCAGTTCAGCCGGGTTTTTCGCGAAGAAACCGGGCAAACCCCGGCCAAGGCCATCGAAGCCCTACGGGTCGAAGCGGCACGGGCGATGATGGAAACCAGCCGCCACCCGGTGGAAGTGGTGGCCCGCGAAACCGGGTTCGGTGATCGCGAACGCATGCGTCAGGCGTTTCTGCGGGCCTTCGGACAGCCTCCTCAGGCGATGCAACAGGTGTTGTTCAATCCAGGCTAGGCCCTATGGGAAGGGATTTGCCCCCGATAGCCCATAAATATCTACACAACTTTGCAGTTGCCAACAGTAACTACGATGCGAAGCGAGCCGCTCTTGATCTTGATCTGCTTTTGATCTTAGGCGCCCCGTTAAACCACGCTGGCCGGAATTCGACAGGGATTTGGGGGGTAAACCGGCAGGGATGCCGGTTTAGCCGCCCCGCGCCATGGATGGCGCGTGGCGGCGGCCCCCAAAATCCATGGCGGATTACGGGCACACCGAGCCTAAGCGAGGTGCCGAGTGGTGGGGCAAGAGCCTTTTGGTTACTTTTGGGCTCTTTCAAAAGTGACCCGCTGTAAAAGCGGAACCAATAGCAGCCGTGACCCAAACAACGGATATGCACTCGATCAAAGTCCAGCATCCTGGTCGGCTATCAGGCCGCCATCGGGGGCAAGCCCCCTCCCACATTTACCCCTCCCTCATTCGGATCACCGGTCATCAGTGCAATGACGCCCGGGTAATCAGGTAGCTCACCAACTGCGGCTCATCCTCCAGCTCAATCATCTGCACCGGACGCGGCAGGTTATCCAACACAGTGCGCCAGAACGCCTGAGACACCTCGTCCTGATCATAAAACCGCACCAGCCAATTAGCCGCGCCGCTGCACAGCACCTGGCTGGCGATGGCGCGGCCGATGCCCTTGCGGCGGTAGCGCTTGAGAATGAACAGGTCGGCCAGCTCCAACGCGTCGATGCACGGCAGTTCGCTGCCTTCGATCAGCAGGAAACCGGCGATATAGCCATCGACCAGCAACAGGTTGGCGCTCCACTGCGGGTCTTGCCAATAGCGGGCCAGGTGCTCGTCATGGATGTAGAAACGGCCATCGGCCTCGACATCTTCCTGTTCCCAGTCCGAAGACTCGTAGGCGTAGTACTGGTACAGATTGCGGATCAACTCGGCATCTTCAGGGCCGGTCTGGATCAATTCAACGGTGGTTTCAGGCATGGGGCTCTCGGTGGAAAAACGCAGGGCGCCATTGTTCACAAAAGTGCCTGTCAGGCCAATGGCTTGTCGAATCCTTTCTATTGGCTGAACCGATTGCAAATAGCGGTTGCCCTGGCCAAATTCCTGAAACATTTAGAATAAACTTCGCCGGTTTCCACCTTTCGCTCAAGGACACGTATTGTGACCAACGTCTGTACCGCCGGCCTGGATGTGGGCTTTGCTTCCCTGGATTACCTGCAGATTTTTATCCTGGGTGTGGTCCAGGGCATTACCGAATTGCTGCCGGTGTCGTCCACCGCCCACATGCGTGTGGTGCCCGCCCTGCTCGGCTGGCAAGACCCGGGCTCGGCGTTTTCGGCGGCCATGCAATTGGCGGCGCTGGCGGCGGTGGTCAGTTACTTCTGGCGAGATGTGCGCCAGGTCACCACCGGCAGCATCAGTGCGGTGCGCCGCGGCGACTACAACGACCGGTGGTTCAAGCTGGCGGTGGCCATCGTGCTGGCGACTATCCCGATTGGCATTGCCGGGTTGGCGCTGTCTTCGACCTTGAATGCCTGCAACTCACCCTTGCGCGGGCTGATGGTGATCGGTATTTCCTGCGTGGTGATGGCGGTGTTGCTGGCGCTGGCCGAAGTACGCGCCCGCCATACCCGCGACGTGAGCCAGATGCGTTTGCGCGATGCATTGATCGTGGGGGTGGCGCAAATTGGCGCGTTGATTCCCGGTGTATCGCGCTCGGGATCCACACTGACCGCCGCGCTGTTCCTGAACTTCAAACGTGAGGAAGCGGCGCGCTTTTCTTTCCTGCTGGGCCTGCCGGCCATTGCCCTGGCCGGTTTGAAAGAGCTGTGGGTGCTGCTGCGCGCCGACCTGCCTGCCCACGCCTGGCCGCACTTGATCTTCGGCCTGGTGGTGGCAAGCATCTCGGCGTTCTTTGCGATCTGGGGCCTGATGAAGTTCCTGGAGCGCTTCTCCACGTGGCCGTTCGTGATCTACCGTGCGCTGTTGGGAGTCTTCCTGATTGTGGCGGTCAGCACCGGGTTGTTGAGTTAAGCCGTCGGTTCGCGGTCGGCCAGTTCTTCGAGCAGGTCGGCCGAAGGCACGAAAAACAGGCCGCCGGTCACCGCCGTGCTGAAGTCGAGCAAGCGGTCGTAGTTGCCGACCGGGCGGCCGACAAACATGTTTTCCAACATTTGCTCCAGGGGCTGCGGCGAGCGTGCGTAGCCGATGAAGTAGGTGCCGAACTCGCCGGCGCCTGGGCGGCCAAAGGGCATGTTGTCGCGCAGGATCTTCACTTCCTCGCCGTCCTGATCAGTGATGACGGTCAGGGCGCTGTGGGAATTGCTCGGCTTGGCGTCTTCGTCCAGTTCGATGTCCGACAATTTGGTACGCCCGATCACCTTCTCCTGGGCCTCTACGGTCAAGCCATTCCACGCCGTCATGTTGTGCAGGTATTTCTGCACCAACACATAGCTGCCGCCTTCGAACTCCGGGTCTTCGTCACCCACCAGGGTAAAGGCTTCAGCCTTGCGCCCCACCGGGTTCTCGGTGCCGTCGACAAAACCGATAATGCTGCGCATATCGAAGTAACGGAACCCCTGGACCTCATCGACCACCTTCACGCTATCGCCCAGGGCGGCCATCAAGTGGGTCGCCAGTTCGAAACACAGGTCCATCTGCTCGGCGCGGATATGCAGCAGGATATCGCCGGGAGTCGACACCGCCATGCGCCCCTCCACGCCAAACTCGCGAAACGGATGCAAGGCCGCTGGGCGCGGCGCACCGAACAGGCGGTCCCAGGCATCCGAGCCAAACCCACAAACGCAGGTCAGGTTGCCCGACGGCACACGCTTGCCCACCGAGCGCACCAACCCTGCGATGTCGGCGCACCAGGCACGCACATTTTCGACCGCATCGGGGGCCAGGGTGGCGACCATGAAAATCGCACTGCTGGTGATCGGGTGGCACACCGATTGCGGTTCAAGCGGTGGCCGGACGGGGCAGGTTTTCATCAGGGAGTTCCACAGGCTGAGGGCGGTTTGAACCCGCGCAGATTAGCAGATCATCGGTGGTAACTGGCCCACACTTGACCCATCTGCGCTTTAAGCTTGAGCGCCTCGGCCCGCCGCCCCCCTGATTTCCTGCTCCGCCCACGCTTTAGCGCATAACCTTCAGTCCAAGTCGCTCGCATCATGGCGCTCGGCCAACTGTTCATGGGGCTCGCCCGACACCCGATTCACCCGCCGCCCGCGCTGCACCGCAGGCCGTGCGTCAATCGCGTCGGCCCAGCGCTGCACGTGCTTGTACTCATGCACCGACAGGAACTCCGCCGAGTCGCCATACAAGCGGCCTTTGACCAGCCCGCCGTACCAGGGCCAGATCGCGATATCGGCAATGCTGTACTCATCACCGGCAATGTACTCACTCACCGCCAGGCGTTTATCCAGCACATCCAGCTGGCGTTTGGTTTCCATGGCAAAACGGTTGATCGGGTACTCCATTTTGCTGGGGGCATAGGCATAGAAATGCCCGAAGCCGCCGCCCAGGTACGGCGCGCTGCCCATTTGCCAGAACAGCCACGACAGGCATTCAGCCCGAGCCGCAGGTTCGGTGGGCAAGAACGCGCCGAATTTCTCGGCCAGGTACTGCAGGATCGCGCCCGACTCGAACACCCGGATCGGCGTGGCGCCGCTGCGGTCCATCAGGGCCGGAATCTTTGAGTTGGGGTTCACCGCGACGAAGCCACTGCCGAACTGGTCGCCATCGCCAATCTTGATCAGCCAGGCATCGTATTCGGCGCCGGTGTGACCCAGGGCCAGCAACTCTTCGAGCAGGATCGTGACCTTCTGCCCGTTGGGCGTAGCCAGGGAATACAGTTGCAGCGGATGTTTGCCGATCGGCAGCTCTTTATCGTGGGTAGCACCGGCGACAGGCCGGTTGATGCTGGCGAAGGTGCCGCCGCTTTCGGTTTCCCAGGTCCAGACTCGGGGTGGGACATAAGTGGACGAATCGGTCATGCTCACTGCTCCTGAGGTGCTTGGATCAACGCATTCAAAGTGCATATTACCGACTGTTTCAAATTCAGATACCCCCTATGACCGACCGCCTCGGCGATATCCTCACCGACCAGCTTGATGTAGTGTTCTGCGGCATCAACCCCGGCAAGGGCTCCGCCGCCCTCGGTGCGCCGCGCTTCGTGGCGTTTCTGGGCAAACCAGGCTATAGCGCGTTGAGCGACCAGCGCCAGATCGCCTGGGGTTTGCAGCCGCAGTCACTGGGCGCCGCCGCGGTGTGGGTGTTGCCCAACCCCTGCTGGCGCCCTTACTCTCTTGAGCCAAACATCCTGTAGGCAATGGAGGCTGCATGAAACTGATCGGAATGCTGGACTCGCCTTACGTACGCCGCGTGGCGATTTCCCTGGACTTGTACGGGGTGGATTTTGCGCATGAACCGCTGTCGGTGTTCAGCACCTACGCGCAATTTGCCCAAATCAACCCCGTGGTCAAAGCCCCCTCGCTGGTGCTGGACGACGGGACGGTGTTGATGGATTCGAGCCTGATCCTCGATTACCTGGAAGCCCTGGCGCCGGCTGACAAGAAGCTGCTCCCCCAGCAACCGACAGCACGCGCCCACGACCTGCAACTGCTCGGACTGGCCCTGGCCGCCTGTGAAAAGAGTGTGCAGATCGTCTATGAACACAACCTGCGCCCAGCCGAAAAGTTGCATGCACCGTGGATCGAACGCGTCAGTGGGCAATTGCTGGCGGCTTATACCCTGTTGGACAAGCAACTGGCAGACAGTCAAGCGCTGACCCAGGCATCCATTACAGCGGCGGTCGCCTGGTCGTTCAGCCAGTTCACCGTGGCCTCGGTGGTGAAGGCGGATGCGTTCCCCAACCTGAAGCGCCATGCTGAACGCCTGGAACAGCACCCGGCGTTCAAGCGTTACCCCATCGCCTAAGCACCGCAGCCCTAATACCCGTCAATTAAAGCTTTTTGTAGGAGCGAGCTTGCTCGCGAAAAACGCACAGGCGCCGCGTTTAATCAGGAAACACGCGTTATCGTTGACGTCTTTCGCGAGCAAGCTCGCGCCTACACAGGCGATGTCGGCTTAAACCCAGCCACCATCCACGATGAAATTCTGCGCCGAGCACATCGCCGAGGCATCAGAGGCCAGAAACAGGGCCATATTGGCGATGTGTTCCGGCATCACACTGCCAGGCAGGCACTGGCTACGGGCGATCAACTCCCGAGCCGCGTCATCCACCCACATGGCCAGTTGTTTTTCCGTCATCACCCAGCCCGGCACCAGCGTGTTGACGCGGATATGGCTCGGCCCCAACTCCCGCGCCAGGCCTCGGGTCATGCCGTGGGCGGCGGCCTTGCTGGCGGCGTACACCGGGTAGCCGGCAGAAGCCATCATCCAGCCGACCGAACCCAGGTTGATGATTGAGCCGCCACCCGCCTCTTTCATCATTGGCACCACCGCCTTCGCAGCAAAGAAGGCGTGCTTGAGGTTGACAGCGATCAACCGGTCGAACATTTGCGAGTCGATTTCTTCCAGGCTGTGGCGCACATCATTTGCCGCGTTATTTACCAGCACCGTGATCGGCCCGAGGGAATGCTCGAAGCGCCGGATTGCCGCGCCGTAGCCAATCTCATCGGTAATATCGCAGCACTCGAACTCAACGATGTGGCCCTTGGAGTTCAACAGCGCCGCCAAGCGTTCACCCTGGCTTTGCGCGCGATCCACAAACGCCACTTTGGCACCCTGGGCGGCAAAGGCCCGCACCATGAATTCGCCAATCCCTGACGCCCCGCCGGAGATCAATACGCTCTTGCCCTTGAGGTCAGGATAAATGGCGTGCTCAGTACTCATAACGTAGTGCCTCGATCAATTAGTCTTATTTTATTTTACGAAATCGGCGTTAAAGGCTATAAATTCGCTGGGTAGCCGGTGAAATATCTCACATTAGTAGAACTATTCAACCCAAAAACAACAAAAGGATGTTCGACCATGAAGCACCCTCGATACCTGTTGTCCGGTCTGGCGCTGGCCATGCTGATCACCAGCGGCGGCGCGCACGCCGCCGGCCTTACCAGCGAGCACAAGCCCTTCGGTAAAACCAATGACGGCACCGCCGTCGAACAGTACGTGTTGCGCAATAGCCATGGCATGCAAGCCACGGTAATTACCTACGGCGGTGTCTTGCAGTCGCTGATGGTGCCGGACAAAAACGGCAAGCTCGACGACGTCGTGCTGGGCTTCGATGATGTGCAAGGCTATCAAGGCGGTACTGCATTTTTCGGCGCAACCATCGGCCGCTTCGGCAACCGCCTGGCCGGCGGTGCCTTTGAACTCGACGGCAAACGCTACCAGGTGCCGCTCAACGACGGCCCCAACTCGCTGCACGGCGGCGCTCAGGGCTTCGACAAACAGGTGTGGCACGCCGAACCGGTCAAGGACAAGGATTCGGTGGGCGTCACCCTCACCTACCTGTCCAGGGACGGTGAAATGGGGTTTCCCGGCAACCTGAAAACCGAAGTCACTTACCGCCTCAACGATAAGAACGAACTGCACATCGACTACAAGGCCACCACCGACAAACCGACGGTACTCAACCTCACCAACCACAGCTACTTCAACCTCGCCGGCGCGGGTAACGGCGACATTCTCAAGCAGGTCGCCACCTTGCACGCCAGCCACTACACGCCGGTGAATGCCACCTTGATCCCCACCGGTGAGCTGGCGCCGGTGAAAGGCACACCGATGGACTTCCTCAAGCCCACGCCCATTGGCCAACACATCAAGGCGGACCATCCGCAGCTCAAATTTGCCGAGCCGAAACAAGGCGGGTTCGACTTCAACTGGGCTCTGGATACCAAGGGTGACGTGAAGCAGCTTGCTGCCCAGGTGCATGACCCTGAGTCGGGGCGGCGCTTGCAGCTTTACACCAGTGAGCCTGGAGTGCAGTTCTACACCAGCAATTTCCTGGATGGTTCGGTGAAGGGCAAAGGGGGCAAGACGTACCAGCACTGGAGCGGGTTTACCCTGGAGACCCAACACTTCCCGGATGCGCCTAACCAACCCGGCTTTGCCTCAACTCGCTTGAATCCCGGGCAAACCTATACCCAAAACACCATCTTCAAATTCACCACCGATTAAACGGTGGGAGGGTTACCCCCGACGAAGGCGTTTCAGTCTGCACAGCACAGCTGATTGACTCGCCGCCATCGGGGCATGGGTATCTACACAACTTTTGTAGCCACTGCCAACCGTAACCACGATGCGAAGCGAGCCGCTCTTGCTCTGCTTTTGATCTTAGGCGCCCCGTCAAACCACGCTGGCCGGAATTCGACAGGGATTTGGGGGGTAAACCGGCAGGGATGCCGGTTTAGCCGCCCCGCGCCATGGATGGCGCGTGGCGGCGGCCCCCCAAATTCATGGCGGATTACGGGCACACCGAGCCTAAGCGAGGTGCCGAGTGGTGGGGCAAGAGCCTTTTGGTTACTTTTGGGCTCTTTTCAAAAGTGACCCGCTGTAAAAGCGGAACCAATAGCAGCCGTGACCCAAATAAAGGATATGTACTCGGTCTGATCCAACATCCTGGTCAGCTATCAGGCCGCCATCGGGAGCAAGCCCCCGGTAAAAACTCGCACATTCCTCCCCACCCACTAAGCTCAGTCTCGAACAAAAACAACGAGCAACCCGCCATGCCCGATCTCACCGAAACGTTCCGCAGCCGCTACCGCGCCAATGTGAGCCGCCATTACAACCCCTGGTTACACGCCGCGTTCGTCCTCGGCTACGGCATTACCTGCATCACGCTGGCCTGGTCTTCCACCGCAGAGATCACCGCGCTGCAGTGGCTGACGGTGCCCTTGACCCTGGTGTTCTTCAACCTGTGCATCTATCTCGTGCACCGCCACCTCGGCCATCACAAACACCCATTCGCCCGGCTGTTCTACGCACGCCACACCGGCGACCACCACAGTTTCTTCACGCCAGGCCATATGACCTACGACAGCCCACGGGACTGGCGCGTCATCCTGTTCCCTGCCTGGTTGATCATGCTGCACAGCCTGGCCATTACCCTCCCCGCCTGGTGGCTGCTCAAGCAACTGAGCCCCAACGTGGCGGGGTTGTTTGCCGGGTGCATGATCCTCGGCTACCTGCTCTACGAGGTGTTCCACGCCTGCGAACACTTGCCCGCTGAACACCCGGTGGCACGCCTGCCGTGGATTCGCCACATGCATCGCCTGCACGCCCTGCATCATCGTCGCGAGCTGATGCAGGGGCGTAATTTCAATATCGTGTTGCCATTGATGGATTACCTGTTTGGCACGCTGCATTGGGAGCCGGCCACAAAAAAAGGGAGCAGCCCAAATGGACTGCCCCCTGCTTCACACTCGTAGATCAATCAGCGCACGATGGTCTGGCTGCAAATGTGCCCCAGGCTGACGTATTGGGTGATATTGCCGCCTACGCCCACGCCCGGAAACTCCTTGAGCTCGATGCGCCAGCCACCTTCGTTGAACCAGGTTTCCCAGTTGTAAGTCTGGCCCGACGAGCTGTCCGGGTACCGCACCTTGTAGTCGCCGGAGCAAGTGCCCAGGGCGACATTGCCCGAGGCTGCCCCCGTGATGCCGGTCTTGGCTTCATAGTTGACCCAGTTATAAGTGGCGCCAAAGTGCTTGTCGACCCGCAGCACTGGTGTGACCCCGCGCAATGGCTCACCGGTGCTGTCCGACCATTGGGTGCTCCAACTCAGATTGCGGGCTGCCTGGGTGGCCAGCTGGAAGATTGAGCTGGGAATGCGCACTACGTTGTCGCCGTTCACGTTGTGCTGGTTCAAGCGAGGCGCCGAGCCCAGGGTCAATTGGTACTGCGCCTGAGTGTTCAACGCTACCGCCGGGTTCGCCCGTACACGTACCTTGACCGTATAGCCAGGAGTCAGGTTCGGATAGGTGGAGGTGGAATCCGGCTGAATCACTACCCAGTTATTACCGTCGAAACGCTCGAAGATCCACTGGTTGCGCGTACCCGCACCGTCATCACCCAGGAACATGCCGACACCCTGCCCGCGCAGCGACGTGAACGAGAAATAGTCCACATCATTGACGCTGTCGAGGTTACCGCTCACCTGGTTCAGCGCATCCGGCAGGGCAAACGCGGTTTGCTCGGTATCGTTGGGCTCGTAGGCATCGATGTTGCTGTCTACCGCCACGCCGAAGCTGAACTGCGAGTTGCTCGCGGCATTGGCCACCATGAACCAGTAGTAGTCACCGGCCGGCAACACACCATTGAGGTACTCATCGGCATTGCCAGCGTTATCAGAGGTGCCCAACGGGGTCAGATTACCTTGGCCGTCATCATGGAACAGCGTCAACGACATGTCAGTGCCGACGCTCTGATTCAACAACTGCACCTGAATTCGCGCATTCTTCGGCAGGTTGAAGTGGTAGGCGATCTGCGCGCCAGTCTCCACCCCGGTGACCGTGTAGAGGGTGTTGATATCCAGGGTTGGGAACAGCGGAGTGAAGGCAGCAACCGCCGCTTCCTTGAGTTTCGCCTGATCGGGCTTAACCAACTGACCCACCTTGGCATCAACCACCGCATTATTGGCGGCGGCCTTGGCGGCTGACACTTTGGGCTTGCCGGCCTTGGCTGCATCAAGCTTTTGCTTGAATGCGTCCGAGACAATGGCCTTCTCCACTGTGCCACCTTGTTTCAACGCTTTGTCCACGGCCTGCTTGACCGTCTGCGCACTGAGCTTGGGAGGGGTTTGCTCGGCCAGGGCAAAGGCCGAAACAAAGCAGGAGGCCATCATGGCCGCGCCTAGCATAAGGGCTTTTTTCGATTTCATTTTTTATCCATCCATAGCTAAAAAATTGAAGCTCAGGTGACCGGTGACATCCGGTCACCTGGGATGGACTGTAGGACAATACTGTATTTATGTACAGTATTTTTTTACAACGTATGTGCTCCTGGTTTTCTGCGAGTGAGCGCCCTTTCTATGGAATTGGGATATCGAACCACTTATGCCAAACAACCCAAACGATCATCGCGATAATCCAGATAGTAGAAAGACGATAGGGCCACAAAGCCCAACGTTTGAGCGCCAAGGGAATAGAAGCCAGCTCAGCCTCGGTCACGAGCCCTGCTTCCAGGTATCGTTTGGGCATTGAAAGGATGTCAATTATCAGACCCATGCGATGGAATCTGTCGATCCGCTGATTTTTTCTCCAGATGCGCTTATGTCTTTGAACCTTTTCGTTTTCACTGAAGTGGCTCTCCAACTCATCTAGCTTTGTATACTCGGCAAATAGCATGAGTCCTAACAAGACGAGTACACCAGCAGACAGAACAATCGTGTAGGCAGTAAATAACCACATCGTTAAGTGCCCTCAGGCTGGAACATCAAATCACCACCCTCCACGGCAATAATTTTTCCACCCAGGAAAGCTCCCTGTTCACCCAAAACAATGCCACCGGCATATCCTGCCGAGGCGCTGCCGATAACTGCGCACATAACCTGACCGCCACTCTTCATGGAAATACCCATAAATACGTGGCACGCGCGACGAGCTGATTTTGCCCCCGTGTAACCACCCCAAGCAGCTCCCGTCACGCCAGCCACCAACCTCCCCGCCTCCACATACTTCGCCCGCCGACACTGCGCCTCCCTTCCCACCACACACGCCTCCCTGATTTCCAAACCCGCCACGCCCACATCCAACGCCAACCCAAGATATGTTCCTTGCTTTAACCATTTCGATATCTGCGTAATCGTCTGAACCCGCTGCGCATACCCCGCAATCTCGCCTTGATGCAGATAGCTTTTGGTCGAAATCCCAAGCTCTCCCTTCAGCGGTTGATTGCCACGCAACCTCGAGCCAAATCGTGCCGCCCCTTGCAGTTGCGAATCCAAAACGCCAAACATCCGTTGGCGTTGGCGTATAAACGTCTCTCTGTCCAAACCACCGTCCTTCAATTGGCGATGCAGTTGCTCGATTTCTTCCAAAGTATGTGCAACCTCCTGCAGGTGCCGGCTCCAAGCCGACGTCGCACTGCCGATGCCTATCGAGCCATACCCCAGAATGCTCTGCGCCAAGTCGTAATTTGTGTTTCCTGCTCCATCGAGCCGCCTATCCTGGTCCAGTTGGCGACTAATCTTTTCAGCGTGGCGCATCAACCAGGCTTCTTCGATTGTGCAATGGGTACTGGACGTTTCTGGAACGATCACCAACTCACCCGGCCTCACCATTCCTTGGCTCAGATGTTGATTCAGCACATCAAAATGATCTGGGCCCTGCAACAAGCCTGCGTGCCACAGCCGCGATTTCAAAAATGAGTATGGTGTTGACTGTTGATTTATGTAGCCGTACGCCATGTCCTGGATTCCGATACCGAGAAAAATGGCATCGAAATATAAGCAAGCACCTACAGCCCGGACACGAGCAGACGGGGGTCAAAAAATACGTTTGGGAAGTTGCCTACACAGCAAAAGATAAGCGCCTACAGAAGACGCCCTAATACCCCGTCATCTCCAAATACCCCACCCCACCTTCGAACTTCACCGGCCCTTCCCAGTAGGGAATCCCCAGGTTCATCCACGCCTTCGGATTGAGCGCCTCGGTGGTGATGTCCAGTTGTTTGCCGGGGATCTTCAGCGACCAGCGCGTGGGAATGCTGCGCCCGTCGATCTCGGTGCTGGTCAGCGGTACAAGTTGAATATCTGCGTTATGCAGGGTCTCGGTGCGGCCCTGGGCGTCGATCCAGGTGCCGGTGAGATACCCGCCGCCGTCTTTGTCCCGCACGCGAAAGAGCATCAGCTGTTCGCCCCGGTCCAGGTGCAGGGAGAACCAGTCCCAGCCGGTCTGGCTGGCGGCCAGGGGTTGGCTGCTCCATTCGCGGTCGAGCCAGGCCCGGCCGCTGACTTCGTACCTCTGGCCGTCGATGCTCACGCTGCCGGTGGCGGTAAAAAACGGCTGGCTGTAGTAGTAAGACGCCTGGCCCTGGTCGGATTTACGGCTGTAGCCGTTGTCGCCTTGCAGCACCAACGGGCGACTGGAGGTCAGTTGCAGGTCGTAGGCGAATTGCGCGCCATTGGCCTTGAGTTGCATATCGGCCAGCGCGCTGGTGGCGCCTGGGCGGGTGGCGAAGTTCCAGTCATCGATCCAGGCATTGAACGGCAGCGCCTGCGCCCCGGCCTGGCCGACGCCACCCCGGGCGAAGCGTTCGGCGGCGTAGTGGCGTGTGGCGCTGGTGACGGCGGCGTGGCCGAGCCAGATCGTGGAGTCGCGCCAGCCCGGTGGCATCGCCCCGGCATTTACAGCGTTGCGAAACAAGGTCCATTGCACGCCGAAGACGTTGCCCCGGGCGTCCTTGAGGTTGGCGGTGACGTACCACCATTCGATGCGAAAGCCTGGGTGCGGGCCGTGATCTTCGGGGAAGCTGAAGACTTTACCGGGGACCACCTGGGCAAACTCCGCCGCATCGCTGCCCAGCCCGGCGAAGCTTTCCTCGGGCGCGGGCGGCTTGTCGCAAGCACTCAACAGCAACACCACCACCCACCCCCACGCTTTAATCTTCACGGGCAAAGGTCCTCAACAAATCCGCCGGGCGGCTGCGGTAGAGCTGCCATAGCGGCCAGGCCGAGGCCAGCAATGTCGCCAGCATCGCCAGCCCCATCAACTGCGCAAGCTGCCCGGGGAATACCTGCAACGGCAGGCGCCAGCCGAACGCCTGGACGTTGATCACTGCATCCAGGCACCACGCCAGCAACAGCCCCAACGGCAGCGCCAGGACCAGCGTCAGTACCGCCAGCAGCCAGGTCTGGCCGAGGTTGAGCAGCATCAGTTGGCGACGCGTCACCCCCAGCGCCCACAGCGGCGCAAGTTGCCCCAGGCGGCTCTGGCTCTGGGTCAGCAGGCTGATGAACAGCGCCACGCCCGCCACGCCCAGGGTCAGGCTGTTCAACGCAGCGGTGGCAGCGAAGGTGCGCTCGAAGACCTGGCTGGACCAACCCTTGAGTTGTTGTTGATCGACAATACGGCTGTCTTCCAGGGCAAACTCACGCTGCACTTCACCTATCAGGAGCTGCACATCCTGCGGCGCCACCCGCAGGTTGAAACGCACCGGTGACAGCGTCGGCCAGTGAATCAGCAGGTGCCTGGCGTTGACCAGCAGATGGCCCTTGGGGTTGCCATAGTCGGCGTAGATCCCGACGATTGTCGGCGCCCATGTGCCCTGGGGCGTGGGGACTTGAACCCTGTCGCCCAGGCGCACGTTCAAGCGCCGCGCCAACTGCTCGCTGAGCATCACGCTGTCATCTTGCAGCAAGCGGTCCCAGGGCGTGCTCGCTGCCTCCAGCAGCGGCCAGTGCTGACGGTAGGTGGGGTTGTCGACCACACCAAACACTTCTGCCGGCCAGCCTTGCAACTGCACCGCGACCTGCCAGCTGGGCAGCACCGCCTGCACCAAGGGCTGCTGGGCCAACCAGCTGTGCAGTTGCTGCGCCTGGGCCGGATTTTGCGGGTTGAGGTAAAGCTCGGCGGTTAGACGTTGTTCCAGCCAATGGTTGAAGGTCTGGCGAAAACCCGAGGTCATGGAGCCGGCGCCGATATTCGCCGCCAGCGCCAACAGCAGCGCCATCAGGGCCAGGCTCAGGGCTGGCAGCTGCTGGCGACAGTCGGCGAGAAACCATTGGCCCAGCACCGAACGACTGCGCCCCAGCACGCCTTTCAACAGCGCATTGAGCAGCACCGGCAAACTCAGTGCAGCGCCCAGCAGCAAGGCCGCCATCAGCACGAACCCGGCGGCCAGGCTGTTGCCTAATCCCAGGGCCAGCAACGCGATGAGGAGCGCTGTGACAGCAACCCAACCCTGGCGCCGCAACCAGCGTCCATGGGCCTCATGCCAGGCCTGGGCATTGGCCAGCGCCAGCAACGGCAAACGCGCCGCACGCCACAGGCTGCTGGCCCCGGCGAGCACGGCACCGAGCAGGCTCAAGCCCAGCCCTGCCAGCCACCACCCGGGGCTCAAGCTCAGTTGGCCTGCCACTTCGGCCCCGTACAGGCCGCGCAAGCTGGCGGCGACATCCGGCAGCAACAGGCTGGCCAACAGGTAACCACTGGCAACCCCGAGCAAGCCGCCCAGCAACGCCAGAAATCCCAGTTCAACCCCCAGGCTGAGGATGAGCATTCGCGCACTGACCCCGCAGGCACGCAGGGTGCGCAGCAGGCCTCGACGTTGTTCCAGGGCCAGGCCGATGGCTGCGTGCACGATGAACAGCCCCACCACGAAGGACAAAAAGCCCAAGGCATCGAGGTTCAGGTGAAAGCTTTCGGTAAGGCGTGAGAGGTTGTTGTCCTCGCCCTGCTTGAGTTGCAAACCGGCGGGCGGCTGGGGATGGCGGGCGGCGAAAGCGTTATCCAGCAGCAAGCGCGACAGCCGCCCCTGCATGTCCAGCAAGGGTTGGGCAAACCCGATATCGGTGAGCAGCGTACCGGGAGCCATATCCGGCTGAACCTGCAACGGCGGCAAGCGCTGCCCGTTGGCCGTCAGCGGTTGTTCGCCTGCGCGCAAGCCGAGCGCTTCCAGGGTTTGCGCGGCAATCCAGGTACGCCCCGGCGCCTGGAAAAACGCCAGCATTTGCGCCTGACTCAAACGCTGCCCCGCCACGCTGCCGCTACCGGGTAACGATACCGGCTCGATGCCCATCAATTGCAGCCGTTGCTCTTCATGCCCCTGGAGTACGACTCGCCCCTGCACCACCGGTGACACCGGCCACCCGGCGCGGCGCAGCTGTGCAAACAGCGCCTGAGGGAAGGCGGCGCCGTCCGGTGCGCTCAAGCTGGCCTGCGGTTCGCCGCCAATCAATTGGCTGGCGCGCGCGTAGCCGTCCCGCGCCTGGCTGTTGAGGGCCTGCACGCCCGTCAATAATGCGGTCGCCAGCCACAGGCCGGTCAGCACGCTGAAAAACTGCACCGGGTGGCGTCGCCAGTGGCTCAACAAGGCACGCAACGCCCAATAGAACACCGCCATCTCAGCGCGCGTCCATCGGTACGACGCGGCCATGGTGCAGCAACACTTGCTGGTCCAGGCGTGCGGCCAGGCGTGGGCTGTGGGTGACCATCAACAGGCTGGTGGGGCTGTCGCGCAGCAGATCCAACAACAACTGCAGCACTTCATCGCTGGTGGTTTCGTCCAGGTTGCCGGTGGGCTCATCAGCCAACAGCAAACCCGGGCGCGAGGCCAGTGCCCGCCCTACCGCCACCCGCTGCTGCTGACCGCCGGACAGTTGCTCCGGATAACGCTTGAGCAAGTCGCCCAGCCCCAGGCGCTCCACCAGCTGCGCCTGCCAATGCGGATCGAAACGCCCCGCCAGACGCGCCTGGAAGGCGAGGTTGTCTTCCACGCGCAAGCTGCCGATCAGGTTGAACTGTTGGAACACCAGGCCGATTTCGGTGCGGCGCCAATGGGCCAGTTGCCCTTCGTTGAGCTGGTCCAAACGCTGCTCGCCGATGCGGATGCTGCCGCCGTCGACCCGATCCAGGCCGGCCACCAGGTGCAGCAAGGTACTTTTGCCACTGCCCGACTCGCCCATCAGCGCCAGGCTGCTGCGCGCCCCCAGGGACAGATCGACACCGGCCAGCACGGCCAGCGGACCTTGGGGAGTGGCGTAGTGTTTGATAACCCCTTGCACCTGCAACATAGGAACGCTCACTTGAAAGACTGCCGTTGAGAATAACGGCTGAGGGCAATGCCCACGCAAATTTTTCACATGGTTTTCACTGCCCGCCCATCCCCGGCACTTTAAAGTGCGTTCACAGTGGTGATAAGTCCCAACTTGTTAGTTGCCTGCCCTCACACTTTTCACGACGCAAATGTTCAGCAAAAAGACAGCAGTACTGTGACAGGCTGCTGCTCCAAAACCGGCTAACTGCACCTTTTATAAACACAACTAGAGCACCGAGGGTTAACAGCGTGGCAGACATGATCCTGGCCAACCCAAAACCCAAATGGGCAAGGTTAAAGCGCCTGAAAAAATACCGCCTGCACATGCTGGGCATCACCATGACCAGCCTGCTGCTGGCAGGTTTTCTGTTATGGCCCTCTTCACCACTCGACCTGGGCGTCGGCAATCGCCTGGTCACCTCCGGGGTGCTCGCCAGCTGGCGCCAGGGCGACGTAGTGGTGCTGGTGCGCCATGAAGAACGCTGCGACCGCTCGGAAAACCCCTGTTTTGGACCGGCCCACGGCCTCACGATTCTGGGCACGCAACGCGCGAGCGAAATGGGCAAAGCCTTTGATTCATTAGGCATGGAGGCAACCGACGTGTTGAGCAGCTCTGCCACACGTACCGCCCAAACCGCACTGTTCATGTTTGGCAAGACCGAGCTTTCCGCGGCGCCACTTGCCCTGTGTGGGGATGCAATTGCAAAGGAAATCCTCAGTCACAAACACCCTGGGCGCAACCTGATGCTGATCACCCATAGCGGCTGCATCAGCGACCTTCAGACAAGCTTGGGCTTTCCCCACGCTGCAGCCGCCGAATACGGCAGTGCGCTGTTCGCCAAAGCTTTGCCCAACGGCAGCCTGGAAGTTATCGGCACTCTGAAAAGCCAGGAATGGGCCGCAGTACTTAAACAACTTTAATTACACTTATTTACATATCCAGCAGCTATTACGTTCAGCAAAACGACAGCCCCGCTCTGGCATGTTTAGTTGCGCCTCTTAGTTAGGCTACCCCTTCATTTCGATTCAGTGAACATTCTGATGCTCGGCCCGATTAACTTAATACGCACACTGCACCTGATAGAACGTCATGGAGCGACGTACTCATGACGCGCTTGAATCCTCTGTCCTGGTTAATTCTGGGTTTTGCCGTTTTCTTCTTGCTGCCCCTGGGTTTTCACGGCCTGTGGATCCCGGATGAAACCCGCTACGCCCAGGTCAGCCAGGAAATGCTGATGAGCGGCAACTGGGTAGCGCCGCACTTTATGGGCGTGCGTTATTTCGAAAAGCCCGCCGCGGGTTATTGGCTGATCGCGCTGGGCCAGGCGGTGTTTGGCGAGAACCTGTTCGGCGTGCGCATCGCCTCGGTGCTGGCCACGGCGTTGAGTGTGCTGTTGGCCTACCTGATCGCGCGGCGCCTGTGGAACGACCCACGTAAAAGCTTCGCCTGCGCACTGCTCTACATGAGCTTTGGGCTGGTGGCCGGGCAAGCGGGCTATTCCAACCTGGATCCGCAGTTCACCTTATGGGTCAACCTGAGCCTGGTCGCCCTGTGGTTTGCCCTCGACAGCCCTTCCTTACGCGGGCGATTGGGGTGCTGGGCATTATTGGGGCTGGCGTGCGGCATGGGGTTCATGACCAAGGGGTTTCTGGCGTGGCTGCTGCCGGTATTGGTCGCGGTGCCTTACCTGATCTGGCAGCGCCGCGTCGGCGAGCTGCTGCGCTACGGACCGTTGGCGATTGTGGTCGCGGTGCTGGTTTGCCTGCCGTGGGCATTGGCCATTCATGTGCGGGAACCGGATTACTGGCGCTTTTTCTTCTGGCATGAGCACATTCGCCGCTTCGCCTCCGACAACGCACAACATGCGCGGCCCTTCTGGTTTTTCCTGCCGATCATGGTGGTGGCGTGCCTGCCGTGGGCCGCGCTGCTGCCGACGACACTGTGCAAGGCCTGGAAAGAAAAACGCCAACCGGCAATCGCCTTTCTCGGCCTGTGGTTGCTGCTGCCCCTGGGCTTTTTCAGCCTGAGCAACGGCAAGCTGCCGACCTACATCATGCCCTGCCTGTTGCCTCTGGCGTTGTTGATGGGCCACGGCTTGATCGACCTGATCAAGCAAGACAAGGCCCGTACGATTGTGATCAACGGCGCGGTCAATTTCGTCCTCGGCATGGCCGCCATGGTCGGGCTGATTTACCTGCAAATCACTGACCCGCTGTACAGCAACAGCCACGCGGAGATGTTCAGCCTGTCCCTGGCGTTTATCGTGCTGCTGGGCTGGATCCTCGCCAACCTGTTGCAAGCGGTGCGCCCGCTGACGCTGTGGGCGATGCCGGCGCTGGGCATTGGCTTGCTGGTGGCCCTGCTGCCGGCGGGAATGCCGCAGTTGATCGCCGATAACGAAATGCCTGATCAGTTCGTGCTTGAGCACCTGGACGAACTGCAACACACCCGTGCTTTGCTGAGCAACGAACTGGGCCTGGCGTCGGCGTTGTCATGGCGCCTGCGCGAGCCAGAGGTGGCGTTTTACGGTACCGAGGGCGAACTGCGCTACGGCTTGCATTACGAAGAGGCGGCGCACCGCAAGGTCACGCTCGACAACGTGCAAGCCTGGTTGGCCGAGGCCCGCGAGCGAGGTTCGGTGGCCGTGCTGATGCGAGTGCACAGCACCAGCGAACACCGCGAAGAAGGACAGTTGCCGCCCGGCGGCAAGCGCTATCGCAAAGGCAACCTGGTACTGACGATTTACCCCCAACACCCTTGATCGCCGTTGCAGGAACAGACCATGAGCCTATGGAAAACCGAACGCGGCGCCCTGGTCTTACTGCTGGGCGTCTCGGCCTTGCTTTTGTTGCTGGGCCTGGGCAGCCGAGACCTGTGGGGGCCGGAGACGCGCTGGGCGAACATCGCCTTGCAGATGCTGCAAAGCGGTGATTACTTCGACCCGTATCTCAAAGGCACGCCGTATTACGATAAACCCCTGCCCTCCTACTGGCTGATCACCGGTTTCGCCCATTTGATGGGCGGCCTTGGCCCGTGGTCATTGCGCCTGTCATCGGTGATTGCGGCGTGGCTGAGCATCTGGCTGGTGTACCTGATCGGCGAACGGCTGTTTCGCAAAGGCACAGGCTTGATCGCCGGCTGGATGCTCGCCACCACCTTCTACTTCCTGTTCTGGGCCAGGGTCGCCACCGCCGACATACTGACCGTGTGCGGCGTGCTGGCCGCCGTGTGGTGGTATTGGCGCGGGCCGGAAGATACCCGACTGGGTCGCTACACAGTGTTTTTTCTGTTGCTGGCGGCGACGTCATTGTTCAAGGGCTTGATCGGTTTTGTGCTGCCGGGGCTGGTGCTGTTGCCACACGTGCTCAGCGAGCAGCGCTACAAGCGCCACCTCAATCTGCGCCTGCCGTTGGCCATGCTGATCGCCGCGGCGTTTTACGCGATTCCCTTCGTACTGTCCCACCACTACAGCACGCCGTTCTATGGCCAGAGCGGTCTGGAGTTGGTGTTCAGGGAAAACGTGGTGCGTTTCTTCAACCCCTTCGATCACATGGGGCCGATCTACACCTACCTGATCTACCTGCCGGTCTACACCCTGCCCTGGGCTCCCTGCTGGCTATCGGGTTTGTGGTTGGCGGTGCGGCACTGGCGCCACACCCCGCCCAACGTGCGCTGGCTGGTGTGGGGCCTGGGCCTGTTGTTTGTATTCTTCACCGCCAGCGGCAGCCGCCGAAGCTATTACGTACTGCCGCTGGTGCCGTTTGCACAACTGCTCGCTGCCTGGTGGCTGAGCGAACGCCTGCAACAAAAACCGGCGAGCTGGCCGCGCTGGCAAAAGGGCTTCGGCATCAGCGCAGGCGTGCTCTTGCTGGTATTGGGCGTGATCTACCCCTGGACCACCGGCAACGGCGGCGTGACCCGCTTCGCCGAGGATGTGCAAGCCCAAGCCGTGAAAAGCGCACCGTGGAACCAATGGCAAATGGTGCTGGTAGAGGTCGATAACAAGCTGCCCATGTACCTGCAAAACCACGGCAAACCCTTCTACTACGTCAGCGAAACCCAGAACTACCCCCGCCAGGGCGACAGCGCCGCGTTCATGGCCTGGCTGGAAAAGACCAGCGGCCAAAGGTTCGATCCGCAACACACGATTGTCGTCGCGCAGTACTCCCGAGAAGATCCGATGCCGCTGGCGTTTCTGGGCGTGGATCATCGAGTGGTCACCACACAATCGGATAATGGCGAACGCTTGTTTCAGAAGCGTGAGGAGGGGAGCGTGGCGTTTGTTCCGATGCCACGCTGAGACTGTGGGAGCAATCCCGTTTTGAAGATGCGTTGCTCTTGCTCGACAGAGCCTGAGCCACGGCGCTCGATTGTGGCGAGCTGCTCGAAGAAATGTGGGAGGGGCGGTGCGACGACTCGACTTGCCCCCGATGGCGCCGGGTCAGTTGATATATCTGCTGCTGACACTCCGCTATCGGGGGCAAGCCGTAATGTCTGTAGGAGCGAGCTTGCTCGCGAAAAACGTCAACGATAACGCGTGTTTCCTGAATAAACGCGGCGCTTATGGTTTTTTCGCGAGCAAGCTCGCTCCTACAGGCATATGGCCTGCCGCCCCACACACATTGAAGGCATTCCAATACTCAGATCCGTCGGCGGCGGTTGAGGGCGGGGATGGCGGTTTGCGGTACTTCAACGCGCTGGACCTGCGCCACCGTCCTGGCCGCGAGTTGCGCCAGGGTTGGCTGGCTGAACAAGGTGCGTGCATCCACTTCCAGCCCGGCCTTGCGCAGGCGAGCTACCAGGTTGACTGCCAGCAGCGAGTGCCCGCCCAGTTCGAAGAAGTGGTCGTGGCGCCCTACCCGTTCCAGTTTCAACACGTCGGCCCAGATGCCGGCCATCAAGGTTTCCACCTCCCCCTGAGGCGTTTCGTAGGCACGGCTGAGCACGGCGTCCAGGCCGGGCGCCGGCAGGGCCTTGCGGTCGAGTTTGCCTGCAGGGTTCAGCGGCAGTGCATCGAGTTGTACGAAGGCGGCCGGCACCATAATTTCCGGCAGTTGTTCCAGCACATGGGCGCGTAAAGCCTCCAGGCTCGGCGCCTGGCCGCGCAGGGTAAAGTAGGCGACCAGGCGCTCATCGCGGATCAGTACCGCCACTTCCCGCAACGCCGGGTGTGCGCTCAGGCGTGCTTCGATCTCTCCCAGTTCCAGGCGCACGCCGCGCAGTTTGACCTGAAAGTCATTGCGCCCGAGGAATTCCAGATTGCCGTCCGGCAGGTAGCGCACCAGATCGCCCGTGCGATACAGGCGGTCACCGGCAACGAAGGGGCTGTCGATAAAGCGCTCGGCGGTCATCTGCTCCAACCCCAGGTAGCCGCGGGCTACGCCCACACCACCGATATGCAGTTGACCGCTGATGCCCATGGGCACCGGCGCGTCATGGGCGTCCAACACGTACAGGCGGGTGTTGTTGATCGGGCGGCCAATGGGCAATTGCACCGCAGGCACCGGCGCGCCGGGTTCGAGGGTCCAGGCGCTGCTGTCGACCGTGGCTTCGGTAGGGCCGTAGACGTTGTGCAAGCGCACCTTGGGCAAGCGCGCCTGCACGCCACGCGCCAGGGCTTCGGTCAGTTCGCCGCCGCCGCACAACACATCGGTGAGGCTGGTGCACAGCGCCGACTCGTCCAGCTCAAGAAACTGCTGCAACATCGCCGGCACAAACTTGATCACGCGGATCTGCTGCTCGCGAATCAACTGGGCCAGGTACGCAGGTTCACGATGCCCCTCGGGCCGCGCCAGCACCATGCGCATACCGTTGCTCAATGGCCAGAACAGTTCCCACACCGAACCGTCAAAGCTGAATGGCGCGCGCTGCAACAAGGCGCCGCCTGCGGCGTCGGGGCACAATTGCGAGCCCCAGTGCAGCAGGTTACCCAGGCCGCGATGTTCGATCATCACGCCCTTGGGGGTGCCGGTGGAGCCCGAGGTGTACATCACGTAGGCCAGGTTGGCGACGCTCAAACCCGGTACCGATGGATTGTCGGTCGGCGCCTGGCTCCAGGTGCAGTGGTCGAAGTCAATCACGGGGATTGCAACCTCGCCCGGCACTTCGCGGGTAGCACCGTGTACCAGCAGCGCCACCGGCTGGCTGTCGGCAAGCATGTAGGCCAGGCGTTCGCGAGGGTAGCCCGGGTCGAGGGGCACGTAGGCACCGCCCGCCTTGAGAATGGCCAATAACCCCACCACCAGCTCCAACCCGCGCTCCACACACAACGCCACCCGCGCGTCGGGCTGTACGCCATGCTTGCGCAAGTGAAAGGCCAGTTGATTAGCGCGTTCGTTGAGTTCGCGGTAGGTCAGTTGCTGTTCGCCGGCCTGCACCGCGATGGCATCGGGAATGTCCCGCGCATGAGCTTCGAACAGCGCCTGGACGGTGAGGGTTTGCGGGTAGTCCGTGACGGTGGCGTTGAAGTGCACCAACTGAGTGTGCAACTCGCTGGCAGGCAGCACCTGTACATCACGCAGCAGCATTTTCGGCGCCTGTTCAAGGGCATCCACCAGGCCGTTGAGCACCGTGTCCAGGTAGCCAAGCACCCGCTCGGCACTCACTGAACGCGGCGCCTTGGCCTTGAGCCGGAAGCCGCTGGCCACGTCGTCCACCGTCAACATCAGCGGGTAACTGAGGATGTCTTCACTGCTGAGCAAGGCCATGCCCGGCACCAGCTTAAGTTCGGGATCGGCCGAGGTGTGGCGGTAATTGAGCAGGCTGTTGAACAACGGAGACACGCCACTGCAACGCTGGGCCAACGCCAGGGAGGCTTGTTCATGGGCGAGCAAGGCGCTCAGTTGTGTATGGGTGTGATGCAGCGCATCCACCACGCTTTGCCCGGCCAGACGCAAGCGCAGCGCCAAGGTATTGATGAACATGCCCAGCGCCCGCTCGGCCCCCTCGCCTGCTTGCAAGCGGCCAAGCAATACGGTGCCGAACACCACATCGTCGCGACTCGCCACACGGCTGAGCACCTGGGCCCAGGCCAGGTGGAACAGGCTCGCGGCGCTCACGCCAAAAGCGCGGGCCTGGCGGCGCAGGCGCAGGTTGAGCGCGTCGCTGAGCGGGCGTTCGGCGTCTTCGGTCTCGGCACGCTTGGCCTGACGCTCCTGCAAGCCGAACGCCAGGGTCGGCTCATCCACCGCCGCCAACTGCTCGCGAAAGAACGCCTCGTGTGCCGCCTGGCGCACGGCTGATCGGGCTTGCGCCACCACAATGCGGTACGGCACCGGCACGGGCAGTTGCGTCTGTTGGCCCAGTAGATGGGCGCGGATCTCGTCCACCAACAGTGTGGTCGAGGTGGCGTCGTTGACCAGGTGATGAAAGCACAGCCTGGCGACCCAGCGCTGATGGTGAGGCTCTTGGGCGTAGTCCAGGGCCATCAGCGGCGCCTGACGCAAGTCCAGCGGTTGAGCCGGCTCACACAGCGGTTCGACTCGCAATCGCGCTTGGCGCCATACCACCTGCATCGGTTGTTCAAGGGCATCCCACACCAGGCTGGTACGCAGGATGTCATGGCGGTCGATCACCTGTTGCAGGGCGTGGGCGAAGGCATCCAGCTGCTCGCGGCGCTCAAAGCTGAACAGCGCTTGTTGCTGGTATGGGTCGTGTGCATCGGTGATGTGGTGATAAAGCAAGCCTTCCTGCAACGGCGCCAGCGGGTAGATGTCCTGCACGTTGGCAGCGCCGCCGGGGATGCTTGCAACGATGCGGTCAAGGCTGGGTTGATCCAGCTCGGCCAAGACGAGCAGGTCGGTGGTGATATGCAAACAGCCCGGCGGGATTCGATTGTCTGGCACCGTCATTTCAGTACCGCCACACGCCGCCGCCAGCGCCGCCAACGTCGGCTGGCCGAACAACACCTGCACATCCGCGTGCAGGCCGGCCTCGCGCATACGTTGCACCAGTTGCACCGCCAGCAGCGAATGCCCGCCCAGTTCGAAGAAGTGGTCGTGGCGCCCTACTGGCTGCACGTTCAGCAACTGCGCCCAGATTTGCGCCAGGGTGGTTTCCACCCCGCCCTGTGGGGCTTCGAAGCGGCGAGTGACAAAGGCTTCCTGGGTCGGTGCGGGCAAGGCTTTGCGGTCGAGCTTGCCATTGGCGGTCAGGGGCAACGCCTCAAGACGAACATAGGCCGCCGGCACCATGTAGTCGGGCAACGAGGCTTGCAGATGGGTGCGCAGGGCCTGGATATCGACTGGCTCGCGGGGGATAAACCAGGCCAGCAATTGCCCGTCGCGAAATTGCAGTACCGCGTCCTTGACGGCCGGGTGTGCGGCCAGAGCCGACTCGATTTCCCCCAGCTCGATACGTACACCACGGATTTTGACCTGATCGTCGTTGCGCCCCAGGTACTCAAGGTTACCGTCCGGCAGCCAGCGCGCCAGGTCGCCGGTGCGGTACATACGCGCGCCGTTGAAAGGGTCGTCCAAAAAGCGTTCGGCATTCAGTTCAGGACGGTTCAGATACCCCCGCGCCACGCCCTTGCCGCCCACATACAACTCCCCCACTGCGCCAATCGGCACCGGGCGTTGTTGCGCATCCAGCAGATAAGCCTGGGCGTTGGCGACCGGCGCGCCGATATGCAGCGGCTGGCCCACCTCGACAGCGCCCGAGGTGGCAACCACGGTGGCTTCGGTGGGGCCGTAGTTGTTGATCACCGCAAACGTCTGCGCCTGGGTGAACGTGCGCAAGCGATCGCCACCAATCAGCAAGGTACGCAAGGTGGGATGCCCAAGCTGCTGGCTGAAGGCGTACTCGGCCACAGGCGTGGGCAGGAAACACACGTCCAATGGCTGTGCGCGCCACCAGTCGAGCAGCCCATCGATATCTTCCGCACCGTCGTGGGCCGGTGGCAGGTGCAGCGTCGCCCCCACACACAGCGCCGGCCAGATTTCCCAGGCCATGGCGTCAAAACCAAAGCCGGCGACGCTGGCGGTATGGCCGCCCGCGTGCAGGCCGAACGCCCGGCAGTGCCAGTCCACCAGGTTCGAGACGCTGTGGTGCTCCACCATCACGCCCTTGGGCAAGCCGGTGGAGCCGGAGGTGTAAATCACATAGGCCAGGTTTGACGACGAGACCGCGACCTCGGGGTTACTGTCGATGCTGGCAGTGGCAGGCTCCAGCGCGAGCACCGGCACCGCCGATACGGGCAAACGCTGGTGCAAATCCTGTTGGGTCAGGATTGCCACAGGCGCACTGTCCTGCAGCAGGTAGTCCAGGCGTTCAGCAGGATGGGCCGGATCCAGCGGCACGTAGCAGGCGCCGGATTTGAGCACCGCCAACAACCCCGCCAGCGTGTCCAGGCCGCGTCGGGCCAGCACGGCCACGCGATCATCCGGCTGTACGCCGTGTGCCAACAGTTGATGCGCCAGGGCATTGGCCTGGCGGTTAAGTTGGGCGTAGGTCAGTTGATGGCCCTGGTACACCGCGGCAATGGCGTCGGGCGTGCGTGCGGCTTGCGCTTCAATCCGCTGGTGCAAGGTTTGCGTCAGTGCGTAGGGTTGTGCGGTGGCGTTCCAGTGCAGCAGCCGAGCCTGCGCTTCAGGCGCCAGCATGGAAAATTCACCCACTGACAAGCCGGTGTCTTCCAGCCCTTGCTCCACCAGCCAGGTGAAGCCGCGCGCCATCGCCTGGACTTCGTCGTGCTGGAAGTACGCCTCGTTGTAGACGCAGTGCAGCCACGCGCTGTCCTGGTAGCGGTTGCTGCGCAGGTGAATGGCGATCGGCAATGCCTCATGGTGGTTGGACACCTTGATTGCACGCGCCTGCACCTGACCGAAGCGCAGGTCATGGTCGTCCTGCTCGAACGACACTGACAGGTCGAACAACTGCCCGCGATCGCTTCGACGCAGGCCCAGCTCGCGGTTCATCTCGCTTAACGGGAAGCGCTGATGGCGAAAATCCTGTTTGAGCTGATCGCGTACGCCACGCACCAGTTCACCAAAAGGCAACCGCTCGCTGAACTGGAAACGCACCGCACTGACCTGAGCAAACATGCCGACAGTAGCGCGAAAACGTGCGTTGGAGCGGTTGAGAATCGGCAGCCCCACTACCCATTCCTGCCGTTGGCTGGTACGGGTGAAATACACATACATCGCCGCCAGCAACACATGAAAGGCCGATGCCTGGCAGCGGTTGGCCACCTGTTCCATACGGTTGAGCAGCGCCACCGGGAACGCTTCCAGGAAGGTGTTGCTCGACACCTTGGGGGTTTGCTTGGGCGTCAGCAGCGGCTCGGGCAGCAACTGGAATTTTTCCAGCCAATAATCGCGGTCACGGGCGTAACGGGCCGAGTGCAGGTAGTGCTGGTCGGCGTCGATAAAGTCGATATAGGACGGTGCCAGCAGCTCCACATGCCGGTCCTGCTCCAGGGCGGTGTACAGCTGCGCGAGGGACTGCACCAACTGGCCGAAGCCCCAGCCATCGAGAATCAGGTGGTGGGCCTGGATACCGAGGTGGTAGTGGTCGTCGTCGAGTTTGACCAACAGGACGCGTACCAGCGGCACGCCGCTCATCATGAACGGTCGGGCCATTTGCGCCTGCATCAGGGCCAGGCTTGCGGTGCACGGGTCGGATAACGCCGCGAAGTCATGCAAGGCCACGTCCACCGTCAGTGCCGAGGCGAAGGTTTGCCGCGCCAGCCCCTCGGCATCGGTATGCAGTTGAATACGCAACGCATCGTGCCTGGCCACCAGCTGCGCTACGGCTTGCTGGATGCGCTCGGGCATCACCGGGCCGGCGACATCCAGATAGCCGCCGATGTTGTACAGCGGCGAATCGCCCACGCGTATCTGATCAAGCCAGATGTCCTGTTGGGCGGCAGTGAGGGGGAAGCTGGCCGGCTGGCGGGAGGAATACTGCATAAGATCCTTCTCATGGGGGTCAGGCACTGGCCGCGCAAGGTGGCCCATTACGCCGAATTTGCCGGATTGGAGCATGGAGGGCCGCAGGTGTCTGTCACCTGAAACCCGGACATTCAAATGGATGGAACGAGCTTGGCGGGGCGTTCACTGCTGAAACGATTAAAGCGCTGTAGGAGATTGGCTATATCTCACCGATGCTGGCACTTTGGAATTCTGCGAGCATTAATACTTTTACTTTAAATATCATCTAGTTAATAAAATTTAAAAATACTTAGCGCGCGTTCGTTGCCGGTTTTATTGATCACAGACGTCGGAATAATGGCGCAGATTCTATGGCAGCTTGTGTCCCTCGTTTCCGCTACATACGTAGGACAAATCCATATGGCTAAATAAAATCTCGAACGCCGAGTCACGTTCAAGCAGTACGCATCGCTCCGCCACAGCCCGGGGCTTGCGCAGACGGTTTTCGACATCAAGGATGAGATGGCTATGAATCTGACCCGTAGTATTGGCGAGACACAGGGCCCGCATTTTTATGCCGAAATGGGCGAGTTGATTTCAAACAGCGGCGACGAACGTTTTGCCGCTGACATGTTGCACCTGGTGGACAAATGGGTGCCGATTCACCTGGTGGACCTCAGCGAATGGACGCTCGATGAGCTGCGCGACAGCGTGCTGGACATCAAGCTACTGGGCAGCGCCGGGCTGAAAAAGGAGTTGTCTGTACCCCAGACACTGCACCCGTTGAACGACCATCCGCTGATGCGCGAAATGCTGCGCATGCAAGACCCGCTGTTGATCCAGATGAAAGCCAAGGCCAACAGTGCGCACCCGCTGGGCAGTTCGCACCAATGCAACCTGGTATCACGCCAAGGGAACCGGCGTTGTGTGATTTCGTTCTACCGCCCACCGACCCAGCGTGGGTTTTCTCTGGCTGAGTTGTCGTTTCTCAAGTGTTTGTCGGACACCCTGTTGCCATTGATGGAGCGGCACGCGCAACTGCTGCGCCAGGTGCCGCACACCGAGGCTGAGCCGGCCCACACCCTGCTGGAACAATCGCAATTGCAGCGCGAGTTCTACAAACGTCTGGCTCTGAGCGATATCACCCTTTCGGCGCGTGAGCAGGAAGTGTGCCTGGGCCTGCTGACTGGCGGCACCGTGCCGCAGATCGCAGAAAAGCTCAGTGTAAAAAACAGCTCCATCGAAACCTACCTCAAGCGCGCCGCCGCCAAGCTGGGCGTGAGTGGTCGGCATGGCCTGGCCAAATGGATGGTGGGTTCCTGATGAACAAACGGTTGCTTTGCTGCGTCGGCGCGGCCTGGATGCTCGGTGGTTGCTCACTGATCCCCGAGTATCAGCGGCCCGCTGCGCCGACGCCTGCGCAGTATCCCCAAGGCGGCGTGTACAGCCAGACGCAGGCCGGCACGCTGTCGCCAAACCCGGATTGGCAGCAGCTGTTCCACGACCCGGCGCTGCAACGGTTGATTGCCGATGCCCTGGTCAACAACCGCGACCTGCGGGTGGCGGCCCTGAATGTTGAGGCGTTTCAGGCGCAGTATCGTATTCAGCGTGCAGACCTGTTCCCGGCGATCTCCGCCAGCGGCGCCGGCAAGCGCCAGAAATTGCCAGGTGAAGTGACGGGCACCGGCAAGTCGGCGATTACCTCCAATTATTCCGCCACTTTGGGCCTGAGCGCCTATGAGCTGGATCTGTTCGGCCGCGTGCGCAGCCTCAGCGAACAGGCGTTGCTGACTTACCTGGGCAGCGAAGAAGCCCGGCGCAGTGCGCAATTGAGCCTGGTGGCAAACGTGGCCAACGCCTACCTGACCTGGCGCGCTGATCAGGAGCTGTTGGCCCTGGCCGAGCAAACCCTGGAGGCCAACGACCACAGCTGGCAGTTGACCAGCCGCAGCAAAAGCGCAGGCAAAGCCTCGGCGCTGGAGGTAGTGCAAGCCCGTACAGCGGTGGAAAGCACCCGCGCCAGCGTCGCTCGCTATGAACGCCAGGTTGCCCAGGACCTTAACAACCTTGTGTTGCTGGTGGGCGGCCCGGTGGATGAGCACCTGCCCGCCCGCCCGCTGGCCGATGACCTGGTCGCACGGGTCCCCGCCGGTTTGCCCTCCGACCTGCTGCAGCGCCGCCCGGATATCCTCCAGGCCGAATACCAGTTGCAGGCGGCCAATGCCAATATCGGGGCCGCTCGTGCTGCGTTCTTTCCGTCGGTAACCCTCACGGCCAACGCCGGCAGCACCAGCAAGGAACTGTCGGGCTTGTTCAACGGCGGCTCGGGCACCTGGACCTTCCAGCCGCAAATCAACCTGCCGATCTTCAACGCCGGCAGCCTGCGTGCCAGCCTCGATTACGCCAGGTTGCAGAAGGACATCACGGTGGCCCAGTACGAAAAATCCATCCAGACCGCCTTCCAGGAAGTCGCCGACGGCCTTGCCGCCCGCCAGACCTTCAACGACCAACTGGATGCCCAACGGGACTTCGTCGCCGCCAACCAGACCTATTACGACCTGGCCCAACACCGCTACCGCAGCGGCGTGGACAGCAACCTGACGTTCCTGGATGCGCAGCGTGCGCTGTTCAGTTCGCAACAGGCGTTGATCGTGGACAGGCTGGCGCAGCTGGTAGCGGAGGTGAACTTGTATACCGCATTGGGTGGCGCGTGGCGCGTCAACGCAACGCCGACTGCCGCAGCCGATACTCCCCCGGCGTCATCTGCGCATACCGCAGGAAAAACCGGCTGAAATACGCCGGGTCCTTGAACCCCAGCTGGTAGCAGATTTCATTTGCGGAGCTGCCGGTAAACAACAGCAAGCGTTTGGCCTCTTGCATCAGGCGCTCAAGAATCAGGCGCTTGGAAGGCAGGTCGGCGATGCGTCGGCACACCTCATTGAGGCGCGCCTGGGTCACGCCGATGGCCTGGGCATAACGCGCCAGCGGCCAATGCTCCAGGTAATGGGCTTCGATCAGTTCGTTGAAGCGATGAAAAATGCGCAGGTCTTCATGGGCCGTCGGGCGTGCCGGCAGGGCGTGGGCGCACAGGCGCAGCAGGCGGATCATGATCAGGCGCGTCAGGCTGTCGAGGGCGGCCGCGCGCCCTGCCCGCTCGGCGTTGATCTCGCTGCACAGTTCTTCGAAAAGTTGCTCCAGCCCCTCAGCATCGTCCCCCAGTGCCACACACGCCGCACCAGAGGCGAGGCTCGGGTCGGCGTCGATCAAGCCCCACACAAGCTGCTGGCGCACCGTCAGCACGTGCCCGTCGGCATCGGCTTCGGTGACGAAGGCATGGGCCACCGTGGGCGGCGTGAGAAAAAACATCGGCCCCGCCTCGACGTACTGGCGGTCGTCCAGATACACCCGCACCGCGCCACTCTTGACGTAATGCACCTGGAAAAACCGGTCATGCCGATGCACGGCCATATTGCGCCCGAAAAAACCTGCCAGGTTGCCCAGCTTGTCGTAATGCACCTCGGCGTCGCTGTAACGCTGGTCGTAGACCTGCCCGAGGTTGATGTTGGGAATCGGCTGCACGGGGCCCTCCTCTTGTTGTTGTGATGCCTTCGGAGTTTGCCACGCTTGACGGTAGTTAACATATTAATTATAACGTTAACAACTTAACGAACTGCCTACGCAGCCGTCGTCACCGCCAGGAGAAACGCATGAGCCGTACCCTGCATGATGTTGCCAGCGGCACCCTGTTCGGCGTTGCGCTGAACTACCAGGGCCTGCTGGACCAGCATCTCGCCGCCTTCGAGCAGGCGCCCTACCAGCAGCCGCCGACCAAGCCGGTGTTGTTTATCAAGACGCCCAACACCCGCAATGCTCATGGCGGCGTGGTGCTGCAGCCTGCGGGCGAGCGCCTGCAAGCGGGCCCGGCGCTGGGCGTGGTGATAGGCCAGCGCGCCAGCCGCGTCAGCCTGGACAATGCCATGGCCCATGTGGCCGGGTATGTGGTGGTCAACGAATTCAGCCTGCCGGAAGACAGCTACTACCGCCCTGCCGTCAAGGCCAAATGCCGCGATGGCTTTTGTGCCCTGGGCCCGCAAGTGATCGCACGGGACCAAGTGACCAACCCCAATCAGCTGGACCTCAAGCTCTTCGTCAATGGCGAGCTGCGCCAGCAAAACTGCACCGCACATTGGGTGCGCGACATCCCGCAATTGATCGCCGAGATCAGCGAGTTCATGACCCTGCATCCCGGTGATGTGCTGATCACCGGCACACCGGAGGGCCGCGTGGATGTGCAGCCGGGGGATCGCGTTGAAGTTGACATCACCGGCGTTGGCCGTTTGCTCAATATCGTTCAGGCAGAGGCATTGGCATGAAGCGCGCACGTATCCGTTTTGAAGGCCAAATCCACGCCGTGCAGGTAGACGACGATCACAGCGTGCGCCTTGGCGATGGCCGGCGGCTTGCCGAGGATCAGGTGCAATGGCTGCCGCCTGCCACCGGCAACATGTTCGCCCTGGGCTTGAACTACGCCGACCACGCCGCCGAACTGGCCTTTACGCCGCCGACCGAACCGCTGGCCTTTATCAAGTCGGTCGGCACCTACACCGGCCACCGCCAAGTCACTTGGCGCCCGGATGGCGTCGCCTACATGCACTACGAGTGCGAACTGGTGGCGGTGATCGGCAAGACCGCGCGCAACGTCAAGCGCGCCGACGCCCTGGACTACCTGGCCGGTTACACGGTGTGCAACGACTATGCAATCCGCGACTACCTGGAAAACTACTACCGCCCCAACCTGCGGGTTAAAAACCGCGACGCCACCACCCCGGTGGGCCCATGGATCGTCGACGTGGCCGATGTGCCCGACCCAGGCAACCTGAAATTGCGTACCTGGATCAACGGCGAACTGCGCCAGGAAGGCAGCACCCAAGACATGATTTTCGATATCCCCTACCTCATCGAATACCTGTCCAGCTTCATGACCCTGCAACCGGGCGACATGATCGCCACCGGCACGCCCGAGGGGCTGGCCGATGTGGTGCCGGGGGATGAGGTCGTGGTGGAAGTCGAAGGTGTGGGCCGCCTGGTCAACCGTATTGTCAGTGAGACGGAGTTTTTCTCCGCGCGCAAAGAGGCTTGAGCACCATGATCAAACACTGGATCAACGGCCGTGAGGTCGAAAGCAAAGACACCTTTATCAACTACAACCCGGCCACCGGCGAGGCTATCGGTGAGGTGGCCAGCGGCGGCGCCGAAGAGGTCGCGCAAGCCGTGGCTGCGGCCAAGGAGGCGTTTCCCAAGTGGGCCAACACCCCGGCCAAAGAGCGCGCACGCTTGATGCGCAAGCTCGGCGAATTGATTGAACAGAACGTGCCACGCCTGGCCGAGCTGGAAACCCTGGACACCGGTTTGCCGATCCACCAGACCAGGAACGTGTTGATCCCGCGTGCCTCGCACAACTTCGACTTTTTTGCGGAAGTCTGCACCCGCATGGACGGCCACACCTACCCGGTGGACGACCAGATGCTCAACTACACCCTCTACCAGCCGGTAGGCGTGTGCGGGTTGGTGTCGCCATGGAACGTGCCGTTCATGACCGCCACCTGGAAAACCGCGCCGTGCCTGGCGCTGGGCAATACCGCCGTGTTGAAAATGTCGGAGCTGTCGCCGCTGACCGCCAATGAACTGGGGCGCCTGGCGGTGGAGGCCGGGATTCCCAATGGCGTGCTCAATGTGATCCAGGGCTATGGCGCCACCGCCGGTGATGCCCTGGTACGCCACCCGGATGTACGGGCGATTTCCTTTACCGGCGGCACCGCCACCGGCAAGAAAATCATGCAGACCGCAGGCCTGAAAAAGTACTCCATGGAGCTGGGCGGCAAATCGCCGGTGCTGATTTTTGAAGACGCCGATCTGGAACGCGCCCTCGACGCCGCACTGTTCACGATCTTCTCCCTGAACGGCGAGCGTTGCACTGCCGGTAGCCGGATCTTTATCCAGGAAAGCGTCTACCCGCAATTTGTCGCCGAGTTCGCGGCGCGGGCCAAGCGTCTGATCGTCGGCGACCCGCAGGATCCCAAGACCCAGGTCGGCTCGATGATCACCCAGGCCCATTACGACAAGGTCACCGGCTACATCAAGATCGGCCTGGAGGAAGGCGCCACGCTGTTGGCCGGCGGCCTGGAGCGCCCGGCCAACTTGCCTGCGCACTTGAGCCGCGGCCAGTTTATCCAGCCCACGGTGTTTGCCGACGTGAATAACCGGATGCGCATCGCCCAGGAAGAAATCTTCGGCCCGGTAGTGTGCCTGATCCCGTTCAAGGATGAAGCCGAAGCGCTGCAATTGGCCAACGACACCGAATACGGCCTGGCGTCCTATATCTGGACCCAGGACATCGGCAAGGCCCATCGCCTGGCGCGCGGTATTGAAGCGGGCATGGTATTTATCAACAGCCAGAACGTGCGCGATTTGCGCCAGCCCTTTGGCGGAGTGAAAGGCTCGGGCACCGGGCGTGAGGGTGGCCAGTACAGCTTCGAAGTGTTTGCCGAGATCAAGAACGTGTGTATTTCCATGGGCAGTCATCACATTCCGCGCTGGGGCGTGTAGCCCAGGCTCAAACAAGCCTCCTGTGGGAGCCGGGCTTGCCCGCGATGCAGACACCGCGGTCCTTCAGCCGTACCGAGTCGATGCCATCGCAGGCAAGCCAGCTCCCACAGGGACCTCACAGGCCATACAAGAATAATTATTCAGGAGAGTCATCATGGGCGAAGTGGTTCTGGCAGCGAAGATCTGCCACGTACCGTCGATGTACCTGTCGGAACTGCCCGGCAAGCATCACGGCTGTCGCGAAGCGGCGATTGCCGGGCACAAGGAAATCGGTCGCCGCGCCCGTGAACTGGGGGCCGACACCGCGGTGGTGTTCGACGTGCATTGGCTGGTCAACAGCGGCTATCACGTCAACTGCGGCGAACAGTTCCAGGGCACCTACACCAGCAACGAGCTGCCGCACTTTATCAAGAACATGGACTACGCCTACCCCGGTTGCCCCGAGCTGGGCGAGCTGATCGCCGCCGAAGCCAACCTGGCTGGCGTGCGCAGCATGGCCCACAACATCCCGAGCCTGGAGCTGGAATACGGCACCCTGGTGCCCATGCGTTACATGCATATGGGCGTACCCGAGGATCAAAAACTCCAAGTCATTTCCATCGCAGCCTGGTGCGCCTGGCATCGCCTGGAAGACAGCTTCACCTTCGGCGCTGCCGTGCGCCGGGCCATCGAAAAGAGTGACCGCAAGGTGCTGGTGCTGGCGTCCGGCTCGCTGTCCCATCGGTTCTCCGATGACCGTCAGGCTGAAGCGAATATCCATAACTGGACCCGCGAATTCGACAAGCAAATGGACCTGCATGTCGTCGAGATGTGGAAGCAAGGCCGCTTCAAAGAGTTCTGCGCCATGCTGCCCGACTACGCCGAACACTGCTTTGGCGAAGGCAAGATGCACGACACCGCCATGCTTCTGGGCCTGTTGGGTGGACCGGATTATGCCCAGCCAGCCGAGATCATCACGCCGCCGTTCGGCAGTTCGGGCACCGGCCAGATCAACGCGATTTTCCCGCTATAGATTGGGAGAAACCTATGCCGCACTTTATCGCTGAATACACCGACAACCTTGAACCACAGGCCGATTTGCCTGGCCTGTTTGAAAAAGTCCACCGCGTGCTGGGCGACAGCGGGGTGTTTCCGTTGGGCGGCATCCGCAGCCGTGGCGTGCGCCTGGACACCTGGCGCATGGCTGACGGCAAGCATGACTACGCCTTTGTGCACATGACCCTCAAGGTCGGCCACGGCCGCGACCTGGCGACGCGCGAAGCAGTCGCCCAAGCAGTGTTCGCGGTGATCACCGCACACTTCGCCGAGCTGCAGGCGCAACGGTTGTTGGCGCTGTCGTTCGAGATGATCGAGCTGCACCCGCAGCTCAACTTCAAGCAGAACAATGTGCATGCGTTTCTGAACAACGCGGCGAGCTGAAACGCCCCCGGCTCCTGTAGGAGCGAGCTCGCTCGCGAATAAACTCACAGGCACCGCGGGTCACCGACAGCACTGCGTTTTCGTTGACGTTTTTCGCGAGCAAGCTCGCTCCTACAACAACAAGAAGAACAACATCATGAGCACAGCCCATTCCACTGCAAGCCTGCGGCTTGCCGAGCACGACCGTACCCATCGTTTGGTGACCTGGCGCCTGATGCCATTGTTGCTGGTGTGTTACCTGTTCGCCCATCTGGACCGTATCAACATCGGTTTTGCCAAGATGCAGATGAGCAGCGACCTGCACTTCAGCGACACCGTGTATGGCTTCGGCGCCGGCCTGTTCTTCATCGCCTACGCACTGTTCGGCGTGCCAAGCAACATTGCCCTGGACCGCGTCGGGCCACGACGCTGGATCGCCTGCCTGATGGTGGTGTGGGGTCTGCTCTCCACCGGCATGTTGTGGGTGGAGAGCGCGCGCGGGTTCTACGTGCTGCGCTTTCTGCTGGGTGTGGCCGAGGCCGGTTTTTTCCCGGGGATCCTGGTATTCCTCAACCGTTGGTACCCGGCACGCCGTCGCGCCCAGGTCACTGCCTTGTTTGCCATTGCGGTGCCCATGGCCGGAGTGCTGGGCGGGCCGATTTCCGGGGCGATCCTGGAGAACTTCCAAGACGTCAGCAGCCTGCGCGGCTGGCAGTGGATGTTCCTGATCGAAGGCGCGCCCGTGGTGCTGCTGGGGCTGGTGGTACTCAAGTGGCTGCCGGACAGTTTCGAAGCGGTGCACTGGTTGAGCCGCGAGCAAAAACAACAACTGCGCACACAGTTGAGCAACGAAGAGCAACGCAAGACCATCACCTCGTTCAGCGGCATCCTGCGTGACCCGCAGGTGTGGCTGCTGGTGGCCGTGTACTTTGCGGTGATGCTGGCGGTCAATACCCTGGCGTTCTGGATGCCCACCCTGATCCACGGGGCCGGCATCGGCCGTGACAGCCAGGTCGGCTTGCTCAGCGCCGTGCCGTACCTGGCCGGTTGCTTCTTCATGCTCGGCTGCGGGCGCTCGTCCGATCGCCACCGCGAACGTCGCTGGCACTTATGCATCCCCCTGCTGATGGCCGCTGTCGGTATTGCCGTCGCAGGCCTTGCGCCTGGCAATGCGCTCCTGGTGATGAGCGGGTTGGTGGTGGCCGGCATGGGCGCCAGCGCGGCGCTGCCGATGTTCTGGCAATTGCCGCCGGCGTTTCTTTCCAACACCACTCAAGCGGCGGGCATCGCCATGATCAGTTCGTTCGGCAGCATCGCCGCGTTCCTCGCGCCCTACCTGATCGGCTGGATGCGCGACGCCACCCAAAGCGCCAGCCTGGCCCTGTACGTCCTTGCCCTGTTTATCGCCCTCGGTGGCCTGCTGGTGCTGCGCACTCAGGCTGCCATCGTCAACCCACACTAGAGACCGTTGCCATGCTCGACTCCCAGCAAATCCTCGCGGCCGCCGCCCACCTGGACCGCGCCGAACGCAGCCGCGAACAGGTGCGCCAGTTTTCCCTCGACTACCCCGATATGACGATCGAGGATGCCTACGCCATCCAGCGTGAATGGGTCGCGCAAAAGATCAAGGACGGGCGCACGCTCAAGGGCCACAAGATCGGCCTCACGTCACGGGCCATGCAGGTGTCGTCGAATATCACCGAACCCGATTACGGCGCCCTGCTCGACGACATGTTTTTCGACGAAGGCAGCGACATTCCCTTCGAGCGTTTCATCGTGCCACGGGTGGAGGTGGAACTGGCCTTCATCCTCGGCAAACCGCTCAAGGGCCCCAATTGCACGGTGTTCGATGTGCTCGACGCGACCGAATGGGTGATCCCGGCGCTGGAAATCATCGACGCACGCATCCAGCAGGTCGACCCGCACACCAACGCCACGCGCAAGGTATTCGACACCATCTCCGACAACGCCGCCAACGCCGGTGTGGTGCTCGGCGGCCGTGCGGTGCGCCCCACCGAGATCGACCTGCGCAAAGTGCCGGCGGTGCTGTATCGCAATGGCGTGATCGAAGAGTCCGGCGTCTCGGCGGCAGTGCTCAACCACCCGGCCAAGGGCGTGGCGTGGCTGGCCAACAAGCTGGCGGCGTATGACGTAACGTTGCTGCCGGGCCAGGTCATTCTCGGTGGTTCGTTTACCCGCCCGGTCGCAGCACGCCCTGGCGATACCTTCCACGTCGACTACGACCTGCTCGGTTCGATCGCCTGCCGCTTCGTCTGAACACTGGAGGATTGTCATGGACATGCCCGTCAACCGCTTCAAACAACGCCTGCACAACGGCGAGGTGCAGATCGGCCTGTGGCTCGGCCTCGCCAATGCCTATAGCGCCGAGTTGGCCGCCAATGCCGGCTTCGACTGGCTGCTGATCGACGGCGAACACGCGCCCAATCAGCTGCCGGGGATGCTCGCGCAATTGCAGGCCATCGCGCCCTACCCCAGCCAGGCGCTGATCCGCCCGGTGATCGGCGACACGGCGCTGATCAAGCAACTGCTGGATATCGGCGCGCAGACGCTGCTGGTGCCCATGGTCGAAAGCGCTGCCCAGGCCCGGGAACTGGTGCGCGCCCTGCACTACCCGCCCCAGGGTATTCGCGGGGTCGGCAGCGCCCTGACCCGCGCCTCGCGCTGGAACAGCATCGCCGATTACCTCGACCAGGCCGACGCGCAGATGTGCCTGCTGGTGCAGATTGAGAACCGCGAGGGCCTGGCCAATCTGGACGCCATCGCCGCCGTCGAAGGCGTGGACGGTGTGTTCATTGGCCCTGCGGATTTGAGCGCGGCCATGGGGCATCGCGGTAACCCGGGGCACCCTGAAGTGCAGGCGGCGATTGAGGATGCCATCGTGCGTATTGTTCGAGCGGGTAAGGCGGCGGGGATTCTCAGCGCCGATGAAAATCTCGCACGGCGCTATATCGAACTGGGAGCAACGTTCGTGGCGGTGGGGGTGGATACCACGGTGTTGATGCGCGGGTTGCAAAGCCTGGCCGGGAAGTTCAAAGGCGTACCTGTGGCTGCCAATACCGGTGGTGTCTACTGAAATCCATGTGGGAGCTGGCTTGCCTGCGATAGCGGTGTGTCAGCGACAGATAAGCCAGCTGACCCGGCGCTATCGCAGGCAAGCCAGCTCCCACAGTTGATCGGTGGTGATTCAGCTGTTGGTTTATCGCTTGATGTTCTTCAAGTCATCCAGCAACCCCAACAAGGTCTGGAATTTCTCTTCGCCAAACTGATCCTGCAAGCGCTGGTAGTTTGCCTCCATGCACTGGCTCATGGACTCGAAACTCGCCTTGCCCTTGTCCGCCAGAGTGATAAGCACCCGCCGCTGGTCCTGTTCGGCCTTGCGCCGGTGCACCATGCCGGCCGCTTCCATGCGCACCAGCACGCCGGTCATGCTCGGTTTGAGGATGCACGCCAGTTCCGCCAATTGGTAAATCTCCAGCTCACCGTGCTGCTCAAGGATGCGGATGATGCGCCATTGCTGTTCGGTCAGGCCGTGTTCATTCAGGGACGGGCGGAAAAAACTCATCGCGGCTTCGCGGGCTTGCAGCAGGGCCAGGGTCAAGGATTGTCGAGGTGTAGGCATAGGGATCAGGGTCACGAAGTATTTAGTTAATAATTTAACGAAACTCTAACATTCCCCGCCCGCGAGCGCGCTATAACTTGTGTGTGGCAGTGCCCGTGGCGCGCTGAATCAAAAACCCGGGCACGCAGGATCAAGACTTCCACCCCGTCAGAGGCCCTAATGGAGGCATCCGCTTTAGCGCCTTCTTTCACTTTTTCAGGCTGCGCCATGATCAACATCGAAACCCCCACGTATTACACCGCCACCAAGAAATACAACCTCAGCTTCCCCACCCTGGAGCAGGACATCGACGCGGACGTCGTGGTGATCGGCGGCGGCTTTTCCGGGATCAACACCGCACTGGAACTGGCGGAAAAAGGCATCACCAACATCGTGGTGCTTGAAGCGCGCTATCTGGGCTTTGGCGGCACGGGCCGCAACGGCGGGCAAATCATGGCGGGCATCGGCCATGACCTGGAGAAGATCAAAAAGGACGTGGGTGAAGACGGCCTGCGCCAAGTGTTCGAGATCAGCGACCTGGGCGCCGACATCATCAAGAACCGCATCGCCAAGTACAACATCGATGCCGATTTCTGCCACGGCTACGGCTATATGGGTTTCAACGCCCGCCAGGAAAAAACCCTGCGTGCCTGGGAGAAAGACTTCAAATCGGTCAACAGCCAGCACGAGATCCGCTTTCTCGGTGGCTCCGACGTGCAGCAGATCATCGGCTCCAACGCCTACACCAGCGCCCTGCTGCACATGGGCGGCGGGCATGTGCACTCGCTGAACCTGCTGCTGGGCGAAGCCACCGCGCTGGCCGGCCATGGTGTGAAAATCTTCGAGAACAGCCCGGCCCTGGAAGTCAGCTACGGAGAGCGCATCACCGTGCGCACCGGGCGCGGTTCGGTGCGCGCCAGCAAGTTGCTGTGGGCTTGTGACAGTTTCCTCAACAAGCTGGAGCCGGAACTGCACCGCTCGACCATTAACACCTATGCGTTCCAGATGATGACCGAGCCATTGTCCGAAGAATTGATCCAGCGCATCAGCCCGATCCGTGGCGCCTACAGCGACATCCGCCCGGTGATCGACTACTACCGCGTCACCAATGAAAACCGCCTGCTGTTCGGCGCCGCGACGCCATTGGTTGAACATATTCCGGGCGATTTAAAAGCCTGGAACCGCCACCTGATGCTGAAGATTTTCCCCTACCTCAAGGACGTGAAAATTGATTTGGCCTGGGGCGGCCCGATGGCGTGCAGCCCGAATCTGTTCCCGCAGATCGGCACCTTGCCGGGGCGCAGCAATGCGTTCTTCGTGCAGGGCTATTCAGGCTTTGGCGTCACCCCCAGCCACATCATCTGCAAGGTCCTGGCCGAAGGCATGAGCGAAGGCTCGACGCGCTATGACCTGGTCAGCTCGATTCGCCGCCCGACCATCATCGGCAAGGACGCGATCCGCCCGCTGCTGCTGACGGCAGGCAAATCCTGGCACCAACTGTCCGGCTACTGGAACGGGCGCCGCTAACCCCTGTGGGAGCGGGCTTGCCCGCGAAAAACATCAACGATAACGCGGGCGTTCAGGTCAATCGCGCTGCCTTGACGTTTTTCGCGAGCGAGCTCGCTCCTACAAAAATCTCGCACTTATCGGAGCATTTGCCATGACCCTTACCACTATCAAACATAACGTCCAGCTGTCGGAACTCGACGCCTGGGGCACCGTGGCCGACCTCGGCTCGCAAATCCTTGAAGGCGACGTACGCGCCTTCGGCAAGATGACCTTCGGCGCGCCGACCGATGCGGTCAGCAGCGCTTACTTCGGCACCACCCAGGGCAAATTCCGCATGGTCTACCCCTTTGCCGAACAGGCCACCGTGGTCACCGGCGAGGTGGTGCTCACCGATGAGTCCACCGGCCAGTCCACCCGCTACAAGGCCGGTGACAGCTGGTTCGTGACCAAGGGCACGCCGGTGCTGTGGGAAGTGGTCAGCGAGAGTTTCGTCAAACACTACTTCGCCGTCGTTTAAGGAGCGCTGCCATGACCACTTCTTCCGACTGGATCACCGTGGGCGCCCTGGCCGACGGTTTTGCCCCCGAGGCGTTCATCCTGCCCAACCTTGCCGACCTGGCGGGCCAGACCTTCACCCTGCACTTTGCCAATGGCTGGCAGATCGAGCATCGCTTCGAACAGGAGCGCCTGGCCTGGCACGCTGCCGACGGTCACTCCAGCGGCAGCGCCGCCTACCGCGCCAGTTCGATTCGCCCGGGCCTGTACCTGGTGGACTTTATCAAGCACGAGGCCGGGCAAAGCTGGTCGATCAGCCTGGTGCTGGACACGCCAAATGCTTCCTTTACCGCGGTGATTGGCCGGATGCCGGAACCGGCAGAGACCCACGAAGGCCTTTACCACCGTGCCCTGGCCGGCAAACCGCTGACTTCGGTGCAAGTCGAGTTTCTGCACGGCAGCCTCGACCGGCCATGGCAGGCCGGTCATTGCCTGCACGCACCGACCGACGAACTGGTGGGCCTGCGCAACCACTACCGCTACAGCCCCAGTGAGGTTTACGAGCACATCTACCTCAACCCGCGGTTCTACGCCTGGCAATGCCTTGAGGGCGTGGAAAAAGGCTTGTGCGACACCGACCGCTGCCATTACTACAAGATCGCCGAGCAGCTGTACCTGTTCGTCTGGCAGGAGAAAATCGTGCCCACCCTCGGCCTGGTGCTGATCGACCTGCAGCAGCACCGCAGCGATGGCAAGATCTTCGGCTATGCCGGGGCGTCCTTCGACGCGCTGTCGAACTTCCCGATCAGTTCCTATTGTCAGGTGCTCAACCGCACGGAGTATCCCCGTGACTGAGCCGCGCACGGTGGTGATCACCGGGGCCGGCACCGGCATCGGCGCTGCCTGCGCACGCTTGTACGCACAGGAAGGCGCGCATCTGGTGCTGATCGGTCGGCGCCGCGAGCCACTGGAGCAGGTGGCGCAGGACACCGGCGGGCTGATCCTGGTGGGCGATGCCGCCTGCCCGGACACCTGGGACGGCTTCATCCAACAAATCCGCAGCCACTTCGGGCGCCTCGATGTGCTGCTGGCCTGTGCCGGCGGCCATGGTCTGGGCAGCGCGACCCAGACCAGCCCGGCAACGTGGGAAGCGGCGCTGCGCAGTAACCTGGACAGCGCGTTCTACAGTGCTCGCGCCTGCCTGCCGCTGTTGCAGGCAAGCGCCGGCAGTGTCGTGCTGATCGGCTCCATTGCCTCGCTCGCGGCGGGGCCCGAGGTGTGCGGCTACACCACGGCCAAACATGCGCTACTGGGGCTCAATCGCTCGCTGGCACGCGACTATGGCCCCCACGGCGTGCGCGTGAACGCAGTGTGCCCAGGCTGGGTGCACACGCCGATGGCCGATGCCGAGATGCAGCCGTTGATGCAGGCCCATGGTGACACCTTGCAGCAGGCGTACGAACGCGTGTGTGCCGATGTGCCGCTGCGCCGTGCGGCTCGCGCCGAAGAGATCGCCAAGGTATGCCGCTTCCTGGCCAGCGACGACGCTTCGATCATTACCGGCGCCACGTTGGTCGCGGACGGTGGGTCCAGCATCGTCGACGTGCCGACGCTGGCGTTTACGCGCCTGGAGCCTGCCCATGCCCAATGATCTGGATTTCAGCGGCCAAGTCGTGCTGGTCACCGGCGGCGCCCAGGGGATTGGCCTGGGCATCGTCCAGGCCTTTGCCCAACGCGGCGCGCGGGTGGTGATTGCCGATCGTCTGTTTGAACAGGCTGAAGCCGTGGCTGCCGGGTTGTGCGCGCAGGGCTATCAGGTGGAAGCCGTTGGCGTTGACCTGGCGGATGCCGCAGCGGTGTTTGCTTGCGTCCAAGGCTTGGCGCAACTGGATGTGCTGGTGCACAACGCCGGGTACTTTCCGCTGACCGCCTTTGCCGACATCACCCCAGCGATTCTGGATCGCACCCTGGCGGTGAACCTGTCGGCGCTGTTCTGGCTGACCCAGGCAGCGTTGCCGATGTTTCGCGAGCAAGGCCGTGGCTGCGTGCTGGTGACGTCGTCGGTCACCGGCAACCGGGTCGGTTATCCGGGGCTGAGCCACTATGCGGCGTCCAAGGCGGGGGTGAATGGTTTTATCCGCAATGCGGCGCTGGAACTGGCGCCGTTGAATGTGCGGGTCAACGGCGTAGAGCCCGGCATGATCGCCACCCCGGCGATGGGTAACCTGGGCGATGCGGCCGTGAATGAGAGCATCGCCCGCCGTGTGCCGCTGGGGCGCCTGGGCGCGGCGGCGGATATTGCCGGGGCGATGGTGTTTCTGGCCTCTGACCTGGCGGGCTATATCACCGGGCAGACGCTGGTGGTGGATGGTGGGTCTACCCTACCCGAAACCTGAAACCCGAACTAACTGTAGGAGCGAGCTTGCTCGCGAAAAACGTCAACGATAACGCGTGCTTCCTGAATGAACGCGTCGCCTGGGGGTCTTTCGCGAGCAAGCTCGCTCCTACAAAATGCCTTGCCTGTTCCCACAGTGGATCTCATGCAGCTTGAAGAAGCTGTTTATGCCCCCACCGCCTGCAACCGGCTGGAACGAAAATCCTTGGGTGATACCTCGAACTGCTTCTTGAACGATCGGCTGAAGTGCGCCGAGTCGGTAAAGCCCCACTTGTAGGCAATCGAGGTGATCGATTCACTGCGCAGGAAGGGGTTGGTCAAGTCGTCTGCGCTGCGCTTGAGCCGTGCGCGCTGGATGTAGCGGCAGACGCTGTCATCCTGTTCCTCGAACAAGCGGTACAGGTGCCGTACCGAGATATTCAGGCGGTTGGCCAGGCCAATCGGGCTCAGGCCAGGCTGGCCAAGCGACTCATCAATAACCTTTTGCACGTAGCTGCGCAGGTTATTGCCCTGCAACGAGGCGACGCCTTCACAGCGTTCATCGCCCTGCTCCAGCGCCGAGCCCAGCAGCGACACAAAGGCCGCCTGCAGTGCGTCCACTTGCGTGGCGTCGTCGTCAGTGTCGTCCTTGCACAGTTGGTCCATCAACACATGCAACATGCGCCCGCAGGCTTTGGTCGAGGAGATCTTGCCGAACGCCCGCGTCTGACCGCCCAGGTGCTTGCACACTTCGGTGCGCGACAAAGACAGCGACGCATGTTCGATCAAACCAAAGGGGGTGATTTCGATGGAGCCCACCGAGTCCATCAACAGCATCTCGCCGGGCGCCAGTTGCACGGTCTGCTCGTTTTGGGTGATCTGCGAATAGCCGCTGCGCTGGCTGACCAGGAAGCACTCCTGGTCATTATCATGATCGGCGTGGTGCGTCGGGCGTTTGATCAGCCCGGCATTGGTGCGCAGGATCGCCAGGCCTCGGGGCAAGTTGTGGATCTGGCCAATAAACAGCGAACGGTTGAAGGCCAGTTCCGTATCGAAGTGGCCGCACGCGGCGCGCAGTTCGCGGTTCCAGCTGTCGAGCCCGTCGGGTGCATGCTGTGGGATGCTCATGGGGGTGTCTCCGCAGTGGCGTTCTTTTTGTTGTTCTGATGCAATAGTTAACATGTTATCTATATACACGCAACAACAACCTGTTTGCCCTTTGCAGAAGCACTAATGATGCCAATCACAGCGTCGACAGCGCCCGCTTGATTCCCGCCAAGGCCGCCAGTAGATGGTTGCGTTGCTCAGGGCTGACAGCAATGTAACGCCGAAACGCTGGCATCCGGTTGACCACCTCGCTGCCGCCCATATGCTCCAGGCGCACGCACCATTGCCCGTCCTTGAGATCAATGCGCAGGCGCTTGAAATCCAGGGGCATCAGCGCTTCGAACAACCTGTTGTCGGCCAGCAAACGCGCCTGTAGCTCGCAAGCCATGGCCTGGCTGCCGGAACGCCGGCGCACGCGGATACCGTTGCGCCGAATAGCGCCACCGTGGTGCACATCGAAGCTGCCCGCCCCTTCGGTGGACGTGGGTACATGCAAGACGAATTCAGTCATCACTACATGCATCAGCAACTGCGATTCGGTGCGCTCGACAAGCTCAAACACCAGGCCATTCACATCGAGCGTCGCCAGGCCCAGATCCCGCCGCAAGCGCGCCAGGGTCACCCCGGGTCGATAACCGCTCGGTGCACGGTCTGCGCTGAACAGCTCACACAGTTTTTGCCGCAAAGTCGTTATAACCGTCATGGACAGGCCCCGGTTCGTGGCTGAATTCCTTGGCCAACACCTCCTCAACGCAGGCGGGCTTGAAGGGGTTGACCTTCTGTACCACCAGGGTCCAGAACAACGCATAGGTAGCCGTCACGCCGAGCATCACCCCAAACGGCACATAAATGTCGGCCGGGTTCATGCCTGGCGGGGTGATAAACCACATACCCAGCAGGATGCCGATGCTGGAGACGATCTGCGGCAGCGGGAACCACGGCGAGCGATAGGCCCGGGGCAAGTCCGGACGCCGAATGCGCAGGATCACCACCGACAGTGTCACCAGCAGGTAAGCAAAACTCCACGCGCACACCGCGGCCAGCACCAGGTGCATGATGTTGTCGGTATTGCCGCCCAGGTACAGCGCGTGCAGGCACGGGATCAGCATCGCTACCAGAATGCACAGCAGCGGCGTCTTGAAGCGCGGGTGCAGGTAGGTGAACACCTTCGGCAACGCACCATCCACCGCCATGCCGTAGAGGATGCGCGGCACACCAGCCATCAAGGTATTAATGGTCGCAGCACCGGCGAAAAGAAATCCGATACCCAGCCACAGCGGCCCGATCTGCCCCATCACTTGCTCGGCAAACCGAGGGATGGCCATGGGTGTGTCCAACAGGTGCACCCCTGAAGCTGCGTCGAGCACCACGTTCTCCACCTGGCGTTTCATCGCGGCGCCATAGATGAACATGCAAGTCGCCACGCCCATCAGCCCGAGCATCATTGCCCGAGGCATGACCTTGGCCGATTGGCGCAGGTCTGGTGCCAGCGGGGTCACGAACTCACAGCCGACGAACATGAACATCGCCATGCCCACCAGCGACAGCACGGTGACCAGGTCGGTGCCCACCAGCGACTCACCGAACCAGCCATTCAACTGCACCGCCGGTGCGGCGATCAGGCCCAGTACACCAAACACCATCAGGGTGGTCCACATGCCGAACGTGAGGATGATCTCCGCCCGGCCAAACGCGCTGACCCCAAAGGCATTCAGCACGCCGAACACCAGCACGAACCCCACGCCCAGCAGCCATGAGCCGCCGGCCGATTCTGCCAGGGTATTGAGGTGTTCAAAGTTCACCAGGGCCATGACCCCGGCGAGGATGGTTTCAGCGGTGCCGGCGAACACATGCACGATCAGGTACGCCGACAAGGTGCCAGTGATTGCAAAGAACCGGCCCATGCCGCAGTTGATGTAGTCGTACACCGAGCCGGTGGTGGGCAGCATCGAGGCGGCCTCGGCGAAAGTGGTCGCCTGGGCCAGCATCATCACCACGGCGATCAGCATCGCCAGGGCAAAAGCGCTGCCGCCGATACCGAAACCCATGGTGGCGGTGAGGATCACCGGGCTTGCCATGATCAGGCCGATGGTGCTGGCCAACGCGGTGGGGAAACCTACCGTGCCCCGGTTGAGGTGCGCAGTGAGTCGGTCGTTGATCGACATGGTGGGGTCCTCGAAAGCGGTTTTTTTAGTGTGTCGGCACTCTGCGCCCCACCTGGCTCGATCGTCTTGCCCCTGTCTGCCGAAGGTTTTGTTGCTGCCTGCCACGGCGCATCGCCTGGCGGCCAGGGTCAACTGCCTGGCACGCATATGAAAGACTTGGCCCGCGACCGCTCGCCCTAATGCGCCCTCACTCTTAACCAAGATGGGGACAATAACAATGGAGCACACAGTGAAAAACCGCCGCCTGCGCCAGGCGGTCGTGGTGGGCATTGCGCTGCTGGTCGGCCAGGCCCAGGCCATCGAGTTGTATGCCGATCCCGACACCCAGGTCACCGGCAACTTCCTCGCCGTGTACGGCCTGTTCAATAGCCCGAAGAACTATGATGGCCGCAGCGGCGGCTCCACCTGGCGCGAGGGTTTCATCAAGTACGGCCTGAGCGTCGAGCAGCGCCTGGGCAACCTGGGCGGCGTGTACGGCACGGCGAACCTGGTGAGCTCCGGCACCTGGGGCGACGGTGACGCGGCGGGGTTGACCAACGGCACCGAGCGCACCACCAAGTTCGATGAAGCCTTCGCAGGCTGGCGCTCCGGCGAGCTGTTCCCGGCGCTGGGCACGGATGGCGTAGACCTGTCGTTTGGCCGCCAGATCATCATGCTGGGCGACGGTTTCATCATCAACGACGACGGCCCCAACCTCGGCAATGGCGTAGGCGACGGCGAGTTCAACCGTGGCGGCGCCTACTACATCGCTGCGCGCCACGCGTTCGACAAGACTGCGGTGATTCGCCTGGGCGGCAAGGACGGCGTGCATGGCAGCCTGATGTGGATCAAGTCCGACAACCGCGCCCAGGCCCTGACCGAAATGGCCGCCGGGACCCTGGAGTACAGCACCGCAGCGGGCACCCTCGGGCTGACTTACCTACACGGTATTGATGTAGATGAGCGCTTTGCCACCGACCTGCAGCGCCAGCGCAACGGCATGAACCTCTATAGCCTGCGTGGCGCGGGCAATGCAGGCATCGACAACGCGCACTTCGCCTTTGAACTGGCCCGTCAGGACCGGCGCGACAGCCAGCAAAATGCCGGTTACGCCGAAGCTGGCTACACCTTTGCCGAGCTGCCGTGGTCGCCCGACCTGACCTACCGCTACGCACGTTATTCGAAAAACTGGGACAGCCTGTTCTCCGGCTTCAATCGTGGCTACGGCACCTGGGTACAGGGTGAAGTGGCGGGCAACTATTCAGGCCCATTCAACAGCAATACGGCGGTGCAGCACGTGGCGCTCAAGGTCAAGCCGCTGGAGAACGTCACCCTCGGTGCGCTGTTCTTTGACTACAACACCGTCAGTACCCGCGACCAACCCAACCTGGATGGCCGCGAACTGGACCTGTACGCCGAATGGGCCGTGAACGACCACCTGATCATCACGCCGCTGCTGGGCCTGTACAAACCCGCTAAAGCGGCCGACACCGGCGGTAACCAGGTCGGCGGCAACGGCACCAATGTCTACAGTCAGTTGGTGGTGGCCGTACCGTTCTGAACCGCTTCGGGCGCGCATGGACGCAGCGCCTGCACCTGGGCGTAAGCCCCCTGGTGATACAACAACGGCGCACGCCCGAAGTCATCGAACGCCACCACCTTGCCGATCATGATCCAGTGGTCGCCGCCATCGATCTGCTGGTATTTCTCGCAGTGAAAGCGCGCCGAGCAATCGGCGAATACCGGCGAGCCGCCCTGCCCCGGCTCGTACTCGATCAGGGCGAAACGGTCTTCGCGGGGGCGCGCAAAGTTGTTGGACAGGTGCACCTGGTCCGCCGCCAACACATTCACCGCAAAATGGCTGGCCTCCTCGAACACTTCATGGCTGTTGGAGCGTTTGTCGATGCTCCACAGCACCAGCGGCGGGTCGAGGGATACAGAGTTGAAACTGTTGGCGGTCACACCGACCTTGCGCCCGGAAGCGGTGGCGGCGGTGACAACGGTTACACCGGTGGCGAAGTTGCCGAGGGCGCGGCGAAAGGCCCGTGGGTCGAAAACGTCAGACATGCAAGACTCCCGGGTGGCCGTCAGTGGCCGCCCTTATTGTTATCGGGTGATCAACGCGGCTACACCATGCTCGGGTCGGGCTCCAGGCCCATCAGCTCACGGCCGAGGATCTGCGCGCACACGTCGTAGTCGGTATAGGCATGGGCGCCGGTCATATGGGAATCGCGGAACAGGCGCTGCATTTCGTTGTGCTCGAACCAGGCATTGCCGCCCGCAGCGGCGAACAACCGGTCTACTGCTTCGATGCACATCTTGGTGGCATAACCCTGGTTGGTGCGCCAGAACGCCAGGGTTTCTCGCGTGGGGTAACGGTGGGCGGCGCTGTGTTCGGCGTGTTCCTGCCAGGTTTTTTCCAGGAACGCCCGGGCGGCGGCCACCTGGTGGGTGGACTCGGCCAGGCGCATCAACGCCGGAGTGGCGGCGCCGACGGCGGCACCGGTATAGGCGCGCACCCGGGTCCTGGTTTTTTCGCGGAACACCTCAAGCATACGCTCGGCCACACCGAGGCTGACGGTGGAGAAGCCACTGGCGAAATACGGCCGATAGGGTGCATAGAAAATCTGGCTGTCGGGGTAGAGGCCAAAACCTGCGGACTTGCCTTCCATCATGTCCCTGGCCTTCTGAATACGGTGCTCGGGCACCCAGGCGTTGTCGATGATCAGGGTTTTGGTGCCGCTGCCTTTCATGCCCGCTGCGAACCAGTCGTCACGAATCTGATAGTCACTGCGCGGCAACACGGCAAAGCAGTAATCCTGGGTGCCCTCGGCGTTCTGGCGACGGCAGCCGACAATCGCCCACTCGCCATGGTCGCAGCCGCTGCTCCAGCCCATTTCGCCGCTCAAGTGCACGCCGCCCTCGCCTTCAGTGATGCGCCCGAACGGCGCAATACTGCTGCTGGCCGTGGCATCCGGGTTGGCGCCCCAGATTTCCTCCTGCAACTGGGCCGAAAACAGCGCCAGTTGGTGGCTGTGTGTGCACAACAAACTCATGGCCCAAGCGGTACTCGCACAACTGCCGGCGAGCAAAGCGATGCAGTCGGCGAATTCGGGCAGCGACAGCTCCAGGCCGCCGAAGGCCTTGGGCTGAAAGGCACGGTGCAGGCCGATGCTTTTGAGCAGTGCGATATTTTCATCCGGTACCTGGCGCAGTTGCTCGGCACGGCTGGCATTCGCGGCAATGGCCGGTAAAAGGGGTTTGAGGTCTTCAAGGAGCGGGTTTGGCTTTTTCATGGACGGCCCTGCTTATTATTGGAAGTCCGACAGGCGCTCCGAAGTGCGGAACGGCGCTGGATGCAGGGCCAGTATCGAACGGGCCGTACAGGCGGGAAATGCACGTTCGGCAGGCAAGCTTGTACTTTTCACAGGCGCGGCAGGCACAGGCATAAAACCTGGCAGGCACAGTCAAGCCGCTTATCGGTGCGTTGGTTACCCTCGGGTTTTCTTTTGTGAACTGCCAGGAACCTGCCATGAGCGATACCCCGCTGTTGCCTCAAGTCGAAGCCTTTTTGCGTCGCCGCCATGGGCTGTTTATCGACGGTGTCAGCGTGCGCAGCCACGCCGATCAAACCCTGAACATCATCAACCCCGCCAACGGCCAGGTAATCGCCGAAGTGGCCGACGCTGACCTGGCGGATATCGACGCCGCGGTCGCTTCCGCCAACCGTGGTTTCCAGCAATGGTCCCAGGCCGCGCCCGCCATCCGTGGCAACGTACTGCTCAAGTTGGCCGATCTGCTGGAACAGCACCGCGAAGAACTGGCACAGATCGAAACCTGTCAGTCGGGCAAGATCATCCAGATTTCCCGCGCCTTCGAGGTCGACCAGGCTGCGCACTTCCTGCGCTACTACGCCGGCTGGGCCACCAAGCTCAGCGGCCAGACCTTGGCCCCCTCTCTGCCGTCATTCAATGGCGAGCGCTACACCGCCTTCACCCTGCGTGAGCCGGTGGGCGTGGTGGTGGGCATCGTGCCGTGGAATTTTTCCACGATGATCGCCATCTGGAAGCTGGCCTCGGCGCTGGTGACCGGCTGCAGCATTATCATCAAGCCCAGCGAATTCACACCGCTGACCCTGCTGCGCATCGCCGAACTGGCCATCGACGCCGGGCTGCCGGCGGGTGTGCTCAACGTGCTGACCGGCGGCGGCCATGTCGGCAAGGGCCTGGTGGAACACCCCGGCACGCACAAGGTGTCCTTCACCGGCTCAGTGCCCACCGGCATCGCCGTCGGCCGCAGCGCCATGGGCGCCGGGCTCACCCGTGCGACCCTGGAACTGGGCGGCAAGAACGCCGCCGGCTTCCTGCCGGATATGGATGTAGACAAGGCAGTGGGCGGCATCATCGAAGCCGGTTTCTTGCACTCCGGGCAGATCTGCGCGGCGGCCGAACGCTTCTTCGTGCACCGCTCACAAATCGACGCCGTGCTGGAAAAACTCACCGCGCGCCTGAGCCGCCTGAACATCGGCTCGCCCCTGGACGAACGCACCGAATTCGGCCCGCTGACCCATCAGCAGCACCAGCAAAAACTGCTCGGCTACTTCAACCAGGCCCGCGCCGAGAACAACACGATCATCCACGGCGGCCACCTCCTCGACCGCCCCGGCTGCTACGTCGAACCCACCGTAATCCTTGCCAACCACCTGCACGACACCCTGCTCAACGAAGAAACCTTCGGCCCCATCGCCACCTTCCTGCCCTACGACGACGAAGACGAACTGCTGGCGCTGATGAACCACGGGCCCTACGGGTTGAGTGCCAGCCTGTGGACCAACGACCTGGGCAAGGCCCTGCGCATGATCCCGGCGATCAAGGCAGGCACCTTGTGGGTGAACATGCACACCCTGCTCGACCCGGCGGTGCCGTTTGGCGGCAGCCGGTCTTCGGGGGTTGGGCGGGAGTTTGGCAGTGCGTTTATCGAGGATTACACCGAGCTTAAATCGGTGATGATTCGGTATTGAATGGCTGTAGGAGCGAGCTTGCTCGCGAAAAACCCGCAGGCGCCGCGCTTACTCAGGAAGCCCGCGTTATCGTTGACGTTTTTCGCGAGCAAGCTCACTCCTACATGGGTTATTCAGCGTACCCGCAATGGCGCGCTTGTCGGACCGCTCTTACGCAACTTTCGGGTTGCGTCCGATGAGCCTCGCCGCTAGCCTTCGCGGGTCGCTGCAAAATCAGCGAATGGGTGTGGTAGCCCAGTTATTTCATAGACCCCGAAACGCTCAAGGGCGTTTTTTTATGCGGGCTGCTTTGTGGCGGCTGTGCATGGGAGGCTTCGGCCTGCCGGGTTTCTATGACCGGTCTACCACTCCGTGTACAAACCCCCTCCCACATTCGATCTGCTGCACCCGAACCATCGTGCTCGACGCTGGACGATCACTGCTATCATACAGCCACTACTTATGGCATGGAGGTCGCTATGCGCCAGGTAACAACCCTCGCTTGCTTACTGGTATGCAGCGCCCTCACCGGCTGCAGCATCACGCAAACCGTCACGCCCGTCCCCTCCTCGACTGTTCACTCGCCTGAAATCTGCATGATCCCCGCTGCCGGCTTGCGTGAAGGCTTCAACACCACCTACACAGCCCAATTGCGCAGTAAAGGCTTTCAAACCCGCGAGTTACCGCCAGGCACCCCGCCCGCCAATTGCGCGCTTTCGACCACTTACATCGGTACATGGAGCTGGGACATGGCGTTGTATATGAGCTTCGCCGATATTCAGGTGTTCGAGAACGGTCGTCGGATCGGACAGGCACTGTATGACTCAACCTCCGGCGGCGCCCGAATGGGCAAGTTTATTGATGCACAAAGCAAGATCATCGAGATGACCAACCAACTGTTTCCCCACACTGACTATGGCAAAACTGCGGGTCAGGCCAACCGCCTTCCATAGACTGAATTCGTCAGACGGCTCTTACACAAACTTCGGGTTGCGTCCGATGAGCCTCGCCGCTAACCTTCGCGGGTCGCTGCAAAATCAGCGAACGGGTGTGGAAGCCCGAACTCTCCAGGCGTATAAGCGCCCATAGCCTTAGCGGGCGCTTTTTTCATGCTCGCTATAAAGTGTTATGGCGGCTGTGCGCGGGGCACTTTCGAGTGCGCCGGGGTCCTGGAGTCCGGTCTTCCACACCTGCGTACAGTCGCCACCCCATCATGTGGAAGTGATTGTGGCGGCTCCTCTAACTCCAGGAGCAACCGTATGAAAAAAGTCACACCCAATCCCCCGTCATCCCCCTCGGATGACAACCCGCAACTACCTCCCGATGTCATCTTCACCGTTCGCCCCGGACTCAGCACTGAAGCCGCCTTGAGCAATGCCAGCGAAATGCTGGAGTCAGCGACTGTCTGTGCCTACGACTGTGCCGAACAGCTTGACGGTCAGCGCCGCAAGCACGTGCTGGCTGTGGTGCAGATGATCGAGATTGCGCAGTTGCTGGTCGATGAAGCGCTGAACCGGGAATGCCCGGCGGCCTGATGAGCAAACGCAAACTCAACAGGCAATGACGTTCCCCTGTGGGAGGGGGCTTGCCCCCGATTGCGGTGGGTCAGTCACAGATGTGTTGGCTGACACTGCCTCATCGAGGGCAAGCGCCCTCCCACATTTGATCTGGCTGTGCCAGGGAGCGGGTGACAGGCTACCCGATGCCCATCGCCAGGCTGTGCGGCGAAAACTCAGCGAATTGCCAACGCAAGGCCAAGGCTGCCGGGCGGCGGACCATGTGCTCCACCGTCACCGTCCACAAGCGCTGCGCGCCTGCAAACTCAGCCACTTGCGGCCCGCTCAGGATCAACGAAGTACGCCCGGCCACTTGCAGCACGTCGCCGGTCTCAAAATCCACAAACAATAACCCTGCCACCGGATTGGCGTGCAGGTTGCCAAGGGTGTTGAAGAACAGGTTGCCGGCAAAATCCGGGATGGTCAGCACGTTACCCTCCACCCGCACAAACCCCGTGTTGCCGCCGCGATGGGAAACGTCCACCGAGCGTTCGCCGTGCTGGTCGATGTAGCTGGCGACGAAGAAGGTGTCAGCGTTGCGGATCAGCGCTTGTGCAGCAGCGTCCAGGCCATTGCTGCGCTCGGCAGCGTTGCCGGGTTTGCGTGCAATCCCGGCGACGGGGCGCAGTTGGATGTACTTGGGGCAATTGCCAAAGGTGTGCACCACCTCGACCGCCAAGCCTTCTTGATCAAGCATTCCAATCCGGCCATTCATGCGGTTGCGGCGGCGGGTGTTGAGGTCGATGCCCAGCAGGCCGATCGCCGCGCCATCCGTTACCCCGGCCCAGGCAGGATCGCTTTTGGCGGGCAGGCTGTCGATCTGCAGCGTGTGTGGATCCGGTGAATGCGCGAACCCGGGTGCGCCTTCCAGCATCGTCGCCCAGGGGATGCCTTGTTCGTCCACCACGCCCGCGATCAAGTACGGCAACAGAGGATAGAAATCGCGGTGCTGCTCAGGCAGATGATCACGAATGACCTTGGGCCCGATCATGGCCATGCGTTCAGAGACGCCGGCACTTTCCTGCATCTGTCGTTCGCCGACATGCCAAGGGGTTGCTTCAATCGAGTGCATGGCGCTCACCTCCGGTTAGATACTGAAGATGCTGCGCCCAAGCCGTGATAGAGAGAACGCCCACCCTGGGCAATCCACTATTACGCCAACTGAAACGCCGGATGCTCGCGCATCGCGGTGACGCAGTAGTCGACAAAGCTGCGCACGCGCATCGACGCATGACGGCCTTCGCGGTAGACCACATGCACCGGCTGCGGCGGCAACTCGAAGGTAGGCAACAGGCGCTGCAACTGGCCGCTCGCCAGGTGTTCGTGCAGCGGGTAACTCAAGGCTCGAATCACGCCCGCCCCCTGCACCGCCGCATTGATCGCGCCTTGGACAGTGGCGCAACTCAACCGGGCGCGGGCCTTGAGGGTGTAATGCGGGAAATCCCAATGCACCGGGTCGGCGCTGGCAATCAGATGATGCTGCTTGAGTTCAGCCGGATGCCGGGGTTCGCCCCGGGTCGCCAAGTAAGCGGGGCTGGCACAGACGACAGTGCGCACCTGCCCGACTTGCCGCGCAATGAGTGACGAGTTGGGCAACTCACCGATCAGCACCGCTACGTCCAACCCCTCTACGTGCAGGTTCGGATAATAGTCGTGGTAATGAGCGATAACACGCACCGCCGGGTAGCGATCCGCATAATCGGCCAACAGCGGCGCCATGACATAGCGACTGAACAGTAACGGCACAAATATCCGCAGGTCGCCCTGGGCCTGCACATGCAAACCTTTGGCCGAGGCCTCGGCCGCGTCCAACGCAGCCAGCAGACGCACGCAGTCGGCAAGGTAAGCCTGGCCTGCGTCGCTCAGGCTGACGCCGCGGGTACTGCGATGCAGCAACACCACATGCAGGCGTGCCTCCAGGCGCGCAACTGCACGAACCAGGGTCGGGCCGGAGACCTGCGCATGGCGCGCCGCCGAGGCCAGGCTGGGTTGCCCGGCCAGCGCGGCAAACAGCTGCATATCGCGATAACGCTCCATCAGGCGCGCTGCTTCGTCGCCGGGTTCAGGGCCGCGTCCTGCCCGAGGCGCTGACTGAGGAAATCCACAAAGGTATTAACCTTGGCCGGTACGCGGCCGTTTTGCTGGAACACCACGTGGATCGGCAGCGGCGCTGGTTCGAAATCTTCCAGCACCAGCTCCAGCTCACCCGCCGCCACCGCTGCTGCGACTTGATAGGACAGCACCCGCGTCATCCCCCAGCCCAGACGCGCCAGGTTGATCGCGGCATTGTTGGCCGTGACCACCAGGCGTGGCTCGATCGGTACCTTCAGCGGCTGGCCGGCGTCAATGAATGCCCACTCACTGACCAGTTGGCTGGAGGATGAGGTGACGAGCTTAGCCTCACACAACTGCTCAGGCCGCTGGGGGCGCCCGTGCTGGTCGAGGTACGCCGGCGATGCGCACACCACCCGTCGCACTTCGCCGACCTTGATCGCTTGCTGACCGGATTGCTGCAGGTGGCCGATGCGCACCGCCACGTCGACACCTTCGTCGGTCATATTGACCACCCGATCAACCAGCAAGGCGTTGATATTTACCAAGGGAAAACGGTCCAGATAATCCCCCAGCACCGGCGCCACATACAGTTCGCCAAACAACACCGGTGCGGTCACCGTCAACTGACCGCCCGGGATGGAGTAACTGCCCGCCGCCGCTTCTTCGGCCTCGTCCAACTCGGCAAGGATGCGTCGGCAATCTTCCAGGTAACGCTGGCCGGCTTCGGTCAAGTGCAGGCTGCGCGTAGTGCGGGCCAGCAGCTGCGTACCGATGCGCTGCTCCATAGCGGCAATGGCGCGAGTCACGCTGGGGGGCGAGGTTTTCAGGCGGCGCGCAGCAGCGGCAAAACCCTCCTCCTCGGCCACGGCCAGAAACACCTGCATCTCATGAAATCGATCCATTGGCGCCCCTCGGTTGTTATTGCGATTGCAGCCCCACTGCCGTGCGCGGCATACCGACAAACCCCGGCAAGGCTTCGATGCTGGCGAGCCAGGCACGAACCTTAGGGTAGTCGGCCAGCGACACATTGCCTTCCGGCGCATGGGCCACGTAGGTGTAGAACGCGATGTCGGCAATGCTGGGCTGCTCACTGGCAAGAAAACGGCTCTGCTTCAGTTGCTGCTCCATCACGCTCAGCAAGGCATGGGCACGCTTGATTGCGCTGACAGTATCCACCTCAGCGCCAAACACCGTGGCCAAGCGCGCCGTGGCAGGCCCGGCATGGAGTTGACCGGCGGCGGCCGACAGCCAGCGTTGTACCCGCGCTTGGCCAGTCGGATCGCTGGGCAACCATTCGCCGTTGCCGTAGACAGTGGCGAGATAAACCAGGATCGCGTTGGAGTCGGCCAGCACCGTGCCGCCGTCGTCGATCACCGGCACCTGGCCGAAGCTGTTGAGGTTGGCGAGGAACTCAGGTGCTTTATGGGCGCCCTGTTTGAGGTCCACGAGGATGAATTCGCTCGGCAAGCCCAGCAGAGACAGCATCAGCTCGACTCGGTGGGAGTGACCGGACAGGGGAAAACCGTAAAGTTTGATCGCGGACTGGGTCATGTAAAGCTCCAAAGGAAAAGGTAGCGACGCCAGGCATATTCCACTGCTGCCTTATTCGGCGGAATGACCAGAAATAACAATCCAGCATTTCACCCAATGAAACAATCCTTCATTGAAGCCGCCTCACGCTGGGAGCGAATGCGTTCATAAAAAAATTCAAACTATCGCCCTCCCCATCGTTCACACCTTCACGTGCAACGTTAAGTAGGAGGCGATATGCAATACCGACAACTGGGTCATTCCGGCCTGCTGGTCTCGGAAATCATCCTGGGGACCGTGCCCTTTGGCGGTCGGGCAGAGTTCGAAAAGTGCGGCGCGGTGGACGTGCCCTTGGCCAGGCGCATGTTCGATATCGCGTTCGATGCCGGGGTGAATATGGTCGACACGGCCGACCTTTATTCCCATGGCCTGGCCGAAGAAGTGGTCGGCAAGGCCCTTGGCGACAAGCGCAACGACATTCTGCTGGCGACCAAGGGCCGCAGCCCGGTGGACCAGAACCCAAACAATTCCGGCTCATCGCGCTACCACCTGGTTCGCGCCTGTGAGGCCAGCCTGAAGCGCTTGGGCACCGACCATATCGACCTGTACCAAGTGCATAACTGGGACGGCATGACGCCGATCGAAGAAACCCTCGAAGCGCTGCGTCTGTTGGTCGGCTCGGGCAAGATCCGCTACTTCGGCACCAGCAACTTTACCGCCTGGCAGATGATGAAAACCCTGGGTAAGGCCGAACTGCACGGCATGCTCAAGCCCATCACCCAGCAGATCTATTACACGCCGGAGTCCCGCGAAGCCGAGTATGAGTTGCTGCCGCTGGCCCTGGACCAGCAGGTCGGCACGTTGGTGTGGGGCCCGATGGGCGAAGGCTTGCTGACCGGCTCGACTCGCCGCGGGCACCAGCCGCCGGCCAATACGCGCCAGGGCAGCGGCTGGCCGGAGCCCTATGTGCATGACCGTGAGCGCGCTCTGGACATTATCGAAACCCTCGCCGCCGTCGGTGACGAGCACGGCGTCTCGGTCGCCCGCACCTGCCTGGCCTGGCTCAAGGATCGCCCGGGGATCACCTCGTTGATCGTCGGTGCGCGTACCGAAGAGCACCTGCGTGACAACCTCGCCGCGACTGAGCTGAAGCTGACCGAGGCACAGTCGTCACGTATCGAGGCGGTCACCCGTCGTCAGCCGTTGTATCCCTACTGGCATCGCTTTACGGCCGGGATCGATCGTTTTGATCCGGCCGAGCAGCCGTTCCTGGCCGAGCATCAAAAGACTATGGATGCGCGCAAGGGCGATGGGCAAGGTTGATTTGCTATCGTGCGCTGCCGCCGTTCATGGCCGACATGATCTTTCATGTGTTGGTACGTGACACGCAGATCAATGTTCGCGCGACATCCCGGCGGCACGCGCCATGGCCGCCGGGTCGAGCATCTCCAGGCAGCGGCACAGTGAGATGAAATCCGGTGATTGCGACAGGGGCAGATGCAGCGTCTGCCTGGCCGATACCGACACCACCGAGCGCTGTGCACATTGCCCGTCATAGATCAGCGCGTGGCGGATCATGGGGTTGTCACGGCAGTAGTTGAGCAGGTCGATCTGCCGCGAGCGTACCAGTGTGGTGTTGATGATCAATAAGTCGAATGTCACGCCGCCTGCGCGCGTCAACGCCTGAACCTCGTCGAACGAACTCAAGGGGGCGATCCGGTAATAACCCAACTGATTGAGCATTTTCTCGATCTTGTTGCGCTCCAGATGCTCACCATCGGCGATCAAAAAACGTAACGCTTTATTAGGCATAGGCAAACCTGGCAGGTGGGCATCAACGTGGATCACTCAACGCAGCACACACTACCCGCCCAGGGTAAGGCGTGGCTCTAAGAAGATTCTGAAATCGCACTGAGTTGCGCGCCGTGAATTAGACTACTGTGCTGACCACGCCCGACGATCTTCGAGACCCAGTCCCATGCGCACCCTGTTCTTCGCCAGCCTCTGTTTGCTTACCACGGCCCTTGCGGGCTGCCAGCAACACCCACCGGCCAACGACCAACTCGACGCCGTGCTCTGGACCCAGACGTCCATCGAGCACGAGATGATCTACCGCCAGCTCTTCGCCAACGCCACCCGCCAACTCGATGTAGCGCTGGCCGACCCCAACTGGGACGCACTGCCTTTACCTGCGCGCAAGCTGGCCGGCCTGCCGCCGGCGGTGATTGTGGATATCGACGAGACGCTGTTGGACAACGTGCCGCTCAACGCTCGCGACATCATCAACAATCAGGTCTATTCCTACGATCGCTGGAATACCTGGGTCGAGCAGGCCAAGGCCGAGGCACTACCGGGTTCCGTGGCGTTCCTGCAAACGGCCAGGCAAAAAGGCATCAAGGTGTATTACCTCACCAACCGCGAGCACAGCCAGGTCGCGGCCACGGCCAAAAACCTGCGTTTGCGCGGCTTTCCGATAGAGAGCGACGCACAGATCCTGGCGGCCAGCACCCCCATCGGCCATTGCGAAAGCGCTGGCTATGGCAAGAACTGCCGTCGCCAGTGGGTCGCCAGCCAAGCCCGCGTGTTGTTGATGGCCGGTGACTCGCTGGGAGATTTCGTGCAGGCCGAACACAACACCCTGGCTGCGCAGCGCAAGGCCGTCGAACCCTATGTGAACTGGCTGGGGCAGCGCTGGTTCCTGCTGCCAAATCCGAGCTACGGCAACTGGTACAGCGCGCCGTATGGGGACGATGAGAAGTTGCCGTTTGCGCAGAAGCGCAGGCTCAAGCAGCAGGCATTGTTGTTGCAGGAATAGAGAGTAGCCCCCTCCCACATTAGAAAACCGAGAGCCGTTCATCCCACTCATTTGCACCATGGCCCTCTTGTCATCACACTCGTCATCCAGCCGCCGACTCAGGAATCACGAATGCCTCACTCGTTGCTCAAGCCTGCCTTGCCCGGCGTTGCGATGCGGCGATGGCGTTTGCTGCACCGCATCAAGCAAAGTCATACAGCGCAGTTGTTCAACGTCACGCAATCGACTGTTTCGCGCTGGGAAAGTGGCGTACAAGCGATGGATCCGGCCGCGCACCAGCAGCTTGAGCAGTTGTTGGCAGCCCGGCTTGATGCAGCCGCCGATCAGGCATTGGCTCGGCTGGTCAGTGAGAGCTCGCAAGCCATGCATCTGGTGTGCGACCTGACGCACCGCCTGCTCGCGTGCTCGCCCTCCCGCGCACGCCAGTTCAGCAGCCCGCTCGCCGAGCTTATGGGCCAGTCGTTGTGGCGCCTCGCAACACCGCAAATCCAACTGATCGAAGCCAGCCTGGAGCACACCGGCTGGCGCGAAACCCAGGCGCCACCGGCTCTTGAGTTCGCCACTGGAAGCAACGATTCCAACCTCGTGCCCATCCACCCAAGCCTGTGTCGTTGGACACGCATGACCCTGAGCGATGGCAGCGCAGCACGCCTGGTCGAAACACTCTAAAGCCCGCCGCGCATATTTTATGCGTGGACGATCTGCACTCCCGCACCTAGGCTTACCTGCACAATCGACCTTGCGGGGCAGCAGCATGGACATGGAAAAAATCAAAGGCCGTCTCGATTTTCTGCGCGAGGCGGAAAAACTCAAGGATGTGCTCAGAAGTGCCCACACGGCTTCGGGCCGCACTGAAAGCACGGCCGAACACAGCTGGCGCCTGTGTCTGATGGCGATGGTGTTCGCCGATCAATTGCCCGGCCTGGACCTGCTGAAAATCCTCAAGATGTGCGTTATCCATGATTTGGGCGAAGCCATCCACGGGGATATTCCGGCAGTTAGCCAGGCGGCCTTCCCCAACAAGGGCGAACAGGAACGGCGCGATCTGCTGCTCTTGGCGCAGTCCCTGGACAGCCCCCTGAAAGCCGAGATCCTGACGTTGTGGGATGACTACGAGAACGCGCTTTCGCCGGAAGCAAAAGCCGTCAAGGCCATGGACAAACTTGAGACTCTGCTGCAGCACACCCAGGGGCTGAACCCGCCCGACTTCGATTACGCCTTCAACCTGGCCTACGGCAAAAAACACACGGATGCCGAACCCTTGTTCGAAGCGCTGCGGGCGTTGATCGATCGGGCGACAGAGCAAAGGCTTCACGCCGCAGAGTAACGCCTGTCATCTCAGCGCCCGGGGAGCAATCACCTCCACGTTCACCGACGCCAGCCACTGGAACCGTCTGTACTTCAGTGCTGGATAAAAATGTGGGAGAGGGCTTATTGGCCGGGTCGCAACAACTGCATCTGCTGGCGATAGTCATCCGTCACCTGCCGTGCCTGGCTGCTGCTGGTAATCACCCTCGGCGTGATCAATACAATCAACTCCGTACGGTCCCTGGACTTGCCAGTGTTGCCAAACAGCCACCGCAACCCCGGTATCTTCGCCAGGTAAGGCACGGCACTGACGCTCTCGGCATTGTCTTGCTTGATCAACCCGCCGAGCAACACCGTCTGCCCACTCTGCACCGCCACCTGGGTCGATACCGAACGCGTGGAAATGCGCGGGTTCACCGGCGTCTCACTGCTGCCCGCCGGGTTCTGGGCATCACTGACCTGCTGCTGGATATCCATGTACACCAGCCCGCCCGGATTGATGCGCGGCACCACATCCAGGATCACCCCGGTCTGTACATATTCGACACTGCTCAAGGTGGTGTCGGCGTCACCGGTGTTGACGGTGGTCTGGCTGATGGGAATGTTATCCCCCACCTGGATCTGCGCCGGCTGGTTATTCATCACCACCAGCGACGGCGCCGACAGCACCTGGGTACGGCCGTTGGTTTCCAGGGCGTGCAAGGCCACTTGCAGGTTGGAGCTGACAAAGGAGTAGAACAACGAATCCGCCGCCCCCAGCCCCGCCCCGCCACCGCCCAGGGCGCCATGGCTGCCGGAGGCGTTGGCCACCGTGGTGCTGGTGGAATTGCCGGCCAGGCGGCCGAGGTACCATTGCACGCCCAGGTCCAGTTCACCGGTGAGCTTGACCTCCAGGATGCGGGTCTCGATCTGCACTTGCAGCGGTGGGTTATCCAAGCGTTTGATCGCCGCTTCGATCTCTTTCCATTGCGCCGGGCGAGTGCGTACCAGCAGTTGGTTGCTGCTCTTTTGCGCGGTGATGCGGGTGCCGGCTTCGAGATCGCTGGTGGCGGGCGTCTGGGTGTTGTCGGCGGGTTCGGATTCGGCTTCGTCGGGGGCTGGCGCTGGGACATTGGCCTGCAACCCTGCGCTGGTAGACGAGGACAAGGTGGTGGTACGCAACCCTGGCGCGACCTTGGCCGGTGCGTCGTCCTTGATCGCGCCATTGCCGTAGATCTGCCGCAGGTATTTGGCCAGGTCGGCGGCCTTCATATTGCGCACGTCGTACACATACATCTGCGGCTCATTGCCGCCGCCTTCGTCGATGGTGCGGATCCAGTCACCCACCTCGCTGAGGTACTCGGGCTGAGACGAAATCGCGACTACCGAGTTGGTGCGCTCGACCGGCAAAAACCGCAACATGCCCGCCAGGGGGGTGCCGCTGTCGGCGCCGAACATGGCTTGCAGCTCGGGCATCAGTTCGGCTACCGAGGCGCGTTGCAGGCCGAAGACCGCCACCGACATGCCCTTGAGCCAGTCCACATCGAAGGTGTCGATGGTGTCCTGGTAGTTGGCCAGCTCTTCTGCGGTGCCGGCCAGGCTCAGTACATTGCGCGCCGGGTCGACCAGCAGAAACGCGTTCTCTCGGGCGAAAGGCTTGAGCAGTTTCTGCATCTCGGTGGCCGAGATGTAGCGCAGCGGGAAGAGTCGCGCCGAGAGGCCGCTGGAGGGCTGCGCCACGCGTATCTGCGGCACCAGCTTGCCCGCTACCGCCTGGCTGGCCGGTAGGATCACGTAGCGGTTGCCCTGCTTGATCATGGCGTTGTCGGTCCAGGACAGCAGGGTTTCGAGAATCGACAGGGCCTGCTGCTTGTCCACCGGCTTGGAGGTGGAGAAGCTGACATTGCCCTTCACGCCCTCGGCGATGCTGTAGTTCTCGTGCAGCAGGTCGCCCATCACGCTGTTGATCACCGCTTCGATGGGCTGGCCCTGAAAGTTGAAGACAATGTCGCCGCCCTCCTCACCGGATTTCACCGGCGCGTCAGGTTTACGTACGAACGTCTGATTGCCACGAATCAACTGGCGCTGCGGTGGCGACTTCGCCGCGGGCAAAGGGCTTTGCATCGCAGGCTCCTCATTGAGCGGGCGTTGCGAACCGGTGCCTTGCAGCGCCTCGTTCAGCAGCTGGTCGTCCGGATCAAGGCGGTCGGGTAAGGATCCACAGCCGCCCAGAGAAACGGCAGTGGCCAGGCAAAACAGCGAAGTGCGCATATCGATCAAGGGAGGGGCTCGCGGGGATGGGAAATCAGGGGTAACCGCTTGCCATAGAGGCTCAGGGTCTGGGTGCGCCCGTTGAGGGCGAAACGGGCGTATTGCGGGGTCAGGTGTTCCAGGCGCCAGCCGTTGGGCAGCGTCTGGCCCAGGCGCACCGTCAGGGGTGGGCCGCCAGCGTGTTTGAGCATGGCCATTTGCAGGTTGCCGGTGATCATGATGCCGCTGAGGGTCAGGTTGGCCAGGCTCGCCACCCGGGTCTTGCCGACCACGCTGTCCGGGCGTCGATCGGGACTGAACAGCGGCGTCTGCCAGGTGCTGGCGAGTGCTTGCAACGCTGGCACCGGTGCGGCCTGCACAGTGACGGCAGGCTGCGACGTCACAGGCGCTTGCGGCAACCATCGTGGCTGATCACCGATGCTGCTGAGGATCACCGCCATCAGCACGCCCAATAGCCCGGCCAAGCCGAGCAAGCCCCACTCCAGGGGGCGCAGTGCACCGATCATGGCGCCACCCGCGCCGGTTGCAGGTAGCCACGCACCAGCAGTTGGACCGCCAGCTTGCCCGCACCACCTGTGGCCGGTGCCTGTTTGCTGCGGCGGATGCGCAACTCATCAACAAACAGAAACGGCGGCTGGTATTCCAGCGCGTGCAAGATTGCGGTCAGCGGTTCGATGGCGCAGTTGAGCGTGAGGCTGACCTTGACCTGCCGATAGGGCTCGCTGTCGTCCTGTTCGGTGGTGATGGGCTTGCGCTGGGTGAGGGTACAGCCGCCGCCAAGGTTGGCGTGGCTGTTGATCAGGTCGGCCAGGCGCTGCATCAGGTCGGCGGCGACCACATCGGGGTCATCGCCTGGCAACAGGCTGGCGCTGCTGGCCGGGTCTTGCCGCGCCTGCTCAAGCTGCTCGCGCAATGCATCGCCCTGGCGCAACACGCTGGCGTAGCGTTGCTGCTGTTCACGCAGCTGTTGGGCCTGTTCGCCCATGGTGCGCAGCGGGCCGGCGAACCAGCTGTCGATCAACAGCCAGTAGGCCGCGCCGAGCACCACAGCCAGGAGCAACAAGGCTGCGCCGCGACGTTCACGGGGCGTCAGGGGTCGGTGCATCGGCGGCCTCCGGGCGTAAATGGGCGCGCAGGGCAAACTGGTCCTTGCCGGTGCGCGCATCGGGTTGAATGACCCCTTCGAATTGGGCATTGTCCAATCGTCGGCAGCCTTTGATGCGAGTAATCAGGCCGCTGGCCTTGGCGCTTTGGCCAGAGAACGTCACCTCAGTGCCCTTGACGTCCAATTGGTCGAGCCAGGTGTCGGCGGGCAGGCAGGTGGTCAAGTCATTGAGCAGCGCAGCCAGGGGCGGTTGCGCGAGTTTGCGCTGGGTCAGGTACTGCGCCGCGCCGCGGGTATTGAGCAGTTGCTGGCGCAGGGCGTGCACCTGGGCGACCTGGGCTTTTTGCTCCTGCACGGTGGTGTGCATGGCGTCGAGTACGCGCTGGCGGTCGTTGAGCCACAGCAACATGGCGGCGATCAGCAAAGCGCCGCATAGCCATGGCAGGCTGCGCTGCAAATCCTTGCCGGTGCGGCGTTGGCGCGGGCGTAAGGGTGCCGGCAGCAGGTCAACGCCCAGGCCCGCCACATCGACGCGATGGGGGTGCAGCCCGAGGGCAGCGCAGTCGCTGAGAATCCGATCCAGACGCTCGCGCAGGATCGCCACCAGCGTGACCTCAAGATGGGTGGATGTGCGTTGCTCCTGCCGCGCCACGAAGTACAACTGCTCTGCATCGAACGGGGTGTAGCGGTCCAGTTCATAGCCGACCACCACCGTGAGGTTGCGCGCGGCAGCCAGGGGCAATTGCAAGCGTTGCTGCAGCACCACATCAGGGCCGAGCATCAGCACCTGGCGGGCGTTGCCGGGGACAACCGGCGCCGTCAACGGCCAGTGATGCACCTGTTCAGGCGCCTCTTGCAGGGCCAGCCAGCTCGGCACACAGCCGCGCAGCTCCGTGAGCCACAGGCGCCAGCCTTGTTGCAACAGACTGCCGCGCCACTGGCGGGCGATAGGTTCGAGTCGATTCATTCTTGCCACCGCACCACCCGATAGGGCTGTGCACGGTCCTCCGCTGGGCTTAATAAGACGGTGAGTTGCAGGCGTGCCTGATAGCCGCCGGGGCGCTCGGCGCGGCTGTCGATTTCCAGCACCCGGCCGGGGTCGGCACCCTCGGCGTTTTGGCGTGGCAGGTTTAACGCCTTGCGCATCAAGGGGCTGGCAAATGCCGGATCGGGTCGATCCAGGTCGCTCCACAAGGTGATTTCCGGCAGCAATTGGCTGTACAGCGCCTGAGTCATACCGGGCAGCTGCCGCACTTCTTCCAGCACCCGAAACGGCGCCAGGCCCTGATGGCGACGAGCCTCAAGCGCCTGCACCAGTTGCCGGGCCTGGGCCGGATCAGCGCCGCAAGCCAGGGCCAGGTGCAGCCAGTCTTCGGGGTCGGCGTTAACCAGGTACAGCTTGCCGCGCTCACTGCGCAGGCGCACCTGCAGGCCGGCGTCGTCGAAGATCAGCGTGATGACACGCCCGTCCGCCACCCAGTGCCGATCAGCCATGACCTGGGCAATACCGGCTTCGGCGGCCAGGAGCGTCTGGGTGTGCTGGCGATACCACAGGGCCTGGCGACTTTGCAGTTGCACCCAGCCAGCCAAGCCGCCGAGCAACAGGCTAAGCAAGGCCAGTGCCCACAGCACCAGCAACAGCGCCGCTCCGCGTTGGCGCTTCACTGGTCACTGCTCGCGCTGCCGAGGTTCAGGCGCAGGGCAATCACTTGGGTCAGCCACGGCACCGGCCCGTTGACGCTGGCGTTGATGCGTACTGCGGCGGGCAAGCGCCTGGGCCAGGGCCATGCGCTCAACCAGCCGGTGGGCTGGCCCAAGGGTGATACACCGCGATAACTCAATTGCAGCGCCTGGACGTCATGCAGCAACACCTGCGGTTCAGCGAGCTGGGCGTTGGCAGCTGACTCGGATTGCGAAAATGTCACCTGAACATCCTGCTTTACCCGTTGCAAAGTAAAGCGCTGGATGCCACCGCCGAGCACCCCGGGCAAGGTCGCCACAAACTGCACGCGTTCAGCCGTGCCGATAAAAAAACCCTCGGCCTGGCTGTCGTCTTCAGTGATGTCCAGGGGCAACGCCTCACTGATCGCGGTGCGTAAAAACTGTTGAGCGGTGCGCATTTCATCCAGGTTGGCGGTGTAACCCTGGGCTTTGGCCACCGCACGATTGGCACCCAGCAAAGCAGCGCTAACCAGCAACAACAACATCGAAAGCAAGCTGAGCACCACGAGGATTTCCAGCAAGGTGAAGCCCTGCTCGCGGCGCTTCACAGGCGGGCCTTCAAGGTGCTGAAGCGGGCCTGATGCGCGCCTTCCCGCAGGCTCAGGTCCAGACGAAACAGATGGGGCTGTTGCCGGGTGCTGGTCAATTGCCAATGGATACCATCGAGTTCGCCCTGCCAGGTGCCTTCGCTCAATGGGCCGGCGGCTTCCTGGTCCAGCAGCGTGAGCGCCGCCTGGGTCAGCCGGTCACTGTGGGCGACCTGGGCCAGCGAGCGCGCACTCTGGCCAAAGGCAACCAGCAACACACTGCTGCACACCGCCATCAACGTCAGGGCGGCGAGCATTTCCAGCAGGGTAAAACCGGCCTGATGCTTCATGGCAGCGCCCTGGACTGCACGCTACCGGTGAGCCAGCCGATGTCGATACGCCAACGCCGGGCGCCGCTGGCCAGCAGCAGGTTGCCGCCGGTGGAACTGCCATCGGGGTAGAACACCACGGCGGCGCCCGTCTGCTCGGCACTGTGCAGCGTCACCTGCAACGGTGCCTGCCAGTGTTGCGGCGCGCGCCCCGGGGCGCGAAATGTCAGGCGTTGCAGGTCGAATTCGGTACGCGCCGCCTGGCCGCTGACGATCGCACCCGCCCGCGTGGCGCGCAGTGCCTCGACCATCTGCCCCACCACGCGCCGCTCCTGGGCCACTTGCAGCCCCTGGCGCACACCCAGCCCCAACAACGCGGCCGCAATGCCGATCAATACAATGACCACCAGCATTTCCAGCAAGGTAAAGCCGCGCTGGCTCATGGGCGGGTTATTCCCAGTTACCCAGGTCGGCACTGTAGCCCTCGCCGCCCGGTTGACCGTCCTGGCCGTAGAAGATCAGGTCGAAGGCGCCGTGCTGGCCGGGGAAGCGATAACCGAACCCGTGGCCGAACGGGTCTTTCAACTCCGAAGGCTTGGCATAGGGGCCCGCCCGGCTGGCCGCATTGGCGGGCTTTTCAAGCAACTGTTTCAGGGTGTTGGGCGGCGCTCCCACATCCAGGGCGTAGCTGTCGATCTTCATACTCAAGCTCGCCAACTGCGCCTTGCCCGCGCCGTATTTGCCCTTGTCCACATTGCCGCCGACCTGGCGCACCACAATGGTTGCGACAATGCCCAGCAGCACGATTACCGCGAGCATTTCCAGCAGGGTAAAGCCGTTTTGGCGGTGCCTGGTTCTCATTGATTCCACTCCATGAAGGTTCATATATGGCTGGTAAGGCTCATCAGCGGCAGCATGATCGCGAGCATGATGATCGCCACCAGCACCGCCATGATCACGGTCAGGCTCGGCACCAGCGCAGCGAGCAGGCGGTCGATAGCACGCTTGGCCTCGACGTCGAAAATGTCGGCGACCTTGAGCAACATGCCCGGCAGTTCACCGGCGTGTTCGCCGACTTCGATCATTTGCAGAGCCAGTTGCGGCAACAGCGGTTGGCTGCCAAACGCCTCCGCCAGGGTGCCGCCGCCTTTGACCTGTTGCGCCGCCGACGCCACTTGCGCCTGCAATGCATGGTTGCTGCAGACCTGCCGAGCGATCACCAGCGCGGGCAGCAATGCCACGCCATTGCTGAGCAAGGTGCCGAGGGTGCGGGTCAGGCGTGCGGCCTGCACCCGTTGCAGCAGCGGGCCGACCACACGGATGCCCAGCAGGCGGCGGTCGTAGCGTTCGCGGCGGCCGGGCTCGCGCAGGCGCGCCGTCAGGATCCCTGCACTGGTCGCCAACCCGGCCAACAGCACCAGGCCATAAGCCGACAAAAACTCCCCAAGCCCCAGGATCACTTGAGTGATCAGCGGAATCGGCACGCCCAGGTCCTGAAAAATCGGCACAAATTGCGGCACCACATAGGCCAGCAACAGCGCCAGGGAACCCAGTACGCCCACCACCAGAAACGCCGGGTAGATCAACGCGTTGATTACTTCGCCGCGCAGTCGCTGGCTGCGCTCCAGGTAGTCGCTGAGTTGGCGCAGGGTGTCTTCCAGCGCACCACCGGCTTCACCGGCGCGCACCATGCTCAGGTACAGCGGTGAAAACGTGTCGCCCTCTTGCTCAAGCGCCGCCGACAGCGGTTTGCCGGCCTTGACTTGGTCGCGGATACGCTCGATCAAGGCCTGTACCTGAGGTTGGCCGGGTTGTTTGAGCAGCAGGTTCAACGAGCGTTCAAGGGGCTGACCGGCGCCGAGCAGCGTCGCCAGTTGCTGGGTGAAACTCACCAGCGCTGCGCCCTTCAACGGCCCGCGTACCCGACGTAGCGAGGCACTGCCCGCCGTTTCGATATGCAACAGCAACCAGCCACGCTGGTGCAAGACGGCGACAGCGGCAGCCTGGTCGGCAGCTTGCAGCGTACCGCTCTGAGCGGCGCCCTGGCTGTCCAGAGCACGGAACTTGAACAACCTCACGCGTCCTCTCCACGGGTAACACGCAGCACTTCTTCCAGGGACGTGACACCTGCCAGCGCCTGACGCAAGCCGTCTTCATACAAGGTGCGCAAACCGCCGCGGCGCGCGGCCTGCTCAAGGGTGGCGGCGTCGGCGTGGGCCATCAGCAGGCCGCGCAACTCGTCGTTCATCACCAGCAATTCGGTGAGGGCGCTACGGCCATGGTAGTCGCCGTGATACAGCAAAATCGGGCGCTGCTCGGTCAGGCGATCCAGGCCATGCTCCTTGATCAGCGCAGGCGGCGCCTGGAACGCAACCCGCGTGGCCGGGTCCAGGCGCCGCACCAGGCGCTGGGCGAGAATGCCACTGACGGTGGAGGCGATCAGGTAGCTTTCCACGCCCATGTCCAGTAAGCGCGTGATGCTCGCGGCCGCGCTGTTGGTGTGCAGGGTTGAGAGCACCAGATGGCCGGTGAGTGAAGACTGGACGGCAATGCGGCACGTTTCCAGGTCGCGGATTTCACCGATCATGATCACGTCCGGGTCCTGACGCACGATGGCGCGCAGCGCTGCGGTAAAGTCCAGGCCGATGGCGGGCTTGACCTGGATCTGGTTGATGCCTTCAAGCTGGTATTCCACCGGGTCTTCCACGGTGATGATCTTGCGTTCAGCGGTATTGAGCCGCGACAAGGCGGTGTAAAGCGTGGTGGTTTTGCCCGAACCGGTGGGCCCGGTGACCAGCAGGATGCCGTGGGGCCGCTCCAGCAGATCAAGGAAGGCTGCCAGGCGCTCGCCGTCAAAACCCAGGCAGGGAAAGTCGAACTGCACGGTTTGCCGGTCCAACAGGCGCATCACCACCGACTCACCGAAGCTGGTGGGCACCGTAGACACCCGCAAATCCAAAGCCTTGCCCTGAATGCGCAGCATGATGCGCCCATCCTGGGGCACGCGCCGCTCGGCAATATCCAGGCGCGCCATGATCTTCACTCGCGAGATCACCGCCGCCGACGAACTGGCGGGCGGCGCTTCGGCGTCGTGCAGCACGCCGTCGATGCGGTAGCGCACCTTGAACTGGTTTTCGAAGGGTTCGATATGGATATCCGAGGCGCGTTGTTCCACGGCGCGTTGCAGGATCAGGTTGACCAGGCGAATCACCGGCGCTTCGGAAGCCATGTCTTTGAGGTGCTCGATATCTTCGAGGGCGCCGCCCTGCTCATCGAGGTTTTCGATCAGCGTGCCCATGGCCGAACGGCCCTGGCCGTAGTAACGCTCGATCAGGCTCTCGACATCGGTATGCGCGCCGATGGCAAGCCAGACAGGCACTTGGCAGGCATAGGCCAGGGCCTGAAACGGATACAACTGCGTCGGGTTGGCAGCCAGCACGCGCAGGCCGCCCTCGTCCCAGCCCATGGGCACCAGGTGGTAGTGACGCAGGAAGCGCTCGGTCACGGCGGGCAACGGGTCGAGCAACGGCGGCGCTGCGTCGACCGGCAGCAATGGCGCAGCCAGCAGATCGGCCCAGGCGCGGGCCAGTTCGATTTCCGACACCAGACCCAGGCGCGTGAGTAAACCCAGCAGGTCGAGAGGGTCCCTGGATAAGCGCCGGGCGCGTTCCAGATCCAGCGTTTTCAGCCCGGCGTGCTGCATCAGCCACGCGCACACCTGGTCGGTGTGCGGGATGTGCATCTTGCAAGCATCGATGGGGGCTGGCGACATCATTGAGGAATATCTAACGTTGCGAAAAGTATGGCTATTTGGAACTACCGAACAATGCCATTAGTTCGCCACAGCCGATGCAGAAGTTAGCCGGGGGTATCGACTGGAAGTTATAGCTCTAGTTCCTGCTGGCGGGAAATTAAATACAAAACATTGCCAAATACACTGATTTAGAGCGTTAGCAGCCAATAGCCACTAGTTGCACTTAGCCATACTCCGTAATGACTAGGTACTTTCCCTTTCAATTAACTGACAGTGCAAGAGATTCAAGCGTGCAACTTCGCCCTCAATCGGTAATACACCCAGACTTTGCAGAACGCGGGAGGCGGCTAATACACCAATCTGCAGGGCCGGTGGCTGGATCGTGCTGAGGCTGGGCAGCAACATCTGTGCGAAGGGGTAATCGCCAAAGCCTAATACGGCGCAGTCCCGGGGGATGCTTAGCCCGGCGCGTTGGCCGGCGAGCAAGCCGCCGGCAGCCAGGTTGTCGTTGGCAAAGAAGATCGCGTCGGGCCGGGTGACCTGCCCCATCAACGCCTCCATGGCCTGCTTGCCCGCCTCGAAAGGCGCGCGGTCGGCGTCCGGGACAAAGACCCAGGGCTGCACACCCAGCTCGCTCAAGGTGGCGGTAAAACCATCACGGCGCTCCAGCGCGCTGAAATCCCCCGCCGCGCTGTTCTGCACGAAAGCGATACGCCGATAGCCCTTGCCATGCAGGTAGCGCGCAGCAGTGACCCCCACTTGGTAATGGGAAAAACCCACTTGCAACGGCTCGCGTTCCGGCACGTAGTCCCAGGTTTCCACCACTGGGATATCCACTTCGGCGATCATCTTTTCCGTGCCTGGGCTATGGAAGCGGCTGGTCAGCACCAGCGCGGCCGGCGACCAGCCGAGAAAGGCGCGCACCGCGCTTTCCTCTTGCTCGACGCTGAAATAGCTGGACGCCAGCAACAGCTGATAACCGTGGCGGCTGAGGGTATCGCTGAAGCCCTGCAAGGTATTGGCAAAGATCGGCCCCGAGATATTCGGAATCACCATCGCGACGATTTTGCCTCGCGCAGAGGCCAAGCCACCGGCCACCAGATTGGGCACATACCCCAATTGCGCCACCACCTCGGCGATACGCTCGCGGCGCTCGGGCGAGACCTGCTCCGGCTGGTTGAAGTAACGCGACACCGTAATCGCCGACACCCCGGCCTGGCGTGCCACGGTGTTCAGGGTGACGCGTCCGGCGCCCCGGCGTTTGCGCGGTGGGTGTTCGCTCACGAAATAGACCTATAAAAAAGGAATATAAAACTAATTTTTTAGTATTTGACGCTCTAAATCCGCGCCTTCAATAATGCCGATGTTAGCGCTAACAAGGCGCAATGTCTGCTACTCGCTCGAGCGAATGCCAAGACATTTTCACAGGCGCTGACGGTCGCAGAACCGCAGCGGACCAGGGTATTTTTTCGAGCGGGCACAGCATGCATAACTTTCCACGGCACACCCCTTTGTTGCTCCTGGCTGGCCTCTGCGCCCTGCCCGTGTGCGGCGCGGTTGCAGCTGACGAGCAAGAGCCCACGCTCCAATCCATAACGGTTACCGCTACCCGCCGCGAAGAGTCGCTGCAAAAAGTCCCGGTGGCCGTCTCGGTGCTTGATGGCGAACAACTGGAGCGCGATAACCGCAACGGTGTGGCGAGCATCGCGCAGCAGGTGCCGTCACTGAACTTTCGCACCGGCGCGTCGAACAAGGACACCTCACTGTTCGTGCGCGGCGTGGGCACCATTTCTACCTCGCCAGGGGTGGAGCCCACTGTGGCCACGGTGATCGACGGCGTGGTCTATGCACGCCCCGGCCAGGCCACCCTCGACCTGCTGGACCTTGAGCGCATCGAAGTACTGCGCGGCCCGCAAGGCACGCTGTTCGGCAAGAACGCCTCGGCCGGCGTGCTGAATATCACCAGCAAGGCGCCGACGGCCCAGACCCACGGGTTTATCGATCAATCGTTCTACAGCGGCAATGAAAGCCGCACGCGCTTCGGCATCGGCGGCAGCCTGATACCGGAGGTACTCAAAGGCTCGATCAGCACCTTGTTCGGCAGCTACGACGGCAACGTCGACAACCGCCATAACGGCCAGGAGGTCAATGGCTACAACCACAAGGGCGTTCGCGGCAAGCTGGAGTTCACGCCCAACGACGACGTGAAGCTGACCCTGATCGCCGATTACATGCAGTCCCACGATGACGCGCCCAATGGTGTGGTCAGCAAGTCCCTGAACCCGGCGTTCAGCAATGCCTTGAGGCCGGTGCGCGCCTCAAGCGACAAGCGCGATATCAACACCGATACCCGCAGCCATGTGCAAGACACCAACAAGGGCCTGTCGGCACAGTTGGACTGGAACCTGGGCGACTACACCCTGACCTCGATCACCGCCTGGCGCGGCTGGGACAACACCCAATACCAGGACGGCGACCGCCTCGGCACCGTCACCGCCGCCTTCCCCGGCACCGCCGACAAAGGCGACCTGGCGTTCGACCAGTATTCCCAGGAGCTGCGCCTGGCCTCGCCCAAAGGTGAATTGCTTGAGTACGTCGGTGGCCTGTTCTACATGCATGGCAAGGACGAAGAAACCTATCAGCGCACCCTCACTTCCACCACGCGCACCGACCGTGGTATCGCCGACTACAGCACCACCAGCGACAGCTACGCGGCGTTCGGCGAGACCACGCTCAACTTCACCTCGCGCTTTCGTGGCATCGCCGGCTTGCGTTATACCCATGACGATTTGAAGTACGACCACCGCCGCGTGTCCACCTCTGCCACCACCGTCAGCGGCATTCAACCGGCGACGTCGAGTTCCGGCTCGGTAGACGAGGACGGTTGGTCCGGTCGGCTGGGCGTGCAATACGACATCAGCGACACCGTCACCAGCTACCTCACCTACTCGCGGGGCTATAAAGGCCCGGCCTACAACGTGTTCTTCAACATGCAGCCGCGCGACACCGAGGCGCTCAAGCCGGAGACTTCCAACACCTGGGAAGCCGGGATCAAGGCCACCGCGTGGAACAACCGCCTGACCACCAACCTGGCGGTGTTCCACAGTGATTACGACAACTACCAGGCCAACTTTTTTGACACCGTCGCCGGCCAGGTGGTGACGCGCCTGATCAACGCCGGCCGCGTCAGCACCGAAGGCGTCGAGCTCGATTATGCGTTGCAGGCCACCCGGCAACTCAAGCTCTCCGGCGCCCTGGCCTATACCCGAGCGCGTATCGATGAATTTGCCTGCCCGGCGGGTGCGGCGGCGACCTGCAATGTCAATGGCAAGCCACTGCCATTCAGCCCGGACTGGAAAAGCTACGTGCGCGCCGACTACACCATCCCCCTGGATAACGGCCTGGATGTCGAACTGGGCACCGACTACAGCTGGCAGAGCGAAGTGCAGTACGACATCAGCCAGAACCTGGACACCAAGCAAGGCGCGTACGGCATCTGGAACGCCAGCGTGGCCCTGGCCGACTACACCGCTGGCTGGCGCGTGGCGCTGTTGGCGAAGAACCTCGCCGACAAATCCTACTCACCGCTGCTGGCCAGCGGCGGCAATTACATCTACCGCGCCGTGCCCCGTGACGATGAACGTTACTTCGGCGTGCAACTGCGCAAGGATTTCTAACATGAGCCGTCAACTCAAACTCGGCGCGTTCCTGATGGCTACCGGGCACCACGTGGCCGCCTGGCGCCACCCCGATGTACCGGCGAATGCCGGGCTGGATTTCGCCCACTACAAGCATGTGGCACGGGTGGCGGAGGCGGCGAAGTTCGACGCACTGTTCGTGGCCGACAGCATTGCCGCCGCCACCGGTGAGGTCGCCAGCCAGATGGCGCGTTCGGATCATTTTGAGCCGCTCACCCTGCTCTCGGCACTCAGTGCGGTGACCGAGCATATCGGCCTGATCGCCACCGCCACCACCAGCTACAACGAGCCCTACCATGTAGCGCGCAAATTTGCCTCGCTGGATCATCTGTCCGGTGGCCGTGCAGGCTGGAATCTGGTGACCTCGGACAATGCCGCCGAGGCGCTGAATTTCGGCCGCGACGAACACCTGGGCCACGCCGAACGCTACAGCCGCGCACGGGAGTTTCATCAGGTGGTGACGGGCCTGTGGGACAGCTGGGACGACGACGCGTTCGTGCGCGACAAGGCCAGCGGTCGTTATTACGACCCGCATAAACGCCATGTGCTGGATCATGTTGGCGAGCATTTCCAGGTCAAAGGCCCCCTGAACGTGGCGCGCTCGCCCCAGGGCCAGCCGGTGATCGTACAGGCCGGCTCTTCGCAGACCGGCCGGGAACTGGCGGCGCAGACTGCCGAGGTGGTGTTTACCGCACAGACTTCGCTGGCCGAGGCTCAAGCGTTTTACCGCGACCTCAAGGGGCGTCTGGGCCAATACGGACGGGCGGCCGATTCGCTGAAAATCATGCCGGGCATGTTCGTGGTGGTCGGGCAAACCGAAGCCTTGGCCCAAGCCAAATTCGAAGCGCTCCAGGCGCTGGTGGAACCCGCGGTGGGCGTCGCGTTGCTGGGACGCATGTTGGGTAATTTCGACCTGTCCGGCTACCCGCTGGATGGGCCGCTACCCGAATTACCCTTGACCGACAGCGGGCAACGCAGCCGCCAGCAACTGCTGAGCGAACTGGCCCAGCGCGAACAACTGACGCTGGCGCAACTGGGCCGACGCATTGCCGGTGGACGCGGTCATTACAGCGTGATCGGCACGCCCACGCAGATCGCCGATGAGCTGCAGCGCTGGTTCGAAGAAGGCGCGGCGGATGGCTTCAATATTCTGGTGCCGCACCTGCCGGGCGGGCTGGAGGATTTTGCCCGCCTCATCGTTCCCGAGCTACAGCGGCGTGGCTTGTTTCGGCGCGAATACACAGGCACCACACTGCGTGAAAACCTCGGGTTGGCGCGCCCGGTCAGCCGCTACAAGACGGCTCAATCATGAAGAACACGGTGCGCGCGCCGAGCAAAGGTGGCCTGGGCGATTACTGTTTTGTCGCCAACACGAACCGGTGCACGAGCCCACCAAACACACCACCGAGTAAAGGCACCACCCAGAACACCCACAACTGAGCCATCGCCCAATCGCCTTGAAACAGTGCTACGCCCGTACTGCGCGCCGGGTTAACCGATGTGTTGCTCACCGGAATACTGATCAGGTGAATCAAGACCAGCGCAAACCCAATGGCCAGCGGCGCAAAACCGGCCGGCGCCTTTTTATCGGTAACACCCAGGATAATCAGCAGGAAAAACGCCGTGAGTACAAACTCGCTCACCACCACTGACAGAAACGAGAAGCCACCTGGAGAGTGCTCGCCATAACCATTAGTGGCAAACCCCGCCGACACATCAAACCCGGCCTTGCCGCTGGCGATGAGGTACAACACCCCGGCCGCTGCAATCGCACCCAGAACCTGAGTGAGGATGTAGGGCAGTACGTCCTTGCCACCCATACGCCCCGCGGCGAGCAAACCCAGAGTGACCGCCGGATTGAAATGACCGCCGGAAATATGGCCGACGGCGTAGGCCATGGTTAATACCGTCAAGCCAAATGCCAATGCCACGCCGGCAAAACCAATGCCCAACTCAGGGAACGCGGCCGCCAACACCGCACTGCCACAACCGCCCAGAACCAGCCAGAACGTGCCGAAGAACTCGGCGGCTAGACGTTTTGTCATCAGGAAACTCCTTGAAATAAGGTCGAAGAGTTGGAGCCTAACAACCGGGCATGGGTCTTGGATGTGGGAAATTTCCTTAGCGCATGTCACATATGAACACGCGCCAGCAAGGCACTCTCCCCTGTGCATATCTAGGCGGTTTCCAGCGCCCCTGTGGTAGCTGCCGCTTTCGGCGTTCTGCCGAGCATAGAGACAGGGATCGCCAGGATCAGCCCACCACTGACGAACAGACACAGGGCCAACACATAGGTGCCATTGTTGATGTTGCCGGTGAGGTTCTCGGCCACGGCAGTGATCATCGCCCCGGTGAACCCCGACAGGTTGCCGATGGCGTTGATCATGCCGATGCCGGCTGCAGCCGCTACGCCCGACAACAAGGTCCCCGGCAGGGTCCAGAAAATCGGCATCAGGCTGAGAATCCCGGAGGCGGCGACGCTCAAAAAGAGTACGGACAACACCAGGTTGTCGGCAAAGAAGGCGCTGAAGATCAAGCCGACCCCACCGATAAAGGCAGGAATGGCCGCGTGCAAGCGCCGCTCGCCGGTACGGTTGGAGTGTCGAGCGTTTAGCAGCATCACCACCGTGGCGACCGCATAGGGTATGGCGGTCAGGAAGCCGATGTGCAAACTGTTGGTGATACCGCTGCTCTTGATAATCGAGGGCATCCAGAACGCCAGGCCGTAGAAGCCGGTGTTGAAGGTCAGCAAAATCAACACCAGCAACCACACCTTCGGGTTGAAGAACACCTCGCTCAAGCGCGTCGCCTTGCCGTGGTTATCGGTTTGCAGGTTGGCCTTGAGCAGGGCTTTTTCCGCCGCTGAAAGCCACTTGGCCTTGTCGATGTTGTCGGCCAGGCAAACGATCACGATGAAGGCCATGATGATCGACGGAAGCCCCTCGATGATCAGCATCCACTGCCAGCCCGACAGGCCGTGCACGCCCTGCATACTGTTCATCAGCCAACCGGACAACATGCCGCCCAGTGTCAGGCTGATCGGCATGGCCATCAGGAAGCCGGACATCACGCGACTTTGCCGGTGCGTTGGGAACCAATAATTGAGGTACAGAATCACGCCGGGGAAGAAGCCGGCCTCACACACCCCCAGAAGAAAGCGCAACACATAAAACATGCTGCTTGACTGGATACCGAAGAACCCAGCCAGTGGCACGGTGTAGGCCACCGCCATGGAGATCACTGCCCAACTGAGCATGATGCGGGCGATCCAGAACCGTGCCCCGAAGCGATGCAGCAGCAGATTGCTGGGGACTTCGAAGAGGAAATACCCCCAGAAAAACATACTGGCGCCCAACGCATAGACCGTATTGCTGAACTGCAGCTCATTGAGCATATCCAGCTTGGCAAAGCCGATGTTGACCCGGTCCAGGTAGGCCGCCATGTAGCACAAGAGCAGGACGGGAAGGATGCGCCGGATGACTTTGCGGTAGGTCTGGTTTTCAAAGTCGAGTTCGCGAGATGACGCCTGTGCGGGCAAATGCTCGGATATGGTTTGCATGAGGTAACCCCTGGGCATATGGATATGCCTGATTATTTTTATCGAATGGGTCAAGCCGAATGAGCACTCATCCGGCAGTGCTGCCGTTATTACAGTGGCTGGGCCGTGTGCTCTCCGTTGACCAGGCGCATCAGCCCCAAGGGATTGCTGTTCTTCAAGGCATCGGGAAGCAAGCCATCGGGGAAGTTCTGGTAGCACACCGGCCGCAGGAACCGATCGATGGCCAAGGTGCCTACCGAGGTGCCACGGGCATCGGACGTCGCCGGCCAAGGCCCGCCATGGACCATGGCATCGCAAACCTCTACCCCGGTCGGGTAACCGTTGATCAGCACTCGCCCAACTTTTTGCTCAAGCACGGCCACCAGGTCGGCGCACTGCTCAAGTTCAGCCGGCTCACCGATCAGGGTGGCTGTCAGTTGGCCCCGCAACCCCTGCAAGGCCGCCAACAGCTCGGCCCGATCAGCCACTTCCACCACCACAGTGGCCGGACCGAAGATTTCTTCCTGCAGCAAGACGCTGCCTGTCAGAAGCAGCTCGACATCGGCCTGGAACAACTGCGCCCGGGCCTGATTACCCTGCTGTACGTTCCCGGCCAAATGAGTGATCTGCGGATGCTCCAACAAGGCTTCACAGCCCTGGACATAGCTGCGCAGGCCATTGGCATTGAGCATGGTTTGCCCCGGCTGATCGGCCAGCAATGTACTGAGCGCTTGCACGAAGCGGCTGAATGCCGCCGAGCGAATACCGATGACCAAGCCAGGATTGGTACAGAACTGACCTGCCCCCATGACCACCGAAGCCGCCAGCTCGGTCGCGACACGCTCGCCACGTACCTGCAAGGCTTCTGGCAACACCACTACCGGATTGATGCTGCTCATCTCGGCAAACACCGGGATCGGTTGCGGGCGCGCGGCCGCCATGTCACACAGCGCCCTGCCGCCCTTGAGCGAACCGGTAAAGCCGACGGCTTGAATCATGGGGTGCTTGACCAGGGCTTCACCCACACCGGCACCGAAGATCATGTTGAACACACCTTTGGGCATGTCGGTCTGCTCGGCGGCCCGGATAATGGCTTCGGCCACCCGTTCTGCAGTCGCCATGTGCCCGCTGTGGGCCTTGAACACAACCGGGCAGCCTGCGGCGAGCGCGGCAGCGGTATCGCCGCCTGCGGTGGAGAATGCCAGCGGAAAATTACTCGCGCCGAACACCGCTACCGGGCCCAGGCCCAAGCGGCACTGGCGTAGGTCGCTACGGGGCAGGGGCTGGCGGGCAGGCAGCGGCAAGTCGATACGCGCGCCGTAAAAGCTGCCGTGACGCAGGGCCTTGGCGAACAGGCGCATCTGGCCACTGGTGCGGGATCGTTCGCCCTGAATACGTGCCGCCGGCAACGCAGTCTCCTGACAGACAAGGGCCACAAAGTCATCGCCCAAGGCGTCCAGTTCACTGGCGATGGCCTCCAGAAAGTGCGCGCGACGCAGGGCCGACAAGTTGCGAAAGGCGGGATAAGCCTGGGCGGCCGCCACGGCTGCGGCATCCACCTCTTCGACCGTGGCCTGGACGAAACCTGTGGGCAGTGGTTGCCCGGTTGTAGCGTCCACGCTGTGCAGCAACACCGACCCGGCTGCGCTGCGACCACCGGCGATAAAGTTGTGTCCGGACAGTTTGGGCATGACAGTCTCCTGACCCAGATGGGAATCTGGTCGGTACTCTACTGCCGCCAATCGATTCTTTCCCAATGGCATTTGTTGATTATCCGATAACGATACGTTATCGCAGCAATCATCAATTCGTGCCGCTCAATCGGGCTGATCCCTGGCCAGGCGTGCGTTTTCCTTGAGTATTTCGGCGAACTCCAGCGCCGCCCCTATCAGTGGTTCGCCTTTGCGCGTGAGGATGCCGTAGTCCTGCGGCACCAAATGCAGCGGGGTATCGAGCGTCTTCAATTGGCCGCTTTCGAGCAGCGGGTTGACCATGGCGCTGGGCAGCATCCCGATCATGGGCCCGCGCTGCAAAACCTGAAGGAAGGTTTGCATGGAAATGGTGTCGATGGTGTTACGTGGCATCCCGACACCGGCTTCGGCAAAGGCATGTTCCATGCGGCCACGAATCGGCGTGCCGACCGGATAGAGAATCCACGGCAAGTCCACCAATTGCTGCAACGAGAGCGGGCCGGCGTCCGCCAGCGGATGACGACCGTTGACCACGATCGAGAACGGTTCGGGGGCCAAGGCCTCGAAGTCATAGCGTCGCTGCTGGCTTTGATCGGTAAACCGGGCCACCGCCAGATCCAGCTGCTTCTCTTCAAGCATCTCCATCAGGCGGTTACTGGTCTGCTCCACTACTTCAATCGAAAGCAGCGGCCAGCGCTGTTTGATTTGCAGGACCGCTTCGGGCAAAGCCGCCGCCGTTGCGGCAAAAATCCCGCCGACCTTGAGGGAGCCGTGACCGCCCTCACGCAGGCTGCTGATTTGCTCGACAAACGAACGCGCGTCGTTCAAGGCTATCTGCGCATAACGCAGCACATGCTCACCAAGGGCCGTCGGCGGCATGCTGCGCGGCAATCGTTCGAACAAGGCGAAGCCGAGCAGGCTTTCGATTTCCTTGAGCATCTTGCTGATGGCCGGCTGACTGAGGTTCATCTGTTGCGCCGCCAAGTGCATGTTGCGCGTGCGTCCCAACGTATCGATCAACACAAGATGACGGAATTTCAGCCAGCTGCAGAAGCTGGAGAAGGACAGATCGGACATGACTATTCCCTGGGCGACCAATAACCTGGCGTTATCAAATACTGAATATATCTCATTGGAGTTTATCGACTCGCCGCCCTAGCGTGAAGGCTTTACGAACCAGGAAAATTCGCCATGCCGTTATTGCTGACTCCCGAAAACACCCTTCCGGTCGATGGTATGGCCGCCACCCTGATCGGCCGCGCGTGGGTGCCAGGCAGTATCGCCGGGCCCTCGCCGATAGTGCTGCGCAGCGACGGCGTGTTTGATCTGTCGGAGCGTTTTTCGACCCTGAGCGACCTGCTGGAAACGCAATCTCCATTGCAGGCCGTAAGGCAGACGCCCGGCACCTTCATCGCCAGTGTCGAAGCGCTGCTCGCCAACACGGGCCCCACTCATGATCCGTCCAAACCCTACTTGCTGCCGCCCCTGGACTTGCAAGTGATCAAGGCCGCCGGGGTCACGTTCGCCGCCAGCATGATCGAGCGCGTGATCGAGGAGCAGGCCGGCGGTGACATGGCAAAAGCCGAAGCTGTGCGCGCCACCGTCCGCAGCGTAATTGGCGACAACCTGCGCTCGATCGTACCGGGCTCGGAGCAAGCCATGCGCCTCAAGGCTTTGCTGATTGAACGGGGGATGTGGTCGCAATACCTGGAAGTCGGCATTGGCCCGGATGCGGAGATCTTCACCAAGGCGCCTATCCTTGCGGCGGTGGGAAGCGCCAGCCACATCGGCATTCACCCCGGCTCGCAATGGAACAACCCGGAGCCCGAAGTGGTGCTGGCGGTGAACAGCCGTGGCCAGATCCACGGTGCCACCCTGGGCAACGACGTCAACCTGCGCGATTTCGAAGGCCGCAGCGCGCTGTTGCTGAGCAAGGCCAAGGACAACAATGCCTCCTGCGCCATTGGGCCGTTTATTCGCCTGTTCGACGAACACTTCGACCTGGATGATGTGCGGGCCTGCGTGGTCGATCTAGAGGTACAAGGCGAAGACGGTTATCGGCTGCACGGTTCAAGCTCCATGAGTCAGATCAGCCGCGACCCTCAGGACCTTGTGGATCAGACACTCAACGCCAATCACCAATACCCCGATGGTTTTCTGCTGTTTCTCGGTACGCTGTTCGCCCCCACCGAAGACCGCGACCAGGCCGGCAGCGGTTTCACCCACAAGCTGGGTGACCGCGTTCGCATCAGCAGCCCGTTGCTCGGTAGCCTGCATAACCAGGTGACCCACAGCTGTGCCGCCACCCCCTGGACATTTGGGGTAGGCGCCTTGTTGCGCAATCTGGCGTCCCGTGGCCTGCTCGCCCGCTGAATCCCAACCGATTGTCGATTCTGCCAATAATGACAAGAGAGAAAAGCATCATGAGTGAAATGCCAAAACGTCGCCTGCGCAGCGAGCAATGGTTCAATGACCCTGCCCACGCGGACATGACTGCCCTGTACGTCGAACGCTACATGAACTACGGGATGACCCGTGAAGAACTGCAATCGGGCCGCCCGATCATCGGCATCGCCCAGACCGGCAGCGACCTGACCCCCTGCAACCGTCATCACCTGGAGTTGGCGCAACGCGTCAAGGCCGGTATTCGGGATGCCGGCGGTATACCCATGGAGTTCCCGGTGCATCCGATCGCCGAGCAATCGCGTCGGCCCACCGCGGCATTGGACCGTAACCTGGCGTATCTGGGGTTGGTGGAGATCCTCCACGGCTACCCGTTGGACGGCGTAGTCCTCACCACCGGTTGCGACAAAACCACCCCCGCCTGCCTGATGGCTGCCGCAACCACCGACCTGCCGGCCATTGTCCTGTCCGGCGGCCCGATGCTCGACGGCCACCACAAGGGTGAATTGATCGGCTCCGGCACTGTGCTGTGGCACGCACGCAACCTGATGGCCGCCGGCGAGATCGATTACGAAGGCTTCATGGAGATGACCACAGCGGCCTCGCCATCCGTGGGGCACTGCAACACCATGGGCACCGCGCTGTCGATGAATGCGCTGGCCGAAGCACTGGGGATGTCATTGCCGGGCTGTGCGAGCATTCCGGCGCCCTACCGTGAGCGTGGGCAAATGGCTTACGCCACCGGCAAGCGCATTTGCGAACTGGTCCTGCAAGACATAAGGCCGTCGCAGATCATGACGCGTGAGGCATTCGAGAACGCGATCGCCGTCGCCTCGGCACTCGGTGCATCCAGCAATTGCCCTCCGCACCTGATTGCGATTGCCCGGCACATGGGCGTCGAACTGAGCCTGGATGACTGGCAACGGATTGGCGAGGACGTGCCGCTGCTGGTCAATTGTATGCCGGCGGGCAAGTACCTCGGCGAAGGCTTTCACCGCGCCGGCGGCGTGCCGGCCGTGATGCACGAACTGCAAAAAGCCGGGCGCCTGCATCAAGACTGCGCGACGGTCAGCGGCAAGACCATCGGCGAAATCGTTAGCAGTACCCTGACCAGTAACCCCGACGTGATCTACCCCTTTGAAACCCCGCTCAAGCACCGCGCCGGTTTCATCGTGCTCAGCGGCAACTTCTTCGACAGCGCCATCATGAAAATGTCGGTGGTAGGCGAAGCGTTTCGCAAGACCTACCTGTCCGAACCCGGCGCAGAAAACAGCTTCGAGGCCCGGGCGATTGTGTTTGAAGGTCCAGAGGACTATCACGCCCGCATCGACGACCCGGCGCTGGATATCGACGAGCGCTGCATCCTGGTCATCCGCGGTGTCGGCACCGTGGGCTACCCCGGCAGTGCAGAAGTGGTGAACATGGCGCCTCCGGCTGCGCTGATCAAACAAGGCATCGACTCCCTGCCCTGCCTGGGTGATGGGCGCCAAAGTGGCACGTCGGCAAGCCCGTCAATTCTCAACATGTCCCCCGAAGCAGCAGTAGGCGGTGGCTTGGCGTTGCTCAAAACCAACGACCGCCTGAAGGTGGACCTGAACACCCGCACGGTGAATCTGCTGATAGACGAGGCCGAGATGAGCCGACGTCGAGGCGAGTGGACGCCGAACATCCCACCCTCCCAGACACCCTGGCAGGAACTGTACCGGCAACTGGTGGGACAGCTTTCTACAGGTGGGTGCCTGGAGCCTGCAACTCTGCATCTGCGCGTGATTGCCCGCAGTGGTGAGCCGCGGCATTCGCATTGACGAGCGAGCGAGGGCATAGTCGCCCCGCTTGAGAAGCCAAAGCAGAAAAGCCCAGCAGACATGCCTAATGTTGTAGGAGCAAGCTTGCTCGTGAAAAACTCACAGGCGCCGTGTTCAATCAGGAAACACGCGTTATCGTTGACGTTTTTCGCGAGCGAGCTCGCTCCTACAGTAAGCGGAATGCTCCGGACATCGATCATTTTCGCGGCGCTCCACTTCCATTACCCCTTGCTCAATTGAGGTATGGCGATGCGGCTACCGGCCTTGATTTCGCGCAAAGCCAGGCTCGACTGAATAGACGCGATACCCACCTGCCGCCTCAGCACTTGCTCGATAAAGTCGCTGTAGCTATCAAGATCCTCTGCCAACACCTGGAGCACGTAGTCAGCGTCACCGGTGATCTTGTGGCAGGCCAATACCTCAGGTAATTGCGCAATCACTGCCTCAAAGGCGTCCGGAGCGTGATCAGCGTGGGTAGAAAAGCGGATGTGCACGAATGCCATGATATCCAGCCCCAGCATTCTTCGATCAAGGGTTGCCTGATACCCCTTTATCACCCCCGCCTCCTCCATTCTCTTGCGCCGTCGCCAGCAAGGCGTAAGGCTCAACGAAAGCCGCTCACTGAGTTCGGCGTTGGAAATGCTCGCGTCTTCCTGCAATAACTCAAGAATGGCCAGATCGGTCTCATCGAGGCTGATGCGCCTGGATATATTTTTCCTCATTACGCCGCTTCCGAGTTAAATCGCCCGATAAATATAGAAAAGCACGAAAACAAAGCAAAGAAATCGCACCCCGACCAGAACAGAATATTTCCACTGGCTCACATTAACGGATGCGCAGAATGTTTACAGTTTTCAGTGATTCTCATCGTCTACACCATGGCACCGAATTGAAAGATGGCGTGCTCAAGCCGTCGTTCGAACAGCCCAGTCGGGCGGACACCGTTCACAACCGTGTCAAGCAAGTAGGCCTTGGCCAGATAGTCGAACCGCGCGTGTTTGACCGGTCGTGCTATGTCAACGCGCACAGCGAGCGCTACGTGAGCTTCCTGGAAAGCGCCTGGTCAGAATGGTGCGCGACAGGGCGCACTCATGATGCCTTGCCACTGGTATGGCCGGTGCGCGATTTGGCCAACGACCAGATGCCAACATTTATTGACGGCAAACTCGGCTTTTATGCGATGGATGCCGGTTCCCCCATCACCGCCACCACCTGGCAGGCGGTCAAGACCAGTGCCGATATCGCACTGACAGGTCTGGCACTTATCGATGAAGGCCACGACAGTGCGTTTGCCCTTTGCCGTCCGCCGGGCCATCACGCGGCGCGTGAATACATGGGGGGTTACTGCTATCTCAACAATGCGGCCATTGCCGCACAGCAGGCGATCACCCGGGGCGCCAAACGTGCCGCGGTCCTCGACGTCGATTTTCATCACGGCAACGGCACCCAGAATATTTTTTACCCGCGCAATGACGTCATGTTCGTCTCGCTGCACGGCGAGCCGAGCGTGTCCTATCCGTACTACTCAGGGTTCAGCGGTGAGGTCGGCGCCGGCCGTGGCGAAGGGTACAACCTCAATTACCCGTTGCCGAAAAACACCGCCTGGGAAAGCTACCGCGACGCCCTGCTTCACGCCTGCAGAAAACTTCAGCAATTCGCGCCAGACGTATTGGTGATCTCATTGGGCGTCGACACCTTCAAGGACGACCCCATCAGTCATTTCCTGTTGGAAAGCGAGGATTTCATCGGGATTGGCGAGCTGATAGCGAGCGTTGGTTGCCCCACCCTCTTCGTGATGGAAGGCGGCTACATGGTCGATGAAATCGGAATCAATGCGGTGAACGTATTGCATGGCTTCGAGAGCAAGCGCGCCTGACGGTATTCGATTCCGTGGGCTTTGCCCTGGAGGATTTCTCGTCGCTTCGCTACCTGCCTGCGATGGCGCACGAACATCAGGTCGGCCGCACATCCACCGGGTGCTAACGCCTGAAAATATAAAAACCTGTTCCTGATGCTTGATCAGCAACCGACCCAGGCAGCCCATCTGCGCACGGCCAGTTGACCTGAGCCAATACCATCATCCGCCATTGCGTCCTGACAGTGGCGCTGGATACCCACTTTTCTGCCAAAACTCAAAAACATAAGATCAAGAGGTTTTGAAATGAAATCGAATTCATCAGAGCGGGTTGAACAGCCTGCGCTGCAGCGTACGCTCAGCAATCGTCACATCCAGTTAATGGCCATGGGCGGTGCCATTGGTACAGGTTTGTTCATGGGCTCCGGAAAGATCATCGCCCTCTCCGGCACCTCGATCATCCTCATCTACATGATCATTGGCCTGTTCGTTTACTTCGTCATGCGTGCCATGGGCGAAATGCTGCTTTCCAATTTGAATTTCAAAACCTTTGCCGATTTTGCCGGCGCTTACCTCGGGCCTCGCGCCGCATTTTTTCTCGGCTGGTCGTATTGGCTGAGCTGGAGCGTTGCAGTGATCGGCGATGCCGTCGTCGTTGGTGGCTTTTTCCAGTACTGGTTCCCCGATCTGCCTGCGTGGATACCGGCTATCGGGATGCTGGCCACACTGTTTGCCTTGAACGTGCTGACGGTCAGGCTTTTCGGTGAAGTCGAATTCTGGTTCGCGATCATTAAGATCATCGCCGTCGTGACGCTTATTGGGGTCAGCCTCGTGCTGATTGCCAGCTCGTTCGTATCCCCCAATGGCGTTACCGCGTCCCTGAGCCATCTGGTGGATAAGCAGGCTGCATTCCCTAACGGTTTGTTTGGTTTTTTTGCCGGTTTTCAGATGGCGATATTCTCATTTGCCGGCACCGAGCTGATCGGCACCGCTGCGGCAGAAACCCGCTCTCCGGAGAGGACCTTACCCAAGGCAATCAACTCGATTCCGTTGCGAATCATCCTGTTCTACGTATTGGCATTGGGCTGCATTATTGCCGTGACGTCCTGGCAACAGGTGTCACCCGTAAAAAGTCCTTTTGTCGAACTTTTTCTCGTCGCCGGCTTTCCTGCAGCTGCCGGCATCGTTAACTTCGTGGTCCTGACATCCGCCGCTTCATCGGCCAACAGTGGCGTATTCTCCTCCAGCCGTATGCTGTTCGGGCTGGCGAATCAGGACAACGCACCGGGTATTTTTCGGCGACTGTCGAGCAACAGCGTGCCTTTACTGAGCCTGGCCTTCACCACGCTGTTGATGCTGCTGGGTGTACTCGTGCTGTTTATCGTTCCGGAAGTCATGACGGCCTTCACCATCGTTTCCACTGTGTCAGCGACTCTGGTGATCTTCACGTGGTCGACCATCCTCGTATCCTACATTGCCTATCGCAAAAAACGTCCTGAGCTTCACGCAAAATCTGCTTACAAGATGCCAGGCGGCGTGCCAATGGCATCGCTTTCCCTGGCTTTTATGGGCTTCGTTCTGTGCCTGCTGGCATTGAGACCTGACACCCGCGTTGCCTTGATGGTCATGCCGGGATGGTTCATATGGCTGGCCGTTGCTTATCAGCTAACGCGCAGCAGGAAGCCAAAAACCGCGGTGGAAATTGATGTACAAGGAATCGTTGAAAGGCCGTGCCAGCGATCCACTTGAATGCGTACTTGAAAACCGTGCCTGGAAATAAACCCCAGTGGAATTTGCAGACGAAAAAAAGCCACTCCATGAGCGTTCTGTTCCCTCAAACAGGGCTTCTTTTAATCTGAATTAAAAATGCCAAAAAGCTTTGAGCCAGATGCAGAAAGCCCGGCAATTAGCCGGGCTGTTACCGGCTACTCCAGAATAGGCGTCAGCCGTTTTATTCCTGCCAGAATCACCAGCGGAGAGTGAGCATTTGATTTTTGCCGCGTGCGCAACCACTTTACGCTGGGAAGCGCTTACCTTGTGAAGCACTTCCTGGAAAACTTCACGTTTGGTCTCGCAGGAGGCGCTACTGAAGAAATCGGCCAGTAGACTGGAGTCTTCGGTGTTAGTTTTACGCATGGCGATCTGCCTCAGTCAGTAGCCCGATAAGCTGCTGGTAGCCATAGGTCTTTGGAATTAGGGCGTCAATCACCCTTACCCCAGGATCGACGAACCAATACTGGATCCACGGCGCTCGATCATCGACGAGCTGAACCAGCAGATGGAAGCGTTCTTCGGCTCTGGCAAGAAAGCCCAGGTCATCCCGAACGCCTGCGCAAAGAACGCGACAAGCTCGCACCGTCCGTGCTCGCCGAAGTAGCTAAGAGCGTCGTAGCCAGCGCGGCAGCGAAGAACCTGGGTATGCACATCAAACGCGTGACGCTGATCGCCTAGGAGAACGGCTTCAAGTTTGCCGACACCCCATGAGGCGCATCAGCAAGAGAGCTGCCGCACGGCGCAGACCGACCTGGCTGGCGTTGCCGGCAAGTGGAATAAAGGAATCAGGCCAGGGCCAAGGACAACGCGCAGATCCAGCGGGAAAAGCGCCCGAAAGAGAAGGCGCTGCTCGACAAGATCGGCGCCGAGAAGCGCTCGTTGATTGTCTCGAAAGCGCTCGATGATGCACTGCTGGGCGTGCGCCACGATTTCGAGGAATGGCATGAGACAGTAACCTTCCTGATCAACTTAGCGGCAGCACCTGCCAAAGAGACTGCACGCCTCGTAATCATGTCGCGACCGAGTTTCGAGATAACAGAAAAGCAGCCGCGACAGCTGGAAGAATTCAGCAAGACGGGGCTTGATCCTCTCAGCTCAAGACCGACTCGGTCGAATTCAGCAGCTTAATCTGGAAAACAGAGTTTTTCTTCGACTTCCCAAGTAACACCCGCACTCTGATTGCTTTCGACGACGAGAAGGTCGCCTTTCAAGGCCTTAACCTGCCCAAAGCGTTCTGAGCCAGTAGTCGTATCGCCTACTTGATCACCGATTTCAAAGGTCACGCTCCCGTTTTCGTTGTGCTTCATGTCACTGCTCCGGTTTGGTTTAGGGGCAACCGTAATACCCCATATCACTGAACAGCGCCAGCCAACGCATCCCTATCGCTTTGCTTGCGTATCGGGAATAAGCCAACCCAATAAAAAAAGCGCTCGCGGGGCCAACAAGCCAAGTGACAGTCGTTCCTGGGCTGAGAATTGGCACTACGATAGCTACTGCAAACAGACCTATTGCTGTCCATAGTTTACTACGCGGCGTAAACCACTCGCGAAACGCTTCAAGCCTTCTTGTAGTGGTCAACTTCAATTTCACGCCATACTGGACAATGGAACAAAAAAACCATATCTATCAAAAACTGCCTTACCCTGTGTTTATTTAAGCCCCTAGAATAACCGCGCAGCCAGAATGGCAATGGCCAATAGCAGAATAACAGCGCCAAAAAATTTATTAATAGAGACCCCTATGGCCGGACGCCTTTTTATTTTCATTGCAATTTCACCAGCCAGAAACATCAGAGGAGTTTCAATCAAGAACATAATGAAGATTAGCTCAACGCCCAAAATCAGCATCTGCATACCCGGCATACCCGCTTCAACCTGAATAAACTGCGGGATAAATACCAATGTAAAGATGATGGCCTTAGGGTTCAGCACGTTGGTCAGTAATCCTTGCGAATAAAGTTCACTAAGGCTTTTCTGCTCGCTGTTATTTTGAAGGCTAATCGTGTTTTTGTTGTTAAAAATGCCAAGGCCTACCCACATGATATAGAGCGCGCCACCGATGACGAAAAACTCATATAACACAGGCGAAGAGGCGATCAGTGCCGTAACGCCGGCAATCGCAAGACCGATGTGACACATCACCCCAGTGACAGCGCCCAATACCGTAATCAGCCCCGCTTTCGTTCCCTGGGTTATGGCATTAGACAATGCGCAAAGCATGTCGGCACCAGGGATCAACGTTAACGCAGCAGCCGAAATAGCAAATAAACCCAGCGTAGAAATATCGATGAACACGTTTTCATCTCCTCGTCAAAAAGGCACATAGTCGGTCCCTCTTAGTCGGCGAGATAGAACGATATTGCTCACATGCGTCGGTTGCGATAGCTACATGGCGTGACGCCGTAAGTTGACTTAAATACCCTGCCCATGTGCGACTGATCGGCAAACCCGCAAGCGATAGCGATTTCCGCGATATCTCCGCCCCTGGAAAGCAATACCTTAGCCTGTTGCAATCTAAGCTGCCGCTGATAGCGACTCGGTGATAAACCGAATTTTGCCGAGAATTGACGACAAAGGTGGAACTTCGATATGCCGACTTCCCGTGCCAGCATATCCAGACGCACTTCCTGGGCATTATGATCGTGCAGATACTCTTTTGCTCTTCGCAAGCTTGGCGTGATGTCGCTGGCCTCAGTTAATGACTGCCACGGAGAAAACACCTGGAGCAGCTCCGCCACACATTCGCTCCATACCACTTCTCGGTCAAAATGACTGGATTGCGTTTCAATCAGTACCGAAGCGGTTTCACACAACTTTCTGGCGAAAGCCGCATGTTCGATGTGCTTCCCCTTAATAGCCGGTAAATGCACAGCCATGCTTTCCGCTGCGCCGAGCAGCATCTCGTTGCTGGGATAAAACATAAAATAGTGGCAGCCCTCCTCACCCAGAGGTGTCCCGGCATGCATCTGCCCTGGCGAGATGATGCTGATTTGCCCACGGCGGACGATACCGTCGGAATCTCCTTTGGCGCTGTTGTTATTGGCGCCACGCAGGACAACGCCAATCGACCAGGTATCATGCCAGTGCACGTCAAATCGATGGTCCGAAAAGTCCGCTATCAGCAACTCAAGACCGCCCAACGCGTCAAAACGATGCATGAATGCCGAATTTCCCATTACATTTTTACCCGAACAATCGTTGCCACCGTAGGCCAAAATAACACACAACACGCAGCGTGAAAGCCCGCAGCTCAGCATTGAAAATGCTTGCGCAGCATCTTAAAAAAGGGGCCGCTGGGCCCCATAACATTATGTTGGCATTCGTTCCTTGTTAACTAGCATGCAGATTAATGTTTATTAATCACACCGTAGTTCAAAGGGTGCCAGTCATAGCCATCTCCCTTTTTACTGATGTAGCCCAGGCCAGGGAAGGACAAATGGGCGCCCGCGACAAGCGCTTTTTGCTGTGCAAGGTCATCAAACAGCCTCTTGCGCTGCGCAACGGCGGCAGAGGCGTCAATATCATAGGCGATGGCGACATTCGGGTCAGGGAATTGCACGGAGGCGACGTGGATCATATCCCCCAGTATCACCATCTTTTTCCCTTTGCTTTCGACGGCAAACACGCTGTGTCCTGGCGTGTGCCCGCGCGTTTCGATAGCCGAAATACCCGGGGTTAGTTCCTTTTCGCCCTCGAATGTCTTCAGTTTCCCCGCCGTTTCATAAGGTTTCAATGAGGCGATCGCGGCATCGAAGAAGCGCTTATCTTTCTCTTCCGCCTGCCGTTTTGTTTCTTCATTAAGCCAAAAAGCGACTTCTTCTTTTTCCACTCTGACAATGGCGTTCGGGAAAGCGATTTTATTCTGCGCCACCAGCCCCCCCACATGATCGGGGTGCAAATGGGTTAAATAAATCTCATCCACCTGCTCCGCCTTATAGCCCGAAGCATTCAAATTTTTCATCATCTTGCCCAGCGTTTCACCATGCAGCGCGCCGGTGCCGACATCGACTAAAACTAACTTTTCTCCGGTGTTAATAAGATAGGCATTCACCGATGTCGGCAACGGTAACGATAGGTTATTGACCTCCATCGCCTTTTCAAGCTGCTTCAGCTGAGTATTGATCAATATTTTATCTGCGGGCATGGGACTTATTCCGTCAGACAACGCCGTCACTTCGAAATCGCCAAGCATTATCCTGTAGAAACCAGGATTTTCTATTTTAGAAAAAGGCGCCGCGGCGGCTGAAGCGGCAGAAAAAACGGCGAGAAACGCGCCAATGAGTATATTGCGACGCATAGAGAACCTCGTAGATTGAAGAAGGAAATACCTAAAAAACTCTATGTAACAAGGGACATGAACTAAGAATATCCCTCTAATCACTTAGAACTCCTGCACTGTCGGCCTGATAACGATTTCACTCACGTCAACGTCCAAAGGCTGCTCGATCGCATACGCTATGGCACGCGCGATCGCATCGGCAGAAATTGCCTGGCTCTGGTAAAGCTCGCTAACGGCCTTCGAACTCTCCGCGTGCGAGCTACCCATCTTCAGTTCGGTATCTATCAGGCCCGGAGAAATGATCGTGGTTCTGATCTTCCCGCCGACTTCATGGCGTAAACCTTCGGTTATAGCGCTTACTGCGAATTTTGTGCCGCTATAGACCGTCCCTCCGGGACTAAACACTTTCTTGCCGGCGATAGAGGAAATAGTGATGTAATGACCGAATTGCTGTTTTTCGAACAGCGGCAACGTCGCGGCGATGCCGTAAAGCACCCCTTTAACATTGATATCGATCATCCGCTCCCACTCATCAACCTTCACGGCATTGAGCGGAGCAATCGACATCAGCCCCGCGTTGTTGATCAATACATCGATCTTACCAAATTGCCTAACAGCCATAGCGATGATCGCTTCGACATCCTGGCGGTTCGTCACATCCGCCTGCAGCGCCAATGCAATCCCCCCGGCATCAACGATTTCCCGAACTAAATCGTCAAGACGAGCTTTTCTACGCGCTGCGACGACCAACTTGGCCCCCTTCGCCGCCAGATGCTTTGCGGTGGCTTCTCCAAGACCGCTGCTTGCGCCGGTGATCACAACGACTTTGCCTGAGATACTGTTCATCTTGCTTCCCTCATGTGTTTGTCTGTGGGAGTACTTTATCTACTGTTTAACATCAGTAAATGGGCGTATCGCAAACCGGCTTTTTAATACCTGGAATACACCCGATCAGCACGAACGACTTAGTCAGCTTAGCTTACGCTCACCACTGCCCTCTGATACCGGCGAAAACTCTCTCGCTAACGTCTCTGCATTACGTGCCAAAATGCCAACATCGACTCCAACCGCCACGAATGTAGCCCCCAGCATTAGGCATCTTCGGGCAAAGTTAACATCGAGTGTCAAAATACCTGATGGTTTTCCAACTCGCTCCAGGCGCTTGATTGCATCTTCAATCGCATTAACAACCACAGCACAATTGGGCTCTCCGGGGAAACCAAGGCTGGCAGCAAGATCCGCTGGCCCAATAAATACGCCATCCACGCCTTCAATCAAGGCGATTTTTTCCAATCTTTCGAGAGACTCTGCCGTTTCTACTTGCACCAACAGACAAAGCTCCTCATGAGCACGCTTTGCATAATTGTCAATCCGACCAAACCGGGTCGCGCGCGTCAGGCCAGAAACACCTCGGATACCTGCAGGCGGATAATGCATGGCCGCGACAGCACGTTCAGCCTCTACCTCATTTTGGACGTAAGGAATCAACAAGGTCTGAGCACCAATATCCAGAAAACGCTTGATTAAAACCGGGTCATTGCTCGCAGGCCTGACAATCGGATTTACTTGGTAAGGCGCCAGCGTCTGCAGTTGAGGAAGAACACTCAATACGTCAGACGGTGAATGTTCTGTATCTAAAAGAAGCCAGTCAAACCCTGTTGCGGCAACAATCTCCGCCGCGTAACTTCCGGGCAGGCTGCACCATAATCCAATCTGTTTGCGTCTTTGCGCAATAGCATACTTGAAGTGATTGACCGGAATTTGCATGTGGCGCCTCTCTATTTAAATGATACGCCAATAGCCCCAAGTGGACCGAAATCCGCATGAATCACATCTCCTTTAGAAATATCGACTGGTCGCGTAAACGAGCCGCAGAGCACAATCTGGCCCTTCTCCAGTTTCCCGCCAACGGCATGAAGTTTATTCACCAGCCATGCGATGCCAGCCGCCGGGTGCCCCATGATTGCGGCTGATACACCAGACTCTTCGATGATGCCATTCTTCGAAAGCGTGGCGCCTATCCACCGGATATCAACATCCATTGGGCGAATTGTGCGCCCGCCAATGACTATCGCTCCAAAGGCGGCATTGTCGGCAATAGTGTCGGTGATCGCCCGCGGCACCTCGGTCCGATAATCAATTATTTCCATGGCAGGTGTAACGAATTCGGTAGCACGCAAGACATCGTGAATTCGGGTGCCTGGCCCTTCGAGATCCTCGCCCATAATGAATGCCAGCTCAACTTCAAGACGTGGTTTCAAGAATCCGGCAGCGTCGATGCATGCACCATCGTTGTAAAGAGCATCGTCAAGAATGCGGCCGTAATCCGGCTCGGTCATGTTTGATGCCTGCTGCATAGCCCTGGATGTCAAACCGATCTTGTGCCCGATTACGCGGGCACCTTTAGCTATCCTGAAATCCGCCCAAAGCGCTTGTATTTGATAGGCATCCTCGATTTCTATATGTGGGAAGGTCTTGCTCAACTGCGCAATTGGCTTTCGTTCAATCTCTGCTTGCATAAGTTGAACGGCGGCGCTTTGGCGTTCTATTTCGCTCAGCATGTTAATCTCCCATTCAAATTGAAAACACACTATCAAATGACAGCATTAATTGATTTTTTACTATTGGCTGTCCGTCGAATGGAATAAGGCGAGCCTCAATCTTCGCTCGCAATTTTTTGCAGAATTAGCGCCAAGAGGCCTGCAATAAATAGACACGCAGCCATCACTGCGAGACCCGCCGTGAAGTTTCCCGTTTCCTCTTTCAACCATCCCATAATCCACGGGCCTAAAAACCCGCCAAGAGTGCCAATCGAATTGATTAGCGCGAGCCCGCCTGCCGCCGCAACGCCTACGAGATAGCGCGATGGGATTGCCCAAAAAACGGCGCGGGCGGCGTTCACACCTACCAATGCAATCGTCAACCCCACTAATGAAAATACAAACGACTGAGTGAGGAAAGAAACAAAGAACCCTAAGCCCGCGATCACGCAGGTGAGCATTACATTTTTGATCCGACGGCCGTTCTTGTCGACGTAAGCAGCCCAAGCGATCATTACAACGACAGCACATAGATAGGGGATGGCGGTCAGGAAGCCGACAGCGACGTTCGAAAAATTCTCCTGCTTGATAATCTGTGGCAACCAAACTTGCACACCGTATGATCCGATAGAGAACCCCAGATATATACCGCTGAGTATCCAGACACGAATATCGGAAAGTACAGATCGCATATTGGTTGCGGGTTTTACACGCTGCTCGTTAGCTACCAGCCTGACTACGAGCTCCCGCTCGTGAGGCTTGAGCCATGACGCTTTGCCGGGAGAGTCTGCCAGTAGTTTTGCGACGACGAATCCAAGTACAACGCAAGGGAGTGACTCTATTAAAAACATCCACTTCCACCCCGCGAGACCCAATACACCATCAAGATTGAGCAATAAAGCGGAGACGGGTGCACCTATAAAAGAAGACGCAGGGATAGCGATTAAAAACCAGCCAATGATTTGAGCACGGTATTTCGATGGAAACCAACATGACAAATAATATGCAACACCGGGAAAGAATCCAGCTTCGGCGACCCCCAGCATAAAGCGCAATATATAAAAACTCATTGGCCCTGATGCAAATACCATGGCGGAAGATACCAGCCCCCAGGATATCATTATCCTGGAGATCCACAGCCTGGCCCCTACGCGATAGAGAATTAGGTTACTGGGCACCTCAAAGAGACAATACCCCAAAAATAGAATGCCCGCGCCATAACCGAATTGAGATGACGTTAACCCGATATCTTCATTCATGGTTAATGCTGCGACTGAGATACTGGTGCGATCTATATAGTTGAAAACATAAGAAATCATGAGAATCGGAAGAAACCGCCACGCGATTTTTGCGAATAGTTTCTTTTCTATTTCATCAGTAACATTTTGCTGTGCAGGGGTGCTCACTTCTTGTATTAATGACATATTCCCTCCCGCTAAATGCTTGAATGCTGGCTTCTCGCATGTCTCCAGCACTACACCACACGAATCACCTTATTCAGAAAAGAAGCGCTCAGCATAGGTAACCTCGATGAAGCCGCGACTCTTGAACCAGGAGGCCAACTCATCATGTCGGGGATACCAGACATCCGGAAACTGCTTAAAATGGTGAAGTATTTTATTGAAGACCGACGCAATTAACGGACGCGCACCAAATTGGCAATGAAGCGTCAGATTTATAAGTGAGCCGGGCTCGTGCCGATATAAATAATCAAATGTTTCTTGGTAGGCATTGAGATAATCCGATGGGCTCTGCCGTAATACACGATTGTCAGCGAAATCAGTATGGGGCAGCCCGACAATGGAGCCTTTGGGCGTTTCAACCATACGAGGAAGATCGGTATCATTGTAATCCCCATGCCAAAGAAACCCCTCCTGAGCCAAGAATTCTGCGGTTCGATCGGTTGCCGCGACCACAGGAGATAACCACCCTAACGGAGAATGCCCCAACTGTTCTTCAAATATTCGCTTACAGTCGCGAATGTTTTGCTCCTCTTCCGCAGGCTCCATATAAGCGTGAACTTTATCCTGCGTATATGAATGAGCTGCAATTTCATGGCCGTACTCCAGAACTGTCTTCATCGCCTCTGGGTACATTTCAATCGACTTGATGTTGGCGCAGACTGTCGCGTTGATCCCGTGGTCATGGAGGATTCGAACCAATCGCCAAATGCCTTCTCTACCGCCGTATTGGGACCAGGTAACACCTGCACGGTCATAAGTCCCCGGCTTGAGTGAGGTTGTCATTGGACCGTAAGGCGGCGCCTTTCCTTCAGACCAATTCTCAAGTAATACAGTAACGATGACTGCAATGCGATTTCCATCCGGCCACGCAAATGCTGTAGCTGACATATTTTCTCCGGTTACCTTGCCGCCCCGACAAAAGTACCGGGGGGTTGTGTAACCTAAAAGAACGGCGCTATATTCGTCCAATGGATTAATTGAATAGAATAATAAGCCATGCCAATAACTCCCACACTGCGACAACTGGAAATTTTTCGGACCCTTGGGCGCACTCAAAATTTTTCACGTGCCGCCGAAGCTTTGCACATGTCACAACCAGCACTTAGCCAAGCGGTTAGTCAGATGGAAATCGTAATTGGCACGGCGTTATTTGTAAGAACCAAACGGGCTGTAAGCATTACGCCTGCTGGCCAAAGATTTTTAATCCGAGTGGATGCAATACTTAATGAGCTTGGCGAGGCGCTCACTGAATTATCCAAAGACAGTGACCCGCGCAACGGGCGTGTTGACGTCGCATGCCTTTCTTCCGTTGCCACTCGGCTGTTGCCACGAGCAGTGTCATTATTTCGAAAATCATTTCCAGGGGCAGTGGTCAGGGTTCGTGATGAGGATCCAGATGGCATTATTAGTCGTGTGAAATCTGGAGCGGTTGATTTCGCATTTTCAGCGATGTTTGAAGAGGATGGCGGCGTCGTGTTTGAGCCTGTAATACAGGACGTTTTACATTTTGTATGCAGAGCTGATCACCCACTTGCTCAAAAAGAAAAAGTTGAATGGTCTGATATTGCTTCATTTGACGTGGTTGCGTTGGCCCAAGGATCAGGCATTCGGAGGCTGATAGATAGGCAATTCCCCACTGGAGGAGTATTTTCGCACTCAACCTACGAAGTCTCCCGAATACCTTCAATTCTGGAAATATTGGAGCAAAGTGACTGCGTTTCAGTTTTGCCAGCGCTGGCGTTTGCTTATCCTGGCGCGTCGGAAAAATTCCATCATCGCCCGATGTGCGACCCGGTCATAATAAGAGATATTGGCTTCATATTGCCAAACACGCCTCTGTCGGCGACCGCTCAGGCGTTCAAAGTCACGTTAACACAGTCTCTGGAAGCGCAATCGCAACTACCATTTCGGGGCGTCACTTTTTGGAAAAGGTAACGCCTTAAAAGTAATTCACTCACTCAAAACGCTTGGACGATGACGAACAAAGTCCGGCGTTCCAAGCATATCGGTTCTCGCTTTCAGCTCCCATTATGCATCTGCTGCCTGATCCGGCGAGCTCATCAGGCGTCGTTGCGTGATCACTTAAAGCCCGCCCATAGGGTGTCAAGTCAATCAGCAGCAAGATATTTTCTACTTTCAGCAACAGTGCTAACGCATTTACCGGGTTTGAGGCCAAGATCCGCGGCAGATACCTTTTGCCACCGCCGTGACCTGGACCTTTACAAGACGCTCACCATCCGCCTTCACCTAAGGTCCGCCTGACGGGAGGGCAAGGAGATCTTTCATGCACGTCAAAACCTCAATCTCATGGGCCTTCTTGGCCTTAATGGCAGCGCTCAGCGTTCAAGCTGTTCAAGCGGCCGCGCCTGAAAATCTCCCAAAAGATAAGTCCCTGGGAGAAATTGAGCAGGTTTTTGCCTTCCACGACGCCATGCCGACGGGCGTAAGCGTCAGCGAAAAAGGCCGAGTTTTTGTCAACTTCCCTCGCTGGGGCGACAAGGTTCCATTCACTGTCGGGGAAATACGCGAGAATAGGGTATTCCCCTACCCCAACCTTGAGGTGAACCAGGCAGATCCCAAGCACCCAGGCAAAGGTTTTATCAGCGTTCAGAGCATCGTGGCCGATGGTTTAGGGAAGTTATGGATCCTGGATACAGCTTCGCCTAGCTTCTCCACACCGATTGCTGGCGGCGCCAAGTTGGTGGCGGTTGACCTGAAGACGAACAAAGTAGTCGACACACTGGTTTTTCCAGACAATGTCATTTTGCCTAGCACCTACGTCAACGATATGCGTTTTGACTTCGGCGCGGGCGAGAAGGGCGTGATCTATATCACCGACTCTTCTCTCAACGGGCCGGGCGCAATCATTGTCATGGATATCGCTACTGGAAAAGCTGTACGTCGACTGAATGGCGCCACCTCGACTTCAGCAGATCGGGACTTCATACCGAAGGTTGAAGGTCAGATGCTCATGTTCCGCAATGCCGACGGTAGCAGTAAACCATTTACCGTCGCTTCTGACGGTATCGCTCTATCGGCGGATCGCCAAACCCTATACTTCTGCCCACTGTCCAGTCGACACCTGTACTCAGTGCCTACAAAGCTGTTGCGTGATCCGACCGTTTCCGAAGATCAGCTTGCTGCGGCGGTTCAGGACCTTGGTGAAAAAGGGGCGTCCGATGGGTTAGAGGCTGATGCTGAAGGCGCGATCTATGCTGGCGATTACGAAGACAACAGTATTCGTAAGCGACTCCCAGACGGGACCTGGCAGACCGTAGTTCACGACCCACGGATACTTTGGCCGGATACTCTGTCCGTAGGGCCAGACGGCTATCTCTACTTCATCGCTAACCAGGTGCATCGCCAAGCAGGGTTTCATGGAGGCAGAGACCTGCGGGAAAAACCCTACAGTCTGCTACGAGTGAAAATCAACGCAAAGCCGGCTCAGACTCGCTGAACAGTCAATGGCCAGCCCTGCTGGCCATTGAAAATCAAGCCTGCGCCCAGGCCGTTCGCCACAGACATGCTCAATCCACTATCAAATGCGGCAAAAACCGGCTCGAATTCTTGGTAATCAAATGCACAGTTTCCTCGGCCATCGAAACCCGAATCTGAGTGACACCATTGCGGTGCCAAAAATTCGGAGAAATCCCGCGCTCCTAAGGCAGACACCCTGTGCCAAACATCCTGCAAGGCGGTGCCAAATCCGACGCTTCCTTACAAGTTCTGCTTCGCTTGGGAAATGCTGCTTTCCCTCTTTAGCTGCCAGGTATTGGTCTGCGTAGACGGTGTCTGGCAGCTCAGAGGACGCTTTGGCGAGCGCGAATGCTTTCAAATCGATCCTTGTCGCAAGGAAAAGCGCGAGCAATTGGCACCCGTAAGATGCCAGGTTCAGGGCTTTCACGACGGTCATGGCGCAGCTCCCTCAGAATGATTTGCCATTTTGCCATGTGAACCTGATTTGGTGCGAAATTTACCCCACCACCATGTCAAGGCGACCACGGAACGATCGTAACCTTATGATATATAAAGAAATAATGTCTATTTAGGCCGCTCCAAGAACCCCCTTATAGCTCTATAAGAATCAATAACTTAGCGCTGGATATTGCTACATTAATTCCCCTCCAGGCGTCCTGCCGACGAACACCACTCCCCAAACCTGCCATGCCTCGATTACTGTGCGCACATACAGTAATTGCGATTCACGCTATGAACGTTGACATGGACACCGATGATTGGCTCGGCTGCCCTACCCCACTTGAGATGTACCAGCACCAGTGCTCAATCCTCGTAGATGAACTGGCTGAAACCGAGCGCATGTTGAGTCGAGCGCGGGCGAACATAGCTGGCCTGGTCCAGATGAATGACGCTCTTCTGATAGACAAGGCTCGCGCAACTGAGCGCCACGCACACCCAGACAGCGGTATAAATACTCTCATAGGAGTGCGCCGAGCCTACTTGTAGTACACGTCCAAAACTGCGCCAGCGTTGAACCTTCCAGCTTTTGGGGCCTTGGTACGCCACTTCAAACGAGCCTCGAATTGCTTTGAGTTACTGATTGTTCCTACCTTGGGGATAACGACGAACTCATTGTTGAAGCGTACAGGTGTGTTGTTTTCAACATCGAAGATGCTAATGCCTACCGAGTCATTGTCTTTAGGAACCAGGGTACCCATGCTGCCGTATAGGTTTGCGTTCGCAGCCGGGCGCAGAACACCATTCAATCCATAGGTGGAGGCGCTCTGGCAATCCCGTTGCTCTGAAAGGGTAAAGTTCTCTCGCTGAATTTCAAGCTCCGGGGTCGCACCAGTGCTCCTGATCTCACCAAAGTCTATCGTGTTGGGAATGATAATGACTGTTGATGTACAGGGAAGTAGATTAGCCTCAAGGCCTGTAATCCGAACTGACGTATTTGAGGAATTTTTGTCCTTCCCAATCTCATAAGGAATGTAGTTATTAATGTCGATAACTTTTGTCTTTGAAGTACTCCCTGAGTTAGATTTCTTCACTACAAACATAGACATTCTGTAAGACGCATAAGAATTCGCACATGATTGGCCGTTACCACACATCTTTGAGGCAAAGCTATGTGCATACTTTTCTGTCGAAGATGGCAGATAATCCACACCATTAATTGTTACTCCAACTTCGATTTCAGAACCAAAATTTTTATTTTTCGGATTAAAAAAATAATATGTAGAGAAAGCCTCAGCCCCTCTCCAACAATTATAATTCATTGCTCTCTCTGGCGCCCTCCAAACAATAGTTCCGGCAGCGGCCGAATTTGGAATATTGACAACAGCATTTACAACCAGACTCTGAATAGGAGATCCGCTCCCTGCATCACAGCTGTATTCCTCCACGCCAGCATTAGCATTAGATACATTAAAAATAAACAGTACAATCACCATTGCATTTACTATCCCTTTCATTGCTCAGCACCCTGACTTGATTGTGGCTTGGTAACATACATAGTTTTTAATATCTCGCTCCCGTCATCCGTGACAAGTACTCCGGTAATTTTGCTTACCGGCTCTACACAGGTAATTACATTTACATCCAGCGTAGAAAAGGGAGCAACCATAAAGTGCGCCACCTTACCGCCACATATTTGTCCCTGCTGGCCATATAAACTGATATCCGTGAGTGTCAGATAATAAGGAGAGTCATTGTGAGCTTTGAGTCCCGCATTTTCCGAACGGGACAACTGCGTCCAATACAGTTTGGTGAAAGCATCCTCCACTCTCATGGACAATAATGGGCGAAATAAAAATTTCAGGCGGTGGCGCAAAGCAACCTGCAGCAGATTGGCTTGCTCAGGTATCTGAGGAATATCTGTAACGCTCAACAGGAAATAGGACTCGCGATCTTGAGGAAGCCCTGTTCCCTGATAAAAAATCTCAACGGACTGCCTGTCGCCCGCCACAAGCTTAAGTAAGTGCCTCGAAAGTGCCATTGATAGATCGTGGAGATTCTGCTCACCATTCCCTTGATCGAGAGTAATCTGCGCCAGCACAGTTTCATTTCCAGTATTAACAACTGTAATCGACTTCTGCTTATCCTTCGCATTCAGAACAAATCGAGTTACCCCGTCGAACTCAATATCAGCTATAGCAACACCACTTAATGATATTAGAGAAATAAAGAAAGCCCATATCATTGTATTGATACACATTATATAAATTCACCACCCCTACCTATCAGCACATCCTATCAAGCCGCTATCAAGCACGATATAAGACGAACCTTAATCTGCCTAAACACACACTCGCTGCATCCGGTAACCCGGAGAGCGGCGTCTGACTGGAGATTTATCATGACCTTCATTGCCTGGGTAAACCCTAAGTACTTTGCCGCCATCCATCATTGCGCCGCTAAAGGCGACGTCCGTTACTACCTGAATGCCGTCCACATTGAGCGGCACCCTTCCGGTGGTGTGCTGATCGTGGCAACCAACGGGCACTTCATGGGTGCGATGCACGATCCTGACGGCTGGATTGACCCAGCGCGTGAATCAGTGCTGCTCGGCAGCGTTTGGAAGCGCTTATTGTCAGCCTGCTCTGCTCGACGAGGCCCAGATCATGAGCCCCCCCGCCCAGCTTTGGATCGCTGAAAAATTCTCGCTGGTATCGAGCCAGGTAGAAACCACCGAGGATCCTGAGCTTTTCGGAGAAACATCGCACCTTACCGAGAAAACGGAACTGGTCGACGGCGTATTCCCAAGCTGGAGAAAGGTCATGCCGTCTAAGCGGCGGACACAGGTTGAAACGTTCCCCTGCCTAAACGGTGAGTAACCTTGAGGTATTCAATAAAATTGGGGTTCTGCTTTCGGGCCAGAAACAGTTCGGCGGTGGCGGCATCAGGCTTGAGGCAAGCGAAGGAAAGGGCTCGGTGGTGGTGCGATTCAACCACCATGAACTCGTTGATCGCTTCCTGGGCATGAGCGCTCGGGCGTGAAGAACGGTGAGGAGAGGCTGGAGGTGCTGAACAGAGTGGCCAGGTCGATCATTGAGTAGCAGCGCGGCATCAGCAAGGAATGGGTTTTCCCATACAACGGCACCGCGATGCACCGCATGAACGACTCGGCCTGGAAGAAGGCTCGAGTGAGAGCGGCGAAACTCTGGCAGGAGGAAAACCTTCGCCCCGCTCACCCTGGGTATGCATCCATCAGTATCCATGACCTTAAACACACGCTTGGCCCAGCAGGCGTAACCGAAGAAGACCGCAAGGCCCTTCTGGGGCACAAGAACGGCAGCATCACCAGTCACTACTCGGGCGTTGAACTCGGGCATCTGATTGAAGCTGCGAACATGGTATCAGCAACCGATTCTCGCGGACCGATACTGACAATCTTGAAGAGGAAGCAGGCGTGAAAAAACGACACGTCACGCAAAAGTTACGCACATGAAAAAGGCCAATGCTGTGAACATTGGCCTAAGTCATTGAATAATATGGTCGGGACGGAGTGATTCGAACACTCGACCCCTAGCACCCCATGCTGGCGGGAGTCCTGAAAATCCTTTCATAGCAATACTTTACGTGGGCGCCCACTGCAATCGACGCCTAACGATGCTGGACAGAGATTAACGAATCCCCGCAAATCTCCCTGCAGGATTTCGCCAAGAAATTCCCTGTATCCCGGCGTCCTGCCAACGAACACCATCCCCCAAACCTGACACACCCGGCGGTCGCTTATAGAATCGCCCCTCACATCAAGGGAGCAACACGCCATGTTCGAAAAAATAAAGGAAACCATCAAGCATTGGTCAAGGACTGCGGAGGAAGACTTCCGCTTGAAGTTCGAGGGTAAGCACGACGACACCAGCATTACCAGGCTAGAGAACGGCACGTATGCAGATCCAGCCGTTGAGGCTGAATGGCAGATAGCCTTGAAAGACTTCAACGCCGAAGAATACGAAAAGTTTATAGATAATCAATGGTGAGCATCCTTGCTCAGTCGGGCGGCTAGAAGTCCAAAGCCGCCTGGCGAGCAATCTTGTTGTGCCCTTGGTCGTTCGGATGCAGCGTATCGGCAAGATCTGTCGAGGGCTCGATAACCGCGTTTGTATTTGAGATAGCTATATCCAGTCCATCCCTCTTCAAAATTGCCACGTTGGTCGCTATGAGAGCGTTATAGGCGGCAACTCGAGCGTCCGTAGACGAATCACTGCTCCGGATGATCGTCATCGCATTTACGCGTGGTAACACGCCAGACGTCGGCGGGACGCTGATACCTAGAAATGTCGCAGAGCCTCCAGAACCGACGGTGATAATCTTCAATTCTAGGCTGTGCGGCCCATCAGACAATCCACCGATACGCAACGCAGAAGGTCCGACAGCGCCGGCGGCGGCTGGCGATGGGCTTAGAAGCGTCCCGGTGCCAGGGCCGGCAAAGTTAACCGTAGAGCGCAAAACTCCATCAACCCTGACTTCTCCAGTCGCAACATTACCATCCGTTCGCAGGATATTGAGATACACCACTGGCCCGCTAAAAGGGACGGTTACAGTTGCTCCAACGGTTGTTGTGAATCTTGTGAAGATCTTCCCATAGGAAGAGGTTCCCCAGGATCCGGTGTAGGTGCATGCCGCATTGTTTGGGAACACCTTCAATGTATCAGGCACGGCCAGCCACGATAGGCAGGCTAAGTGACCTGTCGCAAAGCAGTCTTTGCGATACGCATCATCTAGGTAGACACGGTTGTCGTTGGTGCCAATCATCAATGAGGTGGTGAAAGTTGAATCTATGGTGAATGCGAACATCACCGCTGCCTGGTCATAGACCATAGAGGCGGCAACCGCACTGATAGTAACTATGCGTCCTTGATACGTCGCAAGGTTACGCACGTAGCCGTTTACATAAATGCCACCAACCGGCGTCGAGCCAATGCCGAAAGTAATAGAGTCACCAAATGCAAAATTCGCTCCGTACTGCTTTCCACTGTCAAGGTCGCCTGTGATATGCCAACGATTTGCCGTGATGCGACGGATATTAGCCCGGCCACGAGCTGTGACCTTCGCCACTTTCCCAACTGGCGTGATGATCGATACACCGGCTATTGGCGCAATACGCAACACAGCATCACTATCATTGAAGAAGCCAACCTCAGTATTAGCCTTCCAGGACACGCTTGCTTCCAACGGAATGCTTCGGATCTTCCCGGCAGCAGCCGCACAGAAATTCAACGAGTTGTAATCGGTGGAATCAAGCACCCGATCAAGGGGCAAGTCTGCACGACCCACTTCAAATGTTGATTCCAGTTCAGACTTGAGCGCTAGGGTCAGCAGGAAGTCTTCCAGGGTGCCAGAGCCTCGCCCCACTAGAGTTGTGCCGTCAGCGACCGCAATATCCTGCACTACGCGCGACGTGCCATTGGGCGCGCGGTAGAAAATGTTTAGCGCATTGTTAATTGGTCCAGTGATAGCTCCCACCACCCCAGCGACAAACCGGCTGACCCAAATTGAAGTCGCCGCGTCCTGAGGATCAATAGGATCGAGGACGTTTTTGATTCGGCGATTCTCAGCAAAAAAGTAATCTCTTCCGTACGGCCGCTTCAATGCCCGAGAAAACAGAGAAAAGCCCTGCTGAATAAGCATCGTCAGCCGGTCAAACACATCCTCATGCGTTTCAGCCAGGAACTTGCCTTGGTTGCGCAGGCTTGTCTGCTGGAAGGCTTCCATCTCCCTGGCGACCACCAGTTGGCCAGGTCCTGCCAGGGCGGTGGTGGTGACGATGCTACCGCCCAGATCATTACCCGCACCATTTACGGTGTAATGCGTGCCCAGTGTCAGAACTGTGCTAGTCCCGGCCGGATCTATATAGGTAACAATCAGGTCCTCGTTGGCCAGGAACTTGAAATAGAACGGGTAGTTGGTGGTTACCCCGTTGGTATCGAACTCTGCAATGCTGCCGATTGTGCTGACGGTCACGGTTGTGACTCCTTTCCTGGGGGCAAAAAAAATCCCGCTCAATGGCGGGATTCGATGGGGTGTTGCGTTGTTATTTCTTCGGGGCGCCGTGCAACAGGGCTTTGATGAAATCGGCCGCGTCTTCTGGCGTTTCCTCGCCCACGGCGACGTTGTAGAGATATGAGCCCTGGCGGGTTAAGGGTTTGGTAGGTACGCCCAGCAGGTAACCGCCGGCGGTCACAATCGACTTAGCGGCGGCCCCCGCTTCCTTGTCACCAGTTGCCAGGCCGGTAACAGCCCCGGCAGCCTGGCGGCCGGCGTTGATCGCCTGCCAGGCTGGAGACAGGGAGCCAGCGTGACCACTGAGCGCAGCCCCGAGGGTGTCACGGATCACGGGGAAGCCGGACACACCAAACCCGAGCGTGCTTTTTGCCATCCAGGCTGCGGTGTTCTCGTCTTCGTCGGGGCCCTTGCCTGTGAGTAGATCGCCCACCACGCCCTGGAAGAACGCCACGGCCAGCATGGCAGCGGCCGCGCTGGCCACCGTGCGCGAACCCTGCTTGGCCTCAAAGGCCAGGTCTCGGTTCTGGTTGTAGTAGGCGCTGAACGGCGTGTAGAACATCGTCAGCAGGCGCATGGCGGCGCCCTGGTCCTTGCGCTGGATGGCCGCGATATCCATTGCCCCAGTACCGCCCTGCGATAGGCGCACAGCCTTGTCGCCATCGAGCGCCGCCGCCGCTGCATCTTTGCCAGCCGCCAGTCCTTCGCGGTAGCTGGCCATCCAGATCGCGCCGGAAATTCCACGGTCTAGGTAACCCAGCAGGTTGAACGAGAACCGCACCAGGTCGTCACGCTTGCGGAAAAAGGCGTTCTTGCCGATCAGGTCGGCCATGCTGGAAGCCAGTCGGCCGTCCTCGGTATCCCAGCGCAGGCGCATTGCCGGGGATGCGTCGGTGATCATCCGGTACGTTTCAACAGGGGAACGGATGCCATCGAGCAGGCTTTTTGCAAGCAGCTGGGGCTTCACGTACAGCAGCCCCGGAATCAAACCACCTACTTGAGCCAGTAGTGTCGTACTTGAAAGGCCCAGGCCCACAATGGATGTATTCGTTCTGGCCGCGTCGAGGAACCGGTTGAAGTTGCCGGTTTCTGGTGGATTGCGGTCATTGGCTATCGCCTTCAACCACGGCAGGAACGAATCCGCGCCACGCGGCCCCAGCTTGTCGATCAGCACCGCCCTTATCTGCGGGTCTTTGGTCAACCGGTGGGCGTCCTGCAATGCCTCGCGGTGCGTCAGGTCGTGAACGTGCTGGGCCAGGCGTTGTGGAATGGCGCTCAAGTCCAACAACAGCGGGCCGCTGGCGTTGTCATTACGCTGATTGGTGAACCCGTTGGACGGCAGCGCCCCCTCGAAACCCTCGTTGAACAACTCGCCACCCACTGCCGCCGGCGGCGCACCTGCCCGCTTGCGGTCGTACATGATCGGGAAGTAGCCGCCACGGTATTCGCCAAACGCGGTACTGACTGGCTTTGGTTCGATACGCGGTGGCGCTACACCAGAAAGGCGTTTGTACATCGCCGCGATATCCGGCCAGAGATTGTCGAACGAATCCCACACCGACTGCACCAGGTCCCAGTCCTGTTTGTCCAGGCGCCCGAGCATGTCGGCCAGGTCCACGTCATTCAGCTTGTTGCCCTTGAGTAGCTTGGTACGGTTCGACTCGTTGCCGGTGTTGAGCGCGTGCATCAGGATTTCACGGCGGTTGAACGACTTCCCAGCGCTAGCTATATAGAAGCGGTCGGCCAGGCGCTTGGAATCCATGCCGGCGAAGCGCTCAACAATGGATCGAATGCCGTTCTTGAACAGTGTGCGCTCGTTGGCCTGGGCTTCTGCCAGCGGATTCCATACCAGTTCATGCCAGGGGCCGCTGGTATTCTTGCCGTCCAGACGGTTGATCACGTTTTCCATACGGGTCAGCGAAGCATCGAGCCCAGCCAGTTCACCAAAAGCCTTGTCGGCGGTGGTTTCGCTACTTTCGGAGGTGGCGACCTTGCGCGCATCGACAGGAACGTTGACATTGAGGGAGGCGATCAACTCACTGCGGGCCTGCTCGTAGTCGCGCTTGTACTTGCTGTTCAGCAGTTTGTTTTTCAGCTTGGCCAGGTGCTCGATGTTCACCACGGCATCACGCACGCCGTTCAGCTCTTCAAAGGTCAGGTCTCGGTAGTTGACCCGGGCGCTCTGTTCAATCAGGTGCTGGGGAACGGTCACGACGTTGCCGGCGGCTTCCTGCTCGCTGACGAACTGGGCCAAGCTACGACGGCGCTCTACCTGCGGACCGCTGACCTTGCGGAACTCATACTGATCAAGCAGGCCCTCGATCTGCTCCAGATAGCTGGCGCCGGCCTTACCGATGCGTTCACGCGTCGAAGGTTTTTCGAAGCGGCGCATGAAGGTGTAAATCTTTTCCTCTTCCTTGCGGGCGGCGGTTGCTTCCCGGTACAGGTAGTGGTTCAACAGCTCGCGCTGCTTGGCCTCGGCGGCTTCCTGCCAGCGGTTTTTGGTGGCGAAGTTGAAGGCGTCACGGTTGGCCTTGCGTTCAGCGTTCAAGTACAGATGTGGCTGAATATCGCGCACCACCTTGTCAGCGATCACCTGCTTGGACACAGCACGGATATCTTTCAAAGATGGGATTGCGCTGTAGGCGTCTTCGCGCAAGGCGCGGGAATTGCCATCCTGTGCCCGCTGGACTTTCTCCACCTGGCGGCGCAGGCGGTCAATGGCGCGCAGCTCTTCCCGGACCACCTGGGCCCGGTCATCGTTGTGCACCGCATCAACGGCGCGGTCAGCCAGCGAGCCATCGTTAAGCATGTCGCCATACTCGGCGCGCATCCTGGCTTCGGTTTCGGCCTGGATCAGTTCTTTGCGGCCACGAGCGCCCACCAGGGCCTGAACCATTTCATCGCCCGAGCCGTAACCGAACTGCTCGGCGACGATATCGGGATGAATCCCATCTTCGCTGGTCATGCCGCGCAGGCGGGACACAACCGGCTTACCGTAACGCTCCATCAGCGGGCCACGGGACAGCTTGACCGGCTCGCCCACGGTGCCATCGGTTTGCAACCCTTTGCGCAACAGATCCTGAACGCGGTACACCGGCTGTGCATCGACTTCTTTGGTCACCGCTTCCTGCATAACGCCGCGGGCTTCCTTCCACCACTTCTGCTGCTCGCGGGTCAGCTCATGCAGGGCTTCGGCAGTAAGTCGTTCCTCGGCGGCCTGGCCAGCCTTGTCGGCGGTGGAGCGGTAGGCGTCGAACTCGGCGGGCGACATGCCGGCCGTTTGCGCGTCAGTGAACAGGCTGCGGTACGGGGCCTGGGCTACGGCGATTTCGTCATCGGTGGCCAGCAGTCGGTCGAACACCCGGCGCACGTCGTCATTGAGCTGAACGTTAAGGCGGCTCGCATCCCGGTAGATTTGGGTTAACCAGGCCTTAAATCGGGAAAAGGCCGACTGCAATGCAGCGCTGGGCGCCTTGCCTTCGCGCAGATATGCCTCAAAGCCACGGGCAAACTGTTCGTGCTGATCGACCTTAACGCCGGATCGATCCTTCACACCAAACCAATCAAGGACCGTCTGATAATCCTGCTTTACCTGGTCCGGCACATCGGCGCGTGCTGCCAGATCGCCCATCACTTCCAGGTAAAAGTGCCCAGTTTCATGCAGGAATGTGGACAGGTTGGCCTTGTCGGTCAGCTTGATATTGAACTTTCGGTCGGCGCCGAACTGGATAAACCCACGGGCACCGTCTTCGGCCTGATCAAACCGAACGGCATCATCACCCAGCAATGCCTTGCGCACAGCCGCGTTATCCAGTGCATTCAGGTCGAGGCCAGATTGATCTATAGCGCGCTGCAGGTCATCCAGGGTTGCCCGGGTGTTTAACTGTTCCTGATTGACGTTACCGGGCGCTGACTGGCGCTGGCCGCGCAATTCCTTGTCGAGCGATGCCAGCAACATATCGGGAGTGGCGGTGGGGACATTGCCAAAGTAGCCGGCCTCGGCGGCCTGGGTCGCCATATCGTCGAGGCTGCGCCCGCCCTTCCTGGCAATGCGGTTAAACCCACGGCGCCCCACATCAGCATCACGGGCGGCCAGCTCGCCACCTTCGTCATCGATGCCGCCGCGCTCACGGATGAAGTCGATCAGCGACGGGCCGTTGACTGTGGCGTCGTCCGGGATATCCCCAGTTCGCAGCCGGTCCAGCATCAAATCCAACTGATCAGCGCTTGCCGGACTGCGTAGAACCTCAGGAATGTCCCGGCCCACACGCAACTGGTAATGATTGAATAGGTCGTAGGGATCAATGCCGGAACGCTCGCCCAGGGACCGGAACGCCGATTGATACAAAGATGCCTCACGGTCGGCGGTCTGCGCTTCCCGACCAATGCCCAGCAACTGCCCGCGCACGTCCTCAAATACGCGTCGGTCTGAAGCTGCAGCAGTGTCCTGTTCAACGCGGTCGCGCAGGCGGTCCAGCTCTTCCGGAACACGCTGCTGGAATTCGGCCAGCTCGCGCAGAGTCATTGCGTCCGGGGTGGCGCGCATTTCTTGCTCCAGCCCCCGGTGGTGACCATCCTTCGCGATAACGGAGGCCCACTTTTCCAGCGGGATAGAGATATCGCCGCCCAGGGTCAGGGCCTCACCCAGGGCCCCAGAGTTACCGGTGGCCGCCGTGGCGAACTGCTCAGGGTCAAGGTTGTTTTCCTGAAAGTAACGCTGGAACTGTTCAGCCGGGACCAGGATGTTTTCCACGTTCCCGCCGGCCTGCTCCTTCAAGCGCGCAATCAAAGCCTCGGCGCGCTGTGGCGAGCGCTGGAACATCTTGGAGCTTTTCGCCATATCGCCCAGGCGCTGGACTGCGGCCAGATCTTGTTCGATCTGCCAGTACCGCCGGCCAGAGCTGGCGCCGGCAATCGCCACGTCAACCGGTGCGGTGGCCAGGCCCAGGGCGGCATTCAAGAACATCTCTCCCCCGCTCGCCTCTTCGCCCACGGCGGCAGCGCCCGCTGCTGCACCACCTGCACCACCTACGGCCTGTGCCGAACCTTCGGCGGCGACGTTTCCCAGCTTTCCGCCAATGCCGCGCCCAGCAAATGGAATGGGTAGCATCCCGCCCAGGGCGTTTACAGAGGCTTCGGCCAACGTGCGCTTGAGGCTGTATGCGTAGGACTGGTCGATATCGCCGGTTTTCTTGAAGCCTTCGGCCAGGTTTTCACCCGCACCACCAGCAACGCCGGCGCCGAAGTTCACGCCACCCACCACAATGGCTTTCTCTGCGGCGCGCTGGGCGAAGGTGCTGGCCAACCGGCTGACAGCAAAGTTCTTTACCGGTTGCGCCGCAAGCCCACCTAACCCACCGCCGGCCACCAGGCTTGGCAATGCCTCAGTCAGCGCGCTACCAATGAGCCCTGGGTTGCGCAGTGCGTACATGCCGGTGTCCGCCGCCGCACTACCAAAGCCAGCACCACCAGAGCGCGCCTGATCAAACACCTGGCCAGCGAAGGCAATGCGCTGGTCCCGAGGCATAGCCATGTAGCCCTCAACAGCGCTGACGACGTTGTTGTCAGTCTGTCCGGTGTAGTTCGGCTCATCCGTACCGTTGCGATCAAGCGCGCTTTGCGGGGCCAGCATGTTGACGAAGAACCCGCCGACCGAGGAAAGAGACCGGTCAAGCAGGTTAGCGCCGGCCTCGCCGATCAATCCGAGCTGCCCAACCCCACGGGAAAGCGCATCCAAGGTGCCGGTGGAGTGCTGCTGACCCGACTCTTTGACGAAGCTGTCGAAAGCCCCCTCAACGTTCGACAGACCGTCGATATCGTCATGGGCCACGCCTGCGTTATTCGGGTCAGTCAAAAACTGGTTGGTGACCGGCGCACGGCTCAATAGCGCGTCGTAGTCCACGGCGTCGAGCTTTGCCTTGCACTCAATCTCCGGGCGGTTGCGCGAGACCATTTCCGGCGCCAGCCCGGTCAGTTCTGCCAGGCGCTGGATGTTCGCCTGCTCGTCGGGGTTGGTGTCAGCGACATAGCTCAAGGTGTTGCGCGGGTTCGGCAGGTCGCGCTGGCGCTGAATCACTGCGTCGTATTTGTTGGGCTCGGCGGCGGCCTGCTCACCGGTGCTGGTGAGAATTTCGTCGTAGCGATTCATTGATTGGCCTCATTGAACAGTTTCAAGATGTCGGCGTCATTGGGCACGCGGCCATGGCGCTTGAGCGCTTCGACGATCTGCTGGTGTTCGTCTGCTGGAATTTGCTTGATGTCCCGGACAATCACCTGATCGCCGGGCTCACGTTCGAAGGCTCGCTTCTTGGACGAGAACATCCCCATGAAGCCGGAGCCAGGCACATCACCCTGGATGAATGCCCGGTCTACGACCTTCTGCACCTGGTCGGGGGTGGCCTTCTTGCCCTGGTCCTGTTCCAGGGCGCGGATCTGCGTGTCGACGTACCGGCGGGCAGCGGCCACAGACTTGGCGTCTGACTTCCCGGCCTTTGCATTGGGGTCAATACCGGCATTGCGCAGGGCTTCCTTGAAAATATCGTCATTGCTGCCAATGGACGATGTGACCTCGGCACCTTTCTCGCGCCGATCCTGCTGGAGTTTCGTCAATTCCTGGAAGTCGGAATCAGAAAGCTTGGCGCGCATCCCCAATAGATTCAGCTCGTTGCCGCTGACAATCTCATCGCGGGCCCGGTAATAGACCTCTTGGTCTGTTGGGCGGCCTGGCTTGTAATCCATGATCTGCTTGCGGCCTTCGGCGGGCAGCGCGGCCCAGGTGGCGGCGGGGATCGTGTCCCAGCTATTGCCCTGCAAAACCACATCCCATGCAGATTCCAGGTTTTGCGCGTCCTGTTGCTTACGCTGTTCGGCTTGCCAGTCGATGCGCTGCTTTGCGGCTTTCAGAGCGATTGATTTCTGGTCGGCGGTCAGATCGTCACGCGCATCAATGGCCTGTGCTACCTGGCCAAAGCTTGGTTCGTGAGTCTGCAATGCCTTGCCCAGCACCTTTTCAGTGTATTCGCGGGTTTCTTTGAACGGGATCCTGTCCAGGAACTCGGCCTGGCTTATTTCACCGGTGCGCGGGTCACCCAGCTTGAGCTTGCTTGCGTTCTTGCCGGTGGTGTTGGTGCCGTTGATCCAATCGTTAACCATGCCTGGGCCAGCGTTGTAGGCAGCCACGGCCAGCGCTGGTGACTTGAAATCGTTGGTCAGCTTCTGGAAATAGGCCTGGCCGAGCTGACGGTTGTAGTCCGGATCATTGCGAAAGCGGTTTTCATCCCATTCAACACCGGCAAGCTTTGCCGCTTCTGGCCCAGTGCTGGGCATGATCTGAGCGGTACCAATGGCGCCACGGCTGGACGTCATCGGCTGGCCGTTGCGGTCGAACTGCTTACCGCCGCTTTCAGCCTGCAGGATTGAGGCGAACACCCTGTTGTCCTGGCTGCTGACATCCTGCACGGCCTGGCTGCCCACGTTGACGCCAACCTGTCGATCAATAAGCGGCTTGAGCATCGAGGCTGCCTTGAGTTGAGCGTCGGCGGTCATGCTGACAGCGTTATCCATGAAGTACTGCTTTGCCTTCATCGGGTCACGCGCAGCCAGTTGTTCAATCACTGCTGCATTAAGTCGGGTATTCGCCTCCAGGCGTTTCTGTTCGGCAAGCTCGGGTGGAAGGCCCTTGCGCTGCGCCTCAGACCCTTCAACTACATTCATCTTGGCTTGGTAGTAGGCGAGCTGTTGCGGGTCGTTGGCGTACAGGGCGGCGCCCTGGATAGCACTCCGGCGCTGCCCTTCGGCCGTGTCGTCGTAATGCTGTTCCCGTTGGGCGAACTCGTATTTGTTCAGTTCGTTGGACAGTGAGTTACGGCGGCTGGCGACAATCTGCGCATAGCGCGCTTTCTGCTGCTCGCTGGTCAGGGTTTCGGCGATCTTGGCCTGGGCCTCTTCGAACTGGCCCAGCGTTTGGTTGGTGATATCAAGCGCAGCCCCGCCCTTGCGCGTGTATACGCCGCCTTCCGGGTTGAACATGGTGTTCTGCTGCCACTCGGTCAGCTTGCGATCAGCATCCATGATCGAGGCGGTATCGGCCTGCTCCCTGGACTTGTTGGCCAAGATTTCCGCGCCACGCTGAAAGCTCTGCAAGCCCTGGGCAATCGAGGTGGTATCAGGCGCCACGCCCTGCAATTGAATGGGCCGGGTTGGCTGCTGCTGGACCTGCGCCGTGTCGTATGTCGGTACCCGTGGCATTAGCGAGCCCCCGCGAACGAACCGAATGCACCGCCGATGCCGCCGAGGATTGAGCCCATGGCGGCGGTCTTGCCGTTCTGCACGGTCTGGTTGGCATTGAGCAAGTCTTGCTTGGCCTGCACGCGATAGCCGTATGCTTCGCGGGCGGCGTTGTTCTGGATCGTCAGCGCGTCCAGCTCGCCGAGCATGGCGGTGTCGTCCTGCAGCTGGGCCGAACTGCCGCTGTTCACGTCGATCCCGTTGGCGGCCTGCACGCTGCGCTGTGTGCCGACTGCCTGGCCGGCGCGCACGCGCTGCCAATCCGCCGAAGTGTTGCCGGCGTTGATCGTTTCGTCAGCGGTTTGTCGCTTGAACGCGGCGTTCTGTTCCATCATTCCAGACTGGAACTGGGCGTTTTGCTTCTGGCCCTGGGCCTGCATCATGCTGCCGGCCAAGCCAATGGCGACGGGTATCAATGCCATCCAGCACATGGTTATTCCTCTCGGTTCAGGGTGAAGGGATAGAACGGCAGGCGCTTGGGCCCATACGGGACGGCCTCGCCGAAGTCGAAGCCAAGCCATTTCAGCCAGCGAATGGCCGAGGTGTTGCGGGCGTCGACGTAGTTGATGAGGTGGCGGTGCCGGGTCAGCATCCCTTGCACCTCGGGCTTGCAGACCTTGAGAAAGGCGCGGGCGTGGCGCTCGACGTGGGTGGTGCTGATCAGCCAGGGCACGCCGACCGATCCAAGAAGGCTGTGCACCGCATCCCCAAACACGGCGACGATGTGGCCGTTAACCACGATCTTGCGGGCGTTGAGGCTGTCGTTGATGCCGGACAGCAGCTCACGCTCCAGGGATACGCCGAGCCCTTCTACAATCTCGTCGATATCGGCCTGGCGCACGTCGCGCAGGATTACCGGGATATCCTCTGGCTCGATGGGCAAAACGTCAGCGACCGCCAATGGTCACCTCCGGAATCACCGCCAACACGGTCAGCGGCAGTGGGTCGGACTGTCGAATAAACACGCGCCCTTTGCCCTGCCAGTCGTTTGATATCGGGATGTCAGCCTGTCCTGTAAGTAACTCGATAGGCGACTCGTAGTCGTCCCGGTCGGTCTTGTGTTCGTACAGGTTCTTTTTGTCTTTGCCCGCAAAGATGCCCCGCGATTCCTCGACACGAACGGTCAGGCCAGTGACAGAGATTTTCTTATCGAGCACCGTCTCGTTGGCGTTTTTCAACTCAAGGTCGAGGGTTTCCATGTCGGAGATGTATTGCAGCCCTACGTGGGCGATGCCTGCGGCTTCCTGCAATGCAACGGAACCACCAGTAACCACGCGTTGGGGGTGTACGCTGCCGTCGGCCAGGATTGAAACGGTCTTACCTTCCAGGTGGCCCAGGCCGGACAGAGTTTTGACCTGGCGGGCCCAGGCAGATACGGCCACACCGCGCAGCGATACCGGGCAGATGATCAACAGCTTGACCGTAACTACGCTGGTGCTGGTGTAACCGACCACTTCAACGCGCACAATTTCCGTAGCCGGGTCGCCATTTTCGTCGGTCACCTGGCGCTTCAATGAGTAATCGGCGCCGATGCTCCCGACAGTGAACGGGGCATGACCGACCGCCGTCATGGTAACGACCTCGGGAAACTGCCAGGTTGTGCCGCCGGATAGGGTGAAGGTCTTGGCGGCGTCGGTGTTGCGCCCGTCATAGGTCAGGCCGCAGTCAACAAAGAAAGCGTCCTCGATGCTGGTTATCTGCCGGCTTTCCATGCGTTCTATGTAACGCTTCTGCACGCCGTTGATGTTGCGGCGCACCACCATGTACAACACATCTTCCTGGCCTTCGGGGATGCAGGCGATGGACTCGACGAAGCCGTCAGTGTCGTGCCAGTGCCAGCCCACCAACTGCTGTTCGGGAACGTAGGTCAGGCCCAGCAGCACACCGTCATCACGCACATACCAGACAATCGAGTCGGGCACCTTCTGGTAAGCAACGTTGGTCAGTTCCTTGCCCTTGAACAGGTGCGCGCTGAACAGCGTCAGATCGTCAGCGGCAAACCCGTCAGCATTCAGGGAGTAACCGAACGATGACACCCGGTTACCCCGTGCCTGGACGTACACCGCGCTATTGCCCACCACCACGGGCGGCACGATAGCTGTGCCGTCGTAGCCCTCTGGAACGGCCTGCACGGTCTTTGCCGACAAACCTGTGTCACCGCCCGAAATAGTGAACTCTGCGCCCGTGGTGAGCGCCAGCAGCTTGCGCAGCCCCAGCAGATGGCGAACCCGGTTCACCTTGTTACTGCTCAAAGTGAAGGTAATAGCGTCATCGTCCTTGTTGGGCACCGAGTAGCCGAAGTTCTTGAACAGGCCGGTCTTGCTCGTCCACACGGTCTGTGGCTGCAAATTGCTGCCGGCGAATATCAGGCGCTGCTGGTAATACACCACGGCGCCTGGGAAGTTACCCGCGCCGACAAAGGGGTCATTGCCGTTCGGTGGCGTGTCGGTCTTGACGGCCGTGATGTTCTGGTCCGTGAAGGTGGTGCCGGTGGCGCGCCCGATGAACCCATAGATCCCGGCGCCAGCGTTGTCCTTGTAGATGATGTAGTACGTTGCACCGGTGACAGCGGGCCAGGTGATGGCTGCCGACGCAATGTCTGTGTGGGTCGTGACTGGGTTTGAGGTAGTTGGCAGGGACTCATCCAAGGTGTTGCCGTCATCCAGCACAGCGGTGACTTGGTAACGCCAGGTCTGTGGGGTGCCTGTGCCGCCATTGCTTGTTGCGGTTACAGACGTTGGCGCGGCAATGCGCGGGGCCAGGTTGATTTCGGCGGTGGTCCAGTTGTCGTGTGCCAGACGGTTTAATTCACGTGGCTTGTACCCTGGCTGCGCGAACGTCATCACGTCGGCGGACTGGGTGTAATTCAGGGATGCAAGGTCATATTGCGTGTACGGCATGGCCAGTTCGAATGGCGTACCGATGTTGGGGCCGGCGCTGTACAGCACCTGGCCACCGTCCTTGATAACCCGCATGTTCAAGTCGCCAAACACGAGAATGTAGGTCTGCACGTCGTTGAACTGGAACGGGACCAGCCGGCAAAGCTTGGTCGAATCCTTGACCTCGGCCACCAGGCGCGTGCCAGCACGGTTACGCACGCCGCCGTATGGCATGACCATGAAGTTACGGCACAGCTTGAGGCCCGTGTAGTAGCGGGCGATATCGGTACGGGCGCTGGCAGATGGCGAAAGCTCGCCCGCCGCGAAGGTCGGCTGGAGTATTCCGCTCATGATCGCACCGTAATGAATTCAGATTCAGGCTCGGGATCGTCCTGGGATTCCTCAAAAGCAGAGCCCTCAGCGATGGTCAGCGCTATTTGGTATTGCTGGGCCGCGAACTGCTGTAGGTCAGGCTTGGAACTGAGCGGCAAAGCCAGGTCCATCGCCAGGCGCCAGGCCAGCGCGTCGGCAAATTGAGGGTCGAAGAACGTGGAGTCCTCGACCTTGAAGGTGAAGCGGCACGCAGCCTCTGGCTGATCGGTGTGAATCACCCGGCCGCCTGCGTCGTAACCAATTCTGTAGGGGATCTGCATATCGCTGGTGAGCGAGCGGCGAAACCCTGGCTGTACGATGTCACGCACTTGCAGGCAGTCGGCCGGGTACCGATAACGGTAGGCCCAGCCAGGAGCAGGGTTGCCCAGGCTTGCCAGTGCAACTACAGATTCCGCGAATGGCCAGGGAAACGCCTGCAACACCAGCTCACGCAGCGGGGCATAGAACACACGGCATAGTTCGGCCGCCTTGCTCTTTTCCGTGAACGAAACGATGGGCTGCGTGTGTTCAACACGCGACAGCGCGATGTTGCAAATCTCTACGTCGCTGGACATTCGGGAACCTCAGAAAAAGAAAAGGGCCCAGAAGGGCCCGTAAGGTGTATTGCTGGTGATCAGGCGTCTGGCAGTCCATTGCCGTTGGTGTTGTCTTGGCCCGCGCCGCCATCACCACCAGCGTCCTTCTGGATGGTTGGCACAACAACTTCGCCACCAGCATTCAGCCGGTCGGCTTCCACTTCCGCTTCCGCCTTGCTGCCGATGAACTCACCGACACGCTGGTCCTTGTCGTCTTTGATCACGTACTTGCCCGCAGCACCACGCGCAGCAACGTAGCCAAGGCCCAAGCCATCAGCGTCCTTCTGGATGGTTGGCGCCTTCGCAGCCCCAAACTCCTTGAGATTGCTGCCCGGGCTATCAATCTCCAGCACGACAGTTTCTTTGGGCTCATAGAGTCGGCCGTTGATAAACGACCGCTCAAGTACTTCATAGCGCTTAGGCATTGGTCTGCACTCCAGCAACGATGCCGGCGGTTACCTTGCCCAGTGTTGGGGCGGTGCCAGTCACGGTGTAATTGAGGCGCAGGAAGCGTTCAGTTTTCTGCGGCAGGGTGATGACGGGGGTCTGGTAACCCAGTTTCAGGTCGGCCAGGGGGACCACCACCGAATACAGTGAGCGAGCCGAGGAAAACGCCGAGTTGTCATCGGTCTGTAGCTCGATAGTGAGGCTGGTCAGGGTGTTGAACGCTTCAACAACCTGAATGACCAGGGGAATGTCACCGGCGCGACCTACGTCCTTGTTGTCGCCACGGTCGATGACGTCGGTCGAAGCTGCGGAGGCAGTGATTGCCTGGGCGTTCGACATGAGCAGCTTTGCGTCGAAAAGCATGATGGTCTCTCCTGAATAGGGGAAAGCCACGCAGTCGTTAGACTACGCGGGCTTCGGTGTTGAGGATGGCGTCGATACGCTTGATTGGGATGCCCAGGAACTCGGGGATCTTCTTGCCGCCGTACTCGCCCAGGGTGAGGTTGACGTTTTTGGAGTTCATCGCCTGTTTGTGCAACCACGACTGGATCGTGCGGTTGGCATAGATGATGGTCCGGCCCTCGCCCTGCTCCGGGTTGTCGATGCGGTACAGAGCATCAATCATCAGGTCAATGATGTTCGCGCCAGTCGCACCATCACGGGTCAACTGGGTGACATCGATGTTCGCGATACGGCTGTTTGCGCGCCAGTCACGGACGGACATACCGATATCCCACTTGAAGTGATCGCGGTACGCCTCGAAGTCGCCGCCGTTTTCAGCACGGGCGGTTTGCTGGCCCAGGAACTTGTGCTGAAAGCCCGCCACGCTGCCTTTCGGATACAGCAGGTGGGTAGACATCTCGCCCCAGGTCACAAACCAGATGGAGGTGTTGGTGGAGCCGGTGCCGCCCGCATCGACGATGTTGGCGCCCGACTCTGCCGACTTATCGTTGTAGCGCGGCGCCAGGCCCAAGAACGCCTGAGGCTCTGCCTGAGTGTTGCCGTAGATCATGTAACGGGCGGCTTTGTTGTTGAAGCCCTGCAACTTGGCCATGTTTTCGGAGGTGCGGAAAGCATCGGCGTTACCGCTCAGGTCAGCCAGCGCCTTATCGACTAGGCCGTAGTCTTCCATCATGCCGGTGGTATCCAACACGGGCACGGTGGTTGATTTGCTTGGCTGAATGCCTTGGTTGAACATGCGCCAAGTTGGCTCGGGGATACCGGAACGCATGGTGGTCTTGTGCTTGGAGCCGTCGTTGCACTCCTGGTACTCGGCGTCTTGAAGAATGTCGTTACGCTTAGCCATCAGCTCAACGATCTTCATGACCTTTTTGGTGCTGTCTTCCCTGCTGAACTTATCGATCAGGGTCGGCATGGTGGAGGTAAGGATGCCCATCTGTGTATCTCCTACGGTTTATGAATGCCTTAGCTGAAGGCGTCAACAATGGTCATTTCTTTGGGTGCATTGGTCTGACTACCCGGCAAGACGAACTTGTCCTCCGAGATAGCCGCGCTGATGCGGTGGCAGAACTTGAACAGCGCCGGGTGGTTGCCCAGCCCGGAGGTATTCAGCAACTCGGTCAATGCCGGGTCACCGAAGGACTGAATGACCTTGATAGCGCTGGCTACGCTCTTGTCGTAGTTCTCACCGCCAATTTCAGGGTCGTTCTTTATTTCAGCGGCCCAGTCCTGGGCCTGCTTGGTGACGGCGGTTTGGTATGCCTCGGCCTGCTTGCTCGCCAGTTGCGATTGGAAGTCGATGAGTTGCTGGGCCTTGACCTGAGGGATGTTCAGTTCCTTGGCCAGGTTCTTGAACTCGCCCAGGATTTCCACATCCATCTCCATGCCTTCTGGCAGGGTGAAGTCCTCGTAGACTTCGGGCGCGCTGGTTTCGGCCTTGAGCTTCGCGGCTGCATCGGCGTCTTGCTGGATCTGCTCAGGGGTTTTGGTTTCGGCTTCGGTTGCGGCTGTCTCGGTTGCTGCTGTAGCTGCGGCAGGCGTCAGAGTGGTGGTGGTCGTTGCCGCCTCGGCGGCTGTCTCGGTGGTGGACGCCGCAGCAGTCTCACCACCACCAGTAGTGCTTGCTTCCGCCTCGCTCATGTACACGCGGCCAAGCAGCTTCATCATCAAAGGGCTCATTCATCTGTCTCCTGGGGTTGTTCAGCAATCGGCTTTGGCGCGTTCTCGGCAGCCATGACCGCGTACAGCGATGGGGTCAGGTCGTTGACCTGGCTCAAAAGAAGAAGGCCAACATTGCGTTGGCCTTCGTTGAAGTTCGTGATTGCGTCGGTGGGGCCTATTGAGCCCTGGAAAATCCTGCAATGGCCCAGGGTTCGCCACATGAAGCGGCGCCCTCGGCTGTCGCCCATCAGCCACTTGAAGTCGGCGACGTCCTGCAATTCCTGCTCGGTGGGCTCCTGTCGTTCGGTCATCACATCGCCCCTACAAGCGCGGTTAGGGCGTTATCCCCTCCCGTGTCGGTCTGGCTAAGCGCCTGGGCGCCCTGGATGACGCTTCCCAGCTCCTGCTGCATCTGCTGGTTTTGTTGCGCCTGGGCACGCTGCTCGCGGATCTGAGCAACCATGTCATCAGCCCGTACCAGCGTTGGGGGCACGCCGATCAGTTCGAAGTACTGGCGCATTGCTTCGTCGGAGTCGAGCAGGTCCAGCGCTTCAGTGCTTTGGGTGACGGTGGCCACGGTGCCGGCGAAACCAATAGCGCGCTCGATGCTGGATACGCCAATGGCCTTCTGTGCCTGAGCCAGGATGCTGGTGAACTCGATGCGCAGATCCATGTTCGCCAGTTCTTTCGGTGGCGGCGGCAACAGTGGCGCACCCGGCAACATGCCAGTCCAGCGCGGAATCGATTGCTCCAGCATCTGGTTGAAGTACATATCAACCAGCGGGTCTAACAGGTCATCGGTCTGGCGCTCCAGCACTGGGCCGAGCATCAGCAACTTTTCTTCCTTGCGGGTGGCAATCTCGTACGCGGTGCGCACGCTGTCCATTTGGCTGATCATCAGGAACAGATCGACGAAGAACGCGGTGTCGATGATCGAGCTGTCAGCGGCAATCTCACCACGCAATTGGCCGAGCCATGCAGGCTGAACCTCATACAGCGGGGCGAACTTGGCCCCAACCTGCATATCGTTCAGGTAGGTGATGCTGCCCGGCAGGATCGAGGCGCGTTGATTCTTGAGGCTGGCCGGCGCTCCCATTGGCGGGCGCACGCCCTTCTCCAGCAGTTCGGCCTTACGGCGCTCCATCAGCTGGATGGCCTTGGTGGTGCCGATACACGTAGAGCCGGGGCCTGAGCCATACACATCCTCGCCTAGCACGTCCCAGCGCGGCGCCATGACCGGGAACACCTTGAACCCGGATTCACGCAGCATCGAATCCTTGTCGCCGCTCTTCTCCCAGTACACCGACCGGAACGGCATGTTGGTGTTGTCCTTGCGGCCCTTCTCGCGGGTGTCGTTGGGTTCGATGCCGTGGCAGATATCAACCCAGGCGTCTGGCTTGCTGCTCAGCAGGTTCCGCGCCGTGAGGCTCATCTTGTCTTTGCCGAACTGCTGCTCCATCTGGCGGGCAGTCATGCGGAAATCACGGTAGAGCGTGTCCACCTGGTTGCGGCTGTTGTTGGCGAGCATGTAACTGCCGATAGCCAGGGGGTACGAACGCAACAAATCGCTATCGTCCGGCATCACCACCATAGGCGCGGTACCGAAAATGCCTTCTTCGCTGTAGCGGTTGGGCAGAACGCTGTACAGGTTCGACCTGGCCATGACTTCGCGCATCGACTTCTCGGCCGCGTACAGCCAATCCTTGACCGGGCCGTACTCCATCAGGCCAGGATCTGGCGTACCGAACTTCACCCAGGGCGATGCAGGGTTGGTCATGCCAGTGTGCATACCAGCGCCAAGCGTGCGAGACGCAAACGTCGCTTGCGGGTTGATGATCTTCTGATCACGGCGCTTGCCGTCGTTGGTGTCGGTGTTGTTCCAGCGACCAGATCGCGGACTGATGAAGTCGCCCAGCTCTTTCCAGTCAGGCAGCCAGTTGCTGTCGCGCTCGCTCTTGAGAGCGGTGTAGCGCTTCTCGCAGCGTTCGCGCAGGGAGTCGGCCAACTTACACCCCCAACAGCGTTTTCTGGCTGGTGTTGGCACCGCCAAGCACGCCAGACGAACCGGTCAAGATGGTGCCGTTCTGGCCGGATTGGGCCAGGCGGCGCTTGCGTTCAGCCTCTACAGCGGCCTGCACTGAGTCGCTGGAGGTGGTGGGCGCAGCACCTGGTGACGTTGAGCCCGCCGCTTCGGCTGCTGCCTTTGCCGCTGCCTTCTCGCGCTCGGCCTTGTTGAACATGCCAGTGTTCTCGCCAAACATGTTCGGCAGGCCCAGCCCTTCTAGGATGACGTCGCCGCCGCGCAAGGGGTCGAGCTTGACCACCTTGTTCACAAGTTTTTTGATTCCGCGTCCACACATGGTCAGTTACTCGCGTAAGGGTCGTATTCGGATTGAAATTTGCCTGAGTCATTTGTCTCAAGCTGCCAGCGCTGCTGCCCGTGGCGGCGCATCATGTAGGCGTAACGAACGGCAGAAAGAATGTCGTCGTTGAGCTTTACGATCTTTCCGTTCTCGTCGCGGTGATAACTCATCTTCTCGTCGAAGAAGTCCGCCAGGTGTGAGAACACCTTGAAGCGGCCCGTGGTCATGCGCTCGTAGAGCTCAACAAGGCCAATTTCCACCCCAACACCGCCGTCAGCCCAGGTAGCGTGCACATCGAGCATTTGCCAGCCTGCGTCCACATAGGCTTTCTTCTGCTGCTCACCCGAAGATTTCTCAGACTGCAATCCATCAGAAGGCCATGCGGTTGGGATTCCTGCGGCCCAAGCCTTGACCGTGCCCCACACCGTCGATGGTGTGACGCGGGACTTCTTCCAGGCATGGGCCAGATAGATAACGTCCGACTCAATGTCGATCCATAACTGGATGTGCGCCTGCGGGTGATCCCAGCCGAAGTCCATACCGTTGATGACGTAGAAGTGCGGCGGACATGGGAACGCCTGGCACTTAATATCCTCATCAGAGAAGTCGAATATCAACCCAGTGCCGAGCAACGGAAGCCCCTTGGAACGCATGTCGCGCTGCCACTCGGGGTACATGCCCAGCAACTTGCGCTGCGTGTCAGCGGTCAAGTGCGGTGCATCGGCCCAGGTGGCGCGCTGGATGTATTGGCCCTCGGCCGGGCAGTCCATGAACTGAACAACCAGTTCGGTGCGCCCGTTCTCGGGGGTGAAGGTCAAAATGCCGCGACCACCTCGGCCACCGTCACCAGTCGCGGTACGGGTCAGCACTTGCGGGTAGATCGCTTTGTCGCGGGGCTCTTCATCGATGTGGTACCAGTCGACGCTGTCGCCCATGATTGCGTGCTGGCCCTGGCTGTAGGACCAGAACTGCACTGTGGATTGACTGCCGGACTTGTGCCGGACGGTGATCTGTCGCATGGCCCCGGATGTACCGGTGGCGGACAGATGCGCAATGATTCGGTCAGCGGGGATTAACCCACCAGTCCACTTGCCCCCCTCCAGCGTGCCGAACAAAGGCGTTTGGAGCAGGTCACGGGTTTTCTCCATCGAGAACCCCAGCAGCCAGCACATCGGCGCGTGGTCGAATGCGTGGCCGCCCCAGTCCTCGGGGTAATCGCCCAGCAGGTGCATGGCATCGATGGTCAACCCGGTGCGGGTCTTGCCCACCCGGTTGGCCGCCATCAACATGCATGACGTGTGATCGGCCGTCGCCTTTACGAACTTGTGCTGCCACTCATACAGCGTGTCGAACTGGAGTAGGTGACGCCTCTGTGCATCCCGGCGCGCCTTTTCCTCCAGCAACGCCAATAGCTCAAGCTTGTCAGCCCTGGCCTGCGAGCTTGGCGATTCTGCGATCAAGTTCTTCTTCCGTCAGTTGGCTGCGGTCATCGCCTGGCTTCTCGGCGCCAACGTCATAAGCCTGACGCTCAAGAGCAATCAGGTTCTTCAACGTTTCGGCCAGTTCCTTCATGGTCTTGGTGCGGGCCGGCAGATCAATGACCTTCATGTACAAGTCGTTGCGCTTGTCCTGGCCCTTGTCATCCTCATCACGCAGCAACTCTCCCAACCGGTCGAACAGGTCGCGGTTGTCGGTCAACCCTTCCAGTTCATCCAACAGCTTGTTGGCCAGGCGACGTGAGCGGCCAATGTCAGTCCGGTGGGCAATGCGAATGTTTGCAATGACCTGGGCATTGGCTTCAACGATCCCGCGTTCGGTTGCCAGTGCCTGCGTGGAAACCTCTTTGGAAACCTCGGCTTTGGAAACCAACGAATCAGCCTTGGCCTGGATCTTGGCTTTCAGGTCTCTATCCCAGCTAGCAGCCTTGGCCCGCTTATTGATTGCGGTATGGGATACGCCACACGTTGCGGCGATTTCACGCACTGAAAGCAGGCCGGCACGGTAGAGCTGTTCAATACGCTCCCAGTCGGTTGGCTGCTTATCGGTCATTGCCCACCTACCAGCGCAGGCTTATCGGTGGATGGATCATCTTCCACGACTGGGGCAGTCACAACAGGGACAACCTTGAGCCAGTCGAACGCGCCGAAGATGGCCACAACTGCACCACCCTCACCAATAAGGCGCAGATCCTCGCCCTGGGTGAACGTGACAGCCAGCACTTCGTGGACTTCGCCGGCGGACTTGACTTGATACTTGGTCATTGGGATGCCCTCATGGCGTCGTAGGAGCGTTCACAGGCGAATCCGGCCCGGCGACTTGCGTCAAGCGCTGCTGCCAGTTCGCCCGCATGGTTGTCAGCTTCTGTGCGCAGCTGGGCGAGCAAATCTGTAAGGTCGTCGATTGTCTTGCCTCTTGCGGTAAGGCGGGCACGGAGGGTGGCGCGGTCGGCAAGCAGCTTGGTTTGTTGCTCGCGCAGGCTGACACCCACAGCAACAAGCTCAGCAGCGTGAGCGTCATCGCTGATCTTTTGATTGGCTGCATCGGTGCGTACCTGGTCAATAATTCGTTGGTGTTGCTGTTCGGTCTGGCGGGCCTTCTCGCTGGCTTCCTGGGCCTGGGTGGCGATGCTGGCTACGTACTGCGTGTGATCGGTCTGCGCGCTGTCCAGGCGGTGCGTCTGGATTCCCGCCACGATCACCAGCAGCACAATGGCGGCGATCAGGCAGCGAGTCATTGCGCTGCCATGCACTTAGCGTGGCGCCCAAGCTGGCGAGTCCATACGCCGGCGCAGCGCTTGTTACCCGGCGTGGAGCAGTCGAAGCCGGCGGCGAACTTGTACTTGAGCAGGTCATTGCAAGCCTGGGCGTAGTTGCCGGCCAGCAGGTCGCGGCGGGGCGAACCCTTGAGCCAGGTGCCAATTCCGTACTGGCCAACGAAGTCCATGTAGATATCGAATTCGTCCTGGTGCAGCTTCACGCCCGGGAGCGATGCGGCGAACTGCTTTTCCGCCTGGCTGTTCAGATTGCGGGCCAGGACTTCGGCTCGGGCCCGGGTGATGGTGTCGCCCATGCGGACTGGCTGGCCGTCTTCATAGCGGGTGGAGCCGTGGCCGATGGTGGGAACGTCGCCCTTGGTGGGGATCACTGCGACAGGGGTGAACCCTTCACTTGCCTGCCAGGTGGCAAAGCCGGCGGCGCTCAGGCTCAACACCGTTACGGCGATGCGCTGGCGCAGTAGCGGGCTCACAGCTTGCACTGCTCGCGCATCACACGGATGCGCTCCTGGCTTTCAATGGTCTCCCGGCGATCACGGCGGATCTGAAAGTAAGCGCTGATCACCAGGCCCAGCACCGCGACCAGCACGCCAGATAGGCCAATCCAGTTCACCTGGGAAAGCCAGCCCGCAACCCCTGTCACCGTTCCTACGACCAAACCTTTGTTGGCAACAGGAATAATCACAGCCTCTACGATGCTCTCGGGCGATGGGTTGGCCATGCTGTTTCTGCTCCTGCCTGGGGCGTCCATACGGGCCTCCAGTAACGAAAAAGCCCCGGCAAATGCCAGGGCCCGTGTGTATTGAAAATATCGATTATTTAGAATGTGTCAGCGTTACTGAATCCAGGTACTCATGGCCAGCCCAAGTCATTTGAATCAGATTTCCAGAACCGATGGAAAGAAAGCCGGCGTCCGCGCAACGATTCAACAGATACACAAGTTGATCTTCGGTGAGCGCTTGATCTGGATTGCCGCTGGACTCTTCCCACTTCGGCACCAAGTCAATCAGATAAATGCCGCTATGATCCGCATGAGCCTGAACCATATCCAACAGATGTTTAACCAAACTGAGATCGCGACGCATACCAAAATCCTTTTGAAATAGGGACGCTAGTAATAGCACAACGAAATCCAGCAAACAAAAAGCCCGACTCAGTGGTCGGGCTTGAGAGTTGGTGGCGAATATCTGTGTCGAACAATCATCATTTCCAGCGGCCCGGGGTTCAAAGCCCGTTACCTCCGGCAAAGCACGACGCGCGCCACCATTACAAACAAAGAGCCCCACATCACGCGGGGCAGTTCAGATAATCATTCCTGTTGGTAATGCAAAAACGGATTGCTCTTCAAGCCTTCCGCAAGTTCGATAGTATCGAGATAGTCATAACCGGCGGATGTGACCCTCACGATCGAGGCGACGCCTCCAAAGCTATCCAGCGTTACGTACCCCAAGTCTCCCAGTATGCGCATATGCCCTTCTATGACCATTTCCTGCCACTGCTCCTGATGATCACTATCGAGCGAGCTGTATAGCTGCTCACGGGTCATATGAAGATTCCATTCTGAGGTTCCGTTTACGCAAAAATCCATGATCGCGTGAAGTAGTGTTTTGCTTCTATGCATATCAACCTCGACAGTGCTGGGTGCGCAGCTTATGCGATCTCAGCGGGAGGCTGCGATTCTGGCGATTTCGGTAAGTGCAGCTTCCAGCGCTGCATCGTCGACCCCTAATTTCTTAAGGGTTTCGGATGGGTTAGCAGTCAGGGGGGCTAAAGCTTTCAGCGTGTCAAAGGACACAGTAGCTGCGGGCTTACCCTGCTCATCGAAAAATTCCATCATAGCGACTCCTTCCTTACGAATTCTTAAAGCCCAGAACATCTGGCGCTTTGCCATCCTAGAGGATAAAGCAAAAAAAATCCCGACTCGACGGCCGGGATTCTTCTATCTGGTGTCGCGCTGGAACAGCTAAACACGCTGCCATGAAAACAGGTCGGCATCCGGCATGAAAGGACTATTTATGCGGCTTCGCTCATCCCTTGCAATACCCCGTCAATCCACCCAACTCCGGCCTTGATTATTTCCCTTGCAGAGCGCTCTGACATCTTGCCCGACTCACCTATCCGCACCATCGTCCACTTGGCTCCGAAATAGAGCCAGAGAAACAGCCCCATCTGCTCGTTACGGCGCGTCAGCTTGGCCATCGCGGAATCAACCGCGAGTGCCAGGTCATCAGTGATCACATAGCTGGCGGTACTCGGCATTTGGACATTGTCCCGCATCAGCGCGAGCAGCGGCGAGACGTAGCGCGGCACGCCCATCCCGTCCATCCGCCACCAACCCCACTGTTCCAGCAGGTATTCCGTATCGCCCAGCGGCTTGTCGACGTAGGTGCGCTTTTTCATGCGGCTTTCCTCGGGGTTGGTTCATCCATGCCGAACAGTTCTCGGAGCAGCTTGTCAGCGATCTTGTTCTTGGCATTGCCTTCAAAGATCCAAAGACGAGCGAACGCCTCAAACCCCAGGACTGACCGTGAAGCGTGCCAGTCGGCAATGATGTCCATGAACGCTGCAGATCCAATCCGGCCATTGGCCTTTTCCAGCAACAGACGATTGCCGGCCTTCAGGAACTTACACTCAACCGGGGTCATGCTCTTGCGCGGTGACGCCGCGGTGACGTTATTCATGGCTTTTGTTCCCCTTGAATTTGCTGGCAAAGCTTCGGCCCATCTCCACCTCTTCGTTGCTCGGTGTACGCCCCTCGAAGTCGACAAAGCGAACATACTCCCCCTGTTGCTGGACCATGCAGGAGCCCACGCGCGCATGACGGACCTTGCCCACGATCAACTCGGTTACACCGTTTTGGCCCTCCTCGCTCTCCATATCGCGATGAACCAAGATCACCACGTCAGCATCCTGCTCGATCTGACCGGAGTCGCGGATATCGCTGGGGCGCGGTCGTTTATCCGGGCGATTGGTTGAACCACGGTTGAGCTGAGCCAACACAATCACAGGAATCTTGAGCTCCTTGGCCAAGTTCTTCAGTGCAGTGGAGATCTTCCCGACCTCAAGGGAACGGTTCGAGCTGCTCTCGGCGCTGATCAGTTGGATGTAATCGATCAGCAGTACACTCAACCCCTCCCGACGCTGGCACTGGCGGGCGATCGAACGTATACGCGCCACGGTCATGCCGGCCTGGTCGTTGACGTACAGCTTGGCACCCTTGAGGACGTTGGCGGCGCTGGTGAGCTTCGGCCAGTCATCGTCTTGAAGGTCACCGCTATCGAGCGCGCTTAGATTGATCCCCCCAAGAGACGCCAGGCCGCGCGTAACGAGTTCCTCCTTGGTCATCTCCATGGAGAACGCTAAACCGGCCCCAGCGAGCTTGCAGGTGACGTGCTGGGCGATTTGTAAGCCTAGGATGGTCTTGCCTGAACCGGTCAGCCCGCCAACAACGATCATGTTCCCAGGCCGTAACCCCCGCACCAACTCATCCAGCTTCTCAAGGCCTGTGGATAGGCCTGTAGGCATAGTCTTGTTAAATTTCGAGTCAATGGTGTCGATCACCGCGGGCAGAATTTCGCTGGCTTTGTAGTAATCCTGCTGCCCATCGTCGTCCAGGTCGCGCAGATCTGCCGTGGCCTGCTGGGCCATGGCGATAACCTCGGAGAGTGGGCGCTCCTCGTTGGCCGTGTCGTTGATCACATACGCGGCGTTCACAATCTGACGTAACACCGCCCGCTCCCGAACAATACGGGCGTAGGCCTTCCAGTTGGCGGCGCTGGGTACATTCATGGCGACCTCGCCCGCGTGAGCCAGGGTCGACTTGCCACTGGGCAGGCGCTGGCGGCAATCGCTCAAGGTGACAACGTCGATGGGAACACCGGCGGCGTGGCAATCAATCATCACCTGGTAAAGCGCAGCGCTCTCCAGATCATGGAAATCGGACACGTCCACCTTACTGCTGATCTCGTCGAACAACTCGGGCTTGAGCAACACCGCCCCAAGGATGCCGAACTCGGCCTCATCACTGAATAGTTCGCGGCTCATACGTCACCCCGGGCTGAAGGCCAGTTGAATAACACTGCAGGACCACCGGCATCGCTGAGCCGGTCCACTGCTCGATCTCCCAGGCATTTACGCAAACCGAGAATGCCCAGGTTGGAAATCACGATGGTGGGTTGCAGTCGCTCGTAGCGGTTGTTGATCACCTCGAACAACACCTGACGCTCGAAGTCGCTTCCGTGCTGAACGCCGATTTCATCGATCACCAGCAGATCGGGAACCTGCAGTGCGCTGAACACTTGGTGCTCAGTTGATTCTGCGGTCTTGCTGAACGTTGCCTTCACATCACGAATGATCGCCAGGGCGGACGTATACCGGGCATGGGCGCCGTGGTGACGGATGACGTGCTGCGCCACCGCACAACCCAGGTGTGTCTTGCCGGTACCGACCTCTCCCAGAAGCATCATCGAGAGCCCGGCCTGCCAGTGCACGTCGAACCGTTCCGCGTATTCCCTGCATTGGCGAAGAGCAACGGCCTGGGGTTCTGGCTTGCTGTCCGTCCGGTAGTTTTCCAGCGTCGCAGCCCGGAACCGTGGAGGGATACCTGACGCGATCAGATCCGCATTGAGCTGACGAGCAAACTGCACGTCCCGGGCAGCGGTGGCGACGGTTTCGTCAGTGGAATGCCGTGCATCGAAGTGACAGCGCGGGCAGCCGTTCCACTGTGCATCACCGATAAACGACTCAACGAGACTGTTTTCAAACGTGCCGTGCTCGACGCAACGGCTGATAGTGGTGTTGATGATTGCTGGTTTGATCATGGTCGGGCTACTCGATACGTACCATCGGGCTGACGTTCAAGCCCGATGGTGTGGTCAATTTTGTCGAGGTCCACGTGATGGGACTGCTCGGTGTTCGCCAGGATTTCGTCTTCCCAACATCGGCCGTTGAGCCAGGTCGCCGGAAGCGGGATGTACTGCCCGCCGTCCCTGATCCAGTCGGGTCTCAGCCGGTGGTTTGCCAGTGCAGCAAGCAGGGTTTCGCGCAATCCGGCGTCAGGTTTGAGTTTCTTCCAGGCCGACTCAGCTTTTGGCCGATTTTGGCGTCGCGGGTACAACCGATAGAACTGATCGAAGCCGTCCAACAGATCCGTAGCGGCGGGTTTGATATTTCGCTTCGGCTTGGGATCTGCCAGAGCGGGTTGATCAGGTGCGCGCTGCTCCTGCCCATTTGCTCCAGCTTGAGATTCCAACGGCGCGTCGTCCGGTGGAGCATCGCGACGATGGACATGCTCTTGATCTTGTTCTTCTCCTTTCCTATTACCCTTCCCTTCCCTTCCGGGGTCGAGGACTAGCAGAGGATTCGACGAGGCCTCTACGAGCGGTGGTCGAATGTTCGTAGAGGATTCACCGACGGAATCACCTACAGGCCCCGGTTTCTGGTTGTCATCAGTGTCAGCCCCTAAAAGTGGCGGACTGGACACCACCAGGGACTGGACAAACTCCGGGTACTTGAAGGTTGGCTTATCGATCCTTTGATGCTCCCACCCGCAGACATGCAAATATCGCTTGCCAGAGTGCTCGTAGAAGGCCAAAAGACCGTTCGACGACAGCTCGTCGAGCATTCGACGAATACTCGACGAGCTGATTTCGTCACCGGGAAAAACCCGGGCCTTGATGGTTTTCTCCGAGTCAGGATGATTGCCGCCATCGTCACAAAAATTCCAAATGCCAATGAACAGCAGGCGGGTCAGAGGCTGACACTCCATAACCTGTTCACTGCTCCAGAACTCTGGCTTGATCGTCCTAATGCGCGCCATCAGATATCCAGCTCCTCTGTCACGCGACGGATGAAGGCATCGTAGGTTTCAGCCATCCCGAAACCCTGGCGCTCCAGCGACTCGCGGTAGGCCTTGGCGCTGCCGTAAAGCACCCAGCGCTCGCGCTCTGGAAGCGTTCGGAAGTTACCGTAGGTTGGCCAGGGGCCGGCGATGGTGCAGGTCGTTGAAGGTTTAATTACGGGGATTCCCGCAGTTGATTCCAGTGAAGTGATCATTGCAGCGTCTCCCCATGCTTGCGGCACATCCCGGCACCCATGGTTTCCATTGAGCCGCCAGACAGGCGCAACACCAGCAGGCACAGTGCTGTGGTGGAGTCAATTGAGAGCGTGCGAGCCTCGTCCAACGCCAAAGCCTGCGGTGAGTGGTCCATGATCAGAACTCGAACGCGATCGCTGTAGTTGAACGCCGCGCAAGCCAGTTGTTGGTCCGTCAGGCCAGTGAATGCCTCATCCGGTAGGCACTCACCAGGGAACACGACGACGGGAATGCTGTTTTCTGGTCGCGGCTTCCCCTCCAGCAAGTGGCGGCTCATTGCCTCAAAGTGATCCTGGGCCACTTGCCTCGCGTCGTGACCAGTCCTACGCCTGAACAACACCATGAGTGCGTAGTAGGCTCGGTACAGGTCAAGATGAGTGTCGTCCTCTTTCTCAATGGAGTACTCCGGCTCGTCGATGACGTCCAGCGCGTCCTTGACGACCTCGAAACACTTCAGCAACAGCGCGGCATCGGGATATTTCTCGAAGTGCGCTTCGTTGATGACGGTGACAGGTACCTCTTGGGATATTTCGCTCATGGGTATGCCCTCCCGATTGCAGATTGGTGAAGTGGGATATAGGCAAACTCATCAAAGTCGGGCTCGTACTTGGCATGCTCAAGCATTGAAGCCATATGACTGAGGGGCATTGCAGCGCGATGCTGTTGCACAAAGGCAACCAAGAAGGCGCGGCCAGGCGAAGGCTCGTTCGCGCACATATCAATCAACGCCTTTATGCGCTGAGTCTGCTCGGTAAACTGCCTATGCTTTTGGTACCCGCGGGCCTCTTCTGGTGGGTTGGCGAGTGTATGGAGTTTTGTTATTCGGCCAAGCAGGTCACGACCGAGAGTCTCGAGCAGGTCACGAGCAACTCGCTCATCAGTGAGCCCAAGGCCGAAGCCGTACACACCACGCCCGTCGAAAACCTCAACCTGGTAGAAAGGTTTTTTGTTGAAGCCTGGACTCTTAGAGTCAATGACCTGGTTCATGGCCGAACCTCCGAGAGATTCGGCGCCACGCTTTCTGCCTGGCTGTTTTGTGGCGCGTAACTTTCATACGGACCGAACTGACCAAGACGAGCCAGGAACTCGTGCCCGGGACGCTCAGCCGATCGAACTGACTGGATCATGTCTGTTACGCGGTCGTTCATCCGGAGGAAGTTTTCGAATCCTTTTGCCCAGCCTGCTACCCACGAAATACGAACAGGGTAAGGGGCTACTTCCGGCTCGAGCATCGCCTTCAGCTCTAATGCCAGACACTCATCCAGCACGCCGGGGTAGGTTTGTTTTAATCCCGCGTCCTCATAAACAACTTGAACCTCGTAGTAGGTAAAGCCTGCCCGCTCATCAAAAGGCTGCACCGTAGGCGTGATTGACACGCTCTTGGGCACACTGACCAGCCGGGGTTTAGATTGAATGCGCTCAGTAACAGGCGACCGAACTTGTTTACTACGAATTGCATGTGCCATGATTGATACCTCTGCAGTTGTGTAGTCCTGATCACACAGGACGATTAGATGAGCCCGGTTCCCGCCGGGTTTGTTGCTTTCTGCACCGGGCAAAAATCATTCTCCGCCCGTTTTATTCCTCTGTTACCTAGCCGTTCGGATAGGTAATCACGCCGCTTTGACGGACTCTTCCAGCACCAGCAAGCTCTGACGGACATGGCCAATTTCCTTCTGGATGTTCGCTTTCTCGAAGGGTGAAACGCGGCCATCTGCAAGGGCGTCATGCACGAGACGAGAAACATCTCCGTACTCAGCCGCGAGATGCACCAGAGCCTCGATGAGGTTCTTGCTCGCCGGCCGCGCCTGAGGCACCAGGGCATAGCCCAATGTGTTGGCCAGGTGTTCCAGCGGTTCAATGTTCTTGCTGTGCACCAGGATCTGGAGAAATTGCTCCAGGTTCAGGCGGTGCGAGTCATCATTTGGGTTGCTGCGATTGAGCAATGCGGTGTGGCTCATACCCATCAGGTGAGCCAGTTGCTTTGGCCCCGCCTCCAGAACTGCTTCATGTATTGCGCGGTGTACCTGTTCCATTTCGGGAAACCTCTTCGTGGTTGTCGTGGCGGAACGTTCAGCTCAGGGCGAAGATATGCGCCCTCAATCAGGGCTTCTTTTAATCGGGATTAAAGATTTGGCTCTTGGCCTGAATTGCGCAGATAGGCCCAGTCGACATCGGGCCGGAGCTCTTCACAGGTCACCGCCCTGCTCGACTCTCGTTCAAGATTGATGGCGAGGCCTGGGCCTGCTCGGCGGAAGCCATGAGCGATCTGTTTAAGGTTCCCGGCACTGGTGCCGCTGCGCTTGGCCAACGACTCCACCGAAGGTGTGTCGAGGGACCGGATGAGTTCGAGTAGCGTCATGTTTGTCTCCGAAAGAAGCCAAGATTACATTTTGCTAATCCCAATAGCAATAGCATTTTATAATTTACTGTTTGCTAACGCAGGGACACTATTCGCCTATGGATATCAAAACTCTTCGGGTCGACGCGCTGCGGCGTGTCATCGGCCCACTCAGCCAGAAAGACTTCGCCGACCAGCACGATCTGGACGCTTCGTATTTGTCACAGATCCTCAATGGGCACCGTTCATTGGGTGAGAAAGCGGCGCTCAACCTTGAGAAGAAAATCGGGCTCACGCCTGGTGTGCTGGTCAACCCGAACGGGCACGGGCCAGCATTGATCGAGGGTGAGTACACTCGTCAGGATGTGGTGCGAGAGGCCGCGTCTGCCTACCAGGCCCTTCAGGACAAGGCTACGCCGCGGGCAGTTGCGGTTATTGAGAAACTCGCCAGGGCCGCGGCGAAGGGAAGACTCAGGGAGTCGGACTTGGTTCTGCTTGAGGGCATAGCCGCCCTGCTTGAGAAGGCCAACGCTGAAAAGCCTTGAGCCAGATGCGAAAAGCCCAGCGCAAGGCTGGGCTTAAGGACACGGATATGGAATTACCGAGGTTTTACAGTAAGGATTTCGCCGGGCTTCGCTGAGCGGATCACTTCCCTCTGCTCCTCAATGGCTGCACTAGCTGCCATGTGATAAACGGCTCGCCTTTCCTCCACGGACCCGTGGCGGAAAAAATCAGACATTTTCGACGAACCATGAATCTTCGTCGAAGCGTCTGCTGCCTTTTCGCCTTTCATTGGGATTCTCCGTTCAAAATACGTTCAAGCTCGTTTTGATCATAGGGCTGGCTGACAAACACGTCAATTTCGTCAGCCGAAAGGTCAATGCCGATATCCTCGTTTCCTCCATCGTTGTCTTTGATGATCACATCCACCTGCAATGCATCCTGGAATTCACGTTTCAGCGCGCACACAGACATTTTTGCAGCATAAAACTGTCTGACAAACTCAGGGCAAGGAATATTCCTTCCGTCTTTTTTCTCTCTCGCGAGAACAAACTCCCACGCAAGCTCAGGACGCTGGTACACGTAAATTACTTGGGCAGACCTGTTCTGCTTATCAAGGGCCCGCGAGATGTTTCGTCGCGCCACTTCAAGATTCGCAAGAGTCCCATCCAGCAGGAACGATTGACGTTGCTGGTAAACCAGATCCAGGGTTCGCTCAACAAATGTTGTCACGCCACGCTGGAAAAGGCTGGAGTTTCGGCCCGTATATTCGGGAAAATAGTCTCTGAAATCGTCTGGATCGATTCGTAACGCGTTCGATCCACCAGCCTGCATCATCCCAATAAATGCCCTGGACACTTCGGTTTTCCCTGCGCCTGGCGACCCAGCCATGAATACAGAGACGGGGTACTCATCGCTCGGATAAGTCTCCAAACAAGCCAACTCCCGGGCGATGCGGGTTCGGTTTTGCTTTGCAAATACCACAGCGCGTTCAGAAACGGCTTGTTCTTCCTGCGTCATGGGCTCATCCCTCAAAATAGAGGCAGGACTTTAACACTCGTTATCCTGCCAGGCATCCATCGTGGTGAAGGCGTCAGACAGGCCGACCCCCGCTGCTCGACCACCAATATAAATCCTCCCCCTCAAACAAAGCCCGGCGCTGGGCCGGGCTCTCTTCATTGCTACGCCAACAAGTCTGCGTCTCGCTCCCGCCACAGAGCTTCAAGCTTCGTCAGGCCCTTCCCAGTGATCAACGTGGAGCACGTTGGGATCGTGCCGTCGATTGGATGCTCGAAGGTGCCCAGCTTCACATCAAGCAGGCCGGCCTCGATCTTCGCCTGATACGGCTCGTTCGAACGGGTCACCCACCCCTTCTGCCGCATGAACTGCAGCAGCCTGGTGCGGCCAGTGCCAATGATCTTGGCAGCCTGGGCGGCGTTGTACTTCTTGTGCGACACCACCACCATGTCGTGAAAGGCCACCTTGGGAGCGTCCTGCTCCACCTTCACTTCCAACTTGTGGTTTTCGATAGCGAGGGCAGCGTTCTGTTCTTCCAGATCGGCAGCCAACCGCAACGCATCAGCGCGGGTTTGAGGCACTGAAAAACCTTTCCCACGAACAAGCCCCCAAAAAGCTTTAACGAGGGTCTTTTTGAACTCGCGAACGACTGGCCCGTTACGCATGTAGGTCATGATCAGTGTGGACTGCTGCTCATTGAGCACCGCGTACTCGGTTGCCTTAGCGAAGCCACCCTGCGGAAGAGATGAACCCTTCTGGATTTCAAATCCGATAGGGCCAAATTCCTGAAGGTCCCCCTGATAGGTACGCACCAGCTTAATGACACTGGCATGGTCGACCTTGCAACCTTTGGCGATTGCCAGGGTGGTTGTGACCGCCTCACCATCTACAACAGCGACTATTCCAATAAAACCTGTCCGCGCCACATTTTGCGATTGCAGAAAACGTGGCGCACCATCAGAAGACCGCTCGGATTGAATGGAGATAGTGTTCATCGTGCTTTCTCCAGACCTTCAACGACGGAGTCGATAGCCGCCTTAGCAGACTCGACCGCCATGTGTAGCAACCATGCTTGGCTTGGAGTAACGATGAGCTCTGCCATTCCCGCGTCCTCCAGCGCCGACCTCACGCTATGAAGAACGCAAGATGCCTGATTCAAAGCATCGACAGCAGGAACGCCTGGACAAACGCTGTACAAATATTGTCGCTCAACGTTGCAGCGGACGAATGAAAGCGGAACGGTCACCGGCCCCTTGAAGGCGCCAGCATTGAGTTTTTCGTTTACTTCGGTATGCTTATTCATGACGATTTCTTCCTCGAAGCTGATCTCGTTAATCCCAACCCCAGCGCCGGCCAGCGCTGGGGTTTTTTATGCCTGGCTGATTTGCTCATCTTCACGTTCCAGGGATTTTCTCAGCCGGAATACAATTTCGCTGCTGAGGCTGCGTCCATTCTCAACTGCCTTTTTTTCAAGGAGCTCTCGCATCACCACAACTATACGAACGCCAACTACCTTCTTTTCTGCGCCTTTCATGAAGCTTCCCTCGTTGTCTGAGCGTTGACTTTATTGTTCCTTGTTGCCTTTGTAAAGCAACATGTTGCTTTTTTTGCATGTACACGCCTAGCCGTGTACTTTTATGGCTTTACTTGCACTGACGGAGCATGAATTGGACGCATTGTTTGGCAAGCGGTTAGCCCGAGCTAGGGCAGCGGCCAACATGACACAGCGGGAACTGGCAGGCGCTGTCGGCATAACTTGGTCTCAGATTTCTCGCTACGAAGCCTCGAAGGCAAAACCGCGTCTCGGGGTTCTACTCAAGCTTGCCGAGGCATTGGGAGTGACAGCGGAGGAGCTATCCGGCGAAGGCAGTGATGACGAAGGCCGTGAAATTACCTTGATGCTTAAAGCCTCAGAGGAAAAAGCAATTGAAGACTTTGCTGCCAGAGAAGGCATCTCGTTTGAGCAGGCGGTAAACAAGATAGTCGCGGCCGGCATGAAGGACCGTATGGACAGAAACCCCGATTTGATGACGCAGTTGGAGGCTGAGATTCCTGGCGGCTATGCCAAGCTCCTTGAGATGCTCGGCAAGAAGACTTAGACGTTCTCCATATCCAGTTGTGGTGATCCTCATAACTGGATCAAATGAGTCAAGTGCGGTCCGCCGGTTTTCGAACGTCTATACGAATCGATGTAATGCACCGCCTCTTTTCAGAGTTTTCTCAATATTTTTCGGACAGAATCGCGCGAAATACTTATAGATTGTGGCACTCACCAATTGCTTCGAATGATCATTCAAGTCGGTCATGCTGTTTCCTGCCATTGATTGGGACTGGAAACAGATTGAGGCTTAAGCGCACCGTCAGACAGACCTGACATACTGACATGACACTATGTCAGGTTGTTATGTCAGGCTTTTGGAAGATCATCGGGCTTGATGGCTGCGGCTAGTTCGGCGAGCTTCCTAGCGTTCTCGCCTGTCCGGGCGGCTAGGAATGTAGCTACTGTCTTTTGGATGCCGTAGGGTGCCGGCTTGGATCTGTCGTGATCGTTCCAATGAGCCAGTGCAGCATCCCTCATGGCCTCGAGTTGCTTAGTTGCGTAGGGAAAGTACAAGCCACTGACTAATTCAGTGACCTGGGGTGGGAGGCGCTCGTGGGAATGACGTTTCCGTAACTCCTGGGTCAACCCTTCGATGAGTTTGTCACCAGCTCGAATCTTTTCTATATAGTCAGTTAATTGCCGGTCCAAAGCCGTAACCATTCGTTCGGCCTGCTCCGCACGCTCCTGCATAGCTACAAACTCTTTGTGGTCATGCATGAGCATATTTTTCATATCGACCAGAGCTCTTTTGCCATCTTGGGCACGTCGTCCTTGAAGCTCGGCTTCGACCGCTTCTCGCGCTGCTTTTTCTTGCTCAAGCTGCAGCCGCAGATCTTCAAGCCGTGCAGTATCAGGCTGTTCGGGCACTTCGTTAATTCTAGCGGCCAAGACTTCAATGTCAGCAGGCTTGAAATACACAGGATAGCCATTCTCATCTTCCGTGATGGCCTCCCAGTAGTCATAGTCAGCGACAAGAGTTATCTCGTTGTCGTATGGGTCTGGCTCATACCGCGCACCCTCAAGACTAAATCTGCGCTTCTCCGGTTTGCCATTTTTTTTGTCAGCTTTTCTAAGAGTTTCGATACCAAGAACTAGCTGAAAACCACGGCCGATAACATCTACTTCGAATCCCTCATCGTTAATGTAGTAGCCCTTCAGCCCGAGTGCCTGGATATAGGCGTCACACTGCTTCGAAAACACCAGCTTCGATAATTCCCCCTCACCTATGGGCGACCCCGTGAGCTTGCCGAGCCAATCCACAGCTTGAGCCAAGTCAACCCAATCCAGAAGGCGATAAATACGCTCCATTTCTGCGCCCTCCTCAGGGTTCATTTTTGAAATAGGTTGTCTGATTGAAAGGCGGTGGAACCACCTCGCATACACTGGCTATCCAACCAGCGATGGCACTCAGTCTAACCAGCCCGTTAGCAAAATGTAATAGCCCTGCGGCGCATCCGAGGAACACACCCAAAATGACTGGGCACGCAGGCGTTGAGGCCGGCACTTGGGGTTGGTGGAGTCAGCAAACCGCTGATAAGGCACGGAGCCAGCATGAACAAAAAGGACATGAGCCGTAGGGCGCTGTTGACGCTCGCACTGCTCACCATAACCACGACGACTCTTGCTCGAGGCGGGCACGGCGGTGGCAGAAGCTCTGGGCGCGGACGAAGCTCAGGAAGGGGCGGTGGAGGTGCCGGCGGATTCATATTCTTACTGATCATTGGGGCCGGGATAGCCATCTATTCCTTCTTCAGCGTCCGATCTGAAGCCCGGGATCGCAGAGAGCGCGAGGCAGCCCAGGCTTTACTTCCTCCGAAGTCACCCGCTTCAGACTGGGCGCAGCTCGGGCTTTGTCCACTTTGTGGAAGTAACGTCGTTCAGCGAACTGCGAGGAAGGGACGCTACAAGGGGAGGGAATTTTTTGGCTGCTCTAGATACCCACGATGTTTAGGCATACGGAAGACGACACCGGTATCACCATAACGCACTGTGAACGTACTGAGCACTCCCCAAGGGTATTGACTCTCCAGACTGGAATTCTCCAGCAATGCAGGCTATTAATATGCCACTACCATTGAATAGCATAAAAACGGAGCCTCACAATGGATCAGCTTTCAAAGTTCTTAACAAAAAACCCCGTGATAGTCGTCGCGATGTTTTTTTTCACATTTTTTGCAACCGTTGCAGGCCTTCTCGTTAGCTGGGACGTCCTTTATAAAGATTACCTATCACATACTGTAACGATACCAATCTGGCTCACATTGCTAGTAGCATTTGCAATATTCTTCGGATGGATTTTATATGGAACGCGAAGGAGAAAGCTTAAAGACGCACCTCTAGAACTAATAGCTGATAAGTTATTTGGCGTTGAGCGTGTACTAACCAGTGGCAAAAAATTTGTCAGCTGCAAATTCAATGGCACCGAGATTGTTATTGATGGCCAAGCCAAAATTGGATTTGAAAGCTGTAGCTTTATTAATTCAAGATTTACTTTTGCCGGTGCCGCTGCGCAAACAATGGCTGTACTGAGCGGAATGTATAGAGACCCTAGTTTTCAACCAATGATTGATGAAACCTTTCAAAATGTGAAATCCGGCGATTTCTCCATCTCCCCTTCTCCCTCAGGCAAAAGAGAACGATAGAAAATCCAGATAGTTAATACTATATTTTTCCCATTTTCTGAGAACGCGGTATAGCTGGCTAAGGGTCCGAGGCAATATATGTTAAGGAATATAGCAACTGCTACAAAGATCAAATTGCGAGGCGCCGGCTATCGACCTGTGTACCGCGTTGAGGACGAGCGGATTGTTATCCTGGTGCTGACCGTCGGTGAGCGCAAGCGAAGCTCCGTGTATGAGCAGGCGGGGGAATGGTAGCTCCTCAACGAAAAGCCCGCACATCGGCGGGCTATCAACGGTTGCTGCTTGATCAATCCGGCCCTTGTGCCCTCAACCTAGCCAGGCCCTGCTTGATATGTCCGGCGTTCTCGCCGATCGTCTCCAGGGCACCGCGCACGTTGCCGCCAGCCTCGACGCTGCCTTGGCGTTCGACGAGCAATGTCAGTTCCATCAGCGCCTCTTCCAGGGCAAGCTGGTTCTCGTAGATTCGTTCAAGCGTGTCAGGAAGTGAGTATTGTGGGGCGGGCATGGCTTCGACTCCGTTCGAGGGCATAGAAAAATGCAGCTTAGGTAAACACTGGCGTGATTGGCAAACTCCAGGCAAAGAAAAGCCCGCGATGGGGGATAGCGGGCTTAAAGGTGTTCATGAGGAGCTGGTGGAACCATAGGCGCTCGATTGTGAAAGGAATCTGAAGGAACAGATACACGACGCCCAGCGCTGGCTGGGCCCTGCAAGTCAACCTTGCTGTAAATATGCGCGGACCTGGCGAAGGGTTGTAAGAATCTTTTCGCGGTTACCGATTGCGTTATTTACATATAGCGAGCTCGGGTGGGCGCAAATGAACAGCTTCAGATCGGGCCGGACGGAGGCTATGGCAGCTGCAGCCCTCTCTGCCTTTCTCCCCAGTAAAACGACAGCCCGTAGCTTTGGTAGCAGTACCAATAATTGAGGCAGCGGTTGAAGCCCTGCCTCGAGATCTAGAGGGGTGGCGGCTCGTATTTTCGTGCCCGTCCCGATGTACCAAGGCACGACATTCCAAAGCACTGTGTGTTTGCGATCAATGCCGGCCTCGACCCCGAGCTCAAACATATTCTTCGCGGTTTCGTCAGGGTTGTTGCGTGAAATAAAACCCGAGGCTACCGCTTTTGCCCCTGGTGCCTCCAGCAGGAATAACGCTCCAGCGTCGACACCTCCATCCCAAGGATCAAAATAGGGGATTCCCGCACTTAGTCCGGCACTCTCGCGAAGCTGATCAACAAAATGGGTCAATGGGTAAATATGGGCTTCGCTGAGTTGCAGCATACGGCAGGCCTTCGCCTCTCGGCAACGAAGCATCTTGGGAAGGTCTACGAGCATGTTGAGTTCTCGGATAGAGCGATTGAGTGGGAAGGTGCAGAACAAGAAGCCCGGTGCTGGGCCGGGCTTTCTTAAGTTACTTCTGCTGCGCAGGAGGTGTTGAGGGCGGAGGAATAGCAACCCTATGTGCCTGCGTTGTAATCGTTTCCGATGCACTGGTCTGGTCACTTTTGCCTAACTGGAAGGCGCCCAGCATATTGGATGTAAGTGCTGTATTGAATCCAGCTACACCGAGCACGATTGCTAGCACAGTCGAGACAGCAGTCACTATGAGTGTAGTTTTCATAGAGCTGATGCTGGACTTCGTCTCTCCGTTATCCTTGCTGATTTGAGCAAGAACAGCGTCTAGACGCTTATCGCGCTCAACCTGCACAGCAAGAAACCCTTCGATTTTTGCCGACACGGATTCAACCCGAGCATCCATCTTTACTTCCATGGTCTCGAGTTTAGCGCTGAATTCTTCTCGGGTTATCTCACTCATTTTTTCATCATGCACTGGAATTAACGGATCGTCTACCACAGCAATTCCGGCTGCTCCCTCAGTACTCCACGGACCACTAACGACACTCACGGCGCTACTTCCTCGGGATTTTCAGCTATCCATGCGTGTACTCGTCGGCAAGAAATTTGCCGTATAGAACCACAATTGTTGCAGCTCGATAGATAGAAGGGGTGAGCGAGCTCGTGGGAGCTATGCCCCATTCGATAAATAGCAAGCTCTTGCTCAACACCTTTCAGCCCTGGTCGACCATCAAATAGCCACCCAGCATCTTGTCCACATTGGGGACACGTGATTACGGGGAACGCAAACTCAAGAAAACGAAGAATTTGACCAAATTTCAATTTGAATTGCTGCAGATCGTCGGATGACGCTGCAATGCCGTTGGTCTGATGCTCCATAGGTAAATCTCTTTAGCAAAAAGTAATTAACAGCCAGTCCCATCTATTCCTGTCTGCCTCCCACAACCTTTCCCACCGCACTTCATCCGCATAACCCGTCCCATAGTGCTATGGCATCAGCATCACTACACGCATTTTTGCGAGCTGCCCAAGTCTAGACAGCGCAGCTCTAGATTGAAGGCGATATCTTCGATGCTATGGCGCGCTTGATTTTCAGAATTTAGCACCATTACTTCGCCACTACGAGACAGCCCAGGCGAGTTTTATTTCGGTATGTGAATTAGCAAACTGAAATCACAAAAAACAATTTGCTAATTTATTTAGCTATTGCTAATTTACAGCCACTCCTTCGCCACCTCATGGCGAAACAAGAGCACCTCAATTTTTTGCGAAAGCCAACAACGCGGCGGGCCCTTGCTCGCCCTGGAGAAAGTGAATGTCCCGTAAACCCATCACACCGCTTCAGCTATTCAAGGTGATGATTTCCATCCTGCTCTACACCACAGCCTCTGGCGCATGGTTGCTTTTTGCCGCCAGCGACCTGATCAGCAGTTCCTCGGATTTCGACGTGGCTGCGGCTTTCTTCGGTACCGCAGTCTGGCTCATTGCGAGTGCCTGCTTATTCCTCCTCGTCACCACGCCGAAATCAGGCGAATAACCCCACTCATTCAGCTCCCAATACGTAGGGAGCTCGCCAGGAGATCATCATGACCACCAACCAATACGATTCCCGCACCGCAGACAAGTTTGTGGTGCGACTGCCTGACGGTCTGCGCGCCGACATTGAAGCGGCTGCGAACGCCTCGGATCGCAGCATGAACAGCGTATTCATCCAAGCCGTGCGCCAGTATCTGGACGGACAGAATCGCCAAACCTTGCTACTGGACGCACTGGCAAATGCCGGCGCCCCGCTCCCGCCTGCTGCGAGTTCGGGCCAATGAGCCGCCGCAACGGACAACTGGGCGAGCGCCTGATAGAACTGTTCAACGCCCTGCAGCGCCGAGAAACCACCTTCGGCCAGATCTACGCCATGTCCGCATCGTGCGGCATCGACGCGCGCAAGGTGCTGGCAGACCACTTTCAAGGTGGTGAACTCCATGGCTAAGACAGTGCTGCGGGTGCGCCTTGATGGCGTCGCGTTCTACATGAACACCGAAACCTCTTCGCCTGGTACCGGACACCGAAACAGGTTTCGCTTGTTCAAGACAGAAAACTACGGGCGCGACAAATCCGGCTGGATTCAGGTGGGTTCTATGGCTGGCCAGGAGTTGTTGGAAATAGAAGATGAAGGCGCCTTGCTGAAGGCGTGTGAAAAGCTGTTCACCAGCAAAAGGCCACACCAATACGGCCTCCATGGCGCGATACGCGGCAAGCCTGGAAAATGGGAGGGCGAAGCCTTTCCCGTCAGGAAGTCAGTGCAAGCCACCTCCTCCATCGACCAGTGATGACTCCATGGCAAAGTCAACCGCATTACCCACCAAAGAGACCGCGCCGCGCTTCCTAAGAGCGTCAACTGCCCCTGCGTACCTGGGCATGTGCCGGGAAGAATTTAACAAAACCGTTCGGCCTAACGTCCGCGAATTCCCCATTGGGAAACAGGGCATTGGCTTCGATCGGATCGAGTTGGATCAGTGGGCAGATTCCTGGGCTGAGTCCATGGCAATTGAAAAGCAGGCCAATGAGGACAACAATCTGCCCCGCAGTGGGCGCCAAGGAGCAAAACAATGGCGCGAAAAACAATGTCGGGCCTCTATCAGAGGAACGGGATTTGGCACATCGACAAAGTCGTCAGAGGTTGCCGACTTCAAGAAAGCACTGGAGCAAGCGAGAGGGAAGAAGCAGAGCAATACCTGATTCACCGGCTGGAAAAGCTCAGGCAGGAAAAGGTTTACGGAGTTCGCCAAGTGCGAACCTGGCGTGAGGCGGCCACCCGGTTCTTGGTGGAGTTCAAGGATCAGGCATCAATCGGTCTATCCGCCTCACACATTGAGCAGCTGGACCCGTACATTGGGGATCTACCAATCACCCATATAGATGACGGAACCCTGGCTGCTTTCAAACGGGACCGGCAGAAGCCGACCATGAACGACAAGGGGAAGGTAAAGCCAGGCGTATCGAACCGGACGGTCAACATTGCTTTGCAACGTGTCGTTCGGATCTTGAACCTGTGCCACAGGAAATGGCGAGACGCAGAGAAGCGGCCGTGGTTGGATAGCGTGCCGATGATCTCGATGCTGGAAGAGGCGAAGTCAAGCAGGAAGCCCTACCCGATGTCCTGGGCGGAGCAATCAACACTGTTCTCGGAGATTCCGGATCACTTGTTGCGGATGTCGCTTTACAAGGTGAATACCGGGTGCCGAGAGCAGGAGGTCTGCAAGCTTCAATGGGATTGGGAGATTCGAGTGCCGGAACTGGGAACAAGTGTCTTCCTGATCCCTGCCGATTTTGGTGGGAGAAGTGAAAAATCTGGCGTGAAGAACGGCGACGAGAGACTGGTGGTGCTGAACAAGGTGGCGATGTCGGTCATTGATGGTCAGCGCGGCCTTAGCTCAAAGTACGTCTTCCCCTATGGGCAGCCGGACGAGCGCGGTCCGACTCCAATGCATCGGATGAATGACACGGCGTGGAAGAAGGCCAGGGTGAGAGCAGCCGCGAAATGGGAGTTGGAACACAAGTCGCCGGCACACCCTGGGTTCAGATCAATTCGGGTTCACGACCTCAAGCACACCTTTGGGAGAAGGCTGCGTGCAGCAGGGGTGACACTGGAAGATCGGAAGGCGCTCTTGGGGCACAAGAATGGCAGCGTTACCAGCCACTATTCTACCGCAGAGCTTGAGCAGTTGATCACGGAGGCAAACAAAGTGTCAGCGACGGATTCACGCGGGCCGGCACTGACAATCTTGAGGAGGAAAACGGGATGAACCCCCGCAAAAGTCCCTACGCATGAAAAAGCCGAACTGGTTAGAGTTCGGCTAAGTCATTGAAAAATATGGTCGGGACGGAGTGATTCGAACACTCGACCCCTAGCACCCCATGCTAGTGCGCTACCGGACTGCGCTACGCCCCGACTAGGCGTGTTACTGGGTTCGCTTCTTAACGAAGCGAACCGGAATATACCGCAAGCTTTTGAAATGTGGAAGTATTTTTAAAGCTTGAATCATTTCTTCAGCACCACCAGTACATCTTCCAATTCGGAGATCATCTGGCGGATCAGTTGCTTGTACTGGGTGGTGTCGTCTTTGGCTTCATCACCGGACATACGCTGGCGTGCGCCGCTGATGGTGAACCCCTGGTCGTAGAGCAACGCGCGGATCTGTCGGATCATCAGCACGTCCTGGCGCTGATAATACCGACGGTTCCCGGTGCGTTTGACGGGGTTGAGTTGAGGAAACTCCTGCTCCCAATAGCGCAGCACGTGCGGTTTGACCGCACACAGCTCGCTGACTTCACCAATGGTGAAGTAGCGCTTGCCTGGGATGACGGGTAGCTCGTCGTTATGACTTGGTTCCAGCATAAGCCTCAACTCGGGCCTTCAACTTCTGCCCTGGACGAAAGGTGACCACACGGCGAGCCGTGATCGGGATTTCTTCTCCCGTTTTTGGATTGCGGCCAGGCCGCTGGCGTTTGTCTCGCAGGTCAAAATTGCCGAAACCGGACAATTTGACCTGTTCGTTGTCTTCCAGAGCGTGGCGGATCTCTTCAAAAAACAGCTCGACCAATTCCTTGGCCTCGCGCTTGTTCAGACCCAACTCTTCGTACAGACGTTCCGCCATCTCAGCTTTCGTCAAAGCCCCCATACGTCACTTCCTTAACGTGGCGTTCAACCTTTGTTCGAGCGAGGTGAGGATATTTTGCGTCGTGGTATTCACCTCATCGTCATTAAGAGTGCGCGATGGATGCTGCCAGGTCAAGCCGACTGCAAGGCTTTTTCTATGCGGATCAATGCCTTTACCCTGATAGACGTCAAATAGCCTGAGGTCTGTCAGCCATTCCCCTGCATTTTCACGGATTACATCCAGAACGGCAGTGGCGGCGACGTCACGGTCGGCGATCAGGGCCAGGTCGCGGCGCACTTCAGGGAAGCGCGACAACTCGCTGAATTTAGGCATCTTGCCCGACGCAACTTCAGCCAAGACTAGCTCAAATACGAAGACTGGACGGTCCAGCCCCAACGTTTTCGACAGTTCCGGGTGAATGGCGCCGACAAAACCTACCAGGCGACCTTCACGCTCGATGCGCGCAGTCTGGCCCGGATGCAAGGCTGGGTGGCTGCCCGGCATAAAGGTAAAGGCATCCAACGCACCGGCAAAGCCCAGTATTGCTTCCACATCAGCCTTGACGTCGAAGAAGTCCACCACGTCGCGGCCCTGTGCCCAACCTTCCGGCAAGCGACTACCGCAAACCACGCCAGCCAGCATCGGCTCTTGCTTGAGGCCATCGAGTTGACCGACAAAACGCAGGCCGCTTTCGAACAGGCGCACGCGGTCTTGCTGGCGGTTCAGGTTGTGGGAAAGCGCCTTCACCAGGCCCGGCCACAACGACGAACGCATGGCGGCCATGTCGTTGGAAATCGGGTTGGCCAGCAGCAACGGTTCAACACCTGGGTTGAACAACTCGAACTGCTTTGGATCGATGAAGCTGTAAGTCACGGCTTCCTGGTACCCACGGGCCACCAGCAGGCGGCGCAGCTCAGGCAAATGCGCACGCGCTTCAGCCTTGGGTTGCGGCGCCAGGCGCGCTTGCGGGTAGCGAACCGGTAAGCGGTTGTAGCCATACAGGCGTGCCAGCTCTTCGATCAGGTCGACTTCCAGGCTGATGTCGAAGCGATGGCTAGGTACTGCAACCTGCCACTGCCCTTCCCCATTCGAGGAAATACCCAGGCCAAGAGCGGACAGCAGTTGCTCGATTTCAGCCGGCTCGATGACCAGGCCGAGCATTTGCTCAACGCTTTTGGCACGCAAGGTGATCGGCGCAATCGACGGCAGGTACTGTTCGCTGACGGTTTCGGTGATCGGGCCGGCTTCGCCGCCGGTGATGTCCAGCAGCAGGCCGGTGGCGCGCTCCATGGCTTCACGGGCGAGCTTCCAGTCTACGCCACGCTCGTAGCGGTGCGACGCATCGGTGTGCAGGCCATAGGAACGGGCCTTGCCAGCGATCGCGATCTGGTCGAAGAACGCGCTTTCAAGGAATACATCACGGGTGGTCGCGGATACACCGCTGTGCTCGCCCCCCATCACGCCGGCAATCGCCAGGGCGCGAGCGTGGTCGGCGATCACCAAGGTGTCGGCACGCAGGCTGACTTCCTGGCCATCGAGCAGCACCAGCTTCTCGCCTTCTTCGGCCATACGCACGCGGATGCCGCCGTTGATTTCGGCGAGATCGAAGGCGTGCAACGGCTGGCCGAGTTCCAGCATCACGTAGTTGGTGATGTCGACGGCGGCGTCGATGCTGCGCACGTCAGCGCGACGCAGGCGCTCGACCATCCACAGCGGGGTTGGCTTGGACAGGTCGACGTTACGGATCACACGCCCCAGGTAACGCGGGCAAGCGTTGGGCGCCAATACTTCAATCGAGCGGACTTCGTCGTGTACCGCCGGCACGGCAGCAACCACTGGACGAGTGACAGGCGCGTTGTACAGCGCACCCACTTCACGGGCCAGGCCAGCCAGGGACAGGCAGTCGCCGCGGTTGGGGGTCAGGTCGACCTCGATGCTGGCGTCTTCCAGCTCCAGGTAAACACGGATGTCCTGACCCACAGGCGCGTCAGCCGGCAACTCCATCAGGCCATCATTGCCCTCACCTACCTGCAACTCAGCCTGAGAGCACAACATGCCGTTGGACTCAACACCACGCAGCTTGGCCTTCTTGATCTTGAAGTCGCCAGGCAGTTGGGCACCAATCATGGCAAACGGGATCTTCAGGCCCGGGCGCACATTGGGCGCTCCGCACACGACCTGAAAGGTTTCCGCGCCATTGCTGACTTGGCACACACGCAATTTATCGGCATCCGGGTGTTGCTCGGTGTTCAGCACCTCGCCCACAACCACACCGCTGAAAACACCGGCGGCCGGGGTAACGCTATCGACCTCAAGACCGGCCATCGACAGACGCGCAACCAGCGCGTCGCGATCTACCTGCGGGCTTACCCAGCCACGCAGCCATTGTTCACTGAATTTCATCCTGCTCTCCTAAAGATTCGTTACGACTAGCGAAATTGCGCGAGGAACCGCAAGTCGTTGTCGAAGAACAGACGCAAGTCGTTCACGCCGTAACGCAGCATGGCCAGACGCTCAACGCCCATGCCGAAGGCAAAGCCCGAGAACTCTTCCGGGTCGATGCCGGACATGCGCAGCACGTTAGGGTGGACCATGCCGCAACCCATGACTTCCAGCCAACCGGTCTGCTTGCAGACGCGGCAGCCTTTACCGCTGCACATCACGCATTCCATGTCGACTTCAGCCGATGGCTCGGTGAACGGGAAGAACGAAGGACGGAAACGCACGGCCAATTCTTTCTCGAAGAACACCCGCAGGAACTCTTCGATGGTGCCCTTGAGGTCGGCGAAATTGATATCGCGATCCACCAGCAGGCCTTCGACCTGGTGGAACATCGGCGAGTGGGTGATATCCGAGTCGCTGCGGTACACACGGCCTGGGCAGACGATGCGGATCGGCGGCTTGTTCGCTTCCATGGTGCGGACCTGTACCGGCGAGGTATGGGTGCGCAGCAGCATGTTCGCGTTGAAATAGAAGGTGTCGTGCATCGACCGGGCCGGGTGATGGCCTGGGATGTTGAGCGCCTCAAAGTTGTGATAGTCGTCTTCGACCTCAGGGCCTTCGGCAATGCCGTAGCCGATGTGAGTGAAGAACTGTTCGATACGTTCCAGAGTCCGGGTGATCGGATGCAGACCGCCCGAGGCCTGGCCACGGCCAGGCAAGGTCACGTCAATGGACTCGGCGGCGAGCTTGGCCGCTAGATCGGCCTCCTCGAGCGACGCCTTGCGCGCATTGAGCACCTCTGTGACACGCTCCTTGGCAACGTTGATCAGCGCACCGACTTGCGGACGCTCTTCAGCCGGTAAATTCCCCAGGGTCTTCATCACCTGAGTCAATTCACCTTTTTTGCCAAGGTAGTGAACCCGGATTTGCTCCAGGGCATTTACATCTTCAGCGCTTTGCACGGCCTCAAGGGCTTGGGCAACGAGCGCGTCCAGGTTTTCCATGTACAGACTCCAGATACAAAATAGGGGAAGAGCTTGAAGGCTCTTCCCCTATTTATGACGTTTACCACCTTGGGCTACAGGAGTAACCCAGGGTGACTGTCGGGGGTACTTAAGCCAAGGAGGCTTTAGCTTTCTCGACAATCGCAGCAAACACCGCTTTTTCGTTCACGGCCAGTTCAGCCAGAACCTTACGGTCGATTTCGATGGACGCTTTCTTCAGGCCAGCGATGAAACGGCTGTAGGACAGACCGTTAACACGTGCACCAGCGTTGATACGAGCGATCCACAGAGCGCGGAACTGACGTTTTTTCTGACGACGGTCACGGTAGGCGTATTGGCCTGCCTTGATTACCGCTTGCTTGGCAACACGGAATACGCGTGAACGCGCGCCGTAGTAACCTTTAGCAAGTTTCAGAATTTTTTTGTGACGCTTACGGGCCATGACGCCACGCTTAACACGAGCCATGAGTTACTTCCTCTATTCTTGATCCAAAATTAACGAAGGCGCAGCATGCGCTCGACTTTTGCCACGTCAGACGGATGCAGCAAGCTGCTACCGCGCAGTTGACGCTTACGCTTGGTCGACATTTTGGTCAGGATGTGGCTCTTGAAAGCGTGCTTGTGCTTGATACCGTTAGCGGTTTTCAGAAACCGCTTAGCAGCACCACTTTTAGTCTTCATCTTTGGCATGTTCGGATACTCCGCATTCAGTTGATAAACATAATCAGAAGGCCTGCCGTGCCCTGTTGATTACTTCTTCTTTTTCGGGGCGATGACCATGATCAGTTGGCGTCCTTCCATCTTAGGATGCTGTTCGACCGAACCGTACTCGAGCAGGTCAGCTTCAACCCGCTTGAGGAGTTCCATCCCCAGCTCCTGGTGGGCCATCTCACGGCCGCGGAATCGCAAGGATACCTTGGCCCTGTCCCCATCACTCAGGAAACGTACCAGGTTGCGCAGTTTTACCTGGTAATCCCCTTCCTCCGTCCCTGGACGAAACTTGATTTCTTTAACCTGGATCTGCTTCTGGTTTTTCTTGGCTGCGGCAATCTGCTTCTTCTTCTCGAAGATCGATTTGCCGTAGTCCATCAGCTTGCAGACAGGTGGTACAGCATCGGCGGAAATTTCCACCAAATCGAGCTTGGCTTCTTCAGCCTTAAGAAGCGCGTCTTCAATTGACACAATCCCAAGCTGCTCACCCTCAGCCCCAATTAACCGAACCTCGCGTGCCGAGATATTCTCGTTGATCGGGGCTTTCGGTGCAGCTCGTTTATCTTGTCTCATTTCACGCTTAATAATAATTACTCCGAATCTGGGCGACCACGCCGGGAAACCGCTTGCGCGAGGAACTCCGCGAACTGGGCGACGGGCATCGAGCCCAGGTCAGCACCTTCACGAGTACGCACAGCGACAGTCTGCATCTCGACTTCCCGATCTCCGATAACCAAAAGATAGGGAACCTTGAGCAAAGTATGCTCGCGGATTTTAAAGCCGATCTTTTCATTTCTCAAGTCGGACCTGGCACGAAATCCGCTTTCGTTGAGAGTTTTTTCAACTTCGGCGGCAAAATCTGCCTGTTTATCAGTGATATTCATGATCACTGCCTGGGTCGGAGCCAGCCACGCAGGGAACGCGCCCTCGTAGTGCTCGATCAGGATACCGACGAACCGCTCGAACGAACCGAGGATCGCCCGGTGCAACATAACCGGGTGTTTACGGCTGTTGTCTTCGGAGACGTATTCGGCTCCCAGACGGATCGGCAGGTTAAAATCGAGCTGCAGGGTACCACACTGCCAGACGCGGCCAAGGCAATCTTTGAGCGAGAACTCGATCTTCGGACCGTAGAACGCGCCCTCCCCCGGCTGCAGATCGTACGCAAGGCCCGCACTGTCCAGCGCTGCGGCCAGTGCCGCTTCGGCGCGATCCCACAGTTCGTCGGAACCGACGCGTTTTTCCGGACGAGTGGACAGCTTCATTTCGACTTCGGTGAAGCCGAAATCGCGATAAACATCCATGGTCAGCTTGATGAACGCAGCGGATTCAGCCTGCATCTGCTCTTCAGTGCAGAAGATATGGGCGTCGTCCTGGGTAAAACCGCGCACACGCATGATGCCGTGCAGTGCACCGGATGGCTCGTTGCGGTGGCAGGCGCCGAATTCGGCCAGGCGCATCGGCAACTCGCGGTAGCTCTTCAGGCCCTGGTTGAACACCTGCACGTGGCATGGGCAGTTCATCGGCTTGATAGCGTAGTCGCGGTTTTCCGACTGGGTGGTGAACATGTTGTCGGCGTAGTTGGCCCAGTGCCCGGATTTCTCCCACAGGCTGCGATCAACGACCTGAGGGGTCTTGATCTCCAGGTAACCGTTGTCGCGCTGAACCTTGCGCATGTACTGCTCAAGCACCTGGTACAACGTCCAGCCGTTGGGGTGCCAGAACACCATGCCCGGCGCTTCTTCCTGGAGATGGAACAGGTTCAGGCGCTTGCCGATCTTGCGGTGGTCGCGTTTTTCGGCTTCTTCGATGCGCTGGATGTAGGCGGCCAGCTGTTTCTTGTCAGCCCAGGCCGTGCCGTAGATCCGCTGCAGCTGTTCGTTCTTGGCATCACCGCGCCAGTAGGCACCGGACAGCTTGGTCAGCTTGAACGACTTGAGGAAGCGCGTGTTCGGCACGTGCGGGCCACGGCACATATCGACGTATTCTTCGTGGTAATACAGGCCCATGGCCTGCTCGTCCGGCATGTCTTCCACCAGACGCAGCTTGTAATCTTCACCGCGCGCGGTAAACACGTCGATCACTTCGGCACGCGGGGTGACTTTCTTGATGACGTCGTAATCTTTTTCAATCAGCGCGTGCATGCGCTGCTCGATGGCCGCCAGGTCGTCCGGAGTAAAAGGACGCTCATAGGCGATGTCGTAATAGAAGCCTTCTTCGATTACCGGGCCGATCACCATCTTGGCGGTTGGGTACAGTTGCTTGACCGCGTGGCCAATCAGGTGCGCACAAGAGTGGCGAATGATCTCCAGCCCCTCTTGATCCTTGGGCGTGATGATTTGCAGGCTGGCATCGCGAGTGATCAGATCACTGGCGTCGACCAGTTTGCCGTCGACCTTGCCGGCCACAGTGGCCTTGGCCAGGCCTGCACCAATGGATGCGGCGACCTCGGCTACGGAAACCGAATGATCGAATGAACGTTGACTGCCGTCGGGTAGAGTAATAGTTGGCATGGCGCCTCCTCTCCTAGTGGTGACCCCTACCAAAGGTCACGTGGGTTGGGATGAGCCAGTACAAGATCCAACACCAGGCCGTTCAGTGATGAACGCCTGCCTTACAGCGGCAGGAGCCTTTCGGCCAACCGATAATCGAACCAGAGTGACTGGATTGAGCTAAAAAGAAACCTGGCAAGGCGGTAGTTGACGCGCCTGAAATTAGCCAAGCCCAGGATGCTAGCACAGATGAACGGTCATCGCGCCGACGAAGCTCTGTGTATAGCGCAATTCAAGGCTTTATAGCTGCGAAAGTGAACTTGAGCTGTACGTCAGGCCTCCAACCCACTGAGAATCGCCGTTCGTCCTCGACCCAAAGGAGCATCCCATGATGCGTTTTACCTCTACCCTCGCTGTCGCCGCTACCCTGAGCCTCCTTTCCCTCGGCGCGCAGGCTGCAGCCCCTTCCAACTGGCCAGCCGGTGCCCGTGACGCTTTCGTCAATGACTGCAGTGCGGCCGCCAGCCAGAACGTGGACGTCAAGACTGCCAAGGCCCATTGCGAATGTGGTGCCGACAAGATCAATGCCGAATTGAGCACTGCCGAGATCAAGGAACTGATGACCAATCAGAACGCCAGCCCCGAGCTTAAGAACAAAGCGGTAGCGGCTATTTCGTCCTGCAAAGTGGTGAAGAAAAAGTAAGTTTGACCACTGATCCGACGGCCATATCGCTGGAAAAACGGCCTGAAAACTGCCATTTCACACAAATTATGCAGGTTTTTCGGCTTTTTTTAACAGCTGATATTTCGGCGCAAAGCCCCGTAGATCGGGGCTTTGCGCCGAACCAGGGACCAGATGCAACGCGATTGATTAGCAAACAATGCCTTGGGGGGGCTCCCAAGTCGAACATTTCGACTATGATAGCCCAGTGTGCCCAGTTGGCCTGAGCAGCACAGCACTACTGAAAATATATGTTTCTTGGAGATACACCATGTCTAATCGCCAAACCGGCACCGTTAAATGGTTCAACGATGAAAAAGGCTTCGGCTTCATCACTCCTCAAGGTGGCGGTGACGACCTGTTCGTACACTTCAAAGCTATCGAAAGCGACGGTTTCAAAAGCCTGAAAGAAGGCCAAACCGTTTCCTTCGTGGCTGAGAAAGGCCAAAAGGGTATGCAAGCTGCACAGGTTCGCGGCGAGTAATTCTCCGCTGAGCTAAAAAAACCCCGTCCATGTGACGGGGTTTTTTATGGGCGATGCAAAAGCACAACGCTGTCAGCCGCAATTGACCCGCGTGATCACCAGGTTGTTGTCAGTGTTGAGGTTCAGGCGGTCAGAACGATATTCCAGGGTAATCATATCGTTGGGCTTGAGAATGCGTGCATTCTGCGCGCCAGCACGGGTACGAGCCTGTTCCAGCAGCTGAGGCGAGGCTTTCTGGCCGATTGCGAACTCGGCGGCCTTCGACTCACAGCGGCTATGACCGGCATCGGTTACGGTGGCGTCTTTGCCTGGCTCAGAGGCACCCGGGGTGCTGCAACCCGCCAATGCGAGTGCTGCCAACAAAGTACCGAATGAAGCGAGCTTCCAAGGCATGAAGCCTCCTATGATTAAAAATGGACAGAGATCGTGCGACAGCGATATGAACGATTGGTTTCAAGACGTTAATCGCCTGCGCGCAAGTCTGCCTGACTCGCGCGGGGCAATCGCCCGGTCAATCGTGACTAGATATGAACGCACTCAGTAGATATCGATGTAGTCAGATGATGGGCGTGGCCAGTTCTGTTTCAACGCGTTGAAAATCTGCATGACCCAGACCTCATCGCTGGCCGCCACAATCCCGACATAGCCAGACCCCTTGGCCCAGGTCTCCAGCCGAAACAGCAGGCCATCGATTTCAACGCCCCCGACTACGCCGGAAGAAATATAGGCAATACCGGCCCTGGATACCCGCAATTGGGTGTGTTCATCGTCACTGGCGCCAGCGAGCAGTTGGCGCACGGCATCCAGCGTCAGGTTCTCAGGCTTGTTCAGATCAATCTGCACGCGGTGTTTCCCGGCTGTTAAACAAGCCAACAGTGTCGCACACCCCCTCCCCCATGCCTAAGTAGCAGTGCCAAATGCCGCGCAAAATGGTTAACTGCGCCGCTGGAACCGCATTCCAGTGCATTGCCCAGTACTTTCAGCCGTGAGATTTCCATGACCACCGTAACGCTTCAAGCCGATATCAAAGCAAAGTGGCCCCAGGGGCAAAGCTCCTACAGCCCCGGCAGTCCCGAAGAACTGGCGATCATTGGTATCGACCTGCTGGTCAAGGAACTGGGGACCCAGGCGGCACAAGCGTTCATCGGCCAGATATTCGAGAAATACCCGGCCGACTACATGGGCGCACAAGAATAAGAACCGGCCGACGAACGCCGACCGGTAAACCGTATTACTTCAAACGCGCCAGGCGCTCGGTCAGCAGATCGAAGAAGCCCTGAGCGTCGCCGTTCTCGACCCAGAACACATTCTTCTCCTGCTTGAGGCCGTCGTACCAGTCGACGATGGTCTGGCCGAAGGTTGGGCCCTCGCGGCTGTCGACAACCATATTGGCCTGACGCCCGCTGAACAGCGATGGCTTGAGCAGGTAGGCAACCACGGTCGCGTCGTGAACCGGGCCGCCTGGAATGCCGTAATGCTCCATGTCGCCTTTGACGTACTCATTCAGAATACTGCTGACGACCTTGCTCGCGTTGTTGTTCAGGTCCGCAATCTTTTTCAGGCGGGCGTCGCTGGTGAGGACTTTATGAGTCACGTCCAACGGCAGGTAGGTCAACTTCACACCACTTTTGAGCACGATCTCAGCCGCCACCGGATCGGCGAACAGGTTGAACTCGGCCACTGGCGTGATATTGCCGCCATTGAAGTGCGCACCGCCCATGACCACCACTTCCTTGATGCCCTGAGTGATTTCGGGTGCCTGGGTCAGTGCCAGCGCCAGGTTTGTCTGCGGGCCGAGCATGGCGATGGTGATGCTGTGCGGTTTGGCGGTGCTCAGGGTCTTGATCAGGTAGTCAACGGCATTGCCTTCGGCCAGGCCTTTTTTCGGCTCGTGCACGGTGACGCCGGAGATGCCCTCTTTGCCATGGATATTCTCGGCGTAGATCGGCTTGCGCAGCAGAGGAGCGGGCGCACCTGCGTACACAGGAATATCCTCACGCCCTGCCCACTCGCGCGCCAGGCGCGCATTGCGGGAGGTTTTGTCCAGGCGCACGTTACCGGCGACGGTGGTCAGCGCACGAATACTCAACTCTTCTGGCGAGGCCATGGCGAACAACAGCGCCACCACGTCATCGGCCCCAGGGTCGGTATCGATGATCAGGTCGATTTTTTCCGCCGCCTGGGCGCTTGCAGCTGTGAGTGCGAACAAAAGCAGAACACTCCGGAACAGGTTTTTCAGGGTAGGTAGACCACGTTGCATAAAGCACTCCTTGTCATTGGGGGGACACTAGAACGTTACGCCGGATACCAGCGCGATATTGCAGTAAGGCTGACACTCGCCGGTGCGCACAACCGCGCGGGCTGTGCGGCTCAGTTGCTTGAACTGGTCGTGGCTGAGCAGGCGCCGCTCGCCCAACGCAGCCTGATCTGTGAGCGCATTGAGCACGCTCAGCGCCGGCGGTTGCTTGAGCAGGATTTCTTCGGCGAGCACGTGGCTTTCAACCTGCATCTCGCTGAGCACGATGCGCAACGTGCTGATGAAATCCGGAATGCCCTGGGTCAGCGCCAGGTCGATCAACTCGACGCCGGGAGGTACCGGCAGGCCGGCATCGCCGATGACCAGCACATCACCATGGCCGAGGGACGCGATCACGCGGGACAGGGCGATATTGAGCAAAGGTGTCTTTTTCATGAGGGCACAAAACCTTGGACGTCGTGCAGCGTAGGAATGGAAGGCTGAGCACCGGCGCGGGTCACCGACAACGCCGCCGCCACCTGGCCAAAACGGATCGCCTCGGCTTCGCTCTTGCCTGCGGCCAGTGCAGCGGCAAAGCCACCGACAAAGGTATCGCCAGCGGCGGTGGTGTCCACTGCCTTGACCTTCGGCGCCAACAGGTGCTCGAAGCTGCTGCCGTCGGCAAACAGAGCCCCCTGAGCGCCAAGCGTGATGATGACCTTACCCGCCCCCGCCTTGATCAACGCGGTTGCGGCAACCTTGGCGCTGTCGAGCGAATCGACTGTTATGCCGCTCAGTGCGGTGGCTTCACTTTCATTGGGGATCAGGTAATCGATCGAGGCATACCATTGAGCGGGCAAAGGCCCACTGGCGGGCGCCGGATTGAGGATGACCGTCTTGCCCAGTTCGCGGCCGCGCTTGAGCGCATGGCCAACGGTGTCCATCGGCACTTCCAGCTGGCAGATGATCACGTCTGCCGCCTGCAGCACAGCGTCACAGGTTTGCAGCGATGCAGGTGTCAGCTCGCCGTTGCTGCCGGCCACAATGACAATCGCATTCTGGCTGCTGTCATCCACCACGATCAAAGCCACACCGCTGGAGCCCTCTACGGTGCTCACCGCCTGGCAATCGATCCCCTCCACCAGCAGCGCATCACGCAACTGAGTGCCGTAAGCATCGGTGCCCACGCATCCGATCATCGCGACGCCGGCGCCCAGACGCGCCGACGCCACCGCCTGATTGGCACCCTTGCCACCGGGAACGGTGGAAAAGCTCTGGCCGATCAGCGTCTCACCGGCACGCGGCAAGCGACTGGCCCGGGTGACCAGGTCCATGTTCAAGCTGCCTATTACCACTACTTTTGCTGGCATACATCAGTACTCATCAATTCGGTTCAGCGGTATTGGGCGAACACACCGGCCAATGGCGCCGTCGACTCACGCAAAACGATACTTGGCGTCACGATGCGTTGATCGATCGACCGTTGGGGTGTTGCTATTCGTTGCAATAATAATTCGGCCGCCGTCTCGCCCAATTGCAGGATCGATTGCCCGACCGTGGTCAGCGCAGGATAAACGTAGCGCCCCATCTGAATGTCATCGAAACCGATCACCGACAACTCGCCCGGCACGCGAATACTACGTTCCGCAGCTGCGCGCAGCACCCCGAAACCAATCATATCGTTGCTGGCGAAAATCGCGCTGGGCGGGTTTTGCGCCAACAACTGCACCGCTGCGGCGTACCCTCCTGTGCTGGTGAAGTCGCTTTCCAGAATACGACTGGCCAACACCTCGACACCCGCCTCGCGCAATGCTCGCTGGTAACCCGCCAGGCGCATTTGTGCCACGCGGGTATGCCCCGGGCCGCCGATACAGGCGATGTCCCGATGGCCCAACTCCAGCAAGTGCCGGGTCGCGAGGTAAGCGCCCTGTTCGTGATCGATGCGCACCAGGTCGACATCGATGCCATCCAGAGCCCGGTCGACAATCACCATGGGCGTACGCACCGCACTCAAGCCAGCGGCCAGGCCACTGTCATCGCCGCCTACCGATGTCACGATCAAACCGTCGACGCGCTTTTCGAGCAACACGCGCAAATAACTGCGCTGTTTTTCCGCGTCGTCGTCGGAGTTGCAAAGGATCACACAGTAGCCATTACGCTCGCAGTAATCCTCGATGCCCCGTGCCAGTTCGGCAAAATACGGGTTGAGACTATTGGGCACCAGCAGGCCGATGGTGGCCGTGGTCTTGGCCTTGAGCGAGCGCGCCACGGCGCTGGGCACGTAGTCCAGTTGCTTGATCGCCGCCTCGACCTTGATGCGGACCGGCTCGCTGACCGGGCGCGTCTTGTTCACCACATGGGACACGGTGGTGTAGGAAATACCTGCAAGCGCCGCCACATCCTTGATCGTTGCCATGGTTCAGCCCCGCCGACTGGCGCGCTGGCTGCGGTAAGTATCAAGGACCACGGCGATCACGATCACGGCACCGGTAATGATGCGTTTGGTCGGTTCCGTAGCGCCGATCTGTGCAAGCCCCGCTGCCAATACCGAAATGATCAACACGCCGAAGAACGTGCTGATGACCGAACCGCGCCCGCCCATCAGGCTGGTGCCGCCGATCACCACCGCGGCGATTACTTGCAGCTCCAGGCCCGAACCGGCATTCGGGTCTGCCGCCTCCAGGCGCGAGATCTGGAACAGCGCAGCTACACCGGCCAACAGGCCCATCAGGCTGAACACCAGAATCTTGTACGGCTTGGGGTTGATACCCGCCAGGCGCACCGCTTCTTCGTTGGTGCCGATGCCGATCAGGTAACGCCCGAACACGGTACGGGTCAGCACCAACTGGGCCGCAATAATCACCAGCAGCGCAATGATGAACGACGGGGAAATACCAAAAGCAATCGGGTTGGACAGCCAGGCAAACGAGTCACCGATATAAGCGGTACGCGAGCCAGTCATTTGATAGGCCACGCCCCGGGCCATCTCCAGCACACCCAACGACACGATAAATGACGGAATGCGCCACGCCACGGTGATGGAGCCGGTGATGGTCCCTGCCAATGCGGCGCAGCCCATGCCCAGCAGCGCAGCCGGCAACACACTCCAGCCCCAACCCAAAATGGCCACGCTGACCGCCGATGCCGCCAGTGCCAGCACCGAACCTACCGACAGGTCGATGCCGCCGATGATCAGGATGAAGGTCATGCCCACCGCCAGCACCATCAGGTCCGGAATCTGGTTGGCCAGGGTGCTGAAGGTGTCATAGGACAGGAAGTGATCGCTGAGCACCGAGAACAGCGCAATCATCGCCAGCAACGCACCCGCCAGCCCCAGGTAGGTACCCAGGCCATAGAAGTTGCCGCCAGTTTTACCGGGGGAAATGCTTGTTTTCATGGGGTATTCCTAGGCGCTGCCTCATTGAGCAGCGCATCACGTTTCTGATAGCCGGCAAAGGCGGCGGCGAGCAATTCGTCCTGGGTCCAGCTGTCGCGCTCAAAGGTCTCGATCAGGCGCCCGGCAGACAACACACCAATGCGGTCACAGATCAGCATCAGCTCACGCAGGTCACTGGACACCACCACCAGCGCCTTGCCCTGGCGGGTCAGTTCACCGAGCAAGGCATAGATGTCGAACTTGGCACCGACGTCGATGCCGCGGGTGGGCTCATCGAACAGCATCACCGCGCAATCGCGCTCCAGCCAGCGGCCAATCACCACCTTTTGCTGGTTACCGCCCGACAGCTCGGACACCAGTTGCGTGGGGCTGGAACTGCGGATACGCATGGCGTCGATCTGGCGCTTGGCCAGAGCGGTTTCGTTGCGGCTGTTGACGACGCCACCGCCGGAAATTTCCGGCATGTTGCCCAGGGCGATGTTGGCGCTGATGGACTGGGTCAGCAGCAGGCCCTCGCCCTTGCGGTCTTCGGTGATCAGGGCAATACCATGACCGACCGCGTCCACCGGCGAGCGAATGCTCACCACCTTGGCCGGCGAACCCAAGGCCACGGTGCCGCTGTCGGCCGGGTCGGCGCCGAAGATCAGGCGCAGCAATTCGGTGCGGCCGGCGCCGATCAGGCCGGAAATGCCATAGATTTCACCGGCGCGCACTTCAAAGGACACATCGCGAACCTTGTCCGAACGGGTCAGGCCCGTCACCGTCAAGGCCGGGCCACCGATGGTGCGCGGGCCCAGGTCGATGTGTTCGCCCAGTTCGCGACCGACCATCAAGGTCACCAACTGCTCACTGTTGTAATTGGCCATCGGTTCGACGCAGACCAGTTTGCCGTCGCGCAATACCGCAATGCGCTGGGCGACACGGGCCAGTTCTTCGAGCCGGTGCGAAATATAAATGATCGCCACGCCTCGGGCCTGCAGGCGCGTGATTTGCTCAAACAGCATCTCGACTTCACGGGCGGTGAGCATCGCCGTGGGTTCGTCGAGGATCAGTACATGGCAGTCGCCGATCAGGTTACGGGCGATCTCGACCATCTGCTGGTGGCCAATGCCCAGGCTGCCCACCAGCGTGTCCGGGTCAATCGCGTCCAGGCCGACTTGGGCCATGGCTTCGATCGCGGCCTTGCGCAGTTGTTTGCGGCTGATCCAGCCACAGCGGCTCGGCAGGTTATCCAGGAACAGGTTTTCAGCCACGGTCAGCGTCGGCAGCAGGTTGAGTTCCTGCATGACCATGCGCACGCCCAAAGCTTCGGCCTGGGTGCGGCTGGCGGGACAGTAATCCTGACCATTGAACTGCATGTGCCCGGTAGTCGGTGTGACCAGGCCGCCGATGATCTTCGACAAGGTACTTTTGCCTGCGCCGTTCTCACCGGTCAGCGCGAGCACTTCCCCGCGATTGAGCGTCAGGGTGATGTCGGACAGAACCGGCTGGGCATAGGTCTTGCCGATACCGCTGACCGAGAGGACAGCGTTCGGGGCGGAAGATGACATAGGAAAATCTCCAGGCGCTCGCTCAGGACGAGCGAGCGCTGTTGGGTACTGCCGGGATTACTGCTTGATGACGAGTTCGACCGGTGTTTCGATCACGCCATCTTTGGCATCGACCTTCTCACCCTTGACCAGCTTCAGCGCGTTCTGGATACCGAATACCGCTTGTTGCGCGGCCGCCTGGTCAGCAGTGGCCAATACGCGGCCGTCCTTCAACATTGGCTTGATCGCATCAATGTTGTCGTAGCCCACCACCAGTACCTTGCCGGCCTTGCCTGCCGCACGCACGGCGGAGACAGCGCCCAGCGCCATGTTGTCGTTACCGGCCAACAGCGCCTTGATATCCGGCGTTTCGCTCAGCATCGCCGCGGCAATCTTGTTGCCCTGGTCGATTTCCCAGTTACCGGATTGGGTGGAAACAATCTTCATGCCTGCGGCGTCCATCGCATCCTTGAAACCTGCGGTGCGCTGCTGGGCATTGGTGGTGGTGGGTACACCTTCGATGATGCCAACCTTGTCACCGGCGGCCAGTTGCTTGGCCAGGTAGTCGCCCACCAGCTTGGAGCCTTTGCGGTTGTCCGGACCTACAAACGGGATATCGAGGTTTTTGCTTTTGAGTACATCCGGGTCCAGACGGTTGTCGATGTTGACCACCTTGATACCGGCATCGGAAGCCTTCTTCAGCACACTGGCGAGTGCCTTGGAGTCGGCGGGCGCAATGACAAGCGCGTCAACCTTGGCGTTGATCATTTCGTTGACAATGGCGATCTGCGCGCTGGTGTCGGTTTCATTCTTGATCCCGTTGGAGATCAACTTGAATTCTGTGGGATGCGCTTTTTGGTAATCCTTGGCACCGTCGGTCATGGTGACGAAGAACTCATTGGCCAGGGACTTCATGACCAAACCCACGGTAGGTGTTTTGGCAGCGTCATCAGCAAATGCAGAAGAGAGAGGCAAAGCGGCGGATGCGGCAAGCACAGCGACAGCAAGAAGGCGTCCAGCGAATGGCAGCTTCATGGGTTCACTCCGATCTTATGATTATTGTGAGCAACGCTTGCACCGAAGGCCTCTTCGGCAGCCCTCCCACCCGGGCGGCTCATACGAGCTGTCACGAGACTCAAGGAGTGCACGTGAAACATCTCGCAAACGTTTGCGTTGAGCAAACTATGAGAACCTTGTCGGGATTTGTCAACGGTAGAAAGCAGCCTTTCATGGACGCCGTCCAAGCACCCCAATCTGCTATCGACCGCTGATACGTTTAAGCAAACAGGCCTGCTCTGGCGCTCACCGAAACGACAGGCCGCATTGCGAACGTCACACGGAGGAGCCCGGACAATTCGTGATGGCTTTCGGACAACCGAACGCCACACCCCGTCCCGTTCGGAAAGCCGGACAGCGTGCAGCCCAAACAGATTGAGACCCTCATTTAAATTGTTTTAAATCAATAAGTTAATTTAAAAAAACCAACACACTCAGCCTGGTACAAATCCTGCTCTTTCTCAGCACCTCGCGGCGTTCAGAACCGCCCGGGTGTTCTAGATGAACCTGCTACAGCACTCATCAAAAACCAGAGAGAAAAATAATGAAATCTGCATTGAAGAACTTTGTCCCGGGCGCCATGGCCCTGCTGCTGCTGTTTCCCCTTGCCGCTCAGGCAAAAGAAGTCGAAAACAAAACCAAACTGTCCAACGTGGTGATCCTTGCCACCGGCGGCACCATTGCTGGCGCCGGCGCCAGTGCGGCCAACAGTGCTACGTACCAGGCAGCCAAAGTCGGCATCGAACAACTGATCGCCGGCGTTCCTGAGCTTAGCCAGATCGCCAATGTACGCGGCGAACAAGTGATGCAAATTGCTTCGGAAAGCATCAACAACGAAAACCTGCTGCAACTGGGTCGCCGCGTCGCCGAACTGGCAGACAGCAAGGACGTGGACGGCATCGTGATCACTCACGGCACCGACACCCTTGAAGAAACGGCCTACTTCCTGAACCTGGTAGAAAAAACCGACAAGCCTATCGTCGTGGTCGGCTCCATGCGTCCGGGTACCGCCATGTCGGCCGACGGCATGCTCAACCTGTACAACGCAGTCGCCGTAGCAGGCAGCAAGGATGCACGGGGCAAAGGCGTGCTGGTGACCATGAACGACGAGATCCAGTCGGGTCGCGACGTCAGCAAGATGATCAACATCAAGACCGAAGCATTCAAGAGCCCGTGGGGGCCGCTGGGCATGGTCGTTGAAGGCAAATCCTACTGGTTCCGCCTGCCTGCCAAGCGTCACACCATGGATTCTGAATTCGACATCAAGACCATCAAGAGCCTGCCTGACGTTGAAATTGCCTACGGCTATGGCAACGTGAGCGACACTGCCGTCAAGGCACTGGCCCAAGCTGGCGCCAAAGCCATCATCCATGCCGGCACTGGCAATGGTTCGGTATCGGCCAAGGTGGTCCCGGCCCTGCAGGAACTGCGCAAGCAAGGCGTGCAGATCATTCGTTCTTCCCACGTCAATGCCGGCGGTTTCGTTCTACGTAACGCGGAACAACCGGACGACAAATACGACTGGGTTGCCGCCCATGACCTGAACCCGCAGAAAGCTCGCATCCTGGCCATGGTCGCCCTGACCAAGACTCAGGACAGCAAAGAGCTGCAACGTATGTTCTGGGAATACTGATACCTGTTGATCTACCTGTAGGTGCGAGCTTACTCGCGAAGAACGCTAACGATAAAGCGCAAAGCCTGACTCACTGCGGCGCTATCAGGTTTTTCGCGAGCAAGCTCGCTCCTACAGTTCCTTTGTCCCGCCCTTAACAAACTTCCTGAATCGCTGTCAGACGAACTTCTTGAAATTTAAGCAGTTGCGAAATCGCCTACAGTTAAATACTGTATGTGCGTACAGCAAATTAAGGAATGCTCCGTGGCAAAGCCCTCTTCCGCAGCACCTGCAGCGCCTGACGCCTATCAGCGCCTGGCCATTCGCGTGCAAAAGATCATCAATTCGACCAACGCACAGAAAGCCAAAGCAGCCTTGATCTTCCGTTTACCCGATGAGCCGGAAGACGAGTGGCAACGTCTACTGGAAGAAATTGCAGAAAACGACAACGTCACCCTCGCCTATCGGGATGACGGTGGCGTGCAGATTTTTTGGGTTGTGCCGAAGGAAGATTGATTGTGAGTGCCCGTTTTATTGCTGTGTGCTGTCTGTTTTTAAGCGTAACCGCCAATGCCCAAGCCCCTCGCACCTTCAGCGAAGCCAAGAAAATCGCCTGGAAGCTTTACGCGCCGCAATCGACCGAATTCTATTGCGGCTGCAAATACACCGGTAACCGCGTGAATTTGAAAGCCTGCGGTTACATCCCGCGCAAGAACGCCAACCGCGCCGCGCGCATCGAGTGGGAACACATCGTGCCGGCCTGGCAAATCGGGCATCAGCGCCAATGCTGGCAGAACGGCGGGCGAAAAAACTGCACACGCCATGACGATGTGTTCAAGCGCGCCGAGGCCGACCTGCACAATCTGGTGCCGAGCATCGGTGAAGTGAACGGCGACCGTAACAATTTCAGCTTTGGCTGGCTGCCCGTGCAGAGCGGGCAGTACGGCTCATGCCTGACTCAAGTGGATTTCAAGGCAAAAAAGGTCATGCCGCGCCCGTCCATTCGAGGAATGATCGCACGTACGTATTTTTATATGAGCAAGCAATACGGCCTGCGCCTGTCCAAGCAGGACCGACAGCTGTATGAAGCCTGGAACAAGACCTACCCGGTGCAGACCTGGGAGCGTCAGCGCAACCAGACCGTGGCCTGTGTGATGGGGCGGGGCAACGAGTTTGTCGGCCCGGTGAATCTCAAAGCCTGCGGTTGAACGTGGGCGGGGTTGCCGCCCACTCGGCACGTCACTGCGCGGCGCTGTGTTCGATAATTTCAGACACAGTGTCGGTTTTCTTTGCGCGGGCCATCTTTTCGTTGAGCAAAGCCTGCCTGGCCTCGGCCTCTGCCCTGGTTGCGAACGGCCCCAACAGCACCTCATCCTTGCCGTCGACCTTCACGATATAAAAATTGAAACCATGCTCCAGCAACCAGGCGGTCAGGTCGGTGATCGCCTGCAGCTTGTGGTCTGGCGGGCCGACGCGCACGTCCCATTCCTGAGCGGCAATCGCACCGGTTTGTGGCAGGCTTTCGGTCACGGCAGGCTTGGCCTTGGGCGCATCGACCGACTTGCCTTCACCGCATCCGGCCAACGCCAACACCACAATTGCCATCGCTACTTTACGCACTGCCCTGCTCCTTTGAGGATAAAGAGGCGACTTTACCATTCACTGTCTATTCTGGCCGTCATAAACGTTGGCTTAAACAATGCGAATCATGTATCGCGACCTGTATGATGCCGCCATGGGAATTAATGTCGCCTCTATGCGTCCTAAAAGAGGCAGCCACAGGGAAGCGCTTCGCAGTAAGCTACACACATCCGACACCTGCCCTGTCTGAAACATGTGTCCTTAAAAGTAATCAAGGAGAAGTCCATGCTTATACTCACCCGCAAAGTTGGTGAAAGCATAAACATCGGTGATGACATTACGATCACCATTCTGGGCGTTAGCGGCCAGCAAGTACGAATCGGCATCAACGCCCCCAAGGACGTTGCCGTGCATCGCGAGGAGATTTACCAGCGCATCCAGGCTGGTCTGACTGCACCCGACAAAAACCAGACGCCTTGAAACGCCTCCAGTAGCCAGCCTTTTCGTTCACTGTAATGGCTGGCGAAAACCCAATCGGCCTGCTCGTGTCTTCCAGACTGACCAGTGTGCTTTGAGCATGCCCCTTCGCTGCAAGATGAAACTGTCTGGGCACCTGGAACTTGTTGAAGTATTCGCAGCCCAATTTTTGACACTTTCTCCTGCCATCCGAGTGCATTCAGGGATACGTCGATGAGGCCAGCCGCGACGCCACCTCTTGTTTCAAGATCCTGGATGATCGCCCTGCTGATCGGGGTGGCCTTCCTGGCGCTCGGGTATGGGCTGAGAGTCGAAGTGGAGGCGGCCGATTCCGACGCCCATTCCTGGCTGGACCTGGCGCTCCTTCTTTGCGCCTATCTACTGGTGTTCTGCCTCAAACCCATCCAGAAAGTTATCTTGCGCAAGCTGTGCCAGCGCGCAGCGCATCGCGAACGGCATAAAACCACACGCTGAAGGCCCACCGCGTATCACGGCGCCAGTTTGTGCAAAGACAACAATCCATCAGCGCCACGCTCGGCGTATAAATCGCCGTAGTCCTTGATGCAAGCGTGCGCAGTTACCATGGGTTCCAGGTGTGCCGAGGTGACAACTACAACATCCGCACCCGCTGCTTCACCCGCTCGAATGCCCACCGTGGCGTCCTCAAATACCAGGCAGTCCTCGATCGACACCCCCAGGCGTTTCGCGCCCAATAAATAGCACGCCGGATCGGGCTTACCGTTGGCCACATCTTCGGCCGTCACCCACACGGCCGGCACGGGAATGCCTGCCGCTTGCAGTCGACGTAACGCCAGCGCCTTGGGGGCAGACGTGACCAGCGCCCACTGATCAGCAGGCAAGCCTTTCAAAAACTCCACTGCGCCGGGAATCGCTACAACGCCATCGACATCGTTGAGTTCCGCGTCGGTAATCCACTGGGCTTCAACTTCTGGATCGACACCTGGCAACGCCTGGCGGGTGATCGTATCAATCGCACGCGCGCCATGAATGGTAGGCAGAAACGCGTCCACATCCAAACCATGGCGCTCAGCCCAGATACTCCATACACGTTCGGCCGCAGCGATGGAGTTGAGCAGGGTCCCGTCCATATCGAACAGGAAAGCGCGGTAACGCCGGTTAAACACGGATGGAGTGGGGATGGACACTGCGCGGCTTCCTCATAGGCTGGACCCCTGCAATCTACGGATCACCTCGACGCTTGTAAACGTAGAGCCCACCACGAACGGATTCTCATCGCCCCCGCACCAGGTTCGAACCAAGAATGACGAACTTGTCATGAACCTGTTGGTTGGCTGTTGGGATCGCCTGGTTACTGTGAACTCACTGCCATCCCGGCAGCCACCCAATCACGAGACAGACCACCATGAAACTGTTTGCCCTCGGCTTTGCCGCCTTGCTCGCCACCGGTTCGGCCTTCGCTGCCGACGCAGCCTCCAGTCACGTCATCCATGACAAAACCGGCTTCTTCGTGCACCTGGATGTGGCCAAGGTGCTGTCGAGCACCGACATCTGCGGCCAATGCGGGATCGTCCCGGCGCAATTGCGCTACCTGGACCATCAGGGCCGCGAACACCTACTCGATTACCAGGTCCAGGGCATCGGTTGCGCCAGTGACAATTGATCGGGCTACACTTGCGCCACTTATTGAAGCAGGACACTTTCCATGAACATCCTCGTAGTCGAAGACGAACCCAAGGCCGGCAATTACCTGCTCAATGGCTTGCAGGAGCTGGGCCATTCGGTGAGCCTGGCACGCGACGGCGTAGAGGGTTTGCACCTGGCCCTGGAAACGCCATTCGACGTGATCGTATTGGACGTCATGATGCCGAAAATGGATGGTTGGGAAGTGCTGCGCCGCCTGCGCAAAGAGGCCGACACACCGGTGTTGTTCCTCACCGCCCGCGATGACATCGCCGACCGCATCAAGGGCCTTGAACTGGGGGCTGACGACTACCTGATCAAACCTTTTTCCTTCGCCGAACTGGTCGCACGCCTGCGCACCCTCAACCGCCGTGGCCCGAGCCGCGAAGAAGAACAACTGCACATCGCCGACCTGCACATTGACGTACTCAAGCGCCGTGTGACCCGCGCCGGTACGCGCATTACCCTGACCAACAAGGAATTCGCCTTGCTGCACCTGTTTGCCACCCACCAGGATCAGGTGCTGTCCCGCTCGCTGATCGCTTCACGGGTGTGGGACATGAACTTCGACAGCGACACCAATGTGGTGGATGTCGCCGTACGCCGCCTGCGCCTGAAAATCGACGACCCGTTCCAGCTCAAGCTGATCCATAGCGTGCGCGGCATTGGCTACCGCTTCGATACCCAACCATGAAGCGAGATCGCCATTATTCCCTGACCCTGCGCCTGGCATTGATCTTTGCCCTGCTCGCCTTCGCCCTGCTGGCAACGTTGGGCGTAACCCTGTACCACGAGCTGGAGCGTGAGCTGATCAAGCGTGACGACGCCGCACTGATCTCGCGCGCCAACCAACTGCGCAACGTGCTCAATGATGGCAATACCCTGGAGCTGATCAAAACCAAGCCGCAGCTGTTCCAGAACATGTTGGGCAACAGTGAGTCGGTACTGAGCATCGCAGCACCTGGGCAGACGCCTTTATTGCTGGTCAACCCGAGCAATATTCAAATTCCGGCCGTACCTGCCGTGGCAAAAGATCATGCCCTTGGGCTCGCCGATGTCCACCATTTGCCCGGCGTGAATGGCGTGCCCTTCGCCACGGTGGCGGCGTCCATCGACACCGGTGACCTGGGCAGCCTGCAAGTCACCGTCGGGCGCCTGATGGCCGAACGCACAGCCATGCTCGCCAGTTATCGCTTAAGTGTTTTTATCCTGGCCAGCATTGCGGCGGTCATTCTCGCGTTGGTCGGTTATGTGCTGGTACACCGTGGGCTGGTGCCCTTGCGGCGTTTGGCCGGCCACGCACAAGGCATCGGCGTGAACAACCTGGCCGAGCGTCTGGACAGTCAAGGGGCGCCCAAAGAGTTGCTGCCGATGATTGATGCGTTCAACACCATGCTTGAACGGCTGGCCAAAGGCTTTATTCAATTGGGCCAGGTGTCCACCGATATGGCCCATGAACTGCGGACCCCCATCAATAATTTGCTCGGTGAAACCCAGGTCGCGCTGCAACAGAGCCGCACTATTGAAGACTATCAGCAGCTGCTGGCCTCCAATGTTGAGGAGCTCGAACGCTTGGCGCGGATGCTCGACAACATGCTGTTCCTGGCCCGCACCGATCCTGCCAGCGCCCTGCGTCAGCGCCAGGAACTGGACGCCGCAGATGAAGTGGAGCGCATCGCCGATTATTTCGAGGGCTTGGCCGGTGACGTGGGCATGCACATTGTTGGCACGGGCGAAGGTGTCATCTGGGCGGAACCGATGCTGCTGCGCCGGGCCCTGGCGAACCTCTGCGCCAATGCCATCAAGTATGGCGCGCCGAACACCGAGCTGAGTATCCAGGCCATCCCGGCGCCCGAAGGCACTTGCATCAAGGTCATCAACCAGGGGGCAACCATTGCCGCAGAGCATTTGCCCCGGCTGTTCGAACGCTTTTACCGGGTGGATGAATCCCGTGAATGTTCATCCCAGTCCAATGGGCTGGGATTGTCGATCGTGGCGACCATCATGCAGCTGCATAACGGTCGGTATGGCGTCAGCAGTGCAGACGGCGTGACGTGCTTTGAGTTGTTTTTCCCCGCGCAGGAGGCGTGAGGGTTTCCCGCTCAATCAAAGGCGCCGTTGAGTACTTCGTAGATGATGCCGCTGGCGATGGCGACCAAAATCAAATCGGTTCCCGCTTGCTGCCATTCATAACCATCGTAGTGAGGCAGCCGCCCCAACAGGCGACCGTCAAGCTTCTTGGCGATACCGGGCGGCAGCGGCTTGCCGCGTGCCAGGTTCTTCTGGATGCCCGGCGGCAATGCAGGCCCTGGGCTCCAGTAATCGCGATAACCGCCGAGCACATTCAATACGCTCCCTCGGTCAACGCTGGGGCCGTGACCACCTGAGCCGCCCTTGCCTTTGGGCTTGTCGTAGCCCTGCCCTGCGGGGTTATTGCCTTTGTTATTGCCCTGCCCGCCCTGATTACCTTTGTTATTACCCTGACCCTGCCCTCCCTGGTTATTACCCTGGCCCTTGCCATTACCAGGATCAGCCAGGGCAAGACCGCTACCTGCAAACAGCGCGAGGGACAACGCGACAGACACGAACTTCGGGTACTTGATCATGATGGTTTTCCAAGGTGGATACGCTTGTGAACTATAGTCGAAGATGTCCCAGGAATGACCCCATTCGCATCCCGGCTGTCAGCTCACCTGCCCGCCTGTTTCCACCACATCTGCTTGGGTTAGCCAGGCCGTAAAGACCGCCAGGCGCAAGGCCTCAACCAGAGACGGCTGGTCGGCCGGTGGCGAACTCGGCACATGGATAAACCCACTGCGCACCTCGGACCCGGCGAGCCGGTGCTGCAAAAGGTAGAACACCTGATTGCACACGAACGTGCCCGCCGTTTGCGAAACGGCAGCCGCCACGCCCGCGTCACGCAGCGCCTTGACCATGGCCTTGATCGGCAACGTCGAAAAATAGGCCGCAGGGCCATCGACTGCCACTGGCGTATCAATCGGTTGCTGCCCGAGGTTGTCGGGGATGCGTGCGTCATTGATATTGATCGCTACCCGCTCGATAGACACCTCGCTGCGCCCTGGCGCCAGGCCGGTGGCAATCACCATCGCCGGGTTTAACTCGCTGATCAATCGGGTCAGGTGTTCGCCTGCTGTGGCAAATGCACAGGGCAGGCAACGCGCGACAATACGCGCCCCCTCGCCCAGTGGCACACCCTCCAACTGGCGCGCCGCCTCCCACGAGGGGTTAATCAGAGCGTTATCAAAGGGCTCGAAACCCGTCAGCAGTACGGTTTGCATAATGACCTCACATCAACAGGTAAAGCAGCACGATATTGACCACTAGCATCATCAGCGCCGTGGGGATCTGCGCCTTGATCACCGCGTTCTTGTCGGGCAACTCCAGCAACGCCGCCGGCACGATATTGAAATTAGCCGCCATCGGCGTCATCAACGTGCCGCAGTAACCGGAAAACATACCGATCGCCGCCATCACCGCAGGGTTGCCGCCGTAGATCCCCACCAGTACCGGCACGCCGACGCCGCCGGTCATTACAGGGAACGCCGCAAAACCATTGCCCATGATCACGGTAAACAAGGCCATGCCCAGCACATAGACCATCACCGCCACCAACTTGTAGTCCAGGTTGATATAGGTGGTGGTGACATGGGCAACCGCCGTGCCCACCCCCGCCTCGTTGAACAACAACCCGAGCATCGCCAGCATCTGCGGTAACACCATGGCCCAGCCCAGGGCTTCGGTCAGGCGACGGGATTCGCGCAGGGCTTGTACTGGCGTATCGCGGGTCAACCAGCAGGCCAGGCCCAACGCAATCAGGCAGCCGATGCCGAGGGAGACGAAGGTGGTGTTCTTCGGGTCCAGCAACGGTACACCGCCGATTTCGGTGTGTTTGAGCACTACCGAGCCAATCACCGTAGTCAGCGGAATCGCCAATGCCGGGATAAACAATTTGTGGCCCAGACGCCCGGCACTGGCGCGGGACGCCTTGTCATGCAACTCGGCGTGCTGACCACGCCCAACGCCGCCCAGGCCGGCGATCAACGCCATCACCACCACACCGATGCCGATGGCCACCGAGGGCAGACGCTCGCCCACCAGGAACGGAATGGCGAACAACAACCAGAACAGCGCGCTGGACCAGCGTTTGGGATGGGTTCGATCAAGCAGGATCATGCCCGCGGTGATCAGCAGCAGCACGCCCGCCAGCCAGTAAAGGTATTGAATGGAAATGATCATTGAGCAGCCTCCACCGGGGTGGTGGCCGAGCTCATTTCGCGGGTTAAGCGCCGGTCGAAACGATGCAGCCGGATAGCGTGAATGATGAAGGCACAGATTGCCGTCGGGATGCCCCACACCGCAATGTGCAGCGGCTCCACATCAATCCCCGAGCCGAGCAGGAAGGTGTGCATCAACGCAATCGCACCGAAAGCAACGAAAATATCCTCACCAAAAAACAGCCCGACGTTATCGGTGGCCGCACACATGGCCAAGACCTTGTGGCGCAGCTTGTCGGGCAGCTTGCCGTAGCGTTTTTCCGCAGCACCTTCGGCCATCGGCGCCAACAGTGGTCGTACCATTTGCGGATGCCCACCCAGGCTGGTCAGCCCCATGGCTGCCGTGGACTCACGCACAAACAGATAAATGATCAGCAAGCGCCCCACCGTGGCCCGCTCAAAGCGCGCGATCCAGTTCTGCGCATGCAAGCGCAGGCCATGGCGCTCCAACAGGCCAATCACCGCCAGCGGCAACAACAGGATCAATTGCAGGGCACGGGTCTGAAGGAAGCCATCGCCCATGGTGGCCAGAATTTTTTCCAGCGGGAACTGAGCGGCAAGCCCGGTGGCGATGGCGGCGGCGGTGACCACCAACAGCGGATTGAAGCGCAATACAAAGCCGACCACGATAACAAGCACGCCGATCAGCGGCCATAGGTTCACAACTGTTTGCATGGCGAAGAGGTCCTTTAATGCGTGCTGCGGCGCCATAACAGCAGGATGTGGGCCAAGGGCTCACAGCTTAAAGTGGCGTGCAGTCGGCTCGGTTTTTTTATTGTTGACCTGGAAGGTCGAGCGTCAGTGGCGGCAACTTTGCTGTCTGGAGACCGAGGGTGTCCAACAAGAAAAATTGTTGCTGCAAACCAATAAATTTTGTGGGGGGATGGCGCCCACGGTCGGGCACCATGAGGAGATGGAGTCCAGGCTTTATGTGAGAAAGAGCGCAGGTAGCTTGCCGAAAAGCTCAAAATCGATGCAGGCGTGTGGATTCCCGATCAGAACCTATACTCCATCATGCAGCTGTGTGTACCTGCAGTTCGTTCACGGTGTTATGCCGATAATGAGGGCTCGCGCTATGTATGCCGGACAAATGACTGATATGGCGACCACGTTTGGCGAGATACGCTGCCAGGTGTTCGTGCAAATAATTTGCCTGCTGTCGGTGGCTACGCTGTTCTGCTGATCGAGCATTCGAACCTGAAAAGCGTGCCGGGAGGCATGTTTGGATAGGTATTGCCCAAACTTCAGTGTCATCAAAAAATGTTGGTGCTTCCAACCGATGCTGGTATTGAACAAAGGGCTTGAGCTGTTCATCCCGCAGTTGTTACTTGATGAAAAAACCACATGCTCGCGTGCCTTTGTCTGTGCACTCCAAAATGGCTTTCGATGAGAAGTCTTGTGACTGCCGCCATGACGCTGACCGGGCAATCCACATGATGTGACCATATTCGTTACCATCAAGCCTCATGCTCAGGTATCTACCCGCAGACGTGCGATAAATACAGCTAGCCAGAAAACCTCGGGATTCGGAGTTTTGTTCAGCAAGAACAAAAATCGCTTTTGTAAACGCCAAGACATTCTCGCCCACGTCGCCCTGCGACATGCCCACCCAATCAACACCCTCGGATTTGGACGGTGCCCTAAACACCCCATGGCTGCTGTGTATGTTTCCAGGGGCAGGGCATGACTCTTCATCACCAGGCCAAGCCGGGATATCAAAGTATTTGCTACTGGCTTGGGCAGCCATAATCGAAAGTAGCGACGACAGGACCACCCCACACCACATAAAAAGACGCACAGAAAATACCATCAATAATTTTCAAGCAGCTTATTTAGCCGGTAAAGGCCTTGTTGTATGTAGGAGAGATCTGTAATCCCAGGAGAACTATCGTTACTTATTGGTCATCGATCGGGCCTATTACATGAAGAGACGCGTTCGGCGTTCACATTGCCCTCTGTGAGCGAACTCGATAGTGTCTGAACGCTCTGCATAAATCCAAGACAACAAAAAAGGGCCCACCTTTCGGTGAGCCCTTCTAGACCGCCCAGCAGAGCGGATTTTGTTTGGTAGGCGCGATTGGACTCGAACCAACGACCCCCACCATGTCAAGGTGGTGCTCTAACCAACTGAGCTACGTGCCTGCTGTGAGGCGGCATTCTACGGAATTGTGGAGGGGTGTCAACATCTTTTTTGCAGCTAAGCCTATGAATATGCGAATTTTTTATTTGTGCCGGGTACACCTGGGAGTTTCGGGTGGCTGGCAGGCAATTTTCAACTCAGGTAGGATCGCCGCACTCGTAAAAAATATAAAACAGAGGTTCCAGGATGGCGAACACCCCCTACCCCCAGTCGTATTACGCCGCGTCCGCGAATGCAGCCCCACTCCGTCCAACCCTGCAAGGTGAAGTCGAAACCGATGTGTGTGTGATTGGCGCCGGCTATACCGGGCTTTCCAGCGCGCTGTTTCTGTTGGAGAACGGCTTTCGCGTCACGGTGCTGGAAGCCGCCAAGGTGGGTTTCGGTGCGTCGGGGCGTAATGGCGGGCAGATCGTCAACAGCTATAGCCGCGATATCGATGTGATCGAGCGCAGCGTCGGCCCCAAACAGGCTCAGTTGCTGGGGCAAATGGCCTTTGAGGGCGGCAAGATCATTCGTGAGCGCGTGGCGAAATACCAGATCCAGTGCGACTTGAAGGACGGCGGTGTGTTTGCCGCACTCAACAGCAAGCACATGGGTCATCTGGAATCGCAGAAGCGCCTGTGGGAGCGCTACGGCCATACGCAGCTGGAGTTGCTCGACGAGCGCCGCATCCGCGAGGTGGTGGCCTGTGACAACTATGTCGGCGGCTTGCTGGACATGAGCGGCGGGCATATCCACCCCCTCAACCTGGCACTGGGCGAAGCGGCGGCGGTGGAATCCCTGGGCGGTACGATTTATGAGCAATCGGCAGCGGTGCGCATCGAGCGCGGCGCCAACCCTGTGGTACACACCGCCGAAGGCAGGGTCCGGGCCAAATTTATTATCGTTGCCGGTAACGCTTACTTGGGGAACCTGGTACCAGAGCTGGCGGCCAAGTCGATGCCGTGTGGCACCCAAGTGATCACTACCGCACCACTGGGCGATGATCTGGCCAAGACGCTGTTGCCGCAGGATTACTGCGTCGAGGATTGCAACTACCTGCTCGACTACTACCGCCTCACCAGCGACAAGCGCCTGATCTTCGGCGGCGGCGTGGTGTATGGCGCACGAGACCCGGCGAATATCGAAGCGATCATCCGGCCGAAAATGCTCAAGGCATTTCCACAACTCAAAGACGTGAAGATCGACTACGCCTGGACCGGCAATTTCCTGCTGACCCTATCGCGACTGCCTCAAGTCGGCCGTCTTGGCGACAACATCTACTACTCGCAAGGCTGTAGCGGCCATGGCGTGACGTACACGCACCTGGCAGGCAAAGTACTGGCTGAGGCATTGCGAGGGCAGGCTGAGCGTTTTGATGCGTTTGCGGATTTGCCGCATTACCCGTTCCCGGGTGGGCAAATGTTGCGCACGCCGTTTGCGGCGCTGGGGGCTTGGTACTACGGATTGCGCGATAAATTCGGCATGTAAACACATACCCGAGTGGGAGCGAATTGCTCGTTCCCACTTGGGCTGTGCTCTTCATACGCTGCCGTCAATGCGCCTTGTGTTCGACGGACGGCGCCTCGGCTTGCAGCTTTTGCACGTCGCTTACGGCCAGCTCAGCCGATTGACCGCCCCAGCCTTGACGCAGGTAATTAAGCAAATCCGTCAGCTGTTGCGCACTGAGCTTGTCGGAAAAACCAGGCATCGGTTGCATGTGTTCGAACCCGGAGAACTTCTGCTCGCCGATCCCGTCCTCGATCACCCGCACCAGGTTGCGCGAGTCTTCCAGTCGCAGCGTGGTGTTGCCGCGCATGGCCACCGCAATGTGCGGCTTGCCTTCGCCACCCACGGCGTGGCAACCGGCACAGACGTTCAGGTATTCCTGACGGCCGCGCTGAGCGCTCTGGCTAAGTTGATCCACCGGCACTTCAACCAGCGCCTTGGCTGTCGGCGGGTTATCGCCCAGCAAAAACGTGGCCATCGCAGCCAGATCCGGATCGCTCAGGCCCTGGGTGCTGTTATGGAACACCGGGAACATCTCATTGAACATCGTGCCTTGGGCGCTCATGCCGTGCTTGAGGAACGTGGCCAGGTCTTGCTCATTCCAGCCGCGGGCTGCCAGGTCAGTGGCGAGCAGGCTGGGCGCCAGGTAACCATTGAGGATGCCGCCGGTCAGGCGCTTGTCCAGTTCCATCGCACCCGGCAGGCCGCGTGGCGTGTGGCATTCGCCGCAGTGGCCGAGCACTTCGACCATGTACTGGCCGCGCTTCCAGGCTTCACTTTTGCCTTGGGCCGGTTCCAGTTTCAGCGCTTTGCCGTACAGCACATTCCAGCCCATCAGGCCCAGGCGCACGTTGAACGGAAAGCTCAGGCTCGTGACCGGCGCTGCGCGTTCGATCGGCTCGATGGTTTTGAGGTACGCATGAATCGCATCCGAGTCTTCGCGCGGCATCAGGTGATAGGAGGTGTACGGCATCGCCGGGTACAGGTTCGCCCCGTCGCGACGCTTGCCTTGCGTCAGCGCAGCGAAGAACTCGTCATCGTTATACAAGCCGATGCCGTGCTCCTTGCTCGGCGTGATATTGGTGCCGTAAATCGTGCCAAACGGCGAGACGATCGGCAGCCCACCCGCGAACGGCGCGCCGCCCGCTGCCGTGTGGCATGCCATGCAGTCAGCGGCGCGGGCGAGGTATTCGCCGCGTTTGACCTGATCGTCAGCTTGGGCAAATGCCACCGGCGCAGCCAGGCCGACCGCCAGGGCCAGGCGGGTCAGAAATAGCTTCATGCTCAACCCTCCTTGACCAGGCCGAGATCGGTCAGCACGTTGCGGGTGGCGTTGTAATAACGCACGTACCCGGTGCAACGGCAGACGTGATGCCCGAGGCTGTCCTCGATGACTTGCTCCAGCTTGCTGTGCACGGTCGGCTGGCGTTGCAGCTTTTCCACCAGCACGGTCGCCGCATTGACGAAGCCCGGCGCACAGTAGCTGCACTGAAACGCGAACTCATCCACAAAGCGCTGCTGGATCGGGTTCAGTTCAACGACCTGCCCCGACTCGTCGCGCTTGGCGTGGGACTCGATGGTGCGCACTTGCTTGCCTTCAAAGTAATGCGCGCCGGTGATGCATGTGCGCACTTCTTCGCTGGTGCCGTCCGGGTTGTCGACGATGACCACGCACGCGTGACAAATACCCTGGCCGCAGCCAAGGCGCGAACCGGTGAGGTTTTTGTATTCGTGCAAGTAGTCGATCATCGGCAGGTCATCAGGGATGTCCACCGGGCCGACGGATTGACCATTAAGGGTCAGTTGAAGCGGACGGTTAGCCATTGAGGGCCTCCTTGATGCGCGCAGCAGTGATTGGCAGGTCGCGAACACGTTTACCGATGGCGTGCGCCACGGCATTACCGATGGCCCCGACGATCGGGATCATCACCACTTCGGCGATACCCTTGGATGGATCGCTTGGCGACAGTGCCGGCAAAATTTCCGAAGTCTGTTTCCACACGGCAACATGACGCGCCATCGGCAGACGGTAACGGTTGAAGTTCCAGTCGCCCTCCCCCGGCCCACCTTCGTACAGCGGCATTTCCTCCATCAAGGCGTGGCCGATGCCCATAGCGACACCGCCCTCAAGCTGGCCTTTGACCAACTCCTCAACCAACACGCGACCGCACTCGACCCATGAATGGTGATTGAGCACCTCCACCTGCGCCGAGCCCTTGTTGACCTTCAGCTCGACCAAGGTGGCGACCGGGCTGTAATACGTCACGGCAGCGTTGTTCAACTGCGTCGCGGGGTAGCTGATGTTCTGCCGATCCAGCAGATGGAAGCCGGCAGTGCTCATCAGCGCCTGCTTGGCTTTCGGCGCGCCGTCGCCGTACTTCACGGCCAGGCCGTCAAGCGGCAGGCGCTCGCGTACGCCGTCAATGCTGTATTCAGCCTCGGCCCAACTCCAGCGGTTGAAACCGTGCACAGTGGCCGCAGTGACCAGACCGCGTGCGTGGGCGTGCTTGGCCAGTTCTTCAAAGCTCAGCGGCTGCATACCGTTGGCGGTGAGCTTGCCATCGACCCAGTGCGCATCTTCGCGGCGCACCACATATGGGTTGGCCTGGCCGCCGAACGGGCCCTGACGCCAGATCTCCAGCGCCGCCGGCCACAGGCCGTGGTTGAACAGCACGCGCGCCGCTTCACGGGTGGCGTGGCTAAAGTAGTAAGCCGAGTTGGTCGCCGAAGACGCCGAAGCGAGCTTGCCCACCCAACGCGGGTTGCGCAGCAGGTTGTCCTGCTCGGCCTGACTCATGGTGTAAGGGTTGCTGCTGGTGATCAGCTGCATTTCCTTCCACTCTGTTTCGCCGGTCTTCACTTCGTGTGCCGGGCTGCCAAGGAAATCGGCGACGACCAGCGATTGCGAGGTAGACATACCGGTGCCGATTTCGATACCGATATGACGCAGGCTGATGCGACCGTCAGCGCTGAATTCGATACTGGCCATCGGTGCTTCGGAACCAGTGCCGAAGTCTTTCTGGCAGATAGCGAAACCCACGCCGTACCAGTTATCCGGGTCTGCGGCTTCACGCTGCTGCTTGATCGCATCGCGGTTTTTCCACACGTCGTGCACCGCGGCCTTGTCGAGAATTTCGTGCAGGCGCAGCGCACCGGCAGGAATGGCGCCCTGGGTGTTTTTCATGCCCGAACGCAGTGCGTTCTTGCGGCGCAGCTCAATGGCATCAATGCCCAGGCGATCGGCGATTTCATCGACCATCATTTCGGTGGCGGCCATGCTTTGCAGGGTGCCGTAGCCACGCATCGAACCCGCCTCGACGCCACGGGAGTGATACGCGGTGACTTGCAGGTCGTTCTGCGGCATGTAGTAGATCGACTGCGCGGCCGTGGCGCCGACGGCGGCTACCGAGGGGCTGTAGTTGATCCGGCCACCACCGTCGACGCTCATGTCCGCGAGGAAGATTTTGAAGCTGTGATCGTTTTTGTCGACAGCCAGTTGGTAGCGAATGTCGAACGGGTGACGCTTGATACCGCTCTGGAACTGCTCGTAACGGTCATTGGCCAGACGCACCGGCACGCCGGCGCCGTACAACGCAGCGAGGGCAGCGTAGTAAACAAAGATGTTGTGGTCTTTGGAGCCGTAACCCACGGTGTAACCCGGATGCATGTTCAGGTTGGCCAGGCCGAAGCGCGACGGCGAGATCATTTTCGCGGTCTCGGTCGCAACCTCCAATGGGCACTGGGTGGCCACCACGAAGTGCAGGGTCTTGGTTGCCGGATCGTACCAACCGTTGCCGTTGTCCGGCTCCATGGCCGCGGGCTCGATCGACGGGGTCTTGTAGCGCTCGTCGAACACCAGCCAGTTATCCGGCGGCGTGTTGATCTGGCTCTTCATGCGGTCAGCGTAGAACAGCCCGCGCTCGGTCAGGTTGCCGTGCAGGTTCGGTTGGGAATTCCATACGGGGCGACGATTCTTCAGCATCGGAAACAGAATCGAGTCCTTGAGGCTGGCAAATTCGTCTTCATCGGCCGAGGTGGGGCCGCCAACGCGCACATAGCGGAAGCTACCGTAAGGGTCGCCTTCGTAGTACGGCACTTTGGCGCCGTAACGAATCGCCTTGTCATTGAACTTGAGCTTGTTCTTGGCCTGGCGGAAACGCTCGAAATCGTTCCAGATCAGGATCGCCACCGGGTGACCGATAAACATCGGCACCTTGCCTTCAGGCAGCAGCGGATCCGGCGCATGTTCCTCGGGGAAGACGATACCGTCCTTGTCCAGGTCGGCAGCGGTGACGATACGATCCGGCTGCAACTCGGCGCCCAGCCACGACAGGTCGTAGCCCGCATAAATATGGTCGGCCTTGATGGTTTTGAGCAGCATGGCGTGGCCTTGCTGCGCAGGCCAGCCGGGCATGTCCCTGGAGCGGATGTCGCGGGCGAAGACTTTGCTGCCGCACACTTTGGACAACGCATCGTTACGCTGGCGCGCCTTGCCGTTATTGCCCAGCCATTTTTCAGACGGCACGGTAACGCTGTTTTCCATCAGGGCGGCCAGCGCCTGAGTGCTCAGCGGTGTCAGCGTAACGCTCACACCCGCCACCAGGCCGCCCTGGAGGAACGAGCGCCGGGTTATTTCACGGTTGGACATGGATCATCCTCTGAGCGGTTATAAATCCGCCCTTATGGTTAAGTACACCGAATATCGAGACTTGCAGAAGCCTTTTTCGACGAATCAAAAGGCCATGTTGACAGTGCAAAGTTGACCGAAGGGTTAACTTTAAAGGTTTCTGCGCCTGCGGCAAATAACCACATTGAAATTTTTTGACACAACAACGCAAAACGGCCGACAAGATCGAGACGATCTGTCGGCCGCTTGCCTATTAATGAGGGCGATGCTGAGCGTCCGCTACCACGAACACCACGACGTTTTTTTTCAAACGCCAGACACAAAAAACCCCGGTCTTTCGACCAGGGTCTTTGCTATCGGATCAAGTCAGCCAGTGGCTTTCCTTGTGCTTCAAGGCGTTCAGTGGGCCTTGAGGCAGATATGGCGCAGCGGACGGGACTCGAACCCGCGACCCCCGGCGTGACAGGCCGGTATTCTAACCGACTGAACTACCGCTGCGTATCGCTTGGCTGATTGAGCGTAAACCCTCAACCACCTTTAAACATCTGATCGATCAACCTGGGTTGTTCAATCTCAAGCCCGACTTATCGAACCTGGAAAATATGGCGCAGCGGACGGGACTCGAACCCGCGACCCCCGGCGTGACAGGCCGGTATTCTAACCGACTGAACTACCGCTGCGCGTCGGTGCAACCTTTAACGTTGCGTCTTGCCACAAGGGCAAAACTCTCAAGAAGTGGTGGGTGATGACGGGATCGAACCGCCGACCCTCTGCTTGTAAGGCAGATGCTCTCCCAGCTGAGCTAATCACCCTTTGCTTCGTTGAGGCCGCGAAATTTACGCAGGTAGCGGACCTAAGTCAATAGCCCGCTTGAAGTTTTTCTGAAAAAGACAAAATGACTTCAACGCGGCTGCTTGCCCTACTCGCTGTAAATCATCTTCTTGCTCATGCCACCGTCCACGACAAACTCTTGCCCGGTGACAAACCCGGCCTGACGCGACAGCAACCAGGCCACCATTGCCGCCACGTCCTCTACCGTACCCACCCTGCCCGCCGGATGCTGGGCATGATCAGCATCGGTGAGCGGCTCCGCACGCCGTGCAGCAGGATCACGCGCATCAATCCAGCCAGGGCTGACCGCATTGACCCGAACCTCTGGCCCCAGGCTCATGGCCAAGGCGTGAGTCAGGGCCAGCAAGCCACCCTTGCTCGCCGCGTAAGCTTCGGTATCCGGCTCTGATTGACGCGCCCGAGTCGAGGCCAGGTTGACGATCGCACCGCCGTGAGCGCGCAGGTACGGCGCGCAATGCTTGGCCAACAGCATCGGCCCGCCGAGGTTCACCGCCAGCACGCGATTCCAGTACGCCAGGTCGAGGCTTTCCAGAGTGATATTGCGCGGGTCGGCCACGGCGGCATTGCAAACCAGCGCGTCGAGTCGCCCGAACTGCCCCAACACCTCTGCAACCCCCTGGGCCACTTGCTTCTCGTCGGCCACGTCCATGGTGATGAACCAGGCATTTTCACCCAGCACCTTGGACACCTTGGCGCCGCGCTCGCGGTCAAGGTCGGTCAACACCACCTGCCAGCCTTCGCTGATCAGCCACGCGGCAATCCCGAGGCCGATGCCTCGCGCCGCCCCCGTCACCAGCGCAACGCGCCCGTTACTGGCCGCTGCGGCCTCCATGGACCACTCGATCACAAGGCCGCCAGCCCGCGGGCCAGGTCTGCCTGCAAGTCTGCTACATCTTCCAGGCCCACCGCGATGCGGATCAGGCTGTCACGGATACCGGCCGCTTCACGCTCCTGCGGCGCCAGGCGCCCGTGGGAGGTGGTGCTCGGGTGGGTGATGGTAGTTTTGCTGTCCCCCAGGTTGGCGGTAATGGAGATCAAGCGCGTCGCATCGATAAAGCGCCATGCGCCGTCTTTGCCGCCCTTGACTTCGAAACTCACCACCGCGCCGAAGCCACGCTGCTGACGCTGGGCCAAGGCGTGTTGCGGGTGGCTTTTGAGGCCGGCGTAATGCACCTTCTCGATACCGTCCTGCTGCTCCAGCCACTCGGCCAGGGCCTGGGCGTTGGCACAATGGGCTTTCATACGCAGGCTGAGGGTTTCCAGGCCTTTGAGGAAGATCCAGGCGTTGAACGGGCTCAGGGTCGGGCCGGCGGTGCGCAGGAAGCCCACCACTTCCTTCATCTGCTCGCTGCGTCCAGCCACCACGCCGCCCATGCAACGGCCCTGGCCGTCGATGAACTTGGTTGCCGAATGCACCACGATGTCCGCACCCAGCTTCAGCGGTTGCTGCAAGGCCGGGGTGCAGAAGCAGTTATCCACCACCAGCATTGCACCCTTGGCGTGAGCGATTTCGGACAACGCAGCAATATCAACCAGCTCGGCCAATGGGTTGGACGGTGATTCGACGAACAGCAGTTTGGTATTGGCTTTGATCGCCGCATCCCAGCCGGACAAATCCGCCAAGGGCACGTAATCCACTTCGATACCGAAGCGCTTGAAGTACTTCTCAAACAGGCTGATGGTCGAGCCGAACACGCTGCGCGACACCAGTACATGGTCGCCAGCACTGCACAGGCTCATCACCACCGCCAGGATGGCCGCCATGCCGGTCGCGGTCGCCACGGCCTGCTCGGCGCCTTCCAGCGCCGCGATGCGCTCTTCGAACGCGCGCACGGTCGGGTTGGTGTAGCGCGAGTACACGTTGCCCGGCACCTCACCGGAAAAACGCGCCGCAGCGTCGGCCGCCGTGCGGAACACGTAGCTTGAGGTGAAGAACATCGGATCACCGTGCTCACCTTCCGGGGTACGGTGCTGGCCGGCGCGCACAGCCAGGGTATCGAAAGCTACGCCATCGAGGTCGCTGTCCAACCGACCGGCATCCCATTCCTGACTCATGCTGCGACTCCTTACTCAATACGTTATTTAAGATACAAAACCGGCCCCTCAGGGCCGGTGTCTACTCAGTTGTTGTACAGGTCGATGATCGCGCTGACCGCCTGGGTCTTGATCTTGGACGAGTCGTTACGCGCCTGCTCGATCTTGTTCAGGTAGGCCTCGTCGACATCGCCAGTCACGTACTTGCCGTCGAACACGGCGCAGTCGAACTGCTCGATCTTGATCTTGCCACCACCAACCGCTTCGATCAGGTCCGGCAGGTCCTGGTAGATCAGCCAGTCGGCGCCGATCAGGTCGGCCACGTCCTGGGTCGAACGGTTATGCGCGATCAGCTCATGGGCGCTCGGCATGTCGATACCGTACACGTTCGGGTAACGCACCGCGGGTGCCGCAGAACAGAAGTACACGTTCTTCGCCCCGGCTTCGCGGGCCATCTGGATGATCTGCTTGCAGGTGGTGCCGCGCACGATGGAGTCGTCCACCAGCATCACGTTCTTGCCGCGGAACTCCAGTTCGATGGCGTTGAGCTTCTGGCGCACCGATTTCTTGCGCGCGGCCTGGCCGGGCATGATGAAGGTACGGCCGATGTAACGGTTCTTGACGAAGCCTTCGCGGAACTTGACGCCCAGGTGGTTGGCCAGTTCCAGCGCAGCGGTACGGCTGGTGTCCGGAATCGGGATAACCACATCGATATCGTGCTCGGGGCGCTCGCGCAGGATCTTCTCGGCCAGCTTCTCGCCCATGCGCAGACGCGCCTTGTAGACCGAGACGCCGTCGATGATCGAATCCGGACGCGCCAGGTAGACGTGTTCGAAGATGCATGGGGTCAGTTTCGGCGCCACGGCGCACTGGCGGGTGTGCAGCTTGCCGTCTTCAGTGATGTAAACAGCCTCGCCCGGGGCCAGGTCGCGGATAAGGGTGAAGCCCAGTACATCCAGGGACACGCTTTCGGACGCGATCATGTACTCGACGCCTTCGTCGGTGTGACGCTGGCCGAACACGATCGGGCGGATGCCGTGGGGGTCGCGGAAACCGACGATGCCGTAACCTGTGATCATCGCCACCACCGCATAACCACCGACGCAACGGTTGTGCACGTCGATCACGGCAGCAAACACGTCTTCTTCGGTCGGCTGCAGCTTGCCGCGCTGGGCCAGCTCGTGGGCGAACACGTTGAGCAGCACTTCCGAGTCGGAACTGGTGTTGACGTGGCGCAGGTCAGATTCGTAGATCTCCTTGGCCAGCTGTTCAACGTTGGTCAGGTTACCGTTGTGCGCCAGGGTGATGCCGTAAGGCGAGTTGACGTAGAACGGTTGAGCTTCGGCCGAGGTCGAGCTACCGGCAGTCGGGTAACGCACATGACCAATGCCCATGTGCCCGACGAGGCGCTGCATGTGACGCTGATGGAACACGTCACGCACCAGACCATTGTCCTTGCGCAGGAATAACCGGCCGTCGTGGCTGGTCACAATACCGGCAGCGTCCTGGCCGCGGTGCTGGAGGACGGTTAGCGCGTCATACAGCGCCTGATTGACGTTCGACTTACCGACGATACCGACGATGCCACACATGCGACGCAACCCCTACTTAATGAATCTTGACTGAACACAGCTTACTGAGGCGTTTGCGCCGGCAAGAGGTGTTCCTTGAACGGAAGATCAGCGGGTACGCTGATTCCGCTGGCCAGCCACTGACTGCTCCACCCCAATATGAGGTTCTTGGACCAATCTGCAACCAATAGAAATTTTGGCACGAGTACCGACTCTTGCCACCACGAATCCTGCTGTACCGGCCCCAGGCTCAACAGCCCGACCGCCACGACCACCAGCAACGCGCCACGCGCAGCCCCGAAGGCCATGCCGAGAAATCGATCGGTCCCGGAGAGGCCGGTGACACGTATCAACTCGCCAATAAGATAATTGACCATTGCCCCCACCAGCAGCGTGGCGATGAACATGATGGCGCAGCCCGCGATGACGCGAGCCGAAGGTGTCTCTATGTACCCGGCCAGGTAGACCGACAGTGAACCACCGAACATCCAGGCTACGACTCCTGCGATGATCCAGGTCAGCAACGACAGTGCTTCTTTTACGAAGCCGCGGCTCAGACTGATCAAAGCGGAGATGGCGACGATTGCAACGATCGCCCAATCAACCCAGGTAAATGGCACAGTGCAGCCTACGTACGGATAAGGCGGCGCATTTTAGCAGAGCGTCGGGCTATCGGTAAGCGATGATTGCGGCTGCTTTGCAAATCAATAGATTGGGCGGTGTGAACGCCATTTCAAGCCCACCATAAACCAATGTGGGAGCTGGCTTGCCTGCGATGAGGGCGGCACGTTCGACATCGCTGTCGATTGAACCACCGCCATCGCAGGCAAGCCAGCTCCCACATTTAGAGCGTATTGCCAGTTCAGCCGCGCTCCGGCTGGAAGCGCACCACAAACCCATTGAGGTTTTGCTGGCGGCCCAACAAGTCCCGCAGGCGATCAGCCTCGGCACGCTCGATCAAGGGCCCGACAAACACACGGTTCTTGCCATCGGCACTGCGGATGTAGGCGTTATACCCCTGGGCACGCAGCTTTTTCTGCAAGGCGTCGGCGCTTTCGCGATTGGCCAGGCTGGCCAGCTGGATCGACCAACTGATCGGCAGACCATTGGGGTCGATGCGGCTCTGACCCACATCCGGCTTACCCGGTGCAGCAGGCTGCGGGGCCACAGGCTTGGGCGCTGGCGCCGGTGCAGCCGGTTTGGCGGCGACAGCCGGGGCCGGCGCTGGCTTGACCACCGGCACACTTGGCTGCACCGGCATCGAAGGAGCCTGCGAAGGTGCCTGTTGGGTGATGACCTCCTCCTCGACGGGCACAGGTTCTTCCGGCAACACCTGAGGCTCAGGCACCACCACCGGTTCGACTTGAACCTGGGGCACCACCGGCGCCTGGGGCGCAGCGGGAGCTTCAACCACCACCTGGCGCTGCTCGTCCTGACGGGAAAACAGCATCGGCAGGAAGATGACTGCCAACGCCACCAACACCAGGGCTCCAACCATTCGCTGCTTGTATGCGCTATCCAGTAATGCCATGTGCAGCTTCCTCCGTGGAGCGCCGGGCCAGCCATTCGAGCGCCTCGGCAACACAATAAAATGATCCGAACAACAGGATTTCGTCTTCGGCCGTAGCCAGCGCACATTGCGCCTCAAGGGCGGCAGTGATGCTTGCATACGACGTCACGGGTGCGCCAAGGTTCTGCAAGGCGGCTTGCAGCTCAACCGCCGGCCGGCTGCGCGGCGTATCCAGCGGCGCAACGGCCCACGACTGTACGCTGCCAAGCAACGGCGCTACTACGCCATCCAGATCCTTGTCGGCCAGCAACCCGAACACCGCCAGGCGGCGGCCGGCCGGTGGTGTGAGCGCCAGGCGCTGAGCCAGATAGTGAGCTGCATGGGGGTTATGCCCCACATCCAGCAACAGGTTCAGGCGCTTGCCTTGCCAGTCCAGCACCCGGCGATCCAGGCGCCCCACCACTTTCGTCGCTCGCAGGGTTGCGCCGATCTGTTCGGCATCCCACGGCAGATCCAGCAGCAAATAGGCTTGCAGCGCGAGCGCAGCGTTTTCCATCGGCAGGTTCAGCAGCGGCAAATCAAGCAGCTCTACCACCTTGCCACGGGCATCACGCCCGCGCCATTGCCAATGGGTTGCACCGATGTCGAGATTGAATTCACGACCGCGCAGGTAGAACGGGCAATCCAGCTCGCGCACCTTGTCCAGCAAAGGTTGCGGCGGATCCAGGTCGCCACAGAGCGCAGGCCTGCTCTGGCGGAAGATCCCGGCCTTTTCATAGGCCACAGACTCGCGGGTATTGCCCAGATAGTCGGCGTGATCAACACCAATGCTGGTGACCAGCGCCAGGTCGGCATCCACTACGTTGACCGTATCCAGACGCCCGCCAAGGCCAACTTCCAGCACGACCACATCCAGTTGCGCACGCTCGAACAGCCAGAACGCCGCCAGGGTGCCCATCTCGAAATAGGTCAGGGAAGTATCGCCACGCCCGGCATCCAGGGCAGCGAAGGCTGCGCACAATTGCTCGTCCGTGGCTTCGACGCCATTGAGCTGCACCCGCTCGTTGTAGCGCAGCAGGTGCGGCGAGCTGTATACGCCGACCTTGAGGCCCTGGGCCTGCAACAGCGCGGCGACAAAGGCACAGGTAGAGCCCTTGCCGTTGGTGCCGGTCACCGTGATCACACGCGGTGCCGGCTGACCCAACCCGAGGCGGGCCGCTACCTGTTGCGAGCGCTCCAGGCCCATGTCGATGGCAGACGGATGCAACTGCTCAAGGTAGGCGAGCCATTCGCCCAGGGTACGTTGGGTCATAGGTTTGCAGGCACCGGCGGCACGACGATCGGCTCGACTTTTGGCGCGACGTACACAGGCGTCGGCAGGCCCATCATTTGCGCCAGCAGGCTGCCCAGACGTGGGCGCAGTTCGCCACGCGCAATGATCAAATCGATTGCACCGTGCTCCAGCAGGAACTCGCTGCGCTGGAAGCCTTCCGGCAGTTTCTCGCGCACGGTTTGCTCGATCACGCGCGGGCCGGCAAAACCGATCAGGGCTTTTGGCTCGCCGACGATCACATCACCGAGCATCGCCAGGCTGGCGGATACGCCGCCGTAGACCGGGTCGGTCAGTACGGAGATGAACGGAATGCCTTCTTCGCGCAGACGCGCCAGTACCGCCGAGGTCTTGGCCATTTGCATCAGGGAAATCAGCGCTTCCTGCATACGCGCACCACCGGAGGCGGCGAAACAGATCATCGGGCAGCGGTTTTCCAGGGCGTAGTTGGCAGCGCGCACAAAGCGCTCACCGACGATGGCACCCATGGAGCCGCCCATGAAGGAAAACTCGAAGGCCGAGACCACAACGGGCATACCCAGCAGCTTGCCGCTGACCGAGATCAGCGCGTCCTTCTCGCCGGTCTGCTTCTGCGCACCGACCAGACGATCCTTGTACTTCTTGCTGTCACGGAACTTGAGACGGTCGACCGGCTCCAGGTCAGCGCCCAGTTCGTTACGGCCGTCGGCATCCAGAAAGATGTCAATGCGCGCACGTGCGCCGATACGCATGTGGTGATTGCACTTGGGGCAAACATCCAGGGTCTTTTCCAGCTCCGGGCGGTACAGCACCGCATCGCAGGACGGGCACTTGTGCCACAGACCTTCAGGAACCGAGCTTTTCTTCACCTCGGAACGCATGATCGAAGGGATCAGTTTGTCTACTAACCAGTTGCTCATGCTTTCTTTCTCCAGTACCGGTGGCTTGAACACAGCCCCGCGTATGCCCTTGAGCTAAATTCATATGTGGCGATGATACCTGCGGGACGGGGTCAGACGTTGGACCTGCCATTTCCCGCCTGTATCCTCAGCCTTCCAGACAACCTGCCAGCGCAGGGTTGCCACTTCATGTCCGGGCCACCCACAGGCGGCGCCGGGCTGTTTTACACAGTGGTAGTTATGGACGGCGGCAGACTGCCAGCCGTCACATCCCGCCACTGCTGTTGCGCACGGCCTGCATGAACGCGCGAATCCTGCTGTGATCCTTGATGCCCTTGCCCTGCTCTACCCCACCGCTGACGTCCACGGCATAGGGCCGCACCTGCTCGATGGCGGCCCCGACATTGGCGGGGTTGAGCCCACCGGCCAGGATGATCGGCTTGCTCAGTCCCTCGGGAATCAGCGACCAGTCGAACGCCTCACCCGTACCACCCGGTACGCCTTCGACGTAGGTGTCGAGCAGGATCCCGCGAGCATTGGCGTACGCTGCACACGCGGCAGCGATATCGTCGCCCGCCTTGACCCGCAACGCCTTGATGTACGGGCGCTGGAAGCTTTCGCATTCTTCCGGGGTTTCGTCGCCGTGAAACTGCAACAGGTCCAGCGGCACCGCATCGAGGGTTTCATTGAGCTCGCAGCGACTGGCGTTGACGAACAGGCCCACGGTGGTCACGAACGGCGGCAGCGCGGCGATGATCGCCCGCGCCTGCAACACATTCACCGCCCGCGGGCTTTTGGCATAAAACACCAGACCGATGGCATCGGCCCCTGCCTCGACTGCCGCCAGCGCGTCTTCTATGCGGGTAATCCCGCAAATCTTGCTGCGAACGGCTGACATGTCGTAGGAACCTCAGGGTTGGACCGAGAAAGTCCCGGATGTTAACAAATGCTTTTCCGGGCGTCAGCCGCCAAGTTCGCTGAAACCTGTGAGGAAGTGCGGCCCGATAAAGCGTTCCGGCAATTGGAACTCGTCGCGGTACTCCACATCCACCAAATACAGGCCAAACGGGTGCGCCGTGACACCGCCGGTACGTCGAATACGGCTTTCCAGCACTTCCCTGGCCCACTCCACCGGGCGCTCGCCGGCGCCGATGGTCATCAGCACGCCCGCAATGTTGCGCACCATGTGATGCAGGAAAGCCCCGGCGCGAATATCCAGCACGATCATCTTGCCGTGGCGGGTGACTCGCAGGTGATGAACCTCCTTGATCGGCGACTTGGCTTGGCACTGACCGGCACGGAAGGCGCTGAAGTCATGCACGCCCACCAGATGCTGCGCGGCCTCGGCCATGCGCTCGGCGTCCAGCGGGCGGTGGTTCCAGGTGATTTCTTCGTTCAGGTGCGCCGGACGGATCTGATCGTTATAGATCACATAGCGATAACGCCGAGCGATGGCCTTGAAACGCGCATGAAAATGCGCAGGCATGACCTTGGCCCAGCTCACACTCACGTCGTGCGGCAAATTGATATTCGCCCCCATCACCCACGCCTTCATCGACCGCTCGGCCTGGGTGTCGAAGTGCACCACCTGACCACACGCGTGTACGCCAGCGTCGGTACGCCCGGCGCACATCAGCGACACCGGCGAGTCCGCCACTTTGGACAGGGCTTTTTCCAGGGTTTCCTGCACCGTCAGCACACCGGAGGCCTGACGCTGCCAGCCGCGATAGCGCGAGCCTTTGTATTCCACGCCCAGGGCGATGCGGTAAAAGCCGGCGGCCGCCATTTCGGCGGCCGCGTTATCTATATTTGCCAAGAACTGAGAGCCTGATGAGTTGCGCAAAGGCAGGCATTATAAAGGCGCCGGATGCATGACGGGCGTTTTGTTATGGATCGATGCCAAACAAATGCGGGAGGAGCGGTGCGACGATTCGACTTGCTCCCGATAGCGGAGTATCAGTCAACAGATTCATTGACTGAGCCACTGCTATCGGGGCATAGGTATCTACACAACTTGTTGGGGCGACGCCGGCCCTGTGGGAGGGGGCTTGCCCCCGATGGCGGCCTGAGAGCCGACCGGGATGCTGGACTTTGATCGAGTGCATATCCGTTATCTGGGTAACGGCTGATATTGGTTCCGCTTTTACAGCGGGTCACTTTTGAAAGAGCCCAAAAGTAACCAAAAGGCTCTTGCCCCACCACTCGGCACCTCGCTTAGGCTCGGTGTGCCCGTAATCCGCCATGGATTTGGGGGGCCGCCGCCACGCGCCATCCATGGCGCGGGGCGGCTAAACCGGCATCCCTGCCGGTTTACCCCCCAAATCCATGGCGAATTCCGGCCAGCGTGGTTTGACGGGGCGCCTAAGATCAAAAGCAGATCAAGAGCAAGAGCGGCTCGCTTCGCATCGTGGTTACCGTGGGCAGTGGCTACAAAAGTTGTGTAGATACCCATGGCTATCGGGGGCAAGCCCCCTCCCACACTGTTACAACGCCCGGCTTTAGATGCGGCCGAGCATTTCCTTGGCTTCGCCACGCTGGCCTTCGTTGCCTTCTACCAAGACTTCGTTAAGGATGTCTTTAGCACCATCGGCATCACCCATGTCGATGTAAGCCTGGGCCAGGTCGAGCTTGGTGGCGACCTCATCGGTGCCGGAGAGGAAATCGAAATCCGGCTCGTCATCACCGCCCAGCGCTGCATCCTCAGCCGTGAAGCTAGGCTCGATCGGCGGATGCTCCAGGCTCTGGGACAAACGATCCAACTCGGCGTTGACGTCATCGAGCTCCGAGGCAAACGCATCGGGCTTGGCTGCCGGAGCCGTCGGCTCATCAGCCAGGGACAGGTCAAAGTCTTCCGGCAACTCGAATTCGTCCAGCGCGGCCGGCGTCAGGGTGGGCGGCTCGACGGGCGGCACGTCCTTCATCTGCTCTTCAAGGCCCGAAAGAAAATCGTCATCGGATTTCGACGCTGGCGGATCCAGTTGCAGGTCCAGGTCAAAGTCCGAAAGATCCTGCGCATCGGCCTTGGCTTCAGTCTGTTGTTGCAGCAGCGCCTCAAAGGTTTGCTGATCCTGCGCGATCTCGGCCGGCGAGGCAGCTTCCAGCTCGTCCAGGCTAAGGTCAAAATCGTTGTCGAAGGCGTCCGCAGGCTCAGTCGCGGCCGGCTTGTCATCGAGCAAGTCCTTGACGTATTGCGCATCCAGGGCCGCAGCCGCCACCGCGGCGCTGACGCCCGCCGCCAGCACGGCCATGGCCGGGAAGCGGCTCTTGAGCTGCTCGACCTGGGCATGGTTCTCACCGTTGGCGACCAATTGGCGCTCCTGGGTGACGAAGCCGTCCTTGTCGTTCTGCAAGCCGTAGACTTCCATCAACTTCAAACGCAGGTCGCTGCGCTTGGGCTCATGCTTGATCGCTTGCTCAAGCACGTCAGCCGCCTGGTTCAGGTGACCACGGTCGATATGGGACTGAGCCTGGGCCAACGCATCGCTGGAGTTCTCCTGAGCAACGGCAACGGCCAGCGGCGCGAGTACGGAGGCGACAGTCGGCACGACAACCGGCTCAACCACCGGGGCTGGGGCTGGCGCTGGTGCGGCTGCCAGCTTGACGCTCGGCGGCGGCACTTCAAGGCCTTCGAAGCTGTCGGGCGGCAGGTCCTGGTCAATATTGGACGCGAACTCAGGCTCTTCGGCCAACGCCCGCGCCATGCGCAGATGCTTTTCCTCTTCGCGACGGGCATTACGATGACGCGCCCACAGCAACAGAAGCAGCAGCACCACCAGGATGCCTGCCCCGCCAATGATGCCGAGGATAATAGGGTTGGTCAGCAAGTCATTGAACTTGCCTTCGGTGGTAGCAGGTGCGGCGACCGGCTTGGGCGGCTCAGCGACGGGCGCCGGGGCTGCAACGGGCTGCGCAGGCTCTGCTGCGGGCTCACCCGGCAGCTGCGCGGGGATTGCCGCCGTAGCCGGCTCACCTTTCTCCGCCTGCAAGCGCGCCAATTGGTCATTCTTCAGCTGAATCAGCTTTTGCAACTTGTCCAACTGGCTCTGCAAGTCGGCGGCGCGACTTTTCAGTTCTTCGTTATCGCGGCGGGTGGTGTCCAGTTCTTCCTGGGTCATCGCCAGCTTGTCGCTCAACGCACGGTTATCGCCGGCCTTGCCGTTCACGCCTTTTTTGGCGGCCTCGGCCGACACCAGGCTCAAGTTGTCCTTGGCCTGAGTGCTCGAGGGTGCATTGCCGGCCTGGGTGCGCTTGGTCGCGTCCAACTGCGCCTTGCCGGCCACTTGGCTCTTGGGAGTACGACGCCCCTGACGCCAGGCGGCGTTCTGCGCGCTGACTTCGGCGATCGCTTGAGGCTGCGCCAGCGCGGTACTTTGCGTGGTATCCGGCAGGCGCAGGACCTGGCCGGTTTTCAAGCGGTTGATATTGCCATCGACAAAGGCGTCAGGGTTGAGCGCCTGGATCGCCAGCATCGTCTGCTGGACCGAAGCGCCGTTACGATTCTTCGCGGCAATTTCCCATAAGGTGTCGCGGGACGTGGTGGTGTGCTGAGCAGCCGTGCTGGCGGCAGGCGCGGTGCTGACAGGCGCGCTGGCAGTCGGTGCCGGCTGGTCGAACTTGGCCGGGTCGAGCAGTACGCTGTAGTCACGCATCAAACGGCCATTGGGCCATTGCACCTGCAGCAGGAAGCGCACATAGGAATCGGGCAGCGGCTTGCTGGAGGTCACGCGCACCACGCTGCGACCTTCGGGGTTGATCACCGGGGTGAACGTCAGGTCATCGAGAAACGCCTGGCGGTCAACGCCCGCATCCACAAAAGCCTGGGCAGAAGCCAGGCTCGGCGTGATCTCGGCCGCCGTGAGGCCGCCCACATCACGCAATTCGATTTCCACCGACAGCGGCTGGTTCAACTTCGACTTGAGGGTCATCTCCCCAAGTTGCAGCGCCTGCGCCATACCGGAGGACAGCGCCGAGGCGGCCGCTATTGCTAACACCAGTTTGCGAACTTGAACCATAGCCTCATCCTTTGTTTGAACGCTCCCCGCCCTGCGAGAAGGTTGGTAACCGCTGCCATAAGGCATGGCGAGCCGATAGGTCACCGACGCGCTTGTGTTTCACTTGGGACCAAGCATAGCGCCTGGCTAGAATCAATCTACAAATTGCCGCCAAGTATCTTTTACACAAGGCCTTTTATCAACAACTGCGCCAGTTCCACAGCGTTCAGGGCCGAGCCCTTGCGTACGTTATCTGACGTCAACCACAGATTTAGTTCCGCAGGGTCGTCGACACCTGCACGTACGCGTCCTACGTAAACCACATCCTGGCCGACCGCATCGCCTACAGCCGTTGGGTAATCGCCCTCCTCAACCAGCTCGATACCCGGCGCAGCATCGAGTGCACGGTTTACTGCGGCCAGATCGACCGGCGCGGCCAATTGCAACGACACTGTCAGGCTATCGCCGAAAAACACCGGGGCTTGAACGCAGGTTGCGGAAATCTTCAGCAAAGGTGTTTCCAGCACCGCACGCAGTTCGTGTACGAGGCGTTTCTCCAGGGCTGTATGACCTTGGGCGTCTGGCGTACCGACTTGAGCCAGCAGGTTGAAGGCCATTTGCCGGTCGAAGAATTTAGGTTCCAGGGGGCGCACGTTCAACAGCTCAGCGGTCTGGCGCGCCAACTCGCTGACAGCCTCCCGACCCTGGGCAGAGACCGCCAGGTTGGCGGTGACGTTCACGCGCTGGATATCCACCAAACCCCGCAACGGCGCGAGGACTACCGCCAGGTAGGTGGCAGACGGGCTTGGGCTGCCGAGCTGGAACGGCTTTTTCAAACCGCTCAACACCTGGGCGTTGGCCTGCGGCACCACTGGCGGCGCCTGTTCGGCGGGCAATGCACCGGACAAGTCGATCACCGAACAACCAGCGGCTGTAGCGCGCGGGGCGAAACTGAGGGTCACCGCCGGGCCGGCGGCGAAGAACGCCAACTGCGCCTTGCTGAAATCAAACTCGTCGACCTCTTTGACCCGCACGTTCTTGCCACGAAACGGCACCGAAGCCCCTGCCGAGTTGCTGCCCGCCAGCAAATACAGGGTGCCCACCGGAAAATCCAGCTCTTCGAGGATCTGCACCAGGGTTTCACCGACGGTGCCGGTGGCGCCGATCACGGCGATTTCAAAGGTCTGGGTCATGGGAACTGCCTCGGGCATTGCGGGGGGAGCGGCACTTTACCGGGTGGCTGGGGGTGAGGCAATTAACCTGGGCTATGTGGTGTGGCTGATGGCCCTATCGGGGCATGGGTATCTACACAACTTTTGTAGCCACTGCCAACCGTAACCACGATGCGAAGCGAGCCGCTCTTGCTCTGCTTTTGATCTGCTTTTGATCTTGATCTCAGGCGCCCCGTTAAACCACGCTGGCCGGAATTCGCCAGGGATTTGGGGGGTAAACCGGCAGGGATGCCGGTTTAGCCGCCCCGCGCCATGGATGGCGCGTGGCGGCGGCCCCCCAAATCCATGGCGGATTACGGGCACACCGAGCCTAAGCGAGGTGCCGAGTGGTGGGGCAAGAGCGCTTTGGTTACTTTCGCGCTTTTCGAAAGTGACCCGCTGTAAAAGCGGAACCCTAAGTGGCCGTTACCGCAGGAATGGATATGTACTCGGTCTGATCCAGCATCCTGGTCGGTTCTTAGGCCGCCATCGGGGGCAAGCCCCCTCCCACACTTGAATGCGTTCACCTATCAACATGTGGGAGGAGGCTTGCCCCCGATAAGGCCCGGAAGACCAACAAAAAACCCGCGCCTGTCACCAGAACGCGGGTTTCTCTTATTGCCTTATGCGATCAACGCTCCAGCAAAATCCGCAACATGCGACGCAACGGCTCAGCCGCGCCCCACAGCAACTGGTCGCCCACGGTAAACGCACCGAGGAACTGGCTGCCCATGTTCAGCTTGCGCAGACGCCCCACCGGTACATTCAAGGTGCCGGTGACCTTGGTTGGGCTCAGCTCCTGCATGCTGATATCGCGGTTGTTCGGCACCAGCTTGACCCATGGGTTGTGCTGGCTGATCAAGCCTTCGATATCGGCGATCGGCACGTCTTTGTTCAGCTTGATGGTCAACGCCTGGCTGTGGCAACGCATGGCGCCAATGCGCACGCAAATGCCGTCTACCGGGATCGGGTTCTTGAAGCGACCGAGGATCTTGTTGGTCTCGGCCTGTGCCTTCCACTCCTCGCGGCTCTGACCGTTGGGCAGTTCCTTGTCGATCCACGGGATCAGGCTACCGGCCAATGGCACGCCGAAGTTCTCGGTCGGGTAGGCGTCGCTGCGCATGGCTTCGGCCACACGACGGTCGATGTCGAGAATCGCACTGGCAGGGTCAGCCAGTTGATCGGCGACAGCGGCATGGGTCGCGCCCATCTGCTTGATCAGCTCGCGCATGTTCTGCGCACCGGCGCCGGAGGCCGCCTGATAGGTCATGGCGCTCATCCACTCGACCAGGCCAGCTTCGAACAGGCCACCCAGGCCCATCAGCATCAGGCTGACGGTGCAGTTGCCGCCCACGTAGTTCTTGGTGCCGGCATCCAGTTGCTGGTCGATAACCTTGCGGTTGACCGGGTCAAGGATGATCACCGCGTCATCCTGCATGCGCAGGCTGGAAGCGGCGTCGATCCAGTAACCCTGCCAGCCGGCTTCGCGCAGTTTGGGGAAGACTTCGCTGGTGTAGTCGCCACCCTGGCACGTCAGGATCACGTCGAGGGTCTTCAACTCTTCAATGCTGTAGGCGTCCTTGAGCGGGGCAATATCCTTGCCCACGGACGGCCCTTGGCCACCTACGTTCGAAGTGGTGAAAAACACCGGCTCAATAAGATCGAAATCCTGCTCTTCCAGCATCCGCTGCATGAGCACGGAACCGACCATACCGCGCCAACCGATCAGACCTACACGTTTCATCGCAACTACACCTTGTTAAAAAGTGGGCCGCCTTGCAGCAACAACTGCAAGTGGGCCCGAGAGATTACAGATTCCGCAGCGCGGCGACTACTGCGTCGCCCATTTCTTGCGTTCCGACCTTGGTGCAGCCCTGGGACCAGATGTCACCGGTACGCAGGCCCTGATCCAGTACGAGGCTGACGGCTTTCTCGATCGCGTCTGCCGCATCACTCAGGTTGAAGCTGTAACGCAGCATCATCGACACCGACAAAATCGTCGCCAGCGGGTTGGCAATGCCCTGCCCCGCGATGTCTGGCGCCGAACCGTGGCACGGCTCGTACATGCCTTTGTTATTGGTGTCCAGGGACGCCGAAGGCAACATGCCGATGGAACCGGTGAGCATCGACGCCTGATCGGACAGAATGTCGCCGAACAGGTTATCCGTGACGATCACGTCGAACTGCTTGGGCGCACGCACCAGCTGCATGGCGGCGTTGTCGACGTACATGTGGCTCAGTTCGACGTCCGGGTAGTCCTTGGCCACTTCTTCGACGATTTCGCGCCACAGTTGGCTGGAAGCCAGCACGTTGGCCTTGTCCACCGAGCAGACTTTTTTGCCGCGCACGCGCGCCATGTCGAAACCGACACGGGCGATACGGCGGATTTCGCTCTCGCTGTAAGGCAGGGTGTCGTAGGCCTGACGCTCACCATTCGGAAGCTCGCGCACGCCCCGTGGCGAGCCGAAGTAGATACCGCCGGTCAGCTCACGCACGATGAGGATATCCAGGCCTGCCACCACTTCCGGCTTGAGGCTCGACGCGTCAGCCAGTTGCGGGTAGAGGATGGCCGGACGCAGGTTGCCGAACAGGCCCAGTTGCGCACGAATTTTCAGCAGGCCGCGCTCAGGGCGGATGTCACGCTCGATCTTGTCCCACTTCGGGCCACCCACCGCGCCGAGCAACACCGCATCGGCGGCGCGGGCACGGTCCAGGGTTTCGTCGGCCAGCGGCACGCCGTGCTTGTCGATGGCGGCGCCGCCGATCACGTCGTGGCTCAGTTCGAAGCCCAGGCTGTACTTGCTGTTGGCAAGCTCAAGGACCTTGACCGCTTCGGCCATGATTTCCGGACCAATACCGTCGCCAGGGAGAATCAGAATCTGCTTGCTCATGGGTTCCTCATTTCATCAAGCGACCCGCCCGTGGGCAGGTCGGGAAAAATCAATCAGCGTTCGGCGAAGACCACCAGCACATCGGTGCTGAAGGTGCCGTCGGCCTGAATTTGGTAATAATCGCGCACTTCCTGGCCCATCGCCTTTTGCAGCTCAAGGATTGCCGCGCGCAGCACCTGCGGCGTGCGCATGCGCTCGACCCACGAGGTGTATTCCAGGCGCAGGCGCTGACGCAGGCTGTTACGCACATGCAGGCCCGACTCGCTGAGTTGCTGCATCCACTCGGCGCCAGAGTAATCACGCACATGGCTGGTGTCGCGCAGCACTTCGACGGTTTGCAGGTAAGTGTCCAGCAATGGGCTGCCCGGTGACAAGACATCCACAAACGCAGCGACCCCGCCGGGCTTGAGCACGCGGCGCACTTCACGCAGGGCCAGGCCCAGGTCGCTCCAGTGGTGGGCCGAATAACGGCTGAACACGAAGTCGAACTCGCCATCGGCGAACGGCAGGCGCTCGGCGGCGCCCTGGACGGTGCGGATATTGTTCAGGCCACGATCTTTCGCGGCGGCGGTGACCACGTCGAGCATAGGCTGGGACAAGTCATAGGCCACCACTTCTTTGACCAGAGGCGCCACCTGGAAGCTGACATGACCGGCGCCGCAGCCCAGGTCCAGCAGGCGTGCAGCGCCCTGCCCGGCCAGTTCGGCCTGTAGCAGTGCGAATTCGGTGCCCTGGGCGTGTACGGCGCTGCTCAGGTAGGCTGAGGCTTGCTCGCCGAATTGTTTTTGCACGACTTGGGTGTGGGCGGTGGTGGTCATGGTGGCTTTCCTTGGGGTTTGTGGTGGTTGCACTGGCGCTATCGCAGGCAAGCCAGCTCCCACCGTTGACCGAGGTGCTCAGGCGAACCTCGATCCCTGTGGGAGCGGGCTTGCCCGCGATGGCCCGCACGGTTACCGCAAATCAGGCATCGCGAAACAGCCAGGGCTGGCTCGCCCGGTGCCTGGTTTCAAACGCGGCAATCGCATCACCGTCCTGCAAGGTCAGGCCGATGTCGTCCAGGCCGTTGATCAAGCAGTGCTTACGGAAGGCATCCACTTCAAAGTGGTACACCTTGCCATCCGGGCGGGTCACGGTCTGCGCGGCCAGGTCCACCGTCAGTTGGTAGCCCACATTGGCTTGCACTTGCTGGAACAGCTCGTCCACTTCGGCATCGCTCAAGATGATCGGTAACAGGCCGTTCTTGAAGCTGTTGTTAAAGAAGATGTCGGCATAGCTGGGCGCGATGATGCTGCGAAAGCCGTACTCTTCCAGGGCCCACGGCGCGTGTTCACGGCTGGAGCCGCAACCGAAGTTTTCCCGGGCCAGCAACACACTGGCGCCTTGATAACGCTCGGCGTTGAGCACAAAGTCCTTGTTCAGCGGGCGCTTGGAGTTGTCTTGATAGGCGTAGCCCACGTCCAGGTAGCGCCACTCATCGAACAGGTTGGGGCCAAAACCGGTGCGCTTGATCGACTTCAAGAACTGCTTGGGGATGATCTGGTCGGTGTCCACGTTGGCACGGTCCAACGGCGCTACAAGACCTGTGTGTTGGGTAAAAGCTCTCATCGGATTTTCCTTCAGATCAATTCGCGAACGTCGATGAAACGACCGTTGACGGCAGCGGCGGCGGCCATGGCCGGGCTGACAAGGTGGGTGCGGCCACCGGCGCCCTGACGCCCTTCGAAGTTACGGTTGGAGGTGGACGCGCAATGCTCGCCCGACTCCAGGCGGTCCGGGTTCATCGCCAGGCACATCGAACAGCCCGGTTCACGCCACTCAAAACCGGCTTCGAGGAAGATCTTGTCCAGGCCTTCAGCTTCGGCTTGCGCCTTCACCAGGCCCGAACCTGGCACCACAATGGCTTGCTTGATGGTCGAGGCCACCTTGCGGCCCTTGGCGATCACCGCCGCGGCGCGCAGGTCTTCGATCCGCGAGTTGGTGCAGGAGCCGATAAACACACGATCCAACTGGATGTCGGTGATCGCCTGGTTGGCTTTCAAGCCCATGTACTTCAGGGCGCGCTCGATGGAGCCGCGCTTGACCAGGTCGGCTTCTTTGGCCGGGTCCGGTACGTTCTGGTCAACGGCCAAGACCATTTCCGGCGAAGTGCCCCAGCTGACTTGCGGCTTGATCTGTGCAGCGTCGAGTTCAACCACGGTGTCGAACACCGCATCGGCGTCGGACACCAGATCTTTCCAGGCTTCGACGGCGGCATCCCAATCGGCACCTTGCGGCGCGAAGGGGCGACCCTTGACGTATTCGACGGTTTTTTCGTCCGCCGCCACCATGCCCACACGGGCACCGGCTTCGATGGACATGTTGCAAATGGTCATGCGACCTTCAATGGACAAGTCACGAATGGCACTGCCGGCGAACTCGATGGCATGGCCGTTACCGCCGGCGGTGCCGATCTTGCCGATCACGGCGAGCACGATGTCCTTGGCGGTTACGCCAAACGGCAATTGGCCTTCGACGCGCACCAGCATGTTCTTCATTTTCTTGGCGACCAGGCACTGGGTGGCGAACACATGTTCCACCTCGGAGGTGCCGATGCCATGGGCCAGGGCGCCGAACGCACCGTGGGTAGAGGTGTGGGAGTCACCGCAGACCACGGTCATGCCCGGCAAGGTCGCACCCTGCTCCGGGCCGATCACGTGGACGATGCCCTGGCGCACGTCATTCATTTTGAATTCGGTGATGCCGTATTCGTCGCAATAGTCGTCGAGGGTCTGCACCTGCAAACGCGAGACCTGATCGGCAATGGCTTCAATACCGCCCTTGCGCTCAGGGGTGGTCGGCACGTTGTGGTCCGGCGTGGCGATGATGGAATCGACGCGCCAAGGCTTGCGCCCGGCCAGTCGCAGGCCTTCGAACGCTTGGGGCGAGGTCACTTCATGGATGATGTGACGGTCGATGTAGATCAGCGACGATCCATCATCGCGACGTTTCACTTCATGGGAATCCCAAAGTTTGTCGTAAAGCGTTTTGCCGGCCATCAGTCGGTCCTCATCAGCGGTGTTTCTATGCGCCGGGCTTTTCAATAACCCTTTGGCTTGTGAGGCTGATGGTATGGCGCTACATTAAATAACTCAAATTCATATTTTTTATGCTTTGGATTACCAACTGGAATAGCACCATGGACCTGGCCAACCTTAATGCCTTTATCGCCATCGCCGAGACTGGCAGCTTCTCGGGTGCCGGCGAACGCCTACACCTGACCCAGCCCGCCATCAGCAAACGCATCGCTGGTCTGGAGCAGCAATTGAAGGTGCGCTTGTTCGATCGTTTGGGCCGTGAAGTCGGCTTGACCGAGGCTGGGCGGGCCTTATTGCCCCGCGCCTATCAAATCCTCAACGTGCTGGACGATACCCGCCGCGCCCTGACCAACCTCACCGGCGAAGTCAGCGGGCGCCTCACTCTGGCCACCAGCCACCATATCGGCCTGCATCGCCTGCCACCGATCCTGCGCACCTTCACGCGGCAGTACCCAAACGTGGCACTGGATATTCAGTTTCTGGATTCAGAAGTGGCCTACGAAGAAATCCTCCATGGTCGTGCCGAAGTGGCGGTGATCACCCTGGCGCCCGAGCCCCACAACCTGGTACGTGCTACCCGGGTGTGGGACGACCCGCTGGATTTTGTGGTGGCGCCGGAACACAGCCTGATCAGCAACGGCTCCATCAGCCTGGCCGATATCGCCGGGCATCCGGCCGTGTTTCCCGGTGGCAACACCTTTACCCACCATATTGTCAGCCGCCTCTTCGAGGCCCAGGGGCTTGCGCCGAATATCGCGATGAGCACTAACTACCTGGAAACCATCAAGATGATGGTGTCCATCGGCCTGGCCTGGAGCGTTTTACCGCGCACCATGCTCGATGAACAGGTGGCAAGTATCGCTTTGCCGGGCATACAGCTCAGTCGCCAGCTAGGCTATATCGTGCATACAGAAAGGACGCTATCGAACGCTGCGCGGGCTTTCATGAGCCTGCTGGATGCACAAGTCGATCTGCCAGGGTTACCGGCATGACACTGTGCGGCCTCGGGTTTCAAGGAAAACCGCGCTGTCTTCTCAACGAGCCAAGGCCCATTGACAATGCGCAACCCCGGCGACCCCGTACCGCCCCTGCCCCGCATCTACGCCCTGGACCCCCAAGCGGCGGAACAAAGCTGGGACAGTGCCCCGCAATTGCTGGCAGCCCTCAATGCCGCCCGGCTGGGGGCCTGGTGCTGGGAAATCGACACGGGAAGAATCAGTTGGTCACGGGGGACTCAAGCGCTATTCGGCTTTGACCCTCACCAACCTTTGCCCAAGGACCTCGATTATCTCGACCTGCTGGCCCCGCAGGACAGCGCGCGGGTGTTGCGCGGTTTTCACGCGGTCCTGGCCGGAGAGCCGTTCGAACGCGCCATGCACCACCGCATCCAGTGGCCCGATGGCAGCCTGCACTGGCTGGAAATCAGCGGCAGCCTGGCGCCGGAAAAAGCCGGACGGCGTCGCATGATCGGGGTAATCCGCGAGATCACCCATCAGCGCGATCGCGAGCACGCCCTCAGCCACTCTGAAAAGCGCTTCGCCACGCTGTTCCACTTGTGCCCGAACATGGTGCTGCTGACGCGCCAGGCCGACGGGTTGATCAGCGAAGCCAACCAGTATTTTGAAATGCTGTTCGGCTGGCCGGTGGCCGATGTCATTGGCCGTACCACCCTGGAACTGGGCCTGTGGCGCCATCCGGAACAGCGTACGCTGCTGGTCAAGGCCACCCAGCGCAAAGGCGAACCCATCACCATGGAGGTGCAGTTCTGCGCCAGCAACGGCCAGATCCACGACGGTACGCTCAGTGCTCAGAAGGTAGAACTGGACGGCGAGGCTTACCTGATCAGCACGTTCCTGGACACCACAGAGCGTAAAAACGCCGAACAAGCGCTCAAGGACAGCCAGGAGCGCCTGGACCTGGCCCTGGATTCCGCACAACTGGGCACCTGGGACTGGCACATCCCCAGCGGAATGCTCTACGGCTCGGCCCGGGCCGCCCAACTGCACGGGCTCGAACCCGCGCCTTTTCATGAATCCTTCGATGCCTTTTTCGAAGGCATATCCGACCAGGACCGCGAGGGCATGCGCAACGCTTACCGCAGCTTGCGTGAAGGCCCGGACGGCAATTACCAATTGACCTACCGCGTGCAGTTGGAGGACGGCAGCCCACGCTACCTGGAAAGCCGTGCGCGCCTGTACCGTGACGAAACCGGCAAGCCCCTGCGCATGGCCGGCACCTTGCTGGATATCACCGATCAGGTCGAACGCGAGCAACGCCTCACCGCCTCCGAGGAAAAATTTGCCAGCCTGTTCCAGGCCAGCCCCGACCCGATCTGCGTGACCTGCCTTCAAAGCGGTGCCTTTATCGAGATCAACCCGGCGTTTACCCAGACCTTCGGCTGGACAGCCGCCGAAGTACTGGACAAAAGCGCCGAACAAATCGGCCTGTGGGACGACTCCAGCAAGCGCCTGCAACGCATCGAGCAGGTGATTCGCGAGCAGGCCCTGAGCAATGTGGCCATCACGGTGCATAACAAGGAAGGCCAAAGCCTGACCTGCGTAATCTCCAGCCGCTTGATCAAGGTCAGCGACCAGCCCTGCATCGTCACCACCCTGCGCGATATCACTCAGCAGCAACGCTCGGAAGCCGCCCTCAAGGCCAGTGAAGAGAAGTTCGCCAAAGCGTTCCATTCCAGCCCCGACGCAATTTCCATCACCGAGCGCGACACCGGTCGTTATGTGGAGGTCAATGACGGCTTTTGCCGCCTGACCGGTTATCGCACCGAAGAGGCCATCGGCCTGACCCTGTATCAGATCGGCATCTGGGCTGATGAAAACCAGCGCGCGGCATTGCTGGCCGAATTGCAGCTCAAGGGCCGCATCCACCACCTGGAAATGCTCTGGCACAACAAACGGGGCGAGGTGCTGGCGGTGGAGGTTTCGGTGGAGCCAATCACCCTGAATGAAACCCCCTGCCTGCTGCTGACCGCGCGGGACGTGAGCCTGTTGAAAAACGCCCAGGCGCAGATCCGCCACCTAGCCTATCACGACCCGCTCACCAACCTGCCCAATCGTGCGCTGCTGATGGACCGCCTGAGCCAGCAGATCGCCCTGCTCAAACGCCACAACCTGCGCGGCGCCCTGCTGTTTCTTGACCTTGACCACTTCAAGCACATCAACGACTCCCTCGGCCACCCGGTGGGCGATACCGTGTTGAAAATCGTCACCGCACGCCTGGAAGCCAGCGTGCGCATGGAGGACACCGTGGCACGCCTGGGTGGCGATGAGTTTGTGGTTCTGCTCAGCGGTCTTGAGGGTAAGCGCCAGGAAGTCAGCGACCAGGTGCAAACCCTGGCCGATACATTGCGCGAGTTGCTGTCGGAGCCGATGTTCCTTGACGGCCATCGCTTGCAGGTTACGCCCAGCATCGGCGTGGCGCTGATTCCCGACCACGGCACCACGCCAGCCGATTTGCTCAAGCGTGCCGACATCGCCCTGTATCGTGCCAAGGATTCAGGGCGCAATACCACGCAGATGTTCCACAACAGCATGCAAAAGACCGCCAGTGAGCGCCTGCGCATGGAGACCGACCTGCGCCTGGCCCTGTCACGCGGCGAGTTCAGCGTGCATTACCAACCCCAGGTAGATGCGCGCGGCAACCGGATTATCGGGGCCGAAGCCTTGGTCCGCTGGCATCATCCGCAGTTGGGCGCGCAGTCGCCGACGGAATTTATCAAGGTATTGGAAGACAGCGGCCTGATTCTGGAAGTTGGCACCTGGATTCTCGATGAAGCCTGTGGCGCGTTTGCCCAGCTGATTGCCGACGGTCTGGTGGACCCGCTCACTTTCAGCCTGTGCGTGAATATCAGCCCGCGGCAGTTTCGCCAGAATGATTTTGTGGAACGGGTAGAACACTGCCTCAAACAACATCAACTGCCCTCCAGCCTGCTGAAACTGGAGATTACCGAAGGCATCGTGATCCAGAACCTGGACGATACCGTGGCGAAAATGCGTCGCCTGAAACGACTTGGGGTGAGCTTCGCAATGGATGACTTCGGCACCGGCTACTCATCCCTGACCTACCTCAAGCGCCTGCCGGTGGATGCGTTGAAAATCGATCAGTCGTTCGTGCGCGATGCCACCCACGACCCCAATGACGCAGAGATCATCCGCGCCATCGTGGCCATGGCGAGCAGTTTGAATCTGGAAGTGATCGCCGAAGGCGTGGAAACCCCGGAACAACTGGCGTTCCTGCAAAAGCTGGGCTGCCATTTATTCCAGGGTTATCTGCACAGCCGTCCGCTGCCGATAGAGGGGTTCAGGCGGTTGCTGGAATACGGTCAAGCGGGACAGGATGCTGCATGCCCAACAGACGGCTGACGCATTGCAGGTCGGTTTCGCGGCGCAGGGCCGTGAACAGCTCCACCGCCTGCGGGTAGTTGCGCGTCAACATTGCCAGCCATTGCTTCAAGCGGCCGGGGGCCTGCTTTTCAGTCAGTTGCGCCACCGATTGGCGCCAGAACTCCTGAAGCATCGGCTGCATCTGCGCCCAGGTCATCTCGACCACTTCCTCACCGGCCTTTGCCGCCACGATCTGCCGCGCCAGGTCAGGACGCGCCACCAGGCCACGGCCCAGCATGATGTCTTCGGCGCCACTGATTTCACGGCAACGCCGCCAATCCTCGACGCTCCAGATATCACCATTGGCAAATACCGGCACCTTGACCACGTCCTGAACCCGCGGGATCCACTCCCAATGGGCTGGCGGCTTGTAGCCATCAGCCTTGGTGCGTGCATGCACGACGATATGCGCAGCGCCGCCCTCGGCCAGCGCAGTGGCGCATACCAGCGCGCCATCCGGGCTATCGAAGCCCAGGCGCATCTTGGCAGTCACGGGAATATGGGCAGGCACCGCGCGACGCACGTGCTCGACGATCTGATTGAGCAACTCCGGCTCCTTGAGCAGCACCGCGCCACCCCGGGATTTGTTGACGGTCTTGGCCGGGCAACCAAAGTTCAGGTCGATCACCTCAGAGCCCAACTCGCAGGCCAGGGCGGCATTTTCGGCCAGGCACACCGGGTCGGAGCCGAGCAATTGCACGCGCAAAGGCACACCCGCTGCGGTGTGGGCACCGTGCAGCAGTTCCGGAGCGAGCTTGTGGAAATAGGCCGGGGTGAGCAGGCGGTCGTTGACGCGAATGAACTCGGTCACGCACCAGTCAATACCGCCCACGCGGGTCAGCACGTCCCGCAGGATGTTGTCGACCAACCCCTCCATGGGCGCCAAAGCAATTTGCATGGAAAACACTCAACAAAAATCGTGGCGCAGTTTACTGGGTTTCCTGCGGCAACCGTTAACCCCCTGTCAGGGCGGGACCGTAACCTTCGATAAACTCGGCGGGCATGCGCTTGGGTTTGCCGCTGGACAGCTCGATGCACACAAAGGTGGTTTGCGCGCGCAGCAGCGTCGCGCCGTCGCGAGGGCGTACAAGCTGGAATCGACGGGTCATTTTCAGGCGCTGGTCCCAGTCGACGATCCAGGTGGCCAGTTGCAACTCATCGCCTTCATAACCGGCCGCCAGGTAGTCGATCTCATGGCGCACAACCGCCATGGCACGGTCCAGGCGACGGTATTCGGTGAGGTCCAGCCCCAGGCGCTGGGAGTGGCGCCAGGCGCAACGCTCCAGCCAGGACACGTACACCGCGTTGTTGGCGTGCCCCAAGCCGTCGATGTCTTCAGGCGCGACCTGCAGATCAATGATAAACGGCGTTGCCAAATCCCAGCCCATGCCTTGCTCCAGTCGATTGATGTCGGCGGGGCAGTGTATCAGCAAGATAAGACCCGTCTTCAGCGTACCGCCGATTTGGCCGCACGTATCACGCGATCCGACAACTCGCCCGACCCAAGTGCACGGGCCAGTGTCAGCCCCCCCACCATCAAGGCCAGGTCCGCCAGCGCTTTGTCGATGTCTTCCGGGCTGTCGGCCAATTGCGCAATCATCAGCTCCACATGCTCGCCCAAGACCTCGCGAAAGGCGTCGGGCAAGCGGCCCATCTCGCCAACCGTGGCTGGCAAGGGGCAGGCCTGGGAGGTGGAATCTCGATGTTTGCGCGACAGATAGAAAGCCGCCACCAACGCCCGACGTTCTTCGCCGGTGAGCTGGGTGTCCAGATCGTCGATAGAGGCGCGACGCTGCGCCAGCAACTGGCTGAACGCCTCCAGCATCAACGCGTCCTTGCTTTCAAAGTGCGCGTAGAAACCACCGACGGTCAGCCCTGCGGCCGCCATGACCTCGCCCACACTCGGCTCGGCGGGGCCGCGCTGGATCAATGCAGCGCTGGCAGCCTGCAAAATTCGTTCGCGGGTTTGCGCTTTTTTATCGCTCATCGAGGCCTCCGACTTTCATGGGTTGGATATTATTACCACAATAATATTGCGCAAGCGAAAGGCACGACCGCCGGTCAGAACAAAAAAATGGAATCAATCAGGGAAATGGCCAAACGCCAGACAAACAAAAGGGCCATTCAATAATTGAATGACCCTTAAAAATCCCGCAGAGCGGGTAATCGTGGCGTCCCCTAGGGGACTCGAACCCCTGTTACCGCCGTGAAAGGGCGGTGTCCTAGGCCACTAGACGAAGGGGACACAAACCTTCTATACAACTGATCAGCGCTGAGAACTGATCGATTCAAGGACGGTGTGGCCGGAACCTTGAACCTGTAAAATTGGTGGAGCTAAACGGGATCGAACCGTTGACCTCTTGCATGCCATGCAAGCGCTCTCCCAGCTGAGCTATAGCCCCGGATTTTTCGTCTCGCGACGCAGCAGACCTTTCGAGCTGCTTGTTGAAACTGGCGTCCCCTAGGGGACTCGAACCCCTGTTACCGCCGTGAAAGGGCGGTGTCCTAGGCCACTAGACGAAGGGGACAAAACCTTCTGTACATCTGATCAGAGCTGAGACCTGATCAATTCAAGGACGGTGTGGCCAGACCTTGAACCTGTAAATTGGTGGAGCTAAACGGGATCGAACCGTTGACCTCTTGCATGCCATGCAAGCGCTCTCCCAGCTGAGCTATAGCCCCTCATCGGTGAGGACGGGGCGAATCTTAATGGTGGTTTGGAAACGTGTCAAATTTATTTTCAACAATTTCCAAAATTTTTTGCCGGGATAACAATCACTTACCGACGAAACCCCGGAAAACCGGGGTTTCGTCGCTGCAACGGCCTGCTTAAGCGATAGCGCCCAGCAGCTTTTCCCATTCCTTGTTTTCTTTCTTCGACACACCACCAAGCAAATCAAGGGCTTGGCGCAGACGGAAACGGGTCAGGTCCGGGCCGAGAATTTCCATCGCATCGAGCACCGACACCGAACTGGCCTGCCCGGTGATCGCGGCAAACATCAGCGGCATGGCATCGCGCAGTTTCAGCTCAAGGGATTCCACCACCGCCTGGATGGTCGCGGTAATCGCATCCTTCTCCCACTGACGCAGGCTTTCAAGCTTCCACAGGATCAACTGCATCAGTTGGCGAACCTGGTCACCGGAGAGCTTCTTGGACTCGAACAGCTTGGGATCGGGATTCACCCCGCCGGCAAAGAAGAAACTGGCCAAGGGTGCGACCTGACTGAACGTCTCTACCCTGCCCTGCACCAGCGGCGCTATCTTCATCATGTACTCGGGGTTCAACGCCCACTGCTGCACACGGCTGGCGAACTCTTGAACCGGCAGGTCACGCAGCCACTGGCCATTGAGCCACGACAACTTCTCGATATCGAAGATCGGGCCGCCAAGGGAGACGCGGGACAGGTCGAAGTTGTCGACCATTTCCTGCAGCGAGAACTTCTCGCGCTCGTCCGGCATCGACCAGCCCATACGGCCCAGGTAGTTGAGCATTGCCTCAGGCATGAAGCCCATGCGCTCGTAGAAGGTCACCGACGTGGGGTTCTTGCGCTTGGACAGCTTGCTCTTGTCCGGGTTACGCAGCAACGGCATGTAGCACAGCTGCGGTTGCTCCCAGCCGAAGTATTCGTACAGCAGGATCAGTTTCGGCGCCGATGGCAGCCACTCTTCACCGCGCAGCACATGGGTGATGCCCATCAGATGGTCGTCGACCACGTTGGCCAGGAAGTACGTCGGCAAGCCGTCGGTCTTCATCAGCACTTGCATGTCCATACGGTCCCACGGGATTTCGACGTCACCGCGCAGCATGTCCGGCACCACGCACACGCCTTCGCTTGGCACCTTCATACGGATAACGTGAGGCTCACCGGCGGCCAGGCGCGCAGCCACTTCTTCCTTGGACAACAGCAGCGCACGGCCATCGTAGCGCGGGGTTTCGCCACGGGCCTGTTGCTCGGCGCGCATCTGATCCAGTTCTTCGGCGGTGCAGAAGCACGGGAAGGCATGGCCCATATCGACCAGTTGCTGGGTGTACTGCTTGTAGATGTCGCTGCGCTCGCTCTGGCGATACGGGCCATGCGGGCCGCCAACGTCCGGGCCTTCAGCCCAGGTAATGCCCAACCAGCGCAAGGCATCGAAAATCTGCTGTTCGGACTCACGGGTGGAACGCAGTTGATCGGTATCTTCGATCCGCAGGATGAATTCACCACCATGCTGCTTGGCAAAGCAGTAGTTGAACAAGGCGATGTAAGCAGTACCGACGTGGGGATCCCCAGTAGGCGATGGCGCAATGCGCGTGCGGACGGTGGTCATGGCAGGTCTCGAATGGGCGATAAAACTGAAAATTGAAACAAGGGGCGAATGGTAACAGCCTGGGGGATTTCTGGAAAACCGAGGCGCGGCCATCGCAGGCAAGCCAGCTCCCACATTTTGACCGCGTTCACAGATCAATGTGGGAGCCGGGCTTGCCCGCGATGGGGCCAGCCCAATCAACGCAAATCAAACAGCCAACAGGCGCTCACGCAACTTGCCAATCTCATCACGCGTCTGCGCCGCCGCTTCAAACTCCAGATCCCGTGCCAACTGGTACATCTTCTCTTCCAACTGCCGAATCCGCTTGGTGATCTCACTCGGCGAGCGCAGTTCGTTCTCGTACTTGGCACTTTCCTCGGCAGCCTTGGCCATGCCCTTGCGCTTCTTGCTGCGCGAGCCGGGCACGGTGGCGCCTTCCATGATGTCGGCAACGTCCTTGAACACACCTTTGGGGGTAATGCCGTGTTCCAGGTTGAACGCGATCTGCTTGTCGCGGCGACGCTGGGTCTCGCCAATCGCACGCTCCATGGAACCGGTGATGCGGTCCGCATACAGGATCGCCCGCCCATTGAGGTTACGCGCCGCTCGGCCGATGGTCTGGATCAGCGAGCGTTCGGAACGCAGGAAGCCCTCCTTGTCCGCATCCAGAATCGCAACCAGCGACACTTCCGGCATGTCCAGGCCTTCGCGCAGCAGGTTGATCCCCACCAACACATCAAAGGTGCCCAGGCGCAGGTCGCGGATGATTTCCACACGCTCCACGGTGTCGATGTCCGAGTGCAGGTAGCGCACGCGCACGCCGTGGTCGGCGAGGTAGTCGGTCAAGTCTTCGGACATGCGCTTGGTGAGCGTGGTGACCAGCACCCGCTCTTCCAGGGCCACACGCTTGTTGATCTCCGACAGCAGATCGTCGACCTGGGTCAGCGCGGGGCGGATTTCGATTTCCGGGTCCACCAAACCAGTCGGTCGCACCAGCTGCTCGATCACGCGACCGGCATGTTCGGCTTCATAGTTGCCGGGCGTCGCCGACACGAAGATGGTCTGCGGGCTGATGGCTTCCCACTCGTCAAAGCGCATTGGTCGGTTGTCCAGCGCCGACGGCAGGCGGAAGCCGTACTCCACCAGGGTTTCCTTGCGCGAGCGGTCGCCCTTATACATGGCCCCTACCTGCGGCACGCTGACGTGGGATTCGTCAATGACCAACAACGCGTCCGGCGGCAGGTAATCATAAAGCGTCGGCGGTGGCGCCCCGGATTCGCGGCCCGACAGGTAGCGCGAGTAGTTTTCGATGCCGTTGCAGTAGCCCAGTTCCAGGATCATCTCCAGGTCAAAACGGGTGCGCTGCTCCAGGCGCTGGGCTTCCACCAGCTTATTGTTGGAACGCAGGTATTCCAGGCGTTCGGCCAACTCGACCTTGATGCCCTCGATGGCGCCCATCAGGGTTTCACGCGGGGTCACGTAGTGGCTTTTCGGGTAGAAGGTAAAGCGCGGCAGCTTGCGGATCACTTCACCGGTTAACGGGTCGAAGGCCGACAGGCTTTCAACTTCATCATCGAACAGCTCGATGCGGATCGCTTCCAGGTCGGATTCGGCCGGGTAGATGTCGATCACATCGCCGCGCACCCGGAAGGTGGCGCGGGCAAAGTCCATGTCATTACGGGTGTACTGCAGGCTCGCCAGACGGCGCAGCAGTTCGCGCTGGTCGAGTTTATCGCCGCGATCAACGTGCAACACCATCTTCAAATAGGTTTCCGGGCTACCCAGACCATAGATGCACGACACCGTGGTGACAATGATCGCGTCCTTGCGCTCCAGCAACGCCTTGGTCGCCGACAGGCGCATCTGCTCGATGTGGTCGTTGATCGACGCATCCTTCTCGATAAAGGTATCGGACGACGGCACATAGGCTTCGGGCTGGTAGTAGTCGTAGTAGGAAACGAAGTACTCCACCGCGTTATTGGGGAAGAACGCCTTGAACTCACCGTAGAGCTGCGCGGCCAGGGTTTTGTTCGGCGCCAGCACCAGGGTCGGGCGGTTGGTCTGGGCGATCACGTTGGCGATGCTGAAGGTCTTGCCGGAACCGGTCACCCCAAGCAGCGTCTGGTGCGCCAGGCCGGCCTCGATGCCTTCGACCATCTGACGAATGGCTTCCGGTTGATCGCCGGCGGGTTCAAAACGGGTAACGAGCTGGAAATCCGACATAACGTACCTCGTGAAGTCACCCCAGACTCGACACCGCCAGGGACGAAATAGCTCAGCAACCCGCGAATAATCATCGCAGGTTGCAGGAAAAAACCATGATAGCTGTAGAAGTGGTGTCGAATGTGACGGGTTTCAAGGCCGTCTTCCTACACGACCTTTCTCGTCAATGTTGCAATAAGACTAACGGTCAGCAAATAAACCGAAAAACTTGGCCGAAAAGCCGTTTCCGTTGTCGCTCTCAGCCGTGATGGCCTCTATACTAGCTCCCCGTTTGTGCACCGCTCTAGTGCATTCGGCTGGAGCGCGACACGTCCCTCCCTTCCCCCATAGAGCTGCCGCAAAAATGAGCCTGTTCTCCGCTGTCGAAATGGCACCACGCGATCCAATCCTGGGCCTCAACGAAGCATTCAACGCCGATACACGAACCACCAAGGTGAACCTTGGCGTGGGCGTTTACTGCAACGAGGAGGGGAAAATTCCACTCTTGCGTGCCGTTGCCGAAGCGGAAGCCATTCGCGTGGCGCAACACGCCGCCCGTGGCTACTTGCCAATCGACGGCATCGTGGCCTACGACCAGGCCGTGCAGAAGCTGCTGTTTGGCGCGGAGTCGCCGCTGTTGAGCGCGGGCCGTGTGATTACCGCCCAGGCCGTCGGCGGCACTGGCGCACTGAAAATCGGCGCCGACTTCCTCAAGCAACTGCTGCCTAACGCCGTTGTCGCCATCAGCGACCCGAGCTGGGAAAACCACCAGGCGCTGTTCGAAAAAGCCGGTTTCCCGGTGCAGACCTACCGCTACTACGACGCCGCCACCCATGACGTGAACCGTGCCGGCCTGCTCGAAGACCTCAACGCCCTGCCGCCACAGTCCATCGTGGTACTGCACGCCTGCTGCCACAACCCGACCGGCGTCGACCTGAGCCCGGCCGACTGGCAAGACGTGCTGAACGTGGTCAAGGCGAAAAACCTGGTACCGTTCCTCGACATGGCCTACCAGGGTTTTGGCGACGGCATCGACGAAGACGCCGCTGCGGTGCGCCTGTTCGCTGAGTCGGGCCTGACCTTCTTTGTGTCCAGCTCGTTCTCCAAGTCGTTCTCCTTGTATGGCGAACGCGTAGGCGCGCTGTCGATCGTCAGCGAGTCCAAGGAAGAAAGCGCGCGCATCCTGTCCCAGGTCAAGCGTGTGATCCGCACCAACTACTCCAACCCGCCGACCCACGGCGCAGCCATCGTTGCCGCGGTACTCAACAACCCGGAACTGCGCGCCCAGTGGGAAGCCGAACTGGCCGAGATGCGCCTGCGTATCCGCGGTATGCGCGAGCAGATGGTCGCCGAGCTGGCCAAGGCCGCGCCAGGTCACGACTTCAGCTTCGTTGGCCGCCAGCGCGGGATGTTCTCCTACTCCGGCCTGACCGTTGAGCAAGTCACCCGCCTGCGCAGCGAGTTTGGTATCTACGCACTGGATACCGGCCGTATCTGCGTAGCGGCGCTGAACCAATCGAACATTGGTGCCGTGACCAAGGCGATTGTCGAGGTGCTGTAAGCAAGCCGGCAAACGTAAGACGAAGGGGGAAGCCATTGGCTTCCCCCTTTTTATTGGCGAACACACTAGACTGAACGCCGACTGCCTCCTTGCTGCGAGAACCCTAATGAGAAACGATGACCTGGACCTGCGCGCCGACCGCGACGAACTGCACGACTACGCCCCACGCGCACCGCAAGCCAAGCGCCAGAAGAGTTTGGTACTGCAGGTAGCGCTGGGAGTATTCCTCGGCGGGTTGGCGTTATGGCTGGTACAACTGGGCGCCACGGCGATCATGGCCAAACTGGCGATGGGCACCCTCCAGTTCGGCGGCTGATGTAAGACACCTGTGGGAGCTGGCTTGCCAGCTCCCACATTTGATCTAGGATGCTGGCAGATTGCGTTCTTCCAGCAGTTTTACAAAGCTGTTCAAACTCTGCGACACCGTGCCCCGCCGCCAGATCAGCCAGGTATTCAAGATACGGAACGTGTCGGGCAGCGGCCACACACTGACCGCCGCACACCCCGGCATACTCTCCAGCATACTGCGCGGCATCAGCGCCAGCCCGGCCCCCGCGCTGACACAGGCCAACATGCCGTGGTACGACTCGATCTCGAAGATCCTGCCCGGTACCGCGCCATCCTCTGAAAACCAGCGTTCGAAGTGATGCCGGTACGAGCAGTTGGAACGAAACGTATAGATGTTCTCGCCATTCACATCCTGGCCACGGGTGATCGGCGCATGGTGCAGTGGCGCAATCACCACCATCTCTTCCTCGAACACCGCCACACCCTCCAGCGTGGAATGCAGCACCGGCCCGTCGACAAAAGCCGCCGTCAACCGCCCGGACAGCACACCCTCAATCATGGTGCCCGACGGTCCCGTACTCAGGTCCAGCTCGACTTTGGTGTACTGCTGGTTATAGGCCGCGAGCAACGCCGGGATGCGCACCGCCGCCGTGCTTTCCAGCGAGCCCAAGGCAAACGCGCCCTGGGGCTCCTCCCCCGCCACCGTGGCGCGGGCTTCCTGCACCAGGTCGAGAATACGTCGCGTATAGCCGAGGAAATTCCACCCGGCCGGGGACAACCGCAAGCGGCTCTTCTCGCGGATAAACAACTCCACGCCCAAATCCTGCTCCAGCTGCTTGATGCGCGTGGTGAGGTTCGACGGCACCCGATGAATCAACTGGGCGGCAGCGCTGATGCTGCCTTGCTCGGCAACGGCCTTGAAGATTTCCAGCTGCACCAGATCCAAGTCATTCTCCAATCGTGAATGTATCGCTTAATATTATTCAGTTTCCAGAAAAGGTACAGCCCCGTACGCTCACCGTCATCCACTCATTCATCCGGACGGTGCCATGAACGCTATTTCCCACCAGACCCACGCGTTATCGATCAACCCGGCCAACGGTGAAACGGTCGGCAGCTACCCCTATGAAAGCGCGGCACAACTGGATGCCGCCCTCACCCGCGCGACCACTGCCTTCCGTACCTGGCGCCGCACGCCTGTGAGCCAGCGCGCCGACTACCTGCTGGCCCTGGCCACCGCCCTGCGTGAGCAAGCCGAAGACATGGCGCAAATGATCACCCTGGAAATGGGCAAACCCATCGCCCAGGCCCGCGCCGAAATCGAAAAATGCGCGCAACTGAGCGAATGGTACGCCGCCCACGGCCCGGCCATGCTCGCCCCGGAGCCCACCCTGGTGGACAACGGCAGCGCCCGGATCGAATACCGCCCACTGGGCCCGATTCTCGCGGTGATGCCGTGGAACTTCCCGGTGTGGCAAGTGCTGCGCGGCGCCGTGCCGACCCTGCTCGCCGGCAATACCTACGTGCTCAAACATGCGCCCAACGTGATGGGCAGCGCCTACCTCATCCAGCAAGCATTGCGCAAAGCCGGTTTTGCTGAAGGCGTGTTTGAAGTGATCAACGTAACCCAGGACGGCGTGTCCACCGCCATCGCCGACCCGCGCATCGCCGCCGTGACCCTCACCGGCAGCGTGCGCGCCGGTATTGCCATCGGCTCACAGGCAGGGGCCGCATTGAAAAAATGCGTGCTGGAACTGGGTGGCTCCGACCCGTTTATCGTGCTCAACGACGCCGACCTCGACGCCGCCGTGCAAGCCGCCGTCATCGGCCGCTTCCAGAACAGCGGCCAAGTTTGCGCCGCCGCCAAGCGCTTGATCATCGAAGCAGGCGTGGCTGAAGCCTTCACCGCCAAATTCCTTGAAGCCAGCCGCGCTCTGGTGATGGGCGAGCCCACCTCGGACACCACCTATATCGGCCCCATGGCGCGCTTTGATCTGCGTGACGAACTGCACGGCCAGGTCCAGGCGACCCTGGAAGAAGGCGCCACGCTGCTGCTGGGCGGCCATAAAGTCGCGGGCGCGGGCAATTACTACGAACCGACCGTACTGGCCGACGTTACCGACCAAATGACGTCATTCAAACAGGAACTGTTCGGCCCCGTGGCCTCGATCATCACCGCCCGCGACGCCGAGCACGCCGTGGCCCTGGCCAACGACAGCGAGTTTGGCCTGACCGCGAGTATCTTCACAGCCGATTCCGCAAAGGCGCGGGCGATTGCCGACCAGTTGGAAACCGGCGGGATATTCGTCAACGCGTTCAGCGTCTCAGACCCGCGGGTGGCGTTTGGCGGCGTGAAGAAGAGCGGGTTCGGCCGCGAGCTGTCGCACTTCGGTGTACGCGAGTTCTGCAATGCGCAGACGGTGTGGCTGGATCGTAAGTAGCCTGCCAGCATTGGCGCTTCAACAATTAATATGCCGTCGCACGCACTGCACCAACCCGTCCAGTGCCGGGGGATTCACCGGCGCGAGTACACAGACTGTGTGCTCGCGCTTGCCTTCCGCCACTGTCAGGGTGTAATGCACCCGGCCTGGGTTGCCAGGCTCGGGATCGGTGCTTTGCGGCAACTGGAAAAAATCCGACGCTTCAATCAGTTGCCGCAACTCCTGCTGATCAGGCTCGGGCAGCGCGTCCAGCTCTACCGTGCGCGCCTTGGCCAACCCGGGGAAAAACGCCGGTCCGCCGCTTTCCTTGATTGAAATTCGCATGGTTTTTCCTCGCCGCTCAGGCGGCTTTGTCAAACGTTTATGCCTACCGCTTTCCAGCCTTCCTTGACTGCCTTGTGCTCAGCTTTGTTCGCACCATAAAGCTGACCGGCAATATCGTGGGTAATGCGCGCAAAACGCAAAAACCCGGAATTGGGCCGCAGCCGCGAATCGCGCAGTGCGTCATACCAGATACGCCCGGCACGCTCCCAGGCGAACCCGCCAATCCGGGTAGCCACCTGATAGAACGCGTGGTTGGGAATGCCGGAGTTGATATGCACGCCACCATTGTCCTCGTAAGTGTGCACAAAATCATCCATGTGCCCCGGCTGCGGGTCTTTGCCCAGCAGCTTGTCATCAAACGCAGTGCCTGGCGCCTTCATCGAGCGCAGCGCCGTGCCCTTGATCTTTTTGGTAAACAGCCCCTTGCCGATCAACCAGTCGGCGTCCTCGGCCGTTTGCTTCAGCGCGTACTGCTTGATCAACGAGCCAAACACATCCGACAACGACTCGTTCAGCGCACCGGACTGGTTGAAGTACATCAGCTTGGCTTCATCCTCGGTCACGCCATGGGCCAACTCATGGCCAATGACGTCGAGTGCCACGGTGAAGCGGTTGAACAACTGCTGGTCGCCATCGCCGAACACCATCTGGGTCGAATTCCAGAAGGCATTGTTGTAGTCCTGGCCGAAGTGCACCGTGGCGTCCAGCGCCATACCTGCATCATCGATGGAGTTGCGATCGAATACCTGTTCAAAAAAATCGAACGTCGCGCCCAGGCCGTCATAGGCTTCGTCCACCGCGGCATCGCCACTGGCGGGCTGCCCTTCACCACGAATCAACTTGCCGGGCAGGCTGTCGGTGTTTTCGGCGCTGTAGATCGAGCGTTGCTTCTCGGCGCCCACGGCCAGTGCCATGCGGGCCGGGCCCTTGGCGGGTACCGCGACCATGCGCAACGAGCGAAACGTGCTGTCCTTGGCACGCGTGCGTAGTGCGACTTCCCGTTGGGCTTTGTCACCGTGGCGGGCGATCTGGTCGAGCATGTACGGTGGGATCAGGCAGAAAATCGGGTTGCGCGGTTGGCGAACACACATGAGCTGGCTCCTTTTTGGCGTGTGATGAACGTCCGGGTAACGGTTTTCAGGATAGTCCTGCGTTCGCCACCTGGGCCAAATTGTCATGAGTTTGTGTTTCAGTGGTGTTTATCCGAGGCCCATAAGGAACATGCCCATGCCCGCCCGCACAACCAACATCGACCTTTCCCATCGCCCAAGGCTTGCCGACCTGCGCCCATTGGTCGCGGCCAGCCCCACCCTGCTGGAAGCCAGAGCCGCGACGCCGCGCGTCACCCCCGCCAAGGACCTCAAAAACCGCGCGGGCTATGCCGACGACTTCCTCAGCGACTTCGTGGTGCCATGGCCCACGGTTGACCAGCCACTGGCGGGCGACGTGCAACCCAAGCGCCTGGACTACACGCATTTCTCCATCACAATGTCGCGCGCTCGACGACTGGCGCTGTACGTGGGGGTAAATATCGACGGCGCCAAGCATGTGGACATCACCCGCAACAATGACACCTGGGCCTACGATGGTCGCTTGCCCCTGGATGCGCAGGTAGGTGAAGACCTTTATGCCGGCAATGGCCTGGACCGCGGCCACCTGGTACGGCGCCAGGATCCCAATTGGGGCGACGAGGCGACCACCGCCAACTTCGACACCTTTCACTTCACCAACTGCTCGCCCCAGATGAGCGGCTTCAACCAGAAGACCTGGCTGGAACTGGAAGACTACATTCTCGACAACACCCAGCGCTGGAAAGCTCGGGCCACGGTGTTCAGCGGCCCGGTGTTCAGCGACAACGACCGCGTTTATCGCGGGGTAAAAATCCCCCAGGCATTCTGGAAAGTGGTGGCCTACCTCAGCGACGACGGCAAACCGTCCGCCAGTGCCTACATGGTCGACCAGCGCCGCGAGCTGGATCAGTTGGACCTGGTGTTCGGCCAACTCAGAACCTACCAGCGCAGCGTGATCGCGATCGAACAATTGACCGGTATCCGCTTTGCCAACCTGGCCGACTACGACGGCTTCAGCAACGAAGAGCGCGCCACAGGCACCCGGATCGAAGCGCTGATCCGCGGCCCCCAAGACATACGACTCTGACGCTTCTTTTGTAGGAGCGAGCTTGCTCGCGAAGAACATGAAAGCACCGCGGGGCATCAGGCGCCCAGCGTTATCGTTGACGACCTTCGCGAGCAAGCTCGCTCCTACAGGGTGTGATCGCTTACCATACGGCCGCCGGTTCCCGTATGGGACTAACAGGGAATTCGAAACGCCGCACGCGGCGTGAACCGAAACTGCCCCCGCAACTGTAGATGCCGAGCCTGCCCTTGAATGCCACTGGACCACGTCCGGGAAGGCGGGGCATGGCGACGACGCATCAGTCAGGAGACCTGCCGGCCCAGCTAACTCACTAACCGGCGGGGTGTCCGGGAAGGACATCCTGGCCCTGCGCTTCAGCAGCCTCCATGGGCGTATTTCCGAGCCGTACCTCCCCTGCTGCACCTACGGTTCACAAGGAGATCGCCTCATGCTGCCACGCGTTACCGCCCTGATCGCAGGCTTGAGTGTGTGTGCCCTGGCGCAAGCCGCGCCCACTCAGTACCCGCTGACCCTGCAAAACTGCGGCAGCACCCTGACCTTCCAGCACGCCCCCGCCCGCAGCGTCACCATCGGCCAGGCCGCCACCGAGATGCTCTACGCCCTGGGCGTGGGCGACAAGGTGGTCGGCACTTCGCTGTGGTTCAACAACGTGGCGGCGCAGTACAAGGCCCAGGACGACCGCATCGAGCGCCTGGCCAACAACGAGCCCAGCTTCGAAGCCGTACTCGCCAAGCGCCCGCAACTGGTGGCCGCCGAGCTGGAATGGGTGGTGGGCCCCCAAGGCGTGGTTGGTACCCGTGAGCAGTTTCATGAACTGAAGATCCCCACCTACCTGTTGCCGTCCGACTGCGAAGGCAAGGACAACCTGGTGGGTGCCGACGGCACGCGATTGGAGCCCTTTCGCATCGAGACGATCTACCAGAGCCTTCACCAACTGGCGCAGATTTTCGACGTGCAGGATCGCGGCCAACAACTGACCGACGAACTCAAGGCGCGCCTGGCCAAATCCGTCGCCACGGCCCAGGGCAAGGGCTTGCAGCAAGCCAGCGCACTGGTGTGGTTCTCCAGCGCCGAAATGGCCAGCGACCCTTACGTAGCCGGCCACAAAGGCGTGCCGCAATTCATGCTGCAAACCCTTGGCCTGCGTAACGTGGTGCAGTCCGATGAAGAATGGCCTGCCGTCGGCTGGGAAACCATCGCCAAGGCCAATCCCACCTTCCTGGTGATCGCACGCATGGATCGCCGTCGCTACCCGGCCGACGACCATGAAAAGAAACTCGCCTTCCTGCGCAGCGACCCCGTGACCCGCAACATGGACGCGGTGAAGAACAACCGCATCATCATCCTCGACGCTCTGGCCTTGCAGGCGAGCCTGCGCACCTTCGAGGGACTTGAACAACTGGCCGCCGCCATTGACGGCTACCACCTGAGCCAATGATGCGCACCCTCCTTGCCCTGGCGCTGCTGTTGCTCGCCCTGCTCGCTGGCGTCGCCATCGGTGAAACCGCCATCGAACCGCAGGTGGTGCTGCAGGTGCTCGCCAATAAACTCTGGGGCGCCGGCTACGTACTGGACCCCATAGACGAAGGCGTGGTGTGGAACTACCGCCTCACCCGTGCATTGGTGGCCGCAGCCTGCGGCGCAGGGTTGGCGACGTGCGGTGTGATCCTGCAATCGCTGCTGCGTAACCCGCTGGCCGACCCGTACCTGCTGGGCATCAGCGCCGGCGCGTCGACCGGCGCGGTACTCGTGGCCTTGATCGGCGTGGGCGGTGGCCTGGTGTCGTTGTCGGCGGGCGCGTTCGTGGGGGCGATGGCGGCCTTTGCGCTGGTGACGTTGCTCGCACGGGCCAGCGGATCGTCCAGCGGTACCGGGCAGATCATCCTCGCGGGCATCGCCGGCTCGCAGTTGTTCAATGCCCTGACCGCGTTCCTGATCACCAAGTCGGCCAGCTCCGAACAAGCCCGCGGCATTATGTTCTGGCTGCTGGGCAACCTCAGCGGCGTGCGCTGGCCGTCGGTGTGGTTGGCGGTGCCGGTGGCGGTCGTGGGGCTCGCGGTGTGCCTGTGGCACCGGCGTGCACTGGATGCGTTCACCTTCGGCAGCGACTCGGCAGCCTCCCTCGGCATCCCGGTGCGCCGCGTGCAATTTGTGCTGGTGGCCTGCGCCGCGCTGGTGACGGCGGTGATGGTGTCCATCGTCGGCTCCATCGGGTTTGTCGGTTTGGTAATTCCCCATGCGGTGCGCCTGTTGCTTGGCACCGGGCATTCGCGTTTGCTGCCGGCCAGCGCCTTGGGGGGCGCGCTGTTTTTGATCGCTGCGGACGTGCTGTCGCGCACCTTGATCAAGGGCCAGGTGATTCCGGTGGGTGTGGTCACCGCATTGGTGGGCGCGCCGGTGTTTGCGCTGATCCTGATTGGCCGGAGGAATGCGCGATGAGCGTACTCAGTTGCCGCGGCCTGGGCTTCAAAGTGCGTGACGCGCAGTTGCTGCGTGACATTGATCTGGACGTGCAGTCAGGTGAAACCCTCGGCATCGTCGGGCCCAATGGTTCAGGCAAATCCACCCTGCTCAAATTGCTGGCTGGTTTGCGTGTGCCGGCCAGCGGTGAGGTTCGCCTGGGTGGCAAGCGGCTGGGTGAGTTGTCGCGCCGCACCATCGCGCAGCAATTGGCGGTTGTGGAGCAACAGGCCGACACCGACGACGCCATCCGCGTGTTCGATGCCGTGGCCCTGGGTCGCACGCCGTGGCTGTCGGCGCTGAGCCCGTGGTCGCGTGAAGACGACGCCATCGTGCACCAGGCCCTGCATGACGTAGACGCCACCCACCTGAGCCAACGCGCCTGGCGCAGCCTCTCCGGTGGCGAGCGCCAGCGCGTACACATCGCCCGCGCCCTGGCGCAACGCCCGCAGATTTTATTGCTGGATGAGCCGACCAATCACCTGGATATCCAGCATCAACTGGCGATCCTCAAAGGTGTGCAAGGCTTGCCGGTGACCACCTTGATTGCCCTGCATGATCTGAATCAGGCATTGACCTGTGATCGCCTGGCCGTGCTGGATCGCGGGCAACTGGTGGCGCTGGGCGCGCCGCTGGAGGTGCTGACGCCGCAGCGTTTGCAAGAGACCTTCGGAGTGCAGGGGCATTACCTGACGGACCCGTTCGACGGTGCGCACATCCTGCGCCTGCGCTCCAACTGAATCCGTACGTTGGGGCAACTTGCTCTGGTGACGGTCTGACGGCCAACTGTGGTCCAAATGTGGGAGGGGGCTTGCCCCGATGAGCATAGGTATCTACACAACTTCGGTACGACGCTAAACCTGTGGCGAGGGAGCTTGCTCCCGCGACGGCCTGGCAGCCGACGCTGATCTAACTGACGCACCGCGATCCAAATGTGGGAGCTGGCTTGCCTGCGAAGACGGCTTGACAGTCAACACAGTTGGACCGTGTACATATCCATTCCTGCGGTAACGGCCACTGGGGGCAAGCCCCCTCCCACATTGGTTCTACAGAGGCCGATGCATGTGGGTGGTTTGCCAAATCGGGTCGGCCTCGACATCCACCACCTCAAACCCCTGCCTGCGCCAGAAATCAATCGCGCCGGGCAGAAACGGATGGGTGTGCAGGTACATCACCTCTACGCCATCGGCCCGCGCCAGCGCTTCCAGCGAGCGGTATAACCGGCCCGCCAGGCCCAAGCGTCGCACAGCCGGGAGCACATACAGACGCACCACTTCCACTGTCTTGCGCCCTTGGTAGTTCAACTGCGGGAAGCGGCCGTCGTAGGGCCGATAAGCCACCGAGGCAACGATCCGGCCTTCAGCACGAGCAATCAAAAATTGCCCGCCGCCCTCAAGGTAGATGGCTTCAAACTGCTCCAGATCGTGCGGGACACCGGTGGCACTGAGCGTAGGAAACAGTTCATCCCGCGCCTGCAAAGCGAAGCTCAGCACCTGGGGAATGTCAGCGGCCTGCACCGCCTCGATACTAACGCTCATCGCCAAGGATGCGGCTCGTTATCCACTGGCGCGCGTAAGCCAACACGCGATCGGCCATCGCCACCGGAAAGTGAATAAACCCATGGGCCGCTTCCGGCAGCAAATGAGCCTCCACCGTTGGCCATCGCTCGGCAATCAGCAGGGTGTCATCCTTGAGCGGATCCAGTTCGCCCACGAACATCAACGCTGGCGGCAGCCCCTCAAAGTCCCCATACAAGGGCGACAACGGTGGCTGACGGCGCGTCTCGTCGCTGATCCCCGGCGTCAGCAGGCGCAGCGCCTGAACCATGCCCGGCCCGTCCAGCAACAAAGTGTCCGGCCCGGCCGTGCGCACACTGGGGGTGCCGGTCAAATCGTAGACGCCGTAATACAACACCGCGCCGCTGACCCGCTGGAGCAACTCGGGCCATTGCTTGAGCGCCAACAAAGTGGCCGCCGCCAGGTGCCCGCCGGCCGACTCACCGACAAAAAACACCGGCAGGCCGGCAAACTCCGGGCAGTCCGCCAAAAGCCAGCGCGCAGCCGTCAGGCAGTCTTCCAGCAGCCCTTCAATCGGCGTATCCACCGCCAGCCGATAATCCACCGACACCACCGCCACATCGCACGCGTTGACCATGCCGAGGTTAAGGTCGTCATCCATTTGCGCATTGCCAATCACCCAGCCACCGCCGTGGATATCCAGCACCACGCCTTTGGGCTTGCCACTGGGGCGCAAGATGCGCACGGGGACTGTGCCCAGCCTTTTCAGCTCAACCACGGGCGCCTTCTTGAACGTCTGGCTGGCGCGTAGCAGTGCCTGGATCATGCGCGGCGTCACGCGGTTGCGGATTTTAAAGCGCGGCATCCACGCCAGTTTCTGATTGAAGCGGCGCATCTGGGCCAGTTCGGGCTCGCTGGCGGGCCAATGCTGGTAAGCCATCAGCGATTATTACGCAGGATCGAGAAGTTCAACGCCGCGGCCACGCACAGCCACGCCAGGTACGGGAACAGGATCAGGCCGGTGATCAAATCCAGGCGCACGGCCAGCACCACCATCGCCGCGACGGTGAGCCACAAGAGCACGATAATTACCATCCCGGCGAACAACCGATGGGCACCAAAGAACACCGGCGTCCACAGCGTGTTCAACGCAATCTGCGCCGCCCACAAGGCCAACACCATTTCGCTGCCGGGGATCAGGGTCAAGCGGTAACCGGCCCAGGCCAGCAGCAGGTAGATGATCGTCCATGCCACCGGGAACAGCCAATTAGGCGGGGTGAAGCTGGGCTTGACCAGGGATTCGTACCAGGCGCCGGGTTTGAAGATCACGCCAGTGCTGGCGGCGGCGGCGCAGGCAAGCAGGAAGATGAAAAAGGTCATGGTCGGTCCTTGAGGTCCAGTGGATGGAAAACAGTACACTGCTTTTAAGTGACTCAAGCAACCGCGGATAAATTCAATGGTGGCGGCAAAATACCCACGCTTCTACGCGTCATGAAAATTGGTTATGGTCGGTAACATCCAGCACCGTTGCCCGAGACATCCCCTTGCCCCAGCTTGCCGATCACCGCAGCAGCCCCTGGTCAGTGTTCCTGATCTTCCTGCGCCTGGGCCTCACCTCCTTCGGCGGGCCGATTGCGCACCTGGGCTATTTTCGCCAAGAGTTCGTCACCCGCCGCCGCTGGCTCAGCGAGCGCAGCTATGCCGAACTGGTCGCCCTGTGCCAGTTCCTCCCAGGCCCGGCCAGCAGCCAGGTCGGTATCGCGTTGGGCCTGTCCCAAGCAGGTTACCGGGGCGCGGCGGCAGCCTGGGCCGGGTTCACCTTGCCGTCGGCCATCGCCCTGATCCTGTTTGCCCTGGGGCTGACCCACTACGGCAGCGCCCTGCCCCATGGCGCGCTGCACGGCCTCAAGGTGGTCGCCGTAGCCGTGGTGGCCCAGGCCGTGTGGGGCATGGCGCGCAACCTGTGCCGAGGCGTGTTACGGGTGGCGTTGATGTTGACCGCTGCGTGCGTGGTGCTGTTGGAGCCCTCCGCCTGGGCTCAAGTCGGGGTCATGGTGGTCGCAGGCGTGGCCGGCCTGCTGTTGCTCAAGCCCGAGAACAGCAACGAGCCCGACGCCCTGCCCATCGCCATCAGCCGCCGCGCCGGAGCCCTGTGGTTGATGCTGTTTTTGTTGTTGCTGGTGGGTTTGCCGATCCTCGCCACATGGGCGCTCAACCCCACACTGGCGCTGGTGGACGCCTTCTACCGCACCGGTGCGCTGGTATTCGGCGGCGGCCACGTGGTACTGCCGTTGCTGCAAGCCGAAGTGGTGCCCAGCCAATGGGTAAGCAATGACGTCTTCCTCGCCGGTTACGGCGCCACCCAGGCCGTGCCCGGCCCGCTGTTCACCTTCGCCGCCTTCCTCGGCGCCTCGATGACCCACGCCCCGAGCGGCTGGCTTGGCGGGGTGATCGCACTGCTGGCGATCTTCGCCCCGTCGTTCCTGCTGATCTTCGGCGCCTTGCCCTTCTGGGCCAACCTGCGCAGAAGCCCGCGTACCCAGGCCGCGCTCGTCGGGGTGAACGCGGCGGTGGTTGGCCTGTTGTTGGCGGCGCTGTACCAGCCGGTGTGGACCAGCGCGATTTTCAATGGCTATGACCTCGCCCTGGCGTTGCTGGCACTGGTCGCGTTGATGGTGTGGAAACTGCCGCCATGGCTGGTAGTGATAAGTTGCGGCCTACTCGGCGCGGCACTTTTGTAGGAGCGAGCTTGCTCGCGAAAAACTCACGGGCGCCGCGTTTAATCTGAAGGCACGCGTTATCGTTAACGATTTTCGCGAGCAAGCTCGCTCCTACAGCATTGGGGCTCAGCCCGGCTCGACTATCTTGAGCCACGGCCAACGCGCCTGATAACTCCTGGCCTTGTGCAAAAACAGCTCGGGCTCCGCGTGCAGCGGATTGATGCGCAGCACGCCCTGCTCCACATCTTCCAATCCATAAGGCGCATACACCTCACCGGAAGCAATATCCAGCGCAATGCACGTACCCGCCACCAGGTAACGGTCAACCCCCTGCCGAGCCGAATGCAACTGCGGGTAAGGCCGGCCAAACCGCTGACCATACCAAAGGTGCACCCGCGCCTGATTCCTAACCTCCACATTCACCCCCAGGTCTTGGAACAGCCCCTGCGCCGCACGAATTACCGCGTCTTCCGCCTCGTAGGACAGGTCCTCGTCAAAGTAAAAAACGTCGTAGTCCTTCACGCCCTGAGCCGCCGGCAGATTCGCCTGATGGTTCCACACCGCCTGGAACAAACAGCCCGCCGTGAGCATGCACTGCTGTACACCCAGATCCGGCAAGCGCGCGGTGAGTTGCGCATTGATAGGGTTGGCCATGGCCAATTCGAGCAGGGTGTCGACCGTCAATGTCATGTTCAGTCCTCCATCGTCTGACGCCACAGTACCATCCCAACATGTCACTTCTGTAGGCGCGGGTTTTTAACACCGAAACGAATCAGAAGTTTGACGAAATCACCTCGCGCCCTGCGCACAACTCGGCGCGAAGCCGAACAAATGAAACCAACATGAAGAATGCCCCCGCCTGCTTGTAAAGCAACTTTACGCAGCACTACCCTTACACGCCTTACCTCAGCTGCCCCCGCTGAAATTGATCAGGGCACCGGCTAAATGGAGTTCGCCCCTTGCACGCTCCACTGCTCACTCCCAAAGGTGCGTATCGCGATACCTGCAACGCCTTCTCGCGCCAAAAGTATGAAGGCCGAGTGCGCTGCATAAATGTGTCTAACTTTAACGCCGAGCATCTAAACCCACATCGTTGATGACACCGGCGTGGTGCCGTCAGTGCGTGCGACAGTCGTTTTCGGCGCAGATAGAGCGTAAAGGTCAATTCAAGGAGAATGACAGTGAAGTGGATGGATGATGTGCTGGACACGATCGACAATGCCCGAACCGAAGCTGAATTGTTGGCTCGGATCGTCAGCACGGCAAAACACCTGGGGTTCGACTATTGCGCCTATGGGATCCGAATCCCTATCCCCGTCACCCGCCCCAAAATCGTGATGAGCAATAATTTTCTGCCTTCATGGCGACAACGCTACGCCCACTGCAAATACATCGCCGTGGACCCGACGGTACAGCACTGCACGAAATCGACGATACCGATTGTCTGGGACGAGCAAATGACCCGGCAAAACCCACAGATGTGGGAAGAAGCCCGCGGCGCCGGGCTGGCCCATGGTTGGGCGCAATCCTGCCTGGACGGCCGCGGCAGCGGCGGCATGCTGACACTGGCGCGCTCCAATGACCCTATTACCGCCCAAGAGCTTGCCGCCAATCAAAAATACATGCGGTTTTTGGTGCATGTCGCTCATCAGGGGTTCTTGCGCGTGCTGACGCCGCACTGGCAGTTACCGCAGGAAAAAACCCTGTCGCAGCGTGAATGTGAAGTGCTCAAGTGGGCAGCCGATGGCAAGACCGCCCACGAGATCGGTTTGATACTCTCGCTATCGCGAGAAACCATCAAATTTCACCTGCGCAATGCAGGTTCGAAACTGGGCGTGCATAACTGCACCGCTACCGTCGTGCGCGCCACTTCACTGGGCTTGCTCGTCTGACACACACCTGATTGGCGCCCCCCTGATGCGTTAATGTCGCTCAGTGTGAACAACAACAATAATACGCGCCCCCTCACGACACACCTGCCCAAAAGAGCAGTACCTAAGTGTTCGATTATTCTGCCGAATGGCCCCTCGATTTTTTGCCGAGGGTTCCTCATGTATATAACCACGGGTACGCGCCTGACATTACCGACCGAACTGTGGCAGGCCCTGTTGCTGTATCGCTATCGTGTATTTGTCGAAAAACTTGGGTGGCATCTGGACTGCGCGGTCGGTGAGGAACTGGACCAATTTGACCGCGACGACACGGTGTACGTAATCGCCCGTCAAGGCCCACACATCGTCGGTGTGGCGCGGCTGCTGCCCACGCACAAACCCTATCTGCTCAAGGAAGTGTTCCCCCAGGTGCTGGGTGGCCGGGCACTTCCTCATTCTGCGCACATCTGGGAAATCTCCCGGTTTGCCGCCGTCGACCTGCAACAACAGACCTTCACGGGCCACTCCCTGTCATCGCCCAACGCCGTAGCGCTGCTGCATGAAGTGCTCAAGGTCGCCGCTTGCCACAAGGTTCGCCAATTAATCACGGTATCGCCGCCGGGAATTACCCGCTTGTTGCGCAACGCGGGTTTCGACGCTCATTGCGAGGGCAAGCTGACCGTGATCGACGGGCACAAGATCATGGCCAACTGGATCAGTGTGCCGCCCTGCCTGGCTGATCGAGAAGTGGCCTGAAGCAGCGCAAATGGCCTGCCGCTGCGGGCAAGTCGGCCGAGCCGACTCCCCAAAAGGTTAGGTTACAACCTCAGGCGCCTGCTCTTAAATAACGCTGCATCGGCATTCCAACCGACTATAAATGGGACACACGATCTACATGAAAAAAGTCATTGTCATTTCTGGCCATCCTGATCTTTCGGTTTCCCGCGTCAATACCGCGATCATGGGCAAGATCAGCCAGCGTGGCGTCAAGGTCCATAGTCTGGCCAGCGCGGTGACGCCCACCGGGTTCGATATGGGTGCAGAGCAGGCATTGCTCAATGCCCATGACCGCATCGTGTTGCTGTTTCCGTTGTACTGGTATTCCTGCCCGGCAATCATGAAACAGTGGATCGATGAAGTCTTCACCCCCGGCTATGCCTACGCACGCGGCGGCGACAAGCTCAAAGACAAGGAATTCATGATCATCACCACGGTGGGTGCGCCCTCCACCGGCTACCGCGCCGGCGGGTTCAACCGTTACACCCTGGATGAATTGCTCAGGCCGTTGCAGCAGACGGTGGCGTACGTCAAAGGCATCTACCTGCCTGTAGTCGGGATTTACGAATCGGTGTTCATCGATGACGAATCAATCGACGTCACCGCTCGGAATGTCGCTGCACAAGTGATCGAGGACCAGGCCAGCGCCGACCAACTCTACGAGAACATGCTGCTGCAGGCCGAGCAGGCACAAATCGCGCTGCTGCAATAAGGTGCCCTCACGCATGAAGACGTCAAATAACCAGATCCCACCGTGCGCCAGCCTGGTGGCCGCGCGCAACGAGCTGGGGTTTCTGCACTCTGCCAGCGCACTCATCGACACCCAAGCCACGCCACTGGAGCTGTACTGCCAGATGACCGCCGCGACGCCCGCCTGGCTCAAAGGCGCGTTCAGGCTGCGCGACAGCATCTCGCAGCACTTTCACGTCGAGCGGATCGGCGGGTTCTCGGGTGTGACACCTCAGCGCGCCCCGGTGGTCGGCGAAAAGCTCGACTTCTTCACCATCGAAGCCATCAGCGCACAGAAGCTGGTACTGACCTCACGCGATACCCACCTGGCGGTCATGGTCTCGATCGATACACCTCTCACGCAACCGCGCTGCCTGCATATCACCACCTCCGTCAAGACCTTCAACACGTTCGGCCGCCTGTACATGCTGCCGGTGGCGCCGGTACATGGGCTCATCATCAAGCGTTTGCTGTCCCGTCTCCCCCTACATTCCCCAACTCGCTCACTTGGAGATCGCAACTCATGAACAGCGCAGACTTAATTGACCCTCATCTGTTGCACAAAGACACACCCAGGGATGTATTGATCGGTCGACCCAGGCTGATTCTGCCCAGCTTTCTTAGTGCTTCGATCGGTGCCGACCTACTGGCTGGCAACCCCCAGGATCAGGAGCTGTTCAAACAGCTGTACCGTGCCCAAGACGGCCAGTATGTGCTGCGCCATCTGCCGCTGACCCTCAGCGCGAAACAGGCCGGCACTCTCTCCACCTTCGAGATCCGCCTGGCTGACTTCTACACCGAGTGCGACGACCACTTCATCCTCACGGCTGAATTCATCCCCCACCAGGCCCAACGCTACCTGGCCCAGCATTTTCAGGGCGGTGATGCCCACATACCGCCCGACCAGATAATACGCATGATCGAATGCCTTGAGTCGCTCGCGCAGTGGGACAAGGCCAGGCAGGGCTCTTACCTGTTGATCAACGACACCAAGAATTACTACTTCTACAACAAGCAGCACGAACATGTACCGGGCCTGATGTTGATCGAAGTGGCCAGGCAAGCCATGTACCACTACGTCTACAACTACTTGGGCCATCAGCGCGGTACGGTTTCCATTTCCATCGAAGACTTGCGCATTTCCTTCAACGCCTACACCGAATCGGCTTACGAGGTCGAAGTCGTGGTGCAACAGACCCACGGCCTGAAGCGATCGCAACCCAAGTCCATCGACAAGTGCGCAAACTTCTATCAGAACGGTCGGCTGGTATCGCGTCTCTGGCTGCAAGGCGCAGTGATCAAGTTACCGCTGTTCAAACGCATGCGTTCGTTGAACTACCCTCAGGATCACTGGTTCACCCCTTCCGATCGCTTGCCCAAGAACATCCTCGTGCATCACGCCGACAGTGCGCTGCAAGCCAGGCTGAGCCTGCTCTCGGTACTGGGCGTGCTGGTGACTCACCAGGCCGAAGGCATCAATTGGAGCACGGTTACGACCGTATCGCTGTATATCGAAGGGGGCGGCTTCCTCAGCCTGCCCGTTGCTTCGACTTGCTCCACCGGCGAACCCGACCAGCGCGTGCTGGTGTTCGACAAACTGTCCAAGAGCCAGGCCAGCGAACTGCGTGAAACGATCAAGTGCCACTGCTTCTTTGCCGGGCAGATGCAATGGAACGCTGGCTCCTCACCTGACCCTCTGGCCCCCGAGCAAATCGTGGCATGAGGATCCTGCGCCCATGAGCTATGAGTTATCACAACGCCCACTGATGATCGGTCAGGGCGTTTCGCTGAAAAACCGCATGTATTTCGCACCGATGGGCATCGACCTGGCCACCTCGGACGGTTCGCTGTCCGAGGAAATGCTCAGGTTCTATCAACATGTAATCGACGGTGGCTGCGCCATGGTGGTGCTGGGCAACTCCTCCATAGCGCCCTCCACGCGTCTGCATGCGCGAGGCCTGTGCCTGCATAGCCATGCCAACGTGGAAAAGCTCGCGCCGCTGGTGGAGTACGGTCGCCAGCGGGACTGTCCAGTGGTGGTGCAACTTCAGCATTACGGCGCCCAAGGTGGCACACAGATCAGCGGCCAACCGCTGCTTTGCCCGAGCCGCAGTGCGTTATCCGGCAGCCGCAGCGCCGAGGCATTGGAGATGAGTGTCGAGGACATCGACGTCGTTTGCGATCAGTTTGCTCAAGCGGCTCTGCGAGCCAGACAGGCCGGCGCCAGGATGGTCCAGCTTCAGGCCTCCAACGGCTACCTGCTGAGCAGTTTTCTATCGCCCTGGACCAACCATCGCCATGACGCTTACGGCGGCAGCCCGCTCAAGCGAGCGCGGTTTCTGTTGGAAGTCATCGACCGCATTCACAGGGTTACCGCAGGAGAGCTGGAGGTTTCCGTGCGCCTGGGCATTGATGATTGCGTAGGCGCCAACGGGCAGCAACCGGAACTGCTCCAGGATGTGGTGGCGGCCCTGGAAAACGCCGGGACCTCGGCAATCATGTGCTCGATCACCATCAAGGAAACCTTCCGCTACATGCTGTCTGCCCATCCGACGATTCAGCAACAGTTCGTCGAAGGGGTACACCTGATCAAGTCGTTCACCTCGCTGCCGGTCGGCTATGCCGGTTTCATTGGCTCCCTGCAGGAAGCAGAAAATCAACTGCGGCTGGGTCACTGTGACCTGATCGGTATGAGCCGAGCCCTCTTCGCCGATAACGACCTGATCAGCAAATCGCTCGCCGGCCATGAAGACAAGGTTCAGCAATGCCGGTTTGACGGTAACTGCTTTCGGGACAAGAGCAACCCGCAACTCGACCGGGTGTATTGCTGCGTGAATGAGCACTACAAGCGTCCTGCTCACATCCACTACGGGAATCAATAACATGGAATTTCAAGACAAGAACATCGTCATTACCGGCGGTGCCAGCGGCATCGGCCTGGCGGTGGCAAAACAACTGGCCAAAGCGGGCGCACGCCTGTTCCTGATGAGCAGGAACCAGCAAAAGGCCGACGCCGCGCTAGAGATACTGGGGGCTTCGGCGCAGTTCATCTTTTGCGATGTGGCGTCGCACACGTCCGTAGCCGAGGCATTCGCGACGGTGGCTGGCGAGGTGGATCAGTTGCACTTTGCAATCAACAACGCAGGCATTACCGCCCCCTACGCGCCGATCGCGACCAGCGCACCGCAGGACTGGGACAGGGTCATCCACACCAACCTGAACGGCCCCTTTTACTGCCTGCAAAAAGAACTGGAACTGATCAGCCGGTACCCCGATGGAGCGATCGTCAATGTGTCTTCGTGCGCGGGCGTGATGCCTATGGCCAATCAGGCCGCCTACGTCGCCAGCAAGACCGCGCTCAATGCCTTGACGCAGGTCGCGGCCATGGAAAATGCCTGCGACAGCGAATCCGGTTTTGCCGTACGCGTCAACGCCGTAGCGCCCGGGCCGACACTGGGCGGTATGAACTCTGCGGAACGGCTGGCGGCCCATCCGGAAAACACCCAGCGCAAGCGTGACGTGACCGCCATGAAACGCTTTGCCCAGCCAGAGGAAATCGCCGACGCGATCGTGTTTTTGTTGAGCCGCCGATCCAGCTACATCACCGGCTCGGTGCTCAGCGCCGATGGCGGCTATCACATCGGCAAATTCTAGGGGCAATCATGGCTAGCATATTGATCACCGGTGTGAGCACCGGTATCGGCAACGCTCTGGCACGTTATCACTTGGCCAGGGGCGACGAGGTGCTCGCGGTATCACGCAATCCTGCGGCCAACATCCCGTCACAGGAGCGCTTTCACTTCCTCAGGTGCGACTTGACCGATATCGACCGCGCCCCGGCAACCTTACAGGCGTTGCTGTCGCGCTCCTCCGCCCCGGTAGACACCGTCTACCTGAATGCGGGCCGGTTCGGCAGCCCTCCACAACTGGCCACGCAAACCTCGATGCAGGAGTTCAACAGCATCCTGGCACTTAACCTGGGCGCGGTGAAAATGGTCCTGGATATCCTGCTGAGTGCGACGCAGCCTCCCGGCACCGTGGTGTTTTCATCATCGATTTCGGCACTGCGCCAACGTGCCGGGATGCTCTCATATTCGGTCTCCAAGGCGGCGCTGAACGCTCTGGCAAAAATCTATCACCTGGAAAACCCACACACATTCTTTGCCGTGCTGGGGCTCTGCAACGTTCAGACGACGGTGGCGAAGACCATCATGGCGGCGGATGAACGCTTCAGTGACCTTGTCGCACTCCGCCAACGGGCGGCAGTGCCCGGCTACATCGTCGACGCAGAATCCCGCGCTGCGCATATCGTTCAGGTCTTGGCCGAGCGCCATCATCTTGGACTGAAATCGGGTGAGTTCCAGGAAATCCGCGACTTGTTGACCCAGCCACTCCAGGAGGAGACCCGCAATGACCCAATCCACCCATGAAAAAATCGTACGTGTCGGCGCTGCATACGACATTCTCGCGATGGCTCCCTTCGCCTTGCCGATCGTGTCCGTCTGGGCCTATGCACTGATCCAATGGGTTGATCTGCAACTGGGCTTCGACAGCCACTTCTCGGCGCTCGACCCCACGGCTATGTTCCTGCTCAACATCGGCGCCTGGGCATACCTTGTGTGGGGCGTTGTACGTTGGCGAGCCCCTACACGCGAACATGCCCGTCTCAGCGCCCTGCTACGCGTGATCGTAGTGGTAGTGCAGGGAGTGGCCGTCAGCAGTGGCGCTTCACCTTTCCTGCTGGTGCTGGGTGCCGTTCAATTGTTGCTGGCGGTGCTGGAGTTTTCGCATAGATTATTTGAGCGCAGCGGTGCCCCATCCAGCCGAGCAGAGGCACGCGCTTACTGATGCCGCCGGGGGCCAACCTGGCGCTTGATGGAGGCCCCGCCTTCATCTCCTCGACATCGCCCCCGGACCGTCCACCCACTGAGCCTTCCTGCTTATCCCTACCTTTAGTCGGATATTTCTGGCGGTTCAAGCGCGACGGCTAACAACCCCACAGTGCCGCGGTAGTGTGGGGTTGTTCTCTGTCGGCAAGTTGGCTTTGGATGATGTTGGACGCGTGGTTACCGTGCGGTTGCCGGCAGCTCCTGGCACCACTTGATAGAACGCAGCGCTTCCTCGGCAGGCACAAGCGCGTAGCGCGAGTAAAACATTGTTCCGCTGAAACGACGGCCGTCGACTTCACCCAAGGTCTGCCCATCCTTGTAGTCAGAAGTGCTGAGTTGATCGGCGATGTAATACACCTTGCCATTCTCGACGGTGATATCGAAACGCTGGTTAACCATACCGCTGATGATCGGTGGCGAGGTGGAGGCAACGCTGTGCTTGCCGGCGGGAATGCCGGCCTTGAAAAAACTACCGGAAGGCAAGCTGCCGATTGTGCGGCCATCGACCTGAATAGTCGGGGCGACCCCGCCACCGATGCTCGCCGTCGTACGATAAAAGTAAACCGTGGCCTCATCCGCACGAGGTTCAGCCGGTGACGTGAAGAACGGTTGGCCTTTGAGGTCCGGACCGCTGATGCAACCGGTCAGTGAGACCAGGCCTGCGAACAGGCTGGCCCAGAGTAGCGTAGAGCGCTTCATGCATGAATTCCTTGAACGTGGATCAATGGGCGTCGGGTTTGATGACTGTCACCGGTACCGGCTTCAAATCGTGCACAACCCTTTACCGAAGTCAGTGGCATCAGAACTCGGCCAAGGCGCAAAACCGCTCTTCGGCGTCAGATTCACGATGTTCCGGTCCTTGAGCATCGGGTACTTGCGCTTGAGCGCCTGCACCGTGTCCTCGGCATTGTTCACGTTGGACAGGCAAAAGCGCAGGGCATCGACGCGCAGATCGCCGATATAGAGAGTTTCCCCGGCCTTCACCGAGAAAACCGCAGGCACCGGGCGCGGCATCGACTTACCCGCGTAATACACGTAATGCCACTGCGTGTACTCATACTCACCCGGCGGCACTTCATACATGAAGTAATGGCCCAGCACAGAGGGAGATGGCTGATCATCTTCATTGCCCAGCGTTGTCAGCCGTATTGCGGTGCCGGGGGCTCCCTGTTGCTTGATCTCAACCACCAGCCCATGGGGCTGCATCATCGGAAAGCTCTCACCAACCGAACCCACGATGATCGCCTTACTCGGGTCCGGTGCGTGCTTGCCGTCGTAGCGTGACGTAGCGCATCCGGACAAAAGGGTCGCGCAAAGTGCGACTGCGCCCCAGACAAGATGTTTACTGCTGACTTTCCCTAGCATTGGTTTTTTCCGATCAATAATCTTGCAGTTTGTAGAGCCCACCCGAACGAACCAAAAGTTCGCACATCTGGTGCTTCGTTGCTGGCTCGTCAGCCTCTATTGTCCAGCTACCCGCACCCTGATAACAACCCACTCCTGTAGGAGCGAGCTTGCTCGCGAAAAACCCAAACGATAACGCAGCGCCTGAAGGCAAAATCCGATTTCCCTGCCGCACCTTGCTCCATTGCCTACGCCTGCGTCAGAATCCGCCGGCTTGTGCGCTGGGGTAGCCGTCTCTAAGGTGGCTCGGTCGCTGAATTGTTCAGTGATTCGGGTTTAGTAGCCTGAGCTTGGGTATCTATTAGTGCATGAGTTTCATCAATCAGACATTGCGTCTGTGCTTGATGGTGGCTGTGCGTAGGGCGTCTTCGGGCGCGCCGGCTTTAGATATCCACCGGTCTACTAACCTGCGTACAGCTGCCACCCACTGTTTAGTAGCGGAAAGGTGGTGGCATCACTCAGGATGTCTACTCATGTCAAAAGCAGATTCAACAACGCTCTTCAGCGTCGCCCCAAACGCCAGCAACGAAACCCTCATCACCAACAGCTACGAAACCTTCACCAGCGTCAGCACACTGCTGCTCGACCTGTCCGAAGACCTCAACGGCAAACACCGCGACATCGCCCTGGCCATACACCAACTGAGCGAACTGGGCGTACTCCTCACCGCCAGACTCCTAGACCGTGAAGTGCCCTGCCCTGGCTGATGATTAGCCCTTCAACTTGCTAGCCCGATAACCGCCGCGTCGTCGTGAGCCACCTACAGCGACTCGGCGGTTTGGTTTGATGGGTAGGTCGACTGGCTAGAGCGGGACGGTTACGCTGACGTTTTTCGCATGACGGGAAAAGCGAATGACAACGGTGTATCAGGGAAGCTGCTTATGCGCAGCCGTCACTTACGAGCTATCCGCCACGCCAAAGTCAGTGAGCCACTGCCATTGCCGCCAGTGCCGCAAAAGTCACGGGGCCGCATTCGCTTCTTACGGCAGTGTTCCCCGTGACGCACTACGCCTACTTTCCGGCGCCAACAGCATCAAAACCTATGCATCCTCAGAGGCAGTGTTGCGCGAATTTTGCACGCACTGCGGCTCGGCATTGTTCTGGTCGCGGTCTCAAGGGGAATTCGCCGACTGGGTGTCGATAGCGCTGGGCACGCTCGATACGCCCTTCATAGCTGAAAAGCAAAAACACGTTCATGTCGACTCCGCAGTCCACTGGTGCGGCTACCCCCCTCAGAAACCTCCAAGCTGCATGATATGAGTCGCCTGGGCCTCATCTGTTCGCTTGAAGCCACAGCGCTCATAAAAGGCGCTTCCTTCAGCCGTATCCGTGAAAAGACGCACGATCTGAAACCTGAGAGCGGCACGTTCAACAAGCGCCTTTACCAGCGCCTTCCCGACGTGTTGCCCCCTTGCCGAAGCTGCGACGTACACCCGCCGCAGTCTGGCCACATTATTGTCAGCATAGGGATCAACTGAAAGACCGCCGATGCCTATCAGTTGCTGATTCAAATAGGCCGCCATCAGACACTCGCCGGGTGCATCAAAGCGGTTTGCTCCAGAGTGCCATTCGTTAATCAGACGCGTGAGAAACCTGAAACCCTCGCCAACGGCTTCCTTTTCCAGCGCCTGTATCTGGCGCGGAAGGTATGTTATTGGTTGAATCTCATATCGTGTCATCCATCCCTGCCTCCAATATGAAACGCGTTCAATGCTAACAATTTCGTTTGAGGTGACGAACACTGCAAGGTCACTCCTGTAGGAGCGAGCTTGCTCGCGAAAACCCCAAACGATCACGCAGTGCCTGAAGGCAAAATCCGATTCCCCTGCTGCACCTTGCTCCATTGCCTACGCCTGCGTCAGAATCCGCCGGCTTGTGCGCTGAGGTGGCCGTCTCTAAGGTGGCTCGGTCGCTGAATTGTTCAGTGATCGGGTTTAGTAGCCCACCTTAGACCTAACAAGTGCACACGCTTCATCCATCAGACGCTCCCGTCTGTGCTTGATGGTGGCTGTGCGTAGGGCGTCCTCGGACGCGCCGGTTTTGTTAGGTTCCACCGGTCTACTAACCTGCGTACAGCTACCGCCCTTATTGTTTAGTAGCGATGGGGAAGTGGCCCAAGCAAGGAACTTAACCATGGTTAACGATTCAACCACCCTCTTCACCGTCGCCCCCAACGCCAGCAACGAAACCCTCATCACCAACAGCTACGAAACCTTCACCAGCGTCAGCACCCTGCTGCTCGACCTGTCCGAAGACCTCAACGGCAAACACCGCGACATCGCCCTCGCCATCCACCAACTAAGCGAACTGGGCGTACTTCTCACCGCCAGACTCCTTGACCGCGAAGCGCCCTGCCCTGGGTGATGATTAGCCCTTTAGCTCGCCGCGTCGTCATACGCCACAGAAAACGACTCGGCGATTTAGCTTCTGGTGGCCTTGGTGGCAATCGATGTGCCGCTAAGGCAGACGCTTTCTGCCAGAAGCGGACATTTCGATATGCATGTTGTTTTCTCTCGGGGATCCACTAGGCAGACCAGATTGAAACGCAATGAGTGACCATCACACGCCTTCGTTGCGGCATTTTTACACTACACTTATTTCAGACGTGCAACAGAGCACGTTACTAGACGGCAAAAGGTGAACAAATAACGCTTATTTGGTATTTGCGCATGGTTACGCCGTAGATGAGATATAACCTCAATATCTCATTTGAAGTTAAATGAGGTAACTTGAAGGAATAAAATATGAAAGCCTCGACATTAGCAGCCTTTCTTATCCTCACAGCCTCGACCAGCGCTCATGCTGATCGCTGCCCAGCCGACGATATGGGCTGCACGAAAGATAATTATCAACAAAAGTATGATGCGCGTATTGAGCAAGGGAAGCAGGAAGTAAAAGACGCAAAAAACATGAGAGAACGGGTTGATGCTGTGAAGTCAACCGTGGAAGACTGCGCTGACTGCGGCATGAAAGTTATATCTGATTCTGTTGGTGGCACCAGTGAACGCTAAGGTATAAACCCCCTTTCAAATCCGGCAAATAACCATTCTACGGTTATTTGCTGGCCTTCACTTCACGTTATCTTTTCAAAGCTACCGTCATCCCATACCCGGTGCTACATGACAAGCTGGGCGCATCGCATTTCTTAACAGCAATTGCTTGAATCGTATGGACCGAAAAGGGGATAGATTTATTTTCCTAGAAATAAATCTGTCCGCTTTTCCGCTATGAGCGGGCAACACAGTAAATATTGCGTTGCCCGGCGGTACTTACCCCTGTTCCCAATGAATGTACGGGATAGTGCAGCCGTCGTCTGCACGACATGGCTCATTGAAAGGATTTTTGCCAACGGCTAGCGCATTGGTGCCGAAGCCTAAAGCCAGCAAAGCAGAAAAAAGAACGATATGTAGTTTCATGAGGTCCTCCTTGAGCGACATTGCTCGCCTTAAGCGTAGTACGTGCTAGGCGGCAGGTCGCCCGCCCACACAGCGCTTAAAATCTGGTTCAGATTTTTCCTACACACCGTCGAGTTGATCGCGGAGCTGGGCGAAAGCGGCACAGATCAGGCGTTATGTTGAGCACTGCATCTTTCACCGCAATTGGTAGCGCCTGAAGGCAAAATCCGATTCACGCGCCGCGGCTTGCTCCATTGCCTACGCGTGCGTCAGAATCCGCCGGCTTGTGCGCTGAGGTAGCCGTCTCTAAGGTGGCTCGGTCGCTGAATTGTTCAGTGATTCGGGTTTAGTAGCCTGAATTTGGGTATCTATAAGTGCATGAGCGTCACCAATCAGACAGTGCGTCTGTGCTTGATGGTGGCTGTGCGTAGGGCGTCTTCGGGCGCGCCGGCTTTAGATATCCACCGGTCTACTAACCTGCGTACAGCTGCCACCCACTGTTTAGTAGCGGAAAGGTGGTGGCATCACTCAGGATGTCTACTCATGTCAAAAGCAGATTCAAGTGCCCTCTTCAACGTTGCCCCCAACGCCAGCAACGAAACCCTCATCACCAACAGCTACGAAACCTTCACCAGCGTCAGCACCCTGCTGCTCGACCTGTCCGAAGACCTCAACGGCAAACACCGCGACATCGCCCTCGCCATCTACCAACTGAGCGAACTGGGCGTACTCCTCACCGCCAGACTTCTTGACCGCGAAGCGCCCTGCCCTTGCTGATGAGCAGCTCTTCAACTCATTAGACCGATAAATCGCCGCGTCGTTGTAAGCCACATACAACGACTCGGCGAGTTGGAGGATATGGCCTTGGTGAATTCCGGCCTCAGCACAAACCCTCCGCGATGGCGAAAACGGCGACTGCTTTCAGCCAATAGCGGACGACTGGCAACGCTTGAAAAACAGGCTGAACCATCCATCGCGGTACCGATCTCTGCATCCGGCCAATGTCCAGAACTTTGTCAAAAGGTTAACTTAGAAAAAACCGCTTATGTAAATATCAAAAAATATAGGTAACCCATTGAAAATACATAATTTTTATAAATATGACAAGACTATGGATCAGGTGATGCCAGTTTGCTAGTGTGTTGAAATCTAACTGCAGCTCTCTCAAGGAAAATCATGGCCACAAAACGCGTGACTCAACAAACCACTCCTATGCCTTTAAAGCTGATTCAACCGCGTGACGAAGCAAAAAACAGGTTGGGAGAGCGAATTGAAAAAGGCCTAGAACTCAAGCAAAGGAAAGTCGACACCCGAGAAGCATATGACCTGTTATTGAGGGATTATCAGAAATGGGATGCTTTCAATAAGGAATTATTGAAGCAACTCTTCAGTACGGACGAACTAGCGAAAGAGTATAGCCATTATGGTGTAGCGGTGATTTCCATGCGAGAATCATCGCTAGGTGAAAAAATCGCGGACGCTTTCAAAAAAGTTGATAACAAAATTCATCGGATCGACTCAATTATTGAAAGAATAGAGCTGATCCCTATTGACGAAACCAAAGCTTCTGATTTGAGTACGCAAAACCATATCCCCTCTGAAAAACAACCTCGAACTAAAAAAGTATTTGTAGTTCACGGTCGCGATGAAATCTCCAAAACCAGTCTCGAAGTTTTTCTGCATGAAATAGGTTTGGAGCCTGTGGTACTCCACAGGCAAGCTGATGAAGGGATGACAATTATTGAGAAATTTGAAAAGCACAGCGATGTCGGCTATGTATTTATCTTGTTGACGCCTGATGAAATTGCATATCTAGTTGCTGAGGAGGAAAAACCCGATTCGGAGCGCAATAAAGAATTTAGAGCTCGCCCGAATGTGATATTTGAGTTTGGTTACTTTATAGGTAAATTCGGACGTTCAAGAGTTTGCTGCCTATACACAGGCAACGTTTCACTACCAAGCGATGTCAATGGAATTATTTATAAAAAATTTGACAAAAGCATCGAAGAAGTTGCTTATAGCGTAATTAAAGACTTAAAAGCATCAGGATATACTATTTCCTAATTCTTCCAGAAACTAAAAATCAGGATCAAGCGTCATGGATGAAAAGAACTTGAAAATAACAAGAAACCTTAAAGTTGGTGCACTTGATGCAGAGGCCGACACCGACCTGCTCAACAAGTGCTTTGTAGATAATGGCTATTTGGCGCAGATCATGGATGTCGACTCTCCTGCATCCATTGTTCTCGGACGAACTGGGTCGGGAAAGAGCGCTCTTCTTTATAAAATAGCCCAAACGACGCAGAAGCATGTGAGGCTGGATCCGAATGATGTGTCGATTAGGTTTTTGGAAAGCTCTGATATTGTTCAGTTTTTCGACACTTTGGGAGTAAGCCTTGATTTGTTTTATCGCCTCCTATGGCGGCATGTACTTACAGTAGAATTTCTTAAGCTAAGATATGATATAAAATCCGAGAATGATAGCAAAGGCTTTATCGACGGCCTTTTTAATTCATTTAGCAGAGATGTTACAAAGAGAAAAGCAATAGAATATTTTAACGAGTGGGGAAATAGTTTTTGGTTGGACACCGATGAGCACTTGAGAGAGATTACAAAAAAACTTGAAACCGATACGAAGAGCTCAATAGGTTTGAAGTATGCCGGAATCAATCTTTCGTCCGATGGAGCGTTAAAACTATCTGAACAAGAACGAACGGAAGTTAAACAAAGAGCCAGTCAAGTAGTAAGCAGCTTACAAATCAGAAAGCTTAATGAAATTCTGGAATTATTGTCCGAACATTCCTTCTCGGACCCACAAAAGAAATTCTTCATCCTTATAGATCATTTGGATGAAGAGTGGGCAGCAACTGAAACTAGAGTTAGATTTATTAGGGCGCTAATAGAGGAAATTAAAAGCTTTAGAAAGATAAGGCAAGTCAAAATAATTGCAGCATTGAGAGAGGACCTTTTAGATCAAGTATTTGATAGAACTCGAGACTCAGGATTTCAGCAAGAAAAATATGAGTCTTACTTAATGAGTCTTAAATGGTCAGTTGAGGACTTGACTAGAATGGTTGAGTTGCGGATCAATGAGGTCTTTAAAAGCCAATATACAAAACAACTAGTAATCATTAACGATCTCTTTCCTAAACCGAGAAAAGGCGGTGGGCAAACAGCAATTGATTTTATAATTGAAAGGACGCTAAGAAGGCCCAGGGACGTTCTTCAGTTTGTTAACGAATGCTTTGCGATCGCTTATGAACGCGAGAGAATATCTTGGAGAGCTTTACTTGCAGCCGAAGCTCAGTATTCCGAAAAGCGGCTGAAATCTTTAAAAGAAGAATGGGGAAATGTTTTCCCGAGCTTTGATGAAACAGTAGAAGTCCTACGAAACATCAAAGCAACCTTTTCCAAATCCATGGTAAAAGATACGATTTTAGAAGAAGTAATGATCGGATTGAGTGCCGGAGACCCTCGAGACCCGTGCGTTACAACAGTAAAGAAATATTACGAACCTAACAGCAACATAAAAGAATCCGACTTACTAATTGCTATGCTTTCATGCTTATATAGAGTTGGAGCAGTAGGCTTGAAAGCAAGTTCAGTGGACACTTACATTTGGTCTTATGTAGACCAATCGTCCGCCACAAGGGGTGAAATAAAAAGAGCGGAACATTTCAAGGTTCACAAAATGCTCTACCGATCTCTTGATATAATTGTTGAGCAGCATGAAATTTTCGATCAAGAGTTGATTGATTAAAAGAAAAAGGGGACGAAAAAGGGGACAAATTTATTTTACTTCTCTAGTTTTCTAGCGAATAGGAATTTTAAGTTTGGAAAATAAACCTATCCTTTTTTCGGTCCAAAAGTGCTACTGAACCTGGAGGTATCATTCCATTCCTGATGATAAGTGCGGATCCGTGAGCTGCGGTGAACGTCCTGCGATGCGCTTCGGTTAACCGCAAAGTTTCCCCTAATGCAGGTCGAGCTACGAGCCGTAGGCAACTCTCTGGAAGTTCAGTAATATTGAATTGTGCTCGGCCATGCCTGAAGCGTAATGAACGTGATTCGTGAGCAATTACTTGCGGTCATCGGGATTTCTGACCTTAACGTCCAGCCAATGAGCCGGGCTTTTCATTCGATGGAGCAGCGATGAAGCTGGTAGTGAACGAAGAGCAAGTAGCAGAAAACCTTGCTGAGCTGGACCGTGCGCGTTGTTCTGCCGGGGCTGATCGACAGATCTATCTCGACCTCGTCAAACATGGGAAGTGCTATCTGCCCTACCTAAATGAATCGGGTATCTCTTTTGCTCCATCACGCTTTATTGGTTACGAGAAAAACAAGATCCGAGTCCATGGTTCCAATCAGGACAAACACGGTAGCAGAACTAACGCTGCCCTTAACAGGATCTATGGTTCATACCCTGTCCAGAATGGAAGTTTGCAGCTCGAGTTCGAACGTTTCTGCATCTCAATTGGTGTTAAGCCAAGCCGCAATGGAAGCTTTGGTGCTACTCGAAAATATTGGCTAACCGAGGATGTGGCTGAGGTCATCGCAAAGGGGCAAGAGCAGCAGATTCTGGCTGACACGATGCTCACTGAAACAGAAAAAACTCAGATAATACTCGCGCGAGTCGGTCAGGGCGCTTTCCGCAAGAAACTGGTAGAGCTTTGGGGCAAATGCTCCGCCACGGGCTGCTCGCAAATCGACATTCTCAAAGCCTCTCACATCAAACCTTGGCGTGAGTCGAGCAACGCAGAACGGCTCGACGTATACAACGGGTTGCTTCTAAACCCAAGCCTCGACACCCTTTTTGACAATGGCTATGTTTCGTTTGACGATGAGGGGCACATCCTAATCTCGACGTACCTGTCTGACAGTGACCGGAAAATCCTGAATTGCTCAGTAGATTTGAACGTGAAGCTATCGCCTCAACACCTCAAATATCTCGCATGGCACCGGGAACATCTGTTTTGGGCTTGACCGAAAAGGGGACAGATTTAGGCTCACTAGTCGCCCGAGAACAGCATACAGGGCCACCCGCTATAGCGTTTACGCCGGACAACAAAAAAGGAAACGCACCATTTCCATGGACACTTCAGAAATCAAACAACGCCTGGTACGCCGCGCCGTAAAATTCAGTGCCGGCGGCTTTCGTCCTTCAGGCACCGACGAAGAAAGCTGGCTGGGCAATATCTTCCTGTTCCGTCCCGACGAAGGCGTGCCCACCAATCAGGCTGGGCAACAGCTGCTCCCCTATGCACAGTTTTACCTGCCCGCCCTTCCCTTCACCAGCCCTCGACTGAAAGGGGTTCGTGTTCTGACGGTGTTTATTTCAAACCCGTTTCCTGAGCATTTTGAGCCCATGGGCAATAACTGGGTAATCCGCGAATATGGGCCGCAGGATGTGTTGGTGCGTAAAGCGCTGCCGGTAGATGATTCATTTCTCAAAGCCTTCCCGCTAAAAGCCCAGGCAGTGCCGGAGGACTTTCCTCTGTGGGATGGCGGTAGCGTGCCGGCGGATGTTGAACAAGCAATACTCAAACTGGAACGTGCGGGCGAGATACAGAGCTATTACGACCTGATCACTCACACTTACGAACACAAGATCGGCGGCTACCCGTCGTTCTGTCAGGCGGGAGTGGATCCAGGTGAAGGTTTTGAGTTTGTCTTTCAAATTTCGTCAGACGCAAAGATCGGCCTGAATGTGATCGACAGCGGCAGCCTGATGTTCTGGAAGCACATCGAAACCGGCGAATGGGCGCTTTACTATGACTTTTACTAAGTTTTAGAGCGCTCAATGCATGAAAAGGGGATATTTCCTAGAAGTAAATCCGTCCCCTTTTCCAGACCTGCGCGTACTCTTCCAGCGAGGCAGGCGGTTCCCAGGACATGTAGCGAGTCAGAGACGGTGAGATACAAGAGAAAGACTCAACAGCGTCCTGCTCGCAGAAGGGCTCGATGCTCAGGCGTTGCGAGAGAATGCGGATTGCGTGGGTGTCCACTGGCATTGCAATTTCCTTCCTGGGGACCGTTACTCCATGTATGCCGTGAACATACCACGCAGGTCGCGTCATCAGTATCAGGCTCTCTATACTGAGCCCCCAGGATGGTAGCTAGAGCACCCAATATGCCCGTCGCACCCAATCAAAATTCCCCCATCACTTTGGCCCCAGTTCAACAAAGCGACTTGGATAACCTGGTAGCCATTCGAATTGAGGCCATGCGCGAAAGTCTGGAGCGTGTTGGGCGATTTGATCCAGCCCGTGCGCGGGAGCGGTTTGTCGGCGGCTTTGAAGCTCGCGACACACGCTATATCGAGGCGTCTGGAGAGAGGGTGGGTTTCGTAGTGGTGAAACATCACCCCAATGAACTCTTGCTCGACCACTTGTATGTAAGACCGAGTGCGCAAGGATCAGGGGTAGGGTCTGCTGTTCTCTCTCAGATTTTCAAAGAGGCGGATGCGGCTGCGCTTCCCATTAAAGTGGGGGCTCTCAAAGAAAGCGCTTCGAATCGCTTTTATACCCGCCATGGCTTCCAGTTCATCGAAAGCAGTGAATTCGACAATTATTATGTTCGTCAGCCTATTCCGGCGCTTGGCGCTCATTCCGGAACCATGAGCTGACGTGCACTACCCCTTCAGTTCACCAGCCCGATTGCTCGCCGCGTCGTCATACGCCACATACAACGACTCTGCGATTTGGCTTTTGATCGCCTTGGTGGCCTCCAAACCCAACACAAAACCCTCGGCTTTACCGCCAGCACGGTTGAGTTCTTCATGGGTGGAGGCGCCAGTAATAGCGTCAAGCAGCTTGGCGGCGTGGGGGCCGACGCCTTTGGGGAGGGAGATTTGGTCGATGGACATTATCGCTACCTTGAAAAATGGAGTTCGGGAGCGAGTGGAACCACTGCCGGGGCTGGCATGGTAGACCTGTTTGCCATGAAAGGGGTCGCTTTACGCGCAGCGGCGCTATTCTTTGCGGCTACGCAGTCAGATGGGGCCATTGGTAAATCTGGAGGGGTTTATGGAGTATTGCGTTGAGGGCTACTGCCTTCGGCCTTTGGCATGTGACGATTTCGAGAGGATCAGCCGTTACGAACGCGTCAACCGCAGGCATCTGCAACCCTGGGAGCCGCTCAGGGACGAGGAATACTTCACCACTGGCAACGCCAAGGCCAGGGTGGAGCAGCAGGTCAACAATATGCAGGCTGGCAACGCTCTATGTTTCCTCTTGCTTGAATCCGAAAGCGGAGAAGTTCTAGCGCGGTGTAACTACACAAACATTGTGAGGGGCGTTTTTCAGGCCTGTCATCTTGGCTTCTCGCTGGCGGAATCTGCCCAGGGTCGCGGCTTGATGAAAAAAACGCTTCAGGTCACTAACCGTCATTGCTTTGAGCAGTTGGGGCTTCATCGGATCATGGCCAATCATTTGCCCCGCAATGTGCGAAGTGAACGACTTCTGGAGTCGCTGGGGTTTGAGAAGGAGGGACATGCGCGAGCCTATCTAAAAATCGCTGGCGTTTGGGAGGACCATACGTTGAGATCGTTGATCAACCCTGAACAATAAGCGCCCCACCCCACTCAGGAATAAGCTGATGTCTACCGAGCCCCTCTGCCTGGTTTTCGTACCCGCCCTGGCAGCCGTGCTGACCGCCGCCGAATCGAAAAAAGGCGCCCCTCTCAGCGAAGTCGAAGTGTGCAATATCCGCGACCAGGCCACTTGCATTGCGGTAACCTTCTCCACCGCGTTGGCGATGGAACAAGAACGGGGTTACCCGGATATCGTTGCCGAGGATTGCTGGAATGAGTGGCAACGCTTGCGTCCCTCGCTTCAATAGCGCCCGCTCTGATCAGCATAGGTATCTACACAACTCTGTAGCGCTCAACGGTAACCACGATACGAAGCGAGTCGCTGTTGATCTTGATCTGCTTTTGATCTTGATCTCAGGCGCCCCGTTAAACCACGCTGGCCGGAATTCGACAGGGATTTGGGGGGTAAACCGGCAGGGATGCCGGTTTAGCCGCCCCGCGCCATGGATGGCGCGTGGCGGCGCCCCCCCCAAATCACTGGCGGATTACGGGCACACCGAGCCTAGGCGAGGTGCCGAGTGGTGGGGCAAGAGCGTTTTGCTTACTTTTGCGCTTTTCAAAAGTGAGCCGCCGTCAGGGCGGAACCCTAAGTGGCCGTTACCGCAGGAATGGATATGTACTCGGTATAGCTGTGTCGCCTATAAGGCCGCCTTCGCGAGCAAGCCCGCTCCCACAGTTTGATTGCGGGGTGTCAGGTAGATTGGCGTGGGCTGGCAGGCCGTCATCGCAGGCAAGCCAGCTCCCACATTTGGATTTCGGAGCGTCAGATGGATATGCATCGGCCGTCAGGCCGTCACGGGAGCAAGCTCCCTCGCCACAGATTTAGCGTCGTGCCGAAGTTGTGTAGATAGCTATGCTCTGATCAGCGCCCCAACCCACTCCCAGGACTCACAGACTTCCTTTATGCCGCCAGCCTCACGCGACCACGCCCGTATCGAACGCCGTCTAATTGCAGCCCTGACCGACGCCTGCGAGATCGCAAAAACCGAAATCCCGGGCTTCGACTGGTTGACCCACACCGTCGACTACCGCGCCTTCCCCCAAAGCCTGCGGGTGATCTGGGTGTTCGACAGCGTTGCGAGCAAGGCTCACGCCCTCGCGACCGGCGCGGACGCCCGTATGCGCGAGCTGACTACCGCCGCGCTGGATGACGCTGACGTGCACGTCCCGAACATCGCCCGCTGCGTCAGTTTCGACTCCGAAGAGGAATGCCACCTTCGGCATGGCGGCGATTGGCGTCGGCGGCTGGCTACTCTCCGGGCGATCTGAATCGTGCCACGGGTTGCTGACTTCGCTATTGCACCTTACACGTCAGCCAAGCCCCCCAGAACAGGCTGCTGAAGAAACGGGTCGCGTCGCCGAAGCCGGCGTCATGCAACAGCTTCTGAACCGCGGCCTCGGAATGGGGCGGGTCAGCGCCTTGAAGGATTTTGCCGAGCTTGGCCTTCACTTCGTCCGGGGTGGCGCCATGCTGGCGCCAGCGTTGGCCCCATGCCGTCAGCAGCAACGGCTGGCTGGCATACGCGTAATGATTGCCCGCGACGATCAGCGGTGCCCCCGGTTTCAGGTGCACCCGAATCGATTGCAGCATCCGGCCCTTGGCGTCGTCACCCTCCAGATGGTGAAGCACACCGATCAAGGTGGCGGCGTCGTATGACGCGTCCGCTGCCAGATCTTCAAGCGTCCCGAGATGCAGGGTGGTTCTATCAAGCAGGTGGTTGGCTTCCAACTGCTGCCTTGCCGCGTCCAGCATCGGCTGGGAGGGATCAACCGCCATGAAGCGCCAGCCCGGCTCAAGGTTGGCCATGGCGATGATCTCCTGCGCCGTACCGCCGGCGCCGACCACAAGTACCCTGGCCGAAGGGGCATCGCCAAGGCTCGCCGCGATCATGCAGGCTGCCAGATCCTGGCACGCGTCATAGCCCGCCAGCGCGATACGGCTTTGTCGCGCGTACTCGTTGGCTCTTGAGGTATCGAATTTGTCAGCAGGGTTGGATGAGGATGAGTTCAAGGCGGTTCTCCGTGGCCTTGACGCAAATTACGTTAACCGTCGCAGTAAGAAAAATGCATTAATTTTATGTGCTGCATTCCCGTGGGGAATGCGGGGCTGTGGGAGTGGAGGGGTTGCAGGATCGTACAAGCCTCTGACCTGTCGGCCCGGATAGTCTGGCCTTCTCACCGACAGGAAGGCTCAGCATGACTCACCTACAGCAACCCGCCCAACCGATAAACCTCGCGCAAAAAGCCTCGCTCATCGACCAACAATGGAGCCCAAGGGTAGTCGCCGAAATGAACGACTACCAATTCAAGGTGGTGCGCATCGAGGGCGAATTCATTTGGCACTCGCACCCGGAAACCGATGAGGCTTTTCTGGTACTTGAAGGCACGCTGCGTATCGACCTGCCGGATGGCCCGGTGTATGTGAAGCCGGGTGAGTTGTATGTGGTGCCGCGTGGCATTGAGCACAGGACGGCGGCCGAGGGAGAAGCCAAGCTGATGATGATCGAGCCAAGGGGCATCTTGAACACCGGACACGAAGGCGGAGAGCGGACGGCAGTCAACGATCAGTGGATTTGAGCGCAAGCGTACGCTGCTTAGCGCTGTACAACCCTTAACCAAAACCCATAAGATGAGAAGAGTTATCATTTAAGCCAAGCGAATCTCACATGTTCAACGACAGCACCGCCTCGCCGGTCGAGCAGTTATATACCCGCCACCGCACCTGGTTGCGGGGCTGGTTGCATCGACGCCTGGGGCACCGTGCCGATGCCGAGGACCTGGCCCACGACACCTTCGTGCGCGTGTTGTGTTCGCGCCAGGATGTGGGCGAACTGCGCCAGCCCATGGCGTTTCTGGCCAAGATTGCCAACGATCTGTTGATCAACCGTTGGCGGCGCCAGGCGATTGAACGCGCTTACCTGGAGGCATTGGCCGCGCGGCCCGAAGCGCTGGAGCCTTCGCCGGAGGAGCGGCTGCTGACCATCGAGACCCTGCTGCAACTCGACTCATTATTGGTGGGGCTGTCGATGCCGGTGCGGCGGATTTTCTTTTTGTCCCAGCTCGACGGCTTGACCTACCCGCAAATCGCCGCGCAGTTGAACCTCAGCGTGGCGCAGGTGCAGCGGGCCATGGGCAAGGCGTTCAGCGTGTGTTACGCGAGTCGTTTTGAATGAGCCTGCCGGTTGATCCGCAGGTCCGCGACAGCGCTATCGACTGGCTGGTGAAAAGCCAATCCGGGCTGATGAACGCTGCCGATTGTTTGGCTTTGCAGCAATGGCGCCAAGCCAATACCGAACATGAATACGCCTGGCAGCGCGTCAGCAGCTTGCCGTTGTCGTTGCAGCCGGGGGCGACGCTGTTGGCGGATGCCACCACGCGACGGGCGCTGGAAGCTGCCGGCAATGATCCACACCAACGCCGCCAGGTGCTCAAGGCCTTGCTCGCCGTCGGCCTGCTCGGCGGGTTGTCGTGGCAAGGTGCGCAGTCCACTGTGGTGCGTTCGGCGTTGACCACGTATAGCACCAGCACCGGCGAGCGGCGCCAATGGCGATTGGCGGACGGCAGTTCGTTATGGCTGAACACTGCCAGCGCGGTCAACCTGGACTTCAACGCCGCACAGCGCAGCGTGCAGTTGGTCGAGGGCGAGATGGCCCTGGACGCGCCCGTCGAATCGCGAGCACTGCAACTGAAGACACCCGACGCGACGCTGCACAGCCCGGGCGCTCATCTGCTGGTGCGCCATGACCGCCAGAGCACTCAGGTGACGGTCCTGCGCGGCTTGGTGCAGGTACATACGCGGGGCCACCCACTGCCCCTGCGGCTGGAAGCAGGTTGGCGCACCCAGGTGAACAGCCAGGGGGTCGCCGCGCCGGTCCCTGTCGATGGGTTCCTTGCTCAGGCCTGGCTGCGAGGTTTGCTGCCTGCCGAACGCATGCGCCTGGACGCGCTGCTGGCCGAACTCTCGCGCTATCGCCCAGGGATTTTGCGCTGTGGCGAAGCCGTTGCAGGCTTGCGCGTCACCGGCAGTTTCCAGCTCGACGATACCGATGCCGCCCTGGCCCTGCTCGCCCAAGCGCTGCCGGTGCGCATTGAGCGGCGCACGCGCTATTGGGTGAACGTGGTGCCGGCCTGAAAATATTTTCGTAATACAGCGCAGTTTTTTCCACGTCGCTTGGCCTATGGGAATAACCCATCGAAACAGGTGGGCCTTCACCCTCAGGAGCCCTGCATGACCTCCCCCCTCCATGTTCTGCGCAGCCGCACCGTCGGCCTGCTGTTTCTTGCCTTGCAACCGCTGTGCGGCGCGGCGGTGTTGGCAGCCGATGAGCGCCAGCGCTTCAACATCGACGCCGGTACGCTGGATCAGGTGCTCTCGCGCTTTGGCGTGCAGGCGGGCATCAGCATGGCGGGGCGTGCCACGCTGACTGCCGGCAAGAACAGCCAGGGCCTGACCGGCGACTTCACCACCGACGCCGCGTTGACAAAGCTGCTGGAAGGCACGCGCTTGAGTTATCAGCGCCTGGCCGATGGCAGCTACGAGCTGTACCAGGGCGGCACGGCCCTTGCGCTGCCCACGCAGAAAGTCATCGGCGAAGACCCGCAAAAACAGCAAGTGTATGCGGCGCCGCGTTCCTCCGTGTATATCTCCGGCGAGGACATGCAGCGCTTTGGCGTGATCTCCGCCGGCGACCTGCTCAAAGGCCAGCCCGGCGTACAGGTGGGTGACAGCCGCAACGGCGGCGGCCTGGATGTAAACATCCGCGGCATCCAGGGCCAGAGCCGCGTGGCGGTTACGGTGGATGGCGCGCAGCAAGCACTGGATGTGTATCGCGGCTACGCCGGCACCCAGCAGCGCAGTTACATCGACCCGGATTTGATCAGCGACGTGACCATCGACAAGGGCCCCAGCGTTGACTCCAGCGCCATCGGCGGCACGGTTAAAATGCGCACCCTGGGAGTTGAAGACATTCTGCGCGATGGGCAAAACATCGGCCTGCGCCTCAAGGGCGAGGCGTGGAACAACGGCGTTGCGCCCGCCTACCGCGACGGTCACTCATCAGAGGGCAGCCTGTACGCCGAACCGCACCGAAGCCGTGGCGGGTTGTTCGGCTCCCAAGCCGAATCCGGCAGCGCCGCGTTTGCCTACACCCATGACCTGTTCGATGTAGTCGCAGCCTACGCTCACCGCAATCAAGGTAACTATTTTTCGGGCAAGAAGGGCCAGGATCGCTACCGTACCTACGACCGCTATGGCGACGAAGAAAGCACGGTGGCCAGCACTTATAACGCCGGCGAAGAAGTACTCAATTCGTCGGCCGAGACCGAATCCTGGTTGCTCAAGACCACCCTCCGCCCCACCGACGAACACACCTTTGACCTGGGTTACCAGCGCTACAACGGGCACATCGGCGAGATCATGCCGTCGGACATTTTTCGGTTCGGCACCGGCGGCATCTACCAGTACCCACTGGGCCATACCCAGATCGACACCTATACCGCGCGCTACCATTACCTGCCCACCAACAACCCGCTGGTGGACCTTACCACCAGCTTGTGGATGACCGATGCGCAAACCAGCCAACTGACTTCAGTGCTCGCGCCCGCTTCCCAAGCCTACCGTTCGGACCGCAACTGGAGCCGCCAGGCCAACCGTCGCATCGGCGGCGACCTGGCCAATACTTCGCGGTTCACCAGCGACTATGGTGACCTCAAGCTGGACCTGGGCGGTGGCTTCCAGATCGAAGAGCTGCGCCCGCAAAAAGGCGTGGTCACCACCCAGCATGACATCAACGCCAACCGCAGTTTGCGCGATGGTTCACGCCAGGAATTCAACCTCAACGGCAAGCTCGAATACCAACCCGTGGACCGCCTGACACTATGGGGCGGTGGCCGCTATACCTATTACCGCACACAAGACCATGTGCCGCTTTCAACGGCGCGCTGGGAAGAGCGCCCGTTGCGCTACGTGTCAGCCACGAAGGCCGGGGCCTACGGCAACATGCTCTGGTTCCCCGACCTGAACGGGGACTACACCGACGCTACCGACCCGCGCCTGAACAACGGCATCGTTTTCAGTAACACGAACTACCCATTTGAAGGCCCGCGCTATGACGATTTCGGGGCCACGGATACCACGGTGTATGAGCCCCAGGTGGGCGAAGTGGTCAGCGGTTATGACTACTCCGGAAAAAACCGCAACAGCGGCGGCGCGTTTGCGCCTGCCTTCGGCATCAACCTGGAGGTGGCGCCCGACACCTTCGTCTACGCCTCTTACACTCAGGGCCTGCGGATGCCGTCGCTGTTCGAGACCAGCCAGGGCGTATTACAAACTTTACCCGGCAAAGGCTTGAAGCCCGAGCGTTCGAGTAACTGGGAAATCGGCGCCAGCACCCTCCAAAAAGGCCTGTTTGTGGCTGACGATGAGGCGGCGATCAAACTGGCGTACTTCAACAACACCATCAAAAACTACATCACCCGTTACTACGACCCCAGCCCAGGCCTGATGGGTCTGATGCAATTCAGCAACACCGACAGTTTCAAGACCAGCGGCCTGGAGTTGCAGTCCCATTACGATGCCGGCCGTGTGTTTGCCGACCTGTCATCCACCTACTACCTCAAGACCCAAACCTGCGACTCGGCGTTCGCCGCTCGCCTGCGTGCCAGCAGCAACCGCTATCGCGACACCAGCCAGACGCCCAACTGTACGCCCGGCAGTTTCATGGGCTCCTACACCAACACCCAGAACCCGCCACGCTTTGCCGCCAACCTGACCACCGGCCTGCGCTTTTTCGACCAGTCGCTGACGGTCGGCACGCGCATCACCTACACCTCCGGCCCCACGGTGACCGCCGATAAACCTTGGCAGACAGGCGCCACCACGCCGCAATTGGTCTATCGCGAAGTGACGCTGGTGGATCTGTTCCTCAACTACAAATTGCAGGACCACACCCAACTGAACGTCTCGCTGCAAAACCTCACCGACCGCTACTACCTGGACCCGCTGGCGCAAAGCTTTATGCCGGCGCCGGGCCGAATCCTCAGGGTGGGTCTACAGACAACGTTCTGACGCTAAGCTGAGCATCGCCCTATCGCCTTTGAATCTGCACCGTGGCAAACGTCGGCTCGTCGCGCGCCTGCTCCAGTGCATTTCTGGGCCTTTGCTGGGCCCGGGCTTGCACCTCGGGCCGTAGCTCAGGCGGCGGATGCAGGCGCATGTCCGAGCGCTCATCGCTGGGCGCAACGCCGAAGAAATCCCGGTAGCACTTGGAAAAATGCGGCGTAGACACAAAGCCGCAAATCACCGCCAGTTCGACAATCGAAATGGGCGTCTGCATCAGCAACTGGCGGGCACGGGTCAGGCGCAGCTTGAGGTAATAGCGCGATGGCGTGCAGTACAGGTGCTTCTGGAACATACGCTCCAACTGGCGGCGGGACACGTGCACGTAGGCGGCCAGTTCGTCGAGGTCGATGGGTTCTTCCAGGTTGGCTTCCATCAGGGCGACCACTTCTTGCAGCTTGGGCTGTTGCGTGCCGAGCAGGTGCTTGAGCGGCACGCGTTGGTGGTCGCGCTCGTTGCGAATGCGCTCGTACACGAACATCTGGGAAATCGCCGCCGACAGCGTGTGCCCGTGATCGCGGCCGATCAGGTGCAGCATCATGTCCAGCGGTGCAGTGCCGCCAGAGCTGGTAAAGCGGTTGCCATCGAGGGTGAACACGCTGGAGCTGACTTTGACGCGGGTAAACGCCTCCTGCATTGACGCCATCAGCTCCCAATGCACGCTGCACTGGAAGCCATCAAGCAACCCCGCCTGAGCCAGCGCCCAACTGCCGGTGCACACCGCGCCGAGACGTTTGCAGTACAAGCGCGCCTGGCTGCGCAACCAGGCGATGAGCGCAGGGCTGATAGCCTGTTGAATGCCCACGCCGCCGCACACGATCACCGCATCGAAGCCGCGCTGGTCCTGCGCGCAGGCATCCGGGGTCACCGACACGCCATCGCTGGCCCACACCGGCTGGCCGTCCAGGCTCAGGGTTTGCCAACGGTAGAGTTCTTCGCCCGCCAATTGGTTGGCCATGCGCAGCGGCTCGACCGCACACGACAGCGATATCAGCGTGAATTGGTCCAGCAGCAAAAAGCCGATGGTCTGGCAAACAGGTGCCTCGGTTTCCATCACCGCTACCCCGCAGGCGTGATCAGGACTGTTCCAGCGCCACCGGCTTGGGTGCCCGGTTGTGCTGGCGCGATGTGACCAGGCCAATAAAGGAAATCACCAACGCCAGGCCAATGGTCGAGGACACTTCGGTGCGGTGTTCCGGCGTCACCATCATCCCCCCCAGTGCCAGGCAGATGAATACGATCACCAGGTAAGTCAGCCAGGGAAACAGCCACATGCGAAAGGTCAGCTCGACGTTTTGCCGAAGCAGCAACCGACGCATACGCAGTTGCGAGATAGCGATGACCAGGTATACCAACAACGCGATGGCGCCGGAGCTGGCGAGCAGGAACTGGAACAGACCGGCAGGCATGAAGTAGCTCAGCAACGTAACGCCCGCACCGATGATGGTGCTGGCGATCACCGCCGCCCGGGGCACGCCCGCCTTTGAGGTGATTTTAAGTGCCGGTGGCGCATCGCCGCGTTTGCCCAGGGAAAACAACATGCGCGAAGAAATATAGATCGAGGAATTCATGCAACTGGCTACCGCGATCAACACCACCACATCGACCATGAACTTGGCGTTGGGGATGTTCATAATTTCCAGTGCTCGCTGATAGGAACCCACGGACGCCAGTAGCGGATCGTTCCAGGGCACCACGGAAATCACGACGGAGATCGACAGCAGGTAGAACACGCCAATGCGCCAGATCACCGAGCGCGTGGCCTTGGCGATGTTCTGCGCCGGGTTGCTTGATTCCGCTGCGGCGATGGTCACCGCCTCAGTGCCGATGAAGCTGAACATGATGGTAATAAACGCGCCCACCACTGCCGACAGGCCGTTGGGGGCAAACCCGCCGTGTTCCTCCATCAAGCGGCTCAAGCCGCTGGCTTCGCGATCCGGGATCCAGCCCATGAGTACGCTGAAGCCCAGGCCGATAAAGCCGATGATGGCAATCACCTTGGCCATGGCGAACCAGAATTCGAACTCGCCGTATTTGGCCACGCTGAACAGATTGGTGATCACCAGCAACACGATTGAGATCAACGCAAACAGCCACGCATCGACCTGAGGGAACCACTGGTTGAGCACATGCCCGGCGGCCAAGGCTTCGATGGGAATGACCAGCACCCAGAACCACCAATACAACCAGCCAATGGTAAACCCCGCCCACGGGCCAATGGCCTGGTCGGCGTAGGTGGAAAACGAGCCGGTGTCCGGGCGCGCCACCGCCATTTCCCCCAGCATGCGCATGACCAGCACCACCAGCAGGCCGGAAAACAGATAAGCCAGCAACACCGCTGGCCCGGCGGCGGCGATCGCGTGTCCGGAGCCGACAAACAACCCCGCGCCGATGATGCCGGCGATGGACAACATGGTCACGTGACGCGGCTTGAAGCCCTGCGCCAGCTGACCGTTGGAATCGTTGCAGTTGAGGCTAGTCATTGTTTTTGTTGTTCTCGGGCGGCCAATGACCTTCACCTTAAGTGCCCGAGGCCAGGCACAAGTAGCCTGGTTACGCCACCATCGTGCCTGATATCGACATGGGGAATAGTGGCATCCTGAAGTAACGGGCGGCGCGCCCTACTCTTGCGCGCTACGTATCAACGACCCGAACAGCTCGCCACGCGGCATCTTGCTCAGCTCGATATCGGCATTTTCAAACCATTCCCGCCCGGCTTCCGGATGCGGCCCGCTCAGCACAACCACGCCACGTTCGTAGGTATAGCGCGCCGCCGCCACGTCGCCATTGTGGTAGGTCGCGATGACCTTGTAAGGCGCAGCGGCGCTAGCTTTGGGGAAGTAAGGGCCGTCCTGATAGAACACAGAGTCAGGTTGCCCGTCCCACGTCACCTGCACGGCGGCGTCTTCAATGCCGGACACTTCAAAACCGGAACGGCCAGCTTCGGTATCAAGCGCCTGGGGGATCAGGCCGAGGTTGTTGTCGTCGGCCAGGTAAGCGCCCATGCACAGGCCGAGGTAGCGGCCGCCTTTGGCGACGTAGCCGCGGATGGCTTCGGCACGCGCATCGCCCAGGCTGTCGAGGGCGGCCGGGATGTCCTGGCCACCGCCGGGTTGCACATAGAGATCGTAGCGCGCCAGGGTTTGCGGGGTGATGTCGATGGGTTCGTCGGCACCGACGAAGTCGATCTGGTAATTGGGGTTGAGACGCTGCAGGGCGGTTTTCACGTTTTCCGAGCAGTCGGGGCAGCCTGCCGGGCCTCGGTAGATGGCGACATGGGTGATGGGGCCTGCGCCGTGTACGGGTAAAGGGTGCAGCGTCGCAACGGCGAGAAACGTGGCAGCGAGGGCAGGCAGTTTCATGGGTAGGCTCAACGGTCAGTTGAATGGGTTTGATCCAGACGTGGCAGCGCCAAGCCTATAACGATGAGCCTTTTGAATTCGTGAAGAGTTGTAAATCCAGGTCGGCCATTTATCCACTTCCCAGCATCTGCCACAACGACGCGCCCACACCAGTAATGCTCTCACCGGCGATCAGCCCCGCCGCTGCCGTGATCGCAAAGCGCTGCGTCACACTTGGCCAGCGACAGCTCACGGCCCAGGTCATGATCGCGCCAAGGGCCATCATCAGCGACACCGACGCAGGCAAGACAAACGCCAGTCCCAAGGCTGCCGCACTTGGCAGATAGCGGGCGCGATGTGTGGGTAATGTGCTGTCGAGTATGCCCAGCAGCACGCCGAACAAGCTTGCAATACCGATGGCCCAGCGGATGCTGGGGGACAGTGAATCCAAACCGTGGGTCAGGGTTTGGGCCACAGCTTTCCAGGTGGCGACGGCCGGGGCTGGCCATTGTTCGGTGAGCAGCATGGTTTGCGGGTCGGGGATCAACGCCAGGTACGCGAATACGCCGACGATGCTGCCGACAAAAATCCCGAGAATCTGGGCGATAACCTGTTTGTGCGGCGTCGCGCCAATCGCCTTGCCTACCTTGAAGTCATTCATCAGGTCCGTGCACTGCCCCGCCGAACCGCCGGCGGTGTTGGCGCTCATCAGGTTGATCGGCACCTGGCCCGGCGCAACGATGCCAAAGCTCAGTTGGGACAGTTGCCCGATGGCGCCAATCGGCGGAATACCGGTTGCCCCCACCACCCGCGCCGCCACGGCGGCCAGGCAGATCGCCAGGGGAATGGTCAGCAGCGCCATCCCAAGGTTGATACCGAACAACAGCGCTTGCAGGCTCACCACCAGCGCGATCGCCAAGGCGAACCCCACGGCAGGCCCAGGCTTGGGAACCGCCCAGGGCGTGCCGCCAGTCGCTCGGGTTGAGCGATGCAACGCCCACAGGCGAATCGCCAGGGACGCCAGGGTGGAACACACCATCAGGCTCACCCCGGGCCACAGCAGCCACTCCACCAGCGCGGCAAATTGTGGGCCGCTGCTGTCGGCGGGCAGGCTCACCAAGCCATTGGCCAACAGCCACGGCCCCAGCCCGCCCCATGCCAGCAAGGCGCCGAGCAGCAGGGTCAGGCCTACGCGAATGCCGATGATGCCGCCGAACCCCAGCAACAGCAGGGAGGGGTCGGCGGTGAAGGTCAGGCGCTCCAACTGGGCGTTCGGCGACCAGCGCGGGAAGGCCCACATGAAGGTATCCACCCACTTGACCAGCCCGGACAACAGCGCCGCGCCGAGCAGCACTTTCAAGCGCGTGGCGGCTTCGCGGCCATGGTTGTAGATGTGCAGCAGGGTTTCCAGGGTGGCCATGCCTTCGGGAAACTTCAGTGCCTTGTCATTTAGCAATGACGGCCGCAGGTACCACGCGATCCAGATCCCCAGGAAACTTACCGAAAACACCCAGGCAATCATCGGCAGCGCTGCCAGTTGGTTACCCGTCAGCAGGGTATACGCCGGGATAGGCGCGACCAGCCCGCCGGAAATGATCGACGCCGCGGCAGAGGCCACGGTCTGGTTGATATTGCTCTCGTGCAGGGTCCACGGCAGGTGTTCACCGGAACGCTTGGCCAGGCCCTGCCAGAGGCCATAGCCGATCAGCAAGGCGATGATCGACATATTGAACGACCAGCCGATCTTCAAGCCTGCGTACACGTTGGAGGGGGTCAGCAGGATACCCAGCACGATCCCGGTGATGACCGCCCGCAGGCTCAGTTCGCGCTCTACAGGCGCGATTGACGAGGTGGAGTGCATGCAGATTCCTTTCGAGAAAAGCCAGTGCCACCTCTTAAGTGAGCGCTGGGAGACTCGAAGGTTCACCTGCCAAAGCGGGTTAAACCGGTAAGGGACAAGCCCCGGTCACCTTCTGTAGGAGCGAGCTTGCTCGCGAAAAACCCAAAGGCGCCGCGTTCATCCAGGAAACACGCGTTATCGTTTACGTTTTTCGCGAGCAAGCTCGCTCCTACAGGAGGCGGTGTCGGTGGGCCCGCTATTTGGCGAACGCGTATTCCCCGCCCCGCTCCACCGCCTTGCGGTATGCCGGGCGCGCCTGGAGCTTTTGCAGCCACGCCGCGAGGTTCGGGTAGGCCTGCAATTTGCCCTGGGCCTGGGCGACTTCGCCGATAAAGCTCATCTGGATATCCGCGCCGCTGAGTGCGTCGCCCACCAGGTACGGCGTGTGGCCCAGCACATCATTCAGGTAGCCCAGGTAGTTGGCCAGTTCCGATTCGATCCGCGGATGCAGCGGTGCACCCGCTTCACCCAGGCGTCCGACGTAGAGGTTGAGCATCAGCGGCAGCATGGCCGAGCCTTCAGCAAAATGCAGCCATTGCACATAGCTGTCGTAGGCGTCGGTGGCCGGGTCGGGTTGCAGTTGGCCGTTGCCGTGGCGGCGGATGAGGTAGTCGATGATCGCGGCGGACTCGATCAGCACACGAGAGCCGTCTTCGATCACCGGGGATTTGCCCAGCGGGTGAATGGCCTTGAGTTCAGGCGGCGCCAGGTTGGTCTTGGCGTCACGCTGGTAGCGCTTGATGTCGTAGGGCAGGCCCAGTTCTTCAAGCGCCCACAGGATACGTTGCGAGCGGGAGTTGTTGAGGTGGTGAACAGTGATCATCGAGGCAACACCTTGGGGGGATTTAAGAGAAGACTACAGCGTAGCGGTGAAGTGCCGCGAATGTGGCTCACGCGAGCAATTGATCGATCCACTTCACCTGCTGCACGATCTCCTGCACTTTCTGCTCGGGCACCGCCTGCCGCGCCTGTTCGAGGCTGGCCAATGTCTTGCGCTTCTGGCGCAACATCCGTTGCCACTTCGCCACAAATACCGGGCGGCGGGCCTGCATTTGCAGCGGGCCGAAGTACAGTTGCTCGTCGGTGTAGGTCACCGCTCCAACACGTTCGGCAACGATGATTTCGTAGTAGAAGCGGTTTTCCAGCAACAGCTCCTCGTGCAGGATCCGGTAGCCGTTGCTCATCAACCATTGGCGCAGGGGCTGCTCGCCGCCGTTAGGTTGCAGGATCAAACGTTCCCGCCCGTTCAACCGCGCCTTGCCGCTGTCGAGAATATCGCGGATCGTCTCGCCGCCCATGCCGCACAGGCTGACAGCGGTAATGTCATCGCCGGCTTGAATCGCCGCCAAACCATCGGCCAGGCGCACGGTGATGTGCTGCGTCAGGCCATTGTCGGCCACGGTACGGTTGGCCGCATAAAACGGTGTCGCGGCCACTTCCCCCGCCACGGCCGCCGCAATAGCGCCGCGGTGTATCAGGGCCACCGGCAGGTAGGCGTGGTCCGAACCGATATCGGCCAGGCGGGCACCCGCCGGTATGTGCGCGGCCACGCGCTCCAGGCGCTGGGACAAGGTGTGTTGGTTCAACGGTGGTTCCTTAAGAGTGCCCGGAAAATCGATCCCGGCTGTTGGTCAAGTGCAGCACCATGGCCGCCCGTGCGGCGTCCGGGTCCTGGCGCTTGATAGCGTTGTAGATGGCCTCGTGTTCCAGGTTCGCCAACTGCCCCAGTTGGGCAAAGTCCGCGCCGCCGCGCTCGACGGCATTCACCTGGGTGCGCGGAATCATCGCCGTGCCCAGGTGCTGCATGATGTCGGTGAAAAACGTATTGCCGGTGGCTTCGGCGATCAGTTGGTGAAAGCGCTTGTCCTCCTCCACACAGCTGTCGTTGTTGGCCAGGGAGGCTTGGTAGTCGTCCAGTGCCTGGCGCATGTGGGCCAGCTGTGCCTCGCTCCTGCGCAGCGCGGCTAACGCCACCGCTTGCACTTCCAGGCCCAGGCGCAATTCGAGCATGTTACGCACGCTGGCGACCGTGTCCACATGCAGGCGCAGCCCCGGCTGCGTGTGCTGCTCCAGCACAAAGGTGCCGATGCCGTGACGCGTCTCCACCAGCCCCGACGCCTGCAACTTGGATAAGGCTTCACGCACCACGGTACGGCTCACCCCATGCTCAAGCACGATGGTGGATTCGGACGGCAGTTTTTCACCCGGCTTGAGTTGCCCCAACTGGATGCGCTGGGTCAGTGCCTCGACCACACCCTGGGCCAGGTTGGCGGAACGTTTGCGCACAAGCGGTGTGCTTTTAATCGGCATCGAGACGGGTCCACGGGGTTGGGCTGGGGGGAGCTTATCACCCTGAACGCACGGGGCGACGGGTGGCGGCGAAAAACCCCCAACTTGTATGACAACACACTCATCCCACATCACCAGACGCTGTCTTCGCTTTGAGAGAAGCGCACACCCCGTGCCGTCACCAGCGGGGCAAAACTCAATAAAATCTGGCAAATAACCAAAATAGCCAATCTCAATACCGGCTTATAAGAACAAAAACAGCCCTCCCAGGATTGCGGCCTTCAAAAAACAACTTGTATGATGTCTGTCAACAAAACACCAAGCCCGCATAAAAATAATCAGGGGGAGTTTTCATTCGTGAAGCATTCAAGCCCAGCACCTGCCGTACCCGAAAGTGATTCAGTGCTCGCCCGCGCCGTGAGCAAAGTGAAGGGCCATGTGCTCCCACTGTTCGTGGTCATGTTCATCCTCAACTACATCGACCGGGTCAATATCGGCTTCGTGCGCACGCACATGGAGCATGACCTGGGGATCGGCGCAGCGGCCTACGGCTTCGGCGCCGGGCTGTTCTTCATTGGCTATGCGCTGTTCGAAGTGCCGTCCAATATGCTGCTGCAAAAAGTCGGCGCCCGCATCTGGCTGACCCGCATCATGTTCACCTGGGGCATCGTCGCCACGCTGATGGCGTTTATCCAGAACGAAACCCACTTCTACATCCTGCGTTTCCTGCTGGGCGTGGCGGAAGCCGGGTTCTTCCCTGGCGTGATCTATTACTTCACGCGCTGGTTGCCCAGCGTGGAGCGTGGCAAGGCCATCGCGATCTTCCTCAGTGGTTCGGCGGTGGCGTCGTTGATCTCCGGGCCGTTGTCGGGTGCGTTGTTGCAGATCGAAGGTTTTGGTTTGCATGGCTGGCAATGGATGTTCGGCATCGAGGGCCTGGCCTCGGTGGCGCTGGGCTTCTTCGTGTGGTTCTGGCTGGACTCCAAACCCCATGACGCCAAGTGGCTGAGCCGCGAAGAGCAGGATGCGCTGGTGGGCGCCATCGATCAGGAGCAACGTGATCGCGAAGCCCTGACCACGGTGAAACCCACCCTCGGCAAGCTGCTCAAAGACCGCCAGATCCTGCTGTTCTGCGCTCTGTACTTCTGCATTCAACTGACGATCTACGCCGCCACCTTCTGGCTGCCGAGCATCATCAAGAAGATGGGTGACCTGAGTGATGTGCAGGTCGGTTTCTTCAACTCGATCCCCTGGCTGATCTCGATCATTGCCATGTACGCCTTTGCGTCGCTGTCGGGCAAGTTCAAGTTCCAGCAAGCCTGGGTCGCGGCGGCCCTGCTGATAGCGGCGGCCGGCATGTTCATGTCCACCACCGGCGGGCCGATCTTCGCTTTCGTGGCGATCTGTTTTGCGGCCATCGGGTTCAAGTCTGCGTCGTCGCTGTTCTGGCCGATCCCCCAGGGCTACCTGGATGTGCGCATCGCCGCCGCGGTGATCGCGCTGATCAACTCCATTGGCAACCTGGGCGGTTTTGTGGCGCCGACTACCTTCGGCTTTCTCGAACAAACCACCGGCTCGATTCAGGGCGGGCTGTATGGCCTGGCCTGCACCTCGGTGCTCGCGGCCATCCTGGTGTTCTTTGCCAAGACCTCACCCTCTGCCGTACCGGGCGTGCCCAGCGGCGCCACCATCAGCAAACCTCTTTGAACTCAGCCAGGAACGCGCCATGAATACCCCTGTCGTTACTCATTTCCAAGTAATCCCCGTCGCCGGCCACGACAGCATGTTGCTGAACCTCAGCGGCGCCCACGGGCCCTACTTCACGCGCAATATCGTCATCCTCAAGGACAGCAGCGGCAACACTGGCGTGGGCGAAGTGCCCGGCGGCGAGCGCATCCGCCAAACCCTGGAGGATGCCCGCGGCCTGGTGATCGGCCAGCCGATTGGCCAGTACCAGCGCGTCCTCAACCAGATGCGCAGCACCTTTGCGTCTCGAGACAGCGCGGGCCGCGGCCTGCAGACCTTTGATCTGCGCATCACCATTCACGCCGTCACCGCCATGGAGGCCGCGCTGCTCGATTTGCTGGGCCAGTTTCTTGAAGTGCCGGTGGCCGCCTTGCTTGGCGAAGGCCAGCAACGCGACGCAGTGAAGATGCTCGGCTACCTGTTCTATGTGGGGGATCGCAACGCCACCGACCTGGCCTACCGCAACGAGGCCGACGCCGATGATGAGTGGTTCCGCCTGCGCCATGAAACAGCCCTGACCGCCGACGCGGTAGTGCGCCTGGCCGAAGCGGCCAAGGCCAAATATGGCTTCAACGACTTTAAGCTCAAGGGTGGCGTATTGAGCGGCGACGCGGAAATCGAAGCCGTCACTGCGCTGGCCGAGCGTTTTCCCGATGCGCGCATCACCCTTGACCCCAACGGCGCATGGTCGTTGAAAGAAGCCATCCGCCTGTGCCGCGACCAGCATCATGTGCTGGCCTACGCCGAAGACCCGTGCGGCGCGGAAAACGGCTACTCGGGCCGCGAAGTCATGGCCGAATTCCGCCGCGCCACGGGCCTGAAAACCGCCACCAACATGATCGCCACCGACTGGCGTGAAATGGGCCACGCCATCCAGCTGCAATCAGTGGACATTCCCCTCGCCGACCCGCACTTCTGGACCATGCAGGGCTCGGTGCGCGTCGCGCAAATGTGCAACGAGTGGGGCCTGACCTGGGGCTCGCATTCCAACAACCACTTCGATATTTCCCTGGCGATGTTTACCCAGGTGGCCGCGGCCGCACCGGGCGAGATCACCGCCATTGACACCCACTGGATCTGGCAGGACGGCCAGCGCCTGACGCGCGAACCGTTGAAGATTGAAGGGGGTTACGTAAAAGTGCCGGCCAAGCCTGGCCTGGGTGTGGACATTGATATGGACGCCGTGGCCCAGGCCCATGAATTGTACAAAGGCATGGGCCTTGGAGCGCGGGATGACAGTGTGGCGATGCAGTTTCTGATCCCGGGTTGGAGCTTTGATAACAAGCGGCCTTGTTTGGTGCGGTAAATCGGCTTTATGAACGCTCAGCGCAATTTGAGCGTGACGCAAAAAATCCGATGCCCAAACAGGCATCGGATTTTAGTCAGATCAGAAGCTTAGCGGTTTGACATCCGGCACGTCTGCCAGAGGCCTCTTTGCGCTACTGCCGATTAGCGACCTCCAGATCCGCCTCATCCTGCTCCAGGCCAGAGAGATCAGTGCCATTGATCATCGGCCCATAACGGCGGCTGAATTCCCAATTGTAGGGCACGTGGTCTTTGCTGATCCCGTTGTCCCAATTCACCGACCAGGTCATCAGGCCCTTGATCGACAATCCTTTGTCGTGCAAACGCTTAAATGTATTGGTCACGGCTGTTGGGTTGATCACATAACCGGTGGCAGCCGCATCGACGTTAGCGGGCAGGCCAATGACGAACTTGTCGGCAGGGATTTTGGTAAACCCGCGCGTTCCGCTCACCAGACTTTCGGTCAGGTAAAACAGAAAGTCCTCTTTCATTGCGTCGTTGTTCTGGGCAATCCAGGCGCCGTTGCCGCTGTTGACCTCCTGCACCCAGATGCCGTCGCCACCCTGGTTGTAATACTGCGGGGCGATGAAGTCGTAATAGCCTTCCAGCGCCTGGATGTAACCGACGTATTTGCCGGCGGTGGTGAGGTACGGAAACTCCGGCGCCATGCTGATGATGAAGTGTTTGCCTTGAGCCGCGTAGTGGTCCTTGACCAGCTTCAACGCGGCGGGCAGGACAGTCTTGTTGTCGGCGAAATCAATCGCGCTCTGTTCAAGATCGATATCCAGGCCATCAAAGCCATAGGTTTCCACCAGGCGGATAATCTCGCTGGCCAGTAGCTGTTCGTTGCCTTTATGCAGTTCGATGTGTGCATCGGCGCCGCCAAGGGAAATCAGCACCGCCCTGCCCTGGCTGTTCAGCACACCCACCTGGCGACGGAACTCGGCGTCGGACATCTTGTACGGGGTGAAGGTTGGGATACCGTTACCCTTCATGAAAGCCACGGCCACCACGTTGTAATCCTTTGGCACATCCACCAGGCTCATATTGGCGAATTGGCCACGCTGGTAGCCATCGCTCGGGCCGGCAGGCCAGTTGTGCCAGAAGCCCATGAGGATCTTTTTGCCGGCAATGCTCGGCATCGGCGAAGCGGCATCGTTGAGCGGCGATTGCAGTGAGGTAAAGTCAATCTTTGACATGTTCTAATCCTTCAGAACGTGTGGGTTTAACGGCGCGGGCTTATTTGAAGTCCACGTCGAAGGCTTGATAGAAGGCGTTGCCGGTGTTGGCGACGATCCACATCAATACGATCACATGCTGGCCCTTCTTGTTGGCCGGCAGTTTCACCTCATGATTGACCTTGGCCTTCAGTTCGCCGGCATGGCTGTAGTACGGCACCTGGGCATAGAAGTCTTCAGCGAACGGCTGGGTTTCCAGTTGTGCGCGGGTGATGCGCTGTTTCGGATCCCAGCCATCCTTGGTGATCAGCCAGCGATAGCCACGGGTGGTGTGCGGCGCGGTGTATGCCCAAGTGACCTTGAAGGTCTGACCCGGCTCGACATTGAGCAACGGCCAGGTGAAGGCGCGGCCAAGTTTCTTGGCCATTTCCTCGTGGGTGAAGTTGATGCAGTCACGGGCATCGGTCTTGCCACCGCTGAGGATAAAGCCGTCGGCGGGAGGGGTGACGCTATCACTGTCGGTTTGATAAGGCGCCGGGAACGCACCGGCCGTCAGTGCCGGGAAGTTCTTGCCGCCTTCCATTTCATTGACCTGCCAGGTTTCCAGCAGGCCAAGATCCACGGCGACTGCGCCACGGCTGGAAGGGGATGTGACACGACCATGGCGAAGAGGTGTCTGGGTTTGTGGTTTGTTCATGTTGTGACTCCATTGATTTGATTAAGAACTCTCCTTTCTTGAAGGAGAGGACCTCAACCTAACGGAGTGGCTTTTTTTTGCCACAGGCCCATTTTTCACTCATTTTCGGTTCATGAGCGCGCAGACCTGCAAATACTGGATATATAACCAGTACAATAGTGGAACCCTTACGCTACCAGAGGTCGATTTCCTACAAGACCAGGCGCATTTCAATACAGCTTCTCTGTCAATCGCTTGGTCCCGTTCGTAAGGGATGGGCCTCGGTGGACAAAAAGGGACGTCACTATTTTCAATCAAATAAACCGTCCTCTGTTTGGTCCATCAGGTTTTGCCGACGACAGCCGTTTTTTTAGCGGTGGTCGCGGTAATCGGTCGCACCGTCAGTTCCACGCCCAATGCCAACATCAGCTTCTGGACCGTCTCATAACGCGTCTTTGAGCCGCCTTTGAGGGTTTTATACAGGCTCTCCCGATTCACCCCCGCCGCTTCGGCAACCTTGTTCACGCCCAGGGCCTTGGTAACCTCGGCCAGCGCCTTCATAAGAACTTGCGGGTCATGGCACGCCATGCTTTGCGCAAGATAAGCACTGATGGTTTGCGGGCTATCAAGGAAGCGCGAAGCCTCATAGGCACTGGTGCCGGATGTATCCAGCTCGAGGACCGGCATGTCCTCTGGTTTGAATGTTGACTGACTCATGTCATTGACCTCTCAGGGCATCGAGAATCTCTTTTGCCCGCTTGATTCCTCGGGCGTCCCGCCGATCGTATTGGTCACAGATTCAAATGTAGCCTACTGGCTACCTTTTTGTAGATGCCAGTGAATTTTTAATGTCGGTGTGCACCGCCAGAAAAAATCCTAGTTCAGCCGCTGCGCAGCCAGCCGAGCAATACTATTAGCCCTTATGTCCTCAAGACCGAAACGTTGCGTCGCGACTGTAGGAGCGAGCTTGCTCGCGAAGAACGTAAAGATAAGGTGTGCATCCAGAGTGAACGCGGCGCCTATGATTTTTTCGCGAGCAAGCTCGCTCCTACAGTGAGTGGGCCGGCGTTGATGTGGACCCGTCCTACAGCAAGCTTCACCACCTTGCTCCATTGCCTACAGTTGCGTCAGAATCCGCCGGCTTGTGCGCTTGGATGGGCGTCTCTAAGGTGGCTCGGTCGCTGACAGTTCAGTGATCGGGTTTAGTAGCCCGAGGGTCAATTACACTTAGTGCATGAGCTTCATCTATCAGACGTTCCTGTCTGTGCCTGATGGTGGCTGTGCGTAGGGCGCCTTCGGGCGCGCCGGCTTTGTGTAATTCCCCGGTCTACTAACCTGCGTACAGCTGCCCCCCTTTCGTTTAGTAGCGAAACGGTGTCGGCCCAACTCAGGAATTACGCATATGTATAAAGTCACGCCTAACCCTCCAAACGATCCAAACCTCAAGCTTGATCACGCATCCCTTAACCCCCCCGCCGAACCACCACCCTCACCGCTGTTCAGCGTTGCCGACGATGCCAGCAGCGAAATGCTCATCGCCAACAGCTACGAAACCTTTTCCTCGGTCACCGCATTGCTGCTTGATCTGTCGGATGAACTGACGGGTAAACAGCGCGATGTCGCGTTGGCGATTCATCAGTTGAGTGAATTGGGGGTTTTGTTGGTGGACAAATTGATGGCGAGGGAAAGTGCTTCAACGGTTAGCTAGCCTTGCAGCCATCAGTCGTCATGATCGACGTCACGACGACTCGACAGCGCCTTGCGCCGGTCAGGCCCTCGGAGCCTGGCGGGCGCTCTTTCTCTTGGTAGACGCTGGAGCCGCCCCTTCCTCGCGCAGACGATCAATCAGCATCTGCGCATTCTCGGCACATGCCATGCCCTCGGGCCTACCTTCGATGCCCTTGATGACGTTCAGCAACTGAGCCTTGTTTTGGGCCAGCCGTTGTTGCAGGACCTCGATTTCCTCGACCTTGTGCTTGAGCCCGCTGAGCAACTCTTCATGCTGCCAACCACCGGCACTTCTGGGCATTAACTGCCGGATTTCTTCCAGAGAGAAACCGGCTGCCTGGGCCCCCTTGATGATCTCCAACACCGCCTCGGTGCCGGGCGCATAGTCTCGATAGCCGTTGGATTTACGCGCAACCGATTGGATCAGGCCGCTCGCCTCGTAAAAGCGGATGCGTGAGGCCGCCAACCCGCTGATTTTTGCCAGCTCGCCTATTCTCATGTCCCACCCACAAAAACCCGTTGACCTTAAAGTTGACTTTAAACCTAAAGTCATTGGACGGCCAAGGCGACCGTTGCCCTCTACCTGAACGGCCCGTTTCAGTTCATGCTGCGCCCTCTCTTTCAAGGACGAAAAAAGCATGAAAGCCCCCCTCGCCGCTCTGCTGCTGATGTGCCTGAACGCTCCCGCATTCGCCGCCGAGAACCCCGTCGGCTTCCAAACCACCACCTTGCCGGACACCCACAACAACCGCCCGCTGGAAATGGCCGTGTGGTACCCCGCCACTACTACCGCGCAACCCAAGCTGATCGCCGACAACCGGGTATTCATTGGTGTGCTTGTGGTACCTGATGCCGCACCGACGCCCGGCAAGCATCCGTTGGTGGTGCTCTCCCACGGCTACGGTGGTAACTGGGGCAATCAGGCGTGGCTGGCCAGTGCGCTGGCCCGGCAGGGTTATATCGTGGCAGCGGTCAACCACCCGGGCACTACCAGCCAGGATCGCAGCGCCGAGGCCGCTGCGCAGTTGTGGCAACGGCCCAGGGATTTGAGCCGGGCCATCGATGCGCTGTTGGCGCAGCCCGAGCCATTCGGTGCGGTGGATAACGGCCGGATCGCGGTGGTGGGTCATTCCCTCGGGGGTTGGACGGTCATGGAGACGGCCGGTGCACGTTTCGACCCGGCGCTGTTTGCCCGGGACTGCAGCGCCCATCCGACGCTAATCGCGTGTACCGCCTACCGTGAGATGAACCCTGAGGGCACTCCCAACGGGAAGGCGCAATTGGCCGCGGACTTGAGCGACAAGCGCGTCAGCGCCGTGGTGTCTTTGGACCTGGGCCTGTCGCGCGGGTTTACCGATGCAAGCATGGCGGCGCTGCCGGTGCGGGCGTTGGTGATAGCGGCGGGTGTACCGTCAGCGGATTTGCCAGCGCAGATGGAATCGGCCGACATGGCCAAGCGGCTGCCAAAAGCCTCGACGCAGTACGTGGAGATCCAGGACGCCAACCACTTCAGTTTTATGTCCCAGTGCAAACCGGGCGCGGCAGCGGTGCTTGACGCTGATGTGCCCGGCGACAGCATCATTTGCCAGGACGGCGAAGGCGCGCGGCCACGGCCCGTGATCCAGCAGCAGATAACCACGCTGATCACCCGGTTCCTGGCGCGCTGAACCCGTGGCGAGGGAGCTTGCTCCCGCTGGAGTGCGCAGCGCTCCCAGCTTTTTTGGGGCCGCTACGCAGCCCAGCGGGAGCAAGCTCCCTCGCCACAGTTACCGGCTCTGCCTTAACTGACTGGTATTAACCCAGCGCCCGGTCACATTTGTTGAAACTGGTATCATCCGCGCCTTTCCCCTTCAGGCAACGAAACATGAACCGCCAGAAAAAACTCCAGCAGCTCTTCAAAGCCAAAGCGAAAAAGGCCAGTGCCAAGCTGGCGCCCAAAAGCAAAGACAAATACATCAGCAAGGCGGACCGCTTGAAGCTGGCGACCGAAGCCGGCCAAGAGTCGGTCACGGCTGTCGAGACGCCTGCTGAGTAAGACGCATGGCTGAAGGGGTTGCCGCTTCATATTTGCCCCAGATACGCCGCAGATGCCGCGCAGAACCAAAGCCTGCGCGCTCGGCGATGGCTTCAATGTCCAGGGCCGACTCGGCCAGCAGTTCACGGGCTACGGCCAGGCGCAGGCGGTGCAGATAGTCCAGCGGGCTGGTGCCGACATGCTCCTGAAACAAGCGCGCCAGGTGGCGGCTGCCGGTACAGGCCAGGGCCGCCATGCGGGTGACCGTCCAGGTTTCACAGGGGGCGGCGGCGATGGCGTCTTGCACACGATGCACCGCCGGGTGCAGGTGATTACGCCCGGTTATCCAGGGCGACAACTGCGGGTCGCTGCCGCTGCGGCGCATGTACACCACCATGTCTCGCGCCACCGCGCACGCCAAGCGTGGCCCGGCCAGTTCGGCAACCAGATGCAACATCAGGTCGATACCCGCTGTGACACCGGCGCTGCAACTGACCGGGCCATCGGTGACGTACAGGCGGTTTTCCAGAACCCGGGCCTCGGGGGCGAGGGCCTGCAAGGTGGCGCACAGCGAATGGTGCGTGGTGCATTGGCGCCCATCGAGCAGCCCGGCCCTGGCGGCACTCAATGCGCCGGCGCACACGCACACGAGGCGCTCGGCCGAGGGCGCGAAGACGTTTTGCAACCACTGGGTGAGCTGATGGCTGGCCGATTCGAAGGCCTTTTGGTGGGTTTTCGACACGTTCATCGTGGAGCCCACCAACACCACCAGCGTACCGGGGACCAGGGTCGGCGGCAGCGGCGCCAGCCCCGTCAGCGGCAAGCCGATGGAGGTGTGCAGCGTTGCCACCGGGCTGACGTATTGCAAGTCGAAATCCACCGCCGCCGAGTCATCGACCTGCGCGGCCAGGCGCAGCACTTCCGCAGGCCCAGCCAGGTCGAGCATCAGCACGTTTGGCAATAGCACGAACAGCACCGGTACGCTCACCGCGTCACTCCGCCAGTGCCTGGGCGACCGTCACGATGCGGGCGAAGCGGTCATCGAGGACCAACTCCGTGCGTTCGCGAATCTCGGCCGGCGTATAGACCCGGCCACTGCGCGCATGGGTCATCGGGAAGGTCAGGGTCGCCTCGCTGACAAAATCCACCTTGAAGCCGCTGTCCGCAGCCTGCCGCGTGGTGGTCTCGCAGCATTGCTCAGTGCGGATGCCGCTGATGATCAGCGTGGTGACGCCCATTTCCACCAACCGAGCGGCCAGTGGCGTACCGGCAAAGGCACTGTGGTAGCGCTTATGGATCACCAGTTGCGGATTGATCGACAGCTCGCTCAATGCCCTGACGTTGCCCGACTGCATGGAGAAATGCCCCTGGTCTTCAACATGGAAGACTTGTATCACCGGGATGCCCCGCTGAATACAACCATCAATGAGGGCCTGCTGTTTTTCCAGGTAGTCGGGCAGGTCATTTTCGGACCAGTAGGCTGAATGGCGGAAGGAATGTTGCGCGTCGATCACGATCAGGGCTTTATGGGTCATGGACAGTCCTTGTGGCTTGCATCAGTGGGTAAACGATGCACGCCATGGTAAGGACCACCCACAGTGCGCGACAGACGCAAGGCAGACTACTTCAGGACGGATTCGGACATGTCACCTGGCACGCCATGGCACAACGGCTGCCGGGTTCGAAGCCATGGGCGTACTCATCCGCCAGGATCGTTTCCAGACGCGAATCAACGTGAGGCGCAAAGCCCAGGCGCCGGTAGAACGGAGCATTCCAGGGTACATGCACGAAGGTGGTCAGCGTCACCGCACGCAGGTGTTGGGCGCGGGCATGATCTATCGCCGTTTCCACCAATCTGCGCCCCCAGCCCTGGCCTTGCAGCGGCTGAGCCACCGACACTTCATGGATATGCAGGTCGTCGCCAAAGCGTTCTGCGCTGAGGAAGCCTTGAAGGTGATCGTGGTCATCAACCACCACCCAACAGGTCGATAGCGCGATCCACTGCCGATGGCGTTCGATGCTGATCGGCGCGGCATCCGCCAGCCAAGCCAGCCCTTCGATTGCGCGAAACGCCTGGGCCGCGCACTGCTCGATGGCGGGCAAAAAACCGGCATCTTGCATGCGCCCCAGGCGAATGTGGGTGGACTGCTCAGCAGCCACTCAAGGCCACCTGGGGCCGTTCGCCCGCAAAGAAGAAGGGCTGCAGGCGCACGCCCACGCCGTTGCCGATAAAGGCCGCCACCAGCCACACCCAGCCATGCAGGCTGCCCGAGGCGATGCCACTGAAGTACGCGCCGATGTTGCAGCCATAGGCCAGGCGCGAACCGTAGCCGAGCATCAGGCCGCCGATCACAGCCGCGATCAATGAGCGCAGCGGGATGTTCAGGCTGGGCGCGAAACGCCCGGCCAGGCCTGCGGCCAGCAGCGCGCCGAGGACAATGCCGATGTCCATGACGCTGGTGATGTCTTCCCACACCGGTGCAGCCAGGGCCTTGGCATTGCCCGGCATTTGCCAGAATGCCCAACTGGCAACGTCCACGCCGAGCCCGCTCGCCACCTTGGCGCCCCACAGCGCGAACGCCGAGGTAATGCCCCACGGCCGCCCAGCCAGGGCCAGGGTGGCGTAGTTGAGCAGCGCCAGGCCAATTGCGCCCCAGACTAACGGCCATGGCCCGCGCAGAAAGCGGCGTAGCCCTTGGTGCTCGCTCTGCACGCCTTGTTCAAGCTGGCCGTGACGGCGCTTTTCCAGGCGCACGGTTACCATTGCAATCAGCCCGAACACCGCCAGGCTCAGAACCAGCGCCGGCAGCACACCGAAACTTTTGACAATGGAAACCGCCGGGAACGATGGCAGTGCAAACCACCAGTCGACGTGATGGGTGGCGATCAACGAGCCACAGATAAAGAACAGCAGTGTCACCAACATCCGCGCATTACCGCCACCGACGGTGAACAAGGTGCCCGACGCACACCCGCCGCCCAGCTGCATGCCGATCCCGAAAATAAACGCCCCGAACACCACCGACACACCCGCTGGCGCCACCAGCCCCACGACCGGCTGACCGAACAAAGTGCCCGCGCCCAGCGCCGGGAAAAACAGCAGCACCGCCAACGCCAGCATCACCATCTGCGCACGCAAGCCAGCGCCACGCCGATCATTGATAAACACACGCCAGGCCGAGGTAAAACCGAAGGCTGCGTGATACAGCGTCAGGCCCAGCGCGGCGCCGACCACCAGCAGCAACACCTGGCGTGCGCCGACCATGTTTTGCAGGAACAGCGCGCCCGCCACCAGGATGATAAAGGCGATCAGTGGCGCGACGGGCTTGCGCGCGGGCGTCAGGGAAAGAGACGTGCTCATGGGGTTCTCGATTGTTTGGAAGGAGGCAAGTATAGTCTCAGACGGCATTTGATCAGGTGGGGGCATTACCGAAAGGATCATCGTTTGAACCACCGCTATCGCAGCCTCGCTGAAGCTCGACAGCTCCCACAGGGGACCGGCTGTGTATGTGGAATCACGCTTTGCAGGGCCATCGCGCCAAGCACAACTCTCGACAGCAACACCGCCCAAATGTGGGAGCTGTCGAGCCCCAGCGAGGCTGCGATGGCGGCGGCACAGGCAACCTCTTCATCGCCTGCACCACTGCTTTCGCAGCCTCGCTGAAGCTCGACAGCTCCCACAGGGGATCGGCTGTGTATGTGGAATCACGCTTTGCAGGGCCATCACGCCAAACACAACTCTCGACAGCAACACCGCCCAAATGTGGGAGCTCCCGAGCCCCAGCGAGGCTGCGATGGCGGCGGCACAGATAACCTCTTCATCGCCTGCACCACTGCTTTCGCAGCCTCGCTAAAGCTCGACAGCTCCCACAGGAGATCGGCGGTGTATGTGGAATTGAGCTTTGCAGGCCATCGCGCCAAGCACAACTCTCGACAGCAACACCGCCCAAATGTGGGAGCTGTCGAGCCCCAGCGAGGCTGCGATGGCGGCGGCACAGACAACCTCTTCATCGCCTGCACCACTGCTTTCGCAGCCTCGCTAAAGCTCGACAGCTCCCACAGGAGATCGGCGGTGTATGTAGAATTGAGCTTTGCAGGCCATCGCGCCAAGCACAACTCTCGACAGCAACACCGCCCAAATGTGGGAGCTGTCGAGCCCCAGCGAGGCTGCGATGGCGGCGGTACAGGCAACCTCTTCATCGCCTGAACCACCGCTTTCGCAGCCTCGCTGAAGCTCGACAGCTCCCACAGGGGATGGAGGACTGACTAACCCAGGCTGATCGACTTCCACGCGGCTTCAGCCAGCAGTTCGCGGTACTCAAAGGGGCTTTTTTTGACCTTCGCCGACAGCCACGCACGCGAGTAGCTTTCGGCCGCGCCAATGATCAGCGAAGGGATAAGTTCTGCGGGCAAATGACTGAAGTGCTCCTTGCGCCCTTCCCCGCCCATCCACTCCTTCAACTGCTGGTTGCGCTGCTTGTTGCGGGCAATCAACTCGTCCTTGAACGGCCCGTTGGACACGGCAAAACGGCTCTGGAAAACAAACCGCGCCCAGTCCGGCTGGGCGGTGACCCACTCAACGTAGCTGTACACCAGGCCGACCACACCGGCATGGACCGTATCCGCCGCTTGCAAATAGTGGTCACGCAGGGCGGCCTGGTCTTCCAGCGCAGCGAAGAACAGCGCGGCGACCAGCCCTTCCTTGTTGCCGAAGTGGTGATAGATAGCGCCCACACTGGTGTCGCAGCGCGCACGAATGGTCTCGATGTTGGTCGCCTCGATGCCTGCCTCGTTAAAACAGGCCAGCGCCTCACGCAGGATGGTACGTTTGAGGTCGCTGCGCCTGCCGGGGAAGGTGCGCTCGATGAGATCGATGGAGTGCATGGGAGAACGCCAAATCAAAACAGTTTATAGGCTGAGCGACCAGCAGAGAAAGCTCAGGTTGACAGCTGCGGAATTAACAGAATATTGTTCTGTTACAGAATACTATTCTGCAACTAACCCTTGAGGATATTCCGATGAGCCAAGCCCTGAGCATGTTCAATAGCGTAGGCCCCGCCGCATTCAGCAACCTGGCGTGCCAAATGGCGCCGTACTTCAGCACCATCACTCCCGAGATCGCGGAGCTCAAACCCAACCATGCGGTGGTCACCGTGCCGTTTCGCAAGGAAATCACCAACCACCTGGCGTCGGTGCATGCCATCGCGCTGTGCAACGCCGCCGAACTGGCCGGCGGCATGATGACCGACGCGTCCATTCCTGCCGGCGCACGCTGGATTCCCAAGGGTATGACGGTGGAATACCTGGCCAAGGCGAAAACCGATATCCGCGCTGTTGCCGATGGCAGCGCTATCGATTGGCAAACCGCCGGAGACAAGATCGTGCCGGTGGAGATCTTCGATGCGGGTGGCGTCAAGGTCTTCACTGCTCACATCACCATGAATGTGAAGCTCGCTTAGGCACAATCGTTCAACATGCTCCAGGTGCGCCGTCTGCCGGCGGCGTGTCCCGCACGCTCGTAAAATCAAGAATGACCGTAAACCGTTGCTGCTCGCGGAGCACCTCAATCTGCCAGCCCAGCTTTGCGCATAACTGCCGCATCAACTGCAACCCTAAACCATATCCATAGTCGTCGGATTCCTGCCGCGGCTTGGCCTCGTTGATGTAATTGGCAATCACCAGCCTGGGGTATTTGAAACTGATGTCCACCGTGCCCTCTTCCGCGTATTGCAGCGCATTGCGCAGGAAGTTGCCGATCACGATACGGCACGCTGTAGGGGGTAACCGGCAAGGTTCGTTGTGGATGTCGATGCTCAGCTTGATGTCTCGGTTACCGATCAGGTAGCGGTGCTTTTCAATCAGTTCGCCGACGACCTCGCTCAGGTTAACGTCTTCCTCGGGCAACGATTCGGGACGCTCGCGGCTCATCCACAGCAATGTCTCGGCGATCAACTGCATGTTCAGCACAGAGCGTTCTATGCGCTGCAACGAGGGTGGCAGCACACCGCCCGATTGCAGGGCCAACAATTCGATATTGGCCTTGAGCACCGCCAGTGGCGTGCGCAGTTCATGGCTGGTGTAGCGCAACAAACGGCCTTCACGCTGGCTGGCGGCCTGCACCTGCTCAACACTTTTGGCCAGCGCATCGGCCAGCATATTGAACTCCTTGAAACTGAAACCAGGTCGAGCGCCGGTCAGTGCCTCAGGGTCTTTGAGTGTGCCGGACCATTGCACCAGGCGCCCCAGCGGCCGAACCAGCCACCAGACCAGCAAGGCGATGATAATCAGCGCCGGCACGAATACCGCCAGGCTGATGAACTTGACACTCTCTATGACCTGATCGAAATAGGCATCAGACAACGGCGTCTCCACCTCTCCACCTGCTTCCTTATCGTGGTCGATGTCGTACATGTAGAGGGTTTTGCCGTCACCCAGGGGCTGTTCGAGGATGATCTGGAACGGCTCATCGTCGTCATCGGAATAGAGATCGCCGAAGATATTCACCGCGCCAAAGGACAGGCTCGGCGATGTAGTGAGCAACTCGCGCACGTCCTGCGGCAACGCCTCCTTGCCGATGACGCTGGTATAGAAGTAATTGTGCGGCGTCGGCGTGGTCGGGTCCTGTTTGTAGTGCCGGAGAAAATACTGAGCCTCCTCCTCCATCATCGCGCTGGCGGTGTAGAACAGGCCCCGCACGGTGAATTCAGGCAGCAGCTTGCTGTAGATCACCAGCACCACCGCAATCAGGCACAGGAAGCTGCCGCTGATTACCCACTTCAGGCTCAGTCCGTTACGCATGGGGTTTTACCTGAATGCCGACACCCGCCAGGGTATGGATCAATGGCCGGCCAAACGGTTTGTCTACCGCCTTGCGCAGCCGATGCATATGTACTTTGAGCGAATTACTGTCGGGCGGCTCATCGCCCCAGATCTTCGCCTCCAGGCGCTGCCGAGAGACCGGTTGAGGACTTGCGCGCATCAGGTTTTCCAACAAGGTCCAACAGATGGGCGACAAATGCAGCTCCTGCCCTGCCCGGCTGACTTTACGCGTGGTCAGTTCCATTACCAGGTCGTCCACTTGCAGCCGACTGGTTTGGCCGCTGCGACGCAGGCTCAAGGCGCGAATCCTGGCGACCAGCTCGGCCAGTTCGAACGGTTTGACCAGGTAGTCGTCGGCGCCAGCGGCAAAACTGGCGAGCTTGTCGGATAACGCGTCCAGCGAGGTCAGCATCAGGATCGGCGTCTGGATGCCTTGCTGGCGCAACCGATCGCATACCTGCTGGCCGTCCAGTCGCGGCAGCATGATGTCCAGGAGAATGACGTCGTAATGCTGATTGAGGGCCAGGTTAAGCCCGGTCTGACCATTGCTGACGTGATCGCAGACGATGCCGCTGATGTCCAGGTACTCGATGACGGTGGTGGCCAGGTCCAGGTTGTCCTCGACCAGCAGCAGATGAATATGCACGGAAAAAACCCCTCGGGCAGGCAGTGCGCAGCGGTGTGAAGGATAGCGGAAGTCGGGCGGTTTCCCGTGATGTTTACCTGACGTTAACCCGGTGCGGCTTAGGCTAAGGCTCTTCTTATCCAGAGCTCGTCACCGTCATGAACCTGTATTCGATGATCAAAGGGGTGCTGTTAGCCGTGATTTTCCTCGCGCTGATGGTGGGCATCCTTCCACAGCAAGCGCAGTTGGTACGCATGGGAGGCAATGGCTGGTTTCTGGTTGGCCAGAATGTTGAGCAGACAGGGTCGTGTCATGTCGCCCGTACATCGTAATGAGATGGGCGCCAGCTATGCCAGCCAGTTGGTCGCCTGTGTGGTGCTGGTTATTGGCGTGGCGGTTTCGATGGCCATCTATATCGCGCGCTTGAATGCGCACCTGGATGAGCAACGCGACCTGTCCTCGGTGTATCTGCCTAACTGCCCTGACGGCCGCGGTGGCTTTATGGTCTATCCCGATGACAGGCGCAGCGGTGACCAGTGCTACACCGCCGATCAGGATGAGTCGATGGAGGTCGATGAGGTGCAGCGGCTATCAGGCTCGAACCTGGCGCAATGGTTCGACTCCATCCTGCCTGCGGTTCAAACCCCGAGCAGGCTTAGATAAGTAATGCCGTTCAGTGACCTTTGTAGGAGCGAGCTTGCTCGCGAAAAACGTCAACGATAACGCGTGCTTCCTGAGTGAACGCGGCGCCTGTGAGTTTTTCGCGAGCAAGCTCGCTCCTACGAGCCTATTGCTCTGGCCAGCCGCCGCATGGCTGTTTCGATTTCATGGGCGGTCAAGGATGAATACCCCAACAGCCAACCTTGTTTCTTCTCGTCTCCTGCGTACAACCGACTGAGTCCGGGCAACTGCACGCCTGCGCTGGCAGCTTGGCGAATGGTGGTTTCCTCCGACCAGCCATCGGCCAAAAGACAGGGCATCTGCAGCCCGCCATGGGGGCACAAGGCTGTGGCAATCCCCTTCAGGCGTTTGCCGATGGCGGTGAGCATGACGGCACGGCGCGCAGCGTACAGTTTGCGCATGGCCCGGACATGGGCGTGGTAGTGGCCGTCCTCCATGAAGCGCGCCAGCGTCAGTTGGAGGATCTGTGGCGTGTGACCGTCCATGATGCTTCGCGCATAGGTGAATGCGCTGACCAGTCCGGCAGGCAGCACCATGTAGCCCATCCGCAATCCGGGATAGAGGGTTTTGCTGAAGGTACCGAGGTAGATCGTGCGCTGGTACGGGTCCAGGCCCTGGACGCAGGCAATCGGCGGCCCGTCGTAGTGGAACTCGCTGTCATAGTCGTCCTCGATGATCCACTTGGCCTGCTCGGCCGCCCAGTTGATCAACTCCAACCGGCGCTCCAGCGCTAACGTGGCGCCGGTGGGGTATTGATGCGAAGGCGTCACATAGACGCAATTGGCACCGCTGCGGTCTACCCGCAACAGGTCGGTGCGGATACCCAGTGCATCAACGTCAATAGGCACCACCTGGGTCTCGGCCGCTTCAAAAGCCTTCTTGGCACCGTAGTAACCGGGGTTTTCCAGGAGGATGGGCTTGCCGGCATCCACTAATAATTGGGCACACAGGTACAGCGCCTGGCGAGTGCTGCTCAATACCAGAATCTGATTGGGTGAACATTTGGCGCCGCGTTCGAGGTTCAAATAGGTGGTGATCGCCTTGCGCAGGGGCTCGGCGCCTTGCGGGTCGCCATGCAGCAGGACGTTACCCCGGTAGTCCTTCATGGCCTGGCGTTGCAGACGCTCCCATATATCGACAGGAAAGGTACGGGTTTCCGGCAGCCCGGTGGCAAAGGCCTTCACCGCCTGTTGATCGGTCACGCCACCCGTGTCGAACATCATCCGGCCACGCCGGCTCAAGCCCGCCCCTGGCACTGCATCGCTGCGCTGGGTGTTTTGGATGTTGATGCGCTGGCGCGCAGCCCCGCGTAACTCGGTGCCCACAGCCTCCGATACATAGCTGCCAGAGCCCTCGCGCCGCACAATGAAGCCGTCCCGGTGCAAATGCACATAGGCGTTCTCGACCGTGTCGCGGGCAACGCCAAGCGTCTTGGCCAGCACTCGGGTCGCCGGCAGCTTGAGGCCCCCATCAAGGGCTCCCTCCAGAATCAATGCCCGCAGGGCGCGCTGAATTCGCAGGTGCAGATCCAGCCGCTGAAACTCGGCATCGTTGAGCCGTATTTTTAGTGTTTCGAGCTCGAAGGTTTTTGCCATGCGGTCTGCTTTATATGGATAAATTGGCCTGAAATAGCAGGCCAGTTTATCCGTAGACTCTGCGCTTCGCCATTTGCAAGGAGCAACGTAACGCCATGCCTTCGTCAACATCCAACGCATCGGTTCGCCTCAGCGACCTCATCCCGCCGATTGTCGCCGGCCTGATCTCGGTCATCGTCAATTATGGCGGCACCTTCATTCTGGTGTTCCAGGCCGCCAAGGTCGCTGGGCTAAGCCCTGAGTTGACGGCGTCCTGGGTGTGGTCGGTGTCCATCGGCGTGGGGGTTACCGGGCTGTTTCTCAGCTGGGTTTCCCGCACACCTATCATCACCGCCTGGTCCACACCGGCTGCTGCCTTTCTGGTTGTGGCCCTGTCCACCACGCCCTATGCCGAGGCGGTGGGCGCCTACATGATCTCGGCCGCGGCCTTCGTGCTGCTGGGCTTATCCGGCTATTTCGAAAAAGTCATCCGGCTGATCCCCTCAGGTGTGGCCGCCGGGTTGCTCGCCGGTATTCTGTTGCAGTTCGGCATCGGTGCTTTCGGCGGCATGAGCCTTGACCCGATGCTGGTCGGCTTGCTGATTGTTGCCTACCTCGTGCTCAAACGCCTGACCGCACGCTACGCGGTTGTGGGCATTCTGGCGTTGGGGCTAGCCTTCCTGCTGGTTCAGGGGCGGGTCGACTTGTCGGGCCTGGAACTGCAACTGGCGGCGCCCGTGTTCACCCGGCCTGAGTTCTCGCTCAATGCTCTGCTCAGTGTCGCGCTGCCGCTGTTTCTGATCACCCTGACCGGCCAGTACATGCCCGGCATGTTGGTTCTGCGCAACGATGGGTTCAACACCAGCGCCAACCCCATCGTGAGTATTACCGGGCTGGGCTCCTTGCTCATGGCGCCCTTTGGTTCCCACGCGTTCAATATCGCGGCGATCACTGCTGCCATCTGCACCGGCAAGCAAGCCCACGAAGAGCCCTCCAAGCGCTGGATCGCCGGCATTGCGGCAGGTGTTTTCTACATCCTGGTCGGAGTCTTCGGCGTGACCCTCGCTGCGCTGTTCATGGCCTTTCCGGCCACCTTCATCACCACCCTGGCCGGGCTCGCCCTGCTCGGCACTATCGGCGGCAGCCTGGCCGGCGCCATGGCCGATGCCAGCTCCCGTGAGGCTTCGCTGATTACCTTTTTGGCAGCGGCCGCCAACATCACGTTGTTCGGGATTGGCGGGGCGTTTTGGGGGCTGCTGATTGGGTTGGCGGCGTACGTCGTGCTTAATGGGCGGTTGCCGCGTCGGGAGCTTGATACTCGTGAGAACGCTGCTAACTGAGGCTCCACGACCTGGGCTCAAACCCTGCCCGCCTACCACGCAAACGCTTCGATATGACATTCGGTCATGTCTATACACGCCTTCCGACAAAGAAAACAGAACCTGGCTACGTAAACAGACGCCCGTTGCGCACGGAAATCCGCAGGCAATCTCTGCAAGATCAAGCTCCAACTGATCGGAGGGAAAATGGCGTGTGCACGGTATAGATCGTCACAGCCGATCATCCTGCCTGATCGTCCATTCATCGCTTTTCATACATATAAAATATGCATAATGAAAACTTTCATGGTTCAATTCGATAACACCAAAAACATCGCTAATCAGCGCAAGCATAAAGGCGTAAGCCTAGCTGATGCCGAACCGGTGTTTTACGACGAGGCAGCCCTGACCATGCAAGATTACGATCACGGAGAAGAACGCTGGGTGATCATGGGCACCGACGCAAATGGACGCGTGTTGGTAGTGGCCTACACCTACCGCGATCCCAATTTCGTACGCATCATCAGCGCCCGGCTTGCATCCAAAAATGAACGGCGTCAGTACCTGGAGGTTTGAGCCATGAAAGACGAATACGACTTCAGTAACGCCAAACGAGGCGCTATCGCCAGCAACAAAGGTAAAACCCGTATCACGATCATGCTGGACGATGCTGTGATCGAAGCCGCCCGTGAACGTGCCCAGAGTGCAGGCACCGGCTATCAGACCGTGATCAACAATCTACTGCGACAGGCATTGGTTTCCCAGGACACCTATAACCTAGCGCCAGCCTCGAAGAAGCAAGCCAAAACCTTGCAAGTCCTCAACAATGGCATCAGCGTCTCAGAGGTCGAAGCGTTGGAACAGCAGTTGATAGCGCTCGCTGGCGAATTGAACCGAATGCTTGTTAATCCACTGCCTGCCAAATCAAAAAGCAAACCTGTCTGAATCGAAGGGCTAGAGTTTGCCTCTTGCGAATCGCGCCATGCAGGCCAAATCCAAGGCAAAAAAAGCCTGCATCTCTGCAGCCCGTCTCCCGAGCAAGAGTCTCTCCCAGGTATCCTAGCTGAGCCAGACGCTACCAAGGCGGCTAGGAAAAAATTCCGTTTTGTGGAAGTTGTTTCTATCAGGTCGATGTAATTCATAGGAAATGAAAGCCATGTACTTCAAGTTCATCACTCTGCTCGCACTCGCATTGCTCACTGGCTGCACGACAATCCCCTACGAAAAACCGCAAGACCAGTTGAACATCCAGAAAGATCTGTCTTTAAAACCTGAGGAAATCGTCACAATGACCCAGGTGAATTGGTGCGCCTACGCCTATGGCGAAGTGACGCCTTGCCACCCTCAGGAAGCGCTGGGGGTTCAGACTCGGACAAAATTGATATTGGCCAGTTACGACAAGCCCCACTACAAAACAATGGTTGAAGTACAAGCCAGCGACATCATGTGCGCGCACCTGCAAACACCGGTAGATACCGCTCCCAATCTGTTTTTGTTCGCCCAAGACTATGCCGTGCAGATTTGGCCAGTAGAGCCGAGTTTTAAACCGGATATCGCGAAGAAAAAGCTCATTGTGGAAACCCTGCTCCAACCAGGAAAGCGAACCTTGGTGGGCACTGAAAAGGATTATGTAAGGGACACGGGGCGAGGGAGAGCGGGGATGACAATGACCTCCATCGTAAACCTGGTTAATCCTTGTTCGCTTTGAACTGTAGGATAACTGTAGCGCCCAGCGCTGCCAGAGGCTCCACATCTCTATAAAGCTGGAGCATTCCGCGCTGAAACTCCCTCGCAGTCAGCATATCGGGAGTGATAGGAAAAATAGCCATCTGAGCGCCTAGCAACGCCACTTCAAGGACAATGGAGCGTGCGCTCTGGGTGTCGACAAGGATCAGGTCGAAATCTTGAGCGAACGCCGGTATTAAATTCTGGAGGCGAAAGCGTCCATCGAGATGGCGTCATGCTAAGCGCGCTAAGCGTTTGGATTGCTGGGTCAAATTCCAAGCAAAAAAAAGCCTGCATCTCTGCAGGCTTTTCTCTATCTGGCTCCACGACCTGGACTCGAACCAGGGACCCAATGATTAACAGTCATTTGCTCTACCAACTGAGCTATCGCGGAATGCGCCGTATGTTACTGATTAAAAAGAAGAAGTCAAGCATCCTCAGAAACTTTCCGCAAATCGCCCCCCTGCTCGCTTGAATACGACGGTTCCCTGGCCAGATCCAACCAGGCCCGTGCTGCCGGTGGCAGGTGGGCGCTCGCGCGCCAGGCCAGGGCGATGTGCCAATCGGTGTGGGGCTCGTCCAGGGGGATCAAGGCGATGCCGGGGTGTTGGTGCTTGTGCGCCAGCATTCGCGGCAGGAAGGCGACGCCCAGGCCGGCGGTGACCAGGTCGACGATAAAGTCGATCTGCCCGCTGCGAGCAGTGACTTTGGGGGTTACGCCTTTGCGTTCGCACGCACTGAGAATCTTCGCGTTGAGGGCAAAACCCGCTTCGAACAGGATGAACGGCGAGTCCGCCAGGTCGGTGAAGTCGATGCGCTTGCGGCGGGCCAGTGGGTGGCTGATGGGCAGCACTGCGATCAGAGGTTCGTTGCGTACTGGCTGGTAGTCAAAGCCTTCGTCCACCGGCAGCAGCAGTGCGGCCAGATCGACCTCCCCGGCCTCCAGGCATTCGCGCAGTTTTTTACTGCCGTACTCGGTCAATTCGATGTCGATGCCTGGGTAACGGCTGCGGTAAGTGGCAAACATGGCCGCAAACAGCACACCGCACCCCACCGGCGGCAGGCCGATGCGTAGCACGCCACGGGTGAGACCGCGCAGGTCGTTGATTTCAGCCATCAGGTCATTGCGTTCGGCGAGCATCACCAAGGCTCGGCGGTAGGCAATTTCGCCGGCGGCGGTGAGTTCGTTCCTTTGGCCAAGACGATTGAGCAGCGGTGTGCCCAACTCGTCCTCCAGGGTCTTGACCGCCTTGCTGACGGTGGACTGGGTCAACGCCACCACCTCGGCTGCCTGGGAAAACCCGCCCTGGCGCACCACTTCGACAAACGCACGCAATGTTCGCAGGTTCATCAGCATTCCTTTTGCGACTGGAGATCAGTGATAAAAGTTGTTTTTATCATGTCACAACTTTGCTTATGGTGTAGCACTTTGCCCTGTGGAGACACCGTCGATGATCATCTCGTCCGCTTCCGACTACCGCGCTGCGGCCAAGCGCAAGTTGCCGCGCTTTCTGTTCGACTATATCGACGGCGGCGCGTACGCCGAGCACACGTTGCGCGCCAACAGTTCGGACCTGGCCGAGATCAGCCTGCGCCAGCGTGTTTTGCGCAATGTCGACAAGCTGAGCCTGAGCACCCACCTGTTCGGCACGGAGCTGGCGATGCCGGTCATCCTCAGCCCGGTGGGCCTGACCGGCATGTATGCGCGACGCGGTGAAGTGCAAGCGGCCAAGGCGGCGGCCAACAAAAACATCCCCTTCTGCCTGTCGACGGTGTCGGTGTGTTCAATTGAGGAAGTGGCCTCGCAAAGCCCGCAGTCGATCTGGTTCCAGCTGTACGTACTCAAGGATCGCGGTTTCATGCGCAATGCGCTGGAGCGGGCGCAGGCGGCCGGCGTGACCACGCTGGTGTTTACGGTGGATATGCCCACACCCGGCGCCCGCTACCGCGATGCGCACTCGGGCATGTCCGGGCCGTACGCGGCGCAGCGGCGCATGTTGCAAGCGGTGACCAAACCGCAATGGGCTTTCGATGTGGGCTTGATGGGTCGCCCCCACGACCTGGGCAATATCTCCAAATACCTGGGCAAACCCACCCACCTGGAGGACTACATTGGCTGGCTGGCCAACAACTTCGACCCGTCGATCAGTTGGAAAGACCTGGAGTGGATCCGCGAGTTCTGGAAAGGCCCGATGATCATCAAGGGCATCCTCGACCCGCAGGATGCCAAGGACGCGTTGAGTTTTGGCGCCGACGGTATCGTTGTGTCCAACCATGGCGGCCGCCAGCTCGACGGCGTGCTGTCCACCGCCAAGGCGTTGCCGCCGATTGCCGATGCGGTGGGCGATGACCTGACCGTGCTGGTGGACTCCGGCATTCGATCCGGGCTCGACGTCGTGCGTATGCTCGCCCTGGGGGCCAAGGCGTGCCTGCTGGGGCGTGCGACCACCTATGCGCTGGCCGCCGAAGGCCAACACGGGGTAGAGAACGTGCTGGATATTTTCGCCAAGGAAATGCGCGTGGCCATGACCCTGACCGGCGTCACCTCCATCGCACAGATCGACCGCACGACGCTGGTCCAGCCGTGATGGCCGTAGTGTAATTTATGTGCGCTTTAATGGAGGCGTGGTTTATTAGCGACAAACAACTCAAGCCACAGCGATAGTAAAGTTGAACGGGTCGACGGCAACGCCGGCCCAAACCAGCCAAATAACTGGCGCCATTATTTAAAAGACGTTTTTTGGTTTAAATACAATCTTTTGATTTATAAGAACTTTCTAAAATAAAACGATATTGGCACGAATCTCGCTCTCGCACTTTCCAAACAGGTTAAGTGATGACAAGACGTGCGGCACGTGTCTCGGGGTTATAACCCAATGCAAAGCGGTTTAAACTGTTCTCCATGTTTTACGGAATTGAAGGAACAGTAAGACGCCTGGCACTTGCCGCCCTCATCCCGCCTGTAAGACAGCCAAGTGCTTAGAGGCCACCCACTTATGAAAACACCCACCCAGACCAACGCAATTGACTTCGACAGTGCCAAATTGCAGCGCCTGGGATTTGGCCAGCCTTCCCTGCGCCCACGTCGCCCCGCAACCCTGACCGAGCTTTGCCAGCAACTGAGCCAGCAGCTGCAAACCAGCCTGGAGCCGGAGCGCATCCTCGGCCTGTTCTTTCGCGAAGTACAACGCCTGGTGCCGCTGGATGCGTTGCAGTACCGCCATGTCGCCAGCGACCTGCGCCTTGAGTTCGGGCATCGTGGCCACCATTCGGTGAGCTACACCTTGAGCCACGAAGGCGAGCACCTTGGAGAGCTGGTGTTTCGCCGCAACCAACGGTTGATCGATGAGGAACTGAGCCAGCTCGAATCGCTGTTGGTGACGTTGCTGTATCCAATGCGCAACGCCCTGCTCTACCGCGCTGCCACCCGCAGCGCCCTGCGCGATTCGCTGACCGAAACCGGCAACCGCGTGGCCATGGATCAGACGTTGCAACGGGAAATCGACATGGCCAGGCGGCATCTGCACCCCTTGTCCGTACTGATGCTGGACATCGACCACTTCAAGAGAATCAATGACACCCATGGTCACGCCGCCGGCGATAGCGTGCTGCGCACCGTGGCAGGGGCGATCAAACGCCAGCTGCGTAACGTCGACATGGTCTTTCGGTTTGGCGGGGAAGAGTTTCTGATCCTGCTGTCCAACACCGGGCGCGATGCGGCGAAGATGGTCGGTGAGCGCTTGCGCCAGGCGGCACAGAGCCAGGACTATTGGGTGGAAGGCACGCGGATCGAATTGACGGTGAGCCTGGGTTGCTCGACGCTGTTGGCGGCCGAGTCGGCTGAAAGCCTGTTGCGCCGGGCCGATAATGCGCTGTACGTGGCCAAGCGCGAAGGCCGTAACCGCCTGGCGATGGCGGGGTAAGCCGCAATAGGGTTGCACTGTGGCGAGGGAGCTTGCTCCCTCGCCACAAGTTACCGTCAGAACAGTTACATCACGCCTCGCTGGCAATGCGCACCGGGCGCTCGCGAACGGCTGGCGCCTTCTCTTTGTCTCTCTCTATGTTCTCAAGGCGCATGCAGCTTTCCAGGAACAGGTACATATAGTCGTAGCTTTTGCACACCGCCTGGCGCAACTCTTCCTGCAGGGCCTTGCTCGGGTTGTTGCCGGCCAGGGTGCAGATGATTTCCAGGGCTTCCCACGGGTGAGCGTCGTCGTACTGGGCGTGCATCTTCAGCCACTTCATCGCCCGCTTGCGATCTTCCTCGGGGAAGGCATCGGCATACACGCCGGTAGAACAGACCACCGCGGACCACTCCCCCGTTGCCCCCTCGATCGCATAGTTGGTGGCGGCAATCGCGACAATCAACGAATCCGCCGAGCTGGTGTGCCAGCACCAATGGCTCAGTGCATGCAATTCCGGCGGCACGTCCTGGGCTTGCAGCTCTTCAAGGCTGACATCATGGGCACGCGCCCAATTCACCCAATAATCGGCATGGTTGAGTTCCACGCGAATATTGCGCATCAGCCAACGCCGCGCCATATCCTCACCCGGGTGGCGAGCAAACTTGGTCTTGGTCAGGTTTTGCGCCATGTACAACGCAAACTGCTCCACCACCGGCCAACCACCAATCAGGTAGTGGCGCATGGTCTTGGCGCTGAGGGCGTTGTCGCGCATACGCTGATACAGTTCGTGCTCGACAACCCGACGCTTGCTCTCGCTACAGGCCTGGATCAATTGCTGCGCCCAGGCTGGGTAACTCGAGGCTTCCATAAGCGGCCCGGTTCTGTTGAATGTGTCGATCACTGTAGGGCTCCTTTTTAAGTGTGATTTTACAGACCAGCAAACGTTTCAGCGGAATGTGCCGGGCGCCTTGAATACCAGGGGCTGAGGCCGCACAGGTCGACACTGCAGGCTATCAAAGGTAAACAATTGCGGGCGTTCAATCAGGTAGCCCTGAGCGTAATCCACACCGATCTCAAGCAACGCTTGTTCGATCTGGGGTGTTTCAACAAATTCGGCAATTGTGCGCTTACCCATGACGTGGCCGATGTGGTTGATCACTTCGACCATGGCGCGGTTAATCGGGTCGTCCAGCATATCCTTTACGAAACTTCCATCGATCTTCAGGAAGTCTACAGGTAAATGTTTCAAATATGCGAATGAGGACATTCCGGCGCAAAAGTCGTCGAGTGAAAATTGGCAACCTAACGCTTTGAGTTCATTAATAAATCGAATGGCGCTACCCAAATTGGCTATAGCGCTGGTTTCAGTTATTTCAAAACAAATCATTTCCGGTGGAATGCTGTAAGTACCGAATTTCTCACGTAAAAAACCCAAGAAATCGTCATCGCCGATCGTTATTCCTGACAGATTAATCGCACACATGGCCATAGGACGGCCCGGACGTTCAGTCATGCATCGAGCAATGATCTTGAACACGTTTTCAACCACCCAACGATCCAGCGAGGTCATCAGGCCGTATCGTTCGGCTGCCGGAATAAAACTGTCGGGCAAAATGATGCGCCCGGCTTCGTCATGCAGGCGTAGCAGAATTTCGATGTGCCCATTGCCAGCTTCGGTGTGGCCCAACGGCGAGATTTCCTGGGCGTAGAGGCAAAATCGATCCTCTTCAAGGGCAATGTGCAGGCGCTGCACCCAGGCCATTTCGCCAAAGCGCAGCGACAACTCGGAATCATCGGCGTGATAGACCTGTATGCGGTTGCGCCCTTTTTCCTTGGCCATGTAGCAGGCCATGTCGGCAGCCCGCAGGGAGGTTTCCAGGGTGGTTGGGGTTTGCGAGATATGCACCAGGCCGATGCTGACTGTTGTCATGAACGGTCGGCCTTTCCACACAAAGTGCAGGCTTTGCACGGTATGGCGCAAGCTCTCGGCGATCTTTTCCGCCACCGGCGCCGGGCAGTTCTCCAGCAGAATGCCGAACTCGTCGCCGCCCAGGCGGGCCAACGTATCGCCCTCGCGCAAGTCAGATTGCAACAGCGCGCAGATATGGCGCAGGAGTTCGTCGCCTGCCGCATGGCCGCAGGTGTCGTTGACCAGCTTGAACTGGTCAAGATCAAGGAACATCAACGCATGTCGCCCACTTTGCTGGCGTGCCACCTGTTGCAGCACCTGCTCAAGACGGAACTCGAACTCACGGCGGTTGGCCAGGCCAGTCAAGGCATCATGGGTCGCCTGCCACGAGAGGTTGGCGATGTACTGGCGCTCCTGGGTCATGTCGTGCAGCACCAGCACCGCACCGCTGACCTTGCCGGCACTGCGAATCGGCGCGCCCACCAGCGTGACGGAGACAGTGCTGCCGTCCAGGCGCTGGATCAGCTTGGAATGCTCGCTGCCGCCACTGAGTTGGCCCTTGATGATGTGTTCAATCAAGGTGAAGCCGTCAGGCTCGGCGTTTTCATCCAGCAACTTGAACAATGCCGCCAACGGCAAGCCCTGGGCCTGTTCCGACCTCCAGTGGGTCAGCGCTTCGGCCGCGGGGTTCATATAGGCAATGGCGCCGTCGACGTCGGTGGTGATCACCCCGTCGCCAATCGACTCCAACGTGATCTGCGCCCGCTCCTTCTCCGCTTGCAGCGCGTCAGCGAAGGCGTGGCGCTGGGCCAACAATTTATGGGTACGCAACAGCGCCAGGACGATCAGCCCCAGGGCGGTGGCCAGGTTGGTGATCAACAACAGGCGCAGGATCATCCGCGAACCTTCGCCCAGCGCATCGCTGAACGCCTTGGCGGCCGGCGTTACGCCCTCATTGATGGCAATAATGCGCGCTTTCCAGGCGAGCACATCCCGATCGGTGACCTGATCGGTGCTGATGGCGCTGTGCATTTGCTGGGCCAGTTCGTCCAGTTGCTCAAGGTAGCCATCGCCCACCGTCCATAGCTCAATGGCTTTTTCCAGGTAGCTGAAATGGCGGAAGTTGAGGTACAGCCAAATCAGGCTGGGGACGTCGTCCGGGTGGTTGCCCCCCTTGAGGATCCCCAGGCGGGCGGCAGGCAGGTTTGGCGCAGCCCTGTCCAGGGCGATGCGCAGCTCATGGCCGCCTTGAGGCACGGCAATGGCGTTCTGGTATTTGAGATAGGTGGCGTCGTCGCGGCTATCGGCATAAAGCGTCAGGTAATAGATGGCATCCTTCTGGCCCTTGGACCATAAGCTTTCGCCTGCCACATAACCACGCACTGCAGAAAGCACGTAGAGACTGCCACAGCCCAACAATGCCTGGAACAAGACAACGGCAATAAAGGGCCAGACGATACCCAACAGCCGTGGCGTTCCGAGAGTCCGCTTTTGCTTCATGAAGTCCCTTACACATGCACAGCTTGATACGCACGCGAAAATCCGCTCCCGATAGCACAGCCTAAGCTAAATCAACGCACTTGTTGCAGATGTCCGTAAAGTTTGGCGTAGAGCCCGCCATCGGCGATCAATTGCTGATGATCACCATCCTCGGCGATATGCCCGCCATCGAACACCAGTACTCGGTCAGCCTGTTTCACCGCAGACAGTCGGTGGGCGATGATCAGTGTAGTACGCCCGCTGAGAAACCGCGCCAATGCCTGGTGCAGGTTGTATTCGGTCGCCGCGTCCAGTGCCGAGGTGGCTTCGTCCAGAATCACCACTTTTGGCTCGGCGAGTACCATGCGGGCGATGGCCAGGCGTTGCCGTTGACCGCCGGAGAAGCGCACACCAGAGCGCCCCACCACACTGTCCAGACCCATAGGCAGTGCTCTGACGGTAGCATCCAGTTGGGCGATTTCCAGCGCCTGCCAGCAAGCTTGATCGGAGCGGGTACGCCCCATGGTCAAGTTGGCGCGCACAGTGTCGTTAAACAGCGCCGGGTGTTGCAGCACCACGGCGACGTTTTCACGAATGGTTTCCAGGCCGATCTCCTGCTGGGTAGCCCCCCCAAAACGAATGCTGCCGGCCTGTGGTGTGTAGAGCCCCAGCAGCAACTGCACGAGGGTACTTTTACCGCCGCCGCTGGCACCCACAATCGCCACCTTCTCCCCCGGCGCGATTGCCAGGTTCAATTGGTCGAGCACCAGGTCCTCGCCGTAGCCAAAGTTCAGGCCACGCACCTCGATACCGACAGTGTCATGCCCGACAAACGGGTCTGCACCACCGGCATATTGCGGCTCATCGGCACGTGCCAACAGCTCATTGATCCGCGTCAGCGCGCCGCCCGCTGCGTAGTAGGCGTATTGCAGGTTCAGCAGTTGTTCAACCGGGCCGATCATGAACCACAGGTAGCTGAATACGGCGAGCATCTGGCCGATGGACAGGTCGGAGAACAGCACCGTCAGCATGGCTGCAGCGCGGAAAATGTCGATACCAAACTGGAACAGCAAACCACTGGCACGGCTGGAAGCGTCGGTTTTCCATTGGGAATGAATCGCGTAGTCACGCACTTCCCGGGCACGCTGGCCCAGGCGACCAAGGAAGAAACCCTGGCGATTGCCGGCGCGCACCTCCTGAATGGCATCGAGGGTTTCGGTCAACGCCTGGGTAAAGCGCGACGTGCTGTCGTTTTCCAGCTTTTTCAGGTGTTTGACGCGCTTGCCCAATTGCACCGTGGCGTAGATCACCAACGGGTTGAACAACAGGATCAACAGCGCCAGCTGCCAATGCATCCATACCAGGATCGCTGAGGTGCCGACCAGGGTAAGCATGGCCACCAGGAAACGGCTGAGGGTTTCGCCGACGAATTTGTCCAGGGTGTCCAGGTCGGTCACCAGATGAGTCGTGACCGTGCCGCTGCCCAGGCTTTCGTACTCCCCCAGGGAGATACGTTTGAGGCGTTCGATCAGGCGCACGCGAATGCGATAGACGATGTCCTTGGCCAGGCGCGCAAACAGGCGCGCCTGTACCACGTTGAACACCAGCGCACCACAGCGCAGGGCCAGGGTCACCAGGAGCATCAGGCCGATGTAACCGGCGGCTTTCTGCCAACCCAGGGGCAACGCGTGGTTCATCACCTTGAGCGCGGCATCGCCGTGGCCCAGCAGCACTTCGTCCACCAGCAATGGCAACAGCAAGGGGATAGGCACACTGCACAACGTCGCCAGCACGGCCACACCATTGGCGATCCACAAGGATTTCTTGTGACGCAGCGCCAGGCGGCGAATCTCTGCCCAGGTCAGGCGGTCAGTGCGTTGAGGTTGCTCATACACAGGCAGCTCGCTCCAGCCATCGACCCAATAACGGCGACAGCTCGGACAGCGGCTGATAACCATTGGTCAGCAAGGCCAACTGGCCATTGCGTTCTGCGAGCAACGTCGGGAAACCGGCGATCCCCAGATCCTGCACCCAGGTGAAATCCGCTGCCGTGGCGGCATGCTGCTCGGCACGATCGAACTCGCCTGCAAACTCGATACGCGGAATTCCAGCCTGCTCGGCCAGCTCCACCAACACGTGGGCGAGGGTCACGTCCCGTCCCTCGACATAGAACGCGCGCTGGATCAGCCCCAGCAGCGTCCAGGCGCAATCCGGCGCCAGGCTGCGTGCGGTGACGATGGCGCGGCAAGCAGGCTCGGTGTCATAGACGAAGCCGTCGGGCAATGCGCCGTCACGCTTGAACGTCTGGCCGGTGGCCTCGGTGACCGCCTGCCAGTGTTCAAGGATGTAGCGCCGGGTGGTCGGCTCCAAGGCTGCACCGCTGCCGGTGCGCAAGCCGCCCACCACCAGGTGCACGTCCACACCGGCCGCCTGGGCCTGCTCTACCAGCGCCTGCGCGACCGGGGCAAAGCCCCAGCACCAGGAACACATTGGGTCCATTACATAGAGCAGGCGCGCAGACATGGCTCAGGCCTCGGAAGGAGTTTGCTTATAGTTGAAGCCAATCGGGTGCGGCATGTTACGGGCCTTGGCCAGCTCGATCTGCTTCTGGCGATCGATCGCGCTGCGACGGGTCTTCTCCGGCAGCTTATCCCAGCAATGGGGGCAACTGATGCCGGCCACATAATGCTCGGAGGCGCGATCTTCTACGCTTACCGGTGTGCGGCAGGCATGACATTGATCGTAGTCGCCTTCGCTCAAGTCGTGGCGCACGGTCACGCGATTGTCGAACACAAAGCAGTCGCCCTGCCATTTGGTTTCTTCCTGGGGCACCTCTTCAAGGTACTTCAGGATGCCGCCCTTGAGGTGATACACCTCATCAAAGCCTTCGCTGAGCATGTAGCTCGACGCCTTCTCGCAGCGTATGCCGCCGGTGCAGAACATGGCGACCTTCTTGTGCTTGGCCGGGTCGAAGTTGGCTTTGATATAGTCGGGAAATTCGCGAAAACTGGTGGTTTTCGGGTCGATTGCGCCCTCAAATGTACCAATAGACACCTCATAATCGTTACGGGTGTCGATCAGCAGTACTTCAGGGTCGCTGATCAGGGCATTCCAGTCTTGCGGGTCGACGTAGGTGCCGACCTTTTTGTTTGGATCAACGCCTTCGACGCCCAGGGTTACGATCTCTTTTTTGAGTTTGACCTTGGTGCGATAGAACGGCTGGTCGTCGCAGTAGGATTCCTTGTGGTCGATGTCGACCATACGCGGATCTTTTTTCAGCCAGGCCATCAGGCCATCGATACCTTCGCGGCTGCCGGAAACGGTGCCGTTGATGCCTTCTTCGGCGATCAGCAAGGTGCCTTTGATGCCGTTGTCGACCATCGCCTGCAACAGGGGCTCACGCAGGGCGACGTAATCTTCGAGGGTGACGAACTTGTACAGTGCCGCCACGACAATCGGGTGGGTCATGGGTGTTCTCTCCAGGTGGCTACCCTCGTAAGGGGTGAACCGGATGCAAAAAAAACGCGCCGGCTAAGCGGCGCGTTGCGGATTCTATCAGGGTTACCCCGTCAATGTCCGCCGGCGCAGGTCGGCGAGGCCGGGGCTGCGTCGATTGTCGCCCATTCTTCGGGCGTATAGGTATGCAGCGCCAGCGCATGGAACTCGCTCATCAGGTCACCCAGCGTGGCGTAGACCTTCTGGTGGCGCTTGACGCGGTTGAGCCCCTCGAACTGCGGGCTGACCAGCACGGCCTTGAAGTGGGTCTGCAACCCACGGCTGTGCATGTGGCTTTCATCCAGCACACTCAAGTGTTGCGGGCCCAGGGCGGCGAGCGCCGTTTCGATACGCTGTTGCATGATCATTGCTGCTTACTTCTTCTTGGCCGGGGCGGCGGCTTTTGGTGCCAGCTCGTTGGTCATGTCTTCCAACAGCTTGTTCACCACCGGTACGGCGCTTTCCAGTTTGGCCTGGGTCATCTGGGCCGATTGCTGGGTCAGCTGCGGCATTTTTTCCAGGACTTTCTTGCCCAGTGGCGACTGGTAGAACGCTACCAGGTCCTTGAGCTCGGATTCGCTGAAGTTGGTGGTGTAGAGCTTGACCATGTCGGGCTTGAGCTTCGGCCAGCCGATGGCCTGGTCCAGAGCGGCGTTGGCCTTGGCCTGGTAGCTGTCCAGTACGGACTGCTTGGCGGCAGGCGCCTTGGTCTGTTCGAAACGCTGGGCGAACATTTGCTGCACTTGCATGTACACCGGGGTCCCCAGCTTGTCAGCATGGGCCAGGGTAAGGAAGGCTTCGGCACTGGCGTTGTGGCTGGCGGTATCGGCAAGAACCTGGCCGCTGGCGCAAACCAGAGCAACCGCGGTACAGATGGCACGAAGACGAGTCATCGAGTTTCCTTTTCTAGCAGGCGAGGTAAGACCCCAAGGGCGACCATTCTGCGCCTAAAAAACCTCGCGGCTCAACCCCACCCCTCGGCAAGCCCTGGTTTCACGGGGCGCGAGGGCACAAATGCGCTTTTAGGGAACCCACGCTGGCCGCCAGGGCCTAAACTGACCAATCACGACTGGATAAGGAGGGTGACCGATGAGCCGTATCGAAACCGACAGCCTGGGGGAAGTACAGGTCCCTGATGACGCCTATTGGGGCGCGCAAACCCAACGTTCGCTGGTCAATTTCGCGATTGGCGAGCAGCGCATGCCGCTGGCGGTATTGCATGCCTTGGCCTTGATCAAGAAGGCTGCGGCACGGGTCAACGACCGTAACGGCGACCTGCCCGCCGATATTGCCCGCCTGATCGAGCAGGCTGCCGACGAGGTTCTGGACGGCCAGCACGACGACCAGTTCCCGCTGGTAGTCTGGCAGACCGGCAGTGGCACCCAGAGCAACATGAACGCCAACGAAGTGATCGCCGGCCGCGCCAACGAACTGGCCGGCAACAACCGCGGCGGCAAGAGCCCGGTGCACCCCAACGATCACGTCAACCGTTCCCAGAGTTCCAACGACTGCTTTCCTACTGCTATGAGCATTGCTGCGGTGCAAGCGGTGAACAAGCAACTGCTGCCGGCGATCGCCACCTTGTCCGGTGGCCTGGCGGAATTGGCCGCGCGACATATGAAGCTGGTCAAGACCGGCCGTACCCACATGATGGATGCCACGCCGATCACCTTCGGCCAGGAACTTTCGGCGTTTATCACCCAGCTCGATTACGCCGAGCGTGCGATCCGCAGCGCCCTGCCCGCGGTGTGCGAGCTGGCCCAGGGCGGCACCGCAGTGGGCACCGGGCTCAATGCGCCCCATGGCTTCGGCGAGGCGATCGCCTCCGAACTGGCGGCGTTGTCGGGCTTGCCCTTCGTGACCGCGCCGAACAAATTCGCCGCCCTCTCCGGCCACGAGCCGCTGGTGACCCTGCACGGCGCGCTGAAAACCCTGGCCGTGGCGCTGATGAAAATCGCCAACGACCTGCGCCTGCTGGGTTCCGGCCCGCGCACCGGGCTGGCCGAAGTCAAGTTGCCGGCCAACGAGCCGGGCAGTTCGATCATGCCCGGCAAGGTCAACCCCACCCAGTGCGAAGCGCTGTCGATGCTGGCCTGCCAGGTACTGGGCAACGACGTGACCATCGGCATGGCCGCCAGCCAGGGGCACTTGCAGTTGAACGTGTACAAACCGGTGATCATCCACAACCTGCTGGAATCGATCCGCCTGTTGGCCGATGGCTGCAACAACTTCCAGGAGCATTGCATCGCCGGTCTTGAGCCAGACGCCAAGCAGATGGCCGAGCACCTGGAGCGCGGGCTGATGCTGGTCACCGCGCTCAACCCGCATATCGGCTACGACAAGTCAGCCGAAATCGCCAAGAAGGCTTACGCCGAAGGGCTGACACTGCGCGAGGCCGCGCTGGAGCTGGGCTACCTGACCGATGCCGAGTTTGATCAGTGGGTGCGCCCGGAAAACATGCTCGGCGCTTAAACCGACATCCGCAGCCGCCGGGCCCTGAGCCCGGCGAGCAGCGACGGCGCCAGTGCGACGGTTGCCGAACCCAGCACCACCACAAACGCGCCGAAGTAGCCCAAAGCATTGATCTCTTCGGCCTGCACATACTCGGGCCACAGCCACGCCGCCAAGGCAACCGCCACAAAGGTCACCAACGGCGTCAACGCCAGGGTCGCACTGACCCGCGAGGCTTCCCAATGCGCCAGGGCTTCGGCAAATGCGCCGTAGGCCACCAGTGTATTCATGCAGCACGCCAGCAGCAGCCAGCCTTGCAGCGGGCTCAACTGCAACGCCTCCAGCGGGTGCGCCCAGGGCGTGAGCAACACCGCGCACGACAGGTAGATCACCATCATCACCTGCAACGAATTCCACACCGTCAGCAACTGCTTCTGCCCCAGCGCATAGAACACCCAGATGGTGGTGGCGAGCAGGATCGTCAGCACACCGGCGGTGTAGGTGCCCAGGGACGTCAGCAACTCCACCAGGCGTTGGTTGAAGAACAAGCCAAAGCCTGCGATCAGCACCACCAGCCCCACCCCCTGCCCCAGGCTGAAGCGTTCCTTGAACACAAACACACTGGCGACCATCAGAAAGATCGGACCCATCTGCACCACCAACTGCGCGGTGCCCGGGCTGAGCATTTTCAGCCCAACCAGATACAGCACGTAGTTGCCGACCAGGCCGCACACCGCCATGCCCACCAGCCATCCGCCTTTGGGGCCAAGCACTTTGCGGCTGGGCAGACGCTTGGTGGCTGCCAGGTAAACGAACAGGCACGTGCCCGCTGCCATCAGGCGAAACCAGGTCACGGTGATCGGGTCCATCACCTGCAACACTTGCTTGAGCTTGATCGGCAGAATGCCCCACAGAAACGCGGTCAGCAGGGTCAGGAAAAAACCGTAGACCCAGCGGCCGGAAGAGATGTGCATGAGTGCCCCAGATGCCAGAGGAAGTGGAGCAGGCATTCTAGGGGCAAGTCACTGAGTTCGGATACGTCACAGTCTTGAATGTGGGAGCTGGCTTGCCTGCGATGGCGGTTTATCTGTGCCCAATCTGTCGCTGACCCACCGCTATCGCAGGCAAGCCAGCTCCCACATTGGCCGTATTCCAACCTGACTCAGCGTACGGCTTCGAAGAGTCCCGTAGCACCCATCCCGCCACCCACGCACATGGTGACAATCCCGTAGCGCAGGTTGCGCCGTTGCAGCTCGCGCACCAGATGCCCCACCTGTCGCGAGCCGGTCATGCCGAACGGGTGGCCGATGGAGATCGAGCCGCCGTTGACGTTGTATTTGGCGTTGTCGATCTCCAGCCGATTGCGCGCATACAGACACTGGGAAGCAAAGGCTTCATTGAGTTCCCACAGGTCAATATCCGCTATCTGCAACCCTTTGGCCTTGAGCAGCCTGGGCACCGAAAACACCGGGCCGATGCCCATCTCGTCCGGCTCGCACCCGGCCACGGTAAAACCACGGAAAAACGCCTTGGGCTTGAGCCCTAACGCGAGGGCTTTTTCCAGGCTCATCACCAGGGTCATCGAAGCGCCGTCGGAGAGCTGCGAGGAATTGCCCGCCGTCACCGAACCGTCCTCGGCAAACACAGGCTTGAGACCGGCAAGACTGGCCAGTGTGGTGTCGGGGCGATTGCAGTCGTCTCTGTCTACCACGCCATCAAGGATCTGCACCTCACCGGTATTTTTGTCTTCGACCTTGTACTTGACCGCCATTGGCACGATCTCGTCATTGAACAAGCCATCGGCCTGGGCCTGGGCCGTGCGCTGCTGGCTTTGCAGGGCGTAAAGGTCCTGGTCTTCACGGCTGACGTGATAGCGACGGGCAACGATTTCGGCGGTCTGGCCCATGGGAAAGTAGAGGCCGGGCACCTGCTCTTTAAGCAGCGGGTTGATCAGGTTATCGGTATTGACGCTTTTCATGGTCAGGCTGATGGACTCGACACCGCCGGCGACAATGATGTCGCTGCAACCCGAAGCAATCTGGTTGGCGGCAATGGCAATCGCCTGCAAGCCCGACGAACAGAAACGGTTGAGGGTCATGCCCGCCGTACCGGTGCCCAGTTGCGAGAGCACCGCCACGTTGCGCCCGATGTTATAGCCCTGGGCGCCTTCGTTGGAGCCGGCACCGACGATGCAGTCTTCCACCGTCGCCGGGTCAATGCCGTTGCGAGTCAATAGCGCATTGACGCAATGGGCCGCCATGTCATCGGGCCTGGTCTGATTGAATTTGCCACGAAAGGACTTGGCCAGGCCGGTTCGTACGCTGTCGACGATCACTACTTCACGCATGGGCTACCTCGATCTTTTGGTTGTAGATCGAGAATAGAGCCGGGCCTGGCCGACCGCGATGATCATTCATCCCATGGATGCAAAAGCATGGGGCCTTGGTAGGAGCGAGCTTGCTCGCGAAAAAACCCCAGGCGCCGCGTTTATTCAGGAAACACGCGTTATCGTTGAGATTTTTCGCGAGCAAGCTCGCTCCTACAGACCCTCCCACCCTAGATGGCTATTTCTTTTTCTTTTTGTCGTGCTTATCGCTTTTATCAAACGCCTCTTCCAGCGCACGGTTGATGGTGCGCAGCACCTTGACCCGCGCCCAGCGCTTGTCGTTGGCCTCTACCAGGGTCCAGGGCGCCACCTCGGTGCTGGTGCGGTCAACCATGTCGCCCACCGCCGCGCGGTAGTCGTCCCATTTGTCGCGGTTGCGCCAGTCGTCTTCGGTGATTTTGAAGCGCTTGAACGGGATCTCCTCGCGGGCCTGGAAGCGTTCCAGCTGGGTGTCCTTGTCGATGGCCAGCCAGAACTTGACCACGATCACACCGGCATCGCGCAATTGCTCTTCGAAGTCATTGATCTCGCCATAGGCGCGCATCCAATCGGCCGGGGTGCAGAAGCCTTCGATGCGTTCGACCAGCACGCGGCCGTACCACGAGCGGTCGAACACAGTGAACATGCCGCGCGCCGGGATCTTCTGCCAGAAGCGCCACAAGTAGGGCTGGGCACGTTCGTCTTCGCTGGGCGCGGCAATCGGCACGATGTGGTACTGACGCGGGTCCAGCGCCGCCGCCACGCGCCGAATCGCCCCGCCCTTGCCGGCCGCGTCGTTGCCTTCGAATACGCTCACCAGTGCGTGCTTGCGCATACGCTTATCGCGCATCAGCCCAGAGAAGCGCGCCTGCTCGGTGATCAGTTGTTCTTCGTAATCGTCCTTGTCCAGACGCAGGGTCATGTCCAGGCTGTCGAGCAGGCTCTTGCGGTCTACCGAGGCGAGCAACGGCGCCGGGTTCATGCCGCTGGCCTTGACCTTGGCCTGTTTCAACGCGCTTTGCAGGCCCTCCAGCAGGATCTTGCCCACGGTCAGCCCACGGTAATGCGGATCGACGCCTTCGATCACATGCCACGGCGCGTAATCTCGGCTGGTACGGCGCAACACACGCTCACCGAAATGCACGAACTTGTCGTAGGTCTTGGACTGTTGCCAATCCAGCGGGCTGATGCGCCAGCTGTGCAGCGGGTCATCGGCCAGGGCCTTGAGGCGCGCCTTCATCTGTTTTTTCGACAGGTGGAACCAGAACTTGAAGATCAGCGCGCCTTCATCGCAGAGCATCTTTTCCAGGCGCTCGGCACCGGCAATCGCCTGGTCGAGCCGCGCGTCCTTGATCTGCCCATGCACCCGACCCTGCAGCATCTGGCTGTACCAGTTGCCGAAAAAGATCCCCATGCGCCCCTTGGCCGGCAGTTGCCGCCAGTAGCGCCAGGCGGGCGGGCGGGCCAGTTCTTCGTCGGTCTGCTGGTCGAAGGTGCGCACTTCGATCAGGCGCGGGTCCATCCACTCATTGAGCAGCTTGACGGTTTCGCCCTTGCCCGCGCCTTCGATGCCGTTGATCAGAATGATCACCGGGAAGCGCTTCTGCTGTTGCAGCTCGTACTGCACCTCCAACAAGGCTTCACGCAGGGCCGGCACTTCGGCGTCATAGGTGTCTTTGTCGATGGCGTGACCGATTTCGGCGGATTCGAACATGGGCAGCTCCGTTTCAAGATGGCTCAAGACTAGCGGATTGGGCCGCAACAGGTGGAAGGAAATTCCACCGCGGCTTGCCGTGGGTCAATCCCCTGCCGTTTGATCGGCTAGAATGGCCGCCTTGTGTTTGCCTGCCGTTATTTTTATGAGCCGCCCATGACCCCCATCACCCACGCCCAGCTCGACTGGGATGACCAAGGTCGCCCGCATTCGCGAGTGTTCGACGACGTGTACTTCTCCGACCAGTCGGGCCTTGAAGAAACCCGTTATGTATTTCTCGAACAGAACCGCTTGCAGGAGCGCTTTGCCGCCTTGCCGATGGGCGGGCGGCTGGTGATCGGCGAAACCGGCTTCGGCACCGGTTTGAATTTTTTGTGCGCCTGGCAGTTGTTCGATCAACACGCGGTAGCCGGTGCGCGTCTGCATTTTGTCAGTGTGGAAAAATACCCGCTCAGCCATGCCGACCTGCAACGCGCCCTCGCCCTCTGGCCCGAACTGCAACCCTACGCCGAACAATTGCTGGCCCAGTACATCGCCATCCATCAAGGCTTCCAGCGCCTGGTATTGGACAATGGCCGTGTAACCCTGACCCTGTTGATCGGCGACGCTCTGGAGCAATTGCCGCAACTGGATGCACAAATAGATGCATGGTTTCTCGACGGTTTTGCCCCGGCAAAAAACCCGGATATGTGGACCGCCGAACTGTTCGCCGAGCTGGCGCGCCTGGCGGCACCGGGCTCGACCATCAGCACCTTTACCAGTACCGGCTGGGTCCGCCGGCTGATCAACGCCGCCGGGTTCAAGATGAAACGCACGCCGGGTATCGGCCACAAATGGGAGATCCTGCGCGGCGAGTTTCTCGGCTGGCCCGAACTAACGCCCAGGCCCGCCGTCACCGCCCCCTGGTTCGCACGCCCTGCGCCTCACACTGGCGAGCGCCGAGCGCTGGTGATCGGCGGCGGAATGGCCGGCTGCTGCACCGCCGCCAGCCTCGCGGCACGCGGTTGGCAGGTGTGCCTGCTGGAACGTCACGCGGCCCTGGCGCAGGAAGCGTCAGGCAACCCGCAAGGTGTGCTGTACCTGAAACTGTCGGCCCACGGCACCGCGCTGTCGCAGTTGATCGTCAGCGGCTTTGGCTACACCCGCCGGTTGCTTGAGCATTTGCAGCGTGGCGTCGATTGGGACGCGTGCGGCGTGTTGCAATTGGCCTTCAATGCCAAGGAAGCCGAACGCCAGGCCCAACTGGCCGAGGCCTTTGCGCCAGACCTGCTGCACAGGGTGGATGCAACCCAGGCACAAGCCCACGCCGGCATCCCGCTGGAGCAAGGTGGCTTGTTCTTCCCCGACGGCGGCTGGGTGCATCCGCCGGCGCTGTGCGAGTGGCAGGCCCGGCATCCGAATATCGAGGTGAAGCTGCATCAGGAGGCCCTGACCTTGCAGCGCGTCGATGGCCAGTGGCAGGCCCGGGACGGCGACACGCCGATTGCCGATGCGCCCGTGGTGGTACTTGCCGGCGCCGCCGAGATAAAGCGCTTCCCCTTCAGCGCCGCGCTGCCGCTCAAACGCATTCGCGGGCAAATTACGCGCCTGCCGCACACCGCTCAAAGCCAGGAACTGAGCACCGTGGTATGCGCCCAGGGCTATGTCGCCCCGGCACGGTTAGGCGAACATACCCTGGGCGCCAGTTTCGACTTCAAGAGCGATGATCTGACCCCTACCCTCGCCGAACACGCCGACAACCTGGAGCTGCTGCGGGAAATTTCCCCGACCTTGCTGCAGGCTTTGCACCCCGACAACCAGGCACTGGACACCCTGGAAGGCCGCGCCGCCTTCCGCTGCACCAGCCCGGACTATCTGCCCATCGTCGGCCCGCTGGCCGATGCCGACGCATTTGCACAGGCCTTCGGCATACTGGCGCGGGATGCGCGCCAAGTGCCGGATACGCCCTGCCCCTGGCTGGAGGGGGTGTATATCAATAGCGGCCACGGCTCACGCGGTTTGATCACCGCACCGTTATCCGCACAACTGCTGGCGGCATGGCTGGACAACGAACCGCTCCCCTTGCCCATCAGCGTGGCCCAGGCCTGTCACCCCAACCGGTTTGCTTTGCGTGAGTTGATTCGAGGCAAATCGCACAAGACACCATGAGCCAATAACGCACCAGCGGCACTTAACGAATCGCGCAAACATTGAGTGCCTCGGCGCGAATAGCCTCTTGGGTGAGCCGCTGGATCTCGGCACTTTCGGATGCCGCTTTATCACGACTGATGTGGTCCACACTCGCCGTTCGGGCCGCCTCATCGAGGTCCGGGTCGGCGAGTACCGCCTGTAAACGCGTATGAAACGGCGTGCCAATGGCTTCAAAGCTGTCAGCATGTGTGCGCTTGAGATACTTTTGCCAGTAGGGCAACTCGTGCATGAATGTCGGGAAAGCCTCGGTCGCCTCTGCCTCCCTGACCTCGCGTTCAGCAGCATCAAGTGCTTGGGGCGTCACCCCGGCTAAAATGCCGAAACGCATGTGCTGTGGCTGCCCTGGAAGATAAAAACGATTCGCCAGGCCGGTGCGAAAAGCCAGGCTCACTTCCAGGCCCTCGGTTGCCGGGTTTTTGAGGTGATAATCACGGGCAATCTGTTCCAGACGATCCAGCCGAAACAAGCCACGCCCCAGCTTCAGCAGTGGCCCGACGGACAGATTCCCACCCTCGATCTGCCGGCGCATCTCACTGACTTCAAGCAGGATCTCCAGATCGCCGAAGCTCACCGCGGCATCGTCGTCACAATTGAGTTGGGTGCCCGCCCATTCAAACACCTCATCGGCCAGATCGGCGCGCGCTCTGACCGCATCAAGCACTCGCCACACCCTGCGCGTCATGTCCTGCTTCACCCGTTCCAGATCCGCCGAGCCGCCCAGCTCGGCCAGATGCTTGAACAGGCCATCGCTGCCCCTGGCATCCTTGAGCATTTGCCAGGTAGTGAGCTTGGCCTGGTAGTCCGCCGCCAGCGGCTCCGGCAGCCAGAGTTGCCGCGCGGCCTGTTCGCTGATGATCGGAATATCATCTTCATAGACCCCCATGCCAAACCCTCTCAGGCGACGATATTCCAGAACTCGCATCCGCGTCGGCAGGGTCAACGGATTACGGCTCAAATTGATGGGGCGGGTGCGCGCCGGACCGGCGTTGAATAACCAGTTCGGCAGCTCGGTAATGTCGTTGTCCCGCAGGTCGACATGTTCAAGCAAAGCCAAAGGCGCCAGACCTTCGGGAAACGTTTTGAGTCGACAGTTACTCAGGAACAGCTCGCGCAAACCGATCATGCCATGCAGTTTGGGCGGATCAATCAGTGGGTTGCCCGCCAGGTTCAGGCTTTTGAGACTGCGCATGCCTGCCAACTTGGCGCGCGTGTAGTCGGTCAGCGTCAGTTGATTATTATCCAGGTACAACGACTCCAGTTGCGGCACGGTCGAGACAACCTCCGGCAGACGCGTCAAGCGGTTCCCCGACACGTCCAGGGATTTCAGCCCGGTAAAATGCTTCAGGAAATACGCCAGCTCGTCACTCACCTCCATGTTGCGCATCGATAGCTGGCGCACATGCTCAAAACCGACTGTGGGCGGCAACACAGGCAACGGGCCACCGAGCATGCCATCGAGTGATAGCCGATGCACCTCACCAGGGCCAGTCATACGCCGCCAGCACGCTTCAAGCCGCTGTGCGATGTTATTGCGGCTAAGCCGTGCTTGCGCCAACGGCCCGGGGATCTTTGCCAATGCCGCTTTATCGCTGCGCCAGGCCGTCAGTACGGCACACAGCGTTTGCAGGTTGCGCTGCAACGCCTTGACCGCCCGGGCGCGTGCCAGATGATCGGCTCCCAACGCCTGGACAAACGTCGACGCCTGGGCCTCGTCAAACAAGGGGAAGAGCTTTCTGACCTTGCGCAGCAGCGTCGCCGGCTGTTGCGGCACCTCGGGTGGTGCCGCCTGTACGCATCCCTCGCGCCAGGCAGGCAGCGGTTCGGCCGACGGTTCGCGCAGATAGCGCTCCACATCGGCACGTTCATCGCCGACCTGCCAACGCAACTTCAGTTGCAGCTGCATAGCCCCAGGCTCCCCTGTGTCGTAGATGCCCAGGCGGGTGCGCTGTGCAGCCGACAACGTATTGAGCAGTGCCTGGTAAAAACCGGAGGGCCCAGGGACAGGATCGTGCAAGGCAACGTCCCGCTCATCGAACGCCTGATAGCCCCGTGCAGACTTGACCACTTTGCGCAGAACACTCGCCGACGCGTTTTCCTGCTTACCAAGCAAGGCGCCTTCCAGGGTCTGCTCATGCAGCTGCACGCGCAGTTGCGCGGGCCAGCCCCGCAACTTGCCGAGCAGGGCAATCGCCAGGCGCTCGGTCGATTCGTTGGCCAACTGCGGCAAATAAAATCCCGCCACCGCACGGTCTTCCTGTAGCTCGTGCAACGCCAGCCTGGCACGCTGAGCCAGGCGCAGGGGCACGCGGCGAGTGTTATGCAGGTACAGGCGCTCCTGCGAGGTGGCCTGCAACAGCAGTTCCTGCGCCATTCCGGTCGGCAGGTGCGGGAAGTGATTCTTGAGCAGGGCGGCATTGCCCTGGGGGAGCGGGTCGGAGTCCAGGTAAAGCTGCTCGAACAGTTCGCCATAATGTTCTTTAACCACTGACAACAGACGGGCCGACAATGCCTTCTGCGCCTCCTCAGGCTCGACGTTCGGCCCCAGCAACGCCTCACGCTCTTCGTTATCGAGCGCGTCGAGCAAGGTTTGCATCAACTGTCCGTTATTGATCTGCTGTTCACTGACGTGAATGCTTAAATCTTCGTAATCGAATGGAGCGGTGTCCGGGAACCGCTGGAGTAAATCACCGTGTTCATCCAACAGCTCGAAAAAGCGCCCCTGGGGCCAGCCGTCCAGCAAAGGCAAGGCAAACATTTGCAGGCGAGCGGTAGACGGATGCGTCTGGCTCTGGAATTGCAATTGCCAGATCAGGTCATGAAACACTTGTTCCTGCCGCCAGCGCACCACACTGTCGCGCAGGCGTTGCGGCAATGCCTGGTTGCGCTCCACCAGTTGCCGTAACCAGGGTAATTGGCTGTTGGTCGTGGTGATAATTTCATCCAACTGGCTCTGCGACAGGGACTTGAGGTCCGGCGACAGCCGCTTGAGCACATAGGCCGGCGTGTGCCACTGATCGACTTGTTCGGACTGATGGCGCCAACCACCGACGCCATTGTGCTCCAACGGCGGGCGGTAAGCTGTGTCACGCACGGGATGCACTGCTCGCCAGCGCCCAAGGGCGGAATCAAAGTTAACCCGGTAAAGCGCGCCGTCCATCGCAGCATAAGAGCGCCCCCGATACTGGTAAATCCCTCGGTAACTGGGCGTGGCCAGTACCTCATCGCCGATGGTTTGCTGATACGGACGAAGGGAACGACGCCAAAGCCGCGCGCCACCGCCAGACAATCGCACCGCGTCAAACTGGTCGAAAAATGCAGCGGCCTCCTTTTGCGTACGCGTAAACATCGACCCCACAACCTTGCCCCCCGCCGCCAACACCATCATTGAACCGATGCCTTCCGCCACGTTGAACAAATGCTCCAGCGCCTGCGTCTTGCGGTGATGCTCCCAATCTTCAACGCCTTCATAGACTTCACCCAGCAACTGCCCTACCCCCACGCCCAGCATCAGTTGGCCGAGGCCGGGCACGAAAAAACCGGCGACATTGGCCAGGGTCAACCCCAGGTCCACATAGCGTTCGAGCAATGCAGTGCGTGCCTCCTCGTCCACGTCCGCCACGGGCACCGCCAGTACCCTGGCGTCCAGTTGCGCCTTGCCGACGTAAACGTCGAAGAAAAACCGCGCAATGCTGACGTTAACCGCAACCGCCTCCAGGCTTTCTACGGCATTGCGGGTATCGAACCGTTGGAAAAAATCCGGGCGCTCGGACTCGTCCAGATAGCCTTTGAAAAACTCGCGATAGGCAGGCACCTGCAATTGCCCTGACAGGTAACTATTGAATGCGGCGAGGGTGTCGTATTCGAACCAGGGCCGCTCCGGCTCGTTGGGCATATACACCACACAATGCCCCGAGGGCAGGCTCTGCGACGCACCGCCGGAAAACACCAACACACTCCACGCGCACGCCTGATCAACATTTAATCCGTGCCAGGTCAACGGCCCCCCATCCATCTGCAGAACCTTGCTCGGCGGGGTATCGCCATTGCTCTTGAGCTGCTTGAGCAACGTTGCAGCCGTGTCCTTGCTCACGTGCCCCTTGCCCGACGCTATGTGCAGGTCCAGGAGCATATCGCTCATCTTGAGATTGGCAATGTCCCGGGCCACCGGGTCATGCGTATGCGTAGTCGGCGGGGCATTCGGGGGCGGCAGATCGAACACCTCTCGCAGGTGCAGTTGGTAGGCGCCGCCCAAATCCAGTTCACGACAACAGCGCACAAATTCAAGGGCACTTAGGGTGTCGACTTTCTGGCCGGTAGCTTTGCTGCGGATCAGCGCACCGATTACCAGTCCACTGGACTGGGCCCGCGCAGCACTGAAGTTCTGCATGGCAGCCTGCAACAGGGTGTGCTTTTCAACGGTGACCGTCACTGTCAACGGCCCCATCAAGTCGGGGTTGAGGTTCGTCATCTCGCGATGCGGCATTTCCAACACGTCGTGCTGCACATCCAACGTATGCCCCTTGGATAACAGATAGGCTTCAAGGCGCTCGATGCAAAACTCATCGAGGGGCTCCAGCGCCTGCAACCGGGTATGGACAGTGTCTCGCAGCGGCCCACTGATTTCGTGCGCCTGCCAAATGGCGGTCCGCGTTTCGGGAGCGGTCTGCACCAACCAGCCAGGCAGGTTGTCGAGAAGCGTCTGGGCTATATCCAGATCCTGAGTCATTTCCAGCAATTTGCGCGGCAGCTGCGCGCTGAGTCGGGGGCCAACCACTTCATTTACCTGCGGCATGCGACCTCCCTGGGCCAAAGCCCGCCACACCGTTTCTGTCCTTGATCTGCATTCATTGATGACCGTCCTTGATGGCTCTGATGGTTAACGCTCGAAGATAAGCCCACCGCCGCCGCCGAAGGGTTTGAATACTCGCTGGATTGAGCGGCTTAACGCCCTGCAATTCCCATCAATTCTTGCCGTATTTACCGCCCTTTCGCGGCACGCCAAGCCAGCCGGCGAATGGGCAACGAGCCATTAGGCCTGGAAGGCTTATAACTTATCGTTCTAAAACTCCCTGGTTTTACCTGGGTCAGTTTCTGGGTACGCGCCCTTTTGGGCGTATTGAGTATTGACCCCTCCCCAACGGAAAAACCGGTAAGGAACTTATGTGTGGACTAGCTGGCGAGTTACGCTTTGATCATCAACCTGCCGACCTGGCAGCCGTAGAACGCATCACGCACCACCTCGCCCCCCGCGGCCCAGACGCCTGGGGCTTTCACGCCCAAGGGCCGATTGCCCTGGGCCATCGCCGCCTGAAAATCATGGACCTGTCGGACGGCTCCGCCCAACCGATGGTCGACGCCCAACTGGGGTTGTCCCTGGCGTTCAATGGCGCGATTTACAATTTCCCGGAACTGCGAAAAGAGCTGGAAGCCCTGGGCTACGCCTTCTATTCCGGCGGCGATACCGAAGTGCTGCTCAAGGGCTATCACGCCTGGGGTGAAGCGCTGCTGCCCAAGCTCAACGGCATGTTTGCGTTCGCCATCTGGGAGCGCGATGCACAGCGTCTGTTCATCGCCCGTGACCGTCTCGGTGTGAAGCCCTTGTACCTGTCACGCACCGGCCAACGCCTGCGTTTCGCCTCGGCGTTGCCGGCCTTGCTCAAGGGGGGCGATATCAACCCGATCCTCGATCCGGTTGCGCTCAACCACTACCTGAATTTCCACGCCGTGGTGCCTGCGCCGCGCACGCTGTTGGCGGGTATTGAAAAGCTGCCGCCCGCCAGTTGGATGCGCATCGAGGCCAGCGGCAAGACCGAACAGAAAACCTGGTGGACCCTGCCCTACGGCCCCCGCGAGGATGAACAGAATCTGAGCCTGGAAGACTGGACCGACCGCGTACTCGACAGCACCCGCGAAGCCGTGGCCATTCGCCAACGTGCGGCGGTGGATGTCGGCGTGCTGCTCTCCGGCGGGGTCGATTCGAGCATGCTCGTCGGCCTGCTGCGCGAAGTGGGCGTAGAGGATTTGTCGACCTTCTCCATCGGCTTCGAGGATGCCGGTGGCGAGCGTGGCGACGAGTTCCAGTATTCGGATCTGATCGCCAACCATTACGGCACTCGCCACCACCAATTGCGCATCGCTGAAAGCGAGATCATCGAGCAACTGCCGGCCGCCTTCCGCGCCATGAGCGAGCCGATGGTCAGCCACGACTGCATCGCTTTCTACCTGCTGTCACGAGAAGTGGCCAAGCATTGCAAAGTGGTGCAGAGCGGCCAGGGCGCCGATGAATTGTTCGCCGGCTACCACTGGTACCCGCAGGTGGACGGCGCCAGCGACCCGTATGCCGCGTATCGCGACGCTTTTTTCGACCGCAGCTACGACGACTATGCCGCCACCGTTGCGCCGAAATGGCTGACCGCCAACGACGCCGCCGGCGACTTCGTACGCGAACACTTTGCCATGCCGGGAGCAGACGCCGCCGTGGACAAGGCCCTGCGCTTGGACAGCACCGTGATGCTGGTGGATGACCCGGTCAAACGCGTCGACAACATGACCATGGCCTGGGGCCTGGAAGCCCGTACGCCGTTCCTCGACTACCGCCTGGTGGAGCTGTCGGCGCGCGTGCCGGGCAAGTTCAAATTGCCCGATGGCGGCAAGCAGGTGCTCAAAGAGGCTGCGCGCCGAGTGATCCCCAGCGAAGTCATCGACCGTAAAAAAGGCTACTTCCCGGTGCCCGGCCTCAAGCACTTGCAGGGCGACACCCTGAACTGGGTGCGCGAACTGCTGCTGGATCCGAGCCAGGACCGCGGCCTGTTCAACCCCGCCATGCTCGACCGCCTGCTGACGGACCCACAGGGTCAACTGACCCCATTGCGCGGCTCCAAGCTGTGGCAACTGGCGGCGCTGAACCTGTGGCTCAGCGAACAAGGAATCTGATCCATGAAACCTAACGCCGCGGCGTATAGCCAACGCTTGATCAAGGGCCAGGCGCCGTCCTACGAGCGCCTGCAGGCCCGGCTCGCCGAAGACGGCAGCCCGCAAGGCCCCGAACCGATTGCCGTGCATTGCGGTTGGGGGCGCTTGTTGATCGGGCATACCTTTGCCGACCCTGCCAGCCTCGCCCAGGAGCTGCTCAACGAACAACCCGGCGAGCGTGACATCGCCCTGTATGTGGCCGCGCCCCAGCAAATCCTCGGGATCGATCCGCAGCAATTGTTTCTGGACCCATCCGACACGCTGCGCCTGTGGTTCAGTGACTACCGCCCCGCCACCCGCGTGTTTCGCGGCTTTCGGATCCGTCGGGTGCAAAGCGAAGCCGATTGGCACGCCGTCAACCTGCTGTATCAGGGCCGCGGCATGTTGCCCGTCGACGCCGAACGCCTCACGCCGCGCCATCAAGGCGGCCCGGTGTACTGGCTGGCTGAGGACGAAGACAGCGGCGCGGTGATCGGCAGCGTAATGGGCCTCAACCATCAAAAAGCCTTTCACGATCCGGAGAACGGTTGCAGCCTGTGGTGCCTGGCGGTAGACCCGCAGTGCACCCGCCCCGGCGTCGGTGAAGTACTGGTGCGCCACCTGGTGGAGCACTTCATGAGCCGTGGCTTGAGCTATCTGGACCTGTCGGTGCTGCACGATAACCGCCAGGCCAAGAGCCTTTACGTCAAGCTGGGTTTTCGCGCACTGACCACCTTTGCGATCAAGCACAAGAACGGCATCAACCAGCCGCTGTTCCTCGGCCCCGGGCCGCAGGCCGGGTTCAACCCCTATGCGCGAATCATCGTCGAAGAAGCCCATCGGCGCGGCATCGATGTGCAGGTGGATGACGCCGATGCCGGGCTGTTCACCCTCAGCCACGGCGGGCGCCGCGTGCGCTGCCGCGAGTCGCTGAGCGACCTGACCAGTGCCATCAGCATGACCCTGTGCCAGGACAAGAGCCTGACCCACAAGGTACTCAAGGCCGCTGGCCTTAAGTTGCCTGCGCAGCAGTTGGCAGGTAGTGCCGACGACAACCTGGAGTTTCTCGACGAGCACCAGCGCGTGGTGGTCAAGCCGCTTGATGGCGAACAGGGCCAGGGCGTGGCGGTGGACCTGGGAACGATCGAGGAGGTGCAGCAGGCCATCGAAGCGGCACGCCAGTTCGACAGCAGGGTGTTGCTCGAAAGCTTTCACGAGGGTTTGGACCTGCGCATCCTGGTGATCGGCTTTGAAGTGGTCGCCGCCGCGATTCGCCGCCCTGCTGAAGTGATCGGCGATGGTCAGCATTCGATTCGCGCTTTGATCCAAGCGCAAAGCCGACGTCGTCAGGCCGCCACCGATGGTGAAAGCAAGATCCCCCTGGACGGCGAGACCGAGCGTACGCTCAAGGCCGCCGGTTACGACTACGACAGCATCCTGCCCCGTGGTCAGACGTTGGCCGTGCGACGAACCGCTAACCTGCATACCGGCGGTTGCCTGGAAGACGTCACCGCCATCCTGCACCCGACCTTGGTGGACGCTGCCGTACGCGCCGCCCGCGCCCTGGATATTCCCATGGTCGGCCTGGACCTGATGGTGCCCGCGGCCGATCAGCCGGAGTATGTGTTTATCGAAGCCAATGAACGGGCCGGGCTGGCCAACCATGAACCGCAACCGACTGCAGAGAAGTTTGTGGATTTGTTGTTTCCCCACAGTCAGCCGACGGCTTGAACGATGTGTCGCCTGCTCCGGCGCTATCGCGGGCAAGCCCGGCTCCCACAGTGACTGCATTCCAATGTGGGAGCCGGGCTTGCCCGCGATGAGGCCGGCCCAGGCGACGACGCTCCAGCCCCTTCATCGAAACCATCGATGCCCTCAACTCATCAGGAGTTTCCATGACCCGAACCATCCCAGAACCCGATCTCGCCTACCTGCAAAAAGTGCTGCTGGAGATGCTCGCCATTCCCAGCCCCACCGGGTTTACCGACACCATCGTGCGCTATGTCGCCGAGCGCCTGGAAGAACTCGGCATCCCGTTTGAAATGACCCGGCGCGGCACCATTCGCGCCACCCTCAAGGGCCAGAAAAACAGCCCTGACCGTGCCGTCTCTGCGCACCTGGACACCATCGGCGCCGCCGTGCGCGCGATCAAGGACAACGGCCGTCTGACCCTGGCACCGGTGGGCTGCTGGTCGAGCCGCTTTGCCGAAGGCAGCCGGGTCAGCCTGTTCACCGATAACGGTGTGATCCGCGGCAGCGTATTGCCGTTGATGGCATCCGGGCACGCGTTCAACACTGCCGTGGATGAAATGCCGGTGAGCTGGGACCATGTCGAGCTGCGCCTGGACGCTTACTGCGCCACCCGGGCCGACTGCGATTCCCTGGGCATCAGCGTGGGCGACTATGTGGCCTTCGACCCACTGCCCGAATTCACCGAGAGCGGGCACATCAGCGCCCGCCACCTGGATGACAAGGCGGGTGTCGCCGCCCTGCTCGCGGCGCTCAAGGCCATTATCGACAGTGGCGAACCGCTGCTGATCGACTGCCACCCGCTGTTCACCATCACCGAGGAAACCGGCAGTGGCGCAGCGGCCGCCCTGCCCTGGGATGTCAGTGAATTTGTCGGCATCGACATCGCCCCGGTCGCCCCGGGCCAGCACTCCAGCGAACACGCGGTAAGCGTGGCGATGCAGGATTCCGGCGGGCCATACGACTATCACCTGTCGCGGCACTTGCTGCGCCTGGCCGCCGATAACGACCTGCCGGTGCGCCGCGATCTGTTCCGCTATTACTTCAGCGATGCGCACTCGGCGGTCACCGCCGGCCACGATATTCGCACCGCACTGCTGGCCTTCGGTTGCGATGCCACCCACGGCTACGAGCGAACTCATATCGACAGCCTGGCCGCTCTGAGCCGCTTGCTGGGCGCCTATATCCTCAGCCCGCCGGTATTTGCCAGTGACGCGCAACCGGCCCAGGGTTCCCTGGATCGGTTCAGTCATCAGATCGAGCATGAAACACAAATGGAGAGCGACACCCGCGTGCCGTCGGTGGATAGCCTGGTCGGCAACAAGTCCTGACGCCGGCAACCGCTGCTACTGGCAACCTGGGTCCCGGCGCAGTAGCATCGCCGGGACCTGACACCTGAGGCTTGTATGCTGATTCCCTACGATGCACTTGAAGTCGACACCCTGACCCGCCTCATCGAAGACTTTGTCACCCGCGACGGCACCGACAATGGCGACGACACGCCACTGGAAACCCGCGTACTGCGCGTACGCCAGGCACTGACCAAGGGCCAGGCGCTGATTATCTTTGACCCCGAGAGCGAGCAATGCCAGCTGATGCTCAAGCACGATGTGCCCAAGCATCTGTTCGATTGAAAACCTGCCTAAGGGTTGGGTACCGGCACGGGATGCGTGACGGGCCCCTGGCGTTCGCGAATCTTGCGGTAGACCTCGGCACGGTGCACGTTGACGCCCACAGGAGCTTCGATGCCGAATTTCACGTGTGCGCCGTTCACTTCGAGGATATAGACGGTGATGTCATCGCCGATAGCGATGGCTTCGCCTATGGCGCGGCTTAAGACCAGCATGGCGTGTGTCCTTTTCAAGTAGCAGGACCTGGACCATGCACCCTTGAAAATGGACCGGCAATGGCTTGCTGGAAAATCAGGCACTACCTACGCTGGTAGGTAATTTGCCTGACAGACTCCACCTAAATCAGCCCTTAATAGCCTGCGCCTTGGCGCGCATCTTGTCAGCCATCAGGGTCATCTCGTCGTACAGCAACTGCGGGTTTTTCTGCTTCAATGCCCAGGCCATGCGCCCTTGTTCATGGGGCAGGATCATAAATTCGCCTGCGGCCACGCGCTGGTAGATGTAATCAGCGATATCGGCCGCCGAAATAGGTGAACTTTCAAGCAACTTGCCCACCTGCGCCTTCATGGCGGGGGTCGGACCACGGAAGGAGTCGAGCAGGTTGGTCTGGAAAAACGACGGGCACACCACGTGCACACCCACTTCCTGCTGCTTGAGTTCTACCAACAGGCTTTCCGACAACGCCACCACGCCAGCCTTGGCCACGTTGTAGTTGCTCATGGCCGGCCCCTGCATCAGTGCAGCCATCGACGCGATGTTGATGATCCGGCCCTTGCTCTTTTCCAATAGCGGCAGGAACGCCTTGCAGCCCTTGACCACACCCATCAGGTTGATTGCGATCTGCCAGTCCCAATCTTCCAGAGACAGTTCGGCGAAGAACCCACCCGAGGCCACGCCTGCGTTGTTGACGATCACATCAATGCCACCGAGCTTGACCTCACACGCCTGGGCAAACGCGGTGAGCTGGCTGTAGTCGCGCACGTCGCAGCGCTGGGTAAACCCGTCACCCCCCGCCTCGCGCACAAGCTTGAGGGTTTCGTGCAAACCGGGCTCGCTGACATCCGACAACGCCAACTGCCAGCCCTCACGGGCCCAGCGCAGAGCGATTTCACGACCCAGGCCGGACCCGGCGCCAGTGATCATCATGCGGTTTTGCATAGAAGTAACCTTGTGGTTTACCGAAGAAGTGACCGGCAGTGTAGCGAAGGTTTTTCCCGCACCCACGCACCATCAGATTGATGAATGCCAGAAGCAAACCCGTGGCTGGGTCGCAGCCGCACATATAGCTCAAGTTCCATTTTTTTCAACTGATTAGTTAAAGTTGCGTACGGGTTAAAAGAAATAAGCAACTAATCAAAATGTTTTAGAAAAACAATGAATTTTCTGCCAAGTGCATGAGTCGGAATGGTTAAGGCGTCCCAATACACATGGACGAGATAACGGTCAAACAGCCGGTTTTTGCACAGAACCTATAAGGAATAAAACATGAGCCTCATTCTAATCATTATCCTGATCCTTCTATTGGTCGGTGGCCTGCCGGTGTTCCCGCACTCGCGTAACTGGGGTTATGGTCCGTCGGGTATCCTGGGTGTGGTGCTGGTCGTCCTGCTGGTGCTGTTGTTGCTCGGCAAGATATAAACGCCGCGCTACGCTTTTTGTAGGAGCGAGCTTGCTCGCGAGAAACGTCAACGGTAACGCGCACTGCCTGGTTAACTGCGGTGTATCGACGTTCTTCGCGAGCAAGCGAGCGCCTACAATTCACAAGCAAAAAAAAGAGGCCCTCTCTCTAGAGGGCCTCTTTTTTATTGCCGGTCAGTTAGTCCGGTTTGCCATCTACCACACCTGCGGTGTTATCCAGCAGGCTCTTGGTAGCAGTCTGCAGGAACGACTCAAGTTTCTGCTTGAGTGCGGCTTCGTCCGGCGAATCGGGGATCACCTTGCCAGTGGGTTCTGCGCCCAGGGTGTATTCCCACAACTTGGGTGGCATTTCCTTGGGCAATACCAGCACGCGGTCACCGGTGAGCAAGGCGACGGTCTGGTCGCTGCCCGAAGGTTTGATCACGCCGAAGCCCTTGTCGCCTTCCGGCAGGTTCAACAGGTCACGCCCCCAGCACTGATGCAACGTATCGCCACCCAGGCGGCCCATGATGGTTGGCACGATGTCGATCTGGGTGCCCACGGTGTGGTCACGTACACCAAACTTTTCCTGCATGCCCGGTGCGATCATCAGCATCGGCACGTTGAAGCGGCCCAGGTCCATTTCGGTGATCTGTTGTTCGTTGCCGAAACCGTGGTCGCCCACAATCACGAACAGAGTTTCCTTGAAGTACGGCTCCTTGCGGGCCTTTTCAAAAAACTGGCCCAGGGCCCAGTCAGAGTAGCGCATGGCCGTCAAATGCTCGTTGAGGCTGCCACGGTCGGTGACTTTCTCAACCGGCAATGGCGTCGGCAACGCGTACGGCGTGTGGTTGGACAGGGTTTGCAGCAACGCGTAGAACGGTTTGCCGCCTTCGCGAGCCTTGAGCTCCTCCAGACCACGGTTGAACATGTCCTGGTCGGACACGCCCCAGGTGGGGTCGGAGAACACCGGGTCGACAAAGTCGTTGCGGCCGATGAAGTTGGTCATGCCCTGGTTGCTGAAAAAGCCCGACTGGTTGTCCCAGGCGAAATCGCCGTTATAGACATACACATCGTCGAAATCACGTGCACTGAGCAACTGCGGCAGGCCCGACAACTTGTGGCTGCCTTCGGGCGTCTGCATCAGGTATTCGAAGCCCGGCAGGTTCGGGAAGCAGGCCATGGTGGCGAACATACCCTGGTGGGTATGAGTGCCGTTGGAGAAGAAGCGGTCAAACAGCAAGCCTTCCTTGGTCAGCTTGTCGAAGTACGGCGTGATATCGCCCGGACGGCCCAATGCGCCCACCGAGTGACCGGCGAAGCTTTCCATCAGGATCACGACGACGTTCTTGATCGGCAAGGTTTTCTCGGCCGGAGGCGTGAAGTCACGGCGCACGGCAGCGGTGTCGGTGTCTACCAGCTTCTCTTGCGGCAGCACCAGCATGTCGCGCACGGTCTGGGTGGCCAGCGGTTGTTCCAGCGTCGCCTTCCAGATATTGGCGCGGTCTTCACCGAAGCGCGCCTTGGCCGCCGCGATCAGCGACAGGGTGCCATTGAGGCCCAACTGGTTGGCGAAATTGGAATCGGTGGTATAGACATCACCCCAGCGCAGCGGCGGGCCCTGGCGCAGGGTGCCGCGGATGGCGACCACGGCGACCAGCAGGCACACCACGAATACGGCGATGCGGCTGTACCACGGAGCCACTTGGCGCGTGCTGATGGTGCCGCCGCTGAACGGGCCACGCGGGCGCGTTGCACGGTCGGCGCCCTTGAAGGCCATGCTCAGAATCAGCGTGCCCACGGCCCAGGCGAGCAGGTAGCGCACCACCGGGAAACCGTACCAGAGCATGCTCATCACGGTTTTCGGGTCTTCCTTTACATACTGGAAGACCAGGCCGTTGAGGCGTTGGTGGAATTCACGGTAGAAGTCCATCTCCATCAGGCCCAGGAACAGGGTGATGCTGGACACGACGGTCAGCCACAAACGGAAGAATCCCCGTGCCGCCATGGCCCGTACACTGAACAATGCCAGCAGCAGCGGAATCAGCAGGTACATCACCAGGCGGATGTCCAGGCGCAGGCCATTGGCGAACGCTTCCAGGAAGGTCGAGGCCGGCGTGTCCAGGATCATCTCGCGGTTGTAGACCAGCAACGCCAGGCGCAGCAGGGAGAACATCACCATCATGACCAGTGCGCAGAGCAGCGTGTACGCCAGATGGGATTTGACGGTCGGTTGCAGCAGGCGATTTGAGGCTCGCTGCTGATTCAGGGCGTCCGGGTTTGCCATGTCGTTTTAGGACCCATTGGAAGTTTAAGTTGCGAAATAATGCAGTGGCGTCCGCCCTCGCCCAGGCTGGCTGGGGTAAGCGGTTTACGCGGTGGCACAAATGGTGCCCGATCAAGGCCGGCAAGGCTATTAATTACTGAACGTGTACCACGCTCCAACCTTTAAGAGCGTTGCAGTCAGAGCCTTGGCAAGGGGATAAAGCCGGCAAATTGTCTTGGATGGGATGTGAAAATTTCGTGCAGCGAATACTTTCGACACACAAATCCAGTTGTCGCAGTGAAAACCAATGTGGGAGGGGGCTTGCCCCCGATAACCATGGGTATCTACACAACTTTTTGTAGCCGCTGCCGACCTAACCACGATGCGAAGCGAGCCGCTCTTGATCTGCTTTTGATCTGCTTTTGATCTGCTTTTGATCTTGATCTCAGGCGCCCCGTCAAACCACGCTGGCCGGAATTCGACAGGGATTTGGGGGGTAAACCGGCAGGGATGCCGGTTTAGCCGCCCCGCGCCATGGATGGCGCGTGGCGGCGGCCCCCCAAATCCATGGCGGATTACGGGCACACCGAGCCTAGGCGAGGTGCCGAGTGGTGGGGCAAGAGCCCTTTTGGTTACTTTTGGGGCTCTTTTCCAAAAGTGACCCGCTGTAAAAGCGGAACCAATAGCAGCCGTTACCCAAATAACGGATATGTACTCGATCAAAGCCCAACATCCTGGCCGGCTCTTAGGCCGCCATCGGGGGCAAGCCCCCTCCCACATTGACTGAGCCCACTCCAGAAGGAGTGAGGTCTTAGATCCGCACGTTACCGCGTGGCCCGGCGATAGCCCAGATAATCAGACCCAGTACCGGCAACAGCAGGATCAACAGGATCCACAGCACTTTGGCGCCCGTGCTTGCGCCGCTTTTGAACACGTTGATGATCGCCCAGATATCCAGCGCGAGGATGATCAGGCCAATCAGACCGTTGAAAGTGGAACCCATGGTGTCGCTCCTAAAGTGAGGGCATGCACTTGTAGGATAGTCAGCCTTGGCGGGGGTTCCGTTTTAATTTCAGACGTGTACGGCGATCTTCAGTGCTTCAAGCGACGGTTCAGCCTTGATGCCCACTTCAGCGCACAGTTGCAGCACGCGCGGCAGGTCATTGCCGAACACCAATACGGCCTGGATTTCGTCATCCAGCAGTTGGCTGAAGTTCATCAGCACATAACCGCCGTCTTCCGGGCTCAGGGCGCTCATCTGGATCTGGATGCGGTTCAACGCCGTCAGGTCTTCAGTCTTGGCCAATTGCTTGGGTTTGAGATTGAAGGCCACGCCCGGACCAAACGAGGCGACGATCTGGGCAAACAGGTCGCCGTAGGTATCAGCCTGGAACAACACCGTATCGGGCAGACTGCCCACCACCACCCACTCTCCCAGCGGGATCGGGAAGCTGTCGTCGTAGTTGATATCCGGGTTTGCCGCCAGGAACGCTACCGGGTCTGCGTAGGCTTGCGCCGCTTCGTCGGCGATACGCGCCACCTCATCCTCAGCCATGACGCCGGCGCTGATTTTGCTGATGAGTTCGACGAGGGCGGTTTTCATGGGCGATCCTGTAGCGAGCGGGTTTTGGAGGGCGCGTAGCCTACACCAGTTTCTGCAACTGCGCCGCCGTATCCACCGCGCCCATGGTCTGTGCCGCCGCCAGCGCCGTGGCGCCTTGCGCGTCGATAGCCTTGGGATTGGCGCCTTGACCGAGCAGGTACTCGACCATTTCAACGCGGTTGAACATCGCCGCCATCATCAACGCCGTACGCCCGTCCGATGAGGCCGCCTCAACCGGCGTGCCGCCCTCGATCAGCGCCTGAACCACCGGCAGGTTGCCTTTAAACGCTGCGCCGGCAATCGGCAGCTGATTTTTGTCGTTGGCGATCAAGGGATCGGCCTTGAATTCGAGCAACACTTTCACCGCCTCGGCGTGGCCGTGGTAGGCCGCGAGCATCAATAAGGTGTCGCCATTGTGATTACGAAAGTTGGCCGGCAAGCCCTTGGCCAACAACGCAGCGAGCATGGCGGCGTCGCCGCGGCGAGCCACGTCGAAAACCTGCTCGGCAAATTCGGCAGCTTCGTCTTCGGTCATTTGTTTAGGCTGGTCTGACATGGGGGCTCCTTGCTGAGGCGGCTTGTGTAACTGGATAAGGCGCCCAGTGTCGCGATGGAGTTCCCCGCTGTCATGGCTTTTTTGTCAAAAGCCGCCATAGCCAGAATCAATAACGAAAGTGCCCGCCCTGGATCTGCGCCAACAACTGCCCGGTAACCGGCACGTAGCTCTGCGAACCCGGCAGCCAGGCATACACCGGGTCATTGCCGGCCAGGGCGGGGTCGAACGCTTCCTCTTTGAGTTTCATTTTCTGGTACTTGAAGGTGCCGGTGGTTTCCATCTTCACCTTGATCCGCAGGAACAGCGGCACCGCATAATGCGGCAACTGGCCGTGAGCAAATTGCAGCAGTTCGCGCATGTCCAGGGCAGCCAAAGACTCACTGGGGGTGATGGCGACCATGCCTGCACGGCCATTGGTGTTCGCGATCTCGACACCATAAGCCACCACTTCGGCGATTTGCGGATGTTGCAGCAGCACGTTTTCCACTTCGGTGGTCGAGACGTTTTCACCCTTCCATCGGTAGGTGTCGCCCAGGCGATCAACAAATTGCGCATGACCGAAGCCGATGCTGCGTACCAGGTCGCCGGTATTGAAATAGCGATCGCCTTTCTCGAAGACGTCGCTGATCACCACCTTGCGATTTTTCTCGGGGTCGGTGTAACCATCGAACGGCGACTTTTCATCGATCTTCGCCAGCAACAAGCCCTGCCCGCCCGTGGAGACCTTGTGCATGAACCCGTCACTGCCGCGCAACGGCTCCCCTGTATCAGGGGCGTAATCCACCAACGCCCAATGCTGCAGGCAAAAGCCGATGGTGTTGTCAAAATTCAGCACGTTGGTAAAACCGATATTGCCGTCACTGGCCGCATACAGCTCGCAGATATGCTCGACCTCATAGCGCTGTTTGAACTGCGCCCACACGCCGGGGCGCAGGCCATTGCCAACCATCTTGGTCACGCGGTTATCGCAATCCTGGTCGCTGGGCGGCTGGTCGAGCAAATAGCGGCATAACTCACCGACATAGCCGAGAGTGGTCGCGTTGAACCTGCGCGCATCCTCCCAGAACTGGCTGGCGCTGAATTTGCGTCGAATGGCGAAGCCGGACGCGCCGATAATGGCCGAGCCCCAGCACACACACAAACCGGTGCCGTGATACAGCGGCAAGGTGCAATAGAGGACGTCCTGCGTTGACATGTCCAGGGCAATGCTGCCGAAGCTCACGGCGGTCTTGGTCCAGCGTCCATGCTTCATGATGCCGGCCTTGGGCAGGCCGGTGGTGCCGGAGGTATAAATATAGAAGCAGGGATCGTTGTATGAAATCTGCGCGCAGATCGCAAGGTTGTCTACCGGGTGCCCGGCGCTGGCGGCCATCAGGTCGATATAGCCCTCGGGAATCGCACTGTCGGGTGGCTCCGCCACATACCAGGTGCGCTGGGGCGGAATCTGCACCTGATCGCGCACCGCCGCGTAGGCGCTCAGCAACTCTGCCCCCACCACAATGGCAACCGGGTTGACCAACGTCAGGCTGTGCACCAGCGTCCCCTGGGTCTGCGACGTATTGAGCATGGCGCAGACACCGCCCAACTTGGCCACAGCCAATACGTTGAGCAGCAACTCGGGACGATTTTCAATCAGTAGCGCCACCACGTCGCCTTTGCGAACACCCTGGTCGTGCAGGTAATGGGCGATGCGATTGGCCTGCTGATTGGCGTCGCGGTAGCTGATCACCTTGTCAGCGTAAAGCAGCGCAGCACCGTCAGGATTGCGCAAGGTCGCTTGCTCGAAATGCCAACCCAGGCCGCAAGGTTGCCTGGGGTCAGTGACATTGGCCGCACGCATACCGCGAACCACACGGGGGAGCGCTCGAACGATGGCTGGCACCTTTCGCAGCATCATGCCCCAGGTAATCATGTCGTTTTGCCGATGGCTCATGGCGGGACGTCCTTTTTCTTATTTTTGGTCGGGTCCGGATACATCGACAGGCCCTTGGGTTCGCGCGATGCGTTACAGGAAAATACGTCAGCCCTTCTTTGGCTGTACACGCGGGATTTGCAAAGTTTTGTATCCCAAAGGACAGCTGCCGCGATCAATGGAATTTTCCAGCAAAAAAAGCGGTCAATAGCGGTAAGGCAAGCCCGACACCGTCCCCAAGTCGTCGAGCAAATAACGCAAAATGCAGGATGCACGATGGCCTTTCATGCAAATTGCACGAAAATGAAAATCAGAAAATTTTATAACTTACTGATTTTAAAAGACTTTTTTCTTTAACCAATACTGGCACAATCACTGCACTTATCACTCCATGCTTGCCAACTTGAGCCAATGGAGCTGATAGACATGAGCCTGATCCAAGATAAATTCGCTTCAGTATTCTCCAACTACGACGTCACCACCCAGCCCCGTCCAGACGGTGGCATCCTGTTGACCTTGCGCAACAGCGAAGGCAAACAGGTCAAGCGCTCGATCTCGTACCAGCAACTGCACACCGCCGATCAACTGACTTGGGTGATCAGCGCCATTCGCCGTGACCTGGCCGAACAAGCCAGCGAGTTGCCACAGATTTCGATGCTGCAAAGCCAGAACCGCTTCGCGCTGCCGACTTACCATTCGGCATAAACGACAGACATAAAAAGGGCCGCGACGCCGTTGAGCGTCGCGGCCCTTTTTTGTGGCTTCAGCACAAGCCTTGGCGAGTGGCTTCGTTTTTCGCCTGTACCCGGTTGGTGACGTCCAGCTTGCCGTAGATATTGCGCAGATGGAACTTGACCGCCGCTTCGGAGGTGGCGCGAATCTGGCTGATTTCCCAGATGGTCTTGCCCTCGGAAGCCCACCGCAGGATTTCCAGCTCCGTTGGTGTAAGGGGCTTGCCGGACAAGTTCAGGCGTTTTCTGATAGCCGTCGGCACGCTATCCATGGGGTGACACGTCTGGTCTGGGCTGCTCATTGCTCTCTCCTTATATATGCTGATGCGGCACCGCCTTTCGGACTCCTCCTATTGACAGATGACATAAACATTGGCGCCGCACAGAGAGTTACATAACGAGCGGAATGAAAGCGTACAACACAGAACAAACAGCTTTACCCTACGAATATTCAGGCTTTTTCCCACAACAAGTTCCAACTTGCCTGGGTTGAACATTTAGATATGTATGCTTAGTCGTCCAGCCCTGGAAAACCAGCGGCAATAGGATCTGGGCTGAACGTCGGCACCTCGCCCTGGGCGGTGTTGAACAAACGCAGCGCCACCAAATGCGGGTTCTCGCCGATGTCGAACCAGTGCGGTATACCCGCCGGGATAACCAGCAGGTCATTTTTCTCGGCACGCACGCCGTATACGTAATCCCCCACATGCAACATGAACAGGCCCTGGCCGGCGATGAAGAAGCACGCGCTATCTTCACTGTAGGTGCGCTCTACCAGGAACTGATCACGTAACTCGGGCTTGTGGGGATGATCACCCGTCACGCTGACCACCTGCGTCGTGGCATAGCCAAGGGCATCGATCTGTGGACGGTACGCTGTGATCATTTGCGCCTCACTGGCGCCTTTCTCGATAACGCCGGGCTGCCAGCGTTCAAAGCCTACGCCGTGCTCGGCCAGGGTCGACTGGATGTCGTCGAAATGGGTCAACACCTTGTTGGGGGTGTTTGCAGTGGCGATGTGGTAGACGGCTACATAACTCATTGCACGGTTCCTTGGTTCGGCTCTTGCAATCGAAGGCCAATAATAATGGCGGCGGCCAGGGCCGCGAGGCTGGCGATACTGAATGTCAGGGTCGGACCCAAGAGGTTCCAGCTATACCCGGAATACAGAGCACCGAGGGCACCGCCGGTACCGGCCAAAGCAGCATACAGGGCTTGACCCTGGCCCTGCTGACGATCACCGAAGCTGCGCTGCACGAAGGCAATCGCCGCCGCGTGAAAACTGCCGAATGTGGCCGCGTGCATGAGTTGCGCCAACAGCAACACCCAGAAAAATTCGGCGAAGGAGCCCAGCAGCAACCAGCGCAACGCTGCCAGCACAAAGCTGGCCAGCAGCACCCGGCGCACCGAAAAGCGCGCAAGGATGCGGCTCATGGCCAGGAACATCAGCACCTCCGCCACCACCCCCAGGGCCCACAACATACCGATCACGCCACGGCTGTAGCCCAAGTGTTCCAGGTGCAGGGTGAGGAAGGTGTAATACGGGCCATGGCTCATTTGCATCAGTGCTACGCAGGCATAGAACGCCAGCACCCCGGGGCTGCGCAGTTGTTTGAGGAAGCCGTCACCGGCCAGGCGGTTGCCATGACTGGCCGGCTGGGCATTGGGCACCCACAGGCTGGCGCCGATGATGCCGGCCATGATCACCACCACCACGACCGGGTAGATATCCAGGCTCAGCCAGTCGAACAGGCGCCCCATGATCACGACGGTGAGGATAAAGCCGATGGAGCCCCACAGACGGATCTGGCTGTAGCGCGAGGTTTGCTTGTGCAGGTGGGCCAGGGTGATGACTTCAAACTGCGGCAGCACTGCGTGCCAGAAGAACGCGTGCAGGGCCATGACCATCGCCAGCCAGGCGTAGGTCTTGCTGAAGAAGATCAGACAAAAACTGGCCAGGGTACAGACCGCGCCAAATCGCACGATGGCCAGGCGCCGGCCGGTGATGTCGCCGATCCAGCCCCACAGGTTCGGCGCCACGCAGCGCATCAGCATGGGGATGGCCACCAGCTCGCCGATGCGCGCACTGGAAAAACCCAGGTGATCGAAGTACAGCGCCAGGAACGGCGCTGTCGCCCCGAGCAGGGCGAAGTAGAACAGGTAGAAGCTGGAGAGGCGCCAGTATGGGAGCACGGGGGTCATTTTATTGGGGCTGCTTCACCGCCCAGCGCGAGCAAGCTTGCTCGCCACAACAAGCTCGCTCGCGTGCCGGCGGCGATCACAGCTGACCCAGTACCGGTGTGGTCACACGCACATCGGCATTTTGCCCACGGTTGCGCAGCAGGTGGTCCATCAACACGATGGCCATCATGGCCTCGGCAATCGGCGTGGCGCGGATGCCGACGCACGGGTCGTGACGGCCCTTGGTGATCACGTCCACCGGGTTGCCGTGTACATCGATCGAACGGCCCGGGGTAGTAATGCTCGAAGTCGCCTTGAGCGCCAGGTGCGCAACAATCGGTTGGCCGGAGGAAATACCGCCAAGGATGCCACCGGCGTTATTGCTGAGGAAACCTTCAGGCGTCAGCTCATCGCGATGTTCGGTACCGCGCTGGGCAACGCAGGAGAAACCCGCACCGATCTCCACGCCCTTCACTGCGTTGATGCTCATCAGCGCGTGGGCCAGTTCGGCGTCAAGGCGGTCGAAGATCGGCTCGCCCAGGCCCGGCTTCACGCCTTCGGCCACCACGGTGATCTTGGCGCCGACGGAGTCCTGGTCGCGGCGCAGCTGGTCCATATAGGCTTCCAGCTCGGGCACCTTGTCCGGGTCGGGACAGAAGAAGGCGTTGTCTTGCACGCTGTCCCAGGTTTTGAACGGGATCTCAATCGGGCCCAACTGGCTCATGTAGCCACGGATGACAATGCCCTGGGTGGCCAGGTATTTCTTGGCGATGGCACCGGCGGCCACGCGCATGGCGGTTTCGCGCGCCGAGCTGCGGCCACCGCCGCGGTAGTCGCGCTCGCCGTATTTGTGGTGGTACGTGTAGTCGGCATGGGCCGGACGGAACAGGTCCTTGATGGCCGAGTAGTCCTTGGACTTCTGGTCGGTGTTGCGAATCAACAGGCCAATGGCGCAGCCGGTGGTGCGGCCCTCGAACACCCCGGAAAGGATTTCGACTTCGTCCGGCTCCTGGCGCTGGGTGGTGTGGCGGCTGGTGCCGGGCTTGCGGCGGTCGAGGTCGCGCTGCAGGTCGTCCAGGCTCAGCTCGAGGCCTGGTGGGCAGCCGTCGACAATGGCGACCAACGCCGGGCCGTGGCTTTCGCCGGCGGTGGTGACAGTGAACAGCTTGCCGAAGGTATTGCCGGACATGCAGGGCGCTCCGTGAAATCAGTTGAATCAAGTCAACCGTAATAACTTAAGGCGGCCAGTATACGCAGGCTAACCGACTAGTTCATCCTCGAAACCTTACCGGTAGACATTGGTCCAACCGGCACCTCACTGATGATGGCGCGATGATGCTGCGAGTTCTGCTGTTCACCCTCACCCTGTTTACCGCCGCGGTCCAGGCCGCCTCCCCTGTGGTACTGCAACGCCCTATCAGCCTGGACACCGGCAGCGGCCAACTGTTTGGCTCATTATTGTTGCCTCAATCCGACAAACCCGTGCCGGTGGTGCTGATCATCGCCGGCTCCGGCCCTACCGACCGCAATGGCAACAGCGCCGACGGCGCCCGCAATGACAGCCTCAAGCGCCTGGCCTGGGTGCTCGCCCGGCATAACATCGCCAGCGTGCGCTACGACAAGCGCGGCGTGGCCGCCAGCCTGGCCGCCACGCCGGATGAGCGCAACCTCACCCTCGACGCCTATGTGGCCGACGCCGTGGCCTGGGGCAAGTTGCTCAAGGCCGACAAGCGCATGGGCCCACTGATTGTGCTGGGCCACAGTGAAGGCGCGCTGGTCGCCGCCCTCGCCGCGCCGCAGCTTGAACCGGCCGGGGTCATTTCCTTGTCTGGCAGCGCGCGTCCGGTCGACCAGGTGATTCGTCAGCAACTGGCCGATCACTTGCCCCCTGCCCTGTTGCTGCGCAGCAATGAAATCCTCGACCACCTCAAGGCCGGCCAGGTGGATACCGACGTACCGCGCCCACTGGAGGGCATCTTCCGGCCGAGCGTGCAGCCCTACCTGATCAGCCTGTTCCGCGCCGATCCATCGGCCGCCTTCGCCAGGCTGAACATGCCGGCATTGATCATCCAGGGCACCAACGATATTCAGGTCGGTGTCGCGGATGCCCAGCAGCTCAAACAAGCCAAGCCCGACGCGCAGTTGAGGGTCATCGAAGGCATGAACCACGTCATGCGCATCGTGCCCAACAACGTGAAGCAGCAACTGGCCTCCTACAATGACCCGAAACTGCCGCTGGCCGCCGAACTGGGCCAGCGTATCGTCGCGTTTATCGACGGACTTCAACCCCGTTAAGCGACAATTTGCCTCCAGTCCTGGGGAAAGCGGCCGATAAGTCCAGAGTCGACAGTAAAAAGACTGTCGGCTTGCTGGGCTTGGACAGGATCGCGCCGCATGACAACCACCGAAGCAACACCCGAATCTACCCCCGACACCTCGACTGCAACCGCGGCCGTCGAGGCGGCGGCCCTGCCGTGGGCGGACGTCCACGCCGAACATTTCAAGATGCTGCGCCTGGCTCCGCTGACAACCGACCGTGCCACGGGTGCACGACCGTTGCGCTTCGTGCAGTTCGGCTACGCCGAGCGCCATGACAGGCACCACAGCCTGTTGCGCATGGTTGTTCAACTGCCCGGCCAGCGGGTACGCAGCGAGCAGAACCACCTGGATATCTGGGTGGACCACGATAAACACCGCGTGCATTTCGGCCCTGGTAACAGCCTGGAAATCGAACCGGCCAACCGCGGTATCGGCCGCTTCCTGGTGGCTCAGGCCGCCGCCTGGGCGAAAAAGAAGTGGTCCCACTACCGCGTCGACGGTGTGGACCTGGCCAACAAGGACGCCCTCAACGAAGCCACGCGCCTGCGCCGCGATCACTTCCTGCGTATCCAGGGATTTGATGTGGCCTATGCCGATGTGCAGCACCTCAAAGGCAATGTGCAGCCGGGCAAGGTCGGCGACGTGCTGGACAGCTGGAACACCGAGAAGGTGCAGTTCGTGGAGATTCTCGAAGCTGCGCAGATGCTGCAACAGGCCGATCAGAACCTGGCGGAACAGGAAGTGAAGCTGCGCAAGGAAGAGGAAAAAGTCATCAAGTTCAAGCGTGAGGACAGCGGGCTGCGCTTTACCATCACCTGCCTGGTGGCGTTTACGGTGTTTCAGGCGGGCTTGTTGATCTGGATTGCCACGCACCGCTGATAGGCTGCAATGCGGTCAGTGTGAGGCTTGCCCTGATGCCAGTAGGAGCGAGCTTGCTCGCGAAAAACCCATAGGCGCCGCGTTTATTCAGGAAACACGCGTTATCGTTGGCGCTTTTCGCGAGCAAGCTCGCTCCTACAGCGTGTCTACAATCAGATCCGGGCAGCGAAAACGGCCTGGTGTTGGCGGCACTGCTCAGCCGTCAACATAAACACCCCATGCCCACCCCGCTGGAAGTCCAGCCAGGCAAAGTCCACTTCCGGGTACAGCGCGTCAACATGCACCTGGCTGTTGCCCACTTCGACAATCAGCAAACCCTTCTCGGTCAGGTGGTCCGCCGCTTCGGCCAGCATCCGGCGTACCAGGTTCAAACCGTCGTCACCGCAGGCCAGGCCCAGCTCCGGCTCGTGCTGGTATTCGTCCGGCATGTCGGCAAAGTCTTCGGCATCCACATACGGCGGGTTTGACACGATCAGGTCGAAACGCTGGCCCGGCAAACCGTCAAAACCATCGCCCTGCACGGTATAGACCCGCTCATCGACGCCATGGCGCTCGATATTCTGGTTCGCCACTTCAAGGGCTTCGAAGGACAGGTCACCCAGCACCACTTCGGCCTCCTGGAACTCGTAGGCACAGGCAATGCCGATGCAACCGGAGCCAGTGCACAGGTCAAGAATGCGCACCGGTGGCTGCGCCAACCAGGGTTCGAAGCGGTTTTCGATCAGTTCGCCAATCGGTGAACGCGGGATCAGCACGCGCTCATCGACAATAAACGACATGCCGCAGAACCAGGCCTCTTTCAACAGGTAAGCGGTGGGCACACGCTCGTGAATACGACGATGCAGTAAACGCTGCACATGGGAGATTTCCTCTTCTTCGAGGTTGCAATCGAGGTAGCTGTCGGCAATTTCCCACGGCAGGTGCAAGGCGCCGAGCACCAATTGGCGGGCTTCGTCCCAGGCATTGTCGGTGCCATGGCCAAAAAACAGGTCTTCCCCATGGAAACGGCTGACAGCCCAACGGATATGGTCGCGCAAGGTGCGCAGGCGGGAAGTGATCACGGGGCAAGCTCCTGGAAAAAACGACTGGCGATTCTAACAGCCTTCACCTGTACCGACGATGTACGAAAAGCCTGGCACCGTACGTCGATTTTCATCCAATTGACCCGCATTGTGTTAAACAGGCTCACCTCTTGACATGGCTGCACGCCAGCAACGGCGTACCTTACGATAGTAGCGATTCACAGAAGCGCTCAGCCAGTGGACAATGTCGCAAAAGCCCCACTCACAGGAGCCCCAGAATGTCCGTTCCAAAGACGATGTTTCAACTCAGCGGTCGCGGTTACGCAGCAGCCAACCTCAGTCATGCGACCCTCGTGATCATCGACGCCCAGAAGGAATACCTCAGCGGCCCGCTCGCCCTCTCGGGCATGGACGCAGCTGTCGCTAATATCAAACAACTGGTCAGCGCCGCGCGCAACGCCGGGCGCCCGATTGTGCATGTGCGCCACCTGGGCACCGTAGGCGGTCTGTTTGACCCACAGGGCGAGCGCGGCGAATTCATCCCGGGCCTTGAGCCTGAAGGTGACGAAACCATCATCGGCAAACTGCTGCCGAGCGCCTTCCACGGCACCGGCCTGGAAAAACACCTGCAAGACCTTGGCTCCCTGGACCTGATCGTCTGCGGCTTCATGAGCCACTCCAGCGTCAGCACCACCGTGCGCGCGGCCAAGAACCTGGGCTTTCGCTGCACCCTGGTGGAAGACGCCTGCGCCACCCGCGACCTGCCCTACAAGGGCGGCATCCTGAGCGCCGATCACGTGCAGCAGACCGAAATGGCGATCATGGCCGACAACTTCGCCACCCTCGCACTGACTAAAGATCTGATCTGATCATTCCTGCGTTGAGCGGCGCGTTTATTGCTCCGCTCATCCGCAAAGCCCTTTCATTTGGCGCATTTACCCCTCCCTCCGGAACAACCTGTGTATTGTCCGGTCGAAGGGCCGATACCCTGGAGGAAAGGTCGGAATGAAGATATCCGATGGTTTTGATGCTCGTCGCTTGCGCCCCAAGGGCCCGAGCAACTGGCGTCTGCGCCTGGTGGCGGGCATTGCCGCGTTGCTGGCGATCATAGGTTTGTTGTTGGCGGGCGCTGGTGGCGCCGGCCTGTTTGGGCACTCGCCGGCACTGGGCGAATTGAATGCCAGCCCAGGCGGCTCGGCGATTCTGCTGGTGATCGGCCTGCTGGTGCTGTGGTTGGGCGTATGGTTATGGCGCCGCAGCCGTCGGCGGATGCGCCAGCCCTTGTCGTTGAATATCGCCTCGCATCTGATGAAAAAGCACGACTGATGGCGCTTGGATAGCGTTTGCTACGCCCTGGCCGCCGCGATTTAGGTAAACTGCCCGCCCTTCGCGGAGGCTGACATGCAAGACGACGATTTTTCCCTGTTCAAAAACGAGCTGCGCGGCGTCAAGCCGATCAAGCACGACCGCGCCGACACCGGCAAACCCAAGGCCGACCGGGCGCAGATCGCCAAGCTGCGCCAGGCCGCGACCGTGCGCACCGATGCCACCACCGTGGATGGCCTGTCGGATCAGTTCGTGATTGACGTCGGCCCCGAAGACGAGTTGATGTGGGCCCGCGACGGCGTGCAGGAAAGCCAGATGCGCAAGCTCAAGGCCGGCCAGGTCCCGTTCGAAGGCAGCCTCGACCTGCACGGCATGAACGTGGAAAAGGCCCGGGAAACCCTGTGGGCTTTCCTCGCCGAAGCAACCAAATTCGAAATCCGCTGTGTGCGTGTGACCCACGGCAAGGCCGTGCGGTTGGATGGCAAGCGGCCAATGATCAAGAGCCACGTCAACACCTGGCTGCGTCAACATGCCCAAGTGCTTGGTTTTACCTCCTGCCAGGCCCGCCACGGCGGCGCCGGTGCGGTGTATGTGATGCTCAAGCGCACCATGCTCGAAGGCCGCGACGAGTAAAGTGCCATCGTCAGGCTTGCAGCGATGTGCCCGCCACCGTAACCTTGCGCTTTGCGAAAATCCCACAGGTAGTTTCATGTCCCTGGAACAGAATTACACAGAGATTCTCGGCCAACTCGGCGAGGACGTCTCCCGCGAGGGTCTGCTCGACACGCCAAAGCGTGCCGCCAAGGCGATGCAGTACCTTTGCCGCGGTTATGAACAGACGCTCGAGGAAGTCACCAACGGTGCCTTGTTCAGCTCCGATAACAGCGAAATGGTGCTGGTCAAGGACATCGAGCTGTACTCGTTGTGCGAACACCATCTGCTGCCGTTTATCGGCAAGGCCCACGTGGCCTATATCCCGAGCGGCAAAGTGCTGGGCCTGTCGAAGGTCGCACGCATCGTCGACATGTATGCGCGCCGCTTGCAGATCCAGGAAAACCTCAGCCGCCAGATCGCCGATGCGGTGCTGGAAGTGACCGGCGCCCTGGGCGTGGCCGTGGTGATCGAAGCCAAGCACATGTGCATGATGATGCGCGGTGTGGAGAAACAGAACTCGTCGATGATCACCTCGGTGATGCTCGGTGAGTTCCGCGACAACGCGGCCACTCGCAGCGAATTCCTCAGCCTGATCAAGTAACCGGCGGGGCAGAAAAGAACCGGCGTTCATCGCCGGTTTTTTTTCGCCTGCAGAAATCAGGTAAGCTGCGCCCCCTCAGTTATGGGCAAGAGGTAACAGCCATGTTCGTCAAAGCACTTCGAGTGGGCCTCGGCCAGATCATCATCGCCGGCGATTTCCTGACCCGTCCACGCAAAAAGCAACGCCCTGCCGAACAACAGGCGCAAGTGAACGAAGCGGCCAAAGCGCTGACGCTGTATCAGTTCCACGCCTGCCCGTTTTGCGTGAAGACGCGGCGCACCCTGCATCGCCTGAACGTGCCGGTAGCCCTTAAAGACGCGAAAAACAACGAGCAGGACCGCCAGACCCTGCTGGAGCAAGGCGGCAAGATCAAGGTGCCGTGCCTGCGCATCGAAGAGAACGGCCAGACCACCTGGATGTATGACTCCAAGGTGATCATCGACTACCTGGACAAGCGCTTCGCAGCGATCTGAAGCCCGCTGCGGTCAATGTGGGAGCAGGCTTGCCTGCGATGCAGACACCTCGGTTTAGCCGGGGCACCAGAGTGACGCTATCGCAGGCAAGCCAGCTCCCACATTGGACCGAGGGAGTCAGTCGAGCATCGCCACGTACTTGGGATGACTGGCCACGCGCTGCAACCACGCCTGCACCGCCGGATACGGCGCCAGGTCAAAGCCGCCTTCATGGGCCACATGGGTGTAGGCATACAACGCAATATCGGCAATGGAAAATTGCTCGCCCACTAAATAAGGCGTGGCTTGAAGCTGACGCTCCATCACCCTCAAGGCCTTGTAACCGCCTTTGTGGGTGGTCTTGTATTCTTCCAGCCGATCCTCGGGCATGTTCAGGTAAAACTGAATGAACCGCGCCACCGCAATGTAGGGCTCGTGGCTGTATTGCTCGAAGAATTGCCACTGCAGGACTTGCGTGCGCAGGCGCGGTTCGGTCGGCAGAAATTCGCTGCCATCGGCGAGGAAATTAAGAATCGCATTGGATTCCCACAGGCAGGTGCCGTCTTCGAGCTCCAATACCGGGACCTTGCCATTGGGGTTCTTGGCCAGGAACGCCGGGGTCTGGGTATCACCCTTGAGGATATCGATATCGATCCATTCATACGGGATGCCCAACAGATTGAGCATCAATTTGACCTTGTAGCAATTGCCCGACTTGTAATCGCCATAAACCTTGTACATGGGGCTCCCCTTTTTCGCCGCGCTGACCGAATGCTTGCGCCCACAAGGTGCGGGTATCGAAGGCTTGTTTCAAGGCGTCGTGCAGAATAAATCCCTTGGCCTGGGCCTTTCATCCCTTTTCGCCGAGATATTCGAAAACATTATTTGCTTTATTTGTATACAAAAGCATAATTCGCTTCGTGCGAGTTCCTGACCTTTTGGTCAACAAAGCCCGCCGGTACCTCAAAGCGCTGTCGCCCACTCATGTGACCGGCGCTGGACATAACAATAAAACGATTGAGGAGTACTCGCTGTGGATAGCCGTAAAACCGAAGCCCCTACGTTGGACCTCGCCACGCCGCAAGGCGGCTGGCTGGAACGCCTGTTCAAACTGCGCTTGCATGGCACCACAGTGAAGACCGAGTTGATCGCCGGCCTCACCACGTTCATCACCATGGCCTACATCATCTTCGTCAACCCCAACATCATGGCCGATGCCGGTATCGATCACGGCGCGGCGTTTGTCGCCACGTGCATCGCCGCCGCCCTGGGCTGCCTGTTGATGGGCCTGTACGCCAACTGGCCGGTCGGCCTGGCGCCGGGCATGGGCTTGAACGCGTTTTTCACCTACACCGTGGTCGGCACCATGGGCTACAACTGGGAAACCGCCCTCGGCGCGGTATTTGTCTCGGGTGTGCTGTTCATGATCCTGACGCTGTCACGCATACGCGAATGGTTGCTCAACAGTATCCCGGTCAGCCTGCGCCATGCCATGGGCGCGGGCGTGGGCCTGTTCCTGGGGGTGATCGGCCTGAAAACCGCCGGCATTATCGTCGACAGCCCGGCCACCCTGATCAAGCTCGGCTCCCTGCATGAACCCGCCCCACTGCTGGCGGCGGTGTGCTTCCTGCTGATCGCCATCCTCAGTTACCACCGCGTATTCGGCGCGATCCTGATCAGTATCATCGCCGTGACCCTGGCGGGCTGGGGCCTGGGCCTGGTGCATTACAACGGCATTCTCTCCACCCCACCGAGCCTGGCACCGACCTGGATGGCCATGGACGTGATGGGTGTGTTCAATGTGAGCATGATCAGCGTGGTATTTGCCTTTCTTTTTGTACACATGTTCGACACTGCCGGTACACTGATGGGCGTTGCCCAACGCGCCGGGCTAGTCAAGGCAGACGGCAAGATCGACAACCTGTCTCGTGCATTAAAAGCCGACAGTGCTTCCAGCGTATTCGGCGCCATGGTTGGCGTGCCGCCTGTGACCAGCTATGTGGAAAGCGCTGCCGGTGTCGCTGCCGGCGGCCGCACCGGCTTGACTGCCGTGACTGTAGGCGTGCTGTTTGTGGCGGCAATGTTTTTCGCGCCGCTGGCGGGCATGATTCCCGCCTATGCCACGGCGGGCGCGTTGATTTACGTGGCAATGCTGATGATGGCGAGCATGGCCCATATCAATTGGGATGAAGCCACCGACAGCATTCCGGCCATCGTGACCGCGATCATGATGCCGTTGACATTTTCGGTCGCCGACGGAATCGCCCTGGGCTTTATCACCTATGTGGCGTTGAAGGCCGGCACCGGCAAGTACCGTGAAATTTCCATCAGCCTGTGGGTGCTGTGCGCGATCTTTATCGCCAAGTTCATCTTTCTGTAGTTCAGGAAGGGCTGAAAAACCGCCTCACCTTAGGGTGGGGCTTTTGCACGTAAGGGAGAACTGTAGATGAACCTGGATACCTGGCTGTTGTTCAGCGGCGCTGCGCTGGTGGTGATCCTGATCCCCGGCCCGCTGTCATTGTTGATGATCAGCAACAGCCTCAACTTCGGCCTGCGCCGCTCTTACCCGGCGTTTCTGGGCGGCGTATTTGCTTCGATCTGTCTGCTGAGCGCCTCGGCACTTGGCCTCGGCGCGCTGTTGCTGGCATCCGAGCAATTGTTCAGCGCACTGAAGATCGTCGGCGCGCTGTACCTGTTCTACCTCGCCTGGCAAAGCTGGCAGCAATCTCGCCTGCCGAGCGCAGGCGCCGAAGTGCCGCAGTCCCCGGCGGTGCCGCGCTTTGGTGCGTTGTTTGGCCGGGCCTTCGTACTGGGGGCCAGCAACCCCAAGGACATCCTGTTTTTTGCGGCCTTCCTGCCGCAGTTTCTCAGCGCCGAGCAGGCGTTTTTACCGCAATTGTTGACCATGATCGCCACCTGGACGGTGCTCGACCTGTTATGCAAGTTGGCTTACGGCTTGGGCGCCCATGGCGCCGCGCGGTATTTGCGCAGCGGTTCGGGCCAGAGCTGGTTCAACCGCACCAGCGCTGCGCTGTTTGGCGGCGCCGGTGCAATGGCTCTCATCAACGCTAAGGGTTCAATTTGACGAAATAAACAGTGGGGGCCAGCTGGCCCTTTGTGGGCCACTGGATACCGGCCACAATCCGCACCAAGCGTTGTTCTTGCATCGCGTTGTCAACCGCCCTTAATAAAGCAGAGTCAGGGTGGGAGTTGATGGCTACCCGAACCCACTTGTCCGAAAGCTTCGTTCTCACGCTAATTCGCCCTATCTCAAACCATTGGTAGGCCACGTAGTAAATTGTGCTCGAACGGGGATGAGTCACGACTGATTCAATACTGTTTTCTCCAGGAGGTAACCCTGGGCGTCGCACAGACAAGTCCACAATGCGGTAACCCTGCTGCTCCAACACGGTTCTGACGGCGGCGCGCTCTGCTTCAAGCCTCTGCGTCCTGACCGGTCTGACAGCATATTGCAGGCTCGGGTCTAACGGATGAGGCGGTATGAAGTCTACACGCGTGAAGCCGGGCGCCTTGCCTTCAAAACCGATGTATAGATATTCGCTGCGCCGTTCATTAGGTCGCAACATCCGGAGTAAATCATCCGTTTGACCGCTCCTCGCAGGAGGCGCAGGTAGCCATTCGTCCAGCGTCGCGCGGATGTCAAGCAAATGGCTTGCCGTGGCAGCCCGGGAAGGACCTGACAATTCAACCAACCTTATGACGGCAAACGTTCGAGCGTCATTCGTCAGGGTGGGAAAGGCCATGGTCACATACTGCCTCAACGGCCTGTCGAACAGTGCCGGATGATTTTGCCACCCCCCTGAAGGCAGGCGTGATACGGGAATAGGCTGGTCGCGAATATCAGTGCTTGTCCAGCGCATGATATCGGCTAACGCGGATCGTCCCGGTGGCTCATTTCGGGTGATAAACACCAGGCCGTTCAACGGTGCACGATCACCCTGCGGGAGCATCCGGTAGAAACCGCTGTTCGGATCCTGGATGGCGGTATAAGGAGGAGCCACGCGTAAAAACCTGGCATTGAGCTCAGAACCTCTGGGCCCCACGCCTACCTCAAACACGCCAGCCGCCGGAAAGTCCACAATTTGACTGGGTTGGACTTGAACACGCCAACTCAGCCATTGAGTATCCGTTGTACGTGACTGCACAATCCGGTTCTCGGTAGCCGTGCGCGTACGAGGGGGTTGCCAATCCGGCAATGGGGAAACGGGCCATGGGTTATGCACCCCGGAGCTGGGCCCAGGTTGTGGCGCATTCATGCCCAACAACCACTCTTTAGGCTCTTGAATGTTGAGGACCAACTCATCCAGCCCCGGTTCCCGGCGATTTCGCAGGCGAAATACCTCTTCGTTTTCACGCTGGTAAACCGGGTAATGGTGCGTATCGTCCGCAACGAACTGCTCGCCGTTCTTGACATGCACGCCTTGCCTGCCCGGCCCTTTCAACGCTACGGCGCCCTCAGGCTTACCCTTGATTCTGAAACGGTCCAAGAGCTTCGATTGCGTCACCAGCGACGAAGACGCGCTGGGCAAATGACTACGTATTGCCATCGGCAAGCGACGGATACGACTCAGAACCTTCATCGGCGAACGCATACCTATGATCTTACCGCCCCTCACTTTGGGAACAGGCGCAAAGTCTGTCGCCAGTTCGACCGCCAGAAACAGGGTCATGAACGCCACATCCACGGCATCGTTAGGGTCACCAAAGCGATGATAGCGTCGGGCAGCCAACAGCAAATCATGGAAGTCGTTAGCCTTACCGAATAACGGAATCAAAATACCCAGCAACCCGCGCCTGGTGACCTCGCTCTGCTCTTCAAGACGTTGAACCCGATAAGTCGCCAACATCCAGCTGGAGTTACTGACGGCTTGAACCCGCCCTTGCAGCTCCAGCGAGCTGGCCGCATACAGCAGTGCCATGGCGTCACAGTAGGTGGTGGGCACCACCGCCAACCAGTTCGACGGTGCACTGGCAATCTGCTCGTGGATCAGCTCTTCGATTTCACTGACCGCTGGCGTAGGCTCAAGGTGCGTGATTTTGAATGAGCGGAAAAACTCATAGCTCTTCCACACACCTGCGACGAATGAAAAACCGGCGAGGATATAGTCCACGTAATAAATCGAGCTGTTCTTGTTTGTTGCATCGACGTTATGGGCGATGGCCTCGAATGCCCAACCCGGTGCAACCTGTCGCGCCAGAACCTTAACGTAATCGGGCGCTGCCGCCATACGATTGAGCGCCGCCAGGGCTACTCCCACACTGGTGTATTCGCTGATGACCAACGCGTGGGGCGCGGCCGGCCAGTAAACCACGCAACGTCCGCTGGCCTGGTCCGCCATCACCACAATGCCTGCGATGTAACGATCGTGCAGCATCGTGTGCCCTACCAGATGTACCACGAACAGCGTCAGCCGATGCCCGTTCTTTAACAGGTCTTCAGCCGTGCGGGCTGCCATTGCAACCTTGAACAGGCTCTGCGCCTGGGCGCTCAAACCCTGGGCGATCGCCGAAAAAAGCTGCATCTGCGCGCAATCCCGCAACGTGCGATTTATCAGCACAGGGATACGTTCTTCCCTCTGACCGCTCGCCCCCGCAGGGTAAAATGCACGGTGGGCCCGTATCGCGTAATGACCGCCGATATCCAGCGAAGACACGGTGTTGATCAGATAATCGGCGTTCAGTCGCTGGCGCCACTGCGGTTGCAGATAGCGGCCGCGTGTCAATCGCGGGCGTGTCCAGGGCGCTTGCGAGTCAAGGTTATGCAACGCCAGTTGCAGCATACTGAACGTGTGGCGTTTGAGGCTGGGGGTCACGATGACTTTGCGATCGCCCGGCGTGCAGCGACTTTCGTGGCCACAAAAACTGCTGTAGGTGTCATCCGGCAAGTCGATCAACGGCTTGTCGATGTCCAGTTCCGGGTAAAAACCGTCTTCAGTCAAACGAGCGATCAACGCACTGCGGGCGAAGGTGTCCAGGTCAGGCAGGATCTGCACGAGCCCGCTTTCAGCGGCAGCGGCACTGCCCAGGTACCTGCGCTTGAGGCGTTGGAATTGTTTGAGCTGGGTACGCGTTGCGCTGGCCAGCCACGGTGGAGATTCTTTCATCTCAAGCGCAACTTTACGCAGCACGTCCACATTGGCCAACGCCTGGCTCAAGGCATGGTTGGGAGGAAACGCGAGATGTTGGTGCAACTCGACCACCCACAACAAGCGGCTGACCATCGCATCCTTCACCTCGCCGAAAAGCCCCGCCATGCCACCGATGCGTTTGCTCAACCCTGCGTAGTACATCACCAGGTTTTTCAGCGAGAGACCCGTGGGGCTGATGTCGACAGGCTCGTAACGCACAGCCAGCGTGTTGCGCACCGCATGGGCGCGCAAGTCGTGGAGCTTATCCCGTTCGACACAACCCCATAACCTGGAATAGTCACTGCTGCCCAGTGTCGCTTTGAGCCCCTGCGTCAGCGCCTCCAGGCCGGAAAAAGCCATAAGCCCGCCATAGTCTCCAAACGCATACAGCACCACCGGAATTGCGCCTGCCGGTTTTTTCAGCGCAGTCACTCGCGTCACCACCCACACGTTATGCAGCGGATAGAAGGCATCCGGCGCGCTGCCCACCGAGACCGACAGCACCTGGGTTTGACTGCCAGGGCGTTTGCGCGCTGCAGGCTGGTCCAGCACTTCGCTAATCACGTCACGATGCGCCGTGGATATGAGCTTGAGCTGGTGTTGCAACTCAACCTCACAGCGCAATGCTTCGACCTGGGCGCGCAAAAACAGCGCAGCACGCCTGCGCCCTCCCCCAGGGCGCGCAAGCCAGAACGGCAAATCGAACAGTTGATGCTGCGCATCCTTGATCTGTGCGCTCAACACCTGCGTGTGCTCCTTGCGCTGACGCTCGAGCGCCAACACCTGTTCAAACGCCGCGCTCTGCGCACTCGGATCATCCTGGTTAAGCAACGCAACCAGGCCTTTTTCATAGCGTTTGACCTGTTGCTCTGCTGTAAGCCGGGCCAGCTCGGGCATCGCACTGGCAAACAGGATTTCTGGCTCCCGTCGTTGCCGGTCCCAGGTAAGTAATTGGTCGCACACGTTGTGCAGCCGGGCGCTGCCTGCCAGCCGTTTGCGAGCTTGCTCGATCGAACGGAGAAAGGCCGTGGCCGACAACGTTTCAGGCCGCGGCCTGCTTGCAGCGAACACATGCGCATGATTGATCGCCAGCGCGCAGGCCAACTCATTCGCCCACTGGCCATCCAGCAACGCCCGGGCGCTCAGCGCCAACGCATCCTCCGTCACCGCCGCGCCACGCACGACAACGGAGGCTGGGCTCAGGTGATCGGGTCGGCATAATTGGTGACGACGCTTTAATGGCAAGCATTGCCAGAGTTCATCGAACAGCGTTTGACTGGTCAACGCCAACAGGCCGCATTGAAGCGAGAAGAACGACGGGTACTCGTAAAAATGGCGGGCCACGCCCGGCAGATAAATCACATGCGGCGCGCCCTCGGGGTCGCCGTCTCGATAAATATGCAGTGCCCCGGGAATCGCGACTGCCGGCAAGCCTGGCCACATCAATTGGCTTACCCGCACGCTGGCCCAACTGCCCCCGGCGCGCTGGCGCGCCTCGGTGTCGGGGGCATCCACCAATTGCTGGACCAGCGTCATTCCCGCTTTGGAAATCTCATCCAGTTGCCGTGCCATGAATGCCTGCTCGGCAAAAGCTGCGGCGTATGATTCAGCCCAGCGTTCCTGACGTGTGTGCCACGATCCATGCGCCAAGGCCTGCCAATATTCCGTGACCGCTTGAGGCAACCGCTCCAGCAGGTTCATCGCGATCATGCGTCGCAACACCTGCAAAGGCGTATACGGCAGCCGACGGTTTGGATCGCCCTTGACACTCAAGGAGGTGAATTGATTGAGATTGTCCGGTACCGAAGGCAATGCCAGCGACAGCAGCGCCCGGTCGGTCAAACTGTCAACTTTGGCGGCCGCCCCCGGCAATGCCGCCTGGGTAAACAGCAGGCTGTCGGGGTCAATTTCAAATTCCTTGCGCAGCGCGGCACGAATCACGCCCAGAACCCGGGGCGCATGACCTATCAAGCGGGCGAGCGCTCTGGTCGAATCGACACACCGCCGGTCGGCCTGCGCGAGCTGGTTGATCAGGCGGCCGGGCTGGGGATGAGTGTTGATGCGCCGAGTCAGTTGATCACGCATCTGCTGCAGGCGTTCGGCAGCGATATCCGGATCATCTGAATAGATGTTGCCGATGGCTGAAGTCATGGTGCTTTCTTCTTGATGGAAGGACAAACACCAGCCTAGGCAGCGTAGCGGCTCAAAAGGCGTTAGATAGTTGAACACACCACGGGCGAAAAAAAGCCCGCAGTGTGCGCGGGCGAAACCAACGAAGAGCATTTGGGGGTATGAAGCGAGGTGACGACTCAGCTACCGCGATAGGTGGAATAGCTGTAAGGCGAAATCAACAGGGGTACATGGTAATGCTCTTGCTCGGCGCTGATGCCAAAGCGTAGTACCACTACATCCAGGAAAGCCGGCTCCGGCAATTGCACGCCACGGGCGCGGTAGTAATCGCCGGCGTTGAATTGCAGCTGGTAGACACCGCTGCGGTAATCGTCGCCTTGCAACAGCGGCGCATCGCAGCGGCCGTCGCTGTTGGTTGTAGCGGTAGCGACCAGCTCAAGCTGCGCACCTTCGACGCGGTACAGCTCAACCTTGATTGCGCTGCCGGGGCAACCGTGCGCGGCGTCCAAAACGTGTGTGGTTAAACGTCCCATGGCGTTTATGCGCCTCCCGAAGTCAGTCATAGAGAAACCCGCACTCTTTCAGGGCAGTGAAAAAGCCGGCGATGGCTGATTAAGACACTTTTCAGAAAAATTGTACACAATAAATTCAACAGCCTTCCAATCCCCCGTGGGAGCGAGCTTGCTCGCGAAAAACGCCAACGATGACGCGGGCTTTCAGGGTGAAACGTGGCGCCCTCAGGTTATTCGCGAGCAAGCTCGCTCCTGCAGTGGGCTTTTTCATTTTAACCTGACCACGCAGGCAAGTTTCTTGCAGAGACCCGCAGAGAGACCGTTCAGAAAAAATGCAGAAATGCAGGCTTACAAAGTTCGCAATAAGTTGTATACAATCACTCATCGCTGTGACGCCACTCAGTCATTTCACTGCCCGGACGCCACACACATCTGCTACCACGAACAAGAAGGAAGACTGCAGTGAGCGCTGACTACCCACGCGACCTGATCGGTTACGGCAGTAACCCTCCTCACCCCCACTGGCCGGGCAAGGCACGCATTGCGCTGTCGTTCGTACTCAACTACGAAGAAGGCGGCGAGCGCAATATCCTGCATGGCGACAAAGAGTCCGAAGCCTTCCTTTCGGAAATGGTCTCGGCCCAACCGCTGCAAGGCGAGCGCAACATGAGCATGGAGTCGCTGTATGAGTACGGCAGCCGTGCCGGTGTGTGGCGCATCCTCAAGTTGTTCAAAGAATTCGACATCCCGCTGACCATCTTCGCTGTGGCCATGGCCGCCCAGCGTCATCCGGATGTGATCCGCGCCATGGTCGCCGCCGGCCACGAGATTTGCAGCCACGGCTACCGCTGGATCGACTATCAGTACATGGACGAGGCCCAGGAGCGCGAGCACATGCTCGAAGCCATCCGCATCCTCACCGAACTCACCGGTGAACGCCCACTGGGCTGGTACACCGGTCGCACCGGCCCCAACACCCGTCGCCTGGTGATGGAGGAAGGCGGCTTCCTGTACGACTGCGACACCTACGACGATGACCTGCCCTACTGGGAACCCAACACCCCCAACGGCAAGCCGCACCTGGTGATCCCCTACACCCTGGACACCAACGACATGCGCTTCACCCAGGTGCAGGGTTTCAACAAGGGCGATGACTTTTTCGAGTACCTCAAGGATGCCTTCGACGTGCTGTATGCCGAAGGCGCCGAAGCGCCGAAGATGCTATCGATCGGCCTGCATTGCCGCCTGATCGGCCGCCCGGCACGCCTGGCCTCGCTCAAGCGCTTCATTGAATACGTCAAAGGCCATGAACAGGTGTGGTTCACCCGCCGCGTGGACATCGCCCGTCACTGGCACCAAACCCACCCTTTCCCGGGAGCGGCGAAATGACTGCGTTCCAAACCCTCAAACCTTCGACCTTGAGCCGCGACGCCTTCGTCCAGGCCTTTGCCGACATCTACGAACACTCGCCATGGGTGGCCGAAAAGGCCTTCGACCTGGGCCAGGACGCGTCGATCGACCAGATCGAAACCCTGCACCAGCGCATGAGCGATATCCTGTTGAGTGCTGATCACGCCTCGCAACTGGCGCTGATCAATGCTCACCCGGACCTGGCCGGAAAAGCTGCCGTCCAGGGCCAACTGACCCAAGCCAGCACCGATGAACAAGCGGGCGCGGGTATTCACCAATGCACGGCCGAAGAGTTTTCTCGCTTCACCGAGCTGAACGAGGCCTACAAAGCCAAGTTCAAGTTTCCCTTCATCATGGCGGTAAAAGGCAGCAACCGGCATCAGATCCTCGCCGCGTTCGAAACGCGCATCCACAACTCTGCGGACGCCGAGTTCAAGTGCGCGCTGGACGAGATCAACAAGATCGCGTTGTTCCGTTTACTGACCCTCTAGCAGTCCATCCCCAGCCACTCTATCTAAGGCAGACAAGAAGAATGAAAGCTTACGCCGTACCTTTCGAAAAGTTCGTCAACCTGGCCGACGCCCGCCTGGGCACCAAGATCATCTCGGTGACCGATGACTGGTTCGCTGACGCCAACCGCCTGTTCCAGCCGACACCGGCCGTGTGGAAGGAGGGCGTTTTCGATGACAACGGCAAGTGGATGGACGGCTGGGAGTCACGCCGCAAGCGCTTCGAAGGCTACGACAGTGCGGTGATCCGCCTGGGCGTGCCGGGTTCGATCAAAGGCGTGGACATCGACACTTCATTCTTCACCGGCAACTTCCCGCCGTCGGCCTCCCTGGAAGCCTGCTTCCTGGCCTCGGGCGAGCCGGATGCCAACACCCAGTGGGTGGAAGTGCTGTCGGCCGTCGAGCTGCAAGGCAACAGCCACCACTACCACGAGATCAACAACGACCAGGCGTTCAGCCACCTGCGCTTCAACATCTACCCGGATGGCGGCGTGGCCCGTCTGCGTGTGTACGGCGTGCCGTTCCGCGACTGGTCTTCGGTGGGCGACAACGAACAGGTCGACCTGGCCGCCGCGCTCAATGGCGGTCGTGCCCTGGCCTGTTCCGATGAACACTTCGGCCGCATGAGCAACATCCTCAACCCGGGCCGTGGCATCAACATGGGCGACGGCTGGGAAACCGCACGTCGTCGCACGCCAGGCAATGACTGGGTGATCGTCGCCCTGGGCCACCCGGGCGAAATCGAGAAAATCGTGGTCGACACCCTGCACTTCAAGGGCAACTACCCGGACACCTGCTCGATCCAGGGCGCCTTCGTGAAAGGCGGCACCGACAGCCAGATCGAAACCCAGTCGCTGTTCTGGCGTGAACTGTTGCCGTCGCAGAAACTGGAAATGCACGCCGAACACACCTTCGCCGAGCAGATCAAGGCGCTGGGGCCGATTACCCACATCCGCTTGAACGTGTTCCCGGATGGTGGTGTGAGTCGCCTGCGCGTGCTGGGCAAAGTGTCGAAATAAGCGGTGATGCCATCGCAGGCAAGCCAGCTCCCACAGGGGAATGCATTCCAAATGTGGGAGCGGGCTTGCCCGCGATAGCAATAGAACAAACAACACAGTATTCGGATAAGAAGACAGCCATGCGCACACTGATGATCGAACCTTTGACCAAAGAAGCCTTCGCCCCCTTCGGAGACGTTATCGAAACCGATGGCAGCGATCACTTCATGATCAACAACGGGTCGACCATGCGCTTTCACAAACTGGCCACGGTCGAAACCGCGAAGCCGGAAGACCACGCCATTATCAGCATCTTCCGCGCCGACGCGCAGGACATGCCGCTGACCGTGTGCATGCTGGAGAGACACCCGCTGGGCAGCCAGGCTTTTATACCGCTGCTCGGCAACCCCTTTCTGATCGTGGTCGCGCCACTTGGCGATGAACCTGTATCGGGCTTGGTCCGCGCCTTCGTTACCAACGGCAGGCAGGGCATTAATTACCATCGCGGCGTCTGGCACCACCCGGTGCTGACGATCGAAAAGCGGGATGACTTCCTGGTGGTTGATCGCAGTGGCACAGGCAATAACTGCGATGAGCATTTTTTCAAAGAGGATGAGCGTTTGATCCTCGCCCCCCACCAATAAGAGAAGGTCTGATCACCCGACAACAAGGGTGACAGGCGAGAGGTAAAGACTGTGGAAGCACATCTGTTGGAATGGCTGAACCTGAGCGTGCGCTGGGTTCACATGATCACTGGCGTCGCCTGGATCGGCGCTTCTTTCTACTTCGTCTGGCTGGAAAACAACCTTAATCGCGTCAACCCCAAGAACGGCCTGGCCGGTGACTTGTGGGCGATCCACGGTGGCGGTATCTACCACCTGGAAAAATACAAACTGGCCCCGCCGACCATGCCGGACAACCTGCACTGGTTCAAATGGGAAGCCTATTTCACCTGGATGTCGGGCGTCGCGCTGCTGTGCGTGGTGTTCTACTTCAACCCGACGCTGTACCTGCTCGCCCCCGGCAGCAGCCTCAGCGGCACCGAAGGCGTATTGCTGGGCATCGGCTCACTGTTCGCCGGCTGGTTCATCTACTCCTTCCTCTGCGACTCGGCCCTGGGCAAACGCCCTGCCCTGCTCGGCTTGATCCTGTTTGTGCTGTTGATTGCAGCGGCCTATGGCTTCAGCAAGGTGTTCAGCGGCCGTGGCGCCTACCTGCATGTGGGCGCGGTGATCGGCACGATCATGGTCGGTAACGTGTTCCGCATCATCATGCCCGCCCAGCGTGCGCTGGTGGCGGCCATCGCCGAGAACCGCACACCGGACCCGGCGCTGCCGGCCAAGGGTTTGCTGCGCTCACGGCACAACAACTACTTCACCTTGCCGGTGCTGTTCATCATGATCAGCAACCACTTCCCGAGCACCTACGGCAGCCAATACAACTGGCTGATCCTGGCCGGGATCGCCGTGGCGGCGGTGTTGGTAAGGCATTACTTCAATACCCGGCATGACAGCCAGAAGTATGCGTGGACCTTGCCGGTGGGCGCGTTGGCAATGATCAGCCTGGCGTATGTGACCGGGCCCAAGCCTGCCGAACCGATTGCCAAGGCACCGGCGGCGATCGAGTATCAGCCGCTGCCGGAAACCGCATTGGGCGGTGGTTTGAAACCCGCAGCGCCGGCAGCACCCGCCGCTGAACCGGCACCCGCCCAGGCCACCACGGACTTCGGTCAGGTACACCATGTGATCGAGCAACGCTGCACCGTGTGCCACTCGGCCAAGCCCACCAGCCCGCTGTTCAGCACCGCCCCGGCTGGGGTGATGTTCGACACACCGGCACAGATCCAGCAGCAGGCCGCGCGGATTCAAGCGCAGGCCGTGGCCAGCCAGATCATGCCGCTGGGCAACATCACCCAGATGACCCAGCAGGAGCGGGATTTGATTGGTTCCTGGATTAATCAGGGGGCCCGTACCAACTGACTGTTTCACACGGGACCTATGTGGGAGCAGGCAAGCCAGCTCCCACAATTGAGATCTGCCGTGTTTTGAAAATTGCTTTGCAAACAACACAAAAATAAAAAGATTCGAGGTGTTGCATGTCCCAGTTAGAAACGCAGACTCCTGCCGCGCCCGCCATGGTGCGGCTGCCCCTCTTGCAACTGATTCTGGTTGGCTTGCAACACGTCTTGCTGATGTACGGCGGCGCCGTCGCCGTCCCCCTGATCATTGGCCAGGCCGCAGGCTTGAGCCGTGAAGAAATCGCCTTTCTGATCAACGCCGACCTGCTGGTGGCCGGTATCGCCACCATGGTGCAGTCGTTCGGCATCGGCCCGGTGGGTATCCGTATGCCGGTGATGATGGGCGCCAGTTTTGCCGCGGTCGGCAGCATGGTCGCCATGGCCGGTATGCCCGGTATCGGTTTGCAGGGCATCTTCGGCGCGACCATAGCCGCCGGGTTCTTCGGTATGCTGATCGCGCCATTCATGTCCAAGGTGGTGCGCTTTTTCCCGCCGTTGGTGACCGGTACGGTGATTACCGCCATCGGACTTTCGCTGTTTCCCGTGGCCGTGAACTGGGCCGGTGGCGGCAGCGCTGCCGCCACGTTCGGCTCACCGGTGTACCTGGCGATTGCCGCCCTGGTATTGGCGACCATCCTGCTGATCAACCGCTTCATGCGCGGCTTCTGGGTGAATATCTCGGTGCTGATCGGCATGGGCCTGGGTTACGGATTGTGCGGGGCTATCGGCATGGTCGACCTCAGCGGCCTGGCCCAGGCGCCCTGGGTGCAGGTGGTGACACCGTTGCACTTCGGTATGCCCAAATTCGAGTTGGCGCCGATCCTGTCGATGTGCCTGGTGGTGGTGATCATCTTTGTCGAATCCACCGGTATGTTCCTCGCCCTGGGCAAGATCACCGGCCAGGAGGTCACGCCGAAAATGCTGCGCCGCGGCCTGTTGTGTGACGCCGGTGCGTCGTTTTTTGCCGGTTTCTTCAACACCTTTACCCACTCCTCATTCGCCCAGAACATCGGTCTGGTACAAATGACCGGCGTGCGCTGCCGCTCGGTCACGATCATGGCAGGGGCCTTTCTGATTGTGCTGAGCCTGTTGCCCAAGGCCGCCTACCTGGTGGCGTCGATCCCACCGGCGGTACTCGGTGGCGCAGCGATAGCCATGTTCGGCATGGTGGCTGCGACCGGGATCAAGATCCTGCAGGAAGCCGACATCGCCGACCGCCGCAACCAACTGCTGGTGGCGGTGAGCATCGGCATGGGCCTGATCCCCGTGGTACGCCCGGAGTTCTTCGCGCAGCTGCCACTGTGGATGAGCCCGATTACCCACAGCGGCATCGCCATGGCCACCCTCAGCGCGTTGTCGCTGAACATCCTGTTCAACATCCTCGGCGGCGCTGAACGCCCCGAAGTCGCCCATACGCATTGATTCCTTTGTTAGTACAAAAATAACAACAAACAGGGAACCCCCACATGCACAGCCTTGAACCGGGGCCGGCCACACGCCGCGCCCCATTCTCGCCCCTCGCGCTCTGTTACAGCGCACTTGAGCCCAGGCCTGGGAGCCAGTATTCTCCGCGCCCGCTCGAATCGACTCAAAAAAAAACAGCGAATGTAAAAGCTGACTTCAAGGCCAACTTATCCCGGCCTTATGTTTGCTGCCAAAGTGCGCAAAAGTCCTCTGAATTCGACTGCATCCGCTGCAGCCGACGGGGATTTTTTGGCTTTTCAAACACCTTGGCGCAGCTCTTGCTAAAAGCATTAAAGCTGACCGAACAGACGATTTTTGCAGCGAACCAAAAGGCGCCATACCAGAGCGCCTGCGTAGAAGAAAAAAAACCATAAAACTTTAACTCGGGAGCAACCGAATGAAACCCATGTTCAAAGGCCTGATGCTGGCGGGATCCCTGCTGGCGGGTGGCCAGGCCGTAGCCGGTGATTTGTTGCAGTGGCAGAACAACAGCCTGACTTACCTGTGGGGCAAGAGCTTTACCGTCAACCCACAGATCCAGCAAACCGTCACCTTCGAACATGCCGACGCATGGAAGTACGGCGACAACTTCTTCTTCCTCGACCGTATCTTTTACAACGGCAAGGAAGACGGCAATGTCGGCCCGAATACTTACTACGGCGAGTTCAGCCCGCGTTTGTCGTTCGGCAAGATCCTGGACAAGGACCTGTCGTTCGGCCCGATCAAGGACGTGCTGCTGGCCTTCACCTATGAGTTCGGCGAGGGCGATAACGAGTCCTACCTGCTGGGTCCGGCATTCGACTTGAACATCCCCGGTTTCGACTACTTCCAGTTGAACTTCTACCAGCGCCAGACCGAGGGCAATCGTCCGGGTGACGGTGTATGGCAGATCACTCCGGTCTGGTCGTACACCATCCCCGTGGGTAATTCCGACGTGCTGATCGACGGTTTCATGGACTGGGTGGTGGATAACGACAAGAACGCCCGCGGCACTTATCACGCCAACCTGCACTTCAACCCGCAGGTCAAATATGACTTGGGCAAGGCGCTGCATTGGGGCGACAAGCAGTTGTATGTGGGTTTTGAATACGACTACTGGAAGAACAAGTACGGGATTGAAGACAGCGGTGCCTTCAAGACGACTCAGGACACGGCAAGCTTCCTGGTCAAGTACCACTTCTAAAGGTCGATCGCGGTTCCCTGTGGGAGCTGGCTTGCCTGCGATCGCGGTGTGTCTGTACCAGCAGTGTTGGCTGGCATACCGCTATCGCAGGCAAGCCAGCTCCCACATTCAGTTCGGCGTCAGGCCGAGGAACCGAGCGATTTCTTCGCGCTTGGCCAGCGCATCCTTGCGCCCTAGTTCGATCAACTCGCTGCAATACCCCGCCTCGAACAGCAGATAACTCAACACCCCCGCCCCGCTGGTCTTGGTCGCCCCCGGCCCACGCAAGAACACACGCAACGCCGCCGGCAATTCCTGGCGATGTCGTGCAGCGATTTCATCGATGGGCTGGCTGGGCGCAATCACCAGCACATCCACCGGCGCCAGGCCCTGTACCGCGGCATCGGCAGGGACAACCCGACTGAACTGATTCAAGCGCTCCAGCAGTTCAATGTCGCTTTCCAGGCTGTCAATGAAGGTACTGTTGAGCATATGCCCACCGATTTGCGCCAGGGTCGGTTGCTGGCCGGTGTAGGTGCGCTGCGTCGAGGCTTCGTTACCCCTGGGATTGCCGCTCACACCGACGACCAACACACGGCTGGCCCCCAGGTGCAAGGCCGGGCTGATGGGCGCTGACTGCCGCACGGCGCCATCGCCAAAGTACTCTTCGTCAAGTTTGACCGGAGCGAACAACAGCGGAATCGCGGAGCTTGCCAATAGGTGCTCTACCGTCAATTGGGTCGGTATGCCAATGCGCCGATGACGCAACCAGGCATCGATGGTGCCGCCGCCCTGGTAGAAGGTCACCGCTTGCCCGGACTCATAACCAAAGGCCGTCACCGCCACCGCCTGCAAGTGCTTGCGGCGGATAGCCTCGTCGATGCCGTCCAGGTTCAAGCGCGCTTGCAGCAAGTCGCGCAGTGGGGAGCTATTGAGCAACGCCACCGGCACCTGGGCACCCAGGCCCAACAGGCTGTGGATCAGGAAGCGACTGGCCTGGCGTATGACTCCCGGCCAATCGCTGCGCAGCACCTGGTGGCTGCGAAAGCCTTGCCAGAACGCTGTCAGCCGTTGGACAGCCGCGCAGAAGTCACTGGCCCCACTGGCCAGGCTCACCGCATTGATCGCACCAGCCGAGGTGCCGACGATCACCGGAAAAGGATTCGGCGCCCCCGGCGGCAGCAACTCGGCAATTGCCGCCAACACCCCCACCTGATACGCCGCTCGCGCCCCGCCGCCGGAAAGAATCAAGCCTGTGACCGGTTCAACTGGGCGCATTGCGTCACTCCATGTGGCGAAAAGTTGGGCTTATCAACGTCATATCACGGCACGGTTATCGACGGCGCTTCTCGTATAGCTTGGGCTCACCCGGCGGCCGACTCTTGAAGCGGCGATGGGTCCACAGGTATTGCTCGGGGCAGTCGCGCACCGAGGCCTCGACCCATTGGTTGATGCGCAGGCAGTCGATTTCGTCGGTTTCACCCGGGAAGTCGGTCAACGGCGGATGGATCACCAAACGGTAACCGCTGCCATCGGCCAGGCGCTCCTGGGTGAACGGCACCACCAGCGCCTTGCCCAGGCGTGCGAACTTGCTGGTGGCAGTGACGGTGGCCGCCTGGATACCGAACAGCGGCACGAAGATGCTTTGCTTGGCGCCGTAGTCCTGGTCCGGTGCGTACCAGATGGCCCGGCCGGCGCGCAGCAGCTTGAGCATACCGCGCACGTCGTCGCGCTCCACGGCCAGGGAATCGAGGTTATGGCGTTCACGGCCACGGCGCTGGATAAAGTCGAACAGCGGGTTGCCGTGTTCGCGGTACATGCCGTCAATGGTGTGCTTCTGCCCCAGCAGCGCCGCGCCGATTTCCAGGGTGGTGAAGTGCAGGGCCATCAGGATCACGCCCTTGCCTTCCAGGTGCGCCTGGGTGAGGTGTTCCAGCCCTTCAACATGGGCCAGGCGCGCCAGGCGCGGCTTGGGCCACCACCAGCTCATGGCCATTTCAAAGAAGGCGATACCGGTGGAGGCAAAGTTTTCCTTGAGCAGGCGTTTGCGTTCTTTGGCGGATTTTTCCGGGAAGCACAGTTCAAGGTTGCGCGCCGCAATACGGCGACGATCGCCAGCCACACGGTACATGCTCGCGCCCAGCAGGCGACCAATGGTCAACAACGCCCGGTACGGCAACTGGGTGACCAGCCACAGCAGGCCGAGCCCCAGCCATAGCAGCCAAAAACGCGGGTGAAGAAATACAGCTCGAAAACGCGGGCGATCCATTACAGATTCCGGTAAAGACAAGGGCCGCGCATTCTACAACGGTTCGACTCGGCTTGCGGCGGGTGAGTGTTCTCGTTATAAGTCTCGACACTTTTCGTGACAAGCCGCTTTCGCCGACCATGAGCCAAACCGAACCGCTAGACCAAGATCCCGTGTTCCAGCTAAAAGGCAGCATGCTCGCCATTACCGTGCTGGAACTGGCCCGCAATGACCTCGATGCCCTGGACCGCCAACTGGCCGCCAAGGTCGCCCTGGCGCCTAACTTTTTCAACAACGCCCCGCTGGTGCTGGCCCTGGACAAGCTGCCGGCCGGCCAGGGCGTGATTGATTTGCCCGGGCTGATGCGCGTGTGCCGCTCCCATGGCCTGCGCACCCTGGCGATTCGTGCCAGCCGCATCGAAGACATTGCCGCCGCCATCGCCATTGAACTGCCAGTACTGCCACCGTCCGGTGCCCGCGAGCGTCCCCTGGAACCGCCGGTCGGTGAAGAGAAGAAAAAACCGGAAAAACCACCCGAGCCTGCGATCAAGCCTACAAAGATCATCACCTCGCCGGTACGCGGCGGGCAGCAGATTTATGCGCAGGGCGGTGACCTTGTGGTGATCTCCTCGGTCAGCCCGGGGGCGGAACTTCTCGCCGATGGCAACATCCATGTATACGGCCCGATGCGCGGACGTGCCCTCGCCGGCATCAAGGGTGATACCAGAGCGCGGATTTTCTGCCAGCAGTTGACCGCCGAGCTGGTTTCCATCGCGGGTCAGTACAAGGTTTCCGAAGATTTGCGCCGTGATCCGCTGTGGGGCGCTTCGGTACAGGTCAACCTGTCGGGCGATGTGTTGAACATCATCCGGCTTTAACGGATACTGCCGCATTTTCCAAGCATCTCTAGACTCTGATAGCAAAGCGAAACCGGCAAGACTTGTGTAGGACTAATTGGAAGTTGGTGTTTCCCCATGGAAACTCCTTCTTTTTCCTGCAAAGGCTGTCCGCCTGCAGCGAGTTTCAAGAGATGTTTTTCAGGGACCGAAAGTCCTTTTTCCTTAGGGGTGAAACACCTTGGCCAAGATTCTCGTGGTTACATCCGGCAAGGGTGGTGTGGGTAAGACCACCACCAGCGCCGCTATCGGTACCGGCCTCGCTCTGCGCGGCCACAAGACAGTCATCGTCGACTTCGACGTCGGTTTGCGTAACCTCGACCTGATCATGGGCTGCGAACGCCGCGTGGTGTACGACTTCGTCAACGTGGTGAACGGCGAAGCCAACCTGCAACAGGCCCTGATCAAGGACAAGCGCCTTGAGAACCTGTATGTACTGGCCGCCAGCCAGACCCGCGACAAAGACGCGCTGACCAAGGAAGGCGTGGGCAAGGTTCTGGCCGAGCTCAAGGAGACTTTCGAATACGTGGTGTGCGATTCCCCGGCCGGTATCGAAACCGGTGCTCACCTGGCGATGTACTTCGCCGATGAAGCCATCGTGGTGACCAACCCGGAAGTCTCCTCGGTACGTGACTCGGACCGTATGCTGGGCCTCTTGGCCAGCAAGTCCAAGCGCGCCGAAGAAGGCCAGGACCCGATCAAGGAACACCTGCTGCTCACTCGCTACAACCCGGAGCGCGTCAACAATGGCGAAATGCTCGGCGTTGAAGACGTGAAGGAAATCCTCGCCGTCACCCTGCTGGGCGTGATTCCGGAATCCCAGGCCGTCCTGAAGGCATCCAACCAGGGCGTGCCGGTGATTCTTGACGACCAGAGTGACGCCGGCCAGGCGTACAGCGATGCAGTCGATCGCTTGCTGGGCAAGACCGTGGAACACCGCTTCCTCGATGTTAAGAAGAAGGGATTCTTCGAGCGTATCTTTGGAGGCAACTAAACAATGAAATTTCTCGACTTCTTTCGCGCCAACAAAAAGCCAAGTACCGCGTCGGTAGCGAAAGAGCGTCTACAGATCATCGTGGCGCACGAACGCGGCCAACGCAGCACGCCGGATTACCTGCCAGCCTTGCAGAAGGAACTGGTCGAGGTGATCCGCAAGTACGTCAATATCGGCAACGATGACGTGCATGTCGCTCTGGAAAATGACGGCAGCTGCTCGATTCTGGAACTCAATATCACCCTGCCCGATCGTTGATCGAAAGGGCGGTCGCCACGGCGGCTCCGCTACCTGGCCCCTGTACTGCTGTAGGAGCGAGCTTGCTCGCGAAGAACCTGAGAACACCGCGTTTCACCTGAATGAACGCGGTGCCGATGAGTTCTTCGCGAGCAAGCTCGCTCCTACAGGGTGAGGGGGCAGTCAGTGGAGCCGCCGTTGGCGTTTGTTACGAGGCTGTTTAATGCCGCTGTCCAATATCCACATCCTGCATCAGGACGACGCCGTCCTGGTGGTGAACAAGCCGACCCTGCTGCTTTCGGTGCCTGGTCGTGCCGACGACAACAAGGATTGCCTGATCACCCGCCTGCAGGAAAACGGCTACCCCGAAGCCCGCATCGTCCATCGCCTGGACTGGGAAACCTCAGGGATCATCCTGCTGGCCCGGGACGCGGATACCCACCGCGAACTGTCCCGCCAGTTTCACGACCGTGAAACCGAAAAGGCCTACACCGCACTGGCCTGGGGCCAACCGGCACTGGACAGCGGCAGTATCGACCTGCCCCTGCGCTACGACCCGCCGACCAAGCCCCGCCACGTGGTCGACCATGAGTTCGGCAAACATGCACTGACCTTCTGGAAAGTGCTGGAGCGTTGTGGCGACTGGTGCCGCGTGGAACTGACGCCGATCACCGGGCGCTCGCACCAGTTGCGTGTGCATATGCTCTCCATTGGGCACCCGTTGCTCGGTGATGGCTTATACGCGCACGAACAAGCCCTGACCGCCTGGCCACGCCTGTGCCTGCATGCAAGCATGCTCAGCTTCACCCATCCGCAAAGCGGCGAGCGCCTGCGCTTCGAGTGCCCAGCCCCTTTTTGAAGGGCTGATGCGGTCAAATGTGGGAGCTGGCTTGCCTGCGATATCGGCGTGCCAGCCACTACATCTGGCACAGAAAGACCGCTATCGCAGGCAAGCCAGCTCTCACAGGGTTTGGTGTGGTTCTCGGCCATGCACGCTCACTCCAAATATCTGGCCAATACGGTAAACTCTCGCCACTGCTGTCTGGAGCTAATTATGCGCGAAGCGTTGAATCAAGGCCTGATCGACTTCCTCAAGGCCTCCCCTACTCCTTTTCATGCCACAGCCGCCCTCGCCCAGCGCCTGGAAGCGGCCGGTTACCAGCGGCTCGACGAGCGCGACACCTGGGCCACCGAGGCCAACGGTCGCTACTACGTGACCCGCAACGACTCCTCGATCATCGCCTTCAAGCTCGGCCGCCACTCGCCGCTGCTGGGCGGCATCCGCCTGGTTGGCGCCCACACCGACAGCCCGTGCCTGCGGGTCAAACCTCAGCCTGAGCTGCAAAGGCAGGGGTTCTGGCAGTTGGGCGTGGAAGTCTACGGCGGCGCACTGCTGGCGCCGTGGTTCGACCGCGACCTGTCGCTGGCCGGCCGCGTCACCTTCCGCCGCGACGGCAAGGTCGAAAGCCAACTGATCGACTTCAAGCTGCCGATCGCCATCATCCCCAACCTGGCCATTCACTTGAACCGTGAGGCCAACCAGGGTTGGGCGATCAATGCCCAGACCGAGCTGCCGCCGATCCTTGCGCAATTTGCCGGTGACGAACGCGTGGACTTTCGCGCCGTGCTCACCGAGCAGCTGGCCCGCGAGCATGGGCTGAACGCCGATGTGGTGCTCGACTACGAGCTGAGCTTCTACGACACCCAAAGCGCGGCAGTTATCGGCCTCAATGGCGACTTCATCGCAGGGGCGCGCCTGGACAACCTGCTGTCGTGCTACGCCGGCCTGCAAGCCCTGCTGACCAGCGAGACCGACGAAACCTGTGTGCTGGTGTGCAACGACCACGAAGAAGTCGGCTCCTGCTCGGCCTGTGGCGCCGATGGCCCGATGCTGGAACAGACCCTGCGCCGCCTGTTGCCTGAAGGTGATGAATTCGTACGCACCATTCAGAAATCACTGCTGGTATCGGCGGACAACGCCCACGGCGTGCACCCTAACTACGCCGAGAAGCACGACGCCAACCACGGCCCGAAACTCAATGCCGGCCCGGTGATCAAGGTCAACAGCAACCAGCGTTACGCCACCAACAGCGAAACCGCCGGGTTCTTCCGTCATCTGTGCATGGCCGAGGAAGTGCCGGTACAGAGCTTTGTGGTGCGCAGCGACATGGGCTGCGGTTCGACCATCGGTCCCATCACCGCCAGCCACCTGGGCGTACGCACCGTGGATATCGGCTTGCCGACCTTTGCCATGCACTCGATCCGCGAGCTGTGCGGCAGCCATGACCTGGCACATCTGGTGAAGGTGTTGGGTGCGTTCTACGCCAGTCGCGATTTACCCTGAGACCGAGGCGCGCCCATCGCGGGCAAGCCCGCTCCCACATTTGATCTGTGAATGCATTTCAGTGTGGGAGCGGGCTTGCCCGCGATGGGTTTCCAAACAGATATAAAGCTATCTGACTCACGTCAACTGCACTTCTGCCAATCCGGCCTAGACTTGTCAGAACTTCCAGTCCGACAAGGCCGCCCCTCGCCATGATCTCAATGTCCTCCTTCCACGCCATGCTGATCCCCATCGTGATCGGCATGATCATGCTCGCGGTCGGCTTCAACTTTCGCGACAAGCCCCTCGGCGTGTTCGGCATGTGGATTGGTATGCTGTTGATCCTGGGCACCGTGGTCTACAAAATCCTCGCCAAGCTGGCGCAATGACAAATGCGCTCGCATTGGGCATAGCGGCCTCGTACACTCGGTCAATTCGTCGTTTTCAAGGTTGACCGCCTCGTGCTTTCCCGTCTGTTTGCCCTGCCCTGCTACCTGCTGATCGCCCTGCTCACGCTGCTGCCGCTGTCATCCGCCCAAGCCGTCGGCTTGCCCGGGATGCTGGGCGGTTCCAGCAAGACCCAACCCCAGGCCGAAGTGCCCCTGGGGCAGTCGCTGGACGAGGTGATCAAGACCCTCGAAAACGACCAACAGCGTACCCAACTGCTGAGCGACCTGAAGAAGCTGCGCGCCGCCACGCAAAAGGCCCAACCCGCAGCCGAACAAGGTGTGCTCGGGCTGATCGGCAGTACGCTGTCGGGCTTTGAACAGCAGTTTTCCGGTGCCGACAGCCCGTTGGGGCGCTGGTCCAATGAAGTCGACCTGGCCAAGGACGAACTGGGCGCGCTGATGCTGCCGGCCAGCGAGTGGCTGCCGATCATCTTCGGCTTTGCCGTGATCCTGGCGGTGTGGAGCCTGCTGGCCGCCGCGCTGATCTGGCTCAGCCACCGGGTGCGTGAGCGCTTCGGCCTACCCGAAGAGTTACCGCAACACCCGCGCACCTGGGACATGCTGCGCTTTGCCCTGCGCAAGCTGGGCCCCTGGTTGATCGCCCTGGTGATCACGGTTTACCTGAGCTACGCCCTGCCTTCCTCCCTGGGCAAATCCTTGGCGATGGTGCTGGCCTATGCCCTGGTCGTGGGCACCTGTTTCTCGGCAATCTGCGTGATTGCCTTCTCCGTGCTCGACGGCCCGCACCGCCACCGCGCGCTGTATATCCTGCGCCACCAGGCGTTCCGCCCGCTGTGGTGGATCGGCAGTTTTGCCGCCTTCGGTGAAGCCTTGAGCGATCCGCGCCTGGTCGAGGCGCTTGGCCAACACCTGGCCCACACCGCCGCGACGGTCGCCAATGTAATGGCGGCGCTGTCCACCGGCGTGTTTATCCTGCGTTTCCGCCGACCGATTGCGCATTTGATCCGCAACCAGCCGCTGTCGCGCCGCCTGACCCGCCGCGCCCTCACCGACACCCTGTCGATCATCGGCACCTTCTGGTACATCCCGGCTCTGCTGCTGGTGGGCATCTCACTGTTCGCCACCTTCCTGTCGGCCGGCGACACCAGCACCGCCCTGCGCCAGTCGCTGCTGTGCACGGTGTTGCTGGTGTTGTGCATGGTGATCAACGGCCTGGTGCGCCGCCACGCTCTCAAGCCGCAACGCGGGCACAAACGCCACGCGCTGTACTCCGAACGGCTCAAAGGCTTTGTCTACACCCTGGTGCACCTGGTGGTGTGGCTGGTGTTTATCGAATTGGGGCTGCGGGTCTGGGGCCTGTCGATGATTCGCTTTACCGAAGGTGAAGGTCATGAAATAGCCGTGAAGCTGTTCGGCCTCGGTGGGACCTTGTTGTTTGCCTGGCTGATCTGGATCCTCAGCGACACCGCGATTCACCACGCCCTGACCCGCTCGCGCAAAGGCCTGGCCAACGCGCGTGCGCAAACCATGATGCCGCTGATCCGCAACGTGCTGTTCGTGACCATCTTCATCATCGCCGCCATCGTGGCGCTGGCGAACATGGGCATGAACGTCACGCCGCTGCTGGCCGGTGCGGGTGTGATCGGTATCGCCATCGGTTTTGGTGCGCAATCGCTGGTAGCCGACTTGATCACCGGCTTGTTCATCATCATCGAAGACTCCCTGGCCATCGACGACTACGTGGACGTCGGCGGCCACCTCGGCACGGTGGAAGGCCTGACCATCCGCACCGTGCGCCTGCGCGATATCGACGGCATTGTGCACACCATCCCGTTCAGTGAAATCAAGAGCATCAAGAACTACTCCCGGGAGTTCGGCTACGCGATCTTCCGGGTGGCGATCCCCTACAACATGGAAATCGACGACGCGATCAAGCTAATGCGCGATGTCGGCCACGCCATGCGCAACGACCCATTGCAGCGCCGCAACATTTGGTCGCCGCTGGAGATCCAGGGCGTGGAAAGCTTCGAATCCGGCAGCGCAATCCTGCGCGCACGCTTCAAGACCGCGCCGATCAAACAATGGGAAGTCTCACGAGCGTTCAACCTCTCGCTCAAGCGCCACCTGGATGAAGCCGGACTCGACCTGGCAACGCCGCGCTTGAGTGTGCAGGTCGTGACGGCAGGCAGCGTGCAGGAAAAGGACCCGCAACCCAACACAACGCTGTAGCCCCACCGGTAATTACGATACGAAGCGAGCCGCTCTTGATCTGCTTTTGATCTTGGGCGGCTCGGCAGGACGCCATCGGGGGCAAGCCCCCTCCCACATTGGCTCAATGGTGAATCAGTTAGTCAGTGCGGCGCCGTCCATCTTCTGGCGCAAGCTCAACGGCCGCATATCCGTCCACACTTCCTCGATATAGGCCAGGCACTCCTTCTTCATCCCGCTCTTGCCCACAGTACGCCAACCCTCCGGCACAGCCTTATAGTCAGGCCAGATCGAATACTGCTCTTCATGGTTGACCACTACCTGAAACAGGATATCGTCGCGGTCAAATACTGAGGTCATTGCTGTTCTCCATCGCTCAAAGGCTGGCTGCGCACCACGCGCAGCGCTGATATCTGTAAAAACGTACCAGGCATCGAAAAAATTAGACGCCGGCCACCGCCGCTGCCAAAGCGCGCCCGAAGATCTCGGCCACCTGGTCGACTTCCGCCGCGGTAATCACCAGCGGCGGCAGAAAACGAACCACGCCGCCATGGCGCCCGCCCATCTCCAGGATCAACCCGCGCTTGAGGCACTCACGCTGCACCAGCGGTGCCAACAGGCGATGCACCGGCGGGTGACCCTGGCTATCTAGCGGGCCCGTCGGATCCACCAGTTCCACCCCCAGCATCAGCCCACGGCCCCGGATATCTCCCAACTGCGGGAAGTCGCGCTGCAGGATGCGCAGGTGCTCACACAGGCGCTCGCCCATGGCCGCCGCATGACCGGCCAGGTCGTGATCCTTGAGGTAGCGCATCACTGCCGAACCTGCCGCCATTGCCATCTGGTTGCCGCGGAACGTCCCGGCATGGGCGCCTGGCAGCCAGGTGTCGAGCCAGTCGCGATACACCACTACCGCCAGCGGCAGGCTGCCGCCAATGGCCTTGGACATCACCACCACATCCGGAATGATGCCGGCGTGTTCGAAGGCAAACATCTTGCCGGTGCGCCCAAAGCCGCTCTGAATTTCATCGACGATCAGCGCCACTCCCGCTTGCGCGGTGATACGCCTTAAGCCACGCAGCCAGTCGAGGTCGGCAGGGATCACGCCGCCCTCTCCCTGAATCACTTCAACAATCACCGCCGCCGGCAGCACTACCCCGGCTTCGGGATCGCTGAGCAGGTTTTCCAGGTAATGCAGGTTGGCCCGCACACCTTGGGCGCCGCCCAGTCCGAACGGGCAACGGTAGTCATACGGAAACGGCAGGAACTGCACGCCATTGCCCAGCAACGCCCCCAGCGGTTTCTTCGGCCCCAGGCTGCCCATCAGGCTCAACGCGCCCTGGCTCATGCCGTGGTAAGCCCCCTGGAACGACAGCACAGTGCTGCGCCCGGTGGCGGTGCGCACCAGCTTCAATGCAGCCTCCACCGCATCGGTGCCGGTGGGGCCGCAGAACTGGATTTTCGCTTCCCGCGCCAACTCCGACGGCAACAAGCCGAACAGGTCCTGCACGAACTGATCCTTGACCGGCGTGGTCAGGTCCAGGGTGTGCAGCGGCAGCTCATCGCTCAGCACCTGCTGGATGGCCTGGATCACCACCGGGTGGTTATGCCCCAGCGCCAGGGTGCCGGCGCCGGCCAGGCAGTCGATGAAACGACGCCCTTCGACGTCCTCCACATACAGGCCCTTGGCGCGCTTGAGCGCCAGGGGGATACGCCGCGGGTAGCTGCGGGCGTTGGACTCCTGCTGGCGCTGGCGGGCCAGCAGCGGACTTTCGTCGAACTGGTAGAGCGTTTCCGCAGGCGCCAGGGCGTCTTCGATACGGCTGGTAGCGACTGACATCTCTCGATCCCTCAATACGCTGATGATGACCAAACTGCCGATCCGTTGGCGGCTGGCCCAAGGGCATGCGCACGGATTTCCTGTTGTGGAAACGCATCAGCGGGAAAAGGATTTAGGGGACAAGGGCTGTTAACTGATGAATGAAGATCCAATTGTAGGAGCGAGCTTGCTCGCGAAAAACTCCCCGGCGCCGCGTTTATCCAGAAAGCCCGCGGTATCGTTGACGTTTTTCGCGAGCAAGCTCGCTCCTACCTTTGAACAGTGCTCGGTATTAAATCCCGCGGTATTTTTCGTTCAGGGCATACAAGATCGCGCAGGTCTCTGCATCCAGGAACCCGCAATAATCCCTGGCCCGAAAGTGCATCTGGAACGCTCGGGTGCGCTGTTCAAAAGCCCGGCGATTCTGCGCCGGCTTATAGCCGTAGCGCTGAAACGCCCGCTCCACCTCGACCTCTGGCGGCAAAGCGACGCAAAAGCGGCGCTGGTACATTGCGCGTGCTGGCTCATCAAACCAGGCCCCAATCCCGGCCTCATGCAGAACACGCCAGGGCAGCCGAGGCCCCGGGTCGCTCTTGCGCCAATAGGCCACATCCGAATGCCCGAGCAGGTCAGTCGGGCCGACCTGCGGATAACGAGCAAGCACGTCGCGAACCAACGCAATCAGCACGTCGATCTGTGCTTCGGGGTATTCGGGAAAGGTAAATACCCCGGCGTCATACCGCGCCAGGTTGACGATTTCAACGCCAATCGAGCGGCTATTGAGGTCGTCTCTCCCCGCCCAATGGCTTACCCCCGCGTGCCAGGCGCGCTTGTCTTCATCCACCAGGCGAAACACGCGCAGCTCTTCATAACCCGCGGCGCGGTAGCTGGGTTCATCGGGATCGGGCAGTAGATAGTGGGCGCTGACGCCGTGGTGCGTGAGGGTACGCAGGGACGACGCAAAAGGCGCCGCGGTGTAATGCAGAACAACCTGCTGCACGGGCTCGCCCGCGCGCTCATTGAAATCCCTGGCAGGGAAACTGGTGTCGATAACCAACATAAGAACCGTCCTTTTCATTTCAGGCCGAATCATTCGGCCCGTTCAAGCGCAAAAAAATTACCGCCATCCTGAAGGGTTGAATGTCAGGCGGGCGGTAATTACTTGGCACATGAAAAGCAAGGTTCAGCGGCGCAGCGGCATACCCAGCTCAACCCGCAAGCCGTCCGGCTGGCTGTCGAACGTCAGCGAGCAGGCGCAGCGCTGCACAATCGCCTGGACGATCGCCAGGCCCAGGCCGCAGCCTTCGCTGTTGCCATTACGCCAGAAGCGCTGGGTAAGGTATTGCAGGTCTTCACTGGAGATCTGCTTGCCATGGTCACGCACGCGAAACACCACGTGATCAGCGTGGCTGGACACGTTCAGTTCCACGCGGCTATCGGCCGGGGTATGGCGCAAGGCGTTATCCAATAGATTACGCAAGGCCGCGACGGCCAGGCCCACGGGCATTTCCAGCGGTGTACCGGCTAGATCATCGGCCAACACCAGGTCGATCCGACGATTATCACCGGCGTTGGCGTCCTGGATCGCCAACCGGGCGACTTCTTCGGCACTGGACTGCAAACCATCGTCAAATGACAAGCTGCCTTCCACCCGCGCCAGCAACAACAATTGCTCCAGGGTGCGATGCAAGCGATCGGCGCCCTCCTCGGCGTGCGCCAGGGACTGGTCGCGCGCCGCGCCTTCGGTCATACGCGCCACTTGCAGGTGGGTCTTGATGGCCGTCAGCGGGCTGCGCAGTTCATGGGCGGCGTCACCGGTCAGGCGGCGCTCACGCTCGATGGTCTTGGCAATGCGCTGCAACAGTTGGTTCTGGGTGTCGAGCAACGGCTTGAGCTCGCTGGGCAACGGGTGAATCTGCAAGGGTTCAAGAGAGTCGGCGCTGCGGCGCATCAAGGCATCACGCATACGATTGAGCGGCACCAGGCTTTGACCAATGCCCAGCCACAACAGGCACAGGCAACCGAGCAACGCGACGCCGACCGGTACCGAAGCCGCCAGCAGGATCGACAGGTTAAGCGCTTCACGCTCCACTTGACGATCGGCGGTAGTAATCAGCAGGTCGCCCCGAGACAGGGTGAAACTGCGCCAACCCACGCCGTCGATCATCTGGTCGCGAAAGCCGCTGCGGCGCGACTCCAGCCCTTCATCCGGGGTGGTGTGGCTGCGGGCCAGGATCTCGCCGCGCAAGGAACTGACCTGACAGGCCATGCCCCCCGGCACATTCAACTGTTCGGTGCGCAAATGCGCGCCGCCGCTGACGCTGGCCAACCCCGGCATCTGCTCGGTGAGCCCAGCCACCATACGCGCTGAGGCCACCAGGCGCTGGTCGAGGGAAAACATCATCTGGTTACGCAAATCGTTGAGCATCCAGGCGGCCGCCAGCACCCAGATCAGCACAAAAGCGGCGCCCAGCTTGAATGTCAGGCGCAGGCGCAAGCTCATCACTGAGTGTTTTCTCCAGCATCAGCCGGGCCCAGGCGATAGCCCAGGCCCCTGACGGTCTCGACGATGCCATTGCCCAACTTGCGCCGCAGGTGATGGATATGCACGTTGAGCGCGTTGCTTTCCAGCTCATCGCTGAACCCGTAGACGCTGTCCTTGAGCTGCTCGCTGGACAACACGCGGCCCTTGTTGTGCAGCAGCGCCTGCAACAGCGCTTGCTCACGACGGGACAGGTCCACCGGCTCGCCGCCCAGGAAGGTCTCGCGGCTGCTGGGGTCGTAGGCCAGGCGGCCGTGTTCGATCAGGTTGACGCTGCGCCCCGCCACTCGGCGCAACAGGGTTTGCAGGCGAGCGGCGAGTTCGCGCAGGTCGAAGGGCTTGAGCAGGTAGTCATCGGCGCCAGCTTGCAGGCCGTCGACGCGGTTGGTTACCGAGTCTCGTGCGGTAAGGATCAGCACGGGAATTTCCAGGCCCTGGCTGCGCTGTTGTTGCAGCAGCTTGAGGCCATCTTCGTCAGGCAGGCCGAGATCGAGCACCATGATGTCGAACGCCGCGGCCTTGAGCATCGCCCTGGCGGCTGCGGCCGTGGCCACGCGCTCGACCGTAAAGCCCTGGGCACCGAGGCCGGCCACGATACCGCTGGCGATCAGTTCGTCGTCTTCACAGACCAGTACGTGCATGCTGAACCCTTCATGAAAGATGGGGTGATTAGAAAAGGGGCAGATTAAGCGCGCATTATGCCGCTAAAGTTCGCAACATCAGATTATCCCTACACTCTAGGGGGCGTTCTCAATTAGTTTCCCCGTCGCGCCGGGTCTGCTGTTGTGCAGGGCAAGGCGCGAGAAGCGTGGTTTGGTCATTCCAAATAAGCTTCGAGCAACGCAGCCCTGCACAACAGCAGGCCCGGCCCTTCGGGTTGTCGCCTTAAAGCGGGCCAGCCTGCGTTGCAGGCCTTGGAAAGGGAACAACCATTCCCTGCGGCCTGCGCCTTGCCTGGCCCGCTTTAAGGCGACAACGCGGCGGGGAAACTAATTGAGAACGCCCCCTAGAATAGCGTCCGGTTAATCATCGGTTAATCAACGCCACACATTGTGTGCCTCACTTGCATCGAACTAAGGCTTGACCATGCGGCATCTGTTTACCTTTCTGCTGGTGTTGTTCGCGGGATTCGCCCAGGCAGCGCCGGGCAACCCCTTCGAAACCAAACCCGATTTCCTCCCGGTGGGCAAGGCCTTCACCTTTACCTCCGAACGCCTTGAAAGTGGCGAAACCCAGCTGTATTGGCAGATTGCCGACGGTTACTACCTGTACCAGCAACGCATGAAGTTCGACGGTTTGGCCGAACAACCCGTGCTGCCTCAGGGTGAAGCCCATAGCGATGAGTTCTTCGGCGAACAGCAAGTGTACCGCCAGGGCCTGGAAGTGAAGATCCCCGCTGGCACCACCGGCAAGGTCAAGCTCGGCTGGCAGGGCTGCGCCGATGCGGGCCTGTGCTATCCACCGCAGTCGATCACCCTAGACCTGGGCGGCAACCCGGCCGTAGCCGCTACCGCGCAGGCCCAGGACCAAAGCCTGGCCAGCGGCCTGCAGCAACGCAGCCTGGGCTGGAGCCTATTGATCTTTTTCGGCCTGGGCCTGCTGCTGGCGTTCGCGCCGTGCTCGCTGCCGATGCTGCCGATCCTCGCCGGCCTGGTGGTCGGTAGCGGCGCCAGCCCGCGTCGCGGCTTTGCCCTGGCCGGCAGCTACGTGGTGTGCATGGCGCTGGTGTATGCCGCCCTGGGTGTGATGGCCGCGCTACTCGGCGCCAACCTCGCCGCGCTTTTGCAAACCCCGTGGATCCTCGGCAGCTTTGCGGCGTTGTTCGTGCTGCTCGCTCTGCCGATGTTCGGCTTCTTTGAGCTGCAACTGCCCGCCTTCCTGCGTGACCGTCTCGATAACGTCAGCCGCCAGCAAAGCGGTGGCAGCCTGGTGGGCGCCGGTATTCTCGGCGCGTTGTCCGGCCTGCTGGTGGGCCCGTGCATGACCGCGCCTTTGGCCGGCGCCCTGCTGTATATCGCCCAAAGCGGCAATGCGCTGCACGGCGGCCTGATCCTGTTCGCCATGGGCATCGGTATCGGCATTCCGTTGTTGCTGTTGGTCACTGTGGGCAACCGCTTCCTGCCCAAGCCGGGTACCTGGATGAACGTGCTCAAGGGCATCTTCGGCTTCCTGTTCCTGGGCACCGCGGTGCTGATGATTCGCCCGGTGGTCGGCGACAGCCTGTGGATCGGCCTGTGGGGTGCCCTGGCGCTGGTGATGGCTTACTGCGGCTGGACGCTGGCCCGTGAGTTCGGCCTGGCGGCCAAGGTGTTCGGCGCCGGTTCCCTGGTGCTGGGCCTGTGGGGCGCGGTGCTGGTGGTGGGCGCAGCCGGTGGCAGCGATGAACTGTGGCAACCCTTGAAGGTTTACAGCGGCTCAAAGGTCGCCGGTGCACCGAGCGCCCACGATGCCTTTACCACCATCAACGACCCGGCCGTGCTGCAAAGCCAACTCGACAGCGCCAAGGCCCAGGGCCAATGGGTGCTGCTGGACTACTACGCCGACTGGTGCGTGTCGTGCAAGATCATGGAAAAACAGGTATTCGGCAAACCCGAGGTAATGGACGCACTCAAAGACGTGCGCCTGCTGCGCCTGGACGTCACCGCCGACAACGCCGCCAGCCGCGAGCTGCTGGGCCGCTACAAGGTGCCGGGGCCACCGAGCTTCGTGTGGATCGGCCCGGACGGTGAAGAACGCCGTGCCCAACGCATCACCGGCGAAGTGGATGCCACCGCCTTCCTGCAACGCTGGACGCAAACCCGAGACGCGCGCTGATGTTGACCCTGACCATCGGCACCTTCGCCATCGCCCTGAATCACATCCTGCTGATCAGCGCACTGATTCTCGCCACTCTGGTGGGCTGGCGCGTGGCCAAGCGTGGCGGTGAAAACCCCGAATCGGTGTTGTTCAGCCTGTTCCTGCTGGGCATGTTGGCCGCGCGCATCAGCTTCGTGCTGATGTACTGGAGTTATTACAGCAACGACTGGGTCGAGATGGTCGATTTGCGTGACGGTGGTTTCCTCGCCTGGCCCGGCATCATCGCGCTGGTGCTCGGCGCACTGGTGTACGGCTGGCGTCGCCCCGCACTGCGCAAGCCGCTCAGCGCCGGGGTGATCACCGGCTTGTTGTTCTGGGGCATGGCCAGCCTGTCCCTGAGCCTGTATGAAAAAGGCACGCGCCTGCCGGACATCACCCTGCGCAACGCCAACGGCGAAGTGGTGCAACTGGCGGACTACCAGGGCGGCCCGCTGGTGATCAACCTGTGGGCCACCTGGTGCCCCCCGTGCAGGCGCGAAATGCCCGTGCTGGAAAACGCCCAGCGTATGCGCCCCGACGTGACCTTCCTGTTCGTCAACCAGGCCGAAAGCATGCAAAGCGTCAGCACCTACCTGGCCACTCAGGGCCTGAACCTGGACAACGTGCTGTTTGACGCCAGCGGCCGCCTCGGCCAGGCCGTGGGTTCCATGGCCCTGCCGACCACGCTGTTCTACCAAGCCGATGGGCGCCTGATCAACAGCCACCTGGGCGAACTCTCCGAAGCCAGCCTGGCCCGCGCCATGGAACCCTTCGATGACACCACGACAAGGAAACCGACATGCCTCGCCTCCGCCACCTGCTGACCCTGCTGCCCTTGACGCTCGCCGCCACCCTGGCCCAGGCCGAAGACTGGCCGGCGCCGATCAAACAGATCGAAGCCAAGGGCGCCAAAATCATCGGTAAATTCGATGCGCCCAGCGGCCTCACCGGCTACGCCGCCCAGTACCAGAACCGTGGCATGGCCCTGTACCTGACCGCCGACGGCAAAAACGTGATCGCCGGCAACCTGTACGACGCCCAGGGCAATGACCTGAGCACCGCCCCCCTGGAAAAACTGGTGTACGCGCCGATGGCCAAGGAAGTCTGGGCCAAGATGGAACACAGCAGCTGGATCCAGGACGGCGACAAAAACGCCCCGCGCACCGTGTACCTGTTCAGCGACCCCAACTGCCCGTACTGCAACATGTTCTGGGAACAGGCGCGGCCATGGGTAAAAGCCGGCAAGGTGCAACTGCGCCACATCATGGTCGGCATTATTCGCGAAGACAGCCCCGGCAAATCCGCCGCCCTGCTCGCTGCCAAAGACCCGCAAAAAGCCCTGCAAGACCACGAAGCGGCCGGCAAGGGCAGCAAACTCAAGGCGCTGGAAAAAATCCCGGCCGAGGTCGAGGCCAAGCTTGATGCGAATATGAAGCTGATGGATGAACTGGAGTTGTCGGCGACGCCGGCGATTTTCTATCTGGATGACAAGGGTGGGTTGCAACAGCAGCAAGGGGCGCCGTCGCCGGAGAAGTTGGTGAAGATTCTTGGGCCGAAATAAGGTTTTTTCTACAAAAAAGACCTCCTGAATCGGAGGCCTTTTTTTTTGACTCGGCAACCTCTGATCAAACCTCCTTCACGGTGATGCCTGTTACGGCGAAGTCATTTTCCGGGTCGATACCCATTTCCATATTATCCAGCGAAAGTCTCAAGGAACTTGAACTGGCCTGGAAGGTACCTTTAAGCAATTCCCAAGCAGTGCCCGGCCGCGTTATCAAAGTAATGTTTACGCCTTGAACTACGAGCACCAACGCAGGCTTCCTACCGGTACCTGGCGAATAACGATCATGGACCCAGGCACTGAATTCGTACCGTTTCCCCACTTCCAGCCCTGTAAAGTTCTTGAACATTTTCTCGCGCTGTGTAGCGGGATTAGTTGTATTGGTGTATCCCCCGTCTTCCCGATAATATCCATTCGCAAAATCCGGCGGCACTGGACCTTGTTTCAGCCATAAATCTCTCGAATCGGTGGCACCCGCGCCCCTTTGCCAGTTATTCCAGTCTTTTCCGGTAGGGTTGAAGTCCGTGTAATCGTAAAACGCCTTACGAAACTCCAGGTGCAGGACAGGAAACTCAATCGCGCTGGCTTCATGGCCACCAGTCTCTGCCGTGCACTTGAACACCACATCCAACGCGGTTCTATTGCGCAGTTTTTCCAGTTCCTGGCGCTTGAGCACCCGCAATACGCTATCGGCCACATCAGCTGGGGTAATCGGCTCGTTGAGCATCACCCTGATAGTGTAGGGAGAGCCATTTTCCTGAGTGCCTCGACACTCTAGCCATCCCACCTGGCCTGCCAGAATGAACCACCATTGTTCCACAGTGATATGCGCATCCCCTGTAAAGTTCCTCAGGTCCAAAATCCCCCCCTTGGATGCCGGTGGCGTAGCCTGCGGTACAACGGGTGTCGGCAACCGGGTCGGCACACTGATCTTCAACGCAAGCGTCTTCGACGGCGCCAGCTTACAACTACTGGTCACTATGTAATGGATCAGGATGGTTTTACCTGCGCCCTGGATCACCGCTTCACGCGGGATCGCAAAATCGACATAGCCAGGATCGCTATTGCCCGGTTTTGATTCCAACGGCAGGCTCGTACCGTCCGGTTTGACCCACTTCACCTCGATCTCATGACTGGAGCTGACCCGCTCATACTCCACCCGCACCGTCACACCGTTCCGGCCATTCCAGATGGTCAGTTGATCATCCACCGCTTCACACACCCTTGGAGGGGGTAGTGTCAAAGCCTCTTGCTCGATGCTGAAAGTCCGAACAGGGAACTCCACGGCGCTTTCCAGCGCACACTGACCATCGAAGTTCGCCGCAAAATGCAGCTCAAACTCGCTGCAATCCGCCAGCTTTTGCAACTGGGTCCTGTCCATCGGCGTATCGACCCCATCGTGTAACCAGGCAGCATCAAGCGGCACGCCTTCCAACACATAAAAACAATAGTCGCTGCCATCCTCAAGCGTACCGGTTACCCACATCCAGCAACATTGCTTCTCTACCGCATAATTCCAAACAGGCACCACCCCCGTCGCATTCCCCCTAAAGTTGTTGAGGTCCAAGGTATTCCCCGTTGCCTGTTCAACGCTTGGTCTGGTCAGTTGTGGCGCAAGTACTTTGATCAAGCGCTCAGGCGAATACTGGGGCTCGTAACTGTTGAATCGAAGGCTGTAGTTAAGAGTCAAGGTCTTGTTGAAAAGGGCTGCGATGATGTCTGGAGCGACATCGAATGACAGGTTCGTTTCGCCGCTCTTCACGCCCTGGCAACCGAGTGCCACAGGCCCGTAATTTGGCCCGGACGCGTAAGCACAGACATGGTCACCTTCATACATGCCTTCATAACTGACAATGGCATGCCCACCGTTGACCGTGTTGGTGGGATTGACCTGCCATTGGCCTGGAGGCAGCTCAACCGATTCGCGCAAATGGGGTGGGTCCAGATCCTGGGCCGGGTCGACCTGCAAGAGCGAGGTCGTGCGCAGGTGGAAGTCCTCAGCATTGATAGGCAGCGGATTTTCCAGAAGCGGGTCGCCCGGCTCGGGAAACACAGGCGCAGTCTTGTCCCAAATCACTCCCAGATGGGCGGTGATAGCCGAATAGTCTTCGAGTCTGGATAACCAACCTCGCGAAAGAGAGAACTTGAAAACGTGATCAGCATGAGCCTCATGGGGCTGCACCACGTGATCCAACGCCACCCAGATGAAGCGATACGGGGTGACGTGCTGATTACCAGCGACGGTGACGAACAGACGTTGGCCTTCATAGATCATCGGCCACGCCTTGATGTGAACGATTTCATCGCCGGTGAAGTTCTGCATCCTCAGCCACGAGGTGTTCGACTCGTTCCTGGCGTGAAAAAATACCGGCCTCGATACAATCAAATCTTCCTCCCTGATTTGCTGGACTTCCAACTCCAGCGTCAAGGACTCGTGTAATCGACCTCCCGCCGTGGCCGTGTATTTGAACAGCACGGTGTGCCCAATACAGTAGCTGATCAACTGTGCCGGAATATCGACGACTTCAACGCCGTCAGCCACGGAAACGGGCTCGAAAACTGGCTCATCCTGCCCTTTGATAGCCATGTACAACATGACATTGGTGGCCCCCGTCGGGAGTGTCAGTGTGGCTGTCGTGCCCTTTTCTGCATCAATGGGGTACAACACGCTGTTATTCGCTGCGAACTTGATGATTGGGTAAGGCAATTCCGCTGCGGCCAGCGCTCCTGTAGACGAGGTTGACGTAACGCTTACTGCTTGAGCGGAGGGCATATTTTTGGGGGCGGGCTTATTAGCCATGCTAAGACTCCTGTTCTGCGTCAGATAAGTATCATCGTTGGTCATGGGGCCAGAAACTCGACCTATCTAACGCTGGAGTCAGGAGGTTGACTACTGTCAGAATTGACAGTTCTCACGGAAAAGACGGCGCTGCCCGACCAACGGGCAGCCCCCCATTCATGCCTTAAAGCCCCTCAAGCTCCGCCATCAAATCACTCAACCGATCCACCTTCTCGGCACTGATCTCGTTGACCGCCAACCCGTCGATATACTCGGCCAGTTCCGCTACCGTGCTGCACTCGAACATCGCCCGCAGCGGCACGTCGCGCTGCAACGTCTTCTGCACTCGCGACGCGATTTGCGTAGCCAGCAGCGAATGCCCACCCAGTTCGAAGAAGTTGTCTTGCACCCCAACCCTTTCAACCTTCAACACCTCGGCCCAAATTCCGGCAAGGGTGGTTTCCAGTTCATTGCGCGGAGCCACAAAGTCCTGGCTGTGCAACTGGCCGATCTCCAGGGCCGGCAGGGCTTGGCGATCGAGTTTGCCGTTGGCGTTTAGCGGCAGGCGGTCGAGCCATAACCAGTGCAGTGGCACCATGTATTCGGGCAGTTCGGCACGCAGGCGTTGTTTGATGCGGTCCAGGCGCTCGCCAGGGTTCAGCGTTGCATCAGCCGCCACCAGGTAGCCAACCAGATGCTTGCCATTGACGCCCTCCTGCACGCCAACCGCCGCATCACGCAGCTGCGGTTGTTCGTGCAGGCGCGCTTCGATTTCACCCAGCTCGATGCGGTAGCCGCGAATTTTCACTTGGTGGTCGATACGCCCGACATACTCCAGCACGCCATCGCTGCGGCGCCGCGCCAGGTCGCCGGTACGGTAAAGCCGCTCGCCAGGTGCGCCAAATGGGTTGGGCACGAATACCTGGGCGGTGCGCAGCGGATCGCTGACATAACCGCGGCCCACACCGGTGCCAGCGACGCACAGTTCACCGACCGCACCCTGGGGCACCAGGTCGAGCGCACCGTCGAGCAGGTACAAACGGTTATTGTCGGTCGGCGTACCAATTGGCAGGTAAGTACCACGGGTCGAGGCCAGGTCGACGCGGAAGAACGCTACATCATCCGAACATTCCGCCGGGCCATACGCGTTAACCAGACCGATCTGCGGATAGCGCAGCAACCACTGGTGCGCCAGCTCCGGCGGCATGGCCTCCCCGGTCGGCAACATCCAGCGCAAGCCGTCGAGGCTAATACGCTCCTGAGCCAACATGCCCTGGATCAGCGACGGCACACTCTCCAGCACCGTGATGCCCTGTGCTTGAACGTGTGCCAGCAACCCTTGCGGATCATGGGCAATGGTGTTCGGCACAATATCTACCCGCGCCCCAAACAGCGGTGCGGCGAGGAACTGCCAGACGGAAATATCAAAGCTTTGCGAAGCGGTCTGGGCGATCACATCGGCGTCAGTCAGGTGCAGGTACGGCACCTTGCTCAACTGGTTGTTGAGCATCCCGCGCTGTTCGACCATCACACCCTTGGGCAAACCGGTGGAACCCGAGGTGTAGATCACGTAGGCAAGGTTGTCCGGGCCACTGTAGACACCTGGGTTTTCGCCACGGGCGGGAATGTCCTCCCACACCAGCAACTGGCAATCGACGTCTTCGAGCAACGCGATAGCCTGCTCGCGACACGCCTCGGTGCACACCAGCAACGGCGTGCGGCTCAGGTCGATGATGCGGCTCAGGCGCTGGCCCGGCAGGCCCGGGTCCAGCGGCAGGTAGCCGGCGCCGGCCTTGAAGCTGCCGATGATCATGCCGAGCAAATCCAGCCCACGTTCAGCCAACAACGCCACCGGTTGGTCCAGGCCGACACCCGCCGCAATCAGCGCGTGGCCCAGACCATTGCTGCGGCGATTCAGATCCTCATAGCTCCATTGCTGGTCAAGACAACTGGCGGCGATACGCTGTGGATGCTGCGCGACCTGCTCCTCGAACAATTCGATATAGCTGCGCTCCAGCGGGTAGGCATGTGCGCTCTGGTTACAGCCGTCCACGAGAAATTCACGCTCCTGCTCGCCAATCAGCGGTAGCTCGGCCATGTCGCCATGGAAACCCTGCACCAGCGCCAGCAACAGGCGCTTGAACTCGGCGAGCATAACTTGCACGGTGTTTTCGTCGAAGTAACGCTGGTCGTAGGACAGGTGCAAACCGAGGTCATCCCCCGGATAGCACACGGCCGTCAGCGGGAAGTTGGTGTGGGTGCGCCCGGAATCCGAGGTGGCATTCAGGCTTTGCGCACGGTCCAGCACCGAGGTTTCCACCGGGGCGTTTTCGAACACGAACAAGCTGTCGAACAGCGGCTGGCCCTTGGGCAATTCGCTGTGTTCCTGAATCGTCACCAGCGGCAGATATTCGTACTCGCGCAACTGCATATTGCTGTCGAGCAAAGCGCTCAACCACTGGCGCACGCTGCAAGGCTGATCATCCTCGGGCAGTTTCACCCGCAGCGCGATACTGTTGATAAACAGCCCGACGGTGCGTTGCATTTCGGGCATTTCCACCGGGCGCCCAGCCACGGTGACACCGAACAGCACATCGCGATCGCCACTCAAGCGCCGCAGCACCAGTGCCCATGCTGCCTGGGCGAAGGTGTTGACGGTGAGCTGATGCGCCTGGGCCAGCTCGCGCAGTTGCGCACCGTCGCGGGCATCCAGGCGGGTGTAGCAGTCGCCCACCACCATGCCGCCACTGCCACCGGCGTGTTCACGCAGGAAGGGGCGGTCGCTGGGGATCGGCGTGGCGCGTTCGAAGCCTTGCAGGTTTTGCTGCCACCACTGACGCGCTTCATTGAGGTCCTGGCGTTGCAGCCAGGCAATGTAGTCGCGGTAGCGCGGCGGCGTCGCCAATTGCGCGTCGCGGCCTTCGCCCAGGGCCATGTAGATATCGAAGAAGTCATTCATCAGCAGCGAACGGCACCAGGCATCGATCAGGATGTGGTGGTTGCTCATCATGAACCAGTAGCGTGCCTCACCCACGCGGATCAGGCGCAAGTGGAACGGGGCCTGGTTGAGCAGATCGAAACCGGCTTCGCGCTCGGCCTTGAGCAAGGCTTGCAGGCGCGGTTCCTGCTCGGTCTCGGGGTCGGCGCTCCAGTCCAGGTATTCAATCGGCGTGCTGCCGGGCTTGTGGATCACCTGCAGCATGTCTTCGCCGACGTTCCAGCAGAACGAGGCGCGCAGGGCTTCGTGGCGGGCGATCACCGCTTGCCAGGCCTGGGCGAAACGCTCGGGGTCCAGAGCGCTGTTGATGCGGTAACGGTCCTGCATGTAATACAGGCCGGTGCCCGGTTCCAGCAAGGTATGCAGCAGCAGGCCCTCTTGCATCGGGGTCAGCGGGTAGACGTCTTCGATGGCGCTCGCTGGAACCGGCAAGGCATCCAGCTGCGTCTGGGTCAGGTGCGCCAGAGGGAAATCGGACGGCGTGAGGCCACCGGCATCCTCCCGCAGGCAATGGGCAATCAGGCTGCGCAGTTCGGCCAGGTAGGCGTCGGCCAGGTTGCCGATGGTGTGCGCATCGTGGCGCTCACGGCTGAAGGTCCAACGCAGTACCAATTCACCGCCGTACACCTGGCTGTCGACACTCAGTTCGTTGGGCAGCGGTGCATCCGGATCGTGGGCCAGGCCGGCGGACTCATCCAGCGGGTGGAACAGCGCCTGGGCGCCAAAGCTCTGGTCGAACTGACCGAGGTAGTTGAAGGTGATGCCGGCACTTGGCAATGCCGCCATGCTGCGTTTGCACAGGTCGTCCGCCAGGTAGCGCAGCACGCCGTAACCCAGGCCCTTGTGCGGTACGCCGCGCAGTTGCTCCTTGATCGCCTTGATCGAGGCGCCCTGCTCGGCCAGCGGGGTCAGACGCAACGGGTAGGCACTGGTGAACCAACCGACACTGCGCGTCAGGTCGATCTCATCGAACAGCGTTTCGCGGCCGTGGCCTTCCAGTTGAATCAACGCCGAGTCGTGGCCGCTCCAGCGGCACAGCACGCGGGCCAGGGCCGTCAGCAGCAGGTCGTTGACCTGGGTGCGATAGGCGCTCGGCGCTTGCTGCAACAGTTGGCGGGTGGCCTCTGCCTCCAGGCGCACGCTGACCGTCTCGGCATCACGATTGCGCAGGCTGCCCTGCGCACGCGCCACCGGCAGTGGCACTACCGGGCCGGCCAACCGGTCCTGCCACAGGCTTAACTCTTCGCGCAGGGATTCACTGCCGGCGTACGCCTGCAAACGTGCAGCCCAATCGCGCAACGCGCTGGTCTTGGCCGGCAGGCTGACAGACTGGCCGTCACTGAGTTGGCGATAAACGTTTTGCAAATCCTCCAGCACTACGCGCCACGACACGCCATCGACCACCAGGTGATGGATCGCGATCAGCAAGCGCTGTTGGCCTTGCGGCCCGTCCACCAGCAACGCACGCAACAGCGGCCCGTGCTCAAGGTCGAGGCTGCGCTGGGTGTCGGTGAACAGCGCGGTGCAGTGCTCCATGTCGCGTACCTGCGCTTGCATCAGCACACCGCCTTGCGGCACGGCCAGGTGTTCGGCATGCCACTGTGCATCGCGCCGGGTGAAGCTCAGGCGCAGCGCGTCGTGATGTTCCAGCACCGCCAGCAACGCCTGCTCCAGGCGATGGGGGTCGAGCAATTGCAATGGCTTGAGTACCAACGCCTGGTTCCAGTGCTGGCGTGCCGCAATATCGGTGTCGAAGAACCAATGCTGGATCGGCGTAAGCCCCGAGCTGCCGGTCAATACACCCTGCTCGGCGGTGACTTGCTGTGAGCGGGTGGCGACGGCGGCCAGGGTTTGCACGGTCTGGTGCTGGAACAGGTCACGGGGGCTGAAATGGATCCCGGCCTGGCGCGCACGACTGACCACCTGGATCGACAGGATCGAGTCACCGCCCAGTTCAAAGAAGTTATCGTCGAGGCCCACTTGCTGCACATTCAACACCGCGCACCAGATGGCGGCCAGGCTGTGTTCAAGCGCGTTGCGTGGCGCCACGTACTGTTGGCGATTGGCGTGCGGATCCGGCTCGGGCAAGGCGCGGCGGTCGAGTTTGCCGTTGGCGGTCAGCGGCATACTGTCCAGCACAATCAGATGCGCAGGCACCATGTAGTCCGGCAGTTGCGCCTTGAGGTGCGCCTTCAGCGCCTCGCGCAAGGCACCAGGCTCGGCATCGCTGACCAGGTACGCCACCAGCTGCTTGCCGCTCGGTGCATCCAGGGCCAGCACTACCGCTTCGCGCACGGCGGCATGTTCGAGCAAGCGCGTTTCAATCTCGCCCAACTCGATTCGGAAACCGCGAATCTTCACCTGATGGTCGATACGCCCCAGGTATTCCACCAGGCCATCGGCGCGTTGGCGCACCAGATCGCCAGTGCGGTACAGGCGCCCGCCATTGGCGGCAAACGGGTCGGCGACAAACCGCTCCGCCGTCATCCCTGGCCGGCGGTGATAACCCTGAGCCAGACCGGCACCGCCGATATACAACTCACCGCTTGCACCCTGGGGCACCAGCGCCAGGTCGGCGTCGAGAATATACGCCACGCGCGCACCGATGATGCTGCCAATCGGCACGCTGCCGGCGCCCTCCTCCAACTGCTGCGGCGCCAGGCTGGCCAGCGGCATCACCACGGTCTCGGTGGGGCCGTAAGCGTTGAAGAACACTTCGGGGGTGAACGCCGCACGGATACGTTGCAGGTGTTCGCCGGTCAAGGCTTCGCCACCGGTGATGCACATGCGCACCGGCAAGGTCTGCTGCCGGGTCGCCAGCCACTGCGCGAGCTGGCTGCCGTAGCTGGGGGTAAAGCCCAGAACATTGATGCGATGGGTACGAATCAGCTCACAGATTTCTTCGGCATCCCACTGGCCCTGGGCGCGCAATACCACCTGGGCACCGCTAAGCAGCGGTACCAGCAAACGCTCGGTGGCGGCGTCGAAGTTGATCGAATAAAAGTGCAACTCGCAGTCATCGGCGCGCATACCGAACCGCTCGATCACCGCCTGGCAATGCATGGCAATTTCACCGTGGGACACCACCACGCCTTTGGGCTTGCCGGTGGAGCCGGAGGTGTAGATCAGGTACGCCTGGTGTTGCGCCAGACTGGCAAACGGCAGCGCATCGGCAGGGTAATTCTCCAGCACCGGCAGGTCATCCTCCAGGCACCAGCACGCCACCGTTGCTGGCAATTCACCGAGGGCTTCGAACATTGCCGCATCGCTGAGCAGCAGGCCGATGTCGCTGTCCTCGATCATGTAGTGCAGGCGGTCCAGCGGGTATTCCGGGTCCAGCGGCACGTAGGCGCCGCCGGCCTTGAGGATCGCCAGCAGGCCGATGACCATTTCCAGCGAACGCGGCAGTGCCAGGCCGACACGTACCTGCGGGCCCACCCCGCGCTCGCGCAGCATCCAGGCCAGGCGGTTGGCGCGGGCGTCCAGCTCAGCATAGGTGAGCGTCACACCGGCAAAGGTCAGCGCTGGGGCATCGGCACGCTGGCTGGCCTGCTGGCTGAACAGCTGATGGATGCACTGATCGAGGCAATGCTCGCCCTTCTCAACCCCGAGGCTGTCCTGCAATGCGCGCTGTTCATCTGCGCTCAGCAACGGCAATTCGCTGAGACGCTGCTGCGGGTTGGCGATCAAGGCTTGCAACAGGTTGCGCCAATGTTCGGCCATGCGCGCAATGCGCGGTTCATCGAACAGGTCGGTGCTGTAGGTCAGGCAGCAACCCAGGCGATGGTCGAGGTCGGTGACTTCCAGGTTGAGGTCGAACTTGGTCGCCCGTGCGTCGTTGGCCAAGTACTCGACGGTCATGCCCGCCAATTGGCGGCTCTGCTGGAACTCCCAGCGCTGCACGTTGCACATCACCTGGAACAGCGGGTTGTACGCGGCGCTTCGCGCAGGTTGCAGGGCTTCCACCAGATGATCGAACGGCAGGTCCTGGTGAGACTGGCCCTCGATCACCGTATGGCGGACTTGCTCGAACAGCTGGGCGACACTCATCTGCCCATCGAGCTGGCAACGCAGCACCTGGGTGTTGAGGAACGCGCCGATCAGCCCTTCGCTTTCCGGGCGAATGCGGTTGGCGACCGGCGCGCCGATGCGCAGGTCGGTCTGGCCGCTGTAGCGGTAGAGCAACACGGCCAGGGTGGCGGTCATGGTCATGAACAGCGTGAGGCCGCGCTCGGCATTGAACGCCCGTACACGCGCCGCTAATTCATCGCTCAAATCGAAGCGATACAGCTCGCCCTGGTGGCTTTGCACCGCAGGCCGCGGGCGATCGCCGGGCAGCTCCAGCAGCGGGTGTTCGGTGCCCAGTTGCGCGGTCCAGTAATCCAGCTGACGTTGACGTTCGCCGGCTTCCAGCCACTGGCGTTGCCACACGCTGTAGTCGAGGTACTGCACCGGCAACGGCGCCAGCGGTGAGTCGCGCTCGTCGATAAAGGCTTCGTACAAGGCGCTGAGTTCACGGGCAAAGATGTCCATGGCCCAGCCTTCGGTGACGATATGGTGCAGGGTCAGCACCAGGTAATGTTCCTGCTCGCCTGCCTTCACCAGACAGGCGCGTAACAACGGCCCGGTTTCCAGGTTAAATGGCGTGTGCGCCTCGACATCCGCCAGTTGTTGCAAACGCTGCTGGCGCTCGGCCTCGCTCAACGCCGAGAAGTCCTGCCAGTCCATGCGCAGGCCGGTTTGTGGCGAGACTTTTTGGCAGGCCACGCCATCGACGCTGGGGAAGGTGGTGCGCAGGGTTTCATGACGCATGATCAACGCCTGCAGGGCCGCTTCAAAACGCCCCACATCCAGCACGCCGCGCAGGCGTGCCATACCGCCGACGTTATAGGCTGGGCTGTCCGGCTCCATCTGCCAGAGGAACCACATGCGCTGCTGGGAATAGGACAATGGCACAGGCGCGCTACGGTCGACTTTGGCAATTGCGCTTTGTTGGTTGCGTTGCCCCGCCGCCTGGATCAGCCCGACCTGCTCGGCAAAGGCGCCCAATTCACTGGCTTCGAACAGGGTGCGCAGCGGCAGCTCGACGTCACACGCCTGGCGGGTGCGGGAGATGATCTGCGTGGCCAGCAACGAGTGCCCGCCCAACGCGAAGAAGTCATCGCGCAGGCCGATGCGCGGCAGGCCCAGGACCTCGCGCCAGATCGCGGCGATTTGCAGCTGCAAAGGGGTACTGGGCTCAACGTGTTCGCGGGTTTGCCAGACCGGCTCGGGCAAGGCGCGGCGGTCGAGCTTGCCGCTGGGGCTCAGGGGCATGGCGTCCAGGCGCATCAGCAGCGCGGGCACCATGTACTCCGGCAACTCGGCGGCCAGTGCGGTTTTGACCTGTTGTTCATCCAGTTGGGTGTGGGCGGTGTAGTAGCCGATCAACTGCGCGTTGCGCACCAGCACCACGGCTTGGGCGACGCCCTTGATGGCCAGCAGGCGCGCTTCGATTTCTTCCGGCTCCACACGGAACCCACGCAGCTTGACCTGCTGATCCAGGCGCCCGAGGTATTCGAGCACACCGTTGGCGCTCCAGCGCACCCGGTCACCGGTGCGGTACAGGCGTGCGCCCGCCTCGCCCAACGGGTCGGCAACAAAGCGCTCGGCCGTCAGCCCGGCACGGCCAAGGTAACCACGCGCCAGGCCGATGCCGCCGATGCACAACTCGCCCGGCACACCGGCCGGCAGCGGGTTGAGCTGCTCGTCGAGCACGCGACAGATCACATTGCCCAATGGCCGACCAATCGGCGAGCGCTCGCCATCGGCGGCGGTGCAGTGCCAATGGGTGACGTTGATCGCAGTTTCGGTCGGGCCATAACGGTTGTGCAATTGCACCGCCGGCAACTGCGCCAACACGCGGTTGCGCAACTCGGCGGGCAAGGCTTCGCCGCCGGAGAACACACGACGCAAGCTGGTGCACTCGGCTGCCAGCGGTTCGTCGATAAACAGCTGTAACAACGGCGGCACGAAGTGCAGCGTGGTCACCCCATGCTCCTGCACCAACCGCGCGATGCGATGCGGGTCGCGATGTTCACCCGGCCCCGCGAGCACCAGGCGGCAACCGGTGATCAGCGGCCAGAAACACTCCCACACCGACACGTCGAAACTGATCGGCGCCTTTTGCAGCAGCACATCGGTTTTATTCAATTGGTAGGTGGCCTGCATCCACTGCAAACGCTCGGCCAGCGCGCCATGGGTGTTGCCCACGCCCTTGGGTTGGCCGGTGGAGCCGGAGGTGTAGATCACATAAGCGAGGTTATCGCCGTGCAGGTGCAGGCCTGGCGCCTGGGTCGGCCAGCTGTCCAGGTGCAGACTGTCCATGGCAATCACGCACACGCCTTCGGCCGTCGGCAACTGCTCCAGCAACGCGGTTTGAGTCAGCAGCAGGTGCACGCCACTGTCCTTGAGCATGTAGGCCAGGCGCTCGGCGGGATAATCCGGGTCGAGCGGCACGTAGGCGCCACCGGCCTTGATAATCGCCAACAGGCCGATCAGCAGTTGCGGCGATCGCTCGGCAGCGATGGCCACGCACACGTCCGGGCCGACGCCTTTGTCGCGCAGGTAATGGGCCAGGCGATTGGCCTGGGTATGCAGTTGGGCGAAGGTCAGGCTGCCGTGCTGCCAGACCAGGGCGGTGGCGTCCGACGTCTGTTGGCTGAGCAGCTCGGGCAACCATTGCCGGGCCGGCTCGCAGGGCGCTTCGCCCCAGGGTTGTTGCTGGCCGGGCGGCATCAACGGCAGGTCACCGATGGCCTGTTGCGGTTGCTGGCAGACCGCTTGCAACACGCTGACGTAGTGCTCGGCCAGACGCTGAATAGTCGCGCTGTCGAACAGCTCATCGGCGTAGTCGAACGACAGGCTCAAGCGCCCGTTGCGGTCTTCTTCGCTATGCAGTTGCAGATCGAACTTGGCTTGGCGGCTATGCCATGGCAGTTCATCGGCCAACAGCCCCGGCAAGCGGCGCAAGGCACTCAGGTCACGTTGCTGATGGTTGAACATCACCTGGAACAGGCCTTGTTCACGGGCCTGAGGGAAGGCTTCCAGCAGTTGTTCGAAAGGCAAGTCCTGATGGGCCTGGGCCCCCAACGCACTGTGGCGAGTGGCTGCCAGCAACTGGTCGAACGGCAGTCGCCCGTCCAGCTCGGCACGCAGCACCAGGGTGTTGATAAAGAACCCGATCAGGCCCTGGGTTTCCTGGCGCGGGCGGTTGGCATTGGGCACGCCGATGCGGATATCACGCTGACCACTGTAGCGATAGAGCACGGTCTGGAACGCCGCCAGCAACAGCATGAACGGGGTCGATTCATGGGCCTGGGCGGTTTGGCGAATCGCGGCGCTGAGGCGTGTATCCAGACGCAGGCGGTGGCGCGAGGCACTGTGCCGATGCTGGGCGGAACGCGGATGATCGGTGGCCAGGTTGAGGGCCGGATGCTCCTCACCCAACTGCGCCTTCCAGTACGCCAGCTGGCGCGAGCCTTCGCCTTCGGCCAGCCATTGGCGCTGCCAGCTGCCGTAGTCGGCGTATTGCAGGGCCAGCGGCGGCAGCTCAAGCGGCTGGCCCTGAACGGCAGCGGCGTACAGGCGCGAGAACTCGTCGATCAGGATATTCAGCGACCAACCATCGGCAATGATGTGGTGCAGCGTTACCAGCAGCTGGTGATCTTCATCGTCCAGACGCACCAGGGTGACCCGCAGCAGCGGGCCTTTCTCCAGATCGAATTGGGTATGCGCTTGATCTTCGCGAATCTGCTGCGCGCGCACTTCGCGCTCGGCGTGGGGCAAGTCGCTGAGGTCGATGACGTGCAGTGCAAAATCCACCTGCGGCTCGACACGCTGAAAGCCCTGGCCCTCGCGCTCGTAAAAGCGTGTGCGCAGGGCTTCGTGGCGCTGGATCAATTGCTGGAAGCTTGCGCGCAATGCCTCTTCATCCAGCTCGCCGCGCAGGTGTAAAGCGCCGGGGATGGTGTAGGCGCTGCTGTATGGGTCCAGTTGCCAGGTGATCCAGAGGCGGTTCTGTGCCAGCGACTGAGGCAGGTCTTCCTGGCGCGACAACGCCTGGATTGCACCCTGGGCAACACCACCGTCCTGCTGCAATTGCGCCACGCCCGCCGCAAAGGCAGACAGCGTTGGCGCTTCGAACAGCAGGCGCAGGTTCAACTCCAGGCCCAGGGTTTCGCGCAGGCGGGCAACCACTTGGGTGGCGGTGATCGAGTTACCGCCGAGCAGGAAGAAGTGATCGTCGGCGGCCACGTTGGGCAGTTGCAGTTGCTCGCACCAGATCGCCGCGATTTGTTGTTGCACCTCGCACGCCAGCGCCGCCCCGCTCGCTGCCTCCTGTACTCCCGGGAACTGCGCGTAGCTGTCGAGGCTGCCATCGGCATGGCGAAGTGCGCAGGCTGCACGCTGTACCTTGCCGCTGGACGTCTTCGGCAGCGCACCGGGGTTAAGCAGCACTACCACGCTCGGGGCTTGTTGGCAGGACTCGGCCACGGCCTGGCGGATCGCCTTGATCAGCGCTTCTGGCGGCAGGATTTTCTGTACGCTGCGGCTGATTTCTGCAGCGATGCCAATGCCTTCCAGGCCCTGATCATTCACGGCAAACGCAGCGACGCGACCTTTGCGCACCACCTCCACTTCGCGCTCGATGGTTTGCTCAATATCCTGGGGGTAGAGGTTGTGACCGCGCACGATCAGCAGGTCTTTGAGGCGACCGGTGATGTACACCTCGCCGTTGCGGATGAAACCCAAGTCACCGGTGCGCAGCCAGGTGCGGCCGGCGTGTTGGACAAAGGTTTTGGCGCTGGCTTCGGGGTTGCGCCAGTAGCCGTGGGCGATGCTCGGGCCCGTGGCCCAAAGTTCACCGATGCAGTTGTCGGCAAGCTCGGTGAGGGTATGGGGGTCGGCGATCAGTACGGCGTGGTCCGGCTGGCTGGTGCCGCAACTCATGATCGCAGTGCCCTGCCCCGGTTCGGCACGGTTGGCGGCCAGCGCTTGCTCGTCCACGCGCATGGCGGGAATGCCGCATCCACGGGTGCCACCGGCAACAAACAGGGTCGCTTCGGCCAAGCCGTAGGAGGCGAAGAAGTTGTTCGGGGTGAAACCGCAGGCGGCGAATTTTTCTGCGAAGCGCTCCAGGGTGTCGAGGCGAATCGGCTCGGAACCGGAATAGGCCACGCGCCAGCGGCTCAAATCCAGACGTTCAAGGGCCGACTCACTGACCCGCTCGCTGCACAGACGGTAGGCGAAATCCGGGCCGCCGCTGATGGTGCCACCGTATTCGCTGATCGCTTCCAGCCAACGCAACGGCCGGCCGAGAAAATAGGCTGGCGACATCAACACACAGGGCACACCGCTGAAAATCGGTTGCAGCAGGCCTCCGATCAGGCCCATGTCGTGGTACAGCGGCAGCCAACTGACGATCACGTCATCGGGGTTGAGGTCGATACCGAAGCCTCGGCGGATCAGCACTTCGTTGGCCACCAGGTTGCCGTGACTGACTTGCACGCCCTTGGGCAAGGCGGTGGAGCCCGAGGTGTATTGCAGGAAGGCGATGTCGTCTGCTTGCAGCTCAGATTCCACCCAGTGCTCGGCCTGCTGTGCATCCAGGGTATCCACGCTCAATACCGGCGGCGCATTTTCAATCTGCGCAAGGTCCTCGCTGAGGCTGGCGATTGTCAGCAACAGGCGCGGTTCGGCATCGCTGATGATCGATAACAGGCGCTCCTGATGATGGCGGCGCGTGGACTCCGGCGGATAAGCCGGCACCGCGATCACCCCGGCGTACAGGCACCCAAAGAACGCCGCGACGTAGTCCGGGCCGCTGGGAAACAGCAGCACCGCCCGTTCACCCTGACCGGCTTTGGCTTGCAAGGCGGCGGCGATGGTGCGGGCGCGTTGGTCCAGGTCGCGGTAGCTGAGTACCACGCTGCGCTCGGCGCTTTCGGCAAGGAAGCGCAGCGCGACCTGATCCGGTGTCTGCGCGGCGCGGCGTTGAAGGGACTGGACCAAAGTGTGGGGGAGTTCGAAGGCGTCCATCATGGGGGTTCCTGCCTGAAATCGGCTTACGGGAAATTCGGGAAGTCGGTGGGTTCAGCCGGCGGCGAGTTGCCGCGCCGCCCCGATGCGCCAGCGCGTCAGGTGCTCGTCGGCATAGCGTCGCAAGCAACGCAATACGGCGCTTTCGTGCTGTACGAGAAAGAAGTGGTGGCCGTCGAACATGTCCAGGGAAAAACCGCTGGCGGCGTCGAGCTGCCAGTCGAGCAACTGGTCGGCGCGTACGCTGTCCTGCTTGCCGCCAAACACATGAATCGGCAGGCCAAGCGGCTCGCGCTCGCCGTAGATGAAGCTGCCGCACAGCAGGAAGTCGGCGCGCAGGATCGGCAACATCAACTGCATTAACTCGGGGTTGGCCAGGGCTTCCTCGGCAGTGCCCTGCAATTCGCGCAGGCGGGCGATGAGTTGGGCATCGGTCTTTTCGATGGCGTATTCACTGACATCGCGCCGCGCCGGGCCAGCCGTGCCTGACACGAATAACGCCAGCGGCGCAGGCACATTGCGCGCGCTCAAGGCATGGGCCAACTCGAACGCCAACAACCCACCCAGGCTGTGACCGAACAAGGCATAAGGGCCGTTGAGGTCACGGCTGATTTCCTCAGCCAGTTGCGCCGCCAGTGCCTTGATATTGCGCTGCAACGGCTCGTCCATGCGCCTGCCGCGCCCGGGTAATTCCAGCGGGCATACCTGCAACCAATCCGGCAGAACGCGGCGCCAGCGTGCATAGACCGAGGCGCTGGCGCCTGAGTGGGGCAGGCAAAACAGACGCAGCCGGGTGGGCGTATTCATCACGCAAGCGCTCCAAACTGACACATGCCCAATGCACGATAAAAACCCATCTGGTCCTCCTGCGGGTGCTGATCCTTGGCCGTTTGTTAACAAGCCTGTCACCCAGAAGAACGGACGGCCCCGGCAAATAATTAGTCGCAGCCGGCGAGCGAGACGTGGTTCACACCTTCCACAAAGGCATAAGATTAGTTCGCCTTCTCATTTGACAATCATTATCATTCAGCATAATTTGTTGCCCGATGTGTAGGAGGCCTCAGCAAGGATGCCCTCCCCAAACCTATTAGCAGCAAGGTGATTTCCATGACGGAACAAGTATCCACAGGCAGGTGCGATTCACCCCTTCTCCAGGCATTCGTAGACAATCGACTGATACTGGTGAAGATCGCCGCACGCATTACTGGGTGCCGCTCCCGTGCCGAAGACGTAGTGCAGGACGCCTACTTCCGTTTGCAGTCGGCACCGACGATCACTTCATCGTTCAAGGCCCAGCTGAGCTACCTGTTCCAGATCGTGCGTAACCTGGCGATCGATCACTACCGCAAGCAAGCGCTGGAGCTCAAATACTCGGGCACAGAAGAGGAAGGCTTGAATGTGGTTATTCACGGCGCTTCACCGGAAACCTCCCACATCAACTTCAACACCCTGGAAAACATCGCCGACGCCCTGACAGAACTGCCCCAGCGCACCCGCTATGCGTTCGAGATGTATCGCCTGCATGGCGTGCCGCAGAAAGACATTGCCAAGGAATTGGGGGTTTCGCCGACGCTGGTGAACTTCATGATTCGCGATGCACTCGTGCATTGCCGCAAGGTGTCGGGCAGCCATAGCGATACGTTTGCGCGCAGAGTTTGAACGCGGCATAAACATATAGTGTGGAAAGAGCGGCGCGGGTATCGGTAACCACGATGCGAAGCGAGCCGCTCTTGCTCTTGATCTGCTTTTGATCTTGATCTTAGGCGCCCCGTCAAACCACGCTGGCCGTAATCCGCCATGGATTTGGGGGGTAAACCGGCAAGGATGCCGGTTTAGCCGCCCCGCGCCATGGATGGCGCGTGGCGGCGGCCCCCCAAATCCATGGCGGATTACGGGCACACCGAGCCTAAGCGAGGTGCCGAGTGGTGGGGCAAGAGCCCTTTTGGTTACTTTTGGGGCTCTTTTCCAAAAGTGACCCGCTGTAAAAGCGGAACCAATATCAGCCGTGACCCAAATAACGGATATGCACTCGATCAAAGTCCAGCATCCTGGCCGGCCCTGAGCCCGCCATCGGGAGCAAGTCGAATCGTCGCACCGCCCCTCCCACATTTGGATCTCGGCGTGTCAGGTAGATATGCGCCACCTATCCGACCGTCACGGGAGCAAGCTCCCTCGCCACACGTCTCGCGCCCCATCAAAAAGTTTGGGCAAATCCCTCTCAGGGCACTGGCGTCAGATCAATGCGATACGGCTCGAAAATCTTCAGCATCTGACCATTGTCCCGCAAGCCCTTGAGCAATGCGGCAAACGCCTCTGCCGTGATCGGCGCCCTGGGCCGCAGCAACGCGTAATGGTGATACACCTGATCGATGCGCTCGGACACCAGAAATTGCCCGGCCATGTCCGCGTTGCGCACCATAAAATCACTCAAGTACGAACGCGTCACCAGGGCAATATCAGCCCGCCCACGCGCAACCATCAGCAGGTTGCTGTCATGGGAATAGGTCAAGGTGGCATTGAAGTGCTGAGCCATGTTCTTGGGGTCGGGGTTGAAGCCCGCGAAGGCGTAGTGATAGCCGCTGAAGACTGCCAGACGCTTGCCGGCAAGGTCGGAAAAATAGCTTTCGTCGCGCCCGGGCTGACGTTGAGCGACGAAGATTTCTGCATCTTCCAGGCCCATGTCGACGCTGGTATGGGCAATCTCCCGCCAGCCCCAGGACGGATTTTCGAAAATAGCCATGTCGACCCGGCCTTGCTCGAAATCGCGGAAACGCCGTGGGATAGACGTGGGCACCAATACAAACTGGTAGTCGGTTTGCGCAGCGTTCAGGGCCTCGATCAATTGCGGCAGCAGACCGGTGTCGGCTCCCTGCTCAGGCCTAACGGTGTAGGGCGGAAAATGCGCCGCGCCGACCCTCACCAACTGCGCAGCCTGCGCCTGCGTCCACACGGCGGTGCCCAGTGCCCAAAGAGTCAGTCCTGCAGCCAGCCGCCATGGCAAAAACATTGAGGCACACACCGTTGAATAGATTGATGGCGCTAAGCTAGGCGTTTTTAACGGGGGAGACAACGTTCGCCCTCAAATTAATAGCGCGCGCCTCAGTCAGCCTTTAACACCATCAGCAGCGCCTCTTCGGCCAATTCTTCAAGGGTCAGGCTGCCCTGGGTACGGAACCAGGTGGTGGTCCAGGACAACGCGCCCGTCAGGAAACGCCGAGTGATAAACACATCACCGCGGATATAGCCGGCGGCCTTGGCCTCACCCAATACCTGCAACCAGATATCTTCATAAACGTCGCGCAAGGCCAGCACCTGAGCCTGACCTTCGGCCGACAGCGAGCGCCATTCGTAGACCAGCACCGCCATGGCCTCACCACTGCCCCCCATGATCGACTGCAACTCGCAGCGAATCAGCGCCAGCACACGCTCGCGCACCGTGCTCGCCTCCTCCAGGGCAGCGCGCATCATCGCGGTGTTGTAGTGAATGGTTTCTTCCATCACCGCCCGCAGGATCTCGTCCTTGCTTTTGAAGTGATGAAAGATGCTGCCCGACTGGATGCCCACAGCGCTGGCGAGGTCGCGCACGGTGGTGCGCTCAAAACCCTTGTTGCGAAACAGGTGAGCCGCAGTTTGCAGCAATTTGCCGCGGGCGCTCTCGGGGTCGGTCAATCGGCCACCGTCGACCATGGCGCGCATCACCCCCAGGGCTTTGTGCTCATCCATGCTGCTCTCCTTTACTTGTGCTGACGTCTTGGGCGGCAATTTAGGCCGTGGCCGTCACCCAAGCAAGCGCTTGGGTAAAACTTGTGTGCATAGTTTACAAACCAAGCGCTTGCTTGGTAGTCTCGACGCCAGCCCCTGGAGGAAGGATTTCTCATGAGCAAGACGGTTCGTATCGGCTGCGCCAGCGCCTTTTGGGGCGATACCTGCACGGCGGCCGCTCAGTTGGTGCACGGCGGCGCTCTGGATTACCTGGTGTTCGACTACCTGGCGGAAGTCACCATGTCGATCCTTGCCGGCGCACGCATGAAAGACCCCAAGGCCGGTTACGCCACGGACTTTGTCGAGGTCCTCACGCCCTTGCTGGCGGATATCCAGCGCCAGGGCATCCGCGTAATCAGCAATGCCGGCGGCATCAACCCTCAGGCCTGCGCCGCCGCCCTGCAAACGGCCTGCGACCAGGCCGGCATCGCCCTGAAAATCGCGGTATTGCTCGGCGATGATCTGCAACCCCAACTCAAACACCTGCCCAACATCACCGACATGTTCAACGGCGCCCCGCTGCCCCCCATGTGCGTGTCCGCCAATGCCTACCTCGGCGCGCCGGGCATTGCCCAGGCCCTGGGGCTCGGCGCCGACATCGTCATCACCGGCCGGGTGGTCGACAGCGCGGTGGTCAGCGCAGCGCTGGTGCATGAATTCAACTGGTCATGGCAAGACTACGATCACCTGGCCCAGGCCGCCCTGGCCGGGCATATCATCGAATGCGGTGCCCAGTGCACCGGCGGCAACTTCACCGATTGGCGCGACGTACCGGACTACGAGCACATCGGCTTCCCCATCGTCGAAGTCAGCGCCGACGGCCAGTTTACTGTCAACAAAGTCGCAGACAGCGGCGGCCTGATCAGTGAACTCAGCGTCGCCGAGCAGTTGCTGTATGAAATCGGTGATCCGCGCGCCTACCTGCTGCCGGATGTGATCTGCGATTTCAGCCAGGTCAAATTGCAGCAGCAAGGCAAGCATTGTGTGCGGGTGCACGGCGCCAAGGGGCTGCCCCCCACCGACCAGTACAAAGTCAGCGCCACCTACCCTGATGGCTTCCGCTGCACCGCCAGTTGCCTGCTCGCCGGGATCGATGCGGTGGCCAAGGCCGAACGGGTCAGCCAGGCGCTCATCAACAAGACCGCGCAGCTGTTCGACCAGCGCGGTTGGGCGCCCTACACCGACGTCAATGTCGAACTGCTGGGCAGCGAAGCCACCTACGGCGCCCATGCCCGGCGTGAGGATTGCCGCGAAGTGGTGATGAAACTGGCCGTGCGGCACCCGAGCAAACAGGCCCTGGTACTGTTCGCCCGCGAGATCGCGCAAGCAGCCACCGGCATGGCGCCCGGGCTCACCGGCATCGTCGGCGGGCGGCCTGCGGTCTACCCGTTGATTCGGCTGTTTTCATTCCTGATCGACAAGGCGGCCTGTGCAGTGAGCATCGATTATCAAGGCCAACGCCACGCCGTCGAGCTGCCTGCCGCGCTCCCCATACGCACACCCGCTGCCCCCATCGAACCGCCCAAACCACAGGGCCGCGCCGATGCCAGTGTGCCCCTGGTGAAACTCGCCGTGGCGCGCTCCGGAGACAAGGGCAACCACAGCAATATCGGCGTGATCGCCCGCCACCCTGACTACCTGCCATGGATCGCCGAAACGCTGACCCGGGAGGTGATCGTCGACTGGATGGACCACGTGCTCGACCCGATCCATGGCCGCGTCGAGCGCTGGTACTTACCCGGCAGCCACAGCCTGAATTTCCTGCTGGAAAACGCCCTGGGCGGCGGCGGTATCGCCAGCCTGCGCAGCGACCCGCAAGGCAAAGCCTTCGCTCAGCAACTGCTGGAAATCCCCATCGCCGTGCCGCAACACATTGCCGACCAACTCACCTAAAGGACCGTCGCCGTGGCCTTCGAATCGATCTTCAAAGCCGACCTGTTTAAGGGGCAAACCGTGATTGTCACCGGAGGCGGCAGTGGCATTGGCCGCTGCACCGCCCATGAGCTGGCGGCCCTTGGTGCCTGCGTGATCCTGGTGGGGCGCAAGCCGGAAAAACTGCAAAAGGTCGCGGCGGAAATTGCCGAAGATGGCGGCGTCGCCCATTGGCATGTCTGTGATATTCGTGATGAAGAAGCGGTGAAAGCGCTGGTCACGCAGATCCTGCACGACCATGGCGCCATCCATGGCCTGGTCAATAACGCGGGCGGCCAATACCCCTCGCCCCTGGCCGCCATCAACCAAAAGGGATTTGAAACCGTACTGCGCACCAACCTGGTGGGTGGTTTTCTGGTAGCGCGGGAGGTGTTTAACCAGTCGATGAGCAAGCACGGTGGATCGATCGTCAACATGCTCGCCGACATGTGGGGCGGTATGCCCGGCATGGGCCACTCCGGCGCAGCACGCGCGGGCATGGATAACTTCACCAAGACCGCCGCGTTTGAATGGGGCTATGCCGGGGTGCGCGTCAACGCCGTGGCGCCCGGCTGGATCGCCTCCAGCGGCATGGATACCTATGAAGGCGCGTTCAAGGCCGTGATCCCGACCTTGCGCGAGCATGTGCCGCTCAAGCGTATCGGCACCGAGTCGGAAGTCAGCGCGGCCATCGTTTTTCTGCTCAGCCCGGCTGCGGCCTTTGTCAGCGGCAGCACCTTGCGCATTGACGGCGCCGCCAGCCTGGGCAGCCGGGCGTGGCCGCTGCACAAGGCGCAAGCGCCGAGCCAACCCTTCAATGGGTTCCACCGTGCCTACCTGCCGGATGTGCTCAAGACGGAGCAATAACACCATGCCGACGATTGAAACCCTGGTTGACCCCCACAGCCCACAGTTCGCGCAAAACCGCGCCGCCATGCTGGCCGCCATCGCCCAGCTGCACCAACTGGAACACAACCTGCTGGCGAAGGCAGAGGAAGCCAGGCCCAAGTTCGACAAGCGCGGCCAATTGCTGCCCCGCGAACGCCTCAACCTGTTGCTGGACCCCGGCGCACCGTTTCTGGAGCTGGCCAGCCTGGCCGGCTACAAACTCCACGACGACAAGGACGGCAGCGCCGCCGGTGGCGGGCTGATCGCCGGCATCGGTTATGTCAGCGGCGTACGCATGTTGGTGGTGGCCAACAACAGCGCGATCAAGGGCGGCACCATTTCGCCCTCGGGCCTGAAGAAATCCCTGCGCCTGCAACAGATCGCCATGGAGAACAAACTACCGGTGGTGACTCTCGCCGAAAGCGGTGGCGCCAACCTCAATTATGCCGCCGAGATTTTCGTCGAAGGCGCGCGCAGCTTTGCCAACCAGGCGCGCATGTCAGCCATGGGCCTGCCGCAGATCACCGTGGTGCACGGTTCGGCCACCGCAGGCGGTGCCTATCAGCCGGGTTTGTCGGATTACGTGGTGGTGGTACGCGGCAAGGCCAAACTGTTTCTGGCCGGGCCACCACTGCTCAAGGCCGCTACCGGCGAAGTCGCCAGTGACGAAGAATTGGGCGGTGCGCAGATGCACGCACAAACCGCCGGTACCGCTGAATACCTGGCGGAAAATGACGCCGATGGCGTGCGTATCGTGCGAGAAATTGTCGGCCTGCTGCCGTGGAATGACCGGCTGCCACCCGCCGCAAAAACCGCCTACGCGGAGCCGCTGTACCCCATCGACGAGTTGCTGGGGCTGATCCCCGACGACCCGAAAAAACCCTACGACGTGCGCGAAATCCTCGCGCGCCTGGCCGATGCCTCCCACTTCCTGGAGTTCAAAAGCGAGTTCGATGCCCATACCGTCTGCGGCCACCTGCATATCCAGGGCCGCGCCGTCGGTGTGATCGGCAACAACGGCCCCATCACGCCCAAGGGCGCGAGCAAGGCCGCGCAATTTATCCAGCTGTGTGACCAGAGCCATACGCCACTGCTGTTCCTGCACAACACCACCGGTTTCATGGTGGGCACCGAGTCCGAACAGCAAGGGGTGATCAAGCACGGCGCGAAGATGATCCAGGCGGTGGCCAATGCCCGCGTGCCCAAGCTCACGGTGGTAGTCGGCGGCTCCTACGGTGCCGGTAACTATGCCATGTGCGGGCGCGGCCTCGACCCCCGCTTTATCTTCGCCTGGCCCAACAGCCGCACGGCAGTGATGGGCGGTGCGCAGGCCGGCAAGGTGCTGCGTATCGTCACCGAGGCCAAGCAGTTGAAAGACGGTTTGGTGCCCGACCCCAAGGTGTTGGACATGCTCGAACAGGTCACTGCGCAAAAGCTCGACAGCCAGTCCACCGCGCTCTACGGCAGCGCCAACCTGTGGGATGACGGACTGATTGATCCCCGGGATACCCGCACACTCTTGGGCTTCTTGCTGGATATTTGCCATGAGGCGCAAGCACGGCAACTGCAACCGAACAGCTTTGGCGTGGCGCGATTCTAATCAGGAGAACAATAAAAATGATCTTCACCCAGGAACATCAGGAACTGCGCCGCACCGTGCGCGCCTTTGTCGACCGCGAGATCAACCCCCATGTCGATGAGTGGGAAAAAGCCGGGCGCTTTCCCATTCACGAGATCTTCCGCAAGGCCGGTGACCTGGGCCTGCTGGGCATTTCCAAGCCGGAGCAGTTCGGCGGCATGGGCCTGGATTACAGCTACTCCATCGTCGCCGCCGAAGAGTTCGGCAGCATCCGCTGTGGCGGCATCCCCATGTCCATCGGCGTGCAGACTGACATGTGCACCCCGGCCCTGGCTCGCTTCGGCTCCGATCAATTGCGTGAAGAGTTCCTGCGCCCAGCCATCAGCGGTGAACAGGTCGGCTGCATCGGCGTGTCGGAAACCGGCGCCGGCTCCGACGTGGCCGGGCTCAAGACCCATGCGCGCAAGGACGGTGATGACTATGTGATCAACGGCAGCAAGATGTGGATCACCAACTCGCCGAGCGCCGACTTTATCTGCCTGCTCGCCAACACGTCCGACGACAAGCCGCATATCAACAAGTCGCTGATCATGGTGCCGATGAACAGCCCGGGCATCAGCGTCAGCCCACCCCTGGACAAGCTCGGCATGCACAGCTCCGAAACCGCCCAGGTGTTCTTCGACGGCGTGCGTGTACCGCAGCGCAATCGCATCGGTCATGAAGGCGCAGGCTTCATGATGCAAATGTTGCAGTTCCAGGAAGAACGCCTGTTTGGCGCGGCCAATATGATCAAGGGCCTGGAGTACTGCATCGACAGCACCATCGAATACTGCAAAGAGCGCCAGACCTTCGGCAAGGCGCTGATCGACAACCAGGTGATCCACTTTCGCCTGGCTGAACTGGCCACCGAAATCGAATGCCTGCGCGCTCTGGTCTACCAGGCTACCGAGCAATACATCAAGGGCCAGGACGTGACCCGCCTGGCGTCCATGGCCAAGCTCAAGGCCGGGCGCCTGGGCCGTGAGGTCAGCGACAGTTGCCTGCAATATTGGGGCGGCATGGGCTTTATGTGGGACAACCCGGTGGCCCGCGCCTACCGTGACGTGCGCCTGGTATCGATTGGCGGCGGTGCCGACGAGATCATGCTGGGCATCATCTGCAAACTGATGGGCACCCTGCCCGGTAAAAAGCCATGAGTACCCTGCTGCTGGAAGCCCATAACGGCGTGCTGCACATCACCCTCAACCGGCCCGAATGCCGCAATGCGATGAGCCTTGAAATGGTCAATGAACTGCGAGCGGTACTGGCGCAGTTGGACAGTCAGGTGCGCGCCGTGGTGATCAGCGGTGCGGGGGGGCATTTCTGTGCGGGGGCCGATGTGAAGGACCTGGTCGGTGCGGGGGATCAGTTACAAGCGCTGAACCGCGCGTTTGGCACCTTGCTGCAAGAGGTTCAAGCGCTGCCGCAGGTGGTGGTCGTAGTGCTGCAAGGCGCGGTGCTGGGCGGTGGGTTTGGGTTGGCGTGTGTGAGCGATATTGCAATCGCTGACCACAAAACGCAGTTTGGCTTGCCGGAGACCAGCCTGGGGTTGTTGCCGGCGCAGATTGCGCCGTTTGTAGTCAAGCGTATTGGCTTGACCCAGGCACGCAGGCTGGCGCTGACGGCGGCGCGCTTTGATGGCATTGAGGCTGGCCGATTGGGGGTGGTGCATTTTGTCGAGCACGATGCGCAGGCACTGGCGCAGCGGCTGGATGAAGTGTTGGGCCAGGTATTGCAGTGCGCGCCGGGGGCCAATGCGCGAACCAAAGCCCTGTTGCTGGCAAGCGTGGATGAACCGCTTGACGACGTATTGGACCGTGGGGCGCAGTGGTTTGCCGAGGCGGTGAGGAGTGAAGAAGGGGTCGAGGGGACGCAGGCCTTTGTGCAGAAGCGAAAGCCGAGTTGGTCTCGATGACGCCATCGCAGGCAAGCCAGCTCCCACAGGGGCACACATTTCAAATGTGGGAGCTGGCTTGCCTGCGAAGAGGCCCCAACACACGCCACATTCATCAAGGGATAACCCAATGCCCACATTCACCAAGATCCTCATCGCCAACCGCGGCGAAATCGCCTGCCGCATCCAGCGCACCGCCCAGGCACTGGGCTATCGCACCGTAGCTGTCTACAGCGAGGCAGATTCCGATGCCCTGCACGTGCAGATGGCCGACGAAGCCGTAAACATAGGCCCGGCGCCGGTGCAGCAGTCCTACCTGAACATCCCTGCCCTCCTCAACGCCGCCCAACTCACCGGCGCCGACGCCATCCACCCCGGCTACGGCTTCCTCTCGGAAAACCCCGACTTCGCCCGCGCCTGCCAGCAGGCCAATCTCACCTTCATCGGCCCCAGCGTCGAGGCCATCGAACTGATGGGCAGCAAACGCCTGTCCAAACTCGCCATGCTCGACGCCGGCGTACCCTGCATCGCCGGTTACCAAGGCAGCGCCCAGGACGACGCCACGCTGCAACAGGAAGCCGAGCGCATCGGCTTCCCGCTGATGATCAAGGCCAGCGCCGGTGGCGGTGGGCGCGGCATGCGCCTGGTGCACCAACCTGGCCAACTGCTGGAACAACTGCGCACGGCGCGCTCCGAGGCGCTGAACGCGTTCGGCAGCGACGAACTGATCCTTGAGCAGGCCCTGATCGAACCGCGCCACGTTGAGGTGCAACTGTTTGGCGACAGCCATGGCAACCTGATCTACCTGGGCGAGCGCGACTGTTCTATCCAGCGCCGCCATCAGAAAGTCATCGAAGAAGCGCCCTGCCCAGTGATGACGCCGGAACTGCGCCAGGCCATGGGCGACGCGGCACTCAAGGCAGGGCGTGCAGTGAGCTACGTCGGCGCCGGTACCGTGGAGTTTCTGCTCGACCGCAATGGCCGGTTTTATTTCCTGGAAATGAACACGCGCCTGCAAGTCGAACACCCGGTGACCGAGCTGATCACCGGCCTTGACCTGGTGGACTGGCAGTTGCAGATCGCCGCCGGCCAACCGCTGCCACTCACCCAATCACAGGTGACCCTGACCGGCCACGCCATGGAAGTGCGCCTGTACGCCGAAGACCCGGCCCAGGGCTTCCTGCCGCAAACCGGTGACGTGTTGCGCTGGGAGCCCGCCGCCTGCGTGCGCATCGACCATGGCCTACGCGAAGGCGAAACCATCAGCCCGTTCTACGACCCGATGCTGGGCAAGATCATCGCCCACGGCGCCACCCGTGAAGAAGCCCGCCGAAAGTTGCTGCGGGCCGTGGAAGACACCGTGCTACTGGGTGTCACCACCAATCAGCGGCTCTTGGTTGATTTGCTCAAACAGCCGGATTTTATCGCCGGCAAGTTCAGCACCGCCTTTATCGCCGAACACTTCGGCCAGATAGCGCCTCAGGCGCCATCGGTTGAACAGCTCAGTCTGGCAGCGGCGCTGTTTTACCGACACAGCGCCGACCAGCATCCCCAAGGCCTGGCGGGATGGCGTAACACCGCCCATGTCCCGTGCACTTATCGCCTGGAGGTCAATGGCCAAATCCACACCGTGAGTGCAGATGACCTGCAACTCACCACCGACGGTCGCTGGGCCACCCTGGTGCTCAACGGCATTCGCCGACGTGTCCCCTACGCTCTCGACGCTACCCGGCTGTGGCTACCCGGCGTGCAGGTGAGCAACCGCACCCAGCAAGTCGCCAGCCGCCAGGTGGATGCCAGCAGCGGCACGATCAAGGCGCCGATGGATGGCGCGATTGTCGACATCCAGGTCAGCGTCGGCGACACGGTCACCCAGGGCCAGCTGTTGCTGGTACTCGAAGCAATGAAAATGGAGCACCCGCTGAAGGCCGGTATCGACGGCATCGTCAAGGCGGTGCAGGTCATGGCGGGCGATCAAGTGCGCAATCGTCAGGTTTTGCTACAGATCGAATAACGCCCCTAGGCGGAACTACAGGGCCGGGCTACGCTCTATCCCCAACAGAAAGGGACGAGTACGGGAACCTGCACCATGCCTCATTGGCTGATTATTGACCTTGAAGCCACAACGGATGACGGCGGCTGGCCCGTGACGGAGATGGAAGTCATCGAGATCGGCGCCAGCCTGGTCAACCGCCAGGGCCGCGAACTGGATCACTTTCAGCGCTTTGTGCGGCCACTGCGACGGCCGTTGCTGACGCCCTTTTGCCGCCAACTGACCCATATCACCCAGGCCAATATTGACGCAGCCACACCGATCACCGAGGTGTGGCCGCTGTTCGAACGCTGGCTGGGCCAGCACCAGGCACGCCTGGAAGGCTGGGCCAGCTGGGGTGACTATGATCGCGTGCAGCTTGAGCTGGAGTGGCAGCGCCATGGCCTGGCCAGCGCACTGGGGCAAACGCCCCATGTGAACCTCAAGCAACGCTTTGCCAAGGCCCGGCGCCTGGACAAGCCCCTGGGGCTCAATGGTGCGCTGCAATTGGCGGGGATGCAGTTCAATGGCCAGCAGCATCGGGCCCTGGAGGATGCACGCAACACCGCGCGCCTGTTGCCGTTGATTTTGCCGGTCTAGGCAGCGTCCACAGCCTTGGGCATACTGGACAACCACTTTCCTTGATGCTGCCCACCTGTAGGAGCGAGCTTGCTCGCGAAAAACCTGAGAGCACCGCGTTTAACCGGATGCGCTGCGTTATCGTTAACGATCTTCGCGAGCAAGCTCGCTCCTACAATGGTTAGCGTAAGCCTTGACCCTTTTTTGAGGATTCACCCATGTTCAAAGTCAACGAATACTTCGACGGCACCGTCAAGTCGATCGCTTTCGGCACCGCAGAAGGTCCGGCGACCATCGGCGTAATGGCTCCGGGTGAATACGAATTCGGCACCGCCCAACGTGAAATCATGCACGTGGTCTCCGGCGCCCTGATCGTCAAACTGCCCGACGCCGAGTGGGAAACCTTCGCCGCCGGCAGCCAGTTCAACGTACCGGCCAACAGCAAGTTCCAGTTGAAGGTCGCCGTGGACACCGCTTACCTGTGTGAATACCGCGGCTAAGCGATACCCGATACAAAAAAATGCCCGTCTCCTGCGAGACGGGCATTTTTTATTCCAGGATGGTCACCGGCATACCAACTTCCAGATGCCCAATGCCATCGTTGACCAGGTTCTGGCCGAACATCGCGCCCTTCTCGGTATTGCGATAGGCCTGAAGTGTCGCGAAGGGTTCGCGGTCGGGGCTGCGCTCGCCGGTGCGCGGGTCGATGGTGGTGAGGATGCACCGCGAGCACGGCTTGACCACCCGGAACTCCACATCGCCGATGCGCAAGCGCTTCCAGCCATCTTCGGCAAAGGCCTCGGCGCCTTCGATCACCAGGTTGGGGCGAAAACGCAGCATCTCCATCGGGCGGCCGATCTTCTCACACAGGTCGTCCAGGGAGCCCTGACCGATCAGCAGCAACGGGTAGCCGTCGGCAAAACCGACCTTGTCGTCGTCCTTGCCGTAGCCGGCTTCGGTAGTGCGTGCACGCTCCAGTGGCAGTTGCACCAGGCGCGTCGGCTTGCCAATAAACTCGCCGACCCAGGCGGCGGCCTCATCCCCGGCATCCGGCACGCGCAGGGTGTCGCGCCAAATGGTCACGCCGCGCAGTTCGCTGGCGCCATCGGGCAACGCCACGTCCAACGTCGAGTAGCCCGGCGAACGCAGGGTCAGGCCGCCTGCGTCGCTCCACAGCGCCGACAATTGGCTCATCTTCGCCACAGCCCGCTGCGTCAGGAACCGCCCACTGGCTTCGTCCACCAGCATCCAGCGTCGATCCCCTTGCAGGCCGAGTTTATCCAGGCCGATGTGCTGCAAGGCTTCGGCCTTGCCGGATTTAAGGGGGTAACGGTACAACGCGCTGAGACGAAGCATGGGCCTGCCTTCCTGGGAAACAAAGTGTCATCCTAAGGTCAGGCGGGCACTTCGTCCAACATCAGTCGCTGGCGTACTACATCCACCAGCTTGTCCGGCTGGAATTTGGAGAGGAAATTGTCGCAGCCGACCTTCTTCACCATCGACTCGTTGAAGCTGCCCGACAGCGAGGTGTGCAGCACCACATAGAGGCCGCGCAGGCGCGGGTCGTTGCGGATTTCAGTGGTGAGGCGGTAGCCGTCCATCTCGGGCATTTCGGCGTCGGTGAAGATCATCAGCAGTTTATCGGTCATCACCTGGCCGCTGTCGGCCCAGGCCTTGAGCATGTTCAACGCCTTGAGGCCGTCGCTGGCGATGTGCATCTTCACGCCCAACTGCCCGAGGGTATCGCGCAACTGCGAGAGGGCCACGTTGGAGTCGTCCACCAGCAGCACTTCGCGACCACGGGCGCGTTCGAGCACCGGGTCTTCGAGTTTTTCCCGCGAAACCTTGGCGTTATAAGGCACGATCTCGGCGAGGACCTTTTCCACGTCGATGATTTCCACCAATTGGTCATCGACCTTGCTGATGGCGGTGAGATAGTGCTGGCGACCGGCGCTGGTCGGCGGCGGCAGGATGGCTTCCCAGTTCATGTTGACGATGCGGTCGACGCCGCCCACCAGAAACGCCTGCACTGAACGGTTGTACTCGGTGACGATGATGGTGCTGTTGGGGCCCGGCACCAAAGGGCGCATACCGATGGCCTGGGACAGGTCGATCACCGGCAGGGTCTGACCACGCAGGTTGACCACCCCGCACACGAACGGGTGGCGCTGGGGCATCAGTGTCAGCTTGGGTAATTGCAGCACTTCCTGCACTTTGAACACATTGATCGCGAACAACTGCCGTCCGAAGAGGCGGAACATGAGAATTTCCAGGCGGTTCTCACCCACCAATTGCGTGCGTTGATCTACCGTGTCGAGAATGCCGGCCATTAAAAGCTCCTGGTGTACACGCCGCAGGCGCATTGAGAGGGTGTGCAGTTGTATAGGCACGTTATCGGCGGCAAGCGCCAGACCTTGACCCCGATAAAATGCCATGTAAATTCATTGATGTCACACTGACATCATGCTTTACTGCTTCGTGCCTTACCGCTATTTCAAGGCACCTTGCGCGACAGTCGAATCAACGTGCAGTTCCGCCATATAGGGGATTCCCCTATACGCAATCAGGTCCAACCTGATATTCGCGATATCTAATAGCCATTAATGTGACGCCATTCTCATTGCATGAATGGAGTCAGGCTTTTGTTTGCCATCCCCAGCCGTTGGCCCACGGGCCTTTCAGGCACTCACGTATCGGCAACTGAAGTCGTGTCATCCCGCACACCAGGGGCTACATACGACTTTCGTGAGCATTTCAATAAACATCCTACTAAAACATCGGAAGCGACCTACAAGTCCCAGTCGTATTTCAGCGCTAGTTTTAAGCCATTCACCCGGTGCGACATCTCATCACCCGACCTTACGTTGCGGAGACTTGCATGATGAATAGCGCAAACGAATGGCAAACAGCACTTCTCGCTTTCTTGAGCGAGGCTCAACTGCTTTTGGGCAAGTCCGAAGAGTGTTTGAGCCATCTGCATCTGATCCGCAACGACAGCGACGCCATCGACTGCATGAAAGCCAGCCTGGCCAAACTGGCTGAAAAAGCCGATGGCCTGGCGCTGCAGGCGATCAGCGAGTTCTCGGGGCATCTTCAAAATCTGATCGCCAATGCCCAAAGCCCCCTGCAGTTGCATGACGAAGCGCTGGATGCGCTGCATGACTGCCTGACCCTGCTGGCCTGGCAACTGGAACTGATCGACACACGCACCGGCGAACTAAGCCTGGATGAAAGCGAGCAAACTTCATTGATCGCCACGGTTGCCTTGCAGATTCCGCAAAAGGATTTGAGCCATAAGCCGCCGCACGTGCATCACCGGTCGTAGGCGCTCGTGCAGGTCGTATTTAACTGCCTGGTTATCTAAAAACGACCTGCTTGGAGGCAATGGGTAAATTTCAATTAGCCATCAACGCAATAAACTATACAAACCAACTTCGTTAATACAACTTACCACTTTCAACTCTGGGATTAACGCCCAGAGTATTTGTGTGGACCAAAGCCAATCAGACGACCAACGGTAAGCGGGGGTGGTACTATGCCCCCTCTCGAAGTGATGTAACTTCACTATGTTTAAAGACGATTTGGCAGCAGACTCCACACAGAGCCCGGTCAACCGGCCTCCCCGTAGTGAACCCTCATTGGCTCCATCCGCTATGTTCGCCCGTCTCAAGTTACTTATCGCCAGGTCCGTGTCCCGCCGCCATGCGCGCCGCCTTACCCTTGCGCTGTGCCTGTGCTCATTGCTGGCCAGCTTGTGGGCCTATCTGCAGCACGAGCCGCTGCCGTTGCTGATCCTGCTGCTCAACCTCGCCACGCTGGTAGCGGTGGGCCTGCAACAGTGGCATTCGCGCAAGGCCATCAAGTTCGAGCCCCAGGAGCTGGCCGACCGCCTGTTGCAAGTTCAAGAGAACGAACGTCACCGGCTCAGCCGCGAACTGCATGATGATATCGGCCAACTGCTGACCGCCGCCAAACTGCAAAGCGAATGGTTGCAGCGCCGCCTGCCCCCGGATCTGCACAACCATTGCTCGGTGCTGTGCAATACCCTGAATGAAACCCTGGCCAAGGTGCGCGACGTCTCCGCCATCCTCAACCCCCGCCAATTGACCAGCCTGGGCCTGGAAGCCAGCCTGCGCGCGCACCTGCTCAAGACCCTGGAAAACACCCAGGTGTGCTGGAGCCTGGAGTGCCAGCAACGGCTCACCGGCATCCCCGAAGAAATGGCCGTGGCGGCCTTTCGCATCACCCAGGAAGCGGTGACCAACATGCTTCGCCATGCACAGGCGCACAACCTGCTGGTGCGCCTGCAACGCCTGCCTGAAGGCCTGTCGCTGATAATCTGCGATGACGGCCAGGGGTTCTCGCCCGCCCCCGACCCGGGCCGGGAAGGCCAACGGGGCATGGCCGGTATGTGTGAACGCACACACCAGCTGGGGGGCACCTTTTCCATCAGCAGCCAGCCCGGCAAAGGCACCCGCATCAACGCACTTTTCCCCTGGGCGCCGCGCGCTCTCGAACGGGCCAGCGCCCCTAAGGTTCTCGAGTGATCTGTAATTTACTCCTGGTGGATGACCACGCCCTGATTCGCGCCGGTGTGCGTGCGCTGATTCTGGATATTCCCGGCTACAACGTGATCGGTGAAGCCAGCGATGGCGCGCAATTGGTGGAGCAATACAGTGCCTTGCAGCCGGATATCGTGCTGCTCGACCTGTCGATGAAGCACACCGGCGGGCTGGATGCCTTGCAGCAACTCAAACGCTTTTACCCCAAGTGCAAAGTGCTGATTCTGTCGATGCACACCGAGCCGGACCTGATCATGCGCGCGCTGGAATCCGGCGCCCACGGCTACCTGCTCAAGGACACCACCGCCACCGAGCTGGAACATGCCCTGCTGGCCCTGCGTAACAACGAACGCTACCTGAGCCCCGCCATCGCCCACACGGTGATCAACCAGGCGCTGGTCCGCAGCCAGGGCCCCAGCGCACCCGTTGCCCACAGCCATAACCTCACGGCGCGGCAACTGGAGATTTTGCGCTTGATCGTACGCGGCAAGTCCACCCGGGAAATCGCCCACGGCCTGGGCTTGAGCATCAAGACCGTGGAAGCCCACCGCTCGCAGATCATGAAGCGTTTGCAGATTTTCGACGTGGCGGGCCTGGTGTTATTCGCCGTGCGTGAGCAAATCATCAGCCTGGACGACTAACGGCGAACCCAACGGCAGGTGCACGCGCAGCGCCTTGGGCAGCGCTTCGAAATGCAGGTCGTCGCCCTCCAGCGGCTCGCCATCAAGGTTGATATACAAGCCTTGCGCCATCTTGATATCCACCCACGGCAGGCGCGCGCGGACGAACATGGTGTCCAGCTCCCACCCATTGCTCATTAACTCGCGCAGGGTGCCGACCACTTCCTGGGGCGCCGGCAGGATGCTGACGTCCAACAGCCCGTCATCGGCCAGTGCGCCGGGGCACAGCACATGCCCGCCGCCGGCCTGACGACCGTTACCGATGCCCAGCGCAAGCAATTCACCTTTCCAGTGGAAATCCGGACCTTCCAATTCACCGTAGGCGGCCTTCAATTCGCTGAAGCGCGACAAACCGGTGAACAGGTAAGCGGCGCCGCCGAGGACTTTCTTCAGGTCTTCGGAGGTGTTGGCCGTCACCTGGCTGCCGAAACCGCCGGTGGCCATGTTCAGGAAAATCTGCCCGCCCACCTGGCCCAGATCGATGGCCCTGGGCTCGACGTCCAGCAACGCCAGGGCACCGGCCGGCTCCAACGGCACACCCGCAGCCTTGGCAAAGTCATTGGCGGTGCCCAGCGGCATCAACACCAGGCTGGCGTCGGCCTTGGCCTGCGCCATGGCCTCGGCCACATCACGCAGCGTGCCGTCGCCGCCGCCGGCGACGATGTGGGTGTAACCATCAGCCAGCGCTTCATGGACCAGGCGCTTGGCATCACCGCCCTCCCAGGTCACCCGCACCGCCAGCTCCCAACCCTGCTCACGTCGGGCCAGCACAGCGGCACGCACGTCCTCGTTCAGGGCTTGTTTGCCATGGAGGATCAACAGGGCTTTGGGGGTGGTCATTTGGGGGTATCTCCTGGGTCAAGGTGCTTGAAGGATGTTGACCCTTGGAGAACGGGAAAAGTCTGTCGCAGGAGAAAAATTGGCTGATGCTCAAAAGGTACCTACTGTAGGAGCGAGCTTGCTCGCGAGAAACCCACAGGCACCACGCTTAATCAGGAAACACGCGTCATGTTGAGGTTTTTCGCGAGCAAGCTCGCTCCCACATTGAACCCAGCCAACCGAATCAGCTCTTGTGCAATTTACTCATCAACTGCGCCTCGGCCTGGGTCAAGCCGCAGGACTGGGTCAGCTCATCCACCGTCGCGCCCATCCCCACCAGCTTGGCCGCCTGGGCAAACGACAGGTTGGAAGGATCGCGCTGTTCCAACTGCACCAACTTATCCGGCAAAGGCCCGAGAATCGCGCGCAGTTCGTGCACTTCATCACCGACCCGCACTGCACTCTGCTGGTAATGATCCACGCGCTTGACCAGCTCCAGAATGCGCCGGTCACGTACGGCGTCGCGTTCGGCCTGTTGCAAGGCCAACTCCCGTTGCTGACGCATATAGCGCAGTACAAACGCCAAGGTCCCGGCCCACAACAGGGCCAGGACAATCACCGCCGCCTCAAGGAACAATCAGATGCTCTCCAGTTCCGACCACTCTTCTTCGCTCATCATCTTGTCCAGCTCAACCAGGATCAGCAGTTCGTTGTTCTTGTTGCACACGCCCTGGATGAACTTGGCCGATTCTTCGTTACCGACGTTCGGCGCGGTTTCCACTTCCGATTGGCGCAGGTAAACCACTTCGGCCACGCTGTCGACCATGATCCCGACCACTTGCTTGTCGGCTTCGATGATCACGATACGGGTGTTGTCGCTGACTTCAACCGTGTCCAGGCCAAAACGCTGGCGGGTGTCGATGACCGTCACCACATTGCCACGCAGGTTGATAATGCCCAGCACGTAGCTCGGTGCACCCGGTACCGGAGCGATCTCGGTGTAGCGCAGCACTTCCTGCACGCGCATCACGTTAATACCGTAGGTCTCGTTGTCGAGTTTGAAGGTAACCCATTGCAGAATCGGATCATCCAAACCTTGTGCGGACGCTGACTTGTTCATTCGTGTAACCCCTTCAAGTGCCGCTATCGACGGCGTGTGTACTAGTGCGCCGCGCAACCGCACGGCCCTTATTGTTCAATCAACTGCGTGTGTTCTGAGGCATCGCCTTGACCGCACCGCTGGCGATCAACTCGGCCAGTTCAGCGACATCCAGCAATGCGCACATGTGTTCAATCACGGTGCCCGCCAGCCAGGGGCGCTGGCCACGGTGGCTGCGCCATTTGATTTCATTGGGGTCCAGACGCAACGAGCGGCTGACCTGGTGCACCGCCAGCCCCCATTCGTAGCCCTGCACCGAAATCACGTATTGCAGACCCTGGCGAAAATCGTCGCGGTAGCGGTCGGGCATCACCCAACGCGCGGTGTCCAGCACCTTGAGGTTGCCGGCCTGGCTGGGCAGGATGCCGAGGAACCACTCCGGCTGGCCGAACAACGGTGTCAGCTCCTGGCCTTCGAGCGAATAGATCGAGCCCAGGCACACCAGCGGCACTGCCAGGGTCAAGCCGGCGACGTCGAACAGCAGGCACTCGAACGGCTCGGCCGCCCACGCCGGGCGACCGTCACCGGTAACCGGCGGTGGCGTGATACTCGGCGGCAAGTGCACCTCCACCACCGGCTCGACCACCACCGGCGCCACCACTGCAGGGGTGATCGGCACCACGACTGGAGCCTCCGCCACCTGCGCATCGCGCGCCTGCTCTTGCATCACGGCCTGCTGGAATTCGTCCAGCGTACTGACAGGCTCGACAGCAGGTTCAAGTACCAGAATCGGTTCCGGTAGTTCCTCGTCCGTCGCATCCTGCAGCAGGGCATCCAGGTAGGATTCCAGCGCCAGTTGCGGTCGGGTCTTGAATTCGACAGGACGGTTCATCACGCCACCTGCGCCACAAGCTGCTGTGACAGCAGATGCTTGAGCAACGCACGGTAGGCCAGCACGCCACGGCTCTTGCCGTCGAACTGCGACGGCGTAAGCCCCGCACGGCTGGCGTCACGCAGGCGTGTGTCCACCGGGATGTAACCGTTCCAGATGGTGTCCGGGTAGGCATCACGCAATACCCGCAAGGTGCCAAGGGATGCCTGGGTACGGCGGTCGAACAACGTCGGCACGATGCTGAACGGCAGCGCCTGTTTGCGCGAACGGTTGATCATCGCCAGGGTGCTGACCATGCGCTCCAGGCCTTTGACGGCCAGGTGCTCGGTCTGTACCGGGATCACCAATTGCTGGCTGGCCGCCAGGGCATTGACCATCAGCACGCCCAGCAACGGCGGGCTGTCGATGATCGCGTAGTCGAAGTCCTGCCACAGTTGCGCCAGGGTCTTGGCGATCACCAGGCCCAGGCCGCTCTGCCCTGGCGACTGACGCTCAAGGGTGGCCAGCGCAGTGCTCGACGGCAACAGTGAAATGCTCTCGTTGCTGGTGGGCAACAGCAGTTGCCCGGGTAGATCCGCCGGCACGCTGCCCTTGTGCAGGAACAGGTCATAGCAGCTGTGTTCCAGCGCATCCGGGTCGTAGCCAAAATAGCTGGTCATGGACCCGTGGGGGTCGAGGTCGACCACGACCACACGCTTGCCCGCTTCGGCCAGCAAGCCGGCCAAGGCGATGGAAGTGGTGGTCTTGCCGACTCCACCCTTTTGATTGGCAACTGCCCAGACTCTCATTCGGTTGGTTCCTCCCGGTGGGCACAGGCGCGACCGAGACATTGCATAAGGTTATTGAGCCGGTGACGGAGAATTGACGGCGCTTGCCCGTACCGGCGGCTTTGCAGGGGCCGGTGCAGTTTGTGTGCCAGCGCGCTTCAACGCCGCATCCGGTGTTGCATTTGCCGTGCCGGTACCGGTCAGGCTGCGTCGTACATCCAGGTTGCGCGACACCACCAGCACCACCCGGCGGTTGCGTGCACGCCCTTCCACTGTGGCGTTATTGGCCACCGGCTGGAATTCACCATAGCCCACCGACGCCAGCCGCTGCGGGTTCACACCCTGCATGGCCAACATGCGCACGATGCTCGACGCACGGGCCGAGGACAGTTCCCAGTTGGTCGGGTACTGCGCGGTGCTGATGGGAAAATTGTCGGTGAAACCTTCCACGTGGATGGGGTTTTCAAACGGTTTAAGGATTGCCGCCACCTTGTCGATGATGGTGAACGCCTGATCACTGGGCAACGCATCGGCGCTGGCGAACAACAGGCTGGAGTTGAGTTCGATCTCCACCCACAACTCGTTGCCGCGTACGGTCATCTGGTTGGAACTGATCAGGTCGCCAAAGGCGGCACTGATGTCGTCGGCGATGCTTTTGAGCGGGTCGCTGGTACCGCCGACACCGGCGGCGATTTCATCGCTGTCGTTGACCAGCGGCTTGGCCGGGGTGACGGTCCTGGGCCGCTCTTCACCGATGGGAATCGGCTTGAGCGCGCGCTCGGTATCGTTGAACACGCCCACCAGCGCCTGGGAAATGATCTTGTACTTGCCTTCGTTGATCGACGAGATCGAGTACATCACCACAAAAAACGCGAACAGCAAGGTGATGAAATCCGCGTAGGACACCAGCCAGCGCTCGTGGTTGACGTGTTCTTCAGGCTCGCGACGGCGACGGCTCACAGGCACTCCCCTCCACACACCCACCCCACTGTAGGAGCGAGCTTGCTCGCGAAAAACGTCAATACAGACGCGGGCATTCTGGATGCACGCGGCGCTCTCGGGTTCTTCGCGAGCAAGCTCGCTCCTACGGGAATACGGGTGTTCATGTGCATCAATCCATGAAGCCCTGAAGCTTCAATTCGATGGAGCGCGGGTTCTCGCCCTCGGCAATCGACAGGATGCCTTCGAGCAGCATTTCGCGGTAACGCGACTGGCGCATGGCAATCGACTTGAGCTTGCTGGCCACCGGCAGCAGCACCAGGTTGGCACTGGCCACACCATAGATGGTCGCCACAAACGCCACGGCAATACCGCTGCCCAGTTGCGAAGGATCAGCCAGGTTGCCCATCACGTGGATCAGGCCCATCACCGCGCCGATAATGCCGATGGTCGGCGCGTAGCCGCCCATGCTTTCAAAGACTTTCGCCGCATTGATGTCACGGCTTTCCTGGGTATAGAAATCCACCTCCAGAATGCTGCGGATCGCTTCCGGCTCAGCGCCGTCCACCAGCAGTTGCAGGCCCTTGCGGGCGTAGCTGTCGGGCTCGGCATCGGCCACGCCTTCCAGGCCCAGCAAACCTTCCTTGCGAGCGGTGAGGCTCCAGTTGACCACGCGGTCTATGCCGCCAGGCAGGTCGACCCGTGGGGGGAAAATGATCCACACCAGAATCTGCATGGCCCGCTTGAACGAGCTCAACGGCGACTGCAACAGCGCCGCGCCCACGGTGCCACCGATCACGATCAACGCCGCCGGGCCATTGGCCAGGGCGCCAAGGTGGCCGCCTTCGAGGTAGTTGCCGCCGATGATGGCGACAAACGCCATGGTGATCCCGATCAGGCTCAAGACATCCATCAGAGGCAGGCCTCCACCAGATGCTTGCCAATGTCGTCCAGGCTGTAGACCGCATCAGCCAGGTCAGCCTTGACGATGGCCATAGGCATGCCATAGATCACGCAGCTGGCTTCGTCCTGGGCCCAGATGGCGCTGCCACCCTGCTTGAGCAGGCGGGCGCCTTCACGGCCATCGGCGCCCATGCCGGTGAGCACCACCGCCAGAACTTTGTCGCCGTAGGACTTGGCTGCCGAACCGAAGGTGATGTCCACACACGGTTTGTAGTTCAGGCGCTCATCGCCCGGCAGGATTTTGATCGCACCGCGGCCGTCGACCATCATCTGCTTGCCACCCGGTGCCAGCAGCGCCAGGCCAGGGCGCAGGATGTCGCCATCCTCGGCTTCCTTGACGGTGATCCGGCACAGCTTGTCCAAACGCTCGGCGAACGCCTTGGTGAAGGCGGCGGGCATGTGCTGCACCAGCACGATCGGCGCCGGGAAGTTGGCCGGCAGTTGGGTCAACACCCGCTGCAAGGCCACCGGGCCGCCGGTGGAGGTGCCGATGGCAACCAGCTTATAAGCCTTGCGCTTGGGCGCTGGCGAATGGGCGCTCGGTGCGGCGGCGGCACGTACAGGCGCCACCGCAGGCCGGGCCACTGGCGCAGGCGCCGGGCGTGCAAACGATGACGTCGGCGCGGCCGCGGCGGGCGCAGGTGCAGGGGCCGGCGCAGGTGTACTGAACAGGCTGCGACGGTTACTGCGAGAGATGCTATGCACCTTCTCGCACAGCATCTGCTTGACCTTGTCGGGGTTGCGCGAGATGTCTTCGAAATTCTTCGGCAGAAAATCCACCGCGCCGGCATCCAGCGCGTCGAGGGTTACCCGCGCGCCTTCGTGAGTCAGCGACGAGAACATCAATACCGGGGTGGGGCAGCGCTGCATGATGTGACGTACGGCGGTGATGCCGTCCATCATCGGCATCTCGTAGTCCATGGTGATCACGTCCGGCTTCAACGCGATGGCCTGATCGATCGCCTCTTTACCGTTGGTGGCCGTGCCGACCACCTGGATCGTTGGATCGGCGGAAAGAATTTCCGAGACGCGGCGGCGGAAGAAACCCGAATCGTCCACCACCAGGACCTTGACTGCCATAAACACTCCGTTAGGCGGGGCGGGCATGACCGCCCTGCCCCACCAGAATCAAATACGCCGTGCGGCGTAACGCTTGAGCATGCTTGGAACATCGAGAATCAGCGCGATGCGACCGTCACCGGTAATGGTCGCGCCCGACATGCCCGGGGTGCCCTGCAGCATCTTGCCCAAAGGCTTGATCACCACTTCTTCCTGGCCCACCAGTTGATCGACCACAAAACCGATGCGCTGGGTGCCCACGGACAGAATCACCACATGGCCTTCGCGCTGCTCTTCATGGGCAGCCGAGGCCACCAGCCAACGCTTGAGGTAGAACAACGGCAACGCCTTGTCGCGCACGATCACCACTTCCTGGCCGTCCACCACATTGGTGCGCGACAGGTCGAGGTGGAAGATCTCGTTGACGTTGACCAGCGGGAAAGCGAACGCCTGATTGCCCAGCATCACCATCAGGGTCGGCATGATCGCCAGAGTCAACGGCACCTTGATGACGATCTTGGAGCCCTGGCCCTTGGTCGAGTAGATGTTGATCGAGCCGTTGAGCTGGCTGATCTTGGTTTTCACCACGTCCATGCCCACGCCACGGCCGGACACGTCGGAAATCTCGGTCTTGGTCGAGAAGCCCGGGGCGAAGATCAGGTTGTAGCACTCGGTGTCGGTCAGGCGGTCGGCGGCGTCCTTGTCCATCACGCCACGCTTGACCGCGATATTGCGCAAGATGGTCGGGTCCATGCCTTTGCCGTCATCGGTGATCGACAGCAGGATGTGGTCGCCCTCTTGCTCCGCCGCCAAAATCACTTTGCCGTTGCGCGACTTGCCGGCGGCTTCGCGCTCTTCCGGGGTTTCTACCCCGTGGTCGACCGCGTTGCGCACCAAGTGGACCAGCGGGTCGGCCAGGGCCTCGACGAGGTTCTTGTCCAGGTCGGTTTCTTCGCCCACCAGTTCCAGGTTGATTTCTTTCTTGAGCTGGCGCGCCAGGTCGCGAACCAGGCGCGGGAAACGGCCGAAGACTTTTTTGATCGGCTGCATCCGCGTTTTCATCACCGCGGTTTGCAGGTCGGCGGTGACCACGTCGAGGTTCGACACGGCCTTTTGCATGGCTTCGTCGCCGCTGTTCAGGCCCAGGCGCACCAGGCGATTACGCACCAGCACCAGTTCGCCGACCATGTTCATGATGTCGTCCAGACGTGCGGTATCCACACGCACGGTGGTTTCGGCTTCACTGGCGGGCTTTTCCGCGGCGGCCGGTGCCGCTGCACGGGCAGGTGTCGGCGCGGGTACCGGTTTGGCGGCCGGCGCAGGGGCTTTGGCAGCCGCCGGTGCTGCGGTGGCGACCGCTGCGGCGGCAGCCGGGGCCACTTCGGTGAACTTGCCTTTGCCGTGCAACTCGTCCAGCAGGGCTTCGAACTCGTGATCGGAGATCAGCCCGTCGCCTGCTGGCTCTGCCTTGGCGGCCGGGGCGGCAGCCGTGGCCGCAACTTCCGGCAGGGCTTCGGCCGCAAAGGTGCCCTTGCCATGCAGTTGGTCGAGCAGCGCTTCGAACTCATCGTCGGTAATGTCGGTGCTGGCAGTGGCAGACGACGCTTGCGGCGGCGCCACAGGGGCCACGGCATCGGCGGCGAACTGGCCCTTGCCATGCAACTGGTCGAGCAGGGATTCAAATTCTGCGTCGGTGATGTCTTCGCTGGTCGGCGTGGCGACAGGTGCAGGCGGTGCTTCTGCCTCGGCCTTGACCGCATTGAGCGAGTCCAGCAGTTGTTCGAACTCGCTGTCGGTCACGTCCGGCTCGGCTTCTACCACCGGCTCCGGCGCGGCTTGTGCCACCGGTGCAGCCGCGGCAGGTTCAGCCAGGCGCGCCAGGGCAGCCAGCAGTTCCGGGGTGGCCGCCGTGATCGGTGCACGTTCACGCACTTGGCTGAACATGCCGTTGACCGCATCCAGTGCTTCGAGAATCACGTCCATCAATTCCGAATCAACGTGACGCTCACCCTTGCGCAGGATGTCGAACACGTTCTCGGCGATGTGGCAGCACTCCACCAGCTCATGGAGCTGGAGGAAGCCGGCGCCCCCTTTTACAGTGTGAAAACCGCGAAAAATTGCATTGAGCAGGTTCGCATCATCCGGTCGGCTTTCCAGCTCGACCAGTTGTTCGGACAGTTGCTCTAAAATTTCGCCGGCCTCTACAAGGAAATCCTGAAGGATTTCTTCATCGGCGCCGAAGCTCATGTGGGTGCTCCTTAGAAGCCTAAACTGGATAACAGGTCATCTACGTCATCCTGACCTGACACAACGTCTTCACGTTTATCGGCATGAATCTGCGGACCTTCACCCTTGGCGAGATGTTTTTGTGGATCTTTTTCCGAGAGGATCGCTTCGCGGTCGTGTTCGATGCCGGCAAAACGGTCGACCTGGCCGGCCATCAGCACCAATTTGAGCAAGTTGCTTTCCACTTCGGTGACCAACTGGGTCACGCGCTTGATCACCTGACCGGTGAGGTCCTGGTAATCCTGGGCCAGCAGAATGTCGTTGAGGTTGCTGGCCACCGTGCGGTTCTCTTGCTCGCTGCGCGACAGGAAACCGTCGACCCGACGGGCCAACTCACGAAACTCTTCAGCCCCCACTTCACGGCGCATGAAGCGGCCCCAGTCAACGCTCAGGGCCTGGGCTTCGCTGGCCATGCCGTTGACCAGAGGCGTGGCGTTTTCCACCAGGTCCATGGTGCGGTTGGCCGCAGCCTCGGTCAGCCTGACCACATAGGACAGGCGCTCGGTGGCGTCGGTAATCTGGGAAATTTCTTCGGCCTGGGGCATGCGCGGGTCAATCTGGAAATTGACGATCGCACTGTGCAGCTCGCGTGTGAGCTTGCCCACTTCCTGGTACAGGCCGCGGTCACGGGTCTGGTTAAGCTCATGGATCAACTGCACCGCATCGGCGAACTGGCCTTTTTCCAGGCTGTCGACCAATTGGTGAGCATGTTTTTTCAGGGTCGACTCAAAGTCGCCCTGTGACGTTTCGTTATGCTCCATAGCTCCCCCGCGATGGCATTAGCCGTGGATGCGTTCGAAGATTTTCTCGATCTTCTCTTTCAAGGCCAGTGCCGTGAATGGCTTGACCACGTAACCGTTGACCCCGGCCTGGGCGGCTTCGATGATCTGTTCACGCTTGGCTTCGGCGGTCACCATCAGCACAGGCAGGCTGCGCAGTTTTTCATCGGCGCGCACATGGCGCAGCAGGTCGATACCGGTCATACCCGGCATGTTCCAGTCGGTTACCAGAAAGTCGATGCTCCCGCTGTTGAGGATCGGAATCGCCGTCAGGCCGTCATCCGCCTCGACCGTGTTGGTGAACCCAAGGTCACGCAACAGGTTTTTAATGATCCGCCGCATCGTTGAGAAGTCATCAACGATGAGGATTTTCATGTTCTTGTCCAATTCGACCTCCAAGCAGTCTTAAACGCGCCCAGCACCTGGACGCGCCATTTCAATCAACAGGCGTTACACAAAAAGGACTGCCCAGGGCACCACGGTACTCACCCGCAAAACCCTGCGGTTTGGCGGTAGTGTCTGCAGTGTCCCCACACTGCCTGTCAGCGCGCGCGCCACTCTCCCAATCGCCCACGCAAGCGGGCAGCGCACTGGCTATGCAACTGGCTGACACGCGACTCGCTGACCCCCAGGACCTCACCGATTTCCTTGAGGTTCAGCTCTTCGTCGTAGTACAGCGCCAGCACCAGGCGCTCACGCTCGGGCAAGTTGGCAATCGCGTCCGCCAACGCTTTCTGGAAACGTTCATCTTCCAGATCGCGCGACGGCTCAAGATGTGCACTCGCGCCGTCCTCGTGCAGCCCTTCGTGTTCGCCGTCCTGTAAAAGGTCGTCGAAACTGAACAGGCGGCTGCCCAAGGTATCGTTCAAAATCCCGTAATAATCGTCGAGACTCAATTGGAGTTCGGCCGCAACTTCATGATCTTTAGCGTCACGACCGGTTTTTGCTTCAATTGCACGAATGGCATCACTGACCATGCGGGTATTGCGGTGTACCGAACGCGGCGCCCAATCGCCTTTACGCACCTCGTCGAGCATTGCCCCGCGGATACGAATACCCGCGTATGTCTCGAAACTGGCACCCTTGCTCGCGTCGTATTTGGTCGACACTTCAAGCAGGCCGATCATGCCGGCCTGGATCAAGTCTTCGACCTGCACACTCGCCGGCAGGCGCGCCAACAGGTGATAGGCAATGCGCTTGACCAGAGGCGCATAGCGCTCGATCAATTCGCCCTGGCTGTCACGTGCCGACTTTTTGTAAAGGTTGTAGCCGCTGGATGTCATAGCACCGGTCCCGCACTCGTCTGATGCACCAAACGCTCGACGAAAAACTCCAGATGCCCCCGCGGATTGGCGGGCAACGGCCAGGTATCGACCTTCTGGGCAATGGCCTTGAACGCCAGTGCGCATTTCGAACGAGGGAACGCTTCGTAGACCGCACGCTGCTTTTGCACGGCCTTGCGCACACACTCGTCATAGGGAACTGCGCCGACGTATTGTAAAGCCACATCGAGGAAGCGATCCGTGACCTTGGTCAACTTGGCAAACAGGTTGCGCCCTTCCTGCGGGCTCTGGGCCATGTTGGCCAACACGCGAAAGCGGTTCATGCCGTAGTCGCGGTTAAGCAGTTTGATCAGCGCGTAGGCGTCGGTGATGGAAGTGGGTTCGTCGCACACCACCAGCAGCACTTCCTGCGCTGCGCGCACAAAGCTGACCACTGACTCGCCGATCCCGGCGGCGGTGTCGATCACCAGCACGTCGAGGTTGTCGCCGATGTCACTGAAGGCCTGGATCAGCCCGGCATGTTGCGCAGGGCTCAGATGCACCATGCTCTGGGTGCCCGAGGCCGCCGGCACGATACGAATGCCACCGGGGCCCTGGAGCAGCACATCGCGCAGCTCGCAGCGGCCCTCGATCACATCGGCAAGGGTATGTTTGGGTGTCAGCCCCAGCAGAACGTCCACGTTCGCCAAGCCCAGGTCAGCATCCAGCAGCATGACGCGACGGCCAAGCTCTGCCAGGGCCAGGGACAAATTCACTGACACGTTAGTTTTGCCGACGCCACCTTTGCCGCCGGTCACCGCGATCACCTGTACGGGATGCATGCTGCCCATTTTATTTCTTTACCTTGTCTTGCTTAGACGCAGGCTACATGGCTTGGCCGCTTGAAGCGCTTGCAGACCATCGATGTAGGTACATTTCACGGTGTTCATCCTGCCTCAACCGACCCGTTTTGCCGGGTGGTGGTAAAGGTCGGCGAACATATCGGCCATCGCTTCCTCGCTAGGCTCTTCTTGCATTTGCACACTGACGGCACGGCTGACCAACTGATGACGGCGCGGCAGATGCAGATCATCCGGGATCCGCGGCCCGTCGGTCAGGTAGGCAACCGGTAATTCATGACTGATGGCCAGGCTCAACACTTCGCCCAGGCTCGCGGTTTCGTCGAGCTTGGTGAGAATGCAGCCGGCCAGACCGCAGCGTTTGTAACTATGGTACGCGGCGGTAAGAACCTGTTTCTGGCTGGTGGTTGCAAGCACCAGGTAATTTTTCGACTTGATCCCACGCCCGGCCAGGCTTTCGAGCTGCATACGCAGCGCCGGGTCGCTGGCTTGCAGGCCGGCGGTGTCGATCAGCACCACGCGCTTGCGCAACAGCGGGTCGAGGGCATTGGCCAGGGACTGGCCCGGGTCAACGTGGGTCACCGGCACATTGAGGATGCGGCCCAGGGTCTTGAGCTGCTCCTGGGCGCCGATGCGGTAGCTGTCCATGCTCACCAGCGCGATGTTCTGAGCACCGTACTTGAGTACATAGCGTGCGGCCAGTTTGGCCAGGGTGGTGGTCTTGCCCATGCCGGCAGGGCCGACCATGGCGATCACACCGCCCTCTTCCAGGGGTTCGATTTGCGGGGTGGCGATCATGCGCGCCAAGTGCGCCAGCAACATGCGCCAGGCCTGGCGTGGCTCTTCGACTTCGGCGGTCAAGGCCAGCAAATCGCGGGACAACGGGCCGGACAAACCGATGCGTTGCAGGCGGCGCCACAGGTTGGCCTGCTGGGGCTTGCTGCCTTGCAACTGCGTCCAGGCCAACGAACCCAACTGCACTTCCAACAGTTCACGCAGGCCATTGAGTTCAAAGCGCATCGAATCGAACACACGCTGGTCCACAGCAGCGGCCGGGGCTGGCGCAGCTGGACGCGGTGGTTCGACAAACGTTGGCTCTACCAGCGGCTCGGCGGCGGTCAACGGCAGGCCGGCGAACAATTGGCGATTGGTGCTGGCATCGCTGTCGCCACGCATACTCAGTTCAGCCTGTGCCGACACAATGCGCGAGGCGGTCTTGCGCAACTCGTCTTCGAGTTCCATGTTCGGCACGCGCGGGGCCAGCGCCTGGGGGGTGTAATCCAGGGCAGCCGTCAGCTCGACGCCGCCGGCAATCCGACGGTTACCGATAATCGCGGCATCGGCGCCCAGCTCATCACGGACCAGTTTCATGGCCTGACGCATATCGGCGGCGAAAAAACGCTTAACTTGCATAACCCACTACCTCAGCCATTGGGCCCAACTGTCGCGACGATAGTCACTTGCTTATTGTCAGGAATTTCCTGGTAAGCCAACACGTGCAAATTCGGTACAGCCAGGCGTCCAAACCGCGACAACATCGCCCGAACCGGGCCGGCCACCAGCAGAATCACCGGGTTGCCCTGCATTTCCTGGCGCTGTGCGGCGTCGATCAACGAACGCTGCAGTTTTTCAGCCATGCTCGGCTCCAGCAAAACACCCTCTTCCTGGCCTTGCCCTGCCTTCTGAATACTATTGAGCAATATTTGTTCCAACCTGGGTTCCAGGGTGATCACAGGCAGCTCGGACTCAATGCCTACAATGCTTTGCACGATGGCGCGCGACAATCCGACGCGCACCGCCGCCACCAGAGCGGCAGTATCTTGACTCTTGGCGGCATTGTTGGCGATGGCCTCGGCAATGCTGCGAATGTCACGCACCGGCACCTGTTCGGCCAACAGCGCTTGCAGCACCTTGAGCAATTGCGACAGTGACAACACGCCCGGCACCAGTTCTTCAGCCAGTTTTGGCGAAGACTTGGCCAGCAAGCCCATCAATTGCTGGACTTCCTCGTGGCCGATCAGCTCGTGGGAGTGTTTATAAAGAATCTGGTTGAGGTGCGTGGCGACCACAGTGCTGGCATCCACCACGGTGTAACCCAGCGATTGCGCCTGACTGCGCTGGCTGACTTCGATCCACACCGCCTCCAGGCCAAAAGCCGGATCTTTGGCGGTAATGCCGTTGAGCGTGCCGAATACCTGCCCGGGGTTGATCGCCAGTTCGCGGTCCGGGTAGATCTCGGCTTCGGCGAGGATCACGCCCATCAGGGTCAGGCGATAGGCGCTGGGGGCCAGGTCGAGGTTGTCGCGGATATGCACGGTGGGCATCAAAAAGCCCAGGTCCTGGGACAGCTTCTTGCGCACGCCCTTGATCCGCGCCAGCAGTTGCCCACCCTGGTTGCGATCTACGAGTGGGATCAGGCGGTAGCCGACTTCCAGACCGATCATGTCGATGGGCGTGACGTCGTCCCAACCCAGTTCTTTGGTTTCCTGGGCGCGGGCCGGGGATGGCAGCAGATCCTGCTGGCGGGCAATCTCTTGCTGGGCCTGGACCTTGACCGCGTTCTGCTTTTTCCAGAACAGGTAAGCCGCGCCGCCGGCCAGGGCCGCCATGCTCAGGAACGAGAAGTGGGGCATACCCGGCACAATGCCCATGATCGCCATGATACCCGCCGCCACGGCCAGGGCCTTGGGCGAAGCGAACATCTGGCGGCTGATCTGCTTGCCCATGTCTTCGGAGCCCGAAGCACGGGTAACCATGATGGCCGCCGCTGTGGATAACAACAGTGATGGCAATTGCGCCACTAAACCGTCACCGATGGTCAGCAAGGCGTACACCTTGCCCGCATCACCGAAGGTCATGCCGTGCTGGAAGATACCGACCGCCATGCCGCCAATCAGGTTGATAAACAGAATCAACAGGCCGGCGATGGCGTCGCCGCGCACAAATTTGCTGGCGCCGTCCATGGAGCCGTAGAACTCGGCTTCCTGAGCAACTTCGGCCCTGCGCGACTTGGCCTGGTTCTGGTCGATCAGGCCAGCATTGAGGTCGGCGTCGATGGCCATTTGCTTGCCAGGCATGGCATCCAGGGTAAACCGCGCGCTCACCTCGGAAATCCGCCCGGCGCCCTTGGTCACCACGACGAAGTTGATGATCATCAGGATCGCGAACACCACGATACCGACCACGTAGTTACCGCCGATCACCACCTCACCGAACGCCTGGATCACCTTACCGGCAGCGGCGTGGCCGTCCTGGCCGTGGAGCATCACCACCCGCGTGGAGGCCACGTTCAATGCCAGACGCAGCAGGGTCGCCACCAGCAGAATGGTGGGGAATACCGCAAAATCCAGCGGCCGCAGGGCGTACACGCACACCAGCAAGACCACGACAGACAGGGCAATGTTGAAGGTAAAGAACACGTCGAGCAGGAACGGCGGCATCGGCAACATCATCATTGCCAGCATCACCAGCAACAACAACGGCACACCCAGATTGCCCCGCGACAGATCAGTCAGGGTGCCACGGGCCGTGTTGAGCATTTGAGAGCGATCTACCACCGGTATTCCTCGGGTCCTTGAAGCAAAGTTTTGACGCTGGAGGGCGACTTGGAGGCGGGGTTGCAAGAAGCCTTCCAACTTTGCTTTTGGGGCGATTTTCGGGTGATAACCGATTCAAGTGTGGGAGCTGGCTTGCCTGCGATTGCGGTGGGCCAGCCACTGAGATATTGGCTGTGAGTCAGCCATCGCAGGCAAGCCAGCTCCCACATTTGGATTTGTGTGCATCGTGGGTATCGAGGAAATTTCCGACATGGATTTGGGGTTGCCCCTAGGAAATGTGATCTCTAGTCTCCGTACACCGCTGCAAATGCAGCGGACGGGCGTCGCGGCCCGGTTCACAACGGAGCAAAAGCACCATCTCCCTTTCAGTAAAAGGAGCTTCACAGTGATCAAACCCGCCCCAAATTCCCCCACCCGGCTGTTTACCGTAGCCGACGGCATCAGCACCGAAGACCTGCTGGTCAACCTCAGTGAAACACTCGCTTCGGCCAATGCCTTGAGCTGCGACCTGGCCTTTGATCTGGACGGCCCTAAACGAGAGGAATTGCTCGGTGTGGCGCAGTTGATCGAACTGGCGCAGTTACTGGCTGATCGCCTGCACGTTGGCGCCGCAAGCGGCGGGTGACACGGTCCAAACTGTGGGAGGGGGCTTGCCCCCGATCGCGGTGTATCAGGCAATGGATTCATTGACTTAGCCACTGCTATCGGGGGCAAGCCCCCTCCCACATTTGGACTGTGTTTTGCTTGGGAATGACTGGGTGGACTTTATAAAATAGGGAATATTCTCTTAGCTAGCAGGAATTTTGGACCTTGTTCGACCTCAAACCTTACTCGCTGCCCCTCCACCAGATATTTAAAACCATCTGTCTGGATTTCCTTGAAGTGGGCCCAAATGTCCGTCCCGTCATCATCCCGAGTAATATAACCAAACCCTTGGTCATCGTTAAACAACTTCACCGTGCCAGTTGTCATTAACATTGCCATTCTCCCTACACTTCATTTGAGACCCGATTCACGTGGGCTGTGCGGCTTGATAGGCAGCGCATAAATACCCTCGGGTCTATGGACCATTTGGAACTCCATGCGCTTGCCAAACCACAGCGCAGTGCAACGCCAGTCCCTGCCATTGATAAACACATCCTCTCCCCCGCCATCGGGTTTGATCAACCAATCGCCTCTGAGCCAGACGTAGTATCTGACCGTACCCGTAGCCACCTTCAAGACCACCCTCCCTGCATCTCGTTTACTACATACGCGCAGTACATGGTGAGTAATAAAACAGCGAGACGCGGCGCTTGGCTACTGTCAGAGTTGACAGGTAGACGCGCGCTTTAGATGGGTGGTAGTCAGGGCAGTATTGCGGATCATGCGTCCGCTGATTTTTTGCGCTTGCGCGGTTTGCGCAGCTTGGGAAGCGCTGGCGGGTCTTCCACGCATTTGACGTGCGTCGACTGAACGGCAACCTCGTTGCCATCGCGATCCCGGGCAATAAAGCCGATGCCTTTGACCGCATCGAACCACCTGACCGTACCCCTATCCATCACCGCCTCCCGAGCCGCGCACGGTTGCGCGCCTCATCGCTGTATCAGACAGTGAAGGCGGCGTAATGGCTACTGTCAAAGTTGACAGGTAGATGCCCATCTCTGTAGGAGCGAGCTTGCTCGCGAAGGTGGGTAACGATAACGCGGGAAGTCAGGATGAACGCGGCGACGGTGAGTTTTTCGCGAGCAAGCTCGCTCCTACAGTGAGCAGCAGCGTTCAGGAATCGCGGCGCAGGTCTGGCGGGATCGGCAGGTCTTTGAGCGGATCAGGCCGTTTGCCCTTGCCGGCGCGGTATTGGCGGATCTGGTACACGTACGCCAATACCTGGGCAACGGCCAGGTACAAGCCGGCCGGGATTTCCTGGTCCAGGTCGGTGGAGTAGAAAATCGAGCGCGCCAACGCCGGCGATTCCAGCAACAGAATGTCGTTGGCCACGGCGATTTCGCGGATTTTCAACGCGGTGAAGTCGCTGCCCTTGGCCAGCAGCATCGGCGCGCCGCCCTTCTCCGGGTCGTACTTGAGGGCCACGGCGTAGTGGGTCGGGTTGGTGATGATCACATCGGCGTCGGGCACCGAGGCCATCATCTTGCGCTGGGACATTTCCCGCTGCAGTTGGCGGATGCGCTGCTTGACCTCGGGGCGGCCTTCCTGGTCCTTGTGTTCGTCGCGCACTTCCTGCTTGGTCATCAGCAGTTTCTTGTGGCTTTCCCACAGCTGGATCGGCGCATCTACGGCGGCGATCAGGATCAGCCCAAGCGCCATCCACAGCGCGCTCCAGCCCACCACTTGCACACTGTGGATGATCGCTGATTCCAGCGGCTCATGGGCGATGCGCAGCAAGTCGTCGATGTCGGACGACAACACCGCCAACGCCACGAACAGAATCAGGAAAAACTTGGCCAGGGCCTTGAGCAATTCAATCAGGGCCTTGGCAGAGAACATGCGCTTGAGCCCCGCCCCCGGGTTCATGCGGCTGAACTTGGGCGCCATGCTGCCGGCGGCAAACAACCAGCCGCCGAGGGCGACCGGGCCGATCAGCGCGGCCAGCAGCAAGGTGATCAAGATCGGTTGCACCGCCAACAGGGCAATTTTGCCTGAGTGCAGCAGGTACTGGCCCATGGCATCGGGGTTGAGCAACACTTCGCGCGGCAAGCTGAAGTTGTGCTTCATCATCTCCAGCAGGTCCAGCGCCAGGCCTCCTCCATAGATCAACAAGGCCCCGGCACCGGCGATCATGGTGGCGAAGGTGTTGAGCTCTTTGGAGCGCGCGATTTCGCCCTTTTCCCTGGAGTCCTTTTTACGTTTCTCCGTGGGGTCTTCTGTTTTGTCCTGACCACTCTCGCTCTCGGCCATGGCTCAGCGCGCCCGTGCCAGATCACGTAAGAACTGCAAGGCATCGGTGGCCAGCGGTTGATACTGATTGAGAATGTCAGCCAGGCCGACCCAGAAAATCCCCATGCCCAACACCAGGGTCAGCGGGAAACCAATCGAGAAGATGTTCAGTTGCGGCGCCGCGCGGGTCATCACGCCGAACGCGATATTGACCACCAACAGCGCCGTGATCGCCGGCAACACCAGCAACAGCGCCGCGCCCAACACCCAACCAAGGCGCCCCACCAGTTCCCAGAAATGGTTGACCACCAAGCCCGAGCCCACCGGCAAGGTGGTGAAGCTTTCGGTCAAGACTTCGAATGCCACCAGGTGACCGTTCATGGCCAAAAACAGCAAGGTCACCAGCATGGTCAGGAATTGCCCGATCACCGCCGCCGACACGCCATTGGTGGGGTCGACCATGGACGCGAAGCCCATGCCCATCTGGATCGAAATAATTTGCCCGGCCACCACAAAGGCCTGGAAAAACAGGGTCAGGGAAAACCCCAGCATGGCGCCGATCAGGATCTGTTCGGCGATCAGCAGCAAGGCGCTCAGATCCAGTGCGTTCACCGGCGGCATCGGCGGCAGGCCCGGCACGATCACCACGGTGATCGCCACGGCGAAATACAAGCGCACGCGACGCGGAACCAGGGTGGTGCCGAACACCGGCATGGCCATCAACATCGCCGTGACGCGAAACAGCGGCAGGATGAACGAGGCCACCCAGGTGCTGATCTGGGTGTCGGTCAACGCCAGCAAGGACTGCATCGGCTCAGCCGATCAACTGCGGAATACTGCCGTACAACTGCAGGATGTATTCCATGAAGGTTTGCACCAGCCACGGGCCGGCAACAATCAATGTCACCAGCATCACCAGCAGGCGCGGCAGAAAGCTCAGGGTTTGTTCGTTGATTTGGGTGGCGGCCTGGAACATCGCCACCAACAGGCCGACCAACAGGCTGGGCACCACCAGCACGGCGACCATCAAGGTGGTCAGCCACAGCGCTTCGCGGAACAGGTCGACGGCAACTTCCGGGGTCATGGCCCTATACCCCCCCGAAACTGCCGGCCAGGGTGCCGATAATCAGCGCCCAGCCGTCCACCAGCACAAACAGCATAATCTTGAACGGCAGCGAGATGATCAACGGCGACAGCATCATCATACCCATGGCCATCAACACGCTCGCCACCACCAGGTCGATGATCAGGAACGGGATAAAGATCATGAAGCCGATCTGGAATGCAGTCTTCAATTCGGAGGTGACAAACGCCGGCACCAGAATGGTCAGCGGTGCCTGGTCCGGGGTGGCGATGTCGGTACGCTTGGACAGGCGCATGAACAGTTCAAGGTCGCTGGAGCGGGTCTGCGACAGCATGAAATCCTTGATCGGGCCTTGAGCCTTGTCGATCGCGTCCTGAGCGTTGAGCTTTTCTGCGAGGTAAGGCTGCAGGGCTTGCTGGTTCACCTTGTCGAACACCGGCGCCATGATGAACAGCGTCAGGAACAAGGCCATGCCGGTGAGGATCTGGTTCGACGGCGTCTGTTGCAGGCCCAGGGCCTGACGCAGGATCGAGAACACGATGATGATCCGCGTAAAGCTGGTCATCAGCATCACGAACGCCGGGATAAAACTCAGCGCGGTCATGATCAGCAGGATCTGCAAACTGACCGAATATTCCTGCGCGCCCGCCGCGTTGGTGCCCAGGGTGATCGCCGGGATCGACAACGGGTCGGCGCCCAGGGCCATCGGCGCGGCCAGCAACAGCATGAGCGTCAACAAAACGCGCATTACTTCTTATCCTTCTGATCCTTGCCCAGCAACTCCATCAGGCGCTGGGCGAATTCTGGCGTGGCGGTCTCGGTCTTGGCCGCGTCCACCGGATTCTTGAGTACATGCAGCGGGGTGATGCGGCCGGGGGTGATGCCCAGCAGGATCTGCTCTTCGCCGACCTGCACCAGCACCAGCCGGTCCCGCGGGCCGAGGGCGCGCGAACCGACCAGCTCGATCACCTGGCCATTGCCCGGGCCGATGCGCTGTACGCGGCGCATCAGCCAGGCCAGCACAAAGATCAGGCCGATCACCAGTAACAGGCCCAGCACCAGCTGCGTCAGTTGCCCACCGACGCTGCCGACCGCCGGGGCCGCAGCCGCCTGCGCGACCGGCTCCACCGCCAGGGCGCTCAATGGCAGCGCCAGCAACAGTCCCGCCATCGAGTACTTCATCTCAGCGCAACTTCTTGATGCGTTCGCTCGGGCTGATCACGTCCGTCAGGCGGATGCCGAACTTCTCGTTGACCACCACCACCTCGCCATGGGCAATCAGGGTGCCGTTGACCAGCACGTCCAATGGCTCACCGGCCAGGCGGTCGAGCTCGATCACCGAGCCCTGGTTGAGTTGCAGCAGGTTGCGGATATTGATTTCGGTGCTGCCCACTTCCATGGAAATCGACACGGGGATGTCGAGAATCACATCCAGGTTCGGGCCGTCGAGGGTCACCGGGTCGTTGTTTTTCGGCACGCTGCCGAATTCTTCCATGGGCAGGCGCTTGCCGGCAGGCGCCGTGGCGGCGTCGGCGGCCAGCAGCGCGTCGATGTCGTCCTGGCCGACATCGCCGGTTTCTTCCAGGGCCGCGGCCCACTCGTCAGCCAGGGCCTGGTCTTCGGCGGAAGTGTTTTCGTGTTCGGTAGCCATTACATGTCCTCGGCGCAGCTAACAATCATAAATAGGGGATGCATCAACGTCGGTTGATCGGCTCAACCACTTGCAACGCCAGGTTGCCTTTGTGGGAACCGAGCTTGACCTTGAATGACGGCACGCCGTTGGCGCGCATGATCAGTTCTTCCGGCAGGTCGACAGGGATCACATCCCCGGGCTGCATGTGCAAAATATCGCGCAGGCGCAACTGTCGACGGGCGACGGTGGCGCTCAGCGGCACATCGACGTCCAGCAGGTCTTCGCGCAGGGCTTTGACCCAGCGCTCGTCCTGGTCGTCGAGGTCGGACTGGAAACCGGCATCGAGCATTTCGCGCACCGGCTCGATCATCGAGTACGGCATGGTCACGTGCAGGTCGCCGCCACCGCCATCGAGTTCGATGTGGAAGGTCGACACCACAATGGCTTCGCTGGGGCCGACGATGTTGGCCATGGCCGGGTTCACTTCCGAGTTGATGTACTCGAAATTGACTTCCATGATCGCTTGCCAGGCTTCCTTCAAGTCGATAAAGGCCTGTTCCAGCACCATACGCACGACACGCAGTTCGGTGGGGGTGAATTCACGCCCTTCGATCTTGGCGTGACGGCCGTCGCCGCCGAAGAAGTTGTCCACCAGCTTGAACACCAGTTTGGCGTCGAGGATGAACAGCGCCGTACCGCGCAGCGGCTTGATCTTGACCAGGTTGAGGCTGGTGGGCACGTACAACGAGTGCACGTATTCGCCGAACTTCATGACCTGCACGCCGCCCACCGCCACGTCCGCCGAACGGCGCAGCATGTTGAACATGCTGATACGGGTGTAGCGAGCGAAACGTTCGTTGATCATTTCCAGGGTCGGCATACGTCCACGGACGATGCGATCCTGGCTGGTCAGGTCATAACTTTTGACACTGCCGGGCTCGGCAGCCATTTCGGTCTGTACCAGACCATCGTCCACGCCATGCAACAGCGCGTCGATTTCATCCTGGGACAGCAGGTCTTGCACGGCCATGTCGTGATCCTACTGCAATACGAAGTTAGTGAAGAGCGCCTGCTCGACCACGACTTTGCCGAGTTCTTTCTGGGCCACTTCCTGCACACTGGCAGTGACCTTCTGACGCAGCATTTCCTGGCCGACTGGGGTGGCCAGGCTGTCGAAGCTCTGCCCCGAGAACAGCATCACCAGGTTGTTGCGGATCACCGGCATATGCACTTTGAGGGCATCCAGGTCCGCCTGGTTGCGCGCCAGCAAGGTAATGCTCACTTGCAGGTAGCGCTGACGACCGTTGACGTTGTAATTGGCAACAAACGCCGGGAGCATCTGCTCGAAGATTGCCGGTTGCTTGACGTTAGTGGCGGTTTCGGCGGCGGGCGCCGGTGTGCTTGCACTGCGGTGCATGATGTACCAGGTGCCGCCAATCGAGGCACCGATAGCCAAAAGCAGGCCCAGCACAATCAACAGGATCAGCTTGAGCTTGCCTTTGCCTGCGGGGGGAGTTGCTGCGTCGTCGCTCTTCGCCATGCCAATAATCCGTCACTATTCGGGGATTCATAGATCTACGGGAAGGCAAGAGCAAGTGTTATGCCAGAGTTGGCCGAGGCGAAGGCAACCTAAATCAAATGTGGGAGCTGGCTTGCCTGCGATGGCGGTGGGTCAATGCACATGTGTGTCACTGATACACCGCCATCGCAGGCAAGCCAGCTCCCCCACTGACCGGGTTTGGACAGGACGTCAGGCGTAGTAGTCGACAGCGCTGGAGCCGATCACAGTCTGGGTCACCGGCGCGATTGCTTCGGCCACCTCCACCTGGCTGCCGCTGTCGCCACCACGTCCACCGTTGCCGCTGGCGCTCACGCCACGGGTGTGGGCCTGTTGTTGCTGCTGTTCCTGGCCTCGGGACTGGTCGGAGACGTTGACATCCACCTGCCCCATTCCCTGCTGGGCAAACATTTCACGCAGGCGGCCAGACTGGCTTTCCAGCGCTTCGCGCACCACCGCATGGCCGCTCATGAAATTGACCTGGGCTTGCTGGTCTGCCGTCATGTTGACCTTGATATCCAGACGCCCCAGCTCAGCCGGTTGCAACTGAATCTCGGCCGATTTGAGGTTGGCGCTGGAGAGGTACATCACGCGGTTGACCACCTCTTCGGTCCAGCCGCTCTGATGCATGGCCAGCGGCGCGTTGGCAACCGGCGGCAAGGCGTTGGCGGTTTTGGGCGTGGCGGCCTGGGTCAGCGCGGCGAGGCGGTTGGCGAAGTCGTCCACGCGGGTGTCACTGTTGGCGTTTTTGAGGTCCTTGAGGCCGTCATCGATCAACGCGCCGAAAGCCTTGTCGCCACCCTGGTCGGTGCTGTCCTTGGTGGCTTGCTGGTCGACCATCGTGGCCAGGCCGGCGGCAAAGTTCTGCGCGGCGGTCGGTTGATCCGTAGGGGCGGCGGCGCTTTTCTGCGGCGCCTGGCTGCTGGCCGAGACGTGACCACCCTGCTCCATCGCCAGGCGCACAGCCGGCATGGCATCCAGGGGGTCGGCCTCTGGGTCGAAGGCAGGCTGCTGGGCCTCATCGACCACGACAACCACCGGCAGGGCCTTGGCGTCCTCATCAATAACCGCCGACGCTTGTACGGGCACCGCCACCGGCGTTACCGCAGCGATCACTGCGGGGTCGACAACAGGGTCTACCGCAGTTGGCTGCGCCAGAGCCGGATCGCCGGGTTTATCGCCCTCGGCGTCACCGCTGGCATCGGGCTTGGCCGACGGCTTGGCAGGCAAGGGATTGCCGCTATCGGCAACCGCCGGCTTGCTGGCGGCAGGCTTGTCGCTGCCGGCAGCCGGTTTGGCGCCGGTATCGGAAGGCTTGTCACGCGTGACTTTATTGGGGGTCTCGTCACCCTTCAACGTCGGCTTAGAGCCTTGGTTGGCGAACACTTGCGCAAAGCCTGCGCCCTTGTCCCGCGGGGCCGCAGCCGCTACCGGCGGGTTGGCGGCGGGCGCGGAAGGCTTGGCCGTTGGGGCAGCCTGAAGGAGCGAATTAGGGGCGACTGGCATGGGTAAGGTTCTCCACTGCATGGGGTCGGGGATGCAGTCTGTGGAGATAGAGCAAGAGTCGGGCCAGGTTTGCAAAGTACCTGGAATATCAGATTCAAAGTAGGAGCGAGCTTGCTCGCGAAGCCCCCAAAGGCAGTGCATTTACCCAGAAAGCACGCGTTATCATTGACGTTTTTCGCGAGCAAGCTCGCTCCTACACTCGTAAAGCGGCTTGACCAGCGCAAACTCATGATCAATCTGATCCACCAGCGCGCCCAGGTCCGACGCAGCCTCAACGGCCTCGGTCTCCAGAAGCTGACACAACTGCGCCAACCGCACCGCCCCAAGGTTGCCGCTGCTGCCTTTGAAGCTATGGGCAATGCGCCCCAACGCCTTGGCGTCAGCCCCGGCCTTACGCAATTCTTCGACACGTTTTTGCGAGTCATCGAGGAAGGTGTCGAGCAACGTCGGGTACTCGCTCTCCATGACTTCCTGCAAGTCCGACAACACGTCGGGGTCCAGATGAATCTCAGCCACTTGCTCGCTCCTTGATCAAGAATCGGCGGATTATGCCAGAGCTTCCCAGCAAAACTCTACGCAGACACGGCGCCCGCCTTCAGACCAGCGTACAACGCTGCTTAGTTGACGCACCAGGTTCAAGCCTCGCCCAGACAGACGGTCAATATCCAGGGGCCTTGCCAGCTCCTGCTCGACGTCAAAACCCGGCCCGCTGTCTTCGACACACAAGGTCAACTTGCCGCCCCTGTCGGTCGGTACCACCTGCACATCCACGCGCACGTACCCACTGCTCAGCTGCGCCAGACGCTCATTGCGCTGATGATAATACTGCGCAAAACCTTGCGCATCGCGCTTGAGCCGTGAGTCCAGGCCCAGCACACCATGCTCCAGGGCGTTGGAATACAACTCGGCCATCACGCTGTAGAGCGCCCCGCTCTGCTCGCGCAGCCCATGGATCTCCAGCAGCAGTTGCAGCAGGTACGGCAACGGGTTGTAGCGCTGCAGCGTCTGAGCGCGAAACTCGAAACTCACCGACCAATCCAGCGGGCATGACTGGCCGCTGTCGGCATACATCGGCTCGGCCACCCGCGGCGCCTGGCCGGACAGCAAGGTGATCTCGACCATGCTGACGTCATCACGCGCGCGCCCGCGAAACGCCGCCAGCGCCTGCTCGATATCCTCAAATAGACGGTCGGGCTCGCGGTTGGCGGCGAACACTTGCTGCAACCGCTCGGCGCCGAACAGTTGATCATTGGCGTCAGCAGTATCCAGCACGCCGTCGGAGAGCAGGAACACCCGGTCGCCCAGGGCCATGGGCCAGACCTCGGTGCTGTCATCGAAGCTTTCCGCCGACAGCACGCCCAGGGGCAGATGCCGCGACATCAGCGGCGTGCGCTTGCCGGTGGCCACCTCATGCACATAGCCTTCAGGCATACCGCCGTTCCACACCTCGACTGCACGGCGCTGAGCACTCAGGCACAACAAGGTGGCGCAACAGAACATGTCCACCGGCAGGATGCGTTTGAGCTTGGCGTTCATTTCCCGCAGCGTCTGCGTCAGGCCGTAGCCCTTGGCGGTCATGCCGTAGAACACTTCGGCAAGTGGCATGGCGCCGATGGCGGCCGGAAGGCCATGGCCGGTGAAATCGCCGAGCAGCACATGCATATCGCCGGACGGCGTATAGGCCGCCAACAACAAATCACCGTTGAACAATGCATAGGGCGATTGCAGGTAGCGGATATTGGGCGCCGCATTGATACAACCGGAGTGGGCAACCTTGTCGAACACCGCCTTGGCTGCCCGCTGCTCATGCATCAGGTGCTCGTGGTGCCTGGCGATCAGGTCGCGCTGTTGCAATACCGTGGCTTGCAGGCGGCGCAGGCGATCCATGGCGTTGATCTTCGCCGCCAATATCAGCGGGTTGTAAGGCTTGGGCAGGAAGTCATCGCCGCCGGCATCCAGGCATTGGGCCAGCGCCTGGCTTTCGCGCAGGGAGGTGAGGAAGATGATCGGCACCAGCGCCTCCCCCGCCAGTTGCTTGATCTGCCGTGCGGCTTCAAAGCCGTCCATCACCGGCATCAGCGCATCCATCAACACCAGTTGCGGACGCTCACGACTGAAGACCTCTACGGCCTCGGCACCATTGCTGGCAGTCAGCACCTGATGGCCCTGACGGCGGATGATGCTCGCCAGCAACAGGCGGTCGGCGGCGCTGTCTTCGGCGATCAGGATAGTCAGTGCCTCAAGGACCGGGGCCAAGGCGCTCAACGGATGTGGAACAGTTTGTCGAAGTTGGAGATGGCGAGGATCTTGCGCACATCGGAGTTGCTGTTGATCACCTGCACTTGGGCTTTATCACCACCGGCATGGTCACGCAGCAGCAGGAGCATACCCAGGGCGGAGCTGTCCATGTAGGTGGCTTCTTTCAAGTCCACCACGTAGACCTCGGGCACCTTGTAGAAACGCTCGTAGGACTCCCGAAACGCATGGTGACTGCCGAAATCGAACCGGCCCTTGATTGCGATCGTCAACTTCTTCCCATCCAGGGATACTTCTGACGCTATGAGCATGTGACGGCTTCCTTGTCATTGGCACTGTGCAACAAGGTGTAGCAGCTGAACCGCATCTGAGCAACACAGTCAATCGACTGTGGGAGCTGGCTTGCCTGCGATGGCAGCGTGTCAGCCACTGAATCTTTAACTGAACCTCCGCTTTCGCAGGCAAGCCAGCTCCCACACTGGATTTGTGGTGCCGGTTAGAACTGTTCCTGGCGGGGAAGGCGTTGGGACAATTCATCGAGCAGTTTTTGCTCGCGTTTATCTTCGATCGCCCGCGCTTCGTCGATATAGCGCTGCACCAGCTTGCGCAGCCCCTCGACCCGGGCAAACGCCTGTTGCCAGCTCTCCCGGGCTTTATCGAGGTTGTTCTGGTGCCAGGCCAGGCTCTGGCGCTGTTGGCCGACGGCTGTTTCAAGCTGATTGAGAAAGCCTTGATACCCCATCAGCCACTGGCCCGACACGCCCTTGCTGCCACGCTCGATCCACTGCTGCTGGTACTCCAGGCGAAAGCGCTCCAGGTCGCCCAGCTTGCTTTCGGCCAGGCGCACCTGGCCTTGAAAATAGCCCAGGCGTTGCACGGCGGTTTTCTCGGCTTTTTCGGCCATGTCCACCACCGGGGCCAAGCGCGCGGCGCGGCTATTGGCCATGACTTAACCGCCTGGCGCGGGGGCGAAGATCGACTGCAGATGCGCTTCGCTTTCGCCCATGCTGATCTTGTCATTGAGCCCCTGGCGCAGGTAGGTCACCAACTGCGGTTGCAAGGCGATGGCCAGGTCGGTGTCGCGGTCGCCGCCGGCCACATAGGCGCCGACACTGATCAGGTCGCGGCTCTGCTGGTAACGCGACCACAGCTGCTTGAACTGCTGGGCCCGCGCCATATGCTCAGGGGTGACCACCGCCGGCATCACCCGGCTGATGGACGCTTCGATGTCGATGGCCGGGTAGTGCCCTTCTTCGGCCAGGCGTCGCGACAGCACAATGTGGCCGTCGAGCACGCCCCGCGCCGAGTCGGCAATCGGGTCCTGCTGGTCGTCGCCTTCGGACAACACCGTATAAAACGCTGTGATCGAGCCACCGCCGGCCTCGGCATTACCGGCGCGCTCCACCAGCTTGGGCAGCTTGGCAAACACCGATGGCGGATAGCCTTTGGTGGCGGGCGGCTCACCGATGGCCAGGGCGATCTCTCGCTGGGCCTGGGCAAAACGCGTCAGCGAGTCCATCAACAACAGCACATTCTTGCCCTTGTCGCGGAAATACTCGGCGATGCGTGTGCAGTACATCGCCGCGCGCAGGCGCATCAAGGGCGCATCGTCCGCAGGCGACGCCACCACCACCGAGCGCTTGAGCCCTTCTTCACCGAGGCTGTGCTCGATGAACTCCTTGACCTCACGGCCCCGCTCGCCGATCAGCCCGACCACGATAATGTCGGCCTCGGTAAAGCGCGTCATCATGCCCAGCAATACCGACTTACCTACACCGGTACCGGCAAACAGCCCTAGACGCTGGCCGCGACCGACCGTCAATAAACCGTTGATGCTGCGAATGCCCACGTCCAGCGGCACGCTGATGGGGTTGCGGTTGAGCGGGTTGATGGTGGGGCCGTCCATCGGCACCCAGTCCTCGGCCTTCATGCCACCCTTGCCATCCAGGGCACGCCCGGCACCGTCGAGGACGCGGCCGAGCATACTCATGCCCATCGGCAAGCGGCCGGTGTCGGCCAGCGGTACCACCCGCGCACCGGGGGCGATACCGGCCAGGCTGCCGACCGGCATCAGGAAAATCTTGCTGCCGGAAAAGCCCATCACTTCGGCTTCGACCTGCACCGGGTGGTAGCTGTCGTCGTTGATCACCAGGCAGCGGCTGCCCATGGCGGCGCGCAGGCCCTCGGCTTCAAGGGTCAGGCCGACCATGCGCAACAAGCGTCCTTCAAGGATCGGCTGGCCGGGCAACTCGGTCACCTCGGCGTAGCTGCCCAGGCGCTTGGCGAAGCTGGTGCGATCAAGGCGCATCGGGGGCGTCCAGGTCCACGCTCACGTCAGGCGCTGCCGGGTGCAGGGCTTGCTCATGCAGTTGATCCAACAATTTGGCCATGATCTGGCTGATGCGGGTTTCCACCGTGGCATCGATGCGGCTGTGTTCGGTTTCAACGCGGCAGCCACCGGGCTGCAACGCGGCATCCTCGACGATGCGCCAGGTTTCTTCATGACGCTCGCGCAAGGCTTTGACCTGCTCGAAATCCTGCGGGTTGATGTACAGCCGCACATTGCCGACGCCCAGGGGCAGCAGCTTGAGGGCTTCACGCATCACGCTTTCGATCTGGCTGGAGTCCAGCACCAATTCACGCTGGATCACCTGACGGGCAATATGCTGCACCAGGCCGACCATGGATTTCTCCAGCTGGGTGTCCTGTTCGGCAATCGGGTCGAACAGGTGGCCCATCAGCCGTTCCAGGCTAGCCAGCTTGGTGCCCAGCGCTGCCTCGGCTTCCTGGCGGACCTTGAGGGTGGTGCTGCGAAAACCGTCTTTCTCGCCCGCCGCAAAGCCTTCGTTGTAGGCTTCCTGGCGAATGGCTTCGAGTTCTTCGAGGGTCAGTGGCTGCACTTCATCCAGCGGTACTTCTTCCATCTCCACCGGCAGCTCTTCGACCGGCTCTGGCTCGGGCTCGGGCACATGGGGGTCGAAGCTGGGCAACGACCAGATGTCGAACCCGCCGACATCCCGCGCGCGAATCAGATCGCTGGGCGTCTCATCTTTGTTCGACATGCAGGGCGCCTTAGATCATTTCTTCGCCGCCCTTCCCGCCGAGAACGATTTCTCCGGCTTCGGCCATACGGCGGGCAATGGTGAGGATTTCCTTCTGCGCGGTTTCCACGTCGCTGACGCGCACCGGGCCCTTGGCTTCCAGGTCGTCGCGAAGCAATTCAGACGCACGCTTGGACATGTTTTTGAAGATCTTCTCTTTGACGTTTTCGTCCGAGCCCTTGAGGGCCAGCACCAGCACGTCCGAGGACACTTCGCGCAGCAGCGCCTGGATGCCACGGTCATCGACATCGGCCAGGTTGTTGAACACGAACATCAGGTCTTCGATCTGGCCGGACAGGGTGTCGTCGATCTCGCGGATCGAGTCCATCAACTGGCCTTCGACCGAACTGTCGAGGAAGTTCATGATGTCGGCCGCGCGCTTGATGCCACCCAGGGTGGTGCGCGAGGCATTCGAGTTGCCGGAGAACTGCTTCTCCAGAATCGTGTTGAGTTCCTTGAGCGCCGCCGGTTGCACGGTGTTGAGCGACGACACGCGCAGGATGATGTCCAGGCGCACTTTATGGTCGAAGTGGCCAAGCACTTCACCGGCCTGGTCCGGGTCGAGGTAGGCCACCACGATCGCCTGGATCTGCGGGTGCTCATAGCGGATCACGTCCGCCACCGCGCGTGGTTCCATCCACTTGAGGCTGTCCAGGCCGCTGGTGTTGCCACCCAGCAGGATGCGGTCAATCAGGCCGTTGGCCTTGTCTTCGCCCAGCGCCGAGGTAAGCATCTTGCGAATGTAGCTGTCGGAGCCGACGCCCAGGCTGGTCTGGTCGCCGACGATCTCGACGAACTCGCTCATCACCTGCTCGACTTGCTCGCGGTGCACATTGCGCATCTGCGCCATGGCCACGCCGACACGCTGGACCTCTTTGGGGCCCATGTGGCGCAACACTTGGGCAGCGTCGGTTTCACCCAGGGACAGCAGCAACACGGCGGCTTTGTCGACCCGGGACAGCTTGGCCACAGCGGCTCGATCATTCATCTGCGTTAATCCACTCTTTCACGACCTGGGCCACACGGCCCGGGTCTTCTGCCACCAAACTCTTGATTGCGTTCAACTGAGCGTCATAGCCTTCGCTCGGGCTTGGCAACAGGATGCTTTGCGGGCCGCCGAGGCTGACGCGGTCGTTGGCCAGTTCGCCATCCAGGCCGCCCATGCCACCCAACTCGACGTCGCCACCGGCCAGTGCCAGTTGCTTCTTGCCGCCACCGGTGATGTTGTTGAGCACCGGGCGCAGCACGCCAAACACCAGCACCAGGATGAACAACACGCCCAGCACTTGTTTGACGATGTCCCAGAACCACGGCTGGGTGTAGAACGCCGGATCGGCGATCACTTCACCGCGCTCGGCTGAGAACGGCATGTTGATCACGCTGACGCTGTCGCCACGGCTGGCATCGAAACCAACGGCGTCCTGCACCAGGCGGGTGAAGCGCGCCAATTCATCGGCGGTCCAGGGCGCGCGGGTCACGGCGCCATCGGCTGCGTTGACCTTGACCTGATCATCGACCACTACCGACACCGACAGGCGATTGATCTTGCCCTGTTGCTGCTTGGTGTGGCTGATGGAACGGTCGAGTTCGAAGTTCTTGGTGGACTGGTTACGCTTGTCCGCAGGATACGGTGCGAGCATCGGCTGGCCGGTGGCCGGGTCCATGATCTGCTGGCCGTTGGCATCCAACAGCGGCTGACCAGGCTGGATCGCGCCAGCGGTAGCGGCAGCGCCACCGGTGGTCTGCGGTGCCGAGGCCGGCGCCGGTGGCTGGTTGCTCAGGGCGCCAGGCACACCTTGGGGGCCATTGCTGGCGGTGCGTTGTTCGCTGGTGGACTGCTCGCTGCGCAGGGCCGGCTGGTCCGGGTTGAACTGCTCGGAGGTGGATTCGACGGCGCTGAAATCCACATCGGCGGAGACTTCAGCCTTGTAGCGGTCGTTGCCCAGCACCGGTTGCAGAATGTTGTGTACACGCTGGGTGAGCATGCTTTCCATGCGGCGGCTGTAGTCGAACTGCTTGCCGGCCTGGGTCAGCGCGGAGTTTTCGGCCATGTCGGAGAGCAGGTTGCCCTTCTGGTCCACCACAGTAATTTGCGACTTGCTCAATTCGGGAACGCTGGTTGCCACCAGGTTGACGATCGCCAGTACCTGGCCAGGCTCCAGGGAGCGGCCGGCAAAGAGTTCGACCAGTACCGAGGCGCTGGGCTTGCGTTCGTCGCGCACGAACACCGAGCTCTTCGGAATCGCCAGGTGTACGCGGGCAGCCTTGACGTTATTGAGGCTGGAAATGGTACGCGCCAGTTCGCCTTCCAGGCCACGGCGATAACGGGTGGCTTCCATGAACTGGCTGGTGCCCAGGCCCTGGTCTTTGTCGAGAATCTCGAAACCGATGTTGCTGTCGGACGGCGCCACACCCGCGGCGGCCAATTTCATGCGTGCGCGAGCTACGTCATCGGCCTTGACCAGCAAGGCGCCGGAGTTGGGCTCCACGGTGTAGGCGATGTCGGCAGCGGCGAGGGTTTCCATGATCTGCTTGGAATCCATGCCCGACAGGCTGCCATACAGGGGGCGGTAATCGGGTTGCTGCGACCACAGCACCACGGCAAAACCAATCGCCACGCTGGCTGCCAGGCCCACCATCAGGCCCACCTGACGCAGCATGGTCATTTGCGAGAGGTTTTCCAGGAACGACAGGCCAAACAACGGCGGCTTGCCGTCTGCCTTGGCGGGGAGGTTGTCGGAGACTGCTTCTGCCATGACTTAAATCTCGCCCTTAAACCGGCATCTGCATGATGTCTTGATAAGCCTGAACCAGCTTGTTACGCACTTGAGTCAAGGCCTGGAAGGACACACTGGCCTTTTGCGAAGCGACCATCACATCGGTGAGGTCCACGCCGCTTTTACCGATCTCGAACGCCGTCGCCAACTGGCTGGAGGCCTGCTGGGTATCACTGACTTTATTGATTGCCTGACCGAGCATGTCGGCAAAACTGCTTTGGCCCAATTCCGGCGCTGGCGCGACGGATTTCGGTTGAGCCATGGCATCCATTTGCATGGCGCGCATATCCAACATCAACCGATTGAACTCAATACCCTGGCTCATGACCTTCTCTCTCCGACGACCCGCAATTTTTTGACACTACGCAGCGGTTACCAGGGGTGGTAGCAACAAGGGTGCCAGCTCTGTGACAACTCGTAAGAAAAGGCGACAAAGCTTGTCGAACTTGTTACCGCACGTTTTCGGCCCTTCTTACCGCACGGTTTTTTGTAGGAGCGAGCTTGCTCGCGAAAAACGCCAACGATAACGCGTGCTTCCAGAATGCCCGCGGCGCCTATGGGTTCTTCGCGAGCAAGCTCGCTCCTACACAGAGCATTGGTCATGTGGCGAAAAGATAGGCTTCCACATCCATGCCGGCATCGCGCATCTGCGCCAGCTTGTAGCGCAAGGTGCGCGGGCTGATGCCCAGGCGCTCGGCCGCTTCTTTGCGGCGCCCGCGCTCGGCGCGCAGGGTGTCGATGATCATCTGGAATTCCCGGCGACGCAGGTCATCGCCCAAGGCACCGGCTGATTCTGCCTCGGCAACCACAGGGGCGGGGGCCAGGCTCGGCAACGGCGCAGCGCCATTGCCCATGGCCAGGCAGAAATCCTGCGGCTGGATCAAACCGCCTTGCTGCAAAATCAGCGCACGCTGGATGGCATTGTCCAGCTCGCGCACATTGCCCGGCCACGGATAGCTGAGCAGGCACGCCTGGGCCTCGGGCGACAACCGCGCCTGGGCGTGCTTCATTTTTTTGACGTGGTTGCCCAGCAGGCGCTCGGCCAACGGAATGATATCCGCCGGGCGCTCGCGCAATGGGCGCCAGGCCAGGGGGAACACCGAGAGCCGGTAGAACAAGTCTTCACGGAAGCGCCCCGCCGCCACTTCGCCCGCCAGGTCGCGGTTGGTGGTGGCAACCACGCGAATATCCAGCTGGATCGGCTTGCGTGCCCCCACGCGCTCCACTTCACGCTCCTGCAACACGCGCAGCAACTTGGCTTGCAGGCCCAGGGGCATTTCCGAGATTTCGTCGAGCAGGATGGTGCCGCCGTCGGCCTGTTCGAATTTGCCGGCCTGGGCCGCAATGGCGCCGGTAAACGAGCCCTTTTCATGGCCAAACAACGTGGCTTCGAGCATGTTGTCGGGGATCGCCGCGCAGTTGATCGCAATGAACGGTTGCAGGGCACGGCTGGACTGCTGATGGATGTAACGCGCCAGCACTTCTTTACCGGTGCCGGACTCGCCGGAAATCAGCACAGTGGAATCACTGCGCGCCACCCGCGCGGCCAGTTCCAGCAATTGCGCGCTGGCCGGTTCAAAGGCAATCGGGCCATCGCCCTCGCCCGCCGACGCTACGCCCAGAGCATGTCGGGCCACCAGTTCGATCAGCGCCTTGGGCTCGAACGGCTTGACCAGGTAATCCGCCGCCCCCTGGCGCATGGCGTCCACCGCCCGCTCCACGGCGCCATGGGCGGTCATCAGCAGCACCGGCAGTTGCGGCTGGCGCGCACGCAACAGGCCGAGCAACTGGTGGCCGTCCATGCCGGGCATATTCACATCGCTGACCACCAGGCTGAAGGCTTGCTGCTCAACCGCCGCCAAGGCCTCCTCGGCAGAGCCGACCGCGCAGTAGTCATGGCCCGCCAACAGCAGCGTGTCAGCCAATGCTTCACGCAGGGCGCGATCGTCTTCCACCAATAAAACCTTGATAGCCATCATCCTTTTACTCCGCGCTTGCCGCGCTGGAAAACAGCGGCAAGGTCATCAATGCACAGGTGCCGCGCCCCAACCGGGAGCGCAACTGCAATTCTCCCTGATGGGCGCGTGCCACTGCCTTGACCACGGTCAGGCCCAGGCCGGTGCCGTTGGTCTTGGTGGTAAAAAACGGTTCGCCCAGGCGTTGCAGCACCTGGGGGTCGATGCCGCTGCCGCTGTCGCTGATACACAGGCGCAGGGTTTGTTCGCGGGTGTAGAGGTGCACCTTGAGGCGCGCATCCGGGCCGCTGGCCTGGGTGGCGTTTTCGATCAGGTTGAGCAGCGCGCCGACCAGAGTGTCGCGATTGCACAGCAACTCGCCCTGATGGCTGTCACATTGCCAACGCAGGTTGGCGCCCTGCACATGGGTCGCCGCTGCCGCTTGCAGCGCCTGCATCAACCCGGCAGGCGTGACGCGGTCAGTCAGCGGCAATTCGCCGCGGGCGAACACCAGCATGTCGCGCACCTGGTGCTCCAATTCGTGCAGGCGCTCCTTGAGGCGCCCGGCAAAGCGTTGCTGGGTGGCCACGGGCAATTGCTCATCAGTCAAATGACTGGCGTAGATCAACGCCGCCGACAACGGCGTACGGATCTGATGCGCCAACGAGGCGACCATCCTGCCCAGCGACGACAACCGCTCATGACGGGCCAACTGGTCTTGCAGGTGACGGGTTTGCGTCAGGTCATTGAGCAGCACCAATTGGCCCGGCTCGGCGTCCAGTGAGCGAGTGGCGATAGATAAGCGGCGCCCGTCCTTGAGGGAGACTTCGTGGCCGTCGTCTTCTCGCGGCGCGAAGCAGCGGGTGATGACATGGCGCCACAGCTCGCCTTCCAGCGGCAGGCCCAGCAGGTCGCAGGCCGCCGGGTTGGCTTCGCGCACGCGGCCCTGATCATCGATGACGATCACGCCACCGGGCAACAGATCCAACAGGTTTTGCAGACGGTTGGCCAGGCGTTCTTTTTCCGCCAGCTCCTGCATACGCTGGGCGCTGACCACCGCCAGCTCGCCCTTGAGCTCAGACACCCGCGCCTCAAGCAGGCTGTAGGAGTCGGTCAGTTGGCTCGACATCTGGCTGAACTGCGAGAACGCCTGTTCCAGGCCCTGGCGGGTCGGCGGTTCTACAGGCGAAACCAGCCCCTGGATGGCAGGGGCCGAAGATAGTTGGGCGGCGTGGGGCATGATGCTCTCTCGCTTGGCTGACCGTCAGTTAAACGGAACGTTGCGAGGGCTGTAGCAATACCCGTGCCGAAAAAAAACCGCTGATAAATCAGCGGCTTGAAAAACAGGCGTCAATCATCCGCCTGTTCATCACCTTCTTTGCGGCTCATACCGTACTTGCGCATCTTCTCCACCAGGGTGGTGCGACGGATGCGCAGACGCTCGGCGGCTCGGGCAACGATGCCATGGGCATCGTCCAGGGCCTGCTGAATCAACCCCTGTTCCAGGTTGCCGAGGTAGTCCTTAAGGTCAAGGCCTTCGGGCGGCAGCATGGCGGTGGCACCAAAGTCCGGGGTATGACCGTTGATGGCCACGCGCTCTTCCATATCACTGCGCAGGCTGTCCAGTTGCTCGTCTTCATCATCGACGTAGCGGAATTTCTTCGGCAGTTCGACCACGCCGATCACCCCGTACGGATGCATGATCGCCATGCGCTCCACCAGGTTGGCCAGCTCGCGGACGTTGCCCGGCCAGCCGTGGCGGCACAGGGACATGATTGCCGCGGAGTTGAAGCGAATGGAGCCGCGCTTTTCGTGCTCCATGCGCGAGATCAGTTCGTTCATCAGCAACGGGATGTCTTCCACGCGCTCGCGCAGCGGGGCCATCTCGATAGGGAATACATTGAGGCGGTAGTACAGGTCTTCGCGGAAGCTGCCGACCTCGATCATGCTTTCGAGGTTCTTGTGGGTCGCGGCAATGATGCGCACGTCCACGCTTTGGGTCTTGTTGCTGCCCACGCGTTCGAAGGTGCGCTCCTGCAACACGCGCAGCAACTTGACCTGCATCGGCAACGGCATGTCGCCAATTTCGTCAAGGAACAGGGTGCCGCCATTGGCCAGCTCAAAGCGCCCGGCACGACTGGTGATCGCCCCGGTAAAGGCGCCCTTCTCGTGGCCGAACAATTCGCTTTCCAGCAGCTCTGCCGGGATCGCCCCGCAGTTGACCGGTACAAAAGGTCCGTCGCGACGCTTGGAGTGATAGTGCAGGTTGCGCGCCACCACTTCCTTGCCGGTGCCCGACTCACCGAGGATCAGCACACTGGCGTCGGTGTCGGCCACTTGCTGCATCATCTGGCGCACATGCTGGATCGCCCGGCTGGTGCCGACGAGGCTGCGAAACAGGTTGGGTTCACGGTGACGGCCGCGCTCGCGGGCCTGGTCGTACATCTCGCGATAGACCTGGGCACGGTGCAGCGAATCGAGCAATTTGCTGTAGCTGGGCGGCATTTCCAGGGTGGAAAGCACGCGGCGGCGCTGGTCTTCCGGCAGGTCCACAGAAGAAATATCGCCCATCAGCAACACCGGAAGGAACTCATCCCAGGTTGACAGTGTCTTTAACAAGCCCAGAACTGCGCCAGGAGCGTTTACCGTCCCGATCAACACACAAATGACTTCACGGCTCGATGCCAACGAGCTGACTGCCTGCTGCCAATCGTGGCTGGCGCAGGGTAAATTTTCTTCACCAAGAAAATTTAAAATCACCGCTAAATCGCGGCGGCGGACGCTATCGTCATCGATCAGCAGAATTTTGGTTTCACGCCACATGCAATAGCAACTTCCCTAGTAAAACTTCCTGCCCCGGAATGAGGGCAATCTAGACGTCTGTAAGATTTGTTACCTACTAGACGTCTGAAATCTGAAAACAGCACTAGTTAAGTCAAAAATGCTGGCACAGTCAAATATATGACGCGCCGTGCGGATTAACTGCGCCCGTTCAACCGAACAGATGGTAAACCTTTGACGCATTTTTCGCTTGGTTGATCTGCGACATCTCTTCGAAAATCGCCTGGCGCTCGCCGGTCGTCACCTCCAGCAACTGCTGGTACACCACCAACAAACTTTCCAGCTTCTCGCGCAATGCGCCCTCGTCTACCGGTGCCTCACTGAGCACCTCATCAATCACCGCGCGGCAACCCAGGTCCAACTCGCCCACAGCTTCCCAATTGCGCTCGGCCAGCGCGCCGAGAAGGGCTTCGCGGGTCTCGTCGATGCGTTGCAGTGCATGGCTCATGATGTGTCCCTCAAGGCGATCGGCCTTATTGTGGAGCGATGGCATCCCAGCCGGTCTTGACGGTGATCAGCAGGCGGGCGACTTCGTCGATCATCTCGGCGTCGTTGACGCGATTGGCCTCGACCAAGCGATTGCCCATGTAGTTGTACAGGGCATCCAGACGCTGGATCGCGGCCGGATCTTCGGCTTTCTCCGGCTCCAGGCCATCGCGCAGGCCGGAAATGATTTCGATCGCCTTGCCCAGCATCAGGCCTTTTTGCGCGATGTCCCCGCGGCTCAACGCACCCTTGGCCTGCGCCATGCGATCAAGGCCACCTTCCATCAGCATTTGCACCAGACGATGCGGGCTGGCTTCGGAGACTTGAGCGTGGGCGTTGACCTTCTGGTACTGACGAAGGGCTCTCATTGGGTTCATGTTGCTACCTCGTAACTGGGCGACAATCGAATAGGTTTGCTTAACCAGTTTTTCGACCGTGACAACCAAAACTTTAATCCAGCACCCTGCGCCAGGGCCCTCAAAATAGGGCCCTGCACACACCGTTTATCAGTTCGACTTCGGATTGTTCAACGAGTTGAGAGTGGTCAGGATACTGGAGCTGCTGGCGTTGATCTGCGCGATCATGGTGTCCATCGCCGTGTACTTGGCGGTCAGGGACTTCTGCAAGGCATCCATGCGCCGCGTCAGGTCGTCGGTCTCTTTGGTCAAGTCGGTCAACTTGTTGTTGAGATCGGTCGCCCGGGTCGCCAGGGTGCCGGTGGTGCCCACGTAGCTCTTGGTCGCCTTGTTCATGCGCGTGATCAAACCAGTGTCGCCAGTGAACAGCTTGGCAATATCGCCAGCACCCTTGACCACAGCCTTGTCCCAGGTTTTGTCATCCAGGCTCAGCAGACCGGTTTTCTGGTCGGTGGTGATGCCCATCTGCGCCAGGCTGGTCATGGTGCCCGCACCGGAGCCGTTGACCAGCTCGGAGCGCAGGCTGTTGACCAACTGACGCATTGACGCATCGCCGGTCAAGGCACCAGCGGTGGTGGTGGAGGCATCGCCGGTGGCGGTGACTTTGGTCTGGGTGTTGATCGCCGTCATCAGCGTGTTGTAGGCGCTGACGAAGGACTGCACCGAGGTTTTCAGGGTGTCGGTGTTGCTGGCCACGGTGATGGTGGTCGGCTTGGTGATGTCTACCGTGTCCAACAGGTCCAGGGTCACGCCGCTGATCGCGGAGGTGATCTTGTTGCTGTTCGATGACATTTCAATGCCGTCGATGGAGTACTTGGCGTTGGTCGGCGGCGTGCCTTTGTCGTACCCGGTAGCCAGTTGCGAATCACCGCTGAGGGTGATGTCGGTGCCCTCGCCCATGGTGGTCGAAGTCAGTACCAGCCGCGCGCCGTTGGAGTCACTCAGTACGTTGGCACTGATGCCTTGGGACGACAGCTGAGTATTGATGGACTCGCGCACCTGTTGCAGGGTTGCGCCGCCGGGGATCACCACGTCGTAGCTTTTGCCCGACTGGTTGATGGTCAGCGTCTGGTCCTCGTCGGTGCTGTTGGCCTTGCCCGACGCGCCATCCGCGTTCACCGCCGTGGTGACTTTCGAGGCAGTCGCAAGGTTGGCGATCTTCAACAGGTACTTGCCGCTGGACGCACCGTCGGTCAGGGTGACCTTGGCGTTTTTCTCTTCCGAAGAAGTCGCCGCCAGCCCGTTGAAGGCCGAGGCATTGTTCAACTTGGTGATCGCCGCCTGGTAGGCTTCCAACGCCGTCTTGACCGAGCCCACGGCAGACAACTGCACGGTGGCTTTTTTCTGCTCGTTGGTGATCTGAGCCTGCTTGGGTGCCTGCTCGGCACCGACCAACGCCTTGACGATAGCCTGGGTGTCGTAGCCCGAACCAGGGCCGGAAATCGTTGAACTAGCCATTTGTCATTCTCCTTGTCCTGCGGCGGCCGTTTTTTTGGCGCTTGAACGCTTAGACCGCAATCAGAAACATGTTTCGTGCCAACTCAAGCCTTGCTATCAAACAGCAGGCTGCCGGCATCGCTCAGGTTCTGCGCCAATTTCAGCGCGGTCTCCGATGGAATCTGTCGAATCACTTCACCACTGTCGGTGGCGATCACCTTGACCACTACCTTGCCGGTGGAGTCATCGATGGAAAAATCCAGGTTGCGCTGTGAAGCCTGCACAAACTCACGCATATCGGTAACAGCCTTTTCCAGCGCCACGCGCTGAGGCTCTTCACTTTTGATCGGCTCATTGCTGGCCACAGGCTTGGCCTGGGACACCACTGCGCCAAGGTTGGCCGGGGCCGGGGCTGCGGGGTAAGACGAGGTCAGCTTGATGCTCATGTCCATGTCACCACCTCCAAACTGAAAAAACGGAAGGGCACGTTGTTAAACGCACCCTCCCGTTATTTAACCGCTAGCGCTATTACTGAAGCAGCTTCAGAACAGACGATGGCAGTTGGTTGGCCTGGGACAGGATCGCAGTGGAAGCCTGTTGCAGGGTTTGTTGCTTGGTCAGCTCAGCGGCTTCAGAAGCGAAGTCAGCGTCTTCTACGCGGCCTTTGGCAGCGGAGGAGTTCTGCGAAATGCTCTGCAGGTTGGCCACGGTGCTGGCGAAGCGGTTTTGTACGGCACCCAGCTGCGAACGCTGGCTGTCGATTTGCTGCATGGCATCGTCCAGAGCCTGGATGGCCTGCTGCGAAGAAGCGGCAGTCAGGATGCTCAGGTCGGAAACGCTGGTTTCCATGGTGACGGCGGACTTAGTGCCGGCCGCAGCTACAGCGGTCAGACCCAATGCAGCCAGGCCAGTACCGGCGCTACCATCCTTGATGGTGATGTCTTTGTCAGCAAACAGGTTCAGGGTACCGTCAGCGTTTTTGCTGGCTTGAACACCGGTGCTGGCGCTGTTGATCGAAGCAACAATGGCGTCAGAGGTGTCGCCCTTCTTGAATTTGACTTCAACGCCGTTCACGTCGATCGAAGTATCAGCGGTCAGTTTGGCTTGGGTAGTACCAGCCGAAAGGCCCAACTGCGACAGAGAACCGCTGGTGGTGTTGGCCAGCTTGATATCTGCGCCGTCACCCGAGGTCAGCTTGACACGACCGTCAGCGAAAGTAGCGGAAGCACCGTTAGCAGCACCGCCGGCAGCGGTAGTCAGCTTGGTCAATACGCTGGTCAGAGTGTCAGTGTTAGTCCAAGTAACGGCATTGCCGTTAACAGACACTGCACCTGCCGCACCCATGGCGCTTGCGCCAGTAGTTGCTACAGCTGCGGTAGTGCCAGGAGCACCAAGGCCAAGTTTGGCGAGACCGTCAGTGGCAGTACCGCCAGCAAGCGCCAAAGTGATATCGCTCTTGGAAGACAGCGTCACAACACCGGCAGCATCCGTACTTGCAGTAACACCAGTTTCAGCGGTCTTAGCGTTGATATCTGCAACTGCAGAGGTACCACCAGCTGCGCCTGCAGCTGCAGCGGTCAGGTTGATAGTCACACCATTGATGGTGAATGCGTCGCCTGCAACAATTGCTGTAGCTGCTGTACCAGTTTTAGAAGCCTTGTCACCCAGCACCGAACCAGTAGCAGTGGCTGCCAGGCCTTTCATCGCGGCACCGTCTACAGCCGCTTCTTTGTAGTTACCCTTCAGCGCAGTCGAGCTGATGTCGGTCATACCGAACGAGATAGTCTCGTTGGCGTTGGCGCCGATCTGGAACGCTACGTTGTTGAACGAGCCGTCGAGCAGGTTACGACCACCGAAGGTGGTGGTGCTGGCGATACGGTTCAGCTCGCCCACTTTAGCGGTGAATTCTTGCTGCAGGGAAACACGGTCAGCGTCGCTTTTATCACCGTTGGCCGCTTGCAGGGCGAGTTCACGCAGACGCTGCAGGGTGTTGGTGGATTCTTGCATCGCGCCTTCAGCGGTCTGGGCAATCGACACGCCGTTGTTGGCGTTGGCGATGGCAACGTTCAGGCCTTTGACCTGGTTGTTCAGACGGTTGGCGATCTGCATGCCGGCAGCGTCGTCTTTGGCGCTGTTGATTTTCAGGCCGGAGGACAGACGGTTCATCGACTGGCTCAGAGCGTCGGAAGCTTTGTTCAGGTTCTTCTGGACACCCAGGGAGGTGATGTTGGTGTTTACTGATAATGCCATGACGAAATCCTCGTGATTTGGATACTGCGGCTTCCGGCCCTGGCGACCGCCGGGTGTGGCCTAGAGAACCTACGTAATAGTTATCGTCGTGGTAGCCGGTTGCTTGAGGATTTTTTTGATTTTTTTTAGTAGCCCTGTGCCAGCCCTTGTATTTCAAGGGCTTATAGAGGCGTGAAACGCCCGCAATCACGGGTTACTGGCGCCAAAACTTCGCCTTCAAGACAGCCCCCCCCTTGTAGGAGCGAGCTTGCTCGCGAAGAACCTGAGAACGCCGCGTGCATTCTGAATGCCCGCGTTATCGTTAACGTTCTTCGCGAGCAAGCTCGCTCCTACAGGGGGACGCAAAAAAAACGCCGATGATCGTGGGATCATCGGCGTTTTTTTGTGCAGCGGCTAAAGCATCACGGACGATAGAGAATCGCCGAGCCCCACGACAGGCCCACGCCAAAACCACTGATGGCCACGCGCTTCCAGGTGGCGTCCATCACGTGCTTTTCCAGCAGCAGCGGGATGCTCGACGACACGGTGTTGCCGGTCTCGACCATGTCCTTGATGAACTTGTCCACCGGCGCCTCTTCAAAACGGCGTGCCACGGCATCGACGATGGCCGCGCTGCCCTGATGGATGCAGAACGCATCGATGTCATCGGCCTTGAGGTCCGACTCGGCGAGCAGCTCGTGCAAGTGCGCCGGCACTTTGAGCAAAGCGAAGTTGAACACCTGGCGGCCGTTCATGAAGAACACGCCGTCGCTGACCTTCAGGTGGGGCGCGCCGGAACCGTCGGTGCCGAACTTGGACTTGCCGAGCAACCACGGCGCGTCTACGCCCATCCAGGTGGCGGTGGCGGCATCGCCGAACAGCATGGTGGTGTTGCGGTCTTCCGGGTCGACGATCTTGGAGTACGGGTCTGCGGTAATCAGCAGGCCGTTTTTAAGGCCCGCGGCTTCCATGAAGCCCTTCATCGCGTAGATGCCGTAGACGTAGCCGGAGCAGCCCAGCGAGATGTCGAACGCGGCAACGTGGGTTGGCAGGCCCAGTTTGTCCTGCACGATGGCGGCGGTGTGAGGCAGGCCCTCTTCATCGCCGTTCTGGGTGACGACGATCAGCGCGTCGATGGACTCGCGCTTCAATTGCGGGTTGTTGGCAAACAAGGCGTTGACCGCCTCGACACACAGATCCGAGGTTTCCTGTGCCGCTTCCTTGCGCGGCAGGAACGCCGAACCGATCTTGCCGATGATGAATTCTTCATCCTTGGCGAACTTGGCACCCTGGGCGTAGTTATCGATCCCGTCCGCCGGCACGTAACTGGCGATGCTTTTTATGCCAATCATTGTGGCTTCCCAATACTAAATAGCTGGAGAACACCCCTCGGGCTATGCCGGAAGTGCTGACAATAAAGGGGATAACCCCATAAAAATCCCGCTGAAAGCCGCCCGATGAAGGCCCTGTGACGACTTATCCTTTTCACACGATACAGTGAAGATGCGCTTTATGACTCACAGGTCACTCAATTGTGCGTGGTTTATGCAAAACCTTTCAACAATTTGGCCCCGCAAACGACGACGGCCCAGCCTGTTTCCAGGCTGGGCCGTCGTGCACAGCGCCGATTACATCTTGTTGAACAGACTCAGCTGCGAGATTTTCACAAAGGCCAACTGCGAGGCTTGCAGCATGGTTTGCTGCAAGCTCAGGTTGATGGCGGCTTCGGCGAAGTCGACATTACCCAGGTCATTCATGGTGGTGGTATTGGCCAGGTCCAGGCTGATGTTTTCCTTGGACTGAATATCCAGGCCATTGAGGCGCGCGCCCAGGGAGCCGCGTGCCTGGTCGATCTGGCTGTAGGCATTGGTCAGGTTGCCAATGGACTTGGCCACCACATCCTTGAGTTCCTTCTGCGCCGCCGGGTTGCCGTCTGACGGCGTTTCCAGGATTTTGCGCAAGTGGCTCAGGGTGTCGAGGACGTTCTCGTTCTTGTTGCTGGTGGCACTGATCGAAAACTGGTCGCCGGCTGCGGGCGCCGGTGCGGTGGTGACATCGAAGGTCACCCCTGCCGCCGTGATTGAGGTTGCGCCAGCTGCCAGAGTGCCGCTGGCGATGGATTTGCTGTCTGCGGTATAGGGTTGCGCATATAGGTCATAGGCACCGGCCGCGCCGAACTTGACGACGACACCCGAGTTGGGAAAGGTGCTGGCGTAAGCCGCCGGATCGCTCACCGTGCCGCCGCTCAATTGGGCAGTGGACGAATTGCTCGGGGTGCGCGAAACGCTGAAAGTGTCCGGCTTGACCGACAGGCTGAACTCGCGATCCTTGACGATAGCGTCCGACGGCGCGCCGGGCAGTATATCTTTGCCCAGGGCGTCTTTGCCCAGGTTCAAACCGATGTCGAACTTGACCCCGCGCAGATTGATACTCGAACCGCCTTCCTTGGTGGCATCGAAGGTGCCGTTGCCCGGAATCTCCGAGGTGATGTCCTTGCCGGCATTGTCCGTTACGACATATTGGGTGCTGCTGGTGAAGGTCAGCTTATACGGCTGGCCGTCGGAAAAACTGCTGTTATAGCTGGTGTTGGCCGCGATCAGCCCGGCAGACACGGTGACCTTGCCATCATCGACCGCTGGCGGCACGAGGATCGGTGCCGTTTGCGTACGGCCCGTATTCGCCGAGCTTTCCAGCATACTCTTGGCGGTGTTGCCCATGGCAACCGACAGGTTTTCCGCAATCTTCAGGCTCAACGGCGTGTCATCGCCCTGGTAGCTGTAGGTGCCGTCATTGTTGCGGGTGTAGGGAGGTGTGTCGGTCTTGCTCCCGGAGAACAGGTAATTACCGCTGGCGTCCTTGGTATTGAGCAGGCCCAGGACCTGGTCTTCAATGGCGCCAATTTCGGCGGCGGTCGACTTGCGGTCAGCGTCGCTGATGCCGACGTTACCCGCCTTGAGCGCCAACTCACTGGCCCTTTGAATCGCGATATTGATATTTTCCAGCACGCCGTCCTGGGTGGTCAGCGAGTTTTTCAGCGTGCTGATGTTGCCATTGAACTGAGCCAGCATGTCTTTCTGCTGTTGCAGCATCAGCAGCCGCGCCGCCGCCACCGGATCATCTGCAGCGGTTTGCACACGGATACCGGTGCTGGCCTGGTCCTGGGCCTTGACCACGCTGGAATAGTTACTCTGGTACTTGGCAGAGCTGGTCTCGAAATACTGCTGTGTAGAAATACGCATCGTCCCAGCCTCCCTTAAAGAGCATTCATCAGTGTGGTGAAGGTTTCTTGCGCAGCCTTGATGATCTGCGACGACGCGGTGTAGTACTGCTGGAACTTGATCATGTCACCCGCTTCGTCATCCAGGTTGACCCCGGACACCGAGTTGCGCGCATCTTTATTGGCGCTCAGCAACGCACCGGTGGCGGCGCTGTCGACCCCGGCCTGGCTGGCCTTGGCGCCGACCGTGGAGACCAGCTTGCTGTTGGCCCCCACCAGGCTGGTGCCGCCATTGCCCTCGCCCATGCCGACGGTGGCCTTGGTTTGCAGGTTCAGCAGCTCCTGGGCATTGCGACCATCGGATTTGCCGCCACTGTTGAAGGCGAAGGTGGTGCTGTCGCCGTCTGCCGGGGAGCCATTGACGGTGGTGTCGAACTTGAAGCTCTTGCCGGGGATGGCTGCGCCGCTGGCGTCGCGCATCGGCACGTCGACGGTGATCTTGTTGCCCTGCCCCGGGATGATCGAGCCCGTGCCGATCGGGTTGCCCTTGGAGTCGCTGATCGTATAGGACTGCGTGCCGTCGGCGGCGGGCTTGCCGAATACCATCTTCACCGGCATCGAGTTTTCAATACCGGCGCGCAGTTGTGCGGTGTCGGTGCCGCCATGGATATCCAGCGGCGCCGTCAACGATGGCTGGGTAAACGTGCCCGTGCCGCTGTTGGTCGTGCTGCTGGTACCCTTCAACGGGCCGGCAAACGCCAGCTTGTTCGCATCGGTGAGCGCCACACCAATACCGCTTGCGCCGGTGGCGGTCGGGCTGACCTTGAAACTGTCGCCATACGCCATGGTGCCCTTGCCATCCAGCGCCAGGGTAAAGCCATCCATGGTCGGCGGCGGCGTGGAGCCCATGTCAAAGGTGCCCATGGCCTTGCCGTCCGAGCGCAGTACCGTGACCTTGTTGGGGTCGGTCTTGTCGCTGAAGGTCACGGTGTAGTCAAACGTGGACAACTGGCTGCTGTCCTTGATTGTCACGTTCAGGTTGCCTGACCCGGCACTGTTGCCCGAAGCACCCTGGCTGCGCGAAGCAATGGCGGCGGCACTGTTGATGTCTTTGAACAGCGAAACGCCGAAGTCACCATTGAGGTCCAGGCCTTGGCCCAGTTGGCTATTGATGGTGTCTGCGGTCGCGATGGCGATACGGCCCAGGTCGTTGATGGCCGGCATCAGGGCATCACTGCGATAACGCAGCAGGCCACCGATGCTGCCGCCACTGATCACACCGCCCAGGTCGAGAGCGGTACCGTTCATGTCGAGCTGGATGGTGTACTGGCTGTTATCGGTTTTGCTCGGCACCGCCGAAATCGTGTTGGAAATCCCGCCTTCCACCAGCGACTGGCCGCTGCCGGTGGTCACGCTGAACTGGCCGTTCTTCTCGGTGGCCGTGACGCCGATCAACTGATTGAGCGAGCGCACTGCCTCGTTACGCGAGTCCAGCAGGTTGGCCGGTGCATTGCCCGATGCCCCCTGCACTTGGGTGATCTGCTTGTTGAGCGAGGCAATCGAGGCAGTCAATTGATTGACTTGTTCGCTCATGCTGCCCAATTGGTTGTTGATGGTCTCTTTCTGCTGGGTCAACTGCGTCGAGATCGCGTTGAAACGGCTGCTCAGGGTCTGGGCGTTGGTCACCAGCAGTTGGCGGGCCGACAGGTCGCTGGGGTTGGACGCTGCGGTTTGCAGGGTGGCGAAGAACGAGCTGAGTACCGAAGACAGACCGGTGGTTTTGTCCGACAGCACTTTGTCGACGGCGCCGACCTGATCCAGGTACGCCTTGGCATCGTTGTTCAGGGCCGTGCTGTTCTGGTAGGCGGTGTCCAGGTATTCGTTGTACACCCGGCGCACGTCGGCCAGGGTGGTGCCAGTGCCGATGAACACGCCGCCAAACGGGTTCGACGCGTTGGTATTTTGCGTGGTCTGCTGACGCGAATACCCCGGGGTGTTCACGTTGGCGATGTTGTTACTCAAGACCGATAGCGATCCTTGAGCGGCGTTGAGCCCTGACATCCCGATACTGAGCAAACTCATGGTTCAGACCTTATAAATGTGTGGTTGCGCCAGCGGCAGCGTAGTTCTGGTAACTGTTCATGGTTTTTGCGATCTGCGAAATCTTGCTGGCGTAATCCGGGTCGGTTGCATAACCGGCTTTTTGCAACTCGCGTACAAACTGTTCCGGGTTGTCGGCTGATTTCACAACTTCTTTATAGCGATCATGGCTTTGCAGCAAGGTCACGAGGTCGTGGAAGCTGTCCTGGTAGGAGCTGTAGGAGCGGAACTGCGCCGTTTCCTTGACCATCGCCCCATCGCGAAACTCGCTGGTGATCGCGCGGGCCTGACCGCCCTGCCAACTCTGGCCGGCCTTGATGCCGAACAGGTTGTGGCTGCTGCTGCCGTCTTCGGCACGCATGACCGATTTGCCCCAGCCGGTTTCCAACGCCGCCTGGGCCACCAGGTATTTGGGGTCGATGCCAATCCGTGCGGCGGCGGCCTTGGCCATCGGCAGCATGGTGGCGACGAACTCATCCTGGGAACTGAAGGCTTTCTTGGCCGGTGCCAGCGGTGGCTGGGCAATGGCTCGGCCATACACCTGCATGCGCCCGCTGGGTACGGCAAAGGTGCGCGCACTGCTGTTGATGACGTTGTCATCGGCGGCGCTGTTGCGCAGCGGCGCGGCCTTGGCCTCGACCTGGGTGCTGGGCACGATGCCGGCAAGCAAACGGTCGGTCAGCTTGCTGGGCAAGGCGATACGGCGCTGATTCATCAGCTCCATGTCGTTGCTGTGGGACGCAACGGCGCCTGCCTGCGGCTCCGCCACGCGATAGGCCCACAATGGGCGCTGCCCATTGGAGCGCCCCAACGGGCCTTCGGCCTGGGTACCGGCGGCAATCTCGGTCGGCACATCGACTTTCTTCACCGGCGCATCCGCCGCCGGGCCTTGCAAGGTGGCGGCCTGGGCCTCTACCGGTTTGTTCTTTTGCATCTGGCGCATCAGCACGTCCGCCAGGCCGATACCACCGCCCTCGCGGGACATCGATACCGCCAGCTGCTGGTCGTACATTTCCTGGTACTGCTTGGCCGCCGGCGTATTCAACGGGTTGTCCTTGCCCAGGGCATCGGTGGCCGAGCGCATGGACTTGAGCATCTCGTTCAAAAACAGCGATTCGAACTCCTGCGCCACCTTGCGCATGTTGCCTTCGCTGTTCTTGTCGTCACCGACTTTGAGCTGGTTAAGCCGGTTCAGGTCGGAGTAAGACCCCGAGTCTGCCGTGCTGCTGATGCCGCTCTTGCGCATATCCATGGCCATGGCCTCAGATCACGATCAGGTCGGCTTGCAAGGCGCCGGCCTGTTTCAAAGCTTCGAGGATGGCCATCAAGTCGCCGGGCGCTGCGCCCACCTGATTCACCGCACGGACGATCTCGTCCAGCGTGGTACCGGGGCCGAATTTGAACATCGGCTTGGCTTCTTGCTGGGCATTGACCCGCGAGCGTGGGACCACGGCGGTCTGGCCATTGGACAACGGGCCAGGCTGACTGACGATCGGGTCTTCGGTGATGGTCACCGTCAGGCTGCCGTGGGTCACCGCCGCCGGCGAGACCTTGACGTTCTGGCCAATCACGATGGTGCCGGTACGCGAGTTGATGATGACTTTCGCCACGGCCTGGCCTGGATCGACCTCCAGGTTCTCCAGGATCGACAGGTAGTCCACACGCTGGCTTGGGTCCAGTGGCGCAGTGACGCGAATCGAACCGCCGTCGATGGCCTGGGCCACGCCAGGGCCGAGCATGTCGTTGATCTTGTCGACCACGCGCTTGGCGGTGGTGAAGTCGGAGCGGTTAAGGTTCAGGGTCAGGCTGTTGCCCTGGTTGAAACCGCTCGGCACGGTGCGTTCAACCGTGGCGCCACCGGGAATGCGCCCGGCCGACGGTACGTTGACAGTGATCTTCGAACCGTCGCGGCCTTCAGCGTCAAACCCGCCCACCACCAGGTTGCCCTGGGCGATGGCGTAGACGTTGCCGTCGATACCTTTGAGCGGTGTCATCAGCAAGGTGCCGCCACGCAGGCTTTTGGAGTTGCCCATGGACGAAACGGTGATGTCCACCACCTGGCCCGGCTTGGAGAACGGCGGCAAATCGGCACTGATCGACACTGCGGCGACGTTCTTCAACTGCACGTTGCCCGAGCCTGGCGGCACCTTGATACCGAACTGCGAGAGCATGTTGTTGAAGGTCTGCAGGGTGAACGGCGTTTGGGTGGTCTGGTCACCCGTGCCATTGAGCCCCACCACCAGGCCGTAGCCGATCAACTGGTTGGAGCGCACGCCGGAAATACTGGCGATGTCTTTGAGTCGCTCGGCCTGGGCCACGGCGCTCAAGGCCAGCAGGAGTGCCGTCGCCATCAGCTGTTTGAAATTCAAAATGGCCACCTAGAAAGGGAACAGCGGGCTAAGGAAGAAACGATCGAACCAGCCCGGCTGGCTTGCATCAGCAAACGAACCCGTCCCCGAGTAGGTGATGCGCGCATCGGCAATACGCGTCGACGGCACAGTGTTGTCGGTGGAAATATCATCGGCACGGACCATGCCGGCAATGCGCACCAGCTCGTCGCCGGTGTTGAGGGTCATCCACTTTTCACCGCGGATGGCGATGATGCCGTTGGGCAATACGTCGGCCACGGTCACGGTGATCGAACCGGTCAGGCTGTTGCCCTGCCCCGCCGCACTTTTGCCGTTGGTGGCACGGTCGCCGCTGTAACCGGCGTCCAGGCTCAGGTCCCCACTGCCCAGCGGGTTGTTGGTGTTCAGGCCACCGCCAAACAGCGAGGTCAGGCCAATGCTGGTCTTGCTGTTCTTGCCGATCTGCGAGTTGGCGTTCTTGCTGGCCTGGGTCTTCTCGTTGAGGGTGATGGTGATGATGTCACCGACCCGGAAGGCCTTGCGGTCGCTGTAGAGGTTCTGTTCGAAACCGGCCTGGTAGATCGAGCCGTTATTGGCCGCCGCCGGCAACGGCGTGCGGGGCAACACCGGCGCGTAGTACGGGTCATTGGGCTTTGGCGTAGGGGCGACACAGCCCGCAAGCACGGCGATCCCACTCAATGCCAAAACGGAAACATAGCGATTCATGACCCTTACCTCATGGTGTTGCAGGCGCCGTCAAAAGCGCCCCATAGACGTGATTACAGATTCTGCGTGACGAACGAGAGCATCTGGTCGGCGGTGGAAATCACCTTGGAGTTCATCTCGTAGGCGCGCTGGGTGGTGATCATGTTGACCATCTCCTCAACGGTGCTGACGTTGGAGGTTTCCAGGGTGCTTTGCAGGGTGGTGCCAAACCCGTTCAGGCCCGGGGTGCCGATTTGCGGCGCGCCGCTGGAGGCGGTTTCCAGGAACAGGTTGTTGCCCATCGCTTGCAGGCCGGCCGGGTTGATGAAATCGGCGGTTTGCAGGTTGCCGATCACTTGCGACGCCGGGTTGCCGGCCACAGTGATCGACACGGTGCCGTCGTTGCCGACGGTGAAGGTCTTGGCATCCGCCGGAACCACCACGGCAGGCTCCAGGGCGAAACCGTTGGCGGTGACGATCTGGCCGTTGGAGTCCAGGTGGAACGTACCGTCGCGGGTGTAGGAGGTAGTCCCATCCGGTTGCAGGATCTGGAAGAAACCACGGCCATTGATGGCCATGTCCAGCGGCTGCCCGGTTTGCTGCAGGTTACCGGCGCTGAAGTTTTTCTGGGTGCCGACGATCTGCACACCGGTACCCAATTGCAGACCCGACGGCAATTCGCTGTCCTGGGTGGATTGGGCGCCGGGCTGCTTCTTGATCTGATAGAGCAGGTCCTGGAACTCGGCGCGATCACGCTTGAAACCCGTGGTCGACACGTTCGCCAGGTTGTTGGAAATGGTGGTCAGGTTGGTGTCCTGGGCGGACAGGCCTGTCTTGGCAACCCATAGAGCCGGAAGCATGCTGTTCTCCTTCGTGCGCCGGGTGGTTGGCGCTACGTTGCAAATTAGTTAATGGGCTTGAATCAGCTCATCTGCATGACGCGCGTCATGGCCTGGTCGTCTTCTTTGGCGCTGTTCATCATCTTGATGTGCAGCTCGAACTGCTTGGAAAGCGCCAACACCGCAGTCATTTCTTCCACCGCATTGACGTTGCTCGCCTGCAGGAAACCCGAGGTCAGCTTGACGTTCGCGTCGGCCTGGGCCGGCTGGCCATCCTTGGTGTGGATGGTGCCGTCCAGGCCCTTGGTCATGTTCTTGAGGTCAGGCTGGACCATCTTGATGCGGTCCACTTCCGCCATCACCCGCGGGCCTTCGCCCATGGCGCGGATGCTGATGGTGCCGTCGGCACCCACTTCGATTTTCTGCTGGGGCGGCACGGCAATCGGGCCACCGTTGCCCATGATCGGCATACCGTTGCCGGCACGCAGCACACCCAGCGCATCCACGTTCATGCTGGCGCTGCGCACGTAGGCTTCGCCGCCATCCGGGGTTTGCACGGCCATCCAGCCGTCGCCGCTGACGGCTACGTCCAGGTCGCGGCCGGTCTCGATCATTGCGCCCGGGGAAAAGTCGGTAGCCGGACGTTCGGTCAAGGCAAACGCCCGCGCCGGAAAGCTGTCACCGAACACCGGCATCGAACGCGCCTGCTCCAGGTCACGTTGGAAACCGTTGGTGGAAATGTTCGCCAGGTTGTTGGCATGGGCCTTCTGCGCCAGTGCATTCTGGCTGGCGCCGGTCATTGCCACATAAAGGTACTTGTCCACGCTCTTTCCTCTTTCTGACGGACGCTTGCCGCCCACCGCTGTACTGAGGTGGCTTAAGCAATTTGCGAACCAACTTTTAAAAAGAGGAGAAAGTCCAGGCGGGGCGGGGGTTAGCGGCGAGGTCAGATGATTTGAGGCAGGAGAGCGAGTCGAAAAAACGGCGGACTACTGCCGCCTGCGGCAAACCCCGGCCTGAAAAACGACAGAGCTCAAATGTGGGCTTGCTCGCGAATGCGGTGGCTCAGTCACTGATATGTTGAATGACCTACCGCATTCGCGGGCAAGCCCGCTCCCACAGGGGATTGATGCCGGGCGCTGATTGCGTGGGCAATACCCAACCCATGTGGGAGCTGGCTTGCCTGCGATAGCGGTGGAACAGGCACTGACATGTCAACTGACAGTGGGCTGTAGCAGCAGACGGTACCCACGATGCGAAGCGAGCCGCTCTTGATCTTGATCTGCTTTTGATCTTAGGCGCCCCGTTAAACCACGCTGGCCGGAATTCGACAGGGATTTGGGGGGGTAAACCGGCAGGGATGCCGGTTTAGCCGCCCCGCGCCATGGATGGCGCGTGGCGGCGGCCCCCCAAATCACTGGCGGATTACGGGCACACCGAGCCTAGGCGAGGTGCCGAGTGGTGGGGCAAGAGCGTTTTGCTTACTTTTGCGCTGTTCAAAAGTGAGCCGCCGTCAGGGCGGAACCCTAAGTGGCCGTTACCTAAATATCGGATATGTACCCGATCCAACTGTGTTGACTGTTAGGCCGTCTTCGCAGGCAAGCCAGCTCCCACATTTGGATCGCGGTGCGTCAGTTAGATCAGCGCCGGCCGTCACAGGAGCAAGCTCCCACCGTTTTAACTGCGATCAGCCTTGAGCACTTCGTAATCACGCAGTTTGTTGGCAATGGTGGTGTGCGACACCCCCAGGCGCTTGCCCAACTGGCGACTGCTCGGGTGTTCGGCATACAGGCTTTCCAACACCGCCTTCTCAAAGCGCCCGACGATGACTTCCAGGCTCCCCTCCAGAGAAAAATCGCCAAGGGGCTGGCGCACGCCGTAGTCCGGCAGGCGAATATGCTCAACCTTCACCGTGCCACCCTCACACAGCGACACCGCCTGGAACAGCACGTTTTCCAACTGCCGCACGTTACCCGGCCAGTGGTAGTGGCTGAGTTTGTCCATGGCCGCAGGGGCCAGCTTGGGCAGTGGGCAACCGATCTGTCGACTGGCCTGATCCAGGAAGTGCTCAACCAGCGGCGCCAACCCATCCAGGCATTCGCGCAACGGCGGGATATGCAACGACAACACGTTCAAGCGGTGATAAAGGTCCTGGCGAAATTCGCCGCGGGCGCAGAGTTCCGACAAATCTACCTGGGTCGCGCAGATCACCCGCACATCCAGGTACACCTCTTCATCACTGCCCACCCGGCGAAAACAACCATCCTGCAAAAAGCGCAGCAGCTTGACCTGCAAGCGCGCGCTCATTTCTCCCACGCCGTCGAGAAACAAGGTACCGCCCGCCGTCAGCTCAAGCAGGCCCAATTTACCTTCCGCCCGCGCCCCTTCAAATGCGCCGGGGCCGTAGCCAAACAGTTCAGTCTCGGCCATCGACTCGGGCAACCCCGCACAATTGAGCGCCATCAACGGCGACTGCCCCCGCGGGCTGGCCAGGTGACAGGCACGGGCCAGCAGTTCCTTGCCGGTACCTGTTTCGCCTTCTATTAATAGCGGTGCATCCAAGGGTGCCATGCGCCGCGCTTCGCGGACCACCGCAGCCATGACCTTGGAGCTTTGAAAGATGCTGTCGAAACCGCGCAGCTCTTGCTTGCGCACATTGTAGATACGCTCACCGACACGGTCAGCGCGATGCAAGGTCAATACAGCACCGGCCATGGCCTCGCTGTCATCATGCTCACTGGATTGCAGTGGAGCGATATCCGCCAAAAACACGTCGCCCTTGACCTTGACCCGCAAACCGTTGATCCGCGATTTGCTGGCACGCACCAGTTCCGGCAAATCGAAGTCCTCGGCGTAGCGCGACAGCGGAATCCCCGGCACCTCGTCCACTCGCACACCGAGCAACTGCGCCGCCGCACGGTTGGCGGCAACGATGGAACCCCCCATGTCGATGGACAACACGGGGAACTCCAGGGCACCCAGCAGCGCGTTGAGCTCCATGTGCCGTCGCTCACTGGGCATCAACCCGACCCGTTTGACGCCAAACACCCCGGCAATCGCCTCGAACTGCGGGCGCAACGCCTGAAACTGCATGTTCACCAGGTTGGGGCAAAACAGGTAGATGGCATTGCCATGCTCGCCGCCGACCTCGCCCTTGGCGACGTTGACGCCGTATTCCACCAACAGGTTGAGGATGTCCCGCAGGATGCCGATGCGGTTCTGGCAGTGCACTTTGATACGCATGGAAAGACTCGAAGAGTGAGTAGGCGCCGCGTCTTTTTGTCGCTGGGCGAAGATAGTCGTCAAGATTATGTGACAGGACTCGGGATTTTCCCAGCCCACCACCGTGGAAGAACGCCCATTCGTAACGAATACTTTACAATTATTGGTAATTTTTCCTACACAACGACATTGAGGGAACTGGATTCTCGCGCGCATCGGGTTATCAATAGAGACATCGCAGGACATAACAAGAACGAATGCCTAGCAGGAGAGCCGTATGAAGCAGACGCACTACGTGGCCCGCGAGCCCGATGCGCAAGGTTTTATCCACTACCCGCCTGAAGAACATGCGGTGTGGAACACGCTGATCACTCGCCAACTCAAAGTGATCGAAGGCCGCGCCTGCCAGGAATACCTGGACGGCATCGACAAGCTCGGCCTGCCGCTGGACCGCATCCCGCAGTTGGGCGAGATCAACAAGGTGCTGGCCGACACCACCGGCTGGCAAGTCGCCCGAGTACCGGCGCTGATTCCCTTCCAGACCTTTTTTGAACTGCTCGCCAGCAAGCAATTCCCGGTGGCGACCTTTATTCGTACCCGTGAAGAACTGGACTACCTGCAAGAGCCGGATATTTTCCACGAGATCTTCGGTCACTGCCCGCTGCTGACCAACCCCTGGTTTGCCGAATTCACCCACACCTACGGCAAGCTCGGTCTGGCGGCTACCAAGGAGCAAAGGGTGTACCTGGCGCGCCTGTACTGGATGACCATCGAGTTCGGCCTGGTGGACACTCCCGAAGGGCGGCGCATCTACGGTGGCGGCATTCTGTCGTCGCCTAAAGAAAGCGTGTATTGCCTGTCGGACGAGCCCGAGCACCAGGCCTTCGATCCGCTGGAAGCGATGCGCACCCCTTATCGCATCGATATTCTGCAGCCGCTGTACTTCGTCTTGCCCGAGCTCAAGCGCCTGTTCGACGTGGCGCAGGAAGACATCATGGGCATGGTCGAGCGCGGTATGCAGCTGGGTCTGCACGCACCGCTCTTCACCCCAAAGGCAGTCCCGCCCAAACCCAACGCCGCGTGAACCTTTCGTTTTAAGGCCAGGTGAGTCTGTTCCCTGGCCCCGCGTTGCTTTAGGGTAATGCCACTGACCTTCAATCATTCGAATTCAGGACACCTTCCATGACCACCTTGAACCAAGCCCACTGCGAAGCCTGCCGCGCCGATGCCCCGCAAGTCAGCGATGAAGAACTGCCGGTGCTGATCAAGCAGATCCCTGACTGGAACATTGAAGTGCGCGACGGCGTGATGCAGCTGGAAAAGGTTTTCCTGTTCAAGAACTTCAAATTCGCCCTGGCCTTCACCAACGCCATGGGTGAAATCTCCGAAGCCGAAGGCCATCACCCTGGCCTGCTCACTGAATGGGGCAAAGTCACCGTGACCTGGTGGAGCCACTCCATCAAGGGCCTGCACCGCAACGACTTCATTATGGCCGCGCGTACCGACGAAGTGGCCAAGAGCGCCGAGGGCCGCAAGTAATGCATTTCGATGCGATTGACCGCGTACCCGGCGACCCGATCCTCGGGCTGATGGACCTGTACGCCCAGGATACCAACCCGAACAAGTTCGATCTGGGCGTGGGCGTCTACAAGGACGACCAGGGCCTGACGCCGATTCCCCACTCGGTGAAACTGGCGGAACAGCGCCTGGTCGACACCCAAGTGACCAAAACCTACATCGGCGGCCATGGCGACGCAGCCTTCGGTGCGCTGATCAGCGAGCTGGTGCTCGGCGCCGACTCTAGCTTGCTGCGCGATCGCCGTGCCGGCGCCACGCAAACTCCAGGCGGCACCGGCGCCTTGCGCTTGAGTGCCGACTTCATTGCCCAGAACCTGCCTGGTCGCGGCGTGTGGCTGAGCAACCCGACGTGGCCGATCCACGAAACCATCTTCGCCAAGGCCGGGCTCAAAGTCAGTCATTACCCTTACGTGGGCAGCGACAACCGGCTGGATGTAGCGGCGATGCTGGCGACTCTGTCCACGGTGCCCAAGGGTGACGTGGTGCTGTTGCACGCCTGCTGCCACAACCCGACCGGCTTCGACCTGTCCCAGGATGACTGGCGCCAAGTGTTGCAGATTGTGCGTGAACGCCAACTGCTGCCGTTGATCGACTTCGCCTACCAGGGCTTTGGCGATGGCCTGGAGCAGGACGCGTGGGCGGTGCGGCTGTTTGCCGCCGAGTTGCCGGAAGTGCTGGTCACCAGTTCCTGCTCGAAGAACTTCGGTCTGTACCGCGACCGGGTCGGCGCATTGATTGTGTGTGCGGCGGACGCGAATAAGCTCACCGATGTGCGCAGCCAACTGGCGAACATCGCCCGCAACCTGTGGTCGACACCGCCGGATCATGGCGCTGCCGTGGTGGCGACTATCCTCGGTGATGCACAGCTGAAAAAGTTCTGGAGCGAGGAAGTCGAAGCCATGCGCTCGCGGATCGCGCAGTTGCGCTCCGGGTTGGTGGAAGCCCTGGCGCCCCATGGCCTGGCCGAGAAGTTTGCCCATATTGGCGCGCAGCGCGGGATGTTTTCCTATACCGGTTTGAGTGCCGAGCAGGTCAAGCAACTGCGCGAGAAACACAGCGTGTATATGGTCAGTTCAGGCCGGGCCAACGTGGCCGGGGTTGATGCGACACGTTTGACGCTGCTGGCCCAAGCCATCGCCGACGTTTCCAACTGAAAACCCCGGGACCCAATGTGGGAGGGGGCAAGCCCCCTCCCACATTTTTAACCGAGTTGGTTTTTAGCCCGTGACCATTTCAGCCTTGAGCTGCGCCTCCCGGGCCTGCGCATCCGCCAACCGATACAACTCGATATGCCCATCCCAGTGCTCGATCAACGCCGTGCACGACTCCACCCAATCCCCGCAGTTGAGGTAATCCACCTCGCCCACCTTGCGAATCTCGGCATGGTGGATATGCCCGCAGACCACCCCATGCAGTTCGCGCCGGGTCACTTCGTGGGCAATGGCTTCTTCGAAATCGCTGATAAAGCTCACAGCGGTTTTAACCTTGTGCTTCAGGTACGCCGACAGCGACCAGTAGCCATAGCCATAGCGTGCACGCCAATGATTGAGCCAGCGGTTGAGGGTGAGGGTGAATTCGTAGGCCGAGTCGCCGAGGAACGCCAGCCAGCGGTGATAGCGTGTGATCACATCAAACTGGTCGCCATGGATCACCAGCAGGTGGCGGCCATCGGCGGTGACGTGCACGGCTTCATCCACCAACTGGATATTGCCCAGGATCAGCTTGGAGTAGCGCCGTAAAAATTCATCATGGTTGCCGGTGACGTAGATCACCTCAGTGCCGCGCTTGGCCATGGTCAGCAGTCGACGGATCACATTGGTATGGGCCTGTGGCCAATACATACCCCCGCGCATTTTCCAGCCGTCGATAATATCGCCCACCAGGTAGACCTTGTCGGCGTGGTAACCCTTGAGAAACCGCGACAAATGTTCGGCCTGGCAATCCCGAGTGCCCAAGTGCACGTCGGAAATCCACAGGGTTCGCACCCGTTGCTTGCGGCTGGGCTTGGTGAACTCGGCACGGGTCATGGGCATCCCTCGACGCTGTTTTGGCGAGCTTGCGCCTTGGCGATTAATAGCCCATGACAAGCGTGCGTCAGTCTGATGACAGCGCTCGTCGCTCGCCAAGCGTTGTAGACTGACAGCTTGCCGCCCTGGAGACCGCGATGAGCCCGACCCTCACGCTACGCCACTATCTCGAAGCACCCATTGCCCACAGCCATGACCATGCGCAGTTGATGTTCGGCCTGTCCGGGCACCTGGACCTGGAAGTGGATGGCCGTGGCAGCCAGGTGCGCGAAAGCAGCGTGATGGTGCTGCCCTTCTCCACCCATCATGCCTGCATCAGCCGCGATGGCAGCCGCTGCCTGGTGCTGGATGTACCGACTGAGCACTGGGTGGTGCAATCCTTGGGCGAACATGCCGACGCCTGCCGCCGCTTGCTCGACCAACCCGCGCACCTGGCGCTGGATGCCCGGCAACACCAACTGGTGGAGTGGCTGGCACAAAGCCCGGTGCACGACCCGCTGATCGTCCAGCAAGGCGCTGTGTTGTTACTGGCCAGCCTCAACCACCCTCAGGCCCAACCGCTGCCTGGCCTGCGCCTGCCTTATGCTGCGTTCAATACCCATATCGAGCGCCATGCGGCGCGTCCGCTCCAGGTGGCCGACCTGGCACGGATTGCCGATTTGTCCGTGCCGCGCCTGCATGCCCGGTTTATGGCTGAATGCGGACAGACGCCGATGGACTATCTACGCAATCGTCGCTTGCACATGGCGCTCAGGCTGTTACGCGAAACCTCCCTGCCCATCGGCGAGATTGCCGAGCGCGTCGGCTACGCCTCGCAAAGTGCATTTTGCGCGGCCATGCTACGGTTTTTTGGCGCCTCGCCTGGGGCGTTGCGTCGAGCGGACTAGCAAGAGTCTTGCGCTAAAAATCACCCCACTCTCGACAGACGCCCACCCGCCAACCCTCTAGACTGCGAGGCTGTCACCCCCTGTTGGATCAAGGAACGCAATGACTCCCCGCTCAGCCCTTGGCGCCCTGCATATCGGCGCATTGATGTTTGGCCTCACTGGCGTATTCGGCAAGCTGGCGGCGGCCTCCCCCGCCATCATCGTATTTGGCCGGGCGGCGTTTGCCGTGCTGGCGCTGGCGGTGTTTGCGCGCTTTGCCAGCAATGCTCCGTGGAAGAGGCTGGAGATGCGCGACTGGCGCCGGCTGCTGGTCAGCGGTGTGTTGTTGGCCGCCCATTGGGTGACGTTCTTTATCGCCGTCAAAGTCGCCGGTGTGGCCGTGGCGACCCTGGGGTTCACCGCGTTTCCGGCCTTTACGGTGATCCTTGAGGGGCTGATCTTCCGCGAGCGCATTCGCGCCAATGAAGTACTGCTGGTGGTGCTGGTCACCGTTGGCCTGGTGCTGGTGACCCCGGACTTCAATCTCGCCAGCGAAGCCACAAGCGGGCTGCTGTGGGGCATTGCTTCGGGGCTGTTGTTCTCGTTGTTGTCGCTGAACAATCGCGCCAGTTCCGGGCGCATTCCGGCGGTACAGGCCGCCCTTTGCCAGAACGTCGTGGTCGCCGCGTGCCTGCTGCCGGTGGCCGCGCCGGGGCTGGCGGATGTGCGTGCAATCGACTGGCTGTGGATCGGGCTGCTGGGAGTGTTTTGTACTGGCCTGGCCCACAGCCTGTTCGTCGCCAGCCTCGCCGTGATCAAGGCGCGCACCGCCTCGGTGGTGTTTGCCATGGAACCGGTCTACGGCATTACCTTGGCCTGGCTGTTGTTTGCCGAAACCCCAACCTTGCGCATGTTGCTGGGCGGCGCCTTGATCATCGTCGCCATCGTACTCTCCGGCCTGATGGGCAGCCCAGCCAGGCCAAGCAACCAGCAGTAGTCTGACCTTACGCGGTACGGTCGTTATGCCCCAGATCGCGCTGCGGATCGATCTGGTCGCGCACTCGCTGCTTAAGCACCTTGGCCTCGGGAAAACCACCATCCGCCTTACGCTCCCAGATCTGCACACCATCACAGGTGATGCGAAAGGCGCCACCGGTGGACGGTTCCAGCGCCACGCGCCCCAGGTCATCGGCAAACGTACTGAGTAACTCCTGGGCCAGCCACGCGGCGCGCAGCAACCACTGGCATTGGGTGCAATAGGTGATAACGATCTCGGGTTTGCTTGCGGACATGATTTGAGAGGTTCCTGACGTTACGGGCTCGGCGGATCGAGTGGCTATAATAGCGGCCTTTATCGCCCAGCCTTGAGATTGATGATGCGCCGCCTGCTGTCTTGCCTGTTCCTGTGCTTAGTCCCCCTGCTTGCCGACGCCCTGGAAGCGCCCCGCCCCAAGATCGGCCTGGTGTTGTCCGGCGGTGCCGCCCGTGGCCTGGCGCATATCGGCGTGCTCAAGGCGCTTGAGGAACAGGGTATCCATATCGATGCGATTGCCGGCACCAGCATGGGTGCGGTGATTGGCGGGCTGTACGCATCGGGCTACAAGATCGACGAGCTGGAGAAGCTGGCGCTGGGCATTGATTGGCAACAGGCGCTTTCGGACGCACCGCCGCGGGAGGACGTACCGTTCCGGCGCAAACAGGATGACCGGGATTTTTTGGTCAAGCAGAAACTCAGTTTTCGCGACGACGGCAGCCTGGGCCTGCCACTGGGCGTGATCCAGGGCCAGAACCTGGCGCTGTTGCTGGAAAGCATGTTTGCCCACAGCAGCAACACCCGTAACTTCGACAAGCTGCCGATCCCCTTCCGCGCCGTGGCCACCGACATCACCACCGGCGAAAAAGTCGTGTTCAGCAAGGGCCACCTGCCCCAGGTGATACGCGCCAGCATGTCGATCCCCGCCGTGTTCGCCCCGGTGGAGCTGGACGGTCGCCTGCTGGTTGACGGCGGCATGACTGACAACATCCCGTTGGACGTGGCACGGGAGATGGGCGTCGATATTGCCATCGTGGTCGACATCGGCACCCCGCTGCGCTCGCGCAAGCAATTGGCAACTGTGGTGGACGTGCTCAACCAGTCCATCACCCTGATGACCCGGCGCAATTCCGAGGAGCAACTCAAGGCCCTGAACCCCAAGGATGTGCTGATCCAGCCGCCTCTGGCCGCCTATGGCGTGACCGACTTCGGCCGCGCCAAAGACATGATCGACGCCGGTTACCGCGCCACCCGTGCCCTCGACGTGCGCCTGGCGAACCTGCGCCCTGTCGAGCCTATTGACGCGCAACTGGTGGCTGCACGCACCCCGGGCGAGCGCACCCCGGTAATCACCGCCATCAAGGTGGAGAACGACTCCAAAGTCAGCGACGACGTGATCCGCTATTACATTCGCCAGGGGTTGGCCGAACCGCTGAACCTGGGGCGTCTGCAGTCGGACATGGGCACCCTGTACGGCCTGGATTACTTCGAGCAGGTGCAATACCGCGTGGTCAAAAAGGGCCAGGACAATACCCTGGTGATCAGCGCACGGGGCAAGCGCAGCGGCACCGACTACCTGCGCCTGGGCTTGAACCTGTCGGATGACATGCGCGGCGACAGCGCCTTCAACCTTGGTGCCAGCTATCGCGTGAACGGCATCAACCGCCTCGGCGCGGAGTGGCTGACGCGGGTGCAGATCGGTGATCGACAGGAGCTGTACAGCGAGTTCTACCAGCCGATGGACACCGGCTCTCGCTACTTCGTCGCGCCTTATATCAGAGCCGAGGCGCAGAACGTCGAGCTGATCCTGGACAACGATCCCATCTCAGAATATCGCCTGGAGCGCTATGGCTTCGGCTTGAACGTTGGACGCCAGATCGGCAACAGCGGCGAAATCCGCTTCGGCGTAGGTGAGGCGTGGGGCAAGGCGGATGTGCGTATCGGCGAGCGCGACCAGCCGAGCGTGAGTTTCAGCGAAGGCTTCTATGAGCTTAAGTATTCCTTCGACTCCCTCGACAACGTCTACTTTCCGCACAGCGGTGAGGACATCGGCCTGGCCTTTCGCGAGTTCGAACCTGGCCTGGGTTCGGACCAGCGCTACCGTCAGTGGGAGTTCAAACTGGACAAGGCCATGAGCCATGGCCCGGACACCCTGATACTCGGCGGACGTTATGGACGCACGCTGGATAATTCGGATGTGGTGATTTCCAGCTTCCTGCTGGGCGGGGCGCGGCAATTGTCGGGCTTTCGTCAGGATGCAATTTCAGGCCAGAACATTAGCCTGATGCGTGCGGTGTACTTCCGCCGGCTGACCCCGCGCTCGTACCTGCCGCTGGACTTCCCGTTGTACCTGGGCGCCTCACTGGAACGGGGCCGGGCGTGGAACAACGACAATGAGTTCGACAGCGGCTATATCAACGCCGCGAGTATCTTCCTGGGGTTTGATACGCCACTGGGGCCACTGAATTTCAGCTATGGGTTCAATGACGATAATCAGAAGGCCGTGTACTTGAACCTGGGACAGACGTTCTAAGAAGCCGAACACTAAACCCAATGTGGCAGCTGGCTTGCCTGCGATAGCGGTGCGTCAGTCAGCTAATCACTTGACTGAATGTCCGTCATCGCAGGCAAGCCAGCTCCCACATTATTTAGATCAGGACTTTTCCAGGTTCGCCAGGATGTGCTCATGCACACGCATGCACACCCTCAGGTCTTCCTCATTCACGCCCACGAACAACTCATGGCGCAACGCCGTAGCGATGGTCTCAATCTGATCGATCAGCGGTTGAGCGGTATCACACAACAAGATGCGTTTGGCCCGGCGGTCTTCCACCACGGCTTGGCGTTGCACCAGGCCCTGGCCTTCCAGGCTGTCGAGCAGACGTGCCAGGGTCGGCCCTTCGACGCCGACACTTTGTGCCAGTTCTCGCTGGGTAGGTGCCTCGACAAAACGGGCCAGATGCAGCAATACCAGCCAGCGCGCCTGGGACAGGCCCAGGCCCGCCAAACGGCGATCCAGCTCGGCGCGCCAACCTCGGGACATTTGCGCCAACTGCATGCCAAAACGGTGTTGATCGGTTAACGGCATAAAAAACTCATGTTTAAGACTGAAAATAAAATGTGGCTAATTATTAGTCAGCTAAGCATGAGCCATGCCAGTAGGCAAGGCCCGGTATGTACTGATTCGTTACATTGTCGTAATTGCCACACTAAATTTCGAATTCCGACTGCAAAGCGGCACGCACGCAGTACAAAACACCCTCGGGAACACGCCCGGTGAACAACGGGGCGATCTCCACCACAGGTGGCAATTCGCCTTCTCCGTCAAGGAAGGCGTCCTGGATTTCGCCGAGTAAATCCTCAGGCAAATCAAGGGCCTGCTCCAGCGACAACTGTTGTTTGCCAACGGCTTCGGCAAGCAGCGTATACACGTTTTTTTCCGAGCATTGCAGCTGGCCGGCGATCTGGATCGGGGTCATGCCGGCGCGGGCCAGGCTGATCAGTTCGTGGCGTATATCGGCAATCTCTTTCGGCGCTTCTGCCTGGCCGCCGAGTACTTCGAGGAAGGCCTGGCCGTAGCGCTCCAGCTTGCGCGCACCCACGCCACTGACCCGAGCCATCTCGGCCATGGTGGTCGGTTGCTCGCGCAGCATTTCCAGCAAGGTGGAGTCGGGGAAGATAACGTAGGGCGGCACGCTGTGTTCCTGCGCCAGTTTGCGTCGCAGGGTGCGCAACGCCTCCCACTGCTCGCGCTCCTCGCCCCGTACGAGCTGGCTGGCCTGGCTGGTGCTGCTGCTCTTGGCGGTGGTCTGCGGCTTGAGGTCGCGGCGCAGTTCCAGGCTAACTTCACCCTTGAGCAATGGCCGGCAACTGTCGTTCAGGCGCAGCCCGCCATAGCCTTCGATATCAATGTCGACGAGGCCACGGGCAACCATCTGACGGAACAGCGAACGCCATTCGCCTTCGGCACGGGCCTTGCCGACACCGTAGACCGACAATTTCTCGTGGCCGAAGCTGCGCACTTTTTCGTTGTCCTTGCCGAGCAACACATCCACCAGATGACCCACGCCGTAGCGCTGGCCGGTGCGATAGATCGTCGACAATGCCTGACGAGCCGGCTCGGTCGCGTCCCAGGTTTGCACGCCATCCATGCAGTTATCGCAGTGGCCGCAAGGTTGCGGCATATCTTCGTCGAAATACGCCAGCAGCGTCTGACGGCGGCAGCGGGTTTCTTCGCACAACGAAAGCATGGCGTCGAGCTTGTGCTGCTCCAGACGCTTGTGGCGCTCGTCCCCTTCGGAGTTCTGCAGCATCTGCTTGAGCATCACCACGTCCTGCAGGCCGTAGACCATCCAGGCATCCGCCGGCAAGCCATCACGGCCGGCACGACCGGTTTCCTGGTAGTAAGCCTCAAGGGACTTGGGCAGATCCATGTGCGCCACGAAACGCACGTTGGATTTGTCGATACCCATGCCGAAGGCAATGGTCGCCACCATGATCAGGCCTTCCTCGTTCAGGAAGCGTTTCTGGTGCGCAGAGCGCGTTTCATTGGGCAGGCCGGCGTGGTAAGGCAGCGCCGGGTAGCCTTGCTCGCACAGGAACGCGGCGACTTCATCGACCTTCTTGCGTGACAGGCAGTAGACAATACCCGCATCGCTGCGCCGCTCGGAGAGGAACGCGAGCAACTGCTTGCGTGGCTGCTCCTTGGGCACGATGCGGTAGAAGATATTCGGCCGGTCAAAGCTGGACAGGAAACGCTCGGCGTTCTGCAAGTGCAGGCGCTCGACGATCTCTTCACGGGTACGCTTGTCGGCCGTGGCGGTCAGGGCGATGCGCGGCACGTCGGGAAACAGCTGCGCCAATTGACCCAGCTGCAAATATTCGCGACGGAAATCGTGGCCCCATTGCGATACGCAGTGGGCTTCGTCGATGGCAAACAGGGCAATTTCCAGGCTCTGCAAGAAGGCCAACATGCGCGGCTGTACCAGACGCTCCGGCGCCAGGTACAACATCTTCACTTCACCGCGCTTGATTCGCGCGGCCAGGTCGCGTTGCTGCTCGGCGCTGAGGGTGGAGTTCAGGGACGCGGCGGCGACGCCCAGCTCTTCGAGGGTGGCAACCTGATCGTCCATCAACGCGATCAACGGGGACACCACCACCGCCAGGCCGTTGCGCAACAACGCAGGTACCTGGAAGCACAACGACTTGCCGCCACCGGTAGGCATCAGTACCAGGGCATCGCCGCCCTTGGCCACGCGCTCAATGATCGCACCCTGGCGGCCACGAAAACTGTCGTAGCCGAAGATGTCCTTGAGGACGCGTTGAGCCTGATCGAGCATGTAAAACTCCAAAATGGTGCCGAAATCCCTCTGTACAGGCTGGCCGAAAAAACGCGCTTTCACGGAAAATAATCCGTAAGCGAAGTTTTCCCGGATTGGCGCTGGGCCTGCAGGGGCATCACAAAACGCGGCAGTATACCCGAGCGTCACAGGCCAAAGGGCGCGACTGACGAATAGACGCTCGCTCTAAAACCGGGCAAATATGCCGTGCGGCTGGCCTGGGCGCTCAAGAAAGCCTAGAATTCAGCATCGTTTATTCCCAAGGTAGCCCTTCAATGTCCTTCGCTGAGCAACTAACCCGCCTGCAAGCCTTCCTCGACGCCGATGAGCTGCATGACGAGGCGCTGGACTACGTGGCCGCCCACGGCTACCTGACCGCCCTGTCGATCTGCTCCGATCCCGTCCCGGACCGTGAATGGATCGACGCACTGTTCGCTGAAGAGCCTCATTACAGCGACGCCGCCCAGCGCGAAGAGATCGAGTCCACCCTGATCGCCCTTAAGGCCCACATCGCACGCCAACTGGCTGCCGACGAAGAGTTCGAGCTGCCATGCGACCTCGACCTGGGCGATGACCCGGATGACTCCGACCTGCGCGGCTGGTGCATTGGCTTCATGGAAGGCGTGTTCCTGCGTGAAGCTGCCTGGTTCGAAACCGCTGAAGAAGAAGTCAGCGAAATGCTCCTGCCGATCATGGTCGGTTCGGGCTTGTTCGAAGAAGAAGCAGAGTTTTCCGACATCGCCGCCGATGCCAACTTGATGGACGACATGATCGTGCAGATCCCGGAAGCCCTGACCGCGCTGTACCTGCTGTGCAACGCGCCTGACGAAAAACCGGCGATCCTCAAGCCACGTCACCACTGAGTCGCTTGCCCGTGGCACCCATGGGCAACCGTTCACTGCTCCTGCGCTACGTACTGCTGGCCATCGGCTGGCTGAGCGTAGCGCTGGGAGTGATCGGCATTTTCCTGCCGGTACTGCCGACCACGCCCTTTCTGCTGCTGGCCGCCGCCTGCTTCGCTCGAAGCTCCCCGCGTTTCTACCACTGGCTGGTGGACCACCCACGGCTGGGCCCATGGATTCGTGATTACCTGGCGGGCAACGGCATTCCCCTCAAGGGCAAGGTCTACGCCATCGGCCTGATGTGGCTGAGCATTGCGCTGTCCTGTTACCTGGTGCCGTTGCCGTGGGCTCGCGGGTTCATGCTGACCAGCGCGGTGCTGGTGACGATCTACATCCTGCGTCAGAAAACCCTGCCCCCGCGCTGAACGCACCTGCGACATTAGATCCCACACGACCTTGGTCGACACTGACTAACAACAGGCATCATGCGAGACTGTCCAACCGGGCCCGGAATGCCCGGGTGTTCTTATGCTCGGAGTTACCATGACGCTGTCCAGCGGGCTGATCGCCGCCGTTGCCCTGGCCTATATGGCCATTATGTTTGCAATCGCCTTTTACGGTGACCGCCGCCATGCGCCGCTGCCGCCACGGGTGCGTGCGTGGGTCTATAGCTTGTCGCTGGCGGTGTACTGCACCAGCTGGACGTTCTTCGGAGCGGTAGGCCAAGCCGCCGAGCAGCTGTGGGCGTTTTTACCGATCTACCTGGGCCCCGTGCTGTTACTGGTGTTGGCGCCCTGGGTGCTGCAGAAGATGATCCTGATCAGCAAGCAGGAAAACATCACCTCCATCGCTGACTTTATCGCCGCTCGCTATGGTAAATCCCAATCCCTGGCGGTGGTGGTGGCGTTGATCTGTCTGGTCGGCGTGCTGCCCTACATCGCCCTGCAACTCAAAGGTATTGTGCTGGGCGTAAACCTGTTGATCGGCGCCGGACCCGACACCACCGGCACCCGGGCTCAGGACACCGCCTTGATCGTGTCGCTGGTGCTGGCGCTGTTTACCATCGTGTTTGGTACGCGCAACCTCGATGCCACCGAACACCACCGGGGCATGGTGTTGGCGATTGCCTTTGAGTCCCTGGTCAAGCTGTTCGCATTTCTCGCGGTCGGTGCGTTTGTGACCTACGGCTTGTACGACGGTTTCGGCGATCTGTTCAGCCAGGCCATGCTCGCGCCGCGCTTGGAGGAATACTGGAAAGAAACCATCAACTGGCCCTCAATGGTGGTGCAGACCGGCGTCGCGATGATGGCGATCATCTGTCTGCCCCGGCAGTTTCATGTGACCGTCGTCGAGAACATTGACCCGCAGGACCTGCGCCTGGCCAAGTGGGTATTCCCGGCGTACTTGATCCTCGCCGCGCTGTTTGTAGTACCGATCGCCCTGGGCGGCAAAATGCTGTTGCCCGGTTCAGTGCTGCCCGACTCCTACGTGATCAGCCTGCCGATGGCCCAGGCCCATCCGGCCCTCGCCGTGCTGGCATTCATCGGCGGGGCGTCGGCAGCCACCGGCATGGTCATTGTGGCCAGCATCGCGCTGTCGACCATGGTCTCCAACGACATGCTGTTGCCCTGGTTGCTGCGCCGCTCCAGCGCCGAACGACCGTTCGAAGTGTTCCGCCACTGGATGCTCTCGGTACGCCGGGTGAGCATTGTGATCATTCTGCTGCTGGCGTATGTGAGCTACCGCCTGCTGGGCTCGACCGCCAGCCTGGCCACCATCGGTCAGATCGCTTTTGCCGCCGTGACCCAACTGGCCCCGGCGATGCTCGGCGCGCTCTACTGGAAGCAGGCCAACCGGCGCGGTGTATTTGCCGGTCTGGCCGCCGGTACTTTCCTGTGGTTCTACACCTTGGTCCTACCGGTGACGGCGAAAAGTCTTGGCTGGTCGCTCAGCCTCTTCCCCGGCCTGACCTGGATGCACTCCCACCCATTCGGACTGTCGGTGACGTCGCTGACCTTGGGCACCGTGTGCTCCCTGGCGGGTAACTTCACCCTCTTCGTGTGGGTGTCGATGCTGTCGCGTACGCGGGTTTCCGAACACTGGCAGGCAGGCCGTTTTATCGGCCAGGAAATCAGCCAGCGCGCCAGCGCACGGTCCATGTTGTCGGTGCAGATCAGCGACCTGCTGAGCCTGGCTGCACGCTTTGTCGGTGAAGAACGCGCCCAGCAGAGCTTTATCCGCTTCGCCTATCGCCAGGGCAAAGGTTTTAACCCCAACCAGAATGCCGACAACGATTGGATCGCCCATACCGAGCGTTTGTTGGCCGGCGTACTCGGCGCCTCCTCGACGCGGGCAGTGGTGAAAGCTGCGATCGAAGGGCGGGAAATGCAGCTGGAGGACGTCGTACGCATCGCCGACGAAGCCTCCGAGGTGCTGCAATTCAACCGCGCCCTGCTGCAAGGCGCTATCGAGAACATCACCCAGGGCATCAGCGTGGTGGACCAGTCGCTCAAGCTGGTGGCCTGGAACCGCCGCTACCTGGAGCTGTTTAACTACCCGGACGGTTTGATCAGCGTTGGCCGGCCGATTGCCGACATCATTCGCTACAACGCCGAGCGCGGTTTGTGCGGGCCGGGTGAAGCCGAGGTGCATGTGGCGCGACGCCTGCACTGGATGCGCCAGGGTCGCGCGCATACCTCCGAGCGCCTGTTCCCCAATGGCCGGGTAATCGAGTTGATCGGCAACCCGATGCCCGGTGGCGGTTTTGTCATGAGTTTCACCGATATCACCGCGTTCCGCGAAGCCGAACAAGCGTTGACCGAGGCCAACGAGGGCCTGGAGCAACGCGTGACCGAGCGCACCCATGAGCTGTCGCAGCTCAACGTGGCGCTGACCGACGCCAAAGGCGTGGCCGAATCCGCCAGTCAGTCGAAGACGCGGTTTTTGGCGGCAGTCAGTCATGACCTGATGCAACCGTTGAACGCGGCGCGGTTATTCTCCGCCGCCCTCTCCCACCAGCACGATGGCCTGTCCGACGAAGCACGGCAGTTGGTGCAGCATCTGGACAGCTCGTTGCGCTCGGCCGAAGACCTGATCAGCGACTTGCTGGATATATCGCGCCTGGAAAACGGCAAGATCAACCCACAACGCCAGCCCTTTGTACTCAGTGAGCTATTCGACACACTGGGCGCAGAATTCAAGGCGCTGGCCCATGAGCAAGGCTTGCGCTTTCGTTGGCGCGGCAGCCGTCTGCGGGTGGACAGCGACATCAAGTTGCTGCGGCGGATCTTGCAGAACTTTCTGACCAATGCCTTCCGTTATGCCGACGGTCCTGTGTTGCTGGGCGTACGTCGACGCGAAGGTGAACTGTGCCTGGAAGTATGGGATCGAGGCCCGGGCATTCCACCGGATAAGCAAAAGGTGATTTTCGAAGAGTTCAAGCGCCTGGACAGCCACCAGACCCGCGCCGAGAAGGGCCTGGGACTGGGCCTGGCGATTGCCGACGGCCTGTGCCGCGTGCTGGGCCATCGCCTGAGCGTGCGCTCCTGGCCGGGCAAGGGCAGCGTGTTTAGCGTGTGCGTGCCGCTGGCGCGCAACCAGGCAAGCCCTCAGCCAAAAGCCGCCGTAGAGAATGGCCTGCCCCTGAGCGGCGCGCGGGTGCTGTGCGTGGATAACGAGGAAAGCATCCTGATCGGTATGCGCAGCCTGCTGACGCGCTGGGGCTGCGAAGTCTGGACGGCCACCGACCAGGCCCAGTGCGCAGCGCTGCTGGCCGACGGTATGCGACCGCAACTGGCGCTGGTGGATTACCACCTGGACCATGGCGAAACCGGCACCGAACTGATGGGCTGGCTGCGGGCCCAATTGGCCGAGCCGATTCCCGGCGTGGTGATCAGTGCCGACGGGCGCCCGGAGATGGTGGCGCAGGTGCATGGGGCGGGGCTGGATTACCTGGCCAAGCCAGTGAAGCCGGCGGCGTTGCGGGCCCTATTGAGCAGGCATCTGCCTCTGTAGGAGCGAGCTTGCTCGCGAAAGACGTCAACGATAACGCGTGTTTCCTGAATAAACGCGGCGCCTATGGGTTTTTCGCGAGCAAGCTCGCTCCTACAAATCGGGAGCAAGCCCTCTCCCACATTTGGCCCCAAGTCTATTCGGGGAGATGCGCCACGCCATCCGAATCCGTCATTGCTCGCTCCAGCAAATCCGCTGGCAGGCTCTTGCTGGCTCGGGCGCCGAGCAATCTTAACTGCTCGGTACGGCTGACCAGATTCCCACGCCCATCCGTCAGTTTGTTGCGCGCCGCGCTGTAAGCCTTGTCCAACTGCTGCAGTCGGTTGCCCACTTCGTCCAGGTCCTGGATAAACAGCACGAACTTGTCGTACAGCCAACCTGCACGCTCGGCGATTTCCCGTGCATTCTGGCTCTGTCGCTCCTGCTTCCACAGGCTGTCGATCACCCGCAGGGTGGCGAGCAAGGTGGTAGGGCTGACAATCACGATATGCCGGTCGAAGGCTTCCTGGAACAAATTCGGTTCAGCCTGCAAGACCGCGGAAAAAGCGGCCTCGATCGGTACGAACAGCAGGACGAAATCCAGGCTGTGTAAACCTTCCAGGCGCTTGTAGTCCTTGCCGGCCAAGCCTTTGACGTGATTACGCAAGGACAGCACATGCTGCTTCAACGCCGCCTGGCCAATCACTTCGTCATCTGCCGCGACGTATTGTTGATAGGCGGTCAAGCTGACCTTGGAGTCGACCACCACCTGCTTGTCGCCCGGCAACATGATCAGCACGTCCGGCTGGAAGCGCTCGCCATCCGGGCCCTTGAGGCTGACCTGGGTCTGATATTCGCGGCCTTTTTCCAGGCCCGCGTGTTCCAGCACACGCTCAAGAATCAGTTCCCCCCAGTTACCTTGGGTTTTCTGGCCCTTGAGCGCACGGGTCAGGTTGGTGGCTTCGTCCGACAGGCGCAGGTTCAATTGCTGCAGGCGCTCAAGCTCCTTGGCCAGGGAGAACCGCTCACGGGCTTCGTTTTGATAGCTTTCTTCCACACGCTTCTCGAAGGACTGGATGCGCTCCTTGAGCGGATCGAGCAACTGGCCCAAGCGTTCCTGGCTGGTCTCGGCGAAGCGCTGTTCACGCTCGTCAAAAATTTTGCCGGCCAGCTCGGCGAACTGCGCACGCAGCTCATCCCGTGAGCCTTGCAGGTCGGTGAGGCGCTGCTGGTGGCTCTCCTGCTGCTCGCGCAGTTCCGCGCTCAGGGCTGCAGCCAAAGCGTCGAGACGGCGCAGTTCGGTTTCCTTGGCGCTGCGATCGAGGTTCCAGGCATGGGCGGCATCGCGGGCGTTATCGCGGTCGATCTGCAACAGTTCGACTTCGCGGCCCAGTGCCGCCAAGTCGGCTTGCTTGGCGGCATTGGCCTGGCTCAGGTCGCTGATTTCATCACGGCTGGCATCCAGTTGAGCGGCGAGCCCTTCCTGGGCCAGCTGCGCGTTTGCCAAGCGCTCTTCCAGCAGTTCCCAACCGGTGGTGCGCGCGTTCAAGCGTCGCTGAATCTGCCAGCACAGCGCCAATAAAGGTACGGCTGCGCCAACAAGCCCCAAGGCAATACTGGTCCAGTCAAAAACCATAGCCATTTCTGCCATCACCAAAAAAGATCAAGGGTAACCAAGCACAGGGCGCGAAGACAGCTCAGTCTTCGACCTGGCCCAGTTCACGCTGGGCGAGGCGATCGCCGGCGCGAGCGGCCGAGCGTAATAGATCATGGCCAATGCGCCGATCGCGGGCGTTCCCGCATTCACGACACATCAGCTGGCCAAGACGACTCTGCGCGGCTACCACCCCTTCCCGGGCAGGCTGTTTGAGCAAGCGTCCAGCGAAGTGCTTGACGTTGCTGCTCTGGCCCAGGCGCGGGCTGTCGAGCAGCCACAAGGCGACCTTCAAGGAAAAACGCTTGGGTGCGGTAACAGTTGGAGGAGTGTCGGTAACAGAAGGTGATACTGAGCGAAACTTCATAAAGCACTGTGGGACAGAACGGAAGGCGCGCCACTCTACTCTTTTTTTCGTACAGGTAAAGCTGAAAAAAACCTGCACGCCCGTTCTAGAGCAAGCGCTTGGGACAATCCACAGAAGCTGTGGATAACTCAGTGGACAACCCTCCTTGAACTCGCTCAAAGCCCCATGGAACGGGGCCCCCGCTCAAACTGACGATTTTTTCACCAATAAAAAAAAGCCAGATTTTTCATTGACTTAAATTTTGATTACAGGCAAATGGGCGTGCTTCGCGGTCAGCGACAGGAGGGTTACACCCGCCGCAACTAATGTGCACAAGTACCCATTCGAGAGTTATAACGTCAGCGTTTTTTGATTCAACACGCGTTAAACATGTTACTGCCACGACAAATCCAGGGGCTTTTCAAATCTGTCCCGGCTCGCCACACTGCGCCACCGACAACGCAACCCTGTAGGGCCGATGAAAGGAATTCTGCTGTTCGCCATGTTGCTGTTGGCCATCTGCGCGACATCGCTGGGAATCAATGCCGCACTCCCCTCCCCGGATGGCGCGCTGTTCGCCATCGCGATTTTGCTCTTTGCCGCTTTTACCGCTGCAAGCCTGTGCATCGAACTGGGTGACGGCAGGATCAATGATCTGCACGAGGTCATTAAACTGATCGAGACCGGCCAATCCTTGCGCCTTACCCTCGCCGCCTACGGACTGGGGTGCTCCCTGGCTGCCTCTGTGACCGTACTGGTCTATCGTGGATGGCTCGGCGGCTGATTAAATTTTTTATTACCCCCTTCCTTTCCCTGATTCAATCCGTTACTATCCGCGGCGTTAGTACCAAGCTGAAAGTCAATTCTGGTCGAAAAAGTCCCCTGAACCACACGGGATCGACCACCTCGATGGTTTCCAGGTATCGCTTGCGACGACACAGCCTTTGAACAAGCAAAGGGTGTCGCGAAGTTTAAATACTCTGACCGAACCAACCTGCAAATTGATCAGGATCTTCACCCCGGGCCCAGAACCTTTGCCCCTGTTGTGTTGCCTGCCCTCCTAAGTACCTACCTGCCAGCCCAAGCGCGCCTAATTTAATAGCGCTTCAAACTGGCTGCTTTGTTCCAGTCAGGTTCTTCGCTTGATCAATGGTGATCAGCGTTACTGGAACGTTTTAACGTTGCACGGTTCTTATCCGTGTCATTTGTAGGAACACCAATAATATGAACGCTCAAATCCACACTCAGGATGCCATTCGCACCCTCACTAACGCTTTTGCCCCAATGAACTGCCTGATCATGGCCGCTCGCAAAGGCTGCTTCAGCTTCACCCTGGTCAACGAACACGGCATCGCTCGTCACAGCGAACGCCTGTACCCCGATCAATACTCCAGCGCAGAACCGCTGCAGGCCGTGATCGAGCGTACCCGTCAGGCACTGACTGCCTGATCGACCACGTCGCTGAAATCAAAAACCCTGTCTAAAAAACAGGGTTTTTTATTGCCTTAAATTTGGCGCTGGCCTGCATTTACTAAGCACCGATAGATATAAACGTTATAACTGAATAAATAAGATGTTTTAAAAACAGTCCTTTACATCATGAATATGACACTACACTTCAACTCAAGCGGCATCGTCCGCTTGCGACGGGCCTGAGATCCGATTCACCGCTGCCAAGCCCTCCTTCTCAGGCTCGTCGACCTCATTTACGGACTGAGGCTTGTATGGGTATTGCCGCCAGCGAATTGTGTCGTTATGTGATCAGGCCGACCTTGACCTACCTCGGCTGCCATAACCCAACTGCCGAGTCCTTGTTATTGGGCATTGCCGCCAGCCAGTCAGAACTGGGCTCGGCGCTGCATGATCGGCGCGGCCATGGGCTCTATAGCATCACCGAGCCCCGTCACCGCGCCCTCTGGGACGAATACCTGGCGCTGGACCCGGACCGCGCAAGTCTGGTCCGCGGGCTGGCCAGTCAACATGCCTTTCTGAGTGCGCCCCAGTTGGAGCTGACGGTGAACCTGCGTTACGCCACGGCAATTGCCTGGTTGCTGGTAGAACAACATCGCTCGGCGCTGCCCGCCCCGGGTGACGTACTGGGCATGGCGCGTATCTGGAAAGAAATATTTCATCCTCAAGGTCGGCTGCGGGATTTTACCCAAGCCTGGCAAAGCTGCGCGCCCTCCATAAAACAGGCGATCTGCTGACCGGGCAAATTGCAAGATTCGGCAAAAATGCGGAAATCTGGTCGGATTGTCCTACAAAACCGCTCTATCTCCTGCATTACAGCCTATAGCGCAATCGCAAATTTATTGTTACTTTCCGCTGCGGTGATCACCTCGGAGTTCTAATAATGAAAAAAGTAATGCTCAAGACCACACTTAGCCTCGCCGTTGCCATGGCATCCTCCCAACTCTTCGCCAGCGGCTTTGCCCTGAACGAACAGAGCGTCAGCGGGATGGGTACTGGTTTTGCAGGTCGATCTTCTTCTGCCGATGATGCAAGCACTGTGTTCGGTAACCCTGCCGGTATGGCACGCCTGGAAGGTCAACAGATCACCGGCGGCGTTGCTGCCATTGATGCTTCTACCGATATCAGCAACACCGGGGGCAACTCTCGCGGCACCAACAAAGGTGACATGGTTCCTTTCACCGCCGTGCCATTTGGTTTTTATACCAACAAACTCAACGATCAGTGGGCCGTCGGCTTCGGTGTCTATGCTCCGTTCGGGCTGGTAACTGACTACGAAAAAGGCGCACAGGCCTCTGGCTTTGGCAGCAAGAGCGAAGTGAAGGTCATCACCTTCCAACCGACGGTCAGCTACGCGTTCAACGACCGCGTTTCCGTCGGTTTTGGCCCGACCTTCAACCGTATTGCCGGCGTACTGGAATCGGAGAAGACCCTGAACCCGGCGGTTTCCGATACCAATGTTAAAATCAAGGGCGACGATACCGCCTTGGGCTTCAATATCGGCGTATTGGTTCAGGCAACCGATACCACCCGCGTTGGCCTGACCTACCACTCCAAGGTCAAATACAAGCTGGAAGGACACACGACCGTCAGCGGCCCGGCCGCCACTCAGCCCTTCCTGCGTAACAACCGTTACGACGCTTCGCTGAAAATCGACACCCCAGAGTCCTACGATCTGTCGGTCACTCAGGATTTGACAGATGCCTGGAAACTCTACGGTGGTGCAACCTGGACGCGCTGGAGCCGTCTTAAAGAGATCACCGTCAACAACGACGGTGTAACAGCCGCAGGCGGCTTGCTCGCACCTAGTCAGCTCGGCACCATCACCGAAGAACAAAACTGGCATGACACCTGGGCCTACGCTGTAGGTACGTCGTATCAGTTGACCAAGCAGGTGGTGTTGCGCACCGGCCTGACCTTCGACCAGTCACCGACGAACAACACCAACCGTTCGCCACGCATTCCGACTGGTGACCGCACGATCTTCAGCGTGGGCCTGGGTTACAAAGTCATGGATAACATGACAATCGACTTGGCCTACTCGTACCTCAAAGAAGAAGATGTGAAGGTTAATCAAACCGCCGCTGCGCCTTCAACAGCCAGCTACCGGGCCAAATACGAAAACAGTGCCAACGGTTTCGGCCTGGGCATGACCTACACCTTCTAATTCAGACAGGTGTAAAAAAGCCCCGCTCTCCTGTAATGGAGGCGGGGCTTTTCATTGCTCGCGAATCAGGGTTTGGACGCTATGGCCTGCTCCACCGCCTCGATCAACTCCGGGCTATCCGGCTTGGTCAGGCTGGAAAAGCTGGCGACAACATTGCCCTGGCGGTCCACCACGTACTTGTAGAAGTTCCACTTCGGCGCCGCGTCGGCCTGCTCGGCCAGGACCTTAAACAGATGCACCGCATCCGGCCCCCTGACCTTCTGCGGCTCGGTCATGGTGAAAGTCACGCCATAATTAACGTAGCAGACCTTGGCGGTTTCTTCCCCGCTTTTGGCCTCCTGCTTGAAGTCATCGGAAGGCACACCAATCACTTCCAGGCCTTCGCCTTTATAGCGTTGGTATAAGCCTTCCAAACCTTTGAACTGCGGGGCAAAGCCGCAGAAGCTGGCCGTGTTGACGATCACCAAGGGCTTGCCGGCGAATTGCTGGCAAAGGTCAATGGATTCCTTGGCCCGCAGCTTGGGCAGTTGGCCCGCAAGCAGCGGCGGGCAACTGGCAGCCATCGCCATGCTGCCGATAGCCATCAGGACGGGTACAGCGAGCCAGCGCATCTGCATGTCAAAAGTCCTTGAGTCGGTTCAGACCCACAACTTAACAGATCGCCATGCCCAGTTGCATCAACGCCAGGCCGCCCCGCTGCCAGCCCCACCAGGCCAGCAGCAGCAACACCATCCCCACCGCCAACAGCATAAGACGCGCTGTCATGCTCATGCTGCCTCCATCTGCGCCTGAATACGTGCCACCGGCCGCTCACGCACCGGCCAATTCAGCGCGGCAGCGAGCAGGCTGAGCAAAATTGCCACTTGCCAGATCAAATCGTAGTTGCCGGTTCGATCATAAACCACCCCGCCCAGCCAACCACCGAGGAACGAGCCGAGCTGATGGAACAGGAACACAATCCCACCGAGCATTGAGAGGTTGCGTACACCAAACAACGTCGCGACGGTGCCGTTGGTCAGCGGCACGGTGGACAACCACAGAAACCCCATCGCCATGCCAAACAGATAGGCCGTAACTTCAGTGACTGGTGCCCACAGAAACAACACAATCACCACCGCCCGCAGCAGGTACAGGCCGGTCAGCAGGCGCGGCTTGGACATGCGCCCGCCCAGCCAGCCAGCGGTATAAGTGCCGAACACATTGAACAGACCGATCAAGGCCAGCACCGTAGTGCCCACAGTGGCCGGCAGGTGTTGGTCCACCAGGTATGCCGGTAAGTGCACACCGATAAACACCACTTGGAAACCGCACACAAAAAAACCGAAAGACAGTAGCCAGAACCCGGAGTGAGAGCAGGCTTCCTTGAGCGCTTCACGCAGGGTTTGCTGACCGACCGTGACCGGCAACGGTCGATCCTTGAGCATGGCAACCAGCGGCAGGATCAATGCCACCATCAAGCCTAACGCCAGCAGCGCTGCGGACCAGCCCAGCCAACCGATCAAGCCGAGGGTGCCGGGCACCATGGCGAACTGGCCGAAGGACCCGGCGGCGCTGGCAATGCCCATGGCCATGCTGCGTTTTTCCGGCGGTACCGCGCGACCGACCACACCGAGAATCACGGAAAACGAGGTGCCGGACAGGCCGATACCAATCAGCAAGCCTGCGCTCAGGGACAACGACCACGCAGAGTCGGACATGCCCATCAGCACCAGGCCCACGGCGTACAACACGCCGCCGATAAACACCGCTCTGGTTGCGCCGAAACGATCGGCCAAGGCGCCGGTAAACGGCTGCGCCAGGCCCCAGATCAAGTTCTGCAAGGCAATGGCGAAGGCGAAAGTCTCACGCCCCCAACCAAACTCACTGCTCATCGGCGCCAGGAACAGCCCAAAGCCATGCCGTACGCCCAAGGACAACGCCAGGATCAGCGCACTCCCCATAAGGATCCAGCCACTGGTGCGCCACATCGAGGTCATTTTTTATTCTCCGCTCGCGGGTATATACCCGCTTGTAGTCGAACAAACCGCCGTTCAGGCAAGTTCATCCAGCAAGGCCAACAAGGTTTCGCGCTTTTCGGCGCCGAGCTTATCAATCAGTTTCTGTTGCGCCGCCTCCCATGCCGGCAACGCAGCGGCCAATCGTTGCTGACCACTTTCAGTCAACAACACCAGGCGGTTACGCAGGTCATCCCCCTCGACCAATTGCACCAACCCCTCGCCTTCCAGAACACGCAGGTTGCGCCCCAGGGTGCTGCGATCCAGGCCCATGGCTTCGGCCAGACTGGAAATGCTCGGTTGGTCGAGGCGCTGCAGGTTACACAGCAAAGAATACTGGGCGACGTTGATCCCGAAGCCGTCGAGAGCGCCGTCGTAATGCCTGCTGACGCCACGGGCGGCACGTCGCAGGTTGGTGCATAAACATTGGGAGGCAAGCATAGAGCGTGTATATACCCGGAGTTAAGGAATTGCAAGAAATCGTTACAGCGCCAGCACGACCAGAACCGCGACTTCCAGCAGTTCCAACAGCGCGCCCGCCGTGTCGCCCGTGGTGCCGCCAAGGCGCTTGATCATCAAGTGACGCAGCCACACAAAACACAGCGCCGCCAGCAACACCGCGATGCCACCGTTAAAACCACCAATCAGGATGCAGGCCAATCCGCTGAGGATCAGCACCTGCTGACCGACAATCCGTGGCAAGTGGTCCGACAGTGCCTGGCCCAACCCGCCCGCCCGCACATAGCGCGTGGTCAGGAACAGCGCCAGCATCGAAGCCCGCCCGATCAAAGGCGCCAGGATCAGGGCAGCGCCATTGTGCTGTTCGATCAGGGCCACCAACGCGCTGAACTTGAGCAGTAGCACCAAGCCCAGGGTGACTACCGCAATCGGCCCGCTGCGCGGGTCTTTCATGATGCTGAGGGTGCGCTCGCGGTCACCAAAGCCACCTAACCAGGCGTCGGCGCTGTCCGCCAGGCCATCCAGGTGCAGACCACCGCTGAGCAGCACCCAGGCCGTCAACAACAGCGCGGCGTGCAGTAGCAAGGGCGCGCCCACCAAAACCTGGTTCAACCCCCACAGCAACAGGCCGAACAGCAGCCCCACCAGCGGATAAAACAGCAACGAGCGGCCCAGCTCCTGAGGCTGCGGCATACCCGGTAAGCGGATCGGCAGGCAGCTGAGAAATTGCAGGGCGATCCAGAACGGCAGCATCGTTACGCTCCTTCTTTCAGTACGCCATCGGCGCCAACCTGCAGGCTGAACAGCGCGCCGTGGCCGACCTCGACGTTCAGCAGTTGCTCGCGCGGCATCCCACGCGCCTGGGCCAACAGCAGGCGCATCACGCCGCCATGACTGATCAACAGCACACGCTGGCCAGCATAAGCCTGATGCAGGCGTGATACCGCGCCGAGCACCCGCCGGGAAAACTCAATGACGGGCTCGCCCTCTGGCGGCGTAAAGCCATAGGGATCAGCCCAGAACAGCCCCAGCCCTTCGGCATCGGTCTCCATCAGCGCAGCGGCGCTCTGGCCCTCCCAGGCGCCGAAGTGCAGTTCTTGCAACGCCGGCTCAAGGCTGACCGGCAGATCGAGCTGTGCGCCCAGCTCCCGGGCGAACAAGGCGCAGCGTTGCAGCGGTGAGCCGATCAGCCGATCCCACGGCCCTTGCCCCACCACCGCGGCACGCATCTGCGCCCAGCCCCTGGCGGTCAAGGCATCGTCCAGGCTGCCGCGCAGGCCGCCGCCCAGTTCGGTTTCGCCATGGCGCAGCAGGTCCAGGTGCAAGGTCATGCGGGGCGATCCGCCACAGCCGCTTCGGCGAAGGTTGCCATTTGCCCGTGCAACGCACAGGCTAACCGCAACAACGGCACCGCCAGCGCCGCGCCGCTGCCCTCGCCCAGGCGCAAGCCCAGTTCCAGCAGCGGTTCGGCATTGAGGCTCTGCAATACATGGCGATGGCCCGGCTCGGCGCCCCGATGCCCGAACACCAGCCATTCGCGGCACGCCGGGTTCAAGCGCACCGCCACCAGCGCGGCCACGCTGCAGATAAACCCGTCCACCAACACCACGATGCCTGCCTGGGCACAGGCCAGGTAAGCGCCAACCAACGCGGCAATTTCAAAACCACCGAGATTGAACAGCGTTTGCAACGCATCACCGCGTTGCCCGGTATGCAGCGCCAACGCGCGTTCGATGACCGCAACCTTGTGGCTCACGCCTGCAGCATTCAAACCTGTACCCGGGCCGGTCAGGTCGCTCACCTGGCAATCCAGCAAGGCACAGGCCAACGCGCTGGCCGCGGTGGTGTTGCCGATGCCCATCTCGCCGCCGATAAACACATGCGCACCACACTCCAGAGCGCGGTGCGCGCTGTCTCGGCCCGCGTGCAATGCCAGCAGCCCCTGAGCCTGGGTCATCGCCGGGCCATGGACGAAATTGGCGGTGCCCGCGCCGATGTTCAAATGACGCACACCGGGCAAGTCCAGCGAGGGCGTCACCGTGCCAAGATCAACCACTTCCAGTGGCGCATCCAGTTGCCGCGCCAACACGCTGATCGCCGCGCCGCCGCTGACGAAGTTTTGCAGCATCTGCCCGGTGACCGCCTGGGGAAACGCCGATACGCCCTCAGCCACCACACCGTGATCGCCGGCAAAAATCGCGATCCACAGTTGCTCCACCGACGGCTTGACCCGCCCCTGCAAACCCGCCAACTGCACCGCCAGCGCTTCCAGCCGGCCGAGGGAACCGGCAGGCTTGGTTAATTGCTGCTGACGCGCCAGCGCCTGTTCATGGGCCGCAGCATCAATGGCCTTGCAGGGGTTGAGCCACCAGGAGTCCGTCATAACGCAGTACCTTTCAAAGTCAGGGGCAGGCCGGCAACTGTCAACACGACACGCTGACACCGCTCGGCCAAGGCTTGATGCAACCAACCGGCTTCATCCACATAGCGGCGAGTCAATTCGCCCAGCGGCACGACACCCAGACCGGTCTCGTTGCTGACAAAAATGATTTCACCCGGCAGCGAGTCCAGGATTTGCAGCAGTTGATCACGCTCGAAGGCAAGACGCGCCGGGTCTTCGAGCATCAGAAGATTGGTGAGCCATAAGGTCAGGCAATCCACCAGCAGGCAGCGATCAGTGGCGGCGTTTTCGCGCAGCACGCGCGCCAGGTCAATGGGTTCTTCAACCAGCCCCCAGTGGTCGGGGCGACGCTGGCGATGCAAAGCGACGCGCTCGTTCATCTCACCGTCGAGGGGTTGGCTGGTGGCGATATAAGTAACCGGCAAACCGCTGTCGCAGGCGAGCTTTTCAGCCAGGCGACTCTTGCCCGAACGGGCACCACCCAAGATCAGTTGGAGCATGGAATTAGCCCTGTAAAAGTCAAAGGTGGAGCGCAAAACCAGACTGAACGCGGCGCTTTACGTAACCACGATGCGCAGCGAGCCGCTCTTGATTTTGCTTTTGATCTTAGGCGCCCCGTTAAACCACGCTGGCCGAACGCAGGCTTGAGGTGGGGCAAGAGCGTTTTGGTTACTTTTGCGCTTTTCAAAAGTGACCCGCTGTAAGAGCGGAACCATAAGTGGCCGTTACCGCAGCAATGGATATGTACACCCACAGGCCGCCATCGGGAGCAAGCCCCCTCCCACATTTGCATCGCGTACACACTGTTAAATCCCACATAGGTTGCGCAACAAATCGGTGTCCAAATGGTGTTCAACCAGATCCGCCAACCGCTCGATATCACGCTCGCGCAACCCGTGATAATCCACCTCTTGCACCTCCTGCAATCCGGCCCACCGCAGCAAGGCACTGCACGCCGCCGGTGTTTCGAACAGCCCGTGCAGGTAGGTGCCGAGAATCTGCCCGTCAGCACTCAGCGCGCCATCGCTGCGACCATCGTCCAGCAGCACGGCAGCGCTGAGCAGGGCATCGCCTGATGTCACACCCGCATGAATCTCATACCCACTCACTTCAGCATCTTCGAGCACCAGGCGTCCGCGCACATTGCGCAGCTGCTTCTCCTCCTCCAGCGTTGTAGTAAACGCCAGCAGCCCGAGGCCGACACTGGACCCGGCCACACCCTCCAGCCCAAGCGGGTCATGCACCTGCTCACCCAGCATCTGCAAGCCGCCGCAGATCCCCAGCACCTTGCCGCCATAACGCAGATGCCGCGCCACGGCGGTGTCCCAGCCATTGGCACGCAGATAGGCCAAGTCACTGCGCACGCTTTTCGAGCCCGGCAGGATGATCAGGTCAGCAGCCGGTATCGCCTGGCCCGGCCCGACAAACTGCAAATCCACCTGGGGGTGCAAGCGCAACGGGTCGAAATCGGTATGGTTGCTGATACGCGGCAACACCGGCACTACCACCTTGAGCACTTGGGCGGCCTTGTCGATCTGGCGCTGGTCGATGCCGTCTTCCGCCTCCAGGTGCAGGTCCATCACATAAGGCAACACGCCGACAACCGGCTTGCCGGTGCGCGCTTCCAGCCAATCCAGCCCAGGCTGCAACAGCGCGATATCACCGCGAAAACGGTTGATGATGAAGCCCTTGACCCGCGCCTGCTCGCTGGGCGACAGCAGTTCCAGAGTGCCGACCAGGTGGGCAAACACGCCGCCGCGATTGATATCGGCGATCAACAGCACCGGGCAATCCACCGCTTCGGCAAAGCCCATGTTGGCGATGTCATTGGCGCGCAGGTTGATCTCGGCCGGGGAGCCCGCGCCTTCGACCATCACCACTGGGTAGGCCTGGCTCAAACGTGCGTGGGAAGCCAACACCGCCTGCATCGCGATGGCTTTGTAGTCGTGATAGGCCACGGCGTTCATGCTGGTCACGGCACGGCCGTGGATGATCACTTGGGAACCGGTGTCGCTGTTGGGCTTGAGCAGCACCGGGTTCATATCGGTGTGGGGCGCGAGGTTGGCGGCCTGAGCCTGCACCGCCTGGGCGCGGCCGATCTCGCCGCCTTCGGCCGTCACCGCGCTGTTGAGCGCCATATTCTGCGGTTTGAACGGCACCACACCGACACCCTGGCGCACCAGCCAACGGCACAGCGCAGTCACCAGGGTACTTTTGCCGGCGTCGGACGTGGTGCCCTGCACCATCAGCGTACTCATGTGGCTTCCTTGTAAGCGACCAAGGCTTCGTCCAGCCGCAGCCAGTCGGCTTCGGCGTCGGGCAGGCCGAAACGCACGCTACTGTCGTGCACAAACAGGCGCAGCAGGATGCCGCGCTGAGCCATGAATTCGTGCAGGCGCCCGGCATGAGGGGTGATCAACCACTGGAACAATGCACAGCCGCCGTGGGGTTGAAAGCCTCTGCGTTCAAGCAGTTCGAACAAGCGCCGGCCCGCTTCGATGCACCGATCACGCTGGCGGGCGTGCCCATCCGTATCGCGCAGGCACACTTGGCCCAATACCCGCGTGGGCCCGCTGACTGCCCAGGGCCCGACCTGCTCGGCCAGCAACTTGAGCAACTTGCGTTCGGCCAGCACAAAGCCCAGGCGCACACCGGCCAGGCCGAAAAACTTGCCGAACGAGCGCAGTACGATCAAACCGACCTGATCGGTATGGCTCGCCAGGCTTGAATCAGGGGTCACGTCCATGAACGCTTCGTCCACCACCAGCCAGCCACCGCGCTGGACCAGCCGCGCGTGCCAGTCCAGCAAGCGTTGCGGGGGCAAACTAAGGCCCGTGGGGTTGTTGGGGTTGACCACCACCAGCACGTCGAGGCTGTCGAGATAGAAGTCGACCTCCTGCTCCTGCACTTCACGCACCACATAACCGGCGCGGCGCCAGGCTTCGGCGTGCTCGGCATAACAGGGCGAGAGCACGCCGACCTTGCCGGAACGGCGCAGGCGCGGCAGCAACTGGATCGCGGCCTGGGAGCCCGGCACCGGTAACAACTGGGCGGCGCCGTAATACTCACAGGCGGCCCTCTCCAGGCCGTCATCGGTTTCCGGCAGGCGGGCCCAGGCGCGCAGCGGGATCTCGGGAATCGGCCACGGCCAGGGCGCCAGGCCACTGGACAGATCCAGCCAATCCGCTTCGGCAATCCCGTATTCAATCGCGGCTTTTCGCAGCCGACCACCGTGCTCAAGCATAGATTTGCGCCCCCACGCACAAGATCAGCAGCCACAACCATACGCCGCGTTGCACCAGTTGCCAGCCACGGTCAATGGAATCGGCATCGGCCGGCGGGCCTTCACCCAACGGCGGGCGCTGATGCAGCTCGCCGTGATAAATCGCTGCACCGCCGAGTTCGACGCCCAACGCACCGGCACCGGCGGCCATCACCGGACCGGCGTTGGGACTGTCCCATGTCGGGCCCTGGGTACGCCAGCATTTGAGGGCCAGGCGGGTTTTGCCCAATAATGCGTAGGTCAAGGCCACCAAACGCGCAGGAATGTAGTTGAGCACATCGTCGATCTTTGCAGCCGCCCAGCCAAAACGCTCGAAGCGCTCGTTGCGATAGCCCCACATGGCGTCGAGGGTGTTGCTCAGGCGATAGAGCACCACGCCTGGCACGCCCGCCACCACAAACCAGAACAATGCGGCGAATACCGCATCGCTGCCGTTCTCCAGCACCGACTCGGTTGCGGCGCGGGCGACTTCAGTGCGGTCCAGTTCGCTGGTCTGGCGGCTGACCAGGTAACTCACACGTTGGCGTGCCTCATCCAGGTCATCGCTGCGCAGGGCCTGGGCCACCGGGGTCACATGTTCGCCCAGGCTGCGCATACCCAGGGCGCAGTACAACGCCAGGATCTCCAGGAGCCAGCCGATATAAGGCGCCCAGGATAAGGCGGTGGCGAGCAGGGTCAACGGCACCACGGCGATAAACCATGCCGTCACGCCATGGCTGCGCCAGCCGCGCCCACCGCTATTGAAACGCTGCTCGATGCGCCCGGCGAAGTTGCCGAACGCCACCAGCGGATGCCAGCGCCTGGGTTCACCCAGCAGCGCATCCAGCGCCACCGCAGCGACACACAGCAAGGCCACACTCATTGACTCACTCCCCACTTGTTTTCATACAGCATGTCACTTAGCGGCCGTGGCTCGGTCCAGCCTTCGATCTGCAACATCGGTGCCGGGTAGAACTCGGCCACAGGCCCCAGGCACAGTACGGCCAGGGGTTTCGCACCAGGGGGCAAACCCAGCAATTGGGCCAGCGCCCGGGGTTCAAACAGCGACACCCAGCCCATGCCCAAGCCTTCAACACGCGCCGCCAGCCACAGGTTCTGGATCGCGCAGGATAAGGACGCCATGTCCATTTCGGGCAAGGTGCGGCGCCCGAAGATGTGGCGCTCGCGATCATCCATCAGTGCGGCCACCAACACCTCGGCGCAGTCGTTGATGCCTTCGACCTTGAGCTTCATGAATTCATCGGAGCGCTCGCCCAGCGCCTCGGCGGTGCGCACGCGCTCTTCTTCCACCAACTCTTGAATCTGGCTGCGCAACGAGCGGTCGCTGATGCGCAGAAAACGCCACGGCTGCATCAGGCCGACGCTTGGCGCCTGGTGCGCGGCCTGGAGCAGGCGGTGCAGCAGCTCGGGGGCGACGTTGCCGCCGGTGAAGTGGCGCATATCGCGACGTTCGGCGATGGCGCGGTAGACAGCCTGGCGGTCGGCCTCGGGGAAGGCGTTGTCAGTCATGGCCGCATCGGGGGCAAGCCCCCTCTCACATTTGGAATGCATTCCCCTGTGGGAGCTGGCTTGCCTGCGATAGCGGTCTCAAGGTCTGGCGCGAACAACGCGGCCACCGCGCCAGGATTCGACGGAAAATAAAAGTGTACGTAGGAAGCGGTCAGCCGCCCTTGTCGGTAAACCGCTTCAGCCCCGCGCCCACCGTTAGGGCTCAGGCCACGGGCAATCGGCGCCAATGCGGTGCTGGTCAAGGAGTGGTGATAGGTGTGCCCGCGCAACGTGCCTTCCGGCAGTTCGACACTTTGCAAGGCCAGGGCCGCAAGTTTCTTTTGCATCACCGCTTCGCCTGGCAGCAAGCCAACCAGTTCGGCTCGGGCGCCCTCTACATCCATCAGCGAATCGAGCAGGTAGAGCATGCCGCCACATTCGGCGAGCAGAGGCTTGCCGGCGGCATGATGAGCACGGATGGCCTCCAGCATCGAGGTGTTTGCCGACAGGGCCTGATGGTGCAGCTCCGGATACCCGCCAGGCAGGTAAAGGCTGTCCGCCTGCGGCAGCTGGCGATCATGGATAGGCGAGAAGAATGTCAGCTCGGCGCCCATGGCCCGCAGCAAATCCAGGCTGGCGCCGTAGGTAAAGGCAAAGGCTTCGTCACGGGCGACAGCGATACGCACACCAGCCAGTAACGGTTCGGCCTTGATCACTTTGGGCGCGGCAAAGGTCACGGGCGGCGGCAGAGCCACTTCGCAACTGCTGCCCAGCGCCCGGGCGGCGGCATCCAGGCGCACATCCAGGTCATTGAGTTCACTGGCTTGCACCAGGCCCAGGTGGCGACTCGGAAGTTCGATGCCGGTCTCGCGGGATAACGCGCCGTACCAGCGCAAGCCTTCGGTGAGGCTGCCTTCGAGTAACTGCGCATGACGCAGGGTGCCGACCCGGTTGGCCAGCACCCCGGCAAACGGCAGGTCGGGCTGATAGCGCGCCAGGCCCAGGGCCAGGGCACCAAAGGTCTGAGCCATGGCAGTCCCGTCGATCACCCCCAGCACCGGTACGCCGAAGTGCCGCGCCAGGTCGGCGCTGGAGGGGGTGCCGTCGAACAGCCCCATCACGCCTTCGATCAGGATCAGGTCGGCCTCCCCCGCCGCTTCCCACAGCAGACGACGACTTTCCTGCTCGCCCACCATCCACATGTCCAATTGATACACCGGCGCACCGCTGGCGCGCTCGTGGATCATGGGGTCGAGAAAGTCCGGCCCGCATTTGAACACGCGCACCTTGCGCCCCAAATTGCGATGCAAACGGGCCAGCGCGGCGGTGACCGTGGTTTTGCCCTGGCCGGACGCCGGAGCGGCGATCAATACGGCCGGGCATTGGCGGGGCTGATTCAAAGTTCGACGCCCTTCTGTGCCTTGATACCGGCCTGGAACGCGTGCTTGAGCATGCCCATTTCGGTGACGGTGTCGCCCATTTCGATCAATTCAGGCTTGGCGCCCCGGCCAGTGACCACCACATGCTGCATCGGCGGGCGGGCTTGCAGGTCGCTGAGGACCTGATCCAGGTCGAGGTAGCCGTGCTTGAGGGCGATGTTCAGTTCGTCCAGCACCACCAGGCGAATGGACGCGTCATTGAGCATCGCCCGGGACACCGCCCAGGCCGCTTCGGCGGCGGCGATATCACGTTGGCGATCCTGGGTTTCCCAGGTGAAGCCTTCGCCCATGACGTGGAAGCGCACCTGCTCGGGGAAGCGCCGGAAGAACAGCTCTTCGCCCGTGCTGTTGCGGCCCTTGATGAACTGCACCACACCGCACTGCATGCCGTGGCCCATGGCGCGGGCCAACATGCCGAAAGCCGAGCTGCTCTTGCCTTTGCCGTTGCCGGTCAATACCAGCAATAAGCCGCACTCATTCGGCGAATTGGCGATGCGCTCGTCGATCACGGCTTTTTTGCGCAACATGCGCGCCAGGTGGCGTTCGTCGCGGTCGGGGGAATCGGTCATGGCAGCTCTCCGTTGGGGCTGGACAAAAACGGCGGGCAGGAAAAAGAAAAAACAGACAGCCAAGCATCGCCCACCGTGATGCTGTTGAATGTTCAAGGCCGGTCTCCGGACTCATGAGTGGCGCGTCTTATCGAAGCAGCCGAGGGCGCGCCTTCCCATATCGCGGGCGATACAGTGGCAAACAGCACCGTCTTGACTCATTTACCGTTGCGGGGGCAGCGCCGGAATCGCGGCAGCACTGTGTACAAGTGCGCTCACTCACCGGCTTCCCTGTTTCACTCTGTCGACGCACGCGCCACAGAGCACCTGGAACAAGCCGCGAAGGTTAGTGGGTTGGGGGTGGAGCGTCAATTAAAGCTGGCCTTGTACTTGAACCATCCGTACAGCGTGCTTCTCTACCCTTACAGGTATCAAGGAGAAAACCATGCCTAAAACCCGATTGGCCTTACTGATCATGCTCACCGGCAGCCTCGCCGCCTGCGGCGAAAGCTCCACCCTGCAAGTCGCGGATGGCACCGGGCCCTCGCCCAAACTGCCGGAGCCGAACAAGACGCTGATTCCCACCGTCAACATCGCCCCGGCGATCGGTTGGCCTGAAGGCGCCAAGCCAACGGCTGCCGCCGGCACCCAAGTGGCCGCCTTCGCCGAAGGCCTGGATCACCCACGCTGGCTCTACGTGCTGCCCAACGGCGACGTGCTGGTGGCCGAGACCAATGCGCCGCCCAAGCCAGACGACTCCAAAGGCGTGCGCGGCTGGGTGATGGAAAAAGTCATGGGCCGCGCCGGTGCCGGTGTGCCCAGCCCGAACCGCATCACGCTGCTGCGCGATGCCGATCATGACGGCGTGGCCGAAACGCGTACGGTATTTCTGCAAAATCTGAATTCGCCGTTTGGCATGACACTGGTGGGCAACGATCTGTACGTGGCGGACTCGGACAAGTTGCTGCGCTTTCCCTATCAGCCGGGTGAAACCGCAATCACGTCCCAAGGCACCACCGTCGTGGATTTGCCAGGCGGCCCCTTGAACCATCACTGGACCAAAAACGTGGTGGCCAGCAAGGACGGCAGCAAGCTGTATGTGAGCGTCGGCTCAAACAGCAACGTCGGCGAAAACGGCCTGGACGCCGAGCAAGGCCGCGCTGCTATCTGGGAAGTTGATCGCGCGACCGGCCAGCACCGCATTTTCGCCTCCGGCCTGCGCAACCCCAACGGCATGGCCTGGGAGCCACAGAGCGGCAAGCTGTGGACGGCGGTCAACGAGCGCGATGAAATCGGCAGCGACCTGGTGCCGGATTACATCACCTCGGTCAAGGATGGCGGCTTCTACGGCTGGCCTTTCAGTTATTACGGCCAGCATGTGGATGTGCGTGTCACCCCGCAGAACCTGGACATGGTCGCCAAGGCCATCGCTCCCGACTATGCGGTAGGCCCTCATACTGCGTCGCTGGGGCTGACCTTCGCCGAGGGCAGCAAACTCCCTGCCCCTTTCAGTAATGGCGCATTTATCGGCCAGCATGGTTCCTGGAACCGCAAGCCGCACAGTGGCTACAAGGTAATTTTCGTGCCCTTCGAAGGGGGCCAGCCGAAAGGGCAACCGGTGGATGTGCTGACCGGGTTTCTGGATAGCGATGAGAAGGCCATGGGCCGGCCAGTAGGCGTGGTGATAGATCAGCAGGGGGATTTGCTGGTGGCCGATGATGTGGGCAATAAGGTTTGGAGAGTGTCGGCTGTTAAGTAAATCGCCACACACCAATGTGGGGGCGGGCTTGCCCGCGATTACGGTAGCCCAGTCAACTAACGCGTTGACTGACACACTGCATTCGCGGGAAAGCCCGCTCCCACATTTTGGAGTTTTACTGATTCAGGGATTACGCGCCAGGTTCCCAGGCAGTACCCGCTTGGCACTCAGGTAGGCATTCTGCCAATACGCTTTGGAGAGCGTATCCAGCTTCACCGTACCGCCGGTTTGCGGCGCGTGTACGAAGCGGCCCTCCCCCACATAGATGCCCGCATGGCTGACCCGCGAACCGCCACCGGTGGCGAAGAACAACAGGTCGCCGGTTTGCAGGTTTTGTTCGCTGACGTCCTGGCCACGCATCACGATCAATTCACGGGTGGTGCGCGGCAATGAGATGCCGGCTGCGTCGCGGAACACAAAGCCGATCAGGCCACTGCAATCAAACCCCGAGTCCGGTGTGTTGCCGCCCCAGCGATAAGGCGTGCCGACCAGGCCCAGCGCACGGAAGAGCACATCTTCGGCAGCAGGCGAAAAATTCTGGGTGGCGTAGTTGAATACCGGCTTGGGCTTGACCGCTACAGGCGCGGGCGGCGGTGGACGGCTGGCGCAGGCGCTGAGCAGCGCGGCGCAAACAATGAGCATCAGGCGGGCCGAGGTCGACATGTGCAGAACAATCCTGGTCTGGATGCGGCTTTCGCTGCCGAACGTTGAAAACCAGAACGCGCAAGCAAAGCTCGCGCGAACGGATGACAACAATGTCCAGGGATTCTAGCGCTTACACGTCAAACTTCAAGTATCACTTTAACTTTACTTACTAGCGGTAACCGTAGTCGGGGCCATGGCGAGTGCGCGCTTGGCTTCGATGAAGGTTTTGCTCCAGTAGCTGTCACCCAGGTTATCGACCCGAACGCCACCGCTACGGCGGCTGCTGGAGTGGATAAACTGGTTATCGCCCAGGTAGATACCGGCGTGGCTGACACGACCGCGACCACTGGTACTAAAGAAAAGCAGATCGCCCGGCTTAAGGTTGTTGCGTGCGACCAACGGTGCGTCCACGTTGATCATTTCGCGCGTGGAGCGAGGCAGATTCATGCCCGCTTCTTCACGAAACAGATAACCGATAAAACCGCTGCAATCAAAACCGGCTTCAGAAGTGCCGCCAAAACGGTAACGGGTACCGATCAGGGACTTGCCGCGCTCAAGAATGCTGTCGGCCAGAAGGGGCAACTGGTAAGGCTTGCTACCTGAGAAGTCGGCGAGTTCTTTTTCGGTTGCCATCTCTTCTTCATAAACAGAAGCAGACTGTGCAGCAACGAACTTGGCCTGATTTTGAACCTGTGGTTTGGGCTGTTCTGCCACCTGTTGAGGGTGGGAGGCGCAACCAAACAATAGGGTAACGAGTGCGAGAGGCACGAGGGGTGCGAAGCGATTTAGCATGGGCACGACCGTGGCTGATGTGTAAAGAAGCCGAGACTATGCCCTCTATCACATCGATTTGCAAATTCAATCGTGATCTATGTGACTTATTGTTTGGACTATGCCATCTAAGCCGTAATTCCATGAATCGCTGTACTTGCGTGGCCTGCCGGGCTCAAACGCACATTTGCTGACGCCTGAAAATTGCCGAATGGTGGCAAATCAACGCTTTACCAGCCCAACGTTTCTTTGAGGAAAGGGATCGTCAATTTTCTTTGCGCCTGCAAGGACGCCTGGTCGAGTTGCTCAAGCAAATCGAACAGCGCGCTCATGCTGCGGGTGCCACGGGTCAGGATAAAGTGCCCCACTTCGTCGGTCAGGTGCAGGCCACGACGGGAAGCGCGCAGTTGCAGAGCACGCAGCTTGTCCTCATCGGACAACGGGCGCATCTGGAAGATCAGCGCCAGGGTCAGCCGCGACTTGAGGTCGGCCAGCTTAACCGGCAGCTCACGCGGCGAGGTGGAAGCGGCGATCAGCAAGCGCCGACCGCTGTCGCGCAGGCGGTTGAACAGGTGAAACAGCGCTTCTTCCCAATCCGCCTTGCCGGCCACTGCCTGCAAGTCGTCCAGGCACACCAGTTCGTACTGCTCAAGGTTGTCGAAGATACCGACGCCGCGGTCCATCAACTCGGCCAACGGCAGGTATACCGCCGGCTCGCCCATCTGCTCGAAACGCAGGCACGCAGCCTGTAACAGGTGGGTACGCCCCACGCCATGCTTGCCCCACAGATAGATCAGGCTTTCAGTCCACCCGGCGTCGGCTTCGCAAAGCCGCTCCACATAGCCGAGTGCAGCGGCATTGGCGCCTGGGTAGTAATTGATAAAGGTAGCGTCATCACGCAGACGCACACCTAGGGGCAGCTGAATCGGTTTCATGCTGACTGAACGGCTCCCATCGAACCGTTAGTGGCCTCTGTGTAAAGTTTGCAAAGTTTATACCCGTGACGCCGGGCGCACAATGCAGCAGACCACAAGCAAAATCAAAGGTTTGCGTTAACCTCGCGGTTTTACGCGGATTGTTTGACGCCCCCTGCCCCACAAACAACAAACCCGGCCTTGGCCGGGTTTGTGACATTGCGATTACAACTCGGGCTCATCAACGCCCGTATACACGTCCGAATCCTTGTACAAGTCATGAACGTGACGCACCAGCACCATGATCACCGCCGCTACCGGCAGCGCCAGCAGGATGCCGGTAAACCCGAACAGCTCGCCACCGGCCAGGATCGCAAAGATCACCGCCACCGGGTGCAGGCCAATCCGATCGCCCACCAGCAGCGGCGTCAGCACCATGCCTTCCAACGCCTGGCCGACCATGAACACCGCGACGATCCCCAGCATCGGGTAAAGGTCGCCGCCAAACTGGAACAGACCGGCCACCAGCGCCGCACCGATACCAATCACAAAGCCCATATATGGCACGATGGCTGCCAGGCCCGCGATCAAGCCGATCAACAGCCCCAGCTCCAGGCCGATGGCCATCAAGCCGGCGGCATAGATCACTCCCAGCGCCAGCATCACCAGTAGTTGGCCGCGAACAAACGCCCCCAGTACTTCATGGCATTCTGCGGCGAGGGAGACGATGCGCTCTTCGCGGTCACGGGGCAGCAGGCTGCGGATCTTGGCCACCATGATGTCCCAGTCACGCAGCAGGTAAAACGCCACCACCGGGATCAGCACCAGGTTGGTCAACCAGCCGATCAGCGCCAGGCTCGACGCGGTTGCCTGGCTGAGCACCACCGTGACGATATCGGTGGTCTTGTCCATATGCTCGCTGATAGCTGCCTTGACCTTGTCGAACTTCCAGAAGCCATCCGCCAGCCCGAACTTGGACTGGGCCCACGGCATTGCCGTGTGCTGCAACCAGTCGAGCATTTGCGGCGCCAGCTCGTAGAGGCGAAACAGTTGCTTGGCCAACATCGGCACCAATATCAACACCAGCGCCGTGATGATCAACGTGAACAGCGCAAACACCGTGATCACGCCCCAGGTGCGCGACATGCCGACTTTTTCCAGGCGATCCACCACGGGATCGAACAGATAGGCGAGCAGCAGCGCCACCAGGAACGGCGTCAGGATCGAATGCAGCAAGAACACAAAACCGCACAGCAGGACTATCCCGCCAAGCCACACCCAACGACGCGTATCCGCCATAAACCACTCCATCTGTTATTTACGCCCTTCTTCTATATAGAAGAAGGAACACTATTTACCAACGAAAACGCAGTTGCGCCTGGGGCTCCGGTGCAGCAGCCGGTTGCGTGCCATCGACCACGGGTTGCTGGGCCGGGGCTTCGCCTGCAGGGATTTCCTGCAACTTGGCCAGGCTCAATTGGGTACGCAACTGCTCGGCGCTGCCGTTGACGCGATACACAATACGGTTGCCATCCACTAACTGCGGCTGGCCGCCAAAGGGCTCCAGCAACCGGCCCAGGGTGGCGTAGCGCTCTAGGTTCATACCTTGCACTTCAAGCAGTTGCTCGCTGCTCACGCCGGGTTTGACCGCAAAGCGCGGTGCCAGCTTTTGGCTGACCGCCAGCAATACCGCGTCGGCAAGCGCGGCAGTGTCAGCGCCTTGGGCGGTACCCTGCTCGGCCGTATCGCCCAGCCACAGATGCCATTTGGCCTGCCACTGACTGCCTTCCTGGCGCGCATGCACAGCCAGCAACGCATCGGCACCGTAGCGCTCGGAGGCTGCACGCAACGGCGTAGCGTCCGCGCTTTCCAGATTCGGCGCAGTGGCAACCACTTGCTCATCGAGGTCGCCCAGCGGCAGGCGCAATGGCAAACCACGGTGTTGCGCGGCACGGCGCAGTGTCTGGGCAACCGCCTGGCCATCGCCGACCAGGCTGCTGCCTTCGGTAGAATCGTTCAGCCACCAACCGAGAATCGACGGTCGATTACTGCCCCAGATCGACAAGCCGGCATCATGCAAGGCCCGGTCGGTGCTCACCGGATCGAAGTCCACTTGCAGGCTCTCGGGCGGGCCGGCGTCGTAGCCGTATTGGGTGATGATTTGTTGCGGGTCCTTGCGGATTGCCGCCAGGCCCGGGCCATCGGCGGCCTTGGCGTCGCCGGTGAGGCGGATCACCAATGTCTGCACGGCGCGCTGGGTGGCTTGGTCGCGCTCCTGGGGGGACTGGCTGCTGACCGGTTCGAGCACTTGATAGAGGCCATTGAGGGTTTCGGCATGACTCGCCAGACTGACCAAGGACAAACAGCCCACAAAGAAGAATTTACACAGACGCATGGAAGATTCCCGAACGACAAATTTAGCGGCTGGAACAGACCGCGTGAATCGGTTTAGCCAGGCTGTGACCACAGCACCCGGCAAAACATTCACAGGGCCTCGACAAGTTTTTGTACTGTCATAACGATAGCGGGTTCAAGGCTATACCTTAATACGCCGCTTGGCAGAGCGAATCAGCATTTTTAACCGGCTTTTTTAATCTATATGGCCCTGCCCGTCGGCCCGAGGATGGCCGCTGCCCTTCAAGCCTGATAAAATCGCGCGCCTTCGCAGACCGTCAACGGCAGCGGCCTTTTCCAAAAGCGCCCGCCCGCTCGGTCGTTACCCCTGAATCCCCCCCTAAAGGCCTGGATCATGAGCAAGCAACCCTCCCTGAGCTACAAGGACGCCGGTGTAGACATCGACGCCGGTGAAGCATTGGTCGAACGCATCAAGAGCGTCGCCAAGCGCACTGCGCGCCCTGAAGTCATGGGTGGCCTGGGCGGTTTTGGCGCCCTCTGCGAAATCCCGGCCGGCTACAAACAGCCTGTACTGGTATCCGGCACCGACGGCGTGGGCACCAAGCTGCGCCTGGCCCTGAACCTGAACAAGCACGACAGCATCGGCATCGACCTGGTCGCCATGTGCGTCAACGACTTGGTGGTGTGCGGCGCCGAGCCATTGTTCTTCCTCGACTACTACGCCACCGGCAAGCTCAATGTCGAGACCGCAACCCAGGTGGTCACCGGCATCGGCGCCGGCTGCGAACTGTCGGGTTGCTCCCTGGTCGGCGGCGAAACCGCTGAAATGCCAGGCATGTACGAAGGCGAAGACTACGACCTGGCCGGTTTCTGCGTCGGTGTGGTGGAAAAAGCCGAGATCATCGACGGGTCCAAAGTAGCTGCCGGTGACGCCCTGCTCGCCCTGCCATCGTCCGGCCCGCACTCCAACGGTTACTCGCTGATCCGCAAGATCATCGAAGTGTCCGGTGCCGACATCGAAAACATCCAGCTCGACGGCAAGCCGCTGACCGACCTGCTGATGGCCCCGACTCGCATCTACGTCAAGCCACTGCTCAAGCTGATCAAGGACACCGGCGCCGTCAAGGCCATGGCCCACATCACCGGCGGCGGCCTGCTGGATAACATCCCGCGCGTTCTGCCAAAAGGCGCCCAGGCGATTGTCGACGTGGCCAGCTGGCAGCGCCCGGCAGTCTTCGATTGGCTGCAAGAGAAAGGCAACGTCAACGAAACCGAAATGCACCGCGTGCTCAACTGCGGCGTGGGCATGGTCATCTGCGTGGCACAAGAGCACGTTGAAACCGCGCTGAACGTATTGCGTGAAGCCGGCGAGCAACCTTGGGTTATCGGCCAGATCGCCACTGCCGCCGAAGGCGCGGCCCAGGTTGAACTGAAGAACCTTAAGGCGCACTGATGCCTGCAACCTGTGATGTCGTGGTGCTGCTTTCCGGCACCGGCAGTAACTTGCAGGCCCTGATCGATAGCACGCGCAGCGGCGACAGCCCGGTGCGCATCGCTGCGGTGATTTCCAACCGCAGCGACGCCTACGGCCTGCAACGCGCCAGGGACGCGGGTATCGATACCCGCTCGCTGGATCACAAGGCGTTCGAGGGCCGCGAGGCTTTCGACCGCGCCTTGATCGAACTGATCGACGCCTTCAATCCCAAGCTCGTGGTCCTTGCCGGTTTCATGCGCATCCTCAGTGCTGATTTCGTGCGGCACTACGAAGGGCGCCTGCTCAATATCCACCCTTCCCTGCTGCCCAAGTACAAAGGCATGCACACCCATCAGCGCGCTCTCGACGCCGGTGACAGCGAGCATGGCTGCAGCGTGCACTTCGTCACCGAGGAACTCGATGGCGGGCCTCTGGTCGTACAGGCAGTGGTTCCGGTAGAGTCAGGCGACTCGGCGCAGACCCTTGCGCAACGGGTTCATACCCAGGAACACAGGATTTACCCGCTGGCTGTTCGCTGGTTTGCCGAGGGACGGTTGATTCTTGGTGACCAGGGTGCATTATTGGACGGTCAGTTACTCGCGGCCAGCGGCCACTTGATTCGAACCTAGGAGATTTTATGCGTCGCGCCCTGCTCTTCGCTTTTGCGCTGTTCGCTTTGCCTGCCGTACAAGCGGCAGACCTTCATCCCTTCTCCGTCAGCTACACCGCCGACTGGAAGCAACTGCCCATGAGTGGTTCGGCTGAACGCAGCCTGACCAAAAACGGCGACGGCACCTGGACCTTGAACTTCAAGGCCTCAATGATGATTGCCAGCCTGACCGAAACCAGCGTGATCCTGTTCGACAAGGACACCCTGCAACCCAAGAGCTACAGCTTCGAGCGCGGCGGCTTGGGCAAGGCGAAGAAGATCAACCTGGACTTCGACCAGGCGAACAAGAAAATCACCGGTTTTGAAAACAAGGATCCGGTTAACGTCACCCTCGAAAGCGGCATGCTCGACAAGTCCACCTATCAGCTCGCCCTGCAGCGCGACGTGGCTGCCGGCAAAAAAAGCATGAGCTACCGAGTGGCCGAAGGCACTGATGTCGACACCTATGACTTCCGCGTAATTGGCCCGGAAAAGGTCCAGACCAAGGTAGGCTCCATCGACGCGATCAAGGTTGAACGCGTACGTGATCCGTCCCAAAGCAAGCGCATCACGCAGATGTGGTTTGCCAAGGACCAGGGCGGCATTCTGGTTGCCCTGCGTCAGGTTGAGACCGACGGCAAGGAATACAACATCATGCTGCAGGATGGCACCGTTGACGGTAAGGCCGTCAAAGGCAGCTGATTGCTGATGCACCGGAAAAGAGCCTCGCTGAATGCGGGGCTTTTTTTTGCCTGGCATTTTTAGGGCGAGCCACTACCGCTATCGCAGCATAGGTATCTACACAACTTTTGGGCTGTAGCAGCAGACGGTAACCACGATGCGAAGCGAGCCGCTCTTGATCTTGCTCTTGATCTCAGGCGCCCCGTTAAACCACGCTGGCCGAACGCAGGCTTGAATTCGTGGGTAACCCGGCAGGACGCCGGGTTAGCCGCCCCGCGCCATGGATGGCGCGTGGCGGCGGCCCACGGATTCAAGCCTGTGTTCGGGCACACCGAGCCTAAGCGAGGTGCCGAGTGGTGGGGCAAGAGCGTTTTGCTTACTTTTGCGCTTTTCAAAAGTGAGCCGCCGTCAGGCGGAACCCTAAGTGGCCGTTACCGCAGGAATGGATATGTACTCGGTATAACAGTGTCGCCTGTCAGGCCGCCTTCGCAGGCAAGCCAGCTCCCACAGGGGAATGCATTTCAAGGTGGGAGCTGGCTTGCCTGCGATGGCGGTGCCGAGGTCAACCTGGCCGCCCCGAACATGAAACTTTTGTCATAAAGCCTCTGCCATGGCGACGCAATGCCTCGGTTTACGCGGCCTCCAGCATTGTTGCGCTTCCTGCAATGAATTATTGCGCGCAAAATCAGTTTACTTAGCAAGCTAACAAATCATATAACAAAGGCCTGCGACGACTTGCCGCAGACCCACCAGAGATTGGAGCAAGCAGATGACTGTAAAAGTAACTGAACGCGACGATGAACATATGTCCCACGAGGCGGTAGGCCACGGGATTCACATCTGGGATGTCCATCAGCAAGACGTATTGGTCGGTATGTTCCACAACGAGAGCGATGCCCATAATTATAAAAACGAGCTCGAAACTCTCGAATTGCAACGCCAGGCGAAAAGCTCCTGAAGCGCTGAAATCAGCTCGACGCCCGGCCCACGCAGCCGGACCGTCTACAAGAAACCGCGCTTTTGGAGCGCGGTTTTTTTTCAAGAATTCGATATGAATTTATGTAACAAAAGCACACAAAAATAATGATTCTCGATACCATTCGTGCACCTTTCATTCAGGCTCACGATTAGGGAATCCATTTGATGCACGGAAATAGCACGCAGCCAGACATCTCGTTGCTGGAACGCTGGAGCGAGGCACTTGCCACCGCGCAATTTCAAGCCAGTCACATCAGCCTTGACGCCCTGATCAATACGCTGGCACCCGCCGCCGAACGCAGCTTCCAACGCCTGATCCAGGCATTGTTTCGTGAAAGCCTGCTCGACCCCAACACCCTCACTTATGACGAACACGGACATTGCTCACTGACATTGCCTTGCCGGGCCCAACTACGTTTTGAACATTTGCGCCCTGGCCGCATGGCAAGCTGGGACCTGCGTGGCGAAGTCGTTCTGTTGCGCGAAGGCCAGACCGACCAGAAGATCCAATTCCCATCACAGTTGTTGACGCTGCTTAACGCCAGCCTCACCTCACCGGCAGACCTGGAAGTGCTCAACCGCCTCAACGTCGAGATCGACGACAGCTTCATCAACGACACCTTGTGCCTCGCCTTCCATGAGCAATGGACGCTCAAGCTGCATGCGTCCATGGACCCGGTGCATCAAGGCAACTTGCTGAGTCATCTCAAGAACAGTTCAGGCGCTACCAACCCGACATCCGTGCTTGAGCAGTGGGGAACATTGGGTCACCCGTGGCACCCCAATTACAAGACCAAGCTGGGCCTGAATACCGAGCAGGTCATCAATTATTCGCCGGAATTCGAAGCACGCTTCCCGGTACTGCTGTGCGCACTGCATCGCCAATTTGCCCATGTCGAAACGTTGGCCGGGACTGCAGATTACTGGCAGTGGTGGAGCAAGCACTTTCCACAGGCGGCGCAGCAACTAACCGCGACACTTCACGCACAGGGCCTTGAGGCTGGCGATTATCTGCCGTTGCCTTCCCATCCCTGGCAGGCACGCCAGGAGCTGCCTCAGCTGTTCGCCGATGCAATCGGCGACAAGCTGCTGGTGCTGACCGATATCGTCGCGTTTACCGCCCACCCCACCATGTCCTTCAGGACTGTATTGCCTGAAGGCCGCTGCGATGCGCCCATGGTCAAACTGCCCGTGTCGCTGCGCCTGACCAGCGTGCAGCGCACCGTCTCACCGCGTTCGGCGCGCATGGGCCCACGGATCAGCCACCTGCTGCTGACCATCCTGGAGCGCGAGCCTGCGATTGGGAAAATCCTCAGCATCGTTCCCGAGCGTATCGGTGTGCATTTCAAGCCAATACCGGCCAATGACGAGCACTCCCGCCACCTGGCGGTGCTCTATCGCGACAATCCCCACAGCCAGCTTAAGCCCGGGGAAATGGCCGTGCCGGTGGGCAGCCTGTTTGCCATTGATCAACACGGCCAGCCGCTGCTGCGCCAATGGGTGCGCCTGAGCCAAGGCCAGGATGACGCGGCGGCTATGCTCGCGTTTTTCCATGATTACGCGGCGATCAGTGTGCAGGCACTGCTGGGCATGTATTTGCGCTACGGCGTTGCGTTCGAGGCCCATCAGCAGAACTCCTTTATGGTCATGGCCGCAGACGGGCAATTGAGCCGCCTGCTGTTGCGCGATTTCGGCGATATCCGTATCGACCGCAAAACCTTGCATGCCCACGGCCTGGACATTGAACTGCACGACCCGAAGATGACGCTGTACGACGACGCAGGCTTTGTACGGGACAAGCTGCTGCACACCGTATTCATGTGCCACCTGGGGGAGCTGATCCTGCTCGCTGCGCGCCACTTCGACATCCCCCAGGCGCTGCTCTGGAATGAGCTGTCGGCACAAGTCAGCCAGTGTTTCGACGACCTGCGCGCTCAGGTTGAACCGCAACGCTGGGCAGCCGAGCGCGAAGCACTGCTGGAGCAACCGTGGCCGGCCAAATCGTTCATGCGTATGCGCCTGCTGGAGAGTCATGCCGATATCGTCGGGCGCCTGCCCAACCCCTTGAGTGCGGCCGCCAATGCCGACTAACAACACAGCGCTGCGGCTGCTGGTGGTGATTCAGTTGGTGTCGATGGGGGCGATGGAGATGAGCGGACCGTTTTGGCCGCTGCAAATCCAGAAGCTGTTGGGCGTCGCCAATGCCCAGTACACCGGCCTGCTGTCTTCGCTGGTGTATGCCGGGCCGATGATGGCAGCAATGATCCTCACACCCATGTGGGGGAAACTGGGCGACCGTACCGGCCACAAGCCCATGATCATCCGTGCATTGCTGGCACTGGCGGTGTGCCAGGCGCTGGCTGCGATAACGCCTGATCCGTGGTGGCTGGTGGTCATCCGCGTGGTGCAAGGTGCGTTGGCCGGCTTCATTGCAGCTGCCCAAGCCTACGCACTGGCCTGCTGCGGCGAGGGTGGGCGCGGTCACATTCTTGCGCGGCTGCAATCAGCCACCGCCGTAGGCTCCCTGGCCGGGCCGGTATTGGGCGGCTGGCTGATGGACATATCCGGTTTCGCATTGCTGTGCTACAGCGCCACCGCCGTCTGCCTGTTGTGCGCGATAATCAGCACGTTCTTGCCCAGCGATTCACCTCGCTCCAGACCCGCCCGCCCGTCGAAGCCTGTCGCACTGCCCAAAGGCTGGCTTGGCGCGATGTTGGGAATCATCGTATTGATCCAGGCAGCCAGGATGATGCCGCAACCGTTTTACGCTTTATATGTTGCCGAGGTTTTGCAGGCGCCCGCGTGGCTGATCGGCGCCAGCTATGGCGCCAGCGCCTTGACCCTGGCACTGTCTGCGCCGTTATGGGGCCGCCTGTTCGATCGACATCAGCCAGCGCATACGCTGCGCATCATCGAATGGGTCACCTGGGCCTGCGCCCTCACGCTGGCCTGCACGGCGCTGGCCAGTGAATGGTTGGGGTTCATCGCCAGCCGGTTGCTGTGGGGCGTGTGGCAGGGAGCTTTGCTGCCCGTGGCCTACACGCTGATCGCCAATACCGTCGCGTCCAGCCAGCAGGGTTTTGCCCTGGGCATGGGTAACAGCGCCGCCAAAGCAGGTGCGCTGTGCGGCGCCTTGATAGGCGGTATCGGCATGGGGTGGGTGGGCCTGGCGCACAGCTTCTGGCTGGTCGCACTGACCTATGCATTGGCCGCCGTGAGTATCCGCGCTATCCGTTCATATACGCGAGCGCCTGAGACACCCGATTTTTCTGTCAATACTTCTAATAACTCTGAGACAAACCCATGAACAAATCGCAATTGGCCGTTCTGCTGCCGCTTCTCGGCTCGATGAGTGCGCCCGCCTGGGCCGAACAGACAGAGCCGACGCAAGCAGCGCCAACCAGCCTGCAGCTGCAAGCGACCGTGGTGTCGGCCACGCGCAATGAAACCAGCATCGCGCAGATCCCAGGTTCCGTGCAGGTCATCAACGAAGAGCAGATTCGCCAGCAAACCGGCGCAGGGCGTCGGGTCGCGGATATCCTCGGCCAACTGGTGCCTGGCATTGCGCCGTCCAGCGGCGGCATGAGCAACTTCGGCCAGACGCTTCGCGGGCGTAATACCCTGATCCTGATCGATGGCGTTTCACAAAACGCCACGCGTGATAACTTCCGTCAGCTCAACAGCGTGGCACCGGAAAGCATCGAGCGCATCGAAGTGATCTCCGGCGCCAGCAGCGTCTACGGCGCAGGTGCATCGGGTGGCATCATCAACATCATCACCAAACGCAACAACGGTGAGGACCTGGCCTTCAGCAGCAAGATCGGCATGACCGCCGGCAACAACTTCAGCCACAAGGGGTTCGCTTACCAGGCGTTCCAAAGCGCCACCGGGCGCAAGGGCCCGCTGGACTGGTATCTGTCGGGCAACACCGTGCAGCGCAACGACCAGTTCGACGGTAACGGCAAGCGCATTCCCCAGGATACGTCCCAGGGCAGCAACATGGACACCGACACCTACGACCTGCAAGGTCGCTTCGGCTACGAGCTTGATGATGACAAGAAGATCAGCCTGTCGCTGCAAGACTACAAAGACGAACAAGACACCCGCTACACCAAGAACCCTCGCATCACCAGCGACGCAGTCGCCGTAAAAGGCCTGGACCTGAACGATCAACCCTACACCCACAACCAGGCGGTCAACCTCAACTACGCCGACAAGGACTTCTACGGCCAGGGCCTGCAGGTCGAAAGCTACTGGCGGCGGGCCGATGCACTGTTCTTCCCGGACCTGTCCCGAGGCCGGGCAGGCGTGTCCGACAACAACAGCGTGCAGGATGTCTATGGCCTGCGTGCGGCGATCGATACGCAGATGCCGGACATCGGCCCGGCAACCGGCAACCTGGTGTGGGGGGCTGACTATGATCATGAAACCTCACGCCAGCGCGGCGACCAATATCGGGTCAATGGCCTGAACTACAGCAAAACCGGGACCACCTTCGAACTGGGCCCGGACATCGAGACCACCACCAAAGCCATCTTTGGTCAGCTGTCCTACGACATCAATGACTGGACCTTACGCGGTGGTGTACGTCGCGAGTGGATTGAGAGCGAGGTCTCCGACAGCATCGCCTACGGCGAAATCGTCCAGACCGGCAACCGCGCCACACTGCCCGGCGGCACGCTCAAATACGATGACACGCTGTATAACCTTGGGGCGGTGTATCACCTGACCGAAAACCAGGACGTGTTCGTCAACTTCAGCCAGGGCTTTTCCCTGCCGGATATCCAGCGCTTCCTGCGTGACGTGAACAGCAAATACGATATTCAGGACCTCAATGCCCAGGCCCTGAAAGTCGACAGCTATGAGCTGGGCTGGCGTGGCGACTGGGACAAGTGGCAGGCCAGTGTCACCGCGTATGAAAACACCTCGGACGTCACGCAGTTCTACGATGCCAACGACCGTGTATTGCGTCTGATCAACCAGAAAGAACGCGTGCGCGGTGCCGAAACCAGCCTGACCTACAACGTCAACGACCAATGGTCCGTCGGCGGTACTTACGCTTACGCCAAGGGCGAGACCCAGCAGAACGGCAAATGGATCGACCTGCCCGCCACGCGCATCTCCCCCGCCAAGACCACCGCCTTTGTGGGCTATCAGCGTGACGACTACAGCCTGCGCTTGCAGGGAATGCGCCTGGCCGATTATGACGCTGCGGCCAAGGACAACAACGGTCGCGATATCCAGGGCTACACCCTGGTTGATCTGCTGGGCTCGGTACGGCTACCGGTAGGTCGTCTTGAAGGTGCGGTGTACAACCTCACCAACCGCAACTACCAGAACATGTTCGCCCAGGCCAACGCCCGCGCACCGTACCCGAATGCCGAAGGTCGTACCTTCAGCCTGAGTTACGCAGTGGATTGGTAACAGGCTGCACGCTTAAAACACAAACCCCGCCTTTTGGCGGGGTTTGTCGTTTCTAACGGCTTACCACATCAGATCATCAGGGATCTGGTAGGCGGCGTACGGATCGTCCTCATCCGGCACCTGGCTTTCGGTGAGGATGTTGAGCTGCACGATGCGCTCCGGTGCGCGCTCCTGAATCTTCAGCGCCGCCTCCCGCGGGATCACCTCATAACCACCACCGTGGTGCACGATGGCCAGGGAGCCGTTGCTCAGCTTGTTACGCATCAAGGTGTTGACCGACAGGCGCTTGACCTTCTTGTCATCGACGAAGTTGTAGTAGTCCTCGGTGGTCAGCTTGGGCAGACGCGAGGTTTCGATCAGTTGCTTGACCTGGGCGGTACGCGCCTTGGCCTCGGCTTTTTCCTGCTGCTGGCGGTTGAGTTCCTGGTCACGCTTGACCTTCTCGGCGTGTGCCTCAGCGGCCAGGCGTGCCTGGGTATCATCGACTTCGGCCTGGCCCTTGTGGACCAGACGCTGCTGCTTCTGCTTCTCTTTGCCGACCTGTTTGGCCTGCTTTTGGTTGACCAGACCTGCTTTGAGCAACTGGTCGCGAAGGGAAAGGCTCATGGTGCTTACTCACTTAGGCAGCTGCTCAACCGCAGCTGGACACATTCTTTTCCTGGCGTTTGGCTTCGCCCCACAGGGCGTCCAACTCTTCGAGGGTGCAATCTTCTATGGGTTGGTGCGTATCGCGCAATGCCTGTTCGATAAATCGGAAACGGCGTTCGAACTTGGCATTGGCACCGCGCAGTGCAGTTTCCGGGTCAACCTTGAGGTGACGAGCCAGGTTGACGGCGGCAAACAGCAGGTCACCGACTTCATCGGCAATGGCCTGCGGATCGTTATCGGCCATGGCTTCGAGCACTTCATCCAACTCTTCACGCACGTTGTCCACCACCGGCAAGGCGGCCGGCCAGTCGAAACCGACCTGGCTGGCGCGCTTTTGCAATTTGGCCGCGCGGGACAACGAGGGTAAGGCGGTGGGCACATCATCGAGTAGGGAGAGTTGCTCGGGAGCGTCGGACTTTTCTGCGCGCTCCTCAGCTTTGATCTGCTCCCAGCGCTCCTTGACCTGTTCTTCGCTCAACTGCGGGATATCCAGCGGTGCATACAGGTCGCCGGTGGGAAACACATGGGGATGGCGCCGAATCAGCTTGCGCGTGATGCTGTCGATCACCCCGGCAAATTCAAAGCGCCCTTCTTCCCGCGCCAGTTGGCTGTAATACACCACCTGGAACAGCAGGTCGCCCAGCTCGCCTTGCAGATGGTCAAAGTCGCCGCGCTCGATGGCGTCGGCCACTTCATAGGCCTCCTCCAGCGTGTGCGGGACGATGGTCGCGTAGGTTTGCTTGATGTCCCACGGGCAGCCGTACTGCGGGTCGCGCAGGCGGTTCATCAGGTGCAGCAGGTCTTCGAGTGAATACATCGTATCTCTTTCCGCTGAAAATCCAATGTGGGAGCTGGCTTGCCTGCGATGCTTGCGACTCGGTGCTTCAGTTAGACCGAGGTGATGCTATCGCAGGCAAGCCAGCTCCCACAGAAAACAACTCCACATGTCAGTCGGCTGTCATCCTGCTAATCACGGGGTGCGGTTACGCCGGGTCTCGATGATGTTCGGCAACTGGGATATCCGCCCCAGCAAGCGCCCCAGCGCATCCAGCCCCGGAATCTCGATGGTCAGGGACATCAACGCCGTGTTGTCCTCTTTGTTCGATCGGGTATTGACCGCCAGCACGTTGATCCGCTCGTTGAGCAGCACTTGCGAGACGTCACGCAGCAGGCCTGAACGGTCGTAGGCACGGATGATGATGTCCACCGGATACGTGAGCACCGGCACCGGCCCCCAGCTGACCTGGATGATCCGCTCCGGCTCGCGCCCGCCCAGTTGCAGCACCGAGGCGCAGTCCTGGCGGTGAATGCTCACGCCGCGGCCCTGGGTGATATAGCCGACGATGGCGTCGCCCGGCAACGGCTGGCAGCAGCCGGCCATTTGCGTCATCAGGTTGCCCACGCCCTGGATCTGGATATCGCCGCGCTTGCCCGGTTTGTAGCCGGTGGCTTTGCGCGGGATCAGCTCCAGCTGTTCGTTGCCGCGCTCCGGCTCGACCAGTTGCTGGGCCAGGTTGACCAGTTGCGCCAGGCGCAGGTCACCGGCACCAAGGGCGGCGAACATGTCTTCGGCGATCTTCATGTTGGCTTTTTCGGCCAGCTTGTCGAAATCCACCTGAGGCAGGCCCAGGCGCGCCAGTTCGCGTTCGAGCAGGGTCTTGCCGGCGGCAACGTTCTGGTCGCGCGCCTGCAGCTTGAACCAGTGGACGATCTTCGCACGCGCCCGCGAAGTGGTGATGTAGCCCAGATTCGGGTTCAGCCAGTCGCGGCTCGGCGTGCCGTGCTTGCTGGTGATGATCTCGACCTGTTCACCGGTTTGCAGGCTGTAGTTGAGCGGCACGATACGCCCGTTGATCTTGGCGCCGCGGCAGTTATGCCCGATTTCGGTGTGCACGCGGTAGGCAAAGTCCAGCGGCGTGGCGCCTTTGGGCAAGTCGATGGCGTGGCCGTCAGGCGTGAAGATATAGACCCGGTCCGGCTCGATATCCACCCGCAGTTGCTCGGCCAGGCCGCCGATGTCGCCGAGTTCTTCGTGCCATTCCAGCACTTGGCGCAACCAGGAGATCTTCTCTTCGTACTGGTTGGACCCGGCCTTGACGTCGGTGCCCTTGTAGCGCCAGTGCGCACACACCCCCAGCTCGGCTTCTTCGTGCATGGCGTGGGTGCGGATCTGCACTTCCAGCACCTTGCCTTCAGGGCCGATCACGGCGGTGTGCAGCGAGCGGTAGCCGTTTTCCTTGGGGTTGGCGATGTAGTCGTCGAATTCCTTGGGGATGTGGCGCCACAGGGTGTGGACGATGCCCAGCGCGGTGTAGCAATCGCGCATTTCCGGCACCAGCACGCGCACCGCCCGCACGTCGTATATCTGGCTGAAGGCCAGGCCCTTGCGCTGCATTTTGCGCCAGATCGAATAGATGTGCTTGGCGCGGCCGCTGATGTCGGCGTCCACGCCGGTCGCTTGCAGTTCGGAACGCAACTGGCCCATCACGTCGCTGATAAAGCGCTCGCGATCCAGGCGCCGTTCGTGCAGCAACGTGGCGATCTGTTTGTATTGGTCCGGTTCCAGGTAGCGGAAGGACAAATCCTCCAGCTCCCACTTGATGTGGCCGATCCCCAGGCGGTGGGCCAACGGCGCGTAAATGTCGAAAACTTCGCGGGCGACGCGGTTACGCTTTTCGTCATCGGCGGTCTTCACCGCACGGATCGCGCAGGTACGCTCGGCCAGCTTGATCAGGGCAACGCGCACGTCGTCGACCATCGCCACCAGCATCTTGCGCAGGTTTTCCACCTGGCCCTGGGTGCCCAGCACCATGGACTGGCGTGGGCTGAGGCTGGCGCTGATGGCGGCCATGCGCAGCACGCCGTCGATCAGCTTGGCCACCACCGAACCGAAACGCTGACCAACGGTGGCCAACGCAATATGCCCTTCGCGCACGCCGCGATAGAGCACGGCGGCGATCAGCGAATCCTGGTCCAGTTTGAGATCGGCAAGGATCTCGGCGATTTCCAACCCGGTGCGAAAGCTTGAAGTGCCTTCGGCCCACAGGTTCTTGGCCGCATTGTCTTGCTGCTCAGACTCACGAGCGAACTCGCAGGCTGCTTTCAAGGCTTCACGGTCCAGTGCCGGGTCGACACTGACGGCATGATCCAGCCATGCCTCCAGATTGATACTGCCGTCGGTGTTGATCGGCTGGTGTGCTCTCACCTGTACCATCTTGCTTACCTTCCCTACGACGCACCTTCGATGCGCCAAAATCATCGCCGACTTTTACTGCGAGCTCCGTAGCAGTACCAAGGCCTTGGAGAACGCAGGCCAGTCGGATTAAACGGGCATCCTAGCCCGCTTCAAATAACGCCATGGCCTCGACATGCGCAGTCTGCGGAAACATGTCGAGGATCCCGGCACGCTTTAGCCGGTAGCCTTGCTTGACCAACTCAACCGTGTCCCGCGCCAGCGTGGCTGGGTTACAGGACACATACACCAGGCGCTTTGCCCCAAGGGTAGCGAGCTTGCGCACAACCTCTTGGGCACCATCGCGGGGTGGGTCCAAGAGTACCGCAGAAAAGCCCTGTTTGGCCCATTGCGCGTCAGTCAAAGGCGCAGACAGATCGGCCTGAAAGAACTGCACGTTAGACAAATGGTTGCTCGCAGCATTGAGCGCTGCACGGTCCACCATGGTCTGCACACCCTCTACAGCCACCACTTCGCGCACCTGGCGCGCCAGTGGCAAGGCGAAGTTGCCCAGCCCGCAAAACAGGTCCAGCACCCGTTCGTCGGCTTGTGGCGCCAGCCATTCGAGTGCCTGGGCAACCATCGCCTGATTGACCCCGGCGTTGACCTGCACAAAATCTCCCGGCCGGTAAGCCAGCTCCAGATCCCAGGCATCCAGGCGAAAGCCCAGGGCCTGATCGGGCTCGACAGGTTCCGGCTGGCCCTCGCCATGCAGCCACAATTGGGCTTCATGGAAGGTGCAAAATTCTTTCAGGATCAGCAAATCTGCTTCGGACAGCGGTGCCATATGCCGCAGCAACACGGCGATGGACGAACCACTGAACAGCTCCACATGCCCCAGCGCCTGCGGTTTGCTCAGGCGACGCAGCATATTCGGCAAGCGCTGCATGATAGGTTGCAAGGCTTGTACCAGCACCGGGCAGTCATCGATGGCGACAATGTCCTGGCTGGCCACGGCGCGAAAACCCACTTCGAGCTTTTTCGCCTTGGCATCCCAGCGTACGGCCACACGGGCGCGACGCCGGTACCCGAACTCCGGCCCGCTCAACGGCGGCGCCCACTCTTGCGGTTCGACACCTGCCACCCGCGACAGTTGCTCGGCGAGCATGCGCTGTTTCAGGGCAAGTTGCTGGTCATGAGGCAGATGCTGCACGCTGCAGCCGCCACAGCGGCCCACATGAGCGCAGGGCGCAGGGCGCCGCAGCTCACTGGCCTGGAACACCCGCTCGGTACGGGCCTCGACCACTTTGCCATGGGTACCCAACACCCGTGCTTCCACTTCTTCGCCGGCCAGCGCGCCATTCACAAACCAGGTGCGGCCTTCAAAGAACACAATGCCACGGCCATCATTGGCCAGGCGCTCGATGGTCAGGCGTTGTTTCTTGCCCACCGGGATCTGCGGGGCCCGGCTGCCGCCCGTTGGCTGGAAGCGCAAGCCTCTCTCGTGCTTGGCCATCAGTTGGGTTCGTCGAAAATGCCGGTCGACAGGTAACGGTCGCCTCGGTCACAGATGATCGCGACGATCACCGCGTTTTCCACTTCTTTGGACAAGCGCAACATACCGGCCACGGCGCCGCCGGAGGACACGCCGCAGAAGATGCCCTCTTCACGGGCCAGGCGGCGGGTCGTGTCTTCGGCTTCGCGCTGGGCCATGTCGATGATGCGGTCTACCCGCGTCGCGTTGTAGATCTTCGGCAGGTACTCTTCGGGCCAGCGGCGGATACCAGGAATGGCCGCACCTTCCATCGGTTGCAGGCCGACGATCTGGATCGCCGGGTTCTGCTCCTTGAGGTAGCGCGAATTGCCCATGATGGTGCCGGTGGTTCCCATGGAACTGACGAAATGAGTAATGGTGCCCTGGGTCTGGCGCCAGATTTCCGGGCCGGTGCTGGTGTAGTGCGCCTCGGGGTTGTCACCGTTGGCGAACTGATCGAGCACCACACCACGGCCTTCGGCGGCCATACGTTCGGCGAGGTCCCGGGCACCTTCCATACCCTCCTCCTGAGTGACCAGGATCAACTGGGCACCATAGGCAGTCATCGCCGCCTTGCGCTCGGCGCTGCCGTTGTCGGGCATGATCAGCACCATCTTGTAACCCTTGATCGCCGCGGCCATAGCCAGGGCGATCCCGGTGTTACCCGAGGTGGCCTCGATCAGGGTGTCGCCCGGCTTGATCTGCCCGCGCAACTCGGCGCGAGCAATCATCGACAACGCCGGGCGATCCTTGACGGAGCCGGCCGGGTTGTTGCCTTCGAGCTTGAGCAACAGGGTATTACTGGTTTCACCCGCCATGCGTTGCAAGCGGACCAGGGGCGTGTTGCCGACGCAATCGGCGATTGTGGGGTACTGCAAGGTCATGGCGTATTCGCAATCCAGACTGCGGGGGCGGACATCATACCGGGAAAGGACGGCGGGCCATATCACGCAAAGTGTGGTGCTTATGGCTTATAGGAATAAGCCAATAATATGGCGACTGTTGCGACGCCATCGGGGGCAAGCCCCCTCCCACATTCGACTACGTTCTCACGTTGGAACTCGGTCAACTGTGGGAGGGGGTTTGCCCCCGATAAGCATGGGTATCTACACAACTTTTGTAGCCACTGCCAACCGTAACCACGATGCGAAGCGAGCCGCTCTTGATCTGCTTTTGATCTTGATCTTAGGCGCCCCGTTAAACCACGCTGGCCGGAATTCGACAGGGATTTGGGGGGTAAACCGGCAGGGATGCCGGTTTAGCCGCCCCGCGCCATGGATGGCGCGTGGCGGCGGCCCCCCAAATCCATGGCGGATTACGGGCACACCGAGCCTAAGCGAGGTGCCGAGTGGTGGGGCAAGAGCCCTTTGGTTACTTTGGGGCTCTTTTCCAAAGTGACCCGCTGTAAAAGCGGAACCAATAGCAGCCGTGACCCAAATAACGGATATGCACTCGATCAAAGTCCAGCATCCTGGTCGGCCCTGAGGCCGCCATCGGGGGCAAGCCCCCTCCCACAAGTCCGGCGTCGCACCAAAGAGTTGTGTAGATACCTATGCCCCGATAAGCGCGCCTCGATTAACCTGCTATTCCCGCCGCCCGTCGCCATGGTTTTTCTGAAAAACTTCTTCCCCCATCGCCGCAATCTGCCCTTCGATCAGCGCTTCAAAGGGTTTGAGCAGCGGTTCGAACGATACCGGCGCTTCCAGCACCTGCAACGCTTGCACAATAGCTTCCACCGTCGACAGCGCTCCTGGACCAGGGGCCTTGCGCAGTCGATAACGTGAAATGCCGCCATCAGCCAGGGTCACGCGTGGCAGCGCAGCCAGCAACGGGTTGAGGTGAAGCAGCTTGCGCGCTTTGCGCCAGGTGCCATCCGGAACCACCAACAGCAGGGGCTGATCGCCGGGCATATAAGCCTGCAAAGGCTGCGCCTCATCGGCCGGAAACAACAGCCGTGCCTGATACCCAGGCGGGCTCAATAACGTCGCCAGATCATCAAACACCTCCCCTACCACCAACTGCGCATTCTTCAAGCCCAACGCCGCCAACCTCGCGGTATTGAGCGCATGGCCGACCTCGCTGGGGTGCTGCAACAGCAACACGCGAGTGCGGCTGTCGAGGGTCGGGATCAGTGCACAGAGGCAGTGGGTGGTCGGCCGCAAGCAATGCGGGCATTGGGGTCTGGACATGTTTTTTCAGGCCTGGTTGAGCTGGGTCTTGAGCAAGTCGCGGAAGGTCTGGATAAGCGGTTCACGGCTACGACCACGGCGCATGATCATCGAAAACGGCGCCTGGTAGCCGAAGGTCGCCGGCAGCAATACGCGCAGGTCACCCTTGTCGGCCCAGGCCTGGGCGTAGTGTTCGGGCAGGTAGCCGATGTAGGCGCCGGACAATACCAGGATCAACTGCGCTTCCATACTTTCGACGGTCGCGGCGCTGTGCTTGAAGCCGTGGCGCGCCAGCTCGGCCTGGCTCCAGTAGCCACGCCCGACCATACGCTGCTGGGTGATGACCTGCTCGGGAATGCGCCGCTCGCTGAACAGCGGGTGCCGGTTGCTGCAATACAGCCAGTGCTGTTCGCGGTACAGCGGCATATAGATCAGGCCGCTCATGCGGTTGGAGAACGCACCGATGGCCAGGTCCAGGCGGTTATCCTGCACGCCCAGTTGCAGTTCGTAGGGGCTCATCACCGACAGGTTCAAGTGAACCGCGGGATGTTCCAGGCTGTAGGCGCCAATCACCTCAGCGAACGGCAGGGCCTTGTCGCTGACGGTGGAATCAAGTACGCCCAATTTGAGCGTGCCGCGCAACTCGCCTTTGAGCGCAGCGGCGTATTGCTCGAAGCCTTCGAGCTCGCCCAGCAGGCGCAGGGTTTCCTGATGAAACAACTCGCCCTTGCTGGTCAGGCTGAAGCCGCCGCGACCTCGATGGCACAGCACCAGGCCCAGGGCGGATTCGAGTTGGCTCATATACGTACTGATGGCCGACGTCGAAAGGTTCAGCTCGTGCTGGGCGTTGGCGAACCCCTGGTGACGCACGACGCTGACGAAGATGCGCAGGAGTTTGAGGTCGGGCAAGGCGTTGGCCATCAGGTCTCCAAATGCTTGAACTGTAGGAGCGAGCTTGCTCGCGAAAAACCTGAGGACGCCGCGAATATTCTGGATGTCCGCATTATCGTTGACGTTTTTCGCGAGCAAGCTCGCTCCTACAGGATCAGGGAGTTTACCCCGGGCTTTAGTTTAGAAAAATCTGAACTAAGTATTTGCCCCTGCCGATTCTTCCTGCCCCAGGCTTTTCGCAGAATCGGCCATCAATAAACAAAACAACGATGAGGCAATCCCGTGGACAAGATTTTCCACCAACCACTGGGCGGCAACGAAATGCCGCGCTTCGCCGGCATCGCCACCATGATGCGTCTTCCCCACCTGCAAACGGCCAAAGGCCTGGACGCCGCTTTTATCGGCGTACCCCTGGATATCGGCACCTCGCTGCGCGCCGGCACCCGCTTCGGCCCTCGGGAAATCCGCGCCGAGTCGGTGATGATCCGCCCCTACAACATGGCCACCGGCGCTGCCCCGTTCGACTCACTGTCGGTGGCCGATATCGGCGACGTGGCGATCAACACCTTCAACCTGCTCGACGCCGTGCGCATCATCGAAGAGGCCTACGATGAAATCCTTGAGCACGACGTTATCCCCCTGACGCTGGGTGGCGACCACACCATCACCCTGCCGATCCTGCGGGCGATCCACAAGAAACACGGCAAGGTCGGGCTGGTGCACATCGATGCCCACGCCGACGTCAACGACCACATGTTCGGCGAAAAAATTGCCCACGGCACCACCTTCCGCCGCGCCGTGGAAGAAGGTTTGCTCGATTGCGACCGCGTGGTGCAGATCGGCCTGCGTGCCCAGGGCTACACCGCCGAAGACTTCAACTGGAGCCGCAAGCAAGGCTTTCGCGTGGTCCAGGCCGAAGAATGCTGGCACCACTCCCTTGCCCCGTTGATGGCACAAGTGCGAGAAAAAGTCGGCGGCGGCCCGGTGTACCTCAGCTTCGATATCGACGGCATCGACCCCGCCTGGGCGCCCGGCACCGGCACTCCGGAAATCGGTGGGCTGACCACCATCCAGGCCATCGAAATCATCCGTGGCTGCCAAGGCCTGGATCTGATTGGTTGCGACCTGGTAGAAGTTTCGCCGCCTTACGACACCACCGGCAATACCTCGTTGCTCGGCGCCAACTTGCTGTACGAGATGCTCTGCGTATTGCCTGGCGTCGCGCATCGCTGATGCCTTCACACTAACAATCAAGGGGATCATATAGATCCCCGACCCAAGATGTACCTGACCTTCGCTCGCGTGTTGACCGAGCCGGCTGCCGCCTGATCGCCCATAAAAAAGATAATCGGAGAATCACCGTCATGGCTTTGGATTTATTCGTCGTACTCATCTACGCCGCCGGTATGCTCGTGCTCGGCTACTACGGTATGCGCCGCGCCAAGACCCACGAAGACTACCTGGTGGCAGGCCGTAACCTCGGCCCGTCGCTGTACATGGGCACCATGGCCGCCACAGTATTGGGCGGCGCCTCCACCGTCGGCACCGTGCGCCTGGGTTATGTGCACGGCATTTCAGGTTTCTGGCTGTGCGCCGCGCTGGGCGCCGGGATCATTGCGCTGAACCTGTTCCTGGCCAAGCCGCTGCTGAAACTGAAAATCTTCACCGTTACCCAGGTCCTGGAAAAGCGTTACAACCCCATGGCACGTCAGGCCAGCGCGGTGATCATGCTGGCCTATGCCCTGATGCTCGGCGTGACTTCGATCCTGGCCATCGCTACCGTATTGCAAGTGCTGTTCGACTTGCCGTTCTGGCTGTCGGTGCTGGTAGGCGGCGGCGTGGTGGTGGTGTATTCGACCATCGGTGGCATGTGGTCGCTGACCCTGACCGATATCGTGCAATTTGTGATCAAGACCGTCGGCCTGATCTTCATCCTGCTGCCCATCTGCCTGTACCGCGTCGGCGGCTGGGATGAACTGGTGGCCAAGCTGCCGGCGTCGAGCTTCAGCTTTACCGCGATCGGCTGGGACACGATCATCACCTACTTCTTGATCTACTTCTTCGGCATCCTGATTGGCCAGGATATCTGGCAGCGCGTGTTCACCGCTCGTGATGAAAAGGTCGCCCAGTACGCGGGTACTTTCGCCGGTTTCTACTGCATTCTCTACGGTCTGGCCTGCGCCCTGATTGGCATGGCGGCTCACGTGCTGATCCCGGACCTGGATAACGTCAACAATGCCTTTGCCGCCATCGTCAAAGCTTCGTTACCGGACGGCATTCGTGGCCTGGTGATTGCCGCGGCCCTGGCGGCAATGATGTCCACCGCCAGCGCCGCCCTGCTCGCGGCATCCACCGTGTTGACCGAAGACCTGCTGCCACGGCTGCGCGGTGGCAAGCAATCAAGCCTGGGCATCAACCGCTTGTTCACGCTGCTGACCGGGGTTGCCGTACTGGGCATCGCGCTGGTGGTGAATGACGTGATCAGCGCCCTGACCCTGGCCTATAACCTTTTGGTGGGCGGTATGTTGGTACCACTGATTGGCGCGCTATTTTGGAAGCGCGCCACGACGTCGGGTGCAATTACGTCCATGACGCTGGGCTTCGTCACCGCACTGGTGTTTATGTTCAAGGATGGGTTGGACGCAAACACACCGATTTACTACAGCCTGGCGGTAGCACTGGTGAGTTTTGTACTGGTGAGCGTGTTGTCGCGCAGGCCGGATACCGTGGCGGCTCGGGCGGCTTGAGCTATTAGGATAGTTTCTTCAGCGGCTGCGACGTCGGTGTCGCGCCCGTTTTTTTGCCTTGCGCAAAATAAAAGTGGGAGCGGGCTTGCTCGCGAGAGCGGTGCGTCATTCAACCTTTTTTGGCTGATGCACCGTATTCGCGAGCAAGCCCGCTCCCCTATTTGCCGTATTCTTTGGGCCTGACGCTTAGCGGCGACGTGGCCGACGCTGCTCATCATCCGTACGGATCGGCACCGGTTGCAGCGGAGGCTCAATCAAGCCCAGTGCAACGCCCAGATCGTGGAGCCAGTTTTGGATTTTCTCTTTCATGGTTGCCCCCTTTGAGGGTAGTGCTGGTCGGCGTGAGTTTTGTCGCCGTTTCCTACAGAGATAGTAGCCCTAAGTCCTGAGTAATGCTTGAACGAAACCACAACTAACTATTACTGGATTGATCCGAATCCTGACGGATCGTTCAAGCAATGGCGCGTGTATCTGCCAGGCGTGCCGGGCTGCACTCGCGTTGCAGGTCGATCCATGCATTGAGGTTAGCGCCGAGCATACCCTTTCGCCACATCAGCCAGGTGGTCGCAGTGGCAAAAGGCCCGGTCAGCGGATGAACGGACACGCTGTCCTTGCCTGGCAGGCTGTCGAGCATCGATTGCGACATCAACGCCACCCCCGAACCGGCGATCACACACGCAAGCATCCCTTGGTAGGACTCGATCTCGATCGCCCGCCCCATGGCCACATGCTCGTGGGAAAACCAGGTTTCCAGGCGCGTACGGTAGGCGCAACTGCGTCGGAACGTGAACACCGAGCGGCCAGCAACGTCCTGGGGCCCGCGCACCGGCGGGTGATCGGCTTCACAAATCAATACCAGGCGCTCTTCGCACAGCGGTACGCCATCGAGGGTCGCGATGGTCAGCGGGCCGTCGACAAATGCTGCATCCAGCCGCCCGGTAATCAAACCTTCCAGCAACTCCCCGCTGGGCGCCGACTGCACTTGCAGGTTCACCATGGGGTAAGTCCGGTGATAGCGCGCCAGCAGCTTCGGCAGGTGAACCGCGGCGGTGCTGTACATGCTGCCCAACACAAAGTCACCGGCCGGTTGCCCGCCTTGAACGGCGCCGTGGGCTTCGTCGTGCAGCGCCAGTAGCCGGGTGCTGTAGTCCAACAGCACTTTACCCGCAGGAGAAAGCTGCAACCGCTGGCGCTCGCGCACAAATAGCTCCACCCCCAGTTGCTCCTCCATCTGTTTAAGCCGGGTCGACAGGTTCGACGGTACGCGGTGCAAACGTTCAGCAGCGCGGGTGATGGAGCCCTCCTCCGCCACGGCCTGGAAAATCCGCAATTGACTGAACTCCATACCTTTCTCCAAAACTGAACAAGTTAATCACTATTATTCAATTTTACAGAAAGTCAATCGGCCTTAGCCTACAAGCCATTCGTTTTCCTGTAGGAAACTTGAGCATGTCACCGCAGATTCGTTTACTCGCCAGCTTCATCGCCTTAATGATGGCCATGGGGATTGGCCGCTTCGCCCTTACCCCGCAAATGCCGCATTTGCTCAGCGAAGGTCAAGTCGACTTGACGGGCGCCGGGCTGATCGCGGCCGCCAATTACTTGGGCTATTTTGTCGGCGCAGTGGATTCGATCTTTGCTCGCAGCCGTCACCCTGTACGCGGGCGCCTTTATGGTGGGCTGTGGCTCTGCGTACTGCTAACGCTGGCGTCCTACTGGGCCCATGGGTTCTGGGCGCACTTGCTGTTGCGCTTCGCAATCGGCGTGGCCAGCGCCTGGGCCTTGGTGATGATTACCAGCCTGAGCCAGCCGCTGGCGATCGCCGCCGGGCGGCCGCGCCTGGGTGCGCTGGTTTTTGCCGGGCCGGGACTGGGGATTGCGCTGACGGGCTTGCTGGCGCTGGGCTCAAACCTGTTGGGGCAAGGCTCCGCCATGCTGTGGCTGGTCTACGGCGTCGTGGCCCTGGTGATGCTGCTGGCGATCCTGCCTTTTTTGCCCAAGCCAACCCTCACGGCGCCAGCTCAAACCCGGGCAAGCAGTAACGGCAGCATCGCGCATCTGTGCTGGATTTATTTCCTGTACGGCTTGGGCTACATCATCCCGGCGACCTTTCTGGCGCAGATGGCCAGCGCACAGTTCAACGGAGCCTGGCAGGCCGACCTGTTCTGGCCCTGCTTCGGCCTGGCAGCCACTGTGGGTGTGGCGGTGGCAAGCCTGCGAGGCAAGCACCCAGACACCACGCGCCGCTGGCTGATCGTAACCTTGTGGTTGCAAGCGGCCGGGGTCTTCGCCTGTCTGCTCGATAACAGTTGGGGCCTGGCCCTGGGGGTGTTGTTGTGCGGCGCGCCCTTCCTGGCCTGCATGCAACTGGTAATGGCACGCCTTCGCGAGGTTGCGCCCAACGGCTACCAACGCAGCACGGGGCTGCTGACCGCCAGCTTTGCCATCGGCCAACTGAGCGGTCCGCTGCTGGCCTCGGTGAGCAGCCACCTCAGCGGTAGTCTGCACTTGGCGTTGATTGTCGCCGGGGCCGGTTTGTTAGTGGCAGGCTCGATCTTGATCAACCGCCAACTACCGATGCGCACGCCGTGCACACAGGTGGCCGACGGTGCAGCACACAGCGGTTAAACAGGTGCCCCATGCCATGTCCATCACCGCGAGCTCGGCAGACCAGCCCTGAAGCGTGGCCCAGTTGCTCAAATCATAAGTGCCATAGGCCACCAGGCCCAGCAGCCCACCCAACCGCGCAGCACGTTGCCAACTGGCACTGGGCAGGACTACGAACACCACACAACCGACCACATACAGCAGATAGAACAACACCGCAGGCAACAGGCGCGGCTGATCAAGCATCAGCGGGCCGAGCAGGGATTTGTAGGTGGGGCCCATGAGCACGCCAAGCCAGAGGCCGTCGAGGACCAGGAAGGCGAGCAAGGTGCCAAGGTAGGCAAAAACCGTTCTTTTCGACATGACACAACCCTGTAGGAGCGAGCTTGCTCGCGAAAAACGTACATCCGACGCTACGCAGCGCCTGGAATATTTTCGCGAGCAAGCTCGCTCCTACAGGAGAGCAGCGTGTACTCAGCTTAGTTCAATGCGGTCCGCATGAATCACGATCTGGCCCTGTTTGTAGAGCGCACCAATGGCCTTCTTGAAGTTACCCTTGCTGACGCCGAACAAGTTGCTGATCACCGCCGGATCACTTTTGTCGCTGACCGGCAGGGTGCCGTTGTTGTCGCGCAACTTGGCGAGGATCTTGGAGTTGAGGCTGGAGGCCGCTTCCTGGCCGACCGGTTGCAGGCTCAGGCTGATGTTGCCATCGGCGCGGATCTCTTTGATGAAGCCTTTTTCTTCCTTGCCCGGGCGCAGGAACTTGAACACTTCGTTTTTGTGGATCAGGCCCCAGTGCTTGTTGTTGATAATCGCCTTGAAGCCCATGTCCGTGGCTTCAGCCACCAGCAGGTCGACTTCCTGGCCCACCTGGTAGTTGGCCGGCGTTTTGTCCAGGTAACGGTCAAGGCGTGCAGTGGCGGTAATGCGCTTGGTGTGTTTGTCCAGATAGACATGCACCACGCAATATTCACCCGCCGTCAGCTGACGCTTTTCTTCCGAATACGGCAGCAGCAGATCCTTCGGCAAGCCCCAGTCGAGGAACACCCCGATACTGTTGACCTCCACAACTTTCAAACTGGCAAATTCGCCGACTTGAACTTTGGGTTTTTCGGTGGTGGCGATAAGTTTGTCATCGCTGTCCAGATAAATGAAAACATTGAGCCAGTCTTCATCTTCACTGGGAATATCTTTAGGGATATACCGATTAGGCAAGAGGATTTCCCCGTCTTGCGCACCATCAAGGTACAAACCAAAGTTAGTGTGCTTGACCACTTGCAAGCTGTTGTAGCGCCCGACTAAAGCCATTTCCAATACCCTCATTGCGTGGGCGGCATTCTACCCGAGTTGGGCCCTGCACGCGCGCGCGCCTGAAAAATCGCGGGCTGGCATGGCGTTCTACTGGCATTGCCCCGCTCGTCTGATCAATCGGTTGAATTTTTCCACGCCGCCAGCCCGGAGCGCGCCGTTGGTTTCGAGCTAAAACAGTAAGTTAGCGCCTTATTTCAGCATTTAACTTGGGCCATTTTCCAACCCGGTATTTATTCCCGAAGGATATTTGCCAAGCAATTGTCAAGTATTTCCTGTACGATGCCTGGCCAAGTTAATTTTCTACAGGTTAGTGGCCGCCATGCGTGTAAAAGCATCCAACAGCAAAGCAAAGCCAGCTCCCGCCGTTGAAACCAGCGAATCGATCAACAGCCAGATTGCTGCTTTCCTCAAATCCGGCGGCGAAATCCAGCAAATTGCCAAGGGCGTGAGCGGCCAGACTTTCGGCCCGTCCAAGCAGATCAGCCTGGGCAAGAAATAATCGTTCTACCCGCGCACTGCATCTGGTCCCTAAGCGTCTTGCCTTCAAGGCGCTAGGACTAGAGTTCGAAACACCCTCGTACACCCTTCAATATCAAGCTAATCGACGAACGGGCCTCAATGCCTGGCATTCGCCGGTATCCTTGCACACGTCTAGTACGGGCATCTGCTCGAATCCATCGGTTACTGCTCCTCGCTTTTCATGGAGTGAAGCATGCTTAAACGCTGCATTTTCCTGGTCAGCATTCTGATCGCCAGCCCTCTGGCCGAAGCGCAGATTTTTCAGCGTGAACTGGGGGACTTCGACCTGAAATTGGGCACCACTCCCAGCCGCAGCATGGCCCAGGGCCTGGTCAAGCCCACTTCTCCGGGCAGCGACTCGTTCCACGGCGGCCTGGACCTGACCCACGACAGCGGCCTGTACTTCGGCCAGTTTTCCCCGAACATGGGCTTGTCCTCGGCCAGCAACCTCGAAGTCGATTCCTACATGGGCTTCAAACGCCCCTTCGACCAGACCCTGGGTTACGAAGTCGGCTTGATCCATTACAGCTACCCCAAACTCAGCCCCCTCGACAGCCAAGAGTTCTACGGTGGCCTGAACCTGCTGGGCAACCGCTTCGGCGTGTCCTTCAGCAACGACCCGGACCGCCAGGACAGCACCCTGTTCGCCGACCTCGGCGGCACCCAGCCCTTCGGCATCGGCGTCAGCATGAAATACACCACCCATCAATTGGGCACACCGGTGTCAGTGGAAAACGGCGCCATCAGCAGCTTCAGCGATTGGTCGGTACAACTTTCCCGCGCCTGGAAAGGCATTGACCTGGACCTGATCTACAGCGACTCCAGCCTCAGTGGCGGTGACTGCTCGGCCTACTCCGGACACAATTCGCAATGTGACGGCCTGTTGACCTTGAAGGCCGTGCGGTCGTTTTATTGATGGGCTGAACTGTCGCACCCCGCGCAGGTTCACATGCATTAACCCCATCCGTGCAAGGACTCGCCCATGTTGCGCCGGCTCAAACTCCTGATGGTACTGCTGACCCTGAGCCTGGTGCTCGCCGGCTGCAATCGCGTCGGCCTGGCCTACCGCAACCTCGACGTGATCATCCCCTGGAGCCTCAACGACTACCTGGACATGAACGCCGGGCAGAAAAGCTGGTTCAACGACACCCTCAAGGAACACCTGGCCTGGCACTGCACCACGCAATTGCCTGGCTACCTGGACTGGCTGGACCGCCTGCAGCAAATGGTCGACAGCAACCAGGTCACCGACGCCGCGTTGCAAGCCCGTACCGTCGAAGCCAAACAGGCAATTGCCGAGATTGCGCGGGAAGTCACGCCGTCGGCCGTGCAACTGCTGCAAGGCCTGGACGATCAACAGGTCAAGGATATGAACGACGCACTGGCCAAGGACTTGCGCAAACGCCAGGACGAATACCTCAAGCCGCCGCTGGACCAGCAAATCAAGGAACGCGCCGAGCGCATGAGCAAGCGGCTGGACGCCTGGATCGGCCCGTTGAACGTCAGCCAGCAAAATCGCGTGGCGGCCTGGTCGAATGCTTTGGGCGACCAGAACCAGGCGTGGATCGGCAATCGCGCCCATTGGCAGGCGCAGTTTATCGAGGCCGTCGAGCACCGCCACGACGCCGACTTCCCGCAGAAAATGCAACGTTTGCTGGTGGACCGAGAGAGCCTATGGACGCCTGAATACCGCGCTGCCTATGCCCAGACCGAAGCGGCAGCGCGCAGCCTGATCGTGGACCTGATGGCTGAGAGCAGCGTGCAACAGCGTCAGAAACTGAAGCAAAAAATCGACGGCGTACGGAGCGATTTCAAAGCGCTTAAATGCCTCAAGGCCGGCGCAAATCAATAGGAATGGGAGCATGGTTCCCATCCCTATTGGACTCAGGAGTTATATAGCGCCACCGGCAATCGCAGCTTTGGAAGCGACTTGATCGAAGGTCGCTTCATCCAGCGCGTCCTCCTGCTCGTCCATCACTTGACGGGGGTGCTCATGGCCAGGGATCGAACTGTCGATCAACGCCAGCAGACGTGCACCGCGCGCCGTCAGGATGAAGTTCTCACCATTACCGCCCTCTTCTTCCGGACGCGACTCGATAAAGCCGCGCTTGAACAACAGCGCCTCATAGTCGGCGGCGGTTTTTTTCAACGCATCCAGGTTGCCCGTGTCCTCGCCGGCCGTGGCTTTCTCGGCCGCTTCCTGCTCGGCGTATTTGCGCGGGGCGAAGCTGCCTTCGCCGTTCTGCACTTCGTGCAGCAAACGTTCAATCAGATCCCAGTTGTAAGTCGTCATCCTGATTCCTCCTGCAGGCCGATGGAAAATGAGCCCGTCACAGGTAGTGACACGTTCTGGCACGGGCCGTTCACCTGAATGGACGGGCGTCATTTCTCTGAACTTTCCAGACGTTCGCCGCCTCAACTGCACATCACCGCCAAGGAAGCCCGACCATGAAAACCCTGATGAACCTGGCGATTGTCGCCACGCTGTTGAGCGCCCTGCCCGCCTGGGCCTGCACGCCCGAGGAAGCCACAGCCAAGCGCAAAGCGCTGGCCAATGAAGTGACCCGGCTGACGGAGCAGAACCCGACCAAGGCCAAGGAGATGAATGACGAGTTGCAGAAAATGGACCTGGACACCGAAAGCGCCGAGTTTCCCGACAAATGCCAGTTGATCGACGCCCGGCTCAAGGAGCTGAAAGAAGCCGCCTCCAAGGCTAAAAACTGAGGGCAAAAAAAACCGGACACTGTCGTCCGGTTTTTTTCTGCCTGGCTGCTTATTCGGCAGCCGGCGCTTCTGGTTTGCGGCGCTTGAGCGGCGCCATGCCGTCCTTGCTGACGAGCGACAGAATGTCGGTCTTCGGCCGGTTGGCGATCTTGCGCTTGGTCGGTGACTTGGCGCCGGTTTTCTTTTTGTCGCCCTTGGCGTCGGTCTTTTTCTTCTTCACGCCAACGGCCTTGCCCGACGCCTTGACCTTCTTCGGCCCGGTGTAAGTGCCTTTGACTTCCTTGATGGTGCGGCGCTCAAACGACTGCTTGAGGTAGCGCTCGATGCTCGACATCAGGTTCCAGTCGCCGTGGCAGATCAGCGAGATGGCCAGGCCATCGTTACCGGCGCGCCCGGTACGGCCGATACGGTGTACGTATTCGTCGCCGCTGCGGGGCATGTCGAAGTTGATCACCAGGTCCAGGCCATCAACGTCCAGGCCACGGGCAGCCACGTCGGTGGCTACCAGGATCTTCACGCCGCCCGCCTTGAGGCGGTCGATGGCCAGCTTGCGGTCCTTCTGGTCTTTCTCGCCGTGCAGCACGAACGCCTTGTATTCCTGCGCGACCAAACGTCCGTAGATACGGTCGGCGGCGGCACGGGTGTTGGTGAACACGATGGCCTTCTGATAGGTCTCGTTGGCCAGCAACCAGTTCAGAATCTGTTCTTTGTGCACGTTGTGGTCAGCGGTCACGATCTGCTGACGCGTGGTTGCGTTCAGGTCGCTGACGTTGTTGACCTGCAAGTGCTCAGGGTTGTTCAGCACCTTGGCAACCATGTCGCGCAGGGTCGAACCGCCGGTGGTGGCGGAGAACAGCATGGTCTGCTGGCGGTTGACGCATTCAGCAACCAGGCGCTGCACGTCATCGGCAAAGCCCATGTCGAGCATACGGTCGGCTTCGTCGAGCACCAGTACTTCGACTTCCTTGAGGTCGAGGTTGCCGGCGTTGAGTTGCTCGATCATGCGCCCCGGGGTGCCGATCAGAATATCCGGCACCTTGCGCAGCATGGCGGCCTGGACCTTGAAATCTTCGCCGCCGGTAATGATGCCCGACTTGATGAAGGTGAACTGCGAGAAGCGCTCGACTTCCTTGAGGGTCTGCTGGGCCAGCTCGCGGGTCGGCAGCAGGATCAGGGTCTTGATACTGACGCGGACCTTGGCCGGGCCAATCAGACGGTTCAGAACCGGCAAGACGAAAGCAGCGGTCTTGCCGCTGCCGGTTTGCGCCGTCACCCGCAGGTCACGCCCTTGGAGCGCGAGCGGGATGGCCGCTGCTTGCACAGGCGTAGGCTCGACAAATTTAAGCTCGGCCACGGCTTTGAGCAGGCGTTCGTGCAGGGCGAATTGGGAAAACACGGGTGCTACCTCGAAGAAATACAAAATATCAGCTGCATAGGTTACCGGTTTCGGGCGCCCAAACCGAGTTTCTTTACGCGAACGGGACTAATCAGCTGCTTTTTTGTCAGCGATTTTGTCCAGAGCGTCAACTTTGTTGCACTTAAATGCTCTAATCGGCCCGTGTTGTCTTACAGAAGAATCGGTTCACTCATGGATATCAAACAGCTCTGGCTCAACGTCCAAGACCTTTGGGGCGCCCTCGATGAACATCCAGTTCTGCATTCCAGCCTCGGCTTGCTGGTGCTGCTGGTGGTGGCACTGCTGGTTGGACGGGCAGCACGTTACCTCATCCTGCACGCGGTCAAATTGCTTGGCCGGCAACCGGCCCTGCACTGGTTGAACGATCTGCGACATAACAAAGTCTTCCATCGCCTGGCGCAAATGACGCCGTCCCTGGTGATCCAGTTCGGCCTGTACCTGGTACCTGACCTGAGCAAGACCGCCATTCTGTTTATCGGTAACGTGGCGCTGGCGATCACCATTCTGTTCATGGTGTTGGCCTTGAGCGCCCTGCTCAACGCCCTATTGGATATCTACGCACGCACCGAACACGCACGTACCCGCTCGATCAAGGGTTATGTGCAGTTGGCAAAAATGGTGTTGTTCGTGTTTGGCGCAATCATCATCGTCGCCACCCTGATCGACCGTTCGCCGCTGTTGCTGCTGTCTGGCCTGGGTGCGATGTCGGCGGTGATTCTGTTGGTGTACAAGGACACGCTGCTGTCGTTCGTCGCCAGTGTGCAGTTGACCAGCAACGACATGCTGCGGGTTGGCGACTGGATCGAAATGCCCCAGGTGGGTGCCGATGGCGATGTGGTGGACATCACTCTGCATACCGTCAAGGTGCAGAATTTCGACAAGACCATCGTTTCCATCCCGACCTGGCGCTTGATGTCCGAGTCGTTCAAGAACTGGCGCGGTATGCAGGCCTCCGGTGGGCGCCGTATCAAGCGCAGCCTGTACATCGACGCCAGCGGCGTACGCTTCCTGAACGACGAGGAAGAAGTGCGCATGACCCAGGTGCACTTGCTCAGCGGCTATATCAGCCGCAAGCAGGCCGAACTCAAGGCCTGGAACGAGGCCCAGGGCCACAGAGCGCAACTGTCGGCCAACCGTCGGCGCATGACCAACCTCGGCACCTTTCGCGCCTACGCACTGGCATACCTGCAAAGCCACCCGGACATCCAGCCGAACATGACCTGCATGGTGCGCCAGATGCAAACCACCGCCCAGGGCGTGCCACTGGAGATCTACTGCTTTACCCGCACCACGGCGTGGGCAGATTACGAGCGGATCCAGGGGGATATTTTCGATTATCTACTGGCAGTGTTGCCGGAGTTCGGGTTGAGCCTGTATCAGCAGCCGAGTGGTAATGACCTGCGCGCTGGCGTGCTGCCAGCATTGGCCGGGGCCACGCAGGTGCCCGTCGCCGAAACGGCATGAGGTGATGCGAACGGGATTACGGCAGTGACGCCGTAATCTCCTTGCGGCAAACCTCAAGCACTTCATCGGCCAGTGCGGAATCATCCGGGCACGCCCGCGACAGCATGATTGCGCCGATGGCATGGGCCATGCTGTCGAGCATTTTCGCACGCAGGCCTTCTTGCGGCGTCTCATGAGCCGCGTTGTACTTTGCTTCCAGGGCCTGCAGGGTGTTTTCCAAACCCTCGGCAAAGGTCGCCTTCAGCGTGTCCGATTGACGGGCGGCATCGGCACACAACGCCGCCAATGTGCATCCGCCGCCGCGATGGTCGCGGTGCTGCCTGGACAGGTAAACCTCGAAAAACTGCTCCAGCTCCCTCTCCGCGCTGTCGGCCAGTGACTGCGCCAGGCTGTTGGCGGCTGCTTCCGCCATCAAGTCCGCCTTGGAACCGAAGTGCTTGTAAAAGCCGCCTTGGGTAAAACCGGCCGCAGCCATCAACTCGGCCACGCCCACCCCATCGAAACCCCGCTCGCGGAACAACTCGGAAGCTGTCGCGACGATATGGGCCCGATTGCTCTGTGACTGCGCCTTGGTGATCTTCATGTCTGTGGTCCTGACAGCGTGCGAGATAGGCATATTACTATGATGTCGATCATAATCAAAACCGTTGACAGCTTTGATTATGATCGACATCATAAAACCTCCTCGCACTCACAGAGCATCACACCATGAGCACTTCCAACACCGTTCTGATCACTGGCGCTTCGACCGGTATTGGCGCCGCCTACGCCGAACGCTTTGCCGCACGCGGCCACGACCTCGTACTGGTCGCCCGTGACATCGCGCGCCTGGAAGCGCTCGCCGCCAGGCTGCGTGAGCACCACGCCGTCAGCGTTGATATCCTCCCGGCCGACCTGACCCAGAACGCTGACCTGGCCGCAGTTGAAGCGCGCCTGCGTGAGGACGCCAACATTGGCACCCTGGTCAACAATGCAGGCGCCGCGCAGTCCGGCAGTTTTATTGAACAGTCCACCGAAAGCGTCGCGCAGTTGGTCGCCCTCAACACCACGGCGCTGGTACGCCTGGCCAGTGCCATCGCCCCGCGCCTGGCGGCAGCGGGCAACGGCGCTATCATCAACATTGGCTCGGTAGTGGGCCTGGCCCCGGAATTCGGCATGACGGTATACGGCGCGACCAAGGCGTTCGTGCTGTTCCTGTCCCAGGGCATGAGCCTGGAGCTGGCGCCCAAAGGCGTGTACGTGCAAGCCGTGCTGCCCGCCGCCACGCGTACCGAGATCTGGGAGCGTGCGGGCATTGATATCAACACCCTCACGGACGTGATGGAAGTGGGTGATCTGGTGGACGCAGCGCTGGTCGGTTTCGACCGCCGCGAGCCGGTGACCATTCCGCCGTTGCAGGACGGCGCCCGTTGGGACGCGTTGCAGGCTGCGCGGCAAGGCTTGCTGGCGCAGATCAAGCAGTCCCAGGTTGCCGAGCGTTACCTGGCCAACGCCTGATCAACCGGTAGCAGGCGTGCTCCGCGCCTGCCCTTCTCACCGAAGCAACGAGCGTTGAACCATGAAGGCATTTTCCATCGAACGGTACGGCAAGCAGCCCGGCCGCCTCATCGAGACCCCCGCGCCTGTTGTGGGTGAGCATGACGTGCTGGTTCAGGTGCGGGCCAGCAGCGTCAATGTGCTGGATGCAAAGATCGCCAAGGGCGAATTCAAACTGATCCTGCCCTATGCGTTGCCGTTGACACTGGGCAATGACCTGGCCGGCGTGGTGCTCAGCGTCGGCGCTGCGGTACGACGCTTCAAACCGGGGGACGAAGTCTACGCCCGCCCGCCCCAGCAACGTATCGGCACCTTCGCCGAGCGGATTGCCGTGCACGAAGACGCACTGGCGCGCAAACCCGACAACATCACTATGGAGCAAGCCGCGGCCCTGCCCCTGGTCGCGCTCACGGCGTGGCAGGTGCTGGTGGAAACCGCGAAGCTGAAGAAAGGCCAGAAGGTTTTCATTCATGCGGGCTCAGGCGGGGTGGGCAGTATCGCCATCCAGCTGGCCAAGCATTTGGGCGCTTTTGTCGCCACCACCACCAGCACCGCCAATGTGGAGTGGGTCAAGGCGTTGGGCGCGGATGTAGTGATCGACTACAAACAGCAAGCCTTCGAGGCCGTGCTGCGCGATTACGATGTGGTGCTGAACAGCCTGGGCCCGGATGCACTGGCCAAGTCACTGAAGATGCTCAAGCCCGGCGGTCAGCTCATCTCCATCTCCGGGCCGCCGACGCCCGCCTTCGCCCGCGCCCAGAACCTGCCATGGGCATTAGGCCTGGTCATGGGCCTGTTGAGCAGCGGTATCCGCAGGAAAGCACGCAAGCAAGGCGTGAGCTATGAGTTTGTCTTCATGCGTGCCAGTGGCGTACAACTGGATGAAATCACCGCGCTGGTCGAGTCCGGCAGTATCCGGCCGGTTATCGACCGTACCTTTCCTTTCGAATCCACAGCGGCGGCCCTGGACTATGTCGAACAAGGCCGCGCCAAAGGCAAGGTGGTGATCACGATGGAGACGACACCGCCCGACGCACACCCAGCCGGCTGATCCAAACCGCCCCCAGAATCACCAGGCCGCCCAGGGCCAGACGGCCCAGCGGTTCGTGCTGGTTCCAGATCAGCAGGTTCAGCAACAGCCCCACCGGCACATGCAGGTTGTTCATCACCGCCAGGGTGCCGCCGTTGACCAGGCAGGCGCCCTTGTTCCACCAGTACATGCCCAGCGCGGTGCTGACCAAACCAAGGAACACCAGCACACCCCATTGCAGCGGCGCTTGCGGCAAAAAATCGGCCTTGCCGAACAGCAGGAACGCCGGCAACACCACCAACAAGGCGCCCAGGTAGAAATAACCGAAACGCCGGAAGTGCGGCTGGTCACTGGGATAACGTGCCACCAGATGCTTGTACATGACTTGCCCGGCGGCGTAGGTGAAGTTGGCCAATTGCAGCAGCAAGAACCCCATCAGGAAGTGCGGGGTGATCTGATCGAAACGAATCACTGCCGCACCACCCACCGCTACCAGGGCCGCCACCAGCGCCCAGGGATTGAAGCGGCGATTAAGCGCGTCCTCGATCAGGGTCACATGCAACGGTGTGAGGATGGTGAACAGCAGCACTTCCGGCACCGTCAGCACACGAAAGCTCAGGTACAGGCATACGTAGGTCACGCCGAACTGCAATGCACCGATCACCAACATGCCGCGCATGAACGCAGGCTCCACCGAGCGCCAGCGGGTCAGCGGGATAAAGATCAGCCCGGCCAGCACTACCCGCACCAGCACAGCGAAGTAGCTGTCGACGTGACCGGCGAGGTATTCGCCGATCAAGCTGAAGGAAAATGCCTGAATCAGAGTAACAACCAGTAAATAGCCCATGCGCGCCTCGTTTCGAATGGGCGCGACATTAAAGCTTTTCCAGCCTTGAAGAAACTCAAGGCAAAAAAAACCCGACCTCGCTAAAGCGGCAGTCGGGCAGGAGCACTCAGGAGCAACAAGTGCAAAGGGAGGTTCGATACGCGTACTTGAAGGGTTGGCGTGGCGCTATATAAACAGCTCGCGATTATCTGGCGATTAACGGATCACGCCACCTGTGCGAGCAAGGCTTTGGCATGGTTGATGCCTTTTTCCTGGAAGTCGCTGCTCAGGTTCACCCCTTCGGCATGAATGAAAGTCACGTCATGAATGCCGATAAAGGCCATGACCTGGCGCAGGTAGGGTTCCTGATGGTCCGAGGTGGCCCCGGTGTGAATGCCGCCACGGGCGGTCAGCACGATGGCACGCTTGCCGGTCAACAAGCCTTGCGGCCCGGTGGCGGTGTACTTGAACGTGACGCCGGCGCGCAGCACGTGATCCAGCCAGGCTTTGAGGGTGCTGGGAATGGCGAAGTTGTACATCGGTGCAGCCATTACCAACACATCGGCGGCGAGCAGTTCTTCGGTCAATTCGTTGGAGCGGTCCAGAGACACCTGTTCGCTGTCGTTACGCTGCTCTTCAGGTTTCATCCAGCCGCCAAGCAGGTTGGCGTCCAGGTGTGGAACCGGGTTGAGCGCCACGTCGCGCACGGTGATCTGATTGGCCGGGTGGGCAGCCCGCCATTGGCTGATGAACTGTTGGGTGAGCTGGCGAGAGATAGAATCCTGCTGGCGCGCACTGCTTTCGATGATCAGAACGTTGGACATGGCTACGTAGGCTCCATCGGTAAAGGTTGTAAGTCGATGGAGAGAAGATTAACCAGGGCTCATTCGATTAAAAAGCGCAAAAAACTGCTATAACCCATCTATAAATTTGTTTATAAGCGGAGTACGCCTGTGGACATGCTCCGCTATCGCTTTATTTGGGGCTGCAGTTCAAGGCGATGCGCATCTTGATGATGGAGCGGTTGAACCTGACCGTGCTGTTGGTGCTTTTGCCTGCCGGCACGGTGACGGTGCGACGGCGCGGTGATTCCGGGCCGTTGGTGAAGATTACCGAACACACTGCATCCTGGTTGCCGTAGTTGTTTAGCTGAATCGAGCTGATGTCTGCGTCTACGTCGGAGGCGGTGTAATCAATGCTGACGCCATCGATCTTTTTCGTCACGTCGATAGGGTAGGCAAATGCGCTCATCGGCAGCAGCGCCAGCAACACACAACACAATTTTCTCATTCGGCAGTCTCCAATAAGGACCGCCAGCTTAGGACAAGAGGAGCTCATCTTGAAAGCGCCCCGCGTTACCCTCGATCAATGGCGCACGTTGCAGGCCGTGGTTGACCACGGTGGCTTCGCCCAGGCGGCTGAAGCGCTGCACCGTTCGCAATCTTCAGTGAGCTACACCGTGGCCCGTATGCAGGATCAACTCGGCGTGCCGCTGCTGCGTATCGATGGGCGCAAGGCGGTGCTCACCGAGGCCGGCGAAGTGCTGCTGCGCCGCTCCCGCCAACTGGTGAAAAACGCCAGCCAACTGGAAGACCTCGCCCACCACATGGAACAGGGCTGGGAAGCCGAAGTGCGGCTGGTGGTGGATGCGGCCTACCCCAATGCCCGCCTGGTGCGCGCGCTGACAGCGTTTATGCCGCAAAGCCGCGGCTGCCGGGTGCGCTTGCGTGAAGAGGTGTTGTCCGGCGTCGAGGAGCTGCTGATCGAAGGCGTAGCCGACCTCGCGATTTGCGGTTTCAGTATCCCCGGTTACCTGGGCACCGAAATGAGCGATGTGGAGTTCATCGCCGTGGCCCACCCCGAACATGCGTTGCACCGTATGAAACGCGAGCTGAGCTTCCAGGACCTGGAAAGCCAGATGCAAGTGGTCATCCGCGACTCCGGTCGTCAGCAACCGCGCGACGTGGGTTGGTTGGGTGCCGAACAGCGCTGGACCGTCGGCAGCCTGGCCACCGCCGCCGCCTTCGTGGGCAGCGGCCTGGGCTTTGCCTGGCTGCCACGGCACATGATCGAGCGTGAACTGGCCGAAGGCGTACTCAAGCAACTGCCCTTGGAACAGGGCGGCAGCCGTCACCCAACGTTCTATCTTTACTCCAACAAGGACAAACCCCTGGGGCCGGCGACGCAGATTCTTGTGGAGTTGCTGCGCACCTTTGACACCGCCCCCCTGGACGCGCCTTTCGCCGCCCCCCGACAAGCCTGAAACGGAGTTCACCCATGGCCTGGTTCGACCACGAAGGCTGCAGCCTGCACTACGAGGAATACGGCCACGGCGCTCCGCTGATCCTGATTCACGGCCTGGGCTCCAGCAGCCAGGATTGGGAGCTGCAAGTGCCGGTACTGGCCCGGCACTATCGCCTGATCGTGGTCGACGTGCGCGGGCATGGCCGCTCCGATAAGCCCCGCGAGCGTTACAGCATTCAGGGCTTCACGTTCGACCTGTTGGCCCTGATCGAACACCTGGACCTGCCAGCGGCCCACGTGGTGGGTTTATCCATGGGCGGCATGATCGCCTTCCAACTGGCGGTGGATGAACCCCTGCGGGTCAAGAGCCTGTGCATCGTCAACAGCGCGCCTGAGGTCAAGGTGCGCAGTGCCGACGACTATTGGCAGTGGGCCAAACGCTGGACCCTGGCCCGCGTGCTCAGCCTGAGCACCATCGGCAAGGCCCTGGGCGACCGACTGTTCCCCAAACCTGCACAGGCCGACCTGCGCCGCAAGATGGCCGAACGCTGGGCAAGCAACGACAAACGTGCTTATCTCGCCAGCTTCGACGCGATTGTGGGCTGGGGCGTACAGGAACAACTTTCGCGAATTACCTGTCCAACCCTGGTCATCAGCGCCGACCACGACTACACCCCCGTGGCGCAGAAAGAAATCTATGTAAAACTGCTGCCCGATGCGCGACTGGTGGTGATCGAAGATTCCCGCCATGCCACGCCCTTGGATCAACCCGAAGTCTTTAACGCGACCTTGCTCGATTTTCTAAAGACAGTCGAAACCACTACCCAGGATCACTGACCCATGCTGAAAAAAATCGCCTTCTTTGCCGGTTCCGTTTTGTTCGCTGCCAACCTGATGGCGGCCGAACCTGCCAAGGCGCCCCACGTATTGATCTCCACCACCAATGGCGACATTGAAATCGAACTGGACCCGGTCAAGGCGCCGATCAGCACCAAGAACTTCCTCGCCTATGTCGACAAGGGTTTCTACACCAACACGATTTTCCACCGCGTAATCCCGGGTTTCATGGTTCAGGGCGGCGGGTTCACCCAACAAATGTCGCAAAAACCGACTGAAGCACCGATCAAGAACGAGGCCAGCAATGGCCTGCATAACGTGCGCGGCACCCTGTCCATGGCCCGCACCAATGACCCGAACTCGGCCACCAGCCAGTTCTTCATCAACGTAGCCGACAATGCCTTCCTCGACCCGGGCCGCGATGCCGGTTATGCCGTGTTCGCCAAGGTGGTCAAGGGCATGGATGTGGTCGACATCATCGTCAACTCCCAGACCACCACCAAGCAGGGCATGCAGAACGTGCCAATCGATCCTGTGTTGATCAAGTCGGCCAAGCGCATCGACTGAGGTCTGCAGCTAGCTTCGCGTGGTGCCCATACGGCACCGCGCGCATTTGAAAGGAGAGCCCGCCCGGCGGGCGTCAAACCCAATGCTCTATCGTCGCTTTGAACAACTGATCGATATTTTCCGCGACGCTCCCAGCGCGGCCCCTCCCGAAAAAGTCCTGCCCTTCTATCTCTATTACCTGCGCCAGGTGTGGCCCTGCTTCGCCGCACTGCTGGTGGTGGGGCTGGTCGGTGCGCTTATCGAAGTGGCGCTGTTCAGCTACCTGAGCCGCATCATCGACCTGGCCCAGGGCACACCGCCGGCGAATTTCTTCCAGATCCACAGCGCCGAGCTGATCTGGATGGCCGTGGTTGCCCTGCTGCTGCGCCCACTCTTCAACGGCCTGCATGACTTGCTGGTGCACCAGACCATCAACCCCGGCATGACCAGCCTGATTCGCTGGCAGAACCACAGCTACGTGCTCAAGCAGAGCCTGAACTTCTTCCAGAACGATTTCGCCGGGCGCATCGCCCAGCGAATCATGCAAACCGGCAACTCTTTGCGGGATTCGGCAGTGGCGACGGCAGAAGCCATCTGGCACGTGTCGATCTACGCCATCAGTGCCCTGGTGCTGTTTGCCGAGGCTGACTGGCGGCTGATGATCCCGCTGATCACCTGGATCGTCTGCTACAGCCTGGCCCTTCGTTACTTCGTACCACGGGTGAAGGAACGCTCGGTGATCTCCTCCGAGGCGCGCTCCAAATTGATGGGTCGAATCGTCGACGGCTATACCAATATCACCACCTTGAAGCTGTTCGCCCATACGCAGAACGAACAGGAGTACGCCAAGCAAGCGATCATCGAACAGACCGAAAAAACCCAACTGGCCGCCCGCGTGCTCACCAGCATGGACACTGTGATCTGTATCTTGAACGGCCTGCTGATTGTGACCACCACCGGCCTGGCTTTGTGGCTGTGGACCCAGTCGCTGATTTCCGTGGGCGCAATTGCCCTGGCCACCGGCCTGGTGATCCGCATCGTCAACATGTCCGGCTGGATCATGTGGGTGGTCAACGGCATCTTCGAAAATATCGGCATCGTGCAGGACGGCTTGAAAACCATCGCCCAGCCACTGGCCGTGACCGACCGTGAAAACGCCCCGCGCCTGAAAGTCCCCCATGCCCAAGTGCACTTTGAGCAGGTGGATTTTCACTACGGCAAGAAGAGCGGGATCATTGGTGGCCTCAATCTCAACATTAAGGCCGGGGAAAAGATCGGCTTGATCGGCCCGTCCGGCGCAGGCAAGTCGACGCTGGTCAACCTGCTGTTGCGCCTCTATGACCTGCAAGGCGGGCGCATCCTGATCGACGGCCAGAACATCGCCGACGTGGCCCAGGAAAGCCTGCGCGCCCAGATCGGCATGATCACCCAGGACACATCACTGCTGCACCGTTCGATCCGCGACAACCTGCTGTATGGCAAACCCGACGCAACCGACGAAGAGCTCTGGGCTGCTGTGCACAAGGCTCGCGCCGATGAGTTCATCCCGCTGCTGTCGGATTCCGAGGGCCGCACCGGGCTGGACGCCCATGTGGGTGAGCGCGGGGTGAAACTCTCCGGCGGTCAACGTCAACGTATCGCCATCGCCCGTGTGCTGCTCAAGGACGCGCCGATCCTGATCATGGACGAAGCCACCTCGGCATTGGACTCGGAAGTGGAAGCGGCAATCCAGGAGAGCCTGGAAACCCTGATGCAGGGCAAGACGGTGATTGCGATCGCCCACCGGTTGTCGACCATTGCGCGAATGGACCGCCTGGTAGTGCTGGAGAAAGGCCAGATTGCCGAAAGCGGCAGCCATTCCGAGTTGCTGGCGCAGGGCGGGCTTTATTCGCGATTGTGGCAGCACCAGACCGGCGGATTTGTCGGAATAGACTGATTTCATTGGATAGGTGCGTGGGCAATTCCGAACAATTCTGACAGTTTTCTCTATCGAGCTGGTCTTGCGACACAATCCTGCTGTACTGCAATCAGGCCCCAGGAGGGCCCTGATTTAGGCGGCAGGGAAGCCACAAAGACCGTTAATCAGATAGAGCAATCTAAGGAAGTGTTCATGTCACTGTTCAAACGTTCCGTAACGGAAGGGCTGGGTACGTTTTGGCTGGTGTTGGGCGGCTGCGGGAGTGCGGTACTGGCAGCCGCTTTCCCGAATGTGGGAATCGGCCTGCTCGGCGTGGCTCTGGCTTTCGGGCTCACCGTGCTGACCATGGCGTTCGCCATCGGGCATATCAGCGGCTGTCACCTCAACCCGGCCGTTTCGGTGGGGCTGGTAGTGGGCGGAAGATTTCCGGCCAGGGAGTTGCCGGCCTACATCGTGTCTCAGGTGATCGGTGCCACCATCGCCGCCGCGCTGCTGTACTTCATTGCCAGCGGCAAACCCGGCTTTGAACTGGCGAGCGGCCTGGCCTCCAACGGCTATGGCGAACACTCACCCGGTGGTTACTCGATGGCGGCAGGGTTGGTCTGTGAGCTGGTGATGACGGCGATGTTCGTGCTGATCATCCTGGGCGCCACCGACCGCCGCGCCCCCGCAGGCTTCGCGCCCATCGCCATTGGCCTGGGGCTTACGCTGATCCACCTTATCTCCATCCCGGTCACCAACACCTCGGTCAACCCGGCCCGCAGCACGGGGCCTGCGTTGATTGTCGGCGGCTGGGCGCTGCAGCAGTTGTGGTTGTTCTGGCTCGCGCCGATCCTCGGCGCGGTGATCGGCGGCATTACCTACCGATGGTTGGGTGCAGAAAAAACCGCTTGACCCAATCCCTGTAGGAGCGAGCTTGCTCGCGAAAAACGCCAACGATGACGCGGTGCTTACAGCTGTAAACACGCGTCGCCTGTACGTTCTTCGCGAGCAAGCTCGCTCCTACAGTGTGCTTCACGTTCCGTCAGAGTGCCGATAAGGCAGGGCCGCCCTCGCCTCCTCGGCATACGCCAGAACCCCAACGCGTTCTCGCTCAAGAAAGTCCTCCACAGCGCTCTTCAACCCCGGATGGCGCAGGTAGTGCCAGGACCGCGTAATCACCGGCTCAAACCCGCGAATCAATTTGTGCTCGCCCTGGGCGCCCGCATCGAAGCGTTGCAGGCCGTGGGCGATGGCGTAGTCCATGCCCTGATAAAAGCAGGTTTCGAAATGCAGCCGATCGAACTCCGCCAGGCAGCCCCAGTAACGGCCGTAGAAGCTGTCGCCACCGATCAGGCTGAAGGCCATGGCCACCGGGCGCGGGCCTTGCTTGGCCAGCACCACACGGATCGCCTCGGGCATGCGTTCGGCCAACAGGCTGAAAAACGCCCGCGTCAGGTAGGGCGCCTGGCGGCGCACCGCATAGGTGTTGGCGTAGCAGGCGTAAACAAAATCCCATTGGGCTTCGCTCAGTTGGTGGCCTTGCAGCCACTCGAACTCGATGCCCTGCCCCGCCACTTGTTCACGCTCTTTGCGCATCTGCTTGCGCTTGCGGGAACTCAGGGCGTCGAGGAAATCCTGGAAGTCGCGATAGCCACGGTTCTGCCAATGAAACTGACAACCCAGGCGTTGCATCCAGTCAGGCTGCCGGGCCAGGGCATCGTCGGCCAAAGCGTCGGTGAAGTTGATATGGGCGCTGGAGAGCCCTTCGATTTCCAGGTAACCCGGCAAACTTTTGAGCAACTCGAAGCCGTCTTCGGCACTGGCCGCCAATAAGCGCGGCCCGCTGACCGGACTGAACGGCACGGCGGTCAGAAGCTTGGGGTAGTAATCGATGCCGGCGCGCTCGCAGGCGTCGGCCCAGCCATGGTCGAACACGTACTCGCCATAGGAGTGCCATTTGCGGTAACTGGGCAATGCCGCCACCAATCTTGAGCCTTCCCAGTGCAGCAAATGTTCCGGCTGCCAGCCTGACTGCGGGCCCAGGCTTGCACTGTCTTCCAGCGCGCTCAAGAACCCATGCCGCACAAAAGGCTGGGCCTGCGGCACCAGGGCATCCCAGGTGGGCGCAGCGATTGCGGACAGGCTGTCCAGGCGTTGCAGTGGCATCGACATCCTCATTGTTTCTCGGCGTGAAAGCCTGGGCAGTATCGCCTATCGCAGCCTGACGCACATCTGCAAAACGCGCAGACAGAACGGGCAAAGGTTAGTTCCTTCCCGTTACAAGCTGTCATCTACATGAAATCACTTAGCCACTACTCCGTCATAAACGGCCGCGATACTGACGCCAGTTTTTAGAGCGCCCGGGTCTACCGGGCGACATTTTTTCCGTCCGTCATGGGTCGGTTGTGTCCTGGATGGTTTGCCATCCCTCCTCACTTTCGGAGATTGATATGCGTCTTGCTTCCACTAAAACTGCGGCGGTCCTGTGTGGCGGCCTGTTGCTGGCACTGAGCGTTCCGGCCAGCGCTGCAGTCGACGCTAAATTGCTCGACATGCTCAAGGCCAACGGCCAGATCACCGCGTCGCAGTACACCGAACTGCAAGCGGAACTGGCCAAGGACCAGAAAGAACAACAGATCGCACGCCAGGCTCAACAAGAGACCAACGAGCAGATCGCAGCCACTGCGAAAAAAACCAACGAGCTGAGCAGCTTCGACCAAAAATTGGCGTGGGCCGCCAAGACTCAGTTCAAGGGTGACGTGCGCTTCCGTCAGGAAACCATCAAGATCGATGGCGAACCCAACAACGGTGGGCGTGACAAGGACCGTCAACGTATCCGCGCACGCCTGGGTGCCTACACCGAAATCAACCCGCAGGTGGACACCGGCATCCGTATCGCCACCGGCGGCGGTGACGATGCACGCTCTACCAACCAGGATCAGGACGGCTACTTCGATAAAAAATCGATCTGGCTGGACCTCGGTTACATCGACTACCACCCGGACCAGATCAAGAACCTGCACGTAATCGGCGGCAAGATGCTACAGCCATGGGTAAACATGGGTGACGTGATCTGGGATAGCGACATCAACCCTGAAGGCCTGGCCGTCACCTACAAATACCCACTGGGCAGCAGCGCCGAACTGTTCGGCAGCCTGGGTAACTACAACCTCAAGGACAACGTCGACGGCGACGGCGTGCAGTTCCGCCACGACCTGCGCTTGACGTCGGGCCAGTTGGGCACGCGTTTCTCGGTCACCGACAACCTGAAAATGACCCTGGGCGGCAGCGTCTACGCCTACAAGAATGACGAGGACAGCCGCTGCACAACCACCACCACGCCTTGCGCACTGGCGGTCAACGGCAACTCGGCCAACAACGAATTCCGCCTGTATGAAGGTTTTGCCCAGGCGGACGTCGGAGGCCTGGCAGTGCCGCTGTCGTTTTACGGCCAATACGTGAAAAACAACGATGCCGTGACCGATCAGGACACCGCCTGGTTGCTGGGTGCCAAGTCGAAGGTCTTCGGTTTCAACCTGGACTACAACTACCGCGACGTTCAACGTAATGCCGTCGTAGGCGCCTTCACCGATTCGGACTTCGCCAACGGCACCACCGGTTCGCGCGGCCACAAGATGAAGGTCAGCTACGACATCGACAAAAACTTCGCCCTCGGTGCCACCTACTTCCTGACCAAGGCGGACTACGCCAGCCGTACCCAGCGTGACGCCAACACCAATACCTTGCAGCTGGATGCTGAAGCCAAGTTCTAACCGTTACTGTAGGAGCGAGCTTGCTCGCGAAGAGCGCACAGGCAACGCGTTTATCCAGGTTACCCGCGTTACCGTTGACGTTTTTCGCGAGCAAGAACTAGGCGTCCCCCTCGCTCCTACATGATGTCTTTACGCCGCTCGGCCGCCAGTTGTTCAGCCAGCGCATCAACACCCTCCACCGGCTCTTGCGGCATACGCTTGAGCGTCGCCTGCAAGAGGCGCATCTGCCGGATAAACCGTCGGCAGTTCGGGCAGAACATCAAGTGATGACGCACCATCAGACGTTCACGGAAGGTCAATTGACCATCCAGATAGTCACTGGAGCGCGCTACTTGCTCTTTACAGGTCAGCATTCGCCCGTCTCCTCAAAATGCTCCACCGTAGCGAAGACTTTAAGCCGTGCTCGATGCAAGAGCACACGCACGTTGGAGAGCGAAAGGCTCAGAAGATTACAGATCTCTTCCAGCTCCAGACCCTGGCGTTCACGCAACACCAGCACGCTGCTTTGCAATTCGGACAAACTCAGAATCGTATGTTCCAGGCATTTGCGCAGTTCATCTTCGGTCAACAGCGCTTCCGGGGTGTCCTGGTGCCAGGCATACGGGGCGACAGCCCAATGGCCATCATCCGGGCTGAAACGGTCATCACCAATGGTGCCGTGGGGCGAAGGCAAGTCGTCGAGCAGTACCTCTCGACGATTCTGTTTGTAACGCCCCTTGGCGGCGTTGGCGGTAATGGTCAACAGCCACGTCTTGAGGCTTGATCGCCCTTCAAATTTGGCCAGATTACGTACGACCGAAAGCCAGGCGTCTTGCACGATTTCATCGGCGTGGCGCTGACCGACGATGGCATAGGCCACCGCCCGCATTGCGCTCTGGTAGGTGGTGACCAATTCCTTATAGGCCCGCTGCTCACCCTTGAGCAGGCGTTCAAGCAGGTGCGCGTCGTCCGCTGCTGCCATTCAAACCTCTATTTAAAAGTGCACACCCGGTCCTGTGGGAGCTGGCTTGCCTGCGATGCAGACACCTCGGTGTATCAAGCACACCACTGTGATGCCATCGCAGGCAAGCCAGCTCCCACACACTCAGCGTTTGCGCAGGATCACACTGCCAATCGAATACCCGGCGCCAAAGGAGCTGAGTACGGCAACCGAGCCCTTGGGCAGGTCATCCTGATAAGTGTGAAACGCAATCACCGAGCCGGCCGAGCTGGTATTGGCGTAAGTATCGAGGATCACTGGCGCTTCTGCCACCGACGCATCGCGCCCCAGCAGCTTTTTCACGATCAGGTGGTTCATGCTCAGGTTGGCCTGGTGCAGCCAGAAACGCTTCACATCGGTCACACTCAACTGATTTTCCGCCAGGTGCGCGCCAATCAATTCGGCCACCATCGGGCAGACATCGCGAAATACCTTGCGGCCTTCCTGCACGAACAGCTTGTCGGGGGCGCCAACGCCCTCTTCCGCCGTGCGGTTGAGGAAGCCGAAATTGTTACGGATGTTATTGGAAAACTTGGTCAGCAGCTTGGTGCTCACCACGTCGAACTGGTGCTCGGACGTCGCCAGGTCAGCGCGTTCCAGGATCACCGCCGTGGCGGCGTCACCGAAGATGAAGTGGCTGTCGCGATCGCGAAAGTTCAGGTGGCCAGTGCAGACTTCCGGGTTGACCATCAGGATCGCCCGGGCCTGGCCCAACTGGATGCTGTTGGCCGCGTTCTGGATGCCGAAGGTGGCCGAAGAACACGCCACGTTCATGTCGAAACCGAACCCCTGGATGCCCAAAGCTTCCTGAACTTCAATGGCGATCGCCGGGTAAGCGCGTTGCAAGTTGGAGCAGGCGACGATGACGCCGTCGATGTCGGCGGCGGTCTTGCCGGCACGTTGCAGGGCTTGTTCGGCGGCACCGATGGCCATCTGGCAAAGCACCGACCATTCGTCGTTGCTGCGCTCGGGCAACCGTGGGGCCATGCGCTGCGGATCGAGGATGCCGTCCTTGTCCATCACAAAACGGCTCTTGATGCCGGATGCCTTTTCGATGAATGCCGCGCTAGACTCGGTCAGCGCCTGCACCTCGCCACGCTCGATGGCGGCGGCGTTGTCGGCGTTGAACTGTTGTACGTAGGCATTGAAAGACTGCACCAGCTCTTCGTTGGAGATGCTATTGGCCGGGGTATACAGGCCAGTGCCGCTGATGACGACGTTATGCACGGTCGTTCCTCTAAATCTGTCAGGCAGAAGATATTGGTACCGTCGTACCAAACTTTAAGTCGTTTGATTCCGTCCAGCAGGCATCAAACTGGCGACGCTTTATTCACTCTTGTAACCGCGAAGTTTGCCACAACCCCGAGGATTTGGCGCTATAGGCCACACAAACGCCCCATTGTGGGAGGGAGCAAGCCCTAATACCTGTAGGAGCGAGCTCGCTCGCGAAAAACTCACAGGCGCCGCGTTTACTCAGGAAACCCGCGTTATCGTTGACGTTTTTCGCGAGCAAGCTCGCTCCTACAGTTGGGCCCGGAATCAGGGCTCTACCTGGCTCCACTGCTTGCTCAAGCGTTTATCGGAAATCGGTACCTTGGTACCCAACTGCTGAGCAAACAACGACACCCGGTATTCCTCCAGCCACCAGCGGTACAGCTCCAACTGTGGATCACGCTTGCCTTCCTGGGTGTGTTTGTTCAGGCGGTTCTGGTATTGCGCCCACAGGCCGCTGAGCTCGCCACTCCATACCCGATCCTTTTGCACCTGGCTCGGCAGTTTTTCCAGGCGCAGTTCGATAGCCTTGAGGAAACGCGGCAGTTCCTTGAACCACTGGGCCGGGGTTTCCCGCACAAAACCTGGATACACCAGGTTGCTCAGTTGCTGCTTGATATCGTTCAAGGCCACGGCCTGGGCCAGGTCGATCTTGCCTTTGAAGCGCTTTTGCAGGCCGTGCCAGAGTTTCAGCACTTCCAGGGTCAGGCGTGCCAGGCGCTCGGCGTGCTCGGTCCAACTGCCACGCTTGCGCTCGGCCAGGGCAGCCAGACCCGCGCCATCGCGCGGCAGGCTGGCTTCGCCTTCAAGTACACAGGTGTCGAGGCTGGCCAACAGGATGTCTTCCACCAGCGCGTCGATACGCCCCAGTTCGCGATACATCAAGCCCAACTCAGTCAGGCCCGGCAATTTGCCGCGCAGGAATTTTGCCGGCTCCGCCAGTTGCTGCATCAGCAGCCGCTGCAATGCGCGGCGATGCTGAAACTCGGCTTCGGCGGCGGTGGAGAAACGCCCTTCCTTGACCGTGCCGTTCTCTTCCACCAGCGCCGGGTACACCGTCATCGACAGGCCAGCAATGTTTTGCTGGGTCTTTTCGGCCACCGCCGCGAACACCTTGGCCTCTACCGGCTGTTGGCTTTTCGCAGTCTGTGGTACCGCCAACGCAGCCTGGCTGGCCTCGGCAAAACGTGCAGTCAGTTCGGCCAGGTCGCGACCTTCGCCAAGGAACTTACCCTGGCCGTCGACCACTTCCAGGTTCATCTTCAGGTGGCTTTCTACCTGCTGCGCCGCTTCGGCCCAGGCTTCATCGCTGACCCGCGCACCGGTCATGCGCAGCAGTTCGCGTCCCAGCGCCTGGGGCAGCGAGCCCTGGCCGAATTCGATGCGTTGCAGCGCGGCCTTGACGAAGTCCGGCACGGGCACGAAGTTTTTGCGCAACGCCTTGGGCAAGTTGCGCACCAGGGCGATGCACTTGGCCTCGATCAAGCCCGGCACCAGCCACTCCAGGCGCTCGGCCGGCAACGCCGGCAGCAACGGCGCCGGCACCCGCAGGGTCACGCCATCGCGCGGGTGATTGGGTTCGAAGTGGTAACTCAAGGCCAGCGCCAGGTCGCCCAGGTGCAAGGTGTCCGGATAATGCGCAGCGGTGACTTCGCTGGCCTCGCGGGCCAATACGTCTTCTTCGCGCATGATCAACAGTTGCGGGTCTTTCTGGCTGTTGACCTTGTACCAGCTGTCGAACGTCGCGGTCTGATGAATCTCTGCGGGCAGGCGCGCATCGTAAAAGGCGTACAGGGTTTCTTCGTCGGCCAGGATGTCGCGACGGCGAGCCTTGGCTTCCAGCTCGTCGAGTTGCTCCAACAGTTTCTGGTTGGCCGTCAGGCACTTGGCACGGGACTGAATCTCGCCGCGCACCAGGCCCTCACGAATAAACAACTCGCGAGAGACCACCGGGTCAATCGGCCCGTAATGCACCGGGCGGCGACCCACCACAATCAGGCCGAACAGAGTGATCTGCTCAAACGCCACGACCTGGCCGCGCTTCTTCTCCCAATGGGGTTCGAAGTGGTTTTTCTTGATCAGGTGCCCCGCCAGCGGCTCGATCCAGTCGGCATCAATCTTCGCCACCATGCGCGCATAGAGCTTGGTGGTTTCCACCAGTTCGGCGGTCATCAGCCATTGCGGACGCTTCTTGCCGATGCCGGACGAGGGATGGATCCAGAATCGGCGCTGCCGCGCACCGAGGTAGTCGCCGTCTTCGGTCTTCTGGCCGATCTGGCTGAGCAGACCGGACAGCACCGCCTTGTGCAGTTTGGGGAAATCCGCCGGCTCTTTATTGACGGTGAGCTGCATGTCGCGGCAGATCAGGCTCAATTGGCGATGGGAGTCGCGCCACTCGCGCAGACGCAGGTAATTGAGGAAGTTCTTGCGGCACCAGTTACGCAACGGGCTGGCAGTCAGTTCCTGGCGCTGCTCTTCAAACCCGCGCCACAGGTTGACCAACCCGGCGAAGTCCGAATCCGGATCTTTCCACTGTGCGTGGGCCTGGTCGGCGGCCTGTTGGCGCTCCGGCGGCCGCTCGCGCGGGTCCTGGATCGACATGGCGCTGGCAACAATCAGCACTTCCTGCAAGCTGCCCAGCTTGGCCGCTTCGAGCAACATGCGGCCCATACGCGGGTCCACCGGCAGGCGTGCAAGCTGGCGGCCCAACGGCGTGAGCTGGCTGTTACGGTCCACCGCCGAGAGTTCCTGCAGCAGGTTGAACCCGTCGCTGATCGCTTTGCCATCCGGCGGTTCGATAAACGGGAAATCGGTGATCTCACCCAAGCGCAGGTGCAGCATCTGCAGGATCACGGCGGCGAGGTTAGTGCGCAGGATTTCCGGATCGGTGAACTCCGGGCGCCCGATAAAATCCTCTTCGCTGTACAGACGCACGCAAATGCCCGGCTCAACCCGGCCACAACGGCCCTTGCGCTGGTTGGCGCTGGCCTGGGAAATCGCCTCGATCGGCAGGCGCTGCACTTTGGCGCGGTAGCTGTAGCGGCTGATGCGTGCAGTCCCGCTGTCGATCACATAACGAATGCCCGGCACCGTCAGCGAGGTTTCCGCAACGTTGGTCGCCAGCACCACGCGCCGGCCCGGGTGGGATTGGAAAATGCGCTGTTGCTCGGCCGGCGACAGCCGCGCGTACAGCGGCAAAATCTCGGTGTGCTTGAGCTGGGCCTTGCGCAGCATGTCGGCGGCATCGCGGATCTCGCGCTCGCCGGGCAGAAACACCAGCACATCGCCGGGGCTGCGTCGCTCGCTGCGTTCATGGGCGGCGATTTCGTCGAGGGTGGCGAGGATCGCCTGGTCGACGGTCAGGTCGTCCTCGACGCGGTTGCCCTCTTCGTCCTGTTCCAGGGTGAGTGGGCGATACCAGGTGTCCACCGGGAAGGTACGGCCCGACACCTCGACAATCGGCGCATCGTCAAAATGTTTGGAAAAGCGCTCCAGGTCGATGGTCGCCGAGGTGATGATGACTTTCAGGTCGGGGCGCCGCGGCAACAGGGTCTTGAGGTAGCCGAGCAGAAAGTCGATGTTCAGGCTGCGTTCGTGGGCTTCGTCGACGATGATCGTGTCGTAGCGTTCCAGGTAACGGTCGTTCTGGGTTTCGGCCAGCAGGATGCCGTCGGTCATCAGCTTGATCAGGGTGTTGGAGTCACTCTGGTCTTCGAAGCGCACTTGGTAACCGACCAGCGCACCCAATGGCGTGGCCAGCTCTTCAGCGACACGGCTGGCGACACTGCGCGCTGCGATCCGACGTGGCTGGGTGTGGCCGATCAGACCGTACTGGCCGCGACCGATTTCCAGGCAGATTTTCGGCAACTGGGTGGTCTTGCCCGAACCGGTCTCACCGGCAATGATCAGCACCTGGTGCTTGAGCAGCGCGTCCTTGATCTCATCGCGCTTGGCGGCAATCGGCAGGCTGTCGTCGTAGCGGATCACCGGCAGGCTGGCGCGCCGCGCCGTGACCTGGGCACAGGATGCCTGCATCCGCGCCACCCACTGCGCCAGCTTGTCCTCATCGGGCTTCTTGCGCAGCTCAAGCAACTGCCGGCGCAAGCGGTGGCGGTCGGCGAGCATGGCGTGATCGAGGGTTTTGAGCAGTTGGTCGATGGTGGGTGCTTGGTCAGTCATCAGGTGCGTTTGGGTCGTCTATTTATGCAGGGGGCGGATTGTCGCAGAAAACCCTGGACGTGCGCGCGCCTCATTCGTTATCGCGGTCCTTGCGCCGGTATGGGAACACATCAATGACCTTGCCGGCGCGAATCGCATCCTGCAGGCCCTTCCAGTAGTCAGCGTTGTACAACTCGCCATGCAGTTCATCGAACAACCTGCGTTGCCCCGCGTCGGCAAACAGGAACGGAGGGAACTCTTCGGGGAACACATCCAGCGGGCCGATGGAGTACCAGGGCTCGGAGGCCATTTCATCCTCGGGGGTACGCGGCGCAGGAATATGGCGGAAGTTGGCTTCGGTGAGAAAGCAGATTTCATCATAGTCGTAGAACACCACGCGGCCGTGGCGGGTGACACCGAAGTTTTTCAGTAGCATGTCGCCAGGGAAGATATTCGCCGCCGCCAGTTGCTTGATCGCCAGGCCGTAATCCTCCAATGCTTCGCGCACCTGAGCGGGGTTGGCGTTGTCGAGGTAGAGGTTGAGCGGGGTCATCCGCCGTTCGGTCCAGCAGTGGCGGATCAGCACGCTGTCGCCTTCCACTTCAACCGTGCCGGCAGCGACTTCCAGCAGTTCGGCCAGGCACTCGGGCTCGAACTTGCTCAAGGGGAAACGGAAATCGGCGAACTCCTGGGTATCGGCCATGCGCCCTACCCGGTCGACACTTTTAACCAGCCGGTACTTCTCGATCACCGTGGCGCGGTTGACGTTTTTCGACGGTGAAAAACGGTCCTTGATGATCTTGAACACGGTGTTGAACCCCGGCAGCGTGAACACGCTCATGACCATACCGCGCACACCGGGGGCCATGATGAACTGATCGTCAGTGGTGGCCAGGTGATTGATCAGTGCGCGGTAGAACTCGGATTTGCCGTGTTTGTAAAAACCGATGGAGGTGTACAGCTCGGCAATGTGCTTGCCCGGCAGGATGCGTTTGAGAAAACCGATGAATTCGGCGGGCACCGGCACGTCGACCATGAAATAGGAACGGGTGAACGAGAAGATAATCGACACGTCGGCTTCGTCGGTGATCAACGCATCGATCTGGATGCCGCGCCCTTCGCGGTGCAGCAGTGGAATTACCAGTGGCCATTGTTCGTCGCGGGTGTAGATACGCCCCACCAGGTAGGCGCCTTTGTTGCGGTAGAGCACCGAGGAAAACAGCTCGACCTTGAGGTCCGGGTCCTTGCATACCCAATCCGGCAGGTTTTCCCGCAGTTGGGCTTCGAGGCGGCTCAGGTCGGCAGGAAGGTCGGCGTAGGGCTCGCTGAAGCTGTAGTCAGAGAAAATCTGCGCCAGCATGTCTGATATTTTACCGGCCGGCGTGTAAACCCGGGTTTGCGCCGCCCGCGCCCGGCGCAGGCTCGGCCGGGTGGTGTGGATGAACATGCAGCCGTCGCTGATCAGGTCATGACTGAACAGGCCGCAGAAGATCGAGTTGTACCAGGTCTCGGACAACTCATCGTCAAAGCGCAGGTCGATCAGGCCGATATAGGCGCTTTTCACCAGCGGCCACAGCTCGATGTCCTGCAACGCGCCGGCGTCGAAACCGGCGCGCAGGCGGGCAGTGACCTCGGCGACTTTCTCTTCATACAGGTTGATGCGCGCCGCCGACGCCGCCTGCCCCTGCTGCCACTGGGCCTTCTCGAACCGTTCGCGGGCACCATCGGTAATCTGGCGAAAATGCTCACGGTAATCGTCGAAACCGTCGAGGATCATCCGGGCGATAGCGAGGGCGGGCTGCGACATGCGGGAAACCTCGAACGGGTAGCGGGAAGCTCAGAGCTTAGACAGTGAACGCCGGCAGGAGAAGTGGGATTTTTCAGGGGCGGCTGTAGTTAGCGATTGTGTCGGCCTGAGCGCTGGGCAACACTCCCCGCCTGATTGGCGTAGGAGTTTTCCGTGAGACCTGTTGACACCCTCTACTTGCTGGGACTGGCTGCCATCTGGGGCGCGAGTTTCCTGTTTATGCGCATCATCGCGCCGGAAATCGGCACGGTGCCGACCGCATTTTTCCGCGTGTCGATTGCCGCTGCCGGTTTGCTGGTGATCCTGGCAATGATGCGTGTGAGCTGGGATTTCCAGGGTAAGTTCAAGACCGTTTTGCTGTTGGGCGTGATCAACTCCGGGGTTCCGGCAACCATGTATTCGGTGGCGGCGCAGGTATTGCCGGCGGGTTATTCGGCGATTTTCAACGCCACCACACCGCTGATGGGTGTGTTGATTGGCGGGGTGTTTTTCAGCGAGCGTCTGACGCCGTCGAAAATAGCGGGGGTGGCCTTGGGGCTGCTTGGGGTTGCCGTGCTCACCCGCGCGGGGCCGGTGGCATTTGATCTGGAACTGTTAATGGGCGCACTGGCGTGCCTGCTGGCGACCACCTGCTATGGCTTCGCCGGTTTCCTGGCGCGACGCTGGCTGGATCAGCGCGGCGGGTTGGACAGTCGCCTGTCGGCCTTGGGCAGTATGCTGGGTGCAACCTTGTTTTTGCTGCCGTTCTTCGCCTTCAGCGCCCTCACCCAGCCGCCGGCGAGTTGGGGCGGCTGGCAGGTGTGGGTGTCGCTGCTGGGATTGGGGCTGGTATGTACGGCGTTCGCCTACATTCTGTACTTCCGCCTGCTGTCATCCATCGGCCCGGTCAAGTCAATGACCGTGACCTTTATGATTCCGCCGTTCGGCGTGCTGTGGGGCGCATTGCTGCTGGATGAGCCGCTGTCCATGGCTCATCTGTATGGCGGTGTGCTGATTGCCGGGGCCTTGTGGTTGGTGCTGCGCCGGTCCAAATAACTGTAGGAGCGAGCTTGCTCGCGAAAAACCGGAGAGCGCCCTGTTCATTCAGGATGCCCTCGTTATCGTTGACGTTCTTCGCGAGCAAGCTCGCTCCTACAGGGGTGGTTTTTAGTTCTTACGGAACACGAAGACCAAACCGACGATGATCAACGCCATTCCCAGCACGCTCAACAGCGCCAGGCGGTTGCCGAAGATCAGGTAGTCCATCACCGCCGTCACCGCCGGCACCAGATAGAACAAACTGGTGACATTCACCAGGTTGCCCCGTGCAATCAGCCGATACAGCAACAGCGTCGCCAGCACCGACACCACCAAACCCATCCACAGCACCGGCAGGTAAAAGCCTGCACTGTGCTCGAAGTGGAACGGCTGGAACGGCACAAGCACCCCGCACAGCAACAGCCCGGCCAGGTATTGCAACGGCAATGTGCCCAAGGGGTTGTCGGTGATGCGCTTTTGCATGATCGAGCCAAACGTCATGCTCGCCAGCGCCAGCAGCCCGAACAGCATCCCCGCCAGGGACATGCCCGCCAGCCCGATGCGCTGGTACACCACCATGATCAACCCGGCCAAGCCTAACCCCAGGCCGAACAGCCGGCGCCAGGAGCGCTGGCGCTCCATCAGCACCACGGTGAGGATCGGCTGCACGCCCATGATGGTCGCCATCACCCCGGGGGTGACTTTGAGGTCCAGGGCCAACAGATAGAAAATCTGATAAGCCCCCAACAACACCAGGCCCGTCGCCGCCGCATACAGCAGGGGCTTGCCGGCGCGTGGCAGCTTCAACTTGAGGATCGGCACCAGCACCACCAACCCCATCAGAGCGATGGCAAACCGGATCAGCAGAAAAGCAAAGGGCGACGCATGGGCCAGGCCCAGCTTGGAGAAGATCGCCCCGCTGCTCCACAGCAAGACAAACAAGCTCGTCGAGGCCGCCGCGGCCACGGATTGTTTCGAAAGAACAGACATGAGTTACCACCTGTTATCAGGCAAAAAAGCCGACTCAGTAAAAAACTGAAATTTCAGTAGGTTTTTTCAGGCAGGCACGGGGCAACAGCGAATCGCTGATCAGCCCGAAATGCCAACACCCGGCGGTGATACGACTGCGTACACCGGCGTGCTACTGACAGGTGGGGGGTAGTGACTGATCTGCGCAGGCTGCTTGCCACGGCACGGCACGACCACAGCGTTGACCGCTGAATCGACTACCGCTATACGCTGGGAAGCTGGCATGTGCTGATCTTTTTGAAGGGATAAAGAGGCGACGACTATAACCAGCCGCAAACATACTTTGCAATCCTTTCCCCCTTGCCTTGTAGGTGGAGGCGTTTTCATGCCCTAGAACCTGGCCACTCGCTATAATGCCGCCCGGATTTTTCGAAGGATTTCACATGACTGCTTTGCCCTGGCTGTACCTCACCCTACTTTCCATTGGCTATGTCGTGGCTTTGATCTACGGCCAACTGGGCGTACTGGCGGCGGTCTCCATCGCACTGCTGCTGGTGGCCGGGTACGCCGTGCGCCAGCAACGCAACCCCTGGGCACGCTACCTGGGCCATGGTTTGTTTATCGTGCTGGCTCTGGGGCTGGCGATGCACTGGTTGCCGGGTTTCTATAACGGCCGCGGCATTGCGCCCCAGCGTTTTACTCCGGACTCAGTGCCATTCTCGATGTACCTGAACCAGGACAAGCCCCTGATAGGCTTCTGGCTGTTGCTGGCCTGCCCGTGGATTGTGGCGCGACGCTCATTGCGCCTGTCGATCTGCGTCACCGCCCTGGCCCTGACCCTGGCCGCTATCGCCGTATTGGGTGGTGCCGCACTGATGGGAATGATCAGCTGGGCGCCGAAATGGCCGGACCAGGCATGGCTGTGGGTACTCAATAACCTGCTGCTGGTGACGCTGGTGGAAGAAGCGCTGTTTCGTGGCTATGTTCAGGGCGGCCTGAGCCAACGCTTCAAACACTTGCCCTACGGCGAGAACCTTGCGCTGCTGCTGGCCTCGCTGTTATTCGGCCTGATGCATTTCGGTGCGGGTTGGCAATGGGTGATGCTGGCCAGTATTGCCGGGGTCGGTTACGGCCTGGCGTATCGCTTTGGCGGGCTCGGCGCAGCGATTGCCACGCATTTTGGCTTGAATCTGCTGCACTTCGGCTTGTTCACCTACCCAATGCTGGCCAGCTAAGCCTTTCTTCTGTAGGAGCGAGCTTGCTCGCGAAGCACTTCAACGCTAACGCAGGCATCCTGAATGAACGCGTTGCCCTTGGGTGCTTCGCGAGCAAGCTCGCTCCTACAGGGGTAACGTCTGTCCCAGGATTGTTGCAAAAATAAGTTAAATAAATGCCCCACATGGCCGATACCCCCTGAAAGCCTTGCGGATTGAACAATCATGCGTAATAACCAACCCGTTACCCAGCGCGAACGTACCTTCCCCGCTCAGCAACGGTTGATCTCCACCACAGATGCCAAGGGCGTCATTACCTACTGCAACGACGCGTTTGTCGAAATCAGTGGGTTCACCCGCGACGAACTGATCCGTGCTCCGCACAACCTGGTGCGTCACCCGGACGTGCCCTCGGCGGTGTTCGCGCACATGTGGTCCACGCTCAAACAAGGCTTGCCATGGATGGGCATTGTCAAGAATCGCTGCAAGACCGGTGACCACTACTGGGTTAACGCCTATGTGACACCGGTGTTCGACGGCAACCAGGTGATCGGCTACGAATCGGTGCGCATCAAGCCCACCGCCGAGCAGATCCGCCGGGCCGAGGCGCTTTATCAACGCATCAACCAGGGCAAGTCGGCCATTCCCCAGCGCGACAAATGGCTGCCGGTGCTGCAGGACTGGCTGCCGTTTATCCTGGTCAGCCAACTGAGTTTCATGATCGGCGCCACCCTCACCTCCCAGTGGGGTTTTGCCCTGGCTGCGGCGTTGTCGGTCCCGTTGGGCCTGCTGGGCCTGAGCTGGCAGCAACGCGGCCTCAAGCGCCTGCTGCGCCTGGCCGAGCAGACCACCTCCGACCCGCTGATTGCGCAAATGTACACCGACAGCCGTGGCGCACAAGCGCGCCTGGAAATGTCGATCCTCAGCCAGGAAGCGCGTCTGAAGACCTGCCTGACCCGCTTGCAGGACACTGCCGAGCACCTCAACGATCAGGCGGCACAGTCCAACACCCTGGCGCACAGCAGCTCCAGCGGCCTGGAACGTCAGCGTGTGGAAACCGAACAGGTGGCCACCGCCGTCAACCAGATGGCTGCAACCACCCAGGAAGTCGCCAGCCATGTGCAGCGCACCGCCGACGCCACCCAGGAAGCCAACCGCCTGACCGGTCGCGGCCGCGATATCGCCGGGGAAACCCGCGAGGCGATTCAGCGGCTGTCGGTTGCGGTAGGCGAGACCGGTGTGACGGTTACTCAACTGGCCAAGGACAGCGATGAAATTGGCGGCGTCGTCGATGTGATCAAAGGCATCGCCGACCAGACCAACTTGCTGGCGCTCAACGCTGCTATCGAAGCCGCGCGTGCCGGTGAGATGGGTCGTGGTTTTGCGGTGGTCGCCGATGAAGTGCGCCAACTGGCGCAGCGTACGGCCGAATCCACCGGGCAGATCCATGCCCTGATCGCCAAGCTGCAACACACGGCGGCTGCGGCCGTGCAAACCATGGACGCCGGGCATCGCCAGGCTGAAGAGGGTGTAGCGCGTGTGATGGAAGCGGATCAGGCATTGGTGGGCATCAGTGAGGCGGTGGCCAACATCACCGACATGACTACCCAGATTGCCGCCGCCACCGAAGAGCAAAGCGCCGTGGCCGAGGAGATCAGCCGTAACATCAGCACCATCGCGTTGTTGGCAGACCAGACTTCAGAGCAGGCGATGAACTCGGCGCAGTTGAGTGAAGAGCTGACGCATACGGCGAATACTCAGTACTCGCTGGTGGAGCGTTTTAACCGGTAGAACTTCAGGGGCTCACTTTCTCCAACAAGTGAGTCCCTTGCAGATGGCTATCACTCATCATCTTTTTATCACCAAGCATTCTATAAAACTGTCAATTCTCACAGTTAACCTTTGAACGCCTCCCTCCTTATAGTGTGAACCTGTCAAACAGGAGCACATCGCCATGTCCCGACCTGCCGATTCAAATAGCGCCCTGCATCCCTTCCCAAAAACCATGGGACGTGTGCAGTGGGCTGAAAAATCATCGAACAACGAAAGAACATTGGAAGGCTGGGCCCTCCCACTGCACCTATCCGAATACAATAATCAGTATTGGGTCAAGTTAACGCTCCAGTCCCCTGACACTCAACAATCACTGTTACTGAAAATACCTTGCGACTCCATAAGCACATCACCGAACAAATCACTCAAGCAAACCCCGAAAGCCTTCGCCCACGTGTACATTCAAGGTGCAAACAATAACGCACCTGAAACGGAAGAACGTATTAAACCTGTCGGCGACATTGAAGTAACCGTTGACGAAAGCACAGGGAACACAACGCTGAATTTCGAAGGTTCTTTCACTGACACAGCGTCGGAATTATGCGAAATAAAATGCCGCTGTGAGTGGCCTGGAACTACCCTTAACTCACAACGTTCGGTCTTTAAGTGGACAGAAGGACAAACTCAATACAAAACGGAGGGCTGGTTGGCCTACTCCAATTCAAGTAAGGCATGGTATCTGACCGGCGAGGAGGGAGAATGGGGTACGCCTCAATACCGGGAGTGGGCTATTTATATTTACTGCGACGATGAAAATGAACAGATCATCGATGAAACATTTAAAAACGGTGATGAGAAATCGAATTTTTACTATGCTCCCTTCGGCGGTGGCACCTATGAAGACGAATACAATGTAACGCTTACACTGACTCAGCAGCCGTTGCGCTGCGAAGCCACCTTTAAAAATAAAATCCGCGACCGTGTAGAGATGACTAACGGCACGTTTCAGCCTATAAAAGACCCTACCCCCCCATCGTAATAAGGCTCGACAACAGAGGCTTAAAACAAAATAAGTTTCACGTCTCAGGCGAGCGCGACACACTCAAGCTGGCATTTCTGAAAAAATCAGATAGCGCAAACCCCACGGGTAAAAGGTCTCACCATGAACCAAGAAATTATTTTCATCCCCGACTGCTATCTCTCTCAATCAGCAAACAACCATTTTGAATGGACATTTAAAAACTCTCAAACATCAATCACTGCAGAAAGAACAATTTTTGGTCATCGTACACAGACAAATACCTGGATATTTTCAGGGGCCATTGGAGATAAACCTGAAAAGAATTTTTCTTCGTATTATTTTCATATTCCCTACCTAGGAGAAGCGCCGATAGACAATACGTATATACTTGACGGAATTTTACATTATGCTCTTTACATCTCTGGCCCTGGCGACATGCCTGGCACTACAGCAATTCCCGCCAAACACGCAACGCTGACAATAAAGCTCAACCCTGTTGAAGGCACGGCCAATGGCAACTTCGAGGCGTCCTTCGACAGTGAGTATGCTCAATACGACGCGACAGGACACTTCACGCTCATTAGGGACCGCTAGTGTTAAACCTCACGAAAACACTAGCCGAAATATCCCAACATAGAGACCTGCAAAGCGTCAGGCGAGAAAACCTGACGCTTTGATGGCCGCCGCCTCCAAATGCTGCTCATGACTGAACCCCGACGCCTTCAACGGCTTCAAATCATGATCCCCCGCCGCCAGCCACATCACCTCAATGCTCTCTGACAAGTCATAACCCTGCACCGCCGCACGATTGCCCAAGGCATCGCGCTCGCCCTGCACAATCAACGTCGGCGTCTTCAACCCGGCCAAGTGCTCCACCCGAGGCTTTTGCGGCTTGCCCACCGCATAAAACGGATAGCCCAGGCACACCAACCCATCGGCGCCCAGCTCATCGGCCAACAAACTGGCCATGCGCCCGCCCATGGACTTGCCGCCAATCGCCAGTTTCCCAGCGACATGACGTCGCACCTGGGCATACACTTCACGCCACGCCTCCAGCAGTTTCGGCGCCGGATTCGGCGGGCGTTTGCCCCCGTCCAAGCGGCGCTGGGCCATGTACGGGAACTCGAAGCGCAACACGCTCACGCCATGCCCGGCAAGGCGTGCAGCCATGTCGTTCATGAACGCCGAGTCCATCGGTGCGCCAGCGCCGTGGGCCAGGATCAACGTGACCGGCTTATCCGAAGTCGTGCCCGTGGCGACATCCCACAACCAGCCATGTTCCCGTACACACTGCGCCCATTGATCCCCGTCAATACTGGCCTTGTGCTCTTTGCCCATGCTTGCCTCGCTTTTTAGTCTGCCTATAACTCCAGCCCAAGTGCCGCACTTGCTTGGGTTGAACCGTGGATGGGGAACCATGAACACTACTTTAAGTACCGCCTATAACTACAAGGTGGTCCGCCAATTCGCCATTATGACGGTGGTGTGGGGCATCGTCGGCATGGGGCTCGGGGTTTTTCTCGCGGCCCAATTGGTTTGGCCTGCGCTCAACTTCGATTTGCCCTGGACCAGCTTCGGCCGTCTGCGCCCATTGCACACCAATGCGGTGATTTTCGCGTTCGGTGGCTGTGCGCTGTTCGCCAGCTCCTTTTACTCGGTGCAACGCACCTGCCAGACGCAGCTGTTCGCGCCGAAAGTCGCCGCGTTCTGCTTCTGGGGCTGGCAGCTTGTGATCCTGCTGGCGGCAATCAGCCTGCCACTGGGCTACACCAGCTCCAAGGAATACGCCGAGCTGGAATGGCCGATCGACATTCTGATCACCATCGTCTGGGTCGCCTACGCCATCGTGTTCTTCGGCACGATCATGAAGCGCAAGACCAAGCATATCTATGTGGGCAACTGGTTTTTCGGTGCGTTCATCATCACCGTGGCCATCTTGCATATCGTCAATAACCTGGAAATCCCGGTCAGCCTGACCAAGTCCTACTCGCTGTACGGCGGTGCGACGGATGCTATGGTGCAGTGGTGGTATGGGCACAACGCGGTAGGCTTTTTCCTGACTGCGGGCTTTCTGGGGATGATGTACTACTTCGTGCCCAAACAGGCCGAGCGCCCGGTGTATTCCTATCGCTTGTCGATCGTGCACTTCTGGGCGCTGATCACGCTGTACATTTGGGCCGGTCCTCACCACTTGCACTACACCGCCTTGCCGGACTGGGCGCAGTCCTTGGGCATGGTGATGTCGCTGGTGCTGCTGGCGCCAAGCTGGGGCGGCATGATCAACGGCATGATGACCCTCTCGGGTGCCTGGCATAAGTTGCGCAGCGACCCGATCCTGCGCTTCCTCGTTGTCTCCCTGGCCTTCTACGGCATGTCGACCTTCGAAGGCCCGATGATGGCGATCAAGACCGTCAACGCCCTCTCCCACTACACCGACTGGACCATCGGCCACGTACACGCCGGGGCGCTGGGTTGGGTGGCGATGATCTCCATCGGCGCGCTGTACCACATGATCCCGAAAATCTTCGGTCGCGAGCAGATGTACAGCCTCGGCCTGATCAACGCGCATTTCTGGCTGGCCACCATCGGCACCGTGCTCTACATCGCCTCGATGTGGGTCAACGGCATCGCTCAGGGCCTGATGTGGCGTGCGGTCAACGAAGACGGCACCTTGACCTACTCCTTCGTCGAAACCCTGGTGGCCAGCCACCCAGGCTTCATCGTGCGTCTGGTGGGTGGTGCGATCTTCCTCAGCGGCATGTTCCTGATGGCTTACAACACATGGCGCACCGTGCGTTCGGCGCAACCTGCCGAAGTCACCGCTGCCGCGCAGATGGCCTGAGGAGTCGATGATGAAACACGAAACGATTGAAAAGAACGTCGGCCTGTTGATGCTGCTGATGGTGCTCGCCGTGAGCATCGGTGGCCTGACCCAGATCGTCCCGCTGTTCTTCCAGGACGTGACCAACAAGCCGGTCGAAGGCATGAAGCCCTACACCGCGCTGCAACTGGAAGGTCGCGACATTTACATCCGCGAAGGCTGCGTGCAGTGCCACTCGCAGATGATCCGCCCGTTCCGCGCCGAGACCGAGCGCTACGGCCACTACTCGGTAGCCGGCGAAAGCGTGTGGGACCACCCGTTCCTGTGGGGTTCCAAACGTACCGGCCCGGACCTGGCCCGCGTCGGCGCGCGCTACTCGGACGACTGGCACCGCGCGCACTTGTACAACCCGCGCAACGTGGTGCCGGAGTCGAAAATGCCGGCCTATCCGTGGCTGGTCACCGCCGCCGTCGACAGCAGCCACACCGAGACCAAGTTGAAAGTGATGCGCACGCTCGGCGTGCCGTACACCGACGACGACATCAACGGCGCCGTCGCCAGCCTCAAGGGCAAGACCGAGATGGACGCGCTGGTTTCCTACCTGCAAGTGCTCGGCACTGCCATCAAGAGCAAGAGGTGAGCCATGGGATTTGAATTCGATGCGGGCACCATCCGCGGCCTCGGCACGCTGGTGGTCGCCATCGCCTTTATCGGCCTGTCGCTGTGGGTCTTCAACAACCGCCGCAATGCGGAATTCGAGCAGGCCCGCCTGCTGCCGTTTGCCGATGAACCTTCCCCACCCGACGCTCAAGCAGAGCCAGCCACAAGGAGCACTCGGCCATGACTACGTTTTGGAGTACATGGATCTGCGTATTGACCCTGGGCAGCCTGATCGGCCTGACTTGGCTGTTGGTCGGCACCCGCAAGGGCGAAACCAAGGGCAGCGTCGACCAGACCATGGGCCACGCCTTCGACGGGATCGAGGAATACGACAACCCGCTGCCCCAGTGGTGGTTTATGTTGTTCGCCGGCACCCTGGTATTTGCCGTCGGCTACCTGATCCTCTACCCGGGCCTGGGCAACTGGAAAGGCGTGCTGCCGGGCTATGAAGACGGCTGGACCCAGACCAAGGAGTGGGACAAGGAAATGGCCAAGGCCGACGCCAAGTTCGGGCCGATCTTCGCCAAGTTCGCGGCCATGCCGGTGGAAGAAGTGGCCAAGGACCCGCAAGCGTTGAAGATGGGCGGTCGCCTGTTCGCCTCCAACTGCGCGGTATGCCACGGCTCGGACGCCAAGGGCGCCTATGGCTTCCCCAACTTGGCCGACAGCAACTGGCGCTGGGGCGGTTCGGCCGAGGCCATCAAGGCCACCATCCTGAACGGTCGCCACGCGGCGATGCCGGCCTGGGGTGAAGTGCTGGGCGAGGACGGGGTGAAGAACGTCGCCGCCTATGTGCGTCATGACCTGGCCAAGCTGCCGTTGCCCGCCGACAACACCGCCGACCTGGCCGCCGGCCAAGCCGCCTTCAGCACCACTTGCGTGGCGTGTCATGGTCCGCAAGGTCACGGCGTGGAAGCCATGGGTGCGCCCAACCTGACCGAGCCTGCCGGGTTTATCTACGGCACCAGCCTGGCGCAGTTGCAGCAGACCATCCGCCATGGTCGCCAGGGCCAGATGCCGGCCCAGGACGTGCTGCAAGGTAATGACAAGGTGCACCTGCTGGCGGCTTACGTGTACAGCCTGTCCCATAACGCTGATGGTGCAACGCCAGACAGCGTGACCCAGTAGAGCAGCAACCCGTTCCACTGTAGGAGCGAGCTTGCTCGCGAAGAACCTGGGGACGCCGCGTTTATCCAGAATAAACGCGGCGCTCTGAAGTACTTCGCGAGCAAGCTCGCTCCTACAGGGATCCGGTGTTGTTTTCACTTGCGCGACCAAGTGTCGCACCCTCGCGACACCCACCTTTCCCCTCCTCCTATTCGGGTCTACGCTTGTTCCCACAGTGGAGCAATTCTGGCGTAGGCGACGGTATCCGTTGCGCCCCCTAAAATTCCTGTCCACTTGATCAGCTTTCTATTTCGGTCTTTATCCTTACACCAAACATGGAAAGGGCGCAGAATCTGGCGTGGAACGCATTGATACAGGTCAGTCATTGCGTTGCAATGGCCCCTCGGTTTCTACATACTTGCGGCCGATTTTACCTATAAAAAAACCTAAACCGTGGAACCTTAGAATGAGCACAGCAATCAGTCCGACTGCTTATAACTATAAGGTAGTCCGCCAGTTCGCCATCATGACGGTGGTCTGGGGGATCCTTGGCATGGGGCTCGGGGTGTTCATCGCCTCGCAACTGGTCTGGCCGCAATTGAATTTCGACCTGCCATGGACGACCTTCGGTCGTTTGCGCCCGCTGCACACCAACCTGGTGATCTTCGCCTTCGGTGGATGTGCACTGTTTGCCACCTCCTACTATGTGGTGCAGCGCACCTGCCAGACGCGCTTGATCTCGGATGGCCTGGCCGCCTTCACCTTCTGGGGCTGGCAGGCGGTTATCGTCGGCGCCATCATCAGCCTGCCGCTGGGCTACACCACCACCAAGGAATACGCCGAGCTGGAATGGCCGATCGCGATTTTGCTCGCCATCGTCTGGGTGACCTATGCCGTGGTGTTCTTTGGCACCATCGTCAAGCGCAAGACCAAGCACATCTACGTCGGTAACTGGTTCTACGGTGCGTTTATCCTGGTCACGGCGATGCTGCATATCGTCAACCACGCCTCCCTGCCGGTGAACCTGTTCAAATCCTATTCGGCCTATTCCGGCGCGACGGATGCGATGATCCAGTGGTGGTACGGCCACAACGCCGTCGGTTTCTTCCTCACCACCGGTTTCCTGGGCATGATGTATTACTTCGTGCCCAAGCAGGCCGAGCGTCCGATCTACTCTTATCGCCTGTCCATCGTGCACTTCTGGGCGCTGATCACCCTGTACATCTGGGCCGGCCCTCACCACTTGCACTACACCGCCTTGCCGGATTGGGCACAGTCCCTGGGCATGGCGATGTCGATCATCCTGCTGGCGCCAAGCTGGGGCGGCATGATCAACGGCATGATGACCCTCTCGGGCGCCTGGCATAAGCTGCGCACCGACCCGATCCTGCGGTTTCTGGTGGTATCGCTGGCGTTCTACGGCATGTCGACCTTTGAAGGTCCGATGATGGCGATCAAGACCGTCAACTCGCTGTCCCACTACACCGACTGGACCATCGGCCACGTACATGCCGGCGCTCTGGGCTGGGTAGCGATGATCTCCATCGGCGCGCTGTACCACATGATCCCCAAACTGTTCGGCCGCGCGCAGATGCACAGCGTCGGGCTGATCAACGCGCACTTCTGGCTGGCCACTATTGGCACCGTGCTCTACATCGCTTCGATGTGGGTCAACGGCATCACCCAGGGCCTGATGTGGCGTGCGATCAACGATGACGGCACCCTCACCTATTCCTTCGTCGAAGCGCTGCAAGCCAGCCACCCGGGCTTTATCGTGCGTGCCCTGGGCGGTGCGTTCTTTGCCAGCGGCATGTTGTTGATGGCCTACAACGTCTGGCGCACCGTGCGCGCCTCCGACCCGGCGCAAGCTGAAGCCGCCGCCAAGATCGCCGTTGTGGGAGCTCACTGATGAAGCATGAAGTAGTCGAGAAGAATATCGGCCTGCTGGCCTTCTTCATGGTCATCGCCGTGAGCATCGGCGGCCTGACCCAAATCGTCCCGCTGTTTTTCCAGGACGTGACGAACAAGCCGGTCGAAGGCATGAAGCCGCGTACCGCCCTTGAACTGGAAGGCCGTGACGTCTACATCGCCAACGGTTGCGTGGGCTGCCACTCGCAGATGATCCGCCCGTTCCGTGCCGAAACCGAACGCTACGGCCACTATTCGGTGGCCGGTGAAAGCGTGTGGGACCACCCGTTCCTGTGGGGCTCCAAGCGCACCGGCCCGGACCTGGCCCGTGTGGGCGGGCGTTATTCCGATGACTGGCAGCGTGCGCACTTGTACAACCCGCGCAACGTGGTGCCGGAGTCGAAAATGCCGGCGTACCCGTTCCTCGTGGAAAACAAGCTCGACGGCAAGGACACCGCGAAGAAGATGGAAGTCTTGCGCACCCTGGGCGTGCCCTACACCGACGAAGACATCGCCGGTGCAGCCGCAGCCGTGAAGGGCAAGACCGAAATGGACGCATTGGTGGCCTACCTGCAAGGCCTTGGCACCATCATCAAAAGCAAACGGTGACCTACATGGATATCGGGATGATTCGTGGCCTGGGCACCGTTGTGGTGATGGTGGCCTTTGTCGGCCTGGCGTTGTGGGTGTTCAGCCCACGGCGCAAGTCGGAGTTTGACGACGCGACCATGCTGCCCTTCGCAGATGACCCCGAAGCCATCAAGCACGTCGAGCAAGCTTCTAGGAGTAACAAAGAATGACTACGTTCTGGAGTCTGTACGTCACAGTCCTCAGTCTGGGTACCATCTTCGCCCTGACCTGGCTGCTGCTGTCGACCCGCAAGGGCCAGCGCACCGAGCAGACGGATGAGACCGTCGGCCACTCGTTCGACGGCATCGAGGAGTACGACAACCCGCTGCCCAAATGGTGGTTCATGCTGTTTGTCGGCACCATTGTCTTCGCCCTCGGCTATCTGGTGCTCTACCCGGGCCTGGGTAACTGGAAAGGCCTGCTGCCGGGTTACAACTACCTGGACAACGACAAGCAAACCGCGTTTGCCAACGGCCAGACCGGCTGGACCGGCGTACACGAATGGGAAAAGGAAATGGCCAGGTCGGAGGCCAAGTTCGGGCCGATCTTCGCCAAATTCGCATCGATGCCCATTGAAAAAGTGGCCAAGGACCCGCAAGCCTTGAAGATGGGCGGCCGACTGTTTGCCTCCAACTGCTCAGTGTGCCACGGCTCCGACGCCAAGGGCGCCTACGGCTTCCCTAACCTGACCGACGCTGACTGGCGCTGGGGTGGCGAACCCAACACCATCAAGGAAACCATCATGAAAGGCCGCCACGCGGTGATGCCGGGCTGGGCCGAAGTCATCGGCGAGCAAGGCGTAGCTGACGTAGCAGGCTTTGTAGTGACCCAACTCGATGGCCGCAAACTGCCCGAAGGTGCCAAGGCCGACGTGGCCAACGGCGAGAAACTCTTCGCCGCCAACTGCGTGGCCTGCCACGGCCCGGCCGGTAAAGGCACCCCAGCCATGGGCGCGCCGGACCTGACACATCCAGGCGCATTCATCTACGGTTCGAGCTTCGCGCAACTGCAGCAGACCATCCGCTATGGCCGTCAGGGCCAGATGCCTGCGCAGGAGCAACTGCAGGGCAATGACAAGGTGCATTTGCTGGCAGCGTATGTTTACAGCTTATCTCATGCCGACAAGGCTGCCGAAGCTCAGTAACCTGGAAAGCCCCGCACTGTGAGAACCGTGCGGGGCATAGTCCGTATCAGCAATTGCATCATCAAGAACCTGCGTCACGCAGAGAGTCTTGAGAGTGATACTGAGCTGCCTGTTCTCTACGGGAGCAGGTTACAACGGGCCAACGGTAGCCACCACCGCAGGCGTGACCTCTACGAGAGGCGCGACGCCGCTGATGACACTGACTTTGACTTGGCTGTTTTTTCTCAGTTGGGTTAGCTCGGCAATCGTATCCTGAATGCTTTGCGGGCTGATTTTGCCGTCCAGCCACTTGTCACCATCACTATCAAGTTTATCCAAAAGTGATTCACGCTTCAGCAGTTCCTTAGCGAACTGACCGACGTCTGTGCACTCTTTAGAAAGCTCTTCAAGCCGAGACAAGGTGATAAATCCCGGATTTTTCGGATCTTCAAACATTTTGAAGTCGCCCGCCAATTGCTTGGAGAGTCGCAAATCGTTCCAGCCGGAATATTGGTTGTAGAGATTCAACGAAGCGGCAGCTACTATCGAGACCCCGGCTTCAGGGAGCAGTAAGTCATATGGAAGTTTAATCGTCATGCCATTGTTTATATTCATAGTGACTCCTCACATTAATAAGCCACTGTAAGTAGTGGCCTCTCTCTGTGGCTTATCAACTTCAATCAGTTCCATCATAAGACCCTGAGTACCAATAAAGTGGGAACCTTAGTTGTCGTCGACGGCGCGGCCTAGAGTAACTCAATCCTGATTCGCGAGGAGCGCACTGACAGGTCCAACAAGAGCGTTGCGCTGATTGACTCAGGACACAAATGACCCGCTCGCACTCAAAAACCGTCCATACTTCACAAGTCAATTGATCCAGATCACGTACACCATCAATTGATTTCCCCCAACGCGACCAAAGGTCGCACCCTTCACGCACCACCGGGGGCGTATCATTAGGCCACTGCAACACCCCCCATTTGATCGCGGCCGGCACGTACTGGCCGAGGCAAATCTCCACCGCCGTGGGATGCAATGATGAGCAACCAGATACCGGTACATGACGTTACCCCGCCTGCCAAAACCGTCGATCTCTACGCTTCGCGAGAGAAAATTTACACCCGCGCCTTCACCGGCCTGTTCCGCAATTTGCGCATGCTCGGTGGCGCCGGCCTGTTCCTGCTGTACTTCGGCACCGTGTGGCTGAACTGGGGCGGTCACCAGGCGGTGTGGTGGAACCTGCCGGAGCGTAAGTTCTTCATTTTTGGCGCCACCTTCTGGCCCCAGGATTTCATCCTGCTCTCGGGCATTCTCATTGTTGCGGCCTTTGGGCTGTTCTTTATTACCGTGTACGCCGGCCGCGTGTGGTGCGGCTATACCTGCCCGCAAAGCGTGTGGACCTGGATCTTCATGTGGTGCGAAAAGGTCACCGAAGGCGACCGCAACCAGCGCATCAAGCTGGACAAGGCGACCATGGGCGCCAACAAGTTCCTGCGCAAGTTCAGCAAGCACACGCTGTGGCTGCTCATCGGTTTTGTCACTGGCATGACCTTCGTCGGCTATTTTTCACCGATCCGCGAGCTGGTGTTCGACTTCTTCACTGGCCAGGCCGATGGATGGTCGTATTTCTGGGTCGGCTTCTTCACCCTCGCCACCTACGGCAATGCCGGCTGGCTGCGCGAGCAGGTGTGCATCTACATGTGCCCTTACGCGCGTTTCCAGAGCGTGATGTTCGACAAGGACACACTCATTGTTTCCTATGACCCGCGCCGTGGCGAAGTGCGTGGCCCGCGTAAAAAGGGCGTCGACTACAAGGCCCAGGGCCTGGGCGACTGCATCGATTGCACCATGTGCGTGCAGGTGTGCCCCACCGGTATCGATATCCGCGATGGCCTGCAAATCGAGTGCATCGGCTGCGCCGCCTGTATCGACGCCTGCGATAACATCATGGACAAGATGGACTACCCACGCGGCCTGATCAGCTACACCACCGAGCACAATCTGTCCGGGCAGAAGACCCATAAGTTGCGCCCGCGGCTGATCGGCTATGCGCTGGTGTTGCTGGCGATGATCGGCTTGCTGGTCGGCGCATTCTTCATGCGTTCGCTGGTGGGTTTCGATGTCAGCAAGGACCGCGTGCTGTACCGCGAAAACGCCGAGGGGCGCATCGAAAACGTCTACAGCCTGAAGATCATGAACAAGGACCAGCACGACCACACCTACGTGCTCGACGCCACCGGCCTGCCGGACCTCAAGCTGCAGGGGCGACGCGAAATCAAGGTGGCCGCCGGCGATATCGTCAGTATGCCGGTGGAGTTGTCGAGTGCGCCGGAGCAACTGCCGTCGAGCACCAACGAGGTGACTTTCATCCTCAAAGACGCCGACGACACCAGCGTTCATATTGAAGCCAAGAGCCGATTCATCGGCCCACAAGTTCGTTAAACAGGGAACACAAGAATGCCCGCAACCACTGCTGCAAGCCCTTGGTACAAGCACCTCTGGCCGTGGATCATCATCGTGATCCTGGCCTGCTCGGTGACGCTGACCCTGTCCATGGTGACCATCGCGGTCAACAACCCGGACAACCTGGTCAACGACAACTACTACGAGGCCGGCAAAGGCATCAACCGCTCCCTGGACCGCGAACGCCTGGCCCAGACCCTGCAACTGCGTGCCAAGCTGCACCTGGATGAGTTGACTGGCGAAGTCGAGCTGCACCTGACCGGCAACAGCGGCCCTGCGACCCTGGAACTGAACCTGATTTCCCCGACCCAGCCGGAAAAGGATCGCAAGATCGTCCTGACCCGCAGTGACAGCGAGCACGGCCGCTATATCGGCCAGGTCACCGACAAGGTTGAAGGCCGCCGTTTCGTGGAACTGCTTGGCGTGGAAGGCAACAACACCTGGAGGATGTTCGAGGAAGAAGAGGTCAGCCACGATAAGGATCTGCTGCTGGGTGACGAACCGTTGCAGGGTGCCGAAGACCTGAAAAAATAGCAGCGCCCATGACCAGCCCAACACCTTGCTACCACTGCGCCCTGCCCGTCCCCTCCGGCAGCCGGTTCACCGCCCGCATCCTTGGCGAGCGCCGCGAGCTCTGCTGCCCTGGCTGCCAGGCCGTGGCCGAAGCGATTGTGGCCGGTGGGCTGGAAAGCTATTACCAGCACCGCAGCGAAGCCTCGGCCAACCCCGAGGCGCTACCGGTGCAACTGGTGGATGAGCTGGCGCTGTACGACCGCGCCGACGTGCAAAAGCCCTTTGTACGCCATCAGGGCGACTTGGCCGAAACCACCCTGTTGATGGAGGGCATCAGCTGCGCCGCCTGCGGCTGGCTGATCGAGAAACACTTACGCAGCCTGCCCGCGGTGGACGAGGCGCGGCTGAACCTGTCCAACCATCGCCTGCATGTACGCTGGGCCGATGGGCAACTGCCATTGAGCCAACTGCTCAGTGAACTGCGCCATATCGGCTATGCCGCCCACCCCTACCAGGCCGACCGCGCCGCCGAACAACTGGCCTGCGAAAACCGTCTGGCCCTGCGTCAACTGGGGGTCGCCGGCTTGCTGTGGTTCCAGGCGATGATGGCAACCATGGCGACCTGGCCGGAATTCAATATCGACCTGAGCCCGGAGTTGCACGTGATCCTGCGTTGGGTTGCGATGTTTCTCACCACACCCATCGTGTTTTACAGCTGCGCGCCATTCTTCAAAGGCGCCCTGCGTGACCTGCGCACGCGCCACCTGACCATGGACGTATCGGTATCCCTGGCGATTGGCGGTGCGTACCTGGCGGGTATCTGGACCGCGATCACCGGCGTGGGCGAACTGTATTTCGATGCGGTGGGCATGTTTGCGCTGTTCTTGTTGGCCGGGCGTTACCTTGAGCGTCGCGCTCGGGAGCGCACTGCGGCGGCCACTGCTCAACTGGTCAACCTGTTGCCCGCCTCGTGCCTGCGCCTCAAGGGCGATGGCCAAAGCGAACGCATCCTGCTCAGTGAACTGGCATTGGGTGATCGTGTACTGGTGCAGCCCGGCGCGGTGCTGCCGGCGGATGGCGTGATCCTCGACGGCCAATCCAGCGTCGATGAATCCCTGCTGACCGGCGAGTACCTGCCGCAACCGCGACGGGTCGGCGACAGCGTCACGGCCGGCACGCTGAATGTTGAAGGCGCGTTGATCGTCGAAGTGCGCGCCCTGGGCCACGACACACGCCTGTCCGCCATTGTGCGCCTGCTGGAGCGCGCCCAGGCCGAGAAGCCACGCCTGGCGCAAATCGCCGACCGTGCCGCGCAGTGGTTCCTGCTGTGCTCGCTGATCGCCGCCGCGGTGATCGGCCTGCTGTGGTGGGAGCTGGACCCATCCCGCGCATTCTGGATTGTGTTGGCAATGCTGGTGGCGACTTGCCCGTGCGCACTGTCCCTGGCCACGCCGACCGCCCTGACGGCTGCCACCGGCACCTTGCACACCCTGGGGTTGCTGCTGACCCGCGGCCACGTGCTCGAAGGCCTGAACCAGATCGACACGGTGATTTTCGACAAGACCGGCACCCTCACCGAAGGGCGCCTGGCGTTGCGCGCCATTCGCCCCCTGGGCGCATTGGACAGCGACCACTGCCTGGGCCTCGCCGCCGCCCTCGAGAACCGCTCGGAACACCCGATTGCTCGTGCCTTCGGGCGTGCGCCCCTGGCAGCGGATGAAGTGTTGAGCACCCCGGGCCTTGGCCTGGAGGGTCGTGTCGGGGACCGCCTGTTGCGTATCGGCCAACCGGGGTTTGTCTGTGAGCTCAGTGGCTGCGCGATTCCCGCCTCGCCGGACGAAGCGGGGCAATGGCTGCTGTTGGGTGATAAAAGCGGCGCACTCGCCTGGTTCGTACTCGACGACCGCCTGCGCAGCGACGCGCCTGCCCTGCTCGCAGCGTGCAAGGCACGCGGCTGGCGTACGCTGCTGCTCTCAGGCGACAGCTCACCGATGGTGGCCAGTGTCGCCCTCGAACTGGGCATCGACGAAGCCCACGGCGGCCTGCGCCCTGACGACAAGTTGCAGGTGCTGCAAAACCTGCACAAGCAAGGCCGCAAAGTGCTGATGCTGGGCGATGGCGTCAATGATGTGCCGGTGCTGGCCGCCGCCGATATCAGCGTGGCCATGGGCTCGGCCACCGACCTGGCGAAAACCAGCGCCGACGCGGTGCTGTTGTCCAACCGTCTGGAGGCACTGATGCAAGCCTTCAGCCTAGCGCGGCGCACCCGTCGAGTAATCCTTGAGAACCTGCTGTGGGCCGGGCTGTACAATGGCCTGATGCTGCCATTTGCGGCCCTGGGCTGGATCACGCCGATCTGGGCCGCCATTGGCATGTCCCTCAGTTCGTTGACCGTGGTGCTTAACGCATTGCGCCTGACTCGTTTGTCGAGCGCGCAGGCTAAAGGTACCGCCCCAGTAACCCGCCCGCTGCCGGCCTGAGCCGCGCGGGCATGGAGTGCAGATGCCAGCTTTATACGTAATGATTCCGGCGGCGCTGCTGTTAGTGGGTGTGGCCATCTATATCTTCTTCTGGGCCGTGGACAGCGGCCAGTACGAAGATCTCGACGGCCCGGCCCACAGCGTGCTGTTTGACGATCAGGACCCTAACCATTTGGCCGCCATCGACGAAGCCAACGGCCCAGAACAACCGCCCAAGGACCCACCCCATGCTTGAGCTGGCGCCTCTGCTGGTTTCGGCGTTGATTCTGGGCCTGCTTGGCGGCGGCCATTGCCTGGGCATGTGCGGCGGGCTGATGGGCGCGCTGACCCTGGCGATCCCCAGGGAGCAACGCAGCCGCCGCTTTCGCTTGCTGCTGGCGTACAACCTGGGGCGGATCCTCAGCTATGCCACGGCAGGGCTGCTGATCGGCCTGGCCGGCTGGGCGGTGGCCAACAGCCCGGCGGCGATGTTCATGCGCGTGCTTGCCGGGTTACTGCTCATTTGCATGGGCCTTTACCTGGCGGGCTGGTGGAGCGGCCTGACCCGCATCGAAAGCCTCGGGCGCGGCCTGTGGCGGCATATCCAGCCGGTGGCCAATCGTTTGCTGCCGGTGTCGAGCCTGCCTCGGGCCTTGCTGCTGGGCGGGCTATGGGGCTGGTTGCCGTGCGGGTTGGTCTACAGCACCCTGCTGTGGGCAGCAAGCCAGGGCAATGCGCTGGACAGCGCGTTGCTGATGCTGGCGTTCGGCCTGGGCACCTGGCCGGTGCTGCTGGCGACCGGGCTGGCGGCGGAGCGTGTCACCGCACTTTTGCGTAAACGCAGCGTGCGCATGGCCGGCGGCCTGTTGGTGATCCTTTTCGGTATCTGGACCTTGCCGGGCCCGCATCAGCACTGGCTGATGGGTCATTGAAAGCCCCTGTGGCATAGCGCCGCTCCCCGTTGATGCAAATCAACATGCCTTGCCTGCCCTGCCCCTAGACTCGCCAAACTAGCCAATCCGGGGGACCGCCCGCATGCTCGACGCCATTCGTTGGGACACAGATCTGATTCACCGCTACGACTTGGCGGGGCCGCGCTACACGTCCTACCCTACCGCCGTACAATTGGACAGCCAGGTCGGCACCTTCGACCTGCTCCACGCCCTGCGCGAAAGCCGCAAGGCCGTACGACCGTTATCGGTGTATGTGCACGTACCGTTCTGCGCCAACATTTGCTACTACTGCGCCTGCAACAAGGTTGTCACCAAGGACCGTGGTCGCGCCCAGGCCTACTTGCAGCGCCTGGAGCAGGAAATCCAGCTGGTGGCCTGCCATCTCGATCCGAAGCAGCCCGTGGAGCAGTTGCACTTTGGCGGCGGCACCCCGACGTTTCTCAGCCACGATGAACTGCGCCAGGTGATGAATTGCCTGCGCCAGCATTTCAATTTGCTCGATGATGATTCGGGCGACTACGGCATTGAAATCGACCCTCGCGAAGCCGACTGGGCCACCATGGGCCTGTTGCGCGAGTTGGGCTTCAATCGCGTAAGCATCGGCCTGCAAGACCTCGACCCCGAGGTGCAACGGGCGGTCAATCGCCTGCAAAGCCTGGAAGAGACCCGCGCGGTGATCGATGCGGCGCGTACCCTGCAATTTCGCTCGATCAATATCGACTTGATCTACGGTTTGCCCAAGCAATCACCGCTTAACTTTGCGCGCACCGTAGAGGAAGTCATCCGCCTGCAACCGGACCGCCTGTCCGTATTCAACTACGCCCACCTGCCGGAACGCTTCATGCCCCAGCGGCGGATCAATACCGAAGACCTGCCCTCGCCGGCCGAAAAACTGCTGATGCTGCAAACCACCATCGAGCAACTGACCCAGGCCGGCTACCGCTATATCGGCATGGACCACTTTGCCCTGCCGGACGACGAACTGGCTATCGCCCAGGAAGAAGGCAAGCTGCAACGCAACTTTCAGGGTTACACCACCCACGGGCACTGCGATCTGATTGGGTTGGGGGTTTCGGCGATCAGCCAGATTGGCGATTTGTATTGCCAGAACAGCAGCGACCTCACCCAATACCAGAACGCTTTGGCGGGCGCACAACTGGCGACCAGCCGTGGTTTGGTCTGCACAACGGACGACCGTCTGCGAAGGGAGGTGATTCAGCAATTGATCTGCAATTTCAGCCTGGGCTTCGAGGCGATCGAACAGGCGTACAACATCGATTTTCGCGGCTACTTTGCCGAGCTATGGCCGCAACTGGAAACGATGGCCGGCGACGGCCTGATCGAGTTGGACGCCCAGGGCATTCGTGTACTGCCGGCCGGGCGCCTGCTGGTGCGTTCAGTGTGCATGGTGTTCGATGCCTACCTGGAGCACCAGAACCGGCAACGATTTTCCCGGGTCATCTGAACGCACTTACTTCATGGCCAGGGTCGCGGCCTTGGCTGCATCACCGGCGCTCATGTCTTTCATCGCCTTGGTCAGGGACGCCTGAGCGCTGGTCAAGCTGGCTTGCAACGCGCTCAAGGCCGACTGCAGCCCGGAGAGTCGGGCACGGGCCTGCTCAGGGCTGAGACTTCTGTCGGCCATTACCGCAGCCATCTCAGCCTGTTTCTCGGCAATCTGCTTTTTGATCTCACGAATCATCTTGAGCAAATTCTTGACGTTGTCCGCCAGGCCGCTTTCGTCGATGTCACTGTTTGAGGTTTTCTCGGCCTCGGCAGCTTTCATTGCGGCACCGGAAATGGTCACCGAAACGGCAGGTTTGGCCTCGTCCGCCGTCGGGATAACACCCACATCGGATTCGGCAGCCTTTTTGGTTTCGGGCAGTGCCTGGATTTGAGTACGCGAAGCGAGTTGAGTACTGAGGGCTATCATGGTTTGAGCCGCCGTATTTGTAGTCGATGGCAGTACTATCGGCGGTTTTAGCCAAATCTTTATATACCGGCAGGTTTTTTGTACACGCTGGCCTCCGTGCCCCCCAGTGCGTTACCCTTACGTCTTATGTGTGTTTTCCCACAAGGATTTAAGAAATGTCCGAGCCAGTTAAACTGCGCGCTCACAGCCAGGCCCATTGCAAGGATTGCAGCCTGGCTCCCCTCTGCCTGCCACTTTCGTTGAATCTGGAAGACATGGATGCGCTGGACGACATCGTCAAACGCGGCCGCCCATTGAAAAAAGGCGAATTTTTGTTTCGCCAGGGCGACAAGTTTGATTCCGTCTATGCAGTACGTTCGGGCGCGTTGAAAACGTTCAGCCTCAGCGACGGCGGCGAAGAGCAAATCACCGGCTTCCACCTGCCCAGCGAGCTGGTCGGGCTGTCTGGGATGGACACCGAGATTCATCCGGTGTCGGCCCAGGCCCTGGAGACGACGTCGGTGTGCGAAATTCCTTTCGAGCGCCTGGACGAATTGGCCCTGCAACTGCCGCAGTTGCGCCGCCAGTTAATGCGTGTGATGAGCCGCGAAATTCGTGACGATCAGCAAATGATGCTGCTGCTGTCGAAGAAAACCGCCGACGAGCGCATCGCGACGTTTCTGGTCAACCTGTCGGCGCGCTTCCGTGCCCGTGGTTTCTCGGCCAACCAGTTCCGCCTGAGCATGTCGCGTAATGAAATCGGCAACTACCTGGGCCTGGCCGTTGAGACCGTATCCCGCGTGTTTACCCGCTTCCAGCAGAACCAGTTGATTGCCGCCGAGGGCAAGGAAGTGCATATCCTCGACCCGATCCAGCTGTGCGCATTGGCCGGTGGCTCACTGGAGGTCTGATCCAGACACCGCGGCCGCGCCAATCGGCAAGGCCGCAGGTATACTTCGAGTCCGTTTTCCGCCCAGGACTCTGCGACGATGACTTTCGATTCGTTCGACATCAAATCCCTGATTCGCCCTGTCATCGACTTCCCCAAGCCTGGGGTTATCTTTCGTGACATCACCCCGCTGTTCCAATCGCCCCGCGCCCTGCGTCTGGTGGCCGACAGCTTTGCCCAGCGCTATGTCGAAGCCGATTTCACGCATATCGGTGCGATGGATGCCCGCGGCTTCCTGATCGGTTCGATCATCGCCTACCAGCTCAACAAGCCGCTGATCCTGTTTCGCAAACAAGGCAAGCTGCCGGCGGACGTGCTGGCCGAGGGTTACCAGACCGAGTACGGCGAAGCCTTCCTGGAAGTGCACGCCGACAGCCTGTGCGAAGGCGATTCGGTGCTGATATTCGATGACCTGATCGCCACCGGCGGCACCCTGATTGCTGCAGCGAACCTGGTGCGGCGCATGGGCGCACAGATTTTTGAAGCGGCGGCAATTATTGATTTGCCGGAGCTGGGAGGGTCGCAGCGCTTGGAAGACATGGGGATTCCCACGTTTTGCCTGACGCAGTTTGGGCTGACTGAAAGGTAAGGGTCGTCAGTACTGCCGTCATCGCGGGCAAGCCCGGCTCCCACCTTGGAATGCATTCCCCTGTGGGAGCTGGGCTTGCCCGCGATGAGGCCCGAGAGAACACCCCGGTTCACAACCCCATCTGCTTGCTGATGATTTCATTCATCACTTCACGCGTCCCGCCACCAATCGACAGAATCCGGTTATCGCGATACAGCCTTTCCACCAGGCTGCCGCGCATATACCCCTGCCCACCCAGCATCTGCACCGCGTCATAAGTCACCCGATCAGCCGTATCGGTGGCCAGGTTCTTCGCCATGGAGATCTCTTTGATCACGCTCTTGCCGGCGGCCATCTTCGCAGCCTGGCGATAGGTGAACTCGCGGGAGACCTCCACGGCAGTGGCCATTTCCGCCAGGCGATGCTTGAGCACCTGGAACTTGCCGATGGGTTTGCCGAACGCTTCGCGCTGGGCAGCCCACTTGAGGCTTTCCTCCAGGGCCAGTTGCGCGGTCATGTTGGCCATCAGCGCCAGGGCCAGGCGCTCGCTCTGGAAGTTGCCCATGATGCAGGCAAACCCCATGTTTTCAGCGCCGATCAGGTTGCCGACAGGCACGTGGCAATTATCGAAAAACAGCTCGGCCGTATCTGACGCCCACCAGCCCATCTTCTTCAGCGGTTGGCCGACGGTGAAACCGGGGGTGTCTTTCTCAATCAATAACAGGCTGATACCAGCGAAGCCCGGCCCGCCGGTACGCACCGCTACGGTATAGAAATCCGCGCGAATGCCGCTGGTGATAAAGGTCTTGGCACCGCTCACACGGTAATGCTCGCCGTCACGCACGGCGCGGGTGCGCAGGTTGGCAACATCCGAGCCGCCACTCGGCTCGGTGACCGCCAGGGCGATGATCTTCTCGCCGGCCAGCACCTGGGGCGCTATACGCTCACGCACTTCAGGCCGGGCCCATTTGACGATGGGCGGCAGGCCGATATCCAGGGAGCCGAGCCCGGCCACTACACCACCGGAACCGCAACGCATCAGTTCTTCGCTGGCGGCGACCTTGGCGAACAGATCGCCTTCGTGACTGCCACCCAGCGCCTCGGGGTAGCCGATCCCCAGGATGCCCGCCGCTCCGGCCTTGAGGTAAAGCTCACGGGGAAAGCTCTCAGCCTCCTCCCAGTGTTCGATGCACGGCAGCATCTCGCGTTCGACAAACCGGCGCACGCTGTCGCGGACCAATTGGTGGCTGGGGTCGAAGTATTCCTGATAGGCAGACATCGGCAAGCTCCATGGCGAGATGGAGCGAACTTACCAAGCGCTTGCTTGGTTATCAAGCCATACACAGTTATCAAGGACAGGCCTTAATACTGTAGGAGCGAGCTTGCTCGCGAAAAACTCACAGGCGCCGCGTTTATTCAGGAATCACGCGTTATCGTTGACGTCTTTCGCGAGCAAGCTCGCTCCTACAGTATTTAGCCCACATTTGATGCTGTGTTGGCTCTTAGAGGGCGATCGGTTTGCGACCGGCGAACGAGTGCGCCAGGGTGCCGCCGTCCACCAATTCCAGCTCGCCACCCAACGGCACGCCATGGGCGATCCGAGAAGTAATCAACCCTTTATTGGTCAGCAACTGGGCGATGTAATGCGCGGTGGCTTCACCTTCCACGGTCGGGTTGGTCGCCAGGATCACTTCGGTAAAGGTGCCCTGCTCTTCAATGCGCGCGACCAGTTGCGGGATACCAATGGCTTCCGGCCCCAAACCGTCGAGCGGCGACAGGTGGCCCTTGAGCACAAAGTAGCGACCGCGATAACCGGTCTGCTCCACCGCGTACACATCCATTGGCCCTTCCACTACACACAGCAACGTGTCGTCGCGACGAGGATCGGCGCATTGCGGGCACAGTTCTTCTTCGGTAAGGGTGCGGCACTGGCGGCAGTGGCCCACGCCTTCCATGGCCTGGCTCAGCGCCTGGGCCAGGCGGGTGCCGCCGCTGCGATCACGCTCCAGCAGTTGCAGCGCCATGCGCTGGGCAGTTTTCTGGCCGACACCTGGCAATGTGCGAAGGGCGTCGATCAGTTGGCGAATCAGGGGGCTGAAGCTCATGGGCGAAGGGTCCGACAAAACAACGAGACGCGGTTTATACCCGCGCCCCGGATTAGCGTCAAATACTCAATCCTGCGCGACACGCACCACCAACTTGCCGAAGTTGCGCCCCTCCAGCAAGCCGATAAAGGCTTCAGGCGCCTGCTCCAGGCCATCGACCACATCCTCGCGGAACTTGATCTTGCCATCGCGCACCCACGGCGCCATGGCGCTGAGGAATTCCGGCTGGCGGTCGCCATAGTCGTCGAACACGATAAAGCCCTGGATACGCATCCGCTTGGTCAGCAGGGTGCGTTGAAGTGCCGGCAGGCGATCCGGACCGCTGGGCGCTTCATTGGCGTTATAGCTGGCGATCAACCCGCACAGCGGCACGCGCGCCCTGGGATTGAGCAGCGGTAACACTGCATCGAAGACCTTGCCGCCGACGTTTTCAAAATAAATGTCCACGCCCTTGAAACAGGCCAGGGCCAGCTCATGGGCGAAGTCATCACTTTTGTGGTCGATACAGGCGTCAAAGCCCAGCTCATCCACCACATAGCGGCACTTGTCGGCACCACCGGCAATCCCCACCACACGTAAGCCCTTGAGCTTGGCCACCTGGCCGACCACAGAGCCCACCGCGCCGGACGCAGCCGCCACCACCAGGGTTTCCCCGGCCTTCGGCTGACCGATATCCATCAGGCCCATGTAGGCGGTCATGCCTGGCATACCCAACACACCCAGGGCCATCGACGGGCTCGCAAGGCCCTTGGGCAATGGCATCAGGCTCTTGCCGTCGCAGATGCTGTGGCTCTGCCAGCCGGTGGCGCCGACCACCAGATCACCCACTTCGAATTTCGGATTGCGCGATTGCTCGACACGGCTGACGGCGCCACCGGTCATCACTTCGCCGATTTCCACCGGCGCGGCGTAGGACGGCGCGTCACTCATGCGCCCACGCATGTAGGGGTCCAAAGACAGATACAGCGTCTTGAGCAGCACCTGACCGTCTGCCAGGTCCGGCAGGCTTACCCGCTCCAGGCGGAAGTTTTCCGGCGTGGGTGCGCCTTGAGGGCGTGAGACCAGAACGATGCGTTGGTTGAGCGTCATTTCTTGAGGCATCAGCGGGGCTCCTTTATCGGTGAGTGGTTTCAACGGTATAGGGTGCAGACCATCGGTGAAGGCCTGGGGTTCGATGTTTCGACCGGCCAAAAAAAATGCCAGGCGCGATGCCTGGCATTTGAGTCTAGCTAAAACCTGTATCAGAACGGCAGTTTCATGCCCGGCGGCAGTTGCATGCCAGCGGTCACGCCGGACATTTTGTCCTGGCTGTTGGCTTCGATCTTGCGCACAGCGTCATTGACGGCTGCAGCGAATAACGCTTCGAGCATTTCCAGGTCATCTTCACCCACGCCAGGCAACACGCTAGGGTCGATGCTGACACGCTTGATGTCGTGACGACCGGTCATCACCACGCTGACCATATCGCCACCGGCTTTACCGGTGACTTCGGCGTTGGCCAGTTCTTCCTGCATCTTGGCCATTTTTTCCTGCATCTGCTGTGCCTGCTTCATCAGGCCGGCCATGCCACCTTTCATCATGGGAATCACCTCAAAAGTACGTGGATCAATAAATAGCCCGGTGTCATGACGCTTGGGTCACCGGGGCTTCGACAGGTTCAATAGTATCGTGGCGCACGACCGCACCGAACTGTTGCATCATTTGTTGGATAAGCGGATCAGCGTGGATCGAATCCTCAGCCTCGCGCTGGCGATTAAGGCGCCGACGGGTCGCGGCCTGGGCCGGCGTTTCCTGCTCGGGCTTGATCAGTTCGATGGCGATGGTCAGCGTGCGCCCATGGTACTGGTTGAGCGCATCGTTGAGCCGGCGCTGCTGGGTGGCGTTGAACAAGGCACTGTGGGCCGGGTCCAGGTGCAGCAGCCAATGATCACCCTCGATGGATATCAGTGTGCAGTTGGCGGCGATACTCCCGGTCATGCCGGAGATCGGCAGTTTCGGAAACAATTCCAGCCATTGCAGGGCCAGGCCGGTAGCCGGGGCCGCAGCGGGTTCAGCCTCGGGCTCGGGCGCTGGCTCGGCGGTGTGCTCGCTGGCCAATTCGTCCAGGTAGCTGTAGGCCGAATCCATGTCCGGCTCGATGTAGTCTTCGTCCAGCGGCGGTTCGTCGTCCAGGTCAATGCCTGGGGTGGCCGCCTCAACCTGGGCGACGGTCGGCTCGGGAACCGGCGCCGATACCCACTCAGGGGCGTCCGGTACCACGCTGTCCGGGGTCGGCGCCGGCATCGGCGTCAGCTCGGGCTGCTCACCGGTGGTTTCAAGTACCGGTTCTACGGCGGGCTGTTGCTCCGGTTCGGGGTCGGGCTCGGATTGCGTTTGAACCGGATCGTTCCAGGGCAAGTCGACTACGGGCGCGGGCTCGACAACCGGCTCGGGTTCAACCACAGGCGCAGCTGCCACCGGCGCTGGTTCGGGCTCAGGTGCCGGCGCAATCGGCGCAGGGGCAATCGGCGCAGGCGCAGCAGCTACTGGCGCGACAATGGCGGCGCCAGCCACTGGTTTGGCGGGATCAACTGTGGCCTGGCTGATCCCCACTGGCTTTAGCGGCTGTCTCGGCGCATCTGCCGAATCCGCCGGCCGGAACGCCAGCATCCGCAGCAGCACCATTTCAAAGCCACCTCGCGGGTCCGGTGCCAGGGGCAGGTCGCGGCGGCCGATCAGGCCCATCTGGTAGTAGAACTGCACATCCTCGGCCGGCAAGGCCTGGGCCAGGGCCAACACGCGGTCACGATCACCATGGCCGTTATCCACGCCTTCCGGCAGGGCCTGGGCGATGGCGACACGGTGCAGCACATTGAGGATTTCGGAGAGCACGCCATTCCAGTCCGGGCCTTGCTCCGACAGGTGGCGCACAGCCTCAAGCAATGCCTTGGCGTCGCCCTCGATCAGCGCGTGCAGCACGTCGAACACCTGGCCGTGGTCCAGGGTACCGAGCATGGCGCGCACATCGGCGGCCATGACCTTGCCTTCACCAAACGCGATGGCCTGGTCGGTGAGGCTCATGGCATCGCGCATCGAACCGTCGGCGGCGCGGCCCAGCAACCACAGTGCGTCGTCTTCGAACGGTACGTTCTCGACGCCCAGCACATGGGTCAAATGCTCGACCACGCGCTCAGGCGTCATGTTTTTCAGCGAGAACTGCAGGCACCGCGACAAAATGGTTGCAGGAAGTTTCTGCGGGTCGGTGGTGGCCAGGATGAATTTGACGTAGGGCGGCGGCTCTTCCAGGGTTTTCAACAGTGCGTTGAAGGAGTGGCTGGACAGCATGTGCACTTCGTCGATCAGGTAGACCTTGAAGCGCCCACGGCTCGGCGCGTACTGCACGTTGTCGAGCAGCTCGCGGGTGTCTTCGACCTTGGTGCGGCTTGCGGCGTCGATCTCGATCAGGTCGACGAAACGCCCTTCGTCGATCTCGCGGCAGACCGAACAGGTACCGCAAGGCGTTGACGTGATACCGGTCTCACAGTTCAGGCACTTGGCGATAATGCGCGCGATGGTGGTCTTGCCCACCCCGCGAGTGCCGGTGAACAGGTAGGCGTGGTGCAGCCGCTGGCTGTCCAAGGCATTGATCAGAGCCTTGAGCACATGGGTCTGGCCGACCATTTCGCGGAACGAGCGCGGACGCCATTTACGTGCAAGAACCTGATAACTCATCGAAAACCGTCGCAACTGGGAAGCGGAAGCCGGTAATGCTAGCGGAGCAGGGGGGAAATTGCATCCGGCACGCTCGTCTAATCTGACGAAGCTGGCTTGATTGGCCCTCCAGAGGGCGCCTGCGGGTGTTCTGGCTGCACGATTGAACGCCAACGCCCTTCCAGGCTGATAGCGGCAACGCTGGTCAGCACAATCACCGCGCCGAACATTACCTGCAGGGTCACCTGTTCACCGAGCAGCGTGGCGGCCATCACCATAGCGACTGGCGGAATCAGGTACATCGCCACCGAGGCACGGCTGACTTCGACATGCTTGAGCACATAACCCCAGGCCAGATAGGCCAGCGCGCTGGGGAAAATCCCCAACACCAGCACGGCGAGGTTTTCCGGTAGCGGCGCCTGCATAACGGCGGCGGGCAGGCCCGGCAGGTTCACGCAGAGCATCAGGGTGCCGGACCAGACCATGTAGCACGCCATGGTCAGCGGGCTGTAGCGATGGGCGTAATGGCGCTGGATGGCGAAATACACGCTCCATGAGCACGCCGCCAGCAGGATCAGCAAGCCGTGGGGCTCAATAGCGCCTACGCCACGGTCGCCCCCGATCACCACCAGCACGCCCGCCAACCCCAACAGCACACAGCTCCAACGCCAGAGGCTGACGCGCTCCTGCAAACAGAAAAACGCGATCAACACACTGAACAGCGGCGCCGACTGCGCCAACACACTCGACGCCGCCGCCGTCACCCATTGCTGGCCGTGATTAAGGCTGGTGTGATGCAGGAACACCCCGAAAAAACCCAGCACCAACAACCACGGCAGGTCACGTACCTGGGGCCGCCCTATGCCGACTACCCAGGCCACACCAGCCATGAACAGCGACGCAATCAAAAACCGCAACAACGCCAATTGACCGGGGCTGTAGCTGTGCAGCCCCATGTGCACACCTATGGGTGAATAAGCCCAACAAAGGATGACGCCGGCAATGACTAGCGTAAGCTTTAGCGGTGAAGGGGTATTCATCGACGGTATCCGCAGAAAAGGAATACCCCCAGTCTTGGCCCGGGCCAGGCGTAGGACAATTAAGCGTTTCTGACTTCTGAAATCATTGGAACTGAGCAATGGAACTGGCCCAACTGAAAATGGTGCGAGCCGTGGCGCAAACCGGCAGCGTGGCCCAGGCCGCCCTGCAACTGCACTGTGTACCGTCCAATATCACCACCCGCATCAAGCAGCTGGAAAGCGAGTTGGGCACACCCTTGTTTATCCGCGCCGGTCGCGGGCTGGCGATCAGCGCTGCGGGTGAGATTTTTCTGGATTACTGCGAGCGCATCCTGGGGTTGGTGGATGAGTCCAAGCGTGCGGTGGATGCCGGCGCGATTCCCCGTGGCACCTTGCGCATCGGCGCGGTGGAATCCAGCGCCAGCGGCCGCCTGCCACCGCTGTTGGCGGAGTATCACCGGCGTTATCCCGAGGTCAGCCTGGAGTTGGTGACCGGCGCCTGGGCGCAACTGCTGGATGACCTGCAACACCATCGTCTGGATGTGGCGCTGGTGGCCGCCAGTGGCAAACACCCGAAGCTGGAACACAGCGTGGTCTACAGCGAACGCCTGGTGCTGATCGCCAACGCGTCCAGCGCTCCCATCCACAGCGCCGCAGACCTGGCCGGCCGCACGCTGCTGGTATGGCCCCCGGGCTGCCCCTACCGCGCAGCGCTGGAGAACTGGCTCAAGCCCCAGGACTTCAAGCCGGCGGTTGCCAGCTATACCAGTTGGGGCACGATCATCGGTTGCGTCAGCGCGGGGATTGGCGTGGCTTTGGCGCCGGAGGGCATCCTGGCGCGTTATGAGCAGGCCAATCAGCTGGCGTCGTATCGCTTTGAAGCGCTGGCGCCCGTGGACAACCTGTTGTTCTGGCACAAGGACACCCAGCGGCACCTGGCGCGAGATGCATTCGCCGAACTCTTGCGCGAGACCCTCGGCTGACTTGCCCTAATGTAGGAGCGAGCTTGCTCGCGAAAAACGTCAACGATAACGCGTGCTTCCTGAATGAACGCGGCGCCTGTGAGTTCTTCGCGAGCAAGCTCGCTCCTACAAAATTGAGCCTCCTGCGACATTTTCTAGGGCTTCGGTGCAGCCAACCGCGCGTATTGGTCTTGGCTGATCCAGCCCTTAAAGGAACGGTCGTCCACATTGATAAACTCCACCTGCGCCCAGCCGTCCTTGAACGCCAGCACACCCACTACATCCCCCTTGACGATATAGGGACGCTTGGCCGCCTTCGCCCCCGGAGTTTTCAGCAAGTAAGCCTTGTCGGCAGATACGGTCACCAGCCCGATCCATTTTTTACTGGCGCTCTGGGTCAGGTCCAGGCCCGTGGCGATTTCCGGCATCAACACGTTGATGCAGCCGGGATGTTGACGGCCCTGCTCCACCGTCAGCGTCACACCGTCGGACACTACTGCCACACTGCCAGGGTAGGCAGCATCCAGCCAAGTGGTGAGTGCTTCTGGCTTGCCTTGCAGGTAGAAGGTACAACGGCGGCTCACGCCCTCGCCCATCGCTTCGGAATAAAAGCCTTCAACCTGATTCCCGGGCGTCACCGCCAGCATCAAGCCTTCATATTTGCCCGAATGCAAAGCGGCCGAGCCCGCAAATGCGCAGGCCACGGCGCTCAACGACAACACACCTATCGCCAGAAAACGAATCATCTTATTTCTTCCCTTCAAAGGCTTCGTAGGCTTGCTTCATCAGCACGTCATAGTTGCCGTAGTCATCGCCGTTATAGTTACGGGCCATGGCCGTGAAATCCTTGTTTTTCATCGCACTCATCAACGCCGTACTCTTGCTGCAAAAACTGAGGTAGGCCTTGAGTTGATTACCGGCGTTTACTTTTAACGCCGCTGCAAACTCGAACACCGTCTTGAACCCGCAGGATGCGAAGTTGAACCCCATGATCTGAAACATGCCCCAGGACGCCGACATCAGTGCCGCTTCCTGGTCGAGAGCAAACGCGGTGGCCATGGTTTCCCAGGCCTTGACCTGGTCCTTGTTGTTGGTCTGCCACTGCGGCCCGGCTTTTTTCTTGTAGATGTACGATAGCAGCGGGTGCGACTGGTCGTAGATGTGCTTGGTGTACTTGCGAAAGTGATGACCTTCAAAGGCAATGATCGGCAGCCTGGCCGGCCCGAACCCCACCTTCCCGCCCGACTCGATGGTGGCGAACGCCTTGACCACATTCACCGAGATGCCGTTGCCCAATTGCTTGGCAGCATTCTGGAAGTCCGTATCGCTCAGCGTCGTGCCGCCGTCGCAGGTGGCCTGCAGCATTAGTTGGCGGTTGCGCCGCTCGGCCTCGATCACCGCACGCACCTGGTTCAGGTAGACATTGACCGTGGCTTGCACCGCATCGACGTTGTTATTGCCCAATGCGTTGAGAAAGCTGGGAATACGCAAGGTCGGGAAAGCTCGCACCGGGACTTTCACCGCTTCCTCGATCAAGCTGTTGAACGTACGCCCCGTGGGGTCGATCACTCCGTCGGGATGAGCATATTTGAGATGGCGGAACTGATACTGGCTGATGCACTGCACCAACTGGCCGTCGCACTCGCCGTTTTCCTGCAAGGCAAAGCCCATCCTGGGAATGATCAGATTGAATAAGTACTGGATACACTGCACATCGGCGGGCAAGTTGCGGGCTTTGCCGGGCGCGCCGACTGAAGCACTGATAAGTCGAGGCAACCCTTGCAGGCTTTTCATGACAGACATCCTTGTAGGTAGAGAAGCGATAGCACTTCAATATCAATCCATGCCCTTGTCATAGTTTGAAACAAGTGGCTGGCGCAAGCTAACAAGGCGTTCTGGGGATTGTCTAGAGGGCTGTTTAAAAGTTGTGAAACAGCTGGATTAAATCCGTCAGTAACCGTGTAATTCGCGGGTTTTCTGGTAGTTGTGATAGTCGAGCCACTCGACCACATCGTAGGGCAGATAGAGTTGGCGGGTTGCTCGGGAGATTGCGATATACACCGCACACAGCCGCTGGTCGAACGCGTAGGCGTCCTGGAACTTCACGTTGGTCAACAACGCCGGCGTGAGCAACACCCGGTTGAACTCCATGCCACCGGCGTCTTGCGCCAACATCAATAGGCAGCGCTCATCCGGATGGCCGCTTTGCCTGTTCAAACGCGTGACATCCGCCAGATTAAAACCTTTTTGCAGCTCGGCTTCGACCCAGAGAAATGCCTCATCGAACTGACAGGCCTCGCGTACTTGTTGCCAATCGGCCATATCGCTGAAAAACGGATGGGGGCCGCTGTCATTGAACTCGCTGCTGTAGAACTCAGGCTTGAACAACGCGATGACCGTTTCCATAAAGTACTTGAGCGATTGCTGCGCCTCTTTACTGGCCAGGCCGAAGGCACAACGAACCTCGCTCAGCTGTATGGCCCATTTCATCGTGTCCCAAAGGGACGCGGTCAACACCACGCAGCCTTGCGGCGGTACGAAGCCCAACGGATAAAACTCGATACCGACATCGGCATCCCGTGCCCCCTCGAAAAGCACTTTGCTCTTATCCGAATGCTGGCTGATCAAGGGATTGACCAGGCGCTCGACGTTGCGCCCGGAGCGCACGGAATAACACACGTCCGTGTGGCGCACCTCACGGGCGCGCCTGACCATGACCCCACTGGCCTGCTGATACTCGTCCCCCAGGGTGATCAGTACTTGCCGACCCCGCTCGATGATTTGCAGCAGCGGCGCGGGAATGTCCTGGCTTTCGTCGATAAGGACGTGGGTATAACGCTCGGGCACCACACAGCCGGCGAGGCTGGCGCGTTTGATCATCAACAAGGCTTCAAACCCGGTCTGGCCGCCCCAGGCCGGATTCGCTTCGAGATAGCTCCATAACCGGCTGGCATATTCGAGCAGTGCCCTGGCATCAACGCTGGATAGCGGCTGTTTGAAATGCGGCAGATGCTTGGCTGACAGGCTGTACTCCCAGGAGCGGCAGTAGGCTTGCAGCACGTTGAGGCAAACGTCGACCACGGCTTGCCCTTGCAGGCCACGAAAGCCGAAGATATTCAGCTCCTGAGCCAGTGCCTGCTTGCTCTGCGCCCTTACCTGCGCAGTCAGCGGCTTGGGCCTGGGGCCATGCAACAAGGCGTGGGCAAATGCATGGAAGGTATGCCCGGCCTTGCGCTCGCGCACGCCCACCATACGGGCCCGCAGGGTTTCCAGTTTTGCCGGGGTACGTGCCAGCAACAAGGTCTTTTCCGGGCGCAAGTGCTCCATCAAGGCCACCAAAAGATGGCTCTTGCCGATACCGGCATAACCCTGAACATGCAGGTCTTCGTTCAAGTTGGCGCGGAAGGTTCTGACCAACTTGTCTTGCTCGGCACTCAACCAGCGCTCGCGATGCCTGGGCGTGACCATCTGCTTACTGAAGGGATCATTGGCCTTGAGATGGCGAACCTTGTACTCCACGTCCCACTTGCCGCTGGGCAACAGATAGTCGCGTGCCTGCACTTCCTCCGCTAACAGGAAACGCAACTGCAGGCTCTTGACCACATTGAGGCCGAAGTAGAGTTTCCTTTGATCGAACAGCCGCTGCGCCTCAGAGAGTAGAGAAACGCTTGCCGAATGGCTGGCCTCTACCGCCCAGTCAATCAACTTGGCCAGTACTTTTTCAGCGCCATTGGCGCTCAGGTCGCTTTCGGGCACCTGGGCCAGGTTCTGAATCACCAGCACCGCCGCCAACTCCGGCTCACTCAGGGCTACAAGCGCTTGCGCACCGCCGGTTTCCAACAACCCCACACAGGCTTGTTCGGTAATCGGCAAGAACACAGGGCTGGATAAATCAAAATGTTCCGAGTGCATACAGCCTCGTAGCCAGGGGAAAGAGACGTTTGGGAGTATGCCACTAGTCGTGAAGTGGCCGTCATGCACTGTGCGATAAGCGTCACAGATGACTGGCTGACTAAAGGAATTGGAAACGGGTAAAACAGAAGGGAGCGTTATGGAGGCAACCCCACCAGCCACACCCCGGCACACAATGTTCCCGCTGTGGCTGCTGCCTTCCGGCTCTGACCAGGTTCACGGGTAATCGTTGCGGGGGGACCGATGGGGTCACCATAACGACGCTGGCCTCTCGGCAAGCCGCGCCATTGTACCGATCTGATCGGAAGTTACAACCGTAAAAAATGAGAAGCTTCAAGTACTTGCCATGGCGCTGAGCAATCGGGCGCGGCCCCCTGCGAAATTTTTCATCATTGTGCCTGCAGAACCTCGTCCGCCCTGCCGCCCTCTTCCTGGATGACCAGGTGGATAAAGTGCAACTTGGCTATCACCGCCGGCGGCAGCACAAAGGGGTAGAAATCCGGCTGGCCCATGGCGCGGGACAGTTCGTTGAGCATACCGGCCAGCTCGATCCAGGCATTGACGAACGAGAGGAACGCCGGGCCGCCGGGGTGTGCGGGGTCATACAGGGTTGTCAGCGGGAACGGCTGGTAGTCCAGGTCCAGCTCGCGGGCGCTCATGCCAAAGCCCAGCGCAGTGTCCACCGCGTCCATCATATGCAGGTAATGGGCCCAGGTTTCGGCCCAGTCTTCCCAGGGGTGCATGGTGGCGTAGGCGCTGACGCAGGTTTGCTGCCAGTCCGGGCGCGGGCCGTTCTGATAGTGCTGATCGAGGGCGTCGGCGTAACTGGCGCGCTCATCACCGAACACGGTGCGAAAGGCTTCAAGCCAGTGGCTGTTGGCAATCAGCCGATCCCAGTAATAGTGGCCAACTTCATGGCGAAAATGACCGAGCAAGGTGCGGTAAGGCTCACGCATCTGTATGCGGACTTTTTCGCGATGAGCATCGTCGGCTTCCTTGATATCGAGGGTGATCAGGCCATTGGCATGGCCGGTGGTTGGCGCATTGCCTGCCAGGTCAGTCCCGATGAAGTCGAAGGCCAGGCCAGTGTCTTCGTCGACGCTTTTGGGCACCACTTGCAGGCCCAGGCTGATCAGTTGTGCCACCAAGCGGCGCTTGGCGGTTTCGACCTTGCGCCAGCGTTCAGGGTTTTCCGGGACGGATAGATCAGGAATGGTGCGATTCAGGCTACAGGCCACGCACAGCGACGCAGTGCTGTGGGCGGGGATCAGCCAGTTGCACGCGGCGGGTGAATCGAGGTTTGCACAGCGCCGGAAAGCGCCGGCATCGAGATTGTCATCGGCCAGCCACGTACCGACCACCGGCCCAGGTTGCAAGGACGATAGGCAGCTCTGCTGCGGCTGGTAACCCAACGCCGCCTGGCAGGACAGGCATTGGCTGTTGCGAAAAAACAGCGGCTGGCCACACCGGCATTGCCACACCTTGCTATTGCGCGAGGTTTGGGCCATGAACGGAGCGGCGATGCGCGTGCTGAGTTGCTCGAAGTAGCGGAACATGGCGATCTCTCCCTGGGTGACAGAGACTAGATCATTTCTCTGGAGAGATCGTTCAACACACGCAGGAGATACGTCTGCTCCCTGTAGGAGCGAGCTTGCTCGCGAAGATCGTTAACGATAACGCGGGGCGCCTGGTTCACGGCGGCGTCCTCCGGTTCTTCGCGAGCAAGCTCGCTCCTACAGTATTCAAAAGCCTGTCAAACGGTGATGTTGTGCTTGGCCAGGAAGGCGACGAAGGCTTCTTCATCCAGCACTTTGAGGCCCAGCTCGCTGGCCTTGGCCAGTTTCGAACCGGCGCCCGGCCCGGCCACCACGCAGTGGGTTTTCGCCGAGACGGAACCGGCCACCTTGGCCCCCAGGCTTTCGAGCTTGTCCTTGGCGACGTCGCGGCTCATCAGCTCCAGAGAGCCGGTGAGTACCCAGGTGTGCCCGGCCTCAGGCAAGCCTTCAACAACCTTTTTCTCGCTCTGCCAGTGCATACCGAAGTCCTTGAGCTGCTGCTCGATGGCCAGGGCACGATTGGCATTGTCAGGGTTGTCGAAGAACTCGCGCACAGCCTTGGCTTGCTTCTCGGGCAGGGCCTGGCGCATATCCAGCCAATCGGCCTTGATCACGCCTTCCAGAGAGCCGAATTTGTCTGCCAGTTTCTGCGCCGCGCCCGGCCCGACGGAAGGCACATGCAGCTTGTCGAGCAAGCCGCCCAAGGTGGTGCTGGCGGCAAATTCGGCACTCAGATCGCCCTGCTCCTGCAATTGCAGGCCGCATTCATCCGGCGACAACAGTGCACCGATCACGCCCTGGTTATGGCTGTCTTCAAAGAAGCTATGGATCTCGTGCGCCACTTCCAGGCCGACGTCGGGCAAGTAGGTCAGCACCTCCGGCAAGGCCTTCTGCACACGCTCAAGGGAGGCCAGGGAGCGCGCCAGCACCTTGGCGGTCTCTTCGCCCACATCGGGAATACCCAAGGCGTAGATAAAGCGCGCCAGCGTCGGGGTCTTGCTGTTTTCGATGGCGCTGATCAGTTTTTTGCTGGAGATATCGGCGAAGCCTTCCAGGTCGATGATCTGTTCGTACTTGAGCTTGTAGAGGTCCGCCGGCGAACCGATGAGTTTCTCATCCACCAATTGCTCGATGGTCTTGTCGCCCAGGCCGTCGATGTCCATGGCACGGCGCGAGACAAAATGAATGATCGCCTGCTTGAGCTGCGCACCACAGGCCAGGCGCCCGACACAACGGTACACGGCGCCTTCGCTGACGGTTTCCTTGCCCTTGCTGCGCTTGACCAGCTGCGTGCGCTCCACATGGGAGCCGCACACCGGGCAGCTCTGCGGGATCTGCACGGCACGGGCGTGTTCCGGACGACGCTCGGTGACCACCGAGACCACTTGTGGAATCACATCACCGGCGCGGCGGATGATCACGGTGTCGCCGATCATCAGGCCCAGGCGCGCCACTTCGTCCATGTTGTGCAGGGTCGCGTTGGACACCGTCACGCCGGCCACCTTGACCGGTTTCAAGCGCGCCACCGGAGTGACAGCGCCGGTACGGCCGACCTGGAATTCCACATCGAGCAATTCGGTCAGCTCTTCCATCGCCGGAAATTTATGCGCAATGGCCCAACGCGGCTCGCGGGCGCGAAAGCCCAATTCACGCTGGTAAGCAATGCTGTTGACCTTGAACACCACGCCGTCGATTTCATAGCCCAGCGCATTACGGCGCTCGCCAATGTCGCGGTAGTAGTCCAGGCATTCCTGGATACCCTTGGCCAGCTTCAATTCGTGACTGATCGGCATCCCCCACTTCTGCAACTGCTGCAGGTTGCCGATATGGGTGTCGCTGATATCGGCGGTCACCTGACCGATGCCGTAGCAGCAGAATTCCAGCGGGCGGCTGGCCGTGATCTTCGAATCCAGTTGGCGCAGGCTGCCCGCCGCCGCGTTACGCGGGTTGGCGAAGGTCTTGCCGCCGACTTCCAGCTGCGAGGCGTTGAGGCGTTCGAACCCAGCCTTGGACATGAACACTTCGCCACGTACTTCCAGGGTGGCCGGCCAGCCTGTGCCGTGAAGCTTCAAGGGGATGTTGCGCACAGTGCGAACGTTGACGCTGATGTCTTCGCCGGTGGTGCCATCACCCCGGGTGGCGCCGCGTACCAGTTCGCCGTCCTGATACAGCAGGCTGACCGCCAGGCCGTCGAGCTTCGGCTCGCAGCTGTATTCCACCGCTGCACCCGCGCCAAACAGATCGCCCACCGGCAGGTCGAGGCCCTCGGTCACCCGGCGATCAAATTCGAGCATGGTGGTTTCATCAAAGGCATTGCCCAGGCTGAGCATCGGGATCTCATGCTTGACCTGGGTGAATGCCGACAGCGCCGCACTGCCGACCCGCTGCGTCGGTGAATCGCGTGTTACCAGCTCCGGGTGCTCGGCTTCCAAAGCCTTGAGCTCGTGGAACAAGCGATCGTACTCGGCGTCCGGAATGCTCGGCTCATCGAGGACGTGGTAGCGGTAGTTATGCTGATCCAGTTCAGCGCGCAGTTCGAGGATGCGGGTATGGGCGGCGGTCATGGGTGTTCTCTCATAAAGCAAAAGAGCAGCCGAAGCTGCTCAATATGTTAGTGCGCTTATTCTACTGACAACGCCGAAGCGTAATCCTCAGCGTTTCTGTGTCAGGGCGCGACGCTCGAACTCGACGATGCGCTGACGGTAGTGCTCAATAGTCTGGGCGGTCAGAACGCTGCGTTGGTCGTCCTTGAGCTCGCCGTTCAATTCCTGGGAGAGCTTGCGGGCCGCGGCCACCATTACGTCGAACGCTTGCTTGGGATGACGCGGGCCTGGCAAGCCGAGGAAGAAACTCACTGCCGGGGTGCTGAACAGATCGATGTCGTCCAGATCGAACGTACCTGGCTTGACCGCATTGGCCATGGAGAACAGCACTTCACCGTTGCCGGCCATGCTCTCGTGACGATGGAAAATATCCATCTCGCCAAAACGCAGGCCGCTTTCCAGAATGTTCTGCAACAGCGCAGGGCCCTTGAAGCCACCGGCGTCGCGGCAGATCACGCTGATGACCAGCACTTCCTCGGCGCCCGGCTGATCGTTGACCGATTGGCGTGGCGCGCTTTTGGTCGCGGTCTCGTCAGGGAAGTCGTCATCACGGCTGCTGAAGCTTGGGCCGTCATCGACGTCGAGGTTCAGGTCGCCCTGATGCGGCTCGGCAACTGCCGCGCCACCACGCTTGCCGCGTTTGGAGGACGGCTCGCGGGCTTCACGCAGCGGTGCGCTCATGGACGGCAAATCATGCTCGTCCAGTTGCGGCTCTTTGTGAGTATCCAGCACACGGGGCGGCCCCAGCAGCTCGGCGGCGCCGTCGTCGTCAGGCAAGTTGGACAGGTTTCGGTCCAAGCGGAACTTGAGCTTGCCCTTGCCACCGCGCATACGGCGCCAGCCATCGAAAAGAATACCGGCAATGACAATGATGCCGATGACGATCAGCCACTCGCGCAGACCGATTTCCATGTAATCCCGTGCCTCTAATAAAAAATGCTGAAAAATAAGGGGTTTAGCACCGTGCAAACCGCTTTAAAACGTGGCGCCAACTCTATGTTCTGACTGACGTTTTGCCCACGCACACGAAAAATTGACATTAAACTAGCACGACCAAAGATAACTTTACACCGTCTGTCAAAATGCCTTGAACAAATATGTCCATTTGCCACTTTCGCCAGACCGGTAAATCGCCCTACAGCGTGCTGTAAATTCTCTCTCTTGGCATGGCTCAGGATTCCACCATTGCCATCGCCTCTTCCACATCCACTGCGACCAAACGCGAACAGCCCGGCTCGTGCATCGTGACCCCCATCAACTGATCGGCCATTTCCATGGCGATCTTGTTGTGGGTGATATAGATGAACTGCACGGTCTGAGACATCTCTTTGACCAACCGAGCGTAGCGTCCAACGTTAGCGTCATCCAGCGGCGCGTCAACTTCGTCGAGCATACAGAACGGCGCCGGGTTCAACTTGAAGATGGCAAATACCAGGGCCAATGCGGTCAGGGCTTTTTCGCCGCCGGACAACAAATGGATGGTGCTGTTCTTCTTGCCCGGAGGCCGCGCCATGATCGTTACCCCTGTATCGAGTAGATCTTCGCCCGTCAGTTCCAAGTAGGCACTGCCACCACCGAAAACTTTTGGGAATAACGCCTGTAAACCGCCATTAATCTGATCAAAGGTATCTTTGAAGCGGTTGCGGGTTTCCTTGTCGATTTTGCGGATCACGTTTTCCAGGGTGTCCAGGGCTTCAACCAGATCGGCGTCCTGGGCATCCAGATAACGTTTGCGCTCTGACTGCTGCTGGTACTCATCGATAGCGGCGAGGTTGATCGCGCCCAGGCGCTGAATGCGCGCAGCAATCCGTTCAAGTTCTTCTTCGGCGTCTTTCTCGTTGGCCTGGGCGGTCAGGGTGTTGAGCACGCCGTGCAGGTCATAGCCGTCTTCCAGCAATTGGTCTTGCAAGGTCTTGCGGCGCACGGTGAGGGCTTGCCACTCCATGCGCTGTTGTTCGAGTTGGCCGCGGATCAACTGGGATTGTTGCTCAGCCATGGTGCGGCGCTTTTCAGCGTCGCGCAGTTCACGGTCGGCATCTTCCAGGGCGATCTGCGCGGTCTTGAGTTCTACGTCGACGGTCATGCGCTTGTCGAGCAGCTCCTCAAGCTTGAGGCGCAGCTCTTCCAGCGGCGCCTCGCCCTCCTCCAGGTTGAGGCTCAGTTGCTCGCGCTTTTCGGTCAGGCGTTCGGACTGCATCTCCAGGCGTTCAAGGGCCTGGCGCGTGGAATCATGCTGAGCCCGCAATGAGCCCAGGCGCACCGCCAACTGGTGAGCGTGATCCTTGTGCTGGCGGGCTTCCTGGCGCACGCGGTCGAGGCGTTCGCGCAGGCTGTCGCGCTGGGCCAGCAGCAACTCGCGCTGCTCGGTGTCCTGGGCCATGCTGTCGAGGGCTTCCTGCAATTGCAGACGCGCTTCGCCAACCTGTTCATGTTCGAGGGCGCGCTGTTCGCCCATCTCGGCCACTTCTTCGTCAAGGCGGGTACGGCGCAGGGTCAGTTGTTCGACCTTGGCTTTGCTCGCCGACAGCTGGGCTTTCAACTCGCCTTGCTGGCGCGCTTCGTCTTGCAACAAGCGGCGCAGGTGTTCGCGGCCGGTCTCCTGCTGACGCTGGGTGGCGCGCAGGGTTTGCAGTTCGGTTTCCAGGCTTTCCAGGGTGGCTTCGCGTTCTTCACGCTCGGCACTCAGGTTGACGATTTCCTGGCCACGGGCCAATACGCCACTTTCCGCCTCACTGGCGCGGCGCACGCGCAGAAAATGTCGGCCAACCCAATAACCGTCGCGACTGATCAGGCTTTCGCCGGCCGCCAATTGGCCGCGTTGGGCCAAGGCTTGCTCAAGGGTCTCCACGGGCCTGACCTGGCCCAGCCAGGGCGACAGATCCATCGCCGCCTCGACCTTGTCCAGCAAGCTGCCCGCTACCCGCACGCCGTCGGGCGCCGGGCTGAGCAGGCGCAAATCGCCCTGGGCGAAACCGGCCAGGTCGAAGCCGCCAAAATCGTCCACCAGCACTGCTTGCAGGTCAGCGCCAAGCACGGTTTCCACCGCCAGCTCCCAACCCGCTTCTACCTTCAAGCCTTCGGCCAGGCGCGGGCGCTCGGCCAGATGCTGGTCGCGCAGCCACTCGGCGGTGCCGGTGCCAGGGTCCAGCGCGGCTTGCTGCAAGGCTTCAAGTGACGCCAGGCGCCCATTGAGCCGCTGCAAATCACCCTGGGCCTGCTGCTGCGCCTGGGTCGCCGTTTGCAGTTGCTGACGCAATTGCTCCAGGCGTTCCACTTGTTGTTCTTCGCTGGCTTCCAACTCTTCCAGCGTCATTTCGCTTTCGGCCAGTTGCTCGCTCAGCTCCATGATCGCCGCGTCTTCGGGGTCGGCGGCGAGCAATACGCGCTCTTCCTGCAGGCGCCGCTGGCGTTCGGCCAGGCGTTCCATGCTGGTTTCCAGTTGCTGGATGCGCGACTGCTGCACCTCGGCCTGGCGACGCGGCTCGGCCGATTGCAGGTTGAACGTGTCCCACTGCTCCTGCCAGGCGTGCATGGTGGTTTCGGATTCTTCCAGCGCTGCGGCGGCCTCTTCGGCGGCGGCGTGGGTGACTTCCTGTTCGGGGGTGAGCATGTCCAGCTCTTCGCCGAGGGTCAGCAGCAAGGTGCGGTCATGGCCCAGGTGCGACTCGGTTTCCAGGCGGGCGCGCTCGGCTTCTTTCAAGTCATCCTGCAACTGGCGCAAACGCTGCTGGCCGTGCTGGATGCTCTGCTCGACCCGGGCGATATCGCCCCCCACCGAATAGAAACGGCCCTGCACCAGATTGAAGCGTTCGGACAGTTCATGGTGCCCGTCACGCAGGCGTTCGATGCTGGCGTCGGCGTTGCGCTGCTCGGCCACCAACGCTTCGAAGCTGACTTCCTGGGTGCCGATGATCGCTTCGCGCTGGCCGACCTGATCATTCAGCGCCTGCCAACGCAGGGCCGAGAGTTGCGCCTTGAGCTGGCGCTCTTCGCCCTTGTACTCCTGATACTTCTCGGCGGCCTGAGCCTGGCGGTGCAGGCGCTCCAATTGGCGCTCCAGCTCTTCGCGCAGGTCGGTCAGGCGGGCGAGGTTTTCATGGGTGCGGCGGATGCGGTTTTCAGTCTCGCGGCGGCGCTCCTTGTACTTGGAGATGCCGGCTGCTTCTTCGATAAAGTTACGCAGGTCTTCAGGCTTGGCTTCGATCAGCTTGGAGATCATGCCCTGTTCGATGATCGAATAACTGCGCGGGCCCAAGCCGGTGCCGAGGAAGATATCGGTGATGTCCCGACGGCGACACTTGGTGCCGTTGAGGAAGTAACTGTTCTGGCTGTCGCGCGTGACTTTGCGGCGAATCGAGATTTCCGCGTAGGCAGCGTATTCGCCGATCAGGGTACCGTCGGAATTGTCGAACACCAGTTCGATGCTGGCCTGGCTGACCGGCTTGCGGCTGGTGGAGCCGTTGAAGATGACGTCGGTCATCGACTCGCCACGCAGGTTTTTCGCCGAGCTCTCGCCCATCACCCAGCGTACGGCGTCGATGATGTTCGACTTGCCGCAGCCATTGGGTCCCACTACCGCCGCCATGTTGCTGGGGAAGTTCACGGTAGTCGGGTCGACGAAGGACTTGAACCCCGCCAACTTGATGCACTTGAGCCGCACGTTTAGGCGTCCGCCAACGCAGCAATGACCAGCGAGCTACTGCGCTGACAATAGGCCGTCAGCACCAGGCGAATCTGCACCAGGTCACGGGCAAGCACCGCTGCGAGCAATTGCTCGAACAGTGCCACGAACTCCCCCATGGACGCTTTACGCTGATCCAGGGCCAGGTAGTAAGCACGGTTCATCGCCGGTTGAAGGTTTTCGACGGTTTCCTGCAAATATGGATTGTTGGCGAATGGGTACGCGGCACGCATCACGTTGAAGCTTTCTTCGACAAAGGCGCGGATGTCCTCGCGCTCCAGGCTCAACTGCAGGCGTTGCTGAATCTGCAGGAACGGCGCCATGTCCGCCTGGGTCTGCCAGCCTTCGGCCACTGCATTGCCGAGCAGGATGTACATCTCGCCCATCAACGTACACAGGCTCTGCACCTTGTGCGCGGTGAGCTCAGTGACGTGGGCGCCACGGCGCGGCAGGATTGCGATCAGATGGCGGCGCTCGAGGATCAGCAAGGCTTCGCGCACGGAACCGCGACTGACGTTGAGCGCCAGCGTGACCTTCTGTTCCTGGATCCGCTCCCCAGGCTTGAGTTCGCCGCGAATGATACGTTCGGCGAGGTGGTGAGCTATTTGCTCGGCGAGACTGTCCGGCGCCTTGAACGTCATGTTTTCCCTTCAAAATCTTCTATCGGTACAAGCGCGGCAGTGTAGCGCATTGGCCCGCTGATGGCGCTACGCCCACCGTGGCGAATTTGGCATGAAATAAGCAACGTTAACAGCCCACACGCCGCCAAAAACACCGGTTCCAGAAGACTGAACCATAATTGAAAGTGTTGCGACCGGATTTTCTTGACCCTTAGGTCAGAAAACCATTGACCGAAAAGTCAGACATGACTAGATTCGGCGCAAAGCGGTTAACAACAATAATGAGTCTGCGAGGCCTTCCGTGATCCAGTTTTTACTTAACCAGGAACTCCGTAGCGAGCACGCCCTGGACCCCAACCTGACCGTGCTCAATTATCTGCGTGAGCATGTGGGCAAATCCGGTACCAAGGAAGGCTGCGCCAGCGGCGACTGCGGTGCGTGCACGGTGGTGGTCGGCGAACTGCATACCGATGAGCAAGGCGCCGAGCAGATTCGTTACCGCAGCCTCAATTCCTGCCTGACGTTCGTGTCGTCGCTGCACGGCAAACAACTGATCAGCGTTGAAGACCTCAAGCACCAGGGCCAACTGCACAGCGTGCAACAGGCCATGGTCGAGTGCCATGGCTCACAGTGCGGCTTTTGCACCCCGGGCTTCGTGATGTCGCTGTTTGCCCTGCAAAAGAACAGCGACGCCCCCGACAGCCACAAAGCCCATGAAGCCCTGGCCGGCAACCTGTGCCGCTGCACCGGTTATCGCCCGATCCTCGCCGCCGCCGAACAGGCCTGCTGCAACAAGCCCCAGGATCAGTTCGACAGCCGCCAGGCCGAGACCATTGCCCGCCTTAAAAGCATCGCGCCCACCCAGACCGGCGAACTCAACAGCGGTGACAAACGCTGCCTGGTGCCCTTGACCGTCGCCGACCTGGCCGACCTCTATGACGCCTATCCGCAAGCCCGCCTGCTGGCCGGCGGCACCGACCTGGCGCTGGAAGTCACCCAGTTCCACCGCACCCTGCCGGTGATGATCTACGTCGGCAACATTGAAGCCATGAAGCGCATCGAGCAGTTCGACGACCGCCTGGAGATCGGCGCCGCCACCGCCCTCTCCGATTGCTACACCGCGCTGAACCCTGAATACCCGGACTTCGGCGAACTGCTGCAGCGCTTCGCCTCCCTGCAGATCCGCAACCAGGGCACCCTGGGCGGCAATATCGGCAACGCCTCGCCGATAGGGGATTCGCCGCCACTGTTGATCGCGCTCGGTGCCCGGATCGTGCTGTGCAAAGGCAACACCCGCCGCACCCTGGCGCTGGAAGACTATTTCATCGACTACCGTGTCACCGCTCGCCAGGACAGCGAGTTCATCGAAAAGATCATCGTGCCCAAGGGCCACGAGCTGTTCCGGGCCTACAAAGTGTCCAAGCGCCTGGACGATGATATTTCCGCCGTGTGCGCAGCATTCAACCTGAAGATCGACAACGGTGTGATCAGCGCAGCACGTGTTGCCTTCGGCGCCATGGCCGCCACACCAAAACGCGCAACAAGTTGCGAGGTCGCGCTGGTGGGCGCCATTTGGAACTCGGCCACGGTCGAAAAAGCCTGCGCCGCCCTGGCAGATGATTTCACCCCGCTGTCGGACTTTCGCGCCAGCAAGGAATACCGCCTGCTCAGCGCGCAGAACCTGCTGCGCAAATACTTCATCGAACTGCAAACGCCGCACATCGAGACTCGGGTGACCGCTTATGTCTAACCATCACGCCGTCGTAAAGACCCAGGCCGAACTCGCCGAACTGTTTGCTCAGGACCTCACCTCCGGGGTCGGGCGCAGCGTCAAGCATGACAGCGCCGCCAAGCACGTCAGCGGCGAAGCGCAGTACATCGATGACCGCCTGGAATTTCCCAACCAGTTGCACCTGTATGCGCGCATGTCCGACCGTGCCCACGCCCGCATCCTCAGCATCGACACCGCGCCCTGCTACGCCTTCGATGGCGTGCGCATTGCGATTACCCACGAAGACGTACCGGGCCTGAAAGACATCGGGCCGTTGATGCCCGGCGATCCGTTGCTGGCCATCGACACCGTGCAGTTCGTCGGCCAGGTGGTGCTGGCCGTGGCCGCCCGCGACCTGGAAACCGCACGCAAGGCGGCGATGGCGGCGGTGATCGAATACGAAGACCTGGAGCCGGTGCTGGATGTGGTCGAGGCCTTTCGCAACAAGCATTTTGTGCTCGACAGCCACACGCACCAGCGCGGCGATTCGGCGTCTGCACTGGCGAGTGCCAGGCACCGTATCCAGGGTACTTTGCATATCGGTGGCCAGGAACACTTCTACCTGGAAACCCAGATCTCTTCGGTCATGCCCACCGAAGACGGCGGCATGATCGTCTATTGCTCCACGCAAAACCCCACCGAAGTGCAGAAGCTGGTGGCCGAAGTGCTCGACGTGTCGATGAACAAAATCGTCGTGGATATGCGTCGTATGGGCGGCGGGTTCGGCGGCAAGGAAACCCAGGCCGCCAGCCCCGCGTGCCTGTGCGCCGTGGTCGCGCGCCTGACCGGCCAGCCGACCAAGATGCGCTTGCCACGGGTTGAAGACATGCTGATGACCGGCAAGCGTCACCCGTTCTATATCGAGTACGACGTGGGCTTCGACGACAACGGTCGCCTGCACGGGATCAACCTGGAACTGGCGGGCAACTGCGGCTGTTCGCCCGACCTGTCCAACTCGATTGTCGACCGCGCCATGTTCCACGCCGACAACTCGTATTACCTGGGCGATGCGACGGTCAACGGCCATCGCTGCAAGACCAACACGGCTTCCAACACCGCCTACCGTGGCTTCGGCGGGCCCCAAGGCATGGTCGCCATTGAAGAAGTGATGGACGCCATCGCCCGCCACCTGGGCCTTGATCCGCTGGCCGTGCGCAAGGCCAACTACTACGGCAAGACCGAGCGCAACGTCACCCACTACTACCAGACCGTCGAGCACAACATGCTCGAAGAAATGACCGCCGAGCTTGAGGCCAGCAGCCAATACGCAGAGCGCCGCGAAGCGATCCGCCTGTACAACGCCCACAGTCCGATCCTGAAAAAAGGCCTGGCGCTGACCCCGGTGAAATTCGGCATTTCTTTCACCGCAAGCTTCCTGAATCAGGCTGGCGCGCTGATCCATATCTACACCGACGGCAGCATCCACCTGAACCACGGCGGCACCGAGATGGGCCAGGGCTTGAATACCAAGGTCGCGCAAGTGGTAGCCGAAGTGTTCCAGGTGGACATCGACCGCGTACAGATCACCGCCACCAACACCGACAAGGTGCCCAACACCTCGCCCACCGCTGCCTCCAGCGGTGCTGACCTGAACGGCAAGGCCGCGCAGAACGCCGCCGAAACCATCAAGCAGCGCCTGGTGGAGTTCGCTGCGCGCAAGTACGACGTGAGCGAAGCGGACGTTGAGTTTCGCAACGGCCATGTGCGCGTACGCGAGCAGATCCTGAGCTTCGAGGCGTTGATCCAGCAGGCGTATTTCGCCCAGATATCGCTCTCCAGCACAGGTTTCTACAAAACTCCGAAAATTTTCTACGACCGCAGCCAGTCACGCGGGCGACCGTTCTACTACTACGCCTTCGGGGCGGCTTGCTGCGAAGTGATCGTCGACACCCTGACCGGCGAATACAAGATGCTGCGCACCGACATCCTCCACGATGTGGGCGCTTCCTTGAACCCGGCCATCGACATCGGCCAGGTCGAAGGCGGCTTCATCCAGGGCATGGGCTGGCTGACCATGGAAGAGCTGGTGTGGAACAACAAGGGCAAGCTGATGACCAACGGCCCGGCGAGCTACAAGATCCCGGCCGTGGCCGACATGCCGCTGGACCTGCGGGTAAAACTGGTGGAGAACCGCAAGAACCCTGAAGACACCGTGTTCCATTCCAAGGCCGTGGGTGAACCACCGTTCATGCTCGGGATCGCTTCGTGGTGCGCGATCAAGGATGCGGTGGCGAGTCTGGCTGACTATCGCCAGCAACCCAAAATTGATGCGCCGGCCACGCCCGAGCGGGTGTTGTGGGGGTGTGAACAGATGCGGCAGTTGCGGCCAGCGAAGGCTGTCGAGGCTGACACTGAATTGGCTTCGCTCTAGACCCAGGCGCTGCCATCGCGGGCAAGCCCAGCTCCCACATTTTGAAGTGCTAACCCGATCAAATGTGGGAGCTGGCTTGCCTGCGGTAGCGGCCGAACTAACAGCAGCAATGTTGAGGTAGACATGGACAACTGGATCAGCGCCCTCGCCACCCTGCAAAACCAGGGCGAACCCTGCGTACTGGTAACCATCATCGAAGAACTCGGCTCAACCCCGCGCAACGCCGGTTCCAAGATGGTCATCAGCGCCGCGCACACCTTCGACACCATCGGCGGCGGGCACCTGGAATACAAGGCGATGCAGCTCGCCCGTGACATGCTCGTGCGCGGCCAGCAAAGCACCCATCTGGAGCGCTTCAGCCTCGGCGCGAGCCTGGGCCAGTGCTGCGGTGGCGTCGCCGTATTGTTGTTCGAACCCATGGGCCAGGTGCAGGCGCAGATCGCGGTGTTTGGCGCCGGCCATGTCGGGCGTGCGCTCGTGCCGTTATTGGCAAGCCTGCCCTGCCGGGTACGCTGGATCGATTCCCGCGAGCAGGAATTTCCGCAGAACATCCCGCAAGGCGTGCGTAAAATCGTCAGCGAAGAACCGGTCGATGAAATTGCCGACCTGCCGGCGGGCAGTTACTGCATTGTCATGACCCATAACCACGCGCTGGACCTGGAACTCACCGCCGCCCTGCTCAAACGCAATGACTTCGCCTACTTCGGCCTGATCGGCTCGAAGACCAAGCGCGTCAAATTCGAACACCGCCTGCGTGACCGCGGCTTCGATACCGCACGGCTGCAACGCATGCGCTGCCCCATGGGCCTCACTGAGGTGAAGGGCAAGTTGCCGGTCGAGATCGCCATCTCCATCGCCGGCGAAATCATCGCCACCTATAACGCCAATTTCGGCCAGCACACCGCCGGCGCCGAACCCATTGCCAAACTGCTGCCGGCTTCGCGCCGCAGCCAAGCTATCAATTGAGATAACCATGCCTTTGACTCGCAAAGCCTACCGCGCCGCCATCCTGCACAGCATCGACGATCCTGCCATCGTTGGCATCGACGCTTCCTACGAGTATTTCGAAGACGGCCTGCTGGTGATCGATAACGGCCAGATCAGTGCGCTCGGCCACGCCAGCGACCTGCTGCCGACGCTGCCAGCAGACATTGATATCACGCACTATCAGGATGCGTTGATCACCCCTGGCCTGATCGACACCCATATTCACCTGCCGCAAACCGGCATGGTGGGCGCCTACGGCGAGCAATTGCTGGATTGGCTCAACACCTACACCTTCCCCTGTGAAAGCCAGTTCGCCGACAAGGCCCACGCCGATGAAGTCGCGGATATCTTCATCAAGGAACTGCTGCGCAACGGCACCACCACCGCACTGGTGTTCGGCAGCGTGCACCCGCAATCGGTGAACTCGTTCTTTGAAGCCGCGGAAAAACTCGACCTGCGCATGATCGCCGGCAAGGTGATGATGGACCGCAACGCGCCGGACTACCTGACCGACACCGCCGAATCCAGCTACCAGGAAAGCAAGGCGCTGATCGAACGCTGGCACGGTAAGGGCCGCCTGCATTACGCGGTGACACCACGCTTCGCGCCTACAAGCACGCCGGAGCAACTGACGCTGGCCGGGCAACTGCTGGGCGAATACCCGGATTTGTACATGCAGACCCACATCAGCGAGAACAAGCAGGAAATCGAGTGGGTCAATGAGCTGTTCCCCGAGCGCAACGGTTATCTGGACGTGTACGACCATTACAAACTGCTCGGTGAGCGTTCGGTGTTTGCCCACGGCGTGCACCTGTGCAACGACGAATGCGCACGACTGGCAGAAACCGGCTCGGCAGTCGCGTTCTGCCCGACCTCGAACCTCTTCCTCGGCAGTGGCTTGTTCAACCTGCCGATGGCCGAGAAACACAACCTAAACGTGGGCCTGGGCACCGACGTGGGTGGCGGCACCAGCTTCTCGCTGCTGCAAACCCTGAACGAAGCCTACAAGGTCATGCAACTGCAAGGTGCGCGGCTGAGCCCGTTCAAGTCGCTGTACCTGGCGACCCTGGGCGGTGCGCGGGCGCTGCGCCTGGAAGGCAAGATCGGCACCCTTCAGCCGGGCACCGATGCGGACTTTTTGGTATTGGATTACAACGCCACGCCGCTGCTGAGCTATCGCCTGAAACAGGCCAATAACATTGCCGAGACGTTGTTTGTGCTGATGACGCTGGGGGATGATCGGACGGTGTTGCAGACCTATGCAGCCGGCCAGTTGGTGCACCAGCGCTGATCTCAGAGACACTACAAAACCAATGTGGGAGGGGCTTGTGTGGGAGCCGGGCTTGCCCGCGATGCAGGCACTGCGGTATGCCAGTTACACCGCGGTGATGCTATCGCAGGCAAGCCAGCTCCCACACAAGCCAGCTCCCACATTTGATTGGGTTTACAACTTTACAGACGTGCGCCCAGGTTTTTTAGTCTGTAGAAGGTGCGAAAACACCGCATGCAGATCATCCGACGCGCTCTCCTCATCGAGGTTGAGCTTGCTGTCGATGTGATCCATGTGATGCATCATCAAGTTCACTGCCAGCACCGCATCCCGCGCTTCGATCGCGTCGATCAACTGGGTGTGTTCATCGTAGGAACAGTGCGAGCGGTTGCCGCTTTCGTATTGGGCGATGATCAATGAGGTCTGGGACACCAGGCTGCGCTGGAAGCTGATCAACGGCGCGTTCCTGGCCGCCTCGGCCAGTTTCAGGTGGAACTCACCGGAAAGACGGATACCCGCACCGCGATCGCCCCGGGAAAAGCTGTCGCGCTCGTCGTTGACCATCTGGCGCAGCTCGGCCAATTGCTCGGCGGTAGCGTGCTGCACCGCCAACTCCGTAATCGCCCGCTCCACCAGACGCCGGGCCATGAATACCTGGCGCGCTTCTTCCACACTGGGGCTGGCAACCACCGCGCCGCGATTGGGCCGCAGCAGTACCACGCCTTCATGGGCCAGACGCGACAGTGCACGACGAATGATGGTACGGCTTACGCCGAAAATTTCGCCCAGTGCCTCTTCACTCAATTTGGTTCCGGGTGCCAGGCGTTGTTCGAGGATCGCCTCGAAGATATGCGCGTAGACGATATCGTCCTGGGTTCCGCTGCGACCGGTCTTGCCGGCTCGCGGTTGTTTCTTGAGAGGTTGCAACTGTTCGTTCATGGGCACTCGGGTTTGGAGAACGGCGGCGAAATAAGGTAATACGGCAACAACGGGTCGCTGGCAAGTATCGCCTAAAAACAGCGCACATTGTACACAACCCAATGCGCCAACACACTGTACGGCTGTTTGCGCCCCCGGCTGTATTGCAATGACTCGTTACGTTTGAGTTTAGGCTTGATTCCACGATTTCCCACGCCCTCTTTCGTAGGAGCGAGCTTGCTCGCGAAAAACCTGAGAGCGCTACGGTTATCCAGGAAGCCCGCGTTATCGTTGACGTTTTTCGCGAGCAAGCTCGCTCCTACAACAAGGATCATCGCTCCATGACCGACGCCACCCAAGCGCCCTTGCGCCCGCTGGCCGACACTTCACCTTCGGCCATCGTCGCCGGTTTTATCGCCATGATGACCGGCTACACCAGCTCCCTGGTGCTGATGTTCCAGGCCGGCCAAGCCGCCGGTTTGACTACCGCGCAGATTTCTTCGTGGATCTGGGCGATTTCCATCGGCATGGCGGTGTGCAGCATCGGCCTGTCGCTGCGCTATCGCACGCCCATCACCATCGCCTGGTCCACACCCGGCGCGGCGCTGCTGATCACAAGCCTGGGCGGCGTGAGTTATGGCGAAGCCATCGGTGCCTACATCACCTGCGCGGTGCTGGTGACGCTCTGTGGGTTGACCGGCAGCTTTGAAAAACTGGTCAAGCGCATCCCGGCATCGCTGGCGGCGGCGTTGCTGGCGGGGATTCTATTCAAGATTGGCAGCGAAATCTTCGTCGCCGCGCAACATCGCACCGGCCTGGTGCTGGGGATGTTTTTCACCTACCTGATCATCAAGCGCCTGTCGCCGCGCTATGCCGTGCTGGCGGCCTTGCTCATCGGCACTGCCTTGTCAGGGCTGATGGGGCTTCTGGATTTCAGCGGCTTTCATCTGGAGGTGGCGACGCCCGTGTGGACCACGCCGCACTTCTCGCTGGCGGCGACCATCAGCATCGGTATCCCGCTGTTCGTGGTGGCCATGACCTCGCAGAACATGCCAGGGGTCGCCGTGCTGCGGGCCGATGGCTACACCGTGCCGGCCTCGCCGTTGATCACCACCACCGGCCTGGCCTCGCTGGTGCTGGCACCATTTGGCTCCCACGGCATCAACCTGGCAGCGATCAGCGCGGCGATCTGCACCGGCCCCCATGCCCATGAGGACCGCAACAAGCGCTACACCGCAGCCGTATGGTGTGGGGTGTTCTACGGCATTGCCGGAGTATTCGGCGCCACGCTGGCAGCATTGTTCGCAGCTCTGCCCAAGGAACTGGTGCTGTCGATTGCGGCGTTGGCGTTGTTTGGCTCGATCATCAATGGCCTGAGCATTGCCATGAATGAGCCCAAGGAACGGGAAGCGGCGCTGATCACCTTTATGGTCACCGCGTCAGGCTTGACGTTGTTTTCCATCGGGTCGGCGTTCTGGGGGATTGTGGCGGGGGTGTTGACGCTGCTGATTCTGAATTGGCGCAAGGCATAACAAAACGGCGACCCTCAGGTCGCCGTTTTGTTTAGTATCACTTGGCCGCGTTGATCGGCTTTTCCGGATACCACACGTCCAGCAACGGGCTGACTTCAGCCTTGGTCAGCTCGGAACGGGTTTTCAGCCAGGCTTCGACAGCAGCGCGCTGCTCTTCGGACACCGAGCCACGCTTCTGCAGGCAAACCAGACCGTAGTCATCGCCGCCGACATAGCCCAGACCATTGGCTTCCATGGCTTCTTTGATGAATGCTTCGAGGAAAGCGTCGATAGCTTCTTCACTCAGGCCTTCGTTGAAGTCCAGGTTCAGTTCGAAACCCAGCTCTTGAAATTCATCAACGCACAGTTTTTTGCGCAGACGCTGGGAACGGTTAGTCGCCATTGGAACAATCCTCATAAGTAATAACGGGCGGCACTTTAGCAGTTTAAGGCGGCAATTGCCCGACTCTCTGGGACGGGCGGCACATCGGCAGTTAAAAAAACCTGATTAGCAGCTATCGTTGAGCTACAAGTGGCGCCACCTTGGGGCATAATGCCGACACTTTCGTGACCATTGAGGGATTTTCTTCTATACCCCTCGCCTTTTTCACCCTTCTCAGCAGTAGGGTTTTATTTCTTATGATCAAATCGTTGCGTTCTGTATTAGTTGCCAGTGTTCTTTTGCCTTTGGCCCTTTCGGCCACCGCTGCTCCCATCAATACCAGCCTGCCGCCCAGCGTCGCGCAGGCCTTGCAGAAAGCCAAACTGCCCAATACCGCGTTATCCCTGGTGATGCTGCCGCTGAACGGCCCCGGTACGCCGACGGTGTTCAACGCCGACGTGTCGGTGAACCCGGCCTCTACCATGAAGCTGGTGACCACCTACGCGGCCCTGGAGATGCTCGGCCCCAACCATCAGTGGAAAACCGAGTTTTACACCGACGGTACCCTCAGCGGTGGCGTGCTACGCGGCAACCTGTACCTCAAGGGCGGCGGCGATCCCAAGCTGAACATGGAGAAACTCTGGCTGCTGATGCGCGACCTGCGTGCCAATGGCGTACAGCAGGTCACCGGCGACCTGGTGCTGGACCGCAACTTTTTCAACCAGCCGCTGTTGCCTGACTTCAATGACGACGGCAACGACGAGAACAAGCCGTTCCTGGTCAAGCCCGATGCCTTGCTGGTCAACCTCAAGGCCCTGCGCTTCGTGACGCGCAATGATTCGGGGCGCGTGATCGTGTCGGTCGAACCGCCGATTGCCAGCATCCGCATCGATAACCAGGTGAAAGTCACCAACGCCAAGCAGTGCACCGGCGACGTGCGCTACAGCCCGGTGACCGCTGCCGACGGCAGTGTGACCGTGACCGTGAGCGGCCAACTGGCTGATGGCTGCAGCTCGCAGACTTATCTGTCGCTGCTGGACCACGCCACTTACACCGCCGGCGCCGTGCGTGCGATCTGGAAGGAGTTGGGCGGCACCATCCAGGGCCGTGATATCCAGGCTCCGGTGCCCAAAGATGCCAAGGTGCTGGCTCGTGCGTTCTCGCCGGACCTGGCTGAAATCATTCGCGACATCAACAAATACAGCAACAACACCATGGCCCAGCAACTGTTCCTGAGCCTGGGCGCACAGTTTCGCAACGACGCCGATGGCGACGATGCCAAGGCTGCGCAACGCGTCGTGCGCCAATGGCTGGCCAAAAAAGGCATCACCGCACCGCACCTGGTGATGGAGAACGGCTCCGGCCTGTCCCGCGCCGAACGGGTCAGCGCCCGCGAGATGGCGGCCATGCTGCAAGCGGCGTGGAAAAGTCCTTATGCGGCGGAGTACATCAGCTCGATGCCAATCGCCGGTACTGACGGCACCATGCGCAAACGTCTGAAGACCACAGCGATGCGCGGCGAAGCTCACGTGAAAACCGGGACCTTGAACACCGTACGCGCTATCGCCGGGTTCAGCCGGGACAACAATGGCAATACTTGGGCGGTGGTGGCGATTCTCAACGACTCCAAGCCCTGGGGCGCGTCGTCGGTACTGGACCAGGTGCTGCTGGACCTGTATCGCCAGCCGAAGGCCGTTGCAGCCGCACCGGTTCTGTAAAGCATCACATTACCTGTAGGAGCGAGCTTGCTCGCGAAAAACGTCAACGATAACGCGCGCCCCCTGAATAAACGCGGCGTCTATGGTTTTTTCGCGAGCAAGCTCGCTCCTACGGGCATCAGGGCTTCCTCGACTCGGTCCCTGCCCGCCTGCTTGGCCACATACACTGCCGAATCAGCACGCAGCAGCAACCCATCGATATCTTCATCGCTCCGCCAACTGGCCACGCCAAAGCTGGCAGTGACAACCCCTACCGGTTCCATCGACGTATCACGCAGCGACTGCCACAACTGAGTGGCCAGGCTATAGGCCTGAGCACCATTGGTACTCGGGCACAGCACCACGAACTCTTCCCCACCCAGTCGGCAAAATACATCGGTACGGCGCAAGCGCTGGCCTATGCGCTTGCACAACTCCTGCAAGACCCCGTCACCCACGGCATGACCGTACTGGTCGTTGATACGCTTGAAGTGGTCAATATCGAGCATGATCAACGACAGTGCACCCGAGCTGCGGTTGATCCGTAGCATCTCGCCCTTGAGACGATCCTGAAAGTAACGACGGTTATAGATGCCGGTCAGCGAGTCAGTGACGGAAAGCGCGCGCAGTTCTTCCTCCACCCGTTTGAGATCGGAAATATCCGACACATAACCGTGCCAAAGCGTACCGCCTCCGGGTAGCTCCTCAGGTGTCGCTTCGCCGCGAATCCAGCGCAGACCTCGCTGAGGCAACTGCACGCGATACTCTTCGCGCCAATGGCTCAGTTGCAGCGCCGACAAACGTATCGAAGTACGCACTCGCTCGATGTCCAAGGGGTGAATGCGTTCCAGCACCTTGCCTGCGTCCTGCTGCAATACGCCAGGTTCGATTTCATAGATATCGCGCATACCTTCGCTGGCGTAAATGAAACGCCCATTGCCCTGCAGGTCCTGGGTGAACTGGAAGATCCCGCCGGGCACATGAGCACTGAGTTTTTTCAGCAGGCGGTCCCGGGCAGCCAGGGCTTCATAAGCGCGCTTTTGCTCGGTGACATCCAGGTAAATTGCCAAATGCCCGACCCACAGGCCAAAGTCATCCAGGAGCACGGTGGCCAGCATGTTTACCGTCAGTTGGGTACCGTCCTTGCGCACCAGCGTCCATTCGCGAGCTTCATGTTGGCTGTCAGGGCTCTCCACCAGCATCGCCTGGCTCGGCGCAATACGCTTGCCTAACGCCTGGCTCAACGGTGCAGCGCGCGCTTCGAGCTCCACGGCCAGGTGCAGGCTCTCCAGGGTCAGGCGCCCCAGCACCTCTTCGGCCTTGAAACCCAGCATCTGTTCGGCGCCGGCATTGAAGGTGTTGATCACACCGCGCAAGTCTGTGGCGATGATCGCTACCTGAGTGGCCGCATTCAGCACACTGCGCAATTGGCCGTGAGCCCCACGCAACTCTTGCTCACGCAAGCGCAACTGCACGGTGCGCTGCTCCACCAGTTTCAACGCGCGCTGGCGCTGGCTGACCAGCACGTAGAGCAAGGCACTGAGCAAGGCGCTGAGCAGCACCCCCATGCCCAGGATGGTGTTTATCGAGGAATGATTGGCCTTGTCGAAGACCTCACTGGCACGCAGGCTCAGGGCATAGACGTGATCGCCAAGCGTGAGACGGCGTGTAGCCGTCAGGTCGCTGTTGCCCACCGTATTGCTGGAGGCATACAACACCCGTTGCTGGGTATCCGAGGTGTCGACGATCTGCATGACCAGGTTGTCGCGATTCGGTTTGGGCAATCCATCAGCCACCAGTTGCCGCATACTGAGCACGGCCATGACAAAGCCGTAGGGCTCGGTGCCGACGGCTTTGCTCACTGGCGCCACCAGCAGCACACCGGCCGCGTAGGCAGGCTCAACGCCCACCAACTGCATGGGTTGTGACACTGCCGGCCTGGCATTTTTTTGCGCACGCTCCAGGGCTGAACGGCGCAAGGGCTGGGCCAGCAGGTCAAAGCCCAAGGGCGAACCCAGCAAGCTCTGCGTCTGGCTGTACAACACCGGTACGTATTCATCGCGCTCGGCAGCGGGCGCCAACTCACCCGCGCTATTGAGTTCACGGATGCTGAAAGGGATGCCGCGCTGGCGGGAAATCTCTTGCTCGAACGCCCTGCGCTGCTCACGAAATATCCGCGGTGCCCAGGCGTAGGCTCGGGCATTGAGCAACAGTGGCTGGGCGAAGCCGTCGAACTCGGCACGGGACACATCGCCGGAGTTGATGAAGAAACGCTGCAGGCTACCCAGGCGTAGCTCCTGGTCTTCAAAGCGTTCCTGAATACGGGTGTAACGTTCATTGACCAGCAACTGGAAACGCTGGCGCACCTGTTGCTGATACAGGTCGGCAGTCGCCCACGCGACAACCAACGTCAACGCGCTGCCAGCCAAAAAGACCACCAATGCCACCAGCCAAGCCGATGCCTGCTCACTGATAAAACCAAGGATTTTCGGGCGGACGGCTTGCATCGGCATAGGCAACACTCACAACGCCAGTGTGCGGGGGTGTCACTTTGGCTGGGGCTTAAGTTATAGCCATTGGTCGTGGGTTTGACCAGCCTAAAAACTGCAGGGGCTTAATGTGGGAGGGGGCTTGCTCCCGATAGCGGTGGATCAGCCAATACATTGGTGACTGATACTCTGCTATCGGGAGCAAGCCCCCTCCCACACCGGATACTCGGCGCATTCAGAACTGCTGATATTAATCAGCGGGCAGTGATTTTCCAGGCACGGTGGATTTTCGCATTGCGCGCGAAATCCGGGTCGATGGTCTTGTCGCTGATCTCCTCGACCGCATAGCGTTCGCTGAGGTTGGCTTCCAACTGGAACTTGCGGAAGTTGTTGGAGAAGTACAGCACGCCACCCGGCGCCAGGCGCGCCATGGCCAGGTCGAGCAACTGCACGTGGTCACGCTGCACGTCGAAGATACCTTCCATGCGCTTGGAGTTGGAGAAGGTCGGCGGGTCGATGAAAATCATATCGAACTCATCGCGACTGGCCTCCAGCCACGCCATTACATCACCCTGCTCCAGGCGGTTCTTGTCGGAGAAGCCGTTGAGGGAGAAGTTGCGACGCGCCCAGTCCAGGTAGGTCTTGGACAGGTCAACGCTGGTAGTGCTGCGCGCACCGCCCTTGGCAGCATGGACGCTGGCGGTGGCGGTGTAGCAGTAAAGGTTGAGGAAGCGCTTGCCGGCCGCTTCTTTCTGAATACGCATACGCATCGGGCGATGGTCGAGGAACAGGCCGGTATCCAGGTAGTCGGTGAGGTTGACCAGCAGCTTCACGCCACCTTCGCTGACCTCGGTGAACTTGCCCTGGGCGCTCTGGCGCTCGTACTGCTTGGTGCCGCTCTGGCGCTCACGACGCTTGACCACCACGCGGCTCTTGTCAACGTTCAGGGCCTGGGGAATCGCTGCCAGGGCATCGAACATGCGCGCCGAGGCTTTTTCCGGGTCGATGGATTTGGGGGCGGCGTACTCCTGTACGTGAACCCAATCGTGGTACAGGTCGATAGCCATGGAGTACTCGGGCATGTCGGCGTCATACACACGGTAGCAATCCACGCCTTCACGCTTGGCCCATTTGCCCAGTAGCTTGAGGTTCTTTTGCAGGCGGTTGGCAAACATCTGCCCGCCTTCGCTCAAGCGCGCCTGCTCGACCACCGGGGCCGGGGCTGGCTTGATCGGGTTGCCGTTCTTGTTGTACTGGCGCTCAACCGGCTCGGTCGGAGCCTGGTCGTAAGCCGCTTGCTCACGCTCGGCCTGACGCTGCTCCGCAGTGCGGCGTTCGCCGGTGACGAACTGATCCGGGTTGACCTTGATCAGCAGCAACTTGCACGGCAACGCGCCGTTCCAGAACGAGTACTGCTTGTGGCTGCGGATCCCCATGCGCTTGCCCAGGTCCGGCGCGCCGGTGAACACCGCGGCTTCCCAGCCCATGCAGGCTTGGCGCAAGCGTTCGCCAAGGTTCTGGTAGAGATACAACAGGCTGGCTTCGTCACCCAGACGCTCACCGTAGGGTGGGTTGCAGATCACCAAACCTTTCTGATTCTGATCCGGGCGCGGCTCGAACGTGCCCACTTCGCCCTGGTACACCTTGATCCAGTGGCTCAGGCCGGCGCGCTCGATGTTATTGCGTGCAGGTTGGATCAGCCGCGGGTCGGCTTCGTAGCCACGTACCCACAATGGCGGCTTGTTCATGCCGATGGCCGCCCGCTCAGTGGCCTCGGCGTGCAGCTTTTTCCACAACGCCGGGACGTGACCCAGCCACGTGGTGAAACCCCACAGCTCGCGGTTGAGGTTGGGGGCCATGTCGGCGGCGATCATTGCGCCTTCAACCAGGAAGGTGCCGACACCGCACATCGGGTCGGTCAGCGCGCCGCCTTCGGCGGCAATACGTGGCCAGCCGGCGCGAATCAGGATCGCCGCTGCCAGGTTTTCCTTCAGCGGTGCCGCGCCCTGCTGCAGGCGGTAGCCACGCTGGTGCAGGCTGTGGCCGGAAAGGTCCAGGGACAGGATCGCTTCGCCGCGGTCCAGGCGCAGGTGAATGCGCAGGTCCGGGTTGATCTTGTCGATGGACGGACGCTCGCCGGTCGGGGTGCGCAGCTTGTCGACGATCGCATCCTTAACCTTCAGCGCGCCGAAGTGGGTGTTGTCGATGCCCGAACCGTGACCGCTGAACTCAACCGCCAGGGTACCGTCGGGGACCATGTGGTCGGCCCATTCGATATCCAGCACGCCGTGGTAGAGGTCCTCGGCGTCCTTCATCGGGAAGCGCTTGAGCACCAGCAACACACGGTTGGCCAAGCGTAACCACAGGCACAGACGGTACGCGGTTTCCATGTCGGCCATGCCGCGAACGGCCGAGGTGTGCTCGCGGGCCTCCTCAAGGCCAAGCCCGACGGCTTCCTCGATCAGCAGGCCTTCGAGGCCCTTGGGGCAAGTGAGGAAGAGTTCAAAACGGTCCGACATGGGGCAATCCAGGCTTTTCAGCAATAAATGAACGGGCGACGCATCGCCGGTTCGGTTTTCAATCAAGCACTTTTCTTGAAGAGTGCTCGCGTGGCACGAATGTGCCGTCCCACCCCGCTTTGCGGGCCGTTGAGCCTTGTTTGACGGGGCAGAAAAAGAATGTGAAGCAACAAAAGGAAATATTCCGACCCTTCGTCGAATAATAACCGACTGCAACAGGCGGGCATTCTCACTAAAGGATTAACCCGCTTCGCTGTGCAGGGCACATCATAGCTGGCTTTGATCCATAAAAGGGGCGAAAAACCATCCCAGCTTATGGCTATAGCATCGTTATCGTTACGTGCTTATGACAAAACGATCATTGAATACATGTGACCTATTGGTTAGAACTCAACACAGGTTGGCGCCGTAACGACGCCGACACATCGGCTCGCCACGCCGGCAGCGAGCCCACCAACGGCAGAAAAACTCTGCCCGGCCTTGGACAAGGCCGAAGGATATCTAGACAGTCAACAAGTGAGGGAAACACCCTATGAGAAGACTTAAGCGTGATCCGTTGGAAAGAGCATTTTTACGCGGATATCAATATGGCGTTCATGGAAAATCCCGTGAGCTTTGCCCATTTACTCTACCGTCGGTACGCCAAGCCTGGATCAACGGCTGGCGAGAAGGACGCGGCGACAACTGGGACGGTATGACTGGCACTGCGGGCATCCACAGACTCAACGAACTTCACGCCGTCGGCTAATCAGGGGCATTTTATTCCGACATACATCTTTGAATGAGTAACGACTTAACCACGCGCGCCCCATCCGGGCGGCGGGCTTCGGCCCAGGGGCTCCTTTATGGAGCCCTTTTTATTGCCTGTCAGATTGTCAGCGCAAGGCAGCGATGGCATCCACCGATTGGCGAATCAACGCCGGCCCCTTATAGATAAAGCCGGAGTACAACTGCACCAGGCTGGCGCCAGCCGCGATCTTCTCGGCCGCGTGCTTGCCTTCGGTAATGCCGCCCACCGCGATGATCGGTAAACGCCCAGCCAACTCGGCCGCCAGCACCTTGACGATATGGGTGCTCTTGTCCCGCACCGGCGCGCCCGACAGGCCACCCGCCTCATCACCGTGGGCCAGGCCTTCGACGCCGACGCGGCTAAGGGTGGTGTTGGTCGCAATCACTGCGTCCATCCCCGAATCCACCAGGGCCTGGGCCACCAGTACGGTTTCTTCATCGCTCATGTCCGGGGCGATCTTGATTGCCAGGGGCACGCGCTTGCCATGACGCACGGCCAAGTCTTCCTGACGCTGGCGCAAGGCTTCAAGCAGTTGCTTGAGAGAGTCACCGAATTGCAGGCTACGCAGGCCCGGGGTGTTGGGCGAGCTGACGTTGACGGTGACGTAGCTGGCGTGGGCGTAAACCTTGTCCAGGCAAATCAGGTAATCGTCCACCGCACGCTCGACCGGCGTATCGAAGTTCTTGCCGATATTGATACCGAGGATGCCCGTGTATTTTGCCGCTTGAACCCGCGATAACAGGTGATCGACGCCGAGGTTGTTAAAGCCCATGCGGTTGATGATCGCCTCTGCTTCCGGCAGGCGGAAAATGCGCGGCTTTGGGTTACCCGGCTGAGGCCGTGGCGTCACGGTGCCGATTTCAACGAAGCCGAAACCCAACTGTGCAAACCCGTCGATGGCCGCGCCGTTTTTGTCCAGGCCGGCTGCCAGGCCGACCGGGTTGGGGAAATCCAGGCCCATCACCGACACCGGCACTTTAGCCGCAGCCTTGCATACCAGGCCATTGAGCCCCAGGCGGCCACCGGCACCGATCAAGTCCAGGGACAGATCGTGGGACGTTTCCGGGGAAAGTTTGAACAACAGCTGGCGGGCCAAGGTATACATGGGCGGGCTAGACTCGGATGGCGGCAAAAGGTGGCGCGATTATAGCCGGGGTGGCGGGCCTCATGCGAGGCGTGCTGAGCTCATCGGCGCTGCGCAATCAACGCCTCATAACGCACCCAGATCCTTTCGGCGTAGCGCTGGCGCAACGCCTCACGCTGCGGGCCGGGCCCAGGCCCGACATTGTAGGAGCCCACCGCCGTCCAGTTGTAGCCAAAACGCTGAATAAATTCGGCCAGAATCGAAGCCCCGACTTCCACCGACAGACAAGGTTCGCTCAACAACCGCTCCTCGGTAATGCCCTGCTTGAGCAAACGCGGCAGGTGGATGCTGTTGATCTGCATCAAACCTATATCACGCGTGCCATTGCGGTTGGTGTGGTTGATCGCCTGCGTGCGGTAACCTGACTCGACAGCCGCGATAGCCTGCAACAACTCCGGTTCGAGACCGTACCGACCGGCCACCTCTTCCCAGCAATAAGCCAAGGCCTGGTGACTGACCATCAGTCCACTGAGCAGCAGTACCCTGCTCCACACCTTAAACATTGCTGGCCTGACCACACACAGAGCACACATGCACGACGCCTTGCGGTGGTTGCCCCACCCGCACCGGGCACGTAAAGCGATAGCCCTTGCCGTAAATCGTCTTGATAAACCCTTTGTCGGCCCTCAAATGTTTGCGCAGGGAATAGATACAGCGCGTCAGTGACTCATCGGCCACCTCTCCCCGGGGCCAGGCCAGCTCCAGCAGGCGATCCTTGGTCATCAGCGTGCCACCGGAGGCCAGCAGCAATCGCAGCACATGCCACTCCTTGGGCGGCAACTGAATATCCGCATCGCCCCCCGTCAACCGGCCATCGCCATGCAAGGTCCAGCGAGCGAAGACCAGGGAGGTCGTCGATTCATCAATCGCGACGGCCATACGCACCTCTGCTTTGGACTACCGACATTCAAATCCTTACTTTCCGTACCGGCTCACCTGCCAATCTCACGACTATAAAAAACCGGCCGACGGCTCGCGCTAGGACAAAGCCCATTCGATCGCCTTTTTTGGGCCGCTTTCGGTCAGATAATTCTCCTGACGTACCTATTTGGGTAGCCATTCCTGATACGTCTCCTGCAACTCAACGCCCAGCCGATCCTCCAGTTGCACCAGCTCACCCAACGCCATCAGTTGCCCATTGACCCGTACCTCCACACAGCGAGTCGCCCCTGGATCCAGGGGCAGCACCTTCCCCGGTGCGAACGCAGCCAACCGCTTGCGGCTGATCAGTTGCTCCTGCAGCAATATTTCCAGGTGCATGGACAAACGCCTTTTTCATGGGGAAAACTCACGATCCGTGCGCAGGAAGGCACGTTGCACACGCTCATGTTGTGCTGCGGTCAACTGCGCCGGTTCGGCCGGTGGCGGTAAGGGGTCAGGGCCTGACAAAACGGCATTCTGCGCCGCGGCCATATCCAGCTCTGCCACCAGTTTTTCGATAAGGCTCACCTGGGCTGGTTGGCCCTTGATCAACACGCTGTTGGTATCCGAATAAGCCACCAGCACCAGGCTGCCGTCGGCCAATTGGCCTTTCTGCTCACGGGATAGCCGGGCCTGAATCATCGAAGCCATACCCGGGACGCGGACCTTATGGGCACCCGCTCCTTGCTGGCGATCCTCCACGGCGGCATTCATCACCTGAACAACCCCGAATGCCGTCGCGTCTTCGGCCCGCTTGCGGCGTGGCTGGTCCATCAGTTTGGCCAGCCGCAAGACATGATCGACATAGCTCGGTGGCCCGTCGACGTAGAAGGTACGCGCCCCACTCTCCCGCAATGGGTAGCGCGGCTCATCCAGCCCGGCACGCCGCATGATGCCGCGCAGCCGATTGACCGAGATATGCCGCAGCACGACCGCAGAGCTACGCCCCTCATCGGCGGTGTAGAGATGCACCACTTGCCCGCTGCGGTGCCAGATCAAATCTTCCTGCTCAGCGAGGGATCCCAAAACCCGCTGCGGCGCGGCGAAGTCGAAGGTTCCGCTGATGCGCCTGCGCGCCACCGCACCGCTGGTGACCACAGGCAGGCCCAATGGCCCCGACAGCGCGGTAAAGAAAGTATGCAGGCCTTCATCCTGTGCCAGGTACGCCTGGCCCCAGGCTACGCGGCTGCCCAGCAACAGGGCGGCACACAGTAGCCCGCAGTGCAGCCAGCGGCAGTTCATGGGTTTCGGGGAGTCAGTGTGCACCGTGGGCATACCTGGGCGGTGTGGCTTGAAGAAGCGGCCATACTGCGAGGCACTGGAGCTTCAATCATGATCGAAAGTTGACGGCAGACTGCACCACGCCACCCGTGGCATGTGCCTTGCTTCGCACTTCGTATCAGGCTCGCACCAAAGGCGGCGCGGGCCTACGGACAAAGGCGTCGTTACCCTGCAATGGCCCGTCATGCCAAACAGGGAAACGACGCCTTTTTTTCAGAAAAGGCAGGTACCGATGAACGATCCGCTGGCTTGGGTAAACGGCAGCGATGCCCCGGAAAAGAGCAGCCTTGACCTGGGGTTCATGGCCCTGACCGATTGCGCTTCGCTGGTGGTCGCTGCCACCCAGGGCTTTGCCCAGCCCTACGGCCTCACATTGAATCTCAAGCGCCAATCATCCTGGGCCAACCTGCGCGACAAGCTGGTCAGCGGCGAGCTGGACGCCGCACACGGCCTGTACGGGCTGATCTATGCCGTGCACCTTGGCATCGGCGGCGTTGCACCTACCGACATGGCCGTCCTGATGGGCCTCAACCAGAACGGCCAGAGCCTTAACCTGTCCCACGGTCTGCAACAGCAGGGCGTGGTCACTCCTGAGGCGCTGGAACGCCACGTGCACCAAAGCCGGACAAAACTGACCTTCGCCCAAACGTTCCCCACGGGTACCCACGCCATGTGGCTGTATTACTGGCTGGCGAGCCAAGGCATTCATCCATTGCAGGATGTGAACAGCGTGGTGGTGCCGCCGCCGCAAATGGTGGCCCACCTGCAGGCCGGACGCATCGACGGTTTTTGTGTCGGCGAGCCCTGGAGCGCCAGCGCGGTGCAACAGCATCAAGGTTTTACCCTGGCGACCACCCAGGCGATCTGGCCCAATCACCCGGAAAAGGTCCTGGGCTGCACCCAGGCGTTCGTCGACGCGTACCCCAATACCGCGCGTATATTGGTCATGGCGATCCTTGAGGCCAGCCGGTTTATCGAACAGAGCACTGAAAACCGCCGCTCCACCGCGCAGTTGCTCAGCGCCCGCGACTACCTCGACGCCCCGTTGGACTGCATCGAGCCGCGCCTGATGGGTTACTACGACGACGGCTTGGGTAACCAGTGGCAGGATCCCCATGCACTGCGCTTTTTCGCCGGTGGTGAGGTGAATGTGCCCTACCTCAGCGACGGCATGTGGTTCATGACCCAGTTCCGGCGTTGGGGCTTGTTGCGTGAAGACCCTGACTACCTCGGCGTCGCCTGCCAGGTTCAGCAATTGGCGCTGTATCGCCAGGCCGCCGGTGCGCTGGGCCTCAGCGTTGGCGACTCGCCGATGCGCAGCAGCCAACTGATCGACGGCAAAATATGGGACGGCTCCGACCCCGCCGGTTACGCCCGCAGCTTCCGCCTCAATGCCCTGGCCGATGACAACCACCGTCAAGCGCTGCGCTGACAGGAGCTCAATGATGCTACGAATCCTGTTGATCAATGACACCCCGCGCAAGGTCGGGCGCCTCAAAGCCGCGCTGACCGAAGCCGGTTTCGAGGTGATCGATGAATCGGGCCTGACCATCGACCTGCCCGCACGCGTCGAAACAGTGCGCCCGGACGTAATCCTGATCGATACCGAGTCACCCGGCCGCGATGTGATGGAGCAAGTGGTGCTGGTCAGCCGCGACCAGCCCCGGCCTATCGTGATGTTTACCGATGAACATGACCCGAATGTGATGCGTCAGGCGATCAAATCCGGCGTCAGTGCCTACATCGTTGAAGGCATTCAGGCCCAACGCCTGCAACCAATCCTCGATGTGGCCATGGCCCGCTTCGAGAGTGACCAGGCCCTGCGCGCGCAGTTGCACGCCCGCGACCAGCAACTGGCCGAACGCAAACGCATCGAGTTGGCCAAGGGCCTGCTGATGAAAATGAAGAGCTGTAATGAGGAAGAGGCTTACACCCTGATGCGCCGCCAGGCCATGAGTCGCCAGCAGAAACTGATCCAGGTGGCAGAGCAGATTATTGCCATGAGCGAATTGCTCGGCTGATCTGGCTCAGCTCTTGCTAAAGAATCCTCACAGGTAGCCAACGGCGGTTGCCCCCTCCACGACAAAGACGTCGCCCACCCGGTTTGCCCTCGCGAACCCGGTGGCGGCGTTTTTTCGTTTTAGACCCCCAACCGTTGAGGTGCGTGATGAAATCAAGCTTCTGGAAATCCGGGCACACCCCGACCCTGTTTGCCGCGTTCCTGTATTTCGACCTGAGTTTCATGGTCTGGTACCTGTTGGGCCCGCTGGCGGTGCAGATTGCTGCCGACCTGCACCTGACCACTCAACAGCGCGGCCTGGTGGTGGCCACGCCGATCCTGGCGGGTGCAGTGCTGCGTTTTCTAATGGGCATGTTGGCCGACAAGCTGTCACCCAAAACCGCCGGGCTGATAGGCCAAGTGATTGTGATCGTGGCACTGTTCTGCGCCTGGAAGCTGGGGATCCACAGTTACGAGCAAGCCTTGCTGCTGGGTGTGTTCCTGGGCATGGCCGGTGCGTCCTTTGCCGTGGCCCTGCCCCTGGCATCGCAGTGGTATCCCGCGGAGCATCAGGGCAAGGCCATGGGCATCGCCGGGGCCGGCAACTCCGGCACTGTGTTTGCCGCGTTGCTGGCACCGGTGCTGGCGGCGGCGTTCGGCTGGAGCAATGTGTTCGGCTTTGCGCTGATCCCGCTGATCCTTACCCTGATCGTATTCGCTTGGCTCGCACGCAACGCGCCGCAGCGTCCGAAAGCCAAATCCATGGCCGACTACTTCAAGGCCCTGGGCGATCGCGACAGTTGGTGGTTCATGTTTTTCTACAGCGTGACCTTCGGTGGCTTCATCGGCCTGGCCAGCGCCCTGCCCGGCTACTTCAACGACCAGTACGGCCTGAGCCCGGTGACCGCCGGCTATTACACCGCGGCCTGCGTGTTCGGCGGCAGCCTGATGCGCCCATTGGGCGGCGCCCTCGCCGACCGTTTCGGTGGGATCAAAACCTTGCTGGGCATGTACAGCGTGGCGGTGATCTGTATCGCGGCAGTGGGGTTCAACCTGCCCAGTTCCTACGCGGCGCTGGCGCTTTTTGTCTGCACCATGCTCGGCCTGGGTGCCGGAAATGGCGCGGTATTCCAATTGGTGCCGCAGCGTTTTCGCAGTGAAATCGGCGTGATGACCGGCTTGATCGGCATGGCCGGTGGTATCGGCGGCTTCGCCCTCGCCGCCGGCATGGGCGCGATCAAACAGAGTACCGGCAGTTATCAGTTGGCCCTGTGGTTGTTCGCCAGCCTCGGTGTGCTGGCCTGGTTTGGCCTGCATGGCGTCAAGCGCCGTTGGAGAACTACCTGGGGCTCGGCTGCGGTCACCGCTGCCCGCGTGTGATGAGCCTTCGACTGAGCGTCGCCCAGGCCAGCGCCATTGGCCCGCGCAGCGAAAACCAGGATGCGCTGCGGGTGGTCACGCCCGTGGCGGAACTGGCGGCGAGCAAAGGCTACCTGTGCGCGCTGGCCGATGGCGTCAGCCAATGCGCCGACGGTGGCCTGGCCGCGCGCTCGACCTTGCAGGCGCTGGCGCTGGACTACTACGCCACGCCGCAAACCTGGGGCGTAGCCCAGGCGCTCGAACGTCTGTTAGTCGCGCAAAATCGCTGGTTGCAAGCCAACGGAGGTGGGCAACCGTTACTCACCACACTCAGTGCCCTGGTGTTTCGTGGTCAACGTTTCACGCTGGCCCATGTCGGTGATTGCCGCGCGTATCGCTGGTTCGACGGCGAGTTGCAACGCCTCAGCGAAGACCATGTGTGGGAACAGCCGGGTATGCAGCACGTACTCAAGCGCGCCCTCGGCCTGGATCAGCACCTGGTGCTGGATTTTCTCGACGGCCAAATGCGCGAGGGCGAATGTTTCCTTTTGCTCAGCGACGGGGTGTGGGCCACGTTGGGCGACCAGAGCATCGGCGCCATCCTGCGTGAGCAAGACGACCTCGACGTGGCCGTCAACACGCTGGTCAGCGCCGCCCACCTGGCAGGTAGCCAGGACAACGCCAGCGCCTTGCTGGTGCGCATCGACCAACTCGGCGCCGCCACACTCGGCGACGCTCTGGTGCAGTTGCAGCAATGGCCCCTGCCGCCGCCGCTGAAGGTTGGGCAAGTTTTTGAGGGCTGGGAGGTGCAAAGCGTGCTGGCGCAGAGTCGGCAGTCGTTGCTGTACCGCGTGCACGATGCGCAGCGGCAACCCTGGCTGCTCAAGACCTTGCCCTTGCGTCACGACGATACCGATGCGGGCCAAGCCCTGTTATCAGAAGAATGGTTTTTACGCCGCGTCGCCGGCCGTGCCTTCCCGGAAGTACATGCCGGCAGTGCTCGTCAGCATCTGTACTACGTGATGCGCGAATACCCCGGGCAGACCCTGGCCCAGCTGTTTCAACAGCAAGGCCCGCTGCCGTTGGCGCAATGGCAGTCGATCGCCGAACGCTTGCTGCGCGCCGTGGGCCTGCTGCATCGTCGGCAGATTCTGCACCGCGACATCAAGCCGGAAAACCTGCTGCTGGGCGATGACGGTGAACTGCGCGTGTTGGACTTTGGCCTGGCCTATTGCCCTGGCCTCTCTGAAGACCGTGCTCACTTACTGCCCGGCACCCCGAGTTTCATCGCGCCCGAAGCTTTCGGTGGCGAGGATCCTACTGCGCAACAGGATTTGTATAGCGTCGGTGTGACCCTGTATTACCTGCTGACCGGGCATTACCCCTACGGCGAGATTGAAGCCTTCCAACGCCCGCGTTTTAACCAGCCTGTCAGCGCCAGCCGCTATCGCCCTGACCTGCCGGATTGGTTGCCCCACAGCCTGGAGCGCGCCGTAGCCGCCCTGCCCGCACACCGCTATGAAACTGCCGAAGAATGGTTGCTGGTACTGGAACAGGCCGACCGCCGCGAATTGAGCGTGCGGCCACGGCCACTGCTGGAGCGCGAGCCGTTGAAGGTCTGGCAAACCCTGGCAGCGGCCTCACTGTTGATCAATCTGGTGCTGCTGTACTGGCTGCTGCACCACTAACGGGCAAAAGTGTTCCGCGTCCCCCTTTAAACGCCCAATAAACCTGGGGATAAGCAACTTGGCACAGCTGCTGCATCAGGTCTTCCCAACAACCCACATATAGCCGCCCCTTCAACGTCGAAGGGTCGAGCTTCCCGAGAGAACGGGACCAGGACAAAGGCGTCCTCGCTAGCTGACTAGCGGGGACGCCTTTTTTTGTTTGCGCATGATTTGTCGAGCCATTGCGGAGAACGACATGAAAAAACTCAAACTGGTGATGATCGGCAACGGCATGGCCGGGGTTCGCACCCTTGAAGAACTGCTCAAGCTGAGCAACGAGCTGTACGACATCACCGTGTTCGGCGCCGAGCCTCACACCAACTACAACCGCATCCTGCTGTCGCCGGTATTGGCCGGTGAGCAAACCTTCGAAGAGATCGTGCTCAACGACCTGGATTGGTACTTGAACAACAACGTCAAGCTGCTGCTCAACCGCAAGGTGGTGCAGATCGACCGGGTCAAGCGCAAAGTCATCGCCGAAGACGGCACTGAGGCCGAGTACGACCGCCTGCTGATCGCCACCGGCTCCACGCCGTTTATCCTGCCGATTCCCGGCAACACCTTGCAGGGCGTGATTGGTTACCGCGACATTGCCGACACCCAGGCGATGATCGACACCGCCAAGACCCACAAGCACGCGGTGGTGATCGGTGGCGGCCTGCTCGGCCTGGAGGCGGCCAACGGCCTGATGCTGCGTGGCATGCACGTGACGGTGGTGCACATCGGTGAGTGGCTGCTGGAGCGCCAACTGGACAAGACCAGCGGCCAATTGCTGCAAACCGAACTGGAGAGCCGCGGCCTGGTGTTCCGCCTGTGCGAGCAGACCCAGGCCCTGCACGATGCCGGCAATGGCCGCGTCGGCTCGGTGCAGTTCAAGAATGGCGACATCATCCCCGCCGACCTGGTGGTGATGGCTGCCGGTATCCGCCCCAACACCGAACTGGCGGAAAAGTCCGGCATCCCCTGCAACCGTGGGATTCTGGTCAATGACACGATGCAAACCTACGACCCGCGCATCTACGCGATCGGCGAATGCGCCAGCCATCGCGGGATCGCCTATGGCCTGGTAGCGCCGTTGTTCGAGCAGGCCAAGGTCTGCGCCAACCACCTGGCTCAACTGGGGTTTGCCACCTATAAAGGCTCGGTGACCTCGACCAAGCTGAAGGTCACCGGCATCGACCTCTTTTCTGCCGGCGATTTTATGGGCGGTGAAGGCACCGAAACCATCACCTTGTCCGACCCGATCGGCGGCGTATACAAAAAGCTGGTGATCAAGGACGACATCCTGGTCGGCGCCTGCCTGTACGGCGATACCGCCGATGGCGGCTGGTACTTCCGCCAGATCCGTGAGAACCACGCCATCGGTGAAATCCGCGATCACCTGATGTTCGGTGAAAATGCACTCGGCGATGTCGGCCACCAGGGCCAGGACAAAGCCATGAGCATGGCCGACAGCGCCGAAGTCTGCGGCTGCAATGGCGTGTGCAAGGGCACGATCGTCAAGGCGATCCAGGAACAAGGGTTGTTCAGTGTCGATGAGGTGAAAAAACACACCAAGGCCGCCAGTTCCTGCGGTTCCTGTGCCGGGCTGGTTGAGCAGATCCTGATCAACACCGTGGGAGGCGCGGCGGACGTCAAACCCAAAAGCGAAAAAGCCATCTGCGGGTGCAGCGACCTCAATCATGGGCAGATCCGCCAGGCTATCCGCGAGCAGCACCTGCTGACTATCGACAGCACCATGCGCTACCTGAACTGGCGTACCCCCAATGGCTGCGCCACCTGCCGCCCCGCGCTCAACTATTACCTGATTTCGACCTGGCCGGGCGAGGCCAAGGACGACCCGCAATCGCGACTGATCAACGAACGGGCCCACGCCAATATTCAGAAAGACGGCACCTACTCTGTAGTCCCACGGATGTGGGGCGGTGTGACCAACCCTTCGGAGCTGCGCCGCATCGCCGATGTGGCCGACAAATACAACGTGCCGATGGTCAAGGTCACCGGCGGCCAGCGCATTGACTTGCTCGGCATCAAGAAGCAGGACTTGCCAGGAGTATGGAAGGACCTGGATATGCCGTCCGGCCATGCCTACGGCAAATCCATTCGCACCGTGAAAACCTGCGTGGGCAGCGAGTTCTGCCGGTTTGGTACGCAGAACTCGACGCAACTGGGTATCGAGCTGGAGCACGACCTGTTCAATATGTGGTCGCCGCACAAGGTCAAGCTGGCGGTGTCCGGCTGCCCACGCAACTGCTCCGAAGCCGGCATCAAGGACGTGGGAATCATCGGCGTCGACTCCGGTTGGGAGATGTATATCGGCGGTAACGGCGGTATCAAGACCGAAGTCGCGGAGTTCTTCGTCAAGCTCAAGACCGCCGAGGAAGTACGCGAATACAACGGCGCGTTTCTGCAGCTCTATCGCGAAGAAGCTTTTTATCTGGAACGCACGGTGCACTACCTGCAACGGGTCGGTATGGAGCACATCAAGAAGGCTGTGCTGGAAGACCCGGCCCGCCGCCAGGCGCTCAATGAGCGTTTGCAGTTCTCCCTGTCGTTCGAACAGGACCCGTGGAAGGAACGTCTGGAACAGCCGCTGCTGAAAAAGGAATTCGACGTGATCCCGGTCAAACAACTGGAGGTGTCGCTATGAACTGGCTGGATATCTGCGCCCTCGATGAAATCAACACCCTGGGCTCGCGCATCATCAGCGGGCCCAAAGGTGACATCGCGATCTTTCGTACCAGTGACGACGAAGTCTTCGCCCTCGATGACCGTTGCCCGCACAAGGGCGGCCCGCTGTCCCAAGGCTTGATCTACGGCAAGCGCGTCGCCTGCCCGCTGCACAACTGGCAGATCGACCTGGCGTCCGGCGAAGCCCAGGCCCCGGATATCGGCTGCGCCCATCATCATCAGGCCCGGGTTGAAAACGGCCGGGTGATGCTGGCCCTGCGGGATGCGGGTTGATGAACCGCCAGACCACCGCGTCCACCTGCTGTTATTGCGGCGTGGGCTGCGGCGTGCTGATCGAGCATGACGGCGAGCAGATCCTGGGGGTGCAAGGCGACCCAAGCCACCCGGCCAACTTCGGCAAATTGTGCAGCAAAGGCGCCAGCCTGCACCTCACCGGCGACGTGAGCGCCCGCGCCCTGTATCCGCAATTGCGCCTGGGCAAGGGTTTGGCCCGTGCCCGCACCGACTGGGATACCGCCCTGGATCACGCCGCCAATGTGTTCGCCGAGACCATCGCCGAGCACGGCCCGGACAGCGTGGCGTTCTATATCTCGGGGCAACTGTTGACCGAGGATTACTACAGCTTCAACAAGCTGGCCCGGGCGCTGGTGGGCACCAACAATATCGACAGCAATTCTCGGCTGTGCATGTCATCGGCGGTGGTCGGCTACAAACGCAGCCTGGGCGCCGACGCGCCGCCGTGCAGTTATGAAGACCTGGAAAACAGCGGCTGCGTGATGATCGTCGGCAGCAATATGGCCTACGCCCACCCGGTATTGTTCCGACGTCTGGAGCAGGCCAAGGCCCAGCGCCCGCAGATGAAAGTACTGGTGATTGATCCCCGGCGTACAGACACCTGCGATCTGGCTGACCTGCATCTGGCAATCTTGCCGGGGACGGATGTGGCGTTGTTTCATGGAATTTTGCATGTGCTGCTGTGGGAAGACTGGATTGATCGTGCCTTCATCCAGGCCCACACCGATGGCCTGGCCGAGCTCAAGCGCCTGGTGCATGACTACACGCCGCAGATGGTCACTCAGTTGTGCGGCATCAGCGTCGAACAATTGCGCCTGTGCGCGCAGTGGGTCGGCACCTCCAGCAGCTTTTTGTCGCTGTGGTGCATGGGCCTCAACCAATCCACTGCCGGCAGTGCAAAAAACAGCGCGCTGATCAACCTGCACCTGGCCACGGGCACCATTGGCAGGCCGGGGTGCGGGCCGTTTTCCCTGACCGGGCAACCGAACGCCATGGGCGGCCGCGAAACCGGCAGCCTGTCCAACTTGCTGCCGGGCCACCGCGAGGCGTCCAACCCGGAACACCGTGCTGAAGTGGCCGCCTATTGGGGGGTGGAACAACTGCCTGCGCCCACCGGGCTTACCGCGATCGAACTGTTTGAACAGGTGCAGGCCGGAAAGATCAAGGCGCTGTGGATCGCCTGCACCAACCCTGCGCAATCCTTGCCCGACCAGAACGCCGTGCGTGCGGCCTTGGCGATGTGCCCGTTCGTGGTGTTGCAGGAGGCTTTTCGCACCACCGAAACCGCCGCTTATGCCGACCTGCTGCTGCCCGCCGCCAGTTGGGGCGAAAAAGACGGCACGGTCACCAACTCCGAGCGGCGCATTTCCCACGTACGCCGCGCCATCAACCCACCGGGAGAGGCGCGAGCGGACTGGGCAATTACAGTAGATTTCGCACAGCGCCTGGAGCGTCGCCTGCGGCCAGGGTTGCCCAGCCTGTTCGCCTTTTCGCAGCCGGCGCAGCTGTTTGACGAGTTCAAGGGGCTCACTCAAGGGCGGGACCTCGACTTGTCCGGTATCAGCCATGGCCTGCTTGACCAACTCGGCCCGCAGCAATGGCCGTTTCCTGCAGGCGCACAGGCGGGCACAGCGCGCTTGTATACCGACGGCATCTTCCCCACCGACAATGGCCGCGCGCGATTTGTGGCCGACCCATACCGTGCGGCCAAGGAACAACGTGACGCACGCTTCCCCCTGACCTTGATCACAGGGCGCCTGCGTGACCAATGGCACGGTATGAGCCGCACCGGCACCGCCGCGCAGTTGTTCGGGCATGTCAGTGAAGCGCTGTTGAGCCTGCACCCGGATGAGCTTCGCCGTCATCGCTTTCAGGAGGGTGACCTGATCAGCCTGAAAAGCCGTCGCGGCAGTGTGATCGTCGCCGTCAGCAGCGATGACAGCGTACGTCCCGGCCAGGCATTTCTGCCGATGCACTGGGGCGACCGCTTTCTCAAGGGCGGCGTCAATGTGATCACCCAGCCGGCGTTTGACCCGCTGTCCAAACAGCCTGAACTCAAGCACAGCGGCGTGCGCCTGGAAGCCGTGCAACTGCCGTGGCAGTTGTTCGCGCTGATCGAGGGCGATGTACAGCAACACTTCCAAGCCCTGCGCCCGCTGTGTGAGGAGTTTGCCTACGTCAGCTTGAGCCTGGCTGGGCGCGAACGCCCTGCGCTGCTGGTACGGGCAGCCCATACCGCAGCGCCGGACCTGCAATTGTTGACTCGGATTGACCAATTGCTGGGCCTGAACGACGGCCCGGTCATGGCCTACGACGATCCGCGCCGCTCAATCGGCAAGCGCGTGAAAATCGAGAAAGGCCGCATCACCGCCCTGCGCCTGGCCGGCGAAACCCTGGCCCGCCACTGGTTGCAAAGCCTGTGGCTGGAAGGTCGGGCCGACGAGCAACTGCGGCGCTGGCTGTTGGCGCCTTTAAGCGCACCACCCGGTGGCGCAACCGCCAGCAACAAGATTGTGTGCAACTGCAAGAACGTCAGCGAAAGCGCGGTGTGTGCGGGCGTTGAACGTGGCCTGGATCTGGATGGACTCAAACAGCAACTGGGCTGCGGCACTCAATGCGGCTCCTGCGTGCCGGAAATCAAACGTCTTTTGGCCAGCAACCCGCAGCCAATCGCCATCAGTGTGTAAGGGGAACAACATGAGCGCAAAAGTGTGGCTGGTAGGCGCTGGGCCCGGTGATCCGGAGTTGCTGACCCTGAAAGCGGTCCGGGCTCTGCAGGCAGCGGACGTCGTGTTGATTGATGACCTGGTCAACCCGGCAGTACTGGAACACTGCGCCAGTGCCCGGGTGATTACCGTCGGCAAGCGCGGCGGCTGCCGCTCTACCCCACAGGATTTTATTCACCGCCTGATGTTGCGTTATGCACGCCAGGGCAAGTGCGTGGTACGCCTTAAAGGCGGTGACCCGTGTATTTTTGGCCGCGGTGGCGAGGAGGCAACCTGGCTGCGCGCGCGTGGAGTCGAGGTGGAATTGGTCAATGGCATCACCTCAGGGCTGGCCGGAGCAACCCAGTGCGATATCCCGTTGACCTTGCGTGGCGTGAGCCGTGGAGTGACCTTGGTCACCGCGCATACCCAGGATGACAGCAGCCTGAACTGGCGTGCGCTGGCGGAGGGTGGGACCACGCTGGTGGTGTATATGGGTGTGGCGAAGCTGGAAGAAATCCGCGAACAGCTGCTCAACGGCGGCATGGCTGCGGATATGCCGGTGGCAATGATCGAAAACGCTTCATTGCCCCAGCAACGGGAATGCCGCAGCTCGCTTGCGGCCATGCATGAAGCGGCAAAAACCTTTGCGCTGAAGAGCCCGGCCATCCTGGTGATTGGCCAGGTTGCCGGCGCCGCACAGATGGCTAGCATCGCCGCTGCGGCAAGCGCCTGAGGCAAATCGCAGGCGAAAAAAAGCCCGGCCTGAGCCGGGCTTTTCTTTACTACTCAGTAATTACTGAGCGGTAGCTTCAACCGACGCTTCTACGCGACGGTTAACAGCGCGACCAGCTTCAGTTGCGTTGTCAGCAACTGGGCGGGATTCGCCGTAACCAACAGCAGTTACACGGCTAGGAGCAACGCCGTCTTTAACCAGGACTTGCTTAACAGCGTCAGCACGACGCTGGGACAGCTTCTGGTTGTAAGCGTCTGGACCTACGGAGTCAGTGTGACCAGCAACTTCTACGTTGGTAGCTGGGTACTGAGCCATGAAGTCGGCCAGGTTTTTCACGTCGCCGTAGCTGTTAGGCTTAACAACCGACTTGTCGAAGTCGAACTTAACGTCCAGCTCAACACGAACAACCTGAGCAACCGGAGCTTCTGGCTCTGGAACTGGCTCTGGAGCTGGTGCTGGGGTAGGAGCTGGAGCTGCTGCGCCAGCGTTACCGCCGAAGTTCACGCCCAGGCCGACCAGTGCGGAGTAGTCCCACTTGCCGTTGTCCAGACCGTAGTCAGCTTCAACACCAGCACGAGCGTACAGGTTGTTGGTGAAGTAGTACTTCACGCCGGTACCGATGGTAGCGAAAGTGGTCTGATCGCGACCGGTGTGGCCGTCAGCGCGCACGTTGCCACGGCTCTGGTGGCCGAAACCGCCTTCAACGTATGGACGCAGGCTATCAACGCCAGCCTGACCGAAGTGGTACTGAGCAACGAGGCTGCCAGTGTCACCTTTGATCTTCTGGTTGCCAGTGCCGTCGTTCGAACGGGTGTGGTTGGTCTTGTCGTACGACAGATTCAACGACAGATCGTCGGTCAGGAAGTAACCAATGCGAGCGCCTGGGTTGAAGCCGTCTTCGATGTGCTTAACGCTATCGTTGTACTGCTTCTTGTAGAACAGCTCGCCTTCAACTGCGCCTTGGCCTTGTGCCAGAACGCCGAAAGAAGTAGCGGCAATAAGAGAACCAATGGCCAAGCCCAAGGTGTTTTTCAGTTTCATCCGTTAAATCCCCATCTGGTGATTGTAAAGCAGTCCCACAAACCGGGGGACAACTCGGCGACAAGTCTAACAGAACTTGCCTACACGTAAGAGATATTTGCTACGCACTAAGTTTCAGTCTCGCCCGCAAATTTCTCACGTAATTTATCAAGAGCACGTTTGTACCGCATTTTTGTAGCACTCAAGCCCATATGCATGATGTCAGCGATTTCCTGGAATTCCAGCTCTGCGACAAAGCGAAGCACCAGAATTTCCCGGTCAATCGGGTTCACATGCACCAGCCAGCGATCAAGTCCGCCCTTCTCCTCGGGTGCCGGCGCCTTTTCTTCAGACGCCTCCTCAAGGGGGTCCAGACTCAAAGCGTCCATCAAGCGACGCTTTCGCCGTTCCTTCCGATACTGCGTGATGCACTCGTTGTACGTGATGCTGTACAGCCACGTCTTGAACTTCGATTTGCCCTCGAAGTTCTTCAGGCCATATAGCACCTTGAGCATCACTTCCTGACAGACATCGTCCGCGTCTCTATCGTTCCCCAAATACCTTGAACAAACGTTGAACAGAGTGCGTTGATACCTGCGCATCAATTCTTCGTACGCGCGTGTTACGTGAAACAGCTCCGTGTGCGAGCGCGCGACCAACTCCTCATCAGAGAGCTCACGGGGGTCATAGCGCGTGGACAGCGTTTGGGCTTTATTCAAAACAAGTCGTGCCGGCAGTCAGGTCAATGTCCGTTGCAACCCGGTCACCCGGGTTTGCGGCGGCGTACATTAGCAGGGTTTGCCGGATTAGCGGCTACTGACCTGCTGCTCCAGGAGAATCCGGTTGGACAGCGAAACCAGTTCCCCGTCATCGGTCAGCACTGTCGTCTTGACTGTGCCGATCTCCTCGATTTGCCCTTCAACCTCGCCCACACGCACTTGTTGCCCAACCTGATATAGCTCACGCACATAGATTCCCGCAAGAATCTGACCGGCAATTTCCCGGCTTCCCAAGCCCATGGCCAGTGCAACGGCCAGACCAACGGTAATCAAAACAATCACAATAACGTGGTTGAGCAGGTCAGTTTTGACCTCCAACTGGCTGATCGCGACGGAAATACTGATGATGATCACCAGCCCCTGTGCGATTCGCCCCAGGCCTGCCGCGTAGTCCAGACCCACGCCTTCAGCGGCCCCGCGCACCAGCCCATTGGCCAATTGTGCGAGCAAAACACCTACCAGCAGTACCAGCGCGCCGCCGAATACCTTCGGCAAATACAGTGCCAGCATGTCGAGCGTAGCTGAAACTCGCTCAAGTCCAAGGGACTGTGCTGCAGAAACCAGAAAAATAAGTAGAACAAACCAGTAGACGATCTTGCCGATCAAGGTAGAAATCGGCACCTGCAGCCCGGCGCGACCGAGCAACTTGGTCAAGCCAGTGCCGGCCATCAGGCGATCCAGCCCAAGTTTGGCAAGCAGCTTGGACAGCAGGGTGTCGAGCAACTTGGCCACGACAAAGCCCAGCAATACCAGGACCAGGGCACCAAACAAGTTGGGAATGAAATTCGCAACCTTGGTCCACAATGCGGTCATCGCGGTGACCAGGCTCTGGGTCCAGAGATCAAGTTCCATATTCAATCAGCCTTATCAGCAGTGCGAGCAAGAGGTTTACGGCGGGAAACCGGTGACACATGGGCCGAACCGTTGTTCAGGGCCATCATCAATGCCGGCAACCAACGCCCGAGCAGACCGAACAGATCACCCGCACCCACCTGACGGTTGGCGGTTTTCAACACGCGACCCAGGCAAGCATCGTCATCACGGTTGGATGGCGAAGCATTGAGCATGTCACGCAAAGACTGTTCGAACGGATCGTGCATAGAGACCTCTCGCAAGTGAATTAAAAGACGAGGGTAAAATTCATCGGGTCACATCGACCCTTTCTTACGTTCAGGTCACATTCAGCTCAAACCCATCGTAATCGTCGAAATAGCCACCATTGTCCCAGGGCTACCGAAATCATTAACAGGCACGCAATCATGAATCCGTAGGGGCTTTCGGAGAACGGAATGCCCCCCACATTTATACCGAGCAAACCGGTGAGAAAACTCATCGGCAAGAAGATCCCGGTGATGATCCCGAAGCGGTACATGGTGCGGTTCATGCGCAGGCTCAAGCGCCGGTCTTCGGCCTCAAGTACAAGCCCCACGCGCTCTCGGGCCAGTTCCAGCTCCTCCAGGTAACGGGTCAGACTGTTGTGCAACTCGTTCCAATAGTCAGCATCGTCATCGCAGAACCATGCCAATTTTATGCGCGTGAGCTGGGCAAAAATATCCCGCTGCGGTGCCAAAAAACGCTTGAGCCCGGCCGCACGCCGACGGATCTGCAAAACGCTGCCGTGCTCCGGGGTATACCGTTCGTCGGCATCGAGTTTTTCTTCCTCGGAATCGACGATTTCAGACAAGCCTGTGACCAGATCCTGCACTTTATTGGTCAGGTACTGGGCCATATAAAGGATGAGTTCAGACGCCGTTTTGGGGCCTTTACCGTCCGCCAGTTGCACCAATAGCTCATCGGTGGCGCGCAACGGACGCAAACGCAGGGAGATCACACGATTGGCGGCGGCGAAAATACGCACCGACACCATGTCCTCCGGTTCTGCCCCAGGGTTGAGATTGATCCCGCGCAAAAACAACAGCAATTCGGCGTCGGGCAATGGCAACAACCGTGGGCGGGTGTTCTCTTCCAGCAGCAGGTCGCAGGCAAATTCGCTCAGGCCGCTGGATTTGCGCAGCCAGGTCTGGGTCTGGGGATGGCTGCGATCCCAATGCAGCCACAGGCTTTCCTGGGGTTGCAACTGCAGATCGTCGAGCTCAGTCCGGGCAATCGAACGCGCACCGCCTTTACCGTCCAGCACCAGGGCATGCACCAGCCCCCATTGCGCGTTCTCTTCCTCGAACATCCAGACTCCTTGGGTTTATTCAGGCATTTTCAGCGGGCTGGGCGACACGATCACACCGTTGTTGTCGGCGTAGATGTACTCACCGGGACGAAACGTCACACCCGCGAATGTCACGACAACGTTCAAATCACCGAGGCCACGTTTGTCGGTTTTCATCGGATGGGAGGCCAGCGCCTGTACACCCAGGTCGGTCTGGGCGAGAACGTCGACGTCCCGGACGCAACCATAGATCACCAGCCCTTCCCAGCCATTTTTCGCGGCTTTATCGGCGATCAGATCGCCCAGCAATGCGCGGCGCAGTGAGCCTCCGCCGTCGACGACCAACACTTTACCGGCGCCCGGCTGGTCGGCCTGTTCCTTCACCAGGGAATTATCTTCGAAGCATTTGATGGTGACGATCTCCCCCCCAAAAGAGTCTCGACCACCGAAGTTACTGAACATCGGCTCCACTACCTGCACCAGTTCCGGGTAGGCGTCACACAGGTCGGGGGTCACGTAATGGTTCATCGAGAAGCTCCTGTCGTCAAAGAAGAGATCGAACATCCACGGTGTACATCAGAAAAACGCGCCATAACAGGCATTCTTTAACTGCCTGCCAGTGCGGGGCGGCCATGATCGGATCCGCATCGGCGCAACGCAATACACGTTGCGCGACTGAATATGACCAGAAGCGCCCAGCGCGTCATATCTTAGCCGCAACCACTCAAGAGTGAAACGCCCTTGGTAGAGCGTTTGCTTAGACCGCTGCGGCTACCTGGGGCCGAGCCCCGAATAATGGTGTCAGTGGATCGTTCAACCATCGCTCCACCAATGGCCATACTTCGGCCTGCGCGGCTTTGCTGACCAGCATCTGCACATGCCCGAAATCCTCGCTGAAACCCTGCTCGCGCCCCAGGCACAGGTACTGGCGATGCTCGCTGCCGACCTGTTCGAAGAGCTTGCGACACGCCCAGTCCGGGTCTTGCCGATCGCCGGCCGCACTGACCGCCAGCAACGGCACATCGATCTGCGCCAAGCCCTTCCACCAGTCACACTCGGCATCGCCGAAGCGGCCGAACAGGCCATTCCAGCGCATCGCTTCGATCATCACGCCCGCCGGCTCATCCTCGGGCCCGCGCTTGAAGCGTGGGCCAGACACGTGGGCAAGGCGCTTGAGGATCAATCGAGTCCCCCACTCCACCGGTGGAATTTTCAACGGCCAATGGGTGCGGCTGACCTGGCAGCCGAACAATGCCACCGAAGCCACCTCAGGCGCCCCCAGGTGTTGCCCGCCCAGGGCCGCAGCCAAGGTCGTGGCACCGAGGGAGTGCCCGATCCAGTGCGGAATTTGCCCGCTTTGCTCACGCACAAATGAGCCAATGGCTGGCAAATCGTAGCGGCCGTAATCGGCGACGCGGTTTCTGGCGTACTCATGGTTGCGTTTGGACAGCCCATGGCCGCGCATTTCCGGGATCCACACATCAAACCCTCGACGCGCCAGGTAAGCGCCCAGACCGACCCCCTTGGGCGAGTACCAGAAACGTCGATTGGAAAAGCTGCCATGCAACAAAATAATCGGCTTGCCCCGGTTTTCAGGGGCATCGGCCAGGCCCAAACGGGTCACCGCCAGTTCGACGGTGCCGTCAGGGCTGTTACCGGGCTTGAGCCGGTAGACGTCTTCACTCAGGTCGCCACGACGTTCAGCGCTGATCAAGGCGACGGGAAACAGGTTGCTGCTGCTTTGCATAATGCTCTTGCACAAAAAAGGGCGGCGTCCGCAAGGAGTTCCCGCCCAGTACAGATAAGAATGCCGGTCACCCTCACGAGTGACCGGCACTTTTGACGCCGCGATGTTAAGCGGACGCTTGGCCTTCCGCCAGGAAGAACCAGGTTTCCAGCACCGAGTCGGGGTTCAGCGAGACGCTTTCGATGCCCTGCTCCATCAGCCATTTGGCCAGGTCAGGGTGGTCGGAAGGGCCCTGGCCGCAGATACCGATGTACTTGCCGGCCTTGTTACACGCCTGGATGGCATTGGCCAGCAGCTTTTTGACCGCCGGGTTACGCTCGTCGAACAGGTGAGCGATGATCCCGGAATCGCGGTCCAGGCCCAGGGTCAGTTGGGTCAGGTCGTTGGAACCGATGGAGAAACCGTCGAAGAACTCCAGGAATTCTTCGGCCAGAATGGCGTTGGACGGCAGTTCGCACATCATGATCACGCGCAGGCCGTTCTCGCCACGGGTCAAGCCGTTTTCGGCCAGCAGGTCAACGACCTGGCTTGCTTCGCCCAGGGTCCGTACGAACGGCACCATGATCTCGACGTTGGTCAGCCCCATCTCGTTGCGCACACGCTTGAGGGCACGGCATTCAAGCTCGAAGCAGTCACGGAAGGCTTCGCTGATGTAACGCGAGGCGCCACGGAAGCCCAGCATCGGGTTTTCTTCTTCCGGCTCATAGAGCTTGCCGCCGATCAGGTTCGCGTATTCATTGGACTTGAAGTCCGACAGGCGCACGATAACCTTTTTCGGGTAGAACGCCGCAGCCAGAGTGCTGATGCCTTCGACCAGTTTCTCGACGTAGAAACCTACCGGGTCGTTGTAGCCGGCGATGCGCTTGTCGACGCTTTCCTTGATGTCCAGCGGCAGGCCGTCATAGTTCAGCAGTGCTTTGGGGTGCACGCCGATCATGCGGTTGATGATGAATTCCAGGCGGGCCAGGCCCACACCGGCGTTCGGCAACTGCGCGAAATCAAAGGCGCGGTCCGGGTTGCCGACGTTCATCATGATCTTGAACGGCAGGTCGGGCATGGCATCGATGGAGTTTTGCTTGATATCGAAGCCCAGCTCACCTTCGAAGATGAAACCGGTATCGCCTTCGGCGCAGGAAACGGTCACGCCCTGGCCATCCTTGAGCAATTGAGTGGCGTTGCCGCAACCCACTACCGCTGGAATCCCCAGTTCACGGGCAATGATCGCCGCGTGGCAGGTACGCCCGCCACGGTTGGTGACGATGGCGCTGGCGCGTTTCATCACCGGCTCCCAGTCCGGGTCGGTCATGTCGGAAACCAGTACGTCGCCTGGCTGGACCTTGTCCATCTCGGACACGTCCTTGATGATCCGTACCTTGCCCGCGCCAATGCGCTGGCCAATGGCACGGCCTTCCACCAGCACGGTGCCGGTTTCCTTGAGCAGGTAGCGTTCCATGACATTGGCTGAAGTGCGGCTCTTCACGGTTTCGGGGCGAGCCTGCACGATGTACAGCTTGCCGTCGTCACCGTCCTTGGCCCACTCGATGTCCATCGGGCACTTGTAGTGCTTTTCGATGATCATCGCTTGTTTGGCCAACTCGCTGACTTCAGCGTCGGTCAGGCAGAAACGCGCGCGCTCGGCCTTGTCGACTTCAACGGTTTTCACCGAGCGACCGGCCTTGGCCTCGTCGCCGTAGATCATCTTGATGGCCTTGCTGCCCAGGTTACGGCGCAGGATGGCCGGGCGGCCCGCTTCGAGGGTGCCCTTGTGTACGTAGAATTCGTCGGGGTTAACCGCGCCTTGTACGACGGTTTCGCCCAGGCCGTAGGCACCGGTAATGAATACCACATCACGGAAGCCCGACTCGGTGTCCAGGGTGAACATCACGCCGGCAGTGCCGGTTTCCGAACGCACCATGCGCTGCACGCCGGCAGACAGGGCCACCAGCTTGTGGTCGAAACCCTGGTGTACGCGGTAGGAAATCGCACGGTCGTTAAAGAGGGAGGCAAATACTTCCTTGGCCGCGCGGATGACGTTTTCCACGCCGCGAATGTTGAGGAAGGTTTCCTGCTGGCCGGCAAAGGAGGCGTCCGGCAAGTCTTCGGCGGTGGCCGAGGAGCGCACGGCAACGGCCATGTCCGGGTTACCGGCGGACAGGGTGGCGAAGGCGGTGCGAATTTCTTCGTTGAGCTTCTCGGGGAACTCGGCTTCCATGATCCACTGGCGGATCTGGGCGCCGGTCTTGGCCAGGGCGTTGACGTCATCGACGTCCAGGGCGTCCAGCGCGGCGTGGATCTGGGCGTTGAGGCCGCTCAGCTCAAGGAAGTCGCGGTAAGCCTGGGCCGTGGTGGCGAAACCACCCGGCACCGAGACACCCGCGCCTGCAAGATTACTGATCATCTCGCCGAGGGATGCGTTCTTGCCCCCCACATGCTCTACATCATGGACGCCGAGCTTATCGAGGGAAACTACGTACTCTACCAAGGTGATCTCTCCACTTTCTGTGTTGGAAAAGCTCAGGACGCGGGTTGCTCAGTAGGAGCTAACGCCAGCGCTTGTGGCCTGGACCTGGAAAATAAGTGAGAATGCGGCCCACTGCGGGACGGCAAAATCGCGCCTATCATATCCAAGATTCGCCATCAGCTTAAGGCCCAGGGCTCAAATGAAACGATCTGCTTTCTTTATTTCCGACGGCACCGGCATCACAGCCGAAACATTGGGCCAGAGCCTGCTCGCGCAGTTCGAAAACATTACCTTCGCCAAATTCACCCGGCCTTATATAGACAGCGTGGATAAAGCGCGGGCCATGGTACAACAAATCAATCTGGCGGCTGAAAAAGACGGTTTTCGCCCGATCATTTTCGACACCATCGTCAATCAAGACATTCGTGAGATTCTCGCAACGTCGAATGGTTTCATGATCGACATTTTCTCGACCTTCCTGGCGCCGCTGGAGCAGGAGTTGAGTGAACATTCTTCATACTCGGTCGGAAAGTCCCACTCCATCGGGCATAACTCCAACTATATGGAGCGTATCGAGGCGGTGAACTTCGCCCTCGACAACGATGATGGCGCCCGCACCCACTACTACGACAAGGCCGACCTGATCCTGGTGGGCGTGTCGCGTTGCGGCAAGACCCCGACCTGTCTGTACATGGCGATGCAATTCGGTATCCGTGCGGCCAACTACCCGCTGACCGAAGACGACATGGAGCACCTGACGCTGCCCGCCGCCCTGCGGGCGCATTCGCACAAACTGTTTGGCCTGACCATCGACCCGGACCGGCTGACCGCCATCCGCAACGAACGCAAGCCCAACAGCCGCTATTCCAGCTATGCCCAGTGCGAATTTGAAGTGCGTGAGGTGGAAAATCTGTTCCGCCGCGAGAATATTGCGCACATCAATTCCACGCATTTTTCGGTGGAAGAGATTTCGGCAAAGATTTTGGTTGAGAAGGGTGTGGAGCGGCGCTTCAAGTGATCTCTGGCGCCTGATCTGACGCTATCGCAGGCAAGCCAGCTCCCACAGTTGGAATGCGTTCCCCTGTGGGAGCTGGCTTGCCTGCGATGAACGGTAACGCGGATTTACAGATGAAACCGCCCGCCCCCCTGCCCCAACGCCGTCGCCAGCGCATCAAACCCCTCGCGCAATAACTGATCATCGTCCGACGTATTACAGATGCTTGCCCGAATAAACTGCGGCACCGCCGTCTGCCCCACGGCAAATGCTTCAGCGGTGGCGATCAGGTAATTGTTCTGCTTGAGCTCTGCCTCGATTTCCGAGGCCCGCCAGGGTTCCGGTACTTCGATCCAGAAATGCGGGCTGTTGAGGTGAGTGCGATAGGCCAAGCCGGTCAATAAATCTTCGACCAGGGTCTTGCGGCGGCTGATCTCGTTGATCTGCTGACGCAACAAATATTCCGCCGTGCCGTTTTCAATCCACTGGGTGGCCAACTCCAGAGTCACAGGTGTCGCCATCCAGCAGGTCGAACGCAACGCCGCCGAAATGCGGCTGACCAACGCCGGCGGCGCATGCACGTAGCCCACCCGCAAACCAGCCGACACCGCCTTGCTCAGGCTGCTGATCAAGATCGTACGCTCAGGCGCGAAATAGCTCAGAGGCGGCGGGCGATCCTCCACCAGCACGCCATGAGCTTCGTCCTCCAGAATCAGCAGGTTATGTTCGCGACACACCCTGGCCAAGGCTTCGCGGCGCGCCACCGACAACACGGCGGTGGTCGGATTCTGGATAGTCGGCGTGCAATACAGCGCCGAAATCCGGTGATTACGGCAAACCTCATCCAGCGCCGTGGGCAACACGCCCTCCTCATCCATCTCCAGGCCAATCAGCCGCACCCCCAACATGCGCGCAGCCGTGATCAGCCCAGGATAAGTCAGTTGCTCGGTGACCACCGTATCGCCAGCACGCAGCAATGCCATCATCGCGCACAGCAAGCCGTGCTGGCCGCCGTTGACGCAGATGACCTGCTCGGGAATCGGATGAAAATCGCGCTGCACCAGCCATTGCGCCCCGGCTTCCCGGTAACGCGGCAAACCGGCGTCGGGGGTGTAGGCGCTGATGTCCTGAAGGAACTTGGCGTTGGTCGACAACGTTTGGAAGCTCTGGGCAAGAAACACCGTTTCCTGCCCCGGAATGTGCATGTTGCGGCTCATGTCGAAATACTGGCGCGGCTCTTCGCTGAAATTGCGAAAGCCTTCATCACGCTGACGCTCCATCCCACGCTTGCGCACGAAGGTTCCGTCACCGACCCGCGCAACCACCAAGCCCAGGCGCTCAAGCTCACCGTAGGCCCGGCTGATGGTGCCGATGGTCACGCCCAGGTTGTCGGACAGCACCCGATGGGGCGGCAGTTTTCGTCCCGGTTCAATCAAGCCTTCAAGAATGCCCCGTTCCATCACATCAGACAGGCGCTTGTACTTCACGCCCTGCCCGTTGGACAGGCCCTCACGCATAATTGACACCATGTCAATATTTGTTTTGACAGCCATCTTTCGCCCTAATAGTGTGCTTTTACGGGTTCAATCGCCGATAAACATAACTCTTTACAAGTTCAATATAGAGTTCAATTCCGGCTCAGGGAAGCAATAAAAGATGCCAATGTCCGCCGTTCTCGAAAACACTGCAAAAACAAAAACTCAAAAACAGTGGCTCGCCGGGCTGGTGACCAGCGTGATGTTTCTGATCGTATGCCTGAGTTGGGGCACCACCTGGTTGGGTATCAAGATTGCGGTAGAGAGCGTGCCGCCGCTGACATCCGCCGGGCTGCGCTTTCTGATCGCATTTCCGCTGTTCCTGTGTTTTGCCATGGTGCGCCGCGAGCCGATCCTGTTCCCACGGGAAAGCCGCTGGTTCTTCGTCTTCGTGACCCTGTCCTACTTCAGCATTCCCTATTACCTGCTCAACTATGGCGAGATGCACGTTTCATCCGGCCTGACGGCTCTGCTGTTCAGCTGTATGCCGGTATTCATCCTGATCTTTTCCGCGCTGTTTCTGCGTGAGCGCATCTACTTCTCCCAGGTGGTTGGCATCGGTATCGGGTTTGGCAGCCTCTACATGATCATCAAGAGCCAGGGCCTGCACCTGGACCACGCCGAGTTCTTCGGGGTATTGGCAATATTGAGCGCCGCGATCATGCATGCCTTGTGCTACGTGATTACCAAGCAAAAAGGCAGCGCCATCAGCGTGATTACCTACAACACCCTGCCCATCGGCATCGCCGGGCTGATGTTGTTCGTCGCCGGCCTGTGGTTTGAAACGCCAGCGTTCAATGACATCACCCTGCGCTCCTGGACGGCACTGTTCTACTTAGGTCTGGTGGCCTCGGTAGGCGGGTTCATCGTGTATTTCATGCTGCTCAAGCGCTTGAGCCCGATCATCCTGTCGTTTGTGTTCATCATCTTCCCGGTGTTCGCGGTGATCATCGGTGCCTGGTACGAAGGCGTGGAAATTTCCCGCGACCTGATGCTGTATTCGGCGATCCTGCTGGCCGGCTTTGCGATCACCAAGTTGCCGGTTGAAAAACTTCTGGCCAAGAAAAAATGACCCTCAACCAACGCGAGAGAAACATGGAAGTCCTCCGCCCCACCACCCTGGAACAGATCTACACCCACGCCAGCCGCAGCTACCCCGAAGAATGTTGCGGCTTCGTCTTCGCCGACGGCAGCGTGTACCTGGGCAGCAATATTCAGAACGAGCTGCACCGCAAGAACCCCCAGATGTACCCCCGCAGCGCGGCCAACGGCTACACCTTCTCGGTGGCCGATACTCTGCTGATGAACAAGGCGTTACGCAGCGACAACCCGGTGGTGGTGATTTACCACTCCCACCCGGATGTTGGCGCCTACTTCAGTGATGAAGACCAGGACAAGGCGCTGTTTATGGGGGAGCCGATCTTCCCCGTCAGCTATCTGGTGGTGGATGTTCGCCAGCGCCAGGTCCTGGGCTCAAAACTGTTTGCCTGGGATGGCAAGCATTTCGCACCTCAACCCTTCAACGACCTGCACACGGAGTTGTCCATGAACGCTGTCTCTTTCCCTGACATCCTGGTCCGCGTGGCCAATCTGCGGGAATCAACCCTTGAGGGCACTGGGTCGACATTGCGCGAAGTCATTGAAAACCTCTGCGAGCGTCACCCGCAGTTGCGCCAGCACCTCTTTCACGAGAAGAACAACCAGCTCAAGGAACACTTCCTGTTTACCACCGGGCAAGCGTTGATTGACGCCGATGAAACCCTGCCGGAAAAAGCCAGGATCGAAGTGTTGCTCGCCACCTCCGGCGGCATGGACATCGACACCCTGAGCAATGAAGAAGTGCAACGCTACGTGCGCCACATCACCTTGCCCGGCGTCGGTCGCGAGGGCCAGTTGAACCTGAAGAACGCCAAAGTGCTGGTCATCGGCACCGGCGGCCTGGGTTCCCCCATCAGCCTGTACCTGGCAGCGGCAGGCATCGGCACCCTGGGGCTGGTGGATTTTGACGTGGTGGAAAGCAGCAACCTGCAACGCCAGATTGTGCATGGCAACAGCACCCTGGGCATGCCCAAGGTCGAGTCCGCCAAGCAACGCCTGCAAGACCTCAACCCTCATATCCGGATCAATGCGCACAACACCGCGCTTGACGCCGACAACGCCCTGGAACTCGTGGGCGCCTACGACCTGGTGATCGACGGCACCGATAATTTCGATACCCGCTACCGGGTCAACGATGCTTGCGTACAGCTGGGCAAACCTTTGGTCTATGGCGCCATCTACCGCTTCGACGGGCAAATCAGCGTGCTCAACTACAAGGGCGGGCCGTGCTATCGCTGCCTGTTTCCCAAGGCCCCGCCGGCTGAACTGGCGCCCAATTGCAGCGCCGGCGGCGTGATCGGCGTGCTGCCAGGCGTGGTGGGCATGATCCAGGCTACCGAGGCGATCAAATTGCTGATCGGCATTGGCGATCCTTTATCCGGCCGCTTGATGCGCTTTGACGCCCTGGCGATGAAGTTCAGCGAAATCCGCTTCAAGCGCCGCGCCGACTGCCCCTGCTGCTCGGAGCTGCGCAGCAGCGAAAGCGCCGCCCCGACGGCGTGCGCCGATGCCGTACCGAGCCAACCGTCGCTGGCGGCAGAACGCTACATCAAGCCCCAGAGCCTCAAGCAGGTGCTTGAGCACCCCAGCAGCGCCGATGTATTGCTGGATGTGCGCGACGCCAGCGAACTGGAAGTGTGCAAACTGCCAGGCGTGTTGCACATCCCTCTGGCCGAACTGGATGGGCAACTCGACAGCCTCAGCCGCGACAACACCCATTACCTGATCTGCTACGCAGGAACCCGTGCCGAACAAGCCGCCAGCACCCTGCTGGCAGCCGGGTTCGCCAATACCAAAGTCCTGCAGGGCGGCATGAAGCACTGGGTTCGCGACGTCGAACCCGACATGCCGCTGTACTGATCGTGGGGGCTTGCTGATGCTGCATAACTCCATTCTCGACGTCATCGGCCAAACGCCGATCGTGCGTCTGGCCCAGTTTTCCGAAGACCTCGGCATCGAGGTTTACGCCAAGCTGGAATCCCTCAACCCCGGCGGCAGCCACAAGGCACGCATCGCCCTGGGCATGATCCTCGATGCCGAGCGCCGTGGCGTACTGATCCGTGACTCCGGGCAAACCATCATCGAACCCAGCGGCGGCAACACCGGCATCGGGCTGGTGATGGCCGGCAATGTCCTGGGCTATAAAGTGGTGCTGGTGATCCCTGACAACTACAGCCCCGAAAAGCAGAAACTGCTGCGTCTTTACGGCGCCAAAGTGGTGCTGTCCGACAGCCGCCTGGGCAACAACTCCCACGGCGAAAAGTGCATGGAACTGCAGTTGGAAAACCCCAACTTCGTGATGCTCAATCAGCAGCGCAACGGCGCCAACCCGCAGACCCACCGCGACACCACCGCGCCGGAGATCATCCGCGCCTTCGGTGATCAGCGCGTGGACTACTTCGTCAGCGGCATCGGCACCGGTGGCCATATCACCGGCATTGGCGAAACCCTCAAGGCCGCCTGGCCAGCGATCCGCGTAATGGGCGTGGAGCCGCAGGAATGCGACCTGCTCAAAGACCAACACGCGGCACACGCGATTCAGGGCCTGTCGATCGGCCTGATCCCGAGCATCCTCAACCTGGACGTAATCGACGGCATGCTCAAGGTGTCGCATTCGGCGTGCCTGGACATGATCAAACGCATCATGCGCACCGACGCCATCAGCCTGGGGCTGTCCTCGGCCGCCAACATGGTTGCCATCGCCCAACTCGCTCCCGAACTGCCGCCTGAAACGGTGGTGCTGACCATGGTCTACGACAATGCCGACAGCTACCTGCCCAGTTTCGAGTAACGGGGCTTTCAATCATCCAGAATGCGGGGGTGCCTCCATGGGGGGCTTTATCGACATGCAACTGCTGCACGATGAGTTGCTGACCCATCTCATCACGACCCTGACGCCCGGGCAGATGAAGCAGTTGGAACCACACCTGGCGCCGCTGGTCCAGAACGCCGCCCAGGCAGTGGCCGAGGACCTGATCGCCTACGCTTATCGCGATCCGGCATCGCGTGGGCGTGGTGAGTTGATCCTGGAATCCTATGCCTCGTTCAAGGCCGTGCTGTTCTATCGCCTGGCGCACCAGGTGTGGAATTTTCCCGACCCGGGCCACGGGATGTTTTCGCGCATGGCGCTCAAGCTCAGCAACCAGGGCAAGATTCTCTCTGGTGCCGAGATTCATCCGGCAGCGCGCATCGGCCGGCGCTTTGTGCTCGACCATGGCTACGGCACGGTCATCGGCGAAACCTGCGTGATCGGCAACGACTGCTACATCCTGTGCGGCGTGACCCTGGGCGCCCGCGGCATCGCCAACAACCCGGACGGCAAGCGCCACCCGCGCCTGGGCAACAACGTCGAAGTGGGCGCCGGTGCCCGGGTGCTGGGCTACGTGTCGATCGGCGACAACGTATTTATCAGCCCCTCCTGCGTGATCACCCAGGACGTACCGGCAGGCACCAAGGTCAAGGTGGTCAACCAGATCCAGCTGCAAAAAAACGACGAATCGGACCGCAGCAATTACCTCGGCGCCTTTGCCCTGGATGAGCGCCTGCACGTCGTCGGCGAGGTGAGTGCCGGGCATAAGGTCACGGTGCTGGATGCCGACTTTCATCCGCTGCACGGGTTAATGCTCGAACCTACAGTGAAAGAGCGCCACCACCTGCAATTTCGCCTGCACCGTGTCGATACCAGCGAACAACTGCCGCGCTTGCCGCTGAACCTGAAAGTCTGCGGACCGGAATTTGAAATCACCCTGCTCTCTCCCCCTGGCTTGAGCGCAATGGTGCGCCATCTCTTGCAAGCCAGCCCACTGATCGTTGGAGGTTGAACATGTCCGTGCACACCATGGAAACCCTGGCGCTGTTTGACAGCGCGCCCTACCAGAACGCCTTCAGTGCCCGGGTGATTGCCGTCAGTGAACACGGCATCGCCCTGGAGCACACGCTGTTTTACCCCACCGGCGGCGGGCAGCCGGGAGATACCGGCCACTTCACCCTGGCCGATGGCACGCGGGTTGAGGTGACAGGTACCGTGCGCGATCCGGTGTTGCGCTCGATCATCTGGCATCAGGTAGACCATTGCCCCGAGCAGTTGACGGCAGGCGTTCAGATAGACGCCGGTCTGGATTGGGCACGGCGCTATCAGCACATGAAAATGCACACCTGCCTGCACCTGCTGTGCTCGCTCATCGACGCGCCCGTCACCGGTTGCAGCATCAGTGCGGATAAAGGCCGACTGGATTTCGACCTGCCGGAGATGACCCTGGACAAAGACGGGCTCACCCGTGACCTCAACGCCCTGATCGAGCAGGCCCACGCGGTGAAAACCTTGTCGATGCCCGCCACCGAGTACGCAACCTTGCTACAGATCACCCGCACCCAGGCGGTTGCGCCACCCGTGGTGTCGGGCTCGGTACGGGTGATTGAAATTCCCGGGATCGATATCCAGCCCTGCGGCGGCACCCATGTGCTCAACACCGAGGAAATCGGCCGTGTTTTCTGCGAGAAAATCGAGAAGAAGAGCAAGCACAACCGCCGGGTGATTCTGCGCTTTGAACACGCTTGAGCCTGCGTCATTGCCTCTGTAGGAGCGAGCTTGCTCGCGAAAAACCCCTAGGCGCCGCGCTTACTCAGGAAGCACGGGTTATCGTTGACGTTCTTCGCGAGCAAGCTCGCTCCTACAGTGACCGTGCTGTTTTTCAGATCGTGAACAGGTCCATGAAACGGTTCACAGGTGTCGCCTCAAGCCGCGCCTGATCCTTGCACAACGCAAAAATTTCGGCGCTGCGTTGTGCAGTGAAGCGCGTCGCCAGGTTGGCTTGGAACTTGTCTTCCAGCAATGGGATACCGTCCACCCGACGACGGCGATGGCCAATTGGGTACTCCACCGCCACCTGCTCGGTGCGGGAGCCGTCCTTGAAAAACACCTGCACTGCATTAGCGATGGAGCGCTTGTCCGCCTCCAGGTATTCGCGGCTGTAGCGCGGGTCTTCGACGATGACCATCTTGTCGCGCAACTCATCAATGATTGGGTGAGCTGCGTGAAAATCATCTTCGTAGTGCTCGGCCACCAGATTGCCAAACACCAGGGGCACGGCGGTCATGTATTGCAGGCAGTGGTCCCGATCGGCAGCGTTGGCCAGTGGGCCAACCTTTGAAATAATGCGAATCGCCGACTCATGGGTGGTGATCACGATACGGTCGATTTCATGCAGACGCTGCTTGACCCGCTGGTGCAGGGTCACCGCCGCCTCGCAGGCGGTCTGCGCGTGAAACTCGGCAGGGAAGCTGATCTTGAACAGCACGTTTTCCATCACATAGGTGCCGTAGGCCTGGGGCAGGCTGAAAGCGCGCTTGTCCTCGGGCTTGAGCGCCAGGTCCTTGTTGGTGTGGCTGAACAGCACGTCGTAGAAGCCCCATTGCGGCGCACTCAACACCCCGGGGATGCCCATTTCACCCCGCAGTGCGATATCCGCCAGGCGCACGCCGCGGCTCGATGCATCGCCCGCGGCCCAGGATTTGCGTGAACCGGCATTCGGCGCATGACGGTAGGTGCGCAACGCCTGCCCATCGACAAACGCGTGGGACAAGGCCGACAGCAGCTGTTCACGGCTGGCGCCCATCAGCCTGGCGGTGACAGCGGTGGAAGCGACTTTGACCAGCAGCACGTGGTCAAGGCCGACGCGGTTGAATGAGTTTTCCAGGGCGATCACCCCCTGGATTTCATGGGCCATGATCATCGCCTCCAGCACCGCACGCACGGTCAGCGGTGCGTCGCCATTGGCCACGCGTTTTTGCGAAAGGTGATCGGCCACGGCAAGAATGCCGCCGAGATTGTCCGAAGGGTGACCCCACTCAGCGGCGAGCCAGGTGTCGTTATAGTCAAGCCAGCGCACGATGCAGCCAATGTCCCAGGCAGCCTTGACCGGGTCCAGGCGAAACGAAGTACCCGGCACCCGCGCGCCGAACGGCACCACGGTGCCCTCCACTATCGGCCCCAGGTGCTTGGTGCACTCGGGGAACCGCAGCGCCAGCAGGCCACAGCCGAGGGTGTCCATCAGGCAGTTGCGGGCGGTGTCCAGTGCATCCGGGGAATCGATGCGGTAGTTCAGGACGTAGTCGGCGATGTCCTGCAACACCTGGTCGTAGTCGGGGCGGTTGTTCTGGTCGACGTTGGCGCTCATGGCAGTTCTCCTAAAAGGTGGGTTTATTCCTCAAGCTCACGGTTGATCATCAGGGCGGGTCTGGTTGCCTGCCTTGGAATAAAGATCCCTTGTGGGAGCGGGCTTGCCCGCGATTGCGATTTTTCAGTTGATAAGATGTCGACTGATACTCCCTCATCGCGGGCAAGCCCGCTCCCACAGGGGCTCTGCGTAGACCTTTAGAAGGCGTCGCCGGGGACGCGCACATAGCCTTCCATTAACACCCGTGCGCTGCGGCTCATGATGGCTTTCTTCACCACCCATTCACCGTCCACCTGGCTGGCCTCGGCGCCCACGCGCAGCGTCCCGGAAGGATGCCCGAAGCGCACGGCATTGCGCTCCACGCCGCCCGCCGCCAGGTTGACCAGGGTGCCGGAAATCGCCGCCGCCGTGCCGATCGCTACCGCCGCGGTGCCCATCATCGCGTGGTGCAGTTTGCCCATGGACAACGCACGCACCAGCAAATCCACATCGCCGGCCTTGATTGCCTTGCCACTGGAGGCCACGTAGTCCGCAGGCCTGGCCACGAACGCGACCTTGGGCGTGTGCTGGCGCTGGGCGGCTTCGTCCAGGTGCTTGATCAGGCCCATGCGCAACGCGCCATAAGCCCGCACCGTCTCGAACATGGCCAGGGCCTTGGGGTCGCTGTTGATCGCGCCTTGCAGCTCGGTGCCGGTGTAGCCCAGATCCTGGGCGTTGATGAAAATGGTCGGAATACCGGCGTTGATCAACGTAGCCTTGAAAGTGCCGACGCCGGGTACCTCCAGGTCATCGATGAGGTTGCCGGTGGGGAACATCGAACCACCGCCGCCCTCCTCTTCAGCCGCCGGATCCATGAATTCCAGCTGGACTTCGGCCGCCGGAAAGGTCACGCCGTCCAGTTCAAAGTCGCCGGTTTCCTGCACCGCGCCGTCGGTGATCGGCACATGGGCGATGATGGTCTTGCCGATATTGGCCTGCCATATCCGCACCACCGCTACCCCGGTTCGGGGTACGCGAGCCGGGTCCACCAGGCCCGCGCTGATGGCGAACGAGCCCACGGCTGCCGACAGGTTGCCGCAGTTGCCGCTCCAATCGACAAACGGCTTGTCGATGGAAACCTGGCCGAACAGATAATCCACGTCGTGATCCTGGCGACTGCTTTTGGCCAGGATCACGGTTTTGCTGGTGCTTGAAGTAGCACCGCCCATGCCGTCAATCTGCTTGTCGTAAGGGTCGGGGCTGCCGATGACCCGCAGCAACAAGGCATCGCGGGCTGCCCCCGGCACCTGGGCGACGTCGGGCAGGTCCTTGAGGCTGAAAAACACGCCCTTGCTGGTGCCGCCACGCATATAGGTGGCGGGGATCTTGATTTGCGCTACGTGTGCCATGGTGGTCCTCTTCAGGCGGTGGCCGCCGATTCCAGGAAATCCTGGGCAAAACGTTGCAACACGCCGCCCGCCTCGTAGATCGACACTTCTTCGGCAGTATCCAGGCGGCACGTCACCGGCACCTCGACACGTTCGCCATTTTTGCGGTTGATCACCAGGGTCAGTTGCGCACGCGGGGTGCGCTCGCCGACCACGTCATAGGTTTCACTGCCGTCGATTTTCAGGGTGTGGCGGTCGGTGCCCGGCAGAAATTCCAGGGGCAACACGCCCATGCCCACCAGGTTGGTGCGGTGGATGCGCTCGAAGCCTTCGGCGGCAATCGCTTCCACACCGGCCAGGCGTACGCCCTTGGCGGCCCAGTCACGGGACGAGCCCTGGCCATAGTCGGCGCCGGCGATGATGATCAGCGGCTGCTTGCGTTCCATGTAGGTTTCGATCGCTTCCCACATCCGCGTGACCTTGCCTTCGGGCTCGATACGCGCCAGCGAGCCCTGCTTGACCTTGCCGTTTTCCTGCACCATTTCGTTGAACAGTTTCGGGTTGGCGAAGGTGGCGCGTTGCGCGGTCAGGTGATCACCGCGGTGGGTGGCGTAGGAGTTGAAGTCGACTTCCGGCAAGCCCATCTTCGCCAGGTATTCCCCGGCGGCACTGTCGAGCATGATCGCGTTGGACGGCGACAGGTGGTCGGTGGTGATGTTGTCCGGCAGCACCGCCAGCGGGCGCATGCCCTTGAGCGGCCGCGCACCGGCCAGCGCGCCTTCCCAATAAGGCGGACGACGGATGTAGGTGCTCTGCGGGCGCCAGTCATACAGCGGGGTGACTTTGGGCCCGGTATCTTCATGAATGGCGAACATCGGGATGTACACCGCACGGAACTGCTCGGGCTTGACCGATGCCTTGACCACTGCGTCGATTTCTTCGTCGCTCGGCCAGATATCCTGCAGGCGAATTTCCTTGCCGTCGGCATCCAGGCCGAGCACGTCCTTCTCGATATCGAAACGGATGGTGCCGGCAATCGCATAGGCCACCACCAGCGGCGGCGAAGCCAGGAAGGCTTGCTTGGCGTAAGGGTGAATGCGCCCGTCGAAGTTGCGGTTGCCCGACAACACGGCGGTGGCGTACAGGTCGCGGTCGATGATTTCTTGCTGGATCACCGGGTCGAGTGCGCCGGACATGCCGTTGCAGGTGGTGCAGGCAAAGGCCACCACGCCGAAACCGAGTTTTTCCAGCTCATGGCCCAGGCCGGCTTCTTCCAGGTACATGGCCACGGTTTTCGAGCCCGGCGCCAGGGAGGACTTGACCCATGGCTTGCGGGTCAAGCCAAGTTTGTTGGCGTTACGTGCCAAAAGGCCCGCCGCGATGACGTTGCGCGGGTTGCTGGTGTTGGTGCAACTGGTGATGGCCGCAATGATCACCGCGCCGTCGGGCATTTGCCCTGGCACTTCGTCCCACTGGCCGCTGATGCCTTTGGATGCCAGGTCGCGGGTAGCCACACGGGCGTGAGGGTTGCTGGGGCCGGCCATGTTGCGCACGACGCTGGACAGATCGAAGCTCAGGCCACGCTCGTACTGCGCGCCCTTGAGGTCATCGGCCCACAGGCCGGTGTGGCGTGCGTATTGTTCGACCAGGGCAACTTGTTCGTCTTCCCGGCCGGTGAGTTTCAGGTAGGCGATAGTCTGCTGATCGATATAGAACATCGCGGCCGTGGCGCCGTATTCAGGAGCCATGTTGGAGATGGTCGCGCGGTCGCCCAGGGTCAGTGCGCTAGCCCCTTCGCCAAAGAACTCCAGCCAGGCGCCGACCACTTTCTGCTGGCGCAGGAACTCGGTGAGTGCCAGCACCATATCGGTGGCGGTGATGCCCGGTTGCAGCTTGCCGGTCAGTTCCACGCCGACGCTTTCTGGCAGGCGCATCCACGACGCACGGCCGAGCATCACGCTCTCGGCCTCCAGACCGCCGACGCCAATGGCGATCACGCCCAGGGCATCCACATGGGGGGTGTGGCTGTCGGTACCGACGCAGGTGTCCGGGAAGGCGACGCCGTCACGGACCTGAATCACCGGCGACATTTTCTCCAGGTTGATCTGGTGCATGATGCCGTTGCCCGGCGGAATGACATCGACGTTCTTGAAGGCTTTTTTGGTCCACTCGATAAAGTGGAAGCGGTCTTCATTGCGACGGTCTTCGATGGCGCGGTTCTTTTCGAATGCCTGCGGATCAAAACCGCCCGCTTCGACGGCCAGGGAGTGGTCGACGATCAGTTGGGTCGGCACCACCGGGTTGACCTGCGCCGGGTCGCCGCCTTGCAGGGCGATGGCATCGCGCAGACCGGCAAGGTCCACCAGAGCGGTCTGGCCAAGGATGTCATGGCACACCACGCGGGCCGGGAACCAGGGGAAATCAAGATCGCGTTTGCGCTCGATCAGTTGGCTCAGGGATGCGTTGAGGGTGGCCGGGTCACAACGGCGCACCAGGTTTTCGGCGAGAACGCGCGAGGTGTAAGGCAAGGTGGCGTAGGCGCCGGGGGTGATTGCTTCGACAGCCGCACGGGCGTCGAAGAAATCCAGGCGACTGCCGGGGAGCGGTTTGCGAAATTCAGTGTTCATCGTCAGGACTCGGTCACGGTAAGTTCGAAAGGTGAACTGTCGACACTGGCTTTGTTTCCTGTGGGAGCTGGCTTGCCTGCTCCCACAAAAAAGCACATTAGCCAGCGAACACAGCCCATCCAATTCAGCGACGTTCGATTGGCACGAACTTGCGCTGCTCAACGCCGATGTACTCGGCGCTTGGACGGATGATGCGGTTGTTGGCACGCTGCTCGAATACGTGCGCGGCCCAGCCGGTCAGGCGCGAGCACACGAAGATCGGCGTGAACAATTTGGTCGGGATGCCCATGAAGTGGTACGCCGAGGCATGGTAGAAGTCGGCGTTGGGGAACAACTTCTTCTGTTCCCACATGGTTTTGTCGATGGCTTCAGACACCGGGAACAGCACCGTGTCGCCCACTTCATCAGCAAGTTTTTTCGACCAGCCCTTGATCACTTCATTACGCGGGTCGCTGTCTTTATAGATCGCGTGGCCGAAGCCCATGATCTTGTCTTTGCGCGCCAACATGCCAAGGGTGCCTTCGACCGCTTCCTGGGCCGAAGAGAAGCGCTCGATCATCTCCATCGCCGCTTCGTTGGCACCGCCGTGCAGCGGGCCGCGCAGGGAACCGATGGCGGCGGTGACGCAGGAATACAGGTCGGACAATGTCGATGCACACACCCGTGCGGTGAAGGTCGAAGCGTTGAATTCGTGCTCGGCGTAGAGAATCAGCGACACATTCATGACCTTGACGTGCAGCTCGCTGGGTTTCTTACCGTGCAGCAGGTGCAGGAAGTGGCCGCCGATGCTTGGCTCGTCGGTCACGCAGTCGATGCGCTTGCCATCGTGGCTGAAGCGGTACCAGTAGCACATGATCGCCGGGAACGCGGCAAGCAGGCGGTCGGTGACATCGCGCTGCACGCTGAAATCTTTCTCCGGCTCGATATTGCCCAGGAACGAGCACCCGGTGCGCATCACGTCCATCGGGTGGGCGTCGGCGGGGATGCGTTCGAGCACTTCTTTCAGGGCCTGGGGCAGGTCACGCAGTTTGCTCAGCTTGTTGCTGTAGGCGGCCAGCTCGGCCTGGGTCGGCAGCTCGCCGTACAGCAGCAGGTAGGCGACTTCTTCAAATTGCGCATCGGCGGCCAGTTCACGCACGTCGTAACCACGATAGGTCAAGCCGGCACCGGCCTGGCCCACGGTCGACAGTGCGGTCTGCCCGGCGACCTGGCCACGCAGGCCAGCGCCACTCAATACTTTTGCTTCAGCCATGTTCGTTCTCCAATCTTGAATTTATTAGGGAGGCGCACCGCATTATTTTTTCGCGGCAAACAGCGCGTCGAGCTTCTGCTCGAAGGTGTGGTAGTCGATACGATCGTAGAGCTCCATGCGCGTTTGCATGGTGTCGATCACGTTCTGCTGCGTGCCGTCGCGACGGATCGCGGTGTAGACGTTCTCGGCGGCCTTGTTCATGGCACGGAAGGCCGAGAGCGGGTACAGCACAATGGAAACATCCGCAGATTTCAACTGTTCGGTGGTGTACAGCGGCGTTGCGCCGAACTCGGTAATGTTCGCCAGGATCGGCGCCTTAACGCGGGAGGCGAACAGCTTGTACATCTCCAGTTCGGTGATGGCTTCCGGGAAGACCATGTCAGCACCGGCTTCGATACACGCGGCGGCACGTTCAAGGGCAGACTCCAGGCCCTCGACTGCCAGGGCATCGGTGCGCGCCATGATCACGAAGCTGTCATCGGTGCGCGCATCCACGGCAGCCTTGATGCGGTCGACCATTTCCTGCTGGGACACGATCTCTTTGTTGGGACGATGCCCGCAGCGCTTGGCGCCAACCTGGTCTTCGATATGGATGGCCGCGGCGCCGAACTTGATCATCGACTTGACGGTGCGTGCCACATTGAACGCCGAGGAACCAAAACCGGTGTCCACATCCACCAGCAGCGGCAGATCGCAGACGTCGGTGATACGGCGCACGTCGGTGAGCACATCATCCAGCCCGGTAATACCCAGGTCCGGCACGCCGAGAGAGCCGGCGGCGACACCGCCACCCGACAGGTAAATCGCCTTGAAACCGGCGCGCTTGGCCAGCAGCGCGTGGTTGGCATTGATGGCGCCAACCACTTGCAAAGGCTGTTCGCTGGCGACTGCGTCACGGAAACGCTGGCCGGGAGTGCTGTTGTTTTTGGAACTCATGACTCACCTCGTGATGAAGGAGCACCGTCCGGGAAGTGACGGGCGATGTTGCGTTTGGAGGCGCCGATGTGCCGGCGCATCAACAGTTCTGCCAGTTCACCATCGCGATCGGCAATCGCGTCGAGAATGCGGTGGTGCTCGGCAAAGGCCTGGCGTGGACGATTGGGGGTGGCGGAAAACTGGATGCGGTACATGCGCACCAGTTGGTACAACTCGCCGCAGAGCATTTGGGTCAGGGTGCGGTTGCCGGCGCCCTGAATGATCCGGTAATGAAAGTCGAAGTCGCCTTCCTGCTGGTAATAGCCGACACCGGCCTGGAACGCGGCATCCCGTTCATGGGTGTGCAATACCTGGCGCAGCTCTTCGATTTCTGCGTCGGTCATGCGCTCGGCGGCGAGGCGGCAGGCCATGCCTTCCAGGGACTCGCGAATTTCATAGAGTTCGATCAGCTCGGCGTGGCTCAGCGACACGACCCGTGCGCCCACGTGAGGCACGCGCACCAGCAGGCGCTGACCTTCCAGGCGGTGGATCGCCTCGCGCAACGGGCCGCGGCTGATGCCGTAGGTACGCGCCAGTTCCGGCTCGGAAATCTTGCTGCCGGGGGCTATCTCACCCTTGACGATGGCGGCCTGGATACGCCGAAAGACGTTCTCGGACATGGTTTGGGAATCGTCTGACGCCGCTATCGGAATTTCCGCCTGACCCAGCATATTGTCGACACCTTTAAAATCAATGCCGCAAAAACTAGCCAATATCCCCGCCACAGTCAAAGAATAAATAGACATTGTCGACAATCGCCTAATACGCCTGAACAATTACGCTCAGGCATGGCCGCCTGCCAGCGCTGGCGCCAAAAAAGCATCATGTTAGAATGCCCGGCGTATTTGCCTGACATCTCTGGATGAAACGGCGCACGAGGGAGTTTGCGCAGCAATGCCAGTCGCCTTGAATTGAACATCGCATGGCACCGCCTCAGGATTTATGAGACTCAAGCCCTTCCCCCTGTTTATTTGCCTATTGTTGCTGCCCAGCCTTGGCGTTGCCGCCGAGAAAACGGTGTATGGCCTTAATGAATACGCCAAGCTGGACGGTATCGACCTGGAAGTCGCCGCCAAGCTCGACACGGGCGCCAAGACCGCCTCGTTGAGTGCCCGTGATATCAAGCGCTTCAAGCGCAACGGCGAAACCTGGGTACGCTTCTACCTGGCCATCGACACGGCCCACTCCCATCCCATCGAATTGCCCCTGGCTCGCGTCAGCAAGATCAAGCGTCGCGCCGGCGACTACGACCCCGATGAGGACAAGAACTACACCGCCCGTCCGGTGGTTGCCCTGGATATCTGCATGGGCACTGCTTTACGCAGCATCGAAGTGAACTTGACTGACCGCAGCAGTTTCCAATACCCGCTGCTGATCGGCTCCGAAGCGCTGAAACGCTTTGATGCGCTGGTCGACCCCAGTCTTAAATATGCAGCAGGCAAACCTGCCTGCGTCGCCGACGCTCATACCGCCGAGTAAACCGAATGCGCTCTCTGACCCTGCACCTGAAAATCCTGATCACCTTCCTGGTGGTGCTCGGTATTTCGGTCACCGCCTATCAGATTTTCGTGCTGGGGATCCCCGTGACTGAGGATGCCACCGACGACTTGTGGAACATCGACGCCAAGGTCGAGTTCGTCGCCAACCCCAAAGACCCCGTCAAGATCCAGATGTTCGTGCCGCCGTTGAGCCGCGACTTCGTCAGCCTTAATGAAAGCTTTATCTCCAACAACTATGGGGTGAGCGTCAATCGCATTGATGGCAACCGCAAGGTCACTTGGTCGGCGCGCCGGGCCAAGGGCAACCAGACCCTGTATTACCGCCTGGTGCTGACCAAGCGTTACAGCGGCGAAAAGGTCAAGATCAAGGGCCCGACCTTCCGCGACAGCATCGCTGTGGAAGGCCCCGAAAAGATCGCCGCCGAAGCCTTGCTGGCACCGATCCGCCAGCACTCGGCCGACGTCGAGACCTTCATCAGCGAAGCCATCAAGCGCACCAACAACCTCAACGACGACAATGTGAAGCTGCTGCTGGCCGGCGACCCGTCGACGCCGCACAAGGCCAGGATTGTCGAGCTGCTGCTGTCCATCGCCCATGTGCCGGTGGAAAAAGTCCACACCATCCGCCTGGTGGCCGACCAGCCGCAAACCCCGGAACTGTGGCTGCGCAGTTTCAACGGCAACGACTGGCTGTACTTCAACCCGGAGACCGGTGAACAGGGCCTGCCGGCCGACCGCCTGCTGTGGTGGACCGGCGATGAAAACCTGATCACGGTCGATGGCGGCAAGAAAGCCATGGTGACCTTCAGCCTCAACAACAGTGAAATGAACGCGATTCGTCTGGCCAAGCTGACCGACGAAAACACCGACGCCAACTTCCTCGAATATTCGCTGTACGGCTTGCCGCTGCAAACCCAGCAGACCTTCATGATCATGGTGATGATCCCGATTGGTGTGCTGGTGATTTTGATCCTGCGCAACCTGATCGGCCTGCAGACCCTGGGTACCTTCACACCGGTGCTGATCGCCCTGGCGTTCCGCGAGACACAACTGGGCTTCGGGATTGTGTTGTTCACGATTATCACGGCACTGGGGCTGTCACTCAGGTCGTACCTGGAACACTTGAAACTGCAAATGCTGCCGAGGCTGTCGGTGGTGCTGACCTTCGTGGTGGTACTGATTGCCGCCATCAGCCTGTTCAGCCACAAATTGGGGCTGGAGCGCGGCTTGTCGGTGGCGCTGTTCCCGATGGTGATCCTGACCATGACCATCGAACGCCTGTCGATTACCTGGGAAGAACGCGGCGCCAACCATGCGCTGAAAGTTGCGATTGGCACCCTGTTCGCTGCCTCCCTGGCGCACCTGATCATGAGCGTGCCGGAGCTGGTTTACTTCGTGTTCACCTTCCCGGCGATCCTGCTGATCCTGGTGGGCTTCATGCTGGCCATGGGTCGTTATCGCGGCTATCGCCTCACCGAGCTGGTGCGTTTCAAGGCATTCCTGAAGGCTGACTCCTGATGTTCGGCTTCTGGAAAACCTGGAAGGCCCTGGAAGCGCGCGGGATCATGGGCATCAATCGGCGTAACGCCGACTACGTGCTCAAGTACAACAAGCGCAGCCTGTACCCGATTGTGGATGACAAGATCATCACCAAGGAACGGGCACTGGCCGCCGGCATCCATGTACCGGAAATGTACGGGGTGATCTCTACCGAGAAGGAAATCGACAAGCTTGACGAGATCATCGGCGGGCGCAGCGACTTCGTGATCAAGCCCGCCCAGGGTGCCGGCGGCGACGGCATCCTGGTGGTGGCAGACCGCTTTGAAGGGCGCTATCGCACGGTGTCCGGCAAGATCATCAGTCACGAAGAAATCGAGCACCAGATTTCCAGCATCCTCACCGGCCTGTATTCCCTGGGCGGCCACCGCGACCGCGCCCTGATCGAGTACCGTGTGGTGCCCGACCAGATCTTCAAGAGCATCAGCTACGAAGGCGTGCCCGATATCCGCATCATCGTGCTGATGGGCTACCCGGTAATGGCCATGCTGCGCTTGCCGACCCGCCAATCCGGCGGCAAGGCCAACCTGCACCAGGGCGCGATCGGCGTGGGCGTGGACCTGGCCACCGGTCTGACCCTGCGCGGCACCTGGCTGAACAACATCATCACCAAGCACCCCGACACCACCAACGCGGTCGATGGTGTGCAACTGCCCAACTGGGACGGTTTCATGAAACTCGCCGCCGGCTGCTATGAGCTGTGCGGGCTGGGCTATATCGGCGTGGACATGGTGCTGGACCAGGAAAAAGGCCCATTGATCCTTGAGCTGAACGCTCGGCCTGGGCTGAACATCCAGATTGCCAACGATTGCGGCCTGACTCTGCGCACCCATGCGGTGGAGGCCCGACTGGAAGAACTCAAGACGGCCGGCGTGACAGAAACACCGGAAGAGCGTGTGAAGTTCGTGCAGGAAATGTTCGGCCATATACCGCCCGTGGAAGGCTGATCCGGTCTTCGAACTGTCTATCCCCGACATCCCCTCTAGGAGCAAATCCTACAGGGGACTACAATCCCCCTCCCCCGCGCCACTGGCTGATCCACCCCCGCATGTCGACCTGTTCCGTATACCCGTTGCCCTACCGGGCCAATCCCGCCGAGTTCTTTGCGGTCATTCGCCACGCCCCTGGTGCGGTACTGCTCGACAGCGGCCGCCCGATGGCTGTTCGCGGCCGGTATGACCTGCTCAGTGCCTGGCCCGAAGCGACCCTGACGGTAGGGCCGGACGAAAGTGGCGGTGATTTCCTGCAACGCTTGCGCAAGAACCTGACGCAGTTGGGCCAAGCGACATTGCCTGACGGCTATGACTTGCCGTTTGCCGGTGGTTTGATCGGTTACCTGAGCTATGACTTTGGTCGGCACCTGGAGCAGGTTTCACACTTGGCCGTGGACGATTTGCATCTGCCCGATGCGCGCTTCGGGCTCTATGCCTGGGCGCTGGTCAGCGATCACCAGGTGCAAACCAGCCAGTTGGTCTTTCACCCTGGGCTGGCCGACAGCGAGCGGCAACGCTTGATCAGCGTGTTCAGTCAGGCTGATGGCGGCGTGCCGACGACCTTCAAGCTTCACGGCCCCATGGCCCCCGACCTCAGCGCCGAGGCTTATCACCAGGCCATCATTCGCATCCAGGATTACATCCAGGCCGGCGACTGCTACCAGGTCAACTTTGCCCAACGCTTTCGCGCGCAGTGCATCGGCGATCCATGGGCAGCCTACTGCGCGCTGCGCGAAGCCTGCCCGACGCCGTTTTCCGGGTTCCAGAGTCTGCCCGATGACGGCGCGGTGCTGAGCCTGTCGCCGGAACGCTTTGTGCGCATCAGCGAGCGCCAGGTGGAAACCCGCCCGATCAAGGGCACCCGCCCTCGCGGTTTGACACCGCAAGAGGACGCCGCCAACGCCGCCGAGTTGCTCGCCAGCCCCAAGGACCGCGCAGAAAACCTGATGATCGTTGACCTGCTGCGCAATGACCTCGGCCGCAGCTGCCGCATCGGCTCAGTGAAAGTGCCGGAGCTGTTCAGCCTGGAAAGCTACCCCAACGTGCACCACTTGGTGAGCAGCGTCACCGGCGAATTGGCCGACGACAAAGACGCCCTCGACCTGATTGCCGGCAGCTTCCCCGGCGGCTCCATCACCGGCGCGCCGAAGATTCGCGCCATGCAGATCATCGACGAGCTTGAGCCCACCCGCCGCGGGTTGTATTGCGGCTCGCTGGTGTACCTGGACGTGCGCGGCGAGATGGACAGCTCCATTGCCATCCGCAGCTTGCTGGTCAAGGACGGGCAGGTGTGTTGCTGGGGCGGCGGTGGGATTGTGGCGGATTCAGAGTGGCAGGCGGAGTATCAGGAATCGTTGACGAAGGTGCGGGTGTTGTTACAGACATTGGAAAGTTTGTAGGGCCTGTACCGGCCCTATCGGGGGCAAGCCCCCTCCCACCTTCGACCGCGCCGCGATCAAAGGTGGGAGCTGGCTTGCCTGCGATGGGGCAATCAGTCGCGCCGCATAACTTACAGGCTCAACTGCCGATTCGACGCCTTGATAAACTCTTTCTTCAAGTCTTCAAAGGTGTGCACCGCCGGGAACTGCGGGAATTCGCGAATCACATTGTCCGGCGCATGGAACAGAATCCCACGGTCCGCTTCCCCCAGCATGGTGGTGTCGTTGTAGGAGTCACCGGCAGCGATCACGCGGTAATACAGGCTTTTGAACGCCAAAACCGACTGGCGCTTAGGATCTTTCTGACGCAACTGGTAGCTCACCACCCGGTCGTTTTCATCAGTGATCAATCGGTGGCACAGCAACGTCGGGAAACCTAACTGGCGCATCAATGGTTGGGAGAACTCGTAGAAAGTGTCGGACAGGATCACCACCTGGAAGCGCTCGCGCAGCCAGTTGACGAATTCGACAGCACCGTCCAGCGGTTTGAGCGTGGCGATCACCGCCTGGATATCGGCCAGCTTGAGCCCGTGCTCATCGAGGATGCGCAGGCGTTGCTGCATCAGCACGTCATAGTCGGGAATGTCGCGGGTGGTGGCACGCAGGGATTCAATACCGGTTTTTTCGGCGAAGGCGATCCAGATTTCCGGAACCAGCACCCCTTCCAGGTCAAGACAGGCAATTTCCACAAGACACTCCCATTGAATTTATTGGTTGAGCGGGCAAAAGGACTGCCGAACTCTAGCGACTCAAGCACGCCGCCGCAACGCACGGCAGATTTTGATACCATCGCCGCCTATAGAGCGCTCAGCGCCACTGACCTGTAGGAACCGTCCTGATGAACCAAGCCTTCGACGTCGTTGAACTCGCCACGACTTATGCCAACAAGTCTGCCCAGGACATTCTCAAGCTGGCGTTCAGCCAGTTCGGTGATGACCTGTGGATTTCCTTCAGCGGTGCCGAGGATGTGGTGCTGGTGGACATGGCCTGGAAGCTGAACAAGAACGTCAAGGTGTTCAGCCTCGACACCGGCCGTCTGCATCCGGAGACCTACCGGTTTATCGAGCAGGTGCGTGAGTTCTACAAGATCGACATCGAACTGATCTCGCCGGACCAGAGCAAGCTGGAACCCTTCGTCAAAGAGAAAGGCTTGTTCAGCTTCTATAAGGACGGCCATGGCGAATGCTGCGGTATCCGCAAGATCGAACCGCTGCGCCGCAAGCTCGCAGGTGTCAGCGCCTGGGCCACCGGCCAGCGCCGCGACCAGAGCCCCGGCACCCGCAGCCAGGTGGCGGCACTGGAAATCGACACGGCGTTCTCCACCCCGGAACGTACCCTGTACAAGTTCAACCCGCTGGCGCAGATGACCAGCGAAGAGGTGTGGGGTTATATCCGCATGTTGGAGTTGCCTTACAACAGCCTGCATGAGCGTGGGTTTATCAGCATCGGCTGCGAGCCCTGCACCCGCCCGGTATTGCCGAACCAGCATGAGCGCGAAGGCCGCTGGTGGTGGGAAGAAGCCACGCAGAAGGAATGCGGACTGCATGCGGGGAATATCATCAGCAAGGCTTGAGCCTCTGATGCCACCGCCTCTGTAGGAGCGAGCTTGCTCGCGAAAAACTCACGGACGCCGCGTTTATTCAGGAAGCCCGCGTTATCGTTGACGTTTTTCGCGAGCAAGCTCGCTCCTACAGAAAGCGATATTTGCTTTTGGGCGGGATAAATCTTGTACACAACCTTGTAACCATAAGTGCCATTTTTGTGTGCAACTTAATGTACAACGCACCAAAACGTAACATCTCCCTGCGCCAATGGCGCTGTCTATAAATAGCCCTGCAATTAACAAAAAAATAAATACCTGTTCAAACGGTCAATTTATAGTATCTGTAATTCAATAAGTTATTCTCAATCCATATAAAAACGAAATTAGCCAAGATTTTCATATATCGAGAATTGGCACGCATATGGCTTAGGCAGAAGTACGCTTTGTATACAATCAATACAAAACCTACATACACTTTGCCATCCGCCGCTTTGCTGCAGATGCGCTGGAGCCTGCCGGAATGCGTACAAGTCTCTCGAACACCCTCGCACTGGATCTGCCCTCCTCCCCATTAAACCCTGCGGCCGCAGGCCCCGGCCCGCTGGTACTCAGCCCGCGCCTGCACAACAAGGACCTGGCGCCCACCAAGGTCGAAGGTCGACGCTGGGGGCGCTACAGCATCTTTGCGTTGTGGACCAACGACGTGCACAACATCGCCAACTATTCATTCGCCATCGGCCTCTATGCGTTGGGCCTGGGCGGCTGGCAAATATTGCTGTCTCTGGGGATCGGCGCGGCGCTGGTGTACTTCTTCATGAACTTGTCGGGCTACATGGGGCAGAAGACCGGGGTGCCGTTTCCGGTTATCAGCCGCATCAGCTTCGGCATTCATGGGGCGCAGATTCCGGCGTTGATTCGGGCGGTGATTGCGATTGCCTGGTTTGGGATCCAGACCTACCTGGCCTCGGTAGTTTTCCGCGTACTGCTGACCGCCATTCATCCAGGCTTTGCCGATTATGACCACGACTCGATTCTGGGTCTGTCGACCCTGGGTTGGGCGTGTTTTGTGGCGATCTGGCTGGTGCAGTTGGTGATCCTCGCCTACGGCATGGAAATGGTACGTCGCTATGAAGGCTTCGCCGGGCCGGTGATTCTGTTGACGGTGGCTGCGCTGGCCGGCTGGATGTACTTCCAGGCGAACGGGCAGATTGCCTGGTCGATCCGCGAGCCCCTGAGCGGCGGCGAGATGTGGCGCAATATCTTTGCCGGCGGCGCGCTGTGGCTGGCCATCTACGGCACCCTGATCCTTAACTTTTGCGACTTCGCGCGTTCATCGCCGTGCCGCAAGACCATCCAGGTCGGCAACTTCTGGGGCCTGCCGGTGAATATTCTGGTGTTCGCCGCGATTACCGTGCTGCTGTGCGGCGGCCAGTTCCAGCTCAATGGCCGGGTGATCGAAAGCCCGACCGAAATCATCGCAGCGATCCCCAACACCTTCTTCCTGGTGCTCGGTTGCCTGGCCTTCCTGATCGTCACCGTGGCGGTGAACATCATGGCCAACTTCGTCGCCCCGGCCTTTGTGCTGAGCAACCTGGCGCCCAAGTACCTGAATTTTCGCCGCGCCGGGTTGATCAGCGCCTTCGTCGCGGTGCTGATCCTGCCGTGGAATCTCTACAACAGCCCGCTGGTCATTGTGTACTTCCTCTCTGGCCTGGGCGCGCTGCTGGGGCCGCTGTACGGGGTGATCATGGTCGATTACTGGCTGATCCGTAAAAGCCAGGTGGACGTGCCGCAACTGTATAGCGAAGACCCCCAAGGCATTTATTACTACAGCCGAGGCGTGAATATGCGCGCCGTGGCGGCGTTTATTCCTGCGGCGGTGATCGCCATCTTACTGGCGCTGTTGCCGGGGTTTGCCAGCGTCTCGCCGTTTTCCTGGTTGTTTGGCGCAGGCATCGCCGGGTTGCTGTACCTGCTGATTGCCAAGCGTCAGCCGCACTACGCCGATGTCAGCGGCGAAAGCATCGCCGTCGATAACGTCAGTCATTAAACAAGGACTTTCCATGCGTATCCTCGTGGTCAACGTCAACACCACCGAATCCATCACGGACACCATCGCTCAGCAAGCACGGGCAGTGGCTTCACCGGGCACAGAGATTGTCGGGCTCACCCCGTACTTCGGCGCAGAATCGGTGGAAGGCAATTTTGAAAGTTATCTGGCAGCCATCGCCGTGATGGATCGGGTCATGGCCTACGACCAGCCCTTTGATGCGGTGATCCAGGCCGGCTATGGCGAACATGGCCGTGAAGGCTTGCAGGAATTGCTCAACGTGCCGGTGGTGGATATCACCGAGGCGGCGGCCAGCACCGCGATGTTCCTGGGGCACGCCTACTCGGTGGTGACCACCCTGGACCGCACGGTGCCGCTGATTGAAGACCGGCTGAAACTCGCCGGCCTCTACCAGCGTTGCGCTTCGGTGCGTGCCAGCGGCATGGCGGTGCTGGAGCTGGAAGAAGACCCGTTGGCAGCCATGGAGGCCATCGTGCACCAAGCGGAACTGGCCATCCGCGACGATAAAGCCGAGGTGATCTGCCTGGGCTGCGGCGGTATGGCCGGGCTGGACGAGCAGATTCGCCAGCGCACCGGGGTGCCAGTGGTGGACGGAGTGACGGCGGCTGTGATGGTGGCCGAGTCGTTGGTACGGTTGGGGTTGTCGACCTCCAAGGTCAGAACTTATGCGACACCGCGGCCAAAGAAGGTCATCGGCTGGCCGGGCAAGTTCGGGCGGTAGACCGATGCGCCTGCATCGCGGGCAAGCCCGGCTCCCACAGTGATCGCGACCCCATGTGGGAGCCGGGCTTGCCCGCGATGGCCACGACTCGATGTAAGGCCCTGCTCAGATGGCACTGAAGCGTTGAGCCAGTTTCTGCTCGGCGAACTGCTCAATAATGAAATCCACAAACGCCCGCGTCTTGCCCGGCAGCAATTTATGCTCGGCGTAGTAGATGGAAATATTGCCGTCGTCCACATACCAGTCGGGTAACACCCGCACCAACGCACCGCTATCCAGGAACGGCACCGCCATTGGCATGCTCACCAGCGCGATACCAAGGCCCTGGGCACTGGCGCAGCACGCGGCTTCGGAGTCGCTCATGGTCATCGCCGGTTTCAGCACTAAAGGGCTGTGCTCGCGCTCACGATGGGTCAGTTGCCATGAACGCACCCGGCCAGTCTGCGGCGAGCGAATCAAGATGCCGAGGCAGTGCGACAGGTCGTCGGGCGCCAGAACCGGCAAGCGTCGCGACAGGTAATCCGGAGAGGCCACCAGCACCCGGTGCGCTGGGGTCAACTTGCGCGCTACCACGCCTTGGGGCAGCTCAAACCCGCCGCCAATGGCCGCATCGAAGCCTTGTCCGATCAGGTCGACCTGGCGGTTATCAAAATGCCAGTCCGGGCTGATATCCGGAAAGCGCCGCATGAATTCGCCCAGCAACGGCACCACGTACCGGTTACCGAACACTGGCCCCATGCTGACCTTGAGCGTGCCTACCGGCCGCCCTTCGGCACTGGCCAGGTTGGCGACCGCATTCTGGATGGTGGTGAGGCTGCCGCTGACTTCCGCCAGAAACATTTTGCCGGCTTCGGTCAGCGCCAGGCGCCGAGTGCTGCGCTGAAACAGCCGCACACCGAGGCGCGCCTCCAACTTGGCAACGCTTTTACCCACCGCAGCCGGGGTCAGGCTCAGGTGCCGAGCAGCCTCGGCAAAGCTGCCACCCTCGGCGCTGCGCACAAAGCATTCGATACTGCCAAAGCTTTCCATATCGCCCCACTCTAAACTTTTGGTTTACACAGACTATAGCAACCACGGGCTACCGAGCTGCGCGGGTGAGGTCGATACTCGCTCCATCAACTACCTCGGAGATCGAAATGACCACACATAACCTCACCGGCAAAGTCGCCTTGATTCAAGGCGGTTCCCGCGGCATCGGCGCCGCCATCGTCAAGCGCCTCGCCGCTCAGGGGGCAGCGGTTGCCTTTACCTACGTCAGCTCGGCCGCCAAGGCTGAAACACTGCAGAACGAGGTGATCAGCGCAGGGGGGCAGGCTCTGGCGATTCACGCCGACAGCGCCGATGCCACGGCGATTCGCGCTGCGGTCAACGCCACGGTCGAGGCGTTTGGACGCCTGGATATCCTGGTAAATAACGCTGGCGTGCTGGCCATCGCGCCGCTGGAAGCATTCAAGCTGGAAGACTTCGACCAGACCTTGGCGATCAACGTACGCAGCGTGTTTATCGCCACCCAGGAAGCCGCCAAGCATATGGGCGAAGGTGGCCGCGTGATCAATATCGGCAGCACCAACGCCGAGCGTATGCCGTTCGGTGGCGGCGGCCCTTATGCGATGAGCAAGGCGGCACTGGTCGGCTTGACCAAGGGTTTGGCGCGGGACCTGGGGCCACGGGGTATCACCATCAACAACGTGCAGCCTGGGCCGGTGGACACCGACATGAACCCGGCGAACAGTGATTTTGCCGAAAGTCTGATCGGGTTGATGGCGGTAGGTCGGTATGGGCATGTGGAGGAGATTGCCAGTTTTGTGGCGTATCTGGCCGGGCCGGAAGCGGGCTACATCACCGGCGCCAGCCTGACCATCGATGGCGGTTTCAGCGCCTGATTTTTGCAGAACCGCAACCCAAATGTGGGAGCGGGCTTGCTCGCGAAGGCGGTGTGTCAGTGCAGCATCTGTCACTGCACTACCGCTTTCGCAGGCAAGCCAGCTCCCACATTTTTGACCACGCGGGGTCAGGCCATGGGTGGCAAGCCATAGGCCGCCAGATCAAACTCCGCAAGCTTGCGGATTATCTGGTCGGCATGATGATACTTGCTGTCCGCCATCGCCTCATCGGGCACGGCGATGGCGGTCATGTTGGCCGCCTTCGCCGCCGTCACGCCGAACGGCGAATCTTCGAACACCAGACAATCCTCAGGCGCTACACCCAACCGGCGCGCAGCCGTGAGGAAGATATCCGGCGCGGGCTTGGCAGCGCCGACTTCCGGGTCGTCGGCAGTGACGATGGTGTCGAACAGGCCAAACCACTCGCGGTGCAAGGTAGTCTTGTGGCCAAACGAGTTACGCGATGAACTGGTGCCCACCGCAATCGGAATATTGTGCGCCTTCAAGTGCCGCACCAACGCCTCGGCGCCGGGCATACCCAGGGCTTTGGGAAAGCGCTCACTCATCAGCGGTTCACGAATTTTCAGAAACTCGGCGGGCGTAATCGGCAAATCCAGCGCCTTGACCACGTAATCGGCCAGATCCTGAGCGCCTCGCCCGATGATGTGCTGCTTGATACCCCAGTCATAGGTACGGCCATAGCGCTCGGCGATGATCTGCGTGACTTCGGTGTAGATGCCTTCGGTATCCAGCAACAACCCGTCCATATCGAAAATCACGGCTTTGATCGGGACAGCGGTACGCGGTGCATTCATCACGACACAACCCTGGGGCAAGGACTAAATGGATTCAGCACAATAACGGCCACGCTAACCGGCGAGCAACCCTTTAGACTGTTTGCCCCTCTTTTCGACGTGCTCCCAATGCTCTACCGACTCGCCGCCGACGGCCTCGTGCTGTTTCACCTGACTTTCATCCTGTTCGTGCTGTTCGGCGGCCTGCTCGCCCTGAAATGGCCCAGGGTGATGTGGCTGCACTTGCCCGCTGTGGCCTGGGGCATTGCGGTAGAGGTACTGCACCTGCCCTGCCCGCTTACCCGTTGGGAAAACCTGTTTCGCCACTTGGCTGGCCAAGACGGTTATGGCGGCGGGTTTATCGAGCACTACATCCTGACGCTGATCTACCCCGCCGGGCTGACGGCGAATATTCAACTGGTGCTGGGGGCGGTGGTGATATTGATCAACCTCGTGGTGTATGGGCGGTTGATCCGGCGTTTGCTGGCACGCAGAAGCGCATGACCTTCGGATCCGAACTTGCTCGCCTGGGCGCACGCACAAGCCTGAACATGAAACCTGGGCAGATTGTTTTCAATCTGCCCGCCGAGCGCTTAAAGTGTCGCCCCCTCGGGAATTGAATCTCGAGGTTGAGTCCATGGAGTTTCAAGTGAAATACGTCAGTAAAGCAGTTGCAGCAGCAGTTCTCGGTTTCACCCTGGCAGGTTGCACCGGCACCGCCATGAAAACCCAGCAATACGACGCCAGCCAATACACCGTCCTCGGCCACAGCGAAGCCAGCGCCACCGGCATCATGCTGCTGGGCGTCATCCCCATTGGCCAGAACAACCGCTTCGTACGCGCTCAGGATGCAGCCATCAAAGCCAAAGGCGGCGACGCGCTGATCAACACTCAAGTGCAAGAGAAGTGGTTCTGGGCCTGGGTATTGAACGGCTACACCACCAAGATCTCCGGTGATGTGATCAAGCTGAAAACCGCGCAATAAGTGTGAAAAAGCCGCTTGATCTCGGTATGAGACAGCGGCTTTTTAGCGCAAGTGATAAGCGGGTGTGCTCCGTCGAGAGCAGCCGATTAAAGGAAGCAGTCATGCGAATATTGTTTGTATCACTCTTCTGTTTTTTTATAACTGCGTGTTCAAGCAATCCTGCAACGCTGTTTGTAGACCAGGTCAAAAACAGCCAGATGCCTTTGGCTCTCAGCGTAGTCACCCAATCCTGAAGCTCATTGGGGTAGCTAACCCCAAACAGCACAGTGTGGGCGAAGGCAGGTATGATCAGACTAACCCGGCCCGACTGACCCATACACATGCCTGCCTCCGACACCCGCCCTACCCCCGCGCCACTCCTCAAGCCCGGTGAAACCGTGGTGTTGTTCGACGGGGTGTGCAAGCTGTGTAACGGTTGGGCAAGGTTTCTGATCCGCCACGACCACCAACGGCGCTTGCGATTAGCCGCCGTGCAGTCACCCCAGGGCCAGGCGCTGCTGGCGTGGGCGGGGTTGCCGCTGGAGCAGTTCGACACCCTCGCAGTGATCCGCGATCAGCACTGTTGGGAGCGTTCGGAGGCGGTGTTGGAAATCATTGCGCAACTGCCTGCCCGCTGGCGCCCATTGCTGCTCCTGCGTGGCATCCCGCGCTTTCTTCGGGATTGGGCTTACGACCGCATCGCGCGCAATCGCTATCGGCTGTTCGGAAAATACGATACCTGTCTGTTGCCGAACGCGGATCATGAACAGCGCTTTTTAAAGGATCAGCCATGAGTCCCCTGATGCGCATCAACTGGATCGCCCGGGGCGGCCTGGCTTTCATGTTTGCCTACCATGGGCTGGTGCCGAAGCTGCTGTGGCTAAGCCCGGGTGAGCGGGCAATGATCCAGGCGCACGGGATCGAGCAGGTGCAGTTGTTCGCCACGCTGGCGGGGGTTGGGGAAATTGCCCTGGCGATATGGATACTGCTTTGGCCACGCAGTGTCTGGCCGCTTGTAGTGGCTGCGACTGCACTGGCGGGGCTGCTGGTGGATGTGGCGGTGTTCAGCCCATCGATGCTCAGGGAAGCGTTTAATCCTGTGTCGCTGAATGTGGCGGGTTTGGCGTTGTGTGCGGTGGCTTGGAATACCAAGCCCTGAACGGCATTTATTTCAGCCCGAGCGCCTCAAGTGCAACGGCCAGCGCTGATGTCAGCCATACAGCAACAGCCCAATCAACTGCCATGGCGTCATCTTAGTAACCATGATCAGCACGATCACAAACATCCCAGAGAAACCCAGAACACCCATCCAGAACCATTGCCTATAGACGCTGCGGTATCCATCACCAAGCGCCCTGCCCGTCTCAACCGCACTGAGCGCCATTTGCTGCAAACGCTTCTGCAGCACCAGCACCGGCAGCCAAAGAGCCCCCACACACAGGAAGATGATCAGCGAAGTCAGCACCCATTCGGTGGTCAACCCAAGTCCGGCAAGCTTGATCAACACAAAGCCGGAAATGATCTGAATGACACCCGCCGGCGTAGTGATCCAGGTATCGAACTGCACCACCATCCGCGCCACATGGGCAATCACTTGCGGGTTGGCCGTACGGCTCGCGGCGATCAGATACAGATACGAGCCCATGCCGAAGCCAAACAGGAAAATCGCCGCGATGATGTGGATGTATTTCAGGCTCAGATAGAGCATGGTCAGCCCTGCCCGTCAGAGAAATGCACGGCCAGGCTGAGGTTCGCCGGGTCGTTGATAGCAGCCATGTATTCGTCGACGGTGATTTCGCCAACGCACGGCCGCGCACCGGGTTCAGGCACATAGCCTTGGGCGACTTTGAGGGCCAGAGCAACGGCGGCGCAGCTGGGGATTTCCGGGCCTTTGTCATTCAGCGCCGTCAGTTGCACCGCCAGGGACAGCGGTTGCCCTTCTGCACCGAGGCCGTTCACGTCGATGTACATCGCGCTTTTGCCATCGCCAAAGCGCTCGAACCAAGTACCCAGCCGATGCAGCCGCGCAGCCCAGGCAAGATGGCCACGCACGACGCCCCACCGCAGCGCCTGGGCCAGCAGATAGTTGGCGACACCGCCAAGCTTGAGCCCCGCACCAGCCTTGAAGCTCAGGGTGTGGGCACCATAGCGGCCAGCAAAGATGTCCATGTCGGGCACATCCACATTGGCCAACACCCGCGTGCCAAGCTCAGGCATTTTGCGCAGCGTCAGGTCCTGCCAGCCCAGCACTTCATGCACCTGGCCATGCCTGAGCTGCTTGATGGGTTTGCCCGCGTAAGCCAGCACACCTTCGACGGTGGACAGGCCCGGCATCTTGGCCGAGGAGGAAATACCGTGCTCGATCGAGTCGATACGGGTGAAGCGATAGCGATACTGATCGATGATGGCGGACGACAGCGTCGGCACGGAGCTGCACCCGCTAAGGATCGCCACGCCTGCCTGCCGTGCTTGTGCATCCAGCACGCTCACGCCGTTGACGAAGGTGCGGCAGTCGGACAAGTCGCAGTAGTTCACGCCCGCGTCGATGCAACTCTGGGCGACAGCATAGGACTGCCCCTGGAACGGGCCGCCGGTGTGGATCACCCACGTGATGTTCATCGACCGCAAAACGGAGGCGAACCCGGCTTCCATGGCATCGCCGCACCAGCCCTCGCAGGCGGTGTTCGACTGGCTTTTCAGCTCATCCACCTTGCGCTGCAGCTTATGAGGGTCGCGACCCGAGATCACCAGTTCAATGCCCGGCGCCAACACCAGATGCCGGCAAACGATGCTGCCGAAATTGCCGTAGCCACCGACTACCAACACCCTGAGTGTCATTCCATTCTTCCCTAAACAAACGATCATGCGCTGCGCCTGAGGCACGCTGGCGGCTGAGGCGGCTAAAGATACCCGATTTGCTTAACAGCTTGGACCAGATCAACAGAGAGAGTCAGAAGAAGGACTACGGTTTTACAGAGCCCTGATCACCAGCCCGCCCCACAAGCCGTCTCAGACCACCTGCAACGGTTTACCGCGATCAATTGACTCCAGGCCAGCTCTCTACATATTCAATAGTGAAGTCCGGATAGGAATCGACAATCTGGATCTTGTAGTCAGGATAGCTATCGACGGTTTGCCATTTCCCGACAGAGTCCGGCCAGGAAACCACCTTCTTTACTTTGAGGTCGGGGAATTGATTCACCACCTTCACCTTGTAGTCGGGATAGCTGTCCACGAACTGGATTTTGCCGTAAATCTTCGACACATCGACCGTCGTACCGGCGTGAGCGCAAAAAGTGCAGGTCAACAGCAAGGAAGCGAGGGCAACTTTGAACATGAGTATTGCATCCTGAAAAATTGAGGCGTCCAGTCTATCGGTAGCCGTGCGGGCCGTGCCGAAAAACGGCTATCCCTTAAACTCACCCGCCCCATTGCAGACGGCGTCAATATACGCCACACACAACCAACAAAACCGCGGCCGTGGTGAGAGCTGCGGTCCCGGGGGTGTTGGGTTAATACTGCTGCTATTCTTTCACCGCACCTCATGTGAGCGCCCAATACGAAGGAGAATAAATGTGTTCCCATTGGATATTTGGTTAACCTATACCGCCGCCTGCCTACTACTTGTGCTTTCCCCTGGGCCGGATAACCTGCTGGCAATCGCCAGAGGATTAAGCCAGGGCAGACTGGCAGCCGCCATTTCAGGAATAGCTTCTGGCACCGGTATTCTCTTCCACGTTATGACCGCCTCCCTTGGGTTAACTCTCTTGATGCAGACCTCGGCGTTGGCCTTCTGGATCGTCAAGGTGATTGGGGCCAGCTATCTGCTTTGGCTGGGCATTAAAGTTCTGCGCTCTCGCAGCCTGATCAACTTCCAGCCCACCGCGCGCCAACCGCTTAAAAAGATATTCCTTACCGGTTTTCTGTCCGCAGCCCTTAACCCAAAGCCGGGCCTGTTTGTGCTTGCCTTCATTCCGCAATTCGTCAACCCCCAACTGGGTTCTGTCACTGTACAAATGATGGTGTACGGCGCGTGGTTCGCTGGTTTGACCGCACTGGGTTTCGCCCTCATGGGGATTTTTGCTACGGGTCTTTCGGCGTGGTTGCAACGCAAGCCAAAGGTGGTCAACGGGCTTAATCTAGGCGCGGGTTTCACCTTCGTTGTTTCCGGACTTTCGATAGCAACCCTGAGCCAGAAATAACATGAGGGTTCGCGTCGGCGAAGTTAGCTATAAAACACAACTCTGTGCGGGCCATAAAGTAAATAAATCCGTCCCCTTTTTCCAGCCAGCCGCCCGCAATCAACTCGCCCGCTCTATCGGTCAGGAGCTGCGACGCGGCCAGCAAAAGCGGGTACAGACACAACAAAGCCCGGATGGCAGCAAGTTCGCACCACGGAAAAGACGAGACTTGTGCGGCAAGCACAGCCGCATCCGACGCAGGTTGAGATGTTCAAAAAGCTGCGTACCGCGACTTATTATGAAAGCTCGAGGCGATAGCAACGCCGTGGCCGTGGGTTTCACCGGGCGATCTCCCGCATCGCCGGGGTTCACCAGTACGGTCTGAGGGATCAAGCTGAGCGTGGTGCTGCTCAGGTGCGCTTTGAAAAACGAGAAATATCAGGTTTGAATGAGACTGACCTGAACATAATAATAGACAAACTACTCGACCATCTGACCGAAACCCTAATTAAGAAATAAAAATTACACCTTTATTCAAAAAAAATCTTAGGACACCCAAAAAACTGTTAATTCTAACAGTACCTCAAACTCTAACAGCGTTGTATTTTGAAATGGCACATCCTTCTAACTAACCGGATTGACAAGATGAAACCCATAAAAATATTTATCTGCATCGTCCTTACTACTGGCTCAAGCCTGATTAACACGGCATTTGCCGCATCAAGTGAGGAATGTGTAAGCGCTTGGAAAAAAAGCGATGCTTATCACTCGTGCTCTACCATTGACAGATATATTAATGTTACCGAAAGTGGAAGCTGCAAAATTGACAAACTTACTTGTTCCGACGGAGGCGGAGGCAGTGTAGTTTACAACGATGCTACGAGACTCGACGGGCACGGAAATAGACCTGCAAAAATCGAAACCCTGGAAAATGTCGAACAATTAAAAAACTGCAAAGGGGATTTGCGAGTTAGTTGTTAACAAAAAGCCACCTATTCCTCACAAGGCAATAGGTGGCTTACAGAGGCACTGCTTTTTCTTAACAGCTCAAAAAACTGTAAATCACTTAAGGCTGCATCCGCCTCATAACGGCGCCAACATCGGCGCCATGAACGACTTAGCCACCCTCGCCCGCCGGCTCGAAAACCTCATCCGCTTCGGTGTCATCACCGCCGTGCAGATGGCGCCCCCGCGCGTGCAGGTAACAACTGGAAAACTGACCACCACCTGGCTTCCCTGACTCGCATTGCGCGCCGGAACCCACCGTGAATGGGACCCGCCCACCGTCTGCGCGTTTACGCCGCCACGGTCATGGCCCTTATGCGCTGGGAAACCCGCATCAGCCTGAGCTGCGTGCAGTTCGCGGGAGCGAACATGCAGGGCCAGGCCTCGATCGATCTGGAGGGCACCGTGGCGGGCACCAATGTACCGCTGAGCCTCAGCGTGCCCCTGCAGCTGGAAGGCAGGGTATGAACAGTTTCGCCGCCATTGACCTCAGCCAACTGCCACCGCCGTAGATCGTCGGGGGGCTGCACCTGACGGAGCGACACGCCTCATGAACATGTGCATGGAGGGATGAGGCATAGCCATGCGCATTTTCCGGACGTGCATCATCGACATAGGCATTGAGGGCGGGCGAATGTATTAGAGCGCCCCTGCCAGTTGCTTTAGCGGCGAGATACAGGCCCGCTTAAGCGACCGTCCGTGCAGCCTTTATGCTCATACTCCCACCCCCGACACGCCAACCCGACATGCTTGGGGATCAACGCAGCACCGCTACTGTAAGAGGTGATAGTCCTACGAGAGAAGTCCAACTCAACAGCAGCTGTCGAAAAGGGACAAATTGTTACTAAGCATCTACTTTCTGAAATCCTGCGTCAGCATGACTTCACCAGACTGTTTCAATGCCAAACGATGCAGCGTGACAGCAGACAGTTCGAGGTCATTACACCATGTCACATCAAAGCCCCAGTCACCGACTTTCGCTTGGCTGAATAGCGCCAAATCCAAGAGCGGCGAGAGAGCAGTAAAAGTATTGATATGCTCGGCGAGGGCAACAATGTGTCGCCTACCGTTACTCCACTCGATCTCTAAGGCATGTTTGCCGGCAACTGGTTGCACAGCAGAAATGCAAAGCTTGCTGGTCATATGTCAGTCCCTCCGGTTTTGCTCATCCCATGTCCGCTTAACATCAGCGATATGAGCTTTTGCCCAAAGCAGGCAGCTTTCAAGGCTTTCGTCTCGGCGCCTGTACCGAGCACGGCAAGCCCTTCTATCTGAACCAGCGACTCACCATCCGGCGTCTGCACGTGAAAATGCGGCGGCGCGTGGTCGTCGGGATAGATTTTATTTTCCAGTTTCGTTCAGTGTGAAGGGTAGCCATGACGGTAGATGCTGGAGAAATATTTTCTCTAGCACAACCTTGCTTTTTAATCCCATACGGCAAGACTCTACGATTCCTTCGACACCTGAGGCGACTAGACAAGAAGCCGCAACAAGAGCCGTTCATACGGGCAACGTCCTACAGGCCAAGCAGAAATGTGGGGCTCCCGTTTCAAAATCGCAATGTGTCTATAGTCACCCGGTCGTCCATACGGCGGCCGGGTTTGGCGACTCGAAAACAAGACGGAACGTTGACGAAGTTATTTTCATGCGGCTGCCATTTTTGGCGGTTTAGCGTGAAAAGAGCTCATTGTTTTTATATTTGTCTTGTGGAGTTAGACATGAACCCATACATCGCCCTCACCAGCAACGACAGCGCCATCCCTGCCCTTTTTGTCGACACCACCGTGCCACTGGTAATACTCCTCGACGCCGCAACCTATCGACTTCGTGCTGTTACACAAGTCCTTGAGAACCTCGCACTACGCAGTGAGATCAGTAGTGATGCGGTTGTACTCAGTGATTTTGCGTTGCTTTGTTCCATCCCTTTGCGCGACGGCTGCGATTTGCTGGACGTCATAGGAAGGCGAATGGATATGCCAAGCGCGTGACCTGATAAAGCTGGACTTTTCAAACCCCAGAAATCACAAAACCCCTGGTTTCTCTCGAAACCAGGGGTTTTGTTTACAGAATTTGGCGGTGAAGGAGAGATTCGAAACTACCCGCAAAGTAACTTTCATTATGCAAGTGCCCGTATTACGCGGGCTGTAGAGGTGCGAGCGCTCTAAAAAATCGACTCGTTTAGTCCCATGGCGGTCCCATGGGTTTTGCACCACATTGGTGCGATAGAGTTGAGATGGGGTGAAAAACGGCACGCGGGCCGTTTTATGTTGAGGCATGGGAAAAAGGTAATATTGGTAATTAGCTTGATAAAAATGAATAAAACCCTTTATTTTCAATGAGTTGGTGGCTTTTCAAAAAGGTAATAATTAGGTAATTTATAGGTTAGGTCATTACCTTTTTATCGGGTAATTCTCGACAGGCTCAATCCCCAGCAAAACCGGGCACTTCGGCGGATATTACCTTTGCCATTACCCAATATTACCCTTCCAGGTAATGCGTCAAACCCACGGATTACAAGGGCTTCAGCAGGTGTAATGCCTTTCCTAACCAAAATTACCTTTTTCCCAGCCCTGGTTCCAAAATAGCCATCTGTTAGGCGAATTCTGCTGCTTTGGGCTAGCCTGAGATTTCACGAGAGGACCGTTCGTATGACGCATGAATATCCGCTTTCGGATGTGCTTGGAAGGATGTATGAAAATCAGTTGGCCCTTGAAGCGGCCTTGATGGAGCTAACGCTTCGCCTAGAAGAACAAGGCTCAGTCGAAGCCGGTGGAAACGTGCGTGGCGCCTTAGAGACGATTGGTGAAAACGCCGGCCATATCAAGCAAGGTTTGGCCCGCCTCAAACGGCAAGAAACCAGTTAGGGTCCAGACAGGTTTTGAAATCCCCTTTCCTCGCTGACCCCTTACACCTGGCGGCCTAGGGCAGCTTTTCGATGGAATCGAAGGTAATGGTTAGGGTAGGAAATAGATCTATCGCGTTTCGGAAAATACCCGTACTCCTACATTTTTCTCTTTCTTGAGCAATGAATCCAGGGCCTACAGCCCTGCCCCGTTCGTAATCGCTTGCTACATCGCTGTGCAACCGCTCTGCATTTCTCTTCTAAACTTTGCAATCTGTGAAATTGCCGCTCGCCCGCAGAGCGGCCCGGCCCGCCTGGGCTGCCGGTTCGTTTGCACTACATCTGCGTTTGCACAAAAAAAGAACGCAGACCCCGTCGGCGGGAGGGGGATAAGTGCTTTTTCAGATGCTTTTTTCTCAGAACCGACGTTTTTCGAAAGAACTAACCATCTCTCCCGACCAAAAATTTCCAGACCGAAAATTTAGGTTTCCCAACCCAACATCATTGACATCCATCGATAGAACCTCGAAAGTCGAAAATTCGAAATAGTGGCTTTTTGAAATGGCAGGCCTCGGCGAGGCTATTTCAACGCTTGAATACTGCCTCACTTAAAATATAAACTTGAGAGTTATTATATGGATATTGTAGAAAACATCGACCAAAGTATCGGCGAGGTCAGAACAGAATCTTTAGATTTAAGTTTTGGCGAGATAGTCAACTTACACTCAAGCAAAGAGCTTATAATTCATCCGGACTATCAAAGGCTATTTCGCTGGTCCGACGATCAAAAATCCAGACTAATAGAATCAATAATTCTTGAGCTACCTGTCCCTCAAATATTTGTAATTGAGAACGAAAACGGCATACTTGAACTTATCGATGGCCTACAACGCGTCAGTAGTGTTATTCAATTCATGGAGCCTGAGAAGCTGTCAATGGACGCACTCATACTAACTGGCTGCGACCTAATTAAAGAGCTGAATGGGAAAGCCTTTTCCGACCTTCCCCTGACTGTCCGATTAAGAATCAAACGTTCCTCTGTACGAACAATAATGATAAAGAGACAAAGCAAACCATTTCTTAAATATGAAATGTTCAAGCGGCTAAATACTGGCGGTGCAATTCTTGCGCCTCAAGAAATAAGAAACTGCTCCGCGCGCATGATAGGTACGATGGGGGATAATTTCTACTCCTTCTTAAAAGAGTGCGCAAACCTCCCTCAATTCAAGACATGCACAGAAACCCTCTCCCAATCGGACTACGACAAAAAAGGAGACGAAGAACTAGTACTTCGTTTCTTTGCTACAAAAAACTCATCACATACATTTAAAGGTAGCGTGCGCGACTGGCTTGACACTTACATGGAACAGGTGCTTTTAGAGGAAATTAATTTTGACTTTGGAGCAGAACTTAATGAGTTCACCGTGCTTTTTGATTATTTGGCAAACTCGATAGGAACGGGAGCTTTTGTTAAGTATCGTGGCGAAAATCCAGTAGGTGCACTAGCTCCCGCTTACTACGAGGCTGTGAGCATAGGTGTCTGGAGAGCACTAAAGAAAGATCCAAACATCAATGCAGACACTGTACAGCTTTGCATCATGCAAACAGTTCAAACTGAAGAATTCCGAAATAATACGGGGCCTGGAGCGAACTCGAAAGAAAAATTAGAAGGTCGAATTTCCGCAATTGAACGCACAATTGAAGAGGCGCATCGTGCCAAGCCTTTCTGACATTTTGGAAGCAGACCTGAATTGGAGAGAGGGCGAACTTGCGTCATTTAAAGCGGCCATACTTTCCTCTGAGCGAAAAACGGTACGTGAAAGCGCTTTGCTTCGTGGTGCCTGGGCAATTCTTTACTCGCACTACGAGGGCTTTTGTAAGTTTGCCTGGGACTCCTATCTAGACGAACTAGAGAAGAGGAAAGTCCCTCGCTCTCAGCTATGCAGCAACATGGCGGCTCTTTCATTAAGAAAGAGCTTCAAGCTGCTGCGCGGAGCACTTAGCGATAAAGACCTTTGGGAATTTGGGCATAGCAAATTTTCAGAGCTGCAAAATACCATTGCAACCTTTGAAGAAAAGCTAGATACCGATTCAAATTTATGGCCAAATTTATATAGAGACAACGCCCATGCACTTGGAATTGCACCCACATATATTGACAAATATGCAACACAAATTAAAACTCTAGTATCGAGGCGGAATGATATTGCGCACGGTCAAAAGATGGTGATCAGGGACATACAAGAGTACTCGGAGTATGAAAGTGCAGCACTTTTGGTAATGCACGACCTCGCTCTTTGTTTGATTGACGCAACTGAGTCAGAATCATACAAACTCAAAGCGTGATACTTTTTAACTTGCCTGATAGCTCGTTGGCATATGCAGCGTTATTAGTGAGTAGCGCTGCGTTGCTTGGAGGTGGCGTTGGGCCGTGCGTATGATTGGCCAACTGTGTGTTCATTTGCTGCACCAGGTCGAGCAAATCACACACTACCTGGAAGATATTCACGCTCTCAGACCCGACATAGTTTTTTGGTGCGAGCATCTGCAGGCTGACTCTCGACACGCTCTTATGTAGCCCCTCGATCCTCTCCTGCATATCGCCACCCACAGTGGCGCTGTGCGTCTGCCCCACCACCAGGTTCAAGTCCCGCCCGGTCGCCTGATGCAGATCATCCACCGCCGCCAGGCTCGCGGATCCGCCCGACAGCAGCTTGAGCGCGCCCAACGCCTCGATCGTCTTGATCCCACCCACTGACTCCTTTGAATGGTCATCCACCGTCCTGGTGTGATTTTGGAAACGCTCAGTGTTGCCCATGGCCTCTACTTCCCGCTCGATCGCCTTGTCGTGGATCTTGCCGTCAGTCTGACGCAGCCAGTTGCCGTCAGCGTCCACACGTTGCTGGCAGGCTTCGCTGTGCTGCCACACCTGATCCCCCTTCGGGACGCTGGGCATACTCAGCCCGTGGGGCAGGATGGTTTGGATATAGGGCTTGTGCGGCAGACCATAGGCAAAGCACACCACCACTTGGGTGCCTTCCTCGGGAAAGGCATAGATGCCCATCTCTTCTCCACCGGTGGGCAGTGGCAACGGTACGCCCGCCAGGATCGGCAGCTTGCTGTCTGGCTCGCCGTCCGGACCCATGACCTCGATGTCGACCGCATAGCGCGGCCGGAAGTCATCACAGATCCCGGCTCCGGCCGGCGCGTCGGCCACGGCGACAACCCGGGCAAAGCGTGGCAGGTGGTAACCGCCGGTGAGTTCAGGGAATTGTCGTTCTACGCTGCGGCGGATTGCGTCGTCCATCGGATGGCCATCTGGTTGTCGATGAGCGCCACACTGGTGATGCGCTCGCCGTGGTTGATTGTTGCACCTGGTCGCAACCCGGGAAGGGCTGCAATCATTGCGCTTTGATTGCCCTGGTAGTCGTCGAACAGTTCCACGGGCAGTTGCAGCGGCTGGCGAACGCCAAAGAAGCTGTCGGCCCAACTGCCCACGAATACCTCTCCGTCACCCTGTTGCTGCCAGATAAAGTCGGGGATGTTGAAAACCCGGGCCAGGCTGTCCATGGCTTGATAGCCAGCGGCCAGGCTGTAGAAGAACGGCGCCTTAACGCCCGCGTAGGGCCGATCCGGGACGCGAAAGCGCAACCCGGTGTGCTGGCTGACCTCGACCAAGACAGCGCGAAGATCGACGTGACGCAGGTTCAGCGGCAGCGGGTTGGCCAGGATCGCGGCCAGCTCGCGACAGAACAGCACCTGCTGGGTGCTGCTGGCCGTGGTGGAGCGTTCGACGTAGCCAATGAAGTGTCGCTGCAGCGTGTTGCCGTTGTAGCCGATATCGAGCGTCACCAGGCCCTTGACCGGCGCCGGGGCTTGAATGGTGAACGTCGCTCGGCCGGGGCTTTTCGCATCCAACCGGACTTCGTTTTTGACCAGGACGTAGGGAACGCCGTTGATGGCCAACTCCTTGTGCAGCTTCATGTGTTAGCCCCGCCCAGCCAGCCGTCGACCTTTTTCAATGTGGCTTCAAAGCCGGTCAGTTCTTCCGGCCCGTTGCTGGAGTCGCCACCGGTACCGCCGCTGCCACCCACTGCCCCGCCTGGGCCGGACTGCGCGGTGACCGCGTTGCCCGATCGCCGGCCCTCGACTTTCTCCGGGTTCGACAGCTTTTCAGTCAGGGTGAACTGGATCAGCCAGCCGCGCAGATTGTCGTCTTCCCGGGCGCTCACGCCTTCGGTGAACGTCACTTGGCGCATACCGAACGCGGCTGCGGTGTCGTTGACGATGCGGTAGGTCTTGAGCTGGCCACCGCCTTCGGTCGCTTCCACCAGGCGCATCAGATCGCGCAGTTGCACCTGGTTAACGAAAGGAATCATCAGGCTGACGGTCAGGGTCTTGGGCTTGAAACCCTTGTGCCCCTTGTCGGTGTTGCTGGTCTGGCCAGACAAGTCGTCGCTCTCGATGCGCAGATTGCCGGTGACCTTGAGGTTTTTTCCGCGCACCTCTTGCCCATCCAGTAGCAGCGTCATAGGCCCACCAACTCGCGGACGAAGCTCAACCCCTTTTCCGATCCCACCAGGAGCGCGCCGGCACAGAGCACCCATTCATGCCCCGGAGCGTCACCGGCCAGCAACGCCTGGCGCAGCTCGGTGGCGTTGCCTGGTCCGATCAGGCGCGCGCGCATACTGCTGTCAGGGTTGCCGCCGGCGAGCGAGGCTTTAAGGTCGGCCAGCTGCTGATCCCGGCCCTGCTGTTGAGCCGCCTTGCGGTTGGCCAGCGCGGCAAGGTCGGCCATGGGCGAGCTGTCGGCCGCGTAGCTCTCCAGAACGGCGAGCTGGCCAGACATGGATTGCTGCGCGGCCTTGACCACGGTGCAGCGCTCCAGGGGTAACGCCTGCCAGCGCGGCAGAGTGCCAGCGGCGGGGATCTCCCACTTTTCCGTCTCCAGCTTCGACAGGTGCCGTGCACGGCGCTCGGCTCGCACCAGGTCAGGTATGGGCAATAGCGCATTGAAGCGCGCCAGGCTCTCGGCCAGTTGATCAAAGCGCGTGGCCAGGAACATCAGGCACAGGGCGAACTGGGGGCCATCGGGCCGGCCGGTGTCGCTCACGTCCACCAGTTTGCCGGCCAGCTGCTGCAGCAGGTTCGGTGCCGACAGGAATCGCTGATAGCCGCGCCCCTGGCCGATACCACTTTGAAACGGCGTCACCACCAGGCACGCCGGGGCCTCGCCCATCTGATCAGCCAATGCCCCACGGCCGGCAACGATCGCGCCCTGGGCGGCGTCACCCACCGGCCCCGGGTTGGTGCTGGCCTTGCCGTCCAGATCGGCCAAGCGCTTGGCGGTACTGGCCTGCTCAGTGCTGGCCAGATCCTTGGGCGCTGACAGTTGGCCCATCCATTGGGTGGCTTGGTCTGGCCAGCGCATCGTCACCGGTGCCCAGTTCATGACTGCAGGCTCTCCCAGGTGACCACCTCAAGCGCGTTTAAGTCGCCGTCTGCCAGCGCCTGGTCCAGCAACTGCTTCAACTGGTTGGCCCGCTGCAGCAGCTCCATCTTATAGGTGGTGAAGTCTTCGCTGACCTGGCGCAACTGCTTGGCGGTGTGCGGTCGCAGTTCTTTCACACCATCCGCGTCTCTGCAGCCGTATGGGCTATCGAAGCCCTGCAGGATCACGCCAGTGAGGTTCAACTGATCATCCAGCTTGCTGGGGTACTGGTGCGGCGAACCGAGTGCGGCCGACCAGAAGCCGCCAATGATTGCAGCCTCACAGGCGGCGTTGATCTCGCTGCTCTTCTGCAGATAAAGGGCCTTCAATTGCTCGGGCTTACTGGTGCCGGGGGCCAGACGCGCCACGGGCTGTTTGGCCTCTGCGTCGAATACGATCTGAAAGCCCTGGGACTGCTTGGCCAGCAGATAGGAATAATCCTGATAGCTGACCACCACGCAATCACCTGGTCGTTTCGGGTGTATGCCCTCGACCAAGAAGGTGTGCAGCGACGGGCTGTAAAAGTATTTGCTCATGAAAATTTCCTTAATGCCCGATCGCAATGTAGGGATAGGTCGAGGTGGCAGTGGCTAAACCGATGAAACCGCTCTGGCTCAACGACCCGGATTTGATGTTCATCACCTCGGCCACACCGGTGGTGTCCTCGCCGGTGCCCAGGTTCAGCACAAAGCACGCGTTGGGGAATCCAATTGGGAACAAGAATTGGGTGTTGTTGGCAGAAATGTAGGCATTGCCCCACTGGATGATCAGCCCGCCCATCCAACGCGGGAACGCAAGGTAGCCATTGGCAGCGAGGCTGATGGAAAACCCCCAACGCAAGGTGCGAGGCGTCACGATGCTGGTTTCATCGGCTCCCGCAACTACCTGGTCTAAGGTGGCAATCGGCGCAATACCGGCTGCACCAGGTGCGGCTTTTTTACTGGAGTCGATCACCTCCGACGAACCCGTGAAGACAATTGGATTCGGTCCTGGGGCAACTCGCTGAACGCGCAGGCCACCAGCCCCGGCGATCAACGCCACAGCGGGCTTGCTCGTGTCGTGGCGAACCCAGCTTGAGCCGTTCCAGTAGCAGTTCTGCGCCAGGTGCGATTCCCGTTCAGCCGTTACGAAGGCATACGATCCACCGTGCAGATCTAGGCTCGCCTCGGGCAGCGGGTTGATGTTCTCAATAGCATTGTTGATCCCATACTCAGCGAGGGTTTTACCTTTGTCCGCCTTCTTGCTCAGGTCAGAATTGATCTGCGAAATGGACTTATCGTGCAGCGCCAGTGACTGATTTACCCCCAGTAAGAAGCGGTCGACCGCCTTCACATCATAGGTATTGCCGCTGTCCATCAGTTGAGCGTTATAGGACCACTGAATCGGATTCGGCCCTGGTAGCGCCTTGCGCACGTAGGCGCCGCCTGAATTAACAAGCACTGTGGCAGACGGCATTGACTCGTCATGGCGCACCCACTGCGAACCGTTGAAATAACAGTTTTGACTGAGGTTAGATTCACTGATCGAAGTGAGAAATGCGTAGGAGCCACCGTGAATATCAAAGCTGCCATTGGGCAGTGGGTTCAGGTTGGGGATGGCGTTATGGATGCCGTAGTCCTCCAGCGTCTTTCCTTTATCTGCCTTCTTGCTGATGGCCGTATTGATCGTTTTGATCAGTTGATCAACGTCTGTTGAACTGTAGGTATCACCGCTGTCCCTCACGTAGTCGCCGCGTTCCCAAACAATTGGATTGGCTCCTGCGCCTACGCGCTGAATGCGCACCCTGCCGGCCCCTGCAATCAACGCCACGGCGGGTTTGGTGATGTCGTGCCGCAACCAGCTCACGCCGTTCCAATAGCAGTTCTGGCACAAGTGGGTTTCATCCGTTGCGGACAAAAAACCGTATTGGCCCGCATGCACATCCAGGTTGTAACCCGGCAATATGTTCAAGTTCGGGATGGCGTTGAGAATGCCGTAACTCTCAAGAGAGGTTCCCTTGTCGGCCTTCTTTTTCAGTTCATCTTCAACCCACTTTTTCCCCGCGAAATGCTTCACCAGGGAATCACTGATGGGCTCAGCCTGGCGCAGATCGATCACGGCGTTGGAATCAGGCAGATCGGCCAGCGGCACGCAGAAATGGCGCACGCCGGCACTGTCGGTGAAGTCAGCCAGGGCGGCGCCGAAACGCACCTCCCAGCGGGCAACCACATCACTTAACTGGCGCTCCAGGCTCACATCCAGCCAGGCTTTGGCGGGGAAAGCCGGCGGCGCGACAGCGACAGCAGCAGTCGAAAGCACCCTCACGCCTTCGATATAGGCGGTACCAGGCTGCACCTTATAACCGCTGCCGACCTTGGCCAGTTTCAGACCATCACTGAAAAAGCACGCCCGGCCGAAGGTATCGCGGTTGCTCAAGCGCTCGCGCTCGTCAATGCCGTGCAGGCGCACAGTGAAGTCGTGCTGCCAGGTCTTGGCGTCGATGGTGATCCCGGTCAGCGCCTGGGCGCCGTCGAACACCACCAGGAAATTGCGCGTCACGTTGTTGCCCAGCTGCTGCGGGGGAATGTTCTTGCGCTTCTGCTGCAGCGGCACGTAGGCCACGGCCAGCAGCACGTTTTCGGCGCTCTCCAGGCCGATCCAGTTCCAGTCAAAGTCCCCGATATCGCTGCCCATCATCAGGCTGTAAACAATCTGGTTGGGGTTCACGAAACCTTTTTGGGTGACGTCATAGGTCGCCACCAGGTGCGCGGCCGGCTTCGGCGCCGCCCGGTCGATCGGGCCGTTAGGATCCAGCCCGGGCACGTTGGCCAGGACGAAACGGGAAACAATCAGGGGTTGTTGTGCGCCTTGTTTTTGCGCGATCAGGCTTTCACCTGCAAGGGTAATACTGGCTCCCACGGGAGGCTCCTACAGGCTGGCAACCAGCGTTTGCTGGTCGTCGTTGAAGTCCACCGCGACAATGCGCAGTGATACGGGGGTGATGGTCACGAAGTCATAACGCCGGCACGTGCGGCCGTACTGCTGGATCAAAACCCGCATCAGCTCGGGGTTTTGCGACAACTGCGAGTCGGAGAGGCGCAGCAGCACCACGTCCCAGTCCCGATCGGGCATACGCTCGTCGATCTCGACGTAGCCCACGCCCAGGCGCTGCAGGATGCGCTTGAGGCCCGCTGTGCTGCCGGCGTCGACGGCGTTGATAAAGGCGAACTTGACCCGCAGGCGGTACAGGCTTTCGGGCTCGTCCTTGAAGCGGCTTATATCGCGCTGCCAGGCCAGCAGATCCAGGACGGTCAGGTGGCAGGTGTCCGCATCCATCTGCAGCAAGGGCCACTGCAGCCAACCCTCGACCGTCTCCCACCACTTTTGGCTGGCGGCTTTGAGCTTGGTCAGCTGCGGGCCATCCAGCCAGAACGGCAAATTCAGCTTGATCATGCGAACACCACCTGCAGCGATTGAATCCGCGGAATACTCAGTTCCGACACGATGTCAGCGTTATCAAAGTGCAGCGACTCAATGCCGGCGAACTGCTGGTGAAGCTCTTCGCCCAGGCGGCTGAACGAGAACCGCGACTGCGGATAGGTCAGCGTCGGCTGATAGTCACCTGTGCCACTCTCGCGGAAGGCTGCGCGAATGAACTGGTCGACGTCGGCCTGCAGCTTGGTGCGCTGTTCGGCGCCCAATAGAGCGTGTGGCCATAGAGTCAGGTGCAGCGCGTGCTGGGTTTCGGGCATGACCATCACCAGCAGATCGTCGCCGTGGCCATGGTTGCCCTGGTCGCGGATATGCGCGTTGATTTGCTCCAGGTAGGTCGCCGCCGGCACGTCCGCTTCAAACAGCACGTAGGCATTGGCACTGCCTGGGCCCCGGGGTGCGCCGTGCAGGAAGTACACGCCATCTGGCCGCACGCCGGGGAAGGCTGAAATCATCGCCCGGTAGACCGCGTCGGTGTGCCACTGGTTGACCGCCGAGAACTGGTTACGCACGCGCAAACGCAGCTGATCATCCGGCTCAGGATCTGCACCTGGTGCAATCAGCCAACCATCGGCGTTCACCACCTGGACAATGCCGGCGATGGGTACCGGCAGAATCGCGTAATAACCCGGGGCCAGGTTGTAGCCGCTGCCTACGTCCTGGGCTTCTACAGGGACTTCCAACTGCACCAACCCGTCAGCGAAGGTCGCGGCCTGGGTGGTCACCAGTTGATAGATGTGGCCATTGATAGCCGCCGATTGCACCAGGATGCCGGCGGGCAGCTCCAACGCGCCGCCGGCGACGTCACGGGTAAACAGCAACACGCCCTTGGCCTTGGTCGCGCCCTTGCGCTCGACGTTGACCGCCCAGGCCAGCATGTCCAGCCACTTGTCGCGGGCAGTTTTGACAAAGAAGTTAGGCAGCACGGTGTCACTGACAAAGCTGATCAGCCACATGACTGGCTTGGTCACCAGGGCCGTGATCACCCGCCAGAACGGGGAGTAGGCACTGGTGTTGCTCATCTTGCTGCCCTGGGCAGCGACTTCCTTTTCCCAGGCTTGGCGCAGCCCTTCTTCGGTGATCGGAATGCCGGCGTCAGCCAGCGCCTGTTTAAAATCGACGTCGCTCACAGGGTCACCTCGATGTCACCGAACTTCAGGGTTTTGGCCGTGACCAGGTACTGCCCGGGCTGCACCTGGTTAATCAACGCGGTGCCCGGTACCAGGCGTGCGTCGGCCTCCACCAGCAGCTCCAGTTGCTGGATGCAGTCGCGCTGACGCAACTTGCTGCGCTCTGCCACCAGCGTGACCAGCAAGCCGCTCTCGCGGATCATGTGCGCAATGTCCTGGGCGATGCTGGCCCGGTCCTCGATCAGCAAAGGCTGACGGGATGGGTCCAGCGACAGGTCGTTGTCGATGATCAGCAGGTCGATGTATTCGCTCATCCCCCCACCGCCATGGCCAACATGCCTTCCAGCTCCAGCGGGTTCATTTGTTTACCGGTGTGAATGTTCACGTTCTCCACGTGGGTGCCCTTGTTCTGGGTTTGGTTGTTGTTCTGGATGCTTGCCAGCAGACCGCCCCGGGGCACGGCGTCGGGCCGTTTCGGTGACAGGCTGGCCACAGCGCCGTTGATGCGCTGTTGGCTCTGTTCTGCCTTCTCGGTAGGGGCCGAGGCCAACACCAGGGCCGGCGGTTGGCGTGGTGGCTCCAGGGCGGCGAGTGGCTGCGCGATCGGCGCCGGGGTTTTCGGTACCGGGGCTAGGACCAAGGCTGGCGCTTGAGCCTGGGGCTGCAGGGCGTTTAGGGTTGGCATGGCTGACGCCGGCATTTTCGGTGTGTTGGCCATTGCCAGCGGTGCCTGGATAGGCTGCTGGGGTGCGCTCACCAGTTGCGGCAGCAACGGCGCCTCGACGGTGGGTGCGCTGATACCTGGCAGCTCAGGCGCTGCCGGCATGTCACCAAACGCCGCCTCGATGTTCACGCCGGGGATCTTGTTCAACATCTCGATCAAGCCGTTGATGGCCTGTTTAAAGATGTTGACGATGCCATCCCAGGCGGCGCTAGCCATGCTCGACCAGCCGCCCATCGAATCGAACCAGTCAGACAAGGCGGTCAGTTGGCCGCTGACCCATTTGAACGCCTCGCTGTTGAGTAGCGCGCTGGTCCACTGGTCCCAGTAGATGATCGCCGCCGCCACGGCCGCGACCAGGGCAACGATACCGATCACGATCCAGGTCACCGGGTTGGCCAGCAACGCGGTGTTGACCAGCCAGATAGCGCCCTGCCACAGCAGCATGGCGCCCTTAACCAGGCCCATCCAGGCGACCATCAGCACCAGGCCGGCCACGAAGCCGATCACCATAACGGTGTGGTACAGGAACATGGCAATGCTGCGGTAACCCGACCAGGTGAGAGCGTTCCACACTACAACGGTCCCCAGCCAAGCCATTTTCGACAGCCCCACCGTCAGGGTGAGTAAGGACATGGCGGCCGTAATCGCCAGGAACGACAGAGTGACAATTCCTATCAAACGGGTGATGTTGGGGAACAGCTGGGTCCAGCGGGTCAGCGTGCTGGCAATGCCTACCAGGCGATCCATAAGCGGTGTCAAGATCGGGATCAATGACTGGCCGAATGCGATACGCAGTGCTTGAACGGCGGCGCTGAACTGTTGCCACGGGTCCACCATGTTCTTGGCCATGCGCTCGGCGTTTTCCAGGCCACGCACATTGCCGAGCTGTTCCATGCCGTTTTTCAAGCGGCCGGTGTCACCCATCAGGGTGGTGATCAGGCGGGCCGCTTCACCACCAAAGGCGTCGCGTAGCTGCTTGCCGTTGGCCTCGATCGACAGATCCCCGAACTTGCCCTTGAGCTTGTCCAGGATGTTCATCATCGGCAGCAACTTGCCCTGCTGGTCGACAAAGGACATGCCGAGCTTTTCCGATGCACCGCTGACGTTCTCAAAGAATGACTTGTAGAGGCCACCGGCCTCCCCGCCGTCCATGGTGCCGCCCAAGGTGCCCAACACCGCCATTTGCTCGGCCAGGCTCACACCTGCGGTGCTGGCCAGGCCACCGGCGCTTTTGAATGCCTCGCCGATCTGCTCGCCACTGGTGCGAAACAACTGCACCGCCGTGGCGGTCTGGCCGGCCAGCGTTTCAACCCACTGGCCCTTGCCCATGGCGTCGGCCTGGCCCTTGAACAGGTTGTACATGGTGCCGACATAGGTGCCCATGGTGTCGGCGTCGGACTTGGTGGCCTTGGCCAGCACGTCGCTGGCATTGGTAAACGTCGCCAGCTGATTGCCTACCAGCCCTTTGATCGCACCTTCAATGTGGTATGCCGAGGCGACAAAATCCCGGGCGTTCTCGCCATAGGCGACAGAGAACTCCAGGGATTTGCGGTTCAGAGCGTTCAACGCATCTTCGGCCACGCCCAGCGATCGGACCTCGCCCAGGGCGCGGTTCATCTCCAGGGCCGGTTCCATCGACTGCGTGATACCGACATACGCGCCGGTGATGCCCGCCAGACCAAACCCCATAGTCTTGATGTGCTTCTCGCTCTGTTCAGCCAGATCGGAAAAACCCATTTTTACTTTGCCCATGGGGGCGGTGACCTTATCGGTCAGGCTCAGAATGAAGGCCAGGCGGGCGCTACGGTCTGTCATCGATGTTTATCCGTTGAGTGCGTGGGCGATACCGTTGGCGATGGCAATTTCCATCCGCCGCCAGTGCTCGTCCTCCAGCCATTTGGCCGTGCCCATCACCTCGGCGGTGGGCTCGGCCCCAGGTAGCCAGCGGCTGGCCAGGGCTACCAGTTGGCCAAGGCCGTTTTCGGTCAGTCGTTCGGCGTGGTCGAGGGCTTTTTTACGGTGACTTCAACATCAGGGCCGTACTCCTCCAGGAGCGTGCCGGCCAGTTGCATCACCAACACCGGGTTGCCCAGCATTCCCTTGAGACTGGCGCGTTCTTCTTGCTTGACGGTGGTGACCAGCAAGTTGTTGGCGGGCGAAACCTTGTTGTTCTGGTTCACCGCGTTGAAGTATTTGGTGACGTCCTGAGGGGTCAGCTCAAAGGTGAATTCCTGGTCGCCAATTTCCAGGGTGATTTCGCGTCTATCGGTCATGGGTGTTGCTCCGTTTAGGGGTAAAAGTAAGGTTCAGCGCAGGCAAACCCGGCGCACGTGGTCCTGCAGGCCCAGGATCATTTGCCGACTGAGGGCAAGCTGATCTCTGAGGGTGAAATAATCCTGTCGAGCGTCTGCTGTGAGTTCGGGGGTGTTTGCATCAGCCACGCCGCCGGCGCTGGCCGCTGTGGTGGCTGGGACGCTACTGCAGGTGGCATTGACTGGCAGCCGCTTACGGCCAGAGCCAACGTCAAGGCGCAGAGCATCGTTTTCAGCACGTTCATGACTCAGTTCCAGGGTTCGTTGAAGATCGATCGCGTCACGCTCGGCCAGCATCTCGCCGCTGATGCGCGCCGCTTCACGCAGGCCGCTGGCTTCGAATAGCGCGGCGTCACGCTCGCTACGGGCTCTGTCGCGCTGGCCTTCCAGCAGGTCAAAGCCGAACCAGGCCACCAGGCACAGCACCAGGATGAAAGTGCCTTCGCGCATCACAGGCCCGCCTCACACAGAGCCGCTTCCGCCAAACGGCGCGCGTGCAGCCCCGGGATAAACACCTTCTTGCCCTGGGCGGTGGTGACGAAGGCCCACACCGGGCTTTTGCCATCAGGCGCCCAGGCCAGGGCCTGACAACCCTCTTTGATGCGGCCGGCGTTGATCAGGCCCACGGCGCGACTGGCGCAGGTGCTGGGGTTGCCGAAGTTGTGGCCATGGCTGCTCAGGGCGTCGAATGTGTTCTGGCCCACGTCTTGATTGGTGATGCAGTCAGCCAGCTGCAGTTGGCCCTTGCTGATCACCAGCTGCTCTACCTCGTTGCACCGGGCATCCGACCAGTAGTCACCCACGACCACGGGGTACGGGCTGGTATGACGGGTGATGCCTTTGCACACGGTGGGCAGGCCACGGGCCAACTTGTCGGCGTAGACAGTGTTCTGGCCGTTGCCTTCCCACGTGCCCAGGAACACCACCAGCGTGGAGCTGCAGAGTGCGATAGCGCCGGCGGCGATCTTGCCGCGCAGGCTCATAGCTTCACCTTCCAGTCGCGCAACATCTGGCGATACTTGGGAACCAACAGGAGGATCTGCAGCACCATGTAAACGGCAGTCAGCATGTAGGCGACAGCCGACCAGTCGACGGCCCCTGTCGCTCCAGTGGCCGCTACACCGATCGCAGGTGACGCCTTCGCCAGTGCGATCGCGGTGTCCTGGGCCGCCTGATTCGTGCTCATCGCTGCACTCCTTTTTCGAAAACAGACTGGCACGGGACACAGCGGGTCTTGCCGCCGAGCGCCTGGCGCGCTGCAGGAATCTCGTTGTCACAGTCCTGGCAGTGAGTAAGGCTTGGGCCCGCTGACTCACGCCGGGCCTGGGCCAACTGGGCGTCGATAGCCTGGTCCCGCTGACGCTGTTCCAGGGCTTGGGCGCGATCGAACGGGCAGACCATCAGCTAATGCCCTCAATCTCGGTGGCATCCAGATACGGCACGCCGTTGATGCGGATAAAGTCCGGGCTGGTGACTTCAAACGGCACCTTGTGCTTGGTCTTCTCGCCGCCCTTTGGATCGATGTTCAACAGGCTGGACACCTTCAACTTGCAGCCGAATGCCTCAATGCGCAGCTCGTCGTCGCCGGCCTTGGCGAAGAACACAACATCGAACGCTTCCAGCTTGCGAAAGCTGCCTGCAGTACGTGCGGCCTCAACCACCAGGGAGAAGTTGGTAGAGTCCAGCTCAATCTCGCCAGCTGCCGCCACGTCGCCGTCGACATAGCCATCAGGCACGCCCCGGGTTTGCGCGGTCTTGCTGTTGTCGGTGATATCCAGGGTGCAGCTCTCGACGTGGACCTGCAGATCGCCCAGGTTCACGTCAAAGTTCTTGCCGCCAATACGTGACATGGGGGTTACTCCGAATCGTCAGTGGAAAGGTCCAGGGCAATGTTCGCCGTGAGGTCTTTCGGGCAGTTGTGGGGCTTGAGCTTGATGTACACCTCAACGGCGGTTTTGCTCGTCCAGGTCAGTACGATGTCGCCGTCTTTGGGCGTTTGAATCTCGCCCGGGAACACCTGGCCGGCGAACTTGGTCGACTTGGCCATCTTGCGCAGTGGCGCCATCAGCGCGTTGACGTTCACGGCCATGCTGTTGGCGGTGCTGTTCAAGCGGCGATCGGCCACGCGGCGGATCAACAAGGGGCGGATCTGGCGAGCGGCTTTGTCAGCCAGGCGCAGGTATTCGATCACCAGGTAATCGCTGCCCGGCGTGTCGAGCATATTGCCGTCCCCCCAGTACACGCCTGGGTAGTCGGGATAGGTCTGGGCGACCGAGAAGCGCGCCTTATCCAGCTCGGCACGAATCGCGGATGGCAGCGGGATGCCTTCGGCGTCGACAGGGACCGGCCCCAGGCCCAGCACGGGGCCGCTGGCCACACGCATGGGGCTGTCTGCGATACTGACGGCGGCATTGGCCAGGCGACCGGCCAACACGCCCAGGTCATTGCCGTGGAGCTGTGGAACCACCAGCGCACGCGGCGCGGCCACGTCGGCGGTGATTGCCTTCTGCTCTACCAGGTATTGAGACCAGGTCAGCGGTGCGACGATGCCGGCAGACGCTGCCATGACGAACACGCGCCGGCCGTAGGTGTTGTTCAGGGAAATAGCCGCGTCATGCATGGCCGACAGTTCGTCCCCCTTGGATACCGGCTTAGTGATCACCACCCCTTCGACGGAAAAACCCTGCTGCTGCGCGGTTTCCAGGGCGATTTTCCAATCACCGTCAGCGCTGATCGGCGCCGCCAGACAGGCCCAGCGATCACCGCCGTTCAAGCGGGCAGTAGTGACCTGGGTTTTCAAGTCGCTGGCCGGTACGCCCAGCTGCGAATCCAGGTCGCTGTCGGTGTTGAGGGCGATCAATTTGCCGATGTTTTTCGGGCCGGGACCGATGAACAGAAAATAGCGCTCGATCTCAGTCACGGCGCCTTGGCCCAGATTGAGATTGTTAACGCTGACCTTGCCAAGTGCCATGGTGTGCCTCGTTAGCGGGGTGAATTAAGGATTTGTTGGAACACCTGGTTAACCAGGTCGCGGGTTTCGTTTCCGCTCTCCACACCGAGGAACTGGCGTTTTGGCAGGGTGATATCCCAGCTCTGCGCGCCGGTGGACTCGGTTCGTTCGTCGTTCAAAATGCGGATCAGCAAGCCGGCCTTGGCGTAGTTCACATGCTCTTGAATCCAGGCCACTGACGGCCTGGCCAACGCCTTTTTGCCCTTCTGGCGGACGCGGAAGCCCAGCCGACGCAAGCGCTTGGCCTGTTTGTCGGTGCAGGCGATGCCTGGGGGGACTTTGTTCCAGCGCCGCATCTGCGCGGCGGTACGTCGCTCGCTGACGCCGTTGTGCTGCTGCGCGGCGACCCAACGGGTCAGGGCGTTTTTCCAGCCCAGTTCGGCTTCTTCGGAGCTGACACGGGTCACCTGCAGCAGTTTGGCCAGGCCGGCTTCCATCTTCTTTTTGCCCTTGGCCGAGCCCTTGCGCTCAGCGAACGGCGTGCCGTCCAGGTTCTTCTGTTCACGTACCCGCTTGCGGCTCATCGTCCGCACTCGCTTGGTCACGTTGTTCAGCAGTCGCCGTCGCAACTGGGGCGGCAGCTCAAGCAACGCCAATTGGGCGTCGACGTTGACCATGCCCCTGACATCGAGGGCGAGCGGACTAGCGGCCATCGCTGCCCACCTCGCCTTGCTCAGCTACCCACAGATCGAAGGGGACGAACGCCCATGTTTTGCCGAACGCCTCGATCTCGCCGGCGGGATCTTCGGCCAGGTACTGCGGCTCGATGAATTCCAGGGACAGGTCTACATCGAAGCTGTCCTGGTCAAGCGGTTCAACAGCAAACAGCGGCGCTGGCAGTTCGTGTCGGTCCCGATCGGGATCGTGGTTTTCCAGCCAACTGCCTACCAGGGCCATCAGTCGTGCCGGGTTGCCGGTGAAACGCTCAAGAGAGAACACAGCGCGGTAGCGCATATCAGACATGTGCAGGCCATCGCGGTCGGGCTTCCAGATCAGCTCAAGGCTGACCTGTTCGGTCCAACTGTCGAACTGCTCAGGCGGCACCAGGTTGCGGGCCATCAGGTAGGCGGTCAGCGCCTGCAACTGGATCACAGCAACGCCGCCGTGATGCGGCCACGGCCCTGCAGGGCACGCACGGCCTGCTGGCTGAAAGCCAAGAAGGTTTCGGCACGCTCGGGCGCTTCCTTGCCGGTGTTTTCAGCGCTTTCGCGACGGGTGACGGTGGGAAACTGCGGCAACGCATTGCCTTTGGCGCGGCAGTACACCGCACGTTTGTACAGCTTCACCTGGAAAGCGCGCTCAGGCAGCACCGTGGAGTCCGCGGACTCGACACGCGTAACGCCGTTGGCTTGCCAGCGTGCTTTGCATTTGGCCAGGTCGGTGTTGACCTCAACCATTGCAGTGTTCAACGCGTCGGCCAGCAGCTCTACCAGGTACTCCGCCGGCAGGCGTTGTTCTTTCTGGAATTCGGCCACAGAGAGGTCGGGCCAGAAGCCGTCATTCTCAATCGCCTGTTCCACAAAGGTGGTGGGTCTCCCGGAAAAGCTCATTGCTGGCCGCTCAAATAGGGCGGGGAGCCTGTTTTCAGTGGGACGGTCCATAAATGGGCGGCGCACTTCCACAAGTCCCCGCTGGGGGGGGTAGTCGGTTATTCGGAAGCCGGGTTAGCAGCCGCTTGTTTTTCCAAGGCCCTGCGGACCTTCTTGATGCGGGTGTCGTTGCCGGCTTTCGGGTACAGCTCGGTAGAGCGCTCCAAATGCTTGAGCGCGGTTTTCCACTGCTCAGCCTCCATAGCGCGCATGCCGATCAACTTGTGGTAGTTGCTCGGGATCTGCTCAGGCAGGTCCCATTCGCCGTCAACGCGGGGCAACAGCTCGGATAGGTAGGGCTCAGGGCTGCGGCCCGCGTTGTATTCGTCGTAGGCCCAGTCGGCTATCGCATCAGCAACAAAGGTCTGGATGTCGCGGCGCTTGAATCGCTCCGGCATCTTCTGGCCTTGCTCCATCAGGAAGTCGGCCAGCTCCAGCGCGTCTTCGAACTGGGCGGTGTCGAACAGCCACACCATCACCTGCACCGCAACGCGGTTAGGGAAGTTCAGCCCCGACTCGCAGTAGCGCTGGACGTATTCCTGGTACTTGGGCAGCAGCTCGTCGCGCTTGAGCAATTGGCGTCCCGCCAAAGCCCCTTTCATCGCGCTCAGGCGCTCCAGGTCCTGGTCCAACGCGGCTTCCTGCAGTAGCAAGTGCTTGCGCGCATTGGCGGGACTGCTCAGGGCATCGGCCGGCGAGTAGGCCAAGCTTGCAGCAGCGGCGAGCGCCGCTACTGCTGTGCTGCCCATGGCCAGGGTGCGGCGCTTGTGCGCCAGGGCCAAACTCACGCCGCCACCAATTCAACGTTTTCAGTGAACGCGATCTTTTCCAGCTGCTCGATCACGTAGCCTTCGTTGCGGCTGTTGTAGTCCTCGACGCGGGAGCGCTTCGGGTTCTCGATCGTCTGCTTACGCCAGCTGGTGTCCTGGTAGTAGATCGACAGGTTGTCCCAACTGGTGACCAGCACCGCGTTGACCGGGAAGTTCGGCACGCTGAAAGCCGGCAGACCACCATAGGTCGCAATGACCTGGGCATTTTCGATGCGCTCTTTTTCGGTCGGCGTATCGCCTTGTTTGGTGTACAGCTTGGCCTTGTCAGAGGCGAGCAAGTCAGTGCCGATGATCGCGACCAGGTCGCCGTCTTCGCGCAGGATCTCGTCCACCATCTGCTTGGTGTCATGCACCAGGGCATCAAGGTTGGCGTAGTCACCACCAGCGCCCAACGTCACCTTGCCGGCGGTGGCGCCCTCTTTAAGCACCTGCTGCGGGGCCTGCTCGCGCAGCTGCTGCAGCCAGCCCTTGTTCACGTCCTGCAGCTTTGGATTGGCCGCCAGATCGGTCTGAGGGGCGGCACGGGTTCCGTGGAAGCCGATAACGATACGGTCCTGGGCAATGCGTTTTTGCACTGCAGCGGAATAGCGCTCTTTGAAGTCGGGAAACTTCGCCCAGGCATCGATCTTGGCGTATGGCAGGCCCACGTCCGACTGGGTATCAGCCAGTTCGTATTGGGTGTTATCCAGCGCCGATGCGTCCTTGGCTTCGCGGTCGGTGGTCTTGGTGTTGGTGCGGCCAGTGACCGGGCCATTCACACCGATAAAGACTTTTTCGCCCTTGATCTCACTTACCGGGACGACGTTGATACGTTCCAGGAAGTCGGCTTTCGCGGTGATTGCGTCGTTCAGCTCCTGGGCAATCGTCGGTTCCACGCTGAACATACGGCTCGATCGCTCGACGCCGTACGCTTCGGCCATCGCTTCTTGCAGCTCGGCATACTGTTTGGCGCCACGGGCGCTTAATGGCTGGGCCATGTCAGAGTACTCGCGGCTTTTTAGGGTTTACCGGACCAGGATTGCGTGGCAACTGGCGACCGGCAGATGTGTTCTGCAGCGCGCTGAACTGCTTCTGCAGCGCATCCAGCTTGGCAAGTACGGACTGATTGCCCTTACCCTTGCGGCGGAATTCCCGCTCTTCCTCGGCGGTGGCCACGATGTCGTCCACGGCCGTGCTGACGTCATCAATCAGGTCCTGGTCGGGCTCGGGGGCATCTGCGGCGGCGGGTTCGATGACGGCTTGAAGGCCGGCAGCGACAACCAGCAGCTGCGCCACCAGGGCCGTCAAAGCCGTTGCTGTAGCTTCATCCATTGGGGGTTTGCTCTCTGTTTGGGGTGGAGTGGTTTCGGTGGGCAACACATCAGCGGCGAGACGCTTGAAAAAGCTCGTCAGAGCGTTGATCAGTCCGGTTTCGGCGGTGGGTTGGCTATCGTCCTGGAAGCGGCCGAGTTCGACCGAGGCGGCGTAATAGGAGGCGCCGCTGTTCTTGTTGGAAAAGTAGAGTTCCTGGGTGCCCACGCTGGCGGGCTGGTCGGTTACGCCCAAACCGGTCAGGTAGGCTTTGCCGCTGCCACGAAAGTCCGGAGTGATTTCAATGCTGCTGAACAACTTCTGGCCCTGATCATTCAGGTAAAGCAGGCGGTCGTTTGGCTTCAATTGCGCTTCCAGCGCTATTTCGCCCGGCTCCAGGTCTTTGCCCTCCTCTACCAAGCGCACGGCATAAACGGTGCCGTGGGAACCTGGCCAGCGCTCGTGGTCACACCAGATCACCGCCGTATAAAGAGACGGCTTGTAGGTTTCAGCGATGTCACGCAGTTCCTGGGGAAGGATCACGCGCCCATCAACGGTGGGTCCGCTGGTGGCGACACGCTTCCAAAACGAAACAAGGGAACGGGGCATGGGTTTGACTGCGCTCAATCACTGAATGAGCCGCCACGATAGGGAGCCGCCAAGCCCCAAACAAACGGTTCAAATGCGCGTTTCTCCTATATCCACGATATAGGTGGATCACGGAATTTAACCCCGCGTTTCCAGCGTTTTCGCCGCATAGACTGCGGCCCATGTACTACTCGACCGAAGTTAAAGAAGCCGCTAAACGCCTGTTTCTACGCCGCTGTAAGGCCAAGGAAATTCAGGCGCAGCTCAACCTGCCTAACATCCGCATCGTCTATTACTGGATACGCCAGGGCGGTTGGGAAGACATGCTGTCGGACGAAGAACCGCTGACCGCTGTCGGCAGGCGAATCACTCTGCTCCTGGACAAAGCCAGCAGCCTAACCAAAGACGAACTCAACGAGCTGGACCGGCTGACCACGGTGCGCGAGCGCCTGTTAAAGCAAGCGGTCAAGCCGTCGCCGGCGCCGGCTGGGGAATCAGCCAGCGAACCGCAGGAACGCCGCCAGGGCGCGCGTGGGGAACGTTCGGGCCGTGGCGATAGCGGAGGGAAGAAACGCGAGAAAAAAGCCAAGAACGACATCAGCGGGCTGACCGAAGTCGACTTCCTGGATAAGTTCATCAGCAAGATGTACCGCTATCAGCAGGAGCTGTTCGCGGCCAAGCAAAACCCGCTGACGTGCCGAATCCGTAACATCCTGAAAAGCCGCCAGGTGGGCCTCACCTACTACTTCGCCGGCGAAGCCTTCATGGATGCGGTGCTGACTGGCGACAACCAGGTGTTCCTGTCGGCCAGCCGCTCGCAGTCGGAGATTTTCCGCAGCTACATCATCCAGTTTGCCAAACAGTGGTTCGACATCGAGCTGACCGGCAACCCGATCACGCTCAGCAACGGCGCCGAGTTGCGCTTTCTCAGCACCAACAGCAGCACCGCCCAGGGCTACCATGGCCACGTCTATGTCGATGAGTATTTTTGGATACGTGACTTCGACAAACTCAGCACCGTGGCCAGCGCCATGGGCACCCACAAGAAGTGGCGCAAAACCTATTTCTCGACGCCCAGCGCGGTGTCGCATCAGGCGTACCCGTTCTGGTCTGGTGAGGAATTCCGCAACAGCAAACGCGGTAAGAAAGCCGGCGGCACTTGGCCCACCGAGGCGTCTTACACCCAGGGCGCGCTGTGCCCGGATGGCCAATGGCGGAAGACCATTACCCTGGACGACGCCATCGCCGGCGGCTGCGATCTGTTCGACCTGGAACAGCTGCAGCTGGAGTACGACGAAGACAAATTCCAGCAGCTGTTCTACTGCAAGTTCATCGACAGCAGCCAGAGCGCGTTCGGCCTCAAGGATCTGGAGCGCTGCTATTCCGACCTGTCGTTGTGGGAGGACTACGACCCGGAACTGGATCGGCCGTTCGGCAATAGCCCGGTATGGCTTGGCTACGATCCAAGCCGTACCCGCGACGACGCCACCTGCGTGGTGGTCGCCCCGCCACTGGAACCCGGGGCGAAATTCCGCATCCTGGAAAAACACAGCTGGCGGGGCCATTCGTTCACCTATCAAGCCGCCCAGGTCAAAAAGCTCACCGAGCGTTTCAATGTGCAGCACATCGGGATCGATATCACCGGTGTGGGCTATGGGGTGTTCGACCTGGTGCGCGACTTCTACGCGAAGGCCACGCCGATCCATTACAGCCTGGAGACCAAAAACACCCTGGTACTCAAGGCCCAAGACACGATCCAGGGCAGTCGCATCGAGTGGGACGCCGGCTGGACGGACATCGCCCAGGCATTCCTGACCATCAAGCGCGGCACCACCACCAGCGGCCAGGTGACCTACAGCGCTTCGCGCACCGACGCCACCGGCCACGCCGACATCGCTTGGGCGGTAATGCACGCCCTGGCCAATGAACCCCTCAATACCAACAAGCGGCGCCGTAGCCGCTACGTCACGAGCGGAAACAATGCCCAAGCAACGACGCAGAAAACCTCAAGCCAGCCAGCAGGTAAGACAGCAGCAGCCCATGCGGGCGTTCACCTTCGGGGAACCCGAACAGGTACTGTCCGGCAACATAGGCGAGTACCTGGGGGTATTTCTCAGCGACGACGGCGAAATCTACAAGCCGCCGGTATCACGGGCGGGCCTGGCCAAGCTGCTGCGCGCCAACGCACACCACGGCGCCATCCCCAAGTTCAAGCGCAACCTGCTGCTGCGTGAATTCATCCCGTCCGAGGGCTGCAGCACGCAGACCATGGGCCGGGCGAGCCTGGATTACATGGTGTTTGGCGAAGCGTATTTCTATCGCGATACCAACGCCTTTGGCGAAGTGCTGGAGATGCAACACCTGCCCGCCATCAACATGCGGGTGAAGGTCGACGGCGGTTTCAGGATGCTACTGCCAGACAGCAAATACATGGACTTCCACCAGGACGAAATCGAACACGTCCTGGACTACGACGTGGAACAAAATATCTACGGCGTGCCCGACTACTTGGGCGGCCTGCAGGCGCTGTTGCTCAACGAAGCCGCGACCCTGTTCCGCCGGCGCTACTACAGCAACGGCGCGCACGCGGGCTACATCTTCTACACCAACGACCCGGACCTGACCGAGGAAGACGAAGAGAACCTGCGCGCACAGATCAGCGCCAGCAAGGGCGTGGGCAACTTCCGCTCTATGTTCGTCAACATCCCGAACGGCAAGGAAAACGCGATCCAGATCATCCCTGTGGGCGACTTCCAGGCCAAGGACGAGCTGGAGAAGGTGAAGAACATTACCCGCAATGACGTGATCGCTGCTTGGCGCATGAACCCCGCCCTGGCCGGGATCATCCCGGAAAACAGCGGCGGGTTTGGGGACATTGAGAAGATCGATCGCGTGTACACCAGCAACGAGATCAGGCCGATCTGTCAGCTGTTCAACCAACTGAATGACACGCTTCGCCATGACAGGCGCATCGACTGGAAAAAGATCGATAAAGCAGGCGAAACCACTACCTGATATTTCAAAGATAGAGAAATATCCTGCATCACATGCGAACATAGTGGCAATTCGCTGCACCCTGGGGAGGGAACATGAGAGTGACTTGTAAGTGTGGGCACAAAGGTCGGATCGCATCGCGTGAGGTGCTATCCACTGACTTCGCGAAGCTTTACTGCCAATGCCTCGACGCAAAGTGCGGGCATAGCTGGGTGGCAAACCTAACGTTTTCTCACACGCTCAGCCCTTCGGCGCAGACATTCGACCGGCTGCTGATTGATCGGCTACGAGACATGCCTAGGGCGCAGCAGCGCGAGCTATTCGAAAAGCTTGGATCGCAAGCGGTCGCATGATGTTTACCGCCGACAGCAACATGTCGGCGGCTCAAAAATCAATCTTCGTCTGACTGGTCCGGGTTGCTCATCAGCGCTTCGGTCAGTCGGCGCAATTGCTCCTGGTCACGCTGACTTAACTGGCGATAGAACCCAATCAGGCGACGTTCAATATGCGAAAGCTCATACCGCGCAGATGCAGCCATTTCAACGTAACCGACATCGGCGTTTGTGCGATCCAACATGCTTACCACTCCATAAAATCAATTGCTGACGCACTGATATGGGGGCAAGCCGATGGCATGGCAGAAACACTCTGTTCAGATCGACCCTTTGACAACATCGTCAGCCAAGGCCTTAACAAAGCGGCGAATAGCTCTCTGATCGTCCTCGGGAATGCTGCGGTATTGCTGAACGATTCTGTCCTCCAGCTCGTCAAGCGAATCGAGCGCCAGCGTAGTACGACGGCCCGTGAGGATGTACGGCACATCGAAATTGAACTGAACAGCGACATTGCTCAGGTAGGAGGCTGTAGCGTCACTCGACCCAGATTCGTAGTTGGCTTGTGTTCGCTTAGAAATACCCAACGCTTCCGCGAGCTGGAGTTGTGTCATGCCGCATCGCTTCCGTTCTTCTTGCAGCCGATTACCTATCTCTTCAGAAAGATGCACTTATTTTCATCCCTACTCTTTACAAGTGCACCTAAGTGTATCATTGTGCATCTCACACCACATGAAACTGCACGGATCTGCACTATGCCGAAGACACGCATCACCGAGCAAGCCCGCATACAGGCGCGGGAAGCATTAGAAAAACGTGGTCAGTCAGCAAAAGACTTTGCGACGGAACACGATCTGAACCCCAGCACCGTTTATGCGGTGCTGAGCGGCCAAAGCCAATGTCGCCGTGGAGAGGCACACCGTGCCGCCGTTTTACTCGGCATTAAAAACGGCGTGATTGCACAGTAATGGCCAGCGAACTGAGGGAACAGCAGAAGATGGAAAGCCAGGTTCTAAAAACACGTCGTGAAGTGGTCAGTGCAATTATTTGCACCTTCGAAGGTGGCCGCGAATGCGCCGCTGCCCGGATAGGATTGCCACTTAAGAAGTTTGATAACCACGCCTACGAGAACAACAACTGCCGTCCTTTGACGGATACGCAGATCTTCCTGCTGGAGCAAGTCACCGGTACCCAACACTTTCCCAACTACGTGGCGGCGATGTATGGCGGCATGTTCGTGCCCGTGATCCCCCCCGAGAACCTGGACAACGTAGAGATGTATGCGCGGGCTATGCAGAGTTCGGCCAAGCAGGGAACGGTCGATCAAGCCATTGCTCAGGCGCTCGATGACGGTGTCATCACCGACGCAGAGGCGGAGTTGATACAGAACGCCCACACCCTGCACATGGCTGCACGGACTGCCGAAGTCTATGCAGCAATCGATCTGTACCGCGCCAAATCAGGGAAAGCAAAATGAATGTTCAAACCAATACCCTGGACTATCAGGAATGCATGCAGAACGCCGCACTGGCATTCCTTGAGCGCCATCAAGCCGAACACCTGTGCGACCTGTCGACGCTTCTCAACAGAACCATTCAACACCTGGTTACCAGCCTCGGCGTAACGGAATCGGTCGCAATCAAACTGGTCTCCCTCGCCCACACTGAGTTGGTGGAAATCGCCTTTCGCCAGCGCCTCGATCTGGACTACAGCAGCGACACCGTTGTGGTGATCAAGGATCCAATCAAAGGATTTTGCTGGTCCGTACCCGTCAGCCTCATCTATGAACGCATCCTGAACGCCCCTGACAACGTGCGTTTGCGCTCCGCCAACTCGTAACACCCAATCCAACCAATCGCCGGCCCCACCTCACGTGGGTTTGGGTGAGCTGCGCCTGAAATCGAGGTTTAACGATGACAAACGCCGTAATTGTCACCACCCAACTGCCACCGGCCGAGGCCGAAGCGTTGCTGGCCAACCTGCGCGAACAGTATCGCTTGAGCCTCAACGAGCATTGGTATGACGACCAGTTCCGCCTTGTTGCGGACGGTCTGCGCCACGGCGCAATCCTCGCCCATGTCCCGGTAATGGCTGCGCAAAAACGCCTGATGGCAGCCCTGTCCCACAGCCTCAAAGCAGTGAAGTAACCCCATGAAAGAAGATCTTCGCCACGACGTATTGCAACGCCTCCAGTCCGACTTCGGGCTCAAGCACCGCACGGGCACAGACTACATGCGCGGCGGCACCTGCCCGAAGTGCAAAAAGAAAGAGCTGTACTCCCGCTTTGACACTCCATGGATGGTGATTTGTGGTCGCCCTGAAAAGTGTGGCCACACCCTGCACGTGAAAGAGCTGTACGACGATCTGTTTGAAGACTGGAGCAAACGTGCGCCGGCGACGGACCAACATCCCAACGCGACCGCACGTGCTTACCTGGAGTTCGCCCGGGGCTTTCGGTTTGAGCTGATCCAGGGCTGGTTCACCCAAGAAACGTTCTATTCGGTTGAACACAACGCCGGCAGCGCCACTGTGCGGTTCGCCCTGGAAAGAGGCGGTTGGTGGGAACGCCTGATCGATCAGCCGCACCGCTTCGGCAAAATGAAGGCCCGCTTCAAGTCCAAGGACAGCTATCGCGGCGTCTGGTGGTGCCCGCCCTGCATTGATCTGCTAGAAGCCAAGGAGATCTGGATTGTCGAAGGGATCTTCGACGCCATCGCCCTGGTGCACCACGACATCGCGGCCGTGTCTGCAATGTCCTCCAACGCATTCCCTGGGGACTCGCTTAAGGCACTGATTAAAACCCGGGAAGGCGGCAAGCTGCCCAAGCTGGTTTGGGCTTTGGATAACGAGCCAAGCGCAAACGCCTACACCAGGCGCTGGGTCCGCGAAGCACGTGCCCTGGGCTTCGTCTGCGAGTCAGCGCAGATCCCGCAACGCGACGGTCGCAAGTCAGATTGGAACGACCTTCATCAACGCTGGAGCTTCATCCAGGACGAAACCAAGCGCGCCGACCAGATCGCGACCGACCTAAAGCAGGCCCGCCACCAGGGCGCTCTGCTGCTGGCCGAGAGCGCGGCGGAAAAAGCTTTGCTCATGTACGACTGGAACAAGCGCGGGGAATTTCACCTGAGCTTCGGGAGCCGCCTGTATTGGTTCAAGTTGGACATGGAGAAATTCAACCGAGCCATGTCCGACATTGAGGACAGCGAGAATCACGACGACCAGTTGCTGAACCAGGCGCAACAGCGCGAAAAAGCGCTGCAGCAGTCCGGCAGCGTCGTGGAGATCGCCAACTGCTACCCCCAGGCGCTGTATTTCCAGCGTAACGAGGTAACAGACGAGTCCTGGTACTACATGCGTGTGGACTTCCCCCATGACTCCGAAAGCGTGAAAAACACCTTCACCAGCGGCCAGCTGTCGGCCGCAAGCGAGTTCAAAAAGCGACTGCTCGGTATGGCGGCTGGGGCAATGTTTACCGGCAGTGGCCAGCAGCTCGACAAGCTCATGAAAGACCAACTGTTCGGCATCAAAACCGTCTCAACGATCGACTATGTGGGCTACAGCAAGGAATACGCCTGCTACGTCTACGGTGACATCGCGATCAAGGACGGCACCACTTATAAGGTCAACAGCGAAGACTATTTCGAGTTCGGCAAGCTGCGCCTGAAAACCCTGCAGAAAGGCGTCCCGATCAAGCTGCAGCGCGAAGCGAAGGGCTTTGACGAGAAGTGGGTGCAGTTGCTGTGGACATGCTTCGGCGCCCAGGGCTTCGTCGCGCTGGTGTTCTTCTTTGGCTCGCTGTTCTGCGAGCAGATCCGCGCCCGCTATCAGTCCTTCCCTTTTCTGGAAGCCACAGGCGAGGCCGGCGCCGGCAAAACCACCCTCTTGAACCTCCTTTGGAAACTACTCGGCCGCGAAGGCTATGAAGGGTTTGACCCTATGAAATCCACCAAGGCTGGGCGCTCTCGCCTGATGGGCCAGGTCTCCGGCATGCCGGTGGTGTTCCTGGAAGCTGATCGCCACGGCGATGATCGGGCACACGCTAAAACCTTCGAATGGGACGAGCTGAAAGACTTCTACGGCGGCGGCACCTTGGCCACCAAAGGCGTCAAGACGGCCGGCAATGAAACGTATGAGCCTCCATTCAGGGGAACGATCGCTATCAGCCAGAACGCGGCAGTGGTCGCCCACGAAGCAATCATGACGCGCATTGTGAAACTGCACTTTGTACGCCCTACCGTCACACCGGAGAGCCGTGCAGCGGCAGACCAACTCAACGCCCTGGACGGGGGCACCCTCAGCCACTTCCTGTTGCGGGCCGTGGGCAAGGAATCCGCGGTGCTTGAGCTGTTCGCCCAGCGCATGCCTGAACACGAATCGAAGCTGCGTCGTTTGCACACCCATTGCTTCGCCTGCAGCACGGCCTATGCCAGTGATCAGGGCAATTGCACCAGCTGCGGCTATGACCTGCGCGGGTACATCCGCGTGGAGCGCATCAGCAAAAACCACGCACAAATGCTCTCGCTACTGGACGGTATTCGCCTGGTCTTGAAATTGAGTGATCCCCAGGTCGCCGCCACACAGCGCCAGATCGTGCGGATGGCCATCGAGCGCCAAGCGTCGATCAGCTCCGACCATGCAGCCGTGGCCGAGTTTTGGGAGGTTTACGACTACCTCGAATCCTTGAGCGAAGACCCGGTAGTCGACCACAGCAGTGACCCCACCGTGATTGCTATCAACCTCAACGAATTCTGTGAACGCGCCGCCGAACACAAACAGAAGCTGGCAGACGTGGCCACGTTGCGCGACCTGCTCAAAGAGTCCCGTTCCCGCAAATTTCTGGATAGCAATAAGGCCGTACACAGCGCTGTACGTGCTGCGTTCAACAGCCGCAATCCGTGTTCACAACCCCGGCCGACCACAGTGAAATGCTGGACATTCAAGGCGTAAAGGAGAGCAAGACCGATGCAGATCCAAATATTTATGGGCAATGCCGGCGACGGCAAAACTAGCAAGTTGCAGGGAGTGCAGGACCGCCTGGACTTCAGCGGTGAGAGCGCGCCGATCATCCAGGCCGGTGCTTATGGGGAATATGGTTTGTTGGAGATCCTGGAAGTTCGGGCAGCCGGTGGCCAGCGCGAAATCCTAGTGGACGACTGCAGCAGGCAACAGATTTTGAGGGTGTTGGAGTGGCAGTCATGCGTTGAGCATGAGCCGGATTTTGAAGGCTTGGTGATCCACCTGGCCCGTAAGGACTTACCTTAAAAGAAGCAGTGTCGAGGAGTTGCAGCTCCCCGACACCTAACCGCAACAGAGGGCTATACCATGCAAGCACAGAACCTAAGCAGCAGCGGCGCGAAGGCTACCACACCGGCAAGGCACCTGGTGGCCACCGCGATCATCGGCGCGGCCGTCATTGGCTACCTGGTGCACAAAACCCCTGAGTCACGAATCCGCCTCGAAAGTCTCAGCCAGCTGGCCAACACCCTGGGCGAACTTAGCGAAACGGATGCGGCGGTGGTTGCCCAACTGCTCGCAAACCCAGGAACCCGGGGTGAAGCGCGCAATGTCTGACAGTCCGGCAGCAACACCAGCACGGCGCTTCCCCTGGAACATTGACTACACCAGCCTTTGCGATCAGTGCGGCAGGTGGCGCGCCCAAGGTAACCATGACAAGTGCAGCCAGCGGCGTCAGCTGCAGAACGCCCATCTACGCAACCAGAAGCCGAAGTCATAAGCCGCGTCCACCAGAAGATGCGCTTCCAGATACTTGGCCCGGAAACGGGCCTTTTTGTTTCCGATCGTCAGACTGTCGATACACAAGCACAGCGTTAGGGGTTTACATGAGTGGGGTCGAAGCTCGCGGGAAATCCGTGAGAATCTATTTTCAATACAACGGGGAGAGATGCCGGGAAACAATCCCGGGAGGCAACACTCCGGCCAACGTGGCCCAGGCTAAGCGTATGGTCGAAATCATCGAGTACGAGATTCAGACCGGCACCTTCGATTACGCACGGCACTTCCCCAACTCGGCCAAGCTGGTCGAAAACACGTTCGGCCACTACTTGGACCTCTGGTTAAAGATCAAAGCCAACAGTGTGGCAGCGTCCAGCTATCGGGGTTATGCCAACAAGGCAGAGGTTCATGTCAGGCCACGCTGGGGGAAAGTACAGATCCATAATATCGACCACTTGGATCTGCAGGAATGGATACAGGTAACCCTGTCGAAAACGCTCAAAAACAAGACCATCCGCGACATCATCAGCAACGTGCGCCAGGTGTTCAGGCTGTATCGCACCAGGATGAAAGTGGCGCATGACCCGACCGAGGGTTTGATGGTGCGCCTGCCAGATCCCGAAGCACCGGATCCGTTCACCCGGGCGGAAATCAAACAGATCCTGGAAACGCACACCAACCGCACGCAAGAACTGCTGATGGTTCAGTTCATGATATGGGCCGGCCCCCGGGTTTCCGAGACCATTGCCCTGGCCTGGGAGGATGTCGACCTGGAGCAAGGCACGGTGACGTTCCGTCGGTCCAAGGTGCGCGGGGCTTACCGGGTGACCAAAACCCGGCGATCAACGCGTAAGGTCCGTCTACTCGCTCCGGCCTGGGATGCGCTGCAGAAGATCGATGCACTCAATCGAAAAAAGAAGGCAGAAACCGTTGATATCGTTGAGCGGGACAACAAGACGGTGCGGCAACATAAATTGCACTTCGTCTTCCTGAATACGAAAAGCGGTTTGCCGCACGTCAGCGACTTCGTAGTTAGGGATAGGTTTTTCAAGGCTCACTTGCTAGCGGCGGGGGTCCGTTATCGAGGGCCTGGCCAGTGCAGGCACACGTACGCCAGCCAGTTGCTGACCACGGGAATAGCGTCGATCGACTGGATCGCGGAACAGATGGGACATACCAACGGAAACATGATCCGACAGCATTATGGGACGTGGATCAATGAGGATGGGCCGGATGTTGTGGGGATGCTGCAGTTAGCGCTGAACCTATAGCGCCCCGAGAATCTACCGATGACCACTGGTCACCTGATTAAGCTTCCTCATCTAGTCTAAATTTCTTGAGCCGTCAAAGGTGCTATGGTCCTAGACGAGCCGTGAGAGAGCCGAAAGCTTACTCACAGTGGATGACTCCCACTTAAATCTGACGAAATCAGAGTGATTAATCATGCAACTACCAATCTATTCAACTTTATTTTCCTGCATCTACGACGAGCCAAGTCCAATTGGAAATCTTGGCAGTGGCACGCATTATTCCGTTTTCCGATCTGTAGAATGGCTAGACGTTACTCGCACTCCAGTTCTGCTTCCTCAGATACATGACTTTTCAGTGATTTGGGATGAAGATCATGACAGTCGGATTATTGAAACCATCGAAGCTATATATATGGCCGGCTTGTTGTCACCCATACAGTTTATTGGTGAGCGAAAGGGAACACTTACGGTAATAGTCGCGGCGAAGTTTTATTTCTGGGGAAGTGATGCCGAGTTCAAATCCTATGAACAGCAGCTACAGAAAATTTGCGAAAACCCTGGTCATGGTGATAACTGGGAACTTCAAGTAGGTATGTTTGATCGTTCACCTGGTTCACCACACCAGACAGAATTACACGGTTTGATCAGCGCTGAAGAGCACCGTGTGATCACGTACCTGCGAAACATTGACTCACTTTGGGGGCTTGGTACAAAACCTTTCACTCCAAAGCGTTACCCTACCTCCTTCCAAAATATGCCGTCCCCGATTCCCCCATTGCCGCCATTGCGGTCAACTCCACCGTTGCCACCGTTGCCGTCAATTCCACCATTGCCCGCACGCTCATTCTCGCCAAAAGCATAGCTCGGCCGCAGGTTCGGAGTTTTATTCCGTACGCTCGAAAATAAAAAAGCCCCACTTAGTGGGGCTTTTCACATAAACCAGCCAAACGATAACGCGCCACTAAGTTCGCGGGTAAGGAATTTTCTCATCTTCCTTGATGCCGCTCATCACGTTCATAATTGCTATCGGATGAGCACTCAGGAATGTCAAACAGTCTGCACAATAAACCACTTCGTATTGGCCATTGCACGGACCAAATAAGTGTTCACTGAGCGACACATCTAGGTTGGTGCTTTTACATTCCTGATTCGGGCACTTGGGACGGCCAATGGCCTTAAATTTAACGGGATCTTGGTAGTTTTCGAAGCTCATCGCTATTCCTTGTGATTACGGGGGGCCATGACCTCAGTGTACTGAGCTAGCCTTCAAAATTCCTTTCGATCAATAACGCGGCAACTCGGCCGGCTCGCCTTCTTGCTGCCAACCTAGGTGGAACTCGGCATATTGACTCGCGCCGTCCTGACAGACGCACACTGCTAGCAGAGTCCAACCCAGGGCGATCAGCCCATTTGCTGGCCCTTCATTGGTGACCTTAATTAGCTTTCGGGTATCTTCAATAGCCATTGATGTCGCTCCTTGAGTAGTGGCCCATTGTAAGCACACCAGGGGACACGGTGAAGGCCCCCTTCACCAGCGAGAAAACCTCCCATCTGTCCCAGATCTGTCCCATATGGCCATTTTTCAGACTCCAAAAACCACAAACCCCCGACTTTCTCTAGGAAAATCAGGGGTTTGCGTTTTCAGAATGTGGCGGTGAAGGAGAGATTCGAACTCTCGATACAATTTCTTGTATACACACTTTCCAGGCGTGCTCCTTAAGCCACTCGGACACTTCACCGTATCTCGTCAAACCAGTTCAGTCTGTCGAGGCGCGCTAATGTAGTCGAAAGCCTTTCTGATGGCAAAGGTTTTTTTCAGAATTTTCATGCGCTTAGACGGTTATGCCATTCCCCTCCCGGCGAGGGGTGGTGATTGTGCCATTCTCGGGCATCGGCGGCAGGCGTCTGGGACGGTTGCTGCGCCCTGCTGCGGGGCGTCTACCCTTGGGCACGCGGGAAAAGCCTGACTGGGTAGTCAGTCACGGCGCTTTACCCGCGGGGGCGTGGTGAGTAACGTCTGTGCATCTATCTCTATAACAAGCCCTACAAGGAACCGCGTCATGAGTGAGTTGATTGCCTACCACTTCGAAGACGGTATCGCGACCCTGACCCTGAGCAACGGCAAGGTGAATGCCATTTCTCCGGCGGTGGTCTGTGAATTCAATGCTGCGCTGGATAAGGCCGTGACGGATCGGGCGGTGGTGATTATCACCGGTACACCGGGGATTTTGTCGGGGGGTTATGATTTGAAGGTGATGACCGCCGGCCCTAAAGAGGCGATTAGCCTGGTGACGTCGGGCTCAACCCTGGCGCGGCGCTTGTTGGCGCATCCGTTCCCGGTGATTGTGGCCTGCCCCGGTCATGCGGTGGCCAAGGGCGCGTTCCTGTTGTTGTCGGCCGATTATCGGATTGGCGTCGAAGGCCCGTTCAGCATTGGCCTCAATGAAGTGGCGATTGGCATGACCATGCACCACGCCGGTATCGAGCTGGCGCGGGATCGCCTGCGTAAGTCGGCGTTTCAGCGTTCGGTGATCAATGCCGAGATGTTTGATCCACAAGGCGCCCTGCACGCAGGTTTCCTCGACAAGGTGGTTGCACCGGAAGAACTGCAAGCGGCTGCACTGGAAGCGGCGCGTCAGTTGAAGAAGATCAATATGAACGCGCACAAGCACACCAAGTTGAAAGTGCGCCGCGCACTGCTTGAAGCCCTGGACGATGCAATCATCCAGGATCAGGGCCATAGCCTGAGCTAAGTCCTACACCTTTCGTGCCTGAGCCCGACCTTGAGTCGGGCTTTTTCTTACCTATAGATGTGAAACGTCCGTAGCCGCTCTAGCTAGCCGTTATCGGCCAATGTGGAAACATGCGCTTAAACATCGGCTATCTCCTACATCTGTAGGGGCAATTGCCGAATACAGTGCACATCCGTACACTGCGCCACCTTTTGTCCCGATGGGCCGTGTCGATGCTTTTTCTGTTGCGTATGTTGTTGATGGGCCTGCATTTTATGATCGCTGGCGTGCTGGGTGTGCTGGTCGGTGTGTGCCGGCCGTTCAATCCGGACAACAGCCGTCTCTGCGCTCGCCTCTATGCGTTGCCGGCCATGCGGATCCTGGGCTTGAACGTGAAGACCGACGTCGACTCGCTGCGCAACAAGCCCGGTACCTGCGTGGTGATCGCCAACCATCAGTCCAACTACGATCTGTTTGTGCTCGGCAATGTAGTGCCGCACCGCACGGTCTGCATCGCCAAGAAAAGCCTGAAATGGGTACCGCTGTTCGGCCAGCTGTTCTGGCTGGCGGGCAATGTGCTGATTGACCGTGGCAATGCACACAAGGCGCGGCGGGCTATGCTGACCACCACGCATACCTTGCAGCATAAGGACACGTCGATCTGGGTGTTCCCGGAGGGCACGCGCAACCTGGGCAAAGGGTTGTTGCCGTTCAAGAAAGGTGCATTCCATATGGCGATTGCGGCCGGTGTGCCGATCGTGCAGGTGTGTGTCAGCAATTACGTGACGCAGATGAAGCTCAATCGCTGGAACAGCGGTGAGGTGCTGATACGCTCGTTGCCGCCGATTCCTACCTGTGGCTTGACGGTGGATGACATCCCTCAGTTGCTGCTGACGTGTCAGACGCAGATGGATGAGTGCATCGCGCAGATGGACCGTGAGCTTGTAGGAGCGAGCTTGCTCGCGAAAAACGTATAAGCGACGCGGGTCAACTGATGGCGCTGCGTTATCGTTGACGATTTTCGCGAGCGAGCGAGCTCCTACAGGGGAGTGGGCAATGTCGGTGAGCAACAACGGAACGCCATTCAGGCTAAGCTGCCCAACATCTGTCCTCTTGATAAGAAGTGATCAGCACCATGGGTAGAGTTGTTGCGGCTGCCGTCTACAGCGCCGGTAAAAAAGTCTCGGATATCACCCTCGATGAAGGCGCGGCCTGGGCCGCCAAACCTGGGCACTTTGTGTGGATCGGCCTGGAAGAACCCAGCGCACAGGAGTTGAACAACCTGCAACGCCAGTTCAACCTGCATGAACTGGCGATCGAAGACGCAATGGAAAAGCACAGCCGCCCGAAGCTGGAAACCTTCGGCGACGCGCTGTTTATCGTCACCTACTCACCGGTGCGCGAGAACGGCAAGCTGGAGTTTATCGAAACCCATATCTTTGCCGGCAACGGCTACATCATCACCGCACGCAACGGCCACTCGGCGTCCTACGGTTTTGTGCGCCAGCGTTGTGAGGCGCGACCGTTGTTGCTGGAGCATGGGGAAGATTTCGTACTCTATGCGCTGCTGGATTTTGTCACCGAAAACTATCAGCCGGTGAGCGAGGCGATCCATGCCGAGATCGATGAGCTGGAGCGCAACGTGCTGTGCAGTTCGCTCAACGAGCGTGATATCCAGCATCTCCACGGCCTGCGCCGCGACGTGTTGCGGCTCAAGCGGCATGTGGCGCCGATGGTGGAAATCAGCCAGGAGCTGCAGAAGCTGAGCTTCCCGTTTATTGACAAGAACATGCGCCCGTATTTCCGTGATGTGCAAATCCACGTGACGCGGCAGATGGAAGACCTCACCACCCTGCGCGACATTGCCAGCCAGACCATCGAGATCGGTGTGTTGCTGGAGGCTTCACGCCAGAGCGTGGTGCAGCGCAAGTTCGCCGCGTGGGCGGCGATCCTGGCGTTCCCCACGGCGGTGGCAGGGATTTATGGGATGAACTTCCAGAACATGCCCGAGCTGCAATGGCACTACGGCTATTTTGCGGTGCTCGGGTTTATTACCCTGGGCTGTACCGGTTTATGGGCAAGTTTCAAGCGTTCGGGCTGGCTTTAAGCCTTGGCTTCAGGCTGATGCGCAACGAAGCGCATCATCCATTCCGCCACGGTGACGCCATGGTGGTCGCGGTCCAGGCTGGCCACGCCGTTGGTGTAGACCTTTTCACCCAGGGTTGTCTGAAGTATTTCCAGCAACTCACGGGAATAGTCGTGAACAAACTCCGGATGGCCCTGGAAGCACAGCACCTGGTCGCCGATGTGGTACGCGGCAAACGGGCAGAATTCGCTGGAAGCGATCACGGTGGCGTTTTCCGGCAAGGTGGTCACTTGATCCTGGTGGCTGATCAATAGCGTCAGTTCCGGCACCTCAGGACTCATCCATGGCGTCTTCGCATCCAGCTTGTAGGCGTGGGTGCCCATGCCCCAGCCCTGGCTGGCGCGTTCGGCCTTGCCGCCCAGCAGCAGCGCGAGCAACTGATGGCCGAAGCACACACCCAGCAGCTTGTCGCCACGCTCGTAACGCGTGAGCAAGTACGCCTTGAGGGTTTGGATCCAGGGGTCAGTGCCAAACGAATCGGCCTTACTGCCGGTGATCAGGTACGCGTCAAACACCTCGTCGTCCGGCGGGTATTCGCCCTGCACCACGTTGTAGACGACAAACTCGGCGGCAATCGGTTGCTTGGCGAACAGGCGCTTGAACATCTGCCCATAGCCTTGGTACTCATCGATCAAAGCGGGACGCAGAATATCGGTTTCCAGGATGCAGACGCGTAGCGACATAAAAAATACCTGACACGGCGATGGGAATATTGCACACCCCAGAGCCTGCCCTGAAATACCTCCCCAAAGCAAGCCCTCAATGGCCGCCCACACTCCCTGTAGGAGCGAGCTTGCTCGCGAAGAACGTCAACGATAACGCAGGTTTCCTGGATAAAAGCGTTGCCTGTGCGTTCTTCGCGAGCAAGCTCGCTCCTACAGTGGAACGTCTAAAACAGCGCGCCTTTTGCGGCTTTTTCCAGTAATAACGCCGGTGGCGAGAAGCGCTCCCCGTACTCCTCGGCAAGGTAGCGGGCGCGGGCGATGAAGTCGTTCAGCCCGTACTGGTTGATAAACTGCAGCGCGCCGCCACTCCAGGCGGCAAAGCCGATGCCGAAGATTGAGCCGACGTTGGCGTCCGCCGTGGACATCAACACGCCCTCCTCCACGCAACGCACGGTTTCGATGGCTTGGATAAACAACAAGCGGTCGCGCACGTCCTGGGGTGAGATTTGCTTGCCGGGCTGTTCGAACCGGTTTTTCAGCTCCGGCCACAGGTGCTTCTGGCCACCCGCCGGATAATCGTAAAAACCACCGCCCGCCGCCTTGCCCGTGCGTTTGTATTCATTCACCAGCAAATCAATCACCGCCGTCGCCGGATGGTTCGGCAGTGCCTTGCCTTCGGCCAGCAGGTCCTTGGCCGTTTGCTGGCGGATATGGCTCATCAGGCTCAGGGACACTTCATCGGACACCGCCAGCGGCCCCACCGGCATCCCGGCCTTGCGCGCTTCGGTCTCGATCATCGGCGCGGCTACACCTTCGCCGAGCATGGCGATGCCTTCGTTGGTAAAGGTGCCGAATACCCGCGAGGTAAAGAAGCCACGACTGTCATTGACCACAATCGGGGTTTTCTTGATTTGCAGCACGAAGTCGAAACCGCGGGCCAGGGTTTCAGCGCTGGTATGGGTGCCTTTGATAATTTCCACCAGCGGCATCTTGTCCACGGGGCTGAAGAAATGCAGGCCGATAAACCTGGTTTGATCGGGCACCGCCGTGGCCAGGCCGCTGAAGGGCAAAGTGGAAGTGTTGGAGGCAATCACTGCATCGGCACTAACCACGCTTTGCGCGGCAGCCGAGACCCTGGCCTTGAGTTCGCGGTCTTCGAACACGGCCTCGATAATCAGGCCGCAACCGGCCAGGTCGGCGTCCTCCTGAGCAGGATGAATACGCGCCAGGGTGGCTTCGCGCTGTTCGGCGGTCAATTGCCCACGGCTGACTTTCTTGTCCAGCAAGGCAGCGCTATGGGCTTTGCCTTTCTCGGCGGCGGCGAGCGTGATGTCTTTGAGCACCACTTCCACACCCGCACACGCGCTGACATAGGCGATGCCCGCCCCCATCATCCCGGCGCCGAGCACGCCAACCTTATGGGTGACGTGAGGGGCAAAACCCTGCGGGCGTGAGCTGCCTGCGTTGATTTCATTGAGCTGGAACCAGAAGGTGCCGATCATGTTTTTCGCCACCTGCCCGGTCACCAGTTCGGTGAAGTAGCGGGTTTCGATCAGGTGTGCGGTGTCAAAATCCACCTGGGCGCCTTCAACGGCAGCGCAGAGGATTTTCTCCGGTGCCGGGAAGCAGCCATTGGTTTTGCTGCGCAGGATCGACGGGGCAATGGCGAGCATCTGCGCGACCTTGGGGCTGGACGGCGTACCACCAGGGATTTGATACGCCTTGTTGTCCCAGGGTTGCCTGGCCTCGGGATTGGCGAGAATCCAGGCGCGGGACTTGGCCAGCAGCTGCTCGCGATCGGCTGCCAGTTCATCAATCAAGCCGGCTTGCAAGGCCTGGGCTGGCCGGATTTTTTTGCCTTCGAGCAAATACGGCAGGGCTTTTTCCAGGCCCAGCATCCGCACCATGCGCACCACCCCGCCACCACCCGGCAACAGGCCAAGGGTGACTTCGGGCAGGCCCAACTGCACGGACTTGTCGTCCAGCGCGACCCGATGGTGGCAGGCCAGGCAAATTTCCCAGCCGCCGCCCAACGCCGCGCCATTGATCGCGGCCACCACCGGTTTACCGAGGGTTTCCAGGCGGCGTAATTGCGCCTTCAACACCAGCACGCTGTCATGGAAATCCTTAGCGTGGGCCTTGTCGACCTTGATCAGCTCGTTGAGGTCGCCACCGGCAAAAAAGGTCTTCTTGGCCGAGGTGATCACCACCCCGGCAATCTCGTCCCTCTCAGTTTCCAGGCGCGTGACGGTGGCCGCCATCGCTTCGCGGTAGGCGGCGTTCATGGTGTTGGCGCTCTGGCCGGGCATGTCCAGGGTCAGTACCACAATCTGGTCCTGGCCTTTTTCGTAACGAATGGCATCGGTCATGACAAATTCCTTGGGCTCAGAGGCGTTCAATGATGGTGGCGATACCCATGCCACCGCCGACACACAGGGTGGCCAGGCCGTAGCGTTGCTGGCGTACTTCCAGCTCGTCGAGCAAGGTGCCGAGGATCGCGCAGCCGGTGGCGCCCAAGGGGTGGCCCATGGCGATGGAGCCGCCGTTGACGTTGACCCGTGCCGCATCGATGCCCATGTCTTTGATGAACTTGAGCACCACCGAGGCAAACGCTTCGTTGACTTCGAACAGGTCGATGTCTTCAACCCGCAGGCCGGCCTTGGCCAGCGCCTTGCGGGTAGCCGGTGCGGGGCCGGTGAGCATGATGGTCGGGTCGGTGCTGGTGACTGCCGTGGCGACAATGCGCGCCCGCGGTTGCAGGCCCAGTTCGCGCCCCTTGGCCTCGGAGCCGATCAACATCAATGCCGCACCATCAACGATGCCGGAGCTGTTGCCCGGTGTGTGCACATGATGAATGCGTTCCACATGGCTGTAGACTCGCAGCGCGGTGGCGTCAAAGCCCATCTGGCCCATCATTTCGAAGCTGGGTTTGAGCTTGCCCAAGCCTTCGAGGGTGGAGTCACCCCGAATAAATTCGTCATGATCCAGCAGCACGATGCCGTTCTGATCCTGCACTGCGATCAACGACTTGTTGAACGAACCGTCCGCTCGGGCCCTGGCCGCCTTCTGCTGGGACTGTAGGGCAAAGCTGTCCACATCCTGGCGCGTGAACCCTTCCAGGGTGGCAATCAGGTCAGCGCCGATGCCTTGAGGGGTGAAGTGGCTGTGCATATTGGTTTGCGGGTCGAGCACCCAGGCACCGCCATCGCTGCCCATGGGCACGCGGGACATGGATTCGACGCCACCTACCACCACCAGGTCTTCGAAGCCGGAACGCACTTTCATGGCCCCCAGGTTGACCGCTTCCAGGCCCGAGGCGCAGAAGCGGTTGACCTGTACGCCGGCGACGCTGATGTCCCAGTCCGCCACCAGGGCGGCGGTCTTGGCGATGTCGGCGCCCTGGTCGCCCACCGGAGTGACGCAGCCCAGGACGATGTCATCCACTTGGCGGGTGTCGAGGTCGCTGCGTTGCGCCAGCGCCGTGAGCAAACCGGCCACCAGATTTACTGGCTTGACGCTGTGCAAGGCACCGTCGGCCTTGCCCTTGCCCCGGGGCGTGCGTATCGCATCAAAGATCAAAGCTTGAGTCATGACATCCTCGAACCGCTGTGGGTGTATGCCCCTACCTTAGGCCCGATTGACACGGTTTCAATGACGGATGCGCTCATTGCTTTTGACCCCCTCGCTCGGACGAACGGTAGGTAGCTACGGGAAATCCCTGATTAATCGTTTTAGCTGTCTAGCCCTAGGGCTCGCGCCAAGATGGCAATACGCCTCATGCCGTTTTTAGCGCAAATGCTGATTAGCTGATATGAAATGGATCTAAGCGGAGAAGATCGGGGGCTCTAAGGTTGAACCTGTAGGCCGCTGCTGCCGGGTTTTGCTGGAGCAGTTGTAAGAAAAGTGCAACGTCATCTCGCGATACTGAAATAAACCGGCACGCATTTGACGCTCAGGAATAACAACAAATAGGCAGTCAGCCATGTTCAAACATTCGAAAGTACGTCAGGCGGGACTTATTCTGTTCGCCACCACACTGATTCTGATCTTGCCCAATTTAACCAAGGTTATTGGGTGACGCTTCCAGCTTCCGTGCACACACCGCACCAGGCCTGCAGCCTTTGGCAGCACCTGCCGGGATATTGCGCTTAGCGCTCCTGTTGCAGGGGCTGTCTTTTTACCTGCCGTTTTCCGTTATCGTGTGCGCCCTCACTCTCTCGCAACGGGGCCTGTGCCTTGAAACCGATCCTCGCCCTTTTTGCCCTGCTGCTGAGCCTGCCTGCGGCGGCGGCACAGTTGACCATCGAGTTGGACCACAGCCAAAAAACCTGGCAAACCGCCGAGTTGCTCAAGCACCCGGGCGCACAGACGGTGCAGATCGTCGATGATGTGTCCTACAAGCGCACTATGACCTATCGCGCCGTGCCCCTCGCGGTGCTCTTACCGGGCCTTAAACCTGCGAACCACCTGCAAGCCGTTGCCCTTGATGGTTTTGCCGCCGAACTTGCCGCCGCGCCGTTACTGGAAAAAAACGGCGCCCGCGCCTGGCTGGCCGTGGAAGACCCGGCCCATCCGTGGCCACCGCTTGCACAGGGCAAGCCCAGCGCCGGACCGTTCTATCTGGTCTGGACCAACCCTCAAGCCGGGCATATCAGCCCGGAACAGTGGCCGTTCCAGGTATCAAAATTCAAGCAGTTGCAGACGGTTGGCGAGCGTTTTCCGGCGTTATTGCCTGACCCGAAGTTGGCGGCGAACGCCCCCATCAACCAAGGCTTTGCGTTGTTCCAGAAGAACTGCCTGGCGTGCCATCGCCTCAACGGCGGCGGTGATGCCCAGATGGGCCCGGACCTGAATGTGCCCTACAACCCCACCGAGTATTTCAGCGCAGATTTCCTCAAGCGTTACATCCGCGACCCGCAAAGCCTGAGGCATTGGCCACAAGCGAAAATGCCGGCGTTTACGGCCAGTGTATTGCCAGACAATGAGTTGGATTTGCTGGTGGATTATCTGCGGCACATGGCGGGCCGCAAGTTGGAGCGAGCTTGCTCGCGAAAAACCTGAGAGCATCGTTGGTTATCAGGCTCCCCGAGTAATCGTTAACGTTTTTCGCGAGCAAGCTCGCTCCTACAGTTATCGGTTATTGCTGAGGCGCCACGAATACCTTGGCGTGCATCTGCTCATGCCCACCGCCACGGCGCATGCCCCGGACCGGGCAGGCGTCGAGGTAGTCCAGGCCCACGGCCAGCTTCAAGTGCCGCTCCGGCCTGGCCAGTTGGTTGGTCACGTCAAAGCTGTACCAGGCGCCCTCCAGCCAGGCTTCGGCCCAGGCATGGCTGGCCAGGTGCGCGCTGTCTTCGGTGTACAAATACCCCGACACATACCGCGCCGCGATGCCCAGGCTGCGCGCGCAGGCCAGAAATGCATGGGTATGGTCCTGGCACACGCCCACCGCGCCCGCGAAGGCCTGAGCGGCACAGGTATCGACGGCGGTCGCCCCAGGCGTGTAGATCATCGCCTGGTTGAGAGCCTGCATCAGGTCGATCAATGCCGTGCGGTCACGACGCTGATGACAGTGTTGTTCGGCAAACCGGCGCAAGGCCTCGTCGGGCTCGGTCAGGCGGGTGCTGCGCAGGAACGGAAAGGGAGACTGGCTTTCGTGCTCGGCTTCGCGCAGCTCATCAATTTCTACCTGGCCACGGGCGCCGATGATGATGGCGTCGTGGGGTTCATCCAGAGTCAGCACATGCAGGATGTTGCCGAAGGGGTCCACTTGCGCCCGCACCGGGCGCGGCAGGTCCAGTTGCCAACTGAGCACGTGCTGGCGCTCGCTGTCGTGGGGTGTAAGACGCAGGTATTGAATGCTGGCGCGTACCTGGTCTTCGTAGTGGTAGGTGGTTTCGTGGCTGATGGAGAGTCTCATGCCGCCTCCAGATAGGAACTGTAGATGGCGTCGCCCAACTGGCGGACCAAGGGGATAAAGTCGGTCAGCCAGGCGTGCAGGCCTTCCTCAAGGATTTCGTCGATGGCGGTAAAGCGCAGGCGCGCATCCATCTCGGCAGCCAGGCGCTGGGCAGGGCGACCATTGAGGCCGGGCAGGCTGGCGAGGATCTGATCGATCTCTTCACTGCACGCTCGCAGTGAGCGCGGAACATCAGCCCGTAACAGCAGCAGCTCAGCGACCTGCCGAGCCCCCGGGGCATCGCGATAAATCTCGGTGTACGCCTCGAATGACGACAGCGCACGCAGCAACGCGCTCCACTGGTAATACGCGTGAGCCGTACCATCGCTGAGCGCCGCCTGGTCGCCGGCCATTTCGTAGCGGGCATCCAGCAGGCGCAGGGTGTTATCGGCGCGCTCGATAAAGGTGCCCAGGCGGATAAAGCGGAAGGCATCGTTGCGCATGATGGTGCCGTAAGTGGCGCCCCGAAACAGATGGGAGCGCTCCTTGACCCACTCACAAAACCGGCTCATGCCGTAGTGGCTCAGCCCCTGTTGGGCGATGTCGCGAATGTCCAGCCAGGTGGCGTTGATGTTTTCCCACATGTCGGCGGTGATGCGCCCACGCACCGCATGGGCGCTGGCTCGCGCGGCACCGAGGCAGCTGTAGATGCTGGCCGGGTTGGCCGCGTCCAGCGCAAAAAAATGCAGCAGGCGCTCGGCATGAAGTTCGCCATGACGGGCGTGGTAATCCTCCAGCGTGCCGGTGATCAATAACGGCATGGCCAGTTCGTGCAAGCCATCGCCGCGCCCATCCTGAGGCATCAACGACAGCGAATAGCTGACATCCAGCATACGCGCGAGGTTTTCTGCGCGTTCCAGGTAGCGAGACATCCAGTACAAATCCGAGGCAGTTCGACTCAACATGGCATCAGTCCTCGACCACCCAGGTGTCTTTGGTGCCGCCGCCCTGGGACGAGTTGACCACCAGCGAGCCTTCGCGCAGCGCAACGCGAGTGAGGCCACCCGGTACCACCCGGGTTTCCTTGCCGGACAACACGAACGGGCGCAGGTCGATATGTCGGGGCGCGATACCGTTATCAACGAAGGTCGGGCAAGTAGACAAACACAGGGTCGGCTGTGCGATATAGGCATGGGGCCTGGCCTTGATGCGCGCACGGAACGCTTCGATTTCGGCCGTTGTGGACGCCGGACCAACCAACATGCCGTAGCCACCGGAGCCCTGGGTTTCCTTGACCACCAGGTCGGGAAGATTGGCCAGCACGTGGGACAACTCGTCAGGCTTGCGGCATTGAAAGGTCGGCACGTTCTGCAGGATCGGTTCTTCGTCCAGATAGAAACGGATCATTTCAGTCACGAACGGATACACCGATTTATCGTCCGCCACCCCGGTGCCGATGGCATTGGCCAGCACCACATTGCCGCAGCGATAGGCAGCGAGCAGGCCCGGCACACCGAGCATGGAGTCGGGGTTGAATGCCAAGGGATCGAGGAAGGCATCATCGAGCCGGCGGTAGATCACATCGACCGCCTTGGGGCCGTCGGTGGTGCGCATGAACACACGGTCATCACGCACAAACAGATCCGCGCCCTCCACCAGTTCCACCCCCATTTCCCGGGCCAGGAAGGCATGTTCGAAGAACGCACTGTTGAAGCGCCCCGGGGTCAGCACCACCACGCTGGGGTTATCCAGAGGGCTGGCGCTTTTGAGGGTATCGAGCAACAGGTTGGGGTAATGGTCGATGGGCGCGATGCGCTGGGCGGCGAACAACTCGGGGAACAGGCGCATCATCATCTTGCGGTCTTCAAGCATGTAGCTGACACCGCTGGGCGTGCGCAGGTTGTCTTCCAGCACGTAGTAGGTGCCATCGCCATCACGTACGAGATCTACCCCGGAGATGTGGGAGTACAGATCACGGTGCAGATCCAGACCCTGCATCGCCAACTGGTACTGCTCGTTGGCCAGCACCTGTTCGGCGGGCACGATACCGGCCTTGATGATGCGCTGTTCGTGATACAGGTCGGCGAGGAACATGTTCAACGCCTTGACCCGCTGGATGCAGCCACGTTCGACGATCCGCCATTCACTGGCCGGAATGCTGCGCGGGATGGTATCGAAGGGGATCAGGCGCTCGGTGCCCTGCTCGTCTCCGTAGAGGGTGAAGGTAATACCGGCACGGTGGAACAGCAAATCGGCTTCACGGCGACGCTGGGCCAGCAGTTCGGCAGGGGTATCGGCCAGCCAACGGGCGAACTCGCGGTAATGGGGGCGCACTTGCCCTGCCCCATCGTACATTTCATCGTAATAAGTGCGGATCATGCCGTACTCCTTGTCACTGGGACGCAAGGACCTTCGCAAGGCCCGTGCCATCGACATAAACACTTAGTTATCAATGGGTTGAATAAATAAAGCGGTTCCGCCGCACCGTCCTGGTGCGCAGAATGCCCGCTGTGAGGTGAGGCGCTTCATTGCAACGCGCGTTTTGACTATCACCAGCATAGTCAGAGTTGATTTCACTGCTCGGCAGACACCCCACATAATCCCTTCCATCAGCTGATCAGGAGATGTCCTACAGCTAACGCTTTTGCGCAATCGGTAATGTGTTACCTGTTGTACTGATTTACTCCTCAAGGTTCCCTTTCCGCCACCCTATCCGGGTGGTTTTTTTTGCGCGCAAGACTGTGATGTGCACCTCTGAAAACAAAAACGGCCGACCCAAAGGTCAGCCGATACGCTGCGCTGCTCATAACACTTGCTACATGGGTAACCCACGCACCTCCTGCTTGACGCCCCATCCTTCGATGATGCCGCCGAGCGGCTCGACCACCGCTTCAAAGTCTTGCTCAAAGTCTCCTATACCATCGTAGGTGGCGAACATGACCTTGCTCAACTCCAGGTACCAGGCGCCGTCGTCGCGCGCACTGACCTGGGCATTGAGTGACTCTCCACGAAATCGACCCGCAGCCCTGCGCGCCCGTTCCTCATCCGGGAAAATGGCGTAGAACTCGATAGGGTGAAAACGCGAAAAATCAAAACCGCCTTCTTTCATGCGGCGCAACACGTTGGTGCTGATGTCTTCTTGATAGGCTGTGCTCATGAAAAGTGCTCCTCAAATGATGGATAGACTTTCCGTGCTTCCCGAAGCCCGCGCCCTACTGGCGCGAGTACTACGGCAGGAACAACACCGCTGGAAAACAAGCATGTAGCTGACAAGACCAGACCTTAGCGATTCATTCGCTGATCTCGATTGCAGAGTAGCGCGAAGCTATCACCTCCACCAGAGGTGCACATGTGGCGCGTAAAAAATGTTTAGACGGCGGGAGTAATATCGAGAATCTGGATACTGTTCTGGTCTTTGAGAATCTTGACCGTCGGCTCGGATTTACGGCCTTCCAGGTCATTGAGATCGAGTTCGGCAGCAATCGGCACCAGCTTCGCACGAATCATATGCGCAGCGTCTTCGAGGCTGGGCTTTTGTTCGCAGGTGAACTGCTGCACGGACTTTTCACCGTGATCATCAACGAAGGTAATGTGCCACGTTTGCATCGGTGCCTCCTCGATAAAACCCATAGGTGGGCTTACAAGTATCTGGACCTTGGCGGCGCGCAAAACGTTCCGCTCAAGCCCGGAGGCACCGGATCAACTGCACTTATTTTTCAGCGTGTTCTTTCAAGGCTTTCAAAGTGTTGAACGGGGCGTCCACTACGAACTTGTTGGCCAGCCACGAAGGCACGCTGCCGCCTGGCTCGGTGTGTACCTGGTAAGTGACTTCGGTCTGACTATCACCCTTAGGCACCAGTTTCCAGAAGCCATCAACCTGGGCCACTCGCACGTAGCCTTTTTCTTCAGGCTTGTAGGTCGGCACTCCCTCCAGTTTGCGCGTAACGCTGCCGTCAGCGGCTTTGGTGGTGGTGACGTGGATATACGAATCACGATCCGTCACAGGGAACGGCGCCTTGAACTGGGTGTAGGTCCATGCCTCATCGCCTTTCTTGTCGACGAGCTTCTGGGATTTGCATTCATGGATCCACGCACAGGCACCTGCGACGTCTTCCTGCAAAGCCTGGATTCTGGCGACCGGCGCCTTGATGACTGTCACACCGCGATAGGCTTTGTACTTGGAGCCGGCAATTTCGCTCAGCGAGATCTTGATGCCGTCTTCGTCCTTGGCAACTTGCCAATCCTCAGCCTGGGCAGTGGCCGCAAACATCATCGTAAAACCGCACACCACAGCCATTCGTTTCAGCGAACCCATCGTTGTATTCCTTGTTGTTGAAGTTCCGATAGTAAAGCCCATCAAGCCGCCGTCATTTGCTCCCACCAGCCGATCAAGCGAATCGCATCCGCCTGGTCGTTACCACAAACCTCAATATCAGCCTTGAAATCACTGCACACAGCCGGACGTTCCGGTTGACCGAACAGCTGGCACAGTTGTTCCGCTGACAGGTGCAGGCAACGCACGCCTGCGGGTTTACCCTGGGGCATTCCCGGCAACGGTGAACTGATGGAGGGGGCGATGCAGCAAGCGCCACAGCCTTCACGGCATTTCATGACCAGCAGGTCCTCGACGACTCAATAGGGATGGCCGGGCTAGAGTACGCCCTTAAACAGCCGTTTTAAAATGGTCCAACAGGGGTTTTTCGCACAAAACAAAGGTGACCGACCAGTCTGCGACAGATGGTCGGCAACCCGGGTCACCTGTGACTGAGGATTTTTTATTGCTTGAATTCGAAATCCAGCGCGGCGCCTTCTACATCGTGACGCTCATCGTTGCGCAGTTGCAGCTTCATCTCATTGCTGAGCAAGCGGCCGTTAATCTGAAATGCACTGTTGTCGGTGGGCTTTTCACCGAACATCGGCGGTAGCAAGGGCACGCTTTTGGGCTTGGGCATGGTGCCGATCGGCTGCAAGAGCCTGACCATGTCGGAGGGCAGGGACAGATCCAACTGTGCCGGTGGCAGTTTGGTCTGGGCCACTTCACGGGCCGACTTGGACTTGCTCGCCACAGGGGCGCGCTTTTTGGTCTTTACCGCTTTTTTTGCGGTGGCCGGGGCTTTTTTGGCGGGTGTTGGCTGCTTGGCCGACGACTTTTGCTCGGCACTCGCGGCGGGCTTTTCGTCAGCCACCGACGTTGCGGCCAGCACAGGGGCAACGTTGCACAGGCTTAGCAGGCCAATCACCAAGGTCACGCGAAAAATAGACGTCATATCGCCAACAGCATTAACGGCAGAAGGCCATATGCTCGCTTGTTGTGCGCGGCATGACAAGGGCGCAGATCAATGCTGTCCCCTTTGCACCCCTCAAAAACCCGCCGCCGTCTCCTGGCACAACTGGTTGGCAAGCATACCCAAGGTCATCAACGCCCGCTCTGCCTCGCGGTTCCACGGGGTGCCGCAATTAAGACGGATACAGTGGTTGAATTGCTCGGTATTACTGAAGATCAACCCCGGCGCAATGCTGATGCCCTGTTGCAGGGCACGCACGTGCAGCTCCTGGGTATTGACCCGCCCCGGCAAACTGACCCACAGAATAAAGCCGCCGGTCGGACGGGTCATCTGGGTGCCTTCCGGGAAATATTGCTGCACCGCCAGCTGGAAGGCGCTGAGGTTCTTGCGGTATTCCTGGCGGATGTAACGCAGGTGACGGTCGTAGCCGCCGTTTTCCAGGTAGGCCGCCACGCCCATCTGCGTGACGCTGCACGCGGAGTGAGTGCTGAACATTTGCAGGCGCTGAATCTCCTGCTGGTACTTGCCGGCGATCATCCAGCCAATGCGCACGCCGGGGGATAAGGTCTTGGAAAAGCTCGAACAATAGATGACCCGGTCCAGGCGGTCATAGGCTTTAAGGGCCTTGGTGCGGCCCAGTTCGAACATCAGCTCGCCATAGATATCGTCCTCGACGATCTGGATATCGAAATCCGAAGCCAGGCGCAGCAATTGCTTCTGCCGCTCCTCGGGCATGGTGCCGCCCAGGGGGTTGCTCAGGCGCGTGGTCAGCACCAACGCTTTGATCGACCACTGGTTGGCCGCCAATTGCAGGGCTTCCAGGCTCATGCCCGTGGCGGGGTCGCTGGGGATCTCGATGACTTTGAGGCCGAGCAAATCGGCCAGTTGCAGCAAGCCGTAGTAAGTCGGGGATTCGGCGGCGATCAAGTCGCCGGGCCGGGTCAGTACGCGCAAAGACATCTGCAACGCATCAACACAGCCATGGGTGATCACTACTTCGCTGGGGTCGACGACCACGCCGGCATCGCGCATACGGATCGCCACCTGGCGGCGCAACGGTTCAAAGCCGGGGCTGAACATGTAGCTGAACGCCCGTGGGCTCTGGAACCGCGTGACCTTGGCCAACTGCTGGTGCAGCGCCCGTACCGGCAGGTAGTCCACACTCGGCACAGCTGCGCCCAAGGGGAATACCCCTTCACGGCGTGACTCGACCAACACCTGTTGGATGATACTGCTGCGGGTCACCAACCCCGGGCGCTCGACCCGGGCGATGTCTGGCGTCGGCGCCGTAAGTGCCGGGGTCTGGTGCACGTAATAACCCGATTGCGGCCGCGCCCGAATCAGCCCCTGGTCTTCCAGGTTAGCGTAGGCCTGCAACACCGTGGCATGGCTCACATTCAGCTGGGAGCTCATCTTGCGCACAGAGGGCACGCGCTCTCCCGGTTGGTAGACACCGCGCCGGATGTCCTCAGCCAGTTGCTGGGCAATGCGTTGGTAAAGCAACAGATTGGTCATGACGCAGCACTCGATTTCACGGCTATTTTATTTTTGTGTGAAACATACCAGCACAGTTTAGAAGTGTACGGGGACAGTTGTCACGATAGTCGAGCGCGGGCGGGAGTGACAGCAAAAACTGTAAAGGGAGTACGCCTGACAAACTTTAGGAGCGAGCTTGCTCGCGAAAAACTCATGGACGCCGCGTTTCTTCAGGAAGTACGCGTTATCGTTGACGTTTTTCGCGAGCAAGCTCGCTCCTACAGAAGGCGATGGCTGTTAGCGAGCGGCGCCCAGTTGGCCCTTCTCGTCAGAGAACACGATTTCCACCCGGCGGTTCTGCGCGCGGCCACGCTCGGAGGCGTTGGCTTCTACCGGGTACTGGTCACCGTAACCCTGGACTTCGATACGCTTGTCGTCGACCCCCAGGTCCATCAACAGGTCTGCCACCGATTGGGCACGGTCGCGAGACAGTTTGAGGTTCTCCTGCTCGCCCCCGGTGTTGTCGGTGTAGCCCTCGATACGCACCCGACGCTTGGGGTTCAGTTGCAGAAACTGCACGATCTTGAGCACTGTGCGGCTGGCCGAGTTTTGCAGTTCGGCTTCGCCGGTATCGAACAGCACATCCCCCAGGGTCATCACCAGGCCTCGGTCGGTCTGGGTGGTGAGGCTGGCGATCTGCGCTTCAACCCACTTGCCCTGCTGCTGCACACTGGCCAGCTTGTTTTCGCGCAGGGCCAGTTGCAGGCGCTGACGCTCCAACTCAAGCTGGGCGCCGCGCTCGGCATTGAGGCCCTGCTCGGTGTGTTCACGGGCGATGGCACTGTAGCGCTGGCTCAGGTAGGCGTAATGCACCACGTCGGAGCCGCTGCCCCAGTAGCTGGACAGGCGATCGGCACGGGCCAGGGACTCGCCGGCGCGGATCACATCCTTGGGCGCAAAGCGCAGCACGTTGGCGTCTTCCTTGACCTTCTGGAAGTCATCGCCCGCCTGTTGCAATGCCTGCTCGCTGCTGGGCTGGCTGGCGCACCCGCCCAGGGCCGCGCTGCCCAAGAGCAACGCACAGCTCAAACCACGGATCATCGGGCTCATTGCGCGTCTCCCAGTTGCAGTTGCTTGCGCAGGCGAGTGATACGGGTATTAAGCACGTTCAATTGTTCCTGGCTCTTGGCGGTCAGCACTTTTGCCTCGGCCAGGCGCGCATCCAGCTCGGCCTGCTCGGCCCGCATACGCGCGCGTTTGAAGGATTGGTCGGCCATGTTGGACTTGGCCCTGGCGAATTTTTCTTCGGCCAGTTTCAGCTCGGGCGATTCATCGGCGTTGACCCCGACCGCGTTGGCTTGCTCCAGGGCTTGCTGGGTCAGGCGCATTTGTTCATTCGGCGCAGGATCGGTTGCACATCCCGCCAGAGCGACAACGGCAAGGGCCGCGAGAAGAGGTCGAAAAATCACTGTAAATCCCTACTTTATTGGGGTACCGACGGGTTGCTGCAATTGCGCCTTCCAGCGCTCCAGGTTGCGCTGCAGCGCGGCTTGCGCGACACCGGAGGCGGGCAATTCTGTCATCTTTTTAGTCAACTGTCCGCGCAGCCAAGGATCATTGCAGGCGGAGTTGTGCGAAATCGCCAGGTACAGGCCGGGCTGGTCGACAGGCACCGAGTGGGCGACCAAGTCGTTACTCATGCCCAAGGTCTGGGCCATGGCCATGCCGGAATAGCGCCCCGCCAGCACGTAGTCCACTTCACCCAACAGCAGTTTCTGGAACGCTGGCGTGAGATTCGGCAAGCGTTGCAGGCTGAGCTGCTGACCGGCGAAAGTTTCGAATTCAGCGCTTAAACGGGCGCGCTCCGATACCGCGCCCTTGTGGCCGTGCAGGTCAGCGGTCGTGGTGTAGACCAGCGGCGAATCCTTGCGCGTCCACACCAGATAATCGGTCTGCACCAACGCGGGATGGATGTAGTCGAAATTGTCCAGTTCACCCAGATTCAACGGCGCGTCAGCGAGGATGTCCATACGCCCGCTGCGCGCTTCATCCAGGGCCAGGGAGCGTTTGCCACCATAGAGCAGGTCGATTTTAAGCCCAAGGTCCTTGCCCACTTGTTGCAGCACGTCGGCGGTGGCGCCAATCAGGTGCGTGGGGTCTTGAGGGTCGCGCCACAGCAAGGGCGGTGCGTCCGGGCTGCCGGTGATCACCAGGCGCTCGCATTTGCCGGCGGCGAGCGTCAGGCTCGGCAGCAGTGCAAGGCCCAGCAGTACGGTCCAGGGGCGCAGTTCCATGGCATGTTCCTCCGTAAAGTTCTTGCTCGCGAAAACGTCAACGATAACGCGTGCTTTCTGAATAAATGCGGCGCCTGGGAATTTTTCGCGAGCAAGCTCGCTCCTACAGGGAATAAAAAAGCCCGGTCACAAGACCGGGCTCTTTATAAGTGAAGTGGCTGGATTAGACCAGCTTCTCCAACTCAGGTACGGCTTCGAACAAGTCCGCCACCAGGCCATAATCGGCGACCTGGAAGATCGGCGCTTCTTCGTCCTTGTTGATCGCAACGATCACCTTGGAATCTTTCATACCGGCCAAGTGCTGGATAGCGCCGGAGATACCGACGGCAATGTACAGCTGTGGCGCAACGATCTTGCCGGTCTGGCCGACCTGCATGTCGTTGGGTACGAAGCCTGCGTCGACGGCTGCGCGGGAAGCGCCGACCGCAGCACCCAGCTTGTCAGCCAGGGCGTACAGGTGTTTGAAGTTGTCACCGTTCTGCATGCCACGCCCGCCGGAAACGACGATCTTGGCAGCGGTCAGTTCAGGACGGTCCGACTTGGCCAGCTCTTCGCCGACGAAGCTGGAAGTGCCAGCGTCGTGGGCAGCGGAGACGGCTTCAACGGCAGCCGAGCCACCTTCGGCAGCAACCGGGTCGAAACCGGTGGCGCGTACGGTGATGACCTTGACCGAGGCGTTGGACTGCACGGTAGCGATGGCGTTACCGGCGTAGATCGGGCGCTTGAAGGTGTCGGCGCTTTCTACCGAGATGATCTCGGAGATCTGGTCAACGTCCAGCTGCGCGGCAACGCGTGGCAGGATGTTTTTGCCGTTGGAGGTAGCGGCGGCCAGGATGTGGCTGTAGCCAGCGCCAAGCTCGGCGACCAGCGGTGCAACGTTTTCCGGCAGCTGATGCGCATAAGCGGCATTGTCAGCGTTCAGAACTTTGCTCACGCCTGCGATTTTTGCAGCCGCTTCAGCCACGGCGCCAGCGCCCTGACCAGCAACCAGCACGTGGATGTCCCCACCGATTTTAGCGGCAGCGGCCACGGTGTTCAGGGTAGCCGGGGCCAGTACCTTGTTGTCGTGTTCAGCGATTACCAAGATAGTCATGATTAGATTACCTTCGCTTCGTTTTTCAGTTTCTCGACCAGTTCAGCCACCGACTTGACCTTGATGCCCGCGCTGCGTGCAGCCGGCGCTTCAACCTTGATGGTCTTGTTGGTGGAGGCGGTGGAAACGCCCAAAGCGTCCGGAGTCACCGACTCAAGCGGCTTCTTCTTGGCTTTCATGATGTTTGGCAGGGACGCATAACGCGGCTCGTTCAAACGCAGGTCGGTGGTGACGATAGCCGGCAGTTTCAGGGAAACCGTTTGGGCGCCGCCGTCGATTTCACGGGTGACCGCAACGCTGTCGCCGCTCACTTCGACTTTCGAAGCGAAGGTGCCCTGGCCGTAACCGGTCAGTGCAGCCAGCATCTGGCCAGTCTGGTTGTTGTCGCTGTCGATGGCTTGTTTGCCCAGGATCACCAGCTGAGGCTGTTCCTTGTCGACAACGGCCTTGAGCAGTTTGGCAACGGCCAGGGAGGTCAGCTCTTCAGCAGACTCCACCAGAATGGCGCGGTCGGCGCCCAGGGCCAAAGCGGTACGCAGCTGCTCTTGGGCAGTGGTCGGACCGATGGACACCACGACGATTTCAGTCGCAACGCCTTTCTCTTTCAGGCGTACGGCTTCTTCCACAGCGATTTCGCAGAAAGGGTTCATCGACATCTTGACGTTAGCAAGGTCGACGCCGGAATTGTCCGCCTTGACGCGAACTTTCACGTTGTAATCGACAACGCGTTTGACAGCTACAAGAACCTTCATGGATTCCTCGTTACTCTCCGGTGAAAAGAAAGTCGCCTAGGCGAACCTGGCGGTTGATGCTCATCGGCACACAAGGGCACCTCCAAAGACCTCGGCAGTGGCCTTGCACACGGGAAAATGATGACCGTTCGTCAGCGGTGACTGAGAGGTCATTCTTTATCGCGGCGTGTAAACTGCACACCAGCTTACCTTTGGACGTGCTCTTGAAACCTGCAGTCTGCCTACGGGAAGCGCGAAACCGACCGTATCTTGACCGGAACGCCTATTCTGGTCAATACGGCAAAATGGTCAGTCATAAGCCCCGTTGCTTTGATTTACCTAGGCTGCGGGCAATTCAAACAAACGTTTGTATTGGACGCTGCCAGTGGTCTATATATAATGCGCCACCTAGAGAGACAGGTGGGTCTTGCCGTTGTGCAGGACGATACCGAACCTCCACCCATTAGAAAAAAAAGCCTGTTGAGCCTTGAGTAGGAGATAGCCTGTGGAACGCGAATACATGGAATTCGACGTGGTCATCGTCGGCGCCGGCCCGGCGGGCCTGTCTGCCGCCTGCCGACTGAAGCAGAAGGCCGCCGAAGCCGGTAAGGAAATCAGCGTCTGCGTGGTCGAGAAAGGCTCCGAAGTCGGCGCCCACATCCTCTCCGGTGCTGTGTTTGAACCCCGCGCCCTGAACGAATTGTTCCCGGACTGGAAAGCCCTCGGCGCCCCGCTCCACACCCCGGTGGTGCGCGATGACATCTATGTACTGCGCAGCAGCGACACCTCCACCAAGGTTCCCGACTTCTTTGTGCCCAAGACCATGCACAACGAAGGCAACTACATCATTTCCCTGGGCAACCTGTGCCGCTGGCTGGCCCAGCAGGCCGAGAACCTGGGCGTGGAAATCTACCCGGGCTTCGCCGCCCAGGAGGCGCTGTTCGATGAAAACGGCGTGGTGCGCGGGATCATCACTGGCGACCTCGGCGTCGACCGCGACGGCAAGCCCAAGGACGGCCTTTATACGCCAGGCATGGAGCTGCGTGGCAAATACACGCTGTTCGCCGAAGGTTGCCGCGGGCATATCGGCAAGCAACTGATCCAGCGCTTCAACCTGGACAGCGACGCCGACGCCCAGCACTACGGTATCGGTTTGAAGGAAATCTGGGAAATCGATCCAGCCAAGCATCAGCCAGGCCTGGTGGTACATACCGCCGGTTGGCCGCTGGACATCATGGGTAACGAGAACACCGGTGGCTCGTTCCTCTATCACCTGGAAAACAATCAAGTCGTGGTCGGGCTGATCGTCGACCTGTCCTACAGCAACACCTTCCTCTCGCCGTTCGATGAATTCCAGCGCCTCAAGCATCACCCGGTGCTGGCCCAGTACCTGGAAGGCGGCAAGCGGGTCAGCTATGGCGCCCGCGCGATCTGCAAAGGTGGCCTGAATTCGCTGCCGAAGATGGTCTTCAAGGGTGGCGCGCTGATCGGTTGCGATCTGGGCACCCTGAACTTCGCCAAGATCAAGGGCAGTCACACCGCGATGAAGTCTGGCATGCTCGCCGCCGACGCGGTGGCCGACCGCCTGTTTGCCGAATCTGAAGGCGGTGATGAGCTGACCACCTATGTCGACAGCTTCAAAGCCAGCTGGCTGTACGAAGAACTGTTCGCCAGCCGTAATTTCGGCCCGGCCGTGCACAAGTTTGGCGCGATCATCGGCGGCGGTTTCAACTGGCTCGACCAGAACATTTTCGGCGGCAAGATCCCCTTCACCCTGCACGACACCAAGCCGGACTACGCCTGCCTGAAGCTGGCCAAAGACAGCCAGAAGATCGACTACCCCAAACCGGACGGCAAGTTGAGCTTCGACAAGCTGAGCTCGGTGTTCATCTCTGGCACCAACCATGAAGAAGAGCAGCCGTGCCACTTGAAGCTCAAAGACCCAAGCATCCCGATCGGCACCAACTTGCCGCTCTACGATGAACCGGCGCAGCGCTACTGCCCGGCCGGCGTGTATGAAGTGGTGACCAAGGAGGACGGCGAGAAGCGCTTCCAGATCAACGCCCAGAACTGCGTGCACTGCAAGACCTGTGACATCAAGGACCCTTCGCAGAACATCACCTGGGTAACGCCAGAAGGTGCGGGTGGGCCGACTTACCCGAATATGTAAGTCGTTCGCTTAACCAGAAAAGGCTCCCGAGATGGGAGCCTTTTTTGTGGGCGATGTGGGAGCTGGCTTGCCTGCGATGGCGGTCTTCAGGTGCCAAATGTATGGCTGACCCACCGTTATCGCAGGCAAGCCACACAATGACCTTGTGGTGTCAGGCGGCACGCTCTTCGCCCGGGTTGCGCAGGAAATAGCGTTTGTACTCCCGGCTGAACTGCGACGTACTCTGGTACCCCACCTTGTGCGCCGCCTGCGCCACACTCATGCCTTCCACCAGCAGCAACTGCTGGGCCTTCAATAACCGCAGGCGCTTTAGGTACTGCACCGGCGACAGCAAGGTGCAGCGCTTGAAATGCTCATGAAACGTCGACGCGCTCATGTGCGCATACCCCGCCAGCGTCTCGATATTCAGCGGTTCGGCGTAATGGGCATGCAGGTGATTCAATGAGGTGGCGATGCGCGAAAACTGCCCCTGTTGTTCCACCAGTGCACGCAGCACATCGGCCTGTGGCCCGCGTAAGGCGGTGAACAACAATTCGCGCACCCGCGCCGGGCCCATGATCCGGCTTTCCAGCGGATCGTGCAGGCACTGCAAAAGCCGTTCAACGCACCCGCGCATGGCGTCATCGAGCACCACCGAGCTCATTGACTCCAATGTCTGCGCCGTCGGCGGCGGTCCGGCCTGCATGCCCATGGCGATCACCAACTCGCCCAACACCACTCGATCAATGCCGACCGTCACGCCGAGCAACGGCGCCCCCGGGGCCATGGCAAATGTTTCGCACTCGAACGGCACCGGCATGGCCTGGATCAGATAATGCCCGGCGCCATATTCCAGGGTACGCGGGCCCAGGTACGCGACTTTGCTGCCTTGGGCCACGAACATCAGGCTCGGCTCGTAGATCTGCGGCCCGCGCGCCACGTCGCAACTGGCGCGCAATACCTTTACACCGGGCAGGTGAGTCGGGGAAAAACCGTCGCGGGATGCAAGCCCCTCAATCAAGGCGACCAGGGTGGCGTTGGCATCGAGATGGCGGGTCAGCAGCATGGCAAAAAACTTCGCGAATTAGGGATGAGAGCATGATCGCAGGTCTGGCGGCCAATACATCCAAACTTGAGGCAGTGCCGGACGAATAGGCATGAGACTCGGAGCAATCGCCATGGCCGCCTGTACGCTCGTTACGCAGAATGGCCCGCCTCACTTGTCATTGCTTTTTTGCGAGGTTCTTCATGTACACCGCCATCGGTTATGCCGCCCAATCGGCCACCACTCCCCTCGCCCCTATGTCGTTTGAACGCCGCAGCCCGCGTGTCGATGACGTCGCCATCGAGATCCTTTACTGTGGCGTGTGCCACTCCGATATCCACCAGGCTCGCAACGAGTGGGGCATTGCCGTGTACCCGCTGATGCCGGGCCATGAAATTGTCGGCAAGGTCACCGCCGTCGGCGCCAACGTCACCGCGCACAAAGTCGGTGATCTGGTTGGCGTGGGCTGCATGGTCGACTCGTGCCGCCACTGCGAAGCCTGCCAATCGGACCTTGAGCAATACTGCCTCGAAGGCCCGACCATGACCTATGCCACTGCGGACCGCGTGGATGGCAGCAACACCATGGGCGGTTACTCCGACAGCATCGTGGTCAGCGAGCATTTCGTGGTGAAGATCCCGGCCAAACTAGACCTGGCCAGCGCCGCGCCGATCCTGTGTGCAGGTATCACCACTTACTCGCCGCTCAAGCACTACGGCGTGAAGGCCGGCGACAAAATCGGGATTCTCGGCATGGGCGGCCTGGGCCACATGGGCATCAAGTTCGCCAAGGCCATGGGTGCCGAAGTGACGCTGTTCACCCGCTCGGCGAGCAAGGCCGAGGAAGGCCGTCGCCAGGGCGCCGACCACGTGATCGTGTCCACCGATGCCGAGCAGATGAAAGCCGCTGCCGGGCACTTCGACTTCCTGCTCGACACCATCCCGGTGCAGCACGACCTGAACCCCTACCTCGATGTACTGCGCTTTGACGGCGTGCATATCCTGGTCGGCCTGATCGAACCGGTGGACCCGCCCGTCAATGCCGCCAAGCTGGTATTGGGCCGTAAAGTGCTGGCCGGCTCGCTGATCGGCGGCATTGCCGAAACCCAGGAAGTCCTGGATTTCTGCGCCGAGCACAACATCACCTGCGACATCGAAATGCTCGACATCCGCCAGATCAACGAGGCTTACACGCGCATGATCGCCGGTGACGTGAAGTACCGCTTTGTCATCGACATGGCAAGCCTCAAAGCCTGATCAGGCTTTGGCGCCCAACTCCGCTGACAGCCGGGCTGCAACCTGTTTGATCACAGGGATCAGCTCGGCCATTTTCTCCAGCGGCATGTAGGGCACGGTACTGGCGATGCTGATGCCGGCGACAATTCGCCCGCCGGCATCACGCACCGGTGCGGCCACACAGCGGATCGACGGTTCGTTGTCTTCCAGGTCGAACGCATACCCGCCCGCTACATATTCGCCCATGCGCTGTTCGAACTGCGCCCAGGATTGCTCCGGGTGTTGCGGCCATTGCAGGCTCTTGCCCGTCGCCGGCAAGCTGGCGTGGTACAGACGCTGCCACTCCTGCGGCGAATCATCCAACAACAACGCCTTGCCGATACCGGTGCGCGCCAGCGGCATACGGTGACCGACCCGCGAGCGCATTTCCGGCCCATTGCGGCCTGGGTTCTTGTGCAGGTAAAGCACCTCGTCGTATTCACGGATCGCCAGGTGGATGGTGTCGCCGGTGAGCGCCGACAATTCATCCAGGTAAGGCACCGCCAGGTTCACCAAGGGCAACTCTTCACGGGCCTGGAACCCCAACTCGATCAGCTTGGGCCCCAGCAGATAACCGACCTGGGGCACCACACGCAGGTAACGCTCGTCTACCAGGCAACTGGCCAGGCGGTGCGTCGTGCTGCGCGTGGTGCCGATGCGCCGGGCGATCTCCTTGAGATCCCGCGCACCAGCCGCCACCGCTTGCACAACCCCCAAGCCGCGCAACAGGGTCTGGGTGCCGGTGGGGGCGGCGTCTTTGACGGGGGTGTGGGCGTTTTCCTGCATATCGGGCCTATAAGTATGAAAGCGGGGGCATTATGGCAAATACCGCCCTCCTGAACACAGGAGTTCCAAGCCAGCTCCCACAGTTTGATCTTCACAGGGCGAACATCAGCGTTGCTTCATGCGGTCGATGATGACCGCCAGCAGCAGGATCGAGCCGCGAATCACGTACTGGTAAAACGTGTCGATGTTCTTCAGGTTCATCGCATTCTCAATGATCGCCAGGATCAGCACCCCGGCAATCACATGGCGGATCATGCCGATGCCGCCACTCAGGGATACGCCACCCAGCACACAGGCCGAAATCACCGTCAGCTCGAAACCCTGGCCGATCATCGGTTGACCCGAGGTCATGCGCGACGCGAGGATCACCCCGGCCAAAGCACCGATCAGACCGTGTACGGCGAAGATGATGATCTTGGTGCGGTCGACATTGACCCCGGCCAGCAACGCCGCTTCCTGATTGCCACCAATGGCCATGGTGTTGCGCCCATAGGTGGTGTAATTGAGCAGCCAGCCGAAGAACATGAAACACAGCACAGTGATGATGATCGGCACCGGTACGCCCATCAGTTGGCCGTTGCCGAATACGAAGAAGTCCTCATTCATCACCCCCACGGCCTTGCCGTTGGAGAAGATGTACGCCAGGCCGCGCACGATCTGCATGGTCGCCAGGGTGGCAATCAACGCATTGATGCGCAGCTTGGCAATCACGATGCCGTTGATCAGCCCCACCACCAGGCCCATGGCCAGTGCCGCCGACACACCGAGCACCACGCTGTCGGTGTCACGGATCACGATACCCGCCACCACCCCGGCACAGGCGATCACCGACCCCACCGACAAGTCGAAGTGCCCTGACGCCAGGCAAAACAGCATGGTGCACGCGGCAATGCCCACCGTGGAAATCGCCAGCCCCAGGCCACGCATGTTCAGGGGCGAAAGGAAGTTGTCGATAAACACCGCGCTGAGCACAAAGATGCTCAACGCTGCCAACAGCATCACCCAATCGTCGAGGAATTTGCGCTGGTTGAACCCCGGCCAGAAACCCTTTGCAGTTTTTACTTCAGACATAACCAACCCCTCTTGTTCTTCAAGCCCGCGAACGCGGGAGCGCCAGTTGCAACAAGCGCGCTTCATCCGCTTGCGCGCGGGGCAATTCACCGCTCAGGGCGCCTTCGCTGATCACCAGGATACGGTCGGAAATACCCATCACTTCCATCAGGTCGCTGGACACCACGATCACCGCAATGCCGCTGGCCGCCAGGTTATGGATGATCTGGTAGATCTCCGACTTGGCGCCGATGTCGATACCGCGGGTCGGTTCATCAAGCAGAAGAACCTTCATCGGCATCGACAGCCAGCGGCCGAGAATGGCTTTCTGTTGATTGCCGCCGGAGAGGTACATGATCTTCTGCGCCGCGTTCGGGGTTTTGACCCGCATCGCCTGGATCTGCCGCTCGGCGTTGCCCTTCTCCCAGCCCTCGCGCAACAGCCAGCCAAAGCTGGAGTGGGCGCCACGGGCGCTGATGTTGATGTTTTCCGCGACGCTGCCCAGCGGGATGATCCCCTCTTTCTTGCGGTCCTCCGGGCACAGCAGGATGCCGGCGGCGATGGCGTCGCGGGGCGAGCGCAATTGCAGCGCTTGCCCGCACAGTTCCAGGCTGCCGGCACTGGCGCGCTCCAGCCCGCTGAGCAGGCGAAACAGCTCGGTGCGCCCTGCCCCCACCAGCCCGAACAGGCCCAGGATCTCGCCTTTGCGCACCGCAAAGCTGATCGGCTCGCGCAAGCCCGGGCCGAGCAGGTCGTTCACCT
>NZ_JYLN01000020.1 GCF_001439735.1 Pseudomonas paralactis
CAGGGGACCTATGCCGGGTGATGACTTTGTGGGCAACGCAGAACCAGTGTGGGAGCTGGCTTGCCTGCGATAGCGGTGGCTCAGTCACCATCAATGTTGGTGAACCGACGTCTTCGCGGGCAAGCCCGCTCCCACAGGGGACCTATGCCGGGTGATGACTCTGTGGGCAACGCAGAACCAGTGTGGGAGCTGGCTTGCCTGCGATAGCGGTGTTTCAGTCACCATCAATGTTGGTGAACCGACGTCTTCGCGGGCAAGCCCGCACACAGGGGACCTATGCCGGGTGATGACTTTGTGGGCAACGCAGAACCAGTGTGGGAGCTGGCTTGCCTGCGATAGCGGTGGTTCAGTCACCATCAATGTTGGTGAACCGACGTCTTCGCGGGCAAGCCCCACATTGGTTCTCAGAGTGCTTCGCGCAAGCGATACCACAACATTCCCAACGCCAGCAGTGGCGAACGCAGCGCCTTGCCACCGGGAAAGGTCATGTGCGGCACCTGGCTGAAAATATCCAGGCCCTGGCTTGCACCCGCATGTATCCCTTCGGCCAACAGCCGCGCGCACCAGTGGGTCACGTTGAGGCCATGGCCGGAATAGCCCTGGGCATAGAACACATTGGGGTACTGCTTGAGCCGCCCGACCTGGGGAAAGCGGTTGGCGGTGATGCCAATCTTGCCGCCCCACTGGAATTCGATAGCCGTGTTGGCCAACTGTGGGAACACCTTGAGCATTTTCGGGCGCATGTAGGCGGCGATGTCCTGAGGGTCGCGCCCCGAGTAGTGGCAGGCACCGCCGAACAACAGGCGCCGGTCGGCAGTCAGCCGGTAGTAATCCAGCCCGACTTTCTGGTCGCACAGCGCCAGGTTCTGTGGGATCAACTGCTGGGCTACTGGTTCAGGCAGTGGCTCGGTGGCGATGATGTAGCTACCCGCCGGCAGCACCTTGCCGCCCAGGCGCGGCTCCAGGTCTTCCAGGTGCGCATTGCACGCCAGCACCAACTGGGCGGCGCGTACCGTGCCGCCGGCGCAGCGCACTTGCACGGTTTCGCCATGGATCAGTTCCAGCACCTCGGTCTGCTCAAAGATCCGCACGCCGAGCGCTTCGGCCACCTGTGCCTCACCGAGCACCAGGTTGAGGGGGTGCAGATGCCCGGAGCCCATATCGACCAGCCCACCGGCGTACACCGTCGAGCCCACGACCTGGGCCATGTCCTGCGCGCCCACCAGGCGGGTTTCAGGGGTATAGCCCATGGCTGCCAGTTGCGCCTGCTCATCCTTGAACGCCGCGAATTGCGCCGCCGTGTTGGCCAGTTCACAGAAACCCCAGCGCAGGTCGCAATCAATCCCATGTTCGCCGATGCGCTCGCCCACCAACGCCACCGAGTCGATACCGGCGCGCGCCAGATAGCGCACGCCCTCCTCGCCCACGTATTTGGCAAACCCCGAGACGTCATGACCGATACCCCGAATCAATTGCCCACCGTTACGCCCACTGGCGCCCCAACCAATGCGACGAGCCTCCAGCAGAATCACCGAGAGACCGCGCTGGGCCAGTTCAATGGCCGTGTTGACCCCGGTAAACCCGCCGCCGATCACGCACACATCGGCGCTCAGGTCCGCATTGAGTGCCGGCCGTTGCGGCATGGCATTGGCTGTCGCGCGGTAATAAGACTGCGCATGTTGATTGGACTGAATCATCGGTTGGACTTCACTTTGCTCCAGGCGCGGGTCATCACACGCATGGTCGCCGGTGTGGGCGTGGTGGAAATATAGAGCTTGTCGAGGACTTCCTGGGGCGGGTAAACCTCAGGGTTGTTCACCAGCTCCGGGGCCATGAACGGTTTGGCCGCCGGGTTGGCGTTGGCGTAGCCCACCGAGGCGCTGACCTTGGCGATCACTTCGGGTTCGAGCAGGTAATTGATAAACGCGTGGGCCTCTTTGGGGTTGCTGGCGTCGGCAGGAATCGCCAGCAGGTCGAACCACAGGTTGGAACCTTCCTTGGGAATCGAATAAGCAATGTTCACTCCATTCTTGGCTTCCTCGGCGCGATTGGCGGCCTGGAACACGTCGCCGGAATAACCGAAGGCCACGCAAATATTGCCGTTGGCCAGGTCCGAAATGTACTTGGAGGAATGGAAATAGGTGATGTACGGCCGCAGCGTCAGCAGCTTGGCTTCGGCCTGTTTGTAGTCCTCGGCGTTCTCGCTGCGCGGGTCCTTGCCCATGTAGTTAAGCATCGCCGGGAACAGCTCATCCGGCGAATCGAGGAAGGCCACGCCGCATTCGTGGAGCTTTTTGAGGTTGTCCGGCTCGAACAGCACCGCCCACGAATCGATGCGCTCAATACCCAGCACCTGCTTGACCTTGTCGACGTTGTAGCCGATGCCGTTAGTGCCCCACAGGTACGGCACCGAGTGCGCGTTATCCGGGTCGTTCTGCTCCAGCAGCTTGAGCAGCCGGGGATCAAGGTTCTTGAAGTTGGGCAGTTGCGCGCGGTCCAGCGTGAGGAACGCACCGGCCTTCACTTGCCGCGCCAGGAAGTGGTTGGACGGCACCACCACGTCATAGCCGGTGCGCCCGGCCAGCAACTTGCCCTCCAGGGTTTCGTTGGAGTCGAACACGTCGTACACCACTTTGATCCCGGTTCTGGCCTGGAAGTCCGCCAAGGTGGTTTCACCGATGTAGTCGGTCCAGTTGTAGACGCTCACCGTCGACGCCGCCTGGCCGCTGGCACTGAACGCCGCCGCCAGCGCCAACGGGAAAAGCTTGTTCACAAGACGCATATCGTCACCCCTTTTATCGTTGTTTTAGACGCTCAACAGCAGGAACTCACGCTCCCAGGAACTGATCACCCGCTTGAAATTCTCGTGCTCGGCGCGCTTGACCGCGACGTAGCCGCGCACGAATTTTTCGCCCAGGTACTGCTTGACCGTGTCGAAGTCTTCCATGCGTGCCAGGGCATCCTCGAGGGTGAACGGCAGGCGCAGATTGCGGCGCTCATAGGCACGGCCTTCCACCGGCGCACTGGGTTCGATGTGCTCGATCATGCCCAGGTAGCCACACAACAAGCTGGCAGCAATCGCCAGGTACGGATTGGCATCGGCACCCGGCAAGCGGTTTTCCACGCGCATCGCCTCGGGGCTGGACGTGGGTACGCGCAGGCCGACGGTACGGTTTTCTTCGCCCCATTCGACGTTGACCGGCGCCGAGGTGTCCGGCAAAAAGCGCCGAAACGAGTTCACGTTGGGGGCAAACATCGGCAGCAGCTTGGGGATGTACTTTTGGAGGCCGCCGATGTGATGCAGGAATAACGCGCTCATGTTGCCGCCGGCATCGACGAACACCGGTTTGCCGGTAGCGATTTCGACCACGCTCTGGTGCAGGTGCATGGCGCTACCGGGCTCGTCGGCCACCGGCTTGGCCATGAAGGTGGCGGCCACGTTGTGCTTGAGCGCGGCCTCACGCAGGGTGCGCTTGAACACCGTGATCTGGTCGGCCAGGTCCAGGGCATCACCATGACGGAAGTTGATTTCCATCTGCGCGGGGCCGTCTTCGTGGATCAGCGTATCCAGGTCCAGGCCCTGGGCTTCGCACCAGTCGTAGACGTCTTCGAACAGCGGGTCGAATTCGTTGGCGGCATCGATGGAAAACGACTGGCGCCCGGTCTCGGCACGGCCCGAGCGGCCTATGGGGGTTTTCAACGGCAGGTCCGGGTCTTCGCAGCGCTGGGTCAGGTAGAACTCCATTTCCGGCGCGACAATTGGCTGCCAGCCTTGGTCAGTGTAGAGCTGCAGGACTTTCTTCAACACATTGCGCGGTGACAGTTCAATCGGGTTGCCCTGTTTGTCGAAGGTGTCGTGGATCACGATGGCGGTGGGTTCGATGGCCCAGGGCACCACGTAGGTGGCGTTGGCGACCGGGCGGCAGATCATGTCGATATCGGCCGGGTCCAGCAGGTCGTAATAGATATCGTCGTCGACAAAGTCCCCGGTTACCGTTTGCAGCAGCACACTTTCCGGCAGGCGCATGCCTCGCTCATGCAGGAACTTGTTGGTGGGTGCAATCTTGCCGCGTGCGATGCCAGTCAAGTCACTGATCACGCATTCGACTTCGGTAATCTTGTGTTCTTTCAGCCAGGTGGAGAGCTGATCGAAGGGGGCGTTCATAAGGACCTCGTCTTGGGTGGGATGCGACGCCGGGTTGTACTCCCAGCGCATTGAGGTCTATCTTGGGCCAGCCTTGAAACGGCATCTATCCACTTTGCACGCAGTACAACGCACCAATAGAGTGCGCACGGATCCCCCATGACACAGGCAAACGCTTTGCGCGTACAGGCCTTCGCCACCGGCGATGTGACCGCCCAATGCAGTGCGACACCCGGTTGGGTACAGCATTACCAGCAGATGTCCCCCGGGCATTTCGCCGGGCGCGTGCGCTACCTCGACCTGCAAGGCGTGCAGGTGTATGAAGAATGCATGAACACTCGGGTGGAGCAGCATTTCAACGCACCTGCCGGCGCCCTGGCGTTCTGTTTCGACGTCAGTGACAACGCGCTGTACCTGCTCAATGGCGAAAGCCGCAACACCTGGATCACCCCGGTAAACTACCGCGAAGTAGCCGTGGTGTTCGGCCCGCAGTTCGTCCAGCGTCAGGGCCTGGATATAGCCAAACTCGAAGGCTTGTTCATGGCACCGCTGACCTGTCGGCAAAATGCGCTGTTCACCCGCTGGCTGAGCGGCACCCTAACGCGCCTGTCGGCACTGACCGACCCCATCAGCCGCGATGTCCTCACCCAGCAGTTGCTCGACGATTGCCTGTTCATTCTCGACAACGCCTGCGTGTGCCTGGACGGCAGCTCGTTGCAAAAGCGCGCAGAAGAACGCCGGTTGATGGCGCGCATCGGCGAATGGGCGGCGGATGCTCCGGATGAAACTGCCAACCTGTTGGAACTGGCGCAGATTGCGGGTGTGCCGTTGCGCCAATTGCAGCAGGGCTTTAAGACCTACACCGGAATAAGCCCGGCGCAGTGGTTGCGGTTGCGCCGCTTGAATGGGGCGCGGCGGGAGCTATTGAGTGGCGCGGGTACCACCGTGGCCGAGGTGGCGATGAACTGGTCGTTCTGGCATCTGGGGCGGTTTTCCAACAGCTATCGACAGCTGTTCAAAGAGCTTCCCAGCGAAACCCTGAGGCGCTTTGGTTGAAACGCTATCCCCTCTGGGAGCGGGCTTGCTCGCGAAGGCGATCTGACAGCCAACGCTGTTATATCGAGTACATATCCGTTCCTGCGGTAACGGCCACTTGGGGTTCCGCTTTTACAGCGGGTCACTTTCGAAAAGCGCGAAAGTAACCAAAGCGCTCTTGCCCCACCACTCGGCACCTCGCTTAGGCTCGGTGTGCCCGTAATCCGCCAGGGATTTGGGGGGCCGCCGCCACGCGCCATCCATGGCGCGGGGCGGCTAAACCGGCATCCCTGCCGGTTTACCCCCCAAATCCCTGTCGAATTCCGGCCAGCGTGGTTTAACAGGGCGCCTAAGATCAAGATCAAAAGCAGATCAAGAGCAAGAGCGGCTCGCTTCGCATCGTGGTTTCGATCGGTAGCTACAAAGTGGTGTAGATACCTATGGCTATCGCAGGCAAGCCACACATCTGATACGTAGTGTGGCAGAGCCCTGCTGCATAACTTGTAAAATCCCGCCGTTATGCCTAGCTTATGCGCCCCCCCGCCCTGCGTTTAAGGCCCTGCCCATGGTTTTGCGTTTTCGCCCCGTCGTCACTTCACGTTTCGCCCTCGGCCTGTTACTCAGTGGCGGCATCGGCAGCAGCCTGGCCGCCGAGATCCAATTGCCGACGGTGAATGTCCAGGGGCAGGATGAGTCCGGTTACCGCAATGAAAGCGCTTCGGTGGGTGGTTTTGACGAAGCGCCATTGCTGGACACACCTGCCTCGATCACGGTGATCAACGCAGCCTTGATCAAGGACCAGCAGGCACGCCTGCTCAGTGAAGTGCTGCGCAACGATGCCTCGGTGGGCGACAGTTACGCGCCCATCGGCTATTACGAAAACTTCGTGGTGCGCGGCTTCTCGCTCAATGCAGCCAGCAGCTACAAGATCAACGGGCGCACCATCACCGGCGAGCAGAACGTCGCCCTGGAAAACAAGCAGCAGGTGGAAGTGCTCAAGGGCCTGGCGGGTTTGCAGAGCGGTATTTCCGAGCCCAGTGGCGTGATCAACTACGTGACCAAGCGGCCGGAAGATGTGCGGTCGGTGACGGTGTCTACCGATGATCGCGGCAGCGGTTATATCGCCACCGATGTTGGCGGCTGGTTTGGCAGCGAGCAGCAGTTCGGCCTGCGTGCCAACGTCGCCCATGAAGACCTCAATTCCTATGTGGAACACGCCAACGGCCAGCGCGATTTCGTGTCCCTGGCCTTTGACTGGAACATCAGCCCCGACGCCGTGCTGCAACTGGATGCCGAGTACCAGAACAAGCAACAGCGTTCGGTACCGGGGTATCAACTGTTGGGGGGCACAGAGGTGCCCCACGACGCCTCGCCGAAAAAACTGCTGGGGCACCAAACCGGCGGCAAGCAGGTGGGGATTGATTCACTGAACCTCAACGGCAAGTTTGAATACCGTTTCAGCGATCAGTGGAAAGGCAGTGTCAGCGCAGCGCGTAGCAAGGTGGTGATTGACGATTACAGTTCGTTTGCGTGGGGCGGCGATACCAACGGCTTAGGCAATTACTTCACGCCGGAGGGTGACTATGACATCTACGACTATCGCAGCCCCGACGACACCCGCCGCGACGATGAAATCCAGGCGGCCATGACCGGCCTGTTCGACACCGGCGGCATCGGCCATGAACTGACGTTTGGCACCAGTGCCTTTCGCCGGGTGATCGACAAACGTGAGTCGGTCAACGACCCCATCGGCAGCGGTAATATCAATCAGGATACGCCAAGCTTCGAACCTACCAAAAAACCGCTGAACGACAGCCACCGCAACCTCGACAGCCGCCAGTACGGCCTGTTCGTCACCGACCGCATCCGCTTCAACGAGCAATGGCAAACCATTCTGGGCGGGCGTGACGTGCGCCTGGATGAAAAGGCTTTCGACGAGAACGGCACTGAGTCACGGCATACCCAGCGGTACGTGTTCCTTCCCCAAGCCTCGCTGATCTATAAGCCGATTGAGAACATCTCGCTTTACACCAGCTATAGCAAAGGCCTGTCACTGGGTGGCACAGCGCCGTGGTTCGCTGACAACAAGAATGTAACCCTGGCACCGACAGTGTCACGCCAGATCGAAGCCGGGGTGAAATACGACTGGCGCCGTATCAGCTTCGCCGCCGCCGTGTTCCAGACCCGCCAGGCTTATCAGTACGCCAAACCGGAAGGTGGCGAATTTATCTATATGCAGCAGGGCCAGCAGAAGAACACCGGGCTGGAACTGTCCGCCAACGGCTGGGCCACCGACCGTCTGCAGATCTCCACCAGCGTGGCCGCGATCCGAGCGCGGGTGAGCGGCAGCGGCACGCCGGAATACGAAGGCCACCAAGCGATCAACGTGCCCAAGCTGCGCGCCAGCCTTTACGCCGACTACGCCCTGCCCTGGGTCAACGGCCTGGCGGTATTGGGCGGCGTGCAATACAGCGCCAAGAAGTCCGCCAATCGCACCGGCAACGTGGAAGTGGGCGACTACGCAGTGGTCAACGTCGGTAGCCGCTACACCACCAAGGTCGATGGCTACGAGACAGTGTTTCGCCTGAGCGTCGATAACCTGTTCGACAAGCGCTACTGGCGCGACGCCGGCGAATACATGGGCGATGACTACCTGTTCCAGGGCGCGCCGTTGACGGCGCGCTTGAGTGCATCCGTGAACTTCTGAAGATCGTTACTTGGGCATCTTGCGAAAGCCCACCGCCAGGCGGTTCCAGCTGTTGATGGTGGCGATGGCGACGCTCAGGTCCACTTGTTCCTGGGGGCTGAATTGGGCGGCCAGTGCGTCGAAGTCTTCATCCGGGGCGTGGGTCTGGCTGAGCAGGGTCAGGCTTTCGGCCCACGCCAGGGCTGCGCGCTCGCGCGGGGTGAAGAACGGGGTTTCACGCCAGGCCGACACGGTGTACAGGCGCCGCTCGGTTTCGCCGCCCTTGCGTGCATCGGCGGTGTGCATGTCCAGGCAGAACGCGCAGCCGTTGATCTGCGAAACACGCAGGCGCACCAGTTCCAGCAGTGGCAGTTCGATGGAAAGTTTGCCCACCGCCGCTTCCAGGGCGAGCATGGCTTTCATGGCGTCCGGGGAGGCGGTATAGAAATCGGTACGGGTTTGCATGGTGAATCTCCAGAACGTTGGGATAGGTGCGCAGAGTAGTCAGCCCAGCGTTCTGGAGAAATAGCCAATCCGGGCGAAGAACAGGTGACCAATCTACAGGCCGCGGTTCCTCAGCCATTGGATGAAGCCCTTCTTGACCGGTACCACAGGTGCATCTTCGGTCAGGGCCTGGGCGGCATGGCGGCGGAAATCCAGGAGCGCCTTCATGGCTTCGCCGATATCATGCCGGGCGTCCAGGCACGGCTTGAGGTATTCATTTTCGATGCGGTAGAGCGTGCAGTAGGTCTTGGCCGAAAAATCCGCCAGTGCCGCCTGATCGGAGAGGATGCCGGACTCACCGATCACCTCCCCCGGGCCCATGCGCCCGGCCTCGAACTTGTGCCCGTCCTTGATCAACAGCACCGAGACCACACCGGACTCGATGATGAACAGGTGATCACTGACCTCCCCCGCCGCCAGGATCATCTCACCGGCGCGGTAGGTGTGCAGGGTCATGTTCTGGCTGAAGGTGTCTTTTTCTTCCTGACGCAAGGTGGAAAAAATCGACGAGCGCTCCAGCAATGCGCGGGCGCCAGACACCGCAGGCGGCGTGCTGCCTTCGGTGGCAGACAACAGCCCTACACCCGCCGCCTGCAAATGCCGGTAGGCCAGATCGTAAAGCAGGTTGCGGGTTTCGCGCTTGAGGCCCATGGCCGGTACAAACCCGCTGATCTCATATTCCACGCCGCCGCTGGTGGAGGCCTTGAATGCCACGCTCGGGGCGGGTTGGGCCAGCAACGGCCGGCAACCCTGCATCGCACGCTCCAACGCCTCGATCACGGTTTGCGGGCGCGCATGGGGACTGACTTGCAGGCTGACCGCCAGGCCGAACATGTCCGCCGGGCGCGAGAAGTTGATGATCTTGGCCTTGGCCGCCAGGGAGTTGGGGATCACCGCCAGGCTGCCCTGGGAGGTTTGCAGGCGCGTGGCGCGCCAGTCGATGTCGGTGACGCGGCCTTCGGTGCCGTCGATGGAGATCCAGTCATCGATCTGGTAAGGCTTGGTGGTGTTGAGGACGATCCCGGAAAACACATCGCTCAAAGTGCTTTGCAGCGCCAGGCCGACGATGATCGCCACGGCACCGGAGGTGGCCAGCACGCCCTTGACCGGCAGGTCGAGCACGTAGGCCATGGCGGCGATGATCGCGATGAGGAAAATCACCGCGCCCATCAGGTCCTGCAACAAGCGCCCGGTATGGCCGACCCGCTGCATCATCACTGCGCCGAGCAACACCGTAAGGGTACGCGCCGCAAACAGCCACCAGCCGATCTGCAACGCCGTGGCGGCGAGGTGCAAGGTGGTGTCATCGGCATAGGGCGCCGCCTGCATGGGGTTCATGCCGTCGTTGAACAGTACGGCACTGAACACCGCAAAGATCACTAGCCGCGCTGCGAGTTTCCAGTTGGCCAGGCTGGGGGAAATCAGGCGCCACACGGCGATGTCGATAAGGATCAACGCCATGGCGCACAACATCGGGTGATCAGCGATAAATGAGGGCATCCAGGCGACTCCAGGGCGAATGCCGAGAAGATCGCATGAAATCAGAAACCTGGAAACAAAATGTAGGAGCTGGCTTGCCTGCGATGCAAACACCGCGGTGTATCAGCTACACCAGGGTGATGCTATCGCAGGCAAGCCAGCTCCCACAGGAGGTTGCGGTGAACCGTCAGGCGTGCATTTGCCCAAACTGGCCCGACTGGAAGTCGGCAAATGCCTGATGAATCTCCTGCTCGGTGTTCATCACGAACGGACCGTGGCCGACGATAGGCTCGTCGATGGGTTCGCCGCTGAGCAGCAGCACCTTGGCGTCGTCACTGGACTCCAGGGTGACCTGATCACCATCACGTTCGAACAATGCCAGTTGCCCTTGACGCGCGACTTCTTCGCCATTGATCAACAACGTGCCTTTCAACACGACCAGGGCCGTGTTGCGCCCGGCGTGCAGGTCCAGCGTCACCGCTTTACCGGCGTTGAGGCGCAAGTCCCACACATCAATCGGCGTAAAGGTACGGGCCGGGCCTTGAGTGCCTGCGAATTCACCGGCGATCAGGCGCAATTGCCCCGCGTCGTCAGCCAATGGCAGCACCGGAATGTCGCCATCCACGATGGTCTGGTAACCGGCATCCGCCATTTTGTCCTTGGCCGGCAGGTTGACCCACAGCTGCACCATTTCCAACGCCCCGCCGCTACGGGCGAAGTCCTGGGAGTGAAACTCTTCGTGGAGAATACCCTTGGCTGCGGTCATCCATTGCACATCGCCCGGGCCGATTTTGCCACCGGCACCGGTGGAGTCGCGGTGTTCGACTTCGCCGTCGTAAACGATGGTCACGGTTTCGAAACCGCGATGCGGATGCTGGCCAACGCCGCGACGTTGTTCAGTCGGGGTGAATTCGGCCGGGCCTGCGTGATCCAGCAACAGGAATGGGCTGATGTGCTTGCCCATGGTGTCGTAGGAAAACAGCGTGCGTACCGGAAAGCCATCGCCGACCCAGTGGGCGCGGGGGCTGGTGTAGATACCAATCAGCTTTTTCATGGTGTACCTCCAAAGTGAGTACACCTTAAATCGTCTCACTCTTGAACACTAGCCGGTAAAAATGGCCCTGATCGTTCTACATACAGAACAATGCTTTAACCTGTGGGAGCTGGCTTGCCTGCGATGACGGCCTGCCAGGCGATATCTATCTACCTGACACCCCGCGGTCCAAACTGTGGGCGGGCTTGCTCGCGAAGGCGGTCTGGCAGTCATCACAGTTGGATTGTGTACATATCCATTGCTGCGGTAACGGCCACTTAGGGTTCCGCCTGACGGCGGGTCATCAGGGACAGACACTCCGCTTTCACGAACAAGCCCACTGGAGAACTGCGCACAGCTGACGGGGGCTATCAGGGGGCTGGATTAATTTATATTTCAACCATAATATAAGCAAAAATTACGCCCGTAATTTTTTTGCACAATGGTTTCCGGAGTTCGCCATGCCCCCTCTCCCCCTGCGTCTTCTCACGCCTCTGGCTCTGCTGGTAGTCCTCAGTGGTTGTAACAGCAAGGCCGACAGCGCCGCCCAGGCGCCCACATCGCGCCCGGTGCTGGCCGTCAAAGTCGAAGCAGCCGGCACCCAGCAAAGCGCCTATACCGGCGTAGTGGCCGCCCGCACTGAAAGCGATCTGGGCTTTCGGGTCAGCGGCAAGGTGATCGAGCGCAAGGTCGACCCCGGCCAGCACGTCTCCCGTGGCGACACTCTGTTGGTGCTGGACATCGGCGACTTCGAACTGGCGCTGCGCTCGGCAAAAAACCGCGTCAACGCCGCCCAGGCCCAACTGCGCCAGCGCCGTGATGATGAAAACCGTTACCAGCGCCTGGCCAGTACCGGCGCGGTGTCACGGCAGATCTTCGACCAGTCGGCCACTAACCTGCGCGTCGCCCAGGCCGAACTGGCCGCGGCGCAATCGGATGCCAGCCAGATCGAAAACCGTCGCACTTATTCGGTCCTCAAGGCCGATGGCGACGGCATCATCACCGACGTGCTGGCCGATCGCGGACAAGTGGTGGCCGAAGGGCAAATCGTGGCGCGCCTGGCCCATGACGGCGCCCGCGAAGCCATCGTCAACCTGCCGGAAAACCAGCGTGATCTGGCCACGCAAAAAGCCCTGGCGTTTCCCTTTGGCGCAGCCGACCAGGCCGTGACCGCCACCCTGCGCGAACTGTCCGCCAGCGCCGACCCGGTCACCCGTACCTACCGCGCACGTTACGTGCTGCAGGGTTCGGTCGAGCGTTTCGCCCTCGGCTCCACCATCACCGTGCGCCTGCAAGGTAACGGCCAGCCCCAGCAAACCCGCGTGCCGATTGGCGCCTTGCAGGATGCGGGACAAGGCACGGGGGTCTGGCTGATTGGCGATGATCAAAAGATCAGCTTCGCCCCGGTGAAAGTCGCCAGCCTCGGCCAGGAAGACGCCTTGCTCGACAGCGGCGTAACACCCGGCCAAACCATCGTCGCCCTCGGCGCTCACCTGCTGCACAGCGGCGATACAGTGCGCTTGCTGCCCGCCCAGGCGCTGGCCCTCAACCGTCAGCAGGGTCAATGAGTATGCGCGGGATCAACCTCTCCGAACTGGCCGTCAAACATCGCGCCGTCACTCTGTTTTTGCTGATTGCGATCCTCGTCGCCGGGGTCTTCGCGTTCGGCAAGCTGGGCCGCGCCGAAGACCCTTCGTTTACCGTCAAGGTCATGACCATCACCGCCGCCTGGCCCGGCGCCACTGCCCAGGAAATGCAGGAACAAGTGGCCGACCGCCTGGAAAAACGCCTGCAGGAACTGGACTACTACGACCGCGTCGAGACCATCGCCCAGCCGGGTTTTGTATCGATGCGCATGACCTTCCTCGAATCCACCCGCCCGAGCGAAATCCAGGCGCTGTTCTACCAGACACGCAAAAAGCTCAGCGACGAAGCCGCGCAACTGCCCAAGGGCGTGATCGGGCCGTTTTTCAACGATGAATATTCCGATGTGTATTTCGCCTTGTATGCCCTGGAAGCCGAACACCTGCCCCACCGTCAACAGGTGCAAATGGCCGAGGAACTGCGCCAGGGTTTGCTCGACCTGCCGGGGGTGAAGAAGGTCAATATTCTCGGCGAGCAGGCCCAGCGCGTGTTTGTGGAGTTTTCCTATGAACGCCTGGCAACCCTGGGCATCAAGCCCGAGCAAATCTTCGCCGCCCTCGCCGCGCAAAACGCCGTGGCGCCTTCAGGCTTCGTCGAGACCGCCGGCGCCCGCGCCTACATCCGTATCGACGGTGCCTTCGACAGCCTCGCGCTGATCGAAAACGTACCCCTGCAAGTCAATGGCCGCGTGCTGCGCATCGCCGACGTAGCAACTGTGAGCCGCGGTTATGAAGACCCGCCCAGCTACCGCATCCGCCACCAGGGCGACCCCGCGCTGATGCTGGGCGTGATCATGGAGAAACACTGGAACGGCCTGGAACTGGACAAGAGCCTGCTGGCCCAGGAAGCCAAGATCCAGGCCGACCTGCCGCTGGGCGTGAACTTCGCCAAAGTCTCCGATCAGGCGAAAAACATCAGCCTGGCGGTAAATGAATTCATGCTCAAGTTCTTCGTGGCCCTGGCCGTGGTGATGCTGATCAGCCTGCTCGCGCTGGGCTTTCGCGTGGGGCTGGTGGTGGCGGCTGCCGTACCGCTGACCCTCTCGATCGTGTTCGTGATCATGCTGGTCACCGGCCGTGAATTCGACCGCGTGACCCTCGGGGCATTGATCATCTCCCTGGGCCTGTTGGTGGACGACGCGATCATTGCCATCGAGATGATGGTGGTCAAACTCGAAGAAGGCTTTGACCGCATCCACGCGGCCACCTACGCCTGGAGCTCAACGGCGGCGCCGATGCTGACCGGGACTCTGGTGACCATTATCGGTTTCCTGCCGGTTGGCTTTGCACGCTCCGGGGCGGGCGAATACGCCGGGAATATCTTCTGGATCGTAGGGTTCGCGCTGATTTCATCCTGGCTGGTGGCCGTGGTGTTTACGCCTTACCTGGGCGTGAAGTTGTTGCCGCACATCAAGCCAGTCCCCGGCGGGCATGATGCGATTTATGCCGGGCGCTACTACCAGAAACTGCGCAGCCTGGTGGAAGCCTGCGTGCGCGGGCGCTGGCTGGTGACCGGCATGGTGGTGACCGCGTTCGTGGTGTGCGGCCTGGGTATGGCGGTGGTGAAGAAACAGTTCTTCCCGGACTCCGACCGCTCGGAGCTGATTCTGGAAGTGTATATGCCACCCGGCAGCGCCTTTAAAAGCACCGAAGCGGTGGCGGCGCAGGTGGAGAAGGCCCTGTTGCAAGAGCCGCAAACCAGCATGGTCGACACCTATGTGGGCGGTGGTGCACCGCGGTTTTTCCTGTCGTTGAACCCTGAGATGCCCGACCCGGCATTTGCCAAGCTGATTGTGCAAACCCCGGATTCTCACGCCCGCGACGCGCTGAAACTGCGGATGCGCGAGCGCATTGCGGCAGGCGAATTTCCGTCGGCGCGGGTACGGGTCACGCAGTTGGTATTTGGCCCGCCGGTGCCGTTCCCGGTGGTGTTCCGCGTCTCCGGGCCGGACCTGAATGTGTTGCGCGGGCTGTCTGAAGACGTGCGTCAGGTCGTGGCCGGCAACAAGCTGACCAGGGACACCTTCCTCGAATGGGGCGAGCGTGCCAGCGGTTATCGCCTGGTGCTGGACCAGGATCGCCTGCGCCTGCTGGGTTTTACCCCCGACGAGGTCAAATCCCAGCTCAACGCCCTGCTCAGCGGCAACCCGATCACCGAAGTGCGCGAAGGCAACCGCACCGTCTCAGTGGTGGCCCGCGCCCAGGGCAGCCAACGCGAGGACCTGGCCAACCTCAACAACATGACACTGACCAACAGCGCCGGTACGTCGGTGCCGCTGGCCCAGGTCGGGCATTTCAAGGCGGTGATGGAAGAACCGATCCTCAAACGCCGCGACCGCGCCACCACCGTGGAGGTACGCGCCGATATCATCGACGGCGTGCAACCGCCCGATGTGGAAATGGCCGTGTACAAAGACCTGCAACCACTGATCGCCATGCTGCCCAGCGGTTACAAAATCGACATCGGCGGCCCGGTTGAGGAAAGCGCCAAGGCCAACGTGGCCCTGGCGGCGCTGTTCCCCATCATGATCCTGCTGACCCTCACGGTGATCATGTTCCAGGTGCGCTCGTTCGGCGTGATGTTCATGGTGTTCGCTACCGCGCCTTTGGGCCTGATTGGTGCAGTGCCGACCTTGTTACTGTTCAACCAGCCGTTCGGCTTCAACGCGATTCTCGGGCTGATCGGCATAGGCGGCATTCTGATGCGCAACACGCTGATCTTCACCGACCAGATCCGCCAGAACCAGGATCACGGCATGGCAATTCGCGAGGCCATCATCGAAGCCACCGTGCGGCGCGCGCGGCCGGTGATCCTTACCGCACTGGCGGCGGCGCTGGCGTTTATTCCGCTGACGCTGTCGGTGTTCTGGTCATCACTGGCTTATGTGCTGATTGGCGGCGTACTGGTGGGCACGGTGCTGACGCTGTTGTTCCTGCCCGCGCTGTGCAGCCTGGTGCTGCGCGACAAGGTTGCTGAAACTTCCCACGTAAGCGCCGGATAAGCTCTACTCCCCTGCCCTGAAAACCTCTGCAAAGTCCCTCGCCTGATCAAACAGTGCGAGGGATTGCAGATGGTTGTTTTCGTTAGCGCCCAGATTTTCTGGGCTGTCTCTTGATTCCGGCGTTTGCCAGCTTTGTGTTGGCCCCCATGGATCCCAAGGCGCCGGATGTCACTCGCGTTTTAGCGGACTTTCGCGCCTGCCTGAACACGTTCGACGCGTGGGCCGACAGCCTGTTGAGTGGTTCGGCACTCGCTGTGGAACAGGTGTTCAAGGTTGGGGAAGACGTCGCACTGGTCGCGCCGGCCTCTTCCGACAAGCCCAGCCGTACCGTCGCTCAATGCAAAGCCCAGGGTGGGTTGACCCTGATGCATCTGTTCGAAAGTACCCGGTTTGTACCCATCGGCAACACCCAGGTGACGCTGCAAGCCCTGGCTCGGGATGGCAGCCCAGTCGGCGCGCCACTCCACCGCACCATCGGCCCCAGCGGCATCCTTGAAGTCAACGACTGTACCCGCGACCAGCAGTACCAAATCACCTTTTACCCCAATGTCTCCAGGGATCACGTCAAGGCGCTGTATGCCTCTTACACGTCAGTGATTGCCGGGTTGGAAGCGGATCTGCGTAAACAGTGGGACGAGCGTTTCGAGCCTCAATGGGCAAACTTCGCCAAGGCCCCAGCCTACAAACGCAGCGGCATACAAAGTGTTGCCTTTGCTACCGGACTTGCCAAGGCGCTCTACAACCTGTGGGACAACATCACCGAGCTGTATGACCTGCTCGCGAACCTCAAATCCAACAGCGAAAAGTTGCTGAAGTACCTGTCCCAGGCCGAGCTGGATGCGCTGCTTGCGCTGGGTAAAGACACGTTGGCCAAGGGCTTGTTGGTGCTCAGTGATGAGCCGCTGTTGTTTATCTACGTGGCAGCGGTGGTGGCCTGGATACGGATGTTGCCGCCGCCGGAAATGTACGAGCTGCTGGGTGAAATTACCGGCGATGTGTTGATCAATCTGCTGCTGATCTGGGCCACGCGGGGTATTGGAGTAAAGCTGCGCCTGGGGGCGCAGGTGCTCAGTGGTGTCAAGTCCGGGCAAGCACGGGCGTTGCTGGAATTGCTGGCCAAGCAAGTCTCGGGGCCGCGGTTGGACACGCATGTCGAGGCCGCCAAGCCTGTGTTGCTCAATAGCGCAGCGGTGCCGGTCAAGGCAGTGCCGGTGGTGCCGTTGAAAGCGGGCGAAACGCTGGTTTCGAACCCGGTGCCGGTGGTGCGCAGCAAGACCCAGAGCACCACGTTGGTCCGTCAGGAATCGGTGGATGATGCGCCTGCCGTGGCGTCGAATCCGAAGGGGGATGCGGCAGCGCCAGCGGACAAGACGGTCACGCATGGCTGCCCGGTGTCGATGGTCACCGGCGAGGAATTGCTGACCCTCACCGACGGCGTACTGGACGGGGTTTTGCCGTTTGAGTGGACGCGGCTTTATCGCACCAGTGCGGTGGAGCTGGATTGCGGGTTGGGGTTTGGCTGGAGTCATGGGCTGGCCCATCGGCTTGCGGTGTCGGGCGATTCGGTGGTGTGGACCGATCATGAGAATCGCCGTACTCAGTTCCCCTTGCCCACTGAAGCTCGACCGGCGATCACCAATAGCCTGGCCGAAGCGGCGATCTATTTAGGCTCGGCTCCTGATGAGCTGGTGCTGGCCCAGGCGTCGCGGTTTTATCACTTTCGTAACGGTGTGTTGGTTTCCATCAGCGATGCGTATGACAACCGTCTACGCATTTGCCGTGATCGTTCTGGGCGGATTGAGCGGCTGGATAACGGTGCTGGTCGTTCGCTACTGCTGCGCTATGAGCTGGACCGCATCGTCGCGGTGGACTACCAGGTGCATCGCGCCGAAGGGCGTGCACCTTACGTCTGGGAAACCGAGCAGAACATCGTTTCCTACGCCTATGACGAAGCTGGACGACTGGTGTGCGCGACCAATGCCGTCGGTGAAAGCGAGCGTTATCGGTACGACGATCAGCACGTCATTGTTGAGCGGCAGTTAGCCGGTGGGGCGAGTTTCTTCTGGGAGTGGGAAGGCGCTGGCAAGGCGGCGCGTTGCGTGCGGCATTGGGCGAGTTTTTCGCAGATGGACACGCGCTATGCCTGGGGCGATGACGGGCACGTCACCGTGCATAACGCCGATGGCAGCCAGGAAGTGTATGTCCACGACGACCGGGCGCGCTTGGTGCAGCGCATCGATCCGGACGGCGCGCAGCATTTCAAATCCTACGATGCCAAGGGCCGGCTGACCGTCGAGCAAGACCCGATGGGCGCGGTGACGGCCTATCAGTACGACGACGCCGGACGCTTGGTGGCGTTGTTTCCGGGGGATGATGAGCCGACGTCCTACGAACATGACAATGGGTTCGTACGGGTTGTACGGCGTGGTGAAGCGGTCTGGAAATATGAGCGTAATGACCAGGGCGATGTCATTCGCAAGACTGACCCCGATGGTCATTCGACTGACTACAGCTACAACAAACACGGGCAACTGACTGGGGTTTGGTACCCGGACCACAGTTGCCATCGGCTGATGTGGAATGAGCGTGGGCAGTTGCTGGAGGAGCAATTGCCCAATGGCGGCATCCAGCGTTATCGCTACGACGACCTGGGGCGGCAAGTTGCCCGCGAGGATGAGCACGGCGCGCAGACCATTTATGAATGGGACAGCGTCGGTAGGCTGATTCGCATCGTGTTGCCAGGCGGCGCCACCCGGGAATTCAGCTACAACCCCTACGGCAAAATCATCGCCGAACGCGATGAACTCGGCCACGTCACCCGCTACGAATACGCCGACGGCCTGCACCTGATCAGCCGCCGCATCAACGCCGACGGCACCCAGGTCAAATACCGTTACGACAACGCCCGGCTGCTGCTGACAGAAATCGAAAACGAAGTCGGCGAAACCTACCAACTCGACTACCACCCCAACGGCCTGATCCAACAGGAAACCGGCTTCGACGGCCAACGCACCGCTTACGCCTACGACCTCAACGGCAACCTGCTGGAGAAGACCGAATACGGCGACGATAACAGTCAGCTAATCACCCGCTACGAGCGCGACCACGCCGGGCGTCTCGTACGAAAAACCCTGCCCGATGACAGCGTTATTGCTTATGCCTACGACCGCCAGGGCAATCTCCTCAGCGTCGAAGACGGCCACTGGGCATTGGCCTACGAGTACGACCGCCAAAACCGCCTCACCGCCGAACACCAGGGCTGGGGCACCCTGCGCTATGGCTACGACGCCTGCGGCCAGCTGAAAAACCTGCGCCTGCCGGACAACAACCGCCTCACCTTCAACCACGACAAAGGCGGCCACCTCGCTACGGTGGAATTGAATGGTGCGCTGCTGACCTCGCACCTCTTCCGTGCCGGCCGCGAACACCAGCGTCAACAAGGCCAACTGCTCAGCCACTACCACTACGACGACCAAAACCGCCTGCACGCTCACGCAGTAACCCAACAGCAAAACCATCTTTACCAACGCCAATACGACTACCACAAAAGCGGCACCCTCAGCCGCCTGCTCGACACCCGCAAAGGCGAACACCTTTACCGCTACGACCCACTGAATCGCCTGACCCGCGCCGATCATTCCCAGGACGTGCAGGAACGCTTCGCCCACGACCCGGCGGGCAACCTGCTG
>NZ_JYLN01000021.1 GCF_001439735.1 Pseudomonas paralactis
TCGACAAAGTTGATGTAGTCCTGTCCGCCACGACTACCGTCGGCGAAGGCGGCAACATCGTCTACACCGCCAGCCTTGTGGATAAAAACGGCGCGCCGGTGACTAACATCACCAACCCGCTCACCGTGACCCTGGATAACGGCAAAACCATCACCATCGGCGTGAATCAGTCGAGCGGCTCCATCACCACCATCGCGCCAAACGACGTCTACAAAGGCGATCAGACTGTCACCACTGCGATCAAAGGTGTGACCGGCGGCGAGCATTTTGAAAATCTTGTGCCGGGCACTACGGCGGTGAATACCACCGTCACCGACACCCCGGGTTCCACCGATCTGACTACCGTCACCCTGACCGCCCCGACGGCTGTCAACGAAGGTGGCCAGATCACTTACACCGCCACCTTAAGCAACAAGGCCGGCAGCGACATGGTGGTCCAACTCGATAACGGTTCAAGTATCACCATCAAGCAAGGTGCAACCGTGGGCACGGTGACCGTCCCTGCGCCGACCGATGACGTGTTCATCGACAAGAGCACCCAGACCGTCAAGATCACCGGTACTACCGGCGGCAATTTCGAGGGTGTGACCATCACGCCGGGCGGCGCAACAACCACCGTCAACGACACCATCGACGACGTGACGGTAGTGCTCAAGGCCACCGGTTCTGTCAGCGAAGGCGGGCAGATCGTGTACACCGCTTCCCTGGTCGACAAGAACGGCGCGGCGGTGAACAACGTTGGCTCCGACCTGGTCGTCAAGCTGGATAACGGTTCGAGCATTACCATCGGCAATGGCAAGTCCACCAGCTTCACTACGGCCACCGCGCCCAACGATGCGTATGTCGGCGCCAGTGACGTCACCACCAAAATCACGGGTGTGGTCAGCGGTGGCGACAAGTACGAACACTTGATCGTCGACGGCAGTACCGTGGTCACCAAAGTGACGGACGTGGTCAGCACTACCACCATCAGCATTATCGGCGATGCCTCGGTGACTGAGGGCGGTACGGCGCACTACACCCTGACCCTGAGCAACCCGCCGCAAACCGACGTAACCGTGACGCTCAAGTACAGCGGCACTGCTACCGACGGTTCGGACTTCACCGGCCTGTACACCGTGAAGATCCCGGCCGGTTCCAGCAGCGTGCCGTTTGATATCCGCACGCTCGACGACAAGATCACCGAGCCGACGGAAACGATCGTCATCACCATCGACAAGACCACAGGCGGCAACTTCGAGAACCTGGTGGTCGGCAATGGCAGCGTCAGCACCAACATCATCGACAACGATGCGCCGCCAGTTATCGACCTGGACGCCAACAACTCCAGCGGCGCCAGCGGTGCGGATTACAAGACGACGTTTACCGAAGGTACTGCTGGACCGGGCGTGTCGATCGCCGACACCGATATCAAAATCACAGATCCCGACAGCACAATGCTGACCGGCGCAACGGTCACCCTGACCAATGCTCAGGCCGGTGATGCCCTGAACCTGGGCAACAGCGTCAACGGCATCACCGTCACCACCAATAACCAGACCGGCACCATTACGCTCACGTTGTCGGGCAGCGCGACGCTGGCTGACTATATGCAGCGTATCCAGAACATCACGTTCACCAACAACAGCCACGACCCAAGCACCACCCCACGCACCATTACCGTGAGCGTGACCGACGGCGGCAACTACTCCAACGTCGCCACCACCACCGTCAACGTGGTGGCGGTCAACGATGCGCCGGTGGCGACTGGCGGTGCCGTAACCGGTACGGAAGACACCGCGCTGGCCCTGACCTGGGCCAACTTCGGCGTGAGCGATGTGGACTCGCCGCAAGCCAGCCTGGGGGTAAAAATCACCGAGTTGCCGGTCGCCGGCAAGCTGCAATACCTGGCGGCGGACGGCAGCACCTGGACCAACGTGACCAGCGGCCAGACCTTCACCAAGGCCCAGATCGACGGCGGCCAACTGCGCTTTACGCCGAACGCCAACGAGTCCGGCGCCGACGGTTATGGCGGCACCGGTGTGGGTAACAAGCAGGCGGATTACGCGCAGTTCAAGTTCCAGCCAACCGATGGCAAGGACCTGGGCACCAGCGCCACGGTGAAAGTCGATATCACGCCGGTAGCCGACGCGCCGACCCTCAGCGTGGCCGACAACAACGTTGCCTCCACCGGCCTGGTCAAACAGGGCTGGAACAGCATTGCCGGCCTCGGCAACAACGGCAACGGCGCTGCACCGGACGTGCTGAAAAAAGCCATCGATAACGCGGGCACGCCGAACAACACCTCGGTGGTGACCAACGTCGAGTCCGTCGACAACGTCGCCGCCGGCTCTGGCTCAAAAATCTCCGGCCTGATCTACATGGAAGCCGGCAAGAGCTACACCTTCAGCGGCATCGCCGATGACAGCGTGGTGGTCAACGTTGGCGGTAAAGACGTTGCCAGCGGTTTATGGGGCACCAACAGCGGCAAGTTCAGCGGCTCGTTCACGCCAACGACCACCGGTTACTACAGCCTTGAGATCTACCAAGCCAACCAGGCGGGCCCAGGCAGCTTCGACGTCAACCTGTCGGTCAACGGCGGGGCGGTGCAGAACTTGAGCACCAGCACCGTGCCGTTGTACACCGGCCTTGCCGACCTGACCAACGCCGGCGTCACCGTGTCCGACTTGCATGGCAGCAACGGTGACGGTTACTACGTGGGCTACAAGCTCAACGAAGGCCAGGAGAACGGCACCGTTAAACTGTCCAAGGTCACCACCGCGCTGACCGACACCGACGGCTCCGAAACTCTGAGCGTGAAGATCAGCGGCATTCCGGCAGGCTCGGTGCTTACCGACGCGTCTGGGCACACCTTTACTGCGGGTAAAACCGTGGGCGAAGTGAATGTCACCGGCTGGGACCTGAACACCCTGACCATCAAGCCGCCGACCTACTACAGCGGCCAGTTCAACCTGACGGTCACCTCGACTTCCACCGAGAGCATTGGCGGTTCAGCGACCACCACCGCGCAATTGCCCGTCACGGTGCACCCGGCGACCTACAACTCAGTCACCGGCACCTCGGGCAGCGACACTATCAATGGCAGCGATGGCAACGACATCGTCGTGGCCGACATCGCCGGCCTGAACGTGGTGCAGGGCAAGAATTACAACATCGCGTTCATGATCGATACATCGGGCAGTATGGGCGCGGACTCGATAGCAGCGGCCAAAACCTCGCTGACCACCACGTTCAACTCGCTGAAGAACAGTATCGGCTCCAGCACCTCTGGCACCGTGAACATCTTCCTGGCGGACTTCAGTGACCAGGTCAATCGCACAGTGACGGTCAACCTGAAAGACCCAGGTGCGTTGGATTCGCTGCAGAAAGTGCTGGACTCCATGGTGTCTACCGGCGGGACCAACTACGAAGACGTGTTCAAGGCCGCGGCCAACTTCTTCAAGAGTGCCCAGGCGACTGGCAACACTGGCGCTATCAATACAACGTACTTCATCACTGACGGCCAACCGACGTTCTATCAACGAGCGGAGGAGACCAACCCGACGTTGTACAACAACGTCAAGCTTGATGATGTCGTCAACATGAACAACTACACATTGGGCACCGCCACCAGGATCGAGATCGACTCGAGTCACTTCATTGATATCAACTCGGTCGGCAAGGTGACCCTGTGGACCAACAACTGGTGGGGCTGGGGGCAGTCCAACCCAGGAACCATCCATGCCCAAGGCGATGGCACCTATGAGCTGTCAACTGTTGGCGGCAACGGTACAGCCTCGTCCTCGAACATCAACGATCCTACGCTCATCAGTAATTCCCAGAGCGCGTTCGCACTGCTCAAAGGCCTGTCCACCGGTGGCGTAGAAGCCATCGGCCTCAATAGCGGGGTCAGCCTGAATCAGTTGGCACCGTACGACAGCGATGGCAAGCCACAGGCCAACATCGATCCGAAGGACTTGGCCAACGCGATCCTCGGCCACACCGAGGCGACGTTGCCGGGCGCAGACACCGTCATCGGGGGCGATGGCAACGACATCCTCTTCGGCGACCTGGTGAGCTTCAGCGGGATAAACGGTGAGGGTTACAACGCACTGCAGGCGTTTGTAGCGCAGAAGACCGGCGTGACCGTCTCTTCGGTGACCGCCTCTAACGTCCACCAGTACGTTACCGAGCACTACACAGACTTCGACGTCTCCGGTGCCAAGGACGCCAACGACACGCTGCTGGGCGGCGCTGGCGATGACATCCTGTTCGGCCAGGGCGGCAACGACCTGCTGGATGGCGGCAAAGGCAATGACATCCTGCTGGGTGGCACCGGCAACGACACGTTGATCGGCGGCCAGGGCAACGACATCCTGATCGGTGGTTCGGGTGCCGACACCTTTGTGTGGAAGGCGGGTGACATCGGCAACGATGTGATCAAGGACTTCAAAGCCTCGGAAGGCGACCGCATTGATCTGCGTGACTTGTTGAAAGGTGAGAGCGACAGCACCATCGACAACTACCTTAAGATCACCACGGTAGACGGCGTGTCGACCCTGCAAGTGAGCAGCGAAGGCAAGCTCAACGCTGCCGGTGGCCTGGCCAATGCCGATGTGACCATCAAGCTGGAAGGCAATGATTGGTCCCATGTCAGCATCAACTCGCTGATCACTGGTGCCGACCCAACCATCAAGATCGACCATAGCTAAGATGCAATGGATCGGCCGCCTTCCCAGGCGGCCGATTTTTTTGCCTTATGGGCCGCTGGCCCTGGCGGACGGTGCGTCGCATACTCACGCCCATACACGCAGCGTTGACCTATGCTGTTGAACGCATGTGGCTCATATTCGAGGGGTTCTTATGTTTTACGTGCAACGTGATGCACTGGGCGCGCTGATTCGCGTAGAGGCCGCCGCCTTTACCGAATCCACCGAAACCCTGCCGGCCGATCACCATGAGATCCAGGCCTGGTACGCCAACGAAGTGGTGGAAACCAGCCTGGCTCAGCTCAAGCAGAGCGACCTGGAGATGATCCGGGTGCTGGATGACTTGATTCAGGTGCTGACCCGCAAGGGGGTGATCAGCGTGACCGACCTGCCGCCGGCAGCCCAGGCCAAGTTGATGGACCGTAACCAGGCGCGGGAAGCGTTGGGTGGGTTGAGCCAGTTGATCGATGATGACGAGAAAGGATTGATTTGATCCAGCCGCTCCTACGCACTGTAGGAGCGAGCTTGCTCGCGAAAAAACTGGGATCACCACGGGTGTCAGGCTTTGCGCGTTATCGTTGGCGATCTTCGCGAGCAAGCTCGCTCCTACAGGTAATTATTTCCAGGGCGCGGGCTCGCCAAACAGTTGGCCCTGCACTCCGAAAATCCCCATCTCACGAATCACCTTCAGTTCGCCCTCGGTCTCTACACGCTCGGCAATCAGCGGCAGGTCGATGCTATGGGCCGCTCGCTGGATGGCCTCGATAAACAAGCGCTTGTCACTTTCCTGGTCGATGGCGCGAATGTAGCTGCCGTCGATCTTCAGGTACGCCAGGCCCAGGCGCGCCAGGTTGCCGATCATGCTGAACCGCCCACCGAAACGTTGCAGGCTGAGGGAGAAGCCCAGCTCGCGCAGGCGCTGAGTCATCTGTTCCAGCACGTGCTGCTCAGGCAGTTGCTCTTCACCGATCTCCAGGGTGAGGCGCGGGCCCAGGTTGCTGTGCTGGCGTAGCAGGTCATAAATGCGGTTCAGGGCCTGGGGGTCCTGCAAGGTCGCGGCCGAGAGATTCAGTGCCAGGTTCTGGGTGTGGCTGCCCATCTGCTTGAGCACCTGCTCCAGCATCAGGCGGTCCAGGCGGGCCGACCAACCGAAGCGCTCAAGCCACGGCAGGAAGCGTCCGGCCGGTATGGTGTGGCCGTCCTCGTCCTGCAAGCGCGACAGCACTTTGTAATGCAGGACCAACTGTGGATCCTGGCTGGCCACCACCGGCTGGAAGTACAGCTGGAAGCGCTGTCGGGTCAGGGCCTGATCCAACAGGGTATGCCAGGCATGGTGATCGTCACCGACACTGGCGGCGGCGCTGCGGTCCAGGCACACCCAAGTGGTGTCGCCCTGCGCTTCGGCCTGGGCCAGGGCTTGGTCGGCCAGGGTCAGCAGGGCTTGGGGCGCGTCGCCATGGCTGAACGGTGCCAGGCCGATATAGGCAACCGGTGTAACGTCGCTGGCGCCGGTCGCTTGCAGGCTGAGCAAGGTGCTTTCCAGGTTTTGCGCCAGTTGCAGCGCTTCTTCACGCATCAACCCCGGCGCCAGCACGGCGAACTCACCGCCACGAATACGGGTGACGAGGTTATGGGTTTCCGGATACGGCTCGCACTGACGCAGCAGTTGTTGGCCGACCGCTTGCAGCAATTGGTCGGTGTGCTGGCCGCCCAGGCGTTGGTTGAGGCCGGCGAGGTCCTTGACCCGCAGCAGCAGCAAGTAACCGGAGTTGGTGTCTTCCGGGTTACTGACGCGGGCATTGAGCTGCATTTCGAAATAACGCCGGTTAGCAAGGCCAGTAAGGTTGTCCTGATAAGACTCGGTGCGCAGTTTTTCGCTGCGCTCGGCCTGCTCCTGGAACAACGCCTTGAGCTTTTCCACCATCTGGTTCATGGCTTGCACCACTCGCCGCAGTTCCGGCGTGCGCGGCAGGTCGGGCAGGCTGAGGAATTCTCGGCGAGCAATCGCGTGGGACTGTTTGACCATATAGTCCAACGGCTTCAATTGCCGGCGCAGCAACAGCCCACCCAGCACCACACTGACCGCACCGCACAGCAGCAACCAACCCAGACTGCCCAAGGCGCTTTGCCAGAGCTTGGCCAGGGCGAACATTGGGTGGCTCACCACTTCGACCCGCGCCGCCTGCTCCCAGCCACGGCTGACCAGCGCATCGCCGCCCGCCGGCTCCAGACCGATCAACTTTACGAACCAGTTAGGTACGCCGTTGTTATCAGGGATGCCGCTGCGTTCGACGATGGTTTTATCCGTGGCCAGGTCCACCACACGGATGCTGGCGTAGTAGCCGCTGTCGAAGATCGAGCTGACCAGCAGCTCCACCATGGCCGGATCGTCGATATTGGGGGTCAACGACAGCGCCAGCGCCGTCGCAGCATCCTGGGCATGGGAACGCAGTTGGTTGACGTATTGGGTGCGCGAGCTTTCCAGGCTGACCATGAAGCTGCCGCTGAAGGCGACCACCAGGAACAGACAGATTGCGATCAATAGTTGTTTGAACAGAGACATCCGATCAGTTACTCCTAGTTGGCAGGCTCGGCTGGGAAGCCTTCCGCACGCATTTTTCTCAACACATCCTGCCAGCGCGACAAGCGTTTGGTATCACCGACTTTCTTGTTGCCCTTGGCACCGGGCAAGTACAAGCCTTCGGCGTTGAATGAATACACCGGGACCAAATCGGTGCGGCGGGTCGCCGGCAGGATTTCGTCCATCAGGCTGTCGAGCACCAGCGGGATAGCGTCAGGCGTCGAATAATAGGTCAGAACCATGTGCGCGCGATTCTGCCGCAACGCCTTGACGTAGGTAATGCGCAATTTGTCGCTGGACACACCCAGATGACGCAAACTGAAATACTTTGCGATTGCGTAGTCTTCACAGTCACCTGCCCCCTTCCAAAGGGCCTCGACGGGTGTCTCCCAATAATCGACAGCGTGCCAGAGGTCGATGTCTTCCACGTAGGTCATTTGTTTATTGAAGAACAAATTCACGACCTTGAGCTGCTCCGACTCGCTGACCTGTTTTTGGCTTGCCAATAGCCGCTGCCAGGCGTCGATGCGCTGCTGACCTTCGCCGAGCGGCCCGTACACGGCGGTAGCCTTGCGGCTGATCTGAGAGAAATCCCAATCGGCACGCAGCCCGCCAAGCATCAAGCCGGCCAACAGAGTTGCTGATAACAGCCAGCAAAGAACTCGAGAGGGAATAAAACTTACCGCCAAGGCGCTCTGTCCATGAAAGAGACGGAATTTCAAGGAATGGTGAAGCCTGGCCCTCCAAAAAACAATGGCACAGTGCAATCATTCATAGAAGGACCGAGTTTATAACCGCCCCTTGTGGGAGACACAAAGTATGCTGTGTAAGCCCTTACAAACGGAAACTTTGGCTGTTTGACAAGCGTTGGGGCCGTCTTTAGTGTGCATTGGATCCAATTAGCCACACTATTATTCAAGAAAGGAGGATAGCGTAACCGTGACGCAGAAGCCGAACCCTTTAAGCAGCATCAAAATAAGCGGGCCTATTCCCGCCCATCTTGCTCGCGCCGTCATTGAAGAAACGTTGCGCAACGCCATCCTGGATGGGCGATTGCCCTGCGGCACCGCGATGCGCCAGCAGGAACTGGCGAGTTTGTTCGGCGTCAGCCGTATGCCCGTGCGCGAAGCCTTGCGCCAACTGGAGGCGCAGTCCTTGCTGCATGTGGTGACCCACAAGGGTGCCGTGGTGGCACCGCTGATCGAGGACAATTCGGCTGAAACCTACGCACTGCGTATGTTGCTCGAATCTGAAGCCCTGCGCTTGTCGATCCCATTGCTCACCGACGCTGATCTTGCCGAGGCCGAGGCCTGGATCAATGCGTTGGAATGTGAGAAAGACTACAGAAAGATTGGCCGCCTCAATCGCCTGTTTCACATGGTCTTGTACGGCAAGGCACCCAATCAACGGCTGCTCGATCTGGTGGAACACGGACTGAATGAAGAGGAACGCTTTCTGCGCTTCAATCTTGAAGCGATGGGACTGGGCGAAACGTCTCAGGAGGATCACCGTGAATTGTTGAGCCTGGTGGCGCAGAAGAGGGTCGAGGAGAGCATTCTGACGCTGCGCAATCACTTGATGCGGGGTATGGAAGTGATCGCTGACTACCTCAAGAGTCTTGAAAGCGCCGATAAAAAAGTCGCGCAATAGGCGCCATAATTCATTCGCTGGTCATTACATCATGCGGGTAACTTTCCATCAGGAAAGTTGCCACAACGACAGGCAACTACCCCTATGAAACTACTGACACCGAGGAACTCTCCCACACGTTAACAACCAAGTTATCCCTGCACCAGCTTTCGGACAAAACATCTAATACTTTTATAATCCGACCCAGACGTTTAATCGGCTTATTATCTTCGCCCGACCACCACACCCCTTTCAATCCGCTGGCACAACTCGATCAAGGTTGCGCTACCTGCGTGGCCTCGACTAAATATTACATCTCCAACTCACAACTACAAAATTCCAACACTGCTTTTCGAGCACTTGCAACAACTTATAGGCGTCAACCATGCACCAACATTTTATCGAACAAAGAAAACAACAACTTTTAGGTCATCCGTTATTCATAGAAATAACTTCTTTCTCAAAGTTACAACACTTTATGGAACACCATGTGTTCGCTGTGTGGGACTTCATGACCCTGACCAAACGTCTGCAACAAGACCTGACGTGCACTCAGATCCCCTGGCTCCCTCCAGCAGACCCCCACGCTGCCCGCTTGATCAATGAAATTGTGCTGGGCGAGGAATCGGATGAGCACCCAACGCGAGGCCATTGCAGTCACTTCGAACTTTACCTGGACGCTATGACAGAGGTAGGCGCAAGCACCGTCACCATCACACGCTTCATTGATCTGCAGCATCAGGGCGTGGAGGTCAGCGCGGCTTTGCAGATGATTGATGCGCCTCGTGGTGTGGTGCAATTTGTCGACAGCACATTGCAAATCGCGCTCAGTGCGCCCACCCACTGTGTGGCGGCGGCCTTCCTGCATGGACGCGAAAGTGTCATTCCCTTGATGTTTGAGCGCCTGATGCACAGCAACGCGTTCATTGAGCGTGAGACGCCTACCTTCTTGCACTACCTCAACCGCCATATCGAAGTGGACAGCCACGACCATGGGCCCGCGGCAGAACAATTGCTCCAGCGCTTGATCGGCGCAGATCCGCTTCGCCAGAGACAAGCCGATAGCACCGCCCTTGGCGCCGTGGAGCGCCGTATCACGTTCTGGGACGGTGTGCTGGCCTCGCTGCAAGAGGTTCGCCCATGAGCGCCTTCCATTACCAATCCTTTGCCGATGATTGGGAGCGTCGCGCAACCATCCGCACACGTCCCCGACGCGTGCTGGAAAATGACGGCAACCTCATCTTTCCCCTGTGTCGCCAACCGCTGGTACTGAGTGCAACTTTCCTTGAACACTGCCCACAATGGCGCGACTACGTGCTGACGCAAAGCTTCTATAAATTCATCAATGATGTGGTGATCTTCGAAACCGAGATTGTCGACAAGACCGCGCGCAGCATCGCGAAAAATCGCTTCTCCCTGCCCTTCCCGCTTGCTTGCCGCTACGACGCGATGACTGTTGTTGTGGACGAGGATTACCACGCGTTGGTCGCGCTGGATTTTCTTCAGCAAGCCGTGGAAATGACCGGTATCGAACCGCTTGATCTACCCGGGCAAATTGAATTGAGTCGCGCGCTACCGGCAGCGCAGGCAAAGGTACCGGCGCACTTGCACGATGCCGTTGAATTAATCGCCGTGGCCATTGCGGAAAACACGGTTACCCATGATGTGGCAGCGTTCTCCAAAGACGCCAGCGTCAAACCGTCTGTGCGCGGCCTGATGGCCGATCACCTGTTCGACGAGGGCCGTCACGCGCGGTTCTGGACTCAGCTGGTGCGTATCTACTGGCAGTCGGCAACTGCGCAGGATCGCGACAGCATCGCTCAAGCGCTGCCTGTTTTCCTGGGGCGCTACCTGACTAACGATCTGCAACAAGACTTCGACCTGCAACTGATCGAGCACCTGGATATCAGCGCCGACACTCGTCTTGCGCTACGCCATGAAATCCATGCGCTGGCCTTTCCCATCACCCATCAACATCCGCTGGTGACCAATATCATGGGTTTGCTGCGCCACAGCGGTGTCTTGCAAACGCCCAGCGTCGCACAAGCACTGAGCGCCTACCTGCCCGTACAAGGGAGGTTGGCATGAGGCGTTTAAAGATCGCGTGGGGTGCCTCCAGCAAAGCCCTGGACGCGCTCAAGCAAGTGCTGGAGCAATATGGGCATATCGCAGGAGCAGGGCCTGTCGACCTGGTAATTGAAGATGGAGGGCAGCCGCTGCCGCCATTGCCCACCGACGCGCCATGGATAAGCCTGCGCGTGGGTATCGGCCGGCTGTCCGAGCACGGGCTGCCCTCACTGCAGTTGCGCTGCTATGACCGCGAGCGACGCTTGTTGGCTGTGCAGGGCGTCGCCGAGGAACCCAGCGGCAACGGCCAGCGATTACATCAGCAGGCCACGAACGCACTGGCGGAGTGGGCAGCTTGGTTGGTTTGCGGTTTTTCAAGAGATCCCGATTATTTCTCTATAACCGCTGCCGCTAACGACTGGCCCGAACAGGGCCTGCAAGGGCTGGAAGCATTGGCGTTTATGCATCGTTTCAACCACACGGCAAACCCGGCCTTACTGCGCGCAGCCCAGGTGCCCATGATTGAAAGGCTGCAGGCCAGTCTGGAGACCTTCGCGAATCGAACAGCGTTGAATATCGCCGGGGACATGCTGACGTATCAGCAACTTCATCGCCATGCCATAGCGATCCAGCAACGCCTGCTTCCCTTGTTGGAAGGCGCACAAGCACCAAGGGTGATCGGCGTGTGCCTGGAAAAATCCAACGAGCTGTATGCCAGTATTCTTGCGGTGTTGGGTTGCGGCTGTGTGTATTTGCCGTTGGCCCCGGATTATCCACTGCAACGTCAGCACTGCATGTTGGAAAGCCTCCAGGCTTGTGTGTTGTTGGATAACGGCCAGCATCCCTTGCGAGCGGGCTTCATGTCCCTTGATGTCAGCCAGATCGCTGTGCACGACGCCGATGCGGCGCAACCGCTGATGCGCCATCGCCCCATTGCCGACGAGCCTTGCATCGCCTTGTTCACGTCGGGGACCACCGGTCAGCCCAAGGGTGTACTCCTGAGCCACTATAATCTGGCGCATTTCAGCGCGTGGCTCACAACCTGTGTGGGGCTGGATCAACACAGTCGCGTTCTGCAGTTTTCGCCGCTGGGCTTCGACTCGTCATTGATCGATATTTTCCCGGCCCTGATCGCCGGTGCTGAATTGATTGTCCCTAGTGCGGATCAACGTCACGACCCGCAGCAACTGGTAGAGCTGATTCGCCAGCAACGCGTCAGCCATGGATTTCTGCCACCTGCGCTGCTCGGCATTCTGCCGCTGGATCAGCCATTGGGGCTTACTCACTTGCTGACCGGCGGCGATTTCTGCGAGCCCTATGTGATCGAACAATTGGCGGGGCAATGTCGGTTGCATAACCTCTATGGGCCCACCGAGACCACGGTTTTGGCAACACACCGAGTATTTAAACAAGGTGATAGCCAGCGCAACATCGGCCACCCCATAGCCAACAGTCAGGTGCTAATCCTCGACGATAACCTGCAACCGGTGGATGAACAGGTCACAGGCGATTTATACATTGCCGGCCCAGGCGTCAGCCTCGGCTATTGGAATGCACCGCCGCAAGCCGACAGTCCATTCGTTGAGCTGACGCTGCCCAATGGACAGGTTCTTAAGGCTTACCGCAGCGGCGATTTGGCGAAATGGACGCAAGACGGCATCGAGCTCGGCGGGCGGCGGGATGAGCAAGTCAAGATCCGCGGTTTTAGAGTCGAGCCTAAGGAGATTGAGCAGTGCCTGCGCGACAGTCGATTGTTTCGCCAAGTGGCGGTGGTAATCGACCCGACGCACAGAGTCATAGGTTTTGCCGCCCAGCCCGAACCCGGCGCTACGCTGGACAGCCTGAAGGCACATGCTCGGCAGTGGTTGCCGGTACATATGCAGCCGGTCGCCTGGAGCGAGTTGGCTTGTATGCCAGGTACAAGTAACGGCAAGGTCGATCGGAAGGCTTTACTGGCCCTGCCAATATCCACATTCGCCGGGGCGGCTCGCAGCCCTTTACAAACACCTCTGCAAGCACAATTGGTGGACTTATGGGCAGAGTTGTTGGCTTTATCGGCAGGTGAACTCTCGATCGATGACAGCTTCTTCAACCTCGGAGGTCACTCCATTCTGTTGTCGACACTGTTGCTGCGCCTGCGTGAGCAGTTTGGCCGCAGCTTCTGCCTGAGCCCCTTTTTCGAGGCCCCGACCATCCGCACGCTGGCCGCACTGATGGACGGCGGTGTGCTGCCTGATACCCCTAGCCACCAGATGGAGAAAGATGCAGCAAGAACGCTGGAGTTCGAGGTGTTGCCTGATACCCACCTGGGTGATCCACGCAAAGCGATCGTCACCGGGGCGAACAGTTTTGTCGGGGTGCATATCGTCCAAGCGCTGCTGGCTGGCGGCGCGCAAGAAGTGGCGTGCCTGGTGCGCGAACTGCCTGACCAATCGGCGACGGCGCGATTCACCCAGGCACTGCGCGAATACCGACTGGACCATCTGGACCTGAGTCGAGTGCGGGTGTACGCCGCCGACATGCGCAAACCCCGCCTGGGCTTGGCCGACAATGTGTATGACGATCTCGCTCGTCATTATGGTGTGCTGGTACATAACGCCGCACAGGTCAATCATGTACTGGACTACGCGTCCCTCGCCAGAGACAACGTCGAGCCGGTTTTTGAGTGCCTGCGCCTCTGCGAGACTCAATGTAAGAAGGTTCTTAATTTCATCTCGACGCTATCGGCCTGCAGCAGCGTGGACGCCGATGGGCACGTCCTTGAAACGCCAGCCGGGCCCACGCAGCCACTGTATGTGAGAAATGGCTACAACCTCTCGAAATGGGTGGCTGAGCGATTGTTAGGAAGGGCCGTCGAACAAGGGGCCTGGGTCAATATTCATCGGCCGGGAAATATCAGTTTCAATAGCCAGAACGGCGTCTGCCAACCGCAGAAGAACCGCCTGATGTTGATGCTCAAGGGGTCTGTGCAATTGGGGTTGGTTCCCCGGCTGGAGGTGAACTTCGATCTGATGCCGGTGGATTTTCTGGCCCGCTTCATCGCGTTCCACAGCGCCCACTTTGCCTTTGGGCGAAACGTGTTCAACCTGCACAACCCGCAGCCATTGAGCTGGAATAAGTACCTCGACGCGTTCAGCCAGGCCGGGCATGTCTTCGACCGGGTAAGCGTTGAAGACTGGCAGCGTGCGTTGCGAACGGTTAGCCGTGATAACGCATTGTTCGGGGTGCTGGGGTTCTATCTGGACGAACTGGGCGAAGACATCGGCGATACGTCGATGATCCGTTACGACAATGCCCGGTGGGGTTTGGAAAGAATGGGAGTGGGCTATCCGTCAAAGAGCCCTGCGCTGTTACGCAAAGGTTGTGACTACCTCAGGGCCATCAGCTTCCTGTGAGCGGCTTGCCGATGACACTGCTGCGCCAATCAGCATTCGGAGCGAGAGGTCTCGCTCCGATGCAAACAGGATCAGATCTTGAAGCTATCGACCAATTGCTTCAATCGACTGGCCTGCTGGGACAGCGCATCGCAGTCCTTGAGCGTCTCGTTGAGGTTGGCCACACCCTGCTGGTTCAACAGGTTGATCTGGTTGATGTCGACGTTGAGCGTTTCAACAACTGCAGTCTGCTCTTCGGTGGCAGCCGCAACTGACTGGTTCATGCCATCGATCTCAACGATACGCTGCGTCACGCTGATCAGGCGCTCACCCGCCTGGTTGGCCACTTCAACGCTTTCTTCGCTGGAAGTCTGGCTGGCGTTCATGGTGGTCACCGCTTCACGGGAGCCCACTTGCAACGAAGTGATCATCTTGTGGATCTCTTCTGCCGACTCTTGGGTACGGTGTGCCAGGTTACGCACCTCATCGGCCACCACGGCGAACCCACGCCCGGCTTCGCCAGCGCGGGCGGCTTCAATTGCCGCATTGAGGGCGAGCAAATTGGTCTGCTGGGAAATGCCTTTGATCACATCCAGAATATGCCCGATGTTGTCGGTGCTGGCGTTCAGGGTCTCGATCTGAGTGCAAGACAGGCTGATCTTCTGCGACAGTTCCGACATCGCCAGGATGGTTTGCTCAACCACCTTGCGGCCATCATCAGCCTGTTCACTGGCACCACTGGCGTGCTGGGAAGCATCGGCTGCGTTGCGGGCAATTTCCTGGGTGGCGGCACCGAGTTCGTTGATGGCCGCAGCTACGCTGTTGGTGCGCGCACTCTGTTCGTCAGAGCCGATGATCGAAGCATTGGACGATGCCATTACGCGCTGGGACAAATCATGCACCTGACGCGTTGCCGAAGACACCTCGGAAATCGAGGCGTGAATGCGTTCGACGAATTGATTGAATGCGCTGCCGACTTCGCCGAATTCATCTTTGCTGGTCACTGCGAGGCGTCGGGTCAAATCACCTTCGCCTTGGGCGATGTCCTGCATGGCGACGCCCATGGTGGTCAACGGACGCAACAACACTTGAATCAACAGGCTCAAGAGCACGGCAATGGCCACAACGGCGATCAACATTGCAATCAACGCAGATGTACGGAACTTGCCCAGCGGGGCGTAGGCTTTTTCTTTGTCGATGGATAGGCCGATGTACCAGTCGGCGCCGGGCAAACCGCTGATAGGCGTGAACGAAAGAATGCGATCCTGGCCATTGAGAACAACGTCCTGGTTGAGCTTCTCGATGCGCAGGTTGGTGCCTGGGTAGATGTCCTTGAGATTTTTCATCACCTGGTCCTGATCAGGACTCACGATGACCTGACCATCACCACTGACCAGAAATGCATGGCCAATGCCGCCGAAGTCTACGGAGTTGATGATCTTCACCAGGGTTTGCAGACTCAGGTCACCCCCAACAACACCCAACAGTTCGCCGTTCTTCTTCACCGGCATGGCAATTGTCACGATCTGACCGCCCACAGCCGCCATATAAGGCGGAGTAAGCATGGTTTTGTCTGCCACTACCGCCTGCTTGTACCAAGGGCGCTGACGGGGGTCGTAGTCGTCAGGCATCTTCGCGTCAGGACGCTGCGTGAATACGCCATTGGTTTGGCCCACGTAGGTGAACTGGAAGTTGGAGGTAAACGCTGGCTGATCCACCAACCCAGGGAGATCGACGGCACTGCCTTGATGGGCAACGTTCTGCGTCAGGTTTTCGAGGACCAGGATGCGACCACTGAGCCAGTTCTGCACGCTGCTGGCGGTAAGCTCGCCGGATTGCTGAATAGACGATGCCAGGTTTTGCCTGATCGTGCTGCGTTGCAGGTAGTCGTTGTACAGGGTGAATAACGCGAAGGCTAAAACCACGACGCCTGACGCGGCCAACAGAATTTTATGACTGAACTTGAGATTCATTTCATCGACTTCTTTTTGCCAAAGGGGGGTGAGCGTGCCGAGTGGAACATTCCATGTAGCGGGATAGGCGGACTCTGCGGTCGCTCTATTTCGGTGCACGCATGGCTCGTCAGGCTTTCGGCCAAACATCGGCAAAGCTTAGAAATTTGTGCGAAGCATCTTCTTTTTGCGTAGGAAACCGACAGGCGGTCGGTTCAAGGCGGGAGGCTATGACGTAGAGCCTTAAACGACAAAACCCCTGTCTGCGTTAGCAGACAGGGGTTTCGGAATTCAATCTTGACGATGACCTACTCTCACATGGGGAAACCCCACACTACCATCGGCGATGCATCGTTTCACTGCTGAGTTCGGGATGGGATCAGGTGGTTCCAATGCTCTATGGTCGTCAAGAAATTCTGTGTACCAGACCGTTGCGTTGGCAACGTGCCGGTGAAATTCATGAGCTTCTACATAAACAAAACCCCTGTTTGCGTTAGCAAACAGGGGTTTCGGAATTTAATCTTGACGATGACCTACTCTCACATGGGGAAACCCCACACTACCATCGGCGATGCATCGTTTCACTGCTGAGTTCGGGAT
>NZ_JYLN01000022.1 GCF_001439735.1 Pseudomonas paralactis
TGTTCGTCTGCAGCCGAGGACAGTGTCAGGTTTTCGGTAGCTGCCATGGCGATATCTCGCTTGGCATCGATCTGACTGGCGATGGCATTAATGTCGCGACCAGACTCGAAAAAAATAAATCTGTCCCGAATGGCACTTCCTTAACAGCTAACCAGCTGATATGACTACAGAAAAATGAAAAAAGGCCGTCCTTGGTCTACGGTGATAGTTGCGAACACACACCACTCGAACAAGGACAGCCCGCGTGAATCGTAGACGTCAAATCGTCAGGCATCAACAGCAGCGCATTCAGCAGCACGCCAAAAACAGCAACGCCCATGCATTCTTTAAGCTGCTAGCCGATCCGGCGCTGCTACAGCGTGCCGAGTCAGTGATTCCCAAGCATCGTCAACGCTTATTCCCGCCGACTGAAACACTGTCGATGTTTCTGGCTCACAAACAAAGGGGACAGATTTATTTACCACCATCCAACCTTGGCCGCCCTTGCCCTCGGCGTTCAATACGAACGCCTGCAATCCTCTCAACTTCTTCAATGAAACGAGCAGTTCCGGTAAGCTGCCCCCGTTGCAACGCCTCACGAATAATTTTCGTCTCATCACTCGAAACGGACTGCTTCACAAATGCTTTATAATTTTCGCGGCGCTTCAGCGTTGTATCTCCCAATATAGAAAAACAAGCATCAATATCAAGCCAGTCACTATCAGGCACCAGCCCTATGCGGGCATTGTAACTTGACCATGGATAATCCGCCGCGTCAGCCACCATGCATGCACGAACCGGATTTAATTCAATGTACCGGCAGCAAGCCAGCAAGTAAGTCTCCGTTTGCACTACGCTTGATTTATACCGTCCCTCCCATAATGTACCTGTCCGCCCCTCTAACCTGTTTCGATACCGAGTGGCCCGAGCCGCGAGCGCCTTCATTAACTGCCCTAGCCCTGCAACCGAGTTACCCGGAGAAACCAGTAAATGGACATGATTAGTCATCAAACAGTAGGCGTATATTTTTATGCCAAATGCGTCCTTAAGCTCTCGAAGGTCTCTCACGTAGCGCTGGTAGTCCTCCTCGGCGGCAAAGACCACTTGGCGGTTGTGACCACGCTGTACAACATGATGAGGATAGTTGGGCAAAACGACACGTCCCACTCTGGGCATAGGTAACCTCCTTCCTTAGAGAATTACAGCCTAGCAAATGGAAAAAAATAAATCTGTCCCCTTTCCTCTTTCAAAATCCTCATAAAACCAAACTTCAAAAATAAATCTATCCCCTTTTCTCCACCCATCCTGATTGAGCTTAGAGCCATCAGGCACAAAAAATAAAACCAAATTATTAAAGATCGAAGTTGCGCAAGCCAAAAATAGATCATCTCGACCCAAAGCTCACCACAGAAAAATCGTGAGCTGACTCAGCCCCCCTTGAATCTGCTAAAATAAATCCGTCCCCTTTTGCTAAAATAAATCCGTCCCCTTTTGCTCCTGTCCCCTTTTGCTCCTCTGAGAGAATCGGAGCACAGCATCGAGCATCAGATAAGCGCTTGGAATGTGGGGTTCATGGAGCGCTTACTTTCCGTTGACCGTTGCGCTGAAATCGTTATCGCTGCGCACAACGATCTGACTTGGCCCTTTTGCACCTACAAGTAATCTAGCCAGTCACCGGACTTAACATTCTGTCTCTTCTTAAGGAAATCCTCGTACCGAGCTTTATGTTTTTCAACATCACCCTCAATATCTATAGAAATAAAACCACGCCCTCTCTCCTCTACAGATAAAGCTGTTGGCTTAATCTTAATCGGCGAAAGCTCTATCAAGACCCCTGAAACCTTAGACTTATGAAATATAAAGCTCTTTCCTCCGGCCAAAGGAAGGATTTCATCCATCACAGAAAACATTATTTCAGGGTTAGACATCTCAATTTTTTCACCGTCTTCATAACTTTCTGAATAGTTCTCTGGTATGAGGAAAAGCTTATAATCAATAATAACCAGCCAGCCATCTAGCTCAACAACATCGCCGATATTCATTATCACTCCCCTATCACAATGGCATTAACGCCTGTTGACATTGCGCCATCTAACAACCCTTGCTGAACACCTCTTGGCCCGACATACGGGTCTCGTGTCATATAGTAACTTACGCCATCAACAGACTTAACACTATCAACAATGATAAAGTGTTTTCCTTGGCCAGCGGGAACCTGAACGATAACACTCGCTCCTTCTTGCAGTGCTTTGTTTAACTGGTCAGGTAGCATTGTAGTGTTTACAGTATTTTTAACTCCCGCCTTAGATATCACATCTGATAATTCCAGAGTGTTAACACCGGTCGGCCTGACCCCGTTTACAAAGCTTCCAATTGCATTGTCAAGGCTAATAGCCGCACCCGTTTTGTCAGTAATTGTCATTGCTGCGCAGGCTGGTCCGCATACAGGGGCGTCACCTTGTAAAACAACCGAGCCCTTTGGTTCATATGGGATCGTTTTAGGCGCAACAGCAATACCGCCTGCGCCATCAACAGAAGCACCTGCTGTCACTTTTGCACCCAACTCCGGCACCTGCGGAACATCCGGATCCGCCCCCACTCGCTCCAGCTTCGCAAGCTTAGCCTCAATTCCACCAGCTTTGGCACTTTGAGCCACTTTTTTGAGTGCGGCGCTCGAGATATCCAGACCCATTCGCGATAGCAGCAACGCATCTTTGGCCGCGTTAGAACCACCGCCTGCTACCATCGCCACAACCAAGGCAACCGTTTGCCCAAATTGGTTACCCAGGTTTTCCGCGTTGGCATCCCCACCTTTTTGGAGCGCTTCACCCATCTGATCGATTTGCGACCCAAGCGCCGCCGCCGCAGTAGCACCCAATAGCTTGACGGCTTCAGGGGAGGACACAAACTCCTTCATTGCCACGATACTTCCTACCGGGTCGCGCATGAGCATCGCGGCACCGTCCAGCGTACCAAGCCCCGCACCGGCCATCCCTTCAGTAAAGCCCTTGACTAGGCCAGAACCCGTCAGGACATCTTGACGAACCGATGTCAGCCCCCACTTTCCAGCGACCTGCAGTTGCTCAACAGGGTTGGTGGCCGCTTTCATCTCCTCGTACATCTGCACGATCTGCTGCGTCGCTAACCAGTTGTTGTCGACATTCGCAATCGCGACGTTAGTCGCCGTAGCCACTCCGTTGGGGTTGCTCATCGCGGCAATGCCAGTCACCACCGACGCAATGATGTTGCGTTTAGCCTCGCGCTCCTCGCTGGTTTCGTTAGGGCTGGTGTCATTAAAGAGGCCTGCCAATACACTGCTGGCCGAACCACCCAACGCACCTGCCGAGCAACTTTGACTACTGGCAGCAGCACCGGCACAGCCAAGGATAGCGTGCAGGCCGGCGTGTTCGGGGCTGCCTTCTTTAAGCCCATTGAGTACCAGCTTGCCAATGTAGTCCGAGCCTTGCTGCTGGACGTAATTGACGAACATGTTCTGGGCAAACTGCGTACCACCACCGGTCACGTTGCCGCTGGCACCTGCCACCAACGCAGTCGCGATCTGCCGATAACTGCCACCAGCCCCCCAATCGTTAGCGATAGCTTTGGCCTGCTGATCAAGCGCCAGGTAGTTATCACGATGAGTCAGGCGTTGCTCGGCACTCAAGGCTGGGTTGTTCGCAGCCAACTGTTCTATTTCTGCTTGTTTGCGCGTGTTATCCACCTCGCGGGCACGAGACTCCAGATACACAGAGACGTTCTGAATAAACTTGCCCGTAATCTCGAAACCAACCTCAATTTCCTTAGCGTCGAAGATCGGCTTGAGCTTGTTGCTACCATCCCGATCACTGGATACGTCAGTATTGATCGCAGCCACCGCTTGCTCGGTCGTCTGACCAGTCAATGCTTGTTGCTTGGCACCATCAGTGACCGTCACATCTGCGCCGCTGATACCGCTCAGGGTTTTGCTGCTGGAGCTATCACCCGCGTAGAGCGCAATAGGGGCGTTCACTCCAAATCCGCCTTTATTCGCTGCGGGCGTGCCTGTTTTGGTAGCGTCTACGTTGCCGTCGGCATCCCTGCCAACCTTTCCGCCCGTGCTGTAGCCACCGCTCAAATTGATACTGGTAGCGTCATAATCAGCCTTGTTCTTGATATCGGAACTGGTCAGCGAACCTGTGATGAGGGTGTTCTTACCATCGGCCACCGCCTTATCGTTACTGGCAATGATTGCGCCCTTGAGGTCGGTATTGCCCTTGACCTCAACCTGGAAACCACCATCGCGGGCCTTGATGCCCGATTGATCGCTGACACTGGCGTAGTCGCTGTGCATTTTTTGCTGACCAATGCCACCGCTGACACTGCTCATGCCCATACAGAACGGTGGTACGCAAATGCTGACGCCGACGTTCGCGTTCAGTTGCTCCGAGCGATAGGTACTGGTGTCTTGCAGACTCTCGATATTGAGATCACCGCCCACCTTGGCCTGAACTTGCTGACCGGTTACCACCGCACCTTTGAGATTGGTATCCCCGGCACTCTCAAGCCGTACTGTCTGCCCAGCCTTGACGGATGTATTGGTTTGGGTGACATCGTCACCATCGGACATCCCCCGCCCTTTATTGGCAGCGAGGTCCAATGTGAACCCGTTTTGCTGCCCGCCAAAACTGAAGCCGACACCAGCGCTCCAGCCACTGTTATTGTTGGAACTATCTCCATGTGCAGTGTTTTGCGCAGCCAAGAGGTTGATCTTGCCATCTGCCTTGAGGTTGGCGTCACCTCCAGCATCGATACGGCTACCCACCACATTCAAATTGCTATCGGCGCCCGCACCCTTAGTACGAAAGGGGACAGATTTATTTAACCGAAGAAAAACATCTCTAAGAAAAAAATAAATCTGCCCCTCTTTTGCTTCGCACGATTTTGCACATCTGTTAGCCATTCCGTTGCGTGATGGCTGTGATTACGCGCAGATTGAACTCGCAGATCTCATAAATAAAGTTGGCGGCTCATTACCGCCCATCCTGATTGAGCTTAGAGCCATCAGGCACAAAAAATAAAACCAAATTATTAAAGATCGAAGTTGCGCAAGCCAAAAATAGATCATCTCGACCCAAAGCTCACCACAGAAAAATCGTGAGCTGACTCAGCCCCCCTTGAATCTGCTAAAATAAATCCGTCCCCTTTTGCTCTGGGATTCCGCAAGTCGAATTACGGCTGATTTCAAATCTGGAGAGCCTGATCGGGTTGCGGCGTCTTTCTTTCCTGAGACCTTCCCGGGGGAGTCGAGCGCGACGGGAGACTTAGCTGTTGGCGCGGGTAAGTCGGCGGCACAACTGCTGCTGTTTGGGGCTGCGGGGAAGCTTTTGGGTGGCGGATTGGGTGGGGGAGCTGCTAATGTAGGTGCAAAAGGCGCAGGCGAAATTGCTGGTTCCGCAAAAAACTTCTCAATTGCTGATCGCGTATTTGGCCAGCTCAACGATCCTCGAATGGGTCAGCTTGCAGGAAAGCTTGATAGCGATGCTTTGCAGAAACTTGCCAATAATCCCAGCGCTACTCGGTTTATGGACGCAAGGACAGGGCATATCAATGTAATTCAAGAAGTTGAAGGGAAGCTGATTCGAATTACTGTGCCAAGAGACGAGATGAAAATTATTTCCGTTGGCCCAATTAGACCTAACCAAGTTAAAAACTTATTAGGCAAAGGCGATTTTGTCCCGTTACCTTGAGTTCGCGGAGGGTTTATGGCGTCAATTCATATTGAGGAAATTCAAAAAATCTTGTCTGAGCAAGGCAATAAAGATGCCTTGCCAAATCAAGCTAATGGGGAGGGCTATTTTCTAGAGATTAGATTTGACAGCCCTACTCGTAAGGCATCCGGAATGGTTGATGATGAGTACAAGGACAGGGTAATAACTCTAGATTGTCCGTACGGTACGGTCATTATTTTGTGCGATGGCGAGGGGCAGCTGAAATCAATTGAGTTAAGTTGACTGTACAGTGATAGCACTCTCCCAGCACCGGCCTTGCGCCGGTATGAAAAAGGGGACAGACTTGAATGGCACTTCCTTAACAGCTAACCAGCTGATATGACTACAGAAAAATGAAAAAAGGCCGTCCTTGGTCTACGGTGATAGTTGCGAACACACACCACTCGAACAAGGACAGCCCGCGTGAATCGTAGACGTCAAATCGTCAGGCATCAACAGCAGCGCATTCAGCAGCACGCCAAAAACAGCAACGCCCATGCATTCTTTAAGCTGCTAGCCGATCCGGCACTGCTACAGCGTGCCGAGTCAGTGATTCCCAAGCATCGTCAACGCTTATTCCCGCCGACTGAAACACTGTCGATGTTTCTGGCTCAGGCCATGAATGCCGACCGTTCTTGTCAGAAGGCCGTGAATGATTTTTCGATCAAACGTTGCTGCGATGGGCTAAGCCCCAGCAGTGTCTACACCGGCGCTTATTGCAAAGCACGGGCGCGGTTACCGGTAGAGATGGTTTCAACATTGTTGCGCTCCACGGGATCCTCGATGAGTAACAGCGTGCCACCGTCATGGCGCTGGATGGGCCGCCCGGTACGTCTCGTGGATGGCACCACAGTGACCATGCCAGACACTGCGGCCAATCAAGCTGCCTATCCGCAATCTCGTGGCCAGAAAACAGGGTTGGGCTTTCCCATTTGTCGTTTGGTAGGAATCATTTGCCTGTCCAGTGGTGCCGTTTTAGACGCCTCACTGGGGCGCTTTCGAGGCAAAGGTGGCGATGAGCAGACGTTACTCAGAACGATGCTCGATACACTGAATCGAGGCGATATTGTGCTGGGCGATGCCTACTACGCGACATACTTTTTGCTGTGCGAACTGCGACGTCGCGGGATTGACGGCGTGTTTGAACAATACGGCGCCAGACGGCGCAGTACGGACTTTCGGCTCGGGCAATCGCTTGGGTCGGAGGATCATTTGGTTGAGCTGACAAAGCCCAAGAAGCGACCTTCTTGGATGAGCCAGGCTTCTTACGAAGAAGCGCCTGAAACACTGACAGTACGTGAACTGAAAACCGATGGAAAAATCCTGGTAACCACTTTGAACTGCCCGCAACAAGTGCCTAAAGCCGGGCTAAAATCATTGTACAAAGACCGTTGGCATGTTGAATTGGATCTGCGCAATATCAAGACAACGCTGGGTCTTGAAACGCTAAGCTGCAAGACGCCTGGCATGGCTGTAAAAGAATTATGGGTGTATCTGCTAGCGCATAATTTGATTCGGATGATCATGGCCCAATCAGCGCTGTTAGCGGATTGTTTGCCACGCGAGCTTAGCTTTAAACATAGCCTCCAATTATGCCTTGCGATGCAGCAGTACGGTGCCGACGAACAAGACGATGGGGTACCGAATTTACTCAGGTTGATCGCCAGGAAACGTGTCGGAAACCGGCCGGGACGGATTGAGCCTCGCGCCATAAAACGAAGGCCCAAGCCTTACCCGATGCTGATGCAGACGCGTTCGGCGGCTAGGGCCGAGGTCAGGAGAAATGGACACCCGAAGAAGGTTAAGTAAGTGCCATTCGGGACAGATTTATTTTTTTTCCATTTGCTAGGCTGTAATTCTCTAAGGAAGGAGGTTACCTATGCCCAGAGTGGGACGTGTCGTTTTGCCCAACTATCCTCATCATGTTGTACAGCGTGGTCACAACCGCCAGGTGGTCTTTGCTGCCGAGGAGGATTACCAGCGCTACGTGAGAGACCTTCGAGAGCTTAAGGACGCATTTGGCATAAAAATATACGCCTACTGTTTGATGACTAATCATGTCCATTTACTGGTTTCTCCGGGTAACTCGGTTGCAGGGCTAGGGCAGTTAATGAAGGCGCTCGCGGCTCGGGCCACTCGGTATCGAAACAGGTTAGAGGGGCGGACAGGTACATTATGGGAGGGACGGTATAAATCAAGCGTAGTGCAAACGGAGACTTACTTGCTGGCTTGCTGCAGGTACATTGAATTAAATCCGGTTCGTGCTTGCATGGTGGCTGACGCGGCGGATTATCCATGGTCAAGTTACAATGCCCGCATAGGGCTGGTGCCTGATAGTGACTGGCTTGATATTGATGCTTGTTTTTCTATATTGGGAGATACAACGCTGAAGCGCCGCGAAAATTATAAAGCATTTGTGAAGCAGTCCGTTTCGAGTGATGAGACGAAAATTATTCGTGAGGCGTTGCAACGGGGGCAGCTTACCGGAACTGCTCGTTTCATTGAAGAAGTTGAGAGGATTGCAGGCGTTCGTATTGAACGCCGAGGGCAAGGGCGGCCAAGGTTGGATGGTGGTAAATAAATCTGTCCCCTTTGTTGTGAAAAATGCCGATGATCCTCGACTCAAAGCGGTGAAGCTGGCGCAGGTAGCTTTGAACACTTACAACCTGGGCGGCCAGATGGCAGACGCCAACGGCCAGGGTTCGGGTTTCAAGGACAAGCAAGGTGGCACGGCCAGTAATGGTTCGCTGATTAAAATTGGCACCGAGCTGGGCAGTACCCACAGCAAAAGCACCAGCGACTACCGCAGTGAAACGGCTAAGCAAAGCACACTCAACGCAGGTCAAAACCTGTCTGTTGTAGCGACGGGCAAGGCCGCCGAAACTCAGGGCGATATCCATGTCATCGGCAGCGAATTGAAGGCTGCCAATACCACGTTGGTCGCTAAAAACGACATCATCCTGGAAAGCGCGCAAAACACCATCGAGCGCAAAAACGACAGTAAAAACGACAAAACCAGCATCGGTGCCAGCTTCAATATCGGCGAGCAAAACGGCTTCACCCTGGACCTTGGTGCGCAAATCGCCAAAGGCATGGGTTCCGGCAGTTCTGTGACTCAGGTTAACAGCAAGCTGGATACCGGTGCGCTGGTTCTGAGCAGTGGCCAAGACACCACCCTGGCCGGTGCCCAGGTGCGTGCTGACAGCATCAAGGCGGATATCGGCGGCAACCTCAATATCGCTTCGCGCCAGGATATCGACACTCAAAAGAGCAAGCAGAGTAGCGCGGGAGCTGGCGCAAGCATCTGCGTGCCGCCGTTCTGCTACGGCACAACGGTAACGGCGTCCGGAAGCATGTCGGCCGGAAACATGAACAGTGACTACAAGGCGGTCACTGACCAGACGGGGCTGTATGCGGGCAAAGATGGCTACACCCTGGATGTGGGCAAAAACACCACGCTTCAGGGTGCCGTCATCGCGAGCGAAGCCAGCGCCGACAAGAACTTGCTGATTACCGACCGCTTGCTGACCAGTGACATCAAGAACACCAGCAAAATCAACAGCACCTCGGCAAGTGCAGGTATTGCCGGTGGGTCCAGCGGTATCGCAATGGGCCCGCCAATGGGCGCGGTGCTGAGTGAGTCCGACAGCAGCAAAACCCGGGCGGCGGTCAGTGAGGGCACGATTATTGTGCGTGATCCTGAGGGGGCCAACGACCTGGTGGGCCTCAATCGCGATACGCAAAACGCCAACAAGCACCTCGACAAGCCGGATGAAAAGGCCATGCGCGAACGCATGGACC
>NZ_JYLN01000023.1 GCF_001439735.1 Pseudomonas paralactis
TGTTCGTCTGCAGCCGAGGACAGTGTCAGGTTTTCGGTAGCTGCCATGGCGATATCTCGCTTGGCATCGATCTGACTGGCGATGGCATTAATGTCGCGACCAGACTCGAAAAAAATAAATCTGTCCCCTTTTCTCCGGTGTCGCAACCTGAAGTAGTCTGAGGCGCGGTAGCGCCATAGCTCTGTAGCAGGTGCTTTTTTTATGCCTGCTTACCGCATCTATGGTGGACCGTGTGAGGCGGGCTTTTGCCCGGCCGGTACCCTCGGACACCGGTTTGCGACCCTCGCACGGTCCACCACCCACTCGTGTCGCAACGACGGTGGTGGCCTCTTAACTGTCTGAGGATCGAGTGAATGTTTTCTACAAATCGAAACTGTCGAGATATTGAGGTAAAGGTCGTGGTGAAGTGTTCACGCTCTGCCGTTAACGCTCGCTCAATGTGTGATGCATTGGAGTGTCGCTCATGAAAACACAAGTAAATGATGAAGACTGTTCTACCAGTGTTTTCAACGTGAGGCCTGGCTTGAGCTCCGAAGAAGCATTAGTAAATGCAAGTGAGCTTTTAGCTTCGGCGTCAGCCATGGCTAATGAACAAGCATTTGCTTCAAGCGGATCACAGCGGCTTCAAACCTTCGGTTTGGCCCAGCTAATTGAAAACGCGCAACTTCTAGTAAACGAGGTTCTGAGAAAAGCGTCCCCAGCAACCCCCTGATTATTAATAGAGAAAAGGAGATGAGGGTAGATCACCACGCTTTTATACTAAGATCGTGATCTACCTCATCCATCATTTACATGTGAAACACTTGAACTTCCATAGAAAAAATGGGCGTTTTATAGCCGTCCAGCTTGACTAAGCATAGAGCTATGCAAGCACACAAAAATGAACCCACATTATTAAAGAACACTTTAGCACCATAACGAGCCGTAAAAAATGTAGCCTACCCCCCCCAAAAAAAGACTAATCAAATAAATCCGTCCCCTTTGTCCCTTTTTTGCCCCCTCCTGCACCAATTTAATAAATAAATTTTGTATTAGCCTTTCCACTAGGATCGATAACCAGTATAAATTTTTTCCAATCCCCCCCCGTTTGCGATTTCATCAGCTCGTGCAATTTATGGACGTAACTAGAAGCTTTATCACCGGGATCATCCAAAAGTTCACTAAAGAACAAGCCATCGCGAACAAATGAATATTTAGAGCCTACAGACCACCCTCCGTCGTAAACTTCATACTCAAATTCACAGCGAACCTCTTCATATTGTCCATTCGCAGAGTCATGCATGATCTGCGTAAGCGAATTTAAGACCTGTACTTGTTGCTCAATGCTCATTGCCCGGCCTCATTCCTAAATGACTTTCGCATTTTTGTCCCGTTGATTGAGTAATCAATAACTAGTGAATCTGGCCTTGCCGATGCAGAGTCCACTCTAGAAAAGCGCACTGTTACGGGGCCGACTTGATCACCGCTTTTCAACCCCGTCTTAATTTCTGTTTCCCACCGCTTATAGGCTGAGTTATTGAAATTACCATCCTGCGGAAATAGATTGAATCGGTCACAGGTACCACCAAGCTGACAACCTTGAATGTGTCCCCCCACATCCGTTGGCAGCCCTTCTTTGCCAACTGCCGTTTGGCGCGCATCACGAACTCCTTTATCCAACGAAGGACTGTAGGTAATTTCATCAACATAACCGTTTGAGTTAGTCTTAAATTCAGTGCCATTGCTCAACTTGACTTGGCTATTTGGTGGGGGCTCATTCAATATTTTGTATTCAGGTGTTCCTTTAGTGGCTTTGGCAACATCGACCTCAACACTAGCCAGTTTGACGCCCCCTTTTATACCACCATGTGATCCAACATCAAGTGCCTTAACAGTCTGAATTTCATTGCTGGCCTGATTAATCAGTTTCGAAGCTGTTTCGAGATCACCAGCGTCTAGGGCCTTTTGTGCGCCTTTTATGGTTTTTCCGGCAACATCACCAACACCGGGTATTACGCCAATCGCTGCCGCTAGGTAATCCAGAGCGCTATCAGCCTCGGAAAAACTCTTGATATCCCCGATTACCGGCACAAAATCCACACCGGTCAGCAGGGTATTTTTCAGCTCTTCCCGGCGCGCACTGTACATCTTTACTGAACAAGCATCCGCGCTCATCCCTGCACAGTTTTGCTCCTTGTAGTGTTCATTTTCTGCTTTGACGCGCTCTTCAGCCTTTTGCTCAAGTGTCTTCCCCTCAGCTAATGCTTCAGCGATATCACTTAGGGAGTTGTTCTCAACCGCATTCTTCCCAACCTGAGCCGCCGCCACCGCACTCAGCGCGTCCTTGCCCACCGCAGAACCCGCAACACCCGCCGCCAGCGTCGACAACGCAGAGATCGTTTGCTTCTGCTCCGCTGTCAGGTCGTCATTACTGACGTTCCCGTACAGCTCACTACGAATCAACCTCGCCGTGGCTTCAGCTGCTACCGCACCACCGGCCCCCACCAGCGCCGAATTACCACCAGCCCTGGCCAACACCGCGCCCAACACCGCATGGGCCATCAGGTTGGCGGCGTCATCACCTGCCGTCAGGTCTTTTACTTGCTGCGCCAGGTAGGGCGCGGATGCGCCCGCAATGGCCGCTCCCACATTGCCACCGGCAATCCCCTGCACGATGGCCGTCACGGTCTGTGTCGTGCGCTGGAAGCTGCTGCCAACGCCGTAGTCCCGTTCAGCCTGTTGCCTCACCTGCAAGGTGGTCGGGTCACTGATGCCACTCTCCAGCAACTTCTGCCGAGCCGCTTTACCCGCGTCGCTGTTGGGATCTTCAGACTCGTCGATCTTCGCCTTGCCAATGGTGCTTCCGATCGTTATGGCCAGTTGCGCAGAGCTGTTGATCAGGTCCATGCGTTCGCGCATGGCCTTTTCATCCGGCTTGTCGAGGTGCTTGTTGGCGTTTTGCGTATCGCGATTGAGGCCCACCAGGTCGTTGGCCCCCTCAGGATCACGCACAATAATCGTGCCCTCGCTGACCGCCGCCCGGGTTTTGCTGCTGTCGGACTCACTCAGCACCGCGCCCATCGGCGGGCCCATTGCGATACCGCTGGACCCACCGGCAATACCCGCGCTTGCCGAAGTGCTGTTGATCTTGCTGGTGTTCTTGATGTCACTGGTCAGCAAGCGATCGGTAATCAGCAAGTTCTTGTCGGCGCTGGCTTCGCTCGCAATGACGCACCGCTGGCGTCAGGGGTAGATGTGCTCTTCTTAAACTGAATTATTTTTGAAGACGTACTGCCGCGCTATCGAGCTTCGGACTTTTCCCACGAACTGACGAGGTTGAGCCATAGGAACTAACTTGGCTAGGATTCGCCGTCGCAGTAAATCCTGTGGCCGGGTGTCGCAACCTGAAGTAGTCTGAGGCGCGGTAGCGCCATAGCTCTGTAGCAGGCGCTTTTTTATGCCTGCTTACCGCATCTATGGTGGACCGTGTGAGGCGGGCTTTTGCCCGGCCGGTACCCTCGGACGCCGGTTTGCGACCCTCGCACGGTCCACCACCCACTCGTGTCGCAACGACGGTGGTGGCCTCTTAACTGTCTGAGGATCGAGTGGATGTTTTCTACAAATCGAAACTGTCGAGATATTGAGGTAAAGGTCGTGGTGAAGTGTTCGCACTCTGCCGTTAACGCTTACTCAATGTGCGGTGCATTGGAGTGCCACTCATGAAAACACAAGTAAATGATGACGACTGTTCTACCAGTGTTTTCAACGTGAGACCAGGCTTGAGCTCCGAAGAAGCATTAGTGAATGCAAGTGAGCTTTTAGCTTCGGCGTCAGCAATGGCTAATGAACAAGCGTTTGCTTCAAGCGGATCACAGCGGCTTCAAACCTTCGGTTTGGCCCAGCTAATTGAAAACGCGCAACTTCTAGTAAACGAGGTTCTGAGAAAAGCGTCCCCAGCAACCCCCTGATTTTTAATAGAGAAAAGGAGATGAGGGTAGATCACCACGCTTTTTATACTAAGACCGTGATCTACCCCATCCATCATTTACATGTGAAACACTTGAGTTCTCATAAATGAAATGGGCGCTTTTATAGCCGCCCAGCTTGGCTAAGCATAGAGCTATGCAAGCACAAAAAAAATAAATCCACATTATTAAAGAGCATTTTAATACCATAACGAACCGTAATAAATGCAGCCTACACTCGCTCCAAAAAGACCAATCAGATAAATCCGTCCCCTTTGTCCGAGACACGATAGGGAGAGGTGTTCCTGTAATGCGGACTGTACTCCTTGAAACAGTAAGATCAGAGGAAAGAGCCGTGAGTTAAAGACGGGAAGGCTCTGCTGCTCGACCAACTCAGATTTTTTGAGCCTCAGTCAATGAAGATATCAGAAATCGGTGTTTTTTTCAGACCTTCCCTAAACCTGCTGCTTAACTTTCAAGGATAAACAAAGTCTATACTTATTTTAACTTTAACCAAGTCCAAGGTCACCTCACAGCCACTCCACGCTGGTTGCCCCCCTGTAAGTTTATTATTAACATACCAACTGCGCAATTCTGTTAAAAGGTCAAAAATATCTGTATTTGCTCGCCCGCCTGCAGTAAACCAGGCAACATCACCTTGTTCATCAATGTAGTCATACTCATACTCACAGCTATCTAGCTCTTGGGATAACCGCGCGCGCATTATAACTTTACAGGCGTCGCCGGGAGCAATTTCAAACAAAATACTCCCAATATCATTGTAGATATCATCATCACTACGCATCAACTTCCACCCGGTGAGTTTTTAAATACAATCTCTTTTGGACGAGCACCACCTATTGAGTACTCCACATTGAAGCTATCTGGCCGAACACTTTTACCAGAATACACAGGCTCAATCTTCACGCTAACCTGCTTGCCCTCCTTAAGTGCAGATGCCCATGTATTCTCCATCGTTTTCCAAGTACCTTTATTCAAGTTCCCATTCATGGGAAGGAGGTTCAATCTCTCCCCAGGCCCGTTGAATATACTAGCAATCAAGTGTCCACCCTCGTCCCCATTGACGCCGCACTTGCCTGCCACACATTGCTGATATGTATTCCGATCATTTTTAGCCAATGAAAGATTTGACTCGACTTTATCAACGCGGCCCAAACTATCTGTTTGATAGGTCTTGTTTCCATCCACTTTATAAATCGTGTTTGGCTCAGGCTTATTGAGATCTTTGGACCATGCTCCCTTGCCACCAGAGCTTACTTCGACCTCCCGTAAAGTCTGGCCTGCGCCTTTTATACCACTATATGATCCAACATCAAGTGCCTTAA
>NZ_JYLN01000024.1 GCF_001439735.1 Pseudomonas paralactis
TCGTTCTTTAAAAATTTGGGTATGTGATAGAAAGATAGACTGAACGTTACTTTCACTGGTAACGGATCAGGCTAAGGTAAAATTTGTGAGTTCTCTTAATCGAGAAATTCGAATTTTCGGCGAATGTTGTCTTCACAGTATAACCAGATTGCTTGGGGTTATATGGTCAAGTGAAGAAGCGCATACGGTGGATGCCTTGGCAGTCAGAGGCGATGAAAGACGTGGTAGCCTGCGAAAAGCTTCGGGGAGTCGGCAAACAGACTTTGATCCGGAGATGTCTGAATGGGGGAACCCAGCCATCATAAGATGGTTATCTTGTACTGAATACATAGGTGCAAGAAGCGAACCAGGGGAACTGAAACATCTAAGTACCCTGAGGAAAAGAAATCAACCGAGATTCCCTTAGTAGTGGCGAGCGAACGGGGACTAGCCCTTAAGTGGCTTTGAGATTAGCGGAACGCTCTGGAAAGTGCGGCCATAGTGGGTGATAGCCCTGTACGCGAAAATCTCTTAGTCATGAAATCGAGTAGGACGGAGCACGAGAAACTTTGTCTGAATATGGGGGGACCATCCTCCAAGGCTAAATACTACTGACTGACCGATAGTGAACTAGTACCGTGAGGGAAAGGCGAAAAGAACCCCGGAGAGGGGAGTGAAATAGATCCTGAAACCGTATGCGTACAAGCAGTGGGAGCCCACTTTGTTGGGTGACTGCGTACCTTTTGTATAATGGGTCAGCGACTTATTTTCAGTGGCGAGCTTAACCGAATAGGGGAGGCGTAGCGAAAGCGAGTCTTAATAGGGCGTCTAGTCGCTGGGAATAGACCCGAAACCGGGCGATCTATCCATGGGCAGGTTGAAGGTTGGGTAACACTAACTGGAGGACCGAACCGACTACCGTTGAAAAGTTAGCGGATGACCTGTGGATCGGAGTGAAAGGCTAATCAAGCTCGGAGATAGCTGGTTCTCCTCGAAAGCTATTTAGGTAGCGCCTCATGTATCACTGTAGGGGGTAGAGCACTGTTTCGGCTAGGGGGTCATCCCGACTTACCAAACCGATGCAAACTCCGAATACCTACAAGTGCCGAGCATGGGAGACACACGGCGGGTGCTAACGTCCGTCGTGAAAAGGGAAACAACCCAGACCGTCAGCTAAGGTCCCAAAGTTATGGTTAAGTGGGAAACGATGTGGGAAGGCTTAGACAGCTAGGAGGTTGGCTTAGAAGCAGCCACCCTTTAAAGAAAGCGTAATAGCTCACTAGTCGAGTCGGCCTGCGCGGAAGATGTAACGGGGCTCAAACCATACACCGAAGCTACGGGTATCACGTAAGTGATGCGGTAGAGGAGCGTTCTGTAAGCCTGTGAAGGTGAGTTGAGAAGCTTGCTGGAGGTATCAGAAGTGCGAATGCTGACATGAGTAACGACAATGGGTGTGAAAAACACCCACGCCGAAAGACCAAGGTTTCCTGCGCAACGTTAATCGACGCAGGGTTAGTCGGTCCCTAAGGCGAGGCTGAAAAGCGTAGTCGATGGAAAACAGGTTAATATTCCTGTACTTCTGGTTATTGCGATGGAGGGACGGAGAAGGCTAGGCCAGCTTGGCGTTGGTTGTCCAAGTTTAAGGTGGTAGGCTGGAATCTTAGGTAAATCCGGGATTCTAAGGCCGAGAGCTGATGACGAGTTACCTTTTAGGTAACGAAGTGGTTGATGCCATGCTTCCAAGAAAAGCTTCTAAGCTTCAGGTAACCAGGAACCGTACCCCAAACCGACACAGGTGGTTGGGTAGAGAATACCAAGGCGCTTGAGAGAACTCGGGTGAAGGAACTAGGCAAAATGGCACCGTAACTTCGGGAGAAGGTGCGCCGGTGAGGGTGAAGGACTTGCTCCGTAAGCTCATGCCGGTCGAAGATACCAGGCCGCTGCGACTGTTTATTAAAAACACAGCACTCTGCAAACACGAAAGTGGACGTATAGGGTGTGACGCCTGCCCGGTGCCGGAAGGTTAATTGATGGGGTTAGCTAACGCGAAGCTCTTGATCGAAGCCCCGGTAAACGGCGGCCGTAACTATAACGGTCCTAAGGTAGCGAAATTCCTTGTCGGGTAAGTTCCGACCTGCACGAATGGCGTAACGATGGCGGCGCTGTCTCCACCCGAGACTCAGTGAAATTGAAATCGCTGTGAAGATGCAGTGTATCCGCGGCTAGACGGAAAGACCCCGTGAACCTTTACTATAGCTTTGCACTGGACTTTGAATTTGCTTGTGTAGGATAGGTGGGAGGCTTTGAAGCGTGGACGCCAGTCTGCGTGGAGCCAACCTTGAAATACCACCCTGGCAACTTTGAGGTTCTAACTCAGGTCCGTTATCCGGATCGAGGACAGTGTATGGTGGGTAGTTTGACTGGGGCGGTCTCCTCCTAAAGAGTAACGGAGGAGTACGAAGGTGCGCTCAGACCGGTCGGAAATCGGTCGTAGAGTATAAAGGCAAAAGCGCGCTTGACTGCGAGACAGACACGTCGAGCAGGTACGAAAGTAGGTCTTAGTGATCCGGTGGTTCTGTATGGAAGGGCCATCGCTCAACGGATAAAAGGTACTCCGGGGATAACAGGCTGATACCGCCCAAGAGTTCATATCGACGGCGGTGTTTGGCACCTCGATGTCGGCTCATCACATCCTGGGGCTGAAGCCGGTCCCAAGGGTATGGCTGTTCGCCATTTAAAGTGGTACGCGAGCTGGGTTTAGAACGTCGTGAGACAGTTCGGTCCCTATCTGCCGTGGACGTTTGAGATTTGAGAGGGGCTGCTCCTAGTACGAGAGGACCGGAGTGGACGAACCTCTGGTGTTCCGGTTGTCACGCCAGTGGCATTGCCGGGTAGCTATGTTCGGAATAGATAACCGCTGAAAGCATCTAAGCGGGAAACTAGCCTCAAGATGAGATCTCACTGGAACCTTGAGTTCCCTGAAGGGCCGTCGAAGACTACGACGTTGATAGGTTGGGTGTGTAAGCGCTGTGAGGCGTTGAGCTAACCAATACTAATTGCCCGTGAGGCTTGACCATATAACACCCAAGCAATTTGAGTCGAAAGGCCAGATTGCGGTGTGTGAAGACGCAATGAACCGAAAGTTCGACGCTCACAAAACACCGAAAGCTATCACATACCCAATTTGCTGAAGCGAGGCCATCTGGTCACGACTCAGTACCCGAATTTCTTGACGACCATAGAGCATTGGAACCACCTGATCCCATCCCGAACTCAG
>NZ_JYLN01000025.1 GCF_001439735.1 Pseudomonas paralactis
AGACCACCTGGCGGTTGTGACCACGCTGTACAACATGATGAGGATAGTTGGGCAAAACGACACGTCCCACTCTGGGCATAGGTAACCTCCTTCCTTAGAGAATTACAGCCTAGCAAATGGAAAAAAATAAATCTGTCCCCTTTTTCGTCCCTTTTTCATACAAAAAGACTAATCAAATAAATCCGTCCCCTTTTTTCCCTTAGGGCCTAACCACATCCACCGTCGTCGGCGGAATCTGGGTGCCTCCGGGGAACCCAGGCTTCCCTTTACCTACAACAACTGCTCCTGATTCTTTAATTTCAGGAAAGGCTATTTTTTGATTCGTGGTTAGAGGGGCTGTCGCTGACGCCTTACATTCTGTACAAACAATATTCCCCTCCGCATCTTTACCCATTAAATCTCACCTCGACTCAACAATGAAATCTTTCGCTAGAATCATCGCCTCAAAAAAACCAGAGAATGGAACTCTCAAAGTCGCGCTACTTAAGTCAGCAAAGATCTCCACCTCTAAAGCGTCTACCCCTTTATCCTGATTAACTTGAGCAATAGGTTCGCCTTTATATTGAATCTCCGCAGTCAGCCTTTTATAGCGACTATCACTAAAGCCCAGAACTTCAAAATCCGAATTACTTTCAAGTTTCATGGTTTCGCCTTAGGGTCCAAAAACCCAGAAAATGAGCCATCGTTATTGTAGCGCAGACCTCTTCCATCGGGAGCCCGGACCTCTAGCCCACCGCGACTCAAATTTGAGAATGTTGAATTTGGATTCTTGAGAACGTCATCAATAATACCGAGTGCAGTTGCATTTTGCTTTTCAATTCCACCTGTGAGTTTTGGGAACGTTCCAGTAGCTCGCTGGCCAGAAGCATGCTTTGTGAGCGCCCTAGCAGCCTCTGTCAGACCTTCCTTATTGATAGGATTTGAAGCTGCGGCAGATAGATCATCGAAAGTGCGGCCGCCGAAATTTTGCAGGGCGGAAGGCAATCCTTTTGCACCAACAGAAACTCAAAACTTAAGTATTACCCACATAAACGGCCCCGCCCGATAATTCCATGACCCAAGGTTCGGTTGATGACGAACAAAACACATTCAACACACGACCGTCAGATAGTTTAAAGCATGGGTCAATTGGCTGATCATCAATGAGCCAACTCACCTCAAGAACGGATAAATTTAAAAATCCAGAAACAAGATCGCGAGCGTCATTATCCCAACAAGCAAACAGCAAATCCCCATCCTTTGATACACGCCATGCACTCTCAGTCTGAAAGCTCCAATCCACCGAGAAAAGCATAAGCTTATCGCCATCCCACAATACTCTTTCAATTTTTATTGGCAACAAAAGAGCCACAGCTTGCAAAAATGTATTCATTGTTTAGTCCACTTGCTCAATATGCGTACGTTCTCTTATCCACTGCTTTCGCTCCGCCTTCGATAAACCCTGCGGGGGTTGCGGCGGCTTTCCTGTAGTAGGGTCCACAGGTCCGCCATTGGAGTTCTCAAATGATGCGCGCTGGGGACTTCGACCATCTGCCTGCATCACCCGAACTCGCGAACCATCAGGCAAGATGTACTGAGTTCCAACCACATTTCCGCTGGTTGGAGAAATCACTGGTTTTGTTGGATACCCTGCCGCTTCAAAGTCAGCAATCATCTTAGACTGACTTTTAGAAAGATTCACTCCAGAGACATGACTTACTGATCCCACATTTGCTTTTGCACCTCCCATCACAAGCCGACCTAATACTGCCGCCAGCCCAGCACCTGTGAGTTCACCGGCCATAAAATAGCCCCAAGCCTTGACGAACTCGTTAGCCGGTTGAACCCCTTCAAAACCTTGTCCTCGGGCCAGCTCCAGCTGTGCTTGAGCAATTTGGTCGTTAGTGAAACCTTTTTCCAGCATGTCCTTTGCCAGAGTAGTCGCCGCTGATCCGTATTCACTTAAGCCTGGTGGCAGATGCTCCAGAAAGTTGTATTGCGTCAGGTTCTGCGCAACCCAAGCCCCTTTCTCGATCTTGGCAGCATCCGCATCTTTCTGCCCAGCAGCCGCCAACACACCCACAATCTGCGAACTCATCGTCAGCAACTCTTCGTTGCCGTTAACCAGCGTATTCAGATGAGTAACCAGCGCCTCGTTCGCCCCCGCCGCCAACGCACCGGTTTTAAAATCGCCGCCCGTAGCCTCAGCCAGCAAACCACCCACCATCGCGTGAATAGCAACCTTAGGTACCGACCCATCGGCAATTACGCCTTCGGTGTAATTTCCCACCAGGTTGAAACTGGCTGCCGCCAACGTATTGAACAGCGCACTTTTCAGCGCATCGCTGGCGCTACCGCCCTGCCCAAGCGCCTTGCTCAACAGCATGGATGTGCCGCTTTGCAACGTCTGGTTGGCGGCAAATTTACCGACTCCGCTCCACGTATTCAGTAGACCTGGCGTCGTGACTTTCCCAGTGATTGTGTTTGTTTGAGTCCCTA
>NZ_JYLN01000026.1 GCF_001439735.1 Pseudomonas paralactis
CGATTCACGCGGGCTGTCCTTGTTCGAGTGGTGTGTGTTCGCAACTATCACCGTAGACCAAGGACGGCCTTTTTTCATTTTTCTGTAGTCATATCAGCTGGTTAGCTGTTAAGGAAGTGCCATTCAAATCTGTCCCCTTTTTCACAAATAAATCCGTCCCCTTTTTTCCGTCCCTTTTTTCCCGGATTCATAAATAAAAAAGGGCGGTTTGCAACCGCCCGCTTGACTAAGCTCAAGCTCGTCAAGTGCACAAATAAAAATCAATTATTAAAGAGCTATAATACGCCAAACCACTTCTAAACCAATAGAGCAAAAAACCAAACCCGCCCAACTTCCACTTTTGGCTAGTACGGAACAGCGAGCGCCAAGCAAGACTTCATGCAGGGAGCCCCGCTATTAGCTCATTTACCTTGGTGATATCTTCCGGATGAAGTTGGAGGTATTTCTCGCAAGCGAGCCTCACAAGACGGTAACCATCCGTTTCGGAAACAACAATTTCCCCATCAAAAACACCAAACATTAATCCATCGAATTTTAGTTCCTCATCTGAACCTTCTAGGTCCGGCAGATGAAAGTATGCCTCATCAAAACAAAAGCCAACACCATCAGCAAGCAAAGACAACCCGCACAAAAACTTCTTACTCATATTTATAGAGTTAAAGAATTCCTTAACAACCCAAAACTCATCATTATCATAATCGATACCTTTAAAAATATACTCACTTAAGACCCCCTCACCTGCGAAATCACTAGCCATTCAGTTAGCCTCCGGAAAGAAATTTTTCACAGTCTTACCGTCCAAGTAAACTCTAAACTTCACACCGCCTGCTGCTGCCGTGTACTCTCTCAACCCCTGTGAAATTGCTGAGTTGTATCCACTAGCAGCGGCCTGCTGCCCAAGGTCCAATATTTTTGAATCAGTAAACACCTTGGGATCATAAACAGTTTTTGTAAACACCTCTGCTTTATAGCCAGTCACATTTCCTGCTCTGTCATAAGCTGGAATTTGATATTTAATCTCGGATATTCCATTTACCCCTCCCGAAGTCTGGCTAACAACCTTGGCCCCGTTCTGGGTTGCGGCCTGAGAAAAAGCATCAAGATTGTGGGTTCCACTTATCCCTTTCCTCTGAGTTAACCCATCAAAACCACTCAGGTGATTTTTGATACTTGGATTAAAACTCATCCCCTCAGGGAACGTGGCTACTCCTTTTGCGCTCGCATCTACAATATTCCTATCAACCAGCGTACCAGCTTCCGAATCCGTCCGCGCACTCGTCCCGTTTGGATTTTTAGACGGCATTTCTTTCGCCGCACTCGCCATCGCACGCTTATAAGCCAGCGCTCCAGCCGCAGTCCCTAACCCCACCGCCAGCGCGACTTTCAGGTCATCTGTGATGGCTTGCGCCTGCGCATCACTAAGCCCCCATTTGGCTTTGAGCGAATCAACCATCGCGCCTACCGAATGCTCGGTGGTGGCAGTGGCCAACATCTCCTGGAATTCATAATTTGAATTTATGAGGCTTTGTACTGCGTCTCGGGCCTTCGGTGAGCCGTAATCGACGATGTCCTTGATGGGGTCCAGGTCCGCCATGGTATTGGCGACCACTTTGGAATGGTCAGCGCAAGATGATGGAGTGGCCCGGCAGCTGGCTATCGCCTCTAGGTCCTGTTGAATACTCAGCTCTTTGAACTTACGCGTGGTGTCTTCAATACAGGCATCAGAGGCACACGCCGCTATCTTTTTCGCCGCTCTCTCAAGTTGGTTGTGAGACAGGTAGTTATATTGCGTAGAGTTCTGTGCAATCCATTTCCCTTGCTCCAGAGTGGCTGCATCTGCATCCTTCTGCCCGGCAGCGGCCAGTACACCCACGATCTGCGAACTCATCGTCAGCAGCTCTTCGTTGCCTTTGACCAGCGTATCGAGATGAGTAACCAGCGCCTCGTTCGCCCCCGCCGCCAACGCACCGGTTTTAAAATCGCCGCCTGTAGCCTCAGCCAGCAAACCACCCACCATCGCGTGAATAGCAACCTTAGGTACCGAGCCATCGGCAATTACGCCTTCGGTGTAATTTCCCACCAGGTTGAAACTGGCTGCCGCCAACGTATTGAACAGCGCACTTTTCAGCGCATCACTGGCGCTACCACCCTGCCCCAGCGCTTTGCTCAACAGCATGGATGTGCCGCTTTGCAACGTCTGGTTGGCGGCAAATTTACCGACTCCGCTCCACGTATTCAGTAGACCTGGCGTCGTGACTTTCCCAGTGATTGTGTTTGTTTGAGTCCCCG
>NZ_JYLN01000027.1 GCF_001439735.1 Pseudomonas paralactis
TGATGTTAGTCACCGGCGCGCCGTTTTTATCCACAAGGCTGGCGGTGTAGACGATGTTGCCGCCTTCGCCGACGGTAGTCGTGGCGGACAGGACTACATCAACTTTGTCGATGGTGTCATTGATCGTCGTGGTCGCACCGTTGCCTGCCACTTCCAGTTTTTCGAAGTTGCCGCCCGTGGTCTCGGTGATCTGGACCGTCTGCGAGCTCTTGTCGATGAACACGTCATCGGTAGGCGCAGGCACGGTCACAGTGCCGACAGTGTCGCCCGCTTTGATCGTGATCGAGGAGCCGTTATCCAACTTCAACGTAACGTCAGTGCCCGCTTTGTTGGAAAGCGTGGCGGTGTAAGTAATTTGACCACCTTCGTTAACGGCGCTAGGCGCGGTCAGCGTTACAGTCGTGGTGTTATCGGTACCCGGTGTGTCAGTCACAGTTGTGGTGACTTTATCAGTCCCTGGGACCAGATTTTCAAAGTGCTCGCCACCGGTCACACCCTTGATAGCGGTGGTGACGGTCTGGTCGCCTTTGTACACGTCATCCGGTGCAAGAACCGACACGCTAGCGCTCGATTCGTTAACACCGATGGTGATGGTTTGGCCGTTATCCAGGGTGACGGTCAGCGGGTTGGTGATGTTGGTCACCGGCACGCCGTTTTTATCCACAAGGCTGGCGGTGTAAACGATATTGCCGCCTTCACCGACGGTGGTGGTGGCAGTCAGAACCACATCGACTTTGTCGATGGTGTCGTTGATGGTGGTGGTCGCACCGGTGCCTGCAACTTCCAACTTCTCAAAGTTGCCGCCAGTGGTTTCAGTGATCTTGACGGTCTGGGTGCTCTTATCGATGAACACGTCATCGGTAGGCGCAGGCACGGTCACAGTGCCGACGGTGTCGCCCGCCTTGATGGTGATACTCGAACCATTGTCGAGTTTCAACGTGACGTCGGTACCGGCCTTGTTGCTCAAGGTGGCGGTATAGGTGATCTGGCCACCTTCGTTAACGGCACTTGGTGCAGTCAGCGTGACGGTCGTGGTGTTATCGGTACCCGGGGTATCGGTAACGGTGGTGTTTACCGGCGCAGTGCCCGGTACCAGGTTTTCAAAATGCTCGCCGCCCGTCACACCCTTGATAGCGGTGGTGACGGTCTGGTCGCCTTTGTAAACGTCATCCGGTGCCAAGACCGAAACAGTGCCGCTGGACTGATTCACACCAATGGTGATGGTTTGGCCGTTGTCCAAGGTGACGGTCAGCGGGTTGGTGATGTTGGTCACCGGCACGCCGTTTTTATCCACAAGGCTGGCGGTGTAAACGATATTGCCGCCTTCACCTACAGTAGTTGTGGCAGTCAGAACCACATCAACTTTATCGATGGTGTCGTTGATCGTCGTAGTTGCGCCGTTACCAGCAACTTCCAATTTCTCGAAGTTGCCGCCAGAAGCGTCAGTGATCTTGACGGTCTGAGTGCTCTTATCGATGAACACGTCATCAGTAGGCGCAGGCACGGTCACGGTGCCGACGGTGTCGCCCGCCTTGATGGTGATACTCGAACCATTGTCGAGTTTCAACGTGACGTCAGTACCGGCCTTGTTGCTCAAGGTCGCGGTGTAAGTGATCTGGCCACCTTCATTCGCTTCAGACGGAGCCGTTAGCGTCACGGTAGTGGTGTTATCGGTACCCGGTGTGTCAGTCACAGTTGTGGTGACTTTATCGGTCCCTGGAACCAGATTTTCAAAGTGCTCGCCGCCGGTCACACCCTTGATCGCGGTGGTGACGGTCTGATCGCCTTTGTACACGTCATCCGGTGCAAGAACCGAAACGCTAGCGCTCGATTCGTTAACACCAATGGTGATGGTTTGGCCGTTATCTAGAGTCACGGTCAGCGGGTTGGTGATGTTAGTCACCGGCGCACCGTTTTTACCCACAAGGCTGGCGGTGTAGACGATGTTGCCGCCTTCGCCGACGGTGGTGGTGGCAGTCAGAACCACATCGACTTTGTCGATGGTGTCGTTGATCGTCGTGGTCGCACCGTTGCCTGCCACTTCCAGTTTTTCGAAGTTGCCGCCCGTGGTCTCGGTGATCTGGACGGTCTGCGAGCTCTTGTCGATGAACACGTCATCAGTAGGCGCAGGGACGG
>NZ_JYLN01000029.1 GCF_001439735.1 Pseudomonas paralactis
ACCCTCTCGGCCATCGACAGCCTGGCCGCCAACGGCGCCAAGGGTTTTGTGATCTGCCCACCGGACGTGTCCCTGGGCCCGGCCATCGTCGCCAAGGCCAAGGTCAACGGCCTGAAAGTGATGGCCGTGGATGACCGCTTTGTCGACGCCAAGGGCAACTTCATGGAGGACGTGCCGTACCTGGGCATGGCTGCGTTTGAAGTGGGCCAGAAGCAGGGCGCGGCCATGGCCGCCGAAGCGAAAAAACGTGGTTGGGACTGGAAGGACACCTATGCGGTGATCAACACCTTCAACGAACTCGACACCGGCAAGAAGCGCACCGACGGTTCGATCAAATCCCTGGAAGACGCCGGTATCCCCAAGGACCACATCCTCACCGCCGCGCTTAAAACCCTCGACGTACCCGGCAGCATGGACGCCACCAACTCGGCGCTGGTCAAACTGCCAAGCGGCGCGAAAAACCTGATCATCGGCGGCATGAACGACAACACGGTGCTGGGCGGCGTGCGCGCCACCGAAAGTGCCGGCTTCAAGGCGGCCAATGTGATCGGCATCGGCATCAATGGCACCGACGCCATTGGCGAATTGAAGAAGGCCGACAGCGGCTTCTTCGGCTCCATGCTGCCCAGCCCGCACATTGAGGGTTACAACACCGCGCTGGCGATGTACGAGTGGGTCACCACCGGCAAGGAACCGGCCAAATACACCGCGATGGACGAAGTGACCCTGATTACTCGCGAGAACTTCCAGGCGGAACTGACCAAAATCGGGTTGTGGAAATGACCGCTGCGGCCCTGCGTTTTGACGCTATCGGCAAAACCTTTCCCGGGGTCAAGGCGCTGGACGGCATCAGCTTCACCGCCCACCCCGGGCAGGTACACGCCTTGATGGGCGAGAACGGTGCGGGCAAGTCGACGCTGCTGAAAATCCTCGGCGGCGCCTACATTCCCAGCAGCGGCAACGTGCAGATCGGCGCGCAGGTCATGGCGTTCAAAAACGCGGCCGACAGCATTGCCAATGGCGTGGCGGTGATCCACCAGGAACTGCACCTGGTGCCGGAAATGAGCGTGGCCGAGAACCTGTTTCTCGGGCATTTGCCGACGCGGTTTGGCGTGGTCAATCGCGGTTTGCTGCGTCAGCAGGCACTGGCGTGTCTCAAGGGCCTGGCCGATGAGATCGACCCTGACGAGAAGCTCGGGCGCCTGTCCCTGGGCCAGCGCCAACTGGTGGAAATCGCCAAGGCGCTGTCCCGCGGCGCCAACGTGATTGCCTTTGACGAACCCACCAGCAGCTTGTCGGCCCGGGAAATCGACCGCTTGATGGCGATCATCGCGCGCCTGCGCGACGAGGGCAAAGTGGTGCTCTACGTGTCGCACCGCATGGAAGAAGTGTTCCGTATCTGCGACGCGGTGACGGTGTTCAAGGACGGTCGCTACGTGCGCACGTTCGAAGACATGAGCACGCTGACCCACGACCAGTTGGTGACCTGCATGGTCGGTCGCGATATCCAGGACATCTACGACTACCGCCCGCGCGAGCAGGGCGAGGTGGCGCTCAAGGTGAACGACCTGCTCGGCCCGGGCTTGCGCGAGCCGATCAGCTTTGCGGTGCGCAAAGGCGAGATCCTGGGCCTGTTCGGGCTGGTGGGGGCAGGGCGCACCGAGCTGTTTCGCCTGCTCAGCGG
>NZ_JYLN01000002.1 GCF_001439735.1 Pseudomonas paralactis
CCCGTGCTAACGAACATTGACCCCTGGTCAGACCGTCGCGAATTGATGCCTGCGCTCCTACCGGCCCTTGAGGCCTTTTTGTAATGGGCAGATCGCGAGCTGATCCAATGTTGGCCAGAAGCTGTTTAGGGCTTCCTCGAATAGGCCTGATACATAGATGCAACCGGGTACCAATGTTTGAAAAGCGGGTTGACAGTGGGGGCGAGTCCATACATAGGAGCGAGCTTGCTCGCGAAAAACCTCAACGATAACGCATGCCTCCTGAATGAATGCGGCGCCTATGAGTTCTTCGCGAGCAAGCTCGCTCCTACAACAGCTAGATTGTATTGGCCCTGAAGTCAGGGTTTCAGCGGGCGCTCCTGGTCCCGCTCGGAAAGCTCCGTGCCGTCGTCGGGGTGCTTCCAGGTTTGCGGCTTTTCTTCCTCTGGCTGCTGCCGAGGATGTTCACGTTCCGGTTCATTGTGCTGCTTGTATTCGTTGCCCATAGCCACCTCCCATCCGTAAGAATTGGATACAGGTTCAAGCATAGAACAGCTCTGAAAAATCGGGTGGCCGTTTGAACTGATAGCCAACACGCATCAATGCATCCATATTTGTCACTTATCATTTCTAAATGTGTCAGCCAATATCCCAAGTCTTAAGCGAAACAAGCACTTTAAAAAGAACGCTGGAGACACAAAATCATGACTAGCCCTTCCCGGCCTGACGCTGCCAGCTCGAAAGTAGGCGCTGTATTGCGCGTTACTTCGGGCAACTTCCTTGAACAGTTCGACTTCTTTCTGTTCGGTTTCTACGCTACCTATATCGCCGCCGCTTTCTTCCCTGCCGCTAATGAGTTTGCGTCATTAATGATGACCTTCGCCGTATTCGGCGCGGGCTTCCTGATGCGACCGCTGGGCGCAATCATTCTGGGCGCCTATATCGATGACGTGGGCCGTCGCAAAGGCTTGATCGTGACGCTGTCGATCATGGCCAGCGGTACGCTGTTGATCGTGCTGGTGCCCAGTTACCACACCATTGGCCTGTGGGCGCCGCTGCTGGTGCTGCTGGGCCGCCTGCTGCAAGGCTTCTCGGCCGGTGCTGAATTGGGCGGTGTGTCGGTTTACCTGTCTGAAATGGCCACCCCGGGCCGCAAAGGTTTCTACACCAGCTGGCAGTCGGGCAGCCAGCAGATCTCCATCGTCGTCGCCGCCGCGCTGGGCTATGGCCTGAACGTGTGGATGGAGCCGTCGGTGGTTGCCGACTGGGGCTGGCGCATTCCCTTCGCCGTTGGTTGCGTGATCATTCCGTTTATCTTTGTGCTGCGTCGCAACCTCCAGGAAACCGAAGAGTTCGCCAACCGCAAGCATCGCCCGACCATGCGTGAAGTGATGGCGACCCTGGTAAAGAACTGGACCGTGGTCATCGGCGGCATGTTGATGGTGGCCATGACCACCACCGCGTTCTACCTGATCACCGTTTACGCACCGACCTTCGGCAAGACCGTGCTGCAACTGAGCACCTCCGACGCCCTGCTGGTGACCTTGCTGGTGGCGGTGTCGAACTTTTTCTGGCTGCCGATCGGCGGCATCCTCAGCGATCGCTTCGGCCGCAAACCGGTGCTGATCGCCATGACCGTGCTGACCGTTCTCACCGCTTATCCAGCGCTGTCCTACGTGGTTAACGCGCCAAGCTTTGCGCACATGCTGGAAACCCTGTTGTGGTTCTCCTTCCTCTACGGCCTGTACAACGGCGCAATGATCCCGGCGCTGACCGAAATCATGCCGGTAGAAGTGCGCGTGGCAGGCTTTTCCCTGGCTTACAGCCTGGCGACTGCGGTCTTCGGTGGCTTCACGCCGGCGATTTCCACCTGGTTCATCCACATCACTGAAGACAAGGCATCCCCCGCTTACTGGATGATGTTCGCCGCGCTGTGTGCCTTGTGTTCAACCCTGGCGTTGTATCGCCACGCCAATACCCGTGGCCAAGTCATGCAGGAGGCCGTGCAATGAAGCCGTTGTTCAAATCCCTCACGGCCGTCGTCCTCGGTGCCCTGGCGCTGACGGCCCAGGCCGAACAGCTCAAGGTGATGACCTCCGGTGGCTTCACCGCTGCCTATAAACTGCTCGGCCCGCAATACGCCAAGCAAAGCGGTGACACCCTCGACACCATTCTCGGCCCGTCCATGGGCAAGGCGCCGGAAGCGATTCCCAACCGTCTGGCCCGCGGCGAACACGCCGATGTGGTGATCATGGTCGGCTACGCTCTGGATGAGCTGATCAAACAGGGCAAGGTCGACCCCGCCTCCCGCGTGGAATTGGCCGACTCGCGCATTGGCCTGGTGGTGAAGGAAGGCGCGGCAAAACCTGCGATCAATACTGACGCCGAACTCAAGGCCGTACTGAGCAAGGCTAAATCCGTTGCCTATTCCGATAGCGCCAGCGGTGTGTATGTCGAGAAGGAGTTGTTCAAGAAGCTCGGTATGCCGGCCAAGGGCACCATGATTGAACGCGTGCCGGTGGGCGAACAGGTGGCCAAGGGCGACTACGAAGTCGGCTTGCAGCAGGTGGCCGAATTGCTGCCGGTCAAGGGCGTGACGTTTGTCGGCAAGCTCCCGGAAAACGTGCAGTCGGTGACACGCTTTGCGGCGGGCATTCCGGTCAACGCCGAACACCCGGACGAGGCCAAAGCGCTGCTGGAGTTCATGGCATCGCCGCAAGCTCAGCCAGCGGTGCAATCCACCGGCCTGGACTCGGTGTCACGCTGACCGAAACGGCATCTCCCGCACCAACCGCTCCAACTCCAGCGCCGCTGGCGGCAATGTCCGCCCGCGGCGCTTGATCAAGCCCACATTGCGCATCACCTGCGGCTCTACCAGCGGCACACTCACCAGAATCGGGTGCTCACACGCCGGCATCGCAATCGACGGCACCATCGCCACGCCCAACCCCGCCTCCACCAGCCCGATCATCGTGGTCACGTGGTGGGTCTCGCAGATACTCGGCTTTTTCACCCGCACGCCCCGCAGCGCCTGGTCGAGCAGGAAGCGGTTGCCCGAGGTTTTGTCCACGCTGATGTAGTCGTGTTCGTAGGCTTCGGTCCAGGTCACGCTCTCACGTGTGGCCAATGGGTGGTCACGTCGACAGGCGAGCACATAACGCTCCTGCAACAACAGCTCGAACTCCACCTCGTCGGCCAGGCTACCGCTGAAGCTCACGCCGAAATCCGCTTCACCGCTTGCCACTGCATTGCTCACTTCGCCCGCACTGGCATCCAGCACACGCAGGCGAATCTTCGGATACAGCTTGTGGAATTCGGAGATCACGTGGGGCATGAAGTAATACGCGGTGGAGGGCACACAGGCGATGGTGACGTTGCCCATGCGTGTGGACGCGACGTTGCTGATGCCCATCAAGGCGATGTCCAGATCGTCGAGCATCCGCTCCACCTGCGGCAGGAAGGCACGCCCGACCATGGTCAGGCTGACCCGCCGCGTGGTGCGCTCGAACAGCTTCACATCGAGGGCGGACTCAAGCTTCTCGATGCGTCGGCTGAGGGCCGGTTGCGAGATTCTTATAGCCTCGGCGGCACCGCGGAAACTGCCCTTGTCTACCACGGCGCGGAAGGCCTGGAGGTCGTTGAGGTCGAAATTGATGATCACGGGAGGCAGGCCAAAGTGGTCGGGGTGACGAGCATTATCGTATGGGAGCCGGTGGGATGCCACGTGTGCCGAGAGGGTTTGTCGAGATCATCCTGTTACACATATGAAGTCATACATATCAGCAGGTTATCGGCCGTATACGGCCACGCGATCGCCAAAACGGGTCAATACTTGGAGCCTGACCTACACAACTGGAGACGTAGCAATTCATGGAAACCTACCCCTTCTGGATGGACGACGAGGTGCCGGGCATCGGCATTGATCAGTTGCTTCTTGCATCACGTCAATGGTCGAGTAGGATTGAATCCTACTCACCTCTGACGGATTCACCCATGCGCTCAACCCAGCAAATGAGCATCACCTTGCCCCTTGAAATGGCTGCCCTGGTCAAAGCCAAGGTGGCTACTGGCGAATATGCCAGCGAAAGTGAAGTGATTCGCGACGGGCTGCGGGCGTTGCTGGCGCGTGATCGTGCCATGGAAGATTGGCTCAGAGACGAAGTTATCCCAGCAGCGACCGCACTTGAGGCGAAGCCTGAGCTTGGGTTATCGCCAGAACAGGTTCGCGAACACATGGCGGCCAGACGTCAGCGCAAAGGCACAGGGGAAGTGTGAGCTACTCTGTAGTTTTTTCGCCCGAGGTCTTGACCCAACTCGATGCACTCGAAGACTACATCAGCGATGTCGGCTCCCCTCCTGTAGCAGCGCGTTTTATCGACAATCTTGTCAGCTACTGCGAAAGCCTTGCCCTGTTTCCCTTGCGTGGCATGCGCCGTGATGACCTGCTGAAACACTTGCGCATCACTCACTATCGTCGCAGCACCATTATTGCTTTCAGGGTGAGGCCTGATCTCAAAACGGTATCGATCGTGGGCGTGTTTTATGGCGGGCAAGACTACACAGCGTTATTACAAGGAGATGGGAACGAACGCTCATCGAAGTTTGAAGAGCCTGCTGAAAACTGATCAGCAGGCTTTTAGCGCTTAGTCGCCTGATCGCTTCCCCCAAGCCGCTGGCGTACTGAAAAATGCCTGCGCGTTACTGTCCAGGGTCTCCAGGTGATAACCACCCTCCTGCACGATCAGGCACGGCAGCCCCAGCCCTCGAATGCGCTGCCCTAACCGCGCGAAGCCTTCGCGCGTCACCGAGACTTTGCTTTGGGGGTCCAGCTCGTAGATATCAAAGCCCAGTGACAACACCAGCACATCCGCCGAGAAGCTCTTCACCGCTGCCAGGGCCTGCTCCAGCTTTTCGAAGAACACCGCTTCGCTGGCACCATGTGGCATAGGCAGGTTGAGGTTGTACCCTTCGCCGGCGCCGTTGCCTTTTTCCTCGGCAAAGCCTGTTACGCCCGGATAGAAGTTGGTCGGGTCGCCGTGGATCGACACATACAGCACGTCATTGCGGTCGTAGAAAATCTCCTGGATGCCTTGGCCGTGGTGCATGTCGGTATCGAGCACCGCGACGCGCTGGAAGCCTTGGCGTAACGCTTGCGCAGCCACCGCCGCATTATTGATGTAACAGAAGCCGCCCGCCGCATCGAAGCGGGCGTGATGCCCCGGTGGCCGACACAAGGCGTAGGCGGCAGGTGCGCCATCGAGGATCGCCTTGGCAGCGGCAACCGCGCTCTGGGCTGACCAATACGCCGAGCGCCAGGTCAGTTCACCGATCGGGCAACTGCCATCAGCCAGGTAACGTGCCGCCTGGGCCAGAATGCCGCGCAGGGCGTTGGGCTCGCGTACGAAGATGTTGGACATGACTTCGTCGCCCCAGTCTTCGGGGATTTCCTTCCAGCGCTGGTGAGCTTCTTGAAGAAAATCCAGGTACGCAGCGCCGTGCACGGCGAGCAGCGGTTCCATACCGTAGTCGCTCGGTTGCTGGATATCAAAGCCCAGGGTTTGCGCAGCCAGCAGCAGGTTGCGCGCACGCTCGGGGACCTCCTGTGGTGTGCGCATCTGGCCACGAGAATAGTAACTGCGTGGGTGATGCAGCAGTTGTTCGGGATGGAAAAACGTATTCATAGGATGCTCCTGGATAAACACAGAACCTGTGGGAGCTGGCTTGCCTGCGATTGCGCACGGTCAGAGCACAATGTACTGCCTGCTTCACCGCTATCGCAGGCAAGCCAGCTCCCACATGGGCACGGCGTCAGCCTTTATAAATGAACCTGGCCGGCGCGTTTCAACACGGCGTTGAGCAATACATCGGTGCCCTGGCGCACGTCTTCGGGCAAGACGTCTTCGGCTTCGTTGTGGCTCAGGCCACCGACGCAGGGGATGAAGATCATCGCGGTCGGGCAATAGCGCGCCAAGTGGATAGCATCGTGGCCGGCGCCGCTGATGATGGTCTGCTGGCTGTAGCCCAGCGCGTCCACCGACGCTTGCACACAGGCCACGCACTCAGCATCGAACGGCGTGGCCGGGCTGAGCCAGTGCGGTGTGATGGTCACGCTGAGGCCACGGTTGTCGGCAATCGCCTGCAGGCGGGCGCGCACTTGCTGCTCCATGGCGTCGATATCGGCGTCGCGGTGATGACGCAGATCGACAGTGAAGTCGAGCACACCGGGAATGGTGTTGCGCGACGACTTGGCGATGCTCAACTCACCCACCGTAGTCAGGCCATGCGGGGCAAAATCGGCAGCGAGGTTTTCCAGCGCCTGGATCATTTTTGCGGCGCCGTATAAAGCATCTTTGCGCAGCGCCATCGGCGTGGTGCCAGCATGGGCGGCCATGCCTTCGACCCGTACATCGAGCCAGCGAATCGCCTGGCCGCCGGTCACCACGCCGATACTATTGGCGTTGTCTTCCAGGATCGGGCCTTGCTCGATATGCGCTTCGAAATACGCATCCACCGCCCCACCCAATGCCCGCTCACCGTTATAGCCGGTGGTGCGCAACGCCTCGGCTACGCTGACGCCATCACCGTCGGTGGTCGCCAACGCCTTGTCCAGCGCGAGGGCACCAGTAAAGACCGCCGAGCCCAGCATCGCCGGGGTGAAACGCGCGCCTTCTTCGTTGGTCCACACCGCGATTTCCAGGGGCTTGCGCGTCTGGATGCCGTGGTCGTCGAGGCTGCGGATCACCTCCAGGCCCGCCAATACGCCGTACACACCATCGAAACGCCCGCCTTCGGGCTGGGTATCAAGGTGGCTGCCGATCATCACCGGGGCCGCGTCATTGTCGGCACCCGAGCGACGGGCGAACAGGTTGCCGATGGCATCCACGCTCAACGTCAGGCCAGCGGCTTTACACCAGTGACTGAACAGCTCGCGACCGGCCTTGTCTTCGGCGCTCAATGCCAGGCGACAGCTGCCACCGCGTGCGGTCGCGCCGATCTCGGCCATGTCCATCAGGCTACGCCACAGGCGCTCGCCATTAATCTTCAACATTGCTGACTCCCTCAACTGTGTGCCATTTCCAGGCGGTGGGCCGTGGCGTGGCGGCGGGACAAGGCCAGCACGCATACCAACGAAACCGCCGCGATCACGCTGTAAAACACTGCCATCGGCCACCACTGGCCCAGGTATTGATGGGCCAGCCAGGTGCCGATCAACGGTGTCAGGCCGCCGGCCAGCGCGCCGCATACCTGGTAAGCCAGGGAGATCGCGGTGTAGCGCACACGGGTTTCAAACAGGCCGCTGACAAAACCTGCGATGACGGCGTAGAACGACGCCATGCACACCACCGCCAGGGCTATGCCGAGGATGATCAACGGCGCCTGGCCGCTGCTGACCAGGACGAACATCGGGTACGGCGAGGCCATTGCCAGCACGCACATGGCGCACAGAAACCGCGTAGCACCGACCTTCTCCGCCACCCAGGCAGCCAGCGGCTGAACGCAGAACTGAATAATGGCGACGAAGAACAGGCATTCCAGAATCAACGAGCGCGGCAGGTTAAGTTGCTGAGTGCTGTAGGCAATCATGAAGGTGTTGGTGAAATACACGCCGGCAATCCCCAAGGTGTTGGCGCCAATGCACAACAACAGTGGACGCCAAGCGGTCTTCAGCACTTCCAGCACGGGGGCTTGGTCCTGCTTGATCGCCCGGGCTTTTTCCGCCAGGGCCTTGTCTTCGAGGAACTCCGGCGACTCATTTACACCCAGGCGAATCGCCAGGCCGACGACCAACAGCAAGGCACTGGCCAGGAACGGCAGGCGCCAGCCCCAACTGAGCAAGTCTTCTTCCGGCAGACGCGTGACGGCACTGAACGCCAGCAAGGAAAGGATCAAACCCGCCGGGCTGCCCAGCTGCGCGAAGGATGCAAAGAAGTTACGACGCCCCTTTGGCGCATGTTCCCCGGCCATCAACACCGCCCCGCCCCACTCACCGCCCACCGCAATGCCCTGTACTACCCGCAACAGGATCAGCAGCACCGGTGCGGCAGCGCCGATCTGGGCGTAGGTCGGCAATAGGCCGATGCACACCGTGACCACGCCCATCATCACGAGGGTAATCACCAGGGACTTCTTGCGGCCGATGCGGTCGCCGATATGGCCGAACACGATGCCGCCCAACGGCCGCGCAAAAAAGCCCACGGCGAAGGTGCCGAACGCGGCCATGGTGCTGAACAATTTATCATCGGAGGGGAAGAACAGCTGACCGAACACCAGCGCCGCAGCGGTGGCATAGATGTAAAAGTCGTACCACTCGATCATGGTGCCGATAAAAGCGGCGGCCGCGGCACGGCGAGGCTGCGGCGAAGCGGAAGGCTTCATGGGGCTGGCTCCTTTGTTTATTTTTTTGGCAGGAGAAGGTCAAACCGGTGCGCTCTGGTGGCGCTCGTTAAGCCTGATTTTTCGGCCAGAGGCTATGATTAGTCAATTTTCTATTTATTATCTTGATTATAAATAGCGCTTATTATCGAGCCACGCCATGCCCGAAACCCGCCGCGATATTCACCCGTTGCTCAACGACCGCCTGGACTGGAACCTGCTGCGCACCTTCCGCGTGATCGGCCAGGAACTGAGCATCAGCCGCGCCGCTGCGCGCCTGCACCTGACGCAACCGGCCATCAGCCAAGCGCTCAAGCGCCTGGAAGAACAATTGGGCTGTCAACTCATCGCGCGTCGCGGCCCACGCTTTGTACTCACCGAGGCGGGTGAACAGATCTTCGCGATCGCCGGTGAGATGTACGGCCAGGTGTCGCAGATGAGCAACGCCCTGCAAAAGCCTGGGGATGAAGTGATCGGCAAAGTGCGCTTGCTGATGATCAGCCGGATTAATTCCGACACTTTCGATGACTTTCTCGCGGGTTTTCATCGCGAGCATCCACGGGTCGAGCTGGAAGTCGAAGTGATGCGCAGCTCCGACATCGTCGCCGCCCTGCTGGAAAAAACCGCGACCCTGGGGCTCAGCCTCAATCGCCGGCCACAGCCGCGCCTGGAACAGCACCTGTTTCTGCGTCAGCGCTATGCGTTTTTTTGTGGGAAACACCACCCATTGTTCGGACGCACAGGCTTGGTCGAAGGGGACTTGCAGTCGGAAAACTTCGTGAGTTTTACCAGCGACCAGATCGGCGGGATGCTCTCGCCGCTGACGATTTTTCGCGATCAGCAAGGGTTCGGCGGGCGGATCGTGGCGTCGTCATCCAGCCTGGAAGAAGTGCGGCGATTGGTGATTGCGGGGTTTGGTTTGGGCTGCTTACCGACTCATGTGGTGGCGGACGATGTGAAAAACGGGCTGCTGTGGCGGTTGCCGCCGGATGAGGGGATTGCGGATGTGGATATTCACTTGTTGTGGAACCGGGAGCAGAAGATGAGCCGGGCGGAGGGAGTGTTTATTGAGTGTCTTTTGGGGCGGTTGGCAGGCGAATGATTGGCCACATCCTGCGTGTCAAAAAGCAGTTACAACTCACTGGATGCACGTCGAAGCACGCACGGCTAGGATTGCAGTGAACTAAGCCAATGGCGTACATTAGCGATGATTTTCATAGAGACGTCAGTCTTCACCCGTCGCGTTAAAGAATTGATCGACGAGGATGCCTACACGACTCTTCAGAACGTGTTGGTAGTCAACCCTTCTGCTGGCGATGTAATCGAGGGTACGGGTGGAGTTCGCAAGATACGAGTAGCAGCCAAGGGCCATGGCAAACGAGGCGGGGCGCGGGTGATCTATTACCACTTCGTCTCGGCATCACAGATTGTTCTACTGATGATCTATCCCAAAAATGAACAGCAGGACTTGACTGCCGACGAGCGCAAGTCACTGAAGGCTGCGATTGAGCACTGGAGATAGCTATGAGCAGATTTTTTGATGAATTGATGGAAAGCGTTCAAGAGATGAACGAGATCCTGCGCGGAGAACGCGAACCTTCTCGTGAATTCCATGTTGATTCAATGCGAGTCAAAGAGATCCGTAAGGCGACAGGGCTGACCCAGGCTAAATTCGCAGCGCTGATTGATGTGCAACTTGGCACATTACGTAACTGGGAGCAGGGTCGTCGTGAACCTACCGGACCAGCAAAGGCATTGTTGAAAGCTATCCATAATGACCCAGTCCATGTACTGAATGCATTGGCTAGCTAAAATAAGACTCCACCGCTGCGCCTTAACCATCGTCATAACCGGAAAAGCTCGGAGCTGACTCAGCGACGGGCTTTTTCGTTTGTGCGGCAGATTTAAGGCTTTTTAAAATCTCACATCGATAGCACTGATGATTACTATCGAAACGAGCGCCTGAACGATTGCCGCCACTGATTCCTATAATCGCTCCAAATTCCCTCCTCGCCTGGCTTCAGGCGATATTCCTCCCGGAACCCAATCCCATGCCAAGCGCGAGCCAGGCCCCTAGCGGGCTTCCCGAACATAATCAACAAAGCGTCAAACAGCAGTGGCTGGCGATTCTTTCAGTCGCCGTGGGTGCCTTCGCCCTGGTGACCAGTGAATTCCTGCCGGTGGGCGTACTCAACGACGTTGCCAGCGACCTGGGCATCAGTGCCGGTCACGCCGGGTTGATGGTGACATTGCCCGGCATCATGGCCGCCCTCGCCGCGCCGTTTCTGTCGGTCAGCATTGGCGCCATGGACCGACGCTACCTGCTGATTGGCCTGACACTGGTGATGATCATCGCCAACGGAGTGGTGGCCTTTGCCACCGACTTCAGCCTGCTGCTGTTCGGGCGTGTATTGCTCGGCATCAGCATCGGCGGCTTCTGGGCCACGGCCATCGCCCTCAGCGGCAGGCTGGCGCCCAAGGGCGTCGGCGTCGCAAAAGCCACGTCGATCATCATGATGGGCGTGACCCTGGCCACCGTACTCGGCGTGCCTGTGGGTACCTGGCTCAGCGGCCTGATGGGCTGGCGAATGACCTTTCTGGTCACCGCGCTGGTGGGTGTGCCAGTGCTGCTGGCACAAGTCTTCCTGCTGCCGCGCCTCAAACCGGAAAAGGCCATTGAGGTTCGTGACCTGCCAGCCCTGTTTATCAACCCACAAGCGCGGGTCGGGTTGATTGCCGTACTGCTGATCGGCCTGGCGCACTTTGCTGCGTACACTTATGTCGCGCCGTTCTTCAAACACAGCTCCGGCTTCGACGGGCCGACGATTGGCTCATTGTTGCTGCTGTATGGCGTGGCAGGCGTACTGGGCAATGTGTTCGCCGGCTTCGCCGCCAACCGCAGCGTGCGTAACACCTTGCTGTTGGTCGCGCTGATGATCGGGACCAGCACCGCCCTGTTCCCCTACTTCGCCACCGGTATGACAGGCGCCGTGGTGCTGATCGCACTCTGGGGCTTTGCCTTTGGCGCCTTCCCGGCCTGCGCCAGTATCTGGATGTTCGTGGTGGCGCCCAAGGATGTGGAACGAGGCATGCCGCTGTTCGTAGCGCTGTTTCAGGTGATCATTGCCCTGGGCTCGTTCTTTGGTGGACGGATCGTCGACCAGATGGGCAGCTCGGTGTTGTTGAGCCTGGCCACGGTGTTGGTGGGGTTGGGGTTTGCGACCGTGCTGGTGTTGGGCCGCAAGGTGAGCAACAGCTTGGTGGCGCAGCCTGCCTGACCGAGTTGCAGCCACAAAAAAGCCTGCTGAGCGTTGAGTTCAGCAGGCTTTTTTCGTTTCAGAAGCAGGTATTTATTTGGCCGTGGGGAAATCACGCTCCAGGACAGCGTCCACCAAGGCTTGCGCGTTTTCAATCAATTGAGCCAGGGCCATGATCACGGGCGACTGCGTGCTGACTGGATCTTCGGCGCATTGGTAGGCGGTTTGCAGGGCGGATGACAGGATTTCGGTGGCGTTTGTGAGGGCTTCTTCGGTGCCGACATCTGCACCTACATGGAAGATTTTCCGAGGGAAAAATTCGGAGTCAGAATCGAGATTGCTCATTGTGTAGCTCCTGTATGCAATGGGAGCTGCCACATCCCGCTGTCAAACAGAATCAGGTGGCAGCTGTGCGCGGGTTGACAGACCGGTATACAGGACCCGGCGCACCCGAAGATGCCCCACGCACAGCCGCCATAAAACGACGTCACAGCAGAAACGCTGTAATCGCATGGAGGTCGTACACCTGTAAATCAGTCTGTCAAAACCGGTCGCCATGAGGGCGACGGCGGAAGGTTAGCGCCCTACCCCAGCCAACGCAACCCTGCCCGAAAACTGCCGCCCCCGCATAACGTAAGCACCTGTTTCGGAAAAGCTCGGTAATCAGAATGGCAGGCATAAAAAATCCGGAGCTCTTATCAGGAGTCCGGATTTTTTATGCGGGTCAGACCCATTCGGTGCTACAGCGCTTTTACCGGCTTAATCAAACTCTCTGCCGGAATCCCAAACATCTCATGTAGTTTCCAAATCATCGGCAGCGTAAGAGCTCGCTTCCCGTTCAGCACCTCATACACCCGATTCTTGCGCCCAATGGCAGGCACAAGGTCTGTGGCTGACAAACCGGACTGTTCCATCCTGAAACGTATGGCATCCACCGGATTGGGCAGGTCAACCGGAAAGTGTTTCGCTTCATAAGCTTCGATCAGCGTAATCATTACCTCAAGGTAATCCCCTTCAGGCGTCCCGGGCTCTGGTTCATTATCGAACAGCGGCGAGACAGCCTTCAGCGCTTCTTGGTAATCCTGTTCGGTATGAATGGGTCGAATGTTCATGGGTTACTCCATTTCCACAGTATCAGCGTCGACGGCGTCGTACTGCTTATGTGTGCCGACAAATTTGATATAGAGCGCGCCGTAGCGATAGGCCACAGCAACCACTAGCCGGTAGTCATTGCCTTTGATGTTGAACACGACCCGGCGGCTTTTGAGAACGCTCGCATGGCGAAATTGGCCCTTGATATCTGCGGGCGTCTGCCAGTTCGCTTTCTTGACCTCGTCAATCCAGGCAAGGAGGGACTGCTCTGAATCCGGGTATTTCTGCCAGAAAGTCTTGAGCTGACTGATTGCGATGATTCTCATGAACCGATCCTAGTCCCACACTGGGACTCACACAAGTGCGTTTCATCTGTTTGTCGTGCTCTGATACCCCACCACACTCAGAAACGCCAAACTGAAATCATGAAGAAATTTTACAGTCAGGCACCCAGCATGATCGGGTTAGTGAGGAAGCCGTCGTGGTCACTCACGTCGGCCAGCTGCAGTTCAGATGCACCGATGCTCATGGCCACTGCCACCACGGCGTCGATGCGACCAGTGATTTTGCGCTGGGCGAAGATGCGGTTGTCCTTCTGATCGGCGTCTGACACTAAGCTGGCTGCGGTCCAACGCGATACTGGGTTGGCTTTGATCTTGACCGACCTAATGAAGTGGTCAGGCATTACTGAGCAGGGCGAGGCTATGACTCTGATGATTCATCACCTGCATGCGCTGGGCTCCGCGAAGTGCCAGCCGCTGCTGAATCCGCCGCGCCACGAAATCCAGATATCGTAAACCTGGCGCGGGAATTCCGTAATAAAAGCCTACTCGCCATCCAGAAAGGTCCAGGCGACGAGATCATAGAGCTCTTATAACCACCGTAAGAGCTGTATCCGACAATAAGAGAGCAGCTTTACTGCATCTGCTTTGTTCGAATCCACTCGGTTTTCAGAATTTGCTGTGCTAGCACAACAATTCTGCTGCAATTCCCATATGCGTCACTTCCTGGGGTGCTTGCGGATGACAGTGCACTCAGTACTTCTGCGGTAAGTTCAACGAAAGCTGGCTCTTTAGGGTTGGACAGCAGCTGTATTTTTGAACTCAGTGAAAAGGATGTCATCAATAACCTCCTCTTTTCTGCTTCCCACGACTCCTTCAATCCCGCAGCTGCAGCTTGATCATGAGCTCTAACATTTTCAATAAATGCGTCATGAGATTCGGCACCTGTCGCGTGAGCCTGTAAAAGACCGATTGCAGCAATGTATTCAGCGCACGTATCACGAAGGTCGTTGATCCACGCTTGCCGACTCTCTTTAAGTGCTACCGCTTTAGCCAGAATCATCTGATTATTGGCAGTTTTTTTGAAAGTGAAAATTGAAACCCACGCCCCTACCAGCACTGCAATAGCTGTAAGTGCGAAACCGAAAACAACAGTCCAATCCGTCCCTGAGTCAACAACTGCTCTAATCTCCGGCACTCGGTTTAGCGTCACTACCATATTTTGTATCGTCAATTTCTGCTCCTAGCAGGATATCATTCAAACAGACAGATACCCCAATCCAAACCAAACTGCCACCAGCGGCCACCGGAGGACGGCGCCTACCTGAGGAAAACGCAATGCCCGAACTTCACAGCGCAATCCACAAGATCGACATGAAGCCAGACGGCACCCCGGCCGTTCTGTTCCTCAGCGGCGCCGAGCAAGTAGAGAGGCAAGCCCGCGACGACCTGATGCGCCAATTCAACGAAAGCTACAACGGCACCGCCGGTAAGGGCTGGGGCTTCTTCCATGCTGAGTCGGTTGTCTACAGGTCGAGTTGCGTTTATCAGAAGTCACCATACTCACCACGGTGATTGCGCACCACTATACATTCAAATGTAAACCTAGTCAGGAGCGAGTCGCCAAGCTCAAATTTAGACATTTCAATCTTTCGTCTGGCTTCTAGCTTACAAGCTTCTCTAGTGGGGTAGGAAGTTAAGTCGATCACTAATTTTCCATCGTGGTCGTCATCGCACATGACGAGATACGTGCACCTATCGATGCTAAGATAATGGGGTTTTTCGGCAGTGCGGGCAAGGAAATTTTTTTCACGCTCCTTATAGTCTAATAGCAGCGCCATGCCAACGACAGTAGCGATCACAATGACAGCTCCCAATACACGTTTAAACCACTTTGTAAAAATTTTGAATTCCACTTTTGTTTGTCGTCCATTTGGTTGCGTGCTGGGATTTTCTAGATAAGTGCTCTGTCATCCTAATTCATTTGGCATTAGTGGAAGTCCGGGTCATTATCAAAGCTATCTTGATTGTAATCATTAATTAGGTCTCGTGAGGGTCTGACACCAACCCCAGTATTGACCCAGTCCCTCACATTTTTCGCTGCACCATAATATCCCGGAAATAGTGTTGTGGCATCCACGCCAAGACATGAGCAGAGCTTTAATAGGTCAGGAACCTGCTCAACTGCCAACGTCATCTTGATGAGCGGCCTTACGCTTCTAGCAATACTACAGATTTCCTCTACGTCCTCTAAGGCTTCCGCCTGGAATGGACCAAAATCATCTTCTTGGATACTATGCGTGGTGAATAACCCGGATTGAGCTGCTTGATTTCTACTAGTGCCACCTGGCGTTCTGATGATCTTGACTGTCTTCCAGCTATCAGAATATCTTGTATTGAGTGCCCAAATGGCAATCCTTGGCATATTTCTGTCATTTATCTCAAGGCTCGCCGATGATGCAGCAAAGTAGCAAGCTACAAAGCTTCTGTCTGTCCAATCTAGAAGGCGAGTTGGCACATCGTAGTGCTGCGCGGCTGCCATGATCTCATAGAGCTCTTTTGGGGGCCACGGCAAGTAAGAACTATGCATGACATACTTATCAGCAAACAGCCTGCCTTTAACCTGCTCTGAATAGCCTGGGACGGTTAGCCCCGATCGTTCACAACCCTCTAAAAACTTCTTGAGTACATCTAACTCAAAGTGAATTTGTGCGGAGTGAGACTTGTCAAAAATTCTATCGGGCAAATCAAGCCCAAAACCTCCCTCACCTTGACGACATATTGAAGGAATAAGTTTGTATTTGTCGCTTGGTTGACCTCTGAATATATATGGCTCTCCATCCCAAACAGAATTCAACGGTGATATGTACTCTATCAAATCACGCGCAGTCTCAAAATTTTTCACAATTGGGCTTCCCATCACTCACCTGCTGTCATTTGATCAGCCTTCAGTGTAATGGCCTTCTGGCAGAGAGGCTATCAAGGTGTGATACCAATAGAGTAATCGCACATAGTGACGATACACAGCTACAGCAAGAACACAGGTGGTTGCATGCACGAATGCTGAAATATTGCGTGATGATATCCCTGTGAGAATATTTGCAGATGTCACCACGCCGCTAGATATAGCAAATCACCTAACTGCGAGAGGTGTGAAGGCTGCTAGGGGTAATGTATTCGCACCTACCGTAGCAAAACGTACTATCGAGCGTCTTGGCATCGCCTTCCCACAAGCGTCACAGAGTGACGATAAAGACTGAGTGCGGCTCGACGTATTGGTATTGATCTAGAACAGCCCGTACGCGCTCCTAGGAAGGCTCGGGGTGAGGGGAGAGTAATCTTGGCATTCCCCCGGCGTAGATAAGACCCCTGCATCAAACCCTTCAGACCAATATCCAGCACCCTCCACGGATTTTGAAACCACGTGCACACGATAAGTCGGCAGATTGCCGATTCTGAATTTTAGGGAGTTGTGGTGGGGCAGACGTGGTCAACGCCCGCCGAAGAAGCTATGACTTCAGCTGTAACCAATCTTTCGACTAGGATTTTGGGGCGCGAGGGTCATAGGCTTGAAGGGTAAATGATTGGAATGATCCATCGACTTCAATATTTACAGCCGAGGATTTATCGATCCTATCGGTTCCGCCGATAAGAGCATAACCATTACGCCACACGAATATGCCCTGCTCCTTGAGCTTTTTTGCAATTTGTTTGGCCACCACATCCTGCAAATAGTCAGAATCGAGCTGTCTCCTTTGCAGGACATCCACGTCCTCATCTACCGGCCCTTCCTCACCCTTGTAGAAGGTGTAGGGCATGCTCACGAACTCTTCATTTGCGTCGACCATTGGGCTTCTCCTTAGCTTGGTAAGGGCACAATTTCGCCCGGAGACTACGATAGCACAGTGCCACACAACGGAAGATTTACAGAACCATTTGAGATTACGCAGAACTCAGATTTCTCAAAACAGGGAAAATCAGGATTTTGCAACAGTAAACAATGGTGGTGCTATCTACGCGTTATCTGAACGAGGCACCGAATAAGTTGATTCAAGGCAATGTTGGTGCCTGGAGCCAAGTCTCGCCGGTTAGTCAGCGACGAAGCCTCACATCACTCAGCCCGTGCGCACGACTTTATACGCCCTTGGCCCCTTAGGCTCCTCATGCACCTCAAACCGAACAACATCACCCATCGCTATACCATTAACGACATCTTCAACATCATCATAAAAGAAAAATACGTCGCGCCCTTTTTCTCTTCGTATAAACCCGTAACCTTTAAAAGAATCATAAGCATTAACAAAACCGGTATCGACTAGCTGATCTTCTGTCATATTCACTCCCACATCAACACCTTAGATGGAACGTCGGAAAATTTCGCTTTCAGCTGACGTCTAAGAGCTCTTGCCAAAGTCTTGTTGGTCCTTGTCAGGATTCCAACTCTGTTAATCAACCTCCTGTAAGCGTTAATTACAGAAACCTTCACATGACTAGTCTTAGGCCGCTTCAATAGCAAATCAGCCTCACGAATAATTGCGGCTGTTGCTTTACCATCATAAAGTGGAAGTATATCTCTCATCCGAGCACGCAATTTCAGAGCTTGAGAGTGTTCAAGCCTTGTTAGCTTGGCAACCTGACCTGAGACTTTATTCCAGAGCTCGTGATATTCATCTCGAAATCTGTCCTTCTGATACTCTTGCTCACAGATATAAACGGAATGCCGAATTAAATCTCTTTCAGCTCGTCGAATTTTTGGGATACCGTGCCCTACCCACACACCAGTGACAGCATACTCAGCCGACAAATCGTCAGCTCGCTCTATCTTCGTCTTACTTTTCTTAATGCGTAACTTATGCTCACTGAACAACCCGGCTACATATTTTATATAGGTAGTAGCTTCATCCTGAGAAAGAACTTTGTTGGACGAGAGCGTCACATCATCTAGCAGACGGGAATATGCGATCCCCTTACTCCTGAGCTCAGCAACAAAATTGTACTCAGAGTTATGAAATATTAGATTAGCAACATAGCTAGACGTGCATGCCCCTTGTGGGACTTTTCCGTCTCTAGTAACGATTTTACATAGAAGATCACTGACATCGTCAGGAAACTTGAATAAATATTTGAAAATACCTAGAACACTACCACAAGGAATATTATCGTAGAAATCCCGAATATCTAGACTAATCAGAGATTTTGAACCGGCATGTATTCGACTATTCTCAATATAGTCACGCGGATTATCCTCGTCCTTAACGCCACCTTGAAGATATAACGGGTAACGGACCTTTTCAAAAAGCCTAGAGTTTATTCTTTTTTGAAGCTTTTTAAGCTCATACTTTGGCTCATATACGTTCCGTTCCTTATCTCCTTTCGTCCTAATAACAAAATGAGTATATGAATCAGTCGCCCGTGCCGCCAGATCAGTAAGCAGCTTTGGGTGCACCCCTAGCGTCTTAGCTAACATCGCCAGAGAACCAATAGATGCATGAGGATAATAAGGCTTGTCCTTCGCCACTAGCTTGACCTTTCCGTAGTTATCAAAGCAAAGATTAAGAGTCAGTTAGTTGCTATCGCCTCCCAAGAAGATGGAGATCAATTTGCGACCAACCCAGCCGAAGAAAGCCATCACGGTCAATCTGAAAGCTGCATTTGAGCCAATTCTTTTCCCCGATGGACTATCTCTAGCTACACCGGGAATGCTCTTCTTTTTACCAGCCATGTGTATTTCAATTTTAACATCGAACATTGCAAAACCCTCTTGTTGTGAATACAGAGAATTCTGTATTCACGGCCAGACCAATTGGATTAAGCATCTCAAGGAATATTTGTATTGACTCAAATGGACTCTTAACTTTTACGCCAGACAACGGTCGCAGCGCGTAAGCGGAGGAGCGCAGAACACGCCACCACGCGTACGGAGGCTACCGAGGCGCCGGTCATGACCCCCAAGGGGTCGCCAAGTTAGGCATCGATTTCCTTGAACATATGACTTTAAAGAGCGGGAACAGGTGAATGCACCTGCTGCCACAGAGTATTGAGAATGAGGCTATGCTGTCAACAAGACATCAAAGAAAATTGAACTTTCGCAGGGCGCTGATATTCGTCTCCCCTACTGAGATTCCCGCGCAAGGCGAATGCATCGCCTATTCTGTTTACCGGGGCGGGTTGAGTAGTAGAATCGAGAAAATCATCAGACACAAAAAAGCCTCGTAAATCATAGACTTACGAGGCTTTCTAAATAATGGCGGAGAGATAGGGATTCGAACCCTAGGTACCGGTGAAGGTACAACGGATTTCGAATCCGTCCCATTCGGCCACTCTGGCATCTCTCCAACGGCGCGCATCATAACAGCATGATTGATGGATGCAAAGCGCCGAAGCGATTTTTTTCCGTGCTATCAGATGCTTGCGTCGATTACAGCGGTACGCCGAGACGATTGGCGACTTCTTCGTAGGCTTCGATCACGTCACCGAGACCTTGGCGGAAGCGGTCTTTGTCCATCTTCTTCTTGGTGTCCTTGTCCCACAGGCGGCAGCCATCGGGGCTGAATTCGTCGCCCAGGACGATGGAGCCGTCGTGGAATACGCCGAATTCGAGCTTGAAGTCCACCAGCAACAGGCCTGCGTCGTCGAACAGCTTGGTCAGCACGTCGTTGACCTTGAGGGACAACTCCTTCATGCGCGCCAGTTGCTCAGCGGTGCCCCAGCCGAACGCCACAACGTGGGATTCGTTGATGAACGGGTCGCCCTTGGCGTCGTCCTTCAGGAACAGTTCGAACGTGTAAGGGTTGAGCTTGAGGCCCTCTTCCACGCCCAGACGCTTGACCAGGCTGCCGGCGGCGTAGTTACGCACGACGCATTCCACCGGAATCATGTCGAGCTTCTTGACCAGGCACTCGTTGTCGCCCAGCAGTTTGTCGAATTGGGTCGGGATACCGGCCGCTTCGAGCTTCTGCATAATGAAGGCGTTGAACTTGTTGTTCACCATGCCTTTGCGATCCAGCTGTTCGATGCGCTTGCCGTCGAACGCCGAGGTGTCGTTGCGAAACAGCAGGATCAGGCGGTTGGCGTCGTCGGTCTTGTACACCGACTTGGCTTTGCCGCGGTAGAGTTCTTCACGTTTTTCCATGATGGGCTCCGCTTTGAGTAAGGTGGGCTAGGCGATGTGTCGCCAGTCGAGCCCTGAATCTTGATCGGCCAGTTGCAGCCAGTCCGGGTCGCACCCGAGGGTGTCGACAAAACATTGCCGGGCAAGCGTCGGCAGGTTGTTCTTGCTGCTGAGGTGAGCCAGGACCAGGTGTTGCAGGTCTTGCCAGCCCAACTCGTACACCAGGTATGCCGCCTGGTGATTGTTCAAATGTCCCAGCTCGCCGCCCACCCGTTGCTTGAGAAAGTAAGGGTAGTGACCGCGTGCCAGTAGATCCCTGCAGTGGTTGGACTCGATCATCAAGGCATCGAGGTCCCGGTAACCGTCCAGCACCCTGGCGCAGTAGGAACCCAGGTCGGTCAGCACGCCGAAACGCCGCTGGCCGTCACTGAATACGTATTGCGTAGGCTCCTGGGCATCGTGGGCAACCGCGATGACATTGATGCTCAAGGCACCGATTTGCAGTTGTTCGCCACCAGCCAGAAAACCTGCCGGCTCGATGGGTTTGCGCATCCCGCGCAGCGTGCCGCGGCTCATGTACACCGGCAGATTGTAGCGCCGAGACAGTAAACCCACGCCATGCACGTGGTCGGCATGTTCGTGGGTCACTAGAATCGCGCTCAACTGCGCCGGGTGGACCCCGAGACGCAGCAGGCGTCGCTCGGTTTCTCTTAACGAGAAACCACAATCGACCAGCACATACGTGTCATCGTGGGCGACCAGCGTACCGTTCCCTTGGCTACCGCTGCCGAGAACGGCAAAACGCATCGGATCAGCCCAGGTTGTCTTGAATCACGCCCAACACTTTGCGCGCTGTTTCAGCTGGCGCGACGGTGTTGATGTTCTTCTCGACGGTGACTTGCACGCTTTCGCCCACCTTGCTCAAACGAACCTGGTAACGCTCGGCGCGGGTTTCGATCTCTTCCTTGGTCGGCGCGCTGCCGAACAATTTGCCGAAGAAACCTGGCTCGTCGTCTTTCTTCTCGGCCTTTTCAGCCACGTTGATGTAGTACAGGCCCAGGCTGCGGTTGATGTCTTCAACGCGCCAAGGACCTTGCTCCAACGCACGGCCAACACTGGCCCAGGCACGGTCGAGGTCTTCACCCAGGTTCAGCACGACGTTACCGCTGCCGTCTTCGGTGAGGCTGACGCGGCTAGGGGTGTCGTAGTCACGGGCGGCGAGCAGGGAAACGGAACCGCCCTTCTCGGAGATACGGCTCATGCTGGCGAGCATTTCGTCGACCAGCGCAGCGTCTACGCCGGTGTTGACCGAACGCGGAGTGAAATCGACGTTGGCTGTGCTGCCGGCAGGGCGCTCGGCGCTGACCACATAGACTTCACTGGTATTGCGCTGCACGCCCGGCTCGATGCGCACACGCACACGGGCTTCACTGTCGGCGGCTACACCGCCAGCCAGCACGCGCTGGGCCATGTTGGCGGACAGCTCACGGCCTTGCTGCCACGCCGTGGTAAATTCACCGGTCTGCGGGCGTTGCTGGTCGATCCGGAAGCCGTTGTCCTGGAAGAACTGCACCGCCACCGGCCAGACTTCGGCAGGTGGGCGCTGGGCGACGATCCAGCGGTTGTCGCCACTTTTTTGCAGGCTGTAGTCGCTGGCATCGGCCACTGCCGTGATCGGCTGCGGGCGCGGTACTACGTACTCGCCCTTGACGGTGTCGTCGGCGACGTTGCGCGGGATCGGCAACAAGGGGTCAAGACGCTTGGCGACATTGACATCAGGCGGCAGCTGCATCGGTTTGGTTGCTTGCGCTTCCAGGTAATCGCTGCCGCGGTCACGGAAGTAGCCTTCCGGGCCCCATACCCAACCGCAGCCACTGGTGCTGGAGATAATCAAGGCAAGTGCGGAAAGTCCGGCCAATCGCTTCATGCGTAGTGCTTCCTCAATTAAACCAGGACGCCGGACTGGCGCAGGGCCTGTCGCAGCGGTTCGTGACAGGCTTCGCTGAGCCGGGTGAGCGGCAGACGGATACCGTCCGGCATCAGGCCCATCTCAGTCAGCGCCCATTTCACGGGGATAGGATTGGATTCGATAAACAGTGTCTTGTTGAGCGGCATCAGCTTCTCGTGGATTGCACGTGCCGTCGCGGCATCACCGGCGATGGCGGCGGCGCACATGTCGCTCATGGCACGCGGAGCCACGTTGGCGGTCACGGAGATGTTGCCCTTGCCACCCAGCAGGATCAATTCGACAGCGGTGGCGTCGTCACCGGAATACACCAGGAAGTCACTGCTCACACCGGCCAGGATGTCCTTGGCGCGCTGCAGGTCGCCGGTGGCTTCCTTGATGCCGATGATGTTCGGCACGGTGGACAGGCGGATCACGGTCTCGGCCTTCATATCGCACGCGGTGCGACCCGGTACGTTATAGAGGATCTGCGGGATCTGAACGGCTTCGGCGATGGCTTTGAAGTGCTGGTACAAGCCTTCCTGGGTCGGCTTGTTGTAGTACGGCGTCACCAGCAGGCAAGCGTCGGCGCCGGCTTTTTTGGCGTTGCGGGTCAGCTCGATCGCTTCGCGCGTGGAGTTGGCGCCCGTTCCGGCGATCACGGCGATGCGGCCCGCAACGCGTTTGACCACGAACTCGATCACCTGGATGTGTTCTTCCACATCGAGGGTGGCCGATTCACCTGTGGTGCCGACCGCCACGATGGCGTTGGTGCCCTCTTGCAGGTGGAAGTCCACCAGTTTGCCCAGGCTGTCCCAGTCGAGACGACCTTGTGCATCCATGGGTGTGACCAGTGCCACCATACTGCCCGCAATCATGCAACCGCTCCTGCCGGAAAAAGAGAGCCGTAATGGTACTGGCGCCAAGATGCTTGTACAAGCGAAGTACCGCGTGAGGATGCGTTCTGGAGCAACTAAACGTCGGGCAATGCCATCATTGGGCCAAAGCACCGCTTGAAGCCGGCCGATCACGCAATGAAAACGCCACCTCCTAGCCCTTGGCGACGCTTTTCGCTACCCTTGATCCTTTGATCGATACAGCCCACACGGTATCGACCGCTCATCGCTTTAGGAAGGCTGCATGTCCACCCCCACAGTTCGCGAACAATTCCTTGTTATCAGTGCCCTCGGCGCCAACCCCATGGAGCTGACCAACGTCCTGTGCCGCGCCAGCCATGAGAACCGCTGCGCGGTCGTGACCTCGCGCCTGACTCGCCACGGCGAGTGCAGCGCGCTGGTCCTGCAGATTTCCGGCTCCTGGGACGCCCTGGCGCGCCTGGAAACCGGCCTGCCGGGCCTGGCCAAAAAACACGACTTTACCGTCAACGTGGTGCGCAGCGCCGCCCTGGAAAATCGCCCACAGGCGTTGCCTTACGTGGCCTACGTCAGCTCAGCCTACCGTTCGGACATCGTCAACGAGCTGTGCCAGTTCTTTATCGACCATAACGTCGAGCTGGAAAACCTGACCTGTGACACCTACCAGGCGCCACAAACCGGCGGCACCATGCTCAATGCCACCTTTACCGTGACTTTGCCGGCCGGCGTACAGATCAGTTGGCTGCGCGACCAGTTCCTGGATTTCGCCGATGCCCTGAACCTCGACGCGTTGATCGAGCCGTGGCGCCCACAGAACCCAATGTAAGGAAGGACTCATGCCGGTAGCCATCGACACACCCGTGGCCGATTTCGAAGCCCAGGCCACCAGCGGCCAGACTTTCAGCCTCGCCGCCCTCAAGGGTAAGCAAGTAGTGATCTACTTCTACCCCAAGGACAGCACCCCTGGCTGCACCACCGAAGGCCAGGGCTTTCGTGACCAGTACGCGGCGTTCAAGGCGGCCAACACCGAAGTGTTCGGCGTGTCGCGTGACAGCGTGAAGTCCCACGAGAACTTCAAGGGCAAACAAGCATTTCCGTTCGAGCTGATCAGCGATAAGGACGAAGCGGTCTGCCAGCTGTTTGATGTGATCAAGTTGAAGAAGCTGTACGGCAAGGAATACCTGGGCGTGGATCGCAGCACCTTCCTGATCGACAGCCAAGGTGTGCTCCGTCAGGAATGGCGCGGCGTGAAAGTGCCGGGGCATGTTGATGCCGTGCTGGCGGCAGCGCAGGCGCTGAACAAGGCTTGATCTTGCCTCGATAAGCATAGGTATCTACACAACTTTGTGGGCTGTAGCACACACGGTAACCACGATGCGAAGCGAGTAGCTCTTGATCTTGATCTGCTTGTGATCTTGATCTCAGGCGCCCCGTTAAACCACGCTGGCCGGAATTCGACAGGGATTTGGGGGGTAAACCGGCAGGGATGCCGGTTTAGCCGCCCCGCGCCATGGATGGCGCGTGGCGGCGGCCCCCCAAATCACTGGCGGATTACGGGCACACCGAGCCCAAGCGAGGTGCCGAGTGGTGGGGCAAGAGCCCTTTGGTTACTTTGGGGCTTTTCCAAAGTGACCCGCCGTCAGGGCGGAACCCTAAGTGGCCGTTACCGCAGCAATGGATATGTACCCAATCCAACTGTGTCGCCTGTCAGGCCGCCTTAGCGAGCAAGCCCGCACACAGTTGGATTGCGGGGTGTCAGATAGATAGGGGGGCGGCTGTCAGGCCGTCTTCGCAGGCAAGCCAGCTCCCACAGTTTGATCGCAGGGTGTCAGGCAGATAGGGGGCGGCTATCAGGCCGTCTTCGCAGGCAAGCAGGCTCCCACAGTTTGATCGCAGGGTGTCAGGTAGATAGGTGTCGGCTATCAGGCCGTCTTCGCAGGCAAGCAGGCTCCCACAGTTTGATCGCAGGGTGTCAGGTAGATAGGGGGCGGCTATCAGGCCGCCTTCGCGAGCAAGCCCGCTCCCACAGTTTGATCGCAGGGTGTCAGGTAGATAGGGGGCGGCTGTCAGGCCGTCTTCGCAGGCAAGCCAGCTCCCACATTTGGATCGTGGTGGGTCAGGTAGACAAGCATCGGCCGTCAGGTCGTCACGGGAGCAAGCTCCCTTCGCCACAGGGTCAGCTTGGTACCGAAGTTGTGTAGATACCTTGCCTCGTAAGGCCCTCAGGCCTTGCGCAACCAATAACGGTACACGCCAGCGGCCTCTTCTTCCTGGACCAGCGTATGGCCCGCCAGCTTGGCAAAAGTGCGGAAATCGCGCTGGGAGCCTGCATCGGTGGCGATCACTTTAAGCACGGCCCCGCTGGCCAATCGATTGAGTTCCAGCTTGGCCTTGAGCAAGGGCAACGGGCAGTTCAGACCGCTAGCATCAAGTTCGGCGTCAAAGGCGACGGCGTCGGTCATAGTGTTACTCCAGGCAAACATTCGGGCCGCTTAGAATATCTGGTCCCAAGCTCAGTGTCCGGCTACAGTAAGCTCTTTGTCGAAAGGCTTTGTGCATGACTTTTTTGCGCCCTACCCTGCTGACGCTGGCCTGCCTGCTGGCCTCCCCGGCCTTCGCTGACGACCTGCCGTCACTTGGTGACGCCAGTTCTGCCATTGTCTCGCCCCAACAGGAATACCAACTGGGCCGCGCCTGGCTGGCCTATTTGCGCGGTCAGGTGTCGCAGCTTAACGACCCGCAACTCAAGGACTACGTAGAAACCAGCGTGTACAAGCTGGTGGAGACCAGCCAGGTCAACGATCGGCGCCTGGAGTTCATCCTGATCAACAGCCCGCAGCTCAACGCCTTTGCGGCACCCGGGGGGATCATTGGGGTGAACGGCGGCTTGTTCCTCAATGCCCAGACCGAAGGTGAATACGCCTCGGTACTGGCCCACGAACTGGCGCACTTGTCCCAGCGTCACTTCGCCCGAGGCGTGGAAGCGCAATCACGCATGCAACTGCCGATGATGGCCGCCCTGCTTGGCGGCATAATTGCCGCCGCGGCGGGAGCCGGTGATGCAGGTATCGCCGCGATTGCCGGTTCGCAAGCGGCTGCGATCCAGGAGCAGCGCAGGTTCTCCCGACAGAACGAACAAGAGGCCGACCGCATCGGCATCCTCAACCTGGAGAAAGCCGGCTACGACCCGCGGTCGATGCCCACCATGTTCGAGCGCCTGATGCGCCAGTATCGCTTCGATGCCAAGCCACCGGAGTTCCTGTTGACGCACCCGGTGACCGAATCGCGTATCGCCGACACCCGCAACCGCGCCGAACAGGCCAAACCTGGCGGCAAGGAAGACAGCCTGCGCTATCAACTGATTCGCGCACGCGTGCAGTTGAAGTACGAAGACACGCCAGGCCTGGCTGCCAAGCGCTTCCAGGCACAATTGGACGACAACCCCAAAAACGATGTGGCGCGTTATGGCCTGGCCATTGCGCAGATCAAGGGCGTCCAACTCAAGGAAGCGCGTGAAAGCCTGGCACCGCTGCTGGCCAAAGCGCCCAATGACATCACCTACAACCTGGCGCAGATCGAACTGGACATCACCAACAATCGGATGGCGGATGCCCAGCAACGTACTGACCGAATGCTCACCCAGTACCCCAGCAACTACCCGCTGAACCAGGTGCGGGTCGACCTGCTGCTTAAGCAGAACCGTACCGCCGATGCCGAGAAGGCCCTGGACGGTTTGCTCAAGTCACGCCCCGACGATCCGGACGTCTGGTATCAGGTCGCCGAGACGCGAGGCTTGTCCGGCAACATCATCGGCCTGCACCAGGCTCGCGCCGAGTACTTCGCACTGGTGGGGGACTTCCAGCAGGCCATCCAGCAACTGGACTTTGCCAAGCGCCGCGCCGGCAATAACTTCCCACTGTCCTCACGTATCGACGCACGCCAGCGTGAGCTGATCGAACAGGAACGTCTGGTGAAAGGGATGATGAGCTAAACCCGTCACCCACAAAAAAGCCCCGCTGCCGTTAACCGGCAGCGGGGCTTTTTGTTTCTATTGGAGCAGGCTTAACGATTACTCGGCCAACTTGAAGGTGATGAAGCTGGCACGACCTTGACGCAGTACGCGCATCGACACTGAACGGTTCTTCGGCAACGCCTTGGCGATGTCGGTGAACTCCTTGGTGGTGTTGATCGCCTGATTGTTCAGGTGAGTGATCACATCGCCCGGCTGCAGGCCGATCAAGGCGGCTGGGCCGTCCTGGACTTCCTTGATGACCACACCGCTTTGCAGGTCAAACGTCTTCTTCTGCTCGGCGGTCAGTTCAACCACGGCGATGCCCAGGCGGTTACTGCTGCGCTCTGCACCGGGCTTGGCGTTACCGAGGGCATCCAGCGTCGCGCCTTCTTCCGGGATCGCACCAACGGTCAGCTCAACGTTCTGGCGCTTGCCGTCACGAATCACTTCCAGCTTGGCTTTGCCGCCGGCCTTGAGCGCGCCGACCAGATGAGGCAGGTCAGCCGACATCACGATGGGTTGGCCGTTCATGCTCAAAATCACGTCGCCAACTTTCAGGCCGCCTTTGGCTGCTGGGCCATTGTCCTGGATTTGCGCAACCAGGGCACCGGCCGGCTTGTCGAGGCCGAAGGATTCAGCCAGATCTTTGTTCACTTCCTGGATCACTACGCCCAACCAGCCACGGCTGACCTTGCCACCGCTTTTCAACTGATTGGAGACGTCCATGGCCACGTCGATCGGGATCGCGAAAGACACGCCCATGAAACCACCGGAACGGGTGTAGATCTGTGAGTTGATGCCCACCACTTCGCCGGCCAGGTTGAACAATGGACCGCCGGAGTTGCCCGGGTTGATCGGCACGTCGGTCTGGATGAACGGTACGTAGTTCTCGTTTGGCAGGCTGCGGCCAATGGCACTGACGATACCCTGGGTGACGGTATGGTCAAAGCCGAATGGCGAACCGATCGCGACAACCCATTGGCCAGCCTTCAAGTCCTGAGACTTGCCCAGTTTGAGAACCGGCAGGTCCTTGCCGTCAATTTTAAGCAAGGCGACGTCGGAACGCGGGTCGGTACCGATCAGCTTGGCCTTGAGCTCACTGCGATCGGCCAGGCGCACGAGGATTTCGTCAGCATCGGCGATCACGTGATTGTTGGTCAGGATATAGCCGTCAGGCGAAATGATGAAGCCCGAACCCAGGGACTGGGCTTCGCGCTGCCCCCCGCCGCCACGAGGGGTGCGCGGCTGCGGCATGCCGCGCTCGAAGAACTCGCGCAGCATGGGCGGCAAGCCTTCCAGGTCGGGCATTTGCTGGTTCGAGACTTTGCGATCCGGCAGTTTCTGGGTGGTACTGATATTGACCACGGCCGGTGAGGCTTGCTCTACCAGTTGGGTGAAGTCAGGCAGCTCGACTGCTTGCGCAGGTAAGGCCTGACCCAGCACCAGCACTGTGGCAACTATGGATAGGTAAGACTTCAAACGTGGTATCGACATACAGCTCCCGTTACGACGAGCAGGGTTGAGCGACAGGGTCCAATAAACGCCGAATGCGACAAACGACATTTTTGTTCCGCGAACAAAACAAGGCCAGAGCCAACAAACCCTGACCTATAAAAAACATGGGAAGTTTTTGCAAGTGAAAATGCTGATCCAGAAGTTTCATACGCTCGCTCCCCAAACAAACCTGGGCACAGATTGAAAGGTCAGGATGAACATAGAATTAACAATCTCACGGCTTGGCAGCGGCCTTTTCACCGCGTACCGACAGCGCGATACGCTCAGCAGTGCCGACCGGAATTTCCCCTACCACGGTAACCATCATCTCCCCGTCAACCGTATTCAAACGCCGAGAAACCGCCACAGTCGGGCCGAGCTGAGCGCGGGTTTCATTCATATCGGCGCCCCTGGCGGACTCAAGAAATACAGAAAACCGTGCGAGCCCATCGTCATACATCAGGCTATCGACGCTCGATTCCGTTTGGGAGTCTTTGCGCGTAGCGCTGCTGATCTGCTTGAAGCCAGGCGGCAGCCAATCCAGATGCCACGCCTGGGAGGCAGGCATGTCAGAGGCTTTATCGGTGGAAACAGCGACGGGCGAACATCCGCTGCCTGGCTTTAAGTCGTGCTCGGCAGGAATGACCGAGGTATCCAGGCGAGCATATTGAAAGCGCTCCAGCAACTGCCCCTGATCATTGAGCAGCAGGGATTTAAGCGGCAGAGCCGTCTCACGATCCAGATGCAACTCAAAACCGTAGCGGTAGTGATCTCGCGGGCTGATCGACACAATCACTGCGTGACGACCAGCCACGCGGGATTTGCCAATGACGGCCAGTTCATAAAATTGAGTGAGTTTTTTTGAATCGAAAGCACGCGAGGGTGCATCGGAAGATTTGACCAACCCAGCAATCAGATCGCCACTGACGCATTGCGTCCGGCCATCCAACCGTACCGTTTCCCGGGGTGGGCCATCCAGTTGCAGCAGCCGTTCACGAACATGACCATCCTGAACCCGGTGCCAGATAGCGTGGGTAGAAAAACTGCCATTGCGTTCGTAAACAAACGTACCTTCAAAGCTTTGCTGCTGCTCTGCACGCCCAAGTCGAGTCAGCCAGTCTTGGGCTTCATCGGCATGGGCGGATAGTGCAAACCAACTACTGAGCAAAAGCGTAAGGAGCGGTATGGCGCGCATAGAGCTCCTTAGCGAATCAGCGGTTTTCCTGACTGGCTGCGCGAGCGTACGGCAGAGCGCTTTCGGTGCCTTTGGCAGCCGATTCCTGAGCGTGCTGACGCAGGTAGCCTGGAAGACGCTGATCTTGCCAGCCGGATTGCCCTTGAAGCACACCGTTGGCCATAGGGCCGGTGGCATCGGAGCTTTCCTTGTAGCCTGCCAGTACAGCCGGACCTTTGACTTGTGGACCCGCCATGACCGGTTGCTGAGTTTGCTGGGCCAGTTCGGCACCGGCAATTTCATCCTGATTGTACAGACGAACACCAGCCAGTACGGCCACAGTCACCGAGGCAGCCACTGCCAGTCGACCCAGGCTACGCCACGGGCCACGAGCAGTCTTGGCCGGAACGGCTTCATCAGCCAGCGCGGCAGAAACGGCCGCAGCAATATCCAGACGAGGGATTAAAAGATCCTTGTGCATCACCGCCCGAGCGACTTGGTAACGAGACCAGGTATCACGGGTTTGGGCGTCATCAAATGCGTTGAGCACTCGACGAAGTTCCAGTTCATCCGCTTCGTTATCCATCACTGCGGACAGCGATTCCTGCAGGGCATCACGACTCATGGCGGTTCCTCTCTTGGCTGTCGCCGCTGTCTTTAGTTTTCCTGCAACAATGGTTGCAAGGCTTTGTCGATGGCTTCCCGGGCCCGGAAAATCCGTGACCTTACAGTCCCCACCGGACATTGCATGACGCTCGCAATGTCTTCGTAACTCAGACCATCGAATTCACGTAAAGTTAACGCCGTACGCAAATCTTCTGGCAGTTGCTGAATGGTTCGATGGACGGTGCCTTCGATCTCGTCGCGCAGCAATGCACGCTCCGGCGACTCGAGATCTTTGAGGCCGTGATCACCATCGTAAAACTCAGCATCTTCTGAACTGACATCACTGTCTGGTGGGCGGCGGCCGCGAGACACCAGATAGTTCTTCGCCGTGTTAATAGCGATACGGTATAGCCACGTGTAAAACGCGCTGTCACCGCGGAAATTTCCAAGTGCACGGTAAGCCTTGATAAAGGCTTCCTGTGCAACGTCCTGCGCTTCATGGGTGTCGTGCACAAACCGCACGATCAACCCGAGAATTTTGTGCTGGTATTTCAGCACTAGCAGATCAAATGCTCGCTTGTCGCCGCGTTGTACGCGCTCGACCAGCTGCTGATCCTCTTCCTGGGTTAGCATGAACACTCCTCGTTGTACTTGAACGAGGCTTGCATAACTAAACGATCAGGCTTGCAAACATAGACTCGGGCTTTTCGCAAAAGTTCTCCCCCTTCAAGCAAGTTTCCGGCATGCACTGATTTGGCACACACGAAAAACGCAGCCCGGGCGGGGCCGGCTGCGCGAATAATCTTGTCGCCGGTTTCGTGACGCGTCCAATGCTCCCGACGGGCCAATAAACTCAACGTTTTCCCAGCTTTCGGGCAACCTGCTATTGAGTCGGGGCTCATGCAAAAAGTTCCCGTCCCGCCAACCGGCCGTTTCCCAAAGCTGCGCGGCATAATCTCACAATGCCACGAATGCGTGGCTATTGTGCCGCTCCACCCCTCTATATACTAGTGGCCCGTGTGACCCTTTGATTCGCCGATCCAGGCGTCCTGTTTGCGCCGCTCCTTCGGATCGCTTTTTGCGGAATCCTTCAAATGAGCCAACAGTTTCAACACGATGTGCTGGTGATCGGCAGCGGTGCAGCCGGCTTGAGCCTTGCCCTGACCCTGCCCCCCCACCTGCGCATTGCGGTTTTGAGCAAGGGCGACCTGGCCAACGGCTCGACATTCTGGGCCCAGGGCGGTGTCGCGGCGGTACTGGACGACACCGACACGGTGCAATCGCACGTCGAAGACACCCTCAACGCCGGCGGCGGTCTGTGCAATGAAGACGCCGTACGCTTCACCGTCGAGCACAGCCGCGAAGCCATCCAATGGCTGATCGACCAAGGCGTACCCTTCACCCGCGATGAACATGCCGGCAGCGACGACGGCGGCTTTGAGTTCCACCTGACCCGCGAAGGCGGCCACAGCCATCGCCGCATCATTCACGCCGCCGACGCCACCGGTGCTGCGATTTTCAAGACCCTGCTCGAACAGGCGCGCCAACGGCCCAACATTCAGTTACTGGAGCAACGCGTCGCCGTCGACCTGATCACCGAAAAACGTCTGGGTCTGGACGGCGAGCGCTGCCTTGGCGCCTACGTACTCAATCGCACCAGTGGCGAAGTCGATACCTACGGCGCGCGCTTCACTATTCTTGCCTCGGGCGGGGCAGCCAAGGTTTATCTCTATACCAGCAATCCCGACGGCGCCTGCGGTGACGGCATTGCCATGGCCTGGCGCTCGGGCTGCCGGGTGGCCAACCTGGAGTTCAACCAGTTCCACCCTACTTGCCTGTACCACCCGCAAGCCAAGAGCTTCCTGATCACCGAAGCCCTGCGCGGCGAAGGTGCGCACTTGAAGCTGCCCAATGGCGAGCGCTTCATGCAGCGCTTCGACCCACGCGCCGAGCTGGCACCGCGCGACATTGTCGCCCGCGCCATCGACCACGAGATGAAGCGCCTGGGTATCGATTGCGTCTACCTGGACATCAGCCACAAGCCCGAAGCGTTTATCAAGACACACTTTCCGACCGTCTATGAACGCTGCCTGACCTTCAATATCGACATCACCAAAGGTCCGATCCCAGTGGTGCCGGCTGCGCACTATACCTGCGGCGGCGTGATGGTCGACCAGCACGGGCGCACCGACGTGCCCGGCCTCTATGCCATCGGCGAAACCAGTTTTACCGGCCTGCACGGTGCCAACCGCATGGCCAGCAACTCACTGCTTGAATGTTTTGTGTACGCACGCTCGGCAGCGGCGGATATTCTGGAACAACTGCCGCATATCCCGGTTCCGGCCGCCCTGCCCCGCTGGGACGCCAGCCAGGTCACCGATTCGGACGAAGACGTGATCATCGCTCACAACTGGGACGAGTTGCGGCGTTTCATGTGGGACTACGTGGGCATTGTGCGCACCAACAAGCGCCTGCAACGGGCGCAGCACCGGGTACGCTTGCTGTTGGACGAGATTGACGAGTTCTACAGCAACTACCGAGTAAGCAGAGACCTGATTGAATTGAGGAACCTTGCTCAAGTAGCGGAACTGATGATCAGGTCTGCCATGGAACGTAAGGAATCTCGGGGTCTGCACTACACGCTGGACTATCCAGGGATGCTGCCAGAGGCGAAGGATACGATCCTTACACCGACCTGATGAGGCACGTTAAGAGACCTTAGCGTAGCACCATAGAACCCCGTTTTGTAACAGCTTTGGCGCACATTTGTCCCAACGCTGGGGTCCTTATCGCCTGCCCGCAAGGGTCCTTATCGTGCGCCTGAGCGAGTGCGCGAGGGCCTACGGGGGTAAGCGCGCAGGTTAGTAATTACAGGTGGTCACTCAGATTTTTGTGTCATTTTCTCATCACCCTTGGGGCGTCATCGAGTCAACATTGAGTATCCAGCAAGTCATGCCCTGGGCTCAGTACTTAAGGGGTTTTCCAGACAGAGACCTGTTTTAAGCAACCTCAGCAGGGACCATAGGGGGCCAGCATGAACGCTTAAAGGAAAGCTCAAGGTGACGCGCCCAGGGCCTAAGGATGGCAGACCCTGGGGCTCTAAAAGGAGATGGTGAGCTGTCTTATAAGACTCACTGGCCTTGACCTCTATCACATCCATACGCCTCCTGGGAGACAGGCCACCATAACCCGTAGACCCTACGGTCTCAGGATGCGAATAGGGATAAAGGACAAGCCACTGAGGCCTGAACGATACAGCTAAGGGAGGTGATGCTTATCAGCAATAATCACCAATCACTGAGGAACCCGATGAGGTGTCATTAAGGCTCTCGAAGTATCCTGGCTGAAGTTCCACGGGATTGGCGTTAACTATCGACGGTCAGTGTCGGATTGCGAACATGAGGGACCTTTAAGGTAACGCTCATAGAGAGGTCATTAAGGGACCATCAGGGAGGGTCTCTCCTCTCTCCTTAGTGAGGGGATCCGGGATTGAGATTTTGACGCTATCAAACTGACACAATGACAACCAACTGACATACCCAAAGGTGGCTATAGGGCCACAGCTCAGGGTCTGTCAGGTCATCACACAGCGGCCACAAGAGTGACCCACGGGGCAGTCAGTACAGCAGCGGCTATGCCTGTGCCCAGGTCAGACAGCACCTCACGGACAACCTCAGAGACCAGCTCAAGCATCCCCTCAGGGATCGTTAAGCCAATCAGCAAGGCCACAGTACAGACCAGACGCCAGAAGGCCTTAGTGTAAGCGTCTGGCAGACACACCTTGCTGATAGCTAAACTGCCGCCTTTCGTTTGTGGGTGATGGAGCCTACTTGCAGGAGTAGGCACTACCCTTTTGATGTCCTACGATCCGACGACGCTATCAAGTAGCGACGTCCCATAGGAGTTGTCCACTACGCATAGCCATTTTTCCGAGATTTGTCGAAACACGTAGGTCGCCCTGCGCGAAATCTCAGTTTTCACACCGTCCTTATCCGTGGCCTGTAGCAAGGTCTCCATGATAACGAGAGCTACATCACCTCCTTGTATAACTTGGATCTCCCCCTGTGTGACAACGATGCTGTTATTGAAATGATCCGCAATGGCGACAAAAGCTCGGCGGATGCTCTCTTTGCCTGAGACGGTCAATCCTGGTTTGACCACAAGACTGGCGTCATCCGCATAAAATTTCATCAGTTCGTCGAAATCTTCGGCTGTGATAGCGCGATCAGCGGCCTCGATTGTCTCTTTGAGAGTTCGGGTAAGTGCGTCCATTCCTGTGCTCCTGTATGAGCCTCAGAAGCAGGAATGAAAAACCCCGCTTTTGAGGCGGGGTTCGGCAGATCGTACGCAGCCCCACCACCTATGTGAAGGCGATAATAATTGAACTTGCGCAACGGAAACTGTAACTGTTCATGGCATGAATCTGCCGCATAAAGCCAAGAAAATCAACTGATACAATCCTGCATGGGCACACCGTTTGCCACTACACCGGTCTCCACTGATGCGGCAGCAACTGGCCGATCTCACTCGCCCGCTGCGCCGGCAACCGAGTTAGCACATCTTTGAGATAGGCATATGGATCATGCCCATTCAGCCGGGCAGACTGGATCAAGCTCATAATCGCCGCCGCTCGTTTACCACTGCGAAGCGACCCGGCAAACAACCAATTCGAGCGCCCGAGAGCCCATGGTCGGATCTGATTTTCGACTGGATTATTGTCGATGGGCACAGCTCCGTCATCAAGGTAGCGCGTCAGCGCTACCCAGCGTCAAGACTTCGATAAGATCCCTCACAGTCACCCGGCGTCTAAATCCAGTGAATTAGTGTTTTGGTGAAACCTTATTCCTCAAGGACCTCATAGGAGAGGACCGAAAGGGATCTTATCGAAGCCCACAAGGAACCCTTGCGAGAGCCCTGTAGGTGCATCGGGTGTCACTTGGTTTCCAGTTCGATCAAGGTGACCACTGGATACTTGACGGTCTCGGTTTGCAGCTTCTCTTTAGGGTCGGCTGGGTTGGCGATCTTGAGGCGGACCATAGCGTTAGCCACTACGTCAGCCACACCGCTAATCTCGATGTCGAAACCTTGGATGGCTGGGTTACGGGTAACATGGGTCGACCAGATGTCGCCGTCACGTTGCTCACGGAAAGACAGCATGGCGAAGGCGTTAGGGACCATAAAGATCAGACCTTTAGGGCCGCTGTGGTACTGGATACCCGCGCCGATCAACTCGGACACGTCCTCTACGCCAGCACGCTGTGCGGCACGATCAAGGGTCGGCCCCATGCTGATTGGGAGCATGTAGGTGAAGTCATCCAGACCTGAACCAAAGGCGGTGTCTACGTTGACGGCCAGGATGTCGATAAGGTCCTCAGCGACTTCACGCGGTGCGCCTATAGGCATGGTTGCCTTGACCTTACGCAGGTTGGCGGTCTTAGCCAGGATCTTAGCCACGGTGGTGTTGCACTGGATTTGGAAGTCAGTCAGCAGCTTGACGATGGTTTGTTCTGCGCCGTTGGCGGTGAAGCCTGCGATGACGTTTGCATCCAGCACAGTCAGGCGGGTCGAGAACAGGGCGGCAGTGCTGCAAGGCTCAGAGAACAGGAAGTCACCGGCGATGGCCTTACCCTTGGTGACCACTTGCGAACGGTCATACAGGGAGGTGCGTGGGTCGAACTCGATGTCTCGGCTTTCCAGTAGGGCCACTTGTTGCACGGTCGGCTCAGTACCTGTAGGACGGAACTCACAGGAGATTGCCTCCTCAGCAGCCTCACGCCAGTCCTCGGAGTTGAGGTAAGTGTTGATACCGTTCTGCATGAAGGCCACGTAGTCCAGTTCGTTAGGTGCAGCGCCTTGACGTAAACGGGAGTCACTGAAACGGGCCACAGTGGAACCCTCAACGACCGACTCAACGTGCATACGGTCAGGCATGGCGAAACGGTCACGGGCGTCACGGTGGTCAGTGTTGCGGTTAATGGTGCCGGTTGCGTGGTTCAGTTTTACTTTAGACATGTGGGAATCTCCTTTAGGGAATCAATAGGGTCTCGCTCAGCGCCTGAATGGGCTAAGTCGACAAGGTGTCTTGCAGGTGTTCTTGATGAGGCGTGAAGGTCCACAGAGGGGCCCTCAGCGGGTGGCTCTAAGGGTGACCCTGGGATTAGATCCAGGTGTCGTTTTCATCCCACGCCATGATTGAACGGCCACCATTACGGGACGCACGGATGTTCTGACCATGGGCACGAATCTTGGCCTCTTTGGCCTCACGCTCAGCCTTCTTACGGGCGATTGCCAGCGGGTCATGTGCCTCAGCCATTTGACGGTTGCGCTCAGCAAAGAACGCAGCGTCCTTACGGCGCTTTTCTTCCTCACGGCTAACCTCAGCGCGTTGAATAGAGACCTTGCGGAACTCGTCAGGGAAGCCACGCGGCGACAGGCCGACAGCTTCATACTGGTCACAGATTTCAGTCATGCGGTCTACGTTGCGACCACAGGCAGCGAACAGACCGGCCAGCATTGCACCCTCGGCAAATTCCTTGGTGACCTCTTGGCCTTGGACTTCATACTTGGTTTCAGACAAACGGGAAATATTGAGTTTCATGGTGGTAGCTCTCCTTTGTGTGTTGGTGGTGTGGGCCGAAGGTGTCCCGCGCTGCTGACTCATACTTGGTCAGACTCACGCTGCGCTGTGCCGTATCGGACAGACTTAGTTAACGGGACGCTCTACTCTCTCCTTAGTGAGGTGAAACGGGATTGAGATACGGGCTTAGGGTTGAGGACCCATTGAGGGCTCTTGAAGCTCGGTCACGTCGCTGTCAGTGCGACGACCTTTGCCATGTGCCCAGGCTTGCGGACCACAGCGGCCAGCATTAAGCCAATCGCCGGGGAGACCAAAAGGGTTTCATAGCGAGCCTGTGAGGCGTTCAGGTAGAAACCATGCTCGGCCACAACGTCACCGGGAAAGGACGGGTGAGGACTGGTCAAGGTCCAACGAAAACCGCCAAGGTGTGGCGCTTTGATCACTGCGCCGGATTCTTCAAGGTTGCTCAGAATGATCTCAGCGCGGTCCTTAACGGTTCGGTGTTCACCGCCCAGGGTGATAGCGATAGCGTGGGTTGCGGTCATCTGTGTGGTTGTCATAAGGGTTCTCCTTTTAGAGGTCGATAGGGTGCCGCCCAGGCTCTCAGTGAGCCCAGGAAGGTGAGGTGTGTGGTTGCTTTAGGATGAACCTTAGATACGACCCTGCGCGGTGTTGTCCGGGTCTTGGAACATCAGGGAGCCTTTAATCAGGGGGATGCGTAGGTGGGCGCAAAGGATGCCCGCAAGGTCAATGCCCTGCTCTACCAGTCGCTCAAAGCGCTCAACGGTACGAACACCCACATAGCTACGCATGTCAGCCAGGACAGCCGGTGCATCGAAGGTGACACGCTTGGCCTCATGGTCCCAGGTACGGAACTCACAACGGCGGTTGTTATAGCGTAGGCGCATGTCGATGAATGCAAGGCGGGCAGCCGCTGGGAATTCTTTATTGATGGCCTGTAGTTCGGCCTCGGTGATAGTGGTCACAGACTCACGGTCCTCCTTTAGTTGTTCGATACGTGCCAGCTCGGCACGCTCAAAGGTTGTCAGCTCGTTCCCGTCAAGGTCTTCCTCAAGGGCAAACACGATGTCGTCAGGGTCAAAGCTGAATTTCTCGCCAGTGGCAGGCCGGTACACAATGACCGACCCTTTAGCACGGGGCTCACCTTTGAGGGCCTTCCCGGTGCGGACAGAACGCAAGCCTGTAGGGCTCTCAGGGTCCAATGCCCACAGGGTACGGCAGACCTCGATAGGGGGCAGTCCCAGGGGCAACGAGCGGGCGGCCCATCGGCGCTGTTCAAGGATGGTCTTGACGCGGCTCAGTCCGTGACCTTGCAGGGCCTCAGGGCGGTCCTCATAAAAGTCAGCCCACATATTCATCAGTCGGCTAACGTCCACGCTCGCCCCAAGGGCCCCCACGATGGTTGCTGCGCTCAGATGCTGCGCTGTAGGGAAAACTTTGTAGCGCTCTGCCAGCTCACTCAGCGGCTCCTCAGTGGTGGTCATCCATTCGACCCAGGCAGGCAAGTCGTTAGGGTCCACCTCAGGCGGGCAAGGGCGGGACGGAATGACGGCAAGGTCAGCGCGGATAGAAACCTGCAAGGTAGCAAAGGCCTCAGCGGTCAGGATGGTCGGTGCAGTGGTGGTCTCCGTGGTCATGGTGGTGGTCTCCTTAATTTCAATCGTAAATGTGTGTCAGCTCATGCGGCTCTCACAATGTTGGTGGTGGAAAGTAAAGGGGTTGTGTTCTGTAACCTCAGTGAGGGTTTCTGTTCCCAGTAGCCTCACGGGCCTTAGCTTCGCGTACCTTCTTGGCCTCACGGCGGCGGGCCTGGGTGACCTCAAAGTGCTCACGGATCTCCTCAAGGGTGTGGCCTTGTAGGTCCAGCCCCCCCCCCCCCATGTGTGCAGGTGGTAGCGTTGCGATTTGGTCAGGATGGTCGGCACCTTGGGTGCATGGTAGGCGCTCGTTACGATTCAACGCGCAGGGTCTTGAAGACCTCAAGGGTTCGCTCAGGGCTCACCAGCTCGGCCACCTTCATCGACTCAGCACGGGTCAATTTGTCAGTCTCAGCGGGCAACTCAGGGAGGGCCTGTGCGATTGCTTTAAGGGTGTCGGCGTGGCTCAGTCGCAAGGCAACGGCCAGGGATACGGTGGTGTCTACTCGGCGTTCAGTGTGTGCGGTCATGTGGTGGGTGTCCTGTTCTGGTCTGTGAAAATTCCTGTGTGTTTTGAAGGAAGGTCGTAGGTGTGTCCCTTCCTCACCTGGTGAGGGGTTTTAATCCCAGGTCCTAAAGTGAGCCTTACGGCCAGCCCTCAGCGGGACCCATTACGGCTTCAAGCGGGAGCTGACAGTAGAAGCTGGTCACGTTGGCGAACTCGCCGTGTTCCTCAAGGATTGCCTCAAGAGCAGCACGACACATTGCGTTGAGCTGTGTGCTGTCATGGTCACGGTCAAGCATGAAGCTTTTGCGCAGGTTGTAGCCCTCGACACAGCCAGTCACGCGCCCGGTCTTGGCGTTGAGGTAGACCCCTTTAGGGAAGAACCCTCCACGGCCTGGGGTGTTGCGTGCGTTCTGGCGATTGGTGCAGGCCCGTAGGTTGCTGGCCTTGTTGTTGCCTGGGTCACCGTCCTTGTGGTCGATGTACAGGCCCTGGGGATCAGTGCCGGTGGTCAGTGCATACACGACCCGGTGAACTGCCAACCCTTGGAATGACCAATAGCCATCGGGCCGCTGCGTGCCTACGGGTTGACCTTCAAGGGTCGCAAGGCCCGAAGGGCTCAGGGAGTCGGCCTTGTAGGAAGCGGAAAGGGTCTTAATGTCGATCTGAATATTTTGCATGGTGGGTATCTCCTCGGTGTCTGGTTGGTGGTTCTCCTGGGTGACCCGTGGTGTGGGTCTTATAGGTGCGTGTAGGCCCTGATCGGTTGCTCAGTGATCCCTTAAAGGTTGCTCGGTGATGCTGGTCAATCTGTGGTCGGTAGACCCAGGCTCAAAGGTCTCTCTGAGGTGGGATTGCTTATCAGCAAATAATCCCATCACAAAGGGTCTCTTAGAGGGTCTTTAGTCTTGTGTCCGCATTGAGTGATTGCCTCTTAGAGGTCGGTCATTAGGTTTCTTTATCTTGTGTCCGCATTAAATGGCGAACGCATCAGCTCCCAGGTCCAGGCGTAGCTGTGCCATCTGGTCAGGTGTCGATTGAATGGCCGGGACCGTCTCGCGCTGGTGACCTTCAAAGTCTCCCATAGCAGCCCTCAGCCACTTAGGCCGGGACCTCATAAGCGGTTGCAAGGCCACCTCAAGGGCGTTGAGATAGCGGCGAGCCATCCGGGAGGACAGGCCCAGGTGTGCCCCAATGGTCTCTGTAGAGAACACGTCAAGGGACTCAAGCAATTCATAGAGGGTTTTAACGGGGAGCTGCTTGGTTCCGCCGTGGTCCAGCTTTGCGACTCCAGAAAGGATGTCTTCAGACCATCGGTCATACCGGTCCTGAAAATCCAGATGACCACAGAAAGGGTTCTCAATGATTGTCGGCACGGTTCCTCGCTTGGGTTTCGCAGGGACAAGGCGCAGCCCTGTCAGATAGTCCGCCCGGTCGAAGGCATCGGCCAGGGTGTGGAGTAGAACAGGTGTGTGGTGGATCATGGTGGTGGTCTCCTATAGCTCGCCTTATCGACGGGCAGCGTTGAGCCTCCCGTGGCGTAGGGTGATTGGTGATGTCCTCTTGTGGGTGAGGGGTTTTAATCCGAAGTGTCTAAACGAACCCACCTTGCCCCCCCATTGAGGGGATCGCAGCGGGAGACGTTGGGTGGAAACTGTATTGTCAGTGTTCTTGTGAGGGTATCTGTTGCGAAGTATCAGAGCGTGGCCCACACAGGCAGCCGGTTACTTTGCGGCACAACCCCAGCGCTCAACCTTTGATGCCTGGGCGGAAGTCCTCTCCTCGGCCTTGCACTTATTCCGCTCAACTAAGGCTGTGGTGATTTCCTCGGCGTGCTCTTGAAGGCGAGCACAGCCCATAGGTGCCTATCTCTCAATGGGTGAGGGATTCTAATCCGAGGTGTCAATTCGTAGCCTTAGTGAGGGTTTCTGCGGGTAGCGCGTAGCGGACAAGATAGGAAAGTGTTCGCGCCTTCCCGTTTTAGTGGGGTTATTCCGACCTGCTTAAAAGACAAAAGCCCTCAGCCACTTTGGCTGGACCTCATCAGTGGTTGTATGGCGACCTTAGGGCTCCAATTTGTGCCACGCTGCTATAGATGGAGAACACATCAAAAGCTCAAGTAATTCAATAGTGCCTTCACAGAGAGTCACTTGGTTCCGCCGTGTTCCAGCCTCGTGCCCCTGCAAGGATTTACTCAGCCCATCGGTCGTTGTCAGCCCCTTTACCACCTCATCGCAGGACCTTCGCCTTATTGGCATTAAGTGATAATTTCTGGCAAAGTCTTCTGTATGGGAAATTAGGTATTTGCCATTCAAGGATTGAACGATGAAGAAAGTGATTCAGCTAAAAGAAAAGCCTGCAGGTTACTGCACGAACGCAGCGAGAGCTGGAGAGCCCGTCCATATCCAGTACCGAGGAGTTTCCTTATCTTCAAGCGGCAGAGATTTCATTCGTAAGGTTGAGGCTTTCCCTAACCAGATGTTAGAAATGGCCTATACCGACTTTCAAGCCTCAACGGTTAAGCGCTTCGTTGCCATAATTCACGGCAATCTTGAAGCAGAACTGCACTTAAATGACTTTGAAGTATATGCTGAAGCACTCGTAACCAGAAGCGTTAAAGCGGGTGACGCCTTAAGAAAAAGCGACTTCCACCACTTTGACAAAATGACATTAGAAGGTATCGACTTCCCTGAAGATTGCGGCTACGTTGTGATACTGAACAATGGATGGGAGAGAATCCTATTCTGGGATTTCGGCCCTTTATTAGAAAATGAAAACTATGCACCTATAGACTACGACGTAGGCCGCCTTATAGCTACAGGGTTCTCGGCTTCAGTTTTCCCAGAGATTTTTGACCTGAATGACGACGAGTGGAGCAAGATTATTGCTTCCGGCTGGTTCCCATTCTCTTATCTTGATTATGAACAACAACTGAACCTATTGAATTACTTAAAGCTCGACTGGGACACCCAGGAGATAGAGCAAAGCATTGACAAAAAACTATGTGACGACAGTACTGAGTGGCTATCAAAAATAAGCAGCAACGAGAAAATAAAACCACATTACGACCTCATTGAAAAATCATTTAAATATCACCTAAACAACGATTACGACGCTTCGATACACATACTCTACCCAAGGATTGAAGCGCTCCTCCGGGAGGATTTTATCCGAGCAAACCCTAAAAAACAGGGGAGACAACAGAGTGTGCTTTCTTCTCATATATCTACCAATGTAACGAAGCACACTCATACGGTCACGCGACTACTCCCCGACAGATTCGGAGAATATCTCAACAAACACTATTTTAAAGATTTTAACGTTGAGGAAGTAACTGACTTCATCAGCAGAAACACTGTCAGCCATGGCAAAAACCCAACCTCCTCATTCACAAGAAAAGCGTCACTAATAGGCTTTTTAATTCTCGACCAAATCCATCAATACACCCACCTATCAAATACTTTTGAAATAAGAATCCAAGATGATGAGAGAACAGCACAAGCCAATCCCGAATGACTCTGGACAGGACACCACAGGGAAACCCTCGTAGAAAAGAGTCAAAACTAAATACCGAAACACGGGACAATTCAAATGTTTGGTTTCTTTAAGAAAAAACCCACACCCCCAAATGAGCAAGCCAGGGAGACACTTTCGCGGACGGCCACTATCATTGAATTAAACCTCATACTCTGCAGATCCACACCGAGCTACAAAGCTAAACTCAGCAGTGATTTTGTAAGAGGCTATTTTATAGGATTCTTTGATGCATCATTGCAATATTCAAAAACACCGTTAAGAGACGACGAGGAGTTTTTCATTTGCATGCTGTATGGGCATGAAGCCTTACTAAGAAAAGACATAAGCTCCACAACTGAATACACGCGGGCCTCAATTCACCTGCAAGGTGTAGAGGGATTCGACAAAGGACAAGCGGCAGGCGGAAGAGATTATTTTGATTTTATGAACAAAACTATCAACTCACCTGTCACCCTACTTAAAGTTTTTCACGACAACTAAAGAAATTTTGCGACCTCGACACATACAGGGTCTTGGTCGCAAATATCAGAAAAATATCTTGTAGAGCCCAAACAGACCTAAAGCCACAAACAAATAAAACACTAACTGAACCCCCTTCTTGGTAACACTTTTATTTATCACCCAAAGCTCATCAAGAAAAAAATCTCTAAACTTACGCTCATCAACGTCCATTGACAGGCCATATTGAGGAAGCAAATCAACAGCACGAAAATATTGGATTTGCGCCAGCCTTGATAAATTATTATTGTTGTCGTCTATTTTCAGCTCATCTTCGCAAAACATTTTCCAAGCCATAGTTCTTGCGGCCTTTTCACCATTTGAAGCTATCGAAAGTATATGTAGCTCACGACTCCTAAGCTCCTGAGCAACCTTTTCAACGCCATAAAGTTCGAGATTTCTCATTCCATTAAGACCTAATTGTATATTTCTTTTAGCCTGTACGTTTGATAACTGATCGACCGCGAAGCATGCTCCAAGCTCGGCTCAGTTACCCACTAACAGAACTGCTCAGTCCGTAAGATTCGCCCCACGTCAGTATCCCGTTAGAGCTGCGCTTGGTGGTCGTATCGGTCTGGGTATGAGCCACTGTCCGTATACGCCTTGCCCGCAGAGGGCCACCTTGGAGGTGACCTTACGGCATTATTCACAGAGGTCGCCACGTTTCGGTGGTGTCGCTTTGGTTATTGTGGTTTTTTAATCGCGCCCTCACTGTGACCAAAGCAGCCAAACCAGTCACAAAATACAGCCGTGATAGTTTTTTAACAGCACCAAAACCCATGATACCTTCACATTGCACTAACCGCGTTTACGCCGATTGAGTCTATGGCGAGCATCCCACATCAGACGTTCATTTTCTGAACTCGGCTCCTTCATATAACGCCGCTCAGCCCGTCTCAGCCCGTACTCGGGGAAAATTCGGCTGACAATAACTTTCAATGCTGCCCATCCAAATATCAGGACCACTACGATCCCTATAAACTCAAACATCCTACTTTCCTTGTTGAGAAACTTCATACAAATACATTATGGAGACACCGTATTGCACATAGATAGGCTCTGCTCGCATATCTGGGCTATAACCTACCAGATGAGTTCGAGCCTCTTTCACTACGCGCCTATTAGTCATCATTGCTTTAGCAAAATCATAGGGGATGCCACGTGACACAGCATAACTAACTGAGCGATTTATGGTCCCTCTAAGAATACCTTTAAGGACGTTCCATAAGATGAAGCAGAGGATCACAATAAATATCGTCGTTAACACCTGGTCACTTCCTTGAAGCCCACTAAACAGTGCCACTATTTTAGTACCAGTCGAGTGCTTTAACCAGAGCCTCGGCCATTCGTCCCACCTCAACTGCGCTCCCCGCCCCGTATAAGTCATAACTGATAGACCCCGAAGCGTGCCCCAAGATGGACTCAGCGGTTCCCACAGGCACCTCAGCGGCCTTCAAGGCACCGGCCAGCGAGTGACGTAACGAGTGGAAGGTCTGGGTCCGATCAGCGTTCAACGTCAGGACCTCCCTAAGGGCCCCATTGAGCACGTTCGAGAACTGACCGGCTCCCAGTGTGAACAGCCGGGAGTCTGCCTTTCTGACGAACTCAAGGAACGCCTGAAGATCGAAGCCGTAGGCACCATCAGTAAGCGGCACAACACGGAGAGCATTCTTGGTCTTGGCTGTCTTGCCATCGTTCCTGTTGATGTCGATGACCCACACGCTGCCGACCTGTTTAACGTCAGCCTTGGTCAACTGCCTGAGTTCTTCGATACGGGTCCCAGTGATCACCCCAAGGGATAATGCCCAGCGCTGCCAAGCGTCCACCGGAAGCGACTTAGCGTGAGCCATCAGGGCCTTTACCTGATCTTGAGAGAACGCCTCACGGGAGCTGTCAGCGCCTTTCGTTGGCTTCAGGCCCTTATCAAAACTCTTGTCGAGGTATCCGTTATTCACAGCCCAATCCATGACAGTCGATAGCCGGGTCAGCAGCTTCTTAACCGTTGAAGGCTTACGGTCCTGAAGGAGCTTGTCCCTCAGATTCTTCATGTCCTCCCGTGTGTGGGTCTTCATATCCAAGTCGCCAAGGATCAAGCCGATAGCCTCACACGATGACTTCACGTCCCGCATGGTGCTGTCCTGAATGCTGTCTTTGCGTTCCGCCATGTAGAGCCCAGAGAGGTCCTTGAAGGTCAGACTTGGGGAAGCATTTACAGATATAGGCAGGGAGAGAGCCAAAGGCACGCCACAAGACTCATCATTGAGGTCCTTAACGATCTCGACCAGTTTCCCTGACCGTCCACGCATGCGTTCCTGTGAGGCCTCAATGATCTCAAGTGCCTTACTCACTGCCCGTTGCTGGTTAACGCTGAGGGGCAGCTTTGCGGAGGCCATACGCAATGCCAAATGATGCTCATCGTTGATCATCTCGTAAGCGACCAAAGAGCTGTCACCGTGCGCCATCGTCAAGTTGTACTCTGCGATGTCTATAAGGCGCTCACGGAGTTCGTCCCAAGACGCCTCATGGTTGTCTAATTGGTAAGCCTTAAGGGTCGTGAGGATGTCTTGCGAGATGGTCATTGCGATGGCCTTGTCGGTAGTCCTGAGTGACAGCGTGAAGAAGCCCTTAACGGTTCCTTGAGGGCGAAGGCGAAGGTAATAGCGACCAGACCGGCGATAGTGGTACGGCTTGGCGAGCGCAGTTTGTAACAGGTTTGTCCCACTTCGGGAGCGGTGGATGACGGTCATCGGCTGAAACCCCTGTATCCATTGGGTTTAGCCTCATCGGGTTGAGTTCTACAGCAACTATAAGGTCAGCCGTGACCTGATCGAGTTGCGCAACCTGGCACAAGTGGCCGAGTTGATGATCCGTTCAGCCATGGAGCGCAAGGAAAGCCGGGGCCTGCATTACACCCTCGATTACCCGCAGATGTTGCCCGAAGCCCGCGACACTATCCTGGTGCCAACCACCTACGGCGGCTGAACTTCAGGCGTACCCGCAGGCGCCGGTGCACATCGGCGGCCTGCGCATCCCAGGGCACACAGACCGTGCGTACTCGTCGCTCACCCTGCACGCGATAACGCAACACCACGACCAACGGCAACGCCAGGCTGTCGGGCCGAAGCTGCACGGCGTGCCAGCCGCGGGCGGCGTTCCATAACTGCCAGCCATCATCATCGCGGCGCAGGCCACGAATCGACGAGCGGTGAGTGAGCAGAACATGGCGCGGTAGCACCCACGCACAGTGGGCCAGGCATAACAGGATGCCGAGGCTTGAATAAGGCAGGCTCACGATCAACAGGCTGCCCAGCGCGAACAGCAGGGCAAGCAGATACGCCGCCAGCAACAGCCGCGAGGCCTGCCAGCGGCATTCAAAGCGATTACTTGGGCTGGACACGATCCAGAATCATCCGGACCATGCGCTGCAGCTCTGGATCTTCAGATTCGGCGCGCTCCATGAACCAGCCGAACATGTCCTGATCTTCACAGGTCAGCAGCCTGACGTAGAGGTCGCGGTCCACCTGATTGAGCGTCGCGTACACCTCTTTGGTGAAAGGCACCAGCAATACATCCAGCTCCAGCATGCCACGACGGCTGTGCCAGTAGAGGCGATTGATTTCTACATCTTCGACCATGGAGCCCTCCTCAAATAGAGCGCAAGTATACAGGCCCGGCGACACCGGAACAGTCGGCTTTGGTCGCCCGCGACGAAACTATGCATTTGCCGGACGCCCCTCTATGATGCACCCATGACTTTTTAACCTGCGATGACCCATGGCTGACTCTGCTTTTTTCTGCACCCTGTCCCACGAAGGCGTTCTTGCCGTCCGCGGTTCTGATGCTGCCAAATTCCTGCAAGGCCAACTGACCTGCAACCTCAATTACCTGAGTGATACCCAGGCCAGCCTGGGCGCGCGCTGCACGCAAAAAGGCCGGATGCAGTCCAGCTTCCGTATCCTGCTGCAAGGTGACGGCGTACTCCTGGCCATGGCCACGCAGCTGCTTGAACCGCAGTTGGCGGACCTGAAGAAATACGCTGTGTTCTCCAAATCCAAACTCACCGACGAAAGCGCCGCCTGGGCACGCTTCGGTCTGGCGGATGCAGATCAGTGCCTGGCCGCCTTCGGCCTGGCGCTGCCCGCCGAAACCGACAGCGTGGCGCGCACCGACACCTTGATCGCCATTCGCGTGTCCCCCGGCCGTGCCGAGCTCTGGGTCCCCGCCGAACAAGCCGATGCCGTGCGCAGCCAACTGGCCGCACAATTGCCACAGGCTGAGTTGAATGCGTGGTTGCTTGGCCAGATCCGTGCCGGTATCGGCCAGGTGATGGCGCAGACCCGCGAGCTGTTCATCCCACAGATGCTCAACCTGCAAGCCGTGGGCGGCGTGAGTTTCAAGAAAGGCTGCTACACCGGCCAGGAAATCGTCGCGCGTATGCAATACCTGGGCAAACTCAAGCGGCGCCTGTATCGACTGAGCCTTGAAGCCACGCAGTTACCCGAGCCCGGCACGCCGCTGTTTTCCCCTGGCCATAACAGCGCGGTTGGCGAGGTGGTGATCGCGGCAAAAGCCGACCAGTCGATTGAACTTCTCGCGGTGCTGCAAGCCGAAGCTGCCGAGAGTGGCGACGTGCGTACAGGCAGCCTGGAAGGCCCCGGCCTGCAACTGCTTGATCTGCCCTACCAACTGGACCGTGATCGCGAGATCCAGCGTTAATCGCCGTACCTTTTTGCAGCACCTAGAGAGCATGAATGAACAAGCTGGCGGAAAAAATCCAACAGGCGTTGGTAACGGCCATCGACAACGATGACCTGGTTCTGCCGACACTGCCGGAGGTGGCCCTGAAAATTCGCCAGGCCGCCGAAGACCCGGAGATCAGCATCAGCCGCTTGAGCAAGGTAATCAGTCGCGACACCGCCTTGTCGGCACGCCTGATCAAAGTGGTCAACAGCCCGCTGTTACGGGCCAGCCAGGAAGTCACCGACCTGCACACGGCCATCACGCGGCTCGGTACCAACTACAGCAGCAATCTGGCCATCGGCCTGGTGATGGAGCAAATTTTTCACGCTCGCTCCGAAGTGGTTGCCCAGAAAATGCGTGACGTGTGGTGCCGCAGCCTGGAAGTCGCCGGCGTCAGCTATGCCTTGTGTCGTCGGCACAGCCACCTCAAGGCCGACCAGGCGGCCCTCGGCGGTTTGGTGCACCAGATTGGCGTGCTACCGATCCTCACCTATGCCGAAGATCACTACGAGCTGCTTTCCGATCCGGTCAGCCTTAACCACGTCATCGAGAGTATTCACCCGTTACTGGGCGACAAACTGCTGAGCGGCTGGGACTTCCCGGAAAAGCTGGCGAAACTGCCAGGCCAATACCTCAACCTGGAACGCGACTGCGCAAAGCTCGACTACGTCGATCTGGTGCAGATCGCCGTGCTCTATTGCCACCACAACACCGACCATCCGCTGGCTAAAGTCGACATTACCAGCGTGCCGGCCATGCAAAGGCTGCAGATTGATCTCTACAGCGAGAAGATGCGCACTGAACTGGACGAAGCACGTTCGATGTTCTACTGATCAACCGGCGATAAAACTCACGCGCACTTTCAAACCGGCCAACTCGCCGTCATGCAGACTGATCTGCGCCAGGTGTGCGCGGCAGATTTCCCCGACAATCGCCAGCCCCAAGCCAGACCCCATGCCCTGTTGGCTACGCCGATAAAAGCGCTCGAATACCCGGTCCCGCTCATCCAGCGGGATACCTGGGCCATCATCCTCAACCTCCAGCACCGCCGGTGCGGTCACGCGTAAAATCACATTGCCTCCGGGTGGCGTGTGGGCCATGGCGTTGTCCACCAGGTTGCTCAGGAGCTCATTCAACAGCGTCGGCTCACCACGCAACCACACCGGCTCGTCAGCCTCCAGTGCCAAGGCCACTCCGCGTGCGTGAGCCAGCGGCGCCATGGCCATGCCCAGTTCACGCGCCAACTGGCTGAGGTCGAGCAACTGCGCGCCGCCTTCAGCGATGGCTCGGGCACCGTTTTCGATGCGGGCCAAAGACAACAATTGATTGGCCAGATGGGTCAGGCGGTCAGTGCCCTGGGCAGCGCTTTCAAGGGTGCTGTGCCAGGTGGCCGGCTCCTGGGCACGCAAGCCCAGCTCCAGACGAGCCTTGAGCGCCGCCAGCGGCGTGCGCAACTCGTGGGCAGCATCGGCAATAAACTGCGCCTGGCGCTCGAACTGGCCGCGCAGACGCTCGGTGAAGTGGTTGAGGGAGCGCACCAGCGGGCCGAACTCATCCTGAACTTCCACCAGAGGCAGTGGCCGCAGGTCATCGGGCTGGCGCTCCTCCACCGCTGTACGCAGGCGTTCGAGCGGGCGCAGTGCAGCGCTCACCGCGAACCACACCAGCAGCAACGCACCGATGGCCAGCATCCCCAGGCGCAGCAATGTGTCGGCCATCAAGCTGCGGGCCATGGCGACGCGCGCTTCGTCGGTCTCCGCGACACGAATCTCGGCCATGCCATTCATGTTCGGCTCGGAAACGGCCTTGAGCAGGCTCACCACACGTACATGCTGACCCTGGTACATGGCGTTGTAGAAGCGCGCCAGGGCTGGGTAATCGTCGGTGCGGGGTGTTCCGGGCGGCGGGCCCGGGAGGTTTTCGTAACCGGAAATCAGCTTCTGATCAATGTCATTGACCTGGTAATAAATGCGACCGGCGCTGTCATAAGCGAAGGTGTCGAGGGCCACATACGGCACATTGGCGCTGAGGGTGCCGTCCACCTGGGTCAAGCCTGCGGCAATGGTGCGCGCCGAGGCCAGCAGCGTGCGGTCGTAGGCGGTGTCGGCGGCTTCGCGCCCGTTCCAATAGGCGCTCATGCCGCTGGCGAGCATCAACAGCACCAGCAACAGCGCCAGGTTCCACAGCAGGCGCCAACGCAGACTGCTGGGCTTATGCATCGCGGGCTTCCAGCAAGTAGCCCAGGCCGCGGAACGTCACGATGGCAATGGGCTGACCATCGAGCTTCTTGCGCAGGCGGTGCACGTAGATTTCGATGGCGTCGGGGCTGGCTTCCTCGTCCAGGCCGAACACCTGAGAGGCCAGTTGCTCTTTGCTCATCACGCGGCCCGGTCGGGCGATCAAGGCTTCGAGTACCGCTTGCTCACGGGAGGTCAACGTCATCAATTCACCGCCCACCGTGAAGCGTCGTGTGTCCACGTCGTATACCAACACCCCGCACGCCTGCTGACGTTCCCCACCGAGCACACTGCGGCGCAACAGCGCCTTGACCCGCGCCTCCAGCTCCGTCAGCTCGAACGGCTTGGCGAGGTAATCGTCGGCACCCAGGTTGAGGCCGTGCACGCGGTCTTTGACATCACTGCGTGCCGTCAGCATCAACACCGGCAGGTTTTTTCCTCGGGCCCGCAAGCGCGCCAGCACCTCGAAACCATCCATGCGCGGCAGGCCCACATCAAGGATCGCCGCCGCGTATTCCTCGCTGCCCAAGGCCAGGTCCGCGGCCACGCCGTCGTGCAGCACGTCGACGGTCAAACCCATGCCCTTGAGCGCTTGCGCGACGCTTTCGGCCAGTTGCAGATGGTCTTCGACCAGGAGGACACGCATGGATTTCTACCTCATGAGGAGTGGTCGGCGCAGCGTTTTATTGACCCGCCGGCCCGCGAGTTTACAGGCGCAACCTGCCCTGTGAAGCCCGAAAACATTGAAAGACAATTGAAAGGTTAGTGAAAGCTTCGCCCTTTAGCATCCAGCTACGGTGGTTTCTGTACGCCGAGCTGCCTCACCCGTAGCGCCCGAAAAACGCCTCGAAGCGTTTTCGCCAAAAATAAGAACAATAACGGAGTCCATCACGATGCTGTCGACACAGCCCCAGGCTTGCCCGCCCGTTCGTATTTCCCGTTTCACTCACACCGCACTCGCCGGCGCCGCTGCCCTTGCCGGCTTTTCGCCGCTAAGCCAGGCTGCCTTCTTCGAAGACAGTAGCGCGACCCTTGAAACCCGCAACATGTACTTCAACCGCGACTTTCGCGACGGCACCAGTGCGCAGCAGTCCAAACGCGACGAATGGGCCCAGGGTTTCATGCTCAACGTGCAATCGGGCTACACCGACGGCACCGTCGGCTTTGGCGTGGACGCGCTGGGTATGCTCGGCGTCAAGCTCGACTCCAGCCCCGACCGCACCGGCACCGGGCTACTGCCGACCCACGACAACGGCCGCGCCGCCAACGAGTACTCCAAACTGGGCCTGACCGGCAAAGTGAAAATCTCCGCGACTGAGCTGAAGATCGGCGCATTGATGCCCGAATTGCCGATCCTCAAGCCCAACGACGGTCGCATCCTGCCGCAGACCTTCAACGGTGGCTTGATCACCTCCAGGGAGTTCAAGAACCTGGTGTTCACCGGCGGCCGCCTGGACAAAGCCAAAGACCGCGACGACACCAATTACGAAGACATCGCGCTCAATAACAAGAACAGCCGCTTCCTCAGCGGCGCCACCGGCAAGCACTTCAACTTCGGTGGCGTCGACTACAAGTTCGCCGACAAAATCACCGGCAGCTATCACTTCGCCCAGCTCGATGACGTATACCGCCAGCACTTCCTCGGCCTGGTCGCTGCGCGCCCGATGGGCCCCGGCACGTTTGCCGCCGACCTGCGCCTGGCCATCAGCGATGACACCGGCTCGGCCCGCGGCGGCACTATCGACAACACATCCCTCAACGGCCTGTTCAGCTATGCCCTCAATGGCCATAAGCTCAGCGCCGGCTACCAGCACATGTCGGGCGACAGCGCCTTTCCGTATGTGGATGGCAGCGACCCGTACCTGGTCAACTTCGTACAGATCAACGACTTTGCCGGCGCCGAAGAACGCTCCTGGCAGGCACGCTACGACTACGACTTTGCCAAGCTGGGGATTCCCGGCCTGAGTTTCATGAGCCGTTACCTGTCGGGTGACAACATCAAGCTCAAGAACGGCCAAACGGGCAAAGAGTGGGAGCGCAACAGCGAGATCAAGTACGTGGTGCAAAGCGGCACATTCAAGGATGTGGCCGTGCGCCTGCGTAACGCGACCTATCGCTCCAACTATTCAGCCCGTGATGCGGATGAAATGCGCTTGCTGGTCAGCTACAGCGTAGCTCTTTGGTAAGTGTGCTTTGGTCAATACGTCCTGGTAGCAGAACCTGATAACAACAACGATGGAGATAACCATGAACCCTTCACTGCGTAAATTTGCCCTCGCCGCCGGCTGCATGTTGTTCGCCGGCCAGTTGCTGGCCGCCGACGAGCCCAAGCGCCCGGAATGTATCGCCCCGGCCTCGCCCGGCGGCGGTTTTGACCTGACCTGCAAACTGGCGCAAAGCGCGCTGGTCAATCAGAAGCTGCTGAGCAAGCCGATGCGTGTGACCTACATGCCCGGCGGCGTGGGCGCAGTGGCCTACAACGCAGTGGTCGCCCAACGGCCTGCGGATGCCGGCACGCTGGTCGCCTGGTCGAGCGGTTCGCTGCTGAACCTGGCCCAGGGCAAGTTCGGTCGTTTCGATGAGAGCGCTGTGCGCTGGCTGGCAGCGGTGGGCACCAGCTACGGTGCCATCGCAGTGAAAAGTGATTCGCCCTACAAGACCCTCGACGATCTCGTAAAAGCCTTGAAGAAAGATCCGGGCAGCGTGGTGATAGGTTCCGGCGGCACCGTCGGCAGCCAGGACTGGATGCAAACCGCGCTGATCGCCAAGGCTGCCGGGATCAACCCGCGTGAGCTGCGCTATGTAGCCCTGGAAGGCGGCGGTGAAATCGCTACCGCCTTGCTCGGTGGTCATATCCAGGTAGGCAGTACCGACATCTCCGACTCCATGCCGCACATCCTCAGCGGTGACATGCGCCTGTTGGCGGTGTTCTCCGAGAAACGCCTGGACGAGCCGGAAATGAAAGACATCCCCACCGCCAAGGAGCAAGGCTACGACATCGTCTGGCCTGTGGTACGCGGTTTCTACCTGGGGCCAAAAGTCAGCGATGCCGACTATGCCTGGTGGAAAGACGCCTTCGACAAGCTGCTGGCCTCCGACGAGTTCGCCAAGCTGCGTGACCAGCGCGAGCTGTTCCCGTTCGCCATGACCGGCCCGGAGCTGGACACCTACGTGAAGAAACAGGTGGCTGACTACAAAGTGCTGGCCAAAGAGTTCGGCCTGATTCAGTAATCGCCTCCTCTTTTGTGTAATGCCCCTGTAGGAGCGAACTGGCTCGCGAAAAACGCAAGTACACCGTGTGCATCCAGGATGGCCGGCGTCATCGTTGACGTTTTTCGCGAGCAAGCTCGCTCCTACAAGAGGGGCCTTGGAGTTTTCTATGCTCTTACAACGCATTTTCGCTGCCGCGATGCTACTGGCCTGCGTCGGCCTGGCGCTGATGGCCTGGCCGTATCAGGCGGCCTTTTCCTACGAACCGGTAGGGCCTCGGGCCTTCCCCCTGCTGCTGATCGGGCTGATGGCGCTGGCACTGATCTACATGCTGATTCGCCCGCAACCGACCAAGCACACCGAGGATGAGCCGGCGCTGGACCGCCCGACGCTCATCAAAATTGGGATTTGCGTGGCCTTGCTGCTGGTGTTTGCAGCCACTTTCGAATCCCTGGGTTTCATTCTCAGCAGCATGCTGATCGGTATTCCGATGGCGCGGCTGTACGGCGGCCGCTGGCTGCCCAGCGTAGTGATCATCACCTTGATGAGCATCGGTCTTTATCTGCTGTTCGATAAAACCATGGACGTGCCACTGCCCCTCGGTCTGCTCGACGTTCTGGAGAACTGATATGGATACTTTTGGCTATTTGGGCCAGGGCTTCGGCGTCGCGTTGAGCCCCTACAACCTGGTGACCGCACTGTGCGGCACCCTTATCGGCACCGTGGTCGGCCTGCTGCCGGGCCTGGGCCCAATCAACGGCGTGGCACTGTTGATTCCCATCGCGTTTGCCCTGGGCTTGCCGCCCGAATCAGCGCTGATTCTGTTGGCAGCCGTATATCTGGGCTGCGAATACGGTGGCCGGATCAGTTCGATCCTGCTCAACATCCCGGGCGAAGCCTCTACCGTGATGACCACCCTGGACGGCTACCCGATGGCCCGTAAAGGTATGGCCGGTGTGGCGTTATCGTTGTCGGCCTGGAGCTCGTTCATCGGTGCATTTATCGCCACCTGCGGCATGGTGCTGTTTGCGCCATTGCTGGCCAAATGGGCGATTGCCTTTGGACCGGCGGAATACTTTGTGTTGATGGTATTTGCGATTGTTTGCCTGGGCGGCATGGCCGGTGACAAACCGCTGAAAACCTTTGTGTCGGCGCTGATCGGCCTGTTCCTTGCGTGCGTGGGCATCGACGCCAACAGTGGTGTTTACCGTTTTACCGGCGACAATATTCACCTGACCGACGGCATCCAGTTCGTGGTTCTGGTGCTGGGCTTGTTCTCGATCAGTGAGATCCTGCTGCTCCTGGAAAAAACCCACCGTGGCCAGGAAGCCGTGAAAGCTACCGGGCGCATGATGTTCAACGTCAAGGAAGCCTTGTCGGTACTGACCGTTAACCTGCGCTGCGGGGTGTCGGGCTTTATCATCGGCGTCTTGCCCGGTGCCGGCGCGACCATGGCCTCGGCTGTGGCCTACATGACCGAGAAGCGTATCGCAGGCGCCAGCGGCAAATTCGGCCAAGGCGACATGCGCGGCCTGGCGGCTCCGGAAACCGCGATCGGCGCATCGGTCTGCGGCGCCATGGTGCCGATGCTGACGCTCGGCGTTCCTGGTTCGGGCACCACGGCAGTGATGATCGGCGCGCTGTCGCTGTACAACATCACCCCCGGTCCGCTGCTGTTTCAACAGCAACCTGATATCGTCTGGGGCCTGATCGCCTCGTTGTTTATCGCCAACATCATGCTGGTGGTCCTCAACATCCCGATGATCCGCATCTTCACGCGCATCCTTGCGGTGCCGAACTGGGCGCTGGTACCGGTGATCGCCATCATCACCGCAATTGGTGTGTACGCCGTACATGCCACCACCTTCGATCTGTTCCTGATGATCGCCATCGGCATCTTCGGCTACATCCTGCGCAAGCTGGACTTCCCACTGTCGCCGTTGCTGCTGGGCTTTATCCTCGGTGGTCTGATGGAGCAGAACCTGCGTCGTGCATTGTCGATTTCCAATGGTGCGCTGGAAATCCTGTGGTCCAGTCCGATCACCTTCGGTGTGTGGGTACTGACCGCCATCATGCTGCTCGTGCCATTGCTGCGTATCTGGCGCAAGCGCTCCTTGCAGCGCCGTGCCGTAGCCGATGTCTGAAGTCACCTTTAAACATTGGTGGGGAACACCGCTGGTCGGCCTGGCCGGCGGTTACCTGGCCAGCCTGGTCGGCTGGCCTTTGCCGTATATGGTCGGCTCGTTGCTGGCGATCATCCTGGTGCGGTGCCTGACGCCATGGCAACTGGCGGAAATCCCCGGCGGGCGCAAATGCGGCCAATGGGTGGTGGGCATCGGCATTGGCTTGCACTTCACGCCGCTGGTGATCGAACAAGTGATGAGCCACTTTGGCCTGATCTTCTTCGGTGCTCTGGTCACCAGTTTGTCGAGCGTGGTCGGCGTGTGGTTGATGCGCCGCAGCGGTGAAGACCGCGCCACAGCGTTTTTTTCGAGTATGCCGGGCGGCTCCGGAGAGATGGTCAACCTCGGCGCCCGTAATGGCGCGGTGCTGAGCCGGGTCGCGGCTGGGCAGAGTTTGCGCGTGCTGGTGGTGGTGCTCTGTGTGCCGGCGATCTTCAAGTATTTGCTGGGTGGCGGTGCACCGCAGTTTCACCCGGCGCCTGTGGACTGGGCCTGGCTGGCCCTGCTGTTTCCGATAGGTGCACTGGTGGCCTGGGGCTGGCAGCGTTTGCGCCAACCCAATCCCTGGCTCTTCGGGCCATTGCTGGTGAGTGCCATCGCCAGCGTGACCTGGGACTTACACATCGGCCTGCCCGACGGCGGCAGCCAGATCGGCCAATGGCTGATCGGCAGCGGTTTGGGCTGCCACTTCAATCGGCAGTTCTTCCGCAGCGCGCCGGTGTTCCTGGGCCGTACCTTGATCGGCACGGCGTTGACCATGGCGTTGGCGACATTGGCGGCGGTGGGGTTGAGCGCATTGACGCACCTGGACCTGCGCTCACTGACGCTGGGCATGATGCCTGGCGGCATTGCCGAGATGAGCCTGACGGCAGAGACATTGCAATTGTCGGTGCCGTTGGTGACGGCGATGCAGGTGATGCGTCTGCTATTTGTGCTGTTTTTGGCGGAGCCATTGTTCAGGCACTGGAACCGCCAGCCGTAAACAATCCAAACGCTCTCACATTTTGAATGTGAGAGCGTTTAGATTGGCGGCAGCCTCCACTCAATCGGCGTCTCGCCATTCTGCTCAAGAAACTTGTTGGTCCGGCTGAAATGCCCACACCCAATAAACCCCCGATACGCCGACAACGGCGACGGGTGCACTGACGTCAATACCAAATGTTTGGTGGCGTCGATCAGCTTCTGCTTGCCCTGAGCATGGGCGCCCCACAGCAAAAACACCAAGTGCGGCTGGTGCTCACTGACGACCTCGATAATTCGATCGGTAAAGAACTGCCAGCCCTTGCCCGCATGGGCGTTGGCATTGGCACGCTCCACAGTCATTGTGGTGTTGAGCATCAACACGCCCTGATCGGCCCAGCTTTGCAGGTAGCCATGATTGGGAATGTCGATGTTCAGGTCGCGCTTGAGCTCTTTATAGATATTGACCAGCGACGGCGGTGCCGGCACGCCCGGTTGTACCGAAAAGCACAGGCCATGGGCCTGGCCCGGACCGTGGTAAGGGTCTTGGCCAAGGATCACGACTTTGACCTTGTCCAGGGGTGTGGAATTGAGGGCGTTGAAAATCAACGGGCCGGGCGGGTAGATCTCTTTGCCGGCGGCATGTTCCTGGCGCAGGAATTCGCGCAACTGGGCCATGTAGGGCTTCTCGAACTCATCGCGCAGGGCGTGTTTCCAGCTGGGTTCGAGTTTGATACGGTCGCCATCGGTCATAGTTGAATTGTCTTGTAAAAAAGAATGAGGCGAACCCTAGGAAAGCCGACCCCGCTTGTCAATTGATCTGACACACCACCGGCACTTTCCCACGAAGGGATCATACTCATCCTTCACCTGCTTGATTGAGGTCACAATGAACCTGCACTTCGAAGAACTGGCCGGCAACGGCGGTGCGCGCATAGGCATCGCCAGCCTGGACGCGCCAAAGAGCCTCAACGCCCTCTCCCTGCCCATGATCCTGGCCTTGGCAGAACGCCTGGATGCCTGGGCCAAAGACGCGCAAATTGCCTGTGTGCTGTTGCGCGGCAACGGGCCAAAAGCCTTTTGCGCCGGGGGTGAAGTGCGCAGTCTGGCTCAGGAATGCCGTGAACAACCCGGCGAAGTTCCGACCCTGGCCGCGCAGTTTTTCGCTGCCGAGTATTGTCTCGACTACCACTTGCATACCTACCCCAAACCGCTGATTTGCTGGGGCCACGGCTATGTATTGGGCGGCGGCATGGGGCTGTTGCAAAGTGCCTCGGTACGCATCGTCACGCCGAGCAGTCGCCTGGCCATGCCCGAGATCAGCATCGGGCTGTACCCGGATGTAGGTGCCAGTTGGTTTCTGTCACGCCTGCCGGGCAAGCTCGGTTTGTTCCTGGGCCTTACCGGCGCCCATGTCAACGGCCGCGATGCCCTGGACCTGGGCCTGGCTGATCGCTTGCTGCGTGATGACCAGCAAAACGAGCTGCTTGACGGCCTGCTGCAATTGAACTGGCAGGAACAGGCCGCAATGCAGCTCACCAGTTTGCTCAAGGCTCTTGCCCAGGAGGCGGTCGGCCAACAACCCGAAGCGCAATGGTTGCCGCGCCGTGGGCTGATCGATGAATGCCTGGATGTGGGTGATATACGGTGTGCCTGGCGTGCGTTGAGCCTGTTGCGTGATCACAGCGACCCGCTATTGGCCCGCGCAGGTAAAACCCTCAGCGAAGGTTGCCCACTGACGGCCCACCTGGTGTGGGAGCAGATCCAGCGTGCCCGGCATCTATCCCTGGCCCAGGTGTTTCAGATGGAGTACACCATGAGCCTCAATTGCTGCCGCCATCCGGAGTTCGCGGAGGGTGTTCGAGCGCGCCTGATCGACAAGGACCAGACACCTCATTGGCATTGGCCGGATATCAATACCCTTCCGGAAGCGGTTGTGCATGCGCACTTTAACAAGGCGTGGGAAGGTAGGCATCCTCTGGCAGATTTATCTGACTACTGACAGGTCGGTGCTCTTGTCGTTGATGTTGAAAGCGCAGTTGTCCGGCTGGCTGTCCGTGCAGGTATATTCCGGCAGTTTGAACGCACCGGCCCGCAGCTCCCAGTAGAGGGTACTGGTCAATGACATGTTGATAATCTTGCTGCCCTTGTAGGGCCTCAGCGCTACAACGCCGCCCCAAGCGGTGCGATAGATGCATTTGTCCATGTAGCCGTTTTCCCTCTGCTCGTCCTCACCCGGTATAAAGACCGCGCCGATGAAGCCTTCGACAAGGCCCCGATACTTGACCTTCGGGCTTTGCCACCGCAGGTCGTTGCTCTCGACGCGATAATGGCCGTCGACATACGAAACCTGTGCCGGGTAAGCACAGCCTTGCTCCGCTCTGGCCGATGCAATGACGCCGGTCATCAGCAGGAACACGCAAATCGATAGTTTGAACATAGGGGGTTCCATCTGCTCAGTTTCACCACGTAAAGCTCAGGGGCTTTTCGCTAGTGAAATACAGCTATCGCCTCAAAGATAGCTGTTAAATCTGACAGTACGGACATACGGTACCTATAAAAAACGGCGCTTGATGCGCCGCTTGTTTTTCAAAATATTTAACGATGACCGCCGCGGCCCCCGCCGTGATCGGCACCCCGCCCATGCCCGCCGTTGCCCCAGCGATTACCCCAGCCCTGATTGGAATAAGGCCGGTAACCCGCTCTTGGGTAATAACGCGGTGCCGGCTGGTAATAGCGCGGCGCCGAGTAATAGCGAGGTTGTGGTGCATAGTAGCGAGGCGCAGGGGTGTAATAGCTGCGTCCATAGGGAGAGTAGCGCGGGCCGCCGTAGTAATAGGCGGGCGCCGGTGCGGTATAGACTTCGGAGCGATAGTAGGTGGCGCCTCCATCGTAATAGGGCACACAAGCTGACAGGGTCAGGCCGAGCAAAGCGATAAGCAGCAGTCGTCTATACATGGCGGCCTCCTGGACCGCGGAAGAGCTGCTCCAGCGACGCTGGAGAGCGGCATTCAGCCTTCACTGAATGACGAAATATCTGACATCAAAAACCGAATCTGGTGCGCCGACGACATAAGTAGAAACATCTGTTTCAGACGAAGTGAATGCCGGTCTTCAGAACGTGGTGATGGAACAGGGCTGAGCGGCGCTGTATCGTGCAAGCACTTGTGCGCCCCTGCCCGATTTCTGCCTGAACCGACCGATGACCACACCCTCCCTTTGCCCTGCCTGCGGTGCTCGCAACGACTGCGTCCTGGCCGATCCGCGCACCGCTGACCAGCCATGCTGGTGCTACAGCGTGACTATCGATCCGGCGGTGCTTGAAGCCTTGCCCGATGAACTGCGTAATAAAGCCTGCCTGTGTCCCCGTTGTGCCCAGGCGGACGAAGAGTTACGTAACCGCAATGCGCGTTGATCGTTTCCTCAGCAACCTGGCGCAGTTCAATCGCCAGCAAGTGCGCCTGCTGCTGGCGGGGCGCCGAGTGACCGTCGACGGTGTAGAAATCAGCGACCCCCATCATCCAGTGCGCGAATTCAGCCATGTCTGCGTTGATGGGGAAGTACTGCAGGCAGGCAAACCGGCGCGCTATTTCATGCTGCACAAACCCCAGGGCTGCGTGAGTGCCACCGCGGACCCGCAACATCCCACCGTTCTGGACCTGCTGGATGTGCCGGACAAGGCCGAGCTGCACATCGCCGGTCGTCTGGATTTCAATACCACCGGCCTGATGCTGATTACCAACGATGGCCAATGGTCGCGGCGCCTGACCCAACCACAGACCAAGTTGCCCAAGGTTTACCGCGTGGAAACCGAGCAAGAGATCGGCGAGCAGTACGCAGCAACTTTTGCCGAAGGTGTGTATTTCGCCTTCGAAGATCTCACCACCCAGCCTGCTGAACTTGAGTTGCTGGGCCCACGGACGGCGCGCTTGAGCATCATCGAAGGCCGCTATCACCAAGTGAAGCGGATGTTCGGCCATTTCGACAATAAGGTGATCGGCCTGCATCGCGAGCGGATGGGCCCCCTGGTGCTGGACACATCCCTTGCGCCGGGCCAATACCGACCACTGACCGACGACGAAATACGGCAGGTCTGACGACCGTTCGGCCTGCGATCGCAAAAAACCGGCCTTTGAACTTGCGGCCTGGCAGTTGTGCTGCTTGACTCAGGGCTTGCGCCACATCATGACTGATGAATCGCCCTATAACCTCCAAGAAACACCTTGCCTCGCCCGTGCTCGACCGACGGGCCTTCCCGGCAAACCGCCCCTCATAACAACACCCGCCGGCCAGCCAATCGGACCGACATGGGCCCTCATTTCAAGGCGTATGCCTACCTGTCACAAAGCTCGTGCAGAGTGATCTGCGCGCACTACCCGCTTGCCAGGAGTCTTACGACATGAGGCCAGAAATCGCTGTGCTGGATATACAGGGTCAGTATCGGGTGTACACGGAGTTCTATCGCGCGGACGCGGCTGAAAAGACCATCGTCCTGGTCAACGGCTCCATGGCGACCACGGCGTCCTTCGCTCAAACCGTGAAAAGCCTGTACCCGCAATTCAATGTGGTTTTGTACGACCAGCCTTACGCCGGCCGCTCCAAAATCCATAACCGCCATGAGCAAATGCTGACAAAGGAAGTTGAGGGCCAGATCCTGCTGGAACTGCTCGACCACTTCGCCGCTGAACACGTACTGTCCTTTTCATGGGGCGGTGCCGCCACTCTGGTCGCGCTTGCACACCGGCCTCGACGTGTGGAAAAAGCCGTGATCAGCTCGTTCTCGCCAGTGATCAATGCCCCCATGCGCGATTACCTTGAGCGCGGTGTCGATTACCTCGGCAACCTCGACCGCGACCGTGTCGGCCACCTGGTCAACAGCACCATCGGCAAGCATCTGCCGTCGCTGTTCAAGCGCTTCAACTACCGCCACGTCAGCAACCTGGCCGAGCACGAATACGGGCAGATGCACTTTCACATCAGCCACGTGCTCAACAGCGACCGGCTGTGCTACTTGAGAGCGGCCAGGCAGATCGATATTCCAGTGCTGTTTTTGAACGGCGAATGGGATGAGTACACCAGCGCCGAGGATGCCAAACTGTTTGGTCAGCATGTGGCCAAGAGCAGCTTCAGCACCATCCAGGCGACAGGGCACTTTCTGGATATGGAGCACAAAGCGGCGTGCCGGGATAGCCGTGAGGCCGTGGTGGGCTTCCTGAAATCAGAGCGACAGATGAGCCGGTTGCGATATCACCAGGGGCAGACGCAGCATGCCGCTGCCATTTGAAAGGGAGACTGGCGATGGCGAACAAGCACACTCGCCACACGCAACCCACACATTTTTCAAAGAAAAACTTCAAATTGCGGCGAACATCTGGTACAAAGTCAGCCGCTCTGAGCGGGTATAGTTTAGTGGTAAAACGAAAGCTTCCCAAGCTTTAGTTGAGGGTTCGATTCCCTCTACCCGCTCCACTTGAATGTGGCACCTGCGTCAGGATGAATCTGACGAAGGATGCATAAAAACCGGTCCCTGGTGACCGGTTTTTTTATGCCTGGGATTTGAGGTTCAAGAACGTTGCGCACTCATCAGCCCGGGGTTAGCAGGCCTCCAGCCCACCAGCGCGATCAACAGAATCAGCAGTTGCAAACCGATGATCAGCCCCACACACCCGGCCCAGCCCCAGCGCGCCCAAATCAGCGCCGGCACGATAGCTCCGCAACTGCCGCCCAGGTAGTAACAGGTCAGGTAGACCCCCACCGCTCCTGCCTTGCTGTCGCCCGCGCTGGCGGTGATGAAGGCGTTGGCGGCTGCCTGCGCGAGGAACACGCCGGTGGAGCTCAAGGCCAGGCCCACCACAATGCACCACAGCGAAGGCACCAGGGTCAGGGCCGAACCAAAAACGCCCAGCACCGCGGCGATGCTCAGCAGTTCGGCCTGGGGGCGGGTTTTGCTGAGGCGGCCGGCGATAGGTATCACGATCAGTGCCAATAGAAATACCGTGTACAACGCTCCCAAGGCCGCGGGCCCAAGGTTGAACGGCGGTAGGCCGAGGTACAAACCAGCGTAGGTAAAGGCTGCGACTTGCGAGAACAAAACACAAAAGCCTACGGCATAGGCGGCCAACAGCGGCTTGCGCAAAACACCTGACCACGCCGCCCTGCCCGGCTTCACCCGCGGGCGGTTGGCTGGCAACAGAAATTGGATAAAACCACCCACCATCAAGCTCAATACGGCCAGCCACTCAAATGCTTCGCGCCAGCCCACATACTCGGTCACCACCCCGGTGACGAACCGTCCGGCGAACCCACCCAGCACCGTACCCGCCACATACAGGCTGGTGACTTCAGTCACCGTGCCGCCGCTCCAGCGATCGCCGATGTAAGCCACGCTCGTGGCAAACACGATGGGGATCAACATGCCCTCGACAAAGCGCCACACCAACACTTCAGTGAAGCTGTCAGCATAAGCCGTCATCAAGGCCGGCCCCGCCAGCAGCAGCGCCGCTACGCTTATCACCGTGCGTTGCTCGAAGCGCCGCGTCAGATGGCTGACGAATGGCGCGGTAATCGCCACCGCCAGCGTGGTCACGGTAATGCTCCAGCCCGCAGCCTTGGCGCTGATGCCAAACTGCGCCGCAAACACCTGCAGGATGCTCTGGGTGGCGTAGAGGTTGAGGAACGCCGCACAGCCACACAGGAACAGGGCAAGGCGGGCACAATGCAAATGCGGCTTCATGAAACCTCTCGTTTTATTTCGTGCGGCCTTTATAGAATGGCTGGCGTGTCTTTAACCAATACCGAATTCCGACCGATTGATACCCAAGGACCAGGATGCTCGACCTACGCAAGCTGCGTTACTTTCTGACGGTCGCTGAAGAGCTGCACTTCGGCCGCGCGGCACTTCGCCTGCATCTGGCGCAGCCGCCGCTGACACGGCAGATTTCTGCGCTGGAGGCCGAGTTGGGCTTCAAGCTGTTTGACCGCACCAGCCGTACAGTCACCCTCACCGCCCAGGGCCGTGCATTCCTGCCCTATGCCCGCGGTGTGTTGGAGCAAGTAGAACTGGCGCAAGTGATTGCCGGTAAATTGGCCGCCGGCACCGCGGGCCAATTGGCGCTGGGATATGCCAGCTCAATTGCCCTGTCGGACCTGTTCAGCCAGGCGATCCAGGCATTCGCCCAGCGCTTTCCCGAAGTGCAATTGACCCTGGTGGAATGCGCCTCCGGCAGCTTGGGCGCCCAGGTGGCGGACGGACGCCTGGATATCGGCTTGAGCCGGCTGTGGCCGCAAAGCGCCGAGGTCCAGGCGTTATCGCTGGGCGAGGAGCGCTTGGTGGCCGCCGTCTCCAGCGACAGCCCATTGGCCAGCCAAACCATGCTCAGCGTGGCGCAACTGAGCACTTATCCGCTGATTCTGTTTCCGGCCGATTATGGGTCTGGCTTGAACCAATCCATTGAGCAACTTTACCGACACCACGGCCAGCCGCTGCGCCCCGGGCCGACCGGGCGACAGATCACCTCCATTATCGCCCTGGTGGCGGCCGGGCAAGGCGTGGCGCTGGTGCCGGAATGCACCCAGAGCTTGATGAACAAAGGCGTGACGTATCGGCCGATGCAGGAAGCGGAGGCATGTGCGCAGTTGCTGGTACTTACCCCAACGTCAGAAAGAGGCGTATTGGTGGACGCATTTCTGGGGGTACTCGGGCAGGCATTCCACATCCGGTAATACCGCGAAAAATCCCGCAATACGTCTGCGCGACGCCATTCCACCGGCCTCATACACTTCATTCAACCGCTACCGAAATACCGGACATCGACCGTCGGTAGGTAGAGTGTTGATAAATTTTTTTCAGTAGTTATAGTCACCACCAACACACACCACAAGGAGGTGATGTGGATAGCCGATACTTGATAGGTCACATCGTTGCAAACGGTTGGTATCTGGTGCGCATCAGGGGTAGTCATCACCACTTCAAGCACCCGATAAAGCCCGGACTGGTCACGATTCCTCATCCTAAAAAGGACCTGTTGGATAAAACCGCCAAGAGCATTTTGAAACAGGCTCTGCTGAGTTAACCGGCCCTGGAGGGCAACACATATGCTTTATCCCATCGCAATTTCAACGGGCGACAAGGACCATGCCTGGGGCGTGGAAGTCCCGGATATTCCTGGTTGCTATTCCGCCGGCGATGACCTGGACGACGCCATGGCCATGGCTCGCGAAGCCATTGAGGGGCACTTCGAAATTCTTGCAGAAGATGGCGCGCCGATCCCCAGCGCTCAGAAAGTCACCTTGCATGCCGCCAACCCACAGTACGCAGGCTGCACCTGGGCGGTGGTAGACATCGACGTCACCAAGTACCTGGGCAAGGCGCAAAAACTCAACATCACCCTGCCGGGGTATCTGTTGAATCGTATCGATGACTATGTACTGAATCACCCGGAAGAAAAAAGCCGCTCGGGGTTTCTGGCCTCGGCCGCACTCAAGGTATTGCAACAGGGTCGATAATCGCGGCGGAGCAAAACCGAAGGGTTTACTGGAACAGTCAGTTGAAAAGAATTTGACCGCAAGAAACGTAGTTTCCCGACCGGCTGGCGGAACTAGAGTAGCGTCATCCCCATTAATCGCCTGTTCGAGGAGCCCGCTCATGACCTACCAATTCAAGCTCATGCCTTCCCCTGTCGGTGAACTGACGCTGGTGGCGCGCAACGGCAAACTGAGCGCCATTTTATGGGAAGTGGAACGCGCGAACCGCGTGCGCCTGGGTCAATTGGTCGAGGCCAACGACAGCCTGATACTGCTGGAAACCCAACGCCAGTTAACGCAATACTTCGCCGGAACACGTAATCAATTTGAGCTGGAGCTGGATTTCGCCGGTACCGATTTTCAGAAACAGGTTTGGCGGGCTCTGCTGACAATTCCCTTCGGCGAAACGCGCAGCTACAGCCAGATTGCCCAACAGATCGGCAACCCCAAGGCAGTACGCGCAGTCGGTGCGGCGAATGGGCGTAATCCAATCTCAATCATCGCCCCCTGCCACCGAGTGATTGGCGCATCAGGCAGCCTGACCGGGTTTGCCGGCGGGTTGCAGGCCAAGCAGTATTTGCTGGCGCTGGAAGGCGCAGGTCAGGCAGAGCTGGCGTTCTAACTTTGAAGGCGATTGAACCCTCCAGCACTGGGCACCGAGACAATTGTTAAAAGAAATTTCAGAGAAGTGACGTGGTCAATGATTTATCACCTCTTCACAAAGGAAACGGTAATGAAATTTTCCACAGTCTCCCAAACCCTGTCGCGCTGGGCAGGCAGCCCCCGAACCTTTTACACAGCGGTGGCGCTGATCCTGATATGGGGCCTGAGTGGGCCCTATTTCCACTACAACGACACCTGGCAACTGATCATCAATACCTCGACGACCATTATCACGTTCCTGATGGTGTTCCTGATCCAGAACACGCAAAACCGCGACAACGATATCCTGCATATCAAGATTGACGAGCTGCTGCGCGTGTCCAAAGATGCCCAGAACGCCGTGCTCAGCCTCGATGGCCTGGACCGCAAGGAGCTGGAAAAGCTGCGCCAGGAATACCGCAACATTGGCAGCGCCAGCAGCCTGAGTGTGAACAACGGTTGCGCTGACAACGCGGCGCCGGCCAAGACAGACTTGAACCAGGCATAAAAAAACGGCGGTTGGGATAGCTCCCACCGCCGTTTTCGTTTCAGGCGACGGTCTTAACCGTCACCTTGGTGACCCTTGCCATAGGTCGATGCCAGGGCACGGGCTTTTTGCAGGCGCTCCTCAAGCTTGGGCAGCGTCTCATCCACCAGCGCTTTTATCTCCGGCACATCCGACGCGGCGCCTTCTTTCTTGAACAGGGCGATGGCGTCTTCACTTTCCTTGACCTGCTGGGCTGTATAGGCGGCGTCAAAGGAGTCGCCGTCCTTGAGTTCAGGCATCAGGGTTTCGGCTTTATCGACGATCTTTTCCCTTGGCGCGACCGGCAAATCGAGCTTCTTGGCGATGGCGGCCAAGTGCTGGTTGGCCAGGGTGCGCTCGTTGATGACCTCGATGGTGTAGTCCTTGATCTCTTGGGACGAGGTCTTGGCGTGGGCCATGCGACTGGTTTCGATATCGGCCATACCTTTGGCCGAAGCCTGCTCGATAAATTCAGCAGGCGACTGGGCGAAAGCATTGCTGGCGCCGAGGCCCAGCAGCATCGCGAAACTGGCGGTGCGTAACCGGATAGCCATGCGGCTCATGATGGGTTCCTCCAGAGCAAAAATAGGTGCGGGGATCTACACCCGCCCTGAATTCGAATTTTCAGAGCCGCAAAGGTTTAGAAAAAACTTGCCAGTGCGACGAACGGTTGTCTTTACCTCACGCCGACTTGTTTGCGAACAAGCCCGGCAATGCGTGCGCCAGAGCATTAATGGCAAAGCCGATGAACATCACGCCGCAGAGCCTGGTGATCAGAATTTCATGGCGCTGATACACCGTACGCACTCGTTGGGCGCCGACCACACCGATCAAAATCCCATAGGCCAAAAAGCCGCCTACAAAGCTGAGGAATATCAACGTCGGCAGCATCGACCACGTCAACAACTCGGCACGGCTGGACAGCAATGCGGTGAAGGTCGCCACGGCAACCGGGTAAGCCTTGGGGTTGGTCAAGCCAAACACGATGCCATGCCAGAATGGGTGGCGCGCCGCGCCCTGAGGCGCATCGCTGCTGCGACGCTGGGTACGAATCGCACGCCAGCCGAGCCAGAACAAATACACACCGCTGAGCACACCCAATACATCGAACGCACTGCTGCCGACTTCGCGCGCACCGACGATGGCAATAAGCGCAGTGCTGCACCACACCACATCGCCAAGCAAATGCCCGCACAAAAAGCCCGCTCCGGCACGCCGGCCTCGGGCCGCACCGATGCCGAACACCGCCAGGACGCCAGGGCCCGGGGTAATGCCGTAAATAAAACCCGAAGCCAGTACGGCGAACAGCAAGGATAGGGTCATAAATAGACGCTCCGACGGACACTTAAAGATGATGGATTCTGCATGTTTCAGCGCGGTGGGTAAAACTTCATTCCGGCATAGGGCTTGGCACGACAGGCTTGCAGGCGCGAGGCCAGATCGCCGACATGCACCTCCAGTTTGTGGCCGTCGGGATCGAGAAAATAAAACGACGCGCCTTCGCTGCGGTTGTCACGCCACTCCGGCACGCCGGCGGCCCGCAGGCGTCCGACCAACGCGGTGAAATCAACGGCATCGACGTTGAAGGCGTAATGGGTGTAGTCCACTGCCTCAGTGGTCGAGCGCATCGGGTCCAGCGACACGCACAGCCAAAGCCCGGGCAATGAAAGGTACGCACCGTTATCCCAGGTGGCATCGAGTTGAAGGCGCAGCAGATGGTGATAAAAGTTGACGCTGCGCGGCACGTCGGTGACGGCCAGGGTCAGGTGGTTGAAGCCGGTCAGCATTCAGGTTTTCTCTTATTATCGGTGATGATCGGACAATACACCGCCCACTCGCGCAATCAACCACTGCAACCCAGCATCCCCACCCCGCCGCATATGCCAGGCCAGCTCAAAAGCAAACGAAGGAATATGAAACGGCGGTGGCACGGTCAGCAACTGTTGATGATCGATATTCAGTAAACCCCGGGACGACACCGTCAAGATCAAGTCCGTACCCTTGATCAACTGCGGCGCCACGCCCCAATGCGGCAGGCTGATTGCCACATGCCGCCGCTCACGAATTGCAGACAGTGCCCGTTCGATTTCCGGCGTGCCACTGCCGCGCATTTCCAACAGTACATGGGGGCGTGACAGGTAAGTCGGCAGGTCCAACACACCGCCGGGTGCAAGGCTGTGGCGGTCGACCAGGCAGGTGTAATGCTCTTCGAACAAGGCCGTCGTACGCAGTTCAGCGGGCATGTCGGGGAATACGCCAGCCGCCAGGTCGAGATCGCCATTGAGCACGCCATCCACCATGCCTTCGCGGCTGGCCTGGATGATCTGCAGGTCGATGCCAGGCGCTTCATTGCGCAGGATGCGAACCAACCCGGGTAGCAGGATCGCCGCGCTGTAGTCCGACATCGCCACGCGAAAGCGGCGCTTGGCCGAGGCGGGGTCAAAACGATTCGGCGCCAACAATGCCTGCACCTGGCCCAGCGCTTGGGCCAATGGCGCTGCCAACTCCAGGGCACGAGCCGTGGGTACCAGCGCGCCGCCCTGACGCACCAATAGCGGGTCACCAAGCATATCGCGCAGCCGCGCCAACGCGTGGCTCACCGCCGGCTGGCTCAGGTGCAGGCGCTCGGCGGCGCGGGTCACATGGTGCTCACTGAGCAAGGCGTCCAGGACCACCAGCAGGTTAAGGTCGATGCGGCGCAGATCATTCATCAGATGCATGGTCGACATAAGAACTTGGAATTTAAATTTGCGTGACGAATAGCCTAGAGTCCAGCAAAACTTCTGGGAGCGTGAAGATGAGCGTGTTGCATTGGGTGGGGTTGTTAGCGCTGGCGGTGATCGCCGGAGCCGTGGTGCCGTTTCAAAGTGCGATCAATGCGAACCTGGGGCGCGGGCTCGGCCACCCATTGTGGGCCACGCTGGCGTCGTTGTTAGTGAGCATCATCGTGCTGATGCCGGTGATTATCGCCCTGCGCCTACCCTTGCCGAGCCTGACGTTTATCGCCAAGGCACCGCTGTGGATGTGGGCCGGTGGCGCCTTTGGCGTGTGTTTTATTTCACTGGCGTTGATGCTGTTGCCCAAGCTCGGCGCGTCAGGGTTTATTGCGTTGGCAATGGCCGGGCAGATTCTCGCGTCGTTGCTGCTCGACCACTTCGGCCTGTTCGGCCTGGTGCAACGCCAACTGACAACGCCGCGAGTGTTGGGCGCGTTGCTGCTGATCGGCGGCGTGGCATTGATTCAGTTCAGTGGCGCTCAGCAGCCAAGCGATTGATCTGGGCCTGCTCCACCACCGGCTGCGGCGCGCCCTGGCTCGCGGCCTGCAACATTGCCCGGCCAACAGCCTCGGTACTCACCACCCAAGCCGGTTTTACCCGCCGCACAAACGAAAGCACCGGCCCCAGCACACTGTAGAAAGCTTGATACAAAGGCGTCTTTGAGCGCACGCCGTGCAACGGCTGGATGATCCCCGGACGGAACAGATACACCGCCTTGAACGGTTGACGCAGCAAAGCGTTTTCGGTCTTGCCCTTGACCCGCGCCCACATCGACTTGCCCGTCTCGGAACTGTCCGTGCCGGCGCCGGACACGTAGATGAACGTCATCTGCGGATTAAGCCGCGCCAGCGTGCTGGCAGCCACCAGGGTCAGGTCATAGGTGAGGTGGGTGTACCGGGCTTCGTTCACGCCCGCCGACGATACGCCGAGGCAAAAGAAACACGCATCAAAACCTTGCAGCAGGTTTTCCAGGGGCTGGAAGTCGAGCATGTCGCTGTGCAACACCTGATGCAGCTTGCCATGTGCCTGGGTCAGGGGCGTGCGGCCGACGGCGACCACTTCCTGCACATCCGCCGCGAGCAGGCACTCGCGCAGCACGCCCTGGCCGACCATACCGGTGGCGCCGAATAACAGAACTCTCATTAGGGAACCTCAGCGGCACGCCGCAAACTTGCTCAAGTGGAACGTGTTGAGCGTGTAGCTTAACGCCTGCCGCCAGAGGCTGCCCCATCAAAACGCGCTACGAAATATCTCTTCAATCTGGCGCTGATCCGCCCGACGTGGGTTGGTCAACCCGCACGCGTCCTTCAACGCGTTGGCAGCCAGCACCGGGATGTCCTGCAACTTGGCACCCAGCTCACGCAGGCCGGCGGGGATTTCCACGTCCTGAGACAGCCGGCGTATTGCCGAGATGGCGGCCTGGGCGCCCTCCTCCACGGTGATGCCCTTGATGTCCGCGCCCAGGGCACGGGCCACGTCGCTCAAGCGCTTGGCGCTGACGCTGGCATTGAAGCTTTGTACGTGAGGCAGGAGCACGGCGTTGCAAACGCCATGGGGCAGGTCGTACAGACCGCCCAGTTGGTGCGCCATGGCATGCACAAACCCCAGAGACGCGTTGTTAAATGCCATACCGGCGAGGAACTGTGCGTAAGCCATGTTTTCCCGTGCGGCCATGTCATTGCCGTCGCGCACCGCCAGGCGCAAGTTGGCACTGATCAGCTCGATGGCCTTGATCGCACAGGCGTCGGTGATCGGTGTGGCGGCGGTGGACACGTAGGCTTCAATGGCGTGGGTCAGCGCATCCATCCCGGTGGCGGCGGTGAGGCTCTTGGGCATACCAACCATCAGCGCCGGGTCGTTGACCGACAGCAGCGGCGTGACGTTACGATCAACGATGGCCATTTTCACGTGACGGGTTTCGTCGGTGATGATGCAAAACCGCGTCATCTCGCTGGCGGTGCCGGCGGTGGTGTTGATGGCGACCAGTGGCAGTTGCGGCTTGCTCGACTGATCGACGCCTTCATAGTCGCCGATGCGTCCGCCGTTGGTGGCGCACAGAGCAATGCCCTTGGCACAGTCATGGGGCGAACCGCCGCCCAGGGACACCACGAAATCGCAGGCCGTCTGTTGCAGCAGCGCCAGCCCCTTCTCGACGTTTTCTACCGTGGGGTTGGGCTTGGCGCCGTCGTAGATCACCGAGTCAATATCCTGCATCGCCAACTTCTCGGCGATCAGGCTCGCCACACCGGCTTTGGCCAGGCCGGCGTCTGTGACGATCAAGGCTTTACGAAAGTGGTAGGCGCGAATGGCGGTCATGGCTTCGTCGAGGCAGTCGCTGCCCATGATGTTGACGGCGGGGATGAAGAATGTGCTGCTCATGGTCGATCCTCAGAGGCTTTATGCCGACAGAATCCACCGGTACCGCATGGCGCATCTTGATCAGGATCAACGCCGGCTCGTGATAAAGTCACCCCCCCAGCCGATTTCGAGTAGACCCGCCGCAATGAAGGATTTCCAGGATATTGACGCCCACCTTGAAGACTGGAGCGCCCTGCGCGACACCGTCGACTTCAGCGGGATTCTGATCGGCAACGGCGCCAGCCGCACGATCTGGGAAGACTTTGCCTACGACTCGTTGTTCGAAAACGCCCGCACCGTGGAAGAAAAGCCCCTGAGCCAATCCGAACTCAGCGTGTTCGATGCCCTGCAAACCCGCAGTTTCGAGCAAGCCCTGGGCGCCTTGAAAACCACCAGCCGGGTCAACAAGGCCCTGGCGGTCAGTTCGGCGGCGCCGCGTAATCGCTACTACGCAATCAAAGAAGCGCTGATCAACACCATCCACACCGTTCACATCCCGTGGCGACTGGTGCAGCCATCGACCCTGGCGACGATCAACGCTGAGTTGGCACGCTACGCCACTGTCTTCACCAGCAACTACGACTTGCTCAACTACTGGGCAATCCTGCACACGCCAGGGATCGACGACCTGTTCCGCAGCGCTGATTCAAGCTTTGATCTGCGCAATACCCACACCGACACCACGCGCATTCTCTACCTGCACGGCGGCCTGCATCTGGTGCGCAACCTTGACGGTACGGCGCGCAAACTGCCGTCCACCGACAGCACTTTGCTCAGCAGTTTTGCGATCAACAACACGATCAAGACCCTGGACGATGTGCCGCTGTTTGTCAGCGAAGGCAAGGTTGAGGAAAAGCTCAAGAGCATTCGCAGTTCGGATTATCTGTCGTTCTGTTATGAGCAGTTGCTGACCCATACAGGCGCGTTGTGCATTTTCGGCCATGACCTGGGGCCGCAGGATAAGCACCTGGTGGATGCGATTCGCCAGGCCGGCATCACCACCCTGGCAATCTCGGTGTCGGGGCGCACTGAGGGCTTTATTCGTCAGCAGAAGCAGCGGTATTCACAGCTGTTTGAAGGGACTGGGGCGCAGTTGAAGTTCTTCGCAGCGCGCACGCATCCGCTGGGTAATCCGGCGCTTTCAGTCCCGGTCGAACACTGATTTCACATACTGATCGCGGTCATTCTTCCGCGCTGTGCACCACCACCAGCAACTGCGCCTGCACCTCCCCCACCGAGCGAATCCGGTGGGGTTTCTGCGCATTGAAATGCAGCGCGTCACCGCGCTCCAGCAGCACGCGCTCGCTCATGAAATCCACTTCCACCTGGCCTTCATGGACGAACAGAAACTCTTCCCCCAAGTGCTCCTTGAAGGTCTTGTCGGTGAACTCCGCCGGCGGGTAGATGATAAACGGCAACAAGCTGCGTTCACTGACTTGATGGGCAAGCACCGCGTAACCCGGCGACGTGTCGGGCCGTTCATGGCTGCGCACCAGGCTATAGCTGTCGAGGCTGACCTTGTCTTCGCTGAACAACTCTTCGACTTTCACGTTCAGGGCCTTGGCCAGTTTCAGCGCAGCGGCAATGGACGGCGTGTTCAGCCCGCGCTCCACCTTCGACAGGTAACTCTTGGTCATCCCGGATTTTTCGGCCAGGGATTCCAGGGTTACGCCAAGTTTTTTTCTCAATAATTTCAAACGGATAGACATTTGCTGCGGTTAATCCATGCAGAAAGCGATGAGCCGTGCTTGCCAATGACACAAAGTGTCATATAGCATCTTTAGTGTCATTTGCATGTCCCCAACGACCTTGCGAGCAGCGGGCGAGCAGCAAATCCGACGTCCATTGAACCACCCAAAGGACACCGATATGGCCAAGACATTAGCACTCCCAAAAGACCAACTGGTCAAGCAAGCCCTGAGCCAGATGCAAAACAGCCTGGCAGATAATACGTGGACCGAGCGGCAAAAGCTGGCGCTGACCTGCCGAATTCTGTTCGAACACGGCCACGATTCCGGCCTGGCCGGGCAAATTACCGCACGGGGGCCTGCACCGGGCACCTACTACACTCAGCAACTGGGCCTGGGTTTTGATGAAATCACCGCCAGTAACCTGCTGCTGGTCAACGAAGACCTGGAAGTGCTCGAAGGGCATGGCATTCCTAACCCGGCCAACCGCTTTCACACCTGGGTGTACCGCGGGCGCCCGGATGTAAACTGCATCATCCATACACACCCCACGCACATTGCCGCGCTGTCGATGCTGGAAGTGCCGTTGCAGGTGTCGCATATGGACCTCTGCCCGCTGTATGAAGATTGCGCGTTCCTGCAGGCCTGGCCCGGCGTACCGGTAGGCAATGAAGAAGGGGAAATCATCACCACGGCGCTGGGCGACAAACGCGCCATTCTGCTCTCGCACCATGGCCAGTTGTCCACCGGGGCCAGCATCGAAGAAGCCTGCGTCATCGCGCAGTTGATCGAGCGGGCGGCCAGGTTGCAGTTGCTGGCGATGTCCGCGGGCACCGTCAAGCCGATCCTGCCGGAGTTGGGGCGCGAGGCCCATGACTGGATTTCCAAGCCCAAGCGCCACGGCGCCGCGTTCAATTACTACGCGCGGCAAAACCTGCGTAAACACGCCGATTGCCTGAACTGATCGCCCCCTTTTTGACCGGAGTTTTCCCATGTCCAATCCAACTATTCACGGCATCATCGGCTACACCATCACCCCGTTCAGTGCTGATGGTCAGCGTGTTGACTTCGACGCCCTGGGGCGTTCCATCGACCGCTTGGTCGACAGCGGCGTCCACGCCATTGCGCCGCTGGGCAGCACCGGCGAAGGCGCTTACCTGAGCGATGCCGAGTGGGACGATGTCAGTGCCTACAGCATCGAAAAAGTCGCCAAGCGCGTGCCGACCATTGTCAGCGTGTCCGACCTGACCACCGCCAAGGCTGTGCGGCGTGCCCGTTATGCCGAGGCGCACGGCGCCGATGTGGTCATGGTGCTGCCCGCCTCATACTGGAAACTCAGCGACGCGCAAATCCTCGCCCACTACGCCGCGATCGGCGACAGCGTCGGCGTGCCGATCATGCTCTACAACAACCCGGCCACCAGCGGTACCGACATGTCGGTGGATTTGATCCTGCGCATCCTCAAGCAGGTCGACAACGTGACCATGGTCAAGGAGAGCACGGGCGACATCCAGCGCATGCACCAGTTAAAACTTGAGAGTGACGTGCCTTTCTACAACGGCTGCAACCCGCTGGCCCTGGAAGCCTTCGCGGCCGGTGCCAAAGGCTGGTGCACCGCGGCGCCGAACTTGATCCCTCAGCTCAACCTGGACTTGTACCAGGCAGTGCTGGCCAATGACTTGAACAAGGCACGCGAGCTGTTCTATCGGCAGTTGCCGTTGCTGCAATTTATCCTCAAGGGCGGCTTGCCGACGACGGTCAAGGCCGGGTTGCGCCTGACCGGGTTGGAAGTGGGGGATCCACGGTTGCCGGTGTTTGCGTTGGATGAGGCAGGGATCGAACAACTCAAAACACTTCTGAAATAAACACCCTGCTCGCGAATCACGCCAGCGATAACGCAGCACCTTTGGGTGTTCGTGTTGCCTATTCGTTTTTCGCGAGCAAGCTCGCTCCTACAGGTGATGAAAGGGTGCACATTAACAGAGACAAATAACAATAATTCTCGATATCATTCACGACTTTTCCACGCCGTGCTTCGTCAAGAAGGATATCCATGTCTCGTCCCAAGCCCGACCCGTCGTCGGCCGATGCCTGTCGCGGGTTTTATGCAGATATTCTGTATTTCCTGCGTAAACGCACGGACAACGCCAGCGACGCGGCAGACATGACTCAGGATGTCTTTACCCAGTGGCTGGGCTACCGCGACCGGGCCAAGGTCGAGCAGCCACGGGCGTTCCTGTTCCAAATGGCGCGCAATCTGCTGCGCGATCACTGGCGCAAACAGAAGGTACGGCACACCGCCCATCCCGACCACGCCGCAATGGATATCGAGCCGGTCACCGACGAACAGCACGACCCCATGGCTGCCGCCCTTCGCCTGCAACGCCTGGAACAGTTGAAAGAAGTCCTCGCCGAACTCTCGCCCCGCCGGCGAGAAGCCCTTATGCTGCACCGCTTCGAAGGCTTGAGCCAGGCACAGATCGCCGAACGCATGGGCATCTCCACCAGCATGGTGGAAAAGCACATCGCCCTGGCCCTGCTGCATTGCAAGCGACGCCTTCAATCCGACCCCGGCACGGAGCAGCCAGAATGAACCGCCTGAGCGACATCGACGCCCTGGACAGCCAAGCGAGCGACTCCATCGACGCCCAAGCCGCCAGTTGGTTTGCACGCAACCGCAACGCTGCCAGCCGTGCCGACCGCAAAGCCTTTGCCGCCTGGCAGGCGGTGCCGGCCCATGCGCGTGCCTATGCCGAATTCGAACAACTGTGGGCCGACCTCGCCCAGTTGCAGCAACTGAACAAAGCGGTACCACTGCCCAAACGCAAGCTCAGCCTCTGGCGCCCGGCCCTGGCGGTGGCCGCTGCCCTGCTTTGCGCCGTGCTGGCGACACACATCGGCGCCCCCCGCGAGCTGTATCACACCCAGGTCGCCGCTCATGCCAAAGGTATGCGCACCATGCACCTGCCCGATGGCAGCACCCTGTATGTGAATGCCAACACCCAGCTTCGCGTGGACTTCAGCGCCCATCAACGGGTTCTGCATCTGGACAAAGGCCAGCTGTATATCGAAGTGGCGGCGGACAAGGAGCGGCCACTCTACGTGCAAGCCGGCGAGTCGATCATACGGGTGGTGGGCACTGGTTTTGACGTGCGCCGCAGCCAGCAGCAACTGGTGGTGAGCGTCGCCCATGGTCAGGTGGCGTTCGAACCGGACAGCAAAAGCGCCATCACCCTGCTCGGCGCCCGGCAACGTGCCGCTTACAGCTACGCCAAAGGCACCCTGCAACAACAAACCCTCAGCGCTGAAGAAGTGGCTGATTGGCGCAGCGGGCATCTATCGTTTCGCAACCGCGAACTGGCCAGCCTGATCGACGAGCTGAGCCTGTACCGTCCCCAGCCGCCGTTGCAGGTCAGCAAGGCCGTGGCGCAACTCAAGGTGTCGGGCAACCTGGATGTGAATGACCCCGATGCGCTGCTCAACGCCCTGCCCGCCCTGTTGCCGGTAAAAACCGTGGTCTTGGCCGATGGCAGTGTGAGAGTCGAGCCGAGCAAATAGCCTTAACACTGCACACATGAGAATATTTTGCATTCGCATGTGTGGTTTTTTTGGCCTGCCCCGTCTTCCTCCCGTCCGTGTTTGATACGCACACCTTTTTGGCTATTTAGCCGCCCCGGGGGATTTCATGTTTCGCGCGCCTTGCCACGCTTCGCACTTGTTTGTTCGACCCACGCTCATCGCCACGTGCCTGGCCTTCAGTCTCAGCGCCCAGGCCGAGTCGTTCACGCTGCACCTGCCGGCCCAGTCACTGGCCACATCACTGAGCCAGGTGGCACAACAGGCGAAAATCCAGCTGCTGTTCGATGAAAGCCTGCTCAAAAACCTGAAAGCGCCGGCGCTCGACGGTGACTACAGCGCAGAAGTGGCCATTCGTTCGCTGCTGAAAAACGGCGAGTTCACCCTGATCAAGGTCGGCAGCACCTACGTAGTGCGCCCCGATGAGGGCAAGGCCACCAGCAGCGCCGCGATCCAGCTGGACACACTGAGCGTGATCGGCACCGGCAACGAAGTGAACGCCAGCACCGTCAACCGCTCCACCCTGACCCAGGCCGATATCGACCGCTACCAGTCCAATAACATTCCCAGCCTGTTGCAGACCCTGCCCGGCGTCAGCCAGGGCGGCTCGCTCAAACCTGGCGGGCAGACCATCAACATCCGTGGTTTCGGCGATGCCGAAGACGTGCCGATGACCGTCGACGGCGCCACCAAGACCGGCTTTGAGCGCTACCAGCAAGGCACGGTGTTTATCGAACCCGAGCTGATCAAGCGCATCGAAGTGGAAAAAGGCCCCAACTCGCCGTTCACCGGCAATGGCGGCTTCGGCGGCACCGTCAACATGATCACCAAGGACGCCCCGGACCTGCTCCAGGACGGGCGCAACAGCGGCGCGATGCTCAAATACGGCTACTCCAGCAACGACCATGAACAGGTCTACAGCGGTGCCGTGTATGGCCGCACCGACGATGGCCGTTTTGACGCCCTCGCCTACCTGACCCAACGGGACGGCGGCGATATGAAGGTAGCCGCCAAGTTACCCAACGACAACAACGAGTACCCGATCAACCCTCAGCGCCTGCCCAACAGCGCGCAGGATGTGGACGGCAAGTTGTTCAAGGTCAATGCGTATTTCACCGATGAGCAGAGTGTCGGCCTGTCGTACTCGCGCTCTCACAGCAACCGCTGGACGCCGTTTTCCGCCGCGAGCTACCCGACGCCGCCCACCCAGTTCAACATCGACCGCTACGGCTACGAAGGTGCGTTGAAGCGTTTCCTCGCGCACCGCGACACGGTCGACACCACCTGGTCGGGCAAGTATCACTACCAGCCGCTGGATAACCCGCTGGTAGACCTCACCGTCAAATACTCCCAATCCAACACCGAACAGACCGACGAGCGTGACGCCACCGCGTTTTTCCAACTGGCCACCGGCGGGCGCAAGATGGACACCGCCTACACCGACAAGCACCTGGACATCCGCAACGTCAGCCTCTTCGACACCGGGCCCTTGCAGCACGCGGTGACCGTCGGCGGGCAGATCCGCAAGCACACCCGCGAAACCGAAATGTGGATGCCCGGCAGCACCTACAACACCCCGCGCTATAACTACGGGCACTTCCAGCCAGGCTTTATGCCCCACGGCAAAGTCGACACCAACAGCTTCTTCATCCAGGACGCGGTCACCCTGGGCGACGTGACGATCACGCCGTCGCTGCGTTATGACCACGTGCGCAACCGCGGCGAGGGCAACGATGCGCCCTACTACAACAACCCCGACCCCGCGGTTGGCCACGACTACAGCGACCGCACCTACACCGGTTGGTCGCCGCGTCTGGCGCTGTTCTGGACCGTGACCCCGAATGTCGGGCTGTTTGCCAACTGGAGCCAGACCTGGCGCGCGCCGGTGATCGATGAACAATATGAAGTACAGGGCCTGGGCAGCCGCACCGCGACCAGCGTGGACCTGGACCCGGAGCGCATCACCTCGATCACCCTGGGCAACATCACCAACTTCGACAACCTGTTTGCCCAGGACGATAACCTGCAACTGCGCACCACCTTGTTCCACAACAAGGTCGAAGACGAAATCTTCAAGGCCACCGGCGTAGGCTGTCAGAACCAGGCCATCAACGGCGGCAGCATCGCTTCAGCGTGCCCGCTGGGGCCGATGTCCAACTACCGCAATATCGGCGGCATGACCATCAAGGGTGTCGAACTCGAATCGATCTATAACTCTACCTACCTGTTTGGTTCGGTGTCGTTTGCTTATGCCAAGGGCCAGCACCAGGGCGCCTACACCAATCCATGGGGCCCGGACGTGGCGGCGCGGGATATCCCGCCGACCAAATGGGTGCTGGTACTGGGCACCAACATCCCGGCCTGGGATGCTCAGGTGGGCTGGATGGGCCAGTTCATCGGTGCCACCGACCGCCTGCCCAGCGACAAATACTCCGGTGGCCCGGGCTCCGGCGTGGGTGATTTGTTCTTCGACCAGTATGGCAACAAGCGCTACAACACCCAGGGCCTGTTCGCTAAATGGAAACCGCAGCAGGCTTACCTCAAAGGCACCGAGGTGAACTTCACGGTGGACAATCTGTTCAACAGTAACTTCCGCCCAGCCTTGAGTGGCGACCGTGCCTACACCAAGGGGCGTGATGCGAAGATCAGCGTCACACGCTTCTTCTAACCACACACGCATTCCAACTGTGGGAGCTGGCTTGCCTGCGATAGCGGTGGTGCAGCCACCATGGTCATCGCAGGCAAGCCAGCTCCCACAGGGACCGCGCCCATTTCAGGCCAGGTAGCCATCCCCGCGCAACAGGGTTTCCAGGCAATGCTCGGTGATGTGATAGAACGCCTTGAGCTCCTGGATTTTTGCCAATAGCTGCGCGTTGTCCACAGGCTCGGCACGTTTGACCGCCAGGATCATCTTGTTCTTGTTCGTGTGTTCCAACGAGATGAACTCGAACACCTTGGTCTCATAGCCGCAGGCTTCAAGGAACAATGCACGCAGGCTGTCGGTGACCATTTCTGCCTGCTGGCCCAGGTGCAGGCCGTATTGCAGCATCGGCTTGAGCAACGCCGGACTCTGGATCTGCAGGCGGATCTGTTTGTGGCAGCACGGCGAACACATGATGATCGACGCACCGGAACGGATGCCGGTGTGGATCGCGTAGTCGGTGGCGATGTCGCAGGCATGCAAGGCAATCATCACGTCCAGCTCACTGGGCGCCACGCTGCGTACATCGCCGCACTTGAATACCAGCCCCGGATGCTCCAGGCGCGCAGCAGCGCTGTTACACAAGGTGACCATGTCTTCACGCAACTCGACACCGGTGACCTCGCCCTCGGCCTTGAGGGTATTGCGCAGGTAATCGTGAATGGCGAAGGTCAGGTAGCCCTTTCCCGAACCAAAATCGGCGACGCGCACCGGTTGGTCCAGCTTCAACGGCGACGTTGTCAGCGCATGGCTGAACACTTCGATGAACTTGTTGATCTGCTTCCACTTGCGCGACATCGATGGGATCAGCGCCTGCCTGGCGTCGGTCACACCCAGGTCGGCGAGGAACGGCCGGCTCAGGTCGAGGTAGCGGTTCTTCTCACGGTTATGCTCGGCCGACGGTGCTTCGCGCAGTTGTTGCGGTTTGCTTTTGAACAGTGAGCTTTTGTTCTTCTTGCTGTATTCAAGCTGGGCTTCGTCGGTCAGCGACAGCAAATGCGCGTTCTTGAACGACGCAGGCAACAGCTCGGCAATCGCCGCTACGCCGTCGGCCAAGGGGAAATTCTTGGTGATATCGCGGGTTTTGTAGCGGTACACGAAGGACAGGCACGGCTGGTCCTTGACGGTGACCGGCTTGATGATCAGCCGTTGCAGCTCGGCCTCTTCACCGACGTACTTGGCCAGCACCAGCTTGATAAAGGCGTTTTGCGCAAGGCTGGTGCTCAGCAACTGGATGAACTGAGCGTGATGATCCGGCGCAGGGGTGGCGGGTTGAGCGGTGACGGACATGAACAAAAACGCCTCGGGCAAAGAATGCCGGGCATTTTAGGGGGGATAGGGGTTCAGGGCACGGGGTTATTTGATCAACGGTCAATCGAACCCGGAGCTGGCGTACCCTGTGTAGGAGCGAGCTTGCTCGCGAAAAACGTCAACGATAACGCGGGTGTCCTGAATGAACGCGGCGTCTGAGCGTTTTTCGCGAGCAAGCTCGCTCCTACAAAAAAGCAGTTATTCGAGTACGACCAAGCGATTGGGCAGTTCGTTGCGGGTGTGGGTAACGGGCACATGCACCTTGAGCAACTCCCCGCACGCCTCGATGCAGGTAATAAACCCGGCAAGCGTCTGCCCCTGTTTGACCTGCTGGGTAAATGCTTTGACGATGGCGTCCCAACTGCTGTCATCCAGGCGTTTGGAAATGCCGTCATCGACGAGAATCTCGACGTAGCGTTCCGCCTCGCTGACAAATATCAGCACGCCGGTGCTGCCCAGCGTGTGGTGCAGGTTCTGCTCCAGAAACTGCCGACGCGCCAGGTTCGAGGCACGCCAGTGGCGAACGGAACGGGGAATCAGGCGGGTGGTGACCTTGGGCAAACGAAACACCAGGCACAACACAATGAACGTCGCCCATTGCGCCAACAGCAAGGTGTACATGGTCAGGTAACCCGACAAGTAATGCACCACGCCCGGCACCACCAACGCGATGAGGCTGGCCCACAGCAACGGGATATACGCGTAATCGTCGGCACGCGCCGCCAGCACGGTCACCAGCTCTGCATCGGTAGTTTTTTCGACCCGGGCAATCGCTTCGGCGACTTGGCGCTGCTCATGTTCAGTCAGTAATGCCATGGTTGTAGATGCTCTTTTCTCGTTATTGTCATTACCAGCCGCCCGAAGCCCCGCCACCGCCGAAGCCACCCCCGCCGCCACGGAAACCACCGCCACCGCCGCCCCCACCGCCGCCGCGCCCGCTGCTGCTGAGAATGGCCAGCAAGATAGCGCCTACCGGCAAGCCCATGCGATTGCACAGCCACAACACGCCGATCAGCAGGATAAACAGGCCGATGGAAAACCCGGGATTATCCTTGGCGAAATTCGCATCCGCCACATGGGCAGGCACCGCCAAGGGTTCACCGCCCACCACCTGGATCATCGCCGCCACGCCGTCGCTGATGCCCTGGCTGAAATTGCCGGTCTTGAACTTGGGCAAAATCACCTGGTTGATGATCACCCACGACTGCGCATCCGTCAGCACGCCTTCCAGGCCGTAACCCACTTCGATGCGCAATTGGCGCTCATCACGGGCCACGATCAACAGGGCGCCGTTGTCCTTGCCCTTCTGGCCGATGCCCCAAGCGCGTCCCAATTGATAACCGTAGTCTTCAATCGGGACGCCCTGCAGGTCGGGTACGGTGACCACCACAAGCTGGTCACCGGAAGTCTGCTCCAGCGCCTGCAACTGTTGCGTGAGCTGCTGGCGCGTTGCCGGGTCGATCATCTGGGCGTTGTCCACCACCCGCCCGGTCAATGCCGGGAAGGTCAGGGCCGCCTGGGCCATGCCCACGCAGGCCAGTAGCCAAAACGCCAGGCCTATCCGTAATAAACGCATCGACACCTCAAGGCAGCGTTATTTGAATTTCACCTGCGGCGCCTTGTCGGCATCGGCGCTGGTGGCTTCAAACGTGGCGCGGATCGGCAAGTCGCTGTACATCACGCTGTGCCACAGACGGCCCGGGAAGGTGCGGATTTCAGTGTTGTACGCCTGCACGGTCTGGATGAAATCACGACGGGCCACGGCGATACGGTTTTCGGTGCCTTCAAGCTGGGATTGCAAGGCCAGGAAGTTCTGGTTGGCCTTGAGGTCCGGATAACGCTCGGACACCACCATCAAACGGCTGAGTGCGCCGCTCAGGCCGTCCTGGGCTTGCTGGAACTGCTTGAGTTTTTCCGGGTTGTCGAGGGTGTTGGCATCCACCTGGATCGAGGTGGCCTTGGCCCGTGCTTCGATCACGGCGGTGAGGGTTTCCTGTTCGTGGGCGGCATAGGCCTTCACCGTTTCCACCAGGTTGGGGATCAGGTCGGCGCGGCGTTGATACTGGTTCTGTACCTGGCCCCAGGCCGCCTTGGCCTGTTCGTCCAGGGTCGGGATGTTGTTGATGCCGCAACCGCTCAGCACGCTGCTGATCAATAGCAAAGCCGCGGCCTTGAAGCCCCAGCGGTAAGTTTGTGCTGCTTGCATGGTGTTTCTCCTGCCCAATCTTGATGGAATTTGATGACTAACCCTATAAACCACGCGCTTGGGGCATAATCCGCCACCACTGGAATGCATCGAGCCAATCAGCTACAAAGATGCCCAGCGCGAAAAAGAGTTCAGAGTGTGCTGCATTTATCTGAACAACACCCGAACAACAATAGACGTTTCCCACATTTTGGCCGACAGCATGCATTTAATGCTGCGCAGTAGCCGAAAAAGGATATTCATGAAAAAGCTGTGTTTGCTCGGCCTTGTTGCCACGCTGGCCACCCACCCCGTCTGGGCAGAAACGAAGCCTGCTGTGCTTAAAGACAAGGACGCCTTCGTCAGCGAGCTGCTCAAGCAAATGACCCTGGACGAAAAGATCGGCCAATTGCGCCTGATCAGCATCGGCCCGGAAATGCCCCGCGAGCTGATCCGCAAGGAAATCGCCGCCGGCCGCATCGGAGGCACCTTCAATTCCATCACCCGCCCCGAAAACCGTCCGATGCAGGACGCGGCCATGCGCAGCCGCTTGAAGATCCCGATGTTCTTCGCCTATGACGTGATCCACGGCCACCGCACCATTTTCCCGATCAGCCTGGCCCTGGCCTCCAGCTGGGACATGGACGCCATCGGCCGCTCCGGGCGCATCGCCGCCCAGGAAGCCGCCGCCGACAGCCTCGACATCACCTTCGCACCGATGGTGGATATCTCGCGCGACCCGCGCTGGGGCCGCACCTCCGAAGGTTTCGGTGAAGACACCTACCTGGTCTCGCGCATTGCCGAAGTCATGGTCAAGGCGTTCCAGGGCACCAGCCCCGCGAATGCCGACAGCCTCATGGCCAGCGTCAAGCACTTTGCCCTCTATGGCGCGGTGGAAGGCGGGCGCGACTACAACGTGGTCGACATGAGCCCGGTCAAGATGTACCAGGACTACCTGCCGCCCTATCACGCAGCGATCAAGGCCGGCTCAGGCGGCGTAATGGTGGCGCTGAACTCGATCAACGGCGTACCCGCCACCGCCAACACCTGGCTGATGAACGACTTGCTGCGCAAGGACTGGGGCTTCAAGGGCCTGACCGTCAGCGACCACGGCGCGATCTTCGAGCTGATCAAGCACGGCGTGGCCAAGGACGGGCGTGAAGCGGCCAAGCTGGCGATTAAGGCCGGCATCGACATGAGCATGAACGACTCGCTGTATGGCAAGGAGCTGCCTGGGCTGCTCAAGTCCGGCGAGATCCAGCAGAGTGACATCGACAACGCCGTGCGCGAAGTCCTCGGCGCCAAGTACGACATGGGCCTGTTCAAGGACCCGTACCTGCGCATCGGCAAGGCCGAGGATGACCCGGCCGACACCTACGCCGACAGCCGCCTGCACCGTGCCGAGGCCCGCGACATTGCGCGCCGCAGCCTGGTATTGCTGAAAAACCACAACGACACCCTGCCGCTGAAAAAATCCGCAACCATCGCTCTGGTCGGCCCGCTGGCCAAGGCCCCGATCGACATGATGGGCAGTTGGGCGGCTGCCGGCCGGCCTGCGCAGTCGGTGACCCTGCTCGACGGCATGAACGCCGTGATCGGCGAAAAAGGCAAAGTGATCTATGCCCGTGGCGCCAACATCACCGGCGACAAGGCGGTGCTCGACTACCTTAACTTCCTCAACTTTGATGCTCCGGAAGTGGTAGATGACCCGCGCCCTGCCCAGGTATTGATCGACGAAGCGGTGAGCGCGGCGAAGAACGCCGATGTCATCGTCGCGGCCGTGGGCGAATCCCGTGGCATGTCCCACGAGTCGTCGAGCCGTACCGACCTGAACATCCCGCAAAGCCAGCGCGACTTGATCAAGGCCCTCAAAGCCACCGGCAAACCGCTGGTGCTGGTGCTGATGAACGGCCGTCCGCTGTCGATTCTCGAAGAGAACCAACAGGCTGACGCGATCCTGGAAACCTGGTTCGCAGGTACCGAAGGCGGCAACGCCATCGCCGACGTGCTGTTCGGTGACTACAACCCGTCGGGCAAGCTGCCGATCACTTTCCCGCGTTCGGTGGGGCAGATTCCGACCTACTACAACCACCTGACCATTGGCCGACCGTTCACCCCAGGCAAGCCGGGCAACTACACTTCGCAGTACTTCGATGACACCACTGGTCCCCTGTTTCCCTTTGGTTATGGCCTGAGCTACACGCAGTTCAGCCTGTCGGACATGGCGCTGTCGTCCACCACGCTGAACAAGACCGGCAAGCTCGACGCCAGCGTCACCGTGAAGAACACTGGCAAGGTCGATGGCGAAACGGTTGTGCAGTTGTATATCCAGGACGTGGCCGGTTCGATGATCCGCCCGATCAAGGAGCTGAAGAACTTCCAGAAGGTCATGCTCAAGGCCGGCGAAGCGCGCACGCTGCACTTCACCATCACCGAGGACGACTTGAAGTTCTACAACGCCCAGCTCAAATTTGCGGCGGAACCGGGTGAGTTCAATGTGCAGATCGGGTTGGATTCCCAGGATGTGCAGCAGCAGACCTTCGAGCTGCTCTGATCTGAAGCTGTAAACACGGTCGCTGTGGGAGCTGGCTTTTGTGGGAGCCAGCTCCCACATTTGATTGAGTGATGCGACTAGCCGCGCCGGTCGAGCAGATTGACCACCAACCGATCAATCCACCCCCATACCCGCTGCTTCACGCGCCGCCACAATGGCCGCGCCTTCCAGGCCTCCAGGCTCACCACCTGGCTTTGGGCAAAGTCCGCTTCGAAACTGCTCACCACCGCCGCCGTCAATCCCGGGTCCAGCGCTTCAAGATTGGCTTCCAGGTTGAAGCGCAAATTCCAGTGGTCGAAATTGCACGAGCCAATGCTGACCCAATCGTCTACCAGCACCATCTTCAGGTGCAAAAAGCACGGCTGATATTCAAAGATCTGCACGCCTGAGCGCAGCAGACGCGGGTAATAACGGTGCCCGGCATAGCGCACCGACGGATGATCGGTACGGGGGCCAGTGAGCAGCAAGCGCACATCCACACCGCGCCCTGCCGCCCGGCGCAAGGCGCGGCGCACGCTCCAGGTTGGCAGGAAGTACGGGGTCGCCAGCCAGATACGCCCTTTGCTGCTGTTCAAGGCGCGAATCAACGATTGCAGGATATCGCGATGCTGACGCGCGTCGGCATACGCCACGCGCCCCAGCCCCGGCCCGGTGGCGGGCACTTTGGGCAAGCGTGGCAAACCGAAATGGGTCGCCGGTTTCCATTCACGGCGCGCGGCGTTAGCGTGCCATTGCCGGTCGAACAGGGCCTGCCAGTCCAGCACCAGCGGGCCGCTGATCTGTACCATGACTTCATGCCAGTCGGCAGTGTCTTGCCCCGGCGTCCAGAATTCATCGGTGACGCCCGTGCCGCCGACCACGGCGACACACTGATCAATCAGCAACAACTTGCGGTGATCGCGATACAGGTTGCGCATCCAGCGCCGCCAATTCAGGCGGTTGTAAAAGCGCAGCTGCACGCCGGCATCGGTCAAGCGCTTGCGCAGCCCGAGGGTAAACGCCAGGCTGCCGTAATCATCGAACAGGCAGCGCACCTGCACCCCGCGCTCGGCGGCCAGCACCAGCGCCTGCACCATCGCGTCGGCACAGGCGCCGGCTTCGACCAGATACAGCTCAAGATCCACCTGCTGCTCGGCCCGCGCGATGCCCACCAGCATCTGCGGGAAGAAACTCGGCCCGTCGATCAGCAGTTCGAATTGATTGGCGCTGCGCCACGGGAACACTGCGCCACTCATGTCAGCGCGCCGTGAAGATCAGTACCGCACCTACCGGCACCGACAAACTGATTGACTTGAGCCCCGCCGCCTTGCGCAAGGCCGCCACACCCGGCGCGAGATCGAAGTCCTCGGCGTGCAGCACCACCGGTTCCAGGGTCACCACCTGAAAACGTCGTTCATCCAGGCGCGTAGCGAGCAACTCGGCGCTGTAGGTTTGGGTCTTGCCGTGCAGGGCGACGCTCAGCGGCAGGCGCAGCTCCAGCTGCGCGCCGGACGCCAGGTCGTTGATGGGCTGCAGATTGATCTGGGCGCTGATCAGCGCGTCGGGAAAAGCCTTGATCTGGAACAGCTCTTTACGCATGCGCTCGTCGCGCAGCGGGATGCCGCTGTTGATCGACTCCATCTCCACTTGCAACTGCGCCGCGCCCTTGGCGTCGACTTTGCCGTGCAACACCAGGAAGCGATGGACTTCGGCAATCTCGGTGTTTTTGGTGGTGACGAAAGACAGGCGCGAGGATTCGTTGTCCAGATACCAGTCGGCGTGGGCAGGCACGGTGGCACAGGTCAGCAGGGCGAAGACCAGGGGTTTGACATTGAACATATATACTCATGGGGCAAAAAACCTGGACGAACCTTAAGCGCAATCTCACAACCGGCGCAAATTCAAATGTGGGAGCTGGCTTGCCTGCGATGGCGGTGTATCAGTCAACCATTTCTCGCCTGGCACACCGTCATCGCAGGCAAGCCAGCTCCCACAGGGTTTTGCGGTGTTTTTAATCCAGCGTTCGCTGCACTTCGCACACCGCCTGTTCAAGGCTGCCCATATGCAAATTCAACACTCGCTCCACCGGCGACTGATGCATTGGCCAATGCAGCGCCATGCTCCCCACCAACCGACCATTGGCGCGCACCGGCAAGGCCACGGCACGGATCAGAAACGGCAAACGCACCGGGTATTCCCAATAGCCCTCGGTACGCTGGCCGAACCCCTGGTGCTGGGTGTGCTCGCATGCATGGTATTGCTCATCGGCGGCCACCCGGTCGCGGCCCGCCAGGCGTTGCACTTCATCACGGGGCAGTTGCGTCAGGCAGGCCTTGCCCATCGCCGAGTGAAACAGGCTGGCATACTGCCCGACGATCTGGCAATTGTTCGGGTAAAGCTTGCGCAGCACACCGGGAATCGCGCTTTCCATGACCTCCAGGCGCTCGCCGTCGAAGCAGGACAAGTCCACCACCAAGCCGGTACGTTCGCTGAGCTCCACCAACCACGGCGCAGCGCTTTCCACCACCTGGCGCTTGAAGCGTTGCTGGGTATCGCCAAACAAACGCCGGGCACGCAGGCGGTAACGCCGATCGCTCAGGCCGCGGTAGACCCAACCCTGTTCCTGCAAGGTCAGCAACATGCGCGACACCGTGGCCTTGGGCAGCTGCGTGAGGTAGTGCAGTTCTTCCAGCCCCAGCGCCTGGTGCTCGCCCAGCAACTCGACGATTGCCAGTGCGCGCTCAACCGAGCGTACCGTGCCTGTCTCCATGTTCGATCTCCCTGTTGCCGGTGGATGATCTTTTTTACACAGCAAGATACAGGCCCGGTCACGGTTCAGCCGGCGGTTGCCAGGCACGCCGGCGGCCGGCGCTGCACCCATTGGGTCAGCTGTTCATGGGCATAGGCCAATTGCAGCACGGCTCGGTCGGCCTGGGCCGGGCCGATGATTTGCAGGCCCATGGGCAAGCCCTGGGGGTTGAAGCCCACCGGGATGCTCATGCTCGGCAAACCGGCGAGTGTCGGACCGATCACCACCTCCATCCAGCGGTGATAGGTGTCCATTTCACGCCCGCCAACGAGGCGTGGACAAGGCTGTTGTGCATCGAAAGGGAACACTTGGGCGGTGGGCAACAGCAGAAAATCGTAACGTTCAAACAACTTGGCCAGGGCCCGATACCACTCGCTGCGATCCACCGACGCCTGGTACACCTGCTGGGCACTCAGGCCCTGGCCGCCCTCCACTTCCCATTGCGCTTCAGGCTTGAGCAGCGCGCGTTTCCTGGGGTTGGCATAGGCCGCGCCGAGGTTGCCGTGCACCAGCCAATGGCGGTGTACCAGCCAGCAGCGCCACAGACGCGCCATTGAAAATTCCGGCTGGCAGCTTTCTACTCCGCAGCCAAGCTCGGCGAAGTCACCCAGCGCCGTTTCGCACAGGCTCATCAGGCCGTCTTCCATCGGCAGATAACCGTTGTAGTCACCCAGCCAACCGAGGCGCACGCCGTTGAAGTCGCGTTGCAACGGCTGGCCCAGCACAGCGGGATCGTCTCGGGATGACAACGGCGCCCGGGGGTCGTAACCGGACTGAATGCTCAGCAGACGCGCCACATCCGTTACGCTGCGCCCCATCGGGCCTTCGGTGCCCAGTTGCTGCACGAACAGCTCCGGCATCGGCCCGTGGGGCACACGGCCCTGGGACGGGCGCAAGCCGAACACGTTATTGAACGCCGCCGGGTTACGCAGCGAGCCCATCATGTCGCTGCCGTCGGCCACCGGCAACATCCGCAGCGCCAGGGCCACCGCCGCTCCGCCACTGCTGCCACCCGCCGCCAGGCGTGGGTCATAGGCATTGCCGGTGGTGCCAAACAGCGTGTTGTAGGTGTGAGAGCCCAGGCCGAACTCCGGCACGTTGGTCTTGCCGATGATGATCGCGCCACTGGCCCGCACTCGCGCCACGCTGATGGCATCTTCGTTCGGTACATGCTCGGCGAACAGCGGCGAGCCCAAGGTGGTGCGCAAGCCTTGGGTCGCCGCCAGGTCCTTGATGGCCTGGGGCATGCCATGCATCCAGCCGCGGGATTGGCCCTGGTCCAGCTCATGATCGCAGGCCCTGGCCTCAGCCAGCACAGCGTCGCTGTCGCGCAACGACACCAGTGCATTCACACGGGGATTGAAACGCTGGATCTGCGCCAGGTACGCCTGCATCACCTCTTCGCACGACACCTGCCGCCCATGAATCGCCTGTGACAGTTGCGTGGCATCCCAATCGACAATACTCAAGGCTTCACCTCTCTGGAAAACGGCAGCGGCTTGCTCGCCCGCGGAGCCTCGCGCATGCAGTAGGTGCCGAGCAGCGTCAGCACGCACGCGAACAATACATAGAAGGACGGCGCCACCGGGGTGCCCAGTACCTTGCTCAGCCAAGTGACGATCAACGGCGCAAAACCGCCGAACACCATCACCGCCACGTTATACGCCACCGATACGCCGGTCGAGCGCACCTCGATGGGAAACTGCTCGGCCAATGCCGTCGGCGCCGGGCCGAAGAACCCGCCAATGGCCGTGCACAGCATCACCTGCATCACCAGCAAACGCTCGATGGACGGCGCGGCAGCCACCCACACATATAGCGGGTAGACCATTACGAAGAATGCCAGGGTGAAGGCCATCAACACCGGTCGCCGCCCCAGGCGATCCGAGAGCAAACCGGACAACGGGATCACCACCGTCATCAGCGCCACCGCAAACATCTGCACCATCAGTACCTGGTCCAGCGGCAGGCCGAGGTTCTTGTGGGCGAAGGTCGGCATGTTCACCAGCACCACGTAGAACGACACCGTCGCGCCGCAGGCCAGGCCCATCGACACCAGGATGCTGCGCCGATGCTCACGCAGCACCTGCATCAGGCTCGGCGCCGGGCCGCTGGCATTTTTACGCGCCTGGATAAACTCTTCCGGGTCTTCCATGTGCCGCCGAATCCACAACCCCACCGGGCCGATCAGCAAGCCCAGCACAAACGGCAGGCGCCAGCCCCACAGGTCGAGGGTTGCGGGAGAGAAGAAGTGCGTGACCAGCGCCACCATCGCCGCGCCACCAAATACCGCCAGGCACTGCCCTACCAATTGCCAGGAACCATACAAACCCTTGCGATGGGCCGGGGCGCTCTCCACCAAAAAGGCCGTGGCGCTGGCATATTCACCGCCGGTGGCAAAGCCCTGAAGCATCCGCGCCACCACAATCAGCAACGGTGCACCCATGCCGATCGCGGCGTAGTTCGGCGCGAAGGCGATCAGCGCGATAGACACGGTCATCAGCCGGATAATCAACTGCATCGCGGCTTTGCGGCCTTTGCGGTCGGCATAAATACCCAACAGGATGCCGCCCACCGGACGCATGAAAAAGCCCACGCCAAAGGTGGCCAGGGCCATCAGCAGCGATGCGTATTCGTCTTCCGAGGGGAAGAACTGCCGGGCGATGATGCTGGCGAGAAAGCCGTAGACGATGAAGTCATACCATTCCAACGCGTTGCCGATCACCGCCGCCACCACTTGGCGGGTGCGCGAAACACCAGATTTTGCAGTCTGCATGAGGATCACTCCGTTCAACCGATCAGGGAAAGGGTCCAGCGGCAGAAAAAGGCGTTGCTGTAGGAGCGAGCTTGCTCGCGAAAATCGTCAACGATGACGCAGCGCTTTCAGGGAGCCCGTGTCGCCTGTGGGTTTTTCGCGAGCAAGCTCGCTCCTACAAGGGTTTGAGCCAGCTCTCGGCCAGCGCGCCCCAGTAGGCTGCGCCGGTCAGCAGGATGTCGTCGTTGAAGTCATAGGCGGGGTTGTGCACCATCGGCCGCGACACGCCGTTGCCGATAAACAGGTAACTGCCGGGGCAGCGCTGCAGCATCCAGGCGAAGTCTTCGCTGCCCATCAGCGTGCGGGTGTTGCCGTCCACCGCGTCAGCACCGAGCAAGGCCACACCGACCTGTCGGGCAAACTCGGTTTCTTCGGCATGGTTGACCAGCACGGGATAGGCCGGGCGGTGTTCGATCTGCACGGAGCAGCCGAAGCTGGCGGCCTGGGTCTGGATGATCGCGTTGACCCGTTCCAGCATGTGTTCGCGCACCTTGGGGTTGAGCGCGCGCAGGCTCAGGCGCAGTAAGGCTTGCTGGGGAATCACATTGGCGGCTTGGCCGGCTTGCAGCGCGCCGACTGTGACAACGGCGGCTTCCTGGGTGTCGATATTGCGCGCGACTACTGTCTGCAAAGCCATGACCATGCTGGCCGCCGCCACCAGTGGATCAACGGTAAGGTGCGGCATGGAACCGTGGCCGCCGACGCCTTCGAGGGTCACGGTGAGCAAGTCCTGGGACGCCATCATCGGGCCAACTCGCAAGCCCAGATGCCCCGCCGGCAAGCCCGGCATATTGTGCATGCCGAACAGCCCATCACAGGGAAAACGCTCCAGCAAACCGTCCGCCAACATCGCCTCGGCACCGCCCTGGCCTTCTTCAGCAGGCTGAAAAATCAGGTTCAAGGTACCGTCAAATTGCCGCGTCGCCGCCAGGTAGCGTGCAGCGCCCAGCAACATGGTGGTGTGACCGTCATGCCCGCAAGCGTGCATGCAACCGGCGTGCTGGCTGGTGTAGGAAGCACCGGTGTTTTCGATGATGGGCAAGGCGTCCATGTCGGCACGAATGCCCAGGGTGCGTGGGCTGCTGCCGTTGCGCAACACACCGACCACGCCGGTCTTGCCGATGCCGGTGTGTACCTCGTAACCCCACTCCTTAAGTGACTGTGCGACCAGCGCTGACGTGCGGTTCTCTTCAAAGCCGAGTTCAGGATGGGCGTGGATGTCGTGACGCACAGCGTGCAAGTCGCTGGCGACGTCGCTGAGCCAATCCAGAATATGCTGGTGGGGGCGCATGGTGATTCTCCTCACAGGCGGGTGGTCCCGTTCTTGTTGGTGACACATCGACAGCTAAGCGCGATGTGCGCGTGAGGACAATCAAAGGTGGTTCCACTCTGTGGAACCTCAGGGCCGAGCCTTTTTCCGTGAGCCCAGCAGAGGATCCAAATGGGGGAACTGGCTTGCCTGCTCCCACAGAGGAGTGAGTGTGTCAGGGAGTCAGGCGACAGCCTTGGCGGTTGCCCAGCCACCTTGCCGTATGTGTGCGCCCCAAACCACTCGCCGTCACTTCACTGCGCTCCGGCGTGTCGATAAACGCACTGATGGGCACGTATTGCTTCACATACCCCAGGCAATACGACGCCGGGTTGTTCTCCACGTACCGGCACGAGCAATACTCCTTGGCGGTGTACGCTGCGATGATGTCGGGGAAGGCTTGCAGGTTGACGCGCTCATGCCACATCCAGCCCAACAGGCCAAGCAACAGCAGTAGAAAAAAGCGGGTAACCACCCGACGGCGAATCATGACCGCACCGCCGCCAGCACGCGTTTGAGCAGTTCGTTATGCCGATAACTGCCATCGCGATCATCGCCATAACGCACGATGACCAGGTGTTCGCCGGGCAGCACAAACAGTGCCTGGCCCCAGTGCCCAAGTGCAGCGAAGGTGTCGGCCGGCGCGTCGGGCCAGGGTTGGGGCGTGCCCTTGTTGAGCCACCAGTGCCCGCCCGGTACCGCTTCATCCTGGCCCGCCTGGAATTTATCGAAAGGCTGCCGATTGAAAGCCACCCACTCTTTGGGCAGCAACTGTTGCTCGCCCCAACGCCCATCCCGTTCCATCAGTAGCCCGACCCGCGCCAGATCACGGGCGGTGAGGTAGGCATAGGACGAGGCGACAAAGGTTTCGTCGGCATCGGTTTCCCACGTCGCGGTGCGAATGCCCAACGGCTTGAACAACGCATCCCACGGATAGCTCATGTATGCCTTGTGACCCAGCATCCCTTTAAGCACAGCGGACAGAATATTGCTGTCGCCACTGGAATACCGGAACGCCTGGCCGGGTTCGGCGGCGGCCTTGGTATCGGCGGCAAATTGCGCCATGTCGGCGCGGCCCCGGGTGTAGAGCATCGCCACCACAGAAGACTTCAACGGGGCGTATTCATAGTCCTCCTGCCAATCCAGCCCCGAAGCCCAGTGCAGCAAGTCGGCCATGCTTACCTTGGGGTGCTGTTTCATCGGCGGATAGAAGCGTGCGGCCGGGTCGGTGAGTTTGAAACGGCCCTCACCGTAGGCTACGCCCAGCACGGTGGCCATCAGGCTTTTGCTCACCGACCAGGTCAGGTGCGGCGTGCTGGCGGTGGTAGGGGCGGCGTAGCGCTCATAGATGATTTCGCCATCGCGAATCACCAGCAGCGCGTCGGTGCGGATGCCTTCGCGCGTTTCATCATTGCGCGGTGCAAAAGCAAAATCTTCCAGCGCTTTAACAGCCGGGCCCGCCAATTGCGGACCATAGGCCCACTCTGTCGCCGGCCATTGTTCGGCGCAGGCATCAGTGGTTAAAACCAGCAAGGCAGCGCACAACAAACGTTTGACCATAAAGGATCACTCAGCGCATTCAAGCCCGCCAGCCTAGCCGAGACAAATGACGGTTTGGCGACGCCACCACCTTGCTGCTTGCGTTAACGCCCTGTGACTGCCCAGCAGGTTTTTTGAACCCGTAGGCCTCGTAAACCTGGGCTCCCGTAGGTGTCGCCCCGCCCCGCTTGCCCCAGCGCTCCTCGTTGCCATCAACAGAAACCGAAACGTGACTGCCAGATTGAAATACCCCCAGGCGCCCCTTTGCCAGTTCCTCGGGAGGCACTTGCTCGACCTGCTCCCACAAGCCCAACCGTTTGAAGGCGTACTCGATACTGCCGCCATTGTTCAAGATATCCAGCGCGCGAGCGTAGTCTCCCGCCCCACTGGCATGGCTTTGCTCCTGAAAACGCTTTGCCGCAACGGCCACGATAAAGTTGGCATAGATAGCGGTCTGAATGTTCTGGCACTTGAGCTTTGCCGCCTCTGCTGCTTGTTTCACCTCAGCCTTGCTCAGCGAAGTGGTATCACCATTTCGCAGGGTAATCAGATAGCCATGCCGGGTTTCACGTACTTTTTTGAAAATATCCGTAGGTTTTTCGCCGAACTGCATCATCGCCATCTTGATAACCGCCACGATGGTGCAGTTATCGCGGCTCCACTGACTGAATCCGCCCCAGATGTTCCCAGGCTTTTGCCCAGGGTGGGCATTTACCGGTTTGTACTGGTAATGAGGTGCCGCCCGCCAGTTCGGCTGTACGCCGATGGTGCGCCCATAGGTGCGCCCGTCTTTGCTACGAATACCGGTGAAGCCTTCGATAGGCCACTGCACCAAGGCTGGCGCGGGCTGGTAATTCCATCCAGCGATCGAATTTGAGCTGATAGGTGAAACAGCCATGCATGCTCCCAATGTCGCAGGGTCGCGTTAATAGGTTTGTCTACCTTTTGTGGCCCGAACGCTAATCAGGTTCCACTTGGCCTATAGGGCCTCAACCTTCTGCTGCCGAGAAAGAATGAGGCGACATTGCCCTCCCTATCCCGCTGGCCTGTCATCCAACCGTCACCGTAACTTCATGGAGATGACACCGAGGCTACATAGCCTGACTTTGGACAACAAAGTCGACTGGCCGCAACCTGGCCGGCACCCGGAGACTCGCTATGACTCAGATCGCCCGCATCAGCGACAAAGGCAATGAACGCCGTCTGCAAGCCGAACGCCTGGTGGGCGCCAAGGCTTTGCAGGAAGCCCAGGCCCTGCGGTTCAACGTGTTCAGCGGCGAGTTCAACGCCAAGCTGAAAGGCGCGGAACTGGGCCTGGACATGGATGACTATGATGTTCACTGCAGCCACATCGGCGTGCGGGACTTGAACAGCGGTCGACTCGTCGCCACCACCCGTTTACTCGACCACCAGGCCGCCAGCACCCTGGGCCGGTTCTACAGCGAAGAAGAATTCAGCCTGCATGGCCTGCTGCACTTGCAGGGCCCGATCCTGGAAATCGGCCGCACCTGCGTCGACCCGGCCTACCGCAACGGCGGCACCATCGCGGTGCTCTGGGGCGAGTTGGCCGAAGTGCTCAACCAGGGCGGCTACAGCTACCTGATGGGCTGCGCGAGCATCCCGATGCACGATGGCGGCATCCAGGCTCACGCAATCATGCAGCGTTTGCGCGAACGCTACCTGTGCAACGAACACCTGCGCGCCGAACCGAAAAAACCATTGCCGGCCCTGGACTTGCCGTCCAACGTCATCGCTGAAATGCCACCGCTGCTCAAAGCCTATATGCGCCTGGGCGCGAAGATCTGCGGCGAGCCGTGCTGGGATGAAGATTTCCAGGTGGCCGATGTATTCATCCTGCTCAAGCGCGATGAGTTGTGCCCACGGTATGCCCGGCACTTCAAGGCGGCGATGTGATGAACCGCCTGCGCGTCTACGGGCGCATCGCCCGCGTGCTGATGGTGGTGGCGCTGGGGTTGAGCATGGCCAGTGTGTTTGGCCTGTTCGAGCGTCTGGGTGTGGCCAACTCGATGGTGCGGCGACAGCGTTGGTCGCGGTTCTTTATGGCGCGACTGACCAACGCCCTGCCCTTTCGCGTAACGGTGCACGGTGAGCTGCCGCAAGCACCGATGTTGTGGGTGAGCAATCACGTGTCCTGGACCGACATTCCACTGTTGGGCATGGTTACGCCGCTGTCGTTTTTGTCCAAGGCCGAGGTGCGCACCTGGCCCGTGGCTGGCTGGTTGGCGGCCAAGGCCGGCAGCCTGTTCATTCGTCGCGGGGCAGGTGACAGCCAGTTGATCCGCAAGCAGATGACCCGGCATCTGGAGCAACAGCACCCGCTGCTGATGTTCCCCGAGGGCACCACCACCGACGGGCGCAGCCTGCGTACTTTTCACGGGCGCTTACTGGCCAGTGCGATCGATGCTGACGTATCGCTGCAACCGGTGGCGATTCGTTATCTGCGTGACGGTGGGGTTGACCCGCTGGCGCCGTTCATTGGCGATGATGATTTGCTGTCGCACTTGATGCGCTTGTTTTCCAACGAACAGGGTGACGTGGAGATTCATCTGCTCAAGCCGATTGCCTGCGCCGGGCAGGAACGCGCAGCCTTGGCGTATCAGGCGCAGCAGGCGGTGCAGAAGGCGTTGTTTGGCCCGGTGCCGGAAGCTGAGCAAGTGGCTGCTCGACCTGCGTTCGCGGCATAAAGCGGGCACAGTCATATGTGGGAGGGAGCAAGCCCCCACCCACATTTAGACATCGGTGGTCAGTTGGATCTGCGCAAATCTCTGCAATTGGGGATAGAACACCTGGAAATCTTCACTTAACGGCTTATAAAGCTCGCGCAACTCGTGCATCGCAAATCCGAGTGCCTGCGGGTCAGTCAGCCGCCGCGAAATCCCGCGCAACACCTGCTCCATCACCGCAAATTCGCGATACGAACCCAACCAGTCATCCGCCGCCATATACGGCGCAATCTGCGCCAGCCGCCCCGGCAACGCGGGTTCGGCCGCCAGCACCCGATACACCTGCGAGGTAAATCGCTCCAGAGGCTGGTCGGCATACAGCGCCCAATCTCGCGCCAGGCAATGGTCGAAAAACACATCGAGGACGATCCCGGCATAGCGCCTGCGGGTCAGGCTAAAGCGCGACAACGCCTCGCCCACCAACGGATGGCTATCGGTAAAGCGGTCGATGGAGCGATGCAGCTGAATCGCCGCTTCGATTTGCGGGCTGAACTGGCCCTGCAGGCGGCCTTTGACGAAGTCGCCATAAAGGCTGCCCAGCAGTTGTGCAGGAAGTTGGCCGCCCAAGTGCAGATGTGCGAGATAATTCATGTCGCGCAGTCTAACACTGCCGCACACATATCGTTATAACCCGATATACCGATTCGAACTGGTCTCAGACCAAAATCATATTGGTATATCGGGATGCGACGATTTAAAGTTCGCCTCATCGCGATATAACGCTTACGACACCGAGCACCCTGCCATGTCCATCGACCTCGACGAAATAATAAAAGCCCTGGCGCACCCAGTACGACGAGACATCCTCACCTGGCTCAAAGACCCGAAAGTGCAATTCCCCGAGCAACTGCACAACCACGAGTACGGCATCTGTGCCGGGCAGATCGACCAGCGCTGCGGCTTGTCCCAGTCGACCGTGTCGGCGCACCTGGCGACTTTGCAACGAGCGGGGTTGATCAGTAGCCAGAAGGCCGGGCAATGGCACTTTTTCAAACGCAATGAGGAAACGATCCAAGCCTTCCTCACGGCGCTCATAACCGAACTCAGCGCACCGCAATAACCAAGGAAACGCAAATGCCCCTCTCGCTCCTCATACTGGCCCTGAGCGCCTTCGCCATCGGCACCACTGAGTTCGTCATCATGGGGCTGCTGCCCGATGTCGCGGCGGACCTGGGTGTGTCGATTCCCGGCGCCGGCTGGCTGGTCACCGGCTACGCTCTGGGCGTGGCCATCGGCGCGCCGTTCATGGCACTGGCCACCGCCAGGCTGCCACGCAAGGCCGCCCTGGTAGCGTTGATGGGCATCTTCATTGTCGGCAACCTGCTTTGTGCCATAGCCAGTGACTACAACGTACTGATGTTCGCCCGCGTCGTCACCGCGCTGTGCCACGGTGCCTTCTTCGGGATCGGCTCCGTGGTAGCGGCCAACCTGGTACCAGCCAATAAACGCGCTTCGGCGGTAGCCTTGATGTTCACCGGGTTGACCCTGGCTAACGTGCTCGGCGTACCGTTGGGCACAGCATTGGGCCAGCAAGCCGGCTGGCGCTCGACCTTTTGGGCGGTGACCGTGATTGGCGTGATCGCCCTGATCGGCCTGATCCGCTTCCTGCCCGCCAAACGTGACGAAGAAAAACTCGATATGCGCGCCGAACTCGCGGCCCTCAAGGGCGCCGGCATTTGGTTGTCGCTGAGCATGACGGCACTGTTCGCCGCCTCCATGTTCACCCTCTTCACCTACGTGGCCCCACTGCTGGGTGATGTCACCGGTGTGTCGCCCAAAGGCGTGACCTGGACCCTGCTGTTGATCGGCCTGGGCCTCACGCTGGGCAACATCATCGGCGGCAAACTGGCCGACAAGCGCCTGGCAGCCACCCTGATCGGCGTATTCATCAGCATGGCGGTGGTGTCCACGGTGTTGAGCTGGACCAGCGTTGCGCTGATACCAAGCGAAATCACCCTGTTCCTGTGGGCCACCGCTTCGTTTGCCGCCGTACCGGCGTTGCAGATCAACGTGGTGACCTTCGGCAAGGCCGCTCCCAACCTGGTGTCCACCCTGAACATCGGTGCCTTCAACATCGGCAACGCCCTCGGCGCCTGGGTCGGCGGCAGCGTGATTGCCCACGGCTTCGGCCTGACCAGCGTGCCACTGGCTGCCGCCGTCCTGGCCATCCTCGCCTTGCTCGTGACCCTCCTCACTTTCCGTCAGGGCGGCAATGCCGACCTGGCCCCCGCGACCCACTGATCAACTTAAAGACAAAGGTGTTTTCCCATGACGACTATTTTCGATCCGATCACACTGGGCGACCTGGAGCTGTCGAACCGCATCATCATGGCGCCGCTGACCCGCTGCCGTGCAGATGAAGGCCGCGTGCCCAACGCGCTGATGGCCGAGTACTACGTGCAGCGCGCATCCGCCGGGCTGATCCTCAGCGAAGCCACCTCCGTGACGCCCATGGGCGTGGGCTACCCGGACACGCCGGGCATCTGGTCCAACGACCAGGTGCGTGGCTGGGCCAACATCACCAAAGCCGTGCACGGCGCGGGCGGCAAGATCTTCCTGCAACTGTGGCACGTGGGTCGCATCTCCCACGAGTCGTACCTGAACGGCGAAACTCCGGTAGCGCCAAGCGCGATCCAGCCTAAAGGCCACGTCAGCCTGGTGCGGCCACTGGCCGATTACCCTACCCCGCGAGCCCTGGAAACCGCTGAAATCGCCGACATCGTCGACGCTTACCGCGTGGGCGCCGAAAACGCCAAGGCCGCAGGCTTTGACGGCGTGGAAATCCACGGAGCCAACGGCTACCTGCTTGACCAGTTCCTGCAAAGCAGCACCAACCAGCGCACCGACAACTACGGTGGTTCCCTGGAAAATCGTGCGCGTCTGCTGCTGGAAGTCACCGACGCCGCCATCGAAGTCTGGGGCGCTGGCCGCGTCGGTGTGCACCTGGCACCGCGCGCCGACTCCCACGACATGGGCGACGCCAACCTGGCCGAAACCTTTACCTACGTCGCCAGCGAACTGGGCAAGCGTGGCATCGCCTTTATCTGCTCGCGTGAAAAAGAAGGTGCGGACAGCCTTGGCCCACAGCTGAAAAAAGCCTTCGGCGGTGTATACATTGCTAACGAACGTTTCACCAAAGACAGCGCCAATGCCTGGCTGGCGGCGGGCAAGGCGGATGCGGTGGCCTTCGGCGTGCCATTCATTGCCAACCCGGACCTGCCGGCGCGCTTGAAGGCGGATGCGCCGTTGAATCAGGCGCACCCGGAAACCTTCTACGGTAAAGGGCCGGTGGGTTATATCGACTACCCGACGCTGCCGATCTAACGTCATCCGCAAATACTGTAGGAGCGAGCTTGCTCGCGAAAAACTCACAGGCGCCGCGTTCATTCAGCAAGCACGCGTTATCGTTGACGTTTTTCGCGAGCAAGCTCGCTCCTACAGTGTCAGGGGCAAGTCCCCCTCCCACATTTGTGCCTGTATGTACCCCTTGGAAACATCGCTTCACAGAACGGCAACAATATCGCTACAAAATACTTAGCCGACTACCTATCAACTGCCCGCCAGCCCGTATATAAAGTCCCCCCACAAATCAGGCAGAAGGACGATTGACCATCCTTAGGCTTTACTGTTGACACAACTGGTCGCAATTACGCATTTTGTCTCAATTGCGCAGGCTGGGGCTCAGGCGCAGCATGTCCAGCCCTATATCAGCCCAGCGCTCGGCGTCCTGATGCAATTGAAAACTGTCAGGCACCAGCAGCCACTGGCCGATCAACCCGTGGATAAAGGCATGAATACACACAGCCCCGCGGGTGGTATCCAGCGTGGCTGGAAGTTGCCCGCGATGGACCGCGTTACGCAACGTCAAGCCGATGCGCAGGTTGCACTCAAGGGTGTGGGTCTGGCGTTGGCGGCGCATGTCACACATTTCATCGGTGAACTCGCACTTATGAAACAGAATCTCGTTGATGCGCCGGGTTTTCGGGTCCAGGGCCACTTCATGGTAGAGATGAATCAGCAGCTTGCGCATACAGCCCAACGGGTCGGCTTCATCCTCGCTTTCACTGGCCCGCGCCAGCTCGTCCAGGGGTTCGTGCAACGTGTCGAGCAGTGCCTGAAGCAAGTCGGACTTGTTACTGAAGTGCCAGTAGATAGCCCCGCGCGTCACCCCTGCCAGCGTGGCGATGTCCGCCAGGGTAGTGCGCGCGACGCCACGCTCATAAAAGGCTTGCTCGGCGGCTTGGAGAATCTGGCTGCGCGTTTCCTGAGCTTCCTCTTTGGTGCGACGAACCATGGCAGTAAAACCTCAATCGGGACACTGTGGATGGTACTTGACCATCATCTGAATAATTGTGGGACGACGCCGTCTTGGGCGCCGAACGTACTAGAATCGAGGCTTGTGGCAGTGCTTTGTCAACATTGCGCCAAGCCTGTCAAGAGTTTACAAACAACCATGAACGTAAGTATATTGCGTAGCAAGCTACTTATCCACTCACAGCTTGTTTTTTACCCTTCCACACTTCTTGTGCGCACTCTGCGCGCCTGACCCGAGGATCTTCATGCAACTTAAGCCAGCTGTTACCGCTCTGGTCACTGCCGTCGCCCTGGCATCGCTGCTCAGCGGATGTAAAAAGGAAGAAGCGGCACCGCCCGCTCAAACCCCTCAGGTCGGCGTGGTCACCCTTCAACCGCAAGCCTTCACCCTGACTACCGAGTTGCCAGGCCGCACCACGGCCTATCGCATCGCGGAAGTGCGGCCTCAGGTCAACGGCATCATTCTCAAGCGCCTGTTCAAGGAAGGCGCCGACGTGAAGGAAGGGCAGCAGCTCTACCAGATCGACCCGTCGGTGTATGAAGCCACCCTCAAAAGCGCACAAGCCAGCCTGTCCCAGACCAAGTCCATCAGCGACCGCTACAAGCAGTTGGTCGATGAACAGGCCGTCAGCCGTCAGGAATACGACACCGCGGTCTCCAACCGCATGACCGCCGAAGCAAACGTTCAAACCGCCCAGATCAACGTGCGCTATACCAAAGTGTTTGCGCCGATCTCCGGGCGCATTGGTCGTTCTGCAGTGACCGAAGGCGCACTGGTCAGCAATGGCCAGGCCGATGCGATGGCCGTGATTCAGCAACTGGACCCGATCTACGTCGACGTTACGCAGTCCTCGGCTGAAATGCTGAAACTGCGCCGCGACCTGGAAAGCGGTCAGTTGGAGAAAGCCGGCGAAAACGCGGCCAAGGTCAAGCTGACCCTGGAAGACGGCACGCCTTACGCTCAGGACGGCAAGCTGGAGTTCTCCGAAGTGTCGGTCGACCAGACCACCGGTTCCGTGACCCTGCGCGCGGTGTTCCCCAACCCTGACCATGTGCTGCTGCCAGGCATGTTTGTGCACGCACAGCTGCAAGCGGGTGTGAACAGCAAGGCCATTCTCGCTCCGCAACAAGGCGTGACCCGTGACCTGCGCGGCATTCCGACGGCGCTGATCGTGAACAAGGACAACAAGGTCGAGCAACGCGAACTGGTTGCCAACCGCACTGCCGGTGCCTACTGGCTGGTGGAAAAAGGCCTGGACGCCGGTGACCGCGTGATCACCGAAGGCCTGCAATTCATCAAGCCGGGTATCGAAGTCAAGGTCAAGGACGCCGACAACGCCAAACCCGCCGGTACTGCTGCAGCGCCTGCTGCCGCTGCTGGTCAAGGGGAGTAATCCATGTCGAAATTTTTTATCGACCGTCCCATTTTCGCCTGGGTAATTGCCCTGGTGATCATGCTGGTCGGGGCACTGTCGATCCTGAAGTTGCCCATCAACCAATACCCGGCCATTGCGCCGACGGCCATTGATATCCAGGTGACCTACCCAGGCGCGTCCGCACAAACCGTGCAGGACACCGTGGTGCAGGTCATCGAGCAACAGCTCAACGGTATCGACAACCTGCGTTACGTCGCCTCGGACAGTAACTCCGACGGCAGCATGACCATCACCGCGACGTTCAACCAGGGTACCAACCCGGATATCGCCCAGGTCCAGGTGCAGAACAAGCTGAACCTGGCCACCCCGCTGCTGCCGCAAGAAGTGCAGCAACAGGGTATCCGCGTGACCAAGTCGGTGAAGAACTTCCTGATGGTGATCGGTCTGGTGTCCGAAGACGGCAGCATGACCAAGGACGACCTGTCCAACTACATCGTGTCCAACATCCAGGACCCGATTTCGCGTACCTCGGGTGTGGGTGACTTCCAGGTCTTCGGTTCGCAGTACGCCATGCGTATCTGGCTCGACCCGGCCAAGCTGAACAACTACCAGCTCACGCCGGTGGATGTCAGCAACGCCATCAAGGCGCAGAACGTGCAGGTGGCCACCGGTCAACTGGGCGGTTTGCCTGCCCTGCCCGGCACTCAGCTGAACGCCACCATCATCGGCAAGACGCGCCTGCAAAGCGCTGAAGAGTTCGCCAAGATCCTGATGAAGGTCAACACCGACGGTTCCCAAGTCCGCTTGGGCGACGTCGCACGTATCGAACTGGGCGGCCAGAACTACAGCATCAGTGCACAGTTCAACGGCAAGCCGGCTTCCGGTATGGCGATCAAGCTGGCGGCCGGTGCCAACGCTCTGGACACCGGCAAGGCCATCCGCGAAACAGTGAAGTCCCTGGAGCCGTTCTTCCCGCCTGGCATGAAGGCGGTGGTGCCGTATGACACCACCCCGGTCGTGACCGAGTCGATCTCCGGCGTGGTTCACACCCTGATCGAAGCGATCGTGCTGGTGTTCCTGGTGATGTTCCTGTTCCTGCAGAACTTCCGCGCCACCATCATTACCACCATGACCGTACCGGTGGTATTGCTGGGTACCTTCGGGATCCTGGCGGCGTGCGGCTTTACCATCAACACCCTGACCATGTTCGGCATGATCCTGGCCATCGGCTTGCTGGTGGACGATGCCATCGTGGTGGTGGAAAACGTCGAACGGGTTATGGCCGAGGAGCATCTGTCGCCCAAGGAAGCGACGATCAAGTCCATGGGCCAGATCCAGGGCGCCCTGGTCGGTATTGCCCTGGTACTGTCGGCGGTATTGCTGCCGATGGCGTTCTTCGGTGGTTCCACCGGTGTGATCTACCGCCAGTTCTCCATCACCATTGTTTCGGCGATGGCGTTGTCGGTACTGGTTGCCCTGATCTTCACCCCCGCCCTGTGCGCCACCATGCTCAAGCCGATCGATCCGGAAAAACACGGCCAGCCCAAGCGCGGCTTCTTTGGCTGGTTCAACCGCACCTTCGACAGCGGCGTACTCAAGTACGAGCGCGGCGTGGGCAACATGATCAAGCACAAGATCCCGGCGTTCCTGGTGTATGTGCTGATCCTGGCCGGCATGATCTGGATGTTCACCCGTATTCCAAGCGCGTTCCTGCCAGAGGAAGACCAGGGTGTGATCTTCGCCCAGGTGCAGACACCGGTAGGCTCTTCGGCTGAACGTACGCAAAAGGTCATCGACGACATGCGTGCCTTCCTGCTGCATGACAAGGAAGGCGAGCCAGGCGAAGGCAAGTCGGTGAACTCGGTGTTTACCGTAAACGGCTTCAACTTCGCCGGCCGTGGTCAGAGCTCGGGCCTTGCGTTCGTGATGCTCAAGCCGTGGGATGAGCGTGACTCGACCCAATCGGTATTCGAGGTCGCCAAACGTGCCCAGGGTTACTTCTTCGGGGCCTTCAAGGACGCCATGGTATTTGCCATCGTGCCGCCTTCGGTTCTGGAATTGGGTAACGCCACCGGTTTCGACGTGTTCCTGCAAGACCAGGGTGGTGTGGGCCACGAGAAGCTGATGGCTGCGCGTAACCAGTTCCTGGGTGCTGCGGCGCAAAGCAAGGTGCTGGCGGGCGTACGTCCCAACGGCGTGAACGATGAACCGCAGTACGAGCTGACCGTCGACGACGAGAAAGCCAGTGCCCAGGGCATCAGCCTTGCCGATATCCAGCAGACCCTGGCCATTGCCCTGGGTGGCAGCTACATCAACGACTTCATCGACCGTGGTCGTGTGAAGAAGGTGTATGTGCAAGGTGACGCCGCCAGCCGCATGGCTCCGGAAGACCTGGACAAATGGTACGTGCGCAGCAACTCCGGGAAGATGGTGCCGCTGTCGGCCATCTCGTCGGGCCAGTGGATCTACGGCTCGCCCAAGCTCTCGCGTTACAACGGTGTAGCGGCGATGGAAATCCTCGGTACCCCGGCGCCTGGCTACAGTACCGGTGATGCGATGGCGGAAGTCGAACGCATTGCCAAGGAACTGCCGGCCGGCATCGGCTACGCCTGGACCGGCCTGTCGTACGAAGAACGCCTCTCCGGCTCCCAGGCGCCTGCGCTGTACGCGCTGTCGCTGCTGGTGGTGTTCCTGTGCCTGGCGGCACTGTACGAAAGCTGGTCGATCCCGATCGCGGTGATTCTGGTGGTGCCATTGGGTGTGATCGGTGCATTGATCGCTACCAGTATGCGTGGCTTGTCCAACGACGTGTTCTTCCAGGTAGGCTTGCTGGTGACGGTGGGCCTGGCGGCGAAAAACGCCATCCTGATCGTGGAATTCGCCAAAGAGCTGCACGAGCAAGGCAAAGGCATCGTCGAGGCGGCTATCGAAGCGTCCCGGATGCGTCTGCGCCCGATCATCATGACATCCATGGCGTTCGTGCTCGGCGTACTGCCGCTGGCGATTTCCAGCGGTGCCGGCTCAGGCAGCCAGCACGCGATCGGTACCGGCGTAATCGGCGGTATGATCACCGCCACTGTACTCGCCATCTTCTGGGTGCCACTGTTCTATGCAACCGTGTCCTCGGCCGGCGAACGTAAAAAGAAAGACACTACTGAAACTCCTAAAGAGGCTGGCCAATGAGCAAGTCGCTACTTTCCCTGGCCGTCACGGCATTCGTGCTCAGTGGCTGCTCGCTGATACCTGACTATCAGCGCCCCGATGCGCCGGTGGCCGCACAGTTCCCGCAGGGGCCGGCGTATTCGTCGGCACAGGCGCCGAACCAGGCCGCTGCCGAGCAGGGCTGGAAGCAGTTTTTCCATGACCCTGCCCTGCAACAGTTGATCCAGACCGCGTTGGTGAACAACCGTGACCTGCGTGTCGCGGCCCTGAACATCGACGCCTACGCGGCGCAATACCAGATCCAGCGTGCCGACCTGTTCCCGGCGGTATCGGCCACCGGTAACGGCAGCCGTTCGCGCACTCCGGCCAAGCTGTCACAGACTGGCGAATCAACCATCGCCAGCCAATACTCGGCGGGCCTGGGGATCAGTTCCTATGAGCTGGACCTGTTCGGTCGCGTGCGCAGCCTGAGTGAAGAAGCGCTGCAGAAGTACTTCGCCACTGAAGAAGCGCGGCGCAGTACCCAGATCAGCCTGGTGGCCAGTGTGGCCAATGCCTACCTGACCTGGCAGGCCGACAAGGAATTGCTCAAGCTGACCCAGGACACCCTGGGCGCGTTCGAGCAGAGCTTCAAGCTCACCTCGCGCAGCAACGAAGTCGGCGTAGCCTCGGCGCTGGACCTCAGCCAGGCGCGCACCTCGGTGGAAAACGCCCGTGTGCAACTGGCCCGTTACACCCGCCAGGTGGCCCAGGACGAAAACAGCCTGACCCTGCTGCTGGGCACCGGCCTGCCGGCGAATATCGCCAGCAAGCCGCTGTCCGATGACCTGCTCAGCGAAGTGCCGGCCGGGCTGCCATCGGACCTGCTGCAACGTCGTCCCGACATTGTGCAGGCCGAGTACAACCTCAAGGCGGCCAACGCCAATATCGGCGCGGCCCGTGCGGCGTTCTTCCCGAGCATCAGCCTGACGGCCAGTGCCGGTACCGCCAGCCCAACCCTGGGCGGCCTGTTCAAGGGCGGTTCGGGTACCTGGGCGTTTGCCCCGCAGATCAACATCCCGATCTTCAACGCCGGTAGCCTGCGCGCAAGCCTGGACTACTCGAAGATCCAGAAAGAGATCAACGTGGCCAACTACGAAAAAGCCATCCAGACCGGCTTCCAGGAAGTCTCCGACGGCCTCGCCGCCCGGCAGACCTACAAGCAGCAACTGGATGCCCAACGCGGCTTCGTCGAGGCCAACCAGGATTACTACCGCCTGGCCGAGCGTCGCTACCGCATTGGTGTCGACAGCAACCTGACCTTCCTCGACGCCCAGCGCCAACTGTTCAGTGCCCAGCAATCGCTGATCACCGACCGCCTGGCGCAGCTCACCAGCGAGGTCAACCTGTACAAGGCCCTCGGCGGTGGCTGGAACGAGCAGACCGCGAAGAACGAGTCATTGAAAGAACAAGCACCGCCATTGAAGTTGTTCTGATCGCGCGGGTCTAAAAAAACCGCTTCCCTTACCGGAAGCGGTTTTTTTATGTCATGCCGTTCTAATCATTATCAAAATAAGTTCATGTATGGATCTCAAGCTTAGAGCATCTGACCTCCATGTCATTGCCCTCATCCGTCGTCCAACCGAATGAAAAGCTGGCATGGATCGAGGTCTCGCCAGACCCATCGCTGGAAATGCTTTTGACGCTCAAATTGCCCCAATATTCTTGCGGGGAATACTCGACATCGCTTTCAAGGCCAAACGTGGCACGGATAAGGCCTTCTCCAGGCCCGATGATGTAAGTCATATTCTCCTTCAGCTTGAACGCACGCTCTTCTCCATCACCGTCTGCCTCAAGGGTCAGTTCGTTTTTCGAGCCGGGGTTGCCTTCGATTCCCAACCGAATTCGTAACTGGTGACCCTCGATGTAGCTCAACTCAAAACTATCGAATTGAATTGGCACCGCTCTGATCAATTCCGACTTGAACGTATTCGAGGACGTTAAAAACTCACCCATATCTGATCCAAAGCTCATGGAATTCAATCCCTGATCACGTAAAAAAGATACTGTCAGCCTTTTCGAAAATAGGCGTATGAAATCAGAAGATCTACTGTTAACCCTGACAGTAGACAGCTAACCCTGCGCGCCGGAAGCTGACGAGTCGGGCGCCTCACAATTACGTTCGATCATCGCCCACAACCCGCCCTCCCCCACTTTCATCGCCCCCGCACCGCCGCGCACCATGGCCGCCACCTGCATAAACCCAATAACAACAGGTCCACACCATGAGCACTTTCCAACCGCGCCAGCTGTTGCTGGCGGCTGCTGTCGCCAGTTCTGCCCTGCCCGTTTTCGCCCAGGAGCACGGCTTTCTCGAAGACGCCAGCGCCAACCTCAACCTGCGTAACTTCTTCTTCAACCGCAACTTCACCAACCCGACCAAAGCCCAGGGTGGCGCGCAGGAGTGGACGCAAAGTTTCATCCTCGACGCCAAGTCCGGTTTCACCCAGGGCACAGTCGGTTTTGGTGTGGACGTGCTGGGCCTGTACTCGCTCAAGCTCGATGGCGGGCGTGGCACAGGCGGCACGCAGTTGCTGCCGCTGGACCATGACGGCCGGCCAGCCGATGAATTCGGCCGGCTCGGCGTGGCATTCAAGGCGCGCTTTTCCAAGACTGAGCTGAAGGTGGGCGAATGGATGCCGGTGCTGCCGATTCTGCGTTCCGACGATGGCCGCTCCCTGCCACAGACCCTGCGCGGCGGGCAGATCACCTCGAAGGAAATCGACGGCCTGACCCTGTATGGCGGCCAATTCCGCGCCAACAGCCCGCGGGACGACGGCAGCATGAGCGACATGTCGATGTTCGGCAAAGCCGCCTTCACCTCCGACCGTTTCAACTTTCAGGGCGCCGAATACGCGTTCAACGACAAACGCACCCAAGTCGGCGTGTGGAATGCCCAGCTCAAGGACATCTACAGCCAGCAGTATCTCAACCTGATCCACAGCCAGCCCGTGGGCGACTGGACCCTCGGCGCCAACCTGGGTTTTTTCTACGGCAAGGACGACGGCAGCGCACGCGCCGGTAGCCTGGACAACAAAACCTGGTCCGGCCTGTTCTCGGCCCGGTACGGCGGCAACACCTTCTATGTCGGCCTGCAAAAACTCACCGGCAACAGCGCGTGGATGCGCGTCAACGGCACCAGCGGCGGTACCCTGGCCAACGACAGCTACAACTCCAGCTACGACAACGCCGAGGAAAAATCCTGGCAAGTGCGCCACGACTACAACTTCGCCGCCCTGGGCGTACCGGGCCTGACCTTGATGAACCGCTACATCAGCGGCAGCAATGTGCACACCGGCACTATCACCGACGGCAAGGAATGGGGGCGCGAGACCGAAATGGGCTATACGGTGCAGAGCGGCACATTGAAAAATCTAAACGTGCGCTGGCGCAATTCCAGTATGCGCAGGGATTACAGCAACAACGAATTCGATGAAAACCGGTTGATCGTCAGCTATCCCATAAGCCTGCTGTGAAAACCCATCGGATTGATAACCAAACGTTCAGGCGCACACGGTGCGATCGTTGTGCGCCTGTGCGCTCTTTCATCGCATGCAACCAACTACCTCCAATGCCGGCTATTCGGTTCCCCGCACCACGACGAAAGCCCATTTTCCTACTTGATAAGGCCTATCAATCTTCAGAAAACCTGATGCCTACTTACCGCCCTCTGTAGTACTCGGTATCAATCGAGCAGGGAACGGTTACCTCCAGCGATGCAACTCATTGATCTCCTTGCCTTCAAGGCAACGAGGGACTGGGCAATCGACTACATTTAGCTCAAGAGAGGTAACCGTTCATGACTACGATAGGCACGCAAACCGCTCCAGCCGTAACTGCGCCTTCCGCAACTGCAGACAAAACTCCACCTCCCAGCGACAACCTCATTCGCCGAAAGACACAAATGCTCGTGGATGACGGTAACCTCAAAGCGAGTGAGGAAACCTCCGAATACCATGGAAGCCCCGAGAAGCTAACGCGCGCAGGCAATACCCTGACACTCGAAACGAGTGATAAATCGGACGTCATCCATATCAGCCAGGACCCGAACGGCCAACTGCAGGTAACGGTAAATGGCCAGGAATACACCTTCAACGGCAATAAACGCTCGCCAAACAATCCGTCATCGGAAGGCGTGCCACCTCAATTCCGCCTGCACATTAAGAGCGGCGCAGGCAATGACAACATCACCCTGGCCCCTGACGTCACTGTTGACGTAAAGATCGAAGCGGGTGACGGAGATGACACCGTTCAAACCGAAGGGGGGAATCCCGACATTTATGGCGGACGCGGGAATGACACTATTCGCTTGGGTAAAGGCGGCGGCTACGTCGAGGGCAACGACGGTGACGACACGATAATTGGCGGTTCGGGCCCCTCCGTGATGTACGGGAACAAGGGTAACGATCGTTTGTATGCAGGGGCTGGACCCACCTCCAAAAAAAGCCACCTGGATGGTGGAGAGGGCGAGGACCAGTTATACGCTGGCGACGGGCATACAGTGATCAATGGCGGCGACGGTAATGACCAAATAGTTGCTCACGCCAATACCACCGTGTACACGGGCAAGGGATCCGATACCGTATGGGGCAACCTTACCAAAGCGCGCATTTATGCCCAGAACAATGATTACCTGCCAGGCACAGAGCAATCGAATATCACGAGGATGGAGCCGAGCGAAGCGGGTAAAAAAGCTTTTAAAATCGTAGGTTCGGATGAATTCAAACAACGGGTCGAAGATGACCTGGCACTGCTGCGTTCCTCACCTGTGGGGAGGAAAATGCTGGAGGAAATGGATAAAGCTGCTGAGCGAAATGGTGCTCCAGTCACCATCGGGGAAACCAAAAGTGGTAGTTCCAGTTACACGTTCAACAGCAGTGAGCTGCAAAAATTAAGCAAGCAAGAGCGGGAAGAGATCCCTCAGGACGCCCCGAGGATGGGTGGAATAAAAGATGGGGAGCCTGGCGCCCGTGCGGATCAAGGCATAATCGACTATATGCGGAGCATGATCGTGAGCATTGGAGACGAGGACATTACCTCTCCAATTGTCGCGCTCTACCATGAGATGGCACACGCCTGGAACGGTGCCAACGGTACATTTCTGGCAGGCACATCCGATGACCCTACGAGTCCAGACCTGGCCAATGGCGAACCGCAGGCTGTCGGCTTGTCGACTAACGCCCCACCCTTCGACTTCGACAACGATCCCACCACCCCGCCGACGTCCACAAACCCAGCCCCATTCACCGAGAATGCGTTGCGCGAGGAAATGGGGCTCTCACCGCGACTGAAATACTGACACAAGAAAGTTGACGTAACCGTATATTCGCGCAGCAGGGATGCTGCCTCTTGATTTGATTAATGACCCGCTCCAGCGGGTCACTCTGGCGCAAGCATCGGCTGCGTTTATCTGCCCATGACTCCATGCCAATGATCTTGCTGTATGGTGCGCGCCTGACACTGCTGATTGCCCCTCGGTGCCCTCTATTGAGCCTGCGCACACCATGAAATCTTCTATCATCGCATCCGCCGTGCTTGCCCTGGCCCTGTGCCTCAGTGGCTGCATCGGTGCCCCCCTTGCCCTGACCCCAACGACCCAGAAACGCTTGCAAGCCCAGGCGCCGATCCGCTTTCTGCTGACCTTCGATGACGGCCCCAGCGCCTCGGGCTATAACAACCCGAGCCGTTCGGTGGTAGCTGATCTGGCGAATAACCCGGTATTGCCGGGGATCAAGGCGGTATTTTTTCTGCAGACCGAAGCGGCTCGCTCCGGCGGCAGTGCCCGGGGCCGCAAAACCATGGAGCGTGAATACGCCGCCGGTCATATCCTGGCCTTTCATACGGCCACGGCGTTTCACACCAATCATCGCTGGTTGAACGACGCCACGCTTGAACGCACCCTTACCGAAGGTGCCGCAGATATTGCCGCCATCACGGGCGCGCGCCCCGTGCTGGTACGCCCGCCGTTCTGGAACTACGACAAGCGCACCTTCGCCGCCTACCAACGCCACGGTATGCACGTACTGCTGACGGACTTGAGTGCCAATGACGGCAAGATCTGGGGCTTCAACGCCAGCCCGCGTCGGCGGGCCAACCTGTATCGGCAGCTGTCGGTGGTGCGCGAACGCATCGCCTTGGGTGAACTACCGACAGTGGAGGGTGTGATCCCGGTAGTGGTGACCTTTCATGACATCAACCGCTACACCGCGCGGCATATGCAGGAGTACTTGCAGATCCTGATGGACAGCGCGCGAGTCAACAGCTTGAGGACCGCTGCCGAGCCGTTCTACACCGACCACGGCGCGCTCGAACGCGCAGCGCTGGCCCGTACGGTCAAGGATGCGAACGAGCCGGTGCACCTGCCAGGAGTGTGGAATTGGCTGTGGGATGCTGATTCCCACTAATGCCCTGAACTTGTGACGATCCCCCGTGGGAGCTGGCTTGCCTGCGATGCAGACAACGCGGTGCCTCAGTCAGACCCCGTCGCTGCAATCGCAGGCAAGCCAGCTCCCACATTTGATCGCCTTCACATTCAGTCTTGTTGGCGAGACTCCACACCCAACTCATCCCACACCGACTCAGCCAGATGAAACGTCGCATTCGCCGCCGGGATCCCGCAGTAAATCGCACTCTGCATCAGCACTTCCTTGATCTCGGCGCGGGTCACGCCGTTACTGGCGGCCGCACGCAGGTGCAGTTTCAGTTCTTCACTACGGTTCATGCCGATCAGCATGGCGATGGTGATCAGGCTGCGGGTATGCCGAGGTAGCCCGGGGCGGGTCCAGATATCGCCCCAGGCATGGCGCGTGATCATTTCCTGGAACTCGCTGTTGAACTCGGTCAGGGCATTGAGGCTGCGGTCGACATGGGCATCACCCAGCACTTCGCGGCGCACCTGCAGGCCCTCGGCATAACGTTGTTTCTCGTCCACAAAAACGCTCCTCAGCGGGCCAGCAGAAAGTTGATCACACGGTCGCTGAAGGCAGCGCCGGCTTGCACATTGGACAGGTGCGCCGCGTAGAACTCGGCGTACTCGGCGCCCTGCACATAGCGCTGGATAAAGTGGCTGCCAGCCGGCGGTGTCACCGCGTCTTCGGTGCCGGCAATCACCAGGGTCGGCACCTTGATCGACGACAGTTGCTCACGGAAATCCGCATCGCGCACGGCGCTGCAATTGGCGGCGTAGCCCTCGGGCGACGTGGCCGCGAGCATGTCGGTGATCTGCTTGGCCTGGTGTGGGCTGGCCGAAGCAAAGTCCGCAGTAAACCAGCGCGCAATCGAAGCATCGCGCAGGGCCACCATCGCAGCGGCGCCGTCACGCAGGACCATTTCGATGCGGGGGTTCCAGACCTCGGGCGTGCCGATTTTGGCGGCGGTGTTGCACACCACCAGGCGCTGCAAACGCTCGCCGGCGTGGATGCCCAGCCATTGGCCGATCAAGCCGCCCATGGACAGGCCGCAAAAATGCGCACGCTGGATATCCAGCGCATCCAGCAACGCGAGCACGTCTCGGCCCAGTTGTTCGATGCTGTACGGCCCCTCGGTCACCAGGGACTTGCCGTGACCGCGAGTATCAAAACGCAACACACGAAAATGCTCGGTGAACGCCGGGATCTGCACGTCCCACATATGCAGGTCGGTGCCCAGGGAATTGGACAGTACCAGCACCGGCGCGTCCACCGGCCCGTCCAATTGGTAATGCAGTTCGCCCTCGGCGAGTTGTACAAAAGCCACAGCAATCTCCTCAGGCAGTCAAAGCAAAGTGTTCGGTCACTGCACGGGTGACCCAGGTTTGGGCCTGGCCCAGGTAGTAAGCCGGGTCAAGCAGGCGGTACAGTTCAGCCGCCGACAGCTCAGTAGTCACCTGGGGCTCATCGGCCAGCACGGCGCGCAGGTGGCGCTGCTCGGCCACGGCGCGCTTGCAGCATTGCTCCAGCAAATGGTGCGCGGTGTCGCGCCCCAGGCGTTGGGCAAGTACGATGCTGACCGCTTCGGCCAGCACCAGGCCCTGGGTCAGGTCAAGATTTTGCGTCATGCGCTCGGCGTTGACCTCCAGCCCTTCACTGACCAGCAGCGCCTGTTGCAAGGCGCCGGACACCAGGCGGCAAATCTCTGGCAAGGTTTCCCATTCGGCGTGCCACAAGCCCAGGCTGCGTTCGTGCTCCTGGGGCATGGCGCTGAACATCGTCGCCACCAGGCCCGGTACGCGAGTGGCAGCGCTGATCAATACGGCGGCGCCTACCGGGTTGCGTTTGTGCGGCATGGTCGATGAACCGCCCTTGCCCGGCGCGGCGGGCTCAAACACCTCCGCCGCCTCGGTTTGCATCAACAGGCTGATGTCGCGCCCCAGTTTGCCGAGGCTGCCGGCGATCAGGCCGAGCACGCTGGCGAACTCCACCAGACGATCACGCTGGGTATGCCAGGGCTGTTCCGGCAAGCCCAGTTGCAACTCGGCGGCCAAGGCTTCGGCCACAGGCATGGCGTGTTCACCGAGCGCCGCCAAGGTGCCGGACGCTCCGCCGAATTGCAGCACCAACAGGCGCGGCTTCAGCTCGGCAAGGCGCTGGCGACTGCGCGTCACGGCGCCCAGCCAACCGGCGATTTTCATGCCAAGGGTGACCGGTGTCGCGTGCTGCAGCCAGGTGCGGCCAGCCAACGGCACGGCGGCGTAACGCTGCGCCTGGGCAGCCAGCACGCCCCCCAGCCGCGCCAAATCCGCCTCGATCAGCACCAGCGCCTGGCGCACTTGCAGCACCAGACCGGTGTCCATCACATCTTGACTGGTCGCGCCCAGATGCACATAACGCTCGGCATCGGCATCTTCGCTGGCGATCAACTTGCCCAGCGCCTTCACCACTGGAATCGCCGAATTACCCGCCGTGGCAATCGCTGCGCCGAGCGCATCGACGTCATACAGCGAAGCCAGGCACGCCTGGGCAATCGGCGCGACGGCGCTTTGCGGAATCAACCCGACCCGAGCCTGGGCCCGGGCCAGTGCCGCCTCGAAATCCAGCATGCCCTGCAAGCGCCCCTGATCACAGAACACTTCGGCCATGCTGGCGGCGGTGAAGTAAGCGTCGAACAGTTGATTGCTCGTGCGCAGCGTCATAACTCTTCCCTTACAAATCGTGATGCAGATACGCCGCCTGCTTAGGCAGGCGCAAGCTGAACAGGAAAGCCACCGCCATCATCGCGGTGACGTACCAATAGAAGGTGTTTTCCATGCCGATGGATTTCAGGCTCAGTGCGACCACTTCCGCCGAACCGCCAAACACCGCGTTAGCCACGGCGTATGCCAGGCCTACACCCAAGGCACGCACTTGCGGCGGGAACATCTCGGCTTTGACCAGGCCACTGATCGAGGTATAGAAGCTGACAATCGCCAACGCCAAAGTGATCAGCACAAACGCCAGGAACGGACTGGTCACGGTTTTCAAGGTCAACAGAATCGGCACAGTGAACAAGGTGCCAAGGCCCGCGAACCAGAGCATGGAATTACGTCGGCCGATCTTGTCGGCCAGCATCCCGAACAGCGGCTGCATGCACATGTACAGAAACAGCGCGCCGGTCATGATGTAGCTGGAAGTCTTGGCGTGCATGCCAACGGTGTTCACCAGGTACTTCTGCATGTAAGTGGTGAAGGTGTAGAAAATCAGCGAGCCGCCGGCGGTGTAGCCCAGCACGGTGATGAAGGCTTTGCCGTGGTCACGAAACAGCGCGACGATGCTGCCGGCGTCCTTGTCCTGGCGCATTTCCTTGCTGGTGGTTTCTTTCAGGGTGCGACGCAGCAGCAGCGAGATCACCGCAGCGATGGCGCCGATCACAAACGGAATACGCCAGCCCCAGGCGCGCAGTTCTTCTTCGCTGAGGATCTGCTGCAGGATCACCACCACCAGCACCGCCAGCAACTGGCCGCCGATCAGGGTCACGTACTGGAACGAGGCGAAAAAACCGCGCTGGCCCTTGAGCGCGACTTCACTCATGTAGGTCGCCGTGGTGCCGTACTCGCCCCCCACCGACAAGCCCTGGAACAGCCGCGCCACCAACAGCAGCGCCGGGGCCCAGGCACCGATGTCGTTGTAGGTGGGCAAGAAGGCGATGACCAGGGAGCCGGCACACATCATCAGCACCGAGATCATCATCGAATTTTTGCGTCCGTGCTTGTCGGCCACCCGGCCAAACAGCCAGCCGCCGATCGGCCGCATCAGGAACCCGGCGGCGAACACACCGGCGGTGTTGAGCAGTTGCACCGTGGGGTCGTCCGAGGGGAAAAACGCCGGGGCGAAATAAATCGCGCAGAAGGCGTAGACGTAGAAGTCGAACCATTCGACCAGGTTGCCGGAGGAAGCCCCGACTATCGCAAAAATCCGTTTGCGGCGTTCTTCTCCGGTGTAGTGACTGGTTGTTGTTGTCATGGTTTTTTACTCAGTGGGAACGGTTATAGCCTAGACATACTTTGCAACAACCCTGTTCCGCAAGCAGACTTTTGGATAGGTGGAGCCTGAGAGGGCCTCATCGCGGGCAAGCCCGGCTCCCACATTTTGTGTTGTGAACACATTCAAAGGTGGGAGCTGGCTTGCCTGCGATGAGGCCCCTACAGCCAACTCAATAGTCGAAGAACACCGTTTCCTTATCTGTGCCCTGCAAAATCACATTCCACTGATAAACCCCTGCCGCATCCGCCTGGGCAATCAAGGTGCTACGACGCTCTGCCGGCACACACGCCAACAGCGGGTCATCGCCGTTCAAGGCCTCACCGTCAAAATAAATCCGCGTGAGCAAGTGCTTTACCAACCCACGGGCAAACACCAGCACCACCAGGTGCGGCGCCTGGGTGGTGCCCTTCAGGCCCGGCACCGAACCCGGCTTGATGGTGGTAAAGCGGAACCGCCCTTCGGCATCCACCGGCACCCGGCCAAAACCTTCAAAATGAGGGTCGACCGCCTTGTCCTGTTCATCCTCAGGGTGGTCGTATTTACCGGCAGCATTGGCCTGCCAGACTTCCAGCATGGCGTCGTTGACGACATCACCGTTGCCGTCCAGCACTTGCCCGCTGATCGCCACGCGCTCGCCAAGGGTGGCGGCTACGGTCATGTCTTCGCGGTTCAGCCAGGTCAGGCCGATGTGGTAGTACGGCCCGACGGTGTGGGACGTGGTCGCGTTGAGTGTCATCTCATTTCTCCATCGGCGTAGCGTCGCGGCCGCGCAGGACGATGTCCCAGCGGTAACCGAGGGCGTAGGAAGGGACGGTTTTTTCCAGGTCGAAACGCGCGATCAAGCGTTCCTTGGCGCGGGTATCCGGCACACAGTTGTAGATCGGGTCGTATTCGAGCAACGGGTCGCCTGGGAAATACATTTGCGTCACCAGGCGCGTCAGCACACTGGGGCCGAACAGCGAAAAGTGGATATGCGCCGGGCGCCACGCATTGTGATGGTTGCCCCACGGGTAGGCGCCGGGCTTGATGGTCTGGAACTGGTACCAGCCATCGGCGTCGGTGACGGTACGCCCGGTACCGGTGAAATTCGGGTCCAGCGGCGCGTCGTGCAGGTCACGCTTGTGGTTGTAGCGACCGGCGGCGTTGGCCTGCCAGATCTCAACGAGGATGCCCGGCACCGGCAGGCCATTTTCATCAAGCACACGGCCATGAATGATGATGCGCTCGCCTTGGGGCTCGCCCTCATGCTGGGCGGTCAGGTCGTTGTCCTTGTCAGTGATGCGCTCGGCGCCGATCGTCGGGCCGGTGATTTCCGACAAGGAATGGGGCAGAAACACCAAAGGCTGGGACGGCGAACGCAGGTTCGTCGACTGATACGCCGGGTGCAGGTAATCAGGTTGAGTGCCCGCTTGCGGGCGCCGGTAACCAGGCTTGTCACTCATGGAGCAGTCCTCTTTTATTAGACGCGTTCAATCGCCAGGGCCAAGCCTTGGCCGACGCCCACGCACATGGTCGCCAGGCCTTTGCTGCCGCCGGTTTTTTCCAACTGATGCAGGGCCGTCAACACCAGCCGCGCACCGCTCATGCCCAGGGGATGACCCAGTGCAATGGCGCCGCCGTTCGGGTTGACCTGGGGTGCATCGTCGGCAATGCCCAGCTCGCGCAGCACCGCCAGACCCTGGCTGGCGAAGGCTTCGTTGAGCTCAATCACATCAAAGTCGGGGACCGCCAACCCCAGGCGCTCCACCAACTTGCGCACCGCCGGCACCGGGCCGATGCCCATCACCCGCGGTGCGACACCGGCACTGGCCATGCCCAGCACGCGGGCGCGAGCAGTAAGACCGTGTTGCTTGACGGCTTCGGCGGACGCCAGGATCAGCGCGGCAGCACCGTCATTAACGCCTGAGGCATTGCCGGCGGTGACGGTCTTGTCCGGGCCGTTGACCGGCTTGAGTTTGGCCAGGGCTTCCAGGCTGGTGTCCCGCGGGTGCTCATCGTGTTCCACCAGGGTTTCGCCTTTTTTATGGGCAACACGCACGGGTACGATTTCTTCGGCGAAGAAGCCGGCGGCCTGTGCGGCGGCGGTACGCTGCTGGCTGCGCAAGGCGAAGGCGTCCTGGTCGGCGCGGGAAACCTGATAGTCGTCGGCGACGTTATCGGCGGTCTGCGGCATGGCATCCACGCCGTACTGGGCCTTCATCAACGGGTTGATGAAACGCCAACCGATGGTGGTGTCTTCCAGCTTCATGTTGCGCGAAAACCCTGCATCAGCCTTGCCCATCACGAACGGTGCACGGGACATGGATTCGACACCGCCAGCAATCGCCAGCTCCATTTCGCCACTGGCAATGGCGCGAAAGGCCGTGCCGATGGCATCCATGCCCGAGGCGCACAGACGATTGAGGGTCACGCCCGGAATGCTGTCCGGCAACCCCGCCAACAGCAGCGCCATACGCGCCACGTTACGGTTGTCTTCACCGGCCTGGTTGGCACAGCCAAGAAATACTTCGTCCACCGCGTTCCAGTCCACCGACGGGTTGCGTTCGATCAGGGCCTTGATCGGCAGCGCCGCCAGGTCATCGGCACGCACTGTCGACAGGCCACCGCCGAAACGGCCGATAGGTGTGCGAATGGCATCACAGATAAATACATCGCGCATCAGGCTTCTCCCGGTGCTTGGCCATGGGCGGCGGCGGTGCGTGCTTCAAGCTCACGCAGCGCGGTCAGCTCTGTCTCGGTCGGTTCAGCCGTGGTACTGACCTGGTCGGCAAAACGGATTGCCCAGCCGGTGGCGGCCACCACTTGCTCGCGGGTCACGCCGGGGTGCAGCGCGGTGACCACGAACTCATGGCTGCCCTCCTCCGGCTCCATGATGCACAGGTCGGTAATGATGCCGACGGGGCCGGCACCGGGCAGGCCCAGACGCTTGCGCGAGTCGCCCCCTTCGCCGTGACCGACGGAGGTGATGAAGTCCAGTTTGTCCACAAACGAACGGGACGACTGTTTAAGGATGATCAGCACGCTCTTGGCGGAACCGGCGATCTCCGGCGCGCCACCGGCACCCGGCAAACGCACTTTGGGTTGGTGATAGTCACCGACCACGGTGGTGTTGATATTGCCGAAACGGTCAACCTGAGCCGCACCGAGAAAGCCGACATCAATGCGCCCGCCCTGTAACCAGTAGCGAAAGATCTCACCGGTGGGCACCACAGTGTCGGCGGTCTCGGCCAACTCGCCATCGCCGATGGACAGCGGCAACACGCTGGGCTTGGCGCCAATCGGGCCGGACTCGTAGATCAGCACCACATCGGGTGAAGACGTCAGGCGCGCCAGGTTGGCGGCCTTGGATGGCAGGCCGATGCCGACGAAGCACACCGAGCCGTTCTTGAGGCGGCGTGCGGCGGCGACGGTCATCATTTCATTGGTGGAGTAAGCCATTACTTAGCCTCCTGCGCGGCGGCCAGCTTGGCCTGGAATTCACTGAAGTCGGCAGTGCCGTGGATGTATTCGTCTATCCAGGCGGTAAAGGTGACACGGTCGCGGGCAATCGGGTCCCACGCCTGGTAGAAGCGGTTATCCCGCTCGTTGTAGCCGTGCGCGTAGGAAGGATGGGCACCACCGGGTACGTGACACACCGCCGTCAGCGCCCAGGTCGGCAGCACGCAGCTGTTCATCGGCGCATTGAGGTCATCGACGATTTCTTCCACGGTGACAATGCAACGCTGGGCCGCCAGGGCCGCTTCCTTCTGTACCCCGAGAATGCCCCAGAGCAACACGTTGCCCTTGCGGTCGGCTTTCTGTGCGTGAATCACGGTGACATCCGGACGTACCGACGGCACTGCCGCCAGCACTTCGCCGGTGAATGGGCACGTGACGGTCTTGATCAGCGGGTTGACCTTGGGCAAGTCGGAACCGGCGTAGGCACGCAGCATCGCGAACGGCAGGCCCGAGGCACCGGCGACGTAGGCATTGGCCAGGTCGGCGTGGCTGTGCTCTTCGATCTCCAGCGGTTGCGGCCATTGCTTCTCCACCGCGTCGCGCAGCCGATGCAGGGAGCCCACGCCCGGGTTGCCGCCCCAGGAAAAAATCAACTTGCGCGCGCAGCCGGCCCCGATCAATTGGTCGTAGATCAGGTCGGGGGTCATACGCACCAGCGTCAGGTCTTTCTTGCCCTGACGAATGATTTCATGACCTGCGGCCGTAGGGATCAGGTGGGTGAAGCCTTCGAGGGCGACGGTATCGCCGTCGTTCACGAAGCGCTTGACCGCATCACGCAGGGTGAGGATTTCAGCCATGGGGTTGGGCTCCCGGTGTTGATCGAAAAAGGCGCTGAGGTGGCGCCGAAGTGCTTGAAGATTAAGCCGGGGAAATGGGCCGAACAATCCGATAATCGACTGAGCGTTCGATTATCGAACGGATTGTTGTCTGGCTAATCATCAGAAAGAACACCGCCAATGTGGGAGCTGGCTTGCTCGCGAAGGCGGTGTGTCAGTCACTCCATCTGTTACTGCACGACCGCTTTCGCAGGCAAGCCAGCTCCCACATTTTATCTTCGCTGCCTTGAGCATTGCGTTCGCTTAGCGGACTGGCATTGGGGGCTTACCCCCACCATGTTCAACCTGTACCAGAGCTCAGGTGGCATCGGCATGGCTGACCATGCCTTTGATCAACACCGCGGCCGTCGCCAGTGCCGCCGGGATCACCAATGCCGTCAGCACTTGCTCGAAATTCCAGCCCAGGCCCAGCAAGGTGGCGCCCATCCACGCGCCCAGGATCGCGCCGAAGCGGCCGATGCCAAGCATCCACGACACGCCGGTGGCACGCCCCTGGGTGGGGTAAAAACGCGCGGCCAGGGAAGGCATCGCAGATTGCGCACCGTTAACGCACATGCCGGCGATCAGCACTAACGTTGCCAATAAAGTGATATTGCCCAGGCTTTGCCCTACCGCGTAGGCAAACACCCCGGCCAGCAGGTAGAAAGTGCCGATGACTTTGTGCGGGTTGAACCGGTCCATCGCCCAGCCCACGCCCACTGCGCTCAACACTCCGCCAAACTGGAACAACGCGCCGATAAACGCCGCCTGCTCCATGCTCGCGCCACTGTCGCGCATCAGGGTGGGCAGCCAACTGGTCAGCAGGTAAACAATCACCAGGCCCATGAAGTAAGTGAGCCACAGCAGTAAGGTGCCGGTGCTGTAGGTGCCCGAGAAAATCACCGCGAACACGTTGCGGGCCTTGACGGTTTTTTGCTCCGGCACGCTGAAACTGGTGGCTTGGGCCACGATACCGGGCTGGATGGGGGCCAGCGTCTTGCGGACCTTGTCGGTACCGCGATTGCGCACCACCAGGTAACGCGCCGACTCCGGCAGCCACACCAACAGCACCACCGCGAGGATCAAAGGCAGGATGCCGCCGATCAGCAACAGGCTGTGCCAGCCAAACGTCGGGATCAGCTTGGCCGAGATAAACCCACCGCCTGCCATGCCCAGGTTGAAACCGCAGAACATGCTGGTCACCAACAGCGATTTATGGCGTTCGGGGGTGTATTCGGAGAGCAGGGTCGTGGCATTGGGCATACCCGCGCCCAAACCCAGCCCGGTCAGAAAGCGCAGCACCAGCAACTGGTCGACATTCGTGCTGTAGGCCGAGGCCAGGCTGAACGCACCAAATACCAGTACCGCACCGACCAACACGACTTTGCGGCCAAAGCGATCGGCCAGCGGGCCAGACCCCAGTGCGCCGAACACCATGCCGATCAATGCGGCGCTCATTACCGGGCCGAGGCTGGCGCGGTCGATACCCCAATCCTGGGACAGGGCCGGTGCAATAAAACCCATCGCCGCCGTATCGAGGCCGTCGAGAAAGACAATCAGGAAACACAGGATCACCACGCGCCACTGGTAGCGTGACAATGGCTGGGTGTTGATGAAGGACTGCACGTCCAGGGGGGTACCGACAGAAGGCTGATTCATTATTTTTATTCCACACCGATGGCGGGCCGATGACCTCAGGTCATCATTATTGTTAGGCGGCGCTTTGAAGCGCTGCCGCACATTAATAAGCCAGGGGAAACACCGTCAATCGAGCCGACCGGGATCTGTGCGGTCACCGAACAGCTTAGGCAAACAGTTGCGCGCTCAACTCACGGCTGGCGGTGAGCATACTCGGCAGGAAACGCTGTTCCAGCTCGCTGCGACTGACGCGCCCGGCATGGGTGCTGACGTTAAGTGCGGCCAATACCTGGCCGGACGCGTCATACACCGGCACCGCGATGGAACGCAGGCCCTGCTCCAGTTCCTGGTCGACAATGCACCAGCCTTGCTGACGCACCTGCTGCAGGCACTCAAACAAGGCTTGGGGGGTGGTGAGCGTGCGGCTGGTCTTGGTTTGCAGGTCGGCGTGGTCGAGGTAATCCTGCAGCGAGGCGTCATCCAGGGCCGCGAGGAGGATGCGCCCCATGGATGTGCAATAGGCCGGCAGCCGCCCTCCGACCGAAAGGTCCACGGAAATCAGGCGCTGGGTGGTGGCCGAACGTGCGATGTAGAGAATATCGTCGCCTTCAAGAGTGGCCATATTGCAGGCTTCATGGAGCTGCTCGCTCATGCGGTCCAGATAGGGTTGAGCCGACACGGCCAACGGTGTGGAGGACAAATAGGCATGACCGAGCGTCAGCACTTTAGGCAATAGTGAATAGGTGCGCCCATCCGTGGTGGCGTAGCCAAGTTTGATCAAGGTATGCAGGCAACGGCGCACGGCGGCGCGGGGGATTTCCGTGCGGTGGCTGATCTGGGCGATGGTCAGGTGACGCTTGCGCTCCTGGAACGCCTGCACCACGGCCAGACCACGGGCCAGAGACGTCATGAAGTCCGGGTCACCGGTGAACGCCTGGATGCGCTTGGCCGGTGAAGCCACGATCGGTGGCGCCACTGATGCAAAGGAGTTGCGCAATTGATCGTTCATTTCCAGGGTCCTGTCTCTTGTTCTTACCACGGGAGGGTTGGCCGCTATTACAAGCCGGGCCGGTCGCGATGCACAAGCCAGAGGCGGTAACATTGGGCGATTATCGGACGATCATGCGATTATCGCAATTTGTCAGGCCAGCGCAGCCGCCGCTGCGGCGAAGTTTCAGATTTGCCTGATGAGCCGGGGAAGTGCCGGCGGTTACCCTTTTATTTAGAACAGGTGGCGACAGTATGATGACGCTGTTCACAAATAATGATGTCCCCGATAACAGCCTCCCCTTACAACGTTGACGCTTTTTAACTTTATGATGATAGTGTTATTCAAATGCGCCGCTATAATGCAACCTGTGCAGAGGTCGGCCCGGTTTCACTATCGGGATGGGAGCTCACCAGGCCTTGCAGGATCAATTCCGCGCGCCGGCCACAAGTAGCCGCTTAAAAGAACTGCCCTCAGGCCCGCTTTTCAACTTGAACGGTTTTTGACTGTTTTATTTGGAATCGCGCGAGGACGACGGTTGAAGCGTGACACTGCGCAATCAATAAACTTCACATCATTAGGTAATACTGTGACGAAAGATGAACTGCGCGCCGAACTTGAGCGCCAGGAGCAACGTTACAAGGACGTTTACGGCGGGGAAATCACCACCTACGCCGCGCAACCTGAGCCGGAACGCAAGCCATGGCGCAAACGCGCCAGCCTGCTGGACCAGGCCTTTGCCCAGGAAATCCAAAAGATCGAACAGGAACTCAAAACTGAAGAGCCATAAGTGCTTCGGTTCGAGTAGGCAGAGCCCTGCTGTCTCTGCCGGTCCACACCGGCAGGGATCACCTCCCGTCAGCGTCCGCTGGTCAGTCGCCTACAGCCACGCACGAAATTTCATACAAATGTTTCAGGGGTGACGTTTTCATGACAAACGCCGGCCTTTTGCGGCCTGCGCTTTATAAATCAAAGACTTGCCAAAGCCCCGAAAACCCTGGGATGCGTCCGCTTTGCCTGCGCCTGTGCGACGAAGATTGTTACCGATGAGCAGCTAATGCATCGATTACCGATGTTTTCTGGCATAATCGCGCCCCCTTACGACCGGGTCAGAAAACCTTCATGATCGATTTATTCAGCGGACTGGATGCTTGGGTTCTAGTGAGCCTGCTGCTCGCCCTGGCCTTTGTCCTCGCCTTCGAGTTCATCAATGGCTTTCATGACACCGCTAACGCGGTGGCCACAGTCATCTATACCAAAGCCATGCCGCCACACCTGGCCGTGTTCTTCTCCGGGGTCTTCAATTTCCTCGGCGTGTTGCTCGGTGGTGTCGGTGTCGCCTACGCCATCGTGCATTTGCTGCCGGTGGAGTTGCTGATCAATGTGAATACCGGCCATGGCTTGGCAATGGTCTTCTCATTGTTGGCGGCGGCGATCACCTGGAACCTGGGCACCTGGTACTTCGGTATCCCTGCTTCCAGCTCCCACACCCTGATCGGCTCGATCCTAGGTGTCGGCCTGGCCAACGCCCTGATCAACGACATCCCCCTGGCTGACGGTGTGAACTGGCAGAAGGCCGTGGATATTGGTGCGTCCCTGGTGTTCTCGCCGATGGCCGGCTTCCTGGTCGCAGCCCTGGTGCTGATCGGCCTGAAGTGGTGGCGCCCGCTGTCGAAGATGCACAAGACCCCGGACCAGCGCCGCAAGCTCGACGACAAAAAGCACCCGCCGTTCTGGAACCGCCTGGTCCTGGTGATCTCGGCCATGGCCGTGAGCTTCGTGCACGGCTCCAACGATGGCCAGAAAGGCATCGGCCTGATCATGCTGGTGCTGATCGGTATCGTGCCGGCGCAGTTCGTATTGGACCTGGGCAGCACCACTTACCAGATCGAACGCACCCGCGACGCAACCCTGCACCTGAACCAGTTCTACCAGCGCAACCACGAGACCCTCGGCGAGTTCCTGGCCCTGGGCAAAAGCGTGAAGGATGATCTGCCGGGCAAGTTCCGCTGCAACCCGCAGCAGACCGAACCGACGATCAACGCGCTGTTGGGCACCCTCAAGGGTGTATCGGACTACCACTCGTTGACCGCCGACCATCGCATCGAAGTGCGTCGCTACCTGCTCTGCCTGGACGACACCGCGAAAAAAGTCGGCAAGCTGCCTGGCCTGGATTCCCGTGAGAAATCCGACCTCGACAAGCTGCGCAAAGACCTGACCGCCACCACCGAGTACGCCCCGTTCTGGGTGATCCTCGCGGTTGCACTGGCTTTGGGCTTGGGCACCATGGTGGGCTGGAAGCGCGTGGTACTGACCATTGGCGAGAAGATCGGCAAGCAAGGCATGACCTATGCCCAGGGCATGTCGGCACAGATCACCACCGCCACCATGATCGGCTTCGCCAATATCTTCGCCCTGCCAGTGTCCACCACCCACGTGCTGTCTTCCGGTGTGGCGGGGACCATGGTTGCCAACAAGAGCGGCCTGCAAGGCGGCACCGTCAAGACCATCCTGATGGCCTGGGTATTGACCCTGCCTGCAACCGTCGGCCTGTCGGCCGGGTTGTTCTGGTTGGCGTCCAAGGCATTGGGCAACTGATAGCCAGCCGGCAATAAAAAAGGTGCGATCCGCGAGGGTCGCACCTTTTTTTATGTTCCAAGCGCACCGTAGTCCACCTGTGGCAAGGCATCTTGCCCCCGTGGCGACCGGACAGCCGACACATATCTACCTGACGCCCTGCGATCAAACTGTGGGAGCTGGCTTGCCTGCGATGGCGGCCTGCCAGCCGACGCCTATCTACCTGACACCCCGCAATCAAACTGTGGGAGCGGGCTTGCTCGCGAAGGCGGCCTGGCAGTCAACACAGTTGGACCGGGTACATATCCGTTATTTAGGTAACGGCCACTTAGGGTTCCGCTCTGACAGCGGGTCACTTTGGAAAAGAGCCCCAAAGTAACCAAAGGGCTCTTGCCCCACCACTCGGCACCTCGCTTGGGCTCGGTGTGCCCGTAATCCGCCAGTGATTTGGGGGGCCGCCGCCACGCGCCATCCATGGCGCGGGGCGGCTAAACCGGCATCCCTGCCGGTTTACCCCCCAAATCCCTGTCGAATTCCGGCCAGCGTGGTTTAACGGGGCGCCTAAGATCAAAAGCAGATCAAGATCAAGAGCGGCTCGCTTCGCATCGTGGTTACCGTCGGCGGGTACAACCTACAAAATTGCGTAGATACCTATAAACCAGCTCCCACATTTTTTATCTTCAGCCATCAATTAACAGCCAAAAAAAAGGGCGACCGAAGTCGCCCAAAATGCCTTGCGTGCTCATGTAACCCGGAAAAACTTAAGGTTTTTTACGCTTGTTCGCGTCTTTCCAGATAAAAAATCCAAACCCTACAAAAAACAACACCATCAGGCTGACAGTCAGCACTCCGGCAAAAACCACATTATCGAAAAACATGACCGGCCTCCTGCACGTGCCCTGTTGCGATAGGGCTAAGTTAATGGAGAAGGCGCGGTGGGAAATTGACCAGGATCAATGTCGCCCACAACGGGGCGTAAAGAAGGGGAATAACTGACCTGCATCAACGGATGCAGGGTGTTTCAACGCTTTTTCGGTTTGTTCTTGGGCTTTTTCTTGGGTTTGCCCAGGGGCATGGCTTGTTCAAAGGCTTGGCGCACTTCATTCAAGCGCTTGTCATTGAGGTCGTGCACACGCTTGGCGCGTTCGGCATTCAGGTCGATCAGTTTGTCGTCATCACTCATGGCTTGGCTTACGTCGTGGCGGTAATGCCTCAATAATGCGGCCTGCCTCGCCCGACGGCAATTAAGCGGGCGACAAAATGCAGGCCATCGACCAGAATCGGCACTTTCTACCCTGCCCAGGAGGCGCATCCAGGTGGCCTTGCACAACGACCTTCCGCCACTGTTGGCCCTGCGCGCCTTCGAAGCAGTGGCGCGGCACTTGAGTTTTATCAAGGCGGCCAACGAGTTGTCGGTGACCCAAAGTGCGCTGAGCCACCAGGTGCATAAGCTCGAACACCACTTGGGCAAACCGCTGTTTATCCGGCGAACCCGTGCGATTGACCTGACGTTGGCCGGGCAAGCGTACTACGAGCAGATCCGCCCTGCCCTGGACGCTATCGCCGCTGCAACGCGCAACCAACGGGGTGCGCCCAGCGCCAATGTGTTGCGTATCGGCTTGCTGGCGTCCTTCGCCACGCTGTGGCTGGCGCCGCGCCTGGCCGAGTTTCTACAGCGCTACCCGCATATCCAGGTGGAGTTGCTGCCCGCGATTCAACTGGCCAATGTCGCGACGGCCGAAGTCGACCTGGCCATCCGTTACGGCAAGGGCGATTGGCCCGACGTGCAAGCCACGCGCCTGATGGCCGAAACCTTGTCACCGGTGTGCAGCCCGGCGTTCAAGGCCAGCCAGGTGACGAGTGGCCCCTTGCTGATGGCGACCTCGCACCGTCCTTTCGAGTGGACGGATTGGTCCGCCCATTACCAGGTCAACCTCGACCGCCACCCCAGGGTGATGCTGCATGACTACAACATCGTGGTCGAAGCCACCGTGGCCGGCCAGGGTATCGCCATGGGCCGCCATCGCCTGATCGAACGCAGGCTCCAGGACGGCAGCCTGGTGCAGGCCTTTGACTGGCCGCCCTATCACAGCGAAATCGGCTATTGGCTGATCGCCCCCCAGGGCCCGCTCAGTGAGGCGGCTGAATGCTTCAGCCAGTGGTTGAAGCAGGCGTGTGTCGACCCGTGAGTTTTTTCGATACGTCGATTGAGATCTATCCGTTTGTCGCCCGCCGCCCCCCCCCACATGCTGGAATCTTCTGACACCAGAGGATTTCACCATGACCGACTCCATCCGCCAGCGCGTAAACGCCCTCGGCCTGACACTGCCCACGCCCAGCCAACCCGCCGCCAACTACATCAATCATGTGGTCAGCCAACACCAGCTGTTCATCTCGGGGCAAATTCCCATGCTCGATGGCAAACCCGCCTACATCGGCCGACTGGGCGACTCCGTCAGCGATGAAGAAGGCGCCCAGGCGGCGGAACTGGCGGCGCTGGGCCTGCTGGGGCAATTGAGCGATGCGCTGGGCGATGACCTGTCGCGGGTGGTGCGCATTCTGCGTCTGGGCGTGTTCATCGCCAGCAGCGCCGACTTCCAGCGCCAGAGCCTGGTCGCCAATGGTGCCTCGAACCTGCTGGTCAACGCCCTCGGCGACAAAGGCCGACATGTGCGAACTGCTGTAGGCGTCAGCAGCTTGCCGGCTGGCGTCGCCGTGGAGGTGGATGCCATTTTCGAGCTGCTGCCATGAGCCCGCTGGACGTCCAACAACTGCGAGAGGCCACGCCCGGCTGCCATTCCGGCATCGTGCACTTCAACCACGCCGGGGCTTCCTTGCCCAGCCAGGCGACGCTCGACGCCATCATCGAACAGTTGCAACACGAAGCCCGCAACGGCCCGATGGAAGCCGGTGAACAGGGCGCCGTGCTGGTGGAAAACGCCCGCCGCGCAGCCGGGCAGCTGCTCAACGCACCGCCCTCCTCGATTGCCTTCGCCAGCAGCGGCTCAACAGCCTGGAGCATGGCGTTCCAGGCGCTGGGACCTTGGCGGCCGGGCGAGCGCATTTTGGTGGGGCGCCACGAATGGGGCGGCAACCTGGCGAGCATGGAGTTGGCCGTGCAGGCGGGCGCGCGCGTGGAAGTCATCCCCTGTGATGCCACCGGTGCGGTTTGCCCGGTAGCACTGGAAGCGATGCTGGATACCAAGGTAAAGCTGATCGACCTTGCCTGGCTGCCGGCCAACGGCGGCCTGATCAACCCGGCCCAGGCCATTGGCGAAGTGGCTCGTCGCCACGCCATCCCCTATTTTATTGACGCAGGCCAGGCCGTCGGCCAGGTACCGGTGGATGTGCAAGCGTTGCAGTGCGACGTGCTCAAATCCGCCGGCCGCAAACACCTGCGCGGCCCGCGCGGTACGGCACTGCTGTATGTCAGGCCGGATTTTCTTGCGCACCTGAACCCGGCCCAGCGCGACGTGTTTTCAGCACCTTGGACCGCCGACGGTTTCGACCTGCGCAACGATGCCCGGCGCTTCGAAACCAGCGAAGCGTCCTTCGCCCTGCTGGCAGGCCTGGGCAATGCATTGCAGGAGATCAATCGACTGGGGATCGAGCAGGTGTGGGAAAGCGTCTCGCAGACCAGCACACGAATCCGCGCAGCGCTGGGTCAGATACCGGGGATTAGCCTGCATGACCTGGGCAGTACGCATTCAGGCTTGATCGCATTCAACCTGGCCGGCTGGGATAGCTTTGAACTCAAGCGGCGCCTGGGGTTAAAGGGCATCAACATCGGCGCCAACGGCGTGGCCTATACACCGCTGGATATGCAAGCACGCGGGTTGAACAGTATTGCGCGAATATCCGTCAGCCCGCTCAACACCGATGACGATGTCGAAGTGCTGATGAAGGCCTTGGGTGAATTGAACGATTAAACCTCGATGTCCACCCACAAGCCCTGGCGCGGCGCGTCTTCGATCAGCGGCGCCACGGGCACCGTGTTGTCAGCGTTGAGCAAGTCGCCGGGGATAGGCAAGTGCTGCTGCGCATCGTCGTCGGCTTCGCGCCGACGCTTTTGCTGTTCCTGCTGACGACGCTGCTCTTCGCGCAACAGAAAGGTCGATTGCTCGGCATCGCCTTTTTTCAGGTCGATCGTGCTCTCGTTGGAGCCCGCTTGAACGGGCACCACCGGCGGAATATCCGGCTTCTGACGTGCCGGATCGAGTTGCGACGTAACCGGCACAACACTGACGGGCAGCATGGGTGGCAGCATGATAGTTATTCTCCTGATCAACAGGCTGTCGGCGCATTGCCGGGCGACTTGAGCACCGGCGTGCCAAGCTGTGACTCAGTCGACACTCGCAAGTGCCCGCCACCCGTCGATTCGGCACTCTGCCCGCCGGCCAAACGGAGTAGTTTTTGTCAGAGTCCTTGGGCGTAAGGGCTTGTTCCGTTAAGATAGTCGGCTTTTTCACGGCGGGAGTCAGGCAGCATGGCGCAGCAGTATCAACCGGGGCAACGCTGGATTAGTGACAGCGAAGCAGAGCTGGGGTTAGGCACCGTTCTGGCACAGGACGGGCGCTTGTTGACCGTGCTCTATCCGGCCACTGGCGACACCCGCCAGTATGCGCTACGGAATGCGCCCCTCACTCGCGTGAGGTTTTCGCCGGGTGACACCATCACCCATTTCGAAGGCTGGAAAATGACCGTACAGGAAGTCGACGACGTCGACGGCCTGCTGGTCTACCACGGCCTCAATGGGCAAAACGAGCAGGTCACCCTGCCGGAAACCCAACTGTCCAACTTCATCCAGTTCCGCCTGGCCAGTGACCGTCTGTTCGCCGGGCAGATTGACCCGCTGGCGTGGTTCTCGCTGCGCTACCACACCTTGGAACACACCAGCCGCCAGTTGCAGTCCTCGCTGTGGGGCCTGGGTGGCGTACGTGCTCAACCTATTGCTCACCAACTGCACATCGCCCGTGAAGTCGCTGACCGTATCGCGCCACGGGTCTTGCTGGCGGACGAAGTGGGTTTGGGCAAAACCATCGAAGCCGGCCTGGTGATCCACCGTCAACTGCTCTCGGGCCGCGCCAGCCGTGTGCTGATCCTGGTCCCGGAAAACCTGCAGCACCAATGGCTGGTGGAAATGCGCCGCCGCTTCAACCTGCAGGTGGCGCTGTTCGACGAAGAACGCTTTATCGAAAGCGATGCCACCAACCCGTTCGAAGACACCCAGCTTGCACTCGTTGCGCTGGAATGGCTGGTGGACGACGAGAAGGCCCAGGACGCGCTGTTCGCCGCCGGCTGGGACTTGCTGGTGGTCGACGAAGCCCACCACCTGGTGTGGCACGAAGACAAGGCCAGCGCCGAGTACGCGCTGGTCGAACAACTGGCTGAAGTGATTCCCGGCGTACTGCTGCTCACCGCCACCCCGGAACAACTGGGCCAGGACAGCCACTTTGCGCGTCTGCGCCTGCTGGACCCGAACCGCTTCCACGACCTGCAGGCCTTCCGCGCCGAGAGCGAAAACTATCGCCCGGTGGCCGAAGCCGTGCAGGAGCTGCTGGACAAGGGCCGCCTGTCGCCGACCGCGCACAAGACCATTCAAGGCTTCCTCGGTGACGAAGGTGAAGCCCTGCTCACCGCCGTCAACGATGGCGACACCGAAGCCAGTGCCCGCCTGGTCCGTGAACTGCTGGACCGCCACGGCACCGGCCGCGTGCTGTTTCGCAACACCCGAGCCGCGGTGCAAGGCTTCCCCGAGCGCAAGCTGCACGCCTACCCGCTGCCGAACCCGGACGAATACCTCGAACTGCCCCTGGGCGAACACGCCGAGCTGTACCCGGAAGTCAGCTTCCAGGCGCAACCGGACATCGAGGAAGAGAACCGCTGGTGGCGCTTCGACCCACGGGTCGAGTGGCTGATCGACCAGCTGAAAATGCTCAAGCGCACCAAGGTCCTGGTGATCTGCGCCCACGCCGAAACCGCCATGGACCTGGAAGACGCGCTGCGCGTGCGCTCCGGCATCCCGGCCACGGTGTTCCACGAGGGCATGAATATTCTGGAGCGTGATCGCGCGGCGGCTTATTTTGCCGATGAAGAGTTCGGTGCCCAGGTGCTGATCTGCTCGGAAATCGGCAGTGAAGGCCGCAACTTCCAGTTTTCCCACCACCTGGTGCTGTTCGACCTGCCGTCGCACCCCGACCTGCTGGAGCAACGCATCGGGCGTCTGGACCGGATCGGCCAGAAACACGTGATCGAACTGCACGTACCCTACCTGGAAACCAGCCCGCAAGAACGCCTGTTCCAGTGGTACCACGAAGCGCTCAACGCCTTCCTCAACACCTGCCCGACCGGCAACGCCTTGCAGCATCAGTTCGGCCCACGCCTGCTGCCCTTACTGGAAGCCGCCGACGACGGCGAGTGGCAAGCCCTGATCGACGAAGCCCGTGCCGAGCGCGAGCGCCTGGAGCAGGAGCTGCACACCGGTCGTGACCGCTTGCTGGAACTCAACTCCGGCGGCGCCGGTGAAGGCGATGCGCTGGTCGAGGACATCCTTGAGCAAGACGACCAGTTCGCCCTGCCGATCTACATGGAAACCCTGTTCGACGCCTTCGGCATCGACAGCGAAGACCATTCGGAAAACGCGCTGATCTTGAAGCCCAGCGAAAAAATGCTCGACGCCAGCTTCCCCCTGGGCGACGACGAAGGCGTGACCATCACCTACGACCGTAACCAGGCGCTGTCGCGTGAAGACATGCAGTTCATCACCTGGGAACACCCAATGGTGCAAGGCGGCATGGACCTGGTGCTGTCCGGCTCCATGGGCAACACCGCCGTGGCGCTGATCAAGAACAAGGCGCTCAAGCCGGGCACCGTGCTGCTGGAACTGCTGTACGTCAGCGAAGTGGTCGCCCCGCGCTCGCTGCAACTGGGCCGATACCTGCCACCGGCGGCCTTGCGCTGCCTGCTGGATGCCAACGGCAATGACCTGTCGGGCCGGGTGTCGTTCGTAACCTTGAATGACCAACTGGAAAGCGTGCCACGGGCCAGCGCGAACAAATTCGTACAGGCGCAGCGCGACCAACTCACCCCGCGCATCAATGCCGGTGAAGAGAAGATCGCCCCGCGTCACGCCGAGCGTGTAGCCGAAGCCAAGCGTCGCCTGGCCGCGGATACCGACGAAGAACTGGCGCGCCTGACCGCGTTGCAAGCGGTCAACCCGACCGTACGTGACAGCGAGTTGGTTGCCTTGCGCAATCAACGCGAGCAAGGCCTGGCCATGCTCGACAAGGCAGCGCTGCGACTGGAAGCGATCCGGGTGTTGGTGGCGGGCTGATAATCCGCAGCCAATTAGGAGGCCCGCTTAGTGCGGGCCTTTTTATTGGGTTTGAGGGCCTCATCGGGGGCAAGCCCCCTCCCACACTGACCGAGTAGAGTTCAAACAACTCGGTCAAATGTGGGAGGGGGCTTGCCCCCGATAGGCATGGGTATCTACACAACTTTTGTAGCCACTGCCAACCGTAACCACGATGCGAAGCGAGCCGCTCTTGATCTGCTTTTGATCTGCTTTTGATCTTGATCTTAGGCGCCCCGTCAAACCACGCTGGCCGGAATTCGACAGGGATTTGGGGGGTAAACCGGCAGGGATGCCGGTTTAGCCGCCCCGCGCCATGGATGGCGCGTGGCGGCGGCCCCCCAAATCACTGGCGGATTACGGGCACACCGAGCCTAAGCGAGGTGCCGAGTGGTGGGGCAAGAGCCCTTTTGGTTACTTTTGGGGCTCTTTTCCAAAAGTGACCCGCCGTAAGGGCGGAACCCATAGCAGCCGTTACCCAAACAACGGATATGTACTCGATCTGATCCAACATCCTGACCGGCTGCCAGGCCGCCATCGGGGGCAAGCCCCCTCCCACAGTTGGATTGTGGGGTGCCAGGTAGATAGGCGTCAGCTGAAAGTCTGCCATCGCAGGCAAGCCAGCTCCCACAATTGACCACACAAGGTTCAGTCAACTCGGTCAAAGGTGGGAGCTGGCTTGCCCGCGAAAGGGTCACCTCGGTCTCAAGCTGTAGCCGCAGCCGTCGGCACCTCAACCCCACTCAACCCATCCTTCATGCGCTTGGCGTCACGCACAAAACTGCGCGAGGCCTGGAACAGAAACAGCATGGTCAGGAACAACGCCACCGGAATCAGGTACATGGCGTCATGCAACCCCACAGCTTTATAAGCCTCGGTCATTTGCTCTGCCCCGGCCGCATACATCGCCGAGTGGGCAAAGTGATCGGACAGCGCCCCAACGACCACCGGCCCCATGCCACCGCCGAGCAAATACAGGCCTGCAAAAAACAGCGCCATGGCCGTGGCGCGCAGGCGCGGTTCGACCACGTCCTGGATCGCCGTATAAACGCAGGTGTAGAAGTTGTAGGCAAACAACCAGCCCACGCTGAACAGCGCGACAAACACCCCAATCTCAATGCGTCCGGCATGTAATGCCCAGGCCGTGGTGAGCGTGGAAATAATCAAGCTGAACGCGGCAAACAACAGTCGGCCATTGGCGACGCGTTGATGGATCTTGTCGGCCACCCAGCCGCCCAGGGTCAAGCCCACCAGGCCAGTCAAGCCGACGATCACACCGGTGGCAACGGCCGCGTCCTGCAACGGCAGGAGGAAATAGCGTTGCAGCATCGGCACCAGGAACGAGTTGCACGCATAAGTGGCAAAGTTAAAGCACAACCCGGCCAGCACCAGCCACAGGAAGGTCGGCACCGCCAGTACGCGGCGGATCGGGCGATCGACACGCTCTTGGGACACTTGCACGGTTTCCGCCGCACCGCGTTTGGGCTCTTTGATATAGAACATGAACACCGCCAGGATCATTCCGGGCACGGCGGCGATAAAGAAGGGCGCACGCCAACTGTCGAACGCTTTGACCATCGCGCCGATGGTGAAAAACGCCAGCAACAGCCCCAACGGCAGGCCAAGCATGAAAATCCCCATGGCCCGCGCACGGCGGTGGGCGGGGAACAGGTCGCCGATCAGTGAATTGGCCGCTGGCGCATAGCTGGCTTCTCCGATGCCAATACCCATGCGCACCAGCAGGAAGGTCCAGAAACTGCCGACCATGCCATTGACCGCCGTCAGCCCGCTCCAGGCGAACAGGCCCCAACCCATCAATTTGCTGCGCGAACCGGTGTCGGCCAGTCGCCCGAGCGGCAGCCCGGCAATGGCGTAGACGATGGTGAAGGCGGTGCCGATGATACCGAGCTGAAAGTCGCTCAGGTGCCACTCCATGCGGATCGGCTCGATGATGATCGCGGGGATGGTGCGATCAAAGAAGTTGAACAGGTTGGCCAGGAACAGCAGGAACAGAATGCGCCAGGCATTCGCCGCTTGGGTCGAGTTCTGCATGGGTCCGTCTCTTTTATTGTTATGAGCGCTGCGATGCCCGATGCATCCTGCCCGGTACCTGCAACATAGTCAGGTAAGGCGGGGTTGTCTGTAATGATTCGTAAAGCTGATAGGGCATGATTTCACCCGGCAACACGGGGATTTGTCCCACGAAAATATAAGTTCGCGCCCCCCTTCCCAACGGCCATGGCACGGATAGAATGGCGAGCCTTCCTGTAACACCCCCAACCTACTTTCTTATTGATGACGCCCATGTCCGAAGCCAGTCCGTGTCTGAATTGCGGTGCCTGCTGTTCACACTTTCGCGTGTCTTTCTTTTGGGGTGAGTGCGCCTCATCGGGGGGCACGGTGCCCGATGATCTGGTGGTACAGATCAACCCCACACGGGTGGCAATGATCGGAACCGACCAAAAGCCTGCACGTTGCTGCAGCCTTGAGGGCGAAGTGGGCAAAAGCACCAGTTGCTCGATTTACGAACAACGCTCCAGCCCCTGCCGCGAGTTCGACGCCTCGTGGAGCCAAGGCGTGCAGAACGTTGATTGCGATGCTGCCCGTGCTGCCTTCGGCCTGGCCCCGTTGCAAGCCCCTCCTTTTGAACTGGACCTGCCCATCAGCGCTTAGCACCAAACGCTATGCACAACATGACAAATTAATTGAGATCAAAATGCCATTATCCATGGCAAATCCCATGAGGCTTCTATACTCGACGGGGTAGGTCATCGCCTCTGGCAGTGACGTGGCTCTATGACGGGATACGCTATGGAATGGCTGGGCCAGCACTTTTTCACCGACCTTCCAGACAGCGGGCATTTATTGCTCAATTGCAGTCATAACCCCTTTCTGGTGCTGCTCGCGTACCTGGTTGCCTGCGCGGCGGGTTTCGGCACGCTGGACATGGCCGAACGCGTCGGCCATGTAGAAGACCCCACCGCCCGCCGCCATTGGCGCTGGCTGGGAGCGGGCTGCCTGGCAGGCGGGATCTGGTCGACCCACTTCATCAGTATGCTGGCCTTCCAGGCCCCGATCGCCATTCATTACGAATTGCTCACCACGTTCGCCTCGCTGCTGATCGCCCTGGTCGCCTCGCTGTTCGCCATGAAAACCCTCAGTCATGCCCATCTGCGTTTACACCAATACCTGCTGGCGTCGGTATGGATGGGCCTGGGCATCGCGCTGATGCATTACGTGGGCATGGCGGCGATGCGCTCCCAGGCCCAGGTGTACGTTGAATCGCAGTTGTTCATGGCCTCCGTGGCGATTGCCATCGGTGCCAGCCTGGCGGCGTTGCTGCTGTCCAGTTACCTGCGCAACGGTGCCGGAGTGTTTCACCAACTGCTCAAATACGCGGCCAGCCTGGTGCTGGGCGCCGGGATCCTGAGTATGCATTTTACCGGCATGGCGGCCATGCAAATGCTGGTGCCCAGCGGCGCGGACCTGTCGTTGCCCGTGGACAACAACCCGATTCAACTGGGCCTGTCAGTGGCGGTAATTACTCTGCTGGTGATCGGCAGCGGTGTCAGCGCAGCCCTGGCCGACAAAAAACTGCAGCACAAGGAGCGTGACCTGCGCCGAGTCAACGCGCTGCTCAGCGAACTCGACCAGGCCCGCGCCTCACTGCAACAAGTGGCCCATTTTGACGCGTTGACCAACTTGCTCAACCGCCGTGGCTTCAATCAGATCTTCGCGGAGAAAGTCGCAGAAAAAACCCGAAGCCAAGGCATGATGGCGGTGATTTTTCTCGATATCGACCACTTCAAGCGCATCAATGACAGCCTCGGGCACGACGCTGGCGATCAGTTGCTCACGGTGCTGGCCGGGCATATCAAGGGCTCGATACGCAGCCGTGAGGATGTGGTCGCACGGTTTGGCGGCGATGAGTTCTGCATTCTGATCAATATCCATCACCGTGACGAAGCGCGGCACATGGCCCAGCGCATCATGCAGAAAATGAAAGAACCCATCGAGCTGGCCGGCCGCCGCATGGTGATGACCACCAGCATCGGTATCAGCCTGTTCCCCGACGATGGCCAAACCTGCGAAGAACTGCTGAAGACTGCCGACCTGGCGCTGTACCAATCCAAGGACACCGGGCGCAACACCTTGAACTTCTTCAGCTCCAACCTCAAAACCCGCGCCTCCCTGGAACTGCAACTGGAAGAGGAGCTGCGTGCCGCATTGCGCGCGCGCGCCCAACTGGTGTTGTTTTATCAACCGATCTTCGACATGAAACTGGGCAAGGTCACGCGCCTGGAAGCGCTGGTGCGCTGGCAACATCCCCAACATGGGCTGCTGGCCCCGGACCGGTTTATCGGCATCGCCGAAAACAATGGGCTGATCGCCGAGCTGGATCACTGGGTATTGCGCCAGGCCTGTCACGACCTGAGCCTGTTGTCTGACCGGGGCTACACCGAGCTGACCATGGCCGTGAACTGCTCGGCCCTGAACCTGGCGCGAGACGAGTTGGCCGATGAAATTGAAGACGCCCTGCGCTTTGCCGGCGTGGCGGCCAACCGCCTGGAACTGGAAGTCACCGAAAATGCGTTGATGGGCAATATCAGCAGCACCCTGGCGCTGTTGCGGCAAATTCGCGCCCTGGGGGTGTCCCTGGCGATCGATGACTTCGGCACCGGCTACTCATCCCTGGCCTACCTCAAGCGCCTGCCGCTCAACACCTTGAAGATTGATCGCTCGTTTATCCAGGACATCCCCAAATCCACCGCAGACAGCGAAATCGTCCAGGCGGTCATCGGCATGGCCCATACCCTGCATCTGCAGGTAGTCACCGAAGGCGTGGAAACCCAGGCGCAGTTTGAGCTATTGCTCAAGCACGACTGTGACTTCATTCAGGGTTACCTGCTCAGCCCGGCGGTGCCGTTCAACGACATTATCGGCGTGATGCAAGGCATCGCGATGCGCAACCCGCTCTACCCCTTCAGCGTGGAGGGCACTAAAGACGCAACTGCACCCAAAGACCCTGGTGCAGGCCGCATTGGCCCGGCGGCCATCGTCAGACCAATTCGTTGACACCGAACAGGGTTAAAACTGACCGTCCCAGGCGCAAGTCGCTGTAAAGCTGCGAGCGCTCATTCAGGTGGCAAAGGCATCCAACTTTATGATGAACAGTTGAGGTGGCTGTACCCCATGCCGATTGTGCTGAACCCCTCCTACCAGGTTAATTAGTTTGTTCTCACCCAGCGCCGATTCGACGAGTGCTCTACTGTTCCTGAAACTGAAAAAATCTCGAGGCACGGCGAAGCCCTCCACCCTTGCGGTGATGAATGGCTCCGTCACGTCCACCGGGTGCAGGCAATACAGCATATCGTCCCCGACCCGCCTGAACAAAAGCGCAGTACCGTCTGATGTCGACTCCAGGAACTCAGCACGCGTGACCCTGCGCATGACCTCGACCATAAGCGCCCGAAGTGTGACCGGTCCCTGGCGAGTGACGGCTTGATGGTAATGCGGATGAAAACTGTCGGGCTCGAAATCCAAGCGACGCCAGACGGTTGGTTGAGTGCCCCGATGAGCTCGACCGATATGTAATCTGCGATTCGCACCTCTCGTACGGCGAGTCAACTCAAGTAATGACAGAGGATCAGCCACGTGCGTTTGGCCCGTGCGCCATACACGTAGCATGTCCACAAATTTGAAATCTTTCTGATATCGATTGAACACCGCCCTGGCAACCTGGGTTCGGCTGGAGGGTGTCATTTCTGGAAACGCATCTTCAACGTAAGCAGCAATTTTCTTTTCAAAAGGCCTTCGCTCCAGGACCTCCCAGGCCGCCGTAGCGCGGTTATAGGTTGCAATCATGGGCTGTTCACTGGGGTTGTTTCGCAACATCAACTCGAAACTGTCAAAATCGCCATAAGAGACGTTCGAGTTTCGAATAGCTACTGTGGTGTCGTACCAGCGCACATCAAAGGTGGTCCGGTAAAAACGATCATTTAACTTAATGAAAGTACCTTCAACCAGAGACCAACCAGCCTCTGCCGTGAAAACGGGTTTGTACTCAAACACACCGTAGGTATGCTGCACTTTGTTCAACAATCCGGCTTGAATTTGCTGGCCCCAGGATTTCCAATGATTGGTCACAATGACACTCGGACGCGCCGCAGGCAGGGCCACAGGAACCGCGTACGCACTGGGTTCGATACCCTGAAGCCGTAGCCTGACCTGATCAAGGGTCGTGGCCGGATTGAGGTACTGACGAAACTCATGGGGAATATCCCGCAGACCTATGGCCTGCGACTCCAGTGAATTACGCCCCAAATGCCTGACAAACCGAAGTTCCATAGCCCTTTCACGACCTACAGGGAACTCAAATGAATCAAGCACCCTTGCAGCTTGCAGCGTATCCAAGTCGGGGTAGAATCTGGTCAGGTCATCGCATGCCATTCGCGAGTGATAGCCCCCTCGCAAGCCATAGTGGGGCGAGCGGATGACCCATTCATTCAAGGCGTTCTGAGAGATTGGCGGTTGGTGATATGCGTGCTCTCCCGTTTGACGAGGCTTTTTCAGGCGCCAGGTGCCGGTCCCCGAAGTCTCGTCATAGGCCACCTTGTACCACTGGTCTTTCTCCTTGAGAAAATGCTGTCCTGGTGTCGAGCCTTTTCCGGCACGGGTGTAGATCCCCTGGCTTTCCCACCCAGATAACGGCGTCACATCTTTGGGCGCTGCCCTGAGGGCCATACTGCGAGGCAATCCATGCACCCTGGACGGCGTGAAACGGACCGGAGCCACGCCCACGGCACCGTCGACCAGCGCCCCAACCAAGTGAGTGAAGGCTTTTACAAATTCATGGGTCGCCCCTATCGAATCATCATTTTGCAGGGCGTCCAGCGCAGCACTCAACGCCATTGCGCTGCGCACCAGGCCAATGACAAAGGTCACCTTGACGGGAAAAACGGCCAGCGCCACTTCCACCAGCCCCTCAACGACGGTCCAGGTACTGCGCACATTTGACTCATGTGTACTGGTAGTCCTGCGGTCGGCGCGGACAATGGCGGCACGTGTCTCCCAGTCGTAGGTTCGCTCTAGAAAATTCCCCCTGATGGGTGACAGGGAAACCTCTTCGCGAAAGATCCCTCTTTTGAAGGTGCTACGCATTCGCGGCAAGGTGCCGCCATCCATTCGCTCATACAAATAGTCATGCCAGGCAGTGTTATTCACGAATTGTTCGAGCAGTTGAGCCATGCCGTTATATTCACGAAACACCCGCCCATCCTTGGCCCTGGGGGTATAAAGCACCACGACGTTGATCTTGGGGCTAGACGATATGAAAGCCAGGACGCCCAGCACGTGGATATCACGCACATAGAGTGCCGCAACCGTCACTTTATGGCCTTCAAACGTTGCTCTTTGAGCGGTTTCCGTGGGGTGGTCAAGCACGTTTTCGACAAGGTGATAACCGCGATCCTGTGGATCCGGTAAATAATCCCTGGATATCTTGGCCTCGATGGCGTCGACCCTGAGTTGCTTGAGCATCACATTAACGAAGTCCTGCTTGAGATTTTTCGCTTCGGCAGACGTTTGCAAATGCCGTTTGAGAAAGTCGATGTAGGAACCACCAATATCCGTGTCACGCACCAGGTCCTTGACCTGCTGTGTGGTCAATTGCGTGAAGGGTTTGCCATGCAGACTCAGTCGGGACTTGGCGACAAACACTTCATCCAGATAGTCGACGTTTTCCAGGGCCAGCTCGGCCAGGCTCTTGGTTTCAATCGAGTAATGGGACTGGCCGAGCTGCGGATTAGGCCTGGCGCCCGGAAAGTAGATGCCGGGAGCCGGATTGGGCCGACGTATGGTCACCTTGATATCGGAAGGAGACTCGTCGATGCCATATTCGTCCTCCAGGGCTTGGGCCAGTCGTTCGTCGCTGTAGGCCAGCAGCGCATCATGGTCACCGAACTGTGAGATCGAAGGCAGGCCATCTCCTGCCTGCGCATTTTGCAGTTCACTCAAGTACTCCCGCACTGCCGTAGCCCAAGCCTGTTTATCGGGCTCCGATGCTGCACTCAAAAACTGCTCGAGCTCGGCTTTTGAACGCTTGGTTTCGCGTGCCAGCATCACCCTACGAACGCCGAATAACCGCTCCATGTCGGTGGTGAAGTTAAGGCTGGCGGGCAGTTGGCTGATGTCTGCGTGTATGCCTCGTTGCTGGTAATGCGCCACCATGGACTTGAAATCGTGGATCAGCTTTTCATATTGAGAGCTCACACTGACGCTGACGATTGGCCCCAAGACCTCTTTGTAGTCAAAGCAACCAGTGACATGCGCCTTGTCACGAATATCGGTTGCAGACTCAACATCTTTGTCCGCCAACAGCTCGAAGAGACTATCGAATTCGTTATCCGTGTTCAGCCGACGATGCAGTTCCTTATCCAGAGACTCCAAGGAGGGGAATGCTTCCAGGCCACGATTGGGAGTAAACAGAATGACGAAACCAACATCGGCATCGACTGCGATGGGCCGAACCTTAGGCGCGGCGTCAGGTGGGCTTGCCTCGGAGACGGAGTAGGACTGATCGCGAACCGTGAGCACCAACGCACCGTGCAGAGACAAGTCAGGTGCAGCGCCCTCGCCCTTGAGCACCACAGTATAAGCGGCAGGCCGACGAGGTCGGGAGTGCCGCGCCTTGGCATCCGGATATGCGATGAACTCTTCAATCAGCAACACGCCATTGGAGTTCAAAGTACCGTCAGCCCGGAGCAATATAGCCTCCAACCTCAACTGGTCACTGCGCGATGCAATGACCAATTGTTTAACGGAGCGGGGGTCAGTGGCACTGACAGCCTCATTCCAGAACGCATCCAGGCGAGTCTTGTAAGCGCTATCGAGCGAGCCCGCGAGATCATCGAGAAAAACGCTGAAGGCCGTCGGGGTGAGTGAGGACGGCAAATCCTCGTCGTCCTGTGCTTCTCGGCCGAGCGTGAAGCGCGTCTGAGGACTGGCAAAAAGTGCTGACTGCTGGCCGACGATTCGCTTGATCCCGGCATCCATCAAACTGGGAAGTAACCCGGTGGCGTTGTTGGAAGGCTGCGCAACCGGTAAGTCGGTCGAGTCGTTGCTGATGAAAATTCGAGAGGCTTCCAGCGACCCGGCACTTGAGGTAAACGTAGCGTTCAATCGCTCATTTACAAACGCTGAAAATGTCGGTCGCCGCCTGAGAATCTGCAACCTTTTACCGACAGCCTCCAATTGCTCCCGGTAATGGGTCTTGTAGTCATTATCTTGCAAAGCCGCAAGCGTCGCGGAGGGTGTGGAAGACAATCGTGGAGCCAGTTGCATAGTCGTGCCCTGTTTGATCACTGAAGATTTCAGGGCCTAGAATCACGATGTTTCGACTTTTGCGTGCATCACATACTTACTGCCGGGTCGATGTTGGACTTAGTAACAATTAAACCTACCCGCGAGAAGTCATATAACTGTTCCCGTGACGTTAACGTCACCCATGCGTGTGACGTTTCTCCACGGCAAAGAGCCATCACGCTACTCCGCTACACACTTCGCTTCGTTTCAATGACGCACCATTATGGAGCTCATTCTGTGGCTGACGCCCTTTCCTGGATCAGAATCCAGGGCGAAACCACCACTGCCCACAAGCTCGGATCACGCTCAACCAGGTCCAGCGCCCGCGTCGCAGACACTTCGCCCAGGCTCCCGGAAGCCAGCCAGGCAGCGACTTTGTCACGGTTGTCTTCGGCCATTGCCTCGGCCGCTTCGATCAAATCCAGGGCAACGTCGACCCACAATAGGGCGCCCTTGGCAAAGAACGGCTCAAGCTCCTTCCAGGAAATTTCAGCGGTTTCACCGAGCAGCTTGGCATAGAGGGTGCTAGGTTCTTGCGACATGGGAGTTCACCTGAGTAAAAAATCGGCGCAATCATAGCCTTCTGACTCAGGCAGAAAAACCCAGTAGCAAATGAGGTAGCGATTGAGAGGGCCAGAAAAGCCAGGGAATGCCTAGAAGGATGCGGTAAGCCCGCCGCAATTCTGTCTTTTTCTTTCATTTAAGCGACACGCCAGGGTTTTGCCCCCCGTTGCCAGCTTTTCAAGCGATCAACCGGCGCTCTACACTGTACCGGTACAGTTGCCAGGGCAATGCCGGGGGGATATCCGCGATATCTGATCCGGTTCTGCAGCTCACAAGGCCGCTAGAACTATAAAAAATACAACAGTAAGAGTGGAGCACTATGAATAAGGCTACTAAGCAGATTTCCAAACTGTTTGCCGCTATGGTCCTGGCTGGGGTTGCCGGCCATTCGTTCGCAGCCGACACCATCAAGATCGGCATCGCCGGTCCCAAGACCGGTCCGGTAACGCAATACGGCGACATGCAATTCATGGGTGCCAAGCAAGCCATCAAGGACATCAACGCCAAGGGCGGCGTCGATGGCAAAATGCTTGAAGCCAAGGAATACGATGACGCTTGCGATCCCAAACAAGCCGTTGCCGTTGCCAACAAAGTGGTCAACGACGGCGTCAAGTTCGTAGTCGGTCACCTCTGCTCCAGCTCCACTCAGCCTGCGTCGGATATCTATGAAGACGAAGGCGTCATCATGATTACCCCAGCCGCCACCAGCCCTGAAATCACCTCCCGTGGCTACAAGCTGATCTTCCGCACCATTGGTCTGGACAGCGCACAAGGCCCGGCAGCCGGCAACTACATCGCCGACCACGTGAAACCGAAAATCGTTGCCGTCCTGCACGACAAGCAGCAATACGGTGAAGGTATCGCCAGCGCCGTGAAGAAGACCCTTGAAGAAAAAGGCACCAAGGTTGCCGTCTTCGAAGGCCTGAACGCCGGTGACAAAGACTTCTCCTCGATCATCCAGAAGCTCAAGCAAGCCAACGTCGACTTCGTCTACTACGGCGGCTACCACCCTGAGCTGGGCCTGATCCTGCGCCAAGCCAAGGAAAAAGGCCTGAACGCCAAGTTCATGGGCCCAGAGGGCGTGGGTAACGACTCCATCTCGCAAATCGCCCAGGGCGCTTCCGAAGGTCTGCTGGTGACCCTGCCGAAATCCTTCGACACCGACCCTGCCAACAAAGCCATCGTTGAAGAGTTCGCCAAGAACAAACAGGACCCAACCGGTCCGTTCGTGTTCCCGGCGTACTCAGCGGTTGAAGTCATCGCCGGCGGTATCGCTGCCGCGAAGAGCGAAGACACCGCCAAAGTGGCCGAGGCCATCCACGCCGGTACCTTCAAGACCCCTACCGGCGATTTGAGCTTCGACGCCAAGGGCGACCTGAAGGACTTCAAGTTCGTGGTCTACGAATGGCACTTCGGTAAACCAAAAACCGAAGTTTCCCCTCAGTAAGCCAGGCGTTACTGGTCAACAAGCCCACTGTGCAAGCAGTGGGCTTTGTTTTACGAGGTTTATGGGCCATGTCACCCGCGATCCGGGCGCTGGCTCACCTGAAAATCTTAAAACCGTCACCAGCGGTTCGCTGGCAAACGCTTCGTGCAACCTGGTCACTGAACAGGGCACCGAGCCGGAAATGACTCCACCAGTGAAATGCGTATCGGGTTTTTAGGAGCGCTGTAATGCCTGAGATCTATCATTTTTTCCAACAGCTGGTTAATGGCCTGACCATTGGCAGCACCTATGCCTTGATAGCCATTGGCTACACAATGGTTTACGGCATCATTGGAATGATCAACTTCGCCCATGGCGAGGTGTACATGATTGGTTCCTACGTGGCCTTCATCGCCCTTGCCGGGCTGGCCATGATGGGGATCCACTCCCTGCCGCTGTTGATGACCGCTGCGTTCCTGGCATCGATCATCGTGACCAGTGCCTATGGTTACAGTATCGAGCGGGTTGCCTACCGTCCCTTGCGTGGCAGCAACCGTTTGATCCCGCTGATTTCCGCGATCGGCATGTCGATTTTCCTGCAGAACACCGTACTGCTGTCTCAGGACTCCAAGGACAAGTCCATTCCCAACCTGATCCCGGGGAGCATCTCCTTCGGCCCAGGTGGCGCACAAGAAGTGCTGATTTCGTACATGCAGATTCTGGTTTTCGTGGTCACCCTGGTGGCCATGCTGGGCCTGACGCTGTTCATTTCCCGCTCCCGTCTGGGGCGCGCCTGCCGGGCCTGCGCCGAAGACATCAAGATGGCCAACCTGCTGGGCATCAACACCAATAACATCATCGCCCTGACCTTCGTCATTGGTGCTGCGCTGGCGGCCGTGGCGGCCGTGTTGCTGAGCATGCAATACGGCGTGATCAACCCCAACGCCGGTTTCCTGGTGGGCCTCAAGGCCTTTACCGCAGCGGTATTGGGCGGCATCGGCAGTATTCCGGGCGCCATGCTCGGCGGGCTGGTGCTGGGTGTGGCCGAAGCCTTTGGCGCCGATATCTTCGGTGACCAGTACAAGGACGTCGTCGCGTTCGGCCTGTTGGTTCTGGTGTTGTTGTTCCGTCCGACCGGCATCCTGGGCCGTCCGGAGGTTGAGAAAGTATGAGCAGATATCTTAAATCGGCGTTTTTCAGCGCCTTGCTGGTGTGGGCCGTGGCCTTCCCGGTACTCGGCCTCAAGCTGAGCATTGTCGGCATCAATCTGGAAGTGCATGGCACTGGACCGCTCACGCTGAGCGTGATTGCCGTGTGCTCGGTGCTGATGTTTTTGCGGGTGCTGTTGACCCACCAGCTGGGTGCGTTGTTCAAGCGCAGTCGTGGTCCGTTGGTTCCGCCCAAGGTAAGCGAATTCCTGACTCTTCCGCGCACGCAGCGCTACATCATCATCGCCCTAGTCGCCGCCGCCCTCGTATGGCCGTTTTTTGGCTCCCGAGGCGCGGTGGATATCGGCATCTTGATCCTGATTTATGTGATGCTTGGCTTGGGGTTGAACATCGTAGTAGGGCTTGCGGGTTTGCTCGACCTGGGTTACGTAGGTTTTTACGCTGTTGGTGCTTACACCTATGCACTGCTATCGCACTACCTCGGCTGGGGCTTCTGGATCTGCCTCCCAATCGCGGGAATGATGGCCGCAACCTTCGGTTTCCTCCTGGGTTTTCCCGTGTTGCGCCTGCGCGGCGACTACCTGGCAATCGTAACGCTGGGCTTCGGTGAAATAATTCGTCTATTTCTTCGCAACCTGACAGACCTCACCGGAGGTCCAAACGGCATAAGCAACATTCCCAAGCCAACGTTTTTCGGTCTTCCACTCGATAAAACCGCGCCTGATGGCGGGCAGACGTTCCATGAGTACTTCGGGTTGGTTTACAGCGGATCTGACAAGATAGTTTTTCTCTATCTGATTGCGCTGTTGCTGGTGCTGGCGACGTTGTTCGTGATCAATCGCTTGCTGCGCATGCCGATCGGTCGAGCCTGGGAAGCACTTCGTGAAGATGAAATCGCCTGTCGGGCGTTGGGTATGAACCCGACAGTCATCAAACTCTCGGCATTCACCCTCGGGGCGACCTTTGCCGGTTTTGCCGGCAGCTTCTTCGCTGCACGTCAGGGACTGGTTACACCAGAGTCGTTTACCTTCCTTGAGTCGGCGATCATTCTGGCAATTGTCGTGTTGGGCGGGATGGGTTCACAACTGGGCGTCATTCTGGCAGCCGTGGTAATGACACTACTCCCCGAACTGATGCGCGACTTTAGTGAGTACCGCATGTTGATGTTCGGCGCCCTCATGGTGCTGATGATGATCTGGCGCCCTCAAGGCCTGCTGCCCATGCAACGTCCACACATGGAGCTGCGCAAATGAGCCGCGAGATCCTGAAAGTCGAAAACCTGAGCATGCGCTTCGGTGGTTTGCTGGCGGTCAATGGCGTGGCCCTGTCCGTCAAAGAGAAACAAGTGGTAGCGCTGATCGGCCCCAACGGCGCCGGCAAGACCACGGTGTTCAACTGCCTCACCGGCTTCTACAAGCCGAGCGGCGGCAGCATCCTGCTGGACGGCCAGCCGATCCAGGGCCTGGCCGGTCACGAGATCGCTCGCAAGGGCGTGGTGCGTACCTTCCAGAACGTGCGGTTGTTCAAGGACATGACGGCGGTCGAGAACCTGCTGATCGCCCAGCACCGTCACTTGAACACCAACTTCTTTGCGGGCCTGTTCAAGACCCCGGCGTTCCGCAAGAGCGAGCGCGAGGCCATGGAGTACGCGGCGTACTGGCTGGACAAGGTCAACCTGACCGAGTTTGCCAACCGCCCGGCAGGCACCCTCGCCTACGGCCAGCAGCGTCGCCTGGAAATCGCCCGTTGCATGATGACCCGCCCGCGGATTCTGATGCTCGACGAACCCGCCGCCGGCCTGAACCCCAAGGAAACCGAAGACCTCAAGGCGCTGATCAGCGTGCTGCGCGAGGAAAACAACGCCACGGTGCTGTTGATCGAACACGACATGAAACTGGTCATGAGCATTTCCGACCATATCGTGGTGATCAACCAGGGCACGCCGCTGGCCGACGGGACGCCGGAGCAGATCCGCGACAATCCTGAAGTGATCAAAGCCTACTTGGGGGAAGCGTAAAATGCTGCAGTTCGAAAACGTTTCCACGTTCTACGGCAAGATCCAGGCCCTGCACGACGTCAATGTCGAAGTGCGCCAGGGTGAGATCGTCACCCTGATCGGCGCCAACGGTGCCGGCAAATCGACCTTGCTGATGACCCTGTGCGGTTCGCCGCAAGCCTATAGCGGCAGCATCCGCTATATGGGTGAAGAACTGGTGGGCAAGCACTCCGCCGAGATCATGCGCAAGAGCATTGCCGTGGTACCGGAAGGCCGCCGCGTGTTCTCGCGCCTGACCGTGGAAGAGAACCTGGCCATGGGCGGGTTCTTTACCGACAAGGGCGACTACCAGGAGCAGATGGACAAGGTGCTGCACCTGTTCCCCCGCCTCAAGGAACGCTTCAGCCAGCGCGGCGGCACCATGTCGGGCGGCGAGCAGCAAATGCTCGCCATCGGCCGGGCGCTGATGAGCAAGCCCAAGCTGTTGCTGCTGGACGAGCCCTCCCTGGGCCTGGCACCGATCATCATCCAGCAGATCTTCGACATCATCGAACAGCTGCGCAAGGACGGGGTAACGGTGTTTTTGGTGGAGCAGAACGCCAACCAGGCGCTGAAAATCGCCGACCGCGCCTATGTGTTGGAAAACGGCCGGGTGGTGATGCAGGGCACGGGGGAGCAATTGCTGACCGATCCCAAAGTGCGCGAGGCGTACCTCGGCGGCTAACCCAGTTCAAGGCAGCAACCGGCTCTAAAATGTGGGAGGGGGCTTGCCCCCGATAGCGGGGTATCAGTCATATGTCTTGTGGCTGACACACTGTCATCGGGGGCAAGCCCCCTCCCACATTTTGCTTGGCGTAACTTTGGAGTTTTTTTCTACTGATCTTGTAACGAACTCTATCCCCCTCTCTCTAGTGGTGCATGCAGGCAATCAAGCCTGCGCATTCAACCACTGCTGGAGACACACCATGACCACCAAACTGTCCGCCGCCACCCTCGTCCTCGCCCTGGGTTCGGCCCTGAGCCTGTCCGCCCTGAGCACCACTGCCCACGCAGCCGACGACATGCAGAAATGCTTCGGCGTGGCTGAAGCCGGCAAGAACGATTGCGCCGCAGGTGCCGGCACCTCTTGCGCCGGCACGTCCAAAACCAAGGACCAGGCCAATGCCTGGAAGCTGGTCCCCGCCGGTACCTGCACCAAGACCCCAAGCAGCACCTCACCGACCGGCTTCGGCCAGGAAACCGAATTCACTGCCAAATCCTGAAACCTCGTGCAGCCTGAGTACTGATGATGACGCCTACATCCCCTCACACGGTCTCACCGGCTCAGGCGCCCGGCCTGCCCTTGCGGGCCGGGCTGGGGTTGAAAACCGAGCACTTCACCCAAGTGCTTGAGACCGGCCCCGATATTGGTTTTTTCGAAGTACACGCCGAAAACTACATGGTGGCCGGCGGCCCGTTTCATCACTACCTGGGACTGATCCGCGAGCAGTACCCGCTGTCGTTGCACGGCGTGGGCCTGTCCATCGGCGGCGAAGGTGCCCTGGACCGCGACCACCTGACACGCTTGGCCACGTTGATCGAGCGCTATCAACCCCAGTCTTTTTCCGAACACCTGGCCTGGTCCAGCCACGGCCCGGTGTTTCTCAACGACCTGCTGCCACTGGCTTACGACGCCACCACCCTGAGCCGGGTGTGCGACCACGTTGACCAGGTGCAAAGCACGCTCAAGCGGCCGATGCTGCTGGAGAATCCCTCGACCTACCTGCAGTTCGAGCGCTCAACCCTGGACGAAACCGACTTTATCAGCGAGGTCATCGGCCGGACCGGTTGTGGCCTGCTGCTCGACGTCAACAACGTCTACGTTTCCTGTATCAATCACCAGCGCGACCCATTGGCCTATATCGACGCCCTGCCCTTGCACGCAGTGGGCGAGATTCATCTGGCAGGCTTTGCCGAAGACACCGACAGCCTGGGCGACCGCCTGCTGATCGATGACCACGGCGCGCCTATCGATAACGCCGTGTGGCAACTGTACGAGCACGTGCTGGCGCGGACCGGGCCGGTAGCCACGTTGATCGAGCGGGATAACCAAGTGCCGGCGTTCAGCGTATTGCAGGCCGAAGCGCGGCAGGCCCAATGGTATTTGTCGCAGGTGACGCGATGAGCCTTCAACAGGCCTTCGCCCACGCGTTGCTGACGCCGGGCGCGACCTGCCCGCAGGGCATGTTCAGCAGCAACGGGGCCGACCCGGCGAGTCGCTTCGCGGTGTATCGCAATAACGTCCACAGCGCGTTGATCAATGCGCTCGTCGCTGCCTATCCGGTGACGCGGCAACTGGTTGGCGATGAGTTTTTCCACGCCATGGTCGGCCTGTACGTCCAGGCTCACCCGCCCACCAACCCGTTGATCAGCGAATACGGCAGCACATTGGCTGAGTTTATCCAGCGGTTCGAACCGGCCTCAAGCGTGCCTTACCTGGCAGATATCGCTCGGCTGGAGCGCCTGCGGGTACGGGCCTATCACGCAGCGGATCACCCGACGCTTGATCAACACAGCGTTCTTCAACAACTGCAAAGCGCCGAGGAACTGGGACAACTGCGTGTGCGGCTTCATCCCTCGCTTGCAACCGTGGAATCTCCCTACGCGATCGTATCGATTTGGGCCGCGCACCAGACCGACGGGGTGATCGCCACCTTAAACCCCTGGTACGCCCAAGGCGCGCTGGTCCTGCGCCACGGGTTGGCGGTCAAGGTGTTCGCCATCGACAGCGGATCGGTGACGTTTATCAACCGCCTCAATCAAGGCGCGGGACTGGAAATGGCCCTCGCTGACGCCCTTCAAGCCTCGGCCGAATTCGACTTGCACCAGTGTCTGACGCTGCTGATCAGCCACGACGCCATGACTCATTTGCATCTGCCACCAAAGGTATCGCCATGAACACTTCAGCTCCATGTCTGGTAAAGCGCACCGTCGCACTGTTTGAAAAAATCCCCTACAGCCTGATCGCCTTTATTGCGCGCTTCTCCATTGCCGCGGTGTTCTGGAAATCCGGGCAGACCAAGGTCGAAGGCTTTGCCGTAGATCTCATCAGCGGCACATTCCAGATCGGTGAACCCAAGCTCGCCGCCTCGACACTCTGGTTGTTTCGCAGCGAATATCAGCTGCCCCTGGTGTCGCCGGAGGTGGCCGCGTACCTGGCAACCTTTGCCGAGCACTTTTTCCCGGTATTGATCCTGCTGGGGTTCGCCACACGCTTCTCGGCCCTGGCCTTGATCGGCATGACCTTGACCATTCAGCTGTTCGTCTACCCGGACGCCTACCCCACCCACGGCACCTGGCTCGCGCTGTTGTTGCTGTTGCTCGCCAGGGGGCCAGGCTGCCTGTCCATCGACCACTTGATTGCCCGTCGTTTTCGTTAAAGCCGATCCAGCGCCTCGCCGCTGCGCCTGAACCAATCCACCAGGTAATCGGCCAACACCTGGGTGCGTCTCGGCAGGCCGCCCTGGTAAGGGTGAACCAGGTACATCGGCATTCGGCGAGTCTGATAGTCGCGCAGGATCCAGCGCAATCGCCCCTCGGCCAACTCCGTGGGCAACACGTAGGACGGCAGGCGGGCGATTCCGGCCCCCACCAGGGCGGCTTTTTTCAGCAGGTTGTAATGGTTGGAGGCAAACGTGCCGCTCACCCGTACGCGCAGTAATTCGTGTTGCTGGTGATACAACCACTCCTCACGACCGCTGTAGTGACTGTTGAGCAAACAGCTGTGTGTCGACAGGTCCGCCGGGGTCAGCGGTTCGCCATGCTGCTCCAGGTAGGCCGGGCTGGCGCAGGTCACCTCGTGCCAGGCCAGCAAAGGCTTGGCGACCAGGCGTTCATTTTCGATAGCACCCGCGCGTACGCCCAGGTCAAAGCCATCGCGCGCCAAGTCCCGGTAGCTGTTGTTAAGCTCCAGTTCGATCTGCACCTGCGGATATTGCCGGGAGAACTCCAGCAACAAGCCATCGAAGAAAGTTTCGCCCAGCGACACCGGAACAGTCATACGCACAGGGCCGGCCAAATCATCCTTGAGCCGCGCCAATGCCTGGCGCGCGCGTTCCACTTGTACCACCAACGCTTGTGCCTGGGGCAGCAATGCCGCGCCGGCGGCGGTGAGGCTGAGCTTGCGCGTGGTGCGGTGCAACAGCACCACGGCGAACTGCGCTTCCAACTGGCTGATGCGCTTGGACAACTGCCCTTTGCTGCAGCCCAACTGCTCGGCCGCCACGGTGAAACTGCCCGCTTCGATCAGCACGGCAAAGGCTGCCAGGTCATCCATTTCGCTCATCGATTGTTTCCATTTGAAAACCAAAGGTTGCCTATTAGTGCGTTTATTCGACTGAAAAGCCACATTAAACTGAACCCTCAATCACCGTAGGAGCGAGCTTGTTCGCGAAGATCGTCAACGATTACTCGGTAAGCCTGGCTAAACGGCGGCGCTGCTGAGCTTTTCGCGAGCACGCTCGCTCCTACCTTCAATTAGCCCAGAGGAACAGCGCGATGAAAATCCTATTGATCGGTGCCAGCGGCACCATAGGTTCAGCGATCAAGACAGAACTGGCGCAACGCCATGAAGTGATCAGCATCGGCCGTACCAGCGGCGACTTCCAGGTGGACATCAGTGATAGTGCCTCGATACGCAGGCTGTTCGAGCAGACCGGCAAGTTCGACGCCCTGATCTGCGCGGCAGGCAGTGTGAACTTCGTGGCACTGGGCGAGATGAGCGACGGCGATTTCGAACTGGGCCTGCGTGACAAACTGATGGGCCAGGTCAACCTGCTGCTGATCGGCCGCGAATACGCCAATGACGCTGCCTCGTTTACGTTCACCAGCGGCATTCTCAACCGCGACCCGATCCGTACCGGTGCCTCGGCCGCACTGGTCAACGGCGCACTGGATGCCTTCGTCAAAGCCGCGGCGATCGAGTTGCCGCGGGGCCTGCGTATCAACTCGGTGAGCCCGACAGTGCTGCTGGAAGCCATGGGCAGCTATGCCCCGTACTTCCGCGGGTACAAACCGGTACCCGCTGCGGAGGTGGCATTGGCCTACGCGAAAAGTGTCGAGGGCTTGCAGACAGGCCAGACCTTTATCGTAGGCTGATATGCCTCATAGGGATTCTCGGTACCTGCCGCCTTTATTGGAGGTACCGGGTTGCCCATTCGGCAGCCAGGTCTTTGGGCACGTCGACCCTGAATTGACCGCCCATAATCCCTCTAACGTTGCTGGTAGATAAACGGCGGCCGTCGATGTAAAGCGTCATCTGTTTGCCGTAGGTAAGCGTGGTAATGGCTGTGGTACGAGCCGTGGCTTCTTCGCTCAAGGTGATACCGACCGATACGGTATCTGCATCCAGACGGTGGCTACTCTTGAGTTCAAGGGAGATCTCGGTGAAGTCATTAGCCGACGAATACTCCAGTCTCGCGGCGTCATCGGCAACTACCGAAACACTGACGAACAGCAGTCCATATAGGTTCCATCTACTTGTCATCGCAACTCTCCCAGGCAAAGTCATCAACCCTTGCATACCGCCCCCCAGCATTGCATCAGTAAAGGCTTAAAGGCAGACGTCTGCCGCAGGTATTGGTTTCCAGCTGTTTACACACTTGTGGTGCGACGCGAGGCTGCGTAACGTGGCGGCACTTGTTTTGGAGACCCGATCAATGCGCGCCGCCCGTACTCTTGCACTGTTTGCCCTGCTGCCCCTGTTCACCGCTTGCCAGATGTTCGAGAGCGAGCCGGCCAAACCATCTACTGCCGGGCTGACCCGTATGCAGGGTGAGTTGACCGCAGTGGAAGGCAAATTGTTGTTCCAACCGTGCGGCGACAAACGCAACTATGTAGTCAACGACACCGGCGGCACCAGCATCCTGCAGGAAGCCGCATCCCTGGCCGGCCAGCAAGGCGCGTTGTTTGCCGACCTGCGCGGCAAGTTTTCCGGGGTTGCCAGCGGCACCCAGGGTTCGCTCGACCTGCAACAGCTCTATCGTGTAGAGCGTTCGACCTCCGCCTGCAACGATCCGGACTTCAAGCGCATGATCCTGCGCGCCAACGGCCATAAGCCGGCCTGGGCAATGAATGTTACAGCCAAGGGCATGGTGCTGGAACGTGAAGGCCAGCCACCGCTGGCAGTACCCTACGTCGAAGAGCAACTGGGCGACGGGCGCTTCAACCTGATGACCGAAGCCAATAACCAGCACATCGAACTGTGGGTAGCGCCCCAGCGCTGCGTCGACAGTGTGAGCGGCAGCCTGCAACACATGAGTGCCGAGTTGCGGGTTAACGGCCAGGTGCAGCGTGGCTGCGCGGCGTTTGGCGGCTCTCGGGATGACTGATTCTGCCTTGGGCTGTTTTAACCTGACGGAAAACCGCCTTTGGGGCTTATAATCGCCGGTTTGCAAAACAGCCGGCCTCCTCGCCCGCCGCCTACCGGATCCTGTCATGTTACGAATCACTGAACTCAAGCTGCCCATCGACCATCCCGAAGAAGACCTGCGGCCTGCCATCGTGCAGCGCCTGGGCATCGCCAGTGATGACCTGCTCGATTTCACCCTGTTCAAACGCAGCTACGACGCCCGTAAAAAGTCGTCGGAGCTTTGCTTCATCTACACCGTCGATCTGAACGTCAAGGGCGAAGCCGCCCTGCTGCTCAAGTTTGCCGACGACCGCAACGTCAATCCCGCGCCGGATGTGAGCTACAAGGTAGTCGGCCAGGCGCCGGCAGGCTTGGTTGAACGGCCAATCGTGGTGGGTTTTGGCCCCTGCGGGATCTTCGCCGGGCTGTTGCTGGCGCAGATGGGCTTCAAGCCGATCATCCTCGAACGCGGCAAGGAAGTGCGCCAACGCACCAAGGACACCTGGGGCCTGTGGCGCAAAAGCGTGCTCAACCCCGAGTCCAACGTGCAGTTCGGTGAAGGCGGTGCCGGGACCTTCTCCGACGGCAAGCTGTACAGCCAGATCAAGGACCCGAAGTTCCACGGTCGCAAAGTGCTCCACGAGTTCGTCAAGGCCGGCGCACCGGAAGAGATCCTCTACGTCAGCAAGCCGCATATCGGCACCTTCCGCCTGACCGGCGTGGTGGAGAACATGCGCGAACAAATCATCGCCCTGGGCGGTGAAGTACGCTTTGAACAACGGGTCACCGATGTATTGATCGAAGACGGTCAGTTGAACGGCGTGGTCATCGACGGCGGCGAGCAGATCCTCTCCAGGCACGTGATTCTTGCCCTGGGCCACAGCGCCCGTGACACCTTCCGTATGCTCCATGATCGCGGCGTGTACATGGAGGCCAAACCGTTCTCGGTGGGTTTCCGTATCGAACACCCGCAGTCGCTGATCGACGCCGCACGCCTGGGCAAATACGCAGGCCACCCGAAACTGGGTGCTGCGGACTACAAACTGGTGCACCACGCCAAGAATGGCCGCTCGGTCTACAGCTTCTGCATGTGCCCGGGCGGCACGGTGGTAGCCGCGACCTCAGAACCCAATCGCGTCGTGACAAACGGCATGAGCCAGTACTCGCGTAACGAACGCAACGCCAACTCCGGCATCGTGGTCGGCATCACCCCCGAAGTGGATTACCCGGGCGGCCCGCTGGCCGGCATCGAGTTGCAGGAGCGCCTGGAGTCCCACGCCTACATCCTCGGTGGCAGCAACTACGAAGCCCCCGCGCAACTGGTAGGTGACTTTATCGCCGGCAAACCTTCCACCGCCATCGGCAGCGTGGAACCGTCCTACAAACCCGGTGTGTCCCTGGGCGACCTGGCCCTGGCCCTGCCGGACTTCGCCATCGAAGCCATCCGCGAAGCCTTGCCGGCGTTCGAAAAGCAGATCAAAGGCTATTCGCTGCACGATGCGGTGTTGACCGGCATCGAAACTCGCACGTCGTCGCCGTTGCGCATTACCCGCAACGAATCGATGCAGAGCTTGAACGTCAAAGGCCTGTTTCCGGCCGGGGAAGGCGCGGGTTATGCCGGCGGGATTCTGTCGGCGGGTGTTGACGGGATTCGGATTGCCGAGGCGCTGGCGCGGGATATGCTCGGCATCGAGGCCTGATCACACCGCAATGCAAGTTTGGGAGGGGGCTTGCTCCCTCCCACATTTTGATTTGCGTTGGGTCAGATATTGGCGCGCAGGATGCTGGTCGGCAGCGACTCGCCTTGCTCTACACTCGCCGCTACCGCTGCAATCAACCCATCCAACTCATACCCCTGCCCCGCCAACCACGCCTGATCGTAATAGGTCGTGGCATAACGCTCACCACCATCACACAAGATCGCTACGATCGAGCCTGACTCTCCTGCCGCTTTCATCTGGTGCGCTGCCATCAATGCGCCGATCAGGTTGGTCCCGCTGGACCCGCCCACCCGTCGTCCCAAACGCCCAGCCAGGTAATGCATAGCCGCCAACGACAAGGCGTCTGGCACCTTGACCATCGCATCAATCACCGCCGGCAAAAACGATGCCTCAACGCGCGGACGACCAATCCCTTCGATTCGCGAACCACACTCCAGGCGCAGGCTGGCGTCGCCGCTCTGGTAGAAGTCGAAGAACACCGAGCGCTCGGCATCGGCACACAGCACGCGGGTGCAATGCTGGCGATAACGTACGTAACGGCCCAGTGTGGCGGTGGTGCCGCCAGTGCCGGGGCTGGAAATCAACCAGCTGGGCTCCGGGTGCTGCTCAAAGCGCATCTGCTGGAAGATCGATTCGGCGATGTTGTTGTTTGCGCGCCAGTCGGTAGCACGCTCGGCGTAGGTGAACTGGTCCATGAAGTGACCACCACTTTCCTGGGCCAGGCGTTCGGATTCGGCGTAGATCTGCGTCGGGTCCTGAACCAGATGGCTCTTGCCGCCGTAGAAGGCGATCTGGGCGATCTTCTCCTGGGAGGTGGTGGCCGGCATGACGGCAATGAACGGCAACCCCAACAGGCGAGCGAAGTAAGCTTCAGAGATGGCCGTAGAACCGCTGGACGCTTCGATCACCGGGGCGCCCGGCTTGAGCCAGCCATTGCACAGCGCGTACAAAAACAGCGAGCGGGCCAGCCGGTGTTTCAGGCTGCCTGTGGGGTGGCTGGACTCGTCCTTGAAGTACAACTCGATGCCGGGCAACCCGGGCAACGGCAACGGGATCAAGTGGGTGTCGGCGCTCCGCTGGAAGTCCGCTTCAATGATGCGAATGGCTTCGCGGGCCCAGGTACGGTGGTCGCTCATGGTGAATTCTCTAAAGTTTTCAGCCCTGATCTTAAGGTGTTTCCTACACTTCACACAGATACAGTACCGACTCAATTGGACACACAATTGCTAGTCTTAGCCGCATCGGCAACCCGGCTCATCTCTTATAACAAATAAGAATATAACTTTTGTTTTAACAACTAACTGTACGGGTTAGGGTACCCACCTATTGAACCTGGAATGGAGAGCATCCCTTGCCTCTGCGTAGCACTTTCACCCGTTTCTTCCAGCTGGAAGCCGCCAGTGGCTTGTTATTGATCGCCGCTGCCGCTTTGGCGCTGATCATCAACAATTCACCGTTGTCGCATCTGTACAACGCGTTTCTTGATACGCCTGTGGTTGCTCAGGTCGGCGCGTTGAAAATCGCCAAGCCGGCACTGCTGTGGATCAACGACGGCCTGATGGCTCTGTTTTTCCTGTTGATCGGCCTGGAGGTCAAGCGCGAACTCCTCGATGGTCACCTGTCCAAACCGTCCCAGGTTGTGCTGCCCGGCGCAGCAGCCATCGGCGGCATGGTGGTGCCGGCGCTGATCTACTGGGCGCTGAACAAGGACAACCCGGCCGCCCTCGCCGGCTGGGCGATCCCCATGGCCACGGATATCGCGTTCGCCCTGGGCGTGCTGGCCCTGCTGGGCAAGCGCGTACCGGTGTCGCTGAAACTGTTCCTGATGACCCTGGCGATCATTGATGACCTCGGTGCCATCATCGTCATCGCGCTGTTCTATTCCGCCGACTTGTCCGGCGCTTCCCTGGCGGGCGCGGGGGCTTGCTTGATTGCCTTGATTGCGATGAACCGCCTGGGCGTGATCAAGCTAGGGCCTTACCTGATCATCGGCCTGATCCTGTGGGTGTGCGTGCTCAAAAGCGGCGTGCACGCCACGCTGGCCGGCGTGACCCTGGCATTCTGCATTCCACTGCGCACGCGGAACGCTGAAACTTCACCGCTGCTGACGCTGGAACACGCCCTGCATCCGTGGGTGGCCTACGCCATCCTGCCGTTGTTCGCGTTCGCCAATGCCGGGGTTTCCCTCACCGGCGTGAGCCTGGAGAGCTTCACCCACTCCGTGCCCATGGGTATCGCCGCCGGCCTGTTGATCGGCAAGACCATCGGTGTATTCGGCCTCACTTGGCTGGCGATCAAGACCGGCATCGCTTCCCTGCCCAGCGGCGCCAACTGGGGCCAAGTGCTTGGCGTGGCTATTCTGTGCGGTATCGGCTTCACCATGAGCCTGTTTGTCGGCTCCCTGGCGTTTGTGCCGGGTGCCAGCGAGTTTGCCGGTGAAGACCGCATGGGGATTCTGACCGGGTCGATCCTGGCAGCCTTTATCGGGTATGCGGTGACGGCAATGGTGAGTCGCAAGAAAGCCGTCGTTGCATGATTTGAAGTCAGTCAGTTGCAGGAGCGAGCTTGCTCGCTCCTACAAACAAAACCCCCAACCGGTCACCCGGTTGGGGGTTTTTCTTCGCCTGTAGCTCAACGCTTAGCGAGTAACGCGGCTGGTACCGTCGACGGTCATGATGCGTACGCGGTCGCCAATGCGGAAGATTTCATTTTCCTGCACGGCTTGTACGTAGGCGCGCATGCTGCCGTCGTCTTCGCGCACGGTGATTTCCACGCCCTGGGTACGGGTCAGGCCTTCTTCGGTGGCCGAGCCCAGCAGGCCGCCCGCAACTGCGCCGATCACCGCAGTGACGATGCTGCCACGGCCGCCACCGATGGCGCTGCCGCCAACGCCACCGATGACTGCGCCCGCAGCGCCGCCGATTGGGGTCTTGGTGCCTTCGATTTTCACCGGACGCAGGGATTCGATGGTGCCCATGCGCACGGTCTGGACGCGGCGCGCCTCATCACGGGAGTACGAGTCGCCGGTCAGACTCGAGGCGCAGCCACCCAGCAGCAACGACAGGGTGGTAAAGCAGGCAACTAGTAAAACGGACTTACGCATAGCATCAACTCCAAAGGACAGGTATTCATTAAACGCTGTGGCTTGGCGCCTGTCACGGCAAGCCGGGCAGAAAGTTGCTTTCATTCAGCCTGAGTACAGACTGCCAGCACCAGAAAAGACGACCAACGGTAGTCTAACCGTGGTGCCGAACGGTGCCATCCGCTGCTTGATCATTGTAGCCGCACAACCAAAAGCGCCGAAGTCTCTGAGTAGGGACGTCGGCGCAATGGACATGATTCACACGGGATGACGAAAGGTGATGCTCAGGGCGCCAAACGCTCGCGGACCCACTGAGCACCTTGCAAGCGGTAGTTGAGACGATCATGCAGGCGGCTGGCGCGGCCCTGCCAGAACTCGATGCGCTCGGGCAGCAAACGGTACCCCCCCCAATGCTCGGGGCAATCGGGTTGAGTATCGCTGAAACGCTGCTGCGTCGCCTTGAGCAGGTCCTGCAGCTCTTCACGGTCACGAATGACCTTGCTCTGCGGGGATGCCCAGGCGCCCAGGCGGCTGCCCAAGGGGCGCACCTGGTAATAGGCATCCGACTCTTCAGGCGTGACCTTGACCACGCGCCCTTCAATGCGCACCTGCCGTTCCAGGGTTGGCCAGAAGAAGGTCATGGCCGCAAACGGCCGCGCCGCAAGTTGCTCACCCTTGGCACTCTGGTAGTTGGTGAAGAAGGTAAAGCCCTGTGCATCCAGGCCCTTGAGCAACAGGATGCGACAGTGCGGGCGACCGTCCTGATCGACCGTCGCCAGGGTCATGGCATTGGCCTCCACCGGCGGCTGTTCGGTTTTCACCGCGTCGCCAAACCATTGGTGGAACAACGCAAACGGTTCGTCGGGGGCCTGGGCCTCGCTCAAACCGTCCCGTGTGTAGTCACGGCGCATATCAGCCAGTGCCTGGGTCATGCGACTTTATCCTTGTGGTTCAACGGCTCAGTTTTTCGCCTGGTCGTTCGAAGCGGGTGCAGCAGCCTTGGCTTTGGTTGCCGCCGGTTTCTTCGCAGCGGGTTTGGCCGCGGCCTTTTTAGCCGCTGGCTTGGCGGCCGCTTTCTTGGCCGGGGCCTTCTTGGCGGGTGCTTTTGCTGCCGGTGCCGGGGCTGGAGCACTCTGTACGGCAACCATTTCCGCAACAGGCGGCGTCTTGCCCGAATTGTATTTGCTCAGCAGTGCCAACATCGTTGTACGCTGAGTGAACATAATTTCCATGCGACGGTTCAGCGCACGGCCCTGATTGCTGTCGTTGGCGGCACGCGGCATAAGGTCGCCCATGCCACGCAGCATCAGGCGGTCCTGCTTCAAACCACTGAGGCTGAAGATCGACGCAATCGACTGCGCACGTTCCTTGCTCAACGCCTGGCTCGCAGGAGCACTGCCGGTGGCATCGACGTGACCCAGAACCAGTACGGCGGTCTTGGGATCAGCTTCAACGGCCTTGGCCACACGGGTGAACGGGCCCAGGGTCACCGGCAACAGCATTGCCGGACGTTTTGGGTTGTAGGAGCCGTCTACCGGTGCAATCACTACCAGCACGTTGTCACGACGCTCAAGTTGCAGGTTGCTGTCCTTGATAGCGGCGCGCAGGCGTGGCTCGTAGTCGTCCAGCCAGGCTTGGGTAATTTTCGGGTCGGGCATTGGTACGTTGGTCACGTCGACCTTGGACAAAGGCTTTGGCTTGCTTTCGAACGGCCACCACCAGCGCGGTTCGGCGTCGGTCTTGGCGACGACAGGTGCCGCGTCCGAAGACGGGGTTGCGGCCTTGAGGTCGGCTTTCAGGTCGGCCTTGGCATCGGCGGCTTTTTCTTCGGCGCTTTTGGTGGAGAACGGCCACCAGCTGTAGCCGCTATCAGCCTTGGCGGCCGGAGCAGGTGCAGCAGCAGCGGCGACAGGTTCAACAGGCTTGGCGCCTGCTGCTGGTTTGGCATCCGGCTTGGCGTCGGTTTGGGTCACTGCGTCCTTGGTCGCAGCCTTGTCCGAACCAAATGACCACCAATGCCCACCTTCGGCATCATTTTGTGGAGTTTGTGCGCAACCAGTAATAGTGAGGCACAGCGCTAGTGCCAAGGACTTGTTCGATAACATGAGATATCCACAAAATGAGAAAAAACCAGGGGGCCTGGTGACCCGTTAAACAGACGCTTAAAGAACATTCAAGTTACAACACGTCGTTCAGCATCTTTTTATACTTGCCTTTGTAACAAAAAATTGTGAAACAGCAAGGGGTTTATAGACAACCGGCCAATATTCCGACCAACTTCTGCGCGCGTGGGTCCATAAGTACGTAAGGGCCCAGGGTATTAGTCACAAAACCGAACGCTACATCATGTTCAGGGTCGGCAAACCCGACCGAGCCTCCTGCACCGGGATGCCCGAAAGCGCGTGGCCCGAGGCCGAACGTGGCATTGGGCAGCTGCGGTTGATCCAACATGCAGCCCAGGCCGAAACGGGTTTGGGTCAATAAGGTTTTATCCGGCCCAATACTGTGTTCGCGAGTCAATTGTTCGAGCATGTCGCTTTCCAGCAAACTACCGTCCAACAAACCGCTATAAAACCCGGCCAGGCTGCGTGCATTACCGTGACCATTCGCCGCGGGCTGCTGCATGCGTCGCCATTCAGGCTTATTAGTGCTGGTCAGAATAGACGGTGGATTGGCAAATGCACGTGTGGTCATCGCCGCCGGTTCGCGCATCATTACTTGAAGTAACCGTTGCGCGGCTTCATCCCCCATATTGCCTTTGCTGCGCGCTATATGGGCCACACGATAAAACTCTGTATCCGCCAGACCGACGTGGAAGTCCAGCCCCAGCGGCCGTGCGACCCGTGCCACGATCGACTCCCCCGGCCCGCGCCCATCGGCACGGCGCAGCAGTTCGCCGACCAGCCAACCGTAGGTAATCGCCTCGTAGCCATGGCCCTCGCCCGGTGTCCACCACGGAGCCTCGGCCGCCAGGGTGTCGACCATCAGTTGCCAGTCGTACAAGGCTTCGGTAGGCAGCATTTCGCGGATGGCCGGCAGCCCGGCCTGGTGGCAAAGCAACTGGCGCAACGTGATCGCTTCCTTGCCCGCCGCCGCAAACTCCGGCCAGTAGTCTGCCACCGGGGCATCAAGTTTGAGCTTGCCTTCGGCCACCAATTGCAGGGCAGTGACAGCCGTGAAGGTCTTGGTGCAGGAGAACAGGTTGACGATGGTATCGCTGTGCCAGGCTTCGGCACCCTCCTTGTCGGCAGTACCGGCCCACAGATCGACGACGGTTTGCCCGCCTAACTGGATGCACAGCCCGGCACCACGCTCCTGGGGGTCATCGAACAATGCGGCAAAGGCTTCGCGTACCGCTTCGAACTGCAGCTCGTAATGACCCTGAATCTGCACCTGAATCCCCTCGCAAAACACCATGAAAAGTGGTCGCCATTCTTTCAGCCATTGTGGGTTTTGTGAACCCGTCCACGACGAATCAATGGCCGTTGCCGGAGTGCCCACCGGCATGTCCGGCGCCCTGCCCTGCGGCTTTGCCGCCCTGGCCCGGCTTGGCGCCTTCACTTTCACGCGCCGTGCGGGTCGCCTTGGCTTTTTGCGCCTCACGGCCCAACTGGTCGACTGCCGCCAGGTTGCTCTTGCGCACACTGTCGACAAACCCCTGGAACGGTAGGTCAGTGATGCCCACGAGGCCGAAGTGACCGTTTTCGCCATCCAGCAGACGCCCGGTCACCGGCTGATCCAGGTACTGGAACCAGTGCACGCCAACAATCGACGGCTCGGCCATGGCCTGCTTGAGGAACGTGGCGTACGCCGTACCGCGATCTTCTTCGCGGGCCAGTTGCGTCACGCCGCCCCAGAACGGGCCACGGTCGGCCGAGCCGAAGTTGAATTCGGTGATCAGCACCGGTTTGTCCAACGCACGCAGGGCGGCGAAGTCATAACCGTCCTGGGGTTTGAGGGTGTACATGTTGAAGCTCAGCACATCGCAATACTGCGCGCACGACGCCACGGCTTCCGGGGTGCTCACCGCAAAACGCCCGCCCAGCAACAGTTGGTTGGGGGCGTGCCACTTCAGTGAGTCGGAAATGGTTTTGAAGTACGCGTCGGCGAAGGTCTTCTGGAAGTATTTGAAGTCAGCTTCGATTTCCGGGTGCTCTGCACTGGGCATCGGTGGCTCGAAGCCGGGATCTTCCATCAGTTCCCAACCAGCCAACTGTATGCCCCAGGCTTTGGACAGACCTTCTTCGTTGCGATATTTGTCGCGCAACTGCTTGAGGAAGGCGCGCTTGGCCGGAACATCGGTGGTCATGCGCAGGGTGCCGTAGGCCAGGGCGTAACGAGATTTGGCATCGTCGCCGGGACCGGCCCAGGCCAGTTCGTTGTCGGCAAAGAAACCGATCAACCACGGATCATCGCGGTGATCGCGAGCAGCGATGGCCACGGCGCGTTCGGTGGCCATGGCGAAACGTGGATCGAACGGGTCGGGCATACCGCCCCACCAGTCGGTGCCGGTGCTGATGCTGGCGTAGTCACCCACAATAGACAGCGGCAAGGTGTACGGCACGCGGTCGGCAGTGGCCAGGTCCTCATCGCTCCAGTTGCCCACGGTATTGAAGCCCCAGGCTTGCAGGCGGTCCAGGGTGTGCGTCACCCAGCGTTTCTGGTCCAAACCTTCGCCGCCGTAAGTGCGCTGCAGGTTGGCGCCATAAAAATCGTACCAACGCCCCGAACCAAAGCCGCGACCTTCGCCGGCACCGTTGCCGGTGCGGTTATCGCTGCTGCCGTAATACTTGTCGAAGGGTTCGCCGGCCTTGGGCAGCGCCGCGAACATCCATTCACGCCCGGCCACGTAGGTCTGGCTGTTGTCCGGGGCCACAGTGTTGACCCCCAGGGAGTAGAACGGGTGACCTTGCGGCGTCACCAGGTACCAGCGCCCATCGCGTTTCTCGGTGCGGAAAAAGCCACTGGCATCGAACGCCGGGCCTTTGTTCCAACCGCCGTATGGGTCCAGGGAGGATTTGCCTCGCTCAGCCAACCAGGTGTTGAGCTGCTGTTGCTCTTTGGCCGCCGACGTTTTGAGCTGCTCGTCACTGCTGACCTTCTCCGGCCAGCGCGCCCGGGTGGATTGGCCATAAGCGTCGACCAGTTCGCTGTAGGCGGCCTTGATCACCGGTTCGCTGTCCTGCACGCCAAAACGCTCCAGCAGGATGCTTTGGGCAGCATTGGGTTTGATCATCGACAAGGTCACCGACACCACCTGGCTGCGGTCGATTTCGCCAGCACTGCCGGCCAGCAACACGCGCTGGCCATCCACGGTCATCGGCATCGGCGGGCCCGCCTTCATACCCTGGCTCAGTGGCGAGTTGGCTTGCAGTGGCACCAGCAAGGTCTGCGCAGGCCCGGCCGGCAGGTCGATGCGGCTGACCAGGGTCTTGCCGTCGGCGCTCTGCACCTTGACGTAGAGCGTCAGAGCCCAGTTCATCGCACTCTGGATACGCAAGCTCATGGCGCTTGATTGCGACCAGTCCCACACGCCGGTTTGCGGGCTGAGCACCAGGCTCGGCTCGGCGGCCGGGTTGAAGGTGATACGACGCAGCACCTCGCCTTCGGGAGTTTGTTCGGCGTTGTATTGAGGCAGGCTGGCGTCCTGAGTCGCCACCTTGACCACATCGGCAGGCCGGACGAAGTTGAACAGCGTTTGTTGCCCGGCAGGCGCAGCCATCAACGGCGCGGCGAACAGCAAGGCAAAAAGAGCGGGCAGCGTGCGAATCATACGAACAAGGTTCTCCCAAACGGCCGGTGAATGACCCGGTGATAGTGATGAGATAGACCACGAAGTGGGCGAATTCGCCCACGGTGGCTTAAGAAATTTCGCGCCTGAACGGCGGCAATGCATTAAGGATAGCCTTGCCATAGCGCTGAGTGACCAGGCGACGGTCCAGCAAGGTGATGGTGCCGCGGTCTTGCTCGGTACGCAGCAAGCGCCCGCAGGCCTGCACCAGCTTCAATGAAGCATCCGGCACCGAGATTTCCATGAACGGGTTGCCGCCCCGGGCTTCGATCCATTCGGCCAGAGCCGCCTCGACCGGATCATCCGGCACCGAGAACGGGATCTTGGCAATCACCACGTGTTCGCAGTAAGCGCCGGGCAAGTCCACGCCTTCGGCAAAACTTGCCAGGCCGAACAATACGCTGGAATCACCGCCGTCGACCCGCGCCTTGTGCTTGTTCAGGGTTTCCTGCTTGGACAGGTTGCCCTGGATAAACACCTGTTTGCGCCAGTCGCGGTCAAGGCCGTCGAACACGTCCTGCATCTGTTTGCGCGACGAGAACAGCACCAGGGTGCCGCGCGAACCCTCCACCAATGATGGCAAATCGCGAATGATCGCCGCGGTGTGGGCCGCAGCATCCCGTGGGTCGGCCTTCAAGTCCGGCACGCGCAGCACACCGGCATCGGCATGATGAAACGGGCTCGGTACCACAGCGGTAACGGCCTTTTTCGGCAAACCGGCGCGCATACGGAAGCGATCGAAGGTGCCTAAAGCGGTCAGCGTGGCCGACGTTACCAGGCAGCCGTAGGCCACGTTCCACAAGTTGCGACGTAGCATTTCAGCGGCAAGGATCGGGCTGGCGTTGACCTCGATATCAAACAGCGCACCGCTTTCCGACAGGGTCAGCCAACGGGCCATGGGCGGGTTGTCTTCCGGGTCCTCCACGGTAAAGGCCGTCCATAGTTCCCAGTTGCCCTGGGAACGCGACAACAGGCTGCCGAACAGCGGGTACCATTCCTCGGCCTGGTTGCTGGCGATGCCGATGTTGACCTCGCCGTCCATGCCTTCCTTGAGCAAATCGGTAAGACGTGTGAACAGATCGGTCAGGCGTGAAAAGCCCTTCTTCAGCTCGATGCCCATTTCGCGCATGTGCTCGGGGATCATGCCGCCGACAAACCGGTGGCGCGGGCGCTCACGACCCTCAACATCTTCGCCGGGCTTGAAGTCGGCCACCTGTTCGCAGGCGCTGAACATGAATTGCTGCTGGGTCTTGATCTCCCGCGCCAGCTCCGGCACCTGCTCGATCAACTTGCCCAGGTCGCCCGGCAATGGATGCTGGGCCAGCAGCTTGGTGAGGTTTTTGGCAGTGGTTTCCAGCCAGTCGGCAGTGGAGCGCAGGCGCGTGTAATGGGCGAAGTGCCCGATGGCCTTGTCCGGCAGGTGGTGACCTTCGTCGAACACATAAAGTGTGTCGCGTGGGTCGGGCAGCACCGCGCCGCCGCCCAGAGCCAGGTCGGCCAGCACCATGTCGTGGTTGGTGACGATGACATCCACCTTGCCCATGCCTTCGCGAGCCTTGTAGAAGGCGCACTGACCGAAGTTGGGGCAATGGCGGTTGGTGCACTGGCTATGGTCGGTGGTCAGGCGCGCCCAGTCGGAATCTTCCAGGGCGGTGGGCCAGCTGTCGCGGTCGCCGTCCCATTTGTTGCCGGCCAGCTTCTCGATCATGCTGGTAAACAGCTTCTGGCTGGCCTCATCCACCTCGATCTTGAAGCCTTCTTCTTCGAACAAGGAGGCGGTGGCGGTTTGCGCATGGCCTTCCTGCAGCAATACGTCGAGCTTGGACAGGCACATGTAGCGCCCACGGCCCTTGGCCAGGGCGAAGGTAAAACTCAAGCCGCTGTTGCGCATCAGGTCGGGCAAGTCTTTGTAAACAATCTGCTCTTGCAGGGCGACAGTGGCGGTGGCGATCACCAGGCGCTTGCCGGCGGCCTTGGCGGTGGGGATCGCGGCGAGGCTGTAAGCCACGGTCTTGCCGGTACCGGTGCCGGCCTCGACGGCCACGACCGCGGGTTCGCCCTCGCGGCGACCTTCGTCGTCGGTGTCGATATCCCCGAGGACTTTCGCCACTTCGGCGATCATCAGGCGTTGGCCATAACGCGGTTTCAAGCTCTTGGCTTCGAGAAAACGCGAATAGGCGCCCTGGATCGTGGTTTTGAGTTCAGTGCTGATCATGGATAGTCGGGCGCAAAAAACGCTGGATAAATTTTCAGTGGTTCGGATCGGCCGCTATCATACCCCGCTAATTAATCCCGCGCAGAACGGAGTACCACAATGACCGCGTTTAGCCTCGCTTACACCCTGCATGTACTGGCCGCCCTGATCTGGGTCGGCGGTATGTTTTTCGCCTGGATGATCCTGCGTCCCGCCGCCATGGCGGCCCTTGAGGGCCCTGCCCGGCTCAAGTTGTGGGCAAATGTGTTTCAACGCTTTTTTGTGTGGGTGTGGGTCGCGGTGGTGATTTTGCCGATCAGCGGCGTTGGTTTACTGCAACTGCGCTTCAGCGGGTTTGAAACCGCGCCGCGTTATGTGCAGGTGATGATGGGGTTGTATCTGGTGATGACTGCGTTGTTTATCCGCATTCAGGCGTTGAAGTTTCCCGAACTGAAGGCCGCGGTGGCCGCTGAGGATTGGCCGGCGGGCGCCGCTGCGCTGGGGCAGATTCGCAAGTTGGTGGGGGTTAATTTGATCGTGGGGTTGGTGGTGGTGGCGGTGGCTTCGGCTCGGCCGATGTTCTGAGCTGTTGGCTTGCCCTAACGCGTGTAGGAGCGAGCTTGCTCGCGAAAAACTCACAGACGCCGCGTTTATTCAGGAAGCACGCGTTATCGTTGACGTTTTTCGCGAGCAAGCTCGCTCCTACAGCCGCTGAATAGTCACAGCCCCCGCAGGCCCAGCCGGCCCCGGTTGCCCTTCCAGCCCTGGCCGGCCCTTGTCGCCGCCATCGGCGCGGTACACCAGGCAGCCTTTGGACTGGCCGCCCTTGCCGGGTTTGCCCGCCACGCCAGGCAAGCCACCGGCACCGCCGTCCACCAAGACCTTGATTTGCTCAATCGGGAAGTCCTGCGGCAACTCCAGGCGTACCTGTGCGCCCGCTGCGCCCGGCAGGCCGTCGCCGCCGTTGTCACCGTTAAAACCGCGCCCGGCTGAACCCCAGGTGCAGCCCGGGTCTACGCCGTTGGCACCATCCAGGCCCGCATACCCTTGGGCACCGGCACCGCCGCGGGCGTCTACCGACAACGTTTCAGCGCTGAGGGAATTGATCCGCAAGGTCAGGTCACGGCCAGCCTTGGCAGGTTTTTCATGGGTGCCGGGGGCGCCGCGAGACGTGATCTGGCTACCCTGCTCCAGTTGCGCCTGGCGCACTTGCATTTGCAGCGCGCTGGCACCGGGAACAATGGTGATGCGTGCGTCGCGGCCCAGGTGCAGCTCATCCACCGTGACCTGGCTGATAGTGGCCGGAATCAGCAAGGTGCCGTAGTCCGCCACGTCCAGGCGCTCAAGCTGCAACACGCTGGTGCTGCTGGGCAGGCGCATCAACGAGTTGGTTTCAACACTGACGCTCTGGGCCAGGGCAACGGGGCTGACCAACAGGGCCAACAGAAAAACCTTACGCATCATGGGGCTCCTGAGTGTTTTCAAATTTTTCTTTGAGCGCACAGTAACGACTTATACCGGCGATTTGCCAGTGAAGGATCAAAAAAATCCGCAGGTACGGTACAAGCCGCCGTGGCCCTGGCCGCAATGTCCTAGGCTCACACGCCCAGCCGCGCTAGTCTCTACGGTCCTGATGTGAGGATCTGCAATGACCGCTGGTATTTCTTCCCGTACACCCCAGCAAGCCCTGGCTGCCCTGCTTGAATTGCACCAGCCTAAACGCCTGCTGTTATTGGGCGCCAGCCAGTTTCCGGCGTTGGAGGCGTTTAAAACCGCGCACCCTGATGTGCACGTCAGTGTTGCCGCACCTGGGCCGCTGCCTGCCGAACTGGCAGCGCAGCGTTTTGATTTGGCGCTGGTAGTCGATTGCCTTGAACACGTGCCCAAGCCTCAAGGTCTGACGCTGTTGGGCGGCGTTCGAAACCTCAATGCCAGCCGAATCGCGGTGCTGGTCGACCTGCGCGCCTGCGACTGGAAGGACACCGACTTCTTTTCCCTGGCCCTGCAAGCCGGGGAGCGCTTCCAGCGCGAAGAGCAAGTTCTGACGCTGTTTACCTATGATCTGCTTGACTATAAACAAGTACCCGACTGGCTCAACGCACGCTTCTGGGCCAACCCGGAGAATTTTGGAAAGTATTGGTGGTAACCCGATGAGTACATCCATTTGCCCGTGCGGCAGCGGCAATCTGCTGGATGCCTGCTGCGGCCATTATCACGCCGGCCACCCGGCGCCCTGTGCCAGTGCCTTGATGCGCTCGCGTTACAGCGCCTATGTGCTGGGCCTGGTCGATTACCTGGTGGCCACCACCCTGCCCGCGCAACAGGCCGGCCTGGACCGCGACGCCATCGCCGCCTGGAGTGCTCAAAGCACCTGGCTGGGCCTTGAGGTTGAAAGCTCCGAGGTCTTCGGCGGCCAGCCGGAACACGCGTTCGTCACCTTTACCGCGCGCTGGCATGACAGCACCGGCGAACATAGCCACCGCGAGCAGTCTTCTTTCGTACAGAATGAGGGGCGTTGGTACTTCATCGACCCGACGGTGGAGGTGAAGGCCGGGCGTAATGATGCGTGCCTGTGCGGCAGTGGGCAAAAATTCAAGAAGTGCTGTTCCAGCTACCTTTAATTGACTGACAGGGATAACGCCATGCTTCGGATTTATAGCTTGATGCTGGCGTTGACCCTGGGCCTGACCGGCTGCGCCTCGTGGTTCGAAGATGACTCGCCGCCGCCTCATGTATCGCTGGTGAAGGTCGAAGTCGTGCGCGCCAAGCTGCTGGAGCAGAAATTCAAACTCTATTTTCGCGTGGACAACCGCGACGATGCCGACCTGACCGTGCGCGGTCTGATCTACAAGGTCACCCTGGGCGACCTGGTACTGACCGAAGGCGAATCCAATGAATGGCTGACCGTGCCGCCGCGCGGTCATAAAGTCTTCCGGGTCTCAGTACGCACCAACCTCTGGCCGCGCGTACGCGATGTGGTGCAGATGCTGAAAAATCCCGAGCGCCCCGTGCCCTATCGCCTGGAGGGCGAGCTGAAAACCGGATTATTCATCGGTAATGACGTGCAGGTGGCTCACAATGGCGAGATAATCCCCGGCGATTTTATTCCGGAGCAACATCGATGACTCAGCAACCCCATGTCCATGGTCCTGACTGCAACCACGATCACGATCACCATGATCACGACCACGGCCATGTCCACGGACCGAACTGCGGCCACGCTCACCAGGAACCGGTGCGCAACGCCTTGAAGGACGTTGGCCGCAACGATCCTTGCCCGTGCGGCAGCGAGAAGAAATTCAAGAAGTGCCACGGTGCGTAAGCCACACCAGGACAAACCCTGATACCTGTAGGAGCGAGCAAGCTCGCTTCTACAAGGCATTACACAACTCCCGCTTGCGTCGTTTCGCCGCGCTCACTAACGTAGCGCCTTTACTGACGCTACCCCCCCGCAGGAGCTTTGCCATGGCCTCGCCAGCCCTCTCACATTTTCTTCCCCGGTTCGGCGTTGCCGCGGCAGTGGCCAGTGCCTTGGGCCTGGCCGGTTGCCAGCTCCAGAACACCCAGGACACCCTGCCACCCGTGGCTGGCGTACAGCCAATCAAGGGCCTGGCACAGAATGTATCGGTACGCCGCAATGCCCAAGGCATGCCGCTGATCGAAAGCAACACCTTCCACGACGCGCTGTTCAGCCTTGGTTATGTGCACGCCAGCGACCGCATCACGCAGATGGTCACCTTGCGCCTGCTGGCCCAGGGCCGTCTGGCGGAAATGTCCGGGCCGCAAGTGCTGGACGTAGACCGCTTCATGCGCGCCGTAAACCTCAAGAAAAGCGCCGGTGAGCTGTACAACGCCTCATCGCCACGCCTCAAGCGCTTCTTTGAAGTGTATGCCCGGGGCGTCAACGCTTACCTGTTCCGCTATCGCGACAAGCTGCCGGCGGATCTGGCTCAAAGCGGTTTCAAACCCGAATACTGGAAACCGGAAGACTCGGCACTGCTGTTCTGCCTGCTCAATTTCAGCGAGTCGAGCAACCTGCAGGAAGAGATTTCGTCCCTGGTACTGGCGCAAAAGGTCGGCGTCGACAAACTCGCCTGGCTCATCCCAAGCGCGCCGGATGAAGCCGTACCGCTGGCCGAGGCCGACAAGCTCAAAGGTGTGAACCTGGGGCAGATCAGCGGCCTCGCCGCCCTGGGCACGGTCAGCCAGCAATTGAGCAGCCTCAACGCGCTCGGGGTCACCACCTCAAGCAACTGGGCCATCGCCCCGCAACGCAGCCGCAGCGGCAAAAGCCTGCTGGCCAGCGATATCGCCGCCACGCCACAGGCTCCGTCGCCATGGAGCTACGTGCAGATTCGCGCGCCTAAATACCAGGCCGTCGGCGCTTCGATTGCCGGCCTGCCGACCCTGCTGTCGGGTTTCAACGGCAAGGTGGCGTGGAGCATGAGCGCGGTCAAGGGCGATACCCAGGACCTGTTCCTGGAGAAGGTCAAGCGCCAGGGCAGCGCGTTGTACTACGAGAACAACGGCAAATGGCTGCCCGCTGCCGTGCGCAACGAAACCTTCTTTATCAAGGGCCAGCGCTCGATTCGCGAAACGGTGTACGAAACCCGTCACGGCGCGCTGCTCAATAGCAGCCAGGCCCTCACCAGCGGTCTGGGCCTGGCCTTGCAAACTGCCGACTTCAAGGACGACAAGAGCCTGGATGCGTTCTTCGACCTGTCCCGTGCGCAAAACGCCGGCAAGGCCTCGGACGCCACTCGCGAGATTCGCGCCATCGCGTTGAACATGATCTTTGCCGACGCCAGCAATATCGGCTGGCAGGTCACCGGCCGCTTCCCGAACCGCCGCGAAGGCGAAGGCCTGTTGCCATCGCCGGGCTGGGACACGCGCTTTGACTGGGACGGTTATGCCGATGCGATGCTGCATCCCTACGATCAGGACCCGGCCCAGGGCTGGATCGGCACGGCCAACCAGCGCACCGCACCCCGTGGCTACGGGATGCAGTTGTCCAACTCCTGGGATGCACCGGAGCGCAGTGAACGCCTGGCGCAACTGGCCGGCGCGGGCAAGCATGACAGCCGCAGCCTGATCGCCATGCAATACGACCAGACCACGACCTTCGCCGCCAAGCTCAAGAGCATGTTCCAGGCCCCGGGCATGGCCCAGCCGCTCAAGCAGGCGATCGACGCCCTGCCGCCAGCGGAGCGCGCCAAGGCCCGTGAAGCACTGGAACGCCTGATGGCCTTTGATGGCCGCCTTGCGCCCACCTCGGCTGACGCGGCGGTCTATGAGTTGTTCCTGCAGGAAAGCGCCAAACAGATCTTCCTCGACACACTCGGCCCTGAAAACAGCGCCACTTGGAAAGCCTTTATCAGCAACGCCAGCATGTCCTATTCAGCCATCGCCGACCACCTGCTGGGCCGCGAAGACAGCCCGTTCTGGGATGACACGCGCACCGCGCAAAAAGAAGACAAGCCCGCGATCCTGGCCCGCACGCTTGCCGCCGCTATCAGTGCCGGTGACAGCCAACTGGGCGCCGATCACAAAGCCTGGCAATGGGGCAAGCTGCACAGCACCACTTGGAAGAACACCAGTGGCCAGGTTATCCGCGGCCCCTTTGCCAGCGGTGGCGACCACAACACCCTGAACCCGGCTCCGTACAACTGGGGCGAGGATTTCAACACCACCCAAGTACCGGCGCTGCGCATGATCATCGACTTCGGCCTGGCCGAGCCGATGCTGGGTCAGGGCGGCATCGGCCAGTCCGGCAACCCGGCCAGCCCGAACTATGCCAATGGCATCGACCCGTCGCTCAAGGCGCAATACCTGAGCTTCCCGATGCAGCCGCAGAACTTTGAAAAGGTGTATGGCAAGACCAGGTTGACCCTGACGCCCGGTAAGTGACCCGGTCTCGCTGAAGACATCAGGTAAATCCCGTAGGAGCGAGCTTGCTCGCGAAAAACGTCAACGATAACGCGTGCTTCCTGAATGAACGCGGCGCCTATGAGTTTTTCGCGAGCAAGCTCGCTCCTACAGGTATAGGGCTTGCCCTTTCCCACATTTGGATCCCATGCATTCAGATAGAACTTCTACACCCAGCCCCGCCTCATAAGTAACAAGCCCACCGCCCCGGCAAATCCATGGACCTCGTCATCGCCCGCCCCGAAGGCCTCTATTGCCCTGCCGGTGATTTTTACATCGACCCCTGGCGCCCGGTGGAACGCGCGGTCATCACCCACGCCCACGGTGACCATGCCCGCACCGGCAACCAACATTACCTGGCCGCCGCCCCCGGCGAAGGCATTTTGCGCTGGCGGCTGGGCCAGGACATCAACCTGCAAACCCTGGCCTATGGCGAGCAGTTGGTGCATCACGGCGTGACCTTGAGCTTCCATCCGGCCGGGCACGTGCTCGGATCGGCGCAGGTGCGCCTGGAATATCAGGGGGAAGTCTGGGTCGCGTCCGGCGACTACAAGGTCGAACCCGATGGCACCTGCGCGCCTTTCGAACCGGTGCGTTGCCACACCTTTATCACTGAATCCACGTTTGGCCTGCCGATCTACCGATGGCAGCCCCAGGCGCAGATCTTTGCCGGGATCAACGACTGGTGGCAGGCCAATATCGCCACTGGCAAGGCCAGCGTGCTGTTCTGTTATTCCTTCGGCAAGGCCCAGCGCATTCTCCATGGCCTCGACGCCAGCATCGGCCCGATCCTCAGCCACGGCGCCGTCGAGCCGTTGAACCGGGTGTACCGCGAAGCTGGCATCTACATTCCCGAAACCCTGTATGCCGGGGATTTCAAGAAGACCGACCCGTTGCTGCGCCAAGCCCTGATCATCGCCCCGCCCTCCGCCGGCGGCAGCACTTGGATGCGCCGTTTCGGCGACTACAGCGACGCCTTCGCCAGCGGCTGGATGCGCTTGCGCGGTACAAGGCGTCGGCGCGGGGTGGATCGCGGCTTTGTGCTGTCGGACCACGCCGATTGGCCCGGGCTGTTGTGGGCCATCGAACAAACCGGCGCCGAACGGGTGATGGTTACCCACGGCTCGGTCGGCGTACTGGTACGCCACCTGCGGGAAAAGGGCCTGGATGCCCAGGGTTTCAGCACCGAATACGGTGATGACGAAGAAGAGGCCACGGCATGAAAGCCTTCGCCGAGCTGTACGCCAACCTCGACGCCACCACTTCCAGCAATGCCAAGCTCGCAGCCCTGCAAGCCTACTTCCTGCAAGCGCCGCCGGAAGATGCGGCATGGGCCGTGTACTTTCTCTCCGGCGGGCGGCCGCGGCAACTGGTGCCCACACGCTTGCTCAGGGAGATGGCGACTGAAGCGGCGAGCATTGAGCCGTGGCTGTTCGAAGAGAGCTATCAATCGGTAGGCGACCTGGCCGAAACCATCTCCCTGCTGCTCCCGGAATCGACTTACACCTCTGAAGACGGGCTTGCCGTGTGGCTGGAAGAAAAGCTGCTGCCCCTGCGCGGCCTGTCGCCCCTGGACCTTGCCGAGCGCCTGCCGGCGTTATGGGCGCAACTGGATCAGCCGAGCCTGATGGTGTGCATCAAGTTGATCACCGGCAGTTTTCGCGTCGGCGTCTCCAAACTGCTGGTTACCCGCGCCCTTGCCGCCATGGCCAATCTGGATAGCAAGCGCGTGGCGCAGCGGTTGGTGGGCTACACGGATCTGTCCAATCGCCCCACCGCCGAGGGTTATCTCAAGCTGATCGCTGCCCAATCATCCGACGAACATGCGCAACGTGGCGGGCAGCCGTATCCGTTTTTTCTCGCCCACGGGCTGGCGCAACCCGTGGAGCAATTCGACACCTTGCTCGGCTCCCCCGCCGACTGGCAGGTGGAATGGAAGTTTGATGGCATCCGCGCGCAGTTGGTCAAACGCGAGGGGCGCCTGTGGATCTGGTCCCGAGGCGAAGAGTTGGTAACCGAGCGTTTCCCCGAGCTTCACAGCCTGGTCAGTGGCTTGCCCGATGGCACGGTGATCGATGGCGAAATCGTGGTGTGGAAAGACGCGGTGCAACCTTTTGCGCTGCTGCAACAGCGGATCGGTCGCAAAACCCTGAGTAAAAAAGTGCTTGAGGATGCGCCTGTCGCCGTGCTCGCCTACGACTTGCTGGAATATCAGGGCGACGACTGGCGCAACCACATCCAGGCCGAACGCCGTACGCAATTGGAACAGGTGATTGCTGCGTGCGACCAACCGGTGCTGTTGCCTTCGCCGCTGATCGAGGCGCCAACCTGGGCAGCGCTGGCGACCCAGCGCGAAGCCTCTCGCAACCTGGGCGTTGAAGGCATGATGCTCAAGGATCGCAAGGGGCTGTACGGTGTAGGCCGCACCAAGGACATGGGCCTGTGGTGGAAGTGGAAGGTCGATCCCTTCAGCGTCGATGCCGTGTTGATCTACGCCCAGCGCGGCCATGGCCGGCGCGCCAGCTTGTACAGCGACTACACCTTCGCGGTATGGGACGGCCCGCCGGGCAGCGAGCGCACGTTGGTGCCGTTCGCCAAGGCTTATTCCGGGCTGACCGACGAGGAGATGCGCAAGGTCGATGCGATTGTGCGCAAAACCACGGTGGAGAAATTCGGCCCGGTCAGCAGCGTGACGCCAAGCATGGTGTTTGAGTTGGGGTTTGAGGGTATCGCCCTGTCCAAGCGGCACAAGAGCGGGATTGCGGTGCGGTTTCCGCGAATGCTGCGCTGGCGCCAGGACAAGGCGGTGGAAGAAGCGGACAACCTGGCCACGCTACAAGACCTGCTGACCTGATATAGCCCTTGTGGGAGCTGGCTTGCCTGCGATGACGGTGAGTCAGCACCCCATGTAACAACTGACCCACCGCTATCGCAGGCAAGCCAGCTCCCACCTTTTGATCAGCAACCGATCCAGAATGGTGCACTGGAAATTCCATGCCCACTTTCGGGCACCGCCTACACTTGAAACGGCCTCATCCCACCTTTTAAAAAGCTCATCCGGGACTATGGTGCAGAAATTGCTACTTGTGCTGCGTCTGACACCGTTCAGTAACAGTCCTCAACGCGCCACAAGCGCTTATCTTGGTTTCCAGGGAATACATAATGAAAAAAGCATTGCTGACCCTTTCTGCACTGGCTCTGTGCATGGCCGCTGGTGTTGCTACCGCCAAGGAATACAAGGAATTGCGTTTTGGTGTCGACCCTTCCTACGCACCGTTCGAATCCAAAGCCGCCGACGGCAGCCTGGTGGGCTTTGATATCGACCTGGGCAATGCGATCTGCGCGGAGCTGAAGGTCAAGTGCAAGTGGGTTGAAAGTGACTTCGACGGCATGATCCCGGGCCTCAAAGCCAACAAGTTCGATGGCGTGATTTCGTCCATGACCGTAACGCCGGTGCGCGAAAAGGCGATCGACTTCTCCACCGAGCTGTTCTCCGGCCCCACGTCGCTGGTATTCAAGAAAGGCGCCGGCTACTCGACACCTGAGTCCCTCAAGGGCAAGTCCGTGGGCTATGAGCAAGGCACCATCCAGGAAGCCTACGCCAAGGCCGTACTGGACAAAGCCGGGGTAACCACCAAGGCCTACGCCAACCAGGACCAGGTGTATGCCGACCTGACCTCCGGCCGTCTCGACGCTTCGGTGCAGGACATGCTCCAAGCCGAACTGGGCTTTCTCAAGTCGCCGGCCGGTGCCGGTTATGAAGTCAGCGCAGCCATTGACGACCCGTTGCTGCCATCGAAAACCGCTGTCGGTATCAAAAAAGGTAACACTGAACTGAAAGCGCTTTTGGATAAAGGTATCAAAGCGTTACACGATGATGGCACCTACGCCACCATCCAGAAGAAACACTTTGGCGATTTGAACCTGTACAGCGGCAAATAATGCCTGGAGCGCCCCTCCCGGCAGGGGCGCTTTTCTATCGCCATAGGTCCTGATTTATGTTCGAAGAACTGTTGCAAACCCTCGGGTTGAGCGCGCTCAGCTTGAAGGGTTTCGGCCCACTGTTGCTGCAAGGCACCTGGATGACCATCAAGTTGTCGGTGCTGTCCCTGGCCGTCAGCGTATTGCTGGGCCTGCTCGGCGCCAGCGCCAAACTGTCCAGCTTGCCGTTCCTGCGCATCCCCGCCCAGCTCTACACCACGCTGATTCGCGGAGTACCCGACCTGGTGCTGATGCTGTTGATTTTCTACAGCCTGCAAACCTGGCTCAGCAGCTTTACCGACTTCATGGAATGGGAATATATCGAGATCGACCCGTTCAGCGCCGGAGTGATCACCCTGGGGTTTATCTATGGGGCCTATTTCACCGAAACGTTTCGCGGCGCGATCCTCGCCGTGCCCCGCGGCCAACTGGAAGCCGCCACTGCTTACGGGCTCAAGCGCGGGCAGCGGTTTCGCTACGTGACCTTCCCGCAGATGATGCGCTTTGCCCTGCCGGGCATCGGCAATAACTGGATGGTGATGCTCAAGGCCACCGCGCTGGTATCGATCATCGGCCTGGCAGACCTGGTGAAAGCCGCTCAGGATGCGGGCAAAAGCACCTATCAACTGTTCTACTTCCTGGTACTCGCGGCGCTGATCTACCTGTTGATCACCAGCGCCTCCAACTTTGTCTTGCGCCGTCTGGAACGTCGCTACTCCGCCGGCGCACGGGAGGCAGTGCGATGATCGAACTATTGCAGGAATACTGGCGCCCCTTCCTTTATAGCGACGGTCAGCACATCACTGGCCTTGCCATGACCATGTGGTTGCTGACGGCTGCACTGGTCATCGGCTTTCTGGTGTCGATCCCGCTGTCCATCGCACGCGTCTCGCGCAAGCGCCTGATCCGTTGGCCGGTGCAGTTTTACACCTACCTGTTTCGCGGAACGCCGCTCTATATCCAGCTACTGATCTGCTACACCGGCATCTACAGCATTGCCGCCGTACGCGAACAACCGCTGCTGGATGCGTTCTTTCGCGACGCGATGAATTGCACCATCCTGGCCTTCGCGCTGAACACATGCGCCTACACCACGGAGATTTTCGCCGGGGCGATCCGCAGCATGGCCCATGGCGAAGTCGAGGCGGCCAAGGCTTACGGCCTCAGCGGCTGGAAGTTGTACGCCTACGTGATCATGCCGTCAGCGCTGCGTCGCGCGTTGCCCTACTACAGCAACGAAGTGATTCTGATGCTGCACTCGACCACGGTGGCGTTTACCGCAACGATCCCCGACATCCTGAAAGTGGCACGGGACGCCAACTCAGCAACCTTCATGACCTTTCAATCGTTTGGCATCGCCGCGCTGATCTACCTGGCGGTGACCTTCGCCCTGGTTGGCCTGTTTCGTCTGGCGGAGCGCCGCTGGCTGGCCTTTCTCGGGCCGAGCCATTAAGGAGCCTTCATGCGCCATGAGCTACATGACCTGATCGCGCCGGTGCCCGGCACGGCGCGGCAGATCCATAGTTTTCACTTCGGCCCGCAACAGGCCGCAGGCAAGGTCTACATCCAATCATCGCTGCACGCCGATGAACTGCCGGGCATGTTGGTGGCCTGGCATTTGAAAGTTCGCTTGGCCGAGTTGGCGGCGGCCGGGCACGTGCGCAGCGAAATCGTGCTGGTGCCGGTCGCCAACCCGGTGGGCCTCGAACAAGTGTTAATGGACATCCCATTGGGCCGCTATGAACTGGAAAGCGGGCAGAACTTCAATCGCTTGTTCGTCGACCTTGGCGAAGAGGTCGGCAACCAGGTCGAAGACCTGCTGGGCGATGATCCCCAGCACAATGCCCGCTTGATCCGCACGGCATTGTCCAGCGCCCTGGCCGCACAAACCGCCCAGACCCAACTGCAATCCCAACGCCTGGTATTGCAACGCCTGGCCTGTGATGCCGACATGGTGCTCGACCTGCATTGCGACTTCGAAGCCGTGGCGCACCTGTACACCACGCCCGAAGCCTGGCCGCAGGTAGAGCCGTTGGCGCGGTACCTGGGCTCCGAGGCCAACCTGCTGGCCACCGATTCCGGTGGGCAGTCCTTTGATGAGTGTTTCACCCTGGTGTGGTGGCAGTTGCAGCAACGTTTCGGCGAGCGCTTCCCGATTCCCATGGGCAGTTTTTCGGTGACCGTCGAACTGCGCGGCCAGGGCGATGTAAACCATGGCCTGGCCGCGCTGGACTGCCAGGCCATCATCGATTATCTGATTCACTTCGGCGCCATCACTGGCGACGTGGCGCCCCTGCCCGCCCTGGCATACCCGGCTACGCCATTGGCGGGTGTTGAACCGGTCACCACCCCGGTCGGCGGTTTGCTGGTGTTCAGTGCGTTGCCGGGCCAATACCTGGAGGCCGGGCAACTGATCGCCGAAATCATCGACCCCATTACCGACCGTGTCACACCGGTGCGCTGCGAGCACGCCGGCTTGCTGTACGCCCGCTCGCTACGCCGCATGGCCACTGCCGGGATGGTCATCGGCCATATCGCCGGCGCGCAGGCCTACCGCAGCGGCTACCTACTTTCGCCTTGAGGATGCACGCCCCATGTACAAACTGACCGTTGAAGGCCTGCATAAAAGCTATGGCGACAATCAAGTGCTCAAAGGTGTTTCGCTCAAGGCCAGAACCGGTGACGTGATCAGCCTGATCGGCGCCAGCGGCTCCGGCAAGAGCACCTTCCTGCGCTGTATCAACTTCCTGGAACCCCCCAACGATGGCGCCATGACCCTGGACGGCCAGGCGATCCGCATGGTCAGCGACCGCCATGGTATGCGCGTGGCCGACGACGCCGAGCTGCAACGCTTGCGTACACGCCTGGCGATGGTGTTCCAGCACTTCAACCTGTGGAGCCACATGAGCGTGCTGGAAAACATCACCATGGCCCCGCGCCGTGTGTTGGGTTGCAGCAAGAAGGACGCCGAAGACCGTGCCCGCCGCTACCTGGACAAGGTCGGGCTGCCGGCGCGCGTGGCCGACCAATACCCGGCGTTCCTGTCCGGCGGCCAGCAGCAACGGGTGGCGATCGCACGTGCCCTGGCGATGGAGCCTGAGGTGATGCTGTTCGATGAACCCACTTCGGCCCTGGACCCGGAGTTGGTGGGCGAAGTGTTGAAGGTAATCCAAGGCTTGGCCGAAGAAGGCCGCACCATGATCATGGTGACCCACGAAATGAGCTTTGCGCGCAAGGTTTCAAGCCAGGTGCTGTTCCTGCACAAGGGCCTGGTGGAGGAGCAAGGTACGCCTGAGGCTGTGCTGGGCAACCCGAAAAGCGAACGCTTGCAGCAGTTTCTGAGTGGCAACTTGAAGTAGGAGCGAGCTTGCTCGCGAAAATCGTCAACGATAACGCGGGCATCCTGGATGAACGCGGTGCCTGGGCCTTTTTCGCGGGCAAGCCCGCTCCTACAGTTGGAACGTCAGCAGTGCCTGAGAGGTCTGTGCAATAGACCCTCCAGAGCGTGCGCTGCCGAATGGCAAAAACCCACGACTTCGCCAAACAATGGTTCGCCGCCAAAGGCTGGAAACCGTTCGCCTTTCAGAAAGACGTTTGGGCAGCGGTCAAGGCAGGCCAGTCGGGGTTACTGCATGCCAGTACAGGGGCAGGTAAAACCTATGCCTTGTGGTTTGCCGCCCTCAATCGTTTCGCCATCACCCGCCCACCCGCCACCGGCAAGCGCAAACCGCCTGCCGAACCGCTGACGGTGTTGTGGATCACACCGATGCGTGCCCTGGCGGCGGACTCCGCACGTGCCCTGCAAGCACCTTTGGAGGCCCTGCACATTCCCTGGAGCGTGGGCCTGCGCACCGGCGACACCAGCAGCAGTGAGCGCGCACGCCAGACACGCCGCCAGCCCACCGCCCTGGTCACCACCCCGGAAAGCCTGACCTTGATGCTCGCACGGGCCGACAGTGAAACGAGCCTGGCGCACCTGCGCATGGTGATCGTGGATGAATGGCATGAGCTGATCGGCAACAAGCGTGGCGTGCAGTTGCAACTGGCGCTGGCACGCTTGCGGCGCTGGCATCCTGAGTTGATGGTGTGGGGCATTTCCGCGACGCTGGGTAATCAGGCCCACGCTTTGGAGGTTCTGGTCCCACAGGGCGGTGGGATCAATGTACAGGGGCAGACGGCCAAGGCACTCAAAGTCGACACCTTGCTGCCGCCCGTCGCAGAGCGCTTTCCCTGGGCCGGGCATATGGGTTTAAAGATGTTGCCGCAAGTAGTCGCCGAGGTAGAGGCCAGCAGCAGTTGCCTGGTGTTTACCAACACCCGGGCGCAATCGGAAATCTGGTATCAGGCGATTCTCGACGCCCGACCGGACTGGGCCGGATTGATTGCCCTGCACCACGGCTCGCTATCGCGGGAGACCCGGGACTGGGTGGAGCGAGCGTTGAAAGACGGGCAGCTCAAGGCGGTGGTGTGCACCTCCAGCCTCGACCTGGGTGTGGATTTCCTGCCGGTGGAGCGAGTACTGCAGATCGGCTCGGCGAAAGGTGTGGCGCGGCTGATGCAACGCGCCGGGCGCTCCGGCCATGCACCGGGTCGACCTTCACGGGTAACGCTGGTGCCGACCCACAGCCTGGAGCTGGTGGAAGCCGCCGCCGCCCAGGATGCAATCGCACAACGGCGCATCGAAGCGCGGGAGTCGCCGCACAAGCCGCTGGATGTCCTCGTACAACACTTGGTCAGCATGGCTTTAGGCGGTGGTTTTACCCCGGATGCACTGCTGACGGAAGTACGCGGCGCCTGGGCCTACCGCGATCTTACCGAAGCGGATTGGGCCTGGGCCCTGGGGTTTGTGCGCCATGGCGGCCTGTCGCTGACCGCCTATCCGGATTACCGCCGTGTGGAGCCTGATGAGCACGGTATATGGCGCGTCCCGGACGCCCGCCTGGCACGCCGTCACCGCATGAGCGTGGGCACCATCGTCAGCGATGCCAGTATCCAGTTGAAATTCTGGAGCAAGGGCGGCGGCGGCAAAAACCTGGGCAGTGTCGAAGAGGGCTTTATTGCGCGGCTCAAGCCAGGAGATGGCTTTCTGTTTGCCGGGCGTTTGCTGGAGTTGGTGCGCGTGGAGAATATGACCGCCTACGTGCGCCGCAGCAGCGCGAAAAAAGCCGCGGTACCCCGCTGGAATGGCGGGCGTATGCCGCTTTCCAACGAGCTGGCCCAGGCGGTGGTCGAACGATTTGACGCGGCGGCGCAGGGGCGTTTCGACGGCCCCGAAATGCACGCGGTACAGCCGCTGCTGCAAACCCAGCTGCGCTGGTCCGGCCTGCCGACGCGCCACAATCTGCTCGCCGAAACCCTGCAATCGCGAGAAGGCTGGCACCTGTTTTTGTACCCCTTCGCCGGACGCCAGGTGCATCTGGGTCTGGCCAGTTTGTTGGCGTGGCGGGTCAGTCGGCAGCAGCCGGTGACATTCTCCATCGCGGTGAATGATTACGGCCTGGAACTGTTGAGCGCCACGCCCGTGCACTGGCCGCAGCTGCTGGATGCGGCGTTGCTGAGCCCCCAGGGCTTGCTGGAAGACGTGGCCGCCAGCCTCAACGCAGGAGAACTGGCCCTGCGCCGCTTCCGCGAAATTGCGCGGATCGCCGGGTTAGTGTTTGCCGGGCATCCCGGGGCACCAAAAAGCACGCGGCAGGTGCAAGCCTCCAGCGGCTTGTTCTTTGAGGTATTCAAGCAATATGACCCGCAGAACCTGCTGCTGGCGCAAGCCGGGGAGGAAGTCTTGCGCGACGAGTTGGACATTCGCCGGCTGGAGCAGACCTTACGTCATCTTTCGACCCTGAAGCTGGACCTGCACAAGATCGAGCGCCCCACCCCACTGGCGTTCCCGCTGCTGGTGGAACGGATGCGCGAGAGCATGAGTTCGGAAAAACTGTCGGAGCGTATCGCGCGGATGGTCAAGGACCTGGAAAAAGTCGCAGACAAAGGAAAAGCTTGATGCATTGCGCACTGACGCTGGCAGGCGAAGAACTGTGGTTATTGGCCGACAAGGCCGTGTACTGGCCCGCTCGTCAGTGCCTGCTGATTGCCGATGCGCATTTTGGCAAAGCGTCAGCCTATCGCAGCCTCGGGCAACCTGTGCCTCAGGGCACCACAACGGCCAACCTGCAACGCCTGGACCAGCTATTGTCGGCCTTACCTTGTAGGCAGGTGGTCTTTCTCGGTGACTTCCTTCATGGACCAGGCTCCCACGCCAGCGGCACCCTCGGCGCGATCCGGGCCTGGCGTGAGCGCAACAGTGAACTGGCGATGACCCTGATTCGCGGCAATCACGATAAACGGGCGGGCGACCCGCCTGCGGACCTGAGAATTGAGGTAGTGCCCGAGCCACTGCTGATGGGCCCTTTCGCACTGCAACATGAACCTGACGCCCATGCCAGCCACCACGTACTGGCGGGGCATGTGCATCCGGTGTATCAGTTGCGCGGCAGGGGCCGACAGCGCTTGCGCTTGCCGTGCTTCCGGATCGGCGAACGGGTCAGCCTGCTGCCGGCGTTTGGCGCCTTTACCGGGGGCTATGCCGTGCAGGAGGACGATGAGCACCGAATCTTTGTGATCGGCGAACACCAGGTTTGGCCAATTCAGTCAGCCAGCGACTGATTGGCCGTCCAGGTATCAGGCGACAGGCGCGGGTGGTGGATCGTCTGGCAGGGTTGGCTCACCGGGCTCGGTAGGCTGGGGGTAATCAGGTTCGGGTTGGCCTGGAATGCCGCCTGCATGGGCAGGGTTGGCCATCAGGGACCAGGCCAGAACACCAATCTGGTTGGGTTCAAGCCGGGCGAGTTCTGCGCTGATTCGCGGGTCGATCTTCATAAGGTACTCCTCAAGCGTGGCCCGACGCGTTTTACACGCGTCGAGGCAGTACACCTGAATAGAGTCAATTTACGCAGACTAATTCCCTTTCCTCGTAGGAGCTTTCGATCAAGCGCGTGGAAGAGTGACGCCGCGCTGGCCCTGGTACTTGCCGGCGCGGTCCTTGTAGGACACTTCACAAGCCTCGTCGGACTGCAGGAACAGCATCTGTGCCACGCCCTCATTGGCATAGATCTTTGCCGGCAAGGTGGTGGTGTTGGAGAACTCCAGGGTCACGTGGCCTTCCCACTCCGGCTCAAGCGGCGTGACGTTAACGATAATGCCGCAACGAGCGTAAGTGCTTTTACCCAGGCAGATGGTCAATACATCGCGGGGAATACGAAAGAATTCCACGGTACGCGCCAGGGCGAAGGAGTTAGGCGGGATGATGCACACGTCGCTCTTGACGTCGACGAAGCTCTTTTCGTCGAAGTTCTTCGGGTCGACAATCGCCGAATTGATGTTGGTGAACACCTTGAATTCATCGGCGCAACGCACGTCGTAGCCATAGCTGGAAACCCCGTACGAAATCACCCGCTCGTCGCCTTCGCCACGAATCTGGCGCTCGACGAACGGCTCGATCATGCCGTGTTCCTGCGCCATGCGGCGAATCCACTTGTCCGATTTGATGCTCATGGCGGTGTCCTGAATAGCGAGGTGGAAAAAATCTGTGGGCCATCTTACCGGGGCCAGCCTTGGGGTTCAAAGGCCACAAGGGTTTTCTTGATCAAAGCCCTGTCCGCCATAAGCTCCAGCCAACGGGGCCGGGCCCGGGGTTGCCGTCAGGCATGGCTGTAAATACCACCGCCAGTCACGAAAATAGAGAAACCTTCGGAAATACCATTGGCACGTTCCGGAAAAAGGGTTAAGGTGGCGTCACTGTGTTGCTTGTGTCACTGAGAATCTCTACACGATATGTTGAATTTCGATCCAACCATCTCCAAGAATTTTTCCTGCTCTTTGCACTCAGTCTCGGCCAGGGCTTTTCCTGAGTCGCAGTTAACTTTGTCCAAGGAGTTACACCATGTCTAATCGCCAAACTGGTACCGTTAAGTGGTTCAACGATGAAAAAGGCTTCGGCTTCATCACTCCACAATCCGGTGACGACCTGTTCGTTCACTTCAAAGCTATCCAATCCGACGGCTTCAAAAGCCTGAAAGAAGGCCAACAGGTTTCTTTCATCGCTACCCGCGGTCAGAAAGGCATGCAAGCTGAAGAAGTTCAAGTTATCTAACTTGTACTGAATCAGTCGAAAAAACCCCGCCCTTAAAAGCGGGGTTTTTTTATGCCTGGATTCTGGTGTGCTACACCGATGAATATCGGACACAAAAAAATGTGGGAGGGGGCTTGCTCCCGAATGCGGCGTATCAGTCAACACATCAGCGACTGCCACACTGCATTCGGGAACAAACCCCCTCCCACATTCAAGCATTCAAACTGCGTTACTTACTGGAACAACGACTCACTCGACAAGCCATTCTTTTCAAGGATCTCACGCAAGCGCTTGAGGCCCTCCACCTGGATCTGCCGCACCCGCTCACGGGTCAGGCCAATCTCCAGGCCTACGTCTTCCAGGGTGCTGCTCTCGTGACCCCGCAGGCCGAAGCGGCGAATCACCACCTCACGCTGCTTGTCCGTAAGCTCTGACAGCCACTGGTCAATACTTTGGGAAAGATCATCGTCCTGCAACAGCTCGCAGGGATCGGTCGGGCGATCATCCGTCAGGGTGTCCAGCAGGGTTTTATCCGAATCCGGCCCCAGCGAGACATCGACCGACGATACACGCTCGTTAAGGCCCAACATGCGCTTGACCTCCCCTACCGGTTTTTCCAGCAGGTTGGCGATCTCTTCAGGCGAAGGTTCATGATCGAGTTTTTGCGTCAGCTCACGTGCCGCCCGCAGGTAGACGTTGAGTTCCTTGACCACATGGATCGGCAACCGAATCGTACGGGTCTGATTCATGATCGCCCGTTCGATGGTCTGGCGAATCCACCAGGTGGCATACGTGGAGAAGCGGAAGCCCCGCTCGGGGTCGAACTTCTCCACCGCCCGGATCAAGCCCAGGTTGCCTTCCTCGATCAAGTCCAGCAGCGACAGCCCACGATTGACGTAGCGTCGGGCGATTTTCACCACCAGGCGCAGGTTGCTTTCAATCATGCGTTTGCGCCCAGCCGGATCACCCTTTTGCGACAAGCGCGCAAAATGGACTTCTTCTTCGGGAGTGAGCAGAGGGGAAAAGCCGATTTCATTGAGGTACAGCTGGGTCGCATCGAGCGCCCGGGTGTAGTCAATGTACTTGTGTTGCTTTAACGCGGAGGCGTTCCTGGATTTGGTACGAACTGAAGGTGGTGCCGCTCCTTCATTATCTGACATCGGATCCGTATCGATACCGGCCTCCATAAGGAGAACCTCATCGTCGATGTCAAACTCCGGCGCTTCTTTACTGAGAGCCATTGTTATAGTCCTTTGGTGAGTTCGACCTCAAGCTCAAGCGACGCCTTTATCCTTGGCAACGCTGGAGCCTGTTCCTTCTACGTGAGGGAACAGGCTGTGCAACACATCAACGACGGGGCAGGAATTGCAGCGGATCTACAGGTTTCCCTTGGCGGCGAATCTCAAAGTGCAGTTTCACCCGGTCTGTACCCGTTGAACCCATTTCGGCAATTGTCTGTCCGACCTTGACCTGCTGCCCCTCCCGAACCAACAGCCTGCGGTTATGACCGTAGGCACTGACGTAGGTATCGCTGTGTTTGATGATGACCAGCTCGCCGTAGCCCCGTAGACCACTCCCGGCGTACACCACTGTCCCATCAGACGCAGCCAAAACAGGCTGTCCCAAATCCCCGGCGATATCAATGCCTTTATTCAAACTACCGTTTGAAGAGAATTTTCCAATCAGCACTCCGTTTGAAGGCCATCCCCAGCCGGTCGGCGCCGGCCCTGCAGGTGGCAACGGCGCGGGTGCGGGCTTGCTTGTAGCGCTAGGCGCAGCACTGCCCGCAGGCCGGGTGATGATGGTGGTTTTGCTCGAAGACGATGGCGAAGATCCCGACTTTGTCACAACTGCCGTAGGCGCCGAACCTGGGCGACCATCGAAACGAATGGTCTGCCCTGGATGAATCGTATAGGGCACGGGAATGTTGTTACGGGCGGCCAGCGCCTTGTAGTCCCAGCCATAACGGAAGGCAATGGAGAACAGTGTGTCGCCCTTGCGCACCACATACTGGCCGGTGGTCACCGTGGGCCGCTGCGGTGCCGCTTTAGTGCGGTCAACGACACGGGCGCCGCCCGATGGCGTGCTCGAACAGGCGGCCAATAAGGAACTCAAGACAAGGCCAAGCACCAGTCGCTGAAAGCTTGTTTTACTCATTCGCTGCGCAGGACCTGTGAGACTCACCCGCCGCTCCCTTTGTGGTGGCTGAACGTTAACGCCTGTATCAGGCTTGAAATATGACGCAAGTATAACTGGGCATTGGCTTTTTACTGGCACACGACTGAAACGAAAAATTCATCATGTTTAATTCCGAGTACCAAGCCTGATGATTCAATAGACCCCGGCGTAAGACACATCCTCGCCAGCAGAATTCACTGCAAGGAAATAAATGCTCAGGCCAGGGGGCCATTCAACAGCGGCACGAAGCGCACTGCGCCCAGCACATGCCGGGAAAAGCCTTCTTCCTCGCGGATAATAAGCATCAACTGTTGCACTTCGCCGGAGCCCACCGGGATGACCAGCCGCCCGCCAGGCGCCAATTGGTCCAACAGGGCTTGAGGTACGTCGGTGGCCACGGCGGTGACGATAATGCCGTTGTACGGCGCCAGCGCCGGCCAGCCTTCCCACCCATCGCCCCAACGAAACACCACGTTGCGCAGGTTCAGTTCGACCAGACGCTCCTTGGCACGGTCCTGCAGCACCTTGATGCGCTCCACCGAAAACACCCGCTCTACCAACTGCGACAGCACAGCTGTCTGGTAGCCGGAGCCGGTGCCGATCTCCAGCACCTTGTCCAGGGGCCCGGCCGCCAACAACAGTTCGCTCATGCGCGCAACCATGTAGGGCTGGGAGATGGTCTGGTTGTGGCCGATGGGCAACGCCGTGTCTTCATAGGCGCGATGCGCCAGGGCCTCATCGACAAACAGGTGTCGCGGCGTGCGCCGGATTACTTCCAGCACCTGGGCGTTGGACAAGCCTTCTTCGTACAGACGCTGGATCAGCCGCTCCCGGGTGCGCTGGGAAGTCATGCCGATACCACGGCGCAACAGGTCGTCTTGTTCACGAGCCATCAACGCAGTCCCTCCAGCCAGCCATCGAGGCCACTGAAGGCATCACTGAAGGTGCGATCCAATTGCAACGGAGTAATTGACACATAGCCTTGCATCACCGCATGAAAATCCGTGCCCTCCCCGCCATCCTCGGCATCACCGGCCGCGGCGATCCAATAGCCTTCCTTGCCCCGCGGGTCGACCACCTTCAGAGGCGCCGCCGCTCGGGCGCGATGGCCCAGGCGCGTCAGCTGGATGCCGCGGATATGGTCGAGGGGCAGGTTGGGAATATTGACGTTGAGTACCGTACGCGGCGGCAGGTCCAGGGACCCGTGGGCCTCCACCAGCTTGCGCGCGTAATACGCGGCAGTCGCCAGGTTATCCAGTTGCCGCGAGGCAAAGGAAAAGGCGAACGCGGTGCGTCCCAGGAACCGCCCTTCAAGGGCCGCCGCCACGGTGCCGGAATACAGCACGTCATCGCCCAGGTTGGCGCCCAGGTTGATCCCCGAGACTACCAGGTCCGGCTCATGCTCCAGCAAACTGTTGATTGCCAAATGCACGCAGTCGGTGGGGGTGCCGTTTACGCTGATAAAGCCATTGGCCAGAACCTGCGGGTGCAACGGACGGTCGAGCGTCAGCGAACTGCTGGCGCCGCTCTTGTCCTGGTCGGGGGCAACCACCACGCACTCGGCGTAATCCTGCAGCGCAGCATAGAGCGCGGCAAGACCGGGTGCGGTGGCACCGTCATCGTTTGATATCAGAATACGCATGGGCTGTCCGTCTGCCCCACCGGCACCAGATCAACAAGCTCGCGCACCAAGACAGTGGCGAAGCATCCGGCCGGCAGGACGAATTCCAATTGCAGAATGTCAGGACCGGGATAATGCCACGTCAACCCGCCAATGGGCAGTCGCAGAATGCGACGTTCCTGGCTCATTCCCGCATTCACCAGCCAATCACGTAGGTCGGCTTCGCTGGCAGCGACAGATTGTTCCAACTCATGTGTAAGACCTTTCGCCGGCGAGTCACCTTCGCCCCACTGTGGGCCTGTCGGGTGCAGGTCCAGGATCGCCAGGCGCGGGTCGCTGCACTCAGCCTCACCGGCCGGGAAAAAACTGCGACTGTCGGTAAAGGCCAGCAGGTCGCCCACCTGGGCGCGCTGCCAGGAACCGTCGGCGACACGCGCTGCCAGCACTTTGTTGAACAAGTAGCTACGGGCGGTGGACAACAACCGCGAACGCACATTGCGCTGCTCCGGCAGCGCCTTGCGAGCAGCCCATTCACGGGCATCCACGACGTTACCGCCGTTGTGGCCGAAGCGCTGGGCGCCGAAATAATTGGGAATGCCATGCCGGGCAATCAACTGCAGGCGCGCGTCAATGGCGGCGGTGTCGCCGGTCAGCTGGGTCAGGCGCAAGGTAAAGCCGTTGGCCGAATGGGCACCACGTTGCAACTTGCGTTTGTGCCGGGTGGTTTTCAGGATCTTGAGGGTGTCGTTTTCGGCGCCGCTCATATCCGGGTCGGCCTTGCCGGGCAACTGCACGCTGAACCACTGGCGCGTCAGGGCCTGACGATCCTTGAGCCCGGCATAGCTGACGGTGCGCAGCGGTACGCCGGCCGCCTTGGCGATACGCCGTGCGGCCTCTTCCGTATTCAAGCCGCGCTTTTCCACCCACAGCCACAGGTGCTCACCGTCACCGGTCAGCGGAATATCCAGCACCTCATCAACCTGGAAGTCTTCTGCCGTCGCCTTCAGCACCGCGCTGCCCAGGGCCTCGCCGTAGGCCCGTGGGCCCAGCAGTTGCAAGTCGTTCATGCGCGCAGCAACAAGGCAACGGAGTGCACGGCGATGCCCTCTTCACGACCGGTAAAACCGAGCTTTTCGGTGGTAGTGGCTTTCACGTTGACTTGATCCAGTTCAATTTGCAGGTCTGCGGCAATCAACGCGCGCATCGCTTCGATATGGGGAGCCATCTTGGGCGCCTGAGCCACAATGGTGTTGTCGACGTTGCCGACCTTCCAGCCCTTGGCATGGAGCAAACCGACCACATGGCGCAGCAACACACGGCTGTCCGCGCCCTTGAAGGTCGGATCGGTGTCGGGAAAGTGCTTGCCGATATCACCCAATGCTGCCGCGCCGAGCAAAGCATCGCTCAAGGCATGCAAGACAACATCGCCGTCGGAATGAGCCAGCAACCCATGATGGTGTGCAATGCGCACGCCGCCCAAGGTGATGAAATCGCCCTCAGCGAAACGGTGCACATCGTAGCCGTGGCCAATACGCATAAAAAAACGCCCCGATTTAATTCAGGGCGTGATTCTACCTACTTTTGCCTCACATTAACCGAGCAAAGCACGCCCATGATGGCGCAAATGGTCTTCGATGAAGCTGGCGATGAAAAAGTAGCTGTGGTCGTAGCCAGGTTGCAGGCGCAGTTCCAACGGATGGTTGGCCGCCTTGGCCGCTTGCAGCAGGGCTTCAGGTTTAAGCTGAACCGCCAGGAAATCATCGCGATCGCCCTGGTCCACCAGCAACGGCAACTTTTGCGAGGCCTCACTGATCAGCACGCAGGCATCCCATTCACGCCACTTGGAGCGCTCTTCACCCAAGTAACGGGAAAAGGCTTTTTGGCCCCAGGGGCAGTCCATCGGATTGTTGATCGGCGAAAACGCCGACACCGATTGGTAGCGGCCCGGGTTGCGCAGCGCGCATACCAGCGCACCATGTCCACCCATGGAGTGACCGCTGATGCCGCGTTTATCCGACGCCGGGAAATGCGCCTCCACCAGGGCCGGTAACTCCTGCACCACGTAGTCATGCATCCGATAGTGCTTGGCCCAGGGCTCCTGAGTGGCGTTCAGATAGAAACCGGCGCCGAGGCCAAAATCCCAGGCGTTGTCCGGATCGTCCGGCACACCGGGGCCGCGGGGGCTGGTGTCCGGTGCAACGATAATCAGGCCCAGCTCGGCGGCCACACGCTGGGCGCCGGCTTTCTGCATGAAGTTCTCATCGGTGCAGGTCAAGCCGGACAGCCAGTACAGCACCGGCAACTTACCGCCCTGCTCTGCTTGCGGCGGCAGATAGACGGCGAAGGTCATGTCGCAACCGAGCACATCGGAATGATGCTTGTAGCGTTTATGCCAGCCGCCGAAGCTCTTCTGGCATGACAGGTTTTCCAGACTCATGGCCGACCTCAGAAGTGAATGACGGTACGAATGCTCTTGCCTTCATGCATCAGATCAAACGCTTTGTTGATGTCTTCCAGGCCCATGGTGTGGGTGATGAAGGTGTCCAGTGGGATCTCACCGGTCTGGGCCATTTCCACGTAGCTTGGCAATTCCGTACGGCCACGCACACCACCGAATGCCGAACCGCGCCAGACACGCCCGGTGACCAGCTGGAACGGACGCGTAGCGATCTCCTGGCCTGCACCGGCCACGCCGATGATTACCGATTCGCCCCAGCCTTTATGGCAGCACTCAAGGGCCGCACGCATCAGTTGCACATTGCCGATGCACTCAAAGGAAAAGTCCACGCCGCCATCGGTCAAATCGACAATCACGTCCTGGATTGGGCGGTCGTAGTCTTTCGGGTTGATGCAGTCGGTAGCCCCCAGTTGCTTGGCAATTTCGAACTTGGCAGGGTTGATGTCGATGGCGATGATACGACCGGCCTTGGCCTTGACCGCGCCGATCACCGCCGACAGGCCAATACCGCCGAGGCCGAAGATAGCCACGGTGTCGCCCGGCTTGACCTTGGCGGTGTTGAGCACTGCGCCGATGCCTGTGGTGACGCCGCAACCGAGCAGGCAGACTTTTTCCAGCGGCGCGTCTTTAGCAATCTTGGCCACGGAGATTTCCGGCAACACGGTGTACTCGGAGAACGTCGACGTGCCCATGTAGTGGAAAATCGGCTGACCCTTGTAGGAAAAACGCGTGGTGCCATCCGGCATCAAGCCTTTGCCCTGGGTAGAGCGGATGGCCTGGCACAGGTTGGTCTTGCCCGACAGGCAGAATTTGCACTTGCCGCATTCCGGGGTGTACAGCGGGATCACATGATCGCCCACAGCGACCGAGGTTACGCCCTCGCCGATGGCTTCAACCACTGCGCCGCCTTCGTGCCCCAGGATCGAGGGGAAAATGCCTTCCGGGTCCGCACCCGACAACGTATAGGCGTCGGTGTGGCACACGCCGGAAGCAACCACCCGCAACAGCACCTCGCCGGCCTTGGGCATGGCGACGTCCACTTCAACAATCTCAAGGGGCTTCTTGGCTTCGAAGGCTACGGCGGCGCGAGACTTGATCATCCGGGTTTCTCCAGGGGGTTAAAAATTGATGGCAGGAGTGTAAAACATGGCTGCCTGATTAATAATCCAGGCAAAAGCAAAACTTTATTGCTGTACAGGGATAATGACCATGCTGGAAAACCGCTGGGAAGGCATCGACGAATTCGTTGCTGTGGCCGAATGCAGCCAATTCACTGCGGCGGCCGAGCGCCTGGGCGTGTCGTCGTCGCATATAAGCCGGCAGGTGGCACGCCTGGAAGAGCGGTTGCAAACGCGCCTGTTGTATCGCAGTACGCGCAAGGTGACGCTGACCGAAGCAGGTCAGACGTTTTTGCAGCATTGCCAGCGTTTGCAGGACGGTCGCGAAGAGGCCCTGCGGGCGGTAGGCGACCTCACCAGCGAACCCAAGGGCATGTTGCGCATGACCTGCGCAGTGGCCTACGGCGAGCGCTTCATCGTGCCACTGGTGACCCGGTTCATGGGGCTCTATCCGCAATTGCGGGTCGATATCGAACTGAGCAACCGCCAACTGGATCTGGTGCATGAAGGTCTGGATTTGGCAATCCGCCTGGGCCGCCTGCAAGACTCGCGCATGGTCGCCAGCCGCCTGGCACCTCGGCGCATGTACCTGTGCGCCTCCCCTTCCTACCTGGAAAGGTATGGCCGGCCACACAGCTTGTCGGAATTGAGTCGGCATAACTGCCTGATCGGCAGTTCGGATATCTGGCAACTGGCCCAGGACGGGCGGGAATTTTCCCAAAGGGTTCAGGGGAACTGGCGTTGTAACAGTGGGCAGGCGGTGCTGGACGCGGCGCTGCAAGGTGTGGGTTTGTGCCAGTTGCCGGACTATTACGTGCTGGAGCATTTGCACAGCGGGGCACTGGTGTCGTTGCTGGAGGCGCATCAACCACCGAATACGGCGGTGTGGGCGCTGTACCCACAGCAGCGGCATTTGTCGCCGAAGGTCAGGAAGCTGGTGGACTTTCTCAAAGAAGGCTTGGGTGACAATCCGGTCTATCGAGCATAAACAACTACCGTCTATGTATTGCCTGGATACCGGTTAATAGCCGCTCTCATTGAAAAACCAGGCAAGTCCATGACGTCCAACGCCCAGCAACTGCAGCATATCAATCATTTTGTCCGTAAGGTCCTCGCCGACTTTCCGGTGCCCAGCGCTATCGCCGCCCAATTGCTTGACGAGCATCTGCAACCCTTCACCCAGGAACAACTGGACCCGGACACTACGTTTCTGACCACTTTGGAATACAACCTCGACAATCCCAATGCGCCCTACACCGCAGTGATCGTCCAATCCATGAGCCTGATCGAGGCCATGATCTGTGATGCCCCCCATGCTCCTGGCGGCATGATCAACACCACGGGCTTTTCTACCACCGCGCCGTACTTCCATATCGTGAGTGAACTGCCGCGCCTGATGGATAACCGCATCCCGCAAATGTTCAACGAAGAGTTCATTACTTCCAGCTGGATTCCGCCCAGGCGGTATGAGGCGCTCTACCGGCAAAGTGAACCTCAGGTCTACGGCCCGACCACACAACTGGAACTGGCGCCTGCTATTTTCAGAAAGATTGTTCACTCCAGCGACTTCGAAGACGTTTACGACAATGCCATCACTCGGTTCTGGAGCGAACACCGGGACAACTACACAACCCTGATGCGCATTGCATTCACCAAGGCCTACCTCAATCAATACGAGGAATTCACCCTCACCCAGGCAGAAAGGCAGTTGGCCGCCCGGGCCGCAGGGATCGGCATCGACAAGGACGCCAGCAACCTGACCCTGGAGGACTTTCAAGCACCCTATTCATCGGATGCAAACCTGTCTCTGCGCGTGCTGCGCATTCATCAGTACGAAGCCACCGACATCCTTACGATTACCGACAATCAGAGCCAGATCACCCTGCTGTACATCCCGGGAAACTCCTCCCCCATCCATGGTTTCAACACCCCTACGGACATGCGCAATGCGCTGGTAAAAGCTGCCAGGGACCCGACCCAGCGCAAAGCCCTGACCACCCACTTTGAGCCCGACTCGATTGACTCCGGCCTGCTCTACAGTGGTGTCGAGGAAGCATTGATCGGTATGGCGATGTACCCGGAACCCTCCAGCCCACCCGGTCTTTTCAACAGTTTATTGCGCAATGGCTACTGGGACCCCGAGCAATACATTAATAACCCCATGTATCCGGCGCTCAGAAGTGACCCATTTGCATTTATCGCGCGGCAGATCCGCACTCGCATTGCAAAACTGGCAGCGAAAACCATCGTCTCGCCCCTGGACACGTTCAAGGCCGACACCCTCGACGCCCTGGAAAAAGCCTGCCTGCTGGCAATCCCCGTGGCGCTGACTATGGGCACGGCGCTACTCGCGGAGTTTTGCTTCGTAACATCAGGTTTGGCTGGAATGGCCATCGGTGCTGATGATGTATTCAAAGACAAACCCCACGCCATAGAGCGCATGGTGTTCGGCGCTCTGAACGCACTACCGGTGGTTATCCACGGCATCAGCACAGGAGCGAGCAGTCTTGAGGCGTTGCGCCCTGCGCTTGGCCAAGCCACGCGAACAGAGGAGGGCCTGATCAGTGTCAGAGTCACCACTCTGCCCCCTGCGCCCATCCAGACAGAAACTCGCCCTCTGGTCGCGGCAACACCCCCCAGCGGCTTGCAGTCCGTAAAGATTCAGGGCGAGACCTTCCTGACCTACAAAAAACCGAATGACTGGGGCTTTTTTGAGCTCTTCGTGAACAATCCAGAAGCGCCCGAGACAATTCAATCCACGGGTCTCTACGCTATTCAGAGCAGCGACCTGCAATGGCGCCGTGCCGGTCTGGCCGGAGGTGGGGCATTTCGCAATGCCTGGCAACGGGTGTACAGATTATTCAGCGACACCGAAAACCGAAGTTTCTTCAGTACCTATGAGATGCCTTCGCACGCTAGAGACACCCTGGCGGACATGCTCACTGACAGCAGCTCATTTTCGGAAGACTTCGAGCCCTTCGGTACGGGTGAACAATCGATCAAAAACACGCGAAAACTGTTCTTTGAGAAAAGAAACCTATTAGATCAGGATTCGGCGCTCTTCTTTAACTACCTACCTTATTCGCCCCTGCAGCCGGTAATCCCCCGCTTGAGTCTGAATGAGTCACAGCAAAGCATTATTGAGAAACTGCTGCGCGCCAGTGACGGCCTCGTGATCGGCGAAAGCCACAGCGCAGAAACGAGCAAAGCCTTTCTGATCGACAATATGCAGCTACTCGCCAGCAAAGGCGTGAAACGCATCTACTTCGAACATCTGCTGACCGATGTACATATTCCGCCGTTGAAAGCGTTTTATCGGTCAAAGAACGCGCCCATGCCCCAGGAGCTGACGAATTTTCTGAATGGAATCTACCCACTGCCCCGCAATCACTATTACTCATTCAGAAACGTCGTTACCAAAGCCAGAGACGCCGGGATCAAGATCCAGCCGATCGACTGCACCGCAAGCTACGTGCTTCGCGATATGCGCGACAGCGCGGGTACCCTTCGCCAGCGGATGATGAACTATTACGCCACCGAGGTGATTGAGTGGGTGCAGACCACCAAGCGCCAACCAGGAAAATGGGTAGCCTTGGTGGGCGATACCCATACCAACACTTTCAAGGATATCCCCGGGATTGCCGAACTCACTGGCAGCATCGGCCTGCGGATAGAAGATAGAGTGGGTGCCCGCCCCTTGGGCATCGAAGTCGATCCGGGGCGCACTGCCAGCCTGGGCCTGAACAAAGGGGAAGGCACGGTCAAGGCCAACCTGGTCTTGCGTGTTGATCCTGCCGCGTTGCAGCACTCAATGGAACCACAGCCCGGCCCTTCGCACAGTCGAGTAGTGAAGTCGGCCCAGGCACTGCTGGCACTCCCGGGCCAATTCATGCTCACCGGGGCCAGCCACATTGACTATCGTTCGCGACGCGGGGAACTGCGCAGTTTCAGAATCAACAGTCAGGAGGGCCGATTCTTTATCAATGCGTCCGGCTGGTCTATCGATCAAAAGCCATTCGACAACATCGAGGCACTGGTAAGCGAGCTGGACGCTCAGCCCGGGTTGGAGCAGGTCAGCAACTGAGGATCAAGACGTTTGATAAGCACGCCGCTGACGCAGCCACTCAAGGTCTTCAGGGCGGGTGACCTTGATGTTGTCCGCACGCCCCTCCACCAGCCGCGGCGCCTGGCCAGACCATTCCATGGCCGAAGCTTCGTCGGTGATCACCGCATCGGCTACCAGGCTGTCAGCCAGGGCACGGTGCAACGCGCCCAGACGAAACATCTGCGGCGTGTAAGCCTGCCAGATCAGGCTGCGATCAACCGTTTCTACCACGCGGCCGTGCTTGTCGACGCGCTTGAGCGTGTCGCGAGCGGGCACTGCCAGTAGGCCACCCACCGGGTCATCCGCCAGTTCGGCCAGGAGTTTGTCCAGATCATCACGGCTCAGGTTAGGTCGCGCAGCATCGTGCACCAGCACCCAGTCATCGTCACCAGCGCCCAAGGCATTGAGGTGCAGCAGCGCGTTGAGCACCGAACCCGAGCGCTCCGAGCCACCGTCCGCACGCTGGATACGCGGGTCAGTGGCGCACGTCAGGGTGGGCCAATAGGGATCATCAACAGCAAGACTGACCACCAGGCCCTTGAGCGAGGGGTGGTCGAGAAAACAGCCAAGGCTATGTTCGAGAATAGTGCGCCCGCCCAGTTGCAGGTATTGCTTGGGACGGTCCGCGGCCATACGGGCACCGACGCCCGCGGCAGGAATCACGGCCCAGAAGGCCGGTAGATCGTGGTTCATTGGGCCAACTGATAGAGGGTTTCGCCCTCCTTGACCATGCCCAGCTCATGACGTGCCCGCTCTTCAACGGTCTCCGTGCCTTTTTTCAATTCAAGCACTTCGGCGTCCAGGACACGGTTGCGCTCCAGCAGGCGTTCGTTTTCAGCACGCTGGTCGGCAATTTGCTGGGTCAGTTCTTCCACCTGCGCAAAGCTGCCATTACCGACCCATAGGCGGTACTGCAGGCCAGCCAGCAACAAGAGCAAGACGAGGAACAACCAATTGGGACTGCGCATCGAAATCCGGGTATCCAGTGAAAAAAGACAGTCATGCAAACCTTTTGCAGCAACTGATAGCACAAAGCCTGGAAAAACCAGGCTTGCGCTTGTCAGTCAGCAGATTAGCGCCGAAATTCACATTTTCGTGAGATTTCTGACGCCATCTGCCGACTTTTTACCATTTACTGCTTAGCCGCGAAACTCGCCGCGACCGTTGTACTTGGCTTTACCTGCCAATTGCTCTTCGATGCGCAGCAATTGGTTGTACTTGGAAACGCGATCGGAACGGCACAGGGAACCGGTCTTGATCTGGCCAGCCGAAGTACCCACGGCCAGGTCGGCAATGGTGGAATCTTCGGTTTCGCCGGAGCGGTGGGAGATCACAGCGGTGTAGCCCGCAGCCTTGGCCATCTGGATAGCTTCCAGGGTTTCGGTCAAGGTACCGATCTGGTTGAACTTGATCAGGATCGAGTTGGCGATCTTCTTGTCGATGCCCTCTTTCAGGATCTTGGTGTTGGTAACGAACAGGTCGTCGCCCACCAGCTGGATTTTCTCGCCGATCTTGTCGGTAAGGATTTTCCAGCCATCCCAATCGGACTCGTCCAGGCCGTCTTCGATCGAGATGATCGGGTAGCGCTGGGTCAAGCCCTTCAGATATTCAGCGAAACCTTCGGAGTTGAACACCTGGCCTTCGCCGGACAGGTTGTACTTGCCATCTTCGTAGAATTCGCTGGCCGCGCAGTCCAGAGCCAGGGTCACATCGGTGCCCAGTTTGTAGCCGGCATTGGCCACAGCTTCGGAGATGACTTTCAGTGCATCTTCGTTGGAGGCCAGGTTTGGTGCGAAACCACCTTCGTCACCCACGGCGGTGCTCAGGCCACGGGCCTTCAGTACAGCCTTGAGGTGATGGAAAATCTCGGTGCCCATGCGCAGGCCTTCGGAGAAGGACTTGGCACCTACCGGCTGCACCATGAATTCCTGGATGTCGACGTTGTTATCCGCGTGCTCGCCACCGTTGATGATGTTCATCATCGGCACCGGCATCGAGTAGACGCCCGGGGTGCCGTTCAGGTTGGCGATGTGCGCGTACAACGGCAGGTCCTGGTCCTGGGCTGCTGCCTTGGCGGCGGCCAGGGACACAGCGAGGATCGCATTGGCGCCGAGGCTGCCTTTGTTTTCAGTGCCGTCGAGCTTGATCATCGCGTGGTCCAGGGCTTTCTGGTCCAGCGGGTCCTTGCCCAGCAACAGGTCACGAATCGGACCGTTGATGTTGGCTACAGCCTTGAGTACACCCTTGCCCAGGTAACGGTTCTTGTCGCCATCACGCAGTTCCAGCGCTTCGCGCGAACCGGTGGAAGCACCGGACGGCGCACAGGCGCTGCCGATGATGCCGTTATCGAGAAGCACGTCGGCTTCGACGGTGGGGTTGCCACGGGAGTCGAGAACTTCACGACCTTTGATGTCGACGATTTTTGCCATTGTTGTAAACACTCCAAAGTTGACGAAAACGACGCAGCTGAAGGAAATCTTTTGACCGACCGCAAGGGTGGAACAACGGGGCAGGCTTGCAGACGACAAGGCTCAGGCCCGAGGGCCTGAGCGTAAAGCGTGGGAAATTCTACCGGAGAAATGGCAGTTACGCGGTCTCTACCGTCGGAAAACTCTTGACCAGCTCGTCCAACTGCTTGAGTTGGGCCAGGAATGGCTCCAGCTTGTCCAGGCGCAGGGCGCATGGGCCATCACATTTGGCGTTGTCCGGGTCTGGGTGGGCTTCAAGGAACAGGCCTGCCAGGGACTGGCTCATGCCTGCCTTGGCCAGGTCGGTCACCTGGGCACGCCGCCCGCCAGCGGAGTCCGAACGACCACCGGGCATTTGCAGCGCGTGGGTCACGTCGAAGAACACGGGGTATTCGAACTGTTTCATGATGCCGAAACCGAGCATGTCCACCACGAGGTTGTTGTAGCCGAAGCTCGAACCACGCTCGCACAGGATCAACTGGTCGTTACCCGCTTCCACGCATTTGCTCAGGATATGTTTCATTTCCTGGGGCGCGAGGAACTGGGCTTTCTTGATATTGATCACAGCGCCGGTCTTGGCCATGGCGACCACGAGGTCGGTCTGGCGCGACAGAAAGGCCGGCAACTGGATGATGTCGCACACCTCGGCGACCACGGCAGCCTGCTCAGGCTCGTGGACGTCGGTGATGATCGGCACGCCGAAGGCTTGCTTGATGTCCTGGAAGATCCGCATGCCTTCTTCAAGGCCCGGGCCGCGATAGGAGGTCACGGACGAACGGTTGGCCTTGTCGAAACTGGCCTTGAACACGTACGGGATACCCAGCTTCTGGGTAACGCGCACGTATTCTTCACAGACCTGCATCGCCATGTCGCGGCTTTCCAGCACGTTCATGCCACCGAACAACACCATGGGCTTGTCGTTGGCAATCTCGATATCGCCTACGCGAATGATCTTCTGGGCCATCAGGGTTACGCCTTCTTCTGATGTTGCGTCAGTGCTGCTTTGACGAAACCGCTGAACAACGGGTGACCGTCGCGCGGCGTCGAGGTGAACTCCGGGTGGAACTGGCAGGCCACGAACCAAGGATGATCCGGCGCCTCGACCACTTCAACCAGCTTGCCGTCACCGGAGCGACCGGAAATCTTCAGGCCAGCCTCTTTGATCTGCGGCAGCAGGTTGTTGTTCACTTCATAGCGATGACGATGGCGCTCGACAATCACGTCCTTGCCGTAGCAGTCGTGTACCAGCGAGCCGGCTTCCAGCAGGCAGTCCTGCGCACCAAGGCGCATGGTGCCGCCCAGGTCGGAGGTTTCGGTACGGGTTTCAACGGCGCCGGTGGCGTCTTCCCACTCGGTGATCAGACCCACGACCGGATGGCCGCTGCTGTGATCGAACTCGGTGGAGTTGGCGTCTTTCCAGCCCAGCACGTTACGGGCGAACTCGATAACGGCCACTTGCATGCCCAGGCAGATACCCAGGTACGGCACCTTGTTCTCGCGAGCGTATTGCACCGCGGTGATCTTGCCTTCCACGCCGCGCAGGCCGAAACCGCCCGGCACGAGGATCGCGTCAACACCTTCAAGCAGCGCAGTGCCCTGGTTCTCGATGTCTTCGGAATCGATGTAGCGCAGGTTGACCTTGGTACGGTTGCTGATGCCGGCGTGGCTCATCGCTTCGATCAGCGACTTGTACGCATCCAGCAGTTCCATGTACTTGCCGACCATGGCGATGGTGACTTCATGCTCAGGGTTGAGCTTGGCGTCGACCACGGCGTCCCATTCGGACAGATCTGCGCCATTGCACTGCAGGCCGAAACGCTCGACTACAAAATCATCCAGCCCTTGCGAATGCAGGATGCCCGGGATCTTGTAAATGGTGTCGGCGTCTTCCAGGGCAATCACCGCACGTTCTTCAACGTTGGTGAATTGCGCAATCTTGCGGCGCGAGGAAATGTCGATCGGGTGATCGGAGCGGCATACCAGCACGTCCGGCTGCAGGCCGATGGAGCGCAGCTCCTTGACCGAGTGCTGGGTAGGCTTGGTTTTGGTTTCGCCGGCAGTGGCGATGTACGGCACCAATGTCAGATGCATCAGCATCGCGCGCTTGGCGCCGACTTCGAAACGCAACTGGCGGATGGCTTCGAGGAACGGTTGGGACTCGATGTCACCCACGGTGCCGCCGATCTCGACCATGGCCACGTCGGCATCGCCTGCACCCTTGATGATGCGGCGCTTGATTTCGTCGGTGATGTGCGGGATCACCTGGATGGTTGCACCCAGGTAGTCACCACGGCGCTCTTTGCGCAGCACGTGCTCGTAGACACGGCCCGTGGTGAAGTTGTTGTTCTGGGTCATGGTCGTGCGGATGAACCGCTCGTAGTGGCCCAGGTCCAGGTCGGTCTCGGCGCCGTCATGCGTGACGAACACTTCACCGTGCTGGAACGGGCTCATGGTGCCCGGGTCGACGTTGATGTACGGGTCCAGCTTGAGCATGGTGACTTTAAGCCCCCGCGCCTCCAGGATGGCCGCCAATGAAGCGGAGGCAATGCCTTTCCCCAATGAAGAAACAACACCGCCCGTGACGAATATGTAGCGCGTCATGAAAAACCCTAGAAGTCTGCGTTAAAGCGGTCCGAGCCGCCGGGGAAAGCGAAGGAAGGCCGAAGCCCCCGATCACCTGCATTAATCACAGTGCACCTTTCAAAAAAACCGCCGCGTTGTGACAGACCAGCAAGGAAACACCGGTACGTTGATCGCTACACATTTTTTGGAATCGCCCAGCAAAGACTGCTTGGTAATCGGCAACTGCTGCGATTCAGTCGAATCCACAGAAGTTGTATCAAGAAGGGAGCGTAGTCTACCGGAAAGGCGCTATCAGCTCAAACCTTGATCGCAAGTCTGTGGCAACCAATGTAATTGCCCGTGATCCGTCGAGCTGGCCCACGACCCCGCAAGGGTTGGGACAGCCAGCAATTGTTCACCCCGGTAGACCAGCGGCAATCTGCCACGGACAAAGCCGGGCAAGCCGCTTTCGTTGAGCAGGCGCTTGAGGTCGCGATGACCTCGCCCCGGCACTTCGATGACTTCGCCGCCCTGCCGATAACGGATCACCAAAACACCAGATGGTGCCTTGCCAGCGAACCTGAGTTGACCGTTGCCGGGTAACTCTAGTGGGTTTTGCGCATCGGGCCAGCTCACCGGCGCGTGGGAAAATTCGGACCATGATGAAGGCAGCCACCAGATGCGCTCACCGCTGCGATGCAGTTGGCCGTCGGCCAGACGCCACACCGGCTGCGCATCATTCTTTGCATCGCGCAGGGCATACCAACCGGCCCAGTGGTCACTGTCGGGCAAACGGGTCAGCGGTGTCAGCCAATGCCGCAGGGCATTACGTTGGCGGGCATCGGACAGTTCGCGCAACGGCGCAAGCGCCAGGGACGGCAAAGGCAACCAGGGAAACGCTGAAGGCTGATCGGCACGCTGCAGATCCATCAGCGCCAATTCGTCGAGCAGCCCTTGAGCCTCAGCCATGTGTTCAGCCGTGCGAGCCAGGTGGGTGATCGCCTGGGGCCAGCGCTCCGTCACGGTAGGGAGTACACGGTGACGCAGATAATTGCGGGAAAACCGGGAATCAACGTTGGAGGGGTCTTCGATCCACTGCAACTGATGCTGATGGGCGTAGGCTTCCAGCTCGCTACGGGAGAACGCCAGCAACGGCCGCACCAAGCGGCCTTGGGCCAAGGGGCGATGCTCAGGCATAGCCGCCAACCCTCGCACACCGGCGCCACGCAGCAGGCGAAACAGCAGGGTTTCGGCTTGATCGTCGCGATGCTGGCCAGTGAAAAGCACCTCCCCTGCCCCCATGATTTGCATGAACGCTTGGTAGCGCGCATCGCGCGCCGCACGTTCAAGGCTCGCGCCGGGCCTCACCTGCACACGCATGACGCGCAAAGGTACGCCCAGGCTGTCGCAGACCGATCGGCAATGAGCAGGCCACGCATCGGCAGCAGCTTGCAGGCCATGGTGGACATGGACGGCGCTGACAGGAGGCAGATTTTCGATTTTGGCCAGTGAGGCCATGAGGTGCAGCAGGACGGTGGAGTCGAGACCGCCGGAGAATGCGATATGCCAGGCCGGCGCGTTGCGCCAGGGGGCCAGGGTGTGCAGGAGTATGGCCGGCAGGGTTGGTTTCATCACACGTCACCGCCGCAAAGCTGGAATACGTTCGTCAGCATATACAAAGCAAATGTGGGAGCCGGGCTTGCCCGCGATGCAGGCACCTCGGTGTATCAGTGATACCAAGGTGATGCTATCGCAGGCAAGCCAGCTCCCACACAAGCCGGCTACCACATTGGGTACAGCGTCGACTTAGAGGCCGTAGCTCATCAGGCGCTCGTAACGACGAGCCAGCAGCGCTTCGTTATCCAGCTTCTTGAGCATCGCCAGTTGCGAGCCCAACTCGGCACGGATGGTCGCGGCAGCGGCAGCCGGGTCACGGTGGGCGCCGCCCAGTGGCTCGGCGATGACCTTGTCCACGATACCCAGGCCTTTGAGGCGATCGGCGGTGATGCCCATGGCTTCGGCAGCGTCCGGCGCCTTTTCGGCGGTTTTCCACAGGATCGAGGCACAACCTTCCGGCGAGATCACCGCGTAGGTCGAGTACTGCAACATATTCAGTTGGTCGCAGACACCAATGGCCAAGGCACCGCCGGAACCACCTTCACCGATTACGGTGGCGATGATCGGGGTTTTCAGGCGAGCCATGACGCGCAGGTTCCAGGCAATCGCTTCGCTCTGGTTGCGCTCTTCGGCGTCGATACCCGGGTATGCGCCCGGCGTGTCGATGAAGGTCAGGATCGGCATCTTGAAGCGCTCGGCCATTTCCATCAGGCGGCACGCCTTGCGGTAGCCTTCCGGACGCGGCATACCGAAGTTGCGACGGACTTTCTCGCGCACTTCACGGCCTTTCTGATGGCCGATCACCATTACCGGCTGGTCGTCCAGGCGAGCGATACCGCCCACAATGGCCGCGTCGTCGGAGAAGTGGCGGTCGCCGTGCAGTTCATCGAACTCGGTGAAGATGTGTTCGATGTAGTCCAGAGTGTACGGACGGCGCGGGTGGCGAGCCAGGCGCGCGATCTGCCAACTGGTCAGCTTGCCGAAAATGTCTTCGGTGAGCGTGCTGCTTTTGTCTTGCAGGCGAGCGATTTCGTCGCCGATATTCAGCGAATTGTCATTGCCGACCAGGCGCAGCTCTTCGATCTTGGCTTGCAGGTCAGCGATCGGCTGTTCGAAATCAAGAAAATTCGGGTTCATAAGCGTCCGTCTTGGGTCGACGGCCAGGGAGTGCCTGGCCAGCCGGTTGTCTATTCGCGCCCTACCTTAAGGGAGAGGCGCGTTTAGGTCGAGATTAAATGTTCAGCCGAGGTCAGGGGTGCTGACCGTCAACGGTATTGGAGGAAGACGTTGTCTCGCCCGAACTGGTCACGCAAAGCTTGAATCAAGCCATCAGCCGGATCAATCCGCCACGTCTCACCAAACTGCAACATCGCTTTGGCATCGCTGCCGGTGTACTCCATGGTCACCGGGCACGCGCCCCGGTGGCGTTTGAGCAAGTCACCCAACCAGCGTAGCTGATCGCCCTTGAGCGCTTCGGTCTTGACCTTCAAGCGCAGGCTTTCAGCCAGGTTGGTGCGGGCATCTTCCATGCTCATCACCCGTTTGATACGCAGGCGCAGGCCGCCGGAGAAGTCATCATTGCTGACCTCCCCTTCTACCACCACCATGGCGTCAGTCTGCAAAAGTGACTGGGCGGAGTGGAACGCGTCGGCAAACAACGATGCTTCGATCCGGCCCGAGCGGTCATCCAGGGTGATGAAGCCCATTTTGTCGCCTTTTTTATTTTTCATCACCCGCAGGGCGATGATCATGCCGGCGACGGTCTGGGTATCCCGCGCCGGTTTGAGGTCGATGATGCGCTGGCGTGCAAAACGGCGAATTTCGCCTTCGTACTCGTCAATCGGGTGACCGGTGAGGTACAGGCCCAAGGTGTCTTTCTCACCCTTGAGGCGCTCCTTGAGGGTCAGTTCCTTGGCCTTGCGATGGTTGGCGTAGACATCCGCGTCTTCTTCGACAAACAGCCCACCAAACAGGTCGGCGTGGCCGCTGTCATGGGTGCGGGCAGTCTGTTCGGCGGCCTTGATCGCCTCTTCCATGGCGGTGAGCAGCACCGCGCGGTTACGGTCGATATTGGCCTGGTAAGCCTTCGGCTCATCATGGAAATACGGGCCGAGACGGTCGAGCGCGCCGCTGCGGATCAAGCCATCGAGGGTACGCTTGTTGATGCGCTTGAGGTCAACCCGTGCGCAGAAGTCGAACAGGTCCTTGAACGGCCCATCCTGACGCGCTTCGGTGATGGCCTCCACCGGGCCCTCGCCCACGCCCTTGATCGCGCCGAGACCATAGATGATGCGGCCCTCATCGTTCACCGTGAACTTGAACTCAGAGGCGTTCACGTCCGGCGCATCGAGGCGCAGCTTCATGGTGCGCACTTCCTCGATCAAGGTCACGACCTTGTCGGTGTTGTGCATATCCGCCGAGAGTACCGCCGCCATGAACGGCGCCGGGTAGTGGGCTTTCAGCCAGGCGGTCTGGTACGACACCAGGCCATAGGCGGCGGAGTGGGATTTGTTGAAACCATAACCGGCAAACTTTTCTACCAGGTCGAAGATGTTACCGGCCAGGTCGGCGTCGATGTTGTTGGTGGCGCAACCTTCAATGAAACCGCCACGCTGCTTGGCCATTTCCTCGGGTTTCTTTTTACCCATGGCGCGACGCAGCATGTCCGCACCGCCGAGGGTGTAGCCGGCCATGACCTGGGCGATCTGCATCACCTGTTCCTGATACAGGATGATGCCGTAGGTCGGCGCCAATACAGGCTTGAGGCCCTCGTATTGGTAATCCGAGTGCGGGTAGGCCAGCTCGGCGCGGCCGTGCTTGCGGTTGATGAAGTCGTCCACCATGCCCGATTGCAGCGGACCCGGACGGAACAACGCCACCAGTGCGATCAAGTCTTCCAGGCAGTCGGGCTTGAGCTTTTTGATCAGCTCTTTCATGCCCCGGGATTCAAGCTGGAACACCGCCGTGGTTTCGGCTTTTTGCAGCAGGCTGTAGGTCGGTTTGTCGTCCAGCGGGATAAATGCGATATCCAGCGGTTCTTCGCCAACCTTGGCGCGGTCGCGGTTGATGGTTTTCAGCGCCCAATCGATGATCGTCAGGGTACGCAGGCCGAGGAAGTCGAACTTCACCAGGCCGGCCGCCTCCACGTCATCCTTGTCGAACTGCGTGACCAGGCCGTCGCCTTCTTCATCGCAATAGATCGGCGAAAAATCGGTCAGCTTGGTCGGGGCAATAACCACACCACCGGCGTGTTTACCGACGTTACGCACCACGCCTTCGAGCTTGCGCGCCATGTCCCAGATTTCGGCGGCTTCTTCATCGACCTTGATGAAGTCGCGCAGGATTTCTTCTTGCTCGTAGGCTTTTTCCAGGGTCATGCCGACTTCGAAAGGAATCATCTTCGACAGGCGGTCGGCCAGGCCATAGGACTTGCCCTGCACCCGCGCCACGTCGCGGATTACCGCTTTCGCCGCCATGGAACCGAAGGTGATGATCTGACTTACCGCGTTGCGACCGTATTTCTCGGCCACGTACTCAATGACGCGGTCACGACCATCCATGCAGAAGTCGACGTCGAAGTCGGGCATGGATACCCGTTCCGGGTTCAGAAAACGTTCGAACAGCAGGTCATATTCCAGCGGGTCGAGGTCGGTAATCTTCTGTACGTAGGCCACCAGCGAACCAGCACCTGACCCCCGGCCCGGACCTACCGGCACGCCGTTGTTTTTGGCCCACTGGATAAAGTCCATTACGATCAGGAAGTAACCGGGGAACCCCATCTGGATGATGATATCCAGCTCGAAATTCAGCCGGTCGACGTAGACCTGGCGCTTGGCTTCGTAATCTTCGGTGGTGTCCTTGGGCAAGAGGACGCTGAGGCGCTCTTCCAGACCATCGAACGACACTTTGCGGAAATACTCATCGATGGTCATGCCATCGGGAATCGGGAAGTTGGGCAAAAAGTGTTTGCCCAGTTTCACTTCGATGTTGCAGCGCTTGGCGATCTCGACGGAGTTTTCCAGGGCCTCGGGCAAGTCGCTGAACAGCTCCGCCATTTCCTCGGCGCTTTTGAGGTACTGCTCTTCGCTGTAGTTCTTCGAGCGGCGCGGGTCATCCAGGGCCCGGCCTTCGCCGATGCACACGCGGGTTTCGTGGGCTTCGAAGTCTTCTTTCTTGATAAAGCGCACATCGTTGGTCGCCACCAGCGGCGCGCCCAGCTTGTCGGCCAGGGCCACGGCGGCGTGCAAGTGTTCTTCATCGTTGGGGCGATTGGTGCGCTGGACTTCCAGATAGAAGCGATCCGGGAAAACCTGCATCCACTCGCGCGCCAGCACCTCGGCTTCCTGGGGATTGCCCCCCAGCAACGCGATACCGACTTCACCCTCCTTGGCCGCCGAGAGCATGATCAGGCCCTCGCTGGCTTCGGCCACCCACTCGCGCTCGATGATGATCGAGCCGTTGCGCTGGCCGTCGATAAAGCCACGGGAGATCAGTTCGGTGAGGTTGCGATAACCCACGCCGTTCATCGCCAGCAGGCTGATGCGGCTCAGGGGGTTATCCGGGTCTTTGTTGGACAGCCACAGATCGGCGCCGCAGATCGGCTTGATGCCGGCGCCCATGGCGTTCTTGTAGAACTTGACCAGGGAACACATGTTGTTCTGATCGGTTACCGCCACCGCAGGCATGTTCATGCCCACCAGGGTTTTGACCAGCGGTTTGATCCGTACCAGGCCGTCGACCAGGGAATATTCAGTGTGCAGGCGCAGGTGAACGAATGAAGCCGGCATAGTGATCCTGTCTTGATACATGAAAACAACAAGGCCCGGATTGTACCGGGCCTGGGTAAAAACATCAGCCTTGCTGCTAAACCTCGATCAGGCTCTCACGCGCCTCATAAGCCTGGCGCACCGGGGCAAACGAGCGGCGATGGATCGGGGTGGGGCCGAGCCGAGCCAGGGCTTCCAGATGAACGGGCGTCGGATAGCCTTTATGGCCGCCAATACCGTAGCCGGGATAGATCAACTCGAACGCAGCCATTTCACGATCACGGCTGACCTTGGCCAGGATCGAAGCGGCGGCAATGGCTGGAACCTTGCTATCGCCCTTGACCACCGCTTCCGACGGCATTGTCAGCTTCGGGCAACGGTTGCCGTCGATCATCGCCATTTTCGGGGTGATATGCAGCCCTTCAACGGCACGCTGCATGGCTAACATCGTCGCATGGAGGATATTGAGCTCGTCGATTTCTTCGACTTCAGCCCGGGCGATATGCCAGCTCAGAGCCTTTTCACAGATCTCGTCATAAAGCTTTTCGCGACGGGCCTCGGTGAGCTTTTTCGAATCATTGAGGCCCAGGATCGGACGGTTCGGGTCCAGGATCACCGCCGCCGTCACCACTGCGCCACACAGTGGGCCGCGCCCTACTTCGTCAACACCGGCCACCAGCTCGTGGGCTTGGGCAACCAGGCTGAAATCCAGACCCATTTGCGTGGTCATAAGGCTTCCTGTTTATGGCCGATCAAGGTCAGAACGGCGTCGGCCGCCTGGTTCGAGGCATCACGACGCAGGGTGCGGTGAATATCATCGAAACCACGGGTCTGCTCTTCGCCGCCATCAATCAGGGGTAGTAGGGTTTGCGCAAGCGCTTCGGGCGTTGCATCGTCCTGCAGCAACTCCGGCACCAGCAGGCGCTGAGCCAGCAAATTGGGCAGTGAGATGTAAGGGCTCTTGACCATGCGCTTGAGAATCCAGAAGGTCAGCGGCGCCAGGCGATAGGCTACAACCATTGGCCGCTTGTACAGCAAGGCCTCAAGGGTGGCCGTGCCCGAGGCGATCAACACCGCATCGCAGGCTGCCAGGGCCAGGTGGGACTGACCGTCGAGCAGAGTCAGCGGCAGGTTGCGACCTTCCAGCAGCGTCTCGATCTGTGCGCGGCGCTGCGGGCTGGCACACGGCAGCACAAAGCGCACCTCCGGCTTTTGTGCCTGCAGGCGTTCGGCGGCATCAAAAAACAGCGCGCCCAGGCGCCCTACCTCACCGCCACGACTGCCCGGCATCAACGCCACCAACGGGCCATCGGGCAAGCCCAGTTCGGCACGCGCGGCAGCACGATCGGCTTGCAATGGAATGGCATCGGCCAGGGTATGACCGACAAACCGCACCGGTACGCCCTTCTCTTCGTAGAACCTGGCTTCGAACGGCAACAGGGTCAACATCAGGTCGCAGCCTTCGCGGATCTTCAACACACGCTTCTGCCGCCACGCCCATACGGATGGGCTGACATAGTGCACGGTCTTGATTCCGGCCTGACGCAATTTGAGCTCGATATTGAGTGTGAAATCCGGCGCATCGATGCCGATAAAGACGTCGGGCTTTTCATCGATCAGCGTCTTGATCAGCAGCTTGCGGCGAGCGAGCAGCTCACGCAGGCGCCCCAACACTTCCACCAACCCCATGACCGACAACCGCTCCATAGGGAAGTAGGAAGCAAGCCCTTCGGCCTGCATCAGCGGCCCACCCACGCCGATAAACTCCACCGCAGGATGCCGGGCCTTGAGGGCTCGCATCAAGCCGGCACCCAGAATATCGCCGGAAGCTTCACCCGCCACAAGCGCAATACGCAGATTGGCCATGATCAGCGGGTGATGCCGCGGGTCGACGCCTGGATCGAGTCACGGAACACCGCGACTTCCGGAAACAGGGTTGCCGGCTCGGTCAGTTCGGTCAGCGCCTGCTCAACCGTCAACCCCTGGCGGTAAACCGTCTTGTAGGCACGGCGCAGAGCGTGGATCGCCTCTTCGCTGAAACCGCGACGGCGCATGCCCTCGAAATTCATGCTGCGAGCCTCGGCAGGGTTGCCGAACACCGTCACGAATGCAGGGACATCCTTGCCAATGGCGGTACCCATGCCGGAAAAGCTGTGGGCGCCGATGTGGCAATACTGATGCACCAGGGTGAAACCGGAGAGGATCGCCCAGTCGTCAACGTGCACATGGCCTGCCAACGCGGTGTTGTTGACCAGGATGCAATGGTTGCCGATCACGCTGTCATGGCCGATGTGGGCATAGGCCATAACCAGGTTGTGATCCCCCAACGTGGTTTCGGCGCGATCCTGCACGGTGCCACGGTGGATGGTGACGCCTTCACGGATGATGTTGTGGTCACCGATTACCAGGCGCGTTTCTTCACCCTTGTACTTCATGTCCGGGGTGTCTTCGCCTACCGAGGAAAACTGGTAGATACGATTGTGTTTGCCAATACGGGTCGGACCTTTAAGGATCACGTGTGGCCCGATGACAGTCCCCTCGCCGATTTCCACACCTGCGCCGACGATCGACCAAGGGCCGACCTCAACGTCGGCGGCCAGTACGGCCGACGGATCGATGATTGCGCGAGGGTCAATCAAACTCATAGTTTGCGTTCCGCACAGATGATCTCGGCAGAGCACACCGGCTTGCCATCTACCGAGGCCTGGCATTCGAACTTCCAGATCTGGCGCTTGCAGCTGATGAACCTGGCTTCCAGGATCAACTGGTCACCCGGGGTGACCGGGTTGCGAAAACGCAGCTTGTCGGAGCCCACGAAATAGTAAAGCGTGCCGTCGGCAGGCTTGAGGTCGAGCATTTTGAAACCAAGGATACCGGCAGCCTGGGCCATCGCTTCGATGATCAACACGCCCGGCATGATTGGATGCGCAGGGAAGTGACCGTTGAAGAATGGTTCGTTGATGCTGACATTCTTGTAGGCACGAATGCGCTTTTCCTCGACGTTGAGGTCCACTACGCGGTCCACCAGCAGGAACGGGTAACGGTGAGGCAGGTATTCGCGAATCTCGTTGATGTCCATCATTTCGGGGGGAAGCCTGTAATAAAGATTGGGGGCGGGCGAACTAAGCGCACGCCCCGCTAGCAAATCAAGGGGGCAGTCCAGCGGCTGTGCACACTTGATATGGAAATGGTATCAGCCTTCAGATGAAGCATTACCGCCAGGGGTCACGTCCCCAACACGCTTTTCCAGCTGTTTGATACGTCGTGCCATGTCGTCGATCTTCCTCAAACGCGCCGCGCTCTTGCGCCATTCTGCCGCAGGTTGCATGGCGGTACCGGAAGAATAGGCCCCCGGCTCGGTAATCGAGTGAGTCACCATGGTCATACCGGTGATGAAGACGTTGTCGCAAATATCGATATGCCCCACCAGCCCAACGCCGCCGGCGAGCATGCAATGCTTGCCGATCCTGGTGCTGCCGGAGATGCCCACGCAGGCCGCCATGGCGGTGTGATCGCCAATCTGAACGTTGTGGGCGATCTGGATCTGGTTGTCGAGCTTCACGCCGTTACCGATCACCGTATCGGCCAAGGCCCCGCGATCCACCGCAGTGTTTACACCGATCTCCACGTCGTCGCCGATCAATACGCCGCCGACCTGGGCAATCTTGTGCCAGACACCTTTGGAGTTGGCAAAGCCAAAGCCTTCGCCACCGATAACGGCGCCGGATTGAATGACCACACGCTGACCAATACGCACATCGTGGTAGAGGGTGACACGTGGAGCCAGCCAGCCATCAGCACCGATTTCGCAGCGAGCGCCGATGAAACTGTGGGCACCCACGGTGACACCGGCACCAATACGCGCCCCGCTCTCGATCACGGCAAACGCACCGATGCTGGCCGCCGGGTCAACCTGGGCACCTTCGGCGATCACGGCAGACGGGTGAATACCGCCGGCCGCTTTCGGCTTGGGATCGAACAGGTGCGAGGCCTTGGCGTACGACAGGTACGGGTCGGCCACCACCAGCGCATCCCCGATAAACCCTTCGGCGTCAGCGGCCTTCAGCAACACGGCTGCGGCCTGGCAATCGACCAGGTATTTACGGTATTGGGGATTTGCGAGGAAGCTCAACTGAGCTGGGCCAGCCTCCTGCAAGGTGGCTAGCCCAGTGATTTCTTTCTCCTTGGAGCCACGCAATGTGGCTCCAAGGAACTCGGCCAACTCGCCGAGTTTGATAGTCGCTGTCATGGTTTACTTCAGCTGGTTCATGCGCTCGATCACCTGACGGGTGATGTCGTATTGAGGCTTGACGTCGATCACGGCGCCACGCTCGAACACCAGGTCAAAGGCACCCTTCTTGATGACTTCTTCCACAGCGCTGTCCAATTTAGGCTTGAGCTGCTTGAGCATTTCGCGGTCGGCCACAGCCTTGGCTTCGTTCAGTTCCTTGGATTGGAACTGGTAGTCACGGGCCTTTTGCTTGAATTCAAGCTCCAGACGCTCGCGCTCGCCTTGCTGCATCTTGTCGCCACCGGCTACCAGACGGTCCTGGATACCCTTGGCGCTGCTTTCCAGCGTCTTGAGCTTGGTCAGTTGCGGACCGAATTTCTTCTCGGCATCCACGGCGTATCGCTTGGCCGCATCGGATTCCAGCAGGGCCATCTGATAGTTCAGGACGGCGATTTTCATTTCGGCGAAGGCCGGGGTGGTTACCAGCACAGTGGCCAGCAGGACCAATTGAGTCAACTTACGCACGATGTACTCCTACAGAATCCGTTGTCGTTATCTTGGGTCAGACGCTTAGAACGTCTGGCCGAGGGAGAATTGGAAAATCTGGGTTTCAGCGTTATCCGGTTTCTTGATCGGCATGGCCAGAGCAAAGCTCAACGGGCCCAGCGCAGTCACCCAGGTCACACCCACACCCACGGAGCTCGCCAGGTTGCTGAGGCTCACGTCGTTGCACTGGGTGTTGGACTTCAGCCCGCTTGGGTTCTTGATCTGCTCACACTTGGAGTCGAACACGTTACCCACGTCCCAGAAGACCGAAGTCCGCAGAGAACGCTGGTCCTTGACGAACGGCAGCGGGAACAGGATCTCGGCACCACCCTGGATCAACACGTTACCACCGAACGGCAGTGGATCATCGTCATCATCGCGGCGAGTACCGACGTTACCGGTTTGTTCAACACCGCGACTTGGCGTGCCACGAGGCCCCAGGGTGCTGTCCTTGAAGCCACGCACCGAGTTGAAACCACCAGCGTAGTAGTTCTCGTAGAACGGCAAACCATCGGTCGAACCATAACCATCGCCATAGCCCAGCTCAGTGTGCAGGCGCATGGTGTAGTTATCGCTCAACGGCTGGAACAACTGGCCGCGGTAGTCGAGCTTGAAGAACGACAGGTCGCTGCCCGGCGTGGTGACTTCCGCAGTCAGGCTTTGGGAATGGCCACGGGTTGCCAGTACCCCTTTGTTCAGGGTCGACTCGGACCAGCCGGCAGACGCCTTGAAGTTCAGGAACTTGTCACCTTCACGGCGAGTGAAGTCGAAGATCTCATCCACGGTGTACACACCGGTCTTGATCTCGTCCTGCTGCGCAGTGATGCCGAAGGTCAGGCGTGAGGTTTCGCTGATCGGGTAGCCGATGTTGGCGCCCACACCCAGGCTGTCGATCGCATAGCTTGCAACGTCGACGTCGAGGTCTTTGTAGTCTGTGGTGCGGTAGAAGGCGTTGTAGCCCAGGCTCACACCGTCCGCAGTCCAGTAGGGGTCGGTATAGCCGAAGTTGTATCGGCTCTGGTATTCGCTGCGAGTCAGGCCGATGGACACACGGTTACCGGTACCCAGGAAGTTGTTCTGGGTGATCGAGCCACCCAGGATCAGGCCGGCACTCTGTGCGAAGCCGACGCTGGCGGTGATCGAGCCCGATGCTTGCTCTTCAACGGCGTAGTTCACGTCAACCTGGTCATCCACACCCGGTACGGCCGGGGTTTCGACGTTGACTTCCTTGAAGAAGCCCAGACGTTCAAGACGGGTCTTGGACTGGTCGATCAGGTAGGTCGAAGCCCAGCCACCTTCCATCTGGCGCATTTCACGACGCAGCACTTCGTCTGCTGACTTGGTGTTGCCACGGAAGTTGATGCGGTTTACATAAGCACGCTTGCCGGGGTCGACGACAAAGGTGATGTCCACGGTGTGGTCTTCATCATTCGGGGTCGGCACGCCGTTGACGTTGGCGAAGGTATAGCCTTCGTTACCCAGACGACGGGTGATGAGTTCGGACGTGGTAGTCATCAGCTTGCGCGAAAACACCTGGTCCTTCTGCACCAGCAGCAGGGACTTGACCTGGTCTTCAGGGACTTTCAAGTCACCACTGAGCTTGACGTCACGAACCTTGTACTTCTCGCCTTCGTTGACGTTGACGGTGATGTAGACGTGCTTCTTGTCCGGGGTGATGGACACCTGGGTCGAAGCGATGTCCATGTTGATGTAGCCACGGTCCAGGTAGTAGGAGCGCAGGCGTTCCAGGTCACCGGAAAGTTTTTCGCGGGCGTACTTGTCATCGTTCTTGAAGAACGACAACCAGTTGGTGGTCTTGAGTTCGAACAGGTCGATCAGGTCGTCATCAGCGAACTTGGTGTTGCCCACCACGTTGATGTGCTGGATGGCGGCCACGGTGCCTTCGTTGATGTTGACCTTCAGGCCCACACGGTTACGAGGCTGCGGGATCACTTCGGTTTCCACGGTCGCGGAGTAGCGGCCCTGGGCAACGTACTGGCGTTGCAGCTCGTTACGCACACCTTCAAGGGTGGCGCGCTGGAAGATCTCGCCTTCGGCCAGGCCGGATTGCTTCAGGCCCTTCATCAGGTCTTCAGTGGAGATGGCCTTGTTACCTTCGATCGCGATACTCGCGACGGAAGGTCGTTCGACGACCGTGATGACCAGGACGTTGCCTTCGCGACCCAGTTGGATATCTTGAAAGAACCCGGTTTTGAACAGCGCACGAGTGGATTCCACCAGGCGACGATCATCCGCCTGTTCCCCGACGTTCAACGGCAAGGCACCAAAGACGCTACCCGCGGAAACCCGCTGGAGGCCGTTGACGCGAATATCGGAGATGGTGAAGGACTCGGCGTGAACTTCGGCGATCATCAATACGGTGAGAACCGCAGTTAGCAGCAGACGTTTCATGAAGTCCTTTCTTATTCCAACTGGCAATAAACAAACTGCCGCAAAATGCGGCAGATTCGCAATTCAGCGAAGCGTTACAGTCGTCCCAGATCGTTGACCAGAGCTAACAACATCACCCCGACCACCAAACTGATACCGATCTGTATCCCCCAACCCTGCACCCGATCCGACAAGGGGCGACCACGCACCCACTCGACCAGATAAAACAGCAGATGCCCCCCATCCAATACTGGAATGGGCAGCAAATTCAGAACCCCAAGGCTAATACTCAGATAAGCCAGGAAATTCAGGAAATCCGCGACACCCGACTGGGCAGAAGCGCCCGCCACTTTAGCAATGGTTATCGGTCCACTCAAGTTTTTTACCGAGAGCTCACCGAACAACATTTTCTTGAGGGATTCGAGGGTCAGCACGCTCATGGTCCAGGTGCGTTTCGCGCCCTCGCCAATCGCGGCCAAAGGCCCGAAGCTGACCTCTCGAACCATCGATGGCGGCCACTCGACACCTTTGACCCCGGCACCCAGGTAACCCCCGGCTGCCTTGGCCTCCCCACGAACCGACAGGGTCACGGGAACATCGATTTGAGCACCCTCGCGCTCAACTTTCAGCACAATTTTGGTATCAGGCCGCACACGTACCAGGTCGACCACCTGCTGCCAGTCACCCAGCGCCTGGCCATCGAGGGCCAGCAGGCGATCACCGGTTTTCAGGCCAGCGGCCTGGGCCGGACCTTTTGGATCCAGCTCCGCCAATACCGGCGGCAAGGCCGGACGCCAAGGACGAATCCCCAGGGATTTGATCGGATCAGGCTCATCGGCGCCTTTGAGCCAATGGTCCAGAGCCAACGCACGCGGGGTTTCGGCGCTGGAATCCTGGTCACGCACCACCAGATCGACGGTGCCGCTTTCACCCAGACGACGCACCAACTGCAAATTGACCGCACCCCAACCGGTGGTCGGTTCGCCATCAATGGAAACAATTTCCTGCCCAGCCACCAAGCCGGCCCTGGCCGCGATACTGTCCGCCTCGACCGCACCGATGACCGGACGCACCTGCTGACTGCCCATCATGGCCAAAACCCAGAAGAACACCATCGCCAACAGGAAATTGGCGATCGGGCCCGCTGCGACAATTGCGATACGCTGACGAACGGTCTTGCGATTGAAAGACTGGTCCAATTGATCAGCCGGCACTTCACCTTCGCGCTCATCGAGCATCTTGACGTAGCCACCCAACGGGATAGCGGCGATCACGAACTCGGTGCCACGACGATCATGCCAGCGCAACAATGGCATGCCGAAACCAACGGAAAAGCGCAATACCTTGACGCCGCAACGACGCGCCACCCAGAAGTGGCCGAATTCGTGGAAGGTAACCAGCACACCCAGAGCAACCAGGGTGCCGACAATCATGTAGAGCGCACTCATCTAATTTCTCCGCATTTCAATCCAATGCCTGATGGCTCAAACCCGCCTACCCGCTAACGCGCGTCGCGATCCAGCCATTGCCGGGCCAAGGCTCGGGCCTTGGTATCGGCCTCAAATACCGCTCCCAGGTCATTTACAGCCACGACCGGCTCAAGATTCAGGACGTCCTCGATGATACTCGCGATCTGTGGAAAGCGGATGCGCCGTTCGAGAAACGCCGCCACGGCCACTTCGTTGGCCGCATTGAGCATCGCCGGCGCACTGTTACCCGCCTCGGCCGCTTGCCGCGCCAGACGCAGGCACGGAAAACGCTGCTCGTCCGGAGCTTCGAAGTCCAGGCGCGCAATTGCAAACAGGTCCAGGGGTGCAACGCCGGAATCGATCCGCTCCGGCCAGGCCAGGGCGTTGGCGATCGGCGTGCGCATGTCCGGGTTGCCCAACTGCGCCAACACCGAACCATCCACGTAATCAACCAGGGAATGAATCACGCTTTGCGGGTGAATCACCACCTGGACTTGATCAGGCCGTGCATCGAACAACCAGCACGCCTCGATCAACTCCAGGCCTTTGTTCATCATGCTGGCCGAGTCCACGGAAATCTTGCGCCCCATGGACCAGTTCGGATGCGCGCACGCCTGGTCGGGAGACACATGTTCAAGCTCAGTCAGCGGAGTCTGCCGGAAGGGGCCACCGGATGCCGTCAGCAGAATTCGGCGCACGCCGACCTGGCTCAAGCCGCGGGCGAAATCCCCGGGCATGCACTGGAAGATTGCGTTGTGCTCGCTGTCCAGCGGCAGCAGCACCGCCCCACTCTTGCGCACGGCCTGCATGAAGAGCGCACCGGACATCACCAGCGCTTCTTTATTGGCCAGCAGAATTTTCTTGCCGGCATCGACTGCCGCCAGTGTCGGACGCAAACCCGCCGCACCGACAATCGCCGCCACCACGGTATCCACATCGGCGTCGGCCGCCACCTGGCACAACCCTGCTTCCCCGACCAACACCTGGGTGGTCAGACCCGCGGCCCGCAGATCTTCCTGCAGCCCGCGAGCCTGCGCCGCCTCGGGCACAACGGCGAAGCGCGGTGAGTGGCGCACGCACAAGGCCAGCAACTCGCGCAAACGCGTGAAGCCGGTCAGCGCAAAAACCTGGTAACGATCCGGGTGACGAGCGATGACATCCAGAGTGCTCAGCCCAACCGAGCCGGTCGCGCCCAGCACGGTAACCTGTTGCAGGCCGCTCACGAGGCGATCATCCACAACAGCACGGCAAAGATTGGCAGCGCAGCAGTCAGGCTGTCGATGCGGTCCAGCACACCACCATGACCCGGCAGCAAGTTACTGCTGTCCTTGATCCCGGCCTGGCGCTTGAACATGCTTTCGGTGAGGTCACCCACCACCGAGATAAACACGACGATAGCGGTGCCCAGCAAGGCCAGGAGAACCTCCTTCACCGACCAGTCACGCATCACACCCACGACGAGCGTGATCAGCAGCGTCAAGGCCAGGCCGCCGTACACGCCTTCCCAGCTCTTGCCCGGGCTGACGGCCGGAGCCAGCTTGCGCTTGCCGAACGCGCGACCCGAGAAGTAGGCGCCGATATCGGCACCCCACACCAGCACCATCACGGCCAGGATCAGTTCATTACCGAGAGGGTAGCGCTTGATTTCCACCAGCCCTTGCCAGGCCGGCAGCAGGATCAGCAAGCCGATCACCAGCTTGCAGGCCACGCTGGACCATTGACCACTGGTGCGTGGATAGGTCAGCACCAGGAATGTTGCCAACGCCCACCACAGCACCGCTGCCCCCAATACCCAGGGCGCGATGTCCGGCAGGATATACATCAGGAACAACAGCACCGCGACGACTGCGGCGTATGCCACACGCGGCAACTGGTTGCTGAAACCCGCCAGGCGCGCCCATTCCCAGGCGCCCAGGGTCACGACCAGGCCGATAAACAGCGCAAAGCCGGAGCCTTCAAGCAGGAAAAAACCGCACAGGGCAATCGGCAGCAGAATCAGTGCCGTGATGATTCGTTGTTTAAGCATTTAAACCCGGGCTCCAGCTTCGATCTGCTCGCTCGTTTTACCGAAACGACGCTGACGGGAAGCGAAATCGGCCAGCGCATTGCGCATGGCATCGTGTTTGAAGTCCGGCCAGAACAGGTCGGAGAAATACAACTCGGTATAGGCTAGCTGCCACAGCAGGAAGTTGCTGATGCGATGTTCGCCACCGGTACGTATACACAGGTCCGGCAACGGCAGGTCGCCGGTCACCAGGCAGGTTTGCAACAGTTCGGGCGTAATGTCTTCGGGGCGCAGATGACCGGCCTGCACTTCGCGGGCAAGCCGTTGCGCAGCCTGGGCGATATCCCACTGGCCACCGTAATTGGCCGCAATCTGCAGCACAAAACGATTACTGCCGGCGGTGATGGCCTCGGCTTCGCGCATGGCGACCTGCAGATCCGGATGGAACCGCGAGCGATCACCAATGATGCGCAGACTGATGTTGTTGTCATTGAGGCGCTTGGCCTCACGACGCAGGGCCTTGAAGAACAGATCCATCAAGGCACTGACTTCGTCGGCAGGCCGCTGCCAGTTTTCACTGGAAAAGGCGAACAAGGTCAGCACCTCGACCTTGGCCTCGGCACACACCTCAATCACCGCCCTTACCGCGTCAACACCCGCTTTATGCCCGGCAACACCCGGCATAAAGCGTTTTTTCGCCCAGCGATTATTCCCATCCATGATGATCGCGACATGGCGCGGCACCACGGAGGGCACAGTCTGCTTGGTCTTTTCCATAAAGGCGTCCTGACCCCTTATACGGCCATCAGGTCCTTTTCTTTTTCTTCGGTAGCCTTGGTGATCTGGGCTTCGGCGTCCTTGGTCAACTTGTCGATATCAGCAACGGCACGACGCTCTTCGTCTTCGCTGATTTCCTTGTCCTTGACCAGTTTCTTCAGGTCACCCAACGCATCGCGACGGATGTTACGCACAGCAACGCGCGCATCTTCAGCGGCACTGCGCGCCTGCTTGGTGAAGCCCTTGCGGGTTTCTTCGGTCAGTGCAGGCATGGAAATCAACAACAACTCGCCGAGGTTGGTCGGGTTGAGGTTCAGGCCGGCGCTCTGGATCGCCTTGTCGACTGCCGCGAGCATGTTGCGCTCGAACGCCACGACTTGCAGGGTACGCGAGTCCTTTACGGTCACGTTGGCCACGCCGCTGAGCGGGGTGTCGGAACCGTAGTAAGGCACCATCACGCTACCCAGGATGCTCGGGTGCGCCTTGCCGGTACGGATCTGGCCAAATGCATGGCTCAGCGATTCCAGGGATTTCTGCATACGCGCCTGGGCGTCTTTCTTGATTTCATTGATCATTGTTGGCCTTCCTCGATCAGAGTCCCTTCCGCGCCGCCGTGTACGATATTCAGCAGGGCGCCGGGCTTGTTCATGTTAAATACGCGCAGCGGCATCTTGTGGTCGCGGCACAGGCAGATAGCGGTCAGGTCCATCACACCCAGCTTGCGATCCAGCACTTCATCGTAGGTCAGATGATCGAACTTCTCTGCATGCGGGTCTTTGAATGGGTCTGCAGTGTATACGCCATCTACCTTGGTGGCTTTGAGCACCACGTCGGCATCGATTTCGATAGCGCGCAGGCACGCAGCCGAATCGGTGGTGAAGAACGGGTTGCCTGTGCCGGCGGCAAAGATCACCACTTCCTTGGAGTTCAGGTGGCGCATGGCTTTGCGGCGATCGTAGTGATCGGTCACGCCAACCATGGAGATAGCCGACATCACGATGGCCGAGATATTGGCACGCTCCAGAGCGTCGCGCATGGCCAGGGCGTTCATCACAGTGGCCAGCATGCCCATGTGGTCGCCAGTGACCCGATCCATACCGGCCGCACTCAGTGCCGCGCCACGGAACAGGTTGCCGCCGCCAATCACCAGGCCGACCTGCACACCGATACCGACCAATTGGCCGACTTCCAGCGCCATGCGGTCAAGCACCTTGGGGTCGATCCCGAACTCTTCCGAGCCCATCAGGGCCTCGCCGCTGAGCTTGAGTAGAATGCGTTTATAGCGAGCCTGATAACCACTGCCCTGCTGAGCCATTGCGAATCTCTCCTGCGGCGTATTTTTTAAAAATTCTTGGCGAGCCGTTTACGGCTTGCGTTCACTCTAGCTGGACGCTGTCACAGCGCCATCGGAACACGGCTTTGTAAGCCAGTTCCGAGAGGAATCCAAATAAAATTGGCCTTCCCATTTGAAAAGAGGCTGCGCGCGTGAGCGGGCAGCCTCTTTCGGCGACAGTTTGGGACTGTCTTATTGCTTGGCGGCAGCCAGCTGGGCAGCAACTTCTTCAGCGAAGTTGTCGACCGGCTTCTCGATGCCTTCGCCTACTTTGAAGTAAGTGAAGGAAACGATTTCGGCACCGGCTTTCTTGGCCAGTTCGCCAACCTTGATTTCAGGGTTCTTGACGAACGCCTGCTCAACCAGGCTTGCTTCGGCCAGGAACTTGCTGATACGGCCTTTGACCATGTTCTCAACAATGTTTTCTGGCTTGCCTTTGATTTTTTCTTCGTTCAGCTGCAGGAACACAGCTTTTTCACGCTCGATCGCTTCGGCCGAAACTTCCGAAGGCAGCAGGAACTCAGGGTTGCTTGCAGCAACGTGCATAGCGATGTCTTTGGCCAGCTCAACGTCGCCGCCTTTCAGAACAACTGCTACACCGATTTTGTTGCCGTGCAGGTAGCCACCAACCACGTCACCTTCAACGCGAACCAGGCGACGGATGTTGACGTTTTCGCCAACCTTGCCGACCAGTACCAGGCGAGCTGCTTCTTGAGCTTCGATCAGAGGCTCAACAGTGGTCAGCTTGTCAGCGAAAGCTTTTTCGACGCTGGCAGCAACGAATGCCTTGAAGTCATCCTGCAGAGCCAGGAAGTCGGTCTGGGAGTTAACTTCCAGCAGAACGGCGGATTTGCCGTCTTCTTTCAGAGCGATAGCGCCTTCAGCAGCGACATTGCCTGCTTTCTTGGCAGCCTTGATGGCGCCGGAAGCACGCATGTCATCAATGGCTTTTTCGATGTCGCCGCCGGCCTTGGTCAAGGCCTTTTTGCAATCCATCATGCCTTCGCCGGTACGCTCACGCAGTTCTTTAACCAACGCTGCAGTAATCTCTGCCATTTCAAAATCCTCTTGGATAGGTTTTCAACCATTCCACCCGATCAAACGGGCGATCAATTCTTCCCGAATTTCAGTTGTAGGCCGCTGCACGTTACAAATGATGTAGCTGCGCTGCCGACAAATGGTTTTCGAGGTGGCAAAAAGGGGGCCAAGCCCCCTTTTTGCTTACTGAGTCAACGCCAGGGCGTCAGTTACTCAGCGGCAGCTACCGGAGCTTCTTCAACGAACTGCTCGGTACCGCCAGCAACGTGGTTGCGACCACGGATTACAGCGTCAGCCATCGAACCCATGTACAGCTGGATAGCGCGGATTGCGTCATCGTTGCCTGGGATGATGTAGTCAACGCCTTCCGGGCTGCTGTTGGTATCGACTACGCCGATAACCGGGATGCCCAGCTTGTTGGCTTCGGTGATCGCGATGCGCTCGTGATCAACGTCGATAACGAACAGTGCGTCAGGCAGACCGCCCATGTCCTTGATACCACCCAGGGAACGATCGAGCTTTTCCAGGTCACGGGAGCGCATCAGCGCTTCTTTCTTGGTCAGCTTGGCGAAAGTACCGTCTTCGGCTTGCACTTCAAGGTCACGCAGACGCTTGATGGAAGCACGGATGGTTTTGAAGTTGGTCAGCATACCGCCCAACCAGCGGTGATCGACGTACGGCGAACCGCAACGTGCTGCTTCTTCAGCAACGATCTTGCCAGCGGAACGCTTGGTGCCGACGAACAGGATCTTGTTTTTGCCCTGGGCCAGACGCTCTACGAAAGTCAGAGCTTCGTTGAACATTGGCAGGGTTTTTTCAAGGTTGATAATGTGAATCTTGTTACGCGCGCCGAAAATGTATTTACCCATTTTCGGGTTCCAGTAACGGGTCTGGTGACCGAAGTGCACACCGGCCTTCAGCATATCGCGCATGTTGACTTGGGACATGATAGTTCCTTAATAAGTCGGGTTTGGCCTCCACGTATCCCAATGACCAACCAGCGGCATCAAGGCCTCCGGCACCCAGGTCATCGTGTCGACACGTGTGTGGATTTAAGCTTTTCGGGGTATCCCCGGAAAGCGGCGCATTTTATACCACAGCAAGGGCGAAAACGAAACCCGCAATCACACCTGACCGCAGCGACCTGCGCGCAACCCGTTGAATAGAGCGGATTTACCCCCACCCTATAGAGAGAAGCGATCGTCAGAGGCTCATGATTTACCGCCCGCGTCTGGTAGAATCGCGTTTTTTGTGGCTTGTGCGAGCTCAGCAACCTTTTGTCGCACGCCCGTAAACCGTATTGATTTCAGCGCGTCGCGCTAGAGAGAGCCTGTATGACCGTTAGTTTGAAAACCGCCGAAGACATCGCCGGCATGCGCATCGCCGGCAAACTGGCCGCCGACGTGCTGGAAATGATTGCAGAGCACGTAAAGCCGGGCGTCACCACCGAAACCCTGAACCAGATCTGCCACGACTATATCGTCAACGTGCAAAAGGCCATCCCTGCGCCACTGAACTACAAAGGCTTCCCCAAGTCGATCTGCACCTCGGTCAACCACGTGGTGTGCCACGGCATTCCCGGGGACAAGCCACTGAAGGACGGCGACACTCTGAACATCGACGTCACCGTGATCAAGGACCGCTACTTCGGCGACACCAGCCGCATGTTCCACGTCGGTAACGTGCCGGTCTGGGCCGAACGCCTGTCCCAGGTGACCCAGGAGTGCATGTACAAGGCCATCGAAATCGTCAAACCCGGCTGCCGCCTGGGTGACATCGGTGAAGTGATCCAAAAGCACGCCGAAAAGAACGGCTTCTCGGTGGTGCGCGAGTTCTGCGGCCACGGCATCGGCACCGTATTCCACGAAGAACCGCAGATCCTGCACTACGGCCGCGCCGGCACCGGCATGGAACTCAAGGCCGGCATGACGTTTACCATCGAGCCGATGATCAACCAGGGCAAGGCCGATACCAAAGTGCTGGGCGACGGCTGGACCGCCATCACCAAAGACCGCAAGCTCTCGGCCCAGTGGGAACACACGCTGCTGGTCACCGAAACCGGCTACGAGATCTTCACGTTGCGCGCAGACGACACGATCCCTCGCGTTTCGGCGTGAGGGTTGCGTCGGTTTTCCAGCTTCAACCGTGTGACTGACTCTATAGATAGATAGGAAAGCCGATCAATGCCCCAGGTGGATCCCGAACTCTTCGACCGTGGCCAGTTCCAGGCCGAGCTGGCATTGAAGGCGAGCCCCATCGCCGCCTTCAAAAAAGCCATTCGCCAGGCACGCGAGGTGCTCGACGCGCGTTTTCGCAGTGGTCGGGACATCAGGCGACTGATCGAAGACCGCGCCTGGTTCGTCGATAACATCCTGCAAAAAGCCTGGGAACAGTTCAGCTGGAGTGCAGACGCCGATATCGCCCTGGTGGCGGTCGGCGGCTACGGTCGCGGCGAACTGCACCCCTACTCCGACATCGACCTGTTGATCCTGCTGGGCAGCGCCGACCACGAAACCTTTCGCGATTCCATCGAGCGTTTTCTGACATTACTGTGGGACATCGGCCTGGAAGTCGGCCAGAGCGTGCGTTCGGTAGACGAATGCGCCGAAGAGGCCCGTGCCGACTTGACGGTGGTCACCAACCTGATGGAAAGCCGCACCATCTGCGGCCCCGAGCGCCTGCGCCAGCGCATGCTCGAAGTCACCAGCACCGCACACATGTGGCCGAGCAAGGATTTCTTCCTGGCCAAGCGCGCCGAACAGAAGGCGCGACACCACAAGTACAACGATACCGAATACAACCTGGAGCCCAACGTCAAAGGCTCCCCGGGGGGGCTGCGGGATATCCAGACGATTTTGTGGGTGGCCCGCCGCCAATACGGCACGCTGAACCTGCGCGCCCTGGCTGGCGAAGGCTTTCTGGTGGAGAGCGAAAACACTCTGCTGGCGTCGTCCCAGGAGTTCCTGTGGAAGGTGCGCTACGCCCTGCACATGCTCGCCGGTCGCTCCGAAGACCGCCTGTTGTTCGATCACCAGCGTTCCATCGCAACCCTGCTGGGCTTTGAGGGCGAAGACGCGAAGACCAGCATCGAAAGTTTCATGCAACAGTATTATCGGGTGGTCATGAGCATTGCCCAGCTCAGCGACCTGATCATCCAGCACTTCGAAGAGGTGATCCTGGCCCCCGAAGACGAAGCGCCGCCGCAGCCGATCAATGCGCGCTTCCAACTGCATGACGGTTATATCGAAGCACGCAACGACAACGTGTTCCGCCGTACCCCGTTCGCCATGCTGGAGATCTTCGTGCTGATGGCCCAGCAGCCGGACATCAAAGGCGTGCGCGCCGATACCATCCGCTTGCTGCGGGAAAACCGTCACCTGATCGACGACGACTTTCGCAACGATATCCGCAATACCAGCCTGTTTATCGAACTGTTCAAGTGCCGCATCGGCATCCACCGCAACCTGCGGCGCATGAACCGCTACGGCATTCTCGGGCGCTACCTGCCGGAGTTCGGCTTTATCGTCGGGCAAATGCAGCATGACTTGTTCCACATTTACACCGTGGATGCCCACACCCTGAACCTGATCAAGCACTTGCGTAAGTTGCAATACACTCAGGTATCAGAGAAATTCCCGCTGGCCAGTAAGCTGATGGCCAAGCTGCCCAAGCCCGAGCTGATTTACCTGGCGGGCCTGTATCACGACATCGGCAAGGGTCGCCATGGCGATCACTCGGAAATCGGTGCCGTGGACGCCGAAGCCTTCTGCCAGCGCCACCAGTTGCCCTTGTGGGATAGCCGCCTGATCGTCTGGCTGGTGCAAAACCATCTGGTGATGTCGACCACCGCGCAGCGCAAAGACTTGTCAGACCCGCAGGTGATCCACGACTTTGCCGGCATCGTCGGTGATGAGACCCGTCTGGACTATCTATATGTGCTGACCGTCTCCGATATCAATGCCACCAACCCCACACTGTGGAACTCCTGGCGCGCCAGCCTGTTGCGCCAGCTGTACACCGAGACCAAGCGCGCCCTGCGCCGCGGCCTGGAGAACCCGGTGGACCGCGAAGAACAGATCCGTCGCACCCAAAGCGCGGCCCTGGATATTCTGGTACGCGGGGGTAACGACCCGGACGACGTCGAGCAGCTCTGGTCGCAACTGGGCGACGATTATTTCCTGCGCCACACCGCCGGCGACGTGGCCTGGCACAGCGATGCAATCCTGCAGCAACCGGCCGATGGTGGCCCACTGGTGTTGATCAAGGAAACCACCCAGCGTGAATTCGAAGGCGGCACGCAGATCTTCATCTACGCGCCGGACCAGCACGACTTCTTCGCCGTGACCGTGGCCGCCATGGACCAGCTCAACCTGAACATCCATGACGCCCGGGTCATCACTTCCAGCAGCCAGTTCACCCTCGACACCTACATCGTGCTCGACACCGACGGCGACTCGATCGGCGATAACCCGGCGCGGGTGAAAAAAATCCGCGAGGGCCTGACCGAAGCCCTGCGCAACCCTGACGACTACCCCACCATCATTCAGCGCCGGGTACCGCGCCAGCTCAAGCACTTTGCCTTTGCGCCACAGGTGACCATTTCCAACGACGCCCAGCGACCCGTGACCGTGCTTGAACTCAGCGCACCGGATCGCCCGGGGCTGCTGGCGCGTATCGGCGGGATTTTCCTGGAGTTCGACCTGTCATTGCAGAACGCCAAGATCGCGACGCTTGGCGAGCGGGTAGAAGACGTGTTCTTCATTACCGATGCCGACAATCAGCCGCTGTCCGACCCAGAGCTGTGCCTGCGTTTACAGGCCGCGATCGTGGAGCAATTGAGCGTGACCCAGGAACCCGGCGTCGAACTGACACGCCTGACTATTTGAATTCTTAACTTTGTGAACAGGAGTCATGTGGGAGCTGGCTTGCCTGCCATGCAGATACCTCGGTGCGTCAGCTCGACCGCAGTGAGGCCATCGCAGGCAAGCCAGCTCCCACAGGGTCCGCGCTCACCGTGACAGAGGCTTATATGAACAACGCCCTTAACCAGTTGCAGCCCTACCCCTTCGAGAAACTGCGCGCCCTGCTCGGCAGCGTGACGCCGAACCCGGACAAACGCCCGATTGCACTGTCCATCGGCGAGCCCAAGCACACTTCACCGGCCTTCGTTGCCGAGGCCCTGAGCAATAACCTCGATCAAATGGCGGTGTACCCCACCACACTGGGTATCCCGGCGCTGCGCGAAGCCATCGGCGCCTGGTGCGAACGCCGCTTCAACGTGCCCAAGGGCTGGCTGGACCCGGCGCGCAACATCCTGCCGGTCAACGGTACCCGCGAAGCGCTGTTCGCCTTCACCCAGACCGTGGTTAACCGCGGCGACGACGCACTGGTGGTGAGCCCGAACCCGTTTTACCAAATCTACGAAGGTGCTGCGTTCCTGGCCGGGGCCAAGCCGCATTACCTGCCGTGCCTGGATACCAATGGCTTCAACCCGGACTTCGATGCCGTATCGCCGGATGTCTGGAAGCGCTGCCAGATCCTGTTCCTGTGCTCCCCGGGCAACCCGACCGGCGCGCTGATCCCGGTCGACACCCTGAAAAAACTTATCGCCCTGGCCGACGAATACGACTTCGTGATCGCCGCCGACGAATGCTACAGCGAACTCTACTTCGACGAACAAACCCCGCCTCCGGGCCTGCTCAGCGCCTGCATCGAGCTGGGTCGCCAGGATTTCAAGCGCTGCGTGGTATTCCACAGCCTGTCCAAGCGCTCCAACCTGCCGGGCCTGCGTTCGGGGTTCGTGGCTGGCGATGCCGACATCCTCAAAGCGTTTTTGCTGTACCGCACCTACCATGGCTGCGCGATGCCGGTGCAAACCCAGTTGGCCAGCATCGCCGCCTGGCAGGACGAGGCCCATGTACTGGCCAACCGTGACCTGTACCGCGAGAAGTTCGATGCGGTGCTAGCCATTCTCACGCCGGTACTGGATGTACAAAGCCCGGACGGTGGGTTTTATTTGTGGCCGAATGTGAATGGCGACGACGCCGCCTTCTGCCGCGATTTGTTCGTGGAAGAACATGTAACCGTGGTGCCGGGGTCGTACCTGTCACGGGAAGTGGACGGTTTCAACCCGGGCGCTGGCCGTGTACGCCTGGCGTTGGTTGCGCCGTTGGCCGAATGTGTGGAAGCGGCAGAGCGGATTCGCGCGTTTATCCAGCGCCGCCGCTGAAAGCTGGCGGGTCACTTCATGTGACCCAAATTCGCCTCGCTCATATCCAGTTCCGCCAGCACCTCCCTCAATACGTCATCACCAATCTGGTGGTGACGGCTCAAGCTGTACAACTCCAGCCGTTGCGCGCGCAGAGCCTTGAGTCGCAGCTTGCGCTCAAGCAGGTCCATTTGCTGCGCCAGCGCCTGGGCTTCAGCCGAATCGTTGAAGACTTCCAATTGATGGCGATATTCCGACATCAGCCGTGCCTTCAGTTCGGTAGCCAATGCCGCCTGGGCGGCGTCCGGCGTTTCGGCCTCGGCTGGCTCGTCGGCCTCCAGCGCATGAATCGCGGCCACGGCGGTCTTTTTCCAGGCTTCGCGCACTTCTTTGTGGCGTTTTTCATCCGGGCTATTCTCGACGCCGCGTAACAGTAGCGGTAGCGCGATACAGGCAGCGACCAGTGATAACAGGATCACACCGGCCGCGATAAAAATCAGCAAGTCACGCTCCGGAAAGTCCTGCCCTGGAGCCAGCAGCAAGGGCACCGACATGACACCCGCCAAGGTCACCGCCCCCCTGACACCGCCGACGGTCAGCAACCAGCAGGAACGGGCCGTCGGCACCAGGGTCAGCGCGCTTTTGCCACGCAGCCTGCGCAGTAACCCCGACAGTCGCCAGATGCTCTGCACCCAGATAAAGCGCAATACCACCAGCACCATAAAGATCGCCACCACATCCAGGCAGCGGTACAACAAAGTGGGCCACAGGGTGGTTTCGTGGCTGACCACGGCTTTGATGATGTCCGGCAGTTGCAGGCCCAGTAGCAGGAAGATCAGGCCGTTGAAGGCAAACTCCAATAGCGACCAGACACTGCGGTTGAGCAAGCGGGTACTGGTCTGGCGCGGCAGCAGATCAAGCCAGCTTTGCATCATGCCTGCGGCCACCGCCGACAAAATACCCGAAGCGCCCAGGCGTTCAGCCAATACGTACGCCGCAAAGGGCAGCAGCAACATGAACACCACATGGGTCGCGGGGTCATCCCAGCCCCGGGCAATCATCCATGCGCGCAGGCGACCGACCAGCCAGCTCAACGCCACCCCGATCGCCAGCCCGCCCACAGCCACCAGTACAAAGGTCAGGCTGGCATCCGCCAGGGAGAAAACCCCGGTCAGCGCCGCTGCCAGGGCAAATTTGAAGGTCACCAGGCCCGACGCGTCATTCATCAAGGCTTCGCCCTGAAGCATATGCATCAATGGCTTGGGCAAACGATTCTGGGAAATGGCCGACACTGCCACGGCGTCCGTCGGCGATAGAACCGCCGCCAGGGCAAAAGCCACCGGCAAGGGGATCGAGGGCAGCAACCAATGAATGAAGTAGCCGGCGCCGACCACAGTAAACAGCACCAGCCCCACCGCCAATGTCAGAATCGGGCCACGCAGGCGCCACAATTCGCGCTTGGGCATGCGCCAACCATCGGAAAACAGCAGCGGCGGCAGGAACAAAAACAGGAACAGCTCCGGGTCCAGCGCCACATGCAGCCCCAACGTGGGCCAGGCCAGCAAGGCGCCAGCGGCAATCTGCACCAGGGGCAACGGCAGTGGGATGATGCGCCCGACCAGGCGCGAAAGGCTGACCAGCATCAGCAGGATAAGAACGGTGTAGGCGGTTTGCATAACGCGGGTTTCCCGGACAATCGACTTGCAACGACACATCAGGCAACAACTGGCCGTTGAAGTGCCATATTACCCCGCTATGTTACTCGCCTAGGCTGCGCACCGGCTTTTGCACAAAAGTCGCACGCTGTTGACGAGCGGCGCCGAAACCGGCTGGTCGTGGCATAATCCGCGATCTTTCATTTTTCATTCGTCCAAAGGGGGCAATTCCTTGACCGCTTCAAGCAAAACCTTGCACCTTTTCGGCATCAAAGCCTGCGACACCATGAAAAAGGCGCGCACTTGGCTCGATGAGCACGCGGTGAGCTATGAGTTCCATGACTACAAAACGGCCGGTATCGACCGCGAACACTTGACCCAATGGTGCAACGAGCACGGTTGGCAGGTGGTTTTGAACCGTGCGGGCACCACCTTTCGCAAACTCGAAGACGAACGCAAAGCCGATCTCGATCAGTCGAAAGCCATTGAATTGATGCTCGCACAACCCTCGATGATCAAGCGCCCGGTGCTCGATCTCGGTGACAGAACCCTGATTGGCTTCAAGCCAGATAGTTATTCGGCGGCCCTCAAGTAGGCCAGCCTTCCATTTTTGTAGAGGTAACAGCATGTCCAATTCCCTGTTCAGCCTGGGCTTCGGCGTCGGCACTCAGAACCGCCAAGGTGCTTGGCTGGAAGTGTTTTACGCACAACCCTTGCTCAACCCGTCGGCTGAAATCGTTGCCGCCATCGCACCGATCCTCGGTTACACCGAAGGCAACCAGGCCATCACCTTTACCGTGAGCCAGGCCCTGCAACTGGCTGACGCACTTAAAGGCGTCGACACCGCCCAGGCCGCCCTGCTGAGCCGTCTGGCGGAAAGCCACACGCCGCTGGTCGCCACCCTGTTGGCCGAAGATGCCGCGCTGACCTCCACGCCTGAGGCCTACCTCAAGCTGCACCTGTTGTCCCATCGCCTGGTCAAGCCCCACGGCCTGAGCCTGGCCGGTGTGTTCCCGCAGTTGCCGAACGTGGCCTGGACCAGCCAGGGCGCCATCGACATCAATGAACTGGCCGAGCGCCAACTGGAAGCGCGCCTGCGTGGCGACCTGCTGGAAGTGTTCTCGGTGGACAAGTTCCCGAAAATGACCGACTACGTCGTACCGGCCGGCGTGCGTATCGCTGACGCTGCACGTATCCGTCTGGGCGCCTACGTGGGCGAAGGCACCACCGTGATGCACGAAGGTTTCGTCAACTTCAACGCGGGCACCGAAGGCCCGGGCATGATCGAAGGCCGTGTATCGGCAGGCGTGTTCGTCGGCAAGGGTTCGGACCTGGGCGGCGGCTGCTCCACCATGGGCACCCTGTCGGGCGGCGGCAATATCGTGATCAAGGTCGGCGAAGGCTGCCTGATCGGCGCCAACGCCGGTACCGGTATCCCGTTGGGCGACCGCAACACCGTGGAGTCGGGCCTGTACATCACCGCCGGCACCAAGGTGGCGTTGCTCGATGAGAAGAACCAACTGGTCAAGGTGGTCAAGGCACGCGAACTGGCCGGTCAACCGGACCTGCTGTTCCGTCGTAACTCCGTAACCGGTGCCGTGGAGTGCAAAACCCACAAATCGGCCATCGAACTGAACGAAGCGCTGCACGCTCACAACTAAGCAGCCACTCGATGCCACTAGCGGCCGCACCTTCGGGTGCGGCTCGCTTATACGAGTCTTGATCACCATGCTTGTGCCCTCCCCCTGGCGCGCCGATTTCCCGGCCATCGCTACCCTGCAACGGCAAGACCAGACCTATCTGGACAGTGCCGCCACCACCCAAAAACCCCAAGCTCTGCTGGATGCCATCAGCCATTACTACGCCAATGGCGCAGCCAATGTGCACCGTGCCCAGCATTTGCCGGGGGCCCATGCGACCCAAGCCTTTGAGGACAGTCGCAGCAAGGTCGCGCAGTGGTTGAATGCAGGCGACAGCGGGCAGATCGTATTCACCCACGGCGCAACCTCTGCGCTGAACCTCCTGGCCTATGGCCTTGAGCATCTATTCAATGCGGGCGATGAGATAGCCATCAGCGCCCTGGAACACCATGCCAACCTGTTGCCGTGGCAGCAGTTGGCCAAACGACGTGCGCTGACGCTGGTGGTATTGCCCCTGGACGATGACGGCGTGATCGACCTGCAAGCCGCCGCATCCTTGATCGGCCCGCGCACGCGCCTGCTGGCGCTGAGCCAGTTGTCCAACGTGCTGGGCACCTGGCAGCCGCTGGAAGCCCTACTGACGCTGGCCCAGGCACACGGCGCCCTGACGGTTGTGGATGGCGCTCAGGGCATCGTGCATGGGCGCCACGACGTACAGGCCCTGGGCTGCGATTTCTACGTATTCTCCAGCCATAAACTCTACGGCCCGGACGGCGTCGGCGTGCTGTTCGGCCGCAACGCAGCCCTGCATCACCTGCGCCACTGGCAGTTTGGCGGCGAAATGGTGCAGCAGGCAGATTATCAAGGCGCCAGCTTCCGCCCTGCCCCACTGGGGTTTGAAGCCGGCACGCCGCCCATTGCCGGCGTGATCGGCCTGGGTGCTACCCTCGATTACCTGAGTTCGCTGGATCAGCACGCCGTAGTCGCCCACGAAGCCGCACTGCACGACTATTTGCTGCGCGGGCTGAAAGCTCGCAATGGCGTGCGTGTACTGGGATCACCGCAAGCAGCGCTGGTGAGCTTCGTGGTGGAAGGTGTGCATAACGCCGACCTGGCTCACCTGCTGACCGAGCAAGGCATCGCCGTGCGCGCCGGGCATCATTGTGCAATGCCGCTGCTCAAGGCCATGCACTTGTCCGGCGCCATTCGAGTGTCCCTTGCGCTGTACAACGATTCCGATGACCTGGAGCGCTTCTTTGAAGCGCTGGACCAGGCGCTGGATATGTTGCGATGAGCCTGCCAGTGGACGCGATGATTGCACTGGAGGCATTCCAGGCCGTCGGCGGTTGGGAGCAACGCGCACGGATGCTGATGCAATGGGGCGAGCGACTGCCCGTATTGGCGGATGATGAAAAGGTCGATGCCAACCTGGTGCAAGGCTGTGAAAGCCTGGTGTGGCTGGTGGGGCGTTTGCAGGGCGGCCATTGGCAGTTTGCCGCCAGCAGCGAGGCGCGGATGATTCGCGGTTTGGTGGCGCTGTTGCTGGCGCGGGTCAATGGGCTATCGGCGGCCGAGTTGCAGGCTGTCGACTTGCCCGACTGGTTCAATCAACTCGGGCTTTCCCGCCAGCTGTCACCGTCACGCAGCAACGGCCTGAATGCAGTCCTGCAGCGCATGCGCGAACTAAGCCGTACATAAAGGGGGGCTTGCCCAAATGCCTGTAGGAGCGAGCTTGCTCGCGAAAAACTCACAAGCGCCGCATTCATTCAGGAAGCACGCTTTATCGTTGACGTTTTCGCGAGCAAGCTCGCTCCTACAGAGGGCAATGCCCCGATATCGGTGGGTCAGTGACAAAAGCATCACCTGACACTCCCTCATCGGGAGCAAGCCCCCTCCCACATTTGGATCTATGTTTGGCAATGAGATTCAGGCGGGCTTGATGCGCTCCGAAGGTCTACGCACCCCAGCCACAATCTTGTCCACCGCCTTGGTCGCCGCGACCATGCCGAACGTGGCGGTCACCATCATCACCGCGCCAAACCCTCCGGCGCAGTCCAGCTTTACCCCGTCACCGACAAAACTCTTCTGCAAACAGATACTGCCATCGGGCTTGGGATAGCGCAGTTGCTCGGTGGAAAACACACACGGCACGCTGTAATGACGGGTCACGGTGCGTGAAAAACCGTAGTCGCGGCGCAGGGTAGAACGCACTTTCGAGGCCAGCGGGTCATTGAAGGTGCGGTTCAGGTCGCACACCTGGATCAGCGTGGGGTCAATCTGCCCGCCAGCGCCGCCGGTGGTGATGATCTGGATCTTGCGGCGTTTGCACCAGGCAATCAACGCCGCCTTGGCGTTGACCGCATCGATGCAGTCGATCACGCAGTCAATATCAGGCGTGATGTACTCCGCCATGGTGTCGCGGGTGACGAAGTCCGCTACGGCATGCACGGTGCACGCCGGGTTGATGCCGCGCAGGCGCTCAGCCATCACCTCGACCTTGGGCTTGCCCACGGTGCTGTCCAGAGCGTGCAACTGGCGGTTGCTGTTACTGACGCAGACATCGTCCAGGTCAAACAGCGAAATCTCGCCCACCCCGCAACGGGCGATCGCTTCCGCCGCCCAGGAGCCCACGCCGCCGACGCCGACAATCGCCACATGGGCCGCTTTCAAGCGTTCCAGCCCCTCGATGCCGTACAAGCGGGCGACGCCTGCGAACCGCGGATCTTCTGTACTCATGATCATTACCCCAAAAACCGGCGCGCATTATGGACTACAGCGCGACAAGTTCGAAGCTTCCAGCTACAAGTAAAGAACTTAGGTGGACTTTCGCAGACTAACGTCCGGCTTTTCTCTGTCTGCTGTACGCTCAGGGAAAGGCCGGTGTAGGATGCGCGCCGTTCGGCGTAGGCCGACACCTCTTTTCGTTCCGCACCTTTTGGAACCCGACATAACCATGGCATCGCGTAAATTTGGACTCAACCTGGTGATCGTGCTGGCCATCGCCGCGCTGTTCACCGGTTTCTGGGCGCTGATCAACCGCCCGGTCACCGCTCCCAACTGGCCTGAACAGATCTCCGGGTTTTCCTACTCGCCGTTCCAGCAAGGCCAGTACCCGCAGAAGAATCAGTTTCCGACTGAAGAGCAGATGCGTCAGGACCTTGCGATCATGAGCAAGCTGACGGACAACATCCGTACCTACTCGGTCGATGGCTCCCTGGGCGAAATCCCCAAGCTGGCCGAAGAGTTCGGCCTGCGCGTGACCCTGGGGATCTGGATCAGCCCGGACCTTGAACGCAACGAGCGTGAAATCCAGCGTGCCATCGAGATCGCCAACAACTCGCGCAGTGTCGTGCGTGTGGTGGTCGGCAACGAAGCCTTGTTCCGTGACGAAATCACCCCTGAAGCGCTGATTGTGTTGCTGGACCGTGTGCGCGCTGCCGTAAAAGTGCCGGTGACCACCTCCGAGCAATGGCACATCTGGGAAAAGAACCCCCAACTGGCCAAGCACGTCGACCTGATCGCCGCGCACATCCTGCCGTTCTGGGAGTACATCCCGATGGACAAGGCCGGTCAGTACGTACTCGACCGTGCCAAGGATCTGAAGAAAGCTTTCCCGAAAAAGCCGCTGCTGCTGTCGGAAGTTGGCTGGCCGAGTAACGGTCGTATGCGCGGTGGTAATGAATCGTCGCCGGCAGACCAGGCCATTTACCTGCGTACGCTGGTCAACAAGCTCAACCGCCAGGGCTACAACTACTTTGTGATCGAGGCCTTCGACCAGCCGTGGAAAGTCAGCGACGAAGGCTCGGCAGGTGCTTACTGGGGCGTGTTCAACGCCGCGCGCCAGCAAAAATTCAATTTTGAAGGCCCGGTCGTGGCGATCCCGCAATGGCGGGTGCTGGCCATCGGCTCGGTAGTGCTTGCACTGCTGTCGCTGACCCTGTTGATGATCGACGGCTCGGCGCTGCGCCAGCGTGGCCGCACCTTCCTGACCTTTATCGCGTTCCTGTGCGGGTCGGTGCTGGTATGGATCGGCTATGACTACAGCCAGCAATACAGCACCTGGTTCAGCCTGATCGTCGGCGTGTTGCTGGCCCTCGGTGCCCTCGGCGTGTTTATCGTGTTGCTGACCGAAGCCCACGAACTGGCGGAAGCGGTGTGGACCCACAAGCGCCGGCGCGAATTCCTGCCGGTCGAAGGCGATTCGGACTACCGCCCGAAAGTGTCGATCCATGTGCCGTGCTACAACGAGCCACCGGAGATGGTCAAACAGACCCTCGACGCCCTGGCTGCCCTCGATTATCCGGACTACGAAGTCCTGATCATCGACAACAACACCAAGGACCCGGCGGTATGGGAACCGGTGCGCGACTACTGCGAAACCCTGGGCCCGCGCTTCAAGTTTTTCCACGTCGCGCCCCTGGCCGGTTTCAAGGGCGGTGCGTTGAATTATCTGATCCCGCACACCGCCAAGGATGCCGAAGTGATCGCGGTGATCGACTCGGACTACTGCGTGTCACCCAACTGGCTCAAACACATGGTGCCGCATTTCGCCGATCCGAAAATCGCCGTGGTGCAGTCGCCCCAGGATTACCGCGACCAGAACGAAAGCACCTTCAAGAAGCTCTGCTACGCCGAATACAAAGGCTTTTTCCATATCGGCATGGTCACCCGCAACGACCGTGACGCGATCATCCAGCACGGCACCATGACCATGACCCGTCGCTCGGTGCTTGAGGAACTGGGCTGGGCCGACTGGTGCATCTGTGAAGACGCCGAACTGGGCCTGCGCGTGTTCGAAAAAGGCCTGTCGGCCGCGTACTACCACGACAGCTACGGCAAGGGCCTGATGCCGGATACCTTTATCGACTTCAAGAAACAGCGTTTCCGCTGGGCCTACGGGGCGATCCAGATTATCAAGCGTCACACCGCCAGCCTGATACGCGGCAAAGACACCGAGTTGACCCGCGGCCAGCGTTACCACTTCCTCGCGGGCTGGTTGCCGTGGGTGGCCGATGGCATGAACATCTTCTTTACCGTCGGCGCGCTGTTGTGGTCGGCGGCGATGATCATCGTGCCGACACGGGTCGACCCGCCGTTGCTGATTTTCGCAATCCCGCCGTTGGCGTTGTTTGTGTTCAAGGTCGGCAAGATCATCTTCCTCTACCGTCGTGCGGTAGGCGTGAACTTGAAAGATGCGTTCTGCGCGGCCCTGGCCGGTTTGGCGTTGTCCCATACCATCGCCAAGGCGGTACTGTATGGTTTCTTCACCACCAGCATTCCGTTCTTTCGCACGCCGAAAAACGCCGATAACCACGGCTTCTGGGTGGCCATTTCCGAAGCCCGCGAAGAAATGTTCATCATGCTGCTGCTGTGGGGCGCTGCGCTGGGGATCTACCTGGTGCAAGGCCTGCCAAGCAATGACATTCGCTTCTGGGTCGTGATGTTGCTGGTGCAGTCGCTGCCCTACGTGGCCGCACTGATCATGGCGTTCCTGTCGTCGCTGCCCAAACCGGCACCGAAGGCTGAGCCTGTCACTGCGGTGTAAAAACTTGCGCAATGCACTAAACGGCGGCCTCTGGCCGCCGTTTTGCTATAAGATAACGGCCCTTTTGTGAGACTTGGCCTGGCCCAATTCTATGTGGGAGCTGGCTTGCCTGCGATGCAGACGCCGCGGTCTGACAGGCACACCGCAGTGATGCTATCGCAGGCAAGCCAGCTCCCACATTGGAATTGCGTCGCTCCAGGCTCGATATTTCCACATTCGTCCTGCGCCCATCACACGCTTTCCGGAGTTTTCCCATGACGGCCCATGCCGACCTTTCGCCGACCCTTCAACTGGCCATCGACCTGATCCGTCGCCCCTCGGTCACGCCGATCGATGCCGATTGCCAGAAGCTGATGATGCAGCGCCTGGGCGACGCCGGTTTTGCGCTTGAACCGATGCGTATCGAAGACGTAGACAATTTCTGGGCCACCCACGGCAAGCATGAAGGCCCGGTGCTGTGCTTCGCCGGTCACACCGACGTAGTGCCGACCGGCCCGGTGCAGGCCTGGCAGAACGACCCCTTCGACGCCCTGATCGATGAAAACGGCATGCTCTGCGGCCGTGGCGCGGCAGACATGAAAGGCAGCCTGGCGGCGATGCTGGTGGCGGCGGAACGCTTCGTCACCGACTACCCGGACCACAAGGGCTCGGTCGCCTTCCTGATCACCAGCGATGAAGAAGGCCCGGCGCATCACGGCACCAAGGCCGTGATCGAACGCCTGGCCGCGCGCAAGGAACGTTTGGACTGGTGCATCGTCGGCGAACCGTCGAGCACGACCCTGGTGGGCGATGTGGTCAAGAACGGCCGCCGCGGCTCCCTCGGCGCCACCTTGACCGTACGCGGCGTACAGGGCCACGTGGCTTACCCGCATCTGGCGAAGAACCCGATCCACCTGGCAGCCGCCGCCCTGGCCGAATTGGCTGCCGAGCACTGGGATGACGGCAATGCCTTCTTCCCGCCGACCAGTTTCCAGATTTCCAACCTCAACTCCGGTACCGGCGCCACAAACGTGATCCCCGGCGACCTGACGGCGGTGTTCAACTTCCGCTTCTCGACCGAGTCCACCGTTGAGGGCCTGCAACAGCGGGTCGCGGCGATTCTGGATAAACATGGCCTGGACTGGCATGTGGACTGGGCGCTGTCGGGCCTGCCGTTCCTCACCGAACCGGGCGCACTGCTGGATGCGGTCTCTGCCAGTATCAAGGCGATCACCGGGCGTGAGACCAAGGCGTCCACCAGCGGCGGTACTTCCGATGGTCGCTTTATCGCCACGCTGGGCACCCAGGTGGTCGAGCTGGGCCCGGTCAACGCGACCATCCACCAGGTCAACGAACGCATCCTGGCCAGCGACCTCGATGTGCTGACCGAAATCTATTACCAAACCCTGATCAAGTTGCTCGCCTGATGCTTGCCTGCCCCCTTTGCAGCGCACCGCTCAATGCGGTGGACAATGGCGTGGCCTGCCCGGTCGGGCACCGTTTCGACCGCGCGCGCCAGGGCTACCTGAACCTGCTGCCGGTGCAGCACAAGAACAGCCGCGACCCGGGCGATAACCTGGCCATGGTCGAGGCGCGCCGTGACTTTCTCAACGCCGGGCACTACGCGCCGGTGGCCAAGCGCCTGGCCGAACTGGCCGCCGAGCGTGCACCGCAGCGCTGGGTCGACATTGGGTGTGGCGAGGGTTACTACACCGCGCAAATTGCCCAGGCCCTGCCCGACGCCGATGGCTATGCCCTGGATATCTCCAGGGAAGCGGTCAAGCGCGCGTGCAAACGCAACCCGGCGCTGACCTGGTTGATCGCCAGCATGGCCCGTGTGCCATTGGCTGATGCCAGCTGCCAGTTCCTCGCCAGCGTGTTCAGCCCGCTGGACTGGCAAGAGGCCAAGCGCCTGCTCAGTCCCGGCGGCGGCTTGATGAAGGTCGGCCCCACCAGCGGCCACTTGATGGAACTGCGCGAGCGCCTTTACGACGAGGTACGCGAGTACACCGACGATAAACACCTGGCCCTGGTGCCGGAGGGCATGAGCCTGGCGCACAGTGAAACCCTTGAATTCACCCTGAGCCTGGCCGAGCCTACTGACCGCGCCAACCTGCTGGCCATGACGCCTCATGGCTGGCGGGCCAGTGCCGAACGCCGTAGCGAGGTGATCGAGGCCGCCGAACCGCTGCAGGTCACGGTGTCGATGCGCTACGATTATTTCGTGCTTCAATAGCTCACTTTACAAATTTCGCGATATGGATTTTCGAATCCCGCAACGAGGAACATCCATGCGCCAACCCGATATTGAGATTTACCTGAAAGACGCCGACGTCGATCACAAAGCCATCGCCGCCTGGCTGGGCGCCGCCCTGGGCCCTTGCTCCGACTGGGTCCAGAGAGGCCAGACCTACAAGTGCAAGGCCGGCAGCGTGCCGGTTACCTGGCTGCCCAAGGCTGTAGGCAAATGGAACAGCCTGTACCTGGAAAGCGACCAGACCCCGTGGGACGACGACATCGCCTGTGCCCGTGCCGCATTTGCCGCGCTGAATGTCGAAGTGCGCTGCGCACCGGGGACGTGGGTCGAGGAAGAAGGCGAGGAAAGCGCCGATACCTGGATTCGCATCAGCGCAGATGGTGAAGAGCAGATCACCTGGAAAACTGCCTGACAGCGGGCTAATCCAATCAATGTGGGAGCTGGCTTGCCTGCGATGCAGACACCTTGGTCTATCCGTGAGACCACAGTGATGCTGTCGCAGGCAAGCCAGCTCCCACAGTTGAATGGGTTAGCAAAACAAAGTTGTTACAGGCCCACCACATCCTCCGCCTGCAAGCCCTTCTCGCCCGTCACCACGGCGTATTCCACCTGCTGGCCCTCGGCCAACGAGCGGTGGCCTTCACCGCGAATGGCGCGGTAGTGCACAAACACGTCCTTGCCGTCTTCACGCTGGATAAAGCCGTAGCCCTTCGCATCGTTGAACCACTTCACATTGCCGGTTTCGCGCGTTGCCATCTGTTCACTCCCACTTGGTTTTTATTGTTGAGTCGCACGTATTGAACTGCCGAGTATAAGACAGGCTCAAAAACCATCAACTCAAGTTTACATCGCTGCTTTTTTGCCGATTTTCGGTGAATACGGCACACTACCTGCCCGAGCATCTGCTCGGTTTTTTCCACTTGAAGCAGTTCGCCTATGACCCGCTCCCCGTTCCGCCGTCTGGTGTTTGGCACCTTGCGCCGACTGTTGTACCTCTGGGTTCGCTCGGAGACGATCAATCAGTCGTCCCTCACCCTTAACCTGGACCGCAGCCGGCCGGTTTTCTACGTCCTGCAATCCCCCTCCCTCACCGAGCTGGCGGTGGTCGATGCCGAGTGCACCAAGGCCGGCCTGCCACGCCCGGTGCTGCCGGTTTCGGTAGGCCCATTGATGGAGCCCGCGGCGTTCTTCTATCTCACGCCGGATCCGGATTGGCTCGGGCGCCAGGACAAGCGCGGCGCGCCGCCAACTCTGACGCGCTTGGTCAACACCCTCACCGAACACGCCGAAGAGAATGCACAAATCATTCCGGTCAGCGTGTTCTGGGGCCAATCCCCCGAAAGCGAGTCCAGCCCGTGGAAGTTGTTATTCGCCGACAGCTGGGCGGTCACTGGGCGTCTACGCCGGCTGTTGAGCATCCTGATCCTGGGGCGCAAGACCCGCGTGCAATTCTCCGCGCCTATCAACCTGCGTGAATTGATCGAGCACAATAAAGGCCACGAACGTACCGTGCGCATGGCCCAGCGCATCCTGCGTGTGCACTTTCGTAACCTGAAGACGGCGGTGATCGGCCCCGACCTGTCCCACCGGCGTAATCTGGTCAAGGGCCTGGTCAACATGCCGCTGGTGCGCCAAGCCATTGCGGATGAAGCCGAACGCGAAAAGATCGCCCCGGAAAAAGCCAAGGCGCTGGCCCTGCGCTATGGCAACGAAATTGCCTCGGACTACACCTACACCGCGATCCGCTTCCTGGAAGTGGTATTGAGCTGGTTCTGGAACAAGATCTACGACGGCATCAAGGTCAATAACATCGAAGGCGTGCAACAGGTGGCCCAGGGCTACGAGGTGATCTACGTGCCTTGCCACCGCAGCCACATCGACTACCTGCTGCTGTCCTACCTGCTGTTCAAGAACGGCCTGACCCCGCCGCACATCGCCGCCGGCATCAACCTCAACATGCCGGTGATCGGCAGCCTGCTGCGCCGTGGCGGTGCGTTTTTCATGCGCCGCACTTTCAAGGGCAACCCGCTGTACACCTCGGTGTTCAACGAATACCTGCATACCCTGTTTACCAAGGGCTTCCCGGTGGAGTACTTCGTCGAAGGCGGCCGCTCGCGCACCGGGCGCATGCTGCAACCGAAAACCGGCATGCTGGCGATCACCCTACGCAGCTTCCTGCGCTCCTCGCGCATGCCCATCGTGTTCGTACCGGTGTATATCGGTTATGAGCGCGTGCTTGAAGGCCGCACTTACCTGGGCGAACTGCGTGGCGCGAGCAAAAAGAAAGAGTCGATCTTCGACATCTTCAAAGTGGTCGGCGCGCTCAAGCAACGCTTCGGCCAAGTGGCAGTCAACTTCGGCGAGCCGATCAAACTGGCAGAATTCCTCGACGCCGAACAACCGGACTGGCGCGCCCAGGAACTGGGGCCGAACTACAAACCGGCCTGGCTCAACGAGACCACCAATCGCCTCGGCGAACAGGTGGCGCGCCACTTGAACGAAGCCGCTGCGGTGAACCCGGTGAACCTGGTGGCGCTGGCGCTGCTATCTACCACCCGCCTGGCCCTGGATGAACAAGCCATGGCCCGCCAGTTGGACCTGTACCTGGCGCTGTTGCGCCGCGTGCCCTACTCGCCCCACACCACCCTGCCGGAAGGCGATGGCCTGGCGCTGATCAAGCACGTCAAGGACATGAAGCTGCTGTCGGAGCAAAGCGACGCCCTGGGCAAGATTGTGTACCTGGACGAACAGAACGCCGTCCTGATGACTTATTACCGCAACAACGTGCTGCACATCTTCGCCCTGCCGGCGTTGCTGGCGAGCTTCTTCCAGAGCAGCTCGCGCATGAGCCGCGAACAGATCCTGCGTTTTACCCATGCGCTCTATCCGTATCTGCAATCGGAGCTGTTTATCCGATGGTCGCTGGAAGAGTTGGACACCGTGGTCGACCAATGGCTGGACGCGTTTGTCGAGCAAGGTCTGCTGCGCTTCGAAAACGCCGTGTACCTGCGCCCGGCGCCAAGCTCGCGGCAGTTTGTTCTGCTGACGCTGTTGTCCAAAAGCATCGCCCAGACCCTGCAACGGTTCTACATGGCGATCTCGCTGTTGCTCAACAGCGGCCAGAACAGCATCAGCGCCGAAGAACTGGAAGACCTGTGTACGATCATGGCCCAGCGCCTGTCGATCCTGCACGGCCTCAACGCGCCGGAATTCTTCGACAAAAGTCTTTTCCGACATTTTATCCAGACGTTGCTGGAGCAAGATGTGCTGCGTCGTGATGAAGCCGGCAAACTGGGCTATCACGATCTGCTCGGCGAACTGGCCGAAGGCGCCGCCAAACGCGTGCTGCCAGCCGATATTCGCCTGTCGATCCGGCAGGTGGCCCTGCATCGCGTGGACGGCGCGGCCGAAGCGCCAGCGCACGCAGACACTGTCACACCTGAACAAAGCCGTTAGAGTGACTGAGGCGCCGGGCGGATTCCGGCGCCGTTGAAAAGGAGCTGCACCATGAAAAAGATCATCCTCCTGGGCCTGACCGCCCTGCTCGGAGCCTGCCACTCAATGACCCCAACGCCCAAAGCCAGCCTCGACGGCGAAGTGTTCTACCTGCAACGCATCGCCTTGCCACCGGCCGCCACCTTGAGCGTCAGCCTGCAAGATGTGTCCCTGATGGACGCCCCAGCCGTGACCCTCGCCGAACAGAAAGGCCCGGTCAAAGGCCAGGTGCCGCTGCCGTTTCACCTGAGCTATGACCCGGCCCAGGTCAAACCGGGCCACACCTATTCGGTCAGCGCTCGCATCGAGCTGGACGGCAAACTACTGTTTATCACCACCGAGCGGCACACCGTGCAACTCAACGGCCAGGACCCACAACCGCTGCGCCTGCGGGTTGATGCGGCCGCACACTGATCATTCCCACTTCATAAGGAAGCGCCCATGCTCCGCAAATCTCTTCGCCTCACCGCCCTGTGTGCCGGCTTGCTGTTTGGTGCCAACGCCATGGCCCTGGACCTTGGCAGCCTGTCTCAGGGCGACGCCAACGGCGGCCTCAAGGATGCCCTGACCCAAGGTGCGCAGATTGCCGTCAAACAACTGGGCAAACCCGGCGGTTTCAGCGACAACCCGGAAGTAAAAATCGGCCTGCCGGGCAAGCTCAACAAAGTCGCCGACAAACTGAAAATGTTCGGCATGGGTGACCAGGTCACGCAGCTGGAAACCAGCATGAACAAAGCGGCTGAAAGCGCCGTGACCCAGGCCCAGCCGATTCTGGTCAATGCCGTGAAAAACATGAGCGTGACCGACGCCAAGGGTATCCTCAGCGGTGGTCAGGATTCTGCCACCCAATACCTGAACAAAAGCAGCCGAGAGGAAATCCGCGCCAAGTTCCTGCCTATCGTCAAGGCCTCTACCGACAAGGTTGGCGTGGCTCAGCAGTACAACGCCCTGGCTGGCAAGGCTGCGGCCTTCGGCGCCGTGGACGCCAAGAGCGCCAACGTCGAAAACTACGTAACCGAGCAAGCGCTGGATGGTTTGTTCAAGATGATTGCGCAGCAGGAAGAGACGATTCGCAAGAATCCGGCGGCGGCTGCCACCAGCCTGGCAAAGAAGGTGTTTGGAGCGCTGTAACCCCGCACTGCTACCCTACTGCGCCAAGGCCGCTTGTTACGGGCCTTGGCGCAGTTGTTTCAGGCCAGACCTGTCACGGGTTTAACGAAAGCCAATACCAAGGCCGCCTGGCCTGGCAAAGAACCCTGAAAAACCAAATGCTCGTGAAACGGCAAAGTCCTCACTACGCTGCATCCTTCCTGACTCTGAACCACGCCGCGTATAACGCCGGCAAAAACAGCAGCGTCAACGCGGTCGCCACGATCAACCCGCCCATGATCGCCACAGCCATCGGCCCGAAAAACACGCTGCGCGACAGCGGGATCATCGCCAATACCGCCGCCAGAGCCGTCAGCACAATCGGGCGGAAGCGGCGCACGGTCGCTTCGATAATCGCCTGCCACGGTGCCAGCCCAGCCTTGATGTCCTGCTCGATCTGGTCCACCAGAATCACCGAGTTACGCATGATCATGCCCGACAGCGCGATGGTGCCAAGCATGGCGACAAAACCGAAGGGTTGGCGGAATACCAGCAGGAACAGGGTCACCCCGATCAGGCCCAGGGGAGCAGTCAGAAAAACCATCGCCGTGCGTGAGAAGCTGCGCAATTGCAGCATCAGCAAGGTCAGCACCACCACGATAAACAGCGGCACGCCGGCCTTCACCGAGTTTTGCCCGCGAGCGGAGTCTTCAACGGTGCCGCCTACTTCCAGCAGGTAACCGTCCGGCAATTCGGCGCGCACCTCTGTGAGCGTCGGCAGGATCTGCTGCACCAGGGTCGCCGGTTGCTCCTTGCCGTAGATGTCGGCGCGCACGGTCACGGTCGGCAGGCGGTTGCGGTGCCAGATGATGCCTTCTTCGAAACCGTATTCGAGGGTGGCGATCTGCGACAGCGCTACGCTTTTACCGTTATCGGTGGGCACGGCAAGGCTGGGCAGCAGTGACAATTCAGTGCGTTCGTGGGCGGTGCCGCGCAGGAGAATCTCGATCAATTCATTGTCCTCCCGGTACTGGCTGACGCTGGAACCGGTCAGAGAGCTCTGCAGGAATTTCGACAGGTTGGCGGTACTCACGCCGAGGGCGCGCGCACGGTCCTGGTCGATATTCAGATACACGATCTTGCTCGGCTCTTCCCAGTCCAGATGCACGTTAACCACATGGGCGTTTTCGCGCACCCTGGCCGCCACTTTGCGGGCCAGGTTGCGGACCTCTTCGATGTGTTCGCCGGTCACGCGAAACTGCACCGGGTAGCCCACGGGCGGGCCATTCTCCAGGCGAGTGACCCGCGAGCGCAGCTCCGGGAACTGTTCGTTGAGCGTTTCAATCAGCCAGGTGCGCAAGCTTTCACGCTCCTCGATGGTGTGGGCCAACACCACGAACTGCGCAAAGCTGGCGGCCGGCAGTTGCTGGTCCAGCGGCAGGTAGAACCGCGGCGAGCCGGTGCCCACGTAGGCCACATAGTTGTCGATACCCGCATGCGCCTTGAGCAGCGCCTCCAGGCGCTTGACCTGCTCGGCGGTGTTGCTCAGCGAGGCGCCTTCGGCCAGTTTCAGGTCGACCATCAGTTCCAGGCGCCCGGAAGCCGGGAAGAACTGCTGCGGTACAAAGCGGAACAATGCGACCGAGCCGATGAACAACAGCAGGGTCAAAATGATGACCGTCTTGCGCCGACGTACACACCACTCCACCCAACGTCTTACGCGCTGGTAGAAAGGTGTGCCGTACGGATCCGGGCCATCGGTGCCGTGCTTGGCCGCGTGAATTTTCGCCAGGTCCGGCAGCAGCTTTTCCCCGAGATACGGCACAAACACCACGGCAGCCACCCAGGAGGCCAATAAGGCAATGGTCACCACCTGGAAGATCGAGCGGGTGTATTCGCCGGTGCTCGATTGCGCGGTGGCGATCGGCAAAAACCCTGCCGCCGTGATCAAGGTACCGGTGAGCATGGGGAACGCAGTGCTGGTCCAGGCGAAACTCGCGGCCTTGAGCCGGTCGTAGCCCTGCTCCATTTTGATCGCCATCATTTCCACGGCGATAATCGCGTCATCCACCAGCAAGCCCAGGGCCAGCACCAAAGCGCCAAGGGAAATCTTGTGCAGGCCGATGCCCAGGTAATACATGCTGGCAAAGGTCATCGCCAGTACCAGCGGGATCGCCAGGGCGACCACCATGCCAGTGCGCACACCGAGGGAGAAAAAACTCACCAGCAATACAATGGCCAGTGCCTCTGCCAGCACCTGGACGAATTCGCCGACGCTGGTCTTCACCGCTGCCGGTTGGTCCGACACCTTGCGCAGCTCCATGCCCGCAGGAAGGTTCTTTTGCAGGCGTGCGAATTCGCCCTCAAGGGCTTTGCCCAGTACCAGAATATCCCCACCGTCGCGCATGGCCACGGCCAGGCCGATGGCGTCCGCGCCCATATAACGCATACGCGGTGCCGGTGGGTCGTTAAAGCCTCGGTGGATTTCAGCCACATCGCCGATACGGAAGGTGCGATCGCCCACTCGAATCGGGAAGTCGCGAATCTGCTCCACGGTTTTGAAGTTGCCCGACACGCGCAACTGTACGCGCTCGCTCGGGGTTTCAAAAAAGCCGGCCGTCGATACGGCATTTTGTTCCTGTAACGCTTGCTGTACCGCGGCCAACGGCAGACCCAGGGTCGCAAGTTTGAGGTTGGACAGTTCGATCCAGATCTTCTCGTCTTGCAGTCCAAGCAGCTCGACCTTGCCCACGTCCGGCACCCGTTGCAGCTGAATCTGGATGCGGTCGGCGTAGTCCTTGAGCACGGCGTAGTCAAAACCGTCGCCGGTCAGGGCGTAGATATTGCCGAAGGTGGTGCCGAACTCGTCGTTGAAAAACGGCCCCTGGATATCCGGTGGCAAGGTTTGGCGGATGTCGCTGATTTTCTTGCGCACCTGGTACCACAGCTCAGGAATCTGCGCCGAACGCATCGAGTCACGGGCGATGAAAGTGACCTGGGATTCGCCGGGACGCGAGAAGGACACGATGCGCTCGTACTCACCGGTCTCCATCAACTTTTTCTCGATGCGCTCGGTGACCTGGCGCGACACCTCCTGGGCCGTGGCGCCGGGCCAGTTGGTCTTGATCACCATCGCCTTGAAGGTAAAGGGCGGGTCCTCGCTTTGCCCCAGCTTGGTGTAAGACAAAGTGCCGACCACAGCCAGCAGGATCATCAGAAACAGTACGATCTGGCGATTACGCAACGCCCATTCGGAAAGATTGAAACCCATCGGGACTACTCCTTGGCCGCCAGATTCACAACACGGTTGGAGCGATCCACTGGGCGCACTTGCTGGCCCTCATGCAGCACATGCACGCCTGCGGCAACCACCCAGTCGGTGGGCGCCAAGCCTTCGAGCACCGGCACGGTTTTTTCACCGAACGCGCCAATGCGCACCGGCGTGCGCTGAAGGGTGTTGTCCGGCTGTACCCGCCAGACGAAGGACGCGCCGTTCTCTGCGCTGAGGGCCGACAGCGGTACCGAGAGAGGAATGACCCCGTCGGCTTGTATGAACACGCGCGCGCTCTGGCCCAGTTCGGCAGGCACCTGACCGCCGGTGAAGGCAACACGGGCGGCGAAGGTGCGGGATTTCGGGTCGGCCGCGGGAGACAACTCACGGATGCGTCCGGCAAAGCGCTGTTCGGGCTGGCTCCACAACTCTACCGACACCGGCTGGCCGACCTTGAAGCGACCGAAGCCTTGCTCGGGCAGGCTGATCAGCACTTCGCGTTCACCATCGGTGGCCAGGGTGAATACGGTCTGGCCCGCAGACACGACTTGGCCCACCTCAACAGCACGCTTGGCAACCACGCCGTCCTGGGGCGCGCGCAGTACGGCATACCCGGCCTGGTTGCTCGATACGTCGAACTCGGCCTTGATCTGCTTGAGGCGCGCTTCACCTGCTCGGTAGAGGTTTTCGGAATTGTCGTACTGCGAGCGGCTGACCATCTGACGATCCATCAGGGTCTTGTAGCGATCGCGTTCAGCCCGTACCAGGCTTAGATTGGCCTGCGCGCCAGCCACTTGGGCACGGCTGGCTTCCAGTTGCAGGCGCACATCCTGGGGGTCGAGTTCAGCCAGTGGCTGGTTGGCCTTGACCCGCTCGCCCTCTTCCACCAGCCGCTTGCTGACTTTGCCGCCGATGCGAAAGGCCAGGTCTGGCTCATAACGAGCACGTACTTCGCCGGGGAAGCTGTCCATTGCCTGTGCCGAGGGCTGCGGTTGCACCACCATGGCTGGACGGACGGTAGCCTGGGTCGCTTCTTCATGGCCGCAGGCGGCCAATAAAAAGACCAGGCTGACAGGCAAAGCAAGGGGCAGGAACGCGCTGCGCATGCTGAAGGACCTTTCGCAAATGGAGCTTGGAATAATTATACTGGCCGGTATGTTATTAATACCAAACTCACCAGTCCAGTATTAAAGGTGAAAATGTCCGACAATCCTGTAAACACCGCAAGCCCCGGGCGCCCCAAGGACATGGCAAAACGCCAGGCAATCCTCGAAGCGGCGAAATCCCTGTTCCTGGGCAATGGCTATGCGAACACCAGCATGGATGCCGTCGCCCTTGCGGCGGGCGTCTCGAAGCTCACCGTCTACAGCCATTTCACCGATAAAGAGACGTTGTTCACCGCTGCGGTGGTGGCCAAATGTGAAGAGCAGTTGCCGGTGATGTACTTCGAGCTACCCGCAGGCATACCCGTAGAGACGGTTTTGCTGAACATCGCGCGCGGCTTTCATCGGCTGATCAACAGCGAGGAGTCGGTCAACCTGCATCGCCTGATGATGACCAGCGGCAATCAGGACGTGAAGCTGTCTCAGATCTTCTTCGACGCCGGCCCCATGCGCATGTTGCAAGGCATGGAGCGCCTGCTCGGCAAGATCGACCAGAGCGGAGCCCTGCGCATCGATAACCCCTTCAAAGCGGCCGAACACTTCTTTTGCCTGCTCAAGGGCACGGCGAACTTTCGCTTGTTGTACGGCTGCGGCGGGCAACTGAGCGCGGCAGAGGCCGAGGCGCATGTGCAGGATGTGGTGAGGTTGTTTATGCGGGCGTTTAGAACCTGAACTACCGTTCCCACGCACGAGCATAGGTATCGACACCACTTTGGTGCGCCGCCGAACCTGTGGCGAGGGAGCTTGCCCTAATGCCTGTAGGAGCGAGCTTGCTCGCGAAAAACTCACAGGCGCCGCGTTGATTCAGCAAGCACGCGTTATCGTTGACGTTTTTCGCGAGCAAGCTCGCTCCTACAGAGGGCAATGTACGCTTCGGCTTGCCCCCGACACCCTGGGAACGGCCCAACTTCAAGGCTTCAGGGCTTTTTTGGGATAGATATCATAACGGCTGGATTTGCCATCCAGTGCATGACTCGGCTTGGGCCCGTCAATGCACGGCGCCTTGCGCGGGCGCTTGACCACCACGCGGTGGCTGGCCAACGCCAGGGCGGCCGCGAGCAAGGCCGGCGCATCCGGATCATCGCCCACCAGCGGTCGAAACAGGCGCATTTCCTTCTTCACCAGGGCGGTTTTCTCGCGGTGTGGAAACATCGGGTCCAGGTAGATCACCTGGGGCGGCTCACCCTCCCAATTGAGCATCACATCGATGGAATTGCCCTTGAGCAGCTTCATGCGCGCCACAATCGGCGCTACCTCAAAATCCTGAGCAGCGCGGGCCAGGCCGTCTTCGAGCAAGGCGCCGATCAGCGGCTGGCGTTCGATCAGGCTCATCTCGCACCCAAGGCTGGCCAGTACGAACGCGTCCTTGCCCAAGCCGGCGGTGGCGTCCAGCACCCGAGGCCGCACGCCTTGAGCAATGCCAACGGCCTTGGCGATCATTTGCCCGCTGCCACCGCCATATAAACGCCGGTGCGCCGCGCCACCTTCGACAAAGTCGACCCGCACCGGTCCCGGCGCATCTGGCCCAAGCTGCTGCAATTGCAGCCCCTGCTCGCCCACTTGCAGGGAAAAATCCGCATCCGCCACCTGTAGCGGCAAGCCCAGCTGCGAAGCCCACTGCTCGGCGCGGGCCTGGAAACTGTCGGCCAACGCCTGGACCTGGATGCGGCTGGCCGCTGGTTGTTCGTTCATCAATCGCTACGCTCAAAAATATTAAGGATCGGCAAACAGCGGCCGATAAAAAAAGCAGTCAGGTATTTTGCCAGAGCTGAGCGTCGACCGAGAAAAATGTCAGACATTCTTCCCCTAACCATCGGTGTACTGCCGACCCACAACCACTACGGCCTGCGCAATACTCAAGCGCTGGCCGGGGTGAGTCATGTGTGGCAGGACTTCTTCGCCCGTGCGCTGGCCGAACAGCTTGGTGAAACGTCGCAGGCACTGGCGGCCAAGGCGCCTGCAACGACCGACCCGACGGTGGAACCCAGCGAAGGCGCCGACCTGCTCTCGCAGATCCTCACCCAGCGTGAGTGCGATGTAAAAGACACCGAGATCGCCCCGCCTGAGCCGCTGTTCCTGCCGATTGCCGAATTCGAAACCGAGTTGCTGCCACCGGCGGCCACGCCGTTCCCGGAAGAAGAAATCGTCGCCCAGCAGCGCCAGCAGGATTTCGACAGCGGTTGGGTTCGCCCGATTGTGCTGAACGCCGGCCAACCGCTACCAGCACCCGGCCCGGCGCCCCAGCCGCGTCCACTGCATTTGCCGATTGCCGAGTTCGAACTGGACCTGTTGCCACCAGCGGCCACGCCATACCCCGAAGAAGAAATCATCGCGCAACAGAAGGCGCTGGACTTCGACTACTACTGGGCGCGCCCACTGGTTACCCACAACCTGCGCCTGGCCGCTTAAGCCTCAGCGACACACCCACCATCGCCCCATGTCGAGGTGAAAATGGTTGCGGTGGGCAACGTTGTAGTCCGGGCTCAGCACCACGTTGAAGTCGTCACAGGCGCCATCGCGCACCAGGCGCAGGAAACGCGCGCTGTCGCCCTCCCCCGGCCAATCCTTCAACACGCTGATGCTGCGCCCATCGGCCAGGCGAAAACCGGCGATATCCAGGGCATTGGCTGATGCATGTTGACTCAGGCGCCCGTCCGCACGGTTGTAGATAGTGCGGCAGGCAAAGCTGCCCAAATGCTCGACCCGACTCACTGCCTGGCCAAACACAGCCTGGGCGGCCGGTTGCAGGCTGTGACGCTCGAATAACGCAAACGCCACAGCCAGGGGGCAACTGGCCAGAAAGCTGCTGTTCAAAGCCACCTCAGCGCCCTGCACACGCAGCACATTGCGCAACGGGCACGCCGCATCGGCTGCGCTATCCGCCTGACGAGTCACCCGCAGGCCAGAGGTTTTCAAGACCTGGTCACACAGCGCCGGCTCATCCTGCAAACGGCTGAGCTTGTAGCGCGTGAGCAGGTTGGGACTGGCGCGCACATCAAGGGGTGCCCAGGGGTTCCATTCAGCCGGCATCGGCAGCCAGTCGCGCCAGACACCCAGCACAAAGGCGCCCGCCAACAGCAACAGCAGGCCCAGCACTTTTATCGAACCCACGGCTCAATCCTTGAAAAATCGAACGCCTAGAGTAACCCCAGTTGCTGTGCAACGGGCTCTCGATGCAGGGTGGGCAGCGGCGGCAGGCCGGGCAGACGCGCCATCAGCTTTGCATGAAAGCGCAACGCCAATTGGGCCGCGAGGCGGTTGTCCGAGGTGTGCAGGAACATGTAGGGCGTGCGCCCCTCTTCGATCCAGCTGGCGATCTTTTCTACCCACGGGATCAGAAACGGGTCATTGGCTTCCAGCTGCGGATGCCCGATGAAGCGGACCTGGGGAAACTGGGTCAGCGCCGCCGGGCGCGGTGGCACCCTGGGCTTTTTGGATTGGGCGTGCAGCACTGCCGCCGAGATTGACGTGCAACTGAACAGGGCGCGAGGGTCAAGGCAGATGCGCTCGACGCCACGGTCGCGCAACAGGCGGTTGAGCATACGTTCGGCGTCACCCTTGGCGAAAAACTGCTCATGCCGGACTTCCACCGCCAACGGCCGATCAATGCCATCGAGGAATCCGGCCAGCTCAGCGAGGCGTTGCGGGGTAAACGCCTTTGAGAGCTGCAGCCACAGGGGTGAAACGCGCTCACCCAAAGGGCTCATCAAGCCGACAAAACTTCCTGCCGCGGGCAATTGCTCGCGCAAGTCACCTGCGTGGCTGATATCGCCCGGGAATTTGGCGGTGAAGCGAAAGTCAGCGGGCATGATCTCGGCCCAGCGCTGCACGGTGGCGGCCGAGGGTCGAGCATAAAAGGTGGTATTGCCTTCAACGGCATTGAAGACTTGGGAATAGAGCCCGAGGTAATCGCTGGAACGCGCGTCAACCGGGTACAGGTACTCGCGCCAGGCGTTTTCACTCCAGGACGGACAACCGATGTAGTAAGGCAAACCCATCAGATATGAATGTCGAGACCCAGCACTTCCATATCCCATTCGACAAAGCCGGCGGTGGTCAGGTAACTGGCCAGGGCGGTGGCGACGCTTTTGCTCATGGAACGGGGGAAGACCATGTCTTGCTGACGGGCAGGAACGCCGCTGATGCGTGCGCTACCGGAACCCTTGGCGCTGGAAGGCGAATCAGCGTGAACTTCAATGAAGTCGGGCGAATCTTCTACGGACTCATCTACAGTCACGTTTGCCTTGCGCGGCTTACGCTTGAGAGGGTAGGACTGTGAGGAGAAGCCGTCTATACGCATACATGCAGACTCGGTATCAATGATGGCAATTTAGCGGCACTTTCCGTAGTGCGCAAATGCTCTGGTGATAACTAGAACACATAATTTGTAAAAGGTTTAAAAACCGCGGCAAATTCTGACGATTGGCGAAATTTGCCGTCGAATTCGCCTATTTTTGACGTCAAATAATCCCGCGCTCGGCCTTGGTCTGCGCCACTTTATCGCGCAGGTAAACCGGCGCAGCTTGATCCGCCGGAATCGCTTCGCCGCGCTCGAAGGCAAAACGTGCCAACGTCAGCAGGTCTTCGGCATGGGGCAACATCGCAGCATCCTGCCCGGCCAATTGCACGTTGATACGCTCGCCATAACCCCAGCCAGTGCCGGCACCGAACCACTCACCGCTGGCATCGGCCGGCAACCCTGCCGCTTCCGGCGGCTGCACGGCCTCCACACCCACCAGACGCATTTCGCCGGCAGTTTCGCGATAGCAGCCCCAATACACTTCGTCCATCCGCGCATCGATCGCCGCGGCCACTTGCGTGGCGCCGTGTTCACGCAGTGCGCGCTGGGCCAGCACGGCCAGGTTGGACACCGGCAATACCGGACGCTCCAAGGCAAACGCCAGGCCCTGCACCACACCAATGGCAATGCGCACGCCGGTAAAGGCACCGGGGCCACGGCCAAAGGCGATGGCATCCACGGCCGCCAGGGTGGTACCGGCGTCTTCGAGCAACTGCTTGATCATCGGCAGTAACTTCTGCGCGTGCAGGCGCGGGATCACCTCGTAGTGGCTCGTTACCTTGCCATCGTGCAGCAAGGCAACGGAGCAAGCTTCAGTCGCGGTGTCCAGGGCCAGCAGGGTGCTCATCGGTGTGGGTGTCCAAATCGGGAAAAAAGTGCGCCAGTATAAACAACAACGGCCCGCAAGCGGGCCGTTGTACGCAAAGCGGATGGCGGGATCAGCTCAGTGCTTGCAAAACCTTGGCGGTGATGGCTTCAACCGAGCCCACGCCAGGGATGTGGCTGTATTTTGGCTTGCCCTGGGCTGCCGACAGCTTCTGGTAGAAGTCCACCAGCGGCTTGGTCTGGGAATGGTAGACCGACAGGCGATGACGCACGGTTTCTTCGGTGTCGTCTTTACGCTGCACCAGGTCTTCACCGGTAACATCGTCCTTGCCTTCAACTTTCGGCGGGTTGTAGACGATGTGGTAAACGCGGCCGGAGCCTTCGTGAACGCGACGACCGGCAATACGCTGGACGATTTCTTCGTCTTCTACGGCGATTTCAACCACGGCGTCCAATTCAACACCGGCCTTCACCAAGGCTTCAGCCTGGGGAATGGTGCGAGGGAAACCGTCGAACAGGAAACCGTTCTTGCAATCGTCCTGGCTGATGCGTTCCTTGACCAGGTTGATGATCAGGTCATCGGAGACCAGGCCGCCGCTGTCCATCACGCTCTTGGCGATCAGGCCCAGCTCGGTGCCCGCCTTTACGGCGGCACGCAGCATGTCGCCGGTGGAGATTTGTGGAATGCCGAATTTTTCAGTGATGAACTTTGCCTGAGTACCTTTACCGGCCCCGGGAGCTCCCAGCAGAATGACGCGCATCGATGTGCTCCTCAATTTTTTATAGAGATGACGCTCGGATTCGCCGCGTGGGGCCAATCTCGTAAAAATATGGTTCCAGGCCGATCAAACGGCCAAAGGCTGATCAAGATACACAGCGGGCCCTCACCATACAAGCCGCCAAAAGTAGGAGAAACCCGCACCCGACATGCGTCAGCAACGGGGTGTGCCTGAGCGCAACCCGCCTGCTCAAACAGCGACCGCCCTTTTCAGGGCGGTCGTTGTGGTTGATCCGCAAGCCATTGAGAACACGCGAGAAACCTCAACCGGTGTTGCGCAAACCGGCGGCAATTCCGGCCACGGACACCAGCAGCGCCTGTTCCAGAGGGCTGTCTTGCGCCGCCTCTTGTTGGCGGGAACGTGCCAGCAACTCGGCCTGCAACAGGTGCAAGGGGTCGAGGTAGGTGTTGCGCAGGCGGATGAACTCCAGGGTATCGGGACTATGGGCCAGTAGCTGCGACTGGCCGGTCAGGCCAAGCACCACAGCGCAGGCCTGCGACAATAGGTCGCGTAAATGCGCCCCCAATGGCAGCAGGTCTGGCTGCACCAGGCGCTCATCATAAAGACGGGCGATATCGGCATCGGCCTTGGCCAGCACCATTTCCAGCATGTCGATGCGCGTGCGGAAAAACGGCCACTGTTCACGCATCTGCCCCAGCAACTCACCTTCACCGCGCTCCAGCGCCTTGCTCAATGCGGCTTCCCAGCCGAGCCAGGCCGGCAGCATCAGGCGCGTTTGGGTCCAGCCGAAGATCCACGGGATCGCGCGCAAGCTTTCAATCCCTCCTGCGCGACGCTTGGCCGGGCGGCTGCCCAGGGGCAAGCGGCCCAACTCCTGCTCCGGCGTGGACTGGCGGAAATACTCGACGAACTGCGAATTCTCGCGCACCACGGCGCGGTAAGCGCTGACGCCGTCTGCCGCCAATTCGTCCATCAGGTGACGCCACGCGGGCTCCGGTGGTGGCGGTGGCAGCAGTGTGGCCTCCAGCACGGCGGCCAGATAGAGGTTGAGGTTCTGCTCGGCGATATCCGGCAGGCCGAATTTGAAGCGGATCATCTCGCCTTGTTCCGTGGTGCGGAACCGCCCCGCCACCGAGCCCGGTGGCTGCGACAGGATCGCCGCGTGAGCCGGGCCGCCGCCACGGCCGACGGTGCCACCGCGACCGTGAAACAACAGCAGCTCCACCTGCTGTTCGCGGCAGATATCCACCAGACGCTCCTGCGCCCGGTATTGCGCCCACGCGGCGGCGGTAGTGCCGGCGTCCTTGGCCGAGTCGGAGTAGCCGATCATGACTTCCTGAGGGCCCTGCAACCGTGAGCGATAACCCGGCAGTTGCAACAGCCGTTCCATGACCGGCCCGGCGTTATCCAGGTCGGCCAGGGTCTCGAACAACGGCACCACACGCATCGGCCGTTGTACGCCCGACTCTTTGAGCAGCAGCTGCACCGCCAGTACATCCGAGGCGGCACCCGCCATGGAGATGACATACGAGCCCAACGACGCAGCCGGTGCGGCAGCGATTTCCTTGCAGGTATTGAGCACCTCGGCAGTGTCTGCCGACGCTTTGAAATACCCCGGCAACAACGGCCGACGATTGGCCAGTTCCTGGGTCAGGAAGCGGATGCGCGCGTCTTCGTCCCAATCCTCATAACGCCCAAGGCCCAGGTAGTCAGTGATTTCAGTCATGGCCGCCGAATGACGGCTGGAGTCCTGACGCACATCCAGGCGCACCAGGAACAAACCGAAGGTCACTGCACGGCGAAGGCAATCGAGCAGCGGCCCGTCGGCGATCACGCCCATGCCGCATTCGTGCAGTGACTGGTAGCACAACTCCAGCGGGTCCAGCAGGTCGCGGTTGTTTTGCAACACATCGGCAGGTGCCGGGGTGCTGGCAGTCAACGACGCATGAGCCCACTGGCGTGTGGCACGCAGGCGTTCGCGCAGTTGCTTGAGCAGGGCGCGATAGGGTTCGACGCTGTCGCCGACCTTGGCTTGCAACGCCGGGCTGGCCTGTTGCATCGACAGCTCGGAGGCCAGGTGATCAATGTCGCGCAAGTACAAGTCGGCCGCCATCCAGCGCGCCAGCAACAGCACTTCGCGGGTGACCGGCGCGGTGACATTCGGGTTGCCGTCTCGGTCGCCGCCCATCCACGAGGCAAAGCGAATCGGCGCAGCCTCCAGAGGCAGGCGCAAGCCGGTGGCAGCGTGCAGGGCCTGGTCAGCCTTGCGCAGGTAATTGGGGATGGCGTGCCACAGCGAATGTTCGATCACCGCAAAGCCCCATTTGGCTTCGTCCACCGGGGTGGGCCGGATGCGGCGGATTTCTTCGGTGTGCCAGGCTTCGGCAATCAGCCGTTGCAAGCGCTCGCGGATCTGCTCGCGTTCGGCGCTGGTGAGGTCACGGTGGTCCTGCAGGGCCAGTTGCGCGGCGATGGCATCGTATTTCTGGATCAGCGTACGGCGGGCCACTTCGGTGGGGTGGGCGGTGAGCACCAGCTCAATCTCCAACCGCGCCAACTGCCGGGCCAGCGATTCATTGCTGTGGCCTTCGCTTTTAAGGCGTGCCAGCAACTCCGGCAAGACCCGGGATTCAAAAGGCGCCGGTTGCGATTCATCGCGTCGATGAATCAGTTGATATTGCTCGGCAATATTGGCCAGGTTGAGGAACTGGTTGAAGGCCCGGGCTACGGGCAGCAACTCATCCTCCTGCAACTGATTCAAGCTGGCACTCAGTTCGTCGCCGGCCGCCTTGTCCGAGACAGCGCCGCGGCGGTCAGCCTTGGCGCCTTTGCGGATTTGCTCGATCTTGTCGAGAAAGTCATCGCCGTACTGCTCTCGAATGGTGTTGCCCAACAGCTCACCCAGCAGGTGAACATCCTCACGCAAGCGTGCATCGATATCACTCATCAGCCAATCTCCAGCCAGAAATCCGGGACGCGCAGGTGCTCAAGAGTGCCGTCGGCATCGGTTTCTGACAAGGCCGAACGCAAACCACTTTAAACCTTGCGCCTTGGAGCTAGTCTCAAGGATAAGCCGTCGCGTTATTCACGCGGGCGGCTGGTCACTCATCACCGCCTGCCTGCGCGGGCTTATTGAGGTAGCCATGAAAATTCGAGAACTGGCCCAGCATTGGGAAGAAACCGCCAAGGGTCGCCTGACCAAGACTGAGTACGCGATTCATCTGGATGTGGAATCTGCCGCACGGCTGGCCGCCATTGCCGAGATGTACCCCAAGCGCCACGTCGAAGCACTGCTCGGCGAGTTGATCGGCGCCGCCCTTGAAGAGCTGGAAGAAAGCTTTCCCTATATCAAGGGTGACCAGGTGATTGCCACCGATGAAGAGGGGGATCCGCTGTATGAAGACGTGGGTCTCACCCCCAGGTTTCTGACATTGTCGCGCCGCTACTTGCATGATTTGTCCGCAAGCGCTGACGAACAGAAGCACTGAAAAACAGTTTATTGACGTCAATTTAACCCAGGTATTCCGGGCCTTTTACGGGTTCGGAGTACCGCTGCGCGCTGGGAAAGTTCCATATCCTGAACACTGACCATTCAGTCAGATATTTTTTTAGGCAAATCGCCATATCCGCTGAACTTTTGAAAAAAGCCTCAGGTCACAGCCAGTAGCCATCACTTGTGGAACGGTCGTTTGAACTGGCGTCATGTGCTTTATCGCCGGGCCCGCAACCGATACGCCACGATGGATTTTGATGTTTTTCAGGAGTTATCCAATGGAGTTGAAGACGATGAACACCAGCACCGCCAAATCCTCGTTTAACCACCTGCGCGGGCTCAAATTGGCCGCGCTGGCAATCGGCACCAGCTTCGTTCTGGCAGGCTGCGCCGGCAACCCTCCAACCGAGCAGTACGCTGTGACCCAGTCGGCCGTTAACAGCGCCGTGAGCGCTGGCGGTACCGAGTTTGCAGCCGTTGAAATGAAGTCGGCTCAGGACAAGCTCAAAGAAGCTGAAATCGCGATGCACGACAAAAACTACGAGAAAGCTCGTCAGTTGGCTGAACAAGCCGAGTGGGATGCCCGCGTCGCTGAGCGTAAAGCCCAGGCTGCCAAGGCTCAACAGGCTGTGAAGGATTCTCAGAAGGCTGTTGAAGAACTGCGTAAGGAAGGCATGCGCCCAGCTGCAATCATGCAGAAGTAAGCACTGCCCCTTGACTGCATCGCACCTGATATCGAATTGAAAGGACGACACGACTATGCGTAAACAATTGATGATCCCTGCCCTGCTGGCGATGAGCGTTGCCTTGGCGGCCTGCTCCACCCCGCCGAACGCGAACCTGGAAAATGCACGGACCAATTTCTCGGCCCTGCAAACCAACCCGCAAGCCACCAAACTGGCAGCCCTGGAAACCAAAGACGCCAGCGAATGGCTGGACAAGGCTGACAAGGCGTACCGCGACAACGAAGACGAGAAGAAAGTCGACCAACTCGCGTACCTGACCAACCAGCGCGTTGAAGTGGCCAAGGACACCATCGTCCTGCGCGAATCCGAAGCCAAGCTGAAAAACGCCGGCGACGAACGTGCCCGCGCCCTGCTGGACGCCCGTGACGCGCAAATCAAGCAGTTGCAAAACAGCTTGAACGCCAAGCAAACCGACCGTGGCACCCTGGTGACTTTCGGTGACGTACTGTTCGCCACCAACAAGTCCGACCTGAAATCCAGCGGCCTGGTGAACATCACCAAGCTGGCGCAGTTCCTGCGCGACAACCCGGACCGTAAAGTCATCGTTGAAGGCTACACCGACAGCACCGGTTCGGACTCGTACAACCAGAGCCTGTCGGAGCGTCGTGCAGCTTCCGTACAGCGTGCACTGGCTCAACAAGGTGTGGATATCTCGCGCATCGTGACTCAGGGCTACGGCAAGGAATATCCGGTTGCCGACAACGGCAGCGTTTCTGGCCGTGCCATGAACCGTCGCGTTGAAGTGACCATCTCCAACGACAACCAGCCGGTCAAGCCACGGTCTTCCGTTGCTAACTGATTGATTGTTGAGTGATAAAAAAACCCACCTCGCGGTGGGTTTTTTTTGGCTACGAAAATGTGATTGGACGATCGGTATCTTCATCCGGCGGCGTTATCATCTTCGCGCTTGTGGGGTTGCCTGGCGGGTTGCCAGTCAATTTGTTACGCGCCTGCTCTTGGGCATCGTGCCGCTCCAACGCCTGATGCGCCCTGGCCATGGCCAGCATGTTGCGTATCACATTAATATCGATCACTGCTTCCCCGCCCCCTTCTGTGTAAGTTACATGGCCCTCTGTGGCTTTTTTACACAAAACGGTTCCCGGTATTTTCGTCGGGGCGCTGATCAAGCGTTGTGATCCTCAGGCCTACTCCTGCAATTGCGGGGTTTGCTCCCCCATGCAACGCACGGCCTGCTTCTTGTTGTTCACCAGCACGCCGCTCAAGCCTTTCTGATCGGTATCAAACATCACCAGCACACCGTCGACACACTGCGCCACTTGTGCGGCGGGCGTGAGGGAGACTTTGTAATCCTCACCGGGCACGGTCTTGAGCATGGTGAAGTCGCTGAGCAACAACGCATCTTCGGGTTTGGCAAAGTGCAAGTAGCCGTAGTACCACAGGCAACCGACTGTACCGATGATGGTGCCGATGCCGGTGAGGATCAGCGGGATCATGTTGCGTTCTTCGCTCATTGCGGGCTCTCTGATGAATCAACTTTAGGAACTGGATAATTCGGAATCTCGCCCAGACGGCGCAGGCCATTGAAGTGCTGCGGGTCGTCCAGGTAACGCAGCATGACGGTTTGCCAGGTCTTGTCGGCAAATGTCTGTACATGACCGCCACGGGTCAGTTGCAGCACCCTGGGCGGGGGGGCCGCTTGATACAGGCGGATGCCATTGGCCACCGGCACGATGGGATCATCCAGGCTGTGGAACAGCAGTTTTGGCACGCCGGTCAGCTGGGGTATGGCATTGATTGCACTGTCGGCGTCGGGCACCAGCCACGACAGGGGCACCTGCAACGGCCAGGTTAACCAGGAAGTGCTCAGGGCGAATTGTCCTACGTCACGATAACTGGCGGGCACGCCGTCCAGTACCAAGGCTTTTAGTTGGGCTTGACGCTCCGGGTGGGCTGCCAGGTAATGCACCGCCAGTGCACCGCCCAGGCTTTGGCCGAGAATAATCAGCGGTTGACCCTGGGTTTCAGGCGCCTTGTCGATCCAGCCGAATGCGGCGTCGATATCCTGGTAGATCGCCGGCAACGACGGCTTGCCTTCCGACAGCCCATAGCCGCGATAGTCCAGCAACAGCACTTGATAACCCTGCTCCGGCAACCACCAACTGCCCCCCAGGTGCCAGGCGAGGTTGCCGCCGTTACCATGCAGGTGCAGCACCGTTCCCTTGAGAGGCACGCCGGGTTTGGCCGGCAGCCACCAGGCGTGCAGTTTCACGCCATCTGCGGTGGTGAGCGTGACGTCGCGGTATTGCAGGTGGGCTTTTTCTGGGGTGAAGGGTAGGCCGGGCTCGGGGTAGAACAGCAAGGAGCTGCAGCCGTTCAATGTGAGTAGCAGGCATAAAATGCCGAGGATTCTCATCCGTTGAAACCTCGCGAAAGTTCTGAAGACCAGTAAAGATCAAATGTGGGAGATGGCTTGCCTGCGATAGCGGTCTATCAGTGACTGAGTGCTGGCTGACCCAGCGCTATCGCAGGCAAGCCAGCTCCCACATTTTTTGATTCGGTTTCGTCAGTTACAGGATATTGGAGTAATCCGCCTCGATCCGATCCAGGCTCAAATGGTTGAGGAAGTTGGAGAAACACATCCACGCCGCCAGCGCGTTCATATCGCGAAACTGCTCCGGCAGGTACTTGGGCGGTACCACCAGCCCCTCATCCACCAGTTGGCGCAGGGTGCGCATGTCTTCCAGGGTGGTCTTGCCACAGAACAGCAGCGGCACTTGTTCCAGCTTGCCTTTGCGCACGGCGAGCTGGATGTAGTTGTAGACCATGATAAAGCCCTTGAGGTAGGACAGATCCTTGGTAAACGGCAGACCGGTCGGCACCGAACCACGGAACACCCGGCTGGCGTTGCCATAGCTCTCGGCCATTTCAAAGCCTTGCTCACGGAAGAACTCGAACACCTGCAGGAAGTCGGCGCCCTCCTCCACCATATGGATGGCGCGGGTACGGTTGGTCAGTTTGCGCAAGCGGCTGGGATAGGAGGCAAACGTGATGATTTCCATCAGGATCGCCAGGCCCTCCTGAGTCACGGTGGACGACGGCGGGCCCTTGGACAGGAACGTACAGATCGGCTGGTTCTGGCCGTTGAGCGTGGTGCCCACATGCACCAGCCCTTCGTGTACTTCCAGGGCGCGCACGTCGCGGTCATTGAACATCGCATCGGCGCGGATCTTGATGTAGTCGGCGCCCGCGGCTGCATCGGCGACGATACCGTCGGATTCGAACACGCGAATGGTCTCTTCTGCTTCGCCAAACACCTTGTTCAGACGGGTTTGCAGCAGGCTTACGGCGTCCTTGGCGGTGAGGGTCTTGGCTTCGTCCTTGAGATCGCCCCGGCCATCGATATTGTTCAGGTAGTCCGAGAGCATCAGCCCCAGGTCTGCCAGGGTCGGGTCGCCGGCGTGGAACGCATCGGAGGCAGCGCCGTACAGTTCCTGAGAGATAAGGCCAAAGTCCTCGGTGCCGCGCGCTTCAAGCATACGCACCACCATGCGGTATTCGCGGCACATGCGCCGCATGATCTGCCCCACCGGGCTGAACTGCCCCAGGCGGCGGGTGATGTCGCGCTCGATGTTCTGGAACTCCAGCTTCACGGCACTGGAATCAAAAGACAGGGGCCGGTTCAGGTAGTAATCGCGGTCCACGGCAGGCATGGCCTTGCCCTTGGCCTTGAGAAAACCCTGGCGGATGTTCTCGTCCCACTTCACTGCGTCGAGAACCCGGATCGGTGTCTGCGCCAGCACAATGCGATCGGACAAGCTGCGTATCGTCTGCTGGTAATCGTCCACCCGGTATTTCCCTCTTTAAACGTTGAACCCTCTCAGGCTTTGCTCAAACGCTGTCAGACCGAAGCCAATACCAGGTGCATGTAGCGCTTGAGGATTTCAAGCATCTCTTCACCGGTCAGAGGCTCTGCGCCGCCCAACAGGCCCTGATATTCCATCCGACTGATGATAGCCGTCAACACCTTGGCATCCTGCTGCGGCTCACGGGAGCCCAATACCTGGAAAAACTGCCCGGTGCCCTGCAACAAAATCTGTTGATGGGAGCGCACCAGTTCGGCCAGGCGCGGGTTCAGCAGGGCTTCCTGGCGAAACGCCTGCTCGGCCATCAGGTATTCGCGGCGATTGGTGAGTTGGCGCAGCACGTAATCGGCGGTCAGCCGCGCGATATCATCGGCCAGTTGCGAGCGCGACTGCGGGCTGCCGTCGCCATAGGCGACCATCTCGCGCAACAGGCCTTCGTTGCGCACCCACAGCTTGCCCATGAACGCAGCGCTTCGTTCCACGTACTGGGCGAAGGTGTCGGTGAGCAGGTCGTCGATGTCTTTGAAGTAATAGGTGGTGGCTGATAGCGGCACCCCCGCCTCTGCCGCCACTGCACGGTGACGGACCGCACGCACGCCATCGCGCACGACAATACGCATGGCCGCATCGAGAATGTCTTGCCGGCGTTGCTCGCTGCCCCGTCGACTGGCCTTGCGGCCCTGGTACTGAACGCTTTCAGCCACGGCAGCAGCAATGCCGGCGGCACCTTCTTGAGCCATTACGCGGTTCACCACACTTCTTCCTTTAAAGGTGCCACTGGAATACGCCACATAAAAAAGCCGCCTTATAAAAGGCGGCTTCGGATTTCGCAACGGTTACGCTTGTGGCCGCATGTGCGGGAACAGGATCACATCGCGGATCGACGGCGAGTTGGTCAACAACATCACCAGGCGGTCGATGCCGATGCCTTCACCGGCGGTCGGCGGCATGCCGTATTCCAGGGCACGTACGAAGTCGGCGTCGTAGTGCATGGCTTCGTCATCACCGGCGTCCTTGTCGGCCACCTGGGCCATGAACCGCTCGGCCTGATCTTCCGCGTCGTTAAGCTCGGAGTAGGCGTTGGCGATTTCGCGACCGCCGATGAACAGCTCGAAACGGTCAGTGACGTTCGGGTTGTCGTCGTTGCGACGCGCCAGCGGCGACACTTCGAACGGGTACTGGGTAATGAAGTGCGGCTGTTCCAGCTTGTGCTCAACCAGCTCTTCGAAAATCATCACCTGCAATTTGCCCAGGCCTTCGAAGCCCAGCACCTTGGCGCCGGCTTTCTTGGCGATGGCACGAGCCTTGTCGATGTCATTCAGGTCGTCAGCGGTCAGCTCAGGGTTGTACTTGAGGATCGAGTCGAACACCGACAGACGCACGAACGGCTCGCCGAAGTGGAACACCTTGTCGCCGTACGGTACGTCGGTAGTGCCGAGAACAAGCTGCGCCAGCTCACGGAACAGTTCTTCGGTCAAGTCCATGTTGTCTTCGTAGTCGGCGTAGGCCTGGTAGAACTCCAACATGGTGAATTCAGGGTTGTGACGGGTCGAGACGCCTTCGTTGCGGAAGTTGCGGTTGATCTCGAACACCTTTTCAAACCCGCCGACCACCAGGCGCTTGAGGTACAGCTCCGGCGCGATACGCAGGAACATTTCCATGTCCAGCGCGTTGTGGTGGGTTTCGAACGGCTTGGCTGCGGCACCACCGGGGATGGTTTGCAGCATCGGCGTTTCCACTTCCAGGAAGTCACGCTGCATCAGGAAGCTGCGGATGTGGGCGATGACTTGGGAACGCACACGGAAGGTCTGGCGTACGTCTTCGTTGACGATCAGGTCAACGTAACGCTGACGATAGCGCTGCTCGGTGTCGGTCAGGCCGTGGTGCTTGTCCGGCAGCGGGCGCAGGGACTTGGTCAGCAGGCGCACGTTGGTCATCTCGACGTACAGGTCGCCCTTGCCGGAACGAGCCAGGGTGCCTTCGGCTGCGATGATGTCGCCCATGTCCCAGGTCTTCACCGAGGCCAGGGTTTCTTCCGAGAGGGTTTTACGGTTGACGTAGACCTGGATACGCCCGGTCATGTCCTGAATCACCATGAACGAGCCACGGTTGAGCATGATGCGACCTGCCACCTTGACCGGGATCGCCGCTTCTGCCAGCTCTTCCTTGGTCTTGTCCGCGTACTGTTTCTGCAAGGCATCGCAGTAGTTGTCGCGGCGGAAGTCGTTGGGGAAGGCGTTACCCTTGGCGCGCTCGGCAGCAAGCTTTTCCTTGCGCAGGGCGATCAGGGAGTTTTCTTCCTGTTGCAGGGCTTGCGGATCGAGTTGTTGGTCGCTCATGTCTTTAAATATTCCATCAGGTTCGTTGCCCCCAGCCTTCGGCGGGGGATCGCGGGCAAGCCCGCTCCCACAGAGGGTATTAGAGGCCGGACTTCAGGCTGGCTTCCAGGTATTCGTCGATATCACCGTCGAGTACCTTGTCGCAGTCGCTGCGTTCGATATTGGTGCGCAGATCCTTGATCCGCGAGGCATCCAATACATACGAACGGATCTGATGACCCCAGCCGATATCCGACTTGGTGTCTTCCAGCGCCTGGGAAGCGGCGTTGCGCTTCTGCATTTCCTGCTCGTACAACTTGGCCCGCAGCATTTTCATGGCGGTGTCCTTGTTGGCGTGCTGGGAACGTTCGTTCTGGCAGCTGACCACGGTGTTGGTCGGTACGTGGGTGATACGTACAGCCGAGTCGGTGGTGTTTACGTGCTGACCACCAGCACCGGAGGAACGGTAGGTGTCGATGCGCAGGTCAGCCGGGTTGATCTCGATTTCCACCTTGTCGTCGATCTCTGGCGAGACGAACACCGCAGAGAATGAGGTGTGGCGACGGTTGCCGGAGTCGAACGGGCTCTTGCGCACCAAGCGGTGCACGCCGATCTCGGTGCGCAGCCAGCCAAAGGCGTATTCGCCCTTGATGTGTACGGTCGCGCCTTTGATACCGGCGACTTCACCGGCAGACAGTTCCATGATGGTCGCATCGAAACCGCGTTTGTCGGCCCAGCGCAGGTACATGCGCAGCAGGATGTTGGCCCAGTCCTGGGCCTCGGTGCCGCCGGAACCGGCCTGGATATCCAGGTAGGCGTTGTTCGGGTCCATTTCATGGCTGAACATACGGCGGAATTCAAGCTTGGCGAGGTTTTCCTCAAGACGGGCCAGCTCGGCGACGACATCGCCCACTGCGCCTTCGTCATTCTCTTCGACAGCCATGTCCAGCAGGTCACGGCAGTCGGCCAGACCGGTGTTCAGCTCGTCGAGGGTGTCGACGATCTGCGCCAGCGCCGCGCGCTCGCGCCCCAGTTCCTGGGCGTATTCAGGTTTGTTCCAGACACTCGGATCTTCAAGCTCGCGATTGACCTCGGTCAGACGCTCATGCTTTTGATCGTAGTCAAAGATACCCCCGAATAGTTTCGGAGCGCTCGGACAGGTCCTTGATGGTGTTAAGGATCGGGTTGATTTCCATGGCGGGCAGCACTCGTTGGCGAACTTTTGAAAGCCGGTGAGTATAACGGCAAACGGCTGGAAACGGCAGCCCGCTTGGTCGATTCTGCCAAGACAGCGCTTCCCTCTCATCACGCTTGCTTCAGTGACAGACACGCGACCATCACAGCATTTCCTATAGGTTGACGATGCCGCGCGTTAGAAAACCCGACCTACTACTCGCTAAAACCAGACCGCTCATCTGTTTATGCAAATAATTTGAAAATCCAAATCAGAGCCTGCCTAAAAGACCACAAACCAACCCACTCCAATAAAAACAAACAATTAGGTTGCTAGCCAAATCATCCCAAGACTCAAGTCACAAACATACAAGAATATAAATACATCAGTTTCAGAACCATCTTACAAAGGCTCCTACACGCATAAAATCAAATCAAAACGCCATCAGTTTTTTATTTCCTCCTTCTCAAATAAGTTCGATCAAAGCGCCTGAACTTTTTCTTCAGGACGCAGAAACTTCTAACGATCACTCTCACAAAAATGGAGAGGCCCTATGGCACAACAAGGGTGGCAGCCAGGACAACCTTTAGAACTCAAACCGACGATAATTACCGCCGGGAGACGAAACACTTATTGGGGTGGTGAAGGCGGAGGTTACGTAGGAAGTGGAGATGGCTGGGGCCTTCAAGAAGGGCCACGTCGAGGTGAAGGAGACCGTAGCCGCTTCAAGCAATTTGATTTCCCTAGCACCACCGCCGATTTCATTGGAGAGCAAAAGTACAATCAATCCTTGATTGACGCGGAGTACAGCGCACGGTTCGCAACCCTCACTACTGAAACTGAAGGCGAACTCGCAGAGAAACAGCAAGCCGCGAAAGCTTCACAGGCACTCACAGAGACAGCCTCAGCCATTCTCGATCAAAAAATCGCATTTGAAATCATCGACGCGAAAAAATCCAAATACGCCAGTACTGCACCGCTCATCTATGGGCTCTATGATCAAAGCCCTTTTTACCTGATGGAAAACTTAACTTATACAAAGCTACGTGAAACACTTGCCTCTTCTGACCCGATAAACAATCTGGGCGATGCCTACACACTTTACGACAACGTCTGGAGGGCCGCACAAGAACTCAAGGCTCTCTCGCGCTCCATAGACATTCTGACTAAAAAACTTTCAGGGTTGGCAAAGGCTCGGCAAACACTGGAGGCCAATTTAGCCGAACATGATCCTGGCTGGGCAAATTTACACAATGAGTATCTGAAGGCCATTGCCGATGAGTTGGAAATTCAGGTGCAGTTGCTGCCGGAATACCTGCAGGTGGAACTCGCCTCTCTTGCCGGTTCGGTCGTTGGATTGACACCCGACCAGACCCTCATGCTTTACAAAAACACGCTGGACAAAATGATCGAAGAAACGATGGCTGCGATCAAACCTATTGACCCACCGTTAGCCATAAACCGGAACGGGTTGATGATTTACTATCCCGCAGCCAACCCACAGGTTACACCGCCACTGAGCAAACCCGAGCTTGAGGGACTCAAACAGCTTATTTATCTGCAGCAGAACACCGCTCTTGGGGTGAGATGGCTCAGCCACCATGATTTTGTGCTGAAGTCAGAGTCCGCGCGGTTTCTTGCCAACGCCTCCAATGCAATCAGCGACCTCGCGGAACGTGCGCAGCAGATAGCAACGGCCCAGGCGCGTATTGAAGCGGTACGAGTAGCCAATACCTATCGACTGTCGGGCACTGCTTCTGCGACTCAAGCGATAGTCATGACCTCAGTCGGGACTATCGCTACAGCAGAAGGGATTACCATCACGCTGCAAGCTGCCATTCGGTCAGCAGTGGCCGCATTGACGGAGTTGGTCGCAAGCACGGCAGGCGGCTTACTTGTCGGTGTTTCAGCTCTGGTCTATTCACCCAAGCTTGCAAACGGAGAACTGGCGGAGCGTTACGCACTCGGTACCCCGGTTTCAACGTTTTTGCCAGACGTCAACGAGTCAACGCTCACCACCGCACTCAATGGCACAATCGACCTGCCAGTGCGAATGAGTTCAAAGACGGCGGAGGATGGACGCTCCGAAGTGTTTGTGGTCATTGCCGACGGTACAAGCGTGCCTTCCAAGGTCAAGGTGGTTGCCGCGACCTACGATCCAGCGCGGAAGGTGTACACCGTCACGACAAGTGACGTCCCACCCAGGACGTTGGTCTGGACACCTATCGTTGCCCCCGGGGATAGCTCAACAACTCTGCCCGTTGACCAGCCTGAACCGCCTGTTTACGTTGGAGCTACGGTGACGCCGGTTGCTGGCAGAGTTGATTCGTTTCCAGGAGTCCGTGAGTCACGTTTTGATGACTTTATAACCGTATTCCCTATAGATTCCGGGTTGCCTCCTATCTATGTGATGTTCAGGGATAGGCGGGAGGATCCGGGAGTTGCTACCGGGATGGGCCAACCTGTGTTTGGCAACTGGCTTGGAGCAGCGACCACAGACGACGGCGCCCCCATTCCATCGCAAATCGCTGATCAGTTGAGAGGCCAGCAGTTTAAAAATTTCAAGGCATTTCGTGAGGCTTTCTGGAAAGCAGTGTCTACAGATTCAGAGTTGGCTCAGCATTTTGCACCTAGTGAGTTAGCCACCATGAAAAATGGACGTTCGCCGATTGTTAAAAAAAGTGAAGCAGTGGGTAAACGGATACGGTTTGAGCTTCATCATAAAAAATATGTGTCTACTGACGGTGAAGTATACGGCATCGACAATATCGTGATTCTAACGCCAAAAAAGCATATCGACATTCACAGAGGTTCCTAAAAATGGGCACATTAATGAGCGAGATGACGGAGCGTGAGTTTTTAAACTTGGTTGTGAAAATCTATAACGACGACTACGCCACAGAAAAAGAGCACACCGATGCAATTTTAAAATTTGAAGCGTTAACCGAACACCCTTCTGGTTCAGATCTAATATTTTATCCGGAGCCTGAAAAAGATGGACCTGAATTTGTAGTAAAAGAAGTTAAAGAGTGGCGCGCGAATAATGGCAAGCCTGGTTTCAGAATTGAATAACGCCGTCCTATCACCTGCCATCGTTTCCACAACGATGGCAGACTTCTTATTTCACTCAACAAGTCAACGGTAACCTCGGCAGTCAACAGCACAATCGACCTGCCGATTCGAATGAGTTCGAAGACGGCTGCCGATGGGCGGTCAGAATCATAATGCTGAAAATCTACACCTACTAACCCCTAAACGTCACATGGAACTTCACAATAAAGGAGCCGAACAATGAAACTCAAACAAAGCTTTTCCGAGTATACAAAAGATGAGTTCCTACTACTCATGCAAGAAATACTCAAGGAAAACACCGCTCCAACCGATGAGCGACTAGATGAGCTTTTACAACACTTCGAGTTAATCACTGAACACCCGGCAGGAACAGATCTTATTTATTACGCCGCATCTGACGCAGAAAGTACAATTGAAGCTATAACTGAAAAAATTGAAACCTGGCGCGCCACCAATAACAAGCCTGGATTTAAGGTTGAACCATAATAAATACGGCCATTAAACTGATATTAAGAGCGGCGTTTTTACTCAACGCGCCTAAGTTTTTTACTAAACCATGAAAAACTCTGAAGTTTAAATATGTGAGGGGCCACCCTCCCACATTTGAATTGGTATACAGCCCTCAGATCATTCGATACCAACCTGATTACGCCCATTATGCTTGGCCGTGTACAGTCCCTCGTCCGCCGCCATGATCAATTGCCGGCAGTCCGTACCCTGGACCAGCGTCAACGTCGACAGCCCAATACTGATGGTCAGGCTGGCACCTTCAGCCGGGGCTGATGCTCCAAAACTTAACAAGCGTATTCACGGCAAAGGTAATTAAGATGAAAATATCAATTTCCGAGTACACAGAAAGCGAGTTTTTAAGCTTTGTAATCTCTCTTTGTGACAGCAGCGTTCGCACCGAAGAAGAAGACATTGAAATGGTTTTCGAGTTTGAACGCCTGACGGAGCACCCGGACGGAGCAGATCTAATCTACTACCCAAGAGATGACAGAGAGGACAGCCCAGAAGGCATTGTAAAAGAGGTCAAAGAGTGGCGGGCGAATAATGGCAAGTCTGGATTCAGAATAGAATAACGCCGCCCTGCCCCCTGCCATCGGCTCTACAACGATGGCAGATTTCTTAGCTCAAAAACTTTCATATGTAATCAATTTGGATGAGTACGAAACTCAGGAGTGCAAGGGGGAAGCCCCCCTCTCACATTAGAATTGGCCTCTAATTACTCGATACCAACCTGATTACGCCCATTATGCTTGGCCGTGTACAAGCCCTTGTCCGCCGCCATGATCAACTGCCGGCAGTCCGTACCTTGGACCGGCGTCAATGTCGACAGCCCAATACTGATGGTCAGGCTGGCACCTTCAGCCGGGGCTATGTGCGGGATTTTCAACGCCGCCACCGCCATGCGCAGTTTTTCTGCCACCAGGCGCGCACCGCCCGGCGAGGTGTTGGGCAGGACCAGCGCAAACTCTTCACCACCATAGCGCGCCGGCAAGTCCGAAGGGCGACTGCTGGCATCGCGAATGGTGGCGGCGACTTTGCGCAAGGCTTCGTCGCCCTCGACGTGGCCGAAGCTGTCGTTGTAGGTCTTGAAGAAATCCACATCGATCATCAACAGCGACAGTTGGGTCTGGTCACGCATGGCGCGGCGCCATTCCAGCTCCAGGTATTCGTCGAAGTGGCGGCGGTTGGACAGCCCGGTCAGGCCGTCGGAGTTCATCAGGCGTTGTAGCACCAGGTTGGTATCGAGCAGCTGTTGCTGGCTGACGCGCAGTGCACGGTAGGCCGCGTCGCGCTGCAACAGGGTCATGTAGGAGCGCGAGTGATAGCGGATACGTGCCACCAGTTCGATGTTGTCCGGCAGTTTGACCAGGTAATCGTTGGCCCCGGCCGCAAAGGCCGCGCTCTTGATCAGCGGGTCTTCCTTGGTGGACAGCACGATGATCGGGATATTCGCGGTCGCCGGGTGATTGCGGTATTCACGCACCAGGGTCAGGCCATCAAGCCCGGGCATCACCAGGTCCTGCAGAATCACCGTCGGCTTGATGCGGATCGCCTGGGCAATCGCCTGGTGCGGGTCGGCGCAAAAGTGGAAGTCGATGTTTTCTTCATGGGCCAAGCCGCGCCGCACGGCTTCGCCGATCATGGCCTGATCGTCGACCAGCAGCACCATGGCGGCGTTCTCATCGGTCTTGAAGTCGTCGAGCTGTAAATCATTCATGTGCAGTCACCTGAATTACTACCTGCAAGCCAGCACGGCGGGAGATTTTTGATCATTTTGCAAAGACCTCCAGCAATCGGGGCGCAATTCTATCCAGTGGGCGAATTTCAACAGCAGCATCAATCGCCGCCGCCGCTTTGGGCATGCCGTACACCGCCGAGCTCTGCTGATCCTGGGCGATGGTCAAATATCCTTGTTCGCGCATTAACTTGAGGCCCTGGGCCCCGTCGCGTCCCATGCCGGTCAGTAGTACGCCGACGGCGTCACCGTTCCAGTAACTGGCGACGCTTTCGAAAAATACGTCTATGGAGGGCCGGTAAATCTCGTTCACCGGCTCTGCGGTATAGGCTAGCGTGCCATTTTTCAACAAGCGAATATGGTGGTTGGTGCCAGCCAGCAATACTACCCCGGCCTGAGGCGGCTCGCCCTCACAAGCCAGGCGCACCGGCAAGCCTGAGGCGCTGCTCAGCCACTCGGCCATGCCAGCGGCAAACACCTGGTCCACATGCTGCACTAGCACGATGGCGGCAGGGAAATCCCGGGGCAAACCCTTGAGCAGAACTTCCAGGGCCGCCGGCCCACCGGCCGAAGAACCAATCGCCACCAGCCGTTGACGCTTGCCGGTGACCCGCTGCGGCGGGGTTTCGGCACGCACCCGCGTGCCGCGCTGGCCGATCAGCCAGCCAATATTGAGGATCTTGCGCAACAGGGGCGCCGCCGCATCCTTGGGGTTGCCCACGCCCAGTGCCGGGGTGTCCACCACATCCAGGGCGCCGTGGCCCATGGCTTCGAATACACGGCTGACGTTGGCCTGGCGGTCAACGGTGACGATCACGATCGGGCATGGCGTGTCGGCCATGATCTGGCGGGTAGCTTCCACGCCGTCCATCACCGGCATGATCAAGTCCATCAGGATCAGGTCCGGGGTCAGCTCGGCGCAACGCTGCACCGCTTCCAGGCCATTGCTGGCTACCCACACCACCTCGTGGGCGGGCTCGTAACTCAAGGCACGGCGCAATGCCTCTACGGCCAGGGGCATGTCATTGACGATCGCAATCCTCATGCCCGGGCGCCTCCAATCAGTTCAACCACGGCGTCGAGCAAGGCGTCGTCATGGAAACTGGCTTTGGCTAAATAATAGTCGGCGCCCGCGTCGAGCCCACGGCGGCGGTCTTCTTCACGATCCTTGTAGGAAACCACCATCACCGGCAACGATTGCAGGCGACTGTCACGGCGCAAAAGTGTGACCAATTCAATACCGTCCATGCGAGGCATATCAATATCAGTGATAAGCAGGTCGAAGTCCTCGGAGCGCAATGCGTTCCAGCCATCCATGCCATCGACCGCAACAGCGACTTCATAACCGCGATTGAGTAATAGTTTGCGTTGCAGCTCGCGTACCGTCAGCGAGTCGTCCACCACCAGCACGCGCTTGCGCGGCGCTTCGGTGGCCTGCTGGCTGCGCCGGGCGATACGTTCCAGGCGGCCGGTGTTGAGCAATTTGTCCACCGAACGCAGCATGTCTTCGACATCGACAATCAATACCACCGAGCCATCATCGAGCAAGGCCCCAGCAGAAATGTCCTGGACCTTGCCCAGGCGATCATCCAGCGGCAACACCACCAGGGTGCGCTCGCCGATAAAACGCTCTACGGCAATCCCGTACACGGCATCGCGCTCGCGGATCACCACCACTTTCAAGGTATCTGACGGGGTCTGCCCCGGCGGGCGCTGCAGCAACTGGCTGGCGGCAACCAGGCCAACATGCCGACCCTCATGCCAGAAGTGCTGGCGGCCTTCCAACTGCACGATGTCGTCGGGGGCCAGGTCGCACATGCGTTCGATATGCGCCAGGGGAAAGGCATAGGCTTCTTCGCCGACTGCCACCACCAGGCTGCGCACCACTGACAAGGTCAACGGCACTTCCAGATGGAAGCGACTACCCTGCCCCGCCGTCTGCTCCAGCACCACCGCGCCACGCAATTGGCGGACCATATGCTGCACCGCATCCAGGCCAACACCACGGCCGGACACCTCGGTGACCTTGTCGCGCAGACTGAACCCCGGCAGGAACAGGAAGGTCAGCAGCTCCTCTTCGCTCAGGCGCAGGGCCGTTTCCACCGGCGACAAATTCCGATCGACAATGGTGCCGCGCAGGCGCTCCAGGTCGACACCGTTGCCGTCGTCGCTCAACTCCAGCACCAGCAACCCGGCCTGATGGGATGCGCGCAGGCGGATCAGGCCTTCCGCCGGTTTGCCTGCCAGTACACGCTGCTCGGGCATTTCGATGCCGTGGTCGACGGCATTGCGCAGTAAATGCGTGAGCGGTGCTTCGAGCTTTTCCAATACGTCTCGATCGACCTGGGTTTTTTCGCCCTCGATTTCCAGGCGCACTTGCTTGCCCAGGCTGCGACCGAGGTCACGCACCATGCGCACCTGCCCTGCCAGTACGTCGGCAAACGGTCGCATGCGGCAGGCCAGCGCGGTGTCGTAGAGCACCTGGGCGCGCTGGCCGGCCTGCCAGGCGTACTCGTCCAGTTCGGCGTTTTTATCCGCCAGCAGCGTCTGGGCTTCGCTCAACAAGCGGCGCGTATCGGCCAGGGCTTCCTGAGTCTCAAGATTCAAATCCAGGTGCTTGAGGTGACCGTCCAGAGTGTCGAGGGCGCGCAGGCTGTTACTTTGAATGCGCTTGAGGCGTTGCATACTGGCCAGGTGAGGCTTGAGCCGCTGGGTTTCCACCAGGGATTTGCTCGACAGGTCCAACAGGCTGTTCAAGCGCTCGGCGGTGACCCGCAGCACACGCTCGCCCCCCTCGGTCATGCGCTTGTTCTGGCGCGGCGGTTCACTGCTGACAGGCGGTACAAGTTCTGGCTCTTGCGGCAACACCTCAACGAACGGCGCCGGGGCAGGCTCGGGCTCAGGTTTTGGCGCAGGTACGGCGGGGGGCTGTGCCGGGTCGAGCAAACGCTCCATCAACGCCACGTACGCCTGGATATCCACCGGCCCCACACTGTTGCCTGGCGTGGCGATACGCATCAGCAGGTCAGTGCCTTGCAGCAACGCATCGATATGTTCGGGTTGCAGGTACAGACGGCCTTCCTGGGCGCTGACCAGGCAATCCTCCATGACATGGGCCACGCTGACCCCGGCATCCACCCCAACAATCCGCGCCGCGCCCTTGAGCGAATGTGCGGCACGCATACAGGCTTCGAGTTGATCCGCCTGGGTCGGGTTACGCTCCAGCGCCAGCAGGCCCGTGCTCAATACCTGGGTTTGCGCATCGGCCTCCAGGCTGAACAGCTCCAACAGTGAGGCATCACGCATCTGGTCGGGGGTCATGCGAGGCTCCGGGTCACGGCGGACAACAATTGCGCTTCGTCCAACCAGCGCAGGCTGCGGCCTTTGAACTGCAACACACCTTGGGTATAGCGTGCGCTGGCCTGGGTACCGGAAGCCGACGCCGCGTTCAAGGTGCGCTCATCGATGGCGTGGATACCATCCACTTCATCCACCGGCACGACCACTGGGCCGTCCTGGGCGGCGATGATCAACATACGCGGCATGATGCGCCCGCCTGAGGGCGCGCTGCTGGTGCTGTCCAGGCCCAGCAATTCCACCAGCGACAGGCACGCCACCAGCGCGCCCCGCACGTTGGCAACCCCCAGAAGCGCACGGGAACGCTGGTGCGGCAAGGAGTGGATCGGTTGCAATGGCGCCACTTCCACCAGGCAGCGGGTGGCAATACCAAGCCATTCTTCACCGAGGCGGAACATCAACAGCGAACGGGTGACCACCTCGCTATCCGCTTCGGCGGCGGCCTGCGGGCGCTGATCATCCTGCTGCAGGGCATAGCGGTCGAGCAGGCGCGTAGCGGAGGCGGAATACACCGAGCAGTTGCGGCAATGGATGTGCTCGACCAGCAATGGGCAGGACCTGTCGCCATGAATGCCGATACGGTTCCAACAGTCGTCGATGGCTTGGGTATCGGTCAGCGTCAGGTCCAGGCCTGCGGTGTCGAGCGCGTCAGGGCTGTTCATCGTTCGGACTCACTGTGTGCTCGCTCGCTACGGGCGGCGCGAGCCTGTAGCCGGCGCGCCCCCGCACTGTCGCCCTGAGACTCGAGTAACGCGGCCAGGTGCATCAAGGCCTGCGCATGCTGCGGTTCCAGGTACAAGGCTTTTCGGTAGTACCCCTGGGCCTCCAGGGCGCTGCCGGCCACATCGCTGAGCAGACCCAACCAGTAAAACACCTGGGCAACCGGCGGGTGGCTGCTTAAATAACGCTCACAGGCGGCCCGGGCTTCGGCACTTTTGCCTTCATTGGCCAGGGTGGCGATCTGACCGAGCAAATCCGCCGCGTCGCTGTGGGGCACCTTGACCGGCGCCACTTGAGTGCTGACCGTACTGACCGTGCTGAACGGACGCGGCTTGCGGGGTATCGGTGCCGTGCTGCGCTGCGGTATTGGCGCCGGCGTCGGCACGAACACCGGCGCCGCCTGCTCAACGTGCCGACTGAAGGCAAAGGATTGCGGCACGCCAATCGAACGCATGCCATGACGCCCCAGCAGGCTGCCCTCGGCCGGGCCGATAAACAGCACACCGTCTACGTGCGTCAGCTCCTTGAGTACATCGAAAACTTGCTTCTGGGTTGGCTGGTCAAAGTAGATCAACAGGTTGCGGCAGAACACAAAATCGTAGGTTGGCTCGTTGGCCAGCAGTGTCGGGTCCAGCAAGTTGCCCACTTGCAGGCGCACTTGCTCGCGCACGCGGTCGGCGATGCGGTAACCGCCGGTCTCTTCAATGAAGTGGCGGTCGCGAAACTCAAGATCGGCACCGCGAAACGAGTTCTTGCCGTACACGCCGCGCCGGGCGCGTTCCACCGACAGCGGGCTGACGTCCATCCCCTGCACCTTGAACTGATGAGGCGCCAGGCCTGCATCCAACAAGGCCATGGCAATCGAATAGGGCTCTTCACCCGTCGAACACGGCAGGCTGAGAATGCGCAGCGCGCGCATCTGCTTGATCTCGGCCAGGCGCAGTTGGGCCAGGCGGGCCAAGGTTGCGAAGGACTCGGGGTAGCGAAAAAACCAGGTCTCGGGAACGATCACCGCTTCGATCAGCGCCTGCTGCTCGTCGTGGGAATGTTGCAACAGCTGCCAGTAATCCTGCGTCGACTGCGCCTGGGAGGACTGGCAGCGCTGGCGCACCGCACGCTCGATGATCGCCTCGCCCACCGAGGCAACGTCCAGGCCGATACGTTCTTTCAAGAACGCCGAAAAACGCGGGTCACTGCTCATAGGCTCAACTCGGCGGAAAACAGCAAGGCACGTACTTCAGCGGTCAGCAACTGGGCAACACCAATCCATTGCATCAAGCCCTGGGCATCCTCGCGTACCGGCCCCAGGTAGGGGGCCTGCTGGTTGTCCACGCCATAAGGTTGGAACTCGGCGGGGTCGCAACGCAGGGTGTCGGTGGCCTGCTCCAGGATCAGCCCCAGCCAACGCGCTTCACTCCAGGGCTGCGGCTGGTAGTTGACCAACACCAGCCGCGTGCTGGTGCGGGCCTGGGCCGAGGTGCCGAACGTCAGGGCACTCACATCGATTACCGGCACCAGTGCGCCGCGATGGGCGAAGATACCCGCCACCCACAGGGGCGCATGGGCGATGGGTTTGAGCGGCAGGCGCGGCAACACCTCCGCCACTTCGGTGGCCTTGAGAGCAAAGCGTTCGGTGCCGATGCAGAACACCAGGAACAATGCTTTTTTCGCTGCCGGGACGGCGACGCGTTTAGCCGCGAGGTCGCTCATCAGACTTTGAAACGCGACACGCCGCTGCGCAGACCCACTGCGACCTGGCTCAGTTCATCAATGGCAAAGCTGGCCTGGCGCAGGGATTCGACGGTCTGGCTGCTGGCATCGCCCAATTGCACCAGCGCGTGGTTGATCTGTTCAGCGCCGGTGGCCTGAGCCTGCATCCCTTCGTTGACCATCAACACCCGCGGCGCCAAGGCCTGAACCTGATGGATGATCTGCGACAGTTGCTCGCCCACTTGCTGCACTTCGGACATGCCCCGGCGGACTTCCTCGGAGAACTTGTCCATGCCCATTACGCCCGCCGACACTGCTGACTGAATCTCACGCACCATTTGCTCGATGTCGTAGGTCGCCACGGCAGTCTGGTCGGCCAGGCGGCGCACTTCGGTGGCCACCACGGCAAATCCGCGTCCGTATTCACCGGCTTTCTCCGCTTCGATGGCGGCGTTGAGCGACAACAGGTTGGTCTGGTCGGCCACCTTGACGATGGTGACCACCACTTGGTTGATGTTGCCGGCCTTCTCATTGAGGATCGCCAGCTTGGCGTTGACCAGGTCGGCGGCGCCCATCACCGAGTGCATGGTCTCTTCCATACGTGCCAGGCCCTGCTGGCCGGAACCGGCGGCCACCGAAGCCTGATCGGCGGCGGTGGAGACTTCGGTCATGGTGCGCACCAGGTCTTTGGACGTGGCCGCGATTTCACGGGAGGTAGCGCCGATTTCGGTGGTGGTAGCTGCTGTTTCAGTGGCGGTGGCCTGCTGCTGCTTGGAGGTCGCGGCAATCTCGGTGACCGAGGTGGTGACCTGCACCGACGAACGCTGCGCCTGGGACACCAGGGCAGTCAGCTCGGTCATCATGTCATTGAAGCCGGTTTCGACCGCGTTGAATTCGTCCTTGCGCTCCAGGTTCAGGCGCTTGCTCAGGTCGCCGGTGCGCATGACTTCCAGGATCTGCACGATACGTTGCATCGGCGCCATGATCGCGCGCATCAGCAACAGGCCGCACAGCGCCGCGGCGAGAATCGCCAGCAGCAGCGAGACACCCATGCTGACCTTCGCCGCCGCTACTGCATCATCGATGGCTGCGGTGGCGTTGTCGGCGACCTGTTTGTTCTCATTGATGATGTCGTTGAGCTTCATGCGGCCTGCGGTCCAGGCGGGGGTCAGTTGCTCGTTGAACAGCCTCAGTGCCTCGGTCGGGTTGTTACTCTGATGAGCCGCCAGGACCTGGGCAAGAATAGCGTTGTAGTTCTGGTGCAGTTTTTCGAAGGCATCGAACTCGGTGCGATCCTGGGTGATATTGATCGTGCTCGCGTAACTGGCCATGTGCTGCTCAAGCCGCGCTTCGAATGACTTGTAGTCCTGCCTGTCTTCGTCGGAAATGCCCTGGTTTTCGTGGATCCCTACCAGTTCCTGGGTTTGCAGGTAGCTGTCGACCCAGGCGCTGCGGATCATCGAGCTGAAAAACACGCCGGGCACGGCGTCGTCGCGCACGGAGTTTTCGCTGGCTTCGATCTTCAGCAGGCGTGAATAAGAGAGCACTACCATCAGCAGCATGATGGCGATGATTACCGCAAAGCTCGCCAAAATCCTTTGGCGCAGGGTCCAGTTCTTCACAGTAATTCCTCGCAGGGGCATTCAAATGGAGGGGAGTATAGCTGAGCGGATGCTCGGGTTTATCAACGCTTTTGAGGGAGGGGCCACAGAATGCATAAGTGGGATGGGGGCATCTGCAGCTATAGGGATCTAACTGAGGGGGCGTGGAGCAGATGTGGGAGGGGGCTTGCTCCCGATGAGACCGAGTACATATCCGTTATTTGGGTAACGGCTGCTATGGGTTCCGCTTTTACAGCGGGTCACTTTTGGAAAAGAGCCCCAAAAGTAACCAAAAGGGCTCTTGCCCCACCACTCGGCACCTCGCCTGGGCTCGGTGTGCCCGTAATTCGCCATGAATTTGGGGGGCCGCCGCCACGCGCCATCCATGGCGCGGGGCGGCTAAACCGGCGTCCCTGCCGGTTTACCCCCCAAATCCCTGTCGAATTCCGGCCAGCGTGGTTTAACGGGGCGCCTGAGATCAAGATCAAAAGCAGATCAAGAGCAAGAGCGGCTCGCTTCGCATCGTGGTTAGCGGGTAGAGCTGCGTCGATAGCCTTACTTATGCGTTGAGCCGCACTTGCTTTTCCAGCTCCAGCTTTAAACCGGGTTCAAGTTTCAGTTGGCGCGCCAGTTCGTCCAGGTAGGCTTTTTCCATGAAGTTTTCCTCATCCACCAGCATTACGCTGGCGATGTACATTTCGGCGGCCATTTCCGGGGTGCTGGCGGCGCGGGCAACATCGGTGGGGTCCAGGGGTTTGTTGAGTTCGGCGTGCAGCCAGTGTTGCAGCTCCTGGTCGTTGTCCAGCTTGGTGAATTCGCCTTCGATCAACGCGCGTTCGCGCTCATCCACATGGCCGTCTGCCTTGGCCGCTGCAACGAGTGCCTTGAGGATGCCCTGGCTGTGTTGTTCGACCTGGGCCGGTGGCAGGCGGTCGATGGTTTGTGGCTCGGCTTGCGGGGCGCTGGCTTGCTGGGCTTGCCAGTTGCCGTAGGCTTTGTAGGCAATCACGCCTAATGCAGCCAGGCCGCCGTAGGTCAGGGCCTTGCCGCCGAATTTGCGCGCTTTTTTGTTGCCCAGCAGCAAGCCCATGGCTCCTGCCGCCAGGGCACCACCGCCGGCACCGCCGAGCATGCTGCCCAGCCCGCTGCCGCCGAGCAAACCGCCAAGGGCGCTTTTGTCGTTGGATTTGCGTTGGCCGCCTGCCTTGTTTTGCAACATATCCTGGCCAGACTTGAGCAACTGATCGAGCAATCCGCGGGTATTCATTCGTAGCCTCCAGACACTTGGGTTCATAGGACCAATAGGCCCCAAGCGTAAGACTAAGTGCCAAAAAGCCGTGATCTAGAGTGCTTCCAGATGTAACGCTGACCTGCCAAGCGGGAAATGTCTTGTTGCACATGCAGAGCTATCATCCCGCCATCAATCAATTTGCCTTGTTCATCGAACCGCTTAAGCTATCCGGCGTCTGTTTATTGTCCGTTGCGTTTGGCCGAAGGCATGTCCGAACCGTTATTTCTGATCCGTTACGTGCCAGGAACGGCGCGGGATTTGCTCACGACAGGTTGTCTCTATGCACCGCAGGAATTTGCTCAAAGCATCCATGGCCATTGCGGCTTACACAGGGTTGTCGGCCAGTGGCCTGCTGGCCGCGCAGGCTTGGGCCGGGAACCGTGCCGCCGATGGCAAGGCCGTGGCGTTCGATTTCGAATCGCTCAAGGCGCAAGCCAAGCAACTGGCCACCCGTGGCTATCAGGACACTAAGCAGGTGCTGCCGCCCACCCTGGCCAACATGACCCCGCAGAATTTCAATGCCATTGGTTATGACGCCAACCATTCGTTGTGGAAGGAGCTGAACGGCCAACTGGACGTGCAGTTCTTCCATGTCGGCATGGGCTTCAAGACGCCGGTGCGCATGCACAGTGTCGATCCCAAGACCCGGGAGGCCCGCGAAGTGCACTTCCGCCCTTCGCTGTTCAACTACGAAAAAACCACGGTGGACACCCAGCAACTGACCGGTGACCTGGGTTTTTCCGGTTTCAAGCTGTTCAAGGCGCCGGAGCTGGACCGCCATGATGTGCTGTCGTTTCTCGGCGCCAGCTACTTTCGCGCGGTGGATTCCACCGGCCAATATGGCCTGTCGGCCCGTGGCCTGGCGATTGATACCTACGCGAAAAAACGCGAGGAGTTCCCCGACTTTACGCAGTTCTGGTTCGAAACTCCGGACAGGAATGCCACCCGGTTTGTGGTCTACGCCCTGCTTGACTCGCCAAGCGCAACCGGCGCCTACCGCTTCGATATCGACTGCCAGGCCAACCAGGTGGTGATGGCAATCGACGCCCACATCAATGCACGCACCGCCATCGAACAATTGGGCATCGCCCCAATGACCAGCATGTTCAGCTGCGGCACTCATGAGCGGCGCATGTGCGACACCATCCACCCGCAAATCCACGACTCGGACCGCCTGGCCATGTGGCGCGGCAACGGCGAGTGGGTCTGCCGCCCACTGAACAACCCGGCCAAGCTGCAATTCAACGCGTTTGCCGACACCGACCCCAAAGGCTTCGGCCTGGTGCAAACCGACCATGAATTCGCCAGCTACCAGGACACCGTTGACTGGTACAGCAAGCGCCCAAGCCTGTGGGTTGAACCTACCACTGCGTGGGGCGAAGGCTCGATCGATCTGTTGGAAATCCCTACCACCGGCGAAACCCTGGACAATATCGTCGCCTTCTGGACCCCGAAAAAGCCCGTCGCCGCCGGTGATTCGCTCAACTATGGCTACAAGTTGTACTGGAGCGCACTGCCACCGGTGAGCACGCCGTTGGCGCAGGTCGACGCGACCCGCTCAGGCATGGGTGGTTTTACCGAAGGCTGGGCACCCGGCGAGCATTACCCGAAGGTGTGGGCGCGGCGTTTTGCCGTAGATTTCAAGGGCGGCGGCCTGGATCGCTTGCCGGCGGGCACTGGCATCGAGCCGGTGGTGACCTGTTCCCAGGGTGAGGTGAAGGATTTCAGCGTGCTGGTGCTGGATAACATCAAGGGCTATCGCATCCTGTTCGACTGGTACCCCACCAGCGACAGCGTGGAGCCGGTTGAGCTGCGTCTGTTTATTCGGACCCAGGACCGCACTCTGAGCGAAACCTGGCTCTATCAGTACTTCCCGCCTGCACCGGAGCAGCGCAAGTACACCTGAAATTAACCGCCTGATCATTCCCACGCCGCAGCGTGGGAATGATCACAGGTGGCTTAGAACCGCGACACGCTTTTCATCGCGCCAATCAGATACCGCATCGCCACCTGATCGCTCTCGGTCAGCGCCCGGTACTGGGCCAGCAACTCCATTTCATCCGAACTCAACCTTCGACCCCGCAAAGACATCCGGCGGCTCAGAAAAGAAGCCATCGCACCCGCTACGCCATAGGATTTGGCCATGGACCACTACTCCTGCTATCAGTCAAATACTCCTGGTGCCCATTTCCAAACTCCCCGAAGTACAACGCTTTCGTGGACAAACAGCCTGCCTCCCTGGGCCAGGAACCAGGCTCACCCTAAGCTTAGAAACTATCTCGTCACACGTGGGATTTTTTTAGAGTATTCACTTAAAAAAATAGCTTCAGTAATAAAAACCTACAGCCATTACTCACGTGATAGCCGGTGTCGGCTGCGGAACGCCTACAACGCGAGCATGAAAAAACCCACCGTATCAGGGTGGGTTTGGCACAGAGGTGAGTAGGGTCAATCGCGCAGATCCGACTCATGGATCGGTTGGTCCCGGTGGGTTGCCCGCTGGTACTGCGCCGGCCAGATAGCTTTGCGCCCGCCCAGGTCATCGTCGGCATGCAACGGCCAGTACGGGTCGCGCAGCAGTTCACGGGCCAGGAAGATGATGTCGGCCTGGCAGGTACGCAGGATGTGCTCGGCCTGGGCCGGTTCGGTAATCATGCCGACCGTGCCGGTGGCAATGCCCGACTCCTTGCGCACGCGCTCGGCGAAGCGGGTCTGGTAGCCGGGGCCGGTGGGAATCTCGGCGTTGGCAGCGGTGCCGCCGGAAGAGACATCGATCAGGTCAACACCCAAATCTTTCAGGCGGCGCGCCAGTTCCACGGTTTCATCCGGGTTCCAGCCATCTTCTACCCAGTCGGTGGCCGATACCCGCACAAACAGCGGCAATTCCTGTGGCCAGGCGGCCCGCACGGCCTTGGTCACCTCCAGCACCAGGCGAATGCGGTTTTCGAACGAGCCACCATAGTGGTCCTGACGCTGGTTGCTGATGGGCGAAAGAAACTGATGCAGCAGGTAGCCATGGGCGGCGTGGATTTCCACCACTTCAAAGCCTGCGGTCAAGGCGCGCTTGGCGGCGGCGACAAAGTCGGCGATCACTTGTTGGATCTGCCCTTCGTCCAATTGCTTGGGCTGGGTGTGATTGGGGTCAAACGCAATTGGCGAAGGGCCCACCGGCACCCAGCCGCCCTCCTCCGGCTTGACGCTGCCATGCTTGCCGATCCAGGGCCGGTGGGTGCTGGCCTTGCGTCCGGCGTGGGCCAGTTGAATACCCGCCACCGCGCCCTGGGCCGCGATAAAGCGCGTGATGCGCTGCAGCGGTTCGATCTGGGCGTCGTTCCACAGGCCCAGATCCTGGGCGGTGATACGCCCATCAGCCGTCACGGCGGTGGCTTCGGTGAAAATCAGCCCGGCGCCGCCCACAGCTCGGCTGCCGAGATGCACCAGGTGCCAGTCATTGGCCAGACCGTCGTCGCTGGAATATTGGCACATCGGCGAGACCGCGATGCGATTGAGCAGGGTCAATTGGCGCAGGGTATAAGGTTCGAGCAGCTGACTCATGGCGCACCTCTTGTGGGTTTCATAAGCATTTGTGTAGGAGCGAGCTTGCTCGCGAAGGCCGCACAGGCGCAGCGTTTAACCAGGATTAACGCGTTATCGTTGACGTTTTTCGCGAGCAAGCTCGCTCCTACCAGCCTAGTCGACAACCATCGATTGCACAGGGTTCAGAAAGGAAAGCGGGAGCCGATTGCCGGCTCCCGATATGCAGCGCCTTACATTTCGACCTGGGTGCCCAGCTCGATCACACGGTTTACCGGCAACTTGAAGAAGCGCAGGTTGCCGTTGGCATTCTTCAACATGAAGGCAAACAAGGTTTCGCGCCAGCGCGCCATACCCTTGATGCGCGAGGCAATCACGGTCTCGCGGCTGAGGAAATAGGTGGTGCGCATCGGGCTGAAATCCAGGTCATCCAGATGGCACAGCTTCAGTGCTTCGGGCACGTCCGGCTCATCGGTGAAGCCAAAGTGCAGGATCACGCGAAAGAAGCCCTCACCGTAGGAATCCACCTCGAAACGCCGTGCGGCAGGCACCCGTGGAATGTCTTCGTAGACCACCGTCAACAGCACCACTTGCTCATGCAGCACCTGGTTGTGCAGCAGGTTATGCAACAGCGCGTGGGGCACAGCATCCGGGCGGGCGGTGAGAAACACCGCCGTGCCCTGTACGCGATGGGGCGGCTGCACGCGAATGCTGCCGATAAAGATCGGCAACGGCAGCCCACCCTCGTCGAGGCGCTCGACCAGCAATTGCTTGCCGCGCTTCCAGGTGGTCATCAACACGAACAACACGATCCCCGCGAGCACAGGGAACGCGCCACCCTGGATCACCTTGGGCACGTTGGCGGCGAAGAACAGACCATCCACCAGCAAGCAGCAGAGCAACACCGGCACTGCCAGCACCGGCGGCCACTTCCACAACAACAGCATGACCGCCGACACCAAAATAGTGGTCATCAGCATGGTGCCGGTCACCGCTACACCGTAGGCCGAGGCCAGAGCGCCGGAGGACTCGAAACCCAGCACCAGCAGGATCACGCCCACCATCAGCGACCAGTTCACGGCGCCGATGTAGATCTGGCCCTGCTCGGCACTCGAAGTGTGCTGGATATGCATACGCGGGATGTAACCCAACTGGATCGCCTGGCGCGTCAACGAGAACGCACCTGAGATCACCGCCTGGGACGCGATCACGGTCGCCAGGGTGGACAAGCCCACCAGCGGGATCAGCGCCCAGCTCGGCGCCAGCAGGTAAAACGGGTTGCGCGCGGCCTCCGGATCGCCCAGCAGCATCGCGCCCTGGCCGAAATAGTTGAGCACCAGCGCCGGCAGCACCAGGATGAACCAGGCACGGGCAATGGGTTTGCGCCCGAAGTGGCCCATGTCGGCGTACAGCGCTTCGGCGCCGGTCAAGGCCAGCACCACCGCGCCCAGAATCGCCACGCCGATGCCGGGGTGAACCATAAAGAAACGCACGCCCCATGCCGGGTTAAGTGCGTTCAATACTTCGGGCTGCTGCAAGATGCCATATACCCCCAGACCGCCCAGCACCAGGAACCAGGTGACCATCACCGGGCCGAACAACTTGCCGATACGATCGGTGCCGTGCTTCTGAATCAGAAACAGCGCCACCAGCACGATCAACGCAATGGGCACCACCCATTTTTCCAGGCCGTCGAACGCCAGCTCCAGGCCTTCGATGGCCGACAATACCGAAATCGCCGGGGTGATCATGCTGTCGCCATAAAAGAGCGCCGCACCACACAGGCCGCACACCACCAGGAAACTGCGCAATTTTGCGCGTTCCCCGGCGGCCCGCCGCGCCAACGCGGTGAGCGCCATAATCCCGCCCTCGCCCTGGTTGTCGGCACGTAGCACGAACAACATGTACTTGATCGACACCACCCAGATCAGCGACCAGAAGATCAGCGCCAAAATCCCCAGAACACCGTCATGGTTGACCTGCACGCCATAACCGCCGTTGAACACCTCTTTAAGGGTGTAGAGCGGGCTGGTCCCGATATCGCCATAAACCACCCCGACCGCCGCCACCAACATGCCAATCGGCTTGGCGTTTGAATGCTCGGCACCTGCTGCCTGACTACTTGCCTGACCCATCAACCACTCCTGCCCTTTGACCCGAGGTCTTTTATAAACAGCACGACTAAGCTGACCCTAGCATGTACTGTTTTACTTCTCGTAACAGACGTTTTATTGACCCAAGGGCATTACCCGTGTGCAACGGCGCAAAGCATAGCGCAGCACTCGTCGCATTTCCCTGCATAAAGCTGGTCAAGTGCGCTGCCCGCCGATAGAATTGCGCACTTTTTGATCAGAGGCGCACCAAGCGCCCATCCGTTGCCTTGTCGTGCACGACCGGCAGCGTCATTCAATACCGAGGTTAGACATGTCCACCACCATCGCAAAAGCCAACCCCAAGGTTGGCTTTGTTTCCCTGGGTTGCCCGAAGGCTCTGGTCGACTCCGAGCGCATCCTCACGCAATTGCGGATGGAAGGCTATGACGTCGTGTCCACGTACCAGGACGCCGATGTGGTGGTGGTCAACACCTGCGGCTTTATCGACTCGGCCAAAGCCGAGTCACTGGAAGTGATCGGCGAAGCCATCAAGGAAAACGGCAAGGTCATCGTGACCGGTTGCATGGGTGTGGAAGAAGGCAATATCCGCAACGTGCACCCGAGCGTGCTGGCCGTGACCGGCCCGCAGCAGTACGAGCAGGTGGTCAACGCCGTGCACGAAGTGGTGCCGCCACGTCAGGACCACAACCCGCTGATCGACCTGGTGCCACCCCAGGGCATCAAGCTGACCCCGCGTCACTACGCGTACCTGAAGATTTCTGAAGGCTGCAACCACAGCTGCAGCTTCTGCATCATCCCGTCGATGCGCGGCAAGCTGGTGAGCCGCCCGGTCGGTGATGTGCTTGATGAGGCCCAGCGCCTGGTCAAGTCTGGCGTCAAGGAGCTGCTGGTGATCTCCCAGGACACCAGCGCTTACGGCGTCGATGTGAAATACCGCACCGGCTTCTGGAACGGCGCGCCGGTGAAAACCCGCATGACCGAACTCTGCGAAGCGTTGAGCAGCCTGGGCGTGTGGGTGCGCCTGCACTACGTTTACCCGTACCCGCACGTGGACGAACTGATCCCGTTGATGGCCGCCGGCAAGATCCTGCCGTACCTGGACATCCCGTTCCAGCACGCCAGCCCGAAAGTGCTCAAGGCGATGAAACGCCCGGCGTTCGAAGACAAGACCCTGGCACGCATCAAGAACTGGCGCGAGATCTGCCCGGAACTGATCATCCGTTCCACCTTCATCGTCGGCTTCCCCGGCGAGACCGAAGAAGACTTCCAGTACCTGCTGGACTGGCTGACCGAAGCGCAGCTGGACCGCGTCGGCTGCTTCCAGTACTCGCCGGTGGAGGGCGCTCCGGCCAACCTGCTGGATCTGGCCGTGGTGCCGGACGACGTCAAGCAAGACCGTTGGGAGCGCTTCATGGCGCACCAGCAGGCGATCAGCTCGGCACGCCTGCAACTGCGCATCGGCAAGGAAATCGAAGTGTTGATCGATGAAGTCGACGAGCAAGGCGCCGTTGGCCGCTGCTTCTTCGATGCCCCGGAAATCGACGGTAACGTGTTTATTGACGATGCCAGCGGCTTGAAACCGGGCGACAAGGTCTGGTGCACCGTGACCGACGCCGACGAGTACGACTTGTGGGCTGAAAAGCGCGACTGAAGGGTGTTTGCGTAAAATTTTAAAAAAGCCCCGCCTCTGACAAGATGCGGGGCTTTTTTAGGTCTATCGTTTTGCCCATCAGCGCCAATTACGCCAAGGGGCAGCGGTCATGCGTCAGCATTCGGTCATCTACACACCTAAAGCCAGCGACCACGAGCGCCTGGCGCAGATCTGGGAAGCGTCGGTACGCGCCACCCACGACTTCCTGCCGGACAGCTATATCGATCTGCTGAAAAACCTGGTGCTGACCCGCTACCTGGATGCAGTGATGCTGATTTGCACCAAAGACTCACGCCAACACATCACCGGGTTCGCCGGAGTGTCGGCGGGTAAGGTGGAGATGCTGTTTATCGACCCGCACCACCGTGGCCAGGGACTGGGCCGGCAATTGCTGGTATACGCGATCGAACACATGAACGCCGATGAACTGGACGTCAACGAACAGAACCCCCAGGCCCTGGGTTTTTACCTCAAGCAAGGCTTTGAGGTCATCGGGCGCACAGAGCATGATGGTCTTGGGCAGCCCTATCCATTGCTGCACCTGCGCCTACACCAGCAGCAACAGGCCCGTAAGGCCTGAACTGTGGGAGCTCGCTTGCCTGCGAAGGCGTCGGATCAGTCTACCCATCCGGTGCTGGTATACCGCCATCGCAGGCAAGCCAGCTCCCACATTTGATCCGTGGTGCCTCAGTTAAATAATGTTAAGGCACATGCGCTGAAATGGGGCCGGGATTAACCGGCGCCAGGCAGGTACAATAGTGGCCCCCTTTTGTTACGGCCCTTGTCATGACTGACCCCATACGCCTCTCCAAACGCCTTATCGAACTGGTCGGTTGCTCCCGTCGGGAGGCTGAGCTGTTTATCGAAGGCGGCTGGGTCTCGGTGGACGGCGAAGTGATCGACGAGCCGCAGTTCAAGGTCACTGACGAGAAAGTCGAGCTGGACCCAGAAGCCAAAGCCACCGCGCCTGAGCCGGTGACCATTCTGTTGCACGCGCCGGCTGGCATGGACCCTGAAACCGCCATGGCCACGATCAGCGCCGAGACCCTGTCCGAAGAACACCGCTTCAGTAAGCGCCCGCTCAAGGGGCATTTCCTGCGCCTGACCGCCAGCGCCGACCTGCAAGCCAAAGCCAGCGGCCTGCTGGTGTTCACTCAGGACTGGAAGATTCTGCGCAAGTTGACCGCCGATGCCGCCAAGATCGAGCAGGAATACGTGGTAGAAGTCGAAGGCGACATGGTTGCCCACGGCCTTAACCGCCTGAACCACGGCCTGACCTACAAGGGTAAAGAGCTGCCCGCCGTGAAAGCCAGCTGGCAGAACGAAAACCGCCTGCGCTTTGCGATGAAAAACCCGCAACCCGGCGTGATCGCACTGTTCTGCGAAGCCGTTGGCCTGAAAGTCATCGCCATCCGCCGCATCCGCATCGGCGGTGTGTCCATTGGCAAGGTGCCAGTGGGTCAATGGCGTTACCTGTCCGGCAAAGAGAAGTTCTAAACCGTTCCCCTTTTCCCGACACCGCCTGATTCCGGCGGTGTCATCAGTTGAATACCAGGATTGCCCACCATGATTCACAACGACGTACTGCGCAGCGTGCGCTACATGCTCGACATCAGCGACAACAAGATGGTCGAGATCATCAAGCTCGGCGGCATGGACGTGACCAAGGAAGACCTGCTGACCTACCTCAAAAAAGATGAGGAAGAAGGCTTCGTGTTCTGCCCGGATGAAGTCATGGCTCACTTCCTTGATGGCTTGGTGATTTTCAAGCGCGGCAAGGACGAAAGCCGTCCACCGCAGCCGATCGAAACCCCGGTGACCAACAACATCATCCTGAAAAAGCTGCGTGTGGCCTTCGAACTCAAGGAAGACGACATGCATGCCATCCTCAAGGCGGCGGAGTTCCCGGTATCCAAGCCAGAGCTGAGCGCACTGTTTCGCAAGTTTGGTCATACCAACTACCGCACCTGTGGCGACCAGTTGCTGCGCAACTTCCTCAAGGGCCTGACCTTGCGGGTCCGTGCCTAAGCCATGAGTTACCAGGTCTCGCCCGTCGGCTTCGTACGCTCCTGTTTCAAGGAGAAGTTCGCCATCCCGCGCCAACCGCAACTGGCACCGGCTGCCCGTGGCGTGCTGGAGCTGGTGGCGCCGTTCGACCAGGGCGAGGCGGTGCAGGGGCTGGAACAGGTCAGCCATGTGTGGCTGCTGTTTCTGTTTCATCAGGCCCTGGAAGACAAACCACGCCTGAAAGTGCGCCCGCCACGCCTGGGCGGCAATACGTCCATGGGCGTGTTTGCCACCCGCGCAACCCATCGGCCCAATGGCATTGGCCAGTCGGTGGTGAAGCTGGACAAAGTGGAGCCGGGGCGGTTGTGGATTTCCGGGATCGATTTGCTCGATGGCACGCCGGTGCTGGATATCAAGCCGTATGTGCCCTATGCCGATATCGTGGATGCGGCCACCAACGACATCGCCAGCGATGCGCCCGCGCAGATCGGCGTGCAATGGCTCAAGGCTGCGCTGCAACAGGCGCAAGGCCATGCACAGCGCCTTGGTGAACCGCTGGTGGAATTGATTGATCAGTGCCTGGCGCAAGATCCGCGACCGGCCTACCAAACGCCCGGTCCTGAGCGTGAATACGGTGTGCGTTTCTGGGATGTGGATGTGCGCTGGCACTACCCGGAGCCGGGGATGATTTGTGTGCTGGAAGTGGTTTCGGCTAAATAGGGCGAAAACCAAATGTGGGAGCTGGCTTGCCTGCGATAGCATCACCTCGGTTCAACTGAACCACTGAGGTGTCTGCATCGCAGGCAAGCCAGCTCCCACACTTTTTGGATCGCTGGTGTTACTGACTCTGTATTACTTCTCGACGAACGCACGCTCGATCAGGTAGTCACCCGGCTCACGCATCCGTGGCGAAACCTTCAGGCCGAAGCTGTTCAACACTTCGCTGGTTTCATCCAACATGCTTGGGCTGCCGCACAGCATGGCGCGGTCGTCTTCAGGATTGATCGGCGGCAGGCCGATGTCGCTGAACAGCTTGCCGCTGCGCATCAGGTCGGTCAGGCGGCCTTCGTTTTCGAACGGCTCGCGGGTCACGGTCGGGTAGTAGATCAACTTGTCACGCAGGGCTTCACCGAAGAACTCGTTCTGCGGCAGGTGCTCGGTGATGAATTCGCGGTAGGCAACTTCGTTGACGTAACGCACGCCGTGGCACAGGATCACTTTTTCGAAACGCTCGTAGGTCTCCGGGTCCTGGATCACGCTCATGAACGGCGCGAGGCCAGTGCCGGTGCTGAGCAGGTACAGGTGTTTGCCCGGCTTCAAATCGTCAAGCACCAGGGTGCCCGTCGGTTTTTTGCTGATGATGATCTCGTCGCCTTCCTTCAAATGCTGCAATTGGGAAGTCAGCGGGCCATCCGGCACCTTGATGCTGAAGAATTCCAGATGCTCTTCCCAGTTTGGGCTGGCAATCGAGTAAGCGCGCATGAGCGGGCGGCCGTTGGGCTGTTGCAGGCCGATCATCACGAACTGACCGTTCTCGAAGCGCAGGCCCGGATCGCGGGTGCACTTGAAGCTGAACAGAGTGTCGTTCCAGTGATGAACACTGAGGACACGCTCGTGGTTCATGTTGCTCATGTACGGGGGACTCCTGGAAATGGGTCTGCGCCAAAGGTAAGGATGCGCAATTGCACAGCATTCTAATGGCGGCGACAATATCTGTTAACTGGATTATTAAGATAAGGGTTATCGGTTATATCGATATGCGATTTACTCTCCGTCAACTGCAAGTTTTCGTCGCCGTCGCCCAGCAGGAAAGCGTCTCTCGCGCTGCTGGCCTTCTGGCCTTATCTCAATCCGCCGCCAGCACGTCGATTACCGAGCTGGAGCGTCAATCCAGCTGCCAATTATTCGACCGCGCCGGTAAACGTCTGAGCCTCAACGCCCTCGGCCATCAGTTACTACCCCAGGCGGTGGCGCTACTGGACCAGGCCAAGGAGATAGAAGACCTGCTCAACGGCAAATCCGGCTTCGGCTCCCTGGCAGTCGGCGCCACCCTGACCATCGGCAATTACCTGGCGACGCTGCTGATTGGCAGCTTTATGCAGCAGCATCCCGAGAGCCAGGTGAAACTGCATGTGCAGAACACTGCGCATATCGTGCATCAGGTGGCGCACTACGAAATTGACCTGGGTCTAATCGAAGGTGACTGCAGCCACCCGGATATCGAAGTGCAAACCTGGGTAGAAGACGAGCTGGTGGTGTTTTGCGCGCCCCAGCATCATCTGGCCAAGCGTGGCGTGGCAAGCATGGATGAGCTGACCCACGAAGCGTGGATCCTGCGCGAACAAGGTTCGGGCACGCGCCTGACCTTTGACCAGGCCATGCGCCATCATCGCAGCGCGCTGAATATCCGCCTGGAGCTGGAACATACCGAGGCAATCAAGCGGGCTGTGGAGTCGGGGTTGGGGATTGGCTGCATTTCGCGGCTGGCGCTACGCGACGCGTTCCGTCGCGGCAGCCTGGTGCCGGTAGAAACCCCGGACCTGGACCTGGCCCGGCAGTTCTACTTCATCTGGCACAAGCAGAAGTACCAGACCTCGGCGATGCGCGAATTTCTCGAACTGTGCCGCGCTTTCACCGCCGGGGTGCAGCGCAGCGACGAGATCGTGCTGCCGAGTATCGCCTGATCGTCAGATCAGGATCACAGCCCACACCAGAGTGATCATGGTCAGTGCCACAAATTGCGCGGCGCTGCCCATGTCCTTGGCGTTTTTCGATAAGGGGTGGCGGTCCAGGGAAATGCGGTCAATGGCCGCTTCTACCGCAGAATTGAGCAATTCGACGATCAACGCCAGCAAGCACACCGCGATCAGCAACGCGCGCTCAACCCGGCTGACCTGCAGGAAAAAGCTCAACGGGATCAGGATGACGTTCAGCAATACCAACTGACGGAACGCCGCCTCGCCGGTGAAAGCTGCGCGCAGGCCATCCAGGGAATAGCCCCCAGCATTGAAGATACGTTTGATACCGGTTTGACCCTTGAAAGGCGACATAGATGTAGGCAACTGAACCAAAGAAGTGGGGAAGCTAGATCACGCAAAGTCAAAAAAGCGTGAAGCGGCTGTAACTTAATGTTGCGAGATTGACTCAAGCTGCTGCAAGAGCAACGCCGCCTGGGTCCGGGTACGCACTCCGAGCTTACGGAAAATCGCCGTCACGTGGGCCTTGATGGTCGCCTCCGACACGTTCAATTCGTAGGCAATCTGCTTGTTCAGCAAACCTTCGCACACCATGGTCAGCACCCGGAACTGCTGAGGGGTCAGGCTGGCCAGGCCATCACGGGCGGCCTTGGCTTCGTCGGACACATTGATTTGTTCAAACGCCTGGGGCGGCCAGGACACATCGCCGTCCAATACCGCACGCACGGCTTTCTGGATATCTTCCATCGCGCTGGACTTGGGAATGAAACCGCTGGCGCCAAACTCTTTGGAGCGTACCACCACGTCGGCTTCTTCCTGGGCCGAGACCATGACCACCGGGATCTGCGGGTACTGCCCGCGCAGCAGTACCAGCCCGGAAAAGCCATAGGCGCCGGGCATGTTCAGGTCGAGCAATACCAGGTCCCAGTCGGATTTTTCGGTGAGGCGCGCTTCCAGTTCAGCGATGCTGGCCACTTCGACCAAGCGAACATCAGGGCCAAGCCCCAGGGTGACTGCCTGATGCAGAGCGCTGCGAAACAGCGGATGGTCATCGGCTATCAGGATTTCGTATGTGGCCATTGGTTAAATGATCCTGTTTTTTATGGGAGCCCCGATGGTTCAGGGCTCACCAATACACAAGGCGACGGCCTGGCAGCTATCGCCACAGGGCCTGCTCGACGTCAAAAGCACTTGAAACGACGTCAGGCATTCACGGTTGCGCCCCAATCGGCGCCCAGCATGACCAGCGTAGCCTGGAGGGTCAAGCACTACGCCTGCGGGCATTTTAGCGGGTTGCAGGTTTACGGTGCCATCATGCAAACGTCGTCTGGTTATACCGCCGGGATGTAGGGTGCGAGGCGAGTATGCACAGCGTCCGTCGGATCCAGCGGCATTTGAAACTTGGCAGCCAGGTAGTGGGTGCTGAATACATCGAGGTAGGCATCCAGCACTTCGCTGGCCGCCAAGTCATCAGCCAATTCCAGGCACAACGCCGCCACCTCGGCGGTACAGAAATGGTCATCACGTTTGGAACGGCGCAGTTTGTAGCGAGACAACTGCTCGGGCGCCAGGCTCAGGACCGGCAGATGCTCCAGATAAGGGCTTTTGCGAAACATCTTGCGCGCTTCGCTCCAGGTGCCGTCCAGCAAGATAAACAGCGGGCGCTTGCCCTCCCCTGCGCGGACTTCACTGACCACCCGTTGTGGCGCCACGAATTCACCGGGAAATACAATATAGGGCTGCCACTGTGGATCGGCCAACAACCTGAGCAAATCAGGGTCGACTTCGGTACGCGACCAGGCGAATGCGGTGGTGTCGTGTATGACATCGGCGATCAGCCAGCCGGTGTTGCTGGGTTTCATCGGCTCAACGTCATGCATCAACAGGCACATGGCTGACTTGGCTTGTACCTGGGGCCGCCAGGCGCACAAACAGTACTCAGGAATGACCCGACAACCGGCACAGCGCTCAGCGCGGGAACCCCGATTGAGAAACGGCCTGACGGCACGCGCCAGACGCTGGGCACGCAAACGAGAAACGGCGTGGCTCATCGAGCACGCGGCGAAGAAAAGGAAATCGACACGGGAGAAACTCGTGAAAAACAGAAGTCCCGCAGTTTACCAGCGATACGCCTGGCTGTAGTGGCAAGGGCTCACCTATAATTGCGCGCCACTGAACGCACAGCGCAGTGGCTGGTCTATGCACCAGTAACCGAATCAGGAGATTTCCATGCTGCGTTCCATGCTGCGCCTTGTTGCCCCATCCGTCGCCCTTGCGCTGGTTTTGCCTATGGGCGCCCACGCGGCCTCGCTGCTGGAGGCTCAAATGAACAAGAAGCTGCAAAGCGTCGCGGCCGAAAGCAACAAGGACCTGCCCCGGGAAATCGACGAAAAGACCCTGGAAGTGGCCTACACGGTTGAAGGTATGCAACTGATCGATCACCTCAGCGTTCAGTCTGATCGTGCCGAACAGATGCGTGCCAACCCCAAGGCTGTGTATTTCCAGCTCGGACGCAGTGTTTGCACCAACCCTGGCTACCGCGAATTGATGGCAAAAGGTGCGGTGATGCGCTACGAAATCACCGAGAACAAGACCAATCGCCCTGTGGCGTCGGTCAAGTTCGTTGAAGCCGATTGCCCGACTCCGGCAAAAAAGAAAAAGTAATTGCTGCTGCCCCCTCGCGCGCGGCTGTCCAGCGGCGCGCAATCCCTGGATCCGTTTTCTGCCAACGACTGAACGCTCTGATGTGTAACCAATAAGTGGTTGCCAGCCAAGGGTTTTTCGGCCCATGATCAAGCCATTCCATACGCCCGCCCACAGCTATTTCAATGCTGTTCTGTAACACTTTCAGGGCAAAAGAGGCCTGCCCTCCTGTGGCATGCAACGACACATGCAGTGTCGTGGCCCCCGACGACGCTCTCGTCGACTATCCAGGCCCTGTAAAGAAGGAGAAGTTGAATGCCTTATGAATCCAATGACCAGTTGCTTCGTCACTTTGAAGAAAACGGAACCGACCTCACGCAGCAGGTCGACGCACAAATCCAGCTGATCGCTCCCAACAGCCCGAATATCCCCCTGTATCGCGACATGATCCTCACCGTTCTGCGCATGGCTCAGGACGACCGTGATCGCTGGAACGCCAAGATCACCCTGCGCGCCATTCGCGAGTTGGACCATGCCTTTCGCGTACTCGAACAATTCAAGGGGCGGCGCAAGGTGACGGTGTTCGGCTCGGCACGTACCCCTGTGGAAAGCCCACTGTATTCGCTGGCCCGAGAGGTGGGTGCCGCGTTGGCGCGCTCCGACCTGATGGTGATCACTGGCGGCGGCGGCGGCATCATGGCGGCAGCCCACGAAGGCGCAGGGCTGGCACATAGCTTGGGGTTCAATATCACCCTGCCCTTTGAACAACACGCCAACCCCACCATCGATGGCACCGAAAACCTGCTGTCATTCCACTTTTTCTTTACCCGCAAGCTGTTCTTCGTCAAGGAAGCCGACGCGCTGGTGTTGTGCCCTGGCGGTTTCGGCACTCTGGACGAAGCGCTGGAAGTACTGACCCTGATCCAGACCGGCAAGAGCCCGCTGGTGCCAGTAGTATTACTGGATGCACCGGGCGGTGGGTTCTGGCAAGGCGCCCTGGACTTTATCCGCAGCCAGTTGGAGGCCAACCGCTATATCCTGCCCACCGACCTCAAGCTGATACGTTTGGTCTACAGCGCCGAAGAAGCCGTGGATGAAATCAACCAGTTCTATGCCAACTTCCACTCCACCCGTTGGCTGAAACGTGAGTTTGTGGTGCGCATGAACCATCCTCTCAGTGAACGCGCCCTGGCCCATTTGCAGCAAGAGTTCGCCAGCCTGCGGCTCAGTGGCGAATTTCAACAACTCGCCTATACGGGCGAAGACCATGACGAACCCAGGTTCAGCCACTTGACCCGCCTGGTGTTCAACTTCAATGGCCGCGACCAGGGGCGGCTGCGGGAGTTGGTGGATTACATCAACCTGCCGGAAAACTGGGCACAGGCCCAAGGCGAGACGCAGCAACGCGTGACGTCACTGCCGGCGTAGTTTTTTGCAGGCGAAAAAAAAGGCCCACTATTTTCATAGTGGGCCTTTCGTTTTGGGGCGTTCAGTCGTCCATATCCCGACCGCTTAACAAGCGACTGATCATGTCCATCGAAAACCCGCGATAGCTCAGGAAGCGACCTTGCTTCGCACGCTCCCTGGCATCAATCGGAAGATGCCCCGCAAACTTGCGGCGCCAGGTGTCTTCCAATTGAGACTGCCAGCTGATACCGCACTCACGCAGGGCAAGATCAATATCGGCACGTTGCAGGCCACGCTGGCTCAGCTCTTCACGAATTCGCGCAGGGCCATAACCGGAGCGCGCTCGGTAGGACACAAAACTTTCAAGGTAACGGGCTTCCGACAACAGCCCCTCTTCCGTCAAACGGTCGAGGGCTGTTTCGATCATCTCAGGCTCTGCGCCGCGCTGACGCAACTTACGCGTCAGCTCGACTCGGCCATGCTCGCGGCGAGCAAGCAGGTCCATCGCAGTGCGCCGAACGGCGACGAGTGTATCCAGTACAACAGTCATCGTTTGCTTCAGATGTCAGTGTCTGCTTCTTCCATCTCGTCAACCGGCTCGCGGTTGGCGGCAGCTTTAACGTCCGGCGCCGGGGTCAGCAGCTTGTCGCGGATCTGCTTCTCAAGCGTGGCAGCGATATCCGGATTGTCCGCCAGGAACTTGGCCGAGTTGGCCTTGCCCTGACCGATCTTGCTGCCGTTGTAGGCATACCAGGCACCGGACTTCTCGACGAAACCGTGCAGTACGCCCAGGTCGATCATCTCGCCGTTCAGGTAGATACCCTTACCGTAGAGAATCTGGAACTCAGCCTGACGGAATGGCGGGGCCACTTTGTTCTTCACGACCTTGACGCGGGTTTCGCTACCGACAACCTCGTCACCTTCCTTCACCGCGCCAGTACGGCGGATATCCAGACGGACCGAAGCGTAGAACTTCAGCGCGTTACCACCGGTGGTGGTTTCCGGGCTGCCGAACATCACGCCGATCTTCATACGGATCTGGTTGATGAAGATCACCAGGCAGTTGGCGTTCTTGATGTTACCTGTGATTTTACGCAGCGCCTGAGACATCAAACGGGCTTGCAGGCCCACGTGCATGTCGCCCATTTCGCCTTCGATTTCAGCCTTGGGTACCAGGGCAGCCACGGAGTCGACCACGATCACGTCGATGGCGTTGGAGCGCACCAGCATGTCGGTGATTTCCAGGGCTTGCTCGCCGGTGTCCGGCTGAGAAACCAGCAGGTCATCGACGTTGACGCCCAGCTTGCCGGCGTACTCAGGATCCAGGGCGTGCTCGGCGTCGACGAACGCACAGGTGGCGCCCATCTTTTGCGCCTGGGCAATCACCGACAGGGTCAGGGTGGTTTTACCGGAAGATTCAGGACCGTAGATTTCAACGATACGGCCTTTTGGCAGGCCGCCAATGCCGAGTGCGATGTCCAGACCCAGAGAGCCGGTGGAAATAGCCGGGATCGCCTGACGGTCGTGATCGCCCATACGCATTACGGCACCCTTGCCGAATTGACGTTCGATCTGACCCAGGGCCGCAGCCAAGGCTTTCTTCTTGTTGTCGTCCATTAAAGTCCTCACGTAATCAATAAGGCCTGACGGCCAACACCTGTATAAGTAGACAGTATTGTTCCACAAAGATCGGTGATCGCCTACCCCTGATTGTCTATTTCTGCTGCAGCTCGTCGCAACAAGCCCTCCAGCGCGGCTTTCACCGTTTGTCGGCGGACCTCGTCGCGGTTGCCGGGGAAGTGCGCGAGCTCGGCGGTCACCTCATCGCCCACCGCAAAGGCCAGCCAAACGGTGCCCACCGGCTTGTCCGGCGAGCCGCCATCGGGGCCGGCCACACCGCTGACCGCCACGGCAAATCGCGCCAGGCTTTTTTCCTGCGCACCGCGGGCCATCGCCTCCACCACTTCCTGGCTGACAGCCCCGACCTTGACGAACAGTTTTTCCGGCACATTCAACTGTCGGGTCTTCTGCCGGTTGGAATAGGTGACATAGCCCGCCTCGAACCAGGCCGAGCTGCCCGGAATTCGCGTGATGGCTTCGGCAATGCCGCCGCCGGTACAGGACTCGGCAGTGGTCACGTGAGCACTGAGCACCTGCAAACGGCGACCCAGTTCGGCAGCCAGTTGAGTGATTTCCTTCACAGTCGTCTCCAGGAGTGGGCGGGGGTTCGCCTACCCTACAGGAGCCTATCGGCCATGCAAGATACAGAGTGCATCAAGAGACTAACGCGCGACGGCCTGCACATAGGCCTGGCAAGCACGCAAGGCGATCAGGGCGCTGTCGCCGTCGTCGGTGATGCGGATAATTCGTTGAGCATGCGCCGGGTCAAGTCGGGCTCGCGGGGCTGCATGAACCACGCCGCCGGGGGTGGAGGTGGCTGGCACTGTACAGCCAGTGGCGGTGGTGTCGAGAAGGACTGACAGCCGCACATCAGCAGTGGCCAGGCGATCGCGCAGAGCCGCTTGGTTGCGTTGGGCATCGCTTAATTCCTGGGTGTGTTGCTGGTCGCTGGCGTTGAGCTGTTGCTCAAGAGCCAGGCGTTTGGTTTGTTCGGCCTGTTGACGCTCCAGGGCTGCCTGGCTTTGTCGACTCAGAGCCTGGGCATGGGCGACCGATTGCAACTCAATACGCGCACCGTATCGCCACGCTTGTACCTGCCAGACCAACGCCATGAGCAAGCACACACCGATCAAGCGAAACGCGCCTAGGAAGCGCATAACACCGCCTTCGCCCGGGCCCATAATTGCAAACGGTCGTCCAGACCGTTAAGGCCACCGTTGATGCGGCGGGTGATGGTGGTGAACTGGCCTTTGTCGGCGAGCTCGTTGAGGCCGTTGCTTTGCCAGAACCAGGCGGCGGATTCGCAGGCCCATTGCGGTTGCTCCAGCAATTGTGGCTGGAGCAACAGGCGATCATCGGCGAACAATGCCTGGCTGCACGCAAGGTAATTACGGCGGCCAGTTATCTGGATGAGCCCTCTGCCACGATACTTTTGTCCATCTCCGTCCGCTTCGGGGGTGTTGCCCAGGCGCGCGGCCAAGCTGCCGGTGTCGTACTTGGTCAGGTATTGATCACTGCCCAGTTCGCGCACGTAGTGCAGTTCACCCGACTCGTGACCGATTTGAGCAAGGAAGGCTGCGGCGCGTTGGGGAGTGTTGATTTGCCGATTCAGCATTGCCAAGTTGAGTGAGGATATGAAAACGCCCGCTAGAGAGCGGGCGCGTGGGAAGACTTGCTGAAGTTGCGCGAGTGTCATGGGATGACCTTGCCACGGGCCACCGCTCTGGCAGCCAGAATCGCTTCGGGCACGGGCGTGTTCTCTTCGAGGTACCGCAAGCTGTACCAGTCGGTAGACGCCAGATAAGCAAGGGCCTCACGGGAGTCCGCCTGTGCCTGGAGGTCTTGGGGGGTCTGGTTTTTTTCAAGCTTCGACAAATCAAACATCGCTCAAGTCCTCCACGGGTTTGGCTGAGTGATTGGGCGGATCAATCGGCTCGACCGGAAAGGGAACCGGCCCGGCGGATACCTGGAGCCTGCCGTTCTGCCACATATAAGCTGGCGCCCCCGCGTTGACGGCCAGCTTCAAGGTCAATTCGATCTCGCCATTACGACGGGTGACGGGCCCTGCGAACAATTCATGCCCGATGGCGGACATCGGCAGGGTCATTCCGTCAGGGATCTGCGAAAGGTCAATCCTTTGGTCATTCAGGATCAATGTTTCACCTTCGACAAAGGCTGTCGTGGGAGTCGCGATGCCAAGAGGCCGAAAAGGAACATGGTGAATAATCATGCGTGCCATCTCCCGATTGCCGTCACTGTCACGATATTGTTCAGCGTCCGGTCAGACATAAAAAAGTAGGAACCACTATTGCCGTAGCATCTGGCCGACATGTCCCAGTCAATCGACGGGTAAATGTTGGGGAACACCGCCACAGGCGTGTCCGCGAAAGCCGCCAGCCATGCAACGTTGCGCGTGACACCAGCGGTGTAGCCGGTGAAGCGCTGCTGACAGATTTGCAAACCCCCGGCAAAGCGGAAGTACCAATTATCGAGCGCACCGCCACGTTCGATCAGCCCGGAATTAATTGGCAAAGCACCCGAAGGGCCAGCGTTAAGCACCCCGGAAATCGCGTTACCGTTATGAAGAATGCTGCGCCAGTTGGGTGCCGCCGCGCCTGGGTTGACGCTGAACTGGCGGAAGTGAATACCATCCCCCGATACCGCCATCGACAACTGCGCACGCCACTGCGGATCATGGCCCCACGCCTGGGACAGCACACTGATCGCACCAAAGCCCGGCACACCGTCGGGGTGCAGGTAATAACTGTACAGGCCGGTATTGGCTTTGTTGGGCGAAGCGGTTTGCGCCGCCGATAGCCCCATCAATTCTCCCGGCGTTGCGCCTGGCGCAGTCCCCAGGGCGAAAACCGATGTATTGATTTCGGCGCGCCACGGTGACCACTGCCCATCGCCCCGTCGGCCGCGGGTAAAAACCGACTCATCCAGCATGGCTTTCGCGGTTTGCCAGATATAGCCGCCCGAGTTGGCAATCTGCAGGATCTGTACATAGGGATTGGGCAGGTTGGCGCCCCCATTGCCGAACTGAAACAAACCACTGACACGCGGCAACTCGTTGGCGTCGTCGGTCGGCTGTTTCGAAATGGGCTCGGCGCCCCAGCCCGCATGACCCATCATTGACACTCGCCCTGGGGTGAAGTCGTCGCTGCCCGTCACTACGTTTTGAGTGGCTGCCGTGCCCAACTGAGCCTGGCGGGCAAACAGCTCCTGGGTCATTGCGTTGATCTTGATACTGGCGCTGCGCGGAGTATCACCGCCGACGCCAGTGGGTGCCGCACCAATATTGATTTCCTGTCGTGCCATGGGGACTCTCCATAGTCAGTTCAATAAAAAGCCCGCGCGAAGGCGGGCACTGGAAAACGCCTGTCAACCGTTCAAAAAACTGGCACCACCACCGGAGCCGCATCGGCTATTTCACAATGCAGGGAAACAGCCCCGACCAACTCGTAGGGTTGCCCGTCTTTTTGCAATTTGACGGTCATGACTTTTCTGGAGAACGTGATAACTGCCAACACTTCTTTCTCACCGACTCCCATGCTGTAGCCCCACCCACTCCCTTCAGGCGCCAGCGGGATAAGACCCAACGTACCGCGCACTTCATAGACACCTTGAGCCTTTCGCTTCGAGGTGACTTTCTGATTGCTGAACGGGACAACCGTGCAAGCGCCCTCGGCCCCGCGTAGTTCAATGACTGCTCTCATTTCAAATCGCCTTTATCGAGCCATCAGCCTGTTTTGCGCAGTTGGCCGTGTTCAGAGTGGTAATGACATTCAGCGCGCCCACGTTCATGCCGGTGGTAGGCGGTGCGATGTCCGCCTCCGTGATCCAGTTCGATGCAAAGGCTGCGGGCACTTCAAGGGTGCCGGTCTGAATTGAATACATCGCAAACCGGGGCAGGTAGACCACTCCGGGAAACCCGATGTAAACGGACATCAGGCCGGTCTCTGGACGGCGATATACGCTGACTTTCAAAGCGGGTCCGCCTTGCACATTACCGATGGCCGGGGATGCTGCATTCAACAGCGCAACGCCGGAACTGAACGCGCCCTGGTAGTAATACCAGGACAGGTCAAGCGTAAACGGCGACGTGTATCCGTTTATGCAGCCCACACAACGAATCAACGGCGATTCGCTCTCGGTATAGGGGATGGCGGTGTGGATGGTCAGCGAGGAAACCAGAGAACCACTGGCCCTCCCCGCCTCCGTGGTGTTTTGCCCAAGCAGGCGCTCACCATCAGCCTGAAAGGCACGCGACTTGAGGCCCAACCTTTGCTGGCTGGAGGCCAGGCCTGGGCCGTCGGTGAGGACTTTTTGCCAGGGTTGCCAAACGCCCACCATCTCCACACGGACCCACTTGGAAGCGTCGTTGACGACAAAGTACTCTTGCATGGTATAGCCAGCGCCGGCCTCATTGACGGTCAACCAACCGTTTTGACCTGTGGGAGTATGCAAGCCGGATATTGAATAATAGGTGCCCGGTTTGCGCACACCATCAAGGTCTGCTTCCGGGAGGGGATTGTAGGCGCCCACGCCAAAGTCGCCCACGCGAACGACTCGGCCCGGAGTATGGTCATCGGCGCTTGTCGTCAATATGCCCGAAGCCGCCGAGCCAAGTGCATCCATCCGGCTATATAGCTCTTGAGTCATCGCGTTGATTTTAAAATTAGCGCTACGCGGTGTATCACCGCCCACACCGCTGGGGCGCGTACCGAGATCAATTTCTTGTCGAGACATCCTTAACCTCCAAATTGAAAATCCATTTCAACCTCAGCAAGTTCCTTATCTTATTATCACTTGCAGTCATATCCCGCTCACATCGACTACGAGGTAGCTGTAGGCTTCAGCTCGATAATTGAACTCTTTCACCTGATGCTGCTTGGTATATCCATAGTAATAATAATATTTGACCTTAAAATTTATTTTACCTGGACCATGAGTGAAGAAGTTAGTGCTCGCATATTCATTAATCCTGAAGTTCCCACCGCCACCCGTAAATTGCGTGGTGCGCCAACTTCGCCCACATCGACCTCCAAATACAACTGCATATTTCTTGCCTGTCTCATAATTATGATCGCCGACCACCGCCTCAAAATTATCCGTCCCTACCAATACGTCTCTTACAATTAACTGAGGCGTCGTCGCGTCATAAACCAACTCGCCATGGTCATTGAATATCTGCATGCCAAAGGCTCCTCCCGCAGACACGCCCGGCCGGAAACGATAAACGTCCAGGTTGACGATCGTTGAACCATCGGTGACGTAACGCTGGATGTAACCACCTCCACTGCGCGATACATTCGCCAGGCACACTGAGTGAGCTTCGTTCTGGGCGCGTACAGCCACAATTTCCTCGGCATCCGGTATCCAGACATCCAAGTACTGCCCCCATGCCGGGTTGCTGCTGGTGGCAGTACTCACCTGAGTTGTCTTACTCACAAAACCGTAAGTTTTAAAGTTTTGATCAAGGAGTACGCTGCGGTCATCGTTTAAAACTTGAAAACCAATAGCCATCATGAAATACCGTAAGTGATAAGCCCTGGATTGACAGAGGCACTCCACATCAAGGTGTTCTGTGAAATACGGCATTGGGGCCCATCAGTAACATTGATGCCTGCCTCGAGTGTGACCATATACCAAGGACGACCTTGAGCGAATGCATCGACCATCAACGAACCTGATCCAGTGCCGCTGCTTATTCTACCAATCACTCGAGCAAGCCGAGTGTTTACATCGACCAGCACTTCGCCCTGTGCATTGAACGCTTGAAATCCTGCTGCCATAGCCTCTCTCCTGTTGATGGGTTGGTGATTAACCCCAGATCCCGAATCGAACACGCAATACCTGGTTAGCATCAAACACTTGAACCAATTGATTGCTGATGGTCATCCGGCCACCGCCACCTACCCCGTTAAGTTCCAACCCACCCGCCTTGTCAAGCTTCCAACCACGGACACCCGGTTGATAGTCATTGGACTGAATAACCTGACCAATTTTGGCGTTAGTGATCGTGCCGTTCTGAATAAATGCACTATCGATAAATGTCTCAGTTCCCCTGACTGCGAACGGTGTCGAAGGCTTACCCGGCGTATTTTCGTTATAAATCGCAAACTGATCCGCCGAAATCAGAAACTGACTTTGTAACCCACCTGGACCATTCTCGATGCCCAACCCAATACCGGCGAACTTATAACCACCACCCGCAGCAACTTGCATCCGCACTGACCAATTCGCCGCCAACTTCCCATTGGTATCCGCAATCGCCGAGGCATTGGTCTGGATACTCACTGACTGTTGGTTAACTTTGGTCTGTACCGTTTCAATGCTTTGGGCCAGCGTTTTATCCGCAGTGGCCAACGTCGTTAGTCGCGTATCAATCGATGCCGAGTTGTTATTGACCTTTGCATCCAGCCGCGTAACCCGCTGGGCAAGGGCTTCATCCCGGGAAGCAGAAGCGCTATCTACGCTGGTGATACTGGCTCGGTTCTGATTAACCCTGACCTCCAACGCATCCGTCTTAATCGCCTGGGCAATATCACCTTCGGCAATCGCAGACATCACCGACCAAGTACCAGCCATGGAAACGTCATCACCCGCAAATGAGGTTTGCTCATCACCTGCCATCTTCGGATTGACCTGAGCATAAACCCCGTCGGTTTTCTGGGCGGTGCTGGTAACCTTGCCGTCCACCGTCTCAATCGCTGTTTTGTTCTGCTGGATCTGCAACGCCAGTGCATTGCTGGTTTGCACCAGGGAGCCAATGTCGAGCCAATAAGCCGCGTTAGGCGGCGGGCTGTTAGCCGGTACTGTCTGGATAGCCTGGTAAAGATGATTTTCCTGGCGTACAAACTCGCCACTGGCATATGCCCTGGCCGCGTCATACAGCAACGCATCCGTCACTTGATCAACCAGTGCTTGCAGTTCTTTACGGGTATTGTCCAATCGGTCGTTGACCGAACCCGCGCCCGATCCATCAATCAACTCGATACGGTCGAGCAAGTGCTTGCCCAGTTCCGTCTCGCTGATTTGCCCTGCGATCAGATCCAGAATCGGCGAAGCATCCGAACTCGCTTGCCCGTTGACGCCCGACCCGCTTGGAAACCACGGCCCGATATTGCCCGTGCGATCCACCAACCGTGCCCAGAAGAACAACGACGTCCCCGCCGCCAGCCCCATCATGGTCAAATCAGTCTGCGGATAGGCGTAATCCCCCAGCTTGGTTGCCATCGCCAGATCAGCGGTCTTCCCGTACCAGATTTCCGTACGCTGCAAATCCGCCGTGCTCACTCCCTGCGGAATCTGCCATTTCACCTTGATCGCAAACACCAACGACTCCGTCGTCAGCGCGGCCACGGTCGGCGGCAGTGTGGTCTTGCCGTTAAGGACGGTTTCCACGGACTCGCTATACAGGGAGCCGATATCCAGCGCGTTGATCGCCCGCACCTTGGCCACATAACGCCCGGCATAAATGCCGGACACCTCGATAGAACTGCCGCCCGTGCGGCCTGCGTAGACCCATTCACCGTCGTTCTTGCGCCAGTAAGCCTCGTACGCAATGGCATTGGCCACTCGCTGCCACTCGATGGTCATGACATTGACCGCGCTGCCTTGCTCGACGAAATGGTCATTGCTGACCGTCACGCCGGTCGGTGCTGCTTGCACGCTCGGCGGGATCACGGTGATCGGCGGGCTGTCGATTTTGGCGCCGTTGTCGATGGCGGCAAATTTGCTCGGTACGTGCTTGACCGCGCTGAGGCTGTATTTGATTTCGTCATCCGAAAAGTCTTCGGAAATCGACAGTACGCGAAACTGTTGCAAAGCCAGGGTCGCCGAATCGATAGCCCAGATCGATTGGGCCGACGGGAGTTCGTCGAGCCTGGTTTGCAGCACTACCAACTGCTCATCCGCACCTGCGGCGCTGACGGATTTTACCGCTCGGGACACCGCCTTGCCGTTGGGCATCACCAGGGTGATGGTGTCGCCGGCAGTGGCGGTGACTTCGGCATCCAGGGTCAGGGTGTCGAGGGTGGCAGCGCGCAAGCGCCCGCCAATGCGGCGGCCGGCGCGGTCGTTGTCGGCCACGCGGATGATCTGGCCGGGGCGCGCCAGGGTGCCGTCGAGGCCGACCGCGAAGGTCACGCTTTCGGTTTCCAGGCGGTTGGTCAGCAACGCCCATTTGCCGATGCGCTGGGCTTGGGCTTGCGACGTGCAACCGGTGGCGCTGATTTCGGTTTGCTGAATGCCGTAGCGTGCGATGCCTTCGGCGTCGTCGACGTATTGCACCTTCTGGCGATAGAAATCCGTCGGGTCATTCCAACTGACCAGGGCGACGGTGTAGCGGGTCTTTTTCGCCGAACCGCCGTAGATGAACTGGCCGCCGATCACGTTGGCGTTGGAGTAGGTGTAGACCGGGTCTTCCGGCATATCCGCCACCGCCATCACGGAACCCGCGCCCCAATAGGCCATGCCCCGAAAGGTAGTCGCCAGGTCTTGCAGCACCTTCAAGGCATCGGCACGCACCGACAGGTACAGGTTGCAGGTGAAGCGCGGTTCGGTGCCGCCCTTGCCGTCGGACACCGGCTGGTCGCAGTACTGGCCGATGCGGTAAAGCTCCCACTTATCCACTTGGCCGGCGTTGAGCAGGTGGCCCAGGCCATAGCGTTGGTGCAACAGCAGATCGTAGTAAATCCAGGCCGGGTTGTCGGTCCAGGCCGATTTGAACGTGCCGTCCCATACCCCGCTGTAGGTGCGGGTTTGCGGATCGTAGTTACTTGGCACCTTGATGATGCGCCCGCGCAGTTCGAAAGAGCGCGAGGGGATCGACTGAAATTGTGCGGCATCGAATTGCAGGCCGATCAGCGCCGAGCCCGGGTAGCGCAGCTTGGCGTCAATCACCTCGGTGGACGACTCCACGGTGGTGGTATCGGCAATCGCACCACTGGTGGAGTTGGGTGTAATACGCCGCACGCGCAGGGCCCAGCCCACTTTGGCTGGGGGCAAGTCAACGCGGTGGGAACGTTCGTACTTGGTGGTGGTTTTACCGCTGAACGCAGCGGCCAGCACCTCTGTAAACGCACCGCCGTCGGTGGACAGGTCGATGGCGTACTGCACGGTATAACCGTTGGTGTCGCCGTTGCTGGTGTTGGTCTGCGACAGCCGCGTCACGGCCAGGCGAACCCGTACCGCCGACAGTTGCAGGTTGGAATAGGACTTGGTCCAGGGCTGATCGCTGCGCAGCTCGATCGACACCGGGCTTTCGTTTTCCACTGCCGGGAAGCCAGGGATATGTGACTGGTCCTGGCTGCCATTGCGGGTGTCGAGGGTCACGCCACTGAAGTTGAGGCTGCCATCGGCGTTGGCCAGCGGGGTCTCGTCGAGAAACACCGAGCGCTTATCGTTTTTCAAACCGACAATCTCGCCTTCGCTGACGAGATCGAGGATACGGGCATAGGCCGTACTTTGCAGGCTGTCTGGCGCCTCCACGGAGGGACGGGGCTTGGACGCGCCGCCTTTGCTGCCAGCGAGAGTGAGGTCAGTCATGGCTTTCCTTCAGGCGAAATAAAGCCCGCACTCGGCGGGCTGGTTGAAGAGCAGGAACGTTAGAGTTGATCCTGGGTGTAGATCCCGGCGCTGATCACGGAGCTGCCGACGATCAGTTGGCCGTAAAGCAGGCCTACCGGGTTGCCCTGGGCACTGGTGTTGACCGGTCCGTTGAAGCTGTAGCTGGCGCGGTTATTGGGGCCATCTTGTGCCGCCAGCCCCTTGGGTACGGGTGACAACATCTGCATCACGCCTCCCATTACCATGGAGGCGCCCATCATGATCATGCCCGAACCAAACGGTGCGCCGGCACCAAAGGTACCGCCTGTGATAATCGCGCCAACGACAATCAGCACCGCGCCGACAATGGTCTGCAGGGCGCCCGCGCGCTTGCTGCCGATCAGCACTGGCGCCAGGCGGATGTCGTCATTGCCGATCGGGGCACCGAGGCGCTCCTGGGGGATGTTTTCCTTGCCCGTGAACACCGAATAGGTCAGCCCGTTGTCTTTGGACTCCATCAGGAAACGTTCAAAGCCAGGCAGAAGGATGCTCAGGGCATGTATGGCCTCTGAAACGCTACTGACTGCCAATCGATGCACTCTGCCAAAGCGCGCCCCCAGCACGCCATACAGGCGAACCGTGCGCACCTTTTCGGCAGCGGTTTGTTGTGTGGCTGGCACGCACGTTTGGGAATTGGGAGTCACCGCAATCTTCCTCATAGTTGGTCCTGTGCATAAATGCCCGCGCTGATGACCGCGCTGCCTACCGTCAACTGACCATAAAGCAGGCCCACAGGGCTGCCTTGAATGCTGGTATTGACCGGCCCATTGAAGCTGTAACTCGCACGGTTTTCCGGACGGTCCATGGTGCCCAGGCCTTTGGCCATCGGCGACATCAACTGCATAACGCCGCCCATGGCCATGGAAATCCCCATGCTCGCGGCAAAGGTCCAACCGGTGGTGGATGAAGCACCGATCAAGGCTGAGGAACTCCCCGAGGCCAGACCGCCAGAGAAGTACGAGGCAGCGACAATCAGCGCCACGCCAATAATGGTTTGCATGGACCCTGCGCGTTTGCTGCCCATCAGTACCGGTGCGATACGTATATCCGCAGCGCCTGGAGGTGCCTTGAGGCGATCCTGGCCAATGTTGTCACGCCCCAGGAAAATCGAATACGTCACGCCCCGGTCCTTGGACTCCATCAAGAAACCCTCGAACCCCGGCACCAGAATGCACAGCGCATGGATCGCTTCTGAAGCATTGCTCACCGCCAGCCGATGCACGCGCCCGAAGCTGGCGCCCAGGCTGCCGTAGAGGCGCACCGTCCTGACTTTTTCATGATGCATGGCATCCTCCAGGCGAATGATCCGCCGATGTGGTTAGTGTTTGGCCCGCAGGCCGTGTCGCCAATAGCTCACCGTCACCTCGCCCCAATAGCCGCCGTAGGTATCGCGCTTGCTGTCGCGGCCATACAGGTGGTGCAGGATCGAACCTGGGGCCGGGTAATGTTCGGGTTCACTTTGCAGCACGCCGTCGGCCAGGTAGATCGCAGCATGGTTGGGCACTGGCGAGCGGATCTGCATCAGTACGATATCGCCCTGTTGCAGTTGGCTGACCTGCACGAAGCCAGCGGCCGGCAGGTTGTCCAGGTAGAGGTTGCCGCCCTTGTCCCACCAACCGTCTTCGCGCTGATAGTCGCCAAGCTCGATGCCCAGCTCGCGACGGTAGTAGTCGAGGATGATGCTCAGGCAGTCATGCACACCGTGGGCGAAGGCGCGACCGATCAGGGGCGCCTGGTAGCCGTTCGGCGTGCAACTGGCCCATTCACCAGTGCGGACCTGCCCATCGTCTTCCGTGCGTACTTCCACAATGTGCCAGGGCAACCCGGAGGCTTCGCACGCCACACGGTCTGCTTCACTGGGTGTCGCCGGACAATCGGGATGGCTGTGTACTACTGCGAGAATCTCGCCCCGCTCTTCGGCGCCGGCGTAGTCCTCGGGCGCCAGGCGAAAGTGTTCGCTGGGCGTGCTCGCCGTATTTCGACACGGCACATACACACGCTTGCGCCCTTCGCGAATCAGCAGGCCGCAGCACTCATGGGGATACGCGGCCACGGCGTGCCGGGCAATCGCCGCCAGGTTGGTCTTGTTCATGCTCAGCTCCGCAACAGGCCGGCTGCCGGAAATGAGCCGTAGGGCAGCGGGTTGTTCTCGCCGAAACGCAGCTTGCAGCTGGTCAGCCGCCCACCGCATTTATCCTTGGCCGCGTCGGTGACGATCACGTCATTGGCATCCGCCACCGGGCCGCCGTTATAGCCGCAATAAGGGCCACGGTAACCACCGCAACTGAGCCACCAACACACGTTGGCAACGATCTGGCGACGTGGCAGCTGCACGCCGTTGAAGTCCAGCGCACTGGCCAGTTCGAACTTCACCGTCTCGCTGCTTTCCGCGACTTTGCGCTCGACGTACCAGATGTCCGGCGGCAGTTCCTCTTCCGGGTCGGCTTCGGGCTGGCCGTCGAGGTACTTGGCCAGAGTGCGATGGCGGATCAGGCGCGCGCCTACCAGGTCTTCGAAATACAGCACCAGCGCCGTGATGAAACCGCCGACGTTACCTACGGCCAGTGTCGGCGTCGGTTGGGTGCCCTGCCCCGACATTTCAAAACCCTCGGCCTGGATCGGCCAGGGGGAATATTCGTGGCCCTGCCAGAAGATCGAAGACTCCTGGGGGTAACCATGAAACCGGTACAGCTCGGCGCCCAGGGGAGTGGCATCGAGCTCGAAAAGTTCCACCCAGGCCCCGGGCTCCAGGGTCTGGATATCTGCAGTGATGGACATATGATTCTCCGGGCAAAGAAAACCCCGCACTGTGGCGTACTGCCGTTCAGTTAAGGCTTTTTGTAGGAGCGAGCTTGCTCGCGAAAAACTCACAGGCGCCGCGTTCAATCAGGAAACACGCGTTATCGTTAACGTTTTTCGCGAGCAAGCTCGCTCCTACAGAGGCGATATACGCTTAACTGAACGGCATTACGCACTGTGGCGGGGTGGGGGCGGCGCTAGGGGTGGAAGGCTTGCTCGAACGTCGCCGTCAGGGAGTAGAGCCCGGCGCCCATGGGCGTGGGCTGGTAACCCTTGCAGCGATACAACGCAGGCGCTGCCAGTGGCGCGGTCCAGTTGAACGCCTTGGCGCCGGCATGGCGATCAAGGAAAGCAACGATCGCTTTGATGCGCGCCTCGTCACCCACGAACGTCAGTGGCCAGGACTGGGTTTTGTTGTTGATCCCGTCCGCTGCCGTCTGCTGGTAGCCATCGCCGAACTTGGCCGTCTTCAGGCGAAACTCGACGCTGCCGACGGGCTCCACCTTGGGCACCCAGGTGAAAGTTTCTGTGCTCATGTTTTCTCCAGGCCGAAGCCGTTGGTGGTCAGCGGCCGTTGATGGCCGACCAGATTTGCCCGCCCGGCTTGAGGTCGCGGGCGATCTGTTCGGCAGCGCCCTGGCGGGCGGAACCGGCATAGGCGCGAGCGACGTTCTGGGCGTTGGTGTCGGTGCCTGAGCCCTGGCCGTCGGCGACGTTGATGGTTTGCTGGATCACCACTTGGTTACTGCTGGTGCTGCCTGATTGGCCGCCGCCCAGTGCACGCACGCCCAGGGAACCGTCGGAGCCACGGCTCAGAGGCATGATGGCTTCGGGGCCGGCTTCGCCGAAAAGGGCCATGGGGGCTAACGTTGGGCCAGTGGCGAGGGAGTTGGTGAAGGTGCCGCCATTGGCAAAGGCTTGAACACCGTAGTTCCAAGCGCTCCCTTTCGCGTTGTAATGAATACCCGCCGTGTTGAGCTGGGGGTTAAAGGTGTAGCTGTTAGCATCGACACTGGTGGTTGTCGGAGTCGGCGTGCTGCTACCCAACCAGGCACTCACTGCCGAACTGGCCAGCCCGAACAACGAACTCAGCGCACTGGATGCCGCGGTCTTGGCCGCCATCGTGGCCATGTCCTTGAGCACTGACGTGGCGAAATCCGAAAAATTGAATTTGCCCGTGGTGGCGAACGTCAGCACCGCCTGGTCCATTTTCTCGAAAGCGCTGGTAAACACTGCCTTCGATTGTTCGGCCGCCGTACCTGCCTTGTTCGAATACTCATCGAACGCACTGTTAGCGCCCTGACGCCAGTCATCAAGCAGCTGCGTCATTTCGGCGAAGTTGCTCTTTACCTGCCGGGCCTTTGCATCGTCCAAAAACGCCATCGCCGCTTCGTCACCCGAAGGCGTGGGTACAGCCTCTGCGTATGGCCCACCCACTGGAAACGTCAGCCCCGCCCGCTCGGTGTAACTGGACTGCGCATCCAACGCGCCAACAAAATCATTCTGCGCCCCCTGGCTCTGCTTGAGCACTTGCACCAGTTGCGCATTTTTCTGGATAAATTTTTCCGCCGCATCCGTGGCCGGGTCATAGGCCCGTTGAAAGCCCTTGAACTGGCCGGACGTGACCTGTAGCGCCGCTGCGGCAGAGGCGCTGACCTTTTTACCGGCGTCCTCGATCTTCTGCTGCATCTCGCGCAGGCTGTTTTCGGTAATCCGTGACGCCTTCGCCAGGGCCTGCTCCAGGCTGCCGAGGTTGAGCGTCAGATTACCCTGGGTAGCAGTTGCCATAGGTTTCTCCGGGTCATGGATAAAACCCGTCGAAACGGGTTTCAAGGAAAGTGGCGTCGTCCTTAACGCCACTCGTTCATCGCACGTTCGAGCGACACACCCCGGCGCAGCTCATGAGGCATGAAGTCAATCATCTCGGCCGTGCCGCCGCCCAGCCGGTGGGTCTGCAGCGCTATCAACGCGCTGCCCGCCTCCAGCCGCCTACCGGCGTGCAGGGAGCCATATCGGTCGATATAGCGCCCCCAGGCCAGGGCTTCTTGATAGGTCATGCGTTCCTTGGCTTCGGCGATCGTCCGGCCGCCCACTCCGTTCAGCACCAGTTCGTGCCAGAACTCATCGGCAGCCGTCAGCTCTTTACGCCGCCACCCTGGGTGCCATTGACCTCATTGACTGCATTGAGGATCACAAACCCCAATGACGGCTCAAGGCCGAACGCATCGTCGTAACTCAGAGCTTCATCACCCTCGGCACCCAGCGACACTGACGCGGCGAGATAGCTGGCGTTGCGGCTCTGTGCTGACTCGCCTTGACTGAACAGACGCTCGATCACGCCGAAGGACTGGCGGCGAATGTGCAACGTGAACGTGTCAGTCACTTGCTTGCCGGTCTTGCTGTCCAGGTGCGTCCAGCTGATGTCTTTCTTCACCGGCTGGGCATCGACGATGCCGCCCTTGGCTTTCAGTTGTTTGAGGTTCATGGCGTCTCTCAGGCTTTCTTGATCCAGGCGCTGGCGCCAGTGCGTTGGATGGTGACGGTAGTGGTCACGACTGCGTTCAGTGCGAAGTTGAACGGGAAGTCCGATACGTAGCCGTCAAAGGTGAACCAGGTGCGGGTTGCCGGCAATTCAAAGCCATCGCCCTTGGCGTTGACGGTCGGCAGCACGTCCTTGCCATCGGACCAACCCACGGCCCACTTCACGCCGGTATCGCCCTTGGCTTCAGACAGCTGGTGCAGGCGGATATGGCTGGCGTTGGTCGGGTCGGCGTTCAGGCCCAGGCTCGCCGTGCCAGGGGTGCGCAAACCTTTCTTGTAGCTGCGTTCTTCGGCGTTGAGGCTGGTGTCTTCAATCTGCTCGGCCGGCGCGCCACCCGGTTCAAACGAAGTGGCGTGCTCGACTTCCAGCACGGTATAGGGCCCGGTGCCGGAGACCGGCGGAACGAGGGCGAAAATCTGGGTACCTTGGGTAAGAATCGACATCGAGTGTTCTCCATGAACAATAAAAAACCCGCGAAGGCGGGTTGTGGGGTGCAACGGCTGTGTTGCTGCGTACAAGGCAGGTCGAGACGGGATCAGGGCGCCGGTTTGCCGTCCAGGTAAGGCGGTGAATTCGGGTCCGGCTCTCGGCTCTTGATCAGGTCGACCAATGCCTGGTTGCTCTGGGCCAACAGTCGAATGGCCGCGTTGAGCGCCACTTGGCCATCGGTCTGGGTTTGCAGGGCGGCGATCAAACGGTTGATCGCGGCCAATTTTTCGTCATTCATAGGCATCCTGGTTCCTGTAGCGAGTCAGTGGTGAGCGTGCGCAACGTGCAACGGTGACGATCAAGACGCCAACCCACCAGCCATGATCGAACTGCGATACCCCGTCGCCGGGTCGCCAACGTGGGTCACTTTGGTAATCGACCAGCGCCCCTGCATGTACACAGGCCAGGTGTCATCCAGCACCAGCAACCCTTCGGCTGCCAGCAACGGGTTGCCTGGGCAATCGATCTGTAACTTCAAGCCTTCACGGCCCACGCGGCGCAGTTCACCTTCGGCCACGGCGCGGGCTTCGGCTTCGTTCTGGCAAGGCTGGCGCAAGGTCTTGAATGGGGCTATTCCGATCTGGACCACACGCTGTTTGCCTGCAGCGGCGTCCCACCAGCTGACGCGGCTGCCCATGTATTTGGAGCGCGATTTTTCATCAAGCTTGGCGGTGATAAAGGCCTGGTTTCCCGGGCGGTTATCGTGTGTCACGGACAGCTTTACTTCGGGCAGCAACTGGCCGGTGAGTGACTTGGCCTGCCCCGCTTCGGCCAGCACATAAAGCTCGTTGAACGGCTTGGTGACCGCGTTGTAACGCTTGGCCAAGCGGGTGATAAAGGCCATGTCGCTTTCGTTGGACTGGTCGATATGCTCGATCGCAATACCGTCCAGCGTGGGTGCCACACGCGGCGAAAAGCCGTGGCGGCTGACCAGTTGCCGGAACAATGCGCCCAGGGTGGTCGGCCCATGACTGGCGGAACGGCGCTGGCGGTAGCCGCTTTTATCCGTCCCGCTGAAGGGTGCGGCGGTGGCCACGATCATCAGGCGCATTGGAAAGAGCACCGGGGTTCGTTGGGTGACGACAAATTCGCCTTTTTCCACCAGGCCGGTTTCCTGATAGCCGACGCGCAGGCCGATCTTGCCACTGAGGCTGGGCAAGCCTTCCAACCCTTCGATGTTGAGGGTCAGCTCCAGGCGATCGGTCTCGATGCCTGCGGCGTCGGTGTGGCTCCAGTGCATCAGGCGTTGATTGAGCAGCGTCGCATTGGCGCCATAGAACTCCACGATCGGGGTGAATCCCTGTGCCATACCGCCTCCTTAATCCCAGGCCAGGACGGGACGCACCGCGGCCGGCCTGGCTTGCATCTCAGGCACAATCACCCATACACCTGCGGGCAGTACCGGGCCGTATTCGGCGAGTTCAGGGTTCAAGCGCCAGAGGGTTTCTTCCGCCGCGTCATCGCAACGCCCCAATTCGCGGTAAAGCAACAGGTTGACCGAATCACCGGCAATACTTCGCACTCTACGCATTGACGAATTCCTCCAGTTCAAGGGTCCAGGTCATGACCATGGCAGTGCCGTCATCGATCACATGGCTCTGGTTTTCCACCACCGCATTGATCCGCCACTGGCCCCAGTTACGGCCGATGCCATCGACCAGCGGCAACGGCGCCCGCGCATTTTGCAGAGCGCGCAATTCGTCCAGGCGTTGCATACCGACGGCGTACATGGCGGTGCCGCTGAACGTGAGTTTTTCCAGCTTCTGGCCGTTCTGGCGCGACTGCGGTTTGCTGGCAATGATCGCCAGGTCACTCCAACCGCCGTCGCTGTTGCGCATCAGCGACGAATAGGCAAAACCTCGGGACAAGCCAAAAATAAAGTCGCCCAGCACCATTTGTTGTCGCATCAATCACCTCCTGAAGGATCGGCCAGGGCCGCGTTGCGCCGGATGCCCAGGGAGTCGGTAACCATCGGCACGCATTGAAACTGCAGGGCCTGGATCACCTGATTGACCACCTGCTGAGCGTCCGCCGGGTTGACGCCGGTGATCTGGATGCTCGGTGAGAGCGTGACCTGGACGTTGTCTGTTCGCGCGCTGTTGAGCTCTTTACTCAGGGCGTTCGGCGCAGGCAGACGATCGCTTGAAGCGAACAACTTATCCCCAAGCCAACTGCCTGCTTCGCTGCCGAGCAAGCCACCGATGGCGCCGCCGACTGCGGTGCCGATACCTGGGAAAACCAGGGTGCCGAGCGCGGCGCCGGCGGACGCCCCGGCCCAGGCGCCACCGGCAGTGCTCAGGCCAGAACCGACAGCCTTGACGTCACCAGTGCGCACGCCCTGGATCACATCCACGGCGGTGTCGACGTACTTCAGTGGACCAAGACGGCGGGCGCCGGCCAATCCCAATCTACTCACGGTTCCCAGCGGGTTGGCAGGCATCTTCAGCGTGCCAGGCAGAGGTTCACGCTTGAAATCGGGAGTATTGGCCGGAGTCGTTACCCGGCTTTCAAAAGGCATGGGGATGAGCTTGCGCTCTAGTGCCTCGATCAGCCCGGGGCCTTTGTTCGCGGTCAACGAGCCTGCGGATGGGTTCTTTGCTCGACTGTTCGCCAGCACCTCACGGGGTTGCAACCGCTGAGCCGGGCCAGCGGCATTCAGGCCTAAAAACGGCGGCGGTAACAACGCTTTTGCATCGCGTTCGAGGCCGCTTAGAATCCTGGCAAACACACCGCCTTTCCTGCCTGCCGGTGATCGTTTGGTCGAAGCTGTCTTCGGCGCAAGCGGCTGTTTCTTTTGCCTGCTCTGCGCGCTTTGAGGGCTTCGAGATCTCTGCGGTTTTTGCGAGGACGACTGACGAGAACTCTTTTTCCCCCGGGAGCCCTGCGAGCGCGAACGTCGACTTCCAATCGGGCGCTCAGTTGCGGTCGCACAGCAGCACGCTTTGTCTTTCTCCGAACCGCCATCCTTGAACAGCTTGCCAACACCGGGGAGCTTACCCAGCGTCGCATCGACCACATTGCCGGCAACGCGGCTTTTTATCGTGTCTCCCAAACCTGAGAACAGTTCGGTAAACACCGGCGTAACAGCTCCAGCCGTTTTGATCGCGCTCGCCAGAACCGGTGAGTCTTCAGCGGCGACATTGGCGCTGTCCGTCAGGCTCGTCTTGGCTTTCAGCCAAAGCGATTCTCCCCAAACCGATGTAGCGTCCAGGGTTTTAGAGAAGCGTTTGCTGCTTTCGCTGGACTCCTCGCGCAGCACCTTGACTGACTTCTCCGAGGTTGCGGATTTGTCGAACTTCAAATAGCTGCCTGAATGCTGCAGCGCGCTTGCCAGGTCTAGTATCTGGGCGTTGCCCAGGGTCATGGCCTCGCGGATATGGCGTAGATCCTCAGAGGTGCTCGAAGCGGATTCAGACACCGTCTTCGATTCTGTTCGCTCACCCACATTGGATGAACGCACATCAATTGCCCGCAGCGTCGACAAGGCGGTGTCGAGCGAATCTACACCCTCACGCAATGAGCCGAGCGACAGTGCCAGTTCATCAAGTTTCAGCGTTGCGTTGGCGAGCGCGGCAACTGTCCCGGACAAGGCCGCCAAATCCGTTGACGGGGGTGGGCTGCCAACCGACAACGTGCCTGGGCTGAGGATATCGGCGTCCTGTGCGCCGTTTGTATTGCCGAACGCATCCCGGCCATTCAAGGCGACGGCATATGCGAGCGAATAGCTGTTCTGCATCCCGCTTACTCCTGTTTAACGCCAAGGCGAGTGATCGCGATGTCGTAGCGGCGCAATGCTTTTCCGGCGTCCCAGTCGAGGATCTCTGCCTCATTGACCGAGTAGATCAGCGGTACCACATCGAGGATTACTTCGATGTCGCGCTGCGAAAGAAGTCCGCCGGTTGATTTAAAAAATCGTCGATACGCTCCTGCAGTTCCGTCCAGTCGGGCACGGTCAAGCCGGCCAGGTCGGGGATCATCAGGCCCGTGCAATGGGCAGTGATGAACTCGGCGCGCTCTTTGTTGGTGGCGAGTTTTTTCATCACTTTGGTGGCGCGCAAGGCGGGTATTTCCAGGGGCAGTTCGGTCAGGGTTCGGCCGGCGGCTTCCAGGGGCAATAGCAGGTGGACAGGCTGGTCGTGGGTCGTCACGTCCTGTTGTTTCAGGAAGAACGAGGCCGGGCGCGTCGACATTTCGTGTACGTACTGCGCAATGCTCACGTAGTCCGGGCGCTTGAGTTGGTCGAGCTCTTTTTCCGACAGGCCGGTGGCGAGTTTCGCCAGCTCAAAGAACTGGTCGTCCTCGTCATCACCGGCCCGGGCCAGCGCGTCTTTTTGCGCGGCGTAGAACAACGGTTTGAGCTGAACCTGCTGGATTGTCGCACCGGTATCGGCGGTGATCGGGGCCAGCAGGGTATGCAACGGTGGCATCCAGGCCATGGGGCAATTCCTTGTTGAACGGTGTTGAAAAGTGCGAAAAATCTAAACCTGAGCACGGCCTCTGTGGGAGCTGGCTTGCCTGCGATGGCATCCACTCGATACACCAGGGATACCGAGCCGCCTGCATCGCAGGCAAGCCAGCTCCCACCTTGACCGTGCTCGCTTCAGATTGCGCTGGCCTTTAAGGCATCAGTACGGCGCGGCGCGCATCGCCAAGAATGTCGACACCGTTCAGTACGAACTTCTGGGTGCGCACGTCGATGTCGATCACCGAAACGCCATTTTCCAGACGGTTGTAGGTACGGCAGGACAGTTCCAGTGTGGTGGTGGCCTTGTCGCCCATCTTCAGCTTCGCCTCCTCCAGGGATTTGAGCTTGCCGCCCACGGTGTGGTAGGTGAAGTAGGTTTTGCCATCCTGATCCTGGCCGGCTTCACGCACGTTCAGCAAAATGTCGTCGCCCATGCGCACGCCCAGGGCCAGCATGATTTCCGGGCCCGCACCTTGCAGCACCAGCTTGGCATTGAGCACCTTGCCGCTCTTGGCCATTTCCTCGGCGATAAAACGCCCGCCGGACATGGCCTCCATGTCGAACTCGATCTTCGGCGGGGTGAACTCTTCCACGGTTGCGGACAACGGCAGGCCTTGAAGGGTGGCCGCAATGGCCTGTCTGACTCGATTGGTAAACATTAGAGAACGTCCTCCAGGAACTGCTCGATGATTTCATCGCGGGCGTTGAGTTGATAAACCATGTGTTCGTTCGGCGCGTAGCGGCCGTAGTCGATGACGATGAACCAGGTGCCGTTCTTGTACTTCTCGACGCTGTTCAGCTCCGGGTGCAGGTACACGCTGCCGCCGGGAATGGTTTCGTCGGCCACCAGGGTTTGCAGCCAGTCGTTGATGCGCTTGACCTCCTGGTCCATGAAGGACTTGGTGAGGTTCTTGGCCATGGCTTTCTGGCCGGCCTTGACCAGCTTGCGGCTGATGGCATCTTCCAGGCCGACGTAGCTGATGAACTTGCCGGTGATGGAGCGGTTGCCCAACAGCGAGAAGCCGCCAAGGATGGTGCGGGCGTAGTAGCTCACGCCGTAGCGGTTGAGCAAGTCACCTTCGGTGGAGGTGTCGAGGATGTTGTACTCGACCACGCGGGAAACGTCCTCGGCGAAGGTCACCTGGTTGCCCGGGCTTTCCCACTGCTTGACCTTGGCCAATGCGGCGATGGCCAGCGAGGATGGCGACAGGAACACGTTTTTCTTCGCGGCCTTGGAGTACACCGACGGCATGTTGTGCACCAGCAGGCAACGGTCGAAGCCCAGGTCTGCACCGCCCAGCTCGCCGCTGTACGTCACTTGATCGGCAACGGAAGCGTCCTTGCCATCCAGCACTACACGGGCCTTGATGCGCTTGCCGAAGGAGGCGAACTCACCGGCCACGGCCTTGGTGCCAGTGAAGCCTGGAGCGCCGATGATGGTCAGGTCTTCAGGGACGCTGCTCAAGGCAGCCAGGCCCAGTTTGCGACCGGTGACCGGGTCGTTGCCGCCGATCACATTGTTGATCGTGTCGGCCGGGGTGGCGCCTTCTTCGACGATCACGACATAGACCGGCACCTTGACCACTTTGAGGATCTGGTACACCGCCTGGAACAGGGTGCCCGACTCGGTGCCGGTAGGGTCCAGCAGCGCCTGGGTGGTGAAACTGTTGATGCGAAACGGCGCGTTTTTGGGGATCGACGCATGGGCATTCGGCGCAGTGCCGACCAGGCCGATGACGTTATCGCCAAGGCCACCCATGGCCTCGGGGGATTCAGTGGCATTCACAGTGATGCCGTTGTGCTCGAAGTTCAGGACTTCTGCCATGGTTATTCAGCCTTCTTGGGGGTGGAGTTGAGGACGCTGGTCAGTTCCAGGCGGCCAGCGGTGCGCAGGGCGGATGCTTCGACGTCGAGCAGTTCCAGCTCCTCACCGGCGGTGGACCAATGGCCGTTGCCGATGGGGAATGGGATGAGGACGGTGTAGGTTTGGCGGGTGGGCATGGGTGGAGATCTCCGGGATGGAAAATGTTAAAGCCCCTGCAGGAGGGGCTTTCGGGGGGCGAAAAAACCGCTTTCGCGGTGGGGGGCTTACTTCAGGAAGCGGGGCTTTTCAGGCCATACCACCGCGTCCGGGTCGGCACCCTGATCGGGGATGTCGCGCAGAGCTTTACGGTAGGCCACGAACACTGAGCGATCTTCGTCGGCCATTGGGTAATCAGGCATGGCCGCATAGTCGCTAGATGCCAGGTCGGCGTCCCGGGACTTACGAATGAGCGTCCACTTGATCAAAGGGTGAAGCTCAGCAGGTACAAATTCAGGTTTCATCAATATTCTCCTTAACCCAAAGCCAACATGGTTCCCCAGTCAGCGGGGTGGGCAACTACGCCCGTACAAGCGCCCGCCAGCATTACTTCAACAACTCCACCCTCGGAGTTGCGCATTGGATGAAGATGCGCGTAATACCCAAAACGCTGGGCCGGCAATACCACCTCAGAACACCAACGCCACTTACCCTTTTCGCTCTGTGTACTCCAAAAACCTGAAACAGCGCCCTCAATCACTCGAACAAAAGCTCCGAAAGTCATACACGAATTCAGACTCACGGGCGTCCCTCCGCTTGCCCTGTCGCTGTCAACAGAATAAGGAAACGCAAGCCACATGCCGCTCTGCGGGGTGCCTTGATTGTCCGACCATTTCATTTGCCAGACGTTAATACTGGTGCGCCAATATCCAGTCGAGCTTATGTCGAAATCTGGATATTGCTCACGCACATCCGCCTGTACCTGAAGCATAAAGTCGACGTCCGCCTGAGGCCGCCCCGCAGTTTTCGCCGCCGCGGTCACCGTCCGCAGTTTTGTGGCAGTTACCTGTTGATGAACAGCCCACCCATCAATCAGGGTTCCCGTGGCATCCGCTGTCATATTGAAGTTTCGCGTAAGCGCCAGCCTAGGCAACCTCTGCTCCAGGCTTACAAGCTGTGCCTCATATTTTCGACGCGAAGCTTCAAGCGCCTTATCAATATCATCGACCTTGCTCGTAACGATGTTCGTCAAATTATTTGCCGCGCTTACAACAGCGGCCAATTGCTGTTCAGTACTCACTGTTTGAACTCCCTGTATTCCATTAATATTTCCCCTGAGTTTTCAATCAAGCCCAAAGAGCGGCTTCATGGTGACAAGTAAAATGGCTCTGTCGCTAAGTCGCATTCTTTTCCAAAGCCATTACCCGAAATAGAACCCCTACACCTCGGGCCATGTTGTCGACGCTTGCCGCCGAAAGAGAAGCAAGCTCTTCGACCAGCAAAATATTGAGGTTTTCAGACCCCACTACCACCGTAACGCTATCCGCCGGCAACGGCGAAACATCCAACGTAAACTTCTGCAGCACCCGCGCCGCCGCCGCTTTATACGTCAGCAACTTCCCCGCCACGGAATACACCGCCAGCAAGGTCCCACTGGCGAGGTAAAAACCGAACTCGCCAATCTCATACTCACCGTCGCCATCAAACAGCGCGGCCATCCTGAGTTGGCGCTCGCCCAGGTCTTCGTAATCAACGATGGCCACCCGTTGGCGCTCGTCACGCAAGGCCACTTCGCTGCCGTCGGGGTTGTAGCGGCCGGTGCCGGCGCCGATGTGGGTGATTTCGCCTTTGAGGCCCTGGTTCTTTGCCTGCAGCACTTCATCCAAACCTTTGGAGGTGAAGCGCACCAGGCGCGTGATTTCATCTGTCATGGCTGCGCCCTGAGGTCGTAGTCGTTAATGGTGTAGTGCTGGGCAACCCCGGCACTGTTTAACCGGGCCACCAGCGCCAAGTCCGGCAACGCGCCGTTCAGGTAGAACTCGCCGTCGCTTAAAGGCGCGTCGAGCACTTGCGTGAGCGCGAGCTGGCCTTCGGTCTCATGCACGATGGTGATCGTCGCCTGATCGCGCTCACTTTTTGCCGCGTTGATGCGGCGGATCAGCCGGTTGTGATCGCCGCTGGACCAGCTGCGCCCGATGATCGCCTGCACGTCGAAGGTGTAAGGCACGCCCAGCGGACGTTGCTGGTACCAGGCGCTGATATTGGGCGTGAAGCCCAATGACTCCACCGCATGACTCAGCGCCTTGGGTGTGCCGGCCTGGCGCTGGATCTGCCAGGACAACGCTACGGTCAGACGCTTTTCCGCCTCGCTGGCCTCGGCATCCCATTCGCTGACGCCACGGTCGGCGGCCAGGTAAGGGAGGAATTCGCTTGGGGTTTGAAGTGGATTCATCAGCGCTGGAAACGGCGGCGTGACACGTTCAATCAATGTGCCGAAGCCCAGGTCCAGGGCCTTTTCCAGCGGTGAACTGTTGGCAGGCAGCAAACTCGCTTTGGGTTCACTCATAGGGTGCGCACCTCCACCTCGACGCCCGTGCAATACGGGGCCTGGAACGCGGTGCTGACAATCGGCGCCAGCGGTTCCAGGATGTGCAGTTGCGCAGCGCCAGCGCTGTGGATGGCGTAGTCGATCCAGCTGGGGTCGACCCGCCCTTCCAGCCGATGGCAGGACTCTGCGTAGTCTTGCAGCAGTTTCTGCGCCGCCACTTGGGTCAGCCCGGAGTCCGGGCCGGCGTTGATCTTGGCCACCACGCGAATTTTGTAGGGTTGAATCTGTGCGCCCTGAACGCTGACAAGGTCGGTTTCGGGCCGTACATCCGGCCGTGCGAAATGCCGACGCACGCCGTCAAGCAAGTCGGCAGACGGCGTACCGTCGCCCTCGCGGGAAAGCACGGTGACCATGACTTCACCCGGTGCGGTGCGTCGGGCGTTGCCGTCCTTGATCTGGGCCGCATAGCCGTCCGGGTCGAAGGTGTAGGTGACCGTCACCACCCCAGGCGTCGCGCTCTGCACTTTCACCACCGGGCGCTCGCCAAGGGTGAACACTTCGCGGCGATACTGCATGCGCGAGCCCGCTGCCGGGGCGTGGGGCGCCAGGTAGTAACGCAGGCGGGCGTCGTCGTCGCTTTCCAGGGTTGGCGGCACCGGGGGAAATGCCGCCGGGTCGCCAGCGTCGAGCACTTGGCGTTCCAGGCCCATATCGGCCAGGCGTGCATCCAGGTTGCTGCCGGTGGCCCACCACGCCAGCATCTGCTTGATGCGGGCGTTGTATTTGCGTTCGTGGGTTTGCAGGCGCACGCAAAAAGCTTCCAGGGCCAGAGTCAGCAGTTCGCTCTCGTTGTCGAGGCTGACCTTGAGCTTAGCCGCGCTTTGCGGCGCGCGGCTGGCAACGTAGTCAATGACGAACGCCTTGAACTCGGCCAGCAATGGCTCGAACTCATCCACCTTGATCAGGGCTGGTTCCGCCAGTTGGTTCTGGCCGGGGATCAACATGCTCATGTCACGACCTCGAAGGATTGTTGGCGGTTTTTCCAGGTGCCGGCAAACCGCAGCAGCAGGCCGGCGCCCTGGCGGGTAGCGACGATGACCTGAGGGTCGAAGTCGCCGATACCGTTGTGGGTGTTGTAGAAGGCTTGCGCGGCGTGGCTTTGGGCGAGGATCAGCAGGTCGTCGCCCAGGTTCTGGCCGAGCAAGTGCGGGATCAGTGAGCCGTACAGCGGGCGTTTTTGCCGAGTGCCCACCGGAGTGGTCAGCGCCCGGGTGGCGCGCTGCACAAATTGCAGCCAGTCATCGACGGCTGCCCCGGTGTTCCTATCGATTCCGAGCATGGGGTGTCCTTATCGGGGGCTGATGACGCGTCCTTGATGGTCCACCACCGGGCCGCTGAAGTGCGCGCCGCCGGCATCCAGCAACAGGCTGGTACCGCCGATTTGCAGGGTGATGCTCTGGGCGTTGAGGCTCAGGCTGGCGGCGCCGACTTTAATGTCGACCTGTTCACGGGAGCCGCTGACGGTGGTCGGGCCGTTGACCCAGTTGAAGGTATGGCTGGCATCGTCGTAGTCGCTTTGGGTGCCGTCCTGGTGTCGACGCCGGGTCAGCGTCGCAACGCTGGAAACCGGCGGAAAGCGATCACTGTTAAGGCCGAACAGAGCCACGGATTGCACCCCGCCCTCGCCCCCGCCGTAGTTGAGCAGCAGGCATTGTTCACCCACCGTGGGGATACGGGTTTCGGTTTGCGCACCGGCGCTGGGGTTGAAAAAGCGGATCGCCGGGGTCAGCAAGTCACCATGGCTGACCTTGCAGGTGTTGCTGGCCGCGTCGACCTGCTGGCAAATGCCAATCCGGCAGAAGCTTTCGGCGCGGCGGTAGAGGTCTTCGAGCTGGGTTTCCATCTCTGCCAGGCGTTCGACGATCGGTCCCAATTGCATGCGTAACAGCGCGTCGAACATGGGCTACTCCGCCAGTGGCTTGTATTGAGCCGGGTCGTCGATGTTGGAGACGTCCCAGGTGCAGGCAAACAACGGCTGGCCTGTAGGATCTTCAAGTAACGGCGGCCCCAGATAGAGGGTCTGAGTGAAGGAAACCGTCCAGGTGTCGTAGTCCGCATCATGGGTGCTACGTACAGCTGGAGCGGCGACGATATTGGCGGGCAAATCGCACTGTGCCTGGGGCAGGTTCCAACGGTTATCCAGCACCAGGTCCATCAATTGGCTGGCCAGGTCGCAGGCATCGAACGGCAATGCACCGGGGGTGACCATGGCCCTGAGTGAAATGCTCAGCACGTGGGCCTTGCGGCCTTCGCGAGAGCGAATGCCTGGGCCATTGCCTTCGACCGTGACCATTACGCCGGTTTGTTCAGCATCGCCTTGAAAGTCTTGGTGGCTGCCGACCTTGATGTCCGCAAAGGCCGCATGTAGCGCCGCGCCGATGGCTTGGGGCAGTTGGGATGGCTTTTCGATAAGCGTCATTTTAAGTCGCGTCCTTGCAACGATTAGTGCGGGTCCTGGCCGGAGCCTTGGTTGATCCCGATGCGCTTGGCCGCCCATCGTTCATAAAGGCCGATGGCCACATCAGCACCGGCCATGGCGGTCAGGCAACCAATGGCGCCGGCGGTCCAGATCGACATCCCGGCGGCGTAGCACAGCATCAGGGCCGAAACCCCGCAGACCATGCACGCCCCGGAGCGCAGGGCCAGTCGGCGGATCAGCGACCAACCGCGGGCGCCCTCCTTGTCGGCCCGCCACATCTCGCCGGATACACCGCCGATCACTGCCAATACGATGACCAGCCAGATAGGCATTTCCGCTAACGCTTGCTGTTCATTTGTCATGTCACGCCTCCTGGCTGAGCAATAGATAGTCCGTATTTCATTTACAAATGCTTGAGTAGGTAGGCATTCCAAAAAGCCCGGTCGCCCGGGCTTTTCAGTAATGATGTCCTCGGACTTTCGGCGCTACTGGCGCGGTACGGTCCTTTCCTCGATGTTTTTCCGACCACGATCCCTGTCTGCCGGATAACTGCTTCTGGTGCTTTACGCTGCACACCCGGGTCAGTTGCCAACCCTCTGAACCGTTAAGGCCGGTTCATCGCTGCCTGTTGTTGAAGCGTTGAAACTAAAGAGCGTCGGCATCCTTGCCGGTGTTGCCTGGCATCCTTGCCATCGCTTCGATGGCGTCCTTGCCGATGTTGCGTGCCTTCCTTGTCTTCCTTGGCAGCATCCTTGCCGCCTCCACCAGGCCTTGTTGGCTGGCTTGAGACGAAGAATATGCATGTATGCATATACAGTCAATGCACAAATGCATTTATTTTCACCGCGGGAATGCATTAATGCATTGGAGGCCTTACGGGCATGGGCTTGGCCGGTTTTCTAAGGGCGAAAAAAAACCCGCACACGGGCGGGTTTCTTCTTACGCGTGGAGGTTAGCGGGCGTACATGCCCCACCAGAAAACATGACCGAGGATACTGATCTGCTCGTCCTGGATATCCTGGAAGCTGTAGTCCTCATCGGGGTGCTCATCACGGTTGAAGCTGCGCAGGCGAATCCCGGAAGGCAGGCGGTAGAGCTGTTTAACCCGCAACTGGCCGTTGTGATTGATGGCATACAGATCGCCATCGACGATGTCGCCAATGCCGCTCTTGCCGGCATTCACCCCAACCGTGGCGCCGTCGCGCAACACCGGCAACATACTGTTGCCGCGCACCGTCACGCACTTGGCCTGGTCGAACTGCACACCGTTATGCCGCAGGCTGCGCTTGCCGAACCGCAGGCTGGCCTTTTCGCTTTCCTCGATGACGAATCTTCCTGATCCAGCAGCCAATTCAACCTCGCGCAGAAAGGGGATCGACACCTCGTCATCATTAACGGGGGTATCGTCGTCCCACAGGCTTATGTCCTTGAGTTCCGAATGCATCGGGTCACGCCCATCATCGCGCAAGCCGCCCACCGCAGCGCGCCCACGCAGCTGGTCGGTGCTCACGCGAAAATACTCGGCGATACGGGAGATGTGTTTATCCGACGGATCAACGATCTTGCCGCTGAGGATCCGGGACAGTGTGGATTGAGGCACGCCGGTGCGCCGGTGAAGCTCCGTGGGGGAGATTCGGTCGCGGTCCAGCAGCTCTCTTAAGACGATAGAAACGTTGCGTTTTTGCATAACGCGGATATTGACCTGAGTTTTTGAGGTTGGCAAATGCTAATTTGCATAATTTATGCGGCGCGAGGAAATTCTAGTCCACACATCAGTAGGCCGTGGAGCGCTAGGCAATCGACAATTTCAGCCTCAGGCAGGGCTTGAGGCCAGAAGCATATGCCGAGTGCAACTGCTAGGAGCCACCTCCAGCCTTCCATGAGGATAAAAAGAGTTATTCAGCTAACAGCCGCCTTTCAAAACGATTAATGCACACATAATTACTGCCTATAAAGTTAACGCAAAAACAATAGGTGCAGCATAAAGAGCAATAGTAATAATCAATCGCGAAACTAACCAAAACAAAACATGGATAGACTCGAAAACTGTAGGGTGTCGGCTAGTCAGCTGTGGCGCAAGTATTCTAGCTATTCTATCGTCAATTTCTCGATGATTTTCAGTTTCATCAAGAAGCTCGTCATACCTAGAGGATTGTTCTGACGTAAGTGACGCATCCTTGCTTATTGATCGATATAACTGATGAAGTCCTAGGTAATTTCTGCGCATTTGAATTGCCCTCCCCCTGAAGTCTCGATTCGAGACGGACAAAGAAACACCGAGAAGAGCAACAGAAAGGATAGCAGCCATCACATCAGTATCGTCACCCAACGCCTTTGGATGTTTTATTGAAATTACAGCTAGAGCGGAGCTGAGTATTGCGTACCACACTAATAACAACTGAGAGTGAAGATCTAGCCATTCAAGACGTTTATGGGCTTGAATTCTGGCTTTGTAGGTAAACCAAACGTTATCCTTCACAGCGTTCTCCTGGGAGGTGCAGTCGACTTTGAATACACTGACAGCCCCAAAGGTAAGGCAGACCGTAGCTCATCAGCTCAACCGTTAGTTTTAGATTGATAGAAAGGCTATGCAATAGAATAATTCTACAATGCCAGCACGAATAATTGGAAGTGATATTCGTGAACAAGGCGTAGGAATTCGCGGCAAGCGTGCGGCTAGCAGCTAAAAGCTGCGCCCTGCCTGACAGGCCCTAAACTCTAGCGCTTAAACCTAGTATTAACCTGAAAAGTAACAAATATTAGACTGCTATTCTATTTTCGGGATCAGTTCCATTCCCAGCATTTGTACCTAGCGTGGACTTTTGAGAAACGAAGCACACTAGCAATGCCAGTATATCAGCGAAAATACACACCACATACAAAAGCATTAAAAAACCTTAATAACAAACTGAAACGCTTTGCTGGTTTTCTATTAGTCGACATTGCAGGCAAGGCTGCCTGCAATGCGATATAACGAGACTGTATATTTTTCGGAGCAAACCAAAAATCTAGTATGTAAGCCGTTTATAAATAATGTTTTCATTAAGCACTTAATGACATAAACGGCCTAATAGTTAACGAGGCTTACCTTAAAATATACTTTTTATTTCTTCAGCAACGGCATGCCCCTCTACATGCACCCCAATCTCGTCATAGTCATTTCCATAAGCTGAGGCAGAAAGCCAATTGAGGCTAGTAATAACGAAATTATCACTGTCCCAGGCTAAAATTTTTGCATGAATAGCAGGGAGAGCAATTTTTTCAATATTAATATTAGCGTCTTTAGCTGCCTCGGATATTGTTGATATGTTATTTTCAGTGAGTCCGCCGCTAGTACGCCCATAAAAAATTTTCGCTTTTACGCCACTATTTCCATTCGTTGATGTAATTAGCGGTGTAATAACTGGTCTCTGGGCGATGTGACTAAACCTGTGACTGCAAACGACGATATCAATCTTCGCTTCGTCCCTAGCTCTTCTAACTAAGTCGTAATGTTCGTTCTTAAGTATGAGCTTAACGCTAACTAGGTCCTCGGAAGGGTCATTTTGTTGCGCTATTGATTTTCTAGCCACCGAATTAGCTAAAGTTGATAACTCCCTGCTAAATAAATTAGACACCTTTGAAATCCCCTGTGCCAGTGAGCTAGATATTCTAAGCATATCAGATGCAAACGCTGTACTAGAAATCTTTACCGATGCCTCAAACAGAGTAAAATTACTATTTAGCCAGTTACAAGATCCTAAAAAAACCGAATAATCACCCTTCGGATCGTCGTAAATAATGAACTTTGAATGTGACGCCGTGGGCTCTAAATGAACATTAATTAATGTGTCGAGCCCCTCCAGCCTAGCATGTTCAACCATTTCACTAAGAGAGTCTCTAGTTTGTTGATAGGGCTGAAGGTCCTTGCCCTCACTTGGTTCAACCTGCCCCCATAATATATCAATTTTTACAGACCGCTTTGCTAGAGAAAATAGCTCACCGGTTAAAGCTTTTAAATTGGCAGGATTGATAAATGTAGAGTGTATTATTAGCCTTGTACTTGCTGTCTTCAGGGAAATTTCAAGCGCAGCTTTGTGCTCGTCGGCACCAAGAATCAACTGGACATCGTCCCTTTTTAATTCAATTGCGGGAAAGTTCTTTTCGATCTTAGATCCTTGAAAAGTAAACATGCTATGTTGTTTTTCTGTTTGCGTACCAAGCAGTTCAAGCTCTTCGGACTTTTTATGAGCGGTCATTAATATTTGCTCTGTCAAATCATCAGACAGATTAATTGGCGCATTGCCAATTCTATCTGAATCGTCGACAGACACTAAGCCATATCTTATATTATCTCTACTTATTCTTATATATGTATCATCAATGGCTACGGCCTCTTCATCCCCATCGGAAACGCAGTCAAATATGTCCGCATGATGCGCTTCTTTATATGGCTTTGGGAATGAGAGCGTCGCTACAAAACTTCCTTTACTTGGCAGTATTTCACCTAATCTCTTTTCATTGTATAACTGAAAAGCTTGCTGTCTATGACCAACCCTGTAGCAATCAGAAGTGCACGGATCTATTATATACTGTCTTATCGAAGTAATTGGTTCCTTCTCAAGTGGAAGCTCTTCCAAGGTAGCAACAGCCTTGCCGTTAGACGTTGCGACAAAAGAAAATTGTTTTTCGACTTTCACTAACTCGAGCCAACCTGCTTTCATTAAAGGTATAAGCACTTCAATAATAAGACGTTTAGGCAAATTTGACGCTTTAGCGAGTTGCTGTGCGGAAGCCGGTTGTTTTACAATCGCCTGCAATAGTAAATGATCAATTGCCCCCCACCTTTTCCCTTTTAGAATTTTAAATCGCTGCTGTTCGTAGTAAAAAGGTACAGCAACAAATATTGTAGGTCTATTAGCCATTGTGATTTTTCTCTGTCGATTGATGACTTGCGGTTTGTCTAATAGATGATGGAAATGATTTTTTTTTGTTGCAGGGCTTTGCTTTACGAGCATCATGCTCAGATAACTCATAACTGGATATTAACGTAACAGCACCCGATGCAATAAACGCTTCGAGCTTATTAATTAATTTGATAAAAAATTCCGTTTGAGATTTTAGGCTAGCATCACTAACATTAGTTGATTCGTTAACCCCCCAGTACTTCAGGAAGGAGTATGAACCCACGACTATAAGTTTATGACGAGCTCTACTTAAAAGTACATTCATGCGGCGCTCATCTGCAAGAAAACCTAGCGCACCACGTATGGTCGGATTTCCGTTATTTCTAACTAATGAAACTATGACGACATCTGCCTCGCTTCCTTGAAATGCGTCAACAGTACTGCAAAAATCCGAGTGATCGCTGGCCGGGTCAAAATCAGACAAGTGAGAGAACTCTGGCTTAAGTTTGCCGTGCTTATAAATAAATCGTGATATCCTCCCAACCTGTTCAGAATAGGGGGATAGTATTGCTATTTTGCACCGGGAGCTTGAGTCTTTATTAGCTTTTATATTTTTCAACAACGAAGTAATAACTTTGCGTTCATTAAGGTTATTCCACCTAGGCAAGCTTTCCCCAGTTTTCATTTGTTTAGTTGTCTGGACATCCGGCATATCTATCCAAGTAATTGAAGCTGAGTCTCTAAGCAACGTGGAGGCATCAAATGAGAACGGTAAAACCTTATCACTACTAGTGAATGCTTTTTTCTTATCCTCATCAGTTTTTAGATCATCATCATAAAAAACATTTGAAATAACTTCTGCGATATCTGGGTGCATCCTATGTTGAACAGTGAGCATACTACCGATAGCACTTCTGCCATCCTCGGAGCCAAACATATGTTTATGTTGCTTAGCTTCCTTAACCTCATCCTCAACTAAGGTTTTAAAGAGCATAAAGTACTTTGACGCCGCCCGCCCAATGTCAGCCGTACTTTTTTCTGTACTTTGCAACTCATCAAGAAAAGTTTTGGTTGCTTCACCTTTGATTTTGGCGCTAAAGATACTTTCGCTGTCTTGCAATAGGCTTTTGAGTTTCTCAGGAGAGCCCAGTATTGATATTATTTCATTGGATCTATATGGGGGCAGTTGCTTGTGGTCTCCAATCATCAATCGACGATGAGACAGCAACAATGGACTGGCTAACTCTAGTCCAGTTGCCTTACCTGTTTCCTCCATAATTGACCAGTCAAATTGGGCTCTGTCTTTGATCATTCGCTCCACTTGCTCGGAGTTTGTAGTAGAAAAAACTATATTAGCTGCGCGAAGTAGCTGATTAATGAGCGGGTGTCTTTTATATATTTGCCCACTAAGTAAAAGTCGAGCTTCATTTTTTATTGAATCGGAACCGGAATTTAAAAAAAGCTCGCTATTGATAAAATTTTGAATATATTTCTTGGCTTTCTCATCGGCATCAACGAGAGAAGTTTCATCATTTTTATCTTGCTTACTACACCTTATGATTAATAGCTCATCTGAATGTTCACTTTTTTCAAGATGTTGGCATACCTCATGAAACAAGTGTTGAACGGTTGAGTGACTTTGTGCCGTTAAAAGGATTCGACTATCAGGCTCTTGTTCAAAAAAGTATCTTACCAGTGTTGATACCAAGAATGTTTTTCCGACACCTGGTGGGCCTTGAACTAAAGATAGAGGATGAGTTGAAATAATTTTTTTGAATGATTTTTTTTTCGAATCATCCAACCTAGCTGTATGATTATCAATATTCGGAGGCAACGCAAAAGTGTTGGAGTACTTTTGCGGCGATATCAGTACATTAATTAGCTCAGTATGAGATGTCAGTGTGTCTAAGGCTTTTGATCGTCGAGTAAGTTGTCTTATAGTGCCTTGCAATGAATTCGGCGCTATAAAATAGTTTTGGTGGTTAGGCAAGGGCGACTTGGTTGTAAAATTATACGTTAACTGACCCTCATCAGTTATGTGATAGTTTTGATAATCAAGAATAATTTCTTCGTCTTCTTTTCCGAATCCGTTTCCACTTACTAAACTCCAGACGAGAGTTTCAAACTCGCCCTCGTCCTTCTTAAGGATTTTTTCGAGCCTCACAGCTGGCGGATCAACATCCAATAGTTTAGCTAGCCGCTCAGACTCTTCAGAGTTCTTGCTGCATATTTGAATGCAGTAGCTTTCCCCGTCATTTTCAGAGCACATTATTTCGATGGGAAATATTTCAGATCTCGCATAAGCAATCTCGGTAAGATGGCAAGCGATAAAACTATCAATAAGTTCTTGTTGCTCAGTTGTTCGAGCAGCTTCACCTGCTTCCAACTTGCTAAATAACGAAACCCATGAATTTTCTTCCGGCGCGCTGGTATTACTGCGCTGAGAGCTGAATGCATCTGCTATGGTTATAGTTAATATTTTCTCAGATGCAATCGAAATTGCTCTTGAGTACTTCATGAGGTGAGCGGGCGGGTCAGAATATGCTCGATCACACACGGCAATATCCCATGTACTTTCATCTGAATGTTTACCAGGGCTGAATTGATCAAGCTGATAGGTTAATTCATTTCCTTTTAGCAGATATATTGGATCCTGCTTGTTTGGTGGTGTTGCTCTCAATAGTAGCGCAGAATCTGCAATATCTTTTTCAACGAATTTCTTAAGCTCGGCGATATTTGTTTTATCTAACGTCACACCGTATTTTTGCTTATATATGTCCTGGATTTTAGAGGTCACGCTATTTTGATATAGCTTTGATTCGGGATTGGTGGACACTTTAAGAGCAAGGCTAAATGGGTTGGCTGTTTTTGAAGCCCCTCGATCTAACGCAGAGACAATTTCCAATATTGCATTTTTCGTGAAGGCGCCATCAATACTTTCGTATGTCGAGCTAGATCTAAATGGTATAGCACCTATGAGTTTTTTTATAAATATCACCTCTATAAGCATTAGCCCTGAGGTAGCCGAGATATCTTTAATTTGCTCCGACATGCCTTCCAGGGAGCCGAGATCAAGATTAAGTATTTTTGAGACCAGTATACCAAGTTCTTTCCAATCGTTCGCAAATGAATACGTAGGAGTGGTATTTATGGCGCTTGACCTTTCTGGCGTTGAATGCGAGATCGTGGTCACTCGCATAGACCATTCAAACCCGGTAAGTTGAAAGTCTCTGCATCCATCATGCTGGTTATTTGTAGCTAAAATGGAGTCCGTGCTTAATTGACGATGCAGTAGGCCTTGATTATGCAAGATTTCAATTGCAGATGAAATTCTTATTATATTTTTCCAGAAATGCGCTCGCTGGCTTGGTTTCTTTAAGTTTTTTATCCAAAATGGTTTTCGTGTTAACACCTTAGAGCTCATGAGAAAAGAAAGGGGCAGCCTCTCTTGAGTGTCTAGGACCAAATAGAACCCCTCGGTATCTTTGCCTGAATCAACCAAGGTTGCTATTAGATCGTCCGCGCCAGGAAAACCATTTAGCCGATGCAATTGGCGGAGTTCATGTAGCCAAATTGCCTCAACCTCTTCATCGCATATTTCGAGAGACCTAGGCCAGTGCTTTATGATAAAAAAATCGCCTTCTTTTTCAGCACTGTAAATAATTGGTCTTCCTGAGGAGTCATCGGCTACTGATAATGGAACCTCACTGAGGTTGTAATTTTGCAAGAATTCATTTTCCGCATTTATCATATTCAATTCCATTGAGTGGGCAGCCGTTGTAACGTACCAGATTGTGAAAACTTATTGGAGGCCCTATGCCATCATTCTCGGCAAAGTTTTTCAACTTCTAGCTGAGTCTGACTGAGGTGCAATGGCCGATAGCTGCCTTCACCTTTAAAACGCTGACCAGAGGTGATCAAGCCTGCTCTTACATCTTAGGTGATCATTTCCGGGGCGGATCCTCTTCCCTGGGTCCGCTTGTCCACTGGCAAAGCAAAGAGGTTACCCATTTCCCAGTTGCACCCACCCCACCACCACGCTACCCTTTCCTCCATCGCTGCCAATTCAGCGATCGGGTCTGATAACCCGTCAAGATGCAGGTGCACTAAGCGCTCCCAAACCCGATTGAAGGCGTTTTTTTTCGTCCATCATTTCGTGCAATGGCGGCTGTGCGTGGGAGACCTTCGGGTCTGCCGGGTTCCTGTATCTCCGGTTTATCAGCCTGCGCACAGCTGCCACCCCATTCGCCTGATAACGAACGTGGTAGCTCTCACTTGATATGGGAGTTTTACCGATGACCGCTACAAATCAGCCTGCGTTAACCACCCTCGGCGTCACCCCCTTCTCCTTTCACTCCGACCAACCTCTATTCCGCGTCAACAGCGGTGTTTCCCTGCAAGACGCCTTGCACCACGCCTCCGATCTTCTCCATGTCGCCAAGCTGCTCGCAGAAGATGCGGCGATGATCAAGGAGACGGACCGTTATGCGTGGGCGTCGCATTACTTGCAGGAGATGGTCAAGGCGGTAATTGATGATGTGGTGAAGGTGTTGGATTCGCCCGGCAACATTCAGTAAGGGGGCGATAAAAAGAAGGGGGCGGCGTATTTTAATAAATGCGCCACCCCTTCTTCTATTTCTACCGGGTCGTTTGCGACCTGCGAAGGGTCGACTTCGCATGTTAACCTTGCGCCCATCGCAAAAAATGCTGGGCCAAGCGCCCAATGCCGATCAGTTAAGCGACCACGATTGGGCAAGGTGTGGAGCTTTTGAACTTCAGCGATGCGGGTGCTTCGGCCCGCCGGTACAGCGCGGTGATCCCATCGCAGCCTCGCTGAAGCTCGACAGCTCCCACATTCGACCTGCTTTGTTTTGACGTGCGCCTTTCTAAACTGATCGACACTGGACCACGCGCCCCCTTTGCCCCATCACTTTCAACGAATTTGCCTATTACCCAATGAGTAAAAACACCTCCGATCTGTCCTCCCACACCCCGATGATGCAGCAGTACTGGCGCCTGAAAAACCAGCACCCTGATCAGTTGATGTTCTATCGCATGGGCGACTTCTACGAGATCTTCTATGAAGACGCGAAGAAGGCCGCCAAGCTGCTGGACATTACCCTGACCGCTCGCGGGCAGTCGGCGGGGCAGTCGATTCCGATGTGTGGCATCCCTTACCACTCGCTGGAAGGCTACCTGGTCAAGCTGGTGAAGCTGGGCGAGTCGGTGGTGATCTGTGAGCAGATCGGCGACCCGGCGGCCAGTAAAGGGCCGGTGGAACGTCAGGTGGTGCGCATTATTACGCCGGGTACGGTGAGTGATGAGGCACTGCTGGATGAGCGTCGCGATAACCTGATCGCTGCGGTGTTGGGCGATGAGCGTTTGTTCGGCCTGTCGGTGCTGGATATCACCAGCGGCAACTTCAGCGTGCTGGAGATCAAGGGTTGGGAAAACCTGCTGGCGGAGCTGGAGCGGATCAATCCGGTGGAGTTGTTGATTCCGGATGATTGGCCCAAGGACCTGCCGGCGGAGAAACGTCGTGGGACCAAGCGTCGTGCGCCGTGGGATTTTGAGCGCGATTCGGCGCTGAAAAGTCTGTGCCAGCAGTTCTCGGTGCAGGACCTTAAAGGCTTTGGTTGCGAAACCCTGACCCTGGCTATCGGCGCTGCCGGCTGCCTGCTCAGCTACGCCAAGGAAACCCAGCGTACCGCCCTGCCGCACTTGCGCAGCCTGCGCCATGAACGTCTGGACGATACCGTGGTGCTTGATGGCGCCAGCCGTCGCAACCTGGAGCTGGACACCAATCTGGCCGGCGGGCGCGATAACACTCTGCAATCGGTGGTCGACCGTTGCCAGACGGCGATGGGCAGCCGCTTGCTGACCCGCTGGTTAAACCGTCCGCTGCGGGATTTGACTGTACTTCAAGCACGTCAGACCTCTATTACTTGCCTGCTTGACGGTTACCGCTTTGAAAAATTGCAGCCGCAACTGAAAGAAATTGGCGATATCGAGCGCATCCTCGCGCGGATCGGCCTGCGTAACGCGCGGCCCCGTGACCTGGCGCGCCTGCGTGATGCCTTGAGCGCCCTGCCGCAGTTGCAAGTGGCGATGACCGAACTGGACACGCCGCACCTGCAGCAGCTTGCAGTCACCGCGGGCACTTACCCGGACCTCGCGGCGCTGCTGGAAAAGGCCATCATCGACAACCCGCCGGCGATCATTCGTGACGGCGGCGTATTGAAAACCGGCTACGACAGCGAGTTGGATGAGCTGCAATCGCTCAGCGAAAACGCCGGGCAGTTCCTGATCGACCTGGAAGCCCGCGAAAAAGCCCGTACGGGCCTGGCTAACCTGAAGGTCGGCTATAACCGCGTGCATGGTTACTTTATCGAGTTGCCGAGCAAGCAAGCCGAGTCGGCGCCTATCGACTATCAACGTCGCCAGACCCTCAAAGGCGCCGAGCGTTTTATCACCCCCGAGCTCAAAGAGTTTGAAGACAAGGCGCTGTCGGCCAAAAGCCGCGCCCTGGCGCGGGAAAAGATGCTCTACGAAGCCTTGCTTGAGGACTTGATCAGCCGCCTGGCGCCGTTGCAAGACACCGCCGCCGCCCTGGCGGAGCTGGATGTGTTGAGCAACCTCGCCGAACGTGCGCTGAACCTGGACCTCAATTGCCCACGGTTTGTCAGCGAACCGTGCATGCGCATCGTGCAAGGCCGTCACCCAGTGGTGGAGCAGGTGCTGACCACGCCGTTCGTCGCCAATGACCTGTCGCTGGACGACGATACCCGCATGTTGGTGATCACCGGTCCGAACATGGGCGGTAAATCCACTTACATGCGCCAGACCGCGTTGATCGTGTTGTTGGCGCATATCGGCAGCTTCGTACCGGCAGCCAGTTGCGAATTGTCGCTGGTGGACCGCATTTTCACGCGGATCGGCTCCAGCGATGACCTGGCCGGTGGCCGTTCGACCTTTATGGTGGAAATGAGCGAGACCGCCAACATCCTGCACAACGCCACCGAACGCAGCCTGGTGCTGATGGACGAAGTGGGCCGCGGCACCAGCACCTTCGACGGCCTGTCCCTGGCGTGGGCTGCGGCTGAACGCTTGGCGCATTTGCGTGCGTACACGCTGTTTGCCACGCACTACTTCGAGCTGACCGTGTTGCCAGAAAGCGAGCCGCTTGTGGCCAACGTGCATCTCAATGCCACGGAGCACAACGAGCGCATCGTGTTTCTGCACCATGTGCTGCCAGGGCCGGCGAGCCAGAGTTATGGTCTGGCCGTGGCGCAGTTGGCCGGTGTGCCGAACGAGGTGATTACTCGCGCCCGCGAACACCTCAGCCGCCTGGAAACCACGGCCCTGCCCCATGAAACCGTGGTCGCCAGCCCGGCCAAAGCCAGTAAGAAACCTGCCGCGCCGCACCAGAGCGATATGTTCGCCAGCCTGCCCCATCCAGTGCTGGATGAGTTGGCAAAGCTTGACCTGGATGACTTGACGCCGCGTAAAGCGCTCGAAATGTTATATGCACTGAAGACTCGGATATAACGCAGACGCTTGCAAGCTGATAGAATCTCGCGCGGTTTGGGATGCTGCGGGCTTTTAGCCTGGTCCGCAGACTATCGCTCTCAAACCTCGCGAACCCCACCACAAGGGGTTTCGCTGCCGCCGCCTGAGGAGAAAATTAGAAATGACCTTCGTCGTCACCGACAACTGCATCAAGTGCAAGTACACCGACTGCGTAGAAGTCTGTCCGGTGGACTGCTTCTACGAAGGCCCGAACTTCCTGGTTATTCACCCGGATGAGTGCATTGACTGCGCCCTGTGTGAACCAGAATGCCCGGCCGTCGCGATTTTCTCCGAGGACGAAGTGCCTGCGGGCATGGAGCAGTTCATTCAATTGAACGTCGAACTGGCAGAAGTGTGGCCGAACATCACCGAGCGCAAGGATCCGATGCCGGATGCCGCCGAGTGGGATGGCAAACCCAACAAGATTGAGCAACTAGAGCGCTAAAGCGCCACTGCCCAACAAAAAAAGGCCCTTGAGGGCCTTTTTTGCATTCTGGTACCTGCATTCACTTTTCTGCAGGCGAAAAAAGGGGCGGTATGACCCGCCCACATTTTTTCCCTAGTCCCTGTATTCCTTTTCATCATCCTGATGAATCGCATCCTGCGACGTTCCTTCAAACCATCGTTCCTTGATGGCTGTGTCAATCCGTGGACACAGGGCTGATGTTAGAGGGTTCAAAGATAAGTTCAACGCGACCCGTTTCCATCCACTGGCACGCAGCGACGCCCCCACATAGATAAATAAGTCTTGTATTTCAATGAGATGAAAAAATTCTCAAAAAAATCGGGACGTCCTTGCCAGGTAAAAAAACCAATCACTTACGCAAAGGTAAGCAAATGCTTACGTGCGCGATTGCGGAAAAGGGCAATAAACCTCATTGCCCACCGTTTACGGGCATCAGTCGTCACTGACCGTAATCGTCGGCATCGCCGGCGCGGCCGCTTCCTGCAAGACAATGCGCGCACCGACATGCCGGGCCAGCTCCTGGTAGATCATCGCGACCTGCCCTTCGGGCTCGGCCGCTACAGTGGGTTTGCCACCATCGGCCTGTTCACGAATGTCCATCGACAGCGGCAAAGAAGCGAGCAGTTCGACGCCATACTGCGTGGCCAGCTTTTCACCGCCCCCTTCACCGAACAGATGCTCGGCATGACCGCAGTTGGAACAAATGTGCACCGCCATGTTTTCCACTACGCCGAGCACCGGGATATTGACCTTGCGGAACATCTCGACGCCTTTTCTGGCGTCCAGCAGCGCCAGGTCCTGGGGCGTGGTGACGATCACCGCACCGGCCACCGGGACTTTTTGTGCCAGGGTCAGCTGGATGTCGCCGGTGCCTGGCGGCATGTCGATCACCAGGTAATCGAGGTCGCCCCAGGCGGTCTGTGTGACCAATTGCAGCAACGCCCCGGAGACCATCGGCCCGCGCCAGACCATCGGCGTGTTGTCATCGGTCAGGAAGGCCATGGACATCACCTCCACCCCCAACGACTCGATGGGCACAAACCATTTCTGATCCTTGACCTTCGGCCGTGTGCCTTCGGCGATGCCGAACATCACGCCCTGGCTTGGGCCGTAGATATCGGCGTCGAGAATCCCCACCCGCGCGCCTTCGCGGGCCAGGGCCAAAGCCAGGTTGGCCGCAGTGGTGGATTTGCCCACGCCGCCCTTGCCGGAGGCTACCGCCACCACGTTCTTGACATTGGCCAAACCCGGGATCTGCGCCTGGGCCTTGTGCGGGGCGATCACGCACTGGATCTCGACCTTGGCCGATCCCACGCCATCAATGCCTTCAATGGCCATTTGCAGCATCTGCGCCCAACCACGCTTGAACAAACCTGCGGCATAACCCAGTTGCATCTGTACCGACACCTGGTCGCCCTGGACCTCGATGTTGCGCACACAACCGGCACTGACCGGGTCCTGGTTCAAATAGGGGTCGGTGTACTGGCGAAGAACGGCTTCCACCGCTGCGCGATTGACGGCGCTCATGGGCTACTCCCGAAAAAAGACTGACTGAAACAGGCGGCTATCCTAACCGTTCCGACGGTTGAACGGCACGCTTTCGAGGTTCCGGAAGATTCTGAAACAGCGTCACGGGGTGAAATAAATTTCCCGGCGCTTTATAGTGGCCGACCTCCGTTTCATCAAGTAGCCGAGCCCCATGTCCGAGCCACGCAAGATCCTCGTCACCAGCGCCCTGCCCTATGCCAATGGTTCCATCCATCTTGGCCATATGCTTGAGTACATCCAGACCGATATGTGGGTGCGCTTCCAGAAGCATCGCGGCAATCAATGCATTTATGTCTGCGCGGACGACGCCCACGGTTCGGCCATCATGTTGCGCGCCGAAAAGGAAGGCATCACCCCGGAACAACTGATCGCCAACGTGCAGGCTGAACACAGCGCCGACTTTGCCGAGTTCCTGGTGGACTTCGACAACTTCCATTCGACCCACTCGGACGAAAACCGCGAGTTGTCGAGCCAGATCTACCTGCGGTTGAAAGAAGCCGGGCACATCGACCAACGTTCGGTGACCCAGTATTTCGACCCGGAAAAGAAGATGTTCCTGGCCGACCGCTTCATCAAGGGCACCTGCCCGAAGTGCGGCACCGAAGACCAGTACGGCGACAACTGCGAAAAATGCGGCGCGACCTACGCACCGACCGACTTGAAGGACCCCAAGTCGGCGATCTCCGGCGCCACTCCGGTGCTTAAAGACTCGCAGCACTTCTTCTTCAAGCTCCCGGATTTCCAGCAAATGCTGCAAACCTGGACGCGCAGCGGCACCTTGCAGGACGCCGTGGCCAACAAACTCTCCGAATGGCTCGACAGTGGCCTGCAGCAGTGGGACATCTCCCGCGACGCGCCGTACTTCGGCTTCGAGATCCCGGGCGAGCCGGGCAAGTACTTCTATGTATGGCTGGACGCGCCGATCGGCTACATGGCCAGCTTCAAGAACCTCTGCGATCGCACCCCGGAGCTGGACTTCGACGCGTTCTGGGGCAAAGACTCCACTGCCGAGCTGTACCACTTTATCGGCAAGGACATCGTCAACTTCCACGCGCTGTTCTGGCCGGCAATGCTTGAAGGTTCGGGCTACCGCAAGCCGACCGGCATTGCCGTGCACGGCTACCTGACGGTCAATGGGCAGAAAATGTCCAAGTCCCGTGGCACCTTTATCAAGGCACGCACCTACCTGGATCACCTGTCGCCGGAATACCTGCGCTATTACTACGCGTCCAAGCTGGGCCGGGGTGTCGACGACCTGGACCTGAACTTGGAGGACTTCGTACAGAAGGTCAACTCGGATCTGGTGGGTAAAGTCGTCAACATCGCCAGCCGTTGCGCCGGTTTTATCCACAAGGGTAACGCAGGCGTACTGGTAGCCGAGAACGCTGCACCGGAGCTGACCGACGCCTTCCTGGCCGCCGCGCCAAGCATCGCCGACGCCTATGAGGCCCGCGACTTCGCCCGCGCCATGCGCGAGATCATGGGCCTGGCCGATCGTGCCAACGCCTGGATCGCCGACAAGGCCCCGTGGTCGCTGAACAAGCAGGAAGGCAAGGAAGCCGAGGTGCAGGCTATCTGTGCCACAGGCGTCAATCTGTTCCGCCAGTTGGTGATCTTCCTCAAGCCGGTGCTGCCATTGCTGGCCGCCGATGCCGAGGCGTTCCTCAACGTGGCGCCGTTGACCTGGAACGATCACGCCACCTTGCTCGGTAATCATCAGTTGAACGCCTTCAAGCCCCTGATGACCCGCATTGACCCGGTGAAAGTCCAGGCCATGACCGACGCTTCGAAAGAAGACCTGGTCGCCAGCCAGACCGATACCGGCAAATCTGCGCCGGCGGGCAATGGCGAGCTGGCCAAGGACCCGATTTCCCCGGAAATCGATTTCGACGCCTTTGCCGCCGTGGATTTGCGCGTGGCACTGATCATCAAAGCCGAAGCTGTGGAAGGTGCCGACAAGCTGCTGCGCCTGACGCTGGATATCGGTGACGAGCAGCGCAACGTGTTCTCCGGGATCAAGAGCGCTTACCCGGACCCGTCCAAGCTCGACGGTCGCCTGACCATGATGATCGCCAACCTCAAGCCACGGAAGATGAAGTTCGGTATTTCCGAAGGCATGGTGATGGCGGCTGGCCCTGGCGGCGAAGAAATCTACCTGCTGAGCCCCGACAGCGGCGCCAAGCCGGGTCAACGCATCAAGTAACCCCTGCAAAATGCCCCGCTGTTGCTACGGCGGGGCTTTTCAGCTTGCCCACCTCCCTGGGCCGGGCGTCAACGCTATGATCACAGCATGAACCTCATTCAACGTATCGACGCGCTGCTGCCGCAGACTCAATGCGGCAAATGCGGGCACCCGGGTTGCAAGCCTTATGCAGAAGGCATCGCCAAAGGCGAGGCCATCAACAAGTGCCCGCCCGGTGGGCAGGAAACCATCGCCGGGCTTGCGCAACTGCTGCACCTGCCACTGCTGGAGCTGGACACCAGCCGCGGGGAAGCGCCCGCGCAGGTAGCCTATATCCGTGAGGCCGAATGCATCGGTTGTACCAAATGCATCCAGGCTTGCCCGGTGGATGCCATTGTGGGTGCCGCCAAGCTCATGCACACGGTGATTATCGATGAGTGCACCGGTTGCGACCTGTGTGTCGCACCCTGCCCTGTCGACTGTATCGAGATGCGTGCGCTCGCTGACGTGCTGCCTATCGTGGGCGACCTGGCTGGCAGCAATGACGAGCGGCGTGAACGTGACCTCAAACGTGACCGAGCGCGGCGGCGCTTCGAACAACGTAACGCCCGCCTGCAACGTGAGGAAGCCCGCAAGCTCGCCGAACGCCTGACACGGGCCAAACCTGCAGCTGCAATGGAAACAGCAGCGATAGATAATCATCAGGGCGCGCAGGAAGCCGCCATCAAGCAGGCCAGAATCAGCGTCACCATGAGTCGCGCTCAGTTGCACAAGTCCTTGAAGGCGTTTGGGCATCCTCCGACCTTTGAGCAACAGTCGCAATTGATTAAGCTGCAACGGCAGTTTGAAGCTTGCGAACAGGCGCTTGCCAAGCTGGAGGCCAACAGTGCGCCGCCGACAAAGACACCCCAAGGCACCGACCTCAAGCGCGCAAAGATCCAACTGGCCATGCGTCGGGCCGAGCTGAAAAAGGCCCAGGCCGAGCAGGCTGGCGAGCAGCAGCTGGCAGCCTTGAGCGCTGCTTTGAACGCCGCCGAGCAGACGCTGCAGGATGCCGAGGCCAACACTGGCGCCTGAACCTGCACGCTGTATTGCTAACATCACGTCGACCGCCTGCAAGGAAACGTCCGCCCCTATGAATGCCGCAAAACGCCTGGAAATCTTCCGCAGGTTCCACGAAGACAATCCGGAACCGAAAACCGAACTGGCTTACTCCTCACCGTTCGAATTACTGATTGCGGTGATCCTGTCAGCCCAATCAACGGACGTTGGGGTTAACAAGGCGACGGCGAAGCTGTATCCCGTGGCCAATACCCCGGCCGCAATTTACGCCCTGGGTGTGGAAGGCCTGTCCGAATACATCAAGACCATCGGCCTGTATAACAGCAAGGCCAAGAATGTGATCGAAACGTGCCGCCTACTGGTGGAGCTGCATGATGGTGAAGTCCCGCAAACGCGTGAAGCTCTGGAGGCCTTGCCAGGGGTGGGCCGTAAAACGGCCAATGTGGTGCTCAATACCGCATTCAGGCAACTGACCATGGCAGTGGACACGCACATCTTCCGGGTCAGTAACCGAACCGGTATTGCGCGGGGCAAAAATGTGGTCGAAGTGGAAAAGCAACTGATGAAGTTTGTGCCCAAGCCGTATTTGCTCGACTCCCATCACTGGCTGATCCTGCACGGGCGCTACGTTTGCCAGGCTCGCAAGCCCCGCTGCGGCAGCTGTCGGATCGAAGATTTGTGTGAATACAAGGACAAGACGTCAGACGATTGAGCGACCATTGCTTTTTATGATCAGTCGATTGAAAAAATCTTTTTTACCCGTTCGCAGATTATCGCTATAAGGAGCCCCAATGGCAGTCTTAGCCCGGAGTTAATCTTATGAGCGCTGGCAAAGAACAACTGGAAGTGGAAGACGACCTCGTTGAGTCGGATGACGATGCGGTAGAGACACCTGTAGAGGTAGCCAAGACCAATTTGAGCAAACGCCGCACTATCGACAATCTACTGGAAGAGCGACGCTTGCAAAAACAGCTGGCCGATTACGACTTCGATCTGTGATCGATGCATGAACGACCGGAAGCCTCCCTGACGGAGGCTTTTTTCTGCCGGATACACGGGTTTTGAGCGGTGCAATGCCCTCCTACACCAAGCCGTTGCGTTGTGCCAACTCGATCAGGTCCACAAGGGAGCGGGCATTGAGCTTGAGTAGCAAGCGGGTCTTATAGGTACTGACGGTTTTGTTGCTCAGGAACATGCCGTCGGCAATCTCCTTGTTGGTTTTGCCACGGGCCAGTTGTTGCAGCACCATCATCTCTCGCCCCGACAAGCGTTCAACCATTTCGGCTTCACTGGCGTTGCCCATGGTTGAACGCACTGAATTGAGCGCCTGGTTCGGGAAATAGCTGTAGCCGGAGAGCACCGCCTTGATGGCGCTCAACAGCTCAGTCAGATCCTGCTGCTTGCAGACATAGCCGGCCGCCCCTGCCTGCATACAGCGCATGGAAAAATGGCCCGGAGCCTGGGACGTCAGCACCAGCACCTTGAACGATACGGCTTGCTTGGTTGAAGCCAACCGGCAAATCACTTCCAGGCCGTCGAGCTTGGGGATTCCGATATCCAGTATCACAATATCCGGCATATGTTCCCGTGCAAGTTGCAACGCATCGACACCGTTATCGGTCTCGGCAACGACCTCATAACCATGACGCTCCATTAGCATGCGCACAGCAAGACGAATGACGGGATGATCATCCACGATCAGCACTTTATTCATGAGAAAGTCCAATTTCGCTGTTCGAATTATTTAGAGCAAACACAATAGCCTAGTCGATTACTAGTTGGCATAGCATTCCACCCCGAGCAACGGCAGGGAGAGACCCAACCCACAGGAAGATAGGAATTAGCCTACAAAAAATCGCAAACTTAGATGTATGGGGCTTTATGGAAGCTTTCAGATCTTTCTCGACGCGTACACATTTTGACTGAAATGTCCCAGGCATGGGCCCATGAAGGTAAACGCAGCGCACAAGACTTTCAGGAAATACCCCTTGCTTGTAGCCATGCCGCACGCAGAACGGCAAGGAAGGCCCATCTGCATTAGTTCCATTTAACATATTTATAAACTTCCATAATTCCTACAGAAAATTCTACAACTCACCTTCTCATTGCACTTACATGAGTGAATTTTCTGTCAGACATAGTTCCTCCGCAGATGTAAAAAATCATTCAGCGCTAAAAACAAAACGCAAAAAAGTAAAACAACCGTTAAAGTTTCAGAAAAAAACACAGTCAAGCATCTGCTAAACGCCGATAAACATCGCCGCTGTATTTATGTTCATTCAATAATAAACAAGCAAAAAAAATGGCCCCTTGGATAAGGAGCCATTTCGCACACTCAAGACAACACTCAGAACAATGAGCGGCCCTTGTTGGCAGCAATGCGCATACGCAGGGCGTTCAGCTTGATGAAGCCAGCCGCATCCGCCTGGTTGTAGGCGCCACCGTCTTCTTCAAAGGTTGCGATGTTGGAGTCGAACAGTGACTCTTCGGACTTACGGCCAGTGACGATTACGTTGCCCTTGTAGAGCTTCAGGCGCACGACGCCGTTCACGTGGGCCTGGGAAGCGTCGATCATCTGTTGCAGCATCAGACGCTCAGGGCTCCACCAGTAACCGGTGTAGATCAGGCTGGCGTACTTGGGCATCAGCTCGTCTTTAAGGTGGGCGACTTCACGGTCCAGGGTGATGGACTCGATGGCGCGGTGGGCACGCAGCATGATGGTGCCGCCCGGGGTTTCGTAGCAACCGCGGGACTTCATGCCCACATAACGGTTCTCGACGATGTCGAGACGGCCGATACCATGCTGGCCACCGATACGGTTGAGGGTCGCCAGCACGGTGGCCGGAGACATTTCAACGCCGTCCAACGCAACGATGTCGCCGTTGCGGTAAGTCAGTTCCAGGTACTGCGGCTTGTCAGGAGCGTTCTCCGGAGAGACGGTCCATTTCCACATGTCTTCTTCGTGTTCGGTCCAGGTGTCTTCCAGCACGCCGCCTTCATAGGAGATGTGCAGCAGGTTGGCGTCCATCGAGTACGGCGACTTCTTCTTGCCATGGCGCTCGATCGGGATTGCGTGCTTTTCAGCGTAATCCATCAGCTTTTCACGGGACAGCAGGTCCCATTCACGCCAAGGAGCAATCACTTTTACGCCAGGCTTGAGTGCGTAGGCACCCAGTTCGAAACGCACCTGGTCGTTGCCCTTGCCGGTGGCGCCGTGGGAAATGGCGTCAGCGCCGGTTTCGTTGGCGATCTCAATCAAGCGCTTGGCGATCAGCGGACGTGCGATGGAGGTACCCAGCAGGTACTCACCTTCGTAGACAGTGTTGGCGCGAAACATCGGGAATACGAAATCGCGGACGAACTCTTCGCGCAGGTCGTCAATGTAGATCTCCTTCACGCCCATGGCTTGCGCCTTGGCACGTGCAGGTTCGACCTCTTCGCCCTGACCCAGGTCAGCGGTGAAGGTCACCACTTCACAGTTATAAGTATCCTGCAGCCACTTGAGGATCACCGAAGTGTCCAGGCCGCCGGAATACGCGAGAACGACCTTGTTTACGTCGGCCATGCCATCACTCCACGGGGTTGTACGGAAAGGCGACGATTCTACCGATCAAAACCGCGAAATTACAGGGGCGCGACAGCAAATGAAGATAAAGCGACAGATTATGTCGAGCGGGCGACCGATGGTCGCACCTACGACGTGGCCGCCGGGTTGCTCGGCACCGTGGCCTGGGGTGCCGGTTTCTCGGGAGCAGCTACCCGCTCAAGCTGGATATTCACCCGACGATTACGGGCGCGGTTGGCGGCATTGGTGTTGGGGGCCAGCGGGTAGCTTTCGCCATGGAAACGCAGGGTGATCTGCGACTCCTGAATGCCATTGGCCTTCAAGTAATCCATCACCGCCAGGGCGCGGCGGCGCGAGACGTCGCGGTTAGTCAGCCGATTGCCACTGTTATCCGAGTGGCCATTCAACTCGACATGATTGACGGTGGGGTCGGCCTTCATGAACGCAAGAATCACAGACAGCTTCTTCTTGGCGGCAGCGTCCAGCTCAATGCCACCACCGGGGAAGCCGACTTCCGTCTGCTTGACCTGGTCGTAATTCATGGGCAACAGCTTGGCGGTGCACGACTGATAGTCGCTGTAGGCCTTGCTGAACCTCACCGGCAGCAGACGCACCTCCGAATAACCGCCTTCGCGCGCGTAATGCCGTACGGTCGGGCTGCGCCCCTCAAGCAAACCGGTGAAGAGGCGCCCGGCCTGAGCCTGGGAGCTATTCAACAGTACGTCGCCACTGCCGACACGCACCGCCCCGAGGTTGATATCGCCTCGGCCCGGCTGCCAGGGCGCGGCCGCGGCCAGCAAGGTTGCCGAACCTGCGCCAAACGCACCGTTATAGGCTTTCAGGCGAAACGTTGCCTGCTCGCCGGCACGGCGCACGAACTCCCCGGAACCAAAATCGGTGATCGGCTGCGTCAGGCGGCACTCGAACTGATCGCCCTCTACCTTCCACTCAATATTCTCCAGACGTGTCTGGAACGTGAGGGCCATAGCGGGCAGGCTGGCGAACACACTGAGCAGGGCTAGATAATGCTGGCGCACGGGGGGCTCCACTGGTTTTTACAACACTTCAAAGCGTCATACATCGTTAAGGCATACCCGGGGATATCGGTAGCATCCGGCAAAACTTGATAGCGAGTGCCTGCAAGAGTCTTTTCCGGTAGCATTCCCACCAGATTGACCCGCCTGGAATCCCCAATGTCCGACCGCCTGACCCTGCTGCGTCCCGACGACTGGCATATTCATCTTCGTGATGGTGCTGCGTTACCCCAAACCGTGGCCGATGTTGCGCGCACGTTTGGCCGTGCCATCATCATGCCTAACCTGGTACCTCCGGTGCGCAATGCCGCAGAAGCCGACGCCTATCGCCAGCGTATTCTCGCTGCACGACCGGCCGGCAGCCGCTTTGAACCGTTGATGGTGCTCTACCTGACCGACCGCACCCAGCCTGAAGAGATTCGCCAGGCCAAGGCCAGCGGCTTCGTACATGCCGCCAAGCTCTACCCGGCCGGCGCGACCACCAACTCCGATTCCGGCGTCACCAGCATCGACAAGATCCTGCCGGCGATCGAAGCCATGGCCGAAGTCGGTATGCCGTTGCTGATCCACGGGGAAGTCACCCGTGGCGATGTGGATGTGTTCGATCGCGAGAAGATTTTCATCGACGAACACATGCGCCGTGTGGTCGAGCTGTTCCCGACCCTGAAGGTCGTGTTCGAGCACATCACCACCGCCGATGCCGTGCAGTTCGTCACCGAAGCTTCGGCTAACGTTGGTGCGACCATCACCGCTCATCACCTGCTCTACAACCGCAACCACATGTTGGTGGGCGGGATTCGGCCGCACTTCTATTGCCTGCCGATTCTCAAGCGCAATACTCACCAGGTGGCACTGCTGGATGCCGCCACCAGCGGCAGTCCGAAGTTCTTCCTCGGCACCGACTCGGCGCCCCACGCCCAGCACGCCAAGGAAGCGGCCTGCGGCTGTGCCGGCTGCTACACGGCGTTTGCCGCCATCGAGCTGTATGCCGAGGCGTTCGAACTACGCAATGCCCTGGACAAACTCGAAGGTTTTGCCAGCCTCAATGGTCCGCGTTTCTACGGCCTGCCGGCGAATACCGATCGCATCACCCTGGTCCGTGAAGACTGGACCGCCCCCGCCAGCCTGCCGTTTGGCGAGCTGACCGTTATCCCGCTGCGCGCCGGTGAAACACTGCGCTGGCGCCTGCTGGAGGAAAGCAAGTGAGTGAAGACCATTACGACGACGAACAAGAGCACGGTGGCGGCGGTTCGCGCCACCCGATGGCCGAGCGTTTTCGCGGCTATCTGCCGGTTGTCATCGACGTAGAAACCGGTGGTTTCAATTGCGCCACCGACGCGCTGCTGGAAATCGCGGCGACCACCATCGGCATGGACGAACAGGGTTTCGTGTTCCCGGAACACACCCACTTCTTCCGGGTAGAGCCGTTCGAAGGCGCCAATATCGAAGCCGCTGCCCTGGAGTTCACCGGGATCAAGCTCGACCATCCGCTGCGCATGGCCGTCAGTGAGGAAGCGGCGCTGACCGATATCTTCCGCGGTGTACGCAAGGCGCTGAAGGCCAATGGCTGCAAACGTGCGATTCTGGTCGGCCACAACAGCAGCTTCGACCTGGGTTTCCTGAACGCCGCCGTGGCGCGCCTGGACATGAAGCGCAACCCGTTTCACCCGTTCTCCAGCTTCGACACTGCAACCCTTGCAGGCCTGGCGTATGGCCAAACGGTACTGGCCAAAGCCTGCCAGGCAGCCGGTATCGACTTTGACGGTCGTGAGGCTCACTCGGCCCGCTACGACACCGAAAAGACCGCCGACCTGTTCTGTGGCATCGTCAACCGCTGGAAACAGATGGGTGGCTGGGAAGACTTCAACGACTAAGACGCCTCCCACAAAAAAACCGGCCTTCTCAGGCCGGTTTTTTTATACCAAAACGCAGGCTTACAGCTTGCCGGCGTTCTCGGTCAGGTAAGCGGCAACGCCTTCTGGCGAAGCGTTCATGCCTTTGTCGCCTTTTTTCCAGTTGGCAGGGCAGACTTCACCGTGCTCTTCGTGGAATTGCAGAGCGTCAACCAGACGGATCAGCTCTTCCATGTTACGGCCCAGCGGCAGGTCGTTGATGATCTGCGAACGCACGACGCCCTTGTCGTCGATCAGGAACGCGCCACGGAAAGCGACGCCGCCTTCGGACTCAACGTCGTAGGCCTTGGCGATGTCGTGCTTCATGTCGGCAGCCATGGTGTATTTGACTTTGCCGATACCGCCATCATTGATGGCCGTGTTGCGCCAGGCGTTGTGGGTGAAATGGGAGTCGATGGACACCGCAACCACTTCAACGTTACGCGCCTTGAAATCGTCCATGCGGTGATCCAGAGCAATCAGCTCCGAAGGGCAGACGAAAGTGAAGTCCAGCGGGTAGAAGAATACCAGGCCGTATTTGCCTTTGATGGCTTCAGACAGTTTGAAGCTGTCGACGATTTCGCCATTGCCGAGGACGGCTGGTACGTCGAAATCCGGGGCTTGTTTACCGACGAGTACGCTCATTGGATATCTCCTGATATAGGGATGACGATTGAAGTAAAAGGACCGGTCGAGTCTACCTGTGGAAACAGACAGAAACATGACGCAATCACGCTTCGTGAAGACCGACCATCATACACCGAAAAAACCGTTCGTCAGCGCACGGGCCATCCGCCCGAATTGCTGTTGAAACTATTTTGACAATCATTCTCGTTAACATTAAGATCCATCGCACTTAAGCCATAAACCCGCGACGGTTCTCACTTATGTATGTCTGCCTCTGCACTGGCGTCACCGACGGACAAATCCGCGAAGCAATCTACGAAGGTTGCTGCAGCTACAAAGAAGTGCGTGAAACCACGGGCGTTGCCAGCCAGTGCGGCAAATGCGCCTGCCTCGCCAAGCAAGTGGTACGGGAAACCCTGACGCAGCTGCAAACAGCCCAGGCCGCGCTCCCCTACTCGACAGAATTTACACACGCCTGATAGGCATGTTTTAAAGAACCGGACCTTGTGTCCGGTTTTTTTATGCCTGTAATTCAATTAGTTAGCGTCAAGACGCGGAACACAAACATTCTTATTCCGATTAATTTTCATTTATTATTCAATAACTTAGGTTTGACACTAGGATTTTCACCGCTCAGACTCCGCCCTATACACAGCTATTACAGGGCAGGACCCCAGTCATGAAAGGCGACATCTCAGTCATCCAGCAACTCAATAAAATCCTTGCCAATGAACTGGTCGCGATCAATCAGTACTTTCTGCATGCGCGCATGTACGACGATTGGGGCCTGGAAAAGCTTGGCAAGCGTGAATACAAAGAATCGATCAAGGCCATGAAGGACGCCGACGCGCTGATCAAGCGCATCCTGTTCCTTGAAGGTCTGCCGAACGTGCAAGACCTGGGCAAGCTGAACATCGGCGAGCACACTCAGGAAATGATCGGCAGCGACCTGGGTTTTGAGCGCAAAAGCCACAGCGACATCAAGGCAGCGATTGCCAACTGCGAAACCAAGGGCGATTTCGGCAGCCGTGAGCTGTTGGAAGACATCCTTGAGGACCAGGAAGAACACATCGACTGGCTGGAAACCCAGCTGGGCCTGATCGACAAGGTCAGCCTGGAGAATTACCTGCAATCGCAGATGGGTGAATAACCCGTAGCGTTCAGGCACAAAAAAGCCCCGCTCTCACCAGAGAAGCGGGGCTTTTTATTGCTCGCCAATTAGGCGTCAGTCTTGACTGCTGCTTTTTGCGCTGCGTCTTTGATCAGCGCTTGCAGCGAGCCATCAGTTGCCATTTCAGTGATGATGTCGCTACCGCCAACCAGCTCACCGGCTACCCACAACTGCGGGAAAGTCGGCCAGTTGGCGTACTTTGGCAGGTTGGCGCGGATCTCGGGGTTTTGCAGGATATCCACGTAAGCGAACTTCTCGCCACACGCCATGACGGCCTGGGACGCTTTCGCGGAGAAACCGCACTGAGGCGCGTTTGGAGCGCCTTTCATGTAAAGCAGAATGGTGTTGTTGGCAATCTGCTCTTTGATCGTTTCGATGATATCCATGGAACACCTCTGCAGGAACTTTGCGACTCACGGGTCGGCACGGTGGCGCATTGTAACGCAAAAATCCAGCGGGATGCTCAGGCCGCCGCCACCTTCACCGGTACGCCATTGAGCGCCGAATTACCCGACAACTCATCCAAGTGCCGCTCGTCGGTCAAGTCATTCGCACTCGCCCCCGGCTGGCCGCTTGCAATGCTCATCTGTACGCCCGGACGATCATGACCCCAACCGTGAGGCAGGCTAACCACACCCGGCATCATGTCCGCGCTGGCCACAACTTCCACTTCGATCATGCCGATGCGCGAACTCACTTGCACCCGCTGCCCATCGCTCAACTGCCGAGTGGTCATATCATCCGGGTGCATCAACAGCTGATGACGCGGCTTGCCCTTCACCAACCGGTGATAGTTATGCATCCACGAATTATTGCTGCGCACATGGCGCCGACCGATCAGCAACAGCTCGTCGGCCACAGGCACGGGCTGCGCGGCAAAACGCGCAAGGTCCGCCAGGATCACCGACGGTGCCGCCTGCACCTTGCCATCGGCGGTTTTCAGCCGGGCGCCCAGGTTTGGCTTGAGTGGGCCCAGGTCCACGCCGTGAGGGTGATCGGCCAGCATCGCCACCGACAACTTGTGTGCAGACGCATCCCCATAAGTACCGGCACGCAGCCCGAAATCAATCATTTGCGCCGGCGGCATTGTCGGTTTGAGTGATACGCCGGTCTGCGTTGCAAAGGCTTTGGCCAAACCGACAAAGATCTCCCAATCGTGCAGTGCGCCTGCAGGCTTGGGCAGGATCGCGCGATTGAAGCGCGTGACGTTGCGCACTGCGAACATGTTGAAAGTGGTGTCGTAGTGGTCATTTTCCAATGCCGACGTGGACGGTAGGATCAGGTCGGCATAACGCGTGGTTTCGTTGATGTAGAGATCCACACTGACCATGAACTCCAACCCATCCAGCGCCTGCTCCAGTTGACGGCCATTGGGCGTGGACAGAACCGGGTTGCCGGCCACTGTCACCAGGGCGCGGATCTGCCCTTCGCCTTCGGTGAGTATTTCTTCAGCCAAGGCCGATACCGGCAATTCGCCTCCGTACTCGGGACGCCCGGACACACGGCTCTGCCAGCGATTGAAATGCCCGCCTCCGGTCGACGCCACCAGGTCCACCGCCGGTGTGGTGCATAACGCACCTCCCACCCGATCCAGGTTGCCGGTCACCAGGTTGATCAATTGCACCAGCCAATGGCACAACGTGCCGAATGCCTGGGTCGAGACGCCCATGCGTCCGTAGCACACCGCTTTATCGGCGGCCGCAAAGTCTCGCGCCAATTGACGGATCTGCTCGGCAGGCACTGCACATTGGCGGCTCATGGCCTCGGCGGTAAAGCTGGCGATCGCATGGCGTACGTCGTCCAGGCCCTCAACCGGTAAATGGCTGGCGCGGGTCAGCCCTTCCGTAAACAAGGTGTTGAGCATCCCGAACAACAACGCCGCATCACCACCGGGGCGTACGAACAGATGCTGATCGGCAATCGCCGCCGTCTCGCTGCGCCGCGGGTCGACCACCACCACTTTACCGCCCCTTGCCTGAATGGCTTTAAGGCGTTTCTCCACATCGGGCACGGTCATGATGCTGCCGTTGGACGCCAGCGGGTTACCGCCCAGAATCAGCATGAAGTCGGTGTGGTCGATGTCCGGGATCGGCAACAGCAAGCCATGGCCGTACATCAGGTGACTGGTCAAATGATGGGGTAATTGGTCGACGGAGGTCGCGGAGAACCGGTTGCGCGTCTTCAAAAGGCCGAGAAAATAATTACTGTGCGTCATCAACCCATAGTTGTGCACGCTCGGGTTGCCCTGGTACACCGCCACCGCGTTCTGGCCATGCCGGGCCTGGATGCCGGCAAGGCGTTCGGCTACAAGTGCGAAGGCATCTTCCCATGGGATCGGCTGCCATTCGCTGCCAACCCGCAGCATGGGCTGGTGCAGGCGGTCCGGGTCATTCTGAATATCCTGCAGCGCTACGGCCTTGGGGCAGATGTGCCCACGGCTGAAGCTGTCCAGGGGGTCGCCCTTGATCGAGGTGATCGCCAGGCGACCGTCTTCGGCTTGTGTCGTTTCCAGGGTCAGGCCGCAGATGGCTTCGCACAGGTGGCAGGCACGGTGATGGAGAGTCTTGGTCATGGCCAGTCTCTTTATAAGGGCTTTGGCCCAACTATGGCCCGCGACCGCTCAGGGCACCAGCAACCTTCGTGTTGTGAATCGACGGGCATAGGCAAAGGCATGGCTAACCATAAGCAAATGTTTCAGAAGCCTCCCGCATACCGACCAAAACCGACGCAACCTGGCCTGGGCCCGCCCCCGCGCATTGCAAAACGTCTGGACGCCAGTGTACAAATGGCTCACTGCTGTCGGGAAATCGTCTTCAAACGCGCATTAGCGCCCTGCTTGAACACTCTTAAAAACCGTAGCCCTATTGGTAAGACGCGACATTTAATGTCAATATCGCGCCTTCCCCTATTTCGTCGCCCCGTGCGGCTTTCGCCGCAGGTCTCGCCCGTTGTCACAATAAACAAGGCTTTGAGTATCTGCGGTCTGTTGCAAAAAGGTAGTTAATGATGAGCGCAAGGCACTTTCTCTCCCTGATGGATTGCACGCCCGAAGAGCTGGTCAGCGTGATCCGTCGAGGCATTGAGCTTAAAGACCTGCGTAACCGCGGCGTACTGTTTGAGCCCTTGAAAAACCGTGTACTGGGGATGATCTTCGAGAAGTCCTCGACGCGCACACGCCTGTCTTTCGAAGCCGGCATGATCCAGCTGGGTGGCCAGGCAATCTTCCTGTCCCCGCGTGATACCCAACTGGGCCGTGGCGAGCCGATCAGCGATTGCGCCATCGTCATGTCGCGGATGCTCGATGCCGTGATGATCCGTACCTTCGCCCACAGCACCCTGACCGAATTTGCCGCCAACTCCCGCGTGCCGGTGATCAACGGCCTGTCCGACGACCTGCACCCCTGCCAGTTGCTGGCCGACATGCAAACGTTCCTCGAACACCGTGGCTCAATCCAGGGCAAGACCGTGGCCTGGATCGGTGACGGCAACAACATGTGCAACAGCTATATAGAAGCGGCGATCCAGTTCGACTTCCACCTGCGCATCGCTTGCCCTGAAGGCTACGAGCCGAGCGCCGAGTTCATGGCCAAGGCTGATGGCCGCGTGCAGCTGCTGCGTGATCCGAAGGATGCGGTGGTCGGCGCACACTTGGTCAGTACCGACGTCTGGACCTCCATGGGCCAGGAAGACGAGACCGCCAAGCGCCTGGCACAGTTCGCGCCGTTCCAGGTGACACGCGCGCTGCTCGATACCGCAGCGCCGGACGTCCTGTTCATGCATTGCCTGCCTGCTCACCGTGGTGAGGAAATCAGCCTCGACCTGCTCGATGACCCGCGCTCTGTCGCCTGGGACCAGGCTGAAAACCGCCTGCACGCACAAAAAGCCTTGCTCGAGTTTCTCGTCCCGCCGTCGTACCACCACGCATGAGCCAGCCATTACTGCTGAATCTGCGCAATCTGGCATGCGGCTATCAACATCAACGCGTGGTGCAGAACCTCAACCTGCACCTCAACGCCGGCGACATCGGTTGCCTGCTTGGTTCATCCGGTTGCGGCAAGACCACCACCTTGCGCGCCATTGCCGGCTTTGAACCGGTACACGAAGGCGAAATCAGCCTGGCGGGCGAAGTCATCTCCAGTGCCGGCTTCACCCTGGCACCGGAAAAACGGCGTATCGGCATGGTGTTTCAGGACTACGCACTGTTCCCGCACTTGAGCGTGGCGGACAACATCGCCTTCGGCATTCGCAAGCATCTGCAAAAAGATCGCGTGGTCGCCGAGTTGCTGGAGCTGGTCAACCTCAAGAATCTGGGCAAGCGCTTTCCCCATGAGCTGTCCGGTGGTCAGCAACAACGTGTCGCCCTCGCCCGCGCACTCGCGCCGGAACCGCAACTGTTGCTGTTGGATGAACCCTTTTCCAACCTGGATGGGGAACTGCGCCGCAAGCTCAGCCATGAAGTGCGCGACATCCTCAAGGCTCGCGGCACCAGCGCGATCCTGGTAACCCATGATCAGGAAGAAGCCTTCGCCGTCAGCGACCATGTCGGCGTGTTCAAGGAGGGTCGTCTTGAGCAGTGGGACACGCCCTACAACCTTTACCACGAACCACAGACGCCCTATGTCGCCAGCTTTATCGGCCAGGGTTACTTCATTCGAGGCCGCTTGAATTCACCGGAGTCAGTGAGCACTGAACTGGGCGACCTGCGCGGCAACCGTGCCTACACCTTGCCGACCGGCGCTGCGGTGGATGTGCTGCTGCGCCCGGACGATATCGTGTATGCGCCGGACAGCGCGTTGAAAGCCCGGATCGTCGGCAAGACCTTCCTCGGCGCCTCAACGCTGTACCGGTTACAGCTGCCGACCGGCGCTCAGTTGGAGTCGATTTTCCCCAGCCATTCCGATCATCAAGTGGGCGCAGAGGTGGGGATTCGTGTGGCGGCTGAACATTTGGTGGTGTTCCAGGCATCCGGCAGCACAGCGGCGCAGATTCCCGCTGTTGAGTCAGGCGTGCGCCGCCACAGCGTCGCTCACTGACGAAACCGGATCAAACTGTGGGAGCTGGCTTGCCTGCGATGCAGACAACTCGGGTTATCTGTTACACCGCGTTGATGCTATCGCAGGCAAGCCCACATTTGATCCTCATAGACTTCAAAGAATAATTATCAGGCCCGCCCGATCGGTGCGAATTTGGCCTGGGTGTGTTCAGCCAACACCGCCGCTGGCAATTCAACTTCCAATCCTCTTCTGCCCGCGCTGACAAAAATCGTTGCAAAGGGTTGCGCCGTTTCATCGATAAACGTGCGCAGCCGCTTCTTCTGCCCCAGTGGGCTGATGCCGCCCAAAAGATAGCCAGTGGACCGCTGCGCTGCCGCCGGGTCCGCCATTTCGACCTTTTTTACGCCGGCGGCATGGGCCAGCGCCTTCAAGTCCAGACTTCCGACGACCGGCACCACGGCCACCAACAATTCGCCCTTCTCGCTACTCGCCAAGAGCGTCTTGAACACCTGCGCCGGGTCGAGGCCCAATTTCTCCGCAGCTTCCAGACCATATGACGCCGCCTTGGGGTCATGTTCATAACTGTGAATGCGATGTTCGGCGCGAACTTTTTTCAACAAATCCAGTGCGGGCGTCATGGCGTCTCCGGCAGGGAAATCAGGTGCCCAATTCTAGGCCAAGCGCCGGCAAAACGCTCTAGTTCAAGCGCTGCTGGCCCAGAGCTCCGGTATACAGGGCGTGATCATTCATCAGACCAATAGTTCGAAAGTGACCAATGGTTCACTTTCGACCTTTGACAGCGGTCATTCTTGTCTATATTTTTTCGTTTCCGAATACTGTAGGAATAGTCCATCAGTGCTCCAGCAGTAAGCCGCGGCTAAGGATGGGGATCCTCGTCACGGTGAAAATCGCGCAACCGCCCGTTGAGGCAGTGCGCCAGACAAGAACAACAACTGAGGTTTTCCATGACAACTGCTCTTCAACAGCCTTCACTTTCGAGCCAATGCATGGCCGAGTTCCTGGGCACTGCGCTGCTGATTTTCTTCGGTACCGGCTGCGTCGCTGCGCTCAAGGTCGCGGGTGCGAGCTTTGGCTTATGGGAAATCAGCATCATCTGGGGGGTCGGCGTCAGCATGGCGATCTACCTGAGTGCCGGTATTTCCGGGGCTCACCTCAACCCGGCGGTGAGTATCGCCCTGTGCCTTTTTGCCGATTTCGAAAAGCGCAAACTGCCCTTCTATATTCTCGCCCAGGTCGCTGGCGCATTCTGCTCCGCCGCCCTGGTGTACACCCTCTACAGCAATCTGTTTTTCGATTACGAACAAACCCACCAGATGGTCCGCGGCTCCCAAGCCAGCCTGGAACTGGCGTCGGTGTTCTCCACCTACCCTCATGCACTGCTGAGCACGGCCCAGGCATTCCTGGTAGAAATGGTCATCACCGCGATTTTGATGGGCGTGATCATGGCCCTCACCGACGACAACAACGGCCTGCCTCGCGGCCCGCTGGCCCCGCTGCTGATCGGCTTGTTGATCGCGGTGATTGGTAGCGCGATGGGCCCGCTGACCGGCTTTGCGATGAACCCGGCGCGGGACTTCGGGCCCAAGCTGATGACCTTTTTTGCCGGTTGGGGTGAAATGGCCTTTACTGGCGGTCGCGATATTCCTTACTTCCTGGTACCGATTTTCGCCCCGATTGTCGGTGCCTGCCTCGGTGCTGCCGCCTATCGCGGGCTGATCGCCCGCCACCTGCCGAGCGCAACACCTGCTATAGCTGAAACACCTGACACGGCTGTCGACGGCAAGACTCGTATTTCCTGAAAGCGCCAGCCTGGCCCCTGCCCTTCGCGGCCCAGGCTGATTTCTGACTTCCTTATTTCGTTCAAGGCAATTGACATGACCGACCTTCAGAATAAGAACTACATCATTGCCCTCGATCAGGGCACCACCAGTTCGCGGGCGATCATCTTCGATCGTGACGCCAACGTGGTGTGCACCGCGCAACGTGAATTCGTTCAACACTACCCGCAGGCCGGCTGGGTAGAGCATGACCCGATGGAAATCTTCGCCACCCAAAGCGCGGTGATGGTAGAGGCGCTGGCCCAGGCCGGCTTGCACCATGACCAGGTTGCCGCCATCGGTATCACCAACCAGCGTGAAACCACCGTGGTCTGGGACAAAATCACCGGCCGCCCGATCTACAACGCGATCGTGTGGCAGTGCCGACGCAGCACTGAAATTTGCCAGCAACTCAAACGCGACGGCCATGAGCAATACATCAGCGACACCACTGGCCTGGTCACCGACCCCTACTTCTCCGGCACCAAGCTCAAGTGGATCCTCGACAACGTCGAAGGCAGCCGCGAGCGTGCACGCAATGGCGAACTGTTGTTCGGCACCGTCGACAGTTGGTTGATCTGGAAATTTACCGGCGGCAAAACCCACGTCACCGACTACACCAACGCGTCGCGCACCATGCTCTTCAACATCCACACGCTGGAGTGGGACGCGAAGATGCTGGAGATTCTCGACATCCCGCGGGAAATGCTCCCCGAAGTGAAGTCGTCCTCCGAAATCTACGGCCGCACCAAAAGTGGCATCGCCATTGGCGGTATTGCCGGTGACCAGCAAGCCGCGCTGTTTGGCCAGATGTGTGTCGAAGCCGGCCAGGCCAAGAACACCTACGGCACCGGTTGCTTCCTGCTGATGAACACCGGCGACAAGGCGGTGAAATCCAAGCACGGCATGCTCACCACCATCGCCTGCGGCCCCCGCGGCGAAGTGGCCTACGCCCTGGAAGGCGCCGTATTCAACGGCGGCTCCACCGTGCAATGGCTGCGTGACGAGCTGAAAATCATCAACGACGCCCACGACACCGAATACTTCGCCGGCAAGGTCAAGGACAGCAACGGTGTGTACCTGGTACCCGCCTTTACCGGTCTGGGCGCTCCTTACTGGGACCCGTATGCCCGTGGCGCGCTGTTCGGCCTGACACGAGGCGTACGCGTCGATCATATTATTCGTGCGGCGCTGGAGTCGATTGCCTACCAGACCCGCGACGTACTCGACGCCATGCAGCAGGACTCGGGCGAACGCCTCAAGGCCCTGCGTGTGGACGGTGGTGCGGTGGCCAACAACTTCCTGATGCAATTTCAGGCCGACATCCTCGGCACTCAGGTCGAGCGCCCGCAAATGCGCGAGACCACAGCCCTCGGCGCCGCCTACCTGGCCGGCCTGGCGTGTGGCTTCTGGGGCAGCCTGGATGAGTTGCGTGGCAAGGCGGTGATCGAGCGCGAATTCGAACCACAACTGGACGAAGCCGCCAAAGAGAAACTCTATGCCGGCTGGCAAAAAGCGGTGAGTCGCACCCGCGATTGGGAGCCGCACGAAGGCGCCGAATAAGCCAAGCGCCGGTTTCCCTTGAGGTTGTAACTGGCAGGGAGCGGATTCCTGCGTCATCATGGGCCACTTTTGTATGGCAGCCCAAAGGACGCCCCATGAATCTGCCTCCCCGCCAACAACAAATCCTCGAACTGGTCCGCGAACGCGGGTACGTCAGTATCGAGGAAATGGCGCAGCTATTCGTTGTCACCCCGCAAACCATCCGCCGCGATATCAACCAACTGGCGGATGCCAACCTGTTGCGCCGCTACCACGGCGGCGCGGCCTATGACTCCAGTGTCGAGAACACCGCGTACGCCATGCGGGCCGATCAGATGCGTGACGAGAAGCAACGCATCGGTGAAGCCATCGCTGCGCAGATTCCCGATCATGCCTCGCTGTTCATCAACATCGGCACCACCACCGAATCCATCGCCCGTGCGCTGCTCAATCACAACCACCTGAAAATCATCACCAACAACCTCAACGTCGCCACCATGCTCAGTGCCAAGGACGACTTCGATGTGTTGCTGACCGGCGGCAACGTGCGCCGCGATGGCGGCGTGGTGGGCCAGGCCAGTGTCGATTTCATCAATCAGTTCAAGGTCGACTTTGCCCTGGTGGGTATCAGCGGGATCGACGAGGACGGCAGCCTGCTGGACTTCGATTACCAGGAAGTGCGGGTTTCCCAGGCCATCATCGCCAATGCGCGGCAGGTGATTTTGGCGGCGGACTCCAGCAAATTCGGGCGCAATGCCATGATTCGCCTGGGGCCGATCAGCCTGGTGGACTGCCTGGTGACTGACCAGCAGCCGGTTCCGGCGTTGGTGCAAGTGCTGAATGAGCACAAGGTGCGGCTGGAAGTCGTTTAGCGCCTGTTCAGGCGTCATCGCGGGCAAGCCCGACTCCCACAGTTTGAAATGCGATCAAATGTGGGAGCCGGGCTTGCCCGCGATGACGGCCTCACTAACACCCATACATTCACCTTTGTTCATAATTCTTCCTTTCTCCGCCCTTCGATGAGTTTTTTCAATCGAAGTCAGCTGGCTGTGCCCGCATTTATCAGCTACCATTTTCGCAAATGAACATTAATGTTCGAATTCCAAGACGAAAAGATCGCGAGGCTAGCCGATGAACCCTTCCACCTTGCCTGCTCCACCGCTTGCCGAAGTCTATGACGTTGCCGTAATTGGTGGCGGGATCAACGGCGTCGGCATTGCAGCAGACGCAGCCGGTCGCGGGTTGTCGGTATTCCTTTGTGAAAAGGATGACTTGGCCAGCCACACTTCTTCGGCCAGCAGCAAGCTGATCCACGGTGGCCTGCGTTACCTGGAGCATTACGAATTCCGTCTGGTGCGTGAAGCATTGGCCGAACGCGAAGTTCTGCTGGCCAAGGCACCGCACATCGTCAAGCAAATGCGCTTCGTACTGCCGCACCGCCCGCACCTGCGCCCGGCCTGGATGATTCGTGCTGGTCTGTTCCTTTATGACCACTTGGGCAAGCGCGAAAAGCTCGCGGGTTCCAAAAGCCTTAAGTTCGGCGCCGACAGCCCGCTCAAAAGCGAAATCACCAAAGGCTTTGAATACTCCGACTGCTGGGTCGACGATGCCCGCCTGGTGGTACTCAACGCCATGGCTGCCCGTGAGAAAGGCGCGCACATCCACACCCAGACCCGTTGCGTCAGCGCCAAGCGCAGCAACGGTATGTGGGAAATGAACATGGAACGTGCCGACGGCAGCCTGTTCTCGATCCGCGCCCGCGCCCTGGTGAATGCCGCCGGCCCATGGGTGGCCAAATTCATCCGCGATGACCTGAAGCTGGATTCACCGTACGGCATTCGTCTGATCCAGGGCAGCCACCTGATCGTGCCGAGACTGTACGAGGGTGCTCACGCGCATATTCTGCAAAACGAAGACCAACGCATCGTCTTCACCATTCCGTACCTGAACCACCTGACCATCATCGGCACCACCGACCGCGAATACACCGGCGATCCGGCAAAAGTCGCGATTACCGAAGGTGAAACCGACTACATGCTCAAGGTGGTCAACGCACACTTCAAGAGACAGCTGAGCCGCGACGATATTGTCCACACCTACTCCGGCGTGCGCCCACTGTGCAATGACGAGTCGGACAACCCGTCGGCAATTACACGGGACTACACCCTGTCGCTGTCCGGCGGCACCGGCGAAGCGCCGATCCTGTCGGTATTCGGCGGCAAGCTGACCACCTATCGCAAGCTGGCCGAATCGGCCATGGCCCAACTGGCGCCGTACTTTACCCAGATGCGCCCAAGCTGGACCGCCACCGCAAGCCTGCCCGGCGGCGAAGACATGAGCACGCCTGAAGCGCTGGCCGAAGCCATCCGCAACAAGTTCGACTGGGTGCCGAGCGAGATCGCCCGCCGCTGGTCCACCACGTATGGCAGCCGCACCTGGCGCCTGCTTGAAGGCGTGCAGTCGCTGGCCGACCTCGGTGATCACCTGGGCGGCGGCCTGTATACCCGCGAAGTCGACTACCTGTGCGCCGAGGAATGGGTGACCCAACCGCAGGACGTGCTGTGGCGCCGCACCAAGCTCGGCCTGTTCACCACACCGCAGGAGCAGGAAAACCTGCAGCATTACCTGTCCAAGGTCGAGCAGAGCCGCAGCAAGATCGAAGCCGCCTGACCGCCCTACTGTAGGAGCGAGCTTGCTCGCGAAAAACCTGAGAGCGCCGCGTTTATCCAGCATAAACGCGGCGTTTTTGCGTTTTTGGCGAGCAAGCACGCGCCTACGGACTATTCGGTTTTCCGAACACGTCCCTCTGCTCTATTCGGTTTGCCGGATCGAAGACTGAAAATATCGCCGAAACAAAAAATTAATTTCTATATAAATCATGCGCTTAACCTTTTATTTTCGGTATGGCACGACTCATGCTCTACACTCTTTGACGATTACCTGAGGCGCCTTAGGAGCCGTCACGGGCATTCGCTGTACAAGAGAGCCGTTCAAGCTGGCTTCATAAAAAAAACAAATGTCGAGGAAGTATTGATGCGCATCGTTCCCCATATCCTGGGCGCAGCTATCGCTGCTGCTCTGATCAGCACTCCAGTTTTCGCCGCAGAACTCACCGGCACGCTGAAGAAAATCAACGACTCCGGCACCATCACTCTCGCTCACCGCGACAGCTCTATTCCGTTTTCCTACATTGCGGATGGTTCGGGCAAACCCGTGGGCTACTCCCACGACATTCAGTTGGCCGTCGTTGAACAACTGAAAAAAGACCTGAACAAACCCGACCTGAAAGCCAAGTACAACCTGGTGACCTCGCAAACCCGTATCCCGTTGATCCAGAACGGCACCGCGGACCTGGAATGCGGTTCCACCACCAATAACGCCGAACGCGCCCAGCAGGTCGACTTCACCGTCAACATCTTCGAAATCGGCACCCGTCTGCTGGTCAAGAAAGACAAGGAAGGCAAGCCGTCCTACGCTGACTTTGCCGACCTCAAAGGCAAAAACGTCGTGACCACCGCCGGCACCACGTCCGAGCGCATCATCAAAGCGATGAACGCCGACAAGCAGATGGGCATGAACGTTATCTCCGCCAAAGACCACGGCGAATCCTTCCAGATGCTCGAAAGCGGCCGTGCCGTTGCGTTCATGATGGACGACGCGCTGCTGGCCGGCGAAGAAGCCAAGGCCAAGAAGCCGGACGACTGGGTTATCACCGGTACTCCGCAGTCCTTCGAAGCCTATGCGTGCATGGTTCGCAAAGGCGACCCGGACTTCAAGAAAGCCGTGGATGACGCCATTGTCGCCCTGTACAAGTCCGGCGAGATCAACAAGATCTACGCCAAATGGTTCGAAAGCCCGATCCCACCGAAAGGCCTGAACCTGAACTTCCCGATGAGCGACAAGGTCAAGGAGCTGATCGCTAACCCAAGCGACAAACCAGCGCCAGAAGTAAAAATCTGATACCTGACTAAGCTTATCTCCTGAGGGAGCCAACCTCCCTCAGGCGTCTGTAATTACCTGCTGGCTTTAACTTGGAACACTCGACCTGGCGGTTTTCGAGCCGATCGCGTGTGCCTGGCATTCATTGTCAGGCGGGAAAGGATCTTCCCCAAGCGGGTGCTTGTACATCGATCGATTTCGAGGGGAGACCCTAATGAATTACAACTGGGACTGGGGCGTATTCTTCAAGTCCACCGGCGTGGGCAGCGAGACTTATCTCGACTGGTACCTCTCCGGGCTGGGCTGGACCATCGCCATCGCCATCGTGGCATGGATTATCGCCTTGCTGCTGGGCTCCATTCTGGGGGTCATGCGCACGGTGCCAAACCGCCTCGTGTCGGGCATTGCGACCTGCTACGTGGAACTGTTTCGTAACGTGCCGCTGCTGGTTCAGCTGTTCATCTGGTACTTCCTGGTACCGGACATGCTGCCGCAAAACCTGCAGGACTGGTACAAACAAGACCTGAACCCGACCACCTCGGCCTACCTGAGCGTCGTGGTGTGCCTGGGCCTGTTTACCGCCGCCCGTGTGTGTGAGCAAGTACGTACAGGCATTCAGGCGCTGCCACGCGGCCAGGAATCCGCCGCCCGCGCCATGGGCTTCAAGCTGCCGCAGATCTATTGGAACGTGCTGCTGCCCCAGGCGTATCGCATCATCATTCCACCGCTCACCTCCGAATTCCTCAACGTATTCAAGAACTCCTCCGTGGCGTCCTTGATCGGCTTGATGGAACTGCTGGCGCAAACCAAACAGACCGCCGAGTTTTCGGCCAACCTGTTTGAAGCCTTCACCCTGGCCACGCTGATTTACTTCACCCTGAACATGAGCCTGATGCTGCTGATGCGCGTCGTGGAGAAGAAAGTCGCAGTGCCCGGCCTGATCTCTGTGGGGGGTAAATAATGGACTTCGATTTCAGCGGCATCATCCCCGCCATCCCGGGCCTATGGAACGGCATGGTCATGACCTTGAAGCTGATGGTCATGGGTGTGGTCGGCGGCATCATCATCGGGACCATCCTGGCCCTGATGCGCTTGTCGTCCAATAAACTGCTGTCGCGTGTGGCCGGCGCCTATGTGAACTACTTCCGCTCGATCCCGCTGCTGCTGGTGATCACCTGGTTCTACCTGGCGGTGCCGTTCGTACTGCGCTGGATCACCGGCGAAGACACGCCGATCGGTGCGTTCACCTCCTGCGTCGTGGCGTTCATGATGTTCGAGGCCGCGTACTTCTGCGAAATCGTGCGGGCCGGTGTGCAGTCGATTCCCAAGGGCCAGATGGCGGCGGCACAAGCCATGGGCATGACCTACGGCCAGACCATGCGCCTGATCATCCTGCCCCAGGCGTTCCGCAAGATGACACCGTTGCTGCTGCAACAGTCGATCATCCTGTTCCAGGACACTTCCCTGGTCTACACCGTGGGCCTGGTGGACTTCCTCAACTCCGCCCGCTCCAACGGCGACATCATCGGCCGCTCCAACGAGTTCCTGATCTTTGCCGGTGTCGTCTACTTCATCATCAGCTTTTCCGCCTCGCTGCTGGTCAAGCGTCTGCAAAAAAGGTTTGCCGTATGATCTCTATCAAGAACATCAACAAGTGGTATGGCGACTTCCAGGTGCTGACCGATTGCAGCACCGAGGTTAAAAAAGGCGAAGTGATCGTGGTGTGCGGGCCCTCCGGCTCGGGCAAATCCACCCTGATCAAGTGCGTCAACGCGCTGGAGCCGTTCCAGAAGGGCGACATCGTGGTCGATGGCACCTCCATCGCCGACCCGAAGACCAACCTGCCGAAACTGCGCTCACGCGTGGGCATGGTGTTCCAGCACTTCGAACTGTTCCCGCACCTGACCATCACCGAAAACCTGACCATCGCGCAGATCAAGGTGCTGGGCCGCAGCAAGGAAGAAGCCACCAAGAAGGGCCTGCAACTGCTCGAACGCGTGGGCTTGTCGGCACACGCCCACAAGCACCCTGGCCAGCTCTCCGGCGGCCAGCAACAACGTGTGGCGATTGCCCGCGCCCTGGCCATGGACCCGATCGTCATGCTGTTTGACGAACCGACCTCGGCGCTGGACCCGGAAATGGTCAACGAAGTGCTCGACGTGATGGTGCAACTGGCCCACGAAGGCATGACCATGATGTGCGTGACCCACGAGATGGGCTTTGCGCGCAAAGTGGCCGACCGTGTGATCTTCATGGACGCCGGCAAGATCATCGAAGACTGCCCGAAAGAAGAGTTCTTCGGCGACATCAGCGCACGCTCCGAACGCGCGCAGCACTTCCTTGAGAAAATCCTGCAGCACTAAAAGCAACACCGTTCGTCCTGTAGGAGCCGGGCTTGTGTGGGAGCTGGCTTGCCTGCGATGGCATCGCCTCGGTGCAACTGTTACACCGAGGCGCCTGCATCGCGGGCAAGCCCGGCTCCCACACAAGCCCGCTCTTACACTGGCAAGCGGTAGCTGACCCAAGGCATCTGTGATGAAATGCGACCCCAATCAATATCGCGCCGCGCCGCCATCACTTGCCGTGAAGCCTCGTCTGATACGCCAACTGTTCCTGCCGCCGCTGATCATCGCCCTGATGATCGGGCTGGGTTATATCGGCTTCTGGGTCAGCGAGTACTATGGCATCCGCACCCTCAGCGACAACGGCGAACGCCAGTTGGAGCTGCACGCCCGCACCGTCGAAAGTGAACTGAGCAAATACACCTACCTGCCCAGCCTGCTGGAGCTGGAGTCCAGCGTGTCGCAATTGCTGGCCGAGCCGAACCAGGAAACCCGCAAAACAGTCAATGACTACCTTGAAGGCCTGAACCGTCGCAGTCGCAGCCGAGCCATCTACGTGATGGACACCACCGGCCGCGTGCTGGCTACCAGTAACTGGCGCGATGCCGACAGTTACCAGGGTGAAGACCTGTCTTTTCGCGCCTATTTTCAGAATGCCGTACGTGGCCAGCCCGGCCGTTTCTACGGTATCGGCAGCACCAACGGCGAACCCGGCTATTACCTGGCCCATGGCCTGGAAGAGCACGGCAAGATCATCGGCGTCGCCGTGGTCAAAGTGCGCCTCGAAGCCCTTGAAGAGCGCTGGCAACGCGCCCGTCTTGAGGCATTCGTGAGCGACGAGAACGGCATCATCATTTTGTCCAGTGACCCGGCGCGTCGCCTCAAGGCTGTACGTCCGCTGAGCGATGACACCAAGGATCGCCTGGCTCACAGCCTGCAATATTACTGGGCAACGCTCAATGAACTGCAACCCCTGGCCCGCGAGCGCCTGAACGAAGGCACCGAGAAGCTGACCTTCCCGGCCAATTCGGAAGTGGTCAATGACCAGCACGCCGTCAGCTACCTGGCGCAAACCCGACCGCTCAACGACACGCCGTGGAATTTCACCCTGCTTACCCCGCTCAATGACCTGCGCCGCGCCGCCATCAATCAGGGCATTCTGGTGGCCGTTGCCTTTGGCCTTGTGGCCTTCCTGCTGATTGCCTGGAACGAACGACGCAAGGTCATCGCCACCCGCCTCGCCGCCCGGGAAGCCTTGCAGGAAGCCAACAGCCAACTGGAGCGGCGGATCGCCGAACGCACCGCCGACCTGCGCGCCAGCAACGAACGGCTCAAGGGCCAGATTCGCGAACGGCGCCAGGCCGAAGAAACCCTGCGCCGCGCCCAGGACGAATTGGTGCAGGCCGGCAAACTCGCCGCCATCGGCCAGATGTCCACCAGCATCGCCCACGAGTTGAACCAGCCGCTGGCCGCGCTGCGCACCCTATCCGGCAACACCGTGCGCTTTCTTGAGCGCGGCGCCCTGGACACCGCCAGCACCAACCTCAAGACCATCAACGAACTGATCGACCGCATGGGCCGTATCACCGCCAGCCTGCGCTCGTTCGCCCGGCGCGGCGATGACCAGGGCGAAGCCAGCCTGGGCAAGGCCGTGGACGCTGCGTTTCAGGTGCTGGGCGCGCGCCTGGACGGTTTGCCACTGACCTTGCACCGCGACTTCGCTCCCGCCCAGTTGCAGATTGATCAGACGCGCCTGGAACAGATCCTGGTCAACCTGATCGGTAATGCGCTGGATGCGATGCAGGCGCAACCGGCGCCGCAATTGTGGCTGGAGGGCCAGAGTGCCGAGGGCAAATATCGTCTGCTGGTGCGCGACAATGGTCACGGCATCGACCCGGAGGCGCGCAAGCATTTGTTCGAACCCTTCTTCACCACCAAGCCCGGCGAACAAGGCCTTGGGCTGGGCCTGACGCTGTCCGCGAGCCTTGCGGCCGCGACCGGTGGCAGCCTGGCCGTGGAACACCCGGCCAATGGTGGTACTGCCTTTGTCCTGAACCTGCCGCTGGCGGGTTCTGAAAAAGTTGAGTCGACATGAATATTGAATCCCAAGACCTGACCGTGCTGATTGTCGAAGATGACCCCCATGTGCTGCTCGGTTGCCAGCAGGCCCTGGCGCTGGAAGACATCCCCAGCGTCGGCGTGGGCAGCGCCGAAGAAGCGCTCAAGCGCATCGGCGAGAACTTTGCCGGCATTGTCATCAGTGATATTCGCCTGCCGGGCATCGACGGCCTGGAGCTGCTGACCCGCCTCAAGGCCCTGGATAAAAGCCTGCCGGTGGTGTTGATTACAGGGCATGGCGACATCTCCATGGCCGTCGGCGCCATGCGCAACGGCGCCTACGACTTCATGGAGAAACCCTTCTCGCCCGAACGCCTGGTGGACGTGGCACGCCGCGCCCTGGAACAACGCGGCCTGGCGCGGGAGGTCTGGTCGTTACGCCGGCAACTGGCCGAGCGCGACTCGCTGGAAGGTCGCATCATCGGCCGCTCGCCGGCCATGCAGAACCTGCGCGAACTGATTGCCAATGTCGCCGACACCTCGGCCAACGTGCTGATCGAAGGCGAGACCGGTACCGGCAAGGAATTGGTCGCGCGTTGCCTGCATGATTTCAGCCGCCGCCACGCCCATCAGTTCGTTGCCTTGAACTGCGGGGGCCTGCCGGAAAACCTGTTCGAAAGCGAAATTTTCGGCCACGAGGCCAATGCCTTTACCGGCGCCGGAAAACGCCGCATCGGCAAGATCGAACACGCCCATCAGGGCACGCTGTTCCTCGATGAAGTGGAAAGTATGCCGATCAACCTGCAGATCAAACTGTTGCGGGTGCTGCAGGAACGTACCCTGGAACGCCTGGGTTCGAACCAGAGCGTGGCCGTGGATTGCCGGGTAATCGCCGCCACCAAGTCCGACCTCGACGAACTGAGCCGCGCCAACCAGTTCCGCAGCGACCTGTACTACCGCCTCAACGTGGTCACCCTGGAACTGCCGCCGTTGCGCGAGCGGCGTGAAGACATCCTGCAACTGTTCGAACACTTCCTGCAGCAATCGTCGCTACGCTTCGACCGGGCGGTGCCGGAGCTGGACAACCAGACCTTGTCGAGCCTGATGAGCCACGACTGGCCGGGCAACGTGCGCGAACTGCGCAACGTCGCCGAACGCTTTGCCCTGGGCCTGCCCGCCTTCAAGAAAAGCGGCGCCGGCAACGGCAACCAAGGGGTTGCCTTTACCGAGGCGGTGGAAGCCTTTGAGCGCAACCTGCTGGTGGATGCCTTGCAGCGCAGCGGCGGCAACCTGACCCAGGCCAGCCAGGAACTGGGGATGGCCAAGACCACCCTGTTCGACAAGGTCAAGAAATACGGGTTGAGCCACTGATGGATCTGTTTTTGAAGGCCGCGCTCGGCGCGGCGGTGGTGCTGATCCTGGCGGCACTGGCCAAGACCAAAAACTATTACATCGCAGGCTTGGTGCCGCTGTTTCCGACCTTCGCGCTGATCGCTCATTACATCGTCGGCAAAGGGCGAACGGTTGCGGATTTGAAGACCACCATCGTGTTCGGGATGTGGTCGATCATTCCGTACTTCGTGTACCTGGCGACCTTGTATGTGATGGTGGATCGGATGCGGTTGGAGGCATCGCTGGCAGTCGCCGCCGTGGCCTGGTTGATGGCTGCGACGGTGTTGGTCAGCGTGTGGGTACGCCTCCACACCTGACGCAACGCGGTTAAACAGGTGGGATCGCCCTTTGTAGGAGCGAGCTTGCTCGCGAGAAACTCACAGGCGCCGCGTTTACTCAGGAAGCACGCGTTATCGTTGACGTTTTTCGCGAGCAAGCTCGCTCCTACAACATGTTTAATCACAGCGTGTCAGCGGACTATTTTGTCTACCTGAATACCCAGTTTTTTCAGGCGATACCAGAAACTGCGTTCGGAAATCCCGATGCGCTGCGCCGCCGCAGCCTGCACCCCATTGCTCTCCTGCAACGCCGCCAGAATGTAGGCTTTCTCCACCTCGGCCAGCGCCGCATCCAGATCCTGCGGCACGCCCGGGCCGTCGCTGAGGATCGCGGTCACATCGCCTTCGCTCGGTTTCGAAGCAAACAGGTACCCCGGCAAATCTATATCCTCGATCACCGGCGACGCCGCCACGATGGTCGCGCGCTCCACGCAGTTTTGCAGCTCGCGGATATTGCCCGGCCAGTGATACGCCGCCATCGCCTGCAATGCCTCGGGGCTGAAGCCGGTAATGCGTTTGCCCGCGGTGGCACTCAAGGTCTGGGCGAAATGCCGGGCCAGGGGCGCGATGTCTTCCACGCGCTCGCGCAGAGCCGGCAATGGAATCGGGAAGACGTTGAGGCGGTAGTACAGGTCTTCGCGAAACTCTTTATTCGCCACCGCATCCAGCAGGTTCTTGTTGGTGGCGGCAATCACCCGCACGTCCACCTTGCGCTCGCGTGGGTCCCCCACCGGCTCGATCACCCGCTCCTGCAAGGCACGCAAAATCTTGGCCTGCAACGCCAGGGGCATATCCCCCACCTCATCGAGGAACAACGTGCCCTTGTCGGCCTGCATGAAGCGCCCAACCCGGTCGGCCACGGCCCCGGTGAAAGCGCCTTTGCGATGGCCGAACATTTCGCTTTCCAGCAAGCCTTCGGGAATCGCCGCACAGTTGACGGCCACAAAAGGTTTGTCGGCGCGGCTGCCATGCTTGTGAATGGCGCGGGCGACCATTTCCTTGCCGGTGCCGCTTTCGCCAGTCAGCAGGATGGTGGCGTTGCTGTCGCGCACTGAGTCCACCGCCTGGAGCACCTGGCGAAACGCCGGGCTGTCGCCCACCAGGCTGTCGAACTGCGCGTGTTCGTCCAGCTCGGCGCGCATCCGCGCGTTATCGCGCATGATGTCGCGAAATTGCAGGGCCTTGGCTACGGTGATGTCCAGCTCATCGATATCAAACGGTTTGGCGATGTAGTCATAGGCGCCGTTGCGCATCGATTGCACGGCGTTTTTGACTGTGCTGTAGGCGGTCATCACGATCACCGGCACATGCGGATAGCGCACCTTGATCTCGGCCAACAGCGCCGGCCCGTCCATGCCCGGCATACGCCAGTCGCTGATCACCAGGTCGATGTCCTCCTCGCCCAGCACCTTGAGCGCATGCAGGCCGTTGCCCGCGCTGAACACCTCAATACCGTTCTGGCTCAGGGCCTGGGTCAACAGATCACAGAGCTTGGGCTCGTCGTCGACCACCAGTACGTTATGCGTCATGCCCGTCCTCATCCTCGCCGTCGTCTTCACCGTTAGCCGGAATGTACAGGCTGAAGGTGGCGCCGGCATCTTTCTCACTGGCGCATTCGATGCTGCCGTCGTGACTTTCCATGATCGAATAGACTTTGGCCAGGCCCAACCCGGTGCCTGAGGCCTTGGTGGTGACAAACGGCGTGAAGATACGCTCGACCATATCCGCCGGGATCCCCTGGCCCGTGTCGGCGATGCTGATCACCGTGTTGTCGTCCACGCTGCGAATGCCCAGCGTCAGGCGCCCGCCTTCGGGCATCGCGTCGATGGCGTTGAGTATCAAGTTCAGGCAAGCCTGCTTGAGCTGCTTGGCGTCGGCGTAGATCGTGGCGTCGGGCGCCTGATCGTCAATCTGTGCATCGATAGTATGGGTGCTCAGCTCCGGGCCGCAGAAACCGAGGATTTCTTCCACCAGGGCGCGTGCCGGTTGCAGCACGCGAATCGGTGGGTTGGGCTTGGCGAAATCGAGGAACTCGGTAATCAGTTCGTTGATGCGGCTGACCTCGCTGATGACGTATTCCAGGTGACGCTTATCGGTGTCTGCCAGGTCGGCACGCCGATGCAACAGTTGGGTGGCAGTCTTGATGATGCCCAGCGGGTTGCGGATTTCGTGGGCCAGGCCCATGGCGACCTCACCCAGGGCATGCAGGCGATCACGTCGGCGCAGTTGGGCTTCGAGGTGGTGCAGTTCGCCCAGGCGCTCGGTCATGTGGTTGAAGGTGCTGCTCAACTGCGCCAGTTCATCGCCGCCACTGACCACCACGCGGTGCGCGTAGCTACCGGAAATCACCGCGTTGACGCCTTGGGACAAGTCACGCAGCGGCTTGGTCAGGCGCTGCGACACCAACACCCCGGCCGCCAGTGACAGCGCCGAGCTGAGCAGGAAGATCAGCACGAACAGGTTGCTCTGATTCACCAGCCCGACCAGGCTGGTATGACGCAACAGGCCGCTGAATATCACGCCCTGCAGTTCACCGGCATCATTGAAGATCGGCCAATACAAACCGCTGTACTGGTTGGTGAATTGCTCACTGGGCTGCTTGGTGCTGCGCAGCGCAGCCTCGACATTTTTCGGAATGCGCGAAGGGTGATTCTCGAAACGCTGGGTGGAAAATATCTCGGAAAAACCCGCCGGGTTGGCCAGGTACAAACGCAGGTCCAGGGAGTGCACATCGGCTACGCTGGTCAGGAAACTGCTGTCCAGGTAGGTCGCCACCAACAACAGGTAGTCAACGCCATCGCGGCTGGTCTCGAAGGTCGACACCACCAGCCCCGTGCTCACCCCGGCGACTTGCACCGTCTGCAGCACGGCGTTGCTGGTCAGGTTGATCTGCCTGACGATGTCATCGGAGGCCGTGCTGAACACCACTTTACGGTCGCTGGAACGAATCAGCGCGACTACATCGATATCGGTGGCATCGGCAATGTCGGCGGTGAGCCGGTCATGCTTCTCGGCATTTTTGGACGACGGCGGGCTGGTATAGCGCAGGAACAGCTTGGCCATGCGCGCGTTGTCATGAAGGATGTCACCGATCTCATCCTTGACGATCTTGGTCGACTCTTGCAGCCAGATGCGCACGTTACTGTCGAAAATCTGCGACAGCGTAGTGGCCGCCAGCTCAGCGGCAATCATGGTTGGAATCACGCTGACCAGCCAGAACGCCAGCACCAGCTTGCGCTGGACGCTCCAACGCGAAATGGCAAAGGGGCGGGCTTTCTGGCGGGTCTTGGTAATCATCAGGTTTCGCTTATCGCAGCAGCCATGGCAGGGTCGGAACGATCCGGTCGAATAAACAGTTTTACAAGTTTGAGCAGGCTGTTGACCAGCCGGTTGCGATGGCGGAAGAACAGGCTGTTGCCCTCGAACTCGCACCCCAGCCGCAGTTTACTGGCATACCCGGCCTGGCCGCACTCGTACACCGGGATATTGTGTTCAATACAATAGTCGACATTGGTCAGCCAACTGCGAAAGTACAGGTTGTACTCACGGCTGAACTCGATGTCGTGACCAAAGAACTTGTCCACCAGCCGCTGCTCATCCAGCAGGATCAGGTTGAACGCCACCAGGCGTTCGTCCACCCAGTAAAGAACACAGACCGCCCGCTCGTGAAGGTGTTCGAGTACGCCGGTGAAGTAACCGGCAGGCAAACGCTCGAACTGTAAATCCGCGCGTGCAAGCGTGGCCTCATACAGGCGCATGATCTCGGGCAGCACATCATCGACGTTGTGCCGCCACTCGATGCGCGGCCCGGGTGCCCGCAGTTTGCGGCGCAGGTCCTTGCGCGTGGATTTGCCCAGCGAGCCCAGGTACGCATCCACCGACCCATAGGGCAACGGCAACACCCCGGTCGGCAAGCTCGGCATGGTCTGAAAGCCGGCCGCGCGGCAACTGTCGGCCCAATGTGGGTCGTTGGTCGGCGCGTCCTTGACCGCCACCAGGCCGATACCGAAGTGATCGGCATCACGCCGCGCAGCCGCCAGTAACTGCTGCAACAACACTGCACGACGGGCCTCGGGGATATGGCTGGCGACGCCCGCATCACAGCGCTCAGCCACCGGCGAACCCAGGGCGTACAGCGCCAATTGCAAAGCCTGCGGCCACAGGCGATTCAGGCGCTCGGTCAAACGCTTGCCGGCCCCCGACACCGTGGTGTCGAGGCGATAGTGGGTGATGAACGCAGCAGCCACGGCCACCAGCGTTTCATCTTCGTAGACTGCCAGGTAGCGCCACTGAAAATCATCAATCGCAGCGTTTTCCACGGCCAGGTAATAGTCCCAATCCTCCAGGGCACCGGGAAAACAGTCATTCCAGGCATCACGCTGGATCGCCCGGATGGTCGGGAAGGCTTGGGTAGTTATCACAGTTTTTCCTTATCAACGCCGCCCTACTGTAGGAGCGAGCTTGCTCGCGAAAACCGAACAGACACCGCGTTCAAACTGGTAGTACGCGTTATCGTTAACGACCTTCGCGAGCAAGCTCGCTCCTACAAGTAACTAATCACGCCACACGATTGAGTTGCACCGAATGCTGCTCTACAAACTCGGCACTCAACTCGATCACCCGTCGGTACTGCAAATCGACCGTGATCATGTGGTAGCAGTTATCCAGCAAAATCTTGGTCACCGGCCCGCCGAGGTGGCGTTCCACGTAGTCGGCGTTCCAGCGGCTGGTGATGTCATCCTCGATGGAATGCAGCACCAGCGCCGGCACCTTGATGTCGGGCATACGCTTTTTGACCACCGCGTTCATGCGGTGCAATTCACGCACGGTGATGCCCTCCATCGTCAGCAAACCGGCTTCGCTGCTTTCGCCTTCCTTCATCTGCCGCTCGACGATGGCCCGCAGGCGCTCGTTCTTGATGCCGTAGGGCGGTTTCTCTTCGAAGCTGCAAATGTGCACACCGAATGGAATCTTCATCAGCAACGGCGTGAGGAACGCCAGCTTGTTGATGCTCCAGCCGTCGTACTTCAAGGTGGTGGAATACATCAGCAGCCCGGCGACCTGGCCCGGGTGTTCGGCGGCCACGTACATGGACATCACCGCGCCCATGGACAAACCGCCGACAAACACTTGCCCGTGGCGTTGCTTGACCTGCACGAAGGTCTTGCGCACACCTTCGTACCAGTCACGCCAGCCGGTGGCCTGCAGGTCGCTGTTATCACCGCAGTGCCCGGCCAACGTGGGCACATACACGGTGCAATTACCTGCCTTGGCCAAGCCCTTGGCGACCTGGCGCAACTCGGTCGGTGTGCCGGTCAGGCCGTGGATCAACAGGATCCCGACCGGACCATCACCGAGAACGAAACCGGCAGTACCTTCACCGAGGTCGATCCCTTGCGCATTCACCGATTAGTCGCTCGCACCAACAGTTGCTCAAGCAGCTTGAGCCCCAGTTCGATTTCCGGGTAGCTGATTTCCAGGGACGGTGCCAGGGTGATGACGTTCTTGTAGTAACCGCCCACGTCGAGGATCAGGCCGAGTTTCTGGCCGTCCACCACCATGTCGCCTTTCATGCCTTCCTCGACCATGTAATCCAGGGTCGCCTTGTCGGGGGTGAAGCCATCCGGGCCGCAGATTTCGCAGCGCAGCGCCAGGCCCAGGCCGTCGACATCGCCGATGATCGGGAAGCGTTTTTGCAGGTCCTGCAAGCCTTCCAAAAAGAACTTGCCCTTGGCCATGACCATCGCGCCGTAATCGACTTCGCTGGTCATCTTGAACATTTCCAGGCCCACGGCAGTGCCCAGCGGGTTGGAGGCGAAGGTGGAGTGCGTCGAACCTGGCGGGAACACCTTCGGGTTGATCAACTCTTCACGGGCCCAGATACCGCCCAACGGGTTGAGGCCATTGGTCAGGGCCTTGCCGAACACGATCACGTCCGGCTGCACGTCGAAGTGCTCGATCGACCAGAGTTTACCGGTGCGGTAGAAGCCCATCTGGATTTCATCGGACACCATCAGGATGCCGTGCTGATCCAGGACGTGCTTGAGTTCGCGGTAGAAGTTCATCGGCGGGATCACGTAGCCGCCGGTGCCCTGGATCGGCTCGACGTAGAAGGCCGCGTATTCGCACTGGTTGGTTTTAGGGTCCCACACGCCGTTGTATTCGGTCTCGAACAAGCGCGCGAACTGCTGCACGCAATGGCTGCCGTACTCTTCCTTGGTCATGCCCTTCGGGCCACGGAAGTGGTAAGGGAACGGGATGAAGTTGGCGCGTTCGCCAAAGTGGCCGTAGCGACGACGATAGCGGAAGCTGGAGGTGATCGACGAGGCGCCGAGGGTGCGGCCGTGGTAGCCGCCTTCAAAGGCGAACATCAGGCTTTTGCCGTTGCTGGCGTTGCGCACCACCTTGAGGGAGTCCTCAATGGACTGCGAGCCGCCGACGTTGAAGTGCACGCGACCGTCGAGACCGAATTTTTTCTTGGCGTCGACCGCGATCATTTCCGACAGCTCGATCTTGCCTTTGTGCAGGTACTGGCTGGCGATCTGCGGCAGGGTGTCGATCTGTTGCTTCAGCGCATTGTTCAGACGCGGGTTGGCGTAGCCGAAGTTGACGGCCGAGTACCACATTTGCAGGTCGAGGTAGGCCTGGTCTTCGGTGTCCCACACATAGGAGCCTTCGCAACGGCTGAAAATGCGCGGCGGCTCGATGTAGTGAACGGTGTCGCCGTAGGAGCAATACTTGGCTTCTTTATCCAGAAGAATCTGGTCTTCGGCGGTAGCGATACGGATATCAGACATGATGGAAGAGTTCCTGATTGTCAGAAGAGGTGTTGAAGGTGGTGGCGTTGGCAGCGATGCCTTGAGGCAGCTTGGCCAGCAGTGCGGTCACTTGCGCAAAGGTGTCGAAGCGCGCGTGAGGAATGTGGTTGGCGACGCAGTACTCGGCGAGGCTGCCCTTGGCGAATACAAAGTCGGCGGTGGAAGCCACGCACATGTCGGACTTGCCGTCGCCGATCACCAGCACGCGCTTGTTGCGCGGGGTGGATTTGCACTTGCAGTTGCCGGAAGCGGCGCGGCAAGCATCGCTGGCGTAAGGGAAGTCGATACGCCAGCTGTTCTGGTCGACCTGGCGCAGGCGGTTGGCGAGGATCGGCAACAAGGTCACGTAGTTGCGCGACAGGATGCGCGCGATACCCTGCTCGATGCCGTCGCTGACCACCTCGATGGTCGCGCCCAGGTCCATGACGTGATCGACGAAATCCGGAAAGTCCGGGTCGATCTCGACGCTGTCGAAATACGCCAGCAATTCACTTGGGGTGGCCTTGATCAGCGCCAGTTGGCGGCTCAGGCATTCGCGTGAACCGATATGCCCGTCCAGCCATTGCTGTTCAATGGTTTCCCACTCGGGGCCGGCGAAGCGTTGGAGGACGTTGTCAATGACATCCGTGGGGGTAATGGTCCCATCGAAGTCACACACGATATGCCAGTGGATCATCTGCCTTTCCTTTAGGTAAGGGCCTGGGAGAGTGCGCTGTATGCGCTTGCCAAGGGATAGAGCAGGGACTGTGCCAACTGGACAGAACCCAGTGGGGCTGGGGGTTTGGCGGGATACGCCAGGGGATTTGTGTGGCGCAAGCTACAATTTTTGTAGCTTGCTACAAACAACATGAGTGCTTGCACAGGCGCGAGGGTTTGCGCGTTCATGCGCGCCTGTCCACCTCAGGAACGTACGCCATGACCAACATCACTTCTGCCGTATTCGCAGGCTTGCTCGGCCTGTGGGGCTGCTCCAGCGCCGTCTGGGCAGACGGCATCAGCGGCGACGTGGGCGCGGGCCTGAGCTATCAGCCCCATGACCCCACCGGCAGCCGCTACGAAACCCGGCCCGTGCCTTACCTGGACCTGGATTGGGGCGACGTCAGCCTGAGCACCGACGACGGCCTGACCTGGAGCGCGCTGAACACCCACGGCATCACCGCCGGCCCCTATATCAACTACCTGTCGGGGCGCACCTCCAACGGCGAGTTGCAGGGCTTGCGCAATGTGTCGGACATGGCTGAGGTCGGTGGTTTTATCCAGTACGCCCCGGCCAATTTCTGGCGGGTCTACGCGCAGCTGGGCCAGGCGGTGGGCGGTGGGCACTCCCAGAGCGGCACCCTGGGTAAAATCGGCGGCGAACTGGGCTACCCGCTAGGCGGCGGGATTATCGGCAGCAGTGGCCTGGTGGCGCATTTTGCCGATGCGCGCCAAGCCAATACCTTCTTTGGCGTGGATAACAACGAAGCCGCCGCCACCGGGTTTCGGCCCTACAACGCCAGCGGTGGCTTCCAGAATGTGACGCTGAGCCAGAGCTTCGCCTTTCCTCTGGCGCCCCATTGGTCGCTGTTGACCAGTGCAAGCTGGGTGCATTTGGTGGGCTCGGCGGCCCGGAGCAGCATCGTCAAGCAGGCTGGTGACGTGAACCAGGGGCAGGTGCAGACGGCGATAAGCTACACCTTTGACTGAATCACCTGGGAGCAAAATGTGGGAGCGGGCTTGCTCGCGAAAACAGTGTGTCAGTCACCCGATACTTCACTGACCCACCGTATTCGCGAGCAAGCCCGCTCCCACAATGGGCCTGTGTTTCATAGCTCTATCCTCAGTGTTCTTCGCCCTCAGCCAACAGCGCGATACCACCGATAATTACCCCCACCCCCACCCAGTGCAGCAGGCTGATGTGCTCGCCCAGCCCCAACCACGACCCCGCCAGCACAGCCACAAACACCAGTGAACTCAGCGGAAACGCCAAAGACAAACTGCTGCGCCGCAGGATCAGCATCCACACAAAAAACGCCCCCAGATAACTGGCAATGGCGGCCAGTATCCCCGGGTTACGCGCCACGTCGGCCAGCCACTGCCAGGTAAAGTCCATCTGCCCCAATTGATCACCGGCCACCTTGGTAAACAATTGCCCGGCGCTTTCGGTGGCGATCAACAGTGCCCACAGCACCAGGGTGCCCAGACGCCCATGTAACCAACCGCTATCGACTGTTTGCGTCGTCATGCCTGGCTCCCCGCAATCGCTACCAACATCACACCCAGGGTAATCACCAGCGTGCCCAGCCAACGCCTTGGGCTGACCCTTTCCTTGAGCACCACCCTGCCCGCCAGAACCACCAGGCAATAGGCCAATGCCGCCAGCGGGAACAGCAGGCTCAATGGCGCGCGGGACAAGGCTTCCAGCCAGACAAAAAACTCGACGACATAGGCGCCGACGCCCGCCCAGAGCAGCGGCGCATTGAACACCTGGCCCCAAAAGGCGCGCAGGCTGAACCCGCCATCGAGTTGCGGTAAGCGGTCCACACCGAGTTTGAAACACAGCTGGCCAATCACATCGAGGACGATGGAAAACGCCAGCAACAACACCACGGTCAGGGTCACGGGAACAGCTCCTCAAACAGGTTGATCAGGGCTTCATTGGTCGCGGCATTGCGCTGCAAGTCTTGCGCGCTCCAGCGCTGCGGTGGCGGCTGGTCGGACTTGGCTTCCCAGCGCTTGAACGCGTTGCTGAACACCGGCGTGGCGAACTCACCGCACACGTCGATACCAATGATGCGTTTATGCGCCGCCAACGCCCGCAGGGCCTGGAGCAGATGGGTCAGGCGCATACCGCCCTGGTCCCAGTTGGTGGCGGCGTCTTCACTGGCCAGCACATCCTTGTCGATGGTGATCCAGATCGCCTCGGTGGGCAGGCTGGCGATCATCTGGTCGAGAAATTTCGCCCAATCCAGCTCAGCGAGGTTGCGCCAGTGCAGGTGGTTTTCCTGCTGCTGGTGGCCCGCCCCATCGCCGACCCGGCCCCAGACCTTGGACGGCGGGTGCTGCCACGGAAACAGCTGCAATTGCCCGCGCTTGAGTGCCCCAAGGTTGCCGCCACGCAATTGCGGGTTATGCAGGTCATCGCTGCACGGGCCGAGGGTGACGATACGTTTGATCGCCGGCATCTTCAGCGCACGGTTGACCCACGAACCACAGTGGCGCCTGGGTGCAAAGCGCACCCAGTCGGGGTGGTTGTCGAAGTGGATCAGGCTGACGGGCTCTTTAAGGTCAGCCAAAAAGGCCGGCGTGAGGTGGTGGTAGTCGCCGGAGCCGACAAACAGGATTTCCGGGCGCGCATCCCTGGGCCTAGGCCGTTGGGCGAGGCGCTCGGTGAAACGTTTCCAGGTTTTTTCAGTGGACCACAGGCGCAGTTTCGGCCCCAGGTCGAGCAGGTCCAGACGCGTGGCCCGGCCGCTGGCCAACCGCCGGGCAATGGGCGCCTGGCCGGTGAGGCTGTGGTCGAGGTCAAGTATGTTCAAGGTAGTGTTTCACCCCTAATGGCAGCGCCCAACCGCAGGCCGGCTGGGCTTTAGGGGGTTAATGCAAGGGATGGGCCAGCGTTGGGATGAGCGCCGTTTTTGAAAACAATGAGTATCAAGTGTGGGAGCTGGCTTGCCTGCGATGGCGGTGCCACGGTTAAACAGGTGCCGACTGACCCACCGCTATCGCAGGCAAGCCAGCTCCCACATTAGAGCGGCGTCAGGATCGCGCGTCGGCAATGATCTGGCGAATCGCGCCCACAAAGGCTTCAGCCGGCTGACCGCCGCTGACCGCGTACTGGTCGTTGAACACGATGGTCGGCACCGAGGTCACTCCGCGGGTGATCCACAGCTTTTCCTGCTCGCGAACTTCGGCGGCGTATTCATCGGAGGCGAGAATCTGGGCGGCGCGTTTCAAGTCCAGACCGACGCTTTCGGCAATGATCGCCAGAGTCGCGTGATCGGACGGGTCCTGGCCATCGCTGAAGTACGCCTTGAACAGGGCTTCCTTGAGGTTGTACTGCAAGCCCTCCAGCCCGGCCCAATGCAACAGGCGGTGCGCATCGAAGGTGTTGTAAATGCGGCTCTGGCCGTCGGTGCGAAAGGCAAAGCCCAGCGCTGCGCCCATGTCGCGGATACGCGCCCGATTGGCCTGGGATTCTTCGGCGGTGGAGCCGTATTTTTCGGTGATGTGCTCGACGATGTTCTGCCCGATGGCGGGCATGTTCGGGTTCAGCTCAAACGGCTGGAAATGAATCTCGGCCTGCACCTCGGCGCCAAGCTGGTCGAGGGCTTCGGTCAGGCCGCGCAGGCCGATGATGCACCAGGGGCAAGACACGTCGCTGACGAAATCGATTTTCAGGGGAGTACTCATGGTAGGCAACCTCGCTGGCATTAATGCGCCGCAAAGCTACACGATACACCACCTCTACAGCAGCTTCGACGGCGCGCCCTGGTCAATCTGCGCCCAGTGCGCCGTATCCTGGCGATGGGCTTGCAGGTACGGCAGCACCGCCGCCAGCAGCGGCGCCTTGAACGCCTCCTGAAAACGATGGGCCAGACCCGGGATCAATTTCAGCTGGCTGCCCTGGATATGCGCGGCCAGATGCACGCCGTGCATCACCGGCAGCAACGGATCAGCCGTGCCGTGCACAACCAGGGTCGGCACGCGCAGTTGGTTGAGCAAAGGTACACGGCTGGGCTCGGCGAGGATCGCCATGATCTGGCGCTTGACGCCTTCGGGGTTGAAGGCGCGGTCGTAGGACTGCGCCGCCTGGTGCAGCAATGCCTGACGATCATCCTTTACGTTCGGGCTGCCCAGCGCTGCGAGCAAATCGGCTTGCTGCTCCAGGGCCACTTCGCGATTGGGCGCGCTGCGCCGCGACAGCAATTGCACCAGAGCCGCGTTCGGAGCGGGCAGGCCCTCGGCGCCGGAGCTGGTCATGATCAGAGTCAGGCTCTCGACCCGTTGCGGCGCCATGGCCGCCATGTGCTGGGCGATCATGCCGCCCATGCTCGCGCCGAGAACATGAAATTGCTGCACCTGCAACGCATCCATCAAGCCCAGCGCGTCGTCGGCCATGTCGGTCAACGTATAGGGCGCCGCCACCGGCAGGCCGAGCTTGTAGCGCAGCACTTCGAAGGTCAGGTTGGCACTGGCCGGCGCCTGACGCCAGGTCGACAGGCCGACGTCTCGGTTGTCGTAGCGGATCACCCGAAACCCTTGCTCGCACAGGGCGACCACCACTTCATCCGGCCAATGGATCAACTGCCCACCCAGCCCCATCACCAGCAGCAAGGCAGGGTCCGACGCACGCCCGATACTCTGGTAGGCGATGCTCACCTTTTCCAGGTCGACCGTTTGGGTAGGGACATTGACATCACATCGAGACGCCGCAAAAGACGGCAGGCCGAACAACAGAGCGGCCAATAAAAGCAACACGCGCATGAAAAACACCGAAACGCAGAACCCCAGTAGAGCGCGAGTCTGATGAAGTTTGTTCAAGCGCGCTGCCACAGTTCGATGACAGTTTGATGAAGAGTGCCAGGCGGTCATGGTCGACACGCCTTTAAACATGAGACAAACTCACGTCATTCAATATTCTTGCAAATTGTTCTCATGGTGCGCCCGTGCTCGAAATCCGTCATCTCAAGACCCTGCACGCCCTGCGTGAAGCCGACAGCCTGGTGGAGGCCGCCGAGCGCCTGCACCTGACCCAGTCCGCACTCTCCCATCAATTCAAGGAGCTGGAAGAGCGCTTGGGCATGCCGTTGTTCGCCCGCAAGACCAAGCCCGTGCGCTTTACCAGCGCCGGCCTGCGCCTGCTGCAACTGGCGGACGCCACCCTGCCCTTGCTGCGTGGCGCCGAACGCGATATCGCGCGGCTGGCCGGCGGCACCGCCGGGCGCCTGCACATGGCTATCGAATGCCATAGCTGTTTCCAGTGGCTGATGCCCACTATCGACCAGTTCCGCGATGCCTGGCCGGAAGTCGAGCTCGACCTGGCCTCCGGCTTTGCCTTCGCGCCATTGCCAGCCCTGGCCCGCGGCGACCTGGACCTGGTGGTGACCTCCGACCCGCTGGAACTGCCGGGCATCACCTACGTACCGTTGTTCACCTACGAAGCCATGTTGGCCGTGGCCAACCAGCACGCGCTGGCGAACAAGTCATACATCGTGCCCGAAGACCTGCTGACAGAAACCCTGATCACCTATCCGGTGGAACGTGACCGCCTGGACATCTTCACCCGCTTCCTGGAACCGGCCGACGTGGAACCCGCCCAGGTGCGCACCTCGGAACTGACGGTGATGATGATGCAACTGGTGGCCAGCGGCCGAGGCGTCTGCGGTATGCCTCATTGGGCACTGCATGAATACAGTTCACGCGGGTACGTGAAGGCCAAGCGGTTGGGCGAAAAAGGTCTGTTCGCCACGCTGTACGCAGGCATTCGGGCCGACATGCTGGATGCACCGTACATGCGCGACTTCTTGCTGACAGCCAAAGACACCTCATTTTCCACCCTGGATGGAGTGAGTGCCGTGCGTTAAGCGACTGCATAGCCACCAACGCTAACCACGATGCGAAGCGAGCCGCTCTTGCTCTTGATCTGCTTTTGATCTGCTTTTGATTTTAAGCGCCCCGTCAAACCACGCTGGCCGAAGTGAGGGCACACCGAGCCTAAGCGAGGTGCCGAGTGGTGGGGCAAGAGCGTTTTGCTTACTTTTGTCTGGGCCGGCATTCCGGCTTTTCAAAAGTGAGCCGCTGTAAAAGCGGAACCAATAGCAGCCGTGACCCTAATAACGGATATGTACTCGATCAAAGTCCAGCATCCCAACCAACCCTGAGGCCGCCATCGGGGGCAAGCCCCCTCCCACATTTGAATCGTGTGGCATCAGTGAGATCGTCGTCGGCTTTCAGGCCGCCATCGGGAGCAAGCCCCCTCCCACATTGGATATCACTGATCTTTTAACTCACGCCACATGTGGATCTTGTCGAAATACTCCTCACCTACCCGCACCGCCAACGGCTCCAACCCGTACTGAATAAAACCGCAACGCTGATAAAGCGCCAACGCCGCGTCATTCCCGGCGGTAACAGTCAGTTGGATCAGCTTCAACCGCGGCTGCCCACGAGCCTGCTCCAGCGCAGCCTCTACCAATTGCCGGCCCAATCCACGTTGTTGATAAGCCGCGCTCACGTACATACCGAACAAGGTCGCCTTGTGCCACGCCTTCTCCCGCGGCTCGAACGCCAGGCCGACGATCCCCGCCAGTTGATCACCCTCGAATGCCCCAAGCAGGCGATCCAGGGCGCTGCTCACGCGCTTTTCCCACCAGCTCAATGGCATCGCGGCACGCTCGGCAACACTGGAGGTAAATGCCTGGGGATACGCGCCATAAGCCTCAAGCATCAATGCCCGATACGCTTGGGCATCGCCAGCCTGCAATGGGCGAATCATGCGCTGCGCAAGGAAGCACGGTAATGGGGCAGGATGTACTCACGCGTCAGCGGCGCCAACTCCAGGCCGCCGTCGCCCATGGGGTCGATCCAGCATATTTCTTCAATTTCGGCCGCCGGTTTTACCGCCACGTCGATATGCAACTGGTACATATCGGCCTGCACCATAAAACCCGGCTCATTTGCCGCCCGGCTCGAGAATTGGCCGAGATACACGGCCTCTTGCGGATTAATGTGCAGGTTCAGCTCTTCGTGCAGCTCACGGGCCAACGCCTGGAGCGGGGTTTCGTCAGCATCGATCTTGCCGCCAGGCTGCATGAAGGCCCGGGTGCCGCGCTTGCGCACCAGCAAGGTTTGGCCGTCTTTGTCGATCAAAACGGCGGCGGCGATGCGGATAGTTGAATGGCTCATGAAGGAATCGAGGTATCGTCCGGTTGTTTGATGAATATGCTGTATTTGGCACCCTCCATGGCTTCGAAGGCAATCAGCTTGTCTACCAGCGGCAGGTTCAGCACCTTGCCGGCGTTGAGCAGCAACATGCCGTTGTCGGCATTGAGGTTGCGTGCCAACACCATCCCGGCTTCAAGTTCGCGGGTGGTGAGGACTTTGACCGTCGGGTCGCCCAGGGTCACGTCGCTGAGGAAGGTCGCGCAGGCCAGCACAAAGTCTTCCACCAGCGCCGGGTCATACAAGCGCCCGGCGTATTTGCGAATGTACAACAGCGCTTCGTCGCTGTTCAGGTGCCGCTCCAGGATCAAGCCCTTTTGCAGCTCGATGAAATCCACCGCCAGCTTCAACAGCCGCGAACCTGCGGGAATGGTCTCGCCCTTGAGGTGATCGGGAAACCCCGAGCCGTCCCACCGCTCCTGATGATGACGAATGATCCGCGCTGCATCCTTCATCGGTTCCAGGGTCATCAACAGTGATTCGCTTTGCGTCGGGTACTCGCGATACTGCGCGCGGTCGGTGCTGTGCAGTTTGTCTGCCGGCGACACCATCATGCTGTCGCTCCAGCTCAGCTTGCCGATGTTGTACAGCGCGGCGGCCATGGTCAGGTCGCGGGTGCTGGCTTCATCCAAAGACTGGGCAGCGCAGCACACGCGGATCAGCTCGATCAACGCGCGGTTAGTCTGCTTGTTCTTGGGCAAGCGCAGGTTGGCCAACAGCGAAAACACTTCAGTGCCGGTCACGTAGCTGCGCTTGAGCTCATCGTAGGCCAGGTCGAGCATGTCGGCGGTCTGCTGCAACTCGGCGGTGCGCGCGGTCACGCGTTTTTCCAGGGTGGCGTTGAGCGCTTTGAGCTGCTCGTTCTGCTGGTGGGTCAGGCGTTGGAGCCGCTGGTGTTCGAGGCACTGCTGCAGCACCAGTATCAGCTCTGCGTCATTCCAGGGTTTGCTGATGTAGCGGTGGATCTGCCCGTCGTTGATGGCCTTGATGATGGTGTCATGGTCTGCGTAACCGGTGAGCAGGATGCGGCCGGTGGCGGGATACAGGCGGTGAACCTGCGCCAGGAGCGTGGCCCCGTCCATACCGGGCATACGCGCATCGCTCATCACCAGGTCGATAGGGCGACTGGCAAGAACCTCCAGCGCCTGAGCACCGCTGGTGGCCAATAAAACCTCATAAGGCTGGCCGCGCAACAGACGGCGCAGGCTGTTGAGGATCGATTCCTCATCGTCGACCAGCAAAACGGCAGACTTCGTAGCGAGTTGTTCATCCATGGTGACTCTGCCTTCAAATTGAACGAAGCTTGGCTCAACTGAACCCCTGCAAACATACGCGATGTTGATTTGACGCCAACTGGCCGTCGATATCAAGGGAACTCAACTATGCTTTGCAGCAGGTTGAAAAGCACGCAAATCGCTGTGCCGGACACCTTCGATTGCGCAACACTGGTACTCGATCAATAGCCCAGGGCCTGCAAGGAGTGCTCGCTTGAGCAAGGTTTTAACTACCCGGTTCGGCTTGATGTTGGCGTTGTGCATGAACATCGGCACTCCACCGAGCGCCGCCCCGCTGAATGAAGCACTCAAGCCATTGCCCGCGGTTGCGGCACAGGACCCGGCCAAAGTTGAGCTGGGCCGCCGGCTGTTCAACGAGCCGCGGTTGTCGGTCAACAACACGCTGTCCTGCGCCAACTGCCACCACCTTGAAACCGGCGGCGCCGACAACAAGCCCTTCTCCCTTGGCTTCGACGGCAAGCCGGTGCCACTTAATACGCCCACCGTGTTCAACGCCAGCCTGAACTTCAAACAGTTCTGGGATGGCCGGGTCGACACCCTTCAAGCGCAGATCGAGCACGTGGTGATCAGCCCGGTGGAAATGGGCAGCGACTGGAAAACCGTGGTGCACAACCTGTCAGCCCACCCCGAATACCAGCGCGCATTTGCACAGCTGTATCCCGATGGCGTCAGCGCCGCCAATGTGCAGGACGCGCTGGCGACCTACGAGCGCACACTACTCACGCCCAACTCGCGGTTCGACCAGTATCTGCTGGGCAACACCGAGATCCTGACGACCAAGGAAAAATACGGCTACCAGCGTTTCAAGGACTATGGCTGTATCGCCTGCCACCAGGGCGTGAATATCGGCGGCAATATGTTCCAGAAGTTCGGCGTGATGGGCGATTACTTCAAGGCACGCGGCAACCCGGTCGAATCGGACCTGGGGCGCTACCTGCTGACCGGGGAGGAAGAGGACCGCCACGTATTCAAGGTGCCCAGCCTGCGCAATGTGGCCGTCACTGCGCCCTACTTCCACGACGCGTCAGCCAAGACCCTGGAAGACGCGGTTGACGTAATGTTCAAGTACCAGTTGGGCCGCAACCCGTCCCAGGAAGACAAAGAACTGATTATCCAGTTTCTCAAGACCCTGACCGGCGAATGGGCGGGCAAGCCGCTATGAGACGACTCTCGCGCCGCCGTGCCGGCCAGATACTCCTGGGTGTCATGACCCTGTTCCTGGCCTCCACCCTGGTATTTCTATACCTCAAGTCTTCCCGCGACCAGACGGCCACCTATACCCAGTCGCGAGACCTGATCCGCCAGCTCCAGCAGCTCAATGCTCAATGGGACAGCGAAGTGCTCAAGGCCCGGATCGCGATTACCCACAATTACGATCCGCTGGTCACCCCCCTCTCGGACATGACCCGTATCTGGTCTGAACTGCAAAGCCGCGACACCCACCAAAACCCTGCCGACCTGGCGGGTTGGCAGGCCAACGAGGCGGCGTATATGAGCGCCATCCAGGAGAAAGCCCGCCTGGTGGATCAGTTCAAGTCTCACAACGCTGTGTTGCGCAACTCACTGGCGTTTTTACCGACCGCCGAAGATGACATCCAGGCCCAATTCAACCAGATTGACGATCAAGGCCGGCTGCAACTGCAAGACGTGGCCACCGACACCTACGACCTGCTGCTCAGCAGCCTGGAGTTTGCTCAGGTCACCAGCGACGAACGCGCCGCCGATATCCTGGTGGGCCTGGGCAAACTGGCGATCAACAAACAGAGCCTGCCCAGTGAGTTCCAGGCGCCGGTGGATATCCTCAGCAACCATATTTCGCTGATCCTGCGCGAACAGCCGCTGGTCAACAGCCTGCTCGAACGCATCGCCGCCGTGCCGGTGGCCGAGCGGCTCGACGACTTGACCACTCACCTCAACCAGGACCAGCAGACTTCGGACCTGGTTGACCATCAATATCATCGCTACCTGTTGGTCTTCTCGACGCTGCTGGTGGTGCTGTTGCTGTACCTGGCAGTGCGCCTGCTGCGCAGTTTTGCCGAGATCAACCGCGTCAATCGCGCCTTGCAATCGGCCAACGAAACCCTGGAGCAACGGGTGGAACGGCGCACCCAACAACTCAAGGACGCCCAGAGCGAACTGCTCGACAGCGCCCGCCAGGCAGGCATGGCGGAGATCGCCACCAACGTGCTGCACAACGTCGGCAACGTGCTCAACAGCGTGAATATTTCTGCCGAGCTGGTCAGCCGCAAACTGCGCGGCAGCAAAGCCCTGGGCCTGGGCAAAGCGATGCAATTGATCAACGCACACCAGAGCGACCTGGGCACCTTTCTCACCGAAGATGAAAAAGGCAAATTGCTGCCGGGTTACCTCAACCAACTGGTGGAAGCGATCGCCGTGGAGCAACAGGGCATGAGCGATGAGCTGGCGCAACTGAGTAAAAGCATCGATCACATCAAAGACATCGTCTCGACCCAGCAATCCTATGCCGGCGCCGCCACGTTGCTGGAGCCCATCGATATTGGCGCTTTGATGGATGACGCCCTGCGCATGAACGCCGGCTCGCTGAGCCGCCACCACGTCACGGTGATCAAGGAGTACGCACAGGTCCCGCAGATCCTCGGCGACAAGCACCGCCTGCTGCTGATCATGGTCAACCTGATCAGCAACGCCAAGTACGCCATGGACAAACTGTCTGATCGGCCACGGCAAATCACCCTCGCGGTCGAACCGGTGGGCGATGACACTTTGAAGATCAGCGTGAAAGACGATGGAGAAGGCATACCGCCTGAAAACATGACACGAATCTTCACCCACGGTTTTACCACGCGTAAAGAAGGCCATGGCTTCGGCCTGCACAGCTGCGCCCTCGCCGCGGTGGAAATGAACGGCCAGCTCAGCGCTCACAGCAACGGGCCAGGCCTGGGCGCGGTATTCACCTTGACCATCCCCCTGACCCTTGCCGGAAGCCGCTCATGAACCAACCTCCCAACCGGCGCATCCTGCTGATCGACGACACACCGTCCATTCATGAGGATTTCCGCAAGATCCTGATGCCGGAGGCTGTGTCCAGCCAGGCGCTGGATGACATGGAGTCGGCGCTGTTTGGCGAAGCGGCCAAGCCCCAGGCCCAGGCGTTCGAACTGCATTCGGCTTATGGCGGCGAAGAGGGTCTGGGCTTGCTCACCAGCGCCATGGCGCAACAGCGTCCGTATGCGCTGGCATTCGTTGACATGCGCATGCCCCAGGGCTGGGACGGTGCAAAAACGATCGAAGCGTTATGGAAGGTCGCGCCCGAGTTGCAAGTGGTGGTGTGCACCGCATACTCGGATTACTCTTGGGAAGACCTGCTGTTTCGCCTGCAGGCCCATGACCGCTTGCTGATCCTGAAAAAGCCGTTCGACAATATTGAAGTGCAGCAAATGGCCAATACCCTGGCCAATAAATGGGACATGGCCCGGCGTGCGTCCCTGCAAACCTCACACCTGGAACAACTGGTGGAACAACGCACCCAGGCGCTGCAATTGGAAATCAACGAGCGCAAGCACCTGGAAAGCCAACTGGTGCAGTCGGAAAAGCTCGCCTCCCTTGGGCAGCTCGCCGCTGGCGTCGCCCATGAAATCAACAATCCGGTGGGTTTTATTTCCTCCAACCTCAGCACCCTCGATAGCTACTTCAAGCAGCTGCAACAAATGCTCGATGCCTATCAACGCAGTGAGGAACACCTCGCGGCGCCAGAACAGCGCGATCTGCTGAAGGTATTGCGCACCGACCTGGAACTGGACTTCCTCAAGGAAGACATACCGATCCTGATCCGCGAATCCCAGGAAGGCATTGGCCGCGTGGTGCAGATCGTCAAAGACCTGAAGAACTTCTCACGGGTGGACAATGACCAGACCTGGCAGTTGGCTAATCTGCAGCAAGGCATCGACTCGACCCTGAATATCGTCGCCAGCGAACTCAAGTACAAGGCCGACGTGGTCAAGCACTACACGCCCCTGCCGGACATCGAATGCCTGGCCTCGCAACTCAATCAGGTCGTGATGAACCTGGTGATCAATGCGGCCCAGGCCATGGGGCCCCAGCGCGGCACCATCACCATCAGCAATGGCGTGGAAGGCGAGAATATCTGGCTGGAAGTGGCCGATGACGGCTGCGGGATTGCCCCTGAAAGCGTACCGAAGATTTTCGACCCGTTCTTTACCACCAAGCCGGTGGGCGAAGGGACCGGGCTGGGGTTGTCACTGTCTTACGGCATCGTCAAGAAACACGGCGGGGACATTTGCGTCAGCAGCGAACTGGGCAAAGGCACGACATTTCGCGTGGTGTTGCCAATTCGTCAGACGGCGGCGTAGGGCACGCCGCCGAATCATCCTCATGCCTCGACTTTTTTCGGGTTCGACCCAAACGATGCAAAGCGCTTGTTGAAGCCGGCGATGCGGCCTTCGGCCTGGGTCTTGCGCTGCTGGCCGGTGTACACCGGGTGCGATGCGCTGGACACGTCCAACGGGATATAGGGATAGGTGTTGCCGTCACTGTGTGTGTGGGTGCGGTCGCTGTCGGCAGTGGAGCCGATAAGGAAATACACGTCAGCGGCGGTGTCGTGGAACAGTACGGTGCGGTAGTCGGGATGGATACCAGCTTTCATGAGGCCTCCGGGGCGTTTGAGTGCAATACATGCGTTATACAGTAACACTAATAATGCAGCCAAACGAGAACAGATTGCAATAACTACAGGCCGATCCGTTCTCCTCCGAGAGGTCCCAGCAGGTCGCCAGTCGTCTATTGCGGGCCAGTCTGTCCCAGTGATGAGGTCAAACTGATTATTCCCACAGGTTGTCTATGGTTTCCTCAGAGGCGCAGAATGGGTGATCGACCTGAAGAGTCCGAACCCAAGGAAACCGTATGAGCCTGTCCTTGTTAAGCCGCTACGCCTTCTTTGCTGTGTGCGTCATTTTCACCCTCGCCAGCCTGCCCTTTATCGAACATGAATGGCTGTGGCCCATCACCCTGGTCACCGGCATCCTCAGCCTGATCGGCATTTTCGACCTGCTGCAAAGCCCCCACGCCGTGCGCCGCAACTACCCGATCCTGGGCAATATCCGTTACCTGGTGGAAGGCATTCGCCCGGAAATCCGCCAATACCTGCTCGAATCCGACAGCGACGCCCTGCCCTTCTCCCGGGCCCAGCGCTCGCTGGTGTACTCGCGTGCCAAGAACGAAACCGCAGACAAGCCCTTCGGCACCTTGATCGACGTATACCAGTCGGGCTTCGAATTTATCGGCCACTCCATGCGCCCGGCACCGTTGAGCGACCCCAGCGCCTTTCGCGTGATGGTCGGCGGCCCGCAGTGCACGCAACCCTACTCGGCGTCGGTGTTCAACATCTCGGCGATGAGCTTCGGCTCGTTGAGCGCCAACGCGATTCGCGCCCTCAACCAGGGCGCCAAGCTCGGCAACTTTGCCCACGACACCGGTGAAGGCAGCATCAGCCCCTATCACCGCGAAAACGGTGGCGACCTGACCTGGGAACTGGGCAGCGGCTACTTCGGCTGCCGCACCAGCGACGGCCGTTTCGACCCGGAACGCTTTGCCGCGCAGGCGCAGAACCCGCAAGTACGCATGATTGAAATCAAGATGAGCCAGGGCGCCAAGCCGGGCCATGGCGGAATCCTGCCCAAGCACAAGGTCACCCAGGAGATCGCCGACACCCGCGGCATCATGATGGGTGAAGACTGCATCTCGCCGTCGCGTCACAGTGCGTTTTCCACGCCCATTGAGCTGATGCAGTTCATCGCCCAGTTGCGTGAACTGTCCGGCGGCAAACCAGTGGGGTTCAAGTTCTGCCTGGGCCACCCATGGGAATTTATGGGCATCGCCAAGGCCATGCTCGAAACCGGCATCCTCCCCGACTTTATCGTGGTGGACGGCAAGGAAGGTGGCACCGGCGCAGCCCCCGTGGAGTTCACCGACCATATTGGCGTGCCGCTGCGTGAGGGTTTACTGTTTGTGCACAACACCCTGGTGGGCCTGAACCTGCGCGACAAAATCAAACTCGGCGCCAGCGGCAAGATTGTCAGCGCGTTCGATATTGCCAGCGTCCTGGCCATCGGCGCCGACTGGGCCAACTCGGCGCGCGGCTTCATGTTCGCCATTGGCTGCATCCAGTCCCAGTCATGCCACACCAACAAATGCCCGACTGGCGTAGCGACACAAGACCCACTGCGCCAACGGGCTCTGGTGGTGCCGGACAAGGCCCAGCGCGTATTCAACTTCCACCGCAACACGCTGCACGCCCTGGCCGAAATGCTCGCCGCCGCCGGGCTCGATCATCCGTCGCAGTTGTCGGCCAAGCACTTGGTGCGACGCATGTCGGCCACCGAGATCAAACTGTTTTCGCAGTTGCATGTGTTCTTGAAACCCGGCGAATTGCTCACCGGGGACGTGAACGGCGAGTTCTATTCGCGCATGTGGCAGATGGCGCGGGCGGACAGTTTTGAGCCCCACGAAACCGCTGCAGCCTGACGGACGCCTGCCATGTTGAAAGTCATCGCTGAAGACTTTATCAAGCCCGAGCACCTGGAAACCGTGCGCCCGTGGTACGCCGAACTGGTGGAAAAAACCCGCCAGGAACCGCTGTGCATGGACTACGATCTGTTTGTCGATCAAAAAGACCCGGGCCATTTTATTTTTATCGAACAATGGCCCGATCAGGCGGCGCTGGATGCGCACTGCCAAACCGAACACTTCAAACGGTTGGTGCCGCAGATCAACGCGTATCAGGCCAAGCCGTGCAGGATATTGTTGATGGACGCTTTTGGATAAGCCCTGTTCCGGTACGAACCCAGGATGCCCGAACAGGCGCCCCATCTATCTGAAAACAGCCCCTGACTGTCAATTCTGACAGTAGATGATTTTGCTCGGATGCAAAAGACTAAGGCATATCCCCTGCCCATGGACGGCTGAACGATGCCCAAGCGCCTACCTGTATTACTGCTCGCCTGCCTGCCGCTGCTGGCGGTAGCCCAAGACGATCCGGTTGAGCGCTTGCTTGCGCAAATGACCCTTGAAGAGAAGATTGGTCAGCTCAGCCAGCTGACTATCCAATCTACGCCTACCGGCCCCGTCATTGATCAAGGCGAGCACACACAGATGCCTGTGACCCTCCTGGGCTCGGTACTTGGCGCCGACACGGCCCAACAGACGCGTCAATTGCAGGAGCAGGTGGTCAACGGCTCCCGGCTGCATATTCCCTTATTATTTGCCTACGATGTATTGCACGGTTTCCGCACAGTATTCCCGGTGCCATTGGCACTAGCCTCAGCCTGGGATCCGGATCTTGCGCAACGAACTGCACGCGCCGCAGCCGTCGAAGCCACTGCCAGTGGCGTGCATTGGACCTTCGCGCCCATGGTTGATATTGCCCGTGACCCGCGCTGGGGTCGTGTCGTGGAGGGCGCAGGAGAAGATCCGTTTCTGGGTTCTGCGCTGGCCACCGCCCTCGTACATGGCTTTCAGGGCGCAGGCGCCCCTGACGTCTCGTCCATGCTCGCGACGGCAAAACATTTCGTGGCCTACGGCGCGGCCGAAGGCGGTCGAGACTACAACGTTGCCGATCTGTCGGAACGTACCTTGAGAGAGGTGTACTTGCCGCCCTTCGAGGCAGCCGTTGCGGCCGGCGTTGGTGCAATCATGCCGTCCTTCAATGAAGTGGCCGCAGTTCCGATGCACAGCCATACTAAGCTGCTGACCGCTCTGTTGCGCGAGCAGTGGGGGTTCGCAGGCTTGCTGGTCAGTGACTTCAATGCTGTCTGGGAACTGGCCCAACAAGGCATCGCCAGCACGCAGGCCGACGCAGCACGACTGGCTTTCAATGCCGGGGTGGATATCGAGATGGCCAGTCAATCCTATCGCCAACACTTGGCAACGTTGGTGCGTAAAGGCCAGGTGTCCCGCAAAAATGTGGATGACGCCGTTCGCCGCGTCCTCAAGGCCAAACAACGCTTGGGACTGTTCGATGACCCCTATCGTTACAGCGATGAAGCCCGCGAGCGGGCCAGCCAACTCACGCCGCAGCATCGTGCACTGGCTCGGGAAGCGGCGCAGAAATCTATCGTCTTATTAAAAAACGACAGTGCGCTGCTGCCACTTTCCAAACAACCGGGCAAGGTTCTGGTAGTCGGCAGCCTCGCTTCGGACGCCAGCGCCACCATCGGCCCGTGGTCCGGGGCCGCAAATCCCGAAGACTCCGTCACAGTCTTGCAAGGCATCCGCAATGCAGTTGCCCCAGGCACCGAGATCGTTTACCTGCCTGGCGCTTCACCCACCAGCCCAGCCACTCCGAACATCACCCAGGTGGAACAGACCGCTCGCAGTAGCGATGTACTGATCGCCGTCCTTGGCGAAACGGCTGAACAGAGCGGTGAAGCCCACAGCCGCGCCGAACTCGGACTGCCAGGCGGACAGGCCGCACTGCTGCACACCCTGCTGAACACCGGAAAACCACTGGTTATCCTCCTCATGAATGGCCGCCCGCAGGTCCTCGACGCTTCAGTCCAGCAAGCCCCTGCCTTGCTCGAAACCTGGTTCCTGGGCAGCGAGACCGGAAATGCCGTGGCTGATGTGCTGTTCGGTGACATTAACCCCAGCGGCAAGCTGCCAATGACCTTTCCCCGCCATGTGGGGCAGATACCGATTTACTACGCGCATAAAAATACCGGGCGCCCACCCAGCGGGGATGGCAGCTTCGCATCCGCCTACATCGATGTGCCCTGGACACCGCTGTATCCGTTTGGCTTCGGCCTGAGCTACACCTCGTTCAGCTATTCCTCACCTCGCCTGAGCACTACTCGACTGGCCTCCACCCAAACGCTGGAGGTTGAAGTCACCGTCACCAATACCGGCAAACGCGCCGGTGATGAAATCGTCCAGTTGTACCTGCGCGATGACGTTGCCAGCGTCACCCGCCCAGTGCGCCGGTTACGGGGTTTTCGCAAAATTCATTTGGCACCGGGCGAAAGTCGCAGCGTCAGCTTTTTTCTGAGCCAACAGGACTTTGCCTTACTCGACGAGCATTTTTCACCGAAGGTCGAAGCCGGCGGTTTCACCGTCTTCGTCGGGCCGGATTCGACTACTGCCAACCAGGCGCATTTCGAGGTGAGCGATACGCGCCGCTTGTCTGACGATCAGGTTGATAGGCGGTAGAACAACGACGCACTGTGGCGCTTGAGGTAGCCGTCGCTGGAGCGATCGCGCCGTTTGGCCAACACCACCTCGGCGGTCTGGGCGGTGCGGTCATTGCTACCATCGTTGATGAATACCATTTCAACGGTGTAGGCCTGCAACAACGGGTCTTGCCGGACCGCGAGGTAAAACACGCCCACCGTTTGCTCCTCGTTGAACAGAGGCACTATCAGTGAGATCTTCATCGGCTACCCTCGCGAAACACCACCCACCGCGACAGCAGGAACCCGAACAGCAGGCTGACCAGTGAAAACACCAGCACAGTGATCAGCCCTGGCATGTGCAGATGATCACCCAGCCAACCTACCCCCAGGCTTAACGCTCCCATACAGGTCATGAACAGCAGATAGCGGCCCAGGGAAACCGGCATGTCAAAGGTGAACAGGGCATTTACATAGAACGAAAAGGATGCCGCCACACAGAATGCCAGAAGATTGCTCAGCGCCTGGCTGAGCTCAAACCCTGCCCGCAGCATGAAAAACAGCTGCCAATGGATCACCGTATTGGCGACACCGACTACTGTATAAAGAGTGAATCCTTTCCATAACCGAGCCATACCGTCATCCTTTGCAGTTACGCTTTAGCAAGCCACGGTGTTCGTGTTGCGTCTACTGTCAGAGTTGACAGCCCCCCGCTCCTACGACTGAGACATTCAGTAATACCCAGCCTTTGCATTTGCTTACAAATACCGCCACCCTGCGCCCGCCCGATGTGCGGCGTACGACAACGCGCGCGCTCACCTATCGCCACTCAACAACTTGTTCAAGAGCCCGCTGCCATGCTGAACGGACGCGACCCGCGCATCGATTTTTTTCGGGGCCTGGCGTTGATCTTTATTTTCTGGGATCACGTGCCCCACAACCCCCTGGCCAATGTCACCGTGCAGAACTTCGGGTTCAGTGATGCCGCCGAAATTTTCGTGTTCCTGGCCGGCTATGCGGCGGTGCTGGCCTACGGCAAGATCCTGCAGCGCGACGGTTACTTCATCGCCTGCCTGAAAATCCTGCGCCGGGTGTGGACGCTTTACGTGGTGCACATTTTCCTGTTGGCGTTGTTGATGGGCATGGTGATTTTTGCCAACAGCCATATCGAAACCCGCGACCTGGTGCAGGAAATGGGCCTGGAATACTTCCTCACCCACACCCAGCAAGCCCTGCTCGATGAGCTGCTGCTGCGATTCAAACCCAACCTTACCGACCCGCTGCCGTTGTATATCGTGCTGATTCTCAGCCTGCCCATCACGTTACCGTTGCTGTTGCGTGCGCCCAAAGTCACCGTGGCGGCGTCCCTGACGGTGTACCTGCTGGCGCCCTGGCAAGGCTGGAATTTGCCCGCGAGCAACGGCGGGGTGTGGTACTTCAACCCCATCACCTGGCAGTGCTTGTTCATCCTCGGCGGCGCAGCTGCGTTGCGCTCACCCAGCCGCGCCGAACCGCGGCCGTTGCTGCGCCAACCCTTGTTCGTGGCCGCTGCGCTCTACGTGTTGGTGACCTGTGTGATCACCTTGTCTTGGCGCTGGCCCGAGGTGCATGACGCCTGGATGCCACGCGTGATTGGCGAATGGCTGTACCCCATCAGCAAGACCGACCTGTCCCCGGTACGCCTGCTGCACTTCCTGGCATTGGCCTACGTCACCGCCAAATTGCTCCCCGACGTCGGCTGGACGCAGCAGTGGCTGGCCCTGCAATTGGCGCGGATGGGGCGTTACTCCCTGGAAGTGTTTTGCCTGGGCGTGGTGCTGGCGCCACTGGCCGACATGCTCAATGCCATGGCCGGCGACAGCTTGGCGATCAAGTTATCCACGGCCTTGGCGGGCGCTGTGTTGATGGGCGTATTGGCGGCATGGCTGGACCTGAACAAGCGCCTGGACCAACGCTACGCCAGCCGCGCCGTCATCGCGACTAAATAGTTAGCGACGCCGCCGGACACCGGAATGGCAACTGAACCACCGCTTTCGCAGGCAAGCCTGCCACATTGGTAATGTATTGCTCACAGGATCAACGCTCGGCACAGATCCCCTGTGGGAGCGGGCTTGCCCGCGAAAGCGGAGTGTCAGTCACTGAATTTTTAACTGCACCACCGCTATCGCAGGCAAGCCAGCTCCAACATTGGTCGTGTATTGCCCACAGCCCGGCACAGATCCCCCTGCGGGGCGGGCTTGCCCGCGAAAGCGGAGTGTCAGTCACTGAATTTTTAACTGCACCACCGCTATCGCAGGCAAGCCAGCTCCCACATTGGTCGTGTATTGCCCACAGCCCGGCACAGATCCCCTGCGGAGCGGGCTTGCCCGCGAAAGCGGAGTGTCAGTCACTGAATTTTTAACTGCACCACCGCTATCGCAGGCAAGCCAGCTCCCACATTGGTCGTGTATTGCCCACAGCCCGGCACAGATCCCCCTGCGGGGCGGGCTTGCCCGCGAAAGCGGAGTGTCAGTCACTGAATTTTTAACTGCACCACCGCTATCGCAGGCAAGCCAGCTCCCACATTGGTCGTGTATTGCCCACAGCCCGGCACAGATCCCCCTGCGGGGCGGGCTTGCCCGCGAAAGCGGAGTGTCAGTCACTGAATTTTTAACTGCACCACCGCTATCGCAGGCAAGCCAGCTCCCACATTGGTCGTGTATTGCCCACAGCCCGGCACAGATCCCCCTGTGGGAGCGGGCTTGCCCGCGAAAGCGGAGTGTCAGTCACTGAATTTTTAACTGCACCACCGCTATCGCAGGCAAGCCCGCACCTTTAAACGGAGCGGGTCGCGCTGCTATTGGCGACGGCGGGCTGCAACTTGAATACAGAGTACAACACCGTCAACAGCACCAGGAACGCTGGCCCGACATACAGCGCCACACGGGTCTCCGGGAAGTACGCCATCAGGCCCACCACCAGCACCAGGAACGCCAGCGCCAGGTAGGAGCTGACCGGGTACAGCCACATGCGGTACTTGAGGGCCGCTTGCTCCGCCGGGCTCAAGCCCTTACGGAACTTGAGCTGGGCCAGCAGGATCATCAACCAGGTCCAGATCGCGCCGAAGGTGGCGATGGAGGTCACCCACACGAACACCTGGTCCGGCACCAGGTAGTTGAGCAGTACGCCCAGCAACAAGGCAAAGATCGACAACAGCAAAGCCTTGCGTGGCACGCCGTTACTGGAGGTGGTGCCGAACGTCGCCGGCGCCTGGCCGTTCTGCGCCAGGCTGTAAAGCATACGCCCGGTGCTGAAGATGCCGCCGTTGCAGGACGACAGCGCGGCGGTGATCACCACGAAGTTGATGATACCCGCGGCAGTCTTGATGCCCAGACGCTCGAAGGTCATCACGAACGGGCTGCCCTGGGTGCCGATTTCATTCCACGGGTAGATCGACAGGATCACGAACAGCGCGCCCACGTAGAACAGCAGGATGCGCCAGAACACCGAGCCGATGGCGCTGGGAATGGTCTTCTGCGGGTTACGCGCTTCACCGGCGGTAAGGCCGATCATCTCGACGCCCAGGTAGGCGAACATCACCATTTGCAGGGACATCAACACGCCCTGCACACCATTGGGCATGAAGCCGCCATGGGTCCACAGGTTGGAAATACCCAACGCCACGCCGTCATTGCCGAAACCGAAGGCGATGATACCGACGCCACCAATCACCATGGCAATGATGGTGACGATCTTGATCAGCGCGAACCAGAACTCGAACTCACCGAACGCCTTGACCGCGATCAGGTTGATGGTGCCCATGCTGATCAGCGCCGCCAGTGCCCAGATCCAGCGTGGCGTGTCGGGGAACCAGACCCCCATGTACACCGCCACCGCGGTAATTTCTGCGACGCAGGTCACCAGCCACAGGAACCAGTAGTTCCAACCGGTGAGAAAGCCTGCCAATGGACCGAGGTAATCCTGCGCATAGCGGCTGAACGAACCGGCCACCGGGTTGTGCACGGCCATCTCTCCGAGGGCGCGCATGATCACCAGGATCGCCAGGCCGCCAATGATGTAGGAGAGCATGATCGCCGGGCCGGCCATTTCGATGGCCTTGGCCGACCCCAGGAACAGACCCACACCGATACACGCGCCGAGCGCCATCAGGCGGATATGCCGTTCGCCGAGTTCGCGTTTGAGCGGGCCGCCTTGAGCGGTCTCGCCAGGGGGCAGTGGTTTGCCGACAGGCATAGGAATACAACCTCATTTTGTTATTGGATTTAGCCACCGAGCCTGGGCGTATCCGCGGATGGGCTGATACACCGGCTGGACCGGACTCGCCTCATGGGCAAATCCGCCTGGCGCGTCTCACGCGCACAGGTCAGCGGGCGTGCAGTATAAAAAGCTAACGTCAGGTCTTTTCACTCAATAAACGGGGAAATTTGGCGATAACCCCCGAGAAAAACCGCTTGGGCGGTGCAAGCACCAAGCGTCTAGATCGGCCTTCCCGGCGCAAAACGGCGCAGAGTATTGCATAACCGGTCAGGATCAGGACACCTGGAGGCAAGCACATGAAGGCGCGGGTTTGGACTACGAGGCCGCTCAAATGTGGGAGCCGGCGTGCCGTTCAGTCCACACTGAAAAACAAGCGTCTGGCCAGCAGCCGGGAAATGCTCGCACGGTCGATGTCCAGGGTTTGCTGCACGCGCCCGGTCTGTCCGCTGCGTATTCGGGCGAACGCCTGGGCTTCAGCTTCGGCCTGGGCCTGGCGCCCCAGGCGCTGCTGTTCGGGGCTTTTGATGTGGGCGGCGGTGTAGTGATCGTCCGGGCCCAGGCGGGTTCCATAGTGAAAATGCGCATAACACAGCGGCTGCGCCGTTTGCGCATCCTGCACAACATAGACTTGCAGAAAATCCACGGTTTTGCCCTTGAGGCGTACGCGGGCACCTTGTCGCTGAATGCGCACCTCATTGAGCGCGTGCAGGAAGTCGACATCTTCGGCCCGCGTCAGCTTGAGTTTGCTGGCCCGGACGCGGGCCTCGACACCCGCTGCCTCCAGGCGCGTCGCCGCAGCCCGCAAGTCGCTGGCCCGCACCCTGGCGTTGGCCTGCTGGGTGGCGGCCAGCCGTGAAACGTCCAGGCTACGTAATTTTCTGTCGATATCCGCCGCCACCATGCGCCGACTGTTGGCTTGCGCCACCAACAGGGCTTGCAGAGATTCGGGCTCACACCTGTCCGACATGCCTTGCACCTTCGCAATCGCGTTGTCGACGCCTGCCAACAGCCGCTGGCCCTTGTTCACCAGCGCTCCCAGTTGCGGGTCGGCCGTACGGGGTCTGGCCGGCGGTTCCACCGCTTCCCATACGCCGTCGTCGGCCTCGGTGAAGGTGGCGATCACACTGCCCTTGTCGTCCACCAGCTCTGCGGTGCCGGTCGGGCCTTTGACCCGGGCCACATACACATCGCGGTTGCGCGTGCGGATGATCTTTTTTTGCCGCGAGCCTGCCACGTCTGTCCTGACCGATACCACACCGGGGGCCGGGTCCAGCAGGTCAGCCAGTTGCTCCTCGACCTGACGGTGCAGGCCAGACAGCAACGTCTGGAGTTTTTGCAGATTGGCCAAGTCAAAGGTGTCCGGCGCCATGGCGCGCCAGAACTGAATATGGTCGTCGGTGAGCGCATAGATGCGCCCCAGGCTTTTGAGCACTTCTACACGTTCTTCTCGCGCGATGGACAGATGCTCCAGGTCCGCCAGGGAGCGGCTGGCCCAACGGGCACGCGTGATCACCTGGTTCAAGCTGTCAAAAAATTCGGCTTCCAGCGGTGGGCCTTCGATATCAATGGTGATGCCCCACAGTGTGGTCACTTGCAACGCTTGCAAATCCAGGATCGAAGGCCGCGCAGCCAAGTCGTTTTGCAGCTCGCGGGCCTTGTTGCGTCCAAGGCGCGGCACCGCCTTGAGTTGGTCAATATAGGTTTTTTCCAGCGTGCGCCAGCGAATCGCCGCCTCCTCGGCTGCCACTTGCTCACGCATGTTGCGGTCCAGGTCAGCATGGGCCTGGCGATTAAGATCGGAGCCGGCTTCGTCCTCACTCTCATCTTGCAGGACATCGAGCAGAGGGCGGATGCGCGCATTGATCTGCAGCATCTGCTCACGCGTGTCGGCATCCAGTAATTGCACGCCCAGAATCAGCGACTCCAGCACTTCACAAAGTTCTTCTTCATACCGAGGCCGTGGCTTGATCGCACGCAAACGCATCAGCAATTGCAGCTCCTGTTGCGAGGACGTCACCTTATTCTGCATTTCCTTGCGGTAGCGCTCCTCAAGTTGCGCCAACTGCGCCTCGGTAACCTTGCCCTTTGATTCGCGCGCCAGCTTACGCGCCACGATCATGGCTGCACCGGCCTTGTCACGTGCGCGCCCGGCATTACGGTATTGTTGTTCAAGGCTGGGCTCGGACACTTCAAGTGCCTGCAGCTCGGCTTCGAGCGCGGAATCGGCATTCCCCCCTGGCAAGTGCAATCGCGCATCAAAATCCCAATACCCGTCACCCAAGGGTTTCAACCAGGGACCTTTCTCGCGGCCATCGGCGCTGACGACCCGCACTGCATTGGCCTCGTCCACCACCCGGTACACGTGCCCGCGTACCAAGGCATGCCATTGCGGTGGTGAAAATGAAGTGTCATAAACCAAACCCTGGCGCGGGCCGCTTTGCTCGGCGTTGCTCCATTCTCCGGAGAAAACCCTGAGGCTCAGGCGGCGTGCCCGAGCATTCTGCGCGGTGCTCAGGTCTTTACGCGCATTACTCCAACGGATCGGGGTATGGAACATCGCAGGCACGGGCACACGAACGGGCACCGACGCGGCGGACTCGGCGTGTGCCAACGGCGCAAAGACGGGGTGCTCCAGTTGCAGCGCCTGATGGGGCACGTGGGGCGTGGCCTGGTGCGCAACAATTGCCATCAGGTTGCTCAGTACATCCGTAACGGCTTTGTTCCTGGCCTGTTCATCGTCGCTGGCCAGGTCCTGAATATCCTGCTGCAGGCTGTCGACCAATTGCACCAGCCATCCGCCCAATTGCAACGGCCCGCTGGTCAACGGCAGGACACTGGCAAACAACAGCCAACCTACCTCTTTCATATGGGCCCAGCGTTGTTCGGCGTTCGATACCGATTGCCGGTCAGCCAGGGCAACCAAAGCCTTCGCCGTGCCGTTGAACACCAGCGTGCAGGGGCCTTGCGCGCCCAACTGTTTGTGCAGTTGCGCCGCCGGCGGTTTGTCATACACGCCGAACTCATCGCCAGGCAAAAAGCGACGGATATGCGGCTCATTAAAGCCGCCGTTGGCGTAGACCGCCTGGCGTGCCGGGGCGATCCAGGTCAGCACGCTGTCTTGCAAGGGGCCTGGCGCCTTGATGGCCTCGAACAACGCCTGGATCGACGCGTACTCCTGCAACATCGGTTCGAGCAATGGCCGGTACAGGAGATGCGCGCCCGCCTGCCCTGCCCGTGGGCCAATGATGAAGTGCGCGGTGACCTCATCGGCCTCAGCAGCCGCCGAAGCCTTGAACGCCAGCGGCCACAGCGCCATTGCCTGGCCCTGTACCGTACGATCGGCCACGCGCGATTGCAGCGCAGCCTGCACGCGCCTGAAGCCATCCAGCGTCAGGCCGTGCTCGTCCTTGATCTTCAGTTCCAATGCCAGCATCGGCAACTGCACGCGCAATTGGCGCTTGAACAACTGCAAGCGCCGAGCGTTTTCGGTTGGATCATCCAACAGCTTTCTTTTCAACAAAGCCGGGTAAGCCTGGCCGACGTCAGCCGTTTGCACACACCCGCTCAGCAGGTCGTAAGTCAACCAACCGGGCGCCGGGGCGTCGTTCAACGTGATGCTGGTGACGGTGTGCGGGAACCCGGCCAGGTTTTCCAGCGCCAGTTCGGTCAGGCTTACGGTGATCAGGTCGACTTCACCCGCGATGAAACCTCCCGGCACCGGCACTGCGGCGGCAATCACCCGTTTAAAGGTCAGCCGGACATCGGCAGGCCGCACTTTGCGCGCCGCGGGTTGAGCGTGCAGGCACGTTTTGAGCGCGTCATCGGCAAACTGACGGATTGAGTCGACACCGTCGAGAAACTGTTTACCGCCATTTTGCTCGCGGGCCAGCACCAGCGCCTGTAGCAGGCGCGCATAGGCGATGCTGTCATGCTCGTCGGCGTGGGCCAGCCACAGCGGCATGGCGCTGCGCAGCGCTTGCTGACGTGCGCCCAGGCTGGCGACGAACCAGCGTCGCGGGTCGGTGATGTAGTCGAGCAACGCCTGATGCTGCCCCGGTGCAAGCGCCAGGTTGCGGTCGATGCGGTCAATGTCGCGCAGTTGACGTGCCAGGTAGCTCGCGGCCAGGGCGTCGAACGGGTCGGTGTCAACGTCCTCGGCAAACCACTGCTCTACGCGCGCGCGCTCAGCAAAAGCCGGCAACCACGCAGCGATTTCGTCCTCGTCGCGCAGCGGGTGCAGGCCACTGGCCGGGCTGAACAGCAAGCGCTGTTGCCCGTGAATAAGGACCAGCACCGGCAGCATCTCGACGGGCGGCCCCGCCAGGTAAACCGCCTGCACCCGCAATGCATCGCCGTGGGCGCTCCACTCGTTATCCGGGCGAATCGGATGCAGCAGGGTTTTGGGGAACAGTGTGGCGAATTGCTCTTCGCTGTATCCCGGCGGCTTGGGTGAGTCATACAGCAGTGTCAGCAGGTCATCCGACAGGTAGCCCCAGCGCGTCATGTTCACCGGCAACTCTTCACACCACCAGGCTTGCAGGCGTTGCACATAGGTCCTCCACAACAGCGCGCCGCAGCGGTTGATGAGCCGTTCCAGTTCAACCAGGCTCGGGCCACCTTCCACAAACACCTCGCGCACCCGTTGGGCGACCACGTGATAGTCCGCCACCAGCAACACCGGGCCGGCCAGGGCCAGGCGTTGCAGCAGCCACTCGGACAAGGCCTGGTAAACGAGGCTACCGTCACTGTCGGCGGGCGTGGCGATATAAATCAGACCGGCCTGCCATTTGTGTTCAGCAAAATGCTGGTCAAGGTAGGCTTGGGCGCTTTCTTGCGCGACCGCCAGCAATGACGGCGGCAGGCGAAACAACGTTTCGATTTGCTCGCTCGTGATGAGGTGCTGTGAGTCGGCTGGAGGGGTGGAAGCGGTCATGTTGACACTCTGAGGGCAGTTAAAATCAAACGCTAACCGCCGCCGCGCGACCCGCTGGCCTAGACAATTAACGCCTGCCGTGACGCGCTGTGTGCTGCCCCGTCGACAAACTTCGTAGGCAAGGCAATTCGCGTCTACGCTTCAGACAAGTCCGATCAATCTGTATGAATGGATCAATCGACTATGGGCGCACTGTGGCAAACCGACTCGCACCAGGCTGAAGCCGACAGCCCGTCACCCGCCCCATTGCCGAAAAAATCCAGACCGCCCCGGCCATGGCGCCGGCTGTTCTGGTTGATCCTGTTGCTGGTGCTGCTCGCCCTGGGTTTTGCCGCGTTGCGCGAGATGCACAGCGCTCGCTGGCAAGCTCGCACCCTCAGCCAATGGGCCGCGCAGTTGACCTACCGCGTCGAACCCGGAGCCAGCGATGCGATCCTGTACCCCGGCACCGGGCCCTTCGATCAACGCCTGGGCTACAGCGCCCTGGGCGACTTCCTGCCGCGCCTGCTCAAGCGTAATTACGTGATCGAGTCCCAGGCGCGCTTCTCCGCGGCGCTGATGAATTACAGCCGTCACGGCCTGTTTATTCCCTACGCAGAAAAAATCCAGGCCGGGCTGAGCATCACCGATTGCCGCGCCGCGCCGCTGTATCAGTTCAATTACCCGACGCAGTTGTATGCGCAGTTCAGCGACGTGCCACCGTTGATGGTGCGCAGCCTGCTGTTTATCGAAAACCGCGAGTTGCTCGACCCACAGCCTGCCCAGGCCAACCCGGCGGTGGACTGGCCGCGCTTTGCCAAGGCCGCGTGGTCGCAGGTTGCGCGCCAGTTGCATCTGCCGGGGCAGACGGCAGGCGGCAGCACCCTGGCCACGCAGTTGGAAAAGTACCGCCATTCGCCGGACGGCCTGACCCTGTCGGGCAGCGAAAAACTGCGCCAAATGCTCTCGGCCAGTGTGCGCGCCTATCAGCACGGCCCCGACACCCTTGTCGCTCGGCAGAACGTGGTGCGCGACTACCTCAACAGCGTGCCGCTTTCGGCAGTGCCCGGCCACGGCGAAGTGCACGGCATGGCCGAAGGTTTGCGGGTGTGGTACGGCGCCGATTTCAACCAGGTCAACCGGGCCCTGGCCGACACCACAAACACCGCGCCCAGCCTGGCGGCCCGTGGCCTGGCGTTGCGCCAGGTGTTGTCGCTGATGATCGCCCAGCGCCGCCCGTCCCATTACCTGACCAAGGGCCGCGATGAGCTGGCGCAGTTGACCGACAGTCACCTGCGACTGCTGGCGCAACAGGGCGTGATCGAGCCGGGATTATTAAAGGCAGCGCTGGCCAGCCAGGTCACCTACCGCGACTGGCAGCAACAACCGACTACCCAGAAGATCGAGGCCAACAAAGGCATCAGCGTGGCCCGCAGCCGCCTGGCCGCGCTGCTCGATCGCCCGCTGTACGACCTCGACCGCCTGGACCTGTCCGCCACCAGCACCTTGCAAGGCCAACTGCAGGAGCAGATCACCGCCTACCTCAAACAACTGGCCGACCCGGCCTACGCCAAAGAGATCGGGCTGCTGGGCGAGCGCTTGCTCACCCCCGCCAGCACGCCGCAGGTGCGCTACAGCTTTACCTTGTTCGAGCGCACCGCCGACAGCGCGCGCGTGCGGGTGCAGACCGACAACACCGACCAGCCGTTCGACATCAACGAGGGCAGCAAGCTTGAGTTGGGTTCTACCGCCAAGTTGCGCGTGCTGACCACCTACCTGCAAATCATCGCCGAGCTCCATGAGCGCTACGGCGCATTGGCGCCAGCGGCGTTGAAAAAAGTCGAGGTCGCCGAACAGGACCGTCTCAGCCGTTGGGCCGTGGACTACCTGCTGCAAAATCCAGGAAAATCCCTGGCAGACATGCTCGACGCGGCCCTGGACCGCACCTATTCGGCCAGCCCCGGCGAGAGCTTTTTCACCGGTGGCGGCCTGCACCGCTTCCACAACTTTCGCAACCAGGACAACGGCCGCAACCCGAGCCTGCGCGATGCCCTGCGCGAGTCGATCAACCTGCCGTTCATCCGCCTGATGCGCGACCTGGTGCGCTACGTCACCTACACCAGCGCCAACAACAGCGCGCAGTTGCTCAAGGACGACAGCGAGCCCCGCCGCCAGGAATACCTGGCGCAATTCGCCGACCGTGAAGGCACCGCTTTTTTGCTCAAGTTCTGGAAGAAGTACCAGAAAAAAGACACCCAGGCGCGCCTGGAAACCTTCCTCGACAGTCTGCACCCCACCCCGATCCGCCTGGCGGCCGTGCACCGATACCTGCTGCCCGACGCCAGCCGCGAGAGTTTCAACAGCTTCCTGCGCGCGCGCCTGGCGGGAACCAAAGGCCAGCAGACACTCACCGACAAACGCCTCGACACGCTGTACGACAGCTACGGCCCAGGCGCCTATGACTTGCCCGACCAGGGCTACATCGCCAAGGTGCACCCGCTGGACCTGTGGCTGATGGGCTACCTGCTCAACCATCCGGACGCGACGTTCAGCGAGATCGTCAAAGCCAGTCAGTTCGAGCGCCAGGAGGTCTACAGCTGGCTGTTCAAAAGCCGCCATCAGAGCGCCCGCGACGGGCGTATCCGCACCATGCTGGAGATCGAAGCGTTTCTGGAGATTCATCAGCGCTGGAAGGCGGTGGGCTATCCGTTTGATCATCTGGTGCCATCGTTGGCGACCGCGATTGGCAGCTCCGGCGACCGCCCGGCAGCACTGGCCGAGTTGATGGGCATCATCCTCAATGACGGCGTACGCATTCCGGTGCTGCGCATCGACAGCCTGCACTTTGCCGCCGGTACGCCCTATGACACCCGCCTGATCAACGCCCCCGACCGCGCCCGCCGAGTGATGCCTTCCGAGGTGGCAACGGCCCTTCGCGGCGCGCTCTCCCAGGTGGTCGATGCCGGCACCGCCAAACGCGTCGCCGGCAGTTTCAAACACGCCGACGGCACACCGTTGGCCATGGGCGGCAAGACCGGCACCGGCGATAACCGTATCGAAGCCATCGGTGCCGGCGGGCGCATTCTCAGTTCCAAAGCAATCAACCGCACCGCCACCTTCGTGTTTTATATCGGCGAGCGCCACTTCGGCACGCTCACCGCCTTCGTGCCCGGCAGTTCGGCGCAGGGTTTCACCTTCACCTCGGCGCTGCCGGTGCAGGTGCTCAAAGGCATGGCGCCCCTGTTGATGCCATACCTGCAAGGCAACGAGCAGAACGCCTGCGTGAGCAGCACCGATAAATGAACATACAGCGCAAAGTGCGATGCAGTGGTTATGTATTGGCCTTTCATGGGCATAGGTATCTACACAACTTTTGTAGCCACTGCCAACCGTAACCACGATGCGAAGCGAGCCGCTCTTGATCTGCTTTTGATCTGCTTTTGATCTTGATCTTAGGCGCCCCGTCAAACCACGCTGGCCGGAATTCGACAGGGATTTGGGGGGTAAACCGGCAGGGATGCCGGTTTAGCCGCCCCGCGCCATGGATGGCGCGTGGCGGCGGCCCCCCAAATCCCTGGCGGATTACGGGCACACCGAGCCTAAGCGAGGTGCCGAGTGGTGGGGCAAGAGCGCTTTGGTTACTTTCGCGCTTTTCGAAAGTGACCCGCTGTAAAAGCGGAACCCATAGCAGCCGTTACCCAAATAACGGATATGTACTCGATCAAAGCCCAGCACCCTGGTCGGCCCTGAGGCCGCCATCGGGGCAAGCCCCCTCCCACAGGTCCGGCGTCGCACCAAAAAGTTGTGTAGATACCCATGCTTTCATGGACGTGATTAGGGTAAGTCATCTGACTTACAGACTACCCAACCCTGTTATTCGAGCCCCGCTACCCGCACGCAGCTGGACCAGCACCGGCTCACATCGGACGACGAGGCCGGTATTCATCTGGCCTATCGCAGTACACTGGTACCCCGGTTGAGAAGGTTGGGAGCGTTACCTTGAGCAGCAGAACCCCACCGCCAAATGGAACAACGGCAACACCTTCGACCTGAAGTACCAGCAGCTCGATGAAATGAGCGCAAACGGTCAAGGCGCCAGAAAATCAAACATCAGGTGCACCGTGCCGTAGTAGGACCCGCCCTGGTATCCACCCTGCGGCTCGATCGGAGCAATCTCCAGCTCGACGCGCCGGCCCATGCCCGCCTCGTCAGCGCTGAGTATCTGGGTCGAGTCCAGGGTCAGGGGCACCCGGTTGAACAGCACGCGCAAATCAATACGGTCGCGGCCGCTCAACAGATAGGGCACGTCCCCCAGCCGCGCGGCTACGCCGCCATTGAGGTTCTTCACGTCGAAGTTCTTGCGCAGGCGCCCGAGCCTGGAGGTCGCCAGGTCCCAGGCCAGCAGTTGGTCCTGCGCCATCCAGTCAGGTTCGGAGGGCAGCACATAGGCTTCGTGGATCGGAATGGTGACCGACACATCAAAACTCTGGCGCTCCTGAAACGCCTGTACCGGCGCGCCGATGAACAACGTTGCGACCAGCCCCGCCCATACCGTCAGTTGCTTGAACATTGTCATCACCCGTTGCTATTGACCGTCATCGGTGTTTTGTCGCGGCCTTCGATCATCTGGAAGCGATATTCACGCCCGGGCTTCTTCTCAAGCTGCCATTGGCGCCCCGGCAGAATGTGGTGCTTGGTGGTGGCTTCGCAGTCGGTTTTTTTCGCCGCTGAACAGTCCCGGAACTCATCGAGCACCACCACGCTGTTGCCGGCGTTGCGCAGGGTGTACTGGTCGGCGGTCTCGACGACCTTCGTATCGAAGCGGGTGTCCTTGGGCCGCACGAAAAACACCGTGCCGTAACCGGCCATGACGTTAACGCCGGCGGCGAGATCTTTTTTGTACTCGTCGCGCTCGGCGTCGGTCACGGCGAAGTCGTCTTCCTTCTCCGGCACCACCGGGATGAAACGCACCCGGAAGTAACGCTCCTTGTCGCGCTCACCCATGTACAGCAAGCGCGTCCCCTGGCGCCCGCCCGCCGGAACGATCAACCGCGCCGGGCTGGCCATCAGGCCGTCGCGGCTGGTGGCGGCGCCCTTGTCATCCGTCAGGGAGGCCACCGGGATTTCCCTGGACGTGCCGTCGGCGTTATAGACAATTTCCAGCACATTGACCTTGATAAAGGCGGTGCTGGTGCCGCCGTTGAATACCCGCTTGAGGTAAGAACTGCGGTCGCCCTCCAGGTAGTCGTACACCACGCCGACATTGATCGCCGGCCCGGCCTGCGCCGCCAACGACATCAGCAACAGCCCAGCCCCTAACACTGCATGTTTCATGTTTGATTACGCCTTATTGATTGAACGCGGCCCACCACAGGGAGCCGATATGCGAGCCGGGCTCGCCTAGACTTCCGAATCCCAGATCACCGTGGCCACGCCGGAATAGGTGCTGCCGGGCTTCTTGAGCATGTCGGCGACGTCATCCTTGCCTACCTCGAAATGCAACTTGCCCTCGCGGTTATTGACGTACTGCAACGGCTGGAACAGTTCGGTGCCGACGCCGTCGAGGCGCAGGGGCAGTTTGTTCACACCCTGGTCATGCTGATCACGCAAGCCATAGGGCAGGCTCACGGCGACTTGAAGCGGCACTTCGTCACCGTCGTTGTTGCGCAGGCCACAGGTGTTGCCGATCACTAGCCCGCACTCCAGGGTCATCTTGAAACGTGAGCTGGCGGAGATTGCGAAGGTCTGGTCACGCCATAGCCGCGACGGGCGCCGCCCCTGGTTGAGCCAGGCTTGCCAGCCGCCTTCGGGTAACAGCTCGATGCGATTGCCGCCCGCCGGCAGGTCAATCTTGAGCACGTGCTCCACCGACAAGATGAAGTTGAAGGTCAGGGTGTTTTCGTCGGGGATCATGGTGGTGCCGAAATCCATATCGCCACCCGGGCCCATGGTGTAAGTGATGGAACCCTCATAAGTACCAGCGTCCATACCCAGAGGGTTTGGTGTCTTGAGTTCGTAGCCGTACTCAAGCGTGCTGTAGCTCATCCGCCCGATTTCCATACCATTTGTAACGCTGCAGGCTCCGGCGTTCTCCGGAACGATCCAGAAAAAGAGCGCATACGCTTGTCCCGCCGCCATGTAATTGATCGGCAAGCACGGTGCCGGCGCCCCTCGCCAATAAGCGTTCCAGCCCACACCTGGCGTGGCCCAGCCGGACACACCCGGTGGATAAGAGACATTCCACCGTCCCCCAATACCGGCAATGCGCATCTGTACCGTCTCCGCACGACCGGTGACGGTGTGAGTCACTTGCAGATCGCGAAATGCCGAGGGCACCTTGAAATAGGCGCTCTGGCGCGGATCCTCCGGAAACGCCGGTATCGGCCCATTGGAATAGGCCCGGAACGAACTGTTACGGATACTGAAGGTATTGACCGCCTCGCACCTGGCGGGAACGTGCCAGGGACACAAGCCACTTTGCGGCGTGGTGTTGACGAATTTATTGCTCGTTGGGTTGGCCGGATCGGGGCGAAACACCGCCGTGATCTGCTCGACGATAGCCAGTGCCGGCAAGCTGTAGGTAGTGCCCAAAACCAGCGCGAATGCACAGAGCCCCAAGCGTTTTTTCATTGCGGTAATCAAGGTCATGAACTCCCGTTTCAACCGCCGTCAACCGGCGGTTTCGCCCTTGTGGTTAGCTTCGGCCAGCGTGTCCGGCGTGCAGCGCAAGTCACCGATCATCAGCACGTCGTTTTCATTCGGCGCGGTGCTCGGGTCCAGGCGGAACTGGCAGAGCAACTGGTTCTGGTAGCGCACCTGCAGGGTCGGCGCGCTGGCGCTCATCTCCATGGAGAAGAACCCGTCCACTTCGCTGACTCCACGGCTGGCGTGGTTGATCACGTGATGGCCTTTAAGCGGCGCACCGCGTTCATCCAGCAGGCGGCCAAGTACGGTGACGGTTTTCATCACGGTGATCTTGCGGTAGTCCACGCCGCCCTTGTTCAGGTGGTAGCTGGAACGCGCGGGCTGGATGTTCGCCGCCGGCGGGTGGTTGCCTTCGAAGTCGAAGCTCACGCTGCTGCTCTTGTAAGCCGAGACCGGAACGTAGTTGCGCCCCGGACGCAGTACCGCGCTGCCGCCGCCCAGGTCGTCGGCGCGCAGGGCGATCTCATCGAGGTCGGTTTCCACGTCGATAATCATCCCCGCGCCGTTGCCCTGGTACTGGCTGCTGAGCAGCATTTTCCCGGCACCGGCGACGAAGGTGCTGTTGAGGTTCAAGCCACCGCTGAGGTCGCCGTTGAAGGAGCTGCGCTGCACAAAGCCGTCGCCGCTGACCACGTCGGTACTGAAGTTGGCCATGCCTGACAGGCCGACGCCGTAGGTATCAGTGATCGCCGTGGCCGAGACACTTTGCAGCACATGGTCGGTGAGGTTTTGGCGATACGTGATCGACGCATTGTTATCGCGGCCGCCATCACGGGCGGTGCGGGTGCCGATGCTGCCGGAAATCTGCCGGCCATCGCTGCCCAGGTTCACGCTCAGGCTCACATCTACGCCACGGTTGCGCTGGTCGTTGGTGCCGGCGCTGCCGGGGCGGTCGAACACCGAGAAACGCCAGTTGGCGTCACTGCCGAAAAAGCTGTCGTGACGGCTCCAGCCCAGGTCCAGGCCCGCGCCTTCGACGTTGCCTTGGCTGTGGGACACGCGCATGTTCAAAGTGTTTTTCGCATCAAGACGATGGTTGACCGACAACGCCGAATTGCTGGCCTGGCCGACAAAGGTGTTGCGCCGCAGGCGCGTGCCGTCGGGCAGGGTTTCGTAGGTGTCGCGGGTGTCGAGCCAGCTGCGGTTGTGACTGAACACCAGGTTGGTCGCGCCGAAGCTGTAGAGCCCTTGCAGGTCAAGGCCGGTGCCATGTTCACGGGTTTGATAAACATTGGCATAGAGGCTGGTGTTGTCGGCAACGGTCCAGTCCACCGAGCTGCCATATTGCAGTTGCTCACGCACCTGGCGAGCCGACAGCCCAAGAATCACTCGTGGGTGCAGCAGGTAATTGAGCGACGCGCCGGCCGTCACCGCACCCGAGGCTTGCTCGTCCCAGTTGCTGAACAGCTTGGTTTCGCGCCCGGCGAACAGGTTGTAGCGCCAGCGGTCTTCGGCGTTGCGCCAGTTACCGGGCTTGTACACCAGCTCCTGGGTAGTGCTGGTGGTGAGGCCGTCTTCCACCAGGCGCACTTCCACTTCATAGATACCGCCGGGCAGTGGCCGGGTGTCCAGGGTTTGCAGGCCGGCGGCCACGGCCTGGGTGTTGATCAACAAGCCGTTGCGATAAATCTCTACCGCTGCCTGACGGTTGGCGGTGACGTAGATCGGGTACACGCTGGGCTTGGGGTTGTTGATGGCCAGGCTGTCGGAGCTGCCGTACATGACGCCCAAGGCGGTGTCGGGGCTGGCGCCGAAGCTGCGCAGTTGACGGGTCAGGCCATCGGAATTGGGGGTGAAGTGGCCGAGGCGAAAAAACTGCCCCTCCAGTTCACGCTGGGTATACAGCTCATGAATCGCGTGGCGCATGGGTTGGTCATTACCGCTCTGGCGTGCCAGTTGCAGGTTGAACACCTGGCTCCAGTTGCCCACGCTGGAACTGGCTTGCAAACCATAACGGCCGCCGAGGCTGTCTTGCTGACCGCCATTGAGGTTGAGCTGGTTGTTGATGATCAACCCCAGGCTGCCGCCGTCGGGCTGGTCGTAAAAGCGCGGGGCTTCGCTGCTCAGTTCAACGTCCTGCGTGAGGATCGACAACTGGGAGCTTTCCAGATTGTAGTAAGCAGAGATCATCTTTTGCGGGCAAGACTGGGTGCAGGCGCCCAACGCCACGCCTTCTTCCAGCAGACCTTGCCAGGTGTCGCGGGTGGCAGCCGGCACCTTGCTGTCGCCAGTGTCGGTGAATTCGAGCAGGGTAACGCGATCATCCCGGGACAGCACGATCAGCGCTTCGCCAAGCAGTTGGTGGTCCAGGTCTACGCGTACCGCGAGGGGCACATCGAAAAAGTGATCGGCAAAGCCTGCGGGCAAGCCTTGGGCCTGAGTGATCAGGCTGCCGGGTGTGGCTGCACCGGAAGCAGCAGGTGCCGCCAGCGCACTCGTACATATCAGCAGCGCAAGCGCAGCCGCGATAGGCGTCATCGGGAACATGAACGGATACTCTGAATGCCAGGAGACCAGAATCGAAAACCAGGCCGGCGAACGGAGGAGGAATTCGCCGACCTGAAAAGTCATGCCCGCGCCAAGCGGGCATTGATTGGCATCAAGGCCCTACTGGCAGTACCGCGTCGAAGACCACTGGCATCACGGAGGTGTACGAACCGCGCTGCGTCGCCGAAGGCTTGGCTGCGACGATGCGCATCTCCGCACCTACGCCTGGGGTGGAGTCGGCTTCGTTGACCACTTCCTGTGGGGTGCCGGTCAGGGTCACGCCATTGAGGGTGGTGGTGAGCGGGATGTTCTGGCTTGGGTCACCGTTGAACAGCACGGCCGGGCCGCCTTCGATGTAGGCGTGAACCGAACCATTGGTGTTCTTGATGTCGTAGATGGCGCTCAACGGCGCCAGCTCACCGCTGACCAGGTTGTAGGTCATGGTTTCATCGCGACCCCAGTTCGGGTCACGCGGCTGGGCGTGGAACACGGTAGTCGGGATGGTGGCCTTCATGTTGACGGTGTGGCTGGCTTCACCGGCAGCAAAAGCTGTTACCGAGGAGGACAGCGCCATAACAGCCAGGGGAACAGCAATCGCGAACTTCTTGAACATGGTTAATACCTGTAGTTATCAACATTGAGTGATTCGTCGCCAAGTAACCGCCTTAACAACGAGTGCGCGGCCATTAGTTGCAACGCCCAACAATGATCAACTCAAAATAACAGTAGGTATGCAGGCAACCTCTCCCACTTGCGTAGCCCGATTAATCAGGGGTTGAGAGAAAAATATGGCACTTTGCCAAAACTTTTAAAGTGGCTGTAAGAACAAGACTACAACCCAAAAAACAGTGCCAACCGAAAGAACTTTCAGTCAGAAAAATACCACAAACCCGCTGCCGCACTCGAACTTAACCGAGTGTAAACTCTAATTAAAGTTATCACTCTAAAATTAATCGTATTCCAGGTATTCAAAGGACCTCTCCTGAAAAAGGCGCCGATGACCGTTGGTCGCCAAGCCCTATCGTCACATTAAGATATATCTTAAGTTATATCTAAACCTTTCTGGAGGCCCTGCATGAGAAACGAACCTCGCGGTGAATTCGAAAAACGTGGCGGTCGCGGTCCTCGCGTCTTCGCACCGGGTGATCTTAAATTACTGCTGCTGGCACTGATCGCCGAACAGCCATGCCACGGCTACGATTTGATACGCCGCATCGAAAGCCTGTTCGACGGCGCCTACAGCCCCAGCCCCGGCGTGATCTACCCGACCCTGACCTTCCTCGAAGAGAGCGAGCTGATCAGCGGCACTGCCGAAGGCGGGAAAAAACACTACACAATCACCGACGCCGGTCGTCTCTTCTTAAGCGAGCAAGCGGTTGCTCTGGACGGCGTACGTATGCGCATCGACGTCAGCAAACGCTCACTGCGCGGCCACGACCGCCCACCTGAAATCCACGAAGCGGTGCATAACCTGCGCCATGCCTTGCATTCGCACAACGGGCACTGGAGCCCGCAGGAAATCGTTCGTGTTGCGGCGCTGCTCAACCGCACAGCTCAAGCCATTGCCGACGGGACAGACCAATGAACACACAAGCCATTCACCGCGTAACCCACGAAATCAAACGCCGCCGCCTGGAAGTGCTGCGGGTGGTGGACATCACCCCGCGCATGCGCCGCATCACACTGGGTGGGCCTGAGCTGGCGGGCTTTATCAGCCTGGGCAGCGACGATCACATCAAGCTGCTGTTCCCACAGAACGCCGCCGAGCAAGCGGCGCTGGAAAGCCCGACATTCGCCATCAAGGGCGACGGCCCGCAACCGGCCATGCGCGACTACACGCCACGACGCTACAACCTGGAAATCGGCGAGCTGGATATCGACTTCGTGCTGCATGGCGATGGCCCTGCGTCTACCTGGGCCGAGCAGGCGCAGGTCGGTCAGCACCTGTATATCGGTGGGCCACGAGGCTCGATGATCGTGCCGGACATTTTCGACAGCTACCTGCTGATCGGCGACGAAACCGCCCTGCCCGCCATCGGTCGACGCCTGGAAGAACTGCCGGCCGGGCGCAAGGTGCTGGCGGTGATTGAAATCGCCGATGCGGCGGAGCAACAAGCGCTGCAAAGCGCGGCGGACGTCGAGGTTATTTGGCTGCTGCGTGGTCAGGATGACCTGCTCGATGTGGTGCGAAACCTGACACTGCCCGGCGGCACGCTGTACAGCTTTGTCGCCACCGAAACCAGGTTGTCACGCCAGGTACGGCGGGTGCTGCTGGATACCCACAAGGTCGATGAGCAATACCTCAAGGCCGTGGGCTACTGGCGTGCTGAAGGCAGCGAAGAAGAATAAAGGTGGGGCTTGCCTGCGATGCAAGCACCTCGGTTTATCAGTTACACCGAGGTGATGCTATCGCAGGCAAGCCAGCTCCCACCTTAATGGTGCTCACTTTAAATCGAGGGTGATTTGAGGCGCTTGTCCAGGCCAACGATCACCAGCCCAATGACGATAAACCCTGCCAAAATCCCTCCGGCATTCACAAACACTTGTGGATAACCGAGGCTGTCCACATCCATGAACGGGTACTGATACTGCCCGAGCATATGCCCCCGCAGCAGCACATAACCGAAGTACACCAATGGGTAGATCACCCAGCCGGCAATGTGTTTGAGCCGCAACGTACCCTTGGGCACACACCGCCACCAATACACCACAAACGACAACGGCATGACGTCGTGCAGCAATTCATCGGCGATAAATTGAAAGCCTTGCGGGCTCCACAAATGCCGCAGCAGCAGGTTGTAGGCCAGGCTCACCACCACAATGCTCGTGGCGATCCCACTGCTGACGCCAGGCCTGAGGAAAAACCGTTTGGCGGCAGATTCGCGAGTCACCAGCGCATAGCTGAGCACCACGACCACCAGGGTGTTGGTCAATACGGTGAAAAAGCTCAGGAAGCTGACCAGCCCGCCCAGCAGGCTGGCGCCGATGGACCAGCGCGAATACAGAATCAGGTATTGCTGGATCGCCAAGCCCACCCAACCGGCGAGTGCGGCCGTTGCGACAAAACGCTTCATGGGCTCAGTCCAGCGGGCGTTTGGTCCGCATCAGCTTGACGTACAACCCTTCGACTTTTTCCCGCGCCCAGGGCGTCTTGCGCAGGAAGGTCAGGCTCGACTTGATGCTCGGGTCGCTCTTGAAGCAGCGGATATCAATACGCTCGGCCAGGCCGCTCCACTCGTAATGTTCCACCAGGGTGGTGAGCACGTGTTGCAGGGTCACACCATGGAGCGGGTCGTTGCTTGTCGCGGTCATGCCAGGCCTTTTGCAAAAAGAGGAAACACAGCCGCGCACCTTAGCCGACGAGGCGTGCAGGTGGAAGCATCGCATTGAATATAGCCCGTCAGGAAAAGTTCCCCCTTTCCCGCAAAAAAAGAGATGTTATATTGTAACTTTACTTATCAGAAGTTTTGCCTAGGAATCTCCGATGTCTCTGCCTTCCCTCTGGCGTTTGTCTCCCCTCGCCACTGCCTTGCTGATCGGCGCTCAAGCCCATGCCCTGGAACTGCCTCCCCAGGTTGTTACCGGCAACCCGCTGGGCAGCGCACAACTCGCCTCGCCCACCACCGTGCTGGAAGGCGATGACCTGACGCTGCAACAAAAAGGCAGCCTCGGTGAAACCCTGAACAAGCAGCCGGGCGTGTCATCTTCTTACTTCGGCCCGGGCGCCAGCCGCCCGATCATTCGCGGCCAGGATGGCGACCGCATTCGCATCCTGCGCAACGGCGTGGGCGCGCTGGATGCCTCGTCGCTGTCTTATGACCACGCGGTGCCGCTGGACCCGATCAATGTCGACCGCATTGAAATCGTGCGCGGCCCGGCGGCCTTGCTGTACGGCGGCAGCGCCATCGGCGGCGTGGTCAACACCTTCGACAACCGCATCCCCACCGAGGCCATCGAAGGCATCCACGGGGCGGGGGAACTGCGCTACGGCGGCGCCGACACCACCCGCAGCAGCGCCGGCAAGCTGGAGGCCGGCAACGGCACCTTCGCTTTGCACCTGGACGCCAATGCGCGGGAATTCAACGACCTGAAAATCCCCGGGTATGCCCGCAGCCGCCACGCGCCGGAGAGCGAAAACGGTCCCGGCAAAAATGGCCGCCTGGGTAACAGCAACGGGCGTCAGGACGGCGGCGCGGTGGGTGGCTCCTACACCTGGGATGATGGTTACGCGGGCCTGTCCTACAGCAACTACGACAGCAATTACGGCTCCCCCGCCGAGCAGGATGTGCGCATCCGCATGAAGCAGGATCATTACGCCTTTGCTTCCGAGATCCGCAACCTGCAGGGCCCGTTTACCTCGGTGAAGATCGACGCGGGCTACACCGATTATCAGCACCGCGAAATCGAAGGCGGCGAAACCGGCACGACCTTCAAGAACAAAGGCTATGAAGCCCGGGTGGAGGCGCGTCACCAGCCCATCGGCCCGTTCGATGGCGTGGTTGGCGCCCAAGTGACCCGCAATGAATTCTCGGCCCTGGGTGAAGAAGCCTTTGTACCGCAGACCGATACCAACGCTGGCGCCCTGTTTATCCTGGAAGAGATGCAAGCCACCGAACGCTTGAAACTCAGCCTCGGTGCGCGCCTGGAACACACCAACGTCGACCCGGACGGCAAGGGCAATGCGCGCTTTGCCAATGCGGATAAATCCAGCGACTTCACCGCAGGCAGCCTGTCGTCCGGTGCGGTTTATACGCTGACGCCTGTCTGGTCCGTGGCCGCGACGCTGGGCTACACCGAACGCGCCCCGACCTTTTATGAGCTGTATGCCAACGGCGCCCATGTCGCCACCGGCACCTATGAGTTGGGCGATGCCAACCTGAAAAAGGAAAAGGCCGTGTCCAGCGACCTGGCCCTGCGTTTTGACAATGGCACCCACAAGGGCAGCTTTGGCGTGTTCTACAGCCGCTTCTCCAACTACATCGGTTTGCTCGGCACTGGCCGTACGTTGAACGACGAGGGTGAAGAAGACGCGAGCGGTATTCCCGAGTACGGCTATTCCGGCGTGCGCGCACGTTTCGCCGGCTTCGAAGCCCAGGATCACTGGAAGCTCGGCGAAGGTGCCTACGGCAAGTTCGCGCTGGAACTGTCGGGCGATTACACCCGCGCCACCAACCTGGACACCGGAGAAGCCTTGCCGCGCATTGCGCCCCTGCGTTTGAACAGCGGCTTGCTGTGGGAACTGGATCGCTGGCAGGCGCGTATCGACGTGGAACATGCCGCAGGCCAAGGGCGCGTGCCGGATAACGAGAGCGGCACCGACGGCTACACCACCCTCGGTGCCAGCGCGGGTTACCGTTTCAATGTGGGTGGCAGCCAGTGGCTGGCGTTCGTCAACGGTGAAAACCTGACCAACCAGACCGTGCGCTATGCCAGCTCGATCCTGCGCGACATCGCCCCAGCGCCTGGACGCAGTGTGCAGTTCGGTATCCGCACCACCTTCTAATCATCACCGCAAATCCTATATGGGAGCGGGCTTGCCCGCGAAAGCGCTGGGTCAGTCAACATCACTGTTTGCTGGACCGACGTCTTCGCAGGCAAGCCAGCTCCCACATTTGATCGTCGTCGCGTTGAGCATTGCGTTCGCGTGACTGATCGGTATTGCAGCGACTATCTGTCACTGTTACCAAAACTGAAATGATGCATCTTGCGATTCACCCTTTCTCAAAACGCCCCGCCGCATTATCCTTCGCAACAATCTGAAACGCTTCACCTCCCGGTCGACCCCATTTGCCGAATCTCTTCTTGCACAAAGACAGCGCTGTCTTGAATCGACCTGCGCCAGGGGATTGATTGCCCGCCTGTGGATAACCCGGTTATCCACAGAAAAAACCAAAAATAACGATGAACCAAGCCCGAGCCGAATCGTCATCTACAGTGAGTGAAGCACGGGGTTACATAATTCCAACGTAACGGAGAAACACACTATGAGCACTGATGGTGCCTCAAGCCCAAGCCGCCTGTTGCCCAGGCTGCTGGGGGTCTTGCTGCTGATCATGGGGCTGGCCTTGCTGGCCGGTGGCGTCAAGCTGAGTATGCTCGGCGGGTCGCTGTACTACCTGCTGGCCGGTATCGGCATTGCCCTGACCGGCGTATTGCTGCTGGCCACCCGCCGCGCCGCGCTGGGCCTGTATGCACTGGTGTTGTTCGCCAGCACCGTGTGGGCCTTGTGGGAAGTGGGCCTGGACTGGTGGCAACTGGTGCCGCGCCTGGCCCTGCTGTTCGCCCTGGGCATCGTCATGCTGCTGCCGTGGTTTCGTCGGCCATTGCTGCGTGGCCAAGCCGCGCCGCTGGGTACCGGCGCACTGAGCGTGGCCGTGGTGCTGGCGGGCGCGACCGCCCTGGCCAGCCAGTTCACCAACCCAGGTGAAATGGTCAAGACCGGCCAACTGGACCGCGACGCGGTACCGGGTATGGCCAGCGCTGCGCCAACCCAGGCCGATGGCGACTGGAACTCCTATGGCCGCTCGGCCTTTGGTGACCGTTATTCGCCGCTGGCACAGATCACCCCGGAAAACGCCCACAAGCTGGTGCCGGCGTGGACCTATCGTACTGGCGACATCCCAGGGCCTAACGACCCGGGTGAAACCACTGCGGAAAACACCCCGCTGAAAGTCAACGGCATGCTCTACGTGTGCACGCCGCACAGCCAGGTGATCGCACTGGACCCGGACACCGGCAAGGAAATCTGGCGTTTCGATCCGAAGATCAGCAGCCAGGGCGCCGAGAACTTCAAGGGTTGGGCGCACATGACCTGCCGTGGCGTGTCGTACCACGATGACGCTGCCTACGCTTCCGAGCAGAGCCCGACCGGCAGCGCCAGCCCGGCTGCCGCACCGACTGCCTGCCCGAAACGCATTTTCGTGCCGACCGCCGATACCCGTCTGATCGCCCTGAACGCCGACACCGGCAAGATGTGCGAAGACTTCGGTGACAAAGGCCAGGTGGACCTGCGCGCCAACATCGGCAGCTTCGCCCCAGGCGGTTACTACTCCACTTCACCACCGGCCGTGACCAGGAACCTGGTGGTGATCGGCGGTCACGTGACTGACAACGTTTCCATCGACGAGCCGAGCGGCGTGATCCGCGCGTTCGACGTGCACACCGGCAAGCTGGTGTGGAACTGGGACAGCGGCAACCCGGACGACACCACCCCGTTGGCCGAGGGCAAGACCTACACCCGCAACTCGCCGAACATGTGGTCCATGTTCGCCGTGGATGAAAAACTCGGCATGTTGTACCTGCCGATGGGCAACCAGATGCCCGACCAGTACGGCGGCGACCGTACCGGTGACTCCGAGAAATATGCAGCGGGCCTGACCGCTCTGGACATCGACACCGGCCATGTGAAGTGGACCTTCCAGTTCACCCACCACGACCTGTGGGACATGGACGTGGGCGGCCAGCCTTCGCTGATCGACATCAAAACCGCTGACGGCGTCAAGCAAGCGGTGATGGCATCGACCAAGCAAGGCAGCATCTACGTGCTGGATCGCAGCAACGGTCAGCCAGTGGTTCCGATCAACGAAATCCCTGTACCGCAAGGCGCAGTGGCTGGCGATCGCACCTCCCCGACCCAACCCAAGTCCGACCTGAACTTCATGCCGCCGCCCCTCAAGGAGCGTGACATGTGGGGCGTGACGCCGTTCGACCAACTGATCTGCCGGATCGACTTCAAGTCAATGCGCTACGACGGCCCGTTCACCCCGCCGTCGCTGCAAGGCTCGATCGTGTACCCAGGCAACTTCGGCGTGTTCGATTGGGGCGGCATCTCGGTTGACCCGGTGCGCCAGATCGCGTTCGTAAACCCAAGCTACATGGCGTTCAAGTCGAAACTGATCCCGGCTGCCGACATCGCCAAGCAAGGCCCACGCGTCAGCGAAACCGAAGGCGTGCAGCCGAACAAAGGCGCGCCGTACGGTGTGATCCTTGAAGCACTGCTGTCGCCGATGGGCCTGCCGTGCCAGGCGCCAGCGTGGGGCTACGTGGCAGCGGTCGACCTGACCAACCACCAGACCATCTGGATGCACAAGAACGGCACCGTGCGTGACAGCTCGCCGGTTCCGATCCCGCTGACCATGGGCGTGCCTAGCCTGGGCGGTACGTTCACCACCGCCGGTGGCGTCGCGTTCCTCAGCGGCACCCTGGACCAGTACCTGCGTGCCTATGACGTGAAAAACGGCAAGCAACTGTGGGAAGGCCGCCTGCCAGCAGGCGCGCAAACCACCCCGATGACCTACACCGGCAAGGACGGCAAGCAATACGTGCTGGTCATGGCCGGCGGTCACGGCTCCCTGGGTACCAAACAGGGTGACTATGTGATGGCGTTCAAACTGCCGGATTAAGCAGCACCGGCGGTAAAACAAAGGCGGCTACCTGATGGTAGCCGCCTTTTTTTCGTCCCTGAAAACCGCCACGCCAGGAAAAATCCCGCTTGCACCCTGCCCGTTGAAACTAATTTAGTGCGCACCCCCTGCGTAATACCTGGGTGCACGGATGACATTCAAATGGAGCTTTTCACTATGACGGACCATAGCGCTGTAAAACCAACCCCCTGTATTTCGGCGAAAATCCTGGAGCTCGAACAACTCGACAGTCCAGGTTTAAGCAAATTGATCAGCGGGCAAGTGCTTGCCATTCGAGTACCCGACTTCGCCAACGAAAAAACCAGCGCACGGCTGATTCACAGCATCAGCGAAACCGCCACGCTGGAACAATACAGCCACGAAACCTACGAGGGCGGGCACGTCGTACAGCATTTCTATGGCGTGCATCGCTGGGGCACGCCGTTCAATTCCACCTACGGCAAGGCCGCGGGCAGTGAAGCCCAACGCAAGTATTACGCTGACGCCGCGCATATGCGCAGCCTGATCGACCGCATTTGCGCCCCGCAACAACCGCCGATTCAAGCCTTGATGCAGCAGCTCCAGGCGATTTGGCCGCAAGGCGCGGTCGCCGCCGCCTTCCAGGGCCAGCCGATGTTTTGCGGGATTATCCGCGCCATGTTCCCCGAGACCGCGCACCTCTCGGAAACCGTTCCCCACGTGGATTGCCTGCCCCGCTCGGTCGCCGAACTGGAGCAGCAATTGAGCGCCAATATCTACCTGCAAACGCCGCCTTCGGGAGGCGAATTGATCATCTGGGACACCCCAGCGTTTGCCTACGATGAGGTCAAACGTTTCGAGGGTGCCCAATTGCCCGAACAGCGCTTGCAAACGCCGTTGCGTATCCGGCCGCGCAAAAACGAACTGGTGATCATCAACACACGCCGCCCCCACGCCATTTGCGGATTCGATTCGGGCACACGCATCAGCATGCAGTCGTTTATCGGCTATATCCCGGGCGAACCGTTTTACTTCTGGTGCTGATACTTTTCTCGCGCTTGCCAATGGACACTTCTATATGACCCCCGAAGAATTCCGCCGCCATGGCTACGCCATGATCGACCTGATCGCCGACTATCGCCAAAACATCGAGCAACGCGGTGTGCAGCCCACCACCCTGCCGGGCGAGATCAAAGCCGCCCTGCCGGTGAACCCGCCTGACAGCGCCGAACCGTTCGAACAGATCATGGGCGACGTCGAAAAGCTGATCATGCCCGGGCTGCTGCATTGGCAGCATCCGAGTTTTTTTGGCTTCTTCCCTTCCAATGTGGAGCTGTCGTCGGTGCTGGGCGATTGCCTGAGCACCGGCCTGGGTGTGGTGGGCTTGTCCTGGCAATCCAGCCCGGCCCTCACCGAAATCGAAGAAGTGACCACCGACTGGCTGCGCGACATGCTGGGCCTGAGCAGCGCATGGAGCGGCGTGATCCAGGACTCCGCGTCCACCTCCACCCTGGTGGCGCTCATCAGCGCCAGGGAGCGCAGCTCCGATTACGCGCTGATGCATGACGGCCTGCAAAACAGCGGCGCGCCTCTGATCGTGTACACCTCAGCTCACGCCCATAGCTCGGTCAACAAGGCGGCGATCCTCGCAGGGTTCGGCCAGAACCATATCCGCACCATCGCCACCGACCCACACAATGCAATGTCGCCCCAGGCGTTGGCGCACGCCATCGAACAGGACCTGGCTGTCGGCAACACACCCTGCGTGGTGATTGCCACCACCGGAACCACGGCCGCCATGGCGATCGACCCTCTGGATGCGATTGGCGATGTGACCCAACGCCACGGCGTGTGGCTGCACGTGGACTCGGCCATGGCCGGCGCCGCGATGATCCTGCCGGAATGCCGGGCACTGTGGCAGGGCATCGAAAAAGCCGACTCCCTGGTACTCAACCCACACAAATGGCTGGGCGCAGCCTTCGATTGCTCGGTGTACTTTGTGCGCGACTGCGAACATCTGATTCGCATCATGACCACCAACCCGAGCTACCTGCAGTCCAGCGCAGACGGCCAAGTGCGAAACTACCGTGACTGGCGGATCTCCCTGGGCAGCCGTTTTCGCGCCTTGAAGTTGTGGTTTCTGATACGCGAGCAAGGCGTCAGCGGCCTGCAAACGCGGCTGCGGCGAGATCTGGCCAATGCGCGCTGGCTGGCAGAGCAGATCGAAGCCACTGAGCACTGGGTATGGGTGGCTACGCCCGCCCTGCAAACCTTGTGCATCCGTCATGAGCCGCCGGGGTTGGAAGGCCAGGCGCTGGATACTCACACCCGAGCCTGGGCAGAAAAACTCAACCAGTCAGGCGATGCCTACGTCACCCCCGCCCTCCTCGATGAGCGCTGGATGGTGCGGGTGTCTATCGGTGCACTGGGCACCGAACGCCAGCATGTCGAACGGTTGTGGGCGCGATTGCAAACCTTGGTCGCTGAAACGCTGCCAAAGTAGCCCACAGTTAAACTGTCTAGGTTGGCACACGCGCACGCCGCATCCAGCGCTCGAACGCCATGGCATTGAGTGGCCGGCTGATCAGGTAGCCCTGGGCCGTGTCGCACTGCCAGCGCTTGAGCAGGGTGAGGCTGTGCTCGAACTCCACACCCTCGGCCACAACCTTGAGGCCCAGGTTGTGGCTCATCTCGATGGTGGAACGCACGATCACGCCGTCGCCGCTGGTGCTGTCGAGGTTGCGCATAAACGACTGGTCGATCTTCAGCTCCTGCACCGGCAGGCGCTGCAACTGCGCCAGCGATGAATAACCGGTACCGAAGTCATCCACCGACAGGCTGATGCCGCAGCCACGCAGTTGTTCCAGCACGCTGAGGGCTTGTTGCGGGTTGTGCATGATCGCGCTTTCGGTGATTTCGAAAATCAGGTGCTCGGCGCTCACGTCGTATCGGATCAATAGCGCAGTGACGCGAATGGCCAGGTCGTCATCGGCCAGGTCGTTCACCGAGATATTCACCGACAGTTGAATCACCAGGCCACGCAGCGCCCATTCGGCAATCTGGCGGATGGCCTCTTCAATCACCCATAAGGTCAGGGGCCCCATGCTGCCGGTGCGTTCGGCCAGGGGAATGAACTCGGTGGGCGACACTTGCCCAAGGGTCGGGTGTTGCCAACGCAGCAAGGCTTCGGCCTGGCCCACATGGCCGTGCTTGAGGTCGAGCTTGGGCTGATAGCACAGGAACAACTCGCCTTCGATCACCGCCCGGCGCAGATCGCGAATCAGGGTAATCTGGCGTTGGTAAGCCAGGTCACGATCAGGCTGGTAGATCTGCAAATGCCCCGGCATGGTGGCCGCGTCATGCCGAGCGATGGCGGCGCGATTGATCAGTTCCTCGACCTGCTGGCCGTCTGCGGGGTACGCGGCAATGCCGATGCTCACTTCATGGCGCACTTCATCGTTGCCGATGCGCTGGGGTTGGGTCAGCAGCGCGTACACGCCGTCGGCACGGGCGACGGCGGAGTCGATTTCAGTGTTTTCCAGCAACAGCAGAAACTCACTGCCGGCAATGCGCGCGGCGGTGTCGCTGGCCAGCAGGCTCATGGACAGGCAGCGGCTGGCTTCGCAGAGCATTTCTTCCACACCCTGGGGGCCGAAGCCTTCGTTGATGACCCGATAGTTTTCAATCCCCAGGTACAGCAACACCACCGGCCGCCGCGCACTGATCGCACTGCCCAGCCGCTCCATGGCCAGGGCGCGATTGGGCAGGCCGGTGAGCGCATCATGCAAGGCGTTATGGGCCAACTGTCGTTCGCGCACGGCGATGCCGCTTTGCATGGCATTGAAAGCGCGGGCCAACAGGCCGAACTCATCGTGGCCGCGCACCCGCACCGGCGTGTGGTAGTCACCGGCGCCGATCCGCTCGGCGGCCTGCACCAAAGCATTGAGCGGGCGTGATACCCGCCGCGCTAAAAATAACGCAGCCACCAGCGAGACCAACAACACCGCCACGGCAATCAACATAAATTGCCGGTCCAGCGGTGCGAAGGATTCCAGGGCGTGGTCCAGCGGGCTTTGCAGCAGCACACGCACTTCATCGCCTTCACCGCTATTGGCCAGGGGCAACACCTGGCTGAGCACGCGCTGGCCGTGGAACAGCTGGACCCGCGCCTGCGGATCGATCGACGTGCCCAGCAACAGGTCGATGACGCTCGGGCGCAAACTGCCAGGCTGGGTGGTGAAGAGCTGCCCAACATGGCCGCCGTGTACGCTGAGGAACGACACCTCAAGGTTGCTCATGGAACGCAGCTCATGGGCAAATTGCGTATCCATGGGAAAGCCCATGATCACCCGGGCGATGGGCGCGGGTTCAAGGACTTCCTTCTGCACCAGCAAATAGGGGCGCCCGGCCATGGCGACGATCAACATTTGCTGGCCGCTGCGGCGCGCGCTGCGCAATGCACCGGCATAGGGGAACGCCTCCCCTCGCTTCATCGCCAGCAAGGTACTGACCATGATCTTGTCATCCAGGCCCAACACAAACACTTCGCTGGAACTGACCCCCGTACCATGGCGCCCCAGAGCCTCCAGGATCGGCACCGTCGCACCACCGGCCACCGCCTGCTTGAACGGGCCATCGATGGTGAGCCAATCCAGGCCGTATTGCAGGCGGCGGCCGCGCAGGTCCAACAAGCGCTCGAACACCTGCCGCCCGGTATCCAACTGCACCTGGGCCTGGTTCTCCACGGCGCGGGTAGTGGCGGCCTTGACGGCAAAATAGGTAGCCGCCACGACCACCAGCAACAACAGCGCGAGCACCCCGGCAATCCGGGTTTGAAAGGTGTGGCGCCACTGCAATGCGGTAACTGCCGGCCGCGCTCGGCGTTCTGTGCGGTGCCTTCCTTGTGTCATACGCATCCCAGTCGGCTGGCGTCCAAGCGTCAAAAAAACGTCTTATCGTATCGAGATTTTTATGTAAGCAGATTAGCTGGGACCACCAGGAAGTAAACCTAGTAAACACTGGAGTTTTCAAGTCATTTTTTTGACCTTGACGCGGTATGGCTGACATGAGACCGGCCATACCGTCTGTCGGCACTGTCAGTTCTCACAGCTAGGCAATTTGCGTAGCAAGAGCCTTGAATAAAGCTGCCGCTCGACCTGAAGCGATGATGGGTCGCGTGCCCAATCTACTTTTATCAGGTACTCGTCATGACAAACGATCTGCTACCCACGGTGTCCGCTGCGCGCCTCTCAGCTGACCGCCTGCCCAATGCACCGGCTCACCAGAATGCCGGCGCCACATTACCCTTCAGCGACCTCGACCTGATTATCCCCAATCTTACCGCCATTGCAGGTACCGACGGCGCCCTGAATAACGCCGCATTGACGGTGAACGCCGTTGGGGTAATTTGCATCCTCCTCGCCTGGGCCGAACAGGCGGCGGGGGACTTTGTCTACCTGGAACTTAACGGCATAGAAGTGGATCACTACACCGTCACCGACGATGATGCCATGCAACGCAAGCATGTGAAGTTGGCCATAGAGAGCGTCAGATTCATCGACCAGGCCGATAATATCTTGCAAGCCTTCGTCAGACGCCTGAGCGGTACGACTGGCCACACCAAGGCGTTCAGTATCTGGGTGGATACCAAAGCACCTGGCGGTCGTGACCCTCAAGTCAGTACGCCGCTTATCAACGAAAACCTGGCAGGTATTACCTTCGAAGATACAACTATTGAGGCCTTTGGCGTCGTAAACCCTGCGGATGCGCAAAAAGGCGTCAAGATGATCATCGATAACTACCCGGTAAACCGGGCAGTGGATCAAGTTCATCACCGCAAAGAAGGCGATGTGATCTATATCAGCATTGGCGGTGTGTTCGTCACTCACAGGGTGACCAGTTTTGAAGCTTCCCGCACCGCCCCTATCATTATTACCGTCTACAACGGCACCTGGCTGCAAGTAACGCCGGGACCCAACATTCTTGAGTGGTTCGTAAAGGATAAGGCCGGAAATCAATCCATCGGCTTTTCCATCCCCAGGCTCATACAAAACAGGACCGGTGGCGGAACCGTACCGCAACTGATAGAGGGTCATGTTACCGAGTCTGAATACGATGCCGACACGGACGAGGAATACATCGACACGGATGTGCACACCGATGATCTGAATTTTGAAGTACCGTTAAGAGGCCATGGGTGGCAAGTCAACGACCAGATACAGGTCACTTATTCAGGGCTGACAAATAACGGGGAGCGTCTGGACCACACTGAATCTCATTGGGTGTTGCAGCCTAACCTGGTTCGCGTATTGATCCGTTTGCCATTCAACAACTTTATAGAACTCCTGGGGGGAGGCCGTTTGTTGGCTTTCTATGAACGGGTCCGCTCCAACGAGCTCAACACCCCGTCCAATGCTGTCATTTACAGTATTCGTGGCAAAGCAGTGGACAATCGCCGCCCGGCGCCGCAAGTACGCAACCTGGAGAATGGTGCGCTGCCCGAAATCGACCCGGTTAGCATTATCGTGCCCGGCACTCGGCTGGGCGTGAATGACAAGGTCGACCTGGTCATTGAAGGCAGAACCACTACAGGCGACGTTGTGTATGAAAGCTTCAGCGAGTTTTCGCAGGGTTTGGACATTGACTACTTGTTGGACTACAGCCTGTTTGAGCCGCTAAAGGGTTCCACTTTCACCGCCTATTACATCGTTAATAACGATGCCGCCAATCCCTCGCAATCGATCACCATACCCGTCGGTAATATTTCAGTCTTGCTTCCGCCCCCCAGATCACCGGAGGCACCTGCGCCAGACCACCAATTTGACGAACTCATCAACAAAGGCAATCTCAGAGTGCTGGTCGATCCCCACTCAAGCATCTCGCTCAATGATGAGGTAAGGGTGGTGGCGACAGGCAGTAAGCCTGGCGGCAGTTTTACGTTTGCGTGGCTGAAAGTGACCAGCGCGTGGTTTGGCTTCCCCCTGCCTTTCACACTTGCCCGTGCTATCGTCCTGGCCAATAAAGGAGCCATCGTGGCGCTGCACTGGGAAGTCCGCACGCTGCCTACGGATACCCCGCGCAAGTCCCTGCCTTTGGTTGTCAAAGTGGGGGCGGCGCTGCAACTGACCGAATGCCCGACGTTGCTGGAAGCCACCCAGGTGTCGCCATGCACCATGCGTCTAAATCCCCTGAACGTATGGACGCCATCGCCCCGCATCACTACGTTGCGGGTCAGGTACCCCATGCTGGGGAGTGACCTTGTGACCCTGCGCATCGAAGGAAAGCCCGGCGTAGGCACGCCCAATATCCCAAGCAAACCCGGTATTCCCGACGCGGGTCATGACTACATTACATTCGCCCCGTTAAGCGACTATGTCGCGGCCTATGTGGGAGAGACGTTTACGGTTCACTTTGACGTGCTGCGCGACGGCATCACGACTCAATCTCCTCGACTGACCGTCGATGTGGACAGTTTTTCTGCGCAAACGCTGAACCTGCTGAGCGTACCCGAGGCGGTAAACGGGGTGATCAATCCCAACGAGGCCAACTCGGTACAAATCAGGGCCTGGCCGTTTTTCCGCGCAGGCCGCGCGGTGGGGATCAACCTTTACAGCACCACCGACCTGGCGCTGCGGCGCGCGGTTGATGTAACACCGGCGGAAGTCAGTGCCGGGCGTACGCTTGATCACATACCTGCCGAGTATTTTGAAGGCTTTGCCGATGACACCGAAGTCCGCGTGGAAGGCTGGGTATCGTTGGATGGGTATAACTGTGAGGAAACAGCTCAGCACTTTAACGTGGCTACTTATCGGATACGCAGGACTGGGGGGGAGATTGTTCGGGAGTTTGACGTGGGGAATGGGCCGACTTATATCGTGGCCAGTCTGGACGGTAAGAAGGTTTGCGTGGCGAATGGGCGTACGCCTTCGATTTCCGTAATTAATCTGGAGACTGATGAAGTAAGAACCGTGAATACGGTGGGATCTGTTATTAATGGGTTGGCGTTACATCCTTCGGACTCGAGGCTGTTTTTTTCGGTGGCAGGGGCTTCCATTGCGCAAAACACTCCAATCCTTGACATCAGCAACTTCACTTTCCGTTATCCGCACTGGCATGATCGGGGCACTCAGGCAATATGCCTAAATCCAGCAGGTACGCTTCTACTTATAGGTAACGTTGCCAATCCCTACATCTTTTATTGGAATGCGGTAAACGAACGTCACGAGGGAATTTATGTTCTAGGCCAAATCGTATCTAGAGCAATAACAACTAATCCGCAGGGAACTGCACTATTTTCTATAGCCGATAAGACCGAACGATTTAGAATCAACTCCAATGCTCGCACCCACACCGTCGATAACAATGGGCTTGCGAGTGCACTTGCCCACTCTCCGCTATTCGCTCCCCTCGAACGGCTGTTTGTATGTGTCCCCAACTTGGGAAAAGTGAACATCTACAACACATACAACGATGACCTTACTTTCGTTAAATCCCTCACCGGACTTGCCACCCCACGAGGCGTCGCTTTCCACCCCGTTAAACCATTGGCTTACGTGACCGAGTTCGCCAGCAACACCGTCCGAATCATCGACACCACGACCGAGGAACTGGTTGGAAGTATCCCCGGTTTCAATCAACCCACCGGCCTGGCCTGCAGCGCAGACGGCAGATACCTGTACGTCTGCAACTTCGGCAACAACACCGTGGCCGTGGTCAACGTGTAAGCCCCCAAAAATGCCGCGTCTGTCTCAGGACGCGGCATTCAAACGCTCTACAGCGCCGGAGGCCATCTGCGCCATGCCCGGAAATCTCATGCAATATGTTGCTATCTCACCCCCACCATTGAAACCACCGCTCCCCCGCCCCATCTAAGCTGCATACTCCCTTATGCAGGTGCCCCATGAGCGACCAGCAAGACGTCCCTGATTACGACCTCAACGATTACGCCGACCCCGAAAACGCCGAAACCTCCTCGTCCAACACCGGCCTGGCGCTGCCTGGGCAGAACCTGCCGGACAAGGTCTACATCATCCCGATCCACAATCGGCCGTTTTTCCCGGCGCAAGTGCTGCCGGTGATCGTCAATGAAGAGCCATGGGCCGAAACCCTGGAGCTGGTGAGCAAATCCGAGCATCACTCCCTTGCGCTGTTTTTCATGGACACACCGCCTGAAGACCCACGGCACTTCGACACCTCGGCCCTGCCGCTGTACGGCACCCTGGTGAAGGTGCACCACGCCAGCCGCGAGAACGGCAAGCTGCAATTCGTCGCCCAGGGCCTGACCCGCGTACGCATCAAGACCTGGCTAAAGCATCACCGCCCGCCGTACCTGGTGGAAGTCGAATACCCGCATCAGCCCAGCGAGCCGACCGACGAGGTCAAGGCGTACGGCATGGCGCTGATCAATGCGATCAAGGAACTGCTGCCGCTCAACCCGCTGTACAGCGAAGAGCTGAAAAACTACCTCAACCGCTTCAGCCCCAACGACCCGTCGCCGCTCACCGACTTCGCCGCCGCGCTGACGTCGGCCACCGGTAACGAGTTGCAGGAAGTGCTGGACTGCGTGCCCATGCTCAAGCGCATGGAAAAAGTGCTGCCGATGCTGCGCAAAGAGGTCGAAGTGGCGCGCCTGCAAAAAGAGCTGTCTGCCGAAGTGAACCGCAAGATCGGCGAGCATCAGCGCGAGTTCTTTCTCAAGGAACAGCTCAAGGTCATCCAGCAGGAGCTGGGCCTGACCAAGGACGACCGCAGTGCCGATGTCGAGCAGTTCGAGCAGCGCCTGGAAGGCAAGGTGCTGCCGGCCCAGGCGAAAAAGCGCATTGATGAAGAACTGAACAAACTGTCGATCCTGGAAACCGGCTCGCCGGAATACGCCGTCACGCGCAACTACCTGGACTGGGCCACCTCAGTGCCATGGGGCGTGTATGGCGCCGACAAACTCGACCTCAAACACGCACGCAAGGTGCTGGACAAGCATCACGCGGGCCTGGATGACATCAAAAGCCGTATCCTCGAATTCCTCGCCGTCGGCGCCTATAAAGGCGAAGTCGCCGGCTCCATCGTGCTGCTGGTGGGCCCGCCGGGTGTGGGCAAGACCAGCGTGGGCAAATCCATTGCCGAGTCCCTCGGCCGGCCGTTCTACCGCTTCAGCGTCGGCGGTATGCGCGATGAGGCCGAGATCAAGGGCCATCGCCGCACCTACATCGGCGCCCTGCCCGGCAAGCTGGTGCAGGCCTTGAAAGACGTGGAAGTCATGAACCCGGTGATCATGCTCGACGAAATCGACAAGATGGGCCAGAGCTTCCAGGGCGACCCGGCATCGGCGCTGCTGGAAACCCTGGACCCGGAGCAGAACGTCGAATTCCTCGATCACTACCTGGACCTGCGCCTGGACCTGTCCAAAGTGCTGTTCGTGTGCACCGCCAACACCCTGGACTCGATTCCCGGCCCGTTGCTGGACCGCATGGAAGTGATTCGTCTGTCGGGCTATATCACCGAAGAAAAAGTCGCCATCGCCAAGCGCCACCTGTGGCCCAAGCAGCTGGCAAAAGCCGGCGTCGCGAAAAACAGCCTGACCATCAGCGACGGCGCCCTGCGTGCATTGATCGACGGTTATGCGCGGGAATCCGGGGTGCGGCAGTTGGAGAAGCAACTGGGCAAACTGGTGCGCAAGGCGGTGGTCAAGCTGTTGGATGAGCCCGACAGCGTGATCAAGATCGGCAACAAGGACCTGGAAAGCTCCCTGGGTATGCCGGTGTTTCGCAACGAGCAAGTGCTGTCCGGTACCGGTGTGATCACAGGCCTGGCCTGGACCAGCATGGGCGGCGCCACCTTGCCGATCGAGGCGACGCGTATCCACACGCTCAATCGCGGCTTCAAGCTCACCGGGCAATTGGGTGAAGTGATGAAAGAATCCGCCGAAATCGCCTACAGCTACATCAGCTCGAACCTGAAGTCGTTTGGCGGTGATCCGAAGTTCTTCGACGAAGCCTTCGTGCACTTGCACGTGCCGGAAGGCGCCACCCCCAAAGACGGCCCGAGCGCCGGTGTGACCATGGCCAGTGCGCTGCTGTCTTTGGCGCGTAACCAGCCGCCAAAGAAAGGCGTGGCGATGACCGGCGAACTGACGCTGACCGGGCATGTACTGCCGATTGGCGGGGTGCGTGAGAAAGTGATCGCGGCGCGGCGCCAGAAGATTCACGAGTTGATCCTGCCGGAGCCCAACCGTGGGAGCTTTGAAGAGCTGCCGGAGTATTTGAAGGAAGGCATGACGGTGCACTTTGCCAAGCGGTTTGCGGATGTGGCGAAGGTGCTGTTCTGATAGAGCTCTAGCGCCTGAACCGGCCTCATCGGGGGCAAGCCCCCTCCCACAGGGGACCGGCGTCGTGAATGACAACGCGGTCAAATGTGGGAGGGGGCTTGCCCCCGATGGCGTCAGTGGCCGTAACACACGTCCTGCTTGTCACACCCTGTCTCATCTTCGGTTATGCTCGCCCTTCGTCGTGTATAAACGGAGCCTTCATGACCGCTGCCCGCCTGCTTCTCCCCTTGAGCCTTGCCCTGCTGGCCGCGTGCGCCAGTGCGCCAAAGCAAAACGTCACCGTGGACAACCAGAGCGCCTGCCCGCTCCTGCTTAAAAACGGGCAAAACCTGATCCTCACCCTGCCCAGCAACCCCACCACCGGTTACCGCTGGGCCATCCAGGACTCCGCCGGCGGCGTGTTGCGCGCCTTGAGCCCCGAGGTCTACAGCAGCACCGAATCCGGCGTGATCGGCGGCGGTGGCCAATCCACCTGGCGCTTCCAGGCATTCGCCCCAGGGCAAGGCCGTTTGCGCCTGACCTCCCAGCAACCCTGGGAGCCGGAAGCCGAACCCGCCGAGACCTTTGACTGCGCCATTACGGTGAACTGATATGCCGTGGCTGATCCTTGCCTTGATGGGCGCCGGTACCTTTATCTACGGCCTGGCGACTCACGCGACGCTGCTGTGCCTGTTGGTGAAGCCGCTGCCGGTGCTGGCGCTGCTGGGTTGGCTGCATGACGCGCCGCCCACTGAGTATCGACGCTGGATCAGCCTGGGGTTGATTTTTTCCGTGGTGGGCGACGTATTGCTCGCCTGGCCGGGGGATTTGTTTATCTTCGGCCTGGGTGCGTTTTTGTTTGCGCATCTGGCCTACCTCAAAGCCTATTTCAGCGACTGCCGGCGCTTGGCACTGTTGCCGCTGATGCTGGCCCTGGGGGTGGGGGCGGTGCTGCTGAGTATTCTGATTGCCCATGGCTTGGGCGACCTGCTGATACCGGTGGTGGTTTACGCGCTGGTGATCAGCGCCATGCTCTGGCGAGCATTGGCGCGTTTGGGCAGCGAGGTGCCGAAACGCTCGGCCCTGCTGGCGGCGGCAGGTGCAATATCGTTTGTGATTTCCGATACGCTGATCGGCATCAACCGCTTTGTTGTCGCCTTCGAAGCCGCGCCGTATTGGTTGATCGCTACCTACTGGCTCGGGCAATGGGGCATCACCGCCTCGGCTTTCCATCAGACAACCCGCGCATCCGACGAGCAACTTGGCTAAAATGCCGGCCTTTCCCCCTCGTCGCCGGAACAACCGTGAGCAAAGAACCCGATCGCCTATTCGCCCAGCCCCTGCCCCAGGTGCCGGACTTCGCCTTTAACGAGGATGTGGTGCGGGTGTTCCCGGACATGATCAAGCGTTCGGTGCCGGGTTATCCGACCATCGTCGAGAACCTGGGCGTGCTGGCCGCGCAATTTGCCCAACCGGGTAGCGTGCTGTATGACCTGGGCTCGTCCCTGGGCGCCGTGACCCAGGCCCTGCGCCGCCATGTGCGCACCGATGGCTGCCGGGTGATTGCGGTGGATAACTCGGCGGCGATGGTCGAGCGCTGCCGCGAATACCTCAACGGCCAGGACTCGATGTTTCAGGAGTTGCTGCCGGTCGAGGTCATCGAGGGCGATATCCTCGCGCTGCAATTTAAGCCCGCCTCGGTCGTGGCGCTGAACTTCACCCTGCAATTTATCGCTCCCGATGAACGCCTGGCCTTGCTCGGACGTATCCGCCAGGCCTTGCTGCCAGGCGGTGCGTTGATCCTTTCGGAGAAGCTGCGCTTCAACGACAGCGAGGAGCACGCGCTGCTGACCGACCTGCATATCGCCTTCAAGCGCGCCAACGGCTACAGCGAACTGGAAATCGCCCAGAAGCGCAGCGCCATCGAAAACGTCATGAAGCCCGACAGCCTCGAAGAACACCGCGAACGCCTGCTGGCGGCCGGGTTTTCGAAAGTCGTGCCGTGGTTCCAGTGTCTTAACTTTGCCTCGTTGATTGCCTTGCCATGATTGATTTGTCTCCCCTCGCCCGCCACCTGGTCGGCACTCCTTTGGCCGTATGGGCCCAGGGCCTGCAAGCGCAGCTCGACAGCAAGATGGAAAAAGGTCATGGCGACCTGGAGCGTTGGCAGAGTGCCTTGGACGCGCTGCCGAAGATCCAGCCCAGCGAAGTCGACCTGTTGAACGGCCTGGTGCTGGACACCGACTGCGACGACCAAACCCGCGCACAGATGCACACGGCACTGATGGGCCTGAGCCCGTGGCGTAAAGGTCCGTTCCATCTGTTCGGCGTGCATGTGGACACCGAATGGCGTTCGGACTGGAAGTGGTCGCGGGTAGCACCGCACTTGAACTTGAAGGGCAAACGCATCCTTGATGTGGGCTGCGGCAACGGCTACTACATGTGGCGTATGCTCGGCGCGGGGGCCGACAGCGTGATCGGCGTGGACCCAAACTGGTTGTTCTTCTGCCAGTTCCAGGCGGTGCAGCGTTACCTGTCCGAACCCAAGGCCTGGCACCTGCCGTTCCCGTTCGAAGACTTGCCGGCCAATCTGGAAGGCTTCGACACGGTGTTCTCCATGGGCGTGTTCTACCATCGCCGCTCGCCGATCGAGCACTTGCTGGCGCTCAAAGACACCCTGGTCAAGGGCGGCGAGCTGGTCCTGGAAACCCTGGTGGTGGAAGGCGATCAGCAGCAGGTGCTGGTGCCGGAAGACCGTTATGCACAGATGCGTAACGTGTGGTTCCTGCCCTCGGTGCCGGCGTTGATGCTATGGCTGCGCCGCGCCGGGTTCAGTGAGGTGCGGTGCGTGGATGTGAGCGTGACCACCGTTGAGGAACAGCGCGGGACCGAGTGGATGAAGTATCAGTCGCTGAGTGACTTTCTTGATCCGAATGATCACAGCAAGACCATTGAAGGGCTGCCGGCACCGATGCGGGCGGTGATCATCGCTCGCAAATGACCCCCCTCTCGTCCTGAAAAAATGAAGATCAAAGGTGGGAGCTGGCTTGCCTGCGATAGCTATCTGTCAGCCAACGGCTCAGTGGCTGATACACCGCGATCGCAGGCAAGCCAGCTCCCACAGTGGTTTCTCAGTGTCAGTTAGAAGGTGGCTTGGCTCGTCGGGCTTTGAAGAACTCGCTCAGGACAGCCCCACACTCCTCGGCCAATACCCCGCCTTCAAACAACACCCGATGATTCAGAAAGCCCTGGGTAAAAAACTGCCCCTGGCTCTGCACAATCCCGGCCTTGGGCTCCAGTGCGCCGTACACCACCCGCGCAATCCGCGAATGCACGATCAACCCCGCGCACATGCTGCACGGTTCCAACGTCACATAGAGGGTGCTGCCCGGCAGGCGATAATTGCTGATCGCCTGGGCGGCAGCGCGGATCGCGACCATTTCGGCATGGGCGCTGGGGTCGTTGCCGCTGATTGGGCAGTTGAAGCCGCGGCCGATGATTGCACCGTCCTGCACCAGCACCGCGCCCACCGGCACTTCGCCAAGCGCAGCGCCTTGGGCGGCAAGGGCCAGCGCTTCGCGCATAAAGTCCTGGTCGCGGCTGCGGTCGATAATCGCGGTGGGGCGAATCTGGCGCATCACGCCACCTCAATCGCGGCCATCAGGCCGGTTTCCATGTGGTCGATCACATGGCAATGGAACATCCACACCCCCGGGTTATCCGCCACCAACGCCACGCGGGCGCGTTCGTTCTTGCCCAGCAGGTAGGTGTCGGTGAAATACGGGATGACCTTGTGGCGGTTCGACGCGATCACCTTGAAGCTCATGCCGTGCAGGTGGATCGGGTGCTGGTACTGGGTCATGTTCTTCAGTTCAAAAATGTAGCTCTTGCCCTTCTCAAGCCTGGCAATCGGGCGGTCGGCGCAGGTCTTGTCGGTGATGTCCCAGGCCTGGCCGTTGATCTGCCACAGGCTCGGCGGCTTGCCGTTTTCGACATTGACCGACACCGAACCGACCCATTCGAAATTGAAGTTGAGTTTCTCGGCATTGGCCAGGTCCGGTTCGGCAACCGGGTTGGCCGGCAATGCCGGGGGCCATTCGGTGGGCGCGTCGGTATTGGCCACCGAACGGAAGGTGCCCAGGCGCACCGGGCCGTTGCGGATCGACAGCTCTTCACCCGCTGGCGGCGCCTTGATTGCCAGGCAGATGCGCATCCCCGGGCCCAGCCAGTATTCCTTGCCCAGCGGGCGCGGCTCGATGGGGTTGCCGTCCAGCGCGTAGATCTGCGCTTCGACGCCGGGGATGTTGAGGCGATAGGTCAGGGTGTTGTCGAGGTTGAGCAAACGCACGCGAGTGATTTGCCCGGCTGGCAGGTCGATGACCGCCTGGGGAACGCCATTGATAGTGGAGAGGCGCCCGGCAGTGCCGCCACGTGCCGCTTCACGGGGGATGCTGAACTCGACAAACGCGCCCTCTTCGTCGATGTGCCAGTTCTTCAGGCTCAAGGTCCGTTCGTATTTGAAACCGGTGGGTTCACGCTCTTCCACGATCAACGGGCCAACCAGGCCACGGCCCAGTTCTTCGCTGCTGCTCACGTGAGGGTGATACCAGTAGCTGCCGGCATCGGGCACGCGAAATTTATAGTCGAAGTATTCGCCAGGCAGCACGGGCAATTGCGAGACGTAGGGCACGCCGTCCATCTCCAGCGGCAGGCGGATGCCGTGCCAGTGGATGGTGGTGGCGACCGGCAGATGGTTGATGAAGCGCACCCGCAGCCATTCGCCTTGGCGCACGCGCAACTCGGTACCCGGTGCCGAAGGGCCGAATGCCCAGGCCTGGGTCTTGTGCCCCGGCACCAGTTCTACGTCCAGGGGGGCGGCAATCAGTTGGTAGTCGCTTCCTGCGTTGGCATCGGCAACCTTGCCCAGCCAGTAGCGATAGGCGCCACCGGCGCCCACACCGACCACTGCCAGGCCGGCAAGGCCACCGAGGATCTGTCGACGGGAAAACGATTGGGACACAGCAACCTCACGTATCTACCGCAGGCCAAGGCCCGCAAAGGGCAGATACGATACACCTGCGTCGCCTAAACAGTAAGGCTTCGCATTGCCGCATGCCAAAAACGCCGACGACTCATCATGTGGGAGCTGGCTTGCCTGCGATTGCAGTGGGCCAGCTACGAATGCGTCAACTGACACTCCGCTATCGCAGGCAAGCCAGCTCCCACAATGATCTTCATCGTTTATCAGTGCTTGGCAGCGGCCAGAATCAGGGCTTTCATCTCGGCCACGGCGCCTTTGAAACCGACGAAAAGCGCGTGCGCGACCAGCGCATGGCCGATGTTCAGTTCGTTGATGCCCTTGATCGCGGCCACGGCTTCGACGTTGTGGTAATGCAGGCCATGGCCGGCATTGACGATCAAGCCTTCGTTGAGCCCGCAGTTCACGCCGTCGATGATGCGTTGCAGCTCGTCGGCCACTTCGGTCGGGGTGGTTGCATCGGCATAACGACCAGTGTGCAGCTCGATCGCCGGGGCGCCCACACGGCGGGAGGCTTCGATCTGGCGCTCGTCGGCGTCGATGAACAACGAGACTTCACTGCCGATCTTCGACAGGCGCTCCACCGCGGCCTTGATCCGCGCTTCCTGGCCGCCGACGTCGAGGCCGCCCTCGGTGGTCAGCTCCTGACGAGTTTCGGGCACCAGGCAGATATGCGCCGGGCGAATGCGCTCGGCGAACGCCATCATTTCTTCGGTGACGCCCATTTCGAAGTTCATGCGGGTTTGCAGCACGTCCTTGAGCAGCAACACATCGCGCTCCTGGATGTGGCGGCGGTCTTCGCGCAGGTGCACGGTGATGCCGTCGGCGCCCGCTTCTTCGGCGTCCAGCGCGGCCTTGACCGGGTCGGGGTAACGGGTGCCCCGGGCCTGGCGCAGGGTGGCGACGTGGTCGATGTTGACGCCAAGAAGAATGCGATTGCTGGTGGTCACGGAAGCGCTCCTGAAAAGGGAAAGAATCGGTGCACAGCATACACGGGGATGTCAGGGCTTTCGAAACAACTCGCGACTGACCAGCGGCCGCCCGCCCAGGTGCACGGCCAGGGCCTGGCGCATCAGGCGCTTGGCGGCGGACAAGGCGCCCGGCGCGCTCCAATCCGCGTCACTCATGGCCAGCAGTTCGGTGCCCTGAAACAGGCCCGGCTGCAACAGGTACACGCGCTCAAGGCCCGCATCCACTTGCAGGCGGTACATGCCGTCGGCGGCCACAGGATCACCGTGCAGGTCGTTGTGCAATTCAAAGCCATAGCCCAGGTCGTCGAGCAAGCGCCATTCGAAAGCGCGCAGCAGCGGCTCCAGGGGACGACCTTCAGCAAGGGCCAACAAGGTGGCAGCGTAGTGATCGAAGACAGCCGGGTGCGGGTCTTCGGCGGGCAGCAGGCGGATCAGCAGTTCATTGAGGTAGAGGCCGCTGAACAAGGCATCGCCGTTGAGCCAGGCAGAGGTACCGACGCTTTCCAGACGACCGACGTTCTTCAACTCGCCCTTGCCACGAAACTCCACATCCAGGGCCACAAAAGGCCGCGCCAGGGTACCCGCCTTGCCCCGCGCGCTGCGCAGCACCGCACGCAGGCGGCCTTGGGGCGTGAGGAAGTCCACCAAAGCGCTGGTTTCGCGGTAGGCGCGGCTGTGCAGGACGTAGGCGAGTTGGCTGGGGGGGGAGGCGGACATGAGGCTCTCTCGCAGAACGTGAAACAGCGTCGATCCAATGTGGGAGCGGGCTTGCCCGCGATGGCGGCGTCACAGTCAACATCTCTGCTGAATGTTACATCCTCATCGCGGGCAAGCCCGCTCCCACAAGGTTTTGCAGTGTGTTCGAGACCCGTTACAGGTCGCCATAGCCCAGGGAGCGCAACGCACGCTCATCATCGGACCAGCCACCCTTAACCTTCACCCACAGGTTAAGCATGATCTTGGAGTCAAACAGCAGCTCCATGTCCTTGCGCGCTTCGGTGCCGATGCGCTTGATGCGCTCGCCCTTGTCGCCAATGATGATTTTCTTCTGGCCGTCACGTTCGACGAGGATCAGCGCATGAATGTGCAAGGTCTTGCCCTGCTGCTTGAACTCTTCGATTTCGACGGTGATCTGGTACGGCAGCTCGGCGCCCATCTGGCGCATGATTTTCTCGCGTACCAGTTCGGCGGCGAGGAAGCGGCTGCTGCGGTCGGTGATCTGGTCTTCCGGAAAGAAATGCTCGTTTTCCGGCAGGTAACCGGCGATCACGCGCTCCAGAGCTTCGAGGTTGTGGCCGTGCTGAGCCGAGATCGGCATGATCTGGGCGTTCGGCAGTTGTTCCTGCAACCAGGTCAGGTGCGGCATCAGCTCGGCTTTGTCTTCGATGCGGTCGGTCTTGTTCAACGCGACGATCAAGGGGCCGGTGACGTACTGCACACGCTCAAGCACCATCTGGTCTTCGTCGGTCCACTTGGTGCGGTCGACCACGAAGATCACCACGTCGACGTCTTTCAACGCCGCCGAAGCGGTCTTGTTCATGTAACGGTTCAGGGCTTTCTCGCCACCTTTGTGCATACCCGGGGTATCGACATACACCGCCTGCACGTTGCCTTCGGTCTTGATACCCAGCATGTTGTGGCGGGTGGTCTGAGGCTTGCGCGAGGTGATCGCAAGCTTCTGGCCGAGGATGTGGTTGAGCAGCGTGGACTTGCCCACGTTCGGGCGGCCGACGATGGCAACATAGCCACAGCGTGTTGCGGTTGAATCAGTCATGGCCATTCTCCACGCCCAGGGCAATCAGTGCTGCAGCGGCCGCTACCTGTTCGGCAATACGACGGCTCACACCCTGACCTCGGCTTTTTTCGTTCAATAAGGTGATTTCACATTCCACGAAGAACACGCGGCAATGCGGTTCGCCCTGGATATCCACCACTTCGTAGCGTGGCAGTTCGCAACCGCGGGACTGCAGATACTCTTGCAGACGGGTCTTGGGATCCTTGTTGGTGTCTACCAGCGTCAGGCTTTCGATTTCCGAGGCCAGCCAGGCGACAACGCGCTCCTTGGCAGTCTCCATCCCGGCATCGAGGTAGATCGCACCGATCAAGGCTTCCAGGGCATCAGCCAGGATTGACTCACGACGGAAACCGCCGCTTTTCAACTCACCGGAACCCAGCCGCAGGTACTCGCCCAGGCCGAAACCTCGGGCCAGCACGGCCAGGGTTTCGCCTTTCACAAGACGTGCGCGCAGGCGCGACAGCTGGCCTTCGCGCGCTTGAGGGAAACGCTCGAACAGCGCCTCGCCGGCGGCAAAATTGAGGATAGCGTCACCAAGGAATTCCAGGCGCTCGTTATTGCGCCCTGCAAAGCTGCGGTGTGTGAGGGCAAGGACCATCAATTCCTGGTCCTTGAAGGTGTAGCCGAGCTGGCGCTCGAGACGACTTAGAGAAACGGTCACGGTTTATCCATATCTAGTTGATGGCACCGGCGGCCATCGACGATTGACGCAGTGTTCAAATTCAAATCCTGATGGGTACCGGGCATCGGAAAATGTCCAAGCCCCAGAAAAGCATTCGGCGCTGTGTTCACAGCGCCGCTTGTATTACTTGATCAGCCCGACCCGCGAGAAGTTCGGCAGGTGGCTGAGCTTGGGCTCCGGCCAACTCATCCAGACCGCGAAGGCTTTGCCGACGATGTTCTCGTCGGGCACCATGCCCAGCAGGTCCTTGGGAATGTTGGGGTCATCCCAGTAACGGCTGTCGTTGGAGTTGTCGCGGTTGTCGCCCATCATGAAATAGTGCCCGGCGGGTACTTTCCACTGGCCATCAGGCATCGCGCGGTAGCGGCTCATTTCCTTGCGGATTTCGTGCTCTACCGCACCGAGTTTCTCCTGGTACAGCTCGGCGCTGCCCAGGGTGTTCGGCTCGGCGCCCAGCAGCTTCTCGGCCACCGACTCACCGTTGATGAACAGGCGTTTGTCGCTGGTGTAGCGCACCACATCGCCCGGCAGGCCGACTACACGCTTGATGTAGTTGACGTTCGGGTCGCTTGGGTAGCGGAACACCATCACATCGCCGCGCTGCGGGTCACCGATCTCGATGACTTTCTTGTCGATCACCGGCAAGCGGATCCCGTAGGAAAACTTGTTCACGAGAATGAAGTCGCCCACGTCCAGGGTTGGCTTCATCGACCCCGAAGGGATCTGAAACGGCTCCACCAGGAACGAACGCAGCACCAACACGATGAACAACACCGGGAAGAACGACTTGCCGTATTCAACCAGCAAGGGCTCTTTGTTCAGCTTCTCGACCACCACCGCATCGGGCTGGCTGACGCTGCCCTGATAGGAAGCAATGGCCGACCGCCGACGCGGGGCGAAGAACACCAGATCGAGCAACGCCAGGAGGCCGCAAACGGCAACGGCGATGACCAGCAACAGCGGGAAATTTAGTGACATAGGACCTAACTATCCAACCTGAGCACCGCAAGGAAGGCTTCTTGTGGAATTTCCACGTTGCCCACTTGCTTCATGCGTTTTTTACCGGCCTTTTGCTTCTCAAGCAGCTTGCGCTTACGGCTTACGTCACCGCCGTAGCATTTGGCCAGTACGTTCTTTCTGAGAGCCTTGACGGAAGTCCGCGCAATGATCTGCCCGCCAATGGCGGCCTGGATCGCAACGTCGAACATCTGGCGCGGAATCAGTTCTTTCATCTTCTCGGTCAACTGGCGACCTTTGTAATGCGCGTTGTCCTTGTGCACGATCAGTGCCAGGGCATCGACCTTGTCGCCGTTGATCAACACATCCAGTTTCACCAGATTAGCCGATTGATAACGGTCGAAATGGTAATCCAGCGAAGCATAGCCGCGACTGGTGGATTTGAGACGGTCGAAGAAGTCCAGAACCACTTCGTTCATCGGCAAATCGTAGGTCACTTGCACCTGGGTACCGAGGAACAGCATGTCGTGCTGTACGCCACGCTTTTCGATACACAAGGTAATTACGTTGCCCAGGTGTTCCTGCGGCACAAGAATATTTGCGCGCACAATCGGCTCGCGCATGTCTTCGATGGAAGACAGATCCGGGAGCTTGGACGGGTTGTCGACGTAAATCGTTTCACCGGTTTTCAGCGCCAGCTCAAAAATAACCGTGGGTGCCGTGGTAATCAGGTCCAGGTCGTATTCGCGCTCCAGGCGCTCCTGGATGATTTCCATGTGCAGCATGCCCAGGAACCCGCAACGGAAACCGAAGCCCAGGGCGTCGGAACTTTCCGGGGTGTACTGCAACGACGAGTCGTTGAGAGTCAGCTTCTGCAGCGCTTCACGGAAGTCTTCGAAGTCGTCGGAGCTGACCGGGAACAGGCCTGCGTAGACCTGCGGCTGGATGCGTTTGAAGCCCGGCAGCATCGCCACGTCAGGAGTGGAGCTCAGGGTCAGGGTGTCACCCACTGGCGCACCGTGGATGTCCTTGATACCGGCGATGATGAAGCCTACTTCACCGGCTTTCAGATCAGTAGTAGCGGTGTGCTTGGGGTTGAACACACCGACGCTGTCCACCAGGTGGATCTTGCCGGTGGACTTGACCAGGATCTTGTCGCCCTTCTTCACGCGGCCTTGACGCACGCGTACCAGGGAGACAACGCCCAGGTAGTTGTCGAACCAGGAATCGATGATCAACGCTTGCAGCGGATCTTCGTAGTTGCCGGTGGGCGCGGGGATGGTCTTGACCAGGCGTTCGAGCACTTCGTCGACGCCCAGGCCGGTCTTGGCGCTGCACTCGACGGCGTCGGTGGCGTCAATACCGATGATTTTTTCGATTTCTTCTTTTACACGGTCCGGATCGGCCTGAGGCAGGTCGATCTTGTTCAGCACCGGCATGACTTCCAGGCCTTGCTCGATGGCGGTGTAGCAGTTTGCAACGGACTGGGCTTCAACGCCCTGGCCCGCATCCACCACCAGCAACGCACCTTCGCAGGCCGCCAGGGAACGGCTGACTTCATAGGTAAAGTCTACGTGGCCTGGGGTGTCAATGAAGTTCAGCTGGTACTTGATACCGTCTTTGGCGGTGTAATACAGGGTAACGCTGTGGGCCTTGATGGTGATCCCGCGCTCGCGCTCAAGGTCCATGGAATCCAGGACCTGGGCCTCCATTTCACGTTCGGCAAGGCCGCCGCACATCTGGATAAACCGATCGGCCAGCGTCGACTTGCCATGGTCAATGTGGGCGATGATGGAGAAATTGCGGATATGACTCAAATCACTCACGGATCAACACTCAAAAAGGCTGCAGGCAGATTGCCCGCTGAAAAATAGCCGGGAATTGTACCTGATGCTCGGGCCAGACGTCATCTTTGCTGACCAATACAAAAAAGCCCCATTTTAATGGGGCTTAAAACTGTAGGAGCGAGCTTGCTCGCGAAGATCGCCAACGATAACGCGTTCATCCTGGATGAACGCAGCGTTTCGCGGATTTTCGCGAGCAAGCTCGCTCCTACAGTGGCTGGCATTTTGCGAGCGTGGCTTCAACCTGCCCGACGCAGCAACCAGAACCCGGCCACGGCGCAGATGGTCGTCGGCACCAGCACCGCAAACAGCGGCGAGAAGCCGAACACCAGGCTCGACGGCCCGAGCAAATCCTGGGCGATGCGGAAGGTAAAGCCCACCAGCACACCGGTAAATACCCGCTGGCCCAGGGTTACGGAGCGCAGCGGCCCGAAGATGAAGGAAATCGCCATCAACACCAACGCAGCGGTCACCACCGGTTGCAGGACTTTCACCCAGAACGCCAGCCAGTAGCGGCCGTTGTTCAGGCCCTGCTCCTTGAGGTAATGAATGTAGCTCCACAAACCAGAGATCGGCAGCGCTTCGGGGACCATCACCACGGTGTTGAGCAGTTCCGGCTTCAGGGCGATATCCCACTGTTCGGTCGGTACATTGACCACTTCGGTGCTGGCCTTGGTGCCTTGGCCCACATTGCGGAAGTAGGTAGTGGTGACGTCGCTCAACTGCCATTGCTCGGCATTGTATTGCGCACGCTTGGCGAAGCTGGAAGACAGCATGTGCCGCTCTTTATCAAAGGTATAGCGCGTGACACCGATCAACAGGCCGCCCGGTTGTACGGCGTTGATGTGGATGAACTCATCACCCTGGCGGTGCCACAAGCCGTGCTTGGCGCTTTGCGCATCGCCCGACCCCTGGGCCAGGGCGCGATTGGCCTGGGCAGTGGCTTCGGCCGGGGGCGCAACGTATTCGCCGATCAGCACGCTGCACGCCATCAGCAGCAGCATCGGCTTCATCACCGCCCAGACGATACGACCAATGGATACACCAGCGGCGCGCATGATGGTCAGTTCGCTGTTGCTGGCCAGGGTGCCCAGGCCGATCAGGCAACCGATCAGCGCCGCCATCGGCATCATGTCGTAGAGACGGCGCGGCGCAGTCAGCGCCACGTAGCTCAGCACATCCGTGACCGTATAGGTGTCGGTGACGTTGCCGACTTCATCAATGAAGGCAAACAGCAAGGCCAGGCCGAGGATGATGCCCAGTACCGCCAGGATGGCGATCAGTACGCTGCTGCCAATGTAGCGATCAAGCTTAGCCACGGGCCAACTCCTTCTGGCCACGACGGCTCTTCATTTTCAAACGGATAGGTTCCCAATAGAGCAGCCCCAGGCCGATCATCAGGAAAACCCCGTGCACCCACCACAGGCCAAGGGCTGGCGGCAACTTGCCTTTCTCCAGGGAGCCACGGGCAGAAATCAGGATGGTCAGGTAGGCCATATACAGCAGGATCGCCGGCAGCAGCTTGAGGAAACGCCCCTGGCGCGGGTTGACGCGCGACAGCGGCACGGCCATCAGGGTCACGATAAATACCAGCAGCGGCAGGGACAAACGCCATTGCAGCTCGGCAATGGAGCGCAGTTCCTGGCTGCCGAACAGCGATGCGGTCGGCAGGGCGTCGCGGTCGGTGACCTCGCCGCTGATCTCGGGCTTGGGCAGCATGACGCCATAAGTGTCGTACTTGATCGCCCGGTAGTCCGCCAGACCCGGGCTGCCGTCGTAGCGGTAGCCGTTTTCCAGGATCAGGTAGCGGTTGCCGTCGGGGCGCACTTCCTGGCGACCGCTGTCGGCCACCAGAATGGAAATGCCACGGTCTTTCTGGTTCTGGCCGAGGTTCTTCTGGGAAATGAACACGCCGCCGAGATTGGAGCGGTCATCGTTCATGGTTTCGGTATAGGTCACCCGCGTACCATCACTGAGCGCCTGGAAGCGTCCGGGCTCAAGGGTGTCGAACTCGGTCATGGCATCCTGCTTGTTCAGCAGCAATTGGAATTGCATGGCCCCCTGGGGCGCCAGGCTCATGCTCAACCAGGCCACCACCAGGGCAACACCGGCGGCGGGCACCATGGTCATGGCCAGCAACCGCTGCTGGCTCATGCCGGTGGCCGACAGCACGGTCATTTCGCTTTCAAGGTACAAGCGGCCATAGGCCAGCAATATGCCGAGAAACAGGCCCAATGGCAGGATCAACTGCAGCATCCCGGGCATCCGGTAGCCCATGATCAAGAACAACGACCCCGGGTCCAGTGCGCCTGCGGCGGCTTGAGCCAGGAACTTGACGAAACGACCACTCATGATGATGACCAGCAACACCGCACTCACGGCACTCAGGGTCAACAGGACTTCGCGGGACAGATAACGGAAGACGATCAAACCAGACACTCCAGGGTTGTCAGGCTAAGGCGGCCAAACAAGCAAGCATACCAAGTCGACCCGTTTACCACGGGCCGGCTGAAAAGATGGCGCATTATCCTGTGATTGACCGCGCCTGTCACGGAGCTTACTCATGCGCACGCACAAAGCGTGCGCCAAGGGTTGTCAGGCTCCGTCGGCGAGGTTCAAACTGCGGCCTTTGCCCGCAGGCGGTTTACCAAGCTGCCGAGCTTCAAGCCTGAGTACAAACTCCAGGCTCACAGACCTTGATAAGGGACCCGAACATGGAATTGGTTGTAAAAAGCGTTAGCCCCGAAACGTTGAAAACCGCCACCCTCGTGGTCGCTGTCGGCGAAGGCCGCACACTCGGCGTCGCCGCCAAGCAACTGGACGAACTGAGCGGCGGCGCGATCAGCGCGATCCTCAAGCGCGGCGACCTGGCCGGTAAAGTCGGCCAGAGCCTGCTGCTGCAGAGCCTGCCCAACCTCAAGGCCGAGCGCGTATTGCTGGTGGGCGTGGGCAAGGACGCCGAACTGGGCGACCGTACGCTGCGCAAGATCATCAGCGGCATTCTCACCACCCTCAAGGGCCTGGGCGGCAGCGATGCGGCACTGGCACTCGACGAAATCGTGGTCAAGGGCCGTGACAGCTACGGCAAGACCCGCCTGTTGGCCGAGTCGCTGCTGGACGGCGGTTATGTTTTCGACCAGTTCAAGAGCCAGAAGGCCGAACCGCGCGCCCTGAAAAAAATCACCCTGCTGACCATCAAGGCCGCTCAGGCTGAAGTTCAGCGCGCCGTGACCCACGCCCAGGCCATCGCTAACGGCATGTCGTTCACTCGCGACCTGGGCAACCTGCCGCCGAACATCTGCCACCCGACATTCCTGGGCGAACAGGCCAAGGCATTGGGCAAAGAGTTCAAGGGCTTGAAGGTTGAAGTGCTGGACGAAAAGAAGATCAAGGACCTGGGCATGGGCTCGTTCTATGCCGTAGGCCAGGGCAGCGACCAGCCGCCACGCCTGATCGTGATGCAATACAACGGCGGCAAGAAGTCCGAGAAGCCTTACGCCCTGGTGGGTAAAGGCATCACCTTCGACACCGGCGGCATCAGCCTCAAGCCGGGCGCGGGCATGGATGAGATGAAGTACGACATGGGCGGCGCCGCCAGCGTATTCGGTACCCTGCGTGCCGTGCTGGAACTCAAGCTGCCGATCAACCTGGTGTGCATTCTGGCTTGTGCCGAGAACATGCCGAGCGGCGGCGCGGCCCGCCCGGGCGATATCGTCACCACCATGAGCGGCCAGACCGTGGAAATCCTCAACACCGACGCCGAAGGCCGCCTGGTGCTGTGCGACGCCCTGACCTACGCCGAGCGCTTCAAGCCCCAGGCCGTGATCGACATCGCCACCCTGACCGGCGCGTGCATCGTTGCCTTGGGTTCCCACACGTCGGGCCTGCTGGGCAACAACGACGAACTGATCGAGCAACTGCTCAGCGCCGGCAAGGCTGCCGACGACCGCGCCTGGCAACTGCCGCTGTTCGATGAGTACCAGGAACAACTGGACAGCCCATTCGCCGACATCGCCAACATTGGCGGCCCGAAAGCCGGCACCATCACGGCGGCCTGCTTCCTGTCGCGCTTTGCCAAGAACTTCAACTGGGCCCACCTGGACATCGCCGGCACCGCCTGGACCAGCGGCGGCAAGGACAAAGGCGCAACTGGCCGTCCGGTACCCCTGCTGACCCAATACCTGCTGGATCGCGCCAAGGCCTAAGCGCCCCCCGCGCCCTTTGTAGGAGCGAGCTTGCTCGCGAAGATCGCCAACGATAACGCGCCCATCCTGGATGAGCGCGGTGTCCTCAGGTTTTTCGCGAGCAAGCTCGCTCCTACAGAGGCCGCGGGCCAGCACCAGGAACTGCAATGACCCAAGTCGACTTCTATATATTGCCCAGCGCCGATCCCCTCGCGCGCCTGGACTTTGCCTGCAAGCTCACCGAAAAAGCCTGGCGCATGGGCCATCGCATCTACCTGCATTGCAGCGATGCCGCCCAACGCGATGAGCTGGATGCGCGCCTGTGGCGCTTCAAGGGCGAAAGCTTCGTGCCCCACGGCCCCGCCGAATCAGAACCCGAAGGCCTGGTAGTGCTGGGCCTGGGCGACAGTTGCGGCGATCACCATGACCTGTTGGTCAATCTGGACCTGAAAGTACCGGCCTTTGCCAAGGCGTTCGCCCGTGTGGCGGAAGTGGTGGTGGAAGACCCGGCTATTCGTCAGGCCGCGCGGGAGAGTTTTCGTTTCTATCGCGAACAGGGCTATTCTCTGCAGGATCACCGGTTACAACGACTTTAGAGCACACGATGGACACTCCCAACCCGCTGAAAAAAGACGACCACCTGCTGGACGACCTGGAGTCGATCCGTCAGTTGCTGGGTGATGACAACCTGCAACCGCCGCTGCTGACCGAAACGGCCGATGGCGAGGTACAGATACCGCTGCTGTTCGACATGGTCGGCCACAAGCCTGCCGCGCCGGAACCTGTGGTTGAACAACCCGCCCCCGCCGCAGAAAAAGCCCCCGATGCCCTGCTGCTGCACCTGGACAACGAACTGCGCGCTGCCGCCCAGCTGATCATGCAGGATGTGATCGATGACTTTGCGCCGCATATCGAAGCCGAGATCAAGCGTCGGATGGATGCGCGCATGGAGCGGTTGCTCAGCCAATACCAGTCTTAAACCTTGCATAGATCCCTGTGGGAGCTGGCTTGCCTGCGATGGCGGCGCATCAGTCGCCGACGATGCTGACTGAAACACCGCCATCGCAGGCAAGCCAGCTCCCACATTAATTCTGCATCGGTCTTAAACCGTCTTCACCTCGCCCTCGCCCCTATCCCTCGTTATACTTGCCGGCTTTCCTGAATAAATGCCAACTAGGGTCCCGCCGCGCATGGATAAGACCTACCAGCCCCACGCTATCGAAACTTCCTGGTACAACACCTGGGAGTCCGAGAACTATTTCGCCCCACAAGGTGCGGGCGACTCCTACACCATCATGATTCCGCCACCGAACGTCACTGGCAGCCTGCACATGGGCCATGGCTTCAACAATGCGATCATGGATGCGTTGATCCGTTTCCGCCGTATGCAGGGTCGAGACACCCTGTGGCAGCCGGGTACCGACCACGCCGGTATCGCCACGCAAATGCTGGTGGAACGCCAACTGGAAGCCACCGGCCAGAACCGTCACGACCTGGGCCGCGAGAAATTCCTGGAGAAAGTCTGGGAATGGAAGGACCAGTCCGGCGGCAATATCAGCCGTCAGATCCGTCGCCTGGGCTCGTCCGTGGACTGGAGCCGCGAGCGCTTCACCATGGACGACGGCCTGTCGGAAGCCGTGAAGGAAGCCTTCGTGCGCCTGCACGAAGACGGCCTGATCTACCGTGGCAAGCGCCTGGTTAACTGGGACACCAAGTTGCACACGGCGATTTCCGACCTCGAAGTGGAAAACCATGACGAGAAAGGCTTCCTGTGGAACCTCAAGTACCCGCTGGCCGACGGCGCCAAGACCGCTGAAGGCAATGAGTACCTGATCGTCGCCACTACCCGTCCGGAAACCATGCTCGGCGATGCCGCCGTGGCCGTTAACCCGAACGACGAGCGCTACCAGGCGCTGATCGGCAAATTCGTCGAACTGCCACTGGTTGGCCGCCGTATCCCGATCATCGCGGATGACTACTGCGACCCTGAGTTCGGCACCGGCTGCGTGAAAATCACCCCGGCCCACGATTTCAACGACTACGAAGTCGGCAAGCGCCACAACCTGCCGTTGCTGAACATCTTCGACAAAAATGCCGCCGTATTGCCGGCCTGCCAGGTGTTCAACCTGGACGGCTCGCTGAACGACAGCATTGACGGCAAGATCCCGGCCGAATACGCAGGCCTGGACCGGTTTGAAGCGCGCAAGCAGATCGTTGCAGCCTTCGACGCCGCCGGTTTGCTGGTCAGCGTTGACGACCACGGCCTGAAAGTGCCGAAGGGCGACCGCTCCGGCACTGTGATCGAGCCGTGGCTGACCGACCAGTGGTACGTGTCCACCAAGCCGCTGGCAGAACCTGCGATTGCCGCCGTTGAAGACGGCCGCATCCAGTTCGTGCCTAAACAGTACGAAAACATGTATTTCTCCTGGATGCGCGACATCCAGGATTGGTGCATCAGCCGTCAGCTGTGGTGGGGCCACCGCATTCCGGCCTGGTACGACGAGTCGGGCAAGGTCTATGTAGGCCGCGACGAAGCCGAAGTGCGTGCCAAGCACAACCTCGGCGCCGACATCGCGCTGCAACAGGACAACGACGTACTGGACACCTGGTTCAGCTCGGGCCTGTGGACCTTCTCTACCCTGGGCTGGCCGCAGCAGACCGAGTTCCTGAAGAAATTCCACTCCACCGACGTGCTGGTCACCGGCTTCGACATCATTTTCTTCTGGGTTGCCCGGATGATCATGCTCACCATGCACCTGGTGAAGAACGAAGACGGCACCCCGCAGGTACCGTTCAAGACCGTGTACGTACACGGCCTGGTGCGCGACGGCCAGGGCCAGAAGATGTCCAAGTCCAAGGGCAACGTCCTGGACCCGCTGGACATCATCGACGGCATCGACCTGGAAACTCTGGTGCAGAAACGCACCTCGGGCCTGATGCAGCCGAAACTGGCGAAAAAGATCGAGAAGCAGACCCGCGATGAATTCGCCGACGGCATCGCCAGCTACGGCACCGACGCCCTGCGCTTCACTTTCTGCTCGCTGGCCTCCACCGGTCGCGACATCAAGTTCGACATGGGCCGCGTCGAAGGCTATCGCAACTTCTGCAACAAGATCTGGAACGCGGCGCGCTACGTGCTGGACAAAGGCGAAGACTGCGGCCAGAACGGCGAATCCTATGAGCTGAGCCTGGCTGATCGCTGGATCATCTCGCAGCTGCAACGCACCGAAGCCGAAGTGACCCGCCAGCTCGACCAGTTCCGTTTCGACCTGGCCGCACAGGCCCTGTACGAGTTCATCTGGAACCAGTATTGCGACTGGTACCTGGAACTGTCCAAGCCGGTACTGTGGGACGAAAACGCGCCGGTCGAACGCCAGCGCGGCACCCGTCGCACCCTGGTGCGCGTGCTGGAAGTGGCGCTGCGCCTGGCGCATCCGTTCATGCCGTTCATCACCGAAGAAATCTGGCAGCGCCTGGCGCCGTTGGCCGGTATCGAAGGCAAGACCATCATGCTGCAGCCTTGGCCAGTGGCCAACGAAGCGCGCATCGATGAGGCCGCCGAAAGCGATATCGAATGGCTCAAGACCCTGATGCTCGGCACGCGCAACATCCGCGCCGAGATGAACATCGGGCCGGGCAAGCCATTGGCCGTGTTCGTCAAGAATGCCAGTGCCGAAGATCAGCGCCGTCTCAGCGAAAACGATGCGCTGCTCAAGAAGCTGGCCAAGCTGGAGTCGATCACCGTATTGGCTGCCGATGCCGAAGCACCGCTGTCTGCCACCGCGTTGGTCGGTGATATGGAAGTGCTGGTGCCGATGGCCGGCCTGATCGACAAGGGCGCGGAACTTGCCCGCCTCGACAAGGAAATTGCGCGTCTGCAAGGCGAAGTGCAGCGGGTGGGCGGCAAGCTGTCCAACGCGGCGTTCGTTGACAAAGCGCCAGCTGAAGTGATCGAGAAAGAACGCGCCAAGTTGGCCGAGGCTGAACAGGCCTTGGGCAAGCTGGCGGAGCAACACGCGCGAATTTCCAGCCTGTAAGGGGAAACCATGTAGAGAAAGAGGCCTTCGGGCCTCTTTTTTTGTCCAGGAAAACGACACCATTTCCCAATCAAAACCCTATCCCTGTGGGAGCTGGCTTGCCTGCGATACTGACGACTCGGTGTATCAGGCATACCGAGGTGATGCTATCGCAGGCAAGCCAGCTCCCACATTTGACCGAGTTGTGTTCAGGAATGTGTGACAATGCTCACCACTTTGAGCCAACACCAGAATCATCATGACCGCCCCGACTACGCCAAAACCTCCGCGCAAGAAGCCTAAAACCGCCGCCACGACCAAGCCCGTCGCGCCGCGCAAAGAGGCCACCTTGCACCCGCGCAACCGCCACACGGGCCGTTACGACTTCCCGGCGCTGATCAAGACCACGCCGGAACTGGCGAAATTCGTGATCATCAACCCCTATGGCAAGGAAAGCATCGACTTTGCTAGCCCAGACGCGGTGCGGGTGTTCAACCGGGCGTTGCTCAAGTCGTTCTATGGCATCCAGCACTGGGACATCCCGGCCGATTACCTGTGCCCCCCGGTACCGGGGCGTGCCGACTATGTGCACTTCCTCGCCGACCTGCTCGCCAGCGTCAACGACGGCAAGATCCCACGTGGCTCGATCGTCAAGGTGCTGGATATCGGCATGGGCGCCAACTGCGTGTACCCGCTGATTGGCTATATGGAGTACCGCTGGAACTTCCTGGGCTCGGAGGTCGACCCGATTGCCGTGTCCGCCGCCAAGGCCATCGTGCAGTCCAATGACCTGAGCAAGGTTATCCAGCTGCGCCAACAGCCCAACCCCAAGCAGATCCTGTTGGGCTTGCTGGAGCCGGGCGAACGCTTTGACCTGACCATGTGCAACCCGCCGTTCCATGCATCCATGGATGAAGCCACCAAGGGCAGCGAGCGCAAGTGGCGCGCCCTGGGCAAGGCGGATCCGAAGCGCAAGTTGCCGGTGCTCAACTTCGGTGGCCAATCGGCCGAGTTGTGGTGTGAAGGCGGCGAAGCGCGGTTTGTAACGCAATTGATCGCCGAGAGCGCGCATTTTGCCCACAAAGTGCTGTGGTTCAGCACCCTGGTGTCAAAAGCGTCCAACTTGCCTGCGATCGAAACCGCGCTGAAAAAAGCCGGCGTGCTGGAAAGCCAGGTGGTGGAGATGTCTCAGGGGCAGAAGCAGAGCCGGTTTGTGGCCTGGACCTTCCAGACCAAGAACGAACAGCAGATCTGGCGCCAGCGCTGGGTTCGCTGACGCCCACCTGTAGGAGCGAGCTTGCTCGCGAAAAACGCCAAGGCGCCACGCTCAACCAGGACGGGCGCGTTATCGTTAACGTTTTTCGCGAGCAAGCTCGCTCCTACAGTTAAAAAACGCAGGCAACAAAAAACCGTGCCCGGATCACTCCGGAGCACGGTTTTTTTACTGCGTCTTACTTGTTAACAGCGTCGGTCAGGCCTTTAGCCACAACCAGCTTGATAACTTTCTTGGCAGCGATTTCGATGGCAGCGCCAGTCGAAGGGTTACGGCCGGTACGGGCAGGACGCTCGGTCACTTTCAGCTTGCCAATGCCTGGCAGAGTGATTTCGCCGCCATTTTCCAGCTGATCGGCAACGATCTGGCCCAGTTGGTCCAGAGCAGCGCGCGCGGTGGTTTTTGGCGCGTCGATAGCTTCAGCGATATCAGCGATCAGTTGGTCTTTAGTCAAAGCCATTGTGGTGTTCCTTCCCTATCAAATTCATATGGATTGCAGAGTGCAGTGTCAGCCGTCGAGCCCGACCGTCATGGCCTGGCATCCCCGGCTATAACCACGGAGATCGGGGTTATAGATGCTTGAAACGGGGATTGGTTCGACCTGACAAATGCTGAATGCACGCTTAACGCCGAGACTTGGCGTAAGACGGGGCAAAACTAGCACAGAGACGGGGAAATATCCGCCTCAACATACCCATTTGGTCAGCTTTATCGCTCTAAACCGTGAAAAAAAGGCATATGGGCGGTCGGAGGCCATCCAAAATGCCCTTTGGGGCACGTCGCGGCCAATGGGTGCGGTACACTGGGCGACTTTTCGGGGAGGCCGACCGCTCCCCCTTCAACCAGCCGAGAAGCCTATGCCGATCCGTCATTGCATCGTCCACCTGATCGACAAAAAACCCGACGGCACACCCGCAGTTCTTCATGCCCGCGACTCCGAACTGTCCGAGTCGGCCGCTATCGAGAACATGCTTGCCGACCTCAACGAGAGCTACAACGCCAAACAAGGCAAGGCCTGGGGCTTCTTCCACGCCGAGTCGGGCGCGCACCCGTTCAGCGGCTGGTTGAAGGAATACTTTGACGGTGGCCAGGACTTCACCGCCTTCAGCCGTACGGCGGTGGAGCACCTGCAGAAGCTGATGGAGGAGTCCAACCTCTCCACCGGCGGCCATGTGCTGTTTGCCCACTACCAACAAGGCATGACCGACTACCTGGCCATCGCCCTGCTGCACCACAGCGAAGGCGTGGCAGTCACCGACGAGCTGGACGTGACGCCCTCGCGCCACCTGGACCTGGGCCAACTGCACCTGGCGGCACGCATCAACGTTTCCGAGTGGCAGAACAACAAGCAGTCCAAGCAATACATCTCGTTTATCAAGGGCAAGAACGGCAAGAAGGTCTCGGAGTACTTCCGCGACTTTATCGGCTGCCAGGAAGGCGTCGACGGCCCGGGCGAAACCCGCACCCTGCTCAAGGCGTTCAGTGACTTCGTTGAAAGCGAAGACCTGCCTGACGAATCCGCCCGCGAAAAGACCAAGACCCTGGTGGACTACGCCAGCAGCCAGGCCAAGCTCGGCGAACCCATGGGCCTGGAAGAGCTCTCCGGCCTGATCGATGAAGATCGGCCAAAAGCGTTCTATGACCATATCCGCAACAAGGATTACGGCCTGTCACCGGAAATTCCAGCCGACAAACGCACCCTTAACCAGTTCCGCCGCTTCACCGGGCGCGCCGAGGGTTTGTCCATTAGCTTCGAAGCGCACCTGTTGGGCGACAAGATCGAGTACGACGAAGCCGCCGGCACCTTGATCATCAAGGGCCTGCCGACCCAGCTGACCGACCAGCTCAAGCGCCGTAACTGATGCTGGGCGGGGTTCTGAAGAAAGTCCTGCTGGTGTTACTGGTGGTGGTTGCGATCCAGAACTGGGGCAAGATCGAGCGGGCGTTCAACCCCTCCCAGGTAGTGTCGGAGCAGGTACGCGCCTCGGCGCGTGTGGTGTTGTATTCCACGCAGTGGTGCGGGTACTGCAAGCAGATCCAGCGTTTTCTGGACCAGAAAGGCATACCGTACCAGGCGCTGGATATCGAAAAGGACGCCCAGGCGCGCAAGGCCTATGAGGCGCTGGGTGGTGGCGGAATCCCGTTTGTGGATGTGAACGGCACGTTGATTCGCGACTACAACCCCGAAGCAATCATGGCCGCCCTGAAGTAACACCCAATCAAATGTGGGAGCTGGCTTGCCTGCGATGGCGGTGTAACAGGTTCAATACCTGTGACTGACACACCGCTATCGCAGGCAAGCCAGCTCCCACACACGTCAGCTCTGCACATTGGGTCGTGTGGTGGCCTTAGAAGTTGGCTTCCAGAGACACCATCGCCGTGCGCTCCTCGCCGACGTTGTAATACGCCGTGCTTGCCCCCAGCCCGTTGACCGGCGCCGAGTTGAACGCAACGGTACGCGCGGAGCTCAGGTATTGCTTGTCAAACACGTTGAGCATCGAAAACCGCAGGGTTGCCGACTTGATGATCTTTTTGTCCACCGGCAAGTAAATACCGGCGTTAAGGTCAAACACCGTACGGCCTTCGATCTTTTCCTTGTTGGTCAAATCACCATAAAAGCTGCCGACATACTTGCCCGCGACATTCCCGTAGAACCGCGAGTCGTCGTACCCGAACACCAGATTGAACATGTTTTCCGGCACGTTGGCCAGTTGCTTGCCCGAGGTTGGCAGCAGCACGTTCTTGCTCAGCAAATCGTCCTTCTGCTCGGACTGGGTGTAGGTGTACGAGGCGTAGTAGTTGAAGTTGTGCGGCAACAAGCCACTCCACTCCAGTTCCAGCCCCTTGTTATCCACGCTGCCGACGTTGAGCACCATGTAGTCACCGCTGGCGTCGGTGGTCGACACCTGGCGATCCTTGAAGCTGATATAGAACAAGGTCGCACTCAGGGCCATGTCGTCTTCGGTATAACGCCAGCCCAGTTCCTGGTTCCAGCTCAATTCGGACTTGAGGCTGACGGAGTCTCCCTTGTTGTAGAGCACATAGTTGGGCGGTGTGCGCATATTGCGGGTGACGTTGTAGAACGCCTGGTTGCTTTCATCGACCTGGTACTTGGCACTGAAATTGGGCAGGAACTGGTGGTAACGGGTGTTACGTTTTTCCGGTTTGTCGTACAGGCTGCCGAGGTTGTCGCCGTCGCGCTCGACGTATTGGTAGGCCAGGCCCGCGACAAAACTCAGGTCCGGCGTGGCTTGCCAATTGTCCTGCACCCAGAGTTTCTGCGCCGGGGTGACGGTGTAATAGTGGCGACCTTGTACGGTGGCGCCATTCTTGTCGACCACCTGCCCGCCGCTGTTGTAATCGCCCCACACATCATCGGGCGCGCCTTCGCCGTTGATCCCGATAAATGGCTGGGTCTGGCGCTGGCGTGCGCGCTCATACCAGTAGCCGTAGTCCAGGCTGTGCGCTTCGTTGATGTCCCACTTCATTTTGGCGGTGAAACCGGGGCGCCAGGTCTCGGTCCACGACGGGCGATAGTAGTTGGCCGATTGCAGGTTACTCAGGTCGTAGTTGCCGGCCTTGTCGGACTTCGGGCCCAGGTTGGAGGCGGTCTGGCCGCTGAAGCTGCCGCCGTTGGACCAGTAGTAGTACGGCGTGACGGTCAGCGACAGGTTGTCCTGCAATTGCCAGCGCTGGGTCAGCGTAGCGTTTACGCTTTCGAAGGGGTTGCGGTTGAGCTTGTAGGACGCCGACAACAAACCTGCCTTGTACACCGGGCTTTCGGCGTAATCCTTGCGTCGCCCCTCCGTCTCGAACTGTGACTTGCTCAGGCTGTTGTAGTTGTAGTTTTCCTGCTTGTTGTACTTGACCGTGGCCAGTGTGGAGCTGCCGTTGTCACCTTCGAAGAGGCTGCTCCACTCGATTTTGTCGCTGCGCAGGGTGCCCTTGCCGCGCCATTTATCGCCTTCCAGGTGCGACGCCGAGACCCAGGTTTTCAAGCCACCAAAATCGCCGGTATTTGCCCGCACGAACGTCTTGCGCAGGGCATTGGCGCCTACGATCTGCTTGGCGAATACCCCGGCGTCTTTGGTCGGCCGGACAGTGATCATGCCGATGTTGCCGCCGCTGGAGCCGATGTGCGGGCCGTCCGCCTCCGACGAACCCTGAGTGGCGAACACTTCGGCGAGGTTTTCCGGGTCGCCCAGCTGGTTGGAATACACGCTGTAGTTGCCCGAGTCGTTAATCGGCACGCCGTCGACTGAAACCCCGACCTGGTCCGAACTCATACCGCGCATGGTGAAGCTGGTGCCGCTGGTACCGCTGGCGTCATCACTGGAAACGTTGATGCCCGGGGTGTACTTGAGCTTGTCGATGGCGTTGGCGGTGGCCGACATTTCATCCATGGCTTCTTTGGTGACCGTCGAGCGCGCCTTGGCACTTTCCTCGCGAATCATATGCCCGTTGCCCAGGGTCTGCTTGCCGGTAACATTCACCGAACCCACATCCTGTGTGTCATCGGCCAGAACCAGCGGCGCAAAGCCGCCCAGGCCCGATGCCATAAGCAGGGCATAAAGAGTGTTGTAGTTCACGTGTTGATCCCTTACTGACATTGTTGTGTTGTATGGGGCAGAGAGGCTCTTCCTGACCATTTGCTCAGGAACCAGGGATGATCCACGGCACGTGTAACCGTTTGGTGACAGGTTTGGGCGATTGCGATGAAGGTTCGGTGAACGGCGCCTTGGGCCTAGCGCAACACGATCATGCGCCCCAGCAGTGAGTGTTGTTCAAAGCCGAGCACCGCTTGCAGCGCATTCAACACCGCCTGCGGATCGCTGCTCGCAAAGCTGCCGCTGACGCGTCTGGCGCCTATCTCATCGTTGAGCAACAGGATGCGGCCCGGGTAGTAACGGCTCAGGTCCTTGACCACATCTGCCAGCGGCGCCTTGTAGTAATTGAGCCAGCCGTCACGCCAGGCCAGGCGTGACTGGCTGTCGACCGCGTGCAGGGCGTCGGCTACGCCGTCGGCATAGGCCACTTGCTGACCCGCTGCCAGGACCTGTTGCAGGCCCTGTTTGGATGGGGTTACGCCGACTCGCCCGGACAGCACGGTGACCTCAGCGCCTGCAGGTTGCAGACGCACTTCGAACTGGGTGCCCAGCACCCGCGCCTCACCACCGCCCGCCTCCACCACAAAGGGCTGTCCCGTGTGGCTCACGCTGAAAAACCCCGCCCCGCGCCGCAGTTGGATATGCCGCTCACCCTGGCTGAAATCCACGGCAATGGCGCTGTCGGCATCCAGGGTGACCTGGGATTGATCTGCCAGGATGAAGGTCTTTACCTCCCCCGCCGCTGTCACGTAATCGGCACCCAACTCATCGACCCAGCGCGACGGCTGCCAACCGGCGCCCATCGCCACCATCAGCAGCAGGCTTGCGGCCATCGCCAGGGCGGCGGTCCAGCGCAACCCCCGTGAACGCCTGGAGGTGTTGATCTGGTTGAGGTAGCCCTGCAAGGCCAGCGCGTCCTCATCGGCCAGCTGGCGTGCCGGCACTTCGCTCAACTCCCACAGCACCTGGGCCTGGGAGTAAGCCTGGACATGCGCGGGGTCGGCGCGCAGCCAGCGGCTGAACGTGGCCTGGTCGCCGCTGCTGGGCTGGTCATGCAACAGGCTCAGCCAGGCCAGCGCGGCCTGTTCCTGGGCGGGTGTGGGCGTAACGTTCACGGTGCTTTCCCTGGCGTACGTGGAGGCGGCGGTTCACGAAGGCTGGCCTTGCAGGCTTCGAGGGCGCGCATCATATGTTTTTCTACGGCGCTTTGGGACAGCCCCATGGCCTTGGCGATCTCGGCGTATTTGCGACCGTGGATGCGGTTAAGCAGGAAAATCTGCCGAGTGCGTTCGGGCAAGCTGCGCAAGGCGGCTTCGACATGGCGCAGATCATTGCCTGCCTCCAGCGCCGCCTGGGGTTCACAACTGTGGTGATCTGGCTGCTCGGGCCGCCAGCCTTCACTGCTGCGTACCCGCGCGCCTTCGCTGCGCAGATGGTCGATGGCGATATTGCCCGCGCAGCGCAGCAGGTAAGTGCTGAGCTCCTCAACCTGCACCAAAGGGCGGCGCCAGAAACGCAGGAACAAGTCCTGCACCAGGTCGGCCGCCGTGGCGCGGCAACCAACCCGGCGGCTCACCAATGCCTCCATCTGCGAACGCTGGGATAAAAATACCTGCAGGAAATGCGCACGCCCACCGGCCGCATCCGGGTGCGGGCTGTCCTGAGGTTCCGGCGGTGGGCTGATCATCATGGCAGGCTCAGAACAGGGCGAAGGCCGCAACCGGGCTGGCCAGCAGGCCAAGGCCTGCCAGAATCAAGGCCAGCCTTGGCCGATACGGCAACAGCAACACCAGCAGCAAGGCGCTGAGCATCAACACCGCGCACCACTGCACCAGGCCCTGGCTCCAACCGGCGGCAAACACGGCGGGCCAGATCGCAACCATCAGCAGCAACCAGCCACCCACCCGCAGCCCCAGGCGCCGAGTGGGCGTAGGTTTGCTGTGCAGCAGTTCGCCGTGGTGGCGGTCGGTGGACAGGCACAGCGCCGTAAACCCGGCGTAGCACATCAGCAGCGCGAGCAGCATCAGTTGGCCTCCTGCTTGAGCGTCAGGCCACGCGCACGTTCGGCCTTGGGTTGCGGCGCCGTGCGGTGGTGCATCTTCCAGGCCGCCCAGGCGAGGAACACGCCACTGGCCAGGCAGGTCAGGTCGAAGCCCGCCATGGCCCAATCGCCATTGACCAGAGAGACGCCCAAATGCTGCGAGGTGGTGCTGGCGTTAAGCAGCGGGATCAGCGCGAACAGCAACGCGCCGAAGCTCAGTTGCTCAACCCAACCCTGACGACCGCGTCGCAGCATGGCGTGCAGCAAGCTCAGGCCCCAGGCGATAAAGAAGGCCTGTACTTCCCAGTCAGAACGTTCGGCGAAACTCACCGGCAGCAGTCGATTGGCCCAGAAAAACGCGGCGATGGCGATCATCAGCCCGGCCATGCTGGCAACGTTCAACACTTCCACCAACCGCAGTTCAAACGGCATCACCGAGGTTTTGGCGTGCTTGAGCTGGCGCTTGCCAAGCCAGATCACCAGCCCGGTGCCGATCATCGCCGTGCCCGCCAGGCCGCAGATAAAGTACAACCAGCGCAGCACGGGACCGGCGAAATGGCCCATGTGCAACCCATAGAAGCTGCCACCAATTACCGCAGGCAAAGACGGCTTGCCACTGGCCCGCAGCAGCTCGCCGGTGGTGCCGTTGAACGACAGGGTATTGCCAAAGGCGTGCACCACGCTGTCGGAGCCGGCGCGCGACACATTGACCGAGGCGTTGACATCGCCCGGGTTGTTGACCGCCAGCCGCCCCACATGGCCGCCCGCCCACTGCTCGCGGGCCTGCTGGTACATCGGCAGTAACGGCAGCAATTGGCCGGGTTGACCCAGGGCGGGCGCATTGTTGGTAGCGGGAAACAATTCATCGAAGAACGCCCGGCTGTCATCGCCGTAGGACGCCATGATGGGCGCGGGCATGACCATGTTCATGAAAATCACCAGGCTGCTGTAGGTGATCATCAGGTGAAAAGGCAGCACCAGCACACCCACCGCGTTATGCCCGTCGAGCCAGGAGCGCTGGCCTTTGCGCGGGCGGAAGGTGAAGAAGTCCTTGAAGATTTTTTTGTGGGTGATGATGCCGGTGATCAGTGCGACCAACATCACCATGGCGGCGATGGTCGAGAGCCAGCGGCCCCACGGGTAAGGCATTTGCAGCTGGAAGTGGAACCGATAGAAGAACTCGCCGCCCTTGCTGTCGCGGGCCTGGACGGGCTGGCCGCTGACCGGGTCGAGGGTTTTCTGGATAAAGGTGCCGCGCTTGCCGGGCTCGACCTTGTCTTGCCACATCACCGACAGGCCGGGATCGCGTTGGGTCGGCAAGGTAATGAACCAACGCGCCGCCGTGGGCGCCTGTTGTTGCAGGTAATTCTGAGCTACGGCAAGGCTACGCCCGTCGTCCAGGGGATGGGCCTGCACTTCGGGCTGCATCCAGTGGGTCATTTCGTCTTTGAAATAGGCCAGGGTGCCCGTCAGGAAAATCGCAAACAGCAACCAACCGAAGATCAATCCGGCCCAGGTATGCAGCCAGGCCATGGCCTGGCGAAAGCCCTCTTTCATGTGTGCGCCACCCAGAAACCAACGCCGGCCAACGTGGCGAACAGCGCACTCGGCAGCATCACCCCGGCCCAGGCGCGCCAGGCCGTGCGGCAAGCAAAACACCAGAGCACCGCCAGCAGGTAGAACACGAACGAACTCATCATGCCGGTGACCACCGCATCGGCGCGGGAAGTGGGCAACCAGAGCGCCAGACAGATGGCGGCCAGGGAAGCCATCAAGTAACCACCGATGACAGCTGCCAGCACGCGCGAGGTGACAGCGAGGCGATAGGAAAGGGGCAATGCGGTTTTGCTTTTCATGCGGCAGGCGCCAAGTTCATCAGCGCGCAATATTAATGATAAATATTCTCATAAGCAAAAGAGAACGGATGAATCACCTGCCCTGGCCGATTGCCGAACCTCGTCACTCACCCTACAATGCGAACAATTCTTGTTCTCTAAAGCATGTCAATGCTTGTGGAGTGATCGCGTTGCAGCCTTCCAACACCGTCGAAGTTTTGTATAACGACCATCACCACTGGCTCACCGGCTGGTTGCGACGCAAGCTCGGCTGCCCGGAAAACGCCGCCGACCTGGCCCAGGACACCTTTATTCGCGTGCTCAGCGCACGGGAAACCCCGACGCTGATCGAGCCCCGCGCTTTCCTCACCACCGTGGCCAAGCGCGTGCTGTGCAACTTCTATCGCCGCCAGGACCTGGAACGCGCCTACCTCGATGCCCTGGCGCAAATGCCCGAGCATGTGGTGCCATCGGAAGAAGACCGCGCAATTATTCTGCAAACCCTGCTGGAGCTGGACCAACTGCTCGACGGCCTGCCCAGGCTGGTGAAACGCGCATTCCTGCTGGCCCAGCTCGACGGTCTGACCTACGCGCAAATCAGCGCCGAGCTGGGCATCTCCATCGCCACGGTCAAACGTCATCTGACCAAAGCCGCCATGCGTTGCTACTTCGCCCTATGAACGTCTCCAGCCAAGTCGCCGAACAAGCCGTGCACTGGCTGCTGGAAATGCAGCAAGGCACGCTCAACCCTCGCCAGCAAGCGGCCTGGCAGCAATGGCTGAACGCCCACAGCGAGCACCAGCGTGCTTGGGAGCAGATCCAACAGGTCAACCAGCGCCTGCGCGGGATGCCTTCGCCCCTGGCCCACGCAGCCTTGAATGCACCGCGCTCCAGCAGCCGACGCCAGGCGCTGAAGTTGCTTTTGATCCTCGGTGCTGGCTCGGCAGCCGCGTGGAGCCTGCGCCAGCAACATATCCTGCCGCCGCTGAGCGCCGACTATCGCAGCCCGGTGGGCCAGCGCCGCACGGTGCAACTGGCCGACGGCAGCCAGTTGCAGCTCAACACCGGCAGCGCGGTGGATGTGCATTTCGACGGTCGGCAGCGCCTGGTACGCCTGCTCGAAGGTGAAATCCTGCTGACCACCCGTGCCGGTGACACGCCCTTGCATGTGCTGACCGGCCAGGGCCTGCTCAGTAGCCAGACGGCGCGCCTGAATGTGCGCCAGTTCAACGACCACACCCAACTGGCAGTGCTGGCCGGCCAGGTCGACGTCATGCCCAACAGCTACAGCGGTTTGCCGCTGAGCGTCGATGCCACCCGCCAGGTCAATTTCACCCGCAAGGGCTGGGATACCCCGCGCGCCACCGACGCCAACAGCGGCGCCTGGGCCGACGGTATGCTGGTGGCTGCACATATGCGCCTTGGAGACTTCTTGAGTGAACTGGGGCGCTATCGTCGCGGCCAGCTCAATTGCGACCCGCAAGTGGCGAACCTGTTGCTGTCCGGCAGCTACCCGCTGGATGACAGCGAACGCATCCTCGACCTGCTGGAAATCAGCCTGCCGGTGAAAGTGCGGCGCTTTACGCGCTATTGGGTGACCGTGCAGGCCCGCGCCTGATTATTGTAGGAGCGAGCTTGCTCGCGAAAAACGCCAGCACACCGCGTTAAACCAGGCAACCGGCTTTATCGTTGATGATTTTCGCGAGCAAGCTCGCTCCTACCGTAACTATTTTTTATAAATGTGAGCCGTTTTCCGCACCTGGCGTGACAGAGAAGGAAAGCCACCTTGATCCTTCCTTCTCAGGACCGCCTTCATGCCCCAGCAACCGACGCTTCTTGCCCGCACCTTGCGCCAACTTCTACTGGGCGCCAGCCTCAGCCTGACCGCACTGCCGGCGGTGATGGCGGCCGACGCCAAGGCTTACCACATTGCGCCGACCACCCTGGAAGCGGCCTTGAACCAATTTGGTCGCCAGGCCGGTGTGTTGGTGTCGTTCGGCTCCGATGTGACGGCCGGTATGCAAAGCCGCGGTCTGTCGGGCAATTACAGCGCAGCCGAGGGCCTGAGCAAACTGCTGGAGGGCACCGGCCTGCAAGCCCGGGCCGAGGGCGACAACGCTTTCAGCCTGCAACCGGCTGATGCCCCCGCCACCCTCGAACTGCAAACCTCCAATGTGGTTGGCGACTGGCTCGGTGACGCGGCGCAAACCAACGTGTTTGAACACCCCGGCGCCCGTGATGTGATCCGCCGCGAAGAGTTCGAGCGCCAGGGTGCAACCCAGGCCCGCGACGTGCTCAACCGTATCCCCGGCGTCAACGCCCCGGAAAACAACGGCACCGGCAGCCATGACATGGCGCTCAACTTCGGCATTCGTGGGCTCAACCCACGCCTGGCATCGCGCTCTACGGTACTGATGGATGGCATCCCGGTGCCCTTCGCGCCCTATGGCCAGCCGCAGTTGTCCTTTGCACCGATCAGCATGGGCAACATGGACGCGGTAGACGTGGTACGCGGCGGCGGTGCGGTACGCTATGGCCCGCAAAACGTCGGCGGCATCGTCAACTTCGTGACCCGCGCCATTCCGGATGCGCCCACGGTCAAGGGCGGCTTGCAGACCGAAACCAGCCCGTCTTCCAGCCACGACGGCTTCAAGACCACCGGCAACCTGCTGGCCGGCGGCACGGCCGACAACGGCTTGGGCGGCGCGATTTTGTACTCCGGTACCCGTGGCGGTGACTGGCGCGAAAACAGCAACGCACGCATCGACGACCTGATCCTCAAGGGCAAGTACCAACTGGACGACGCCAACAGCTTTAACGCCATGGCGCAGTACTACGAAGGCCAGGCCGACATGCCCGGTGGTTTGAACGTCAAGGACTACAAGGCCGACCCGTATCAGTCCACTCGGCCCTACGACAAGTTCTGGGGCCGCCGCACGATGTTCAACGTCGGCTACCGCTACGAGCAGGACCGCCGCGAATTCACGGTCAACAGCTTCTTCACCAAGACCCTGCGCAGCGGTTACCTGGACCAGGGCAGTTTCCTGTCGCTGTCGCCACGCGAATACTGGGTACGCGGCCTGGAAACCCGTTTCGCCCAAGGCTTCGACCTTGGCCCCACCAGCCACGAAGTGGGCGTCGGCTACCGCTATATCAATGAAGCCGGTCACGAGTTGCGCTACCGCACGCCGATTGCCGCCAACCAGCAAATCCCCACTACCAACAGTCGCAACGACCGCGACACCCGTGGCGGCACCGAGGCCAACGCGTTCTTTATCGACGACCGCATTGATATCGGCAAGTGGACCATCACCCCGGGCGTACGCTACGAGATGATCAAGTCCCAGCAAACCAACAACCTGAGCAACGTCAAATACAAGGGCGACTACAACACCGCACTGCCGGCGCTGAACGTGCTCTATCACCTCACCGATGAGTGGAATCTCTACGCCAACACCGAAGGCTCGTTCGGCAGCGTGCAGTACAGCCAGATGCCCAACCGCGTGAACAGCGGCGAAGTGAAACCGGAAAAAGCCCGCACCTGGGAACTCGGCACGCGCTATGACAACGGTAACCTGCGTGCAGAAATCGGCGCGTTCCTGATCAACTTCGACAACCAGTACGACAGCAACCAGACCAACGACACGGTGATCGCCCGCGGTGAAACTCGTCACCAGGGCATCGAGTCGAGCGTCAACTATGCGCTCGACGGCCTGAGCCCGGCGCTGGCCGGTTTCGATGTGTACGCCACGTACGCCTATGTGGACGCGACCATCCGCGAGGACGGGCCGAACAAAGGCAACCGCGTGCCCTTCTCGTCCAAGCACAAAGGCACCCTGGGCGTCGGTTACACCGAAGGCCCGTGGAAGCTGAATGTGGACAGCAGCTACCAGAGCAGCCAGTTCGCCGACAACGCCAACACCCAGGCCGAAAGCGCCGACGGTGCCAACGGGCGCATCCCCGGCTACATGCTGTTCAGCAGCCGCGCGGCCTATGATTTCGGCCCGCAGTTGTCGGATTTGAATGTGGCGGTGGGGGTGAAAAACATCTTCAACAAGCAGTACTACACGCGCTCGTTCGACGACAACAACAAGGGCAAGTACGTAGGCGAGCCGCGCACGGTGTATGTGCAAACCTCTATCGCGTTCTGACCGCATTTTGTAGGAGCGAGCTTGCTCGCGAAAAACTCACAGGCGCCGCGTTCTTACAGCAAGCACGCGCTATCGTTGACGTTTTTCGCGAGCAAGCTCGCTCCTACAGATGATTTTCACTCTAGCTACCCGCCAGGCAACTCGGGGTGGCCGCCACCAGCGCATCGATGGCACACCGCGTCTTGGCCGGCATATGCACCGCCGTCGGCCAGACCACATGGATCGGCGCCGGCTGCTCGCGATAGCTGGGCAGCACCGCCTCCAACTGCCCGCGCAACGCATAGTGGGCAATCAACCAACTCGGCAACCAGGCCAGGCCCACGCCCGCGATGGCGGCATCGGCTACCGCCTGGAGGTCATCCACAATCAAGGGCGAAGCCAGGCGCGAGCGCTGTGCGGTGTTGCTGCGGTAGGCAATGCCACGATGAGCAGCCAGGTCTTCGATACGTTCAATGGCGCCCTTGCGCTGCAAATACGCCGGTGACGCTGCCAGCCCCATGACCTGCTGACCCAGGCGGCGGGCACTCAGGCGATCGGTATCCGGCAACGGGCCGATACGCACGGCCATGTCGAAGCCTTCCTGCGCCAGATCGATCATGCGGTCGCAGAAGCAAATCTCGATTTCCAGTTCAGGGTAACTCTCCATCAAGCCCCACAAGGCCGGTGCCGCATAGTGGTGCCCGAACGCCAGCGGCACACTGACCCTCAGCCGCCCTCGTGGCTGTTGCCGGCCACTTTCGAGCACCGATTCGGCCGCTTCCAGTTCGGCCAATGCGCGCAGGCAATGTTCGTAATACGCCTGCCCGTCTTCGGTCAACCGCTGCCGGCGCGTGGAACGCTGCAACAGGCACGTGCCCAGCCGCGCCTCCAGACGCGCCAAGCCTTTACCGACGGCCGAGCGTGTCAGGTTCAGGCGCTCGGCGGCGTCGGTCAGGTTGCCGCTCTCGACGATCTGCAAAAACAGTTCGACGCCATCAAAACGCGGGGTAGCCATGAGTCAATTGTCGCCCTTGATTCCCATATCAATGGAAAACTTATCACGGATAACGAATCCAGTTCCCGAGAGAATAGAGCCCTCCCCTATTTGAAAGGAACTCATCATGCCGTCCGCCGCTGCTGCATCGGCCCTCACCCCGCCGAGCACCGCCAGAAATGCCCTGGCACTCACGGCCGTTTGCCTGGTGGCCCTGATGTTCGGCCTGGAAATCTCCAGCGTGCCGGTCATCCTGCCCACACTGGAACAGGAATTGGGCACCGGTTTTCAAGACGCCCAATGGATCATGAACGCCTATACCCTGGCCTGCACCAGTGTCCTGATGGCGGCGGGCACCCTGGCGGATCGCTTCGGTAGGCGGCGCGTACTGGTGCTGTGTCTGTGGGTGTTCGCCCTGGCCTCGCTGGCCTGTGGCCTGGCCAACGATGCGCCGACACTGATCGTGGCGCGGTTCGTCCAGGGCATTGGCGCCGGGGCGATGATGATTTGCCAATTCGCCATCTTGTCCCACCAGTTCCGCGAACCGACAGCGCGGGCGCAAGCGTTCGCGATATGGGGCGTGATCGCCGGAGTGGGTCTGGGTTTCGGGCCGATGATCGGGGCATTGATCCTGGCCGTGGCGGACTGGCGCTGGGTATTCCTGGTGCATGTGCCGCTGACCCTGTTCACCTTGGTGCTGCTGCACGTCAGCGTGCAGGAATCCCGAGACCCGGCCAGCCATCGCCTCGACATTGCCGGCATGTTGACCATGACGCTCACAGTGTTTGCGCTGGTTTACTTCATCACCCAAGGCAGCGAGAGCGGCTTTGACACCCCAGCGATGCTTGGCTGGGCCGGCCTGTCGGGCTTCGGGCTGCTGCTGTTTATCTTGATCGAGCGACGCAGCGCCCATCCGATGTTCGACTTCTCGGTGTTCCGCATCCAACGGTTCAACGGCGCATTGATGGGCTCAATTGGCATGAACTTCAGCTTCTGGCCATTCATGATCTACTTGCCACTGTATTTCCAGGCGGGCCTGGGCTACGACACGCTGACCACCGGCGCCGCGCTGCTCGCGTACACCTTGCCCACTTTGCTGGTGCCGCCATTGGCCGAACGCCTGGCCCTGCGCTTTGGCGCCGAACGCATCATTCCCCTGGGCCTGGGAACGATGGGCGCAGGATTTTTGGGCATGGCCGCGGTTAATTTCGCCCAACAGCCCAGCACGGCGCTGGTGCTGCTCAGTTGTGTGATCGCCGGTATCGGCCTGGCGCTGACCAATTCGCCGACCACCAACACCACCACCGGCGCCGTCTCAACTGACCGTGCGGGCATGGCCTCGGGCATCGATTTCAGCGCGCGGCTGATTACCCTGGCGCTCAACATCGCATTGATGGGGTTGGTACTGTTGCTCGGAATCAGCCATCACCTGGCCAATGTATTGCCGGCCAGCACGGCGGCGGATTGGGCAACCCTCAGCCAGCATATTGCGGCGGGCAAGCTGAACGCGCCGGGGCTGACCAGCCAGGATGCACAGTCAGCGCTGCGTAGCGGCACCGGTTGGGCCATGCTGTTTGCAGGCCTGGGAGCTTGCGCACTGGCGGCGTTGAGCCGGTATTTTTTCCAGCGGGGGCGTTAAAACGAAAACGGGCCTGCATGTGCAGGCCCGTTTTCAGTGGCGAATGAAAAAACAGTCAGCTGTTGATAACCGCGTTTTCGTTTTCCAGGAATTCCTCTTCAAGCGCGTCTTCATTCACTTTGTTGATCGGCTGGTTTTTACCGGCAGCGCGAGGCTTGCCTTGCAGTTTGCCGAACAAGTGTTCCAACGCATGATCCAGCTTGGTGGCGGCGCCATCGATCGCTTGTTCCAGCGTATCGGCTTTATGGCACACGGAAACTGGCTGATGGCCCTTTGGCCGTGCTTCCAGGCGGCAACTTAAATCGTGGGGGCCGGGCTTGTCGCCGTTCTCGTCCCGCAGGTAGACCTCAACGCGGGTCAGGTCTTCTTCATAACGTTCGAGCGTGCTCTCAATGGTAGTACGTACCCACTCCTCCAGTCGGATGCTGCTTTCAATATGGTTATCGCTATTGACTTGGATTTGCATAGTTCTTCCCTTATTTCAGCTAGCTCGCCAGAGATCACAAACTGCAACACCGGGGTGGTGAAACCATGACCTCTTGATTACACAATTGAGCACCTGCTGAAACATTTCAACCCCTTTGCAAAGATAAATCCCACATTACAAATTAACCCTGACGACGAGCAAAAACGCTGGTAGGGTGGGGAGTTAGTTACAACTTCTTACGTCCTGTTTTCCTCACAATTGCCCCTCTCCCAATGGGTGCAAACCGCGAAAAATCCCTGCTTCCTCCACCAGCCAGTCATGCACCGCGCGCACGCCGGGGTGGTTCAATGCACCCGGCGCATACAGCAGCACGTAGCGTTTATGGTTGGGCACGGCCAGGCCGAACGGCACGATCAGGGTGCCGCGTTCCAGTTCATCATTGAGCAACGTGCGCCGCGCAATCGCCACGCCCATGCCGGCAATGGCCGCTTCGATGGTCAAGTGGTTGCGGTTGAAGGTGTGCCCGCGTCGTACGTCGGCGTCGTGGTAGCCAATGGCATTGAGGTAAAACTCCCACTCGGCATATTCATAACTCCCACGCCAAGCCGTGATGTCGTGCAGCAGCGGGAAATGCGCCAGGTCGGCCGGGCCATGCAAGGGCGGGCGGCCGCGCAACAGGCCGGGGGCGCACACCGGGAAGATCTGCTCGTCCAGCAGGGCTGTGGATAACAGGCCGGGGTAGCTGCCGTCGTTGAGGTCGATGGCCAGGTCGAAGTCACCCTCATGCAAGGCGATACTGCTGTCTTCGGCGACCATGCGCAGTTGGATGTCGGGAAAGCGCTGCTGCAAACGTGGCAGGCGCGGGGTCAGCCACTTGCCGAGAAACGAGGGGATCGAGCGCAGGCGCAGGGTGCCGCTGATCATGCCGGCGTCCAGGCGCTGTAACTCCGCATCAATGCTGCCATACGCCTCGCCGACCACCGTCGCCAGGCGCTGCCCCTCGGCGCTGAGCTCCACACCCCGGGCGCGTCGATGAAACAGCCGAAAGCCCAGGCGCTCCTCCAACTGGCGGATCTGCTGGCTCACCGCCCCCGGCGTGATGTGCAACTCTTCGGCGCAGCGAGTGAACGACAGATGCCGTGCAGCGCAAGAAAACACATGCAGCCACACGTAGGTCTGGCCGTGGAGGGGGCGGGTCATAGCGTTTAGTCCTGCTAAAGGGTGTCTTAGGATAATTCGTTGGTCAGTGCCGATCCAGAGGCTCAGTATCGCGCCAATTCCGCCTGCTCTACAAAACATGGCAGCGATTTCTACTCCATTGCTTGTAAGGCTTTAGCATGGCTATCAGTGTTTTCGATCTATTCAAGGTGGGCATCGGCCCTTCCAGCTCCCATACCGTTGGCCCGATGCGCGCTGCCGCGACGTTCGCCCAGGCCCTGAGCGATCAGCGTGTGCTCAGCCAAACCCGCCGCGTCGAAGTGCGTCTGTATGGCTCGTTGTCCGCCACCGGCGTCGGCCATGCCACCGACCGTGCCTGTGTCATGGGCTTGATGGGCGAATGGCCAGACCGCGTCGACCCCACCTCGATCAACGGGCGTATCCAGCAATTGCGCGAGTCCGGCCGGCTATTGCTGGCCGGCCAACAGGAGATTGCCTTCAACTGGCACACCGACCTGTTGCTGCTGGACGAAAGCCTGCCTTACCACCCCAACGCCATGTCCCTGCACGCCTATGGCGACAGCGGCCTGCTGAGCGAACAAACCTATTACTCGGTGGGCGGTGGTTTCATCATCGAAGCCGCCGAAGCCGCATCGGGCGTTGCGCCGTCCAGCGACGTGCAACTGCCCTACGACTTTTCCAGCGCCGTCGAACTGCTGTCGTTGTGCAACAAGCACGGCTTGCGGGTTTCCGAACTGATGATGGCCAACGAACGTGCGTGGCGCAGCGACGAAGAGATCCGCAGCGGCCTGCTGCACATCTGGTCGGTGATGCGCGAATGCGTGGAACAGGGCCTGCGCGATGAAGGCATCCTGCCCGGCGGCCTGGACGTACCGCGCAGGGCGGCGAAACTGCATCGCAGCCTGCTGGAAATCGGCAAACCCAATGTGATCACCTCGACCTTGTCGGCGATGGAATGGGTCAACCTGTTCGCCCTCGCCGTCAACGAAGAAAACGCCGCCGGCGGGCGCATGGTCACCGCGCCGACCAATGGCGCGGCCGGTATCATCCCCGCCGTGCTGCACTACTACATGAAATTCAACGCCGACGCGTCTGACGACGATGTGGTCAATTTCTTCCTGGCCGCCGCTGCCGTCGGCATCCTCTGCAAGAAAAACGCCTCGATCTCCGGCGCTGAAGTCGGCTGCCAGGGCGAAGTGGGTTCGGCCTGCGCCATGGCTGCAGCCGGGCTGGCCGATATTCTCGGCGCCACCCCCGAGCAACTGGAAAACGCCGCCGAAATCGGCCTGGAACATAACCTCGGCCTGACCTGCGACCCGGTCGGTGGCCTGGTGCAGGTGCCGTGCATCGAGCGCAATGCCATTGCGGCGGTCAAGGCGATCAACGCCACGCAGATGGCCCTGCGCGGCGACGGCAAACACTTCATCTCCCTCGACCGGGTCATCCGCACCATGCGCGATACCGGCGCCGATATGCATGACAAATACAAAGAAACTTCACGGGGCGGCCTGGCGGTCAGCTGGGTGGAGTGCTGATCGGAGCACTGCTACCCGCCCCAACGTGAGCCCGCGCAAAAATAATAACGAGGCAATACCGATGACTGATGTACGTACACCTGCTGCCGAAAACCCCGATGTCAGAGAAAACACAGTAACCACCGGCTGGACCAAACACGACACCACCTGGATGCTCGGCCTCTACGGCACCGCCATCGGCGCCGGCACCCTGTTCCTGCCGATCAATGCTGGCGTCGGCGGTTTCTGGCCGCTGATCGTGCTGGCGCTGCTGGCGTTCCCGATGACCTTCTTCGCCCACCGTGGGCTGACGCGCTTTGTGCTGTCGGGCAAATCCGGCGACATCACCGAAGTGGTCGAGGAACACTTTGGGGTCGGCGCGGGCAAGCTGATCACCCTGCTCTACTTCTTTGCCATCTTCCCGATCCTGCTGGTGTACAGCGTCGCGCTGACCAACACCCTGGGCAGTTTCATGGAACACCAACTGCACATGACCCCGCCGCCCCGGGCGATCTTGTCCCTGGTGCTGATTCTTGGCCTGATGGCTATCGTGCGGTGCGGCCAGGGCGTGATCGTCAAGGCCATGAGTGTGCTGGTGTACCCATTCGTGGCTGCGCTGCTGTTGCTGGCCGTCAGCCTGATCCCCAACTGGAACGGTGCGTTCTTCGCCTCCGCCAGCGAGGGCATGCCGCTGCCGCTGTTCTTCAAGACGTTGTGGCTGGCGATCCCGGTCATGGTGTTCTCGTTCAACCATTCGCCGATCATCTCCGCCTTTGCCGTGGACCAAAAGCGCGTCTACGGCGCCCAGGCCGAGCGCAAAAGCAGCGGCATCCTCGCCACCGCCCACGCCATGATGGTGCTGACCGTGATGTTCTTCTGCTTCAGTTGCGTACTGGCGCTGTCGCCCGCTGACCTGGCCGCCGCCAAGGCACAGAACATCTCGATCCTGTCGTACCTGGCCAACCACTTCCAGACGCCAGTGATCGCCTACGCTGCGCCGTTGATCGCGCTGGTGGCGATCACCAAATCCTTCCTGGGCCACTACATCGGCGCCAGCGAAGGCTTCCAGGGCCTGATCGTCAAATCCCTGCGTGGGCGCAACCGTTCGATGTCGTCCAAATGGCTGGAACGCTGCACCGCGTTGTTCATGGTGCTGACCTGCTGGGCCGTGGCCACCTTCAACCCAAGCATCCTGGGCATGATCGAAACCATGGGTGGGCCGATTATCGCGTGCCTGCTGTTCCTGATGCCGATGTACGCGATTCGCCGCGTACCGTCGCTGCGCCAGTATTCGGGGCAGGTATCGAATGTGTTTGTGGTGGTGATCGGGCTGATTGCGCTGTCTGCGATCGTTTTTTCCGTGATGCCCTGAAATAGCTCACCTGCCTGAGTAACAACACAGACCCAATGTGGGAGGGGGCTTGCCCCCGATAGCAGTCTTTCAGCCGAGTATTTATTGGCTGATACACCGCTATCGGGGGCAAGCCCCCTCCCACATTGCGAACCCAGAGCCTGTACGGCACGGCCCTTGCTGTAGAGCTTCTGAGGAAAACGGACTTTGGCCGACGGTCAGGCAATGCGAACTAATCCCGACACCGGCCGTCAATGACTGCATGTTCTTATCAGGCGGTAACGCACCATGGACAATCCTTTTCAGATCATCACCGACACGTTCAGCCCCCAATACCGCGTCAACCTGAGCATCCAGCGCCTGGACGGCAGCATCATGCTCACCCTCTCTAACGAGACTGGCGTGGTGGCCAAGCGCATGATCAGCGCCGAACAACGCAACGATCCCCAGCGCCTCAAGCGCCTGGTGCAAAGCATCCAGTTCGGCATTGCCATCGAGCAAGGCCATAGCGCTGTAGAAATCCTGGAGCTGATGACGGACGGCGACAGCCACAAACTCCTGCAGCGACCGCCCGCCCGCACCCTGCCCTTCAGCGTCGGGCTTTAAAGCTCGCCTTTCTCGGTCTCAAGGCTCGCTTCGCCCTTGCGACGCGGGCTTTCGACCTTCACCGAAGGGAAGGCCGACGAGGCATAGCGCACCACAAGGATCGCGAACGCCAACAGCAAAATGCCGCCGCACAGGTAGATGATGCCCACGTCCGGCGGGTTGTGGTGGGACACGTTGGAGATCAGCAAACGCGTGAGTGCAGTGATCGCCACGTAGATCAGGAAGCGCACCGGCATGTGGTTGGTCTTGAAGTAAATCCCGACCATGGCGCCCAATTCCAGGTAGATGAACAGCAGCAAGATGTCATCGATCTTGATGTGCCCATTTTCCAGCATCCCCAGGAACTCCATCACCGCTGCCCAGGCGGTCACCGCACCAATGGCGAACAGCGCCAGGTAATGGAACGACTCGACAAACAGATTGCCCAGGGACTCGGCCAGCCCGTGCACTTGCTGGCGCAGCCTTTCGGCCCAGTTGATTTTCACGATGAGGCTTCCTTAGGTCGATTCGACCGGATAATGCGGGTTGGACGTGACGGTTGTTCTGTATGCAGAAAAAAGGCCATAGGCAGGGTATTGAGATGGTGGCGGGCTGATATTAGGCACTTAATCGGCCGGATGGAGTGAAAGCTTCGACTCGATGACCGCTTTCATCTCCCTCATGACTTCGTCATGAGGGATGCCTGGGCTTGGATCATCCAAGGCCTCTTGCACTCGGGCTCTGAACCATTCTTCGTAGGACGAATGGTCCTCAATGCGTTGAGAAACTTCAGAACACTTATTTTTCATATGAACGCCTCCTGTGTGGCGAGGGAGCTTGCTCCCGCTGAGGTGCGAAGCGCCCCCAAGAGCGTGTCACTGTGATTCCTGAAAGCACACCCTTGCCTGAATTGGGGCTGCTGCGCAGCCCAGCGCGAGCAAGCTCGCTCGCCACATCCAACTCACTCGGCAAAGGCGTGGTGGGGACTCAAACGGGTGCTACTTGTTCCAGCGCTCGGTCAACTAACAAGCCACCCAGTTCTACCACTTGGTGAATAGCCAACGCCAAGCTTCGCTGAGGACCTTCAAGTTCAAAGGCCAGCGTACTAGCCATTTCCCGAGCGCTGCTGAGGGTTTCGCTGGCATTGACCAGTAAGGTTTCTACATCTGCTTCAGGCGTGACACTGAATAGCGTCGAATCGTTAGATGGGGGATTGGGGGTAATTTTTTTCATGAGACAGCACCTTTCGTAGGGAAACCAAGCACCGCCTGCCGCCAAGCAGGTTGGGTGACGGATTGCACAAGGTTGGCGGACCGGTACGAAAGAACCGGCACCCCTAAGGGTCCGTGCGCAACCCGCCATTACACAGAAACTCAAACGCCATTAGCGTCTGCATCTGTTTAAAGCGTTATTGCGCCTTTCGTACCGGGCCGCCAAGCCCGCTCGCTGCAAATGCAGCGCACAAGGAAGGTAAGCCACCGGACAATTCCAGCGCAACCCCGGCAAGTTGTCAGAAATTTCCGGTGTAGCAAACCCCCATTTCCCAACTACATTAAAAACCTACTACCCAAACCCCTGCGTTTGGCTTATCCTTTTCGCTGTATATAAATACAGTAGTCGCAAAAGACAACTATCGTGAAGGCATGTGAGGTGGTGAATGGCCGTCGAAGTGGTATACCGCAGCAGCCGAGATCTGGAGCGTTTGTTCATGGATAAAGCCGAAGCTGACCGTCATGACAAGATGCTTGAACTCGCTGAGTTGCTGGCAGAGGTGTTGCAAAAAGCCGTGCCGTCGTTGAGCGAGCAGCAGGTGGAGGAAGCCGGGATTTACATGGCGAAGAACCGTGATGTATTTGCCAAGGCGTTCAAGAGCCAACCGGACGCGCTGTCCGAGTTGCTGAACCCGGCAGCAGAGTAAAGCCCGAATTGAACAGGCCCTGAATCATGGATTCAGGGCCTTTTTAATGCCTGGCCTATTTGTACAGCAGGCGTTCGGCCAGTTCATCGGCCACCCGTGCGGGGGAGCGTTTTTCGGCTTGGGCGTGGGCGAAGATTTCGGTCAGGCGGCTGCCGATGTTCGACAGGTGCGCGGTGATGCCAGGCAGGTCGGTGCCGGTGTGTTTGAGGGCGACGTAGATCAGGCCGCCGGAGTTGATTACGTAGTCCGGGGCATAGAGGATGCCGCGGCCTTCCAGCTGGTCGGCGATGTCCAGGTTGGTCAGTTGTGCGCTGGCGGCACCTGCGACGGCGGCGCACCGCAGCTGGCCGACGCTGTTGCGGTTGAATACGGCGCCGACGCCGCACGGTGCGAGGATGTCGCAGGGGGTGCTGAGCAAGGCGTCGTTGGCAATCGGGTGGGCGCCCAGTTGTTCCATGGCCAGCTGCACCTTGCCGTGGTCGATATCGCTGACCAGCAGTTCTGCACCCGCGGCGTGCAGTTGCTCGGCCAGGGCATAACCGACATTGCCCAAGCCCTGCACCGCTACGCGCAGGCCCTCAAGGTTGTCGCTGCCCAGGCGCGCCATGGCGGTGGTGCGGATGCCGGTAAACACACCCATGGCGGCATGGGGCGCAGGGTCGCCGGCGGCGCTGGTGCTGGTGACGAAGCGGGTGTGTTGGGCGATGCAGTCCATGTCGGCGACCGAGGTGCCGCTGTCAATCGAGGTAATGAAACGGCCGTCGAGTTTTTCGATACAGCGGCCAAACGCTTCGAACAGCGCGGCGCGACTCTCCACATGCACCGGACGGATGATGACCGCCGTACCGCCGCCCACCGCCAGCCCGGCCAATGCAGCCTTGTAGCTCATGCCTTGGGCCAGCCGCGCGGCATCGGCCACGGCACTGTGATCGTCGGGGTAAGCCAGGTAGCGACACCCACCCAGGGCAGGCCCCAGGCGACTGTTGTGGATGGCAATGATCGCTTTCAGCCCGGTCACCGGGTCGACGCTCAGGTGCAGCGATTCAAGGCGGGTGCTGTGCATGAGCGCAAACATCAATGAGCTCCCGAATCACTTTTGGTAGTGGGCAAAGTATAGGCTTGCGGGAGAAAACTGCTGGATTGCACTGGAATAAGCCACGCTGTTTCGTAAGATCCAGGACATAAGCGCGTCGGTTCTTTCTCAAGGTACTGGACGAAAATTCCTGGCAAGGCTAAAACGAGGCATCCGCCGGAGAACGCGATGAATCCCCGCACAGCCTTTTTCGCCTGCCTGGACCGTTCACCCCCTGCGCTGTTTGAAGCCGCGCTGTGGCTGGCTGCCGAACACGATGCCAGCGTACAGCCGTTGCTGATCCTGCAGGAACTGCGTGTGCTGCAACAGCAGGTGAGCCTGGGCATGCCCCTGCTACCAGCCGATGAGCTCGGCCAGCCGCTGTTGCGACGCCTGAATGACCTGGGGTTTGCCCAGGATGATCACACCCCCCTGCGCCCCGCCGCCGCGCTGCTGGACAAAGTGCTGCTGCGCAAACGCGGGCAACCCTTGGCTATGGGCCTGATCGCACTGGAAATGGCACGGCGCCTGGAGATCCCCATGGTCGGCGTGAATTTCCCCGGGCACTTCCTGCTGCGCGTGCCCGGTGCCGACCACCTGCTGGACCCGTGCGGCGGTCGACGCCTGTACCCCAATGACTGTCGCGAACTGCTGCACCGCCAATACGGGCCGAAACTCAACCTGCACGCCGACCACCTGCATACCGCCGAGCCAAGGGCGATCCTGCAACGGCTGTCGCGCAACCTGCGCCAACTGCACCTGGCCAACGACGAGCCCCTGGCGGCCCTGGTGGACGCCGAGCGTGTGCTGGAACTGGGCAACGCCAACGCCGCCGACTACCTTGCGCGCGCCAGCCTGTACCAGCGCCTGGATTGCCCGAGCGCCGAGCGCTTTGATCTGGAGCACGCGTTGATGCTCAGTGATGACCCGATCCAACGCCTGCGCCTGACCGAGCGGCTGGGGCACCTGCGGCCCAATTCAGTGGTGCATTGACCCAACTCCCAACTGTAGGAGCGAGCTTGCTCGCGAAAAACGCAAGAGCATCGCGTTACCCCAGGATGCCCGCGTTATCGTTAACGTTTTTCGCGAGCAAGCTCGCTCCTACAGTGAGGGTTTGAGAATGTCGCTGTGCAGCGGCCCTTGGGGCGTAGTGGGTCCCGGCGAGCGCACCTGAATAATCAACAACGCCGCAATCACCGCCGGAATCGCGCAGAAGAAGAAAATCTGCTCCACCGGTATATGCATCGCCAGCAACATACTCCCGAACAGCGGCCCCAGGATTGATCCGAAACGCCCTACCCCCAACGCCCAGCCCGTGCCGGTGGCACGCACCTGCGCCGGGTAGAAATTGCTGGCAAAGGCATTGAGGGTCAGTTGCCCGCCGATGATGCAGAACCCCGCGGCAAACACGCAAGCCACCAGGTAACGTGGATTGTCGTGGTTCAAGCCCAGCAGGATGGTGCACAGCGCGGCCGCCGCCAGCACCCCGGACAACAGACGCACTTTGCTTTTGAGACGGTCGGCAAACCAGGCCATGAGGATGGCGCCCAAAGTGCCGGCAAACAGAAACATGGAGGTGACCAGGTTGGCTTCGTTCAGCGCCAGGCCGCTTTCGAGCAACAGCGATGGCAACCAGCTGATCATGAAATACAACAAAATCAGGCTGACAAAAAAGGTCGCCCAGATCAGCAGCGTCGGGCGCGCGTAGCCGTTGCGAAACAGCTCCACCACCGTCAGTTTGCTGCCTTGCTCCTTCAAATTTTCCGCTTGGGTCGCGGGCGGCGGTTGCCAGTCGGGCAGCATCCGCGCCGTGACTTTGCGCAATCGCAGGTACGGCGGCGCATCGCGCAACAGACGCGGCAAGGATTCAGGCAACAGCCACACCAGGAACGGGAACAGCAGCAACGGCGTCACACCACCGGCCAGGAACACCGCCTGCCAACCAAACCCATCGATAAACCCGGCCGCTACAAAGCCGCCTGCCGCCCCGCCGAACGAAAAGCCGCAGGCCGCCAGGGTCACCATCAAGGTGCGCATGCGCGGCGGCGAGTATTCGGACATTAACGCCATGGCACTGGGCATTGCGCCGCCCATGCCGATGCCGCAGATAAACCGCGCCGCCATCAATGTGGTGAGGGAATTGGCGAACACCATCAGGACGGTGAGGCTGGCGTAGATCAGCACACAGGCCAACAGGATGCGCCGCACGCCGAACCGATCCGCCAGCGGTGTCACCAGCAGCGAGCCGAGGGTCAGGCCGAGCAGGTTGGCGCTGAACACGGGGCCGAACGCAGCCTTTTCCAGGCCCCAATCCTGAGCCAGTGCGGGCACCACATAGCCCAGCACCTGGGCGTCATAGCCATCGGTGACCAGCAGCAGTGCCAGCAACAGGAGAATCAACCACTGGTAGCGCGACACCGGGCGGGCGTCGAGCGCCGCACGAAAGCTGGCAATCTGATTGTGCATCGCAAGGTACCTTTATTTTTTATTAGGTTGGCGCGATCAAATGTGGGAGGGGTTTACCCCAATGCCAGTCAGTTAAGCGCGAATCCCCTGTGGGAGCGGGCTTGCCCGCGAAGGCGGTGTGTCAGTCACCGCATCTGCCACTGCACTAACGCTTTCGCAGGCAAGCCAGCTCCCACATTTGATCTTCATGGTTGTGAGCATTGCGCTCGCTTAACTGAACTGCATTGGGGCTTCCCCCTCCCACAGGGGTCCTAGGGGGTGTCAGGTTGATTGGCGGGGTGGGCCTGCACGAAGGCTGGATGTTGGGCCGCCAATGCCGCCACCCGCCCAATGCGTGGGTATGCCGCCAACGGTACTTTGAAACGCTCGGCCGCATACAGCTGGGGAATCAGAAACGCATCCGCCATGCCCGGCTGCTCGCCAAAACAGAACCCCTTATCGCCAATCAACTGCTCCACCGCGCCCAACCCCTGGCTGACCCAATGGGCGATCCATTCAAGCAATTGCGCTTCATCGTGCCCCCACTGACGCAACAGGTTCTGCGTGCTGGAGTTATGCAGCGGGTGAATATCGCAGGCAATGATCGACGCGACCGCCCTTTCATGGGCACGGGCTGCCGGATCGCTGGAGAGCAGCGGCACCTGTGGATAACGCTCCTCCAGATACTCGATGATCGCCTGCGACTGGATCAACGTCTGCCCTTGATCCGTACACAACGCCGGCACGCGCCCCTGGGGATTGATCGCCAGGTACTCGGGCTGGTGATTGGCGCCGCCTGCAGGCACCAGCAGGTTGACCGGCAGCGCAGTGAAATCCAGACCCTTGAGCGCCAGGGCAATACGTACCCGATACGACGCGGTGGAACGGTAGTAGGTATAAAGCTTCATAGCCCTGCCCTCTTAACGCGCCGCGACCACGGTACCGCGGCATTCGCCGAAGCCGATGCTGGCAAACCCTTCGCGGCGGCAACGGCCACGCAGGATGATTTCGTCGCCGTCTTCAAGGAATTTACGTACCTCGCCGGAGGTCAATTCAATCGGCTTCTTGCCGCCCTCGGTAATCTCCAACAGGCTGCCGAATTGCCCCGGCTGCGGCCCGGACAAGGTGCCTGAACCAAACAGGTCGCCGGCCTGCAACTGGCAGCCGTTAACGCTGTGGTGCGCAACCATTTGCGCCACGGTCCAGTACATATGCTCGGTATTGCTCAAGGTCAGGCGATGGGCAGGCAGGTTTTGCTCGCGCATTGAGGCCGTGGTGAGCAGCACTTCCAGTTCGATATCAAAGGCACCCGCGGTCTGATCACGCTTATCCAAAAGGTACGGCAGCGGCTGCGGATCGCCCTCGGGACGCGCCGGTTGCGCTTTGCGAAAGGGCTCCAGCGCTTCGGCGGTCACCACCCACGGCGAAATACTGGTGATAAAGCTTTTCGACAGGAACGGGCCCAGGGGCTGGTATTCCCAGGCCTGGATATCCCGCGCCGACCAGTCGTTGAGCAGGCAGAAACCGGCGATATGCTCGGCGGCATCGCCGATGGCAATCGCGTCGCCCATGGCATTGCCCTGGCCGATCCATATGCCCAGCTCCAACTCATAGTCCAGGCGCGCGCAAGGGCCGAAGGTCGGCTCGGTCTGGCCGGCCGGTAATGTCTGGCCTTTGGGGCGTCGGACATCCGTGCCCGATGGGCGAATGGTCGATGCACGGCCGTGGTAACCAATCGGCACGTACTTGTAGTTGGGCAACAAGGGGTTATCCGGGCGGAACAGTTTGCCGACGTTCTGCGCGTGCTCGATGCCGACGTAAAAGTCGGTGTAGTCATTGATCTTCGCCGGCAAGTGCATCCGGCAATCGGCGGCGCGGTGCAGCACCTGCGCTTGGCGCTGTTGCAGTGGGCTGCCTTCGGCCAGCAGCGCCAGCAGGCGTTCGCGCAACGCCACGCGTGGCCCACGGCCCAGTTCGAAAAAGGCGTTCAATTGGCCACCCGCTGTCGCTTCAACCGCACGCCGGGCGTCACCGTCAAATTCATCCAGTGCAGCGTGCAGGTCGAGGATCATGTCGCCAATCGCCACGCCACAGCGCGGAGCCGAGCCGTTGATACTGAACACGCCCAGCGGCAGGTTTTGCAGGGGGAAATCCGCGTGACCGTTGGCCGAGGCCACCCAGCTGCGGGTCTGCGTTGGTTGCGTCATGGCTTATCTCCGATTCGGGTTGAAGGTGGCGGGCAGCGAGGCCCAGCACGCGTCGTAAGCAGGTTGCAGTTGTGGGCATTGCAGGGCGAACTGGGTCGGGCGCAGCACTTGGCTGGTCTCGAACATGAAGGCCATGGTGTTATCGATCTTGTGCGGCGCCAGGTCCACGTTGATGGCCTTGGTGCAGGTCTCTCCATCCGGGCCGTGGGCGCTCATGCAGCTGTGCAGCGACGCGCCGCCGGGTACGAAGCCTTCGGCCTTGGCATCGTAGGCACCCTGGATCAGGCCCATGTATTCGTTCATCAGGTTGCGATGGAACCACGGCGGCCGGAAGGTGTTTTCGGCCACCATCCAGCGCGGCGGGAAGATCACGAAGTCGAGGTTGGCCAGGCCATGCACGCTGGTGGGCGAGGTCAGCACGGTGAAGATCGACGGGTCCGGATGATCGAAACTCACCGTACCAATGGTGTTGAAGCGACGCAGGTCGTATTTGTACGGCACGTTGTTGCCGTGCCAGGCGACCACATTGAGCGGTGAGTGGTCCAGCTCGCAGGCCCACAGTTCACCGAGGAATTTCTGTACCAGCGTGGTCGGTTGCTTGAGGTCTTCGTAACGGGCGACCGGCGTGAGGAAGTCACGCGGGTTGGCCAGGCCGTTGCTGCCGATGGGCCCCAGGTCGGGCAGGCGCAACGGGGCGCCGTGGTTCTCGGCGACGTAACCGCGTGCTTGTGCCTCCAGCAGTTCGATACGGAACTTGAGGCCACGGGGCAGCACGACGATTTCCAGCGGCTCGACATCCAGCACGCCCAGTTCGGTGGCGATGCGCAAGCGGCCCTGCTCCGGCACGATCAGCAACTCGCCGTCGGCGTTGAAGAACACGCGCTCCATGGAACGATTGGCGCGGTAGTTATAAATGCTGATGCCCGAAGGTTTTTCCGACCCCGAGTTGGCAACCATGCCGACCAGTCCATCGATAAAGTCCGTAGGTTCACTCGGAATATCCAGCGGGTTCCAGCGCAGGCGATTGGGCGTCACCGCTCCCAGCGGGCCACCGGCCAATTGCCGTGCAAGTTTGATGAACGCCGGGTGATTGGCCGACGGCTGGATGCGGTACAGCCAGGTGCGCCGGGCTTCGCTGCGCGCCATGGTGAAGGCAGTGCCGGAAAACAGTTCGGTGTAGAGCCCGTAGGGGGCCTTTTGCGGCGAGTTCTGGCCGACCGGCAGCGCGCCAGGCAAGGCTTCGCTGGCGAACTCGTTGCCGAAACCCGACAGGTATTCGAGGTCCATGGATCTTCCTCTGTACAGAAGTTGTTTTTATCGTAATCCAGTTACGCATAACGTAATTTGATCACTGTTGACCGTCAAGCTATAAAGACGCCCATTCATCTCTCGGATTCTCGCCCTTCCATGGAAAAGCCCCGCGACACCGGTAAACAGAAAGTCCGCTCGGCGGAAGTCGGCACCGATATTCTCAAGGCCCTGGCCGAACTGTCCCCAGCCACCTCGCTGTCACGCCTGGCCGAGCATGTGCAGATGCCCGCGAGCAAGGTCCATCGCTATTTGCAGGCGCTGATCGCCTCGGGCTTTGCCGAGCAGAACACTGCCACCAACCATTACGGCCTGGGCCGTGAGGCGTTGCGCGTGGGGCTGGCGGCGCTGGGCAGCATGGATGTGTTGAAAGTCGGCGCCCTGCCCCTGGCCGAACTGCGCGATGAATTGAATGAAACCTGCTTTCTGGCGGTGTGGGGCAACCAGGGCGCCACCGTGGTGCAGATTGAGCCGGCAGTGCGCGCCGTTACCGTGGTGACGCAACTGGGCTCAGTGTTGCCGCTGCTCAGCTCTTCCACCGGGCTGGTGTTCAGCGCTTATCTTCCGTCACGGGAAACTGTAGAACTGCGCGAACGCGAGGTTCAGGCCGGCACCGCCCACAGCTTGGCGGACGATCAAGCCTATGCCAGCGTGTGCGAGCAAATCCGCAGCCGCGGCCTGCACTTTGTACATGGCCTGCTGATGCCCGGCGTGGACGCGTTGTCGGCGCCGGTGTTCAATGCGGTCGGGCAAGTGGCGGCGGTGATGACCGTGGTCGGCCCAACCTCGCTGTTCCATGCCGATGAAGATGGCCCGGCGGCGCAGCACTTGCTGGCGGCGACCCGGGCCGTGAGTTGGCGGATGGGTTATCAGCCCTGAATCAATCGTCGCTGCGCGCCAGCGCCACGGCCACGCGATCCTCCAACGCCTTGACCTGCGCGCCGGCCACCACGTAGTTGTTGGTCAGCATCGAAAACACCAGCTTGCGCCCGCCAGCGTCGGTGATGTAACCACTCAATGACGACACGCCGCCCATGGAGCCGGTCTTGGCGTGCAGGTTGTTTTGCGCCTGTGTGTCGCGCAGACGATAGCGCAGGCTGCCGCCGGTCATGCGGTCGGTGTTGCCGGCAATCGGCAGCGCGTTGTACCAGACGTCGAACCACGGCTGTTTGCGGGCGGCCAGCAGCAGTTCGGTAAGGGTTTGCGACGACACCAGGTTGCGCCGCGACAGGCCTGAGCCGTCGACCTGACTGAATGTGGCGGTGTCCAGCCCCTGGCGCTTGAGGAACCCGGCCACCGCCACGGCGCCCGCCGCTGCCGTGCCGCTGTTGGCAGTCTTGCGCCCCATGGCCTTGAGCAAGGCTTCTGACATGTTGTTGTTCGAGAGCTTGAGCAACGGCGTGATCAACGCCTGTAACGGCGCCGATTGGTGCTCGGCCAGCACCGTTACCGCCGCCGGGCTTGCCCCGCCCATCACTCGACGCCCCAGTACGGTGATGCCCTGTTGCGCCAGGGCTTGTTCAAACAGATTCGCGACCAGTTGCGTTGGCTCCCAGACGCTGACCAATTGCTGGCTCTGCTTTCCCGGCGCCACTGCGCCGCTGAGTTGCAACAGGTTAGTGCCATGGCGACGGTTGATCCCATAGCTTTTGCCCGGTCCGCTCACGGCACGGTTGCTCAGTTGCAGGTAATCAGTAGGCGGGAAAATATCGACACTCACCGGCGAGCCGACCCGCAATGGCGCCTTGGCTGTGACCAGTACGCTGCCCGCATCAAAATCCGCATTGGGTGCCACGGTCAGCGCCGAAATCTGCGCGCCGTAGTAGGTGGTTTCATCGTCATGGGACCAATCCACCCCCAATCGCTCGGCATCGAACCAGGTGTCATCGAACACCAGATCGCCTTGCACCTGGCGCACGCCCTGGCTGGCCAATTGCGCGGCCAGCGCCTGGTAATCGGCAAACTGAATGCTCGGGTCACCCAGGCCACGCAGGTACAGGTTGCCGGTCAGGCGGTCGCCCTGGCGTATGCCATTGCTCAGCAGTTGGGTGGCAAAGCGGTATTGCGGCCCCAGCACATCCATGGCCGCCGCCGTGGTCAACAGCTTGAGGTTGGACGCGGGCACCAACCGGCTGCGTGGGTTGTGCTGATACAGCGTGGAGCCCGTGCGGGCGTCACGTACCATCAGCGAGACCGTAGCACCTTGCAGCGCCGGATCGCTCAGCAGTTTATCCAGGGTTGCCGGAGTGGAAGTTTGGGAGACACTGGCGCAGCCGCCCAGTAAAAAACTCAAACCGACCAGCAGGGTGCCGGTGCGTAGCCATTTTCCAAAGTACATCAGTAGCGTTTTCCATAAGCATGCAATGGCGGCAACGCTAACAGCTCGCTATCAATGTGGCGACCGCTTTCCTGTGGGAGCTGGCTTGCCTGCGATGCAGACAACTCGGTGTATCAGGCAAACCCGGTCGATGCCATCGCAGGCAAGCCAGCTCCCACAGATAAATGAATCAGAAGGTAAGCGTGCTGGACACCGACACCTGCCGCGCATCGCCCATGGACACAAACTGCGTATTCACCGAGGACGTGTAGTAGGTACGGTCGAACAGGTTTTTCACGTTGAGCTGGAATTTGACCTTCTGTCCCTCAAGCCTGGTGTCATAGCTGGCGAACACATCGGCGACGGTGTAGCTGGGCAGTTCGAAACTGTTGGCCGCATCCCCTGCCCGCTCGCCGACATAACGCGCCCCGGCGCCGACGCGCAGTTGATCACCGCCCAGGATGCTGCCGAAGTCGTACACCGCTGACAGCGAGCCGGTGCTTTTTGCCACGTTCTGCAGGCGGTTGCCTTTGAGCTTGGGGTCTTCGGTGACCTCGGCATCGGTGTAGGCATAACTGCCGATCAGACTCCACTTGTCCGTCAGCTGGCCGCTGGCATCCAGCTCCAGACCACGGGAGCGCACTTTACCGGCCATGCTGTACTCCGAGGTCAGGCCTTCGCCTACCTGCACCAACACGTTGCGTTTATCGATCGTGAACAGTGCTGCGCTGGCGGTGATACGCCCCGGCAAGTCGAATTTGGTACCCAGCTCCCAGGCTTTGGATTCTTCCGGCTGCAAGCTGCCGTCCAACACGGTTTTATTGGCCAATGGCGCGATGGTGGAGTTGGGTTTGAACGACTCGGTGTAGCTGCCGTAGAACGACAATTCGTCACTGTAGCGATACACCAACCCGGCCCGAGGCACCCACTTCTGGCCGTTGCCGTCGGTGTTGGCGGTGAACGGCACGCCTTTGCCGGCGTATTGGTCGTACATCTGGTAGCGCGCACCGCCGACCAGAATCCATTGATCGTTGAGGTGGATGGCATCCTGGAAGAACAGCGAATCGCTGCGCAAAAGGTCGGTCTGGTTGCTGTCCGGCGCGCTCACCTTGGAACCAGCGACTTCGTTGCCGTACACCGGGTTGGTGTAATCAAAGGTGCCCCGCGGTGCCTGGCGGATCAAGTCGGCGCGGTAGATCTTGCGGTACTCATCGTCCAGGCCGAACACCAGGTCGTGCTGCATACCTGCGACATCTACCTTGCCTTCAAGGCTGGCGGTGGCGAAGCGGTCGGTGGTCAGTGCGCCTTGAGTGCCGTCCATGCTGCGGGTCAGGGTGCCGTTGGTGTTGACCTTGACCACGCGCACCTGGCTGGCGTCGTAGGTCTCGCGGTTCCAGCTGTAACCGAAGTGGGCTTTCCAGTCGTCGTTCAGATCATGATCGACAGTCAGGCGATACAGGTCGGAGCGGCCTTCCATATTGTTGAACGGCTCATCCAGACGGCGGGTGGCGGGGATATTCAACGGGTGGTTGGTCTTGGGATCGATGGCGGTGCCACGGTCGAACGGGGCGAGAAATTCGCGGTGCTCATAGGCCAGCAGCACTTGGGTGGTGTCGCCATACCAGGCCAGGGACGGCGCCACCAGGGTTTCGCGGTGGGTGCCGTAGTTGCGCCAGTAGTCTTCGTCTTCATGGTCGACGATCAGGCGATAAGCCAGGCCGCTATCACCCAGAGGGCCGGTGGTGTCGAGGTTACCGCCGCTGCCGTTCTTGCCGCTGCCGAAGGTCGAACCGCGTGCGGTCAGGGAGGTGGACTGCACCAGCTCAGGCTTTTTGCTGACGATATTGACCACACCGCCTGGATCCTGGATGCCATACAACAGCGACGACGGGCCCTTGAGCACTTCGACGCGCTCGGCCGTCGCGTTCAAGGCACGGCCCTGCACCATCGGCATACCGTCCTTCATGATCGAGCCGTTACGGTTGTCGCCAAAGCCGCGCAACATCACCGCATCCTGGGTGCTGCCGAGGGTGTTTGTCTGGGTGATACCGCTGATATTGCCCAGCGCGTCATCCAGGTTGCGCGGTTGCTGGTCGCGCAGCACTTGAGCAGGCACTACGTTGACGGTCTGTGGGGTTTCCAGCAGCAACCCATGGGAGCGCATCACCGAACTGGTCGGCGGCGGTTGGTAGCTGGTGCTGTCCTGGGTGAGGTTGGCGCCGCTGATGGTGGTAGCGCCGAGGTTGACCGCGCCGTCTGTAGGCACCGGCTCCAGCGCCAGGGTGCGGGCGTCGATCTGTCGGAAGGTGAAGCCGGACTGGCTCAACAGGCGTTGCAGCGCCTGGCTCGCCGTCATCGGCCCACTGACCGCCGGGGCATTGAGGCCGTAGGGCGCTTCATCGGTATAGATCACGCTGATGCCGGTGACCCGGCTGAACTCGCTCAGGGCCTGCGGCAATGGTTTGGCTGCCAGGGCAAAATTGAACTGGGCGCTGTGCTGCTCCTGCGCACGTGCAACGCTCAAGGGCAGCAACGCCAGCCCCGACACCGCCAAGACCGAAGCTCCCAGCCACTGTTTTACCCAACCGCCCGCCGTCGACTTCATGCTCTGAGAACCCGTGTTGAAAACGCTGTTAATGCGAATAGATCGCAGTTTCAAGCACTACACGGATGGGGCGCAGGTTTACCTCACATGGGTTTGCAACTATTTTTGTTTTTGCCGCCCTCAAGGCTACTCGCGGCCAGGCACTCCTTGGCACTCTTCTTCAATTTCTTGATCAAGCGCTCCTGACGCAGCGCCTCGCCCTTGCTCGCACATTGCTCGGTATAGACCAACGCCACGGCAGGGCTGGACAGAAAAAACCGTGCGCCCTTGCCGCTTTGGTGCGAGGCAAATCGGCGCACCGGGTCATTGCTGATGCCGCAGTACAGCGAGCCGTTGGCAGCACGCACCAGGTAGACGAACCAGGGTTTGGGTTCAGAGGGATCAGTCACAAGTCGATGTCGGCAAACCAGAAGAGCGCCAATCTTATCAACGCCCGGCCTGAAATGCCTTCAAGCCTTTGAGCGCCTGGGCACGTACCGCGTTTTTCAACGCGGGCGACCAACCCAGCAACAGGCCCTTGAGGCCCAACGCCTGGCGCGACCAACGCCACAGGTCGAAGTGGTCGTGATGCTCACAAATCTTGCCGTCACGGAACACGAACCGCGCACCGATATCGTTGACCACGGTATTGCCGGTGGCGCTGAACAAATACGTCGCCACCCAATGGGCACTGCCGCTGCTGTCATCGCTGCGCACATGGTCGAACGTCAGGGAAAAATCCTTGGCCCGCGTGGTAAGCATGCGCCACATATCGCTGGCATCCCGCCCGCGCAGTTCGCCAAAAGCTGGGTCGCTGAAGACCACATCGTCGGTGTAGCAAGCGGCCATGGCCTCGGCGTCAAGGCGCTCAAAGGCCTCATAGAAGCGGTGGATCAGGGCATCGTGGGCAGCACTCATGGGCAGGTTCCGCAGCAATTATTGTCAAGCCTGCACGATAATCCGCGCAGGCCGCGAAGACCATGGGCATTCATGACAAAAATAGCGCTGCCGTCGATCGGGATCTCTTCAGCGGTCGGCAGTGCGGACTTGGACACTAGCGGCTATCAATGCAGGCACGTTGCAACTGACCTCCGTCAGGGTCGCATCACTTACGGTCGATTAACCCGCGGTAAAACGGGCACAAGCAAGTACACCGCCCAATGGGTATTTCGTCTCAACTAATTTGACCGGGAATTTAAACAAACCTCAACTAATGCCAGCAGGCGCGAATAACAAGTTAGAGCACTTAGCGCACCAGCCCCATACAACCAATACGAATCCTGCGCTTGGCCTTTAGTTAAACCACTGTCATAAAACTGCAACTTTCTAAGGCACCATTCCCGATGCACGCGCATAGGCGAACAGTTCAACGTCGGTAGAGATACTCAGTCGCTGCATCGCTGTACTTTTCTGTTTGCTGATGGTGGAAATACTCCGGTGGACCTTGGCCGCGATCTGGCTGACCGTCATGCCGCTGGCCAACATACGCACCACCTCGCTCTCCTTGCCGGACAACTGCGGCTCATGGGACTGATTGCCTGTCCCCGCCTCCACCAGTTGCACGCGCAGGCATTCACTGGCGAAGGTTTGGCCTGCGCACACGGCTTTGATCGCCAGGGGCAACTCCTTGGCAGAGGCACTTTTGGCGACCACTGCCTTGGCACCATGGGCGAAGGCGGCACGCAGGGTGGCAACGTTGGCGAACATCGTCACCAGGATCACCGGCACGTTCGGGTACTGACGACGCAGCAGGCTCAACAGGCTATAGCCATCGGCTTGCTGACCGCCCGGCATTGCAAAATCGGTGACCAGCACATCACATGCCGTAGTACTCAACACCCCGAGCAGTTGATCGGGACCGTCGGCTTCGCCGACCACCTTGCACTTGCCATTCGCCTCAATCACGACTCTCTGCCCGACTCGGACAATAGGGTGATCGTCAGCAATAATTACTCGAAGCATAGATACCTACGAATGGTGGCAACTTGAATCCGCGCAAAATACCCCTGCCAGCGATTATCAACAACTGCTAACAAAGACCCGCTTGCAGCCGAAACCAATGTTTAGTAGTGGCTACTTTTTGGACTACAACATAATAGGAAACTACCTACAGCAAAAACTAGACTTCCAAATAACTTAAACCCTCTGCAAACACCTTTCATAGAGTGGACAGATAATCCAGATAGGCGCGCAAGCGTGCCTGGAACAGTGTCAATTCCGCCAGGTGTGCAGACACGCCATCGCGCTGAACCTGCTCGATCAACCTCACCGCACAGGACTCCAGCCCCGCCCCTCCTACAAACACCAGGCTACCCGTCAATCGATGCAGGCGTTCGGCGGTCAATGATGCGTTCAATGCGGCACAGGCACGACCTAACAGGTCGTGATCTTGCCAAGCCTCGACCAGCAGATTTTCCAACAGTTGATTGACCACCTGCTCACTGCCAAACGTCGCGACCAGGCTCGCGCGGGCGGGCCACCCCGAAACCCGCGCAACAAGCTCCTCACCGATGGGCACGTGATCGGCATCCGGGAGCCATCGCGCCAGTACGGCACGTAATTGTTCCAGGGTCAGAGGCTTGAGTAGCCACGCATCGATGCCCGCGTCGCTGCAGCGCTGGGGGCTGTCGTTTTGCAGGTCGGCGGTCAACGCGATGATCGGCACTCGTCTCAAGTCGAAGTGGTGCTCATATTGGCGAATAGCGCGGGCCATGCTGTAACCGTCCATGACGGGCATCTGGCAATCAGTGATCACCAGGTCAAAGGGCCGACGAGCATAAGCCACCCGCCCGAGATACCCGTCGGCGACCAGCTCATGGTCCAACCCGAGTTTTTGCAGCAAGCAACCCAGTAATAGTCGGTGGGCTGAATGGTCCTCCGCCACCAGGACATGCAACTGCCGCCAGTGAGGCGGGGGAGTAACAGGCGATTTCGATTTGCGGCTCGCGCCTGCGGTTGAACCTGACAGCGAACCCATCAGTACCTCTTCGTAGCTATTGATCCGGCAGCAACCTTCGGCACTGGCGCAATAGCCATAGAGGCCTACTCAGGCAGCAACGAGCGCCACATTCCTTTGAATGCTATCGACAAAAAACCAATAACCTTTTGAATGACTTAAAGCCGATACAACAACTACGAAAAAACGCGAACTGACCCTATTCGATCCACCCTGCCAATGTCGTATTAGTTGTATTTCCCCCGCGCACGCTCCTCGCTAAATTGTGCCCCACCCCAAAAGAGGGACGGCTTGCCACTCCCCGGCAGCCGCAAAAAATATCGAGACCGTCGCATCGACAACCACTCGCCGACACCAGCGCGGGCGTTGCGTTGCACGCACCTCTATCTGCCAGCCTGCAATGGAAAAAACAGAAAAATGAAGAGCCCTGTAGCCCTATTGAGCAGTGCCCTGCTGCTCGCCATGAGTTCATCGGTATTCGCAGCCAGCAGTGTGGACCTGGCCGTCAAAGGGCTGATCACACCCAGCGCCTGTGCACCTAGCCTTTCAAGCGGCGGGATTGTCGACCACGGAAAAATTTCGGCCAAGGATTTGAGGCTGGATGGATGGACCGTGCTTAAAAGTCACAACCTGCAACTGGGCATCACGTGCGATGCGCCAACCCTGCTAGCCCTGAAGGGCATTGATAACGTTGGTGACGCCCACGATCCGAGGAACAGCTATGGCCTGGGCTTGGTCAGCGGAAAAAAATTAGGCAGTTTCTCCCTGATCTTAAGCAATCCGATCGCCGATGGCGCAGCGATCTCCATGATTGAGTCCTCGGATAACGGCCTCACCTGGCGGGCAAGTATCCCGGGTGACATGTGGCCAGCCTCCTACCTTGCTTCGTTTGGCGACAACACCACCGGCAGGTGGGCACCCACCCCGGTCCAGCAGGTGTTGGCAGACCTCATGGTGGCAACCATCATCGCGCCGACAGCAGGAATGGATCTGACCACAGAGGTTCCAATCAACGGGTCCGCCACGCTTGAAGTCAAATACCTATAACGCCTCTGCCCCATGCCCAAGGAGATTCACTGACATGAATGTTTTTGCATCCAGCCTGCTAGGCGCCTTGCTGCTCTGCCCGACCGCATTCGCCGCCAGCAACACAGACTTGCTCGTGCGCGGCAGCATCACCCCCAGCGCTTGCTCACCAGTCATCGCCGGCGGCGGGACTGTGGACTTCGGCAAGGTGTCGGTCAAGGACCTCAACACCGACACCTACACCGATCTGCCCAGAGAAACCATGCTGTTGAGTGTGCGCTGCGACGGGCCGACGTACTTCACCCTCAACACCATCGACAACCGTTCAGGCACCGCCGCCAGCCACTTCAGCTGGCATGGGCTGGGCACCACACCCAGCGATGAAAAAGTCGGCGATGCCGGGCTGGGTCTCTATATGCCCGTGGCCGACGGCGTCTCCGTGCGCACCATCACCTCAAGGGATGGCGGCGTGACCTGGATGCCTTCGGTGATGCTCAGCCATACCTTGCTGACGGCGATCGCCCACAGCAACGACGTGATACCGATTGCAGTTCAGGAACTGGACGCCGAGATCCGCCTGATCACCCACATCGCACCTGCCAACAACCTGACGTTGACCGACGAAGTCCCTATCGACGGTCACGCCACCGTACAAGTCAATTACCTTTAAGGAGTCCCTACGATGAAAACCCGATTGACCACCCTGGCCGCCGGCGTATTGCTGCTCGGCTCGGCCACCACCTTCGCTGCCTCCAGCGTGGACCTGGCCGTCAAAGGCCTGATCGTGCCCAGCGCTTGCACACCCAGCTTGTCCGGCGGTGGCGTGATCGACCATGGCAAGATTTCCGCCAAGGACTTGAATACAGACAGGGAGACATTTCTCGGTAGACAGACCCTGGCAATGACAGTCAATTGTGACGCCCCGATTCAGTTTGCCCTGCACTCGGTGGATAACCGTGCAACTTCAAGCCCGTCAGGCTCAGGATATTATGGGCTGGGCTTTATCAACGAGACCCAGCAACTGGGTTATTACTACATCCGCATGAGCAACCCGGTCGCCGATGAAGGCGTGGTAGTGCAGACGATTTCCTCCACTGACCTTCAGAATTGGATGAGATGGCCAGAGTGGGACGCAGGCCTGTACATGTCGGTGGCCTCGATGGAGGACCACACCCAGCCCCTGGCAGTTAAGGATTTGACCGTCGACCTGAACGTGTACACCGCTATCAACCGCGCCGATGGCATGGACCTGAGCAACGAAGTGACCATCGACGGCTCCGCCACCCTTGAAGTGAAGTACCTCTGACCCATGGCCCCCATGCCCTTACCCTTGAAGGGCATGGGCTTCGCCGTGGGCTGTGCTCACCCGTGCCAGTGATGAATCGATGACTATGTTCACCCGTTTCTTTACCGTGCTGTTGTTATCCCTGTGCGCTGCGGCCAAGGCCAGTGCGGGCACCGCTGCCGAGCTTACGGTAACCGGTCGCGTGACACCGGATGCCTGCTATATCGAGCTGTCGGATGAAGGCTTTGTCGACCACGGAAAGATCCCCGCACACACCCTCCTTGTCGACGAATTCACCGTGCTGCCCAGCCGACAACTCGAACTGCAGGTGCAATGCGCCAGGCCCATGCTGTTTGCGCTGGTGGGTATCGACAATCGTGCGGAGTCTTCCCTGGCACCGGATTTTTTCTATGGGCTGGGCAGAAACATCCATGCACCGGACGAGCGTCTCGGCTCCGTGGCGTTGTCGTACCGCAACCCAGTAGGGGATTCCCAGGCCATGCAAGTCCTGGCCTCCACCAACAGCGGCGAAACCTGGACGCCCGAGCCCAATGGCTATCCACGCTCCTATATGGCCTTCGCCCCCGCGGGCGACCGTCAGCCCGACTTCATCAGCCAGTTGAGGGTCCAGCTTCAAGTGGACACCGCCATCAACTTTTCGCAGTACCTGACCCTGAATCAGGAAGTGCCCCTCGACGGCTCCATCGTCCTGGATTTGCGTTACCTCTGACCCACTCATTTCGCCTAATGGAAAGCCCATCATGACGATGACATGCTCAAACACCGCGTTCGGCCTTATTGCCCTGCTGCTGATATTCGGCAACCAAGCAAAGGCTGACGGCATGGTCCCGGACACCTCCGTGGTGATCGTCCACGAGGCCGATGGTGAAGCTTCCGTTTCGGTGACCAACTCCGACAGCCAGCTCTCGTTGTTGCATGTGACCTTGCAGGATATTCCGGAAGACACCGAACCCCTGCTGGTGGTGACGCCGCCGCTGTCCCGAGTCGAAGCGTCCAAATCCCAGTTGGTGCGCTTTATTCTGCAAAACCAAAAACCGTTGCTCACCCAGCGGCTCAAACGCGCCGTGTTCGAAGGCATGCCCCAGGGCCGCGCAGCCACTGCCGCCGGTCATGCCCGCGTGGGCGTGACCGTGCGCCAGAACCTGCCGGTGATTGTGCATCCCAAGGGCCTGGCACCCAATCGCAGCCCCTGGACCGGCCTGACATGGACCCTGCGCGACGGCCAATTGCAGGTGCGTAATGACACGCCTTATGTGGTGCGCCTGGCCCAGGAGCTGCGACTGTTGCCCGGCGACGGCAAGGCGATGCTGCCGCGCACCTACGTGCTGCCAGGTGAAGCCTTGAGCGTGCCTGCCAGCGGTGGCCAAGCCAAGACGGTGAGGCTGCAACCGGCCACTGTGTACGGGTTTGCGGTCAAGGCCTACGACGCCCCCATCACCCTCTGACAGAAAACCACAGGCGTCGCCAAGACCGCCGCCTGGATAACGAAGTGACGGCTTATCGACCGTCACCAGAACGCCCAAAGCCCCGAACCCAATGAGGGCTGTGCGTTCACTAAACGAGTACCTTGCGTGAAAACAGTATTGAGTTACCGTGACGGCGAAGCCGTGCCCATTCGCCCAGCCTTGCCGCTGGTGTTGCTGCTGTATGCGCTTATGCCGGACAACGCGTGGGCCGACGACAGCAGCCCCGCAGGCTTCGACGCCCAGACCTTGCATCAGCGCGGCATCGATCCACAGTTGGCCAGCCTGCTGCTGGCAACACCGCGCTTTGCCGCCGGCCGTCATAGCGTCAACCTGCGGGTCAATGGCCTGCGCCGGGGACGCCTGGAGGTCAGTTTCGATCCACAGGGCAACCCCTGCCTGGACCGTGCGTTGCTGGACGCCGCCAACCTGGTGATACCCGCTGAACCCGTGGGTTGTCAGGATTTTCTCGTGCGGTATCCGCAAAGCCTGGTGGAACCGGACCCGTCGACACTGACGTTGGCACTGGTCGTGCCCACCGAAGCACTGCGCCCCGTGCAACAGGATATCTCGGGCTACCAGACCGGCGGGTTTGCCGGGATGCTCAACTACGACCTGAGCGGGTTCTACAACCGCTTCGGCGAAGACGCCAGCCGGTTTGGCTCAGCCAATACCGAAGTCGGCTTCAACGCCGGCGACTGGATCGTGCGCAGCCGCCAGGTGCAGACCTGGCAGGATGGCTTATCGCGCAGCACCCACTTGGAGGCCTATGCGCAACGGACCTTCGCCAGCCATCAGGCAGTGCTGCAGGCCGGGCAGATCAACCTCTATAACCCGGTGTTGTCTGGCGCACAGATCACCGGCGTCCAGGTGCTGACCGAGCACGCCCTTCAGGAGCAAGGCCAGAGCGCACAAATCCAGGGGATCGCCAACAGCCCGGCACAGGTAGAAGTGCGCCAGAACGGCGCGCTGATTCACTCCACCGTGGTGCCTGCCGGGCCGTTTGTGCTGAACGATGTACGTCGCCTGAATACGCGCTCGGATGTCGAAGTCACGGTCAAGGAAAGTGTCGGCGGGGAACGACGTTTCACTGTACCCGCCGCCATGCTCGGTCTCGGCCTGCCTGCGCCCGGGTATTCGGTCGCAGCGGGGCGCGTACGTAACGTCGGCGGGGCCGAAGCAGAGGCGCCGTGGGTGGTCAGCGCCGGTTGGACCGGGAACTTGCATCCGCAACTGACCCTGGGCAGTGGCGTGCTGGCGACCGGCGAGTATCGCTCGGCGGGCGCTAGCTTGGGCTGGCTGCCGTGGCTGGACAGTCAGATACAGGTGTCTACCCAATTGTCCAACACCCAGTCGTGGGAAAAAGTCTCGGGCGTGCAGACCGATCTTTCCTGGTCACAGCGCCTGAGCGAGCGATGGTCGTTCAGCGCCGCCAATTCCTGGCGCAGCAGCGGCTACCGCGAACTGGAGGAAAGCACCTACGAGCGCGACGGCAGTCAGCGCAACTCACGCTATCGCGACCAGCAAAGTATCAACCTGGGGTGGTCACATCCGCAGTTGGGCGCATTCAGCGCCGGCGTTTCACGTTCGAGCACCTTCGAGGGCAACAGCAGCAGCCGCGCGCTCGCAGCGTGGGGCACGAGCATTGGCGCAGTCTCGTTATCGGCCAGTGCCGAGTGGCAGATGGGCGGACGCCAGCAACAGGACAACGCGGTCTACCTCACTGTCAGCGTGCCGTTGGGCGAAAGCCGCCGGCTGCGCAGTTGGGTGCGCAACTCCGGCGGCCAAAACCGTACCGGTCTGGGCCTGACCGAACAGCTTGACGACCAACTGAGCTACCGCGTCAGCGCCGAACACGACAGCAGTGACCATGAAGTGGAAACCAGCGTGGGCATTTCGGCATTGCCACGCTATACCCAACTCGACTTGAGCTACAGCCGCTCCGATGCCGAGCGTTCGAGCTACCAGGGCGGCGCCCGCGGCGGTGTGGTCGTGCATGGCGACGGTATGACATTTACCCCCTACCCGGTGCGCGACACCTTCGCTCTGGTTTCCGTCGGCGACATGAGCGGCATCAAACTCAGCACCCCCAGTGGCCCGGTATGGACCGACTGGCAAGGCCAGGCCGTGGTGTCGCAGGTGGCCGCCTACGGGCGCAGCCCAGTGGAAGTGCAGACCCGCTCTCTACCGCGCAACGCCGACATCAACAATGGCCTGGCGGTGATCTCGGCCGGGCGTGGCGCTGTCGATCGGGTCGAGTTCGGCGTGGGCCTGACCCGCCGCATGCTGCTCACCGTCAGCGACGATCAGGGAAATCCCATGCCGGTGGGAGCCTCCGTTACGACGACCACAGGTGAGTTCATCACCTTGGTGCAGGACGCCAGCCAGGTGTTCCTGCCCAATGTGCTGGACCAAGGAGCGCTGTGGATCACCACCTCGCAAGGCGAACGCTGTGAATTGCGCTACCAACTGCCGGCAAAAGCCGACCCCACGGTGTATTTCGAAACCGCACCTGCTCGTTGCCACACACCTTGAGGACTACTGCCATGCACCCTGCAACCTGTTTGCGCCACCTGAGTCTGGGGTTATTGCTCGCGTTTGCCGGCACCGCTCAAGCCTTTGAGGAATGCCAAATCAACCTCAGCGAACCGCTGGTGGATTTGGGCTTGATGAGTCGCCTGGCGCAAAGCGACAGTGCGCCGCAACGCCTGCTCGGCGAGCGCCGTTTGAGCCTGACGTTCACCTGCCCCCAGGCCCAGGACCTGAGCCTGTTTTATCGCGGCACCGCCGCCTCCGCGCAACGCCTGCAATTCACTCCCAACGGCAGCTACGCCATCGAGGTCGGCAACGCCGTACTCGACGGTCGGGCGGTGGAACTGGGCTTGTTGCCCGGCGCAGGCCAGGCGCCGGTGAGCAGCGCCAGCGTGCTGGAATGGCGGCCCGACCATGGCATCGCGCCGCTGCAACAGGGCACGGTATTGCAGGGCAAAACCCTGGCGTTGCAGTTGACGCTGCGCGCCTGGGCCGACCCGGCCGCCACCCAGGTACGCGACGCCACCACCTGGGAAGTCAGCGGGATGATGTACCACAGCGCAAGCGGGCGTTACCGCGAGCTCACGTTGCGCGCCCACTTCGCGCCGACCGCCTGCCAACCGACACTGTCGGACCAGGGCGTCGTGGACTACGGCACGCTGTACGCCAAGGATCTGAGTGCCACCCACGAAACACCGCTACCCACGCGCACCGTGCGCCTGAGCGTGACCTGCGATGCTCCGGCCCGCTTCGGCCTGCGCATGAAAGACAACCGCGATGGCTCGGCTACCGGCGGCACCGATGAAACGGCCTATGGCCTGGACCTGGACGCCAGCAACAACAAAATCGGACGCTTCTACCTGACGATCGACCCTGCGGAATTCAGCGCCGACAGCTTGTCCACGCTGTATCGCACCGACTCCACCAGCAATGGCGCAGCCTGGAGCAGTTCCACTGCGCGGCAGATCCCCATGGCTGCCAACAGCCTCATGGGCTTTACCGACAAGACCGGCGTGACTACGGGCCCGCTCGCCATACAGGTCCTGACCGGCACGATGCGCGTCAAGACGTACCTGGCCCCCATCCAATCGCTGGATCTGCGCGACGTCGTGCGTATCAATGGGTCCGGCACCCTCGAAATCATTTACTTGTAGGAGTGCGTACCATGAAAATTCCTGCCCTTTGCAGCCTGCTGTTATTGACCAGCACTCAGGCGGCGCTGGCGGCCTCGACGGTGGACCTCAGCGTCCAGGGGTTGGTCACGCCCGCCGCGTGCCTGCCGCAACTGTCAAACGGCGGCCTGATTGACTACGGCAAAATATCTCAACAAGACTTGAACCTGGAAACCCGCACCCGTCTTCCCGCCAAGACCCTGTTCTTCGGCATGGCGTGTACCGGCCCGGTACGTTATGCCCTGCGCATGCAAGACAACCGCAGCGACTCGACCCTGGTCGAAAGCGAGATTTACTACGGGCTGGGATTCGACAGCAACGGCACGCCCCTGGGCGTCTACTCCATGACCTTCGATCCTCGGCAGACCCAGGCCAGCAACAACGGGCAACTCTACGGCACCGAATCCACCACCGGGGGCCTGGCATGGCGCACGTCCAACCTCAACCCCATCGACATCGGTTCCCGCAGCTACCTGGGCTTTACGTCGATCGAGGGCAGCGTCAGCGGCCCCACCGCCATTGGCATAATAGGCAGCCACGTCACGGTGCAGACCGTGATCAATGCTCGCAAGAATCTGGACTTGAGCACGCAAACCCCGATTGACGGCTCGGCCACCCTGGAGGTGGTTTATCTCTAGACCCTCTCGCAGGTGACGCACACGTAGCGCGCACGTCCGGCGCCCAGGCCCGCCACGATGGCGCCGAGGCCGATCACTGCGAAGATCCAGCCGATGGCCGTCCAGCCGCCGGTCCAGTCATGCACCACGCCCACAGCGAAAGGGCCAAGGGACGCCAGGGTATAACCGACCCCCTGGGCCATGCTCGACAGGTTGGCGGCTACGTGAGCGTCACGCGAGCGCAGCACAATCAAGGTCAGCGCCAGGCTGAAAGTACCGCCCTGCCCCAGGCCGAGCAGAATCGCCCAACCCCACAAACCGTCCAGCGGCGCATACAGGCAACCGAACAGGCCGCAGAGGGTCAGCAGCATCACCACCACAATCGCCAGGCGCTGGTCCTTGCCACGGGTGGCCAGCCATGGCGCGGCCAGGGAACTGAACAATTGCACAATGATCGAGCCGGACAACGCCAGTCCCGCCTCCGTGGCACTCAGGCCACGGCCGATCAGAATCGACGGCAACCAGCCGAATACGATGTAGGCCAGGGATGATTGCAGGCCCATGTATAAGGTCACTTGCCAGGCCAGCGGGTCACGCAGTAGCCCCTTCACGCGGTAGGCGACGCGATGGGCGCCGTGCTTCTGCCCGACTTGCGGCAACCAGAACAACGCCGCCAACAGCGCTGGCAGAATCCAGAACCCCAGGCCAAGGGGCCAACTGTCGCCGAAGTAATGACTCAAGGGTACCGTGGCCCCTGCCGCCAATGCGGCGCCCAGGCACAGGGCCATGGTGTAGACGCCGGTCATGGCGCCCGCACGTGCGGCGAAGTCGCGCTTGACGATACCCGGCAGCAATACGCCGATGATGCCAATGCTGGCGCCGGCAATCAGGCTGCCGGCAAACAGGCCCACTTCCCCGAATGAACTGCGCAGGATGATCCCGCCAGCCAGCGTCAGCAAGACGCCGAACACCACCCGCTCAGCCCCAAAGCGTCGGGCCAGGATCGGCGCAGTGGGCGCGAACAGGCCCAGGCACAACACCGGCAGGGTAGTCAGTAAACCGGCTTGCGCGGCCGACAGGCCCAGGCTGCTGGAGACATCAGCCAACAGCGGCGACAGGCTCGACAAGGCCGGGCGCAAGTTGAGCGCCACCAGGATCAGGCCCAGCAGCAGCAACCAGGGCCGGCTCACCAGCGGGTGGCTATCTTGCACCACGTCGTCATCGGCCTCGGCGTCAATCAACAACTCTTCAAGTTCGGGTGTGTGTTGGGTTTCAGGGTTCATTGATCAACTGCCGGCAGAGGGATTTGGCACGTTCGGGGTCTTGCTGCTCCACGGCGTCAAGCAGGGCAATGTGCAAGTCGAACACGGCCTGGCGACGCGGTGAAAGGTTCAGGGTCTGGCGCAACTGCGCGCCGACGATGGCGGAGAAATACTGATACAGCTCGCTCAAGGCCGGGTTGTGTGCGGCATCCACCAAACGTTGGTGAAACGCCAGGTCGGCGCTGATATAGGCCTCGAGGTCGCCCTGATACAGCGCGGCGCTGGCATCCAGCGCAGTGCGCAATGCTCGCAGGTCACTTGCAGTGCGGCGTTGTGCAGCGAGGCCGATGGCTTCCACTTCCAGAATTTGCCGCGTCTCCTGCGCCTGCCCCAGGGTGCAATGGGACAACGCACGCATCGTGCCCAACGGGTCGGTCATCGAGCGCAGATAACTGCCGTCGCCCTGGCGGATTTCGATCAACCCGGAGAATGCCAACACACGCATGGCTTCGCGCACGGTGTTACGGCTGATCCCCAGCTCGGCGCACAGTTCGGGCTCGGTGGGCAGGCGTTCGCCAACGGCCCACACACCCTGCGCAATGCGCAAACGCAGTTGTTCCAGCGCCTGGTCAACCAGCGAGCGTTTGATCAGCGGGGCGATGTCTGTCATGGGTTTAACGCTTTCGTCCAATCATGGGATGAATTTTCCTACAGCCTATTGGGAGTCGCCTACAAAGGCAACGCACTAGGGTTTTTAGGCAGGGAAAGGAGCAGTATTTTCGATTGGTAAAATTACCCTCAGAGGGTAATTATTGGACTCAGGTGTCTTATGGAAAAGTACACACCTCATTACGATTTAGCCCTGATCAAGGCGCAAGTCATCCGGCTGGGCCACAGAGCCTTTACTGCAACCGCGCGGGAGAGCGCTCGACAACTTGAATTGAGCATCGGCCAGATGCGGTTGGCGGTTTGCGCCCTTGAAACGCGAATGTTGTACAAATCGATGACAACCTATGCAGATCACCGGATATGGCAGGACGTCTATCTGATCAAAATGTACGGTATGGAGATTTACATCAAGGTGACTCACCGCCCAGGCGGCGAAGCTCCCGTAATCTCCTTCAAGGAGAAAACCTTATGAAAACCCAACAATGCGTGAATTGCGGAACCCATGATGGAATGCAGTATTTCGCAGGTCGCACCTTCACCATCAACACACGCGGCATGATGCGCGACATTCCAAACATCGCGGGCTGGGAATGCCAGGTTTGTAAGGAAATCGAATTCGATCATGACGATGACAGCGCAGAGCGTTATTCCGACGCCAGTGACCGATTATTGATGGATGGCAAAAAAATCATCGCGGCTGAAATGAAGCGAATCCGTCGCAAACTGCACCTCACTCAGAAGGAGGCAGTGAAGCTGTTGACTGTGCGCGGGCAAAACTCGTTTTCTCGCTACGAAAGGGCTGAGGTTTTCCCTCCTGAACCATTGTTTACACTTATGCGCCTACTGGATAAGCATCCGCATCTGCTGGCCGAGATCGAGGCGCTCAATGTCGGCGAAGACCTCAATCGCCTGCTCATTGCAAAAGATCAGCAACAACGTGCGGCCCAAGCCTCCTGAACCATGCCGTGTAGGAGCGAGCTTGCTCGCGAAAAACGTGAACGAGAACGCGTGTTTCCTGATTGAACGCGGCGCCTGTGAGTTTCTCGCGAGCAAGCTCGCTCCTACAAAAAGCCTTAACTGAACGGTATCAGGCCATGTTTGTTTTTTAACCTTCCATCAATGCAGTATCTGGCTCAAGAACAACTTGGTCCGCTCATTCTGCGGGTTATCAAAGAAGTCATTCGGCGCCGCCTGCTCGACGATCTCGCCCTTATCCATGAAGATCACGCGGTTGGCCACGGTGCGCGCAAAGCCCATTTCGTGGGTCACGCACAACATGGTCATGCCGTCTTCGGCCAGGCCGATCATGGTGTCCAATACCTCTTTGACCATCTCCGGGTCCAGCGCCGACGTCGGCTCATCGAACAGCATGATTTTGGGTTTCATGCACAGCGCACGGGCAATCGCCACACGCTGTTGCTGGCCACCTGAAAGCTGCCCGGGAAACTTGTGGGCCTGCTCCGGAATGCGCACGCGCTCCAGGTAGTGCATGGCGATTTCCTCGGCCTTGCGCTTGGGCATCTTGCGCACCCACATCGGCGCCAGCGTGCAGTTTTGCAGGATGGTCAGGTGTGGGAACAGATTGAAGTGCTGGAACACCATACCGACTTCACGACGGATCGCTTCGATTTGCTTGAGGTCGTTGGTCAGCTCCACGCCATCGACCACGATGCGGCCTTGCTGGTGCTCTTCCAGGCGGTTTAGGCAGCGGATGGTGGTGGATTTGCCCGAACCCGATGGCCCGCACAGCACGATGCGCTCCCCCTGCTTGACGTTGAGGTTGATGTCTTTCAACACGTGGAACTGCCCGTACCACTTGTTGACGCCCTGCATCTGAATAATGCCTTCAGGGCTCACAGGCTGTTTGATTGCTTCGCTCATCAAAAAACTCCTAACGCTTGTGGCCAGTGTCGAGCTTGCGTTCCAGATGCATGGAATAGCGCGACATACCAAAACAGAAAATCCAGAACACCAGGGCGGCGAACACGTAGCCTTCGGTGGCCATGCCCAGCCATTTGGGGTCGGCGGCGGCTTGCTTGACGCTGTTGAGCAAGTCGAACAGGCCGATGATGATCACAAGGCTGGTGTCCTTGAACAGGGCAATGAAGGTGTTGACGATCCCAGGGATCACCATCTTCAAGGCTTGCGGCAAGATCACCAGGCCCATGCTGCGCCAGTAGCCCAGACCCATCGCCGCAGCGGCTTCATATTGGCCCTTGGGAATCGCCTGCAAACCACCGCGCACCACTTCGGCCACATAGGCCGACTGGAACAGGATCACACCGATCAACGCCCGCAGCAGCTTGTCGAAGTTCATGCCTTCGGGCAGGAACAGCGGCAGCATCACCGACGACATGAACAGCACCGTGATCAACGGCACGCCGCGCCAGAACTCGATGAAGGTCACGCAGACCACCCGAATGGCCGGCATGTTCGAACGCCGCCCCAGCGCCAGCACAATGCCCAGCGGCAAGGCGCCGGCGATGCCCACGGTGGCGATCACCAGGGTCAGCATCAGGCCGCCCCATTGGCTGGTCGCCACGTTGCTCAGCCCGAACACACCGCCGTGCAGCAAGCAGTAGGCGATGATCGGGTACAGCACCAGAAAGCCCAGGCCGTGAATCGCCTTGCGTGGGAAACGCGAGATGAACAACGGCGCCACGCCGACGATGGCCAGCCAGACCGTCATGTCTACGCGCCAGCGCAGGTCGACCGGGTAATAGCCATACATGAACTGCCCGAAGCGCTGTTGGATAAACACCCAGCAGGCGCCCTCTTTGGTGCAATCGGCGCGGGTGGTGCCCACCCAGTTGGCATCGAGGATGGCCCAGTGCAGGATCGGTGGCACCACCAGGTACACCAGGTAGATCGCCAGCAAGGTCAGCAGTGTATTGAGCCAGCTCGAGAACAAGTTGGCGCGCATCCAGGCCACCGGCCCGAAGACTTTGCTCGGCGGTGGCATGTCAGGTTTGAACGTATGCGTAGTCATGGGGGTGTCCTCACCGCTCGATCAGCGCAATGCGCTTGTTGTACCAGTTCATCAGCAGGGAAATGCTGATGCTGATCGCCAGGTACACGCTCATGGTGATGGCAATGACTTCAATGGCCTGGCCGGTCTGGTTGAGCACCGTGCCGGCAAACAGCGAAACCATTTCCGGATAACCGATACCGGCGGCCAACGACGAGTTTTTCGCCAGGTTCAGGTATTGGCTGGTCAGCGGCGGAATGATCACGCGCAACGCTTGCGGGATGATCACCTTGCGCAGCGTCGGCCCCGGGCGCAGGCCCAGTGAACGTGCCGCTTCGGTCTGGCCATGGCTGACGGACTTGATGCCCGAGCGCACGATCTCGGCAATGAACGCCGCCGTGTACACGGTCAACGCCAGGGTCAACGCCAACAGCTCAGGGATCAGTACCCAGCCACCCACAAAGTTGAAGCCCGCAAGCTTGGGCATTTCCCAATGCAGCGGTGCGCCGACGATCAACACACACAGGGCCGGGATCACGATGAGTAGCGCCAGGCCCGCCCAGAATTTATGAAACGGTACGCCGGTCGCTTCAAAGCGCTTGTTGGCCCAGCGGGCCATCAATACAACCGCAACAATCGCTACCACAATGCTGGTCACGAACGGCCAGAACCCATCGGCCGCCAGTGCCGCCGGCATATTCAGGCCACGGCTGCTGACGAAGAACATGTCACCGAAGTTATGGCTGTTGCGCGGCCCTGGCATGGTCAGGAACACCGCGAAGTACCAGAACAGGATTTGCAGCAGCGGTGGAATGTTGCGGAACACCTCCACATACACCGTCGCCAGCTTGTTGATCATCCAGTTGGGCGACAAGCGCGCCACGCCGATGATGAAGCCCAGCAGTGTTGCCAGCACCACACCGATGACGGTCACCAGCAAAGTGTTGAGCAGGCCGATGACAAACACCCGGGCATAGCTGTCCGATTCGGTGTAGTCGATCAAATGCTGCGCGATGCCAAAGCCGGCACTGCGCTCAAGAAAGTCGAAACCGGAAGTAATGCCCCGGTGTTGCAGGTTGGTCTGGGTGTTGTGAAACAGGTACCAGCCCAGCGAGACCACCGCCACAATGGTGATGATCTGGAAGAGCCACGCGCGCACTTTGGGATCGCTGAAGCTGAGCTTCTGCTTGGGTGCGCCGATTAGATTTTGCATGGAATGCCCCGCAAGGAATGGAACAGAACATCACCCGGCGGTTGGCCCACCGGGTGATAGAACCATCAGCGATCAGCGCACAGGGGGTGCGTACTGGATACCGCCGTTGTTCCACAGCGCGTTCAGGCCACGGTCGATTTCCAGCGGCGTGCTCTTGCCCAGGTTGCGCTCGAACATCTCGCCGTAGTTACCCACTTGCTTGACGATCTGTACCACCCAGTCCTTCTTCACTTTCAGGTCTTTGCCGTATTCGCCGTCGGCACCGAGCAGACGCGCAACGTCCGGGTTCTTGGTGGCCTTGGCTTCAGCTTCGACGTTCTTGGAGGTCACACCGGCCTCTTCGGCGTTGAGCATGGCGTAACCCACCCAGCGCACGATGGCAAGCCATTCGTCGTCACCGTTGCGCACGACCGGGCCCAGCGGCTCCTTGGAAATGGTTTCCGGCAGCACCACGTAATCTTTCGGCGAAGCCAGCTTGCTGCGCTGGGCAAACAGTTGGGATTTGTCGGAAGTCAGCACGTCGCAACGCCCGGATTCCAGCGACTTGGCGCTTTCATCGGAAGTGTCGAAGGTGATCGGAGTGTATTTGAGGTTGTTGGCGCGGAAGTAGTCGGAGACGTTCAGCTCGGTGGTGGTACCGGCCTGGATGCAGATGGTGGCACCGTCCAGCTCCTTGGCACTTTTCACGCCCAGCTTGTTGTTAACCAGAAAGCCGATACCGTCATAGTAGGTGATGAAGCCCGGGAATTTCAGGCCCATGCCCGCATCGCGGGAACTGGTCATGGTGGTGTTGCGCGACAGGATGTCGACTTCGCCCGATTGCAGCGCGGTGAAACGCTCCTTGGCATTCAACTGGCTGAACTTGACCTTGGTGGCGTCACCAAAAACCGCAGCGGCTACGGCGCGGCAATAGTCAGCGTCGATCCCGAGGATCTTGCCGCTGGCATCCGGCACCGAGAAACCCGGCAAGCCGTCACTCACGCCACATTGCACAAAGCCTTTTTTCTGCACGGCATCCAGGGTGGCGCCCGCCTGGGCGAAACCACTGACACCCAGTACAGCCGCCGCGGTGACGATGGCCAGGGTGGACTTCAATACCTTCATTACATACCTCCAATTGCTCTTGTTGTGTCGGAGCTCCAACCTCAGCGCACCCTTATGAGGCGATATCGACCCGTGTTGGCTTTTTTTGGGGTCAAGCAGCATGAGATTTTTGCGGTAATTCCAGTTGCTTTCCCACAGGCGGCAGTCACTGATAGTGTTACCGCCCTGGGAGAGTTCTGACATCGACCTACACATAGCAAGGCGCGTACCAGAGTGCTGGCCGAGTCGTTGCCCGTCTTGTTCAGTGGTAAAAGATTCAACCTTGCGACATTCTCTTAACAGATCAACCTGTCGCGCACCGTCCCGACGCCCCTAATCGAAGCGCGCGCACATATATGGAGCAGACATGACCGACCCCTTGATTCTTCAGCCCACCAAGCCCGCAGACGCTTGCGTTATCTGGTTGCATGGCCTGGGTGCCGATCGCTACGACTTCCTGCCGGTGGCCGAGGCGCTGCAGGAAAGCTTGCTGACCACGCGCTTCGTTTTGCCCCAGGCGCCGATGCGCCCGGTGACCATCAACGGCGGTTATGAGATGCCAAGCTGGTACGACATCAAGGCCATGAGCCCGGCGCGTTCGATCAGCCTGGAAGAACTGGAAACGTCGGCCAAAATGGTCACGGATTTGATCGAGGCACAAAAGAGAACCGGAATAGACGCTTCGCGAATTTTCCTCGCGGGCTTTTCCCAGGGTGGCGCAGTGGTTTTCCACACAGCATTCAAACACTGGGAGGGTCCACTGGGTGGCGTAATTGCCCTCTCCACCTATGCACCCACCTTCGACGATGAACTGGAATTGTCCGCCAGCCAGCAACGCATCCCCGTCCTCTGCCTGCATGGCCAGTACGATGACGTTGTGCAGAACGCCATGGGCCGCAGCGCCTACGAGCATTTGAAGACCCGTAGTGTCACCGTGACATGGCAGGAATACCCAATGGGCCACGAAGTGTTACCCGAAGAGATACGCGATATCGGCGCCTGGTTGACTGAACGCCTGCGCTGAAACCCGCGTTTATGTAGCCGTATGACAGACGCACTACGCCGCGCCCGATTCTTGCATTACACTGGCCGGCGTACATTCCTTAACCAATTAATGAGATGACCGTGCTCAAAGCACTCAAGAAGATGTTCGGCAAAAGCGAGGCTGAGCCGCTCGCGCCTGTTCCCAGTGCTCTTGCCCCCAAGCCCGGCAGCCGCAATGACGGTCCCCAGCCTGGCCGCACCGCGCCTGGCGCCTCACCGAAAAAAACCACGGTGGCGCCGCCTGAACAGGTAACGCCGGCCGAGGCCGCCCCAACGCCTGCGGCCAAGCCTCGTCGCGAACGCGCGCCCAAGCCGCCTGTGACCCCGTGGAAACTCGAAGACTTCGTCGTCGAACCCCAGGAAGGCAAAACCCGCTTCCACGACTTCAAACTGGCTCCGGAACTGATGCACGCCATCCAGGACCTGGGCTTCCCGTACTGCACGCCGATCCAGGCGCAGGTGCTGGGCTTTACTCTGGCGGGCAAAGACGCCATCGGTCGTGCCCAGACCGGCACCGGCAAGACCGCCGCGTTCCTGATCTCGATCATCACCCAGCTGCTGCAAACGCCGCCGCCCAAAGAGCGCTACATGGGTGAACCGCGTGCGCTGATCATCGCCCCGACCCGCGAGCTGGTGGTGCAGATCGCCAAGGACGCCGCCGACCTGACCAAGTACACCGGCCTCAACGTCATGACGTTCGTCGGTGGCATGGACTTCGACAAGCAGCTCAAGCACCTTGAAGCCCGTCACTGCGACATCCTCGTCGCCACCCCGGGCCGCCTGCTCGACTTCAACCAGCGCGGCGACGTGCACCTGGACATGGTCGAAGTGATGGTGCTGGACGAAGCCGACCGGATGCTCGACATGGGCTTTATCCCCCAAGTACGCCAGATCATTCGCCAGACCCCGCCAAAAGCCGAGCGCCAGACCCTGCTGTTCTCCGCCACCTTCACCGAAGACGTGATGAACCTCGCCAAGCAGTGGACTACCGATCCGTCCATCGTTGAGATCGAGGCGCTGAACGTCGCCAGCGAAAACGTCGAGCAACATATCTACGCCGTGGCCGGTGCCGACAAGTACAAGCTGCTCTACAACCTGGTCAACGACAATGGCTGGGAACGCGTGATGGTCTTTGCCAACCGCAAGGACGAAGTGCGCCGCATCGAAGAACGCCTGGTGCGCGACGGCGTCAATGCCGCGCAGCTATCCGGCGATGTGCCGCAGCACAAACGCATCAAGACCCTGGAAGGTTTCCGCGAAGGCAAGATCCGCGTGCTGGTAGCCACCGACGTGGCCGGTCGCGGCATTCACATCGACGGCATCAGCCATGTGATCAACTTCACCCTGCCGGAAGTGCCGGACGACTACGTGCACCGCATCGGCCGTACCGGACGTGCTGGGGCTGCGGGTGTGTCGATCAGCTTTGCGGGCGAGGATGACTCGTACCAGTTGCCGTCCATCGAGGCGTTGCTGGGGCGCAAGATCAGCTGTGAGACACCGCCGACGCATTTGTTGCGGGCCGTAGAACGCAAACGCCCTTAAGCTCAAATGCGGTAAAAAATGCGGGAGCGGGCTTGTGTGGGAGCTGGCTTGCCTGCGATGCAGACACCTCGGTTTTTCAGTCACGCCGAGGTGATGCTATCGCAGGCAAGCCAGCTCCCACATTGGTTTCTGCGTCTGGCTGGCTACTTCCAGCGATCCGCTGCGGCGTGGTCACTGCTGCGCCCTTCTACCCAACGCGCGCCCTCGCTGGTGTTTTCCTTTTTCCAAAACGGCGCCCGCGTCTTCAGGTAATCCATCACGAACGCACAGGCATCAAACGCTGCCTGACGGTGGGCGCTGGCGGCTCCGACAAACACAATCGGTTCACCCGGTTCCAAGGCGCCGATGCGGTGCAGCACTTGCAGCTTTAGTAGCGGCCAACGCTGCTCGGCCTCGATGATGATTTTGGCCAAAGCCTTTTCAGTCATGCCCGGGTAGTGCTCCAGGAACATCCCCGACACCTCGCGCCCGTCATTGAAGTCACGCACATACCCGACAAAACTCACCACCGCGCCTACGCCCACATTGGCCGCGTGCATGGCGTTGACTTCGGCGCCCGGATCAAAAGCTTCGACCTGCACACGAATGGCCATGGTCAGCCCCCGGTCACTGGCGGGAAGAAGGCGATTTCATCACCGGCTTGCACCGGCTCATCGAGGTCGCACAGTTCTTCGTTGCGTGCGCACATCAGGCTGGTCTCGTTGAGCACTGCAAACTCCGGATCACCGGCCAGCGCCAGGCGCACAGCATCGACCGTAGCAAACTCACCTTCCATCTCCAGCGAATCAAAGCCCACCGCTTCGGCGTAACGCGCAAAAAACAATACGTTGATGCTCATACCTGGTCCGCCTTGAAATGCCCGCTTTTACCGCCCAGCTTTTCCAGCAGGCGAATACTCTCGATGGTCATGCCACGGTCCACGGCCTTGCACATGTCGTAGATCGTCAGCGCAGCGACGCTGGCCGCGGTCAGCGCTTCCATCTCGACGCCGGTCTGGCCGGAGAGTTTGCAGCGCGCCAGGATATGCACGGCGTCCACGCCATCAGCGCGCAGTTCGACCTTGACGCCCGTGAGCATCAGCGGATGACACAAGGGGATCAAGTCACTGGTTTTTTTTGCCGCCTGGATCCCGGCAATGCGGGCCACGGCAAATACGTCGCCCTTGGGGTGAGCGCCGTCGACAATCATTGTCAGGGTTTCGGGCAACATGCGCACCCGCGCTTCGGCCACGGCCTCACGGAACGTCACGGCTTTGTCGGTGACGTCGACCATATGGGCGCGACCTTGGGAATCGAGATGAGTCAGCACAGCGATACTCCTGATCAGGAGCAGCGATTGTAAACCTGTGGGTCAAATTTGCGCAGGGCTGTTTATCCCATTCTGTAGGAGCGAGCAAGCTCGCTCCTACAGTGAGTGCAATACCCTGGGTTAGAACCGGAAGGTAAACCCGGCATTGATCCCGTTGTTGTTACCACGGTTGGACAACAAGCCGCTGTAGTTCAACGACACCAGGGTGTCCTTGGTCAGGGCCATTTCCGCACTGGCTTTGATCACCGCGCCATCCCGGGCTACGGGTACGCTGTTGACGGCAAAAGCGGTGTCGCTGCCGGCAAACCTCAGCGAGGCTTCGCGATCGGTATCACCGAGCTGATGCTCCCAACCCAGCTCACCACGCAACGTCACTGCCGAGGTGGAGCTGACCGGCAACTGCGTATGCGCACGCAGGCCCACCGTAGAAAGTGTCGCGTCCTGGCTTTGCTTGCTGGCATGCAAGGCTGCAGCACCGCCTTTTTCCTTGAACGAGTCGCTCTGATAGTTCAGGTATGTGAGGTTGGCGAAGGGTTCGAATGGTGTCCACTGGGTGTAGCCGATCTCGGCAAACACTTGGTCGGTGCGCGCATTGTAATCGGCCTTGGCGTAGTCCGACTGGTTGGCGTAAGCCACCCGCCGCGAAGTATCCAGACGGTGCCAAGTGGTGGCGCCACCCAGGCGCAAGGCAATCGCCTCGAAGCGCTTACCGCCATACACCGACAGGTGATAGTTGTCGCTGTCCGCTGAAGCCGACTGGCCATTGAGGTGGCTCTGGGTATAACCGGTCGCCGCCCCTACGCGCCAGCCGTCGCTGACCTCGGTATCCAGCCCCAGCAACACACCACTGGTGGACGAGGAATAGCCACTGGCGTTGTTATCACCGCTGACGTTATTGCGCCCACCGAGCAGTTGCACCCAGCCGCCGTTGTCACGGCTATCGATCTGCGCGCTGGAGTCCAGTGCCTGGGCCTGCTGCAGACGAGCATTGACCGCTTCGCGAAGGTATCGACTGTCGGCCATTTGCGCCGCCGCAACATCCGAATGCAGTTGCCCCGACAATTGCTTGAATGCATCCCGAGCCTGGGCGGCGGAATCGGAAGCCAACAGGCTTTCGTATACCGCGCTGCCAGCCCCAAGTGTCTCCGCCGCCGTCGCCACCGCGCGTTCGTTGCGCGTCTGTGCGACGCTGGCGAAGCTGGTCTGGTTGCGCGCAATCGCCAGGGTCAGTTGGTTCGGTTGGTAAGCGAGTTGCGTGCCGATGAACAGGTAGTTGGGCGCGAACGCCGCAAACTGACCATTGATACCCTGGCTGGCGCTGAGAATGGTGAACTGCTGGCCCAGCAAGCTGCGCGCCTCGCTGGCAGACAGCAGGTTGGGGCTGTTCTCCAGGGAAACGTTCACCACACCGCCATTGAGCGTGGCCACGCCACTGCTTTGGATCTGGTCGCTCTGGCCATTGGCACCGACTTCGACGGCATACACCGAGCCTGGATTGAAGGTCACGTCGCCAGCGCGCAGTGTGCCAATCGAATGCCCCGGCGCCACGCGCCCGCCATTGTTGACCGTCAAGGCGCCCACCGTGCCGTTGCCGGCCAGGATGCCGCCCACTGTGGTCACGACGCCATTGTCCGCATTACGGGTGCCCACGGCACTGCCATCCACCGTCACGGCCGAGGTCAACGCACCGTCCACCGACAATTTGCCACCGCGTACCCAAGTACTGCCTGAATAGGTGTTATGGCCTTCCAATACCAGCTCGCCGTCTCCGGACTTGACCAGGCTACCGACGTAGGTGGTGCCGGTGAGCAGGTCCTGGCCACGGGTGAGCATCGCCTGCTCCCGGGCATGACCGATCTCGTATTCGAACTGATCGTCGGCCGAGGCACTGGCGGGCAGGCCATTGAGCCAGCCCTTTTGCTGCTTGGTCGCCGCCCAAACGGCCTGCTCGGCAGCGTCTTCTACACCGCGGGCGCGAATGGCCTCATCGGAAATCGGGTTGGCCCAGATATCGCGGGTACCGGTAGGCAAGGCCACCGCCACGGCACCCAGGAACTGCCCCGGCCCTTGCATAGCTTTTTGCAGATTGGGCAAGCCCCATCCGCTGACCACACCCGGCACTTGCGGCGTGCCCGGCGCGGCATCATGCACCGGTTGCAGGTTGTCGTAGGTGCGGCCGCCCGTCAGCTCACCGACAGGTGTGTCCGGGCCATCCGGCGCCTGCAGGCTGGAGGTGGTGAGCAACACATCCCGCGCCTGACTGGCGGTCATGTAAGGAAAGCGCTGGATCACCAAGGCCAAGGCTCCGGAAACACTCGGCGCAGCCGCGGAGGTCCCGTTGGCGTTGGGCATGATTTCACCCTCAGGCCCTGTGGACGGGATGCCCGAAACGCCCATCACACACCACCACTTCGAGGTGCCGCAGCGGTTGTAGACCTGGGCGCTGGTCTCGTCGTAGCCGGTGATGGAGAGGAACTTAGCTTCGATATCCGGTTTGAAAAACGGCAGGTTCGCATTGGTGTCCGGGTTGGCACCGTGGCTGTCGTTGCCCGCCGAGATGATCTGGATAAAGGTGTTCTCACGGGCCGCATCGGCCATGGCGTCCATCCAGGTTTTGCGCCCGGCGTGGGCCTTGTCCCAGAACGGGCGATAGGCGGCGGTCATGTCACGCAGGTTTTGCGCGGCGCTGTCGCCAACATTGCCAAAGTGGTTCTCCACGTCATCGCGCGAGCTTTGCCCCCAGCTCTGGTTGACGATCGCCACGTTCTTTGCCGCCAGGGCGTTGTAGCTGGCCATGAACGCGTTGTAGTCGAGGTCGTTGGAGCCCTGGTACCGGTCGTTGTCGCTGCCGCCGGTATTGGCGACAAAGATATTCGCTTCGAAGGCGATCCCGTGCATACCGGTGCCGTTGCGGCTGGCGCCGAGCACACCGGACATTTCCGTACCGTGACCATCATTGAACGCCGGATCATATTCCCCGGGAATACTGAAATGTTCACCCTGCTTGAACTCGCCGCTGGGCACTTCAAGACGGTAGCGTGGATGAGTGGCGTAGTACTCCCCAGTGGAGGTCACCGCCTGTACCCGCTCCTGGCCCTGGGCGTTCTTGCCCTGGAACTCGGAGTGTTCGGTGAGGATGCCCGAGTCAAGCACGCCAACATTGACCCCCTTGCCAGTGATGCCCAGGGCATAGGCGTAATACGCGTTGGTGCGGTCCAGGCCGGAGTTGACCTGGGCTTCCGGGGTCTTCCAGGTTTGCGCGTTGGCGCTCCAGTCTCCGGTTGCGCCAGCCCAGGACTGGCCTGCATTCAACTGCCCACTCAGGTTGCTGCTCACGCCCGGTTCTACGTAGGTGTAAGGTTTGGCGGCCGGCAGGTTGGCGATGATGGCCTTGGAAAAATCGAGAATATTGGTGGTGTAGCGGCCGCTGTTGCTGAACAGCCGACTGCGGTAGTAATCCAGGCGCGAGGTGTAATCCAGTGGCCGCCGAGTATCGCCGAGCATGGCACCGATGGTGAGGTTTTCGGGTTGCAGTTCGTAGTTCTGTTTGAGGGCCGAGTCGAACTTGCCGGACTGGGCAGCGAAGTCCTTGGCCGCCAGGTCGACGATATCCGAGTAGGCAAACCGCAGATTCTTGTACACGTCGGTGCCGGGGCCGAACGAGGCGACGGCTCTGCGGAATGCCGATTCCAGTACTTGAGACGTGTACGGATTGTCTTCGGCCCAGGCCATGGTTCCCTGGCCCAGCCAAAGAGCCAGGCCGAGCGCGATGGGTGTTAGAGGCATCTGCTTGAAACGAGTGGCGTGCTTGTGTTGCGACAAAGTGAAGCCATTACCTGCTACGTCCATTTTCCTTTCCCTTTGGATATGTGCGTCGTCAATGAGCGATGTATCGGGCTTTTGTAATAGGCAGGGTCACGGTGAAGAACCTAGACAGGTCTTCAAAACGTTCGTCGAATCAAGGAGGAGTGCTCCGACGGGGGTCACGCAGAGTTCTTGTTGTTTTTTACCGCAAGAAAAAATGTAACAAAATAATTACAAAAACCACAAGCACCCAGGACGCGTTATCGCAGACAAATGTCGCGCACAACAAAAACCCCGGACTTCGTGAAAAATCCGGGGCAGTTCGTGGCACTTAGCCACTTTTTGGTGAGTAGGCGGTTACAGGTGAGATTCGGCGTATTCAGCCAGAATCGAGCGAGGCACACCCTGCAGCGCAATATGCACGCCGTTCGGGAAATCCTTGAAGCGTTCCGTCAGGTAGGTCAGCCCGGAGCTGGTCGCGGACAGGTAAGGGGTGTCGATCTGCGCCAGGTTGCCCAGGCACACCACTTTGGAACCGGCGCCGGCACGGGTGATGATGGTTTTCATCTGGTGCGGTGTGAGGTTCTGACATTCATCGATCAGGATCAGGCTCTGCTGGAAGCTGCGACCTCGGATGTAGTTGAGTGATTTGAACTGCAACGGCACTTTGCTGAGGATGTAGTCGACGCTGCCATGGGTGTTTTCGTCATCCATGTGCAAGGCTTCGAGGTTGTCGGTGATCGCCCCCAGCCACGGCTCCATTTTTTCCGCTTCGGTGCCGGGCAAAAAGCCGATTTCCTGGTCCAGGCCCTGCACGCTGCGGGTGGCGATGATGCGGCGATAGCGTTTGGTCACCATGGTTTGTTCGATGGCGGCGGCCAGGGCGAGGATGGTTTTCCCCGAACCTGCGGCGCCGGTCAGGTTGACCAGGTGAATGTCCGGATCGAGCAGCGCATACAGCGCCAGGCTCTGGTAGATATCACGCGGTTTCAGGCCCCAGGCTTCCTGGTGCAACAGGGGTTCCTGATGCAGGTCGAGAATCAGCAGCTTGTCGACCTGGATCTCTTTGATCCAGCCCACGAAGCCCTGCTCGTCGACGATGAATTCATTGATATGCACGGCCGGCAGGTTGTCGGTCAATTGCACCTGGTGCCAGGTGCGGCCATGGTCCTGACGGGTTTCGACCTTGCTGACACGGTCCCAGAACGAGCCGGTCATCATGTGATAACCCCGCGACAGCATCGACACATCGTCGACCAGTTGGTCGGTACTGTAGTCCTCGGCAGCGATCCCACACGCTCGTGCCTTGAGGCGCATATTGATGTCTTTGGTCACCAGCACTACGCGCAGGTCCTTGTCGCGAGCGTGCAGGTCGATCAATTGGTTGATGATTTTATTGTCGTTCAGGTTTTCCGGCAGCAGGCTGTTGGGCTCGCTGCGCTTGCTCATCAGGATCGACAGCAAGCCCTTGGGCCCGCTTTTGCCACGCTGGATCGGCACACCGACCTCAACGTCCTCGGGCGAGGCTTCGCCCAGGGTTTTGTCGATCAGGCGGATGGCCTGGCGGCATTCGGCGGCAACGCTGTGGTGGCCGCTTTTGAGTTTATCGAGCTCCTCAAGCACGATCATCGGAATGGCGACGTGGTGTTCTTCAAAGTTAAGCAATGCGTTTGGATCGTGAATCAATACGTTGGTATCAAGCACATAAAGGATTGGCTGGTCGGAAGAAGGGTTACGTCCATGATCATCCATACTCGGTCACCTTTGTGGGAGCCAGTCGACGCAATACCTGGGCGGTGCTGCGCCTCGATTCGACCACCGAATGCACCTGAGGGACGTCAAGTGCAGTGCCCACATGCGGAGTCTTGGAAGACGCCACCTGTGTTGCAGGTTTCGGCGGTCTGACTTCGTAATACCGCAAAACCCATGACAGGAAAAAGCACTTTGACGCTTTTTTGAAGTTTATTTTTCAGGATGACGAATAGCACTAGCCGAGTACCATGTACCCCGTTAAAGTCGGAAGTCCGCCTGCATCGAAATGTCGCAGCAAATCGCCCCGAAAACACCCCATCCCCAGCAAAGCCGGGCACTTCATCGAAATGCCTCGCGACACTCCTGCCAACCCAGGCCACTCTGCGCCGTTGCCTGCAATACCATCGGCAATGCCACCCGCGCCTTGTCCTGGGTGTCGTGAAACACGATCACGCCTTTGCGCCATAGCAGCATCAATGTCAGCACCCGTTGCGCCGACTCATCGGCCTTGAGCTTGCCCGGCTCGTCCTGGGAATCGATGTCCCATAACGCCACCTGCAAACCCTGTTGCTGGAAGAAGCCCTGGCTGTCCGCACGGCGCTGCCCATAGGGCGGACGGAACAGCGGCACATAGTTTTCCGGCAGCAGATTTTGCACCAGCGCGGCACTGCGGGTGATGGAGCTTTGCCAGTCAACCCAATGGCTATGGGAACGGTATTGCCACCCCTGGATACCCACGCACTGCCCCTGATACAGCGCCTGCACATCCGCGACAGAACTGCGCTCCACACGGCTTTGCAAACTGCTGCCAAGGGCGAAGAACGCGGCGTTCATCTTTTGCTTGCGCAGGTAGTCGGCCATCCAATCGGTATGGCCGCCCACCAATGCCGGGCCGCCGTCGAAGGTCAGCAAGAACATGCGATCGTTGAGCTCGTCGCCATTGCGCTCATGATCGCCAAAGCGCGCCACTTCACTGCTGATCTGCGGAAACAGCGCGGCCTTGCGCAACAACTCGTCCAGATAGCGTTCGTGAAAGTGCCGACTGGGGGCAGCCCAGCCTATATAGAAAGAGTTGTCACTGACCTCGAACTTGCCGGCCTGCTCGCGCAGATCGTCCATGTTTTCCACCAGGTAGCAGAACGAGGCATCTTCTTCGCAGCTCTGCTGGGCGAATGTGTAGTTCTCCAACAGCCGTTGCCAGAGCTGGCGACGCAGGTCATCGATGGCGGCCAGGTTGATGATCTTAAGCCCCAGCCGTTGCTTGAGCGCGGTTTCGTCCTGGGCTTCGCTGGCGATTAAACCATGGGCAAACATCAGGATTTCCGCCCGCGAGGCCACATCGAACAGCGCCGGGCTGCTGAGTTTTTCCGGCCAGGTGTTGCGGTCGAGGCTGGCGACATCCACCGGCGCGGCCTGGGCATTCAGGCACAGCAGGCAAGCGGACAATAAAAGCGCTAATCGCACACGGGGTCTCCCTCTGCAGAGTCGTCGGCCACTATAGCTGATCACGTCCGCCCAGATGGCATTGGCCAGGTTCGACGGGCCTCTGGCTGGCCATGATGGATAAGTCCTACAGCTATTGCCCCTCCAATAAGTAAGAGACCTCTTGATTCCCTCCACCCTATTGAAGGGCTCGCTTACGGCTTCCTAAGATCGGCCCATCTGCGGCTCTGCGAGCAGCATGTTCCCCATCGTGTCCCGGCTGACGGCAATTGCAATTGGCGGGTCAACTGGAAAGAAGGAAGTTCCATGCCCCGCCAAAGCGATATGCGCTTCACGTTCGAGCCCTTGAAAGGCGATGCCTTCGATGTGGTGTCCTTCACGCTTGAAGAAGGCCTGTCACAGCCGTTCAAACTGGAACTGCAACTGGCCAGCCACAACGCGGCCATCGACTTCAATCGGGTACTCGACTTGGCTGGGTTATTCACCATATGGCGTGATGAAACCCCAGTACGTTACGTTCATGGCCTGGTCAGCCTATTCACCCAGGGCGACACCGGCTTCCATCGCACCCGCTACACCGCCGTCATCGAACCGACCCTGGCGCGTTTCGACCTGCGCTCCAACTGGCGCATCTTCCAGGGCCAGACCGTGCCCGACATCATCACCAGCCTGCTTGCCGAGCACCGACTGACCGACATCCGCCGCGAAATCAGCTTCGATCACCAACGCCGCGAATACTGCGTACAGGCCGGCGAAACCGACCTCGATTTCATCGCCCGCCTCGCTGCCGAAGAAGGCCTGCTCTACACCTTCGAACACCGCGACGACGGCCACACCCTCGTCCTCACCGACCGTGTTGGTGGCCTGGGCACCATCGGCACGCACAAACATTGCCCCGTGATCTACCAACCCATGGCCGGCGGCGATGCCACAGAACCGGCCTTGACCCGCTTCCACTACACAGAACAAGTACGCATCGCCCGCCAGGTGCAGCGCGACTACACCTTCACCCACCCGCGCTACGACCAGCAGCACACCGCCACCGGCGACCAGGACCTGAAAAACCAGCACAAGGACTACGAGCGCTACGACTACCCTGGCCGCTACAAGCGCGACATCGCCGGCAAGCCCTTCACCAAAACGCGCCTCACCGCCCTGCGCAATGACGCCAAACTGGCGCACCTGGCCGGTGACGACGCGCGCCTGCAACCGGGGCTGGCGTTCGACCTCAACGAACATCCCCGCGAAGACTTCAACGACCGTTGGCGCACCATCGCCATCACCCACGAAGGCAAACAGCACACCAGCCTGGAGGAAGAGGCGTTCGGCAGCGACCACGGCACGTCTTATGAAATGACCGCCACCGCCATCCGCTGGACCTCGGATTGGAAGGCGCCGCTGCGTGCCAAACCCTGCATCGACGGCCCACAGATTGCCACGGTGGTTGGGCCGCCAGGGGAGGAGATTTATTGCGATGAATGGGGCCGGGTGAAAGTTCAGTTTCCGTGGGATCGCTCGGACAAAAACAACGATCACAGCTCATGCTGGATTCGTGTGGCTCAAGGCTGGGCGGGAGAGCTTTGGGGCGCCATGGCCATCCCACGTGTGGGTCAGGAACTGATCATCGGCTACCTTGATGGCGATGCCGATCAGCCTATCGCTATCGGTCGGGCGTACCGGCAAACCAACCTGCCACCGTACGAGCTGCCCAAGCACAAGACACGGATGACCATCAAAAGCCGAACTCATAAAGGCGAAGGCTTCAATGAGCTGCGTTTTGAGGATGAACTCGGGCATCAGGAAGTGTTCATCCATGCCGAAAAGGACAAGAACGTCCACATCAAAAACAACAACGGCATCTTCGTTGGCAACGACCGCAAGGAGCGAGTCGAGCACAACGAAACCATCTCCATCGGTGACCACCGCACCGAGGACGTCGGCCAGAACGAAACCATCAGCATCGGTGCCAACCGCAGCGTAACCATCGGTGGCAACAAGGCAGAGACCATCAAGCTGGCCAAAGCCGAAACCATCGGTTTGGCCAAGGCGCTGACCATTGGCGCGGCCTACCAAACCAGCGTTGGCGCGGCCATGAACACTACCGTGGGCCTGAGCCAAAGCGAGCAGGTCGGCATCCACAAATCGGTGGCGGTGGGCAAGAAATTCACCATCGACGCGGGGGATGAATTCAAGGTCACGGTGGGCAAATCCACCTTGGTAATGAAGTCCGACGGCACCGTACTGATCAATGGCCGCACCTTCGATTTCAGCGCCAGCGGCGCGGTGCAGATCAACGGCAAAGACGTGGATATCAACTAGGGGGCGTCATGGAATTTCGCAATCTGACGCCTTTTGATGCGCTGTGTTTCAGTGCCCTGGGCATGGACGACCAAGAGTACCCGGTGCTGGTTTTGAAGGTGGGCTATCGGTTGATACCCATTGACGACCAACCGGGGCAGTTTCGGGCCGAGGTACTGGATGAGGATCCGTTGGCCCTATGCACCGCTGATCGCTACTACGGCGAGGAAGGGGCAAGAAGCGTCTGCGAGGAAAGCGACCTGGCGCCATTCAAACCACGCTGTGATGTGATCGTTGCGGGCCATGCTCATGCGCCACAAGGCCAACCAGCAACGCAGTGGACCGCCGGGCTGCGCATCAGTGCTCCGCTGGCGCCGCCGCCCAGCATCGAGGTGCCCCTGCCGACGCCGCTGAGTCCCGGCGAACGACTGACCGAGTACCAGCTAATGGAATGGCAAGCCGCCCGGCAAGAAGCTTTTAAGCGTCGGGCCGATGCGCCGAGGCGCCATTACTTGTTGGACAAGCACCTGAAATTCACCGGCCCTCGCCACTTCCGTCACAGCTTGTTCGGCGGCTGGCAATTGTCCGAGCCTCAGCCCGCAACGTGTGTTCCGCTGCGCTGGGAATATGCCTTCGGTGGCAGCAGCGTAGTGCCTAATCCCGAGCACGCGATTGATGAAAACACCCCGCCCTATCTGCTCAACGAAGTTTGCTACAGCAACCCACTGGGCTGCGGCTGGATCGACAAGCGTCAAGAAGACCTTGGCTATCAACTGGACAAGCCGCTGCGCGAACTCCGCGCGCCACAGATAGAGCCCATCGACAAACCGGTGTGGCGTCTGGATCGGGTCAAACACCCCGAGGATCAACTTGACGCCCGTGGCATGGCGCAGCTCGCGGCCAGCTACAAAAACCAACCGGTTGGATTCGGCGTGGTTGGGCGTGCCTGGGCGCCTCGCCTGCCCTTGGCCGGGAGCTATGACGAGGACTGGCAGCGGGAACGCTGGCCGGGCTTGCCACGGGATTTCGACTTTGCCTACTGGAACGGTGCGCCGGTTGATCAACAGATCGAATTTCCGCCGCCCGCGTTTCGTCTTGAACTGTTCAACCTGACCGCCCCTGGCCTTACGCCCGATGGCACATTGTGCGTCGAACTGCCCGGCCATCGCCCGTTTGTCCTGATGCGCCTGCACAACGGCGCCATGCTGCCGCTGCCCATGCTCACCGACACCCTGCGCATCGACACCGAAGCCATGACCTTGGCGCTGACCCACCGCATCAGCCTGCCCAATCACCTGGGCATTCGCGTATTGGAAGCGCGCTTCGAGACGGATCCGAACGCACTGCTGATCAAGCGCACAGCCAAGGAGATGCTCTGACATGGCCGACAACGTCATCGCCCGCAGGCAAGATAAATGGAAGGTCGTCAGCATCGTCCCCGACGTGTGCAAAACCCCGATGGGCAGCGCCATCCCACCCGTTCCCTACCCCGTCACCGCCGAACTGAAAACCGCCACTGGCGTGGCCAGGTCGGTACGTGTGAACGGCGAACCGGTGGTGGTGTTCAACAAGAGTCTGGTTCCCAGCACCAAAGGTGATGGAGCCGGTGCCGCCAAAGGTATCAAGAGCAATACAGTGGGTGGCAAGTGCTACCCCTTGGAGAAAAGCAGCACCGTGAAAGCTGAAGGCAAGTTGATGGTGCGCAATGGCGATCTATTTTGGATGAACGGGGTGTAGTGTGTGACTGAGCCCCTAAACATAAATATCAGGAAATTTCAGCGCCCAATTGGTGATACCAAAAGTATCGCAACATTCGAAAGCGGTAGCGGTGTAACTGTGCAGATCTGGGACGGAAACGCAATCCAATACCAGCAAGCACTAACTCATGAAGAATATGACAAATTTCGCGAAAGGGTCCCTGAATATGAACTCCCAGACTACCCCCATCCCAATAAAGAAAACCCCGTTGGCGGGACGAATTCAAATGGAAACACATTGGGCGTGTAGTTGGGGAAACAGCATCTACTGACGTTCCTGCTGCACAGGCAAACCCTTCCGTTGACAACGAGACAGATGAAGAGACCAGCACGACAGATAAAGTGCTTGATGGAGTGCAACTTGGTCTAGATGTAGCTAGCCTTGTACCGGGACTAGGTATCGTGACCGGTGGAGCTAGCGCCGCGATCAGCATCGTACGGGGTGACTATACTGGCGCTGCGACCTCAGCACTCGCTATGATCCCTTTCGCAGGAGGTGTCGTCAAAGGAGGTGTACTAGTCGGAAAGCATGCCGGAAAACTTGAAAGAGCTTCTAGCAAAATAGGAAGAGGGCAAGCAAAAGCCAAGGGCAGAAGCAAATGTATACTGCGACCTTATAAAATCAATGGAAAATCACCGTGCACCCCTTTAACCGGGCACCACGTAGTACCAGACCGAGCGTTTCGACTTGGGAATCCATCTGGCCCTGATCGAATTCCTGGAGGTCTCAACAACTCAGAAGGTTTGGTAATTTGTGTTAGGGGTAAGGGGCGACAAGATGAGCATGGCCGTATTCATAAATATTACGATGCCGATGAGCACAAGTTAGCGTTAATCAGCACCCCTAAAGGTACCGCGCCCTTGATAGCACTTGAAACACTTGGTGCAAAGGCAGCCAGCAAGGTAACAGGTTGCAGGCAAAAAGATCTATTATTGCAACTTCGAACTTACCACCAAGCTAAAGGAATGGGGCCAGACTTCATCGTTAGGGCTGATCCGTATGGAAGATTCGCAAAAACAATCCCAAAGGAAATTTATGGTTCCAAATCTTCCGGCGGACCAGGATCCTTTTAAAGGAGTAAACAATGAAAGTAAGAGCACATTCGAAAGTAACCATGGGCGCCGGGACAGCCATTGATAAGAATATGTATTATATGGCATGCACCCTAGATTCTCTTGACAGGGACACGCCATTTTCTCGACTGTTTTTCTATCAAGATCAGACGGCACAAAAATGGTTCCATCACGACTTAAACAGATGGAGAGTCGTATCAACTTGCCTCATCCCAGAAACAAAAAACTCACCCAGACAAGTTTGCGCGCTTAGTGAGGAAGGCGAAGTGGAATATTACAGCAGAGACGGGAGCAGGATCGATAGAATCTTAGATGCAGGGCTCTCCGGCCATGGTCAAAATTTTGGTTACATGAGCCGCATCCGCTGCATAGGAGAGTCGATTTATGCCTGTGGATATCATGGTCAAATTTACAAGAAAGATTCATCTAGCAATTGGAAACATTTCGACGACGGCATTCTCCAGCCCCACTCAAAAATCTTTAACCAAGCTCCGAACGACAAGCACTCGAAAAATTTGATTGCGCCAGCTCCAGAAAGCATTGACCTTCTTGATATAAACGGCAGCAGCGAGTCCGAAATTTATACAATAGGCGATGATGGCTTCATCGCCTATTACAATGGAATAAACTGGTCAACCTTGCCAGCAGTGACCAAAGCATGTCTATATGGAATGCACGTAATGTCACCACAAGAAATTTGGATCGTCGGCTCCAGAGGAACTCTTCTTTGTGGGAATGCCCACACGGGTTTCAAAGTTCATCACAGAAAGAACATGGATTGCGATTTCTATTCCATAACCAATTACAAAAACACGTTTTATATCGGAGCCAGTGACGGCATATACACAATAATTGATGGCAAGCCCATCCCCCTAGACATACATAACGCTCACAAAATAAGAGAAATAGACACCATTGAGAGCAAAAATGGAGTGTTATGGGCCCTAGCTGCAAAAGAGCTACTTAGATTTGACGGAGCTAAGTGGGATATATTTGAACACATTGATAACATTTAGTGGGTGACCTGCTTTTAAGCCAAAAGGCATATTCAACGATTCATTCAGATCGAGTTGCCGTAACCAGATCGGACATGGATACGGGCGGCTTGTGTTGGCCGAGTCTAATCGGTTGCGTTCACGACCTTCAAACCTCCTACGCATGGAAGTTCGCAATCGTAACTGCATCAACAAAGGACGATAACGTCATCGCTCGCAAACAAGGCAAATGGAAGGTCGTCAGTATCGTCCCCGACGTGTGCAAGACGCCGATGGGCAGCGCCATACCACCGGTGCCCTACCCGGTCACTGCCGAGCTGAAAACTGCCACCGGCGTGGCCAAATCGGTACGTGCCAACGGCAGGCCAGTGGTGGTGTTCGACAAGAGCCTGGTACCGACTACCAAGGGTGATGGAGCCGGCGCTGCCAAAGGCATCAAGAGCAACACAGTCGGCGGCAAATGCTACCCGTTGGAGAAGAGCAGCAGCGTACGCGCCGAAGGCAAGTTGGTGGTGCGCCATGACGACATGTTTTGGATGAATGGGGTCTAGAGCATGGCGGAGCCATTAGAGATCAACGTCAACAGGTCCTTCGTACCTTATGGCGGCAAGGTCTTCGCTAGTTTTGAGAACGGCTGGGGCGTGACTGTTCAGGTCTATGAAGGAGCGACGCTCCTGACCCAACAGGAAATGACCTATGCCGAGTATGTGGCGCTACAAAAAGAAGCACTACCTGTTCCCCTGCCCGACTACCCTCATCCACGCCTGAATCGAACTCCCGGTGGGACGAACGCCAATGGCAATACCATTGGCCGCGTGGTGGGAGAAACCGCACCCGCTGCGGTCCCCGCCGCGCAGGCCAATCCGCCGATCAAGGCCGAAACAGATTCGGAAAAAGGCTGGTGGGGCAGCGCGAGCCCACGGGTTCACGGCGGCTTGGACGCGTTGGGCTTCGTGCCTGGACTGGGGGCTATCCCGGACCTGATCAACGCAGGGATCTATGCGGCAGAGGGCGATGCGGTCAATGCTGGCCTCTGCGCAGTCGCGGCGATACCATTTGTGGGAGATGCAATAAAGGGAGGTGTGCTGGTTGGCAAGGGCGCGAACCGTCTCGGATCAGAGGCCGCGCAACAGGCAACGCAGAGAGCAATAAAAGAGTCAGCGGAACGTGGGGAAAAAGAGGCATCGGAACGACTTTCAAAAAATGCAGCAGAACGACATGCGTCGGAACAGCCTCTAGCCCCAAAAGCAGACAACGGCGCAAAGATACAACCACAAAGGCCGACTACGCATACAAAAAACGGATACACATATCAGCTTGACAGTCATGGACGAGTGACAAAAGTTGAAGGCACTTTAACGCTAAACAAGTCTCAGACGAGAAACCAAAATGCCCAAAAAACTGCAGGAGGAAAAGATCGACTACCTGATGACCAAGGCGGGCATTTCGTAGGACGTCGGTTTGACGGCCCGACTGACGAGATGAACCATTTTGCACAAAATGGCAATTTCAATAACAGCGCCTACAAAAAGCTAGAAAAATCTTGGGAAAAAGCATTAAAAGACAACAAAGATGTACGCATCGAAATAAACCCAAGATACAATGGAGACTCACTCGGATCCGACAAAGTAACAATTAAGCAATGGATAGATGGCATACCACAAGACCCAATAACCTATGCAAATAAGTATGGCGGATAGCCAGGAGTAATTCATGCAAGAGAACCTACCACCACAAGAGCAAGTCTATACTCTAATCGGTCAATTTTTAATTGACACCGTGCCTGATGACTTCATAGAAGCATGGATAAAAACCGAGATGATTGAAGACGTTTGGAGCATAAGTATCTTCTACAAAAAGCCTCAAGGCAGTTACGGCTACATAAACAAGAATATAGAAGAACTGGAAGAACACTTCCAAACACTTCGACGTATATACAAAAAGGACACTAATTCACCATGGACCACCGCCACCTTTCACCTTTCCAAAGACCTTAAAATGAGTCTTGATTTAGGGTACGAAGACATTTCCGATTTCGGCTTAAGTTCCGAAAGGCGTGAAACATGGATAAAACACAATCTAGGTGAAACACCACAAATCGATTGGTATTAATATTGATTGCGCACTCTTCATGAAAGCCACACATATTTGGCAACCGGCGGTTGCCCCCCCTGGTGCGCTACGTCTACGGCCTGGTTAGCCTGTTCCAACAAGGCGACACCGGCTTTCGCCGCACCCGCTACACCGCCGTAGTCGAACCGAATCTGGCGCGTTTCAACCTGCGTTCCAACTGGCGAACTTTCCAGAACCAGACCGTGCCCGACATCATCACCAGCATGCTGGCCGAGCAGAAACTGACCGACATCCGCAGCGAAATCTGCTTCGAACACCAACCTCGCGAATACTGCGTTCAGGCCGGTGAAACCGACCTCGATTTCATCGCCCGCCTCGCCGCCGAAGAATGTTGCGATGTAGGGGGGCGGGTAAAATTGCAGTTCACGTGGGACCGCTCGGACAAAAACAACGACCAGAGTAGGTGCTGGATGCGTGTGGCTCAGGGTTGGACCGGTGCGACCTGGGGCGCCATGGCCCTGCCGCGTGTGGATCAGGAACTGATCATCAGCTTTTTGGATGGCGACCCCGACCAGCCCATCACCACGGGCCGCAACTACCGCGTGACCAATTTGCCGCCGTATGAGCTGCCCAAACACAAGACGCGGATCACCATCAAGAGCCGAACCCATAAAGGCGATGGCTTCAATGAGCTGCGCTTTGAGGATGAGCTGGGGCACCAAGAGGTGCTTATCCATGCCAAAAAAATAACGACGTCCCTATCAAAAACAACAACGGCATCTTCGTCGGCAAGGACCGCAAGGAGCGGGTCGAGCACAACGCAACCATCTCAATCGGCAACCACCGCGCGGAGGACGTCGGCCAGAACGAAACCATCAGCATCGGTGGCAACCGCAGCGTAACCATCAGTGGAGCGGTAACTACAGCAAAGTTCCGACTACGATGCACAATGTTCGAAACAACAAGGCTGGTTACAAGATGCAAAAAAACAAACTTCCTCCGGCACACGAAAAGTATGATGTATTTTTAGATAATCTTAAGAAAGGATGCAGCAAGCTTCCCAAGCGATCGGCAAAACTTACAACCTAGCAACAAGGACATAACAAATGAATTCAATTACAAATACAATTAAGCTTGATAAAAAAGTCAGAAAATGGATAAATAACTGGATCAGCACTCCCACACCAAAAGAACTATTTCTAGATGAGCCGGCAAGGGCATTTACCGACTACCTGAATGGACAAGATATTGCGCACACCTTAGGAGATCAAGCCGAAAATCTAGCAACCTGGCATCTAATTCACTATGAAAGCACTGCACTTAACAACAACCACGACTTTAAAGAACTGGCAAATGCATCGTTCTATTATGGCCAAATGGTTGAGCTGAAAGAAACACTGGCCAATAGCGGAAAAGGCGGATCAATTCTCCCGGCAGTGTCAGTGCTTTCACTTTCCCTGGCAGCAATTTCGGGCTGGAAGAATCAATGTGCCCTACTATTCAACATAATAATAAGGGGTCTAGATACGCCACTACTGAACTTCCAGAACAATGAGAAATATCAAGTAGGTACGCTATTTCGCCACTTCTGGTTTCTGATAGAGCTCTACGCAAAAAGCACTAACAAAGACATAGACACATCACCATACTCATACCCACCAGAACTCTCCCCATACCAGCAAGCCCTCATTAACTGGGACACTGCAGACCAGGCACTCTTACAAGTATTAATTTCTTCAATGGCGGACTTTCACCTTTCAAATGCAAGAACACCACAACAGAATAACGTGCTTGAATTTGATTATGAAGAACGCATGCTCTTCCCATACGAAATTCTTGCATTTCTCAGAATCCGGGAGTGGGCTAACCTTAAAAATCCATCAAGCTTTGATCACCCACTAATGCAACACCCACTAGCTCAGCTCCCTGCTACTCTCATCGAACCAAATAATGAACACTTTAATAATGTTATTGATAAATTCAAAAAAGAGTTTCCTCTCGATAACTGAAAGCATCGAGGACGAAAATCCTTGCACAGGAAATCGAGTATCAGATCACCACGTCTACCGCATGCTCGACCTGGCAGCCGGGTGACAACAGCTTTAGCCGTACCCGCTACACCTCCGTGGTCGAACCGACTCTGGCGCGTTTCAACCTGCGCTCCAACTGGCGAACTTTCCAGAACCAGACCGTGCCCGACATCATCACCAGCATGCTGGCTTAGCATCCGACATCCGCTGCGAAATCTAGGCCGGCGAGGAAGGTCTGCTCTACACCTTCGAACACCCGCGCTACAACCAGCAGCACACCGCTACCGGCGACCAAGACCCGAAAAACCAGCACAAGGACGACGAACGCTACGGCTACCTCGGCCGCTATAATGTGCCTATCACCATCATAGGTGGAGTCAAAACGCCCAACCCCCTAGAATCGCGCCCACGCTACACGCCACGATTCCAGGAGCCAACTTCATGCTGATGGTGATTTCCCCCGCCAAAACCCTCGACTTCGAGTCCAAGCCGGTCACTGCGCGCTTCACCCAGCCGCAATACCTGGACCACTCCCAGGAACTGATCGAGCAACTGCGCGAACTGAGCCCGGCGCAAATCAGTGAGTTGATGCACGTCTCCGACAAGATCGGTGGCCTTAACGCCGCGCGCTTCGGCAGCTGGACACCGGCCTTCACTCCGGCCAACGCCAAGCAGGCGCTGCTGGCGTTCAAGGGCGATGTGTATACCGGCCTGAATGCCGAGACTTTCAGCGAGGCCGATTTCAGCTATGCCCAGGACCATCTGCGTATGCTCTCGGGCCTGTACGGCCTGCTGCGTCCGCTGGACCTGATGATGCCGTATCGCCTGGAGATGGGCACCAAGCTGGCCAACGCCCGCGGCAAGGACCTTTACGCGTTCTGGGGCACACGCATCAGCGAATGGTTGAATGAAGCCCTGGCCGAACAAGGCGACGATGTGCTGCTTAACCTGGCCTCCAACGAGTACTTCTCGGCGGTCAAGCGCACAGCCCTGAACGCACGGATCATCAACACCGAGTTCAAGGACCTGAAGAACGGCCAGTACAAGATCATCAGCTTCTACGCGAAAAAGGCCCGGGGCATGATGAGCCGGTTTGTGATTGAAGAACGCATCAACGACCCGGCGAAGCTCAAGCAGTTCGATGTGCAGGGTTACCGCTTCAATGCGGAGCAATCCAAGCCGGATAACCTGGTGTTTTTGCGCGAACACGCACCGGAATAAGGCCTGTACAGCCACCAAAATCAACTGTGGGAGCTGGCTTGCCTGCGATAGCGGAGGGTCAGCCGACTCACATGTCGCTGATACACCGCTATCGCAGGCAAGTCAGCTCCCACATTTTTTGCCTGCATTTCACGCCATCGATCGTCATTTATTTGGCGCCAGAAAAACATCAAGACACAACCCTAACGATTTTTTCACTCGACACCCGTCGGTTTTTTTCGTAGTGGCACCACTTTTTTTAAACGGTAGTGGCACAAAACTATCCCCTCGCACCAACTCCCCATAACTACTGGTCTAAATAGCAAGTGCTATCAATATAGTACCAGTGCCATCTTTTCTAATATTTCAAAAAATTTCGGGAAAGGGGATGAGTGGCCCGGAACTTCGTCCTGAAGCACCGCTCATACCACCGGTAACGAAATTCTCTGCTTACGTAAGAGATGACTTACATAACGACCAACGGAAGTAGCCAAGTTGTCATAAAGCACTTTGGTTCTATGGTCATAACATCAACTGATCGAGTTAAGGGTGGCGATAAGTACGCATTGCTATCCCCTGCAGGCCAAGGCAGCGCTGACCTAAATGAGCCCGTGCAAACACACAAGGCATTGATAAAAAAGGCATTTTGCCTACATCAAAACCTTGCCGCACCGGCGCCGGAGCCTTCCTCCAAGGAAGCACGGCTGCATTTCAGGGCAAGCCCCAATAATAAGGCCTCGTTGCGCACAACTTGAGTGCAATAGTTAGTCACTCGTTATTCAACATGCCTGCACGCGGTAAGTCGGCGTCTATTCGCCTAACTTTCGCGGCATCAGTGACGCTTGCAAACATGAACTCCGGCCATTTAATGGCATGAATTAAACAAAGAGGTAATTGCGATGCGCATCAGCATATTTGGTTTGGGTTACGTTGGCGCAGTGTGTGCCGGTTGCCTGTCTGCCCGTGGCCACGAAGTGGTCGGCGTAGACATTTCCAAGGAAAAGATCGACCTGATCAATGCCGGTAAGTCGCCGATTGTTGAACCGGGTCTGGGCGACCTGTTGAGCCAGGGTATCCAGACGGGCCGACTGCGTGGCACTACCAACTTCGCCGAGGCGATTCGCGATACCGACCTGTCGATGATTTGCGTCGGCACGCCAAGCAAGAAGAACGGCGACCTGGAACTGAACTACATCGAGTCGGTATGCCGCGAGATCGGTTTTGTGCTGCGTGACAAGACCACCCGCCACACCATCGTGGTGCGCAGCACCGTACTGCCGGGCACCGTCGCCAACGTGGTAATCCCGATCCTGGAAGACTGCTCCGGCAAGAAAGCCGGCGTCGACTTCGGCGTTGCGGTCAACCCGGAATTCCTGCGTGAATCCACTGCCATCGCCGACTACGACCTGCCACCGATGACCGTTATCGGCGAGTTCGACAAAGCCTCCGGCGACGTCCTGCAGTCGTTGTACGAAGAACTCGACGCGCCGATCATCCGCAAGGACATCGCCGTTGCCGAGATGATCAAGTACACCTGCAACGTATGGCACGCCACCAAAGTCACCTTCGCCAACGAGATCGGCAACATCGCCAAGGCCGTCGGCGTTGACGGTCGTGAAGTGATGGAAGTGGTCTGCCAGGACAAGACCCTCAACCTGTCCCAGTACTACATGCGCCCAGGCTTCGCTTTCGGCGGTTCGTGCCTGCCAAAAGACGTGCGTGCCCTGACCTACCGCGCCGGCTCCCTGGACGTGGAAGCACCACTGCTCAACTCGCTGATGCGCAGCAACGAATCCCAGGTGCAAAACGCCTTCGACATCGTCTCCAGCCACGACAAGCGCAAAGTCGCCCTGCTGGGCCTGAGCTTCAAGGCCGGTACCGATGACCTGCGTGAAAGCCCATTGGTAGAACTGGCGGAAATGCTGATCGGCAAGGGCTACGACCTGAGCATCTACGACAGCAACGTCGAATACGCCCGCGTGCACGGCGCGAACAAGGACTACATCGAAGGCAAGATCCCGCACGTGTCGTCCCTGCTCAACTCGGATTTCGATGATGTGATCAACAACTCCGACGTGATCATCCTCGGTAACCGTGACGAGAAGTTCCGCGCCCTGGCGCATAACGCTCCGGAAGGCAAGCAAGTGGTCGACCTGGTGGGCTTCATGTCCAAGGCCACCAGCGTGAGTGGCCGTACTGAAGGTATTTGCTGGTAACAGCAACGGCAAGTTTCAGGCTGCCAGCGGCTTGCAAAAGCGCTTGTAGCCTGAAGCCTCCTCCCCTTCCGGATGACGCTTATGTCCAAGTTAAAACATGTATTTCTGCAATCGGCCGGCTGGCTGTTATTCCTCAGCCTGTTGATGGGTCTCGCCCTGCTGTTGCCGGCGAGTACCTTCGATTCGCAATCGAAGAATTTTATTTTCCTGATTGGCGCTGTGGGTATCTGGCGCTACTCGATGGGTGCGACGCATTTCTTTCGCGGCATGCTGTTCCTGTACGTGGTGTACCCGCACCTGCGCCGCAAAGTGCGCAAGCTGGGCAAGGCCGCCGACCCGTCCCATGTATTCCTGATGGTCACCAGTTTTCGTATCGATGCGCTGACCACCGCACAGGTCTACAGCTCGGTGATTCGCGAAGCCATCGAATGCGGCTTCCCGACCACCGTGGTGTGCTCGCTGGTGGAAATGTCCGATGAGCTGCTGGTGAAAAGCCTCTGGGAAAAGCTCAACCCGCCGGCTCACGTCAAGCTCGACTTCGTGCGTATCGCCGGTACTGGCAAGCGTGACGGCCTGGCGTTTGGTTTCCGCGCCATCTCCCGCCACTTGCCGGACGACCGCGCCGTGGTTGCCGTGATCGATGGCGACACCGTGCTGGCCGAAGGCGTGGTGCGCAAGACCGTGCCGTGGTTCCAGCTGTTCGGCAATGTCGGTGGCCTGACCACCAACGAATTCTGCGAAGTGCGCGGCGGCTACATCATGAGCGAATGGCACAAACTGCGCTTCGCCCAACGCCACATCAACATGTGCTCCATGGCCCTGTCCAAGCGCGTGCTGACCATGACCGGGCGCATGTCGGTGTTCCGCGCCAGCGTAGTGACTGACCCGGGCTTTATCGCCGACGTGGAAAGCGACTCGCTGCAACACTGGCGCCTGGGCCGCTTCAAGTTCCTCACCGGCGATGACAAGTCCAGCTGGTTCAGCCTGATGCGCCTGGGCTACGACACCTTCTACGTGCCGGACGCCGCCATCAACACCGTGGAACACCCGCCGGAAAAAAGCTTTATCAAGGCCAGCCGCAAACTGATGTTCCGCTGGTACGGCAACAACCTGCGCCAGAACTCCCGTGCCCTGGGCCTGGGCGTGCGTCGCCTGGGCCTGTTCACCAGCGTGGTGCTGTTCGACCAGCGCGTGTCGATGTGGACCTCCCTGCTCGGCCTGACTGTGGCCATGATCGCCACCTTCAAGTATGGCGGCGCGTTCATCCTCGCCTACCTGCTGTGGATCGGCATCACCCGCCTGATCCTCACCCTGCTGTTGTCGTGCTCCGGCCACAAGATCGGCCCGGCCTACCCGCTGATTCTCTATTACAACCAGATCATGGGCGCGCTGGTGAAGATCTACGTGTTCTTCCGCCTTGATCAACAGTCCTGGACCCGCCAAGACACCAAACTGACCCGCGATTTGGCCAGCTTTCAACGTTGGTTCAACACCTGGTCGTCTCGGACCATGACCTTCTCCGCCGGCAGCATCTTCGTTGCCGTGTTGCTGATGATGGTCTGACCCTGCCAAGCCTGAATTAACTAGGAAATCGAATACTATGAACAGCCAAGTAAACGCCAACGTTGTCCACGAATCCGAAGCCCAGCGCCAGCACGCCCGGGTGAAAATCCCGGCCAAGCTGCGCTTCTTCAACAGCGACCGCACGCCAACTGAAGCACGCGTGATCGACCTGTCCGCCGGTGGCCTGGCCTTTACCGCCACCCAGCCGCTCACCGTCGGCCAAGTGCACAAGGGCCGCCTGCAGTTCGTGATCGATAACCTCGGCCTGGCCATGGATGTGGAGCTGCAGATCCGCTCCTACGACCGCCAGACCGGCCGCACCGGCTGCCAGTTCCAGAACCTCGATGCCCAGGATATTTCTACCCTGCGTCACCTGATCACTTCGCACCTGTCCGGCGACATCGTGACCATGGGCGATGTGTTGGCGACCCTGCAACGCGACAACTTCACCAAGGCGCGCAAGGTCAAGGACGGCGGCAGCGGCATGACCGCGTTCGGTCGCCTGCGTGCGGTGACGTTCAGCCTGGCGATTTTCCTCGTTGGCCTGGCCGCCTTCGGCTTTGTGTTCAAATCGCTGTACGGCATGTACTTCGTCAGCCACGCCCAGGCGGGCCTTGTGAGCGTACCGGGCATGAACGTGACCATGCCGCGTGACGGCACCGTGCAGAGCCTGCTCAAAGGTGACTCGGTAGCGGCCAAGGGCGCGCCACTGGCGACGTTCAGCACCAGTATGCTCGACGTACTCAAGGGCCACCTGGACGAAGACCAACTGCAACCGGCCAAGGTTGAAGAGCTGTTCGGCAAGCAAATGACCGGCACCCTGACGTCGCCGTGCGATTGCGTGGTCGCCCAGCAACTGGTCGCCGACGGCCAGTACGCCAGCAAGGGCGATGTGATCTTCCAACTGGTGCCGCGTGGCAGCCAGGCTAATGTTGAAGCCCGCTTCACCTACCGCCAGTTTGGCGATGTTCGCCCAGGTACGCCGGTGAGCTTCCAGGTCGCCGACGAAGAACAGGTGCGCACCGGCACCATCGTCAGCAGCACCAGCCTGAACAGCGCCGACCTGTCCTCCGACATCCGTGTGCAGATCAAGCCCGACGCACCGCTGGACAGCACCTACGCCGGTCGCCCGGTGGAAGTCACCAGTGACCGTGGCCCATCCCTGAACTGGCTGATCGACAAAGCCATGGCTCACGGTCTGTAAGCGAGGACATGCCTGTGAACTCTATTCCAACAACACCGCTGACCTCTGTGGGAGCCGGGCTTGCCCGCGATGCAGGCGACTCGGTGCATCAGTTGCACCGCAGCGATGCCATCGCAGGCAAGCCAGCTCCCACACAGAGCAGATTTCACTTGGCCTCTGCGTACTGCGCGCTGGCACTGGCCGTGAGCCTGGCCGGTTGCGCCGGCCTGCCCGACCAGCGCCTGGCCAACGAAGCCCTCAAGCGTGGCGACACCGTCACCGCGCAGCAGAATTACCAGCAACTGGCAGACCTGGGCTACAGCGAAGCCCAAGTGGGCCTGGCCGATATCCAGGTCGGCACCCGCGACCCGGCGCAGATCCAGCAGGCCGAAGCCACTTACCGGGCAGCGGCGGACACCTCGCCACGCGCCCAGGCACGCCTGGGTCGCCTGCTGGCGGCCAAGCCCGGCGCCAGCGAAGCCGAACACCACGAAGCCGAAACGCTGCTGAAAAAAGCCTTTGCCAATGGCGAAGGCAATACCCTGATTCCGCTGGCAATGCTGTACCTGCAATACCCCCACAGCTTTCCCAACGTGAATGCCCAACAGCAGATCAGCCAATGGCAGGCGGCGGGTTACCCGGAGGCCGGTCTGGCCCAAGTGCTGCTGTATCGCACCCAGGGCACCTACGACCAGCATCTGGACGATGTGGAGCGCATCTGCAAAGCCGCGCTGAACACCACGGATATTTGCTACGTGGAGCTGGCCACGGTCTATCAGAAAAAACAGCAGCCGGAACAACAGGCCGAACTGCTCAAGCAAATGGAAGCAGGCTATAGCCGTGGCACCGTCACCGCCCAGCGCGTCGACAGCGTCGCCCGCGTACTCGGTGATGCCACCCTAGGCACGCCAGACGAAAAAACCGCCCAGGCGTTGCTGGAAAAAATCGCCCCTGGCTACCCGGCGTCCTGGGTCAGCCTGGCGCAACTGCTCTACGACTTCCCCGAACTGGGCGACGTCGAGCAGATGATGAAGTACCTGGACAACGGCCGCGCCGCCGACCAGCCACGCGCCGAATTGCTCTTGGGCAAGCTCTACTACGAAGGCAAGTGGGTGCCGGCCGATGCCAAGGCTGCCGAGGCGCATTTCGAAAAAGCCGTGGGCCGTGAAGTGGCCGCCGATTACTACCTCGGCCAGATCTACCGCCGTGGCTACCTGGGCAAGGTTTACCCGCAAAAAGCCCTGGACCACCTGCTGACCGCAGCGCGCAACGGCCAGAACAGCGCCGACTTCGCCATCGCCCAACTGTTTTCCCAAGGCAAGGGCACCAAGCCCGACCCGTTGAACGCCTATGTCTTCAGCCAACTGGCCAAGGCCCAGGACACGCCAGAGGCCAATGACCTGGCCACCCAGCTCGAAGCGCCGCTGACGCCTGCGCAACGCGCCGAAGGCCAACGCCTGGTGCAACAGGAACTGGCCGCCCGCGGCACCCTGGCCCAAAGCACGCTGCAACTGCACGCCCTGCAAGAAGAAGACGGCGAGGAATCCCTATGAAGCTCAACCCATTCGTCAAGGCCGGTATCGGCCTGTCCTTCGCCCTGCTGTGGTCGTGCCCGACCCTGGCCGCGCTCACCGAAGCCAAGAACTTCGGCCTGGAAGTCAAAGCCACCGCGCAGTCTGAAGATGACCGCGACCTCGGCACCCAGAAAGGCGGCGACGTCAACGGCATCGGCCTCGACCTGCGCCCCTGGATCTACGGCGAAAGCGGCGCGTGGAGTGCCTACGCCATGGGCCAGGCAGTAACCTCCAGCGACATCATCGAGACCGACACCCTGCAACAGTCGACCGATGACACCACCGAGCAGCAGTCGAGCAACGACGACCGCAAGGCCAAGAAAAACTACCTGGCCCTGCGCGAGTTCTGGGTCGGCTACAGCGGCTTCACGCCCTACCCCGGCGAGATTCTCAAGTTCGGCCGCCAGCGTCTGCGCAATGATGACGGCCAGTGGCGCGACACCAACATCGAAGCGTTGAACTGGACCTTCGACACCACCTTGCTCAAGGCCAATGTCGGCGCCGCCGAACGCTTCAGCGAATACCGCACCGACCTCAAGGAATTGTCGCCGGTCGACAAGGACCGCCAGCACTTCTACGCCGACGCCGCCTACCAGTGGACACCGGGCCAGTGGATCGGCCTGCGCGGCCACCACACCCACGACGACGGCAAGCTCGACTACGCCGAACCGGGTGTGGCCAGCGACCCGTTGGACAAGCGCGAAAACGGCGACCTGACCTGGCTGGGCATCGAAGCCAACAGCGACGCCTACAACTGGCGCAACACCAACACCGTCAACTACTGGGCGAGCATCACCGGCATGAAAGGCGACCGCGACAAGGTCAACGCCTTGAACGCCGACGGCAGCCGTCCCACCTCCGCCAAGCGCAGCGATGACCTGAGCGGCTGGGCCACCGATATCGGCGTGCGCCTGCGCCTGGATCCGCAGTGGCAAGTGGGTGCAGCGTACTCGCGCGCCAGTGCCGAGTACGAACAGAACGGCCTGCAAAGCAACCGTTCGAACTGGACCGGCACCCAGTCCCGCGTGCATCGCTTCGGTGAAGCGTTTCGCGGCGAAATGAACAACATGCAGTCCATGAGCCTGTTCGGTTCCTGGCAACTGCGCGAGGACTACGACGCCAGCCTGGTGTACCACAAGTTCTGGCGCGTGGACGGCAACAAGCCGGTGGGCAGCAACGGTATCGACGCGGTGCAGAACAACACTGATGACGTTACCGGCGCGATCCTCTCCAGCACCTCCCTGCCCCTTGAAGACGGCAAGAAAGACCTCGGCCAAGAGATGGACCTGGTGGTCACCAAGTACTTCAAGAAAGGCTTGCTGCCCGCCGCGCTGAGCCAGTCGATCGACGAGCCGTCGGCCCTGGTGCGTTTGCGCGCCGGCGTGTTCAAGCCCGGCGATGCCTATGGCAGCCAGGTCGACTCCTACATGCACCGCGCGTTTGTCGACGTGGTCTGGAAATTCTGATGGGAGCCTGCGCCATGAATGCTCAAAGCCTACTCGTCGCGGCAATGCTGATGGCCAGCGCCACAGCGTTCGCCGATACGGCGGCCAAGGCGCCGATCATCGCCAAGGAACTGCAACAGGCCAAGACCTACACCATTTCCAGCCCGCCCACCGCGCCGCTGGAAATGGCCAAGCCGGCGCTGCCCGACCTGTCGGGCTACACCGCGCAGGCGATGGAAAAGAAAATCGTCAAGACCAAGGCCGGCAAGATCAGCATCCGCCGCATGATGCAGGAAGACGCGCTCAAGGACTTTATCGGCGGCGATAACAAGATGGCCGAATGGGTAGTGCGCCAACACGGCATCCCCCAGGCGATCTTTGTCGACGACGGCTACATGAACCTCAAGGACCTGCTGGGCAAGGTGCCCAAGCAGTACTTCAGCGAAACGTCGCCGGGGGTGTTCCTGGCCAAGTTGCCGATCGTGGTGGGCCGTAAAGGTATCCTCGATATCGACAAAAACACCCAGGAACTGCGCCTGTCCCAGCAAGCCGGCTCGTTTTTGATCAACGACGGTCAGCTGTTCGTGCGTGACACCAAGGTCACCGGCTGGGATGAAAAAACCAACGGCCCGGCGCTGTTCAAGTCGGCCAAGGAGTTCCGCCCGTTCCTGCTGGCCTGGGGCGGCACCGAGACCTATATCTCCAAAACCAAGATGGCCAGCTTCGGCTACGCCAACAGTAAGTCGTACGGGGTGAGTATTTCCCAGTACACGCCGAACATGGCCAAGGTGCTCAAGCGCCCTGAGCCAACCGGTTGGATCATCGACTCCGAGTTCTCGGACATGTGGTACGGCTTCTACTGCTACGAGACCACGGGCTTTGTGATCAAGGGCAATACCTACAAAGACAACATCGTCTACGGCATTGACCCCCACGACCGTTCCCACGGCCTGATCATCGCGGACAACACCGTGTACGGCACCAAGAAGAAGCACGGCATCATCATTTCCCGGGAAGTGAACGACAGCTTCATCTTCAACAACCGCAGCTACGACAACAAGCTCTCGGGCCTGGTGATCGACCGTAACAGCGTGAACAACCTGATCGCCGACAACGAGATCTACCGCAACCACACCGACGGCATCACTCTCTATGAGAGCGGCGACAACCTGCTGTGGGGCAACAAGGTGATCAGCAACCGTCGCCACGGGATCCGCGTGCGTAACAGCGTGAACATCAAGCTCTACGAAAACACCTCGATGGCCAACGGGCTGACCGGCGTGTACGGCCACATCAAGGACTTGACCGACACCGACCGCGACATCGCCCTCGACCCGTTTGACGCCAAGGTCTCGCTGATCGTGGTCGGCGGTGAACTGGCGGGTAACGGCAGCGGGCCGCTGTCCATCGACTCGCCGTTGAGTATCGAGCTGTATCGCGTGTCGATGCTGGCGCCGACCAAATCCAGCGGTATCAGCTTCTCCGGCATCCTGGGCGACCGCCAGGAAGAAATTCTCGACCTGCTGGTGCGCCAGCAGAAAGCCGTGCTGATCGACCCCGTCGAACGCCAGACCGAATTGCAGGACTGAGGATGACCCTTATGCACCCACACATGATCAAACTGCTGAGCCTCTCGGGTCTGACCCTCGGCCTGCTGGCGGCCAGCCAGGGCGTACGCGCCGATGAAGGCAAAGCCCCTACCTTCACCGCCGAACCGTGCTGCAGCCTGTGCCCGGCCGCCCATGACGCGAAGAACTACACCACGCGCTACCAGCAGAACTTCACCACCCTGGTGCAAGCCCAGGGCGACTGGTTGTTCCGTACCCAGGAAGACCTGCGCACCGAGTTCGACACCACCCCGGCCGGCTACAAGCGCATGCAGCAGTTGCACGATGCGTTCAAGAGCAAGGGCGTGGAACTGGTGGTGGTCTACCAGCCAACCCGTGGCCTGGTGAACCGCAACAAGCTCAACCCCGAGGAAAAGGCCAAGTACGATTTCGACAAGGCCCTGACCAACTACAAGACCATGCTCGGTCGTTTCGCCAAGATGGGCTACGTGGTACCAGACCTGTCGCCGCTGACCAACGAGCAGTTGCCGGATGAGTTACCGGCCCACGATTTCTACTTCCGTGGCGACCAGCACTGGACCCCATACGGCGCCCAGCGCACCGCGAAAATCGTCGCGGCCAAGGTCAAGCAGATGCCGGAATATGCCGAGATTCCCAAGCGTGAGTTCGAGACCAAGCGCTCGGGCCGCATGGGTAAGACCGGCACCCTGCACAACATGGCCGGGCAACTGTGCGGCACCAGCTATGCGATCCAGTACATGGACCAGTTCACCACCGAACCCAAGGGCGAGGCCGGTGACGGTGACCTGTTCAGCGATTCGGGCAACCCGCAGATCACCCTGGTGGGCACCAGCCACAGTGGCAAGAACTACAACTTCGCCGGCTTCCTCGAAGAAGAAATCGGTGCCGACATCCTCAACGTCGCCTTCCCCGGCGGTGGCCTGGAAGGCTCGATGCTGCAGTACCTGGGCAGCGACGAGTTCCAGAAGACCCCGCCGAAGATCCTGATCTGGGAATTCTCGCCGCTGTATCGTCTCGACCAGGAAACCATCTACCGCCAGATGATGGCGCTGCTGGACAACGGTTGCGAAGGCAAGACCGCGCAGATGTCGGCCAGTACCACGCTCAAACCGGGCAAAAACGAACTGATGGTCAACAGCGCGAACAAAGACCTGCGCAACGCCAACCATCAGGTCGATATCCGCTTCGCCGATCCGTCGGTGAAAACCTTGCAAGCCACCCTCTGGTACATGAACGGGCGCCACGAGGACATCAAGATCGAGAAACCCGAAACATCCGATACAGACGGGCGTTTCGCCTTTGAACTGCGCACCGATGAAGACTGGGCCTCGCAGAACTTGCTGGCCGTGGAAGTGCAGGGCCCTGAAGCGGGCGCTGCGGCGCAGAAGGTTGAAGCGAAAATTTGCACACGCAACGTATTCCCAAGCGGTGGTCAGCAGACCGCCCAACTCGGGAAGTGAGGTTACTTATGCAAAAGTTATTGCTCCCTACCCTGCTGGGCCTGGCCGTGTTTGCCGGTTCCGTGAATGCGGCCGCGCCGCTGCGTCCGCCCCAGGGTTACTTCGCACCGATCGAAGCGTTCAAGACCGGCGACTTCAAGGAAAACTGCGACACCATGCCAACGCCCTACACCGGGCCATTGCAGTTTCGCAGCAAGTACGAAGGTTCGGACAAGGCGCGCTCGACCCTGAATGTGCAGTCCGAAAAAGCCTTTCGCGACAGCACAGCCGACATCACCAAGCTGGAAAAAGACACCAGCAAGCGGGTGATGCAGTTTATGCGTGACGGCCGCCCGCAGCAGCTCGAATGCACGCTGAACTGGCTGGTGTCGTGGGCCAAGGCGGATGCGTTGATGTCCAAAGACTTCAACCACACCGGCAAGTCCATGCGCAAATGGGCGCTGGGTAGCATGGCCTCGGCCTATGTGCGCCTGAAGTTCTCCGAGTCGCACCCGCTGGCCAACCACCAGCAGGAGTCGCAACTGATCGAAGCCTGGTTCAACAAACTGGCCGATCAGGTGGTGAGCGACTGGGACAACCTGCCCCTGGAAAAAACCAACAACCACTCCTACTGGGCTGCCTGGTCGGTGATGGCAACGTCCATCGCCACCAACCGCCGCGACCTGTTTGACTGGGCGGTGAAGGAATACAAGGTCGGCGTGAACCAGGTCGATGACCAGGGTTTCCTGCCGAACGAATTGAAGCGTCAGCAACGCGCCCTGTCGTACCACAACTACGCCCTGCCGCCGCTGTCGATGATCGCCAGTTTTGCCCTGGTCAATGGCGTGGACCTGCGCCAGGAAAACAACAGCGCGCTCAAGCGCCTGGGTGACAAGGTGCTGGCCGGGGTCAAAGACCCGGACATCTTCGAACAGAAGAACGGTAAAGAGCAGGACATGAAGGACTTGAAGCAGGCCATGAAATTCGCCTGGCTCGAACCCTTCTGCACCCTCTACACCTGCGCCCCGGAGGTGATCGAACGCAAGCATGGCATGCAACCGTTCAAGACCTTCCGCCTGGGCGGCGACCTGACCAAGGTCTACGACCCGGCGCATGAAAAAGGCAACAAAGGCAGCTGATACATAGCTCCCGGTTGGACTCGGTCCAACTGTGGGAGCTGGCTTGCCTGCGATAGGGGCCTGACATTCAACATTGATGTCGACTGAAACACCGCCATCGCAGGCAAGCCAGCTCCCACCGTTAACCCGGTTCCTTCAGTGAAATTGCAATACAACCTCCCCCGAAATCGTGGGGGGGTTTGGGGGGGCTCTGGCCCTTGACTGTTGGTTAAACATGGAGAGATCGGGATGGTTTTCTCGTCCAATGTGTTCCTGTTTCTGTTCTTGCCGATCTTTCTCGGCTTGTACTACTTGAGCGGGCAACGCTATCGCAACCTGCTGCTGCTGATTGCCAGCTACGTGTTCTACGCCTGGTGGCGAGTGGACTTCCTGGCGCTGTTCGCGGCCGTCACGCTGTGGAATTACTGGATCGGCCTCAAGGTCGGTGCCGCCGGCGTGCGCACCAAACCGGCACAGCGCTGGCTGTTGCTTGGCGTGGCGGTCGACCTGTGCATCCTCGGCTACTTCAAGTACGCCAACTTCGGCGTCGACAGCATCAATGTGATGATGAAGTCCGCGGGCCTGGAGCCGTTCATCCTCACCCACGTGTTGTTGCCGATCGGGATCTCGTTCTACATCTTCGAGTCCATCAGCTACATCATCGACGTGTACCGTGGTGACACCCCGGCGACCCGCAACCTGATCGACTTCGCGGCGTTCGTGGCGATTTTCCCGCACCTGATCGCCGGTCCCGTGCTGCGTTTTCGCGATCTGGCCGACCAGTTCAACAACCGCACCCACACCCTGGATAAATTCTCCGAAGGCTGCACGCGGTTCATGCAGGGTTTCATCAAGAAGGTCTTTATTGCCGACACCCTGGCGGTGGTGGCCGACCATTGCTTCGCCCTGCAAAACCCCACCACGGGCGACGCCTGGCTCGGCGCGCTGGCCTACACCGCGCAGCTGTATTTTGACTTCTCCGGCTACAGCGACATGGCCATTGGCTTGGGCTTGATGATGGGTTTTCGCTTCATGGAAAACTTCAAGCAGCCCTACATCAGCCAGTCGATCACCGAGTTCTGGCGGCGCTGGCACATCAGCCTGTCCACCTGGCTGCGTGACTACCTGTACATCACCCTGGGCGGCAACCGCAAAGGCACGCTGACCACCTACCGCAACCTGTTCCTGACCATGCTGCTCGGTGGCCTGTGGCACGGCGCCAACATCACCTACATCGTGTGGGGCGCCTGGCACGGCATGTGGCTGGCGATTGAAAAAGCCATCGGCCTGAACACCGCGCCGCGCAGTTTCAATGTGCTGCGCTGGGCCTTCACCTTCCTGCTGGTGGTGATGGGCTGGGTGATCTTCCGCGCCGAAAACCTGCACGTTGCCGGGCGCATGTACGGTGCGATGTTCAGCTTCAGCGAATGGTCGTTGTCTGAACTCAACCGCGCCAACCTTACCGGCCTGCAAGTGGCAACCCTGGTGGTGGCCTACGCAACCCTGGCGTTTTTCGGTCTGCGCGACTTCTACACCAACCGCCCGGCCGACAAGGCCAAGCCAGCCGACCCGAGCCTGATCAAGGCCGTACCCGGCGACAACCCTGGCAGCATCCACGAGCCCGGTTTCAGCGTGGGCCGTGACGCTGCCGTGCAACCGGCCTACTGGACCGCTGACTGGCCACGCTACGCCATGCGCGCGGCGGTGCTGCTGCTGTTCGTGGCGTCGATCCTGAAACTGTCGGCGCAGAGTTTCTCGCCGTTCCTTTACTTCCAATTCTGAGGGAGCCGACCATGACCCGTTCATTACGCGTCCTCTACATAAGCCTGTTCCTGGTGCTGTTGCTGGCACTCGGCGCCTGGTCGCTGCGCAGCTTCTTTGGCTTCAGCACCAACGCCGATGCCACCGTGCTCAACGGTCGCTGGACCAAAGCCGTCGAGACCCACTACGACGACGAGTTCCCGATCAAGCGCCTGGGCACCAACCTGTGGGCCGCGCTGGACTACAAGCTGTTCAATGAAGGTCGCCCTGGCGTGGTGCTGGGCCGCGATCACTGGTTGTACAGCGACGAGGAGTTCAACCCTGCCGTCAACGAAGACCAGAACCTTGAAGGCAATTACGCGCTGGTCGAAGGCGTGCGCCAGAAACTCAAGGCCCAGGGTATCCAACTGGTGATGGCGATCGTGCCGGCCAAGGTACGCCTGTACCCGGAGCACCTGGGTGAGGTGAAACCGGCGAGCATCCACGCCAACCTGTACCAGGACTTCCACGCCCGCGTGGCGGCAGACAACATCCCGGCGCCAGACCTGCTCGGCCCGCTGCAACAGGCCAAGCTCGCCGGCAAGCAGGTGTTCCTGCGTACCGATACCCACTGGACCCCGGACGGTGCCGAAGTCGCCGCCAAGCAATTGGCCAAGTCGATTGCCGACAAGACCCCACTGAGCGGCGAGCCGCAGCGTTTTGTCACCGAGGCCGAGAAAACCGAACCGCATAAAGGCGACCTGCGTTTGTTCCTGCCGCTGGACCCGCTGTTCGAGAACCTGATGCCGCCTAAAGAGCCGCTGGAAAAACGTGTCACCCACCTGGCCGAACAGAAAGGTGATGACGCGCTGTTCAGCGACAGCGAAACCCCAGTGGCTCTGGTCGGTACCAGCTACAGCGCCAACCCCAACTGGAACTTCGTCGGGGCGCTCAAGCAAGCCTTGCACAGCGACGTGGTCAGCTACGCCGAAGACGGCCACGGCCCGATTCTGCCGATGCTCAGCTACCTGAAAAGCGACGACTTCAAGAACAACCCGCCCCAGGTGCTGATCTGGGAATTCCCTGAACGCTATCTGCCCGTGAATAACGAAATCGGTGATGCCGACCCATCGTGGGTTGCGCAGCTTAAACAAGCCGGTTCGCGCCAACAGAACATGGCAAGCAACAACACACCTAAATCCGAGACGCCCGACCGGGCGCAAAACTGAAAGAGAGGTAACTCACATGACTTTCACTACTACTCCTCGTCGTCTCGCCAAGACCCTGGCCATCGCTGCCGGCCTGAGCTTCGTATCGATGTCCGCCTTCGCCGGTGGTGACGCCGCCCTCTACGGCCCAACCGCGCCAAAGGGTTCGAGCTTCGTGCGCATCTACAACGCCAGCAACCAGGAAGTCAGCGCCACCGTCGGCGCCACCAACCTCAGCGACGTTGCACCGCTGGCCAGCAGTGACTTCAGCTTCATGCCCGGCGGTGACTACAGCGCCAAGGTCGGCAGCCAGACCGTGCCGGTCAAACTCGCCGCCGACCACTACTACACCCTGGTCAACAGCGGCAGCGGCCAGCCGCAATTGATCGAAGAACCGCCGTTCAAGAACAAGCAAAAATCCCTGGTGCGCGTGCAAAACCTCAGCGACAAGGCTCTGAGCCTGAAAACCGCTGACGGCAAGACCGACGTGGTCAAGTCGGTGGCTGCCAAGGGCCGTGGCGAGCGTGAGATCAACCCGGTGAAAGTGAGCCTGGCGTTGTATGACGGTGACAAGAAAGTCGGCGATGTGAAGCCGGTTGCGCTGGAGCGTGGTGAGGCCGCGGTGCTGTATGTCACCGGCTCGGGTTCGAGCCTGTCGCCAGTGTGGGTGAAACGCCCCGTGTCGACCCGCTGATTATTTCCCTGAGTTGACACGCCCCCTTGTGGGAGCTGGCTTGCCTGCGATGGCGGTCTTGAAGGCGCCATCGCAGGCAAGCCAGCTCCCACACTGAACGGGTTTCAGCTCAGGACCGAGACAAAAACAAGAGTGAAACGACAAACCTTCGTAGCTCTGACCCATATCGATTCAAGGAGAAACACCATGATCCCAGTAATCCTTTCCGGTGGTAGCGGCTCACGTCTTTGGCCGCTTTCGCGTAAACAGTTTCCCAAGCAATTCCTGGCCCTGACCGGCGAACACACCTTGTTCCAGCAAACCCTGGAACGCCTGGTGTTCGAAGGTATGGACGCCCCCATCGTGGTCTGCAACAAGGACCACCGTTTCATCGTCAACGAGCAACTGAGCGCGCGCAAGCTCGAATGCCAGCGCATCCTGATGGAACCCTTTGGCCGCAACACCGCGCCAGCCGTGGCCCTGACCGCGATGATGCTGGTCAACGAAGGCCGTGACGAGCTGATGCTGGTGCTGCCCGCCGACCACGTGATCGACGACCAGAAAGCCCTGCAACGCGCACTGGCCCTGGCCACCGTGGCCGCCGAGCGTGGCGAGATGGTGCTGTTCGGCGTACCGGCGACCCGTCCGGAAACCGGCTATGGCTATATCAAGTCCACCAATGACTCGCTGCTGCCCGAAGGCGTAAGCCGTGTGCAGCAGTTTGTGGAAAAGCCCGATGAAAAGCGCGCTATCGAGTTTGTCAAAAGCGGTGGCTATTTCTGGAACAGCGGCATGTTCCTGTTCCGCGCCAGCCGCTTCCTCGAAGAGCTGAAAAAACACGATCCGGACATCTACGACACGTGCGTGTTGACCCTGGAGCGCAGTGAGCAGACCCACGACACCGTGACCTTCGACGATGCTACCTTCGCCTGCTGCCCGGACAATTCCATCGACTATGCCGTGATGGAAAAGACCCAACGCGCCTGCGTGGTGCCCCTGGCCGCCGGTTGGAGCGACGTGGGTTGCTGGGCCTCGCTGTGGGCGGTCAATGACAAAGACGCCAACGGCAACGTGAGCAAAGGCGACGTGGTGATCCAGGACAGCCGCAACTGCATGGTGCACGGCAACGGCAAACTGGTGTCGGTGATCGGCCTGGACAACATCGTGGTGGTGGAAACCAAGGACGCGATGATGATTGCCCACAAGGACAAGGTCCAGGGCGTCAAGCAGATGGTCAACACCCTCAACGAACAGGGCCGCAGCGAAACCCAGAACCACTGCGAGGTCTATCGTCCGTGGGGTTCCTACGACTCGGTGGACATGGGCGGACGCTTCCAGGTCAAGCACATCTCGGTCAAGCCGGGCGCGTGCCTGTCGTTGCAGATGCACCATCACCGCGCCGAACACTGGATCGTGGTCAGCGGCACCGCCGAAGTCACCTGTGACGACAACGTGTTCCTGCTCTGCGAGAACCAGTCCACCTACATCCCGATCGCCTCGGTGCACCGCCTGCGCAACCCGGGCAAGATCCCGCTGGAGATCATCGAAGTGCAATCGGGCAGCTATCTGGGTGAAGACGATATCGAGCGGTTCGAAGATATCTACGGTCGCTCGACGCCGGTTGAACGTGGCGTGTCGGTGAAAACTATCGCGCAATAAAACAGTCGTACAAGAAGCCCTCGCCCAGCCCATTGCGTCCCCTATCCGCAGTGGGTTGGGTGGGGGCTTTTTGCTTTAGATTTATGGTGACTGTGCAGGCCTCATCGGGGGCGTAGGTATTTACACAACTTGGGTGTGACGCTGGACCTGTGGGAGGGGGCTTTCCCCGATAACGTCAGCCAACCAACACACCTTTCAAGGTAACCCACCCCAGCCAGCCGCCTACGTCTCCTATCCGCCGCGGTTGGGTGGGACACAACAGCCATCATTGGCCTTTACCGAATATCGGCCAACGCCATGGGCTTATTTTAAAATGGGCGTTTTCCCATGAGAAATAACGCGATCGACTAACTCAGCGTTAGGGCCACCCCGGTACTGCAAAGGAATTTGAAACGGCACATCCACATAGAAAATATGCGGATTATCAGGGCTTTGAATAACATTTAACCCCGACGTATTGATTTCATAGTAGTGCGACATTTTATCCATCGCATTGCCATATTTACGCTTCCCAAAGATGGTTTCTGAAATCTTTTGGGTAGGCATATCCCCTGGCGCCAAGTCGGTAAAGTAATGCCGGCCTCGCGTTCCGGGCAGACGGTTACCGATCAAATCTGAACTTGAAGGTGAAAGGCTCCTGTCGGCCATGATTGCGGCATGTGGTTTACCGCCGGTGTAGTGATAAAAAACATTCTTACCTTTTACCGGTGGCTCCATCAGCGCTTTTTCACCCGGAAAGCTTTCCGGCACTCTTGGTCGCTTATTGGCCGATGGGCCACCTGCCCCGCTAGTCATGTTGACGCGGCCTGAAGAGCTGCCTTGGTCTAACGGACGCTTGCTCGGCCGGGATGTCCCGGTAGCAGTGGGAGCCCCGCCCGGCAATCGGCTCAATCGCCACTCACCGTTACCGGCGGATTCCAGAAATGCTTGAACCCTATAGAGCTTTGACGTCGTCAATGGCGCCTGGGGATCCACGATAGCGACCCGCCCATCGCGTGCGTGGAAGGCCGAATCAATCTGATACACCTTGTTAACCCCGGTACTGTCGGTAAAACGCACGTAAAAATCATTGCCCACGTTATAGGTACCGTCTGGCCTCAAAGGGCGTCCTTTGATGACGTCTTCCGACACGGAGAAGGCGCTCAGACTGACGTTTGGTCGCGTGCCAGCCGTTGGTGCTCTGACGATGACTGGAGGGACTGGCGGGACCACCGGTTTTTTAAACACTGGCCGCAACGGCACGGCACTCACATTGGGAATACCAGAGGCCGCCATTGTGAAATCGGAGTAGACCGCACGCATAGCGCCCGGACTTTTGAGTAGCCGCGGCAAGACTCGGGCATTGGCGCGCAAGGCCGTCACGCCAGCTTTTCCTAAGCGAACCCCCATGGAGATGCCTTTTCCGAGCACGGGCAACAAATCGAGGAAGATGGAGGCCACCTCAACGCCGAACTGAACTTTGTTGATTCTCGATTGGTACGCGACTTCTGCGCTGCTGACGCTTTGGTGGTCCGCGTGATCGATGAGTAACTTTACTTTCTGCTGGTACAGCTCCTCCTGAAAGTTGCCATCGAAGGGTTTGAGCGTCACCGGGGCGCTCGTCAACTTGAGCACCTTGATGAGCGCATCCAGCATACGCAATGGGTTTTTCGTCGTATCGAATGCGCTTTCCTTGATTGCCTGGCCAGCTTTCACCACGTCGTTTTTATCGACCGGTGACGTTCTGCTAGCGGTGTAGAGCCTCCACTCCTTTTTCTCCATCAAAGCGTTCAGGGCGTTCATATCCGCCACTTCGCGAAAACACACGCCATCGGGCGCATTCGGCGTGCACAGCACCAGCGACGCATCTGTGTCATTGCCAATCACCATCGCGCCCTGAACCGGCAACCCACGCTGGATAAGGGCATTGGTGACAATTTTTTTCCCATCCACCAGAGGCCGGTCAGCCGAGTCCGGGTAATCAAGAACAGCCGCAACCCACTGTGCCCCTCGTTTGGTACTGGTGTCTTGGGTAGCGTCTATGGTGTAGGTATTGGGGTTGAGTGCTGCAAGAAAAGCCTCCTTATCCAGCATGTCGCTCAGGTGGGTTTTCCACGCTTTGCGGACTTCGCCGGCAGCACCCGACGAAGCATCCGTGGTCAACGCCTGCTTAAGCATCCTGGTATAGGAGCCTCCCACATCGGCAGTGTTGACCAACGCCTTGAGTTGCTCGGTATTCAGGACGACCTGCTTGCCATCGTCGCCCAGCAGAGGGTTACCGTGAGCATCGGTCAGCGGCAGTTCGAAGGTGAGCTGGGTGAAGTGGCCGTACTGGACGGCTGGAAACTCACTGGGGTTTTTCAGCGCCAGATCAGTCAGCGATACCCGGTCGTGCTTGATGCTGAGCGTATGGCTGCTGCTTTGGCCGCCAGTGTGAGGATTGGAGCGGGTTTCCACCCGCACCATCAGCTTGTCCGCGTCGACCTGTGCAGCAGGGAACTGCCGTTCGATCGCTTCGTTCATCCGGTCGCGGGAAAAGGCACCCAGCGAAGGAAGGGTTGCCAGTGATGAAGCCAATGCATTTGCGCTGCGTGCCTCGGAATGTTCCAGGTAATCAAACACTCCTTCCTGTGCCGGGCTCAGGTTTTTCAGCCACTCGGGGGCCAGCTTGTCAGCCAGTTGTTCATCCCGCGCCGCCATGGCGTTGTCGCCACTGAGCAGGTACGACCAGTCAGCGGCCTCATCCATACGCTTGGTTAGCCGGGGCTGTGTCGATGCCTGGGCGAGATTTGCAACGACTTCCTCCTGCTGGCGCTTGAGCATCCACGGGATGGCCTCGGCCAGCACATCCCCCGTCAAGGGGTCGGCACTCAACATCACATCGTTGCCAGAGGGCGGCTCGGATTTGTTTTGTAACGACAACGGCAGCGTTTGCAACAGTAGCTCAGCGTCGGTACCCGCCCCGTCAAGGCGCTCTGCAATCGCCTGGCGCGCCAGGGCTGGCGTCGCGAACTCCTCGAACCCCTCACCCGGGGTGTACAGCACCACCGGCCCATTGGCCTCATCGAGTGCCAGAGTCCGGCCTTTCGCCCAGACAGGGGGCGTGGCTTCGGAACCGTCGGTGCTGGTGATCAGGAAGCAGCCCGCCATCAAGGCTCCCCGCTCGGTACCGTTATCAACGGTAAGCGGGTAGACGCCTGGGCGGGCGCCATTGGGGAAGGCCGCTTCCCGTTGAGCCAGCGTAGGGTATTGCAGTGCTGCGTCGATCAACCGCTTGCTCGCCGCGCTCAATGTTCCATCACTCACGCGTAATGCCGCCAGCGTCGAGAGTTGTTGCTTGTGCAAGGTCAACAACTGGTCTTGAGGGGCCTGTAGAACCTGAGGGTCTCTCAACGTCGGGCGGGGGGTTGTCCAGAAGGTTTGAAGGGCCGCAGGAAACTGCGTGACGATGCGCTGGGCAATCGTATCCAGGGTCAACTGTGGCGTGACAAGGATGCTCGGGCCGGCGTCGGTGGTCAGGGTAAAAATGCCGGACTGTTCACCGTCGTCAACGACGGGCTGCTGGCCAGGATTGACCAGCAAATTCACAACCTTCCCTCTCAAGGCCTCCAGCACCGTCTCGGACGACAGTGTTTTGATAGAGCCATCGTCCTGCCTGACCCAGCGCTTGAAGATCAGGTCTTTTGGCCTCAGGGGCGAGCCGTGCGCAAACATTTGGTCCACTTGCTCGCGCACGAAGTCCTGAAAGCTCGGCTGCTCACCGTGCAAACGCTGCATGTCGCGGGATTGAAGAGCGTGTTGGGTGACGAACGCCTCCTGATGGCTAATCTTGAATTGCTGCATGAGCCGTGGGTACTCCAGCCTGGCGGGGGAGATGCCGGCCGAGGCGGGAAGAGGAATACCATCCGGCGCGTAGGTCGATACCGGCGGCAGGTGACCAGGGAGTTGCGTAGATGTTTCGGCGCCAATATCGGTTTGGGCGGCCAATGCGTTTGGGGCTACAACGCTTTGTGGGGAAGCACGGCGGGTCGAGTTTTCGGTCGCTGCGAACATGAAATGAACCTTACATAGAGGAGTTTAACGTCACCGTTACGTCCCTGTAGGTCGTCAGATAAGTGGACGTTTAATGGGCCCCGGTTCCTGCCAAGAATGTAAGTTCACTTATCAGATCGCTGTGAGTTCTGTTGAAAATATAAGACCACGTATCAACCCGGCACTCACCTCAAGGTAATCAATCCCACCTACGCTTAAGTTAGGATGCTCGTTCACAATTCGAGGTGGTCTCCATGTTTTTCGGCGTTCTTCTGATCATCACCTGGCTGATCCTGCTGCTGCGCTACCCGGCCAAGGCGCTGCCGGTATCGCTGGCCGCTGCCGTCGGCCTGGGGTTTGTCGCAGTGTGGGTGGTATGGTTGGACACCCGCGAAGCGTCGCAACTGGCGCGCCTTGAGCTGCGCATCACCTACGCGCCGCAAGACTGCCCAGCCGACCGGCCGCTTAAACTGACCCTCAACAACGGCAACGACGTCCCCCTGACCGAACTGCGCTGGCGCGTCGCGGCCTATGCACCGGGGGACACCGTCAATCTGGCCGACAACGTCTACGCCGCGCCGCGCTACCGTGGACCCGGCGAATTGCAGGCCGGTGCGACCTGGGACGATTGCCTGCCCACTCCGCCATTGCGCCCCGGCTATCGCCCACAAACTCTGGAATTTCGCGCCGAGCATCTGCAAGGCAGCTTCTCGGACTGACAAAGGATGGAATCCATGCCCAACGTACTGATCACCGGTTGTTCCAGCGGCATCGGCCGCGCCCTCGCCGATGCGTTCAAGGCCGCAGGCTTCAACGTGTGGGCCAGCGCCCGCCAGCCCGATGACGTCGCCGCCCTCGCGGCCGCAGGCTTCAATGCCGTGCAGTTGGACGTCAATGACAGTGCCGCCTTGCAACGCCTGGCCGAGCAATTGAGCGAGCTGGATGTATTGGTCAACAACGCCGGCTACGGTGCCATGGGCCCGCTGCTCGACGGCGGCACCGAGGCGATGCAGCGCCAGTTCCAAACCAATGTGTTTTCCATCGTCGGCGTGACCCAGGCGCTGTTCCCCGCCCTGCGCCGCAGCAAGGGCATTGTGGTGAATATCGGCAGCGTTTCCGGGGTATTGGTGACGCCGTTCGCCGGTGCGTACTGCGCATCCAAAGCCGCTGTCCACGCCTTGAGCGACGCCCTGCGCATGGAGCTGGCACCGTTTGATGTACGCGTCATGGAGGTTCAACCCGGGGCGATCAATACCAGTTTTGCAAAGAATGCCGGTGCCCAGGCCGAACTGCTGCTCAACGAAACGTCGCCCTGGTGGCCGTTGCGCGAAGGCATTCGTGCCCGCAGCCAGGCCTCCCAGGACAACCCCACCCCAGCCAGTGAGTTTGCAGCGGATGTGCTCAAGGCCGTGCAACACGCCCAGCCACCGCGCCTGCTGCGCTCGGGCAACGGCAGCCGCGCGCTGCCGTTGATGGCGGCGCTGTTGCCCAAGGGGTTGTTGGAGAAGGTGTTGAAGAAGCGCTTTGGTTTGAGTGGCAGCCTCTAGCCCTTCATAAAATCAATAAACGCCCGCACCTTCAGCGGCAGGTGCCGGGTATCGGGGTACATCGCGTAGACCCCTTGGGGGGCGAAGCGGTGATCCGCCAGCACACGCACCAGCCGTCCAGCCTCCAGGTCTGCCTGCACCAGCCACTGCGGCAGGATCGCCACACCGTGGCCGCGCACGGCAAATGCCTGAAGCACTGCCGCGCTGTCAGCCACCAACGCAGCAGGCCCGGCGCGGTATTGATGTTGAATGCCCGCCGGTTCGGTCACGCTCAACTCGGTCAAGCGGCCATGGCCCAGTCGGGGGACCTGCTCCAACGCTTCCAGGGTCTGAACCTCGGCAAACTGCGGTGCCGCAACAGCAAACACATCGAACGTCGACAACTGCACCGCCCGATGATTGGAGTCCAGCAGGCGCCCCAGGCGAATCGCCACATCAAAACGTTCGGAGATCAGGTCGGCGTGGGTGGAAGATGTGGATAAGTGAATATTCAGGTCCGGGTGCAGGCGTCGAAAGGCTTCCACCGCCGGGGCGACCACCGCCAGGGCATATTCGACGGTGGTGGTGATGCGCAGGGTGCCCTTGAGCTGGGCATGTTCAGAGCGAGCTTCTTCCACCGCCAGGCGGGCTTCTTCGAGCATACGCGTGCAGCGCAGGTAGAAGCGCTCACCGGCATCGGTGAGTGCCAATTGCCGAGTGTTGCGGGTGAGCAGGGTGACACCCAGTTCCGCCTCCAGGCGTTTGAGGTTGAAGCTGACCACGGCGCGGGTCTGGCCGAGCAGATCCGCGGCGGCAGTGAGCGAGCCGGCCTCGACCACGGCCTTGAAGGTGTCGAATCGGTCCAGGCTCACCATGGGCCACGCGCTCCGTTGTCAAAATATTTTTGACAAACTAACAGTCAAACCGGCGTATCTCAAACCCTGCGCCCGCCCTACCCTGCACGCTTCATTCGCAGGATCGCGTTCATGACCTACCGCTCGAAAATCGCCTGGATCTTTCTACTGGGGTTTGCCCTGGACCTGGTGAACATGTTTGTCGCCACCGTCGCCTATCCGGACATCGCCCGCGAACTATCCGCCTCGGTCACGCAACTGGCGTGGATCAGCAATGCCTACATGCTTGGGCTGACGGTGATTATTCCTTTAAGTGTGTGGCTGGCGGCGCTCATGGGCGAACGCACGCTGATCGCCACCAGCCTGCTGCTGTTTGCCGGCGCATCGGCGATGGTCGGCCAGGCTGGCTCCATTGAGGCGTTGATTGGCTGGCGCGCTGTGCAGGGGCTCGGCGGCGGGTTGCTGATTCCGGTGGGGCAAGCCATGGCTTACCGACACTTTCCGGCTGGCGAGCGCAGCCAGTTGACGGCGCGGGTGATGTCGGTGGCATTGCTGGTACCGGCATTGTCCCCGGCGCTGGGCGGGGTGATTGTCGACAGCCTGTCCTGGCGCTGGATTTTCTACGCCAACCTGCCTCTGGCACTAGTGACCCTGCTGCTGGCGCTGCTGTGGATAAAACCCGATGTGCCTGCAAGCGTGCGTCCCTCTCTAGACCTGGTCGGTATATTCAAACAAGCCGCCAGCCCGATGTTGCGCGTGGCAATGCTGGTCTACCTGTGTATTCCGGGGGTATTTATCGGCACCAGCCTGATCGCCATCCTCTACGTGCGTGGCCGGGGGTATGACGCCACCCAGACCGGCGCGCTCATGTTGCCATGGGCACTGGCCTCGGCCGTGGCAATCTACCTGAGCAAACGACTCTTCAATCGCTGCGGCCCCAAACCGTTGTTGCTGGCCGGCATGGCGCTGCAATGCGGCGGTATCCTGCTGCTCAACGAGCCGGCGCTGATGATTGCGGCCTACGTTCTGATGGGCCTGGGCGGCAGCTTGTGCAGCAGCACCGCGCAAACCCTGGCCTTTCTGGATATTCCCGCCGAGCGTATGGGCCACGCCAGCGCGTTGTGGAACATGAACCGGCAAGTGAGCTTCTGCGTGGGCGCCGCCGTGCTCAGCGCAGTGCTGTCGGCCTTGGATTCCTTCACCATAACCTTCACGATAGCGGCAGCTCTGACCCTGTTGCCGCTTTTCGCAGTGTTGCGCCTGGATGCTTCCAGGGTACGCGCGCTGCTTCACCCTTGCAGCGAGCCCAAGCATGATTGACTACAGTGATTTTTTTGAAGAAGTGATCCAGACCCACGTCGAGATCGAACAATGGTTTGCCGGGATTGCGCCTGAGGGCACGCTGGAAAATTTGCTGGCGCGCTTCTCTCCCGAGTTCAGCATGGTGGCGCCCGCCACCGGTACGCGGGTCAACACGGCCGGGGTCAATGCGCTATTCACGCGCCTGGGCGGGATGCGGCCGGGACTGAAAATCACCCTGAGTGAAATGACCGGCATCGACCGCCATGCACGCGGCGCGACGGTCACGTATCGCGAGCATCAGATTGACGACAGTGGCACCCAGACCGACCGCCGCGCCACGGTGGTGTTCGAGAAACAGGCCAGTGGCGCGCTGCTGTGGCGGCACTTGCATGAAACCTTTATCAAAGCTTAAAGCGGTCTAAATGTGTGAGGGGGCTTACATCGCCCTCTGTAGGAGCGAGCTTGCTCGCGAAAAACCGCAACGATAACGCGTGCTTCCTGAATGAACGCGGCGCCTAGGAGTTTTTCGCGAGCAAGCTCGCTCCTACAACAGCCTTAACTGACTGGCATTAGGGCTTGCCCCCCACATTTTTTAGTTTTGTGTTGGGTTGACGATCACGGTGCAAGTAATCCCCGCCGCCAACAACACGCCCTCCGGCACTTCATCAATGTGAATCCGCACCGGCACACGCTGGGCCAAGCGCACCCAGTTGAAGGTCGGGTTCACATCGGCAATCAGCTCGCGGCTCTCGGGGTTGTCGCGGTCGTAGATGCCGCGCGAGATGCTTTCCACATGGCCCTTCAAGGTCTCGCCGCTCATCAATTGCATATCGGCTTTGTCGCCCACCTTCACGTGGGGCAGTTTGGTTTCTTCAAAGAAGCCATAGACCCAGAACGAGTTCATATCCACCACGGCCATTTTCGCTTCGCCGATACGCGCATAGTCGCCACGGTGCACGTTGAGGTTGGTGACATAACCGTCCACCGCCGCCAGCACTCGCGTGCGTTTCAAGTTGAGTTCGGCGGCCTCCAGTTGCGCCAGGGCGTGCTGATAATCGGCCAGGGCCGAGTCGGCAATGTTGCTGGCGTCGTCGCGGTTTTCCCTGGAGATCACCAGGGCGTCGAGGTCGGCGCGGCGATGGGCGTTGAGCTTGCGCATTTCCCAGGTGGCCTTGCGTGAAGCCACCAACGATTGCGCCTGCTTGACCGCGATACGGTAGTGCTCAGGATCGATCTGCATCAGCAGGTCGCCTTTTTTCACCAACTGGTTATCGCGTACCGGCACGTCCACCACTTCGCCGGTAACGTCAGCGGCCACATTAATGATATCGGCACGTACGCGACCGTCGCGGGTCCACGGCGTTTGCATGTAGTGCACCCACAATGTGCGGCCTATCCAGATCGCCAGGGCCAGAACCAGCAAGGTCGCGAGCAGGCTGAAAAACTTTTTCATCGGGGCATTCTCAACGGTAGACGCTCAGCGCCAGGGCGCCGAACAGGCAAGCGAACAGGCTCAGACGCAGCAGCGCCGGGTGCCAGAAAAACCGGTACAGGTCGAACCCGGCCAGGAAGCGATCAATCGCCCAGGCCAGCCCCGCGGCAATCAAAAACATCAGGGTCATGGTCGGCATATAGATGCCGTGAAATGCAATTTCACGAGGCATTCGGGGCTCCTTTGAGGGCGGCCAGGGGCGATTGCGGGTCGAGCAGCGAGGTGCGAATAAAGTGCAGGTAGCTCTTCACCCGGCGCAGGGCCGAGGTGTCGAAGTGCGGGGCGAAGGGTTCGTCGGTGGCCTGCACACGGCTGATCGCATGGTCGACAGCAACCAAGCCACGCTCCAGATTGCTGGCGCTCGGTTGCAGAAACAACCGCACCAGCGAACGGCCCATCACGCGGATCGCCTGGCGCCACGGCTGCGATTCGGCATACGCCGGATGCACTGGCAGGATCGCCTGCTCCTTGCGCAATTCGATGATGGCGTGGCCGACTTCCAGCACCACGAACATCCAGCGCAGCAGATCACGTTGCACCTGGGGCTGGCCGGCCGCGAGGCCATAAGCCTGGTGCAACAGGTCGCGGGTGCGGCTTTCAAAACTCGACGCCAGGCCCTTGAGTTTGCCGCTGATGGCATACACCACCTGCTCACGCAGGTCCTGCTCCAGGCGGCGCCACAGCCAGCGGCTGTTGGGCGGCAGGATGATCGCCCCCGCTGCCGCGCACACCAACATGCCGATAACCATGGCGATGTAGTCGTTAATAAAGGTGTAGGGGTTGTAGACCGTGAGGTTGTCCGGCACCGAACCGGTGCTGAAGAAAATCAACAGCCCCACGCCCACACCGGCGTATTGCGGGCGTGAAGAAAGAAAGGCACCGAAGATGATCACCGGTGCGAGCATCACGCACAGCAACGGGAAGCCATCGATCCAGGGGAACACGAAGAACATTTCGACAAAGCCGACCAAAGCACCGATCAGCGTGCCGCAAGCCATTTGAAACGCCATGCGCTTGGGGTTGGGCGTAGCGGCAGACAGGCCCACCGTCGCCGCCGCGATCAAGGTCATGGTAGCGCCGCTGGGCCAGGCGGTGGCCACCCAGTAACTGCCCAGCACAATCAGGATAAACGAGGCGCGCACCCCGGCGGCGGCGCAGGCCAGCCAGTTGGTTTTGGGCGTATAGGCTTCGTGCCAGTCTTCGCGTGCATGGCGGTGGTCAGCCAGTGAGGCATGGGTTTGTGCGTAGTTGTGCAGGTCGTCGACGAAGCGGTACAGCAGCTCGTAGGCCGTATGAAAATCCAATTGCTCGGCTTCGGTAGGGTCACCCTCCTGAAAGCTGGTGCGCAGGCTGCGCACCTTGGCAGGCAAACCGTCCTTGTAGGCGCTCAGTTGGCTGGCCAGGCGTGCCGCATCGGGGCTGGTGAGAGCACGACCCGAGAAGCCGTCGAGCACTTCGGCCAGGTCCTGTAGCCCGGGTTTGATCGCTGCGACCACATGATCGGCCGCGTCGGCGCGCAGTCGTTCAAGCAACTGGTGCAGGGCGTTGAAGCGCGTGGTGATGCTCATGAATTCGCTGTTGAGGCGACTGAGCCGCCCGTTGCGCCGACGCATGTGCGGGTCTTCGAACACGGTGACGCTGCGCAACCCTTCCAGGCCCACGGCTTCGGCGATAAAGCGCACGTTGCTGGCCTCGAACCCTTCGCGCTGGCTGCGCCCGCGCAGGCCGTCGGTGACGAACAATGCGAACACGCCGAAGCGCTGGTACAACGCGTTGCGCATGGCGGCGCTGGAGGTCTGCGGCAAGATGGCGGCGCTGACCACTGTCGAGCACAGAATCCCCAGAGAGATTTCCAGCACCCGCCACACCGCCGCCATAAAGGCGCCGTCCGGGTGCGCCAGGGCCGGCAGGCCGACCATCGCCGCGGTGTAGCCGGCAAGCACAAACCCATAGGCGCGGAAGTTGCGGTTGCGCGTAGCGCCGGCGGTGCAAATACCTACCCAGATCGCCAGCGCGCCGAGGAACAGCTCAGTGTTCTGCGCAAACAAGGCGATCAGCAGCACCATCACCGCCGAGCCTGCCAGGGTTCCGAGGAAGCGATAGAAACTCTTGGCGAACACCTGGCCGCTCTGGGGCTGCATCACAATAAATACGGTGATCATTGCGGTGCGCGGTTGCGGCAGTTCCAGGCGCATCGCCAGCCACAGCGTGAGGAACGCGGCGACCAGCACCTTGAAGATATACACCCAGGTCACGCCGTCGCTGCGTGCCCAGTCGAAAAAGCCACGGCGCCATTCAAGGGAATGCAACCAGCGCAGCGGTGCAGGCAAGGGAGTCATCAAATCCTACTCAGTGGTCGAACACGGCAAGCGCCGCCGGGGTCTTGCTCGGGAGGGTCTTGGTATCCAGGGGCACATCGTTGCCGGCACCAAGGCCGCCGCCCAACGCCGTCACCAGTTCGGCATGGGCACTCAGACGCGCCGCCTGCACCTGTTGCGCGACCTGTTGCTGACGGAACAGCAGGGTCTGGGCGTTGAGCACATTGAGGTAATCGGTTAGGCCACGCTGGTAGGCGATCATGGCGATGTCGTAAGTCTTCTGCGCCGAGGCCACCGACTGCGCGGCGAAGGCCGACTGCTTGTCCATGGACTCGCGGCGGATCAACTGGTCGCTGATGCCCTTGAGCGCATTGACCAGCGTCTGGTTGTACTGGGCGACCGCGATGTCATAGCCGGCACTGGCCTCGCCTAATTGAGAACGCAGGCGGCCGCCGTCAAAGATCGGCAAGGTGATCGCCGGACCGACGTTGTAGTTGAATTTCTTGCCGGCCAGGAATTCCAGCATACCGCCGCCCGTGGCCATGTAGCCGAAGCTGCCGACCAGATCGACGTTGGGGTAGAAACCGGCGTGGGCCACATCGATGCCACGGGCCTGGGCCGCCACTTGCCAGCGGCTGGCGACCACATCCGGGCGTTGGCCGAGCAGTTGCGCTGGCAAACGTGAGGGCAGTTTCAATGGCGCGGCGAGAGCCAGGGTCGGACGTTGCAACTGTGCGCCCTCCCCCGGTCCTTTGCCGGCCAGGGCCGCCAGCTGGTTCCGGCTCAGGGCGATTTCCTCATCCAGGGCATCCAGTTGGCGATGGGTTTCCGGCAGCGGGGTTTCGGCCTGGCTGACGTCAAAATGGGTGCCGATCCCGGCGTTCAGGCGTTTGTTGGCCAGGTCGAGAATCTGCTGTTGCTGGGCCAGGGTGGCGGCGACGATATCGCGGTTGGCGTAATGCAACGACAGCTGGATATAGGCGCGCACCACGTTGTTCTGCAATTCGAGCTGGGCCTGACGCGCTTCGGCGGCGCTCATGTGCGCCAGGTCAACGGCGCGTTCAGTGCTGTTGCTTTCACGGCCCCACAGGTCGAGGGCGTAACTCAGGCCCAGGGACGAGTTGTTGTCCCAGGTATTGGCGCCGCTCAATTCACCGGGGCCATAGAACTGATCTTTCGGCCAGTTGTGGCGCTTGAGAGTGGTGTCACTGTTGATCTGCAACGACTCGGCTGATTCAGCCACCCCGGCCAGCGCCCGGGCTTGTCGCACGCGTGCAGCAGCCATGGCCAGGCTGGGGCTGTTCTGGGTCGCCAGCGCGACCCAACGGTTAAGCTGCGGGTCGCCGTAGGCTTGCCACCATTGGGCGGTGGGCCAATGAGCATCCTGAGCGGCGTCTTGAATGGCTTCATCGGTGGCCAGGGTATTGGCGTTGAGGGCCTGGCCTTGGGGGGCAATTCCTCCGGTTCCGATGCAACCGCCGATGGCTAACGATAAGGCGCAAACACAGAGAGCCTTCAGCTCTCTATTGATGAGAGTCTTCAGCTCTCTGCTGATGTGACGCGGCACGGCAAGCGAATTCCTGAAAGGTGTTGCGCAAGAGGTGGCGCAATTCTAGGCGGCGGCATGGAGGACGATAAGCTGGCATTCCTGTGAATCTTTGTTACCGTTCAGGCGATAATCCGTTGGTAGGGATCACTGGTCGGCGTAACTTTCTGTCACAATTTGTCATCTCCCTTGAGAACACTCCATGGACACTTTGCAAAACATGCGCGCTTTCAGTTGCGTGGCCGAAGCCGGCAGCTTCACCGCCGCCGCCGTGCAACTGGACACCACCACGGCCAACGTCTCGCGCGCGGTCTCCAACCTTGAGGCCCACCTGCAAACCCGCTTGCTCAACCGCACCACCCGACGCATCGCGCTGACCGAAGCCGGCAAACGCTATTTGCTGCGCTGTGAGCAGATCCTGGCCTACGTCGAAGAAGCCGAAGCCGAGGCCAGCGACGCCCACGCCCGCCCCGCCGGGCAGCTCAAAGTGCACACCATGACCGGCATCGGCCAGCACTTCGTCATCGATGCGATTGCCCGTTACCGCCGCACGCACCCCGACGTGACCTTCGACCTGACCCTGGCCAACCGCGTGCCGGACTTGCTCGATGAGGGCTACGACGTGTCCATCGTGCTGGCCAGTGAACTGCCGGATTCGGGGTTCGTGTCCCAGCGCCTTGGCATCACCTACAGCATTGCCTGTGCCTCGCCGGACTACGTCAAGGCCAAAGGTTGCGCACAACGGCCCCAGGATTTGCTCAACCATGCCTGCCTGCGCCTGGTCAGCCCGGTGGTCCAGCTGGATAAATGGACCTTCAACGGCCCTGAAGGCCAGGAAAGCGTGGCAATCAACAGCTCGCCGTTCCTGGTCAACTCGGCCGACGCGATGAAAACCGCGATCACCAGCGGCATGGGCGTTGGCCTACTGCCGGTGTACGCCGCTATTGAAGGGCTGCGCAACGGCACACTGGTGCGGGTGATGCCGACCTACCGTTCTCAGGAATTGAACCTGTACGCCATCTACCCTTCGCGCCAATACCTGGATGCGAAGATCAAGACCTGGGTGGAGTACCTGCGCGGTTCGTTGCCGGAGATTCTGGCGGCGCACCAGGCAGAATTGGTGGCGTATGAGTTGAGCGGTGGTTTGGGTGGTAATCGCTTGAGCAATTGAGCCGTGCCTGCCGTGCCCTGTCCTGAAAGGGTCGGCAGGCATTGATATGGCGTGTCACTTGACGGTGAAGGTTGTCCAGCTAGAGGTTTGTGCGCCATCAATGAAGTAAACACACAAACCCAGTTCGTCTTTATACAGTTGTTCAACATACGCTTTGGGGAAGAGAACGGTGTGAGGCTTCACCTCCCGCACGGTGAAGCAAACGTTATGGTCGCCCGGCCCGGGCCTGTTGCCGAACAGATACACATCGATGTTCTGCCCCACCTGCATAGTGTCGTAATCCACCCCGACCTCCAGCCCGGTATCAGGCACACGGTCGACGTGCAACTCGCCGTTGACGATCAAATCGATCGTGGGGGCTTTGGGCAAGAGCGTGTCAATCTCATCGTTCGCCTTACCAGTGGCCAGCAATTTTCTGATGCGAGCAATTTCTTCATTGATATACATAAGGGTTATCTCCTGTTCAAAGGCCTCAACACCCGCCTCAAAAGGCGAAAATAGGCGTTCGTGTAGTGTTCGAACAGCTCGTAACCTTCACAGTTGACATGCATTAAAACTAATGAAGCGCCAGCTGACAGGTTAAAAACCTGCAAAGCTCTGATTGGACATGTCAGCCTGACAACCCTAACCAGGAATGTTAGCGTGCTTGGCATTCTTCCGTAGTCGACGAGTCCGCCTGCAATGAAAAAGACTGTCCTGGCCTTCAGCCGCATCACCGCGCCCATGATCGAACGCCTGCAACAGGATTTCGAGGTGATCGTGCCCAACCCCAAGCTGGGTGATATCAACGCGCAGTTCAACGAAGCCCTGCCCCACGTCCATGGTTTGATCGGTGTGGGTCGCAAGCTGGGCCGTGAGCAGCTTGAAGGCGCGAGCAAGCTGGAAGTGGTATCCAGTGTGTCGGTGGGCTACGACAACTACGACGTGCCGTACTTCAACGAGCGCGGGATCATGCTCACCAATACCCCTGATGTGCTCACCGAAAGCACCGCCGACCTGGCCTTCGCCCTGCTGATGAGCAGCGCACGTCGGGTGGCCGAGCTGGACGCCTGGACCAAGGCCGGTCAATGGAAAGCCAGCGTCGGCGCGCCATTGTTTGGCTGCGATGTACACGGCAAGACCCTGGGCATCGTCGGCATGGGCAACATCGGCGCAGCCGTGGCCCGACGCGGGCGCCTGGGCTTCAATATGCCGATCCTCTACAGCGGCAACAGCCGCAAGACCGCGCTGGAGCAAGAGCTGGGCGCGCAGTTGCGTAGCCTGGATCAACTGCTGGCCGAGGCGGATTTCGTTTGCCTGGTGGTACCACTGAGCGACAAGACTCATCACCTGATCAGCACCCGCGAGCTTGCGCTGATGAAACCCAGCGCAATCCTGATCAATATCTCCCGCGGGCCGGTGGTGGATGAGCCGGCACTGGTCGAAGCCCTGCAAAGCCAGCGCATTCGCGGTGCGGGGCTGGATGTGTATGAAAAGGAACCGCTGGCCGAATCGCCGCTGTTCCAACTGAGCAATGCGGTCACCCTGCCGCACATCGGTTCGGCCACCGGTGAAACCCGCGAAGCCATGGCCAACCGCGCATTGGACAACCTGCGCAGCGCCCTGCTGGGCCAGCGCCCCCAGGATCTTGTGAACCCGCAGGTCTGGAAGGGCTGATACCCCGCCCCACTGTAGGAGCGAGCTTGCTCGCGAAAGACGTCAACGATAACGCGCAAAATCTGTTTTAACGCGGCGCTTTCAAGTTCTTCGCGAGCAAGCTCGCTCCTACAGTTTTCGGGGCAAGGGTCGATAACGGTGTATAGATCGTCATCCCTGATCCACAGAAGGTTTTTATGTCCACCACCAAAGCCCGCGCAGACTCGCTCTCGCTTCTGCTCTTTACCTTGCGCAGCGGCAAGCTGATGGCCATCAACCTGTTGAAAGTCAGTGAGATCATCCCCTGCCCGCCGCTGACCAAGCTGCCGGAGTCCCACCCCCACGTCAAAGGCATCGCCACCTTGCGCGGCGCTTCGCTGTCGGTGATCGACCTGAGCCGTGCCCTCGGTGAAATGCCCTTGCAAGACCCGGACGGAGGCTGCCTGATCGTCACCGATGTCAGCCGTTCCAAGCAGGGCTTGCATGTGCAGGCGGTGAGCAAGATTGTGCATTGCCTGACCACCGACATCCGCCCACCCCCCTACGGCTCCGGTGGCAATCGGGCGTTTATCACCGGGGTAACCCAGGTGGAAGGTGGCCTGGTGCAGGTGCTGGATATCGAAAAAGTTATCCACGGCATCGCCCCGGCACCGATTGAAACGGCACCGACCGACCTGACCATGGAAGAAGCCGAAGTGCTGGGCAACGCCCGCATCCTGGTGGTGGACGACAGCCAGGTGGCCTTGCAGCAGTCGGTACACACCCTGCGCAACCTTGGCCTGACCTGCCATACCGCGCGCAGTGCCAAGGAAGCCATTGACGTGTTGCTGGAGCTGCAAGGCACGGGCGAGCAGATCAATGTGGTGGTGTCGGACATCGAAATGTCCGAGATGGACGGCTACGCCCTCACCCGCACCCTGCGCGAAACTCCGGACTTCAAGGACCTCTACGTGCTGTTGCACACCTCCCTGGACAGCGCGATGAACAGCGAAAAAGCCCGCCTGGCCGGTGCCGATGCAGTGCTCACCAAATTCTCCTCGCCGGAGTTGACCAAGTACCTGGTCATCGCCGCGCAAACCGTGGCGCAAAAGGGCCTGTAAGCGGTGGCCGAGTATTTCCAGCTGCTGCGCCGCGACCTCACGGGCAGCCTGCCCGCCCCGCAGTGGCCGGCGAATACCCGGCTGGATCATTACCGTGATGAGTTGGCCCCGGCGATCCATGCCGTGTTGCGCCTGACCCAGGATCAGGGCGGCGGCCGTGTCGCCAGCCTGGATGAATGGCGCCGACAGTTCGTGACCGATGCCGAGTGCGACCCGACGTTGTGCCTGGTCGCCATCAACGGCGACGGCATTCTCGGTGTCGCCCAGTGCTGGACCAGCGCCTTCATCAAGAACCTCGCGGCACACCCTTGCGCCCAGGGCCAGGGGCTGGGCCGCGCCTTGTTGCTGCACAGCTTCCAGGTGTTCAAGCAGCGCGGCGAACCCTATGTGGATCTCAAGGTGCTGGAGAGCAACCTGCGTGCCCGGCATCTGTATGAAAGTGCCGGTATGAGATTTGTGCTGCGCGACATAGTGCCCAAAGACTGACAATCACTGGCGCATAACTTGCTTCCAGAGTGCCGAGCGGTGAATAGAGGTAAAAACCCGTCACCCCTCAAGCGTGCCCTCTGACCTAGCCTGGTGACAGATCCGCCATGAACACTCAATTTTCTTGCGTAGGTTGCGGCAAATGCTGCAGCGACCATCACGTCCCCCTGACCCTTGAAGAAGCCCGCAGTTGGGCGGCGGACGGCGGTAACGTCATCGTCCTGGTCGAGGGTTTCCTGGGCAACGGCCTGGGCCTGCCCCCGCAACAACGTGAACACGCCGAACGCCGTTCGGTGATCGTGCCCAGCGGCACTACCGAGGCGTTTGTGGCAATCACCTTCGCCGCCTACAACGCCGGACGCTGCCGGAATCTTGACGAAGACAACCTTTGCCGCATCTATGAACGGCGCCCGCTGGTATGCCGAATCTATCCGATGGAGATCAACCCGCACATTCCGCTGAACCCGAGTGCCAAGGATTGCCCGCCAGAATCCTGGGAGCAGGGCCCTGCATTGATCGTCGGTGGCGAGTTGATGGACAAGGAGCTGGCTGAGCTGATCCGCCGCTCGCGCCAGGCCGACCGTGATGACGTGCAGACCAAGGAGGCGGTATGTGCGTTGCTCGGCATTCATACCACAGCACTCAAGGGCGACGGTTTTACCGCCTACCTGCCGGATATGCAGGCATTTGCCCAGGCTATTGAGCAGGCGGCAGTCCAGCCGAACGTGGCCAATGAATGGGTGTTCCATGTGTCCGGCATGGACATCGCCGAACAACTGCTGGACGCCGGGGCGCAGATTGCCACCCAAGTCCCGGCCAACTATGCGTTTATCTCGTTGCGGGCGGCCTGACCGCTGAGGAGGCTAATGGTGCGCCCGCGCAGGGGATCCACAGCCATCACGACCTGGAAGGCGCTACATCCAGACGATAGGGCTGGAGGATGCGTTGGTACTCGCCGTTTTGCATCAGTTGTTCAAGCGCATGGTTCAGCTCATTGCGCAGTGCGGTATCGGGTTTGCGCACCGCGATCGCCACGCTGCTGCCCAACAGGCTCGATGACACCACAGGCCCAAGGAAACCGAAGTCCAGGCCGTCGGCCCTGTCGAGCAGTGCCTCACGGATCTCCACGGCACCTTGCAGGGTCGCATCGATATCACCTGCCACCAGGCTCTGAACCAGTTGGTCGTTAAGCCAGAAACTTCTGATGATCACCCCGGCCGGCGCCCACTGCGAGAGCGCAAAGGCTTCACGATTACTCCTGACCAGTACACCCACGCGTTTGCCCTTGAGCGAGCGCCGATTAGGGGTCAAACCCGAAGTTTTGCGGCCCACCAGGCGGGTGCTGATCGGGTAGAGGTCATCGGTAAAACTCACCCGCTGTCGGCGTCGACATGTCGGTGCCATGCCCATGATCGCATCAAACTGCCTGGCTTCGAGGGCGGGGAAATTCTCCATGACGACTTGGTCAACCCAGATACAGCGGACGTTGAGCTGTACACACAAAGCGTTGCCCAGTTCGATATTCAGCCCCACCAGTTGCCCTTGCGGGTTACGGCTTTGAAACGGGGGAAAATGCGCGGCCACGGCAAAGCGGATCTCGCGCCGCGGTTGAATGTCGCCAGCAACGGCAGGCGTCGAGAGCAAGAGGGCAAGCACGGCACAGAGGTGTATCAGGGCCACGAGAACGTCCTATTCCGGAAAGCTGACTCACAGCGTCCCGATAGGCGTTATCGGGACGAAGCAAACGCTGTGCAAGCTTTCAAGAATCGACCGCGAACCTACAAGTAGAAATAACGACAGGCAACGTAGGCAAGTGCCTATAACGCAGCCATAACCTTAGCCTTAACGTTTACCCATCGAACGGCGGGTGCCCGGGGGCGCCATGCCTGGCGTTTTGGTATGGCCGTTCTTGGCGCCGCCTTTATACCAGGGCTGGCTGGCGTTCCTGGCGCCTGCCAGTTCACCCGGTTTGAAGGGGAACTTGAACGCCGGGATCTCGGCTTTTTCAGCGCCGTCGGCGGTGGCCGAATCGACGAAGTCGGCCGCTTCGACAGGGGGTTGGGTGGGGGAAGTCATAGGGGCTCCGGCACAGCTATAGGTGTAAAAGCGCAAGTATACGGGGCCGCGACTGCCAGCAGTAACTTCAAGCGACAAGCTCGCAGGGCCTAACTGTCACGGCTGTCAGTTTGCCGTCACCGTGCTGACGGTGAAACAGCGCTATAAAGCAGCTTTCCAAACTCAAACGTGCAGTTTGCGCCGGCGTCTCTCCTATGCAGAACAAACGAAACATGGCCCTGATGGTGGGCGCCGCCCTGATACTGGCCGTCGCAGCCTGGGCGTTAACTCGGCCAGCCAAGGCCCGGCTGGCGGCGCCTACCGCGATTCCTGTGCGGGTGGTGAGCGTGACGCAACAGGATGTACCGCGGTTTGTCAGCGGCATCGGCTCGGTGCTGTCGTTGCACAATGTGGTGATTCGCCCGCAGCTCGACGGCATTCTCACCCGGTTGCTGGTCAAGGAAGGCCAGTCGGTGAAGGCCGGTGACCTGCTGGCGACCCTCGATGACCGCTCGATCCGCGCCAGCCTCGACCAGGCCAAGGCGCAACTGGGCGAAAGCCAGGCGCAACTGCAAGTGGCACTGGTCAACCTCAAGCGCTACAAGGAATTGAGCATCGACGACGGCGTGTCAAAGCAGACTTACGACCAGCAACAGGCATTGGTGAATCAGCTCCGGGCCACCGTGCAAGGCAATCAGGCCGCGATTGAGGCTGCCAACGTGCAACTTTCCTACACCCAGATTCGCTCTCCCGTCAGCGGCCGCGTGGGCATTCGCAGCGTGGATGAAGGTAACTTCCTGCGCATGAGCGACGCCCAGGGGCTGTTCTCCGTCACCCAGCTCGACCCGATCGCCGTTGAGTTCTCCCTGCCGCAGCAGATGCTGCCGACCCTGCAGGGCCTGATCGCGGCGCCAACCCCGGCCAGCGTCGACGCCTACCTGGGCGCCGATACCGACGGCGACACCGGCCACCTGCTCGGCGAAGGCCACCTGAGCCTGATCGACAACCAGATCAGCTCTACCACCGGCACTCTTCGGGCCAAGGCCGAGTTCAACAACTCGGCGCAAAAGCTGTGGCCTGGGCAACTGGTGACCATCAAGATCCAGACGGCCCTCGACAAGAATGCTCTGGTGGTGCCGCCGACCGTGGTGCAGCGTGGGCTGGACTCGCATTTCGTGTACCGAGTGAACGGTGATAAAGCAGACGTGGTACCGGTGCAGGTCACCTACCAGAACAGTGAGATCAACATCATCAAGGGCGTGCAGGCCGGGGACGTGCTGGTCAGCGACGGTCAGTCGCGGCTCAAGGCCGGCGCCCAGGTGGAGGTGCTCAAGGCGCCGCCGCACGTGATACAGGCCGCTGACGCCACGGTGCAACCATGAGCGGCAGCCGCTCGCCCTCGGCCTGGTGCGTTGATCACCCGGTCGCCACTCTGCTGCTGACATTTGCCTTGGTACTGCTGGGGATCATCGCCTTCCCACGCCTGTCCATCGCCCCGCTGCCGGAAGCGGAATTTCCGACGATCCAGGTCACCGCGCAACTGCCCGGTGCCAGCCCGGACACCATGGCTTCATCAGTGGCCACGCCGCTGGAAGTGCAATTCAGTGCCATCCCCGGTGTGACCCAGATGACCTCCAGCAGCGCCTTGGGCTCAAGCCTTTTGACCTTGCAGTTCACCCTGGAAAAAAGCATCGACACCGCCGCCCAGGAAGTCCAGGCCGCGATCAACACCGCCTCCGGCAAGCTGCCCGGCGATATGCCGAGCTTGCCGACCTGGAGAAAGGTCAACCCGGCGGACAGCCCGGTGCTGATCCTCAGCGTCAGTTCAGGCAGCATGCCCAGCACCGAGCTGAGCGACTACGTGGAAACCCTGCTGGCGCGCCAGATCAGCCAGATCGACGGCGTCGGTCAGATCAACATCACCGGCCAGCAACGCCCGGCGATTCGCGTGCAGGCCTCCCCCGACAAACTCGCAGCCATCGGCCTGACACTTGCCGATATACGCCTGGCTATTCAGCAGTCGAGCCTCAACCTGGCCAAAGGCGCGATCTATGGCGAGAACAGCGTGTCGACCCTGTCGACCAACGACCAACTGTTTCACCCCGAGGAATACGGCCAGTTAATCGTTTCCTACAAAAACGGCGCACCGGTTCAACTGCGCGATATCGCCAAGGTCATCAATGGCTCGGAAAACGCCTACGTGCAAGCCTGGTCCGGCGATACGCCAGGGGTGAATCTAGTGATTTCGCGCCAACCCGGCGCCAACATTGTCGAAACCGTCGACCGCATCCAGGCCGAACTGCCGCGCCTGCAAGGCATGTTGCCGGCCTCGGTACAGGTCAGCGTATTGACCGATCGCACCAAGACCATCCGCGCGTCTCTGCATGAAGTGGAAATGACCCTGCTGATCGCCATCCTGCTGGTGGTGGCAGTGATGGCGCTGTTTTTGCGCCAACTCTCGGCGACGTTGATTGTGTCGGCCGTGCTGGGTGTATCGCTGGTGGCCAGTTTTGCCCTGATGTACGTGATGGGGTTCAGCCTGAACAACCTGACCCTGGTCGCCATCGTGATTGCCGTGGGTTTTGTGGTGGACGATGCGATTGTGGTGGTGGAGAACATCCATCGACACCTGGAGGCCGGCCTGAGCCAGCGCGAAGCGGCGATCAAGGGTTCCGGCGAAATCGGCTTTACCGTGGTGTCTATCAGCTTCTCGCTGGTGGCGGCGTTTATTCCACTGCTGTTCATGGGCGGCGTGGTCGGGCGGCTGTTCAAGGAGTTCGCGCTGACGGCCACCTCGACCATCCTGATTTCGGTAGTGGTTTCGCTGACATTGGCACCGACCTTAGCCGCCTTGTTCATGCGTGCCCCTACCCACCCTGCCCACGCCAAACCCACCTTCAGCGAACGCCTGCTGGCCGGCTATGCGCGCAACCTGCGCCGTGCCCTGGCGCACCAACGCAGCATGGCCGCGATCTTCGTGGTAACCCTGGCCCTGGCTGTGGTCGGCTATGTGTTCATTCCCAAGGGATTCTTCCCGGTGCAAGACACCGGTTTCGTGCTCGGCACCAGCGAGGCGACGGCCGATGTGTCGTACAAGGACATGGTCGCCAAGCACAAGACCCTGGCGGACATCGTCAAGGCTGACCCCGCGGTGCTGGCGTTTTCCCACTCGGTGGGCGTCACCGGCAGCAACCAGACCATCGCCAACGGGCGCTTCTGGATTGCCCTGAAAGATCGCGGTGATCGCGACGTGTCCGCCAGCCAGTTTATCGACCGCCTGCGCCCGCAACTGGCGAAGGTGCCCGGTATCGTGCTGTACCTGCGCGCCGGCCAGGACATCAACCTGAGCTCCGGCCCCAGCCGCGCCCAGTACCAATACGTGCTCAAGAGCAACGACGGCCCGACGCTCAATACCTGGACCCAACGCCTCACCGAGAAACTGCGCAGCAACCCGGCGTTTCGCGACCTGTCCAACGACCTGCAACTGGGCGGCAGCATTACCCACATCAGCATCGACCGCCAGGCCGCGGCCCGCTTCGGCCTGACCGCCACCGATGTCGACCAGGCGCTGTACGACGCCTTCGGTCAGCGCCAGATCAACGAGTTTCAGACCGAGATCAATCAGTACCAGGTGATACTCGAACTGGACAGCCAGCAACGCGGCAGGGCCGAAAGCCTCAATTACTTTTACTTGCGCTCGCCGCTGACCAACGAGATGGTGCCGCTGTCGGCACTGGCCAGGGTCGACCCGCCGACCGTCGGGCCGTTGTCTATCAGCCATGACGGCATGTTCCCCGCCGCCAACCTGTCGTTCAACCTGGCGCCCGGCGTGGCCCTGGGCGACGCGGTGATCATGCTCGACCAGGCCAAGAACGACATCGGTATGCCCAGCACCCTGATCGGCAACTTCCAGGGCGCGGCCCAGGCGTTCCAGAGTTCGCTGGCCAGCCAACCATGGCTGATCCTCGCAGCGCTGGTGGCGGTGTATATCATCCTGGGCGTGCTGTACGAGAGTTTCGTGCACCCGCTGACGATCATTTCCACCTTGCCCTCGGCGGGCCTGGGTGCGCTGATCATGCTGTGGCTGCTGGGCCAGGATTTTTCGATCATGGCCTTGATCGGCCTGGTGTTGCTGATCGGCATCGTCAAGAAAAACGGCATCCTGATGATCGACTTCGCCCTGGAAGCCCAGCGCGTGCGTGGGCTGACCCCGCAGGATGCGATTTATGAAGCCTGCGTCACGCGGTTCCGACCGATCGTCATGACTACCCTCGCCGCCCTGCTCGGCGCGGTGCCCTTGATGCTGGGCTCGGGCCCTGGGGCGGAACTGCGCCAACCGCTGGGCATTGCGGTGGTGGGCGGCTTGCTGGTGAGCCAGGCGCTGACGCTGTTCACCACTCCGGTCATATACTTGTACCTCGAACGGCTTTTCCACAGGCCCAAACCAGCGCTGGCGCTGGCGACCACACACTGAGGCGGTCATGCGCGTCCTGATTATTGAAGATGAAGAAAAAACCGCAGACTACCTGCACCGCGGCCTGACGGAGCAAGGCTATACCGTCGACGTGGCACGTGAAGGCGTCGAGGGTCTGCACCTGGCGCTGGAGAATGAGTACGCGGTGATCGTGCTCGATGTGATGTTGCCCGGCCTGGACGGCTTTGGCGTATTGCGAGCGTTGCGCGCCCGCAAGCAGACGCCGGTGATCATGCTCACCGCCCGCGAGCGCGTGGAAGACCGTATCCGCGGCCTGCGCGAAGGCGCCGATGATTACCTGGGCAAGCCGTTTTCGTTCCTTGAATTGGTGGCGCGCCTGCAAGCCCTGACCCGCCGCAGCGGCGGCCATGAGCCGGTGCAGGTCACCGTTGCCGACCTGTGGATTGACTTGATCAGCCGCAAGGCCAGTCGCAACGGTGTACGCCTTGACCTGACCGCCAAGGAGTTCTCGCTGCTCAGCGTGTTGGCGCGGCGCCAGGGCGAGATACTGTCCAAGACCGCCATCGCCGAGATGGTCTGGGACATCAATTTCGACAGCGATGCCAACGTGGTGGAAGTGGCGATCAAGCGCTTGCGCGCCAAGCTCGATGGGCCGTTCGAACACAAGCTGCTGCACACCATTCGCGGCATGGGCTATGTGCTGGAGAACCGCATACTGGAAAACCAAAGTGGTCGCTAACTCCATCGCCCTGCGCCTGAGCGGCATGTTTACCCTGGTGGCGCTGCTGATCTTCGTGTTGATCGGCGGCGCGCTGTACCAGCAAGTGGATCGCGGCCTGGGGTTGTTGCCGGGGGCCGAACTGGATGCGCGCTACAGCGTGCTGGAGTCATCGGTGAACCGCTTCGGCACGCCGGAGCATTGGGTCAAGATAAAGGCCAAGCTCAAGCTGTTGGGGGAAGAGGACAAACGCATTCGATTCTGGGTGGTCAGCAGCGACCCGAGCTATGAATATGGCGAACCGGATGCGCAAATCCGCGCCTTTGCACAGGGCCCGGCAGGCAAGCGCGACCTGCGCCTGCCCGGCCACGCTTATCCCTTCAAGGTGCTGGTCAGCCAGTTTGCGGCCAAGGACCAGCGCCCGGCGTTGCGCTTTATGATCGCCATCGACACCGAAAACTTCCGCGCCACTCAGCATCACTTGCTGGTCGCGCTGATCAGCCTGGCGCTGGTCGGTGTGGTGCTGGCCTCGCTGTTGGGCTTCTGGGTTGCGCGTATCGGCCTCAAGCCACTGGAAAAACTCTCCGATGAGGCTCAGAAACTCGCCCCGCCCAAACTCTCCGGGCGCTTGCAACTGTCGCCGCTGCCGCCGGAATTGAGCCTGTTCGTCAATTCGTTCAATGCCACCCTCGACCGTGTGGAGCAAGCCTATTCGCGCCTGGAATCGTTCAACGCCGACGTGGCCCATGAACTGCGCTCGCCGCTGACCAACCTGATCGGCCAGACCCAAGTCGCGCTCACACGCGGGCGTTCGGCCGAGCACTATTTCGAGGTGCTGCAATCGAACCTGGAAGAGCTGGAACGGCTGCGCTCGATCATCAACGACATGCTGTTCCTTGCCAGCGCCGACCAGGGCAGCAAAGCCACCAAGCTGATCGAATGCTCCCTGGCCGATGAAGTGGCCACCACCCTCGACTATCTGGATTTTATCCTCGAAGACGCCCAGGTTCAGGTGCGCGTGGACGGCGATGCCCTGGTGCAGATCGAAAAGGCCCACCTGCGGCGTGCGCTGATCAACCTGCTGAGCAATGCCGTGCAACACACCGCACCCGGGCAGATTATCGACGTGCATATCCAGGTGCAGGCACACCAGGTGGCGATTGGCGTGACCAACCCCGGCGATGCGATTGCCAGCGAACACTTGCCACGCCTGTTTGAACGTTTCTACCGCGTGGATGCCTCGCGCAGCAACAGCGGGGCCAATCACGGGCTGGGGCTGGCGATCGTCAAGGCGATTGCGTTGATGCATGGGGGGGATGTGTTTGTGCGCAGTGAGGGCGGTGGCAATACGTTTGGTATCACCCTGCCGGTATAGCTGCGTTCGCTGAACAGTTTACCTTTGCTCTAGCTCGTGCGAGTGCTCAGCACTTCGTCGTGCAATGCGCCGCGCTCGAAATCGCTGATCACCCGGCCGCCCAGGTTGATTTGATGCAGGTGACTGCTGCCGTAGTACAGGTGGTTAAGTTGGCGCTGATCGGGCAGGGTCAGGGTTTGCAGGTTGCCCAGTTCATCGTAGTCGTACTGCAAAAGGCCGGCGCTGTTGGTTTCGCTGAGCAGTTGACCGAGGGCATCGTAGGTGTAGTCGAGCCGCTGCTGGTCACCTCGTATGTCGGTGAAGTTGATCGCCAGCAGGTTGTCGGCATTGTCGTAGGCATACTCGGTGATGCCATCGTCGGTGCGTTTGCGGATCAGGCGGCCGAGGGCGTCACGCTCGAAATGATGTACCAGTGGCCTGTGCGGTTCGGCGCTGTCCTTGCCATCCAGCTCAGGTTCGGCATTCGGCGCGGGGATGTGGTGGATGGCGGTGACATCGTCCAACGGGTTGTACTGGTAGATGCGCCCGCTGCCATCCAGGTCCTGCTGGGCCAGCAGGCGGTCCAGCACGTCCCATTCGAAGCGGTAGCGTTCGCGGTTTTCATTGCTCAAGTGCAGCAGGCGGCCATAGGCGTCGTAGCCAAACTCGACACTGTGGCCGAGGGCGTCAATCCGGCGGATTAGCCGGCCACTGTGGTCGTAACGCAGGCGGGTGATGCGCTGGGCCGGGTCGGTATAGGCAATGAGGTGGCCGGCGGCGTCAATATCGTAGCGGTCGATGCGGCCGTCCGGGCGCTGGCTTTCGATCAGGTAGCCGCGGGTGTCATACCGATAGTGGGTGTGTTCGCCACGGGCATTGATAGCTTCGCTGAGTTGGCCGCGCCGATTATAGCGGTAGTGGGTTTCGGCGTTGGAGCAGTCGCGGTAGCTGAGTAACTGTCCATGGGCGTTCCAGCGCAGGTATTTGTGCTTGTCCAGCGGGTCGAGGATGCATTGGACTTGGCCTTGGCTGTCGTAACGATAATGGGTCTTTCGGCCGAGAGGATCTTGCTCCCACAGCAGATTGCCCTGGCTGTCATAACCGAAACGTTGAGTGCGCCCGGCGCCGTCGGTAATGCTCAGGGGTAACGCCCAGTGGCGGGTGTAACGGACCCGTTCGTAGCGACCCAGTGGGTCGCGGGTCTCGATCAGACGGCCGAGTTCGTCGTAGCCGTATTGCCATTCGCCGCCCTGTGGGTCGATGCTCTTGAGCAGTTGGCCGGCCAGTACATCGTCTTGCCAACAATGGCCCATGGGGTCGATGTGTTTGTAAATCTCGTAGAACGGCCCCCAGTAGTAATGGTCCTGGCGACCGAGGCTGTCGGTAACGCGGGTTTCGCCTTTTTCCAGGTCGTAATCGAAGCGGTAGTCTTCGCCATCACTGCCCCAATGGCGAATGACGCGCCACTCATGGTCAGGCAGAGGCTCCAGCAGCGGAGGGAAGTTGCAGAGGCTGCCATCTGCGCGCACTGATTGAGGACGTTGCGCAAGAACTTCGAAACGTTGCCATTGATACTGTCGAGTCGCGCCACTGGGCAGGGTGTGGCTACCGAGGTAGCCATGCGCCGTGTAGGTGAAGCTACGCAAGACCTGGCCGGTGGCATCGAGCACCTCCTGCAGTTGGCCGCTTTGGGTATAGCGATAGCTGGCAAGGACTTCGGTGTGTTCGATCTGCGGATCATCGCCAAGCCTGATATAGAGCCGTTCCACTTGGCTGACCCGCTTCGGGTGCTGCGTGTCATAGCTCAGTCGGATGGTGGTTCGGCTCAAACCGTCGCACACGTAGTGCAGCCGACCTGTCTGATCGTAGAAAAGCCCTACGGTATTCAGGTTGCGATCACCCAGCTTGATCAGGCGTGAGCGTTTCGGGTTGTGCGGGTCAGTCTGGAAGACTTGGTAGAGACCGGTGTAGATGTCCTCGACCACGGTCTGTCCGTCTTCAAGTTGAAAGAACGCTAACCCATCGAGAACGCTGACAAAGGCATCGTTCGCCTTTAGCCGACCCAGTTCCAGGCGGGTGCCTTCGTCATCGACATAGATCCACAACTCGCCGCCCTCGGGGTGGGGCACGCGCAGGATTTCCACTTCGTAGGGCACGCTCCAGCCCATGCCGAACAGGCCTTCGCTGCGCAGGTCATTGCTGTCATAACCTCTGGCCCATTCAATGGGAAGCAACCCCGGCAAGGTGAAGTCGTGATCCTCCGGTCCTCCCAGCACTTTGCTTCCGGTTGAAACAATCACCGGGCTGCCTTTGCACGGACGGATGCGTGGCTGCGGTTTGGGGCTGCCCTTCGGTCGCGGCCGAAGCTTGATTTTGCGTGAGATCAACATGCCGGCCACCATGCCGGTGAATTGCGCAATTTTGCTTTTGCCATTGCGGATATCCCGCACGGTCAGTGGCTCGCCACCTATGCGCACGTTGGGAGACACATTGGCATCGCTGTCGATGGTTGCATCGCACGTGGTCTTGTCGCCGGCTCGGGCGGCAGGCTGCCCGTTGATGAAGACCTTGCTGGACCCCTGCGCGATGTAGCCAATCGGCATGGGCGGATGGCGTTCGCAAGTGATCTCATCTTGGTCTGCCGGTTGTGTTCCCGGGGCTGCTGGCGTGGTGACCGGCGGGTTGAAGATGTCGTAGATCGCCATGCCCAGCCCGAGTACCGGCATGAGCATGGGCGCGGCGGACATCGCCATTGCGCCGATATTGTCCAGAAATGACGGTTCTGCCTGTTCTTCGGAAGCGTCCTCGCTGCCACCCTCTGAGCTGCGTCCAGCGGCCCGAGCAGCGGGTTTTCCGTTGACGTGGGTATTTTGCGAGCCGCTTTCAATCTTGCCGAAAGGTTCTGCCGGGAACACGCTGTTGGCGAGTGAATCACACCCATCGGTGATGGCTTCACCAATGCTCTTGTCGCCTATTGGAATCATGCTGGCACCGCCTACCAGTGCTCCAGCAATCACAGGGACAAGTACTGCCGCCGCACCGCCCGTACCCACAACCGCGACAACAGTACCGGCGATAGCCGCCGCAACAAGAGCGGTAGCTGCGGCGTAGACAACCGCTTCTGCCAATGCGCTCATCAGCTCTGCAGCGAGTGGTGGGTGAAGGATCGCGTCTCCCTCCCTGGCGGCGTGTACGTTCTGCGCCATTGGTATGTGCTCCTTGCTTAACGGGCGTGCAGGCAAATGGAATGAGTGACCTGATCAGGCAAAGTGCAGGCTGTCTTTGATCGCGCGCCAATGGCCGATGTCTGCTTCGCTAAGCGCGCTATGTTTGCTGTAATTCAGGACCAGCAGGCGTTGTTGCCCAGGCAGTTGGCAGGCCAACTGAAGCTGGTACATCGGCTTGTTTGCGTGCGTAAACTGGAGCACGGCTTCGCGACCTTCGACTGGCTTGTCTTTCCCAATAAAAACGGTTACTGGGTCAGTGCAGGTCAACGCAGCGAGCCGCTTGTGCAGCAAGTCCAGTTGAAACGCGTAAGCCTCATCCAAGGTCTGGTGCTCCGGCAGCGCACTGCGAGCGATGACCAAGGTCGTTTGCCGTTCGCGAAACTGGAGCATGTTCAGCGTGGTGTCTTCGGGCATCTCATCGCCGAGATCGACGTTGAGATCCTGAGTCAGGTATCTGGCCATTCAGGTGTTCCTTGTTTGGGGAAATACAGGTCAGTGATCGGAGTCTCAGTCCTGCTGGAAGTGGCTGTTCGCTTGGTCTTGGAGCGCACTGGCAGCTCGCCCGTCAGCCGCAACGGCAGCGGTACCACCTTCCACATTGAGATCCAACATGCCGTCGGGGGTGTTGATTTGGCCGGACTTCAACCCGGTGATATTGAAGTTCTCGCAGGTGATATTCAGGGTGCCGTTGGCGTGCAATTCGATCACCGTCTTGCCGCATTTCAGGCGTAACGCGTTGCCCACTTCGACGGTGTATTCGTCGGCGACCGAGTCACTTTTGCTGCCGCCTACTTTCAACGTGTCGTTGGCCTTCACCACCCGCATGCGGGTACGGCCAACAGTGATGGTTTCGTCCTGGCCGACCTGGCTGCTTCGGTCGGCGCCAATGGATTGGGTCTGGTTGTTCTTGACGATGGTGTTCTGATCTTTCTGGGCATGAATAAACACCTCCTCCTGGCCCAGCTCATCCTCAAAGCGCAGCTCATTGAAACCTTCGCCCTTGTGGGTGCGGCTCTTGATGGTCATCCGCGTCTTGTGTTTGGGCAGCTCGTAGGGCGGCAGGTTGGTCTGTCTGTAGGCGGTCCCAGTGGCGATCGGCTGGTCAGGATCTCCGTCCAGGTGGCTGATCACTAACTCCTGACCTACGCGCGGGATCGCGATGGAGCCCCAGGTCGCCCCGGCCCAGCCTTGGGTGACGCGGATCCAGCACGAGCTGTGGTCGTTGTTTTTGTCCGCACGATCCCATGGAAACTGCACCTTGACCCGGCCCCATTCATCGCAATAGATCTCTTCCCCCGGCGGGCCAACTACCGTGGCGATCTGCGGGCCATCGATGCAGGGTTTGGGGGGCAGCGGCGCTTTCCAGTCCGAGGTCCAGCGGATGGCGCTGGCTTTCAACGAGTAAGAGGTACCGAGGCCGCTGCCGAACGATTCTTCCTGCAAGCTGGTGTGCTGCTTGCCTTCGTGTTTTATGGCGATGGTGCGCCAGCGGTCGTTGAAGTCTTCGCGGGGATGATCGTTGAGGTCGAAGGCCAACCCCGGTTGCAGGCGTTCATCGTCGCCTTCGACATGGGCCAGTTTGGCGTCGTTGCGTAGCGCCGTTAGGCGCGTCTTGGTGAAGGGCTTGCCAGCAATGTCGCGTTTGTAGCGGCCGGGGTAGTCGTAACGTTCGTAGTCCTTGTGCTGGTTTTTCAAGTCCTGGTCGCCGGTGGCGGTGTGCTGTTGGTCGTAGCGCGGGTGTGTGAAGGTGTAGTCGCGCTGCACCTGGCGTGCGGTGCGCACTTGTTCGGTGTAGTGGAAGCGGTTTAACGCTGGCTCCTTGGAGTCGCCACCTCCCATGGGCTGGTAGATCACCGGGCAGTCGGTGTGGGTGCCGATGGTGCCGAGGCCGCCGACGCGGTCTGTGAGCACGAGGGTGTGGCCGTCGGCGCGGTGTTCGAAGGTGTAGAGCAGGCCTTCTTCGGCGGCGAGGCGGGCGATGAAGTCGAGGTCGGTTTCACCGGCCTGCACGCAGTATTCGCGGGGTTGGTGTTCGAAGCAGATTTCGCTGCGGATGTCGGTCAGTTTGTGCTCGGCCAGCATGCTGGTGATGATGTCTGGCACGGTCTGGGCCTGGAAGATGCGCCAGTTGGAGCGCAGATCGAAACGCTTCAGAGTCGGTTCGACCACGGCGGTGTAGCGGGTTCGGCGAAAACCGGTATCGCCCTGTTGGAACAGGCTGACCAGGCCATGGACGTAGCGTACCGGAGTGTCGTCGCGCCAAATGGTGAACACGGCGGCCAGGTCGAGCATGCGGTAGAAGTCGATGGCCGGGTGGTGACTGACCAGTTCCAGTTCGAGTTTGAAGGGCTGGGACAAGCCTTCTTCAAGGGTGAACGAGACCACTTCGAAGGGATCGCCCCGCAGCGGTTCGAAGGTGTAACGCAGGTCACTTTGACGGGGCATGAGGGCATCCTTGTAATACGCCTGAGACAAGACGTAATCCTAGGAAGCTGTGATCTAGCACTTCAATGGTGCGGAGGAAATCGAGAGGTCTCTTACCCACGCAGCTACAAAGAGCTGTCAGACCTTTCTGTACTACTCAGAGTAAAGCCGTACAACTGTAGGCAAATCAATCGATAGCTTGAAGGTCCACGCCAGAGGTCAACTGTTGCGGTTTGGGCAATAGTTATTATCTTGTTACACTCTGTATCGCACCGCTCGCCTGCGTTACTTTGACGCACCGATGAGCGCGACGGCAAAGACAGCTGACCACTCACCCGAATTTCCCTCGACTTATTTCCAGGGCTCTACACTGGGAATCTGTCTTAAAGCCGCTGACTTCAGCGGCTTTTTTTTGCCGTGAAAAAAGGCCGGGCACACCCCACGACACTGGCCGTTCATGATTGACCAAAGGAGCTCCACCGGTGAAGAACTCGCTGACGTTCACCCCGTTATTCCTCGCAATCGCAGCAACGATCATCCCGCTTGCCCACGCGGCAGACGCCCCGCCCGCCGAAGGTTTCGTCGAGGGTTCACACCTCACGATCAACACCCGCAACTACTACATGAACCGCGACCGGCGCGACATCCACACCGATGACAGCAAGGAATGGGGCCAGGGCTTTATCGGCACCTTCGAGTCCGGCTACACCCAGGGCACCGTCGGTTTCGGCCTGGACGTCAATGCCATGCTCGGCCTGAAGCTTGACGGCGGCGGTGGCACTGATGGCTCCAGCATCCTTCCCTACGGCAGCGGCAACGGCAAGGCGCCGGGGTCGTTTTCTACCGCTGGCGGCACCTTGAAAATGCGTGCCTTCGACACTGAACTCAAGGCCGGCGACCTGTTCCTCAACAACCCGGTAATCGCCGGCGGCATGACGCGCATGTTGCCGCAGACGTTCCGGGGTGTAAGCCTGACCAACCACAGCTTTGACGGCTGGATGATCGAAGGTGGCCAGGCCAGCTTCACCAAGCTCTACAACCAGAGTGGCCATCGTCGCATCGGCACCAGCTACGGTGCCCTGCCGGCCAATGCCGACAGCCAGCACCTGGACTGGGCCGGCGTGTCGTTCAGCGGTATCGCCGGGCTGACCAGCAACCTGTACGCCTCCGAACTCAAGGACGTATGGCACCAGTACTACTACGACCTCGAATATACCTACGCCCTCAACGATCTGGTCAGCCTGACCCCCGGCCTGCATTACTACCACACCCAGGACACCGGCCAATCGCTGCTGGGCGATATCGACAACAACACCTACAGCCTGCATTTCACCGTAGGTGTGGGCAACCACAGCGTCACGGCCACCTACCAGCGGGTCAACGGCAACACCCCGTTTGACTACATCACCCAGGGCGACAGCGTGTACCTGGACAACTCCCAGCAGTACTCGGACTTCAACGGCCCCAACGAGCGCTCCTGGAAACTCAAGTACGCCTATGATTTCGCCGGCCTCGGCGTGCCTGGGCTGACGTCTGCCGTGTCGTACATCAGCGGCAAGACCGACCTGACCAAGGTCGACCCCAACAGCCGTGGCTACAGCAGTTGGTACAGCGCCGATGGCAAGGACGCCAAGCACTGGGAACGGGATATCGACGTGAAATATGTGGTGCAGGGCGGCAAGGCCAAGGACCTGGCGGTGCGCCTGCAATGGGCGACCAACCGCGGCAGCAACGGCTACTCGGCAGTGGATCGGGATGTGGATGAGTACCGTGTGATTGTGGATTACCCGATCAACGTGTTCTGAATACAGGTAGGAGCGAGCTTGCTCGCGAAAAACGTTAACGATAACGCGTGCTTCCTGAATAAACGCGGCGTCTGTGAGTTTTTCGCGAGCAAGCTCGCTCCTACAGCCATATTCAAGAGTTGCTACTACGCTAAGGGCATTCTCAACGCAGAAGTATTCCCGATGAGTTCAAGCCCTACCCGCCCCAACCGCCGCCCTGAGCGCCTGCTTATCCTGGGCAGCACGCTGACAGTGTTGCTGATCGTGGGCGTCGTCACGGCACTGCTGATTCGTGAACACGCCAATACCCTGCAGACGGCCAAGCGCACCGCCAACACCATCACTCAAATGATTGATGCTGACGTACTGCGTAACGTCGAGCTCTACGACCTGGGCCTCAAGGGTTTGATTAGCGCTACAGAGCGTACTGACCTTCAGGATGTTTCAGCGAGCATCCGCCATTTAATGCTGTTCGACCGCTCTGCTGCGGCGCCGTACAAGGGCGATGTCTTGTTGCTGGACCCCACCGGCGAGGTGCTTGCCGACTCCTCGCTGCTCACGCCCAAGACCGGCAACTTCGCTGATCGGGACTATTTTCAGGTTCACCGCAAGAATCCGGACGTGGGGTTGTACATCAGCCGTCCGTTCATGGCCCGCTGCGTGTGCGATGACCAATGGCGCATCGCTTTCAGCCGCCGCATTTCATCACCGGACGGGCGTTTCCTGGGGGTTGCCGTCGCGTCCATGCGCCTGTCGTACTTCCACCAGCTGTTCAACAGCCTGAATATCGGCAGCAACAGCACTATCAACCTGCTTAACCACCAAGGCATCCTGCTGGCACAAGAGCCTTTGCTGGAAGTGGACATCATCAACAAGGACCTGAGCCAACGTCCCAACGTCGCACGTATGCTGCGCGAACGGGACGGCAGCTTCCGAAGTATTTCCAGTGTCGATCATCAGGCACGACTTTACAGTTTTTCGAATGTGGGCAACTTGCCGCTGATCGTGGCGGTGGCCTTGTCCAGCGATGAAGTGTTCGCACCCTGGCGGCGTGCGGCGTGGTTGGTTAGCCTCGCGACCGGGGTGCTGTGCGTGGGCCTGCTGTGGCTGACCTGGGCGTTGAGCATGGAGCTGCGCCGTCGCCAGCACGTGGAACAGGTACTGTCAGAACTGGCAGCCACCGACGCCCTCACCGGGCTGGCCAACCGCCGCACCCTGGACGAACGCTTGCGGCTGGAATGGGACCGGGCACAACGCTCGACCGAGTCGTTGAGCGTGTTGATGATCGATGTGGACCACTTCAAGGCCTTCAACGACCGTCATGGTCACCAGGGCGGCGATGAGGCGTTGCGTACAGTCGCACAGGTAATCGCCAGCCATATCCGCCGCCCTGCCGACCTGGCGGCGCGTTACGGCGGTGAGGAATTCGCGGTAGTGCTGCCCAATACCGACGCCGAGGGGGCGTGGGTGATCGCCGAGTATATCCGCGAGGGGGTCCAGCACTTGCCGAGAGTGGCCGGGGACGAGCAACCGATCACCGTAAGCATCGGCCTGAGTAACTGGCAGAAGCACAGCCGTATTTCCCTTGAAGACCTGCTGCTCAAGGCTGACCAAGCGTTGTATCAGGCCAAGCACAGCGGCCGTAACCGGACAATGGATGTTTCAAAGACCTCAAACTGATGAGGTCAATTGTGGGGGCTTGCCTGCGATGGCAGTGTTGGATTCACTACCGCTATCGCAGCATAGGTATCTACACAACTCTGTAGCGCTCAACGGTAACCACGATGCGAAGCGAGTCGCCGTTGATCTTGATCTGCTTTTGATCTTGATCTCAGGCGCCCCGTTAAACCACGCTGGCCGAACGCAGGCTTGAATTCGTGGGTAACCCGGCAGGACGCCGGGTTAGCCGCCCCGCGCCATGGATGGCGCGTGGCGGCGGCCCACGGATTCAAGCCTGCGTTCGGGCACACCGAGCCTAGGCGAGGTGCCGAGTGGTGGGGCAAGAGCGTTTTGCTTACTTTTGCGCTTTTCAAAAGTGAGCCGCTGTCAGAGCGGAACCCTAGGTGGCCGTTACCGCAGGAATGGATATGTACACAATCCAACTGTGTTGACTGCGAGGCCGCCTTCGCGAGCAAGCCAGCTCCCACAGTTTGATTGCGGGGTGTCAGGTAGATTGGCGTCGGCTGGCAGGCCGCCATCGCAGGCAAGCCAGCTCCCACAGTTGGATCGCTGAGTGTCAGGTAGATTGGCGTGGGCTGGCAGGCCGTCATCGCAGGCAAGCCAGCTCCCACAGCTGGATCGTGGGGGGGCAGGCAGATTGGCGTCGGCTGGCAGGCCGTCTTCGCAGCGATGCGGCGACCCGACAAGCCAGCTCCCACATTTGGATATTCGTCAGGCATAAAAAAAGGCCACCCGAAGGCAGCCTTTAAAAACTAAAGAAAGAGAGTTGTTACTTACACCGCCGCAACGGGACGCATGTAAGAGATCGGTGCGGTGCTGGCATCTTCGAAGGTCACGACTTCCCAAGCGTCTGTCTGCTCAATCAACTTGCGCAGCAGCTGGTTGTTAAGGGCGTGGCCCGACTTGAAGCCTTTGAACTCGCCTATCAGGCTATTGCCCAGCAGGTAGAGGTCACCGATTGCATCGAGGATCTTGTGCTTCACGAATTCGTCTTCATAGCGAAGGCCGTCTTCGTTCAGTACACCATCCGCGTCGACCACAATGGCGTTTTCAACGCTGCCGCCGAGTGCGAGGTTGTGCTTGCGCAGGTACTCGATGTCACTCATGAAACCAAAGGTACGGGCGCGGCTGACTTCTTTTACAAACGAAGTGCTGGAAAAATCCACGCTTGCACTTTGGGTGCGGTCACGGAATACCGGGTGATCGAAATCGATCTCAAAGCTCACTTTAAAGCCTTCGAACGGGACGAAGGTGGCGCGCTTGTCGCCGTCTTCTACTGTCACTTCCCGCAGAATGCGAATGAACTTCTTGGCTGCGTCCTGTTCTTCCAGGCCGGCAGATTGAATCAAGAATACGAAGGGTCCAGCGCTGCCATCCATGATCGGGACTTCGGACGCGGAGAGCTCGACGTAGGCGTTATCGATGCCCAGGCCAGCCATGGCCGAGAGCAAGTGCTCCACCGTGTCCACTTTGACGTCACCGTTGACCAGTGTGGTCGACATTGTGGTTTCGCCAACGTTTTCCGCGCGAGCAGGAATCTGCACCACAGGGTCCAGGTCGGCACGAACAAACACGATGCCGGTGTCGACAGGTGCGGGCTTGAGGGTCAGGTATACCTTCTCCCCGGAGTGCAGACCTACACCTGTGGCACGGATAATATTCTTCAGGGTGCGTTGTTTAATCATGGCTTGGACCGCTTCAGCGCAAATTGCGAACTGGTATCAACAAAGGCTGGCGATAATAACAGACCAGACCTTTGCTGAACACCAATCACCTTCATAGCCCTGATACATTCCATTAATCGGCCTGACGACGCAGGAATGCCGGGATGTCCAGGTAGTCCAGATCATCTTGCGGATTCAGGCTACGGGACGCAGCAGCACCGGCCTGAGCCTGGTTGCGCATCACGGTCGGACGGTCCAGATCACGGTAGTTCACCGACGGCAGTTCCTGGCGAGCAGGTGCTGCAGCGGCCGCTGCCTGATTAGCCTGGCTGACCTGGCTGTTGTGCAGGGTGTTGTCGATAACCTTCACAGGCTTCTCGATTTTCGCACCCAGGCCGGTCGCAACCACGGTTACATGCAGTTCATCACGCATGTCCGGATCGATAACGGTACCCACCTTGACCATGGCGTGCTCGGACGCGAAGGCTTCGATGATGCTACCCACGTCGGAGTACTCACCCAGGGACAGGTCGGGACCGGCGGTGATGTTCACCAGGATGCCGCGTGCGCCTTGCAGGTTCACGTCTTCGAGCAACGGGTTGCGGATGGCCGCTTCGGTCGCTTCGCGTGCACGGTTAGGACCGCTGGCGCAGCCGGTGCCCATCATCGCCATGCCCATTTCGCTCATGACGGTACGTACGTCGGCAAAGTCGACGTTGATCATGCCCGGACGCTTGATGATGTCGGAGATACCGCGAACGGCACCGGCCAGTACATCGTCAGCCTTGGCGAAGGCGGACAGCAGGCTGGCATCCTTGCCCAGGATGGTCAGCAGTTTCTCGTTGGGGATGGTGATCAACGAGTCGACGCTTTCAGACAGCAGACGGATACCTTCGTCGGCGATCTGCATACGCTTGCGGCCTTCGAACGGGAACGGACGCGTCACGACAGCAACGGTCAGAATCCCCATTTCCTTGGCCACTTCGGCAATGATCGGTGCAGCACCGGTACCAGTACCGCCGCCCATGCCGGTGGTGATGAACACCATGTTGGTGCCTTGCAGCACTTCGGCAATACGCTCGCGGTCTTCCAGGGCGGCTTGACGGCCGACTTCCGGATTGGCGCCAGCGCCGAGGCCCTTGGTCACGGCTGTGCCCAATTGCAGGATGGTCCGCGCGCCGATGCTTTTGAGCGCCTGGGCATCAGTGTTGGCGCAGATGAATTCAACGCCTTCAATGTTGCTCTTGACCATATGGTTGACAGCGTTGCCGCCGCCACCGCCGACACCGATTACTTTGATAACCGGGCTAGCGGGGATGTTGTCTACGAGTTCAAACATGTTCCCTCTCCTTTCATTTTCTCTAGTTTTTTCGCCTACTGCTTGTTGCGGGTGTTGCGGTGTCGCGGTAAATCTTTAGAAATTGCCTTTTACCCAAGCCTGCAGCCGCTCGAACAACGGTGCTTTGGCTTCGTCGTCGCTGCGGTAGCTGTCACGGATGCTCGGGCCCGACAGGGAAATGCCGTCGGTCTGCTTTTGCAGCCCGTACAACAGCAAGCCCACACCGGTGGAATAAATCGGGTTACGCACCACGTCGCCCAGACCCTTGACGCCATGAGGCACGCCCAGGCGCACAGGCATGTGGAAGATCTCTTCGGCCAGTTCGACCGCGCCTTCCATCTTCGAGGTGCCACCGGTCAGCACGATGCCGGCCGGGATCAAATCTTCGTAGCCGCTGCGGCGCAGTTCAGCCTGGATCAGGGTGAACAGCTCGTCGTAGCGCGGCTCGACCACTTCAGCCAGGGCCTGGCGCGACAGTTCGCGCGGTGGACGGTCGCCCACACTTGGCACTTTGATGGTCTCGCCGGCACCGGCCAGTTTGGCCAGGGCGCAGGCGTAGCGGATCTTGATTTCTTCGGCGTACTGGGTCGGTGTGCGCAGCGCCATGGCGATGTCGTTGGTGACCTGGTCGCCGGCAATCGGGATTACCGCGGTGTGACGGATCGCACCCTCGGTGAAGATCGCAATGTCGGTGGTGCCGCCGCCGATGTCCACCAGGCACACGCCCAGCTCTTTTTCGTCGTCGGTGAGTACCGAGTAGGCCGAAGCCAACTGCTCAAGAATGATGTCGTCGATTTCCAGGCCGCAGCGGCGCACGCATTTTTCAATGTTCTGTGCGGCGTTGACGGCACAGGTCACCACGTGGACCTTGGCTTCCAGGCGAACGCCCGACATGCCCAGGGGCTCGCGCACGCCTTCCTGGTTGTCGATCACGTAGTCCTGCGGCAGGGTGTGCAGCACGCGCTGGTCAGCCGGGATCGCCACAGCCTGGGCGGCGTCGAGGACGCGCTCAAGGTCGGCCGAGCTGACTTCACGGTCGCGGATCGCCACGATGCCATGGGAATTCAGGCTGCGGATATGGTTGCCGGCCACGCCGACGAACGCCGAGTGAATCCGGCAACCGGCCATCAGCTGCGCTTCTTCGATAGCGCGCTGGATCGATTGCACGGTGGACTCGATGTTCACCACCACGCCCTTCTTCAGGCCCCGGGACGGATGCGTGCCAATACCGACGATTTCGATCGCGCCGTCTTCCCCAACCTCGCCCACCAGCGCCACCACCTTGGAGGTGCCGATATCGAGACCGACGATCATTTTGCCGCTTTGCACGTTTGCCATGGGTCCTGCCTCTTCTTAATTCTTCGCGACAGCGGGTTGTGCTGCCGTGGGCGCGGCCGGTGTACGCCAGCCGACGGCCAGGCCGTTGGCGTAACGCAGGTCGACGCTCGCAATGTTCGTAATCTGTTCTTTCAGGGTTTTTTCATAGATGGCAATAAAGCGGCGCATCTTTTCCACCAAGCGGTCGCGTCCCAGCAACAACTCGATGCCCGGGCCGGAACTGCCTGCCCCGGTCGTCAAAAACCAGCTGCCCCGTTCACGCAGTTCCAGGCGTGCAATGGAGAAGCCCAGTGGCCGCAGCATCTGGCTCAAGGCCTGGTACTGCTGCATCACTTGCTGCTGCGCCCGCTGCGGCCCGAACAGCTGCGGCAGGTGCTCATAGTTGGCCAGTTCACGCGGGGTGAACGCCTGGCCCTGGTTGTTCAACAGCGCTTCATCGCCCCAACGGGCCACGGGCAGTTGTTCTTCCAGGCGGATCGTGACCTGGTCGGGCCATACGCGGCGCACTTCGGCGTGGGCGATCCACGGCATCTGTTCCAGCTCCGAGCGCATACCGGCCAGGTCGATGGTAAAGAAGCTCGCGGCCAGGTACGGGCCAATACGCTGCTGTACCGCCTGCTGGCTGATGTAGCTCAAGTCACCCTGCACGCTGATCTTGGTGATCGGGCGGTCGGCATACGGCAACAGGCGTTGTGCGCCTTCGTAGGTACCAAAGCCCAGCACCACCAGCAACACCGGCCAGAACAGCGCCTTTAGAAAACCAAAGTTGGCTTTGGGCAGGCGCGCCGACATCGGCTCTTTGGCCACCATGCGGCTGGCACCCCGCGGCACCGGCTTGCGGCTCGGTGCTTGTGGGGGCTGATGACGAAGCGATGCGCCTTTCATGTCTTAGCCTCGTGACTCGATACTTGCCGCCAGAATCGCCAGCACCAACTGCTGGAAATCCAGGCCGGCTGCGCGAGCGGCCATCGGCACCAGGCTGTGATCGGTCATCCCCGGTGCGGTGTTGACTTCAAGGAACCAGAAATTCCCTTGGTCATCCTGCATCACGTCTGCCCGCGCCCAACCGGCGATACCCAGCGCCTCACAGGCTTTCGCCGTGAGGTCCATCAATTCTTGTTCCTTGCTTGCTTCGAGGCCGCATGGGATCCGGTACTGGGTATCAGAAGCCAGGTACTTGGCGTCGTAGTCATAAAAAGTGTGGGGCGTGCCCAAAGCGATGGGCGGCAATACCTGGCCACGCAGGGTGGCGATGGTGTACTCGGGACCGGAAATCCACTGTTCCACCAACACTTGCGAATCGTAGGTACTTGCCGCTTTCCATGCGTCGATCAATTCGGCGGCCGAGTTCACTTTAGCCATGCCGATACTGGAGCCTTCATGGGCTGGTTTGACGATCAAAGGCAGGCCCAGTTCCTTGGCCGCAGAAATACAATCGTCTTCGCTGCACAGTACGGCGTGACGCGGGGTCGGAATACCCAGGCTGTGCCACACCTGCTTGGTGCGCAATTTGTCCATCGCCAGTGCGGAAGCGAGGATACCGCTACCGGTGTAGGGGATGCCGGCGCATTCGAGCAGGCCTTGCATGCTGCCGTCTTCACCGCCACGGCCATGAAGAATGATGAAGGCGCGGTCGATTTTCTCGGCCTGCAGACGGGCGAGGAAATCATCGCCGACATCGATACCGAACGCGTTCACACCGGCGCTTTGCAGCGCCTGGAGCACGGCATTGCCGGACTTGAGCGACACTTCGCGCTCAGCGCTCTTGCCGCCGAACAGTACGGCGACGCGACCGAAGTCGGCTGGCGCAACCGTGGAAAACAGAGAGGCGTAGTCAGTGATCATTTCGACACTCCCTTTGCAGCCGCTGCAAACAGCGGGCTGGCCAGCAACTTGGGCGCAAGGCCACCGATATCACCGGCCCCCTGGCACAGCAGGATGTCGCCAGCGCGCAGCAGCGGCTTGACGATAGGCGCCAGGTCCACGCCACGCTCGATGTAGATCGGGTCCAGTTGGCCGCGCTGGCGAATGCTGTTGCACAGCTTGCGGCTGTCAGCGCCCGGGATCGGCTCTTCACCGGCCGGGTAGACTTCCATCAGCAACAGCACGTTGGCATCGGCCAGTACATTGACGAAATCGTCGTACAGATCACGCGTACGGCTGTAGCGGTGCGGCTGGTAAACCATCACCAGACGACGCTCCGGCCAGCCACCGCGCACGGCCTTGATCACAGCCGCAACTTCGGTCGGGTGGTGACCGTAGTCGTCCACCAGCATCACGTCACCGCCATCAACCGGCAGTTGGCCGTAGACCTGAAAGCGACGGCCTACACCGGCAAAGCGCGACAGCCCCTCGACGATGGCTTCATCGCTGACGCCCTCATCGGTGGCGATGCAGATGGTGGCCAGGGAGTTCAGCACGTTGTGGTTGCCCGGCATGTTCACCGAGACATCCAGCGGCTCGCGGTCGGGACGCAGCACAGTGAAGAAGGTTTGCATGCCTTCCTGGCGGACATTGATTGCGCGCACGTCGGCGTCTTCGCTGAAGCCGTAGGTCACGGTGGGGCGCTTGACCTGCGGCAGGATTTCGCGCACCACCGGGTCGTCCAGGCACACCACCGCCAACCCGTAGAACGGCAGGTTGTGCAGGAAGTCGACGAAGGTTTTCTTCAATTTGTTGAAGTCACCGTCGTAGGTCGCCATATGGTCTTCGTCGATGTTGGTGACGACGGCGACCAGCGGCTGCAGGTGCAGGAAGCTTGCATCGCTTTCATCGGCTTCGGCGATCAGGTAGCGGCTGGTGCCCAGCTGCGCATTGGTACCGGCTGCATTCAGGCGGCCACCGATGACGAAGGTCGGGTCCAGGCCACCGGCGGCGAACACCGAGGCGATCAGGCTGGTGGTGGTGGTCTTGCCATGGGTACCGGCGACGGCGATGCCGTGGCGATAGCGCATCAGCTCGGCGAGCATCTCGGCACGCGGCACCACCGGAATTCGGCGCTCAAGGGCAGTGGCCACTTCCGGGTTGGAGGTGTTCACGGCGCTGGACACCACCAGCACGTCGGCCTCGGCGGCGTTCTCGGCACGGTGACCGATAAAGATCTGCGCGCCAAAGGACTTCAAGCGCTCAGTGACCGGCGACTCTTTCAAGTCCGAGCCGGACACCTGGTAGCCCAGGTTCAGCAGTACTTCGGCGATGCCGCACATGCCCACGCCGCCGATACCGACGAAATGAATGCGACGGATGCGGCGCATCTCGGGTTGCGGCATGGCTTTCTGATTCTCAACCATGGGCCACCTCCAGGCAGATATCGACCACGGTGCGGGTTGCGTCAGGTTTGGCCAGGCGGCTTGCGGTGCTCGCCATGCTGTTGAGTCGTTCCGGTTGCATCAAAACCTCGGTCAGGCGTGCGGCCAAATCGGCGGCGCCAGTCGTTCTTTGCGGCAGCAGGAAGGCAGCGCCCTCCCCGGCCAAATATTCGGCGTTGCGGGTCTGGTGATCGTCGATGGCATGGGGCAAAGGCACCAGCAAGGACGGCAGACCGGCGGCCGCCAGTTCACTGACGGTCAGCGCACCAGCGCGGCAGACCACCAGGTCGGCCCAGCCATAGGCTTGGGCCATGTCTTTGATGAAAGGCTGTACGTTCGCCTCTACACCGGCCTCGCGATAACGTGCGGCGGTGACTTCATCGTGGTTTTTGCCGGCCTGGTGGAAGATCTCCGGGCGCACATCCTCAGGAAGTTGCGCAACGGCTTCAGGCAGCAATTTATTCAGTGGCTCGGCGCCCAGGCTTCCGCCCAGGATCAGCAGGTGCGCCTTGCGCCCCGTCAGCGCGTCACGCGCAATGGCCATGAACAGTTCGGTACGCACCGGGTTACCGGTGGTGCGAAGCTTGTCGGAGGCGGCGAAGGTTTTCGGGAAGGCTTCACACACACGCGCAGCCAATGGCACCAGCAGGCGGTTGGCAGTACCGGCGACGGCGTTCTGTTCGTGAACGATCACCGGCACGCCCGCGAGTTTCGCCGCGACGCCGCCGGGGCCGGTCACATAACCGCCGAAGCCGAGCACACACACCGGCTTCAACTCGCGAATGATCTTGCGCGCCTGCATGACCGCCTTGAGCAACACGAACGGCGCCTTTAGCAATGACAACTTGCTCTTGCCGCGCAACCCGGTGACGTTGATCAAATGCAGGGGCAAACCGGCATTGGGCACCAATTCGTTTTCGATGCCACGGGGCGTACCCAGCCAGTGCACGGTGTAGCCACGGTTCTGGAATTCACGGGCGCAGGCCAGGGCCGGGAACACATGGCCCCCGGTGCCGCCCGCCATGATCAGCACGTTAGCGCCCATGAGTAGGCTCCTCGGCGAAGTCGCTTTCGCTGAACTCCATCTCTTCGCTGCCCAAGTGGGTTCGACTCTCCCACTCGATACGCAGCAACAAGCCAAGACAGGCGCAGCAGATCACCAACGAACTGCCACCGTAACTGAGGAATGGCAAGGTCAGGCCCTTGGTCGGCAACAGACCGACGTTCACGCCGATGTTGATCAGGAACTGGCCGATCCACAGGAAGGCCAGCCCGTAAGCAACATAGGCGGCGAAGAACTGCTTGGCTTTCTCGGCCCACAGCCCGATGTACATGGCGCGTACACAGACGAATACGAACAGGCCGACAGTGCACAGCGAACCCACGACACCCAGCTCTTCGGCGAGCACCGAGAACACGAAGTCGGTGTGGGCTTCGGGCAGGTAGAACTGCTTCTGCACGCTATTGCCCAGACCCACGCCCAGCCACTCGCCGCGACCGAAGGCAATCAGCGCCTGGGTCAACTGGTAGCCGGAACCGAACTGGTCGGACCAGGGGTCGGTAAAGGTAATCAGACGGGCCATCCGGTAGGGTTGCGCCTGCACCAGAATGGTCACCGCCGCGACGGCCAGCACCACCATCAAGGTGAAGCGGAACAGCCCGACGCCGCCGAGAAACAGCATGGCCGCCGCAGCGCCCATCATAACTACGGTGGCGCCGAAGTCAGGCTCCATCAACAACAGTCCGGCCATGGGCAGCAGCACGATGAAAGGTTTGAAGAACCCCATCCAGCTTTCGCGCACTTCTTTCTGACGGCGCACCAGGTAACCGGCCAGGTAAATCACCACGAATACTTTGGCGATTTCCGAGGGCTGTACGTTGAAGGCGCCGAAACCGATCCAGCGCATCGAACCGTTCACCTCGCGGCCAATGCCGGGCACGATCACCATGACCAGCAAGCCGAACGCACCGATCAGCATCAACCAGCCCAGACGCTGCCAGGTAGCAATCGGAATCATCATGGTGACGATGCAGGCGCCCAGGCCGATCACCAGGTACACCAGGTGGCGGATCATCATGTACAGCGTGTTGCCCGACTGCACGGCAGCCACTTCGGAGGACGCCGAAGTGATCATCACCAGGCCCAGGCCGAGCAGCGCCAGGCAACCGGCGAGCATCGGGAAATCGAGGTCGATGCCGCGCCCGGTAATGATCGGCGACGGGTACGGCTTGATGATGTTTTTCAGGTTGAGGCTCATGCCAAAGCCTCCACGGCGCGGGCGAACAGCTGACCGCGCTCTTCGTAATTCTTGAACATGTCGAAACTGGCGCAGGCCGGCGACAGCAGCACCGCATCACCCGGCTGGGCCAGGGCTTTGCAGTGGGCAATGGCGTCATCCAGCGAAGTCGCACGTACTTGCGGTACAGCGTCACCGAGGGCGGCGGCGATCAGGTCTGAATCGCGGCCCATCAGCACCACGGCGCGGCAATGGGCGGCCACTGGCGCTTTAAGGTCCTTGAAGTCGGCACCCTTGCCATCACCACCGGCGATCAGCACCAGCTTGCCGTCGATATCGGCACCCAGGCCTTCGATGGCCGCCAGGGCCGCACCGACGTTGGTGGCTTTGGAGTCGTTGTAATAGCTGACGCCATTGAGGTCGCGCACCCACTGGCAGCGATGCTCAAGCCCGGCAAAGGTGCGCAGGCTGGCGAGCATGGCGTCGAATGGCAGGCCAACCGCGTGACCGAGCGCCAAGGCCGCCAGGGCATTGGACTGGTTGTGTGCGCCACGGATCTTCAGTTCGCGTACCGGCATCAGGTTCTGGAATTCGAACGCCAGGTATTTCTCGCCGTTCTCTTCACGAATGCCGAAGCCTTTGAAGTCCGGTTTGCCCAGGCCGAACGTCCAGCAGGGCATGCCCTCGCCCATCAGCGGACGGCTCAGGGCATCCTGACGGTTGACGACAAATTGCCTGGCGCCACGGAAAATCCGGTGCTTGGCCAGGTGATAAGCCGGCAGGCCGCTGTAGCGGTCCATATGGTCTTCGCTGACGTTCAGTACCGTCGCCACTTCGGCGCCCAGGTCGTGGGTGGTTTCCAACTGGAAGCTCGACAATTCCATCACGTACAGCTCGACGTCGTCGCTGAGCAGGTCCAGGGCCGGCACGCCAAGATTGCCGCCGACAGCCACACGCTTGCCCGCCGCCGCTGCCATCTCACCCACCAGGGTGGTAACGGTGCTCTTGGCGTTGGAACCGCTGATGGCCACGATCGGCGCCTTCGCGTTGCGCGCGAACAGGTCGATATCGCCGGACAGCTTCACGCCGCGGGCCGCAGCGGCTTGCAGGGCGGGCGTCGCCAGGGCCAGGCCGGGGCTCACGTAGAGCTCATCGGCACGGCACAGAAACTCGACATCCAGCTCGCCACAACGCACTTCCACGTGCGGGTAGTCACGGCGCAGCGTGACCAGCTCCGGTGGATTTTCCCGCGTATCGGCCACAGCAAACGACGTGCCCCGGTTCGCCAGGAAGCGAACCAGGGACATGCCGCTCTTGCCGAGGCCGACAACGATGCGGAAGTGGTCTGAAGCGATCAGGGACACTCGTTTCTACCTCAGTTTCAGGGTGGCAAGGCCGACCAGTACCAGAATCACGGTGATGATCCAGAAGCGGACAATCACGCGTGGCTCAGGCCAGCCCTTGAGTTCAAAGTGGTGGTGAATCGGCGCCATGCGGAACACACGACGCCCGGTCAATTTGAAGGACGCCACCTGGATGACCACCGACAGGGTTTCCATCACGAACACACCGCCCATGATGAACAGCACGATTTCCTGGCGAACGATCACCGCGATGGTGCCCAGGGCAGCGCCCAGCGCCAGCGCGCCGACGTCACCCATGAAGACTTGTGCCGGGTAGGTGTTGAACCACAGGAACCCAAGGCCGGCACCAATCAGCGCGCCGCAGAACACGATCAGCTCACCGGCACCCGGTACATAAGGAATCAGCAGGTACTCAGCGAATTTCACGTTACCCGACAGGTAGCAGAAGATGCCGAGTGCGCCGCCCACCATCACGGTCGGCATGATCGCCAGGCCATCGAGGCCGTCGGTCAGGTTCACCGCGTTGCTGGAGCCGACGATCACGAAATAGGTCAGCACCACGAAGCCGACACCCAGTGGAATGCTCACGTCCTTGAGCATCGGGATGATCAAGGTGGTCTCGACTGCGCTCGGGGCAGTTGTATAGAGGAAAATCGCCGCAGCGAGGCCGAACACCGACTGCCAGAAATACTTCCAGCGGCTTGGCAGCCCCTTGGAATTTTTCTCGATGACTTTGCGGTAGTCATCCACCCAGCCGATGGCACCGAACAGCAGGGTTACCAGCAGCACCACCCACACGTAGCGGTTATGCAGGTCGGCCCAGAGCAAGGTGCTGACGCCGATGGACGACAGGATCAGCGCACCACCCATGGTCGGCGTGCCGGACTTGGACAGGTGCGACTGCGGGCCGTCGTTACGAACCGATTGACCAATTTGCAGGTTCTGCAGGGTGCGGATCATCCACGGCCCCAGGAACAGTGACAAAGACAGCGCGGTCAGAATACCCAGGATCCCGCGCAGGGTCAGGTACTGGAAGACCGCGAAGCCTTTGTGGAACTGTTGCAGATACTCAGCCAGCAGCAGCAGCATTAATGTTTCTCCGTACTTGAGCCACACAAGGCTGCGACGACGTTTTCCATCACCGCGCTGCGCGATCCCTTGATCAAAATGGTTGTGTGTTTGTCGTGTTCAGACGCCGTCAGCGCCTGGATCAGTTCAGCCTGCGTCGCGAAATGCCGCGCACCGGGGCCGAAGGCGTTGACCGCATGAATCATGTTCGTGCCGACTGCGTAGAGCGCATCCACCTTAGCGGCGGCATAGGCACCGACTTCACGGTGGCCTTGTTCAGCCCAATCGCCCAATTCGCCGATATCGCCCAGCACCAGCACCTTGCGCCCATCAAAGCCCTTGAGCAGGTCCACGGCGGCATTGATGGAGGACGGGTTGGCGTTGTAGGTGTCATCAATCACACGCATGCCGTTGCCGGCCAATTGCGCCACGGTGCGACCCTTGACCGGCTGCACCGCGCCCAGGCCGGTGGCAATACCGAACAGCGACACACCCAGGGCATGGGCAGCGGCGGCGGCGGCCAGGGCGTTGGCGACGTTATGGTTGCCCAGCAGGTTCAACTGCACGTGTTCGCTGCCTTGCGGGGTATGCAAGGTGAAGGACGGGCAACCGCGGGCGTCGACGGTAATGTTTGAGGCATGGAAGTCGGCCGCTGCATTGAGCACCGCAAACGTCAGCACCTTGCGCCCGGCAGCGCGTACACGCCAGGTCTCGAAAGCCTTGTCGTCCAGGTTCAGCACAGCGGTGCCTGAGGCATCGAGGCCTTCAAGGATTTCGCCCTTGGCTTCGACGATTTTGTCCGGCCCGCCGAACTCGCCGACATGGGCGGTACCGGCATTATTGATAATGGCAACGTGAGGCTTGGTCAGCGCCACGGTGTAGGCGATTTCGCCAATGCGCGAAGCACCCAGTTCGATCACGGCGGCCGTGTGTTCCGGAGCCAGTTCGAGCAGGGTCAGCGGTGCGCCGAAATCATTGTTGAGGTTGCCACGGGTCGCAAGCACCGGTCCGCGCGTACGCAGGACTCCGGCAAGCAGTTCCTTGACCGTGGTCTTGCCGCTGGAGCCGGTAATGGCCGCCACCGGTTTGTCAAAAGCAGCGCGGTTGAGCGCGCCCAGTTGGCCCAGGGCCAGGCGGGTATCGGCAACCAGCAATTGCGGCAAGGTGGAGTCGGCCACTTCACGCTGCACCAAGGCACCGACGGCACCTTTGGCGGCGACTTCGTTCAGGTAATCGTGACCATCGAAGCGCGGTCCTGCCAAGGCGACAAACAACTGCCCAGGCTGAATGTTGCGACTGTCGATGCTGACGCCGTTGAAGGTGCAATCGCTGGACACGACACGGGCCGACAAGGCCAGGGTGAGTTCGCTGAACTTCATGACTTTAAGCATGGGCGACCTCCCAGGCAGTCAAGGCGTGATCGGCCTCGACCAGATCGGAGAAGGCATGACGCTCGCCGTTGATTTCCTGGTAGTCCTCGTGGCCCTTGCCCGCCAGCACCACCACGTCGTCAGCGCTGGCGCTGGCAATCAGTTGGGCAATGGCGGCGCCGCGACCGGCAACGAAGGTGGCCTTGGAGGCATCTTTGAAGCCGGCACGGATGTCATCGAAAATCTGGTTTGGGTCTTCGCTGCGCGGGTTGTCGTCGGTGACAAGTACGCCGTCGGCCAAACGCTCGACGATCTCAGCCATCAATGGACGCTTGCCGCGATCGCGATCACCGCCGCAACCGAACAGGCACAGCAATTTGCCCTTGGCATGTGGGCGCAGCGCTTCGAGGACTTTTTCCAGGGCGTCCGGAGTATGGGCGTAATCGACCACCACCAGCGGCTGCTTGCCGCCACCCAGGCGTTGCATACGGCCAGCCGGACCTTCCAGCTTGGGCAGTACGCGCAGAATTTCATCCAGGGCGTAATCCAGACCCAGCAATGCGCCGATGGCGGCGAGGACGTTGCTCAGGTTGAAGCGACCGAGCAAGGTACTGCGCAAGTGGTGTTCACCCTGGGGCGTGACCAGCGTGGCGCGTACGCCTTCGTCATTGAACTGGGCTTCGCGGCAATACAGGTAGGCACTGGAATCGTTCAGGCTATAGCTGATCAAGCGTGCTTCGCTTTCTTCGCCAGCCAGTTGACGGCCAAATGCGTCATCGAGGTTGATTACCCGGCACTTAAGATCATTCCAGGCAAACAGCTTGGCCTTGGCGGCGGCGTACGCCTCCATGGTGCCGTGGTAGTCAAGATGATCGCGGGACAGGTTGGTCATCACCGCTACGTCAAAAGCCAGGGCAGCCACTCGCCCTTGATCCAGGCCGTGTGAGGAGACTTCCATGGCAACTGCCTTGGCACCGGCCTTTTTCAGGTCGGCCAGGGTCGCTTGCACGGCAATTGGATTGGGCGTGGTATGCAGGCCGCTTTGCAGCGCGCCATAAAAGCCGGTGCCGAGGGTGCCGACAATGCCGCAGTGCTGGCCCAACAGGTCAAGGGCCTGGGCGACCAATTGGGTCACGCTGGTCTTGCCATTGGTGCCGGTCACGCCGATCAGGTTGAGCTGACGGCTCGGGTCGCCGTAAAAACGCCCGGCGATGTCGGAAAGCTGTGCAGCCAGGCCCTTGACCGGAATCAACGGCACGTCGGTGATCGGCAGCACAGTGGCGCCTTCCACTTCATAGGCCACAGCCGCCGCGCCGCGCTGCAGGGCGTCTGCGATATGGGCACGCCCATCGAACTTGCCGCCAGGCACCGCCAGGAACAGGTCACCGGCGCGTACGTTGCGGCTGTCCAGGCTCAGCTCGCGAATCAGCAGATCGCGGCCGGCATGGGCAAAAATCTTATTGAGGCTCAGAGACATCAGCCGCGCCCTCCATTGGCTTTGACAACGGCGGCCGGCGGCCCTGCGTTGGCTTGTTGAGTCGGCGGCAGGTTGTCCGGCGTGATGTTCATCAGGCGCAGGGTGCCGGACATCACTTTGCTGAACACCGGCGCCGAGACCAGGCCACCGAAGTAGCCGGCTTTACTCGGTTCGTCGATCACCACGACGATGGCGTAGCGCGGATCGCTCATCGGGCCGAAGCCGGCGAACAGCGAACGGTAGGAGTTTTCGGCATAGCCCTTGGTGCCCACCGAGGTCTTACGCGCCGTACCGGACTTGCCTGCAACGTGATAAGCCGGCACCTGGGCGCGGAACACGCCGCGGGGTGCTTCGATCACTTGCTGCAGCATGCCTTGCATGGTCTTGGCGACTTTTTCCGGGATGACCTGGTTGGCTTTCGGCGGCTCGTCCACATGGATCAGGCTCAGCGGCACCATGCGTCCGTTATTGGCCAGTACCGAGAAAGCGTGGGCCAACTGGATCGCAGTCACCGACAGGCCGTAGCCGTAGGACAGCGTGGCAGTCTCGGCCTTCCTCCACTCGCGGTAGTTCGGCAGGTTGCCCACGCGCTCACCCGGGAAATCAAGGCCGGTGGGTTGCCCCAGGCCGATTTTTTGCGCCAGGTGATAGATCGTCTCGCCGCCAATGTCGAAGGCAACCTTACTCATGCCCACGTTACTGGAGTTGATCAGGATGCCTGTCAAATCCAGCACCGGACCTTCGGTACGGGACACGTCACGAATGGTGTATTTGCCCAACTGCAAGGTGCCTGGGTAAACCTCGACCTTGTCGCTGGGTTTCCAGCGACCGGTTTCCAGGGCAGCGCTCATGGAGATGGCTTTCATGGTCGAACCCGGCTCGAACACGTCGATCATTGCGCGGTTACGCATCATCGCCGGCTGCAGGTTGCGACGGTTGTTCGGGTTGTAGGTCGGCTGGTTGACCATGGCGAGGATCTCGCCGGTCTTCACGTCCATGATCACCAGGCTGCCGGCCTTGGCGCCGTTCTCGATGATTGCGTTACGCAGTTCGCGGTTGGCCAGGTATTGCAGGCGCAAATCGATCGATAACGCCAGAGGCTTGCCGGCCTTGGCGTTTTTGGTGACCTGGACATCCTTGATCAGCCTGCCGCGCCGATCCTTGATGACCTGCCGCTTGCCGGGAACGCCGGCCAGCCATTCGTCGTAGGCCAGCTCGACACCTTCGCGACCATGGTCATCGATATCGGTAAAGCCGACCATGTGCGCGGTGGTTTCACCGGCCGGGTAGAAACGACGAAACTCCTCGATGCCGTAGACACCGGGGATTTTAAGGTCAAGCACCTGCTGGCCTTGTTCCGGGGTGAGCCCACGAACCAGATAGATGAATTCCTTGTTGGCCTGGGCTTCAAGGCGCTCGGTCAGCGCCTTGCGGTCCTGGCCTAGGGCGGCGGCCAGCTCAGGCCACTTGTCCTTGGCAACTTGAAGCTCTTTGGCGTTGGCCCACAGCGTGGTTACCGGGGTACTGACAGCCAGGGGCTCGCCATTACGGTCGGTGATCAGGCCGCGGTGCGCAGGAATGGGAATATGCCGCAGGCTGCGGGCGTCACCCTGGCCGATCAGGAAGTCGCGATCGACCACCTGCAAGTCGAAGATGCGCCAGACGATCGCGCCCACCATCAATGCCAGCAAGCCGAGCATCAGGCGGAAGCGCCACGGGTAGAGTGCGCCTTCGAGCTTCATCATGGCGCCACCATACGGACTTCGGCCGCGCCCGGAATGTGCATCTTCAACTGCTCGGTGGCCAGCACTTCAATACGGCTGTGGGCTGTCCAGGTACTTTGTTCGAGGATCAACCGGCCCCACTCCGCCTGCGCCTTGTCACGCACGCTCAACTCCCCATACAGGGTATTGAGCAACTGACGATTCCAGTGGGCGCTGTAGGACACCGCAATCGCGGACACCAGCACGCCGACAAACAGCAGCAACATAAAGAAGCTGCCGCCCGGCAGGGGCTTGGCGAAAAGCTTGCTCACCGCAACTTCTCCGCGACGCGCATGACGGCGCTACGGGAACGTGGGTTGGCCTTGAGCTCGGCTTCGGAAGCGAACTGCGCTTTGCCATGGATTTTGATTTTCGGCACAAAGGCTTCGAAACGTACCGGCAGGTTGCGCGGCAGGTTGTCGGACTCGCCCTTGACCAGACGACGCATGAACAGCTTGACGATGCGGTCTTCCAGAGAGTGGAAGCTGATCACCACCAGGCGACCGCCCACTTCCAAAGCATCCAGAGCGGCTTCAAGGCCAGCTTCCAGATCGCCCAATTCGTTGTTGACGTGAATGCGCAGGCCCTGGAACGCGCGGGTCGCCGGGTTCTTGCCCTTTTCCCACGCAGGGTTAGCGACCTTCAACACTTCGGCCAGGTCGGCGGTACGCTCGAACGGCTGGATTTCCCGACGCTCGACCACGGCACGCGCCATGCGGCCTGCGAAGCGTTCTTCGCCGTATTCCTTGAATACGCGGGCGATTTCTTCCACCGGTGCGGTGGCAATGAACTGGGCAGCGCTGACACCACGAGTGGGGTCCATGCGCATGTCCAGTGGGCCGTCGTTCATGAAGCTGAAGCCGCGCTCCGGGTCATCAAGCTGCGGCGAAGACACGCCCAGGTCGAGCAAAACCCCGGCCACCTTGCCCGCCATGCCGCGCTCGGCAACTTCGGCACCCAACTCGGCAAAGCTGCGCTGCACAACGACAAAGCGGCCGTCTTCGGCCGCTAGCGCTTGCCCGGTGGCAATCGCTTGAGGGTCCTTATCGAACCCGAGGAGCTTACCGTCGGGCCCGAGCCGGCTGAGTATCAAACGACTGTGCCCGCCCCTGCCGAAGGTGCCATCCAGATAGCAGCCATCCGCGCGTACGGCGAGAGCCTCAACGGCTTCGTCAAGCAGTACGGTGATGTGGTTAAAGCCGCTATCTATAGTCACAGGATCAAATCACGCAGTTCATCAGGCATGGCGCCCGGTTGTTGAATAGCAGCCAGGTCTGCTGCAGAAACAGCGTCCCAGGCATCTTCGTCCCACAATTGGAACTTGTTCAGTTGGCCTACCAGCATTGCGCGCTTGTCGAGCTTGGCGTACTCGCGCAGACGCGGCGGCACCAGGAAACGACCGCTGCCATCGAGTTCAAGGTCGACGGCATTGCCGATCAGCAAACGCTGGAGGCGGCGGTTTTCTTCACGCAATGAAGGCAGCGCGCGCAACTTGGTTTCAATCAACTCCCACTCATCGAGCGGGTAAACACACAAACATGGATCAACGGCGTCAATCGTGATGATTAACTGCCCTGAACTTCGCGAAATGAGCTCGTCACGATACCGGCTCGGCATGGCGAGACGGCCTTTTGCATCGAGACTGATAGCGTTAGCTCCGCGAAACACAGATGCGTTTCTCCAAATTTTAGCGTTTTACGTTCAAAAAACCCACTTTGTGCCACTTTCCGCCACTTGCGCACACTATAGGAATGCGCCCACCACACCGTCAAGGCGCGTATTCAAGGAAAAGCCTTACAGAACGGAGATTTAGGAAGGTAAAAGGAGGAGAAACGAGAGTTTGACGATGTTTTTGACTCAACAACGGCAAATAGCTCATGGAGCTACGACTTAAAGTTAAAGTAATTTATTAAGAGTAAGATTTTTTTGGTATTACGAAGACGCATCTGCCAATGATTTGGCAGGGAGGGATTCTTGCGTTACTACCGGGTTTGCGCACGAGATTCGAACGCAAGGAAAAAAGGTGGAGAGTCGATCTGTAAGCCGGGTTCTGTCTTGAACAGTCATTCGTCTACGATGGCCATCACTGGACATCTTTAGCAACCTACCCGGTCCCAGCGCGGGCCACGCCTTGGGACCCTATTTGGTCTTGCTCCAAGTGGGGTTTACCTAGCCACGAACTGTTGCCAGTCGCGCGGTGCGCTCTTACCGCACCTTTTCACCCTTACCGGCACCGAAGTGCTTAGGCGGTTATTTTCTGTGGCACTTTCCGTAGGCTCACGCCTCCCAGGCATTACCTGGCACTTCGCCCTATGGAGCCCGGACTTTCCTCCCCCCCCTAATTTTCATAGAGGGCAGCGACTGTCCAATCGACTCTCCGCCGCGCAGGTTAACGGCACGAGGGTCTGAGGACAAGTATTAAAGTGCAGCAGTGCCATCATGTTCGGACGAAATACAGGTTTGACCCCGGAACTATTCGGCCTTCTGTTTATCGAGCGCCACTTGATACAACACGTTTTTGCGCACGCCGGTAATTTCTGCGGCAAGGGCCGCAGCACGCTTTAGCGGCATCTCCTTGAGCAACAAATCAAGGACGCGCATGGCTTCACTGCCCACAGCATCTTCATTCTCCGGCGCAGTCCAGCCGGCCACCAGCACCACACATTCGCCGCGCTGCTGATTGCTGTCGCCCTCGACAAACGCCCGCAACGCCTCCAGCGGCAGCCCCTTGAGGGTTTCGAAGGTCTTGGTCAACTCCCGGGCCAGCAAGGCCAGGCGCTCGCCGCCGAACACCAGTTCCATATCCTGCAGGCATTCAAGGATGCGGTGCGGAGCTTCGTAGAAGATCAGGGTGCGTGGCTCTTCCTTCAGGGCCTGAAGGCGTGCGCGACGCCCTACTGCCTTGGCCGGCAGGAAACCTTCAAAAATAAAACGGTCCGACGGCAAGCCTGCGGCAGATAATGCGGCAATCAGCGCGCACGCTCCCGGAACAGGCACTACATTGATACCAGCGGCGCGTGCCTGGCGGACCAGGTGGTATCCCGGATCGGAAATCAACGGCGTCCCCGCATCGGAGATCAGCGCTACATCGTCACCGGCCAGCAAGCGGGTGATGAAACGGCTGCCTTCTTCGCGCTCATTGTGCTCATGGCACGCTGCCAGTGGCGTGCTGATACCAAAATGCTGCATCAATCGTTGGGAGTGCCGCGTGTCTTCCGCCGCGATCAATTTAACCTCGCGCAACACCTTCAGCGCCCGGGCACTGATGTCGTCCAGGTTGCCAATGGGCGTCGCCACCACAAAAAGCGAGCCAGCAGTGGAATTCAATGGACCTGGAGCAGTCAAAACGCACACCTCGATGGTTGGCAAAAGCCACATTGTAGCGCGTAGACGCCTTGAAAATATGCCATCACGGTGGATGCCGTTTCAGCCAGCCTTTGCCAATCGCAACATTTACACGACCTAAATCCACGGTTTAACGCCACTAACATCGCGCCTGGGCCAGTGCTTGGGTACACTTCCACGCTAATTTGATCGGTATCAGGAACACTTACATGATCGCTTGCCTGCGGCTGCTCTCCGCCCTCTGCCTCGCTGCCTTGCTGGCTGCTTGTGCCAGCTCGCCCTCGTCCAGCCTTGGCGACCTGCCACGGACTCCGGATGCCAGTATCGAGCAACTGCTCGAACAGGCGACGAACGCCAACACGCCAGAAAAGGCTGCCATGCTGCGCCTGAGTGCGGCAGACCTGGCCTACCGGCAAAACAACCCCGGCCGCTCGTCGCAGATTCTTGCGCAGGTGCCCCTGGATGCTCTCAAGCCCGCCGCGCAGATATTTGCCAGCACCCTGGCCGCCGAACTGGCGATGACACGCAACCAGCCCAAGGCGGCATTGGCGGCGCTGAACCATCCCAGCCTGCAAAGCCTGAAGGAGCTGCCGGCAGACCAACAGATCCGCACCGGCACCGTGCACGCCCGCGCTTATGAAGCAGACGGCCAGACCCTGGCCGCCGCTCGCGAGCGGGTTGCCATGGCACCGCTGCTCACAGGTGACGCCGCCGCAAGCAATCATGAAGCCATCTGGGTACTGATTGCCGCGCTGCCGGCCGAACAGCTGCAAGCCAGCGGCAACCCGACACTCGATGGCTGGGTGACCCTGGCCCAGGCAGTCAAGGGCGCCGGCACCCTGGAGCAACAACAGGCTGCCATCGATACCTGGCGCGCGCAGAACCCGGGCCACCCGGCAGCGGTGCAACTGCCGACGCCATTGACCAAACTCAAGGAGCTGGCCAGCCAGCCCCTGAACAAGATTGCAGTGCTGCTCCCGCAGGAGGGCCCGCTGGCTTCGGTCGGCAAGGCGCTGCGTGAAGGTTTCATGGCGGCTCACTACCAGGCCGAACAGGCCGGGCAGAAGGCGCCGGTCATTGAGTTCTACGACAGCTCGCGCCTGAGCTCTCTTGATGATTTTTACGCCAAGACCCAGGCCGCCGGCGTGCAACTGGTGGTAGGCCCGCTGGAAAAGCCCCTGGTCAAACAACTCAGCGCACGCCCGCAATTGCCGATCACCACCCTGGCACTCAATTACAGCGAGACCGATCAAGCCCCGGCGCAACTGTTCCAATTCGGCCTGGCGGCTGAAGACGAAGCCCGTGAAGTGTCGCGCCGCGCCCGTGCCGACGGCCTGCATCGCGCCGCTGCCATGGTGCCCCGTGGCGAATGGGGCGAGCGTGTCTACAAGGCCTTCCGCCAGGATTGGGAAGCCAATGGCGGCACTGTGATGGGCGTCGAGTATGTCGATCAGCCTGTGGCACTGGCCCAGCAGATCGCCGACCTGTTCCAGTTGCGTAAAAGCGAAGGTCGCGCCAAGAGCCTGCAAAGCACGGTCGGCACCGACGTTGCCGCCCAGCCTTCACGTCGCCAGGACATTGAGTTCATCTTCCTGGCCGTCACCCCGCAACTGGCCCAGCAGATCAAGCCCACCCTGAACTTCCAGTACGCCGGCGATGTGCCGGTCTACGCCACGTCCCATGTCTTCAGCGCCAGCGGCGACCGCAACCAGTACCTGGACATGACCAACGTGATGTTCTGCGAAACCCCTTGGCTGCTGGACACCACCGACCCGCTGCGCAACCAGGTCGCCGCGCAATGGCCGCAAGCCAATGGCAGCCTGGGCCGTCTGTACGCGATGGGCGTCGACGCCTACCGCCTGGCACCACGCCTGGGCCAACTCAAGGCACTGCCCGACACCCGTGTCGACGGCCTCTCGGGCAATCTGGGCATCAGCGCCAACCAGCGCGTTGATCGCCAGATGCCATGGGCGAAGTTCGTTGGCGGCGCCATCCAGCGCCTGCCCGATACCCCACGCTGATGCCCGAGCGGTCCAGCACACAAAGCGGCAAGGATGCCGAACTTCAAGCGCTGAAATATCTGCAACAACAGGGTCTGCGCCTTCTGGCGCAGAACTGGTTATGTAAACGCGGCGAGCTTGATCTGGTCATGCTTGACGGCGATACAGTAGTATTCGTCGAAGTCCGCTACAGAAAACACGCACAATGGGGTGGCGCGCTCGCCAGTATCGACGGGCGCAAACGTCAGAAACTGATACTCGCCGCGCAGTTTTTTCTGCTAAAAGAGCATCGCTGGGCTGACAGCCCCTGCCGTTTCGATGTGGTCGCCATAGAAAGCACACCGTCGGGTCCTGCTGATCTGAACTGGCTCAAAGACGCCTTCGACAGCTGACGCACCCGGCACCTTCACCACACATTTTTGCTCTTTGCATTGCGGGCTGCACATTACCTGTGCCAAACAGCCGCGCTACTTAAGGTCACACAGATGGACATGCAATCCCGAATTCGCCAGCTTTTCCAGGCCAGCATCGACACCAAGCAACAGGCGATGGACGTACTTGCACCGCACATCGAGCAAGCCAGTCAGGTCATGGTCAACGCCTTGCTCAACGAAGGCAAAATGCTTTCGTGCGGCAACGGGGGTTCGGCTGGTGATGCCCAGCATTTCTCTTCCGAGCTGCTCAACCGCTTCGAGCGCGAACGTCCGAGCCTGCCGGCCATTGCCTTGACCACCGACTCGTCGACAATCACTTCGATTGCCAACGACTACAGCTACAACGAAATCTTCTCCAAGCAGATCCGCGCCCTCGGCCAGCCGGGCGATGTGTTGCTGGCGATTTCCACCAGCGGCAACTCGGCGAATATTATTCAAGCGATCCAGGCCGCACATGATCGCGAAATGATTGTCGTAGCCTTGACCGGTCGCGACGGTGGCGGCATGGCTTCGCTGCTGCTGCCTGAGGACGTGGAGATTCGCGTCCCGGCCAATGTCACTGCACGTATCCAAGAAGTTCATCTGCTGGCGATCCACTGCCTGTGCGATCTGATCGACAGCCAACTGTTCGGGAGTGAAGAATGACCGTTAATCGCCTCAGTCTTTTGGCCATCACGCTGTGCGTCGCCATCAGCGGCTGCAGCTCGGCTATCACCGCTACACGGGACACCCCCATCCAGGACGACCGGGGCACACGCACCTTCGGCAGCACCATCGATGATTCGCTGATCGAAACCAAGGTCAAGGTCAACGTCGCCAAGGCCGCCACAGACCTGGGCAACGGCGCCTCGCGCATCGTGGTCACCAGCTTCAACGGCGTCGTCCTGCTGGCAGGGCAAACCCCGCGCGCCGACCTCAAGGCCCAGGCTGAACAAGCCGCTGCGGGCGTGCAGCGCGTCAAGAAGGTCCACAACGAACTGCAGGTCATGGACCCGATCACCCTGCTGGCCATCAGCAACGATGCGCTGCTGACCACCAAGATCAAGGCGCAGATGCTCACCGACAGCGCGGTTCCGGGCTCGCGGATCAAGATCGTGACCGATAACGGCATCGTCTACATGATGGGCCTGCTGACCCAGGCCGAAGCCACCCGCGCCGCCAACCTGGTGCAGGGCGTGTCCGGCGTGCAGAAAATTGTAAAGGTGTTCGAATACATCGATTGAGAACGCCCCCTAGACCAACAGCCACAAAAAAGGGCGCCGTGCATTGACTGCACGGCGCCCTTTTTAGTAGCCAGCGTTTACTGGTATTGCTGGTACGGGTTGCCCTGGAACTGATTGTTCTGCTGTGGCGCCTGTTGTTGCTGACCAGGCTGGCCGTACTGCTGGCCTGGGATCGGACCGAGGTTGACCTCAACGCGACGGTTCTGGGCACGGCCATTCACATCGCCGTTGCTGGCAATCGGGTTATCCGGGCCGGCACCGCGCGCGCTCAGGTTGGCACCATTGACGCCTTGGGACGTCAGATAGTTAGCCACGCTCTGCGCACGACGCTGGGACAGGTCCATGTTCAACTGGCGGCTGCCGGTGCTGTCGGTGTAGCCGACGATCTGGATGGTGTTCTGGTTGAACTGCTTGAGGGAGCTGGCCAGGTTGTTCAGCGGCTGGTAGAAGCTGCTGGAGATCGCGTCCGAGTTGGTGGCGAAGGTGATATTACCCGGCATGATCAGCTTGATCTGGTCACCCTGGCGCTGCACCTCTACCCCGGTATTGGCCATGCTCTCACGCAGCTTTTTCTCTTGCTGGTCGGCGTAGTAGCCATAGCCTGCCGCACCGGCACCCGCAACGACGGCGCCAATCAGCGCACCCTTGCCACGGTTGTTATGGTCGATGGCCGCACCGGCCAATGCACCGGCCAGCGCACCGAGGCCGCCGTACTTGGCGGTCTTGCTCATACCGCTTTCGGAACCATTGCCGGCCTGTCCCTGGCTGCCGTCATAAGGATTAGGTGAGGCGCAGCCGGACAACAGGGCTACGGCGGTAGCGACAACAAGCAGACGACGCGAAGTGAACATGAAGGAAGCTCCTACTTTTGCATTCTGTGATGCAGAGGACATTGGCAATGGACCTGTGCCGAGTTTGGAACGCGACAAACGGCAAAAATTCCGTGGTGGGGTGCGTAAAGCATAGCTGTCTTTGGCTCGGGCCTGTGTCGGTGTGTGTCTGTGGCGAGGGAGCTTGCTCCCGCGCCACAGTCCTGACTGAAAGACCCGATCACGCACGCACGAAAGGATTCTCGCGCATCTCATCCCCCAGCAACGTATCAGGCCCATGCCCGGTTACCACCGTCGCGCCTTCGTCCAACGTATACAAGCGCTGCTTGATCGACCGCACGATCGTCGCCTGGTCGCCGCCCCACAAATCCGTACGCCCCACGCCACGCCGGAACAAGGTGTCACCGGCAATCAGCAGCTTGGCATCGGCAAACCAGAAGCTCATCGAGCCCGGCGTATGCCCTGGAGTGTGCAAGGCTACGCCGCACCCACAAGCCAACTCTTCATCGTGTTCCAGCCAGCGATCCGGCGACGGCACCGGCACATAGGGCACGCGAAACATCTGGCATTGCATTTCCAGGTTGTCCCACAGAAATTGATCGTCCTTGTGCAGGTGCAGCGTGGCGCCGGTCTTTTCCTTCAATTGGCCGGAAGCCAGAAAGTGATCCAGGTGAGCATGGGTATGGATAATGCTCACCACCTTCAGACCCAACGCATCAAGACGCGCCAGGATCAACTCGTGGTTGCCGCCGGGGTCGACTACGATGGCTTTTTTAGTGATCGGGTCGCCAATGATGGTGCAGTTGCACTGCAACGGGCCGACGGGGAAGGTTTCGCGAATCAACGGTTGTTTTTCGATAGTCATGGGTGTCCTGCAAGCTCTATGGCGCGTTCCAAGTGCAGTATGGTGTAGCTTGCCCCTGCTCTGGAAGGAGTCGATTGCGCGGTATATCCGCTGCTAAGCTACACAAGCGCCATTAAGTCCACCGCTGCAGTCAGTCGCATTTGGAGCAACACCTTTGGTGAATCAACAGATCATCTGCGAGCACTGCGACTGCGTGTACGAGAAAGTCACGCTCGCCAAACATCAAAAAGCCCTGTGTGTGCGTTGCTCTGGCGTGCTGCAGCGCTACAACGGCCTGTCGGTGCAACAACGCCTCGCCCTGACGGTGACCGCCGCAGTGCTGTGGACCTTTGCCAACTTTTATCCAGTGATGAGTATCAGCCTGCAAGGCTTGAAAAACAGCGCGACGCTGTGGGATTCGGTGGTGGCGCTGAGCCTGGGGCCGATCACGTTCATTGCACTGGTGGCGGCGATTTCCATCATTATCGCGCCGGTGTTTCAGCTGCTGTTGCTGATCTGGGTGCTGAGTTTCGCCCTGGCCGGCAGGCGCTCGCCGGCATTCAAGCTGTGCATGCGCTGGCTGGAAGCGCTCAGGCCCTGGAGTATGCTGGAAGTCTGCCTGCTGGGCGCCATGGTCGCCGTGTTCAAGCTGGCGGGTATGCTGGATGTGATCCCCGGCACCGGCCTGTTTGCCTTGGCCGCCCTCAGCCTGTTGCTGATCCGTATTGCCGGACGCGATGTCCGCGACCTCTGGGACACCGTATGAATTCACCGCCCACCGCCCGCGAGCTCAACCTGTGCCTGTGCCATACCTGCGGCCAGGCCTGCGACATGCGCCTGGAGCCCACCGAATGCGAGCGCTGCGGCGCGCCTTTGCACCGGCGCAAAACTCAATCCCTGACGCGCACCTGGGCCTACATGCTGACCGCCCTCGCCTTTTACGTACCGGCCAATTTACTGCCGGTGATGAATACCACCATGCTCGGCTCCGGCGCAGACAGCACCATCATGAGCGGCGTGCTGGAGTTCTGGCAGCATGGCGCCTGGGACATTGCACTGATCATTTTCATCGCCAGCATTGCCGTGCCGGGCATCAAGTTCTTGTCACTGGGGCTGCTGCTGATCACCGTGCAGCGCAACAGCCAGTGGGCGCGCAGGGAACGCTCGAAGCTGTTTCGGTTTATCGAGCTGATCGGCTATTGGTCGATGCTGGATGTCATCGTGGTTGCACTGGTGGCCGCGCTGGTGAAGTTTCAAGCCCTGGGCACGATCGAACCGCGCCTGGGCATTCTGTTTTTTGGCTTGGTGGTGGTATTTACCATGCTCGCGGCCATGAGTTTTGATCCCCGGCTAATCTGGGAAAACCCACCTAACGAGGAGACCTCGGATGAGCGCATCCAAGGCTGACACCCCTGCGGGGCAACCCATGATCAAGACGCGTCGCTTCAGTGTCTCGCTGGTTTGGATCGTGCCGATTGTCGCCGTGCTGGTCGGTATTTCGCTGGTGGTCCACAGCGTGCTTCAGCAAGGGCCCACCATCGTCCTCAACTTCAAGACCGGGAGTGGGCTGGTCGCCAACAAGACCGAGGTCAAGTACCGCAACGTGGTGATCGGCCAAGTGACCGCCGTGGCCTTGAGCGATGACCAAAAAAGTGTCAACGCCACCATCGAGCTGTCCAAGCAGGCCGAAAGCTTCACCCGTGAAGATTCGAAATTCTGGGTCGTGCGCCCACGCATCGGCGCAGGCGGCGTATCCGGTATCGACACGCTGTTGTCCGGCGACTACATCGGCGCCGATATCGGCCAGTCCGAAAACCGCGCCAAACATTTCACCGGCCTGGAAAACCCGCCCCCCATCACCTATGGCGAGCCTGGCAAGCGCTTCACTCTGCACACGCAAACGTTGGGTTCCCTGGACATCGGTTCGCCGGTCTATTACCGCAAAATCCCGGTCGGCCAGGTGGTGGCATACGAGCTGGACAGCGAAGGCAAGGGCGTGAACGTCGAAGTCTTTATTCACGCGCCCAATGATGGGTACGTCACCGAAAACACCCGGTTCTGGAATGCCAGCGGGGTCGATCTGAGCGTCGGTGCCAATGGCTTTGCACTGAAGACCGAATCGGTGTCGTCCATGCTGATGGGCGGAATCTCCTTCCAGGCCCCACCCTACAATCCCAACGACAAGCCGGCAGAAGAGAACCGCGGCTTTGAACTGTTCGAAGACCAGCAAAGCGCCCTCGCCCCACCCAATGGCAAGGGGCAATACATGGTCCTGCGCTTTGATCAGGCCCTGCGCGGGCTGAAAGTCGACGCACCGGTGGAGTTCCTCGGTGTCGAGTTCGGCAAGGTGGTATCGATCAATCTGGATTTCGATGCGAAGAAACGCAGCTTCCCGGTCAATGTCGGCATCGTGATCTACCCGCAACTGCTCGGCGAGGCGCACACCAAGTTGCTCAAGGCCATGCACAATAACCCTGACGATGAGGCGGCCGGCGTGCGCCTGATCGGCAGCTTCATCGAAAACGGCCTGCGCGCCCAGGCCCGCAGCGGTAACCTTTTGACCGGCCAGTTGTACATCGCTCTGGACTTCTACCCCAAAGCCGAGAAAGTGGCGTTCGATCCAAACCAGCGCCCTGTGGGCATCCCCACCATCCCGGGCAACCTGGAACAACTGCAAGAGAAGTTCGAAGGTATCGTCAACAAGCTCAGCCAACTGCCGGTCGAGCGGATTGCCGGCAACCTGGACGCCAGCCTTGTCGAACTGCGCAAGGGCCTGGCGCAATTCAACGCCAAGACGCTGCCGGGTGTGCAGACGACACTGGCCGACGTGAGCAAGACCCTGCAATCGGCCAGCTCAACCCTGGCCGAAGACTCACCCCAGCGTGAACAACTGACCCAGACCCTGGATGAACTGGCACGCATGTCGCGTTCCTTGCGCGAGCTTTCCGATTACCTGGGCCGGCATCCAGAGTCGCTGATTCGCGGTCGTCCCGATAACGCTGCGCCGAACGACCTGCAAGGGCCACCCCGCAAATGACCATTGGAGCCGCCATGACGTCGCCGTTGAAGATCACCCTGTTGACCACGATGCTGTTGCTCGCGGCCTGTCGCAGTGACCCCATCGCCTTCCACACCCTGACTCCGTCGCACGCCAGCAACAGCACAGGCGCAGATGCCGGTGGTGTACGGATTGAAAGCCTCAGCGTGCCGCCACAGGTCGACCGCGCGCAGATCGTGGTGCGCCAGGGTGACAGCGGGCTGGCGATTCTGGAAACCCAGTGGTGGGCCGCCAGCCTCGCTGACGAACTCAAGAGCGCTTTGGTTGATCAATTGGCCAATAGCGATCCGCGCCACGCAGTGGCCCTGCGCCTTGAAGTGCAGCGCTTTGACTCGGTCCCAGGGCAGTACGCGCTGCTCGATGTACGCTGGCGCCTGCGGCAGATCAACGGCGACCGCCCGGCACTGACCTGCCGCAGCACTTTGCAATCACCGGCGGGGCCGAGCATCGACGATCTGGTGGTGGCGCATCAGAACAACCTCAAGCGGTTCGCCGCACTGATCAATCAAACCATCGGCACGTCACTCAAAGGCTGCCCCGCCGCGCCATAAACGGCGCTGGGCTCAGGCCAGCAAGCCCATGGCCTTGGCTCGCGCCACTGCCTGGGTTCGGCGCTCCACGCCGAGCTTGCTGTTGATATGGCTGGCGTGGGTCTTGACCGTGTGCAAGGAGATAAAAAGCTGGTTGCTGATTTCCTGGTTTGAACAGCCTTGGGCAATCAGTTGCAGCACCGCCAGCTCCCGCGTACTCAGGGTTTCCTGATGAGCCGGGGCCTGGACCACGCTGACCTGGGGCAGCAGCGCCAGCAAGCTCTGGTTCAGCAAGCCATGGGGATCCTTGCCCAACTGCTCGCGCATCCAGTCCGGGTGGCCCTCCAGCAGCCGCTGAAATGGCTGCAATGCGCCACCCGAGCCGGCTTCAAGTGCACGTACCAATACTGCCCGGGCCTTGGCTTCCTGGCCGCACGCCAACAGAAGCTGTGCCTGCTGGGTCAGCGCCATCAAGGCAATCATCTGACGCCCGCTGTTTTGGGACTGTTGCGCCAGTTCTTCCAGGCGTCGCAACGCGGTGTCGGGCTGACTGCGTATCGCATCGAGCGCGGCTTGTTGCAGTTCGATATGTTGCGGCAGATGTGGATGAAATTCCGGCGCGGCGGCGGCGTGCTCGCCGTTGTAAGTCTGCCCCAGCCGGGTCAGCCAGGCGTCCGCCAGGTCGATACGGCCTTGAGCCAACCACAGCTCGCATTTGATCAGCGTAATCATCGCCAGGTAATAGATCGGCGGTACGTCCCAGATGTGCATCAAGCGCTCGGCCTCGGCCAGCTCGGCAAAGGCATTGGCAAACTGGCCGCGCCGCCCTTCATAGCTGGCGATCACGCAATGCCCGATCAGTACGCTGATATCCCGACAGGCGCGGGCTTCGGCCAGGCCCGTACGCAAACGCACAAGGCCGGCTTCGGGCTGGTAACGCGCCAGCAGCAGGTAACCTTCGTAGAGCGACAGCCGCGCCCGCACCGCATACAGGCGCTGGGGCGCCAGGCCGTGCAGGCGTTCCAGGCCCTGGCGTACTTCATCCAGTGAGCGCAGGATTTCGCCACGCGCCTGCAGAACCCTTGCCCGGTCGTAATGAGCCAGGGCTTCAAACAACGGGTTACCGACGCGCTGCGCCAGTTCCAGGGATTCGCGGTTCAAACCGCGGGCGCGCCACAGGTCGGCATCGACAATCGCCAGATTGGACAGGGTCGACAGGCACATCAGGCGTTGGCCGTAGCGCTTTTGCGGCAGGCTTTCCAATGCCTCGTTGCAATAGCGCTGGGTCAATTCGTGATCCCCGCGCCCGCGGGCAATGATTCCGCTCAACGCCAGCCACTGGGCCAACATGGATTTTTGCGCGGTCGCCGAGGGTGCCGGCAGGAAGCGGCTGAGGTAGCCGGAGAGCTCCTGCGCCGCGTCCAATTGGCACGCCAGCCCCAATGCCCAGCTGTAGAGCACGATCAAACGCGGCGTGCTGATCAGCAGGCTGTCGGGCAAGTCCATCTTCCAGCGCAGCAACATGCCCACATTCTGCTCCGCCAACAGCTGCTCTTCGGACAGGTTCTGGACCAGGTTCGCCGCCACGTCCAGATGGCCGGCCCGCAGCGCCTGCTCCACCGCCTCGTCGATCAAGCCCTGGGCGTTGAACCAGCGGCAGGCGCGCAAGTGCAAGCTGGCCGGCGGCAAGGTGGCGCTCTTCTCGCGACGGGTACGCAGCAGGTCGGAAAACAAATGGTGATAGCGGAACCAGTGGCCCTGTTCATCCAGCGGCACCAGGAATACCTGATGGGCCTGCAAATACCTCAGGATTTCGGCGCTGTCATGGGCTTCGCGGAGTGCATCACACAACTCGCTGCAAAAACGCTCCTGGGGCGCGGTGTCGTACAGGAACGCCTGCACGTCGGCAGGCAGGCAGTCGATGACTTCTTCAAGCAGGTAATCCCGGATCAACCCTTCGCCACCGTGCAGGCTTTGGGGCAAGGCCCCCTCATTACCACCGGCTTCGGACGCGGCCAATAGCCAGAAGCGCAGGCCGGCGACCCAACCCTCGCTGCGGCGGATCAGGTTTTCCAATGCCTCGCCGCCCAACCCGCTGCTGTGTCCATCCAGCACGGCCAGGGATTCGTCGTGGGTCAGGCGCAGGTCTTGTTCATGCAACTCCAGCAGATGCCGCGACAAACGCAGGCGTGCCAGGTGCCAGTCCGGACGCTGCCGGCTGGTAACCAGTACCAACAGGCCATCGGGCAAATGATTGAGAAAAAATTGCAGACAACGATCCAGCACCGGGCCCTGGGCCAGGTGGTAGTCATCCAGCACCAGCAATAGCGGCGAGCGTGTGGACAGATGCTCCGCCAGCTCATCGAGCAAGCCGTCCAGCCACTCTTCAAAGGCAAAGGGTTGATGACGCTGACGCATTTTCAGCAGGCCCAGGGATTGGGCGCCCAGCTGCGGAAAATAGTGCTGCAAGCCGTCGAGCAACCGCTCAAGGAAGCGGCCAGGGTCATTGTCCCGCGGGCTCAGGCCCAGCCACAGACTTTGCCAGTGCGCGGGCAGGCCCTGACAGAACTCCACCGCCAACGAGCTCTTGCCGAAGCCCGCGGGCGCGCAGACCAGCAACAGTCGCCCCTCCAGCCCGGCATTCAACCGTTCGCACAGGCGCGGGCGCAGCACGTAGCCATCAGGCAAAGGAGGCCTGTAGAAACGGCCTTCCAGGGTTGGTATCACCACACCGGCAGGCGCTTGAATTCGGGACAGATCAGTCATCGCCGGGCTCTTGTAGAAGGCTGTTGTCGGCATTGCAGATGTCCGCAGACTAGCGGTAAAAGCGGCGGGATTGTAGATCTTTGCAACAAATGGCTGAAAAAGAACTGCGACAAGAAATATCCCAGAAGACACCACAAACAAAAAGTGGGAGTGGGCTTGCTCCCGATTGCGGTGGATCAGTCAACATAGCTATCGACTGTCGAGCCGCTATCGGGGGCAAGCCCCCTCCCACAGGGGATACATCAGCAGTGGTTAGCGAACACCGTCCTGGCGCAGGGCCGCTGGGGTGAAGTCGCTGGTGGTGGCGGTGAAGCCGAAGTCATAAGCCTGTTTCTCTTCGTTCTTCATGCCCAGGGCCAGGTAGCGGCCGGACTGCAGGTCGTAGAGGGTTTCCAGGGCGTACCACGGCACTTGTTTGTCGTAGTAGTTCTCGGCATGGGCCTCGGCGACGCGCCACAGTTGGCCACGGCCGTCGTAGTGGTCGATCACCGCCGCTTGCCAGGTGTCTTCGTCGATAAAGAAGTCACGCTTGGCGTAGATGTGGCGCTGGCCTTCCTTCAAGGTGGCGACCACGTGCCAGACGCGGCGCAGCTCGTAGCGCGCCAGGTCCTGGTTGATGTGGCCGGCCTTGATGATGTCGGCGTACTTGAGCTTCGGATCGTCGATCTTGTAGCTGTTGGAGGCGATGTAGATTTCTTTCTTGCCTTCCAGCTTCCAGTCGTAGCGATCCGGCGCACCGTTGTACATGTCGAGGTTGTCGGAGGTACGCAGGCCATCGGCAGCAGTACCCGGCCCGTCATAGGACACTTGCGGTGCCCGACGCACACGGCGCTGGCCGGCGTTGTAGACCCACGCCGAACGCGGCTCCTTCACCTGGTCCAGGGTTTCGTGCACCAGCAGTACACCACCGGCCAGACGCGCCGGGGCGGTGACTTGCTGCTTGAAGTAGAACAGGATATTGCCCGGATTTTTCGGATCGAAATCCTTCATCTTGTCGCGGAACACGAACTGGTCGCGGAAGTACACCAGGCTGTAGGAGCCGTTGGTTTGCGGCGTAGCCTGGGTGACCAAACGGGTCACGCTGCCGCCGCGATAACGGGTGATGTGGTTCCAGATGACTTCAACGCCGGTTTTGGGAATCGGGAACGGCACGGCGGTCTCGAAGTTTTCCAGGCCATTGCCGCCGGACACCAGGTTGGTGGTGGTGGCGTTTTTCTTGATGGCGGCGAACACATCAGCCGGCACCGTGGCACCGCGATGAGTCGGGTAGACCGGCATCTTGAAGCTGTCGGGGTAACGCTTGAACATCGCGTACTGCCCTGGAGCCAGCTTGTCCTTGTACTGTTCGACGTTCTGCGCAGTGATGGTGAATTGCGGTTGTTCGCTGGCATACGGGTTGGCCAGGAAACCGCGGGCATCCACGGCACCTGCGTTGGTCGGCAAGGGTGACCATTTGGGGATGGTGCCGGCCGCGTTGCCCGCCATCTCGGCGCCCATCGGGGTCAGGGTAGTACCGAGCTTGGCAGCTTCATCCGCCGAGACTGCCGCCATGACGTTGCTCGCCAGGATCGACAGCCCAAGCACACCGACGTGCAACAGACTTTTAGTTATTTTCATACTCTGGTCTTCCTGAATACATGCCACTTGAAAAGAGTGTGCTTAGAAGTTGGCGCCGAAGCTCAAGGCGACAAAGTCGCGGTCATCCACGGTGCTGAACTTGCCACCAAAGAAGTTGGTGTACGCCAGGCTCGCGGTGTAGGTGTTCTGGTACTCGGCATCCAGGCCCAGGCTGACCGCCTTGCGACCCTCTTCAAAGTTGCCGCCTGGGCCTGGCGAGTAACCTTTGACGTCATGGGACCAGGCCACGTTGGGCTTGAGGTTCACGCCAGCGAACACGTCCGGGTATTCCCAGATGGCACGGGCACGGTAGCCCCAGGAAGTTGCCGTGGTGTAGCCGTCGTTGTTGCAGTTGGTGTTCAGGCCGGCAGCGTTGGGCAGGCCGGCGCCGTTGGCGGTGGAGTTGTTCAGCGCGTTGCAAAACCCACCCGGCAGCGTGCCTGGGCCGAATACCGGATCGCGGCCATAACGGGCCTGAGACTTGCTTTCCAGGCCACCCACATGGGTCACACCGATTTCACCCACAGTGGTCAGGCGACTGGCGCCCATCACTTGGTCGAAGAAATGCGTGAAGGTGGTCTGGAATTGGGTGACTTCCTTGCGGTTGTAGCCATGCAGGTCCTGGCCGGGCGAGCCCTTGAGCACCGAAGCATTGCCAAAGCCGGGAATCGGCGTGACACCGGCGAACAGAATGTCGGTGGTGCTCAACTGCACCGGCGCATTCGGCCGATAGCTCAATTCACCACTCCAGGCGGTGCCGGTAGGCAACGTGGTGGAGAAGCTCAAGCCGTAGAGGCGGATATCTTCCGGGTACTCGACGAAGTAGTTCGAGCTGCCCGCCACGATCAGCGGACGCAATGCTCCCAGCGGGCCCAGTGGACGGGTATAGGCCGCCGACGGCGCGCCCTGTGCACTGAAAATCGGCGCACGGCTGTGGTAGTTCATGAAGTAGGCGCCGAACTCGGTGTCCAGCGGTTCGAAGTTGTAACGCATGGCCACGCCGAACTGGCCGCTGTCACGAGCATCACGGTCCGGCCCACGGCGCACCAGTACGCCCTCGTTGTTGACGTCCACGCCCAGGGCACCCAGGGTCGGCAGTGCCGCGCCGGGAATGGTCGAGCGCTTGTTCAGCACCCGCAGGTTATTGCTGCAACCATCGGAAATCACGTCCGGCTGCGAGAAGAAGGTGCCGCAGTTATCGGTGACGGTCTGGTCCCATTCCAGTTGGTAAAACGCCTCGGCCGACAGGTTGTCGGTGAGCGTCTGGGACACGTAGAACATGTTGACCGGAATCAGGCCCTCCTTGATCTCGGCCCCCGGACGACGAAACGCTGACACGTCGATCGGGTTGATGGAGTTGATGCCGCCACCGATGAAGGTGCTTTCGCCCCAGCTCACCACCTGCTTGCCGAAACGCACCGAACCCGGGGCATCGGCAATCGAGTAGTTGTGGTAGACGAAGGCATCGAGAATCTGCCCGCCCGAAGACTTGGCGCCTTCTTTGCGGTTGTTGTCGCTGATGTCCTTGAACTGACGGCTTTCGTCCTTGAGCTCGAAGTCGTACCAGTACTTGCCACGCACAAACACGCCGGTGTCGCCGTACTTCAGTTCCAGGTCATGGATGCCCTTGAAGATCTTCGAGAACGTCTCGCCGCGCTTGAAGTTCAAGTGGCCGTCATCGGAGGTCTGGGACAGGCCCTTGCCGCCATTGTTGGCGCCAATCAGATCACGATTGGGCTTGGCCGTAGACCAGCTCGCGCCCACCGAAAGCGAGGAGTCAAAGCTCCCTTCGATTTCACCGATGTTGAAACTGACGCCGAATGCAGGCCCGGCGAGCGTAGAAGCGAGACTGACGGCCAGGGGCAGTCTTGCCCGGCGCCAGAACTGGTTTACTTGGGTCATCGACGCTACTCCATGTGCATATTTTATTGTTATGGCAGTGAGCCCTTTCTTCAGATGTAACGGCCGGGATACAACGATTCCAATGCCGAACCGCAATCGAGCCTCCATGGCTCGACGCGCAACATCCGCGAAAAACTCTGAAAGGGACTATAGCCAGAGGGGGGTAGTGCTTGATCCCTCTAAAGTGTGATTTGCATCACCAACCTGTCTGCCACAACCCTTTCGCCACGCCGACGAAGGTCGACGCGGGAAGGATGGCTGAAATTCGGCAAATCACAAGTAGAGGCTTGAGATAGAGCATTGCCGCGCCCGAAAGGGCGCGGCGAGGGGCATTAAAGCGTAGACAGGAACGTGCTGTTGTTGGCTTGCCATTCGATGATGTCGATACGGATACGTTTTTTGTCGAGCTTTCCTACACTGGTCTTGGGAATTTCAGTAACAACCGCGATCTGGCTTGGAATCGCCCATTTGCTCAAATGCCCAAGTTCAACGAAAGGTTTGAGGTGCTCCTTGAGCTCCCGCGCGCCAATCACATGGCCCTCATGCACCACCAGCAAGGCGAATGGGCGCTCGCCCCATTGCGGATCGGCGATGCCCACCACTGCTACCTCGCGTACCGCCGGGTGGCGGCTGACCAGGTCTTCGAGGGCCAGGGACGAGATCCACTCGCCACCGGTTTTGATCACATCCTTGATGCGATCGCGGATATCAATCACGCCGAACGCATCCAGCGTGGCCACATCGCCGGTGTGCATCCAGCCGCCCGCCCACAGTTCGGCGCCCTTTTGCGGTTCGTTGTAGTAACCCTCGGTCAGCCAGGGTGCGCGCAGCACCAGTTCGCCCTGGGTTTCGCCGTCGGCGGGGAGAAAATTGCCGTCGGTGTCCATGATTGCCGCCTCAACCAACGGCCCGGGCACACCGGCCTTGATGCGGTAGGTGGTGCGTTCGTCTTCGCTGCCGGCCATCAACTCCTCATTGAGGTGCGCGCAGGACACCAGCGGCCCGGTCTCGGACATGCCATAGGCGGCGGTCAATTGAATGCCGCGGACCTTGGCGGCTTCGTACAGCGAGCGGTTGAGCGCGCTGCCGCCAATGACGATTTTCCACCCAGCAAAATCCACACCCTGGGCAGCCTTGGCGTTGAGCACCATTTGCAGAATGGTCGGCACACAATGCGAGAACGTGACGTTCTCCTCGCGCCACAGCTGCACCAGGTATTCCGGGTCGTAGCGCCCCGGGTAGACCTGCTTCAAGCCGAGCATGGTCGCCACATACGGCAGGCCCCAGGCGTGTACGTGGAACATCGGTGTGATCGGCATGTACACATCGTTGGTGCCCAACAAACGCACGCTGTCGACGCTGCCCATGATGGTCGCCACGCCGATGGTGTGCAGCACCAGTTGGCGGTGGGTGAAATACACGCCTTTGGGGTTGCCGGTGGTACCGGTGGTGTAGAAGGTGGTGGCGACGGAGTTTTCGTCGAAGTCCTGGAAGTCGTATTGGGGGCTGGCGGCGGCCAGCAGGGTTTCGTATTCGCCGACCAGGTTGGGTAACTCTGCGGTCCTGGTGTCACCATCGGTAATCAACAAGGTCTTGTCGACGGTAGTGAGTTGCCCGGCAATCGCCTGGTAAAGCCCCACGAACTCACTGTTGACCAGCACAAAGCGATCTTCGGCGTGGTTCATGGTGTAGAGAATCTGTTCCGGTGACAGGCGCACGTTGATGGTGTGGATAACCGCGCCGATCATCGGAATGGCGAACATGCATTCCAGGTAACGGTGGCTGTCCCAATCCATCACCGCCACGGTATCACCGGCCTTGACCCCGGCTTCGGTCAGCACATTAGCCAGGCGCGCAACGCGCTCGATCAGCGTCGGGTAGGTGTAGCGCAGCTTGTCACGGTAGATGATCTCCCGGGTCTTCTCATAGCGAGTCCCGGACATCAGCAGGCGCTTGATCAGCAGCGGGTATTGGTACGCACCTTCGGCGGGCGGGATGACACGGGTCTGCAACATACGAATCCCTTTAATGACTGCGCGGTCTTGGCTTTAAGACCTGCACTGTAGAGGGCTTATGTTTCAGCCAAATCAGCCAAAGGAATGATTTGCAGAACTCAGCAAATGCTAGCTTTGCGCCAGTATCCGCGGCTTAGGGAAGACCCATGTGGGAGGGGGCTTGCCCCCGATAGCAGGGTGTCAGTCAGCTTATGTAGGGCTGACACACCGCTATCGGGAGCAAGCCCCCTCCCACATTTGAGCTGTGTACCCTTGAGAAAATTGATTACTTCATGCTGGTAAACGCCAGCTTCACCCCAATCGCAATCAACACCGCGCCCATGGTCCGATCAAACCAGTGGCCCATCTTCGCAAACCCGGCACGTACGCGTTGCTGGCTGAACAACATGGCCACCAGGCAAAACCACAGGGCCGTGGCCACCGCCAGGTACACACCGTAACCAGCCTGTACCGCCAGCGGCGTGTGGGGGTTGATCACCACGGTGAACAGCGAGAGGAAGAACAACGTGGCCTTGGGGTTCAAGCCATTGGTCACAAAGCCTGCGGTAAACGCGCCGCGTGGGGTGCGCTCGCCCGCTTCACGGTGCAGCTCGCCCTCGGCGGTGGGCTTGGCCGGCTGCGCACGCAGGGCCTTGAAGCCGATATACAGCAGGTACGCCGCGGCAGCCCATTTGAGCGCATTGAACAACACGATGGACTGGGACACGATCAAACCGATCCCCAACAGCGAATAACCCACATGCACGAAAATCGCCGTGCCAACGCCCAGGGCCGTCCAGGTGCCGGCGCGGCGCCCGTGGGTCACGCTCTCACGGACCACCACGGCGAAATCCGGGCCGGGGCTGGCCACCGCCAACAAGTGAATCAAGGCTACGGTCAAAAACTCGGCGACGTACATGCTCACTCCATTAAGTAACTGATTATTTCATCTGATAGGCTCGGAAGATTACGCCTTCGAACCTCGTCGCAAAAGGTACAGTTGATCATGAACAATCGCCGCGCCGTCTTCCTCGACCACTCTTCGCTGGACTTGGGCGACCTTGACCTCAGCGGTCTGCGTGACTGCTTCAGCGAGCTGCAGTTGTTTGAACAGACCACGGCGCAGAATGTGCTGGAGCGCTTGCAGGGCGCTCAAGTTGCGATCAGCAACAAAATCCCGCTCACGGCGCAAACCCTGGCGGCCTGCCCCGAGCTCAAGCTGATCCTGGTATCGGCCACCGGCACCAACAATATCGACCTTGAAGCCGCTCGCGCCCATGGCATCACCGTGAGCAACTGCCAGGGTTACGGCACGCCGTCGGTGGCCCAGCACACGATCATGCTGCTGCTCAACCTCGCCACGCGTCTGAAAGACTACCAACAGGATGTAGCCGCCGGTAAATGGCAGCAGGCCCGGCAGTTCTGCCTGCTGGACCATCCAATCGTCGAACTGGAAGGCAAAACCCTCGGCCTGCTCGGCCATGGCGAACTGGGCAGTGCCGTGGCGCGTCTGGCCGAAGCCTTCGGTATGCGTGTGGTGCTCGGCGCAATTCCCGGGCGCCCTGCCCGCGCCGACCGCGTGCCACTGGATGAACTGCTGGCCCAGGTCGATGCGCTGACCTTGCATTGCCCGCTCAATGAACACACCCGCGACTTTATCGGCGCCCGTGAACTGGCGCTGCTCAAGCCCGGCGCGTTTATCGTCAACACCGCACGCGGTGGCTTGATCAACGAACAGGCCTTGGCGGACGCGTTGCGCAGCGGGCATTTGGGTGGCGCGGCGACCGACGTGTTGAGTGTGGAGCCGCCGGTCAATGGCAACCCGCTGCTGGCCGGCGACATTCCTCGCTTGATTGTCACGCCCCACAACGCCTGGGGCAGTCGCGAAGCGCGGCAACGGATCGTCGGCCAACTGACGGAAAACGCCCGAGGCTTTTTCAGCGGTGCCCCGCTGCGCGTCGTCAGTTGATAAACTGCGCCCCTTTTTCAAGGAGCAGACCATGGATCCGCGCAGTGAAGTACTGCTTCGCCAGGCCGAACTTTTTCAAGGCAACCTGCTGCTGGCAGGTCTGCCTGCCGACGATTTGCTCGGGCGCCTGCCCAACGCCCATGGCTGGTGTTGGCACGCCGGCGACCAGGCGGCGCTTGATGCGCGGTTTCCCGAGCGCAGCCAGTTCGGGGTAAATGTGCCCGAGCGTGCCTTTGATGCGGCGGTGATCTTCCTGCCCAAGTCCAAGGACCTCACCCACTACCTGCTCAACGCCGTAGCCGCGCGCCTGCCTGGCGCCGAGTTGTTTCTGGTAGGTGAGAAAAAAGGTGGCATCGAAAGCGCCGCCAAGCAGATGAGCCCTCTGGGCAAGCCACGCAAGCTGGATAACGCGCGGCATTGCCAGCTGTGGCAAGTCACCGTCGCCAATGCTCCGCAAGCCGTGGAGCTGGAAAGCCTGGCGCAGGTTTTCGACGTACCGCTGGCCGAAGGCCCGCTGAAGGTGGTGAGCCTTCCGGGCGTGTTCAGCCATGGCCGCCTGGACCGCGGCACCGAGTTGCTGCTGGAGCATCTGGACAAACTGCCAAGCGGGCACCTGCTCGACTTCGGTTGCGGCGCCGGGGTACTGGGGGCTGCGGTCAAGCGTCGCTACCCGCATAACACCGTGACCATGCTGGATGTGGATGCCTTTGCGGCGGCCAGCAGTCGGCTGACGCTGGCGGCGAACGGGCTGGAAGCCGAGGTGCTGACCGGTGATGGAATCGATGCCGCACCGATGGGTTTGAACGCGATTTTGAGCAACCCTCCGTTCCATGTCGGGGTGCACACCGATTATTTCGCCACGGAGAACTTGCTGCGAAAAGCGGCCAAACATCTGGCAAAAGGCGGCGAACTGCGCCTTGTCGCCAACAGCTTTCTGAAGTACCAGCCGCTGATCGAAGAGCATTTGGGTATCTGCGCGATCAAGGCCGAAGGCAATGGTTTTCGTATCTACCGCGCCAAGCGCCCCTGAAGGGCCTTTGAAAAAGAAGGCTTGCCGAATGGGTTTTGCCTAGGCAGAATCCGCAGCGTCCTAGGGGAGTAGTCTCCCACGAGCGCCATGCTCGTCCGGCATACGTCAACATACTTGGTCAGCAGATCATGGCGTATGCGACCCAGGAGTCCGCACAGACGGACCGGGGTTTGACAAGACCTATGACACGCACACCTTACCCGGGGCGGGAAGGCTGTACGTGTCATAGCCGTGTCGACCCGCCCCTGGAAACTACCTGATGCTGGATTCACTACTCGTTCCTACTGCAATCGTTGCCTTGGCCGAAATCGGCGACAAGACGCAACTGCTCGCGCTCATTCTTGCTGCCCGCTTTCGCAAGCCTTGGCCAATCATCGCCGGCATCGTCGCCGCGACCCTGGCCAACCATGCGGCGGCCGGCGCCGTGGGGGCCTGGTTCGGGAGTTTCTTCTCGGATGCGGTGCTTCACTGGATTCTTGCGGCGAGCTTCTGTGCCACGGCACTCTGGACCCTGGTGCCGGACAAGCTCGATGATGACGAAGCCAGCACCACACGCAAGTTCGGGCCATTCCTGACCACGCTGATTGCGTTCTTCCTTGCGGAAATCGGCGACAAGACCCAGATCGCCACGGTCATGCTGGCCGCGCAGTATCCGGAGTTGTGGCTGGTGATTATCGGCACCACCCTGGGCATGTTGATTGCCAACGTACCGGTGGTTCTGGCGGGGAATTTCGCCGCGGAGAAACTACCGCTGACCTTGATTCGTCGATTGGCGGCTACGGCGTTTTTTGTGCTGGCAATCGTGGCGGTCTACAAAGCCATGCAAAGCAGTGGCTGGATCTAGTTTGCCTTGATGCCTGTAGGAGCGAGCTTGCTCGCGAGAAACGTCAACGATAACGCGTACTGCCTGAATAAACGCGGCGCCGGTGAGTTTTTCGCGAGCAAGCTCGCTGCTACACGGCGCCCATCAGGATTTTTTGGCCTGCTGGTACAGCGGCATTACCTTCGGAATCGCGGCCTGCAACGAAGCGATCCGGCTGTCGGAAGCCGGGTGAGTGCTCATGAATTCCGGCGGCGCGCCTTCGGAAGCCTTGGCCATTTTATTCCACAGCGTGATCGCCGCGTTCGGGTTATATCCGGCACGCGCCGAAAGCTCCAGGCCGATCAGGTCGGCTTCGTTTTCGTTGCTGCGGCTGTTGGGCAAGGTCATGCCATAGTTGGCCACGGTATCGGCCAGTGCCAGGCTGTCCTGGCCGAGACCGAACAGGGCCCCGGCGCCCTGCTTGGCCATCTCGATACCGTATGCCTTGGACATCGCTTCACGACCATGCTCACGCAGGGCGTGGGCGATTTCATGGCCCATCACTGCGGCCAACTCATCGTCGGTGAGCTTGAGGTTGTCGATCAACGCGCTGTACACCAGGATCTTGCCGCCAGGCCCGCAGTTGGCGTTCATCTCGTCGCTTTTGATCAGGTTCACTTCCCAGTTCCACTGGGCGGCGTCCGCGCGAAAGGTCGGCGCCTGAGCGATCAGGCGCTTGGCGATGGCCTGCACACGCTTGGCGTTGGCGCTGGTCTTGTCCAGAACGCCTTTGCCACTGGCTTCACCCAGGGTCTGCTGGTAGGACTGGGCATACATCTGGTCGACTTCCTGGCTCGACAACATGCTGAACATGTATTGCTTGCGCTCAACCCCAACGGCTCCGCCGCTGGTCGTGTTGACCGACTGGCAACCCGCCAGCAACATCGCTGCAACCAAACCGCTTACCGCCAATGACTTCTTCATGAACACGCTCCCTGAAAACATGGCGCGTATCGTAGGCGGTCGTTGGTATTGGCGCCAGATACATCAGACATTTAACCGCTGATTTTCGGATACATCCCACAGTGCAGGCTCAAGCCGGGGTCAGGCACTCCGGCCCATTGAGCTTTGGATCATTGACCATATTGGCCAGCACGCGCTCACGCAAAGCGCTGGGCTCACCCGCCAGCAACCCTTGCAGCACCTGCAACGGCGTCTCGGGATCGAGCCAGGCGGCCTGCCCCGCCGCATCAAGAATCAATGGCCGACGTTGGCTTTGCGCCGCCTGGGTGACCACCGCGGTACTCAGCCACACCTGCTCCTGCACGGGATACGCCTCCCAGATTGCGGCAAAAAACAAGGTAGAACCCTCCCCCGGCGTCAACCAATACGGGCGCTTGCGCTGGGTGCCGCGCCATTCGTAGAAACCGTTGGCCGGCAGCAAGCAGCGGCGCTGGCGGAACGCTTCACGGAACATCGGTTGTTCGGCCAGGGTTTCGGCGCGGGCATGGGCTGGGGTGCGCGACATGTCTGTCAGCCAGGGCGGCGTAAGGCCCCAACGGGCACGCGCCAGGGTGAGCTGGCCTTCGCTCAGGCGCTGGATCAGTACCGAATCATTCGGGGAAATGTTCCACTGGGCCTGCTGGTCGGCGGGGAAGCCCGGCAAGGCAGCAAAGGCAGGGTTCCAGCGAAACAGGGCATAACGTCCACACATGGGGCAACACGACTCTTGGGGTAAACCGACCGACAGCCTAACAGACCAGTACGTCGGGGAAGCTGTCGGGTTCGTCGCCGGGCAACGGTTGCGCGCCAATATAGGCAGTAATCAGCTCTCGGGCATCAGCCGCCTGATCGTTATCGACCTCCATCCCCAGCAAACCGAAGATTGGCAACTCGCCGGTACCACCGAGCAAGTGGCGCCCCACCAGGTGCGCTTCGATGCCTTCACTGGCAAGCATCTGCTGCAGCAACTCGCCCTCCATCAGGTTTTCCGGTTCGTAGATTCGCTGCATGGGGCTTACCTGCTATTCATTTTCGCTGCGGGTTTCAAGCATCCACTCTTCACCATGAACTTGCAGGTCGAACGTGATCGGCCGGCAACACACTTGGCAGTCTTCTATATAGGTCTGGTCCCCGCCAGACAAATCCACGGTTGTCTCGACCGCTTCGCCACAATAAGGACAATCGTACAGCGCAGTTTCCAGCATCGCAGTCTCCCAGGTGACTTGTGCGTATAATCGCCGGTCTATTTACAGGGCTATTCCGGCAGAGCCAGTTTACTCACGCCGCCCCTGCTATTTCCTTTACTTACCCTAGCCGTTTCTAACAAGAGAGCATGATGGGCGAATTCGATACCATCCGACCTTACAACGACAGCGAAGTCCCGGCAGTGCTGGCGCGTCTGTTCAGTGACAAGGCCTTTCTGGACATCCTGACCCACTTTCGCTTCCCGCGCTTTGCCGGCGCCCTGGGCTGGTTGCTCAAGCCGATGATCGCGCGCAAATTGCGCCGTGAGTTTGCCGGCGTCACCACCGTGGCGACGCTGCAAGACAAAGTCGAGTACTACGTCGACCACACCATTGACCGGGCGACCGACGGCGTGACCTACACCGGCGTCGAGCAGCTCAAATCCGGCACCGCTTATCTGTTTTTGGCCAACCACCGCGACATCGTGATGGACCCGGCCTTCGTCAACTATGCCGTATACCACGCCGGCCTGCCGACGCCACGCATCGCCATCGGTGACAACCTGCTGCAAAAGCCGTTTGTCAGCGACCTGATGCGCCTGAACAAGAGTTTCATCGTGCACCGTTCGATCACCGGGCGAAAGGAGAAGATGGCGGCCTACAACCTGCTGTCGGCCTATATCAACCACTCGATCCGCAACGACTGCCAGTCGATCTGGATCGCCCAGGCCGAAGGCCGGGCCAAGGATGGTGATGACCGTACCGAATCGGCAATCCTCAAAATGTTCCACGTCAGCCGCAAGGACGAGCCGTTTGCCGAGGTCATTCAGTCGTTGAACCTGACGCCGGTGTCCATCAGCTACGAGTACGACCCTTGCGATGCCGCCAAGGCCCGCGAGCTGTACATCCGCGCCACCACCGGCACCTACACCAAGGCGCCGGGCGAGGACGACGTGAGCATTGCCCTGGGTATCACCGGCTACAAAGGCCGGGTGCACGTGAATTTTGCGCCGCCGATTACCGAGCGCTTCGAAGATACCAAGCTGCTGGCAGTGGAAATGGATCGGCAGATCCTCGGTGGCTACCGCTTATTCCCGGTGCATTACCTGGCGTACGCGCAGTGGAGCGATGCCGACCCGCAACTGCAGGTGCCCAAAGCGGCGGACGTATTCCCGGCCGATGAGCTGGCCAAGGCCAAGGCGGAATGGGAGCGGCGCTTGAATGAGTGCCCGGCGGAGCACCGGCCTTATCTGGTGGTGCAGTATGCGACGCCGGTACGCAATCAGTATCGGGTCAAGGCCGGGATCCCCCTGTAATATGTGCCCCTACAGGGGATATGTGGCAGGCGCTGATTCTACGGGCAGTACATGGCCAGTGTGGGAGCTGGCTCGCCTGCGATAGCAGTGATTCAGTTAAAGACTCAGTGGCTGATACACCGCCTTCGCGGGCAAGCCCGCTCCCACATTTGGTTTTGCAGTGAAATTAGAAATGGGTGCTGAGCCAGGAGATTGCCAGGGCCAGGCCAAGGCAGCCGAACCCGACGCGGTATGCCTGACGATGCGCCCGTTCAGTGTGCGTATCCAGAAAGAGCATCGGCTGGTCGATAGCGCGCTCTTCGCTGCGCATGGCCAAATCGGCCATCGCACGTTGCGCATGCAAGCGGGTGATGAACAGCACCAGGGCGCCCGAGCAGGCAACCAACAGGGCAATAGCATTGATGAGCAGCGCCATCGCAAACCTCGGCGAATCAGTATTCGGATATCAGTCCAGATACCAACCTGAACGATAGTCGCCTCCTGCGCCGTTAATGCTCCTTCTCCGTTGACGGTTAATGTATCCAGTAATTTACAGCGTCACCTGAACGTCACCTTAACAAGCCACTCTGTTGCCCTTCGACGCTTGAGGAGCTTGTCATGTTGCATGCGCAAAACCAGGATCGGCTGTATCTGATCGCCCAAAGCGATGAGCAAGAGGCGCTGGTCGGCAGCCTTGCGTTCAACGTTCAGGACCGCCATTGGCTGGTGTATTGCGCCCTCGGCGGGCACCAACATGCCGACCTGCCGGAGCTGGATTTTCTTACCGGCGTGAGCATGCTGGACTTTTATGTCGATACGGCCGCCTGACCAAACTACAGGCACAAAAAAACCGGGCTCAGTGATGAGCCCGGTTTTTTTATAACCGGCTTATTGCGCGCTGAGCAGTTGACCGATGCTTGGGTCCTTGAACAGGCGGGTCAAGGCATCACTGAGCACATCGCTGACCAATTTAGTGTTGGTTTCCTGGTTGGGCGACATGCCAAAGCGCTGGTTCAGCGAAGCAGCGTAGCGACCACTGTAGCGACGGGTACCGGCGCTGACGTCAGACTTGAAGGTCGCGCCGATGGAGGCTTCGGTCACATACAGCCCCTCTTTGGGCGATTGGTACTTCAGCTCGGCCAGGGTCACGGTCAGTTGCGGCACACCTGGCGAGTTGGTCGGCGTAAAGCCCAGCAAACGCACAGCAGCTTCAGCCTGGGCCTGCAGCTTGGGCAGCACATCCTGGCCGGTCACCGAAATCAGTGCGGTCTCCGGGTACAGGCCGCCACGCGAGCCCAGGGTCGGCGACGGACGCCCGTCGACCACGCGTACCGAGACCGGCTGGCCATGGCCTACCGCAGCCAACGGCGCAGTGACTTTAGGTTGCGGGCTGAGTTGTTGCGGGCTGTTGGCGCAGCCAACCAGGGTCAAACTGGTCACAGTGATCAAACCGAACAACAGGCGTTGCAACATACTCATTTCTCCAGGACTAGGCGCAGACAGGTCGCCAGTATAACGGTGCACGCACGCCACTCACCAGCAATCCTGAACGGTGGCTGAAGCCAAGGGCAAATTACAAATTCGCATAAATTGGTCACCGCAGTGTCATGCCACACTGGCACTCTTCAAGCATGTAACACACCAGGTACACAGCCATGCGCCTTCTCAAGACCCTGTTCATGTCACACGCCCGTCATCGCCACTTTGCCCTGCTCGACGCCCAGGGCCATTGCCAGGCATTCAAGCAATGCAGCCTGCCGCCCGTCGGTGAAGGTTGGGTTGAAGTGACCGAGACTCACCTGGGCTGGATGCACCGCCCCCTGCCGGCCAGCGCCCGGGTCAGCCCGCAGGTTTTTCGCGCACAACATCGGCAAGCGTTGGCCTCCTGACCGGGACCCGAATAAAAGTCATAAAACACGCCCATTTCCTTGGCGTTCTTCGCTACAATCTCCCCCCGATTATAAGGACGTCTCCTGATCGGGCCCCGCAGCATCGTTAATGCCCAGGCATTAACCCCCAAATCGCCCACAGAGAGCCGCCCACACAGATCGAGTGAAGCTGGCGTGCTTGCTGTTTCCTTTGCAAACCACCCCGCCTTTTATCGAATCTGCCAGAGCTGCCATTGCGCTCGGCCACTTGTGTTGTTTGCCCGTTTTGCCGCGTGTCGGCAAAGGTTTACGGGCCAGGTGCCAGGCTGGGGCAGCCCTTTTTTGAGGTTCACGTCTTCAAAAGAGCGTGAAAAAACGGGTTTTCACAACTTCACAAGAGTGTGGCGAGCAAATGAATAGTTTGGCGTTTGTACAAGCACCATCAGCGTCTGGGTCAGCCCAATTACACAGGATCGAGCCTTCCTCAAAAACCGGAGCTTGAGCCTGTCCGCTACGGATTGGTTGCACGAATCGCACGCTTTGACCATAAGTCGAATTGCCACAGGCGCCCATGAATGCGTTCATAGGCAGATTAGCCCGGCAGGAAGCGTGTGCTGAAGTTGCAAAGAATTGCGAAACGGACATGGCGATCCTGGCCATGGGTAACCTGGGGCAACACGTGAACCGCCCCGTCACTCCTGGCAGCCATGCCGTCAATTTGGTGCTGCAGATTTTGGAGACGCGTTAAATGGCGCATAACGAAGCAGTCGACGTAGTTCTGGTAGGGGCCGGCATCATGAGTGCCACCCTGGCCGTACTGCTCAAAGAGCTCGACCCCGGCCTCAAGCTGGAAGTCGTTGAGCTGATGGATTCGGGTGCCGCGGAGAGTTCCAACCCGTGGAACAACGCCGGTACCGGCCATGCCGGGCTGTGTGAGCTGAACTACACGCCGCAGGCCGCCGATGGCTCCATCGATATCAAGAAAGCCGTGCACATCAACACCCAGTTCGAGGTGTCGAAGCAGTTTTGGGCTTACCTGACCAAGAAAGGCACCTTTGGCTCGTCCAGGTCGTTCATCAGCCCGGTCCCGCACCTGAGCTTCGTGCAGGGCGACAAAGGCGTGTCCTTCCTCAAGAAGCGCTTTGAGACCCTCAGCCAGCACCACGCGTTTTCGGATATGCATTACACCGAAGACCGCAGTGAGATGGCCGAGTGGATGCCGCTAATGATGCCGGGCCGCCCGCTCGACGAAAAAATCGCCGCTACCCGCGTGATGAACGGCACCGACGTCAACTTCGGTGCCCTGACCAATCAGTTGCTCAGCCACCTGACCAGCTCTGCGGATGCCCAGGTCAAGTACTGCAAGCGCGTCACCGGCCTCAAGCGCAACGGCGCCGGCTGGACCGTGAGCATCAAGGACGTTAACAGCGGCAACAGCCGCGAAGTGGACGCCAAGTTCGTGTTCCTTGGCGCAGGTGGCGCGGCTCTGCCGCTGCTGCAAGCCTCGGGCATCGAAGAGAGCAAAGGCTTCGGCGGCTTCCCGGTCAGTGGCCAGTGGCTGCGTTGCGACAACCCGGAAGTGGTCAAGCAGCACCAGGCCAAGGTTTACAGCCAGGCCGCCGTGGGCTCGCCGCCCATGTCCGTGCCGCACCTGGACACCCGCGTAGTGGATGGCAAGAAATCCCTGCTGTTCGGGCCATACGCAGGCTTTACCACCAAGTTCCTCAAACACGGCTCGTTCCTTGACCTGCCGATGTCGATTCGCGCCGGCAACATCGGCCCGATGCTGGCCGTGGCCCGCGACAACATGGACCTGACCAAGTACCTGGTCAGCGAAGTACGCCAGTCCATGGAACAGCGCCTGGAATCCCTGCGTCGCTTCTACCCCGAGGCGAAAGCCGAAGACTGGCGCCTGGAAGTGGCCGGCCAGCGGGTGCAAATCATCAAGAAAGACCCGAAGAAAGGCGGCGTGCTGCAGTTCGGCACCGAACTGGTTGCTGCCAAGGACGGTTCGCTTGCGGCGCTGTTGGGCGCGTCTCCTGGTGCTTCGGTCACCGTCTCGATCATGCTGGAGCTGATCGAGCGCTGCTTCCCGGAGAAAACTGCCGGTGAATGGGCGAGCAAGCTGCACGAGATCTTCCCGGCGCGGGAAAAGGTTCTGGAGACGGACGCCGAGCTGTATCGCAAGATCAACACGCAAAACAACATCAGCCTTGAGCTGGTGGACCCTGTAGGAGCGAGCTCGCTCGCGAAAAACGTCAACGATAACGCAGCGCAAGTGGATTAACGCAGGCTCTTCGCGAGCAAGCTCGCGCCTACCGTTGAAAGCAAAACGCCCCGGCCTCTCATGAGGCCGGGGCGTTTTTTCGTGGCTCGGATAATCAGCCGCGGGCTTTGTCGATCAGCTCGATGTATTCGGCGGCGTTGCGCTGGTCCTTGATCAGGTCGACAAAGGTCTGGCCATGCTCATCCTGGCCATCCAGGTCCAGGCCTGCTTCTTTGAAAAAGCCCAGGAAACGCTCGAAATCGTCGATACGCAGGCCGCGATAGGCCTTGATCAGTTTGTGCAGGGACGGTGAAGTCGCATCAACCGGCTCAAAGTCCAGGAACAACTTGATTTGGTCGTCACCGATCTCGTCGCCAATCACCTGTTTCTTATCTTTACGCATTACCGACTCCAGCCTGCAGACATTTACACGGGGCTAGAAGTCTACCTGCGCGACGCAGTATGTGGGAGGGGCTTGCCCTAATACCTGTAGGAGCGAGCTTGCTCGCGAAAAGCTCTAAGGCGCCGCGTTCATTCAGGAAGCACGCGTTATCGTTGACGTTTTTCGCGAGCAAGCTCGCTCCTGCATTTGGATGTCAGTGTTCAATCGAACTGGGCAAGCATCCAGCGGTGATACTCCGCCATCCCCACCTCGCCTTCACGAGGCGCCCAGCTTGCCAGTTCGCCATCGCCAACAGGACGATAAGGGCCTGCTTTGCATTCAAACATGATGCTGTCTGGCTCCAGCACCACCAGGCCATGAAAAACGCCGGGCGACAGGTCGACGCCCTGGCATTCCCCGCCCGCTTCCAACACACGCTTGCTGAGCAGTTCGCCGGTCTCGCTGAAAATCAGGATTCCCAGACGCCCCTTGAGCACCAGCAAGGTCTCGGCCTTATCGGCGCTCAGGTGACGATGAGGCTGCACATAGGTGCTGGGCTGCAAGCCGACTGCCATGCGATGACAAGGCTCTTGCATCTCATGGAAGTTGACGTTCTGACGCCCACGGGGGTTGGCGGCCGCTTTCTCGGCCAATTCGGCAAACAGAGTCTGATCAAGAAAGCGGGCCATCGATTACATTCCTTTAACGGCAAAGATGCCATTGGCGTTACGCCAGTAGCCTTTGTAGTCCATGCCATAACCAAAGATATAGCGGTCGACGCACGGCAGACCCACAAAATCGGCTTTCAGTTCAGGACGGGCTTTGCGGTCGTGGTCTTTATCGATCAGTACGGCGGTGTGCACTTTGCGCGCGCCAGCATGTTTGCAGAAATCAATGATCGCCCCCAGGGTATGACCTTCATCGAGGATGTCGTCGATGATCAGCACATCGCGATCGATGAACGAAACTTCCGGCTTGGCCTTCCAGAACAGGTCGCCGCCGCTGGTTTCGTTGCGATAACGGGTGGCGTGCAGGTATGAGGCTTCCAGTGGGAATTGCAGGTGGGTAAGCAATTTACCGGCGAAGATCAGACCACCGTTCATCACGCAAAAGACCACCGGGTTGGTGTCGGCCATTTCGCGAGTGATGTGCTCGCCGACCTTGGCGATTGCTGCTTCGACCTGCGCTTCGGTGTACAGGCAGTCAGCCTCGTGCATGATTTGACGGATATGCTCGAGATCAGCAGACATGGCGCTCTCCAAGGGGGTGCTGTGGCAAGAAAAGCGGGCGAAGGTACGCTTCTCGTGCGCTCCAATCAAGCCTTTATGGACTAACGTACTTGATGTCTATAGGACAACACCCTCGGATAGATTAATCTAGGCCGGTTTTTTTGCCCGCCGCCGGAGCCTTTCCCATGCCCACTCGCGAGATCCGCCACCCGCTGATCCGACACAAACTCGGCCTTATGCGCCGTGCCGACATTAGCACGAAGAATTTCCGTGAGCTTGCTCAGGAAGTCGGAGCGCTGCTGACTTACGAAGCCACCAAGGATTTACCCCTGGAAACCTACGAGATCCCCGGTTGGGCCGGTCCCGTACAAGTGGAGAAAATCGCCGGTAAGAAAATTACCGTCGTGCCTATCCTGCGTGCCGGTATCGGTATGCTCGAAGGTGTACTCAGCCTGATCCCGGGCGCCAAGGTCAGCGCCGTGGGCGTTGCCCGCAATGAAGAAACACTGCAGGCCCACACCTACCTGGAAAAGCTTGTTCCGGAAATCAACGAGCGCCTGGCCATGATCATCGACCCGATGCTCGCCACTGGCAGTTCCATGGTTGCGACCATCGACCTGCTGAAAAAAGCCGGTTGCCGGGACATTCGCGCCATGGTGCTGGTGGCTGCGCCCGAAGGCATCGCCGCCGTCGAGAAGGCCCACCCGGATGTGCAGATCTACACCGCATCCATCGATGAGCGCCTGAATGAACACGGCTACATCATCCCGGGCCTTGGCGATGCCGGTGACAAGATCTTCGGCACCAAGCAGAAGGACGCGTGAACATGCAGGATGAATTCAACGACCCGCTTTGGCGCCAGATCCTGTCTGGCGCACAGATGCTCTTCGTAGCATTTGGCGCGCTGGTGTTGATGCCGCTGATCACAGGTCTTGATCCAAACGTCGCACTGTTCACCGCCGGCCTGGGCACCTTGCTGTTCCAGGTGGTGACAGGGCGGCAGGTGCCGGTATTTTTGGCATCAAGCTTCGCGTTTATCACTCCGATCATCCTCGCCAAGGGCCAATTCGGCCTGGCGGCGACCATGGGTGGGGTGATGGCAGCCGGCTTCGTCTATACGTTCCTGGGCCTGGCCGTGAAGGTCAAGGGCACCGGTTTTATCGACCGGCTGCTGCCACCGGTGGTCATCGGCCCCGTGATCATCTCGATCGGCCTGGCCATGGCGCCGATTGCGGCCAATATGGCCATGGGCAAATCCGGCGACGGCGCCGAGTTGATCCATTACCAGACGGCGATGCTGATCTCGATGCCCGCACTGCTGACCACCTTGATCGTGGCCGTGTTCGGCAAAGGCATTTTCCGCCTAGTGCCGATCATCTCCGGCGTGCTGGTGGGTTTTGCCATGTCGTTCTACTTTGGCGTGGTCGACACGGCAAAGATCGCGGCTGCGCCGTGGTTCGCCCTACCCCACTTCACTGCACCTGAGTTCAACTGGCAGGCGATCCTGTTTATCGTCCCGGTGGCCCTGGCCCCGGCGATCGAACATATCGGCGGCGTGATTGCGGTGGGCAGCGTGACCGGTCGCGACTACCTGAAAAAGCCTGGCCTGCACCGCACTTTGCTGGGTGACGGTATCGCCACCACGGCTGCCGGCATGTTTGGCGGCCCGCCGAACACCACCTACGCCGAGGTGACCGGCGCCGTGATGCTGACCAAGAACTACAACCCGAAAATCATGACCTGGGCGGCAGTGTTTGCCATCAGCCTGGCGTTTATCGGCAAGTTCGGCGCACTGCTGCAGAGCATCCCCGTGCCGGTGATGGGCGGGATTCTATGCCTGCTGTTCGGCTCGATTGCCGCAGTGGGGATGAACACGCTGATTCGCCACAAGATCGACCTGGGTGAAGCACGCAACCTGGTGATTGTGTCGGTAACGTTGGTGTTCGGGATTGGCGGTGTGCTGGTGGGTACCGGCACCGGCCCGGATGATTTCGGCCTCAAGGGCATCGCCCTGTGCGCCGTGGTGGCGATAGGTTTGAACCTGCTGCTGCCAGGTAATGATGGCTGGAAGAACAAGAAGCCGGATGAGCCGCTGATCTAAGCCTCCAGTTTTCTGGTGTAGCTGGTGACCTCATTGCGGGCAAGCCCTTACTGCCTGTAAAGAATTAGAGCTCGCCGAGCCCATCAATCAGCGCCTGGTTCTGCTCAGGCGTACCGATACTGATCCGCAGGAACTGGGCAATCCGCTCCTGCTTGAAGTGCCGCACGATAACCCCCTGCTCACGCAACTTGGCTGCCAATCCAGCAGCGTCATGCCGTGGGTGGCGCGCAAAGATGAAGTTCGCCGCCGAGGGCAACACTTCAAACCCTTTGCCTTCCAGTTGCGCGACCACCTTGTTGCGGCTGTCGATCACCCTCTGGCAGGTCTGCTCGAAGTATTCACGGTCTTCGAACGCCGCCGCCGCGCCAACAATCGCCAGCCTGTCCAGCGGATAGGAGTTGAAGCTGTTCTTGACCCGCTCCAGCGCTTCGATCAGGTCTGGGTGGCCCACGGCCAGGCCCACACGCAAACCAGCCAGTGAGCGCGATTTGGACAGGGTCTGGGTCACCAGCAGGTTCGGGTAACGGTCAACCAGGCTGATAGCGGTTTCGCCGCCGAAGTCGATGTAGGCTTCATCGACCACTACCACCGAATCCGGGCTGGCCTTGAGTATCTGTTCCACAGTATCCAGCGCCAACACGCAGCCGGTGGGCGCGTTCGGGTTGGGGAAGATGATGCCGCCGTTGGGCCTGGCATAGTCAGCGACGCGAATCTGGAACTGCTCGTCCAATGGCACCGCGTCGAACGTGATGCCGTACAGGCCGCAGTACACCGGGTAGAAGCTGTAGCTGATATCCGGGAACAGCAACGGCAGATCGTGCTGGAACAGACCATGGAAGATGTGCGCCAGCACTTCGTCGGAACCGTTGCCGAGGAACACCTTGCCGGCGTCGATCCCGTAATACCTGGCCACGGCCTGCTTGAGCAGGTCGCTGTTGGGGTCCGGGTACAGGCGCAAGTTGTCGTTCAACTCGGCCTGCATGGCCGCCAGCGCCTTGGGCGATGGGCCGTATGGGTTTTCGTTGGTGTTGAGCTTGACCAGCTTGGTCAGCTTTGGCTGCTCGCCAGGGACGTAAGGCACGAGGTCCTTGACGAAAGGGCTCCAGAATTTACTCATCTCTCAGTTCCCCTTCTCTTCAAGGATGCGATATTCGGCGCTGCGTGCGTGAGCGCTGAGGGATTCACCACGGGCCAGCACCGAGGCGGTCTTGCCCAACTCGGAAGCACCTTGTGGCGAGCAGAAGATAATCGACGAACGCTTCTGGAAGTCATACACCCCCAGCGGCGATGAAAAACGCGCCGTACCAGAGGTCGGCAGCACGTGGTTCGGGCCGGCACAGTAGTCGCCCAAGGCTTCGCTGGTGTGGCGCCCCATGAAGATCGCACCGGCGTGACGAATCGACGGCAGCCAGGCTTGCGGGTCTGCGACGGACAGCTCCAGGTGTTCTGGCGCGATGCGATTGGCCACTTCAATGGCCTGCTCCATGTCACGCACCAGAATCAGTGCGCCGCGGCCATTGATCGACTTCTCGATGATTTCGGCACGCTCCATGGTCGGCAGTAGCTTATTGATGCTGGCGGCGACCTTGTCGAGGAACTCGGCATCGGGGCTGACCAGGATCGCCTGGGCATCTTCGTCGTGCTCAGCCTGGGAGAACAAGTCCATGGCGATCCAGTCCGGGTCGGTCTGGCCGTCACACACCACCAGAATTTCCGAAGGGCCGGCGATCATGTCGATACCGACCTGGCCGAACACATGGCGCTTGGCGGTAGCGACGTAGATGTTGCCAGGGCCAACAACCTTGTCGACCTTCGGCACGCTTTCAGTGCCATAGGCCAGGGCCGCAACGGCCTGGGCGCCACCGATGGTGAACACGCGGTCCACACCGGCGATGCAGGCGGCAGCCAGCACCAGCTCGTTGATTTCGCCACGAGGGGTCGGGACTACCATGACCACTTCAGTGACACCCGCCACTTTGGCCGGGATTGCATTCATCAACACGGACGACGGATACGAGGCTTTACCGCCCGGCACGTAAAGGCCGGCGCGATCCAGCGGCGTGACCTTCTGGCCCAGTACGGTGCCATCGGCTTCGGTGTAGCTCCAGGAATCTTGCTTCTGCTTTTCGTGGTAGCTGCGCACCCGTGCCGCTGCGACTTCCAGGGCTTCGCGCTGGGGCGCGGTGATACGCGTCAGGGCCAGTTCCAGGCGTTCGCGGGGCAGGATCAGGTCCGCCATCGACTTGACGTCCAGGCCGTCGAACTGGCGAGTAAAGTCCACCAGCGCCGCATCACCGCGCTCGCGCACGGCTTTGATAATGTCGAGCACCCGCTGGTTGACCGAGTCGTCGGACACGCTTTCCCAGCTCAGCAGATGATCCAGATGATGGGCGAAATCCGGGTCGGCAGCGTTGAGTCGGGCAATTGCAGTGGACGTGGTCATAGCGAGGGCCTCAATAGAATTGGCAAAAACTCAGGCGCCCTAAACTAGCAGTCGTTTCCGCTTGGGCACCTGAGAATTCTGGCTATGAGGCGGATAGACGGGCGTAGCTTTTCAGCTACGCGGGTGAGTCAACCGCGGTGTCGAGACTCCACTGCCTTGCGCAGGGTGTCGATCAACGCCTGGATACGGGCGTGCTGCATCTTCATCGAAGCTTTGTTGACGATCAGACGGGAGCTGATGTCGGCAATGAAATCCTGAGGCTCCAAACCGTTGGCGCGCAGGGTGTTGCCGGTGTCGACCACGTCGATGATCTTGTCGGCCAGGCCGATCAGTGGTGCCAGTTCCATCGAGCCGTAGAGCTTGATGATATCGACCTGGCGGCCTTGTTCGGCGTAGTAACGCTTGGCAACGTTGACGAACTTGGTCGCCACGCGCAGACGGCCCTTGGGCTCGACATCGCCGACACGGCCGGCGGTCATCAGCTTGCACAGGGCGATACGCAGGTCCAGTGGCTCATACAAGCCCTGACCACCGTATTCCATCAGCACATCCTTACCCGCGACACCGAGGTCGGCGGCACCATGTTCAACGTAGGTCGGCACGTCGGTAGCCCGCACGATCAACAGGCGTACGTCGTCCTGGGTCGTGGGGATGATCAGCTTGCGGCTCTTGTCCGGATTCTCGGTCGGCACGATGCCCGCTTCAGCCAGAAGCGGCAACGTGTCGTCAAGGATGCGGCCCTTGGACAGTGCGATGGTCAACATGGGAACGTCAGTCCTTCATCAGGCTATTGCTGTCCGGTCACAAACAGTGCCGGACACAGATCGAGGCCATGACAGCCTCGATTTGAAACAAACCAGTGTGTAGGAGCGAGCTTGCTCGCGAAGAACGTCAACGATAACGCGTTTATTCAGAGTCAACGCGGTGCACATGAGGCCTTCGCGAGCAAGCTCGCTCCTACAGAGCAGCGGGGACTAGCCCGGTACGCGGCGAATTTTCGCGCCGAGCATCTGCAGTTTTTCTTCGATGCACTCATAACCACGGTCTATGTGGTAGATGCGGTCGATCAGGGTGTCGCCGTCAGCGCACAGTGCCGAAATCACCAGACTGGCCGAGGCACGCAAGTCGGTAGCCATCACTGGCGCGCCCTTGAGCTTGTCGATGCCGGTGACGATGGCCGTGTTGCCTTCGACCTGGATCTTGGCGCCCATGCGGTGCAGTTCATACACGTGCATGAAGCGGTTTTCGAAGATGGTCTCGATTACGGCACCGGTACCTTCGGCAATGGCGTTCAGGGAGATGAACTGCGCTTGCATGTCGGTTGGGAACGCCGGGTACGGAGCAGTACGCACGTTGACGGCTTTTGGCCGCTTGCCGTGCATGTCCAACTCGATCCAGTCTTCGCCTGTGGTGATCTCTGCGCCGGCTTCCTTGAGTTTTTCCAGAACGGCTTCAAGGATGGTCGGATCGGTGTCCTTGACCTTCACGCGGCCACCGGTCACGGCGGCGGCAACCAGGTAGGTGCCGGTCTCGATGCGGTCAGGCATGACCTTGTAGGTGGCGGTGTGCAGACGCTCCACGCCATCAATGGTGATGGTGTCGGTGCCAGCACCGGAAACCTTCGCGCCCATGGCGTTGAGGAAGTTGGCCAGGTCGACCACTTCCGGCTCACGGGCGGCGTTTTGCAGCACGCTGCGGCCTTTGGCCAGGGCAGCGGCCATCATGATGTTCTCGGTACCGGTCACACTGACGGTATCAAAGAAGAAGTTCGCGCCACGCAGGCCGCCTTCGGGCGCCTTGGCCTTGATGTAGCCGCCTTCGACGTCGATGACTGCACCCATGGCCTCAAGGCCACGGATGTGCAGGTCGACCGGACGCGAACCAATGGCGCAACCGCCAGGCAAGGCCACTTCGGCTTCGCCAAAACGAGCAACCATCGGGCCCAGCACCAGGATCGACGCACGCATGGTTTTCACCAGTTCGTACGGGGCGATCAGGGTCTTGATGGTGCGCGGGTCGATTTCGACGGCCAGCTTCTCGTCGATCACCGGCTCAATGCCCATGCGACCGAACAGCTCGATCATGGTGGTAATGTCGTGCAGGTGCGGCAGGTTGGCCACAGTCACCGGGCCATCGCACAGCAGGGTCGCTGCCAGGATCGGCAAGGCGGAGTTTTTCGCACCGGAAATGCGGATCTCGCCATCAAGGCGGGCACCGCCGGTAATAATCAATTTATCCATAAGAATCTCGACGCCTTGGGGGCTCAGGTGCGCTCGGCCCAGGCCGCGCGGCTGAAAAATTTCATAGTGACCGCATGGATGCTGCCATCGGTGATCCATGGGTTCAAATGGGCATAGATCTGCTGCTGACGCTTGACCGGGCTCAATGCCGCCAGTTCATCGCTAATCACGTTCAGCTGGAAATTGCAGCCTTCGCCTTCAACTTCAACAGTCGTTTCCGGCAGCTTTCCTTCAAGGAAGCTCTTAACTTCTAGGGCCTGCATGCTCAACCTCTATCGGCGCCCAGTGCGCACGGGTCGCACATCATACAAAAAAGCCCCGCGCCTGCGAACCCCGCATAGCAGGACTCTGACGGGGGGCTTCTCTGATGAATGTGTATTAAGGGTGTGCCAACATCTCGGTCAGGCCGGAAACCTCGGCAATCTCGCGCATGTCTTCCGGCAAGGCACGGATACTAAGCGGCTTTTTTGCCGCTTCGGCATCGCGCATGAAGCAAAGCAGCAACGATAGACCAACGCTGCTGGATTTGGTCACCGCCGAACAGTCAACCACCAGCGCAGGCGCGCCGCTGGCCTTGATCAGTGCCTGGCCCTGCTTGCGCAGGTCAGGCCCGGTACGGTAATCCAGCACGCCGCTGAGCAACAGCTCGCCGGCGTCGCCGATACGAACGGCTGCCTCGGTCATTGCGCAGCCTTCCCGGCTTCTTTATCGGAGGTTTCCTTGGCTTTGGCGACTTCGCCTGCCCAACCGTTGATGGTCTTGTCCAGGTCGTTGCCGTTGCGCTGCATCGCGTCGGCGAACTGATCACGGAACAGTTTGCCGATGTTAATGCCGTTGATGATCACGTTGCGCAGTTTCCACTCGCCCTTGACCTTCTCCAGCGTGTACTGCACAGGGTAGACAGCACCGTTGTTGCCCTTGACGCTCATGTTGACGCTGGTGCGATCGCCCGACTCATCGCCGGCAGGTGCGACGGTAATGCCCTGGTTGTTGTACTCAAGCAACGCGTTACCGTAGAACTGGAACAGGCCGCGCTTGAAGTTTTCCTGGAAGGTCTGCATCTGCGCAGGTGTTGCCTTGCGCGAATACTTCACCGTCATGATGCTGCGCGAAATGCCCTCGGCATCGACTACCGGGCCGACAATGGTATTGAGCGCGTTATAAAACTGACTTGGGTCTTGCTTGTACTTTTCTTTGTTGGCAGTCAGGTCGGCCAACATTTTGTTGGTCGTGTCCTGCACCAGGTCGTGAGCAGAACCTGCCGCGTTAGCCATCAGCGGCAGCGCCGCCAGCAGCACCAGCAGGCCACGTCGCAAGGTAGAGATCATGAACAGATTCCTCATTTAGCGTCTTTATTGACCGTATTGAGCAGGAATTTACCGATCAGGTCTTCAAGTACCAACGACGACTGTGTGTCGTGGATTGTCGAGCCATCCTTGAGCAAGGCTGTTTCCCCGCCCACGCTGACACCGATGTATTTCTCGCCCAGCAGCCCCGCAGTGAGGATAGATGCCGTGGAGTCGGTCGGCAGATTATCTACCTTCTTGTCCAACTGCATGGTCACTCGCCCGGTGAAGCTGTCGCGATCCAGATCGATGGCCGTGACCTTGCCGATGGTAACGCCGGCCATGGTCACTTTAGCTCTGACCGTCAAACCGGCGATATTGTCGAAGTATGCGTAAAGTTTATAGGTGTCGGCGGTAGGGCTGGCCGACAGGCCGCTGACTCGCAGGGCCAACAACAGTAAAGCCAGGATGCCAGCCAGCAAGAAAAGGCCGACACCGATCTCCACAGTGCGGTTTTGCATCAGAAATCTCCAAACATCAAGGCGGTCAAAATGAAGTCAAGGCCCAGTACCGCCAGCGAGGCGTACACAACGGTCTTGGTAGTGGCACGACTGATCCCTTCTGAGGTGGGCTCGCAGTCATAGCCTTGGAATACGGCAATCCAGGTCACCACAAAGGCAAAGACAATGCTCTTTATGATGCCGTTGAGCACGTCACCGGTGAAGGTCACGCTGTTTTGCATGTTGGCCCAGTAGGAACCGTCATAGACGCCCAACCAGTCAACCGCCACCCACGAACCGCCCCAGATACCCACCACGCTGAAAATCATCGCCAGCAATGGCAGGGAAATGAAGCCGGCCCACAGGCGCGGAGCAACAATGTACTTGAGCGGGTCCACGCCGATCATTTCCAGGCTGGACAACTGCTCGGTGGACTTCATGTTGCCGATTTCGGCGGTCAGCGCCGAACCTGCGCGCCCTGCGAACAGCAAGGCAGTGACCACCGGGCCAAGCTCACGCAGCAGAGTCAAGGCCACCATCTGGCCTACTGCCTGCTCGGAGCCGTAGCTGGACAGGATGTTGAAGCCCTGCAGCGCCAGCACCATGCCGATGAACACCCCGGAGACCACAATAATCACCAGAGACATCACCCCCACCGCATGCAGCTGCTTGAGCAGCAGGCCGAAGCCGCCGCCGATGCCGCCGCGACCCAGCAAGGCGTGGAACAGGAAAATGGTCGAACGCCCCAGGACTTCGACGATGTCGATGCCCGAGCGACCGAAAAGGCGAACCTTTTCGATAAGAGATGTCTTGCGCATCAGCGCTTCCCCAGAAGATCTGAGCGGTAGTCCGCTGCCGGAAAGTGAAAAGGCACCGGGCCATCGGGATCGCCGGTCATGAATTGGCGGATGCGCGGGTTATCGGCGTTCATCAGCTCTTCAGGCGTACCCTGCCCCAGCACCTGGCCATCACCCACTACATACAGGTAGTCGGCGATGCTCGCGGTTTCGGCCAGATCGTGGGAGACCACGATACTGGTGATACCCAATGCATCGTTGAGCAGGCGGATCAGCCGCACCAGCACGCCCATAGCGATCGGATCCTGACCCACGAATGGCTCGTCGTACATGAGGATTTGCGGGTCGAGGGCAATGGCTCGTGCCAGCGCTACACGTCGCTTCATACCGCCGGACAATTCGTCAGGCATCAGGTCGATGGCACCGCGAAGGCCAACGGCCTGCAGTTTCAGCAACACAATGTCACGAATCATTTCATCGGACAGCTGGGTATGCACCCGCAGCGGGAAGGCTACGTTTTCAAACACATCGAGGTCGGTAAACAGCGCGCCGCTCTGGAACAGCACGCCCATATGCTTGCGCGCATCGAACAGATCGCTGCGCGACAGCGTCGGCAGGTTCTGGCCGTTGACCCACACTTCGCCGGCACTGGGGCGCAATTGCATGCCCATCAGGCGTAACAGGGTGGTCTTGCCGCAACCGGAAGGCCCCATGATGCCCGTGACCTTGCCGCGAGGAATGCGAATATCGACGTTATTGAAGATGCTGCGCGAACCGCGCTTGAAGGTAAGGCCCTTCAGCTCGACCGCGTAGGCGTTATCGGCACTCATCTAATCTCCTTGGGATGCAGCCTTTCACTCAGACACCATGTGTGCGACTTTGGTTTGCAACGGATGCGCAATAATTAGGCACATGGGTTGGGCGGACCGAACTGGCGGCGAACTATATCACCGCTGGTGCAGAGCCCCCAAGGCCGGAACAGCGCTCGTTCAGATTTAGGACAGGGAATAACCGTTACCGAAGGTGATTGGCTGGAACTTCGCGCACAAAGCCTGACGAACTTACGTGAGGGAATTGATCATTACCGCTATAATCGCCGCCTTTTCGTCAGGCTATACGATTTCAGACATGAGCCAATCCAGCGAGCTTGTTCAATCCGCACAACGCACCATCCGCCTAGAGCTTGAAGCCGTAGAAGGCTTGCTGGCCCATATCAACGCGGATTTCGTGCGCGCCTGCGAGATGATCCTGGCCAGCAAGGGCCGTGTTGTCGTGGTCGGCATGGGTAAATCCGGCCACATCGGCAACAAGATCGCCGCCACCCTGGCAAGCACCGGCACCACCGCTTTTTTCGTACACCCGGCCGAAGCCAGCCACGGCGACATGGGCATGATCACCAAGGATGACGTGATTCTGGCGCTGTCCAACTCGGGCACCACCAACGAAATCGTGACCTTGCTGCCGTTGATCAAGCGTCTGGGCATCCAGATGATCAGCCTCACCGGCAACCCGGAATCGACCCTGGCCAAGGCCGCCGACGTCAACCTCAACGTGCACGTGGCCCATGAGGCCTGCCCGTTGAACCTGGCACCGACGTCCTCCACCACTGCCGCACTGGTCATGGGCGATGCCCTGGCGGTGGCGCTGCTGGAGGCCCGTGGGTTTACCGCTGAAGATTTCGCATTTTCCCATCCAGGCGGCGCCCTCGGCCGTCGTTTGCTACTTAAAGTGGAAAATGTCATGCATTCGGGTGCCGAACTGCCAAGCGTTCCACGCGGCACCCTGCTCAGGGATGCGCTGATGGAAATGACCCGCAAGGGCCTGGGCATGACGGCAATCCTGGAAGCTGACGGGCGCCTGGCCGGGATATTCACCGACGGTGATCTGCGCCGCACACTGGACCGCACCATCGATATTCACACCGCGACCATCGACGCGGTGATGACACCCCACGGCAAGACCGCCCGCGCTGAAATGCTCGCGGCTGAAGCGCTGAAAATCATGGAAGACCACCGGATCGGTGCGCTGATCGTCGTCGATAACGATGATCGACCGATCGGAGCCCTAAACCTTGGCGACTTGCTGCGCGCAGGAGTGATGTAAATGACCAGCGATCTGTTGCAACGCGGTAAAAATATCAAGCTGGCGATTTTCGACGTTGACGGCGTACTGACCGACGGCCGCCTGTACTTTCTCGAAGACGGCAGCGAATTCAAGACATTCAATACGCTCGATGGCCAGGGCATCAAGATGCTGATGGCGGCGGGCGTGCAAACGGCGATTATCAGCGGTCGAAAGACGCCGGTTGTGGAACGCCGCGCACAAAACCTCGGAATTGCTCACCTGTATCAGGGCCGCGAGGATAAACTGGTGGTACTGGACGAGCTTCTTGGCCAACTCAACCTAAGCTATGAACAAGTCGCCTATCTGGGTGACGACCTGCCCGACCTGCCGGTGATTCGCCGGGTGGGCCTGGGCATGGCGGTCGCGAATGCCGCGGCGTTTGTGCGCGAACACGCCCATGGCATCACCACCGCCCGTGGCGGCGAAGGTGCTGCCCGCGAGTTCTGCGAGTTGATCCTGCGTGCCCAGGGCAGCCTTGAAGCAGCCCACGCCGCCTACCTATAGAGCGTTATATGCTGAGCAAAAAGATTCGCAACTTCCTGCTGTTCGGGGTCATTGCCGCGCTGTTCCTGGCGGTGGGCTACTGGAATATCAGCCCGGAGCGCTTTCTCGACAAGCCTGTTGCGCAGGTTGACGAAGGTGTTATCGACTATTACGCCACCAACGCCTACAGCATTCAGTTCCTGCCGGACGGCAAGGTGCAGTATGAAATGACGTCGGACAAGGTCGAGCACTTGAAGGCCTCTGAAGTCAGCCTGCTGACCAATCCGGACCTGAACCTGTATCGCGGCACCGAATTTCCATGGCATGTCACCAGCAAGCGTGGCGAGGTCAACCCGGACGGTACCGAAGTTGAACTGATCGACTCGGTTCGCGTCGCACGTACAGACGCGCAGAACCGCGACACCATCATTACCAGCAGTCGCATGACCGTATTCCCACAGAAGCAATATGCGCAGACCGAGCAAGACGTTAGAATCGACGGCGCTGGCGGTGTATCGACTGGCAAGGGAATGAAAGCGTATTTGAAAGAAAGCAGGATACACCTGCTATCGAACGTAAGAGGACAGTATGAGGCTCGTTAAAACTCTCCCTATTTTGCTCGGTCTGGGCGCAGCACTGGGAAGCGTGAGCGCCTGGGCTCTGCCGAACGATAGCCAGCAACCGATCCACATCTCGGCTGACGATGCGCAGCTCGATGACAAGCAAGGTGTAGCCACCTACACCGGCGGTGTGATCATTACCCAGGGCTCGATGAAGATTACCGGTAATACGGTGACCCTGACGCGCACCCAGGCCGGCGATATCGATGTCGTAACCTCAGTGGGCAACCTGGCTTACTTCGAACAGAAGCAAAAGGCAGAAGATCCAGGCCCGATGAAAGGCTACGGCAAGACTATTCAATACCATGCCCAGCAAAATCGCATCGTCCTGATCGACCAGGCCAAAGTGCTCAGCGCCGACGGCAACTCGACCGAAGGCGAGAAAATCGTCTACAACACCAAGACCCAGGTCGCTCAGGCCGGTCGCGCCAATGGCAACAAGGTCACCGCACCTCGTCCACGCATCGACATGGTTATCCAGCCGAAGAAGAAGGCCGAGTAATGGCGACCCTGAAAGCCCAGCACCTGGCCAAGGCCTATAAAAGCCGTCAGGTGGTACGTGATGTCAGCCTGTCGATCGACAGCGGCCAGATCGTCGGTTTGCTCGGCCCCAACGGTGCCGGCAAGACCACCTGCTTCTATATGATTGTCGGGCTGGTCCAGGCCGATCAGGGTCGCGTATTGATCGACGACCTGGACGTCAGCCACCAGCCCATGCACGGTCGTGCACGCGCCGGTATCGGCTATCTTCCCCAGGAAGCATCGATCTTCCGCAAACTGTCGGTGGCCGACAACATCATGGCGATCCTCGAGACCCGCAAGGAACTCGACCGCGACGGCCGCCGCAAAGAGCTGGAAAGCCTGTTGCAGGAGTTCCACATCAACCACATTCGCGACAACCTCGGCATGAGCTTGTCCGGTGGTGAGCGCCGCCGCGTGGAAATCGCACGCGCCCTGGCCACCGCACCGAAGTTCATCCTGCTGGATGAACCGTTTGCCGGTGTTGACCCGATTTCGGTGGGCGATATCAAGCAGATCATTCACCACCTCAAGGCCAAGGGCATTGGTGTGCTGATCACCGACCACAACGTCCGTGAGACGCTGGATATCTGTGAAACCGCCTATATCGTTAACGATGGCCAGTTGATTGCTGAAGGCGACGCCGAGTCCATCTTGGCCAATGAGCTGGTCAAGGAAGTTTACCTGGGTCACGAGTTCCGCCTGTAGACGAAGTGGTATCGCGCCTTTTGCCGGAGCGCGCAGGAGTCAATAGAAACCTTGGTTTTTTTATTGTTACCGTGCTCTAGGCAAAGGCCCTGATATCAGGCATATAATTTGCTTATGTTTGGCGCTCACGCGCCCTGTCGTGGATGGCGCATTGCGCCGGCGAATAAGGTGTTAAGCCCCTGCCATGAAACCATCGCTAGTCCTGAGAATGGGCCAGCAGCTGACGATGACACCGCAGCTGCAACAGGCCATCCGCCTGCTCCAATTGTCGACCCTGGACCTGCAGCAGGAAATCCAGGAGGCCCTGGAGTCCAATCCGATGCTCGAACGCCAGGAAGAAGGCGACGACTTCGACAATGCCGACCCGCTGGCCGACAACATCGAGCAAAAACCCAACCCCGACGTGCAGGAACCCTCCTACCAGGAAACCGCCCCTACAGTGGACAACCTGGAAGAAGGCGAATGGAACGAACGCATTCCCAACGAGCTTCCCGTGGATACCGCATGGGAAGACGTGTACCAGACCAGCGCGAGCAGCCTGCCGAGCAATGATGATGACGAGTGGGACTTCACCACCCGCACTTCGGCCGGCGAGAGCCTGCAGAGCCACTTGCTGTGGCAACTCAACCTGGCGCCGATGTCGGACACTGATCGCCTGATCGCGGTTACGCTGATCGATTGCATCAATAACCAGGGTTACCTGGACGAAACCCTCGACGAGATCCTCGAAGCCTTCGACCCGGAGCTGGACATCGAGCTGGACGAGATTGAAGCCGTCCTGCACCGCATCCAGCAATTCGAGCCCGCCGGCATCGGCGCCCGCACGCTCAGTGAGTGCCTCTTGCTGCAACTGCGCCAACTGCCGGCCAAGACGCCCTGGCTCACAGAGGCCCAGCGCCTGGTCAGCGACTACATCGATCTGCTGGGCAGCCGCGACTACAGCCAGTTGATGCGCCGCATGAAGCTCAAGGAAGACGACTTGCGCCAGGTCATTGAGCTGGTGCAGAGCCTCAACCCGCGCCCGGGCTCGCAGATTGAATCCAGCGAAGCCGAATACGTGGTTCCCGACGTGATCGTGCGCAAGGACAACGAGCGCTGGCTGGTGGAGTTGAACCAGGAGTCGGTGCCACGCCTGCGGGTCAACCCGCAATATGCAGGCTTTGTGCGCCGCGCCGATACCAGCGCCGACAACACCTTCATGCGCAACCAGTTGCAGGAAGCGCGGTGGTTCATCAAGAGCCTGCAAAGCCGCAATGAAACCCTGATGAAAGTCGCTACCCAAATTGTCGAGCACCAGCGCGGCTTCCTGGAATACGGCGACGAAGCCATGAAGCCTCTGGTGTTGCACGATATCGCCGAAGCAGTCGGCATGCATGAATCGACGATTTCACGGGTGACCACGCAAAAGTTCATGCATACCCCGCGCGGTATTTATGAGCTGAAATACTTTTTTTCCAGCCACGTCAGCACCTCCGAAGGCGGCGAATGCTCGTCCACGGCGATCCGCGCGATCATCAAAAAACTGGTTGCCGCGGAAAATCAGAAAAAGCCGTTGAGTGACAGCAAGATCGCTGGTTTACTGGAGGCACAAGGCATTCAGGTCGCCCGTCGAACCGTCGCCAAGTACCGCGAGTCTCTTGGTATCGCGCCTTCCAGCGAGCGCAAGCGGTTGATGTGACAGGCGGGCCACAGCGTTCCAGTGGCGGGTATTCCCACCCGCCGCTTTATGCACTGGCAACGAAGGAGAAGCTGTATGCAAGTCAACATCAGTGGACACCATGTAGAAGTCACTCCTCCACTGCGCGACTATGTCGAGCAGAAGCTGAGGAAACTTGAAGGCCATTTCGACAAGATCACCAACGTGCAGGTCATCATGAAGGTCGACAAGCTTCAGCAGAAAATCGAAGCGACCCTCCAGATCCCCGGTGGCGAAGTGGTTGCCAATGCAGAGCATGAAGACATGTATGCGTCGATTGACTTGCTCACCGACAAGCTCGACCGCCAACTCAAAAAGCATAAGGAAAAGAATCTGAGCCTGCTCCAAGGCACAGGTCGTTAACTCTCCCCCCATGATCCGACTTGAAACCATCCTGACCCCCGGCCGTTCCCTCGTGAACGTGCCGGGCGGCAGTAAAAAGCGCGCCCTCGAACAAATTGCCAACCTGATCAGCAGCCAAGTGCCTGAGCTGGAGATGCAAGATGTTTTCGAGGCTCTGATTGCCCGTGAAAAACTCGGCTCCACCGGTTTTGGCAACGGCATCGCCATTCCTCACTGCCGTCTCGAAGGCTGCGAGACCCCGGTCAGCGCCCTTCTGCACCTGGAAAAACCCATCGACTTCGACGCCATCGACGGTGCCCCGGTTGACCTGCTGTTCGTGCTGCTGGTCCCGCAAGCCGCCACCGATGCGCACCTGGAACTGCTTCGTCAGATAGCCAGTATGCTCGACCGCAAGGAAGTACGTGACAAGTTGCGCAGTGCCAGCAGCAGCGAGGCGCTGTATCAGGTCGTCCTGGATGAACAAAACGGGCAGTAATCATGCGTTTGATCATCGTCAGCGGCCGCTCCGGCTCAGGTAAAAGCACCGCCCTCAATGTGCTTGAGGACAACGGTTTCTATTGCATCGACAACCTGCCGGCGGGTCTGCTGCCGGAGTTGGCAGAACGCGCTCTTATCCACACCGAACTGGCGCAACCGCTGGTCGCTGTGTCGATCGACGCCCGCAACCTGCCCAGCCACCTCTCGCGGTTTCCAGAGCTGCTCGAAGAGGTGCGCGCCAAGCACATTCATTGCGATGTGCTGTACCTGGATGCCGATGAAGAAACCTTGCTCAAGCGTTTCTCCGAAACCCGTCGACGCCATCCGCTGAGCAGCGCCAACCGCTCCCTGGCCGAAGCCATTGAAGACGAGACCAAGCTGCTGGGGCCGATCATTGATCTGGCCGACTTGAAAATCAACACCACCAACCTGAACCTGTATCAGTTGCGCGATGCGATCAAGTTGCGCCTTTTGAACCAGCCCGAGCCGGGGACGGCGTTTTTGGTCGAGTCGTTTGGCTTCAAGCGTGGCATGCCGGTCGATGCCGACCTGGTGTTCGATGTGCGCTGCCTGCCCAATCCTTATTGGAAGCCGGAGTTGCGCGATCAATCCGGTCTGGATCAGCCCGTCGTCGACTATCTGGCGGCACAACCGGATGTGGAAGAGATGTTCCAGGATATCTCCAGCTACCTGCTGAAATGGTTGCCGCGTTTTGCCGCAAGCAATCGTGCGTACGTGACCATCGCCATCGGCTGCACAGGCGGCCACCACCGCTCGGTTTACCTGACTGAACGGCTGGGCCAGGTGCTGCAACAAACCCTCAAGAATGTCCAGGTTCGCCACCGCGACCTAAGCTGAAAGGAACACCTGCGCGATGCCCGCTCTGGAAATTGAAATCATCAACAAGCTGGGCCTGCACGCCCGGGCGTCGGCTAAATTCGTCGGCGTGGCCGGGCAGTTCCCCTGCCAGATCCGTGCTGGGCGCTCACCGGAGTCCATGGTCGATGGCAAGAGCATCATGGCGATGATGATGCTGGCGGCCGGCAAGGGCACCAGCATTCATCTGAGTACTGAAGGCGAGCAAGAGCAGGAAGCGATGGACGCATTGGTTGAGCTGATCAATAACAAATTCGATGAAGGTGAATAACCGCCGATGATGTAGGAGCGAGCTTGCTCGCGAAGAACGTCAACGATAATGCGGGCATTCTGGTTTCCTGCGGCGCGTGGGCATTCTTCGCGAGCAAGCTCGCTCCTACATAGGACGGGATTTATCCTAAAGCTGTATCCATCACCATCATCAGGCAAAATCCGATACATAACCCCAGGCTCGCTAGCTTTTCGTGGCCGTTTCGGCGCGACTCGGGGATCACTTCATGGGTCACTACCAACAACATTGCACCCGCGGCCAGCGCCAGTCCCAGGGGCAGCAACACCTCGGCCAGGCTCACCAGCCAGGCGCAAAGTACCGCAAATACCGGTTCAACCAATCCTGATGCGGCGCCAATCAAAAACGCTTTGACCCGCGACATTCCCGCCCCGGCCAGTACCAGCGCAATTACCAAGCCCTCGGGTACATCCTGCAACGCAATGCCCATGGCCAGACTGTCGGCATCCGCCATGCCTCCACCCGCGGAGACACCCACTGCCATACCTTCGGGAATGTTGTGCGCGATGATGGCAAACACAAAAAGCCAGATGCGCGGCGGGATCACCGGTTTATCCGGCGTCCCCACCAGCATCTCGGGGCTCGCACCGCAGACCTTGCGATCTACCAGATACAACCCGAATGCGCCCAGCATGATACCGAAGCTGATCAGCCCACCCGCGCCCCACGGCGAAAGCCCCAGGCCTTCGGCCGCGGCAATACCCGGCACGACCAACGAAAAGGCCGTCGCCGCCAGCATCACGCCCGCGCCGAAGCCCAGCAAGGTATCGCTCAACGCCGCCGGCATCCGCCGGATCACCAGCACCGGCACCGCGCCCAGTGCAGTGCCAAGCGCGCAAATGGCACCGCCCTGCAACGCGCGCAGGATGCGCGGCTCAAGGTCCAACCAGGCCAGCCCATGGGCCACCAGCAATGCAGTCCCTGCCAATAACAGCAGTGAGCCGAACGCATAACGGAACATTCGTACGCTGCTGATCGCCAGTGTTTCAGTGCCCATAGTCGCCCTTAGATCTTGTTTTGGAGTGAATGTCAGGCCAAGGCGGCCTGGTAGCGGGCAGCAACTTCCGGCCAGTTGATAACGCTGTAGAACGCATTGATGTATTCAGGGCGACGGTTCTGGTACCGCAAGTAATAGGCGTGTTCCCACACGTCCAGACCGAGGATGGGCGTATTGCCGCTCATCAGCGGGCTGTCCTGGTTGCCGCTGCTTTCCACGACCAGGGTGTCTTGCGGGGTCACGCTCAACCAGGCCCAACCACTGCCGAAACGGGTCAACGCGGCCTTGGTGAATGCCTCCTTGAAACGGTCGAAACCGCCCAATTGCTCATCGATCGCCTTGCCCAGCGCGCCTTCGGGTTTACCGCCTCCTGTAGGCGACATGACCGCCCAGAACAACGAGTGGTTTGCGTGGCCGCCTCCTTGATTGACCACGGCAGCGCGCAATTTCTCCGGTAATTTTTGTACGCTGGAAACCAGCTTCTCCACTGGCCATCCGGCGAATTCGGTGCCTTCCACCGCAGCATTCAGGTTATTGATGTAGGTCTGGTGATGCTTGGTGTAGTGAATCTCCATGGTTTGCGCATCGATATGCGGCTCAAGGGCGTCATAGGCGTAAGGCAGGGCCGGCAGGGTGTAAGTCATATCAATGGGCTCCATAGTGAGACGAGGGCGACTGCGGCGCAGCATCGCCCAGCAACCGGTGGGTGCGGGGGTACTCGCCGTGATCGCTGATGAAATTCAACAGCTCGACGTAGGTTTTGCTGCTCTGGCGCAACGCTGCCTCGCGCAACCTCGGGTTGAGCCGCGGGTCTTGCAGGGTCTGCAACAAACGCTGGTGAATGGCGCAGAGGTATTCCGCGCTTTCCTCGGGTTGATTCAGGCGCAAGTGCAGGTCTGCCAGGTTGTGATGGGAAATGACGCAGGCCGCCACTGCTTCGTCGGCATCCGCCCAGCGTTCAAACAATACCTGAGCCAGGGCCAGGGCTTGCAGATAGGCCTCGCGAGCATCCACCAACTCGCCCGCCATAAAGCAGCGATTGGCCCGTTCGATCGTACGTTTCCAGTGCTCCATGGTGAGCCTCCAAAGCAGGGTCGTTAGTTACACGCCGCCAGCCGTGAGCTTTTCGGGGTCCAGCAGGACTTCCAGTTGGCTGCGCGGCAGGTCGGTGTGCTCAAGGGCGACATCGATGACCGGACGGCCTTGCTGGTAAGCCTGCTTGGCAATTTCAGCGGCCTTCTGGTAACCAATGATCGGGTTAAGGGCGGTGACCAGGATCGGGTTGCGCGACAGCGCTTCCTTGAGCTTGGCTTGGTTGACCTTGAAGCTGGCAATGGCCTTGTCCGCCAGCAAACGACTGGAGTTGGCGAGCAATTCAAGGCTGCTGAGCAGGTTCTGGGCGATGATCGGCAGCATCACATTCAGTTCGAAGTTGCCCGACTGACCGGCCACTGTGATGACAGCGTCATTGCCGATAACCTGCGCGGCCACCATCGCCGTGGCTTCGGGTATCACGGGGTTGACCTTGCCCGGCATGATCGACGAGCCAGGCTGCAAGCCCTCCAGCTCGATTTCACCGAGACCGGCGAGTGGGCCGGAGTTCATCCAGCGCAGATCATTGGCGATCTTCATCAGTGACACCGCAGTGGCTTTCAACTGGCCGGAAACTGCGACGGCAGTGTCCTGAGAGCCAATCAGCGCAAACAGGTTCTTGCCTGGCGTGAACTCGACCCCGGTCAAACGGCTCAGTTGCTGACTGAAACGCCCGGCAAATTCAGGATGCGCGTTGATCCCGGTGCCCACCGCAGTGCCGCCCTGGGCCAGTGCCTGCAAGGCCGGAAGCAGGTCCTGCAGGTGGCCGATATTGGCCTTGAGCTGTTGCGCCCAGCCATTGAGCACCTGGCTCATGCGTACCGGCATGGCGTCCATCAAGTGGGTGCGACCGGTCTTGATGAACGGATGCACCTCTTCGGCCTTCTGCTCGATCACTTGCACCAGGTGCAGCAGGGCCGGCAGCGTTTGCTCATGCAGTACCAGGGCGGCGCTGACGTGAATGGTGGTGGGAATAATGTCGTTGCTGCTTTGGCCGCAGTTGACGTGATCATTGGGGTTGACCGCCTCGCCGAGCAAACGGCTGGCAAGGGTCGCAATCACTTCGTTGGCGTTCATATTGGAGCTGGTGCCAGAACCGGTCTGGAAGATATCCACCGGGAAGTGCTGCATGTAATCACCTTCCAGCAAGCCTTGGGCGGCGTCGACAATGGCCTTGCCCTGCCCTTCGCTGATCTGCTTGAGGTCGACGTTGACCTTGGCCGCAGCCGTCTTGGCCAGGATCAGGGCGCGGATGAATTGCGCCGGCATACGCTGATGACTGATCGGGAAGTTGTTCACCGCACGCTGGGTTTGCGCGCCATATAACGCGTCTTGCGGCACATGCAGTTCGCCCATGCTGTCGCGTTCGATACGGGTGTTACTCATCATTAGATCCTTGCACCAAGTCAGAAACGGAAATCGAAGGCAGTAATTCGCAGGTCGCCAATTGCCAGGCAAAGGTCTGCCAGCGCTTGAGGCGGCAGGCACAGTGGGAGAGTTTTTCCAGGTCGCGCAGCGGGCGCCACGCCTGGTCCAGGCACATCGAGCGCCAATGCCAGGGCAGTGCGATATCGCTGGCGGTGTCGATCAGCAGGCGAAATGACGTTTCGGCGATCGTCCACGGATGGGTCGCGGTGCAACAGGCCAGGTATCGACCTTCATTGAGGTAATGTTCGATCAGGCGAGGTTCATTGGGATCCAGGCCACAGCGGATCTGGCGGCTCATCCAGCGCCAGCTTTCCAGGTACGGATCCTCATGCAGGACAGAACTCATGATCCACACTCATTCGGTAATGATATTTATTATTAAATGATATTGAGAATCAAAACAAGCATGACCGATTAAAACCTCCGTGGCATGAGCAATAAAAAAGGCGCGCCATCCTTGGGATGGCGCGCCTTTTTGTTGAGTCCGGTAGAGGTTAGCTGCCGGCGACCGTCATCCGCTCGATCAGCACAGACCCCGTGCGGATATTGCTGCGCAGTTCCAGATCATTACCCACAGCGACGATCTGCTTGAACATGTCGCGCATGTTGCCGGCGATCGTCACTTCCTGGACGGCGAATTGAATTTCACCATTTTCCACCCAGAAACCTGCCGCGCCCCGTGAGTAATCGCCGGTGACCATATTCAGGCCCTGGCCCATCAGCTCAGTCACCAGCAAGCCGCGCCCCATGCGTCGCAGCAATGCAGCCTGGTCCTCATCGCCATGGGTTACAAACAGGTTATGCACGCCGCCGGAGTTGGCGGTACTCGGCAGGCCAAGCTTGCGACCGGCATAAGTGCCCAACACATAGGAGACCAACTCACCGTTCTCGACAAACGGCTTGGCATAGGTCGCCAGGCCATCACCATCGAACGAAGAACTGCCCATCGCACGCATCAAATGCGGGCGCTCATCAATGGTCAGCCACTCAGGAAACAGTTTCTGGCCGATTGCGCCCTCAAGGAATGACGACTTGCGATACAGGTTGCCACCGGAAATCGCCCCCAGAAAGCTACCGAACAAACCACCGGCCAGCTCTGCAGAAAACAGCACCGGCACTTCACAGGTCGGCACCGGGCGTGCGCCCAGGCGGCTGGCGGCACGTTGGGCAGCCCGTTGGCCAATGCTGACGGGGTCCGCCAACAAATCACCCTGGCGGTTCACGTCGTACCAGTAATCACGCTGCATCTGGCCGTTGGCTTCGGCGATCATCACGCAACTGAGGCTGTGACGCGTGGACGCATAGCCGCCGATAAAACCATGGCTGTTGCCGTACACACGACAGCCCTGGTGGGTGCTCAGCGTAGTGCCGTCAGCATTCTTGATCCGAGGGTCGGTATCAAAGGCCGCCGCCTCGCAGATCAGCGCTTGTTCAATGGCTTGCTCCGGGGTGATATCCCAGGCGTGAAACAGGTCGAAATCCTGCACGTCCCTGGCCATCAACGCCTTGTCGGCCAGCCCCGAGCTTTCATCTTCGGAGGTGTGCTTGGCGATCGCCAACGCAGCGGCGACGGTCTCGCGAATCGCTTCCGGGCCGCTGGCCGAAGTGCTGGCCGAGCCTTTGCGCTGTCCTGCGTACAAGGTAATGCCAAACCCCTGGTCGCGGTTGAACTCGACGGTTTCCACTTCCCGCTGGCGCACCGACGTCGACAGCCCCTGCTCCAGCGACACCGCCACTTCACAGGCGCTGGCCCCCTGGCGCTTGGCCTCGGCGAGGATCTGCTCGACTTGTTCCTGCAGTGCCGGTAACGCTTGCGGACCGACGCTTTGGGCTGCACTCATGGTTTTCTCCACTCAAATTCTGCTTTCGGTTAAGGCCATCGAGCGACCGGGCCGGACAAGCGGCCCCCGACTGGTTATCATGGCGGCGTTTCTTTGCGGACTGCCACCATGGTTGATTCTTACGACGACTCCCTCGATGGGGAGAAAAGCAAAACCCAGGTCAAACGCGAGCTGCATGCTCTGGTTGACCTCGGCGAGCGCCTTACAACGCTCAAAAAAGATTTGATTGCCAAACTGCCATTGACCGACGAAATGCGCCGGGCCCTGGCGGATGCGCCCAAGCACACCGCGAATATCGCGCGCAAACGGCACATCTCGTTTATCGGCAAACTGATGCGCGATCAGGACATTGACGCCATTCTGACCTTGCTTGATCAAACCGATGCCTCCACTCGCCAGTACAACGAACGCTTCCATAACCTGGAACGTTGGCGTGACCGCCTGATCGCGGGCGATGACGCCGTGCTGGAGAAATTCGTGATGGACTACCCGGATGCGGACCGCCAGCAACTGCGCTCCCTGATCCGTCAGGCCCAGCACGAGCAGGCGCATAACAAGGCGCCGGCCACCAGCCGTAAAATCTTCAAGTACATCCGTGAGCTGGACGAGACTCAACGCGGCCTGCGTTGATCCTCTTCCCCGGGTGGCGGTCTTCGCCACCCGAAGCTCGCACTCTTATGACCCCGTGCCACCCACGGTGATCGCATCAATTTTCAAGGTTGGCTGGCCTACGCCGACCGGCACCGACTGCCCATCCTTGCCGCATGTGCCCACGCCACTGTCCAGCGACAGGTCGTTACCGACCATCGACACTTTGCTCATGGCTTCCGGCCCGTTACCAATCAAGGTCGCCCCTTTGACTGGCGCAGTAATCTTGCCGTCTTCGATCAGGTACGCCTCGCTGGTGGAGAACACAAACTTGCCGCTGGTGATGTCGACCTGGCCACCGCCCAGGTTGGCGCAATAGATGCCGCGTTTGACCGAGGCGATGATTTCCGCCGGATCGCTTTCACCGCCCAACATGTAGGTGTTGGTCATGCGTGGCATCGGCAGGTGCGCGTAGGATTCGCGGCGACCGTTACCGGTGCGCGCCACGCCCATCAGGCGGGCGTTGAGCTTGTCTTGCATATAGCCCTTGAGCACGCCATTTTCGATCAGGGTGGTGCATTCGGTCGGCGTCCCCTCGTCATCGACGCTCAACGAGCCTCGGCGACCGGCCAGGGTGCCATCATCGACAATGGTGCACAGCTTGGACGCAACCATCTCGCCCATGCGCCCACTGTAGGCGGAACTGCCCTTGCGGTTGAAGTCGCCTTCAAGTCCGTGGCCCACGGCTTCGTGGAGCAACACGCCGGACCAGCCCGAGCCCAGCACCACCGGCAAGGTACCGGCCGGTGCCGGAATCGCTTCCAGGTTGACCAAGGCCTGGCGCAGCGCCTCACGGGCATAGCCCATGGCACGGTCGTCAGCCAGGAAATACCGATAGTCGGTACGCCCGCCGCCGCCATGGCCGCCACGCTCGCGGCGCCCGTTCTGTTCGACGATCACACTCACGTTGAAACGCACCAGTGGCCGCACATCCGCCGCCAGGCCCCCGTCAGTGGAGGCGACGAGGATACGCTCCCAGACGCCGGCCATGCTCACGGTCACTTGCTGGATACGCGGGTCCAGGGCACGGGTAGCCGCGTCCACCCGCTTGAGCAGCTCGACCTTTTCGGCACGGCTGATCACTTCCAACGGGTTATCCGGTGCATACAACTGCGCTACATCCTGGGTACTGAAGGCCTGCACCGTACCGTTCTGGCCGGCACGGGAAATAGAACGCGCCGCACGCGCCGCCAGGCCCAGAGCTTCAAGCGTGATCGCATTGCTGTAGGCAAAACCGGTTTTTTCACCCGATTGCGCACGCACGCCGACGCCCTGGTCAAGGTTGAAACTGCCTTCCTTGACGATGCCATCTTCCAGCGCCCAGGACTCGGAGATCTGCCCCTGGAAATACAGGTCGGCTGCATCGATACCTGGCCCGGCCAGATCGCCCAGCACGGTTTGCAGACTTTCGATGGTCACGCCACCGGGTGCCAGGAGGTGTTCACTGACTGAGGACAACAACTCGCTCATAGGTTTGGCCTTAAATTCATCGTTCTGAAGCAGGCCGCTGCGCGCCCTGCGAGAAAAAGCGCCGGTGGTTGGCCACCGGCATACGCGTCCGTATTGACGCTTGTTCACTGCTATCGCGCTCGGCCAGTAGCACCGCTTCGCCTTGGTCCTGTTGTGCCAGCACCCGCCCCCAAGGGTCGATGATCGCCGCGTGGCCAAAGGTTTCCCGGGGGCCTGGGTGCACACCGCCTTGAGCCGCCGCCAGCAGGTAGCACTGGGTTTCGATGGCCCGCGCCCGAATCAGCACATCCCAATGGGCGGCCCCGGTCACCGCCGTAAAGGCCGAGGGCGCGGTAATCAATTCAGCCCCCGCAGCGCGTAATTCGCTGTACAGCTCGGGAAAGCGCAAGTCATAGCACACCGTCAGCCCCACGCGGCCCACTGGCGTATCCGCCACCACCACGTTGCTTCCGAAAGCATAGTCGTCGGATTCGCGGTAGCGACCACGAGCATCCGCAACGTCCACATCAAACAGGTGGAGCTTGTCATAGCGAGCGACGATTTCCCCCTGATCATTGAACAGCAGCGAGCAAGCGTTAGCCTTCGCGTGGGGCTGGTCCCTGGGGGGCAGCGGCAACGTGCCAGCCACTATCCATAAGGTGAGGTCGCGGGCGGCCTGTTTCAACCATGGCAGGATCGGGCCTTCACCCAGTGCTTCGGCGCGGCCAATGTCGGCCACGTCACGGCGCCCCATGGCGGCGAAGTTCTCCGGCAATACCGCGAGTTTCGCGCCATTCGCCGCCGCCTGCTCCAGCAGGCGGCGGGCCTGGGCGAGGTTGGCCAGCACGTCGCTCTGGCTGACCATTTGAATTACCGCAAAGGACATGGACCGACACTCCATACAGGGCATGGGGCCATGCTACTCCACAGGCTCTCAGTTTGGCTTTTCAAATGGCTTGTCAAAGGTGATTTTCGGATCCTTCCATGGCCCTTGTACCTTGTATTGCACACTGGCGAAGCGCGACACACGATCACCGATCAGTTTGTCGATCAGGAACAACGCACCACCAATAGCAGGCGCACCGACAATCAGCGCCGCGATAGGCAGGTTGTTGGTCACCGGCAACGTGACCAGCAGCTTGGCGTCGACGCGATCGGCGACCAGGTCCAGGGTGCCGTTAAGCTCCAGATTGGTCGAGGGCCCGGTCATCGTGATGGGTTCACGGGTCACGAACACGCCATTACTCGCAGCCAGCAAGCCCTTGACTCGATCGTAGCTCAAGCCCTTGCCAAACAGGTCGGAAAAGTCCAAACGCAAACGCCGGCCAATGGAGTTGAAATTAAGCAGGCCAAACACCCGCAAGGCCTGGGCGCCCCCATCAACTTCGACGAACTGACCTTTGCGAAAGGCCGCATCCAGGCTGCCGGAGAACCGCTTGGGCCCCACCCAGGCCGGCGAGCCCGGCCAACGGCCATCCACGTCCAGATGGAAATCCTCACTGGTTACCGTAGGCGCAAACCCCCAGCCCTTGAGCACATCGGCGATGTTTCTGCCATCAAGACGGCCCTTGTACCAACTGCTGCTGGCGCCCGGCGCGCCTTCCCAGCCACCGGCGCCCTTGAGCAGCATGCCCTTGAGGCCCAGGTCCAGGTTATTGAAGGCCAAACCTTTGGCGGTCGGACGAATCCGCAGCGACCATGCGCCGATCAGATCGGGGCCCTGAAACAGCTGATCAATGGCGATGTCCAGCGCCGGAATGCTTTTGGGGTCGATATCGGCCAAAGGGTCCGGTGCGTTTTCGTCGGCCTGCGCGGTCGGGTCCACGGCGGGCAATTTGACGTACTTGAGGTTGATCGCAATCGGCGCGCCCTTGGCATCGGGCAGGTTCACCGTGCCTCTGGCTTGCTGGCTATCGAGTTGCAGGCCCCAGGCCGCCGGTTTGCGATCAAGCTGCAACTTGACCTGGTCGAACTGGGTACCAAACCCGGTCAGCTTGCCGACCCTGAAGTCGGCGCCACTGAGCAGTTGCTTGGCATTGCCACCTGGGTCGTTACCCGCGTAGCGATCCACGAGTTTTTTCCAGGGATCGATGTCCAGTTCCGACAGCACGCCACGAATGCGCAAGCCCTTGGCGCCGGGCAACAGCGCGTCACCGTCGCCGAGGAATAATTCGCCACGGCCGTTATTGAAGTTGTCCGGCGGCGCTGCAAAGGTGAAATTCGCCAGCTCCCCGTAATCAAACCAGTAACGTCGCTCAGCGCCCTGCAACGTCATGCGAAAGGTGCTGTCGCGCCCCTGGCTGGCCGGCATCCCGAACGGCGCCGGCAGATCCACCGCAACACCCTTGAGGTTGGAGTTGACCATCAACTGACTGTCCGCACCGTCCAGAATAACCTGCAACTGGTAAGGAATATCGCCGGACACCGGCAACGGCTGGCTGACGTTCAGCCAATCCGTGAGGCGCTTGACCGCCACCTGGCCCTTGGCAGTCACGCGAGTGCTGATATTGCCCGGTTTACCCTCGGCAAAGATCTGCGCAGTGACAGGTTGCTCGAATGCCCGGGCCGAGATGTTCTGGCCGCTCAGGCCCTTGGCGCTGTCAAAGCGAAAATCGCCCTTGAGCTGGGTCAGGTCCAGGGGCGGCTCGGCCAATTGCAGGCGTGCCTTGTCGGTCTTGAAGTCCACCACGATCTTGGGCTCAGTGCCCTTGGCCAGGGGAATGTCCAGGTCCAGGCTACCCTGCAGGTCGCCCTCGCCTTTCCAGCCGGCGAACGTGGACGCGGTGCCGATGGGCGCTTCCTGAAGAATTTTCAGACCATCACCCAAACCGCCGGAAAACCCACCGGTGAGCAGCAGATGACTGTCCTTGCCGGCCGGCGCGTGGGGAATATTGACGTACACATCCTTGACCCGGGTGTCGAGCAACTGCCCCTTGCTCGCCAGGATGCGCACGCCGCTTTCCTCGACGAACACTTCACCATTGACCTTGTTCACATGGGGCCAACCCGGCTGGAAAGCGAGCTCGGCGTCATGCACCTTGAAGAACAGGCTGATATTGCGCGACGCCGGCAGCGCGTTGTGGCTCAGCGAACCCTGGTACTGGAAGAAACCTTCGTCCACTGCACCTTTGAGAATCGCGGTACGCAGCCACTCATCCAGCGCCGGACTCAACACGGCCGGCAAGTATTTGGGGGTAAAACGGCCATCGCCGTCGACCATACCGACCCGCAGGTCCATGTAGTCTTCCTGGCTATGATCGAAATGCAGGCGGATAAGGAAATCCGCCGCGACCTTGCCCTCTTCGCCCAGCACCTTGATGTACGGCGCGATCAGGGTAAAACCCTGTTTGTCGAGTTTCCAGGTCAGGCGTGCATTGGCCTGGATGTACTGCCAGGGCTTGGCGAAGATGGGGAACAGATGCAGGGAAAAATCCTTGCTGTCCATGCGCAGCTCGCCATGGCCCAGGTCGCCACTGATGCTGCCGGAGACGTTGCGTGCAGCTGGCGCACCGAAATACGCGTCGAAACCGACACGCTCCAGGTTGGCGGCAAAACTGAGTTTCTGGTCGGTGGTGTCCTGAGGGCGAAAGTCCACCAGCACATTACGCAACAGGCCAGTGGCCTTGAGATGCTCGACGGTCTTGGCGAAACCTTCGGGCAGCGGCGCCAAGGCGTTGAGCAGCGGCGTGATCGGCGTCAGGTCAAGCTGATCGGCCTGCAACTTCCACACTTCCTGCTCTTTATCGGTCGCCAGGCTTTGCTGTAATTGAATGCGCGACTCCCAGCGGGTCTCGCCGATGTTCATCGCCAGCGAATCAAATAGCACCTTAAGGCCACTGTCACTGCGTTGCAGGTAGGCCGTCAGCGCCAGATTTTCCAGGTGCGCGGGCTTGCGGTCGGCGTAGCTGCCCTTCACTTGCGGCGAATTGAGACGTACCACAGCGCTTTGCACAGTGCCTTTGGCCCAACTGAGCCAAAACTCACCACCAGCCTTGAGCTGCGTGAGTTTCCATTGCTGGGTCAGCCGGGCGGGAATCCACTTGGCCCAGTCGCTTTGCGGCAGGCTCAAGTAGGCGTCGATCTCTGCGTCTTTCCACTGGCTGGCCCGAATACGGCTACGCAGGCTGACGGCAAGCGGCTGGCCATCGGGCAAGGTCAGACGCGCATCCAGACGCTGTTGGCTCATACCGGTATGCAGGCTCAGGCCCACATAGGTCACGGTCACCGGCGCCTGGTCGAAGGGTTGCAAAGTAACCTGACTATTGAGCACCGATACGCGTTTGACCATTTGCATGCGCGTCAGCAATTGTTGCGGGTCCAGCGGTTGGTCGTCCTGCACCGGCAAGCCTTGCAGCGTCCAGCGGCCGTCCTGGTCTTCCTTGACGCTCAGTTGCAGGCCGCTGACTTGCAGATGAGCGATGCGCACCTCACGGGCCAACAGGCTGGCCCACATATCCGGCACCACTTCCACCTGGTCCAGGCGCAAGGCACTGCTGCCCTCGCCGACCATCACATCGTGGGCCAGCAATACCGGGGCAAACCCGCTCCAGCGGCCTTCGAGACTGCCGACATGCAGCGGTGTATCCACTGCAGCCTGGGCCTTGGCTTCGATTTCGGCGCGATATTCGGCGACCAATGGGGTCAATTCACGTCCCAGGCTTACGTACACCGCCGCCAATACCAGCAGCAACGCACACAGGCCCAGGCCCCAGCGGGTCAAAGCGGCAAAAAAGCGTATCAGACGCTCCATGTCAGGCGACCCTCAAAAAACAGTTGGCGGACGGCAGATCAAGGTCTGCCGGTCTCGAATAAGGCAAGCAATTGGGGATCAGAGCAGCACCACGTCGTATTGTTCCTGGGAATACATGGTTTCGACCTGGAAACGAATCGTGCGCCCGATAAAGCTTTCCAGCTCGGCGACGTTGCCCGACTCTTCGTCCAGCAGCCGATCGACCACTTTTTGATTGGCAAGCACTCTATAACCCTCGGCCTGATAGGCACGTGCCTCACGCAGGATTTCGCGGAAAATTTCGTAGCAAACGGTTTCCGGGGTCTTCAATTTACCCCGCCCCTGGCAACTGCTGCACGGTTCGCACAGCACCTGCTCAAGGCTTTCGCGGGTGCGTTTGCGGGTCATCTGCACCAGCCCCAGCTCGGTGATGCCGATGATGTTGGTCTTGGCGTGATCGCGCTCCAGCTGCTTTTCGAGGGTGCGCAACACCTGGCGCTGATGCTCTTCGTCTTCCATGTCGATGAAGTCGATGATGATGATGCCGCCCAGGTTACGCAGCCGCAGTTGGCGAGCAATAGCGGTGGCCGCTTCCAGATTGGTCTTGAAGATGGTCTCTTCGAGGTTGCGATGGCCCACGAATGCGCCGGTGTTGACGTCGATGGTAGTCATGGCTTCGGCCGGGTCCACCACCAGGTAGCCGCCGGACTTGAGCGGCACCTTGCGCTCCAGGGCTTTCTGGATTTCGTCTTCAACGCCATACAGGTCGAAGATCGGCCGCTCGCCAGGGTAGTGCTCCAGGCGGTCGGCAATTTCCGGCATTAGCTCGGCCACAAATTGCGTGGTGCGCTGGAAGGTTTCCCGCGAGTCGATGCGGATTTTCTCGATCTTCGGGCTGACCAGGTCGCGCAGCGTGCGCAGCGCCAGGCCCAGGTCTTCATAGATGACGCTGGGCGCACCGATGGTTTTGATCTGTGCGTCGATCTGGTCCCACAGGCGCCGCAGGTAGCGAATATCCATGAGAATTTCGTCGGCACCGGCGCCTTCAGCGGCCGTACGCAGGATAAAACCGCCCGCTTCCTTGATGCCCTCGGCAGCCACGCAGTCGCTGACCACCTTTTTCAGGCGTTCGCGCTCGGCTTCGTCTTCGATCTTAAGGGAAATGCCGACATGGGCGGTGCGCGGCATGTACACCAGGTAGCGCGAGGGGATCGACAACTGGGTGGTCAAGCGTGCGCCTTTGGAACCGATTGGGTCCTTGGTGACTTGTACCACCAGGCTCTGCCCTTCGTGCACCAGGGCGCTGATGCTTTCCACCGCTGGGCCTTCACGCAGGGAAATTTCCGAAGCGTGGATAAACGCAGCGCGGTCCAGGCCGATATCGACGAATGCCGCCTGCATACCTGGCAGTACGCGCACCACCTTGCCCTTGTAGATATTGCCGACAATCCCGCGCTTCTGGGTGCGCTCGACATGCACTTCTTGCAGAACACCGTTCTCTACCACCGCCACGCGCGATTCCATCGGCGTGATATTGATCAGAATCTCTTCACTCATGGCTGGGTCTCGTTCAGGCGTTTTCACAATAGTGACCGGTCGCTTAAGGCTGGGCGCTGGAGGACGACGTTCAGCGCACGGTAAGGTTTTGCCAACAGGGTATGCCGAATTGCGCCAGGAGTTGCGCGGTTTCGCACACAGGCAGGCCCACCACCGCGGAATAACTGCCATTGAGCCCGGCAACGAACACCGAACCCAACCCTTGGATAGCATAGCCGCCGGCCTTGTCCTGCGGTTCGCCACTGTGCCAGTAGGCGGTAGCCTCCTGAACAGAAACCTCGCGAAAACGTACACGACTGCTTACACATCGGGTTTCGCAGCGCTGGCCGTCAGTCAGGGCAATGGCGGTGAGCACTTCATGTTCTCGACCGGAAAGCGCCATCAGCATCGCCAGCGCATCAGCCTGGTCAACGGGCTTGCCCAGGATCTGGCCATCCACGATTACAGCCGTATCGGCGCCCAATACACAGGCGCCCAAGGTTTGGCCAAGCGCAATAAAACCCGCCGTCGCCTTGCCGCGCGCAAGGCGCTCGACATAGGCAACGGCAGGCTCGTTGGCAAGAGGGGTTTCATCAATAGCGGCATTGACCACGGTGAAGGGCACACCGATCTGGGTCAACAGCTCACGTCGCCGCGGGGAGCCCGAGGCCAGGTAAAGCGAATTCATTGCAGCCTCTCCCTGTTGAGTTCGATAACCAGGCAGAGCCTCGCAACCATTCAATTGATTTTATAGCGACGACGCAGCCCGCGCAGGCCAAAACTGATCCAGGGCCACAGCAATGCGCTGACCAGCGCCGGCAAGACCAACGCCAGCGTAGGCTGACGATTGCCGGTCAAGGCGCTCAGCCACAGTTGCACCAGTTGCGCCAGGCCGAAGATTACCAGGATCACCAGGCACTGCTGCCACATCGGGAACATGCGCAGGCGCTGTTGCAACGACAGCACCAGGAAGGTAATCAGGGTCAGGATCAACGCATTCTGGCCCAGCAACGTGCCATAGAGCACATCCTCCGCCAAGCCCAGGCACATCGCCGTGACCATGCCCACCTTGTGCGGCAGGTTCAACGACCAGAACGCCAGCAACAAGGCCAGCCAGAGCGGGCGCAGGATTTCCATGAATTGCGGCAGCGGCGAAACGCTGAGCAGCAAGCCAATGGCGAAGGTCAGCCAGACGATCCAGCCATTACGCGAATGAGTACCGGCCATTACTCCTCCCTCTGCCGTGTGGTGGCCGGAGCGGTTGTCGCAGGCCTTGCAGGCGCGCTGGTCGCCGCCGGTTTAGCCGGGCGTGCACTGTGTGCCGCAGGCTTGGCTGGCGTAGCGACAGGCGCTGCGGTTGCCGCAGGGGCCGGTGTGGCCGCAGGCGCTGGTGGCCCGACGAACGCCGGCTTGGGCACGGTAGCCGGGACGATTGGAGCGGTGCCGTTCTGCTGATCTTCTGCTTCCTGGGCCTGGGCAGCGTCGTTGGCGCGCTCTTCCGGGGTGCGGTTGTCGCTGAACACCAGCAGCAGGTAGCGGCTGCGATTGAGGGCGGCAGTCGGCACGGCCCGCACGATAGCGAATGGCTGACCGGAATCGTGGATCACTTCCTTGACCGTCGCCACCGGGTAGCCAGCCGGGAAGCGCTGGCCCAGGCCGGAACTGACCAGCAGATCGCCTTCCTTGATATCCGCGGTGTCGGCGACATGGCGCAGTTCGAGGCGTTCGGGGTTGCCGGTGCCGCTGGCAATCGCGCGCAAGCCGTTGCGGTTGACCTGCACCGGAATGCTGTGGGTCGTGTCCGTCAGCAGCAGAACGCGCGAGGTGTAGGGCATCAACTCCACCACCTGGCCCATCAGGCCGCGGGCATCGAGCACCGGCTGGCCAAGGACCACACCGTCGCGCTCACCCTTGTTGATGATGATGCGATGAGTGAACGGATTGGGGTCCATGCCGATCAACTCGGCCACTTCGACCTTTTCGTTGACCAACGCGGAAGAATTGAGCAACTCGCGCAGCCGAACGTTCTGCTCGGTGAGGGCCGCCAGCTTTTGCATGCGCCCCTGCAACAGCAGGTTTTCAGTCTTGAGTTTTTCGTTCTCGGCGACCAGCTCGGTGCGGCTGCCGAATTGGCTGGCCACGCCCTGGTAGAGACGTTGTGGCAGGTCGGTGATCCAGTAAGTCTGCATCAACACCAGCGACATCTGGCTACGCACGGGCTTGAGCAGTGCAAAGCGGGCATCGACCACCATCAGCGCAACCGAAAGCACGGTCAGCACCAATAAGCGCACGCCCAATGAGGGGCCTTTGGCGAAAAGCGGTTTAATAAGCCGCTCCTCCCAGGCAAATGTTCTCTTTATTCATACGGCATCAAACCGGCCTGGATGCAGATTGAAGAAGATAAACGCCAACAGGCAGCACTGCAAAGTGCTGCCTGCCGACGAAGCATGAACCATCCAGGCAATCTTATTCGCTGGAGAGCAGATCCATGGTGTGTTTATCCATCATTTCCAGCGCACGACCACCACCACGAGCAACGCAGGTCAGCGGGTCTTCGGCGACGATCACCGGCAGACCGGTTTCCTGGGCCAGCAGCTTGTCGAGGTCACGCAGCAAGGCGCCACCACCGGTCAGCACCAGGCCACGCTCGGCGATATCGGAAGCCAGCTCCGGCGGCGATTGCTCCAGGGCGCTCTTCACGGCCTGAACGATGGTGGCCAGGGACTCTTGCAGAGCTTCCAGCACTTCATTGGAGTTCAGGGTAAAGGCACGTGGGACGCCTTCGGCCAGGTTGCGACCGCGAACATCGACTTCGCGAACTTCGCCGCCCGGGTAAGCGGTGCCGATTTCCTGCTTGATGCGCTCGGCGGTGGATTCGCCGATCAGGCTGCCGTAGTTGCGACGCACATACGTGATGATCGCTTCGTCGAAACGGTCGCCGCCCACGCGTACGGATTCGGCATACACCACACCGTTCAGGGAAATCAGGGCGATTTCGGTAGTACCACCACCGATATCCACCACCATCGAGCCGCGGGCTTCTTCAACCGGCAGGCCGGCACCGATCGCAGCCGCCATCGGCTCTTCGATCAGGAATACTTCGCGGGCACCGGCGCCAAGGGCCGATTCACGGATGGCACGACGCTCAACCTGAGTAGACTTGCACGGCACGCAGATCAGCACACGAGGGCTGGGCTGCAGAAAACTGTTTTCGTGAACCTTGTTGATGAAGTACTGCAGCATCTTCTCGCAGACGCTGAAATCGGCGATCACGCCATCCTTCATCGGACGAATGGCAGCAATATTGCCTGGTGTACGGCCGAGCATGCGCTTGGCCTCGGTGCCAACGGCAACGACACTTTTCTGATTACCATGGGTCCGAATGGCCACAACCGATGGCTCATTCAGAACGATACCGCGCTCGCGCACGTAAATAAGGGTGTTGGCAGTGCCCAGGTCAATGGAAAGATCGCTGGAAAACATGCCACGCAGTTTCTTGAACATGGGAAAGGGACCCTAGGCAACGCGTGGGTAAAAAAGTGCGGCAAACTCTAACAACGACAGGGATTTTGGGCAAGGCGCCAATGTGCTAAATTGGCCGACTTTCTGTGCACCAACCCCCACAATCGCGGCCATATGACCGTAGAAATGCGGTAGTGTTCCGACAATCTAACACACGGACGCCTTCCGTTCTGTTTTCCACTGGAGAATCCCATGGCGCTTGAACGCTCCGACGTGGAAAAAATCGCGCATCTGGCCTCGCTTGGCCTCAATGATGCCGATCTTCCACAGACCACCGCAGCCCTGAACAGCATTCTCGGGCTGGTTGACCAAATGCAGGCCGTCAATACCGACGGCATCGAGCCCCTGGCTCACCCGCTGGAAGCCAGTCAGCGCCTGCGCGCAGACGTCGTGACCGAGCGCAATAACCGCGAGGCTTACCAGTCCATCGCGCCAGCGGTCGAAAACGGCCTGTACCTGGTTCCGAAAGTCATCGACTAAAGGGAAAGAGCCTTTCATGCATCACATGACTCTGGCCGAGATCGCCCGCGGTCTCGCCGACAAATCGTTTTCTTCCGAAGAGCTGACCCAGACCTTGCTGGCGCGTATCGCCGCGCTCGATCCGAAGGTCAACAGCTTCATCAGCCTCACCGAGGAGCTGGCCCTGAGCCAGGCCAAGGCCGCCGACGCACGTCGCGCCAACGGTGAGAACGGCGCGCTGCTCGGCGCACCGATCGCCCACAAGGACCTGTTCTGCACCCAGGGCATTCGCACCAGCTGCGGCTCGAAGATGCTCGACAACTTCAAGGCGCCCTACGACGCCACCGTGGTCGCCAAGCTGGCCGCCGCCGGGGCCGTGACCCTGGGCAAGACCAACATGGACGAATTCGCCATGGGTTCGGCCAACGAGTCCAGCTACTACGGCGCAGTGAAAAACCCGTGGAACCTGGAACACGTGCCGGGTGGTTCGTCCGGAGGTTCGGCTGCGGCCGTGGCCGCACGCTTCCTGCCGGCCGCTACCGCCACCGATACCGGCGGTTCGATCCGCCAGCCAGCCGCCTTCACCAACCTCACCGGCCTGAAGCCGACCTACGGTCGCGTTTCCCGCTGGGGCATGATCGCCTACGCCTCAAGTCTCGATCAGGGCGGCCCTCTGGCACGCACGGCTGAAGACTGCGCAATATTGTTACAAGGCATGGCAGGCTTCGATAAACAGGACTCCACCAGCATCGATGAGCCGGTTCCGGACTACAGCGCCGGCCTGAACACCTCGATCAAGGGCCTGCGCATCGGCGTGCCGAAGGAATACTTCAGCGCCGGCCTCGACCCGCGTATCGCCGAACTGGTGCAGAACAGCATCAAAGAGCTGGAAAAGCTTGGCGCCGTGATCAAGGAAATCAGCCTGCCGAACAACCAGCACGCGATTCCCGCCTACTACGTAATCGCGCCGGCCGAGGCCTCTTCCAATCTGTCGCGTTTCGACGGCGTGCGCTTCGGCTATCGCTGCGAGAACCCGAAAGACCTCACCGACCTGTACAAACGCTCCCGTGGCGAAGGCTTCGGCAGTGAAGTGCAGCGCCGGATCATGGTCGGGGCCTACGCCCTGTCGGCCGGCTACTACGACGCGTACTACCTCAAGGCGCAGAAAATTCGCCGCCTGATCAAGAACGACTTCATGGCCGCCTTTGAAGAAGTCGACGTGATCCTCGGCCCAACCACGCCAAACCCGGCATGGAAGATCGGCGCCAAGACCGGCGACCCGATCGCCGAGTACCTGGAAGACCTCTACACCATCACCGCCAACCTCGCGGGCTTGCCGGGCTTGTCCATGCCCGCAGGTTTCGTCGATGGCCTGCCGGTGGGCGTGCAATTGCTCGCCCCATATTTCCAGGAAGGCCGCCTGCTCAATGTGGCGCACCAGTACCAGTTGAACACCGACTGGCACACCCGCACCCCTACCGGCTTCTGAGGAGAACACTATGCAATGGGAAGTTGTGATCGGGCTGGAGATTCATACCCAGCTCGCCACCCAATCGAAGATTTTCTCCGGTAGCGCCACCACGTTCGGCTCCGAGCCCAATACCCAGGCCAGCCTGGTAGACCTGGGCATGCCCGGCGTATTGCCGGTGCTGAACCAGGAAGCGGTGCGCATGGCGGTGATGTTCGGCTTGGCGATTGACGCCGAGATCGGCCAGCACAACGTGTTCGCGCGCAAGAACTACTTCTACCCGGACCTGCCCAAGGGCTACCAGATCAGCCAGATGGAACTGCCGATTGTCGGCAAGGGCCACCTGGACATTCCCCTGGAAGACGGCACCATCAAGCGCGTCGGCGTCACCCGTGCGCACCTGGAAGAAGACGCCGGCAAAAGCCTGCACGAAGAATTCCCGGGCGCTACCGGTATCGACCTGAACCGTGCCGGTACGCCGCTGCTGGAAATCGTCTCCGAACCGGACATGCGCAGCGCCAAGGAAGCCGTGGCCTACGTAAAGACCATCCACGCGCTGGTGCGCTACCTGGGCATCTGCGACGGCAACATGGCCGAAGGCTCGCTGCGTTGCGACTGCAACGTGTCGATCCGGCCAAAGGGCCAGGTTGAGTTCGGCACCCGCTGCGAGATCAAGAACGTCAACTCGTTCCGCTTCATCGAGAAGGCGATCAACAGCGAAGTACGTCGCCAGATCGAGCTGATCGAAGACGGCGGCAAGGTCATCCAGCAAACGCGCCTGTACGACCCGAACAAAGACGAAACCCGCGCCATGCGCAGCAAGGAGGAAGCCAACGACTACCGTTACTTCCCCGACCCGGACCTGTTGCCGGTGGTGCTGGAGGATTCGTTCCTCAACGATATCCGCGCCACCCTGCCGGAATTGCCGCAGCAAAAACGCGAGCGCTTCCAGGAGCAGTTCGGCCTGTCGGTCTACGATGCCAGCGTATTGGCCTCCAGCCGTGAACAAGCCAACTACTTCGAAAAAGTCGTGAGCATCGCCGGCGACGCCAAGCTGGCGGCCAACTGGGTGATGGTCGAGCTGGGCAGCCTGTTGAACAAACAGGGCCTGGAAATCGATGAAGCCCCCGTCACCGCCGAACAACTGGGCGGGATGCTGCTGCGCATCAAGGACAACACCATCTCCGGCAAAATCGCCAAGACGGTGTTCGAAGCGATGGCCGCAGGTGAAGGCAACGCCGACGACATCATCGAGAAGCGTGGCCTCAAGCAAGTCACCGACAGCGGCGCGATCTCGGCCGTACTCGATGAAATGCTCGCGGCGAATGCCGAACAGGTCGAGCAATACCGCGCCGCAGACGAAGCCAAGCGCGGCAAGATGTTCGGCTTCTTTGTCGGCCAGGCCATGAAAGCCTCCAAGGGCAAGGCCAACCCGCAACAGGTGAACGAACTGCTCAAAAGCAAGCTCGAAGGCTGATTGCGGTGAATGGTTGGAGCAGACTTCAAGGTCTGGCTCCAACCCCTGTGGGAGTGGGCCCCCTCCCACATAGCCCCCTCCACATTTGTAATTGGGGACATCTTGAAATGAAGCGTCTACTCGGCCTGCTGGCCTTGTCCTCCCTGCTGACCGGTTGCGCCAGCGGCCTCATCGACCCCAACGGCTACGACGAAACCGGCACCGCCTCCTATTACGGCGCCAAGCACCATGGCAAAAGAACCGCCAGTGGTGAACCCTTCAACCAGAACGCTTTGACCGCTGCGCATCGGCGCCTGCCCTTCGGCACCCGGGTCAAAGTCACCAACCTGAACAACGACCGATCGGTCGTGGTACGCATCAATGACCGCGGCCCGCATACCCGTGGACGCCTGATCGACGTTTCCCGCAAGGCTGCCGAGCAACTGCGTATGCTGGGCAGCGGCACCGCCCGGGTTCGCGTGCAAGCCCTGAACAACTGATCGAGGCACCCTTGAGTATTTTCGGATTGAACGCCCTTTCGCCCTGGAGCCTGCTGGAACTGGTCGGCGGCTTACTGCTGCTGATCGTTGGCGCAGAGATCCTGGTACGTGCCGCCGTGCGCCTGGCGGCCAGCCTCAAGGTGCGGCCGCTGATCATCGGCTTGAGCGTTGTCGCCTTCGGCAGCAGCGCGCCGCAGATGGCCGTCAGCCTGCAAGCCACGCTGGCCGGCAATACCGATATCGCCGTGGGCAGCGTGATTGGCAGCAGCATTTTCAATATCCTCGTCACCCTGGGCCTGTCGGCCTTGATCATTCCATTGCGGGTCTCGCGGCAGCTGGTGCGCGTGGATATCCCGGTGATGATTTTCGCTGGCCTGCTGGTGTTTATCCTGGCTGCCAATGAGGTGCTGACACCACTCGATGGCGTTTTGCTGCTAGTGGCATTGGTGGCCTACCTTGGCGTGCTGCACTACCAGACACGTCACTCACGCCGCCCGCGCACTCTGGATACGGTGGCCAAGGCGCCCTGGTTGAGCAGTGCATTGCTGATGTTCAGCGGGCTGTTGGTGCTGGTACTGGCCGGGCATTTGCTGCTCGGCGCAGCGGTGGAAGTGGCGGGCGACCTGGGATTGTCGGAGCGGGTCATCGGCCTGACGCTCATCGGCGTGGGTACCTCGTTGCCCTGCCTCGCCACGTCGCTGATCGCTGCCTTGCGCGGCGAGCGGGAAATTGCGGTGGGCAACGTGATCGGCAGCAACCTGTTCAACCTGCTGGGCGTGCTCGGCTTTACCGCACTGGTGGCGCCATCGCCGCTGTCGGTATCACCCAACGCACTGGACTTCGATTTGCCAGTGATGCTCGGTGCAATCATCCTGTGCCTGCCGGTGTTCTATACCGGCTACCGCGTGACGCGTATCGAAGGGCTGGTGCTGCTGGGGCTGTACCTGGCGTACGGGCTGCACGTGATGGCGTTCACCACCGGTATGCCCCTGGCCAACAAGCTTGAACAATTGATGCTGTATTACGTCCTGCCGGCGTTGGTGGCTTTGCTGTTGTTCACCTCTGTGCGCGCCTGGCACCGCCAACACAAGAGGGAAACGAAATGACCGATCAGAAAAAACCAGGCGTAGAGGTGCGTCGTCAGGTCATGGGCGATGTGTTCGTCGACCGTGCCCTGGGCAATGCCACGGCGTTCACCCAGCCGCTGCAGGACTTCGTCAATGAACATGCGTGGGGCGCGGTCTGGAACCGCGACGGCTTGCCGCTCAAGACCCGCAGCCTGATCACCCTCGCCGCTCTGACAGCCCTCAAATGCCCGCAGGAACTCAAGGGCCATGTGCGCGGTGCACTGAATAATGGCTGCACGGTAGACGAGATTCGCGAAGCGCTGCTGCACTGCGCGGTGTATGCCGGTGTGCCGGCGGCGATTGATGCCTTTCGGGCGGCACAGGAAGTGATCGAAAGCTACCAGAAAGACACCTAGATCCAGCCACCCGCCTGCAATACGAAAATCCCGATATTGGTGGTCACCGCCGCCATCAGCGTAGTGATCACGATAATCGCCGCCGCCAGCTCATGATTGCCTTGCGCCGCCCTGGCCATCACGAAGCTGGCCGCGGCTGTCGGCGCGCCGAAGTACAGGAACAGAATCCCCAGCTCCGGCCCGCGAAAGCCCAGCAACCAGGCACCCAGGGTTGCGATCACCGGCAACCAGATCATCTTCATCAGGCTCGCACTCAACGCCATGTTGCCGCTCTTGCGCAGCGCAGCCATGGACAAGGTGCCGCCGATGCAAATCAACGCCAACGGCAGCGTGGTATCCGACAGGTACTGCAAGGATTTTTCGAACCAGCCGGGCAAGCTGATCTGAAAGTACGCGAACGGCGCTGCGACGATCACGCTGATGATCAGCGGGTTAGCCACCACACTCTTGAAAATGCTCCACGGGTCGGACTTGATCACCGGGCTGTACACCGCCAGCACAATGGTCGACAGCGTGTTGTAGAGCAGGATGACCAGCGCCGCGAGGATTGCGCCCAGGGAGATACCGTAGTCGCCGTACATACTGGCAGCCAACGCCAGGCCGATCACCCCGTTGTTGCCGCGAAACGCACCCTGGGCATAGATGCCCCGGTCTTCACGCTTGCAGCGAAAGATCGCCCAGCCCCAGGCCAAAGCGAAACTCGCCAGGGTGGCGACGGCAAAGTAAATCAGCAAACCCGGCTTGAGGGCCGCGTGCAGGTCGGCATGCAGGATGCCCAGGAACAACAGCGCCGGCATGGTGACGTTGAACACCAGGGACGAAGCGGTGTGGATAAAGTTGTCGTTGATCCAATTGATGCGCTTGAGCAGCACACCCAGGAACAGCATGGCAAACACCGGCGCGGTGATGGTGAGGGTGGTAAGGAAGATTGCCAGCATGCCGGAGAGAACCTTGGTGGGCGTCGTGAGTTGGCTAATGATAAGCCAGTACGAGCGGGTTCGTGTGGGCAACGCCATTCAAATGTGGGAGCAAGCCCCCCGTTGTAGGAGCGAGCTTGCTCGCGAGAAACTCCCAGGCGCCGCGTTCATTCAGTTAACACGCGTTATCGTTGGTGTCTTTCGCGAGCAAGCTCGCTCCTACAGGGTTAGCGTCTGACCTCAGGTAATCGGCGCCGGGTTGAACAGCGTAATGTCGTTATGCAGCTTGTGATGCTCCGCCCACGTCTGCTTCCTGCCACTGGCCACGTCCAGGTAGAAGTGAAACAACTCCCAGCCCAGTTCCTCAATGCTCACGCGCCCGGTGGCAATGCGCCCGGCGTCGATATCGATCAGGTCCGGCCAACGCTGAGCCAGCTCGGTGCGGGTCGACACCTTTACCACCGGCGCCATCGCCAGCCCGTAAGGCGTGCCACGCCCGGTGGTGAATACATGCAGGTTCATTCCTGCCGCCAGTTGCAGGGTGCCGCAGACAAAATCACTGGCCGGCGTGGCGCAAAAGATCAGGCCCTTGCCCTTGAAACGCTCGCCGGGGCCAAGCACGCCGTTGATCGCGCTGCTGCCGGACTTGACGATGGAGCCCAAAGATTTTTCGACAATATTCGACAGCCCGCCCTTCTTATTACCGGGCGTTGTGTTGGCGCTGCGATCCGCTTCACCCTTGGCCAGGTAACGGTCGTACCAGTCCATTTCCCTGACCAGCTCGCGGGCGACGTCTTCGTTCTGCGCACGTGAGGTCAGTAGATAAATGGCATCGCGCACTTCAGTCACTTCGGAAAACATCACCGTCGCGCCAGCTCGCAGCAGCAAGTCCGAGGCATACCCCAGCGCCGGGTTGGCGGTGATACCGGAAAACGCATCACTGCCACCGCACTGCATGCCCAGGATCAGCTCGCTGGCCGGCACGGTTTCGCGACGGCGCAGGTCGAGTTTTTTCAAGCGCACTTCGGCCAGTTCCATGATCTGTTCAACCATTTCGGTGAAGCCGTGGCTGGAGTCCTGCAGGCGGTACAACCACGGCTCGCTCAGGTCCACAGAGCTGTCGTTGTCGTGCATCACCTGCCCGGCCTGCAATTTCTCGCAGCCCAGGCTGATCACCAGGGCTTCGCCGCCCAGGTTCGGGTTGCGCGCCAGGTTGCGCACGGTACGGATCGGGATATAGGCATCCGTCGCCGTAATGGCCACACCGCAACCGTAGCTGTGGGTCAGCGCCACCACATCATCGACGTGGGGATACTTGGGCAGCAACTCATCCTTGATGCGCTTGACTGCGTGGTCCAGCACGCCGGTGACGCACTGCACAGTGGTGGTGATGCCGAGAATATTGCGCGTGCCCACGGTGCCATCGGCATTGCGATAGCCCTCGAAGGTGAAGCCCTCCAGGGGGGCCTCGGCTTCAGGCACCTCGGTAGACAGCGGCAAGCTGTCCAGCGGTGGCGCAGTGGGCATGCGCAGTTGATCCTCCTGCACCCAACTGCCGCGCGGGATTGGCGCCAAGGCATAACCGATGGTCTGGCCGTAGCGAATAATTTGGCCGCCCTCGGGGATATCTTCCAGCGTTACTTTGTGGCTCTGGGGAATGAAGTCCACGGTGACCAGGCCGTCGGGGAATTCGGTCCCGGCCGGTACACCCTGATCGTTCACCACGATCACCACATTGTCGCGCTCGTGCAAACGGATCGAGCGCGGCGAGTCGGCATGTTCAATCAACTGCATCACACGAACCTCAGGAATGCGCTTGGGAAAGGTTGGTCAACTCTGGGCCTTTGGTAGGCGGCTCTTTGAGCACCACGCGCTTGATCGGGCCGACAATCACCAGGTAGCTGAACACCGCGACCAGGGCGTTGGCGCCGACAAACACCAGGGCCCACTTGAACGAGCCGGTGGTGCTGATGATGTAACCGATGACAATCGGCGTGGTGATTGAGGCCAGGTTACCGAAGGTGTTGAACAGGCCGCCACTGAGCCCGGCGATCTGTTTCGGCGAGGTGTCGGACACTACCGCCCAACCCAGTGCGCCAACGCCTTTGCCGAAGAAAGCCAGGGCCATGAAGCCCACCACCATCCATTCGATGTCCACGTAATTGCAGGCCACGATACTGCTGGAGATCAGCAGGCCACCGATGATCGGCGCCTTGCGTGCAAAGGTCAGCGAGTGGCCTTTACGCAGCAGGTAGTCAGAGATTACCCCGCCGAGCACACCGCCGATAAAGCCGCAGATCGCCGGTAACGAAGCGATAAAGCCGGCCTTGAGGATGGTCATGCCGCGGTCCTGCACCAGATACACCGGGAACCAGGTCAGGAAGAAGTAGGTGATGCCGTTGATGCAGTACTGGCCCAGGTACACGCCGAGCATCATGCGGTTGGTCAGTAGCTGGCGGATGTAATCCCACTTCGGCCCGTCGGTTTTTTTACCCTTGCCCTTGTCCTGATCCATATCGACCATCGCGCCATTGGCAGCGATGTGATTGAACTCGGCCTCGTTGATCATCGGATGCTGGCGCGGGCTGTGGATAACTTTCAGCCAGATCAGCGAGAACAGGATGCCGATCACGCCCATCACGATAAACACATGCTGCCAGCCGAAGCGGTAGACGATCCAGCCCATCAATGGCGCAAACAATACCGTGGCGAAGTATTGCGCCGAGTTGAAGATCGCCGATGCGGTGCCCCGTTCAGCCGTAGGAAACCACGCCGCGACAATACGGGCATTTCCCGGAAACGACGGCGCCTCGGCCAGGCCAACCATGAAGCGCAACATAAACAACGCGACCACCGCAGTGGAGACGCCAAACTCACCAACATAACCTTGCAGTACGGTGAACAGCGACCAGGTAAAGATGCTCAAGGCGTAGATTTTTTTCGAGCCGAAGCGGTCGAGCAGCCAGCCACCGGGGATTTGCCCGGCCACGTAAGCCCAACCGAATGCGGAGAAGATGTAACCGAGGGTGACCGCGTCGATGCCGAGGTCTTTTTGCAGGCTGGAGCCGGCGATGGCGATAGTTGCACGGTCGGCGTAGTTGATCGTGGTCACCAGGAACAGCATGAGCAGGATCAAATAGCGGACATGGGTCGGCTTGGTCGCTTGCATGAAGAAGTACTCCCACTAATTATTTTTTTTGCGGGTAATGGTTATGTCTTACTGGTTGCCGCCCCTGTAGGAGCGAGCTTGCTCGCGAAAAACGTCAACGATCACGCGAGCATTCAGGATGCACGCGGTGCCTGTGATTTTTTCGCGAGCAAGCTCGCTCCTACAGTGAAACGGGTGCTACGACCCGATATAGCTGGTCTTCACCACGGTGTAGAACTCTTGCGCATAGCGACCTTGCTCACGCGAACCGTAGGATGAACCCTTACGGCCACCAAATGGAACGTGGTAATCCACACCGGCGGTTGGCAGGTTGACCATCACCATCCCCGCCTGGGAGTGGCGCTTGAAGTGGTTGGCGTACTTCAGCGACGTAGTGGCAATACCTGCCGACAGGCCGAATTCGGTGTCGTTGGCCATGGCCAGCGCCGCCTCGTAGTCCGCCACGCGTACCACGTTGGCCACCGGGCCGAAGATCTCTTCACGGCTGATGCGCATGGCCGCTTCGCTGTCGGCAAACAGGGTCGGCGCCAGGTAATAACCTTCGGTGTCGCAGGTCACCAGGCCGCCACCACTGACCAGCCGTGCACCTTCGCTTTGGCCGATGTCGATGTATTTCATGTCCTGGTCCAATTGGGCCTGGGACACCACCGGCCCGATGTCGGTGCCGGAGTGCAACGCGTGGCCGACCTTGATCGACTTCATGCGCTCAGCCATCGCCGCAACAAACTGGTCGTGAATACCCGCGGTGACAATCAAACGGCTCGACGCGGTGCAACGCTGGCCGGTGGAATAGAACGCGCTCTGCACCGACAACTCCACCGCCTGCTTGAGGTCAGCGTCATCGAGGATGATCTGCGGGTTCTTGCCACCCATTTCCAACTGCACTTTGGCCTGGCGCGACACACAATTGACGGCGATCTGACGACCCACACCCACGGAGCCGGTGAAGCTGATGCCATCGACTTTCGGACTGTTGACCAACACGTCGCCCACCACACGACCGCTGCCCATCACCAGGTTGAACACACCGGCAGGGAAACCGGCGCGGGAGATGATCTCCGCCAGGGCCCAGGCGCAACCTGGCACCAGCTCCGCAGGTTTGATCACCACGCAGTTGCCATAGGCCAGGGCCGGGGCGATTTTCCATGCGGGAATGGCGATCGGAAAGTTCCAGGGCGTAATCAGGCCGACCACACCGAGGGCTTCGCGAGTCACTTCAACGTTAACGCCCGGACGCACCGAGGGCACGTAATCACCCGAAAGGCGTAAGCATTCACCGGCGAAGAACTTGAAAATATTACCGGCGCGGGTCACTTCGCCGATGGCTTCGGGCAGGGTCTTGCCCTCTTCCCGGGCCAGCAGGGTGCCGAGTTCTTCGCGACGGGCAAGGATTTCGCTGCCGACTTTATCCAGCGCGTCGTGGCGCGCCTGGATACCGGACGTCGACCAAGCCGGGAAAGCAGCGCGGGCAGCATCGATGGCCGCATTGACTTGGGCTACATCAGCCTTGGCGTATTCGCCAATCACATCGGCCAAATCAGACGGATTGATATTGGTGCAATAGTCGGCGCCGGTTACCCACTCACCGTTGATGTAGTTTTCGAAACGCTTTGCTTGGGACACGAATCTTCTCCTGACGCAAAAGGCCGCTGATTGCTCAGCGGCCCTGTGGATAATTTATTGCGCGCCTTGCTTGTCGATCAGCGCGGCCAGGGCTTCGTATTCTTCCGGCAGCAGATCGGTCAGCGGCGTGCGCACCGGACCTGCGTCATACCCGACGATTTTCGCGCCGGCCTTGACGATACTCACGGCGTACCCGGCTTTGCGATTACGGATGTCCAGGTATGGCAGGAAAAAGTCGTCGATGATCTTGTCGACGGTGGCGTGATCTTCGCGGGCAATGGCGTGGTAGAAATCCATGGCGGTTTTCGGGATGAAGTTGAACACCGCCGAGGAGTACACCGGCACTCCCAGGGCCTTGTAGGCAGCGGCATAAACCTCTGCAGTCGGCAGGCCGCCGAGGTAGCTGAAACGATCACCCAGGCGACGACGGATCGACACCATCAACTCGATATCACCCAAGCCATCCTTGTAGCCGATCAGGTTCGGGCAACGCTCGGCCAGGCGCTCCAACAGCGGTGCGGTGAGGCGGCAGACGTTGCGGTTGTACACCACCACGCCGATCTTGACCGACTTGCACACCGCTTCAACGTGGGCGGCAACCCCATCCTGGCTGGCTTCAGTCAGATAGTGCGGCAGCAACAGCAAGCCTTTGGCACCGAGGCGTTCGGCCTCCTGGGCGTACTCAATGGCCTGGCGGGTCGAACCGCCCACACCGGCCAGAATCGGCACGCTGGAGGCGCAGGTGTCTACGGCGGTTTTTACCACCTGGGAATATTCGCTGGCAGCCAGGGAGAAAAACTCACCGGTGCCGCCCGCAGCGAACAGCGCTGTGGCGCCGTAAGGGGCGAGCCATTCCAGGCGCTTGATGTAACCCGCCTGGTGGAAATCACCCTGGGCGTTGAAATCGGTCACCGGGAAAGACAGCAGACCGTGGGAGAGGATGGACTTCAGTTCTTGTGGATTCATTATTCGAACACCCTGGGCGAAGACTTTCTGTCGAAAGGTTATTGTTGGTTTGGCGATGTCGTACGTCATCGTACAACTATAAAGAGATTCGTCAACAGCAATTCGTCGAGCCCCGTCTGGCACCTGATGTTTGGATTGCAATTCTTGACGTAGGAAATTTCTCACCTATAGTGGCTTTAACTGTATATGCATACAGTTAAAAAGGAAGATTTCCACGACATAGCAAGGAGCTAACATGTCAGGTCTTGAACTCGCAGCACCCGAAAAAACCCCGCCTACCCTGCGTTTCGAAGGCGGTGAACACACCGCCATCGGCGATGAAACCCTGCTTCGCTTCAGCAAGGACGCCCCGGCCATCCCTGCACGCCAAGTCGAACTGCACCTACCCAACGGGCTCGCACTCACCTATGGCCAAGTGATCGCCCTGGGCGGCGACTTCTATGGCATCCCCGGCCAACCGATCAGCGATGGCAACTCCCCGGCCGAGCGCGTGCAACGCTTCACCGCCGCTTTCAACTCTCTCGCCGTGCTGCCCGCTTCACGGCAAGAAGCGCAGAAGATCCTGGCGGTGATGCAAAAGGAGATCAATGCCGTCAACCAGGCGATCAAGGAAGGCAAACAGCCGCACGAAGCCTATGACGCCCTTGGTGATACGTTGTCCGAGGAGTGGAACCGCATCACCGGCGGCGGCAGCGCTGTTTCGGCCCTGATTCCTCTGGGGCGCTACCTCAAGCTGGCCGCCGATAATGCCGATCACTTCGGTGAATGGGCCTTGTCCGCGTACCTGGCCGGCCATACGGCGGCGCTGCAACAGGCAGTGGTGGCCCACCAGACCGGCACCGACCAGGCCCTGGAATTGGCCTATGCGATGAACAGCTTTGCCGATCACTTTTTGACCGACCTGTTTTCCGCCGGCCACCTGCGGGTACCGCGCAAACAACTGGCGGCAGTGGTGACGCCAGGAGAACTCGGCTCGCTGATCAGCCGCTTCATGCACGATGAAGACAGTAAATTTGGGCTCAAGGTGCGCAATGCCATGGGCGCTCAGTGGCATGCCTACGGCGACAAGCGCTACTTCGACAGCATCGACGCCGACAATCGCGTGCAGGTCAAAGGGGCCGTACAGGCCTCGGCCGATGAGATTTTCGAAACCTTCATCAGCGGCATCGCACCCTCCCCGGCTGAGTTCAAGGCACCGCTGTATGTGCCCGACCTGAACGCCGCGCAAAACCCGGCGAATAACTTCTCGCCGCTGTTCAAGATGGAGGGGGACAAGGTACTGCGGCGCAAGGACGTCAACGATTTGAACGACAAGCACTGGACCAATGATTGGTGGGGGTGGAGCACGTACTTGCTGCTTAAGGACTACAAGCCTAATCAACCCGCCAGCTAAATAGACGCGGTACTCCAGATAATGGAGATCAACTGTGGGAGCTGGCTTGCCTGCTCCCACAGCTGACCGCGCCCGGCCACACACTCCACGATGCGAAGCGAGCCGCTCTTGATCTTGATCTGCTCTTGATCTGCTCTTGATCTGCTTTTGATCTGCTTTTGATCTCAGGCGCCCCGTTAAACCACGCTGGCCGGAATTCGACAGGGATTTGGGGGGTAAACCGGCAGGGATGCCGGTTTAGCCGCCCCGCGCCATGGATGGCGCGTGGCGGCGGCCCCCCCAAATCACTGGCGGATTACGGGCACACCGAGCCTAGGCGAGGTGCCGAGTGGTGGGGCAAGAGCCCTTTGGTTACTTTGGGGCTTTTCCAAAGTGACCCGCCGTCAGGGCGGAACCCTAAATGGCCGTTACCGCAGCAATGGATATGTACACAATCCAACCGTGTTGACTGCCAGACCGCCTTCGCGAGCAAGCCCGCTCCCACAGTAGGATCGTTGGGGTGTCAGGTAGATAGCCGCCGGTTGGCAGGCCGCTATCGCAGGCAAGCCAGCTCCTACACGGGATATGGCAAACCTCAGCCGCGCTGTGCTTCTGCCTCTTCATGGGCATGGCGCAGCCGCTCACGGCTATTGGTCAAATGCAGGCGCATGGCCGCCCGCGCCGCATCCGAATCCTGGCGGGCAATCGCCTCATAGATTTCTTCGTGTTCGCGGCTCAGGCGACTCATGTAGTGCTGTTGATCGTCATGGGCCAGGCGGGCCGAATTCAAGCGCGTGCGCGGAATGATGCTGGTGCCCAGGTGGGTCATGATGTCGGTGAAGTAACGGTTGCCGGTAGACAGTGCAATTTCCAGGTGGAAAGCAAAGTCTGATGCCACCGCGTCACCCGCGTGGGCCGCACTTTCATTCAGCGCATCAAGGGCCGCCCGCATGGCAGCCAGTTGCGCATCACTGCGACGCAAGGCGGCAAGACCCGCCGACTCCACTTCCAGGCTGATACGCAGCTCCAGAATCGCCAGCACATCACGCAGGGTCACCACGGTGGCCGGGTCAATGCGGAAGCCGCTGGGGCTGGGGGTGTCCAGCACGAAGGTGCCGATGCCATGACGGGTCTCGACCTGCCCCGCCGCTTGCAGGCGCGAGATGGCTTCACGCACTACGGTGCGGCTGACACCGTGAGCGTCCATGATCGCCGACTCGGTAGGCAGTTTATCGCCGCGTTTGAGCTGGCCATCGCGGATCTGCTCGGACAACACCGTGACCAATTCCTGGGCAAGGCTGCGGCGCTTGCGGGGCAGACGTGGAGCGGCGCTGGCGTTTTCCATGATGAACCATCTTTCTCGGCGAACTAAAGACGCATCATAGCCCATGGTGGTTGTACGATCACCGTTGTGGCGCGACTTTCATCCATATCCTTCGCGCAAAAAAATGCCCCGACATATGTCGAGGCATTTTTCAGAGCGGTGTGAAGACAAAATCCGCCTACTTCACCACTTTCAAGCTCGGCCGACCGCTAGGGCGCGGCGGCTCGGTGTCCGGTGGCGGCACATCATCACCGCCCTCGCCTTCGATCGTTTCGTCGTCCTCGAAAGGCGACTCCAGATCGAACACCATGCCCTGGCCATTTTCCCGGGCGTAGATCCCCAGGATGGCACCAATGGGCACGAACAGCGTATGCGGCACGCCACCGAAACGCCCTTCAAAGCTCACCGCTTCGTTGTCCATGTGTAGATGGCGCACGGCACTGGGTGATACGTTCAGCACGATTTGTCCGTCGCTGGCGAAACCCTGTGGCACATCCACCTTGGGAAACTCGGAATTGACCAGCATGTGCGGTGTGCAATCGTTGTCCACAATCCACTCATAGAGCGCGCGGACCAAATAAGGTCGACTGGAGTTCATCAACGGCTCCTTAAGCCTTAGCGCATATCGCGTTCGACACCAGACAGACTCGCCTGGAAAGCCTCACGCGCAAATTGGCGCTCCATGTAATCAAGCAGCGGCTTGGCCGGCCGTGGCAGTTCAATGCCCAGGATCGGCAAGCGCCAGAGTATGGGTAATAGGCAGCAATCCACCAGGCTTTGTTCCTCACTGAGGAAAAAAGGTTTATCGGCAAACAGCGGCGAAACACCGGTCAGGCTTTCACGCAATTCCTTGCGCGCCTGCACCCGAACGGCCTCTTTTGACCGTGAATCCAGAATCACATCCACCAGCCCGCACCAGTCACGCTGGATCCGATGGATCAGCAGGCGGCTGTTGGCACGCGCCACCGGGTACACCGGCAGCAAAGGTGGATGCGGGTAACGCTCATCCAAGTATTCCATCACCACGGTTGACTCCCACAACGCCAGGTCACGATCGACCAGGGTGGGCAAGCTGCCGTAAGGGTTCACTTCGATCAGTTTCGGCGGCTGACGGCCCGCCTCCACACTGATGATCTCGGCGCTGACACCCTTCTCTGCGAGCACGATGCGTACTCGGTGGGAATAGTGGTCGGCGGGGTCGGAGTAACAGGCCAACCGATTGGTCACGCCCATGGCGGTCCTCCTCGCTTGTTGAAATTATCGAAAGCTCAAAAACGAGCGCGCCCAGAGAGCATCTCTGTAACGTCCGGTCAAACCAGGCGTTACGTGTTCAGAGATACCGCTGGGCGCGCAAGATTAACAGCAATTGCTTACGGTTGGATCAATGCACATCCTTCCAGTATTCGCGCTTGAGCAGATAAGCGAATACGAAGAAGAAAGTCAGGTACAGCAAGACGTACGTACCGATGCGCTGATGCTGCAGTTTGACCGGGTTGGCCGAGTAGGCCAGGAAGGTCACCAGGTTCTTGACCTTCTCGTCGAACTGCTCTTCGTTCAGCGTACCGGTCTTGGGCACGATGGTCAGTTGATCGCACGCTTCATGGGTCAGCGGCGTGCCGGTCAAAGGATCGTATTGCTTCTTGCCGTCTTCAACGACCTGAACCTGCTTGCATCCTACCACTTGACGGCCCTGCAGGCCGACCAGAACGTTCGGCATGCCGACATTCGGGAAGACTTTGTTGTTCACGCCATAAGGGCGCGCCGGGTCTTCATAGAAGGACTTGAGGTAGCCGTAAAGCCAGTCGGTACCTCGCACACGGGCCACCAGAGTCAAGTCCGGCGGTGCGGCGCCGAACCAGGTCTTGGCATCAGCCGGCTGCATGCCGATGTTCATATGGTCGCCAATCTTGGCGCCGGTGAACACCGCGTGGCTGAGCATCACCTCATGGGGAATGCCCAGGTCATCGGCGACACGCTCGTAGCGCTGGAACTTGGCGCTGTGACACCCCATGCAATAGTTGGTGAATGTACGCAGCCCGTCCTGCATGGCGGCCTTGTCAGACACATCAATATCGACTTTTTCCAGCTGCGCGCCATGCTCGGCGGCGAAAGACAGTAGCGGCAGGGCCGCAAGCACGAATGCAACGAATAATTTTTTCATCAGCCAGTCACCCTTTCCGGAACCGGTTTGGTCTTCTCGAGCCGGGTATAGAACGGCATCAGAATGAAGTAGGCGAAGTACAGGAAGGTGCAAACCTGCGACAGCAACGTACGCTCAGGGGTCGGCGCCAGGACGCCCAGAACACCCAGGATCACGAACGAAATGCAGAACACCCACAGCCAGATCTTGCTCAGCCAGCCTTTGTAACGCATCGACTTGACCGGACTTCGGTCGAGCCACGGCAGCACGAACAGCACCGCGATGGCTGCGCCCATGGCGATCACGCCCATGAGTTTGTCGGGGATCGCACGCAAGATCGCGTAGAACGGCGTGAAGTACCAGACCGGGGCAATGTGCTCGGGTGTCTTGAAAGCGTTGGCCTGTTCGAAGTTAGGCTTCTCCAGGAAATAGCCACCCATCTCCGGGAAAAAGAACACGATCGAGCAGAACACAAACAGGAACACCACTACGCCGACAATGTCTTTCACGGTGTAGTAAGGATGGAATGGAATGCCGTCGAGCGGGATGCCGTTCTCGTCCTTGTGCTTCTTGATATCCACGCCATCAGGGTTGTTGGAGCCCACTTCGTGCAGCGCCAGGATGTGCAGCACCACCAGTCCCAGGATCACGATCGGCAGGGCCACCACGTGCAAGGCGAAGAAGCGGTTCAGAGTGATACCGGAGATCAGGTAGTCACCGCGAATCCACTGGGTCAGGTCATTGCCGATCACCGGGATCGCGCCGAACAGCGAGATGATCACCTGGGCGCCCCAGTACGACATCTGGCCCCATGGCAGCAGGTAGCCCATGAAGGCCTCAGCCATCAGTGCCAGGTAGATCAACATGCCAAACACCCACACCAGCTCGCGGGGCTTCTGGTAGGAGCCGTAGAGCAGGCCGCGGAACATGTGCAGGTAAACGACGATAAAGAACGCCGACGCACCGGTGGAGTGCAGCAGGCGCAGGATGGAGCCGTACTCGACGTCACGCATGATGTATTCGACGGAGGCGAACGCCTCTTCCGCCGAAGGCGTGTAGCTCATCGTCAGCCAGACGCCGGTGACAATTTGGTTGACCAGCACCAACAGGGCCAGAGAGCCAAAGAAGTAGAAGAAGTTAAAGTTTTTTGGCGCGTAATATTTGCTGAGATGGTCTTCCCACATTTTAGTGGCGGGGAAGCGCGCATCCACCCAATCCATGAACTTGCTCATCACGCGTTCTCCTTATCGAGGCCAATGACTATGAGGTCGTTAGTTTCGTAGGTATGCGGCGGCACGGGCAGGTTCAGTGGCGCGGGCTGGGACTTGTAGACGCGGCCGGCGAGGTCGTAATGGGAGCCGTGGCACGGGCAGAAATAACCACCGACCCAGTCCTTGCCCAAGTCGACAGGCGCTACTTCCGGGCGGAAGGTAGGGGAGCAACCCAGGTGGGTACACAGACCAACCAACAGCAGGATCTCTGGCTTGATCGAACGTGCTTCGTTCTTGGCGTAGGCGGGTTGGTCGGATTTCTCGGATTGGGGGTCAGACAACTGGCCTTCAATCTTCTTGAGATTCCCCAGGATTTCCTCGGTACGGCGAACAATGAAAACCGGCTGGCCGCGCCATTCAGCAATCATCTGCTGGCCTGGCTCGATCTTGCTGACATTCACTTTCACCGGTGCACCTGCGGCTTTCGCCTTGGCACTGGGAAACCATGACCCCACGAACGGGACCGCAGCCCCCACCGCTCCTGCAGCACCCACCACGGATGTGGCTGCTACCAAGAAGCGACGCCGGCCTGCATTCACGCCGTCATTGCTCATTCAGTCCTCTCCCATCAGCTTTTTGGCCTGTTAAATCAGGCGTCTACTAAGTGTTGAATCTTTACTTATAAAAATTTTGACGGATGGTAATGAAAAGCCCCACGTATGACAAGGGAATTGCCCGGGCCTCCGCCCTCAGGCCTTGTAGTATAGGGGGTCTACGGATGTGGCAAGTTGTCACGGCGAAAAATGTGCATAAATCGCAGGCAATAAAAAACGCCCAGCTCCGTGAGGAGGCTGGGCGTTTTTTGGAACGTAAAGCGAATTAACGCTTCGAGTACTGCGGACGCTTACGCGCTTTACGCAGACCGACTTTCTTACGTTCAACTTCACGAGCATCGCGAGTAACGAAGCCAGCTTTGCGCAGAGCGCCACGCAGGGTTTCGTCGTACTGCATCAGAGCGCGAGTGATACCGTGGCGGATTGCGCCAGCTTGACCACTTACACCGCCACCGATAACGGTGACGTAGATGTCGAACTTTTCAACGGTCTCGGTCAATTCCAGCGGCTGACGAACTACCATGCGGGCAGTTTCGCGACCGAAGAAGTTGTCCAGGGAGCGGTTGTTGATCGAGATGTTACCAGTGCCCGGACGCAGGAAAACGCGTGCGGTTGCGGTTTTGCGACGGCCAGTGCCGTAATTTTGAGTCGCCGACATAATGAACTATTCCGTTAAAACTTCAGTTCTTGGGGCTGCTGAGCAGCATGAGGGTGTACAGCGCCCGCATAGACTTTCAGCTTGCGAAACATATCGCGACCCAGTGGGCCCTTCGGCAGCATGCCTTTGACCGCGATTTCGATCGGGGCTTCAGGCTTCTTGGAGATCAGGCCTTCAAAGTTGGAAGACTTGATACCGCCTGGGAAACCGGAGTGACGGTAGTACATTTTGTCTTGCGCTTTGTTGCCGGTAACACGTACCTGCTCAGCGTTGATGATCACGATGTAGTCACCGGTATCAACGTGCGGGGTGTATTCAGGCTTGTGCTTGCCACGCAGACGGCTGGCGACTTCAGTGGCCAGACGACCCAGGGTCTGACCAGCGGCGTCGACGACAAACCAGTCGCGCTGAACTGTTTCCGGTTTTGCAGTAAAAGTTGTCATTCTTTAATAGCCTCAGGGGCCGCCCTGTAAATTAGACGGCGGATCTTACTGAATAGTGCGTACTTTGACAAGTCAAAGGCAGCCGGATACAGACGCTATCGGGGGCTCGGGTCGGCGCGTCCGTTCAACGGCAAGATTCTTCGGCAGGCGGCGCATCACTTCCACTGCAGAAAGAGGTGGGCAATTATGCAGATTGCGAAAAAAAATTCAACCTGCTTTTATGATTGTTTTCCCCCGAAGGAGTACCCGATGGATTACCGACAGCTGGGCCGCACCGATCTGAACGTCAGCGCCATCGCGTTGGGCACCATGACCTGGGGCGAGCAGAACAGCGAGGCAGAGGCTTTCGCGCAGATCGAACGGGCCAAGGCCGCGGGGATCAACTTCCTCGATACCGCAGAAATGTACCCGGTACCGCCCAAGGCCGACACCTACGCCACCACCGAGCGCTACATCGGCAACTATTTCAAAAGCCGTGGCGACCGCGCCGACTGGATCCTCGCCAGCAAGATCGCCGGCCCCGGCAACACCATCGACTATATCCGCGATGGCCACCTGCGCCACAACCGCAAGCACATCGCCGCAGCCCTCGACGCCAGCCTCAAGCGCCTGCAGACCGACTGGATCGACCTCTACCAATTGCACTGGCCGGAGCGCAGCACCAATTTCTTCGGCCAGTTGAGCTACAAGCACAAGGACGAAGACGACCTCACCCCGCTGGAAGAAACCCTCGAAGCCCTGGATGAACAGGTCAAGGCCGGCAAGATCCGCCACATCGGCCTGTCCAACGAAACCCCGTGGGGCACCATGAAGTTCCTGGCCCTGGCCGAAGCCCGTGGCTGGCCGCGCGCGGTGTCGATCCAGAACCCCTATAACCTGCTCAACCGCAGCTTTGAAGTGGGCCTGGCGGAGGTTGCCATCCGCGAGCAGTGCGGCTTGCTGGCCTATTCGCCTTTGGCGTTCGGCATGCTCAGTGGCAAGTACGAAAATGGCGCTCGCCCGGCCAAGGCGCGCCTGACCGAGTACAGCCGCTTCAGCCGCTACTTCAACCCGCAATCGGAAGCCGCGTGCAGCCGGTATGTGGCGTTGGCGCGCGAGCATGGCCTGGACCCGGCGCAGATGGCGCTGGCGTTTGTGACGCAGCAGCCGTTTGTGACCAGCAATATTATTGGGGCCACATCGCTGGAGCAGTTGGATAGCAATATTGCCAGTGCCGAACTGAAACTGTCGAAAGAGGTGCTGGATGGGATTGAGGCGATTCAGAAGGATCATCCGAATCCGGCGCCTTGATTGACCTTCAGACCGCTATCGCAGCGATGCGGCGACCCGACAAGCCAGCTCCCACATTTTGATCTGTGAATACCGTCAAATGTGGGAGCTGGCTTGCCTGCGATGAGGCCATCAAGAGCACCAGACAATCAAAGCGCCCGCGCAATAATCTCCTTCATGATTTCATTGGTACCCGCATAAATGCGCTGCACCCGCGCATCCGCCCAGGCCCGGGCGATCGGGTATTCCCACATGAAGCCGTAGCCGCCATGCAACTGCACGCACTCATCGAGCACCTTGCATTGCAGGTCCGTGGCCCAGTACTTGGCCATCGCCGCCGTGGGCACGTCCAGCTTGCCTTCCAGATGCAAGGCCATGCATTGGTCGACAAACACGCGACCAATCTGAATCTCGGTGGCCATCTCGGCCAGCTTGAACCGGGTGTTCTGGAAGTCGGCAATCGCCTTGCCGAACGCCTTGCGCTCGCGGGTGTAGTCCAGGGTCCATTGCAACGCCGCTTCGGCTGAGGACAGTGCACCAATCGCCACGGTCAGGCGTTCTTGCGGAAGTTCCTGCATCAGGTAGGCAAAGCCCATGCCCGCCTGGCCCAGCAGGTTTTCCTTGGGCACACGCACGTCCTGGAAGAACAGCTCCGAGGTGTCCTGGGCCTTCATGCCGACTTTTTCCAGGCGCTTGCCCTTGTCGAAGCCCGGCGTGTCGGCTTCCACCAGGAACAGGCTGGTGCCCTTGGCGCCGGCCTTGGGGTCGGTCTTGGCAACAACGATCACCAGATCGGCCAGGTAGCCATTGGTGATAAAGGTCTTGGAGCCGTTGATCACGTACTCATCGCCATCCAAAACCGCTGTGGTCTTGACGCCCTGCAGGTCGGAACCAGCGCCCGGCTCGGTCATGGCAATGGCCGTGACCATCTCCCCGGAGATCAACTTGGGCAGGTACTTGTGCTTCAGCGCTTCACTGCCGTAATGCAGGATGTAGGGCGCGACGATATCCGAATGCAGGGAAAAGCCGATGCCGGTCAAGCCCAGGCGACTGACTTCTTCGATCACCACTGCGCTGTAGAGAAAATCCGCGCCCAGGCCGCCATATTCCTCCGGCAGGTGGGAACACAACATGCCCGCCTCCCCCGCCTGGTTCCACAGGTTACGGTCGATATAGCCCTGTTTTTCCCATTGCCCATGGAAGGGCACGGCGTGCTTTTCGAGGAAGGTGCGCACGCTCTCGCGGAAGAGTTCGTGCTCCGAGCTGAACAAGGTTCTGGGGATCATGGTTCACCTGCGTGGATTGTCGGACAAGGACGAGCCCACAGAGCCTATGCCCCGATGGCGTCACGGGACACTGGACACATGCGACAAAAAATAAGACGATCCAGCCGTCTGGTGACCACTTTCCCCTATAAGAATAAATGAAATTATGTCTAACCAAATCTCCACGCCGTTGCGGCGCGTCAGCATTTTGGCCATTGATCGGGTATTCGCTTCCACCCTCATGCAAGCCAAGGATTTTTTCCATCTGGCCAGCCTGCGCTACGGCAAACAGCAAGGCCTGGGCCTGACCCCGGCATTCGAAACACGCCTGGTCAGCCCCGACGGGCAATCAGTGCGCAGCTTCAGCGATGTGATCATGCCCGTGGACGGTGGCCTGGAAGATGCCGATATCATTGTGCTGCCGGCCTTCTGGGACGACTTCGACGCCCTGTGCACGCGCTACCCGCAAGTGCTGCCGTGGCTGCGCGCACAACATGCCCGTGGTGCCGTGCTGTGCGGTGAAGCCACCGGGGTGTTCTGGCTGGCCGAAGCCGGGCTGCTCGATGGCAAGGAGGCGACCACCTACTGGCGGTTCTTCAATGCCTTCAGCGAGCGCTTCCCCAGGGTGCAGCTCAACCAGGACAAGCACCTGACCGATGCCGACAACCTGTATTGCGCCGGCGGCACCACGTCGGCCTGCGACCTTTACATCTACCTGATCGAACGCTTTTGCGGCGCCAACATCGCCCAGGCCGTGGCCCGCGACATCCTTTATGAAGTGCAGCGCAGCTATTCGCCGGGGCGTATCGGTTTTGGCGGGCAAAAGCTGCATCAGGACGTGATCATCCTGCAGATCCAGCACTGGCTCGAAGAGCATTTTGCCGACAAGTTCCGCTTCGAAGACGTCGCCCGGGAGCACGGCATGAGCATCCGCAACTTCATGCGCCGCTTCCAGACCGCCACCGGTGACAAGCCGCTGCATTACCTGCAACGGCTGCGCATCGAGACGGCAAAGGGCCTGCTCTCGGGCAGCCGCAAGAGCATCAAGACCATCAGTTACGAGGTGGGTTACGACGATGCGAGTTTCTTTGCGCGGTTGTTCAGGCAGCACACGGAGTTGTCGCCGAACCAGTATCGCCAGCAGTTCCAGCAGGCCGCCTAATCTCAGGCAGACATACACCATTGTGGGAGCTGGCTTGCCTGCGATGACGGTGTATCAGCCAGCATATAGTTGACTGATACACCCCCATCGCGGCATAGGTATCTACACAACTCTTTGGTGCGACGCCGGACCTGTGGGAGGGGGCTTGCCCCCGATGGCGGCCTGATAGCCGACCAGAATGCTGGACTTTGATCGAGTGCATATCCGTTGTTTGGGTCACGGCTGCTATTGGTTCCGCTTTTACAGCGGGTCACTTTCGAAAAGCGCGAAAGTAACCAAAGCGCTCTTGCCCCACCACTCGGCACCTCGCTTAGGCTCGGTGTGCCCGTAATCCGCCATGGATTTGGGGGGCCGCCGCCACGCGCCATCCATGGCGCGGGGCGGCTAAACCGGCATCCCTGCCGGTTTACCCCCCAAATCCCTGGCGAATTCCGGCCAGCGTGGTTTGATGGGGCGCCTAAGATCAAGATCAAAAGCAGAGCAAGAGCAAGAGCAAGAGCGGCTCGCTTCGCATCGTGGTTAGCGTCGGCAGTGGCTACAAAAAGTTGTGTAGATACCCATGGTTATCGGGGGCAAGCCCGGCTCCCACATTAGATCTCCATTGAGCTGGAGATTGATTAAGGCTTGTGCCCGCGCGACAGGAACTCGTGGGACTGCATTTCCAGCAGGCGGCTCAGGGTACGCTGGAATTCGAAATTCAAGCGGCCGCCGGTATAGAGGTCCTTGAGTTCGACTTCCGCCGAGATGATCAGCTTGACGTTACGGTCGTAAAACTCGTCGACCATGTTGATAAATCGCCGCGCAATGTCGTCGGTGGTCACGCCCATCTGCTCCACGCCGCTCAAGATCACCGCATGGAAGATCTTGCCCAGCTCGATGTAGTCGTTCTGGCTACGTGGGCCGTCGCACAGTTGGCGGAATTCGAACCAGGCCACGTCATCGCAGGTACGCAAAGCGATGATTTCGCGGTTCTCGATCATCAGCTTGTCGTTTTCCACCGCCTGAGTGCATTCCGGCGTCAGCGCGCGGAAGCTCTTTTTCAGGCTGTCGTGCGCCGCCTGGTTCAGCGGGAAGTGGAACAGTTCGGCTTGCTCCAGATGGCGCAGACGGTAGTCGACGCCGCTGTCGACGTTGACGATATCAGTGTTCTGCTTGATCAGCGCAATGGCCGGCAGGAAGCGCGCACGCTGCAGGCCGTCCTTGTACAGGCCATCAGGCACGATGTTCGAGGTGGCCACCAGGGTCACGCCGTTCTTGAACAACTCTTCCATCAAAGTGCCGAGGATCATGGCGTCGGTGATGTCGGAGACGAAGAATTCATCGAAGCAGATCACCCGTGCCTCTTGGGAGAAACGCTTGGCAATGATGGTCAGCGGGTTTTTCTCACCCGGCAGGGTTTTCATCTCTTCGTGCACGCGCTTCATGAAGCGGTGGAAGTGAGTACGGACCTTTTCCTTGAATGGCAGCGCTTCAAAGAAGGTGTCTACCAGGTAAGTCTTGCCCCGGCCGACGCCACCCCAGAAGTACAGGCCCTTGACCGGCGTGTGGTCTTTCTTGCCAAACAGCTTGCTGAACATCCCTGGCTTGCTTTGCGAGGCCGCGACCAGATCGTCGTACAGGCGCTGCAAATGACGCACAGCATTTTCCTGGGCCGCGTCATGGAAGAATTCAGGGCGTTTCAGATCAGCTTGATATCGTTCTAGGGGCGTCATAATTTCGTTAGCAAGGCAACAAAAACGGGCCGACACTGTAACGACGGCCCTGGAGAATGGCAATCAACCCTTGGTCGGGTTAATCCTCGATTGGGGTTAACGCAACGCGCAAGGCTTCGATGGCCGCGTCACGCGACGCTTCATCGACGTACTCGGCACCGTCTGCTACTGCGGCGCCGTCCAGCCATACGCTGAAGCTCAGAGCCTCGGAGCGCACGTCCAGCGCATCACCACCTTGCAGTTGCCTGGTCACCGCGCCGGCTGCTTTGCCATCGGTAAAGTTGCGCGACAACAGCAGTTGCTCGCCGTCGGCGGCCAACAGGCGGAAGCGGAAACTGCCGTCTTCCTCACGAAAGCTCACGAAACGTGCAGCCTTCGCCGCTTTTTTCTTGGTGGCGACCGGCGCCGCAGCCTGGTTGACGAACGAACGCAAGCCCACCGCTTCACGCAGCTCGGCCAGGAACGGTGCCGCCACAGCGCGGGCCTTTTTGGCGCCGACTTGCAGCAGGTCTTCCATGTCCGATGGGCGCGCCATCAGTTGATGGTAACGCTCGCGCGCTTCGCCGAGCTGGCCGTCGAGCAGTTGGAACAGACGGTTCTTCGCCTCGCCCCAGCCCAGGCCTTGCAGCAGCTCACCACGGAACTCTTCTTCCTGGGCCTTGGTCGCGAACGCCTGGTACAGGGTGAACAGGTGCGAGTTGTCCGGGTCCTTGGCTTCGCCCGGCGCGCGGGAGTCGGTGACGATCCGCGAGATCGCGTCTTTCATGTCCTTGGCGCTGGTGAACAACGGGATGGTGTTGTCGTAGCTCTTGGACATCTTGCGGCCATCCAGGCCCGGCAAGGTGGCGACGCTTTCTTCGATCAGCGCCTCGGGCATGGTGAAGAATTCTTTACCGTTGCCGAACAGGTGGTTGAAGCGCTGGCCGATGTCGCGGGCCATTTCCACGTGCTGGATCTGGTCGCGACCCACCGGCACCTTGTGCGCGTTGAACATCAGGATGTCCGCCGCCATCAGCACCGGGTAGCTGTACAGGCCCATGCTGATGCCCGCATCCGGGTCTTCACCGTTTTCCACGTTTTTGTCCACCGAGGCCTTGTAGGCATGGGCGCGGTTGAGCAGGCCCTTGGCGGCAACGCAAGTCAGCAGCCAGGTCAGCTCGGGAATTTCGGGGATGTCCGACTGGCGGTAGAAGGTCACCCGGTTCACATCCAGGCCACCGGCCAGCCAGGTCGCGGCGATTTCCATACGCGAGCGCTGGATGCGCTGCGGGTCGTCGCATTTGATCAGGGCGTGGTAGTCGGCCAGGAAGTAGAAGGAATCGGCATTCGCGTCTTCGCTGGCGAGGATCGCCGGGCGAATCGCACCGGCATAGTTGCCCAGGTGCGGCGTGCCGGTGGTGGTGATACCGGTGAGGATACGGGTACGGGTCGTCATGGGGGATCGCTTGTCATCAATTCGAAAGGCGTGGCAGCACCAGATCCTTGAGATCGGTCAGCTTGCCGTGAAAAAAGTGTCCGCATTCTGCCACTTTCAGCAACTCATGGGGGCGTTTCAGGGCGGCGGACCAGGCGTAGACCACTTGCGGGTCGACCACTTCGTCGCTTTCCGGCTGGATCAGAGTCAACGGGCAGCCTTGGGGCAGCACGTCCGACTCGCCCAGGCGCATCACCGCCGCCGCCACCATGAACAGGTGCGCGAGCTTCTCGCCCTTGGCTTCCAGGCGGCCGCCAAGACTGGCGGCGACGTAACCACCGAAGGAAAAACCCAGCAAGGTGATCGGCAGGTCCGGGTGTTTTTCCCGCAGCCAGGTGGCGGCCGCTTCAGCATCATCGACTTCACCACTGGCCATATCGTGTGTACCGGCGCTGGCACCGACACCACGATAATTGAAACGCAAAGTAATCAAACCGGCATCGCGGGCAGTGCGTTGCAGGGTCGAAACGACTTTATTGAGCATGGTCCCACCCTGCACCGGGTTAGGGTGGCAGATCAGCGCCAGGCCACGTGGTTCGGGATGATCCAGGTACAGGGCTTCCAATTGGCCCACCGGGCCATCGATCAAAACGGGGGTTTCACGCATGAGCAAGGATGAACTCCGTGACCTCTCAAGGGGTCGACTCGTCTAGCTAAAAGTCTGTGCATGGCATCATTGCGAGCTTAATCGCGGTATACAGCGCAGGTTTGAGCCGTTAACGTAAAGCAAAGCCGTTTATAGAGGAAGGACTCGTGGAACACTCGCTCTTAGTTTGGTTGTTGCCGACTCTTGCCCTGGTTGCCGGTGTCGCCATTGGATTCCTGGTTGCTCGCCTGCTGCCGAATGCCGCGCCTAACCGCACGCAGCGTCAGCTGGATGACATTCAGGAACGTTTTGACAGTTATCAGAACGAGGTTGTTACCCACTTCAACAGCACCGCGACCCTGGTCAAGAAGCTCACCCAGAGCTACCAGGAAGTACAGGATCACCTCGCCGATGGGGCTAACCGCCTGGCCCTCGACGACATCACTCGCCAGCGCCTGCTGGCTGCGCTGCATTCCGATGCACCGCAAACCCCGCGGGAACGCTTGACCCCGCCACGGGAAAACCAGGAGCCACCACGGGACTACGCGCCAAAAACGCCGAACGCTCCAGGCATGTTGGATGAGCATTACGGCTTGAAGAAGTAAGTCATCCTCAAGCAATAAAAAAGCCCGGCTGGTCGATGATCAGCCGGGCTTTTTTTGGGCAGCCACTTCAAGAACAATGCAGATCAATGTGGGAGGGGGCTTGCTCCCGATAGCGGTGGATCAGCCAATGCATCTGTTACTGACAGGCCGCCATCGGGAGCAAGCCCCCTCCCACACTTACCGAGCATGAGCTTAAGTAAGCTGTTGCTCCTGCAAACGCCCACCGTCGATGCGCACATGCCGCCCGTGGAAACGCTTGAGGCTGCTGCGGTGGCCGACGCTGACGATGCTCAATCCCGGCAGTTCATCAATCAACGCTTGGTACAGGGTTGCCTCGTCTTCTTCATCCATCGCCGAGGTCGCTTCGTCCATGTACAACCATCGCGGTGCAAACAATAACGCACGGGCAAACGCCAGGCGCTGTTGCTCTCCCGGCGAAAGCATACGTTGCCAATGATTGGCCTCATCCAGCCGAGCGACCAGGTGCGGCAGGCGGCAGGTTTCAAGGACCTGTGCATAACGTTCGGCCGCATAACCGCTGTCATCTTGTGGATAACTGAGCACCGCCTTGAGCGTACCAATCGGCAGGTAAGGCTTCTGCGGCAGGAACAAGTAGCGCGTCGCCGGCAGACGAATGCTGCCATGACCGGCCGGCCACAGATGGCCCATCGCCCGCAGCAAGGTGCTCTTGCCGCTGCCGGAACGCCCGCTGAGCATGACACGCTGGCCAGGCTCCACGGTCATGTCGGCGTCGGTGAGCAGGTGACGGCCGTCGGCCAGGTCCATGCCCAGGTCCTTGATCACCAGGCGCTCGCCTTCAGGGCGCACATCGATGGCCGGAGCGCGCTGCTCGTTGTCGCTCATGGCTTGCTGAAAACTCAGCAGACGATCACTGGTGGCGCGCCACGTCGCCAGTTCCGAGTAGGCGTTGATAAACCAGCTGAAGTTTTCCTGCACGTTGCCAAACGCCGAGTTGATTTGCATCAGCTCGCCCAGCTCAATCTTGCCAGTGAAGTAGCGCGGCGCGGCGACGATAAACGGGAAGATGATCGCGATCTGGCTGTAGCCAGCGGTGAAAAAGGTCAGGCGCTTGGACACTTTCATGATGTCCCAGAAGTTCTGCCAGACCTTGCCGAAGCGCGTACTCAAACGTTGCCTTTCATTCGGCTCGCCGTTGTACAAGGCAATACTCTCGGCATTCTCCCGCACCCGCACCATGGAAAAACGCAGGTCCGCCTCCAAGCGTTGCTGCTGGTTGCTCAGGCCGATCAAGCGGCGGCCGATCAGGTGCGTCAGCCAACTGCCCACGGCGGCGTACAGCAGCGCGCACCAGAACATATAACCGGGGATGGTGATGCCAAACACTTCGATGCTGCCCGACACACCCCACAGGATAATCGAGAACGACACCAGGCTGACCACGTTACGCAGCAACCCAAGGCCGAGGCTCAAAGTGCCGGAGGTGAAGTTGTTGAGGTCCTCGGAAATCCGCTGGTCCGGGTTGTCGGTATAACCGCCCTGCTCCAGCTGGTAGTAGTTCTTGTGGGCCAGCCACCGGGTGAAGTGCTTTTCGGTGAGCCAGGCACGCCAGCGGATTGTCAGCATCTGGGTCAGGTAGAGCCGATAAACCGCACCGAGAATCGCCACGGCGGCGATCGCGCCAAAATAACCGATCAGTTGCCAGAAGGCCGCGGTGTCCTTCTTCTCCAGGGCGTTGTAGAAGTCCTTGTACCAGTGGTTGATCCACACGGAGATCGCCACGCTGAACAGCGACAGGCCAATCACTGCGGCCAGCAGCAGCCAGGCCCTGCCCTTCTCCTCGCTGCGCCAATAAGGCGTGATCATGGCCCAGGTTCGGCGGAAAAATTGCCCACGCACCGCATCGTTGACCGCGGAGTACTCAGCGTTCTGATTCATTGTTCAGGCTCGGTAGGAAAACATCACAGGCGTTTGAACCGATCATAGGTGATCGGTTCGTGCATCCGTGCAGCCTGAAGCGGGTTGTTCAGTTGCCGTTCAGCGTCGTACCGGGCGCTTCTGCAACTTGCGCTGCAAAGTACGGCGGTGCATGCCCAGAGCGCGGGCAGTGGCAGAGATATTGCCTTCGTGCTCGGTCAGCACGCGCTGGATATGCTCCCATTGCAGGCGGTCCACCGACATCGGGTTTTCCGGTACCAGGGTGTCGAGGTCGGCGTGCTCGGAAAGCAGTGCGGCCAGCACGTCGTCGGCATCCGCCGGCTTGCACAGGTAGTTGCAGGCGCCGCGCTTGATGGCTTCAACGGCGGTGGCGATGCTGGAATAACCGGTGAGGATCACCACGCGCATTTCAGGGTCAAGCTCCAGCAGCTTGGGCAGCAGTACCAGGCCAGAGTCGCCGTCCATTTTCAGGTCGAGGGCGGCGTAGTCCGGCAGGTCGGCCTGTGCGATGGTCAGGCCTTCTTCGGCCGACCCTGCGGTGCTGACGCGAAAACCGCGACGGCTCATGGCGCGCGCCATCACGCGGGTGAAGGTCGCATCGTCATCTACCAGCAACAGGTGCGGCAGTTCTTCGCCTTCGACTTGGATCTCGTCACTCATCGATATCTCCTCGTGCGGCACGGGGCAGGCGCAGCTCGGTGAGCGTGCCACCTTCCTCATGACTATAGAGCTTCACTGAGCCGCCCGCGCGGGTCACGCTGGCCTTGCTCAAAAACAGGCCCAGGCCGAAGCCTTTGCCCTTGGTGGTAAAGAACGGTTTGCCGATCTGCTCGGCAATGGCCAGCGGCACACCCGCGCCGTGGTCACGAATGCTGATGGTGATGTTCTCGGCGTCCCAGTCCAACTGTACACCGAGCCCTTCAGGGCAGGCGTCAGCGGCGTTGTTCAGCAGGTTGAGCAGCGCCTGGGTCAGGTCCGGCGGCGGCGCCAGGCGCGGCACGCTGCCTTGGCCCAGCAGGTTAAAGCGGTAACTGGCTTCGGGACGCATGAGGTGCCAGCGATTCAGGGCCTCATCGAGCCACTGGGTAACGTCCTGCATCTCCACCGCCAGACGGCGATTGGCTTCGGCGGCACGCACCAGTTGCTGCAATGTCAGCTTGCACTGCTTGACCTGCTCCTGCAAAACGCTGAGGTCATCCTGCAGGGCCGGGTCGTGATGGTCCTGGGTCATTTCCTTGAGCAGCACGCTCATGGTCGCCAGCGGCGTACCCAACTCATGGGCGGCACCGGCGGCCTGGGTGGCGACGGCCAGCAGTTGCTGGTCACGCAAGCCCTCTTCACGGCGAATGGCGCGCAATTCTTCCTGACGGCGCAGTTCTTCGGCCATGCGTGCGGCGAAGAAGGTGATCACCGCAGCGGACAGGGCAAAACTCAACCACATCCCGTAGATCTGCAGGTTTTCCCGTGCGATCGGGAAGGTCTGCAAGGGGTAGAACTGAGCCAGCAGCAAGGTGTACAGCGTCAGCGCGATCCCCGACAGCACCACCGAGTAGCGCCACGGCAACGTCACGGCGGCGATGGTCAGTGGCACCAGGTAATACGAAACAAACGGGTTGGTGGACCCACCGGAGAAATACAGCAACACGCTGTGGATAAACAGGTCGCAAGCCAGTTGCAGGGCATATTCCAACTCGGTAACCGGCCAGGTGGTGCGCAGCCGTATGGCGGTAAACGCACATAACACCGTGGAAAAACCAAGGGTGACAGCCAGTTGCAGCCAGGGCAGCGGCAGCAGGTCGAACCAATAGGCGAGCCCGACGGAACCGGCCTGTGCGGCCAATACCAGGGTACGAATGAACGTCAGGCGCCAAAGGTTCTGGCGAGTGGCGGAAGTCAGTTTTACGGCGGCGAGCATGAGCTCTCCCGATGAGCGCTGCAGGCGGATCGGCACGAGTATAAACGAAGCAGACCGGCTGGCACGGCGCGTGTGGCTCTTTGACGCAGGCTCGGCTAATGACCGTTCGTCGGCGCAGGCCTACTTGTAGGTAATGTGTAAACCCGAAGAACCCGATGCCAGCGTCTACAGTCATACCGAGCACGACTATCTCAAGGAGCTTCCATGTCTCGTTTCATTCGCAGTGCAGCCATCATCACTCTCAGCGCCAGCGCGATTGCCAGCCTGCCGGCGGTGGCCGCCGATGCACTGAATTACAACCAGATCTCCCTGCGCGCCGAAGTCAGCCAGGAAGTGGCCCGCGACAAGATGATCGTCACCCTCTACACCGAGTCGCAAAACGCAGACCCGGCCAAGCTTGCCGCTGAAATTACCACCACCATGAACACTGCCCTGGGCCAGGCCCGCGAAGTCAAAGGCGTGACCCTGCGCCAGGGCAGCCGTAACAGCTACCCGATCTACGACAACAAGAACCAGAAGATCACCGGCTGGCGCGAGCGCGCCGAACTGCGCCTGGAAAGCGCAGACTTCCCGGCGCTGTCCAAGCTCACCGGCGAGCTGTTGAACACTTTGAAAATGGAAAACATGGACTTCGCCATCGCTGATGCCACGCGCAAGGCCAGCGAAGATGCGCTGCTCAAAGACGCCGTTACCGCGTTCAAGGCCCGTGCGCAACTGGCCACCGACGCACTGGGCGGCAAGGGTTACAAGATCGTCAACTTGAACTTCAACACCAATGGTTACCCGATGCCTTATGCCCGCGGTGGCATGATGATGAAGGCCGCCATGGCCGATTCGGCACCGACCCCTGAAGTTGAAGCGGGCACCAGCCAGGTCAGCATGAGTGCCGATGGTGTGATTGAAGTGCTGCAATAAACTTTAAAAAACACCATGGCGCAGCCTTAACGGGCTGCGCCTTTTTTTACGCTGTTTCGCCATCACCGAAAGTTCAGCCGTCTGAAAACCTTGCAATAGATAACTCAAACTTCTCTGAGCAGCCAAGGGCACCATTTGACGCACATGCTCCTACCTGAGTAACCAGAACGGCGGTAACCTCGGTGACCGCCTTTTTCGTTTGGGCAGTTTTATACGTCCGCCATCTTAGGGGTCTCCATGGAAAGAATCGCCATCAAGCCACTGCTCCTCACCGTCAGCCTCCTGGCCTTTATGCCGATGGCCCAAGCCGCTACCACACTGGTCTACTGCTCCGAAGCCAGCCCCGCCGGCTTCGATCCCAGCCAGTACACCAGCGGCACTGATTTCGACGCGTCCGCCGAAACCGTGTTCAACCGCCTGACTCAGTTCAAGCGCGGTGGTACCGAGGTAGAACCTGGCCTGGCCACGAGCTGGGATGTATCGAAGGACGGCCTGAGCTACACCTTCCACCTGCGCGATGGGGTCAAGTTCCACACCACCGACTTCTTCACCCCGACCCGCGATTTCAACGCCGACGATGTGCTGTTCACTTTTAATCGCCTGCTGGATGCCGACAGCCCGTTTCGCAAGGCTTACCCCTCCGAATCGCCCTACTTCACCGACATGGGCTTGAACACCACGATCAAGAGCGTCGACAAACTTGACGAACACACCGTGCGTTTCACCCTGAACAACGTCGATGCGTCATTTGTACAGAACCTGGCCATGAGTTTCGCCTCGGTGCAATCGGCCGAATACGCCGCCCAGCTCTTGAAAGAAGGCAAGGCCGAGCAGATCAATCAGAAGCCGATCGGCACCGGCCCGTTTGTGTTCAAGCGTTACCAGAAAGACGCGCAGATCCGTTATGTGGCCAACAGACAATACTGGAAGCCCGAGGACGTGAAGCTCGATAACCTGGTATTTGCGATCACCCCGGACGCCGCCGCGCGCCTGCAAAAACTCAAGGCCGGTGAATGCCAGGTCAGCGGTTATCCGCGACCTGCCGATATCGACGTGATGAAACAGGATCCCAACCTGCGCGTGCTGCAACAAGCTGGTTTCAACCTGGGTTTTCTGGCCTACAACGTGACTCACCCGCCGCTGGACCAGCTCAAGGTGCGCCAGGCCCTGGACATGGCGATCGACAAGCCGGCAATCATCAAGGCCGTGTACCAGAGCGCCGGACAATTGGCGCAGAACGCACTGCCGCCAGCGCAGTGGTCTTATGATCCCGACATCAAGGATGCCCCGTACGATCCGACCAAGGCCCGGTTGCTACTAAAAGAAGCAGGGGTTGCACCAGGTACCACCATCAATCTTTGGGCGATGACCGTTCAACGCGCCTCCAACCCCAATGCGCGGATGTCCGCACAGATGATCCAACAGGATTGGGCCAAGGTCGGCATCAAGGCCAACATCGTCAGCTATGAGTGGGGCGAATACATTAAACGCGCCAAAAATGGCGAACATGATGCAATGATTTACGGCTGGACTGGCGACAACGGCGACCCAGATAACTGGCTCGGCGTGCTCTACAGTTGTGCTGCGGTCAAGGGCAGCAACTACGCCAAATGGTGTAACCCGGCCTACGACAAGCTGGTGCAGCAAGCCAAGGTCAGCAACGACCGCGAGCAGCGCATCAAGTGGTATCAACAGGCGCAGAAAATCCTTAAGGAACAGGTACCTATAACGCCTATTGCGAACTCGACGGTTTTCCAGCCTCTGCGCAAGGAAGTGCGCGATTTCAAGATCAGCCCGTTTGGACTGACGCCCTTCTACGGCGTGAGTCTAGATAAGTAACATCCATGCCCCAACCGAGTGCGCTAGACGCCTCGGCTGGGCTTTTTTGGTGCGCACATTGCACCGAAAAAAACATCAATTCGACGCTTTTATGGCAAAACTTTCATAATTGCGACATTCCTGTACGTTCGTACCACAGTTTGCCGCTCGTAACCGTTCAGCATCTTGCATTGGGTATGGCGCCTGCATAAGTATCCGCAGGCCGACTCACGAGGTCGCCCTCACCACCAAAAATGACAACAAATCATGAGGCCAACATGCTTAAACACGCAGTCCTTCCGTTATTAGTGAGCGCCGGCCTGATGGCCGCAGCCCCCGTAGCCCTTGCGGCAACTAACCTGGTGTTCTGCTCCGAAGGGAGCCCGGCCGGTTTCGATCCAGGCCAGTACACCACCGGAACAGACTTCGATGCCTCGGCCGAAACCATGTTCAACCGTCTGAGCCAGTTCGAGCGTGGCGGCACCGCCGTCGTTCCTGGCCTGGCCACCAGCTGGGACGTGTCCCCCGACGGCCTGACGTACACCTTCCACCTGCGCGAAGGCGTCAAGTTCCACACCACCCCGTACTTCAAGCCTACTCGTGAATTCTCGGCTGACGACGTACTGTTTACGTTCAACCGGATGATCAACAAAGACGATCCGTTCCGTAAGGCCTACCCCACCGAGTTCCCATACTTCACGGACATGGGGATGGACACCAACATCAAGAACATCGAGAAAGTCGATGACCACACCGTCAAGTTCACCCTTGGCACCGTGGACGCGGCTTTCATCCAGAACCTGGCCATGAGCTTCGCTTCGATCCAGTCCGCTGAATATGCCGCGCAACTGTTGAAGGAAGGCAAACCCGCCGACATCAACCAGAAGCCGGTCGGCACTGGCCCGTTCGTGTTCAAGAGCTACCAGAAAGACTCGAACATTCGTTACACCGGCAACAAGGACTACTGGAAACCTGAGGACGTGAAGATCGACAACCTGATCTTCGCTATCACCACCGACCCATCGGTGCGTATCCAGAAGCTCAAGAAAAACGAATGCCAGATCACCCTGTTCCCGCGTCCGGCCGACCTCAAGGCGCTGGGCGAAGACAAAGACCTGAAACTGCCGCACCAGGCCGGTTTCAACCTGGGCTACGTTGCCTACAACGTCATGGACAAGGTCAAGGGCAGCGATCAGCCAAACCCGCTGGCGGACCTGCGCGTACGCCAGGCGCTGGACATGGCCGTAAACAAGCAGCAGATCATCGACTCCGTGTACCAGGGCGCCGGTCAACTGGCCGTCAACGCCATGCCGCCGACCCAATGGTCCTACGACACCAGCATCAAGGACGCCCAGTACGACCCTGAGAAAGCCAAGGCGCTGCTCAAGGAAGCCGGCGTCAAGGAAGGTACCGAAATCGTCCTGTGGGCCATGCCGGTTCAGCGTCCGTACAACCCGAACGCCAAGCTGATGGCTGAAATGCTGCAGAACGACTGGTCCAAGATCGGCCTGAAGGTCAAGATCACCAGCTACGAATGGGGCGAGTACATCAAGCGCTCCAAAGGCGGCGAGAACCAGGCCATGATCATTGGCTGGAGTGGCGACAACGGTGACCCGGATAACTGGCTGAACGTGCTGTTCGGCTGCGACTCGCTGTCGGGTAACAACTTCTCCAAGTGGTGCGACAAGAAATTCGACGGCATCGTGAAAGAAGCCAAGGCCACATCGGATGTCGCCAAACGCACCGAGCTGTACAAGCAGGCGCAACATATCCTCAAAGATGCAGTCCCGATGACACCTATCGCGCACTCGACGGTGTATCAACCCATGCGTAACACCGTACAGGACTTCAAGATCAGCCCATTTGGCTTGAACTCCTTCTATGGCGTTAGCGTAAGCGGCAAGTAAGGATCAATAACGGCGACGTTTCATAACGTCGCCGTTATTCCATCCGCCAGGGCCGTAGGAAACAGACCACATTTGTAAACGTTGCCGTCCTACAGCAACGAACTGCGCTTCGTGTCTCCGTTACCTACAAGCCCAGTCAGAATTGGCGCATTTACTGCAAGGTCCGCGTCCCATAACGTCGTAGGACAGCAGAGGCATCACTCTGGGAAATGGCACTTGCTGTGCGTGGGATCAGTGATGTCTCCCTGGCTGTGGCCAGCGGGATGGTTCGCTGTTGATAACTACAAACAAGGATCGGGATTGTCATGCGCCATACCACTGTTCTATCCGCTATGTTTGCCACCAGCCTGCTGGCCGTGGCCACGATGGGCCAGGCCGCTGAAAAGAAGAGCCTGGTGTTCTGCTCCGAAGGCAGCCCGGCAGGGTTTGACACTGCGCAATACACCACCGCCACCGACAATGACGCGGCAGAGCCGTTGTACAACCGCCTGGTTGAGTTCGAAAAAGGCGCGACCGACGTAGTGCCAGGGTTGGCGACCAAGTGGGATATTTCGCCAGACGGCCTGACCTACACCTTCCACCTGCGTGAAGGGGTGAAGTTCCACAGCAACAAGGAGTTCAAGCCAACGCGCGACTTCAATGCCGACGACGTGCTGTTCACCTTCAACCGTATGCTTGACCCCGACCATCCATTTCGCAAGGCCTACCCCACAGAGTTTCCGTACTTCAACGGGATGAGCCTGAACAAGAATATCGCCAAGGTCGAAAAGACCGACCCGCACACCGTAGTGATGACCTTGAACACGGTCGACGCCGCGTTCGTACAGAACATCGCCATGAGTTTTGCCGCGATCCTGTCGGCCGAATACGCCGAGCAGTTGCTCAAGGAAGGCAAGCCCAGCGACATCAACCAGAAGCCGATCGGCACTGGCCCTTTCGTGTTCCAGCGGTACCAGAAAGATTCGCAGATCCGTTACGTGGGCAACAAACAGTACTGGGACCCGAGCCGCGTCAAGCTGGACCAACTGATCTTCGCCATCAACACCGACGCCTCGGTACGCGTACAGAAACTCAAGGCCGGCGAGTGCCAGGTCACCCTGCATCCGCGCCCCGCCGATGTGGACGCGCTCAAGGCCGACCCGAACCTGCAACTGCTGACCAAGCCTGGTTTCAACCTCGGCTACATCGCCTACAACGTGCGCCACAAGCCCTTCGACCAGCTTGAAGTGCGCCAGGCGCTGGACATGGCGGTGAACAAGCAGAGCATCCTCAACGCCGTGTACCAGGGCGCCGGGCAACTGGCGGTCAATGGTATGCCGCCGACGCAGTGGTCCTACGATGACAGCATCAAGGACGCCGCCTACAACCCGGAAAAAGCCAAAGAGCTGCTCAAGGCTGCCGGCGTCAAGGACGGCACCGAGATCACCCTGTGGGCCATGCCGGTGCAGCGTCCGTACAACCCCAACGCCAAGCTGATGGCCGAGATGCTGCAGAACGATTGGGCCAAGATCGGCCTGAAAGTCAAAATCGTCAGCTACGAGTGGGGCGAATACATCAAGCGCACCAAGAACGGTGAGCACGATGTCAGCCTGATTGGCTGGACAGGCGACAACGGTGACCCGGACAACTGGCTGGGCACCCTCTACAGCTGCGACGCCATCGGTGGGAACAACTACTCCATGTGGTGTGACCCGGCGTACGACAAGCTGATCAAGCAAGCCAAGGTCGTGACCGACCGCGAACAAAGGACTGTTCTGTACAAACAGGCGCAGCAACTGCTCAAGCAGCAAGTGCCGATCACGCCAGTCGCCCACTCGACGGTCAACCAGCCGTTAAGCGCCAAAGTCGAAGGTTTCAAGGTGAGCCCCTTCGGCCGCAACGTGTTCTCGGGCGTGAGCATTACCCCATAAGAAAATAACCGGATTGCGGGGAGCGAAGTTCGCTTCCCGGCAAACGTGCAGGCTTTTTTCAGGAAAGTTCCTACGCCAAACGTTTGCAAAAGCTTGAACGAGTTCCACACCCAATAGCCGGTTCACCTAAAAAGACCGGCAAAAAAAAAGAGAACCAAAGGAGCTTCACCCATGAAACTGAGCAGCAAAGCGCTTCTGGCCCTGGCCATCAGCAGCATCACGGCAACCGCCTACGCTGAAACCCAAAGCCAGGACTTCGTTCCTACCACGTTGGCCGCCAGCAGCGCCCAAAGCGAGGCCAAGGGCTTCGTTGAAGATTTCAGCCTGGGCGGCACCACGCGCAACTGGTACTCCCATGAAAGCAAATACCGTGGCGGCACCTTCGCGTACAAAAAACATGGTCAGACCCTGACCGACCGCAACCGTACCAACTGGGTACAGGGCACCATCCTCAACGCCAGCTCGGGTTTCACCCAGGGCACCGTTGGGGTCAAGACCGAAGTGGCGGTCTACAACGCACTGGTACTGGACCGCAGCAAGCGTGATATCAAGGGTGGCTCCAACCGTACCCTGGCCGACTCCAACGGTGACGCCGTAGACCAGTGGAGCAAACTGGGCCTGGCCAACGTGCAGTTCCGCGTGTCCAACACCACCTTGACCGCCGGTCGCCAGAACTTCAGCAGCGGCATCATCGACACCATCGGCAACCGTGCCCTGCCTTCAAGCTTCCAGGGTGTGAGCTTCAACAGCGAAGAGTTCAGCAACCTGTCGTTCCAGGGCGGCGTGTTTGACCGTGTTTCGCCACGTAGCGAACAGAGCCTGTCGAAATTCCGCTCCGAGTACACCAACAGCGCAAAAGTTGAAACAGACAAGGTCTACACCCTGGGTGCCAACTACCAGCCGTTCAAAAGCCTGAAGACCAGCTTCTTCGGCGCCAACGTCAAGGACTTCTGGAACCAGTACTACTTCGGCGCTACCCATGAACTGGGTGACAGCCAGGAGCTGGCGCTGACCACCGGCTTCAACTATTACAAAACCGTCGATGAAGGCAAAAAGCTGATGGGGGATATCGACAACGATACCTACTCCCTGTCCTTTGGCCTGACTCACCAGGCTCACAGCCTGACCTTCGCCTACCAGGCCGTGAACGGTAACGAGTACTTCGACTACCTGCACGAAACCAACGGTATCTACCTGGCCAACTCCCTGACGTCCGACTTCAACGGCCCGAACGAGAAATCGTTCCAGGTTGCCTACGCCATCAACATGGCCGAATACGGCGTGCCAGGCCTGAAGTTCAACGCCTACTCCGCGCGCGGCTGGGGCATCGACGGCACCCACTACACCGGTAACCGCGGTGTTGTCGGCAAAGGCTACGACGGTATCCAGTCCCAGGACGGCGAGAAGCACCAGGAATACGGTATCGGCGCTTCCTACGCGGTCCAGAGTGGCCCGCTCAAGGCCACCGCGATTCGTGCCACCTATGTTGAACACCGTGGCAGCGAGTTCCAATCCGACGGCAGCATCAAAGAGTTCCGTCTGGTCACCACCATCCCGTTCAACATCCTTTAATTAGCGCCAGGCAGGCGGCGGGCTCAGGACGAGCTCGCCGTCTACGCTTTTCTGGTTCCATCGATTGCAGAGGGCTCTGAATGAAAATGCTCCCGCTACAAGCCGCCATGGCTGCCGCGCTGTTGAGCGTGGCGATCGGCGTTTCGGCCAAACCCCTGGTGGTGTGCACCGAAGCCAGCCCGGAAGGTTTCGACCCGGTCCTGTACACCACCGCCGTGACCGCTGATGCCGCTGCTGAAACCATGTTCAACCGTCTGGTGGATTTCAAGCCCGGCACCACAGAAGTGGTCCCTGCCCTGGCCAAAGACCTGCCGGAAATCAGCGCCGATGGTCTGACTTACACCTTCCACCTGCGTGACGACATCAAGTTCCACACCACCGATTATTTCAAACCCACGCGCAACCTGAACGCCGACGACGTGCTTTGGAGCTTCCAGCGCCAACTGGACCCGAATCATCCGTGGCATAACAAGTCCCTCGTGGGCTACCCGTACTTCGAAAGCATGGGCTTCAAGGAACTGCTCAAGAGCGTAGAGAAGACCGATGATCATACCGTCGTCTTTACCCTGACCCGTCCTGAAGCTCCGTTCCTGGCTGACCTGGGCATGGCATTCTCTTCAATCCACTCGAAGGAATACGCCGACCAGTTGCTCAAGTCCGGCAAAACTGAAGACCTCAACGCCAAGCCTATCGGCACTGGCCCATTCGTCTTCAATCGCTATCAGAAAGATGCCCAGGCGCGCTTCAAGGCCAACCCGGACTACTTCCGCGGCAAGCCGGCGGTCGACCCGCTGATTCTGGCGATCACCACCGATAACAACGTGCGGCTGCAGAAGCTCAAGGCCAACGAATGTCAGATCGCGTTGTTCCCCAAGCCGGATGACATTCCAAGCATCAAGAAAGACCCGAACCTGAAGGTCGATGAACTGGCGGCGATGACCACCAGCTACACCGCATTGAACACTACTCGCAAATACATGAGCGATGCCCGGGTACGTCACGCGATCAACATCGCGTTCGACAAGGCCGGTTACACCGAAGCGCTGTTCGGCAAAGGCAACGCGGTAGTGGGTACCGGCCCTTATCCGCCGACATTGCTGGGTTTCAGTGAAAAGCTGAAAAACCCAGCGCGAGACCTGGACAAGGCCCGTGCCCTGCTCAAGGAAGCCGGCGTACCGGAAGGCACCGAATTCACCCTGTTCACCCGAAACGGCGGCGGCCCAACCAACCCCAATCCAATGCTCGGCGCCCAGCGCATGCAGGCGGATCTGGCGCAGGTTGGCCTGAAGGTCAATATCAAAGTCATGGAATGGGGCGAAATGCTCAAGCGCGCTAAAAACGGCGAGCACGACATGGTTTCGGCTGGCTGGGTCGGTGATAACGGCGACCCGGATAACTTCCTCACTCCGAACCTGAGTTGCGATGCGGCGAAAAACGGCGAAAACTACGCGCGCTGGTGTAACAAAGAGTTTCAGGGCTTGATCGACAAAGCTCGTGCGGAAAAGGAACCGGCCTTACGGGCCGCGCTCTATGAACAAGCACAAGATGTCTTCGAGAAGGACCAGCCATGGCTTCCAATGGCTTACCCGAAACTGTTCACCGCCATGCGCAAGAACGTAGAAGGCTTCACCCAAAGCCCTCTGGGTACAAATAACTTCGCCACCACCCAGGTGAAGTAAATAAGAAAAACGCTCGGCACCGTCGACATTGACGGTGCCGGACCTGCCTAACCGGCTGATTGAGGTACACACCAAGATGTTTAGTTTTATTGCCCGCCGATTGGGGTTATTGATCCCCACGTTCTTCGGCATCACGTTGCTGACCTTTGCGTTGATTCGCATGATTCCAGGCGACCCCGTAGAAGTCATGATGGGCGAGCGACGGGTTGACCCCGAAATGCACGCACAGGCAATGGAGCGCCTTGGCCTTAACAAGCCGCTGTATGCGCAATACCTGGATTACGTCGGCAAGCTCGCCCAGGGCGACCTTGGCGAATCATTGCGTACGCGCACCAGCGTGTGGACCGAGTTCACCGCCCTCTTCCCGGCGACCCTGGAACTGTCCATGGCCGCCCTGTTGTTCGCCGGTATCCTGGGCCTGCTGGCCGGGGTGATCGCGGCGCTTAAACGAGGATCCCTGTTCGACCACGGGGTGATGGGCATCTCCCTGGCAGGGTATTCGATGCCGATCTTCTGGTGGGGCCTGATCCTGATCATGTTCTTCTCGGTGAGCCTGGGCTGGACCCCGGTATCCGGGCGTATCGACCTGCTCTACGACATCGAGCCGCGCACCGGCTTCATGCTGATCGACACCCTGCTGGCCGACGAGCCGGACGCGTTCTGGGATGCGTTGCACCACCTGATCCTGCCAGCGATCGTGCTGGGCACCATCCCGCTGGCAGTGATCGCCCGAATGACCCGCTCGTCGATGCTTGAAGTACTGCGTGAGGACTACATCCGCACCGCCAAGGCCAAGGGCCTATCGCCGGCGCGCGTGGTGTTCGTGCACGGCCTGCGTAACGCGCTGATCCCGGTGCTGACCGTGGTCGGCCTGCAAGTCGGCACACTGCTGGCAGGTGCGGTACTGACCGAAACCATCTTCTCGTGGCCCGGCATCGGCAAGTGGCTGATCGAAGCCATTGGCGCGCGGGACTACCCGGTGGTGCAAAACGGCATTCTGCTGATCGCCTGCCTGGTGATCCTGGTGAACTTCGTGGTGGATATCCTCTACGGCTTCGCCAACCCACGCATCCGTCACCAGCGCTGAGATCATGACCATGACTACCTCTACTCCAGTGTCAGCAGTCGATCAGAGCCTGCTGTACCCATCCCCGTACAAAGAATTCTGGCAAGCCTTCTCCAAGAACAAAGGCGCGGTCGCCGGCCTGCTGTTCATGTTGCTGATCGTGTTCTGCGCGATCTTCGCCCCATGGGTTGCGCCGCATAACCCCAGCGAGCAGTACCGCGACTTTCTGTTGACCCCGCCGGCGTGGCTGGAAGGTGGGCAGATGCAATTCCTGCTGGGCACCGACGAACTGGGCCGTGACTTGCTCTCGCGCCTGATCCAGGGTTCGCGCCTGTCGTTGCTGATCGGCTTGTCGTCGGTGGTGATGTCGCTGATTCCGGGCATCCTGCTGGGCTTGTTCGCCGGGTTCTTCCCGCGCTTGCTCGGCCCGACCATCATGCGCCTGATGGACATCATGCTGGCCCTGCCGTCGCTGCTGCTGGCCGTGGCGATTGTCGCCATCCTCGGCCCTGGCCTGATCAACACCGTGATCGCCATCGCCATCGTGTCGCTGCCGTCCTATGTGCGTCTGACCCGCGCCGCGGTGATGGGCGAACTGAACCGCGACTACGTGACTGCCGCCCGCCTCGCCGGTGCCGGCCTGCCACGCCTGATGTTCATCACCGTGCTGCCCAACTGCATGGCGCCGCTGATCGTACAAGCGACCTTGAGCTTTTCCTCGGCGATTCTCGATGCCGCGGCCCTGGGCTTCCTCGGCCTTGGCGTACAACCGCCAACCCCGGAGTGGGGCACCATGCTGGCTTCGGCCCGTGACTACATCGAACGCGCCTGGTGGGTCGTGAGCCTGCCTGGTTTGACCATTTTGCTCAGCGTGCTGGCAATCAACTTGATGGGTGACGGCCTGCGCGACGCGCTGGACCCGAAACTCAAGAACGCCGCCTGAGGAGATTCCCATGTCACTGTTAGAAATCAAGAATCTCAACGTGCGCTTCGGCGACAAGACCGCCGTGCCGGTGGTCGATGGCCTCGACCTGTCGGTCGACAAAGGCGAAGTGCTGGCGATCGTTGGCGAGTCGGGCTCGGGTAAATCCGTGACCATGATGGCGCTGATGGGCCTGATCGAGCACCCCGGCATCGTGACCGCCGATGCGCTGAACTTCGACGGCAAGGACATGCTCAAGTTGAGCAACCGCCAGCGTCGTCAGATCGTCGGCAAAGACCTGGCGATGGTGTTCCAGGACCCGATGACCGCGTTGAACCCCAGCTACACCGTGGGTTTCCAGATCGAAGAAGTGCTGCGCCTGCATTTGAAAATGTCCGGCAGGCAAGCGCGCAAGCGGGCGATCGAACTGCTGGAAAAGGTCGAGATCCCAGGCGCAGCCAGCCGTATGGATGCCTACCCGCACCAACTGTCCGGCGGTATGAGCCAGCGCGTAGCCATCGCCATGGCGATTGCCGGCGAGCCCAAGCTGCTGATCGCCGATGAGCCGACCACTGCGCTGGACGTGACCATCCAGGCGCAGATCATGGAACTGCTGCTGGCCCTGCAAAAAGAACAGAACATGGGCCTGGTGCTGATCACCCACGACCTTGCGGTGGTGGCTGAAACTGCCCAGCGCGTGTGCGTAATGTACGCAGGCCAGGCGGTGGAGGTCGGCCAGGTGCCCCAGCTGTTCGACATCCCGGCGCACCCGTACAGCGAAGCGCTGCTCAAGGCGATTCCGGAACATAGCCTGGGCGCCACGCGCCTGGCCACGCTGCCAGGCATCGTACCAGGCCGCTATGACCGTCCGCAGGGCTGCCTGCTGTCACCGCGCTGCCCGTATGTGCAGGACTCCTGCCGCGCCCAGCGTCCAAGCCTTGATCCGAAAAGCAACAGCCTCGCCCGCTGCTTCTACCCGTTGAACCAGGAGGTGGCGTAATGGCCGTCGTACTTACCGCCCGCGACCTCACCCGTCACTACGAAGTGTCCCGTGGCTTGTTCAAGGGCCACGCCACCGTGCGTGCCCTTAATGGCGTGTCTTTTGAACTGGAAGCCGGCAAGACCCTCGCCGTGGTAGGCGAGTCGGGCTGTGGCAAATCCACCCTGGCCCGTGCCCTGACGCTGATTGAAGAGCCGTCTTCAGGCTCCTTGAAAATCGCCGGGCAAGAAGTGGCCGGCGCCGACAAGGCCCAGCGCAAGCAATTGCGCAAAGACGTGCAGATGGTGTTCCAGAGCCCCTATGCGTCGTTGAACCCACGCCAGAAAGTCGGTGATCAACTCGGTGAGCCGTTGCTGATCAACACCAACCTGTCGGCCGCTGAGCGCCGCGAGAAAGTGCAGGCGATGATGAAGCAAGTGGGCCTGCGCCCTGAGCATTATCAGCGCTACCCGCACATGTTCTCCGGCGGCCAGCGCCAGCGCATCGCGTTGGCCCGGGCGATGATGCTGCAACCCAAAGTGCTGGTGGCGGACGAACCGACCTCGGCGCTGGACGTGTCGATCCAGGCCCAGGTGCTTAACCTGTTCATGGATTTGCAGCAGGAATTCAACACCGCCTACGTGTTCATCTCCCACAACCTGGCGGTGGTGCAGCACGTGGCTGACGATGTGATGGTGATGTACCTCGGCCGCCCGGTGGAAGTGGGCCCCAAGGAAGACATCTACGCACGCCCGCTGCACCCCTACACCCAGGCGCTGCTGTCGGCCACACCGACCATTCACCCGGACCCGAACAAGCCGAAGATCAAGATCGTCGGCGAACTACCCAACCCGCTGAACCCGCCGCCTGGCTGCGCGTTCCACAAGCGCTGCCCGTACGCGACCGAGCGCTGCAGCAGTGAGGAGCCGCTGTTGCGGCCATTGGATAACCGGCAGGTGGCCTGCCACTACGCGGAGCAATTCGTGGCCTGAAGCAACCCGGCCTCTCCCTGTAGGAGCGAGCTTGCTCGCGAAAAACGTCAACGATAACGCGGGTAGTCTGGTTTAACGCGGTGTTCATACGTTCTTCGCGAGCAAGCTCGCTCCTACAGGCGCAGCGGTTTAAATGAGTTCCATCGCCCTTCCCGCCAGATTGCGCATCAGTCTGGCCGGAGGGGCTTTTTTTGCGCGTTTGTAACAAAAAACATACCGCGCCTTTCACTGCCAGGAGCCTTGAAAACGTTGAGCCAGAGCCATACGAAAAGTGTATAGATTGTAAATGACATTTACTTCTGTTTGAGAATCAATACCATTACGGCGCCTGGAGAGCGCTGGATGCACGAAAAAAATTCAGACGCCTCTCGTTCAATCGCCCCTCCTAAAGGACTTTGTGGACATGTCGTCTCAATTCAGACTCAGCCATCTCTCGCTGGCGTTTATCGCTACCCTTTCGTCCCCCGCGCTGCTGGCGCAGAGTGTGGAAAAAGAGCGCGATAAAGTGCCGATCCAGGCGTCGGATCTGCCTGTAGATGGCACGCCTCAAGCCCTTGTGCTGGGCGAAACGCGTGTTTTGGGGACCGCTGCCGAAGAACTCAAGCAGGCGCCCGGTGTGTCGATCATCACCGCCGAAGACATCAAAAAACGCCCGCCCACCAACGACCTGTCGGAGATCATCCGCCGCGAGCCGGGGGTCAACCTGACCGGCAACAGTTCCAGCGGCAGCCGTGGCAACAACCGCCAGATCGACCTGCGCGGCATGGGCCCGGAAAACACCTTGATCCTGATCGATGGCAAACCCTCTACCTCGCGCAACGCCGTGCGTTATGGCTGGAGTGGCGACCGCGATACCCGTGGCGAAACCAACTGGGTGCCGGCCGAAGAAGTCGAACGCATTGAAATCCTGCGCGGCCCGGCCGCCGCCCGTTATGGCTCCGGTGCCATGGGCGGGGTGATCAACATCATCACCAAACGCCCGACCGACCAATTGCACGGTTCCCTGACCGCCTATACCGCCTTCCCCGAAAACGATGCCGAAGGCGCGAGCAAACGCACCAACTTCAATCTCAGCGGCCCGCTGACCGACACCCTGGCGTTCCGCGTCTATGGCGGGCTGAACAAGACCGACGCCGATGACGCCGACATCAACCGCACCGCCCAAGCGACCCCTGACTCGCTGGTGGCCGGTCGCGAAGGCGTGCGTAATAAAGACGTGAATGGTTTGCTGAGCTGGCAATTCACCCCCGAACAAACCCTCGACCTGGAAGCCAGCTACAGCCGCCAGGGCAATATTTTTGCCGGTGACACCATGCTTAACGGCGGTGGCGCATTCGTGGAAAGCCTGGTGGGCAAGGAAACCAGCGTGATTCAGCGCAGCAGCTTCTCGGCCACGCACCGCGGCGAATTCGACTGGGGTTCGACCCTGGCCTCGCTGACCCACGACCTGACCCGCAACGAGCGCCTCAACGAAGGCCTGGCCGGTTCCGGCGAGGGCGCGCCCTCCGCCAGTGCAGGCCGTTTCGAGTCGCGCTTGCGCAATACCCGGGCCACCGCCGAGGTTAACCTGCCCCTGAACTTCGGTGCCGAACAGGTACTGACCCTGGGCAGCGAATACCTCTACGAGTCGATGAACGATCCAGGCTCGTTGCGCCCGCAAACTTATGACCCGGGCACCGGCGGCGTCCCCGCCATCCCCGGTGTCAGCCGTAACAGCACCAAGACCACCGCATCGAGCTATGCCGTGTTTGCTGAGGACAACATCGAACTGGGCAGCAAGACCGTCATCACTCCCGGCCTGCGCTACGACGACCATGAAGAATTCGGCGGCAACTGGAGCCCCAGCTTCAACGCCTCGCACCAATTGACCGATGAACTGAGCATCAAGGGCGGCATTGCCCGCGCCTACAAGACCCCCAACCTGTACCAGTCCAACCCGAACTATTTGCTGTACAGCCGTGGCAATGGCTGCAACGCCAGCGAAGCCAACATGGGCGGTTGCTACCTGGTGGGCAACCGCGACCTGAAGCCGGAAATCAGCGTCAACAAGGAAATCGGCCTGGCTCTGGACAAGGGCACCTGGCGCACCAGCGCGACGTACTTTCGTAATGACTACAAGAACAAGATCAACGCCAGTAACGAGGCGGCTTTCCGCCTGGGCAACGGTCGACGCGTACTGGAGTGGGAAAACAGCGGGCCCGCCCTGGTCCAGGGGGTTGAAGGCAACCTGTTCGTCAGCCTGCGTGATGATCTGGACTTGAACACCAACCTGACCTACATGATCGACTCCAAGGACAAGGACACCGGCGAGCCCTTGAGCATCATCCCCAAGTACACCGTCAACACCACGCTGGACTGGCAAGCCACCGACAAGCTGTCCTTCCAGGTCAGCGGCACCTACTACGGCAAGCAGGAAGCGCCGACACTCAACTCACGCAGCGCCAACAGCTATGACCGCAGCGCCCAGCAGGATGTCGACCCGTATGGGCTGATGGGCCTGAGCAGTGGTTATGAGTTCAACAAAAACCTGAGCGTACGCGTGGGCATCAACAACCTGCTGGACAAGCGCCTGTCGCGCAAAGGCAACGCCGAAGATGCGGGTGCGCAGACCTACAATGAGCCCGGTAGAGCATACTTCGCATCGGTGACGACATCGTTCTAAGTCAATGCCTGATGTCTAAACAGCGCCTCCCGTCAGCTACAGCCTGACGGGAGGCGCTTTCTTTTCAGCAAGCCTACGTCTGGCTGTCGCCTTCGTCTGCGTCGTCGCTGTCAGGCTCGTCGGTAGTCGAGTCGTCATCACCCTCGCTGCCGCCCTGGCCTTGGTCGCCTGGTTCGGCTTCGGACTTGGCCAACTGCAAGTCCGATGCGTGAACGCTGGTCGCCACCGCTGCGCTCTGCACCGGGTTATGCGCCCAGGCCGTCGACATCCCCAACGACAACAGCACCAGCACCTTCATCAACAGCACTACGCGTTGAAAAATACTCATGGTCGATTCCGTCCAGTCAGTAAATGGGCCCCGCACGGCAGTCATTAACTGCCACCAGCGTTTACGCTAGTCGCGATGCCGGATTACCGCCAATCCCCAGCCTTTTGGAGATCAAAATGTGGGAGGGGGCTTGCCCCCGATTGCGCAGTGTCAGAGCCCAATATACTGGCTGACACACCGCTATCGGGGGCAAGCCCCCTCCCACATTCTCTGAACCGCTCAGACCTTAGTGGTGCTCACGGGTCGCGCGGAACTTCACATCCGGCCAGCGCTCTTCCATCAACGCAAGGTTCACCCGCGTCGGCGCCAGGTAGGTCAGGTGACCACCGCCATCCACCGCGAGGTTTTCCACCGCCTTGTTGGAGAACTCTTCCAGCTTCTTCTTATCGCCACACTCGATCCAGCGCGCCGAATACACGGTGATCGGCTCGTAGGAGCATTCCACCTTGTATTCCTCTTTCAAGCGGCTGGCGACCACATCGAACTGCAGCACACCGACGGCGCCGAGGATGATGTCGTTGCTGCGCTCCGGGAAGAACACCTGGGTGGCGCCTTCTTCGGCCAATTGCTGCAAGCCCTGGCGCAGTTGCTTGGACTTGAGCGGGTCACGCAGGCGCACACGGCGGAACAGCTCCGGGGCGAAGTGCGGGATACCGGTAAAGCCCAGCGCTTCGCCTTCGGTGAAGGTGTCGCCGATCTGGATGGTGCCGTGGTTGTGCAGCCCGATGATGTCGCCGGCGTAGGCTTCTTCGAGCTGTTCACGCTCGGAGGAGAAGAACGTCAGGGCGTCGCCGATGCGCACGTCCTTGCCGGTTCGCACGTGGCGCATCTTCATGCCTTTCTCGTACTTGCCGGAGCAGATACGCATGAAGGCGATACGGTCTCGGTGCTTGGGGTCCATGTTCGCCTGGATCTTGAACACAAAGCCCGTGAATTTCTCTTCCACCGGTTCCACGGTGCGCTCGTTGGCGACGCGGGCCAGGGGTTTTGGCGCCCAGTCCACGACGGCGTCGAGCACGTGGTCGACACCGAAGTTGCCGAGCGCGGTACCGAAGAACACCGGCGTCAGTTGGCCGTCGAGGAATTCCTGCTGGTTGAACTCGTGGCAGGCGCCCTGCACCAGTTCCAGCTGGTCGACGAAACGATCGTACTCGTCGCCCAGGTGGGCACGGGCTTCGTCCGAGTCGAGCTTTTCAATGATCTTGGTTTCAGTGCGTTCATGGCCGTGGCCGGCGGTGTAGACGATGATGTAGTCGTCGGCCAGGTGGTACACGCCCTTGAAGTCACGATAGCAACCAATCGGCCAGGTAATCGGTGCGGCCTTGATCTTCAGGACGGCTTCGATTTCATCCAGCAACTCGATGGGGTCGCGGATATCGCGGTCGAGTTTGTTGATAAAGCTGACAATCGGCGTGTCACGCAGACGGCACACGTCCATCAACGCAATGGTACGCGGCTCGACACCCTTACCGCCGTCGAGGACCATTAACGCCGAGTCCACCGCCGTCAGGGTGCGGTAGGTATCTTCGGAGAAGTCTTCGTGGCCGGGGGTGTCGAGCAGGTTGACCATGTGGTCGCGATACGGGAACTGCATGACCGACGTGGTAATGGAAATACCCCGTTGCTTTTCCATCTCCATCCAGTCGGATGTGGCATGGCGGTCGGATTTGCGCGATTTCACCGTGCCGGCTACCGCGATTGCCTTGCCCATCAGCAACAGCTTTTCGGTGATGGTGGTTTTACCGGCATCGGGGTGGGAAATAATGGCGAAAGTGCGGCGTTTCGCGACTTCGGCGGCCTGGTGGGTCATGGGAAATCGCCTGGCAGGTGAGTCAAAAAAGGGCGGCGAGTATAGCGCAAACGAGGGGGTACGGACCACCGTTGAGCCCATTGGGGGTGGCTAAATGCGCCCAAGTGTGGAACCTTTTAAAAGGTCGAGACGTCCACTCCCCTGCTACCGCACTCGGAACAGGGGCTGAAATATCAGCAAGTTAGCCTGACGAGGCTGCGCTCATGGCTCGATCGCATACTGCATTGCCAGTATCGGCGAGTTGCTTTTCGCGAACTCATTCAGAGGCAGCCAGGAATGGCATTGCCGCCGGAAAATGTGTTCGCCGACAAAAGAAAAAAAGGAGTCCGCCTGTGGCTATTCGCTATGGCAAAGGGCTGATAGGAGGCGCGGTTGTCGTCGCACTCCTGGCCCTGCTGGTCCACTGGATCGGCATCAACACGATCGAACTGTACCGCGACGATTTGTTGTTTTACCTGCAAGCTCATCTGATTCTGGTTTTAGTCTCCATGCTGGCAGCCCTGATTGTGGGCATCCCCGCCGGTATCCTGCTCAGCCGACCCAATATGGTCGGGCGTGCAGAACGTTTCATGCAGATCTTCAACATCGGCAACACCGTCCCTCCCCTGGCCGTACTGGCCATCGCCCTCGGCGTCCTCGGCATCGGCAGCGGCCCGGCCATCTTCGCGCTGTTCCTCGCCTCCCTCCTGCCCATCGTGCGTAACACCTACGAAGGCTTGAAAAACGTTCAGGGTTCTCTCAAGGAAGCCGCCACCGGCATCGGCATGACGCCGCGCCAGGTGCTGTTTCGCGTGGAACTGCCCAACGCCGTGCCGATCATCATCGGCGGTGTGCGCGTGGCCCTGGCGATCAACGTCGGTACGGCACCTTTGGCGTTCCTGATTGGCGCCAACAGCCTCGGCAGCCTGATCTTCCCCGGCATCGCCCTGAACAACCAGCCGCAACTGTTGCTCGGCGCCGCGTGTACCGCGCTGCTGGCATTGCTGCTTGATGGCCTGGTGACCATGGCCAGCCGCCTCTGGCTGGAACGCGGGTTGCGCCCGTCTTAACGCCAGGAAAGGAATCGACATGAAAAAACTAAGCTTGATATTAGGCTGCGTCCTGCTGTTTGCAGGTATTGCGCAAGCCGCTGAAAAACCGGTGATCCGCATCGGCGCCCGGGTGTTCACCGAGCAGACCCTGCTCGCCGAAATCACCTCCCAGTACCTGCGCACCAAGGGCTACGACGCCCGTGTAACTGGCGGCCTGGGCAGCAACCTGGCGCGCAGCGCCCAGGAAAGCGGGCAACTGGACCTGATCTGGGAATACACCGGCGTGTCGCTGGTGGCCTACAACCACATCGACGAAAAGCTCGACAGCGAACAGTCCTACGCACGGGTCAAAGAACTCGACGCAAAAAAGGGCCTGGTGTGGCTGTCGCCATCGCGGTTCAGCAACACCTACGCCCTGGCGTTGCCGCAGAAAGTGGCTGAGGAACATCCCGAGATCAACAGTATCAGCGACCTCACCAAAGCCATGGCCGAAGACACCAGGGAACACCGCCTGGTCGCCCTGGACACCGAGTTCGCCAACCGCTCCGACGGCCTGGCGGGCATGGTCAAGCTGTACGACATGAACCTGACGCGCAAGAACACCCGGCAAATGGACGCCGGCCTGGTCTACACCGCGCTGCGCAATGGCCAAGTGTTCGCCGGTTTGGTCTATACCACCGACGGTCGCCTGAACGCGTTCAAGTTGAAGCTGCTCGAAGACGACAAGCACTACTTCCCGGACTACACCGCGGCCCCCGTGATCCGTCAGGAATACCTCGACCAGCACCCGCAACTGGCCGCCGAGCTCAAGCCTTTGGCCAACCTGTTCGACGACGAAACCATGCGCCAACTGAACGCAAGGGTCGACGTCGACCATGAAAGCCCGTCCGCCGTTGCCGCCGATTTCCTGCGCCAACATCCAATCAACTAAAAGGAGAAGACATGGAATTTTTGAACGCCTTTTCCCATCTTGATTGGGCCCAGGTCCTGCACCTGACCTGGCAGCACATCACCCTGGTCGGCATCGCCGTGATCCTCGCGATCTTTATCGGCGTACCCCTGGGCATCCTGATGACGCGCTTCCCGACCCTGGCCGGCCCGTTGCAAGCCAGCGCCACAGTGTTGCTGACCGTGCCATCCATCGCGCTGTTCGGCCTGCTGCTGCCGTTCTACTCCAAGTTTGGCCAGGGCCTGGGGCCGATGCCGGCGATCACCGCCGTATTCCTCTACTCCCTGCTGCCGATCATGCGTAACACCTACCTGGCCCTCACCGGTGTTGAACCGGGTATTCGCGAAGCCGCCAAAGGTATCGGCATGACCTTCGGCCAGCGCCTGCGCATGGTCGAACTGCCGATTGCCGTGCCGGTGATCCTCGCCGGTGTACGCACCGCCGTGGTCATGAACATCGGTGTGATGACCATCGCCGCCACCATCGGTGCCGGTGGCCTGGGTGTACTGATTCTGGCTTCCATCAGCCGCAGCGACATGTCGATGCTGATCGTCGGCGCCGTGCTGGTCAGCCTCCTGGCCATCTTCGCCGACCTGCTTCTGCAATGGCTGCAACGCTCGCTGACTCCAAAAGGATTGCTCAAATGATCGAACTTCAAAACCTGTCCAAGACTTTTCAAAGCAACGGCAAGACTGTCACCGCCGTCAACGATGTAAGCCTGACCGTCAACGAAGGCGAAATTTGCGTATTCCTGGGGCCCTCGGGCTGCGGCAAGAGCACCACGCTGAAGATGATCAACCGCCTGATCAAGCCCTCCTCGGGCAAGATCCTGATCAATGGCGAAGACACCACTGACCTGGACGAAGTGACCCTGCGTCGCAACATCGGCTACGTGATCCAGCAGATCGGCCTGTTCCCCAACATGACCATCGAGGAAAACATCGTGGTGGTGCCCAAGCTGCTCGGTTGGGACAAACAAAAATGCCACGACCGCGCCCGCGAACTGATGAGCATGATCAAGCTGGAACCCAAGCAGTACCTGCATCGCTACCCGCGTGAACTGTCCGGTGGCCAGCAACAGCGTATCGGCGTGATCCGTGCGCTGGCGGCCGACGCGCCGCTGTTGCTGATGGATGAGCCGTTCGGCGCGGTCGACCCGATCAACCGCGAGATGATCCAGAACGAGTTCTTTGAAATGCAGCGCGCGCTGAACAAGACTGTGATCATGGTCAGCCACGACATCGACGAAGCCATCAAGCTGGGTGACAAGATCGCCATCTTCCGTGCCGGCAAGCTGCTGCAGATCGACCACCCGGACACGCTGCTGGCGCACCCGGCCGACGAGTTCGTCAGCAACTTCGTGGGTCAGGACAGCACGCTCAAGCGCCTGCTGCTGGTAAAAGCCGAAGACGCGGCGGACAACGCCCCGTCGGTGAGCCCGGAAACACCCGTGGCCGATGCGCTGGAACTAATGGACGAGCACGACCGCCGCTATGTAGTGGTCACCTGTTCGGAGAACAAGGCCCTGGGTTATGTACGCCGTCGCGACCTGCACCGTCAGACCGGCACCTGCGGCCAGTACCTGCGCGAGTTCAACGCCACAGCGGCGTATGACGAACACTTGCGCATCCTGCTGTCGCGCATGTACGAGTTCAACCGCTCGTGGCTGCCGGTGATGGATGCCGAGCGGGTGTTCCTGGGTGAAGTGACCCAGGAGTCGATTGCCGAGTACCTGAGCTCTGGTAAGTCCCGTGGGGGCAAGACCAGTATTGTCTCCCCTGCCGAAACTGCTTTGGCCTGATGGATCGCTATCGCAGGCAAGCCGGCTCCCACACTTGAACTGCATTCTTATGCTGGAATGCATTCCCCTGTGGGAGCTGGCTTGCCTGCGATGAATACACCGCAAATCCATCTGATGGGCCCCATCCGGGGAACATCAATCCGTCACACCGGTCGGTTACATAAGTAGCTGCACGCGGCCGCGCGACGAACGCGTGCAAAAACGCGACATTTTTAGTTGATCCCACGCCCGCCAAGCCCTAAAGTTCGCGCCGAACGTCCATGCTGGAAACGATCCATCCGGCTCAAGTACTGACGACGAGACAGCAAGGCCAAGGGCAGCTTACCCCGTGGCCTTTTTGCTTTCGGCGACATGCCTTGGGAAGTAGGCGAACCAAAGTGGGGATACGGAGGACGTTCAGGAGGGTGTGTCATCAATGAATTCACGAGTGAATTCATTGATGACACACCCTCGCACCCATTGCTAATTTCAGTTTGCCCTTAGGAGTTCCCAGCATGTCGATCAACGTCGAAGATTATTTCGCGCGCGCCACCTTTGACAAAATGAAGGCGTTCGCCGACAAGCAAGAAACCCCGTTCGTGGTGATCGATACCGCGATGATCAGCCAGGCCTACGATGACCTGCGCGCCGGTTTCGAATTCGCCAAGGTGTATTACGCCGTCAAGGCCAACCCGGCCGTCGAGATCATCGACCTGTTGAAAGACAAGGGTTCGAGCTTCGACATCGCCTCGATCTACGAGCTGGACAAGGTCATGGACCGCGGCGTCAGCCCTGACCGTATCAGCTACGGCAACACCATCAAGAAATCCAGGGACATCCGCTACTTCTATGAGAAGGGCGTGCGCCTGTTCTCCACCGACTCCGAAGCCGACCTGCGCAACATCGCCAAGGCCGCGCCGGGCTCGAAAGTGTATGTGCGCATCCTCACCGAAGGCTCGACCACTGCCGACTGGCCGTTGTCGCGCAAATTCGGCTGCCAGACCGACATGGCCATGGACCTGCTGATCCTCGCCCGCGACCTGGGCCTGGTGCCTTACGGCATCTCGTTCCACGTCGGCTCGCAACAGCGCGACATCAGCGTGTGGGACGCGGCCATCGCCAAGGTCAAGGTGATCTTCGAACGCCTGAAAGAAGAAGACGGCATCGAGCTGAAGCTGATCAACATGGGCGGCGGCTTCCCGGCCAACTACATCACCCGCACCAACAGCCTGGAAACCTACGCCGAAGAAATCATCCGTTTCCTCAAGGAAGACTTCGGTGACGACCTGCCGGAAATCATTCTGGAACCTGGCCGTTCGCTGATCGCCAACGCCGGCATCCTGGTCAGCGAAGTGGTGCTGGTAGCGCGCAAGTCCCGTACCGCCGTCGAGCGCTGGGTGTACACGGATGTGGGCAAGTTCTCCGGCCTGATCGAAACCATGGACGAAGCCATCAAGTTCCCGATCTGGACCGAGAAGAAAGGCGAGATGGAAGAAGTGGTCATCGCCGGCCCGACCTGCGACAGCGCCGACATCATGTACGAAAACTACAAGTACGGCCTGCCGTTGAACCTGGCCATTGGTGATCGTCTGTACTGGTTGTCGACCGGTGCCTACACCACCAGCTACAGCGCGGTGGAATTCAATGGGTTCCCGCCGTTGAAGTCGTTTTACGTGTAATAAGACGGTTATAACTAAAAAGCCCATGACGTTTCATGGGCTTTTTTCTGTCTGTGGTACGCGCCCTCAGCGATCTTCGCGAACGTGCCATAACCGTAGAATATAGAGTGTCGACTGTTGAATTTCGTAGCGCATTTCGTAATGGCCGACTAAAAGTCTTCTTACGTCGCGCGGTGAAAACTCTTCAATTCTCTCACCGATGCGCGGATTATCGAGCAGCGTGTCAGGCGCTTGAGACAGTGACTGCACGATGCGGGCGGCAGCTTCGCGGTTTACAACAGAGAGGAAGTCATATAATCGAGCCAGGTCGGATAAGGCTTTACTTGTCCACCTCAGCTCCATCAGCGCGGTACCGGTAGCGGCGAATCGGTGCTCAGGCTATCTGCCCAGGCCTGCACTGCCTGGTGATCGATCACGCGCCCCGCATCTACATCTGCCATAGCCTCAAGCGTCAGCCGGCTGCGCTCTTCTTCTTGATCGACCCAATCAGCGAGGGCCTGTTTCACCACCCATCCGCGTGAGCGATCCATTCGCGCGGCAATCTGGTCAACTTTCTGAGCAAGGGCAGTGGGAATATGAGCTGTCATTACTTTGGTTTCGGCACCCATGAAAACTCTCTCTGCGGATAAATGACAAGCAGGCGATTAAAAATGATTCAAGCTTAATCATAGTGACTTAAGCCAGAGCTTCAACCTTCGATCCTTGCCGTTCATCGACAAACCGGAACACGTGAATGTGTAGAAACGGGGTCCTACAGCGTTTTCTCCAATTGGTCCGCGTGCCCTTGATAAGCCTCGGCCATGGCGCGAATCTGTGGGTCATTGGCCTGTGCCAGCGCCTTATGCGCCGTTCGCAGGAATTTGAAATTCCCAGCCGCCAAAGCCTTGCGCAGCCATTCCAGCGCAGCGTCGATCTGCCCTCTGTCCGCCAGCACCGCTGCATAGCTGAACTGCCCCCGAAAATCCCCGGCTTCGGCGGAGCGTCGGTACCATTCTACGGCTGTCTCTAGATCCCTGGGGCAATACTGGCCGTCTTCCAGATAACGCCCCAGCAGGTTCATCGACTTGGCGTGGCCCTGCCCTGCGGCCTGGCGATAAAGCGTCAGCGCTTGGGCCTGGTCTTGCTCAATGCCGCGACCGGTAGCCAACAGGTTGGCGTAGTTGTACTGGCCCCAATCCAAGCCGGCCTCTGCTGCCAGCCGGTATTGCCGCGCAGCTGCCGCTTCATCGACGGAGCAACCCCAACCATGCTCCAGGCAACGTCCGGCCATATTGCGCGCCATCAAATGCCCGCCCTGCGCCGCAATCTGGAACCAGCGCAGTGCCAGGGCCTCATCGCGGGCAATGCCGCGCCCTTCCAGCAGGATTTGCCCGAGCAGGGCCTGGGCATCGACCACACCTGCCTTGGCGGCGATCAGGATCGCCTGGGCGGCGCGCACCGGGGAGTCGTCGAGCATGGACTGCAATTGCTCGACATTGAGCACTTCCTGACGACGCAATAAAAAGCCCATCTCAGACCTCGACCCAGCGGCGCAACAGGTTGTGGTAGGTGCCGGTGAGCTGGATCAGCGCCGGGTGATCGGGCACGTCGCGGGTCAGTTGCTGAATGGCGCCGTCCATCTCGAACAGCAAGGTGCGCTGGCTGTCTTCGCGCACCAGGCTTTGGGTCCAGAAGAACGAGGCATAGCGCGCGCCACGGGTCACCGCGTTGACTTTGTGCAGGCTGGAGCCGGGGTATAGCACCATATCACCAGCAGGGAGCTTGACCCGTTGCAGCCCGAAGGTGTCCTGAATCTCCAGTTCGCCGCCGTCGTACTCGTCGGGATCGCTGAAGAACAGCGTGGACGACAGGTCGGTGCGCACGCGCTCGTGGCTGCCTTTGGGCTGGCGCACCGCATTGTCGATATGAAAGTCAAAACTGCCGCCTGCGGTATAGCAGTTGAGCAGCGGCGGGAAGACTTTGTGCGGCAGCGCGGCCGACATGAACAGCGGGTTGCTCCACAACCGCTCCAGCATGGCTGCGCCAATTTCCTTGGCCAAGGGGTGACCTTCAGGCAATTGCAGGTTGTGCTTGGCCTTGGCCGACTGGTGACCGGCGGTGATTTTGCCGTCAGCCCATTCGGTCTCTTCCAGGGCTTGGCGAATGCGCAGCACCTCCTCGCGAGAGAACAGGCCGGGAATGTGCAGCAACATGAGGCAATACCTGCGATCAGAGAGGCGCCAATGGTATTGATTCTTATCCGCCCTGTAAAACCCGGGGACGAACGAGAACGCAAAATCCGTAATGAAAAAGTGTAAAGAATGTAAATTCGATGCGAATAGCAATATCTCGCAATTGATACAAAGTCTTGTTGGCCCTATATTCCGCGGCCTCACATCCTTGGGGAAGGGACACGTCATGTCGCGCACTACACTAATAACAACCGCCAGTTCACCGCGTATGCTGGCCTCGGCCATCGGCGTTGCACTCAGCGCCAGCTCTGCCGCCCACATGGCGCAGGCAGCGGAAAACACCGAGCAAAAAGGCGAGCGCAACCCTATCTCCCTCGGCGCCACCAATATTACCGGCCAGGATCAGGACAACACCTCCTACCAGGTGGAAAAAGCCTCGTCGCAGAAGTACACCGCGCCGCTGGTGGACACACCGCGTTCGGTCACCGTGGTGCCGCAACAAGTACTCAAGGACACGGCCGCCACGTCGTTGCAGGATGCCTTGCGCACCGTACCGGGCATTACCTTCGGCGCCGGTGAAGGCGGCAACCCCCAGGGCGACCGCCCGTTCATTCGTGGTTTTGATGCCCAGGGCGACACTTACCTGGACGGCGTGCGCGACACCGGCGGCCAGAGCCGCGAGATCTTCGACATCGAGTCGATCGAAGTCAGCAAGGGCCCGAACTCCTCGTTCGGCGGCCGTGGTTCGGCCGGTGGCAGCCTCAACCTGGTGAGCAAGACCCCACAAGCGCGGGACTTCACCAACGGCGGCTTCACCTACGGCTCCGATCAGACTCGCCGCTACGTGCTCGACGTGAACCGCCAGTTCCTCGACGACAGCGCCGCCTTCCGCCTGAACCTGATGAGCCACGAACAAAACGTCGCCGGCCGCGATGCGGTGAACTACGACCGTTGGGGTGTCGCCCCGTCGCTGACGTTTGGCCTGGGCACGCCGACCCGCGTCAACCTCAGCTATTACCATATGGAAAGCGATGACCTGCCGGATTCGGGGATTCCGTATGGCTATGGCTCACCGACCGCCACCGCCCACGCTCACGACAAACCCAACGACGGCGGCGACAGCAACAATTTTTACGGTTTGAAAAGCCGCGATTTCCGCAAGACCCGCGCCGACATCAGCACGTTCTCTATCGAACACGACCTGAACGACAACATGACGCTGAAGAACACCCTGCGTCATGGCAGCACCGGCCAGGACTATGTGCTGACACAACCGGATGACAGCAAATTCAACGTCAACAAGTACGGCACCGTATGGCGTCGTGCCAATAGCCGTGTTTCCACGACCACCACAACCACCAACCAGACCGACCTGTTCGGCAGCTTCCAGGCGCTGGGTTTCAAGCACAGCTACTCCACCGGCCTGGAATTCACCGGTGAAGAAACGCGTGTCAGCGGCTATACCGTTTCGCCAAACGGTAATCCTTTAGGTGGTTGCACACCTGACAAGGTCGGCAATAGCGGTGGCAGCTGCACGTCCCTGGCCAACCCGAACCCGGACGATGCCTGGACCGGCAGCGTCGCGCGCAATTACATGGGCACCAACACCAAGGCCACCAGCCGCGCCGCCTATGTGTTCGACACCATCGAACTCGATCCGAAATGGCTGCTGAACGTCGGTCTGCGCTATGACACCTTCGATACCGAAGCCAACAGCAACGCCGTTGCCGGACGTTCCAAGATCAAGGACGACAGCCAGTTCTTCAACTGGCAGGCAGGCCTGGTGTGGAAACCGCTTGAGAACGGCAGCATCTACGCGTCCTACGCGACCTCGGCCACGCCAGCCGGTGGCCTGGTAGGTGAAGGCTCCGACGGCAACCCGCTGTCAGCCGGTGCCGCCACCAGCGACTTGCAGCCCGAAGAAACCGTTAACTACGAACTGGGCACCAAGTGGGACCTGTTCCACGATCGCCTGTCTCTGACCGCTGCTATCTTCCGCACCGAGAAGAAAAACACCCGCATCCTGGTGGACGCCCTCACCTACCAGAACGCCGGTGAATCTCAGGTCGACGGCATTGAGTTGTCCGCCAGCGGCAAGATCACAGATAAATGGCAGTTGTTTGCGGGCTACAGCTACCTGGACAGCGAGCTGGTCAAATCCGGTCTCAATGGACGTAATGGCGTGGTGGGCACCGGCTCCAGCAAAGGCAACCAGATGCCCAACACGCCGAAGAACTCCTTTAGCCTGTGGACCACCTACGACATCACGCCCAAGCTCACCATCGGTGGCGGCGCCTTCTATGTCGATCAGGTTTACGGCGATGTCGGCAACACTGTGTACGTACCTTCCTACACCCGTTACGACGCCATGGCCAGCTACAAGCTGACCAAGAACGTCGATCTGCAACTGAACGTGCAGAACCTGACCGACAAGACTTACTACGACAAGGCATTCTCCACGCACTTCGCCAACCAGGCGGCCGGTCGTACCGCCCTGTTGACCACCAGCTTCCACTTCTAAACGCAGTCAATGCTCGACCCAAAGCCCCACGTATCGGATGCGTGGGGCTTTTGTGTGTAAAACAGAATTTTTCTCGATAACCCACGGCATAATGCGCGCCGTGACATCGATATCCAGATAAGCGAGGCGGCCCGACGTGTTGAAGAAAACCCTGTTTCAGTTGCACTGGTTCTTCGGCATCACTGCCGGGCTGGTGCTGGCCTTGATGGGGATCACCGGGGCTGCGTACTCGTTCCAGGATGAAATCCTGCGGGCCCTCAACCCCACGGTTCTGAACGTACAGAAACGCGAAGCCGGTGTGCTGCCGCCTGCCGAACTGGTGCGCAAGCTGGAAGCCACCGAAGGCAAGAGCGTGGCGATGTTGTGGGTGGAAAGCGACAGCGGCAATGCCGGCCGGGTCGCCTTTACCCCGCCGCCGGGGGAGCGTCGTGGCCAGATGCGCTACTTCGACCCGTATACCGGCGACTACCTGGGCGACGCCGTCGGCCAGGATGTATTCGGCTTTATCCTGCAACTGCACCGCTTCCTCGCCATCGGCGACACCGGGCGCAATATCACGGGCGCTTGCACCCTGATCCTGGTGTTCTTCTGCCTCTCCGGTTTGTACCTGCGCTGGCCGCGCCAGGTAAAAAGCTGGCGCGTGTGGCTGACCCTGGACTGGCGCAAAAAGGGCCGCAGCTTCAACTGGGACCTGCACTCGGTGTTCGGCACCTGGTGCCTGCTGTTTTACCTGCTGGCGGCACTGACCGGGCTGTACTGGTCTTATGACTGGTACAACCAGGGCGTGACCAAACTGCTCTCTGATGCACCGCAGAACGAGCGGATGCGCAAGCGCGGCCCGCCGCCCTCAGGCCCGGCGCCGGTGGCCAACTACGACGCGATCTGGAGCAGCATCTACAGCAACGCCGGCCCCGATCTGAGTGCCTACAACATCCGAATGCCGGGCGTCGCCGGGCAACCGGCCACCGTGTATTACCTGCTCAAGGATTCGCCCCATGACCGTGCGCTGAACCAGATCAACCTGGACCCGGCCACCGGTGAGGTCAAATCCCTTGACCGCTACGCCAGCAAGAGCCTCAAATCGCAATTGCTGACCAGCGTCTATGCGTTACACACCGGCAGTTATTTCGGCCTGATCGGGCGCATCGTGCTCACCGTCAGCTCGCTGCTCATGCCCCTGTTTTTCATCACCGGCTGGCTGTTGTACCTCGACCGTCGTCGCAAGAAACGCCAGGTACGCCAGGCCCGCCAAGGTTTGAGCGCCAACCCCGGCGATGCACCGGCCTGGCTGATCGGGTTTGCCAGCCAGAGCGGCTTTGCCGAACAGTTGGCCTGGCAGACTGCCGGGCAATTGCAGGCCGCCGGCGTGGCGGTCAAGGTGCAGCCCCTGGGCAGCGTCAGCCGCGACGACCTCAGCCAGTCGCAACATGCGCTGTTTGTGGTCAGCACCTTCGGCGATGGCGAAGCCCCCGACAGTGCCCGTGGTTTTGAGCGCAGCGTGCTCGGCCAGGACCTGCCCCTCAAAGGTTTGAACTACTCGGTGCTGGCCCTGGGTGATCGGCAGTACCAACACTTCTGCGGTTTTGCCCGACGCCTGCACTTCTGGCTGACCAACCAGGGCGGCAACCCGCTGTTTGCCCCGGTGGAAGTCGACAGCGGCGACGCAGTGGCCCTGCACACCTGGCAACAGCAACTGGGCCAGCTCACCGGTCACGCCCCCGCGGCAACCTGGCAGACGGCCCAGTACGAAAGCTGGACGTTGAGCCAACGCCGCCTGCTCAACCCCGGCAGCGTGGGGGCCGATGTGTACCTGCTCGGTCTCACAGCGCCCTCGCCTCATAGCTGGCTCGCCGGCGACCTGGTGGAAGTCTTGCCGCGCAATTGCCCGTGGGCCGTGGAGCATTTCCTCGACGGCCTCGGCCTGGCCGGCAGCGACGGCGTATTGATCGACGGTTTGGCACAAACGCTCGATCAAGCCCTGGCCAGCCGACAACTGCCGGACAACCGTGCGCATCTGGTCGGCCTGCATGCCCAGGCCCTGGTGGACGCGCTGGTGCCCCTGAGTATGCGCGAATACTCCATCGCCTCGATTGCCAGTGACGGCGTGCTGGAACTGATCGTGCGCCAGGAGCGCCACCCCGACGGCAGCCTGGGTCTGGGCTCCGGCTGGCTGACGGAACACGCCGCCATCGGTTCCGGCATCAGCCTGCGCCTGCGCCGCAACAGTGCCTTCCACCTGCCGGACGCTCCCGTGCCGTTGATCCTGCTGGGCAACGGCACCGGCCTTGCCGGCCTGCGCAGCTTGCTCAAGGCGCGCATTGCCGATGGCCAGCAGCGCAACTGGTTGCTGTTTGGCGAGCGCAATATCGCCCACGACTACCTGTGCCAGGACGAACTGCAAGGCTGGCTCGCCAGTGGTGACCTGGCGCTGCTGGACCTGGCGTTTTCCCGCGATCAGGAAGAGAAGGTCTACGTACAGGATCGCCTGCGCGAATCGGCGGATGTCCTGCGCAAATGGCTGGCGGACGGTGCGGCGATTTATGTCTGCGGCAGTTTGCAGGGCATGGCGACGGGGGTGGATCAGGCGTTGGTGGATATCCTGGGCAGTGAGACGGTGGAGCGCCTGATTGAACAGGGCCGCTATCGTCGGGATGTGTACTGAGATTTTCAGACACTGAAGAATCAATGTGGGAGGAGGCTTGCCCCAATACCTGTAGGAGCGAGCTTGCTCGCGAAAAACTCACAGGCGCCGCGTGTATTCAGGAAGCACGCGTTATGGTTGACGTTTTTCGCGAGCAAGCTCGCTCCTACAGAGGGCGATGTGTCACTTAACCCCCCACATTTTTTGACTGCATTCCAGGTCAGGCCGGTTGCAGTTTTTGCTCAAACACCGAGACGCCGTCGAGATCGCGCAAAATAACCGTCAACTCCCCCGTCTGCCCATCAATCTGCACTTCACCAAAAAACTGAAAACCCGCAAACGGCGAGGTGTTTTGCGCAGGCGGGGCTTTCTCGAACACGACTTGCGGGCCAAAGGTTTTATCCAGCGGATTGGGCCCGAAGCTGCCGGCATTCAGCGGCCCTGCCACAAACTCCCAAAATGGCTCGAAATCCTGGAACGCCGCCCGGTCCGGATGGTAGTGGTGCGCCGCGCAGTAGTGCACATCGGCCGTCAGCCACACATGGTTGCGCACCTTCTGCGCACGCAGGAAACCAAGCAGTTCAGCAATCTCCAACTCACGCCCCTGCGCCGGGCCGGGGTCGCCATTGGCGATGGCTTCCCAGCGCGCCACGCCGGGGCTGACTTCGCCGTCGGGCACGCCCAGGCCGATCGGCATGTCGGCGGCGATCACCTTCCACTGTGCCTGCGACGCCTTGAGTTCGCGCTTGAGCCAGTCCAGTTGCTGGCGACCGAGGAACGGTTTTTCGCCGCCCAGGTTGTCGTCATTCGGCCCGCGATAGCTGCGCATATCCAGCACGAACACGTCCAGCAGCGGCCCGTAACTGAGCTTGCGGTAAATACGCCCGCCGCCGTCGGCACTCTGACGGCGCATCGGTGAATACTCCAGCCAGGCCTGGCGCGCACGGCCGACCAGGGTATTGATGTCACGGGTTTGGTAACGCTCATCCAGTTGTTTGCTGGAGGACCAGTTATTGATCACCTCATGATCGTCCCACTGCCAGATCTGCGGCACTTGGGCATTGAAGCGGCGCACGTTTTCATCCAGCAGGTTGTAGCGGTAATTGCCGCGATACTCATCGAGGGTTTCCGCCACTTTGCTCTTGGCCTCGGTGGTGATGTTGCGCCAGATACGTCCGCCTTCGGTGGTCAACTGCGCGGGCACCGGGCCGTCGGCGTAGATGGTGTCGCCACTGTGGATAAAAAAGTCCGGCAAGCGCAGGCGCATGGCTTCGTAAATGCGCATACCGCCAATCTCCGGGTTGATGCCGAAGCCCTGGCCCACGGTATCGCCGCTCCACACAAAACGAATGTCGCGACGCTGTTGCGGCTCGCTGCGCAAGTGACCAAACCACGGCTCGCTGGCGACGCCGGTCTGCGCGTCTTCGAAGTGAACACGGTAGAAGATCGACTGATCGACCGGCAAACCGGTGAGTTCGACACGGGCGGTAAAGTCGCTGCGGCTGTCGGCCAGGGGGGAAACCAATCGGCGGGGGTTGCTGAACACACTGCGGGTGTCCCACTCCACCACCATCTTCGCGGGGCGGTCGCTGCGGCTCCAGATCATCGCCCGATCGCCCAGCAGGTCGCCCGATTGCACGCCATCGGTGAGTTGCGGCCGGTCCTTGACCGAGGCGATCACCGCCGGGGCCAGGCCCGGCAACAACAGGCCGGCGCCTACGGCTTGCATCACGCGGCGACGGCCGAGATCGAAGTGGCTCATGCAGGTGCCCTCTTGAGTATCAAAAGGGCCACTTAAGCATGATGGGATGAAGCGGATATGACAGGATCCAACGGTAGGAGCGAGCTTGCTCGCGAAAAACATCAACGATCACGCGGGCTTCCTGAATGAACGCGGCGCCTTTGAGTTCTTCGCGAGCAAGCTCGCTCCTACAGGGTATTGGTCAGGCAGTCACGGCCAGCTCGGCCGCTTCCGGTCGCTTGAGCACGGCATACACCAACCCCGTCAACACACTGCCCGCCACAATCGCCAACAAGTACAACAACGCATGGTTCATCGCATTGGGAATCACCAGTACAAACAAGCCGCCATGGGGCGCGGCGAGTTTGCAGCCGAAGTACATCGACAGTGCGCCGGTCAACGCGCCACCGGCGATGCTGGCCGGGATCACGCGCAGCGGGTCTTTGGCTGCAAACGGGATCGCGCCTTCGGAGATAAAGCACAGCCCCAGGATCATCGCGGCCTTGCCGGCTTCGCGTTCGGTCTGAGCGAATTTGCGCCGCGCCAGCAAGGTGGCGATACCCATGCCAATCGGCGGCACCATGCCGGCGGCCATGGTCGCGGCCATCGGTGCGCCGCTCGACGCCGCCAGCAGGCCGACGGAAAACGCATACGCCGCCTTGTTGATCGGCCCGCCCAAATCCACGCACATCATGCCGCCGAGCAAAATGCCCAGCAGCACCGCATTGGTGGTGCCCATGGTGCTGAGAAAATCGGTGAGCCCCGTCAGCAAACGTGCGACCGGCGGGCCCACCAGGTAGATCATCACCAGGCCGGTGAACAGGCTCGCCAGCAACGGGATGATCAGGATCGGCTTGAGCGCCTCCAGGCTCTGGGGCAACTGCACCGCACGGCTGATCAGTTTGACGCAGTAACCCGCGACGAAACCGGCCAGGATGCCGCCGATAAACCCAGCCCCCAGCGTCCCCGCCAGTAAGCCGCCGATCATGCCCGGCGCCAGGCCAGGACGGTCGGCGATCGAGTAGGCGATGTAGCCCGCCAGCAGCGGCACCATCAGCAGGAAGGCCTGGTCACCGACGCTTTTCAGCGCCGCAGCCAAAGTGCCTGGCTGCTCGAAAGCATGGATGCCGAACACAAATGACAAGGCAATCAATAAGCCCCCCGCCACCACCATCGGCAACATGTACGACACGCCGGTGAGCAGGTGTTTGTAGACCCCGGTTTTCTCCGACTTGGCCGGCGCGCCGCTGGCGGCGTTTTCCACCGCGCCTTCAGCCAGGGATTTGTTGAGGATGGCTTCGGATTGCTTGAGGGCGATGCCGGTGCCACAGCGGTAAATTTTCTTGCCGGCAAAACGCTCGGTGGCGACTTCAATATCCGCCGCCAGTAACACCACGTCGGCCTCGGCGATGGCTTGCGGGCTCAGCGGTGTGCGGGCGCCGACCGAGCCCTGGGTTTCGACCTGCAAGTCGTAGCCCAGGCGCTTGGCGGTCTGCTGCAAGGCTTCGGCGGCCATGAAGGTGTGGGCCACTCCGGTCGGACACGCCGTAATCGCGACAATACGCGGCGCATTCTTCGCCGCCACCGGGGCGTCACTGGCGACATACACCTGGGCCTCTTCAGCGCCCCGGCGCAGTACGCCTTCGACATCTGCCAGCGCCTGGGCGGGCGTGGTCTGGAATACGCGCTTGCCGATAAAACGCTGCATATCTACCGGGGTGCTGCTGACCAGCAGTACCCACTCGGCATCATTGATCGTGGCTTGGGACAACTGACGTTCCGGGCGCTGCACATCGACGACTTCAACACTGGTGTGCAGGCCCATGCGCTGGGCTGCGGCGTCCAACAAGCGGGCGCACAGCACACTGGTGACCATGCCGTTTGGGCAGGCGGTAACAATGGCTAACTTCATCACAAACCCTCTTATTGTTCTGTCAGCGTGCGTACGTCGACGCCGCTTTCAAGGCGCGCCAACTGCGCGTCATCGCTGATGCCGAAACCGATCTGCGTGACGGCCATCGCGGCAATCGCTGTAGCGCGGCGCAAGGTGTGCTCAGGCGTATCGCCACTGAGCAAACCGTGAAGCATCCCGGCCAGCAGCGAGTCGCCAGCACCCACGGTACTGGCCACCGTCACCTTGGGCGGCGTGGCGTGCAGCGCCGCGCCTGGGCGATACCAGGTCACACCCGCGGCGCCATCGGAAACAACTACATGTTCGACGCCTTGCTGATGCAGTCGGCTGATGGAATCGGTGGCATTATCCAGGGCCTCGGTCAGCTCTTCGGTATTGGGTTTGACCAGCCACGGGCCAACCTCCAACCCCAGGCGCAGCGCTTCACCACTGGTGTCCAGGGCCACTTTCAACCCGAGGTCTTTCAACGCCTCCAGCAACCCTTTAAACCACTGCGGGCTGACGCCGCGCGGCAAGCTGCCGGCCACCACCACCGCATCGAACTCCGGGCCAATCATCGCGATCATCTTGAGCAGCGCTTTTTGCGCCTGCTCATCCACCAGCGGCCCCGGAGCATTGATGTCGGTGACACGCCCATCCTGTTCGGCAATCTTGATGTTGCTACGGGTTTCGCCGGGGACACGTATGAAGGCATCGCCAAACCCACGGCGTTTGATCAGTGCATCGAAAGCCTGCGGGTTGGCGCTACCGAGAAACCCGCCCACACTGACGTAGTGGCCCAGGTCGGCCAGCACCTGAGCCACGTTCACGCCCTTGCCGGCCGCGTGGGTCAACATCGCTTCACTGCGATTAACTTCGCCGGGTTCCAGGCGCGCGAGGCGCACCGTGAGGTCCAACGCCGGGTTCAGCGTCAGGGTCAAAATCTTCGCCATCTACACGGCCTCCACTAGGGCACGCACTTGCGCGGGCGAACCCACCGCCAGTGCCTGTTGCGCCAGGCTCTGGGCCTCGCTCAGACTGAATTCGCGCACCCGCGCCTTCACTTCCGGAATGCTGCGGGCCGACACGCTCAACTCATCCACCCCCAGGCCCACCAGCACCGGCACCGCCAGCGGGTCTGCCGCCAACTCGCCGCACACGCCGACCCATTTGCCATGGGCATGGGCCGCGCGCACGGTGATGTCGATCAGTTGCAAGACCGCCGGGTGCAAGCCATCGGCCTGGGCCGACAGGGTCGGATGGCCGCGGTCGATGGCCAGGGTGTACTGGGTGAGGTCGTTGGTGCCGACGCTGAAAAAATCCACTTCCTTGGCGAGGACCGGCGCCAGCAAGGCGGCTGACGGCACTTCGATCATGATGCCCAGTTGCAAATCGGCGACCGGGATTTCCAGGCGCAGGCGCTCGGTCATATCCCGGGCGGCGCGCCATTCATCCACGCTGCCGACCATGGGGAACATGATGCGCAGCGGTCGGTTATCCGCCGAACGCAGCAGTGCACGCAGTTGCGCTTCCATGATCTGCGGGCGCTGCAAGGTCAGGCGAATGCCGCGCACGCCAAGGAAGGGGTTTTCTTCCTGGGCGATGGGCCAATAGGGCAAGGGTTTATCACCGCCCACATCAAGGGTGCGCACCACCAGCGGGCGACCGCCGAGCCCATCGAGGACGCGGCGGTACTCGGCTTCCTGGGTAGCCTCGTCCGGCGCCTGTGGGTGGGCCATGAAAATCAGTTCGGTGCGCAGCAGGCCAATGCCTTCGGCGCCCTGCTCCACCGCACTCGCCACACCAGCGCTTTCACCGATATTGGCGAAAACTTCCACGGCGTGACCGTCACGGGTCAGCGCCGCTTCGTGGCGTTGAGCCGACGCGGCTTGCAGGCGTTGCTCGCGGGTGTCGCGTTCTACGGTGGCGCGTTGCAGGGTAGCGGTGTCGGGGTCGACATGCAGGCGACCACGCTGGCCGTCGAGCAACAGCGGCGTACCGGCGCTCAGCAACAGCACCGCAGCACCGGCGCCGACCAGAGCGGGAATCCCCAGGGCGCGGGCGACGATGGCGCTGTGAGCGGTGGCACCACCGCGGGCGGTCAGAATGCCGGCCACGCGGGCCGGGTCCAGACGCGCAACGTCCGAAGGGCCGACTTCATCCATCACCAGTATGTAGGGCTCGCTGGGCTCCTGGGCAGTTTCTACGCCGCACAACTGCGCCAGCACGCGACGGCCGATGTCACGCAGGTCGGCGGCGCGCTCGGCCAGCAAGGCGTCCTGCAAGGCTTCCTGCTGCCTGGCGGCGGCTTCGATCACGCTCATCCACGCGGCTTCGGCGCTTTCGCCTTGCTTGAGGCGGGTATCGACTTCGTCGGTCAGCTCCGGGTCGTCGAGCATTTCCTGATGGGTGATGAAAATCTCGCGGATGGCCTTGGCCTGGCTGCGTTCGATCAGGCCCTGAATATCCTTGCGCACATCGCCCAGGGCGGTGTGCAGGCGCTGGCGTTCGATGGCGGCAGACTCACCGCGCAGGGGGTAATCGAACAGCTGTGGAATCTGGATATGCGCCGGGCCGATGGCGATGCCGGGCGCGGCGGCGATGGCCTGGATCTGGCTACCGCTTGATGGCGCGCTGAGCACCGGCTCGATATCCACAGGGGCAGGCTGGGCGCTCAGGGTCGGCAATGGCTCGACCTCTTCGCCAAGGCCCTCTTCGACGGCGGCCGACAGTGCAGGCAGGGCATCGCCGGCAATCGTCGGCTCGGCAACAAACTCCAGCACCTGGCCGCGACGCGCACCGAGGCTGAGCAACTTGCTCAGGCTTTTAACCGACACCGCGCCCACGGGGCCATCAACGATGCGCACGCGGATATCGCCGTCAAAACTTTTGGCCAGTTGCGCAAGGATCTTGGCCGGGCGGGCGTGCAAGCCATGGGCGTTGGCCAAGGTGATGCGCGCGCTGGGCCAGTCGGGCGGCAATTCCCCGCCCAGCACTTCCAGCACCGCACGGCTGCTGGTGGCACGGCCCAGTTCCTGGCCGCGCCCTTCAATCAACAGGGCACACAAGCGTTCAAGCAAGGTTTGATGGGCTTCGCCCAGGCTCGCCAGGCAGAACAGGCCGTGCAGGGGCTGGCCGAGGTAGCGCATGGGTTTGTCCGGTGTGACAAACGCCAGGCCCGGGCGCTTGACCGTCTGTTCACTGTGCAGCCACCACAGGCCATCGCCCAGGGGCAACGCGTCAACCTGTTGCAACACCGCGGCAAAACCATTGCTCACGCAGTCGGCCTGGCGCAGCAGGCGTGCACCGCGCCACACCAGCTCTTCAAAATCATCGGCAGACACACCCAGGCTGATCATCTGCGCATCCAGTGCCAGTTCCTGCGGCGCACCTTGCAGCAGCTTCAACAACGCTTCGGCGCTGCCGGCACGGCGCAACGCCTGGCCAAGGTCGGTTTCACCGAGGGCACGGGTCAGCAGTTGCAACAGGCGCAGGTGTTCGTCGGATTTGGCGGCGATGCCGATGGCCAGGTAAACGATCTGGCCATCGCCCCAGTCCACCCCTTCGGGGAACTGCAGCAGGCGCACACCGGTGGTGAACACCTGGTCGCGGGTTTCGGGGGTGCCGTGGGGAATGGCGATGCCCTGGCCGAGAAAGGTCGAACCCTGGGCTTCACGGGCTTGCAAGCCACTCAGATACCCCTCGGCAACCAGGCCATCGGCCACCAGTTTGTCAGCGAGCAGGTGCAAGGCAGCAGATTTATCCACAGCCACCTGGCCCATGGATATCTGCTCTACAGTGAGCTCAAGCATGCCGTTCTCCTAGTTAGTGCGATGTGCGCACTAGGTATTGTTTTGAATAAATCAGCGCGAGACGTTCAAAAATAACTGACTGAGTGGTCAATTGGCAGTAGCCACTCAGGGGCGAACATCGTAAAAATACGCTTGCTGAAACGTTTAATCTAGAATTTATGGCAGATTACGCGTTAATTGCGCAAGCTTGAAGCACCACTCGGCGCCTGTCGTGGGACATTGGTCGTGAGCTGGAATCGGTTACGATTGGACAAAATGTCGGGGCACGCTCTAAAAAACAAGGAAATCCCGGTTTGAAACTCAGCGATATTGCACGTCTGGCCGGTGTGTCCGTCACCACCGCCAGCTATGTCATCAATGGCAAGGCCGAACAGCAGCGCATCAGCAACGCAACCGTTGAGCGTGTGCGTGCCGTGGTCCAGGCCCATGGTTTTACCCCCAACCCTCAAGCCGCCGGGCTGCGCAGCCGGCATACGCGCACCCTGGGGTTCATCCTGCCAGACCTGGAAAACCCCAGTTACGCTCGCATTGCCAAGCTGCTGGAGCAAGGCGCGCGGGCACGGGGTTATCAGTTGCTGATTGCCAGTTCCGATGACGAAGCCGACAGCGAACGCCAACTGCTGCAACTGTTCCGTGCGCGACGCTGCGATGCGTTGTTCGTCGCCAGTTGCCTGCCGGCCAGTGATGACAGCTATCGCGACTTGCAAGCCAAGGGGTTGCCGGTGATTGCCATCGACCGGGTGATGGAGCCTGAGCAGTTCTGTTCAGTGGTCAGCGATGACCACCAGGCCTGCCAGCAACTCACCAGCAGCCTGCTGCAACCGCTGCCCAAGCAAATCGCGCTGATTGGCGCACGTCCCGAGCTGAGCATCAGCCAGGAACGCACCGCAGGTTTTCGTGAAGCGCTGCAAGACTTCACCGGCGAAGTGATCATCGAACAAGGCGAAGCTTTCAGCCGTGACTGCGGCCGACAGCTGATGGAGCAACTGCTGCAACGTCTGGGGCATTTGCCTGACGCGCTGGTGACCACTTCCTACGTGCTGCTGCAAGGTGTGTTCGATGCGCTGCATGATTTCCCGCTCCGGTCGCGGCCGCTGCGCCTGGGCACGTTCGGCGACACCCAATTGCTGGACTTCCTGCCGCTGCCCGTCAACGCCATGGCCCAGCAACATCAACTGATCGCCGAAACCGCACTGCGCCTGGCCCTGGCGGCCATTGAAGAAGAGCAGTACCAACCGGGCGTGCACGCGATTGGCCGCACGTTCAAGCAGCGCATTCACGAGGCCTGAGCGTGGAGCTGATCGACACCCACACCCACCTGGACTTTGCGGATTTCGATCACGACCGCCCGCAAGTCCTCGCCCACAGCCGTGAACTCGGGGTGCGGCGTCTGGTGGTCCTGGGGGTGTATCAGCAGAATTGGCAGCGGCTATGGGATCTGGTGCAGCAGGACGAAGGCTTATTCGCGGCCTTCGGCTTGCATCCGGTGTATCTCGATGAGCATCGTCCTGCCGACCTGCTGGCGTTGGGCGACTGGTTGACGCGCTTGCACAGCCATCGGCAACTCTGCGCCGTGGGCGAAATCGGCCTGGATTACTTCCTTGAACACCTGGATCGCGAGCGCCAGCAAAGCCTGTTCGAGGCCCAGCTGAAACTCGCGGCGGACTTCCAACTGCCCGCCTTGCTGCATGTACGCCGCAGCCACGCCGCCGTGATTGCCACCCTCAAGCGCATCCGCCTGTCACGGGGCGGGATCATCCATGCGTTCGCCGGCAGCGTTGAAGAGGCCCGCGAGTACATCAAGCTGGGTTTCAAACTCGGCCTGGGCGGCGCTGCCACCTGGCCCCAGGCCCTGCGCATGCACAAGGTACTGGCCCAACTGCCCCTTGAAGCCGTGGTACTGGAAACCGACTCGCCGGACATGGCCCCGGCCATGTACCCCAACCAACGCAATAGCCCGCAGCACCTCCCGGCTATCTGCACCGCCCTGGCTGAGCGCATGGGCATCAGCCCTCTATTGCTGAGTGAGACGAGCACACGCAATGCGTGCGAGCTGTTCAACTGGTAGCGGGCTGACGACTTGCAAGCTCAAGGTCATCCTTTGCCGATAACGGGCGTAGCGCACGACCAGAAAATGAATCGACACCGTCACCAGCGAAATGTAGAACTGCCCGATCACGCTGAGCAGCCCCAACCACTCTGCGAACAACGCCATCAGCAAGGTGGCGCAGGTGAGCATGATCATGCTGGGCCGCACCAGCGCCCATTGGTCCAGGGCGCGAAACTGACGCAACTGCTTGTGGCAGCACAGCTTCAAGCCCGAATGGCAGTACGCGCAGTCAAACGGTACTTCAATGGCGATGGCGTTCAGTTGCCAGGGCTTGAGCTCAAACGTCATGTCGCACTGGGCACAGTGCCCTTTGATGCCGATTGCAGCGGCCATCGTCGTATCCTCTCGTGACCGTGACTGATGAAATAAATTCTCACCCATTCACGCCGCGATAAAACACAGCCCGGCAAATCAGGACAAATGCCACGTGATTCACGGCGTGGTCCCACAGAAAATTCTTACACCCGAAACGCGCCAATCAATTGCTTCAACTCAATGACCTGCGCCGACAACTGCCGGCTGGCCGCTTCGGTCTGTTGAGCGCCTTGTGCCGCATGTTCACCGGCGCGATTGATTTGCACAATATTCTGGTCGATGTCGTGAGCGACCGCCGTTTGCTGCTCGACGGCAGCCGCGATCTGCTGGTTCTGGTCCACAATCATTCCTACAGCACCAAGGATATTTTCCAGGGCGTGCTGGACCTTTTCAGACTGCCCTACCGTGCCACTCGCCATTTCATGGCTGCTGCCCATCGCCTTCACCGCTGCGCCGACGCCACTGTGCAAGCGCATGATCATTTGCTCGATTTCTTCAGTGGAGTGCTGAGTACGCCGAGCCAGGGTGCGGACCTCATCGGCCACTACGGCAAAACCGCGTCCTTGTTCACCAGCGCGCGCAGCTTCGATGGCGGCGTTGAGCGCCAACAAATTGGTCTGTTCGGCAATGCTTTTGATCACCTCCAGTACGCTGCTGATGGACTGGCTATCGGCCGCCAACTGGTTGATCACCCGCACCGACTCATCGATCTCCAAAGCCAGGCGTGCGATGCCGCTTTGTTGAGATTGCACCAGCGCCCGCCCGCTGACGGTTTCATCATTGACGCTTTGTGCACTGTTGACGGCCGCCGCCGCGCTGCGCGCCACTTCCTGGGCGGTGGCAGACATCTGGTTCATCGCCGTTGCCACTTGCTCGATCTGGCTGCGCTGGCCGGATACCGCCTGGTTACTCTGCGCCGATACCGCTTGCACCTGGCCGGCCTGCAACTCGACCTGGCTGACCGTATGCCCGACGCGCTCGATCAGGTCGTGAATTTTGGCCACGGTGCCATTGAATACCTGGCCCAAATCGCCCAACTCATCGCGGCTGTGAGCAACGAACGTGACCGTCATGTCACCGGCCGCGACTTTGTCCATCATCGCTCCCAGGCTGCGCAAGGTCGTGCGGGTGGAGACAAAGAAACCTGCATATAAATAGAAAATCAGCGCAAACACCGCCACCAGGGCCGCGACCAGCAACACCATGTGCAAGCGGTTCTGCGCCAGACGTTGCTCCAGTTGCTGCCCAATGAACGCCAGGGTGGCGTCATCGAGTTGATAGGTCTTGGCCATCAGTTGGCTGACGCCGTCATAAAAACCTTGCCAGGGTGTGTCCAGCGTCTCGGCCATCACCACCTGCTCTTCGAACAGCTCACTGCCTTGCTTGAGACTGGCCTGGCTGGCTTGCGCCAAGCTATCGAGTGCTGCGTGCGCGGCGTTGCTGGCGCCCAGCGCGTCGTGCAGCTTCAAGCCGTATTCGCCCTGGAGCTTTTCGACCTGCTGCAACAGCTCGTCAAAGCGCGTACTGGAGGAGGAATTGATAAAGCCCTGGCCCAGGGAATACGCACCCATCGCGCGGCCCTCACCCAGCAGTTGCGTAACCTGCGGAGTGACCGCAGTGACCAGGTCGCTGAGCTGGCGCAGATCACTCTGTGCATCACGGCTCAGGCCGGCTTGGCTGGCGATGATTTGGCTGAGCATCTGGGCCTGGTTGAGTAACTTGCCGATCAACGCCGCTTTGTTGAGCAACGAGGTTTCCTGCTGTTGGACCTTGAACGCGTCGATCAGCTCGTCGCGCTTGTTTTCAAAGACTTCGACTTGCTCAGGCTGCGTCGCCATGGCGTGCAACCCCTGCAACCGCTCCAGCACACGTTGCTCCAGTTCATTGATCTGCGCCTCTAGATCCGCCGCCTTGCCGGACTGCCCGAGGATGACGTTGATCTGTACCTGGTTATTCAGCGTTTCCAACTCACGCCGCAATGCCAGGCTACTGCCAAGCAAATCGAGGCTTTGCAGTTCGATACGGGTGCCCTGAAATTCGCGCCACGAGTCACGCACCAGGTAATAGTTGGTCGCCAGCATCGGCAGCAGGAACAGCACGCTGATCAGGCTGAACTTCATGCCGAAGCTCAGGCGGTTCATCAGCGCAACGGCAGGATAGAGCAAGCTCATCACAGGTGATCTCCCCTTCTTTTATTGTTATTGAGGCGCAGGGCGGCGGCAGATAGCCACTATTTGGCGCTCTGTCTGTATAGCTCAATTCGAAGGGAAGTTTTGTAACGTAAAGTTAACGGCGTCTCCGAGTGCCCAATGATCAGGAGTACTCCTTACGTAACCACGATGCGAAGCGAGCCGCTCTTGCTCTTGATCTGCTTTTGATCTTAAGCGCCCCGTCAAACCACGCTGGCCGGAATTCGCCAGGGATTTGGGGGGTAAACCGGCAGGGATGCCGGTTTAGCCGCCCCGCGCCATGGATGGCGCGTGGCGGCGGCCCCCCAAATCCATGGCGGATTACGGGCACACCGAGCCTAGGCGAGGTGCCGAGTGGTGGGGCAAGAGCGCTTTGGTTACTTTCGCGCTTTTCGAAAGTGACCCGCTGTAAAAGCGGAACCCATAGCAGCCGTTACCCAAATAACGGATATGTACTCGATCAAAGCCCAGCATCCTGGTAGGCCCTGAGGCCGCCATCGGGAGCAAGCCCCCTCCCACAAGTACAGCGCCGCACCAGAAAGCAAGCCCCCCCAACAGTTGCTCAGGGCAATACAGTCCAGATCGCAAACCCGGCATACCACAACACCGCCGCACGCAGCAGGAGCTCCCACAACCGATCCAGGCTGTTGATACCATCGGCCCCCACCACCGGAGGAGGGATTTCAGCCGCCGCCAGCCCGACTTTTTCCATCAACTGCGCCGCACTGATATCCCAGCTCAGCAGTTCGTGGAGCATCACACGACTGACCCCGACAAAGTTGCCCACCAAAGCAAAGCTCGCCGCCAGCAGGCGTACCGGCAACCAGTCAAACGCATGGCGCAATTGCGCGGCGCGTTCAGCCACCAGCGGGTTCTGGCTGTGCTCGCTGGCCAGCGCCAACAGCCGATAGGCCAAAGCGGCCACAGGGCCCAGCAGGAAATACCAGAAAATCACCGCAAAAAAGCTCTGGTACGCCTGCCACAGCAGATGACCCTGAACCCTCTCCAGCAATTGCTCACCACTGTCGGCGCCAAGCTTCAGGTCGCGCTCGGCCACATGCTCTGCCGCTTGCAGATCACCGCGTCGCCAGGCATCGCGGAACGGACCAAGGCCTGCCAGTAAATCACCACGACCCAGGCTATAAATCACCACCAGGATGTGCACCGGCAGCGCCAACAGGCCATAGGCCACCGGCTCCAGTACCAACAACAACAGCGCCAGCAACGCTACCGGCAGCAGCACCAGTATCGTCAGGATCAGCCAGGGTCGCTTGCCCATGCGCGGGCTCGACTCCAGTTTGGCCAACTCACGCAGCCATCCGCCGTCGCGCTGCAACCGCAGGCGCAAGGCCGAGAACTTCTCGATCCACACCGCCAGCACCAACACCAGGAAACTCATTGTTCGTGTCCTCCATCCTGCAGGGCGCCGAGAAAGCGTGCCCAATCAAAAGCCGGGCCCGGGTCGGTCTTGCGTCCCGGGGCGATATCGCTGTGACCACAAATCCGCTGACGAGTAATTTTTGGGTAAGCCTTGAGCAACTGGCGCGTCAGTTCGATCAGCGCCGCGTACTGGGCATCGGTGAACGGCAGTTCGTCCGTACCTTCAAGTTCGATCCCCAGCGAGAAATCATTGCACACCTCGCGCCCCTCGAAGCTGGAAATACCGGCGTGCCAGGCACGGTCCTGGCACGAGACAAATTGCGTGACAGTACCGTCACGTTCAATCAGAAAATGCGCAGACACGCGTAGGTGGGCGATACCGGCAAAGTAGGGATGCTCTGAAACATCCAGGCGATTCTGAAAAAACGCCTGCACCTTGCCCGTGGCGAACTGCGCAGGAGGCAAGCTGATGTTATGCACCACCAACAGCGAGATTTCGCCTTCAGGGCGCTCGTTGAAGTTGGGCGAAGGGCAAAGACGGATGCCCTGGCACCAACCGCTGGCGGGGTCCAACTGCATACAGGCTCCTGAAATGAGACGAGGTGTTACCAGTATGCCGCGTTCCACCCTGCGGTTGCGATCACTTGCCGCGTTTGAGTTGACGCAGATCGCCCATCACCGCAGCCAGCGCACGCTCAAACAAAGGGCCATCGTCCAACGTGCGCAGTGCGCCACACTTGAACGCCTGGGCTAATTGGACGGTAGTTTTTTCCAGCACCTTAAGCCCGGTGCGGCTGACGAAAATACAGGTATCGTCAGGCGGCATGATTGCCGTCAACTTGCAGCGCAGGGGGGTCTGTTGATCTTGCTCAAACGCTACCCAGGCGCCGACCCGCAACTGACTGGCCTTGATCAGATCGAGGTCATCTTTGGGCAGCGACTCAACGACGGTCGGCACACCAGCGCCAAGCATAAAAGGCTCGCGGACTTCGACCAGCACTTGGGCTGGGTCGCCCTCGCACGACTGAACGTGCGTGGCCTGCAACCGTTGGAAAAACTCACGGGTGCTGAAAGGATCGAACGCCGCAGCGGCCAAACCGTCACGCAATGCCTTGAGCAACACGGGTAGTTGCTCAAGCAAATGCCGGCCCGCTTCGGTGTCTTCCCGCAGGCCGACGCTCCAGACCAACTCATCCAGAGTACGCAGCGCCGCCTGCCATTGCAGCGATTGTTCGCCATGCTTGAGCATGGCCAATAACAACACCTGGCCCCAGGCCTGCTGAAGGAATTGCACCACAAACTGCGGCAGAACCTTGCCCGCCAGCCTTCGGTCAAGCACTTGCGCCACACGCTGGCGGGCAGTCTCGGTATGCAAGCGCGCCTGCTCGGCCTCACGGGTATGGCGTTCAAGCAACTGGCTGCGCCTGCATTCATCCGCGGTAAACGCGCTGAACTGTGTCAGTAGCTGGGAAAAAATCGCCGGGTCTTCAACAAACTCATTCAATAAACGCTGAACCACCTGTTCCACACGCTGGTACAGAGCATCGTGGCAGGCGTTTTGCGGCGGGCTCCAGCCCATGACGGCGCTCGCGATGTCATTGAGCAAACGTCGCGCCGGATGGCTCGCGCAACTGAACAGGCTCTTGTCCAGCACGGCGACTTTCAGCAAGGGTATCTGTAAACGGGCGATCAGGCCCTTGAACGCGTCCGGCACACTGCTATCAGCCAGGATGAACGCAAACAGCATAGCGAACAGGTTGATGACATCTTCGTCAGCATCTTCCAGGACCCGCGACTTGCCACTCTTGACGCTGACTCGGGTGAGCAGCTGTTCAAGCTGGTTACGCAGGTCGAAATCGTCTTCAGCCTCGGGCTCGGGGACGTACTGCTGCAAATGCGACAGCAGGCGCAGTAGATCACGGGTGGCAATGGGTTGCGGCTCGGCACTGGCTTCGAGGGTCGGTGCCACGCTGCCACGCACGGCTTGCAGTAATTTCTGCAACGCGCTGAACGCTTGCTGGCCGCTCTCATCGAGCGGCGGGTCGACGATCGGCTGGCTGGCGTGGTGGTGTTCCCGGCTGGCGCGCCCGCCGGGACGACGGGACGGCACGGCCTTGAGTTCGGGCAGCACGCCGACCGCGACCAGCAGTTGATTGGCTTCGCCGTACAACAGGTCAGCGTCACTGAGCACATATTTTTCAAAGAGCTTGAGCATGATCAGCTTGACGCGAATTTCCACCCCCAGGCTGCGCCCTGCCTGCAGGAAAAACTCACACAGCAATGCCGGGCCCAGCGGATTTTCATGATCCTCCAGGCGCCTGCCCAGCAATTGGCTCATGCGTGCGCTCAACTGTCCCAGGGCCAAACCATCACGATGTCGCACCCGACTGAGCATGGCCTCAAGGGCTACGGCTTTTTCCACATCGTCGGCGCTGGTACCGGATACCGCTTCGTAGGACACCACCGGCACCAGCTGCAAGTCGCCGCTTCCGAACTGCCCCAGATTGGCGAAGGCGACAAACAGTTGCTCCATGAACACGCGCTCGAAGTTCTTGCGCTTGAGGCGCAGATCGCGCATCGCCTCGAAAAAAATATGATGGTCGACGGTGCTCCGGGCCTTATCAGCCATTTCGAACAGGGTGTCGTCGGCGTTATCGAACAGTTCCTGCAAACCCTGTTGCAACTGTTGCGCAGCCTTGTCACGTACCTGCAGCAACACCACCGGCAGGCGCGCGAGCGGCGATGGCGTGGCCTGTGCCCTGTTGATAGGCACCACCTTTCCGTCATTGTGCATCCTGGCCTCCTGAAACGGCGGTGTTGTGAGGGGTAAAGAACGGGGGCAGGCACGACAGTGTGCTGCAAATAAACCGATTACCGCCTGGACGTCAAAGCTATGACGCCAATTGCAAGGCGCGAGATTATCTTGCAAACGAGGGTGGTTGCGCCAGCAAACTCTGCCTTTGCGCTGTAAATGAGCGGCGCGCTGGGTTCAAACGCACGCAACCCCTATAATCCCGGCACTTTGTTTGTGGAGCCTGTTATGCCGAACCTCCGTCTTGCCGACCTCACCGCCGAAATCGAAGCCAACGTGCGCCGCGCACTGCTGGAGGACGTCGGCAGCGGTGATATCACCGCGCAGTTGATCCCGGCCGAACGGCTGGCCAAGGCCACGATCATTACCCGCGAAGCGGCCGTGATTGCCGGTACGGCCTGGGTAGATGCGGTATTTCGCCAACTGGACCCACGGGTCGCCGTGCATTGGCAGGTGGCCGACGGTGAACGTGTCAGCCCCAACCAGGCGCTGTTCCACCTTGAAGGCCCGGCCCGCTCGCTGCTCACGGGTGAACGCAGTGCGTTGAATTTTTTGCAGATGCTGTCAGGTGTCGCCACCCGAGCGCAGTTCCTGGCGGACTTTGTTGCCAGCACCCAGGTCAAGCTGCTGGACACCCGCAAGACACTTCCGGGCCTGCGCCTGGCGCAGAAATACGCGGTCACCTGTGGCGGTTGCCACAATCACCGCATCGGGCTGTATGACGCGTTCCTGATCAAGGAAAACCATATTGCCGCCTGCGGTGGCATTGCCCAGGCGATTACGGCCGCCCACAAGATCGCCCCAGGCAAGCCGGTGGAAATCGAGGTGGAGAACCTGGCGGAGTTGCGTGACGCCCTGGCGGCGGGAGCCGACATCATCATGCTTGATGAACTGAGCCTGGAAGACATGCGCGAGGCCGTGCGCTTGAACGCCGGCAAGGCCAAGCTGGAAGCCAGCGGCGGGATCAATGAAAGTACCCTGCTGCCAATCGCTGAAACCGGCGTGGACTTCATCTCCATCGGCGCGATGACCAAGGATGTGAAGGCAGTGGACCTGTCGATGCGTCTGAGTATCTAAAGCGCGGAGCTATTGTTGTGGCGAGGAGGCTTGCTCCCTCGCCACAACAAGCCCGCCCCGCCATCAGCGCTTAAACTACAAGATTATTCATCTCGCAGTACTCTTCCCATTCGACGCCCAGTACCTCGGCTGCCTCTTTATGCAAGGCCAACCGCGCAGCTTCGAATTCTTCCGGTGTCGAGGTGTACTTGAGGGTCAACTCCCAAGGCTGGAGGTTCTGGCTCTCTGCCTCGTCCTCGAATGCCCACTGAACCTGATCGCGCTGGTCGTCAGCACTCAGGTCCTTGATCTCTTCTTTAAGCTGCGGCGTCGCCTCAAGGTATTTCTTGAGGGCTTCTTCGTGACGCGCTTGCTGGGTCATCTCAGTCGTGGTCATGTTGTTCTCTTAGATCGAGGAATGGGGATGCATCTGGGTCATCAAGGTTGCGCAGATACAAAAGAGCGGGCGCGAATGCCAACTCGTCTGGCCTTCAGAACCATTCTGGGATCATCTGAAAACATTGCCTTTGAAGCAGTGGTGCGTTTTTGCCCGAGACAGGAATCGAACCTGCGACCTTCGCGTTACGAGTGCGCTGCTCTACCGGCTGAGCTACACGGGCGGTGGGCTAAAGCTAGCACTGCATTGGTCATGCAGCAACTGACTCGCTCACCGCCCGGCGCCATCACGCGCCGTTGGCAGAGCAGCCCTTGGCAACGTACTGCGGATCCGCGGTGGTGGCACAGGTCCATCCGCTGGTTGCGCTGCGGGTCAAGGTGATGGTCTTGCCCAGCACGGGCGCAGGTGCATCAAGGATTTCACAGCTGATGGCGCCGGCGCCCGAGGCTACATCCCCTGTCACATCGATCTTGCAATTGGCGGTCGGGCTGTTGCCACCGATCAACGACACAGTAGGCACAGTGCCCTGGTTGATGACGTCTTCATAGCCGGCCTTCAGCGCGCTGATTTCAGCCAGCCCCGCCGTAAACTTGGCCTTGGCCTGGTGCTTGGTGTACAGGGGCAAACCGATGGTGGCCAAAATGCCGATGATTGCCACGACGATCAACAACTCGATCAAGGTAAAGCCTTTTTGACGCATCTCTTTCAGTCTCCAGAATAAAACCATGACAAGGCGCGTCCTGCGCCCCGAAGTGTGCAACGGCGCCAGTGTACCCACCCCCACCGAGCCCATCGCCTGCAAGACGCACATTCTGACACTTTATCCCATAACACCAGCCGTCCCGAATTCGCCGCCTGACTACGCTATAAATTCTTCACTGCCGGGTGCGCAAACCACTATGAACGACACGTCAACGATCTATGCCTGGGAAGGCATCAACCGCAAAGGACGCAGGGTGACCGGGCAAATCGCTGGCAGCAGCCTTGCGCTGATCAAGGCGCAACTGCGCCAGCAAGGGATCTGCCCGGAGCGCGTGCGCAAGAAAACGCGATCACTGTCGGTTCTCACCCCGCGAATATTGCCAGCCGATATCGGTCTGTTCACACGGCAGTTGGCGACACTGCTCAAAGCCGGCATCCCGCTGCTGCAAGCCTTCGACATCATCAGCGAGGGTTTTGAAAACCAGCAGGTGCGTGAGCTGGTCAGGGCGTTGAAACAACAGATCGCCAGCGGCAACAACCTGGCCGCAGCGCTACGCCTGCATCCGCGTTATTTCGATGACCTGTACTGCAACCTGGTAGCCGCCGGAGAGCAGGCCGGGGCCCTGGAAACCCTGCTTGAACGCGTGGCTATTGATCTGGAAAAAAGCCAACAGCTCAAAGCCAGGATCAAAAAAGCCATGACTTACCCGGTCGCCGTCCTGGTGGTCGCTACACTGGTCAGCACAGTGCTGTTGATACACGTCGTGCCACAGTTCCAGCATCTGTTTGCCGGGGTCGACAGCCAACTGCCCGGGTTCACCCTGGGGGTCATTGCGCTGTCCGAGTTCCTGCAACAGGCGTGGTGGATACTCGCGCTGGTGCTGGCCTTGGGGGCGGGTGGGCTGCGCTATGCCTACCGTCTTTACCCAGGTTTTCGCCATTGGCTGCAAGCGAGTTTGTTGAAAGCGCCCCTGGCAGGCAAACTGCTGCAAAAATCAGCCGTCGCCCGCTACGCCCGCACGCTCTCTACCACGTTTGCAGCGGGTGTCCCGCTGGTGCAGGCATTGGGCTCGGTAGCCGGGGCCGTCGGCAATGAACCCTTCAAACAGGCAATCGAACGTATGCGCCACGATGTATCCACAGGCATGCAGTTGAATCAATCCATGCACAGCTGCGGTTTGTTTCCCGCTATGGCGATCCAGATGACCACCATTGGAGAAGAGTCCGGCACCCTGGACCGGATGCTGGAAAAAGTCGCGAACCACTACGAGTCAGACGTAGACACCCTGGTCGATAACCTCACCAGCTTGATGGAACCGCTGATCATGGTTGTTCTGGGGGCCATTGTCGGCGCGCTGGTGATCGCGATGTACCTGCCGGTCTTTCAATTGGGTACGGCATTTTGAGCCTGCTGCTGAGCGAGCAGCCTTGGGTGTTTGTCTGCACGACACTGATACTGGGCCTGATCATCGGCAGCTTTATCAACGTGCTGGTGTGGCGCCTGCCCAAAATGCTCGAACGCGAATGGCGCGCCCAGGCCAATGAGGTTCTCGGCCTGCCCACCGAGCCCGCCGGGCCGGTATACAACCTGATGCGCCCGAACTCCTGCTGTCCGCGCTGCAACCAGCCGATTCGGCCCTGGGAAAATATTCCGCTGCTCAGCTTCCTGATGCTCAGCGGTCGATGCGCCCATTGCCGTGAGCCCATCAGCACCCGCTATCCCCTGACCGAAGTTGCGTGCGCACTGATCACCGCCGCCGTTGCCTGGCATTTCGGCTTCGGCTGGCAAGCCGCTGCGGTGATGTTGCTGAGCTGGGGCTTGCTGGCCATGAGCCTGATTGACCTGGACCACCAATTGCTGCCGGATGTACTGGTATTGCCACTGCTCTGGCTGGGGCTGATCTTCAACAGCACCGACCTGCTGGCGACACTGCCCGATGCGCTGTGGGGCGCGGTCATTGGCTACATGAGTCTATGGAGCGTGTTCTGGCTGTTCAAGCTGGTCACCGGCAAGGATGGCATGGGCCATGGCGACTTCAAGTTACTGGCATTGCTGGGGGCCTGGGGTGGCTGGCAGATCCTGCCGATGACGCTGCTGATGGCCTCCTTGATGGGGGTGTTTGCAGGGCTGATCCTGCTGCGTTTGCGCAAGGCCCAAACGTCGACGCCGATGCCCTTTGGGCCGTGCCTGGCAATTGCCGGCTGGATTGCATTGCTCTGGGGTGGTCAAATAACCGACTTCTATTTGCAGTCTGTCGGTTTCAGATGACCACTTCTGTCGCAACACCCTGGATTCTTGGCCTCACAGGCGGCATTGGCAGCGGCAAAAGCGCTGCGGCCGAGCACTTTATCTACCTGGGCATCGACCTGGTGGACGCCGATCATGCTGCCCGCTGGGTCGTCGAACCCGGGCGGCCGGCGCTGGCGCGCATTGCCGAGCATTTCGGCGAGACCGTGCTGTTACCCGACGGCCAGCTGGATCGAGCCGCGTTGCGCAAACTGATCTTTGAAGTACCGCAAGAACGCCTGTGGCTGGAAGCCTTGTTGCACCCGCTGATCGCCGAAGAAATTCGCAGCCACCTGGCACGCGCCCAGTCGCCTTACGCGATCCTGGTGTCTCCGCTGCTGATCGAGTCCGGCCAATACAGCATGACCCAGCGCATTCTGGTGATCGACGTGCCGCAATCGCTGCAGATTCAGCGTACCCTGCAGCGCGATGGCATCAGCGAACAGCAGGTGCAGGCGATTCTCAAGGCCCAGTCGAGCCGCGAAGACCGCCTGAACCATGCCGATGACGTGCTGGTCAACGATAAGGACCTTGCCTGGCTGCACGGCGAGGTCGAGCGACTGCACCACTTTTACCTTACTTTGCGTGGAGGCCGATCATGAGCCAACCCTTGACCGTCGACTGCCCAACCTGCGGTGCACCCGTGGAATGGAAAGCGGCCAACCTCAACCGGCCGTTTTGCTCGGACCGTTGCAAACTTATCGACCTGGGTGCATGGGCCGCAGAGGAACACAAAATCCCCGTGGCCCCGGATGCTGAAGACGAACTGTTTTCCGAAGATGTTTTGCCGCCGCGCCATTAAGGCCGCATAAAGGCATATCCCTGCTGGTCGTCGAGATTTTCTGCCAGGTATTGCAGCTCGTCGGCCAGATCCTCAAAACTGCGTACACCCTTGCTTTGCTGCACCACGGCACTGAGCATGGCGCGCAAGGTCAAGCCTGGGTCAAAACCGATTTCCTGCGCTGCGTCCTGGCTTCTGCGCAACTCCTGCCGTGCCCATTCGTACACACTCATGATCCGTGCTCCTGAAAATTTTGCAGAGCATGGACCTGCGTCGTTGCGCGGGATTTGACCTGGATCAACGCCGTGAATCGTCGTCCTTCCAGGGGGCCGAGAGATAGCGGGTTCGGTTGAAGGTCTCCAGCCATTCCGGGCAAAACACCACCAATGCGCTGACGATCATGCCGTTGATAAAAGCCTCAGGGAAGATGATCAGCCACAGGTAACCTACAAAGTCTTCCAACCATTGCGGCATCGCAAAGCGGCCGTCGAACCACAACAGGCCCAGGCCGACCAACAGGCACAACAATGCCGACAGCGCCGCCGCAAAAAAGCCGGAACAGAAGATATACACAAAGGGATTTCGCGGCTGCGCCCGTTCCACCAACAGCGCGCAGCCTTCAGTGACCAGCACCGGCAGCCCGACCAGAAGCAAGCCGTTGACGCCGAGCGCAGCCAGGTCCTGGCGCCCCAGCAGCATCAAGCCAAGCTGGGCGGCGAAGCCACCGACGATTGCCAGCGGCCAATCCAGCAGCAAGGTCACGGCGGTCATGCCGATAAAGTGGTAAGAGACCCCGGTATCGAAATCCCGCCGCACCAGCCACAGCATAAACAAGGCGAACACCGTACCGAACAGCAAATGCTGGCGCCGTCGGTCGGTGAACAATTCGACCCAGGGCGAGCGCAACATCGCCCATATCACCACGGGCGCATATAACAGCCAGCCGATGCCGAGGGTCGATGGCGCCAGAACAGCTGCACTGATCACAGATGCACTACCTTTATGAAAAACCTCACCACACACCTCATCCCTGGGCTTGCTGCCGAGTGAGCAGTCTACACCCGCGCTTTAACATTACCTGGGCCGGTGTGAGTTTCAAATGTGGGAGCAAGACTTCCTGTGGTCATCATTTGAACGCTAAGCTGGGACTATGGATGACTCAGATTATTTGCGCCTGCTCACCGTAGCAGCCGAACAAGCCAATGCGTTTCTGTCCAATGCCCGCAAGTGGGAGCGTGAGCGTTGGGTCTGCCAGCGCCTGCTGCAAGGCTTGAACGTGCCCTACCGTGTCGAAGAGTTTCACGCTGCCGGCCAGGAGCCGCCGGATGTACTGTTTCGTGATGCCAGTTTCGAGGTGTTTTTCGTGCTGGACGAGGGGCGCCGTCTGAACGACGAATGGCGCGACGAATTGTTACGCAGGCGCAGCGCGTTCTCCTTGAGCCAACTGGTGCGGCGCGAAGCCAAGCCACGGCGTATTCCCGCCCATGAGTTTTTGTTGCGCCTGGCACCGACACTGCGCAAAAAAGCGCATAACTACAAAGAACGCGGCATGGACCTGGGGGAGCTGGACCTTATCGCTTTCACCAGCCTCAAACGCGAAGTGCTGGATCTCAACAGCCACTTTCCGCCGCCAACCGAATACCTGCGCCAGGGCTGGCGTTCACTGTCACTGGTGGGACCGACCTTCGCGCGTGTACTGTTCGCACATCCAGACGCGCCGGACTTCTTGCGCAACAACCTGGGCCGCAGCATAGTGTTCGATGTGGGCATCAGCCTTTAATCCCCTGGCTGTAACGTGGCGCCCTTTTGCAACGTCTACCTGACGAGGCCTTTATGACCAGCCGCCTGAACCCCGATGACCAACAGCATGTCCAAGAGTACCTGCAACTCTCCCAGCACAGAGTCGAGCGCAAGCCTTTCCGGCCATGGCTGCTCCTTTGTGTGGTGCTGGTAGTGGTGATCGGGCTCGGCGTACTGAGCCGCCTATTGAGTTACCTGACGCTATGAGCTGCCTGGCGCTCGCGGGGGTAACTGCTCCGATTTCTTTTAGCCTTGCGAGATATCCCCATGACCCATCGTATTATTATCGTCGGCGGCGGCGCCGGCGGCCTGGAGTTGGCTACCCGCCTGGGTAAGACTCTGGGCAAGCGCGGCAAGGCCAGCATCACGCTGGTCGACACCAACCTGACTCACATCTGGAAGCCTCTGCTGCACGAAGTGGCTGCCGGCTCGCTGAACTCTTCGGAAGACGAACTCAATTATGTCGCCCAGGCAAAATGGAACCACTTTGAGTTCCAGCTTGGGCGCATGAGTGGGCTCGACCGTGAACAGAAAAAAATCCAGCTGGCCGCCACCCTCGATGAAGAAGGCCGCGAGCTGGTGCCCGCGCGCGTGCTGGGCTATGACACCCTGGTCATTGCCGTAGGCAGCACCACCAACGACTTCGGCACCGAGGGCGCGGCGCAGCATTGCCTGTTCCTCGATACCCGCAAACAGGCCGAGCGCTTCCACCAACAGTTGCTCAACCACTATCTGCGCGCCCACGCCGGGCAAACCGATGCCGTTGAGCAAATCAGCGTGGCTATCGTCGGTGCCGGCGCCACCGGGGTGGAGCTGGCCGCTGAGCTGCATAACGCAGCCCATGAGCTGGCCGCCTATGGCCTGGACCGCATCAAGCCGGAAAACATGCACATCACCCTGATCGAAGCCGGACCGCGGGTATTGCCTGCCCTGCCGGAGCGCATCGGCGGCCCGGTGCATAAAACCCTGGAAAAACTCGGGGTGACCGTGCTGACCAACTCGGCGGTCAGCGAAGTGACGGCCGACGCGCTGATTACCAGCAGCGGCCAAGTGATTCCCGCCAGCCTCAAGGTATGGGCAGCCGGGATCCGCGCACCGGGCTTCCTCAAGGACATCGATGGCCTGGAAACCAACCGCATCAATCAGCTGCAAGTGTTGCAAACGCTGCAAACCACTCGCGATGAAAACATCTTCGCCTTTGGCGATTGCGCCGCCTGCCCTCAACCGGGCACCGACCGCAACGTGCCGCCGAGGGCCCAGGCCGCGCATCAGCAGGCTTCGTTGCTGGCCAAGTCGCTGAAATTGCGCATTGAAGGCAAGGAACTGCCGACCTACAAGTACACCGACTACGGCTCACTGATCTCGCTGTCGCGGTTCTCGGCGGTAGGTAACCTGATGGGTAACCTGACTGGCAGCGTGATGCTGGAGGGCTGGTTGGCGCGGATGTTCTACGTGTCGCTGTACCGTATGCACCAGATGGCGCTGTACGGGTTCTTCCGCACGGCGATGCTGATGCTGGGCAGCAAGATCGGCCGCGGGACTGAGCCACGCCTTAAACTCCACTAATAACGCATAACCCCTGTGGGAGGGGGCTTGCCCCCTCCCACATTTGTTTTGAGGAGAATTCAGGATTCGCGCGCGCAAAAAAAATCCCCGTATCTTTCGATACGAGGATTTTTAATATGGTCGGGGTAAGGGGATTCGAACTCCTGACATCCTGCTCCCAAAGCAGGCGCGCTACCGGACTGCGCTATACCCCGGTAAAAAAAAGGCGACCTTTCAGTCGCCTTCTTCGATCAGCGCTTTTGGCCTCTGATCTTAAGATTCGATTCCAGCCTGAACTGGTCTCAAAAATGGTGGGTCGTGTGGGATTCGAACCTACGACCAATTGGTTAAAAGCCAACTGCTCTACCAACTGAGCTAACGACCCAAATATGGTCGGGGTAGGGGGATTCGAACTCCCGACATCCTGCTCCCAAAGCAGGCGCGCTACCGGACTGCGCTATACCCCGATTTTGAAATTGGCTCCGTGACCAGGACTCGAACCTGGGACCCAATGATTAACAGTCATTTGCTCTACCGACTGAGCTATCACGGAACTACATATTTCAAATTTACTGCTGTGTAACCTTCTCTTCGACCCTGTCCGTATCGCTACGTTAGCGTCTCTGAGGCGCGCTATTCTACAATCTTAAAAACCCCTGTCAACCCTTTAAATTGCTTTTAAGACAATGATTTGCGCTTCTTTCTGATTTCTTCTTGGGGAGAAGAAACCCTTGGGCTGACGTTGCTGCGGGGCGCACTTTACAAGCCTTTGCCTTACAGTTCAACGCCCTATCGAAAAAAAAGGCCTCGCAATGCGAGGCCTCTGGTTATTACAGCGGGTGTAAGCCTTAGTGGAAGACGATTTCGTCGTCTTTCACCGTCGCCGTGACGCGGGTGCCCGGCATAAAGCTGCCCGACAGGATCAACTGTGCCAACGGGTTCTCGATCCAGCGCTGGATCGCACGCTTCAATGGCCGTGCGCCATACACCGGGTCGTAGCCCACCGCGATCAGCTTGTCCAACGCCTCGCTGCTCAGCTCCAGGTCGAGCTCACGCTCAGCCAGGCGGCTGCGCAGGCGACCCAACTGGATCTCGGTAATACCCGCAATCTGATCCCGTGCCAAAGGCTCGAAGATCACCACTTCGTCGACCCGGTTGATAAATTCCGGGCGGAAGTGGGTGGTCAACGCATCCATCACCGCCGCGCGCTGGGCTTCACGATCCCCCACCAGCTCCTGGATCTGTGCCGAGCCCAGGTTGGAGGTCATCACGATCACCGTGTTGCGAAAGTCCACCGTACGCCCGTGGCTGTCCGTCAAACGACCATCTTCGAGCACCTGCAGCAGGATGTTGAACACATCCGGGTGCGCCTTCTCGACCTCATCCAGCAGGATCACCGAGTAAGGCTTGCGCCGCACGGCTTCGGTCAGGTAACCGCCCTCCTCGTAGCCCACATAGCCTGGTGGTGCGCCAATCAGGCGAGCCACCGAGTGCTTCTCCATGAACTCGGACATATCGATGCGCACCATGGCCTCTTCAGTATCAAAGAGGAACTCGGCCAGGGCCTTGCACAGCTCAGTCTTACCGACACCGGTCGGGCCGAGGAACATGAACGAGCCGCTTGGACGGTTCGGGTCGGACAAGCCGGCACGGGAACGCCGTACCGCGTTGGACACCGCTACCACCGCCTCTTCCTGACCGATGACACGCTGGTGCAACAAGCTTTCCATTTTCAGCAACTTATCGCGCTCGCCTTCGAGCATTTTCGACACTGGAATACCGGTCCACTTGGAGACCACTTCGGCGATTTCTTCCTCAGTCACCTTACTGCGCAGCAACTGGTTCTCAGGCTTGCCGTGCTGGTCGACCATCTGCAGGCTGCGCTCCAGATCCGGAATCACACCATATTGCAACTCGGCCATGCGACTCAGATCGCCTTTACGACGCGCAGCTTCCAGTTCCTGACGGGACTGCTCGATTTTCTGCTGGATCTGCGCCGACCCCTGCACTTCGGCTTTTTCCGAGGTCCAGATTTCTTCGAGGTCCGAATACTCACGCTCCAGGCGGACGATTTCTTCCTGAAGTTTTTCCAGGCGTTTCTTCGCGGCCTCGTCCTCTTCTTTCTTCAACGCCTGGGATTCGACTTTCAGTTGAATCAGGCGACGATCCAGGCGGTCGAGCACTTCGGGCTTGGAGTCGATCTCCATACGAATACGGCTGGCCGCTTCGTCGATCAGGTCGATGGCCTTGTCGGGCAACTGACGATCGGTGATGTAGCGATGGCTCAGCTTGGCCGCCGCAATGATCGCGCCGTCGGTAATCGCCACTTTGTGGTGGACTTCATAACGCTCTTTCAGGCCACGCAGGATCGCGATGGTGTCTTCTTCGCTTGGCTCTTCCACCAGCACTTTCTGGAAACGACGCTCAAGGGCCGCATCCTTTTCAATGTACTGACGGTATTCGTTGAGCGTGGTGGCACCGACGCAATGCAGCTCGCCCCTCGCCAAGGCTGGCTTGAGCATGTTGCCGGCATCCATGGAGCCTTCGCCTTTACCGGCGCCGACCATGGTGTGCAGTTCGTCGATAAACAGAATGATCTGGCCTTCCTGCTTGGACAATTCGTTAAGCAGGGATTTCAGGCGCTCTTCGAACTCACCACGGAACTTGGCACCGGCGATCAGGGCGCCCATGTCCAGGGACAACAGGCGCTTGCCTTTGAGGCCGTCCGGCACTTCACCATTAATGATGCGCTGGGCCAGGCCCTCGGCAATCGCGGTTTTACCCACGCCAGGCTCACCGATCAGCACCGGGTTGTTCTTGGTGCGACGTTGCAGGACCTGGATGGTGCGACGAATCTCGTCGTCACGGCCAATCACCGGATCAAGCTTGCCCTCTTCGGCGCGCTTGGTCAGGTCGACGGTGTATTTGTCCAGGGCCTGGCGCGACTCCTCATGGTTGGGGTCGTTCACGGCCTCGCCGCCACGCAGGTTGTTGATAGCGTTTTCCAGGGCTTTCTTGCTCACGCCCTGCCCCAGCAACAATTTGCCGAGCTTGCTGTTGTCATCCATGGCGGCGAGCAGCACCAGTTCGCTGGAGATGAACTGATCACCCTTCTGCTGGGCCAGGCGGTCCGCTTGATTGAGCAGGCGCGCCAAGTCCTGGGACATATTCACGTCGCCGGTAGGATTTTGAATTTTCGGCAGTTGGTCGAGCTCTTTGCTCAACTCCTTGCGCAGGCTGTTGATGTCAAAGCCCACCTGCATTAACAAGGGTTTGATAGAACCACCTTGTTGTTCCAGGAGCGCCTGCATCAAGTGCGCAGGCTCAATCGCCGGATGGTCGAGGCCGACCGCCAGGGATTGGGAGTCCGATAAGGCCAACTGCAATTTGCTGGTTAAACGATCAATACGCATTAGTCACCTTCCTTTTGAGCAGGCCGGAGCTATGAACAAACACATCCTGAATGAAGAAACCTGCCAGATACCCTTATAGATGGGGTGGATTCTGGGGGTTTCAAGCGGCGGACGGTTGATACAGGTCAGGAGAGTCTAGCGTTCAAGCCAGATAAGGGAGGCGAATCGGCCCGTGCGCGGGCTGCGGCGATAAGAAAAGAAGCGCGGGTCGGTCACTGTGCAAAAACCGCCACCATATACAGCGGTGACACCGCGTACTGCCAGACGCAGGCGCGCCAGTTGGTAGATGTCGGCCATGAACTTGCCGGGGTTATGGCTCGGAACGAAGGCTTCAGCGGTGGCCGGCAGTTGCTGCATGAACGCTTCACGCACCTCCGGGCCGACCTCAAAGGCTTGTGGGCCAATGGCTGGGCCGAGCCAGACCAGAACGTCTTCGGCAATGGTATCCAGGCTTTCGAACGCGGCCTCCAGCACGCCGGCCGCCAAGCCACGCCAACCGGCATGGGCTGCGGCAACCCGGGTGCCCGCCCGATTACAGAACAACGCAGGCAGGCAATCGGCGGTCATGGACGTGCAGGCGATGCCAGGGATGCTGGTCCAACTGCCATCTGCTTCGACAGTACGGCCTGGATCGGCCTCGACTACGTGAGTACCGTGGACCTGGCGCAACCAGGCAGGCTGGATATCGAAAGCGCCGCTCAGACGACGGCGGTTTTCAAGGACGGCCTCAAGGCTGTCCTCGACGTGATCGCCCAGGTTAAGGCTGTCGAACGGCGCCAGACTGACGCCGCCCGCACGAGTGGTGACGCAGGCTTTTACCCGAGCCGGCGCGGGCCAGTCAGGAATCAGCCAGTCACTCATCCGATAAATGCCTCACGATCCTGCTTGAGCAGCGACAACAACCAGACCAGATCGTCTGGAAGTGGCGATTCCCAGCTCATGCGCTTACCGCTCGTCGGATGATCCAGTTCCAGGAAGCGTGCGTGCAGTGCCTGGCGCGGGAACGACTTGAGCGATTCAACCATGGTTTGGCTGGCCGCCGGCGGAATACGGAAGCGGCCACCGTAGGCAGGATCGCCGACCAACGGGAAGTTGATATGCGCCATGTGCACGCGAATCTGGTGGGTACGCCCGGTTTCCAGCTTGACCCGCACATGGGTGTGGGAGCGGAAACGCTCCAGCACACGGTAGTGGCTGACCGCTTGCTTGCCGCCTTCCATCACCGCCATACGCTGGCGCTGCTGGCCGTGACGACCAATGGGTGCGTTGATCTTGCCACCGGCCACAACGACGCCGATCACAATGCACTCATAGATGCGGCTGACGCTACGGCTCTGCAATTGCGTAACCAGTTGCGTCTGCGCCTGAATGGTCTTGGCCACCACCATAAGACCGGTGGTGTCCTTGTCCAGACGGTGCACGATGCCGCACCGCGGCACATTGATAATGTCCGGTACGTGGTGCAACAGGGCATTGAGCAAAGTGCCATCAGCGTGCCCGGCGGCCGGGTGAACCACCAGGCCCGCGGGTTTGTTGATGACCAGGATGTCGTCGTCTTCATAGACGATATCCAGCTCAATGTCCTGGGCGACCCATTCTCCCTGGGCTTCCTGCTCGGCAGTCAGCTCAAGAATCGCACCGCCATGGACTATGTCTCGCGGGCGGATAACCGCTCCATCCACAGTCAGGCGGCCGTCTTTGATCCAGGCGGAAAGGCGCGAGCGCGAGTGCTCAGCGAATAATTGTGCGGCGACTTGATCGAGGCGTTGGCCGCCCAATTCGGACGGCACCTCTGCGCGAAGTTCAATTTTATCGGACATGCTCAGACTAGGCGTGGCACAGCCTTTGGTTTCGGCTGCGCGCTTGTGGTTAAATACGGCGTCTTTTGCCCCGAGGCTTTCAACGGGGCGCTCATCATAACAGGACGGCCCCGCCCAAGACAGCGGCCGTCATAGGGACGCAAGCCGCCATGCAAGTGAAACACCTGCTGCTGATCGCCATCCTCGCCATGACTGCTGCTTGCTCGTCAACAAAGGACGTCGTCGACGAAAACCTGAGCGAAGTCGAGCTGTACCAGCAAGCTCAGACAGACCTGGACAATAATAGCTACACCAGCGCCACAGCGAAGCTGAAGGCCTTGGAGTCGCGCTACCCGTTCGGCCGCTATGCCGACCAGGCCCAGTTGGAGCTGATCTACGCCAACTACAAGAACGCCGAGCCGGAAGCTGCCAAGTCCGCCGCCGAGCGTTTTATCCGCCTGCACCCGCAGCACCCGAACGTGGACTACGCCTACTACATGAAGGGCCTGACCTCGTTCGACCAGGACGTTGGCCTGCTGGCGCGCTTCCTGCCGCTGGACATGACCAAGCGTGACCCGGGCGCTGCGCGCGACTCCTACAACGAGTTCGCCCAGCTGACCAGCCGTTACCCCAACAGCCGCTACGCGCCGGACGCCAAGCAGCGCATGATCTACCTGCGCAACCTGCTGGCTTCCTACGAGATCCACGTGGCCCACTACTATCTGACTCGTCAGGCATATGTAGCTGCCGCCAACCGTGGCCGCTATGTTGTGGAGAACTTCCAGGAAACCCCATCCGTGGGCGACGGCCTGGCGGTGATGACCGAGGCTTATCAGCGTCTGCACCTGGACACCCTGGCGACCACCAGCCTGGAAACCCTGAAGCTCAACTACCCCGATCACCCAAGCCTGAAAGACGGCCAGTTCGTGCCTCAGGTGGCGGAAGCCGACAACCGTTCGTGGCTGAGCAAGTACACGCTGGGCCTGATCGAATCTCGTCCGCCGCTGCCGCCGGGTGAAACCCGCGCCAACCAGGACGTGATCAAGCAGTACCAGGACGCCAAGGATGCCATTCCTTCGGACCTCAAGCCTCACGACGAGAACGGCGACGTTATCGAAGAAGAGGAGCCGCAGGCCCTTGGCAATAACGAAGACCGCTCGTGGTTCAGCTACATGACCTTCGGTGTGTTCGACTGATTGTTCGACGCAACGCAAAAAGGGAGCTCTGAAGGAGCTCCCTTTTTTATGAGCGAGTATTTATTGCGCTGTGCGCCTGTGGCCACCTTGGCTAAACTGGCGCATTCCTTGTCGAGAAACTGCCCATCATGCTTCGTCTACTGTTCTGGATTGCCGTCATTGCTGCCGCGGTATGGTTCTGGCGCAAATTCAAAAACCCTGCAGCCCGCCAGCAACGACCTGCCGAGCCGAGCGCCGCGCTGATGGTGCGTTGCGCCCACTGCGGCGTGCATCTGCCGCAGGATCGCGCCCTGAGTTCAAGCCAGGAGTGGTACTGCACCCAGGCGCACCTGGAACAAGGGCCGAAGTCTATCCAGCGTTGAGGCGACCTGCCGGGGCGTAAGGCGCTGGATCAATGATCGGAGCCCGCCCCAACAGCAAGTCGGCGAACAACTGGCAGGAGGCCGGTGCGAGTACCAGGCCATTGCGGTAATGCCCGCAGTTGAGCCACAAGCCCTGAAAGCCGGGAACCTCTCCGATATAGGGGATACCTTCCGGCGAACCGGGCCGCAACCCCGCCCAATGGCCGACTACCTCGGCGTCCGCCAGGGCGGGGATGAGTTCCACCGCAGATGCCTTGAGGCTCGCCAACGCAGTTTCGGTCGGCGTCTTGTCGAACCCCTCATGCTCCAATGTGCTTCCAATCAGAATGTGCCCATCGCGCCGGGGGATGGCATAGCGCCCCTTGGCCAGGACCATGCTGGATAAAAAGTCGGAAGCGCATTTGTACAGGATCATTTGGCCTTTGACCGGCTCCACGGGGAGCGCCATGCCCAGGGTGCTCAGCAACTGCCCGCTCCAGGCCCCGGCGGCGAGCACCACCTGATCGGCAAAAACCGATCCCGTAGCCGTGTTCACCCCCACCACCCGATTGTGGTTCAGCACAAAACCCGACACTTCGCAGTGCTCGTGAATCGTCACGTCCGGCAACGCCAGCAGCGCCGCCTTCAAGGATTTGACCAGGCGCGGGTTACGTACATTGGCCACGTCGGCCATGTAGATCGCCCGGGAGTAGCCGCCCCCCAGCGCCGGCACGGCATCATGGGCCTGCGACACGTCCACTTTGCTCAGTGGCCGTCCCTCGCGCGCAGCCCAGGCCAATGCATCAGCCTCATCATCCAGGTCGAGCCAATACAGACCCGTAGTGTGTACCTCGGGATCGACACCGGTCGCGGCAAACAAGCGCTGTGCCAACTGCGGATAAAAATCCTGGGACCAGTGGGCCAAGGCAGTGACGGCCGGGCTATAACGCCATGGATACAGCGGCGAAACAATTCCGCCACCTGCCCAGGAAGATTCCTGCCCAAGCCCCGCACGCTCCAGCAGCATGACTGCCCGCCCTTCCCTGGCGAGGTTGTAGGCCGTTAACAGCCCGATTACACCGCCGCCGACAATCACCACTTGCTGTTGCTTTGCCATCATCTGATCCCGCCAATAAACAGGGAAAGGCGCGCCCTGCGCCCACTCTTCAAGCACTCTCATCATTGCCCCCAGCAGACCTTGCGCGACATTTCAGGCGCCGCTCCCGGATTACTTCGCGTACCGGTGCTGCTCAAGCTGAAAGCTGCGCACGCGTCGTCGGCCATCACTGAGTCCGCGGCAGGCGTGGCGAGCAAGTCGAAATCCTGGGGATTTAAAATCACGCTGATTCTATAATGATCGTTGCCTGCAATGACGCCGCCCGCATCAATAAAAGTGCCATTTCTGGTATACGTGCGCTCCAGGTGCTGGGCTTGCTCGCTCAGCAACGCAACGATTTGCGCGCGGTACACCTTTTTTACCTGGCCGATGTACCCGGGATACGCAATGCCGGCCAACAACGCGACGATCGCCACGGCGATCAATAACTCCATCAGGGTAAAGCCCTGGCTATCCATGCCCATCCCATTGCTCCTTATTGAAGTTGCCGCCATGAAATCCGTCGAAACTTGACGCTGCCGCCCTCCTCTACCCGCGCATAAACCGCCTCAAGCACCGTACGCGATTGTCCTGCGAGCCCCACCGCAGTGATGCGAAAGAGCGCGGCCCGTGTGTCGAGCGGCAAATGAGCCAGCCCTGCGCCTTCCCCCAGTGATTGAACGCCATAAAACCCGCCCCTCAAGGCCAACCAGGTGATTGCCGAGACAGGGTTTGTGCCAGCGCCAGTCAAGGAAAACGCTTCATTGGGCGGCGCACACGTCATAACCGAGTGGCACACAGGCATCCCAGGGCCACCCCTCTGCACAACCGACTCCCCCAGCCGCAAGCCGCTTTCAGCAGCCTGAAACGATTGATTGCGCTGCCACAGGCTGCTCGCGACTTTTTGCTGGGTGACCGCCCCCTGTATCGACGACAGCCCTATCTGCGATAACAACAGCAGGAATACCAGACTGATCAGCAGCACCATCCCGTTTTGCCGTAAACGAATCCCGCCAAGCATCGACATCGCTCCTAACCCAATCGATTTCGCAGCGCCGCCACGACGTTGTAGGTCTGGTCTCTAACCCGCCCAGTTGGATCCAGCAGCGTCATGGAGATACGCACGCTCCGTATCAACGAGTCATCAGCCGGATGGCTGTCGTAACGCACCACAACCGTAGATTCAGGTTTGGCCGCCAAGCCAAAACTGATGTCGAATGCCCGAACGTTATCAATCAGTACCGCCTTGGCCGGCGCTGCCGGAGTACTGACCTTCAACTGACCCGCTTCATGGGTATACGTGAGCTGGCGTATGCCAAAGCGGATAAGGCCAGGGGCAGCGGCAGGTGCTGACCCTGCATAAGCCTGGGCTGTCTCCTTGCAATCGGACAACACCGTCCAGTCGGGCTTGCCAACGCCGTCACCGACGTTTGCGGTGACCAACCTCAGCGACCTTGAACTCCCCGAGGCGTCCCAGCTTATCGGTCGGTCGAAGGCGGCCGGGGCGTTGTCGATAACGGTCGTGGCCAAACACCCCAACATGCCTGCCTGGCGAATGTCCTGTGTGATCTTGCCCAGAGCAAACCGCGCATCATCCTGCAACACCATGGCGGCTTGCTGACTGTCGTGGGTCAATCGTGAACTTATGAGCACCTGGCTCACCCCCAACACCAGCACCAGCCCGACGGCGAGTGCCAGCAACAACTCCACCAGGCTGAAACCTCGCGCATGACGATTCATTGCATCGCTCCCGGTTCACTGGCGATGCGGCTGGTCAGGGTGAAGGTTTCCCGTGCGCCCGGGTTGCTTGCTGACCGGCGATCCTCCCAACTGATGCTGATGGTGACCTCATGCCCGCTCACCACCACGGAACCCTTGGCATCCTTGCCGGCAAAACCAAGGATATTGGCCTCGAAATCATGCAGGTCCAGGTCGCGCACGCTGGCGGTCGAGGTGCTGGCCGGCCCCGGCTCGTCCATGCCCCACGTGTAATCCACGCCAGCGTTGGCGCGAATTCGGTCGAGCATGTCGTAGGCGATAAAACTGGCTTGGCTGGTCATTCTGGCGCTGTCGGTGTACTTGAGCGCGTTGAGCTGGAGCATTGCGGCGCCCAGCAGCCCGACAGCCAGGATCAGCAGCGCTATCAGCACCTCGATCAGCGTCATGCCGGATTGGCGCCGACGCGCAGAACGCAGAAAAAATCGATTCGGGCGAGCAGACATTACCGTCGTCATCCATGTCGAAGGCCGGAAAAAAGCAGGCAAAACCTGCTGTGCGACCCAAGACTAGCGGCGGATTTCGACCCGCGCTGCTGCCGGAACAAAGGGAAATACTTTGGACATAAAGGCCATCATCCGGCGCCCGGGCCAGGCGCTATACCTAGGTCTGCAACTCGAAGATTCACTCGCGTCCACGGAGGGAACGCACATGACACAACGAGGATTCACCCTGATTGAAATGCTGCTGGGGCTGATCATCACCAGCTTCCTCGCGCAATTGGCCGTACCCGGCTTCAAAGGTTTGCTTGAATCGCAGCAACGACAAAGCGTGGCTCAATCACTTGCCGCAGGGCTGCGTTACGCACGCATGGAGGCGATCACGCGCAATCAGGCGGTGGTCATTCATGCAAAGGACAGAGACTGGAGCCAGGGGTGGCGCGTGATACTGGACGTCAGTGGGCGCGGCCATGAGGACGACGACAACCCGGTACTGCTGGAGCGCCAGGGCGATGGTCGCGTGCCGGTGGCGGGCAATGGCCCGGTTACGAACCAGGTGCGCTTCAGCGGCTTGGGAGAGCCGGTTTTCGCCGGCGGAGGCTTCCGTGCCGGTACTGTGCATGTGTGCGACACGAGCCAGGCACAGAGCCTGTATCAGATCGTGCTGGCCCCCAGCGGGCGCATCAGCCTGCGCGGTGACAAAACCGAGCAGGCATTATGCCGAGGCGGCATTGTTGGCGTCAGAGCAGCGAGCGGACCCGCAACTCCTTGGGCATCGAGAACGTGATGTTCTCTTCACGGCCAGCCAGCTCATCGGCACCGGTAGCACCCCAGGCCTGCAACTGCTGGATCACGCCGCGCACCAACACTTCGGGTGCGGAGGCACCTGCCGTAATGCCGATACGCTCGACACCGTCGAACCAGCTGCGCTGCATGTCTTCGGCACCGTCGATCAGGTATGCCGGCGTGGCCATGCGTTCGGCCAGTTCACGCAAGCGGTTGGAGTTGGAGCTGTTGGGGCTGCCGACCACCAGCACTACGTCACATTCGTTCGCCAGTTGCTTGACTGCATCCTGGCGGTTTTGCGTGGCGTAACAGATGTCATCCTTGCGTGGGCCGCCAATGGCCGGGAACCGCGTGCGCAGGGCATCGATTACGCGGCTGGTGTCGTCCATGGACAAGGTGGTCTGGGTCACGAAAGCCAAGCGTTCCGGGTTGTGCACCTGCAAGTTGGCGACGTCTTTCTCGTCCTCCACCAGGTAGATAGCACCGCCGTTGCTGGCGTCGTATTGGCCCATGGTGCCTTCGACTTCCGGGTGACCGGCGTGGCCGATCAGGATGCACTCACGACCGTCGCGGCTGTAGCGTGCCACTTCGATATGCACCTTGGTCACCAGTGGGCAGGTGGCATCGAACACCTTGAGGCCACGGCCTGCCGCTTCGGTACGTACAGCCTGGGAAACACCGTGGGCACTGAAAATGACGATCACGTCGTCGGGCACCTGGTCGAGTTCTTCGACAAAAATAGCCCCGCGCGCGCGCAAATCTTCGACCACAAATTTGTTATGGACGACTTCATGGCGCACATAAATCGGCGGCCCGAAGACTTCCAGGGCGCGATTGACGATTTCGATCGCCCGGTCCACGCCGGCGCAGAAGCCACGGGGGTTGGCGAGTTTGATTTGCATGCTGTGCCTCGTGCCTTGCAGGCCAAGAAATTGGATCAACTCAGCTCTATAGAATAAGCCTCTGTGGGAGCGGGCTTGCCCGCGATGCAAACGACTCGATGTATCAGGTACACCGAGGTGATGCTATCGCAGGCAAGCCAGCTCCCACACAAGCCAGCCCCACAGGAACCGGTTTCGTCAGTTAGAGCGCTTTAACGTCGATGATTTCAACATCAAACGTCAAGGTTTTACCGGCCAACGGATGGTTGAAATCGATGGTCACTTGCGCATCATCGAAGGCTTTAACCACACCGGGCAATTCGGTATTGGCCGCATCATTGAAGATCACCAGCAAGCCTTCCGACAGGTCCATGCCTTCGAACTGCGAACGCGCAATGATCTGCACATTTTGCGGGTTGGGCTGGCCGAAGGCATTTTCCGGCAGGATCTGCAGGTTGCGCTTGTCACCAGCCTTGAAGCCAAACAGCGCCGCTTCAAAACCCGGCAGCAAGTTACCGTCGCCGACCTTGAAGGTCGCCGGCGCTTTGTCGAAGGTACTGTCGACCGTGTCGCCATTCTCCAGGCGCAGTGCAAAATGCAGAGTGACTTCCGTGTTCTGGCCGATGCGTTGCTCAGCCAATACCTGATCAGTCATTGACGGTCTCTCCGGTTTTCTTACTCTTGAACATATCCAGCGCCAGCATGATTGCACCAACGGTGATGGCGCTGTCGGCAAAGTTGAACGCCGGGAAGTAATGGCGGTTCTGCCAGTGCACCAGGATAAAGTCGATCACATGGCCCAGGGCGATGCGGTCATACAGGTTACCCAGCGCGCCGCCCAACACCAGGGCCAGCGCGATAGCCAGCCAGGTGTCGTCGCGACCCAGGCGCTTTAGCCACACCACCAGCACGGCACTGACCACCACGGCGATCACCGCGAACAGCCAGCGCTGCCAGCCGCCGCCGTCAGCGAGGAAGCTGAAGGCGGCACCCGTGTTGTAGGCCAGGGTCCAGCTGAAGTAATCCGGGATCACCACGATTTGCTGGAACATTTCCAGGGAGCCCTCGAAGTGAGCCTTGCTGACCTGGTCAATGACCAGAACCAGCAGGCTCAGTACGAGCCAGCCCAGACGTCCGAAACGACTGGCTGCATTAGGCATAGTGGCGAACCTCGCCTTCACCGCTGATGTTGTCGACACAACGACCACAGATTTCCGGATGCTCAGGGTTCACGCCGACATCTTCACGGCAGTGCCAGCAACGAGCGCACTTGGGGAAGGCCGACTTGACCACTTTGAGCTTCAAGCCCGGCACCTCGGTAGCTACCGCGTCTGCCGGAGCCTGGGTAAACGGTGCCAGACTCGCGGTGGAGGTGATCAGCACGAAGCGCAGCTCATTACTCAGCTTGGCCAGGTCGGCGGTCAGGCCGTCCTCGGCAAACAGGGTGACTTCGGCTTGCAGGTTGCCGCCCACGGCCTTGGCCGCACGCTGAACTTCCAGCTCCTTGTTCACCGCAACCTTGACGGCCATGACGCCTTCCCAGTACTCGCGGCCGAGTTCGAAGTCGGCCGGCAGTTCGGTCAGGCCTTCGTACCAGGTGTTGAGCATGACCGACTCGTTACGCTCGCCCGGCAGGTATTCCCACAGTTCGTCGGCGGTGAACGCCAGGATCGGCGCGATCCAGCGCACCAGCGCTTCGCTGATGTGGTACAGCGCGGTCTGCGCCGAGCGGCGCGCCTTGCTGTTGGCGCCAGTGGTGTACTGGCGGTCCTTGATGATGTCGAGGTAGAAACCGCCTAACTCCTGCACGCAGAAGTTGTGGATCTTGGAGTAGACGTTCCAGAAGCGGTATTCGCCGTAGTGCTCCTGCAACTCGCGCTGCAACAACAGGGTACGGTCCACGGCCCAACGGTCAAGGGCGAGCATGTCTTCGGCCGGCAGCAGGTCGGTGGCCGGGTTGAAGCCGGTCAGGTTCGACAGCATGAAGCGCGCGGTATTACGGATACGACGGTAGGCGTCGGCGCTGCGGGCCAGGATCTGGTCCGACACGGCGATTTCACCCGAGTAATCGGTAGAAGCCACCCACAGACGCATGATGTCGGCGCCCAAGGTATCGTTGATCTTTTTCGGTTCGATCACGTTCTTCAGCGATTTGGACATCTTGCGGCCCGTCTCGTCGACGGTGAAGCCGTGGGTCAGCAGCTCGCGGTACGGCGCGTGGTTGTCGATCGCGCAACCGGTCAGCAGCGACGAGTGGAACCAGCCACGGTGTTGGTCCGAACCTTCCAGGTACAGGTCGGCACGCGGGCCGGTCTCGTGGCCCATCGGGTGCGAACCGCGCAGCACGTGCCAGTGAGTGGTGCCCGAATCGAACCACACGTCGAGGGTGTCGCTGATCTTGTCGTACAGCGGCGCTTCATCGCCCAGCAGCTCGGCGGCGTCCAGCTTGAACCAGGCTTCGATGCCTTCCTGTTCAACGCGCTGGGCCACGACTTCCATCAGCTCGACGGTGCGCGGGTGCAGCTCACCGCTTTCCTTGTTCAGGAAGAACGGGATCGGCACGCCCCAGTTACGCTGGCGGGAGATGCACCAGTCAGGACGGTTGGCGATCATCGAGTGCAGGCGCGCCTGGCCCCAGGCCGGGACGAACTTGGTGTCTTCGATGGCTTTGAGCGAGCGTACACGCAGGGTGTCGCCGCTGGTCGGTTCTTTGTCCATGCCGATAAACCACTGCGCCGTAGCGCGGTAGATCAGCGGGGTCTTGTGACGCCAGCAATGCATGTAGCTGTGCTGGATGGTGGCGGTTTGCATCAACGCACCGACTTCACGCAGCTTTTCGATGATCGGCTGGTCGGCCTTGAAGATGAACTGGCCACCGAAGAACTCGAGCGAAGGCACGTAGACGCCATTGCTCTGCACCGGGTTGATGATGTCATCGTTGACCATGCCGTACTTCTTGCAGATCACGAAGTCGTCCACGCCATAGGCTGGCGAGCAGTGGACAATGCCGGTACCCGAACCCAACTCGACGTAGTCAGCCAGGTACACCGGCGACAGGCGGTCATAGAACGGGTGACGGAAGTTGATCAGCTCCAGCGCAGAGCCGGTGGCGGTGGCGATCACCGAGCCTTGCAGCTCGTATCGCGCCAGGCACGACTCGACCATTTCTTCTGCCAGCACCAGCAGGCGATCACCGACATCCACCAGGGCGTAGGTGAATTCCGGGTGCACGTTCAGCGCCTGGTTGGCCGGGATGGTCCACGGGGTGGTGGTCCAGATCACGATGGCAGCCGGCTTGGCCAGGCTCGCCAGGCCAAAAGCCTCGGCCAGCTTGGCGTCGTCGGCGACCGGGAAGGCCACGTCGATGGTCGAGGACTTTTTGTCTTCGTACTCAACTTCCGCTTCGGCCAGCGCCGAACCGCAGTCAAAGCACCAGTTCACGGGCTTGAGGCCCTTGAACACGAAACCGCCCTTGACGATTTCAGCCAAGGCGCGGATTTCACCGGCCTCGTTCTTGAAGTTCATGGTCTTGTAGGGGTTGTCCCACTCGCCCAGCACGCCCAGGCGGATAAATTCGGACTTCTGGCCTTCGATCTGCTCGGTGGCGTAGGCACGGCACAGTTCGCGGGTTTTGTCCGCGCCCAGGTTCTTGCCGTAGGTCACTTCGACTTTGTGTTCGATCGGCAGGCCGTGGCAGTCCCAGCCCGGAACGTACGGCGCGTCGAAGCCCGACAGGGTTTTCGAGCGCAGGATCATGTCCTTGAGAATCTTGTTCAGCGCATGACCGATGTGAATCGTGCCATTGGCATAAGGAGGGCCGTCGTGCAGGACGAATTTCGGACGATCCTTGCCAATCTCGCGCAACTTTCCGTACAGGCCAATACTGTCCCAGCGCTGCAGGATCTGCGGTTCGCGCTGTGGCAGGCCGGCCTTCATTGGGAAGGCGGTGTCCGGAAGGTTTAGCGTGGCTTTATAGTCGGTCATTTAAGGCTCTTCGGTTAGCGATGGGCGCTAGGTGCGGCTAGTGCACGGGCGGCGGCGACATCCGCATTGATCGCCGTTTTCAACGCCTCCAGGGAGGCGAAACGCTGCTCTTCACGCAGCTTCTGGTGGAAAACCACCGTCAAACGCCGGTCGTATAAATCACCGGCAAAATCCAAAAGGTGAACTTCCAGGTGGGCCTTGCCATCACCTGCAACCGTGGGCCTGACGCCTATATTGGCGACTCCCGGCCACGATTGGCCGTCGATGTCGACGCTGACCAGGTAAACCCCGGTCAGCGGCACACGGCGGCGCTTGAGTTGCACGTTGGCAGTTGGCGTGCCCAATTGGCGCGCCAGCTTCTGGCCGTGCAGTACCCGCCCGGCAATGCGGAACGGGCGACCGAGCAAACGCTCGGCCAAGTCGAAGTCGGCGGCAGCCAGAGCATTACGCACCTGGGTGCTGCTCACACGCAGGCCGTCCAGTTCGACGGTTTGCGCGGCCTCGACGGTAAAACCCTGGTTGACGCCGGCATGTTGCAGGAAATCGAAATCCCCGACCCGGTCACAACCGAAATGGAAGTCGTCGCCGACCTCCAGATGTTGCACACCCAGGCCATCGACCAGGATGCGGTCGACGAACTCGGCGGCGCTGAGGCTGCGCAAGCGCTGGTTAAACGCCAGGCAGAGGACGCGGTCAACGCCCTCCTCCGCCAACAGCTGCAGCTTGTCGCGCAAGCGCGCCAAACGAGCCGGCGCCGTTTGCGGGGTAAAGAACTCCCGCGGTTGTGGCTCAAAAATCACCACGCAGCTGGGCACGCCCAACTCGACCGCACGCTCGCGCAACCTTGCCAGGATAGCCTGGTGGCCACGGTGAACACCGTCAAAGTTGCCAATAGTGGCGACGCAGCCCCGATGCTCGGGGCGCAGGTTGTGGAGACCTCGAACCAGCTGCATAACGCGCTTCTTGCTCATAAAGTGGTCGATTATAACCACACCCAGCCCCGGACGACAGGCAACAGCGCAGGCCAAATGGGTCGAATCGATAAAACAACCGTTTTATCGCGGCAAACTCTCTATCCCAACGACTTGCGATTGAAATCACGCAGGCGGAAACCCTGCAACAGCAACATTCCGAAGTACACCGCCACGCCCGCGACTACCAATACACCCAGGCGCATGAAGCGCTCCAGCATATCGCCATCCCCCCAGGCCGGCATCACCTGCATCAGCCCCACCAGCACCGCGGACATTGCGGCCACCGCCACAAGCAACTTGAGCGTGAACATTCCCCAACCCGGCTGCGGCTGGTACATCTGCTGCTTGCGCAGCTGATAAAACAACAGGCCGGCATTGATACAGGCACCGGCACTGATCGCCAGCGCCAGCCCGGCATGGGCCAACGGACCGATAAACAGCAGGTTGAGCAACTGTGTGACGATCAGCGTGAAAATCGCGATCTTCACCGGCGTGCGGATGTTTTGCTGTGCGTAGAAGCCCGGCGCCAGCACCTTGATCACGATAATACCGAGCAGGCCGACAGAGTAGGCAACCAGCGCGTGCTGAGTCATCAAGGCGTCATGTGCATCGAATTGCCCGTATTGAAACAGCGAGACCGTCAGCGGTTCGGCGAGGATTCCCAGGGCCAGCGCGCATGGCAACACCAATAGAAAGCACAGACGCAGGCCCCAATCGAGAATGCGCGAATACTCCTGACGATCCTTGCTGGCATAGGTGCGCGCCAGGGTTGGCAGCAGGATCGTGCCCAATGCCACGCCAAGCACACCGGATGGCAACTCCATCAGACGGTCGGCGTAATACATCCACGATACCGACCCGGACACCAGCAACGAGGCGAACGCGGTGTTGATGATCAGCGAAATCTGACTGACCGACACTCCGAGGATCGCCGGCAACATATTACGCATCACACGCCAGACGCCGGTGTCCTTGAGGTTCAGGCGCGGCAGTACAAGCATGCCGATTTTTTTCAGGTGCGGCAGTTGGTACAACAACTGCGCCAGGCCGCCGGCCAGCACCGCCCAACCCAGGGCCATGACCGGAGGGTCGAAATACGGCGTGAGGAACAGCGCAAAAATAATCATGCTGACATTCAGCAAGGTCGGCACAAAGGCCGGTACCGAGAAACGATTCCAGGTATTGAGGATCGCCCCGGCGAGCGACGACAGGGAAATCAGCAATATATAAGGAAAGGTCACCCGCAGCAGATCAGTAGTCAGTGCGAACTTTTCCGGTGTGTTGGCAAAACCGGGCGCCGTGGCCCAGATCACCCAAGGCGCGGCGAGCATCCCGACGATGGTGACCAGCATCAGCACCAGCGTCAGCAGGCCCGAGACGTAGGCGACGAACGTACGGGTCGCCTCCTCGCCATGCTGGGTCTTGTATTCGGCCAGAATCGGCACGAACGCCTGGGAAAACGCACCTTCGGCGAAGATCCGCCGCAGCAGGTTGGGGAGTTTGAAGGCAATAAAGAAGGCATCCGTGGCCATACTGGCGCCAAAGATGCGCGCCAGCAGAGTGTCACGCACAAACCCCAAAACCCGGGAGATCATCGTGATAGAGCTGACCGCAGCCAACGATTTAAGCAGATTCATTGAAAGAGTTTGCGCCTATAGATAAAGAGCAGGCGAACAAAGCGCCTACTTATGCGATACTGCGCGCCTGCAACAGCACAGAGCCAAAGCTCGCGAGTTTACAGGTCAAGCGCCGGAAATAAATCACCCGCCTCTTCAGATCGACCACTCAGCAGTTCGCATCAGCCGCCCTTGACAACCCATCAAGTCATCGGCATGATTCGCGGCCTATTTTGTTTGCTATTTCCTAAAAAGTCTTTCGAGGAGCTCGACGGTGGCCAACACACCTTCCGCCAAAAAACGTGCAAAACAGGCTGAGAAGCGTCGCAGCCACAACGCCAGCCTGCGTTCCATGGTTCGTACCTACATCAAGAATGTAGTTAAAGCCATCGACACCAAAGACGCTGAAAAAGCTCAAGCTGCTTACGTTCTGGCCGTGCCAGTTATCGACCGTATGGCCGATAAAGGCATCATCCACAAGAACAAGGCCGCTCGCCATAAGAGCCGCCTGAATGGCCACATCAAGGCTCTGAGCGTTCCTGCTGCAGCCTAAGTGGTAACAACTGCCACGCAGCCCAGGTTGCGTAACAGTTAAGAAATGCCCCGTACCGAAAGGTCCGGGGCATTTTTGTTTGCCCCTGAAAACTGTAGGAGCGAGCTTGCTCGCGAAGATCGTTAACGATGACGCGGGAAGCCTAGCGCCCAGCGGGGTTCTCAGGTTTTTCGCGAGCAAGCTCGCTCCTACAGAAAGGTGACCGGGAATATTCTCAAGGCAAAAAAAACGCCCCGAACCAGTCGGGGCGTTTTTGCTACCGATTGATCAAACCACAATCAATGGTGGTGACCGCCTTCACCGTGGACGTGGCCGTGAGCCACTTCTTCCTGGGAAGCGTCGCGGATGGCAACGATCTTCACTTGGAAGTTCAGGCGCTGGCCAGCCAGAGGGTGGTTGCCGTCGACAGTCACATCATCGCCGTCCAGATCACGGATGGTGACGATCTGCATTTGGCCGTCCGGTGCGGAAGCGTGGAACTGCATGCCCACTTCCAGCTCGTCAACGCCTTCGAACATGCTGCGGCTCAAGGTGCTGACCAGTTCGGCGGAGTATTCGCCGTAGGCATCTTCAGGCTCTACGGCAACGGTCAGTTCATCACCGACTGCCTTGCCTTCCAGTGCCTTTTCCAGGCCTGGGATGATGTTACCTGCGCCTTGCAGGTAGACCAGCGGCGCGCCGCCGGCTGAGCTGTCGATGACCTCACCAGCGTCGTTGGTCAGGGTATAGTCGATGGAGACAGCCTTGTTAGCGGCGATCGTCATGGGGCGAGACCTTTTGCATAAGAATGAAGAACGGACAAGTCTAAACAAGGATTTGCCCGAAAGCGAACAGAACCCGGACAGACGGGGCCGACCAACGGTCTCTATCATCACCGGATTCCACCAGGACGACGACCTGCACTGGGTTGCCGAACTGTCCTGCGGCCACACCCAGCACCTGCGCCACCAGCCGCCATGGCAGTCGCGAGCCTGGGTCATCGACGCTGCTCAACGCCTTGAAAAAATAGGCCAACCCTTTGCGTGCGGCTGGTGTGCGCAAGTGCGCGAATAACGATAACCTTGACGCCTGATTCGCGGTAGGCGCTCACGCATAGAGCGCCACCCAAGCCATGCACCTCCAGAGAATTCGCATGCAGACTTTTTTTATCGCGCCCACCGATTTTGGTGTGGGTCTGACCTCCATCAGCCTTGGGCTGGTGCGTACCCTGGAACGGGCCGGCCTTAAAGTCGGCTTCTTCAAACCGATTGCCCAGCCACACCCGGGCGATACCGGGCCGGAGCGCTCCACCGAGCTGGTGGCCCGTACCCACGGCCTGAAGCCGCCACAGCCCCTGGGCCTGGCCCACGTGGAGCGGATGCTCGGCGACGGTCAGCTCGATGAGCTGCTGGAAGAAATCATCACCCTGTATCAGCAGGCCGCCGTAGGCAAAGACGTGCTGATCGTCGAAGGCATGGTGCCGACCCGCAGCGCCAGCTACGCCGCGCGGGTCAACCTGCACCTGGCCAAGAGCCTGGATGCGGAAGTGATCCTGGTCTCGGCGCCGGAAAACGAAGTCCTTACCGAGCTCTCTGGCCGCGTGGAATTGCAGGCCCAACTGTTCGGCGGCCCCAAAGACCCTAAAGTGCTGGGCGTGATCCTCAACAAGGTGCGCACCGACGAAAGCATGGAGGCGTTCTCGGCGCGCCTCAAAGAGCACTCGCCGTTGTTGCGCAGCGGTGATTTCCGTCTGCTTGGCTGCATCCCCTATCAGCCCGAACTCAATGCCCCGCGCACCCGCGATGTGGCCGACCTGATGGGTGCGCAAGTCCTCAACGCCGGCGACTACGAAACCCGGCGCATGACCAAGATCATCATCTGCGCCCGCACCATGCGCAACACCGTGGAGCTGCTCAAGCCCGGTGTGCTGGTGGTCACCCCCGGCGATCGCGACGACATCATCCTCGCCGTCAGCCTGGCCGCGATCAACGGCGTACCGCTGGCCGGCCTGCTGCTGACCAGCGACACCCTGCCCGACCCGCGCATCATGGATTTGTGCCGTGGCGCTTTCCAGGCCGGGCTGCCGGTGCTGTCGGTGAGCACCGGCTCCTACGACACCGCCAACCAGCTCAACAGCCTCAACAAGGAAATCCCCATTGATGACCGCGAGCGCGCGGAGATCATCACGGACTTCGTCGCCAGCCACCTCGATGCGCGCTGGCTGCACCAGCGGTGTGGCACGCCCAGAGAGATGCGCCTGTCGCCGGCGGTGTTCCGCTACCAGTTGATCCAACGGGCCCAGGCCGCCAACAAGCGTATCGTGTTGCCCGAGGGCTGCGAGCCGTTGACGGTGCAAGCCGCCGCCATTTGCCAGGCCCGAGGCATTGCCCGCTGCGTGCTGCTGGCCAAACCGGCGGATGTGGAAGCGGTTGCCCGCGCCCAGGGTATCGAGCTGCCCGAGGGCCTGGAGATCCTTGACCCGGACCTGATTCGCCAGCGCTATGTCGAGCCGATGGTTGCCTTGCGCAAGACCAAGAGCCTCAACGCGCCCATGGCCGAGCAGCAGCTTGAAGACACGGTAGTAATCGCCACCATGATGCTCGCCCTGGACGAAGTGGATGGCCTGGTTTCCGGCGTTATCCACTCCACTGCCAATACCATTCGCCCGGCGCTGCAGCTGATCAAAACCGCGCCGGGCTGCACCCTGGTGTCGTCGGTGTTCTTCATGCTGTTCCCCGAGCAGGTGCTGGTATACGGCGACTGCGTGATGAACCCGCACCCAAGCGCTGCGGAACTGGCGGAAATCGCTCTGCAAAGCGCCGACTCGGCCGCCGCGTTCGGCATCACCCCACGGGTGGCGATGATCAGCTATTCCAGCGGTGATTCGGCCAGCGGTGAAGAAGTGGAAAAGGTCCGCGAAGCCACGCTGCTCGCCCACGAACAACAAAGCTCGCTGCTGATCGATGGCCCGCTGCAATACGACGCCGCAGCCAATGAAAGCGTGGCCCGGCAATTGGCGCCCAACAGCCAGGTGGCCGGCAAGGCGACGGTGTTCGTGTTCCCCGACCTGAACACCGGCAACACCACGTACAAAGCCGTGCAACGCAGCGCCGATTGCGTGAGCCTGGGGCCGATGCTCCAGGGCCTGCGCAAACCGGTCAACGACCTGCCGCGCGGCGCCCAGGTAGACGACATCGTGTACACCATCGCGCTGACTGCGATCCAAGCCGCCAACCGACCTATGGATATCTAAATGCTGGATTTTCTACCTGCCGCCGTACGCGGAGTGATCGCTTCGCTGTTGCTGGCGCTGAACACGATCCTGTTGTGTTCGTTCCTGTTTATCGTCGCGCTGTTCAAGGCTCTGCCCTTCGCCAAACGCTTCAGCGAATGGCTGATGAACCACACCCACGAAGCCTGGGTGACCAACAACAAGGGCTGGATGAACCTGGTACGCCGCACACGCTGGCACTTGAGCGGCCTTGAAGGCCTGGATTATCAGCATTCCTATCTGGTGACCAGTAACCACCAGAGCTGGGTCGACATCATGGTGCTGCAATACGTGCTCAATCGGCGTATTCGTCCGCTGAAGTTCTTCCTCAAGCAAGAGCTGATCTGGGTGCCGGTGATTGGTTTGGCGTGGTGGGCGCTGGGCTTTCCGTTCATGAAGCGCTACACCAAGGCTTATCTGGAGAAACACCCGGAAAAGAAGGGCAAGGACCTGGAAACCACCCGCAAGACCTGCGCGAAGTTTCGCGACAACCCGGTGGGTATTTTCAACTTTGCCGAGGGCACGCGGTTTACGCCGGGCAAACATGCGCAGCAGAACTCCCCATTTCGCTATTTGCTCAAGCCCAAGGCTGGCGGCATTGCGTTTGTGCTGGATGCCATGGGCGAGCAGCTCAAATCATTGGTGAATGTGACCATTCACTACCCTGCCGGACGCCCGGGCTACTGGGATTTGCTGTGCGGGAATGTGAAGGAGGTGGTCGTGCAGTTTGAAGAAGTGCAGATCCCCACTGAGTTCATCGGCAAGAACTATGAGCAGGACGGGGAGTATCGGTTGGCGTTCCAGGGCTGGATCAACCAGTTATGGCAAGACAAGGATGCATTGCTGGAGCAGCTTCACAAAGACTTTCCGGCCAGCCGCTGATCACCGGTGGAAGCCAGCCCCCACATTGACCGAGTTCACATTTGAGAATAGGTAAAAAGCCCGCCACCGATCACTCGGTGGCGGGCTTTTTTGTGCGGCAATAAAGCTTAGATCGCGCCGCGCTGACGCAACAACTCCAGCACTTGCTTGACACTGTCTTCCAGCGACAAGGCCTGGGTGTCGATCACCAGGTCGGCATTCAACGGCACGTCGTACGGGAAGGACTCGCCAGGGATGTTATCCCCACCGGCTGCATACAACCCTTGCGGATCACGCTCGGCACATACCAGCGGCGACGCCTGCACGTAGACGGTCAGCAGGCGATCGCTGCCGATCAGCGCCTTGGCCTGTTCGCGGCCTTCGGCATCAGGAGCAACGAAGGCTGCCAGGGTCAGCAAGCCAGCTTCGTTGAACTGACGCGCCACATGAGCCGCACGGCGCCAGTTTTCGGTACGCCCGGCACGGTCCTGCGGCAACCCTTTGTTCAGGTCGTGACGCAGGTTCTGGCCGTCCAGTACGAACACCGCCCGGCCCATGTCGAACAGCTTGCGCTCAACCGCATAGGCCAACGTGCTTTTGCCGGCGCCCGACAAGCCGCTGAACAACACGGTAGCCGGCTGCTGGCCGAAACGCAGGGCACGTTCTTCAGTGGCCACGTGTGCCAATTTATCGTGCTGCGCTGCCCCGCCCTGGCTGGTCGGTGGCGCGATGATCATGCCGGCGGCCACGGTGCCGTTGGTCAAACGGTCGATGACGATAAAGGCACCGGTCGTGCGATTGCTGTCATAGCCATCCAAGGCAATGGCGGCATCAAGGCTGACCTTGACCCGGCCAATTTCGTTGAGCTGCAGCGAACTCGCCGGGCCTTCGGCCAGGGTGTTCACGTCCACGCGATGCACGATGCTGGTGATGGAACCCGGCACGTAGCTGGTAGCGCGCTTGATGTCGTACTTCTTGCCCGGCAGCATCGGCTCTTCAGCCATCCACACCAGCATGGCGTCGAACGCATCGGTCACTTGCGGCACATTGTCGGCATGCACCAACAGGTCGCCACGGGAGATATCAATCTCGTCTTCCATGGTCAGGGTTACGGCCTGACCCGGGCCTGCGTGCTCCAGCTCACCTTCAAAGGTGACGATGGACTTGACCCGGCTGCGCTTGCGCGACGGCAGCACCACGACTTCGTCGCCCTTGTGCACAATGCCGCTGGCAAGAGTGCCGGCAAACCCACGGAAGTTCAGGTTCGGGCGGTTGACGTACTGCACCGGGAAACGCAGGTCGGTGTAGTTGCGGTCGTTGGCGATCTCGACAGTCTCCAAGATCTCCATCAGCGACTGGCCGGTGTACCAGGGCGAACGCTCGCTCTTGTTCACCACATTGTCGCCCTTGAGCGCCGACATCGGCACGAAAGCCAACGTGCTTGGCTTGAACGCGATGCCTTCGGCGAACTTCAGGTAATCGGCCTTGATCGACTCGAATACGCTTTGGTCAAAGCCGTTGATGTCCATCTTGTTGATGGCCACCACGATGTGTTTGATGCCCAGCAACGAGGCAATAAAGCTGTGGCGACGGGTCTGGGTCTGCACGCCGTAGCGGGCGTCGATCAGGATGATCGCCAGGTCACAGGTGGACGCACCAGTGGCCATGTTGCGGGTGTACTGCTCATGGCCGGGGGTATCGGCGATGATGAACTTGCGCTTGGCGGTGGAGAAGTAGCGGTAGGCAACATCAATGGTGATGCCCTGTTCACGCTCGGCCTGCAGGCCATCGACCAGCAACGCCAGGTCGATGTCATCGCCGGTGGTGCCGGACTTTTTCGAGTCTCGGGTAATGGCTTCCAGATGATCTTCGTAGATCATCTTGGAGTCGTGCAGCAGGCGCCCGATCAGGGTGCTCTTGCCGTCATCGACGTTGCCGCAGGTCAGGAAGCGCAACATCTCTTTGCGCTCGTGCTGGCCCAGGTAGGCGAGGATGTCCTCGCTGATCAAATCAGATACGTGCGACATGACAGCCCCTTAGAAATAACCCTGACGTTTTTTGTCTTCCATCGAGCCTGCACCATCGTGGTCGATGACACGGCCCTGGCGCTCGGAAGTTCGCGTCAGGAGCATTTCCTGAATGATGTCCGTCAGCGTCTCGGCTTCGGACTCCACCGCGCCCGTCAACGGGTAGCAGCCGAGGGTACGGAAACGGACTTTCTTTTTGACGATGCGGGCTTTGTCTTCGTCGGAAAGATGTTCGAGGATGCGGTCGTCGTCGATCATGATCAACGTGCCGTTCTTCTCGATCACGTCGCGCTCGGCGGCGAAGTACAGCGGCACAATCGGGATACCTTCCAGGTAGATGTACTGCCAGATGTCCAGCTCGGTCCAGTTGGACAGCGGGAACACGCGGATCGACTCGCCCTTGTTGACGTTGCCGTTGTAGACGTTCCACAGCTCCGGGCGCTGGTTCTTCGGGTCCCAGCGGTGCTTGCTGTCGCGGAACGAGTACACGCGCTCTTTGGCACGGGACTTCTCTTCATCGCGACGGGCGCCGCCGAACGCTGCGTCGAAACCATGCTTGTCCAGCGCCTGCTTGAGGCCTTCGGTCTTCATGATATCGGTGTGTTTGGCACTGCCGTGGGTGAAGGGGTTGATACCCTGCGCCACGCCGTCCGGGTTGACGTGAGTGATCAGGTCCAGGCCAAGCTCTTCGACCATTTTGTCGCGGAACTTGTACATTTCCTGGAATTTCCAGCGCGTGTCGACGTGCATCACAGGGAACGGCAGCTTGCCCGGGAAGAAAGCCTTGCGCGCCAGGTGCAGCATCACGGCGGAGTCTTTACCGATCGAGTAGAGCATCACCGGGTTGTCGAACTCGGCGGCGACCTCGCGGATGATGTGGATGCTTTCCGCCTCCAGCTGTTTCAGATGCGTCAGTTTGTCGACCATGGTTACTCACGGAAAAACGATCTTATGGACGGCCAGGCGGGCCGTGTTCGAGCGGGGCATGCTAGCACAGCACCTTCTTCTATTCAGGGCGCCTTCTAGATCGAAACGGTATATGAATATACCCCCGGGTTTGGGCGCTCGGACACTTGTAGGAGCGAGCTTGCTCGCGAAGATCGTTAACGATAACGCGGGCATTCTGGATGAACGCGGCGCTCTCGGTTTTTTCGCGAGCAAGCTCGCTCCTACAAGGGAGAGCCATCAGATCGGGTTGGGGCAATCGATAAATAAATGCTCCAGGGCAAAGCGCCGCGCCAGGTAGTCACCCAGCGCCTGCACCCCATAGCGCTCGGTGGCGTGATGACCGGCAGCAATGAAGCTGACGTCGTTTTCACGGGCGCTGTGGAAGGTCTGCTCGGAGGCCTCGCCGCTCAGGTACAGGTCGACTCCGGCGGCAATTGCCTGGTCGATATAGCCCTGGCCACCTCCGGTGCACCAGCCGACGCGGCGGATCATCTGGCTGCCTTCGATCAGCAGCGGTTCGCGCCCCATCGCAGCCTGCACACGGCGGGCAAAATCACGCGGTGACAAGGGTTCGGCCAGCGACCCGACCAGCCCGACAATCTTGGGGTTGCTTGGGTCCAATGGGCCTTCGACGGTGATGTCCAGTTGCTTGGCCAACTGCACGTTATTGCCCACCTCGGGGTGCAGGTCCAATGGCAGGTGGTAGGCCAACAGACTGATGTCGTGCTTGAGCAGGGTTTTCAGGCGGCGCTGCTTCATGCCGGTGATGCACGGCCTCTCACCCTTCCAAAAATAACCATGGTGTACCAGTATCAGGTCGGCCTTGGCTTCGGCAGCGGCGTCCAGCAGCGCCTGGCTTGCGGTCACGCCGCTGACGATGCGCATCACCTGCGGGCGGCCCTCGACCTGCAGGCCATTGGGGCAATAATCGGCGATTTTGGCACTGCCAAGGTAGCGGTCGGCTTCCTCGACGAGGGTGGTAAGGGGCACGGCCATAAAAGACTCCTAAATATCCGGTTCGCAGGCGTCGCAGCCTCGTATAATGCGCGACATTATGGGCGCTCGCCCGCCCCCTGCAACCTGTCAGGACTTACTTGATGCTCAAGGCACTGCGTTTTTTTGGATGGCCATTGTTGGCTGGCGTGCTGATCGCGATGCTGATTATTCAGCGTTATCCCCAATGGGTGGGCCTGCCGACCCTGGATGTGAACCTGCAACAAGCGCCGCAAACCAACACGGTGGTGCAGGGCCCGGTCACCTATGCCGACGCGGTCACTATCGCAGCCCCTGCGGTAGTCAACCTGTACACCACCAAGGTCATCAACAAACCGGCGCACCCGCTGTTCGAAGACCCGCAGTTTCGCCGCTATTTCGGTGATAACGGCCCCAAGCAGCGCCGCATGGAGTCCAGCCTGGGTTCCGGAGTGATCATGAGCCCCGAAGGCTACATCCTCACCAACAACCACGTGACTACCGGCGCCGACCAGATCGTGGTCGCCCTGCGTGATGGCCGCGAAACCCTGGCGCGTGTGGTGGGCAGCGACCCGGAAACCGACCTCGCGGTACTCAAGATCGACTTGAAGAACCTGCCATCAATCACCCTCGGCCGCTCCGACGGTTTGCGCGTAGGTGACGTAGCGCTGGCTATCGGTAACCCGTTCGGCGTGGGCCAGACGGTTACCATGGGCATCATCAGCGCCACCGGGCGCAACCAGTTGGGCCTTAACAGCTACGAAGACTTCATCCAGACCGACGCCGCCATCAACCCCGGCAACTCCGGCGGTGCGCTGGTGGACGCCAATGGCAACCTGACCGGCATCAATACCGCGATTTTCTCCAAGTCCGGCGGCTCACAAGGCATCGGTTTTGCGATCCCGGTAAAGCTGGCGATGGAAGTGATGAAGTCAATCATCGAACACGGCCAGGTCATTCGCGGCTGGCTGGGCATTGAAGTGCAACCCTTGACCAAGGAACTGGCCGAGTCATTCGGCCTGACCGGACGCCCTGGCATCGTGGTTGCCGGGATCTTCCGCGATGGCCCGGCGCAGAAAGCCGGGCTGGAGTTGGGCGATGTAATCCTCAGCATCGACGGCGCACCGGCCGGTGATGGCCGCAAGTCGATGAACCAGGTCGCGCGGATCAAGCCAACCGACAAGGTGGCGATCCAGGTCATGCGCAACGGCAAGGAGATCAAGCTCTCGGCGGAAATCGGCCTGCGTCCGCCGCCGGCAACCGCACCGATAAAAGAAGAGCAGTAGCCGATACGACCCAAGTGCCCGCTCGCGGGCACTGGCAAGTTTACGTTCGTAGCGACTCATTCTCATTAGGCATGTTATATTGTTTCAATATCGCTATTGGAACGCTCTCTCATGCCGTCTCGAAAGTTTGTGCCCCTGGCCGGTCTGGCCCTGGGTTTGCTGCTCGACCCTGCCTACGCCGAAGACAACACCCTGGAACTGGACACCATCAGCGTGACCTCGGAGGCGTATGAGTCGGCCACCGGCCCGGTCCAGGGCTATCGCGCCACGCGCTCGGCCAGTGCCACCAAGACCGATACCGCCCTGCGCGACATACCGCAATCGATCAGCGTGATCCCGGCCACGGTGCTCAAAGACCTGGGCAGTACCAGCGTGGAGCGCGCCCTGGACTTTGCCGGCGGCGTGTCCAAGCAAAACAACTTTGGTGGCCTGACCCTCTACGAATACAGCGTGCGCGGCTTCACCACGTCCGAGTTCTACCAGGACGGTTTCAGCGCCAACCGCGGTTACCCCAGTACGCCGGACACTGCGAATATCGAACGCATTGAAGTTCTCAAAGGCCCCGCCGCCAGCCTGTATGGGCGTGGCGATCCTGGCGGCACAGTGAATATCGTCACCAAGAAACCCCAGCCCGAAGCGTTCACTACCTTGCAAACCAGTGCCGGCAGTTGGGACCGCTACCGCACGGCGCTGGATGTGAATACGCCGCTGGACAGCGAGGGACGCGTGCTGACGCGGGTGAACCTGGCCGTTGAAGACAACCACAGCTTTCGCGATCACGTAGACGCCAAGCGTGTATTCGTGGCGCCCTCGCTCAGTTGGCAGTTGAGCCCGGACACCCAGCTGTTGGTCGAAAGCGAATTCGTGCGCCACAGCTCCACCTTCGACCGGGGCATCGTCGCCGATACCGGCATGTCCCATTCCACCTTCCTCGGCGAGCCCAACGACGGCAATATTCGCAACCACAACAACCGCATCCAGGCCGCGCTGGAACATCACCTCAACGACGCCTGGAAGCTGCGTCTGGCCAGTCACTACAAGCAGGGCAGCCTGTGGGGCGATGCGTCGGAAAGCCGTGCGTTGAATGGGGGTGGCCACACCGTCAACCGTCGCTATCGTGAGCGCTCCACCGGTTGGCATGACAGCATCACCCAGCTGGAACTGCGCGGGCTGTTCGATATCGGCAGCTGGCAGCATGAACTGCTGATCGGCACCGAATACGAGGATTACCGCAAAAAAGAACGCGTCACCACCATCGGCGGCAGTCGTTACCTCATCGATATCTACAACCCTGTCTACGGCCAGTCCAAACCCAACGGAGAACGCTCCGGCACCGATTTCTTCGAACAGACCAAAAGCCACGCGCTGAACCTGCAAGACCAGATCATTTTCACCGACCGCCTGCGCGGCATGATCGGTGCGCGTTTCGAGCACTTCGAACAGAGCACCGACAATTTCGCCCGCAACCACGCCAAGAGCCGCCAGACCCACGACGCCCTGACCCAACGCGCCGGCCTGCTCTATCAGCTCACGCCGCAAGTCGGGGTATTTGCCAACGCATCCACCTCGTTCAAGCCCAATAGCGGCCTGGATGCCGGCGGCAAATCCTTTAAGCCAGAAGAAGGCGTGGGCTATGAGGTGGGTATCAAAAGCGAGCTGTTTGACGAGCGCCTCAGCGCCACCCTGGCGGCCTTTCATATCGAAAAGGAAAACGTGCTGACCCTGGACCCGGCGACCAACACCGACCGCGCCATTGGCAAGGCCCGCAGCCAGGGCTTCGACCTGCAAGTGACCGGGCAAGTGACCGACGCCCTGCGCGTGATCGGCGCGCTGGCCTACATCGACGCCGAAGTGACCAAGGGCGACAAAGCCATCCCCACGGGCAGCCGTATTCTCGGTGTCGCCAAGCGCAGCGGCAGCCTGTTGGGCGTGTACGAATTTCAGGATGGGATGTTGCGCGGTTCAGACGTAGGGGCGGCGTTTACTTATGTAGGGGACCGCTCCGGTGAAGCGGGCACAAGCTTCGAACTGCCTGCCTACCACACCGTGGATTTGCTGGCCCACTACAAGGCCACCAAGAATGTCACTGTGGGGCTGAACCTGAATAACCTGTTCGATGAGAAGTACTACGAGCGGTCCTACAGCAGGTACTGGGCCAACCCTGGTGAACCGCGCAACCTCACGGTCAGCTTGACCCTCAACCTCTGACAAACATAGGACAAAATGTGGGAGGGGGCTTGCCCCCTCCCACATTTTGATCTTAATCCGGCCCGGGTTACAGCGTCGTCGGCGCCCGTTCGCACAGGGTATTAAGGGCTGCCGCCCACTGCGGCTCATCATTCAGGCAAGGCACCAACACCAACTCCTCGCCCCCCGCTTCACGAAATTGCTCGCGACCGCGATCACCAATTTCCTCCAGCGTCTCAATGCAATCGGCGACAAACGCAGGGCACATCACCAGCAGCTTCTTCACGCCTTGCTGGGCCAATGCCTCAAGGCGTGCCTCGGTGTAGGGTTCGATCCATTTGGCCCGGCCCAGGCGGGACTGGAACGCCACCGACCATTTACCCTCCGGCAAGCCCAGCCGCTCGGCTACGTCCCGCGCCACGCTGAAGCACTGCGCGCGATAACAGGTGGCAAGCACTTCAGGGGATGCGTTCTTGCAGCAGTCGGCATCCTTGAAGCAGTGCTGGCCCGTGGGGTCGAGCTTGGTCAGATGACGCTCAGGCAAGCCATGGAAACTGAGCAGCAAGTGATCGTAATCCTGCTCCACATAAGCGCGCGCACTCGCCGCCAGGGCATCGAGGTACTCGGGCTGGTCGTAAAAAGGCTGCAGGATCGAAAACTGAATACTCAGTTTCTTGTCGCGCACCACGCGCTTGGCTACTTCTATCACCGTGGTCACGGTGCTGTCGGCAAACTGCGGATACAGCGGCGCCAGTGTCACCTTGCCGATACCCTGGGCGGCCAGCCGTGTCAGGGCGGTTTCCAGCGACGGCTCGCCATAACGCATCGCCAGCTCCACCGGGCCCTGGGTCCACTGAGCGGTCATTTGCTGCTGCAGGCGACGGCTCAGCACCACCAACGGCGAGCCCTCATCCCACCAGATCGACGCATAGGCATGAGCAGACTGCTCCGGGCGCTTGATCAGGATCAGCGACACCAGCAAACGCCGCACCGGCCATGGCAGGTCGATCACATAAGGGTCCATCAGGAACTGATTGAGGTAGCTGCGCACATCGGCCACGGAGGTGGACTTTGGCGAGCCCAGGTTGACCAGTAACAACGCGTGATCGGTCATGCAACATCCTATCTTTAGAGGCGGCTGGACAGGTCGTCCAGAGCCGCACGCAACTCAGTGAACTGGAAAGTGAAACCCGCCGCCAGCAGTCGTTCAGGCAAGGCCTTCTGCCCGCCCAGCAACAAACCAGACAATTCGCCCAACCCAACCTTCAGTGCAAACGCCGGCATCGGCATGAATGCCGGGCGGTGCAACACCTGGCCGAGGGTCTTGGCAAACTCGCGATTGCGCACCGGGTGTGGCGCGCAGGCATTATAAGGACCGCTGGCGTCAGTCTTGTGCAGAAGAAAATCAATCAGGGCGATTTGATCCTTGATATGCACCCATGGCATCCACTGCCTACCCGTGCCGATCGGCCCGCCCAGTGCCAGTTTGAAGGGCAGCAACAGGCGCGACAAAAAGCCGCCCTCGGCCGCCAGTACCAACCCGGTCCGCACCAGCACCACGCGAACGCCCAAGGCTTCGGCACGCTGGGCGGTTTCTTCCCAGGCAATGCACAACTGGCTGGGGAAATCGTCCAGCACCGGGCCGCTGGCTTCGGTCAGTTCGCGCTCACCGCCGTCGCCGTACCAACCCACGGCGGAGCCGGAGATCAGTACCGGCGGTTTCTGCTCCAGGCTTTCGATCCAGGCCAGCAGGGTTTCGGTGAGGTTGATACGGCTGCTCCACAGCAATGCCTTGCGCTTGTGGGTCCAGGGCCGGTCGGCAATGGGCGCACCGGCCAGGTTGACCACCGCGTCCACCGCGCCAATCACCTCTTGCAAGCGACCCACCCCAAGTACCTGTTCGCCGCAGAGCCTGGCGACCGTTTCCGGTTGCCGGCTCCACACCGTCAGGCGATGGCCCTGGGCGAGCCAGTGTTGGCAGAGTTGACGACCAATCAGGCCGGTACCGCCGGTCAGCAAAATATGCATGGGACTCTCCTCATGTAACGTTCGCCGCCGCTCACTGGTCTATTTTATAAGCAGGGATCAATTTGATAATCGAGCGTGACGCGCGTTAAAGCCTGAGCTTAACCATAGGTCACGCCACACAATCAGGCACGCCAAAACTTATACCAAAAAACAATATTGTACAGCTATTGGTGTCGGCGTAGTCTGTACCCAACGGTAAAACGAGGCCTCCCATGACTGTCCCCATCGCGATCATAGGTACCGGCATCGCCGGTCTCTCCGCCGCCCGAGCGTTAAAAGACGCGGGCCACGCAGTGCAACTCTTCGATAAAAGCCGCGGCAGCGGTGGCCGCATGTCCAGCAAGCGCAGCGATGCCGGCGCGCTGGACATGGGCGCACAGTATTTCACCGCCCGCGACCGACGCTTCGTCAACGAAGTACAGCGCTGGCAAAGCAACGGCTGGGCCGAACAGTGGAAACCCCAGCTGTACAACTTCAAGTCCGGACAACTGACTCCCTCCCCCGATGAACAGATTCGTTGGGTCGGTACACCGCGCATGAGCGCCATCACCCGTGCATTGCTCGATGACCTGCCGGTGGAGTTCGGTTGCCGCATCACCGAGGTGTTCCAGGGCACGCAGCACTGGAACCTGCTCGACGCCGACGGTGACAGTCATGGCCCCTTCAGCCATGTGGTCATCGCCACGCCGGCCCCGCAGGCCACCGCCCTGCTGGCCGCTGCCCCCAAGCTGGCAAGTGCCGCCGCCGGGGTGAAAATGGATCCGACCTGGGCCATTGCACTGGCCTTCGACAAGCCCCTGGATACGCCGATGGAAGGCTGCTTCGTGCAAGACAGCCCCCTTGACTGGCTGGCACGCAACCGCAGCAAACCCGGGCGCGACACCACCCTCGACACCTGGGTGCTGCACGCCACCAGCGCCTGGAGCAAGGCCCACCTGGACCTGCCCAAGGAAGCGGTAATCGAGCATCTGCACGGCGCCTTCGCTGAACTGTTGCATAGCGCCATGCCCGCGCCGTCATTCAGTTTGGCCCACCGCTGGCTCTACGCTCGCCCGTCGGGCAGCCATGAGTTTGGTGTACTGGCCGATGCCGACCTGGGCCTGTTCGTCTGCGGCGACTGGTGCCTCTCGGGCCGGGTGGAAGGCGCCTGGCTCAGTGGCCAGGAAGCGGCGCGACGCTTGATCGAACACCTGCAATGAACCGCCTCAACCCCAGCAAGTTGCTGCTGTCGAAATGGACGGCAGCACAGCCACGCAACAAGGAAAAACATTTTCTGGTCACCGAGTTGTTTCGTGACGACGAAGGCACGGTGCTGGAAATCGAACTGCAAGCCGTGCTGACCCGGCGCGCTGAACGCCTGCCCTGGCAAACCCTGCAAAACGCCGAACAGTGGAAAATCGGCTGGAAGTAACGCTGCAGAAAAAACCTCTACAAACTATTTGACTTGTACAACATCGAATCTATGATGAGGTTTAGTTGTACAAGTTTTATAACTTGTACAGGATTCTTGCAGAGGTTTTGGGTATGTCCAGGAGTACAAAACCGAAGATCGCCATCAGCGCCTGCCTTCTTGGCGAGAACGTGCGCTTTAACGGCGGGCATAAACAGTCTCTGCTGTGCACCCAGACGCTCAGCGACTACTTCGACTTCGTGCCGTTGTGCCCTGAAGTCGCCATTGGCATGGGCATCCCCCGCGAGCCAATCCGCCTGGTGGGTGACCCTGCGCAGCCACAAGCCGTTGGCACGGTAAACCGTGAACTCAACGTCACGCAGCCACTGCACGACTACGGTCAGCAGATGGCCCAGGCACACACCGACCTGTGCGGCTATATCTTCATGCAAAAGTCGCCATCCTGCGGTCTGGAGCGGGTCAAGGTGTACCGCGCCAACGGCACGCCCGTTGACGGTGGCGGGCGCGGCATTTATGCCCAGGCGTTTTGCGCACGCCACCCCAACCTGCCGGTGGAAGAAGACGGTCGGCTGAACGACCCTGTGCTGCGGGAAAACTTCCTGACCCGTGTATTCGTGTACGCCACCTGGCAAAAATTGCTGGCCGAGGGGCTCACCCGCCACGGCCTGCTGACCTTCCACTCGCGCTACAAATACCTGCTGATGGCCCACAGCCCGGTGCATTACAAAAGCCTGGGTCACTTGCTCGGCAGCATGGGCAAGGACGTCGACCTCCAGGCTTTGGCCCATGGTTATTTCAGCGAGCTGATGGCGGGTTTGAAAAAGTGCGCCACGCGCGGCACCCACAGCAATGTACTGCAACACATCAGCGGCTATCTCAAGCAGGCCATCAGCGCCGATGACAAACAGGAAATGCAAACAGTGATCGGCCAGTACCGCCAGGGCATCGTACCGCTGGTGGTGCCACTGACCCTGCTCAAGCACCACTTTCGCCAACACCCGGATCGTTACATTGCGCAGCAGGCCTACCTGCAACCGCACCCGGAAAACCTCAGCCTGCGTAATGCGATATAACCCATGAAAGCTGCCCTGCTAGACGAACCCGGCGAAGACATTGCCCTGGCCCTTGAAAACGGCTGGTTGCCGATCCGCGAAGTGGCGCGCCAGACCGGCGTCAACGCTGTGACCCTGCGCGCCTGGGAACGCCGCTACGGCCTCATCGTGCCGCAGCGCACACCCAAGGGGCATCGGCTGTTCAGTGCCGATCACGTACAACGCATCCATGCGATCCTCACCTGGCTTAACCGTGGCGTGCCCGTCAGCCAGGTCAAAGGCTTGATCGACTCAGCCCAGGCCAGCCCCGAACCCATGGAAAACGAGTGGCACGCCCTGCGCCAGCATTTGGTGGATGCCATCAGCGAACTGGCCGAACGTCGGGTCGACGACGCCTTCAACCAGGCCATGGCGCTCTACCCGCCACGTACCTTGTGCGAGCAATTGATGCTGCCGCTGCTCACGGAGCTGGAGCAGAAATGGCAGGGCCAGTTCGGCGCGCAGATGGAGCGGGTGTTTTTTCTGTCATGGTTGCGCAGCAAGTTCGGCGCGCGGATTTATCACAACAATCGCCAACTCCACGGCGCACCGCTGTTGCTGGTCAACCATTCCGACCTGCCGCTGGAGCCGCACCTGTGGCTCAGTGCCTGGCTGGCCAGCAGCGCCGACTGCCCGGTGGAAGTATTCGACTGGCCGCTGCCTGCCGGTGAATTGGCCCTGGCGGTGGAACACCTGCGACCCCGCGCAGTATTGCTGTATTCGAGTAAAACCCTCCATTTGTCGGCACTCACAAAACTATTGGGCGGTGTCAGTTGCCCAACCCTGATTGCCGGCCCGGCCGTGTGTATTCACAACGCCGAGTTGTCCGCGCTCGCCCGCGACATCCCCGAATTGTTCGTGGCGCAAGACCCCTTGTCGGCCCACCAGTTATTGATCCAGCGTGGAATTGTCTAAATGCATCTGATCTGGCTGCGCACCGACTTGCGCCTGCACGACAACACTGCCCTGGCTGCCGCAAGCCAGCGCGGCCCCGTCGCGGCCATTTACCTGATCACTCCAGAACAGTGGCTGGCCCACGATGACGCGCCGTGCAAAGTCGATTTCTGGCTGCGCAACCTGCAATGCCTGAGCCGTTCGCTGGGCGAACTGAACATCCCGCTGTTGATTCGCCACGCCGCCACCTGGGACCAGGCGCCAGCGGTGCTGAGCGAGCTGTGCCGGGATCTGTCGGTGGAATCGGTGCACGTCAACGAGGAATACGGCATTCACGAAAGCCGCCGCGACAGCGCAGTGGCCCACGCTCTGCAAGCGCGCGGCGTGACGTTTCACCACTATCTGGACCAACTGTTTTTCCAACCCGGTAGCGTACTGACCAAGACCGGTACCTATTTCCAGGTGTTCAGCCAGTTTCGCAAGGTGTGCTACAACCGCCTGCACAGCGCCCTGCCGCGCCTGGTGGCAACGCCGAAAGCCCAGGCCAGGCTCGACGTGAAAAGCGACCCGGTGCCGACTACGGTAGACGGTTTCGAGCCGCCCAGCGAAACCTTGCGCGCCCTCTGGCCAGCCGGTGAAGACGAAGCGCGCCGTCGCCTCAACGCCTTCGCCGACCAGCAGATCAGCTATTACAAAGACGAGCGCGACTTTCCGGCCAAACCCGGTACCAGCCAGCTTTCCGCCTACCTTGCCGCCGGCGTGGTTTCGCCGCGCCAGTGCTTGCACGCCGCGCTGCAAACCAACCAGGGCGAGTTCGAAAGCGGCGACATCGGCGCCATCACCTGGATCAACGAGCTGCTATGGCGCGAATTTTACAAGCACATCCTGGTCGGCTACCCGCGGGTATCCCGCCACCGCGCCTTTCGCCCGGAAACCGAAGCGCTGGCCTGGCGCGACGCTCCCGAAGACCTCGCTGCCTGGCAGCAAGCACGCACGGGCTTGCCGATCATAGACGCGGCCATGCGCCAATTGCTGGAAACCGGCTGGATGCACAACCGCCTGCGCATGGTGGTGGCGATGTTCCTGACCAAAAACCTGCTGATCGACTGGCGCGAAGGCGAGCGCTTCTTTATGCGCCATCTGATCGACGGCGACCTGGCGGCCAATAACGGCGGCTGGCAATGGAGCTCATCGACCGGTACCGACTCGGCACCGTACTTCCGGATTTTCAGCCCGCTGAGCCAATCGGAAAAATTCGACGGCGACGGCATCTTCATCAAACGCTGGCTGCCGGAACTGGCCACGCTGAATAAAAAAGAAGTGCACAACCCGGCAGTGGCTGGCGGTTTGTTTGGCGTGGCGGATTACCCGCGCGCCATCGTCGACCTCAAAGCCTCCCGGGAGCGCGCATTGGCCGCTTTTCGCCGCCTGCCTTCACGTCAGGAGATGGCTGAGCATGAGTGACTTCCTGCGCCAATTCGCCAAAACCTTCGCTACGCTGGACAAGCACAACTTGCACCTGCTCGGCAGTTTGTACAGCGATGACATTGTATTTGCCGACCCGCTGCATCAAGTGCATGGGCTGCCAGAACTGCAGCGTTATTTCGCGCAGCTGTACAGCAACGTCGGCCAACTGGATTTCGAGTTTCAGGGTGTCGACCAGACGGCCGAAGGCGAAGGCTACCTGCGCTGGATCATGAGCTTTCGTCATCCGCGCCTGGCCGCAGGCAAGATGATCCGGGTAGAGGGTTGTTCCCACTTGATGTGGCGCGACAAGGTTTATCGGCATCGTGATTATTTCGATGCCGGTGCATTGCTTTATGAACATGTGCCGATTGTCGGCGGCGTCATCAGTTGGCTGAAAAGGAGAATGGGATGAGCCTTGTATCGCCCCGCCGTTATTGGCTGACCGGCGCCAGCAGTGGCATCGGTGCAGCATTGGCCGTAGAACTGCTCAACAGTGGCGCGCACGTGGCCCTCAGTTCCCGCACAAAAGGCCCACTGGAGGCTCTCGCCCATCGTTATCCCGGGCAAGTGCTGGTGGTGGCCGGTGACCTGACCAACAGCCAGACCGTGCGCGAGATCGGTGAACACATCGCCCAGGTCTGGGGCGCCCTGGACACGGTGATCCTCAATGCCGGCACCTGTGAATATGTCGACGCCCGGCAATTTGATGCATCGATCATCGAGCATGTGGTGCGCACCAATCTGCTGGCCAGTAGTTATTGCATCGAGGCCGCTCTGCCACTGTTGCGCGCCGGGCGTACTCCGCACCTGGTGGGCGTGGCCAGCGCCGTGACTTACCTGCCGATGCCCCGCGCCGAAGCCTACGGTGCCTCCAAGGCCGGCCTGCGCTACCTGTTCGAGTCCCTGCGCATCAGCCTGTCGCCGGAAAATATCGACGTCACCGTGATCAGTCCCGGTTTTGTCGACACCCCGCTGACCGAGCGCAACGACTTCCCGATGCCCTTGAGCTGGCCCGCCGACAAGGCAGCGCGACACATCTTTGCAAAACTGGAAAAACGCCCGCTGGAGATCGCCTTCCCGGCCATGTTCATCGCCACCCTGTGGCCGCTGTCGAAGCTGCCCAATCGCGCGCAACTGATCATCGGCAAGCGCATGTTGCGCAGCCCGCCACCGAAAAAGGATGATCTGTGAAGATCGCCATTGTCGGCAGCGGTATCGCCGGGCTGACCAGCGCCTACCTGCTCAGCCGCCGCCACGACATCACCGTGTTCGAAGCGGGCGACCGCATCGGCGGGCATACGCACACCGTCCAGGTTACCGTGGAGGGTGAACGCCATGCCGTGGACACCGGCTTTATTGTGTTCAACGACTGGACCTACCCCAACTTCATCCAGTTGCTGGGCCAGATCGGCGTGACATTCAAACCCACCGAAATGAGTTTTTCGGTGTGCGACCAAAGCAGCGGGTTCGAGTACAACGGCAACAACCTCAACAGCCTGTTTGCCCAGCGCCGCAATATTCTGTCACCGGGTTTCTGGGGCATGTTGCGCGATATCCTGCGCTTCAATCGCCAGGCGCCTCTGGACCTGCAAGAGCAGCGTATCAGCGCCGAGATGACCCTCGGCGACTACCTTGCAGCCGGCGGTTATGGCCAAAGATTTATCCGCCACTACATCGTGCCGATGGGGGCAGCGATCTGGTCGATGTCCCTTTCGGACATGCTCGGTTTCCCGCTGCAATTCTTCGTGCGTTTCTTCAAGAACCACGGTTTGCTATCGGTCAACAACCGGCCGCAATGGTGCGTGATCGAAGGCGGATCAAGCAGTTACATCGAACCGCTGAGCCGCAGCTTTCGCGAACATGTGCGCCTCGATTGCCCTGTGCATAAAGTGCAGCGCACCGATGATGGGGTAGTTATCCACAGCCCTGCCGGCAGCGAAACCTTCGACCGTGTGGTATTCGCCTGCCACAGTGATCAAGCCCTGGCGTTGCTCGAAGACCCGAGCCAGGCCGAACGAGAGATCCTCGGCGCCCTGCCCTACGCCGACAACGATGTGGTGCTGCACACCGATACGCGCTTGCTGCCCGACCGCAAGCTGGCCTGGGCCAGTTGGAATTACCGGCTGACCGGCAACTCGCAAAATCAGGCCGCCGTTACCTACGACATGAACATCCTGCAGGGCATCGACAGCGACACCACCTTTTGTGTCAGCCTCAACCAGACGCAAATGATCAACCCACTGAAGATCCTCGCGCGCTACACCTACGCCCACCCGCAGTACAGCCTGGCCGCCGTGGCCGCTCAAGCACGCTGGGAAGAATTGCACGGTGCCCGCAACACCTTCTATTGCGGCGCATATTGGGCCAACGGCTTTCACGAGGACGGCGTGGTCAGCGCTCTGCGCGTGGCCCAGGCGTTTGGGGAAACCCTGTGAACAGCGCCTTGTACAGCGGCTGGATCGCCCATCGTCGGTTTACGCCCAGGGCCCACGCCTTTCGCTACCGCATTGGCCTGCTGTACCTGGACCTCAGCGAACAGGATCAAGTACTGGCGCTCTCGCCGTTGGCCGGAGCGAGTCGCCTGGCGCCCTTCGGCTTTCGCCAGCAGGACTACCTGCGTGAACTGACGCGTCATGGCATGAGCTTGAGCGATGCGGTGCGCCAAGAAGTCGGCAAGGCTCTGGGACGTACACCCCAGGGCGCTATCTGCCTGCTGACCCAGGCCCGCAGCTGGGGCCTGGCGTTCAATCCGGTGAGTTTCTTCTACTGTTTCGAAGCCGACGGGCAGCTGGCCGCGATCCTGTGTGAAGTGACCAACACGCCATGGCGCGAGCGCTATCACTATATCCTGCCGGCCCAGCCCCTCGGGGCCGATGAGCACCAGCACTTCGCTGTGGCCAAGGCGTTCCATGTGTCGCCCTTCTTGCCGCGTGACCTGGAATACCGCATGAGTTTCAGCCCGCCCGCCGCCCGGCTCGGTGTACACATGGCCGACTGGCAGGGCGCGCAAAAAGTCTTCGACGCCACCTTGAGCCTGGAAAAACACGCACTCAGCCGCGCCAGCCTGCATCGCTATTTGTGGCGCTTCCCCTGGATGACCGCCAAGACTTGCCTGGCCATCTACTGGCAAGCCTTGCGCCTGCTGCTCAAACGCACACCGATTTTCTCCCACCGGGCCGCCGATGGCGCCTCTCGCACCGCAGTCGGGTATACCAAGGATCGCCGCCATGAAATCCCCTAGCTTATCGGTCAAGGCTAACCGCCTGAACGTCAACGGCATGACCGCTGCGCTGCTGCGCAAGGCGGTGCTGCGCCAGCTCAGCCAACTGCGTCACGGCCAATTGGTGGTGATCGAAGACGGCGAGCGGCAAGTGTTCGGCGCACGGGAAGCGCACCTGTTGGGCGAGATTCAGATTCTCGACTCGGCGGTTTGGGGCCTGGTGGCCGCCAATGGTTCGATCGGCGCCGGCGAGGCGTATATCCACGGTTACTGGACCAGCCCCGACCTTACCGCTGTGGTCCGGGTGATGGTCAGCAACCTGCAAGTGCTCGACGCCATGGAAGGTGGCCTGGCGCGCATGGCCCGCCCGTTCACCCAGGGCCTGCATTGGCTCAACCGCAACACACGCAAGGGCTCGCAGAAAAACATCGCCGCCCATTACGATCTGGGCAACGACCTGTTCGAAGAATTTCTCGACCCGACCATGATGTACTCGGCGGCGCAGTTCTTGAGCCCCGACGATACGCTGGAACAAGCGCAACTGAACAAGCTGGAGCGCATCTGCCAGAAACTGGCGCTCAAACCCAGCGACCATCTGCTGGAAATCGGCACTGGCTGGGGCAGCATGGCGCTATATGCGGCGCAGCATTATGGCTGCAAGGTCACCACCACGACCTTATCCAAAGAACAATTCGCCTACACCGAAAAACGCATCCAGGCGCTGGGCCTGCAAGCGCAAGTGAGCTTGCTGCTCAGCGATTACCGCGACCTCACTGGCGAATACGACAAGCTGGTGTCAATCGAGATGATCGAGGCGGTGGGCCATCGGTTCCTGCCGACCTATTTCAAACAATGCGCGCATTTGCTCAAGCCCAACGGCTTGATGCTGCTGCAAGCCATCACCATTCGCGAACAGCGCTTTGAGCAGGCCAAGCGCAGCGTCGACTTTATCCAGCGCTACATCTTCCCCGGCGGTGCCCTGCCCTGTGTGCAGAACATGCTGCACATCGTCAGCCGCGACACCGACATGAACCTGCTGCACATGGAGGACTTCGGCCTGCACTACGCCCGTACCCTGCGCCTGTGGCATGAAAACTTCCGCCGCGCCCATGGCCGTCTCACAGAACTGGGCTACGACGAGTACTTCCTGCGTTTGTGGGAGTTCTACCTGTGCTATTGCGAAGGCGGGTTTATGGAACGCACCATTGGTACTGCACAATTGCTGCTGGCCAAACCGGCCGCGATCAACCCGCCGCTGCTCGGGCGCTTCAGTGCTTAAAATCCTGACCAATGCCGCGCTGTTTCAGTGCGGCTGGTTTGCCTGTGTAATCGGCGGCGACAGCCTATGGCTGTTGGTGGGCCTGGCGGCACTGGGGGTGCATCTGCTGTGGATAAGTTCGCCGGCAGATGACGGCCTGCTCGTGCTCAACGTGACACTGGCAGGCACATTGCTGGACACGCTGCTGCGCAGCCTGGGCGTGTTCCACTTCAACGAGCCCGGGCCAATGATTCCATTCTGGTTGATCGTGCTTTGGGCGTTGCTGGCCACAACGCTGCGCCATTGCCTGGCCTGGAGCGCGCGGCCCTGGTGGCTTGCCAGCCTGTTGGGCGTGGTGGGCGGGCCGTTGTCTTATTACGCAGGCAGCCAATTGGCTGGCGTGGGTTTTGGTTACGGTACGACAACGACCCTGATCGGCCTGGCGCTGTTATGGGCCATGCTGTTTCCCCTGCTGCACGGGCTAGCACGCAGGCTGGAACACTGACGTTTTGTCCGAGCGCTCATACGCGTTTAACGCACTTGCCTTACACTGCGCGGCTATGACCAACATCCCCCATATTCAAATCACTGAACCGGCCGTCACTTGCTCGACGTGCGCAGCCTGTTGCTGCCAACTGGAAGTCATGCTGATCACCGACACGGGCGTGCCGCAGCGCTTTATCGATACCGATGAGTGGGGCGGCGAAGTGATGCTGCGCCTGGACGACGGCTGGTGCGCCGCACTGGATCGAGACACGATGATGTGCACGATCTATGCGCTGCGACCGTTGATTTGCCGGGAGTTCGAGATGGGTGCGCCGGAATGCCTTGAAGAACGCGAAGGCATCGCCACGGTCTATCGCTGACCTGTAGGAGCAAGCTTGCTCGCGAAAAATCCGAACGCGCCACGTCAACCCTGATTCACTGCGTTATCGTTGACGTTCTTCGCGAGCAAGCTCGCTCCTACAGTGCGTTACATTGCCTACAACGGCATGGTGTAGTGCAACGCGTAGCTCTCAACCCCGTCGTTATTGCTGCTGATACCGGCGTTGGAATAATGCGTGGCACGAATGCCCACTTCATGCCCACCGGCAAATCGCAGGCCGAAACCCAGGCGGTCTTCGAACTGGAAGGCTTGGCCGATGTTGTTGTCTTCCAACCGCGTGCGGGAGAACACCGCCACACCGATACCGGCTTCGATGTAAGGCTTGACCGACTCGCCGGCAAACTCATACACAAATACCGGCGAGAACGACAGGCTGCTCGCGCCTGCTCGATCGTCACCTTCCCAATAGGTATAGGCGCCGCTCCAGTAGCCGGTCAGTCGGCCGACGTTGCTCTGCATCCAGCTTTTATCCCAATCGGAAGTCAGACCCAAGCGATAGGTCAGCGTCGAATCGCTGGTGCTTCCCAGGCCGAACTCCAGGCCGGCGGCCTGGGCTGAAACAGAGTGTCCCAACATAGCGACCGCAATCGCGGCCAAACAGAACAAGCGCTTCATCAGAAACATCCTTTGCGAACTAGTTTATTAAGTTTTGTACAGGCTAACGGCCTATAGAAGCTGGCGTGTAGCCAGAAGTTCAGCTTTTTTCAGCGTTATTTCACGAAATTTTCACAGGCCAAATTTTCGCACAACGCCGGGATGTGTCCAGAGTGTCGGTAGGATTTTTCTTAGGTGAGACAGATCGCCGCTGGTCCAGAACTGTGCAGTCTCCGGATTGCGAGTCGCCAGCAAGTCGCGCTCATCCAGCAAGCGCTTGAGCTGGCGTGCCACGGCGGCGCCGGTGTCGATCAGGATAATGCTGGCGGGCAGCATCTGCGCCAGGAGCGGCTTGAGGAAGGGATAGTGGGTGCAACCCAGGATGATGGTGTCGCAACCGGCGCTGAGCAGCGGCTCGATATAGCCCTGCAACAGCGTGCGCAAGGCGGGGCTGTTCAGATCCCCCGCTTCGATCAGCTCAACCAGACCCGGGCAGGGTTGGGTAACCACTCGCACATCAGTGGCAAAGCGGTCGAGCAGGGCCGCGAATTTGGCGCTTTGCAGCGTACCGGTGGTGGCGAGCACCCCCACCACGCCGCTGCGGGTAGCTGCAGCAGCAGGTTTGACCGCAGGTTCCATGCCGACCAGCGGCCAGTCGGGGTAGTCCTGGCGTAAATCGGCAACGGCAGCGACCGTTGCGGTGTTACACGCGATCACAAACGCCTTGGCGCCGCGTTCGCGGAAGAACTCGGCGACGGTTCGAGAACGCTCAAGGATAAACGCCGGCGTCTTCTCGCCATAGGGGATATGCCCGCAGTCGGCCACGTACAGCAGCGATTCATGGGGCAATAACTGCTGAATTTCTTCCAGCACCGTCAGGCCGCCGACGCCAGAATCGAACACACCGATGGGCGCGCCCTTAACCATGCCGGGTTCCACACACGCTGCAGCCAGGGTCGCGCTTGACGCGCAACTCGCGAAAACGCGTGGTCAAGGCGTCGATCAGCAGCAGGCGACCCACCAGCGGCTCACCGAAACCTGCCAGCAGCTTCAAGGCTTCCAACGCTTGCAGGCTACCGACCAGCCCCACCAACGGCCCGACCACACCGGCTTCGCTGCAGGTCAACTCGGTGTCGCTGCCATGCCCGTATAAACAGTGATAGCACGGGCTGTCGACGCGACGCGGGTCGAATACCGACAATTGCCCCTCAAGGCGAATGGCCGCGCCACTGATCAATGGCTTGCCCGCCGCGACGCAGGCCGCATTCACCGCTTCGCGGGTAGAGAAGTTGTCACTGCAATCGAGCACCACGTCCACCGCGCCGATTGCACAGACCAGCGAGTCGGCATCCAGCGCCACGCGATGGGCGATCAACGTAATTTCAGGGTTGATCGCGCTCAGGCGACGCATGGCCGAATCGACCTTGGTCTGCCCTACGCTGTGGGTGTCATGGATGATCTGGCGTTGCAGGTTGGTCAAATCCACCGTGTCAAAATCCGCCAGGTGCAACTCACCCACGCCGGCAGCGGCAAGATAAAGCGCAACCGGAGCGCCCAGGCCACCGAGGCCGACGATCAACGCACGGCTCTGTTTCAGCCGCAACTGGCCGTCGATGTCGACATGCTGCAACAGAATCTGCCGGCTATAGCGCAACAGCTCCTGGTCGGTCAGCACGGGCGATGCCCCAGGGTGATGCGTTCGTGACCACCAAGATCGATACGGCTGTGTACGCCTTCAAAACCCTGGCCCAGCAACAAGTCACGCACAGCCAGCGCCTGGTCGTAGCCATGCTCAAGCAACAGCCAGCCACCGGCATTCAGATGGGCCGGTGATTCATTGATGATCAGACGCAAATCATCCAGGCCATCAGGCCCGGCCACCAGGGCGCTGGCCGGTTCAAACCGCACGTCACCCGCCACCAGGTGCGGATCGTTGTCGGCGATGTAAGGCGGGTTGCTGATGATCAAGTCGAAGCGGTCGCCTTGCAGAGCACTGAACCAATGGCTGTTCAGCACTGTGGCGTTATTGAGGTGCAGGCGCTGGCGGTTGCGCTCGGCCAGGGCCACGGCTTCGAGCACGCGATCGACAGCGGTAACCTGCCAGGCCGGGCGCTCACTGGCCAACGCCAAGGCAATGGCGCCGCTGCCGGTGCCCAGGTCCAGCACTTTGGCGGGGGTAGCAGCCAGCAACTCCAGTGCAGCTTCCACCAGCAATTCGGTTTCCGGGCGCGGGATCAGCGTGTGCGGTGCGACTTCCAGGTCCAGCTTCCAAAACCCTTGCTGGCCGAGGATATAGGCCACCGGCTCGCCGCTGCGACGACGTTGCAGGTAATCGGCAAAGGTCAGGGCATCTTCGCTGCTGACGATCTTTTCCGGCCAGGTGTGCAGATAACTGCGGGACTTGCCCAGGGCGGCGGCCAGCAGCAGTTCCACATCCAGGCGCGCGGTGGGCGAATCGGGCAGGTCGGCGGCGCGCAGCAGGCTGGCAATGATGGTCATTTATTCACCTATCGCGGCCAGCTGATCAGCCTGGTACTCAGCGAGCAACGGCTCGATTACCGCATCCACGCCGCCGGCGAGAATCTCGTCCAGGGAATAAAGGGTGAGGTTGACCCGATGGTCGGTTACCCGCCCCTGGGCAAAGTTGTAGGTACGGATACGCTCGGAACGGTCGCCCGAGCCCACCAGCAACTTACGCTCGCTGGCAATGGCGTTGGCGGCGGCGCTGGTTTGCTGGTCGTTCAACTTGGCCGACAGCCAGGACATCGCCCGCGCCCGGTTTTTGTGCTGGGAGCGTTCTTCCTGGCATTCCACCACGATGCCCGATGGCAAGTGGGTAATCCGAATCGCCGAGTCGGTCTTATTGACGTGCTGGCCACCGGCGCCCGACGAGCGGTAGGTATCAACGCGCAAGTCCGCCGGGTTGATCTCGATGGCTTCCTGTTCGTCCGGCTCGGGCAACACGGCCACAGTGCACGCCGAGGTGTGAATACGGCCCTGGGATTCCGTGGCCGGCACACGCTGCACGCGGTGGGCACCGGATTCGAACTTCAACTTGCCGTAGACGTTGTCACCTTCAACTCGGGCGATGACTTCTTTATAGCCACCGTGCTCACCTTCGTTCTCGGACAGAATCTCGACCCGCCAACCGCGTCGTTCGGCGTAGCGTGAATACATGCGGAACAAGTCGCCGGAGAAAATCGCCGCCTCGTCACCACCCGTGCCGGCGCGGATTTCGAGGAACACGTTGCGCCCATCGTTGGGGTCCTTGGGCAGCAACATACGCTGGAGGTCGCCCTCCAATTCGGCGAGCTTTTCCTTGGCTTCGCGGACTTCTTCCACGGCCATTTCACGCATGTCCGGATCGCTGTCCTTGAGCAGCGCCTGAGCGCCTTCGAGGTCAGCCTGTACTTTCGTGAGCATTTTGTAGGTGGCTACGATTGGCTCAACTTCGGCGTACTCCTTGGAATAAGCGCGAAACTTGGCCTGATCAGAAATGACCTCGCCGTCGCCGAGCAAGGCGGTCAGTTCTTCGAAACGGTCCTGGAGCACGTCCAGTTTATTGAGCAGTGACGCTTTCATTGCGGTTTTTTATCCGAAGAGCTGTCTGACGCGCCCTCACCGAGGGCAAAGAGTTCCTGGGCCATGGCCAGCGCATCGAGGCGGCCTTCGGCGGTAAGCTTTTTCAACTGAACACTGGGTGCATGGAGCAGTTTATTGGTCAGGCCACGGGCCAATTGCATCAGCACCTCTTCGGCGCTGCTGCCGTTGGCGAGCAAACGCTGGGCCTTGCTCAGCTCCTCGTCGCGCAGGCGTTCGCCCTGCTGACGATACGCCTTGAGCACATCCACCGCCGCCAATTCACGCAGGCGCACCATAAAATCTTCTGCGCCGGTGCTGACCATTTCCTCGGCGGCCTGGGCAGCACCCTGGCGGCTTTTGAGGTTCTCGGCGACGACTTCATGCAAATCGTCGACGCTATAGAGGTAAACGTCGTCCAACTCGCCGACTTCTGGTTCGATATCCCGCGGAACGGCGATATCCACCATGAAAATAGGCTTGTGCTTGCGCAGTTTCAACGCGCTTTCGACCGCGCCTTTACCGAGAATCGGCAACTGGCTGGCGGTGGAACTGATGACGATATCACTGCGCACCAGCTCAGCCGGGATGTCCGACAGCAACACCGCATGAGCCCCGAACTGTTCGGCAAGGATGCTCGCCCGTTCAAGCGTGCGGTTGGCGACCACGATGCGCTTCACGCCCAAATCGTGCAGGTGCCGCGCGACCAGGGTAATGGTTTCACCAGCACCGATCAGCAGCGCCTGGCTGCGCTGCAAGTCGCTGAAAATCTGCTTGGCCAGGCTGACAGCGGCAAAGGCCACCGATACAGGGTTTTCGCCGATCGCCGTGTCGGTGCGCACCTGTTTGGCCGAATTGAAGGTGGCCTGGAATAAACGCCCCAGCAGCGGACCGACCGTGCCGGCCTCACGCGCCACGGCGTAGGCAGACTTCATCTGCCCAAGAATTTGCGGCTCGCCCAGCACCAGCGAGTCGAGACCGGCCGCCACGCGCATCATGTGACGAACTGCCGCATCCTCTTCGTGCACATAAGCACTGGCGCGCAGGTCATCGAGGCTCAAATGGTGATAATCGGCCAGCCAGCGCAGCACCACATCCGCCGAGAGATGTTCCTGCTCTATATAGAGCTCGCTGCGATTGCAGGTCGAAAGGATCGCAGCTTCGCGGCTGTCGGTGATCCGGCAGAGCTGCTGCAAGGCCTCAACCAACTGCTCAGGGGTAAACGCCACGCGCTCGCGCACGTCTACGGAGGCAGTCTTGTGGTTAATACCGAGTGCGAGGAAGGCCATTCAATATCGCTGATGATGTCGGGAAGCCGACAATTGTCCTACTTCGAAAGATCCAGAACAACCACCGTCGTCTATTGTCCCTATACCTTATGCCTATCATCGCCTCTTTGTAGGAGCGAGCTTGCTCGCGAAAATCGTCAACGATAACGCGGTAAGCCTGACGCCCAGCGGCGCTCTCAGGTTTTTCGCGAGCAAGCTCGCTCCTACAAAGGCAAGGCAAAAGGCAGCAATAGTCGTATTCCGAGTGCCCCGGTTATGTTTGGCCGAAGGCTTGTGTCATGATGATCCGACCGCAGGTTAGTCGTCCTCTTCCTATATGAATAGATCTTCCGCGTTGCTCCTTGCTTTTGTCTTCCTCAGCGGCTGCCAGGCCATGGCACCCGTGTCGCCGGAGGCTACGCCGCCGGTAGAAGACACCGCCCCCGCCCCTGAAAAGCCCAAGGTTTATTCCTCGTTCAGTGAAGAAACGATCTACAGCCTGCTGACGGCGGAACTGGCCGGCCAGCGTAATCGTTTCGATATTGCGCTGGATAATTACGTGACCCAGGCCATCAATACCCAGGATCCGGGCATTTCCGAGCGGGCCTTTCGCATTGCCGAATACCTGGGAGCCGACCAGGCTGCGCTGGACACGTCGCTGATCTGGGCAAAAAATGCCCCCGACGATCTGGAAGCCCAGCGCGCCGCCGCCGTACAACTGGCGCGCGCGGGTCGCTATGACGACTCCATGGTTTATATGGAGAAAGTCCTGCAGGGCAAGGGCGACACGCATTTCGATTTCCTGGCGCTGTCGGCCGCCGACACCGATCAGGACACGCGCAATGGCCTGATGAAGAGTTTCGACCGCCTGCTGCAAAAGCATCCGAAGAACAGCCAGTTGATTTTCGGCAAAGCCTTGCTGTTGCAACAGGATGACGAAGCCGACGCCGCACTCAAATTGCTTGAGCAGAACCCGCCGGAAGATGGCGAGATTGCGCCGATTCTGCTGCGAGCACGCCTGCTGCAAAACCTCAATCGCGGCAAGGAAGCGATTCCTCTGCTGGAAAAAAGCATCAAGAAATACCCGGACGACAAGCGCCTGCGCCTGACGTATGCACGAATGCTGGTTGAGCAGGACCGCATGGAAGACGCCAAAGTGCAGTTTGCCAACCTCGTCCAGCAATACCCGGACGACGACGAGCTGCGCTATTCGCTGGCCCTGGTGTGCCTGGAAGCCAAAGCCTGGGACGAGGCCAAAGGCTATCTGGAACAACTGATCGAACGGGACAGCCATGTGGACTCGGCGCACCTGAACCTGGGCCGCATCGCTGAAGAACGCAACGACCCGCAGGCCGCGCTGCTTGAGTACGCCCAGGTCGGCCCCGGCAATGACTACCTGCCCGCCCAGTTGCGCCAGGCCGACATCCTGATGAGCAATGGCCGTACCGACGAAGCGGAAAAACGCCTGGCCGCGGCCCGCGATGCCGAGCCGGACTACGCCATCCAGCTGTACTTGATCCAGGCCGAGACCTTATCGGCCAACAAACAGGGCGAACGCGCCTGGAAGCTGCTGCAACAAGCGTTGCTGCAATATCCCGACGATTTGAACCTGCTGTACACCCGCGCCATGCAGGCAGAAAAACGCAATGACCTGGCCCAGTTGGAGAAAGACCTGCGCCTGATCATCAAGCGCGACCCGGATAACGCCATGGCACTCAACGCCCTGGGTTACACCTTGTCTGACCGCACCACACGTTACGCCGAAGCCAAGGCGCTGATCGAACAGGCCCATGCGCTCAACCCTGAAGACCCGGCCGTGCTCGACAGCCTGGGCTGGGTGAATTACCGCCTGGGCAACCTCGACGAGGCCGAGCGCCTGCTGCGCCAGGCTCTTGAGCGTTTTCCCGACCAAGAAGTCGCCGCACACCTGGGCGAAGTGCTCTGGGCCAAAGGCAAGCAACGCGAAGCCCGACAAATCTGGGAAAAATTCCTCAAGGAACAACCCGAAAGCCCCATCCTGCGCGGCACCATCAAGCGCCTGACCGGATCCGAGACCCTTTAAGCTTATGTTCTTGCGCCACATTATCGTCTTCAGTTTTATCGCCCTGCTCGCCGGTTGCGCGGGCGTAGGCACCCGTGAATCCGTTGAGGGCCAGGGCAACCCGGCGCAATGGAAACAACACAAGGATCAGCTGAGCAGCATCGACGGCTGGCAGATCGAGGGCAAGGTCGGGGTGCGTGCGCCGAAAGATTCAGGCAGCGGCACCCTGTTCTGGCTGCAACGCCAGGATTATTACGACATCCGCCTCTCCGGACCGCTGGGTCGGGGTGCTGCTCGCCTGACGGGCCGGCCGGGACAGGTGAGCCTGGAAGTCGCCAACCAGGGACGCTACGAAGCGACGTCCCCGGAGGAACTGCTGGAGCAGCAGATCGGCTGGAAACTGCCCGTCTCACATCTGGTGTGGTGGGTACGCGGCCTTCCGGCGCCCGAGAGCAAAAGTCGCCTGAGCCTCAACGGCGACAGTCGCCTTGCCTCCCTGGAGCAGGACGGCTGGCAGGTGGAGTACCTGAGCTACGTGCAACAGAACGGTTATTGGCTGCCCGAGCGCATCAAGCTGCACGGCACCGACCTTGACGTCACGCTGGTGATCAAGGACTGGCAGCCGCGCAAGTTGGGGCAATAACGTGACAGAACGCCTGACCCTGCCCTCGCCCGCGAAACTCAATCTGATGCTGCACATTCTGGGTCGCCGTGAAGATGGCTATCACGAGTTGCAGACACTTTTTCAGTTCCTCGACTATGGCGATGAGCTGACCTTTGCCGTACGCGACGACGGTGTGATCCAGCTGCACACCGAATTCGAAGGCGTGCCCCACGACAGCAATCTGATCGTGAAGGCGGCGAAAAAACTTCAGCAACAATCCGGCTGCCCGCTCGGGATCGATATCTGGATCGACAAAATTCTGCCCATGGGTGGCGGTATCGGGGGCGGCAGCTCGAATGCCGCAACGACGTTGCTGGGTCTGAACCACTTGTGGCAACTGGGCTGGGACCACGATCGCCTGGCTGCGCTGGGCCTGACACTGGGCGCGGACGTCCCGGTTTTCGTGCGTGGGCACGCCGCGTTTGCCGAAGGCGTGGGGGAGAAACTTACCCCTGTGGAGCCCGAAGAACCCTGGTATGTCGTGCTTGTGCCGCAAGTATCTGTAAGTACAGCAGAAATTTTTTCAGATCCGTTGTTGACACGTAACTCTTCTCCCATTAAAGTGCGCCCCGTTCCCAAGGGAAACAGTCGAAATGACTGCTTACCGGTTGTAGCAAGGCGTTATCCAGAGGTACGTAACGCTTTGAATTTGTTAGGTAAATTTACCGAAGCAAAATTAACCGGAACTGGAAGTTGTGTGTTTGGGGGCTTCCCAAGCAAAGCTGAAGCTGATAAAGTCTCGGCCCTTCTTACAGAGACCCTTACAGGGTTTGTAGCAAAGGGAAGCAACGTTTCGATGTTGCATCGCAAGCTGCAAAGTCTGCTCTAAAAGGAATCGAGTGTTAGGCACTCGTTGCAACAGATACAGGGGCGTCGCCAAGCGGTAAGGCAGCAGGTTTTGATCCTGCCATGCGTTGGTTCGAATCCAGCCGCCCCTGCCATTTTCTAATACTCATCCAGGTTACCCTCAGCCTCTAGGTACTGCGCGTGTCCAAGATGATGGTCTTTACGGGGAATGCCAACCCCGATCTGGCTCGACGTGTCGTACGTCAGCTGCATATCCCTCTCGGTGACATCTCTGTCGGTAAATTCTCCGACGGCGAAATTACAGCCGAGATCAATGAAAATGTCCGCGGTAAAGACGTCTTCATTATTCAGCCGACCTGCGCTCCGACCAACGATAACCTGATGGAACTCGTCGTGATGGCTGATGCCTTCCGCCGCTCCTCAGCGACTCGAATCACAGCTGTAATCCCTTACTTTGGTTATGCCCGTCAGGATCGCCGTCCGCGTTCCGCACGTGTGGCTATCAGCGCGAAAGTCGTTGCTGACATGCTGACCGTGGTAGGCATCGACCGTGTTCTCACGGTTGACCTGCACGCTGACCAAATCCAGGGGTTCTTCGATATTCCGGTAGATAACATCTACGGCTCCCCCGTTCTGGTGGATGACATCGAAGACCAGCGCTTTGAAAACCTGATGATCGTGTCCCCGGACATTGGTGGCGTCGTGCGTGCACGGGCCGTTGCCAAATCCCTGGGCGTGGACCTCGGGATCATCGATAAACGCCGTGAAAAAGCCAATCACTCTGAAGTGATGCATATCATCGGTGATGTCGAAGGGCGTACCTGTATTCTGGTTGATGACATGGTCGACACCGCCGGCACCCTGTGCCACGCGGCGAAAGCCTTGAAAGAGCACGGTGCTGCAAAAGTCTTCGCCTACTGCACACACCCTGTGCTGTCGGGCCGAGCGATCGAGAACATCGAGAACTCCATGCTGGACGAACTGGTGGTGACTAACACCATCCCGTTGTCCGCTGCTGCTCAAGCCTGTTCGCGTATCCGTCAACTGGATATCGCACCGGTTGTTGCCGAAGCGGTTCGCCGCATCAGCAATGAAGAATCGATCAGCGCGATGTTCCGTTAAGGGTCAAACCTTCGGAGCACCTCACTGACGAAAAGCGCCCCGCCCCAACATACTGTTGGGGCGGGGCTTTTTTGCCCATATCGCCTTTAGCGCTGGTCGCAAACGCTGGGGCGAATGTGGTTATTTTGGAGATACAACATGAACGATTTTACTCTGAATGCTGAAGTGCGTTCCGACCTGGGGAAAGGTGCGAGCCGCCGCCTGCGTCGTCTCGCAAGCCTGGTTCCAGCTGTAGTTTACGGTGGCGACAAAGCCCCTGAATCCATCAGCATGCTGGCTAAAGAAGTTGCCAAACTGCTCGAAAACGATGCTGCCTACAGCCACGTTATCGAACTGAACGTTGGCGGCAAAAAGCAGAACGTTATCATCAAGGCCCTGCAGCGCCACCCTTCCAAGGGCCACGTACTGCACGCTGACTTCGTACGCGTTGTAGCCGGTCAGAAACTGACCGCTATCGTGCCTGTACACTTCGTTGGCGAAGAAGCTCCAGTCAAGAAAGGTGGCGTTGTTTCTCACACCACTACCGAGCTGGAAGTAAGCTGCCTGCCGAAAGACCTGCCTGAGTTCATCGAAGTCGACCTATCGGCCGCTGAAATCGGCACCATCATCCACCTGTCCGACCTCAAGGCTCCTAAAGGCGTTGAGTTCGTTGCACTGGCTCACAACGACGACAAGGCTGTTGCCAACGTCCACGCGCCACGTGTTGTAGCAGAAGATGAAGCCGGCGAAACCGCTGCCGAGTAATACACTCTGCAACGAAGGAGCTTGAGGGAACATCGCGGACCGAAACGTAGCGAGAAAGCGGGCAACAACGCGAAGTTTATCTCTGGATAAGTGAGCTCCTGTCGTCCACTTTCGCCGCACGCTGGTGTAGCGATGTTATCCACAACTCCAAAGGAAGGGCCCCTGTCGTGACTGCCATTAAACTGATCGTTGGCCTGGGAAATCCAGGCGCCGAATACGAACAGACCCGGCATAACGCGGGGGCCCTTTTTGTTGAGCGCATCGCCCACGCCCAAGGCGTCAATCTTGTGGCCGATCGCAAATATTTCGGCCTGACCGGGCGCTTTTCGCACCAGGGTCAGGATGTTCGTCTACTGATTCCCACCACCTACATGAACCGCAGCGGCCAGGCTGTCGCGGCGCTTGCGGGTTTCTTCCGGATCAAACCCGAAGAAATCCTGGTGGCCCATGACGAACTGGACCTGCCACCCGGCGTTGCCAAGCTCAAGCAAGGCGGCGGACACGGCGGGCACAACGGCCTGCGCGACATCATCGCGCAGCTGGGCAATCAGAATACTTTTTACCGTCTGCGGCTCGGCATTGGCCACCCAGGCGTTGCCAGTATGGTTTCAAATTTCGTCCTGGGTCGTGCGCCACGCGCCGAACAGGAAAAACTCGATGCCAGCATCGATTTTGCCCTCGGCGTGCTGCCGGATATCTTCGCCGGTGAATGGAACCGCGCGATGAAAAACCTGCACAGCCAGAAGGCCTGACTTTTACCCGAGGGGAAACACCATGGGATTCAATTGCGGCATCGTCGGCCTGCCCAACGTCGGCAAATCCACCCTGTTCAACGCCCTGACCAAGTCCGGTATTGCGGCGGAGAACTTCCCCTTCTGCACCATCGAACCCAACAGCGGTATCGTGCCGATGCCGGACCCTCGCCTGGATGCACTGGCGGCAATCGTCAACCCCAAGCGCATCCTGCCGACCACCATGGAATTCGTCGACATCGCAGGCCTGGTCGCCGGCGCATCCAAGGGTGAAGGCCTGGGTAACAAGTTCCTGGCCAACATCCGTGAAACCGATGCCATCGCCCATGTGGTCCGCTGCTTTGAAGACGAGAACGTGATCCACGTCTCCAACAGCGTCGACCCCAAGCGCGACATCGAAATCATCGACCTGGAGCTGATTTTCGCCGACCTCGACAGCTGCGAAAAGCAACTGCAGAAAGTCGCGCGTAACGCCAAGGGCGGAGACAAGGACGCAGTGGTCCAGAAAGGCCTGCTGGAGCAGTTGATCGCTCACTTCACCGAAGGCAAGCCGGCGCGCAGCCTGATGAAGAACATGGGCACCGATGAGAAGGCTGTGATCAAAGGCTTCCACCTGCTCACCACCAAGCCTGTGATGTATATCGCCAACGTCGCCGAAGACGGCTTCGAGAACAACCCGCTGCTCGACGTGGTCAAGGCCATTGCCGAGGAAGAAGGCGCCATTGTTGTTCCGGTATGCAACAAGATCGAAGCTGAAATCGCCGAGCTTGATGACGGCGAAGAGAAAGACATGTTTCTTGAAGCCCTGGGCCTTGAAGAGCCTGGCCTGAACCGTGTGATCCGCGCCGGCTACGAGATGCTCAACCTGCAGACCTACTTCACCGCCGGTGTCGAAGAAGTCCGTGCCTGGACCGTCAAGGTCGGTGCTACCGCGCCACAAGCTGCCGGCGTGATCCACACCGACTTCGAAAAGGGCTTCATCCGCGCCGAAGTAATCGCCTACAGCGACTTCATTCAGTACAAGGGTGAGGCCGGTGCCAAGGAAGCCGGCAAATGGCGCCTTGAAGGCAAGGAATACATTGTCAAGGATGGCGATGTAATGCACTTCCGTTTTAACGTATAAGTACCCACCACGGTATTTACTACGAGCCCATAAAAAAGCCGATGCAGTGCATCGGCTTTTTTGTGGGTGACTGTTTATGAAGGCGACTTACATCCAAAAAATCAGACTTTCAGAATATTCCTACTTACCAATCACCGCATTAACCTCGCACTTACTCCCGTCACCGACAAATCAAAACTTACCATCATTTTCCTACATCACCCCTCCACTTAAACCTCTCTACACCGAGTGACAACTTTTATAATCTACGTTCTACTGAGCTGGCGCGCGCAGACCGTATTTGCAACAGTGAAGTAATAGCGAACAGGGAGTATCAATTCATGTCGACCTACGTCCAGAAGGATAATAAAACAGACGTTTCACTCATTGAGGGTCCAGAAATTGAAACCACGCTTAACAACACTGCCGCACTCAACGTTGACATTCTATTGTTGGGAGAAACCGGCACCGGAAAAGACACGCTTGCGCAGCGGATTCATCGATTATCGGGGCGACGCGGTAATTTTGTTGCCGTGAACTGTGCGGCCATTCCAGAAAGCCTCGCAGAAAGTCAGTTGTTCGGGGTCAACAGCGGGGCTTATACCGGGGCCATACAATCCAGGGCTGGATTCGTCGAAGCAGCCCACCTGGGTACCCTGTACCTGGATGAGATCGACAGCATGCCCCTGAGCCTGCAAGCCAAGCTGCTGCGCGTGCTGGAGTGCCGCGGGGTGGAACGCCTGGGCTCGACTCGCTTGATCTCCGTGGACATGCGCGTGATCGCGTCAGCCCAGCAGTCGCTGCAAATCATGGTCGAACAAGGCGCCTTCAGGCGTGATCTCTACTTTCGGCTGAATGTCGTGAGCATCGAACTCCCGGCCCTGCGAGATCGGCGCGAACGCATCATCCCGTTGTTTCTGGAAATGGTTCAGGAAGAAGCGGAGCAGTTCAAATGCAGCGCTCCATCGCCTCCTGACAGCCTGCTGCATCAACTGCTCTGCCACTCCTGGCTGGGTAATGTGCGCGAGCTACGTTCGACGGCGAAACGGTTCGTCCTGGGCCTACCACCGCTCTCAACCCCCGTGGGCAGAAAGCAACCACCTCAGATGGACCTGAAGACACGCCTTCAACAAATTGAAAAAGCGTTAATTGAAGAATCCATGTATCGCCACCATCACTGCGTAGATAACGTAGCCATTGAGTTGGGGGTCGCTAAGCGCACGCTGTATTACAGGATGAAACAATTGAACATCTCACTGGCATAAGTTCAACCGTTCATCTCACCGCTAATAAGTAGGTCATAACAGCCTGTATCGCCAACATTTTCATCAACCAGCGCCTCGATAAAATATTTAGCAACATCGACACCTGGAAACATCTGGAACGCATTACTTATACGGGCCACACAGTGGTTGCCAGGAGAAAATTTCTGCAACACGCAGACGTTGCCGCGATTTGACCGCTGGAAAAATAAAGCCCCAAAAACCCACAACAGGATTTTTTATATGAGTATTGACGCATCAAGTGGTATGAAAAGTATAGCGCAAACAGTTGCATCTCTAGGAGGTACAAGTGCAGCCGCAGGCAGCAGCGAAGGCTCAGCCGAAGCTATCTTCGAGAAAATGAAGGCTGATGCCATAAAAAACGGCTGGAAGAGTGCTGAAGTAAAAAATATTCAAGCATTGATCCGGTCGGGCGCTGGCCAATAACTACGAGGTGACCGATTACCTTTCAGGCTTTCCAGCCCGAAAGGTAATCATCCAACCGGCCGACAGATCATTTTAGTGTTCTAGCGCCACTGTCCACCCTGAACGAGTAAACACCCCATGCAAATAGTCAACGACCGTTTTTCACAGAAAAGCAGCAGTACCGAGCATGACCGTACGCCACCGGAACACTCGGCAGGCAGCACGGACGTCAGTTTTTTCACATCACTGTTCGAAGGTTCTCATCCCACAAACACAATCGCTTCCAAGCCTGACGTCTCACTCCTTTTGACAGAAGCATCCAAGCACCTCAGCAACTCAAGAGATGGCTTCGCCAAAATAATACGGTCGACCAAAAAAGGGATAGACGTTGAGGCCATAGGCAATTACCCACGCGAGTTACATAACGCACAACTGACAACACAACTGATGGTGAAATGCCTTGCCAAGACAACCCAGTGCATTGACAAGATCAGCAACATGCAGTCTTGAGCATGAATAACTCTCTGCTTGTCGCTTTAGTTTTGAGTATGACTTTTATATTGAGCGGATGTGGTGACCGGGTAGAACTGCATCGCCAACTGTCCGAACAAGAAGCCAATGAGGTCGTAGCCGAATTGGCTGATAAACATATTCGCGCGCAAAAAGTCCCGGCCAAAGACGGTGTCGTCGTAACGGTTAATACGAGCGACATCGGGCGCGCCGTGCGTACCCTGGAAGCCGCCGGCCTTCCCCGACTGGCCCGGACCACTATGGGGGATACCTTTCGCAAGGAAGGGGTCATTTCCACGCCGCTGGAAGAGCGTGCCCGCTACATCTATGCCTTATCTCAAGAGCTTGAAACCACGCTGTCCAAGATCGACGGCGTCATCGTCGCACGCGTGCATGTGGTGTTGCCTGAACGCATCGCGCCCGGAGAGCCGGTCCAACCCGCATCCGCGTCGGTATTCATCAAGCATGATCCACGCCTGGACCCCGACAACATCCGCGCAAGGGTCCGCAGAATGGTGGCGAGCAGCATCCCTGGAATGACCACCGCCGTGGACAATCCGCAAAAACTCACCGTGGTGTTTGTACCGGCCTCCACTTATCAGGAACAACAACGCCTGGTGTATTTCGGCCCCTTCCTGGTGCCCGGCGACGATCTCGGATTCTGGCGAACCAGCATCATGATTTTGCTGCTCAGCCTGGCTTCGGCCGTGGCTGCCATGATCATCCTGCAAGCGCGGCGCAAGCGTCCCCATCAACAGCCCGCACTGACAGGAAACTCAACGGGGCCAACGCATGGCACCTAGACCCGATCATCTGATGCGTGAGCAACTGGCCTGGGCTCAATGGTGGGCTTTTCCCTGGAAGCACGCCCACGAAGACTGGAGAGGCGACAAGTACCGGGCGATTGAAAGGCTTTTTTATAGCGCTCGGTCAGCGCCAGACGACCTTACGGGTTTTGCAGCCTGCTTACCGGCTGCACCTCATGCCACTGTGCTTCGGTTGGCCCTGGCCTCCACGAACCAGCTCAACCTGGTCCTGGCATTGGCTAATCACACGTTCAATCCCCAAGCAGCAGCATCCTTGAGTGAAGATCATCATGAGTGGTGCATGCGCCTCTCCATGGCGCTGTACCCTTCCATGCTGCCCCCACAGTCCGATCCGCTACGACTGCTTCACAGCTGGGTTGAACCCGCGACCTGGCAGCGCCTTCGATTGCGCTTCCCCCGTACGCGTGTGAGCGAGGCTGAAACAGCAGACGCCCCACTCGAAAATGCAAGCAGCCGATTGAACACGCTCTGGCAGGCCGTCGTCTGGCGCGTCGCAACCATGGCGAGCGACGGCCTGCCCCTGTCTCGCCAGGAGGAGGAAAGCAGCGATGTTATGCCGACATACTATTGAGTTACGCAAGGACGCCTCCGGCCCGCGAGCCAACCTTATCCCGCGCGAAGAGCTGGCCAATTGGGAGCAGGCCAACCATCTGTTGAGCCAGGCCAATGCCCAGGCCGACGAATTGATACGTATGGCCGAAAAAAAATGCGAGGCCATGCTTGAACACGCCTCATTGGAAATCTGGCAACGTGCCGACGCTCAACTCAAGCAATGGGAACGCGACCGTCAATCGATGTGCGACAACCTTGAACACTACGCGACCTCCATCACCAACCAGGCCATTCGCTGCCTGCTCGACGAGACAACTGCCCCGCAACGTCTCGCAGCGCTGTTGAAGCAGTTGCTGGATAGCCAAGTTCAGGAAGTCAGTGCGACGTTGCTTTGTCATCCCCATGATATTGAGGAAATAAGGCAGGGCCTGGCCCGTCACAAGAGCAGATTCTGGAAAGTAACCGCCGACGACACGGTTCATCCTCAAACACTCGTACTGAAAACAGATGAGGGGGACTTCCGTATCAGCTGGAATGCCATGCTCGATACTTTCTTCAACCAGGGCAAAGAGTATTCGATCGAGATCTAATCCTACGAGTACAAAGACTTTATTTATATTCAGCACTTAGAACCGACTGTTTAAATTCACCTTTCAACCTATGTATCAGAGGGAAATCATGGATTTCTTCAAAGAACTGACTCATTCGATCGCCCGAAATAAGACATCGACGTACAAAGAATTCAAGTCCGGTTTCGAAGAAAGCCTGGCCGCCGAAGACAGCGAGTTGTTTCACAACTTGGTAACGCGCAGAGAGGTCACGTTTGCGCTTTATAGCGAGCACGGTAAAACGGTCAATCAGATGCTCAAAACAACGATTGAAAGTTTTCAGTAAATGAAAGCGCTCGTGGGTGACTGGTTGAGCGGCAAGGAGGAAGAAATCGCCCTATTTGAAGGCGAAGACCCAGTCACCTTGCGACGTCAGGGCGACGCCATTTTATTGGGCGTTCAACTGACCTCAGCTCTGCCAGATAACTCAGCCTTGCAAGGCTGGCTGCGCCTGGGCGCGGCCAGCTTGAATCATTTTCAGGGTGCATTGGCTCAAAAAGCTGACACAGGTGCGCTATGGCTGATTCAACGTCTGCGCACAGACCGTGGCCAAGCCCACGTACTGAGTTGCCTCGAGACCCTGCTCAACCAACGCGACACATGGCGCGCAATCGTTGCGCGTCTTGCTCGCCCCGCCCAGAACCTCAAACCCACCCCGCTACGTTCACGCTTGTACTAATCAGAGAACTGTCTATGCCTAACAAGACCCATAAGGGCAGCCGCTTGTGCCTTGACTCGCCTGATGCTTCATTCAAAAGAGCCCATTGGCGCAAAGTGTTCCTGTTTTCCTGGCTACTGGCTTCAACCCCATGCGCGTTCGCGGCGATCCCCGCCGAATGGAGGAACACTGCCTACGCTTATGAAGCCGAACATAAGCCAGTTCGGGACGTGCTCGACGACTTCGCCCAAACCTTTGGTACGCAACTGCAAATCGAGGGTCTGCTGGAGGGCACCGTCAACGGCAAGATACGCGCCAATACCCCGCAATCCTTGCTCGACCGGCTGGGAGTAGAACATCGCTTCCAATGGTATCTGTACAACAACACGCTCTACATCAGCACCCTGGACCAGCAAGAGTCCGCGCGCCTGGAGGTTTCCTCCGAGACCATTGCCGACCTCAAGCAGGCGCTCACGGATATTGGCCTGCTCGATAGTCGCTTCGGTTGGGGTGAGTTGCCCGAAGATGGCGTCGTGCTGGTCTCCGGACCTCGGCGCTATATCGAACAAATCAAGCAGTTCAGCAGCCAACGCCGCACCGCCGATGAAAAACAGACCGTGCTGAGCTTCCCGCTGAAGTTCGCCAATGCCGCGGATCGTCAAGTGGATTACCGCGGCCAGAAGCTGATCATTGCTGGTGTTTCCAGCATTGTGCGAGGGTTGCTGGAGCCGCGTTCAAATCCGATTTCCTCGGTGCTGAGCCAACGCCCCTCCTCACAGCCCTCGCCTATAGCGCCGAATGCTCCCCGCTTGAGCAATCCCATGCTGGGGCAGATCCTCGGTACCAACAGCAACAACATGCCATTGGACATTGGCGCCACACTGCCCCCGCGTGCGCCTGCCCCCAGCAGCCGGATTCGCGTCGAAGCCGACATTCGCAATAACGCAGTCTTGATCTACGACCTGCCCGAGCGCCAGGCCATGTACCGCGAGTTGATCGCTCAACTCGATGTGGCGCGCAAACTGGTGGAGATCGACACGATCATTCTGGATATCGAGCGTACGCAGCTGGACGAGTTCGGCGTGAACTGGGGCTTTCAGAACAGCCGGTTCCGTGGCGGTGTACAGATGGCGCCGGGCACATCCCAACAGCTGTCGATTGAGAATCGCGACCGTTTCTATGCCGACATACGTGCCCTGGAAGCCAAGGGGCTGGCGACCATGGTTTCCAACCCGTCCGTGCTCACCCTGGAAAACCAGCCGGCGGTGATCGACTTCAACCGCACTCAATACCTGACGCCCGGGCGTGAAAACGCCACCATCTTGCCGGTCACTGTCGGTACCAGCGTCCAGGTCGTGCCCCGCGTGATCACCAGCCGGGGAAGCCATCAGATCCACCTGGTGGTGGATATCGAAGACGGCACCTTCGACGAATCCAACCCCAACCGTAGCTTGAGGGACCTTGATGTGCGCCGCGGTAACGTCAGCACCCAGGCCGTCATGGCGGAAAAGCGCTCGATGGTGGTGGGTGGCTTCCACGTCACAGAAAGCACCGACAGGCAAAACAAGGTGCCGCTGCTGGGCGATATCCCGCTGCTGGGCAAGGCGCTGTTCTCTTCCAGCGAAAGGCAGAACAACCGGCGTGAACGCCTGTTTATCATCACGCCACGCGTCATCGGCGACCAGGCCGATCCGTCTCGCTATTTGCCTCAGGCGGACCAGGCCCAATTGCAGACAGCGCTGGCACCGCTGGCCAGGCGTAACGCCCCGCACCAGCCGGTAATCAAGCGTAGCGACGTGATCAGTACCCTGGCGCACCTGGTGACGGGGCAAGTGCCCAAGGCCTTCAAGTTGGCGCCAATGCCCCTGGGGCTGAACACGTTGTGCAGCACCCGCGACCTGCTCGCGCTGAGTACCGATCGCAGCCAATGGTACGCGGGCGCTGAGTACAACGTTGCAGTCGTGGTGTTGCGCAACCAGTTCAACCGCAATGTGCGCATCGACGAAAAAGAATGCAGCAACTCGCAAACGCTTGCCGTCACCGTGTGGCCACACGCCTGGTTGAAACCGGGTGAGGAAGCCGAGGTATTTATCGCCATGCGTCCGGTGGTGAAGGATGAACACCTCAGCGTACCGCGCCCCACTTTGATTACGCCACCTCATAAGGTCCGCCCATGAAACATCAATTGTTGTGCGTCACTCTGATCGGTGCGGCGCTGCTCGTCAGCGCTTGCACCCCCACGTGCAAAGGCGACTCCTGCTCACGCCCGCAATCGACCGCACAAAAGATGGTGATCTGGTGGCCATCTCACATGCGTGTCGAACCCGGCCCTTCCGGGGAGCGAGCGGATTACCAGACGATATCGCTGGAACGATGAGCATCCAGGAAATACCCGACCAACCACGCCAGGTATTTCTGGAGAACCTGGTGAGCGGCGCAGCCACTCACCAGGTTCTCGCTTGCGGTATTGAGGTGCGTGTGGCGCACGCAGGCAATCGGCCTGGGCTGGCCTTGCATGTCGCTCGCGAAGCGTTGCAAGCCGGGCAATTACAACGCGCATTGCAACGGCGCTTTGAGCAGGCACAGGTGTTTGATGGATGTTTTATCTATCTCAATAATCAGGACGCCCTGGTGATCTGGCACGCATTGCCCACCTCTCACGGCGATACGGGCAGGATCCTCGGCAGGATGCTCTCGCTGGCCAATCTCAGCGCACTGGACCCAGGTTCCAGTCGCTGATCAGCGTTGATCAAGCTCAGGCAGTTCCAGCGTTTCGCGCTTGGCTTCGTCATCCAGCTCACGCAAGGTGCGGTAGATCAATGCTACCGCCTGCAAGGTTTCGCGAGGAATACTTGCACCCAGCTGTTTGGTATAGATGGTGCGGGCCAACCACACACATTGAATCACCGGGACCTCGGCGGCCTTTGCTCGCGCGATCAGTTTTCGCGCTTCGTCGTCCGTGCCTTTGCTGATCAGCAGGGGCAAAGGCGTCTCGCCTGGGCGGTAGTAGAGGGCGACTGCAAAGTGCGTGGGGTTAACCACCAACATGTCGGCCTCTTCCAGTTTGGGCAGTTTGACCTTCGGCTCCTCTTGCGCCAATTCATGCGCCAATTGGCGGCGCTGGCCCTTCACATGGGGGTCGCCCTCCATGTCCTTGTACTCCTTGACGACCTCAACCTGTGTCATGCGCATACGCTTGGCGAAGAAGTGTTTTTGCAAGGTCAGATCGATCAGCGCCAACACCAGCAACAGCCCCAGGCAGGCATGCAGCAAGTGACGGAACAACGCGATCAGCGCCAGCAGATAACTCTGCAGGTCGCTGTTGGCAAGGTTAATCAACGCCCCCAAAGCGGGCCAGACCACCACGTACACCATCAAGCCCAGAAGCAATGCCTTGGCGATGCTCATCAGCAGATTCATTAACGACTGAGCAGAGAACATCTGCTTGATCTGGCTGACAGGGTTCAGGCGATTGAAATCCATCTTCAGCGTGGCCGGTGCGAACAGCATGCCGAACTGCATCCAACTGGCAATCAGCTTGGCGGCAATCGCAAGCCCGGCCATCAACAGAGAGAACGAGAAAAACATCACCAGGCCCTCCACCAGCACTTCTTCCAGCGCCCGCGCAAACGGCTGGCCCAAGCGTGACATCGGCAACACCAACAGTTGCTGAAAGCGCTGCAGACTGGTTTCGGCAGTGAACAAGGCGACCTCACTGATCGCCGTCAGCGCCAGCAGCTTGCTCACATCCTGGCTTTGCGCGACCTGACCCTTCTTACGTTGGTCACGCAGTTTCTTGGCAGACGCCGGGTGCTTTTTTTCCCCCGAATCACTCACGGCGTCGCGACCTTGAACAAAAGCCCCAGGTAGTGCGTAAGCTCACCCAGCTGGCTCATACGCCCGACAATAAGGTCCTGCAACAATGCAAAGTACAGCAACAAAATACCGATTCCCGCCAGGCATTTGACCGGCGGTGCCAAGGTACTCACTTGCAATTGCTGGCTGTAGACCCCCAGCAACGCAATACCGAACTCCAGCAACAACAGCACGGCAATAAAGGGCGCGGCATACAGCAGCATGTGCATGAACGTGTCATTGAGCAGCCCGACAAATACGCTCATGCCATTAGCTGCCGGAAGCGGAAACCACACGGTGGGTGGCCAGATCAGGTAACTGTCCCAGATCACCTGGGTGAGCGTGCCCAAGCCCAGGATGGCCATCAGCAGGTAAATCGCCAGTTGCTTGAACATGTGCCCGATCGGCGTCGCGTCCGGCCCCAGTGACGGGTTGAGCTGGCCACCGGCCAAGGCGCCACGCTGGTTGTCCAACAGCGCACCCACCGACTCGAACATCCAGAACGGCATCGCCAACAACACCCCCAGCAGCAACCCCAACGCGACCTCCTTGAGCATCAGCGCACCAAGCATCAATGCTGAATAATCCTGCCCCGCCAAAGCAGCATGAATACCCGGAGCGGGCAACAGCGCCATGACCATCACGATGGTGTGCCGAGGCAAGCCGCGCACATGTTGAAAACAGAACGCCGCCACCAGGATGCCGCAGGGGTAGATACGCGCCATGCCAATCACCAGGCTGGGGAGATACTCGAGATAAAGCAGCACAGGCAACGCCTTAGTTCAGGGCCGAACGGCCGATCATTTCAAACGTCAGGTTGATCAGCTGGATCAACTCCACGCCAATCCAGCGGCCCGTCAGGATCAAGGTGACACCCACCGCCACCAGCTTGATACCAAAGGGCAATGTCTGGTCCTGGATCTGCATCAGCGCTTGTACCAACGAGGTCAGCACCCCCACCACCACCGCCACGATCAGCGGCGGCGCCGACAGTACAACCACCAGCAACATGCCCTGCTTGAACAGCACGATAGGTTCCATACGCCACTCAGAGATAGGAAAGGAACAGGCTGTCGAGCAACCGCGACCAGCCAGACACCAGCACGAACAGCAGCAGCTTGAGCGGCAGAGAAATGGTCATCGGCGAGACCATCTGCATACCCAGCGCCAGCAACAGGTTGGAAACAATAAGGTCGATCACGATGAAGGGTATGTAGATCAGGAACCCGATCTCGAACCCCGCCTGCAATTGCGAAAGCACAAAGGCCGGGATCAGCAGGATAAGATCCTCTCGCTGTACCTCCTGCGCCATTTTCGCAGGCCACAGCCTTGCGGTATTGTCCAGTAGATGGGTCAGCACATCCGGGTCCACATTACGCAGCATGAATGCACGCAAAGGGTTGATGGCCTCATTGCCGGTATGCAGAAACGTTTGCACGTTGCTCATGTCCAGAGGCGAAGCCTTGATATTCTCGGCGATCTCATACCCCACCGGCGCCATGATGAACAAGGTGGCCGCCAGGGCAATTCCGTTGATGGCCATGCTCGGAGGTACCTGCTGTACGCCGATGGCATTGCGGGTAATCATCAGCACAATCACGATTTTCAAGAAGGCTGTGCAGACCACCAACAGCATGGGCATCAACGACAACGCGCCCAGAAATACCGCCAGGACTATCGGGTCCAGCCCTTGAAGAATCATCGACCGAACACCACTCGGGACAACTGCAACCCCAGGCGCCCGTCAACTTCCACCAACTGCCCCTGGCCAATGGGCCGATCGCCATAAAACAGACCTGCCATGCCAGGGGCAAAACCGGTAATGCCCAATACCGAGCCGGGCACCAGGTTACGCAACTCCCCCAGAGTCAGGTTCAATGTTCCGCAGCGTACGCTCAGCGTCATGCTCAATTCATCGAACGGCTCGGGCCCGAATACGTCCACTACGGGTTCATCGTCTTCATGCCCCGAGTGATGAGGTACAGCTAAATCTTCGTCCACAGACATGTCCTCGATAGAAGTAAGAGTGAAACGTAACCACCCGGTGTCATCGTCAATGCCGCCATGCAGGCGCTCTCTGCCGACCGACACATAGCCGCTGCCCCGGGCCTGGAAAAAAGTCTGTTCAAGCACCAGCACGTCGCCGGCTCGCAGGCTGCCGGCCTGTACGATCGGCAACCGCAACCGCCCAAGGGTCACGGCAATTGCCAGTTGAAACGACAACGGCAGCGGTGCAGCCGTGGCTCGCCAGGCCCCCGCCTCGTGCAATGCCAAAAAGCTTTTGGTGCTCAACCACACATAACCCTCAACCCACGAGGTCCCCAGGGTCACGGTGACGCGACAGCCAAAGCCCTTTGGTCGCTCGGTGTGTAGCAATCGCACATACCCCAACAGCGCTCGCACTTCGGGGCTCAGGTAATACTGGAACAACGTCCAGAACCAGGAATCAGGCTCGTTGTCGCCCCTTGCCAGGGTCACCGGACATTCGCCCAGCAGGCTAAGCAACGGCCCCGCCTTAGCGAGTGCCAGCACACCGCACTGCGTGTCGAAGCACACCGCGTCAGCGCCAACTGGCGGACGTCCAGGCTCAAGCCGCAACTCCCCGGCCTGACCCGCAACATGGAACGGCAAGTACAGGCCACGGCCCAGCCGGCGGCGTGCGGCAACCCAGTCGCTCTTGATCGACGGAAGTGTCAGCAGCGGTACGATCATGGGTTGCCGACGCTTGGCAGAAGCAGGCTGACCGGCAGCCCCAGCGCTTGGGTAAAACGGTCCTCACACTGTTGCCGTACGCCGCTGAGCCAGCGAGCCGTGGCGTCGTGTTCCGCTTCCAGTTCAATGGCCCAGGCGCTCTGCTCTCGGCGCACACTGGCGTTGATCCGTCCCAGACGTGGCAAGTACAGCACGGCCTGTAATGGCCACTGCGAACCGGCCCACACACGAGGCGCCAGTTGCTCGGCCAACGCCTCGATCATGGCGACACCTGCCGCTGGTTTTTTTCCCGGCAAGAAGGCTCTCGTCCCGGCGCCCTCCCCATCCCCGGCAAACAACCGCGCAAACAGTCGCCCTTGCTCCCACGGCACCACGCCCGCTGCGCCTGACTCACGCTCTTCGCGAGGCTCACGCAGGGTTGGTCGTTCAGTGGGTGTATTCGCAACCTGGGTCATGTCGGCTCCTGTGCAAGCAAAAGTGATAGCTCCTGCAACTTTTCCACCTGCCGCAGGCATTCGGTGGCTTGCCTCTGGGCACTGCCAACGTGGTGTTCCTTTTCTTGCCGTTGATTGCACAGCGCCTCCAGCTGCCCCTCTTCGCGCCGGGTGCTGGCGGATAAAGAGCGCTCCTGTGCGTTCCAGGATTTCAGGCCCGCCAAGGTCAAGAGTTGGCCCTGGTGCTGGCTGAGCAACTCAGCACTTTGCCGGGCCTGCTCCTGCCGAGTGTGTTCAAGTGCATCCTGGGCCTGCTGGATATGCGCGAGCAGGGCCCGTTGCGCACGCTTGGCCTCACGCAGGGCACGTTCGGCACGATCAGCCCTGTGCCTGCGCAGGCAACGCAGCATCTGCACTTCACCGAGCAGCACATCAGAAGGGGACATAGCGGGTCAGCTCCCTGAGTTGCTCCAGCGTGACGGCCATTGGTGTCGGCTCACGCAGATCCTGGCGCAGGAAGCCGTCCACCGCTTGGCGACTGTTCACGGCCAGGTCCGTCAACGCATCACTGCCAGGCTGGTATTCGCCCAGCTTGAGCATCAACTCGATCTGCTGGTACGCCGATAACAAACGTCGCAATGCCGTGCCCGCCTGAATATCCTCAGGCGCCGCGACGTTGCTCAGTATTCGTGAAAGGCTGGCCAACACATCCACCGCCGGATAGTGCCCACGCTCAGCCAATTTGCGCGACAACACGATATGGCCGTCGAGCAATGAACGTACTTCATCGGCCACCGGGTCGTTCATGGAGTCCTGCTCAATCAGCACCGTGTAGATCGCTGTGATCACGCCGTCACGGGTCAACCCGGCGCGCTCCACCAAGCGCGGCAGCAAACTGTACACCGAAGGCGGCAGGCCTCCGCGCCCCAGGGGTTCGCCGGCAGCCAGGCCAATTTCACGCTGGGCCCTGGCGAAGCGGGTCAGCGAATCAATCAGCAGCAACACCCGTTGACCCTTGCGCCGAAAACCTTCAGCCAGTGCCGTGGCGGTAAAGGCGGCGCGGGCACGCTCCATGCTGGAGCGATCAGATGTGGCACACACCAGTACCGCTTTGGAGCGCAATTGCTCATCGAGCTCATGGTCGAGAAACTCACGCAGTTCGCGCCCCCGCTCGCCGATCAAGCCGAACACGATGACATCGCACTCCACGTTACGGGCGATCTCGGCCAACAAGGTGGTTTTGCCACAACCGGCCCCGGCGAACAGACCGACGCGCTGGCCCTCACCGAGCGTCATCAAGCCATCGATGGACCGCACCCCGGTGGCCAGCGCCCGGTTGATGCGCGGTCGCTCGGTGGGCAAGGGCGCTTCACATAACACCGGGCTGGTATCCGGCAGTTCGGACTCGACAAATGCGCTGGCACCCTGGCCCGTAATCGGCCGCCCGAAGCCATCCAGCACCTGCCCCAACAGCGCCTCGCTGACCTGCACCCGATGCGACACGCCCAGGCGCTCAACCGGTGCCCCCACGCGCACGCCTTCCAGGTTCCCAAGGGCACTGAGCACCGCATCCTGCTGATCAAACCCGATGATTTCAGCAAGCATGCAATCACCCGGCCCTTTCTCCACCTGGCACAAATCACCGATGCGCGCCTGAGGCAGCCGACACTGTAAAAGCATGCCGTTAACGCGCTGGATTCGCCCGCGCATGGCCACCGGCGCAAAGCTGCCAAGCGACTGGGCCTGGCGTTGTTGCCAGGCCTCAAGACGCGTTTGCACGGGCGTACTCACCAGTGCACCTCATAGCGTTGTGCGCCATCAAAAACCACTTTGTTATTGTCGATCAGCACCAGGCGCAGCCCGTCCACCTGATCCCCCAAAAACAGTCGGCTACCCTCTTCCAGAACCACATGGCCGTTAGGTCCGCCGACAATCTGCACGATCCTGAACGGCAAGGCGTCATCTCGCACACGTACACGGCTGAGCACCGGCACCATACTGTCGAACTGCTCACCAAAGCGGCTGAGCATCCGCGACACCAGCTCCACTTCGTCCTGGGAAACATCACCGCTGAGCACGACCTGGCCGTTGATGACTTGCAAGTCGATCCGTTGGCTTAGCTCACGCTCGCCGAGCATTTTCAGTAACTGCTGACGCACATCAAACGGTGAGGCCAATTCATGTTTGCCAATCACCGGTGGCATCAGGGAAGCCTGCGCCTCATGCTCCCCTGTCGAGACCATACCCACCACCGCGATGACCACCGCCACCACCAGCATCAGGCTGATCAAGCGCTTTTGCTGCGAGGGTGAGATGGACGATAACGGCAGTGCCTGCACAGGTTGGCCCGGTGGTGGCAATGTTGCAGATACCGGGGCCTGCGGCTCAGGCCATGGGTGATCGGCCAAGGTGACGCACAATCGCACGCTGCCCACCACAAAGGGCACGTTCAGCGCCAGGCTCGGGATCTGCGCCAGGGCCTGGCCATCAGCCCCATACAACAGCTGCGCCTGGGCCTGCACCGACCAGTTAGCCTCGAAAAAACGCAGCAGGGCATGATGCTCGGCGACCCCAGGATCGCTCAGCACCAGGTCAGCATCCGGCTCGGCACCGATGCTCCATCGTTCGCCGAACAACGGCAACGCGGCACCCTGGCGCAGCCCATCAAGCACGCGTAACTCATACATCATCGAGCCCTCCTTCGGACGGTCCATGGCTGTGAACTCATGCCGCTGCACCACGCATTAATGCTTCCTGACCGAGGTCAATGCGCCCCAATACCTTGACCCTGGACGTGCTTCCCAACTCAGCGAAAGACAGCACCGGTACATGGTTGAACTCTTCGAGCAATAAGGTCCGCAAGGGGCTGCGCAAGTCCTGCGCCACCAACATCACGCTTTTGCTCTTGGCCCTTAAGGTAAAGGCCTGATTGAGCAGGTTGATAAACGCCGCGCTGTGGTCCTGGTCCAACGCGAAGAACACCCCGGTCTGGGTCTGGCGCAGGGCTTCGCGCAGGATGTTTTCGCTCTGTGGAGACAACAGCCAGGCATGCAGGCCGTCGGCCTCGCTGTACTGGTGATAGATCTGCGCCTTGAGCGCAATGCGTGCATAGTCGGCCAGGGCTTCCGGTTCACGCTCATGCTGTCCGTACTCAATCAGCGATTCGACAATCAGGCGCACCGCCCGCAGCGGGACACCTTCACTGGCCAGGCGTTGCAACACCGCAGAAAAACGCGACAGCGGCATGATGCGCTGCAGTTCCTGCACCAGTTCCGGCTGGTTATGCTCAAGCCAACTCAGGATCGACTTGCTCTCCTGAATTCCCAGGAACTGTGGCCCGCTGAGCATCATCGCCTTCCTCATACGCTCCAGGATCAGGCTTGTGGCGGTGAAGCGCTCCAGTTGCGGATCATCAAGCAGCGGATCGTCAGGGGCCAACCAGAGCCAATCCTGTTCATCGCGCTCAACCAGCCCGGCGATGGCGTGCTCAGGCTCAACCTCAAGTGCCTTGCGCTCAACGGCCACATGATTGACCACCGACGCCCTGACCATGGGGACTTCATGCACACAAAAGCGCATCTCATCGGGGGCCAGTGAGTCATCCAGTTCGACTTCGAACGGCGGCAACGTCAGGCCAATATTGGCGACCAGTGAGTTTCGCGCCTGGCGAATCCCGTGAATCAAATTCGTCACTTCAGGCGTGCCACGCAGCACGGGGGAAAACTGCAACAGGTAAGGGCGCGACGGGTCAAAGCCGCGCAGGTCCTCTTTGCCGTTCTCTTCAGGGCGAACCACTTCAGCGGCCTCGCTGGAAGGCTCTGCCTGCTGTTGACGCTGACGCACCAGGTAGTAACCCACACTGCCGGTGATCAGCGCGATCAGGATAAATACCAGGGTAGGCATACCGGGAACCATGGCAAACGCAAGCATTCCCACCGAGGCAATCACCCAACTCTTGGGCTCGCTGGTCATTTGCCGGGCAATTTCAACGCCCATGTTACTGACGCCTTTGCGTCCGTCCGGCGCAACTCGGGTGATGATCATGCCGGCAGTCAACGAAATCAGCAGCGCCGGAATCTGTGCAATCAAGCCATCGCCGATCGTCAGTACCGAATACAAGGCCATCGAATCGCCTGCGCTCAAGCCGTGCTGGAACATGCCCGTGGAGAAGCCGCCCAACAGGTTGACCACGACGATGATCAAGCCGGCGATGGCGTCGCCTTTGACGAACTTCATGGCCCCGTCCATGGCCCCGAACAGTTGGCTCTCGCGCGACAACTGCTCACGCTTGTCTCTTGCTTGCATGCCGTCAATCAGCCCTGCACGCAGGTCGCTATCGATGGACATCTGTTTGCCGGGCATCGCATCCAGGCTAAACCGCGCCGCCACCTCGGCAACCCGCTCCGAGCCCTTGGTGATCACCAGGAAGTTGACCAGGGTCAGGATCAGAAAGATCACCATCCCGACCGCCAGGTTTCCGCCCACCACGAAATTGCCGAAGGCCTCGACGATGTCACCGGCGTCCTGTTCCAGCAGGATCAAGCGCGTGGTCGCAATCGACAGCGCCAAACGAAACATGGTGGTCAGCAACAGGATCGACGGGAACGACGAGAACGCCAGAGGGCCTGGGAGATAAAGCGCCAGAACGATCAGCAGGCAAGATATGCAGATATTGAGCGCAATCAGAATATCTACCAGCCAGGTCGGCAGTGGCACGATAAAAATAAACACAATGGCCATGACCACCACAGCGCCCAGCACTTCAGCGCGCTGTGCCACTTTGAGCAGCAAGCCGTTGATGGTCGACAGCAGGGTCACGTCATAGCCCCCGGCAACTCAGGAAACCGCTGGGTCCCCCCGTCGATCCGGTTCAGCTCGTCCATCACCGCGACAAACCTGAACAAGGTTTCCTCACGGACTCTATCGTCAGACCATAAGGCCAGCGGCATCTGCCGGATAAGAGGGTAAAGCGCGTTGAGCGCTGCCAGTTGCCTGGAAGACGAACCACTGCCCATCTCGTTTCCCAACCGCAGGATTTCATCGGCGGCGATACCGCTGTCGGCGTATCCAAGCAGGCGCTGCAGCAGGGAAACCGCGTCCTGATCGACGTCCAGTCGCTGGTTAAACGCCAGGCAATCGGCCAACACGGTGCCCAACTGCCCACAACTGCGCAGGCCCTGCAGCAAAGAGCGCAACAGTGGCGTAGGCATCGATGACACCCGGGCCGCGATATCGTCTGCCAAGGCTTTACGCATCACATTGAGCCCTTCATAGAAGCGCTCGCCGCCGTATACGCCCAGCAGGGCTTGCATCATGGTCGCCAGCGATTGGCGCGTGACCACGCTGGCATAGTAGAGCGCACGGAGCGCCTGGCGCTCCTGCGGGTCCACACCGGCCGCTTGCAAGGTTACGGCAATGTTCAGGCCTGCCTGGATTTCTCTTTTGAAACGCGCCTCGAATTTGGCAATGGCTGCGCGGGCCAAGGCAGCCTCGGATTTACGCAGTTCGACATCCGCCTGGCTCGCCACGTGCTTGAGCACCACGAACGCACGCGCCGGGTCGCCGCCTGCGAGGTCGAGCAATTTATCGACGCTGGCGTCTTTGAGTAACTGCATTCTGATGCGGCGAGAAACCGAGGCCATGCTCGCCTGGGCCGGATGCCCCAACTGCTCATAAAGCTGCACCAGTTGCTCCGCCGCAGGCACGCGCACGCCCATCTGCCGCTGAGCCAGCGGGAGTTTATTGAGCACGACTTCCTGATTGAACAGTTGCGCCAGTTCATCAACACCCTTCGCAGGCGCAGGCACGGTGGTATTGCTGATAACAGGTTGATCCAGGCGTTGGACCGTTGGCACATCGTTGCGCGATTCGACTTTCATGGACAGGCCAGTTCCGGAAGAGTGTGTCTCTGTGTGGCAAAGCCTACCCATACGGTTCCATTGAAATTCGAAACGACGGCATATTTGAAAATACTTGCACGGGCGCCTGATCCTCACGTGCAACAGCCTGCGTAAAAAAGCTTCAATTCAAGATATTTATATATATAAATTAAGTAGTTACGTGATTTTTTCTGTTTGGCACAAGCAGTGCAATCGGGTTCCTGTCGATACGTTTCGACTGCGTCTACCTTAAGGAAAAAATCATGAATATCCCTATTGAAGCCTTAGTTCACCTTGGTGGTAACTCGCCTCAATTCATGCTTCACCTGACAGACGATCAACAGAAAAAACTTCGCCGTTTCATTCATAAACGCGTGCTCAACCCGGAAGATGCTGATGATCTTTTGCAATTGACCTACCTGGAAGCCTGGCGTAATCGCGAACGTTTCAGCGGCACCGCAACGCTCACCACCTGGATGTGCGGCATCGCGCAGAACCTGATCCGCAATCACTTTCGGCGCCTGTATGCCAAACCCGCCCATTGCGAATTCGACGAATCGCTGTGGCATGGCCAGGAAGAAACCCACAGCCTGGACTGGGAGTTTGAGATCAACCGGCGCCTGGAAAATACCCTGAGCGCTATTGATCACTTGCCCACCGAAATGCGCAGGACGCTTTACGCCTCACTGGAAACCGATGGTAGCTATCAGGACACCGCCGACGTGCTGGACATCCCTATCGGCACCGTGCGCTCGCGGCTGTCACGGGCGCGCGAACAGCTCAAGCGCGTCACACACACGCACCTGTACCGCTAAGCTGAATTAGCCTTGCAAGCGTTGGGCGACAGGGATATCTGCCCAACACTGTCAGGCATAGCCTCAAAGACACTTTCCAAGACGCTACGGCTCTGTATCTCACCATTGCTACAGAGCGCGTCCGCCGCCGCCCGTCGCCAAAACCGCCGTTTTCGGTTAAACAGTTGAAAGCGTAGAAAAATTTTCAACAAAAAGGCTTGACGCATTGCCGTTCCGAGCGAATAATGCGCGCCACTTGGCTACATAGCTCAGTTGGTTAGAGCATAGCATTCATAATGCTGGGGTCCGGGGTTCAAGTCCCTGTGTAGCCACCAAGTACTAAAAACGGCTTACCGAAAGGTAAGCCGTTTTTTTATGAGCGTAAAAAACTCCCCAACTGTATTTTGACGCCCCCCACCCCCACTGTTAGTGTCCAGCCTCCCTAAAATGCGGAGTGCCCCGATGAAACTGGACATCTACCAAGTCGACGCTTTCAGCCAGCACCCCTTCGGCGGCAACCCGGCGGCGGTGTGCCCACTTGCCGAATGGCTGCCCGACAAACAACTGCAAAGTATCGCGGCTGAAAACAACCTCTCGGAAACCGCGTTTTTTGTGCCCCGTGGCGAGTTCTACGAGCTGCGCTGGCTCACCCCGGAAGTTGAAGTAGACCTGTGCGGCCATGCCACGTTGGCGGCGGCGTGGGTGTTGATCCATATGTTGGAAGATGCGCCGCAAGTGCTGCGCTTTGCCACACGTAGCGGCGAATTGCGGGTGACGCGCAATGGCGACGAATTGGCGATGGATTTCCCGGCCAAACAGCCTGAACGCTGCGAACCACCGGCGGGGATGTTGAGCGCACTGGGCATTGAAACTGCCGAGGTGTTCGGCACCGACGACTACATCGTGCTGGTGGAAAATGAAGCGCAGGTGGCGGCACTGACTCCGGATTTCGCACGGCTCAAGGGCCTGCCCAAACGCGGGATCGCAGTCACCGCCAAGAGCACACAGTTTGATTTTGTCTCACGCTGGTTCGGCCCGAATGTGGGTGTCAATGAAGACCCGGTCACCGGTTCGGCGCACACTTCGCTTGCACCGTTCTGGGCCGAGCGCCTGGGCAAGTCGCAATTGACCGCCGAGCAAGGTGGCCAGCGCAAGGGCCAGTTGCGCTGTGAACTCAAGGGCGACCGCGTGATTATCTCCGGCAAGGCGGTGCTGTACATGCAAGGTACGATTTACCTGTAAAACCCAGTACCGGAAGGACAACAGATCATTCTCAAAATGAACGGAGTTCAGCGCGTGTTTTTGACTTCCCGCCGTCAGTTGACGGTCATCGCAGCAGCCCTGGCCCTGGCGGCCTGCCACACGTCCGTCACCGAACAACCACCGGCACCGGAGCTGGGTTCGGGCTATCGCACGGACCTGAGCACCCGCCACGCCGAGCGCCATATGGCTGCCGCCGCCAACCCGTTGGCCGCCGAAGCCGGACGCGAGATGTTGCGCCAAGGCGGTTCGGCCATCGACGCGGCGATTGCCATGCAAGCGGTGCTGACCCTGGTGGAGCCACAGTCTTCCGGCATTGGTGGCGGTGCGTTCATCATGTTGTGGGATGGCAAAAACGTGCAGGCCTACGACGGTCGCGAAACCGCACCGGCGGGGGCGACCGAGCGCTTGTTCCTCAAGGCCGACGGCACGCCGATGGCCTTCACCGACGCGCAGATTGGCGGGCGCTCCGTGGGCACGCCCGGGGTATTGCGCGCACTGCACATGGCGCACAACAAGAGCGGCCATCTGCAATGGGCGAAACTGTTCGAACCGGCGATCCGCCTGTCGGAGCAGGGCTTTGCCATTTCACCGCGCTTGCACAGCTTGATCGCGGCGGATCGCTTTATCGCGCAATCGCCCGAGATGGCGGCGTACTTTTTGAATGCCGATGGTTCGCCAAAAGCCACCGGCACGCTGTTGAAAAACCCTGCGCTGGCCGCGGTATTCAAGCGCATCGCCAAGGAGGGGCCGGATGCGCTGTACCACGGGCCGATTGCCGATGAGATCGCCCGCAAGGTGCAGGGCAATCACAATGCTGGCAGCTTGTCCGTAGCCGATCTCAAGGGCTACAACGCCAAGGAACGCGCGCCGCTGTGTACCGACTACAAGCAATGGAAAATCTGCGGGATGCCGCCACCCTCCTCAGGCGGCATTGCCGTGGCGCAGATCCTGGGCACCTTGCAGGCGCTTCAGGACCGTGACCCACGCCTGGCGATTGCACCGATGACGCCGGTCAAGAGTGCCTCGCCGGCCGGGCTTGAACCGACGCCCGAGGCCGTGCACCTGATCGCCGAAGCCGGGCGCCTGGCCTTTGCCGATCGCGCACTGTACGTGGCCGACGCTGACTTCACTCCCGTGCCCGTTGCTGGCCTCGTCGCCCCCAATTACCTGGCTCAGCGCGCCGCGCTGATCGGCGAGCGCAGCATGGGGATCGCCAAGCCTGGCCAACCGGCGGGCGTGCAAGTGGCGTATGCACCGGATCGTTCGCCGCTGCGCATCTCCACCTCGCAAGTGGTGGCGGTGGACGACCAGGGCGGCGCCGTGTCGATGACCACCACAGTGGAAGCAGCGTTCGGCTCCCACGTGATGGTCCAGGGCTTTTTGCTCAACAATCAGATGACCGATTTCTCATTCATCCCCGAAGAAAACGGCCAGCCGGTGGCCAACCGCGTGCAGCCCGGCAAGCGCCCGCGCTCGGCCATGGCGCCGACCCTGGTGTTCGATCGCAACAGTGGTGAGTTGCTGGCCACCGTGGGTTCCCCGGGCGGTTCGCAGATCATCGAGTACGTGAGTAAATCCCTGGTCGCCATGCTCGACTGGCAGCTCGACCCGCAAGCGGCCATCAGCCTGCCAAATTTCGGCAGCCGCAATGGCGCCACTGAGTTGGAAACCGGCCTGTTCAGCCCTGCGCTCAAACAAGCGCTCAAGGACAAGGGCCATGCCCTGAGCGAGATCGATATGACCAGCGGCGTGCAGGCCATCGTGCGCACGCGGGATGCCCAGGGCAAGGTGATACTGAGCGGCGGTGCGGACCCACGGCGTGAGGGTGAGGCGTTGGGTGATTAAGGTGTTTTGATCAAAGGAGAATGCACGATGCACAAAACCCATAACCTCAATGCCCTCCCCGGCGTGGATCACGGTTTTTGCTCGATTGACGATCCGCTGCGTTTCGTTAGCAATCTGCGCCGCCCAACACCTGCACAATCGTACAAGACCCCGAGCAGACAACCGCGGCAGACTCGGTTAACGTGTTCCCACCTCTATCTGTGACAAGTCACCATGGGCAAACCCACCCACTCCCTCGACTGGCTGCACCGCGCCCCGCACGCCAGCGGCCTGGACCGCATCGAGGCGTACTTTGCCGGTTTCGCATTCGACCCCCATCGCCATGACACTTACGCCATCGGGCGCACGTTGTTCGGCGTGCAGAGTTTTCATTATCGCGGCGGCATGACCCACAGTATGCCCGGCACCACCATGGTGATTCACCCGGATGAAATTCATGACGGTCGCGCCGGCAGCGACGAAGGCTTCAAGTACCGGATGATTTATGTGGAGCCGGCGTTGATCCAGCAGATCCTCGGCGGCAAACCCTTGCCTTTCATTCCCGGCGGCTTGTCCACCGACCCTCGGCTGCACCGCGCCAGCGAAGTGTTGCTGCAAAGCCTGGATTGCCCGATTGACCCGATGCAAGAGCAGGACGCCATGTTCGACCTGGCTCAGGCGCTGAGCGAGGCATCCGGTGCGGTTGTCAGCCGCAAAGCCTTCGACTACGTGGCCGCCGAACGCGCCCGTGAATTTATCCACAGCGCCCTGGGCCGCAGCATCACCCTGGATGAAATAGCCGACCATGCCGGCCGCGACCGCTGGGCGTTATCGCGGGATTTTCGTCTGCTGTTCGGCACCAGCCCCTACCGCTACCTGACCATGCGCCGGTTGGATCTGGTGCGTCACTTGCTGGCCCAGGGCCAATCGCTGGTGGATGCGGCGATGACCGCAGGTTTCACCGACCAAAGCCACATGACCCGGCAATTTCGCAGCACTTACGGTATGCCGCCCTCGCGCTGGGTGAAGATGCTCGGACGCTGAGTGCTGGGTTGGAATACGTTCAAACTGTGGGAGCTGGCTTGCCTGCGATGCAGACACCTCGGTGTATCAGGCACACCGCTATCGCAGGCAAGCCAGCTCCCACAGTTGGATGAGGTGGTGTTGCTGGCATTTGGTCATGGTTTGTAAAGGGCCAGCAAGCCGTGTCCCTTTAAATTGCAGGACGTTTCCGAGACAATCCTTGCCACCTTGTGCCTGTTGGAATCGATGGCTAGTCTTCGGTCCGTCGCTGGGTTTCAGCGATCGGGTTTAGCAGCCTGAGTTCAATAGGCAAACGGTCCACATCTGCATTTATGGTGGCTGTGCGCGGGGCATCTTCGGGTGCGCTGGTTTTCCTATTGACCGGTCTGCTAACCCGCGTACAGCTGCCACCTTACGTTTAGCAGCGTTGGTGGTCGCTCCCATGCCAATAGGAGTTACACCATGACCAAAGCACTTCCCGATCCGCCCATGGACTGCCTCGTCGTCAACGAAGACCTCAGCTTCGAAGATGCTCAACTCTATATTTCCCATCTGATCAACAGCGCATCGGCCACGGTGTGGGACTGCTGCGATCACCTGCAACCCCACGACCGCGCCAGAATCCATGCAGCGTGGCATTTGCTGGAGATGGCCAAGACCGTGGTAAACCGCACCATCGAGTGCATGCCGAGAACCTGAAAACACTACAAAACCCATGTGGGAGCTGGCTTGCCTGCGATGCAGACACCTCGGTACATCAGGTACACCGAGGTGATGCTATCGCAGGCAAGCCAGCTCCCACATTTGGGTTCTGTTGTCGCCAAAATCGAGTTTGGTGTCCGAACGTGCTCTTTAGCTCGACAACTGATTGGCAAACTGCCCGACCGCACTCACCACTTTTTGCGCACCGTCCTGAATCTCCACAATCACCGTGCCCGCCTCGGCCGCCAGGGCCAGGCCTTGTTCGGCTTGCAGGCGGCCGTCGGCCATCAGCGCAACCGCATCGCGGGCCATGTCCTGGTTCTGGCGCACTACGCCGACAATTTCCTCGGTGGCTTTGCTGGTGCGTGACGCCAGTTGCCGTACTTCATCGGCCACCACCGCAAAGCCACGCCCCTGTTCACCGGCGCGTGCGGCTTCGATGGCGGCGTTGAGCGCCAGCAGGTTGGTCTGCTCGGCAATGCCACTGATAGTCTTGACGATGCTGCCGATCACTTGGGACTGGGCATTCAGCGCCTCAATACCCTCACCGGCCTGTTGCATGTGCTGGGCCAGGTCGCGCATCACGTCCACCGCCTGGGTGACCACGGTGGTGCCGCGCTGGGCGCTGTCGTCGGTTTGCAGGGAGGTGCTGTAGGCAATATTGGCGGCTTCGGCCACCGCCTGCTCGCGGTTGACCTGGTCGGTGATGACCGTGGCGAACTTGACCACTTTGTACAGCCGTTCATTGGCGTCCAGCACCGGGTTATAGGTGGCTTCCAGCCACACCAGGCGGCCATGGCTGTCGACACGCTTGAAGCGCGCCGCCACGAACTCACCGGCGTTCAGGCGCTTCCAGAACTGCTGGTACTCGGGGCTGTTGTATTCCTGCGGCTCGCAGAACATACGGTGATGTTTACCCTGAATCTGCGCCAGGCTGTACCCCATGCTGCTGAGGAAGCGGTCGTTGGCGGTGAGCACGTTGCCGTCCAGGTCGAACTCGATCAGTGCGGTGGAACGCATCAGCGCGGTGATCAGGTTTTCATGTTCACGCGAGCTCTCGATGGTACGGGTGAGGTCGCTGGAAAAAATCGAAAAATGCTTGATGCGCCCTTCCGAACTGCGCACCGGTTGCACGATCGAACGCAACCACGCCTCCTTGCCATTGCCACGCATCAGGCGCACGGCCCCGGCAAAGTGTTCGCCACGGGCCAGCGCGTGCTTGAAGCGCAACTGGAACTCGTCCTGGCGCACATGGGCCGGTACCAGGTCTTCGATTGCACGCCCCACAATCTCACTCAGTGAATAGGCCAGTTCCTCCAGGAAGTTGGCATTCGCCCACTCCACCCGGCCCTCGGCGTCCAGCGTCAGGCAGAGCATTTCGCTTTCCAGGCTCTCTTTCACCTGTAGCAAGCTCGACAATTCTTCGCGCAGAGCGGTCAGCTCCTGCTTCAGGCGGGTGTTGAACATGGGGCACCATTAGGCAAGTGAGGTGGGCGTACTAACCTGCATCGGCGCTGGCGCAGTTTTCTGAAGAGGGCTCGGGACTCAAGTCGAACTATATTTTCAGCCCCATCAGCCCCCATTGAATCGGCACACACCCATGACTTGATATTCCAGGGTATTGAGCTTGCCGCTGGAGTCTTCATAGGTCATGCGCGACGGCACCGCATTGCACGAGCGGATCGGCGGCGTCACGTTGACCACCTTGGCGATGTCCAGGTCCATGCCGTAGCGATAGGTCTGCACCTGGGGCACAGCCTTGCCTTTTTTGATCGCGTAGGCAGCCATGGCTTTCTCGTTGCGCTCCATCATCAGGGCAAAGGTGCGATCCCCTCCGCCTTCGGCCAGTACACCGAAGGACAAGACCGCCGTTAATACGCCCAAACCCACTTTATAAAAGTTCATGACCAAGTCCTCGACATAAAAGTTAAGTGTCGAGACTAATCAATCAACCCTGACGCCAGGTTCACCAAAACATTACGTATTTGTTAGAGGGCCGTTAGTTTCCAGAATCGTAATCTTCATGCAATGCCACTGTTATCCGCCGTTTGCAACTATCAGCCCGGGCCAGATCAATAAGAATGCCCGCCTCTATAAGAAGCCGATAACTGCCATCACCGAGGAGCGCATCATGAATATTCGTCACTACACCCTTCCCTTTTCACTGATGGCCGCCTTGCCCCTGGCCGTGGCCGCAGAGCAGGAAAAGCCCGAAGGCTTTATCGAAGGCAGCAGCCTGAACGTACTGGCGCGCACTTTTTACTTCAACCGCGACGATCGCAAGGGCCAATCCAGCCCCACCGGTAACGGCTATTCCGAAGCCTGGGCGCAAGGGCTGATCAGCCAGTTTGAATCCGGTTTTACCCAAGGCACCGTGGGGTTTGGTCTGGATGCGTTTGCCATGTTGGGGCTCAAGCTCGACTCCGGTGCCGGCCGCAGCGGCGGCAAGGGCTCGTTCGGTGTGTTGCCGGTGGACAGCGCCAATCAGCCCGAAAACAGCTACAGCAAACTCGGCGGCGCGGCGAAACTGCGGGTATTGGATACGGTAATCAAGGCCGGCGATGTATTCCCGCTGACGCCTGTTGTGGCGTACGGCGATTCACGGGTATTGCCGCAAAGCTTTCGCGGTTTCACCGTGCGAAACACCAGCCTGGAAGGCCTGAGCCTGCAAGGCGGACGCTTGAGCGGCATGAGCCAGCCCAATGAAAGCGGGATGAACAACGGCTTTGCGACGTTCTATGCGGGCAAGGTCGACTCACCCTGGGTGGGCTATGTCGGCGGTGACTATCAATTCAATAAACACCTGAGCGTCAGCCTCTACAGCAGCCGTTTGAAAGATGCCTGGAATCAGTACTATTTGGGCAGCAACGCCAATTATGCGCTGACCGACGAGGTGTCACTGTTCGGCGATTTCAACGTCTACAAGGCGGTGGACGAAGGCAGCAAACAGCTCGGCGAGTTCGACAACACCATCTGGAGCGCCAGGCTGGAGGTCAAGGTCGGCGCCCACAGCGTGGCGGTGTCGCACCAGCGCAACAATGGCGACGACGACTTCGACTACCTGCGCCAGTCTGATTCGATCTTCCTCAATAACTCGATCCAGTACAGCGACTTCAACTCGCCCAAGGAGCGCTCATGGATGGTGCGCTACGACCTGGACATGCAGGCGTTCGGCATTCCAGGCCTGTCGTTCATGACCCGCTACGGCAAGGGCACCGGCGCCGACTACAGCAACGCCAACGCCGTGTATATGCGGCGCGATGCGGCGGGTAACCCGCTGACCGATCAACGCCGTTGGGAACGGGATATCGAGGCCAAGTACGTGGTGCAAAATGGGCGTTTCAAGGATTTGTCCCTGCGCTTGCGCCAGGCCACCGTGCGCTCCAGTGCCTTTGAATCCGACCTGGAAGAAGTTCGCTTGATCGCCGAATATCCACTGGCCGTGTTATGACGCCTTACATTCGCTCGCGATTAACTAACATCTGTTCACAAATAGCCGGTTATCAAAATTGTAATATTGGCCTCAGCTTCTCGTTAAGTTCAACTTTCTATACTCGCGTCAACTTATTCACCGAGCACATTCATCTCTGAAGCTTTTGTGTAGCTCCTTTGGAAAGAGATGAATTTTTAACGCCCCGCTTGGGGCGTTTTTTTTGTGCGAAGGGTTATGCGACCGATGGTCGCAGTTGACCCTAAAGCTACTTTAGCCTTCAGACTTTTCCCACTTCAATAACCGCCGCCATAAGGACATGGGCGCCTTCTCTCCATCATTCAAGAGGTAACCCCCCATGCGTATCCTTGTGATTGAGGACGAGCAAAAAACCGCTGACTATTTGCGACAAGGCTTGAACGAAAGCGGCTACGTGGCCGACTGCGCCGCCAATGGCATTGATGGCCTGCACCTGGCCGAGCAGCATGCCTATGAGCTGGTGATTCTGGACGTCAACCTGCCGGGCAAGGATGGCTGGCAAGTGCTGGAACAACTGCGCCGCAATGGCAACCAGCGGGTGATGATGCTCACGGCCCGCGGCCGGCTGGCGGACAAGATCAAGGGCCTGGACATGGGCGCCGACGATTACCTGGTCAAACCGTTCGAGTTCCCCGAGCTGCTGGCGCGGGTACGTACCCTGTTGCGGCGCAGCGAGCATATCCCCCAGCCCGAAGTGTTCCGCGTCTCGGACCTGGAGCTGGACCCGCGTCGCCACCGCGCCTATCGCGGCACCCGGCGCATTGACCTGACCACCAAGGAGTTCGCGCTGCTGCAGGTGCTGATGCGCCAGAGCGGTGAAGTGCTGACCCGCACGCAGATTATTTCGCTGGTGTGGGACATGAATTTCGACTGCGACACCAATGTGGTGGAAGTCTCCATCAGCCGCCTGCGCGCCAAGGTCGATGACCAGAGCGAGGTCAAGCTGATCCACACCATCCGCGGCGTGGGCTACGTGCTGGAGGCGCGCCCATGAGAACCGGCAGCCTGTCGATGCGCCTGGGGTTGACCGTCAGCCTGATGGGCGCGGGCCTGGTCTTGCTGCTGGCCACCCTGGCCTACCTGGCCCTGACCCATGAACTGGAAAAACTGGCGCGCAAGGGCCTGGAAAGCAAGATGGAACAGATCCAGCACAGCCTGTCCCTGGGGCTCGATGCCCAGGCCATTCGCGCCCGCCCCCATGCGCTGCTGGACCTGGTCATCGGCCATGACAATTTCTACCTGACCATCGTCGGTACCGCGCCCAATAACAGCGTATTGCTCAACATCGGCGCCAAGCCTCAAGCGCCGTTGCTCACCGACTTCACGCCGCGGGAAACCCTCGGCTACCTGAACTGGGCCGACAGCGACGGCAACCAGGTGCTCAGCGCCTCCAGCCTGATGCGCCTGGCCAGCGGCGAGCGCGTGCGGGTGCTGCTGTCCCTGGACCGCCGAGACGACCAGGCACTGCTCAGCGCCTATCTGCGCGCCACGCTGATCGCGCTGCCGCTGCTGTTGATACTGATCGGCATGGGCGCCTGGTGGCTGGTGCAGCGCGGCTTGGCGCCGTTGAAACAGTTCAGCCAGGTGGCGGCGAAGGTCACCACCCAGGACCTGACGCACCGTTTGTCGGTGGACAATTTGCCCCACGAACTGGGGGAACTGGCCCAAGCCTTCAACGTGATGCTCGACCGCCTGGACGCGGGCGTACAGCAACTCTCGCAATTCTCCGATGACCTGGCCCACGAACTGCGCGCCCCGCTGACCAACCTGATGGGCAAGGCCCAACTGACCCTGTCGCGCCAGCGTCCGCCCGAGGAATACAAGGCGGTACTGGAATCGAACACCGAAGAGCTGGAACGCTTGGGGCGTATCGTCAGCGACATGCTGTTCCTGGCTCAGGTCAGCCATCCGGCGGCGCGGGCCTCATTCACCGACGTATCCCTGGGGCAGGAGGCCGAGCGAGTGATGGAGCTGTTTGCCCTGAGCGCCGAAGACAAGCACGTCACCCTGAGCCTGCGCGGCGATGCCTGGGTGACCGGTGATCGCCTGATGATCCAGCGGGCGATTTCCAACTTGTTGTCCAATGCCATCCGCCATACGCCTGAAGGTTCAAGCATCTTGTTGTTGGTGGAAACCTATGAACAGAGCGTGTCGCTGTCGGTGGGCAACCCGGGTCGAGGTATCGACGCGAATCACCTGCCGCACCTGTTCGAACGCTTCTACCGCGCCGACAGCAGCCGCGCCCGTGCCGAAGGCGGCACCGGGTTGGGGTTGGCGATCGTCAAGTCGATCATGCATCTTCATGAGGGGCATGCCCATGTCACCAGCCAGCCGGGGCGCTTTACGCGGTTCAGCCTGGTGTTTCCTTTGCAGACAACAGAGATCTCATGTGGGAGGGGGCTTGCCCCCGATGGCTATGGGTCAGTTGATGCATGTGCTGGCTGACACACCGCTATCGGGGGCAAGCCCCCTCCCACTTTGCTTTGTGGTGTCTTCAAGGTATCAGGCAACTCACTCTTCGCGGCGATGAGCCCACTGATACAACGCCGGCAGCACCAGCAACGTCAGTAAGGTGGAGGAAATAATCCCGCCAATCACCACCGTCGCCAACGGGCGCTGCACTTCGGCGCCGGTGCCGGTGGCGAGTGCCATGGGGATAAATCCGAGAGATGCCACCAGCGCGGTCATCAGCACCGGGCGCAAACGGGTCAGCGCGCCTTCGTGGATCGCTACCGGCAATGAGCGGCCTTCTTCGCGCAGGTTACGGATGAAGGCAATCATCACCAGCCCGTTGAGCACCGCCACGCCCGACAATGCGATAAAGCCCACCCCCGCCGAAATCGACAGCGGTATATCCCGCAGCCACAGCGCCATGATCCCACCGGTCAGCGCGAACGGGATGCCGGTAAACACCAGCAGGCCATCCTTGAGGTTGTTGAACATCATGAACAGCAACCCGAACACCAGCAGCAACGCCACCGGCACCACGATACGCAGGCGCTCGGAGGCTTCCTTGAGTTGTTCGAACTGGCCGCCCCAGGTGGTCCAGTAGCCGGCGGGGACTTTCACCTGGGCAGTGATGGCGGCTTCGGCCTCTTCGACAAACGAGCCGATATCGCGCCCGCGCACGTTGGCGCTGACGATCACCAGGCGCTTGCCGTTCTCGCGACTGACCTGATTGGGGCCCAGCACCAGGTCGAGGCTGGCGACCTGGGACAAGGCGATAAAGCCCAATTGCCCCGAGGTGTTGCCGGCCAGCGCCGGCACCGGAATCAGCAAGCGTGACAAGCCGTCGATATCGGTGCGCAGCGCGTCGGACAAGCGCACGACCATGTCGAAACGCCGATCACCTTCGTACAAGGTACCGGCCTGACGTCCACCGACGGCGACAGCGATGGTGTCCTGCACATCGCCCACGTTCAGGCCAAAGCGGGCAGCCTTGTCGCGGTCGATATTGATGGTCAGCACCGGCAGGCCGGAGGTCTGTTCTACCTTCACTTCCGAGGCACCGTTGAGCTTCTGCAAGGTTTCGGCGATTTCGCCGGCGGTGGTGTTGAGCACCGCCATGTCATCGCCAAATACCTTCACCGCCACATCACTGCGCACCCCGGAAATCAGCTCGTTGAAACGCAGCTGAATCGGTTGCGACAGCTCGTACGCGCTGCCCGGCACAATCGCGCTGGCCCGTTGGATATCAGCGATGATTGCCTCGCGGGACTTCTTCGGGTCAGGCCATTGATCCTTGGGTTTGAGCATCACGTAGCTGTCGGAAATATTCGGCGGCATCGGGTCGGAGGCAATTTCGGCCGTACCGGTGCGCGCAAATACCCGCTCGATTTCCGGCACTTGGGCCAGCAAGGTTTTTTCCAGTTGCTGCTGCATCTGCACCGATTGCGTCAGGCTGGTGCCGGGCACGCGCAGCGCTTGCTGGGCGAAGTCGCCTTCGCTGAGGCTGGGGATAAATTCACTGCCCATGCGGCTGGCAACCAGGCCCGATACAACGATGGTCAGCAGCGCCAGACCAAATACCAAGGGGCGACGCGTCATCACCCAGTTGAGCACCGGGTCATATACCCGGCGTGCGCTGCGCATGACGAAGTTTTCTTCTTCCTTGACCTTGCCGGTGACGAACAACGCAATCGCCGCCGGTACGAAGGTCACCGACAGAATCATCGCGCCGAGCAAGGCAATCACCACCGTGAAGGCCATGGGGTGGAACATCTTCCCGGCCACACCTGTGAGCGCGAAGATCGGCAGGTACACCACCATGATGATCAGTTGCCCGAAGATCAGCGCGCGCCGCGCCTCCTTGGCGGCGGCAAATACTTCGTGCAGGCGCTCACTGCGGGTCAGCAGGCGGCCGTGACGCTGCTGCGCATGGGCCAGACGACGGATGGCGTTCTCGACGATCACCACCGCACCATCGACAATAATGCCGAAATCCAGCGCACCGAGGCTCATCAGGTTGGCGCTGACTTTGTTGGTGAACATGCCGGTGAAGGTGAACAGCATCGCCAGCGGAATCACCATCGCCGTGATCAGCGCCGCACGAATATTGCCCAGGAACAGGAACAACACCGCCACCACCAGCAACGCACCTTCGAAGAGGTTTTTCTTCACGGTGGCAATGGCTTTTTCCACCAGGTTGGTGCGGTCGTAGACGGTGACCGCCACCACGCCTTCGGGCAGTGAGCGGTTAATCTCCTCAAGTTTTTTCGCCACTGCCTGAGACACGCTGCGGCTGTTCTCGCCGATCAACATGAACACCGTGCCCAGCACCACTTCACGACCGTTTTCGGTGGCGGCGCCGGTGCGCAATTCACGGCCGATATTGACCTCAGCCACGTTGCGCACCCGAATCGGCGTGCCGTCCGAGGTGCTGATGACCATGTTGGCGATGTCATCAATGGACGCCACTTGCCCCGGCGCGCGGATCAGCAACTGTTCGCCGCTGCGCTCAATGTAACCGGCGCCGACGTTGGCGTTGTTGCGCTCCAGCGCGGTGACCAGGTCATTGAGCGTCAGGTTGTAGGCGGCCAGGCGCTTGGGGTCCGGTGCTATCTGATATTCCTTGGCGAAGCCGCCGATGGTATTGATCTCGGCCACGCCCGGCACATTGCGCAGTTGCGGTTTGATGATCCAGTCCTGGATCACCCGCAAATCAGTCGGTGTGTACGGCGTGCCGTCTTCCTTGCGTGCACCGTCCTTGGCCTCCACGGTCCACAGGAAGATTTCCCCAAGCCCGGTGGAAATCGGCCCCATCGCGGTTTCGATGCCCGCGGGCAATTGCTCACGCGCCACTTGCAGGCGTTCGTTAACCAATTGGCGGGCAAAGAACAGGTCGGTGCCGTCCTTGAAGATCACGGTCACCTGGGACAAGCCCGAACGCGACAGCGAACGCGTCTGCTGCAAGCCGGGCAGACCGGCCATGGCGGTTTCGATGGGAAAGGTGATGCGCTGCTCGGTTTCCAGCGGCGAAAAACCCGCCGCCGCCGAGTTGATCTGCACCTGTACGTTGGTGATGTCAGGCACCGCGTCGATGGGCAGCTTCTGATAGCTGGCGATGCCGACACCGGCCATCAACAACACCGCCAACAGCACGATGATGCGCTGCTCGATGGCAAATTGGATGAGGCGCTCAAACATGGGGAATCACTCGCAGGATCAATGGGCGTGTTCGGCCGAGCCTTTGCCCAGTTCGGACTTGAGGATAAAGCTGCCAGCCGTCGCCACCTGTGCGCCGGCCTCCAGGCCTTTACGCACTTCGACGTAGCCGTTTTCACTCACGCCCAGTTCAAGATGGCGCGTGATAAAACCGTCCGCGGTGCGCATAAACACCGAGGGTTTGTCCTCGACGGTCTGGATGGCGGCTTGCGGTACGGTGACCTTGGCCTGGTAGGTATCGGTGGCGACTTGCACGGCCACAAACAAGCCCGGGCGCCAGGCATCGTCGGGGTTGGGCACGGTCACACGCACGGTGGCGGTGCGCGTCTGCTCACCGAGCAAGTTGCCCACATAGGCCACGGTGCCCAGTACTTCGGTGCCCATTTCCGTCGAGCTGACTTTCACCGGTTTGCCCACGCGAACCTTGTTCAAGTCCTTGGGAAATACGCCGAAGGTGACCCACACCTGGGACAGGTCCGAGAGGGTGAACGCGTTGCTGGTTTCACTGACCACCTCGCCGACGCCCAGGTGTTTTTCCACCACGACTCCGGCGAACGGCGCCCGCAGCTCATAGCGATTACCACCGGCCAGCACCGCACTGCCGCTGAGGGCGGTCATTTTTTGCCGCGCATTGTTCAGGGCGATTTCGGCTTCTTGCAGGGTTTGCCGCGCCAGCAGGTAATCCTGTTCGGCAGAGATTTTGTCCTGCCACAACTGACGCTCGCGCTGGAAGGTGGTGCGCGCCAGTTCGACCCGGCGCTCACTGGCCGCCAGCTCGCTGCGCTGATCGGAAATCTGCTGGCTGGCAATCACTGCCAACAGCTCGCCCTTCTTCACTGACTGGCCAAGATTGACCTTCACCGCCTCCACTACACCCGCCGCACGGGGCACGATGTGGGAGGTGCGGTCGTCATCAAAACGCACCTCGCCGGGCAGCGTCAGCACGGTGCTGATTGAGCGCGGTTGCGCCTGGGCCAGTTCAATACCGGCCGCCTGGATCTGCTGTTCGGTGAGTTCAAGCTTGCCTTCTTCTTCCTCGGCGTGGGCCAAGCCCGATAGCAGCAGGCCCAAGGCGACGGCGAGCGCCATGCCATGTTTTTTGTTCATCAGGGGACTCCAGAAAAAATCAAAACCGGGCGAGGTCGCCGTAAATTCGTTCGATGCGCACCCAGGCGTCGGTGGCCTGGGCGGTCGCCGCAAGGTACTGGGTGCGCGCCGCGATCAAGGTGCGCTGGGCGTCGAGCACGTCGAGGAAGTTGAACTTGCCCATCTCGAAACCACGGGTGGCGCTGTCGACCGCACTCTGCGCGGCAGGCAGGATCTGTTGGTTGAAGGTGCGCACTTCGGTGTTCGCCGTTTGCCACAGGTCCAGGGCCTGGCGGGTTTCGGTGCGCAGGCGCAGCTCGGCGGCATTGCGCAAATCGCGCGCCTGGTCGGCGCGACGGCTGGCCGCGAGGATGTTGCCCTGGTTGCGGTTGAACAGGGGGATCGGCATCGACACGCCCACCAGGTTGACCCGCTCGCGCACGCTGGCGTCGTACTGGCTGCCGATGGACACGTCCAGGTCCGGGATGCGCTGGGCTTTTTCCAGGCCCACGCTGGCTTCGTTCTGCACAATGTTCAGTTCGGCCAGGCGCAACTCGGCGGTCTGCTCAAGCCGCGCCAACAATTGCGCGGCGCCAGGCAATGCCGGTGTGGAACTACCTTGCGTGGCGACCGCCTGAAAGTCGGCGGCGGCGCTGCCGGTGCTGGCGGCCAGCCGACGGTAGGCGTCAGTGAGACCCACCTGAGCGCGATTCAATTCCAGGCGAATTTCCGATACCTGCACCTGGGCGCGGGTGGCCTCCACCGGCGATGATTTGCCCGCGGTAACACGCCCGTTGGCGACCACCAGGCCGCGTTCGGCGAGCGCCATTGAGCGCTGCGCCAGATCGAGGCGTTCCTGGGCACGCAGGGCGCCGTAATAGCTGTCGATCACCTCAGCGCGCAGCACGTTGCGGCGCTGCTCCAGGCTCAGCGCGGCAGCGTCCTGGGCGCGGGTGGCCACCTCGACACGCGCACCGCGCTTGCCGCCCAGTTCCAGGGTCTGGCTGAGCTTGATGCTGGTGGTGCGGCTGTTGCGGCGGGTGTCTTCAGCGTCCCAGGAAGCCACCGGGTTGGGGATCAAACCGGCTTGCTGACGGCCGCCCTGGGCGATGTCGATGTCCCATTGTGCGGCCGCCAGGTCCGGGTTGTTGGCAAAGGCGGTTTGCAAGGCTGCATCGAGGGTCAGAGGTTGTGCCTGGGCGGCGCTTGCAGCGACCCACACTGCCGCCGCCCCCAAGAGTGTTCTAACGGAAATTGCCATAACGAGAGTTCCACGCCCATGAAGTTGCTGGGGTTTCCCAGCGGGGGCAATGTAGCTGTCGGTACTTATCAGGGCCGTGGGTGAAAGATTACAAATCCGTTAGCCAGGCTCAGGCATGCACGTCGTCATGGTCGTCATGCGCAAAGCCCTCGCCCTCGACCTGGATCGTGGCATGAGAAATATCAAATTGTTCGTGCAGCAATTCCGTCACTCGGCTGAGGATCTGTTGCTCAGTGCCCTGCGACGCATCCGCAACCAAATGCGTACTCAGCACGTTCTTGCCGCTGGTGAGAGCCCATATGTGCAAGTCGTGCACGTCCTTGACCCCAGGCACGCTGCGAATGCCCTGCTCCACCTGCTCGATATCAACGCCCTCCGGCACACCTTGCAGCAGGATGTTCATGCTCGCCTTGAGCAATGTCCAGGTGCGCGGCAATACCCAAAAGCCGATGGCGGCCGCGACCACGGAATCGACCCAACCCCAGCCGGTGAACATGATCACCAACGCAGCAATGATCACGCCGACGGAGCCGAGCATATCGCTCCAGACTTCCAGATAGGCGCCCTTGACGTTGAGGCTCTCGCCGCTGGCGGCGCTGAGCAGGCGCATGGAGATGAGGTTGACGACCAGCCCCAGCAACGCAATCACCAACATGCCGGTGGACTGGATTTCGGCCGGCGCCTGCAGCCGCTGGAAAGCCTCGTACAGGATGTAGAACGCCACGGCGAACAACAGCAATGCATTGAACGCCGCTGCAAGAATCTCGAACCGCGCATACCCGAAGGTGCGCTTGCGATCTGCAGGACGCTTGGCGACCTGGATCGCCACCAGGGAAATCGCCAGGGCCAGAGCGTCGGTCATCATGTGCGCCGCGTCCGACAACAGCGCCAGGCTGCCGGTGATAAAGGCGCCGATGACTTCGGCCAGCATGAAGCTGCCGGTCAGCCCCAGTGCGATCCATAACTTGCGTTCGTGACCGGCGCGTACCTGGGCGTGGCTGTGTCCTGCGCTCATGGGATGTTCTCGTGGGTTGGGATGGGGCGGATCATAGAGCTATAGGCCAGATTCACGGGCATGGTTTGCAAAATTGTCATCTGCACGCCAGAACGTCGTTAGCTTCGAGCGCTCTCCTGAACCGATCTTCAGGCAGCCAACGCGTGGCGCTTTCCAAACAACGCCACACTCGCTACCCCCACCGCCCCCATCACCACGCAATATCCCACGCAGATCCACGGGCTGGTCGGCATCAGCGCGATCAACAGCAGCGGTGTGGTACTCGCCCACAGCGCGTAGGCAATGTTGTAGGTGAAGGAGATCCCCGACACCCGCACCTGCGCCGGGAACAGGCCCACCATCACCGACGGCACCGCGCCCACTACGCCGCAGCTCAAGCCTGCCACGGCGTACGCCGCGCCCAGCCACACGCCGCCGCTGATCAGGCTGGCATACAGGATAAAAATACCTACCGGCAGCAACAGGCTGTAGACCAATACCGCGCGCCAGGCGCCGATGCGGTCCACGAGCAAGCCTGCGAGGACGCAGCCGATGTTCAGAAAGACGATGCCCAACGCGCTCAGGGCGAAAGTATGGCTGGGGCTCATGCCGAAGGTTTTCTGCATCATGGTCGGGGTGATGACCACCAGCACCACGACGGCTGAGGTGAGTACGCAGGTCAGGATCATGGCCGGCAGCAGCACGGCGCGATGCTCGCGCAGCACGGTGCGCAATGGCATTTCGGCAGCGGCCTGGCGACGCGCCTGCATTTCCAGAAACACTGGGGTTTCGCTGAGCCAACGCCGCAGCCATACGCCAATCACGCCGAATACGCCGCCGAGCAGGAAAGGCAAGCGCCAGGCGTAGTCGAGGATTTCAGCAGGTGTAAAAACTTGCGCCAGCAAGGTGGCGGTCAGTGCCCCCAGCAAGTAACCAAAGGTCAGGCCGGCTTGCAGGAAGCCCAAGGCGTAGCCACGGTGATGACGCGGTGCGTGCTCGGCGACGAAGGTCCAGGCGCTGGGCACTTCGCCGCCTACTGCGGCACCTTGCAGCACGCGCAGCGCCAGCAGGATCAAGGGGGCGAAATAGCCGATTTGCGCGTAGGTCGGCATGATGCCGATCAGCAGGCAGGGCAAGGCCATCATCAGGATGCTCAAGCTGAAGACACGCTTGCGTCCCAAATGGTCGGCAAAGTGCGCCATCAGGATGCCGCCCAGCGGACGCGCGAGGTAACCGGTGACGAAGATGCCGAAGCTTTGCAAAAGGCGCAGCCACTCGGGCATTTCCGGAGGGAAAAACAATTGGCTGAGGGTCAGCGCGAAGAACACAAAAATAATGAAGTCGTAGATTTCCAGGGCTCCGCCGAGGGCGGCCAGGCCCAGGGTTTTGTAGTCGGAGCGGGAAAAACGCTGCGCCCGTGGGGAAAAGGTGGCAGTCATGTGCAGGCTCGGCAGACAAACAAAATGGCGTGCAGGTTATGAGCTGAGTCCATCGATGGCAATCACGATGGATATATTTGTTTTACTCATCGATCGTTGAAGATAACTACATTCCCAAATCAATGGGGGTAGAGGAACATGCCGTAAAACTGCCAAACCCCATAATAAATACAAGAGGAAAGCTTCATGGCCGATGCTATCGAAGAAAGCCGCTACGCTCGATTTGCCCTGCGTTGCTCCAATTTTGCCGAGCGCTGGTTTCCCGACTCTTGGGTGTTTGCCGCCCTCGCCGTGATCATCGTCGCCGTAGCGACCCTGGGCATGGGCGCGGCGCCCGCCGAAGCGGCCAAGGCGTTTGGCGACGGGTTCTGGAGCCTGATCCCGTTCACCATGCAGATGGCCTTTGTGGTGATCGGCGGTTACGTGGTCGCCAGCTCACCGCCCGCGGTGAAGCTGATCGACCGCCTGGCGCGCATCCCCAAGAATGGCCGCTCGGCGGTGGCCTGGGTGGCGTTGATTTCCATGGTGGCCTCGTTGCTTAACTGGGGCCTGTCCCTGGTGTTCGGCGGTTTGCTGGTGCGGGCGTTGGCCCGTCGTACCGACTTGCGCATGGACTACCGCGCCGCCGGCGCTGCGGCATACCTGGGCCTCGGTGCCGTGTGGGCGCTGGGGCTGTCATCGTCAGCCGCGCAGTTACAGGCCAACCCGGCGAGCTTGCCGCCGTCGATCCTGTCGATCACCGGGATGATCCCGTTTACCGAGACCATCTTTCTGTGGCAATCCGGTGTGCTGCTGCTGGCGCTGATCGTGGTTTCGCTGATCATCGCCTACGCCACCGCGCCTGGCCCCAACAGCGCCCGGGATGCCAAGGCCTGTGGTGTCGACCCGGCCTTTAACCTGCCCAAGCCACAAGCGCCGACGCGTCCAGGCGAATGGCTGGAACACAGCCCGTTGCTGACGATATTGCTGGCATTGCTGGCAGCCGGCTGGCTGTTCCATGAGTTCTCGACCAAGCCGGCGATCAGTGCCATCTCCGGGCTCAACACCTATAACTTCCTGTTCATCATGGTCGGCGCCCTGCTGCACTGGCGCCCGCGCAGCTTTCTTGATGCCGTGGCCCGTGCGGTGCCGACCACCACCGGCGTGCTGATCCAGTTCCCGCTGTACGGCTCGATTGCTGCGCTGATGACGGTGGTCAAGGGCGGTGATGGCCAGACCCTGGCGCACCATATCTCGACGTTCTTTACCTCCATCGCCTCCCACGACACCTACGCGCTGCTGATGGGCGTGTATTCGGCGGTGCTGGGTTTCTTTATTCCATCGGGCGGCGGCAAGTGGATTATCGAAGCGCCTTATGTGATGCAAGTGGCCAATGACCTGCAATATCACCTGGGCTGGGCGGTGCAGATCTACAACGCCGCCGAGGCACTGCCGAACTTGATCAACCCGTTTTATATGCTGCCGTTGCTGGGTGTGCTGGGGCTGAAGGCGCGGGATTTGATCGGATTTTCGTTTGTGCAGTTGCTGGTGCATACGCCGCTGGTGTTGTTTTTGCTGTGGGCGTTGGGGACGACGCTGAAGTATTTGCCGCCTGTGATGCCTTAAAAGGGGTCGATGCGGGCTTGCTCGCGAATGTGGACTGTCAGAAAAAATCCGGCGACTGACACACAGCCTTCGCGAGCAAGCCCGCTGCCACAGTATGTTCTGCGCCCTGTCATACCGATTTGGCGTCAGCCAATATCTGATGGCGTAGTTTTGCTGGCAGATCACCGGGTGTAAGCAGGTCAACCTTAACGCCCAACAACTCCTCCAACTCTACCTGTAGGCCACCCAAGTCAAATAACGTGGTGCCAGGGAGTACATCAACAAGCAGGTCAAGATCACTCCCCTCTCTGTCTTCGCCCATTGAAGCAGAGCCAAAGACTCGCGGATTAAAGGCTCGAAAGCGAGTAACCATCACACGAATAGCGATCCTGTTCAGATCAAGTGCGGTAGAAGGCTTCACAGTTCACCTTGGCGACGTTCAACACCTTGCAACCTTAGCAGCGCTTGAGCCGTGTAGACACGCCCCCCATCACCCGCCTGTCTTTGTTCCGTCACATTCCGTTGCTACCGTCCTGCGAAATATCTTGCAACATCTCGCCAAGGACTCCCCCGCAATGAGTGATGAGCACGAAGACCTTCCCTCCTCCGATTCCGCCACCCAACCGACGGTAGACACCAGCCGTCGGCGCTTCCTCGGCGGTGCGGCGGTGTTGGGGGTGGGTGCGACTTTGAGTGCCTGCGGCAATACCAGCGAAGCACCTGGCCCACCCGTGACCCGGCCGCTCACGCCCCAGGAACTGGACAAAGCGCTGCGCGAGCAGGTGAAGACCGTGGTGGTGATCTACGCCGAGAACCGCAGCTTCAACAACCTGTTTGCCGATTTCCCTGGGCTTGAGAAACCGCTGTCGGCGTTATCTGCCACTGACACCCAGCAGCGCGACCGCGACGGTAGTGTGCTGGCCAGCCTGCCGCCCACCTGGGGCGGTGTGTTGCAAGTCGGCCCGCAAACGGTGGACGGGGTGACTTACCCCGCCGGCGTGCAATTTCAGGAAAATTTGCCCAATGCACCGTTTGCCCTCAAGGGCCCGAACGCCGAAGACCTGCCATTGAGCTTGGTGACTCGCGACCTGTGGCACGTGTTCTACCAGAACCAGATGCAGATCAACGGCGGCAAGAATGATGGTTTTGTCGCCTGGGGCGATTCCGGTGGGCTGGTGATGGGCCATTACGCCCAGAGCCGTTATGCCCTGCGCTTGTGGGACGTGGCCAAGGAGTTTGTGCTGTGCGATAACTTCTTCCAGGGCGCGTTTGGCGGCTCGTTTCTTAACCACCAGTACCTGATCAGCGCCACGGCCCCGGTTTATCCCAATGCCGCGCAGTCAGTGGCCAAGGCGCAGATCGCCACGCTGCAAAGCGATGACCCCGCCGACACACGCCTCAAGCCGCTGGACGCATCTCCGGCCAGCGCCATGAGCGGCCCGCCGCAGTTCGGCCCGAGTGCGCTGACCCCGGACGGTTACGCCGTGAACACTCTGGCGCCGCCCTATTGGCCTACCTGGATCCGCGACCCGCAAAACCCGGATTACTCAAAGCCTGATCTGCCCAACGTGCTGGTGCCGCAAACCCACGAGCACATTGGCGACAAACTGTCGAAAAAGAACATCGACTGGGCCTGGTACGCCGGTGCGTGGCAAGCCACCCTGGAGCAGTTCAAGGATTCGGGCGGGATCCCCAAGATTCCGAATTTCCAGTACCACCACCAGCCGTTCAACTACTTCAAGCAGCAAGGGCCGCAAAACCCCGCAGAACGTGCCAAGCGCCTGCGCGACGGCGGCTTGGGCGATGAATCGAGCACCAATAAATTCTTCGCCGATGCCCAGGCCGGCAAGCTGCCTGCGGTGAGTTTCTATAAACCCCAGGGCAACCTCAACATGCACGCTGGTTATGCCGATGTGGCCTCGGGCGACCGCCATATCGCCCGCGCCCTGAAAGTGCTGCAAGAGAGCCCGCAGTGGAAAAACATGGTGGTGGTGGTCACCGTCGATGAAAACGGCGGCTGGTGGGATCATGTCGCGCCGCCCAAGGGTGACCGCTGGGGCCCGGGCTCGCGTGTGCCGGCTTTGGTGGTGTCGCCGTTTGCGCGCAAAGGCACCGTTGACCACACGGTGTACGACACCGCGTCGATCCTGCGTTTGATCACCCGGGTGTTCCAATTGGAGACGCTGGACGGCCTCAAGCAGCGTGACGACGCAATGATCGCCCGCGGCCAGAAACCCATGGGCGACCTGACCAACGCGTTGCAATTTCAACCCTAGGGGCTTATCCAATAACGACATGCCTGGCGATTTAACACGCGATTTTTCCGGTCAGCCGCTACTGTGTGCAGGTGGGCTTTTATCCCGCGCAGACGGGCTTCGCTGACAAGGAACCAACTATGTTTAAACCGACCAGGCTGTCCTTCACCCTCGCCGCACTGCTGGTGAGTGCGGTCGTACAGGCCGACATCGAGGTGCCTCTGGGCAGTACGCAGCGCGTCACCCAGCTATTCGCATTTCCCAATAACTGCAATGTGATCTGCTTTCGGCCATGGACGCTGGAGCAGACCGCTGAGCATTATTTGAACCAGAGCCTGCAGCGTGACGGCTACAGCCGAGCCAGGGTCAGTGTGAAAAGCCGCGATGGTCAGGTCTCGGCGAATTTCAGCGGCGTACCTGATTCTTACGGCCGATCCTTGACCACCTTACTCGATACCGCCGACCTGGCTTACCAGGGTGCCAGCCGGCTCAACGATGATGGCAAGTGGGCTTATAACTGGTACCTGTTTCTGCCGCTGGGCATGGCCCTGGAGAATCGCAAAAGCATCGAACTGCTGCATTTCCCACCGGATTATTCGCTCACCCAGGCCCAGGACTACCTGGAGTCGGCCACCACTGACCGTTGGGCGGCCTTGCTCACCGACAACGGCATCCCGGTCAGCGAAACACCGGCTTACCAGACCATCATCGATATCGCGCCCATCGCCGCGCCGTCCAATGCCGGTAAGGATCTGGAAAGCGTCTATAGCTACTTCACCGACTACCAGACCCGCATGGTCAGGGAACTGAGCCTGCACGCCAACGGCTCACTGCCGATGGTGGCGTTCGGCGCACCGGTGCGCAGTTGGATCAAGCAACAATATGGCCAGAGCGTGGGCGTGCTGGAGCTGGCGCAGATCAGCCCGGCAGCGGGCAAAAGCGTATCCGTACTGGGCGCCAATCACCCCAGCTACATCTGGTACGCGGCGGACCCGACGAGCTATGACGGCGATGAGCAAAAAGCCGACGATGCCGGATTGAAAGTGATGGGCCAGGATTTAAGCGCGGCCTGCTGGCAAGCCGGAATGGGTCAGAAACCCGCCAGCGATGCGAATGTGTTGCTCAAAGCCTGCTTGAACACCTGGCAGGTCACGCGCAAAGAGCAGACCTGCGAGCTGTTCTACACCTCGGTGCGCAACCTGACCCCGGAGCAAGCCAACGCCAAGTGCGCCACCCCGTCAGTCAAGGCGCAGTTGAAGCAGCTGAGAAATGCCGCACCGGCCCCCACCGTCACCTCTCCCGCGCTTTAATGCGAGCCAGCGATTTCTACTGTCAGATTTGACAGTAGAAATCGGATCTCACTTCGGCGAGTCTTGAACCGCACCCATTTGCTGCAAGACTGGCTGTCAGCCAATACGCACAGGTCCATGCAGCCTGGTTCAGGAGAGCGATGAAAACTCAAGCCAGGGATAAGGCTAAGACCGCGGCGGGTAGCTGCCTGTACCCCTTCAATACACTGCTCGTGGAGCAAGGTTACCCCTCGAACGCGCATTTCCAGGTCACGCAAGACGCCCACGGCGCGGCGGCCGGGGTCATGGCTCGCACGGCCTTTGACAGCCGCGTGCGCATTGCCCAGGTTTCGGGCTATGCCGTCAGCGAACGGCGCCCGCATACGCTGCAGTTGTCGACACGTATTCACTTGTACGATTGTTGGTTTTGCGGCCTGCTCCAGCATTCCTGCAATCCGAACGTGTTCCTGGACACTACGTACCTGGAGCTATGGAGCGTGCAACCGATAGCCGCCGGTAGCCTGCTGACGCTGGATTACGCCACGACCGAAGACGCCCTGACCCGACAGTTCGCTTGCCATTGCGGCGAGCTGAACTGCCGGGGTTGGATCACCGGCAGCAAGCAGACGCTGAACGCCGAAGGCCAGGCCTTCATGGCCTGGTGGCGCGAGCACAAGCGCTCTTAGTCTTCGCCCAACGGGCGCAGGCGGTATTGCGGCGGCAGTTGCTCGAAGCCACTGATGGTGGTGTTCAAGCTCTTCCAGCGACCGTCCTTGATGCCATAGATGCAGCCATGGATCGACAGGCTCTGCCCACGGTGCCAGGCATTTTGCACAATGCTGGTGTGGCCTACGTTGGCCACCTGCTGGATCACGTTGAGTTCGCACATGCGGTCGACGCGTTCTTCTTCAGTCGGCAGTTGGGCGAGCACGTCGCGGTTCTCGTAGTAGAGGTCGCGAATAGTACGCAGCCAGCCGTCGATCAGGCCGAACTGGCGATCCTGCATCGACGCACGCACGCCGCCGCAGCCATAGTGGCCGGTGACGAGGATGTGTTTGACCTTGAGCACGTCCACCGCGTACTGGATCACCGACAGGCAATTAAGGTCGGTGTGCAGCACCACGTTAGCCACGTTGCGGTGCACGAACAGATCACCGGGCAACATGCCGACGATCTCGTTGGCCGGCACCCGGGCGTCGGAGCAACCGATCCACAGGTATTCCGGGGTTTGCTGGCGGGCGAGCTTGGCGAAGAATTCGGGATCTTCCTGTTTGATCGCATCCGCCCAGCGTTCGTTGTTATCAAGCAGGTCTTGTAGTTCGTTCATCAGGGAAGCCTCAGGAATGATGCGCAGTTTTGTGACTGACAACCCCTCGTCCGGGTCACGCCTGGCGCAAATTAGCTTGAATCTTTGGGGCGCACAGCCTGTCCACACACTATAAGCCCCACAGTATGAGGATTGGCCATGACTGAATCACGACGTCCCTACGGCGCAACCCAGCCGGAACCGATCGACGACAACGAAGACCGCATGGGTTCGATGCGCGAGCTGGATTTTGACGAGCAAGACCAGACTGCGGAAATCGGCGATGAAATCCCGCGTGCCGAGCGCGAGCATCTGATGCCCGACGAACGGGTGCGCGAAGCCGGAATGACCGGGGCTTCGACCGATGATCATGAATCCACCGATGACGATATGAGCCCGGAAACGCTGATCCGTGAGGACGGCGCGCGGGATGCGCGCGAGGAAGGCGACGACAACGCCGCCGACTATGACTTGAGCGTCGTGGGAGAAAATGACATTGGCGGCGGGAGTGGGCTGGATGAGGCGGAACTGGCTGATCTGGACCCACTGAACGGCAAGCGCTGACCCTCTGGGAGCTGGCTTGCCTGCGATGGTATCACTGCGGTGTTACTTAAAGACCGAGGTGCCTGCATCGCGGGCAAGCCCGGCTCCCACAGAGGCTTTGCACATAGGGCCTTTGCCTTTAGTCGACCAGGGTGCACGCCATCACGACTGCATCTTCGCGGCCACCCACAGCGGGGTAGTAATCCCGGCGACGGCCGATCTCGTTGAAGCCATAACGCTCATACAGGCGAAACGCGCCGGTATTGCTGTCCCGCACTTCGAGGAAGCACTCCCGGGCATTGGCCGCATAAGCACGGGACATAAGGTGTTCCAGCAGCGCCAGGCCCAAACCACGGCCCTGGTTTTCCGGTTTAACGGTGATGTTCAGCAGGTGTGCTTCATCAAGAATGATCTGCACCACCCCATGGCCCACTTGCTGCTCGCCTTCGAACATCAGCCAGATCTGGTATTTGCCCAGCCCGTCGAGAAAGATCCCCCGCGTCCAGGGATGGCTAAACGCTGCGTATTCGATTTTCAGCACCGCGTCGAGGTCAGCCTCGGTCATCGGGCGAAAGGATAAAGCCTCACTCATCAGTTGTTTTCCAGCGCGCCATCAGCCGGCGCATGGCTTGCCAGACATCAGCCTTACGCTGTGGCTCTTCCATTAATAATTCCAGGCCCGGCAGGGCCCATACCGAACCCAGGCTATCGACCTGCAATTCGCGGTACCAGGCCTCGGCATTGGCTTCACCGGCAAACCGCACGGCGGGCAAGCCGATCAGCCACAGGCACACGCAGGGTTCGTCTTCCAGGCGCGCCGAGACAAAGCCCTGAACAAAATCCCGCGCAGCTTCCGGGCCCTGATCCATGGTGCCGCGTACCAGCAGCGGCCAGCGCACCGGCTCACCGATGATTTGCGGGCTGTCGGGCAGGCCGGCGGCGCGCAGCATGTCCTTGAGCAACAGGTAAGCCGGGTCACGGGACTGGAAACGCTCGCCGGTCGGCAGTTCCACCAGCAACAGGCAACGCCCGGCCCGCAGCAATTGCAGGGCAAAACGTGGCGGCGGGATCACTGGCGCCTTGGCCACCGGCGCAGACTCTTCGACCACCTTGGCAGCCTTGGTCACCGGCGCAGGGCGCGGCACTTCGATCCTGGCCCGTTCGACCACCGGGCGCGCCTCAGGGGTGGGCTTGACCACCGCCACGGGCGCGGCCGCTTCCTCCCCCGACGACTCGAACGCCTCGTAGGGCTCAAGCGCCTGCAACAACTCGGGCCGCGATGGTGCGGCAAACGGCAGTTCGGTGCGGGGCAGCCAGTTGACCACCTGCATGGCGGTCAAGTAAGCGCGACGTCGGGACTCGATAAGCACAGCTCGGCCACTTGTGGATAAGTAAAGAGCGGGGATTCTACCGCTGTTCAACCACAATCGCCCACTGCGCACTGACCGGCTGTGGATAAATCCCGCGCGTGATGCAGTACAATCGCGACTTTTAATCGCCAACCAGCCGGCCATTCCCATGATCGAACCCAAGCGCGTCCTGCGCGCCCTCGCCGAACACTGGGCCTTACTTGAGCCTCTGTGCGAACACTTCGACCAAGGCACCCTGAGCCTGGCCGAGCTGCGCGCACAGTTGGCCGCCCAACAACTGGACAGCACGCCCCAGGACATTACCAGCCTGCTGGACGTGTGGATTCGCCTGGATATCCTGGTGCCTGTCGCCAAGAGCCCGAACCGTTTCGAGCTCAACGCGCAGATCCACGACTTCCTCGCCTATCTTCGCAAGGAGCACCGGCTTGGCCTGTGCCTGGAAATCGAAGCCTACCTGCGCCACCTGGAGCGCCTGGCCGGTTATATCCAGGACGCCTTCGACATCCGCGACGGCCATGACCTGGCCCGGCAACTGCGCTTGCTGGATATGCGCGTGCGCGACGTGCTGAAAAAACTCGCCAACGACGAACAGGCCCTCGCCGCCGTGGCCGATCGCGCCAAGACCAGCGACCGCCAGATTCCGTTGCGCCAGCGCTACGCCGAAGTATTGGCGACCTGGGACGAATACGTCGAGCCGATGATCCAGTTGGTGAACGCCGACGGCGCCTTCGAGCAAGGCGTGCGCAAGGTGGAAAACGTGCTGCTGCGCATGCTCACCGAGCAACAGCGTCTCGGCCACCTGGTGGACGACGACATGCTGCTGCGCACCCACGCGCGCATCCTCGAAATGCAGACCAGCGCCCAACTGACCTTGCGCCATGCGCGGGAGTTGCTGCTGCCGCTGCGCGAAGAAGCACGCCGGCATAACGCAGTGACTCGCGGCGCGGCGCTGGCTTTGTCAGCGATCCGCCGCAAAGGCCTGGACGCGGTGCCGCAAGCGGCGATGCCGATGTTTACCCGACCGCAAAGCACCTTTTTGGGCAGTGCCAGCCAGGTCGAGGCTTATGTGTATGCCCTGGCCAATTTCGAGCCGAAACCGGCGCGATTCCCCAAGGCGCACAAATCCCACAAGGGCGAAGCCCCGCGCGCGCCGCGTACGGTCAAGGAAATGCTTGAGCGCTGCGAAGACGCGCTGCCAATGCCGGACCTGATGACCTGGCTGCTGGAGCAGGAGCCGGACGGTGCCACCGACGAGTTGCTGTACTGGTTCTCGCGCCTGTCCCGGGAAAAACGCTTCAAGCGCGAGCGCCTGGAACGTCGCGATTACCACACCCACGAGCACCAGGTCAGCCTGCGCTCTTTCGCCCTGCTCCCGGCCGGCGTTGACGCCCCCGAGAATTCTGCGAGCACCCCTTATGCATCTTGATCTATCCGAACTGTCCCAGCTGGCGCCGATTTTTCGCGAGCTGTTCAAGGGTTACCACGTCAGCCGCCGCGACCCGGAGCTGTACGCGCAGCTGTCGAACTTCCAGGACCAGTACCGCACGCTGTTCAAGGCCCTGGGCTTTGAGCTGGTATGCGATACCCGCGGTTTCTACTACTTCGTCCCGGACTCCGCCGTGGCTGCTGCGCAGGTCAACAAGACCGCCCAGCGCCTGGCCTTGTTTACCTTCATCATCGTCGAGCACCTGGCCGACCAGGGCCGCGACCCGGTTGCCGTGCTTGACGGCGGCAGCCTGGGGCGCGACGAATTGCCTTCGTTGCTGGAGAAGTACCGCGACCTGTTTATCCAGGCCGAAGTGCAGACCCAGGAAGAACTCGAAGAAAAAATCATGCGCCGCATGACCCAACTGGGTTTTGCCAGCGAAGACAACGGCATCTACCGCTTCCTGCCGCCGATGCACCGTTTCCTCGACGTGTGCCTGTCGGTGCAGCAGGACCGCGACCTTGCCGCCAGCGTGCACAGCGTATTGCCGCTGCCGGTGCCGGTGATCATCGACCAAGACAGCGATGAAAAACTGCTGAAGACCGATGACCCGCTGGACCTTAGCGCCTTCGATGAAGAAAGCGAAGAAGACGCCCTGGCCCGTGCCATTGCCGAAGAACAGGAAACCGACGCATGAGTAAGGAACGCTACGGCATCCGCCGCTTCGCCCTATTGAACACCGCCGGCTACAGCCTGGGCTTGTTCCCGCTGGAAGAGCCGCTGTCGGTGTATGGCGCGAACAACCTGGGTAAATCCGCGTCGATCAACGCCTTGCAGTTCCCGATCCTGGCGCGCATGTCGGACATGAGTTTCGGCAAGTACACCCTGGAACAATCGCGGCGCTTTTACTTCGCCACCGACACCAGCTACATCCTGGTGGAAGTCTCCCTGCCCCACGGCCCGCACGTTATCGGCGTGGTCGGACGCGGGCCGGGCGGCGGTTTCGGTCACCAGTTCTTTGCCTATGCGGGCAAACTGGACCTGGCTCACTACCAGAAAAACGATACCTGCCTGCGCCAGAAAGAGCTGTTCACCAACCTTGAGCGCGAAGGCCTCAAAGCCTACGAACTCAAGCCCGATGAACTGCGGCGCTTGCTGGTGGGCGGCCATACGTCGATCCCGCTGGATCTGACCCTGATTCCGCTGCGCTCCACCAGCGAACAGAGTTTGAAGACGTTCCGCGCGCTGTTTATCAACCTGCTGCACATGCGTGAAATCACTGCGGCCAAGCTCAAGCAACTGTTCCTCGATGCGTTCGAACACAGCCTGCGTTCCGGCAGCGTCGACTACATCGCTGCGTGCGAAGAAGCCTTCCGCGATGTGCGACGCATGGAGCAGGACTACAACTCCCTCGTTGCCGCCGGGCCATTGGTTGAAGCCTTGGCCAATGGCGTCAAACAACGCGACGCCTTGCGCGGCAAACTGCATCGCCTGTCACCGCTGCTGGATTCGTTGCTGGGCACCTGGTCGGACTACGCCAGTGCGCGCAAGGAAGAGCTGACCATCCAGGCCGAGCACTACCGCAACGAGCAGGACGCGCTGCAGAACGACCAGCGGGGCGGTACCCAGGAGCTGATGCGCCTGGAGCGCGAAATCAGCGGCATCCAGCGTTGGTTGGGCGAGTTGTCGGTGCTCAAGCACCGCTTTGCCCTGGTGGATGACGTCAAGGTGCTGGAGCAGCAATTGCTCGCCGCCAAGGATGCTCACGATGAACTGGCGGGCGCATTGGCGCAGTCGCGACAGTTCAGCGCCGAGGACCTGGACGAGCGCCTGCGTGACCTGGAAAAGCGCTTGAAGTCGGTCAGGCAGCAACTCGATCACGCCGATAACAACAGCTACGCCAAGCTGCGCGAGGAGTTCTCGCAACAGGATGTCGAACGCTTGATGCGCCTGTTCAACAGCTCGTTGTTCAGCCTGCCGCTGGGTGAGCACGGCATCACGCTGGACGAGGACGGCCAGTGGGTCAAATCCCTGGAGCAGATCCTTGATGGCTTCAAGGGTGAGCGCTTTGAAGTGCCGGGGCTGTCCATCGACATCTCGCACATCGAGCCGCCTGCGTTGCAGGCCCTGGCTGACCGCGCCGCATTGCGCGATCAGAAAGAGCGCCTGGAAAAAGAACTCAAGCAACTCAAAACCCAGCAGGCCGTGGCGTCCGACCGCGCGGCGAGCAAGACCCAGACCGAAGCGTTGTACCAGCAGGTGCTGGATGCCCAGAAGGCATTGGAAGACTTCCGCCGCACCCAGACCCTGAGCGCCGAAGAAGGCGAAAAACTGGAAAACCTCGCACAAATGGAAGCGGCCCAGGACGAGCTGAAGCGCTCCAGCGATGCCTTTACCGAGCGTGTCCAGCAACTGTCGGCCAAGCTGCAATTGGTCGGCCGTCAGATCGGCGATATGGAAGCCAAGCAACGCACGCTGGATGACGCGCTGCGTCGTCGTCAGCTGTTGCCGGCGGACCTGCCGTTCGGCACGCCGTTTATGGACCCGGTCGACGATTCCATGGACAACCTGCTGCCACTGCTCAACGACTACCAGGACAGCTGGCAGGGCTTGCTGCGCGCTGACGGCCAGATTGAAGCGCTGTACGCCCAGGTACGCCTCAAGGGTGTGGCCAAGTTCGACAGCGAGGATGACATGGAGCGTCGCCTGCAGCTGCTGATCAACGCTTACGCGCACCGCACCGATGAGGCATTGACACTGGGCAAGGCACGCCGTGCCGCGGTGACCGATATCGCGCGTACCCTGCGCAATATCCGTAGCGACTACGACAGCCTTGAACACCAGTTGGCGTTGTTCAACCGCGAGATCAACAAACGCCAGGTGTCCAACCTGCAGAGCTTTCGCATCGTGCTGGCGCCGAACAAGGAAGCCCTCAAGCATATCGACCAGATCATCCACAGTGCCGGTCAATATGAAGAAGGCGAGACGCTGTCGGTGTTCGACCTCAGCCAGAGCGCCGAGCAGGACAACAAGAACGAGGAAGCCAAGGAATACCTGGCGCGCCTCGTTGCGGCCAACCATAACCAACTGGGCCTCAAGGACTTGTTCGAGCTGGCGTTCGAGATCACCAAGGTGCACGGTCAACCGGTGATTCATACCGACATCGACGGCGCCGCGTCCAACGGCACCACCATGACCATCAAGGCGCTGACCAACATGTACTTGTTGCTGCACTTGATGGACCGCGACCAGGCCGGCCGTGTGCGCTTGCCGTACTACCTCGATGAGGCGGCGGACATCGATGAGAAGAACCAGGCCGCCTTGCTGGAAACCAGCTTGCAGCTGGGCTTCGTGCCGATCCTGGCGAGTGTGAAGCCGCAGGTCTCTGCCCAGGTGGCCATCGACCTGGAAGGCGGCAGCGGGCCGAACGGGATCTACATCGATGAGGCGGACTGGAAGTACATCCGTCGCCATGATGTAGTGAAGGCGACGATGAATGTGCAAGCGGACGAGCCGGAGCTGGATGAAGTCTGACGGGTTGTACTGAAAGGCAAAAAGGCCGCGATCTTTTGGATCGCGGCCTTTTTTTCGGCTTGGGATTTGCGGTGTGTTTGTGGGCCTCATCGCGGGCAAGCCCGGTTCCCACAGGGATATGCATTTTCAGCAAGTATGCATTCCAACTGTGGGAGCCGGGCTTGCCCGCGATAGCCGCGCCTCGGTTTATTTACCGAGTGGAATCTTGGGCGCCCAGGTCAGCCATTCATCCTCAAACTTGTCGAACAACGGGAACGTCTGCTGCGGTCGTGCCGGGTTGCCCATGCGCTCGCCATCCGGCGTGGCAAAGGCGATCCCGCCGGCCACCAGCGTCTCCAGGGACTCGGTGCGCACGGTCGCGCCCTTGAACAAACCGAAGTCGAGGCCAAAGCCGCTGGTGTTCCAGAAGCGGCTGCCACTGCGTACCAGAGGCGCGTACTTGGGCTCGATCAGGATATGCACCAGCACACGGTCGGCGGTCTGGCCCAGCTCATAGCCGGTGACCTTGCCCACGGTAACTTCACGATAAGTGACCGGCACGCCTTCTTTGAGCGAACCACGGCGTGCGGCACTCAGCGTGAGGCTCAAGCCTTGCTCCCGATGAACAGCTTCCGGCGGCTGATCCAGGGCGACGAAGCTTTTTTGCGACCCGGCATTTTTCACCGCTGGCTGCACCTCGATGTATTGACCGGTGACCAGGGTTTCAAGATTGGAGGTCTTCATCAGACCCAGCTCCGGCTTGACCACCCAAAACTGGCTACCTGCGCGGGCGATACGATCAGCCACCTGAGTGATACGGGCACGCAGCAATACGGACTGCATGTCGGCGCTCAGGTCGACGCTCTCGACCTTGCCAACGTCGAGGCCTTTGAAGCGCACGGCCGTACCGGGGCGCAGGCCGTCGGCACGGTCAACCTTGATCGTCACCACGGTACCGTGCTGATTCGCGGCGTCGCGGTCGGCGAACAAGCGGAAGCGCGGGATACGGTGTTTCAGGGGAACGTTCGGCTCCGGCGTTTCGAAGGCGATACCCCCAGCCATCAGACTGGCCAGGGATTCGCTTTTGACCTGGATGCCGCCGGTGAGACCACCGGTTAGGGTGACACCGCTGGCGTTCCAGAAACGCGTCGAGCCGTTGACCAGGCCCTCGTACTCTTTCTCGATATGAACGCCGATCACCAGTTGCTTCTTCTTGCGTGAAAACTGGTAGCTCTGCACAGAACCTACCTTGACCTGTTTGTACAGAATCGGGCTGCCGACATCCAGCGAGCCCAGGTTGTCGGTGAGCAGCACCATATGCAAGCCAGGGGAACGCAGGTCCAAAGGCGGCGCCTTGGCGCGAGCCACATACTCACGTTGTGGCGCAGTGCCTTTGTCACCCGGGCGGATCGCGATGTAGTTACCTTTGACCAGAGCCTCCAGGCCGGTGATCCCCGCCAGGGAGATGGACGGCTTGACCACCCAGAATTGCGTGTCCTGAACCAGGTAGTCTTCGGCCAGAGGATCGAGGGTCAACTCGGCGCTGGCACTGGCCAGGTCCGGATCGATCTTCAGGGTTTTCAGGCTACCGACCTGGATGCCTTTGTACATGACCGGGGTACGCCCGGCCTGGAGGCCTTCAAAATCGGTGAGTTTGACCTTGACCTTGATGCCCGCTGCGGCGGCATCAAAGTCCTCGTACAGGCGAAAAGGCAGGCTCGGGTCGGTGGGTGGGCTGTCCTGGCGATTCTCTGGCGTGGCGAAGGCGATACCACCAGCTACGATGCTGGATAGCGATTCGCTGCGCACCTTCACCCCGGAGAGGTTGGCGTCGATACTGATGCCGCTGGCGTTCCAGAAACGTGTGTGCTTGCGTACCAGGCTGGCGTAGGTCGGTTCGATATAGACCTTGATCTCGACGATGCTCTGGTCTTCGGACAACAGATAGCTTTTAACCTGGCCGACCTGAATCTGCTTGTAGAACACCGGGCTGCCACGGTTCAACGAACCGAGGCGGTCTGCCTTGAGCGTCAGGTGCAGGCCCGGCTTGGCGTCGGATAACGGTGGCTCTTCAGAGAGTGCCTTGAACTTGCGCGTAGGCTCTCCGTCACCGGGGCTGGCGGCGATATAGTTGCCCGAGACCAGGGTTTCCAGGCCAGTGATGCCGGCAAGGCTCACGCTGGGCTTGACCAACCAGAAGCGGGTGTTGGTCCTCAGGTACTGCTCAACATCCTTATTCATCTCGATGGTGGCGATTACCCCGCGATTACTGCCCTCGTCATCCAGGGCCAAGGTTTTGACCTTGCCCACGGTCATGCCTTTGTAGACCACTTCGGTCTTGTTCACCTGGATACCTTCGCCGCTCTCAAAGCGGACCTGAATCTCAAGACCTTGCTGGGAATAGGCACGCCATCCCAGCCAGCCGCCAATGATCAGGGCAATCAGGGGCAGTACCCAAATGGCCGACCAATTGGAGGCCGGGCGGGTTTTAGCTTTAGGCAAATCACTCATGGTCGTCGTCCGACTCCGTGTTATCCCAAATCAGTCGGGGATCGAAAGTTACTGCGGCAAGCATCGTCAAGATCACCACACTGGCGAACGCGGCAGCGCCGAGATTGGCCTCGACACTGGCAAGTCGCCCAAAGTTAACGACCGCCACCAGGATGGCGATCACGAAGATATCCAGCATGGACCAGCGGCCAATGAATTCGATAAAGCGGTACATCACAATGCGCTGTTGCGCGGATAGCGGTTGGTGACGCTGCACCGAGAACAGTAGCAGGCCGATGCCTACCAGCTTGAATGTCGGCACCAGGATACTGGCGATGAACACCACGGCGGCGATGGGAAACATGCCGTGCTGCACCAGCTGTATCACGCCGGACATGATGGTACTCGGGTCGCCTTGGCCGAGAGAGTTGACGGTCATGATGGGTAGCATGTTGGCGGGGATGTACAAGATCGCCGCAGTGATGAGCAACGCCCAGGTGCGTGCAAGGCTATTAGGGCGGCGCGCATGGATCAGCGCACCGCAACGAGTGCAGAGTTGCTCATCGGCATCCGCTTCTTGCTTATTGAGCTCATGGCATTCAGTACAAATCAGAATGCCTGCATCAATCGCCCGCATGGTCATCCTCTCCTGACAGCGCTTGCCAGATCTGATGGGGCGACATGACCACCTCAAGCAGAACTTGAACCATTAATAGACTGACGAAGCAGACCAGACCCAGGCCTATCGTGATGGAGGCCATGTCGGCGAGCTTTACGATCGCCACCAGTACGCCCATCAAGTAGACCTCCAGCATCCCCCAATCCTTCATATGGTGGTAGATGCGGTACAGCAACAGCCCGTAACTGCGGCCAATGTTCCAGCGGATGCTGAGCAACACTGCCAATTGGCAGAGCAGCTTGAGTAAGGGGATCCCCATGCTGCACAGGAACACAACGGCAGCAACGCCTTGCATACCGGTATCGAATAAGCCAACAACGCCGCTCCACACGGTGTCCTCCGAGGACTGCCCGAGTAGATTGAGCTGCATGATGGGCAAAAAGTTCGCCGGGATGTAAAGCAGCAGTGCCGCAATGACTAAAGCAAGGCTTCGCTCGACCACATTATGGCGGTGGGCGTACAGCTCGTAGCCACAACGCGGGCACTGGGCCTTTTCGCCGAGGGCGAGCGTTGGCTTGCGCATCAGCAAGTCGCACTCATGGCATGCCACCAGTTCGTCCAGGGGTAAATCCGACACCTCAACGGCATCAACCGGATCGGGCATAGATAGGGCTCTGACTCTAAAAATAGTTAGGTGGCTATTCTAGTGCTCTGGCTCGGAAATAACTGTGCAATTTTGTTGGGCGGTTGAAGGATCACAGGCGTGCGGGGACAAAGTGGACGCTTTTCGACCGCCCAAAACAAAACCCCTGTTTGCGTTAGCAAACAGGGGTTTTGGAATTTAATCTTGACGATGACCTACTCTCACATGGGGAAACCCCACACTACCATCGGCGATGCATCGTTTCACTGCTGAGTTCGGGATGGGATCAGGTGGTTCCAATGCTCTATGGTCGTCAAGAAATTCGGGTACTGAGTCGTGACCAGTTGGCCTCGCTTCAGCAAATTGGGTATGTGATAGCTTTCGGTGTTTTGTGAG
>NZ_JYLN01000030.1 GCF_001439735.1 Pseudomonas paralactis
TCGACAAAGTTGATGTAGTCCTGTCCGCCACGACTACCGTCGGCGAAGGCGGCAACATCGTCTACACCGCCAGCCTTGTGGATAAAAACGGCGCGCCGGTGACTAACATCACCAACCCGCTCACCGTCACCCTGGACAACGGCCAAACCATCACCATTGGTGTGAATCAGTCCAGCGGCACTGTTTCGGTCTTGGCACCGGATGATGTGTACAAGGGCGACCAAACTGTCACCACTGCCATCAAAGGGGTGACGGGCGGCGAACATTTCGAGAACCTGGTACCGGGTACCACTGCGGTGAACACCACCGTTACGGATACACCGGGTACCAATAACACCACTACCGTGACGCTGACCGCGCCTAACGCCGTTAACGAAGGTGGTCAAATTACGTACACCGCTACGCTCTCCAACAAAGCGGGCACTGACGTCACCTTGAAGTTGGATAACGGCTCGTCGATCACCATCAAAGCCGGCGACACCGTCGGCACCGTGACCGTCCCTGCGCCGACTGATGACGTGTTCATCGACAAGAGCACCCAGACCGTCAAGATCACTGAAACCACTGGCGGCAACTTCGAGAAGTTGGAAGTTGCGGGCAACGGTGCAACCACCACGATCAACGACACCATCGACAAAGTCGATGTGGTTCTGACTGCCACCACCACCGTGGGTGAAGGCGGCAACATCGTTTACACCGCCAGCCTTGTGGATAAAAACGGCGCGCCGGTGACCAACATCACCAACCCGCTGACCGTGACCCTGGACAACGGCAAAACCATCACCATCGGTGTGAATCAGTCGAGTGGCTCCATCACCACCATCGCGCCAAACGACGTCTACAAAGGCGACCAGACCGTCACCACCGCCATCAAAGGCGTGACCGGCGGCGAGCACTTTGAAAATCTGGTACCGGGTACCACGGCGGTGAACACCACCGTTACCGATACCCCCGGCACCGACAACACCACAACTGTCACACTGACTGCACCAAGTGCCGTTAACGAAGGTGGCCAGATCACTTACACCGCCACCTTGAGCAACAAGGCCGGTACTGACGTCACGTTGAAGTTGGATAACGGTTCGTCGATCACCATCAAGGCCGGCGACACCGTCGGCACCGTGACCGTGCCTGCACCGACTGATGACGTGTTCATCGATAAGAGCACTCAGACCGTCAAGATCACTGACGCTTCTGGCGGCAACTTCGAGAAGTTGGAAGTTGCTGGGAACGGCGCAACCACCACGATCAATGACACCATCGACAAAGTTGATGTAGTCCTGTCCGCCACGACTACCGTCGGCGAAGGCGGCAACATCGTCTACACCGCCAGCCTTGTGGATAAAAACGGCGCGCCGGTGACTAACATCA
>NZ_JYLN01000031.1 GCF_001439735.1 Pseudomonas paralactis
AAACAGCTTCTGGCCAACATTGGATCAGCTCGCGATCTGCCCATTACAAAAAGGCCTCAAGGGCCGGTAGGAGCGCAGGCATCAATTCGCGACGGTCTGACCAGGGGTCAATGTTCGTTAGCACGGGTTGGGGCGGCTAAACGCCCCGGTGGCAGAACTCTGTAAATCAGTGGCTCATCGCAGCCTCCTGACTATTGCCTGGCTGACGTCGATAAGTCTGATCGTTTTGCAAGAGCCGCCAGAGGATACGCAGGTTGCGGTTGGCCAAACGCACTGCCGCCTCCTTGCGCCCTAGGCGAGATACCCAGCGCTGTAGCCGCTGGTCGTCGGGCTGTTCTGAATCCGGTCGCACCTGTCTTAACACGGCGTGGGCCCCCTGGACCGCCAGGCTGCGCAAATACGCATCACCCTTCTTGCTCATCTTGCCGAGCCGGATTTTTTCTCCGCTGCTGTGCTGGCTGGGCACCAGCCCGAAGTAGGCGGCGAACTGTCGAGCATTTGCGAAGCGTTCAGGCTCAGTCTGCTTGGCCAACAGTGCTGTGGCTATGATCGGGCCAACTCCGCGCACCGTCATCAATCGCTTGGCTGTCTCATCGTTCTTCGCCGCTGTTTCGAGCCGACCGGTCAACACGTTGACGCGTTCGCCCAAATGAACCCATTCAACTAACAGTTCGGCGATTAGTTCGCGCAGCAAATCGGGTAATGGCTGAGTGGCGTCTTCCAGTATTCGGGGGATACGTTGGCTGATGGCCATTTCGCCTTGGGGCATGGAAACTCCCTGCTCCAGGAGTAAGCCACGCATCTGATTACCGACCGCCGTACGTCGTCGTATATAACCCTGTCGAGCCCGATGCAACGCTTGCATTGCAAGCGCCGCCGCACTTTTGACCGGTACGGCTGATATCGCGCAGTCGCGTCCGGCGCGCAGGATCGCCAATGCATCGTTGCGATCATTTTTCGGGCCGCTGCGATGATTGGCCACATGCTGAGCCGGTAGGATGCGCACTGAATTGCCCTGTGCTTGCAGTAATCGCGCCCATGCCTGAGCACCTGGCCCGGTTTCCACCAGCACCGTCACGCTTGCTGGAAGCTTAAGAAGAAAGGTTTGAAAGGCCTCTCGTGACTTAATCCGATCCTCGAATATCACCTGGCCGAGCGCATTCTCACCGGCCACCTGGAAGACCTTTTTGGCAAGGTCTACCGCGACGTTTACGCAAGTAGATACATCGGCTGACAAAGACTGATTGATCGTCGTATGCTTTTTCATGGGCTCGCCCTCGCTGTCGTTGGCTTCTATAAGAATGCCACCGTGGCGCATAGACGCCTCGGCTTGGGCGAGTCCATCTAATTACA
>NZ_JYLN01000032.1 GCF_001439735.1 Pseudomonas paralactis
AAGACCACCTGGCGGTTGTGACCACGCTGTACAACATGATGAGGATAGTTGGGCAAAACGACACGTCCCACTCTGGGCATAGGTAACCTCCTTCCTTAGAGAATTACAGCCTAGCAAATGGAAAAAATAAATCTGTCCCCGTTTTCTCCTCGCAGTTTTTGGCCATGCCAAACCAGTATTCAACTCCCACTCACGTTTAAGATTATTCCGCTGGCTATTGTATTGACGCTGCAGGGCCTGATAGTCACTTCTCGGCGCAACATAAGTATGATCAACCTGACGTAATTGGGAGCAAATAAGTAGCAGCCCGATAGCCGCCGGTGAGCAGAAAAGAAGCAACAGTTTGACGGGTAACACAATGCCGGCGAAAGGCTGGTGTCGAGAGTGTCATATCAAGTCGAAACCTTTACAGCCGGCTTATTTAATTATCATACTTAAACTCAATATTTATCTTTATATTTTCCACATCCAAAGTAACTACACATCCAGACCAGGCTTTTTCGCCTGCGCACAAGCCATTCATAACAAAATGGCTCCTCAACTGCACTAGCAATTCGGTTAAATCACCAACTGCGCGACCGTCGGGATCAAACCAGTTTAAATCACCAGCTTTATTGAAGTAATCAAACTCATAGCTACCGCCGTCGCCTTCAGCAAAAAGCTCCGCTCTGGCTATTATTTTTTTAGCGTCTGAGGGACCAGCATCAATTAGAAGCTGCCCAATTTTTTCGTAAAACAGCTGTTCATCCATCAACCCCCACCTCCAGGCGCATTTTTAAAGTCAACATTCACAGGACGGCCACCGTCGATTGAATACTTAACATTGAATCTGTCAGGCCGCACACTAGAGCCCGAGTAGATAGGCTCAATTTTGACATTTACAGGCTTCCCATCCTTAAGTGCATTTGCCCAAGTATTTTCCATCGACTTCCAGGCTCCCTTGTTTAAGTTCCCATTCATGGGGAGCAAGTTCAACTTCTCACCTGGCCCGTTAAAAACACTTGCAATTAAATGCCCGCCCTCGTCACCAGATACTCCACACTTTCCTGCCACACATTGCTGATAGGTATTTCGGTCATTTTTTGCGTAAGAAAGGTTGGATTCAACTCTTTCAACACGACCCATACTGTCTGTTTGATAGGTCTTGTTTCCATCCACTTTATAAATTGTGTTTGGCTCAGGCTTATTGAGATCTTTGGACCATGCTCCCTTGCCACCAGAGCTTACTTCGACCTCCCGTAAAGTCTGGCCTGCGCCTTTTATACCACTATATGATCCAACATCAAGTGCCTTAA
>NZ_JYLN01000033.1 GCF_001439735.1 Pseudomonas paralactis
TTGCTCAACAGCATGGATGTGCCGCTTTGCAACGTCTGGTTGGCGGCAAATTTACCGACTCCGCTCCACGTATTCAGTAGACCTGGCGTCGTGACTTTCCCAGTGATTGTGTTTGTTTGAGTCCCCGTCCAATCACCAAAATAAGCAGCGGTCATGCCAGCCGTGACGCCAGCAATCACATACCCCTTCATCGCATCCGAAGAAGTTACATCCTTGAGTACCGCACCCAAGTTGCCACGGTTGTTAACCACACTGACCGTAGCGTTAGTCGCTGCTCCCGCTGCCACTGCCCCAGCTCCAGCTGCCACGCCAACGCCCGCCCCTGCGCTTGCAGCCGCGCCCGCAGCCAACGGCCCAACCACCGCCGCCATCACAATCGCAATAATGATCTGCGACGCCGGCCCCAACCCCGAGTTGCTGTACTTGAAGCTGTCATGAATCTCCTTGACCTGCCTCCAGTCCACATCCCCTCGGGCCTCGGCGTCCTTGATCCAGGCCAGTTGCGGATCAGCCTTTACCATCGCATCAATCGATTGGCTGACGGTCTGCTCATTGACCTGCCTGACGTCGATCTTCAGGCCTTCCACCGCCTTGATCGCGATATTACCCTCAGCCACCATTTCGGTTTGACGCAGGGTCTCATCTGTATTTCCTTTACCTTTTGATGACGTCCAGAACGCATCTCCCTTGCTCTTCTCATGACTCTCCTGATGCAGATCCTTCACCGCCTCAAACTCGACCGCTCCATCACTGACAATCGCAATATCCCCGCCACTGTCGAGCTTCGCCGCCTGATACTTCTGATCCCCACCACTCTCCAGCGTCAGGTCGCCTCCAGTCTTGATCTCGCTGCCGACATTCTTCACATCGGTCACTTCATCACGCTGGGTTTTCTTGCTGCCCCAACTGCCCTTTTTCTTCATGTCGTACAGCGAGTAATCGCTGTCTTGCGCAGCCAAAAGCTCGAGCTTGTCGCCCGCTACCAGATACGCTTCATCACCCGCCGTGATCCGGCTGGAGATCAACGCCAAGTCATTACCGGCGGTGAGATTGATATCGCCACCAGCCGTGACGCTAGTGGATACCTGGCTAACATGGTCCTCCTGGACCTTGAGCTTCTTGGACTTGTACGCAGAATGTTGTTCGTCTGCAGCCGAGGACAGTGTCAGGTTTTCGGTAGCTGCCATGGCGATATCTCGCTTGGCATCGATCTGACTGGCGATGGCATTAATGTCGCGACCAGACTCGAAAAAAATAAATCTGTCCC
>NZ_JYLN01000034.1 GCF_001439735.1 Pseudomonas paralactis
GAGGGCACGATTATTGTGCGTGATCCTGAGGGGGCCAACGACCTGGTGGGCCTCAATCGCGATACGCAAAACGCCAACAAGCACCTCGACAAGCCGGATGAAAAGGCCATGCGCGAACGCATGGACCTGATCAACAGCTCTGCGCAACTGGCCATAACGATCGGAAGCACCATTGGCAAGGCGAAGATCGACGAGTCTGAAGATCCCAACAGCGACGCGGGTAAAGCGGCTCGGCAGAAGTTGCTGGAGAGTGGCATCAGTGACCCGACCACCTTGCAGGTGAGGCAACAGGCTGAACGGGATTACGGCGTTGGCAGCAGTTTCCAGCGTACGACACAGACCGTGACGGCCATCGTGCAGGGGATTGCCGGTGGCAATGTGGGAGCGGCCATTGCGGGCGCATCCGCACCCTACCTGGCCCAGCAAGTAAAAGACCTGACGGCAGGTGATGACGCCGCCAACCTTATGGCCCATGCGGTGTTGGGCGCGGTGTTGGCCAGGGCTGGTGGTAATTCAGCGCTGGTGGGGGCCGGTGGTGCGGTAGCAGCGGAAGCCACGGCGAGGTTGATTCGTAGTGAGCTGTACGGGAACGTCAGTAATGACGACCTGACTGCAGAGCAGAAACAAACGATCTCTGCGTTGTCGACGTTGGCGGCGGGGGTTGCGGGTTCTGCGGTGGGCAAGGACGCACTGAGTGCGGTGGCGGCGGCTCAGGTTGGGAAGAATGCGGTTGAAAACAACTCCCTAAGTGGGATCGCTGAAGCATTAGCTGAGGGGAAGACACTTGAGCAAAAGGCTGAAGAGCGCGTCAAAGCAGAAAACGAACACTACAAGGAGCAAAACTGTGCAGGGATGAGCGCGGATGCTTGTTCAGTAAAGATGTACAGTGCGCGCCGGGAAGAGCTGAAAAATACCCTGCTGACCGGTGTGGACTTTGTGCCGGTGATCGGGGATATCAAGAGTTTTTCCGAGGCTGATAGCGCTCTGGATTACCTAGCAGCAGCGATTGGCGTAATACCCGGTGTTGGTGATGTTGCCGGAAAAACCATAAAAGGCGCACAAAAGGCCCTAGACGCTGGTGATCTCGAAACAGCTTCGAAACTGATTAATCAGGCCAGCAGTGAAATTCAGACTGTTAAGGCACTTGATGTTGGATCATATAGTGGTATAAAAGGCGCAGGCCAGACTTTACGGGAGGTCGAAGTAAGCTCTGGTGGCAAGGGAGCATGGTCCAAAGATCTCAATAAGCCTGAGCCAAACAC
>NZ_JYLN01000035.1 GCF_001439735.1 Pseudomonas paralactis
TCGACAAAGTTGATGTAGTCCTGTCCGCCACGACTACCGTCGGCGAAGGCGGCAACATCGTCTACACCGCCAGCCTTGTGGATAAAAACGGCGCGCCGGTGACTAACATCACCAACCCGCTCACCGTCACCCTGGACAACGGCCAAACCATCACCATTGGTGTGAATCAGTCCAGCGGCACTGTTTCGGTCTTGGCACCGGATGATGTGTACAAAGGCGATCAGACCGTCACTACCGCCATCAAAGGCGTGACTGGCGGCGAACATTTCGAGAACCTGGTACCAGGCACTACAGCGGTGAACACCACCGTCACCGATACCCCCGGTACTGACAACACCACGACCGTCACGCTAACGGCTCCGTCTGAAGCGAATGAAGGTGATCAAATTACGTACACCGCCACGCTCTCCAACAAAGCGGGCACCGACGTCACCTTGAAGCTGGATAACGGCTCGTCGATCACGATCAAAGCGGGCGACACTGTCGGCACTGTGACCGTGCCTGCGCCTACCGATGACGTGTTCATCGACAAGAGCTCGCAGACGGTCCAGATCACCGAGACCACGGGCGGCAAGTGTGATT
>NZ_JYLN01000036.1 GCF_001439735.1 Pseudomonas paralactis
CATGACTGGGGTGAAGTCGTAACAAGGTAGCCGTAGGGGAACCTGCGGCTGGATCACCTCCTTAATCGACGACATCAGCTGCTCCATAAGTTCCCACACGAATTGCTTGATTCATTGAAGAAGACGATAGAAGCAGCTTTAAGCTCCAAGCTGATAGCTCTTAGCTAATCAGTTACGCGCTCGAAATTGGGTCTGTAGCTCAGTTGGTTAGAGCGCACCCCTGATAAGGGTGAGGTCGGCAGTTCGAATCTGCCCAGACCCACCAATTTTGTTATGGGGCCATAGCTCAGCTGGGAGAGCGCCTGCCTTGCACGCAGGAGGTCAACGGTTCGATCCCGTTTGGCTCCACCATTAACTGCTTCTGCTGTTAGAGTTTAGAAATGAATATTCTGAAGTGAATATTGATTTCTAGTCTTTGATTAGATCGTTCTTTAAAAATTTGGGTATGTGATAGAAAGATAGACTGAACGTTACTTTCACTGGTAACGGATCAGGCTAAGGTAAAATTTGTGAGTTCTCTTAATCGAGAAATTCGAATTTTCGGCGAATGT
>NZ_JYLN01000003.1 GCF_001439735.1 Pseudomonas paralactis
CTCCACAAGCACCCACACGAATTGCTTGATTCAGTTGTTAAAGAGCGGTTGGTTAAGATCTTTCGTCTCAACCGAGGCGCGCATTCTACAGCAGCCTCATTTGCTGTCAAGTGATTATTTTCAGAAGTTTTCGAAGATTTCTTCAACAACTTCAACCACTTGCGCTTAAGATCTCTCCGAAGCGGGAGGCGAATTCTACAGCGTTACACGCTGCTGTCAACACCTCTTTTTCAACTTCCTTTTGGCTTCGATGAACTGAAGCAACCTACTGCCGAAAACCGCGTAACTCATTGTTTACCAAGGAGTTTTCCGTTTCGACTGCGCCGGAAGTGGGGCGAATTATAGGCCTCCAGAATCTGCCGTCAACTTCTAATTTCGTTTTCTTATCAAATAGTTAGGATTGATCAGAAAACGCACAGCAGACACCTCTCTATGATAGAAGAGAGTATTCATATAACCCCGGCTTCCTTTAATACAGCCACATTGGCTGGCGATAGCCCCAGCACCCCTTGCAGCACCTGGAGCGTGTGTTCGCCCAGCAACGGAGGTGCACTGCGATACTCCACGGGCGTCTTCGAAAGCCGGATTGGGCTGGCAACCTGAGGCACCATCCCCGCCAAAGCATGAGGCAACTCTATAGCCAACCCGCGCGCCTTGACGTGCGGATCAGCAAACATCTGCGCCAAATCATTGATCGGCCCGCACGGCACACCGACTTTTTCCAGTTGCGACACCCATTCCGCCGTAGTCCTGAAGACTGTTGCCTGACGAATCAACGGAACCAACGCCGCACGATTGGCAACCCGCATCTTGTTAGTAGAGAACCGCGGATCATCCGCCCACTGCGGCTGCCCGGCCACCTCGGCAAACTTGCGAAACTGCCCGTCATTACCAACCGTCAGGATGAAATCACCATCAGCCGTGGGAAAGTCCTGATACGGCACGATATTCGGATGCGCATTACCCAGGCGCTTTGGCGAAACTCCGGTGGTCAGGTAATTCATTGCCTGATTAGCCAGACAAGCCACCTGCACATCCAGCAGCGCCATATCGATATGCTGCCCACCGCCGTCATGGTCCCGGTGAGCCAACGCGGCCAGGATCGCGACGGTCGAGTAGAGCCCCGTGAGAATATCGGTCAATGCCACGCCAACTTTCACCGGCCCCGCGCCTTCATCACCCTCAGGCCGGCCAGTCAGGCTCATCAACCCACCCAGCCCTTGAATCATGAAGTCATAGCCGGCACGCGCGGCATAAGGCCCGGTCTGACCAAAACCCGTGATTGAGCAGTAGATCAACTCCGGGTTTATCTCCTTTAGCGACTCGTAATCCAGCCCATAAGCTGCCAGACCACCCACTTTGAAGTTCTCGATCAGAATGTCCGACTTGGCCGCCAGATCACGCACCAGCTTCTGCCCTTCAGGCTTAGTGAAGTCGATGGTCACCGACTCTTTATTTCGGTTGGCGGACAGGTAGTACGCCGCCTCACTGGTATTTTCGCCGTACGCGTCCTTGAGGAAAGGCGGCCCCCAGGCGCGTGTGTCATCACCGCAGCCCGGCCTTTCGACCTTGATCACCTCAGCCCCAAGATCCGCGAGAATCTGCCCGGACCAAGGGCCCGCCAGTACTCGTGATAAATCCAGTACCCGCAGATGCGACAGCGCGCCCATGCCCATGCTCCTATTAATAGAACGCCTGAAGACCGGTTTGCGCACGCCCAAGGATCAAGGCATGCACGTCATGGGTCCCTTCATAGGTATTGACCACTTCCAGGTTGACCAAGTGACGCGCCACCCCGAACTCGTCGGAGATGCCGTTGCCGCCCAACATGTCACGGGCCATACGGGCGATGTCCAGGGACTTGCCACACGAGTTACGCTTCATGATCGATGTAATCTCGACCGCTGCAGTCCCCTCGTCTTTCATCCGCCCCAGACGCAGGCAACCTTGCAGCGCCAGGGTGATCTCGGTCTGCATATCGGCCAGCTTCTTCTGGATCAACTGCGTTGCGGCCAATGGTCGACCAAACTGCTGACGATCCAGGGTGTATTGGCGCGCGGTATGCCAGCAGAACTCAGCAGCCCCCAACGCCCCCCAGGAGATACCGTAGCGCGCCGAATTCAGGCAGGTAAAAGGCCCTTTCAAGCCACGCACATCCGGGAAAATGTTCTCTTCGGGTACAAACACGTTATCCATGACTATTTCGCCGGTAACGGACGCTCGCAGGCCGACCTTGCCGTGAATCGCCGGGGCGCTCAGGCCCTTCCAGCCTTTTTCCAGGACGAACCCACGGATATCGCCTGCATCGTCCTTGCCCCACACCACAAATACATCAGCGATCGGGCTGTTGGTGATCCACATCTTCGCGCCGGTCAGGCTGTAGCCGCCATCTACCTTTCGCGCACGGGTAATCATCGCGCCCGGATCAGAGCCATGGTTGGGTTCGGTGAGCCCGAAACAGCCAATCCATTCGCCGGACGCCAATTTCGGCAGGTATTTTTGTTTTTGCGCTTCGGTGCCGAATTCATTGATCGGCACCATGACCAGTGACGACTGAACACTCATCATCGAACGATAGCCGGAGTCGACACGCTCTACCTCACGCGCAATCAGCCCGTAGCTGACGTAGTTCAAGCCGCTGCCACCGTACTGCTCGGGAATCATCGCGCCCAGCAAACCGGTCTCTCCCATCTCACGGAAGATAGCGGGATCGGTCTTTTCATGACGGAAGGCTTCAAGCACGCGAGGAGCCAGCTTGTCCTGAGCAAACTGCTCGGCGCTGTCACGCACCATGCGCTCTTCTTCGGTGAGCTGTTGATCCAGCAGCAGTGGATCGATCCAGTTGAAGCTTGCCTTGCCAGCCATGAATAAGTCCTCGCGGATAAAAACAGAAGTCGTGATTCAGACTAGGCCGGGCACGCGCAGAGGGCAAACGAGGTTTCTGCATAGGGTTGTGCTAATTTCTCACTTCGTAACACTCAAAAAGCCCAGAAACACGCCTTATCTGTGAGGGCAACGTACATGCGCAGGAAAATCCCAAGCACCACCGCGCTTATCAGCTTCGAAGCGGCAGCCCGTCACGAAAGCTTCACCAAGGCGGCGCAGGAGCTTTCCATCACCCAGGGCGCCATCTGTCGACAGATCGCCAGCCTGGAGGAGTTTTTAAGTGTCGAACTGTTTCGCCGTTCGCGTCGCGGGGTGAAGCTGACAGAGGCAGGGCTTTCTTATAGCCGCAGAGTTGCCACACAATTGGACGCCGTAGAGCGCGATACCTTGTCGGTCATGGGCCAGCAGGGCGCCAACGCCATCGAGCTGGCGGTGGTACCGACCTTCGGCACGCAATGGCTGATTCCACGCCTCAAGGACTTCCAGGACCGGCACCCGGAGGTGACGGTGAACCTGACCAATCGGACACGCCCGTTCCTGTTCGCCGACACGGCGTTCGACGCCGCGATCTACTTCGGCGACGCCGACTGGTCCGGCACAGAGTCACACCGGCTGATGGGAGAGAACCCTGTCCCGGTGTGCAGCCCACGCTTACTTGGAGACCGCGCGCACTTCACCCCTCAAGAGATCGCCGAACTGCCACTGCTACAACAGACCACCCGCCCCTATGCCTGGCGTCAGTGGTTCAACGCGCAGCAGCTGAGCCTGCCTCGCGACATGACAGGCCCTCGATACGAGCTATTCTCGATGTTGTCCCAAGCGGCCATGCATGACATGGGCATCGCACTGATACCTCCCTTCCTCATCCAGCGCGAACTGAAGGAGAAGCGACTAGTGATCGCGAGCACCGAAACGCTAAGCAGCGAAAAGGCTTACTACCTCATGATTCCCGATAAAAAGGTCGAATCGGCTTCGCTGCACGCCTTCAGAGACTGGCTGATTGAGCAGTCAAAACGCTATAGCCCTAGCATTTAAAGGACAAACTCCAATTACTGACCTTGTAGTCAGTTTATTTTTAATCCTACAGATATACGTATATGTCGCATTTAAACAGTCTGTACCGGTCGAGCAAAAATAAGGCTCAAGGCCATGATTTACATGGCGTGTAGCGACTATTAACAACCTATAAGCGACCATTCACAACGACCATTGAAAAAGAGCCGATAAACACCATACCCCCTTTAAAGGCTTGTATTTAAAGCGGTTATTTCCGAGCATTGCGACAATCAGTCACAGGGTGACTTGTAGTTAATTTTTCGTCACCCGTCATAATCTCTTGAAGGCCGTAAAGTTCGCCTGCAAAATGCCGCGCCCCGCTGTCATTTCAGCGGGATCGTGCTGATCGGTCGCCCCAGTTGCGCCACTCGCGGTGCACTGGCCTTTTTACAAAAAGATCAAAAGCAAAAAGATCATGCAGGAGATTTGACGTGCACATTGGTGTTCCTCTCGAAACCCAGACCGGTGAAACGCGGGTGGCTGCCACCCCGGAAACCATCAAGAAACTGATCGGCCAGGGCCATAAGGTCACTGTACAAAGCGGCGCAGGCATCAACGCCAGCATCGTCAACAGTGCTTATGAAACGGCAGGCGCAACCATTGGCAGTGCCAGCGATGCGTTCGGTGCCGAGCTGATCCTCAAGGTGGTGGCCCCCAACGACAGCGAACTGGCGCTGATCAAAAGCGGCACCGTATTGGTGGGCATGCTCAATCCGTTCAGCAACGAAACCATCGCCAAGCTTGCCGAACACGGCATCACCGCCTTCGCCCTCGAAGCCGCGCCGCGCACCTCCCGGGCCCAAAGCCTCGACGTGCTGTCTTCGCAAGCCAACATCGCCGGTTACAAGGCTGTGTTGCTGGCCGCTCATCACTACCCGCGCTTCATGCCAATGCTGATGACCGCCGCCGGCACTGTAAAAGCTGCGCGCGTGTTGATCCTTGGCGCCGGTGTGGCGGGGCTGCAAGCCATCGCTACGGCAAAACGCCTGGGCGCGGTCATCGAAGCGTCCGACGTCCGTCCGGCGGTGAAAGAGCAAATCGAATCCCTGGGCGCCAAGTTCGTCGACGTTCCCTACGAAACCGATGAAGAGCGTGAATGCGCCGTCGGTGTCGGCGGCTACGCGCGCCCGATGCCCACCAGCTGGATGCAGCGCCAGGCCCTGGCCGTGCACGAACGCGCCAAGCAGGCCGACATCGTTATCACCACCGCACTGATCCCCGGCCGCAAGGCGCCGACCCTGCTTAGCGCCGATACCGTCGCGCAGATGAAACCCGGCTCGGTGGTCATTGACCTCGCAGCAGCCCAGGGTGGCAACTGCCCACTGACCGTTGCCGACCAGGTCGTGGTGGAAAACGGTGTGATCATCTGCGGCCCGACCAATCTGGCAGGCGCTGTCGCCGCCGATGCTTCGGCCTTGTACGCGCGTAACCTGCTGGACTTCCTGAAGCTGGTCTTCACCAAGGAAGGGCAGTTTGAAATCAACCTCGAAGACGACATCGTCGCCGCGTGCCTGATGTGCCGCGACGGCCAAGTCATCCGCAAAAACGCCTAAGCAGGGATTCAGACGATGGAAGAGCTTATCTCCCCCGGTATCTACAACCTGATCATCTTTGTGCTGGCGATTTATGTCGGTTACCACGTGGTCTGGAACGTTACCCCCGCGCTGCATACGCCGTTAATGGCAGTAACAAACGCAATTTCCGCGATCGTGATCGTGGGCGCCATGCTGGCCGCTGCACTCACCGTGACGCCATTGGGCAAAACGATGGGCACTCTGGCGGTAGCGCTGGCTGCGGTTAACGTGTTCGGCGGTTTCCTGGTTACGCGTAGGATGCTTGAGATGTTCAAGAAGAAAGCGCCCAAAGCTGTGAAAGAAGAGGTGCAGAAGTAATGAGCATGAATCTGGTGACGACGCTCTACCTGATCGCGTCGATCTGCTTCATCCAGGCCCTCAAAGGCCTGTCGCACCCCACCACCTCCCGACGCGGCAACCTGTTCGGCATGCTCGGCATGGCGCTGGCGGTGCTAACCACCGTCGGCCTGATCTACAAGCTCGGCGCGGAGCTGGCGACAGCCGGCATCGGCTACGTCATCGTCGGCCTGCTGGTCGGCGGCACCGCCGGCTCGATCATGGCCAAGCGTGTAGAGATGACCAAGATGCCGGAGCTGGTGGCGTTCATGCACAGCATGATCGGCCTGGCAGCGGTGTTTATCGCAATTGCAGCGGTCGTCGAGCCGCAATCCCTGGGCATCGTCAAACACCTGGGCGACTCGATCCCGGCCGGTAACCGCCTGGAGCTGTTCCTCGGTGCCGCCATCGGTGCTATCACCTTCTCCGGCTCGGTGATCGCGTTCGGCAAGCTGTCGGGCAAGTACAAGTTCCGCCTGTTCCAGGGCGCACCGGTACAGTTTGGTGGGCAACACAAACTGAACCTGGTGCTCGGCCTGGCCACCCTGGGCCTGGGCCTGGCGTTCATGTTCACCGGCAACCTCACTGCGTTCGCACTGATGCTGGCCTTGGCCTTCGTGCTGGGCGTGCTGATCATCATCCCGATCGGCGGGGCAGACATGCCGGTAGTGGTATCGATGCTCAACAGTTATTCCGGCTGGGCAGCGGCAGGCATTGGCTTCTCGCTGAACAACTCGATGCTGATCATCGCCGGCTCCCTGGTCGGCTCCAGCGGCGCGATCCTGTCTTACATCATGTGCAAGGCGATGAACCGCTCCTTCTTTAATGTACTGCTGGGCGGTTTCGGCAATGCGCCAGACGCCGGCGCAGCAGCCGGCTCTAAAGAAGCGCGCCCGGTGAAGTCCGGCTCTGCCGACGACGCTACCTTCCTGCTGACCAACGCCGACACGGTCATCATCGTGCCGGGCTATGGCTTGGCCGTTGCGCGGGCACAACACGCGCTTAAAGAGCTGACCGAAAAGCTCACCCATCGCGGGGTCACCGTGAAGTACGCGATCCACCCGGTGGCGGGCCGTATGCCTGGGCATATGAACGTGCTGCTGGCCGAGGCTGAAGTGCCTTACGACCAGGTGTTCGAGATGGAAGACATCAACTCCGAGTTCGGCCAGGCCGACGTGGTGCTGGTGTTGGGCGCCAACGACGTGGTCAACCCGGCGGCCAAGAACGATCCAAACTCACCGATTGCCGGTATGCCGATTCTCGAAGCGTTCAAGGCCAAGACCATCATCGTCAACAAGCGCTCGATGGCCAGCGGCTATGCCGGCCTGGATAACGAGCTGTTTTACCTGGACAAGACCATGATGGTCTTCGGTGATGCCAAAAAGGTCATCGAAGATATGGTCAAAGCCGTCGAATAACACTGCGCCAGCGCAATACCCGAAACCCTGGCCTCCAGTAGGCTGGGGTTTTTTATTAGCGGATGAAACCCGACCAAAGGCTCTAAATCGCCACCTGGCATTCGACCATGGTAGCGGGCCGAAACTTTTTGAAATCACTACACTGCCCACCTTGCTTCCGTAGCCTGAGATAACAATTCATGTACCGTGATCGTATCCGCTTGCCTTCGTTGTTGAACAAGGTCATGAGCGCGGCAGACGCCGCCGCACTGATCGAGGACGGCATGACCGTCGGCATGAGCGGCTTCACCCGTGCCGGTGAAGCCAAGGCCGTCCCCCACGCCCTGGCCGAACGCGCCAAGACTTCGCCCCTCAAAATCACGCTGATGACCGGCGCCAGCCTGGGCAACGACCTGGACAAGCAACTGACCGAAGCTGGCGTACTGTCGCGACGCATGCCGTTTCAAGTCGACAGCACCCTGCGCAAGGCAATCAATGCCGGCGAGGTGATGTTTATCGACCAGCACCTGTCGGAAACCGTCGAACAGCTGCGCAACAATCAGCTCAAGTTGCCGGATATTGCGGTCATCGAAGCGGTCGCCATCACTGAACAAGGGCACATCGTGCCTACCACCTCCGTGGGCAACTCAGCCAGCTTTGCAATTTTTGCCAAGCATGTGATCGTCGAGATCAACCTCGCGCACAATCCGAACCTGGAAGGGCTGCACGACATCTATATTCCGACCTATCGGCCGACGCGCACGCCGATCCCGCTGGTGAAAGTCGACGACCGCATTGGCAGCGCTGCGATTCCGATCCCGCCGGAGAAAATCGTCGCCATCGTGATCACCAACCAGGCTGACTCTGCCTCAACCGTGACGCCGCCCGATGATGACACTCAAGGCATCGCCAACCACTTGATCAACTTCCTTAAGCAGGAAGTAGACGCCGGTCGCATGACCAACAAGCTTGGCCCGCTGCAAGCCGGGATCGGCAACATTGCCAACGCGGTGATGTGTGGCTTGATCGACTCGCCCTTCGAAGACCTGACGATGTACTCCGAAGTGCTGCAGGATTCGACATTCGACCTGATCGACGCCGGCAAGCTGAGCTTCGCTTCCGGCAGCTCGATTACCTTGTCGGAGCGCCGCAATGCCGATGTTTTCGGCAACCTGGAGCACTACAAGGACAAACTGGTGCTGCGTCCACAGGAAATCTCCAACCATCCTGAAGTGGTACGCCGCCTGGGCATCATCGGTATCAACACCGCACTGGAGTTCGATATCTACGGCAACGTCAACTCCACCCACGTTTGCGGCACGCGGATGATGAATGGCATTGGCGGCTCCGGGGATTTCGCGCGCAACGCGCACCTGGCAATCTTCGTCACCAAGTCGATCGCCAAGGGCGGCGCGATTTCCAGCGTGGTGCCGATGGTCAGCCATGTGGACCATACCGAACATGACGTGGACATTCTCGTGACCGAAGTGGGCTTGGCCGATCTGCGGGGCCTGGCACCGCGGGAACGTGCACGGGTGATCATCGACAACTGTGTGCACCCGGCCTACCGCGACGCGCTCAATACCTACTTCGAAGCAGCCTGCGCAATCGGTGGGCACACGCCACATATTCTGCGCCAGGCACTGAGTTGGCACATCAACCTGGAAGAAACCGGGCATATGCTCAAGGCTTGATGAATACAGATCCGGGCTGATGCAACTACAGTTTCATCAGCTCGATCGACCAATCGGCACAAATAGCAAAAACTGTACTACTGTACCGCTCCATTCCTACCGAAATATCCCACACCTCGCCTTGAAACCGGTCATTTCGCACCTTTTAGGTGCGCACAGGTACAGTTGCCCCATTTCCGTACCGTACAGCCGCATTAAACAGTTAACTGGCCCCTCACAATACAGGTGAACTGTATCTAGAGAGTCTTGTGCTGGAAGAGGATCATTGGCATCAGTTAAACCACTACCTAATCCCGCCACAAGCGGAAGGATGTCATCATGGAACGTACACTCAGTTCCGAACTGTTCTTCGAAGATAAAGCTGTAAACACTAACGCTTCCCTGCCTTTGCGCGTTCTCGCCAACCTGATGTTGTGGCAGCGCCGCATTTCCAGCCGCCACCAGTTGGCTCGCCTGGATTCGCGTCTGCTGGCTGACGCCGGTATCAGCGAAGCTCAACGCTACGAAGAGCTGAGCAAGCCGTTCTGGCGCTAAGCAGCGCCCGCTGGCCCTGACCCGTCGGGTCCACCGCCAGCACTCTGATTTGTCAAAACAAAGCCCGCCCCGGGTAACCGGAGGCGGGCTTTGTTGTTTCTGTGCAAAGGGCATTGAATCAGTACAGATTGCGCGGACAGGTACAGTTTTAATAGCGTTACAATTAACCAGTACAGTTAAATTACAGGCTTCCTGTTGCAACGGCGCGAGCCTAATATCCACCCACCACGTGGCGAACCCTGTAGAGCGAGCGTCTGATGCTCAACAGTCCCAGTCCGTTTAACTGTGGCCGCTTCGCGCCACCTTATTTCGTCTACAGGAGTTATCCCATGTCCCGTCTTCGCCTGCTGTGCACTGCCGCTGTGCTGACCCTGGCCGCTAACGCCAACGCGAGCAGCTTCATCATGACCACCGACTCGATCGTCGGCGCCCTGAAAGCCACTTCCGATGCTACCTCCGATGCGACGTCCTCGTTGCGCGACAACAAGGTAGTCCAGGCCGCCCGTGATGACGCCGCCAGCTTTGTCGCCAGCGAAGGTGCTATCCGTGGCGTGAAACTGGAAAGCGCCCTGGCTCACATCCGCCAGCAAGCTCCGCAACTGGCCATCGCTACCGATGCACAGCTGGCACAGGCAATCCTGGCGATCTGATCGGCGGCAACAGACGGGAGCGCCAGCCGCTCCCGGATGCCTCGGCGCTGGCCCTCGCCCGGCCATTGCGCTAGCCTTGGCGCTCGTTTTCAGTTGTCGAGTCCCATGTTTTTTTCATACCGCCTGTTGATTGTTCCCGTACTGTTTTGCGCCTGCTGGTCACCCTTGGTTTCGGCCCTGGACGTGTCCACCCAGAGCTCCGTCGTCAGCGTGTACGCCACCGGCAAGGTGACCTCTGCGCCGTTCGACAACAAGTTGGTCATGGCCGCCCAGGATGATGCTGCCGCATTTATTGCCACTGATGGTCAATGGCGGGGCGCGCGCCTGGAGTCTGCGCTGGATTATCTGCGCCGCAGCCAGCCAAAACTTCATGCGAGCGACCTTGAACTGGCGCGAGCAATTCTCGTCCAATAGCTATCTTTGTATTTCGGAGTCACTCGATGCGTAGCCCGCTGATCGTCGCCGCCCTCGGCCTGCTGTTTTTGGCCGATGTCGCCCAGGCGCAAACCTTGAAAGCCACCAGCAATATCATTGTGCGTGCATCGGCGCGCACCATTGATTTCACCTCGGACACCACCACTTCCATCCGCGACTCCAAAATAGTGCGCGAAGCCCACGATGATGCCGCCAGCTTCGTCGCCACCAATGGCGAGATCCGTGGTGCCCAGCTGGAAGCCGCGTTCGATACCCTTCGCACCCGCGTGCCAGAAGCCCGTGATGCCAGCGACCAGACCCTCGCCGAAGCTATCCTCGCTCTGTGAGGCGCATCAAAACATGGCTCTTGGCCGGGGCTGTGCTGCTGTGTGCAACTACAGCCCAGGCCAGCCTGCAACTGCGGCTCAAAACCGACGGTTTGAGCCCGGCCGAACAACAGGCCAGCCAGGCATTGCTCGATGAAGCGCTGCACGCCTTGCCGCCACGTTTTGTCGAGCAACTGGATCGGCGCATTGATGTCGGCTGGACCGACAAAATGCCTGAAAATGCCTACGGCCAGGCCTCCCTGGTGTCCGAACTGGACCTTAACCAGAACCTGCTCGCCAGCCTGACCGACGGCAGTGCCGCCACTCACAAAACCAATCGACCTCACGGCACAGTGCGCAAGGAATTGCTCGCCACCGTGCTGCATGAGCTGACCCACATCTACGACCGGGCACGCCTGTGGCCCAAAGACGAGCGCGCACTGATCCAGCGTTGCAGTCGCCAGAACAGCATCACCGGCTTGATCGGCCTGCCCGATCAATGCCGTGGCCAGAACGACCGGCGCTTTACCCTCAGTGATGACCCACGCCTGCTGGACCTCGCCGGCTGGCCACAATACGTCGGCCGCCGCGGCGAGCGCGAGCAGCACAACAATCAAGTGGTGCGCAGCCCGGACATCTACGAAACCACCAGCCCGTTGGAGTTTGTGGCGGTCAACATGGAGTACTTCCTCCTGGACCCCAGCTACGCCTGCCGACGCCCCGCGCTGTTCCGCTATTACAAAGAACATTTCGGCTGGGCACCGCCCGAACAGCAAGCCTGTGCCAAGACCTACCCCTTCCTGAACGCCGGCAACGACTTCGCCAAAACGCCACTGGGGCAAATTGATCCGGAGCGGGTGTACGAAATCGACTACCTGCTCGCCGAAGCCAACCAAAACCTGGTGAGCCGCTGGGGCCATAGCATGTTGCGCCTGGTGATCTGCGCGCCTGGTCGCCCGCGTGGCCCCGATTGTCGACTGGATCTGGACCGCCACCTGGTGCTGTCCTACCGCGCCTTCGTCGGTGACGTACAGCTGTCGAGCTGGGATGGCCTGGTGGGCAAGTACCCGTCACGGCTGTTTGTACTGCCCCTGGCTCAGGTCATCGATGAATACACCAAGACAGAATTGCGTGGCCTGGCGTCTGTGCCGCTGAAGCTTAGCCGCCAGGAAATCAACGACACCGTCGAACATGCTGCCCAGATGCACTGGAGCTATGACGGCAACTACTTCTTTATCTCCAACAACTGCGCGGTCGAAAGCCTGAAACTGTTACGCAGTGGCAGCGCCAACCCGCAATTGACCGGCCTGGACAACATCACGCCCAACGGTTTGCTGGAAGTGCTCAGCGCCCGCGGGCTCGCCGATACCAGCGTATTGAATGACAAGCGCGAGGCGTTGCGCCTGGGGTATCACTTCGACTCGTTCCGCGAACGCTACCAGGCGATGTTCGATGTGCTGCGCAAGCGTCTGCCGATCAAGCAGACCCAGGTCGAAGACTGGCTGGCGCTGGATGCGCAAGCGCGCCGCCAGTGGTTCAGCCAGGCCGACCTGCGCACCAGCGCTGCGTTGTTGTTGCTTGAACAAGCCAGCTATCGCAAGCAACTGATGCTCGCCCAGGACGAAGTCAAACAGCGCTATCTCAATGCCCGCGAGCTGAAAAACGGCGGCATGGAGAAGGCCAACAACACGCTGCAGCAAATTCTCGCCAACAGCGGCTTCCTGAGTCGCCCGGCCGAGTTGCTGGACAGTGGAGGTTATGGCCTGCCACAGCCTTCGGAAGCCAAGCGCCTGGAATCAGAAAGCGCCGAACGTCAAAAGCAGTTGCAATCGTTGACCGGCGAGCTGGATAAGGAGGTGAGGGCGCTGCTCGATCCGGCCCGTGCTGCCGAGATTGCCGCCAGTGAAGCCAACCTCAAGCAAATCGGTGAACACCTACGAGCGCTGCATAAAGCCGCCGGTGGCCTCGAACTCCCCTGAATTTTGTTAGCCACCACCTTGCAAATGTGGGAGCTGGCTCGCCTGCGATGACAGTGGCACAGCCATGAAAGATATTGGCTGACACACCGCTATCGCAGGCAAGCCAGCTCCCACATTTTGTTCTGCGTCAACCTGAAGAACGGGTGCATACCCTTCATCAGCTGTTTTCTCAGCGAAAGCTGGCTGAAAGCTTACCCGTCTAGGATCGCCCCAACTGCCGGCAACAGACCGGCTGTAAACAACAACAATGGTGATTCCCGATGTCCGCTCGTACCCGCCTGTTCGCACCCACTCCGCCCGTAAGCCTCGTGCCTTTCGTTCTGCGCTGACCTTCACCCGGTTCGCCATTCCCTAGCCGCGCTACGCCTGGAGTATTCCTATGCTGACTTTCCTTGGCTTTGCCATGGTCATCACGTTCATGTTCCTGATCATGACCAAGCGCCTGTCTGCGCTGATCGCCTTGATCATCGTGCCCATCCTGTTTGCGCTGTTCGGCGGTTTCGCACCGAAGATCGGCCCGATGATGCTCGAAGGCATCACCAAGCTCGCGCCGACCGGCGTGATGCTGATGTTCGCCATTCTCTACTTCGCCTTGATGATCGACTCCGGCCTGTTCGACCCGGCCGTGCGCAAGATCCTCAAGATGGTCAAGGGCGACCCGCTGAAAGTCTCGGTCGGCACTGCCGTGCTGGCGTTGGTGGTGTCCCTGGACGGTGACGGCGCCACTACCTACATGATCTGCGTCGCCGCCATGCTGCCGCTGTACCAGCGTATCGGCATGAGCCCGCGGATCATGGCCGGCCTGATCATTCTCGCCGGTGGCGTGATGAACATGACGCCCTGGGGTGGCCCGACGGCGCGTGCTGCCAGTGCGTTGCATGTGGATCCGTCCGACATCTTCGTACCGATGATCCCGGCCATGGCCGCCGGTGTGGTGGCGATCCTGGTGATTGCCTACATGTACGGCAAGCGCGAGCGTGCACGCCTGGGCGAACTGCACCTGCAAGGCGACGAGATCGACCACAGCGAAATCAGCGTGTCGCAATTCCCCGACGCCCGCCGCCCAAAACTGATCTGGTTCAACGGCGCCCTGACGCTGGCCCTGATGTGCACCCTGATTGCCGGCCTGTTGCCGCTGCCGGTGCTGTTCATGGTGGCGTTCAGTATCGCCATGATCGTCAACTACCCGTGCCTGCAGCAACAAAAGGACCGCGTCGCGGCTCACGCCGGTAGCGTATTGGCGGTGGTGGGCTTGATCTTCGCCGCCGGTATCTTCACAGGCATCCTGTCGGGCACCGGCATGGTCGACGCCATGTCCAAGAGCCTGTTGGCGGTCATCCCGGAAGCCATGGGCCCGTACCTGGCAGTGATCACTGCGCTGGTGAGCATGCCGTTCACCTTCTTCATGTCCAACGATGCCTTCTACTACGGCGTACTGCCGGTATTGGCCGAAGCCGCCAGCCACTACGGCATCACTGCAGTAGAAATGGCCCGCGCATCGATCGTCGGGCAACCCGTACACCTGCTCAGCCCGCTGGTACCCTCGACGTACTTGCTGGTGGCACTGGCAGGCATCGAATTCGGCGATCACCAGCGCTTCACCTTGAAGTGGGCAGTGCTGGTATGCCTGTGCATAATGTTCGCCGCATTGCTGATGGGGATTTTTCCGCTGTTCAGCACTCTATAATCGTACTGACTCACCGCGCGGCGCTACAGCTTGCGCGGTTTAACACTTGCTTAAAGGAATACACATGGAATGGCTGACCAATCCGGAAATCTGGATTGCCTTCTTCACCCTGACGGCTCTCGAGATCGTCCTGGGCATCGATAACATCATCATGATTTCGATCCTGGTCAGCCGCATGCCCAAGCATATGCAGGCGCGCACCCGGATCTTCGGCCTGGCACTGGCCATGGTCACGCGCATCCTGTTGCTGCTGTCGATCACCTGGGTGATGCAACTGACCGCCGACCTGTTCGTGGTGTTTGGCCAGGGCATCTCCGGTCGTGACCTGATCCTGTTCTTCGGTGGCCTGTTCCTGCTGTGGAAAAGCTCCCAGGAGATGTACCACGCTCTGGAAGGTGAAGACGAAACCAACGACGAGCCCAAAGGCGCCGGCGGCAAGTTCATCTACACCATCATCCAGATTGCCATCATCGATATCGTGTTCTCCCTGGACTCGGTGATCACCGCCGTCGGCATGGTTTCCCATGTGCCGGTGATGGTGGCTGCAATCGTCGTGGCCGTACTGGTGATGATGCTGGCCGCCGGCACCATCAGCGAGTTCATCGACAAGCACCCGTCGCTGAAAATGCTGGCGCTGTCGTTCCTGCTGGTGGTGGGTACCGTGCTGATCGCCGAATCCTTCGACGTGCACGTGCCAAAAGGCTACGTCTACTTCGCCATGGCGTTCTCGCTGGCAGTGGAAGCGGTCAACATCAAAATGCGGACCGCCATCGCGAAAAAGAAGAAGCAACAGGATCCAGTGAAACTGCGTAAAGATATTCCGGGTCAATAAACCTGACCCGCTGCTGAAATGGGGCGCTTGCGCCCCATTTTTTCGTCTGTCAAAAAGTTGATTTCATGACAGTTTTGTTTCAATCCCGAGTTTAGCTATGCGATGCTGGCGCAGAGCCCATTCGCCAACTACAGCTTAAGTACAAGACGTAGAACGGCACGCGGTAACTTTACTTCGCTCCTATTGGAGCGCACCCACACGGGGGGCCGAGCATGCTGACCTTGCTCAATCTGCTTTCCGCCGTGACCCTGCTGATCTGGGGCACGCACATCGTCCGAACCGGCATCCTGCGGGTCTACGGTTCCAACTTGCGCCAAGTCATCGGGCAGAACATGTCCAAGCGCTGGCTGGCCTTTATCGCCGGGATCCTGGTGACCGCCATGGTGCAAAGCAGCAACGCCACGGCGATGCTGGTCACGTCCTTTGTCGGCCAGGGGTTGATGAGCCTTACGCCGGCCTTGGCCACCATGCTGGGCGCCGACGTCGGTACCGCACTGATGGCGCGGGTGCTGACCTTCGACTTGTCCTGGCTGTCGCCGCTGCTGATCTTTCTCGGGGTGATTTTCTTCCTGTCGCGAAAACAGACGCGTGCAGGGCAGTTGGGCCGGGTAGGGATCGGTCTTGGGCTGATCATTCTCGCGCTGCAATTGATCGTTGAAGCCGCCGGGCCCATCACCCATGCCCAGGGCGTCAAGGTGATCTTCGCCTCGCTGACCGGCGATATTTTGCTCGACGCCCTGGTCGGGGCACTGTTCGCGATGATTTCCTACTCCAGCCTCGCCGCCGTGCTGCTCACGGCCACCCTGGCCGGCGCCGGCGTGATCGGTTTGCACGTGGCCATCGGCCTGGTGATCGGCGCCAATATCGGCAGCGGTGTGCTGGCATTTCTAAGCACCAGCATGCAAAACACTGCCGGTCGCCAAGTGGCCCTGGGGAGCCTGTTGTACAAACTGATCGGCCTGTTGCTGATCATTCCAGTGCTTGACCCGCTCGTAGGCTGGATGGACGGCCTGGACTACAGCGCCCAAGGCATGGTCATCACCTTTCACCTGCTCTACAACGTCACGCGCTGCTTGATTCTGTTGCCCACCATTGGCCCTATGGCGCGGCTGTGCGCCTGGCTGTTGCCCGAGCGCGAAGAAACCAATGGCAAGGCCAAACCACGCCACCTCGACCTGGCCGCACTCACCACGCCGAGCCTGGCCTTAGCCAACGCCGCGCGAGAAACCCTGCGCCTGGGTGACCTGATCGACAATATGCTCACCTCCATGCAGGAGGTGCTGCGCGGTAATCAAACCGCAATCACCCAGCAAATGCGCAGCCTCAGCGATGATGTCGAGGCGCTCTACAGCGCGATCAAACTCTACCTGGCGCAAATGCCCCGTGAAGATCTGAGCGAACAAGACAACCGCCGCTGGGCGGAGATCATCGAGTTGTCGATCAACTTAAAACTGGCGGGTGACTTGATCGAACGCATGTTGCGCAAGGTCCAGCAGCAGAAAACCTCGCAGCGACGGCAGTTTTCCGAAGTGGGCCTGGAAGAACTCAGCGGTTTGCACAGCCAGTTGATCTCCAACCTGCGCCTGGGTCTGTCGGTGTTCCTCAGCGGTGACCCGGAAAGCGCTCGCCAATTGCTGCGTGAAAAGCGCCGCTTCCGCGCCCAGGAACGTCGCCTGGCTCACGCCCATGTCAGCCGCCTGCAGCGCAAGATCGTACAGAGCCTGGAAACCAGCTCCCTGCACCTGGAGCTGATCGCCGACATGAAACGCTTGAACTCGTTGTTTTGCAGCAGCGCTTATGTAGTCTTGGAAACGTCCGACACTGGCGCACTCTCCACCGAAGATATTGCCGACATCACCCATTCGCCCTGAACGTACGACGGCCAGTGAAGTCAGTTAACAATGGACCTCACTTGCCAGGAAGCTTGTTATGCGTCGCCTGTTACTCGCCTGCCTGCTTCTAGGATCGGCACACACCTTTGCCTTCGACCGCCAGCAAGTCGAGGGCTACACCTTGCCCAATGGCCTGCAGCTGCTGCTCAAACCGGGCACCGAACGCGGGCACGTGGCCATCCGCCTGGTGGTCGGCGTAGGCCTGGATGACTTCGGTTGCGAAGACAAAGAGCTTCCCCACCTGTTCGAGCACCTGCTGTTCAGCGGCATCGACGGCGGTGGCGAAGGCGACCTCGAAGACCGCATGCAAGCGTTGGGCGGCGAGTGGAACGCCTACACCAGCAACGCCGACACCACATTCGTCATCGAGGCCCCCGCGCACAACCAGCGCAAGGTGCTGGACTTGCTGCTGGCCATCCTCACCCGCACGCAGCTGACCGACGCCAATATCAACGCCGCCAAGCAGGTGGTCGAGCGTGAAGACGGCGGCCACTATTCGCATTTGCAACGCCTGCTGGACCGTCAGGACCTCGGCCACAGCGCCAGCAACCAATTGGCCGTCGAGCTGGGACTCAAATGCGCCGAACGCGCGCAGGTCGGCCACCTGACCCGCGATCAATTAGAGACGCTACGCAAAGCGTGGTACGCCCCCAACAATATGACGCTGATCGTCGTCGGCGATCTGGATAAACTGCTGCCCGCCTACCTGGAACGCACCTACGGCCAACTCGACCCGGTAGACCCGAGCGAACACCGCCCACTGCCGCAGATCCAACACACCGCCGCCAGCCACCGCGATCTGGTGCATGGCTGGGTCGGCGATGGCGCCAAGCTGCACTGGCTGTTCCCAGAGCCAGTGCTGGACGACCAACATGACGAAACCTACGACCTGCTCAAGGATTACATCGACTGGGCACTGTACCGACAGCTGCGTCTCAAACACGGCTTGTCCTACGGCCCGTGGAGCGAACGCGAAGTACTCGGCGGCGTAGGCTTCCTGAGCCTGAACGCCGACCTGGAACGGGAAAATCTCCCTGAAGCCGAGCAAGTCTTGCAAGACCTCAAGGCACAACTGCTCAAGGATGGTCTCGACGCGAAGGTGTTCGCCCGCCTGCAACAGGCCGCCATTGCTCGCCAAGCCTGGGCGGTACAGGGCAACAGTGCGTTGGCCGATTACTACTGGAGTGCAGCCGGCGACTACGCTGACGGCCGCTTCGGCGACCCGGTCAAGCGCATCAAGGCGGTGAGTCTTTCGCAAACCAACCAGGCAATGCGCGAAGTGTTCAAGCAACCGGGCTACTGGCGCATCGAAAAGCCGTTGTTAAGCTATGACGCCCTGACCTGGATCGGCGCAGGCGTGCTTGGGCTCATCGCCATCGTGTTGATGGGCGTTCGGCGTTATCGCCAACGGATCGTGGAATGAAGCAACGGGCCCAGCGCTAAGACGTTATTCTGTCTGGGATTTTTTCCTACAAAGACTGCGAACCGCCGAATGCCAAACCTGACCCATCTAATCCAGCGCATCCTCGAACTGATCAAGCGCTACCCAGGGGTCATTGCACTCGGCGGTTTCATCTCGGGTGTGGGCAGCTTCATCCTGGTGGACCGCCAGCAAGGCATGGCCAGTTGGATCGCTGTCATCATGCTGGTGAGCTGGCTGTGGCTGATGCTGGAAAACAGCTTTACCCAACTGTTTGCCAAGCTCTTCAAGCGCGAGATCCCGGAACCGCTGCTGCGCTACGCCACGCAGATGATCCACCAGGAAAGCCTGTTCTTCGTGCTGCCGTTCTTTTTCGTCACTACGGCCTGGAACAGCGGCCAATCGCTGTTCACCGGCCTGCTCGGCGCGGCAGCATTGGTGTCGATCATCGACCCGCTGTACTACAAGTGGCTGGCACCCAAGCGCTCGCTGTTCCTGGCCCTGCACACCCTGACCTTGTTTGCCGCATTGCTCACCGCGCTGCCAATCATCATGCACCTGACCACTGCCCAGAGTTACAAGCTGGCGCTGGGCGTGGCCATGGCCCTGTCGATCCCCAGCCTGGCGGTCAGCCTGCCGCTGCGCAGCCTCAAGGGCTGGGCAATGCTGCTGGGGGTAACGGCAGCGATCGGCTGCGCAGGCTGGTTCCTGCGCAGCTGGGTACCGCCGGCCACCCTGTGGATGACCGAAGTCGCCATCAGTACTCAACTGCAAGACCGCACCCCAGGCGATGACCTCAAGGAGGTCACTGCCGCCCAGTTGCGCAGCGGTGGCCTCTACGCCTACACCGCGATCAACGCGCCACGCGGGCTGGATGAGCGGATCTATCATGTGTGGAAATTCAACGGCAAGGAAGTCGACCGCATTGCCCTGGATATCCATGGTGGGCGCAAGGAAGGCTATCGCGCCTGGACCCACAAGCAGAATTTCCCGGGCGACGCAGCGGGGCGCTGGCAAGTGCAGGTCCTCACCGAGGATGGCCAGGTGATCGGCGTCTTGCGCTTCAAGGTGATCGACACAGCACAAGCGGACAACCCAAAGTAGGTCAGATCGTGCTATTACGTAGCCATTGTGGATAGCCAAACAAGCTCGGAGCTTATGACCACTCGCACGACCGCAGGCGCAGCCCATCTTGATACGTCCAGCACCCCGCCCTCGCTGCGGATTACCGGTGACTGGACGCTTGCCCACTACGCCAGCCTGAAAAAACTGTCGGACAAACTCGACGGCCAATACGACGCCGGCGCCCGTATCGACCTTAACGGCCTCGGTGCGCTGGATACCGCCGGTGCGTCATTGCTGGTAGAGCTGCTGGGCCCCGACCGCATCGAGCACTCCGCCGAGCAGACCGATTGCAGCCTGTCGGCTGCCGACCGGGCGCTGCTCAAGACGGTCTACCGTTCCCTCAATGATTTTTGCGTCCCGCTCAAAGAGCCGCAAGAAAGCGCCGGCATCCAGGTCCTGGCACGTATCGGCCGCGCCGTGGACACCGTCTGGCAAGACGCCAAGAAACTCCTGGGTTTTATCGGCCTGATTCTTGAAACCCTCGTACGCGGGATGTTTCGACCCAAGCGCTGGCGCCTTACACCGATGGTCGCCCATATCGAACAGACCGGTCTCGACGCCGCACCTATCGTGGCCCTCCTGACCTTTCTGGTGGGCGCGGTGGTGGCGTTTCTGGGCGCCACCGTGCTCAAGAGTTTTGGCGCGACGATTTTTACCGTGGACCTGGTGGCGTTTTCTTTCCTGCGTGAATTCGGCGTGCTGCTCACCGCGATCCTGATCGCTGGCCGCACCGCCAGTGCGTTCACCGCGCAAATCGGCTCAATGAAAGCCAACGAAGAAATCGACGCCATCCGCACCCTGGGCCTGGACCCGATGGAGCTGCTGGTACTGCCGCGGGTTCTGGCGCTGCTGGTGGCACTGCCGATGCTGACTTTCCTGGCGATGCTCTCGGGGATTGTCGGCGGTGGCGTGGTGTGTGCCGTCGCGCTGGATATTTCACCGGCGATGTTCCTCTCGCTGCTGCAATCGGACATCGGCGTTCAGCACTTTTTGGTGGGTATGGTGAAAGCGCCGATCTTTGCTTTCCTGATCGCGGCCATTGGTTGCTTGGAAGGCTTCAAGGTCAGCGGCAGCGCCGAATCAGTCGGCGCGCACACCACCTCCAGCGTGGTGCAGTCAATTTTTGTGGTGATCGTGCTGGATGCGGTCGCCGCGATGTTTTTCATGGAGATGGGCTGGTGAGTCGTCTACACCGTGCGCCCACTGAGGCGGTCATTGAGGTACGCGGCCTGTGCAACCGCTTTGGTAGCCAGAGTGTGCATGAAAACCTCGACCTGGATTTATACAAAGGCGAGATTCTGGCAGTGGTCGGCGGCTCCGGCAGCGGCAAGTCGGTGCTGTTGCGCAGCATCGTCGGCCTGCGTCGGCCCAGCGAAGGTGAAGTGCGGGTATTGGGCAAGAACCTGCCGAGTCTGCCTGAGCACGAACGCTCGCTGGTGGAGCGGCGCTTTGGTGTGCTGTTTCAGAAAGGCGCGCTGTTTTCCTCGCTGACCGTTACCGAGAACGTTGCCCTGCCATTGATCGAACACGCCGGCCTCAGCCGCGCCGACGCCGAGCACTTGGCGGCGGTCAAGCTGGCACTGGCCGGGCTGCCCTTGTCGGCGGCCGACAAATACCCGGCTTCGTTGTCCGGTGGCATGATCAAGCGGGCGGCCCTGGCTCGTGCGCTGGCACTGGATCCGGACATCCTGTTCCTCGACGAACCCACCGCCGGCCTCGACCCGATTGGCGCAGCGCAATTCGACCAACTGATCCTGACCCTGCGCGATGCGTTGGGCTTGAGCGTGTTCCTGGTTACCCACGACCTCGATACGCTGTACACCATCACCGACCGCGTGGCGGTGCTGGCGCAGAAGAAAGTGCTGGTGGCCGACGCCATTGATGTCGTCTCGGAAACGGACGACGCCTGGATTCACGAATATTTCCACGGCCCCCGAGGCCGCGCGGCATTGGATGCCGCTCAATCGCTCAACGAGGTATGACATGGAAACCCGAGCCCATCATGTGATGATCGGACTGTTCAGCGTAATTGTGGTGGTCGGCGCTATGCTCTTCGGCCTGTGGCTGGCCAAGTCCAGCGTCGACAGCGCCTTCCAGGATTACGAAGTGGTGTTCAACGAAGCGGTCAGCGGCCTGTCCCAGGGCAGTGCGGTGCAGTACAGCGGGATCAAGGTGGGCGACGTCACCAGCCTGCGCCTGGATCCCAAAGACCCGCGCCGCGTCCTCGCGCGCATCCGCCTGGCCGGGCAAACGCCGATCAAGGAAGACACCCAGGCCAAGCTGGCGCTGACCGGCATCACCGGTACCTCCATCATCCAGCTCAGCGGTGGCACCCCGCAAAGCCCGGAACTCAAGGGCAAAGACGGCAACCTGCCGGAAATCATCGCCTCGCCATCGCCCATCGCGCGCCTGCTCAATAACAGCAACGACCTGATGACAAGCGTCAACTTGCTGCTGCACAACGCCAACCACATGTTTTCCCGGGAAAACGTCGAACGCTTGAGCAACACCCTGGATAACCTGCAACAAACCACCGGTGCCATCGCCGAGCAACGCGGCGACATCAAGGTGGTGATGCAGCAACTGATGCAGGTGAGCAAACAGGCCGGTGCCGCGCTGGAGCAAACTACCGTACTGATGCGCAGCGCCAATGGCCTGCTCAACGAGCAAGGCAAGCAAGCGTTCGGCAGCGCCGAGCAAGCGATGAAATCCCTGGAACAAAGCACCGCCACCATCAACAGCTTGCTGACCAACAACCAGGACTCGGTGAACAGCGGTATGCAGGGCCTCAACGGACTGGCGCCAGCGGTGCGCGAGCTGCGTGAAACCCTCGGTTCGCTGCGCGCCATCTCTCGCCGCCTGGAAGCCAACCCCAGCGGTTACCTGCTGGGCAGTGACAAGAACAAGGAGTTCACGCCATGAAGCGTGCTTACCTGATGATCGCCCCTGTGGCCCTGGCACTGCTCAGCGCCTGCTCGATTCTGCCCAAGCCTGACCCGTCAGACGTGTACCGCCTGGTGTCCACCCAACCAACCACCCAAGGCACGCCGGTGAGTTGGTCGCTGCGCGTAGCCAAACCCCAGACCAGCGAGTTTCTCGACAGTCCACGCATTGCCGTGGTGCCTGACGGCAACCTGATCAGCAGCTATGCGAACTCACGCTGGAGCGACCCGGCACCGGTACTCTTACGCAACCGCCTGCTGGACGGCTTCCAACGCGATGGACGGGTAACGCTGCTGAGTACCGACGAGACCAACCTGCAAGCCGACTATGAGCTGGGCGGGCAGTTGCAGGCGTTTCAAAGTGAATACCGGGGTGGTGCGGTGGATGTGGTGATTCGCCTGGATGCGCGTTTGGTGCGCGGCAGCGATCAGCGGATTATTGCCAGCCGGCGGTTTGAGGTAAGGCAGCCGGTGGGTGACACCAAGGTGCCAGTAGTGGTGGCAGCCTTTGGTAAGGCCGGGGATCAGTTGAACAAGCAGGTGGTGGATTGGGTAGTGGCGCAGGGCAATACAGCACCTAGACGCTGAGGGCCTCATCGCAGGCAAGCCAGCTCCCACTTTTGATTGTATTCACAAATCAAAATGTGGGAGGGGGCTTGCCCCCGATAGCAATCCAAGGCTTAACCGAAGAACCAGTAGCACACCGCAATAGCCGCCACGACACCGGCAAACTCCGCCAGCAACGCACAGCCCACGGCATGTCGCGCCCGCTGAATCCCCACCGAACCAAAGTACACCGCCAACACATAGAAGGTGGTCTCAGTACTGCCCTGTACCGTCGCTGCCACCAACGCCGGGAAGCTGTCCACGCCCTGGGTCTGCATGGTCTCGATCAACATCGCCCGTGCCGCACTGCCGGAGAACGGCTTGACCATCGCAGTCGGCAGCGCGTCGACAAACCGCGTATCCATGCCCGTCCAGGCCACCACGTGGCGAATCCCCTCCAGGCCGAAGTCCAACGCGCCCGAGGCCCGCAATACGCCCACCGCACACAGCATCGCCACCAGGTAGGGCAACAGGTTCTTGGCCACGTCGAAACCTTCCTTGGCGCCTTCGACAAAAGCCTCGTACACCTTGACCTTGCGCAGGGCGCCAATGACCAGGAACAGCATGATCAGGCCAAACAACGTGAGGTTGCCCAGGATCGACGACAAGCCGGCCAGCGCCGTTGCAGACAAGGTCGCCAGCAGCGCCATAAAGCCGCCCAGCACCAATGCGCCCGGAATCAGATAAGCCAGCACCACCGGATCCCACAGCCGCAGGCGCTGCATCACCGCCACCGACAGCAGGCCCACCAGCGTTGAGGCGCTGGTGGCCAGCAGGATTGGCAGGAACACCAGCGTCGGGTCGGCGGCGCCTTGCTGGGCGCGGTACATGAAGATGGTGACCGGCAACAGCGTCAGCGAGGACGCGTTGAGCACCAGGAACAGGATCTGCGCGTTGCTCGCCGTGTTGGGGATGGGGTTGAGTTCCTGCAAGGCCTTCATGGCCTTCAGGCCGATGGGCGTGGCGGCGTTGTCCAGGCCCAGGCCGTTGGCGGCGAAGTTGAGGGTGATCAAGCCGATAGCAGGGTGACCGGCAGGCACTTCTGGCATCAGCCTTCGAAACAACGGGCCGAGCGCCTTGGCCAGCCAATCGACGATCCCGGCTTTTTCAGCGATACGCAAAAAGCCCAGCCACAAGGTCAGGGTGCCGAACAGCAGCACCATGACTTCCACCGATAATTTGGCCATGGCGAAAATGCTTTCCACCATCGCCGCAAAAATCCCGGCGTTACCGCCCACCAGCCATTGCGCCAGTGCTGACACCATTGCCACGACAAAGAAGCCAAGCCACAGGCCATTTAGCATCAGTTGAATCCCCCGAAAGATGGGGCGAATGATAGCGGGGCTGACAGAAACGACAAACCCCGGAATTACCCGGGGTTCGTGTCAGCGCATTCGTGCGATCAGCCGCGAGTGGTCTCGCCGGCCGGCAAAGTTTCCTTGCTGCGCCAGTGCGGCAGGGAGTTCCAGTAGCGCTCACCCTTGGCGTCGTCGTACATGCCTTCCCAACGGGAGATGACCAGCACGGCCAGAGCGTTGCCGATCACGTTCAGTGCGGTACGCGCCATATCCATCACACGGTCGACACCGGCGATAAACGCCAAGCCTTCCAGCGGAATGCCCACGCTGCCCAGGGTAGCCAGCAACACCACAAAGGAAACACCCGGCACGCCGGCGATACCTTTGGAGGTGACCATCAGGGTCAGTACCAGCATCAGCTGCTGGCCGATCGACAGGTCAATGCCATACAGCTGGGCGATAAAGATTGCCGCGATGCTCTGGTACAGGGTCGAGCCATCGAGGTTGAACGAGTAACCGGTCGGCACCACGAAGCTGCAGATCGCCTTCGGCGCGCCGTAGGCCTCCATCTTCTCGATCACCCGTGGCAGCACGGTTTCGGAACTGGCAGTGGAGTAAGCCAGTACCAGCTCGTCCTTGAAGATGCGCATCACTTTCAGGATCGAGAAGCCAAACAGACGAGCGATCAGGCCCAGTACCGCAAAGGCGAAGAACAAGATGGCGACGTAAACCAGGATGACCAGCTTGGCCAGCGGCAGCAGCGAGGCAAAGCCGAAGTTGGCGACGGTCACTGCGATCAGGGCAAACACGCCGATAGGGGCGTACTTCATGATCATGTGGGTGACTTTGAACATGCTCTCGGACACGCCCTGGAACATGGTCACCAGCGGCTCGCGCAGCTCGGGCTTGAGGCTCGACAAGCCCAGGCCGAACAGCACCGAGAAGAAGATGATCGGCAGCATTTCGCCACGGGCAACCGCCGCGAAGATGTTCGAGGGGATCAGGTTGAGGATGGTTTCGATGAACGCATGTTCATGCTGCACCTCGGCGGCGGTCGCCTGGTACTTGGAGATGTCGACAGTACCCAGGGTACTCATGTCAATGCCGGCGCCCGGGTGGAACAGGTTGGCCAGCAACAGGCCAACCACGATGGCGATGGTGGTGACTACTTCGAAGTAAAGGATGGTTTTGACGCCGATGCGACCGAGCTTTTTCGCGTCGCCCACTCCGGCAATGCCGACGATCAGCGAGGAAATCACAATCGGGATCACGATCATCTTGATCAGGCGGATAAAGATATCGCCCGCCGGCTGCAATACGTTGCTGATCCACCAGGCTTTTTCAGCACTGAAATGGTTGAGCACTGCACCGATTGCGATGCCCAGTACCAAACCGATGAGGATCTGCCAGGCGAGGCTTAGCTTTGCCTTCTTCATGTCATTACCCTTACTTCAAGTGGACTTATGGCAAATGCGCCAGCTGCAACGCCCGAAAGCGAAAAAGTGTGTGCATCTGCCTCCATGGAAGGTCACCGCAGCGTGGCCGAAATGGCTTACTGGTAGGCGAAAAAAGGCGCAACTATTCCCATGCAAGGGAGCGACGTCTAATGCCGTAAACGCCTACCCTATGCCGAATCGGCATGGCTTTTTTTAAAAATAATTGTCCAAACGGTCAGTTCGAATACGCCATTAAGGCGGGCGAATACGCCGTGAGGCTGCCAAATCAGGCTCGCTCAGTGATGCTGAACGACTTGCCGCGGTTGGCAAAAATGCGTGAGAAATCCACCACCTAGCACCAGAAATCTCCTATGGTGCGGATGAAAATTTCTCGATAGATGGTCGCGCCGACATACCCGGTAATGGTTGGCGAAAGGCAAAAAGCAAAATTGAGACTATGAGAGGCATGAAGCAAGACACATGAAGCGCGGGCATCAGAGTCGTAAGCCCGCCGCAAGTTCAGCAAGCTTGAGGTCTTGTGAACTTGCGTCGCAGCTTTTTGCCTGACCCGGCCCTTTCGCAGGCACTCCCTGTACCCGTAGGTCACGCCGATCTTGATTGATCAGAGCAACCCGGCCCCCTGGTCATGCACCACCCTTGGCGAGTGATGCAAACAGAAAGAAGCGAGGGGCTCCTTTCTATGGACGCCGGCTCCGTCAGACGGAACCTAGTACCAATTCGGATCTTTCTTTAACTGCTCCATCAGCAGCTTCTGCATGCCTTCGTCCGGTTTACCGATAAAACGGTAATCGGCGTGCCGCGTCGGGGACTTGTCTGCCGGCAAACCTGCCGGGACTTCCACCAACATGGCGTAGGCATCTTCCTTGTCCAGGCTGAAAGCAACGATCAGACGCTTGTTCAGGCAGGTGTCAGCGGTTTCGCAGAGCGGCCCGACCAAGTACTTGTCGCCATCTTCCTCAACAGCATTCATCTGCTCGGCCGAACCGGACAGGTTCATCACCCATTCCGGCATACGCTCTTCTTTCTTCACCACGCCTTGCCAGGTTTCACGGTATTGCGCATCCGCACTGAGCAATTCGTTTGCCCGGGATTGCCCGTCATTGGCGGCAATTGCCAGGCCGCTGCCACCCAAGAGCAGGGCGGCAGCCATGGCTTTAAAAGGCAGAGAGGTCATATTCAACCTCGGCCTTTGCGGCCAAAGAAGAACGAAGCAATGAACATCACCAGGAAGACGACAAACAGGATCTTGGCGATGCCGGTGGCGGTGCCAGCGATACCACCGAAGCCCAGGACTGCAGCGACAATGGCGATGATCAGAAAGGTGATTGCCCAACTCAACATGGTGATTCTCCTTATGCTTCTATAGAGGTAACAGCGGTAGTGCCGTGCAGCCGCTCAACACAAGCGACGTTTAGTGCCTAGAACACCCAGCGCTCTTGAGCAGGTAGCTCGTCCAGAGTGGAATCCTGGTCGACCAGGCTCAATTGCGGGGCGGTTACATTAGCGCTGGCGCTGCCAATGGAACGGAAGTGGGTCTGGGTCATCACCGGACGCTCAAATTGCGGGGTTGGCTGCTCGCTCTGCTGCCAGTGCTGCATCTGCTGACCGCCAATCAGCGTGACCATCAAGGCCAGGCTGGCAAACAGGCCCTGCTGCATACGCAGCGGCGATACACGCAATTGGCTTAGGCTTTGGCGAGTCATGCTGTATTTCTCCCGCATTCTGATTATTCGTTCATGACGCTCTTGGGAGAGATATTGCAGAGTACATGCCAGCTTTATTGCAAAATAAAACACAATAAAATCAATGAGTTACCAATCAATCCACAATTCGCCACCCAGCATCCTGCACGATGCCTGTAGAGATGCCGTGCGAAATGCACGATGGTCGGTGGTCGGGTCAAGGGATCGAATGCGCCTGTCCAGTTGCCGAAGTGGCGAGAAGGCATGAAAAGGCCATTAGCTGGCACCTTGTAGGAAGGCCTGCAGATACCTACACGAAGATGCTTTTTATGAATCAGAATAAACCATGCAACTTGCCCGATTATTCCGGGACTAAACACCATCTTATTTAATAGTTAAGGAGCGCGGGACAGATGGATTCAGCCAAGGAGCTTCAAGGCCGCATTCTTTTAGTGGATGACGAATCCGCAATTCTGCGCACGTTCCGTTATTGCCTGGAAGACGAGGGCTACACCGTTGCCACCGCCAACAGCGCCGCGCAGGCCGATGCGCTGATGCAGCGCCAGGTGTTCGACCTGTGCTTTCTGGACTTGCGTCTGGGAGAGGACAACGGCCTGGACGTACTCGCGCAGATGCGTATCCAGGCGCCGTGGATGCGTGTGGTGATCGTCACGGCCCACTCCGCCGTGGATACCGCCGTGGACGCCATCCAGGCCGGTGCCGCCGACTATCTCGTTAAACCCTGCAGCCCCGACCAATTGCGCCTGGCGACCGCCAAGCAATTGGAAGTACGCCAGCTCTCTGCGCGACTCGAAGCCCTGGAAGGTGCCGTGCGCCAACCCAAGGATGGCCTCGACTCTCACAGCCCATCAATGATGGTGGTACTGGAAACCGCCCGCCAAGTGGCCGGGACCGATGCAAATATCTTGATCCTCGGCGAGTCCGGCACCGGTAAAGGTGAGCTGGCCCGCGCCATTCACGGCTGGAGCAAACGCTCCAAGAAGTCTTGCGTGACCATCAACTGCCCGTCTTTGACCGCCGAGCTGATGGAAAGCGAACTGTTCGGCCACAGCCGCGGCGCGTTCACCGGCGCCAGTGAAAGCACGCTGGGTCGAGTTAACCAGGCCGATGGCGGCACGTTGTTTCTTGACGAGATCGGCGATTTTCCACTCACGTTGCAACCCAAGCTGCTGCGCTTTATTCAAGATAAGGAATATGAACGTGTGGGCGACCCGGTCACCCGCCGCGCCGACGTGCGTATTCTCGCGGCCACCAACCTGAACCTGGAAGACATGGTGCGCGACGGCCGCTTCCGGGAAGACTTGCTGTACCGCCTCAACGTCATCACCCTGCACCTGCCACCGCTGCGCGAACGCAGTGAAGACATCCTCACCCTGGCCGACCGCTTCCTGGCACGCTTCGTCAAGGAATACGCGCGCCCCGCGCGTGGCTTCAGTGATCAGGCCCGTGAAGCGCTGCTCAACTATCGTTGGCCCGGCAATATCCGCGAGCTGCGTAACGTCGTGGAACGCGCCAGCATCATCTGCCCCCAGGAAAAGGTAGAGATCAGTCATTTGGGGATGGCCGAGCAACCGACCAACAATGCACCTCGTATCGGTGCGGCGTTGAGCCTGGACGAGCTGGAAAAAGCCCATATCGGCGCCGTGCTCGCTACCAGTGACACCTTGGATCAAGCAGCCCGCACCCTCGGCATCGACGCGTCGACCCTGTACCGCAAACGCAAACAGTACAACCTGTGAGCAGGACCTTATGAAGCTCGCGATGAAACTGCGCACTCGGTTATTTCTGAGCATTTCAGCGCTGATCACCGTGGCCTTGCTGGGGTTGATCCTGGGCCTGGTCAGCGTCATGCAAATGGCCAAGACCCAGGAATCGCTGATCCGCAGTAACTTCATCACCCTGGACCTGGGGCTCAAGTTGCGTCAGAGCCTGGGCGACCAGCTGATCATGATGCTGGAGAAACGCCCCGACCCTGAGGCCCTGCGGGCCTCCAAGCAGCATTATTTCGACCTGCTGGACCAAGGCATCGCCCATGAACAGGCCGGTATAAGCCATGGCTTCGGACAGGCACGCTCCGATTACCAGAAACTGCTCGACGCATTCGATCAATCCCAACAGGAACCACCACCGCCGGGCAGCAAGGAAAAAATCACTGAAACCTTCAACATATTGCGCAACGGACTGATTGCCGATCACAAGCAGGCGCTGGAGAACATCAGCGCCAGCGAGCACAAGTCCCGTGAGCGTGCGCTATTGATCGCAGGGCTGCTCGGGTTGGTGGGCCTTGCGGTGCTGATCATTGGCTTTGTCACGGCCCATGGCATCGCGCGACGCTTTGGCGGGCCGATCGAGGCACTGGCCAAAGCCGCCGACAAGATCGGGCAGGGCGATTTTGAAGTGACCCTGCCTATCTCCTCGGCAGCGGAGATGAATCAGCTGACCCGCCGTTTCGGCATCATGGCCGAAGCGTTGCGCCAGCATCAGGCCACCAATGTCGATGAACTGCTGGCCGGCCAACAGCGCCTGCAAGCGGTGCTCGACAGCATTGATGACGGCCTGCTGATGATTGATCGCCAGGGCTGCCTGGAGCACCTCAACCCGGTTGCACAGCGCCAACTGGGCTGGGACGAGGAACGCCTCGGTCAAGGCCTGGGCGAAGCTCTGGGTCGCGCAGAGATGGATGAACAACTGCAACTGGTGCTGCGCGGCGGCAACCTGGAGCGGGCGCCGGAGGATCTGGAAGTGGAAGTCGAGGGCGAACTGCGCCTGCTGACCTACAGCCTGACCCCTGTGAGCCATACCCAGGGCCATATTCTGGGGGCGGTGATGGTGCTGCACGACGTTACCGAACAGCGCGCTTTCGAGCGAGTACGCAGCGAGTTCGTGTTACGCGCCTCTCACGAGCTACGTACACCGGTGACCGGCATGCACATGGCCTTCGGGCTGTTTCGCGAGCGAGCCAAGTTCCCCGCGGAGTCCCGTGAAGCGGACCTGCTGGATACGGTCAACGAAGAAATGCAGCGCCTGATGCAGCTGATCAACGATTTGCTCAACTTCTCGCGCTACCAGAACGGCCTGCAAAAACTCACCCTGGGCGCCTGCGATGTGACCGACCTGCTGGAACATGCCCGGGCACGATTCGCCGAACCCGCCAATGCACAGCACATTGAATTGCTGGTGGAAGCCCAGCCGGAGCTGCCGCGACTGTATGCCGACCGGGTGCAACTGGAGCGCGTGCTCGACAATTTGCTCGGCAACGCGTTGCGCCACACCGCCGAAGGCGGACAGATTCGCCTGCAGGCACGGCGTCATGGCGAGCGGGTGATTATCAGTGTTGAGGACAACGGCGAAGGCATCGCCTATGGGCAGCAAGGGCGAATCTTCGAGCCCTTTGTGCAGGTGGGTCGAAAGAAAGGCGGCGCGGGCCTGGGGCTGGCCTTGTGCAAGGAGATCGTGCAATTGCACGGCGGCCGCATGGGCGTGTATTCACGGCCGGGGCAGGGTACGCAGTTCTATATGGCCTTACCCCTGTAGGAGCGAGCTTGCTCGCGAAGAACCTCAACGATAACGCTGTGCTGTCAGGCAGCCCGCGTCGTCTATGCGTTCTTCGCGAGCAAGCTCGCTCCTACCTGTACACCATCAACGGTGATTCAGGGCCCGCAGGATCGCGGCGCTTTCAGCATCCGGGGTGCCATCAAACAGTGACGGGCGAAAGCGCATCTGGAACGCGGCGATCACGTGTCGCGTGGCCACATCCAGCTCCCCGGTCTGCGGCGTCTGGTAGCCCAGGCGAGCCAGTTCTTCTTGGAACCAGGTGATGCTCGGCAGCTGAGCGGCGTACTGCACCTGGAACCGTGCCACGGCCTGGGCATCCGGCCATACGGCCAGGCCTTCTGCGGCCAAACGCTTCCAGGGGAACAGCGGCCCCGGATCCAGTTTGCGCAGTGGGGCAATGTCGCTATGCCCGATGATGTTCTTGGGGTCGATGCCATTACGCTTGCTGATGTCCTTGAGCAGCACGATCAGCGACTGCACCTGTGCTTCGGAATACGGGTACCACACACGCCCTGTCGGCGTATCGCGGAACCCCGGATTGACGATTTCGATGCCGATGGAGCTCGAATTGAGCCAGGTGCGTCCCGCCCACTCGCTTTCCCCCGCGTGCCAGGCGCGCTGGCTTTCATCCACCAGCTTGTAGATGGTGCCTGAGGCGTCGTCGCCGATCAGGTAATGGCTGCTAACCTGGCCATGGGTCAGCAAGGCCAGCGAGCGCTCCAGGTTGGTCGAGGTGTAATGCACGACGACGAACTGCACGCGGTTGTCGTGGTTCACCGACGGGTGGCTGGTATTCAGACGCGGGCCGCTGGCGCAACCGGCGAGCAGGAGAAACACAAAAGCAATAGACAAGGATTTCATGGCAGGAGCATTACACTGAGAGACGATAATGCAACAGTGTAACGTAACGTAATTCGCGCAGCGGTCAAATTACAAAATGGAACATCTTTTAGGCCGCCTGCACTTGATTGCGTCCCGCTGCCTTGGCCCTGTAAAGCGCTTCATCGGCACGCTTGAGGGCCATGTCGCTGCGCTCGCCAGGTTGAAACTGCGCCACGCCCATGGACACTGTGATCGTCACAGGCTCGCCTTTGAAGTGGAACGGGCAAGCCTCGATGGCAGCGCGCATTACTTGAGCGACGGCCAAGGCATCCGCCAGGGTTGAGTCGGGCATCAACAGCACGAACTCTTCACCGCCAAAACGCGCGATGAAGTCGCTGGGCCGCAGGCGCTTGCTCAGCACATTGGCGATGATCTTGAGCACCTTGTCGCCCGCCAGATGACCATAGCCATCGTTGATGCGCTTGAAATGATCCAGGTCGAGCATGGCCAGCGACAGGCTGTTGCCCTGCTGATGCCAGGCGTTGACCTCGTGATCCAGGCGCTCACTCCACGCTGCCCGGTTGGGCAAACCAGTCAGTGGATCGAGCAAGGCCTTCTGACGCTGTACCTCCAGATGCTCACGGTAGCCCTGGGCTTCCTGCTCCATGTTGGCCACACGCTCAGCCAGGGCTTTAAGGCGCGCAGCCACTTCCTGCTCACGTTGATCACGCTGCTGCTGATGCTCGTCCATCGTCCCGAGCAAGCCCTCAAGATGGCTTTCAAGCACCTGCTTGAGGCTGTCCAGATCGGCGGCTTCCTGCACGCTGCTTTGCAAGCCGTCGACCTGTTCACGAATCTGCGTATCCAGCTCCCGCGCGGCCAGGCTGCTATCGGCGTGGCCCTCGCTGGCGACCTGCAGGTGGCCCTGGAATGCCTCAAGGCGCTCGTTGAGTTGCTTGAGATAAGCCTCGAACTCATGCTGGCCACTGTCGGTGATCGCCAGCATCAGCACAGCCAGGTCATCCAGAATGGGGATCAGCTCGTACCAATTCAAGCCGTGGGCAAGACGCTCGCGCATGGCTTGCGCCTGGGGCCGATGACGTTCAGGCAGGGACAGGTCTTCCAACAGACCCAGTAACGTATCTTCGATGTGCTTGGCTACCGAGCTGTAGGACGGCTCAGGCGAGTCGGGCAGGGCGTATATTGCATCGGACTGCAGCTCGTCTGGCTCGGGAGTTTCCAACACAGGCGGGAGAGACAGGCTACCTATGCTGGTTTGATCCGGCGCCTCGACTTGAACCGGCGGTGCTTCAATAAAGGCGGCGAGCGCGCTTTCAGGGGCCGGCTCTTCTATCGGCGGCTCAGGGGTCTGCGCAGGTGAAGCAATCGGCTCTACTGGAGGCGGTGCCTCGAATACAAAGGTGTCGCGGGCCGCTTCCAGCGGGGCCTGCACTACCGGCTCAGAGGTGGGAGCAAGCGGCGTTTGTGGTTGCGGGGCAAAGGCACGCAAGGCCTGGGTCAATTCTTCGGACTGTGCGGGCTCCTGCGGTTCGGGCGCCGGTGGCGGCGCAGCTGGCTTTGACGGCGCCGACTGCGCTGTGGGCAATGGCGCAGCGTCAACCTGCGGCGCTTCACTCGATCCATCCTTGCTGCCAAACAGCCGTTGCAGCAGCCCAGGACCTGCGCGCGAGGTATCGCTTTCAGGCTCCAGATTATTCAGCGCCTGCCCTTGCAGGCTGCTTAGCTCGCTGAGCAACAGCGGTATCTCCCGCGCTTGGCCGACGCGGCTATCGAGCTGCTTGGCGAAGGCTTTCAGCGGGCGGGCTACCTCGCGCGGCAAGGCAAGCTTTTGCAACTGAGCAACCAGGGCCGTGAGTGCGGTGCTGATCTGGTCAACCCGGGTTTCGCGACGCTGCTCGGAATCCAGCACGGCCTTTTCCAGGCGCGGCAACAGTGCGGCGAGGGCGGCGTCCATGTCGTCGGTACGCACCACATCACGCATTTCCTTCATGCATTGATCAACAGCGCGGTCAGTCCCTTCAGCGGCCAGGGTGCTGCGTACCAGGCCGCGGCGCAGCAGGTCGAGGCGGGCGGCCCAGCGGCGTTCGAGCTTGTCTTGTTGCTCGATGCTCTTAAGGTATTTCTCTTTCCAGCGCTGGGCGTCGTCGCTCATGCAAGAGGTCCGCGAGGGCCTGGGCTCAACGCGGGTAATGCATCAGCCGTAAGCGAACCCGGCAGACGAATCTCTACCGCGACGGGCAGGTGATCGGAAATGGGCTGCGCCAGTACCCGCACACTTTCCAGTGTAAGGCTCGGGCTGAGCAGGATGTGGTCAAGGCAGCGCTGCGGGCGCCAGCTGGGAAATGTGGCTTCGACTTGCGGAGCCAACAGGCCCAGGTCGCGCAGCGGGGAATTCTGCAACAGGTCGTTGGCATGGGTGTTCATGTCACCCATCAACACCTGGTGCTTGTAGTGGCCAATCAGGTCGCGCACATAGGCAAGTTGCAGGTTGCGGGTACGTCCGCCGAGTGCCAGGTGCATCATTACTACCACCAAGGCTTCGGGACCTTCACCGAAACGCACCAGGATCGCACCGCGGCCTTTGGGACCCGGCAGCGGGTGATCCTCGATGACGGTCGGCTTCAAGCGGCTGAGCACACCATTACTGTGCTGTGCCAGGCGCCCCAGGTTGCGGTTGAGCTGCTGGTACCAGTAGGGGAACGCGCCAAGTTGGGCAAGATGCTCCACCTGGTTGATGTAGCCCGAGCGCAGGCTGCCGCCGTCGGCCTCCTGCAAGGCGACCAGGTCGAAGTCGCTGAGCAGGTCGCCGATCTTTTGCAGGTTACCGGTACGCCCCTTGTGCGGCAGAACGTGCTGCCAGCCACGGGTGAGGTAGTGCCGGTATTTCTCGGTACTGTTGCCCACCTGAATATTGAAACTGAGCAGGCGCAAGCGGCTGTCTGCCGGCAGGTCCGTGGCTTGCAGGTGGTGTTCGTTGACCTGCGGCTCGTGCAGGCCAACGACGCGTTCGGTACCCCAACGGCGCATGGCGGGCCCCTTACTTGGCTGCGCGCTCTTTGGCGATCAATTGGTCGGCAACATTGAGGACCGCTTCAGGACCACCGGCAGTGCCCAGGTCGAAACGGTATTTGCCGTTGACGATCAGGGTTGGAACGCCTTGCACACCGTACTTCTGCGCGAGTTCCTTGGCTTGCTTGATCTGGCCCTGGATGGCGAAGGAGTTGAACGTGGCCAGGAACTTGTCCTTGTCCACACCCTGGGTGGCGACGAAGTCAGCCATTTCGTCTGGCTTGGTCAGGCGCTTGCCTTGTTTCTGGATGGCTTCGAAGACGGCGTTGTGAACCTTATGTTCCACACCCATGGCTTCAAGGGTCAGGAACAGTTGGCCGTGGGCATCCCATGGGCCGCCGAACATGGCGGGAAGGCGACGGAAGTTAACGTCCTTGGGCAGCTTTTCGGCCCATGGGTTGATGGTCGGCTCAAAAGCGTAGCAATGCGGGCAGCCGTACCAGAACAGCTCCACCACTTCGATCTTGCCGGGTACCGAAACCGGTACAGGGTTAGCCAATTCAACGTAGGTTTTACCGGCTTCAAGCGGCACGTCGGCAGCTTGTGCGGTCATGCCGAAGAGGCTGGCAGTGACGAGAGCGGCGCTGAGGATCAGATTACGCATGCTTTACTCCTGGACAAATAAAGTCGCCTCACGCGACCTTTGTTGTGACAGGTCTACGCGGGCATGAGTTCGTTAGTGTAACGGCAGCGGCCACAAAAAAGGGCGGCCTGAGCCACCCTTTTTATGCTTGCATCGCGGGATTAATCGAGCGTTAACGTCGAGCCCCGTCAGTGCAGGCCCTGGATATAACTGGAGAGGGCTGCAATGTCTTCATCGCTCAGCTTGCGAGCAATGGTGCGCATGGTCATTGCGTCACCATCATTGGCCCGGCCGGCTTCTTCTTTACGGAAGTCAGTCAATTGCTTGGCGATATAGGTGGCGTGCTGTCCGCTCAGGTGCGGGAAGCCCGCGGCGGCGTTGCCTGCGCCATTTGGCGAGTGGCAACCGGTGCAAGCAGGCAAGCCTTTTTCCAGGTCACCGCCACGGAACAGCTTCTCTCCGCGGGCTACCAATTTAGGATCAGCAGCTCCCACACTGCCTTTCTGGCTGGCAAAATACGCTGCGAGGTCCGCCAGGTCCTGATCGTTGAGATTGGTCAGCAGGCCGGTCATTTCCAGCACCGTGCGCTTGCCGTCCTTGATGTCGTGCATCTGCTTGGTCAGGTAACGTTCACCCTGGCCGGCCAGTTTGGGGAAGTTCGGCGCCGGGCTGTTGCCATCCGGCCCGTGGCAGGCACCACACACGGCGGCTTTCGCTTGACCGGCAGTGGCATCACCTTTGACGGGGCCCTCTGCAGCGACGCCAGCGCCTGTGATGCCCAAGGTCAACAGCAGACTCACGATCAGTTTGTTCATCAGCTAATCCAACTACGGCTAAGGGTTTAAGAGTTATCTACCGGGTTTACTCACCGCCAACTCAATGACGGCCTGGTAATCCTCAGTACTGCAGTCCATGCACAAACCACGCGGCGGCATTGCCTTGAAACCCTGGGTCACGCGCTGCATCAGCGTGACCACACAAACTCGGTTGTACAGCGCTTGTGGATCCTGTGTAGCCTGAGCGCCGTAAAGCGGGTTCAGGACACCAAAAGCGGCAACCATTGAGGCCATACATCGACCTTTTCAGGGTTTGAGAGCGTTTTGCGTTCTAATGCGCAATAAAGGTCTTTCGCTCCCGTGAGCTTCATCCTTCGCTGGGACAAAGCACACACAAAATCTGCGGCATTATATACTGGCGCTACTGAAACGGAAACGACACCGCTTGCCGCACCCTTTTTCGGCACCGCCCACATCGGAAATCTCATGCAACTCAAGAATCCCATCCTCGGCCTGTGCCAACAGTCCACGTTCATGCTCAGCGCCGCCAAAGTGGACCAATGCCCCGATGACGAGGGCTTTGAAGTCGCCTTTGCCGGCCGTTCCAACGCTGGCAAATCCAGCGCACTGAACACCCTGACCCACGCCAGCCTGGCGCGCACCTCGAAAACCCCGGGTCGCACGCAACTGCTCAATTTCTTCAAGCTAGACGATGATCGGCGTCTGGTCGACCTGCCGGGCTACGGTTATGCAAAAGTACCTATCCCGCTGAAGCTGCACTGGCAGCGTCACCTGGAGGCTTACCTGGGTGGCCGCGAGAGTTTGAAGGGTCTGATTCTGATGATGGACATCCGCCATCCAATGACTGACTTCGACCTGCTGATGCTCGATTGGGCGGTCGCCAGCGGCATGCCGATGCATATCCTGCTCACCAAAGCCGACAAGCTCACCTACGGCGCAGCCAAGAACACCCTGCTCAAAGTGCAGTCCGAGATCCGTAAGGGCTGGGGCGATACCATCACTATCCAACTGTTCTCGGCGCCAAAGCGCATGGGCCTGGAAGAGGCTTACACCGTGCTGGCCGGCTGGATGGAATTGGCGGACAAAGGCGCGCAAGTCACCGAGTAACTTTTCTGCGGGCAAAAAAAACCCCGGACTTCGTATGGGGAGGGAAGTTCGGGGTCCAAGTTCCGGACCGCTAGGGCGGGGTCCAGATATCTGCCAACACTTAACACAACATAGGAGCATTGAAGGGCTTCACCACCCATTCAGTAACTCTGAGTAGCAGTTCACAGGTTAAGTTCCGGCAGCTCCAAAAAACTATTGGAAATAACCCTCGACGATTTGTGCTCTAAAGCACTGCGCCAGCACACGCGGTGTTGGCGCAGGTTTGGCATCAGTGCGCTTCGTCCCAGTTATCGCCTACGCCCACATCCACTACCAGCGGTACGTCCAGCTGGGCCGCGGCGCTCATATGTTCGCGAATCTTCTCGCTGACTTGTGGGATCAGGTCCTCACGCACCTCCAGTACCAGTTCATCGTGCACTTGCAGGATCACTTTGGCATCCAGGCCCGACTCGGTCAGCCAGTTATCCACCTGCACCATGGCCTTCTTGATGATGTCCGCCGCCGTGCCCTGCATGGGCGCGTTGATAGCCGTGCGTTCTGCAGCGGCGCGCTCCTGAGGCTTGTTGGAGTTGATATCCGGCAAGTACAGGCGTCGCCCGAAAAAGGTTTCTACATAGCCCTGGTCCGCTGCCTGGGCGCGAGTGCGCTCCATGTATTCGCGAACACCGGGATAGCGGGCGAAGTACACATCGATGTACGCCTTGGCGGTCTTGGTGTCGACACCGATGTCCTTGCCCAGCTTCTGGGCACCCATGCCGTAGATCAGGCCGAAGTTGATCGCCTTGGCGCTGCGGCGCTGGTTGGACGTGACCTCAGCCAGCTCAACCTTGAATACCTCGGCAGCCGTGGCGGTGTGCACGTCCAGATCGTTTCGGAAAGCGTTCATCAGTCCTTCGTCCCTGGACAGGTGCGCCATGATCCGCAGCTCGATCTGGGAATAGTCCGCCGCCAGCAGTTTGTAGCCCTTGGGTGCGACAAACGCCTGGCGAATCCGCCGCCCTTCGGCGGTGCGCACCGGGATGTTCTGCAGGTTCGGGTCGCTGGAGGACAAGCGCCCGGTGGCCGCTACCGCCTGATGATAAGACGTATGAATGCGCCCGGTGCGTGGGTTGATCTGTTCCGGCAGGCGGTCGGTATAGGTACTTTTGAGCTTGCTCATGCTGCGGTACTGCATCAGCACCTTGGGCAACGGAAAATCATCTTCGGCCAATTTGGCCAGTACTTCTTCGGCAGTGGACGCCTGCCCCTTGCCGGTTTTTTTCAACACCGGCATCCCCAGCTTCTCGTAGAGGATTGCACCAAGCTGCTTGGGTGAACCGAGGTTGAACTCTTCACCGGCAATCTCGAAGGCCTGGCGCTCCAGCTCGACCATCTTGTTACCCAACTCAATGCTCTGGATGCCCAGCAGCTCCTTGTCTACCAATGCGCCCTGGCGCTCGATACGTGCCAGAACCGGCACCAGCGGCATCTCGATATCGGTCAGCACACTGGCCAGGCTCGGGATCGCGGCCAGCTTCGCGTGCAGCGCCTGGTGCAGACGCAAGGTCACATCGGCATCTTCGGCCGCATAAGGGCCTGCTTGCTCAAGGGCAATCTGGTCGAATGTCAGCTGCTTGGCGCCTTTGCCGGCAATGTCCTGGAAACTGACCGTGTCGTGGTCCAGGTACTTCTTCGCCAGGCTGTCCATGTCATGGCGGGTCGCCGTGGAGTTCAGCACGTAGGATTCGAGCATAGTGTCGAAGGCGATGCCCCGCACAGTGATGCCCTGCGCAGGGTCGCCACCGATGGCGCAGTTGGCGAGGATGTTCATATCGAACTTGGCGTGCTGGCCAACCTTGAGTTTGGTCGGGTCTTCCAGCAGCGGTTTCAAGGCCAGCAGCACGGTGTCACGGTCCAATTGATCCGGCGCGCCGATATAGGAGTGGGTCAGCGGGATGTAGGCGGCCTCATGGGGCTGCACAGCGAACGAGACCCCGACCAGTTGCGCCTGCTGGGCGTCGATGCCGGTGGTTTCGGTGTCGAAGGCAAACAACGGCGCATCGTGGAGTTTCTTCAGCCACACGTCGAACGTGGCCTGGTCCAGGATAGTGGTGTAAACCGCCTCTACCGGCACCGATATAACGGCCTCAACCGGCGTGTCGGCGGCAGGCGCAACCTCGCTCGCCGACTTGAGCTCCACACGCTTGGCATCGCGCTGGATTTCGTCGTACCAGCTCTTGAACTCAAGCAGCGTGTACAGCTCCAGCAGCTTTTCGCGGTCCGGCTCGATCAGGTGCAGGTCATCCAGGCCCACGTCCAGCGGCACATCGATCTTGATCGTCGCCAACTGATAGGACAGGAATGCCATTTCCTTGTGTTCTTCCAGCTTGGCCGGCAGGGTTTTGGCTCCGCGGATAGGCAGGGTTGGCACAATATCGAGCTGCTCATAAAGCTCTTTGAGACCGCCATTGACCCCCACCAACAAGCCCGAAGCGGTCTTAGGGCCAATGCCCGGAACGCCTGGGATGTTGTCGGACGAATCGCCCATCAACGCCAGGTAGTCGATGATCTGCTCGGGAGCGACGCCGAATTTCTCTTTTACGCCCTCAACGTCCATCGAGCTACCGGTCATGGTGTTGACCAGGGTAATGTGCCCGTCCACCAGCTGCGCCATGTCTTTATCACCGGTCGAAATCACCACCGGGCGGCTGGCGGCCGCGCTGCTGCGGGCCAGGGTGCCGATCACGTCGTCAGCCTCAACGCCTTCGACGCACAACAACGGGAAGCCCAGGGCGATTACGCTTTGATGCAGCGGCTCGATCTGCAGGCGCATGTCATCGGGCATGCTCGGGCGATTGGCCTTGTATTCGGCGTACATCTCATCGCGAAAGGTCCCACCCTTGGCGTCGAACACCACCGCGAACGGGCTGTCCGGGTACTGCTTGCGCAGGCTTTTGAGCATGTTCAACACGCCCTTGACCGCACCGGTTGGCAGGCCTTTGGAGGTGGTCAGCGGTGGCAACGCGTGGAAGGCGCGGTACAGATAAGAAGAACCGTCCACCAGGACGAGGGGCGCTTGGCTCATGAGCAGGATCAACCTTTTCGGCGGGTCAGGCGCTAGAATAGCCGGACCAATGAAAACAAAGGGACAAGGTTATCATGCGTACATTCAATCGCCTGCTGTTGACCGGCTTGTTTGCACTCGCTCCGATGGCTGCCATGGCGGCAGACGATGCCCCTTCGGCAGACCCGGAAGTTACCATTCGCACGGAAGGCGACAAGACTATCCAGGAGTACCGCCAGAACGGCTTCCTGTACGCCATCAAGGTCACCCCGAAGGGTGCTCCAGCGTATTTCCTGGTGCGTGCGGACGGAACCGACGCGAACTTCATCCGCTCTGACCAGCCGGATATGCTGATCCCGTCATGGAAGATCTTCGAATGGAAATGATTTCTTAATTTTAACCGGTGCTGCTACGGCAGCGCCCGTAACGGCAGTTTTAACCATGTCTGTGTTCACCCCCCTGGCTCGGCCCGAGCTGGAAACCTTTCTCGCCCCTTACGGGCTCGGCCGCCTGCTTGATTTCCAGGGGATTGCCGCCGGCAGCGAAAACACCAATTTCTTTATCAGCCTGGAGCAGGGCGAGTTTGTGCTGACCCTGGTTGAGCGCGGCCCAGTGGCAGAAATGCCATTCTTCATCGAACTGCTCGACGTGCTTCACGCTGCCGACCTGCCCGTGCCGTACGCCCTGCGTACCACCGACGGCGTCGCCTTGCGCGAACTCAAGGGCAAACCGGCCTTGCTGCAACCGCGCCTGGCTGGCAAGCACATCAAGGACGCCAACGCCCAACACTGCGCCCAGGTCGGCGACCTGCTCGGTCACCTGCACTTGGCGACTCAGGGTGAAAAAGTGCTGGAGCGCAAGACCGACCGCGGGCTGAACTGGATGCTCAATGAAGGCGCGCAGCTGATTTCGCACCTCAACGACGCACAGCAGCGCCTGCTGCAAGACGCGCTAAGCGAGATCGAAACCCATAAAGCTGACATCCTCGGCCTGCCACGGGCCAACGTTCACGCCGACCTGTTTCGCGACAACGCGATGTTTGAAGGCACGCACCTGACGGGCTTGATCGACTTCTACAACGCCTGCTCGGGGCCGATGCTCTACGACGTGGCGATTGCCTTGAATGACTGGTGCTCGGATGCCGATGGTGTAATTGACGGGCAACGCGCCCGGGCGCTTTTGGGTGCTTATGCAGGGCTGCGGCCATTTACCGCGAAGGAAGCCGAGCTATGGCCGACCATGCTGCGCGTGGCGTGCGTGCGGTTCTGGCTGTCGCGCTTGATCGCGGCGGAGTCGTTTGCCGGGCAGGATGTGTTGATTCATGACCCGGCGGAGTTCGAACACCGGCTGGTGCAACGTCAGCAGGTCACGGTCCACCTGCCGTTCGCGCTGTAACCCGCCCCTGTAGGAGCGAGCTTGCTCGCGAAAAACCTGATAACGACGCGTTTATCCAGCAAGAACGCGTCACCGTTGACGTTCTTCGCGAGCAAGCTCGCTCCTACAGCGAGGCAGTGCAGCGCTATAGAGACTCCAGGCATCCGGCAAGGTCATTGCCGAGTTTTTCCAGTACCTGTTCATAGCCCTGCGCGGTCGCCGGGGTATAGCCACCCAACGCATCCAGCTCCGCCAGCTTCACCGGCAACCCAGCAACCAATGTCTCGGCCAAGCGCGGGCGCAACGGCGGCTCGCTGAACACGCACGTCTTGCCGACTTCCTGCAACCGCGCACGCATCGCCGCCACATGCTGGGCGCCTGGCTGCACCTCGGCGGCCACGCTGAACACGCCGGCGTGCTTGAGGCCGTAAGCCTCTTCGAAGTAATCGAAGGCTTCGTGGAACACGAAGTAAGGCTTGCCTTCGACACCCGCCAAACGCTTTTTCAAGCGTGCATCCAGCGCGTCCAGGCGCTCACCAAAAGCTTTGGCGTTGCTCTGATAACGCTCGGCGTTCACTGGATCAGCCGCACTGAGGTCCGCAGCCATGCGCGTGGCAATTACCCGCGCATTGACTGTCGACAGCCACAAGTGTGCATCGACACTGCCAGGGCGATGATCGTGATCATGGTCGTCGGCTTCTTCAGCGTGAGAGTGGCTATCTTCGCCAAAAATGCGCAGCTTCATGCCCGGCAGGTCCTGCACGGCTACGGTCGTCGCCGTACGGCCTTTCAACACGCGCGGCAAAAAGGTCTCCATGTCGGGTCCGATCCAATACAGCAGGTCGACCGACTGCACGCGCCGTACGTCGGATGGGCGCAGCGCGAAGTTATGCGGTGAGGCACCCGGCGGCAGCAATACCTCCGGAACCGCCACACCGTCCTGCACCGCCGCGGCAATCAGCTGCAACGGCTTGATGCTGGTGAGCACCTTCACGTCGGCCTGAGCGGCACCCGCAGCGAACAAGCTGGTGACAAAAACGACAAAAACGGGAAAAAGTCGGGACACGATGACCACTCAATGGCGTAGGAACGGGTAACATAATAACGTCTCTATCAAATATCTGTCGCCGCTCATGCCTAAAACACCGCTTGCCAGCCGTCCCCACGACCACTCTCACTGCGTGCACACCGCATTGTCAGAGGCCGATACCCTGTGCGCACAAAAGGGCTTGCGCCTGACCGCGTTGCGTCGCCGGGTGCTGGAGCTGGTGTGGCAGAGCCACAAGCCTTTGGGTGCGTACGACATTCTTGGCGTACTCAGCGAACAGGACGGCCGCCGCGCCGCGCCGCCTACCGTGTACCGCGCACTGGATTTCCTGCTGGAAAACGGCCTGGTCCATCGCATCGCATCGCTCAACGCCTTTGTCGGTTGCAACCACCCGGAGCACGCGCATCAGGGCCAGTTCCTGATCTGTCGCGAGTGCCACGCCGCCATTGAGCTTGAACAAAAAAGCATCAGCGACGCCATTATCCAAAGCTCTGCCGACGTCGGCTTCAAGGTCGAGGGGCAAACGGTCGAAGTGGTCGGCCTGTGCGCGGGCTGCCAGGGGGCTTGATGAGCAACGCGTTGATCCGTCTGGAGCAGGTTGGCGTCACGTTCGCCGGGCAAAACGTGCTGGAAAACATTGCACTGAGCGTGGAGCCGGGGCAAATCGTCACCTTGATCGGCCCCAATGGCGCGGGCAAGACCACTCTGGTGCGCGCCGTACTTGGCCTGCTCAAGCCCGACAGCGGCAGCGTATGGCGCAAGCCCAAGCTGCGCGTGGGCTATATGCCGCAAAAGCTGCATGTGGACCCGACCCTGCCGCTGTCCGTATTGCGCTTCCTGCGCCTGGTGCCCGGTGTCGATCGCGCCCGGGCGCAGGCTGCACTCAAGGAAGTCGGCGCCGAGCAGGTCATCGACAGCCCGGTACAAAGCATCTCCGGCGGCGAAATGCAGCGCGTACTGTTGGCCCGCGCGCTGTTGCGCGAGCCAGAGCTGCTGGTACTCGATGAGCCGGTACAAGGCGTCGACGTCGCCGGTCAGGCCGAGCTGTACAGCCTGATCACCCGCCTGCGCGACCGCCACGGCTGCGGCGTGCTGATGGTCTCCCATGATCTGCACCTGGTGATGAGCACCACCGACCAGGTGGTCTGCCTTAACCGTCATGTGTGCTGCTCCGGCCACCCGGAACAGGTCAGTGGCGACCCGGCGTTTGTGGAGCTGTTCGGCAAAAACGCCCAGAGCCTGGCGATCTACCACCATCATCACGACCACGCCCATGACCTGCATGGTGCCGTGGTCGATACTCCCCACGTTCATGGAGATAGCTGCAAGCATGGCTGATTTTCTGCTCTACGCCCTGCTGGCAGGCTTGGCTTTGGCACTGGTGGCGGGCCCGCTGGGCTCGTTTGTGGTCTGGCGGCGCATGGCCTATTTTGGCGACACCTTGTCCCATGCCGCGTTGCTGGGTGTGGCCCTGGGTTTTCTGCTGGACGTAAGCCCGACCATCGCCGTGACCGTCGGCTGCCTGCTGCTGGCGGTACTGCTGGTGACCCTGCAACAACGCCAGCCGCTGGCCTCCGATACGTTGCTGGGCATCCTCGCGCCAAGCACCTTGTCTTTGGGCCTGGTGGTATTGAGCTTCATGCATGAAGTGCGTATCGACCTGATGGCCTACCTGTTCGGCGACCTGTTGGCGATCAGCCCCACTGACCTGGCCTGGATCCTCGGCGGCAGTGCTGGCGTACTGGCGTTGTTGGTAGCCCTGTGGCGCCCGATGCTGGCGATCACCGTGCATGAAGAGCTGGCCAGGGTGGAAGGCTTGCCCGTCGCAGGCCTGCGCATGGCCCTGATGTTGCTCATCGCCGTGGTGATTGCTGTCGCGATGAAGATAGTCGGCGTATTGTTGATCACGTCGCTGCTGATCATTCCTGCCGCCGCTGCCCAGCGCCACGCCCGCTCTCCGGAGCAGATGGCGATTGGCGCCAGCCTCTTGGGGATGCTTGCAGTGTGTGGTGGCCTGGCGCTGTCCTGGTTCAAGGACACACCGGCCGGGCCGTCGATTGTGGTTACGGCGGCCGCCCTGTTTCTGCTGAGTTTTGTCCTGCCCCGTCGAGGGGTGTAGACTTGCTCGCTTTTTGCGCAAATAGAGAGTCGCAGGAATGAAGCCGTTCACCTCCCGTTATCTGCTCCTTGCCGCATTTTCCCTGCTGCTGGGCGCCTGTCAAAGCACGCCGCCCGCTGCCCCCGAGGCCCCGGACGCACGCGCTGTGGCCATCGCGCAGCTGGAGCAAAACCTGGCCAGCAGCGAGCTGGCAACCGCCGAAGACCAACTGGCGGCGTTGCAGGCCCAGTCGCCCAACGATCCCGCACTTGAGGCCTACCAGCGTCAACTGGCCGAAGCCTACCTGCAGCGCAGCCAGATCGTGCTGCAAAAAGGTGATGTCAACGCCGCTGCCACTGCCCTGAGCCGTGCCCGCGCACTGATGCCCAAGGCCCCCGCACTGACCGGTGGCGTCAACAGCGCGATCAGTCATGCGCGCAAGGCCGAACTGGATCAAGCAGAAGCCGCGTTGAAAGCCGCCGAAGCCAAGCCTGCGGCCAAGGTCATCGACCCCGCAGCGCCGAGCACCACCGTGGCGCTGAACCTCGCCGATGTCGAAGACATGCGTCATCAGTTGGATGCCATCGCCACCGACGTGGTGAATTATCAATGCGATGTCAGCATCCAGGTGCCGCGCACCCAGGATTACCCGTGGCTGGCCACGCTGCTGACCAAACGGGTAAAGCGGATTGATTCGGGGTATGACCTGAAAATTCACCGGCAGATTCTGAAACACATTCCGGCACAGGTTGTGCTGATTCCGCGCAAGGCGGACTAAAAGCATCGGGGGCAAGCCCCCGATAGCAGTTTAGAAAACAGCCGAAGATTTAAGCCGGAATCGCCTTCGATTTTGGTTCCCGCTCCCAAACCCGATGCTGAGCAATCGCAGCAAAGAACGCCTTGAACGCCTTGGCATCCGCGCCCACGATCAACCCCGCATCCGCCTCCAGCTTCAACAAATCCAGCAACGGCTTCACATCACTGGCCACCGCAATCGCCTTGAGGTGCTTGTACGCCTCCAGTACGTAATGCAACGCCACGCCATCGCCGCTCAGCGCTTTCACCGACTCTTTTCCGCCCGGGATAAACACGGCGTCGAAGGCAATGGACGGCATACCTTCCATCGAAGCGTCTACCGGCAGCGTCTTGCCATCGGCGGTGGTCACAGGCGCCGACGTCGGCCCCAGCAACTTGGCATGAGCACCCTCAGCCTCCAGCGCGGCCTTAAGCGCATCAATCGCCGCACCATCAACGCCGTTCGCCGCCAGAATCGCCACTTTACGTGTCTTGATATCGCCCGACAGCAAATTCACCTGGCTCAACGCCGGTGATTCTTTAAGCGATGTTTTCACTGGCGCAACCGTACCCTTGGCCGGCGCTGGCAAGCCCAGGTTCTGCGCCACGCGCTTGGCCAGTTCCAGATCAATGTTGGCCAGGATCTCGTTGACCTGACGCGCCCGAATAAACTCGCGCTCGACCTTGCCCAGCTCAAAGCTATAGGCCGCGATGATGTGCTCTTTCTCGTGGTGGCTCATGCTGTTGTAAAACAGCGTGGCCTGTGAGAAATGGTCGCCGAACGATTCGCTGCGCTCGCGCACTTTATTGGCATCGACGCGCTCGTAGTAGGACTCAAAGCCGCCGTCGGCAGGCGCGGCAGGGGTTTCCTTCGGCCAGCCACCATCAATCGAGTTGGGCTCATACGACGCACGCCCCTTATCAATCACGGTGCGGTGCTGAGCGTCGCGCTGGCCGTTGTGGAAAGGCACCACCGGGCGGTTGATCGGCAGCTCATGGAAGTTCGGGCCACCCAATCGACTGATCTGCGTGTCCGTGTAGGAAAACAGGCGGCCTTGCAGCAGCGGGTCGTTGGTAAAGTCGATGCCCGGCACGATATGGCCCGGGCAAAACGCGACCTGCTCGACTTCAGCGAAGAAGTTGTCCGGGTTACGGTTGAGCACCATCTTGCCCAGCGGGGTGATCGGCACCAACTCTTCAGGGATAATTTTGGTCGGGTCGAGCAGGTCGAAATCGAACTTGTGTTCGTCTTCTTCGGCCACGATCTGCACACCCAGTTCCCACTCGGGGTAATCGCCGCTCTCAATCGATTCCCACAGGTCACGGCGGTGATAATCGGTGTCTTTGCCGGCCAGCTTTTGCGCCTCGTCCCATACCAGGGAGCACGTGCCTACTGTTGGGCGCCAGTGAAATTTCACGAAGCTGGACTTACCTTCGGTATTGATCAAGCGGAAGGTATGCACGCCAAAGCCCTGCATGGTGCGCAGGCTTTTTGGGATGGCCCGGTCAGACATGGCCCAGATCACCATGTGCGCCGACTCCGGCTGCAACGAGACGAAATCCCAGAAAGTGTCGTGTGCCGAGCCGCCGGTAGGAATCTCGTTGTGCGGCTCAGGTTTTACCGCGTGTACAAAGTCAGGGAACTTGATCGCATCCTGAATGAAAAACACCGGCATGTTGTTACCCACCAGGTCGAAGTTGCCTTCGTCGGTGAAGAACTTCACGGCAAACCCGCGCACATCACGCACGGTGTCGCCAGAACCGCGCGGGCCCTGCACCGTGGAAAAACGCGCGAATACTGGGGTTTTATGCTCAGGCGTGCGCAGGAAACCGGCCTTGGTCAGCGCCGAATGGTCGCCATAGCTCTGGAAGTAACCATGGGCGCCGGTACCCCGGGCATGCACGATGCGCTCAGGGATACGCTCATGGTCAAAGTGCGTGATCTTTTCACGCATGATGAAGTCTTCGAGCAGCGAAGGGCCGCGGGCGCCGACTTTCAGGCTGTTCTGGTTGTCGGAAATCTTCACGCCCTGGTTGGTGCGCAGGGCCTGGCCGGTTGCATCGGAACGGAATTCTTCCAACGCCTGCAGTTTGGCGTTGGTATTGCCTCGGTCCAGGGTATCAGTGCCCGCGAGTTCACTCTTGGGCGGGGTGGCTGGCTTCTTGGTACTCATCAGTCAAAACTCCTTAGTCAAAGTGGCCAGAGCGGTCCCCGGCTCGTTTGAGCGAAACCCCAGGCACGGCACCCGGGACATCGAATTGCTTATGTAGTGACTGATGGGGTTTTGGGCCGTTCCTTTTTTATGACCTTTGGTCTCGTTATTGCCAAATCGCTGGATGGATACGAAATAAATGCTAAGAAACACTAGATGGACAGGCTAAAATGCGCGCCCGGCTAACCGCTGATCCCTTTTCAATGCGCCCCACAAGGTTCGCTACGTGATCGAGTTTCAAAACGTCCATAAAACCTACCGCGTCGCCGGTAAGGATATTCCCGCACTGCACCCCACCAGCCTGCGCGTCGCCAACGGCCAGGTGTTTGGCCTGATTGGCCACTCGGGTGCGGGTAAAAGCACACTGCTGCGCCTGATCAACCGCCTGGAAGAACCCAGCGGCGGGCAGATCACGGTCGACGGTGAAGAAGTCACCGCCCTGGATGCCAACGGCCTGCGCCGCTTCCGTCAGCAGGTCGGGATGATCTTCCAGCACTTCAACCTGCTGGCGTCCAAGACCGTGGCCGACAACGTCGCGCTGCCGCTGACGCTTGCCGGTGAACTGTCGCGCAAGGAAATCGACCAGCGCGTGGCTGAACTGCTCGCCCGCGTCGGTTTGTCGGACCACGCCAGGAAGTACCCGGCGCAGTTGTCCGGCGGCCAGAAGCAGCGCGTCGGCATCGCCCGCGCTTTGGCGACCAAGCCGAAGATCCTGCTGTGCGACGAAGCCACCAGCGCGCTAGACCCACAGACCACCGCGTCGGTCCTGCAACTGTTGGCCGAGATCAACCGCGAGCTGAACCTGACCATCGTGCTGATCACCCATGAAATGGATGTGATCCGCCGCGTGTGTGACCAGGTCGCGGTGATGGATGCCGGCGTGATCGTTGAGCAAGGTTCGGTCGCCGACGTGTTCCTGCACCCCAAGCATCCGACCACCAAGCGTTTCGTGCAGGAAGCCGAGCAGGTTGACGAAGGCGAGCAGCGCGACGACTTCGCCCATGTGCCGGGCCGCATCGTGCGCCTGACGTTCCAGGGCGATGCGACCTACGCGCCATTGCTGGGGACAGTCGCTCGCGAAACGGGCGTGGACTACAGCATCCTGGCCGGTCGTATCGACCGCATCAAAGACATCCCTTACGGGCAACTGACCCTCGCCGTCACCGGCGGTGACATGGAAGCCGCGTTTGCACGCTTCACCGCCGCCGACGTTCACATGGAGGTCCTGCGCTGATGGACGTTTTCCTGAGTTTCTTCGCCAACATCGACTGGTCCGAAATCTGGCTCGCCACCGGCGACACCATGACCATGCTGTTCGGCTCGCTGTTTTTCACCGTGCTGCTGGGCCTGCCTCTGGGTGTACTGCTGTTTCTGACCAGCCCGCGCCAATTGTTCGAACAAAAAGGCCTGTACGCGCTGTTATCGCTGATCGTAAATATCCTGCGCTCGCTGCCGTTCATCATCCTGTTGATCGTGATGATTCCGTTCACCGTCCTGATCACGGGCACGTCGCTGGGCGTTGCCGGTGCGATCCCGCCGCTGGTCGTAGGCGCTACGCCATTCTTTGCGCGGCTGGTGGAAACGGCCCTGCGTGAAGTCGACCGCGGCATCATCGAAGCCACCCAATCCATGGGCGCCAGCACGCGCCAGATCATCACCAACGCCCTGTTGCCCGAGGCGCGCCCCGGCATTTTCGCGGCGATTACCGTGACGGCGATTACACTGGTTTCCTACACGGCCATGGCCGGTGTAGTCGGAGCTGGCGGCCTGGGTGACCTGGCGATCCGTTTTGGTTATCAGCGCTTCCAGACTGATGTGATGGTAGTCACCGTGGTAATGCTGTTGATCCTGGTGCAAATTCTGCAAACCGTCGGCGACAGGCTGGTGGTGCATTTTTCTCGAAAATAACGACCATTGCCGGCTCAAAGCCGGCAGATGCCCGAACAAGGAGCTTGCTGGATGAAAAAACTACTGGTTGCTTTCGCCGCCGTTGCCGCGTTTTCCGCCCACGCCGAGACGATTACGGTCGCTGCTTCGCCGGTGCCCCACGCCGAAATCCTGGAATTCGTGAAGCCTGCCCTTGCCAAAGAAGGCGTGGATTTGCAGGTCAAGGTGTTCACCGACTACGTGCAGCCAAACGTACAAGTGGCTGAAAAGCGCCTGGATGCCAACTTCTTCCAGCACCAGCCGTACCTGGATGAGTTCAACAAGGCTAAGGGCACTCACCTGGTGAGCGTTGGCGGCGTGCACCTGGAACCCCTGGGTGCCTACTCCAGCAAGTACAAGAAACTGGCCGACCTGCCTGACGGCGCCAACGTGGTGATCCCTAACGACGCCACCAACGGCGGTCGTGCGCTGTTGCTGCTGGCCAAGAACGGTCTGATCACCCTGAAGGACCCGACCGACATCCTGTCGACCGTCAAGGACATCACCGGCAACGATAAAAAACTCAAGTTCCGCGAACTGGAAGCCGCCACCCTGCCGCGCGTGCTGACCCAGGTCGACCTGGCACTGATCAACACCAACTACGCCCTGGAAGCCAAGCTGGACCCATCCAAGGATGCCCTGGTGATCGAAGGCAGCGACTCGCCTTACGTGAACATCCTGGTAACCCGCGAAGACAACAAGGATGCGGACGCAGTGAAGAAGCTGGTTGCAGCCCTGCACACGCCTGAAGTGAAAAAATTCATCGAAGAAAAATACAAAGGCGCGATCAAGCCGGCCTTCTGATCCAACCGATCTGCAAAAAACTGAAGATCAAAATGTGGGAGAGGGCAATGCGGCATTGCCCTCTTGTAGGAGCGAGCTTGCTCGCGAAAAACGTCAACGATAACGCGCGCCTCCTGAATGAACACGGCGCCTATGGGTTTCTCGCGAGCAAGCTCGCTCCTACAAAAGCCTGCCACCAGGCGTTGCCCTTCCCACCTTTGCTTTGTGTCGCCTTTACTTGCGCTGTAGCAACCCCGGCAACTGCGCCATCAGCTTCTGGTTGTTCAACGGCGCACGAATAAACCCACGCTGAGTACCATCCGGGCCGATCAGTGCCAGGTTACCGCTGTGGTCGACGGTGTAGTTCGGCTTGCTGGTATCCGCCGGAATGAAGGGAATGCTCACCGCATTCGAAACCTTCTGCACCTCCTCAACATTCGCGCCGGTCAGACCCTGAAATTGCGGGTCGAAGTAACCCAGGTACTGCTTGAGCTGGGCCGGAGTATCGCGGTTCGGATCAACGCTGACCAAAATCACCTGCAACTTATCCACAGCCTCTTTGGGCAGCTCACTCTTGATCTGGCGCAGTTGGGCGAGGGTGGTCGGGCAGATGTCCGGGCAGAAGGTGTAGCCGAAGAACAGCAGGCTCCACTTGCCTTTCAATTCATTGACCAGCACCGGCTGGCCGTCCTGGTTGGTCATGCTCACTGCGGGCAACTGACGGCTTTGCGGCAGCAGGATGATGCCAGCGTCGATCAGCGCGGTCGGGTCGCCCTGGCCTTTGCCCGAGAGCACTTTGTTGACGGTCAGGCCCATGATCAACGCCACCAGGGCCACGAGGATGAAGACGGTTTTTTGAGTTCGAGTCATAGGTTCAACAGTAAGTAGTGGTCTACGAGCAGGGCGATGAACAGCAGCAGCAGGTACCAGATAGAGTACTTGAACGTGTTGATCGCCGCGTGCGGCTTGCTGCCACGGTACAGCACCCAGGCCCATTGCAGAAAGCGCGCGCCCAATACCACCGCACAACCCAGGTAGAGCAGCCCGCTCATATGGATGACATAGGGCATCAGGCTCACCGCCAGCAAGGCGAAGGTATACAGCAGGATATGCACCTTGGTGTAGTGCTCGCCATGGGTGACCGGCAGCATGGGGATGTCGGCCTTGGCATATTCCTCTTTGCGGTGAATGGCCAGAGCCCAGAAGTGCGGCGGGGTCCAGGCGAAGATAATCAGCACCAGCAGCAGGGGTTCGGCACTCACATGCCCAGTGACGGCCACCCAACCCAGCAGCGGCGGCGCTGCCCCGGCGAGGCCACCGATGACGATATTTTGTGGTGTCGCCCGCTTCAGAAAGCCGGTGTAGATCACCGCGTAGCCGAGCAGCGACGCCAATGTCAGCCAAGCCGCCAGAGGGTTGGTGAACGCTAACAGCAGCGCCAGGCCGGCCACTGCCAGAAACAGCGCAAAGACCAATGCCGCAGCGGGCGATACGCGCCCCTCGGCCAGCGGCCGCTTATGGGTGCGTGCCATCAGTGCATCAATCCGCCGATCAACCACATGGTTCACCGCTGCTGCGCCGCCCGCACACAGGGCAATGCCCAGGTTACCGAACACCAGCACCGTCCACGGCACGCCGGCACGAGTGGCCAGGAACATGCCCACCAGCGAGGTGATCAGCATCAGCACCACTACTTTGGGCTTGGTCAGCTCCAGGTAGTCACGCCAGATTGCCCGATCGTGGCCTGCGCCGATCAGGGTCGCCATGGCATCTCTCCTTTAAGGGTGATCAGGCCTGAAACCTGTTTGCGCGGGCTGAACCGCCAGCCGAGCGGCAGCGGGGCGCGAATCCGGACCAGGCTGGTGCGAGCGTGGTAATTGACCAGCACCAGGCTCAGCAACAAGGCCGCTCCGCCCGCGTTGTGACCCACCGCCACCGGCAGCGGCAGGCCGAACGCCACGTTGCTCACTCCCAGGCAGACTTGCGCCGCCAGTGCGATCAACAGCAAGCCCGCCAGCCGCGTCATGCCCACTGCACGCAGTTGCCAGGCCAGCCCCAACAGCACCAGGGTCACCAGCACTGCGCCGATACGATGGGTCAGGTGGATGGCCGTACGCGCCTCGCTGTCGAGTTGGCCGCCCAGGTAATTGGGGCCAATGTGCTGGGTCAGGTGAAAGCCATTGGCAAAGTCCGCCGCCGGCCACCATTGGCCGTGGCAGGTCGGCAGGTCGACGCAGGCCACGGCCGCGTAGTTGGAACTGACCCAACCCCCCAGCGCGATCTGCCCGATCACCAGCACCAGCCCCGCCGTTGCCCAATATTGCAGGCGCCTGGGCACAATCAAGGCTGGCAGCACACCGGACAGGCGCAGGGTGAGCAGAAACAACAGGCTCAAGGTCGCAAAGCCACCCAGCAGATGCCCCGTCACTACCTGCGGCCACAGCTTTAACGTCACCGTCCACATGCCGAACGCCGCTTGAGCAAGCACCACCACTAACACAAAGAGTGGCAATTTCACCGGCTGGCCCGGGTCACGTCGATGGCTCCACGCACGCGCCGCCAGCAGCGCAATCAGCAAACCCAGGGTGCCGGCGAAGTAGCGATGGGTCATTTCTGCCCAGCCCTTGTCGGCCTCCACCGGCGCATCCGGAAAATGCAGTTCGGCATGGGCCAACTGGGCTTCGCTTTGCGGCACGCTGATAAAGCCGTAGCAGCCGGGCCAGTCCGGGCAGCCGAGCCCGGCGTGGGTCAGGCGGGTATAGGCACCGAGCAGCACGACAATCAGCGCCAACAAGGTGGCAAACAGCGCGAGGCGAAATCCAGGCTTGGCCATAACGGTGCCCTTATCCGATGTTCGACAGTTTCAGCAGCAGGCGCAGGTCGTTGAGCAAGTCCTTGCCCTTGACCCTGGCGTCGTAGCGCAGCACCAGGTTGCCGTGGGGGTCGACGATCCACAGCTGCGACTCGCCGGGCGCGGCGGCGTTCCTGGCAAAGGTCGACACATCCAGCGGATAGCGCTGCAGTTGCGGGTATTCAGCTTTTAGCTTGGCCTCGTAGTCGGTGCTCAGCGGTTGTGCAGCCGCCAGGGCATGGCTGGCGCGGGACGCATCACGGCCAAGGCTGATTTGCAGTTGGCGCGCCAGGTACACCAGTTGCTGGCAATCGGCGGCGCAGGCGGTGGGTGCGGTAACCAGCAGTTGCCAACGATCCTCATCAGCCTGCACGCCGATATCGGCACGGGTCTGACCATTACCGATCAGTTCACCGTGATAGCTGCGGCTGTCCGGCACCCAGAACTGCAATTTGTACATGAAGGTGGCCAGCACCATCGGGCCGATCACCATCATCAGGATCAAGATCAGCTGCCAGCGCCCTTTGCGCCGGTCCGGTGCTTCAGACGTGCTGGGTGGATTCATGGCCGCTCCCATGGGGCTTCTCCTTTTTGTTGTGCCATCCGAGGTAGAGGTAAAGCACCAGCAACGCCAGCGCCATGGCGAACCACTGCACGGCGTAAGCCAGGTGTTTTTCCGGGCCCATGCCAACGACAGGCCAGGTGGTTTCGTACGTACCGGGGCCCGCTTCGGCACGCAGTTCGTAGGCAAAGCCGCTGCGCCCCAGCTCTTCCCACAGCGCGGCGGGGTGTAGCGCAGTGAGCAAGCGCGGCCATTGCGCGCTGGCAGGGTCGGCATGCAGCTGGAAGGTCTCGCCGGGGGCGACGTACACCCAGGCGTCGAGATTCAATGCCTGCTCAGGCGTGGAGAAGGCCGGCGGCGTACGCCGGTCCGGCCACGGCAACCAGCCGCGATTAAGCAGTAGCCACAGGCCGCTGGCCTGATCCTGAAAGGGTTGCAGCAGTTCGACACCCACCTTGCCGTCACGCATACGGTTATCCAGCAATACGCTGTGCGCGCCGTCCAATTGCCCGCGAAGATGGACGCGGCGAAAGGCCGGGTCGGCCATATCACCGAGCTGCGCACTGCTGATCGGCTCGGCGACACGGCGCTCGGCGTAACGCTCCACCAACAGCTGTTTTTCATGCCCACGAGACAGCTGCCAGAACCCCAGGCTCACCATCAGCGGTAACAGCACCAGCACCACCAGTGTCGGCGCGATACCTGGACGAAAGCGCTGCATGGCACTGGCTATACTGGATCTCATCGCCCCTCCCTCTGCAGCCCTGGAGCCAGACCATGCTCAAAGCAGCCATTGCCCTGATGCTGATCGCGACTGTCGTGAGCCTGTTCAGTGGCCTGTTCTTCCTGGTCAAGGACGAGGGCAACTCCAACCGCCTCGTCACCGCCTTGACCGTGCGCGTGGTACTGGCCGTGATCACCGTGGGCTTGATCGCCTGGGGCTTTTTCAGCGGCCAACTGGTCTCTCATGCGCCTTGGTAAGCCGCCTCACAGCACATAAACAAAGAAAAACAACCCGATCCACACCACATCCACAAAGTGCCAATACCAACTGGCCGCCTCGAAGCCGAACTGATGCTCGGCGTTGAAATGCCCACGCAGAATGCGCATCAGCATCACGAACAGAATGAGGGTGCCGATGGTCACGTGGGCGCCGTGAAAGCCCGTCAGCATGAAGAACGTAGCGCCGTATACACCTGAGCCCAGGGTCAGGCCCAACTCCTTATAAGCATGGATGTATTCCTCAGCCTGGAACCCAAGAAATGCCAGGCCCAGCAGCACGGTGATCGCCAGCCAAAGCTTGAGCGCACCGCGATGACCTTTGCGCAGGGCATGGTGGGCAATGGTGATGGTCACGCTGGAACTCACCAGCAGGATGGTATTGACCAACGGCAGGCCCCAAGGGCTGATGGTGCCTTTGGGCGCAGGGTAAAGCTTGGGGTCGGGGTTATTGAGCAGCGGCCAGGCAAACTCGAAGTTCGGCCACAACATATGCGCGATGCCTTTGGGGCCTTCACCCGCCAGCCAGGGCCCCGCCCAGACGCGCACGTAGAACAGCGCACCAAAAAAGGCGATGAAGAACATCACCTCGGAAAAGATGAACCAGGTCATGCCCCAGCGAAACGAGCGATCCATCTGCGCGCTGTACAGCCCGGCGCGGCTTTCCTTGATCACCGCGCCGAACCAGCCGAACAACATGTAGGCCAACAACAGGCCGCCCACGAAAAAGATCCACGGCCCGTGGGATTCGGGGCGCGCGGCCTTCAAGTCGTTAAACCACACCGCCAGGCCGTACACGGTGACCAGTAAGCCAATCGTGGCAATTATCGGCCATTTGCTTTGCGCCGGTACGTAGTACGTATCATGAGTCGACATGTATTCGCTCTCCTGATTGAGGGGGCAAACAGTAGCTAGCCGCCGGTCCTCACGGCCACGGGCGGCTGACGCGCAGTGATATCGAACAGCGTGTACGCCAGGGTCAAATGCTTCACATCCTTGGGCATCGCGCGGTCGACGATAAAACGCACCGGCATTTCGATCCGCTCACCCGGCTGAAGCACTTGCTGGGTGAAGCAAAAGCATTCGGTCTTGTGGAAATACATGGCCGCTTCGGCCGGGGAAATACTCGGGATCGCCTGGGCGGTCATGGGTTTATCGGTAGGGTTGTAGGCCACGAACAGCATCTCGTTAACCGCCCCCGGGTTGACCACAATCTCATCGGCCCTGGAATGAAACTCCCAGACCATGTCGATGGCGTTGGTGGACAGAAACTGCACCCGCACCTGCCGGGAAGGGTCGACCATTTGCTCGCCCTCGTACTGCCCGGCGGTCTTGCCGTTGATGCCGAACGCCTTGCACATCACGTCGTAGATGGGCACCAGCGCGAAGCCGAAGGCGAACATCGCCAGCACCAGGATTAGCAGGCGGGTGACCAGGCGCTTGAGCGGGACGGAGTCAGCCATGGCGCCCACCTGGCTTTGGACTTTCTGTGGGAGCTGGCTTGCCTGCGATGAGGGCCTGGGGGTTGGTAGATTCAGCGCCTGACCTACCGCCATCGCGGGCAAGCCCGCTCCCACAGGGGGAGTATAGGGAGGGCTTCATTTGACCTCCGGCGGCGTGGTGAAGGTGTGGTACGGCGCAGGCGAAGGCACGCTCCATTCCAGGCCTTCGGCGCCATCCCACGGCTTGGCCGGCGCAGGGGGGCCGCCACGGATGCACTTGATCACAATGAACAGGAAGAAGATCTGTGTGGCGCCGAACATAAAGGCACCAATGGACGAAACCATGTTGAAGTCGGCAAATTGCAGGTTGTAGTCCGGCACCCGCCGCGGCATACCCGCCAGCCCTACAAAGTGCATGGGGAAGAACGCCATGTTCATGCCCACGAAAGACAGCCAGAAATGCAGCTTGCCCAGGGTTTCGTCGTACATGTGGCCGGTCCATTTCGGCAGCCAGTAGTAGGCCGAGGCGAAGATCCCAAAGATCGCGCCGGGCACCAGTACGTAATGGAAGTGCGCCACCACAAAGTAGGTGTCGTGGTACTGAAAGTCCGCCGGCGCAATCGCCAGCATCAGTCCGGAGAAGCCGCCAATGGTGAACAGGATCACGAAGGCCACCGCAAACAGCATCGGCGTCTCGAACGTCAGTGAGCCTTGCCACATGGTGCTGACCCAGTTGAAGACTTTAACCCCCGTGGGCACGGCGATCAGCAGGGTGGCGTACATGAAGAACAACTCACCTACCAGCGGAATGCCCACCACGAACATGTGGTGCGCCCACACGATGAACGACAGGAATGCGATGCTCGCCGTGGCGTAGACCATCGAGGTGTAGCCAAACAGCGGCTTGCGCGAAAAGGTCGGGATGATCGAGCTGACGGCGCCGAACGCCGGCAGAATCATGATGTACACCTCGGGGTGGCCGAAGAACCAGAACACGTGCTGGAACAGTACCGGATCACCGCCGCCGGCCGCGCTGAAGAAGCTGGTACCGAAATGGATATCCATCAGCATCATGGTCACGCAGCCCGCCAGCACCGGCATCACCGCGATCAGCAGGAACGCGGTGATCAGCCAGGTCCACACGAACAGCGGCATCTTCATCAGGGTCATGCCAGGCGCACGCAGGTTGAGGATGGTGGCGACCACGTTGATCGCCCCCATGATCGAACTGATGCCCATCAGGTGAATGGCAAAGATAAAGAACGTCACGCTTTCCGGCGCATAGGTGGTGGAAAGCGGCGCGTAGAAGGTCCAGCCGAAATTCGGCCCGCCACCAGGGCTGAACAAGGTGGACACCAGCAGCAGGAACGCCGCCGGCAGCAGCCAGAAGCTGAAGTTGTTCATGCGCGGCAGGGCCATGTCCGGCGCGCCGATCATCAGCGGGATCATCCAGTTGGCCAACCCGACAAAAGCCGGCATCACCGCGCCGAACACCATGATCAGACCGTGCATGGTGGTCATCTGGTTGAAGAACGCCGGCTGCACGATCTGCAGGCCCGGCTGGAACAACTCGGCACGGATCACCATGGCGAACGAGCCACCGAGCAGGAACATGGTGAAGGCAAACCACAGGTACATCGTGCCGATGTCTTTGTGGTTGGTGGTCAGCACCCAGCGCATCAAGCCTTTGGCGGGGCCGTGGGCATGGTCGGCATGACCGTGGTCGATCACAGTGCTCATGGCCGTTCTCCTGCGTGCGAGTGAGCGGGGCGATTCAGGGCATTGGCAATGAAAGTCGTCATTTGCTTTCCGCCTGTTTCAGAGCCAGCACATCTTTGGGCGTGACCATGTCGCCTTTGTTATTGCCCCAGGCGTTACGCTCATAGGTCACCACAGCGGCGATATCCACTTCCGAAAGCTGCTTGCCGAAAGCTGCCATCGCGGTGCCGGGCTTGCCGTGATACACGATGCTCAGATGGTCTTTGGCCGGCCCAGTGGCGATTTTCGAGCCCTTGAGCGCCGGGAACATCGGCGGCAAACCTTGGCCCTCAGCCTGGTGACAGGCCACGCAGGTGGTGTGGTAGACCTTGTCGCCACGGGCCACCAGTTCGTCCAGTGTCCACTCTTTGGAGGTCAGTTCCTTGAGCTTGGCCGCTTCTTCCTTGCGCTCGCCCAGCCAGGCGTCGTAGTCGGCCCTGGATTTGACCTCAACCACGATGGGCATGAAGCCGTGGTCTTTGCCGCAGAGTTCGGCGCACTGGCCACGGTAGATGCCGGGCTTCTCGACGCGGGTCCAGGCCTCGTTGACGAAGCCCGGGATGGCATCGCGCTTGACCGCAAAGGCCGGCACCCACCAGGAATGGATCACATCGGCGGCGGTCACCAGAAAGCGCACCTTGGCGCCCACCGGCAATACCAGCGGCTGGTCGACTTCCAACAGGTAGTGTTCGCCCTTGGTGGCCTGGTTATGGATCTGCTCGGCGGGCGTGGCCAGGTTGCTGAAGAACTCCACATCCTGGCCCAGGTATTTGTAGTGCCACTTCCATTGGTAGCCGGTGACCTGGATATCGATATCCGACTCACTGCTGTCGTAGATGTTGATGAGGGTCTTGGTCGCCGGTATGGCCATGGCCACGAGAATCAGCAGGGGCACAACCGTCCAGAGAATTTCCACGGTGGTGCTCTCGTGGAACTTGGCCGCGACCTGGCCCGTGGAGCGACGGTGCAGGATCATCGACCAGAACATCGCGCCAAACACGACGATGCCGATCACCACACAGATCCAGAAAATGGTCATGTGCAGGTCAAACACGGCGTGACTGACTTCAGTAGCCCCTGGCGCCATATTCGTTGTCCAGGCGGCGTGCGCCTGGCCGAATACCGACCACAACAGGAGGCCCATCCAAACGTGTGGATGTCGCGTCATTGCGGGTTCCCCTTTATGTTTCTTGTTATCCCGCCGGTTTGCACCTGCGGCCAAGGGAGCGGCTTCCATACTGCTTACAACCGCCAAGCCTTGCCTGCGTCATGCAGTTGGGCGTCATCAGCTAATTGCGTACAAAATCGAGTATAGACAGCCGTAGCAACCCCGCAATGCGTGGGGGCAAATCAATAGAAACAGACAGACGGAGCCCGTAAAATGGGCGGCGGAATCGTTTATCCGACGAACGATGGCATTTCGATATAACGCCCGCGTATAACCATGAAATAATTATGACAAATGCGTCTTAGGCGCTCGTATAAACGAACTACCTTATCCTCTCCCTTTTCCTACGCCTGTTTCACTGGAGCCTTCATGAACACCGCCGCATTGCGCGAGCAGATTTCCCGTGCCCATCAACACGAAGCCAGCACCGGCCAGCTTGCCACTCAGCTGGAACAACAATTGCCGCACCTGCACTCGGCCATTTCCCTGGCTGACGGTGATCGCAACATCGTCATGACGCGTTTTGTCACCGCTTATATCGACCTGGTTCCCGATTTGTTGGACGCCGCCAATGACGTGGCCCGCGAGGCCGGAATTGAAAGCCAGATCAAGCCGGTGCTGAAAATCGCCGAACACTTTTTCCTCCAACCGCCCGCGATCCTGGCCGGGCACGAAGGTCTGGACGGCCTGCTGGACGAGGCTTACCTGGCCCATCGCCTGGTGGAAGAGGTCAATGACCTGTACATCAAGCATTTCGGCCAGCCGTTAATCCCGGCGGATACCACCGTGGCCAACGTGATTGCGCATCGATTGATCGGCGAAACATTCGCCAACCAATTGGATGAGGCCGTACACCACGCAGTGGATGAAATGCTCAACGAAGAAAGTTTTGCGCTGGAGTCGGTCGAGGCCTATCGCGAACAGCTCAAAAGCCCGGAAACAGAAGCGGCGTGGAAGCGCTGGCCATGCCTGTCGCGCCAGCTAGGGGTTGAGCTGTCGCTGGATCAGATGGCGTAAATTTCAGATCCGATAAAGATCCAATGTGGGAGCCGGGCTTGCCCGCGATGGTGGTGGGTCAGTCAGCTAATTTGTTGGCTGACACTACGCCATCGCGGGCAAGCCCGGCTCCCACAATTTTTTGGCGCTCAGACAGGCGCTGATCCGATCCCCACCGTCGTACGCACTCGGCCTTCCAGCCGGCGCTTCAATCCCCGTGCCTCGATCACCAGCGTCGAGCCCTTGGCCGCATTGGCCCGCCCCCACTCCTCCAGCAATTCCAGACAAGAGTGGTCGATGTAACTCAAGTTACTCAGCGGCACGTGCAACGTGGTCCCCGCAGGCACCGAAGACAGCACCTGCGTCAGCGCCGGCACCTTGAGAAAGGTCGCGGCACCGGTCAAACGCAACTCCATCTCACCGTCCTGGGGCAGGTCGACCAGGCTGACTTTCAATCGGGACGCCTTGAATGCCAGCTTGACCAGGGTCAGCCCGAAGCCCACCAGCACACCGGTCAGCAAGTCGGTAAAGATGATTGCCAGTGCCGTGGCTGCATAGGTGAACATCGGCATCCGCCCATAACGCCCCAGCGCCTTGAACGCCTTGACGTCCACCAGCTTGATCCCGGTGTACACCAGCACACCCGCCAGGCTCGCGACCGGGATGCTTTGCAACACGCTCGACAGCAAGAGCACGAAGCCCAGCAGCCACAGGCCATGGAACATCGCCGACATACGTGTGGTGGCGCCAGCCTGGACATTGGCCGAGCTGCGCACGATCACGCCGGTCATCGGCAGAGCACCCACCAGGCCGCACAGCATGTTGCCGACACCTTGGGCAGACAACTCCTTATCGAAATCGGAACGCTGGCCACTGTGCATACGGTCCACCGCTGCGGCAGACAGCAGGGTTTCGGCGCTGGCAATAAACGCCACCGCGAAAGCTGCGATCAACAGCTGTGGGTCAGCCAGGTTGAGCAGATCACTGGGGCGTAGCCAATCGATGGCATCCGCGAGATTTTCCGGGACTTCAACGCGCTTGACCTGCAATGCCAGCACCAGGCTGGTGACGGTCGCCAGGCCCACACCCAGCAGGGCGCCCGGCACAAACCGCAATTGCCGTGGGCGGAATTTGTCCCACAGGTACATGACCAACATGGTCGACAGCCCTAGCAGGCCAGCCTGCCACCCGAGCCCGCCACCGAGGGTCGGAACCGCTTCAGCCACCGCCGCCGGAAAGCCTGCCAGGTTATCCAGCCCGGAGGGCTTGGGCGCCCCATCGAGCATCACATGGATCTGCGAGAGCACAATCAGCACGCCGATCCCCGCCAACATGCCGTAGACAACCGCTGGCGCCGTGACACGAAACCAACAGCCCAGGCGCAGACGCCCGGCCACCAGTTGCAGGAAGCCGGCCAGCAACAGGATCGGGCCCAGCATCATCATGCCGTGCTGGCGCACCAGTTCGAACACCAGTACCGCCAAACCCGCCGCCGGGCCGCTGACTTGCAGCGGCGACCCCGCCAACCAGCCCACCACCAGGCCACCGATGATCCCGGTGATCAGCCCCTTGGCCGGCGGCATACCGGACGCAATCGCAATGCCCATGCACAGCGGCAGGGCGACCAGAAACACAACCACCGAGGCGAGCAGCTCCCGTGGCAATACAGCTTTCAATTGAGCAGCACGCATGATGACTCTCCCGAGGCATTCGCCGGGCACGGTAAAGCCTGGCTGCGTCCATGGCAGCCACCGCGTTACCCGGCAGGGAAGTGTGTTAGAAGCGCGCTTTAGGCGTCGCTGAAGGGATCGGCTCGGTGCCGTTCAGCGGTCGGAACGCCGCTTTGTCCGCATCGTAGGCTCGAATTTCGCTGGTCTCGATGTTGTAGATCCAGCCATGGATAAACAAATGACCATTGGCCATGCGCGAAGCCACGGAAGGGTGGGTGCGCAAATGTTGCAGTTGGGCGATAACGTTTTCTTCGGTCAGCACCGCCATGCTCTCGCCTTCGTTGGCGCAGTCGCAGTTGTCGTGGACCATGGTCTTGGCGACCTCGGCGTGACGCAACCATGCCTTGACCGTCGGCATCTTTTCCAGGCTGTCGGGGTTGAGTACCGCGCGCATGGCGCCGCAGTCGGAGTGCCCGCACACAATGATGTGCTGTACGCCAAGGGCAAGCACCGCGTATTCGATGGCCGTGGAGACGCCACCGTTCATCTGGCCGTAGGGAGGCACCACGTTACCGACGTTACGGGTCACGAACAGGTCGCCAGGGGAGCTTTGGGTAATCAGCTCGGGCACGATGCGCGAATCGGCGCAGGTAATGAACATTGCCCGTGGGCTCTGGGCCGTGGCAAGTTTCTTGAAGAGTTCTTCCTGCTGGGGGAAGACGTCGTGATGGAAATGCAAAAAGCCGTCAACGATATGTTGCAACGCTGCATCGGCGGACTCCGCCACAGGGGCTGAAGCCGACGCAGCCAACGGCTGTTTATCCTTGTCACTCATGATTCATCCTCTTGATCAATGCAGGGAAGGGGGTCAGGTCAATTCGACGCCAGCACAGTGAAATAGTTGTAAAAGCACCGCAGGCCAAGGCGTCGACTCGTCAGTCACTCGCTGAACAAGGTAACCACTGAAACTTAACTCAAACTGAATGAACCGCTCTAGAACGCGGGTTTCAGTGATGTCAAAACGCGACCATTCCTACAGCAACTTCACCGCCATCTTCTTCAGTTTACAACAATGCCATCTGCCTGCCCGGTGGGCAGAATACGCTGCAATCCAGGTTGAATCCTTCGCGTCGATTCAACCCCAAACGCTTGATCGCCTTGCTGAAGCGTTGAGCCAGCAAATCGGCAAACGGCCCTTCACCCCTCATGCGTACACCGAAGCGACTGTCATACACCTCACCGCCGCGCACCTGACGCACCAGGCTCATCACATGAGCCGCACGTTGCGGATAGTGTGCCGCCAGCCATTCCTCGAATAGCGGCGCTACCTCCAATGGCAGGCGCAGCATCATGTACGCCGCGCTTTGCGCACCGGCCGCATGAGCCTCGGTCAGCAGGCTTTCCAGCTCACTGTCGTTGATCATCGGAATCATCGGTGAGCACAACACGCCCACCGGGATACCCGCGTCGCGCATCACCCGAATGGCCCGCAATCGGGCCTTGGGCGCCGCCGTGCGGGGCTCCAGGATGCGCTTGAGCTCGTCATCCAGGCTGGTGAGGCTGATCATCACCGCCACCAGGCGCTGACGGGCCAACTCGGTGAGCAGGTCCAGATCACGCAGGATCAGCGAGCCCTTGGTGATGATCGTCACCGGGTGCCGGTAGCGTAGCAGCACTTCAAGGATTTGCCGCGTGATCCTGTATTCGCGCTCGATAGGCTGGTACGGATCGGTGTTGGAGCCCAGGTTGATCGGCGCGCACACATAGCCAGGCTTGGACAGCTGTTGCTCCAGCACATCGGCCGCATTGCTCTTGGCGATCAGCCGGGTCTCGAAGTCGAGCCCTGGCGACATGTCCCAATAGGCATGGCTGGGCCGCGCATAACAATAGATGCACCCATGCTCACAGCCGCGGTAAGGGTTGATCGAGCGATCGAACGGCAAATCCGGCGAGTTGTTGCGGGTGATGATGGTTTTGGCCATCTCGATACGTACCTCGGTGCCCTGAGTGGGCGGCACCTCCTGGTACCAGCCGTCGTCCTCGGCCACGCTGAGCGTAGGTGCAAACCGGTTATGCAGGTTGGTGGCCGTGCCCCGGCCCCGGGGCGGCAGCGCAGTAGTCATGAAAACGCCTCGATACTGTTTTTATATACAGTATCGAGACGCGAGGCTGCTGACCAGTGCCGTTGGGCGGCGGGGGTAAAATCAGTGCTTTTGCGTCACCTGCCCCAGATCATCACCCGAGGTGGTGTGCATATCGTTTTTGCGCAGGTCCGCCACATCGCTGGCGTTTACCGGAGCACCCTGGTTGCCCCAACTGCCACGGATAAAGCTGACCACATCCGCCACTTCCTGGTCCGACAAGCGCCAGGCGAACGCCGGCATGGTGAAGGTAGAAGGCGCAGTGTGCGTCGCCGGCAAGGTGCCGCCGTTCAGCACGATGTTGATCAACGAGGTGGCGTCCGCCGTCTGCACTACCGGGTTGCCCGCCAGCGCCGGGAACACCCGCGTATAGCCATGACCATCGGTGCGGTGGCAGGCCGCGCAGTTGTCGATATACACCGAGGCGCCCGCCTTGCTGTCATCGCCTTTCCAAAGCGCTTCGGCTACCTGCTTGTCGTACTGGTGCGGCTGGTCCTTCGGATCGACTGCCGGCAGGCTCTTGAGGTATCGGGCGATAGCCGTCAGGTCATCTTCCGACATGTACTGCATGCTATGGACGACAACATCGCTCATACCGCCGAACACCGCACTGCGGTCACTGCGGCCGGTCTTGAGAAACTGCACCAGTTGCTCTTCGCTCCAGCTGCCGAGGCCGTCCTTGTGGTCGCCGCGCAGGCTTTTCGCAATCCAGCCCTCCAGCGGCGCGCTGCCAGACAGGAAGTCATTGCCGTCAGTGGCACTCAGGGCTTTTTCCTGCATGGTCAGGGCACGCGGCGTATGGCAGGCGCCGCAATGTCCCAGGCCCTCCACCAGGTACGCGCCACGGCTGATCACCGGATCCGCAGCGGCTTGGGCCTGCTGCGCCTCGACCGCCGGCGCAAACATCCAGCGCCACGCGGCCAACGGCCAACGCATACTCAAAGGCCAGGGGATATCGCTGTCCTTGTTCTCTTGAGCGACCGGCTCGACGCCCTTCATGAAGTACGCATACAGCGCTTGCATATCGCTGTCGCTGACACGCGCGTAAGACGGGTAGGGCATCGCCGGGTAAAGCGTACTACCGTTCTTGGCGACGCCATGGCGCACGGCCTTGTCGAAGTCTTCGAAGCTGTAGTCGCCCAGGCCGGTTTTGTCCGGGGTGATGTTGGTGGAATAGATCACACCGATGGGGGTTTCCATCGGCAGGCCACCGGCGAAGGGTTTGCCACCCTTGGCGGTGTGGCAAGCCACGCAGTCGCCGGCACGTGCCAGGTATTCACCCTGCTTGATCAAGTCGGTTTCGGCGGCGCTGATCGAGCAACTGCTGAATAGCGCCAGGGAGGCGATAACGAATGCTTTCATGGTCATCGCTCCTTATGCCTGAACCAGTGGGCCGGGGTTTTTGAGGTACTGCTCGCGAATCGCTCGAGCCGACCAATAAGTCAACGCTGCCACCAGGCCGGTAGGGTTATAGCCCAAGCCTTGTGGGAAAGCAGACGCGCCCGGGACGAACACGTTGTGCACATCCCAGCACTGCAGGTAGCGGTTCAACGCACTGGTTTTCGGGTCGGTGCCCATGATCGCGCCACCGTTGAGGTGGGTGGTCTGATAGGAGGCGGTATTGAAATGCTCACCGACCTTTTTACCCAGCACGGCGATGGCCTTGGGGTTCATGGCTTGGGCCACTTTGCCCATTTTTTCCATCATGAAACGGTTCATCTTGATGTCGTTTTCTTGCCAGTCGAAGGTCATGCGCAGCAGCGGCAGGCCGTAGGCATCGCGGTAGACCGGGTCCAGGTCCAGGTAGTTGCTGCGGTAGGACTGATGGGCACCGTGGGAATCCATGGAGACCTGATGGGTGTAGTAATCGGCGGTGGCGCGCTTCCAGGCGCTGCCCCAGGCCGGCGTACCCGGCGGGTTGGAAGTACCGGCAATTGGCCGACTGCCCGCCTGGTTGACCCACATCGGCGAGCCTCCGACAAAACCGTGGGGGCCGTGGTCGAAGTTGTCGGCGTTGAAGTCGTCGATGGCCACGCCATTGCCGCCCGCACCGATAAAGTTGTTGGTGTGGGTGTCCTTGTCGAAGAACGCCTTGATGGTGCCCATGTTCTGGTAGGCGAAGTTCCTGCCTACCACGCCTTCATTGGTAATCGGGTCGTAGGGTTTGCCGATGCCGGACAGCAGCATCAGGCGCACGTTGTGGAACTGGAATGCGCCAAGAATCACCAGGTCGGCCGGTTGTTCGCATTCGCGGCCCTGAGCGTCGACATAGGTCACACCGGTGGCTTTTTTCTTGGTGCTGTCGAGGTTGACCTTGAGCACGTGGGAGTTGGGCCGCAACTCGAAGTTGGGTACCTGGCGCAGGGCCGGCAAGATGTTCACGTTCGGCGAGGCCTTGGAGTACATGTAGCACACGTAGCCACTGCAAAAACCGCAGAAGTTGCACGGGCCCATCTGTGCACCGTAGGGGTTGGTGTACGGCCCCGACGTGTTGGCCGACGGCAGGTTGTAAGGTTTGTAACCTACGTCGGTCGCCGCTTTCTGAAACAGCTGGGCGGAGACGGTATTTTTCTGCGCTTCAAGCGGGAACGGGTTGGAACGATCCGGTGCGTAGGGGTTGCCGCCACGGCCTTCGCCGACCAGTTGGCCTTTAACGGTCCAGGCTTGCCCGGAGGTGCCGAAGACTTTTTCCGCATAGTCGAAAAACGGCTCCAGCTCTTCATAGCTGACGCCGAAGTCCTGGATGGTCATGTCCTTGGGAATGAAGTTCTTCCCGTAGCGCTCTTCGTAATGGCTGCGCATACGCAACTCGATCGGATCAACGCGAAAATGCACGCCCGACCAGTGCAGCCCCGCGCCACCAACGCCATTACCCGGCAAGAACGCGCCCAACTGACGATTGGGCAGGGCAACGTCATTCACGCTGTGGCGAATGGTCACCGTTTCTTTGGAGATGTCCTGGAACAGCTTCTTACGCACGCTGTAGGTCAATTCGTCGATGACCTGGGGATAGTTGCCGTCTGGGTAAGTGTCCTGCATCGGGCCGCGCTCCAGCGCTACCACGTTGAGGCCAGCTTCTGTCAGCTCCTTGGCCATGATTGCGCCGGTCCAGCCGAAACCAACAATCACCGCATCCACTTTCTTCATGATGGTCGCCACGTTTATGCCCTCTCGCCGCGAATGGAAACAGCCGGGAAGGGGTATTGCTCGTTGCGTTCCACCCAATCCATAAAGTCGGCACGGGCGCCGGGGAAGCCGATCATGGTCCAGCCGACCATGCCTTTATTACCGCCGTGGATAGGGTCGCAGAAGAAACCTTCCTTGGTGTTTTGCAGCAAAAGGTTAAAGAACATCCTGGGCGGCACGGCGTCGAAGTGCGCCGCCACTTCGCTGCCGCCAGCCTCCAGACGCCTAAGCATATCGTCTCGGGTAGCGCTGTCTTGATCAGCAAAAGCTTTACCGTTGAACGCTTTCAACCACGCATCCGTAGCAGCAATACCCAGGCGATAGATCTCCTTGGGCACCAATTTGCTCTGCCAGCCCATCTCCGGCGCTGCATCGGCGTTAAACGGGCCTTGCATGAACCACAGGGCGCCACTGGCGTAAGGGGTGTTCATCTGGCGGTCGATGTATTCCGGCGCGCCAGCCTCCAGAGCGCCTGGGCCTTGGGCGTCAGCGGGAATCAGGCGCTCGACGGCGGCGTTGATAAACGCCCATTCCTCGGCCGTGAAATAGCTCGGCTCATAGGCTTTACCGCTCGCCGCAGGTTTGGCTGGCGCCGCCTGGGCAGGCTCAGGCGTGGCCATCAGCATCGAACCACCCAGGCCGGTGCTGGCAACCGTGACCACCGGGATCAAGGTCAAGGATTTGCGTAGAAAGTCACGCCGGGGGTTGTCTTGATCTTGATCAGACATGGGTACACCTCATCATGTGGTCACGGGTTTATCCGCCGCTTCTGGGAGCAGCGTGAAGGCTTTGTCGCTAATTGGATCCAAGCAGATACAGCACAATGGCAAACATTAGTTACAAATGATAGCAGGCTAAGAATTCAGCGATATCGCTCCGGTGACAAAAACACCGGATCAGATCGCAAGTATCACGATTCTTTGACGCCGACCTCACGCTGTATTGACCCGCTTTAAGTGACTCTGCGGCCCATCAGCCACTTCCCAGCTCAGTCACAACGTTCCTGTTCAACACACGCTTACTGCTGGTTCTCGGCCTGGCGCTCATGAGCCTGTTCAACACCGTACAAGCCGATGAGGCTGCGTCGATCCGCTCGCCGGAATGGGCCCAGCCGGTGGGTAACCAATACAACCTGCACCAAATGACACCCACGCTCTATCGCAGCGCCTTGCCGGACGAGCGTGCGCTGCCCCTATTGCAGAAACTCAGGATCGCTACGGTCATCAACTTCCTGCCGGAATCTGATGCGCAGTGGCTTCAATCATCTGATATCAAACAGGTGTAGTTGAGCTATCGCACCAACCACGTCAACGATTCCGAGGTGCTGGCGGCGATCAGAGCGATTCAGGCAGTTGCGTACAGCTTTGGCGAATGGGGATTGCAGCACCAGCGCCTTTGCGTTGTGCCCAATGAAAGACTGGATCACCACTACGGGCCAGGAAGAGAAAAAACTGTAGGAGCGAGCTTGCTCGCGAAAAACTCAACAACGCCGCTGTTTATCCAGGAAACGCGCGTTTTCGTTGACGTTCTTCGCGAGCAAGCTCGCTCCTACAGTGGGCGCGGCTTTAGTCTTTTTTCAGCTTCGGGTTGGGGAAGAACTGCACTGCCTGCACTTTAGGGTCCGCCGGCGCTTTCAACGCCGACGTATTGACCCGCGTGCCCAGCTCTTTAGGCACCGACAGGCCTTGATCATTCAGCGTATCGGTATACCCGCAGGCCACGCATTCGCGGTGCGGCACGCTGTCTTCGGTCCACATCTTCAACTTGTCCGGCTCGCTGCACGCCGGGCAGACCGCCCCGGCGATAAATTGCTTTTTGGTAATCACAGGCCCTTCACTCATGCTGCCGCGTCCTCACTCAAGCCGCTGTGGCGCAAGAGTGCGTCAATCGACGGCGCCCGTCCGCGGAAATCGACGAACAGCACCATCGGCGCCTGGGAACCGCCACGCGCCAGGATCGCTTCGCGAAACGCACGCCCGGTCTGGGCATTGAGCACGCCGTCTTCTTCGAACTTGGAGAAGGCGTCGGCCGAAAGCACTTCGGCCCATTTGTAGCTGTAGTAACCCGCCGCATAACCACCGGCGAAAATGTGCGCGAAGCTGTTGGGGAAACGGTTGTAGGCCGGCGGACGCATCACCGAAACTTCATCGCGTACACCTTCAAGCACCTGGGCCGCACTGCGGCCATCGCCATGGGTGGCGTGCAGCTCGAAGTCGAACAACGAAAACTCTAGCTGGCGGACCATCATCAGGCCGGACTGGAAGTTTTTCGCGGCGAGCATTTTTTCCAGCAGGTCCTGAGGCAGTGGCTCACCGGTTTGGTAATGGCCGGAGATCAGCGCCAGGCCCTCGGGCTCCCAGCACCAGTTCTCCATGAATTGGCTCGGCAATTCCACGGCATCCCACGCCACGCCGTTGATGCCGGATACACCGGCGTGTTCAACGCGGGTCAGCAGGTGATGCAGGCCGTGGCCGAATTCGTGGAACAGAGTGGTGACTTCATCATGGGTCAGCAGCGCAGGCTTGCCGCTGTCGGCCGGCGTGAAGTTGCACACCAGGTTGGCGACCGGGCTTTGCAACACGCCATCGACGGTGCGACGACGATCGCGGGCACCGTCCATCCAGGCACCGCCACGCTTGTTGGCACGGGCATACAGGTCAAAGAAGAAGCGCCCGACATGCTCGCCGTTTTCCTTGATTTCAAACAGGCGAACGTCAGGGTGCCAGGTGTCGAAACCCTTCTGCTCGGCAATCTCGATGCCGTACAGGCGCTGCACGATGGCAAACAGACCGCCCAGCACCTTGTCGATCGGGAAGTACGCACGCAGCGCTTCCTGAGACACGCTGTAGCGCTGCTCACGCAATTTTTCGCCATAGAAACCGCTGTCCCAGCTTTGCAGGTCGGCGCAGCCTTGTTCGGCGGCGTATGCCTTGAGCTGTTGCAAGTCCTGGGTAGCAAACGGCTTGCTGCGCTTGGCCAGGTCCCGCAGGAAGCTCAGCACCTGATCGCTGGATTCGGCCATCTTGGTCGCCAGGCTCAACTCGGCGAAGGAGGCATAACCCAATAATTGGGCCAGCTCCTGACGCAGGTCGAGGATCTGTTCCATCACCGGGCCGTTATCGTTCTGACCGGCATTTGGGCCTTGGTCCGACGCACGGGTGCAGTAGGCCGCGTAGACCTCTTCACGCAGGGCGCGGTCCTGGGCATAGGTCATCACGGCGTAATAGCTGGGGAATTCCAGGGTGATCAACCAGCCATCGAGGCCCTTGGCCTGGGCGGCCGCAGCCATTTGCGCCTTGGCCGAGTCAGTCAAGCCGGCAAGGGTGGTTTCATCGGTGACGTGTTTGGTCCAGGCCTGGGTAGCGTCCAGCAACTGGTTGGAGAATTTGCTGCCCAGCTCGGACAGCTTGCTTTGCACTTCGGCGTAGCGCTTTTGCTGCTCCGGCGGCAAGTCGATACCCGACAGGCGGAAATCGCGCAGGGAATGCTCCAGAATGGTTTTTTGCGCCACGTCGAAACCCGCGGCCTCGGGGCTGTTGGCCAAGGCTTCGAAAGCCTGGAACAGTTCACGGTTCTGGCCCATCTCGGTGGAGTAAGCGCTCAAGGCCGGCAGGCAAGCCTCGTAGGCTTCACGCAGCTCGGCGCTGTTGCATACGGCATTGAGGTGGCTGACCGGGCTCCAGGCGGCGCCAAGGCGATCATTGAGCTCATCCATGGCCAGGACCAGACCGGCCCATGTCGGATTTTTGCCCTGGCTTTGCAGGATGTCTGCGATAGCCAAACGGTTGTCGGCAAGGATCTGTTCGATGGCCGGCTGGACGTGCTCGGCACGAATCGCCGAGAACGGCGGCAGGTCGTAGGACTGCAAAAGAGGGTTGTTCGCGCTCACGGTGGGCACCTTGGCTGAAGAAACATGTAAGAACAAAGATGGGGCCATCTTAATTACAATCAACACCCACCGCAGCTATCAGCAGAAGAGAGAGAGGCTATCGTGACCCTTCGCACCTATCAGAACCACACGCCAACCCTGGGCGCCGGGGCTTTTGTCGATATTTCGGCGGTGGTGATCGGCGACGTCGAAATCGGCGCCGACAGCTCGGTGTGGCCGCTGACGGTGATTCGCGGCGACATGCACCGCATCCGCATCGGCGCCCGCACCAGCGTGCAGGACGGCTGCGTGCTGCACATCACCCATGCAGGGCCGTTCAATCCCGAGGGTTTCCCGCTGCTGATCGGCGACGACGTGACCATCGCCCATAAGGTCATGCTGCATGGCTGCACCGTCGGCAACCGAATCCTGATCGGCATGGGCAGCATTGTGATGGACGGTGCCGTGGTTGAAGACGACGTCATCATCGGCGCCGGCAGCCTGGTGCCGCCTGGCAAGAAACTCAACAGCGGCTTCCTGTACGTGGGCAGCCCGGTTAAACAGGTCCGCGCGCTGACGGACAAGGAGCGTGCCTTTTTCACTTACAGCGCAGCGAACTACGTGAAGCTCAAAGACCTGCACCTGGCAGAAGGATTCGATCAATGACCCTCAACCACCCAACGGTCCTCTTCGACCTGGACGGCACGCTCACCGACCCGCGTGAGGGCATTACCCGCTCGATCCAGTACGCTCTTGGCAAATTGGGTATCGACGAACCCGACCTGACCAAGCTTGAGCACTTCATCGGCCCGCCTCTGCTGCAAGCGTTCATGCAGTTCTACGGTTTCGACGAGGCCAAGGCCTGGGAAGCGGTAAATTTCTACCGTGAGCGCTTCAAGGTCACCGGTTTGTATGAAAACCGCGTGTTCGACGGCGTGATGCCATTGCTGGAGGAACTCAACAGCCAAGGGCGCCAGCTGTACGTGGCTACCTCCAAGCCGTGGGAATTTGCCCGCGAGATTGCGCGGCATTTCGACTTCGCCAAGCACTTCAAGGTGATCTACGGCAGTGAGCTGGACGGCACGCGTACCAACAAGGTCGAATTGATCGCGCATTTGATGCGTGAGGAACGGCTGGACCCGGCCACCACCCTGATGATCGGTGATCGCAAGCATGACTTGATAGGGGCACGCAGTAATGGGCTGGATTCAGCCGCCGTGGGGTATGGGTTTGGTAGTTTTGAAGAGCTGAATGCAGAGGCACCGACCTGGCATTTCGAGACGTTGGACCAGATGCATCAGGCGTTTTTGCAGCGGCCTTGAGACCGCTTTCGCAGGCAAGCCAGCTCCCACAGTTGACCGCGTTCTCATGTTGCAAATCGGTCAACTGTGGGAGCTGGCTTGCCTGCAATAAGGCCCTAAAGGCCAACCTTCTCCAACTGCCTCAACGCCGCCTTACGCTGCTCCACCGGCAGCTCACCCAACTTCTCCACCGCCGCATAAAACCTCACCCAATCCCCACCTTCCTGCGCAAACAACGCCGCAAACGCCGGCACCCACTGGTCATACAGCCCGAACGGCAACAGCCGTGCGTTATTCATCGGCTGGTTGATCCACGCGTCATACCGCTTGTCTGCGCCCCATTGGCTATCGCGCAGTTGCCGGTATTCACTGCGCAATTGCTCGAATTGCGCCGCTTTGGCCAGGCGCATCACGTTTGCGGCCAACGGCTGCGCGTACAGCGCTTGCAGGCGTTTACGCGTACCCAGAATCAGCCGGATAAATTCATCACGCTGCTTGAGCGCCGCATCGCTGACCGGCGCCAGGCCCCTGGCCGCACGCCATTGGCGGGTGCCTTCCTGTTCGACGAAGCTGGCGTAGGACTCGTTGAACTCGGTGTCATCCTTCACGTAAAAACGCTGGTGGGCCAGTTCATGGAAAATCAGGGTGGCGAGGCGCTCATCGCCCCAACTCATCATCGAGCTCATGATCGGGTCGTTAAACCAACCCAGGGTGGAATAGGCTTCGACGCCACCGATCGACACGTCCATGCCCTGTTGGCGCAACAGCGCCGCTTCGCCCCGCGCCGCACCTTGGCTGTAATAGCCGCGATAGGCGACGCAACCGGCAATCGGGAAGCAATGGTTTTCAGGCGACAGTGAAAATTCCTGCGTGGCGAACACATTCCAGACCACATAGGGTCGGCCAATATCGGCGTACAAGCGGTAACTTTGGTTGTCAGGCAGATGCAACTGCTCACTGGCAAAGGTTCGCGCTTTCTGCGATTGAGCAAGGTGCTCGCGCAGCAATTGCGGGCGAGAAGGGTCGGCGATGACCTCGGCAACCGGTTCCCGGGCCCGTAGCAATTGCCACTGACCGCTCGCCAACTGGCTGTAGTAATTGACGCTGGAGCAACCGCTGAGCAGCACAACCATCAACCCTGGAAGAAAACGCCTGATCATGCCCCGACTGCTCCTGGCTGGTTTATTCGCCAGACTATCGCGCTTGAATGGGATTTTTCCACGGCGCAGCGTGTTTATACTCAAACCTCTCCTTGCGTCGAGTACTCGCCATGCGTCAATTTTTTCTTGCAGTCGCCGCCCTGTTGCTCGGCGCTTGCACCTCGACACCCATCCCGCCTGTCGACCCGCAACAGGCCTGGGTGGATTTCACCACGCCGACGCCGGGCTCAAAACTGGTGATGGCTCAGCGCCTGGATGGAAAAAACCTCAACGACGGGCGCTACTTCCAAATGCCTCCCGGCCCTCACGAGCTGATGGTGCGCTTTGACTTTGAAGTGCCCGCTGGCGGCGGTTTGGGTGGCCTGAGCCAGATGATGTATCGGACCTGCTTCATGACCCTGCAGTACGACCATTTCCAGGCCGGCCAACGCTATGTGCTTGAAGGTCGCTCGCTGGCGTTCACGCCCAACATCCGGCTCTATGACTCAGCGCGCCAGTTGCTGGCAGAAGAACGCAGCGTGAACTGCATCTGAATCAGTCGTCGTTTTTCTGATAAAGAATGCGCTTGGTACCGTTTTCACACGAACCGACGATCATCGCTTCGTCGTGATTCTTGGCTTCTTCGGCCGTGATGATTTCCAGGGTGTAGGACGGAATCGCCTTGGCCTGGATCTTCACTTCGATTTCTTTCCTGAGCTCTTCACAATCTTTTGGCGCGGCCACGGCCGAAGTGGCCAATACACCGCAGATGATTGCCAAGGCAAAACGTTTCATGTGTGTAGCTCCCTGAATGCGCTGCGCACGAGTGTGCGCCTAGGCTGCATGGGCTATTCGACCACATTTCGCAAACACGAGTTCTACTTTAAGCGCCAAACTGGATATGAGAGGGAGTTTGCCCCCTCCCATAAGCAAGTGCGGTGTCAGTTGACCAGCGTGGCATCCAGGGTGATGGTGGCATTCAGCACTTTGGACACTGGGCATCCTTCCTTGGCCTTTTTGCTCAGCTCATCGAACTGCGCCTGGCTCGCGCCCGGGATCTTGGCCTTGAGGATCAGATGCACGGCAGTAATCGCAAAACCGCCCTCGACCTGGTCCAGGGTCACTTCGGCCTGGGTATCAATGCTGTCAGCCTTGAGCCCGGCGTCGCCAAGAATCATGGAAAACGCCATGGAGAAACAGCCGGCGTGAGCTGCGCCGATAAGCTCTTCAGGGTTGGTGCCCTTGCCGCCTTCGAAACGGGCCTTGAAGCCGTAGGGCGCTTCGCGCAGCACGCCAGTTTCGGTGGAGATCGAACCCAGGCCAGTCTTCAGATCACCTTCCCAATGCGCGGATGCCTTTTTAACGATACTCATAGCTTTCTCCTCGAACGGTGGTTTTGCGTCAGTAAGGGTTCTGAGGATAGACGCCTCGGCAAAGTTCACTCGTAAGAAAAACCTAGTGATTAAGTAGGAAATTTCGCGGCTACTATTGAATCTCGGGTATATGCCCTCATTGCATAGGATATGCACATGCAGCGGCAGGTTTTAGCTCGTTTAAAAAAGCCTGTACGCCCTATTGGAGAAGCAGGCTGATGAAATCGCTGTCCGACGTTAAGTTTTCGACCCTCGACCTGGTGCCCGTGCGTGCCAATGGCAGCCCGGCGCAGTCGCTGCGCAATTCTCTGGATTTGGCCCAGCACGTGGAAAAGTTCGGCTACACCCGCTTCTGGGTAGCCGAGCACCACAATATGGATGGCATCGCCAGTTCAGCCACCTCGGTACTGCTCGGCTATCTGGCCGGCGGCACCTCGACCATTCGCGTCGGTTCCGGCGGCGTCATGTTGCCTAACCACGCGCCCTTGGTGATTGCCGAACAGTTCGGCACCCTGGAAAGCCTCTACCCCGGTCGTATCGACCTGGGCCTGGGCCGCGCGCCCGGCTCCGACCAGATGACCGCCCGCGCCCTGCGCCGCGAACGCTCCGGCAGTGCCGATGACTTCCCCGAAGACGTGGCCGAACTCATGGCCTACCTGGGCCCGCGCACGCCAGACCAACGGGTAATCGCCGTGCCGGGCACAGGCACCAATGTGCCAGTCTGGCTATTGGGTTCTAGCCTGTTCAGCGCGCAATTGGCCGGTGAGCGCGGCTTGCCCTACGCCTTCGCCTCCCATTTCGCCCCGCGCCTGATGCATGAGGCGATTCGTGTGTATCGCAATCACTTCAAGCCTTCGGCGGTGCTGGATAAGCCCTACGTGATGCTTGGCATTCCGCTTGTGGCAGCCGACACCGATGAGCAGGCCGATTACCTGGCCACCTCGGTGTACCAGCGTATTCTCGCGTTGATGCGCGGCCAGAGCCTGGTGCAGCGCCCTCCAGTCAAAACCATGGACGGCCTGTGGTTGCCCCATGAAAAAGACGCGGTCGGTAGCTTCCTTGGTTTGGCCATGGTGGGCAGCCCGGCGAAGATTCGCGCCAAGCTGGAGGTGTTGATCGAGCAGACCGGCGCCGATGAGCTGATTTTTACCAGTGACCTGTATGAGCACGCCGATCGGATTCATTCCTACGAGCTGCTTGCACAAGTGATGAAGGGCTGAAATCCAGGCGAAAAAAACCGACGCACTTGCGTCGGTTTTTATGTCCACAACACGAGATTAACCGCGCTTGTAGGCAATTTCCTTGGTGCCACCTTCGCAGGTGCCAACTACTTTGTGGTCACTTGGCGTAGCACCTTTGTCCACCACTTCCAGCGAATACCCCGAAGCACCCTTGGCGTCGATTTTCGCGGCAATTTCGCTTTTCAGCTCTTCACAAGGCTTGCCCGCCGCCATCGCCGTACCCGCAATGCTCAACAAACCCACCGCCAACAGAAACTTCTTCATCCGTTACTTTCCTTGCGCTGATCAAAAAGAGCGTGCCAACGCTCATCGCATCGGCACGCATTCGTTGTAGCGCAGGTTATGGCAATCGGCCAGCGGGCAAAGTTCAACTCTGCCGATTAACTACTGGCAATTCGGAATCCCACTTTGAGCGTGACCTGGAAGTGCGCAGCCTTGCCGTCCTTGATGTGACCACGGGTTTCGGTCACCTCAAACCACTCCAGGTGCTTGATGCTTTTGTTGGCTTCAGCCAAAGCATTGTTGATTGCGTCTTCAATGCTGGTAGTGGAAGAGCCCACCAGTTCGACTTTTTTGTAGGTGTGATGATCACTCATGGCGTTTCTCCTGTAGGTCGTCAATCAAGACTAGCAGCGAATGTGCTTACTGCTTCTGGCGACCGCTGGGAGGTGAAAGTTCAGAATTACTGCACTTTCTGAAACCGGCGCAGTCGGTATCTACACACGTCACTCAATCACTTCAGGAGATGTCCACATGGCCAACACTTCTTTACGCAAAGCGTCGCTGGAAAGCATGGAAGCCGAGATTTCGAGCCTGCTCAAATCTCTGGAGAGCCTCAAGGACGACGCGTCCGATGAGTCGCGCAAAACGCTGAAGGCCTTGAAAAGCAATGCCGAGAACGCCCTCAAGCACTCTCGCCACCTGATCAGCGACGCCTACGAGGAAAGCAAAGTCAAAATCCGCGAAACCGGTGCTGCTACCCGCGACTACGCCCAAGAGCACCCATGGACCACCGCCGGCGTCGCCGTCGGTGCATTGGGCCTGCTGGCCGCCTACCTGCTGTGCAAGCGCGGTGACTGATTAACCGGTTACACGGGTTGGCGCAACAGCTCAGCCTTGAGCCATTGCGCCAACTGCCCGGCGCGTCCGTCCGCGGCGCGCTTGGGTAGCCACAATGCCAGGTGCGCCGGGGTTTCGCTGAAGCCCCACGGCGCCACCAGGCGACCCGCTCGCAGGTCCTCTGCCACCAGCGGTTCTGGCGCAATTGCCACTCCCAGTCCGGCTACTGCCGCTTCCAGCAAATAATATAAATGCTCAAAACCCTGGCCGAGTTTCAACGCGCCGGGCTCGATGCCGTGTTGCCGCGCCCAGCTGGGCCAGGCTTGGGGGCGTGAGGTGGTGTGCAACAACGCTTCGCTTAACAACGCGGTCGCCGGAGCCTGACGCAACTGTTCGAAACCTGCAAAACGAGGGCTCAGGACCGGGCCGATACGCTCGCTGGCCAGCTCATACACCTGCATATCGGCCGGCCACGGCGGCTCGGCGAATACCAGCAAAGCGTCCAGCCCAGGGCGGCGAGGGTCAAGATCGCCTTCTCCCGCCGACAGGTGCAGGCGCAAATCGGGCAGGTCCGCATTCAAGCGCCCCAACCGCGGGATAAACCAGCGTGCCAGCAAGCTGCCCGAGCAGCCGAGCACGAAGGGCGCGTCGGCGCCGCTTTGGGTGAGTTCGGCGCACACGTCCCGCAGCCGCTCGAACGCCTCTGCGCTGGCATCACGAAGCCGTACGCCCGCATCTGTGAGTTTAAGGCCACGTCCATCCTTGACGAACAAGCTCACACCCAGATGTTCTTCCAATACTTTCAGCTGCCGGCTCACCGCACCGTGGGTCACGTGCAGTTGCTGTGCAGCTTGGCTGACGCTACTGAGGCGGGCGGTGGCTTCAAAAGCACGCAGGGCATTGAGGGGTGGAAGGTCGCGGCTCATATGTGAGTTTTCCTGACAGGTTACGGCGATCTTATCGGTTTTCAGGCCCAAGCGTCAGGGGTAGAGTGGTGGTCATTGCCTCTCACACACATTTATTCCTGGAGCGTCCCATGACCCAGTCCCAGACCGATCTACGCAATGGCCCTGACGCCAGTGGCCTGTTTGGTGCGTTCGGCGGCCGCTACGTGGCCGAAACCCTGATGCCGTTGATCCTCGACCTGGCCCGTGAATACGAAGCGGCCAAGGTGGATCCGGCGTTCAATGAAGAATTGGCCTACTTCCAGCGCGATTACGTTGGACGGCCAAGCCCGCTGTACTTTGCCGAACGCCTGACCGAGTTTTGTGGCGGCGCCAAGATCTACCTCAAGCGCGAAGAGCTCAACCACACCGGCGCGCACAAGATCAACAATTGCATCGGCCAGATCCTGCTGGCGCGGCGCATGGGCAAAAAACGCATCATCGCCGAGACCGGCGCCGGTATGCACGGCGTGGCCACCGCTACCGTTGCCGCACGCTTTGGCTTGCAGTGCGTGATCTACATGGGCACCACCGACATTGAGCGCCAGCAGGCTAACGTGTTCCGCATGAAGCTGTTGGGCGCCGAAGTGATCCCAGTGGTCGCCGGCACCGGCACCCTCAAAGACGCCATGAACGAAGCCCTGCGTGACTGGGTGACCAACGTCGACAGCACCTTCTACCTGATCGGCACCGTGGCCGGTCCGCACCCATATCCGGCGATGGTGCGCGACTTCCAGGCCGTGATCGGCAAGGAAACCCGCACCCAGCTGCAAGCCCAGGAAGGCCGCCTGCCGGACAGCCTGGTGGCGTGCATCGGTGGCGGCTCCAACGCCATGGGCCTGTTCCACCCGTTCCTGGATGACACCAGCGTCGACATCATCGGCGTGGAAGCTGCCGGCCATGGCATTGAAACCGGCAAGCACGCCGCCAGCCTCAACGGCGGCGTACCCGGCGTGCTGCACGGCAACCGCACCTTCCTGCTGCAGGACGACGACGGCCAGATCATCGACGCCCATTCGATTTCCGCCGGCCTTGATTACCCAGGCATCGGCCCTGAACACGCCTGGTTGCATGACATTGGCCGCGTCCAGTACACCTCGGTAACTGACGACGAAGCCCTGGATGCCTTCCACAAATGCTGCCGCCTGGAAGGGATTATTCCCGCACTGGAAAGCGCCCACGCCCTGGCTGAAGTGTTCAAGCGCGCACCCACCCTGCCCAAGGATCATCTGATGGTGGTCAACCTCTCCGGCCGTGGCGACAAAGATATGCAGACCGTGATGCATCACATGGAACAGTCCAAGCAGGAGAAACACTAAATGAGCCGCCTGCAAACCCGCTTTGCGCAACTCAAGGAACAAAACCGTGCCGCCCTGGTGACCTTCGTCACCGCTGGCGACCCGGGCTATGACGCCTCGCTGGCGATCCTCAAGGGCTTGCCGGCAGCCGGCGCCGACGTGATCGAGCTGGGTATGCCCTTCACCGACCCGATGGCCGACGGCCCGGCCATTCAACTGGCCAATATCCGTGCATTGGAGGCCAAGCAAAACCTGGCGAAAACCCTGCAAATGGTGCGCGAGTTCCGCACCGGCGACAGCGACACACCCCTGGTGTTGATGGGCTACTTCAACCCGATTCACAAATACGGTGTGCCGCAGTTTATTGCCGATGCGAAGGCAGCCGGCGTCGACGGCCTGATCGTGGTCGACATGCCACCTGAGCACAATGGCGAGCTGTGCGACCCGGCTCAGGCCGCAGGCATCGACTTTATCCGCCTGACCACGCCGACCACCGATGACGTGCGTTTGCCGACGGTGCTCAATGGCAGTTCCGGCTTTGTGTATTACGTGTCGGTAGCAGGCGTGACCGGCGCCGGTGCCGCCACGCTGGAACATGTCGAAGAAGCGGTCACGCGTCTGCGTCGCCACACCGACCTGCCGATCAGCATCGGCTTCGGTATTCGTACACCGGAACAAGCAGCGGCGATTGCGCGCCTGGCCGACGGTGTGGTGGTGGGTTCGGCACTGATCGATCACATTGCCAATGCCGACAGCGACCAGCAAGCGATCGATGGCGTGCTGAGTCATTGCGCGGCGCTGTCGGCAGGTGTGCGTAACGCACGCAAGTAAGCACCTGCGTGTTGATACTTGCGCTACGCTTGAGGGGTGACGCTACGTCACCCCCAACGCACTTCCATGCCTATAGCCGTCTAACCGCCCCCGCAAGCCCCCCGCATTTCTTGCCCCACGGTCGTTAAGTTAGTTGCATCAGAAGTCATCCCTGGCTCTCAGGAGTACATCATGGCCTTTGATCTTATTACCGCTTCAGACCCCCGTCATTCAACCTTGCAAAAGGGCTTTAACCTGCGCTGGCCCCGAGGCAATGTGCAGGGTCAGTCTTCGCAAAATGGCGCCAACCTGATCTACCTCTGCCAAAGTCCACAAGACATTATTGACGCCGCGGCGCAGGCATTGGCCCTTGCCAATGGGCGCATTACGGTACGCAGCGGTGGCCATTGCTATGAAGGTTTCGTCGCCAACAAGATGCCCGATAGCCCACATGAGGTGCTGTCGATCCTGGATATCAGTGCGCTTAACCGAGTGGTCTACGACGCCAACGGGCAAATCGGCTCCGAGCTGATCCCCGGCGCAACTGAACGCTATAGCTTTCGCCTGGAAGCCGGCGGCCAAAACTGGGACGCCTATGTCGCGTTATACAAGCTGGCCAACAAAACCCTGCCCGGTGGCTCGTGTTACTCCGTGGGCTTGGGCGGGCATATCTGTGGCGGTGGGTATGGCTTGCTGTCGCGAAAATATGGGTTGGTGTGTGACTGGCTGAGCGGGGTGGATATCCTGGTGCCTGATAGCCAGGGCAAGGGCCTCGTACCGCGTCATGTTTCCAGGCACAGCATCGACCAGGACGAACTGGACCTGTTTGCCGCGTGCTGCGGTGCGGGTGGCGGGCAGTTCGGCATCATCACCAGCTATTACTTCAAAGACCTGCCACCGGCACCGAAAGAGGTGCTGTGGCTGGTATTGGAATGGGACTGGTCGGTACTGACCAAGCCTGCACTCGATAACCTGCTGGTGGCCTATCAGTCTTGGTTCGCCAGCAATCAAAGCAACACGGACACTTGGGGCCTGGCGACCAAGCTGGAGATGCGCCATCAGCACACGGGCAATGTGACGTTGGGTATTCACTACGTTGACAAGGACGGTGCATTGAACGATCGAGCCCCTTTCGACGATTTTGTCGGCAAAATGCTGACCGCCATCGGGTTGCCTGCTACCGAGTCACTGGTGCCGTTTCACGTCATCCATCAGCCGCGTGGCAGCTGCGCCGGGCGCGTCATTAATTCATTGGCGTCCGCCGAGCAAGCTACCCAACGCCTGGATTGGCTGGTATGCCAACAGACATTGAATGGCTCGGGAGACAACCAGCGTGGGCGTTATAAGTCGGCTTACCAGAAGGGCGCGTTCAGCCCTCAAGTACTGGACGCCATCTGGACCACATTGACCTGGCCAGACCCTGATATCCACCTGACACAAAGCCTTATCCAGATTCAGTCTTTCGGCGGCCAGATCAATGCCGCCAGCGGGCCGGTGCGCAGGGAGTCGTCAGCCGCTCAGCGCTCGTCATACCTGAAGTGGCAACCACAATGTTACTGGCGCGGCGACAGCGCCGCCTCCGATCAGGCTCATGCCGACTGGATCCGAGGGCTGTACTTCAACGCGTTTGCCGATGATCACGGGGTGCCAATCAATAATGCGTTCGAAGGGTGCTACATCAACTACCCGGACCTCGACATGACACACATTGGCGGCAATCCGAGCCATGCCAAAAACCCAGACTGGTACAAGGTTTTCTTCCCTGACCTCATGATCGCAAGCCGCCTGCGACGCACTAAAAAATACTGGGATCCGCACAATGTGTTTCGCAACGAGATGTCCGTGCCATCAGCGCCATAACAATGGGCGACCCTGGGGTCGCCTCTTTTTACAGCTCGATCCGCTCGACCTTGCCTACCAGCAATATGTAGGAAAGCGCACCGAGCAACGCCAGTACCGCGATGTAAGTAATCGCTGGTGCAAACGACGAACCACTGGCCAGAAAGCCAATCACGATAGGCGTGGCGATCGCCGACAGGTTACCGATGAAGTTGAACACGCCTCCGGTCAGCCCCAGCAACCGCGCAGGCGCCAGGGTCGAGACCAGCGACCAGGTGATCGACGCCAGGCCATTGCCGAAAAATGCCACCGCCAGAAACGCGATGACCCACGCTGTGGAGTCCACGTAATTGGCACCGATGATCGCCGTGGAAATCAGCAGCCCACTGATGATCGGCAACTTGCGGGCAAAGCCTACCGAGGCGCCACGACGGATCAGCCAATCGGAAAACACCCCCGAACACAGCACGCCCACAAAAGCGGCCAGGAACGGCAGTGACGCCAACAGACCTGACTGGATAAAGTCCATGCCGCGATATTTCACCAGATAGGTCGGAAACCAGGTCAGGAAAAACCATAGCGTGGAGTTCAGGCAGAACTGCCCCAGGTAGATGCCCCAGAGCTTGCGCTTGCTCAGCACGATACCGAGGTCGACCCAGCTGAAGGGCGCCTTGGCGGTTTGTGCCTGCATGTCCACCAACCCGCCACCGTCACGGATCAGTTGGATTTCAGCGTCATTGGCGCCCTTGAAATCCTTGGGTTCGCGATACACCGCATACCAGATCACCGCCCACAGGATGCCGACGCCACCGGTGACCACAAACACCATGTGCCAGCCGTACTGGTGTTGCAGCCAGGCCAGTACCGGCGTGAGGAACGCCAGGCCGACAAATTGCCCGGAGGTGTAGACGCCAATCGCAGTAGCGCGTTCGCGCTCGGGAAACCAGGTGGTGACCACACGGCTGTTGATCGGGTACGCCGGCGCTTCCAGCGCACCCACCGCCATACGCAGCACGAACAGCGCGATAAAGCTGGCGGCGAAACCGAGCATAACGGTGGCAATCGACCACAGCAGCAGCGCGGCGGTATACAAGATGCGCGGCGGCACACGATCCACCAGCCAGCCGCCGGGGATCTGCATGGCCGCGTAGGTCCAGCCGAAAGCGGAGAAAATAAGCCCGACCTGCACCGGGTCGATACCCAGATCGCTGGTCAGCGCAGGCGCGGCAATCGACAGGTTGCTGCGGTCGAGGTAGTTGATCACCACCGTGATAAACAACAGCACCATGATGAAAAAGCGCTTTCGGCTGGGCGTAACTAAGGGAGCCTGCCCGGTGAGGGATTCAGGGTGCATGGGGTGCCTCTTTTTATGTTTGTTGAGGACAAAACGTGCTGAAGGAACGCGGTAAATGTGGGAGCTGGCTTGCCTGCGATAGCGGTGGGTCAGTCACCGCAGCGGTGCCAGGTAAGCCCGCTCCCACATTTTTGAACGCATTCCTTCAGATAAAAATCACCACTCGGCAAAACTGCCATCGGCGTGACGCCAGATCGGATTGCGCCAGCGATGGCCGATGGCCGCGCGCTCAATCACGTATTCCTCGTTGATCTCGATGCCCAGACCCGGGCCGTTGGGGATCTTCACAAAGCCCTGGTCGTAGTCGAACACGCCAGGGTCACGCACGTAGTCGAGCAGGTCGTTGCTTTCGTTGTAGTGAATGCCCAGGCTTTGTTCCTGGATAAACGCGTTGTAGCAAGCCGCATCCAGTTGCAGGCAGGCTGCCAGGGCAATCGGACCCAGCGGGCAGTGCAGGGCCAGGGCCACGTCGTAGGCTTCGGCCATGTTGGCGATCTTGCGGGTTTCGGTAATCCCGCCTGCGTGGGAGGCGTCCGGCTGGATGATGTCGACGTAGCCTTCGCTGAGCACGCGCTTGAAATCCCAACGCGAGAACAGGCGCTCGCCCAAGGCAATCGGCGTACTGGTCAGCGGCGCCAGTTCTTTCAACGCCTCGTAGTTTTCGCTGAGCACCGGCTCTTCAATAAACATCAGTTTGTAGGGGTCGAGTTCTTTCATCAGCACCTTGGCCATGGGCTTGTGTACACGGCCATGGAAGTCGACGCCGATACCCACGTTGGGCCCCACGGCATCGCGTACTGCAGCGACATTGGCCAGGGCCAGGTCGACTTTGTCGAAGCTGTCGAGGAACTGCAGTTCTTCGGTGCCGTTCATTTTCACCGCAGTGAAGCCACGGGCCACGGCCTCTTTGGCAGCACGGGCAGTGTCGGCGGGGCGGTCGCCACCGATCCACGAGTACACGCGGATCTTGTCACGCACCTGGCCGCCCAGCAGGTCGCTGACCGAGACGCCCAGCGCTTTGCCCTTGATGTCCCACAACGCCTGGTCGATACCGGCGAGAGCGCTCATGTGCACCGCACCGCCCCGGTAGAAACCGCCGCGATAGAGCACTGTCCAGATATCTTCGATATTGCGTGGGTCTTTGCCGATCAGGTAGTCGGACAATTCTTCAACGGCGGCTGCCACAGTGTGAGCGCGGCCTTCGACCACAGGCTCACCCCAGCCAGTCACGCCCTGGTCGGTTTCGACCTTGAGGAAGCACCAGCGCGGCGGGACGATAAAGGTCGTCAATTTGGTGATTTTCATCTCTTGTCTCTCTTATGGATGCAGCGCCTGTGGGCGCGGAACTTGCTGTCAGCTCAGGGCTTTCCAGGCGGCGACATAAGCCTGGGCACGGCTCGCGACCTGATCCACTGTCATACCCGGTTTGAACAACCCGGAGCCCAACCCGAACCCTTTCGCGCCGGCATCGATAAACACCTGCATGTTGTCCGGCGTAACGCCGCCTACCGGCAACAGCAACGTGCCCACCGGCAATACCGCCAGCCACGCCTTGATCACCGAAGGGCCGATCTGCTCGGCCGGGAACAGCTTCAACACGTCGGCGCCTTCGGCCAGTGCGGCAAACGCTTCGGTTGGCGTTGCCACGCCCGGCGACAAGTACAGACCTGCGGCCTTGGCGGCGCGCAGGACGTTGGCATCGCTATGGGGCATGACAATCACCTGACCACCTGCGGCCTTCACCTGCTCGACCTGTTCAGGCGTCAACACCGTGCCGGCACCGATCAGGCAATCGGCGGGCAGGCTGTCGCGCAGGGTACGAATGCTGGTGTACGGCTCCGGCGAATTGAGCGGCACTTCGATGACACGAAAACCCGCGTCGTACAGGACCTGGCCAATGGCCTGGGCTTCATCCGGGCGTATGCCGCGCAGGATTGCGATCAAACCGTTTTGCGCGAGTGCTTGCTTGAGCATGTCAGGCCTCCGTTACAGGTTGAATGAGCCCAGCCGCCACCGCCAATTGCCACAGGCCACGCTCGGTGGCTTCCTGCGCCAGGCTGACGTGAGCGAAGCCGCAAAGGGTGAGGGCGCGTTGATAGCGGGCGCAGAGTGGGGCGGCGCCAACCAGAATGATCGGCTGGGTTTTGGCGTTGTCTGGCAAACCGGCGAGTTCATGGCCGATCAACAGGCCGGACAGGTAGTCGGGCTGCTGGTTGGGCGAAAGCTCAGCCGTCAGGCCCAGGGTGCGGGCGCTGAACAAGGTCGACAACACGCCACGCCGGCCATCCTTTGAAAGCGCCACGTGCACGCCACGGTCAAAGGCCTCGGTCTGGAATTGCTCACTCGGCTGCTGGGTGCGACCCAGGATGCTGTGCTTGCTCAATATCGCAAACAGTTCACCGGTCATGAAGGTGTCGAAATGGGTAATACGGCCTTCAACCACCTCGACCCATTTGGAGTGGCTGCCGGGCAACCCGATCAATACTTGGGCGCCAAGGCCTTGCAGCACGCCGAGTACCTGGGTTTCTTCGCCGCGCATCACATTGGGCAAACCCGCTCGCTCGATCACCCCCGGCACAATATGCACCTCCACCCCACGCAGGCTGCGCACAGGGTGCAACGCCTGGCCCAGGCTGGCGACGTCCACAGGCGTGGCGCGATAAGCCGCCTCGCTCCAGCCCTGTGCACTGCCGACCATGCCGCAGGCAATCACCGGCAATCCGGGCTGGGCGTCGAGCCAATCGCCGCAGGCGCTATCGAACGCCAATTCGAAGCCGTCAGTGCAATCAATACCGTTGATTACCCGTGGCTCGCAGGGTAAATGCATGATGCCCCAGGCTTGCGAGCGCTGTTCCAGCACAACGCCTTCGGGACCGAGTTTGTAAGCACGAAGGGAGCTGGTCCCCCAATCGAGCGCGATCAATTGCGCCTGCATCGCTTCACCTGAAATGAGTGGGTGCTGAAAAAAGCAGATGGGCGAATATAAACCTAGGGACCGGAATATCTCAATATATAAATATCAATCCCACATAATGAGACAAGACAAGATTAATCCTACACCGCTCCCTGTTTTTACTTAGGGAGAGGCAAGGCTTTATCTGATAAGGGACGTTAAAGAACCGACAGATCCAACTCGCGCATCGCGCCCATCCAGATCGCGTAGTCGGTGTGGTCTTTCAGGTCATCGCCGGTTTCAGGGTGCAGGAACACCACCAAGCCATTGCGGTGCAGCGCCAGCCACGGCAACACCACGCCGATGTATTGCGGCACGAATGCCAGCTGGCAGCTCCAATCCGGGTGCGGGCCCACCGGACGTTCATGCACACGGCCCATGCGCAACGGGAACAGCCTGGCGGCGTCCTCACACAGCGTGCGCGCCTGGTCGATGGTGCTGGCGTCGAAGTAGATATGGGCGTGATAGCCCTTGATACGTTGCATGACGGACTCCGGATCCACAATGTGCCGATCCTAGACCGCAATCGAAGGCAGGGCCAGCCCGGTCAACGACTGCGCACTGCTGGCCTGTTCCGCCACCAGCCACTGGACAAAACGTTCCACCAGTTGCCCACGACGTTTGCGCTGGGGTTGCACCACGTAATAACCGTAACGCGAGGTCACCGTGTTGCTGATCGGGCGGCACAGCCAGTTCTGTTCCAGCAGGTTATCCACCAGGTGGCGCCAGCCGATGGCAACGCCCTGGCCGGCAATCGCAGCCTGAATCAGCAAGGTGTAGTTGTCGAAGCGCAATTGCCCGGGAGTTGGCGCAGTGGTGATACCCAATTCGCGAAACACCCCGCTCCAGTCGAACCACTGGCTGTTGTTTTCCTGACGCAGGTGCAGCAAGGGGTACTCGGGCAAGGATTGCACCGTCAGCGGAGCAGCCTGGCCCTTTAGCCACTGCGGGCTGCATACCGGAAACACTTCCTCGTTGAATAACCACAGGCTGTCGCCCTGCTTGAAACGGCCATCGCCGAACAGCACCGCCACATCGATATCGCTGCGCAGGCTGGCATGGTTGCGCTCACTGGTTACCAGGCTCACATCCACCTGCGGGTTGGCCTGGTGGAAGCGATGCAGGCGCGGCATCAGCCAATAGGCGGCGAAGGCGAAGTCGGTAGCCACTTGCAGCACTTCGTGTTGGTCCTGCTGGGTGATAGTGCTGAGCCCCAGGTTGATACTTTGCAGGCCGCCTTGCACGTGTTCGAACAGCAGAACGCCGGCGTCGGTGAGTTCGATACCGCGATAGATACGGTCAAACAGGCGGATTGCCAGTTGTTCTTCCAGACGCTTGATCTGCTGGCTGACCGCCGGCTGGGTGGTGCCCAACTCCATCGCCGCCGCGGTAAAACTGCGGTGGCGGGCCGCCGCTTCGAAAGCACGCAGCAGATCGAGAGAGAGGTGACCCAGCGCTTCATACATAAGCTGTCATTATCCTAGGCATTGCTCGTCATGGGCTTTACCCCGCCTGGCATGGACTTCATGCTCATTGGCATAAACAACGCCTATGGAATGCCGAGAAACCATGAAGCGCAAGAACATTCTTTTCATCATGGCCGATCAAATGGCCGCGCCAATGCTGCCGTTCTATGGGCCTTCCCCGATCAAGCTGCCCAACCTCAGCCGCCTCGCCGCACAAGGCGTGGTATTCGACGCCGCCTATTGCAATAGCCCGTTGTGCGCGCCATCGCGCTTTACCCTGGTCAGCGGCCAGTTACCGAGCAAGATCGGTGCCTACGACAACGCTGCCGATTTCCCCGCCGATGTGCCGACCTATGCCCACTACCTGCGTCGTCTCGGCTACCGCACCGCGTTGTCGGGCAAGATGCACTTCTGCGGCCCCGACCAATTGCACGGCTACGAAGAGCGCCTGACCAGCGACATCTACCCCGCGGACTATGGCTGGGCGGTGAATTGGGATGAGCCCGACGTACGCCCCACCTGGTATCACAATATGTCTTCGGTGCTGCAAGCGGGCCCGTGCGTGCGCACCAACCAGCTGGATTTCGACGAGGAGGTGGTGTTCAAGGCGCAGCAGTACCTGTTCGATCATATCCGCGAGGACGGCGACCGACCGTTCTGCCTGACGGTGTCGATGACCCATCCTCACGACCCCTACACCATCCCCAAGCCGTTCTGGGACCTGTACGACGACGCCGATATCCCTTTGCCTGCAACGCCGGCACAAGCAGAGCTGGACCCACACTCCCAACGTCTGCTCAAGGTCTATGACTTGTGGGATAAACCGCTGCCTGTGGACAAGATCCGCGATGCCCGCCGCGCCTATTTCGGCGCGTGCAGCTACATCGACAGCAATGTCGGCAAACTCCTGCAAACCCTGGAAGACACCGGCCTGGCCGATGACACCCTGATCATCTTCTCCGGCGACCACGGGGACATGCTCGGCGAACGCGGCCTCTGGTACAAAATGCACTGGTTTGAAATGGCTGCACGCGTACCACTGCTGATCAGTGCGCCGGGCCAATTCGCGGCTGGGCGGGTCACTCAGGCCGTGTCCACCGCCGACCTGCTGCCGACCCTGGTCGAATTGGCCGGTGGCGAGCTGGACCCGCACTTGCCGCTGGACGGTCGCTCTCTGGTCCCGCACTTGCAAGGGCAGGGCGGGCACGACGAAGTGTTTGGCGAATACATGGCCGAAGGCACCATCAGCCCGTTGATGATGATTCGCCGGGGCGCCTACAAATTTATCTACAGCGAAGACGACCCTTGCCTACTGTTTGATGTGCACAGCGACCCGCACGAGCGAGAAAACCTTAGCCCGTCAGCAGAGCATCGCTCGGTGTTCGAGGCGTTTTTGCAGGAGGCGCGGGCCAAATGGGACATCCCGGCGATCCATCAGCAAGTGCTTGCCAGCCAGCGTCGCCGCCGCCTGGTGTTTGAGGCACTGACTCAAGGCACGCTCAAGAGCTGGGACCACCAGCCACAGGTAGACGCCAGTCAGCAGTACATGCGCAACCATATCGACCTCGACGACCTGGAGCGCAAGGCACGTTATCCACAACCCTGCCAAAACCAATAAACAGACAGAGGGAAGGCCATGCAAAAGTTGACCGTGGTACTGAGCATGTTGGCGCTGGGCAGCGCCAATGTGTACGCAGACGCTCGCTGCGAAACGGTAAAGATGGCCGATCCGGGCTGGAGCGACATCGCCGCCACCAATGCCATTACCGGTTTTTTGCTGACGGGCATGGGCTACAAACCCAAAGTCGACACCCTGGCGGTACCGATCACCTTTGGCGGGCTCAAGGATGGCCAGGTGGATGTATTTCTCGGCAACTGGATGCCGGCGCAACAAGGGTTTTATGACAAATTCGTGGCCAATGGCGATGTGGTGCAACTGGCGAAAAACCTGGACGGCACCGAGTTCACCCTCGCCGTGCCGGACTACGTGTGGGACGCTGGGGTGCGTGATTTTGCCGATCTGAGCAAATTTGCCGACAAGTTCGACAAGAAGATCTACGGCATCGGCTCCGGCGCGCCGGCGAATATCTCGTTGCAGGAAATCATCAAGAAGAATGACTTCAACCTTGGCCAGTGGAAGCTGATTGAGTCCAGCGAACAGGCGATGCTTGCCGAAGTGTCGCGAGCAGTGAAGAAACAGCGCTTTGTCACCTTCCTCGGCTGGACGCCACACCCGATGAACGTGCAGTTGAAGATGCATTACCTCAAGGGCGGCGAACAGTATTTCGGCGCCACCGGCAGCGTGTATACCTTGACCCGCAAGGGTTATGCACAGGCCTGCCCGAATGTCGCCAAGCTGCTGACCAACCTGAGTTTCACCCAGGAGATGGAGAACAGCATCATGGCGCAAGTGAGCAACAACAAGGTCAGCAATGCCGAGGCGGCCAAAGCCTGGATCAAGGCGAATCCGGCGATGCTGGATAAGTGGCTGGACGGCGTGAAAACCGTGGATGGCCAGGAGGCGTTACCGGCGGTAAAAGCCAAACTCTGATGCTTGCCGGCGACCCGGTGGGAGCTGGCTTGCCTGCGATAGCATCACCCCGGTATGCCTGTCACACCGAGGCGCCAGCATCGCAGGCAAGCCAGCTCCCACAAGTACCCATGCATTGATACTCTTGCCAAAACCCTTTACCCGAGCCTTCGATGCCCCGGCCCAACCGCCATACACTTCTCCCTTTTCTCAGTTGGCTCCCGCGCCAAACCCGTGCCAGCGTGGGCCGGGATGCGATCGTCGGCCTCAGCGGCGCGGTGCTCGCCCTGCCGCAGTCGATTGCCTACGCGCTGATCGCCGGGCTCCCACCGGAGTACGGGCTGTATGCCGCGATCATCCCGGTATTGATCGCGTGCCTGTGGGGTTCTTCCTGGCACTTGATCTGCGGGCCAACAGCGGCGATTTCCATCGTGCTTTACGCCAGCATCAGTCCATTGGCCGTGCCAGGCTCCCAGGACTACATCACCCTCATCCTGTTGCTGACCTTCCTCGCCGGCGTGTTCCAGTGGTTGCTCGGCCTGCTGCGCTTTGGCGCGCTGGTGAATTTTGTTTCCCATTCGGTGGTGCTGGGCTTCACCCTGGGCGCCGCGGTGGTGATTGCTTTGGGGCAGTTGCCGAACCTGCTGGGGCTGGATTTACCGAGCCAGGCCACCGCCCTCAACAGCCTGCTGGCGCTGGTGGACCATGGCGGTGAGTGGGATCGCGCGTCCCTGATCCTTGGGCTTGGCACTTTGCTGGTGGGCGCACTGCTCAAGTCCCGGGTGCCACGCTGGCCGACGCTGTTGATCGCTTTAGTCTTGGGTAGCCTGGCGGCGTGGGTATGGCCGGGGATGTTCGGGCATGTGGCGCGGGTCAGTTCGTTTATCGGCCAGTTGCCGCCGTTCAGCCCACTGCCGATGGACCTGGACCTGGTGCTGCGCCTGCTGCCCAGCGCGGTGGCGGTGGGGATGCTGGGGTTGGTGACCAGCCTGTCGATTGCACGCTCGCTGTCGGCCCGCTCGCAACAATTGCTCGACGCCAACCAGGAAGTGCGCGCCCAGGGTTTATCCAACATCGTTGGCGGATTTTTCTCCGGCTACCTGTCAGCCGGTTCGTTTACCCGCTCAGGCCTCAGTTACGAAGCAGGCGCCCGCTCGCCGTTGGCCGGCGTGTTTTCCGCGCTGTGGGTGGCGGTATTTGCGTTGTTTGGCGCCGCGTTGATCGCGCATATTCCTATCCCGAGCATGGCCGCCAGCATTCTGCTCATTTGCTGGGGCCTGGTGGATTACCGAGGGATTCGTGCTCTGTTTCGAGTCAGCCGCGCCGAATTCGTGGTGATGGGCCTGACGTGTGTCGCCACCTTACTGCTGGAGCTGCAAACGGCGATTTATGCCGGGGTGCTGGCATCGCTGTTTTTCTATCTCAAGCGCACCTCGCAACCGCGGGTTCAGCAATGGCGCGACGGGGACGAGGATGTATTACGCGTGGGAGGCTCGATCTTTTTTGGCGCCAGCCATTACCTGCAAGTACGCCTGCAAAGTCTGCAGGGTGCGCGGGTGGTGATCGAGGCGCAGCAGATCAATTTTATCGACTACTCCGGGGTGGAGATGCTGCATCAAGAGGCGCGGCGATTGGCGGGGTTGGGGCGTAGCCTGACGTTGCGCCGAGCCAGGCCGCAGGTGGTCGAGGAATTGATGAAGCTGGAGGGATCGGATAACTGCCCCCTCCATTTCGAAGACTAAACCCGATCAACTGTGGGAGCTGGCTTGCCTGCGATAGGGGTGGATCAGCCAGCACATGGGTAACTGACCTATTGCTATCGCAGGCAAGCCAGCTCCCACATTAATTGTGTCCACATCAGCGTGTGGGATCAGGCCAATTGCCGGCGTAGTTCGGCCAGTACCGGCGCTGAATCAGGGCGCACACCGCGCCACAGGAAGAAGGCTTCCGCCGCCTGCTCCACCAGCATCCCCAAACCATCCATCGCCACCACAGCACCCTGTTCCGCAGCCCAGCGGCAGAACGCGGTAGGTTCCTTGGCGTACATCATGTCGTAGCAGAACGTCTTGCCCGGCTCGATCAGGCTGCCGGCAATCGGTGGCACATCGCCTGACAAGCTGGCGGACGTGGCGTTGATGATCACATCCACCGGCTCACGTAGCCAGTCGAAACCACTGGCAGACACCGGGCCCAGGTCGTCGAACAGCTCAGCGAGCAACTCGGCCTTTTCCACGGTGCGGTTGGCGATGATCAACGAAGAGGGTTGCTGCGCCAGCAACGGCTCAAGTGCACCGCGCACCGCGCCGCCGGCGCCTAACAACAGGATGCGTTTGCCTTGCAGGATCAGCCCGGCGTTGACCGTCAGGTCGCGTACCAGCCCGGCGCCGTCGGTGTTGTCACCCAACAACGTACCGTCCGCCAGTTTGCTCAGGGTGTTCACGGCACCAGCGCGCTGGGCACGTTCGGTCAAGGTATCGGCCAAACGATAGGCGTCTTCCTTGAACGGTACCGTCACGTTGGCGCCACGGCCACGACCCTGGCGAAAAAACTCACGGGCGCACTGGGTGAAATCCTCCAACGGCGCGAGCAACGTGCTGTAGTCCAGTTGTTCGCCGGTCTGCTCGGCGAACATACGGTGGATCAGCGGCGATTTGCTGTGGCCGATAGGGTTGCCGAACACAACATAACGGTCCATCACACCGCCGCCTTGGGTGCGGCGACACCGAGCCAGTCGCGGTCTTGCAGGAAATAGTCAGTGAGACGCGCCTCTTCGCTACCGGCCTCGGCCTTCCAGTCATAGCTCCAACGAACCTGGGGCGGCAGCGACATCAGGATCGACTCCGTACGCCCGCCCGACTGCAAACCGAACAAGGTGCCACGGTCATAAACCAGGTTGAACTCAACGTAGCGACCGCGGCGGAACTCCTGGAACTGGCGCTGCTGTTCGGTATACGCCATGGCCTTGCGGCGTTGCACAATCGGCAGGTAGGCATCGATATAGGCATCGCCGATGGCACGGATAAAGGCGAAGCAGGTGTCGAAGCCCCATTCGTTCAAGTCATCGAAGAACAGGCCACCGATGCCGCGTGGTTCATTGCGATGCTTGATGTGGAAGTAGGAATCGCACCAGGCTTTGTAGCGTGCGTACACGTCTGGGCCAAAGGGCGCACAGGCTTGCTCGGCCACACGGTGCCAATGGACGCAGTCTTCTTCATTGCCGTAATACGGGGTCAGGTCAAAGCCGCCACCGAACCACCACACCGGTTCTTCGCCTTCTTTTTCAGCGATGAAAAAGCGCACATTGGCGTGGGAAGTCGGCACATGCGGGTTATGCGGATGAATCACCAGTGACACGCCCAGCGCCTCAAAGCCCCGACCGGCCAGCTCAGGCCGATGGGCGCTGGCGGACGGCGGCAAGCCGCTACCAAATACGTGGGAAAAGTTAACCCCGCCTTTTTCGATCACCGAACCGTTCTCGATCACACGGGTGCGACCGCCACCGCCGGCAGGCCGGGTCCAGGCGTCTTCGATAAAACGCGTGTCCGTCTCGAAGGTTTCCAGGGCGTTGCAAATGCGATCTTGCAGGTCAAGCAGGTAGGCTTTAACGGCCTCGGTGCGGGTAGTCATGGCATCACCTTGAATCGGGCAAAGCTACGCGAGGCCATTGGGCGTCGGCGGCAAATGGGCGCACAGGATACCACTGCGCCCACATGCCACTGCACTTAGGTGCGCCGCAGTTGACGAAGATCAAGCTTAGGAGTCCGATAGGGGGCTACGCAGGTTCGAACCCAAGGAGAAGTGCAGATGGCCAAACGTATCCAGTTCAGCGCCCATGGCGGCCCCGAAGTACTTGAGTATGTGGACTACACACCGGCGCAGCCTGGCCCGCAACAGGTCCGGGTGCGTAATGAGGCCATCGGCCTGAACTTCATCGACACCTATTTTCGCAGTGGCCTCTACGCACCGCCTGCTCTGCCGTCGGGCCTGGGCGCGGAAGGCGCTGGCGTAGTCGATGCCGTGGGCAGTGAAGTCACCCAGTTCAAAGTCGGCGACCGCGTGGCCTACGGCAGCGGCCCGCTGGGTGCCTATAGCCAGTTGCATGTGTTGCCTGCCGCCAACCTGGTGCACCTGCCGGATGACATCAGCTTTGAACAGGCCGCCGGGGCCATGCTCAAGGGCCTGACCGTGCAATACCTGCTGCGCCAGACCTACGAATTGAAAGGCGGCGAAACCATTTTGTTCCACGCCGCTGCCGGTGGCGTGGGCTCCCTGGCCTGCCAATGGGCCAAGGCCCTGGGCGTGAAGCTGATCGGCACGGTGAGTTCGCCGGAAAAGGCCGCCTTGGCCAAATCCCTCGGCGCCTGGGAAACCATCGACTACAGCAAGGAAGATGTCGCACAACGCGTACTGGAATTGACTGACGGCAAAAAGGTGCCTGTGGTGTACGACGGCGTCGGCAAGGACACCTGGCTGACCTCCCTGGACAGCGTGGCGCCACGGGGGTTGGTCGTGAGCTTTGGCAACGCATCGGGTGCGGTGGATGGCGTGAACCTGGGCATCCTTTCGGCCAAGGGTTCGTTGTACGTGACCCGGCCGACGCTGGCGACCTATGCGAACAATCCGGCGAACTTGCAGGCGATGGCGGACGATCTGTTTTCGATGATCAAAAGCGGCAAGGTGCGCATTGATATCAACCAGCGTTACCCGCTGGCGGATGCGGCCAAAGCGCAGACCGAGTTGTCGGCGCGACGCACGACTGGCTCAACCATTCTATTGCCTTGAGTGCGTCATCGCAGGCAAGCCAGCTCCCACATTTGACCGCGGTGACTGATCAAATGTGGGAGCCGGGCTTGCCCGCGATGGCCGCACCTCGGTGTCAGGAGGGCCGCACCACATCACCCGTCACCAGGTCCCGAATCAGGCTCGGGTTCTTGCGCCCACCCAGTGCACCACCCAATACCAGGTCCACTTGCCCGCGGAAATACTGCTCCACGCGAATGCGCGTGCGTGCCGCCGGGCGCCCCTGTGGGTTGGCTGACGTTGAGATCAACGGCCCGACCTGGGCGCACAAATCCCTCACCAACGGGTGATCGGTGACCCGCAACGCCACGGTGTCATGCATACCCGTAACCCATTCGGGCAACAAGTCCTGATGAGGCACCAGCCAGGTATTGGGCCCGGGCCAGGTGCTGGCCATGCGATCGATCCAGGTGTCCGGGAAGTCTTCAAACAGGAAGTCGAACTGACGAATATTATCCGCCACCAGAATCAGCCCCTTGTCCACCGAGCGGTTCTTGATCGCCAATAGCCGATCCACTGCTTCTTCATTCCACGGGTCGCAGCCCAGGCCCCAGACCGCCTCGGTCGGATAGGCAATCACCGCGCCTGCGCGAATTTCCCGTGCGGCTTGCAGCACACGCCACCTGTTGACCATTATTTAATCTCCGGACTAAAGCTCTGGGCAGTTTACCGATCTTCGTTACAAAACCCACCGCCAAAAACCGGCAGCTGCTAAACCTGGCAGCGCGCCAGCCAGCGCCCGCTTTCGCAGATGACGTGGCCTTCGAGCTCCAGCTCCGTAAGGGTTGCCAGCACTTGGGATAACGGCCGACCACTGGCAATCGCCAGGGCTTCGCTGCTATGCGGCGCCGCATGCAGCAGTGCCACCAGTGGGTGGGTGACCGGCACCGGCGCAGGGCGCGATAACGCCTGCCAACCGCGCAGCGCCTCAAGGATGTGTTCGATGGTTTCCACCAGCACCGCGCCATCGCGAATCAATTGGTGGCAACCCTTGGCACCGGGGTGGTGAATGGAACCCGGGATCGCATACACCTCACGCCCTTGCTCGGCGGCCAGCCGCGCGGTGATCAGCGAACCGCTGGCCATGCTGGCTTCCACCACCAGAACCCCCAGCGACAGCCCGCTGATAATTCGATTGCGCCGTGGGAAATTACCGGCCTGGGGCCCAGCGTCCAATGGAAACTCGGAAACCACCGCGCTGCCTTGGGCGATCATTGCGGCGGCGAGCTTGCGGTGGCGCTGTGGATAAAAATTTTCCAGCCCGGTGCCAAGCACCCCGATTGTACGACCGCCCACCTCTAATGCTGCCTGGTGGGCGGCGCCGTCAATGCCCAGCGCCAAACCACTGGTGATGACAAAACCGGCGCTCGCCAGGCTGCGGGAAAAGGCGGCGGCCGTGTCCATGCCGGGGCGGGAAGCACGCCGGCTGCCGACCATGGCCAACTGAGGTTTTTCCAGAATGCCCGGGTCGCCCGCAACGAATAACAGCGGCGGTGCGTCGTCGATTTGAGCGAGCAAGACGGGATACTCAGGTTGGTCCCACATCAACAAATGCTGGTCCGGGCCTTCTAACCAGGCCAATGCCGCACTGGCGCCATCACGGATTTGCGGGCTGCGCCGGGCATCGGCGCTGATGGCGGGCAAGCCGAGGGAACGCCACGCACTGGCAGGCGCACTGAGGGCCTTGGAGGCGCAGCCGAACGCTTGGATCAATACGTGAAAACGCTTGGGGCCCAGTTCCGGCAGCCTGTGCAAGCGTAGTCGGGCTTCCAGCTCTGCCGGAGAAATTTCGCTACTGTTTATCGGATTCATTTGATCATCCTTGACCGGAACAAGCTGTGGATAACTCTGTTGGTAACTTATTTAGCAGGCTATTTATTGCGCTTCTTGTTGGGTCTCGAAACGATCCTTTACAGCCAGCGCGCGTGAAGCATTGAGCACCAGGGCGTAACTGAGTTTTTCATAGGTGCGAAACACCAGAAGGGTGCCGGCCCGTTCTTGCGGGAGTTGGGTTGGCGTGCCGGTAAGGACGTCTCGCACGGTGGCGCCTGCCTTGATCACCGTCAGTAACTGGCCTTCGATCAATCCATCGCGGCGGCCCTTGTTCAGGGTCACGGCGTCCAGCACGCCAATCTGAGTGACGCCCTTGGGGATATCGATGATGTGCCCTGTGATGATGGCCGAGGCGTTGGCGGATTCCAGGGTGTTCAGCTTTACCGGAGGTCGTGCACCCAGCAAGCGGTCACCTGGGCGGATTTCCTGAGTCACCCGCTGCACTGCAAGGGTGGTGAGGTCGTCGGCGAGCACAAAGCGGGCGGTACCGATCTCATCGGCATTGACGCCCAGTAGCTCCTGGGTGGCTGGGTCGGTGTAGACCTTGCCTTGGCGAAAGATCCCGTAGCTTGGCTGGGCCGGGTCCAGGTGACCGCGGGCATGCACGCGCTCGCCATTGGCCCCCAGCACGCGACCGCCTTGCGCCGCAACAATGTAGGGCGCGTTGTCCAGCTCCTGGGGCGTGTCGACAATCCGGTTATGCAGTAAAAAGTGCTGAATGGCCCTTTGCGTCGCGTGATCCAGGCGCTCAGTGGGCTTGGGAATCAACGCCATGGCGACAGGGGCCCACAGCAGCAAGACGAGTAGCGATTTCCTCATGGGGTGAATCTCCTTTATTATGTGCGTTCGCGTGAAATGCCTTGGCCCTCGTGGCTTCTGAGCGTTTCACACCGGCCGTGTGGGTCCATCCCACCGCCGATTGGTCTTTACCTCACATGTGCAGCAATTACGCTTATGGCTATTTTGAACATCCTCGAATTTCCCGACTCGCGCCTGCGCACGATCGCCAAGCCGGTGGCCGTAGTGGACGACAAGGTTCGTCAGTTGGTCGATGACATGTTTGAAACAATGTATGAAGCCCCGGGCATCGGCCTCGCCGCGACCCAGGTCAACGTGCACTTGCGTGTCGTGGTCATGGACCTGTCGGAAGATCGCAGCGAACCGCGGGTGTACATCAACCCCGAGTTCGAACCGCTGACCGATGAGATGGGCGAATACCAGGAAGGCTGCCTGTCGGTGCCGGAGTTCTACGAGAACGTGGAACGCCCGCTGCGCGTGAAGATCAAGGCCCTGGACCGTGACGGCAAGCCGTTTGAGCTGATTGCCGAAGGCCTGCTGGCGGTGTGCATCCAGCATGAATGCGACCACCTCAACGGCAAACTGTTTGTCGATTACCTGTCCACGCTCAAGCGGGACCGGATCAAGAAGAAGCTGGAAAAAAAGCATCGCCAGCAAGCTTGATGCCCTTCTTCCAAAGGCTTGCTGCGGCAAGCCTTTTTCTTTTGTGACTGTTTTTAACCGAGAACTCCCATGACCGAGCCATTGCGCATTGTTTTTGCCGGCACCCCTGAATTCGCCGCCGAACACCTCAAGGCGCTGCTTGCCAGCCCTTATGACATCGTCGCGGTGTACACCCAGCCGGATCGCCCGGCCGGTCGCGGGCAAAAACTGATGCCGAGCCCGGTCAAGCTGTTGGCCCTTGAACACAACATCCCTGTACTGCAACCGCCAACCCTGCGTAACAGCGACGCCCAGGCCGAACTGGCCGCGCTGAAGCCGGACTTGCTGGTGGTGGTGGCCTACGGTTTGATCCTGCCTCAGGCGGTGCTGGATATCCCGCGCCTGGGCTGCATCAACAGCCATGCCTCGCTGTTGCCTCGCTGGCGCGGTGCGGCACCGATCCAGCGCGCCGTTGAAGCGGGCGACAGCGAAAGCGGCGTGACCGTGATGCGTATGGAGGCGGGCCTGGACACCGGCCCGATGCTGCTTAAGGTCACCACCCCGATCAGCGCGCAAGACACCGGTGGCAGTCTGCACGACCGCCTTGCCGAAATGGGCCCGCCTGCGGTGATCCAGGCCATCGCCGGCCTGGCAGCAGGCACACTGGAAGGCGAGGTACAGGACGACAGCCTGGCCACCTACGCGCACAAATTGAACAAAGACGAAGCACGCATCGACTGGAGCCGCCCGGCCGTGGAGCTGGAGCGTCTGGTACGTGCCTTCAACCCATGGCCGATCTGCCACAGCACCCTTAACGGCGAAGCCTTGAAAGTGTTGGCCGCGACCCTGGCCGATGGCACGGGCGCCCCCGGCGAGATTATCGGCGCCAGCAAAGACGGGCTGTTGGTCGCTTGCGGCGAGCAGGCGTTGTGCCTGACACGTCTGCAATTGCCCGGCGGCAAGGCGCTGAACTTCAGCGATTTGTTCAATAGCCGCCGCGAGAAATTTGCCTTGGGTACGATCCTCGGGGTGGCCGCTCAATGAACCCACGTCTGGCCGCCGCCAAGGCTCTCGCCGCCGTGCTCAACGGCAAGGCTTCGCTGAACAGTTCATTGCCCACGCAATTGGACAAGGTCGAAGACCGGGATCGCGGTTTCACCCAGGACCTCGCCTTTGGCACCGCCCGTTGGCAGCCAAGGTTGTCGGCACTGGCAGCCAAGCTGCTGCAAAAGCCGTTCAAGGCAGCAGACGCTGACGTCGAGGCGCTGTTGCTGGTGGGTCTCTACCAGTTGCTCTACACCCGCGTACCGGCCCACGCCGCCATCGGTGAAACCGTCGGTTGCGCCGACAAGCTGAAAAAGCCCTGGGCCAAGGCCCTGCTCAATGCCGTGCTGCGCCGCGCTCAGCGCGAGAGCGAAGCGCTGTTGGCCGAGCTGGAACATGATCCGGTGGTGCGCACCGCCCACCCGCGCTGGCTGCAAAAATCCCTGAAAGCCTTCTGGCCCGAGCAATGGGAGGCTATCTGCGCGGCCAACAACGCGCACCCGCCGATGATCCTGCGGGTCAACCGTCGCCACCACAGCCGGGATGCATACCTGCAATTACTCGCCGACGCGGCCATCAACGCCACCCCGTGCGTGTACAGCACGGACGGTATCGTGCTGGAAGCCGCCGCCGATGTGCGCAGCCTGCCGGGCTTTGCCGAAGGCTGGATCAGCGTGCAGGACGAGGCCGCGCAATTGGCTGCCGACCTGCTCGACTTGGCCCCCGGCCAGCGCGTACTCGACGCCTGCTGCGCGCCAGGCGGTAAGACGTGTCACATCCTTGAGGTTGAAAAAGACCTGGCCGGTGTGGTGGCTGTGGATCTTGAGGCCAAGCGCCTGGTGCGCGTGCGGGAAAACCTTGCACGTCTGGGCCTCAGCGCCGACCTGATCGCCGCCGACGGGCGCGACACCGCGACGTGGTGGGACGGCAAGCCATTCCAGCGCATCCTGCTGGACGCTCCGTGCTCCGCCACTGGTGTGATCCGTCGGCACCCGGACATCAAGCTGACCCGCCAGCCCGACGACATCGCCGCCCTGGCGGTGCTGCAAGGCGAACTGCTTGACGCGCTGTGGCCAACCCTGGAAGTCGGCGGCATCCTGCTGTACGCCACCTGCTCCACGCTGCCCACCGAAAATACCGAGGTCATCCAGGCTTTCCTCGCCCGCACCAGCGGCGCGCGCGAACTGGACCTCGCCACCAGCGCCGGCATCAAGCAGCCCCACGGTCGCCAACTGCTCGCGCAGGAAGGCGGGCACGATGGCTTCTACTACGCCAAACTGATCAAGATCGCCGCCGCACGCGGCTGAATGGTTTTAAGGGAGTGACCGGATGAAAATCATCATCCTTGGGGCAGGGCAGGTCGGAGGTACGCTGGCCGAACATTTGGCCGGCGAAGCCAACGACATCACCGTGGTCGACACCGATGCCGAACGCCTGCGCAACCTCGGCGACCGCCTGGACATCCGCACGGTACAGGGCCGGGCGTCGTTCCCAACGGTGCTGCGTCAGGCGGGTGCCGACGATGCCGACATGCTTGTGGCGGTGACCAACAGTGACGAGACCAATATGGTCGCGTGCCAGGTTGCTCACACCTTGTTTCACACCCCGACCAAGATCGCCCGGGTGCGCGAAGCGGCCTACCTGACCCGCGCCGGCCTGTTCGATAACGATGCCATCCCGGTGGATGTATTGATCAGCCCGGAACAGGTGGTCACCCATTACATCAAGCGCCTGATCGAAATCCCAGGCGCCTTGCAGGTGATCGACTTCGCCGAGGGCAAGGCGCAACTGGTGGCGGTAAAGGCGTACTACGGTGGGCCGTTGGTGGGCCAGCAACTGCGCCAGCTGCGTGAGCACATGCCCAACGTGGAAACCCGCGTGGCCGCGATTTTCCGGCGTGACCGGCCGATCCTGCCCCAGGGCGACACGGTGATCGAAGCCGACGACGAAGTGTTTTTCATCGCCGCCAAGGCGAATATTCGCGCGGTCATGAGCGAAATGCGCAGGCTCGACGAAAGCTACAAACGCATCGTCATCGCCGGCGGTGGGCAGATTGGCGAGCGTTTGGCCGAAGCCATCGAAAGCCGCTATCAGGTGAAGATCATCGAGATGAGCCCGACGCGGTGCCGGCATTTGTCCGACACCCTCGACAGCACTGTCGTACTGCAAGGCAGCGCCTCGGACCGCGACCTGCTGATGGAAGAGAACATCGCCGACGCCGATATCTTCCTGGCCCTGACCAACGATGACGAAGCCAACATCATGTCGTCGTTGCTGGCCAAGCGGCTGGGGGCGAAGAAGGTGATGACCATCATCAACAACCCGGCCTATGTGGACCTGATCCAGGGCGGCGATATCGACATCGCCATCAGCCCGCAACTGGCGACCATTGGCACCTTGCTTGCCCACGTGCGCCGTGGCGACATTGTCAGCGTGCACTCCCTGCGCCGGGGTGCGGCGGAGGCCATCGAGGCGATTGCCCACGGCGACTCCAAGTCCAGCAAAGTGATTGGCAAGGCGATCCGCGATATCGGCCTGCCGCCCGGTACCACCATTGGCGCGATCATTCGCGATGAAGAAGTGATCATTGCCCACGACGACACGGTGATCGCCACCGGAGACCACGTGATTTTGTTCCTTGTGGATAAGAAACATATCCGCGATGTGGAGAAGCTGTTCCACGTGGGGCTGAGTTTTTTCTGAAAAAATTGAGTGAGCCTGCCGCCGCCATCGCGGGCAAGCCCGCTCCCACATGTGATCGCGTTCAAGTGTGGGAGCGGGCTTGCCCGCGATGACGATATCGAAACCGCTATATAGCTAAAGGACGCACAGTCATGCTCGAATCCCTGGAAAAAATGCTCGCCAAGGGTGTGGATAATTCACTGCTGCGGTTCGGCCTGGGCAAGGGTTATCTGGACCTGAAGGACAACGCAAAGGCGGCCGAGCATTTGCAGCGATGCGTCGAGTTCGATCCGAAGTACTCGGCGGCGTGGAAGTTGTTGGGCAAGGCGCACCAGGCCCAGGGTGACAGTGCCTCAGCACGACAGGCGTGGGAAAAAGGCATTGAAGCGGCCCAGGCCCACGGCGACAAGCAGGCCGAAAAAGAGATGGCAGTGTTCCTGAAAAAACTCGACCGCCAGGCTTGATACAGGACTAAATGTGGGAGGGGGCTTGCTCCCGATGGCAGTGTGTCAGCCAATGCATATTTGACTGAACCACCGCTATCGGGAGCAAGCCCCCTCCCACATTGTTTCTATATCGGTCTTGAGTCAGGTGTGAGTCAGTACCACCGTGCCTCGCCCGGCGGGCGCTTCTTGAAGCGCTTCATGCTCCACATGTACTGGCTCGGGTAGGCGCCCACATAGCGCTCCACCACTTTGCTCATCGCCGCGCAGGAGGTGGCGGTGTCGGTGCTGTACATGTCTTCCGGCGCTGCTTCCAGGATCACCTTGTAGCCCGAGCCGTCCGGCAGCCGCAGGGCATGCAGGAACACACCCACGGCCTTGTGGCCCGCGAGCATGTTGGGCACGAATTTGCTGGTGAGCGCCTGGGTGGCGAAAAACGGTACGAAGATGCCCGCGGACTCAGCCGGTTCCGGGTCGGCAGGAATGCCCACCTGGCCGCCTTTGCGCACTTCCTTGATCACGCTGAGAATGCCTTCCTTGGTCGACGCCGCCACGCGGTTGCCCAGCTGCACGCGTTGTTTGCGCAGCAGTTCGTCCACCGCCTTGAGCTTGGGCGGCCGATAGAAAATGATCGGTTTGCACTGGCTGCAATAGAAGTGGTTCAACACTTCCCAGTTGCCCAGGTGGCTGGTGATGCCCACCACGCCTTTGCCGGAGGCCAGGGCCTCGTGCAGCACTTCCAGGCCCTCGACTTCGCGGACCAGGTCGATGGAGCGCTGCGCCGGCCAGATCCACGCGCAGGCGCTTTCAGTGAGGGACTTGCCGATGTCCATCAGGCTGCGGCCCACCAGGCGCTCGCGCTCGGCCGGGTCCATCTCCGGAAAGCACTTGGAGAGGTTGATCCGCACGGTGTCGCGGGAGCGGTTGGGGGTTTTCCACATGATCCAGCCGATACCCGTGCCGACGGCTTGTACGGCGCGCCAGGGCAGCAGGGCAAACAACCGAAGAGCGCCTACCAGCAAGGCGCCTTTAAACTTTTCCACAGGTCACTCCTGATCGTGTGTGGTGCGCAAAGCCGGCATTCTAACCGGCGTTGACCAAGTCCGCGTAACGGTCGCAGTCCTGGGTGTGGTCCATGACCATGCCCGAGGCCTGCATGAAGGCGTAGCAGATGGTCGGCCCCACGAAGGTGAAGCCGGCCTTTTTCAAGGCTTTACTCATGGCTTCGGCTTCGGGCGTAATCGCCGGGACGTCGCTGCGATCCTTGAAGTGATTGACCTTGGGTTTGCCGCCGACAAACGACCACAAAAAACCCACTGGATCTTCCAGCGCCAGCCAGGCCGCGGCGTTGCGCCGGGTGGCATTGAGCTTCAAGCGATTGCGCACGATGCCGGGATCCTGCATCAGCGCCTCGATTTCTTCATCGCTCAACTGGGCCAGGCGCTGCGCATCAAACCCGAACAAGACCTTTCGATAATGCTCGCGTTTGCGTAAAACAGTGATCCAGGACAGGCCTGCCTGGAACCCTTCGAGCAAAAGCAACTCGAACAAACCCTGCGCATCGCGCAGCGGCGTTCCCCACTCTTGATCGTGATAAGCCATGTACAGCGGATCTTCAGAACACCAAAAGCAGCGTGGCATAAGGCTCCAGGGAGTGGTGGCGGGGCCGAATCGGGTATACTCCCGCTCTTTAAATCGCAGCCCAAGTAACAGGTGAATTTCGTGAGCCAGCCTACGCCAGCCGTGCGTACCTTCCAAGACTTGATCCTCGCCCTCCAGCAATACTGGGCCGAGCAAGGTTGTGTGGTACTTCAGCCCTACGATATGGAAGTAGGCGCCGGCACTTTCCACACCGCTACATTCCTGCGGGCCATCGGCCCGGAAACCTGGAACGCCGCTTATGTGCAGCCCAGTCGTCGCCCGACTGACGGCCGCTACGGCGAAAACCCGAACCGTCTGCAGCACTACTACCAGTTTCAGGTGGTATTGAAGCCCAACCCGGACAACTTCCAGGAACTGTACCTGGGCTCGCTGAAACATGTCGGTCTGGACCCATTGGTGCACGACATCCGTTTCGTCGAAGACAACTGGGAATCGCCAACCCTGGGCGCCTGGGGCCTGGGCTGGGAAGTCTGGCTCAACGGCATGGAAGTGACGCAGTTCACTTACTTCCAGCAAGCGGGCGGCATTGAATGCTACCCGGTCACCGGCGAGATCACCTACGGTCTGGAGCGCCTGGCCATGTACCTGCAAGGCGTGGACTCGGTCTACGACCTGGTATGGGCTGACGGCCCGTTCGGCAAGGTGACCTACGGCGATGTGTTCCACCAGAACGAAGTGGAGCAGTCCACCTACAACTTCGAACACGCCAACGTCGACAAGCTGTTCGAACTGTTCGATTTCTATGAAAGCGAAGCCAAGCGCCTGATCGAACTCGACCAGCCGCTGCCGTTGCCAAGCTATGAAATGGTGTTGAAGGCGTCCCATACCTTCAACCTGCTGGACGCGCGCCGTGCCATCTCGGTAACCGCACGCCAGCAATACATCCTGCGTGTACGCACTCTGGCGCGTTCCGTCGCTCAAGCCTACCTGCTGGCTCGCGCCAAGCTGGGCTTCCCGATGGCCACCCCGGACCTGCGTGATGAAGTGTTGGCTAAGCTGGAGGCTGCACAATGAGTGCTCAAGATTTCCTGGTTGAACTGGGCACCGAAGAGCTGCCACCCAAGGCACTCAATACCCTGGCCGATGCGTTCCTGGCCGGTATCGAAAAAGGCCTGCAGACTGCCGGCCTGAAGTTTGAAGCCAAAAAAGTCTACGCCGCGCCGCGCCGTCTGGCTGTGCTGCTGACCGCGCTGGAAACCCAGCAGCCGGACCGCAACATCAACCTGGACGGCCCACCGCGTCAGGCAGCTTTCGATGCCGACGGCAACCCTACCCAGGCCGCCCTTGGCTTTGCCAAGAAGTGTGGCGTAGAGCTGAGCGAGATCGACCAAAGTGGCCCGAAACTGCGTTTCAGCCAGGTCATCACCGGCAAGCCGACCGCCAGCCTGTTGCCGACCATCGTTGAAGACTCCCTGAACGACCTGCCTATTCCCAAGCGCATGCGCTGGGGTGCGCGCAAGGAAGAGTTCGTACGTCCAACCCAATGGCTGGTGATGCTGCTCGGTGACCAGGTCATCGATTGCACCCTCCTCGCCCAGAAGGCCGGTCGTGACTCCCGTGGTCACCGCTTCCATCATCCGCAAAGCGTGCGCATCACTTCGCCGGCCAACTACCTTAACGACCTGCGTGCCGCTTACGTATTGGCCGATGCCAATGAGCGTCGCGAGCTGATCAGCAAGCGCACCGAAGAGCTGGCCCGCCTGCAGGAAGGCACCGCCATCGTGCCGCCAAGCCTGCTGGACGAAGTGACCGCCCTGGTGGAATGGCCGGTGCCGCTGGTGTGCTCGTTCGAAGAGCGTTTCCTCGATGTGCCGCAAGAAGCCTTGATCACCACCATGCAGGACAACCAGAAGTACTTCTGCCTGCTGGATGCGGACGGTAAGTTGCTGCCGCGTTTTATCACCGTGGCCAACATCGAGAGCAAGGACCCGCAGCAGATCATCGCCGGTAACGAGAAAGTCGTTCGCCCGCGGCTGACCGATGCCGAGTTCTTCTTCAAGCAAGACAAGAAGCAGAAGCTGGAAGACTTCAACCTGCGCCTGCAAAACGTGGTGTTCCAGGAAAAACTCGGCAGTGTCTACGACAAGGCCGTGCGGGTTTCCAAGCTGGCAGCCTACATTGCTCCACGCATCGGCGGCGACGCAGCCTGGGCTGCCCGTGCCGGCTTGCTGTCCAAGTGCGACCTGGCCACCGAAATGGTCGGCGAGTTCCCTGAGATGCAAGGTGTTGCCGGTTACTATTACGCCCTCAACGACGGCGAGCCGGACGATGTCGCCCTGGCCCTGAACGAGCAGTACATGCCACGCGGTGCCGGTGCAGAACTGCCGACCACCCTGACGGGTGCAGCTGTGGCCATCGCCGACAAGCTCGATACGCTGGTGGGTATCTTCGGTATCGGTATGTTGCCCACCGGCAGCAAAGACCCGTATGCCCTGCGCCGTGCGGCATTGGGCGTGCTGCGGATCCTGATCGACAAGAAGCTGGACCTCGACCTGACTCAGGCCGTGGTATTCGCCGTCGGCCAGTTCGGCACCAAGGTCAAGCAAGCCGGCCTGGCCGAGCAAGTGCTGGAGTTCGTGTTCGACCGCTTGCGTGCGCGTTACGAAGACGAAGGCGTGGATGTTTCCGTCTACCTCTCGGTACGTGCCCTGCAACCGGGTTCAGCACTGGACTTCGACCAGCGTGTACAAGCCGTGCAAGCGTTCCGCAAGCTGCCGGAAGCCGATGCCCTGGCCGCCGTGAACAAGCGCGTGTCGAACCTGCTGAGCAAGGCCGATAACCTCGGCAGTGCCGAAGTCGACCCTGGCCTGTTTGCCGACGCCAAGGAGTTCTCGCTGAACTCGGCCATCGCCAAGGCCGAGAGCGCCGTGAAGCCACTGATCGCCGAGCGTAACTACGCGCAAGCGCTGGCGCGCCTGGCGTCGTTGCGCGAGCCGGTGGATGCGTTCTTCGAAGCGGTGATGATCAATGCCGACGATGCCGGCGTGCGCAAAAACCGCTACGCCATGCTGGCGCGCCTGCGTGGTTTGTTCATCAATATCGCCGACATTTCCGTACTGGGCTGATCATGTTGAAACTGCTGATTCTCGATCGGGACGGGGTGATCAACTATGACTCCGACGCTTACATCAAGTCGGTGCAAGAGTGGATCCCCTTGCCCGGCTCGATCGAGGCCATCGCGCAGTTGAGCAAAGCCGGCTGGACAGTGGCCATCGCCACCAACCAGTCCGGCATCGCCCGCGGTTACTACGACATCGCCACCCTGGACGCCATGCACGCGCGCTTGCGCACGTTGGTGGCCGAACAGGGCGGTGAGGTGGGGCTGGTGGTTTACTGCCCCCACGGGCCGGATGAGGGCTGCGATTGCCGCAAGCCCAAGCCTGGCATGTTGAAAATCATTGCAGAACATTACAAGGTGCCCCTGACTGGGATATGGTTCGTCGGGGACAGCCTCGGTGACCTGGAGGCGGCCAAAGCCGTCGACTCTCAGCCAGTTTTGGTAAAGACCGGAAAAGGCGAAAAGACCCAGGCTAAAAACCTGCCGGTAGGCACCTTGATTTTTGACGATCTGGCGGCCGTTGCCGCAGAACTTATTAATAACTAGCCGCCCTCGACTTCCTGACCAAGGATTGTTCGGGAGTGCGCTTTTAACAGGCGGGCCGTGTCCCGCAACGGTAAATGCCGCCATGTCGATCTTGCAGGCCATCAGAACCTTTTTCTTTTACCTGCTGCTGGGCACCAGTTCGTTTCTCTGGTGCACCCTGAGCTTTTTTATTGCACCCTTCCTGCCGTTCAAGGCGCGTTATCGCTTCATCAACGTTTATTGGTGCCGCTGCGCGTTGTGGCTGAGCAAGGTATTCCTGAACATCCGTTTCGAGGTCAAGGGCGCAGAAAACGTCCCAGATCAACCCTGCGTGATTCTTTCGAACCACCAAAGCACCTGGGAAACCTTCTTTCTTTCCGCATACTTCTCGCCCCTGAGCCAGGTGCTTAAGCGTGAACTGCTGTACGTGCCGTTTTTTGGCTGGGCCATGGCCATGTTGCGCCCGATCGCCATTGACCGTGACAACCCCAAGGCAGCACTCAAGCATGTGGCCAAGAAGGGCGACGAGTTGCTCAAGGATGGCGTCTGGGTGCTGATCTTCCCAGAGGGGACGCGTGTGCCCTACGGCACCGTAGGCAAATTTTCACGGGGCGGCACCGCCTTGGCGGTCAACGCCAACCTGCCGGTGCTGCCCATTGCCCACAATGCCGGCAAGTTCTGGCCAAAGACCGGCTGGGCCAAACGCCCAGGCACCATCACCGTGGTGATAGGCGAGCCGATGTACGCAGAAGGCGAGGGGCCGCGTGCCATTGCTGCACTGAACGACCGCGCCGCAGCGTGGAATGAAGCGCAGCAGCGAGCCATGGGCTCCCTGCCTCCCGAGCCCCTGGTGGTGGAGACCCCGGCGATTTGAGGATCTGTGGATAACCTGTGCACGCTTTGTTGGCGAATTGGCTTTTTTGATTCATAACCTACTGATTTGCTTCTATATTTCTGAAGGTCATAAAATCTCGAAAAACGTGCATAAGTTTTTTCCTCATAAAAAAACCGGTCCTTGTGACCGGTTTTTTATGCACAGCAGAAAAGTCAGTTTTTAGTCGTCCAACTGCGGCAGTAACAAGATGAATGTCGAGCCCTTACCCAGCTCACTTTCACAAACGATGCGTCCACCATGGCGTTCCACCACGGCCTTAACCATCGTCAGCCCCAGTCCCAGACCGTCACTGCCCTGGGCCGAATCAAAACGCCGGTACTGGCTGAACAGCTCCGGCAAATCCTCGGGGGCGATCCCCGGCCCCTGATCGCTGATGCGGCATTCCAGCCACCCCTGTGCACTGGCGTGCCTTAACCTGACGGTAGTTCCGGATGGGGAATATTTGATCGCATTCTCCAGCACGTTGAATAACGCACGGGTGAGCAGTGATTGATCGGCGTGGACCATCGCTTCATCTGCCTCATCCAGGTCGTGGACCAGATGGATACCCTTGAGTTGCGCAATCACCGCCACCTGATCAAAAGCGTCCATCACCAGCATAGCGAACAAGGTCGTCTGGAACTGGTAGCCGTCAGCCTCGGCCTTGGCTAATTGCACGAAGGATTCGGTAAGGCTCAAGGCCCGTCGGACCTGTTGCTCGACCTGGGCAAAAACCGGCGATTGGCCGTTATGCACATCGAGCAGGGCGAGGATCGCCGAATGGGGTGCGCGCAGGTCGTGGGACAGGAAACGCAGCATGGTCTCGCGGTGCTGCTGGGCTTCTCGCTCCTTGCTCAGGTCCGTCAGGCTTAACAGCCAGCCGAGGGCGAAGTCACCTTCGGCCGGAAGCAAGGGCGCAAGCTCCATCCGCAAGCTGCGCTGGTGGATATCGCGAAACTCGACCAATTCCAGTGCTGACAGGGCAGGGCGTACGCCGTTGTGCAGCGGGGGATAGCCCAAATCGGCGAGTTGTTCGATGAGGTTTGAGTTGACCAGGTCGTTACCGAACACATCCCGGGCTACTCGATTGGCCAATAGGATATTGCCTTGAGGGTCGGTTATCAGCGTAGCGACCGGCAGACATTCCAGCCCGTCCGCCATAAAGCGCCGCGTATCACGCGTGCGGCTGACTGCCTGCTCAAGAGCAAAGATCCGCCCCTGCAGCACGTCGCCCTTGCTGGCAGGCGCACGACGACGTTCCGGCAGTACCTTGGGCTCGTTATCCAACCGCGCCAGCTCCCAGCCAAAGTAAGCCAGGATGACGCTCAGGCGCCGCCAGTTCCAGATGAGGTAGCTGAGTAGCAGCCCAATCAAACACGCGGCGGGGGACCACCAATGCCCAAGGCGCAGCAATGCCCATGAGCCCACCAGCGCCGCGATCATACCGCCCAGGGTCATCCACAAGGCGTAGCGAGGGCGATACAACAGCAGGCCCAGCAGCAAGGTCACCAAGGAGGTCGCCAACAAGGCTGCGAGCCATCCGGGCAGGTCGACAATGCTGCGCCCCTGCAAAAAACCATTGAGGATATCGGCTTGGATCTCCACTCCCGCGGTGGTGCCGACGGTGGAGGAAAGCGGGCTCACAAAACGATCAGCCATTCCATACGCCGTGGCGCCGATCAGAATCAGCCGGCCGCGCAACGTCTCGGGAGGTACTTCGCCGCGCAACACGCTGATGTAAGACACGCTGGGAAAGTGATTATCTTCCGAGGTGAACGGCACGCGGATTTCATGTTCCTGATGCCACTGCTGGCTGCTGGGCTGTTGCGCCAGGCCGGGCATTACTGGTGCTTGTTCGCTACTCAGCGCGAACGCCAACCATGCCAGTTGAGGAAGCGTGCTTCCCGGCGGGCCTTCACGCAGATAAACGCTACGTACAATGCCATCCTTATCTGCTTCGACGTTGATATGCCCCACACCCTTGGCGCACTTGAGCAATGGCGACAGCGGCTCTCCCGGCAGGCTGGGACCTACACTGCTATCACCGACGATGGGCAGCAGTACATTGCCAGCATTGCAGACGGCATCTGCCAATCGCCGTCCATCAGCCCCCTCACCAGATTCGCTGAAGATTACATCGAATAGAATGCCGGCCGGCTGGGCGGTACTGAGGCGTTCGATCAGGTCTGCGTGTACGCTGCGCGGCCAAGGCCAGGGGCCGAGTATTTCCAGGCTGGGCGCATCAATGGTGACCAGCAGAATCCGTGGATCAACCGGCAAGGGTGTCAGTCGGCGCAGGCTGTCGTAGAGAGGATTATTGAGCGCCAGGCCCGGACTCAACGAGAGGTAAACGGTAAAGGGCAGCAACACCAGCCCGATCAGTAACCATTCACGGACCAACCCATGGAACAACAGCTGTGCCTGGGTGGGTTGGCGTTTCTCGGCTTTGCGCCATAGCTTCACAGGGCTACCGCCGAAAGTGCGCGAAGGCATTGATGGTCATTGGGTAAAGGTGTCATAGGCCCAGCTCCCTCTCCATGTGGTGACGTTCAACTTTGTTCTGAAACCAGTGAAGCTTATTTCGGTCTCAGTTGAGGACTTTACCCAGAACCGTGCAACAAACCATACCTCACCTTGGTGCAGGGCAGGGGTATGAGCGAGTTCTTTTCCTTACAGACAGGAGCCGGTATCTTTCCGTTGAGCATCACGGGATCTTATCAGCGTATCGATAGATACAAGGCTCGTAGAATCTGCCCATAATTATTCAGATTCAGAGTCTGGCTTTGTACAGTCGTCTCTCATTAAAGCAGTCGTATTTTTTGCAGGAAGGACCCCACCATGCGAGTCGCAATACTGGATGACGAGCCCGCCGAGTTGCGACGGGTGGAACAGACACTGCGACAGATTCCCGGTACAGCGGAACAGCCATGGTCGCTGCATTTCTTTGAGCGCGGTGAAGACCTGCTGCGCCAACTGCGGCGGGAAACCTTTGACCTGCTGATCCTGGACTGGCAACTGCCGGATATCTCGGGTATAGCTTTGTTGCGCTGGACCCGCGAACACATGGAATCACCGCCCGCGGTGATCATGCTGACCAGCCGCGATGCCGAGAGCGATATCGTCACCGCATTGAACAGCGGCGCAGATGATTACGTCAGCAAACCCTTTCGCCCCAACGAACTCAAAGCACGCGTCAGCGCCGTGCTGCGCCGCCACGGTTTGCAGAAATCGGCGACCCAGGAAGTACAGAGTTTCAATGACCTGACGTTCGACGATGCCGAACTGACCGTCACCCGCGCGGGAAAACCCATTAACCTGACAGAGCGCGAATACCGTCTGGCCAGTTGCCTGTTTGCCAATCTGGCGCGGCCGCTGTCGCGTGAATACCTGTATGAGCGGTTTTGGAGCCATGAAGAAATGGTCTCGTCACGACCTTTGGATACCCACATCTACCGTCTACGTAACAAGCTCGGGCTAACGGCGGATCGCGGTTGGCAGCTGTTGACGATCTATGGGTACGGGTATCGGTTGGAGAGTGTGGCAACACCGGCGCAGAGCTGAAGTAATGATGTTCCACGTGGAGCATTTTAAAATGCTTAACCATTACCCATAAAAAAGGCCAACGCTCAGCGTTGGCCTTTTTTATTTCCAGCTGCTTTACCTGATCAGAAGTCCAGGTTAGACACCGCCAAGGCATTGCTCTCGATGAAGTCACGGCGAGGCTCGACCGCATCACCCATGAGGGTGTTGAAGATCTGGTCTGCGCCAATGGCGTCTTCGATGGTCACACGCAACATGCGACGCTGAGCCGGGTCCATGGTGGTTTCCCACAGCTGGTCCGGGTTCATCTCGCCCAGACCTTTGTATCGCTGGATGGTATGACGCTTGGTGCTTTCAGCCATCAGCCAGTCCAGAGCTTCCTTGAACTCCTTGACCGCTTTCTTACGCTCACCACGCTGAATGTAGGCACCATCGTCCAGCAGGGTGCTCAGTTGCGCGCCAAGAGTAACGACTGTCTTGTAGTCGTTGCTGCCGAAGAAGTCGCGGTTGAAGGTGACGTAGTTCGACAAGCCGTGGGAGATCAGTTCGACCTCCGGCAGCCATACGTTACGTTCACGGTCTTCGCGCAGGCTGGCTTTGTACACCAGGCCAGACTTCTCAACGGTACGCAGACGCACTTCGTACTGGGCCAGCCAGTCCTGCATGGCGGCGTGATCGCCCAACTGCTCCAGGCTCACGGCCGGCAGGTAGATGAAGTGCTCGGTCAGCTCCTGAGGGTACAGGCGCGACAAGCGCTTGAGCGTCTTCATGACCATACGGAAGTCGTTGACCAGACGCTCCAGCGCCTCGCCGGAGATGCCCGGGGCTTCGTCGTTCAGGTGCAAGCTGGCATCTTCCAGGGCCGACTGCGTCATGTACTCTTCCATGGCGTCGTCGTCTTTGATGTATTGCTCTTGCTTGCCCTTTTTCACTTTGTACAACGGCGGCTGGGCAATGTAGATGTAGCCACGCTCGATCAGCTCTGGCAACTGACGGAAGAAGAACGTCAGCAGCAGGGTACGGATGTGCGAACCGTCGACGTCAGCATCGGTCATGATGATGATGTTGTGGTAGCGCAGCTTGTCGATGTTGTACTCATCACGGCCAATACCGCAACCGAGTGCCGTGATCAAGGTGCCGACTTCCTGCGAGGAAATCATCTTGTCGAAGCGGGCCTTCTCAACGTTGAGGATCTTGCCCTTCAACGGCAGAATGGCCTGAGTGCGACGGTTGCGACCCTGCTTGGCGGAACCGCCAGCAGAGTCACCTTCCACCAGGTACAGTTCGGAGAGGGCAGGGTCCTTCTCCTGGCAGTCAGCCAATTTGCCCGGCAAGCCAGCGATATCCAAAGCGCCTTTACGACGGGTCATCTCACGGGCTTTACGCGCGGCTTCACGGGCGCGGGCAGCATCGATCATCTTGCCGACGACCAGCTTGGCCTCGTTCGGGTTCTCCAACAGGAAGTCGGAGAAGTACTTACCCATTTCCTGCTCGACTGCGGTCTTCACTTCGGAAGACACCAGCTTGTCTTTGGTCTGGGAGCTGAACTTCGGATCCGGAACCTTGACCGAGATAATTGCGGTCAGGCCTTCACGAGCATCATCACCGGTGGTGGCGACTTTATGTTTCTTCGCCAAGCCTTCGGCTTCGATGTAGGTATTCAGGTTACGCGTCAGTGCAGAACGGAAACCCACCAAGTGAGTACCGCCATCGCGCTGGGGAATGTTGTTGGTGAAGCACAACAGGTTCTCGTTGAAGCTGTCGTTCCACTGCAGGGCGATTTCCACGCCGATGCCGTCTTCACGCTGGATATTGAAGTGGAACACCTGGTTGACCGCAGTCTTGTTGGTGTTCAGGTATTCAACGAACGCACGCAGACCACCCTCGTACTTGAACAGCTCTTCCTTGCCGCTGCGCTCATCCTTGAGGACGATGCCAACACCGGAGTTAAGGAAGGACAGTTCGCGAATCCGCTTGGCCAGGATGTCCCAGCTGAAGTGGATATTCTTGAAGGTTTCTTCCGATGGCTTGAAGTGGATCTGGGTACCAGTGGTTTCACTGTCACCGACGATTTTCATCGGTTCCTGTGGCACGCCGTGGACGTAAGTCTGCTCCCAAATCTTGCCACTACGGCGAACAGTGAGGATCAGCTCTTCGGACAGAGCGTTCACTACCGACACACCTACACCGTGCAGACCGCCGGATACTTTATAGGAATTGTCGTCGAACTTACCGCCGGCGTGGAGCACGGTCATGATGACCTCTGCCGCCGAGACGCCTTCTTCTTTGTGCACGTCTACCGGGATGCCACGACCGTTGTCACGCACGGTGATGGATTCATCCGGGTGGATGATAATGCTGATGTCGTCGCAGTGACCGGCCAGAGCTTCGTCGATGGAGTTATCGACCACCTCGAACACCATGTGGTGCAGACCGCTACCATCATCGGTGTCGCCAATGTACATACCGGGACGTTTGCGTACGGCATCCAAACCTTTCAGCACTTTAATGCTGGTCGAGTCGTACGTGTTTTCTTCGCTCATGCCTTCACTCCCGATGGTCGTGGGTCTGGGTGATACGGCCTTGTTCCACGTGGAACAAAGCGACTGGCGTTTCCGTCTGCCAGCCTTCCCTCAATAATTCGTGGTCTACACAGGTAATGAATACCTGGCAGCGTAAGTCTTCCAACAAGCGGCATAGCGAACGGCGGTGCTGCTCGTCGAGCTCCGACGGCAAGTCATCCACCAGATAAATACACTGACCGCGCCGGGCCTGGCTAACCAGGTGCCCTTGCGCGATACGCAGCGCACACACCACCAACTTCTGCTGGCCGCGGGACAAAATATCCGCAGCATTGTGTGCACCTAATCTAAGGCGCAAATCAGCACGCTGGGGCCCGGCCTGGGTGTGTCCGATTTGCTGATCCCGCTGCAGGGACGTCGCAAGCACTGCACTTAGCTCACGTTCTTTGTCCCAACCTCGGTAATAACTCAGCGTCAGCCCCTCGAGATCCAGCAACTCGCTCAAGGTCTGCTCAAAGACTGGTTTCAAGGCTTTGATATAGGCACGACGGTATTCATCTATTTCGTCGCTGGCCAGGCATAGTTCCCGGTCCCAGGCTGCTTGCGAAGCGGCGTCAAGTGTACCATGCCGCAGCCATGAGTTCCGCTGCCGCAGGGCCTTCTGCAGGCGTTGCCAAGTGGCCATGAAGCGTGGTTCCACGTGGAACACACCCCAGTCGAGAAATTGTCGGCGTATTTTCGGCGCGCCTTCCAACAAACGGAAGCTGTCTGGATTGATCAACTGCAAGGGCAGGATTTCTGCCAATTGCGCGGCACTGCGCGCATTTTGCCCGTCGATACGAATCTGAAACTCACCGCCGCGATCGCGAGATATCCCCAGGGCACTGTGGCCGCCTTCTGCCAATTCGACTTGGCCAAACACTGTGCACGCCAACTGTTCGTACTGGATCACGGGCAACAGGCGGGCACTGCGGAAGGAACGGGCGAGCCCCAGCAAGTGGATAGCTTCCAGCACGCTGGTTTTGCCACTGCCGTTGGCGCCATGGAGGATATTGATGCGGGGGGAAGGGGAGAAGGTCACCGGGTGCAGATTGCGCACCGCGGTGACAGAGACGCGACTAAGGGACATCTAGCTTCTGCTGAGCATGATTACAGGCGCATCGGCATGACAACGTAAGCCGAGTCGTCGTTATCGGATTCTTGCACCAGGGCGCTGCTGTTGGAGTCCGACAGGATCAGGCGAACCTGTTCGGTAGTCATGACGCCCAGCACGTCCAACAGGTAGCTCACGTTAAAGCCGATTTCCAGAGAGCCGCCGTTGTAGTCGACCCCCACTTCTTCCTCAGCCTCTTCCTGTTCCGGGTTGTTGGCCTGGATTTTCAGTTGGCCGTTGGCCAACTGCAGACGAATACCACGGTACTTTTCGTTCGACAGAATCGCCGTACGGCTAAATGCTTCACGCAGGGCCTGGCGATCGCCAACCACCAGCTTGTCGCCACCTTTGGGCAATACACGCTCGTAATCGGGGAACTTGCCGTCAACCAATTTGGAGGTGAAGGTGAACTCACCGGTGGTCGCGCGAATGTGGTGCTGGCCCAACACGATGCTGACATTGCCGTCCGGCTCGGTGAGCAAGCGCGCTAATTCGAGGATACCTTTACGCGGAACGATCACCTGGTGACGATCCGGCTGGCCGATATCGGCACGCATCGAGCACATCGCCAGACGGTGACCGTCGGTGGCTACCGCGCGAATGATGCCTTCGGATACTTCCAGCAACATGCCGTTGAGGTAGTAGCGCACGTCCTGCTGGGCCATGGCGAAGCTGGTGCGCTCGATCAGGCGACGCAGCTTGCTTTGCTCCAGGCTGCAGGTCAGCGAGCCCGGTCCCTCTTCCACAGTTGGGAAGTCGTTGGCGGGCAAGGTCGACAGGGTGAATCGGCTACGGCCAGCCTTGACCACCAGCTTCTGTTCATCAACCTTGATGTCAATCAGCGCATCGTTGGGCAGGCTTTTGCAGATGTCCATCAGCTTGCGCGCCGGTACGGTGATTTCACCGGGTTCAGCGGGCTCTTCAAGTTGCACACGACCAACCAGCTCGACTTCCAGGTCGGTACCGGTCAAGGACAACTGCTGGCCTTCAACCACCAGTAATACGTTGGAAAGCACCGGCAAGGTCTGTCGGCGCTCGACGACGCCTGCGACCAGTTGCAGGGGTTTCAACAGGGCTTCGCGTTGAATGGTGAAATGCATGGTCTAGTCCCTTGCCTTAATAAGCTGCGCTGGTGTCATCACGTAGTCAGTGTACGCAGCAGGTTCTTGTAGTCCTCGCGAATATCCGCGTCGGATTCCTTAAGTTCGTTGATTTTGCGGCAGGCGTGCAAGACCGTGGTGTGGTCGCGACCGCCAAACACATCACCGATTTCCGGCAGGCTGTGGTTGGTCAGCTCCTTGGAGAGAGCCATGGCCACCTGACGCGGGCGTGCTACCGAGCGCGATCGGCGCTTGGACAGCAGGTCGGAAATCTTGATCTTGTAGTACTCGGCCACGGTGCGCTGGATGTTATCCACACTTACCAGCTTGTCCTGCAAGGCCAACAGGTCCTTCAGGGATTCGCGAATCAACTCGATGGTGATATCACGGCCCATGAAGTGCGAGTGAGCGATGACCCGCTTGAGCGCGCCCTCCAGCTCACGCACGTTGGAGCGAATGCGTTGGGCAATAAAGAAGGCAGCGTCGTGAGGCAGATCAACCTTTGCCTGGTCAGCCTTCTTCATCAGAATCGCAACCCGGGTTTCGAGCTCCGGCGGTTCTACCGCAACGGTCAGGCCCCAGCCGAAGCGCGACTTCAGGCGCTCTTCCAGGCCTTCGATTTCTTTCGGGTAACGGTCACTGGTCAAGATGACCTGCTGGCCACCTTCGAGCAGGGCGTTGAAGGTGTGGAAAAACTCTTCCTGGGAACGTTCCTTGCGAGCGAAGAACTGAATGTCATCGATCAGCAAAGCATCAACGGAGCGGTAGAAACGTTTGAACTCGTTGATCGCATTGAGCTGCAGGGCCTTGACCATGTCAGCCACGAAGCGCTCCGAATGCAGGTATACGACCTTGGCGTTCGGGTTCTTCTTTAATAGGTGGTTACCTACCGCGTGCATCAAGTGCGTCTTACCCAAGCCAACGCCGCCATAAAGGAAGAGCGGGTTGTAACCGTGCTTGGGGTTGTCCGCGACTTGCCAGGCGGCTGCACGAGCCAGCTGGTTGGACTTGCCCTCGACAAAGTTCTCGAAGGTAAAGGTGCGGTTCAGGTAACTGGTGTGCTTGAGCGCCCCCTCGACCTGCACGGTGCGCTGCTCGGCACGAACGGGAGCCTGCTGGGAGCTGGCGCCTGCCATTGGATCGAAGCTGTCGCGGGACGGCTCTTCATGCTCTGGCGCATTTTTTTGCGCAGAGGATTTGGACGGCGTAGCAGCAGGTGCAGGAGAAGCAGCAACCGGAGCAGCTGCGGCCTGGGCTTGCGATGCCGCGGCAGCCAAAGGCGCATTCGGCGCAGCACGGGGTGCCGAGCTACGTTTGCTGCCTATTAATAAGGAGAGCACGGGCGCGAGGCCATTGCCATGTTCATCGAGCAATTCGAGAACGCGGCTCAGGTACTTCTCGTTGACCCAGTCGAGAACAAAACGATTGGGTGCGTAGACACGCAACTCGTCGCCTTCGGCTTCGACCTGTAGCGGACGGATCCAGGTGTTGAATTGCTGGGCAGGCAGCTCATCGCGCAAAAGCTCCACGCACTGCTGCCAAAGTTCCACTGACACGGATATCCCCTAAGTTGAAAGCCGGTGAGGCAAAAACAGCCGCCATTGTAGCGGCCAGCCGCCCACTTATCCACATGTAGGTTGCTCACAGGGCACCCAAAATCAATGTGTTAACGGCATACGAGGCGACCAACGGTCTGTGCATAAGCTCTGTGGATAAGCCACCCTGAGCTCGTTGTACAAGTGGGGGCAAAAGTCTGTGGGTAACCAGCCTGTGGATAAAACCCCATTCCACACACAGCTTATCCGATAGCGCAGCACAGGCAGAACACCGCTTCTCCCCCGTGTTGTCATTCTCTGTACATCACGCAGAACAAGGGCTAAAGGCAGTTATCCACAGTTCATCGCCGGACTAGCTTTTATAAGCTTTACAGAAAAGCTTTAAATAACTTCCTTCTTTATTTTTATATCTATGCCGTGGGTGATGGAAGCAGAACGGACCGAAAGGCTACAAAGATCTAATTGAAGGAAAAGCTGGTTGGAAATTGACCTAGAGGCTTGCTTTCTCTAGAATCGCCGGTCTCTTAAAACGGGGGCCATTCCGGCCCGTTGTGGACGAACCAGGTAACAACGCCATGAAACGTACTTTCCAACCAAGCACCATCAAACGCGCCCGTACTCACGGCTTCCGTGCTCGCATGGCTACCAAGAACGGCCGTGCTGTCCTGTCGCGTCGCCGCGCCAAAGGTCGTGCGCGTCTGGCAGTTTGATAATCCGGTACTGGTGGTGAGTCAGGACTTCAGTCGGGAAAAGCGTCTGCTTACTCCCCGGCATTTCAAGGCAGTCTTTGACTCCCCCACCGGCAAGGTTCCGGGGAAAAATCTCCTGCTCCTTGCGCGTAACAACGATCTTGATCACCCCCGTCTCGGGCTGGTGATTGGCAAGAAGAGCGTCAAGCTCTCCGTTGAGCGCAATCGCCTCAAGCGTCTGATGCGCGAATCGTTTCGCCTCCACCAGGACACTCTGGTTGGTTGGGATATTGTTATCGTCGCGCGCAAAGGCTTGGGTGATGTAGAAAACCCCGAATTGATTCAGCATTTCGGCAAGCTCTGGAAACGTTTGGCTCGTACCCACAAGCCAGCACCAGCAGTCAGCACCGAAACTGTAGGGGTAGACAGCCTTGATGCGTAAACTGGCAATCGTTCCGATCCAGTTTTATCGCTATGCCATTAGTCCTTTGATGGCCAGCCACTGTCGTTTCTACCCCAGTTGTTCCTGCTACGCGTTAGAGGCCATAGAAAATCATGGTCTTCTGCGCGGTGGCTGGCTGACCTTTCGTCGTTTAGGTCGCTGTCATCCGTGGAATCCCGGTGGTTATGACCCGGTTCCACCTATCCCTACCTCCCGTTCTTCTTCGATGGCCGAGTAATCATGGATATTAAACGCACAATCCTGATCGTCGCCCTGGCAATCGTGTCCTATGTCATGGTCCTTAAATGGAACCAGGACTACGGTCAGGCTGCCCTGCCGACTCAGAATGTTGCTACCAATCAGGCTGCGCCGGCTATTCCGGACACCCCGCTGGGTAACAATGCGTCCGCGAGTGCCGATGTTCCCAGCGCGAATGGCGAGACAAGTGCCCCGTTAGAAACGCCAGTGGTCACCAATAAAGACCTCATCCACGTAAAAACGGATGTGCTCGACCTGGCTATCGACCCACAGGGTGGTGATATCGCACAGCTGAAGCTGCCGCTTTATCCACGTCGTCAGGACCATCCGGATGTTCCATTCCAGCTGTTCGATAACGGCGGTGAACGTACTTATCTGGCGCAAAGCGGCCTGACCGGCACCAATGGTCCGGATGCACGTGCTACCGGTCGTCCGGTTTATTCGACCGAGCAAAAGACTTATCAACTGGCAGACGGCCAGAACCAGTTGAACGTCGATCTGAAATTCAGTCTCGACGGCGTCAACTACATCAAGCGTTTCAGCTTTACCCGTGGTTTGTACGATTTGAAGGTCACTTACCTTATCGACAACACCAGCGACAAAGCCTGGAGCGGCAACCTGTTTGCCCAGCTCAAGCGTGACGCCAGCTCCGACCCGTCTTCCAGCACTGCCACCGGCACCGCGACTTACCTGGGCGCAGCCCTGTGGACAAGTAACGAGCCGTACAAAAAAGTGTCGATGAAAGACATCGACAAGGGCACCCTGAAAGAAACCGTTCAAGGTGGCTGGGTAGCATGGCTGCAGCATTACTTCGTGACCGCGTGGATTCCGAACAAGGGTGACGCGAACCTGGTTCAGACCCGCAAGGACAGCCAAGGCAACTACATCATTGGCTTCACTGGCCCGGCGTTGACCGTCGCTCCAGGCGCCAAGGCTGAAACCAGCGCTACCCTGTATGCCGGCCCTAAAAGCCAGGCCGTATTGAAAGAGTTGTCCCCAGGTCTGGAACTGACTGTGGATTACGGCTTCCTGTGGTTCATTGCCCAGCCGATTTTCTGGCTGCTGCAACATATCCACAGCATCGTCGGTAACTGGGGCTGGTCGATCATCTTCCTGACCATGCTGATCAAAGGGATCTTCTTCCCACTGTCGGCGGCCAGCTACAAGTCGATGGCACGGATGCGTGCGGTTGCCCCGAAACTGGCGGCACTGAAAGAACAACACGGCGATGATCGGCAGAAAATGTCGCAGGCCATGATGGAGCTGTACAAGAAAGAGAAGATCAACCCGCTGGGTGGATGCTTGCCTATTCTGGTGCAGATGCCGGTGTTCCTGTCGCTGTATTGGGTATTGCTGGAAAGCGTTGAAATGCGCCAGGCGCCGTTCATGCTGTGGATAACTGACCTGTCGATCAAAGACCCGTTCTTTATCCTGCCGATCATCATGGGCGCGACCATGTTTATCCAGCAGCGCCTGAACCCAACGCCGCCGGATCCGATGCAGGCCAAAGTGATGAAAATGATGCCAATCATCTTCACCTTCTTCTTCCTGTGGTTCCCTGCTGGCTTGGTACTGTACTGGGTGGTCAACAACGTGTTGTCGATCTCTCAACAGTGGTACATCACGCGTAAAATCGAAGCGGCTACCAAAAAAGCCGAGGCGTAATTTACTCTGTGGATAACCACTCAAGACGCCCCCTAGTGGGGCGTTTTGCTTTCCGTCACTTTTGTTCTGGAACCTGCTGATGAGCGCTCCTCGTGAAACCATCGCTGCTGTCGCCACCGCTCAGGGCCGGGGCGGAGTCGGTATCGTTCGAATCTCCGGGCCCTTGGCGAGTGTTGCGGCCAGGGCAATCAGTGGCCGAGAGCTGAAACCCCGTTATGCCCATTACGGCCAGTTTCTGGATGCCGATCAAAGCGTATTGGACGAGGGCTTGGCGATCTATTTTCCGGGACCCAACTCTTTCACCGGTGAAGATGTCCTGGAGTTACAGGGGCACGGCGGACCTGTGGTCCTGGACATGCTCTTGCAGCGCTGCCTGCAATTGGGCTGCCGCCTGGCGCGACCCGGGGAGTTCAGCGAACGGGCCTTTTTGAACGACAAGCTCGATTTGGCCCAAGCCGAAGCGATCGCGGATTTGATTGAGGCCAGTTCTGCACAGGCTGCGCGTAACGCTTTGCGCTCATTGCAGGGGGCTTTCTCCCTGCGTGTGCATAACTTGACCGAGCAATTGATCAGCCTGCGTATTTACGTTGAAGCGGCGATTGATTTTCCGGAAGAAGAAATCGACTTTCTCGCCGATGGCCATGTTTTGGCGATGCTCGATAAGGTGCGGGATGAGTTATCCACAGTGCTGCGTGAAGCCGGGCAGGGGGCCTTGCTGCGCGATGGCATGACGGTGGTGATTGCCGGTCGTCCCAACGCCGGTAAGTCCAGCCTGCTCAACGCCCTGGCAGGCCGCGAGGCTGCCATCGTCACCGAGATCGCCGGCACTACCCGGGATATTCTGCGCGAACATATCCATATCGACGGTATGCCGCTGCACGTGGTGGATACCGCAGGTTTACGCGACACAGACGACCAAGTGGAAAAGATTGGCGTGGAGCGTGCGCTCAAGGCCATTGGCGAAGCCGATCGTGTGTTGTTGGTTGTCGATGCCAGTGCCCCAGAAGCTGTGGATCCTTTTGCCCTGTGGCCGGAATTTCTTGCACAACGGCCGGACCCGGCCAAAGTCACGTTGATTCGTAACAAGGCCGACCTCACGGGTGAAGCCATCGCGCTGGAAACCAGTGAGGATGGCCATGTCACCATCAGCTTGAGCGCAAAATCGGCGGGTGACGGTTTGGAACTGCTGCGTGAGCATCTCAAGGCCTGCATGGGTTACGAACAGACGTCAGAAAGCAGCTTCAGTGCGCGCCGCAGGCACCTGGAGGCTCTGCGTCACGCCAGCGCAGCCCTGGAACATGGGCGGGCACAGCTGACGTTGGCGGGGGCGGGGGAGCTGCTGGCTGAGGATCTGCGTCAGGCGCAGCAGCTGTTGGGTGAAATTACCGGCGCGTTCAGTTCGGATGACTTGCTGGGGCGGATTTTCTCCAGCTTTTGCATTGGCAAATAGTCGAGTTACCCACAGGGTCTACCAGTTGTAAGACACCGTACCGAGCAAGGTACGGCTGTCGCCCCAATAGCAACGCCCCGCATCGTTGCAACCGGATACATATTCCTTGTCGAACAGGTTCTTGGCGTTCAGGTCCACCGACCAGTGTGGGTTGATCTGATAACCCAGTGCCGCATCCACCAGGGTGACGCTTCCTGCGTCCAACTTCCCGTAGAGCGTAGGCGGCGTGTAGGAAAAGGTACTGTCGAAATAGCGCACCCCGCCGCCCAGGGAGAAACCCTTGAGTTGGCCGTCGAGAAAGCGATATTTGCCCCACACCGAAGCCTGGTTACGCGGCACGCCCGTCATCTGACGGCCTTCTACCAGCGACGTCGCCGAATCCTTGGTTATCCGGGCGTCGGTGTAGGTATAGGCCGCCGTCACGTTGAAGTTGGAACTGATGTTGCTATTGACCTCGACTTCCACGCCCTTGGCGCGACTTTCACCAACCTGGCGATAGCTATTGGTGGTGGAATCCAGGTAGGTATCGTCCTGCTTGCGCAGGTCATACACCGACAACGTCATCGCCGTATCCCAGCCGATCGGCTCATACTTCACACCCACTTCGTACTGGCTGCTGGTGATCGGTTTTAACGGCGAGCCGGAGTTGGAGATCTGCTGAACCGGGACGAACGCCGTGGAATAGCTGACATACGGCGTCAGGCCGTTGTCGAACTGGTACATCACACCGCCCTGGTAGGTGAACTTGCGATCCTCCGAATTGATATTGCTCGCTGGCTTGACCTTGTCACGGTAGTCGCTGTCGACCCAGTCCTGGCGGCCACCGAGCAGAAAGAGCCAGTGGTCGTATTTGCTCTGGACCTGTGCATAAACCCCTTTCATCTGCTGCTCAAGCAAGGTGTTCTGCACTGCCAGTGGAGTGAGCGGGTCGCGCAGGTACACCGGGTTATACACATCGATGGTGCCGGCGAAACCCGCATCCCAGTCTTGATTGAACGAGGTTCGGTCATAGCTGGCGCCCAACAACACTGTGTTTTCCAGGCCACCCACCTGGAACTTGCCTTCGAGCTGGTTATCCAGGGAATAGACCATCGACTTGTTGTAGCGATCATAGGCGTTCATGTTAAGCCGGGTGCCAAAGCCAGCGTTATTGAGTGTGCCCGGCCAGGTTTCGTGCCGGTTGATGCGTGACTGCATATAGCGCGAGTTTTGACGGAACTGCCAATCGTCATTGAAGCTGTGGCTGAACTCGTAACCGGTACTCCAGCTTTCGCGTTCAAAGGTGTTCCAGTCCGGATTGCCAAGCATGGTGTGTTTGGACAGCTTGCCGTTGGGATTGGTAAGCAGAGTGCCTGCGGCGGGGAGGCCCAGTTCGAGGTTGGTGTGATCTTTCTGGTAGTTGGCCAGCAGTGTCAGCGTGTTGTAGTCGTCAAAGTTCAGGGTCAGGGAGGGCGCGATATACAGACGATCGTCCGGGACATGATCGGTCTGCGTGTCGGATTTGCGGCCGAGCATCACCACGCGGCCAAGAATCGTGTCGCTGTCGTTAAGCGGGCCCGAGATATCCACAGCCAATTGACGTCGATTATCGGAGCCATAACCCAACTGCACCTCACCTTGCGGGGCGGCAGTCGGGTGCTTACTGACCAGATTGACCAAGCCACCAGGCGCGTTTTCGCCGTAAAGGAGGGAAGAGGGGCCGCGAAAAATCTCAACCCGTTCCAGGCCGTAGGGTTCGCTGGTGGTGTCGTATCGATTACCTTGAACACGCAGGCCATCTCGCAGTAGGCCGTAGCCGTAGTCCGTGGCGTTGAAACCGCGAATGAAGAACAGATCACCTGCCAAGCCATCACCTGCCGCGAACGGTGGGGCGAAGATCCCGGGGACGTAGCCCAACACTTCTGTCAGGGTCTGGGATTTCTGGTCTTTGATGCGCTGGCCAGTGACGACGGACACCGAACGCGGTGTCTCTGACAGAGGGGTGCTGGTCTTGGTGCCGATCCGACTGCTTTGCGCCTTGTAACCCACATCCCCGGCGATTTCCTGATTGAAGCCGCCCTGTTGATAAGCGCTCACCGTGGTAGGTGCCAAGGTCAGTTGGCCAACTGGCGCCACTTGCAGCACATAGCTGCCGGGGGCCTGTGCGACCGCTTGCATGTTGGAATGCTGCAGCAGCAGCGCAAAACCTTGTTCTACCGAATAATCGCCTTCCAGCCCTGGCGTATTCAACCGCGCAGTTTGTTCGGGAGAGAAGGACAAAATCACGTTGGCCTTGGCGGCAAACTGGCTTAAGGCGTTGTCCAGTGGGCCGGCGGCAATCGCATAGTGTTGCGTTGCGCCGGCGGCCATGACTGCGGTGGATAACCATGCGCCAGTGGTCGCGGTGATGAGCAGCAGACCATAAGTCATACCATGGCAGGAAAGTCGTTTGCGTAGCCGGGTGGGGAGGCGCATAGGTAGGTAAGCCCTGAAGGTAGCGTCGTGATTACCTGTAGGGCCGTGCCAGGTGAAAAAAAGATAACCCTCCTGTGGATTATTTTTCGGTCAACCGGTTCGAGTGACCGACACCCAATAGCGGGTGAAGTATTTCACCTGGATCGGTAAGGTCGCTTTCAGGTTCGCGAGCACTGCATCGGTGGCATCCAGGCGGAAGGTACCGGAAACACGCAGGCCGGCGCAGGCTTGATCACAATGCAGCGTTCCCGAGCGATAGCGCGCCAGCTCATCAAGAACATCCCCCAGCCGAGCATCAAGTACGATCAGTTGCCCATTGCGCCAGGCCGCCTGGACGTCGCCATACCGCTGGGTTGTAAGCACATTACGCCGATCAAAATCTGCGCTCTCGCCTGCGGTCAGGATTCGGTGGTGCTCAGGCTGGTCGCCCGGCGCCAGGTCAACCCGGCCCTCCAGGACGCCCACACGCGTGGAGTTCGGAAGTTGGCGCACGGTAAACCGCGTGCCCAACGCCTGAACTCGGCCCTGGCGAGTGTCTACATAAAACGGTAAATGTTCTCCCCGCTTGCCGGTGTGGATAAGTACTTCTCCGTCGCGTAGGCGGATAAGACGCTGGCGCTCGTCGAATGCCACATCGATAGCAGTATTGGTGTTGAGATCGATCTGCGTGCCATCCGCCAGTTCGATCTGTCGCCTTTGACCCACATGGGTTCGGTAATCAGCCCATACGTTGCCAAGAGATGTGTGGTTCTGGACGCTCCAGCCCAGGTACCCACTGCCACCGAGTACGAGCATCCACTTGAGTACCTGGCGCCGCTGTTGGGTGGTGGATAACGCCCGGCGTGTGATGTCCTGGGGCAGGGCGCCGAGGCTGCGTTGCAACTGCTCCATCTGGTTCCAGGCCACCTGGTGGGACGGGTCGCCATTGAGCCATTGCTGCCAGGCGTGCTGTTCAGCGGGCGTCGGGGATTGCGACTGGAACTGCACATACCAGGTGGCAGCAGCCTCGAATGTCTTGCGGTCGGGACCAGTCATGACTGGCTGGCCATGATCAGCGAGCATTCGGTAAGCGTACGGATCATGTGTTTCTTTACCGTGGTCAACGACACCTGCAGTTGATCGGCGATCTGTTGATAAGTCAGCCCTTCCAACTGTGACAGCATGAAGATCCGCCGTGCCCGTTCGCCCAGACCAGACAATGCTTTATCCACAGCCATCAGGGTTTCGATGATGATCGCCTTGTCTTCTTCACTCAAACTCGTCGGCTCAGGCCGCTCTGCCAGGGTTTGCTTATAGGCCTGTTCAATAGCAAACCGGCGATAGCGGTCAATCACCAGTCCCCTGGCGATTGTCGCTAAATAGTCCCGGGGTTCAAGGATCTGGGCCGCGTGTCGTCCACCGAGTATCCGCACGAACGTGTCGTGGGCCACGTCGGCCGCATCACTGGCGTTATGCAGTTTTCCTTTGAGCCACCCACGCAGCCAGGAATGATGTTGCTCATAGATGTGCTGAACCGCGGCAGTGTGTGAAGAGGCAGGCATAGGCGCGACAAGGTGGGTTAATGATAATCGATATTATTAACTGCCCCGAGGTTTTCTCACAACAGATCTCTTTTTTTCCGCACTGGAATGAATCCAGGGCTTTGCCGTGCTCGAAATCCGGCGTTTCTGTGGATTAAACCCTGTGAGTAACCGCCCCTGTGCCCAGTTGATAACAGGGCCTGAAACCTGAGTAAAAACCCATCTGTGGATAACCATCGCTTTAATCCACAGGCTTAAAGCACTTATCCAAGGGCCTCATTGGCAGATGACCACAGACTTTTGAATCGCTGTACATATTGAATATAGTGGGCTGTAGAGATCTATCCACAGAAATGGTACTCAGTAGAAATAAACATAAAAACAAAGATTTAATAAATTTCTCTCTTTTAATTTCTATTGTCTGTGATTTACCCACAGCTGGTTAAATTTTGTGCAAAGGGTTCTTTAGGAAGGGCGAAGTCCCTATACTTGCCGCCATAGCTCCAAAACTCTTTCAACAGACAATTCCTGATTACCTACATAAGCAGGCACGAGGTGCGTGGTGGATTTCCCTTCCCGTTTTGAAGTGATCGTCATCGGCGGCGGTCATGCCGGTACCGAGGCAGCACTGGCGTCAGCGCGCATGGGCGTAAAAACCCTGTTGCTTACGCACAACGTGGAAACCCTCGGTGCCATGAGTTGCAACCCCGCTATTGGCGGGATTGGCAAAAGCCACCTGGTCAAGGAAATCGATGCCCTTGGCGGGGTAATGGCGATGGCCACCGACAAGGGTGGTATTCAATTTCGCGTGCTCAACAGCCGCAAAGGCCCGGCCGTACGTGCTACCCGGGCTCAGGCCGACCGCATCCTGTACAAGGCAGCGGTACGCGAAACCCTGGAAAACCAGCCGAACCTGTGGATATTTCAGCAGGCCGCCGATGACTTGATCGTCGAGCAGGACCAGGTACGCGGTGTGGTTACGCAAATGGGTCTGCGTTTTCATGCAGATTCGGTCGTACTGACCACGGGCACGTTCCTGGGCGGACTTATCCACATCGGTATGCAAAATTATTCCGGTGGCCGTGCCGGTGACCCGCCGTCGATTGCCCTGGCAAAACGTCTGCGTGAACTACCGCTGCGCGTCGGCCGCTTGAAAACCGGGACCCCGCCACGCATTGATGGGCGTTCTGTGGATTTCTCGATGATGACCGAGCAAGCCGGCGACACGCCGATCCCGGTCATGTCGTTCATGGGTTCCAAAGAACAGCACCCGAAACAGGTCAGTTGCTGGATTACCCACACCAACGCCCGTACCCACGAAATCATTGCCGCGAACCTTGATCGTTCGCCGATGTATTCCGGGGTGATCGAAGGCATTGGCCCGCGGTATTGCCCGTCGATCGAAGACAAGATCCACCGCTTTGCCGACAAGGAAAGCCACCAGGTCTTTATCGAACCCGAAGGCTTGACCACCCACGAGTTGTACCCCAACGGGATTTCCACCTCGCTGCCGTTCGACGTGCAAATCCAGATCGTGCAATCGATTCGCGGTATGGAAAATGCGCACATCGTGCGTCCGGGCTACGCGATCGAGTACGACTACTTCGACCCGCGCGACCTGAAGTACAGCCTGGAAACCAAGGTGATTGGTGGCTTGTTCTTCGCTGGCCAAATCAACGGGACTACCGGTTACGAAGAAGCCGGAGCCCAGGGTTTGCTGGCCGGAACCAACGCGGCATTGCGTGCACAAGGCAAAGACAGCTGGTGCCCGCGTCGTGATGAAGCGTACATCGGCGTATTGGTCGACGACCTGATCACCCTGGGCACCCAGGAACCGTACCGCATGTTCACTTCCCGCGCGGAATACCGTCTGATCCTGCGCGAAGACAACGCCGATCTGCGCCTTACCGAAAAAGGTCGCGAACTGGGCCTGGTCGATGACGCGCGCTGGGCTGCCTTCTGCAAAAAACGCGAAAGCATCGCGCTTGAAGAGCAACGCTTGAAAAGTACCTGGGTTCGTCCAGGCACCGAGCAGGGCGATGCCATTGCAGAAAAATTCGGCACGCCGTTGACCCATGAGTACAACTTGCTCAACCTGCTTTCCCGTCCGGAAATCGACTACGCTGGTCTGGTCGAAGTGACTGGCCACGGCGCAGAAGACCCACAGGTTGCCGAACAGGTTGAAATCAAGACCAAATACGCAGGCTACATTGATCGCCAGCAGGACGAGATCGCTCGGCTGCGCGCCAGTGAAGACACCAAACTGCCTGTGGATATCGACTACACCGGAATTTCCGGGTTATCGAAAGAAATTCAAAGCAAGTTGGGGATAACTCGGCCGGAAACCCTCGGGCAGGCTTCACGTATCCCTGGCGTTACCCCGGCAGCCATCTCGCTGTTGATGATTCATTTGAAAAAACGCGGCGCGGGCCGTCAGTTGGAGCAAAGCGCTTGAGTTCGTTGGTCACCTCGCAACACGCCGAAGAGTTATCCACAGGGGCGCGCCAGTTGGGCGTAGCGCTGACCGAAGCCCAGCATGAGCTACTGCTGGGCTACCTGGCCCTGTTGATCAAATGGAACAAGGCTTACAACCTGACCGCAGTGCGTGATCCGGACGAAATGGTCTCGCGCCATTTGCTCGATAGTCTCAGTGTGATGCCGTTCATCGAAAACGGTCGCTGGCTGGATGTCGGCAGCGGCGGCGGGATGCCCGGTATTCCGCTGGCGATTCTGTTTCCCGAGTCGCAAGTGACCTGCCTGGACAGCAACGGCAAGAAAACCCGCTTCCTGACCCAGGTCAAACTCGAACTCAAGCTGGACAACCTGCACGTTATCCACAGCCGCGTCGAAGCCTTTACGCCTGAACAGCCCTTCAACGGAATTGTTTCCCGGGCGTTCAGCAGCATGGAGAACTTCAGCAACTGGACCCGCCACCTTGGCGATCGCGACACGCGCTGGCTGGCAATGAAGGGCGTCCATCCAAGCGACGAGCTGTTAGCATTGCCGGCAGACTTCCACCTCGATAGCGAACACGCCTTGGCCGTCCCCGGTTGCCAAGGCCAACGCCATCTGCTGATACTGCGCCGCACGGCATGATTGGGAACACAAGCAAGAATGGCTAAGGTATTCGCGATTGCGAACCAGAAAGGTGGTGTGGGTAAAACCACCACCTGTATCAACCTCGCAGCATCCCTGGTCGCCACCAAGCGTCGGGTGTTGTTGATCGATCTCGATCCACAGGGCAACGCCACCATGGGTAGCGGTGTGGATAAACACGGCCTGGAAAACTCGGTCTACGATTTGCTGATCGGCGAATGCGACCTGGCCCAGGCCATGCACTATTCCGAGCACGGTGGTTACCAACTGCTGCCGGCCAACCGCGATCTGACCGCGGCGGAAGTGGTATTGCTGGAAATGCAGATGAAAGAAAGCCGTCTGCGCAGCGCCTTGGCGCCTATCCGCGAGAACTACGACTACATTTTGATCGACTGCCCGCCGTCGCTGTCGATGCTCACGCTCAACGCGCTGGTTGCCGCCGATGGGGTGATTATCCCCATGCAGTGCGAGTACTTTGCCCTTGAGGGCTTGAGCGACCTTGTGGATAACATCAAGCGTATCGCCGAGCTGCTCAACCCGAACCTGAAAGTCGAAGGCCTGCTGCGGACCATGTATGACCCGCGCCTGAGCCTGATGAACGATGTCTCGGCGCAGCTCAAGGAACACTTTGGCGATCAGCTGTACGACACCGTGATTCCACGCAACATCCGCCTGGCCGAAGCGCCAAGCTATGGCATGCCCGCGCTGGCGTACGACAAATCCTCGCGCGGTGCCATTGCCTACCTGGCATTGGCTGGCGAGATGGTTCGTCGTCAACGCCGCAATTCACGCACCGCTGCAGCCCAGCCAACTTAAGGAATCCCCATGGCCGTCAAGAAACGAGGTCTCGGACGTGGACTGGATGCACTCCTGAGTGGTCCGACCGTCACTTCGCTTGAAGAACAAGCGGTGCAGGCCGACGAGCGCGAGCTGCAGCACTTGCCGCTGGATCTGATCCAGCGCGGCAAATACCAGCCGCGTCGGGACATGGATCCCCAGGCGCTGGAAGAACTGGCCAACTCGATCAAGGCCCAGGGCGTGATGCAACCGATTGTGGTACGCCCAATTGGCAGTGGCCGCTTTGAGATCATCGCCGGTGAACGCCGCTGGCGCGCGAGCCAACAGGCCGGCAAGGAAACCATACCGGCAATGGTGCGCGATGTGCCGGATGAGACCGCCATCGCCATGGCCTTGATCGAAAACATTCAGCGCGAAGACCTCAACCCGATCGAAGAAGCGATCGCATTGCAGCGTTTGCAGCAGGAATTTCAGCTGACCCAGCAACAAGTGGCCGAGGCGGTGGGGAAATCCCGTGTCACGGTTTCCAACTTGCTGCGTCTGATCGCCTTGCCGGAAGTCATCAAGACCATGTTGTCCCATGGCGATCTGGAAATGGGCCACGCCCGAGCTTTGCTGGGTTTGCCGGAAAATCAACAGGTTGAAGGGGCGCGACACGTTGTCGCACGAGGGCTCACCGTTCGTCAGACCGAGGCCCTCGTTCGCCAGTGGCTCAGCGGTAAACCTGCACCGGTCGAAACCGCCAAACCTGATCCGGATATCGCGCGCCTTGAGCAGCGCCTGGCCGAGCGGCTAGGCTCTGCGGTGCAAATTCGCCACGGCAAGAAGGGCAAAGGGCAGTTGGTCATCGGATATAACTCACTCGATGAGCTTCAGGGCGTCCTTGCCCACATCCGCTGAAACATTTGCTTATGTAGCGCGTGATCGGAAATCACTACCCGACAGTTGAATAGGGGCTGAACCGCCCCTATACTCTGCGCGCATTTTGTCGGCACAAATTATGCCAAGTTATTGATTTCCGGCAGCCGACCATTGAGGAGCAAGAGTGATGGAAACCCGCACGCCAAACACGTTGCCGTTCCATCGCTTGGCTGTTTTTCCGGTTTTATTGGCTCAATTTGTCATTTTGCTGATCGCCGCTTTGGCGCTTTGGTACTGGCATGGAGTCGTAGCCGGATATTCAGGACTTTGCGGAGGCCTGATAGCCTTGCTGCCCAATATGTATTTTGCTCACAGGGCCTTTCGGTTTTCCGGCGCCCGAGCAGCCCAGGCTATCGTGCGGTCTTTTTATGCCGGCGAAGCAGGGAAACTGATTTTGACGGCAGTGCTGTTTGCACTGACCTTTGCAGGTGTGAAGCCATTGGCGCCGCTGGCTGTATTCGGCGTCTTCGTGTTGACCCAACTGGTCAGCTGGTTCGCTCCCCTGCTAATGAAAACAAGACTTTCGAAACCTTAGGGCGTTTGAGGCAACCATGGCAGAAACAACCGCTTCGGGCTATATCCAGCACCACTTGCAGAACCTGACCTTCGGTCAGCTTCCTAATGGCGGCTGGGGCTTTGCCCACACCGCAGCAGAAGCCAAAGAAATGGGTTTCTGGGCTTTCCACCTGGATACTCTGGGTTGGTCGGTCGCATTGGGTCTGATCTTCGTCCTGATTTTCCGCATGGCGGCAAAAAAGGCGACTTCCGGTCAGCCAGGTGCTTTGCAGAACTTCGTTGAAGTATTGGTCGAATTCGTCGATGGCAGCGTGAAAGACAGCTTCCATGGCCGTAGCCCGGTGATTGCACCGCTGGCACTGACCATCTTCGTCTGGGTATTCCTGATGAACGCCGTCGACCTGATCCCGGTGGACTGGATTCCTCAGTTGGCCATGGCGATCTCCGGCGACCCGCACATCCCATTCCGTGCCGTATCGACCACTGACCCGAACGCTACCCTGGGCATGGCCCTGTCGGTGTTCGCGCTGATCATTTTCTACAGCATCAAGGTCAAGGGCATCGGCGGTTTCATCGGCGAACTGACCCTGCATCCGTTCGGCAGCAAGAACATCTTCGTTCAAGCCCTGCTGATCCCGGTGAACTTCCTGCTGGAATTCGTCACCCTGATCGCCAAGCCGATTTCCCTGGCTCTGCGACTGTTCGGCAACATGTATGCCGGCGAGCTGGTGTTCATTCTGATCGCTGTGATGTTCGGCAGCGGTCTGCTCTGGCTTAGCGGCCTGGGCGTAGTACTGCAGTGGGCGTGGGCTGTGTTCCACATCCTGATCATTACCCTGCAGGCCTTCATCTTCATGATGCTGACCATCGTCTACCTGTCGATGGCGCACGAAGAGAACCATTAAGACCAGTCTCGACTAGTCTGATGTCCTTCCCGGTCAAACGGGAAGGTGGCCCAACAGGGCTATGAAACGATTTGTTTTACCGCTTTAAAATCTAAAAAACCTAAACCATACGACGTAAAAGTCGGGAGGAAAGATGGAAACTGTAGTTGGTCTAACCGCTATCGCTGTTGCACTGTTGATCGGCCTGGGCGCCCTGGGTACTGCCATTGGTTTCGGCCTGCTGGGCGGCAAATTCCTGGAAGGCGCAGCGCGTCAGCCAGAAATGGTCCCAATGCTGCAAGTTAAAATGTTCATCGTCGCCGGCCTGCTCGACGCCGTGACCATGATCGGCGTTGGTATCGCACTGTTCTTCACCTTCGCGAACCCCTTCGTTGGTCAACTCGCTGGCTAATCACTCGAATTTTCGAGTGATTGGGGTGATGGACAACGAATGAGCGAGGTGTTGGCGTGAACATTAATGCAACCCTGATTGGCCAATCCGTTGCGTTCTTCATTTTTGTAGTGTTTTGCATGAAGTTCGTGTGGCCTCCGGTCATCGCGGCTTTGCACGAACGTCAGAAGAAGATCGCGGATGGTTTGGACGCTGCCAGCCGTGCAGCTCGCGACCTGGAGTTGGCCCACGAGAAAGTGGGTCAGCAACTGCGCGAAGCTAAAGCACAGGCAGCCGAGATCATTGAGCAAGCCAAGAAACGCGGTAACCAGATCGTCGAAGAGGCTGTTGAAAAAGCCCGCGTCGAAGCTGACCGTGTTAAGGCTTCGGCTCATGCCGAGATCGAACAGGAACTGAACGGTGTCAAAGACGCGCTGCGTGCCCAACTGGGTGCTCTGGCCGTTGGCGGTGCTGAGAAGATCCTCGGTGCCACAATCGATCAAAACGCGCACGCGGAGCTGGTTAACAAACTGGCTGCTGAAATTTAAGCGAGGGCGATCATGGCAGAACTGACCACGTTGGCCCGACCTTACGCTAAGGCAGCCTTCGAGCACGCCCAGGCCCACCAGCAGCTGGCCTCTTGGTCAGCCATGCTCGGCCTGGCAGCAGCAGTGTCGCAAGACGACACCATGCAGCGCGTGCTCAAGGCCCCGCGCCTGACGAGCGCAGACAAGGCCGCCACTTTTATTGAAGTGTGCGGCGACAAGTTTGATGTGAAGGTGCAGAACTTCATCCACGTCATTGCCGAAAACGACCGTCTCCCGCTATTGCCGGAGATCGCCGCTCTGTTCGACCTGTACAAGGCCGAAGCAGAGAAATCGGTAGACGTTGAAGTGACCAGTGCTTTCGCATTGAACCAAGAACAGCAAGACAAACTCGCCAAGGTTCTCAGTGCACGACTCAATCGGGAAGTGCGCCTGCAAGCTTCGGAGGACGCATCCCTGATTGGTGGTGTTGTTATCCGTGCCGGCGACCTGGTTATCGATGGCTCGATTCGCGGCAAAATCGCGAAACTTGCCGAAGCATTGAAATCTTGAGTTTGAAGGGGCAGCAGAGCAATGCAGCAACTCAATCCTTCCGAAATAAGTGAAATTATCAAGGGCCGCATCGACAAGCTCGATGTGACCTCCCAAGCCCGTAACGAAGGCACTGTCGTCAGCGTATCTGACGGCATCGTGCGGATTCACGGTCTGGCCGACGTCATGTACGGCGAGATGATCGAGTTTCCGGGCGGCGTCTACGGTATGGCCCTCAACCTGGAGCAAGACTCCGTAGGTGCCGTTGTATTGGGCGCATACACCAGTCTGGCTGAAGGCATGAGCGCCAAGTGCACAGGCCGCATCCTGGAAGTTCCGGTTGGTAAGGAACTGCTGGGTCGCGTAGTCGACGCACTGGGTAACCCTGTTGACGGTAAAGGTCCACTGGGCAACACCGAGACCGACGCGGTCGAGAAAGTTGCTCCAGGCGTGATCTGGCGTAAGTCGGTAGACCAGCCTGTACAGACTGGCTACAAGGCTGTCGATGCCATGATCCCGGTCGGCCGTGGCCAGCGTGAGCTGATCATCGGTGACCGTCAGATCGGTAAAACCGCTCTGGCGATCGACGCGATCATCAACCAGAAAGACAGCGGCATTTTCTGCGTCTACGTAGCCATCGGTCAGAAGCAATCGACCATCGCCAACGTGGTTCGCAAGCTGGAAGAAAACGGCGCCCTGGCCAACACGATCATCGTGGCTGCCAGTGCTTCGGAATCTCCTGCGCTGCAATTCCTGGCACCGTACTCCGGTTGCACCATGGGTGAATTCTTCCGCGACCGCGGTGAAGATGCGCTGATCGTTTATGACGATCTGTCCAAGCAAGCAGTGGCTTACCGCCAGATTTCCCTGCTGCTGCGCCGTCCACCAGGCCGTGAAGCCTACCCAGGCGACGTGTTCTATCTCCACTCCCGTCTGCTGGAGCGCGCATCCCGCGTTTCGGAAGAATACGTAGAGAAGTTCACCAACGGCGCAGTGACCGGCAAAACCGGTTCCCTGACCGCACTGCCGATCATCGAAACTCAGGCTGGCGACGTTTCCGCGTTCGTTCCGACCAACGTGATTTCCATCACCGACGGTCAGATCTTCCTGGAATCGGCCATGTTCAACTCAGGCATCCGCCCTGCAGTGAACGCCGGTGTTTCGGTATCCCGTGTGGGTGGTGCCGCTCAGACCAAGATCATCAAGAAGCTCTCCGGTGGTATCCGTACCGCTCTGGCTCAGTACCGTGAACTGGCGGCATTCGCCCAGTTCGCTTCTGACCTGGACGAAGCGACCCGTAAGCAACTTGAGCATGGTCAGCGCGTTACCGAGCTGATGAAGCAGAAGCAATACGCCCCAATGTCGATCGCTGACATGGCGTTGTCGCTGTATGCCGCTGAGCGTGGGTTCCTGACCGACGTTGAAATCGCCAAGGTCGGCAGCTTTGAACAAGCGCTGATTGCTTACTTCAACCGCGATCACGCCGAATTGATGGCGAAGATCAACGTGAAGGGTGACTTCAATGACGATATCGACGCTGGCATGAAAGCCGGTATCGAGAAGTTCAAGGCCACCCAAACCTGGTAAGCCGCAGCGGGAGCCGCAAGGCTCCCGCTTGCTAACCTGATAGGTGTTACATGGCAGGCGCAAAAGAGATTCGCAGTAAGATTGCGAGCATCAAAAGCACGCAAAAAATTACCAGCGCCATGGAAAAAGTGGCGGTCAGCAAAATGCGCAAGGCACAAATGCGCATGGCTGCTAGCCGTCCTTATGCGGAGCGTATCCGCCAGGTAATTGGGCATCTGGCCAACGCCAACCCGGAATACCGCCACCCGTTCATGATCGAGCGCGCCGTCAAGCGTGCAGGTTATGTGGTAGTGAGCAGTGACCGTGGTTTGTGTGGTGGTCTGAATACCAACCTGTTCAAGGCCCTGGTCAAGGACATGGCGGTAAACCGCGAAAACGGCGTCGAGATCGATCTGTGTGTTGTTGGTAGCAAGGGTGCGGCCTTTTTCCGCAACTTTGGCGGTAACGTCGTTGCAGCTATCAGCCACCTGGGTGAAGAGCCGTCGATCAATGATTTGATCGGCAGTGTGAAGGTGATGCTGGATGCGTACCTGGAAGGTCGTATTGACCGCCTCTGCGTGGTATCCAACAAGTTCATCAACACCATGACCCAGCAGCCAACCGTGGAGCAATTGATTCCACTGGTGGCGACTCCGGATCAGGAACTCAAGCACCACTGGGACTACCTCTACGAACCAGACGCCAAAGAGCTGCTTGACGGCTTGATGGTGCGCTACGTGGAGTCGCAGGTGTACCAGGCGGTGGTCGAGAACAACGCAGCTGAACAAGCGGCGCGGATGATCGCGATGAAAAACGCTACCGATAACGCCGGTGATCTGATCAGCGATTTGCAGCTGATCTACAACAAGGCGCGTCAGGCTGCGATCACCCAAGAGATCTCGGAAATCGTCGGCGGCGCTGCCGCGGTTTAACGGTTCAAATATTCAGAGGATCCAGCTATGAGTAGCGGACGTATCGTTCAAATCATCGGCGCCGTTATCGACGTGGAATTTCCACGCGACAGCGTACCGAGTATCTACAACGCGCTGAAAGTACAAGGCGCGGAAACTACCCTGGAAGTTCAGCAGCAGCTGGGCGACGGCGTAGTTCGTACCATTGCGATGGGTTCCACCGAAGGCTTGAAGCGCGGTCTGGACGTTGTCGACACTGGCGCTGCCATCTCCGTACCGGTCGGTAAAGCGACCCTGGGCCGGATCATGGACGTACTGGGCAACCCGATCGACGAAGCTGGCCCGATCGCCACCGAAGAGCGCTGGGGCATTCACCGCGCAGCACCTTCGTTCGCAGAACAAGCGGGCGGCAACGACCTGCTGGAAACCGGCATCAAGGTTATCGACCTGGTTTGCCCGTTCGCCAAAGGCGGTAAAGTCGGTCTGTTCGGTGGTGCCGGTGTAGGCAAGACCGTAAACATGATGGAACTGATCCGTAACATCGCCATCGAGCACAGCGGTTATTCCGTGTTCGCAGGTGTTGGTGAGCGTACTCGTGAGGGTAACGACTTCTACCACGAGATGAAGGACTCCAACGTTCTGGACAAAGTGGCACTGGTTTACGGTCAGATGAACGAGCCGCCGGGAAACCGTCTGCGCGTAGCACTGACTGGCCTGACCATGGCCGAGAAGTTCCGTGACGAAGGTAACGACGTTCTGCTGTTCGTCGACAACATCTACCGTTACACCCTGGCCGGTACTGAAGTATCCGCACTGCTGGGCCGTATGCCTTCTGCAGTAGGTTACCAGCCGACCCTGGCTGAAGAGATGGGCGTTCTGCAAGAACGTATCACTTCGACCAAGGAAGGTTCGATCACCTCGATCCAAGCGGTATACGTACCTGCGGATGACTTGACCGACCCGTCGCCAGCCACCACCTTCGCCCACTTGGACGCCACCGTCGTTCTGTCCCGTGACATCGCTTCCCTGGGTATCTACCCAGCGGTCGATCCACTCGACTCGACTTCGCGCCAGCTGGATCCGAACGTGATCGGCCAGGAGCACTACGACACCGCTCGCGGCGTTCAGTACGTGCTGCAGCGTTACAAAGAACTGAAGGACATCATTGCGATCCTGGGTATGGACGAGCTGTCGGAAGCCGACAAGCAGTTGGTAAACCGTGCTCGTAAGATCCAGCGTTTCTTGTCGCAGCCGTTCTTCGTGGCTGAAGTCTTCACCGGTGCCTCGGGTAAATACGTTTCCCTGAAAGACACCATTGCTGGCTTCAAAGGCATCCTCAACGGTGACTACGACCACCTGCCAGAACAAGCGTTCTACATGGTCGGCGGCATCGAAGAAGCGATCGAGAAAGCCAAGAAACTGTAATCCAGGCGCCCGGCAACGGGCGCTCATCAGGTTGAGGCAATCAGATGGCTATGACAGTCCATTGCGATATCGTCAGCGCGGAAGGGGAAATTTTCTCCGGTCTGGTCGAGTTTGTAACAGCGCACGGCGACTTGGGTGATCTTGGTATCGCCATGGGTCACGCTCCGTTGATTACCAGCTTGAAGCCAGGTCCGATCACTCTGACCAAGCAAGGCGGGGAAAAGGAGGTGTTTTACATCTCCGGTGGTTTCCTCGAGGTTCAGCCGAACATGGTCAAGGTACTTGCCGACACCGTGCAACGTGCTGGCGACCTGGATGAAGCCTCCGCTCAGGAAGCCGTCAAGGCTGCCGAGAAGGCCCTGAACGAAAAAGGTGCAGACTTCGACTACAGCGCTGCTGCAGTTCGTCTGGCCGAGGCTGCAGCTCAGCTGCGCACGCTCCAGCAGATCCGCAAGAAGTAAGCGGCCATGCCGTTACGCTTCATGCGTGATTGATTAAAAAGGGTAGCCTCGGCTACCCTTTTTCTTTTTTTGCAAAACACTTCTTTGGTCTGAACCCGGACCGCCCAGGATTGGTAGCCATTCATGTCTCTTGAAATCGTCATTCTCGCCGCAGGCCAGGGCACTCGTATGCGTTCGGCCCTGCCCAAGGTGCTGCATCCGGTCGCGGGCAATTCCATGCTGGGTCATGTTATCCACAGCGCCCGGCAACTGGACCCACAACGTATTCATGTGGTGATTGGCCACGGTGCCGATGTGGTCCGTGAGCGTCTGGCCGCGGACGACCTGAATTTCGTATTGCAAGACAAGCAACTGGGCACCGGCCACGCCACTGCGCAAGCCGTACCGTTCATCAGCGCCGACACAGTGCTGATTCTTTACGGTGACGTACCGCTGATCGAAGTGGAAACCCTGCAACGCCTGCTCAAGCATGTGGTGCCTGGCCAGATGGGCCTGCTCACCGTTGAACTGGACGACCCTACCGGCTATGGCCGCATTGTGCGCAACGCCGACGGCAAGGTCGCCGCGATCGTCGAGCACAAGGACGCCAGCCAAGCCCAGCGCGCCATTACCGAAGGCAACACCGGCATTCTTGCCGTACCCGCTGACAAGCTGGGCGACTGGATGAGCCGTCTGTCCAACAACAATGCCCAGGGCGAGTACTACCTCACCGACGTCATTGAGATGGCCGTCAGCGATGGCCTGCTGGTCGCCACCGAGCAGCCCCACGACCCGATGGAAGTGCAGGGCGCCAACGACCGCAAGCAGCTCGCAGAGCTGGAGCGTCACTACCAACTGCGCGAAGGCCTGCGTCTGATGGCTCAAGGCGTGACCCTGCGTGACCCGGCGCGTTTCGATGTGCGTGGCGAGGTGACGGTGGGCCGCGACGTGCTGATCGATATCAACGTGATCCTCGAAGGCCGGGTGATCATTGAAGACAACGTGGTCATCGGCCCGAACTGCGTAATCAAGGACAGCACCTTGCGCAAAGGCGTGGTGGTCAAGGCCAACAGCCATATCGACGGTGCCGTGATGGGCGAGGGCAGCGATGCCGGGCCGTTTGCGCGCTTGCGTCCGGGTAGTGAGCTGGGGGCCCAGGCCCATGTGGGTAACTTTGTCGAACTGAAAAACGCTCACCTCGGCGAAGGTGCAAAAGTCGGTCACCTGACTTACCTGGGCGATGCCGTCATCGGTGCACGTACCAACATCGGTGCCGGCACCATCACCTGCAACTACGACGGCGCCAACAAGTACCAAACGACGATCGGTGAAGATGTATTCATCGGTTCCAACAATTCGTTGATTGCCCCCGTGACCATTGGTGACGGTTCCAACACCGCAGCGGGCTCGACCATCAACCAGGATGTGGATAAGTCCCAACTGGCCGTTGCCCGCGCTCGCCAGCGCAACATCGATGGGTGGAAACGCCCGGTCAAAATCAAAAAGAACTGAGTTATCCACAATTCGATTGGCTGACGCGCTCCTGTGGGAGCTGGCTTGCCTGCGATAGCGGTCTGACATTCAGCATGGATGTCGCCTGACAAACCGCTATCGCAGGCCAGCCAGCTCCCACAATTGATGTGTGGTGACTTAAAAATATTGCATGCCCCGCTTGACGATCTTTCGCCAATAGGTTTTGATTGCCTTCGTTATCTTTCGAAACGAAACTTATCATTACCATGTCGAAACGAAATACCCCCCAACGACGCCACAACATCCTCACCTTGCTCAATGAACAGGGCGAAGTCAGCGTGGACGAATTGGCCAAGCGTTTCGAAACGTCGGAAGTCACCATCCGCAAGGACTTGGCCGCCCTTGAAAGTAACGGCCTGCTCCTGCGTCGCTACGGTGGCGCAATTACCATGCCCCAAGAGCTGGTGGGCGATGCCGCCCAGCCCATCTCGGCCTACAAGCGCGCCATCGCGCGTGCGGCCGTGGTGCGCTTGCGTGAACACGCGCGCATCATCATCGATAGCGGCAGCACCACCGCCGCGATGATTCCGGAACTCGGTCATCAACCCGGGCTGGTGGTTATGACCAACTCCTTGAATGTGGCCCGCGCCCTGAGCGAACTGGAACATGAACCGGTGCTGTTAATGACCGGCGGTACCTGGGACCCGCATTCGGACTCGTTCCAGGGGCAGGTTGCCGAGCAGGTGCTGCGTTCTTACGATTTCGATCAGTTGTTCATTGGCGCCGATGGCATCGATTTGCAGCGCGGCACCACCACCTTCAACGAACTGCTGGGCTTGAGCCGCGTCATGGCCGAGGTCGCCCGTGAAGTGGTGGTGATGGTCGAATCCGACAAGATCGGCCGCAAGATTCCCAACCTGGAACTGCCCTGGAGCAGCGTCCACACCCTTATTACCGATGATCGCCTGCCGTCTGAGGCCCGCGACCAGATCCAAGCCCGCGGCATTACGCTGATATGCGCGGCAATCATCTAGGAGAAGCACCATGTGTGGAATTGTTGGCGCAGTCGCCGAACGTAACGTAACTGCCATCCTGATCGAAGGCCTCAAGCGCCTGGAATACCGCGGCTATGACAGCGCCGGTGTGGCCGTTTTCACCAACGCCGGCAAGCTTGAGCGCATGCGCCGCCCGGGCAAGGTCAGCGAGTTGGACCAGGCCCTGGCCGGCGAGCCGCTGGTGGGGCGCTTAGGGATTGCCCACACCCGTTGGGCCACTCACGGTGCGCCGTGCGAACGCAACGCTCACCCGCACTTCTCCGGTGACCTGGCGGTGGTGCACAACGGCATCATCGAAAACCACGAAGTGCTGCGTGAACAGCTCAAGGGCTTGGGCTATGTGTTCACCTCGGACACCGACACCGAAGTGATCGCCCACCTGCTCAACCACAAGCTCAAGGATCACAGCGATCTGACCACCGCTCTCAAGGCCACGGTCAAGGAACTGCATGGCGCCTACGGCCTGGCCGTGATCAGCGCCAGCCAGCCTGACCGCGTCGTGGCAGCCCGCAGCGGTAGCCCATTGGTAATCGGCCTGGGCCTGGGTGAGAACTTCCTCGCCTCCGACCAACTGGCCCTGCGCCAGGTGACCGACCGCTTTATGTACCTGGAAGAAGGCGATATTGCCGACATCCGTCGTGAAAGCGTGCAGATCTGGGACGTGAACGGTCAGTCCGTCGAGCGTGAAGCCGTGCAATACCGCGACGGTGCCGAAGCCGCCGACAAGGGCGAATTCCGCCACTTCATGCTCAAGGAAATCCACGAGCAGCCATCGGTGGTGCAGCGCACCCTGGAAGGTCGCCTGAGCCAGAACCAAGTGCTGGTCAACGCCTTCGGCCCGCAAGCTGCCGAACTGTTCGCCAAAGTGCGCAATGTGCAGATCGTCGCCTGCGGCACCAGCTACCACGCCGGTATGGTGGCGCGTTACTGGTTGGAAGAACTGGCCGGCATCCCGTGTCAGGTCGAAGTCGCCAGCGAGTTCCGCTACCGCAAAGTGGTGGTGCAGCCCGACACCCTGTTCGTGACCATTTCCCAGTCCGGCGAAACCGCCGACACCCTGGCCGCCCTGCGCAACGCCAAGGAGCTGGGTTTCCTCGGCAGCCTGGCCATCTGCAACGTCAGCATCAGCTCCCTGGTGCGTGAATCCGACCTGACCCTGCTGACCCAGGCCGGTCGCGAAATCGGCGTGGCGTCCACCAAAGCCTTCACCACCCAACTGGTGGGGCTGTTGCTGCTGACCCTGTCCCTGGGCCAGGTACGCGGCACCCTCGCCGAAGGTGTCGAAGCCACCCTGGTAGAAGAGCTGCGCCGCCTGCCGACCCGTTTGGGCGAAGCCCTGGCCATGGACAGCACCGTGGAAAAAGTTGCTGAGCTGTTCGCTGACAAGAACCACACCCTGTTCCTGGGTCGTGGCGCGCAATACCCGGTGGCGATGGAAGGCTCGCTGAAACTCAAGGAAATCTCGTACATCCACGCCGAAGCCTACCCGGCCGGCGAGCTGAAGCACGGCCCATTGGCCCTGGTGGATGACGACATGCCAGTGGTCACCGTGGCGCCGAACAACGAACTGCTGGAGAAGCTCAAGTCCAACCTGCAGGAAGTACGCGCGCGTGGCGGCCAATTGATCGTCTTCGCTGATGAGAAGGCCGGCATGACCAATGGTGAAGGCACGCATGTAATCAACATGCCGCACATCCACGACACCCTGTCGCCGATCCTCTACACCATCCCGCTGCAGTTGCTGTCGTACTACGTCGCCGTGCTCAAGGGCACCGACGTTGACCAGCCGCGTAACCTGGCGAAGTCGGTGACGGTGGAGTAAGCCTTACTGACGTACCCAAAAGGGGCTGTTTTCAACAGCCCCTTTTTTCGTTTTGGATTCGCTCAATTCAAGGATGCGTATTGATGCAAAACCCTTCTGCTACCGTCCCCGCACGTTTGCACAATCGCCGGTTCGTGGTCGCCAACAACGCCCAAGGGTTGTCCGGTACCGGCACCGTGTTTCATTACCAGGTCGAAGACAGCGTGATTTCCAGCACTTACCAGGGTGGCCGAATTCGCCTGGGAACGCAGGTCGGGCGGGTGACCGGCCCAGATGCTATCGAGCTGCTTTATCAGTGCGTCACCCTGGATGGGGAGCTGCTTGCAGGGTGGTCACGAGGCACGGTAGGTGTTGATCACGCCGGGCGCACTACCCTGAGTTTCGTTTGGGGCTGGCTATCGGGTGCGACCGGAGGCGGAGAGTCTAGCTATATCGAGATCACTGGCTAGAGGTATTGAAAGCACCATAAAACCTACAGGTAGGCGCATATCCCCTGTGGGAGCTGGCTTGCCTGCGAGGGCGGCGTGTCAGTCGCTGCATCTGTTACTGCACCACCGCCTTCGCAGGCAAGCCAGCTCCCACATTTGATCTCCATCGGGTTTGAGAAAGGGGTGGGTTAGGTCCACCAGTAACGCACAAGATGGAAAAAGATCGGCGCCGCAAAGCACACCGAATCCAGCCGATCCAGCATCCCGCCGTGCCCTTCGATCATGTGTCCCCAGTCTTTCACACCGCGGTCACGCTTGATCGCCGACATCACAATCCCTCCCGCAAACCCCAGCAGGTTGATCAGCAGCGCGATCAGGAATGATTGCCACGGATTGAACGGTGTGGTCCACCACAGCGCTGCGCCGATCAGCGATGACAACAGGATCCCGCCGACAAAACCTTCCACGGTTTTCGACGGCGACAGGCTAGGCGCGATCTTGTGTTTGCCGAACAGCTTGCCGCACACGTACTGCAATACGTCCGACAGTTGCACCACGATCACCAGGTAGGCGATCAGCAGCAGGTTGCGGCCTTCGTAGCCGGGGATGTCCAACGTCAGCAGCGCCGGTACGAAAGACACGCAGAACACCGCGATCATCAGCCCCCATTGCACCTTCGATGCGCGTTCCAGGAAGTGCGTACTGTCCCCGCCCAGGGAGGCGAGGATCGGCAGCAGCAAAAACACGTACACCGGAATGAAGATCGAGAACAGCCCATACCAGTCGGCGTAGATCAGCACATATTGCAGCGGCAGGGCGAGGTAGAAAGCGGCCACCAGGGCCGGGTAGTCGCTGCGCCGGGTGGGCGTGAGGGTGAGAAATTCGCGCAGGGCGTAGAACGACACCGCGTAGAACAGCAGGATCACTGCGCCGGTGCCTAGCCAAAAAGCGATGCCGATTACCACCACCATCACCCACCACGCGTTGATACGGGCGTTGAGGTTGTCGATCACGGCATTCGGGCTGCCGCGGGTGCGCAGCTTGAGGATCAGGCCGATCAGCGAGGCGATGACCAGGATCGCGCCGATGCCGCCAAATAACATCAGGGTTTGGCTATCCATCTCAGGAATGCTCCGGGGCAAGGGCGAGCAGGGCGTCGCGGCTGCGGGCGAGGAATGCGGCTTTGTCTTCGCCTTCTTCCAATTGCAGGGGGGCACCGAAGCTGGTTGTGCATAACAACGGCAGTGGCAATACGCGACCCTTGGGCATGACCCGGTTCAAGTTGGCTATCCACACAGGGACCAATTCGGCCTGTGGGTAACTCTTTGCCAAGTGATACAAACCGCTTTTGAACGGCAGCAAGCCATCCTCCAGATTGCGCGTGCCTTCGGGAAAGATGATCAACGAATCGCCGCCTTCCAGGGCGGCGAGCATGGGCATCAGTGGGTTATCCACAGGCTCTTTGCGCTCGCGGTCGATCAGCACGCCATTGAATACGCGGTTGATGATGTAGCGGCGCAACGCGCTCTTGTTCCAGTAATCGCTGCCGGCCACCGGGCGTGTGAACTTGCGCAGGTTCTGCGGCAGCGACGCCCACACCAGCACAAAGTCGCCGTGGCTGCTGTGGTTGGCGAAATAGATGCGCTGCACCGGCACCGGCGCGCACCCCAGCCACAGGCTGCGAGCGCCAGTGACGGTGCGGGCCATGGAGGTAATCAGCGTGGCGACCACGGGTTCGAACATGAGGATTCCTTATCCGGCAAAAGGCAGCCAAGGGCTGGCAAGGATGACGCCCAGGGTCAGCAGCGCTTGCGCGCCCAGCAGCCAGGCTTGTTTACGCAACAGTTTGAGAGCGCCGCGCCGACGTTCGCTCCATGGCCGACCGGCTCGCTTGGGCGATTGCAGGCCAAGGGCTTGCAACGCTTGGTCAAGGTCTGGCGTGCGGGTAACGTCGCGGGCCAGCAAGGCGAACAGGTCGGCGTCGAAGGCCACCCGCAGCGCCCAGTACTTTTGCAGCAGGCCCAGCACAATCAGCCACAGGGCCAACAGCAGGCAGATCGTCGAGATACTGGCCAACAACAGTTGGGCAAGGCCGAACAGTACGCCGAGCAACGTCAGGCCTGTGGATAACTGATCCAGGGAGCGGCCGCGGCGCAGCAGGCTGGCGACGACCTGGAGTTCCATATCAGCGGGCATGGTGTAAACCCTCCAACGCTTTACGGTGTGCGGGGTGCAGGACCACAGTGGCCCGTGCTGTACGAATAATAGCCAGTGCTTGGTCAACCGTTGCGGCGCGCCCGGTGTTCAGCAGCCAGGCGGCGACCGCAGTGGCGCTACGGGAATAACCGAGGGCGCAGCACACCAGCAAGGGGCCACTCGTTCGCAAACGTTCAATGGCGTGGGCGGCCTTCAGGCATTCGTCGGCTGTCGGGGTGATCAGGTCCAATACCGGTACGCAGGCATAAGCACGGCCCTGTGGATTAATCGGCAGTTCGGCACACAGATCGAGAATGGCTTTGAACGGGCCTTGCTCAGAGGTTGTAGGAACGCGCCCCAGCCAGACGTTATCCACAATCAGGTCCGGCTGTGGATGTTTGCGTGTCCACAGCCGCGAATTGATCCACGCACCCACTAAATAAGGCGCATACAACCAGCGGGCGGCAGGCGCAAGACGGCCATCCGTACGTTTTTGAAAGCCCGACGCGCCGATCAAAAGGTAGTTGGCCGCGATCAAGCCCAGGGAAACCGCTGGCCACAGCAGCCACAGCCAGCCGCCGCCCAGTACCAGGGCAAGCGCCAGCAGTAATAGCGCGCCCAGCCCATAGCGCACAGCCAGGCGCCAACGTTGGGTATCTCGCGTCAACCGCGCATTCAATAAGGGGCTCGGGTGTTCCACCGGCCATAACCACACGCACAACCACCCCGCGAGGGCGCCTGTGGGTAAGTCGATAAAGTGATGTTGATAAGTGGTCAGCACCGAAACGCCGATCAGCGCAAACCAGCCATGCACCACCCAGCGCCAGATCCCCTGGGTGTGCCGTTGGTACATCACCCACAGGATCACCAGCAGCGCGATATGCAGCGAAGGCGCCTGGTTGAAGGGCTTGTCAAAACCGGCCAGCACGGCGAACAGCCAGCCGAACACGCCGTCCAGTTCCGGTCGCTCGAAGGTGAAGCGCAATGGCCAGATCAGGAAGCAACTGACGGCAATCACCTGCGCACTCAGCAGGCGCAGTGCATGTTGTTTCAACTCATGCCGTGTATTGGGCAGCAGCAGGGAGAAGCCGTAGAGCAGGTCGATGGACCAGTAGGGCACGATGGTCCATGCCCAGAACGGCATGTGTGTTTCCCAGCCGAACACCAGGGTGCCGACGTCGCTGCGCTGGCTGGTGACCCAGGTGGCGAAGCCGTAGGTGCTGAAAAACAGCGGCGCCAACAGCAACAGCCACAGGACCGCGGGTTTCAATAAACCGGGTTCGCGCATGTTCAGATCTTCTGTGCCAGGGACACGGTGAAAATGCCCCACTCATCCACGCGTTGGGTGATCTTGCGAAAGCCCGCCGCTTCGACGAGTTGGTCCATTTCCGCCTGGCTGCGTCGACGCATCACCCAGGCCTGGCCCTGACGGTGACTGGTGAGCGCGCGGGCAATCAGCTCCAACTGCGGGTGCCACGGCTGCCCGGTGTAGACCAGGTAGCCACCTGGCTCCACGGCTTCGGCCAAGCCCGCCAGTGAACCACCGACCATGGCATTGTCGGCGAACAATTCGTACAGGCCAGACACCACGGCCAGGGTCGGCTTGGGGTCCAGGGCGGCCAGGTCAGCGCGGTCGAACGCATCGCCTTTGACGAATTGGGCGATGTCGCCCAAACCCTTTTCGCGAATCAGCGCGCCACCGTCGCGCACGTTGATGTCGCTGTAGTCGCGCAGCAGGATCGACTCCGGCATCGGTGAAACGCCCTGCAAGGCTTCAAGAATGTAACGGCCATGGCCGGCGGCGATGTCGACGATGCGCACTTCACGTTGGTCGTCACGCAGCTTGGCCATGGCCAGGCGCAACAGTTCTTCGACATTAAGCTTGCGCTGGCGAATACCACGCCAGCCGATGGAATTGAGGTAGTTGGTGTCGATCATCCGCCCCAGCCCGCCCTTGCCGGCAGGCTTATTGCGATACACGTAGTCCAGGGTGCTGCCGGAATCGAAGCCGGTGTCGAAGCCCAGCTTCACGCCGTCCGAAAGGTTCCTGCCCAGGCCCATGCTGGCGCGGGTCATGCGCCAGTACAGGTCGCGCAGGGAATTGCGTGGCAACGGCGCGGCGAGGGATTCGGATTCGGCGCAGGTGGCACCGAGTTTGTCGGCGTCCAGCAGGCTGGCGCGGTCCAGCGGATGTGTGAAGTTCTGCAGGATAAAGCGCTTGGCGCTGCTCACGGCCACGGCACGGTCACGTTCACCGAGGGTGTCGTGGAAAAAACCGGGGAGGATATGCAGCTCTTTTTTCAGGCTGCCGAGGCGGTCGAAAAACTGCTGCTGGGGTTTACGGTGCACCACAAAGTCGGAGCCGGAGATAAGCACCTGGGTTGGCACCTGGATTGCCTGGGCGTCGGCTACAACCCGGTCGGCCGCTTCGTACAGGCCCAGCAGCACATTCACCGAGATGGCTTTGGTGATCAGCGGATCGCTGTCGTAGGACGCCACGCGTTCCGGATCATGGCTGAGGAACTTGGCCTTGACGTAGCTGTTGACGAAAAAGTTGCCCTTGAACTTGCGCATCAAGGCCAGGCCGGGGCGGGCGAAGGGCACGTACAGCTTGACCTTGAAGGCGGGCGAGGCGAGCACCAGGGCGCGGATTTTTGGTGCGTAATCGTGAGCCCACGTGGCGGCAATCACCGCACCGACGCTTTGGGCGATAACGGCCAGGTTGTCCTCTTCAATGCCGTAGACGGCGCAGATGTGGTCGCAGAAGGTCTGCACATCACGGGCGCTGGTGGCGAAGCTGGGGCTGTCGCCACGCGCGCCGGGGGATTGGCCGTGGCCGCGGGCATCCCAGGCGAAGAAATCAAACCCCGGCAAGTCCAGTTCAGCCACCAGGTGGGCAATACGCCCGGAGTGTTCGTGCCCGCGATGGAACAACAGGATCGCCTTGCGCGGCCCGGCGTCTGCCGTGGCCGGCCAGTGCCGGTAGAAAAGCTCGACGCCATCATGGGTACTGAAGGTGTGCTCTTGCTGTTCGCGCATCGCAAAATCCTTATGCAGAAGGGGGAGTTTGTTGCTGTTCTTTGAGGCCCTGACGTACCCGGTTGACCAAGGTATAGGCGAGCAGGGCGGCGACCAGCCACATCACCGCCTCGACCCAACCGGCGCCGAGCCAGCCCAGCGCCACGCCGGTGGCCAGTACACCCAGTACAAAAGCCCGGTCACTTTTGCCCATCGGCCCGTCATAGCGACGCGATGCGCCCACCATCGGCCCCAGTACACCGGCGTACTCGCTGAAGACCGCGAGCAATGCCACCAGCACCACCGGCACGGGGCTCACGCCGGGGATCAGTGCAAAGGGCAGGATCAGCGCGCTGTCGGCGATCACATCGCACAGTTCATTGAGGTACGCACCCAAGCGTGACTGCTGGCCAAATTCCCGAGCGAGCATGCCGTCGATGGCGTTGAGGGCCATGCGCACGATCATCCATAAGGGGATCAGCGCAAACAGCCAAAAGTGGTGGGCGAAGCCTGCGATCAGCAACCCCACCAGCAGGGAAATCACCCCGGCCAGCACGGTGATCTGGTTGGCGGTGGTGCCGTTGTCATAGAGGCGCTGCACCAGCGGGCGCAGCAGGTTTTGAAACTGCGGTTTGAGTTGGTAGATCGAAATCATGGGGGTGACGCTTCCTTGTCCGTGAACCCGCGAAAAACTGTTTCGGAGTGTGCCGACTAATCGCCGCCGACACCAGTGATGGCTCGTGTTTATAGGGGGTTAGTCACACTCCAGAGAGCACAGCAAAACAAAGGTGGGAGGGGGCTTGCCCCCGATATAGGTGTGTCAGGCAACTGATTAGTTACTGACACACCTATATCGGGGGCAAGCCCCCTCCCACAAGGGATTCACAGCGGATTCAAAAGCGAACAAAAATTTCACGCTTCGTGTTATATCGTAACGAATTGTGTACGAGTGGGCGTTGAGTGCATGCAGGTGGATTTAGAAGCTGACGGCGCCTCCGTAGAAGGCCTGGCGCGTTTTCAGCAAGGGCTGTTCCATGCCCGTCGATTGCGCCAGGCGGGGATCAGCCTGACGACTCTGGCGATCAGCGGTTGGGTACTGGCGCTGTTCGTGGCGTTGTTTGCGCCCCTGTCGATCTGGCCGGTGGTATTGATCAACTGCGCGTCGGCCTTGCTGCTGCTGGTGGCCGGCTTGCAGTCGGCCTGGTGGGTGGCTGATTGGCGTGCCCAGGCGCTGGAGGTACCGAGCGGCGAGTTGATCGAACAACCCATGGAGCCCGCCCCCTGGCACAAGGGCCTGATCAACCGTTTCGGCAACGGCCTGCTGGCGCAGGTTGGTGCGCCGGTACTGTGGTTGGCCGGGTGGTCGTTGTTGGCGTTGATCAGCGTTATCCAGTTCTGGAACCTGGCCTTGCCTGCTGCGGCCATCGGCCAATCCGCCAGTATCGGTGCGGCGCTGGCATTGGCGCTGGCTTTTGGTTTGCTGGTGTTCGAACGCCGCCTGGCCCAGGAAACCGCCGCCCAATGGCCGGAAGCTTCACAGCTGGCGCAGTTGAGCCGGGTGGCGATTATCTGTCTGGTGCTCAGTGCCATTTGCCTGTTGTTTGCCAATGCCGAGTCGGTCTGGCCGCTGCGCCTGGCGACACTCGTCGGCCTGTTGCCGGCATTGGTGGCACTGGAGTTCCTGCTCAGGGGCGTGCTCTCGCTGTTCAGCCCGCGCCAGCCGCGCCTTGAGCCGCGCTTGATGGCGCAGAGTTTTATCGCCGGTCTGCTGCGTTGGCCGCCACAACCGTTGTTGGCGTTGCAGCATGAGTTGCACAACCGCTTCGGCATCGACCTGCGCCAGATCTGGGCCTTTACCTACATGCGCCGGGCTTTCCTGCCGGTGTTGCTGGTGGTGCTGGCGGTCGGCTGGGCGCTGACCGGCGTGCATGAAGTGCCCCTGCAAGGCCGTGGGATTTATGAACGCTTCGGCAAACCTGTCGAGGTGTTCGGCCCCGGCCTGCATACAGGCTTGCCGTGGCCGCTGGGCCGCGTACTCAACGTGGAGAACGGCGTGGTGCATGAGTTGGCGACCAGCGTCAGCGAAGCCGCCACACCGGAGCTGGCCGCAGCCGAAGGCCCGGCGCCGTTGATTGCCAACCGCCTCTGGGACGCCAGCCATGTGAATGATAAATCCCAGGTGATTGCCAGCAGCAGCGGCGATAAGCAGGGCTTCCAGATCGTCAATATGGACGTGCGCTTCGTCTATCGCATCGGCCTCACCGATCAGGCTGCGCTCGCCGCCACTTACAACAGCGCGGACATACCGACCCTGATCCGCAGTACCGCCAGCCGCATCCTGGTGCACGATTTTGCGTCGCGCACACTGGATGAATTGCTCGGGGAAGAGCGCACCAGCCTCGCCGACGAGATTGGTCGCAGCGTGCAAGCAGACCTGCACAGCCTCGACAGCGGGGTGGAGATTCTCGCCACGGTGGTTGAAGCGATCCACCCACCGGCCGGTGCCGCCAATGCCTACCACGGCGTGCAAGCCGCGCAGATTGGCGCCCAGGCGCTGATCGCCCGTGAACGCGGTGCCGCCAGCGAACAGACCAACCAGGCGCTGCTTCAAGCCAGTACCGCCCGCGATCAGGCCCAGGCCAGTGCCCGCGAAGTGAATGCCGGCGCCCAAGCAGCGAACCTGCGTTTTGCCGCCGAACAAAAAGCCTACGCCGCTGCGGGCCAAGCCTTCGTGCTTGAACAGTACCTGAGCCAACTGAGCCAGGGCCTGGCCCACGCCAAGCTGCTTATTCTGGATCATCGTTTGGGCGCCGACAGTGCGCCGACGATCGATCTGCGTTCTTTTACCTTGCCCGCCGACCCGTCGGCGCCGCGTAAAGCCGTTCAATAAGGAGTCTGTCTGTTGAGCGCTCATTCTCACGATCACGGTCATCACCATCATCACGGCCACCATCATCACCACCATGGTGATGAGCAAGCGGCCGGGCCTTTTCCCTGGCGTCGCATGGCGTGGGCGGTGTTGCTGGTGCTGTTTGCGGTGGCGGCGGCGAGCCTGGTGCAAGTGCGCTCCGGCGAGGCCACGGTGATTACCCGCTTCGGCAACCCCGCGCGCGTGTTGCTGGAACCGGGCCTTGGGTGGCGCTGGCCGGCACCGTTCGAAGCGGCGATCCCGGTGGACCTGCGTCTGCGCACTACCTCCAGCGGCTTGCAGGACGTGGGCACCCGCGATGGCCTGCGAATTATCGTGCAAGCCTATGTGGCGTGGCAGGTGCAGGGCGATGCCGACAATGTGCAGCGCTTTATGCGCGCCGTGCAGAACCAGCCGGATGAAGCGGCGCGGCAGATTCGCACCTTTGTCGGCTCGGCGCTGGAAACCACGGCGGCCAGCTTTGACCTGTCCAGCTTGATCAACACCGATGCCAGCCAAGTGCGCATCGCCGATTTTGAAGCGCAGTTGCGCCAGCAAATTGATCAACAATTGCTCGCCACCTACGGCGTGCGCGTGGCGCAGGTCGGCATTGAGCGCTTGACGTTGCCTTCGGTGACCCTCACCGCCACGGTCGATCGTATGCGCGCCGAGCGTGAAACCATCGCCACCGAACGTACCGCCGTGGGCAAGCGCGAAGCGGCGCAGATCCGCTCCGCTGCCGAGCGAGATGCGCGCATCATGCAGGCCGATGCCACCGTGAAAGCCGCCGATATCGAAGCGCAGTCGCGGGTTGAGGCCGCGCAGATTTATGGCCGCGCCTACGCTGGCAATCCGCAGCTGTACAACCTGCTGCGTTCGCTGGATACCCTGGGCACGGTGGTTACTCCGGGTACCAAAATCATCCTGCGTACCGACGCTGCGCCATTCCGCGCGTTGGTGGATGGGCCCAAGGATCTCCAGCCATGAGCGAGCGTGACAGCCCGGATAGCCCATGGATCCAGGCCGGGCGCCTGACGTTCCTGGCGCTGTACGCGGTCACCGTGTTGGCGGCGCTGGCCTGGGCCTTTTCCAATGTGCGCCAGATCGACCCGCAGAATCGCGCGGTGGTCCTGCATTTCGGTGCCCTTGATCGCGTTCAGAATGCCGGGCTGCTGCTGGCCTGGCCGCAGCCATTTGAGCAAGTGGTGTTATTGCCAGCGGCAGACCGGGTGATCGAACGCCGGGTGGAAAACCTGCTGCGTTCCGATGCGGCGCTGCAGGCCGATCGGGTGGCCAGTTTCGCCACGCCGTTGAGCGATGCCCTGGCCGGTTCCGGCTACCTGCTGACCGGCGATGCCGGGGTGGTGCAGCTGGACGTGCGGGTGTTCTACAAGGTGACCGAACCCTACGCCTTTGTGTTGCAGGGCGACCACGTGCTGCCGGCCCTGGATCGGCTGGTGACACGCAGCGCCGTGGCCCTCACCGCTGCGCGGGATCTGGACACGATACTGGTGGCACGCCCGGAACTGATCGGCAGCGACAATGGCGCCGCCGAACGCCGTGAGCGGCTGCGCGGCGATCTGGTGCAAGGCATCAATAAGCGCCTGGCCGAGTTGGCTGCCAGCGACCTGGGCCTGGGCATCGAAGTCACCCGCGTTGACGTGCAGTCGAGTCTGCCGGGCCCGGCGGTGAATGCCTTTAACGCGGTGCTGACCGCCAGCCAGCAAGCGGATAAAGCGGTGGCCAACGCCCGCACAGAAGCGGAAAAACTCACCCAGACCGCGAACCAGGAGGCTGACCGCCAGGTGCAAGTCGCCCACGCCCAGGCCAGCGAACGCTTGGCTAATGCCCAGGCGCAAACCGCGACCGTCGCCAGCCTCGCCCAGGTCAAAGACCCCGGTTTGCTGTTGCGCCTGTACCGCGAACGCTTGCCGAAAATTCTCGGCCAGGCGGGTTCCGTGACCACCGTCGATCCCAAAGACGACTCCCGTTTGATCATCCAGGGAGCCGAGCAATGAGCGCACCCATGCTGACCTCAGCCGAGCAGCGCAGCGCTGCCCGGCAATTGACCCTGGCCATGCTTGCCCTGGGGTTGCTCGTGCTGGGCCTGATATGGCGCTGGCTGGCGCCGGACCAGAACGGCGTGAGCCAGTTGCTGCTGGGGGTGGCATCGCTGTTGGTGGCGGTGCCGGTGATGCGTTCGGCCTGGTACAGCCTGCGCTTTCCGAGCCTGCACGGCATCACCGACCAATTGATCGCCCTGGCCATGCTCGGCGCCTGGGCCACGGGTGATCTGCTCACCGCCGCGTTGCTGCCGATCATCATGATCTTTGGCCATGTGCTGGAAGAGCGCAGCGTGATTGGCTCCCAGGAAGCGATCCATGCCCTGGGCAAACTCACCCGCAGCCACGCCCGTTTGGTACAGGCTGACGGAACCATCACTGAAGTGGATAACGGTACGCTGAACCCCGGCGATATCGTCGAAGTGCGCGCCGGCGACCGCGTACCAGCCGATGGCGTGGTGCTGTCCGGCCAGGCGAGCCTGGACACGGCACCGATCACCGGCGAGTCGGTGCCGTTGGAAGCCAGCGTGGGCGTGCAGGTGTTTGGTGGGGCGATCAACTTCGATGGCCTGCTGCGCCTTGAAGTGACGCGTACTGGCAACGAATCGACCCTGGGCAAAGTCATTGCACTGATGCAGAACGCCGAGCGCTCCAAGCCGCCGATCACCCGGCTGCTGGAGCGCTATGCCGGCAGCTACATGGTGCTGGTGTTGCTGCTGGCGGCCGTCACTTGGTTTGTCACCAACGATGCGCAGGCGATGCTGGCGGTGTTGGTGGCGGCGTGTCCGTGCGCTTTGGTGCTGTCGGCGCCGGCCACCGCGATTGCGGGGATCGCCGTGGCGGCGCGCCATGGGATTCTGATTCGCAGCTCGGCGTTTCTCGAAGAGTTGGCCGACCTGACCTCGTTGGTGGTCGACAAGACCGGCACTCTGACCTTTGGCACCCTGCGCTTGCAGTCCATCGAGACTACCGCGCCGGATCGCCAAAAGCTGCTGAACCTGGCAGCCAGCCTCGGTTCGGCGAGTAGTCATCCGGTCAGCCGAGCGTTGGCAGGGTTGGCGACCCAGGAGCAGATGCTGGTGCTTAGCGACATCCGCGAGCGTCAGGGCTTGGGCGTGGTCGCACAGACCGAACAGGGCGAAGCGGCGCTGGGGCGGCCGGAGTTGTTCGCACAACTGGGCATCGTGACCAGCGGTGTTCCCACCCATGATGGCCCGATTGCCGGGCTGGCGTTGAACGGTAAATTTCTGGCCTGGCTGTTGCTGGCCGACAGTGTTAAGCCGGAGGCGCGCCAGGCCCTGCAAGAGCTGCGTGACTTGGGGCTGGGCCGCCAGTTGTTGCTGACCGGCGACCGCCAAAGCGTAGCCGACAGTCTGGCGCTGAATGTGGGCATCAATGATGTGCAGGCCCAAGCCTTGCCGGAAGACAAGCTCAACCGTGTGCTGGGTGAAATCAGCAGCGGCTTCCGGCCGATGGTGGTGGGCGATGGCATCAATGATTCGTTGGCGCTCAAGGCCGGCGTGGTCGGCGTGGCGATGGGCGCGGGTGGTGCTGATATCGCCCTGGCGTCGGCGGATGTGGTGTTAATCGGCAGCGATTTACGCCGCCTGGGCACCTGCGTGCGCTTGAGCCGCCAGTGCCGGCAGACCTTGCAGGTGAACGTGATCATCGGCCTGGGCTGGACGTTGGCCATCGTGGTGTTCGCAGCCTTTGGCTGGTTGGGGGCGGCGGGCGCCATGATTGCGGCGGTGCTGCATAACCTCAGTACCTTGCTGGTGCTGGGTAATGCCGGGCGTTTGTTGCGCTTCCAGGAGCCGCTGTTAAAGCTCGATGAATAATTTCAGAAATATCTGCACACGGATGTAACGCTGATAGGGGCCCTCACTCTAGTGACGTGTCGAGACTGAACAATCCGTTTGGACCGACTTCACCACTGATCATGAGGAATACAACGATGAGCATTAAATCCGCTGCTGCTGGTGCCGCCCTCGCGATGGCTGCCGCCACAATGTTTGCCGGTGTGGCCACCCAGGCACACGCAGCCGATGCCACTGTGCATTGCTATGGCGTCAACGCGTGTAAAGGCCAGAACGACTGCAAGACCAAAGATCACGCGTGCAAAGGTCAAGGCGCCTGCAAAGGCCAGGGCTTTCTGTCCATGAGCAAGGCGATGTGCGACGAGAAGGGCGGTACCGTCGGCGAGTAACGGCAACCGAGTGCAACCGCAGCGATCACCCCCGTCGCTGCGGGCACTTTTCCTGGAGCGTCTTATGCCCACTTCTTTTTCGAGTCTCGGTTACGGCCTGGGCCTGCGCAGTGAGTACTACCAGCAGATCCTCGAACAGTCGCCGGCTGTGGACTGGTTCGAAGTGATCTCCGAGAATTATTTGGTGCAAGGCGGCAAAGCCTTGTACTACCTGGATGCGATAGCCGAGCGTTACCCGCTGGTAATGCACGGTGTGTCTTTGTCCATCGGTGGGCCCCATGCCCTCGATATCGATTACCTGAAGCAAATCAAACAACTCGCCGAGCGCATCCAACCGGCGTGGATTTCCGATCATCTGTGCTGGAGCCGCGGCAGCGCCCACCAGTTGCATGACCTGCTGCCGTTGCCTTACACCGAAGAAAGCCTCTATCACGTGGCCGGTCGTGTGCGTCAGGTGCAGGATGTGTTGCAGCGCCCGCTGGTGCTGGAAAATGTCTCCAGCTATGTGCGCTCCAAGGCCGATGAATTTACCGAGTGGGAGTTCCTCAACGCGTTGGCGCACCTGAGCGGGTGCCAGTTGCTGCTGGACGTGAACAATGTGTACGTCAGCTCGCGTAACCATGGCTTTGATGCCTGGACGTTTATCCGCAACCTGCCGCCCGAGAGCATTCGTCAGCTGCATCTGGCAGGGCATATGGACTACGGCGACTATGTGGTCGACACCCATGACCATCCGGTATGCGACCCAGTGTGGGCGCTCTACCAACAGACCCTGGAGCATTTAGGGCCGGTGTCGACGTTGTTGGAACGCGATGATCATTTCCCGCCGTTCGAAGAGTTGCTCACTGAGTTGAACAAGGCCCGCGAGCTGGCTGCCAGCGCTTTGGCCAGGAGGTCGCTATGCGCCTGATCGACTGGCAATTGGCTTTTGAAGAGCATCTGTTAACTGAGACTTGTGCTGCCAACAGCAGCTTTGCCGCCACCTTGCAGGGAGGGCCGACCCTGGATGTGGACACTGGCCTGGCGATTTACCACAACGCTTATCTGTCGCGATTGAAGGACGTGCTGTGCCATGACTTCAGCGCTATCCGATATTGGCTGGGTGATGATGAGTTTTGCGCGCTGAGCGAAGCCTATGTTCGTCGTTACCCCTCGGCCCACTACAGTCTGCGTTGGCTGGGTGAGCGCTTTTCGATGTTTATCCTTGAGCACTGGTTCGCAGAACAAAGTGCGCCGCTGGCTGAATTGGCGCGCCTGGAGTGGGCGTTTACTTTGGCCTTCGATGCTCCCCAAGGTACGCCGCTGACCGTGAATGACATGGCGCAATTGGCGCCTGGGGACTGGCCGGCACTCCAGGTAAGCCTGGCGCCTTCAGTGCAGCATTTGCTGTGCCGTTTCAACACGGTAGGGATCTGGCGAGCCAGCAAGGATGAGTCGGATTTCCCTGGCAGCCAGGCGCTGGACCCAGTGCAAATCTGCCTGGTATGGCGTCATCAGAATGTGTGCCACTACCGCAGCCTGGAGCCTGACGAGGCCTATGCGTTGGCAGGAATGGCCACTACCGGCTGGAACTTTTCAGAACTGTGCGCAGAGTTGGCAGTCACTTATTCAGAGGGTGCGTCGCTGCAAGCGGCCACATGGCTGAAACAGTGGATCCAGGACGGTTTGCTCGAACTCCGAGCCCCATAGAGAGGTGCTATTAAATCGATAGCCTCCTACTTTGTCTTCGGATGGTCTACCCTCACTCCAGACGTCTGAAACAAGGGGGGATTACTCATGCTCGCGCAACTTCCACCGGCCTTACAGAATCTTCAGCTACCGCTGCGTCTTCGACTCTGGGACGGCCATGAATTCAACTTGGGCCCTGAGCCCAGTGTAACGATTGTGGTGAAGGACCCCACGGTCGTGTCCCAACTGACCCATCCGACGCTCGATTCACTGGGCGAAGCCTTTGTCGAAGGAAAACTGGAGCTGGAAGGCTCCATTACCGAAGTGATCAGGGTCTGTGACGAGTTGAGTCACGCCCTGGTCGATGACGACGAAGGCAGTCGTCCAGTACGCTCGATCCACGACAAGGCCACCGACGCGGCGGCCATTTCTTACCATTACGACCTGTCCAACGAGTTCTACCAGCTATGGCTGGACCAGGACATGGCGTACTCCTGCGGGTATTTCGAAACCGGCAGCGAATCCATCGATCAAGCCCAGCAAGACAAATTCCGTCACCTGTGTCGCAAGCTACGGCTGCAGGCGGGCGAGTATCTACTGGATGTTGGCTGCGGGTGGGGCGGGCTGGCGCGGTATGCGGCACGTGAATTCGGGGTCAAGGTGTTTGGGATCACCTTGAGCAAGGAACAGCTGGCGCTGGCCAGGGAACGGGTGAAAGCCGAGGGCCTGGAGGACCAGGTCGACCTGCAATTGCTCGACTACCGCGACCTGCCTCAGGACGGCCGCTTCGACAAAGTGGTGAGTGTGGGCATGTTCGAACACGTCGGCCACGCCAACCTGGCGCAATACTGTCAGACCCTGTTCGGCGCGGTACGTGAAGGCGGCCTGGTGATGAACCATGGTATTACCGCCAAACATACTGATGGTCGCCCGGTAGGCCGTGGCGCCGGGGAGTTTATCGAGCGCTATGTATTCCCCAATGGCGAACTGCCGCACCTGGCCATGATGACGGCCGAGATCAGTGAGGTCGGGCTGGAAGTGGTGGATGTCGAAAGTTTGCGTTTGCACTATGCCCGCACGCTGGACCATTGGAGCGAGCGCCTGGAAGACAACCTGGAAGCAGCGGCGAAGATGGTGCCGGAGCAGGCGCTACGTATCTGGCGGCTGTACTTGGCCGGGTGCGCTTATGCGTTTGCCCGAGGCTGGATTAATTTGCACCAAATATTGGCGGTCAAACCCCATGCCGATGGTGGTCATGAACTGCCGTGGACACGGGAAGACCTCTACCGCTGATCACGCTCAAAACTGTAGGAGTGAGCTCGCTCGCGAAAAACGTCAACGATAACGCGTACTTGCTGAATGAACGCGGCGCCTGTGAGTTTTTCGCGAGCAAGCTCGCTCCTGTATTGGTTTTGTATTGGTGGTTAGAGGATCGGTGAGATCAAACGGGCCACGCGCATTCCCAGCTGTTGCAGGCGTCGCGTCTGGAAGCTCTCTTCCTGGCTGACTTCATGGGACAGGGCGAAATCATCCAGCAGCATATGTTCAACCTGGCTGGCGAAAGCCTCATCCACGGTCAGCAACATCACTTCGAAATTGAGCCGGAACGAACGGTTGTCCAGGTTGGCACTGCCAATGGCGCTGATTTCGCTGTCCACCAATACCACCTTCTGATGCACAAACCCGGGCGTGTAGCGAAACACCCTTACGCCTGCGCGTACCGCTTCGATGGCATACAGGCTGGACGCCGCATACACGACGCGGTGGTCGGGCCGTGACGGCAGCAACAGGCGCACATCCACCCCACGCAACACCGCAAGGCGCAGTGCAGCGAATACGGCTTCGTCGGGGACGAAGTACGGGCTGGTGATCCAGACCCGCTCGGTCGCTGCATGGATGGCCTCGACGAAAAACAGCGAGCAGGTTTCATAGGGGTCCGCCGGGCCACTGGCGAGCAGTTGGCAAAGCACGCCGTCTTCGGGGTAGGCGTCCGGCAGGATCAGCGGCGGAAGTTGCCGCGCCGCCCAGAACCAGTCTTCGGCAAACGACTCCTGCAGGCACGCCACCACGGGGCCTGTGACCTGTACATGGGTATCGCGCCATGGCGCCAGCGGCGGTTTTTTGCCCAGGTATTCATCGCCTACGTTATGCCCGCCGACAAAGCCGGTGATGCCATCTACCACCACGATCTTGCGATGGTTGCGAAAGTTGACCTGGAAACGATTGAGCCAGCCGCTGCGGGTGGCGAATGCTTTGACCTGTACCCCGGCGTCGCGCAGCGATTGCACGTAGCGATGGGGCAGGGCGTGGCTGCCGATGCGGTCGTACAGCACGTAAATGGCGACGCCCTGGGCGGCCTTTTCCTTCAATAGCACCTGTAACTGGCGGCCAAGCTCATCGTCATGAATGATGAAAAACTGGAACAGCACGGCGGTCCTGGCGTTGCGAATCGCCTCGAAAATCGCGCCGAAAGTGGCCTCGCCATTGATCAACAGGCGCACTTCATTATTGGCCAGGCACGGCATGCGACCGAGCTTGGGCATGGCTCGCAGGGAGGCATAGGCACTGGAGTTACGCGCCGCGAGCGCTTCCTCAACCCACGGGCGCCAATTGAGTTCGGCGATCGCCGTGTGCATTTCCTGGTTGGCCTGGCGACGGGCCTGGATGTACGCGTCGAAGGTGCTGCGACCGAAGATCAGGTAAGGGATCAGCGTCAGGTAAGGCATGAACATCAGCGACAAGGCCCAGGCGATAGAGCCTTGGGCAGTGCGGACGGTCAGTACCGCATGGATCGCGGCGAGTGACCCCAGAACGTGCAGCGTGGCAATGAAGTAGGCGAGCAAGTGCGGGCCAAAGAAATCCATGAACGACATTACTCCAGGCAGTCCAGTGCGTAACAGACCATGAACCGCTGCGAATGTCGCTATTTTATTTGCCATGCAACACTGGCCGCTTTGCGACGTCTAACACGCACAATTACCCAGGAGTTACCCGATGAATGCTCGTCTGCTTGGTTTGGCCATGGTTGTTGGTTTGTCGCTGCCGATGGCGGCGCAGGCGCAGATGCTGGCGCCGGGCTTGTGGGAATTGACCACCAGCAATATGAAAGTCGATAACCAGGACCTGCCCGACCTGTCGCTGATTCTCGGTCAGCTCAAACAACAGATGACCCCGGAACAGCGCGCCATGCTCGAAAAGCAAGGCATCAACATGGCCGGTAAGGGCGTGCAGGTGTGCCTGACTCCAGCCCAGGTTGCCTCCGATTCCATTCCCCTGACTGACCCGCAATCGGGCTGCAAGCAGGAAGTGACTGACAAGACCGGTAACCAATGGAAGTTCCGCTTCAGCTGCCCCAAAGCCCAGGGCACCGGTGTCGCGACCTTCCAAAGCCAGAAGGAATTCACCACCACCGTCAACGGTACGTTTAATGCCACGGGCATCCAGCAGAAGGGCAGCCTGGACAGCCACGCTCAGTGGCTGGGCAACGATTGCGGTACGGTCAAACCCCGCGCTTAACGCAGAAAATGCAGGGGCAAGCCCTGGCAGCTGTCGACCACCTGGCCGTTGTGCCAGGCCAGGTGGCCGGACACCAGGGTGGTGCTTACGCTGTGACGAAAGCTGCGCTCTGCAAAGGGTGTCCAGCCGCAGCGGGCGAGAATCGGTTGGCTGCTGACCGGTTTGCCCTGAGGCTCGGGTTTGATCAGTACCAGGTCGGCCCAATAGCCTTCACGTAAGTAACCGCGATCAGGAATGGCAAACAGGTCGGCCACGCGATGACTGGTTTTCGCCACCAGTGTGGTCAGGGGCAAATGCCCGTCGGCCACCAATTCCAATAACGCCGGCAGGGCATGTTGCACCAGGGGCAAACCCGACGGTGCTTCGCGATAGCCAAGCTGTTTTTGCGCCCAGGTATGCGGCGCATGGTCAGTGCCAATCACATCCAGACGATCACTTAATAACGCCAGGCGCAGTGCGTCGCGGTCGGCGCGTGTCTTGATGGCCGGGTTGCATTTGATCTGGTGGCCGAGGCGGTGATAGTCGCGGTCGTCGAACAGCAGGTGATGCAGGCAGACTTCGGCGGTGATGTGCTTTTCGGCCAGGGGCTTGTCTTCGAAGAGCGCGAGTTCGCGGGCGCTGGTCAGGTGCAACACGTGCAGGCGTGTGCCGTGACGCTGGGCCAGTTCCACGGCAAACGATGACGAGCGATAACACGCTTCGGCATCGCGGATCAGCGGGTGAGCGACAGCGGGGATGCGCTCGCCAAAGCGCTCGCGCAGGCGTTGCTCGTTGGCCAGGATGCTCGGGGTGTGTTCACAATGCGCGAGCAGAATGGTTGGCACCTGGGCAAACAGACGTTCCAGAATACGTGGGTCGTCCACCAGCATGTTGCCGGTGGAGGCGCCCATGAATACTTTGACCCCGGCCACTTCACAGGGGTCGAGGGCGGCGACAATATCCAGATTGTCGTTGCTTACGCCGAAGTGAAAGCCGTAGTTGGCCACTGAGTGCAACGCAGCACGGCGCTTCTTATCGGCCAGGGCTTGCAGGTTCAAAGTAGCCGGGTGGGTGTTGGGCATGTCCATGTAGCTGGTGATACCGCCGGCCACCGCGGCGCGGGATTCGCTGTAGAAACTGCCTTTGTCTGGCGCGCCGGGTTCACGAAAATGCACTTGGTCATCGATCATTCCCGGCAGCAACCACTGGCCTTGGGCGTCGATTTCCATCGGCTCGTTGGTGCTATCAATGCTGGCGGCGATCTTCTCGATACGGCCATTGGCGACCAGCACGTCGGCGTCGAATATCTGGCCCTCGTTGACCAGGCGGGCGTTGCGAATCAGCAGGCGGCTCATGGTTCAGAACTCGTTTTGCAAGGCTTTGTAGCCGCGCACCAGATCGACGTTGGTGCGCGCTACGTCTTCGGAAAATTCCGAGGCACTGACACTCACCGGCGGGAATTGCGACAAGTCGGTGTTGGGCCCGATGCGAGTAGTGGAGGGTACGTAGAAGGCGGCGGGCAGGTCGCGACCGTCGACCACCGAGTTGTGGCGCACCACGCAACCATCGCCGACGGCGCAATTGAACAGCACACTGTTGAAGCCGATGAACACGCGGTCGCCGACCGTGCAGGGGCCATGGACGATGGACCGGTGGGCGATGGAGGTGAATTCGCCAATGGTCACCGCCGCGCCGGACTTGGAGTGGATCACCACTCCGTCCTGGATGTTGGAGTTGGCGCCGATGGTGATCGGGTCCATGGCGCCGCTGGCGTCGACTTCGTCGGCGCGGATCACAGCGTAGGGGCCGACGAAGACGTTCTCGCCGATGATGACCTTGCCGCAGATGATCGCGGTCTTGTCGACGTAGGCCGATTCGGCAATCACCGGCAGGTCGCCGGAAGGGTTTTTACGGATCATGGTTTGCTCAACGCTGCGCACAGGGTATTGAGGTTGTATTCGAACAGCCCGATAAAGGTGCTGGCCGGGCCTTGCGCGGCAAGGGCGTCGGAGTACAGCGTGCCGCCGATCTGCGCGCCGCTTTCATCGGCAATCTGCTTGAGCAGGCGTGAGTCCTTGATGTTTTCGATGAACACGGCTTTGACCTTGTCTTTGCGGATCTGGGTGATCAGCGCGGCGACTTCGGCAGCCGAGGGGTCACGCTCGGTGGACAAGCCCTGGGGCGCGAGGAACTGGATGCCATACGCCTGGCCCAGGTAACCGAAGGCATCATGGGACGTGACGATGCGGCGATTGCCCGACGGCAGCGCAGCGAACCGGGTCTTGGCCTCGGCCAGCAGGCTGTGGATTTGCTTCAGGTAAGCCTGGCTGTTACGCAGGTAGTCGCTTTTGTTGGCAGGGTCTGCGGCCACCAATGCCTTGGTGATGTTGCTCACATAAATTTCGGCGTTGGCCAGGTTGTGCCAGGCGTGTGGGTCGGGAATGGTTTCGCCGTCTTCGTCCATGGTATGGGAAATCACGCCTTTGCTGGCGGTGACGACCGTAGCGGTGGTTTCGGTGCTGGTGACCAGGCGATCCAGCCACGGCTCGAAACCCAGGCCGTTCTTGATGATGACTTTGGCCTTGAGCAGCGCCTTGGCGTCATCCGGCGTGGGTTCATAGGTATGAGCGTCTGCGTCCGGGCCGACCATGTTGCTGATCTGAATATGGTCGCCACCGATCTGGTGGGTGATGTCATCGAGAATACTGAAGCTGGTAACTACCTGGAGTTTGTCGGCGGCGTGAGCCATCGACAGCGGCAGCAACAGACTGAACAACACGAGAAGAGCGCGCATCGGGAAACACCTCATGAGGATGTAGGCAAAGGCGGGCGGCGCAACAAACCATGCACCGGACCGAACACCACGGACAACGCATACCCAACGCCCGCCACGAGCACGATTGCCGGGCCGCTGGGCAGTGAGTAGTAGAACGAGAGCAGCAAACCCAGCCACACCGACAGGCATCCGAGCACTGCCGATATTGCGATCAACACCGGCAGGCGCCGGCTCCAGAAGCGTGAAGCGATGGCCGGCAGCATCATCAAGCCCACTACCATCAGGGCGCCGATGGCCTGAAAGCCGATCACCAGGTTCAGCACCACCAGCGTCAGGAACAGGCCATGGGCCAGTGGGCCGAGGCGGCTGACGGTTTGCAGGAACAGCGGGTCGAGGGTGTCGAGCAGCAGAGGTTTGTAGATCAGCGCCATGGCGATCAGGCTGAAGCCGGACACCCAGAGCATTCCGGTCAGTGTGGTTTCGTCCACCGCCAGGGCGGAGCCGAACAACAGGTGCAGCAGGTCCAGACGTTTACCGGCGATACCGAGGATCAGTACACCAGCGGCGAGCGAGATGGGGTAAATAGCGGCGAGGCTGGCGTCTTCACGTAGCCCTGTGCGGCGGGTGACCCACGCGGCCAGACCGGCCATGCTCAAACCCGCGCCAAGGCCGCCGAGGGTCAGCGCGGGCAGGCTCAACCCGGCGAACCAAAAGCCCAGTGCAGCGCCGGGCAGAATGCCGTGAGCCACGGCGTCACCGATCAGGCTCATGCGTCGCAGGATCAGGAACACGCCAAGGGGGGCGGTGCTGCAAGCAAGCACTAACCCGCCGATCAGCGCGCGGCGCATAAACACGAAATCCTGGAAGGGCAGCCACAGGTGAGCGGTGAGGTGCATCAGGCCACCTGCATCTGTGGTTGCGGGCGGATCAACTCTTTGCTGGGGCCGAATACGCAGCCGGTATTTTTGATCTGCAGCACGTGCTGGGTGTGGTGACGCACGGACGCCAGGTCATGACAGACCACCACCAGCGTGCGGCCTTGGCTGTGCCAGGCGTGGATGTGTTTCCAGCACAGTGCCTGGCCGTCTTCGTCGAGGGCTGCGTGGGGTTCGTCGAGCAATAGGATGGGTGAGTCGGCCAGGCTCATACGGGCGAGCAGCGCGCGTTGCAGTTCGCCACCGGATAGCGCCATCAGCGGGCGCTGTTCCAAACCGCTGAGGCACCAGTCTTCCATTACCGCACGCAGGCGCTCGTTGCGTTGGTGTGCGTTCAATTGGGTGCCCCAGAAGCCGGCAGCGACCAACTCCTGCAAACTGATCGGAAACTGACGATCCAGGTGCTGTTGCTGGGGCAGGAACGACAAGCCGCCGCGACGTGGAACATCGACACAGACCTTGCCCGTCAGCGGCTTTTGCAGCCCGGCGATCACTTTGAGCAGGCTGCTCTTGCCGGTGCCATTGGCGCCGATGATGCCCGTGAGACTACCTTTTTCCAGTGTCACGTTCAGAGCCGGCGTCAGTGGTTGCCCGGGGGCTCCCCAGCGCAAAGCGTTACAGGTAATCATGCAAAGTCTCTCGTCCAGCGGCTTTCAGCCACCGCATCGTGCGCGTGCAGGCTTTCGGCGTGGACCACTTTGAGGTGGAAGGCTTTGACGGCATCCGAGCGCTTCAAGGCGAGGTTCAAGCGGCGAGCGGCGTCTTCGCAGAACATCAGGTTCTGCCCGTTAGCCAGGGCGAACGCTTGTTCATCCGCACGTTTCACAGCGGTTTGCACGGCGGTGCCGAGAGCGGCTTCGGCAGCGTTGATCAAGTCGACGATCGCCAGGTCGTCACCTTGCAGTTGGACGTTTAACTGCGCGCTGCTGCGCTGGCTGTGGGGCGTGGCGACAATGCCGTTGGCACTGCCGAGCCAGGTCAATACGGCTTCATGCTGCAAAGGTGTGTGGGCAAAATCCTGGAGAAACTGCTGCTGAATCAGTTGCCTGGCGAGGGCGGCGGAGCAAGGGCAGGTTGAGGAATAAGTAACGTCAATTTTTAGTTCCACGTGGAACATCTGATTTTCAAGACGCGCTTCGATGCTGACCGGATAGCTTTTCCAACCCTCCAAAGGGCTGACCAGTGCGGGGCGTTTCAGCAACAAATTTGTGTGAATACGCAGGTAGGCGTCCTTAGATAAATCTTCATGTGTGTCGAGAAAACGCTGCAGTACATTACGCAAGAGTGCCGGCGTTAGCGGTTGCTGCTCGAGCATTTCCAAGGCCAGATAAAGGCGTGACATATGAATGCCACGGGCCGTGCCGTCGTCCAGGCTTACGCCCGCATCGGCGATGGCGGCCAGGCGTTGGCCTTCGAGCAACACAGGCAGGGCAATGCCGCACATGCCCACCCAGTCGAGCGGCAAGGCTTGGCGTGAAGCCTGCGCGGCGATATCCGGCAGAGTCAGCGCATTCATGAGCAGGTCCATCGTTGGAAATGATTCGTCATGTTATAGTATAACAATAACCGCTACGATGAAATTTCTGTCCCCGCCTTTGTTCAGTCACGTCGAGTAGGGATGCTCCTTTATCTGCGGTATATGTCATGCACAGACGTCAGCTCCTTAACCTGCTGCTGGTCAGCCCCTTGTTCACTTTGCCTTTGGGGGCCTACGCCACGCAGATCCGCAATGCGCGCCTGTGGCGTTCGGACGACAAGCTGCGGCTGGTGTTCGACCTCAGCGGCCCGGTGCAATACAAGACGTTCTCCCTGACGTCGCCGGACCGCCTGATCATCGACTTGAGTGGCGCCGGACTCAGCGGCGATTTTTCCCAACTGGCACTGAAGAGCAGTGGGATTACCTCGATACGCTCCGGGCATTTCGGCAAGAGCGATACGCGTATCGTGCTGGATCTGGTCGCGCCAATGCAGCTCAACAGTTTTGTGTTGCCGCCCCAGGATGGCCAAGGTCATCGCCTGGTGCTGGACCTGACCAACGCCACGCGCGCGCCCCGTCAAATCGCAGCCGAACCGGCGCCCCTGGTGGTACCGGTGGACAAGGCGCACCCCAAACGCGACATCATTGTGGTGGTTGACCCCGGCCATGGCGGCAAAGATCCGGGCGCCGTTGGCTCCAAGGGCCAGCGCGAAAAGGATGTGGTGCTGTCGATCGCCCAGTTGCTGGCTAAACGTTTGAAACGGGAGAAGGGTTTTGCCGTAAAGCTGGTGCGCAATGACGACTTCTTCGTACCGCTGCGCAAGCGCGTGGAGATCGCCCGTAAGCACAAGGCTGATATGTTCATCTCGGTACACGCCGACGCCGCGCCACGGCTTACTGCATCGGGCGCTTCGGTGTATGCGTTGTCTGAAGGCGGGGCAACTTCTGCCACGGCGCGGTTCATGGCTCAGCGCGAGAACGGCGCAGACCTGCTGGGCGCCACGACGTTACTCAATCTGAAGGACAAGGACCCGATGCTGGCCGGGGTGATTCTCGACATGTCCATGAACGCTACCATCGCCTCCAGCCTGCAACTGGGCAGCGCGGTATTGGGCAGCCTGCAAAGCATCACCAGCCTGCATCAGAAGCGCGTGGAACAGGCAGGTTTCGCGGTGCTCAAGTCACCGGACGTGCCCTCGATCCTGGTTGAAACCGGGTTTATCTCCAATGCACGGGACGCCCAGCGGCTGGGCACGGCGCGTCATCAGCAGGCGGTGGCGGATGGGCTTTTTGAGGGGTTGAAGCAGTACTTCCAAAAGAACCCGCCCATCAACAGCTACATGGCTTGGGCGCAGGAACAGCAGAAAACCCAGGCCTAACAGCCGGTCATTCGGTTGCAAGTGAACTTGGCGCTGGTGCCGCCTGAACTGGAAAAGCGGTTGATGGTGGTCCAGCCCACGCGACGCGTGTAGCCAACCCATGCCTCGCCATCGGACGCCAACCCGGTAAAGAACGTCAGCTGCCCGTAGCGGCTATTGGTTTGCGCCCAATAGCGTTTACCGATCACTTCGAAACCGCGCATGTAAGTGATGTTGCCCGCAGTCGCCACGCTATAGGCATTCCCCAGCGGGTCCACGCAAGCCAACAAGGTGGCGCTGCGGGTGCAGTTGGCCAACAGGCTTGGGGCTTGTGCGCAGGCAGAGCCTGCAGCTGCCAATAGCAAGGCGCATAACACGTATCTCATCGTGTTTCTCGGGGGTTCAGAGGTGATCAAGCATTGCGCCCTTCGTCGCGACGAGCAAGAGGGATTGGCTTATTTGTATTGTTATACTATAACATAAAAACACAGCCCCACCCGTGAACCGTTTCCCATGACCGAACAAGATCTCCTGGCTCAACCGCCTGCTGATTACATGAGTGAAGCCCAGCAGCGATTCTTCCGCGAGCTGCTGCTGGCTCAACGCGATGAACTGCAAGCCCGCATCGACACGCAGTTCCAGCTGCTGCGCGAACAGGAAACCAACAGCGACCTGGCGGATATCGGCAGCGCTGAAGAGCAGCGCCAATGGCAGCTGCGCCTGCTGGAGCGGGAAAAAAAGCTATTGGACAAGATCGACGACGCCATGGAGCTGCTGGCCCGCGGTGAATACGGCTGGTGCCGTGAAACCGGCGAGCCCATCGGCCTGCAACGCCTGCTGCTGCGTCCTACCGCAACCCTGTGTATCGAAGCCAAAGAACGTGAAGAGCTGCGCGAACGCCATAAACGGGCAGTTTGACCGGCCAACCCTGATGAGGAATACCTGATGCCCAATCGTCTCCCCGTGACCGTGTTGTCCGGCTTTCTCGGCGCCGGTAAAAGCACGCTGCTCAACTATGTTCTGCGCAACCGCGACAGCCTGCGGGTAGCGGTGATCGTCAACGACATGAGTGAAATCAACATCGACGGCAGCGAGGTGCAGCGCGACGTCACGCTCAATCGTGCCGAAGAAAAACTGGTGGAAATGAGCAACGGCTGCATCTGCTGCACCTTGCGTGAAGACTTGCTGGAAGAAGTCGCCAAGCTCGCCAAAGAGGGGCGCTTCGATTACCTGCTGATCGAATCCACCGGTATCTCCGAGCCGCTGCCAGTGGCCGAGACCTTCACTTTTCGCGATGAAAACGAGCAAAGCCTGGCAGACATTGCTCGCCTGGACACCATGGTCACGGTGGTCGATGGTATGAACTTTCTGCTCGACTACCAGGCCGCCGAAAGCCTGGCGTCCCGCGGCGAAACCCTGGGTGAAGAGGACGAGCGCTCCATCACTGACCTGTTGATCGAACAGATCGAATTCGCCGACGTCATCCTCATCAGCAAAATCGACCTGATCAGCAGTCGCGAGCGTGAAGAATTGATGGCCATCCTTGAGCGCCTCAATGCCCAGGCCGAAATCATCCCGATGGTCATGGGCGAGGTGGCGCTGCACAAAATCCTCAACACCGGGCGCTTCGACTTTGAACGGGCCGCCCAGGCGCCAGGTTGGCTGCAGGAGTTGCGCGGTGAGCATGTGCCGGAAACTGAAGAATATGGCATCGCCTCCACCGCTTACCGAGCGCGCCGGCCTTTTCATCCACAGCGTTTTTTCGACTTTATCGATCGCCCCTGGGTGAACGGCAAGCTGTTGCGCTCCAAGGGCTTCTTCTGGTTAGCCAGCAAACATCAGGACGCCGGCAGTTGGTCCCAGGCCGGGGGCCTGATGCGCCATGGCTTTGCCGGCCGCTGGTGGCGCTTTGTGCCAAAAAGCCAGTGGCCTCAAGACGAGGAAAGCGTGGCGGCGATCATGGGCAACTGGCAATTGAGCACCGGGGACTGCCGCCAGGAGCTGGTGTTTATCGGGCAAAACATCGACTTCAACCTGATGCGTGCCGAACTGGATGCCTGTTTGCTCAATGATGAAGAGATGGCCCTGGGTGTGGAAGGTTGGCGCCAGCTGCCTGATCCTTTCGGCCCTTGGTATGAGCAGGTCGCCTGATGCTGGCCCCGGTTATCCCCTTGCGCCCCGTGATCCGCCAGACCAGTGGGCAAACCCCGCTGGCGCTGTCCGATATCCTCGAAGATGGCATTAACCTGGCGATATGGCAGCGCCAACTGCCCCTGCATATCGCCGAGTTCGGCGCCTTGCTGGTGGCGCTCAATGAGCCGCTCGCCGAATCCCTGGTGATTGAACTCGACGGCGAAGATGCCGTGCCGAACTTGCAGGGGCTGGCATCCAGTTGTCGCGATCTTGAGGGCTACGAGGGTTTTATCGCCGATGTGTCATGGCTGGTCAGTGCATTTGCCTGCCTGCTCGGCGCCAGGCGTATTGGCGTACGTTTGCGGCTGTTGGACAAGGCCATGTGCCCGCGATTTCATGTGGATCATGTGCCGGTTCGGCTGATCACCACCTATGCCGGTATCGGCAGCCAATGGTTGCGCGAAGGTGTGATGGACCGCCGCAAACTGAGCCAGGCGGACGCCGAGCCTAGCGAGCGTATCGAGCAGATCCACTGCGGTGAGGTGGCGCTGCTCAAGGGCACCAAATGGCATGGCAACGAGGGGCATGGCCTGATCCATCGTTCGCCGGCGCTCAAGCCCGATGAGCGTCGGTTGATCCTGACGCTGGATTGGCTGGCATAACCGCGTAGGATCAGACGCACTACACGGCCAGAATGATGCTACCAATGCTGCAGAACATTCCCACCCATGTGATTGCCGGGCCATTGGGTGCCGGCAAGACCAGCCTGATCAGGCACCTGCTCGCTCAGCGCCCGGCCAACGAGCGCTGGGCCGTGCTGATCAACGAATTCGGCCAGATTGGCCTGGACGCTGCCTTGTTGACTCAAGACGCTGACGGCGTCGCTTTGGGCGAGGTGGCGGGTGGCTGCCTGTGCTGTGTGAATGGTGCGCCGTTTCAGGTAGGCCTGGGCCGTTTGCTGCGTAAGGCCAAACCGGATCGGCTGTTTATCGAACCTTCAGGGTTGGGTCATCCCGCGCAGTTGCTCAAACAACTGCGGCAAGCGCCATGGCAAGACGTACTGGCCGTGCAGCCCTGCGTGCTGGTATTGGATGCCCAGGCGCTGGCAGCGGGCAAGCCCTTGCCGCAGGCACAGCAGGCGGCGTTAGCCAGTGCTGGCCTTCTGGTGTTGAACAAGGAAGAAGACCTGGATGCCGAGCAACGTCAGGCGATTGAACGGCAGTTACCCGATTCCACGCTTTACTGGACACGCCAGGCACAGCTACCCATCGACCAGTTGCCGGGCTTGAATGCGCAGGCCCAAGCGGCTGTGGATAACTTCGAGGTGCCTGAAGGCCTCGCGCAAATGCCTGCGATCTGGAGCGATCCTGCGGTGCCCATCTGTTTGAGTCAGGGCCAGGAGGGGGGCTGGAGTATCGGCTGGCGCTGGCACTCCAGCCAGCATTTTGATCTCAACCGCCTGCATCACTGGCTGTCAGGCCTCGACTGGTGCCGTGCCAAACTGGTTATCCACAGCGGTGACAACTGGGTTTCGGCCAACGCTGTGGATAACAGCGCTCTAACCTGGCAACCCAGCGAATGGCGACGGGATTCACGTATCGAATTGATCTTCAGCGAACCACAGGACGTGGCCACATTACAGACTGCGCTGGCCGCCTGCCGCTACTGACGGTTCTTGGTGGCGCGATCCTGGCGCCATTGGCTCAACTCGATCACTTCGGCGCTGGGCAGTGGCTCCTTGGCTTCGAACGGGTAGGGCGCCAGTTCGATCAGTGCACTGTGGGCGCCGAATTGGGTGATCGTCCCGGCATGGCGGGCTTCCCCGGTCACGGTGAACTCGAAATTGTAGATGCGTGCCAGGCGCCGCTGGCCATTGGCATCCTTCACGAAACCGATGCGTTTCAACGCAACCGCACCATCGAGCAACTCGATATCAAGCTTGGCGCAATGCTGCTTGACCCGCTCCAGCGCCCGCTCACGCAGGCCGTGGTTGTGCCAAACCCAGGCGGCGCCAGTCGCCAGCAGCATCAACACGAACATGTTTCCCAGGGTCAGCATTCCATGAACTCCAACAAAGTGAGAGCAGCTTAACTGCGTCGCCGGTCTGTCGTACAGGCTGCGTTTAGTCGCATACTGCGCGGCCAGAATTTCAACGGCTTTACGGAAATCTCCCGCATGAAACGCACACCTCATCTGCTTGCGATCCAGTCTCATGTGGTCTTTGGCCACGCCGGAAACAGCGCCGCCGTGTTCCCCATGCAGCGTGTGGGAGTGAACGTGTGGCCGCTCAACACGGTGCAGTTCTCCAACCACACTCAGTATGGACAGTGGACGGGCGAAGTGTTGGCGCCGCAGCAAATTCCGGCGCTGGTAGAGGGTATCGCCGCGATTGGTGAGTTGGGCAACTGTGATGCAGTGCTGTCCGGATACCTGGGCAGTGCAGACCAGGGCCGCGCCATCCTCAGCGGTGTGGCGCGTATCAAAGCGATCAACCCCAAGGCGCTGTACCTGTGCGACCCGGTGATGGGCCACCCGGAAAAGGGCTGCATCGTGCCGCAGGAGGTCAGCGATTTCCTGCTTGATGAAGCTGCTGCCATGGCGGATTTCCTGTGCCCCAACCAACTGGAGCTGGACAGTTTTGCCGGGCGCAAGCCGCAATCGCTGTTCGATTGCCTGGCCATGGCCAAGGCGTTGTTGGCGCGCGGGCCCAAAGCAGTGCTGGTCAAGCACCTGGATTACCCAGGCAAACTGCCTGAAGGGTTTGAAATGCTGTTGGTGACGGCCGATGGCAGTTGGCACTTGCGTCGGCCGCTGCTGGCGTTCCCGCGTCAGCCGGTGGGCGTGGGCGACCTGACGTCGGGTCTGTTCCTGGCGCGGGTGCTGTTGGGCGATAGCCTGGTGGCAGCCTTTGAGTTCACCGCCGCGGCTGTGCATGAAGTGCTGCTGGAGACCCAGGCCTGCGCCAGTTATGAACTGGAACTGGTGCGTGCCCAGGATCGCATCGCTCATCCTCGTGTGCGCTTCGAAGCCACACCGATCAGCCTGTAATGACACAGATCCCAATGTGGGAGCGGGCTTGCCCGCGATGACGGAGTCTCAGTCAAAGAGATGTCGACTGAACCACTGCTATCGCGGGCAAGCCCGCTCCCACACTTTTTTGAGTTGATTCACCGCTTGGAGTTTACGGCGCGTCGGCTTTGATTTCCCGGTAGCGTTTTTCCAATTCCTGGCGAATCTGCCGACGCTGCTGGGCCTGCACAAAGCGGCGCTTATCCTCGCTGTTCTGCGGCTGCAACGGCGGCACGGCGGCGGGTTTGCGCTGGTCGTCCACGGCCACCATGGTGAAGAAACAGCTGTTGGTATGGCGCACCGAGCGTTCACGGATATTCTCGGTCACCACCTTGATGCCCACTTCCATCGACGTGTTGCCGGTGTAGTTAACCGACGCCAGGAAAGTCACCAGCTCACCGACATGGATCGGTTCGCGAAAAATCACCTGGTCCACCGACAGCGTGACCACATAACGACCGGCATAACGGCTGGCGCAGGCGTAGGCCACTTCGTCGAGGTACTTGAGCAGCGTGCCGCCGTGGACATTGCCTGAGAAATTGGCCATGTCAGGGGTCATCAGTACCGTCATCGACAGCTGGGCGTTTCCGGGTTCCATAGCACACTCACGGGTTGTAGGCATTGGTTGGGGGGAGGGCACCTCTGCGGGTGCTGGTGTCTTTGCAGCGCCATCCCTAACGGGACGCCGGTGGGCAGCTTGCCGTCACGCGTGCATCGATCTGTTTCCATATATTGCACCGGCTTTTCAGCAGAAGTCGCGGTGTTAACCTTCAAAAGCCCATCTCAGGGCTTTTCTTACGATCAAGGCAGACTTTTCCTTCCGCTCTTTGCGACCGTACAAAGGCGGCCGGAAGTAGGAAAAGCGCCGGTACCTCAAGGAGCCCCTCGCCATGCACGCCATCAGCTTTATCCAGGACTTGGCCGTGATCATGCTGGTGGCAGGGGTCGTGACCATCCTGTTTCACCGCCTCAAGCAGCCGGTGGTGCTGGGCTACATCGTCGCTGGCTTCATTATCGGCCCTCATACCCCGCCGTTTGGCCTGATCCACGATGAAGACACGATCAAGACCCTGGCTGAGCTTGGGGTAATTTTCCTGATGTTCTGCCTGGGCCTGGAGTTCAGCCTGCGCAAGCTGTTCAAGGTGGGGGCCACGGCGTTTATCGCCGCCTTCCTGGAAATCGTCCTGATGATCTGGATCGGCTATGAGATTGGCCGCTGGTTCGACTGGAGCACCATGGACTCGCTGTTCCTCGGCGCGATCCTGGCGATCTCCTCGACCACCATCATCGTCAAGGCCCTCAATGACCTGAAGATGAAAGACCAGCGTTTCGCCCAGCTGATTTTCGGGGTGTTGATCGTCGAGGACATCCTGGGCATCGGCATCATTGCCCTGCTGTCGAGCATCGCCGTCAGTGGCACCGTCAGCTCCGGCGAAGTGTTCTCCACTGTGGGCAAACTCTCGCTGTTCATGATCGTCGCGCTGGTAATCGGCATATTGCTGGTGCCGCGCCTGCTGGCTTACGTGGCCAGGTTCGAAAGCAACGAGATGCTGCTGATCACCGTGTTGGGCTTGTGTTTCGGCTTCTGCCTGCTGGTGGTGAAACTGGAATACAGCATGGTGCTCGGCGCCTTCCTGATTGGCGCGATCATGGCTGAATCTCGTCAGTTGATTAAGATCGAGCGCCTGATCGAGCCCGTTCGCGATATGTTCAGCGCAATCTTTTTTGTCGCCATTGGCTTGATGATCGACCCGCAGATCTTGCTGCAATACGCCTGGCCGATCGCAGTGATCACCGTGGCCGTGGTGTTGGGCAAAATGCTTTCCTGTGGTTTGGGCGCGTTTATTGCCGGCAATGACGGTCGCACCTCGCTGCGAGTGGGGATGGGACTGTCACAGATTGGCGAATTTTCTTTCATCATTGCAGCACTGGGCATGACCCTGCAGGTGACCAGCGACTTCCTGTACCCGGTAGCCGTGGCTGTTTCGGCAATTACGACCTTACTCACGCCCTATCTGATTCGCGGCGCGGACCCACTGTCGTTGAAAATCGCGGCGGTAATGCCCAAGCGCATGAGCCGGGTATTCGGGATGTATGGCGAATGGCTGCGCAGCATTCAGCCTCAGGGCGAGGGTGCGATGCTGGCGTCGATGATCCGCAAGATCATCCTGCAAGTCGGGGTGAATCTGGCACTGGTGATCGCGATCTTCTTTGCCGGCAGTTTTTTCGCGGCGCGCATCGGCGGGTATCTGGAAGGCTGGATCAGTGATCAGAGCTGGCAGAAGGCGTTGATCTGGGGCGGTGCGCTGCTGTTGTCGCTACCGTTTCTGATTGCGGCGTATCGCAAGCTCAAGGCGCTGTCGATGTTGTTGGCAGAGATGAGTGTGAAGCCGGAGATGGCCGGGCGGCATACCCAGCGTGTGCGGCGGGTGATTGCGGAGCTGATTCCGCTGCTCTCGCTGCTGGTGATCTTCCTGCTATTGGCAGCCTTGTCGGCGAGCATTCTGCCGACCAACAAGTTGCTGGTGCTGATTGCCGTGGTCACGGCGGCGGTGGCTGCGGTGCTTTGGCGCTGGTTTATTCGTGTGCATACACGGATGCAGGTTGCCTTGCTGGAAACGTTGGATAACCACAAGGATACGCAGTAGGAGCGAGCTTGCTCGCGAAGATCGTTAACGATAACGCGGGAAACCTGACACCCAGCGGCGCCCTCAGGTTTCTCGCGAGCAAGCTCGGCTCCTACAAGAGGCTCAGCTTTCCAGCCAGACGTCCCGCGCCCAGTGCCATACCGATTCCCAGGTTTCTTCGGTAACGAGCTCTTCTTCACCGGACCACAGCACCACGGTGCCGTCCTCTTCGACGCAGTAGTAGTCATCGCCGTCCTGGCAGATCGGGATCAGGCTGCGATCAACACCGGCATCCCAGGCATTGGCGGCAACGTCCGGCAGGTAGGTGTGGGATTGCGGATCGGTGACGGTCACCGGCTCCAGGCTGCCGTACACCACGTCGCTGACGGTCAGCAGGAATTCGCGGAAGACAAAGGGGATGTCGATGAACAATTGTTCCTCAATCTCCACCAGCAGGTCTTCGTCAGGCAGCTCCAAAGGAACCGGGACCGGTTCGTTGGCTTCACGCAATTGTTCGATGATTTCTTCCACGGCCGGGATCCTCTTGCTAGATGGCGCGGTTTATAGGGGCGTTTTATACAGTAGCTCGCTATAAGTGCAACCGTGAAATAGAAAACCCCGGACATGTCCGGGGTTTTTGTTACCGCTTGCTCAAACGCGTGAGTATCAGCTGTTCTGGCGGATACCGGCGACCAGCCATGGCTGGTTCTCGCCTTGGGCACGTTCCATGTTCCAGCTTTCGCTGAACACCTCGCCCTGGTCGAAACGCGACGACTTCGACACGCCGCTGAAGGTCAGGGTGGCAATGGTCTTGTCGGCACGATCATCCACGCCTTCAAGCTGTACGCGCAGGTCGTCGATGTAGGTCGACTGGAACGCATCGCCGATCTCGGCGCGTTCGCGCTTGAGGAACTCCAGCAGTTGCGGGGTCACAAACTCGGCAATCTTGTCCATTTCGTTGGCGTCCCAGTGCTGTTGCAGGGACTGGAAGTGGCTGCGGGCCGCTTCGACGAAACGTTCTTCATTGAACCAGGCCGGAGCGTTGATCACCGGACGGGCGGCGGCAGGTGCTGCCGAGCCACCGAAGATCGAACCCATGGCTGGCTTCTGCTCGAACACTTCACGCTGCATCGGCGCGCCGGCTGGAGCCAGGTGCTCCTGCTGCTTGCGGCGACGGGCGGCGATAAAGCGGAAGATCACGAACGCGATGACGGCCAGGATCAGGATGTCGAAGATCTGCATGCCCTGGAAGCCGCCGCCCATGAACATGGACGCGAGCAGGCCACCGGCGGCGATGCCGGCCAGAGGGCCCAACCAGCGCGAAGCACCGCCGGCCTTGGCAGCAGCGCCAGCCGCACCGGCAGCACCCGCAGTGGCGGCAGCACCGCCGGCACCGGTGGATGGAGCCATTTGACTGGTTTGGTGAGTCGGCGCTGCGCCAGAGCTTTTGCCGCCACCGAAGCGTTTGGCGTTGGCGTCCAGGCTCATCGTCAAGCCGATGCACAACGCCATGGCGATGCTAAGAAAACGTTTCATAAAGGGAATTCCCATTTGTGGATTGCACGCGCGCCATGTTGCACAGGTGTCGGAGCAGTGGCTAGCGGCATAATGTTTCGGGCTTTTGCGTAAGACCAAATCCGAAGGGTCTGTAGGACTAATTACAGATATTGGCCCGCACTCGTGAAATACAAGGGCGCAGTCGTATCTTCCTGTAGGAGCGAGCTTGCTCGCGAAAATCGTCAACGATTATGCGGGCATTCTGGATGAACGCATTGTCTGGGCGTTCTTCGCGAGCAAGCTCGCTCCTACGGGAATGGAGTTCAGACCGCTTCGAGCTTGGCGTAACCCATCATCAGCCACTTGCTGCCCTCGGCGAAGTTCACCTGCACCCGAGCCTGGGCACCGGCGCCTTCAAAGTTGAGGATCACGCCTTCGCCGAAGATCGCATGTTTGACCTGCTGGCCAAGGCTGAACGGGGTTTCAGGAATCTCGGAACCGGCAAACATCGTGCTGGAGTTCTGCTGCTGGCCGCCGCCGAACGGGCGACTGACACTGTTGGACAGGCGCACTTCCTGAATCAACCCCTTCGGCACTTCACGTACGAAACGCGACACCTTGTTGTAGGTCTCGCTGCCGTACAGGCGTCGGGTCTCGGCGTAGGTCATCACCAGGTTCTGCATCGCCCGGGTAATGCCCACGTAGGCCAGGCGGCGTTCTTCCTCAAGACGGCCGGGTTCTTCCAGGCTCATCTTGTGGGGGAACAGGCCTTCTTCCATGCCCACCAGGAACACGTAAGGGAATTCCAGGCCCTTGGCGCTGTGCAGGGTCATCAGCTGGATGCTGTCTTCATGCTCGTCGGCCTGGGTATCGCCGGCTTCCAGTGACGCATGACCCAGGAAGGCGGCAAGCGGCGTCAGCTCTTCGTCTTCCTCGGTGTTTTCAAAGGCGCGGGCGGCGCTGACCAGTTCTTCAAGGTTTTCCACCCGGGCCTGGCCCTTCTCGCCCTTTTCCGCCTCGTGGTAGGCAATCAGCCCGGATTGTTCGATCACGGTCTGGGTCATCAGGTGCAGCGGCATTTCTGCGCACTTGGCGGCCAGGTTCTCGATCAGCTCGACAAACACCCCCAACGCCCCGGCAGCCCGGCCGGTCAGGCCTTTGTTGGCGATCAGCAAGCGCATGGCTTCCCACATCGACACATCGGCATGGCGCGCATGGTCGCGGATCGCTTCAACGGTTTTCTCGCCAATGCCACGCGCCGGGATATTGATCACCCGCTCCAGCGCCGCATCGTTACCGCGGCCTTCAAGCAAGCGCAGGTAGGCCATGGCGTTCTTGATTTCGGCACGTTCGAAGAAGCGCTGGCCGCCGTAGATGCGGTATGGGATGCGCTCGCGCAGCAAGGCTTCTTCCAGCACCCGCGATTGGGCGTTGGAACGGTACAGAATCGCGATATCGCTGCGGGCCAGGCCGGTTTTCAGCGCGCTTTCGATGGTTTCCACCACGTAGCGGGCTTCATCGTGTTCGTTGAACGCGGCATACAGGTTGATCGCCTCGCCTTCGCCGCCATCGGTCCACAGCTCTTTGCCCAGGCGCCCGGTGTTGTTGGCGATCAAGGCGTTGGCGGCCTTGAGGATCCCGGCGGTGGAGCGGTAGTTCTGCTCCAGGCGGATGGTCACCGCGTCCGGGAAGTCTTCGGAATACTGGTAGATGTTCTCGATTTTCGCGCCGCGCCAGCCGTAGATCGACTGGTCGTCATCGCCCACCACCATCAGGCTGTCGCCGCCTTTGGCCAGCAGGCGCAGCCAGGCGTACTGCACGGCGTTGGTGTCCTGGAACTCGTCCACCAGAATGTGACGGAAGCGCTTCTGATAATGGGCCAGCAAGCCGGGATTGTCGCGCCACAGGTCAAGGGCGCGCAGCAAGAGTTCGGAGAAGTCGATCACGCCGGCGCGTACGCAGGCTGCCTCGTAAGCTTCATAAATGCTGCGCATGGTGGCCAGGAACAGGTCGCCGCTGGCCTGGATATGTTGCGGGCGCAGGCCCTCGTCTTTCTGGCCGTTGATAAACCACTGGGCCTGACGCGCCGGCCAGCGTTGTTCGTCCAGGCCCAGTTCGCGGATCACGCGCTTGACCAGGCGTTGCTGGTCGTCGCTGTCGAGAATCTGGAAGGTCTGGCTCAGCCCCGCTTCCTGCCAGTGCGCCCGCAACAGGCGGTGCGCCAGGCCGTGGAAGGTGCCGACCCACATGCCGGCCGGGCTGATGCCCATCAACTGCTCAATGCGATGACGCATCTCGGCAGCGGCCTTGTTGGTGAAGGTCACCGACAGGATGGAATGCGGGGACGCGTTTTCGACCTGGATCAACCAGGCGATACGGTGCACCAGCACTCGGGTTTTACCGGAGCCAGCACCGGCCAGGACCAACTGACGGCCAACGGGGGCCGCTACGGCCTGGCGTTGGGCATCGTTGAGAGAGTTCAGCAAAAGAGAGAGATCATCGCGCATCGACGCATTCTATGGGCCTAAAGGGGCTCGGGCAAATCCCAATGCCGGGTGGTCGACGCAAAACACTCGGCGTACCACCAAACGGGCAAAGTTTATGCCGTGAGGGATGACCGGTTGGTCATGCTCCGCAGCCCGCGTCGCGTCTTGCTCAAGCTGTCTGGGCCAAAGGTTTGCGGCCCATTGGAGGCGGTTTTTTATGACGTGGGGCAGTTTGGCCCAGGCGCTTGCTTGTGTATGCTCCGTCGACGTTTCGGGCTCACCATTATAAGAACATCGCCTATGACCCTTAGCACTGACCTGTTTGGCCCCTCGGTGGCGCCGGCGCAGGTCATCCGTAAACACTATGCAACCGAAATGGCGGTCGAGCGCACACGCCTGCTGTACCAAGGCTCGTTGCTGCCGACCCTGCTGATGCTGGTCAATGGCCTGGTCTGCGCCTGGTTGCTGTGGAATCCCGAGCACTACCTGCTCGACAGTCTGTGGCTGCTCTGGCTGCTTGCCCTGGTGGCGATGCGCGTGATTCAGGTGGCGGCTTTTGATTCGGCCATGCCCAGCCGTCAGGCCCTACCGATGTGGCGGCGTATGTTCATGCTCGGCTCGGCGATCAGCGGTCTGACGTTGTCCGTCGCTGCCATCGCCCTGGTCCCCACCGACAGTTTCATGCATCAGGCCTGGGTGTTCGGCCTGATCGGCGCCGCTACCTTGTCGGCCAGTGTGGCCTATGCCGTGAGCCTGTGGGCCTTTCTGTCATTTGCCTTGCCCTGCCTGTTACCGGCCATCATCTATCTGTTCTGCAATGGCAGCCCACAGCAGCAGGGTTGGGGCGTGCTTGGCCTGATCCTGCTGGCGTCCCTGAGCCTGGTGGCGTGGCAGGTCAACCGCTTGATCCAGCGCGGGCTGTTGCGTCGCTTCCAGAACCAGGCCCTGATCGAGCACCTGCAGCAGGCCCAGCAACGCAGCGAGTTGTTGAACCAGGAACTGGTGCGTGAAGTCGAGCAGCGCCGCCAGGTCGAGCAGGACCTGCGCGAAGCCCAAATCGGCCTGCAAGACCGCGTGGCGCAGCGCAGCCAGGAACTGGATGCCGCCAGCCTCGCCCTCAATACAAGCGAAGCGCGCCTGGCCATGGCCCTGCAAGCCAGTGAACTGGGCCTGTGGGACTGGAACCTGCAAACCGACGAAGTCCATCACACTCAGCTCAAGGAGCTATTCGGCCTGGAGCCTGAATACGTCAAGGCGATGCTCAGCCATCTCAAACCGCGCCTGCACCCCGACGACCTGCCACTGCTCAAGCACGCGCTGGTGGAGCACTTGAAAGGTCGCAGTGAGGATTATCAGGTGGAATACCGGATACGTCATGGCGATGGGCATTGGGTGTGGATCCAGGACCGTGGGCGCGCGGTGGAGCGTGCGCCCAATGGCCGCGTGGTCCGGATGCTCGGCACGCGCCGCGACATCAGTGCCAGCAAGGCGCTGGAAGAGCAGCAACGGCTCGCCTCGACGGTGTTCGAGGCGGCCAGCGAAGGCATTGTGATCCTCGATCCGAACTACGCGCTGATCGCCGTGAACCAGGCGTTCAGCCGCGTGACCGGTTTCGACATTGACGACATGCTCGGTCGAAATGTCGTGGAACTGCCTAGCAGCCGCGATGCGCGGCGCCACTTCCCAATGATCCGCCAGGCCCTGCAAAGCCATGGCACCTGGCAGGGCGAACTGGTGGAAACGCGCAAGAACGGCGAGCTGTACCCGCAGTGGCTGCAATTGAGTGTGGTGCGCGATGTTCGGGGAAATGTCAGTCATATCGTAGGCTTTTTCGCCGATCTGTCCGCACGCCGCGAATCCGAAGAGCGTATGCGCTACCTCACTCACTACGACGAATTGACCGGCCTGGCCAACCGTTCGCTGTTTCGCGAACGGCTGCGCGAAGCCCATCAGCGCGTGCGCCAGGGCGGCCGCAGCCTGGCGCTGCTGCATATCAACCTGGACCGTTTCAAATTGCTCAATGACAGCCTGGGCCATGAAGTGGCCGACCAGCTGTTACAGAAAATGGCCCGGCGTTTGATTAACGCGCTGCCCGAAGCCGACACCATTGCGCGCTTGTCCGGCGACGAGTTCGCGGTGCTGTTCGATGCCTACGGCAATTTGTCGAGCCTGGCGCGCGTGGCGACGCGGTTGTTGGCAAAGCTGCGGGTACCGGTAACGGTGGAAGGGCATGAACTGGTGGTCAGTGCCTCCATGGGCGTCAGCTTGCTGCCGGATAATGCGCGGGAAATCTCTGCCCTGGTCAGCCAATCGAATATGGCCATGCAGCACGCCAAGCATCTGGGCGGCAACAATTTCCAGTTTTACACCGACAGTCTGCAAGCCAGCACCCTGGAGCGTTTGCAGCTGGAAAATCATCTGCGCAAAGCGATTGAGGAGCACCAGCTGAGCGTGTTCTACCAACCGAAACTGTGCCTGGCGACCGGCAAGTTGAACGCTGCCGAAGCGCTGATTCGCTGGGAGCATCCGCAGTGGGGCATGGTGCCGCCGGGGGACTTTATCGGCCTGGCCGAAGAAACCGGCTTGATCGTGCCGTTGGGTGAGTTCGTGCTGCGCCAGGCGTGCTGGCAAGCCTGCGAGTGGCAGCGCCAGGGGCTGGCGCCGATTCGTGTGTCGGTGAACCTGTCGGTGCATCAACTGCGTCAGGGCAAGCTGGTCAGCCTGGTACGCCAGGTCCTGGAAGAGACCGGGCTGGACCCTCAGTACCTTGAGCTTGAGCTCACCGAAAGCCAACTGCTCGACAGCGTCGAGCACATCATCGCCACCTTCCAGCAGTTGCGTGACCTGGGGGTGAAGCTGGCCATCGATGACTTCGGCACTGGTTATTCGTCCCTCAGTTACCTCAAGCGTATTCCGGTGGATTACGTGAAGATCGACCAGGCCTTTATTCGTGGCCTCGGTCAGGGGCGTGAAGATGCCGCCATCACGCGGGCGATCATTGCCATGGCCCATGGGCTGGCGCTCAAAGTGGTGGCTGAGGGCGTGGAAGATCAGCAGCAGCTGGATTTCCTGCGCGGCGAGCAGTGCGATGAAGTGCAGGGTTATCTGATCAGCCCACCAATGCAGGCCGAAGGGCTGGCGGATTTGTTACGCAAAAATACAGATTTTTCTTAATGCCGCGGCGGCCGCCTTTGTGGCTACATGGCGCCTGCCCACTGAAACCAGAGGGGAGCGGGGCGATTTAGTGATGCATCGAACGGGCAAAACGACAATTCTTGTAGTATAACTACAAGCTTGCTACATCCCTGGCGTCTGCCAATAACAAGAGTCCTGTCCTTTGAACCTGTTGCAACATATCGCCCAGTCGCGCCACCTGTTACGCAAATCGGAACTCAAGGTTGCCGATCATGTGCTGCTTGACCCTGCGGCCGTGATGCACAGTTCCATGGCCGATCTGGCTCACAGCGTGGGTATCAGCGAGCCGACCATCGTGCGCTTCTGCCGCGCCATTGGTTGCTCCGGGTTTCAGGATTTGAAACTCAAGCTGGCGCAAAGCCTGGCTGCGGGCGCCAGCTTCGGCCAGTTTGCGATCCATGAAGACGACTCCGTCGCCGACTACAGCCTGAAAATTTTCGACACCACCTTGCACACCCTGATGGAAGTGCGCGAGAAGCTCGACCCGGTGGAGCTGCAAAAGGCCGTGACCGCGATGTCCCAGGCCCAGCGTGTCGAGTTTTATGGCTTTGGCGCTTCCGGCGCGGTGGCTGCCGATGCCCAGCATAAATTCTTCCGTCTGCTGCTGACGGCTGCGGCCTACAGCGATCCGCACATGCAGGCGATGTCGGCGGTGACCTTAAAGCCCACTGACGTGGCCATCTGCATCTCCCAGTCAGGTCGCTCCAAGGACCTGCTGATCACCGCCAACCTGGTGCGTGAAAGCGGCGCTTCGCTGATCACCCTGTGCCCGAGCCAGACGCCATTGGCGGAGCTGTCCACGGTGAACCTGGCGATCGACGTGCATGAAGACACCGAAATCTACACACCGCTGACCTCGCGTATTGCCCACCTGGTGGTGATCGACGTGTTGGCGATGGGCGTGGCCATGGCTCGCGGCCCGAGCCTGGTCAACCACCTCAAGAGTGTGAAGCGCAGCTTGCGTAGCCTGCGGTTGTCACCCAAGTCCGTCAAAGCCCTCGACGACTAAATACCTGCACACAGAACTCAATGTGGGAGGGGGCTTGCTCCCGATAGCAGTAGGTCAGTCAATGAATCTGTGACTGAAACTCCGCTATCGGGAGCAAGCCCCCTCCCACATTAGATTCTCCATGCATCCAGAATCTTCATGAGGCTGTCATCCCCCCGTCATCCGTCGCGCCCATCCTGTACTCCCCCGTACTCGCATTGGGAGACTCCACATGACTCGGCACTATGAAGACAGCAACAGCACCGTCAAGACCCGTCGTCAGCAGGAAGACCAGCGCCGCATGGCGTTCCGTCGCGCCATCGAAGACCGTTGCCAAGAGCGCCAGTTGCTCCAGAGCATCAGTGACTACCCGGAACTGCATTGGCAGGCGCCCGTGGCTGCCCAGCGAAACGCTCAGCCAGCGCGCTGATCTGTACCCGTTCGCTGCGGATAAAGCCCAGGAACGCATGGGCCACCGGTGACAGGCGTTTAGCCTTGGCCTGCACCAGGCACCAACTGCGGTACAGCGGCAGTTCTTCTACCGGCAGCTCCTTGAGCCCGCCGGTGGCCAGTTCCAGGTTCAAGGCGTGACGCGTCAGCAGCGCCACGCCCAAACCTGCGACCACGCACTCTCGTTGCGCCTCGGCCGAGGCCACTTCCATGGTCTGGGTGAAGTGCACACGTTTTTCCTTGAAGTACTCTTCGCACGCCAGCCGCGTGCCGGAACCCGGTTCGCGGATAAGCAGCGTGTAAGGCTCCAGGTCTTGCAGGCGCAGCGGCCCTTGCAGGCTTAACGGATGATCCGGCAGCGCCGCGGCGACAATCGGGTTGTTGAGAAATGGCAGGAATTCCAGGCCCATGTCCTGGGGCACCATGGACATGATCACCAAGTCATCGCGGTTGTCTGAAAGCCTGCGAATGACCTGGGCACGATTGACCACGGTCAAGTGCAGTTGCACTTCCGGATGCTGGCGCTTGAAGGCTGCAAACAGGTGCGGCACGAAGTACTTGGCGCTCGATTCCACCGCCAGTTTCAGTTGGCCCTGAAGTGAGCCCTGCATATCCGATAGCTGCATATCGAGGTTTTCCAGGCGCCCAAAAATATCGCGACTGGCCCGTTGCAGCGCTTCAGCGGCCTCGGTCATGTAGAGCTTCTTGCCGACGTAATCGAACAGCGGCTGGCCGATCAGTTCTTCCAGCTGGCGGATTTGCAGGCTGACGGCCGGCTGTGTCAGGGACATTTCCTCGGCGGCACGGCTGTAGGAGCGCAAATCGCACACCTCATGAAAGATCTGTAATTGCCGCAATGTAAGCCGCATCAATGACTTACGCATTCTTTATCCCCTCTCGGCCCCGGCGCAGGCATCAACTATAAGTCTTTACTTATGCGTGACCCAATAATTATTGATTTTTGTTAATCCCTTGGCGGGCTTAGTGTGTGTCTCGCGACTGTCATGAAACATTTGGTCACGCGCCGACCCGCCTCAAACGGGTCGAAGAACGCAGCAATCGGCTCAAGGGAATTTCCAAGTGATAAAAAAGATCCTGATCGCCAACCGTGGTGAAATTGCCGTACGAATCGTGCGTGCCTGCGCCGAGATGGGCATTCGCTCGGTCGCGGTTTACTCGGACGCCGACCGCCACGCGTTGCACGTCAAACGTGCCGACGAAGCCCACAGCATTGGTGCCGAGCCCCTGGCCGGCTACCTCAACCCGCGCAAGCTGGTGAACCTGGCGGTGGAAACCGGTTGCGACGCGCTGCACCCCGGCTACGGTTTCTTGTCGGAAAATGCTGAACTGGCGGACATCTGCGCCGAACGCGGCATCAAATTCATTGGCCCTTCGGCCGAAGTGATCCGCCGCATGGGCGACAAGACCGAAGCGCGCCGCAGCATGATCAAGGCCGGCGTGCCGGTCACCCCCGGCACCGAAGGCAACGTCGCGGATATCCACGAGGCGCTGACCGAAGGCGACCGCATTGGTTACCCGGTGATGCTCAAGGCCACTTCTGGTGGTGGCGGGCGCGGTATCCGTCGTTGCAACAGTCGCGAAGAACTTGAGCAAGCCTTCCCCCGTGTCATTTCCGAGGCCACCAAGGCGTTCGGCTCGGCGGAAGTGTTCCTGGAAAAATGCATCGTCAATCCCAAGCACATCGAAGCGCAGATCCTCGGTGACAGCTTCGGCAACGTGGTGCACCTGTTCGAGCGCGACTGCTCGATCCAGCGTCGCAACCAGAAGCTGATCGAAATTGCCCCCAGCCCCCAGCTGACCCCTGAGCAGCGTGCCTACATTGGCGACCTGTCAGTGCGTGCCGCCAAGGCCGTGGGCTACGAGAACGCCGGTACCGTGGAGTTCCTGCTCGCCGAAGGCGAGGTGTATTTCATGGAGATGAACACCCGGGTGCAGGTGGAACACACCATCACCGAAGAAATCACCGGGATCGACATCGTCCGCGAACAGATCCGCATCGCCTCCGGCCTGCCGCTGTCGGTGAAGCAGGAAGACATCCAGCACCGTGGATTCGCGTTGCAGTTTCGCATCAACGCCGAAGACCCGAAGAACAACTTCCTCCCAAGCTTCGGCAAGATTACCCGTTACTACGCCCCTGGCGGCCCCGGCGTGCGTACCGATACGGCGATCTACACCGGTTACACCATCCCGCCGTTCTACGACTCCATGTGCCTGAAACTGGTGGTGTGGGCGTTGACCTGGGAAGAAGCCATGGACCGCGGCCTGCGTGCCCTGGACGACATGCGCCTGCAAGGCGTGAAGACCACCGCCGCCTACTACCAGGAAATCCTGCGCAACCCGGAATTCCGTAGCGGCCAGTTCAATACAAGCTTTGTGGAAAGCCATCCTGAGCTGACCAACTACTCGATCAAGCGCAAACCCGAAGAGCTGGCCCTGGCCATCGCCGCCGCCATCGCCGCCCACGCAGGCCTGTGAGGAATATAACAATGAGCAAGAAGATCTTCGTAACCGACACCATCCTGCGCGACGCCCACCAATCGTTGCTGGCCACCCGGATGCGCACCGATGACATGCTGCCGATCTGCGACAAGCTCGACAAAGTCGGCTACTGGTCCCTGGAAGTCTGGGGCGGCGCGACGTTCGACGCCTGCGTGCGCTTCCTGAAAGAAGACCCCTGGGAGCGCCTGCGCAAACTGCGCGCGGCGTTGCCCAACACGCGCCTGCAAATGCTGCTGCGCGGCCAGAACCTGCTGGGTTACCGCCATTACAGCGACGATGTGGTCAAAGCGTTCGTGGCCAAGGCCGCCGTCAACGGTATCGATGTGTTCCGCATCTTCGACGCCATGAACGACGTGCGTAACCTGCGCGTAGCCATCGAAGCGGTCAAAGCCGCCGGCAAACATGCCCAGGGCACCATTGCCTACACCACCAGCCCGGTGCACACCGTCGATGCATTCGTGGCCCAGGCCAAGCAATTGGAGTCCATGGGTTGCGACTCTATCGCGATCAAGGACATGGCCGGCCTGCTGACCCCCTACGCCACTGGCGAACTGGTCAAGGCGCTCAAGGCGGAGCAGAACCTGCCGATCTTCATCCACTCCCACGACACCGCTGGCCTGGCCGCGATGTGCCAACTCAAGGCCATCGAAAATGGTGCCGACCATATCGACACCGCCATCTCCAGCTTCGCCTGGGGCACCAGCCACCCGGGCACCGAGTCGATGGTCGCCGCCCTCAAAGGCAGCGAGTTCGACACCGGTCTGGACCTGGAACTGTTGCAGGAAATTGGCCTGTACTTCTACGCCGTACGCAAGAAGTACCACCAGTTTGAAAGCGAATTCACCGCGGTCGACACCCGTGTGCAAGTCAACCAGGTACCGGGCGGGATGATCTCCAACCTGGCCAACCAGTTGAAAGAGCAGGGTGCGCTCAACCGCATGAACGAAGTGCTCGCCGAGATCCCGCGAGTCCGTGAAGACCTCGGCTTCCCGCCGCTGGTGACCCCGACGTCGCAGATCGTCGGCACCCAGGCGTTCTTCAACGTCCTGGCCGGTGAACGCTACAAGACCATCACCAACGAAGTGAAGCTCTACCTGCAAGGCGGCTACGGCAAGGCGCCGGGTACGGTGAACGAAAAGCTGCGCCGTCAGGCCATCGGCAGCGAAGACGTCATCGACGTGCGCCCGGCGGATTTGCTCAAGCCGGAAATGACCAAACTGCGCGGTGAAATCGGCGCATTGGCCAAGTCCGAAGAGGACGTGCTGACCTACGCCATGTTCCCGGATATCGGGCGCAAGTTTCTCGAAGAGCGCGACGCCGGCACCTTGGCTCCTGAAGTGCTATTGCCGATCCCGGAAGCGGGCGGCGTGGCTCGTGCCGGTGGCGAAGGTGTGCCGACCGAGTTCGTCATCGACGTACACGGCGAAAGCTACCGCGTGGACATCACCGGTGTCGGCGTGAAAGCTGAAGGCAAGCGCCACTTCTACCTGTCCATTGACGGTATGCCGGAAGAAGTGGTGTTCGAGCCGCTCAACGAGTTCGTCAGCAGCGGCGGCAGCAAGCGCAAGCACGCCACCGAACCCGGCCATGTCAGCACGGCAATGCCGGGCAATATCGTCGACGTGCTGGTCAAGGAAGGCGATGTGGTCAAGGCCGGCCAGGCTGTATTGATTACCGAAGCCATGAAGATGGAAACCGAAGTGCAGGCAGCCATTGCCGGCAAGGTGACCGCTGTTCATGTGGTCAAGGGCGACCGGGTCAACCCGGGTGAAATCCTCATTGAGATCGAAGGCTGAGCGACAGCCTTCGACACTACCGCTTAATCCTCGGGGGGGCAGGTGCCCTCCTTTTTTTTGCCTGCAATTGAGGCTTTGGATCGCAGGTCAGATTAGAAACTCATCGTCCATTGCCCTGTCATGCCGTGATCGCGGCTATGGGTACCGGCTCGACCGCTGTAGGCCAGGCCCAGTGTGTGCTGGTTGGACAATGCCAGGTCCAGACCGGCTTTCACGTCCAGGCTATTGCGGTCCAGGGACGTGCCGGTAATGGTGAAGCCATCAAGCGCTACGGGCGTATTGCGATAGGTTTGGCGCACCTGGCTATCAACCTCGCCGTAGAGGTGTTTCCAGCCGGCGCTGAGGTGAGGCCTGAGGCTGACCTGATCATCGAACCTGTACACCGTCGCCAGGCGCAGGCCAACGGTGCTGTTAAGGTTCTGCTGGGTTTGCGCCCCGACGTTCAGTGCGGTCAGGCCGCCACTTTCCTTGAAACTGTCGCGGTGGTGACGCTGGTAGCCGAGGCCGGCGAAAGGCTCGATGTACAGGTCCTGGCTGCCCAACTGATAGCCCAGCTCGGAGAACAGCGTTTGGCTTTGGGCATCGTAACTGGACTTGAGCGAGTCCTTGTAATTGAGCAGGTTGACGTTGCGCCGGTTGGTCCCGGCATGGGTGCCGTAGATCGCCCCCAGACGCACGGCCAGCGGGCCGTCCTGGCGCACTGCGTATGCGCCCAAATGCAAGCTGTCCAGTTCGGCGCAGAAGCGTGGCGCCTTCAGGTCACTGGTGGATTTTGCCCCCATCACACCCACGCGCCAGGCGTTATCCACTGCCCAGTCGGCGCCCAGCATCAGGCCCAGGGTTGCGTGCTTCAGGCCGGCGCTGCCGCTTCGTTGGTCCAGCTGGCCGCCGTGACTCAAGCCTTGCACCCAGAAGCGACCCTTGTCGTCGTCGGGCAGGTTACGCAGGGACGAGAGCAACTGGCTGCTGGTGTGGCTGGTGACAGCGTGAGTGGCGCTGAGCAGGTTGGCGTTTTGGCTGCCGGCCAATTGTTCCAGGGCTGCGCCGATCCCGCCGGGTTGTGCGGCGAGTGCGTCATTTACTTTTTGCAGCTCCTTGAGCTCCTCCGAGGTCAATTCGCCGGAACTCAGCAGTTCAAGCAGCGCGGGCTCCAGCACCTTGGCCACTTGCACGCCGTTGTAGGTGGAGGCTTGGCCAATAAGGTAGCCGGCGTAGGGCCCAGGGGTTGGCGGCGTATCGAATTCATCTTCGAAGGCCCACTGCGCGTCGATCAAGTCATAGGGTTGGTAAGGCCTGTATTCAATATCGCCGCGTGCGTGTGCCGGTTGCACACTGACGGCAATTGCAAGGCTGATCAATGCTGCGATTCTTTGCGGTGTAAAGGGCATGAATTCCCGACCTCTGATGAATGAGGCCGGGAATGTAGCGAGGGTGCAGGAGGATAACTGTCAGGCCATTGACCGCTGGTTTGCGGGAGTTGTCTTTAGTCCGGCGCGATAAAAAGCCCATCTGCGCTTTAGCTGCGCCGTGCATACCCCTTGCCGAAATGCCGCTCCATGCGCGCCTGGATCAGCTCCAGTCCCAGTGACAGTACCCAGTAAATGATCGCCGCCGTGGTGAGCATCTCGATATAGCGGTAGCTGGAGCGGCCATAGGACTGCGCCAGGAACATCACTTCCCACACGCCCATTACCGAGACCAGCGACGAATCCTTGAGCATCGAGATGAATTGGTTGGTGGCCGGCGGGATGATGGTGCGCATGGCCTGGGGCAGGGTGACGTGCCAGAAGATTTCCCTGTCACGCATACCCAAGGCCAGCGCGGCCTCGCGTTGACCATGGGGCACGCCAAGGATACCGGCGCGAAAAATCTCGCTCAGGTAGGCGCCATAGTTCAGCGACAACGCGATGATCCCGGCGACGATGGCGCCTGGCACCAGGCCCAGTTGCGGCAGGCCCAGGTAAATCAGCAGGATCTGGATCAGCAGCGGCGTGCCACGAAAGAACGAGGCGTAGAAACTGGCAATGCCAAACGCCACCGCGCTTTTCGACAGGCGCCCCAAGGCGGTAATAAAGCCCAGCACCGATGACGCAAGCATCGCGCACAGGCACAGGAACAACGTCAGCGCCGCACCTTGCAGGAAGCCGTTGGGCGCAAGGTGCAGGCCGACCAGGTTGGGCAGCTTGTCGAGGATGATCGAGAACTTCAGGTCAAAGCTCAGGAAGAAACTGGCAAACAGGGCAAACAGCGCCGCCCAGGTCAGGTAAAGCCGTATGCGAAAACTCATTGGCTGATGTCGGCGCCGATCCATTTTTGCGACAGCTTGCTCAAGGTGCCGTCCTGTTTGAGCTGGGCGAAGACCTCACGCACTTTGTTGTCCCACTGCGCGTCGCCTTTCTCGATGGCCACCGAGTTGGGCTCTGAATACAGGGGTGCGCCGGCCAGCTTGAAGCGCTTGTCCTGGGTCAGGCGTGGCTGCGCGGTGACCAGGTTGGTGAGGATCGCATCCAGACGCACGCCGGCGCCCAGGCCCAGGTCCTGGAAGGCCACGTTGTCGGTGTCGTACGGGGCGATCTGCACATCCTCGAACGGGTACTGCAACTGCGTGTCTTCGGCGCCTTCGATCACCAGGTTCTTGTTCAGGTAACTCTCGTAGCTGGAAGCGCTGGTGAGCCCGACTTTCTTGCCGCTCAGGTCCTTGGCTTCATGGATGCGATCATCCTTGGCGTTGACCACGATCACCGCGGGCGAGGCGTAGTACTGCACCGGGAAGTCGAACACCTCGGCGCGCGCCTTGCTCGGGGTCATCGAGCAGATGCATATGTCATAGCGCCCGCTCCAGCGGCCGGCGGCAATAACGTCCCAGGAGGGCGTTTCCAGGCGCAGCTTCACACCAAGCTTTTGCGCCACGGCCTTGGCTACATCCACATCGAAACCGTCGAGTTGGTTCTGCTCGTTGAGGAATGAAAACGGCGGGTAGCTTTCCATCAGCACGCCGACCAGTTCCTTTTTCTGCTCGATACGATCCAGCGTGGCACCGCCAAAGGCTTGGGTGGAAGCAGCCAACATCGTCAGGCCCAGGGCCAACAGCGGTCTGAATTTCAAAATCGAACACCTGAATAAAAAAGAGGTTGTTATTAACCGAACGGTACGCATTAAATAGTTATAAGAACGACTCTCATAGTGAGTTATTTTCATAAGTATATGAGTAAAAAGCATATGGGCGCAGCAAGCACAGTAATTCTCGATGGTGGCATGGGCCGTGAACTGCAACGCCGTGGGGCGCCGTTCCGCCAGCCGGAGTGGTCGGCACTGGCCTTGAGCGAAGCGCCACAAGCGGTGGAGGCAGTGCACGCGGCCTATATCGACAGCGGTGCCGACGTGATCACCAGCAATAGCTACGCGGTGGTGCCATTTCATATTGGCGAAGCGCGCTTCGCTGCCGAAGGCCGGGCGCTGGCCGCCTTGGCCGGTGAGTTGGCGCGACGGGCGGTACAGGCGTCGGGCAAAGCGGTGCGCGTAGCCGGCTCATTGCCGCCGTTGTTTGGCTCGTATCGGCCCGACTTGTTCCTGCCGGAGCGGGTCAGCGAGTTGCTGACACCGCTGGTGCAGGGCCTGGCACCTCATGTCGACCTGTGGCTGGCGGAAACCCAGAGCTCGATCGCGGAAGCGCGAGCCATTCAGGCCGGCCTGCCGCAGGACGGCAAACCGTTCTGGCTGTCGTTTACCTTGAAAGACGAAGACACCGACGACGTGCCGCGGCTGCGCTCCGGCGAGCCGGTGGCGCAAGCGGCCGAGGCGGCGGCGCAGTTGGGTGTGCAGGTGTTGTTGTTCAACTGCAGCCAGCCGGAGGTGATCGGCACGGCGATCGATGCAGCGCGTGAAACCTTCGAGCGATTGGGCGTAGCGATCCAGATCGGCGCCTACGCCAACGCTTTCCCGCCGCAACCCAAGGAAGCCACGGCCAACGATGGTCTGGACCCGTTGCGCGAAGATCTCGACCCGCCGGGTTACCTGCATTGGGCGGCTGATTGGAAAGCGCGTGGCGCCAGCCATTTGGGCGGCTGCTGCGGCATCGGGCCGGAGCATATTGCGGTGCTGGCAGAGCGCCTGACCGACTGATTCACCGTACTTCAAGCGCGTACATTGCCCTCTGTAGGAGCGAGCTTGCTCGCGAAAAACGTCAACGATAACGCGTGCTTGCTGAATGAACGCGGCGCCTGTGAGTTTTTCGCGAGCAAGAACCAGGCGTCCCACTCGCTCCTGCAAAGCCTTAACTGACTGTCATTAGGGCAAGCCCCCTCCCACATTTGGCGCTGTATTGGTTGTGAGGCCTAGGTCCGGCAGTCCGCCAGCGTTTTCAGCTGACCCGAACCACTCTGGTTCGCTTCCGACAACCACGCCTCAAACCCCGCACCCACCCTGGGCCATTCCGAATCCAGGATCGAATACCACGCCGTGTCCCGGTTCTGCCCCTTGACCACCATATGCTGGCGGAACACCCCCTCAAAACTGAACCCCAATCGCTCGGCCGCGTACCTGGAGCGTGCATTGCCGTTGTTGCACTTCCACTCCAGGCGGCGGTAGCCCTGATCGAATGCGTACTTGGCCAGCAGGTACACCGCTTCGGTGCTTTTGGGCGAGCGCTGCATCGGCGCGCCGAAGGTCACGTGGCCTATCTCAATGCGGCCCTGAGCGGGGACGATGGACATCAGGCTGAGAATGCCCTGAACTTGACCGGTCGCGCGGTCAATCACGCTGAAAAAATACGGGTCGCTGTGGGCCGCATGGTTGTTCAGCCAGGTATCAAAGGCGCTGCGCTCGGGAAACGGGCCGTAGGGCAAATAGTCCCACAGCTTCGGGTCAGCACCGGGCCCTTCGAGGGCTTGCCACAGTTGATCGGCGTGGCGCGCCGGGTCGAGTTTTTCCAGGCGGACAAAGCGTCCTTCGAGCAGTTGTGCGGTAGGCGCCGGTGCGCCTTTCCAGTCGGCGAGGGAAGTGGACATGCTGGGTTCCTTAAAGACCTTGGCGAAATTGGATGAAACCAGGGCGTTCGGCGATGCGCTCGTAGAGTTGGATCGCGGTGGCGTTGGTCTCGTGGGTCAACCAGTGCACTTTGCAGCAGCCATCGGCCCTGGCGGTAGCGTAAACGAACTCGATCAGCTTACGGCCTACGCCGGTGCCGCGTTGGGAGGGGTCCACTAAAAGATCCTGCAGGTAGCACGAGTTCTCGATGCTCCAGTTGGAACGGTGATAGATGAAGTTGACCATGCCCACCGCCTTGCCGTCCTGCCAGGCCAGCGCCGAATGGGTTGGCTCGCGGGGGTCTATGAGGCGTTGCCAGGTGCTTTGGCTGACGGTGTCCGGCAGTTCGGTGTTGTAGAACCTCAAGTACGCCAGCCACAACGGCAGCCAGGCGGCGTGGTCGTCGGCGGTGACTTGGCGGATGTCGATCTGGGTCATTCTGCAACTCCTTGGGGAATAAAGCGGGCGAGGTTCTGGTCGCGCAGATCAGCGCTGGCGGCCAGGCCCTCACGTACGCCGGCCATATCGGCTGCGCTGCGGTTCTGGCTGAGCTTGCGCTTGCCGACCAGGCGATCGATGGGCAGGGCGAAGCCGACGATGGCCTTGAGCATGGTGTCGATGTACTCGGTCGGCGCGTCGCCGACGGCCCAGGGTTGGGCGCGGCCGCCTTCATGGTGATCGGTGAGGGCGCTGACCACCTTGAGTAATCGCTCGGCGTCGCTGAACACGTCGGCCTTGCCGTAGGCGTGCACGGCGAGGTAATTCCAGGTGGGCACCACTTTGCCGTGCTCGGCCTTGGAGGGGTAAAACGCCGGGCTGACATAGGCTTCGGCGCCAGCGAAGATGACCAGCGCTTCACTGCCGTTTTGCAGGTCGCGCCACTGTGGATTGGCTTTGGCCAAATGCCCATACAGCGTACCGTGCGGCCCTTCGTCGGGGTTGAGCAGCAATGGCAGATGGCTGGCCTGCAGGCCGTTTTCACCCACGGTTACCAACTGCGCCAGACGCGTGTGCTGAATCAGTTGCTGGATTTGGGGCAAATCATCGAGGGCGAAGGCGCGAGGTGTGTACATGGAAATTTTCCTTGGCGAATGCCTGCATCCTAGGCAGGCTAATGGCTCGTTGTAAGAGCCATCTAGCCCTCATTTCATAGGTCCAATATGCCGCCCGTGATCCCCTCGATGTCGTTCGACCCTGCCGGTATCGAGTTGGATCGCCGCCAGGGCCTCACACGCCAGTTGTACGACGCCCTGCGCCAGCGCGTGCTGGATGGGCGGCTGGTCAGTGGCACCCGCTTGCCTGCCACTCGTGATATGGCGGCTGCGTTGTCGATCTCGCGCAACAGCGTCGTGCGCGCTTACGATCAGTTGTATGCCGAGGGCTTTATTGAAAGCCGGGTAGGAGACGGCACCTATGTCTCGCAATTGCCCACAGCAAAAAAACTATCCACAAAAGTATCCACAGGGTTACCAACAGGCTTATCCACAACCTTATCCACAATATGGCTGAATTCTGCGCAAAATCCGCCCGACGAAGTTATCCACAGTCGCGGCCTGGACAGGGTTAAACACAACCATCTTGCCCAGCCTCCTTGCGGTGCGCCGCGGGCTTTTCGCGTTGGCGTACCGGCCTTCGATCTGTTCCCTTTTGAAGTGTGGGCCAAGCTCCACGGGGCGTTCTGGCGCAAACCGGACCTGGCGCAGCTGTGTTATGGCGACCCGGCTGGTGACGAGCGTCTACGTGGCCTGATTGCCGCTTACCTGCGCACTGCGCGGGGTATGCAGTGCACCACTGAGCAAATAGTGATCACCAGTGGCGCGCAACAGGCGATCAGCCTTTGTGCACAGTTGCTGGTGGAACCTGGGGATGGCGTGGCGGTGGAAAATCCGGGTTATCGCGCGGCAGGCCATGCCTTTGCGTTGGCGGGGGGCCGATTGCAAGGCGTGCCGGTGGATGGCGAAGGAATTGACTGCCAGGTATTGAATGCTCTGGATGATTGCCGGGTGGCCTATGTCACGCCGTCCCATCAATACCCGTTGGGTGTGGTGATGAGCCTGGCACGGCGCCTGGAATTGCTGGCCTGGGCCGAACGTACCGGCAGCTGGATCGTCGAGGACGACTATGACGGTGAGTACCGTTACACCGGCGCGCCCTTGTCGCCCCTGGCGGCGCTGGATCGCAATGGCCGCGTGCTGTACGTCGGCACCTTCGGCAAGGTGGCATTCCCGGCCTTGCGCCTGGGTTACCTGGTGTTGCCGCCGGGTCTGGTAGAGGCCTTCACTCGACGCCGCGCCGTGGACATGCGTCATTCCGAAGTCAGCACCCAGGCGGTAATGGCTGAGTTCATGGCGGCGGGGCATTTCCAGCGTCATGTGCGGCGTATGCGGCGTGCCGCCTTGAGCCGTCGCAATGCCTTGTTGGCGGGATGGCCAGATGCGTTGCCCGGTGTCAGCCCATTACCCAGCGTTGCAGCGGGGTTGCACCTGACGGTGCGTGTCGACAGCCTGGCCCGCGAGCAGCAATTGCTTGAGCAAGCCCGTGAAGTGGACGTCGAGATCAACGGCTTGAGCAGTTACTGGCTGCCAGACTCCAGCACACCGCCGGATCAACGCGCCGGTCTGGTGCTGGGGTTTGCTGCGGTGCCTGAAGCGGGTATCGCACAGGCGCTGGCGCGGTTGCGCCAGGCCTGGCGAGTGTGATCAGGTGCCCGACTTGATCTTGGTCCAGGCCCGCGTCCTCGCGCGCTCCGCATCACGCCCCAGAGGTTTTAATGTATACAGCGTCGCCATCGCCGCTTCGGTCGGGTAGAGGTTGGGGTTGTTGCGAATGGTCGGGTCGACTCGTTCGGTCGCGTCCTTGTTAGGGTTGGGATAACCGACAAAATCGCTGATGGGCGCAATGACCTCGGGCTTTAGCAAGTAGTTGATAAAGGTATAGGCGTCCTGTGGGTTTTGCGCGCCCTTGGGGATGGCGAGCATGTCAAACCAGATCGGCGCGCCCTCTTTGGGCAGGCGCATGTCCACGGTGACGCCGTTTTTTGCCTCTTTGGCACGGTTGGCGGCCTGGGAGAAACTGCCGGAATAACCCACCGCGACACAGATGTCGCCATTGGCGATGTCGGCCATGTACTTGGACGAGTGAAAGTAAGTGATGTACGGGCGGATCTTCATCAGCAGCGCTTCGGCCTTGACGTAGTCCGCAGGGTTACTGCTGTTGGGGTCCAGGCCCAGGTGCTGCAAGGCCAGGGGCAGGATTTCCGAGGGTGAATCCAGCAGTGCAACCCCGCATTGCTTGAGCTTGCTGATGTTCTCTTCCTTGAAGATCAGGTCCCAGCTGTCCACCGGCGCGTTGTCGCCCAGGGCGGCCTTGACCTTGGCCGGGTTGTAGCCGATGAGAATGGTGCCGTACATGTAAGGCACGGCGAACTTGTTGCCGGGGTCGTTGGCTTCGATCAGCTTCATCAGTTTGGGGTCAAGATGGTTCCAGTTCGGCAACTGGCTGCGGTCCAGGGGCTGGAACACACCGGCTTCGATCTGCTTGGCCAGGAACACGTTGGACGGCACCACCACGTCATAGCCGGAGTTGCCGGTGAGCAGTTTGGCTTCGAGGGCTTCGTTGGTGTCGAAGATGTCGTAGACCAACTTGATCTTCGGGTTCTGGGTCTTGAAGTCCTCAAGTGCTTTGGGGGTGATGTAGTCGAACCAGTTGTAAACCTTGAGCGGTTTCTCTTCGGCCTGCACCGCGCCACTGGCGACGGCTGCACACAGGGCGAGCGACTTGAGCATGTTCATTGGACTGCTTCCTCAAAACCTTCAAGAACGTTAACGGCGTTGATGCCGATTTCTTCCACGGCGTAGCCGCCTTCCATCACGAACAAGGTGGGCTTGCCCAGCCTGGCAATGCGTCGACCCATGGCCAGGTAGTCCGGGCTGTCGAGTTTGAACTGCGAGATAGGGTCATCCTTGAAGGTGTCGACGCCCAGAGACACTACGACGATGTCGGCAGCGTAGCGCTCGATCTCATCGCAGGCTTGTTCCAACGCTGCGCTCCAGTGCTCCCAGCCGGAGCCCGCCGCCAGTGGATAGTTGTAGTTGAAGCCTTCACCGGCGCCTTCGCCCCGTTCATCGGCATAGCCGAGGAAGAACGGAAACTCCGCCTCGGGATGCCCATGGATGGAGGTGAACAGCACATCGCTGCGGGCGTAGAAAATCGATTGCGTACCGTTGCCATGGTGATAGTCCACGTCAAGGATCGCGACTTTCTTCTGGCCCTGATCGAGAAATGCCTGCGCCGCGATGGCCGCGTTATTGAGGTAGCAATACCCGCCCATCAAGTCGCTGGCGGCGTGATGCCCAGGCGGGCGACACAGGGCAAAGGCACTGCGTGCGCCGCGCTGGATCGCTTGTTGCGCTGTGAGTGCCACTTGCGCTGCGCTGTAGGCGGCTTGCCAGGTGCCGGCGGTGATCGGCGCGCCACCGTCGAAGCTGTAATAGCCCAACTGACCGTGCAGGCTGGTTGGCAACACACGACGCAGGGTTCGTGCAGGCCAGGTATAAGGCAGCAAGTCGCCGTCCTGGCCGAATCCGGTCCAGCGCTCCCACGCACCTTTGAAGAAGGCCAGGTAGTCAGCGCTGTGGATGCGTTGCACTGGCGCAAGGCCAAAGTCCTCGGGCGCCTGCACCGGGCCCAGCTCGCGTTCCCTGACCCGTTGCAGCACGTGATCGGCGCGCGAAGGCATCTCAAAGCAGGGCATCAATTGCCCGTCCATCAGTTCACAGCGGCCGTGATGCAGATGATGATCGTCCGAATAGATCGTCAGCATGTTGTTGTTCTCCGAGCGCAGGGTGGGATGCCTTGCAGTGTTGCGGCAGTCCTGGGTTTGGAGAACGGCAGAAACGGCCAAAAGGGGATCGATATGGCCAAAGTGTTTGTCCGTTATTCGCCCTTGCTCATGGCCTGAATTGGCTCGGCGCCACACCGCTCCAGCGCACGAAAGCATGTCGGAAGCTCGCGGTCTCGCTGAAACCCAGTTGCTCGGCAATGCGGTAGATCGGCAGCTCATCGTCTCCCAGCAGCTGCTTGGCGCGTTCAAAGCGCAGTTCATCGAGCAACTCCTGGTAGCTGCAGCCCAGGTCATGCAGATGTCGGCGCAGGGTGCGTGCCGAACAGTTCATCTGCTCGGCGAGCCCCTCCAGGCCAGGGGCGGCAGTCAACTGTGCCGCGAGTAATTGCCGTACCCGGTCCAGCCAAACCTGACGCCCGGTGAATTCGGCGTTCTGTTTGCGGCAACGCTCGATCATGGCGCAGTGAGTGACCGCATCGGCCAGGGGCAGTGGTTGATCGAGCCAGCGTCGGTCGAAGGCAAAGGCGTGGCTGCCGGCGTCAAATTGCAGCGCGCAGTCGAAATACTCGGCGTAGCGCGCGCGGTATTGCGGCGCGCTATAGGCCAGACGCGCACCGAGCAAGGGCAGGCGCCGGCCGAGCAGGTCGTTGCAAATGACGTTCAGCGAGACCAGGCAAAACTCGACATTGAATGCGGTCAGGGCCAGGTCCTCACGGTAATCGCTGGCCGTGAACCACACGCGTTCCCCGTCTTCTTCAAGGCTCAGCTCAAAAAGTGTTCCCAACAGCGCCGGGTAGCGTAAGGCCAAGCGCAAAGCGTCACCGAAGGTGGCACTGGTGAGCAAGGCATAACCGAGCATACCGTAGGACGACACATGCATGCGCCGGCCCAGCTCCAGGCCGATGTCCTGGCGCAACGCCACCGCGTTGGCGCACACACGCAATTCCTGCTGAGTGGTAATACGCGTGTCGGCGCGGCTCAGGTCGGCACTGCCGATACCACTGCCGGCCAGCAGGGTTTCGCTGGGTATGCCGTCAGGCTTGAAGGTGTCGAGTATCAGCGAGACAGCGTTGAGGGTCGTCAGGTGTGAATGCAGCATGATCGATTCCAGCCTGGGGTTGCCAGGCTGGAGCAAGTTATGTGCCGTTGCGCGAGAAGGCGATCAATCGCGCCCTGTGGAGAAAAACATCTGCTGCGCCTGCGTCAGGCTGATGCTACTGCGATAGAAGGCTATTTGTTGTTCGGTGGTGTGCCCGCTTACATCGTCCGACACGCTGCCCTGCTCGCGTTCTTGTGAGGTTTTCAGGCGCGCTGAAATAAATCGCTCCAGCGAGGATTCTGGAGCCTGGTAGTGGAAGTGGGCATACCAGAGCACCGCCTTGGTGGACTTGTCGGTAAGGGTGTACTCATCCAGATAATCCTTGATGCTGCTTTTAAGTCGGCGCCGTTTTACGGTTTTTTTGATTTTGATCAGGTCATGATTTTTGAGCCATTCAACACCTTCCATGGTTGGCGGCTGTTGCTTGATCATTTTTTGCAGATGCTGATTGGCCTGTTCATAAAGGGCTGTCGCGGCCTCCTCAAGTTTTTGTCGCAGGGCGACAGCAGGGTGCTCAGTGCTTTCAGTCTCATTGATTTTGGTCAAGGCCTCGTCAATGTCATCGACGGCCTGCTCCATTAATTGCGCATGCTGATGCAGTACATATTCGACGCCGATGGGGGTGCGCGAAGTATCGTCCGAGTGCTCGGTTACACGCGTTTTAAAGGCCGGCAAGGCGTCCAGCAGTGTCTGCGCCTGACGCAGGCTGGTATCGACAGTGACTGCGGGTCGTGAGACCTGCGGAGTATCCGAGCCTACGTGCTGCACCCAAATGCCCTTTGACTTCTCGTGGAACGTAGCAATGACTTTGCCTGTCAGCGGTGAGCGGATATCCACCAGGTCGGCTTCAAGCCCCACGCTAGTGAGGCGAGGTTCGCCGATCAGGACGCCGTTGAAGCGCGTGCGGATAAACTTCTTCACTGGCCTGGGCGGCATAGGCGGCCCCAGTGGTCGGCCCCGGAGTTTTTCCAGCGCCAAGTGCAGGGGAGCTAATTGCGCGCTGGCGCGTCGGGAGAAATCACGCAGCGATTGACGCAGTTGGGCCAGCGGCGGGGCAATGATCTGCTCGGGGAACTCCTGGGCCACGTCCTCCAGTCGCTCATCGATGAACTTGAATTGCTCAACGAGGCTGCTCATCGTTTGAACACGTTCGTCCAGGCGCGATTCGCCACGCTGCTCCAGCGTATCGCGCAGGGTCTGCACCGCGATGTCGGCGTAGTCGATCGTGTCGACAATCATCTTCCAAGCGCTCGGCTCGGTGGTGAGGGATTGCGGTTCCAGGCACAGGTTCCGCGCCAGCGTCACTTGCAACGCCTTGAGGTCGTCGCTGGTGTAACCCAGTGGCTTGTTCTTACTGTTGGTGCTGCGGATCAATTCGATGCCGGCTTTGCCCAGGCGCTTAGCCTCGGCAAAGCGTGATTGTTTGTAGTCAAGACGTTTAATCATCTGCCGGTTCATGTCAGCCAGTTGCTTGAAGTCGTCGATATGGCTCGCCTGGGGCGAAGAGGCATGGGCTTCGAGTTGATCCAGAACTTTTTTGAGTGCTGGCGCGAAGGTGGTTTGTTCTTCGGTGATGCTTGCTTCGTTGAGCTCCAATTGGGCTTTCACATAGCCGAGGGCTTTTTGCTGAAAGTCAGTGACCTGCGTGAAAACATTCAGGGTCAGCAGATGCTGGCGTGCCTCTTCATAACTTGAACTCTGGCTGCTGAGTTTCTCCAGGTACGCCTGGCGCTTGGCCTGAGCGGATGTGCTTGGCGCTTCGTTCATGTCTACCAGGGCTTGTTGCAGTTCGCGCTGCGCGTCTTTTTTGGTTTTTTCGAACGCTTCCAGTTTTTCACGCAGCTCGCTTGCGCTGGTCTTCGCTTTATCCCTGGCCTGTCGCTCCTCCCGTTCGATCCCGCCACTGTTCAGGCTTATCCGGGAGTCAACGAACCACTCGCCCTTGGCATTGTGAATCAGTGACAAACCCGTGGGATCGGTGTGCTTGGGGTCAATGATGACAACCGTGTTGTCATCCTGCAGCGTCACCTCAAACCAGCGTTCCCCAACCTGTGCGTAGTAATGCTCCTTGTGAAGATACAGGTGTTGGTAAGCACCGGATTCGGTGATGGGATTTTGCAGGCCTGTGGGCTTTTCGATTTTGTAACTGTCCAGCGTCACGGCCAGGCTGACAGCGGTGCGCTTGATCGCGCCGGTGGTGTTCAATGGTTCCGCGTGGCTGGGAGGCGGCGCGTGTGACTCCAGATCCGGCAACTGTTGCACGGTAAACTGCAAGGTAGTCTCGGCGGGACCCGGTGGTGGGGCGGGTGTCTGTGTCTCGAGCTTGCCCGCTTCGGCAGGAGCGTGTGCGCGATGGGCCGCGTGCAAGGCAAGCGCCATGCCCAAGTTGAGTAACACATCGGTCAGAGCCGACCATTTTGCCGGCTGGTCATCATGCGCTTGGGCATCGACGAAGGTTTGCAGGTCATCGACGATCTGCCAGATCCATGCCCCGGTGTTGGCTATACGGCCCATGAAGGGCAGAGCCGCATTGAAGATCAGCCAACCGGCCTTCTTGAAGGTGGCCCAACGGCTTTCCGCGTTCGACACGGATTGGCGGTCTGCCAGCTCTATCAGTGCGTTGGCATTGCTATCGAATAATGTGTTGAAGAGGTCGCCATTGAGCACGTCTTCGCCAAGGCTCATCGGGCCGCTGTAGGTCCAGAGTTTGTCAGGCTCCACCAGAGCATCGGCGATGGCCCACGGTGAGGGCAGAGCGCCGGGGAATACATATTGGCTGTAGTCATCGCGTATCGAGTCCGGCAGCCAGGCGACCACCGAATCGCGCAGCGTGGCTGACTGGGTGATTGTATACAGCAGGTTAGCTGGCGACGGGAACTGCATCAGCACCGGCTCGAACAGTGGACGATACAACAGGCATGGGCCGGCCTCGACACGCTGCGGACCGATCACATACATATTGCTCACTACATCGTGGGCATTGGTGGTTCGGCGTTGCGGGTTGAAACTCAGGCGTCGTATGACAATGGCTTGCCCATCGACGTTACGGTCGCTGTTCTCTGCCTGCAGCACTGCAGCGACATAGCGGTAGCCGCGCTCATCAATACCGGCCTCGTGGCGAATCTTGTGTTGCAGGGCCAGCATCGGCAACTGCACACGCAGGTGCTGGCTGTACAGAGCCTTGCGTTTGCTCGACTCCATTGAGTCATCGACCAGTTTGCTGCGAATCAAGGCCGGGTAGGTGGTGCCGATATTGATGCGCTTGATGAGGGTTTCAATGTAGTCCACGGTCAGCCATGTCGGAATGGATTGCCGTGTGTCGGCCAGCAGGGATTTGTTGCCGACAGGCAGCGCAATCAAGTTTTGCAGGGCAAGTTCGGCAAGGCTGAAGGTGGTGGTTTCGATTTGGCCAGGTGCGGTGAACAATCCCCACACCACCTGGCTTTCGACCTGAATGCTTAATTTTTCCAGCGCCAGGTGCTGAAACTCTGGATGGTCGTTTTCAATCTCTGCTTTCAGGCGGTCCAGCGCGTATTGCTCGATGGCAGGTATGTCGTCCTGATAGGTCTTGCCGGCATTGAGGCTGTGCACGGCGGCCAGGTCCTTGAGGTGCCGCGAGTAGAGGGTCTGGTCGGTGACGGAGGCGCTGGTCAGCCAGTCCGGCAATGTCGTCTGGTACCAATCCAGTCCGGGGCCGTTGCGATCAGGCTGCGTCATCGTCTCGGGGAGTACGCTTACCGCTGTAGCAGGTGTGCGGGCCGTGGTTGTGTCACGGTTGCCTTGAAGCTGCAGGGCGATCAGTCGCAAAGCCAAGCGATCGAAATAATTGTCATCCGGTTCATAGAGACGCCATTGCAGGCGATCAAAAGCTTCGCAGCCCTTCAATTGAATCGACAAGGACGCCCCCAGCTGCTCCATGGACTCGAACTTCTCGTAACCGCTGTCCATTGAATAGCTCAGGATTCGGGTCTGCCCTTGCGACTTCCCCACGAGCACGGCGTTGAATACCAGGTCTGTGTGCTCAGTTGTCTCGCCTCTGACCAGGTCGACATCAATCAGATAGGCGCGGCTCTGGAATCGGTCGTTGACCTGGCGAAGCGCTCGGTCCGGGGCATGGAACAAGCTGCGGGCCAGGGCGCAATCTTCGTCGGTCCAGCCGTCGATGTGCTGGACATTCCAGATATCGCGCAGTGTGCTGGAAAGCGTATGCCAACGAGGGCCGTTGCCGTTGCTTTGATTCCAGAACGCGACTAACTGCTCCTCGTAGGCGCGTGGGATGACCTTGGCCAGGATGTTGATTGTGTTGGCGATTTCTACAATACGCACCGGCAGGTGAACCGCAGGTTCTACCACTGGCGCCTGGGTCAGAAAATGCTCGCCCTCTATGCACTGGGTTGGAACCCAGGTCACGGACTGCCTGGCGAGGAGGTTGCTGAGGGATTGGTAATGAGTCTGCCCGGCAACCACCTGATCATCGATGAGTTCCCAGGTCGGGGTTCCCATTAACGTGTTGTCGGGGTCCAGATGCAGATCGGGATACTGCTCTTGTAAGGAATGGCGCAGCAGCTCGCGGGCCGTCTCGGTGAAAGATGGCGCGACGTTAAGCAGCAGAGCGATCAATTTATCTTGCTGAATGTCTTCCTGAGAAGTGGAGCCTGGAGTGGTCATGATGCAGCCCTGTCTTGTCCATGGATGGAAGTAACCCGCGCGTGTGCTCGGGGGTTCCATGCTAGAAAGGGGCAGGACAGGGCTGGCGGTGGTTATGTAGCGTGGCTGTGCGGGTTCAGCTTGGTTCGGTGCCTAAGTCCAGTTCCACCAGACGCCGTACTTCGTCATTGGCAAGACCTGCACCGAGCAAGGCGTGCAACTTGCCGAACGCCGCTTCGCGCGTCATGCCGCCGCCGGACAATACGCCGACGCTGCGCAAGCGGCTGCCGGCTTCATAGACGTCCAGTTCCACACCGCCCTCATGGCATTGAGTAATGGCGACTACGACCACACCCTGACCCTGCGCGCGCTGCAAGCTTGCGAGGAATTGCGGGTTGTCGCTAGGCCCGGTGCCGCTGCCGAAACACTCCAGCACCAGGGCCTGGAGGCCGCTGTCGATCATTGCGTCCAACTGCGCCGCGCCGATACCTGGGACCAGCGGCAGCACGCCGACGTTTGCCAAGGCTTTGGGCTGACGGTAATCCAGCGCGGCGGGCAGGGACTCGGCACGGGCGAAGTCATTCTGGCGCTGCAAGGCCGCAAACGGATTGCGTCCAAAACTGCGGATCTTTGCGCAACGCGTCGGTGCCATCAATGCACCGTGGAAGTACAGATGCACACCTGGCGCCAAGCCATTACCGAGTGTGGACAACGCACCGCTGACGTTTTCCCAGGCATCGCTGTCCGGCACGCCGGCCGGCAGCATGGAGCCGGTGAACACCACGGGTGCCGGCAAGCCCAGCAATTGAAAGGTCATCGCCGCCGCGCTGTAGGCCAGGGTGTCAGTGCCGTGCAGGATCAGCACCGCATCGCAGCCGTCGTCCACCGCTTCAACCACGGCGGTACGCAGGCGCTGCCAGTAGGCGGGGTTCATATTGGCACTGTCGATCAGTGGCGACATTTCCTGGAAGCGCCACGCGGGCACGGGCGCGTCGGCAAGCTGTGCGCGCATACGCGCTTCAAAACCTGAAGCGGGGGCCAGACCATTGGCGCTGGCCTGCATACCGATAGTGCCGCCGGTGTAGAGCACCATCACGTTGTTAGCTGGTTGCATGAGAAATCTCCTGAACGAAAAACGCCGCCGGGCCCAGAGCATGCCCAAGGCCGGGCGGCGTGTCATCTAGCGGTGATTAACGTTGCGTTTGAGCGCTCAGTTCAGCCGACGGTGCTGCTTGAGGCTTTGCCGGATTGGCCGGCCAGGCCTTGCGGTCCAGGTCCAGGTCAGGGAACTGGCTGGAGTCGAACACTGGGGTCTTGATGCCCGCTGCGCGCTGGTTGTCGTAGTCGTTGAGAATGCGCATGGCGATCTTGAACAGGAACGCCAGGGCAAACAGGTTGACGAACGCGAGCATGGTCATGGTGATGTCGGCGAAGGCAAACACGGTGCTCAGGTTCTCGATCGAGCCCCAGAAAATCAGCACCAGCACCAATGCGCGATAGCCCATCAGCACCTTGCGGTTGTTGCCGACCAGAAAGCGCAGGTTGCTCTCGCCCAGGTAGTAGTTGTACATGATCGAGGTGAACACGAACAACGCCAGGGCCACCGAGATGAACATGCGGCCCCAGTCACCCACTACTGCCGCCAGGGAGTTCTGGGTCAGGGCAATGCCGTCGCCTTCAAAGCCCGGGGTGTAGAAGCCGGAGAGCAGGATGAGCAATGCGGTGCAGGTGCAGATCACGAAGGTGTCGAGGAACACGCTGAACGCTTGCACCACGCCCTGGGCGATCGGGTGCTCTACCGAAGCCACCGCCGCTACGTTGGGCGCACTGCCCAGGCCTGCTTCGTTGGCGAATACGCCACGTTTGACACCCATGATGATCGCGCTGCCCACCAGGCCACCGAAGGCCTGGTCGAGGCCGAACGCGCTCTTGACGATGGTCGCGAGCATGGCCGGTACGTGGTCGAATTGCAGCACGATCACGTACAGGGTCACGGCGATGTACACCAGGGTCTTGACCGGCACCAGCAGGTCGGCGATCGAGGCGATACGCTTGATCCCGCCGATGAACACCAGGCCCAGCAGCACCGCCAGCGCGAGGCCGGTGTAGGTGGTGTCGAGGCCAAACGCGTTATTCAACGAGTGGGTGACAGCGTGGGCTTGCAGGCCGTTGAAGGCAAAGCCGAAGGTCACCAGCAGCAGGAACGCCATGACCATCCCCAGCCAGCGTTTCTGCAGGCCGTGCTGGATGTAATACGCCGGGCCACCACGGTAGGTGCCTTCAGCGTCGGTGCGTTTGTACAACTGGCCAAGGGAGCACTCGATAAAGCTCGAAGACATGCCCACCAGCGCGGTGACCCACATCCAGAACACGGCACCCGGGCCACCCAGAGTCACGGCAATGCCGACACCGGCGATGTTACCGGCACCCACGCGGCCCGCCAGGCTGAGCATCAGCGCCTGGAACGAGCTGAGTTGACCGGCGCTGCTCTTGAGGCTGTCTTTAAACACCGAGAACATGTGGAAAAAGTGACGCAATTGAACGAAACGCGAGCGGATCGTGAAATAACCGCCGAGCCCGACTATGAGCACGATCAGTACTTTCCCTGAGAGGAAGTCGTTGATGACTTCGAGCATGGAGTGTTCCTCGCTGATTTTTCTGATGGCAAACGCAGGACGGTCCGACGCATCGCTCGGCACCAGGCAGTGCACGACGCTCGATCCCCATCCTTTTGCGGGTGTTGTTATTCATGCGCTTTCGCGTGGTTCCCGGGCCTCGTTACCGACAGCCGCAGACGCGAAGAGGGGCGGCACTATACCTAGCTGCGCGCCAGCCGTCTGCAAGGGGCGCAATTGGCCGAGGAACGGTCAATAGGAAAAGGCGCGCTGGAGGTGATTAATATCTCACCACAACAGCCATTTGCCACCGGTTGCGAGGGCACGTGCATAGCGTTAATCTCTGCGGCGTCGCTGCTCATCAGCGACCGGGCCTGGAAACCCGATGCTTAAGGACGCTACAGCGTCGTCAAACAATCAGCAGGCGCTTTTTTTATGCCTGCCGTTTGTGCTTTATGGCGGCTGTGCGTGGGAGACCTTCGGGTCTGCCGGGTTCCTTTTGCCTCGGTTTCCAGCCCGCGTACAGCTGCCACCCTTCGCCTGGAAACGTTAGTGGCAGCTCTTTTTGTTCATGCAAAAGGACTCTGCTATGCCAAACGCTCTATCAGCCGAAACCATCGGCGCCGCCACCTTCGCAGACTGCGGAGAAAACAAAAACCACCTGAAACTGTTCCGCGTCAACGCCGGGGTTCCGCTTGTGGAAGCCCTCGAACACGCCTCCCACGTGCTCTACTACGCCAAAATGCTCTCCCTTGAAGCCGCCATGGACCCAAGGGCCGAGAAGTTCGCATTTGCCTCGCATTACCTGGGCGAAATGGGTAAAGCCATCATCGACGACCTGTTGCTGGCGATGCAGCCTGGCACTCCACCTGCGCAGTAAGTAGTACACACCCGGTGCGCCGCACCGGGTGTCGTTGAGGCATCAGATTTTTACGACGAAAACCTCGGAATCGTCTGACTTTACCCTAAGTAAATCCCTCTCCAAAGTTTGGCTTGCCGCTGACTCGCCCTTGCTCGTTTACCTCGATTGAACTGCGTCACGCGTTAGTTTTCTTGTCGAGACGAGGAGGAAAGTACGGCCAAAAAAACTTAATGGATGAGGGAAAAACAATGAGCGTAGGTTATTTCATTGGCCTAGGTGACAAGACCACCTGCGGCGGGGAAGTGCTGGACGGTGATAAAAGAGTCAACATACATGGCCTTTTCCATGCGTGCGAAGGTGACCGAGTCACCTGTGGCAAGGACGGGCAAATTTATAAGATCGTCGGTGGCATTTCCTACATAAACAGCCATGGTCGGCTTATGGCCGGTACGTTGGATAGTTACAGCGACTGTCCCTGCAAAGCCGAGTTGGTGCCATCGGTGTTTTCAGCCAAGTACCACAGCACAGGTGGCTCGGTTGTGAGGGCCAACAGGCAAGCCGCCGAGCCGGTCCGGCCAACTGCTCAGTCGGCAGCGCCGTCTCAAAACGCTTACACCCCGGCAAACCATTCGACGCCGCCCGTATTTAACAGTCTCTCGAGCCAGGAGCCAGGTTTTTATATCGTTCCCAAAAGCGTGACTCGCGAAGCGTTGGAGGCCACGCTGTTTCCAATTCGTGATCCGGCTGTGATGCGTAAGCTTCAAGCACTGAATCCCAATATCGGCAACGTCAAAGCCGGCTCGATGATCGTGCTCAGCGATCCGAACAACACGTCGTGCACCTATCAGGAAGCGCAACTGATGCAGGCGGCTCAACACGTCAGCGCATCTCTGGAGGAGTTGACGCCGGACGAGGCTGACTTTCTGTATCGCCACGGTGCTGAAATCGCCGGTTTCATCGGCCAGACCTCAACCTGGTTAGGTGTCAGTGCGGTGGTGATGGAAAAGCACCTGAACAACCTGCGCGACACGTTGCAGGCCATGGAGCGTCTGCATCAGGACAGCTATCGGCAGCACGGGCACCTAAGGTCACCGCAGTTCTTCGCTGATCGCCAACGGTTGATGAGCCAGTTGGATGCTCATCTGCTCAATTCCACCCGCCTGCGCGGGCAGACCACCTTGGGCGATCACCCCAAGTTGAAAACGGCCCTGGGTATATCCAGTCGCAGCTTGGTACATCACTGGGACAAGGCGGGTGGGCCGGGGCAGATTCCGGGGTATGCGGCTCATGTGGAGGCGACGAGTCGGGCTACCAAATATATGAAGGCAGGTGGTTATATTGGGATTGGGCTGGGCGGCGTGTCTTCGTTGCTGGCTATTCAGCAGGTGTGTAAGGGTGACTCTGGGGAGACGTGTGAGAAGGTCAAGTTCACGGAATCGGGAAAGTTCGGCTTGTCCACCGCTTTCGGTGCTTTAGCCGGATGGGGGAGCGGACTTGCCAGTGGTCCGATCTGCTTGGCACTTGGTGCCTCTACTGGAATAGGGGGAGTTGTTTGCGTCGCTGCCGTTGTAGGGACTGGCGCATGGATAGGTACGACGGGCGGTGGAGCTGCGGGGGAAGTCATCGGGGAAAAAATTTATGAAGTGATTCAACGATGACCAATATCGACACGTGGAATCCTTGGATTGTGATCATCGTTATTGGTGCACCGACTCTTATTGGAGTTGCTGGCCTCGCATTCAGTCTGTACCTCACCCACCGTCACTTGGACGCCATAAAGGAAGCTTTGAAAAACAGCCGTTATATCTACCTTTGGGGAGACAGCCTCGGGAAACGAGGGTTGATTTGGTCTCTTTTGGAGATGTCAAAAATCGCTGGGATGGTCTTGTTGCCAAAGTCCTATATCCGCTTAGGCGACTTGGACCCTGTGGACTTCGAAAACTTCCCACCCTATCTAAAACGCCGTCTCACAATCGTTACGACGATGATCTTTACCGCCTTGATCTGGATGGCTGTTGTAGCCATTGCGCTGAAGTTCAGGTAACCCAAACGGGCCTCACCCGAGGCCCGACATCAGCAAAAGCCAACTGCCAGCGCACAACCCCTGTGGGCTTGCTCGCGAATGCGTCATATCAGCCACTGCATGCGTTGACTGACCCACCGCCTTCGCGAGCAAGCCCGCACACAGGGGGTCGATGTCAGAAGTAGTAACCGATGTTGACGTTGGTGCGGTAATACCAGTCGTTGCTACCCACCGAATTGGTGCTGGTAAAGCCGCTGCCATTCTCCGCACCGCCATAGGGGTTGGCGTTACGCGCCCAGGTGAAGTCGACCCAGGCCATCACCGGCATCGCCAGGAACTGCGCGCCCACGGTGAACATCTGCGAGTCGTCCCAGGCGCTTTTGTCTTTCATCATCCGGCTGTAATCGCTGTACAGCTTGATCTTCTTCAATTGCCCCAGCCGGGGCGTGTGGATGTCGTAGCCGACGTTGAGCGAAGCCAGGCTGGCCTTGGAGGCGATCAGGTACGCAGGTGTCAGGCCGTTGCCGCCCATCAGCACCGAGTCGTTGCTCACGCCGCTCGGGTTTTCGGGGTCGTATTCGTAGCGGATGGCTTGGGTGGTGACGGTCCACAGGCCCTTGCTGATGATGGCGTGCACGCCGGCGGCCCAGTAGTCGCCATTGTCCTTGGTGGTGGCGTTGTACAGTTGGGCGGTGGCGAGCGAAGCACCGACTTCGGTTTTCCAGCCATCGTTGTTGAACGTGCGCGCCACGCGAGCGTTGAATTGGTTGCGCTTCTCGTTGTCCTGGCGCGCTTGGGTGAAGGCAATCGCGTTGTCATCCAAATCGGCGTAACGCCCCACTTCCGGCGAATAACGCAGGTCGCTGGGCAACATGCGCGGGAAATAGCCGAGTTGCACGTCCCAGTCCTGATCCTTGTAGCTGTACTTGAGGCCAGTGCCGGCACTCACCGCGTAGCCCATGAAAAACGGCAGGTGGTAGCTCCAGCCAAATTGTGGATAAGGCTCCAGGCCGAAGGGTTTGAACGGCGCTCCCAGTTGCAGATTGGAATTGGCATTGAGCCGATAGCCCACGAAGCCGCGATCAATGGCGCGCTTGCCGTCGTCCTGGAACCAGTAGCCGATATCGCTGTAGAGGCTCTTGTAGGTGGCCTGCACATCCAGGCGGAACGTATCGAACAGAAACCGTCCGTTGTTTTCGGTGGTGTCCCAATGCTCGTCGCGATAGTTGGTACGCAGCGCCCCGCCAATGTCCAGGCTGCTGTCGCCGCTATCGCTGCGCCAGGAAATATGCGGGAAAGGTTTGTTGGCGGCGTTGGCCCGCACCGGCTCGGAAGGAATGGGTTCTGCGGCGAAACCGCTGAAACTGGCAAACATCAATCCTGCACACAAGACGCGCTTCATAGAGACCTCTCTACCGGTTGATCGGCAACACTCGTCCGCTTGCCTTTAAAGGCAACTAAGGAGGGAGCGGGTCTTACCGGGTTTAAGTGTTGGTTTTTATTGTTTTATCGGCGAAACGCCGTTTAATCAGTGAATGCGCAGGAGTAGAGCAGGAAGTGTGCCAGGCGGCTTGTTAGTTGATTTTTTATAAAAACACCATTAAAAACAGTTGTTTATATGGGAAACAAAGCTGTTTGTATAACCCATGAAACAACCCATAAGTGCGGTAACAAAGTTGCCCGTGATAGGTGCGTATTTATTGCACGCTGCCAATGAAACGTGCACTTTGCGGGTGATCCTGTAGGAGCGAGCTTGCTCGCGAAAAACGTTAACGATACTGCGTGCACCCTGGAATAACGCGGTGCCTGGACGTTCTTCGCGAGCAAGCTCGCTCCTACAACGGGTTAGAGGTCGAGCACCAAGCGTTGGCTCTTGCAGCCGGAAACGCACACCATCATCGATTTGTTCGCCGCCCGCTCGGCCTTGGTCAGCACCCCATCGCGGTGGTCGATTTCGCCTTCCACCACCCGCGTTTCGCAGGAGCCACACACGCCTTCGCGGCAGCTGTGATCAATGTCGCAGCCCGCCTCAAGCAGCACATCCAGCAAACTCAAGCCGGGTTCCACCGCCAGGGTTTTGCCGGACCTTTTCAGCTCAACGCTATAACTGCTCTGGGCGTCTTCACTGGGTGGCAGTTCGGCGGCCGCAAAGCGCTCGATGTGGGCGTGGGGATAACCCAGGCGTTCACAGGTGCTTTCGAAGGCGTCGAGCATCGGCGTCGGGCCGCAGCAATACAGGTGCGTATCCGCCGGCTGGCCGGCGAGGTAGGTGGCCAGATCGGGCGGCACGCCTTTTTCATCATTGAAGTGGTAAATCACCCGCGCACCGAGTCCGCCCAATTCTTCTACCAATGCAGCTTCCTGGCGTGAGCGGGCGCAGTAGATCAGCTCGGCGGATTTTCCCAGCGCCAGCAACTGACGAAACATGCAGTAAATCGGCGTGATCCCGATGCCGCCGGCCACCAGCACACTGTGGCTGGCGCTCAGGTCCAGTTCGAAGTTGTTGCGTGGCGGCGAGATCGACAACGGCATGCCGACCCGCAACTGGCTGTGCACGTATTCCGAGCCGCCACGGCTGTTGCGATCACGCAGAATACCGACCACATAACGCCCACGGTCGCTGGGCGAATTGAGCAATGAATAACTGCGCACCAAGCCGTTGGCCAGGTGCAGGTCGATATGCGAACCCGCATCGAACGGCGCGAATACGGTATCGCCCAAAGGCCGCAGCTCGACGCTGATGATGCCTTCGGCTTCATAGCGCAGGGTGTGGACGCGGGCGTTGAGAAGGGCGACTTTGTTCATGGCAATTGCTTCGCGTCGATCAATTCGAGCTGGGCCTTGGCAGCGTTCTTCAAATAGCGCCGCAGCCGCACTACGCCCAAGTCGTGCTGGTAGAGGTTTTCACGCTGATTGGCATCCGGTTCCATGAACTCCAGCAGCACCCGGTCTTGTTCCAGTACCGCCCAATGCCTAGCTTCCAGGCGGTTCTTGTACAGAAACCGCCAGGTGTCGCGCTGCCAGCCGGTCAGCGGGCGGCAGCGCCAGTGGAACGCGGCGGCCAGCGAGCGGCTGCTGGGGGTGTAGCTGCCGATGATGGTGAAGTTGCCGCCGGGGCCGCCGGTTTTCGGGTAGGGGATTTCCAGGCGCAGCCAGTGGCAGCCGTTGTCCACGAACTCGGTCCAATCGAAGTTCACGCCGCGCTGGCCTTCCTTCTCAAAGAAAAAACCGGTGTCGGTGTCGCGGGTGACGAACTTGGCGGTGGCTTCACCTTCGCTCATCGAGTGCGACATCTTGTGCAGGTAGGTGCCGTGCATCGGGTCCATGACGTTGTCGATCACGTAGCGATAGTCGCCTTTCCACTCGGTGTAGCAGACGAAGCTGCTCCATTCGGGCGAGGTCAATTGTTCGGGCAGCACCAGCTGCGGCGCAACGTCCAGGTGCGGGTCGGTGGCGTTGAACAAGAAGATCGCGCCTGCGGCTTCGCGGGTGTGGAACATCCTCGTGGGGCGACTGCCTTCAAGCTTGCAGCCGGGGCTGCCGGGCACTTTGGTGACCGTTCCGTCGCAGCGCACTTCAACGCCGTGATACGGGCACTGCAGGCGATCGCCCAGCACTGGCCCTTGGGACAGCGGGGCACCGCGATGAGGGCAGTGGTCTTCCAACGCGTGAACGCTGCCATCGTTGTCGCGCCACAGGGCGATCTTGTAGCCCAGGCGTCGTATCGACAGCGGCTTCTCACCCAAAAGGTCCGACGGCAATACCGGGAACCAGAGGTCTTTGAGGCCATTGGCCAGATGCTGTTCAACAGGGTCGACGGTCAATTGCATGTTCATTTTTATTCCTTCTGCCGGGTCATTCGCCCAGCCGGGCCATCAGGGTTTTGTAGGCATCTTCGGTCCACTCGCCGCTGGTCAGCGGGCACGGCGGACCGGCCAGGTTCAAGTGCGCGAGCAGCGCCGGCAGTTCGGTCACGCCACTGCCAAACGCACGCTCGATGGAATCACCCAGCAACTCTTCGAACTGGGTGTTGGGCCGTTTACGCGCCTGATGGGGTTGCAGGTAGGGTTCGTGAGTACTCATGGTGTTGACCTCCATATTCAGGCTGCGTTGGTTGTCGAGATGCCCCAGGCGTCGTAGCCGTAGACCCAATCGGCGTTACCGCCGTCCTTGAGCCACTGGTTGCCCCGCGAGCCGATCTGGATCTGGCTGGTACGCTCCAGACGCGCTTGCTGGTAAGCCTGCAAGGCACCGGCCACCGAGGCCTGGCTGTCGAGGTCTTGCAGATAGCGGGCGAGCACCACCGCGTCTTCGATGGCCTGGCCGGCACCCTGGGCCATGAACGGCATCATCGGGTGGCAGGCATCGCCCAGCAGGGTGATCGCGCCCTTGGACCAGAACGGCAGCGGGTCGCGCTCATACAGCGCGGTCTTGAGCACGTCGGTGCAGGCATCGAGCAGGGCGCGGGCGTCCGGATGGAACGCCTGGTAGTGGCTGCGCAGCTCATCGGCATCGCCGGCGCTGGTCCACGACTCTTCGTGCCAGCTGTCCTGGGCGGTGGTGGCGAAGATGAAGATGTCTTTGCCCTGGTTCAGCGGGAAGGTGACGATCTGGCTTTGCGGGTTCGGCCCCCACCATTTGGTGAACGCCTGGATGTTCGGCACATGCGCCACCTGCTCGGCCGGCACCACCGCGCGATACGCCACCACGCCGGTAAAGCGCGGATGCTCTTCGCCAAACAGCGCGTTGCGCACCACTGAGTGGATACCGTCTGCGCCAATCAGCACGTCACAACGGTGCTGGCTACCATCCTTGAAGTGCAAGGTAATGGCGTCGTCAGCCTGTTCTATCCGCTCGGCGCGCTTGGCGAACTGCACGTTGTTCAGCGGGAACACCTCGGCCAGGGCCGCGAGCAGGTCGGCGCGGTGGATGGTCAGTTGCGGCGCGCCGTATTTTTGTTCGGCAGCATCGGACATTTCCAGGCGCGAGGTTTCCTCGCCGGTGTCCCACATGCGGCTGATGCGGTGCGTGGGGCGAGCGGCCGGGATGCGTACGGCGGGGCCAATCCCCAGGCCATCCAGCGCACGGACCGCATTGGGCGTGAGGTTGATATCGGCACCGACCCGCAAAAAGGCCTTGGACTGTTCGAACACGGTGACCTGGTGACCGGCGCGATGCAGGGCGATAGCGGCGGTCAGGCCGCCGATACCGGCACCGGCGATGGCAATATTCAGGGAAGGCATGGGCGACTCCTGCTCAAGGTTTGGGTTTGTCGGTGAGGAACTTGCCTTGCGGCGCCTCGACGTGTTGCTGGCGCCGGGTGTTGCCGTCGATACCGCCAGCAATGGCCCATTCGGCGAACACTGTGGGGCCGGGCTCAAAGGTGCGTGGCTGCCATTCGCCGGTCAGTTGGTCTTCATCGGCGTAGTACTCCACCAGCGCGCCCGCCGGGTTCTTGAAGTACCAGAAAAACGCTGAAGACACCGGATGGCGGCCCGGCCCGATCTCGGTCGGCCAGCCGCTGCGGGACACGTGCATGCCACCGCCAAACACTTCGTGAACATCGCGCACGGTAAAGGCCACGTGGTTCAGCCCGGCCCGTGGCGCCGGCAGTTGCAGCATGAACAGGTCGTGGTGGCCGCCTTCTTCGGCGGTGCGCAAGAAGGCCCCGCGGTCCGGGTAACGGTCCGAGGCCTGGAAGCCGAAACGCTCGTGGTAGAAGGCTTCGCAGGCGTTCACGTCCTTGACGAAAAACACCACATGGCCGACTTCAATCGGTGTGGCGCGCTCATAGATCGGCGCCGCCTTGTTGATCCGGCCCTTGGTCTGCCAAGTGTTATGGCCGCTGCATTCAATCTCCAGTTCACGCTTGCGCGTGACTTGCAGGCGGATCGCTAAACCATTGGGGTCGGTGCAGCCAATGCGCCCGTCACGTTCGATAAACCCCGGGTCATTGGCGATGCGTTGGCTGTACAGCGCCAGGTCGGCCGTACTGGCGACGCCCCAGACCACTTCGCGCACCGTAGAGCCGGTTTCGATGGCCGGCGGCAGGCCCGGTTTGTTCAGGTCCGCAAGCACTACGCGGCAGCCGTTGAGGGTCTCGAACACTACTTCGTCCGGTTGCGCGCTGACTTGGGTCAGGCCCCAGTCGCTGAAAAAACGCACGCAGGTGTCCAGGTCCTCGACGCCGTAAGTGACTTCATCAATACCTAAAACGCTCATTGCGCTACCTCTCGTGGCACACCGGCCCAGGCCAGTGGCTGTTCGTTCATGCCCCAGTAGAGGCTCTTCTGTTCCATGTACTGCAGGATGCCCAGGCGACCTTTTTCGCGGCCCAGGCCGCTGTCGCGCCAGCCGCCGAAAGGTGTGGAGATCGAGAACTGCTTGTAGGTGTTGATCCACACCGTACCGGCCTGCAAGCGCCGACCCAGCGCCCAGGCGCGCTTGTAGTCGCCGGTCCAGATGCCGGCAGCGAGGGCATAGACGCTATCGTTGGCCTGCTCCAGCAGTTGCGCCTCATTGTCGAACGGCATGGCCACCAGCACCGGGCCGAAGATCTCCTCCTGGCACACTTGCTGGTGGTTGCTCAGACCCTCCAGGATGGTTGGCGGGTAGAAAAAGCCCTGGTCATACAATCCACCGCTTGGGCGCTGTCCGCCCAGGCGCAGGCGGCCTCCTTCGGCCAGGCCGAGGGCGACGTAACGCTCCACGGATTCGCGGTGGCTGGCGCTGATCAACGGGCCCATCTGTGTATGCTCGTCGGCTGGGTCGCCTACTCGCAGGTTCGCGGCGGCGGCGACCAGGCGCTGCATGAACGGCTCGTACAAGGCCCTGGCGATGAACAACCGCGAGCCGGCGATGCAGGCCTCGCCCGACGAACTGAAGATGCCGTACAGCACCCCGGCCACCGCATGATCAAGGTCGGCGTCATCAAGGACGATGGTCGGTGATTTGCCGCCCAGCTCCAGGGACACCGGCATCATTTTGTCGGCGGCGATATGGGCGATGTGCTTGCCCGTGCGCGTACCTCCGGTAAACGACACGCGCTTGACCAGGGGGTGGCGGGTCAGCGCATCCCCCAGCAACGAACCCTTGCCCGGCAGCACGCTGATCAGTCCCTTGGGCAGGCCGGCTTCTTCACACAGACGTGCCAGACGCAGGGCCAGCAGTGGGGTGATTTCTGCCGGTTTGATCACCACCGCATTGCCCGCCGCCAGTGCCGGCGCAACCTTCTGCGCCTCGCTGGCAATCGGCGAGTTCCACGGGGTGATCGCGGCCACCACGCCCATCGGCTCATACACGCTCATGCTGACAAAATCACCGCGTGACGGGGTGATGGTTTCTTCCAGGGTTTCGCAGGCCGCGGCGAAGAACTGAAAGGTGCCGGCCGCACTGGCTACCAGGGCGCGGGTTTCATTGATCGGTTTACCGTTGTCCTGGCGCTGCAGTTGCGCCAGCTCTTCGCTGTGCAGGCGGATCAGCTCGGCGATGCGGTACAGCACACCGGCTCGTTCGTGAGGTTTGCGCTGGGCCCAGCCGCTGTGCAGAAACGCCTGGTGCGCGCCCTGAATGGCTTCTTCCACATCCTGCAGGTCGGCGGCATTGAGCCAGGCCACGGCTTCGCCGGTGGCCGGGTAGCGGCTGGCATAACGCTCGCCACGGCCTGGGCGCCACTGGCCGGCGATGCAGATGGGTAATGTCTGTTCGGTGTTCATCGACGGCTCCTAAATGGAAATCGCGTGGGCATGGTTGCCCAGGGCACGGACCACGCTGTACACGGTCAGCGCCGAGGTCTTCGGGTTGGCCAGCAAGGGCTTGCCGCGCAGGCTCAACTCGAAGCGGCCAAAGGCGCCACGGGCTTCGAAGTGGTGGACGTTTTCATCGCTGTGGGGGTCGGCGATCAACGTGACATGGGTGCGGTCCAGGCCCAGCCCGGCCAGCGACAGGGTGGCCGCGACGTTGGCGTTCTTGGGGTACAGCCGCGCCGCTTCGCGAGCGCTGCCCTGGAAGATCACCGTGGCCTCATCGATGCTGTCCAGGTCACAGGCCTGTTCGCCGGGGGTGTTCTTCCAGGCGTGTGCCGGCTTGCGGCCGGTGTAGTTGACCGAGTCCAGCCCGCCGACCTTGGCCGCCGACAGCGCATCGATGCCGCCGATGGCGCCGGGCAGCAACTCGATGCGGGTCTTGCCACGCTCGGCCGCCGCCTCCAGGCGTTCTACCAGACCGACCTCGGACAGCGCGCCCACCGATACAATCAGGCAGGCAATCCCACGCTCCAGCGCCGGCAGCACATGCTCTTCAATGGCGCGATGCCCGGCGCACTCCACCAGCAAATCCGGGCGGGCATCGGCGGGCAAGGCCGTCAGCACCTGCGGCGGCTGCTTGAAACTGGCCAGGCGCTGGCGCACCAAGGCTTCGGAGCCCTCGGACGCGATGACGTAATCCACGCACAGCTGTGGGTCGTTCTCCAGCAGCTCCAGCACACCGACGCCAATGGCGCCGCAGCCGATCATGGTGATATGCAACATGGTGCGATCCTCAGGCGATAGCCTTCTGGGCTTTGGTTTCGCTGTTGGGCGGGCCGGCAAACTGGGTGGCGAAGTTGCCGACACTCAGCATGTCCACTTCCAGCAGGAACGGGCCCGGCTGACTCAGGGCGCTGTCCACCACCTTGCCGAAATCCTTGAGGTCGGTGACCAGCCCATGGCGCAGGCCCAGGGACTCGGCGAGCTTGGTGTAGTCCGGGGTGTGCAGGTCGACGTAGCAATGGCGGCTGCCGTAGACCGCGTCCTGGATATTGCGGATCACCCCGTAGCGCTGGTCGTTCATCAGCAGGATCACCAGGTTGGCGCGCTCCTGCACCAGAGTCGCCAGCTCACCCAGGTTGAGGATGAAGCCGCCGTCACCCGCGATGGCGAACACTTTGCGCTCGGGCGCCGTTTGCGCTGCGGCGACCGCTGCGCCGATACCCATGGCCAACCCCTGACCAATCCCGCCGCCCAAGGCATGCACACCCGCGCGTGGGTGATAGAGGGTCAGCAGGCGGTTGCCCCAGATGCTGTTGGAGAGGGTCACATCGCGTACCCAGGAGAAGTTGCGCCCGGTCACGGCCTGCAATTGCTCGACCATGGCCGAGTACGGCCCGAGGTCGGCCATCAGTTGGCTACGTGATTGTTCGCGTACGGCTTTAAGCTCAGCGAGAAAGCTCGGGTCGGTGTGCAAGCGACCTTCCAGGCGATCAGCCAGGCCTTCGAGCGCCAGTGCCGCGTCGCCGCAGACAAACAGTTCGCTGGCGTAACTGCGGCCTTCGATCGCCGGGTTGGCGTCGATACGCAAAAGGTTCGAAGGCAGTTTCAGTGCGTACTTGAAGGTTTCGTTACTGCGCAGGCGCGAGCCGGCGATCAGCAGCGCATCGCAGGTTTGCAGGAACTGTTCGACCCGCTTGTTCTGCGAAAAAGCCCCCAGGCAACGCTCGTCGTCTTCATTGACCACGCCACGCCCTTGCGTGGAGGTGATCACGCCCACGCCCATCGCTAGCAGGCGTTTAACTTGTGCGCCGGCGTGCCGGGCGCCGCCGCCGAGCCAGAGCATCGGCCGCCTGGCGCTGGCCAGTCGTTCTGCCATCAAGTCCAGAGCGTCCGGTGCGGGGACGGCGACCGGGATCGGCAGTGGCGACAGGTCGGTCGGCATCGGGATAAAGGTGGACTGAATATCGATGGGGATTTCGACGCTGACAGGCCCGGTGGGCGCGGTCAGGGCGGTCTGCACCGCGAGCTTCATGGTGCTCAGGGCGGTTTCGACGCTGCGTACGCGAAAGGCGGCCTTGGACACCGCCTTGAGCATGTTCAACTGGTCACGGGCTTCGTGGATGTAAGCCAGCTCCTGGTCCAGGTACGGCGTTTCAATTTGGCCGGTGATGTGCAGCAGCGGCGTGCCGGCGGTCTGGGCTTCGACCATCGCGCCGGCGGCATTGCCGGCGGCGGTGCCGGTGGAGGTCAGGCACACACCCAGGCCGCCGGTGGTGCGGGCGTAGGCATCGGCCATGTTGGCGGCGCCGGCTTCGCCCCGGGCCATGACGAAACGGATATTGCCGCGCACCGCAAAGGCATCGAGGATCGGCATGTTGTGGATCGAAATCACGCCGAACACAGCCTTGACGTCGCATTGCTCAAGAAAGGCGGTGATGGCAGCGCCCACGGTGACAGTGTTGTTTTCATTACGCATGGCGGGACAGGCCTCCGGATACATCGATATGGCTGCCTGTGGTGTAAGCCGACAGAGGCGAGGCCAGAAACAGGATCGCGCGGGCCGCTTCAATCGGCAGGCCCAGGCGCCCCAAGGGAATGTGTTTTTGTTGTGCCAGCCGTGCGGTCCATTGCGCCCAGCCGAGGTCGCGTTCTTCGCGCGCTTCGAAACGCCTGCGCCACTGCCCGGACTCCACCAGGCCAATCAGGATGCCGTTGACGCGGATGCCCTGCGGGGCGAATTCAGTGGCCATGGAACGCACGAGGTTCTTGAGCCCGGCGCGTGCGGCGGAGGTAGCGACCATGTGCGGTTCGGGCTGGCTGGCCAGCAGCGAATTGACGCAGACGATGGCGGCGTCAGGCTGGCTTTCCAGCTGAGGCTTGAAGGCGCGGACCGGGTTGATCACCGAGAAAAACTTCAGGTTCAGCTCTTCGGTCCAGGCGCTGTCAGTGGTGTCGGCAAAGGTCGAGACCCGGCCTTGCCCGGCATTGTTGATCAGCACACTGGCCGCCCCCAGTGCCGCCAGGCTGGCGCTCGCAAAAGCGTTGACCGACTCGGCATCGAGCACATCGCAGGCCTGAGCCAACAGGCGGGCCCGGGGGAAACGCTCGCGCAAGCCGGCTTCGGCACGGCGCAGGCGCTCTTCGTCACGACCGCAGAACGCAACTGCCGCACCGGCTTCCAGCAGCAGTTCGACACAGGCCAGGCCAATGCCGGAAGAACCACCAGTGACGATGGCAACGCGGCCCTGCAATTGGTAAAGGCTCATGTCAGTCTCTCATCAAGGCGGTGACGCGGGGCTGCCCGTTATGGGCGCCGCCGTTGTAGTTGAGCAGGCGTGACAGCTCGTCGGCGCTGCGACGGACCTGGTTCAAGAGCTCTTCAAAGTTGACGTGGCCGATCTGCGCCGTGGGGATGGTCACGCCGAGGGCCGCGACGATGTCACCGCTGTGGTCGCGCACCGGCGCGGCCACCGTGGAAATCGCCGATTCGAAAAAGCCTTCGCCGCTGACAAACCCGCGCTGGCGGTCGGCCTGGACCAGGTCGAACAGCGCCATTACGGTTTTCGGCGTGCAAGGCGAGTGTTGTTCCAGGTGTTCTTCGGGGTACAACTCGCGTAGCTCGGCCAGCGACAGATCTTCCAGCAGGATGCGCCCCAGCACGGTGGCATGGGCGGGCAGGCGGGTGCCGACGTTGACCGCGTTGGAGAACACCGAAGGCGGTGAGACCTTGGCCACGTAGACAATCGAACGACCATCACGCACCACCAGGTTGCTCGGGTAGTTGACCCGGTCGCACAAGCGCGCCAGCAGCGGCTGGCCCAGCTCGGTCAGCTCCAGCGACGCCAGGTACTCGAAGCCCAGGCGCAGCACGGACATGCCGAGGCGGTATTCATTACCGCTGCGGGTGACGAAGCCCATGGTCTCCAGGGTGGTCAGCAGGCGGAAGATGGTCGAGCGCGGCAGTGCCAGGCGGCGTGCCAGCTCCGGTGCGGTCAGGGTGCGGTTGCGTCGGCTGAACTCACAGAGCAATAGCAGGCCCCGCTCAAGGCCGGGAACAATGTATTTGTCCTGAGCGTCTTTGAGCAGATCGGAATCGTTCATAGGGTTGTACCTGTCAGGGATTGTTGGAGAGCACAGGCCAGGCGCCCGGCAACCACTTGCGGTTGTTCGATGGGGCTGGCGTGGCCGGCGTCGGCGATCAGGTTGAAGCTGGCGCCCAGCGCCTTGGCCACGCCCAGGCAGATCTCGGCGGGGGTGATGCTGTCGGCTTCGCCGCAATGTACGTCGCACGGCATGGCCGGTTGCCCATGGCGCAGCAGGTCATCGCCGCACAACAACTCAATGGCCTGGCGATAACCGCCGGGGTTCAGGCGCGCCATGTTCCAGCGCACCCAGGCCAGGGCCTGCGGCGTGGCACGCGGCGACAACATGTGAGCACTGCGTTGTTCGGCCAGGCCGGCGATACCCAGACGTTGCAGGTTGTCCAGGCGCTGCTGGCGTACCTGTTGGCGCTGTTGGGCCAGCTGCGGTGCGCCATAACCGCGAGCCGGGCTGATCAACACCAGGCGGCTCACCCGATGGGCCTGCGAACTGCGGGCGAACGCCAGGGAGGGGAGCGCTCCCAATGAGTGACCCACCAGCACGCAGGTTTCGACCTCCAGCGCATCGAGCATCTGTGCCAAGCGTGCTGCGTACTGCTCAGCCTTGGGAGCGTCCGACTCCAGTGCACTGGAGTCGCCGTAGCCGGGTGCATCCCAGGCAATGACCCGGGCCTGGGTTGCCAGTTGCCGAGCCACTTGCAGCCAGGACGCCGCCCCGGAGCCGATACCGTGCAGCAACACCACCACTGGCCCCGCGCCGCATTCGCGCAAGGCTTGTTGCCCTCCGGCTGCAGCCACCAGGCGCTGAGGAAAATCGCGCTCCAGTTGGGCTTGCAGGTCGGCCGTCGGCGCGGCTTGAGAAAGTCCTGGCAGCATGGGCTTATCCGCGCTTGATCGAGGCCAGAGGGTGCTCTGGCGGATAGGTCGGGGTGATGGGTTTTTTTGCGCCGAGCATCACGCACATCAACGCGTCTTCGTCGCCGATGTTGATCTCTTCGCGGTACACGCCAGGTGGCACGGAAATCACATCGCGGTCGGTGAGGATGGTCTCAAAGCGCTCGCCGTCTTTCTCCAGCACCACCTTGAGCTTGCCGCGCAGTACGAAGAACACCTCTTCGACGTCGATGTGCAGGTGCGGCGGACCTTCATGACCGGCCGGGATCACCATGGTGGAGAAGGTGAAATGCTCCGACGGGATGGTGTTCATGTCGGTGCTGATGCCGGTGCCGCCGGTGCCGATGTAGCGCATCTGTGCACGGCGGAACTTGGGGTCGTAGTCGGCCTGGAATTTCAGGGCATCCCAGTCGTACTTGCGCGTTTCGTAACGGGCGATACGGGTATTCATCCAGCTTTCCAGGCTGGCGCCGGCCGGGCGATCCCAGCTTTTCGGGGTATCGTTTTGGGCAGATAAATCAGTCATGACAGTCTCCAGATCAAGGCATGACGAACCCGCCGTTGACCGGCAGGGTTTGTCCAGTGATGAAGCGGGCAAGGTCGGACAGCGCGAACAGCACGGCGCCGCTGACGTCTTCGGGCAATTGCGGGCGTTGGATGGCCCGCTGGTCGTTGTACAAGCGGTGACGTGCCTCGGGCACGTAGGCGGTGGCTTCCACCAGCACCAGGCCAGGGGCAATGGCGTTGACCGTGATGTTGTCGGCCCCCAGCTCGCGGGCCAGGCTGCGCGTCATGGCGATAATCGCGCCCTTGCTGGCGACGTAAGCCAGCAGGTTTGGCGCGCCCCACAAGGGTGTATCCGAGGCCAGGTTGACGATGGCGCCGTGGCCGCTGGCACGCAGCGCCGGCAGGCAGGCGGTGGTCATCAGCCAGGTGCCGCGCACGTTGACCTGCATCACCTGGTCCCAGGTGTCGATGCTCAGGTCTTCGCAGCCTTTGCCACCGGAGTTGGTGATGGAGGCGTTGTTCACCAGGCCATCGAGGCCGCCCAGCACATCGAGTGTCGCGGTGATGCACGCCTGGATTGACTCAGGCTGGGCCAGGTCGACCGTGACAGCCTGCACGTCCAGGCCCAGGGCCTGCAGTTCACAGGCCGCCTGTTGCACGCGTTCTTCCAGCACATCGGCAATCACCACGCGGGCACCGGCCTGGCCGATGGCCTGGGCGAACCCGTAGCCCAGGCCACGGGCACCGCCGGTCACCAGCACGCGGCGACCTTCGAGCAAACGGTTCTGGTGGTTCATCATTGCGTGCTCAACATGGCTTTGGGCATGTAGTGCAGGACGCGTTTTTCCGCCCACACCACGGCGCCGTAGGCGATCACCCCAATCAGGGTGAGCATGACGATGGCGACGAATACACCCGCCGTGTTGCCTTGGCCCTCGGCGTCCACCAACAGGAAGCCCAGGCCCTGGTTGCCGCCGACCAGCTCACCGACGGTGACGCCAATCACGGCCAGGGTGGAGGCGATGCGCAGGCCGGAAAACAGCGCGGCCATGGCTGAGGGAAATTCCACCAGGCGGAAGATCTGCCAGCGGCTGGCGTTCATGGTGCGCACCAGGTTGATCATGTCCGGGTCGACCGTGCGAATCGCCGAGAGCACGTTGATCATCACCGGGAAAAACACGATCAGAATCGCGATCAGAATCTTTGGGTAGATGGTGTAGCCCAGCCACATCACGAACAGCGGCGCAAAGGCGACCTTCGGTGCAATCTGCAACGCCAGGATGTAGGGCGACAGCATTGCTTCAGCCGCGGGCGACAGGCCCAGGGACACACCAATCATCACGCCCAGCAAGGCGCCCAGGGCGAAACCGACGACGATCTCCATGGCGGTGATCAGGGTGTGTTCCAGCAGGCCGCCGCTGTGCCACATCACCAGGCTTTCCTGGGCCACGCGGCTGAGTTTGGGCATGACGAATTCGGGCATACCGAGCAGCCCGGGGCCCCATTGCCAGAGCGCCAGGAACAGGATCAGCAGCGCGACGCTACCGAGCACGGAGTGGTTCAGGTTTTTCATCGTATGCGTACCTTGTTGTCCGGTGCGTTATTGCGCGGCGACCGGGCTGTCGACGAATTGGTTGGTGAACAGCTCATCCAGCGGGGTTTCCCGGGGCACGATGCCTTCGCTCACGTAGAACTGGCGGACCTTGTCCAGGCGCTCGGGGTCGATGTGCCCCAGTACGCGCTGGTTGGCGTAGACGTGCTCGACGTAGAGCTTGAAGATCTTCTCCAGTGAGTCTTCCTTGCCGGCGTAGGTCGGGACCGCCTTGGCAAAGGTGACGGCGGCGGCACGCGGGTCCTGGATAATGTCGTGCATACCTTTGAGCGTGGCCTGGACCACACCGCGCACCACCTGGGGGTGGTTTTTGATGGCGTCATCGGAGGCGAGGATGGCCTGGGCCATGCTTTCGAAAATCTGCTCCTGGGGAATCAGCTTGATCTGCGCGCCTGCTTCTTCGGCGGTGACCATCCAATCCGGCACGCCGGCCATGGCCTGGGCCTTGTTGGCCGTGAACAACTGCCAGACCCCGGCAGGGCCGGCGGCCTGGATGTCCACGTCATTCTTGCCAAGGCCGGCCTTGCGCAGCGAAGCGAGCAGCGCGTAGTAGGTGGTGTCGGAGTACGACATCACCGTCATGGTCTTGCCCTTGAGGTCGCTGACGTTATTGATGTTGTCGCTGGAATGGGTGGCGATCATGGTCACGCCGCCTGCACCCAGCACCGCCACGGCGCGCACCGGGATACCGTTGCCGCGCACCATGATCGGCGTGTCGCCGATGGCACCGCCGAGCAGGGCATTGCCGGCGCCGATCTGCTTGGCCACATCCACACCGCCCTTGGCGGCAATGAACGTAAGGTTCAGGTCCTGGGCCGCGTAGTAGCCTTTTTCCTTGGCGATGATCCAGGGTGCAAAGGCTGGCAAGTTAGGCGGGGCCGGCAGCAGGTAGGTAACGTCGGTTGGCTGCGCCTGGGCCGCGCAGGTCAGACCGAGGCCAAGGCTGAGCGCGCAAAAACGTTGGAACAGAGACTTGAGCATGGGAACTCCTGAATCGGTTGGGGGCCGCAAGCGCGGCAATCAGTGCAGTTCGGTGTCGGCGCCGACGTGCAGCAGTTCCATCAGGCGACCGACCAGCGGGCCAATCTCCGGTAGCTTGCGGCGCTCCAGCGGGTTGTCGCGAAACGGCAGGTCGATGCTGATTTCTTCGATGATGGTGCCGGGGCGGGCGCTCATGACCAGCAACCGGTCGGACATGGCGATGCCCTCGATCAGGTCGTGGGTGATGAACAGCGCGGTCTTCTTTTCATCGAACAGCATCCGCGCCATGTCCTGCTGCAGGATCATCTTGGTCTGGGCGTCGAGGGCGGAAAACGGCTCGTCGAGGAACAACACCTGAGGGTCGATGGCCAGGGTGCGTGCCAGGGCAGCGCGTTGGCGCATACCGCCGGAGAGCTGGAATGGGTAGTGATCGGCGAAGCCGTTGAGGTGGCAACGGTCGAGCAAGTCCAGGGCCACCTTCTGCCGGGTCGCGCTGGGCACGCCTTGAATTTCCAGGCCCAGTTCGACATTGCGGCGAATGCTGCGCCACGGCATCAGCAAATCTTTTTGCAGCATGAACGCGACTTGTGGCACGGGCCCGGTCACAGGCTCGCCACCCACGAAGACTTCTCCTTCAGTGGGCCGATACAGGCCAGAACCCATATTGAGGATGGTGCTCTTGCCACAGCCGGACGGGCCGATGATCGACACCACCTCGCCGCGACGGATCTTGAAGTTCACATCGCGAATGGCAAATGGCGCTTCTGTTTTACCTTTGGCTGGGAAACATTTACCGACATTACGGAATTCAATTTCAGTCGGCTCCAGCTCTTCCTTAAGTGCGGGCGTATTCCATTGGGGCGTCACGGCGTACATCTCTTTCACAGCCATCAGGAAGGTACTCTGGTCTGTTTTATAGGTGATACGCCGTTTAGTGCATGAACAATGCCAGTGAGTTAATTCCTACAAAGCTTTGTTGAATTTCCTTTTAAATTAGTGGGTTATGGTTATATGGATAAAAATCGCACGTTTCATATATGAAACCATTGTTCTTATATGGCACGAAATTGCACACCGCTTGTGCACGGAATGGGAAGTTGCAATCAATTAATGCTTTTTCAAGTAACGCAGGCGGGGCGCATGTTTTATATGTGAAACGCAGTTGAAGGATGTGCGCTGTATATAAGAAGAATTACAGGCAAAAAAAAGGGCCTGAAGAACGAGTCTTCAAGCCCTCAAAAGGTGAGAGGTGTCTAGTCCCTCAGCCTGGTGAGCGGTGCAACAAACGCTTAGGCCTTCAGCGGGACCAAGCGTGGGGCAATCATGTTTTCCGGGCGCAGGATGTCGTCGAGCATGGCGTCGTCGAGCAAGCCTTCTTCACGCACCAGTTCCAGCACGCCGCGCCCGCTTTCAAGAGCGATACGCGCAATGCGGGTGGCGTTTTCATAGCCGATGTACGGGTTCAGCGCGGTGACCAGGCCGATGGAGTGCTCCACCAGTTCGCGGCAGCGTGCTTCGTTGGCGGTGATGCCGACGATGCAGTGCTCGCGCAGCATGTCCATGGCGCGTTGCAGCAGGCGGATCGAGTCGAAGATCTTGAAGGCGATCAGCGGCTCCATCACGTTCAACTGCAATTGGCCGCCTTCGGCTGCCATGGTCAGGGCCAGGTCGTTACCGATCACCTGGAATGCCACCTGGTTAACCGCTTCCGGAATCACCGGGTTGACCTTGCCGGGCATGATCGAGCTGCCTGGCTGGCGCGCCGGCAGGTTGATCTCGTTGATGCCGGTGCGTGGGCCGCTGGACAGCAGGCGCAAATCGTTGCAGATCTTGGACAGCTTCACGGCGGTACGCTTGAGCATGCCGGAGAACAGCACGAAGGCGCCCATGTCTGAGGTGGCTTCGATCAAGTCGGCCGCCGGTACCAGCGGCTGGCCGCTGATGGTGGCCAGGCGTTGTACGGCCAGGGCCTGGTAACGCGGGTCGGCGTTGATGCCGGTGCCGATGGCGGTGCCGCCCAGGTTCACTTCGGTGAGCAGCTCCGGTGCCAGGGTCTTCAGGCGCGCCAGGTCTTCGCCCAGGGTAGTGGCGAAAGCGCGGAATTCCTGGCCGAGGGTCATCGGCACGGCGTCTTGCAACTGGGTGCGGCCCATTTTCAGCACATGGCTGAACTCGGCGCCTTTGGCGGAGAACGCCTGGATCAGGCTGTCGAGGCTGGCCAGCAGCGCGTCATGGCCCAACAGCAGACCCAGGCGGATTGCGGTCGGGTAGGCGTCGTTGGTCGACTGCGCCATGTTCACGTCGTTGTTGGGGTGCAGGTACTGGTATTCGCCCTTCTGGTGACCCATGGCCTCCAGTGCGATGTTGGCGATGACTTCGTTGGCATTCATGTTGGTTGAAGTGCCGGCGCCGCCTTGAATCATGTCCACCACGAACTCTTCGTGGAAATCGCCGCGGATCAGGCGGGCACAGGCTTCGCTGATGGCAGCGTGCTTGGCTTCGCTGAGCTGGCCCAACTCGCGGTTGGCGTCAGCCGCTGCTTGCTTGACCATTGCCAGACCGACCACCAATTTCGGGTAATGCGAAATCGGAACGCCCGAGAGGCGGAAGTTGTTCACCGCTCGCAGGGTCTGGATGCCGTAATACGCTTGAGCAGGTACTTCGAGTACGCCAAGCAGGTCTTTTTCGGTACGGAAAGATGCAGCAGAGGACATGACGGAAATCATCTCGATATGGACCCGGAACTGGCCGGAACGCTGCGAATGCTAGGCTTGTAGAAGTTTTTGGGCCAATGCTGTTAAACACTGGCCTATGCACAAACGGCATAATGTTGATGTGACCCAGCTATGATGGCGGGCGTGTGTGCCAAAATGGTGCATTCGGCGTGGGAGGCAGAGATGAACCTTGAAAGCAAATGGCTGGAAGACTTCAGCGCCCTGGCGGCGACGCGCAGCTTTTCCCAGGCTGCGGAACGGCGCTTTGTGACCCAGCCGGCGTTCAGCCGCCGTATCCGTAGCCTTGAGGCCGCGTTGGGCCTGACGCTGGTCAACCGTTCGCGTACGCCGGTGGAGTTGACGGCGGCGGGGCAGTTGTTCCTCGTGACGGCGCGCACCGTGGTCGAACAGCTCGGTGAAGTCCTGCGCCATTTGCATCACCTGGAAGGCGGGCAGGGCGAAGTCATGCAAGTGGCGGCCGCGCACTCCCTGGCCTTGGGGTTCTTCCCGCGGTGGATCGCGCAGTTGCGCAACGAGGGCTTGAATATCGCCACGCGGCTGGTCGCCACCAACGTCGGCGACGCCGTGCACGCCCTGCGCGAAGGCGGTTGCGACCTGATGCTGGCGTTCTACGACCCGGACGCGGCGATGCAAATGGACGCCGAAATTTTCCCGTCGCTGCACCTGGGTAACACCGAAATGCTCCCGGTGTGCGCCGCCGATGCCGATGGCAAGCCGCTGTTCGACCTGGAAGGCGAGGGCAGCGTACCGCTGCTGGCCTACAGCGCCGGCGCGTTCCTGGGCCGCTCGGTGAATTTGCTGCTGCGCCAGCGGGCGCTGCGCTTTACCACCATCTATGAAACCGCCATGGCCGACAGCCTCAAGAGCATGGCGCTCGAAGGCTTGGGTATCGCCTGGGTGCCGCAGTTGAGCGTACGTGCAGAGTTGGCACGCGGCGAACTGGTGGTGTGCGGCGGGCCGCAATGGCATGTGCCACTGGAGATTCGCTTGTATCGCTGCGCGTTGGTGCGCAAGGCGAATGTGCGGTTGTTGTGGCGCAAGCTGGAAGGTGGGGCCGCGCAAAGCGCTTGAGCCCAGCCCAGAACACATGTGGGAGCTGGCTTGCCTGCGATAGCGGTGTGTCAGCCAACCTATTTGGCACTGATCCACTGCTATCGCAGGCAAGCCAGCTCCCACAGGATTTCGTGGTGTTTTCGCTGACTCTTAAGTCAATAAAACCGCCACTTTGCGCCGCTAGACAGATGGTCATCCCAGGGGCTGTTTATCTGGATTATTACGGTATACTGCGCGGCCTTCGGCCGGTCCAACCGGCCTTAATTCGCACACCAAGCCACGCCGGTCTCCCGCGTGGCTTGTTGTTTTTTGACGCGCCTGCGGGCGCCCAGAGAGAAGAGGCACGACGATGAGTGCATTGGTTGGCGTGATCATGGGCTCCAAGTCCGATTGGTCCACCCTTAGCCACACCGCCGATATGCTGGAAAAACTCGGCATTCCGTACGAAGTGAAGGTGGTCTCCGCCCACCGCACCCCGGATTTGCTGTTCCAGTATGCCGATGAAGCAGAATCCCGTGGCATCGAGGTGATCATCGCCGGTGCCGGCGGCGCGGCGCACTTGCCTGGCATGTGTGCGGCCAAGACTCACCTGCCCGTGCTTGGCGTGCCGGTGCAGTCTTCAATGCTCTCGGGCGTGGATTCGCTGTTGTCCATCGTGCAGATGCCAGCCGGCATTCCGGTGGCAACCCTGGCGATCGGCAAGGCCGGTGCGATCAACGCAGCCTTGCTGTCGGCCAGCATCCTGGGCGCCAAGCACCCGCAGTTTCATGCGGTGCTGAAAAAATTTCGTGCTGAGCAGACAGACAGCGTGCTGGACAATCCAGACCCACGTATCGCCTGAGGTTCTTATTGATGAAAATCGGTGTAATCGGTGGCGGCCAATTGGGCCGTATGCTGGCCCTGGCGGGTACGCCGCTGGGCATGAACTTCGCCTTCCTCGACCCAGCGCCGGATGCCTGCGCTGCAGCTCTGGGCGAACACCTGCGTGCTGACTACAGCGACCCGGACCACCTGCGCCAACTGGCTGATGAAGTTGACCTGGTGACCTTCGAGTTCGAAAGCGTCCCGGCTGAAACCGTGGCTTTCCTGTCGCAGTTCGTACCGGTGTACCCAAGCGCCGAAGCCCTGCGCATCGCTCGCGACCGCTGGTTCGAAAAAAGCATGTTCAAGGACCTGGGCATCCCGACGCCGGCCTTCGCTGATATCCAGTCCCAGGCGGACCTGGACGCGGCGGTCGCCAGCATTGGCCTGCCGGCGGTGTTGAAAACCCGCACATTGGGTTACGACGGCAAGGGCCAGAAAGTCCTGCGCACCGCCGCCGATGTGGTCGGCACTTTTGCCGAGCTGGGCAGCGTTGCCTGCCTGCTGGAAGGCTTCGTGCCGTTCACCGGCGAAGTCTCGCTGATTGCCGTACGTGCCCGTGATGGCGAAACCCGCTTTTACCCGTTGGTGCACAACACCCACGTCAACGGCATCCTGAAAGTGTCGGTAGCCAGTACTGACCACCCGTTGCAGGCCCTGGCCGAAGACTATTCCAGCCGTGTGCTCAAGCAGCTGGATTACGTTGGTGTAATGGCGTTCGAGTTCTTTGAAGTCGACGGCGGCCTCAAGGCCAACGAAATCGCCCCGCGTGTGCACAACTCCGGGCACTGGACCACCGAAGGCGCCGAGTGCAGCCAGTTCGAAAACCACCTGCGTGCGGTGGCGGGCTTGCCGTTGGGCTCCACGGCCAAGGTCGGCGAGAGCGCCATGCTCAACTTTATCGGTGTCGTACCGCCGGTAGAGCGCGTGATGGCGATCGACGATTGCCACGTGCATCACTACGGCAAGGCGTTCAAGGCCGGACGCAAAGTCGGCCACGCCAACCTGCGTTGCAAGGATCGTGCGACGTTGCAGGCGCAGATTCTCAAGGTTGAGGCGTTAATCGCCGAACAATAAGCCTGGCCATGGCGGGAACCATTGGGGCTCGCCGTCTCTCTGATTGCAGGATGCCAAAGCCTGACTAGGCTTTGGCATGACTCATACCAATCAGAGGGAAATGCCATGGGTATCATCGGAACCATTTTTATCGGCTTGATCGTCGGCCTGCTGGCGCGCTTCCTCAAGCCTGGCGACGACAGCATGGGCTGGATCATGACCATCCTGCTGGGTATCGCAGGTTCGCTGGCGGCCACCTACGGCGGTCAGGCCCTGGGGATCTACCAGGCTGGCCAGGGCGCGGGCTTCATCGGCGCGCTGGTAGGTGCCATCGTGTTGCTGGTGATCTACGGCCTGATCAAAAAGAAGTAATCAGCCGACAAAGTCCTCTGCGCTGCGCAGGCGCAGAGGGCTAGAATGCTCGGCACTTGTATTTGCCGAGCCTCTCCATGCGCCGTCTACTCTTGACTCTCCTCCTGCTGGGCTCTGGCCTGGCGCACGCCGGTGAACTGCCGGAAACCGACTGGCTGGACCTGATGCCGCTTTCGGACCAGAAAGCCCTCGAAGCCATGCCCGAGATCGACCACAACTCCCCCGAAGCCCAAGGCACGTTCACCGACAAGGGTGGCTTGAAGCAGAGCAAAGGCTTGCCGGCGGTGATGTACTCCACCAAGACCGTGGCGGCCATGAACGGCAAGAATATCCGCATTGGTGGGTATCCGGTGCCGTTGGAAACCGATGCCAAAGGTCGCAGCACGTTGTTCTTCCTGGTCCCGTATCCGGGCGCTTGCATTCACGTACCGCCACCGCCGCCTAACCAACTGGTGCTGGTGCGGTATCCCAAGGGGTTGAAGCTGGATGATATCTACACGCCGCTGTGGGTCACGGGCACGTTGAAGGTGGAGAAGGTCAATAATGACTTGGCCGATGCAGCGTATGCGCTGGAGGCAGGGAAGGTGCGGGTGGTGCAGGAGTCTGATCTCTAAAGCCCAAAGCATAACCCCTGTGGGAGCTGGCTTGCCTGCGATAGCAGCGCCTCGGTGTTCCTGACATACCGAGTTGTCTGCATCGCAGGCAAGCCAGCTCCCACATTGGATTGGATTTACAAGGCCAGGGCCGTGATGCGTACTCCCAAAGTGTGGCCTTCACCGGGCGCGAGGCTCACCACATCGTCCAGCACGTTGGCCGTCTCGATGCACAACATACCCTGCCAGCCGTCATCGGCCATATCGTCTAAAGCCTTGGCCCGTTCGGTCCAGGGGTTCCAGATCACGGTGGACTTCGAGCCTTCGCTGGTGAGTTGGACACGGCGCTGCCAGTCTTTATCGACAATGCTCAACTGCGCCGGTGTATCCAGGTAGATGCGATCCGTCTCGGCGGTGAAGTGCAGCAAGCCGGCTTGCTGCTTCTCGGTCCAGCCGTCGGCGGTATCGATATAGGCCAAGCCATCCAGGCCTTCGACCTGCACGTTGCGCACGTCGCTCACTGCGAAGTAGGTGTGCAATGCCTGGCTGAAGGTCACAGCGTCGGTGCCGCGGTTGTGGCTGGTCAGGTGGATGTGAAGTTGGTCGTCCAGCAGCAGGCTCAACTTCAACTCAACCTGATGGGGCCAGCCGGGAAAGCCGCCCGCAGGAACCGGCAGCACCAGTTCGATACGCAGGGTTTCACCTTCGACTGCCGTCTCGGCCAACGCCCAGAGCGCGGTGCGTGCAAAGCCGTGGGCACCGGCAGGCTGATCGCTCTGGCGCATGGCCTTTACGCTCTGAGGGTTACGCTCGAACACACCAAACCATGGCCAGCACACCGGTACGCCGGTACGGATGCCTTTGCCCTGCTTGAACACTGCCTCAGGGTTCGGCCAGATCAGCGGCTGTTCGCCCTCACGCTGGTAACTGAAGATATGCGCACCCTGTTGGGCCACCATCAGCTCGGCGCCGTTGTGGCGGATGCGCCAGCAGTCCAACTCGTCGATTTTCACTGTCTCAACGTGAGGCGTAGGCATAACAAAGCTCTCTTAAGTGGCAGGCAATGGAGCAATTGACCGTCAAAACCCGGCGAGGTTTAACGCGCCCGTGACGGTACCGAACGGGTGCGGCCGCTGCCATCGATGGCGACGAACACAAATACCGCTTCGGTGACCTTGCGCCATTCGCTCGAAAGCGGGTCATCGCTCCACACCTCGACCATCATCTGGATCGAGCTGCGGCCGATTTCCAGGGCCTGGGTATAGAAGGAAAGCTGCGCGCCCACTGCTACCGGTACCAGGAAGGCCATGCGGTCAATGGCGACAGTGGCGACGCGCCCGCCGGCGACCTTGCTGGCCATTGCCGTGCCAGCCAGGTCCATCTGCGCGACCAGCCAGCCGCCGAAGATATCGCCAAAACCGTTGGTTTCACGCGGCAGTGCGGTGATTTGCAGGGCGAGATCGCCTTGCGGGATAGGATCTTCTTGTTCGAGTTCGATCATGCCGAGGGTGCCTCTGACCCGTGACGCTTCATGGGTATTTCAAGTGGATAGCCGTCTTCTCAGAAAAACGTTTCAGCACCAACATACACCGCTCGATGCGTTTCTCGTAAGGCGAACTAAAGGGAAACTCTGCCAAATCGGCTGGGTGGTACCCAACAGCGTTTTGGCACAGCAGCCCCTCAAAACAGCGGGTCTGGCGCTTGCACCGGCGAGTATATCGAGACCCTGGCGCCACGACGACCTCCCGACGCTCATTTGGTCGGTAAATAGACGCTGTATCGCGGCTTTTGCGCGCAACTGTGTTCCTGGCGCTGTGCTTTTTCAAGCGATTTGCTATCTTGCCAAACCCGCCGCAAGTCACGGGCGTGCAGTCCTTTACGATGATTACTATAAGAGAAGCCTTGCCATGTCCTCCGTGCCTGCAAGCAGTGCGCAACCCTCGCGCCCGCTGACCCGCAACGACTACAAAACCCTGTCGCTGTCTGCCTTGGGCGGGGCGCTGGAGTTCTACGACTTCATCATCTTTGTATTTTTCGCCACCGTGGTCGGGAAACTGTTCTTCCCCGTCGACATGCCCGAATGGCTGCGCATGATGCAGACCTTCGGCATCTTCGCCGCCGGCTACCTGGCCCGCCCCTTGGGCGGCATCATCATGGCGCACTTTGGTGACCTGCTGGGGCGCAAGAAGATGTTCACCCTGAGCATCTTCATGATGGCCGTACCCACCTTGATCATGGGCCTGCTGCCGACCTACGCGCAGATCGGCCTGTGGGCGCCGGTCCTGTTGCTGCTGATGCGCATCATCCAGGGCGCGGCGATTGGCGGCGAAGTACCGGGCGCCTGGGTGTTCGTCTCCGAGCACGTCCCGCCGCGCCACATCGGCTACGCCTGCGGCACCCTGACCAGCGGCCTCACCGCCGGTATTCTGCTGGGCTCGCTGGTGGCCACGGGCATCAATACGGTCTACACCCCCGAGCAGGTCTCCGATTACGCCTGGCGGATCCCGTTCCTGCTCGGCGGCGTATTCGGGCTGCTGTCGGTGTACTTGCGCCGCTGGCTGCATGAAACACCGATCTTCGCTGAGATGCAGCAACGCAAGAGCCTGGCTGCTGAGCTGCCGTTGCGCGCGGTGTTGCGCGATCACCGTGGGGCGATTGTGTTGTCGATGCTGCTGACCTGGCTGCTGTCGGCCGGTGTTGTTGTGGTCATCCTCATGACGCCGACCGTGCTGCAAACCCTCTATCACTTCAGCCCAACGGTGGCGCTGCAGGCCAACAGCCTGGCCATCGTGACCCTGAGCCTGGGTTGCATCGCCGCAGGTGCGCTGGCCGACCGTTTTGGCGCCGGTCGCGTGCTGGTCACCGGTTGCGCACTGTTGCTGGCGACTTCCTGGACGCTGTATCACAGCCTGATGGCGCATCCCGACTGGCTGTTCCCTTTGTATGCCCTGACCGGCCTGTTTGTCGGCACCATCGGCGTAGTGCCCTACGTGATGGTCAAGGCTTTCCCGCCGGTGGTGCGCTTCAGCGGCCTGTCGTTCTCCTACAACGTTGCTTATGCCGTGTTCGGCGGGTTGACACCCTTGGCGGTGTCGCTGCTGATGAAGGAGAGCCCGATGGGCCCGGCTTATTACGTCGCCGTGCTGTGCGTGATGGGGATGCTGGTGGGCGGGTATCTGTGGAAACGCGGTCGTTGAAACCTGCACATTCAGATAGTGGCCTTTCATCTAACTGTCACATTCCAGACATAGAGTGTTCACACGGCCTCCTGATACTTGGCCCCGATCCAACTATCCCTATCTGCTAGGAGCAAGGCATGAAACTGAAACGTTTGATGGCGGCAATGACTTTTGTCGCTGCTGGCGTTGCGACCGCCAACGCGGTGGCCGCTGGTGTTGATCCGGCAATTCCGGCTTACGTCAAGACCACTGGTGTGTCGGGCAACCTGTCCAGCGTCGGTTCCGATACCCTGGCTAACCTGATGACCCTGTGGGCCGAGGGTTACAAAAAGGAATACCCGAACGTCAACATCCAGATTCAAGCTGCCGGCTCTGCCACTGCGCCACCTGCGTTGACTGAAGGCACCTCCAACCTGGGCCCGATGAGCCGCAAGATGAAGGACACCGAACTGGCTGCCTTCGAGCAGAAGTACGGCTACAAGCCAACCGCTATCCCGGTTGCGGTGGATGCCCTGGCGGTATTTGTGCACAAGGACAACCCGATCCAGCACCTGACCATGGAACAGGTCGATGCGATCTTCTCCTCGACGCGTCTGTGCGGCGCCAAAGCCGATGTGAAAACCTGGGGCGACCTGGGTGTGACCGGCGACCTGGCCAACAAGCCAGTGCAATTGTTCGGGCGTAACTCGGTATCCGGTACCTACGGCTACTTCAAGGAAGAAGCCCTGTGCAAAGGCGACTACAAGCCAAACGTGAACGAACAACCGGGTTCGGCTTCGGTGGTGCAGTCGATCAGCTCCTCGCTCAACGGTATCGGTTACTCGGGCATCGGCTACAAGACCGCCAGTGTGAAGACCGTGGCCCTGGCCAAGAAAGGCAGCACTGACTTCATCGAAGACAGCGAAGAAAACGCCCTGAACGGCAAATACCCGCTGTCGCGTTTCCTCTACGTTTACGTCAACAAAGCCCCGAACAAGCCTCTGGCTCCGCTGGAAGCCGAGTTCGTGAAACTGGTGCTGTCCAAGCAGGGCCAGGAAGTGGTGGTGAAAGACGGCTACATCCCACTGCCTGCCAAAGTGGCCGCCAAGGCCCTGGCTGAGCTGGGTCTGAAAGAAGGCAACTAAGCCTGCGATACCTGATGTAGACGCATGCTTTTCTGTGGGAGCGGGCTTGCCCGCGATGCTGGCGACGCGGTTTAGCGTTGAAATCGTGTTGATGCCATCGCGGGCAAGCCCGCTCCCACATAAGCAGTCTGCATCCCTATTTTTAATCCGCTGCCAGCCCTGCTTCGCGGCGGATTTGCTGCGTCACTGCACTGTCATCTTTCTGTCATACAGGATCGCTAGGGTGTGCGCATGAATGATCTGGCCAATTCCACCATGACGACAACTTCTCCCCCCAAACGCATTGATTTCAATACGCCTGAGCTGCAACGCAAGCGACGCATTCGCGCGCTCAAGGACCGCCTGACCCGCTGGTACGTGCTGGTCGGCGGCCTCGCCGTCCTCGGCGCCATCACCCTGATCTTCTTCTTTCTCGCCTACGTAGTCGCGCCACTGTTCCAGGGCGCTTCGTTGACCAGGGAAGATGCGCTGACGCCCGCCTGGATGCAGGACGCCGGCAAGCCGTTGATGATCTCCCTCGAAGAACAGAACCAGGTCGCCATGCGGGTTTCCGACAAGGGCCAGGCGCTGTTCTTTGCCGTGGATAGCGGGGCTGAGCTCAAGCGTGTCGACCTGCCGATTCCGGCCGGTACCAGCGTTGCGTCTATTGGTGAAGACCAGCCGGGCAGCCCGTTGGTGATCCTCGGCTTGTCCAATGGCCAGTCTTTGGTATTCCGTCACACCTATAAGGTGTCGTACCCGGACGGCAAGAAGACCATCACCCCGGCAATCGAATACCCCTACGGCGAAACGCCGATTGTGCTGGATGACGCTGGCCGCCCACTGGAGCACGTCGCTCTCAACGCCACCGATTCCACCCTGGTGGTGGCCGGCTCGGCCGGTTCGCATTTGAACGTGTTGTCGTTGAGCCGTGAAGAAAACATGATGACCGGTGAAGTCACCAGCGAGCAGAAGCGCATCGAGCTGCCGCAGATGACTGAGCCGGTGAAAGCCATCTTTGTCGACCCACGCCAACAGTGGCTGTACGTGATCAACGGTCGCGCTCTGGCCGATGTGTTCAGCCTGCGCGACAACAGCCTCAACGGTCGCTACAAACTTTTGGAAGACGGCAACGCCGAAGTTACTGCCAGCACCCAGTTGGTGGGCGGTATTTCGCTGATCGTCGGTAACTCCAAGGGTGGCCTGGCCCAGTGGTTCATGGCCCGCGACCCGGATGGCGAGCAACGTCTGAAGCAGATTCGTACGTTCCAGATGGGCACCGCGCCCATCGTGGAAGTCAGTGCTGAAGAGCGCCGCAAAGGCTTCACCGCGCTCGATGCCTCCGGCCAGTTCGGCGTGTTCCACAGCACCGCTCACCGCACCCTGCTGGTAGACCCGGTGGTCGATGGCCAGGGCCTGTTCGGCATGTCGCCACGGGCCAACCGTGTGATCGTCGAGGCGGGTGGCAAGCTGCAACCGTTGTTACTCGACAACCCGCACCCGGAAGTCTCGTGGAGCGCGTTGTGGAGCAAGGTCTGGTACGAGAACTACGACGAGCCTAAATACGTCTGGCAGTCCACCGCCGCCAATACCGATTTCGAACCCAAGATGAGCCTGGCCCCGCTGACCTTCGGCACCTTGAAGGCTGCGTTCTACGCCATGTTGCTGGCCGCGCCACTGGCGGTTGCGGCGGCGATCTACACCGCTTACTTCATGGCCCCGAGCTTGCGCCGCAAGGTCAAGCCGGTGATCGAATTGATGGAAGCCATGCCGACCGTGATCCTCGGTTTCTTCGCCGGCCTGTTCCTGGCGCCGTACGTAGAAGGGCATCTGCCGGGCATTTTCAGCCTGCTGATGCTGTTGCCGATTGGCATCCTGGTCGCCGGTTTTGTCTTCAGCCGCTTGCCCGAGTCGATTCGCCTGCGAGTGCCGGATGGCTGGGAAAGCGCGATTCTGATTCCGGTGATCCTGTTCGTGGGCTGGCTCTCGCTGTACATGAGCCCGTACCTGGAGACCTGGTTCTTTGGCGGCGACATGCGCATGTGGATCTCCCACGACCTGGGGATCACCTACGACCAGCGCAATGCCCTGGTGGTTGGCCTGGCCATGGGTTTCGCGGTAATCCCGAACATCTATTCCATCGCCGAAGACGCCGTGTTCAGCGTACCGCGCGGTTTGACCCTGGGCTCCCTGGCGCTGGGCGCCACGCCGTGGCAGACCATGACCCGTGTGGTGATCCTGACCGCCAGCCCGGGCATCTTCTCGGCACTGATGATCGGCATGGGCCGCGCAGTGGGTGAAACCATGATCGTACTGATGGCCACCGGTAACACCCCGGTGATGGAGATGAACCTGTTCGAGGGCCTGCGCACCCTGGCGGCCAACGTCGCGGTGGAAATGCCCGAGTCGGAAGTCGGCGGCAGTCACTACCGCGTACTGTTCCTCTCGGCGCTGGTGCTGCTGTTGTTCACCTTCATCATGAACACCCTCGCTGAGCTGATTCGTCAGCGTCTGCGCAAGAAATACTCGTCGCTTTAAGAAAGGTAGAAGTCTGTGAAACAGAACTCCCTGAATGGATGGTTCAAGAGCGGCGCCCCAGGCGTCTGGATCAGCGGTGGCGCGGTGTCCATCGCGGTCATCATGACCATTGGTTTGCTGGCTGTGATCGCGGTGCGGGGCCTGGGCCATTTCTGGCCGGCCGACCTGATCCAGGCCAACTACAACGTGCCAGGCCAGGCCAACCATATCGTCATCGGCGAAGTGGTGCAGAAAGAAGAAGTGCCGCGTGAGCGTCTGAAAAGCGCGGGCCTGCCGGTGCCGGACCAAGGCCCGGAATTCATGACCCGTGAGCTGATCAAGGTCGGCAACCGCGACCTGAACGGCAACGACTTCACCTGGATCGTCGGCGAATGGTTGAAGGACCAGACCAAACCGACCCACCTGATGGCCATTGAGCGCCGTGAATGGGGCAATTTCTACGGCACCCTGGTCAACGTCAAGCAGGACGGCAAGGTGATTGCCGAAGGCGAGGCCGCGTGGCCGGAGCTGCAAGCTCGCGTGGACCGTGTCAACAAGCTCGCCGCCCAGCTAAAGACCCTGGAAAAAACCGATATCGGTGCGATCAACGCCGGTCTGGAACGCATTCGCCTGCACGGTCGCAAACTGGAACTGGAGGGCAAGCTCGACGCCGCCGCCCAAGCCGATATGGACGCTGATCGCGCCGAACTCAACGCCCGCTATCAGGACATCGAAGCGCGCCTGGCCGACCTGCACGCCCAGTTCAACCGCGACGCCCTGACCGCCCGCGACGGCAACGGCAAGGAAGTGGAAATCGGCATCGGCAAAGTGGTGCACGCCTACCAGCCGAATGCCATGGGCACGATGACCAAAATCGGCTTCTACTTCAGCAAGGTCTGGGAATTTCTCAGCGACGACCCACGGGAAGCCAACACAGAAGGCGGGATCTTCCCGGCCATCTTCGGCACCGTGATGATGACCCTGATCATGGCGATGATCGTCACCCCGTTCGGCGTATTGGCGGCGGTGTACCTGCGTGAATACGCCAAGCAGAACACCCTGACCCGGGTGATTCGCATCGCCGTGAACAACCTGGCCGGTGTTCCGGCCATCGTCTACGGCGTGTTCGGCCTGGGGTTCTTCGTGTATGTGCTGGGTGGTTCGGTTGACCGCCTGTTCTTCGCCGAGGCCCTGCCGGCGCCGACCTTCGGTACCCCAGGCCTGCTCTGGGCCTCGCTGACCCTGGCGTTGCTGGCGGTGCCGGTGGTGATCGTGGCCACCGAAGAGGGTCTGGCGCGGATCCCTCGCACCGTGCGTGAAGGCTCCCTGGCACTGGGCGCGACCAAGGCGGAAACGCTGTGGAAGATCGTGCTGCCGATGGCCAGCCCGGCCATGATGACCGGCATGATCCTCGCCGTGGCCCGCGCCGCCGGTGAAGTGGCGCCGCTGATGCTGGTGGGTGTGGTGAAACTGGCGCCATCGCTGCCGCTGGACGGCAACTACCCGTACCTGCACCTGGACCAGAAGATCATGCACCTGGGCTTCCATATTTATGACGTCGGCTTCCAGAGCCCCAACGTCGAAGCGGCACGGCCTCTGGTGTACGCCACCGCCTTGCTGCTGGTGCTGGTGATTGCCACGCTCAACCTGTCGGCAGTGTGGATTCGAAACCACCTGCGCGAAAAATACAAAGCGCTGGACAGCTGACACGGTCCAATGTGGGAGCTGGCTTGCCTGCGATGCAGACGACGCGGTGTATCAGTAAGACCGCAGTGATGCCATCGCAGGCAAGCCAGCTCCCACAGACACAGAATTTGAGTAAGCCGCCCCGGCGGTTCAACGAAACGAATTGGTAGCACAGGGAGCATCCCATGCAACATGAAAACCATTCCCACGGCATCAACATGTCTGCCCTGGGTCGCGACAAGCAGAGCCTGAGCCTGGCCCAGGAAACCGTGGCCATCGAAGTACCGGGCCTGAGCCTCTACTACGGCGACAAACAAGCGCTGTTCGACGTCAGCATGAACATCCCCAAGCAACGCGTGACCGCCTTCATCGGCCCGTCCGGCTGCGGCAAGTCGACGTTGCTGCGCACGTTCAACCGCATGAACGACCTGGTGGACGGTTGCCGTGTGGAAGGCGCGATCAACCTCTATGGCACCAATATCTACCGCAAGGGCGAAGATGTGGCTGAGTTGCGTCGCCGGGTGGGCATGGTGTTCCAGAAGCCCAATCCGTTTCCCAAGACTATCTATGAAAACGTGGTCTATGGCCTGCGCATCCAGGGCATCAACAAGAAGCGTGTCCTCGATGAAGCCGTTGAGTGGGCGCTCAAGGGCGCGGCATTGTGGGACGAGGTCAAGGACCGCCTGCACGAATCGGCCCTCGGTTTGTCCGGCGGCCAGCAGCAGCGTCTGGTGATCGCCCGTACCATCGCCGTAGAGCCGGAAGTGCTGCTGCTCGACGAACCTTGCTCTGCGCTCGACCCGATTTCGACCCTGAAAGTCGAAGAGCTGATCTACGAGCTCAAGTCCAAGTTCACCATCGTGATCGTGACCCACAACATGCAACAGGCGGCGCGGGTTTCCGACTACACCGCGTTTATGTACATGGGCAAGCTGGTGGAGTTCGGCGATACCGATACCCTGTTCACCAATCCGGCGAAGAAGCAGACCGAAGACTACATCACCGGTCGCTACGGCTAGGAAGCTGTGGTTCTGATTGCACTGACGCTGCGGTTCTCCGCACCTTACCGGACGCTCCAAGGACGCCAACATGATTAGCAAAGAAGGCCTTACCCATCACATCTCCGCGCAGTTCAACGCCGAGCTTGAGGAAGTGCGCAGCCACCTCCTGGCGATGGGCGGGCTGGTGGAGAAGCAAGTCAATGATGCAGTCACTGCGCTGATCGAGGCCGACTCGGGCCTGGCCCAGCAGGTGCGCGAAATCGATGACCAGATCAATCAGATGGAACGCAATATCGACGAAGAGTGCCTGCGCATTCTTGCCCGTCGCCAGCCGGCAGCCTCGGACCTGCGTTTGATCATCAGCATCTCCAAGTCGGTGATCGACCTGGAGCGCATTGGCGACGAAGCCACCAAGATCGCCCGCCGTGCCATTCAACTGTGCGAAGAAGGTGAAGCGCCACGCGGTTACGTGGAAGTGCGCCATATCGGCGACCAGGTGCGCAACATGGTGCGCGATGCCCTCGATGCGTTTGCCCGTTTCGATGCCGACCTGGCCTTGTCGGTGGCCCAGTACGACAAGGTCATCGACCGCGAATACAAAACCGCCCTGCGTGAGCTGGCCACCTACATGATGGAAGATCCGCGCTCTATCTCGCGGGTCTTGAGCATTATCTGGGTGCTGCGCTCCCTGGAGCGGATCGGCGACCACGCGCGCAATATCTCGGAACTGGTGATCTACCTGGTACGCGGTACCGACGTGCGGCACATGGGCCTCAAGCGCATGAAGGCCGAAGTTGAAGGTTCAGCCGATCAAACACCTAATGTTCCGGGCGAACCTGACGATAAGTAAGGTTGCCCGTGAAATTAACGCCCGGCCATTGGCCGGGCGTTTTCGTTTGCGGCAGCTGAATTTTTTGCGCGGGCGGCGAATAAAGTCCGAACGTGACTGCGAGGTTTTGGCAAAATGCCATCAGTCAGGCGTACTGCCAGCCGAGGTTTTTATAGGATGAAGGGTCGATGAGCAAAGTCAGTGTATTGGTGGTGGATGACGCCTCGTTTATTCGCGACCTGGTGAAGAAGTGCCTGCGCAATTACTTCCCCGGAATCAAAATCGAAGATGCGGTGAACGGCAAAAAGGCGCAATCCATCCTGATGCGCGAAACCTTCGACCTGGTGCTGTGTGACTGGGAAATGCCGGAGATGTCGGGTCTTGAGCTCTTGACCTGGTGCCGCGAGCAAGCGCATCTGAAGGCCATGCCGTTCGTGATGGTGACCAGCCGCGGCGATAAGGAAAACGTGGTGCAGGCGATCCAGGCAGGCGTTTCCGGCTATGTCAGCAAGCCGTTCACCAACGAGCAGCTGCTGAACAAGGTCAAGCAGGCCCTGCACAAGATCGGCCGCCTTGACGCACTGATCGCCAGCGCGCCGACCAAGATGAACTCGGCCTTCGGTAACGACTCCCTGAGCGCCCTGACCGGCGGCAGACCCGAAGCCGTCAAGCCAGCCCCGGCCCCGGCGGCGGCGCCCAGCAAAGGCCTGCTCAACACCCCGCCCGTGAAGGCCCCAACAGCAGCGGCGCCGGCCGGCAGTCGTGGTCAGGGCCAGTTGCGCCTCGCAAGCGGCACCCAGCAATGCGTGATCAAGGCCCTGAGCATCAAGGAAGCGTTGCTGGTGGTAAAGCGTGGCGACGTCCTGCCTCAGGTACTGGAAAGCGCCGTACTCGACCTTGAGCAGGGCGACAATGCCGAAGTCGCACGGCTCAACGGCTACCTGCACGCGATCGTCGCCTACGAGCCCAAGCCCGACAGCGACTGGCTGCAACTGACTTTCCGTTTTATTGATCAGGATGCGCAGAAGCTGGACTACATCTCCCGCCTGATCGCCCGTGGCACCGCGCAGAAGCATTTCGTGCCGGGTGCGTGACCCTTCAAGGCGACGCTTAGTCCATGTGGGAGCGGGCTTGCCCGCGATAGCAATCTATCAGTCAACGATGCGCTGGCTGACCCACCGCTATCGCGGGCAAGCCCGCTCCCACACACAGCACTGCGCCTGCAGTCAGTCCAGCAGCAGCACCTTGGCCAACACAATCTTCGGCCCTTTCATCTTCTTGATGATGATCCGCAAGCCTTCCACTTCCAGCACTTCCTCTTCTTCCGGCACGCGCTTGAGCGTGTCGTAGATCAGGCCGGCCAGGGTTTCGGCTTCGATGTGGTCCAGGTCGACGCCCAGCAGGCGTTCGACTTTGAACAGCGGCGTGTCGCCACGTACCAGCAACTTGCCGGGCTGGTAGGCGAGGATGCCGCGTTCGGCCTTGCGGTGTTCATCCTGGATATCGCCCACCAGTACTTCCAGCACGTCTTCCATGGTCAGGTAGCCGATGATCTTGCCGTCGGCTTCCTCCACCAGGGCGAAGTGCGCACCGCCTTTGCGGAACTGCTCCAGCAGTTGCGACAACGGCATGTGCCGCGAGACGCGCTCCAGTGGGCGGGTCAGTTCGGCCAGGTTGAAGGATTCGGGAATATGGTCCAGTGCGGCCAGTTCCAGCAGCAGATCCTTGATGTGCAACAGGCCCACGAACTCATTGCGCACCGCGTCATACACCGGGTAACGGCTGAATTTGTGGCGACGGAACAGCGCGAGAATTTCCTTGAGTGGGGCGTTGAAGTCCAGGGTTACCAGGTCTTCCCGGGAGTTGGCCCAGTCCACCACTTCCAGCTCGCCCATTTCCACCGCAGAGGCCAGTACGCGCATACCTTGGTCGCTCGGGTCCTGGCCACGGCTGGAGTGCAGGATCAGTTTGAGCTCTTCGCGGCTGTAATGATGCTCATGGTGCGGGCCAGGCTCGCCTTGGCCGGCGATGCGCAGGATGGCGTTGGCACTGGCGTTGAGCAGGTAGATAGCCGGGTACATCGCCCAGTAGAACAGGTACAGCGGTACCGCGGTCCACAGCGACAGCAGCTCCGGCTTGCGAATCGCCCAGGATTTGGGCGCCAGCTCACCGACCACGATGTGCAGGTAGGAAATCACGAAGAACGCGGCAAAGAACGACACGCCCTTGATCACTTCCGGCGATTGCACGCCGATGGCGCCGAGCAGCGGTTCCAGGATATGCGCAAAGGCCGGCTCACCGACCCAGCCCAGGCCCAGGGATGCCAGGGTAATACCCAACTGGCAGGCCGACAGGTAGGCGTCGAGCTGACTGTGTACGGTGCGCAGTATCTGCCCGCGCCAGCCGTTTTTATGGGCGATGGCCTCGACCCGCGTGGCGCGCAATTTGACCATGGCAAATTCGGCCGCAACGAAGAAACCGTTGAGCAGTACCAGGATCAGTGCAAAAAGAATCATGCCGAAATCGGCAAAGAGAGTAGCGAGGGTGATACCAGGGGAAGGGTCCATGATGGGGTTTTGCAGGTTCCGTGTGTTCGATAAGGGATGACAGGTGAGCCTGAAAGGCAGGCGCAAGTCGGCCAATGTAGCGACTGGCGGGGCGCTTGCCTAGTGCCCGCTGCCGGGCGGGGCTGCAATGCTTGCTTTGAAACAACACAAATCCAGTGTGGGAGCGGGCTTGCTCGCGAATGCGGCGGGTCAGTCAGTTTATTCATCCACTGATACACCGCATTCGCGAGCAAGCCCCACATTTAGCCCTGATGTGTTTCGAGATTATTTATCTTCTTCGAGTGCCCGCGAACGCGTTACCTGCGCCGGCGGAAAATGGCAGGTAAACGTACTGCCATGCCCCAGCACGCTGCTGATTTCCAGACGCGCCCGGTGGCGCAACAACACATGCTTGACGATAGCCAGGCCCAGTCCGGTGCCGCCGGTGTTGGAGTTGCGGCTGGAGTCAACGCGGTAGAAACGTTCGGTGAGGCGCGGCAGGTGCTTGGCGTCAATGCCGATACCCGAGTCCTGCACGCTCAGGTGCGCGCCCTGTTCGTCGGCCCACCAACGAATACGAATATTGCCCTTGTCCTGGGTGTACTTCACCGCGTTGAACACCAAATTGGAGAACGCGCTGCGTAACTCGCCCTCGCTGCCCTTGAGCAGCACCGTCGGGTCGGCTTCCAGAGTGATCTGCTGGCCGCGCTCGCCGGAGAGCGCCTGGGCGTCGTTCTTGATGGTTTGCAGCAGGCTTTGCACCGCCACCGGGTGGTTATCCGAGGGGTAATCGGTGGCCTCAAGCTTGGCCAGGAGCAGCAAGTCGTTGAGCAGGGTCTGCATACGCGAGCCTTGCTGCTGCATCTGCTGCAGGGCACGGCTCCAGCGTGGGTTGATCTCGTCGACATTGTCCAGCAGCGTCTCAAGGTAGCCGCAGATCACCGTCAGCGGTGTGCGAAGCTCGTGGGAGACGTTGGCGACGAAGTCTTTTCGCATCTGTTCCAGCTGATGGATGCGGGTCACATCACGCACCAGCATCAAGTGTTCGTTGTTGCCGTAGCGCGTCAGGTACAACTGGATGCGAACGCGGTCGTTGGTAGGCGAGGGAATTTCCAGGGCTTCTTCGTAGTTGTCTTGCTCGAAGTATTCCTTGAAGCGCGGGTGACGCACCAGGTTGGTCACCGGCTGGCCGCTGTCCTGGGGCGTCTTGAGACCCAGCAGGGTTTCGGCGGCGCGGTTCCACCATTCCAGGTTGCCGTCGCTGTCGAGCATGATCACCGCGTCCTTGAGCGCTGCGGTGGACTCCTGCACCCGGTCGATCACCGCTTGCAGGCGCCCGCGTACCCGTTGGTCGCGGCGTTGCAGATGATAGATGCTGTCGAACACCTCGCCCCACAGGCCATAGCCATCGGGCGGGGCCTCGTCGGGTTTGTGCTGGCGCAGCCATTCATGCAGGCGCAGCAATTGTTTGAGGGTCCAGCCCAGGTACAACGCGATGCCGGCGGCCAGGCTCCAGCCGTAATAGCCACTGATCAGCCCGACGAGCAGGCAAGCAGTGATCAACAGAAGCATGTGACGGATCAGGGTGCCATGCCAGTTCTGGTTCACTTAAACATGCGTCCTTGTCAGCTGTTAAGGGTGGAAGGGGCTGGCTCAGCTTTTGGTGGAAAACCGATAGCCGGTGCCGCGCACGGTTTGTACCAGATTCTCGTACGCATCGCCCAAGGCTTTGCGCAGACGGCGGATATGCACGTCCACGGTGCGCTCTTCCACATACACATTGCCGCCCCAGACTTGGTCCAGCAACTGGCCGCGGGTGTAGGCGCGTTCCTGGTGGGTCATGAAAAATTGCAGCAATCGGTATTCGGTCGGGCCCATCTCGGCGGGTTTGCCGTCGATGGTCACGCGGTGGCTGATCGGGTCCAGGATCAGGCCGTCGACTTCGATCGGCGCTTCGCCATCGGTCGGCCCGGCACGGCGCAATACGGCTTTGAGGCGTGCCACCAGCTCCCGAGGGGAGAATGGCTTGGTGATGTAATCATCGGCGCCGACTTCCAGGCCCTGGATCTTATTGTCCTCTTCACCTTTGGCGGTGAGCATGATGATCGGGATATCCCCGGTCAGCTCGTCACGCTTGAGGCGCCGAGCCAACTCGATACCGGATGTGCCGGGCAGCATCCAGTCGAGCAGGATCAGGTCCGGCTTGCGGTCGACGATAATGGCGTGGGCCTGCTGGGAGTTTTCCGCCTCCAGGCAGTCATAGCCGGCCATTTCCAACGCAACGGCGATCATCTCGCGAATGGGCGCTTCGTCGTCAACAATCAGAATGCTCCTGCCAACCATGCTCAAAATCCTCTTGTCATTTAACTGTCTTGCGCCGCATTAGATAACGGAATTATTGCAGTCGTGTGACAGTAATTTAGTCGCTTGGGCAATTCAGGGCACTCTGAACTACCCTTTGGGTCCGAATCCTGACAACCACAAAAGGAAGGTTCCGATGACTTACAGCACGATTTCCTGGAAAGCCCTGCTGGTTTCAGCAGCGTTGACGCTGCCGGGCCTGGCGTTTGCGGCCGACCCGGCGATGACTAAAGATGGGATGTTGGTGGATCACAACAAAATGACGCTCTATACCTTCGACAAGGACGCCGATGGCAAGTCCGTGTGCAAGGACCAGTGCGCGACCAACTGGCCGCCGCTCAAAGCAGAATCCACCGACACCAAGAGCGGCGATTGGACGGTGATCACCCGCGACGACCAGACCAGCCAGTGGGCCTACAAAGGCAAGCCTGTCTACACCTACAAGGAAGACACGAAAGCCGGTGACAAGATCGGGGATGGCAAGGGTAGCGTCTGGCACATCATCAAGCCTTAAGTCTGCGGCGCTGTTGAATCCATCGGGGGCAAGCCCCCTCCCACACTTGAATGTATTCACACATCAAAATGTGGGAGGGGGCTTGCCCCCGATGGCGTCAGCCCTGCACTACCGAACCGCGTAATCCACCACAATCCCGACAAAAATCGCCAACCCCGCCCAATGGTTGTGCAAAAACGCCTTGAAGCACTTCATGCGGTCCCTGTCTCGCGTGTACCAGAACTCCCAGGCAAAACAGCCCGCCGCCGCCAGCAGCCCCAGCTGGAACCAGCCCCCCAGCTCAAACCGCGCGCCGGCCAGCAACAGGCACACCAGCGAGAGCCCTTGCAAAGTCAGAATGATCACGCGATCAGCATCGCCAAACAGGATGGCGGTGGATTTCACCCCGATCTTCAAGTCGTCATCACGGTCGGTCATGGCGTAATAGGTGTCGTAGCCCACGGTCCACAACAGGTTGGCGATATACAGCAACCACGCGGTGGCGGGCAGGTGACCGGTCTCGGCGGTAAACGCCATCGGCATGCCCCAGGAAAACGCCGCGCCCAGCACTACCTGCGGGTAGTAGGTGTAGCGCTTCATGAACGGGTAGCTGGCCGCCAGCGCCAGGCCGCCCAGGGAGAGCAGGATCGTGCTGGCGTTGGTCAGCAGCACCAGCAGAAAGCTGATGCCCATCAATACGGCAAAAAATACCAATGCTTCTTTAGAGCTGATCTTGCCGCTCACCAGCGGGCGTTGCTCGGTGCGCTTCACATGGCCATCGACCTTGCGGTCGGCCCAGTCATTGATCACGCAGCCGCCGGCGCGGGTGAGTACAACGCCCAGCACGAAAATCACGATATTGATCAACGACGGCGAACCCTTGCCGGCGATCCACAGCGCCCACAGTGTCGGCCACAGCAGCAGGTAGATGCCGATGGGCTTGTCCATGCGTGTCAACTGAATGAAATCCCAGGCCCTGGGGTTCAGGCGGTTCAAGGACTTGAGCAGACGTTGGTACATCAGCAGTTCTCCGGATGATCGTGCAACGCGCGCCAGAAACTCGGCAAAAAGACTTCTGCCACCAGCACGCTCAGCGCGCCGCGATCGAAGCGCGAGCGACGTGCCCACAGATTATCGGCCTGGTCCGCTGTCGGCAGCCAGGCACGAGGGTAGTGACACACTTCAATGGCCTGGCGGGTAAAGGCGCGGTCGCAGAACAACAGCTCCCCCAGCGAACGGCTGCCCAACTCGTCCATGTGCAGCCCATCGCCCTGCAAGGCACTGCGCGCCGCCACGCTGCGGGCAAACACCCACGGCTGGCCATGTCCGCGCAAATAGACCTCGCGCACCCAACCGATACTGGCCGGCGGCAGGTCCAGAGCGGCGCATTCGTCGTCGCGCAACGGTTGCCAGCCTTCGAACAGCGGCGTCACGCTGAAACCCTCGTTGGACAGCCCGGTCAGGCGCCGGGTCAGCGAGCCTTCGTCAAACAGCCAGTTGAGGGTCAAGGGCGTGGGCAGGGGGCTGAGAAGGCTCTGGGTCAGCCATCGGCAAGCATCGGAAGGGGCGATTGAGTGCGGCACGGTGAGTCAGTATTGGCAGCAAAAGAGGCGGCGAGCTTACCATGGCACCCTGAACTTTTGCCGCGCCAAACCGGCCGTTTGCGCCGATCGTGCTTGCATCTGCCGGCCCCGATCAGTACAAAACGCCCTGAGCCGTGCGGCAACGCTGGATCCATCGACCGCCGGCCAACATGCCTGGACTTGAGGAAGCACGTAATGAAGAAGTGGCAATGTATCGTCTGTGGCTTGATCTACAACGAAGCGGACGGCTGGCCGGATGACGGAATCGCTCCGGGCACGCTGTGGCAAGACGTCCCGGAAGATTGGCTGTGCCCGGACTGCGGCGTGGGCAAAATGGATTTCGAAATGATCGAAATCGGCTAATTCTTAGTTTAAGACACGTACTACAAGGAGAAAGGAATGAACGCACCTGTCGTGATCATCGGCACAGGATTGGCCGGTTACAACGTAGCCCGGGAGTTTCGCAAGCTCGACAGCGAGACCCCATTGCTGCTGATCACCGCGGATGACGGGCGCTCCTACTCCAAGCCCATGCTCTCCACCGGTTTTGGCAAGAACAAGGAAGCCGATGGTCTGAGCATGGCCGAACCTGGCGCCATGGCTGAGCAACTCAAGGCCCAAGTGCGCACCCATACGCGCATCAGCGGCATCGACCCGGGCCACAAGCGCCTCTGGATCGGCGAGGAAGCGGTGGCCTACCGCGACCTGGTCCTGGCCTGGGGCGCAGAAACCGTGCGCGTACCGGTCGAAGGCGATGGGGCTGAACTGATTTTCCCGATCAACGACCTGGAAGACTACGCGCGCTTTCGTGCTGCGGCTGCCGGCAAACGGCGCGTGCTGCTGCTGGGCGCCGGCCTGATCGGCTGCGAATTTGCCAATGACCTGATCCTCGGCGGCTATGAAGTCGATCTGGTTGCGCCGTGCGAGCAGGTCATGCCGACCCTGCTGCACCCGGCAGCTGCCGCAGCGGTGCAAGCCGGGCTGGAAGGTATCGGTGCGCGTTTCCACCTGGGCCCGGTGCTCAATCGCCTGCAACGCACGGCTGATGGCCTTGAAGCGCACCTGTCGGATGGTGATGTGATCCACTGTGACCTGGTGGTGTCCGCCATCGGCCTGCGCCCACGTGTAGACCTGGCCGCCGCCGCCGGCCTGCAAATCAACCGCGGGATCATGGTGGACCGTCACCTCAAGACCTCCCACGCTAATATCTACGCCTTGGGCGACTGCGCCGAGGTCGATGGCCTGAACCTGCTGTACGTGATGCCGCTGATGAGTTGCGCCCGCGCCCTGGCGCAAACCTTGGCCGGCAATGCCACGGCGGTGAGCTATGGGCCAATGCCGATCACCGTGAAAACCCCAGTCTGCCCGCTGGTGGTGTCACCTGCGCCACGGGGCACCGAAGGTGTGTGGAGCGTCGAAGGGCAGGGCGCCGACATCAAGGCGCTGTGTCGCGATGCCAGCGGCCGATTGCTGGGTTACGCGTTGACCGGCAGTGTCGTCATGGAAAAACTGGCGCTGAACAAAGAACTCCCACCGTTGCTGGCGTAAATGCCAGTCGTTCTGTCGGAATCAGCACCTTTTGGCCTGTAGAAAGGTCGCAGCGAGACTGGCGCGGCGCCCGAGGGCGTGCCATCCTCACTCCCGTCTGCCGCAGAGTAGAGCCTGCGGCGCCTTGGGCGCTGCTCCACCAGAGAGCAGCACGGACATAACAACAAAAAACCGTCAAAGAGGCTTCATTTATGCGTAAACCAGATCTCGCAGCCGCCATCGCTGAAAAAGCAGACCTCACCAAAGAACAGGCCAACCGCGTTCTCAACGCCGTACTCGAAGAAATCACCGGCGCCCTGCACCGCAAGGACAGCGTCACCCTGGTCGGCTTCGGCACTTTCCTGCAACGCCACCGCGGCGCCCGTACTGGCAAGAACCCGCAAACCGGTGAGCCTGTGAAAATCAAGGCGAGCAACACCGTAGCGTTCAAGCCGGGCAAGTCGCTCAAAGACAGCGTCAACCCGTAAGTAAGCGGTACCGTCTCGAAGGGAGGCGGGGCGGTAAAGAAAATGGGCACGCCGACGGGGTCGGGTGCCCATTTTTATTGGGGGTGAAAAAGGGTAGTGGGGAATATAGTAGTTGTCTCTTCCAAAATTATTAATGGTTGAGGTGGCGCCTGAGTTGTAGCCATTTTTAGTGAGTAATTATTTTTAAATAACTAGATATGGAACTATATCGGTACGGATTAGCACATACGGCATGAGACAGCAGGGAGCGCGCTCTAAACTAATTTTTAGAGGTGTATATATGCAAATCTTCAATCAACCTCCAGTGCCATTGCTCACACCATCAACCCAACAAAAAACGACGGAGGTCAAATCTCCATCGACGTCGGATAGTGCGGGTACCGAGGCAAATAGTTCAAACGATAAACTGTATTACAGTCAGGACAAGGGGCGCGCCCAATACCCTCAAGCAAGCCCTGAGGAACTCTTTAGTCGAAGCGAAATTGCGGCTAAAAGATTCGGCTTTCCAAGGATCGGCGTCAAGCCCAGGCCCAAGCCGCCCACGCCCAGACCGAAGCCCCCGATTCCAAAACCTATTACTCCAAAACCGATTACTCCCAAACCGAACCCTTTAGCACCTAAACCGGCCAAGCCTATGGTGCCTGGTTTAAAGCCAGCAGGCGGATCGAACAGTCCAGGGGCGGCACGTAACACTGCAAATGACATTGCCCGCCTGCAACAGAACAATGCTTTCCCGCCGGTTTCGCCGTCGGTTGCGGTTATGGTACGTAATGCGCTGCTAACTTCAGGTACCAGTAATTTGGTCAACAGCGGTTTTACCGTGGGGCAGCATTTCGTGTCCAAAGCTCTGGAAGAAAGGATTGATGCACAGGCAAAGATGCCTGGAGCAGAAGTAAATAAACCCGACGGCACGACGGACACTGTAGATTCTGACGCGACAGAAGAGCAAAAAATCCAGGCGCGCCTTACGGGTGCAGAAATAAACACAGAGCTTCTGGCCAACGAAGTTATTTTCATCAACGAAGGCCCGGACGCGAAGGCTGTTATAGCCAGCCCCGACGCGCCAACAGATACACACGGGCGTTTGACCAACCTGGAAAAGCGGATGGACGGGATAGAAAGCCAAATGCCTGAGCTCGCTAAGCGCTACGGACTTATCTACACCCCCTATGTGGCGCCTGAATCATCGGAGGCACCGACTGATCAGTCGCGTATGGAAAATGTTGAAAAACGCTACACGTCAATGAAAAAGATGATTAAAACGTTGGTGGTACTTAAGCAGAACGCATAAGAAGTTGGCTGGTTTTTGTACGTGCAGGGTTAAAGGGGGCAGGTTGATTTGATCTAAATAATCTGCCCACCTTTTGCAGTCTTTAATAAACTTGGGTCCCGATCATCAGGGCAAAGGGGACGGACATTATTCATTTGAGGGGCGTTCATTTAAATAAACTGCCTCATGAATAAGACTGCCTTACACAAGAGTAATAGAGTGAAATTCCAAAAAAGAATGATCAAAGTCAAGGCTCAGTAACTTATCTTTATACGCTTCGCAAATGACGATGTTAAAAGCTCCGCCCCAGCCCTCTAAGCGAAAAACCTCTGTATTTTTTGGAATTTTTTCTCTGCTTAACGTTGGGTTGAAAAAGAAACGACCTCTTGGATTTTGCCACTCTTTGACCACATGTGATTCGGGCCACGCCTCGTATTCTGACAGCGCCCAATCGACGCAATCGACATGTTTGTAAGCGTGAAGAAGACGATAACGCACGTTTTGTTTTTCGTGGCTGATGGGCAAAAATTGGACATGCTCCGTCAGCAAGTTATCCAATCCTTGGAGAGCTTCGTCGAACACAAAAAAGTCAGCCTCGATGGTGTTGACCGGTGCTGTTTTCCCATCTACGAGAATCTCATAGTGCAGAGGTTCGAGGGTACAAGGCGTTCTACTATTAGATAACTCAACATCGTCTACTTCCTCTCCTTTATAAACGAGCCCTCCCAGGTTTACATAACCTTCCCACTTTTTGCTGGTGACGTTTGGATTAAGTTTGAAGTAATTCATAAGTCTACTTTCCTCAAAATCTTATTAAGCGTGGAGGTTGGGTCCAGTGCCTCCTTCCTAAGCTCTGCGAGCTCGGCCTTGAATTGATCCGGGCCTTTTCGGCTTGCATTTTGCAGTCGTTTATAAATCTCTGCATGCATTCCATCGGGGTGCGGACCTTTATGTCCGGGCACGTCCACTTTGTTTAACGGGTCATTGAGTACGTCCCTGCGAGATTTTCCGTTTTTAAATTTCCCCAATCCATTTTTTTCAAACAGAACACGGTATTTAGGTGTCCATTTTGCATGTTTATTCGTGGCGATATGGTGTGTCGGCGCGCAAGCGGAGAGCCCCCAAGGATCAAGCCAACCTATCGGGTTTGCTGCGTACTGGTAGAGGTTGAAGCCTCCGGCCAGCCCAATAGGGTCTGTCGTCGTGAAGCGTCCCACATCGGGGTCATAAAATCTGAATATGTTGTAATGCAGTCCAATCTCTCGATCCAGGTATTGCCCCTGGAATCTCAGATTCTGTTGCTCAAGAAAATAAGGCTCACTTATTTCCTCGACAGTATTGCCCCATACGCGATATTTAGCTTGCCAGACGATATGACCGTCGGTTTCGGTAAGCTGCTCTGGGAGGCCAATGATATCGTTATGGTAGTAACGGATACTTTGTAGTACGCCGAAACCGTCGATTCGGGCCAGCGGTGCATAATCGCCTTCTTCGTAGACGTACACGCTTGATTGATTGTTTCGTTGCTCTTGCAGGAGCTGCAGGCCGTCCCATGTAAAAGAGCTGCGTCCCAGCGGATAGTCATTGGCACCATGCTCGCTCTTTTCAATGCGTCGCCCCAGCGGGTCGTAGGTCATCCTGACTATACTGCCGTTTTCATTTCGTACTTCTACCAGTCGGCTTTCTGCATCATACGCAAACCGCTGTAAGCCACGCGCAGCGCTACGTTTTTCAACCATTCGGCCAAGAGTGTCGTACTTGTAACGTTTGTCCTGATGAGTCAGCAGCCGGTTATACCGCACCAGCCCGCTCTGTTGCGGTGCGTCCAGCAGGTTTGCGGCTGCATCGTAGGCGTATGTTTCGCTCCGTCCCATCGAATGGCTGACTAGGACACGCCCGGTACTGTCATAGCCCATTAGCTCTTGACGGTCGTATTGGCGGCTTATCCGACGTCGCCCGATCAGGTTATCGCTGGGATCGTAGGTGTAGTCCGTCTCGACTACCGGCGGCAGTTGCCACGGCTGATCAATACTGCGGCGTTGGCGTGAGCGAACTCTACCGCTTCGGTCATATGCGGTACTCGTCTTGAATTGGCCCTGGGTACGCTGCACTTCGCGATGCACGCGATCACGCTCGAAGTCGCTGATGACTTTTCCATCGATGTTCAACTGATGCAGGTGGCCGCTCCCGTAGTACAGCCTGTTCAACCATCGACCGTCGGGCAAACCGGTTTGGATTAGATTTCCCAGTTCGTCGTAACGATGCCGCACAGACCCTGCCGCGCTTTGCTCTTCAAGTAACTGACCCAACGCGTCATAGCTAAAGCCGAGTGCCTGCTGGCGACCGTCCAGAGCGGTGAAGCTGACACCTACCAATTGGTCGTTCAGATCATGTTCATAAACGGTGGTACCGTCTGAAGTGACTTTGCTGATCAGGCGTCCTAGAGGATCCCGCTGAAACTGGTGGGACAGTGGGGCAACTGGCTCGCCTTCGATTCCCGGCAGGTAGTCTACGGCGATAACGTCGTCCAATTGATCGTAGGTGTAGCAGCGCCGGCTTTGGTCTAGGTCTTGCTGCTGCACCAGACGGTCTGCTGCATCCCACTCGAAGCGATAGCTTTCACCATTTTCATTCGTCAGTCTGCACAGTCGCCCATAGGCGTCGTGATCGAACATGATCGTTCGGTTGTGTGCATCCCAGCGTTGTTTGACCAGGCCGCGTACGTCATAGGCATAGCGCGTGGTGCTGCCGGCCGGGTCGATATAGGCCGTCAAATAGCCGCTGGTGCTACGTTGAAGTTGTTCCACGCGGCCATCCGGAAGCTGGCATTCCAAGAGCAGGCCCTGCGGGCTATACCGGTAGCGCACCGATTCACCCTCGGCATTGGTCTGCACCACCAAATTGCCGAAGGCGTCGTACTGATAGCGAGTGGGATAACCCGAACAGTCCACTTCTTCGACCAGTTGGCTCCATTCGTTCCAATGCAATGTTCTGGCTTTTTCCGTCGCATCGAAGATGCGCACCGGCTGGCCGAAACCGTCGTAGACATAGCGCGTACGGTTACCAAGAGGGTCGACTTCCTCGATGCAGTTGCCACGCTGATCGTAGCGGTAATGCCAACTGTGGCCCGCAGTGTCGGTTTCTACTTCGGGCAATGCCCAGTGTGCCAGCCACCGCGTACCACTGGTCCTGCCCAGCGGGTCGATCACCGCGCTCAAGTTACCTGACTCGTCGTAGTTGAAGCTCCACTGGCCGCCTTGCGGGTCAATTGCGGCCAGCAGTTGGCGGTCGTCGCTCCACTCGAACTGCCAGATATAGCCTAGGTTGTTGACGTAGCGTGTGATCTGGAACTGCGGGTTCCAATGCCGGGTGCTGACGCGCATCAGGCCATCGGTCACGCGAGTAATGCCAGCATCGAGATCGTATTCGAAGGTGTATTCGTCTCCAGCGTCTGTCCAGTGCCGACTCACGCGCCATTCCGGACCGCCTGGCCCCTCCACTTCAGCCCATTGGTAGAAACAGCGCAGGCCACTCGGCAGTTGGTGTTCGACCAAGCGCCGGCGGGCATCGTAAGCGAAGCGTCGTTGGGTTGTACTTTGCGCGTCCAAGACCTCGGCAAGATCGCCGTTGCTGTCATAGCGATAACTGACGAGCACGTCGCTGCGCGCATTGAAATGGTCCTGGCGCAGGTAACGTCGTTCGATATGGCTCACTCGCCCAGGGTGCTCTACGGTGTAGATCAGGTCGACGTGCATCAAGTCATGGGTGTCGCGCAATCGGCACAATCGGCCCTGAGCGTCGTAATCGAGGAAGATCCGCCCTTCATTACGATCACCCAGAAGGTGCAAGCGCATCCGCGCGCTGTTCAACGGGTCGGTTTCGAAGAGCCGATACAAGCCTTCGGTACTCTCGATAAGTACCGCCCCCTCTGCGCTGCGCCTGACGGCCAAGCCCTCGCCAGGGCTGAAAGCGCCGCCAGACAACGGGATATAGCCAATTTCCAGGCGGCGTCCTTGCTCATCGATATAGGTCAGGTTTTCATCGGCATCAATCTCTACGGCTACCTCATAGCCGACACTCCATCCCGCACCGAAAAGGCTGCCCTGGCGTGTGTCGAGGCTGCTGTAAAAACGCTGCCATACGATGTTGAGCAAGCCAGGCAGGATGAAATCCAGCTCCTCTTCCCCGCCCAGAACCTTGGCCCCCGTCGCGCTGTGCACCGGATTGGGCGAACCATTCATGGCGCTCTTGAGTGCCGAGGTGACCTTGGCGGTTCCGTAAGCGATCGCGCCACCCACCAACGCACCCCCGATCATGCACGGCAGCTTGGTCCAGAAACATTTCAGGTTACCCCGCAACGCCATCACCACGGCAATCGCCAACCCCACCCCCGGCGTTTTCCCGCTACGAATCTCCTGCACCACAATGGTCTCGCCACCAATGCGCACATCCGGCGAAATCAGGCCCTCGGCCGTCCCAATTTTCGCATCGCAGGTACTGCGATCCCCGCTGCGCGCCGCAGGCTGCCCGTTGATGAACACCGAACTGGAACCCTCGGCAATAAATTGCAGGGGCATGGGCGGGTGCTTGTTGCACGCCACGGTGTCCAGGGGGCAAGGCTCGGTGCCAGGGGCGGGCGAGGCGACGGTCGGGCGCCACATCTGTGAGAAAAACTCCCCCGCCATATCCAGGAAGCTGGGTGCCGGCGGCTCGCTGGGTGCGACCGGTACAGCGGTCATCTTGCCGGCTGCGCGGGCGGCCTTTTTGCCATTGATGAACACGTTGTGCGAACCGCTGGTGATGAAGGCATCGATCACCGGCGGGAACACCCAGTTGGCGGCGGACTCGCACCAACTGGATATCTTCAAGTCAGCCCCCGTGAGGCCAGCGGTAATGCCCACGACCGCGCCCACCACCAACACCAACGCGACGCCGCCAGTGGCAATGGTTGCACCGGTCGCGATGAAAACCGCCCCGGCAACGGCCAGGCAACCCACGGTAGTGAGCGCCGCATAGGCGGCCACTTCCAGCACGCCGCCGAGAATATCGGCCATCACCGAGGTGTGCAGCAGTGCGTCGCCTTCGCGGGCCGCCCAAAGATCCTCACTCATTGCTCAGACTCGACTCAGGGCGTGGCGAGGAAGTTGAGTGTGTTTTTCAGCGTTGCCCAGTGTGCCGCCTCGGCAGGGCCCAGGGGCTGGGTCTTGACGTAGCTCAGGGCAATCAGGTTGCGGGTGCCAGGTATCTGCATCGCCAGCTGATACTGGTAAATGTTGTCGCTGCCTTTGTTGAAGTGGTTCTGCACTTCAAACGCATCGATGTCCTGCGCTGGGCCGACCTTGACCGCTTGTGCAGGGGAGTAGCGCAGATCCTTGACCTGCTGCTCGAGTTTTTTCAGCTGGCCTTCAAAATTGCTTTGCAGGCTTTCGCCGTCCGCCAACGGGCTGCGGCTCACCACCAGGGTGGTGCCCAGCTTGGCGAACTTGAGGATATTGATCGAAGTGTCCTGTACCTCGGCATCAGGCAGGGTGAACTGGGCTTCGTTGATCAGATAGTTCATGGTGAAGAAATCTCGTTATTGACCAGCGCCGGGCTTACCGGGGAATTTTGATTCGACGGCGGACTTAATCGTGCTCTGCACGCCCTGGGCGCCGGGCGAGGTGCCCTTGTCGCTGCCCAGGTTAATGTCCAGTTTGCCCTTCGTCTGGATCTTGCTGCTGCCGGTGGAAAACAGGTTGAACGAGCCACAGGTCAGGTTGATGTCGCCGCCAGCCTTGAGCTCGATCACGCTGGCTCCGCACACCAGGCGAATACTCTCTCCGGCCTCGATGGTGTAACTCGTGGCGGCGCTGTCGGACTTGGCCGCGCCCACGATCACCGTGTCGTTATTGCGCACAACCCGCAGACGGTTGCTGCCGATGGTCACCGTCTCGTTATGGCCAATGCTCTTGTTGCGGTCATGCCCCACCGAGTGGCTTTCATCCACCTCCACCACGATGTCCTGATTGCGCTCGGCATGGATATACAGCTGCTCCAGGCCCTTTTTGTCCTCCATACGGATTTCATTGAAGTTGGCCGGCGTGCCGCCTTTGCTGGAGCGGCTTTTCATCCCGCTCTGGGTGGCGTTTTCCGGCAAGTCGTAGGGCACGGTCTGCTCAGCGTTGTACACCCGTCCGGTGATGATCGGCCGGTCGGGGTCGCCTTCAAGAAAGCTGACGATCACCTCCTGGCCGATCCGTGGAATCTGCATCGAGCCCCAGTTCTTGCCGGCCCAGGATTGCGACACACGAATCCAGCACGAGCTGTTCTCGTTGGATTGATCGTGGCGATCCCAGTAGAAATGCACCTTCACGCGCCCGTACTGGTCGGTCCAGATTTCCTCGCCTTTGGGGCCCACCACCAGTGCGGTCTGCGGGCCTTTGACGATAGGGCGATGGGTGTTGGCCAGTGGGCGAAAACTTTGCTGGGCGTCGATGCAGGTCAGGCTGCTTTCAAACTGCGCCGAGCCTGAACCGCCACCGCTTTCCAGGCTTTCTTGCACGATGTAGTAACGGCAACCGACGATCAGGTATTCGCGGTTCTGGTCCTGGCGACTGAAACCGGTGAGGCTGAACAGGTAGCCCGACCCCAGGCCCCGCGCATTGCCGGCGAACTCGATCTGCTCGTGCAGGGTTTGCAGGGCTTCGATGCGGGTGCGTGCGTAGTGTTCGCCGTCGGCGCTTTGCACGTAGGTGCCGGGGTAGTCGTACAGCGGGTAGTCGCCGCCGGTGTGCGGGCGCGGCATGGCCGAGCGCACGTCGATGCTCGCGCTGGGACGCTGGAAGTCGTAGTCGTTGAGCTCAAGCGAACCCGGCTGCACCTCCTGCGCCAGGTGCCAGTTGTGCATATGATCGCGTTCGCGCTGTTGCTCGTCCTTGGGGTAGTAAGGGATCGACGCGTAGCCGGGCACGCTGGTGTGGGCGCCATAAGCGTCGGCCAGCACCAGCACGTGGCGGTCCTGTTCATGGCGAAAGAAATAATAGATGCCTTCCTGTTCCATCAGCCGGCTGACGAAATCGAAGCTGGTTTCGCGGTACTGCACGCAGTATTCCCACTCGCGATACGGCCGGCTCAGGGCATCTTCGAAGTCAGAAAAACCCAGGTCACGGAACACCTGCTTGATGATCTGCGGAATGCTCAGGTTCTGGAAAATCCGGCAATCGGAGGTGCGGCTGAGCAGCCACAGCCAGGGGCGCAGAGTGACCTGGTAACTGGCGAACTGGCCTTTGTCGATGTTCTGGCTGCACCGCGCAACGATCCCGTGGAAATGCCGCTCGCCGCCGTCCGCCAGTTGCAGGCCGACGCTCATCGGTTTACCCAGCAACTGGTTAAGGTCGATGTTGGCGTCCAGGGACGTCAGTTGCAGCTCATAGTTGAACAGCCGACCCAGCTCTTCACCGCCGCCCATTTCATTGAGCAACAGCACATCCGGCCCGAGGGGGCTGGTGATTTTGGCCAGGCGTGAGGCTTGGTTGAATAGCATTGGGCGTCCTGTAAAGGTCTTGATTACTGAAGGAACCGAATCCAATGTGGGAGCTGGCTTGCCTGCGATAGCAATTGAACATTCAACATTGATGTTGACTGATACACCGCTATCGCAGGCAAGCCAGCTCCCACATTTTGACCGTGTCCCGTCAGGTCAATCTGCGTCGCTGAAGTCGTAGTGCAATTCATTATCCCGGCTGCTGATCCGCACTCCCGCCAAGGCCTTGCCTTCCAACATGCGCGTCAGAAATTCCCGGCTCATGTCCGGTAGCAGGCTGTTGGTGAGGATGGTGTCGATCATGCGCCCGCCGCTTTCGGTCTCGGTGCAGCGCGAGACAATCAGGTCGACCACTGCATCGTCGTAGTCAAAGGCGACTTTATGGGTGTTCTCCACGCGTTTCTTGATGCGGTTCAGTTGCAGGCGTGTGATCGCCTTGAGCATCTCGTCGCTCAGCGGGTAGTAGGGGATGGTCACCAGACGCCCCAGCAGCGCTGGCGGGAAGATTTCCAGCAGCGGCTGGCGCAGGGCCTTGGCGATTTCCTCGGGCTCGGGAATGTTCGCCGGGTCTTTGCACACCTGAGAGATCAGTTCGGTACCGGCGTTGGTGGTCAGCAGGATCAGGGTGTTCTTGAAGTCGATCACCCGGCCTTCGCCGTCTTCCATCACGCCCTTGTCGAACACCTGGAAGAAAATCTCATGCACGTCCGGGTGAGCTTTTTCCACCTCATCGAGCAGCACCACGCTGTAGGGTTTGCGCCGCACCGCTTCGGTCAGCACACCGCCTTCGCCGTAGCCGATGTAGCCCGGTGGTGCGCCCTTGAGGGTGGACACCGTGTGGGCTTCCTGGAACTCGCTCATGTTGATGGTGATGACGTTCTGCTCGCCGCCATACATGGCTTCGGCCAGGGCCAGGGCGGTTTCGGTCTTGCCCACACCCGAGGTGCCGGCCAGCATGAACACGCCAATCGGCTTGCTCGGGTTGTCGAGACCGGCGCGGGAAGTCTGGATGCGCTTGGCGATCATCTGCAAGGCATGGTCCTGGCCAATGATGCGTTTCTTCAAGTGTTGGTCGAGGTTGAGCACCGTCTCCAGTTCATTGCGCGCCATGCGGCCCACCGGGATACCGGTCCAGTCGGCGACCACCGAGGCCACGGCCTGGTAATCCACGGTTGGCAGGATCAACGGGGTTTCGCCTTGCAGGGTGGTAAGGCGTTGTTGCAGGTCGACCAGTTGTGCACGCAACTCATCGTTGCCGCTGTCCACCACACCGGCTTTTTCGCGCAAGGTGGCACGGGTAGCCAGCAACTCATCTACCAAGGCTTTTTCTTCAGCCCAACGGCTTTCCAGCGTGGCCAGACGCTCACGCTCGGCGGTCAGCAGCGCTTCGCTATTGGTTTGACGCGCACCAATGGCAATGCCGATCGCATGCTCACGGGCGATGATTTGCAGCTCGGTTTCCAGGGCCTCGATACGGCGACGGCTGTCGTCCACTTCCGCCGGCACAGCGTGCAGGCTGATAGCGACGCGGGCGCAGGCGGTGTCCAGCAGGCTCACGGATTTGTCCGGCAACTGGCGCGCCGGAATATAGCGGTGGGAGAGCTTCACCGAGGCTTCCAGAGCTTCGTCGAGGATCTGCACCTGGTGGTGTTTTTCCATGGTGGACGCCACGCCGCGCATCATCAGCAGGGCCTTGTCTTCCGACGGTTCGGCAACCTGCACCACCTGGAAGCGGCGGGTCAGGGCCGGGTCTTTCTCGATGTGTTTTTTGTACTCGGCCCAAGTGGTGGCAGCCACGGTACGCAAGGTGCCACGGGCCAGGGCAGGCTTGAGCAGGTTGGCCGCGTCACCGGTGCCGGCAGCGCCACCGGCACCCACCAGGGTATGGGCTTCGTCGATAAACAGGATGATCGGCTTGGGCGAGGCCTGCACGTCTTCGATGACCTGGCGCAGGCGCTGTTCGAACTCGCCTTTCATGCTGGCGCCGGCTTGCAGCAAGCCCACGTCGAGGCTGCGCAGCTCCACGTCTTTCAAGGCGGGCGGCACGTCACCGGCGACGATGCGCAGGGCGAAACCTTCGACCACGGCGGTCTTGCCCACCCCGGCCTCACCGGTGAGGATCGGGTTGTTCTGACGCCTGCGCATGAGGATGTCCACCAGTTGGCGGATCTCTTCGTCACGGCCGACGATAGGGTCGAGCTTGCCGCTGCGTGCCTGTTCAGTCAGGTCGACGGTGAAGCGCTTGAGCGCTTCCTGCTTGCCCATCGCGCTCGGCGCCATCGCACCGCTGGCCTCACCCGGCACTGCACCGGCATTGAAGCCATCGCTGGCGCTCAAGGCATTTTCCGGCGAGTCACCGACATACTCGTCAAAGCGCTCGCTCAAGGCTTCGGCCTTGATCTTGTCGAACTCGGCGGACAAGCCCAGCAGCGCATGGCGAAGGCTTGGCGTTTTCAGAATGCCCAGCACCAGATAACCGGTGCGCACCTGGCTTTCGCCAAACATCAAGCTGCCGTACACCCAGCCACGTTCCACCGCTTCTTCCACATGGGAGGACAGGTCGGTGATCGAAGTCGAGCCGCGTGGCAGGCGGTCCAGGGCCTCGGTAAGATCACGAGCCAGGCGCGCCGGTTCTACGTTGAACTGGCGGATGATGCGGTGCAGGTCGGAGTCCTGCAGTTGCAGCAACTGGTGAAACCAGTGGGCCAGTTCCACATACGGATTGCCCCGCAACTTGCAGAACACGGTGGCGGCTTCGATGGCCTTGTAGGCCACGCTGTTGAGTTTGCCGAACAGTGCGGCGCGACTGATTTCACCCATGCTCTGGATTCCTTGAGGTGGTGGCGTGGTCGGCGTAATGCCGAGCCAGGATTAGGTCGTTGGCGTCATGCGCAGGTTGGCCGAGCCAGGTGTTGAAACCCAGGCGGAACTGGCCGTTGAGTTGCAGCGCCGGAACTTCGGGTTGTTGCAAAACCAGGTTCAAATCCCAGTCCAATTCATGGCCCAGGTATTCGGCCACCCAGGCCACCAGTTCGTTGAACGGTTGATGGCCGGGCAGCATGCCCATGTAATCGTCCAGCTTGAGCGGGCCCAGGCGAATGCGGAATTTATGCTGGCGGTCCCATACAAAACGGCCCAGACAGAAGCCCATGCCCAACTGGTTGGCGCTCACACCGACGCGGCTGCGTTCGGGCAATTCCAGCCATTGGCCGACGTATTCTTCGATCGCCACCGGCAGGCCGAAATACTCGCCGAGGATCGCCTTCAAACCGTCCGGGTAGCGGGTTTGCGCCGACAGGTGGCCGCTGTAGTGCAGCTTGGCGGTATCGGGAATAAGCCCCTGATTGAGCAGGCTCGGCATACCCCGGCCACTCAGGGCGGCGAGGCGTGCGGACCAGTAGTCGTCGTCCGGCCGGTCGTGGCTGACCGTCGGCCGCGCCTCGGCCCAGGCGCGGTAGAACAGCGTCAGCAAGCGATGGTGGAACACATCCAGGAACTGCTTGCTGGTGCTGTCGGCGTTATTGCGCTGACGCTCGCGCACGTACTCGGTGATATGCAGCGGTAGCGGGCCGTTGGGGCCGCCCAGGCCGAAGAAGAACTGCTCAAGCCGCGCCGGTTTGCCGTCGCCGCCGGGGTCGACCGAGGCCAGTGTTGCCGGCGCGAAGGTGCAATCGGCCTGTTGTCCGAGGCGCAAGGGATCATCCGCCAGGCGCAGTGAATGGCCCAGGCGCGGCAGGTCCGGCGATTCGCACTCGATACGCCGCAGCGCCTGGAAGAAGTCATATTCCCAGGGCTCCTGATGCATCGCATCCAGGGTACTCACAGGGTCGGACGCCGTCCGGGCTTGGCTTTCCATCGCATGATCTCGCCGCGTTCGGTGGTACGGATCACCGTCTCGGTAAAACTGTTGATCGACACGTAGCGTGCCAGGAAGCGCTCCAGCACCGCACCGAGCAGGAACACGCCGGTGCCGCGAAACGCGTTTTCATCGAATTGCAGGGTGATTTCCAGGCCCCGGCCAAACACGATCGGGCCGGGCATCGGCAGGCGTCGGGTCACCGCCTTGCTGCTGACTTCGCGCAAGCCTTCGATTTGCAATTGCAGAGCGGCGTCGTTGCTGTCGCCGTACAGGCGCAACAATTCACGCAAGGCGCCGGCACCCTGGCCCTGTTCGCTCAAGGACAGGTAATTGAGCGACAACTGGCTGATCAGGCGCCAGGCCTTGGCATCGTGGGCATGGCTGGCGCGTGGGCGGCTGGGGCCGGCGACGCAACGTACAGAAAGCACCGGCGCGCTGTCGGCCAGGGTGAAATCGGTCTTGCCGTTGCCCACACTCATAAACAGCGGCAGGTCGCGGTTGGTGCACAGCGCCGTGACGCCTAACTGGCGCAAGTCATGGCCATAGGGCGCCTGGCGGCTGTCCACCAGGCTGACGAAGGTTTCGCTGCCCACGTAGGTGGAGCGCGGCCCGTTACGGCGCTGATCACTGGACAGCACGCGTGGCTCGCGGCGTACCGTGTAGTAAGCCTGGTCACGGCCATAACGCGACGGGTCGCGCACCGCATAGAACGGTAAAAACGGCTGTTCCGGGCCGGTGCCGTGGCCGGTGATACCGCTCAGCGAGTGAATCTCGAAATCCATCGGCCGCGTGCGGTCGGCGATCACATGGTGTTCGTTGACCCGGTCAGACAAGTGGATGCGGTCCACGCGTTTTGGGAACAGGTTGATCGCGGGGGTGCAGAACGGCAAAAACTGCGCTGCGCCAACGCTGCCTTCCAGGCTCGGTTCGTGACGGTCGAACAGCACGATCAGCTCCAGCTCCTGGCCGTCGCAACGCTTGACCGCCCGGCTCAGCTCGGCGAATTCGACGAACAGGAAGCGATGGGGCAGGGCGAAGTACTCCTGCAACAACCGATAGCCCTGGAACGCCCGCGCCACCACCGGCATCGCCGCGTCGGCATCGTCAAACCCGCGGGAGCGCAACGCGTCCTGGGGCAAACGCTCAACCCAATCGCCGCCGGGTTTGCGTGCAAACACTGCGCAGGCATTGCCCAACAGTTGTTCGTAGAGGCGAAACGGCTGCTCATCGGCACCGCTGAGGTACAGCGGCAGGTTATCCAGCTCAAGGCTGTTGAACGGTAATTCGGCGCCGGTGCGCAGCGTAAGGCGCAGACCGGCCTTGGCTTTCGGCTCACTGGCGGCCAGGCGCCCGAGCACGGCGGCGGGGTTGCCGAAGTATTCGGCGTGGCTGACTTGCAACGGCCACAGCGTCACCGGGTGTGCGGTGCGGTACTCGCAGCAGGTCTGGGTTTCGCGGCCCAGGGCGGCGCGCAAGACCGTGTCGCGGGGCAGGGGGAAACCGCTGGCCAGGGAGCCTTCATCCGGATCGGTCTGCAATTGCACCACGGTCATCGACGGGGTGGGCGCCAGGTAGTGCGGGTAGGCGATTTCCAGCAGGTTGTGGGTGAAGGTCGGGTACTCGGCGTCGAGTTTCAGCTGCACGCGAGCCGTGAGGTAGGCAAAGCCTTCGAGCAAGCGCTCAACATAGGGGTCGGCGCAGTCCATACCGGACAGGGTCAGCCGACTGGCGATCTTCGGGTATTCCTTGGCGAACTCGGCGGCGCTTTCGCGCACGTGGTGCAGTTCCTGGTTGTACAGCTCCAGCAGGCGCGGGTTCATGGGCGCCTCCGTTGGTCAGCATTGACCACGCGCACATGGCCGGACTCCAGGTCCAGATCGGTTTGCAGCAACAGGCGCAACGGCACCGGCTGCGCCCACAGGTCGCCTTCGATTTCGAAGCTCAGGGCGTTGTGGTTCATCTCGCCATGGCCGACCCGGGCTTTGACCCGCAGGGTGTGGCGCAAAATACGTGGCTCGAAGGTGGCAATGGCCTGATAGATCAGCTCTTCGAGGGCCTTGATATCGACACTGGAAACGCTGTTGCCCGCCAGCGCCGGCAGGCCGTAATTGACCACTGAAGTGCCGGCCGGGGTGTGCAGCGTCGCATCGGCATCGAGTAACGAGGTGGTGTTGAGCAGCCACGCCAGGTCACGCAGCACCGAGGCTTTCAATTGGGTCAGGGACAGCACGCGTTTGTCGGCGCTTTCCTTGGGATTGGTCGGGTCGTCGTCGGTCAACCGGTCCAGCAGGGACGGTTGCAGACGGTCGCGGGAAGCGATTTCAGTTACCACCAAAGCAGCTCCACGGACGGGTTGCGAGAGGGACAAGAGGCCTGTGGCCGTGGCGCGGGCTCACGGCCACAGGGGCTATCAACGCTTGGTGTTGGAACGGATGTTCCAGCCAAACTTGATCGCGCCGCCGTCTTTGGTGCCGTCGGCTTTCTGCGGCTGGTAGTCGACCATCACTTGGGCGAAGTTCAGGGTCACGTTCTCGGTCAGGCGGTCATCGGTGCCCGAGCCGCCGGTGCTCAGGGAGGTGACCAGCACTTCTTCCAGGTTGATCACCATGTACTCGACCTGGCTTTCACCACCGGCCTTGCGCACGGTCAGCTTGACCTTGTCGATGTGCTTGCCGCTGGCGCAGTGCATCATCAGGTTGGGCGAAGCCTTGTCGACGTACTTGGTCAGCGACAGGTCCTGGATATTCACCTTGCCCGCGCCGCCGCCGCCGCCAACGTGCATGTTGCCGGACTGGGCCATGCCCCAGCTCCAGTTCAATACGTCGATTTCGTCCTTGTGGGCCTTGTCCATGGACTCGCCCTTGATGTCGCCGATCTTGATGAAAATATCAACAGCCATGTTTTCTCCCTGTGTGGTCTCAGCCACGATATTGGGTTACCGCCAATGGGGCAGTGCTTTTCTGTGGGAGCTGGCTTGCCTGCGATAGCATCACCGCGCTCTGGCTGGCAGACCGCGTCGCCTGCATCGCGGGCAAGCTCGGCTCCCACAGAAGAACCGGTTCAACAGTTACTTATGCACTCTTGGCAGAAGGCAGCTTCGATACCAAACGCAACGACACCGTCAGCCCTTCAAGCTGGTAGTGCGGGCGCAGGTAGAACTTGGAGTTGTAATACCCCGGGTTGCCTTCCACTTCTTCCACGATCACTTCGGCAGCCGCCAAAGGGTGCTGGGCCTTGGTGGTTTCGGTGGAGTGCGCAGGGTCGCCGTCGACGTAGTTGAGGATCCAGTCCTGCAACCAGCGTTGCATTTCGTCCTTCTCTTTGAAGGAGCCGACCTTGTCGCGCACGATGCACTTCAAGTAGTGGGCAAAACGGCAGGTGGCGAACAGGTACGGCAGGCGTGCGGCCAGGTTGGCGTTGGCGGTGGCGTCCGGATCGTCGTATTCGGCAGGTTTCTGCAGAGACTGGGCGCCGATGAACGCGGCGAAGTCGGTGTTTTTCTTGTGCAGCAGCGGCATGAACCCGTTCTTCGCCAGTTCCGCTTCACGGCGGTCGCTGATGGCGATCTCGGTTGGGCACTTCATGTCCACGCCACCGTCATCGGTAGGGAAGGTGTGGGCCGGCAGGTTTTCCACCTCACCGCCAGATTCGATGCCACGGATGCGCGAGCACCAGCCGTAGTGTTTGAACGAGCGGTTGATGTTCACCGCCATCGCGTAGGCAGCGTTGGCCCAGGTGTACTTGGAGCTGTCGGCGCCGTCGGTGTTTTCTTCGAAGGCGAAGGCCTCCACCGGGTCGGTCTTGGCGCCGTACGGCAGGCGTGCCAGGAAGCGCGGCATGGTCAGGCCGATGTAGCGCGAGTCTTCCGATTCACGCAGCGAACGCCAGCCGGCGTATTCCGGAGTGGTGAAAATCTTGGTCAGGTCGCGTGGGTTCGACAGTTCCTGCCAGGAGCCCATGCCCATCACGGTGGGCGATGCGGCAGCGATGAACGGCGAGTGCATGGCGGCGCAGACTTTCGACAGCTCGCCCAGCAGTTCCACGTCGGGTGGCGACTGGTCGAAGTAGTAATCGCCCACCAGGCAACCGTAAGGTTCGCCGCCGAACTGGCCGTATTCTTCTTCGTACATCTTCTTGAAGATCGGGCTCTGGTCCCATGCGGTGCCCTTGAATTTCTTCAGGGTCTTGTGCAGTTCCGGCTTGGCGATGTTGAGCACGCGAATCTTCAGTTGCTCATCGCTTTCGGTGTTGTTGACCAGGTAATGCAGGCCACGCCAGGCGCTTTCCAGTTGCTGGAAATCCGGGTGGTGAATGATCTGGTTGACCTGGGCGGTGAGCTTGGCGTCGATGGCGGCGATGATCGATTCGATCGACTTGATCGCATCGTTGGACACCAGGTCGGTTTGCGCCAGGGCCTGTTCGGCCAGGGTGCGCACCGCGGTTTCCACGGCTTCGCGGGCACGCTCGGTCTTGGGTTTGAATTCTTGCAGCAGCAGGTTGGCGAACTCGCTGGCTTCTTCGGTGGCACCCAGGATCTGGCTGCCTTCGCGGGCGGTATTGTCAGTCATGATTACTGCTCCCCTGCAGGCTTGGGCGCGCTGGCAAGTGCCTGAAGCAGTGCCGGGTCCTTGATCGCCTTCATGATGATTTCTTCAGCGCCGGTCTTGCCGTCCATGTAGGTCAGCAGGTTGGCCAACTGAGTGCGGGCTTCGAGCAACTGGTTCAGCGAGTCAACCTTGCGCGCCACGGCGGCCGGGCTGAAGTCGTCCATGCTTTCGAAGGTGATGTCCAGGCTCAGGTTGCCTTCGCCTGTCAGCTCATTGGGTACGTGGAACGCCACGCGTGGCTGCATGGCCTTGAGGCGTGAGTCGAAGTTGTCGACGTCCACCTCAAGGAACTTGCGGTCGGCCACGGGTGCCAGCGGCTCGGCAGGCTTGCCGGCGAGGTCGGCCATCACGCCCATTACGAAGGGCAGCTGGACCTTCTTCTCGGCGCCGTAGAGCTCGACGTCGTACTCGATCTGCACTCGAGGCGCACGGTTGCGCGCGATGAATTTCTGAGAACTTTGCTTCGCCACGTTGCTGCTCCTGGTCGCTTGAGCGACGGTGTTGTTACTGCACGATCCGGCGGCTTATTCGCTGTCGGGGCCGCGCAGGTTTTCAAATTGGGACATGCCGTCGGGAATCAGATTGCGCACGATGGCCGCGAAGTCGGCGTGCACCAGATTTTTCGCTCGGTTCAACAACACCGGCAGGGGGCTCGAAGGCTCGTGCCGGGTGTAGTACGCAAGGATTTTGTCGAGGCTGCGCAGCACCTCATCGCGAGTGGCAATGTCGCCCGTTGGGCGAGGGGCTGCGGGTGCAGCGGCGAAGTCGACCGAGGGGGCATTGTCTTCACTGACGGCCTCGGGTTCGCTGCTGCTGTCGGTGCCGGGCACCGCTTGATTGAGGATTTGCAGGGCCTGTTTGAGCGGTTGCTTCAAGGCGCTGAGGTCCACGCCCTGGGCGGAACCGACCTGGTCATTGACCTGTTGCTCGATGGCTTCGCAGGCCGTACGCGCTGCGCTCAAGGCCTCGCGGGTGGCTTGCAGCAGCTGCGGGTCGCTGTCGAGAAATGCCGCGTTGAGTTGCTGGTTGCCCAGTTGCTCATCGGCAAAGCTCTGCAAGCCGCTGGCATTGAGCGCAGCGCGCAGGCTCACGGGCCCGAAGGTGCGCGAGCGGGTCAGGATGCTTTCGCGCAGCAGGCGGATATTGGTGTCGCAGGTCAGGCCGGTCAGGGCGTTGATGCGCACGGTGGGGTCGTTGTCGTCGTCGGCATCCAGGCGCGGATGCACATCGGCCCAGTATTCGCGCAGCAAGGCGTTGATCAGGGCAAGGGCTTCAGCCAGCCCGGCCACGCCTTGCAAGGCGAGAGAACTTTGCAGCAGGAAATGGGTGATGCGCAGGTCTTTGCTGCGCTGCAGCAAGTCGAGGCTCTGCTGCTGGATGCTGCGCCAGTCCGGCGGCTCGGCGGGCAGGATGGAGTCACCCATGCTGCGTTCGGGCTGGCCTTTGGCATCACGTTCCAATTGCAGAAATTGCGCGTCGTATTCCATATCTTCGCCACAGGGCGAAGTTGCAGAAACGGCGGTGAGCAGCAACGGCACATCCACTGAATTCGATCTCCTTATCAGCCCGCTGGAAGGCGAGCAACGCATGCATTAGTTGCGCGATGAACTGTGCATGTTTTCCTGGTCATACAATCAGAGTGCCACTACTGCGCCATCACTGATGTTCAAGAAGTTGTGCATTTTTGGTGTAGTACTTATGCCTTGTCAAGGTAAGCTATTCGCCCTCTGTGACAGATGTGCGGTGTTTAACAACCTGCGCGACTGGCGGGTCGAAAGGCGTGCCCATAGAGGATTTTTGTCATGTAAGCCAGTTAAGATCAGCGATCATGCTGGTAAAAGCAGATTTTAGCGGTGGTTTGCGCGACCGTGGGCAAAACTTCAGGGAAGCGTGTCCCTTTGGGTAGACAGGGCGCGATGTATCAGCAAGGAGGCAAGATGTCGCTGTGTTTGACTATCACTAGTTATCACAAGATTACCCCTGGGCAATGCGCCGAAAAGTCCATGGATCAGGGCAGGATAGCTATTGGCCGAAGTTCCGATAATGACTGGGTATTGCCTGATCCTGAACGTCTGGTCTCCTCCCAACATTGCGTTGTTCAATACAAAGATGGCCGTTACTACTTAACCGATAACAGCACCAATGGTGTGGAGTTGGTCAAGGCCGGTATTCGTATGCGCCGGGGTAACAGCGAGCCACTGCAAGACGGCGAGTTGATCCGCATCGGCGATTACGAAATCCAGGCGCGCATCGACTTCAACGTGCAAGCCGTCGACAGCCAGCCGTTTGCCGGTGAGTCGCCAAACAGTTTCGAAGCGCTGATGGGGGCCGTGGCCAACCCGCCTGCGCCGGCGCCAATGATCGCGCCGCAGTTCCACGGCGCCTCGTCGATGGAGACCCTGCCGGATCTGTTCGACTTCCTCAGCCCCACCGCCGTGCCGCCGCCCACCGTGGCGGACCATGTGCCATCCGAACAACACGACTTCCGCCCGCCGGCTCCGGTTGCTGTACCGGCAGCCGAGAAACCTGTGGTGCAAGGCGCTGTCATTCCCGAAGACTGGGACCTGTTTGGCGACACGCCAGCCCCCGTCGTCACGGCCGCGCCTGCCCCGGCGCCGATCGTCCCGCCGCCTGTGGTCGAGCCGGTTGCGCTCCCCGTGGCCGAGGCTGCGCAACACCCCGATCTGTTGCAAGCCTTCCTGCGTGGCGCCGGCCTCGACCAGCTACGCCTGGACCAAGCCGATGCCAGCGCCCAGATGGAATGCATCGGCCGCAGCTACCGGCTGATGGTCGAGGGCCTGATCGACGTATTGCGCGCCCGGGCCAGCCTCAAGGGCGAGTTCCGGATGCAGCAGACGATGATTCGCCCCGCCGAAAACAACCCGCTGAAATTCGCCCCGAATGCCGACGAGGCCTTACTGCTGCTGCTTCGTCACGGCAACCAGGCGTTTATGGCCCCGGACGTCGCCGTGCGCGACAGTTTCGACGATCTGCGCGCCCACCAATTGGCGGTGATGGCCGGCGTAGAAGCGGCAATCAAGCACCTGCTCACACGCTTTGAACCGGCGCAGTTGGAGGCGCGCATGGGTAAACCCGGTGGCCTTTCGAGCATTTTCAACGGCTCGCGCCAGGCCCAGTACTGGCAGCAGTTCACCGAGCTCTACAGCAACATTTCTCGCGAGGCCCAGGAAGATTTTCAGGACCTGTTCGGTCGCGAATTCAGCCGCGCCTACGAAGAGCACAGCGCACGACAGCGACGTTAAAAACACATCGCACCAATGGATAAAACGGATAGCTAAATACGTCATTGAGGACGCAGGATGATTCCCAGGTTTTTACTCGCAGCCGCTACCGCGCTGCTGCTGACCGCGTGCGCAAACGACGCGGCCAAACCCGAAGCGGCGGCCGACGCGCAAGCCAATAACGCCGCCGTCGAGTTGCACTTCCACGCGATTGCCGGGCTCAACCCCGGCGCCAATGGCCAGGCCGCGCCAGTGCGGGTGCGTATTTTCGAACTGAAAAACGCCGCGACCTTTTCCCGCTCCGATTACTTCGCCCTGGCTGACCGTGCGCAATCTACCCTCGGCCTCGACCTGCTGGACCAGGATGAAGTGGTGGTGCAACCCGGCCAGCAACTGAGCATCCAGCGCGACCTTAACCCGGCAACGCGCCAGATCGGCGTGCTGGTGGGCTACCGCGAGTTGGACCGCGCGCAATGGCGCACCGTGATCAACGTGGTGCCGCGCCAAACCAGCGAATACCAGATCAGCCTCGATGTGCGTGCGGTGCGCGCCGACGTCGTGGTTTCCCCCTCCAGCCCAGCCCAATAACAAGCAATCGGAGCCCCCATGTCCTGGAACAATCGCGTGGTCTGGTCGGAAGGCATGTTCATCGCAACGCAGCACTTCCAGCAGCATGACCGTTACCTGGAAAACCTGATCGACGCGCGCAGCCGCCCGTTGTCGGCAGGGGCCTGGGGTTTTTCCGAGTTGTTGATCGACCAGGGCCTGCTGGCCCAGGGCAAGCTGGCGATCGTGTCGGCCTGCGGCCTGTTGCCCGATGGCACGCCCTTCAACATCCCCCAGGACGACCTGGCGCCAAGCCCGTTGAATATCGACGACAACCTGCGCGACGGCTTGGTGTACCTGGCCCTGCCGCTCAAGCGCGCCGGTGCGCGTGACACGGTTGAAGAAGGCGAAGCCCTGGAAGCCGCGCGTTATATCAGCCAGGTGCGTGAAGTGCGTGACGACAACGCGCCGTTCGAAAACCGTGCGCCAGTGGCTGTGGGGTCGCGGGCGTTGCGCCTGCTGACGGCGCAGGATGGCATCAGCGACTACGCCGCCATTGGCCTGGTACGCATCAAGGAAAAGCGCGCCGACCGTGCGCTGGTGCTCGACGACACCTACATCCCGCCGGTGCTGAATGTGGCCGCAAGCAAACCGCTGACCGCGTTTCGCAGCGAACTGCTTGGCCTGCTGCACCAGCGTGGCGAGGCCCTGGCGGGGCGCGTGGTGGCTTCCGGCGCTGGTGGCGCTTCGGAGATTGCCGATTTCATGCTGCTGCAACTGGTCAATCGCGCCCAGCCGCTGATCCAGCATTTGAGCCAGTTGAGCCCGCTGCACCCGGAGCGCTTCTTCAGCGAATTGGTGAGCCTGGCCGGTGAGTTTTCGACCTTCTCTACCTCAGGTCGCCGCCCTCAGGAATACCCGCAATACCAACACGACGACTTGGCGTTGAGCTTCACGCCGGTGATGGCGGCCCTGCGTGAAGCGCTGTCGATGCTGATCGACAGCAAGGCCACGCCGATCCCGATTGTCGAGAAGGCCTATGGCATCCACGTAGCGATGCTGGCCGACAAGACCTTGCTGGACAACGCCAGTTTCATCCTTGTGGTGCGTGCCGATGTGCCCGGCGAAACCCTGCGCGCACGCTTCGGCCAGCAGAGCAAAGTCGGCTCGGTGGAGCACATCCGCGACATGGTCAACCTGCAACTGCCGGGCATTGGCTTGCTGCCGCTGCCGGTGGCGCCGCGTCAATTGCCGTACCACGCCGGTAGCACCTACTACGAGCTGGACCGAGGCAGCGAGCACTGGCAGCAGTTGAGCAATTCCGGCGGCTTTGCCTTCCATATCGCCGGGCAGTTCCCAGGCTTGAACCTGGCTTTCTGGGCGATCCGAGGATAATTGGCGATGCACCCCAATGATGATGACCGCACCCAATTCATGCCGCGCCCGGGCGGCCGAGAACCTGCACCTGCGCGTGTAGAACCGGCGCCTTTGTCGATGCCGGCCGCGCCGATCCTCACCGGCAAAAGCCAGGGCCTCAACCCGCTGGAAAGCGCCGCCGGCCCGTTGCTGGCGTTGCTGACGCGGCTGCGCAACACCATCGCCCACCCGGCGCCGGCCAGCCTGCGTGCGCAGTTACTGGCCTATTTGCGCCAGTTCGAAGAGCGCGCCGAAGCTGCCGGTGTGGCCCGCAATGAAGTGCTGCTGGCCCGTTACGCGCTGTGCACTGCATTGGACGAAGCGGTACTGAGTACGCCGTGGGGCAGCACCAGTGACTGGGGCAAGCAAAGCCTGTTGATCACCGTGCACAACGAAGCCTGGGGCGGCGAGAAGGTCTTTCAGTTGCTTGACCACTGCCTGCAAAGCCCACGGGAACGCCTGTACCTGCTGGAGTTGCTGTACTTGTGCATGTGCCTGGGTTTCGAAGGTCGCTACCGCGTAATGACCGATGGGCGCAGCCAATTGGAAGCCCTGCGCGAGCGCACCGCCGCAGCCATTCGCAGCGCCCGTGGCGAGCATGAGCGGGAACTGTCGCCGCACTGGCGTGGCGTGACCGTGGCCCGTGATCGACTGGCGCAATTCATGCCGCCATGGATTGCCGTGGCGATTGGCTTGGCGCTGCTGTTGGCGTTGCTGTTCGGCCTGCGCATGAAGCTGGCCTCGGACGCCGAGCCGGTGTTCAAAAATATTCATGCCCTGGGCGAGATCCCGGTGCAGGCCATCGACCGTCCGGTGGCGCAGCCCAAAGTGATCGAGCGGCCGCGTCTGGCCGGGTTCCTGGCTGAAGACATCAAGGCGGGGCGCGTGGCGGTGGAAGACAAGGTCGACCGTTCGGTGGTGACCATTCGTGGTGATGAACTGTTTGCCTCCGCCAGCTCCAGCATTGTCGATGCCTACCAGCCGCTGATGCTGCGCATCGCTGACGCCATTCGCAAGGTCAAGGGCCAGGTGCGTGTCACCGGCCATAGCGACAACCGCCCGATTGCCACGCTGCGTTTCCCGTCGAACTGGGCGCTGTCCGAAGCCCGGGCCAGGTCGGTGCTGGAGATCCTCGCGGCCAAGACTGGCCAGGCTGATCGCTTCAGCGCCGAAGGCCGTAGCGACACCGAGCCGCTGGCGAGCAATGGCACTGCCGAAGGCCGTGCCCGCAATCGTCGGGTTGAAATCACCGTATTGGCGGAGGGCGTCGAGTGAAGGCGTTTTTCAGTTTCATGATTCGCTGGGTGATCCCCGTACTGGGCCTGATTGCCCTGAGCCTGATCATCTGGTTTGTCGGGCCGTTGCTCGACGTGTTGATGCCCGAGGGGCGACGTTGGGCGCTGATCATCCTGGTATTTGCGCTGTGGCTTGCCTACCGGGTGTTGCGCATCATCCAGGCCCGCCGTCAGGCCGCCGAAGTGATGCGCAGCCTGGCCGCCGAAACCCCGGCTGATCCCAACAGTGTTGCCACTGCCGAAGAGTTGTCGACCTTGCGCCAGCGCATGGACGAAGCCCTGACGCTGCTGAAAAAAGCCAAGCTCGGCGGTGACGAACGCCGCAACCTTTACGAGCTGCCGTGGTACGTGATTATCGGCCCGCCGGGCTCGGGCAAGACCACCGCGCTGGTCAATTCCGGGCTGCATTTTCCGCTGGCGGCGCAGTTGGGCGCCGGTGCCGTGCGCGGCGTCGGTGGTACGCGTAACTGCGACTGGTGGTTTACCGATCAGGCCGTGTTGCTCGACACCGCGGGCCGCTACACCACCCAGGACAGCAACTCGACGGTGGATAAGGCCGCCTGGCTGGGCTTTCTCGACCTGCTGAAAAAGCAGCGCTCGCGCCGGCCCATCGACGGTGCGTTTATCGCCATCAGCCTGTCGGATTTGCTGCTGGGCACCGATGCCGAGCGCGCCGCCCATGCCGCTGCGATTCGTCTGCGTATCCAGGAGCTGTACACCCAGTTGGGCGTGCGTTTCCCCATCTACCTGATGCTGACCAAGCTCGACCTGGTGCCGGGCTTTATGGAGTTCTTCGACAACCTGAGCAAGGAAGAGCGCGCCCAGGTGTGGGGCATGACCTTTGCCCTGGACGACGGCAAAAACAGCGACAGCCCGCTGGCGCACCTGCAAAGCGAATTTGCGGGCCTGGAGCAGCGTCTCAACGAACGCCTGGTCGAGCGCTTGCAACAGGAACGCGACCCGGCACGACGCGACCTGATCTACGGCTTCCCGCAGCAGTTCGGCGCGTTGAAAGACTGCCTGCAAAGCTTCCTGGAAGGGGTGTTCAAGCCCAACGCCTTTGAAGAGCGCGTGTTGCTGCGTGGCGTGTATTTCACCAGCGGCACCCAGGAAGGCAGCCCGATTGACCGCCTGATCGGCGCCATGGCCCAGAGCATGAACCTGGACCGCCAGCACCTGGCGCGCCAGAGCGGTACCGGGCGCAGTTACTTCATTGAAAAGCTCTTCACCGCCGTGGCCTTTGCCGAACGTGGTTTGGTGGGGGTGAACCCGAAAGTCGAACGGCGCCGCAAGTGGATTGCACGCGGTGTGCTGGCGGCTACCGTCGCGCTGGTGGTGGTGGTCAGTAGCCTGTGGTGGGTGAGTTATCGCGCCAATCAGGCGTATATCGCTCAGGTCGATCAGAAGGTCGCGCCCCTGGGCCAGACTGTGCAGAACCTGAGCCCGGCCCAACGGGAAGTGCTCGCGGTGCTGCCACTGCTCAATGCGGTGAAGAACCTGGCGGGGGATTCGCCGAGCTGGTCCGAAGGGCTTGGGCTGTATCAGGGCGATATGCTCGAAGCCGAGTCGGCGAGTGTCTACCGCAAGCTGTTGATCGCCGTGTTCGCGCCACGCCTGGTGACGCGCATCGAAGAGCAACTGCACGGTGGCGGTAACTCCGACTTCCTCTACGAGGGCCTCAAGGCCTACTTGATGCTCGCCGACACCGAGCATTATGACCCGGACTTTATCAAGGCCTGGATCGCACTGGACTGGGACCGCAACCTGCCCCGCGACCTGCCGGCCGATCAGCGCCAGGCCCTGGCCGGGCACTTGCAGGCGTTATTTGAGCGCCACCCGCCAAGCGCCCGCCTGGACCCACGTCTGATCGATGACCTGCGGCGCCAGTTGCAGCAACTGCCGGTGGCCCAGCGCGTGTACGACCGGGTCAAACGCCAGAAACTGCCCGATGGCATCCCCGACTTTCGCCTCAACGAAGCCGCCGGCCGCGACGCGGCGCTGGTGTTCAGCCGCAAGAGCGGCAAACCGTTGGGTGAGCCGTTGAGTGGTTTCTTCACTGCCAAGGGCTATCGTCAGGCGTTCCTGCTGAGCAGCCTGAATCAGACCGGCACCCTGGCCGAGGAACAATGGGTGCTGGGCCATGAACAGGCCGATCAGCAGAACGTGGTAAGCCTGGCCGCAGATGTGCGCCGCCTGTATTTCCAGGACTACCAGCGCCAGTGGGACGCGTTGCTCGCCGACATCGACTTCGTGCCGATCACCAGCGTGGCCCAGGCTGCCGACGTGCTGCGGGTGATTTCCGGCCCGACCTCGCCGCTGAAAAAACTGCTGGTGGCGGTCGCCAGGGAAACCGATCTGCAAGCCGAAGAGCGCCAGTTGGCGGCCAAGGGTGTACCGGTGGAAGGTGGCGTCGACAAGCTCAAAGAGCGCCTTGGCAGCTTGCTTGGCCAGGAGCAACCGACGGCGAATGCCCCGGCGGCGTCGGAGGATCCGGTGACCGCGCACTTTGCCGAACTCAACAGCATCGTCAGCAAAAACGAAGGCGAACCGGCGGCCATCGACGGCCTGCTCTCGGACATGAATGCGCTGTATGTGCAGGTCAGCGCCATGGTCGGCGCCAGCGGTGATGCACTGCTCGGCGAGGCCAAGAACCAGGCGGCGGCTGCGGCCACGCGGGTCAGCCTGAATGCCGAGCGGCAGCCGCCGCTGGTGCAGGGCATGGTCAAGTCGGTGGTCAATTCCACCACCAACAGCATGATGGGCGGGGTACGCAACCAACTGAACGCGGCCTGGGTCAGCGAAGTGGTCAACGTGTATCGCCAGTCGTTGGCCGGTCGCTACCCGATGTCGCCGGGCAGTGCGCGGGACGCCACCCTGGATGACTTCGGCCAGTTCTTCGGCGTGGGCGGGGTGATGGACAACTACTTCCGCAAATACCTGCAGCCGTATGTGGATACATCGGCACAGACCTGGCGCTGGCAACCGGGCGCGGCGCAGAAGCTGGGGATTGCCCCGGGCGTGCTGCAAACCTTCCAGCGGGCGGCGACAATTCGCGATGCGTTCTTCAGGTCCGGGGGCACCCAGCCCATCGTGCGTTTCGAGCTCAAGCCGGTGTCGATGGACCCGACCATCACCCAGTTTCTGCTTGACCTGGATGGCCAGCAGTTGAGCTACGACCACGGCCCGAGCCGCCCGGTGGCGATGCAATGGCCGAACCCCGGCAGCATCGGCGTGGTGCGTATTTCCATCATGCCGCCGTCGGCCAGTGGTCGCTCCGGTATCACCCTGGACGGCCCGTGGGCCTGGTTCCGTCTGCTGGAGCAATCGGACCTCACCGCGGGCAATTCGCCGGACCGTTTCAACCTGCGCCTGCGGGTCGATGGTGCGAGCATCGCTTACGAGTTGCGCGCCAACAGTGCCTTCAACCCGTTCAGGAGCCGCGTGCTCAGCGGCTTCAGCCTGCCGGAGCGGCTATGACCATCCTGGGTTTTTACGGCAAGTTGGCCAGCCGCGGGGACTTTGTCAGCCGCGCCTTGCCCCAGAGTTTTATCGGGCCGTGGGACAGCTGGCTGGCGGCGGGTTTGCTCGCCAGCCAGAACAGCCTGGGCGGTGATTGGCTCAACGTGTACCTGGTCAGCCCGTTGTGGCGCTTTGTACTGGCGCCGGGCGTATGCGGGCCAGATGCGGCGGCGGGCGTGGTGATGCCGAGCATTGATCGGGTCGGGCGGTATTTTCCGCTGGCCGTGGTCACCTTGCTGGATCACGACACAAATCCTGCCTCCCTGGTGGGTGGGCCAGACACTTGGTTCGAGCAGGCCGAAGAGCTGTTGCTCAGCACCCTGGACAGCGGCGCTACCTTCGAAAGCTTCAACGCGGGCCTCGACGGCCTGGGCTTTGCGGTGAGTGAACCGCGCGCAGTCGATAGTCGTTTCGCCGGCCTGCAGCGCATGGCGGCCACCGCGCCCCATCAGCGCATGACTGCGCTGGCCGAACTGGCGTGCGAGGGCGCAAGCCTGTGGTGGGGCCGCGGTTCGCAACGTATTTCCCCTGGTTTATTACGGTGCCAGGGCTTGCCTGCCGCCGACGATTTTGCGCAGTTTTTGCTCGGACAAGAGGGTGTGGTGTAGATGGGCGCGACGTACAAATCCGCGAGCAAAAGCCATGTGGGCATGGTTCGCCAAGTCAACGAAGATGCCTTTCTGGACCTGCCGGAAAACCGCTTGTGGGTAGTGGCCGACGGCATGGGCGGGCACGCGGCGGGGGACTATGTCAGCAGTTTGATCGTCGACAGCCTGCGCCATGTGCCGCTGGGCCGCTCCCTCGACGAATACACCGCGGCGCTGCGCAACGACCTGCTGCGCATCAACACCGTTGTGCGCGAAGAAACCGCCAACCGTGGCGTGACCATGATGGGCAGCACCGTGGTGGTATTCGCCGCGCGCGGCTTGCGCGGTGTGTGCCTGTGGGCCGGCGACAGTCGCCTGTATCGCCTGCGTGACGGCGTGCTCGAAAGCATCTCTCGCGACCACAGCTACGTGCAGGACCTGCAAGACAGCGGCCTGCTCAGCGAAGCCGACGCCCGCACCCATCCGCGCTCCAATATCGTCACCCGTGCTGTTGGCGTGGAAGCGCAACTGGACGTGGCGTCGGTCGAACTGTTGATCGCCCCCGGCGACAGCTACCTGTTGTGCAGCGACGGCCTGAACAAGACCGTCGAAGACCATGAGATCCGTGACGTGCTCAGCCATGACGCACCGGATGAAATCGTGCGCAGCCTGGTGCACCTGGGGCTCAATCGCGGCGCATCGGACAATATCACCACCCTCGTCGTGAAGGTCTCGTCATGAACATTGTCATTCCAGGTTATGACATCGAAGGCGAGATCGGCGAAGGCGCCATGGCCAGCGTGTACCTGGCGACCCAACGGTCGCTGGAGCGCAAGGTAGCGTTGAAGGTGATGGCGGCGGCGTTGGCAGCCGATCCGAGTTTCTGCGAGCGCTTCCTGCGCGAGGGCAAGACCCTGGCGCGCCTGTCGCACCCGCACACGGTGACCATCCATGACATCGGCAACGTCGGTGAGCTGTATTACATGGCCATGGAATACCTGCCCAACGGCACGCTCAAGGAGCGCATTGCCGCTGGCCTGACGCCGGAGCAGGGCGTGACGTTGATCCGCCAGATCGCCTCGGCGCTGGGTTATGCCCATGCCCAGGGGTTGGTGCACCGCGACGTCAAGCCGGCGAACATTCTGTTCCGCGCCGATGGCACCGCAGTACTGTCGGACTTTGGTATCGCCAAGTCGCTGGACGACCGCACCCAGTTCACCCAGGCCGGGTTCGCCGTGGGTACGCCGAGCTACATGAGCCCGGAGCAGGCGAGGGGCCAGGAGATCGATGGTCGCGCCGACCTCTACGCACTCGGCGTGGTGCTGTACGAAATACTCGTCGGCACGCTGCCGTACAGCGGCACCGATGCGCTCTCCACCGCGCTGGCGCACTTGACTGAACCCTTGCCGGAATTGCCTGTGCATCACGGGCGCTACCAGGGCGTGCTGCGCAAGTTGTTGGCCAAGGACCCGGCGCAGCGTTATCCGGATGCGGCAGCGCTGTTGTTGGCGCTGGATCAACTGCCGGCGGATGAATCGGACGCCACGCTGGTACGGCCTTTGCCGATTCCACTGAGCTTTGATCTGGCGGGCATGACTCCCGTCACCCTCGACATTCCGACGGATAAACCGCAGCCGCAGCCAATAGTGCGCCAACCGGTGGTCACGCCGACGCAGCACAGCGCCCCGTCCGAGCAGCGCCGTGGGCCGGTATTGGCCTTGGCCGCCGTGGCGGTCGCGGTTGCGTTGGCCATTGGTGGCGCCAGCTACTGGTGGTTGAGCAGCAGCGATGAACCGGACCAGCCGCCAGCCGCCGTGGTGCCCAAGGTGACGCCACCGTTGGCTGTCGCGGACGTGGGTGACGGTCAACGCCCCTTGCTGATGGCAGGCAAGAAGACCCTGTTCCAGCGCGTACTCAGCAAGCCCGGCGCCAAGCTTTCAACCGACGCGGGCAGTGCGCCAGGCAAAGCGTTGCCGGCGTTCTCCGTGCTTTACGTGTACCAGCGCAAGGAGGTTGATGGCAGCCCCTGGGTACGCGTCGGCGCTGCCACCGATGGGCGCAGCGACGGTTGGTTGCCGGCCTCCCAGGTCAGCGACTGGAAACAAAGCCTGGTGCTCAAGTTCACCGAACGCTCGGGGCGTGCGCCCGTGATGTTCCTGCGCCAGTTCGGCGAGGTAGAAAAACTGTTGGCCGATCCTGCTGCTGCGAAAAGCGCGTTGGCCAAGGCGCAGAGCAATCGCGAGGACAACCAGCAAGTCCTGGCCCTTGAGCCGACCGCCAGCGCGGTGCCGCAAAACCAGTTCTACCTGCTGCCGATCTTCGACTCCAAAGAGAGCTTCGACGAAAACGGCCAGCCGGTGCAGTTGCTCAACGTGGCCTCCATCGACCCAGGCCGCAGCGCGGCTGCCAAACCGGCAACCCCGATGCTCAGTGCCAATGCCGATGCATTCCGCACCGCGGTGGTGCTGGTGGTGGATACCACGGTGTCGATGCAGCCGTACATCGACCAGATTCGCGATGTCGTGCATGAACTGCAAACCCGCATCGCCGAGCGCGGCGAATTGGACAGCGTCAGCTTCGGCCTGGTCGGTTTTCGTAGCAGCATCAAGAAAACCCCGGGCCTTGAGTATGTCGCCAAGACCCTGATCAGCCTCGATCAGGGGCGCGACCCGCAGCGCTTCCTCGACATGGCGCGCCAGGTCAAAGCCTCAACCGTCTCCAGCCACTCTTTCAACGAAGACGCGTTTGCCGGGGTAATGCAGGCGGTGGATGGTATGGACTGGTCGGGATATGGCGGGCGCATCATCCTGCTGGTCACCGACGCGGGTGCGCTGCGCAAGAACGACCCGTTCGCCGCTACTCAGATGAACGAAGCCGAAGTGCGCCAGGCCGCACTCGGCAAGCAGATCAAGATCTACGCGCTGCACCTGCGCACCGACGCCGACAAGAAAACCCACGCCGGGGCCGAGAGCCAGTACCGCATCCTCACCGCCGACGCCAACCCGCAGATCGGCGATCTGTATACGCCAGTGCCGGAAGGCGATGTGCGCAAACTGGGTGAGCGCGTGGATGAGATCGGTACGGTATTCGCCAACCTGGTGCATCAGGTGCGCAGCAACACGCCGCAACCGGTGCCGTTGCTCGGTTCGGCGCCAAGCCTGGCGGACAAATCCGCCGCAGTCGGCTATGCCATGCACATGGATTTCCTGGGGCGCAAAACCGCGAGCCAGGCGCCGCAACTGGTCAGCGCCTGGACCGCCGACCGCGACCTGACCAACCCAGCGCTGCCAGCGTTTCAGGTGTGCGTGATGCTGACCAAGCTGCAACTCAATGACCTGCAACAGTCGCTGAAGCTGATCGTGGATGCGGCGCGCAAGACCCAAAGCTCGCCCAGGGATTTCTTCCAGGAAATCGCCAGCGCCTCGGCCTACATGAGCCGAGACCCGCAAGCTCTGCGCAAGGGCGGCAACCTGGCCGACGGCGGTTTGCTTGGCGAATACCTGGAGGGCCTGCCGTACCGCAGCAAGTCGCTGAACATGACCCAGGATTTGTGGTTGTCGTTAAGCGTGGCCGAGCAGGAAGACTTTATCGACGAGCTGGATTCGAAAATCCGTCTGTATGAAACCTTCCATAACGACGTGGCCAACTGGGTCCGTTTCGGCGATGCCGAACCGGGCGATGCGTTGTACCGCGTGCCGCTGTCGACGCTGCCGTAATGTTGAGCCTGAGCGCGGTGCACAAGAGCCGGGGCGTCGGTAGCCAGCGCTACAGCCTGGTGATCCCGGCGTTGCACCTGCAAGCGGGTGAACAACTGGCGATTGTCGGCCCCAGTGGTTGCGGCAAAAGCACCTTGCTGGATCTGCTGGCGCTGGTATTGGCGCCGGATCAGATCGGCCAGTTTGCGTTCAACCAGCAGGACATTGGCGCGCTGTGGCGTGCCGACCGGCAATCCGTCCTGGCCACGTTGCGCAGCCGGCACCTGGGCTATGTGCCGCAAACCGGTGGGCTGCTGGGGTTTTTGGATGTGCGCGGCAATATCGCTTTGTCCCGGCAATTGCTGGGCTTGAAGGACGACGGCAGCGTGGCGCGTCTGGCCGAGCAGTTGCAGGTCAGCGATCAGTTGGCCAAGCGCCCGGCGGCGTTGTCGGTGGGCCAGCGCCAGCGCGTGAGTTGCGCGCGAGCCTTGGCCCATGCCCCGCAACTGGTGCTGGCCGACGAGCCGACCGCTTCCCTCGACCCGCTCAACGCCGAGCGAGTGATGCAAGCGCTGCTGGCCCAGGCCCGTGAACAGCGTGCGGCCTGTGTGATCGCCACCCATGACGAACCCCTGGCCCGCGCCAGTGGCTTGCAGGTGCGGCGTATCGGTTGCCGTCGCGATGCAGACGGCGGCATCACCGCAACCCTCGGGGAGGCGTGCTGATGCGCATCGGTCTGCTTGCCTCACTCGCCTGGCAGGACTATCGCAACGACGGGTGGCTGTCGGCCTGTTCGGTGCTGGCGCTGGTGGCGGTTATCGCGCCGTTACTGGTGTTATTCGGCCTGAAATTTGGACTGGTCAGCAGTTTGACCGAACGCTTGGAGACCGATCCGGCCACCCGTGAAATTATCCCGTTGGGCGGTGGCCGGTTCAGCGCAGCGTTTATCGAGCAGTTGGGGCAGCGCAGCGATGTGGCGTTTGCTGTGCCGCGCACACGCCAGATTGCGGCAACGGCCCAGGTGGGCGCGCTGACCCTGGAAATGTTGCCAACCGCCGCCGGGGACCCGTTGTTGGCAGGCTTGCCGATGCCCCACGGTTTGGAGCAGATCGTGCTGAGCCATACCGCTGCTGAAAAGCTGGCGGCAAGGCCTGGTGACTGGCTGGAAACCAGCTTTGCGCGGCAGGTGGCAGGGCGTGTCGAGGCCCAGCGCACGCGGTTGCAAGTGCTGGCGGTGTTGCCGTTGGACGCCTTTGCTCGCGATGGACTGTTTACTGATTTGGCGTTGCTGGAAGCGGCGGAAGATTATCGCGATGGCCGTGCGGTGCCGGCGTTGCATTGGGACGGTGAGGTGGCGGGCGTGAGCGAACAGCGCATCTATCCGGCGTTTCGCCTGTATGCGCGCAGTCTCGGTGATGTGGAACCTTTGCGGGTGTATTTCGCTGCGCAGAACCTGCTGGTGTCGACCCAGGCGCACACCATCGCACAAGTGCAGTCGTTGAGCCGCAACCTGTCGATTGTGTTCTGGATCATCGCCGGGCTGGCTCTGGCGGGGGCCTTTGCGGCGATCTTTGCCGGCGCGTTGGCGGCCGTGGCGCGCAAGCGGCGGGAATTGTCAGTGTTGCGCCTGCTGGGGTTTTCCACCGGCGCGCTGTTGCTGTTTGTGCTGTTGCAGGCGTTATACAGCGCCAGCTTTGCGGGCCTGCTCAGTGTCGGGCTCTATGGCCTGGCAGAAGCAGGTTTGAATCAACTCTTCGTGCAGGTGCCGGGCGATTACGCCAGCCACCTTTTGGCGCGTCACTACGGCCTGGCCCTGGCTGCCGTGCTCGGCGTCAGCGCCGTGGCGGCGGCCTGTGGGGGTTGGCGGGTAGCGCGTATCCAGGCTTCTGAAGGAATCAGAGATGTATAAGTTACTGGGCGCCTGCGTGGCGCTGAGCCTGGCCTCGCTGGCTTGGGCAGACGATGCAAGCGACAAGCTGGACAATCCCAAACCGTTGCCGGACGACGTCAGCCTGCCGTTGCCATGCGAGGGCAACATGGTGTTCCGCTACGCCTACGTGCTGGCCCAGGGCACCCTGGATGACCGCGAAGTCAGCCTTGGCTACCCCTTTGCCGAAGGTGAGGCCGGTTACCAGCAGTCGTTTATTTCCGGTTACCGGCGCGACTTCATCAACGGCCAGTTCACCCTCAAGGACTTGCCCAAGGCCTGGAATAGTGTGATCGCGCCGCTGATGCCCAAGACCGACGCCAAGACCCCACTCAAGCCCATGCTGTACTTCATCGGCAAATACGAAGTGACCGCCCGCCAATACGCCCAGGTGATGGCCCAGGCGCAGTCCCTGGCCAGTGGTGAACCGGCACCGGCGTGTGACGCGCCCACCGGCATGGCCGGGCGGTTGCCCAAGGTGAAGCTGTCGCGCTTTGAAGCCGAGCGGTTTTCGGCGGTGTACAGCGCCTGGCTGATGAAATATCACCGCGAGTTGCTGCCGGTGAGCGGGCGCGGCGCGTCGGCCGAAGACGGCGGCCTGGGATTTGTGCGCCTGCCCACCGAGGTGGAGTGGGAATACGCCGCACGCGGCGGCCAGGCGGTGAGCCGTCAGGACCTGGAAGGGCGCCTGTTCCCGCGCCGTCTTGAGGGCAGCGAAAGCGACGGGCCTTTAGCGGATTGGGCGGTCTTCAACCAGGTAGCCGGCGGCACTGGCCAGGCGGCGCGGCTGATGCCCATCGGCACCAAATTGCCCAACCCCATCGGCATGTTCGACGTGATCGGCAACGCGGCGGAAATGGTTCAGGAGTCGTTCCAACTGGTGCACGCCGGCCGACGCCAGGGCACCTATGGCGGCTTTGTGGTCAAGGGCGGCAATTACCTGGAAGGCGAGGGCACATTGTTCACCGGTATGCGCCGCGAATACCCGTTGTTTGGGGCTGATGGCACCGAGCAGAGCAACGAGACCACCGGCTTTCGCGTGGCGATCGGCGCGTTGTCGGCGCCGCGCTCGCGCTACAAGGAATTGTTTGCCCAATGGCAGAAGGAGGGCCGCCTCGCTGCGCTGACCGACGCCATCGACGACGCCCAGGACCCGACCAAACGCCTGGACAGCATCATCGCCGCCAGTGTCGATCCCAAGCTGCAGGCAGAGTTGGGCCTGGTCAACGAAGAGCTCAAGCGCAACGTGTCGCTGATCGCCCAGCAGCGTGAAGAGGCCGCGGGCAACCTGATCCAGTCGGCGGCGTTGGTGGCCGAGACCATCAGCAACTACAACATCCGTTTGACCAACCTGCAGAAGAGCCGTCAGCAGGCTGTGGACAACAAGGACGAGGCCAGCGCGCAGCTGTTCGCCACCGCCATTGCCAATGGGCGCAGCGCTCTGGACGGCGCGGTGGCGATTTATATCGACAACCTGGCCACCGGCACGCGCTACACCGATGCGGTGATCCAGGCGCAGTTTCAACGGATCAAGGAAGAGTTGGATCGCAAGCCAGTGCTCGGCAAGAGCCTGGTGACGCGCGCGACACTGTTCGTTCGCCATGTCGGCAACTACCGCAAGCAACAGCGGGCCGACCCGGCAACGATCTTGAAGGAATTGCTCGCAGCGAGCGGTCAGCGGTCTTGATCGTTGGCTGTCTAGCGAGCTTGGAAGGGACTCAGGCGGCGGTGGGCCGTGCTGGGCAAGTCAAACTTAACAGAGATCACATCTATGCTTTTTTCCCGTAAGTCGGTTTCCAAGCGTCACCTGCTGCTGATCGCGGCCGGTTTCAGCACCGTGTTGACCGGTTGCGCTACGTCGCCTGCGTCCAAGGTCGCGTCGAGCACCAAGGTCGAGTACTACCCCAACTGCTACGAGCCGGTCCAGCACCTGCGTGCCACCGATTCGAACATGACCAAGTCGGTAGTGACCGGCGCCGCAATCGGCGCGGCCGGCGGTGCTCTGCTGGGCGCCCTGACCGGCGACTCCGAAAAGCGTGGCCGTAACGCGGCCATTGGTGCTGCGGGCGGTGCCCTGGCCGGCGGCGCAGCGGGTTACTACACCGAGCGTCAGAAGCAGATCAGCGATGACAACCAGCGCATCGCGTCCTACTCCACCGACTTCAACAAAAGCGCTTCCGACATTGATCGCAGCACCGCCTACGCCAAGGCATCGCAACAGTGCTACCAGAGCGCCTTCACCAAGCTGGTGGCTGACCGTAAAGCCAAGACCGTCAACGACACCGAAGGCCGTAAGCGCCTGGCGGAAATCGTTGCGGGCTTGAAAGAGTCCAATGACCTGATCGTTGCGGTCAACGGCAAGGCCAGCGAAGACCTGAACAACTACACCCAGGCTTACGAGAAAGACCTGCAACAGGTGGGCGTGCAGCGTAACGACGTGGTCACGGTTGCAACTGCCGATGCTGCTCCAGCCGTTGTCCCGGCCAAGAAAGGCAAATCCACTGGCAAAGTCGTGACCAAGCGTCCGCCACTGCCGGTTGTGCCGAAAGAGGCCGTGACCACCGAGAAGAGCATCCAGGCCGTTCAGGCCAAGCAGGCTGAAAGCAAGCAAGTCGCCAGCGCCGGCAAATCTCAGATCGAAGGCACCTGCCGCGATCCGAACCTGGCCGACTGGGCACCGGTACCTTGCCCAAACGTTTAAGTAACGTGCTGCTATAAGCGGCAAACGCCAGCCGATCTTCTGCTAATGCGCAAGATCGGTGGCGTTCTTTTGACAAATCGTTAAACTGCTGCGGCCACTCAATAATTACACCGAGGCCGTGTGCATGAAATTTCGTCTTCTTTTGTGGGTGCTGGGCCTGATGATGGGCAAAGCCAGCCGCACGAACCCCGCGTTCCAGCAGCAGTTGGGTGACAAAGACCTGGCCTTCCAGCTGCAGACCCTCGACGGCAAGGTTGCCCGTCACTTCATCGTCAAAGACCAGCGCATCACCAGTCGTTCAGGCGTTCATCCTGCGCCTGCCTTTGCGATTGCCTTCAAAGACGCCGCCTATGGCTTCGCCACGATGCAGGCGAAGAACAAGCAACTGGCGTTTATGACGGGGATTCAGGACAAGTCGATTCAGATCAAGGGCAACCCGGCGCTGGTGATCTGGTTTCAGGGCTTGACCAAGTATTTGAAGCCGAAGAAAAAGAAGTAGGTGGTCAGGTAGACCGAGTTGACTTCATCGCAGGCAAGCCAGCTCCCACAGTGACCGCGTTCCAACTTGGAAATACGGTCAACTGTGGGAGCTGGCTTGCCTGCGATAGCGGTTTAACAGGCGGTGGGCTTACCTCTGGCTGAACTACGAAGCCAATTCGCGCAACAGCACTTCGGCATCCAGCACCTTGCCGACCACTTCCTCAGCCTTCTCGCGGCTCAGACCAGGTTTGGATATTCGGCGTATTACCCGTCATCTCACCGGGTTACTTGCCCCGAGACAGTGAGTACTCGATCAGCTAGTAACTGTGCCAGTTCGATTAACTGCGCAACGCCCAGCAGTTCCTCTCGTTTTGGCCCTTCAAGGTCAAAGGCCAGATCGCAACTCAGCGCGTTGGCCGAGGCCAGTGTTTCGCTGAGGTTGACCAACAGGTCTTCGGTGTTCATGCCTGCGGCTACAGTGAACAAGCGAATGGGGGGATTGGGGGTAGGTTTGATCATTGTGAACTTCCTGATTAAGTGGAGCTGCCACAGATCGCCGCGACGCGATCGGGTGGTAGCTGTACGCAGGTTCGCGGACCGGAATCAGGAAACCGGCATACCCAAAGGTATCCCGCGCACAGCCACCATAACGCCGCACAGTAGACGATAAAAAGGCGTCACCTGAAAGCGGAAATGGCACTTTGCGTCTGATTAAACCGGGCCGCGACGCCCGACACGCTACGTGTGCAGCGGTGTACGGAGACTAGAGATCGAGTGTCCTAGGGGCAACCTCAAAGCCTTGTAAGACGTTTCTGTTTTTCCCAATACCTAGCCGAACGGACAGTTGTTTGGCTTTGCGCGAGCCTGCAACATCTTTCTAGTGCCAGTTCGGCGCTATTCCCTTGCACACATCAACGCCATGACCGCGTTTGAGCACCCCTGCGCGCTAAAAAAGGACAAAACATGCAGAACACTGACACGTAAATCCAGGCGTCAATCGCCGCAGTTAACCTCTCTCTCATACCCTGGCCGGGGAGGCTGAGGAAGTTACCTGGCAGGATACGATCATTTCGTTTCCGGCTCATTCGGGTGTGCCGCCGCTGTATTTGGTGCTTGCCAAGCCAATGGTCCGCCCACTGGAAGTTGGGCCGTATGACGACTTAAGCAGTCGCAGCATCAAGGATGCCTCCGACCTGAGCGCCGCAGTGGACAGCAACTTCAATGCGATTAAACGTGGACTTCTGGAGGAAGGCTGCACCGAAGCGGACGTTGAAGTGGCTCGAGAGCAACTGCATAGGCTCAGTAAAGAACAGGGGTGGTATTGATGAGTGCGCAAACTATTAACGGCTGGATCAGAAATCTGGGCAAACGCTACGAAGATTTGATTACTGAAAGGCTGATACCGAACCAGCCATTACAAGAGCTCTATGACGGGCGGGATCGCCTGCACTTAGAACCTGCATGGGGACTTTCCCTGAGTTTTTGGGCAGAAACCAAGCGATTGGAAGCGCTGTTCATCACTCTGATTAAAAGCACTCCCTCGACGTTGGAATATAGGGGCGAGCTGCCCAAACCGCTCGCATCTACGATGACGAAGTCCGACATTCGGTCGCATTTCGGCGTCCCTGTAGAATCAGGTGCTCCTGTAAAAATGCCACAGCCCGGGGGTATGACTGGAGGGTGGGATGCCTATCCTCTTGATCCAAGCACATATCCGAATACCAAGCTGGTTTGCAAGTACACCTCCACTTTTCAGGTAAAAGCGTTGGTGTTTACATTGATTGATAAGAACCACGACTGATCTGCGTTCTGTTCCCAACTGGTTCGCCCCGCGTGGGAACGAGCGTCAACGACGTAGAGCGTTCAGGTACACCGCGTTGAATTCATCGCAGGCAAGCCAGCTCCCACAGTGACCGCGTTCCAACTTGGAAATACGGTCAACTGTGGGAGCTGGCTTGCCTGCGATAGCGGTTTAACAGGCGGTGGGCTTACCCCTGGCTGAACTGCGAAGCCAATTCGCGCAACAGCACTTCGGCATCCAGCACCTTGCCGACCACTTCCTCAGCCTTCTCGCGGCTCAGACCCAGACGCTCAAGCAACGCATCCGGAATGGATTCATCCGGCCCGGAGCCAATTTCGCGGCTACGCAACAGGCGCACCGCCAGGCACACCAGGTTCGGATACTCGGCATATTGCCCGTCATAGGTCGGGTCGTGCTGGAAGCGCAGGGCCGTTGACAACTCATCCGGCATGTCCCAATAGCGCATCAGCCAGGCACCGATCTGCTCGCGGCTGATGCCCAGCAAGTGCTGCTCGACATAGCTGTGGCACAGGTGCGGGTTGACCTCCAGGTGTCGGCAGATCAGCGAGAAATGCGGTGGGAACACATGGGCAAGCAGCAGGTAGCCGAAGTTGTGCAGCAAACCTGCCAGGTAGGTCAGGCCCGCTTCCGGCCGTTGGGCACGGGGCATGGCGCGGGTCAGGCCCTCGATCACGGCGGCGGTGTAGATCGACTGGTGCCAGTACGGCGTCGATAGGTGCGGGCGGTCCTTGGGCAGGCTCAGGGTTTTGCCCAGGGCCAGGCCCAGCGCCAGGTTGATCACAAGATCAAAGCCCAACACGCGCACAATGGCGTCTTCGACTGAGCGGATCTTGCCCGGCGAGGCATAGTAGGGCGACGCGGCCCAGCTTACGACCTGGGCGGCAAGGGCCGGGTCGGTTTCCACCACGCCAGTAATGTCGTCGATGGTGGCGTTGGGATCCACGCGCAGCTTGATGATCTTCTGTGCCGTGTCGGCCAGCGGCGGAATTTCGATGGTCGCTTCCAGGCGTTGCTGGATACGGCGAGCGGTGAAGGCTTGCATCGCCTGGGTGATTTCCTCGCGGTCATCATTGGGGCGGTCGAGGTTCGGACGGATGTTGCTCAAGGGCTCACCGAACTGCGCGGCGCTGGCCTTGGTGAGCAGGCTCTTGAAGGCGTCGGTGGGGATTTCCAGCAACAGCCCGGCTTCGCCCGAGTGCACCAGCAGGCTTGGCTCATTGAGCAAGCGGCCTTCGTACAGGCACGGCGAGCTGGTCAGTGGCGGCAAGCCCGGCAGCAGGCTCAGGTCATGCTTGCCCAGCATACGCTCGACCCGCTCGGGGGCGACGGCCGTGAGGCGGCGACCGGTGAGTTCGGCGAGGCGGTTGAGGTCCAGCAACTGGCTTTGGGGAAACAGCACCATGAGCGCGCCAACCGCATCTTCAAGCAACACCGCCTGGACCTTTCGGGCAGGGTTCAGGCCAGGCTGTTCGATGACTTCCGTGTAGGGGATGGCGAGCTTTGCGAGCAGCGCCCGAATGACCGGCGGGGCGGTCAGTGGGGCTGTAGCGAGGGCAACTTCTGACATGGCCTGATCCAATTTCTTACAGTCATTGGAGTATAACCAGCTTGATACGGGTGTTGGTCGGATAAGTGGCGTTTGTGATGAGGTTGGCGGTGTGCTGATTACCCTGTAGGAGCGAGCTTGCTCGCGAAGACCTTCCTGACGGCGCGATCACCCAGAATGTCCGCGTTATCGTTGACGCTTTTCGCGAGCAAGCTCGCTCCTACAGGCAGGGGGTCAGACTTGGCCGTATTGCTGGCCGTGGCGCAGCCAGCGGTTGAGCAAGGGGCTGACGTGATCGGGCCAACGCTCGAGCAATGCTTGCGCAGCATCGCGCACGGCTGGCAACAAGTCGGCGTCGCGCATCAGGTCGGCGACCTTGAATTGCAGCAGGCCGGTCTGGCGCGTGCCGAGCATTTCACCGGGGCCGCGCAGTTCGAGGTCTTTTTCAGCGATGACAAAACCGTCGTTGGTTTCGCGCATGATACCCAGGCGCTGGCGACCGATCTGCGACAGCGGCGGGTGATAGAGCAGCACGCAGTGGCTGGCTGCACTGCCCCGGCCAACCCGTCCGCGCAATTGGTGCAGTTGCGCCAGGCCAAGGCGCTCGGGGTTTTCGATGATCATCAGGCTGGCGTTGGGCACATCCACGCCCACCTCGATTACGGTGGTGGCCACCAGCAGTTGCAGGTTGCCGGCCTTGAACTCGGCCATTACCGCGGCTTTTTCTGCCGGTTTCATACGGCCATGGATCAATCCCACCTTGAGCTCACCCAAAGCGCTGGTGAGGTCTTCATAAGTGGTTTCGGCGGCCTGGCAGGTCAGCTCTTCAGACTCTTCAATCAAGGTACAGACCCAGTACGCCTGGCGGCCTTCGGCGCAGGCGCCGCGCACGCGCTCGATCACTTCGACGCGCCGGGTGTCGGTGACCAGCACGGTGTTGACCGGCGTGCGCCCTGGCGGCAGTTCATCAAGGATCGAGGTGTCGAGGTCGGCGTAGGCGCTCATGGCCAGGGTGCGCGGGATCGGTGTGGCGGTCATGATCAACTGGTGCGGATTCATGCGCCCACCCACGCCTTTCTGGCGCAGGGCCAGGCGCTGTTGCACGCCGAAGCGGTGCTGTTCGTCGATGATCACCAGGGCAAGGTTCTTGAACTGCACTTCGTCCTGGAACAGCGCATGAGTACCCACCACCATCGGCGCGCCGGCAGCGATTTGTTCCAGGGCGCTCGCGCGGTTTTTGCCCTTGAGTTTGCCCGCCAGCCACGCCACTTCCAGGCCCAGGGGTTCGAGCCAGCGTTTGAAGGTGATGAAGTGTTGTTCGGCGAGAATTTCTGTCGGCGCCATCAGCGCAACCTGGTAACCGGCTTCCAGTGCTTGCAGGGCAGCGAGGGCGGCGACCACGGTCTTGCCTGCGCCCACGTCGCCCTGGATCAGGCGCAGCATCGGCTCCTGCTGGCTGAGGTCGTAGGCAATTTCATTGCCCACGCGCTGCTGGGCACCCGTCGGGGCAAAACCCAGGTTGGCCAGGTATTGCGCGGGCAGTCGCGTGGCCTTGGGCATTGCCGGGGCACGCAGGGAACGCATGCTTTCACGCAGGCGTTGCTGGGACAGTTGGTGGGTCAGCAGTTCTTCGAAGGCCAGGCGATGTTGTGCCCAATGATGGCCGAGGGCGAGTTCGTCCACATCGGCATCCGCTGGCGGGTTATGCAAATAGCGTATCGCATCGGCCAGGGGCGCCAGTTGATAATCCCGCGCCAGCTCCAGCGGTAGCCAGTCGGGCAGGCTTTGCGGGCCGAGCAGGGTCAGGGTCTGCATGCACAGTTGGCGCAGGCGTTGCTGGGTCAGGCCCTCGGTCAGCGGGTAGATCGGTGTGAGGGTGGTGTCCACCGGTGGCGGTTCGTCGCCGGTGATGGCGCGGTATTCCGGGTGGTAGATCTCCAGGCCCGATGCGCCGGGACGTGCCTCACCGTAGCAGCGCACGCGGGTGCCACGCTTGAGGCCCTCCTTCTGTGCATTGCTGAAATGGTAGAACCGCAGGCTCAAGCCGCCGGTGCCATCCTGCAGGCGCACCACCAGGCTGCGGCGCTTGCCCATCACCACGTCAGCGCCGCTGACAGTGCCTTCGACCACCGCGTCCTGGCCTGGGCGCAAATGGCCGATGGGCACGACACGGGTACGGTCCTGATAACGCAGGGGCAAGTGGAACAGCACGTCCTGGAGGTTTTCCAGGCCGACCTTGGCCAACTTCTCGGCCATGGCTTCACCGACACCCTTGAGTGCCGTCACCGACACCTGCGACAGCTCAGTCATACGCTTGCTTAGCTCGCAGCGGGCGGCTTGGCCACCGAGCACAGGCGGATCGAATCGGCGAGGATCTCAATCGCCTTTGGGCGTGGGAAGCTGGCGCGCCAGGCAATGGCCACGGTACGGAACGGCACCGGCGGTGTGAGTGGGCGCACTTCGATCACGCCCTGGGCATAGTGATGGCTGTCCACCGCTGACAGCGGCAGGATCGAGATACCCAGGCCGGACGCGACCATATGGCGGATGGTTTCCAGGGAGCTGGATTCCACCGTAGTGTGCTTGGCGCCGTCGTTGCCCTTGGTCAGGGTCGGGCAGGCTTCCAGCACCTGATCGCGGAAGCAGTGGCCTTCACCGAGCAGCAGCAGACTCTTGTCGTTGAGCAGGCCGGCGTCGATGGTGTCCTTTTTGGTCCACGGGTGCGAGGCCGGCATCAGCACGTAGAACGGCTCGTCGTAGAGCGGCAGGGTCAGCACGTCTGCCTCGTTGAACGGCAGGGCGATGATGATCGCGTCCAGCTCGCCGTTGCGCAGTTTGTCGCGCAGTACGTGGGTAAAGTTTTCTTCGATATACAGTGGCATCTGCGGCGCGACGCGGTGCAGTTGCGGGATCAGGTGCGGGAACAGGTAAGGGCCCACGGTGTAGATCGCGCCGACTTTGAGCGGTGCGGTCAGCTGGTTCTTGCCGGCCTGGGCCAGCTCGCGAATGCTTTGCGCTTGTTCCAGGACCTTCTGGGCCTGGGCAACGATACCTTCGCCCACTGGTGTGAGGCGCACGGCGCTCTTGCTGCGCTCGAAAATCAGCACACCGAGTTCGTCTTCAAGCTTTTTCACGCCCACCGACAGCGTCGGCTGGCTGACGTGGCAACGCTCGGCAGCATGGCCGAAGTGCTGTTCTTGGGCGAGGGTCACGATGTAGCGTAATTCTGTAAGAGTCATAGCGGGCGTCCATGAAGTTGCGGGCCAAGCATACCGGCTGCAATCGATAGACGCACGTTATCAGAACTTTGCTGGGGATTGAGTGGGGAATGTCGGAAATTGTTGTCGCCATGAAAGCCAGTGTGGGAGGTGGCAAGCCCCTCCCACACTGCTCTGCTAGCGGCGACGTTTATCGATGTTGTAAACGAAGGGCGCAACCAGTTCGACACTGCCGTTTTTCAACAGGTCGGCTGGCGGCTTCGGCAAGGGCTGAGCCTTGCGGATCATCTCCAGGGTTGCACGGTCCAGGTCGGCATTGCCGGAGCGGCCTTCCAGTTCGTAGGACAGTACATTGCCTTCGCCATCGACCACGAAACGCAGGCGGTTCATGCCTTCCTTGCCACGTTGCTGGGCGCCCGGCGGGTACTTCTTGTACTTCTGCAGGTGCGCCAGCAGGGTACTTTGCCAGGATGCCTGGGCAGCAAGCTGTTGTGCCGATGGGCCGGGCGCAGGCTGGGCAGATTTTTGCGCAGGTGCGTTGCTCGGTGGCGTTTCGCTCGGTGGCTCCTCGGAAGGTTTCTCCTTGGGCGGATCGGGCTTCTTCTCCACGGGCTTGGGCGGTTGCGGCTTGGGTTTGGGCTTGACCGGCTTGGGCACCTGGATCGTCGGCTTGGGCGCCTCGGCCAATTTCGGGAAGGGCAGCTCTTCAACCGGCGGCGGCGGTGGGGCCACGACCTTGGGCGGTGCCGGCGGCGGCGGTGGCGCTGGCAGCGGCGCCAGGTCGATGACCATCGCGGCCGGCGGCAGCTGGATCGCCTGCGGCGCGGACCATTGGAGCGCGATGATGATCGCGACGGCATGCACGCCCAGCACGACGGCGAGGCTGGTGCCGTAACGCGTCAGTTTGTGGCGCGTCGTGATCATTTCTTGGCTGCCGTCTCAAGTCCGACCAGGCCTACCTTGAGGTAACCGGCTGCCCGCAGGGCATCCATCACGCTCATCAGGTCGCCATAGTCCACGCCCTTGTCGGCCTGGAAGAAGATCGTCGTGTCTTTCTTGCCCTGGGTCTTGGCGTCGAGCACCGGCCCCAGGGTTTCAGCCTTGACTTCTTCTTCGCCCAGGAACAGGCGTTGGTCCGCCTTGACGCTGAGGAAAATCGGCTTCTCCGGCCGCGGCGCCGGCTTGGCGCTGGAGGCGGGCAGGTCTACCTTGATGTCCACGGTGGCCAACGGTGCCGCCACCATGAAGATGATCAGCAGCACCAGCATCACGTCGATAAACGGCGTGACGTTGATTTCGTGGTTCTCGACGAGTTCATCGTCGCCTTGATTCAAATGCAGGCCCATGGCCGATTACCCCACTTTCACCATGTGCGGTTGCGAGCTGCGCTCGGTAGGCAGGTGATCGAGGTCACGGCTGACCAGCAGCAGGACTTCTGCCGACGCATCCGATACCTGAGCCTTATAACCGGCGATCGAACGGGCGAAGACGTTGTAGATCACCACCGCTGGAATCGCGGCAACCAGGCCCAGGGCTGTAGCCAGCAGGGCTTCGGCGATGCCGGGGGCAACGACGGCGAGGTTGGTGGTCTGGGTTTTGGCGATGCCGATGAAGCTGTTCATGATGCCCCACACGGTGCCGAACAGGCCGACGAACGGGGCTGTGGAGCCGATGGTGGCGAGTACGCCGGTGCCGCTGCTCATGTTGCGGCCGCAGGCGGCGACCAGACGCTCCAGGCGGAAGCTGACGCGTTCCTTGATGCCTTCTTTTTCGCGGGTGTTGGCCGAAAGGCGCATTTCTTCCAGCGCGTCGTGCACCAGCAGGTTGGCCAGGGTGCCCTTTTTGGTCGCGGTTTCGCTCGCTTCCTTAAGGGTTGTGGCTTTTTTCAGGTGGACGATTTCAGCGCGCAGACGACGCTTGGCGCCCAGCAGCTCGAAGCCTTTGGCAATCCAGATAGTCCAGGTAATGATCGAGGCGATGGCCAGGCCGATCATCACAGCCTTCACCACCACGTCGGCATTCTGGTACATGCCCCAGGGTGACAGGTCATGGGCCATGCCCAGGGTGTTGTCTTCTTCCAGCACGACGCCGGTTTCGTCGGCAGGTGCGGCGTCGCCCGCGGCCTGGGCCGGGTCGGTAGCCACTGGTGCTACGGCAGGCGCTGCCGGGGTCGCAGCATTTTGCTCGGCGGCCGCTGGAGTGGCAGGGGCGGTGGCATCAGCGAATGCGGCGGTCGGTGCCAGCAGGACGCTGAACAGCATCGCAGCAATCGCACGCCAGGCGCGGGATGGGCTGTGAGGCTTGGTTGGCGAAGCGGGGGTTGTATTACGTGTCATGCTGGCCGGACCTGAGAGAAAAAATGGGTGATCGTCCTTCCAGACCCTTGGGGTCGAGGACAAATGGGCGGTTATTATTGCAAGTAATTCTTGTTAACTAAAGTGGCACTGTTACTTTATTTCGCTTTTTACTGGCCGTTGATCCACTCGCGCGGCTAATCTGCGCCTTTAAGAATGGAGTTTTATGATGTCTGCGCCTTCTGTTGTGATTGCCGGTTGCGGCGATGTGGGTAGTCGGCTGGCTAGCCAATTGCTGGCCTCGGAATGGGAGGTTCACGGCCTGCGCCGCGATATTTCACGCTTGCCCGCCGGCGTGATCGGCATCGCCGGTGATCTGTTCAAAAAGGATTGCCCTGACACTTGGCCGATCGGCGGGGTGGATTATCTGGTGTACTGCGCCGCTGCCACCGACCACGACGAGGCCGGCTATCGCGCCGCTTACGTGCAAGGGTTGCAGCATGTGTTGGAGTGGCTGGGCGATTACGGCCAGGAGCCGAAACATCTGGTGTTCGTCTCCAGCAGCAGTGTTTACGGGCAGCAGAGCGGCGAGTGGGTTGACGAAACGTCAGAGACGCAAGCGAAGGGTTATTCCGGGCAGGTGATGCTGGAGGCTGAGCAAGTGGCGCTCAATAGCGGCATCCCGGCCACCGTTGTGCGGCTGACCGGGATTTACGGCCCGGGTCGTGAATGGCTGCTGACTCAGGTTCGCCAAGGCTATCGTGTAGCGATTGACCCGCCGTTGTATGGCAACCGTATCCACGCCGATGACGCCGCGGGCCTGCTCGCCTTTTTGCTGCGGCATGTGGAAAAGGGTGGTTCGCTGGACAAGGTCTACATCGGCGTTGACGATGCGCCGGCACCACTGGCCGAGGTGGTGGCCTGGTTGCGTGAATACCTGGGTGTGACCGAGTGGGCCGAGGATGCCAGTGTACGGCGGGCGGGGAGCAAGCAATGCAGTAATGCGCGTATCAAGGCGCTGGGTTGGGTGCCAACTTACCCGACTTACCGGGAAGGCTATGCCGCGATTCTGAAAGGCTGAAACGCGGGCAAAAATGTGGGGGGCTTGCCTGCGATAGCGGTATGCCCATCATATCTTTGTTGGATGTAATACCGTCATCGCAGCATAGGTATCTACACAAATTAGAGCCGACGCTGGACCTGTGGCGAGGGAGCTTGCTCCCGTGACGGCCTGACAGCCGACGCTTATCTACCTGACACACCACCATCCAAATGTGGGAGCTGGCTTGCCTGCGAAGGCGGCCTAACAGTCAATATAGTTGGACCGTGTACATATCCATCCCTGTCGAATTCCGGCCAGCGTGGTTTAACGGGGCGCCTGAGATCAAGATCACAAGCAGATCAAGATCAAGAGCGACTCGCTTCGCATCGTGGTTACCGTTGATCGAGTTGTGTGGAGACTACGATTCTCGCAGGCAAGCCAGCTCCCACATTTGGATTTGGGTGAGGCTTTTATTACTTTTCAAGCAACCATTGGCGAGGGCCTGGCGTAAACGAAGGCACTTCATCGGCCTGTGCGGTGTTGATCGCCTGAAAGATCTCCAGTTGCTCACCCTTGCGCGCGAAGATCCAAGGGTTGCCCTGGCCGTTCAGTTGCAGCCAGATGCTGTCATAGCCGCCGCTCATGGAGGCGCAATCGCCTGCCAGGCAGAGTGAATAGCGATCAACCCCTGGCAGACCGGCGACCTTTCCGTCTGCCTGGAACTGCACCGTGGCACCGCTGCCGGTGCCGTCGCTGATCTTCCAGTCGCCGCCCATATAGGCCGCGTACAGCGCGCGCTCGAAGTTGGCACCCAGTGGCGCGCCTTCCGGCGCAGGGTCTTTGGCGCGGGCGAACAGTTGCTCTGGCTCATTGTCGTTAGCCACTTGCAGCAATTGTTTGCCTTTGCGCTTGAGCTCGGTGGCGGAGCTGCCGTAGAAATCCACGCTCCACGCGCCGGGTTTTTCACCCGACAACTTGCCTTCCGCTACTTCAAAACCGTTGTAGTAGCGCGCCTGCAGCGCCTTGGTGTTGACCTCCCACTCAAGGTTGGGGCCATAGGATTGCAGGGCTTCACGCAAAGGGCCGCCCTTGGCCGCCGCGTCGATGGCGGCCTGGTTGATCCAGGTACCGCTTACGTCGAGGTCGGCGGGGTTGCTGGCACAGCCGCTCAGCAACAGTGCGAGCAACGAAGAGGCTACAAGCGCTTTGCGCATTACGAAATCCTTATGAAACGAAGCCGGCGCAGCCTGTTGGGGCTGCGCCGGGTGTTTTACTCGATGACCAGAATGGCGTCCATCTCAACCTGTGCACCCTTTGGCAGGGCGGCAACGCCAATGGCGGCGCGGGCTGGGTAGGGTTGTTCGAAGTACTTGCCCATGATCTCGTTGACCTTGGCGAAATGGCTCAGGTCGGTGAGGAAGATGTTCAGCTTGACGATGTCCTTGAACGAACCACCGGCAGCCTCAGCCACGGATTTAAGGTTTTCGAAGACTTGTACGGTCTGGGCTTCGAAGCCTTCAACCAGTTCCATGGTCTTTGGGTCCAGCGGAATCTGGCCGGACATGTAGACGGTGTTGCCCGCCTTGATCGCCTGGGAGTAGGTGCCGATGGCGGCTGGGGCTTTATCGCTGGTGATAACTGTCTTGGTCATGAATGACTCCTTGTAATGGATCGGTTATGCACGCATACGGGTGATGCGGATCACACCGGTCAAGGCGCGCAGTTTCTTGATCACGCGGGCCAGGTGCACACGGTCGTGCACACTGACCACCAGTTGGACCACGCTGATGCGACCATCACGTTCGTCCATGCTGATTTTCTCGATATTGCCGTCGGCCGCATTGACGCTGCTGGCCAGCAGGGCGATCAGGCCGCGCTGATGTTCCAGTTCCACTCGCAGCTCGACGTTGAATTCGCCGGTGACATCCTTGGCCCACGAGAGCTGGATGCATTTTTCCGGGTTGTGGCGGATTTCGGTGATGTTGCGGCAGTTGTCCAGGTGCACCACCATGCCCTTGCCCGCAGACAGGTGGCCGACGATCGGGTCGCCCGGGATCGGCGTGCAGCATTTTGCATAGCTGAGCACCAGGCCCTCGGTGCCGCGAATCGCCAGCGGGCCTTCCGGGCTCGGCAGCTGTTCGCCTTCGCCCAGCAGGCGACGGGCGACCACATAAGCCATGCGGTTGCCCAGGCCGATATCTTCGAGCAGGTCTTCGATGGTTTCCTGGCGATACTCATGAAGCATCGCCTGCACGCGTTCTTGCGCAATCTTGTCCAGGGCGCTGTCGAAGCCGTTGAGCACCTTGTTCAGCAGGCGCTCGCCCAGGCTGATGGACTCGGAGCGGCGCTGCAGTTTCAGCGCGTGGCGAATATGCGTTCGGGCCTTGCCGGTGACGACAAAGTTGAGCCAGGCCGGGTTAGGGCGCGCGCCTGGAGCACTGACGATCTCGACCGTGGAGCCACTTTGCAGCGGCTCGGACAGCGGTGCGAGGCGACGATTGATCCGACAGGCAATGCAGCTGTTGCCGACGTCGGTGTGCACTGCGTAGGCAAAGTCGACCGCCGTGGAGCCCTTGGGCAGCTCCATGATCCGGCCCTTGGGCGTGAACACATAGACCTCGTCCGGAAACAGGTCAATCTTCACGCTTTCGATGAATTCCAGGGAGTTGCCGGCTCGTTGCTGCATTTCCAGCACGCCCTTGACCCATTGGCGGGCACGGGCATGGGTGCCTTTGGGCTGTTCGTCGCCGCTGGATTTGTACAGCCAGTGGGCAGCGATGCCGTTGTTGGCCATCTCTTCCATTTCGCGGGTACGGATCTGGATCTCGATCGGCACGCCATGCATACCGAACAGCGTGGTATGCAGCGACTGATAGCCGTTGGCCTTGGGGATCGCGATGTAGTCCTTGAAACGGCCCGGCAGGGGTTTGTACAAATTATGTACAGCGCCCAGCACGCGGTAACAGGTGTCGACCTTGTCGACGATGATCCGGAACGCGTACACGTCCATGATCTCGTTAAAGGCCCGGCGCTTGCCGCGCATCTTCTTGTAGATGCCGTAGATGTGCTTCTGGCGGCCACTGACTTCGCCTTCGATCTCGTCGATCGCCAGGCAATGGCTCAGGGATTCTTCGATCTTGTTGACGATTTCCTTGCGATTGCCCCGGGCGCGTTTGACCGCCTGGTAGATGCGCGCCGAACGCATCGGGTGCATGGCTTTGAAGCCAAGGTCTTCGAATTCGATACGAATGGCGTGCATGCCCAGCCGGTTGGCGATGGGCGCGTAGATTTCCAGGGTTTCCTTGGCGATGCGCCGACGCTTTTCGCCGGAGAGCACTTCCAGCGTGCGCATGTTGTGCAGCCGGTCGGCCAGCTTGACCAGAATCACCCGAATGTCTCGGGCCATGGCCATGGCCATTTTCTGGAAGTTTTCCGCCTGGGCTTCGGCCTTGGTCTCGAAATTCATCTGGGTCAGTTTGCTGACCCCGTCGACCAGTTCGGCCACGGTTTCGCCAAATTGCGCGCTGAGCGCTTCCTTGGCTATGCCGGTGTCTTCGATCACGTCATGCAGCATCGCGGCCATCAGGCTCTGATGGTCCATGTGCATGTCGGCCAGAATATTTGCCACCGCAAGGGGATGGGTGACATACGCCTCACCGCTACGCCGGCGCTGGCCGTCGTGGGCTTGTTCGGCGTAGAAATACGCTCGGCGGACCAGGTTGACCTGGTCGGGGCCGAGGTAGGCCGATAAGCGATCGGCGAGGGCGTCTATGCTCGGCAAAGCGTGAACTCCTGCCGATGGCTGTGACCCCGCGCCGTGCTACGTCGACCAGGCATAGGCTTAGACGTCCTCGTTGGACTCGCTTTCGAACGCTGCAAACAGCGGTTCGTCTTCAACGATTTCGGCGTTGGCGATGAACTCGTAGCTCATCAGGCCTTCAGCGATTTCACGCAGGGCTACAACGGTAGGCTTGTCGTTTTCCCACTGGACCAGGGGCTCTTTGCCGCCAGTGGCCAGTTGACGGGCACGCTTGGTAGAGAGCATGACCAGCTCAAAGCGGTTATCCACGTGTTCTAGGCAGTCTTCAACGGTTACGCGGGCCATGGTATTCCTCGGAGCGAATGCAAGATGCGCGCTGCCCGGTTGGGCGAGCGGACTGAGCAGTTTAAAAAATCACCAGCGTTTAGGGAAGCGCTGATTTTTCGCAGGCCCTCGCAAAACCGCTACAAGTGCCAATGTAAGGCCCTTGCAGCGGTTTTGGGAAGAGCTAATCAACCGAGCAGTTCAGCGAGTAATTTGCCGAAACGCTGCTGTTGACGCTTTTGCTGGAGCTGGTTGGCGCGGAAAATCGCCTTCAAATCATCCAGCGCGTGGGCGAAATCGTCATTGATGATCAGGTAGTCGTAGTCGACGTAGTGACTCATTTCGCTGACGGCTTCACGCATACGACCTTCGATGATCTCGTCGCTGTCCTGGCCACGGTTGGTCAGGCGCTGGTGCAACGCTTCAAGCGACGGCGGCAGGATAAAGATCGAGCGTGCCTTGGGCATCAATTGGCGCACTTGCTCGGCGCCCTGCCAATCGATTTCCAGGATCAGGTCGTGACCTTCGTCCAGGGTCTGCTGCAGATGGCTTTGGGAGGTGCCGTAGAGGTTGCCGAAGACTTCGGCGCGCTCCAGGAAGTCGCCGTGTTCGATCATCTTGACGAATTCGGTACGCTCGACAAAGTGATAGTGCACGCCGTTGACTTCGCCCGGGCGCATGGCGCGGGTGGTGTGGGACACCGAAATGCGGATCTGCTCGTCAGCGTCGGTCAAGGCTTTGACCAGGCTGCTCTTGCCCGCGCCCGAAGGGGCGGAAATGATGTAAAGGGTGCCGGTGCTGTGGGTCATGAAGGTTGCCTTACTCAATATTCTGTACTTGTTCGCGCATTTGCTCGATCAACACTTTGAGGTTGACCGCTGCCGTGGTGCTGCGCGGGTCGAACGCCTTGGAGCCCAGTGTATTGGCTTCGCGGTTGAGTTCCTGCATCAGGAAGTCCAGGCGCCGACCGGCGGCGCCACCAGACTTGAGCACGCGGCGTACTTCAAGGATGTGGGTGCTCAGGCGGTCGAGCTCTTCAGCCACGTCGCTTTTCTGGGCGAGCAGGACCATTTCCTGTTCCAGTCGCGTCGGGTCAAGGTCGGCTTTCATGTCGGTGAAGCGGTCGAGGATCTTCTGGCGCTGGGTGGCAAGCATCTGCGGCACCAGTTCGCGCAGGGTGACCACATCGGCTTCGATCGATGTCAGGCGCTCGTTGATCAGGCGCGCCAGTTCAGCGCCTTCGCGTTCACGGCCGGCCTTGAGCTCCTTCAGGCCCTGGTTGAACAGGGCGAGTGCTTCGGCGTTCAGGGCTTGCGGGTCGGTGGCGTCGCCCACCAGTACGCCGGGCCAGGCCAAGACTTCCAGAGGGTTCAGCGCGGCCGGTTGCTTGATCAGGCCGGCGATGGTTTCGGCGGCGGCCACCAGTTGTGCGGCGCGGTCGCGGTCCAGCTGCAGCGGTTTGCCAGTGGTTTCTTCGGTAAAGCGCAGAGTGCATTCCAGCTTGCCGCGGGAAATGCCCTGGCGCAGCGCTTCCCGGACGGCGCCTTCGAGGTCGCGCAGTGACTCCGGCAGGCGCAGGTGCGGCTCCAGGTAACGGCTGTTGACCGAGCGCAGTTCCCAGCTGAGGGTGCCTTGGGCGCCGGCTTTTTCGACACGGGCGAAGGCGGTCATGCTGTGCACCATGGAGGTACCTCGCGTTGGATGAATAGAAATTGGCCAGGCCGACCTGGAGGCGCAGGATTGTAGCGCAGTGGGAGGGAGGCGCCCAAACCCGGGCATTGGTAACCGGATTTTTTAGAAGTGCCCCGAACCGGCTTGCGGCTCTATAATGCTCGGCAGTTTTTCGTCCTCAGTACAGGTATCCCCTATGAAACGTCCAAGTGGTCGCGCTGCCGATCAGCTCCGCTCGATCCGCATCACCCGCAACTACACCAAACACGCCGAGGGATCCGTACTGGTCGAGTTTGGCGATACCAAGGTGATTTGCACCGTCAGCGTCGAAAACGGCGTGCCGCGTTTCCTCAAGGGTCAGGGCCAGGGCTGGTTGACCGCAGAGTACGGCATGTTGCCGCGCGCCACCGGTGAGCGTAACCAGCGTGAAGCCAGCCGAGGCAAGCAAGGCGGGCGTACCCTGGAAATCCAGCGCCTGATCGGCCGTTCCCTGCGTGCTGCTCTGGACATGTCCAAGCTGGGCGACGTGACCCTGTACGTCGACTGCGACGTAATCCAGGCTGATGGCGGCACCCGTACTGCATCCATCACCGGCGCCATGGTGGCCCTGGTCGACGCGTTGAAAGTGATCAAGAAGCGTGGCGGCCTGAAAGCAGGTGACCCGCTCAAGCAGATGATCGCTGCCGTGTCGGTCGGTATGTACCAGGGCGAGCCTGTGCTGGACCTGGATTACCTGGAAGACTCGGCCGCCGAGACCGACCTGAACGTGGTCATGACCAGCACCGGTGGTTTCATCGAAGTACAGGGCACCGCCGAAGGCGCGCCATTCCAGCCGGCTGAGTTGAACGCGATGCTGGCCCTGGCCCAGAAGGGCATGAACGAAATCTTTGCACTGCAGACCGCCGCACTGGCTGAATAAGCCCGTCCCGAGGAGAAAAACGCCATGAATGACAGCCAATTGCCGGTTCCGGCACCGTCCAAGGAAGTACGCCAGTTGGCAATGCTGTGTCATTTCGCGGCGTTTGCAGGGTTGGTATTCCCCTTCGGCAGCTTGTTGGGGCCGCTGATCCTGTGGCAGTTCAAGAAGGACATGGATCCGCTTATCGATGATCAGGGCAAGGAAGCCCTGAACTTCCAGATCACCGTGGCCATCGCCTGGCTGGTGTGTCTGGTGCTGGGCTTTGTGGTGGTCGGCTTTTTGTTGATGACCGTATTGGTGATAGGGGCGTTGATACTGACGATCATTGCCGGGATCAAGGCCAACAAGGGCATTGCCTATCGTTATCCGTGGACCTGGCGTCTGATCAAGTAATCGAGCGGCCACAAAAAAACCGACATCGCTGTCGGTTTTTTTGTGCCTGGAAAAAGACCTCAGATGGTCAAGGTCCAGTCGTAGTCCACGATCAGTGGCGCGTGCTGCGAGAAGCGCGGCTGGCGTGGCAAGCGAGCGCTGCGTACGAACCGGCGCAGGCCCGGGGTCAGCAACTGATAGTCGAAACGCCAGCCCAGGTTGAGCATCTCAGCCTGTTCGTTATCCGGCCACCAGCTGTACTGGTCGCCTTCGCGACTGACTTCGCGCAGGGCATCGACATAGCCCATGTTGCCGACAATCTCGTCCATCCAGGCCCGTTCCGGCGCCAAAAAGCCCGGTGATTGCTGGCTGTCGCGCCAGTTCTTGATATCCAGCTTCTGTTGCGCCACGTACAGCGAGCCACAATAAATGTACTCGCGACGTTTGCGCCGCTGTTTATCCAGATAACGGGCGAAATCGTCCATTAGCTTGAATTTCTGGTTCAAGTCTTCATCGCCGTTCTGCCCCGAAGGAAGCAGCAAGGTCGCGATGCTGACCTTGTCGAAATCGGCTTGCAGGTAGCGCCCGTAGCGGTCGGCTGTCTCGAAGCCGAGGCCGCTGATGACCGCCTTGGGTTGCAACCGCGAGTACAAAGCCACGCCACCTTGGGTGGGCACTTCGGCATCGCAGGCATAAAGGAAGTAGCCATCCAGTTGGAAGGCTGGGTCGTCCAGTTCAAAGGCGGAGGCGCGGGTGTCCTGCAGGCAGATGACGTCGGCATTCTGGGCTTGCAGCCAACTGAGCAAACCACGCTCGACTGCAGCCTGAATACCATTAACGTTCACACTGATGATCCGCATAAATGGCCCCAAAAATCGCGTGCGTGTATGATACACGCCGTCCACCTAATTAGCTAAATCCGTGGTATCTGAGGCTTTTTTCATGCAGGCGTATCAACGCGATTTCATTCGTTTTGCCATCGATCGCGGCGTTTTACGCTTCGGTGAGTTCACTCTCAAGTCCGGGCGCACCAGCCCGTACTTCTTCAATGCTGGCTTGTTCAACTCGGGTTCGGCCCTGGCTCAGCTGGGTCGTTTCTATGCGGCAGCCATCGTTGAGAGCGGTATTTCCTTCGACGTACTCTTTGGCCCGGCCTACAAGGGTATTCCCCTGGCAGCGGCGACGGCGGTAGCCCTGGCGGAGCATCACGGGCAGGACTTGCCGTGGTGCTTCAACCGTAAGGAAGCCAAGGCCCATGGTGAAGGTGGCAGCCTGGTCGGCGCGCCATTGACCGGCGATGTGCTGATCATCGATGACGTGATCACCGCGGGTACTGCTATCCGTGAAGTGATGCAGATCATCGCTTCCCAGGACGGCGCCAAGGCTGCCGGTGTGCTGATCGCCTTGAACCGCCAGGAGCGCGGCAACGGTGAGTTGTCGGCGATCCAGGAAGTGGAGCGTGACTTCGGCATTCCGGTGGTGAGCATCGTGTCGTTGAACCAGGTGTTGCAGTTCCTGGAAGATGACCCGCAGCTCAAGCAGCATTTGCCGGCAGTGCGGGCGTACCGCGAGCAGTTCGGCGTCTGACACTGACTCCTTTGGGAGCGGGCTTGCCCGCGATAGCGGTGTGTCAGGCGGTGTATTTTTGCATGTACTGCCGTCATCGCAGGCAAGCCAGCTCCCACATGTGAACTGTGTACAAACAAAAGGCCCCGCTCAATTCAATTGAGCGGGGCCTTTTGCTTTGCAGCAGTTAAGGACGCTTGCGGTTACTGATCAGCGTGCCCACACCGGTATCGGTGAAGATTTCCAACAGGATTGCATTTGGCACGCGGCCATCCAGGATCAGCGAGCTGCCGACGCCGCCCTGCACCGCTTCCAGTGCGCAACGGATCTTCGGCAACATGCCGCCGTAGATGGTGCCGTCGGCGATCAGGTCGTCGACCTGCTGGGTAGTCAGGCCGGTCAGTACCTTGCCTTCCTTGTCCATCAAGCCGGCGATGTTGGTCAGCAGCATCAGCTTTTCAGCCTTCAGTGCTTCCGCCACCTTACCGGCTACCAGATCGGCGTTGATGTTATAGGACTCGCCATTGGCGCCCACGCCGATCGGCGCAATTACCGGAATAAAGTCGCCCTTGACCAGCAGGTTGAGCAAATCGGTGTTGATACCGATGACTTCGCCCACCTGGCCGATATCGATGATTTCCGGCTGGGTCATCTCCGGCGTCTTGCGGGTCACGGTCAGTTTCTTGGCGCGGATCAGTTCCGCATCCTTGCCGGTCAGGCCGATGGCGCTGCCGCCGTGGCGGTTGATCAGGTTGACGATGTCTTTGTTGACCTGGCCGCCGAGGACCATTTCCACTACGTCCATGGTCTGCGCGTCAGTAACGCGCATGCCATCAATGAAGTGACTCTCGATCGACAAGCGCTTAAGCAGGTCGCCGATTTGCGGGCCGCCACCGTGGACCACCACCGGGTTGATCCCCACGGCTTTCATCAGCACGATGTCGCGGGCAAAGCCGGTTTTCAGCTCGTCGCTTTCCATGGCATTGCCGCCGTACTTGATCACCAGCGTCTTGCCGACGTAGCGTCGAATATAAGGCAACGCTTCGGACAGGACCTTGGCGGTGTTGGCAGCGGCTTCGCGTTCGAGGGTCATTCAGGGCTCCGGGCAAAAAATCAGAACGGTAATTGGAGATCAGGGGCAACACGTTTCAACTGGGCGTGGAACACGTCCTTGATGCGCTGCAACTCAGCCTCGGTATCCGCCTCGAAACGCAGGACCAGCACCGGTGTGGTGTTGGACGCGCGAACCAGGCCCCAGCCTTTGGCGTAATCGACTCGCACACCATCAATGGAGGTCAGGTTGGCGCCTTCACCCCATTGCGCATCGTGCAATGCGTCAATGATGCTGAATTTGCTCTCCTCGGTCACATGGATATTGATCTCTGGCGTAGAAATATCATTCGGGAAGGTCTGAAACAGTTCTTCGGCGGTGGATTTTTCCTTGCTGAGGATCTCCAGCAGACGAGCGGCGCTGTAAATGCCGTCGTCAAACCCGAACCAGCGCTCCTTGAAGAATACGTGGCCGCTCATTTCGCCGGCCAAGAGTGCGCCGGTTTCCTTCATTTTCTTTTTGATCAACGAATGACCGGTCTTCCACATTAGCGGGCGACCGCCGTATTCCTTGATCAGTGGTGTCAGACGGCGGGTGCATTTCACGTCGAAGATGATCTCGGCGTTGGGGTTGCGCGCCACTACGTCACGGGCAAACAGCATCAGCAGGCGGTCGGGGAAGACGATCTCGCCGGTTTCGGTCACCACGCCCACGCGGTCGCCGTCGCCATCGAAGGCCAGGCCGACGTCGGCGCCCACTTCCTTGACCTTGGCGATCAGGTCTACCAGGTTTTCCGGTTTGCCCGGGTCCGGGTGGTGATTGGGGAAGTTGCCGTCGACATCGCAGAACAGCGGGATCACTTCGCAGTTCAGGGCTTCGAGCAGTTGCGGGGCGATCACGCCAGCCGCGCCGTTGCCGCAATCCACCACCACTTTTAGGCGGCGCGCGAGTTTGACGTCGCGAGTGATTTCATCGGAGTAGCGTTGCAGGATGTCGACCTTGGTGATGCTGCCGGTGCCGCTGGTCAGGTCATTGGTCTTCAGGCGGGTGTGCAGGGCCTGGATCTGTTCATTGGCCAGCGTATCGCCAGCGATGACGATCTTGAAGCCGTTGTAGTCCGACGGGTTGTGACTACCGGTGAGCATGACCCCGGATTTGCCGGCCAGTACGTTGGCGGCGTAGTACAGCGCGGGTGTCGGCACCAGGCCGACGTCGCTGACATGGCAACCGCTGTCGGCCAGGCCCTGGATCAGTTGCTCGACCAGTTCGGGGCCGGACAAACGGCCGTCACGACCCACCGAGACGTTGGGCTCGCCCTGGGCCAGGCTCTGCGAACCGATGGCGCGGCCAATCCAGTAGGCGGTTTCGGCGGTCAGGGTCTTGGGTACCACGCCACGAATGTCATAGGCGCGAAAAATGCTGTCGGGAAAGGTCGGGGCTACGCGGGCTGCGGTACTCATCGCGGGGAGAACTCCATCTGAAAGGGGCAGGGCTGGCCTGAAAGGTGGCTGGCCGGCAGGCTCAAACTGAAGGGTATGACGGCGTTTTCGGCAGAGAGTTCGTGGTGTAAAAGTGCCATCGGGGTCATGGCTTTGCCCGTATGGTTGCGTAAATCGTTGATTTCCATAGGGAAATTTCGCTTGTGAGATTTACGCATTCTTCATCCTGAAACGCCAGGCGGTGGCATCGGGCCAGACGAGGGTGTCTGGCCTGATTCAGCTTAGTCAGTGGCTGCCGGAATGCCCGAAACCGCCTGCACCACGCTGGGTTTCGTCGAACTCTTCGACCAGTTCGAAGTGCGCCTGTACCACGGGCACCAATACCAGCTGGGCAATGCGCTCGCCGACCGCGATGTTGAAGGCAGTCTGGCCACGGTTCCAGCACGACACCATCAACTCGCCCTGGTAGTCGGAGTCGATCAGGCCGACCAGGTTACCGAGCACGATGCCATGTTTATGGCCCAGGCCGGAGCGCGGCAGGATCAGCGCCGCCAGGCCCGGGTCGCCGACGTAGATCGACAGGCCGGTCGGGATCAGGAGGGTCTGGCCCGGCTCAAGGACGGTGTCCTCCTTGAGCATGGCGCGCAGGTCCAGGCCGGCGGAGCCCGGTGTGGCGTAGGCGGGCAGCGGGAATTCGTTGCCGATGCGGGGGTCGAGGATCTTGGCTTGCAAAGCGTGCATGAAAATTAAACCTGGTTCAGCCGTTGGGCGATAAAAGAGATCAGTTGGCGGGCAATCTTGCCCTTGCTGGTCTGGGCGAAAAGGGTGGCGTGCAGCTCGCGATCGATCACGCTGCAGGCATTTTCCTCGCTGTTGAAGCCGATGCTCGGGTTGGCGACATCATTGGCAACGATCAAGTCGAGGTTTTTATCTTTCAATTTACGTGCGGCGTAGTCCAGCAGGTGCTCGGTCTCGGCAGCGAAACCAACACTGAACGGACGGTCCGGACGGGTGGCGATGGTGGCCAGGATGTCCGGGTTGCGCACCATTTGCAGGAGCAGGCCGTCGCCGCTTGTAGGGTCTTTCTTGAGCTTTTGCGGGGCCACGACTTCAGGGCGGTAATCCGCAACCGCTGCCGAGGCGATGAACAGGTCGCAGGGAATAGCGGCTTCACAGGCCGCCAGCATGTCCCGGGCGCTGACTACGTCGATTCGCGTGACGCGATCAGGGGTCGGCAAATGCACGGGACCTGTGATCAAGGTCACTCGTGCGCCTGCCTCGACCGCAGCTTCTGCCAGCGCAAAGCCCATTTTTCCTGAGCTATGGTTGGTGATGTAGCGCACCGGGTCGATGTTTTCCTGGGTCGGGCCCGCGGTGATCAGCACGTGCTTGCCGGTCAGGGCCAGGTGCTGGAAACACTCGGCGGCGCATAGCGCAAGGTCGGTGGCTTCGAGCATCCGGCCCATGCCGACGTCGCCACAGGCCTGGCTGCCGGAGGCGGGGCCAAACACCTTGAGGCCGCGGCTTTGCAGAAGTTGGGTGTTGGCTTGGGTGGCCGGGTCGCGCCACATGGCCTGGTTCATGGCCGGAGCGATCGCGACGGTGGCGTCGGTGGCCAATACCAGGGTGGTCAGCAGGTCATCGGCGATGCCCTGGGCCAGGCGGGCGATCAGGTCGGCGGTGGCCGGGGCGATCAGTACCAGGTCGGCCCATTTGGCCAGTTCGATGTGGCCCATGGCGGCTTCGGCCGCCGGGTCCAGCAGGTCGAGGTGAACCGGGTGGCCGGACAGGGCCTGCATGGTCAGCGGGGTGATGAACTCACTGCCGCCACGGGTCATGACCACGCGCACTTCGGCGCCCTGGTCCAGGAGCCTGCGAACCAACTCTGCGCTCTTGTAGGCGGCAATGCCGCCGCCGACGCCGAGAACGATGCGTTTCCGATACAGACGCTGCATTGGTTTGCCTTTCCAGTTCAGTGATGCCAGTTCAGTGACGCCTGCGATGACCCCTCCCCAGGTGAAATCGCATGCAAAAAAGAGGGCCTACGATAACACAGCGTCTGCCGCGCAACAGCGCAGCAGATACAGACGGAGGTGGGATGAGTATTCGTGATTGGCCCGTGGCGGAGCGTCCACGGGAGAAGCTGTTGGAAGGCGGCGCGGCGAGCCTGTCCGATGCCGAACTGTTGGCGATCTTCCTGCGTACCGGGGTTGCCGGTCGAAGCGCGGTGGACCTGGCGCGTCATCTGCTGGCGCAGTTTGGCGGCCTGCGCCCGCTGTTGGAGGCCAGTCAGACGCTGTTCAGCCAGCATCTGGGGCTGGGGCCGGCGAAATTCGCCCAATTGCAGGCGGTGCTGGAAATGTCCCGGCGCCATCTGGCCGAACGCTTGCGCGCGGACTCGGTACTGGAGAGCCCGCTGGCTGTGCGCCAATACCTCAAGGCGCTGTTGCGCCATGAGCCCCATGAGATATTCGGCTGTCTGTTTCTGGACTCAAAGCATCGCGTGCTGGGGTTCGAGGCGTTGTTTCAGGGCACCATCGACACCGCGATTGTTTACCCGCGGCAAGTGGTCAAGCGTGCCCTGGCGCACAACGCGGCAGCGGTGATTTTGTGCCACAACCACCCCTCCGGGAATGCGGAGCCCAGTGCGGCTGATCGCAGATTGACCAAAATGCTGCAGAAGGCGTTGGAGGTGGTGGATGTGCGGGTGCTGGATCACATCATCGTGGGGGATGGTGATCCGCTGTCGATGGCTGAATACGGCTGGGTATAACCACCTCTGGCTCTGCAGGAGCGAGCATGCTCGCGAAAAAACCGAGAACTGCGCAGGGCACCAGATTCTGCGCCTTATCGTTGACGGTCTTCGCGAGCAAGCTCGCTCCTACAGGGAAGTGGGTTGCGCCTTAGGGCTTGAGGCTGACCTTCGAATAATCCTGGCGGCCGAAAGGGCTTACCTGGTAACCCTCGATATTCTTGCGCGCCAATGCGAACGCCGTCGGGTGCGCCAGCGGTAGCCACAGCGCCTGTTGCTGGATCTGCGCCTGGGCCTGTTGATACAGCTTGGTGCGCACGCCTTGCTCGCTGGTGGTTTTGCCGGCGCTGATCAACTTATCCAGCGCGGGGTCGCAGTAGCGGGCGAAGTTGGTGCCGGACTTCACCGCGGCGCAGGAGAACTGCGGCGTCAGGAAGTTATCCGGGTCGCCGTTGTCGCCAGCCCAGCCCATGAACAGCAGGTCGTGCTCGCCGGCTTTGGCGCGGCGAATCAACTCGCCCCATTCGATCACACGAATCTCGGCCTGGATGCCAATCTTGGCCAGGTCCGCCTGTAGCAGTTGGGCGCCGAGGTTTGGGTTGGGGTTCAGCAGGCTGCCGGTAGGGCGCGTCCATATCGTGGTTTTGAAGCCGTCCTTGAGCCCGGCACGCTCGAGCAGCGCCTTGGCCTTGGTCAGATTCTGTGGGTAGCCTGGCAAATCCTTGGCATAGCTCCAGGTATTGGGCGGGTAGACACCGTTGGCCGCTTCGGCGGTGCCCTCGAAGACGGCCTTGAGGTAGCTGTCCTTGTCAAAGGCCAGGTTGATCGCCTGGCGTACTTCGGGCTTGTCCAGCGGCGGGTGCTGGCTGTTGATGGCCACGAATGCGGTCATGAAAGCGGCGGTTTTTTCCACTTTGAGCGCAGGGTCTTTCTCCGCCTCGCCCACATCCAGGGGCTTGGGCGACAGGGCGATCTGGCACTCATTGCGATGCAGTTTCTGGAGACGTACGTTGGCATCCGGGGTGATGGCGAAAATCAAGTTATCCACAGACGGTTTGCCCGCGAAATAGTCCGGGTTGGCCTTGTAGCGCACCACGGCATCCTTTTGGAAGCGCACGAACACGAACGGGCCGGTGCCGATGGGCTGGCTGTTGAGCTTCTCGGGCGTGCCGGCCTTAAGCAGTTTGTCGGCATATTCAGCCGGGTAGATCGAAGCAAAACCCATGCTCAACGCCGGGAGGAAGGTGGAATCGGCGTGGTCGAGAGTGAAGCGTACCGTCAACGGATCGAGGGCGTCGATCTTCTTGACCAGTGTCGGCAATTGCAGGGACTGGGCGTGAGGGAAGCCGCTCTGGGCGATCTTGTGCCATGGGTTGGCCGGGTCGAGCATGCGCTCGAAGCTGAAACGCACGTCTTCGGCGGTCAGCGTGCGGCTTGGGCTGAAGTAATCGGTGCGGTGAAATTTCACGCCAGGGTGCAGCTTGAAGGTGTAGGTCAGGCCATCGGGGGAAACTTCCCAGCTGTCTGCCAGGCTCGGTACCAGCTTGCCGCTGGCCGCATCAAAGTCCACCAGGCGGTTCATCAGCACATCCGCCGAGGCATTGGTGGTGGTCAGTGAGTTGTACTGCACCACATCGAACCCTTCGGGGCTGGCCTCGGTGCAGACGCTCAGGTTGGTGGCCGCAACGGCCATCGGTGCGATAAAGAGTGGGGCAAGCAGTAGCGGTAGGGCAGCGAGGCGCATATTCGGTTTCCTGTGCAGATCGAAGGCCCATCTGCGAGTGCAGTCTGGAAAAAGCCTACCGTAGAGGTCTGATTGATAAATGACTAGCCCATTTTTGCCTGTGCTTTTGGCCAAAATGCTGTTTTGATGGCGCCTCAGCGCGTTTCGCCTTGCACTTAGCCGTGCCTGCGGGCGCTGGAAAACATTCTGTGCGACGAGCGGTCGGCTGTTACAGCGGCCCCTCCTGGCAGCGGTTCAGGCGTCTGGCACCAAGAATTACTCAGGTAAAAACACACGGGCTGTTGTTGCACTGGGGTCTTTCTGGTATAAAGCAGCGCTCTTTTCTAGGGGCCCGGTTCCTTCGCTTGTAGGTGTAGCCGGTAAGACCCTAAAGAAACGCGGCGCCTGGCGCCAAATGACTGAGAGATTAAGCGGCCAACCCATGCCGGGTTGGGCATGTGGTTTTAGAGGGCTGAGGCATGTCGAGAGTCTGTCAAGTTACCGGTAAGGGTCCGGTGACTGGGAATAACATTTCCCACGCAAATAACAAAACCCGTCGTCGTTTCCTGCCGAACCTGCAGCATCACCGCTTCTGGGTTGAAGAAGAGAAACGTTTTGTTCGCCTGCGTGTATCTGCCAAAGGCATGCGTATTATCGACAAGCGTGGCATCACTGTCGTGCTGGCCGAAATCCGCGCCGCCGGCAAGATCTAAGGAGCTCTATCATGCGTGAATTGATTCGAATGATCTCTAGCGCCGGTACTGGTCACTTCTACACTACCGACAAGAACAAGCGTACTACCCCGGACAAGCTCGAAAAGAAAATGTTCGACCCGCGCGTTCGCAAGCACGTGATCTACAAAGAAGGCAAAATCAAGTAATTGATTTTCTTCCTTGTGAAAAAAAGCCCGTATCTCACGATACGGGCTTTTTTTTGCCTGGGATTTGCTGATCAGGCTTTTTCTTCGAACACCACGTAGATCTTGCGGCACGCTTCCAGTACTTCCCAGGTACCGCTGAAACCGGCGGGGATCACAAAGCGGTCGCCGGCACGCAAGGTCTTGGCGTTGCCCTCGGCGTCACGCAGTACGGAAACCCCCTGCACAATTTCGCAGTATTCGTGCTCGGTGTAATTGACCTTCCACTGCCCGACTTCACCTTCCCATACCCCGGCATTCATCTGGCCGCACGGGCTGTTGTAGTGGTTGTAGATCGTTTGCTCGGGATCGCCCTTGAGGATTTTTTCCGCGCCAGGGCGGTAGCGTTCGGGGGCCGTGTTGGCTTGGCTGAAGTCGACGATATCCTGGATGCTCATGTGCGTGTCCCGTCTGGCCTGCGGTTGGAGAGCCCAAAGTCTATGTTTATTAAAATGAACATCGCAAGGGCGTTTACTGCCGTTATGTCAAATATATTGAAACATCCCCAGCCGCTGGTTTAGGGTGGCAGCTGCCTTGCGCCGAACCGATGGCTGGCGGGCAAGAATTCTTTGAGGCTGCCGGGGGGACATCCGCCTGGCCCTGTATTCAATAAGAGGAGGACACTCGCATGACCACCCTGACCCGTGCCGACTGGGAACAACGCGCCAAGGACTTGAAGATCGAAGGCCGCGCCTACATCAATGGCGAATACACCGCCGCCGTTTCCGGTGACACCTTCGAATGCATCAGCCCGGTGGACGGTCGTCTGCTGGCCACTGTCGCCAGCTGTGACGTGGCTGACGCCGAGCGCGCTGTGGAAAACGCCCGCGCCACTTTCAATTCCGGTGTCTGGTCGCGCCTGGCGCCGGCCAAGCGTAAAGCCACCATGATCCGTTTCGCCGCGCTGCTCAAGGCGAATGCCGAAGAGCTGGCACTGCTTGAAACCCTGGACATGGGCAAGCCGATCAGCGACTCCCTGAACATCGACGTTCCCGGCGCGGCAAATGCCCTGAGCTGGAGCGGCGAGGCCATCGACAAGATCTACGACGAAGTCGCAGCCACCCCCCATGATCAACTTGGCCTGGTGACCCGCGAGCCAGTCGGCGTGGTCGGCGCCATCGTGCCGTGGAACTTCCCGTTGATGATGGCCTGCTGGAAACTCGGCCCGGCGTTGTCCACCGGTAATTCGGTGATCCTCAAACCGTCTGAAAAGTCCCCGCTGACCGCCATCCGTATCGCCGCCCTGGCCGTTGAGGCCGGCATTCCAAAAGGCGTGTTCAACGTATTGCCGGGCTATGGCCACACCGTGGGGAACGCCCTGGCGGTGCATATGGACGTTGACACCCTGGTGTTCACTGGCTCTACCAAGATCGCCAAGCAACTGCTGATCCGCTCCGGCGAATCGAACATGAAGCGCGTGTGGCTGGAAGCTGGTGGCAAGAGCCCCAATATCGTGTTTGCCGATGCGCCGGATCTGCAAGCCGCCGCCGAATCCGCGGCCGGCGCCATCGCCTTCAACCAGGGTGAAGTCTGCACTGCCGGTTCGCGCCTGCTCGTGGAGCGTTCTATCAAGGACACCTTTCTGCCGCTGGTGATCGAGGCGCTCAAAGGCTGGAAACCGGGCAACCCGCTGGACCCGGCCACCAACGTGGGTGCGCTGGTGGATACGCAGCAAATGAACAACGTGCTGTCGTACATTGAGTCCGGTCATGCTGACGGTGCCAAGCTGGTCGCCGGCGGTAAGCGCACACTGGAAGAAACCGGTGGCACCTACGTCGAGCCAACCATTTTCGACGGTGTGACCAACGCCATGAAAATTGCCCAGGAAGAAATCTTCGGCCCGGTATTGTCGGTGCTCACCTTCGACAGCGCAGAAGAAGCCATCGCCATTGCCAACGACACCCAATACGGCCTGGCCGCAGCGGTGTGGACGGCGGATATCTCCAAGGCGCACCTGACCGCTAAAGCCCTGCGTGCCGGCAGCGTCTGGGTTAACCAGTACGATGGCGGCGACATGACCGCACCGTTTGGTGGTTTCAAACAGTCAGGTAATGGCCGCGACAAGTCGCTGCATGCGTTCGACAAGTACACCGAGCTGAAGGCGACCTGGATCAAACTCTAAGCAGCACTGCTGATCCTCCTGTAGGAGCGAGCTTGCTCGCGAAGAACTTGAAGGCGCCGCGTTTATCCAGCATGAACGCGTCATCGTTAACGTTTTTCGCGAGCAAGCTCGCTCCTACAGTTCGTTTTGCACAATCGAAAATTTATCCACAGGAGCGTGGCAATGCGTTGGGCGACTTATTTCGCCGTCCTGGCCTCGGTACTCAGTGTTGGCCTGGCCCTGGGCGTGAGTATGCCGTTGGTATCCCTGCGCCTGGAAGGCTGGGGCTACGGCAGCTTCGCCATTGGCGTGATGGCGGCGATGCCGGCATTCGGCGTATTGCTGGGTGCCAAGGTCTCCAGCCGAATGGCGTCCTGGCTCGGCACCGCCAACCTGATGCGCTTGTGCCTGTGGGCGGGGGCGCTGTCTATCGGCTTGCTGGCGATCCTGCCCAGCTACCCGGTGTGGCTGATGCTGCGGTTGATGATCGGGGTGATCCTGACCATCGTATTTATCCTGGGCGAAAGCTGGATCAACCAATTGGTGGTCGAGCAGTGGCGTGGCCGTTTGGTGGCGCTGTATGGCTGCACTTATGCCTTGAGCCAACTGTCCGGACCCTTGCTGCTGGGCCTGATGGGCACCGATCATGATTACGGGTTCTGGGTAGGCGTTGGCCTTTTGCTCGTGGCGCCGCTGCTGTTGCTGGGGCGATCCGGGGCGCCCACGGCTGATGCGTTCAGCGTCACTTTCAGCGAGCTGTGGCGCTTTTGCCTGAGCCTGCCCGCGATTGCCTGGGCGGTGGCGTTATTCGCGGCGTTCGAAGCGATGATCCTGACGCTGTTGCCGGTGTACTGCCTGCAACAGGGCTTCACTGCCGAAATCGCCTTGGCGATGGTCAGCACGGTGGTCGTGGGTGATGCGTTGCTGCAATTACCCATCGGCGCCCTGGCCGACTATTTGCCGCGCCGCACGTTGTTCCTGGGGTGTGCGCTGCTGTTGCTGGCATCGAGCCTGGCGATTCCGTTGTTGATGCACACGTTGCTGATCTGGCCAGTGTGGGTGCTGTTCGGCGCCAGCGCGGGTGGGCTGTTTACCTTGTCGCTGATTTTGATTGGCGAGCGCTACCGTGACGACGCGCTGGTGCGCGCCAATGCCCACGTGGCGCAGCTCTGGGGCATTGGTTGCCTGATCGGACCGCTGGTGGCCGGTGCGGGCAGCCAGTGGGTCAGCGGTCACGCACTGCCGTTGCTGATGGCGGCGGGGGCGTTGGGGCTGGTGGTATTGTTGCTGCGCCAAGGGGCGTTTGGCGCAACGCAACCTGCCTGAAATGCAATCAATTGTAGGAGCGAGCTTGCTCGCGAAGAACTTGAAGGCGCCGCGTTTATCCAGCATGAACGCGTCATCGTTAACGTTTTTCGCGAGCAAGCTCACTCCTACAGGTGATCTGTCGTATTTTTTAGAGCATACGTTCCAGGCCGACGCTGGTGGCGAACCAGGCATTGAAGCGGCGCCACCAGCTGCCGGGCTCGCGGGTCAGGGTGTGCAGTTGCCCGTTGTCCTCGGTCACCCACACTACATGGCCATCCTGCAATTTCGCCTCATAGCTCAGCGCCGGCGACATACCTTCCAGCGCCAGGTTGCGTACGTGTTCGGCCAATTCGGGGCTGTCCACCAGCACGCCGACTTCGGTGTTCCACAGCACCGAGCGCGGGTCGAAATTGAACGAGCCGATAAATGACTTCTCGCGATCAAAGATCATCGCCTTGCTGTGCAGGCTGGAATCGGAACCGTAGAGGCTGCCTCGACGAAAGAGGTGCGGGCCGCTGCTGGCGCTGGGATCTCCGGGTTGTCGGCGCAGCTCATAAAGTTTGACTCCATGTTCCAGCAATGCCTTGCGATAAGGCGCGTAGCCACCGTGCACGGCCGGTACGTCAGTGGCTTCAAGGGAATTGGTCAGCAACTTCACCGACACCCCGGCATCAGCCCGACCCGTCAGATACACCAGCCCGGGCGGCCCCGGAACGAAGTACGCCGAAATCATGATCAGTTCGCGGCTGACCCCCTCCAGCTCCGGCGCCAATTGGGTGGTGAGCAGCAACTGCGGGTCCGGGTCAGCCTTGGCCAGTACCTTGCTCGGGGCGTCCCACAGCGCCTGGTTCCAGGCCCAAATCAGCTCGCGGCGCCAGATGTCCATGCGTGGTTGGGTCTGGTAGGTACGCAGGCGGTTATACAGCGCGTGGTTCTGCTGTCGCGATTGCGCCAATGAAGCTTCCAGGCGCCCGCGAGCGACGGCCAGATCGATTTTGGACGGCATCTTCGAGACAAACTCATCGATAGGTTTGCTCAAGGCGCTGTTCCAGTACTGATCGAAACTGTGACCCAGTTGCTCTGCCACCGGCCCGACGCTGAGCATGTCGATATCGGTGAAGTTCAGGTTGGGCTCAGCGTCGAAATATTCGTCTCCCAGATTGCGACCGCCCACAATGGCCACGCTGTTATCGGCCAGCCACAGTTTGTTGTGCATGCGCCGATGTTGCAGTGACAGGTTGAATACCCGGCCCATGGCCCGTGTAACGCCGGTACTGCGCCCCAGGTGCAGCGGGTTGAACAGGCGGATTTCGATTTTAGGGTGAGCGGCGAGGGTGGCGATGATCTGGTCGAGGCCGTCGCTGGTGGTGTCGTCCAGCAGAATACGCACGCGCACGCCGCGGTCGGCGGCCTTGAGCAGTTCATCCACCAGCATACGGGTGCTGATGCCGTCGTGAACGATGTAGTACTGCAGATCCAGGCTGGTTTGGGCGTTGCGGATCAGCTCGGCGCGCGCCATGAAAGCTTCACTGCTGTTGGGCAGCAAGCGAAAACCCGAGCGTCCCTGGTACGGCGCCGCCTGGGCCTGGATCGAGCGGCCGAAGGACGAGTCGTTCGCCGGCAGGGCGTCACTGGGTATACGCGGTGTGTCGACCGTGGCGCAGCCGCCCAGGGCCAGGGTGCCCAACAGGAAAAACGGTAATAGCCGTCGAATCATCAAAGGAGCTGCTTCCAGGTCAGGGCGATTATCGTTATATGACGGCCTTTTCTGGCGAAAGGTCAGTGCATCGTTTCCAGCAGCATCTTGCTTGCGGCGGCGCCCACTTTGCGCACCGCTTCTTCAATCTGTGGGGTTGGCTTGGCCGCGTAATTCATGCGCAGGCAGTTACGGTATTTGCCTGAGGCAGAAAAGATGCTGCCTACCGCTACCTGTACGCCTTGTTCCACCAGCACGCGGTTGAGCTTCAAGGTGTCGAAGCCCTCCGGCAGTTCGATCCACAGCAGGAAGCTGCCCTGTGGCCGACTGGCGCGAGTGCCGGCCGGGAAGTAGCGGCTCACCCAGTCGAGCATCAAGTCGCGATTGCGCTGGTATTGCGTACGCATTCGACGCAAATGCGGTTCGAAATGGCCATTTTTTAGAAATTCGGCAATCGCAATCTGCGGCTGGGTGGCGGTAGAGCCGGTGCTGATGTACTTCATGTGCAGCACCCGGTCCAGGTAGCGTCCCGGCGCGACCCAGCCAATGCGCAGCCCGGGTGCCAGGGTTTTCGAGAACGAGCTGCAGAGCAGCACACGGCCATCGTCATCGAAGGATTTGATCGTGCGCGGGCGTGGGTAGCTGTAGGCCAGCTCGCCATACACATCGTCTTCAATGATAGCCACGTCATAGCGCTGAGCCAGGGTCAGCAGTGCGCGTTTGCGTGCCTCCGGCATGATGTAGCCCAACGGATTGTTGCAGTTGGGTGTGAGCTGGATGACTTTGATCGGCCACTGTTCCAGCGCCAGTTCCAGCGCCTCCAGGCTAATGCCGGTGATCGGGTCGGTGGGGATTTCCAGGGCTTTCATACCCAGGCCCTTGAGGGTCTGCATGGCGCCATGGAAGCTGGGCGAGTCCACCGCGACAATATCGCCGGGCTCGCAGATCGCACGGATGCTGGCCGACAACGCCTCATGGCAGCCGGTAGTGATCACGATGTCTTCGGCGGTCAGTTGGCAGCCGGCGTCCAGCGACAGCCGAGCAATTTGCTCGCGCAACTCCATACAGCCGAGGATGTTGTCGTAATACAGGCCCGGCAGATCCTGGCGACGACTCACCCGCGCCAGGCTACGCAGCAAAGGTTTCAGGGTGGGCGACAATACATCCGGCATACCGCGGCCCATCTGTATGACATCTTTGCGGGGCACCGCGCGAATCAGTTCAAGCACCTGGTCCCATTGGGAAATCTCTACCGGTCGTTGGGCCGGGCGGCCTATCTCCGGCAGGGCCGGCAGCTCGCGGCCAGCCGGTACAAAGTAACCGGACTTGGGCTTTGGCATCGCCAGGCCGTTGTCTTCCAGCAACCGATAGGCCTGCTGCACGGTGCTCAGGCTGACCCCGTGTTCCACGCTCAAGGCGCGCACGGAGGGCAAGCGATCACCGGGGCGATAGAAGCCTTGCTCGATGCGAGTGCCCAGCAATTCAGCGAGGTTGACGTAAAGGGTCATGACGGTCACTCCTGATGGACCAGTACAGATGCAGTGAAAATACAGGATTCAGCCATCCTTAGGCAGTATCTGTATGGATTTAATAAAAACTGGCTGGATCTGTAATGGTTTTGCCCGTGCCTTCATCCTAGTCACTCAAGGCAAAAAGCCAACGAGGGGCAGCAAAATGAACGGCATGAGCGATGTGCGGCTGGCGTTACACAGTCAAGAGCTGGAAGCAGGGCAGGAGCGGGCGACGGCTGCGCCTGTCGGCAGCCGCTGGAGCCTGTTCTGGCAACGTCGTCACACGCGCAAGGCGTTGCTTACGCTGACCCGCGAGCAGCTGCTCGACGTGGGCTTGACCGCTGAACAGGCGCGCCAGGAAGGCTTGAAGCCGTTCTGGCGCAGTTGATCACACCAGTTCTTTGAGACGGTGCCAAAGCATCCCCAGCGCCAGCAGCGGTGAACGCAGGTGTTTGCCGCCGGGGAAGGTGATGTGCGGCACTTGGGCAAACAGGTCGAAACGCCCTTGTTGCTGGCCGCTGATGGCTTCGCCGAGCAATTTGCCTGCAAGGTGCGTGGCGTTCAGGCCGTGGCCCGCGTAAGCCTGGGCGTAATACACATTGGGTTGATCCGCCAACCGGCCAATCTGCGGCAGGCGGTTGGCGCCGATGCCGATCATGCCGCCCCATTGGTAGTCGATCTTCGCGTCGGCCAGTTGCGGGAATACCTGCAACATTTTCGGTCGCATATAAGCGCCGATATCCTTGGGATCGCGCCCGGAATAATGGCAGGCGCCGCCGAACAACAGGCGGCGATCGGCGGACAGGCGGAAATAATCCACCGTCACGCGCTGGTCACACACCGCCATATTCTGCGGCAGCAGGCGGGTCGCCTGGGCTTCGCTCAATGGCTCGGTGGCGATGATGTAGCTGCCGGCCGGTAGTACCTTGCCACTGAGCTGCGGGTTGAGCCCATTGAGGTAGGCGTTGCAGCACAGTACCAGGGTGGTGGCACGTACATGGCCCTGGGCGGTGTGCACCTTGACCTCGGGGCCGTAATCGATGCGCGTCACTTCAGACTGCTCGAACAGCTTCACGCCCAACTGCTGCGCGGCGGCCGCCTCGCCCAGTGCCAGGTTCAGTGGGTGCAGGTGACCTGAACCCATATCGATCATGCCGCCCACGTAGCGCCCAGAGCCGATCACGCTGCTCATTTGGCTGGCTTGCAGCAGGCGCACCTCGTGGCGGTAGCCCAGGTTGCGCAGTTCTTCGGCGTCTTCGGCCAGGCCCAGCAAGTCACGGGGTTTGTTGGCCAGATCGCAATAGCCCCAGGTCAGGTCGCAAGGGATCTGGAAGCGCTCCACGCGTTCACGCACGATCTCCACGGCCTCCAGGCCCATCAGCTTCATCTGACGCACGCCGTCACTGCCGATCACAGGGGTGAACTGATCCAGCCCGTGGCCCACGCCGCGAATCAACTGGCCGCCATTACGCCCGCTGGCGCCCCAGCCGATTCGGCGCGCTTCCAGCACCACCACGCTGAAGCCGCGCTCGGCCAGCTCCAAAGCCGTGTTGAGCCCGGAATACCCTGCGCCAATCACGCATACATCGGCGCGCAGCTCGCCTGTCAACGCCGGGTATTCGGAGTGCGGCACGCTGCTGGCGGCGTAGTAGGACGCGGTGTGCCGGGCGCTGGCGGTCATGGGGAGGCTCCCTGTTTGGAAAATTTGACGCAGGATACAGCGGTCCGATGAAGCTGTCTGCGCGCGGCGTTTTGCGTCAGAATCCACGCCTATTCGCCGTTCGGTATGGGTTTCGATGAGTTGCAACAGTCAGAAAGTCAGCGCGCTGCGCAGGCAGATTCCGTCATTTGAATGTGTCCCGGGTTGCCACGACTGCTGTGGGCCAGTGACCACTTCGCCTGAGGAAATGTCGCGCCTGCCGCGCAAGACGGCCGCCGAACAGGAGGCCGCCATGGATGAGCTGAACTGCGTGCACCTGGGGCCCCATGGGTGCACGGTGTATGACGAGCGGCCACTGATCTGTCGCCTGTTCGGCACCACCAAGACCTTGCCGTGCCCCAATGGCAGGCGGCCGGTGGAGCTGATTCATCCGCGGGTGGAGAAGCAGATTCATGAGTACATGGCGAGTACCCGGCAGGTGTTGGTCTAGCGGATGTACTCGGTTAAAACTGTGGGAGCTGGCTTGCCTGCGATAGCGGTGGGTCAGCTAACGCCTATGCCTCTGAACCGACGCTATCGCAGGCAAGCCAGCTCCCACATTTGACCGTGTTGTGTCACTGGGTCAGTCAGGGATCGGCAGGTTCAGGCTCTCTTTCACCTCTTCCATCACGATATAGCTCTTGGATTCGCGCACATGGGGGAGCTTGAGCAGGATGTCGCCGAGCAACTTGCGGTACGAGGCCATCTCCGAGATACGCGCCTTCACCAGGTAGTCGAAGTCCCCCGACACCAGGTGGCACTCCAGCACGTGAGGCAGTTTCAGCACGGCGCGGCGAAATTCCTCAAAGGTGTCACCCGACTTGTAATCCAGGCTGATCTCGACAAACACCAGCAAACTGCCCTTCAAATGCTGCGGGTTGAGCCGTGCGTTGTAGCCCATGATGATCCCTTCGCGCTCCAGGCGCCGCACCCGCTCGGTACAGGGTGTGGTGGACAACCCGACCTTTTCCCCCAACTCCGTGAACGAGATGCGCCCGTCGGTTTGCAGGATGCGCAGGATATTGCGGTCGATCTTGTCCAGCTCCCGCTTGGTCTGGGTGTTGGTACGCATAGGGGATACGCCTCTGTGAAAAGGGTTTTTGCCAAGAATTGTCGCCAAATATAGGCATTTATATAGTGAAATGCACTGGTGATTGTTTTTTACACTGCGCCCATCATTGCTCGAATAACACACGTCAGCGGCTAAGCCCGTGATGAGGATATAAAAATGCGCGTTCTGGTCTTGGGTAGCGGTGTCATTGGGGTGACCAGTGCCTACTATTTGGCGCGGGCCGGCTTCGATGTTGTGGTGGTCGACCGTCAGCCTGCCGCTGCCATGGAAACCAGTTTCGCCAACGCCGGCCAGGTGTCCCCTGGTTATGCCTCGCCATGGGCCGCGCCGGGCGTGCCGCTCAAGGCGATCAAGTGGCTGCTGCAACGCCACGCGCCGCTGGCGATCAAGGCGACCGCCGATATCGATCAGTACCTGTGGATGGCGCAGATGCTGCGCAACTGCACGGCCAGCCGCTATGCGGTGAACAAGGAGCGCATGGTGCGCCTGTCCGAGTACAGCCGCGACTGCCTTGACGAATTGCGCGCCGAGACCGGCATTGCCTACGAAGGGCGCAGCCTCGGGACTACCCAGCTGTTCCGCACCCAGGCCCAACTCGATGGCGCCGCCAAGGACATCGCCGTGCTGAAAGAGTCCGGCGTGCCCTTCGAATTGCTCGATCGCGCCGGCATTGCCCGTGTGGAGCCGGCCCTGGCCAGCGTCACCGATATCCTCGCTGGTGCCTTGCGCCTGCCGAACGACCAGACGGGCGATTGCCAGATGTTCACCACGCGCCTGGTCGAAATGTGCAAACAATTGGGCGTGGAATTCCGCTTCGAACAAGACATCCAGCGCCTGGACTACGCAGGCGACCGCATCAATGGTGTGCTGATCGACGGCAAGCTGGAAACCGCCGACCGTTATGTCCTGGCCCTCGGCAGTTACTCGCCCAAGTTGCTCAAGCCATTGGGGATCAAGGCGCCGGTGTACCCGCTCAAGGGTTATTCGCTGACTGTGCCGATCACCAACCCGGCAATGGCGCCGACCTCGACCATTCTCGATGAAACCTACAAAGTCGCGATCACCCGTTTCGACAACCGCATTCGGGTCGGCGGCATGGCTGAAATAGCCGGTTTTGACCTGTCGCTGAAGCAGCAAAGACGTGAAACCCTGGAGATGATCGTCAACGACCTTTATCCTCAGGGCGGTGATTTGGCCCAAGCCAGTTTCTGGACCGGACTGCGCCCGACCACACCCGACGGCACGCCGATTGTCGGTGCCACCCCATTCAAGAACCTGTTCCTGAATACCGGCCACGGCACACTTGGTTGGACCATGGCTTGTGGCTCTGGCCGCTTGCTGGCTGACCTGATGGCGAAAAAAACGCCGCAGATCAGCGCCGCAGGCCTCGATATTTCCCGTTATGGCAATCACCAGGAGTCCGCACAACATGTCAATCCAGCGCCAGCTCACCAATGAGCGCATGAGCCAGATCGTTGTTCATAGCGGTACCGTGTATCTGGCCGGGCAAGTCGGCGACGATCTGAGCGCCGGGATTGAACAGCAAACCCGTGAAACCCTGGTCAATATCGAGCGTTTGCTGGACCTTGCCGGTACCGACAAGTCCAGGTTGCTGTCGGTGACCATCTACCTGAAGGATATCGATGCCGACTTCGCCGGCATGAACGCGGTGTGGGACAAATGGCTGCCCAAAGGTGTCGCCCCGGCCCGCGCCACGGTTGAAGCCAAGTTGTGCGAACCGCAAATTCTGGTGGAGCTGTCCGTCGTGGCAGCGCTGCCTTAACAACGATCCCTCTCCCGGCGCCGACGTTGTTGGTCGGCACCGGTTTTTTCTTTAATTTGCTGCCTAGAAGCCTGCCGTCATGCGTCCAGCCCGTGCCCTGATCGACCTTCAAGCCCTGCGCCACAACTACCAATTGGCCCGTGAAGTCACGGGTGCCAAGGCGCTCGCCGTAATCAAGGCGGATGCCTACGGCCATGGTGCCGTGCGCGTGGCCCAGGCACTGGAAGCCGAAGCCGACGGGTTTGCCGTGGCGTGCATCGAGGAAGCCCTGGAGCTGCGTGCCGCCGGCATTCGCGGGCCGGTGCTGTTGCTGGAAGGTTTTTTCGAGGCGGACGAGTTACCGCTGATCATCGAACAGGATTTGTGGTGTGTGGTGCATTCGTTGTGGCAGCTTGAGGCCATCGAGCAGGCCAGCCTGAGCAAGCCGCTGACCGTGTGGCTCAAGCTGGACTCGGGCATGCACCGTGTCGGCTTGCATCCCAAGGATTATCAAGAGGCTTATCAGCGTCTGCTGGCCAGCGGCAAAGTCGCCAGGATCGTGTTGATGAGCCATTTTGCACGCGCCGATGAGCTCGATTGCGTCAGCAGCAACGAACAAGTCACGGTATTCGAAGCGGCCCGCCAAGGCTTGTCGGCCGAAGTCAGCCTGCGCAATTCCCCATCTGTATTGGGCTGGCCAAGCGTGGCCAGCGACTGGGTACGCCCAGGCATCATGCTCTACGGCGCAACGCCATTTGGCGAAGACCAGGCCTTTGCCGCACGGTTGCAGCCGGTGATGACCCTGGAGTCCAAAATCATCTGTGTACGCGAACTGCCGGCTGGCGAACCCGTGGGCTATGGCGCCAGGTTCGTCACGCCCAAGCCGATGCGCATCGCAGTGGTTGCCATGGGCTATGCCGACGGTTACCCCCGTCACGCGCCAACCGGTACGCCGGTGCTGGTGGCGGGACAGCGCAGCCAATTGCTGGGGCGGGTGTCGATGGACATGCTGTGTGTCGACCTTACCGACGTACCCCAGGCAGGCCTGGGCTCAACCGTGGAGTTGTGGGGCAAGAACATCCTCGCCAGTGACGTCGCCACTGCTGCCGACACCATTCCCTACCAGATTTTTTGCAACCTGCGTCGGGTGCCAAGGCTCTATCACGGCGCTTGATGGCCGGGTACGAATGCAGCTGTCCGGGATTTAGGCCCAAGTGTTGTAAATACTGAACGCTGTCGCCATGATAACGCTCAATTACAACAAAGCCTGAATCCTAGGAGGCTCCTGCATTGGACGTCGGCGAACGACTGCAATCCATCCGTAAACTCAAAGGTCTTTCCCAGCGCGAGCTTGCCAAGCGCGCGGGCGTCACCAACAGCACCATTTCGATGATCGAGAAAAACAGCGTCAGCCCCTCGATCAGCTCCCTGCGCAAGGTGCTGGGTGGTATCCCCATGTCCATGGTCGAGTTCTTTTCCGAGGAGATCCTCCAGGAAATACCGACGCAGATCGTCTATAAAGCCAATGAGCTGATCGACATCTCTGACGGTGCCGTCACCATGAAACTGGTGGGCCGGGCGCACCCGAGCCGGGCCATCGCCTTTCTCAATGAAATTTACCCGCCGGGCGCCGACACGGGCGAAGAAATGCTCACCCACGAGGGCGAGGAAACCGGGATCCTGTTGGAAGGTCGTCTGGAATTGGTGGTTGGTCTTGAAACTTTTGTGCTCGAAGCTGGCGATAGCTACTACTTTGAAAGCACCAAGCCTCATCGTTTTCGCAACCCGTTCGATGTGCCGGCGCGACTAATCAGCGCAGCCACGCCCGCGAACTTTTAACAAAAGAGGCGCCCTGCCAGCGTTGCAGAGGCGCCCATAGCTGTATCCGTGCGGCTGAATCTCCCTTTATTTAATAGGGTTGTTTCGGCGGCCCGGGCTAACCGTTATACTTTCGCCGCCTGCGAAACCGTGGCCGCAGGCGTGAATAGCCACCATTGAGGGTGAACGCGTGAACCTAATTATGAAAATGCTGGCTGCACCAGCAACAGTACTGGCCCTATGGGCTGTCAGCGCTCAAGCTGCGACCAATGACGACATTGCCAAGCGCCTGGAGCCTGTGGGCCAGGTTTGCGTCCAGGGTCAGGAGTGCAAGGGCATGGAAGTGGCCGTTGCGGCAGGTGGCGGCGGTGCGAGAACCCCGGACGAGATCATCGCCAAGCACTGTAACGCTTGCCACAGCACTGGCTTGTTGGGCGCACCGAAAATCGGTGATACCGCCGCATGGAAAGAGCGCGCAGACCACCAGGGCGGTCTCGATGGCATCCTGGCCAAGGCGATCACCGGTATCAATGCCATGCCGCCTAAGGGCACCTGCGCTGATTGCTCGGATGACGACCTCAAAGGCGCCATCAAGAAGATGTCCGGGCTCTGATCGGCTGATCTTCGTCAAAAATGCCGCTTACGAGCGGCTTTTTTGTGCTCGCGATTTATGTTTCGACGCTGTTCATTGCAGCAAAGACCCGGCAAGCTCGGTCCAACCCCAATTCACGGAACGTTCGGGAGCAGTCGGATGGTGCAGTTGTGTTCAATCGAGCAAGCAGTTGACGACGTATTGGCGCGGTTGCCGGCGCATATCCATATGGGTATGCCGCTGGGCCTGGGCAAGCCCAATCTGTTTGCCAACGCGCTGTACCGGCGTATCGCCAAACTGCCGGAGCGGGCGCTGACCATTTACACCGCTCTGAGCCTCGGCCGCCCCACAATGGGCGATGGTTTGCAAAAGCGTTTCATCGAACCCTTCATCGAGCGGGTATTTGGCGACTATCCAGAGCTGGATTTCCTCGCTGACCTGCACAAGGACAGCCTGCCGAAGAATATTCAGGTGCAGCAGTTTTTCATGCAGCCCGGCAGCCTGCTTCATAGCGCCTCGGCGCAGCAGGACTACGTCAGCAGCAACTACAGCCATGCGGCTCGCGACATCAATGCCGCCGGCCTGAACCTGGTGGCGCAACTGGTTGCCAGCAGCCCCGAGCATCCCGATCGACTGAGCCTGAGTTGCAACCCGGATATCACCCTCGACCTGCTGCCGATGATTGCCAAGCGCCGCGAGGCCGGGGAAACCATCCTGGTGGTGGGTCAGGTCCACACTGAGTTGCCCTACATGCCCGGTGATGCCGAGCTGGGCATGGATGAATTCGACTACCTGCTCGATGAAAAAGACAGCACCACGTTGTTCTCCACGCCGAATATGCCGGTGGGTTTCCAGGATCATTTTATTGGCCTGCACGCCAGCACCCTGGTGCGTGACGGCGGCACCTTGCAGATTGGCATTGGCTCCATGGGCGATGCGCTGACCGCCGCCTTGCTGGCGCGCCAGGCCGATAACGAAGCCTATCGATTGCTGTTGACGGACCTGGATGTTTATCAGTGGGCGCCACTGATCAGCCGAGAAGGCGGGGTCGAGCCTTTCGCTCGGGGCCTTTACGGTTGCAGTGAGATGTTCGTCAACGGGCTGTTGGTTCTGGCGGATGCGGGCATTGTGCGCCGCAAGGTCTACCCGGATGTTGCAACTCAGAGGCAGGCCAACGCAGGCACCCTGGACGATGCGGCGCAACCCGATGGCGTGTCGATCCACGGTGGCTTCTTCCTGGGACCGCGCAGTTTCTACCAGCGCTTGCAGGAAATGACCCACGCCAAGCGTCTCGAATTCAACATGACCGGCATCAGCTATATCAACGAGCTGTATGGCCAGGAAGAGCTCAAGCGCCTGCAGCGCCTGGATGCGCGGTTTATCAACAGCGCGATCATGGTGACATTGCTCGGTGCCGGTGTGGCCGACCAACTGGAAGATGGTCGCGTGCTCAGTGGTGTGGGTGGGCAGTACAACTTCGTTGCCCAGGGGCATGCGCTGGACGGTGCGCGTTCAATCCTGATTTTGCGCAGTTGGCGTGAGTCGGCGGGAGAGGTCAGTTCCAATATCGTTTGGGAATACGGCCACTGCACCATTCCCCGGCACCTGCGCGATATTGTCATTACCGAGTACGGCATTGCCGACTTGCGCGGGCAGACGGATGCCAAGGTGATTGAGGCGCTGCTTAACATCACCGACTCGCGTTTTCAGGGGGACTTGATCGAGCAGGCGCAAAAGGCCGGCAAGCTGCCCAAAGATTTCCAGTTGGATCCGCGCTTTGCGGACAACACGCCGCAGCGGCTCCAGGCGATTCAGGCCAGGCACCGTCGCTTGTTTCCCGAATACCCCCTGGGCAGTGACTTCACGGATGAGGAGCGGGACTTGTTGCGGGCGCTGAACTGGCTCAAGAGCAAATTCAAGCTCACGGAAATTCTGGAGTTGGGCAAGGCGGCACTCGACGCGCCGGAGCCGGAGGCGTTTCCCGAGCATTTGCAGCGGATGCGCTTGGATAAGCCGGAGGGCATCAAGGAAGACCTGTATCAACGCTTGCTGCTGGCCGGACTGCAGGCCACCGCCCACTGACAGCGCAACGCAAAACCTAATGTGGGAGCTGGCTTGCCTGCGATGAGGGCCTGTCAGTCGACATCTCTGTCGACTGACACACCGCTATCGCAGGCAAGCCAGCTCCCACACAGTGATTACTCGATAAAGGTCACGACACCACCGGCCAGCGACTTCACCCGCGCCAGCGATTCAACCCGATAACCCTGCGCATCCAGCTCCGCACGCCCACCCTGGAACGACTTCTCGATCACGATGCCCAGGCCGGCCACGGTTGCGCCAGCTTGCTTGATGATCGAAATCAGCGCCTGGGAAGCCTTGCCGTTGGCCAAAAAGTCATCGATCACCAACACGCGGTCGCTGCTGGTCAGGTGGCGTGGGGAGATCGCCACGGTGCTTTCGGTTTTCTTGGTGAAGGAATACACCGTGGCCGACAGCAGGTTTTCCGTGAGGGTCAACGACTGCTGCTTGCGCGCAAAGATCACCGGCACGCCCAGGTTCAGCCCGGTCATGATCGCCGGGGCGATACCCGAGGCTTCGATGGTGACGATCTTGGTGATCCCCGAATCCTTGAACAGCGCGGCGAATTCGTCGCCGATCAGTTTCATCAGCGCCGGGTCGATCTGGTGGTTCAAAAAGGCATCGACCTTCAGAACCTGATCGGAAAGCACGATGCCCTCTTCGCGAATTTTCTTGTGCAGTGCTTCCACGGAAAGCTTCCTCTGATGGCGCAGCAGGCGCCGAAAGTAGATTAAAAAGTAGTCGATTCTAGCGCTTTAGCATCGCGCGTATATCCGCCAGGGCAGTGTTGCCGCGAACGGCCTTCACCTCGGTGGGGGTGTCGTCATTGCCTTCCCAGGCCAGGTCATCCGGCGGCAACTCGTCGAGGAACCGGCTGGGCGCACAATCGATGATTTCGCCGTATTGCTTACGCTTGGCGGCGAAGGTGAAGGCCAGGGTCTGACGTGCGCGGGTAATGCCCACGTAGGCCAGGCGCCGTTCTTCCTCAATGGTGTCGGCTTCGATGCTGGAGCGGTGCGGGAGGATTTCCTCTTCCATGCCCATGATGAACACGTAGGGAAACTCCAGGCCCTTGGAGGCATGCAAGGTCATCATCTGCACGCCTTCGGCACCGTCTTCCTCTTCCTGCTGGCGCTCAAGCATGTCGCGCAGCACCAGCTTGCCGATGGCGTCCTCGACGGTCATTTCGCCGTCTTCGTCTTTTTCCAGGGTGTTCTTCAGCGCTTCAATCAGGAACCAGACGTTGCCCATGCGGTAATCCGCAGCCTTGTCGCTGGAGCTGTTGGTGCGCAGCCAGTTTTCATAGTCGATGTCCATGACCATGCTGCGCAGGGCGCTGATCGGGTCTTCGCCGGCGCACTGCTCGCGCACCTTGTCCATGAAACGCTTGAAGCGCGACAGGCGATCGGTGAAGCGCGTATCCAGGTGTTCGCCCAGGCCGATTTCGTCGGTGGCGGCATACATGGAAATCTTGCGTTCGGTGGCGTAGTTGCCGAGCTTTTCCAGGGTGGTGGAGCCGATTTCCCGGCGCGGTACGTTGATCACGCGCAGGAAGGCGTTGTCGTCGTCCGGGTTCACGATCAGCCGGAAGTAGGCCATCAGGTCTTTTACTTCCTGGCGTCCGAAAAAGCTGTTGCCGCCCGACAGGCGATACGGCACCTGGTGGTGCTGCAGTTTCAGCTCGATCAGCTTGGCCTGGTAGTTGCCGCGGTACAGGATCGCAAAGTCGCTGTAGGGCCGGTCGGTACGCAGGTGCAGGCTGAGGATCTCCACGGCCACGCGCTCGGCTTCGGCGTCTTCGTTGCGGCAGCGGATCACGCGGATCTCATCGCCATGGCCCATCTCGCTCCACAGTTGTTTTTCAAACTCGTGGGGGTTGTTGGAGATCAGCACGTTGGCGCAACGCAGGATGCGGCTGGTGGAGCGATAGTTCTGCTCCAGCATCACGACTTTCAGCGACGGGTAGTCTTCCTTGAGCAACATCAGGTTTTCCGGGCGGGCGCCGCGCCAGGCGTAAATCGACTGGTCGTCGTCGCCCACCACGGTGAACTGGTTGCGCGTACCGATCAGCAACTTCACCAGCAGGTATTGGCTGGCGTTGGTGTCCTGATATTCGTCCACCAGCAGGTAGCGCACCTTGTTTTGCCACTTCTCCAGGATGTCCTTGTGTTCCTGGAACAGCTTGACCGGCAGCAGGATCAGGTCGTCGAAGTCCACTGCGTTGAACGCCTTGAGCGTACGCTGATAGTGGGTGTAGACGATGGCGGCGGTCTGCTCCTTGGGGTTGCGTGCGGCTTCCAGGGCTTCGGCGGGCAGGATCAGGTCGTTTTTCCACGAGCCGATCATGTTCTTGATTTCGTCTACGCCGTCGTCGCCCGCGTATTCCTTCTGCATGATGTCGGTCATCAGGGCCTTGACGTCGGTCTCGTCAAAGATCGAGAAGCCGGGCTTGTAGCCCAGTCGCACATGCTCCTTGCGGATGATGTTCAGGCCCAGGTTGTGGAAGGTGCACACGGTGAGGCCGCGGCCTTCGCCGCCTTTGAGCAGGGTGCCGACCCGCTCTTTCATTTCCCGCGCCGCCTTGTTGGTAAAGGTCATGGCGACAATGTACTGGGCGCGGATGCCGCAGTTCTGGATCAAGTGCGCGATCTTGCGCGTGATCACGCTGGTCTTGCCGGAGCCTGCACCGGCGAGCACCAATAGAGGGCCGCCGACGTAGTTCACGGCTTCTTGCTGCCGGGGATTGAGTCGGGACATACGGAATTTTAGGGGTCGTTGTTCAAAAGGGCGGGCATTTTAACAGGCTGGAAAGATTCTGCCGCCATAGAACGACGGTGTGACGTACCACTCGATCTAAATTTGCCGGTTTTGCTACTTTGCCGCAGGATGTGGAGGAATATCCGAGACGATTATTTACAGTCTGCGTATTTGATAACACCTATCATTTGTCATCCTTTGTCATTGTCAGGCCGCACGTCATAATGGCACCGCTAATGAAATTTTGCAGAGTCTAGGGAGTTAGCGTGTCTACGCCTGTCGAACCCTTGCGTTTGCTGCTGCTGGCCGAAGAGCCTGCATGGGCAGCGTTGTTGCGCGAGTGCCTGGTGCCGATGGGCGAAGGGGCTGTGCTGATCAGTGCGCCCAACTGGGACTCGGTGAGTCGTCTGTTCGATGACGACCAGGGTGCCGTGCTATTGACCACGCCAAGCCTGCAGCCCGGCCCTGGCCGCTGCAGCCTGCCATGTGTATTGCTGTTGGAGGAGGAGCCGCTGGTGTCGCCGCTCGGGGTCAGCGACTGGTTGATTCTGAACGGGCTGAACGCTGAAACATTGCGCCGCTGCTTGCGCCATGTGCGCGAGCGCGGTGTTCTGGAAAACACCTTGCAGCGCCTGGCCGAGCAGGACCCGCTCACGGGCATTGCCAACCGCCAGGGCTTCCAGACGTTGCTGGCGGCGCGGCTGGCGGAAAACGAGGGTCGCGGCCTGGCTCTGGGCCACCTGGACCTGGACAACTTCCGTCATGCCAACGACGCCCTTGGCCACCAGGCCGGCGACCGTTTGATCCTGCAAGTGGTGTCGCGGCTCAAGAGCCAGCTCGAAGCCGGGGACCAACTGGCGCGCCTGGGCAGCGATGAATTTGCCCTGCTGATCGACACCCGCCGCGCGCCCCAGCGTGCCGAGTGGATGGCTGAGCGCATCACCGAAGTGATGGCCGAGCCTTATTGGGTCGATGGCGAAAGCCTGTTGATCGGCTGCAGCCTGGGCGTGGCACATGCCCGCGCCCGCGCCGGCGCCGACCCATTGATGTGGCACGCCCATATCGCCATGCAACAGGCCAAAAGCACCCAGGGCTGCACTTTTCACATCTTCAATGAACGCATCAACCGCAACGCGCGCAGCCTGGCCGACCTGGAAAGTGAGCTGCGCCGGGCCTTGCGCCGCGATGAGCTGGAGCTGCATTACCAGCCGCGCCTGGACCTGGACGACGGCCATATCGTCGGCCTTGAAGCCCTGGTGCGCTGGCGCCACGGCGAGCGCGGTTTGTTGCCGCCCAGCGAATTCGTGCCGCTGGCCGAGCAGAGTGGTCTGATCGTGCCATTGGGCTACTGGGTGATTTCCCGGGCCCTGCGCGACATGCAAGACCTGCGCGAACGCGGCCTGCCGCCGCTGCACATGGCCGTCAACCTGTCGTTTCGCCAGTTTCAGGACGGCCAATTGCTCTCCACACTCAGTCGCCTGATTGCCGAACGTGGCGTGGAAGCGCAATGGCTGGAGTTCGAATTGACCGAAACCGCGGTGATGCGCCGCAGTGACCTGGTCAAACAGACCATGGACGCCCTGGGCCGCCTCGGCGTGCGGTTCTCCCTGGATGACTTCGGCACCGGTTTTTCGTCGTTCGTGCACCTCAACAGCCTGCCGATCGCCTTGTTGAAGATCGACAAGAGTTTTGTCGGCGGCATGGAAGAGCGCGAAGAAAACCGCAAGTTGGTGCACGCGATGATCAACCTGGCTCACAACCTCAACCTGGAAGTGGTGGCCGAAGGCGTGGAGACACCCGAGCAGCTTGAGCTGTTGCGCTTGTTCGGTTGCGACCAGGCCCAGGGGTACCTGATCAGCAAGCCGTTGCCATTGCCGGAACTGGTGGAGTACCTGATGTTTGGGCAAAGCCAGCAGGTGTTGTTGGGCTAAGCCTTCAAAGTGGTTCAAATGTGGGAGCTGGCTTGCCTGCGATAGCGGTCGTTCAGCTAATAATGATTAGCCTGGCACACCGCTATCGCAGGCAAGCCAGCTCCCACATGGATCGCGTGCACTCGCTAGTCAGGCAGGGCCGCTCGGAATCCGACAGGAGCATCCGGCTCCTGCCGAATCATCCGCTTGATCTTCGCCTCAAACGCCCATGTCAGGCTCACCGCTGCGCACGCCAGGCCCAGTGCCAGTCCCCACCAGACGCCAGTGGGGCCCCAGCCCAAGGTGAACGCCATCAACCAGGCCGACGGTGCGCCAATCAGCCAATAGCAACCCAGCCCCACCAGAAAGGTGGTCTTGGCGTCCTTCAAGCCACGGATACAGCCCATGGCAATGGTCTGTACGCCGTCGAACAATTCGAACCAGGCGGCGACGGCCAGCAGGCTGACGGCCAGGACGATCACGTCATGGAATGCCGGGTCGTCATGGTCGAGGAACAGCCCGATCAACGGATCGGAAAACAGCCACAGCACCACGGCGAATCCCAGCATTACCATGGCGCCAAAGCCTATGCCGACCCGACCCGCCATGCGTGCCTGCAACAACTGCCCGGCACCGTAATGCTGGCCGATGCGCATGGTCACTGCGTAGGACATCCCCGCCGGCACCATGAACGCCACCGAGACAATTTGCAGGGCAATCTGATGCGCGGCCAACTGCGTGCTGCCCATGGTGCCCATGCACAACGCGGCAAAGGCAAACAGCCCGACCTCTACTGCATAGGTGCCGCCGATCGGCAGGCCCAGACGCCACAATTCGCGCAAATAGTGAGTATTCAGGCGCAGCAGGCCGGTACCCAACGGGTAGGCGGCGTAGGCGCGGTTGCTGCGGATGTACCACATCAAGGCCAGCGCCATGCTATTGGCAACGATGGCGGTCACCAGGCCAATGCCCATCAGGCCCAGTTTCGGCAAGCCGAACATGCCTTCGATCAATGCGTGGTTGAGCAGGTAGTTGACCACGGTGCCGCACAGGCTGATCACCATCACCGGCGTTGCCTTGCCGATGGCGCTGGTAAAACCGCGCAGTGCCATGAACGTCAGGTAGCCGGGCAGGGCGAACGGCAGGATCGTGAGGAATTGCCCCGCCGCTTGCACGTTGGTTTCGGTCTGGCCGAACATCAGCAGCACCGGCTTCAAGTTCCATAGCAACAGGGCCGCTGCCAGGGCCATCAACCACGCCAGCCACAGCCCGGCCTGGGTCAGGCGGGTGGCGCCGTCGATATCGCCTGCGCCATGACGAATAGCGACCAGGGTGCCCACCGCTGCAATTACGCCGATGCAGAAGATCGCCACGAACGAATAGCTCGCCGCGCCCAGGCCGCCGCCGGCCAGGGCTTCGGGGCTCAGGCGCGCCATCATCAGGGTGTCGGTCAGCACCATCAGCATGTGCGCCAACTGTGAGGCAATCAGCGGCCCCGACAGCCGCAGAATGGCCCAGAGTTCGGTACGTGCCGGATGTTGCATGATCATCACACTCGAATAGTCAGAAAGGTGGGGACGGTTGATTCTCGGCGCATTGTGCACTTTGCACAAAAGGATAAATGCGATCATTCACATGATAAAAACTCATGCCTGACTGATTCTGATAGGGTGCCGATATTGCGCTGTCGGAGCTTTCCCAATGTCTCGTCGTCTTCCTCCCTTATATGCCCTGCGTGCATTTGAAGCCGCTTCCCGGCACAACTCCTTCACCCGGGCGGCGCAGGAACTGTCCATTACCCAAAGTGCGGTCAGCCGACATATCCGCACCCTTGAAGAGCATTTCGCCTGCCGCCTTTTCCAGCGCAGCGGTCGCAACCTGCAGCTCACTGAAGCTGCGCGCCTGTTGCTGCCAGGTGTGCGCGAGGGCTTTGCGGCGTTGGAGCGCGCCTGTCATACCTTGAATACTGAAGATGACATTCTGCGCATGAAGGCGCCGTCCACCTTGACCATGCGCTGGCTGTTGGCGCGCCTGAGTCGCTTCCGCGCCTTGCAGCCAGGCAATGAGGTGCAACTGACCAGTGCGTGGATGAGCGTGGATGAAGTGGACTTCAATCAGGAACCCTTCGACTGTGCGGTGTTGTTGAGCGACGGGCATTTTCCGGCGGATTGGGAGGCCAGTTACCTGTTCCCCGAATTGCTGATCCCCGTGGGCGCGCCGAACCTGCTGGAGGATGGCCCTTGGGACGCCGCACGCCTGGCGAGTGCCGAGTTATTGCATCCCACGCCTGACCGTCGCGACTGGCGCAGTTGGCTGGCGCGCATGGGGTTGTCGTCCCAGGTGTCTCTCAAGGGCGGGCAGGTGTTCGATACCCTTGAATTGGGCATGATCGCGGCGGCGCGTGGCTATGGCGTATCCATGGGCGATTTGCTGATGGTGGCTGAAGACGTGGCCCAGGGACGCCTGAGCCTGCCGTGGCCCACGGCGGTCTCCAGTGGGGAAAGCTACTACCTGGTGTGGCCGAAAACCCGTCCCGGTGGAGAACGTTTGCGACGGCTGGCGGAGTTTCTTCAAGGTGAAGTCAAAGCGATGGAATTGCCCCGGGTTGAACGTCTCGATTGAGCAGGCGCCGGCAATCCATGCAATCGTTTGCGGGATACCCCTGTGATTCGCTCAAGTATTACCAAGTGCCGCCGAAGAAGGGGTGTTGGAACCATCGTGCACCAACGTTTCCCACTAGATAATTTGCCGAGCAGCGCTATGAGATCAGGATGATCCTGGCCTCGGCCAGGAGCTGTCATGTCTCAACCTCGTGCCCGGATTGCCTCCCAGTTAGGTCTCGCCCTTGCCGTGATTCTGGCTGTCGTTATCAGCGGCAGTACCGTGTTTGCCCTGCGTTCTCTCGATTCCGCCAACCTCGATACTCGTGAGGAACACCTGGCCAGCGAGGCGCGTTTGCTCGCCGACCAACTCAATACCTTCCACAGCACCCTGCGCGAGAGTACCCAGCGTTTGAGCGGGCTGTTTGAAAAGCGCTTCGGCGCCGGCTTGAGTGTGCGTGCCGACCAACCCGTGGCCGTGGCCGGTGTACAAACGCCGAGCCTGTATCTGGGTAACGAGGTGCTGAACAATAACTTCGAAGAAGTGGATGAGTTCAAGCAAATGTCCGGCGGTGTGGCCACCGTATTCGTGCGCAGCGGCGACGACTTTATCCGCGTCAGCACGTCCCTGACCAAGCAGGATGGCAACCGCGCCATCGGCACTGTGCTTGACCGCCAGGGCGCGGCTTACCAGCGTGTGGCCGACGGGCAAACCTATATCGGCCGTGCGGTATTGTTCGACCGTTCCTACATGACCCAGTACAGCCCGGTGCGTGACAGCAGCGGCAAGGTCATCGCCGTGCTGTTTATCGGCTTCGATTACACCGACGCCCAGAACGCTCAGTTTGAAAATCTCAAGCGCTTCCGTCTCGGTCAGACCGGCTCCCTGGCGCTGCTGGATGAACAGAAGCACTGGCTGGTACCGCCAGCCGGCGTGCAGGCACCGGATCAGGCCATTGCCGTGATGCTCGACCTGGCAAAGACGCCGGGGGTAGGGCGTTTCTGGAGCGACAACAACGAAGACTTCTACAGTGTCTCGGTGCCGTTCGAAGGAGGCCCCTGGGCGGTGGTGGCGAGTATGCCCAAGGCGGAAATTCGCGCTGTGACCTGGGAAGTCGGTATCCGCTTGGTGATCGGCAGTGTGCTGGCGATGTTGCTGGCAGTGGGCGCCACGGTGTGGCTGTTGCGCAGCAAACTGGCGCCATTGAGCGACCTCGTACGCCAGGCAGAGGCTCTGGGCGCAGGCGACTTGAGCGCACGCCTCAACGTGTCCAGCCATGACGAAATCGGGCAGTTGGCGCGCAGCTTCAATCAGATGGGTGAAGCGCTGTCGACCATGGTTTCGCATATCCGCAGCGCGGCCCAACAGGTCAATAGCCGTGCCCAGGCGTTGTCGGGGTTATCCGGCGGTGCCTATGAAGGCATGGAGCAACAGTCTGGCGAGATCACCAGCATGGCCGGCGCGGTGGAAGAGTTCAGTGCCACTTCGTTGAACATCGCCGACAACATGGGCAATACCGAGCGCCTGGCGCAAGAGAATGCCCAGCAGACCCGGATCGGCCGCACCTCGATGCAGGAGGCGTCATCGTCGCTGGAACATATCGCCACTGCCCTGAACAGTACCGCTTCGGTGATCAATACCCTGGGCCAGCGCTCCCAGGAAATCGGTGGGATTGTCGGCGTGATCACGTCCATCGCCGAACAGACCAACCTGCTGGCGCTCAACGCCGCCATCGAAGCCGCCCGTGCCGGTGAGCAAGGTCGTGGTTTTGCCGTGGTCGCCGACGAAGTGCGTAACCTGGCCTCGCGCACCCGCCAGGCCACCGATGAAATTTCGGCGATGATCCAGAGCATCCAGCAGGAAACCGGCAACGCCATCAGCACTATGGAGCACGGCAAGGTCTTGATGCAGGACGGCCTGTCGCGTAATGCCGACGTCGCCTCGGCCCTGGCGCGTATCGATGAGCAAAGCCGCTCGGCCGGCCAGCAATTCGCTGCGATCACCACCGCCACCCAGGAGCAGAGCAGCACCGCAACCCTGCTCAGCAGTAACTTGCAGAGCATTGCCCTGGCCAACAGCGAGCAGCGTGAAGTGGTGTCGAACCTGGCAGTCACCGCCAAGGAACTGGAGACCCTGGCGGCAGGTTTGCGTCAGGAGGTGGATCGGTTTCGTTGAGGCTTAATGGTCGCCCCGGCCAGCGCCCGCCGCGCCGCTCTCTCCTGACACGCGCTAGCCATTAGCGGCTGGTCGGTACTGCAAGGCTTCCGCCAAATGATGACGGGCGATGCCTTCCACTTGCTCAAGGTCCGCCAGGGTGCGCGCGACCTTGAGCAGTCGGTGGGCGGCACGCAGCGATAATGTCAGCCGTTCACACGCGCTCTCCAGCCAGCTTTCATCGGCTTTGGCCAACTGGCAGTGTTCCCGTAGCCGGGGCAGATCGAGGAGTGCATTGGCACAACCCTGGCGCTGGTGCTGGCGTTCACGGGCTTGTGCCACCTGGGCGGACGCTTGCGCGGTGGTGTCGCCGGCCTGTTGTGAGGGGTTCAGTGCGGTGACCTCCCGCGCGACTGTCAGGTGCAAATCAATCCGGTCCAGCAGCGGCCCGGATAGCTTGTTGCGATAGCGTTGTATCTGCTCCGGCGTACACCGACAACGCCCGCTGGGTTCGCCCATGTAGCCGCAAGGGCAGGGGTTCATGGCCGCGACCAGTTGGAAGCGCGCCGGGAAACTCACCCGGTCACGGGCTCTGGAGATCACTATATGCCCCGACTCCAATGGCTCGCGCAGCACCTCCAGTACCTTGCGATCAAATTCCGGCAGCTCATCCAGAAACAGCACGCCGTGATGGGCCAGGGTGATTTCCCCCGGCTGCGGCTTCGAGCCGCCACCCACCAGCGCAGGGCCCGATGCCGAGTGGTGCGGCTGGCGAAACGGGCGATTAGGCCAATGGCTCAGCGGTGCCAGGCTGACCACGGATTGGATTGCGGCCACTTCCAATGCCTCCTGCTCGCTCAGCGGTGGCAGCAAGCCCGGCAGACGGCTGGCCAGCAGAGTTTTGCCGGTGCCAGGTGGCCCGCTGAACAACAGGTTGTGTGCGCCGGCTGCCGCAATCAGCAAGGCACGCTTGGCTGCCAGCTGGCCCTGCACTTCACTCAGGTCCGGGTAAGGCTTGTTCAGGTACAGCAAGCCATCGGATCTGTAGGGCTCAATCGGCACGTGCCCATTGAGGTGCGCCACCACTTGCAGCAGGTGGTCCACCGCAATCACTTTGAGCCCCGATGCCAGGCAGGCTTCCTCGGCATTGGCCCTGGGCACTATCACGGTGCGCCCGGCCTTGCGCGCCGCCAGCGCGGCCGGCAGCACACCTTTCACCGCCCGCACCTCGCCCGACAACGCCAGCTCCCCAAGGCACTCCACGTCATCAAGCATCAAGGCCGGCACCTGCACACTGGCCGCCAGGATCCCCAGGGCAATCGCCAGATCAAAACGCCCGCCGTCCTTGGGCAGATCGGCGGGCGCGAGATTGAGGGTAATGCGCCGGGCCGGGTATTGCAGCGCTGAGTTGAGAATGGCGCTGCGGACGCGGTCCTTGCTTTCCTTCACCGCAGTTTCCGGCAGGCCCACCAGCGTCAGCGATGGCAATCCATTGGCCATATGCACTTCAACAGTGACGGCGGGGGCTTCGACGCCGACCTGGGCGCGGCTGTGCACGATAGCGAGGGACATGCTCGTTCCTTGAAAGGGTGGGCCGCTTCCTGCGGATTTTTCAAGGGTAGACGAGGTGGGCGTCTAGCGAGGTAGGGAGGTTTTACAGAACGTATCCGGGCGGCAATGCAAAACAAATGTGGGAGCTGGCTTGCCTGCGATAGCGGTATGTCAGCAAAGAATCATCCGCTGATGCACCGCCATCGCAGGCAAGCCAGCTCCCACACTAACCGTGTTTATTCAGCAGAGGATGGCGCCAACCGTGCTTCAAGTTCAGCCACCTTCGCCTCCAGGCTCTCCAATCGCGCACGTGTGCGGGCCAGTACGACCATCTGGCTGTCAAACTCTTCCCGGCTGACCAGGTCGAGCTTGCTGAAACCACTCTGTAGCAAAGCCTTGAACTGGCTTTCGATTTCATTGCGGGGCAGCGGGGTGTCGCCGCTGAACAGGCGAGAGGCGTGGCCGCTCAGGGCGTCGAGGAGGTCTTTGGGCGCGAGCATGGGAAATATTCCGGAAAACAGTTGGCCGGCAGTGTATCACGCAGCGTCTATAGTCTTTTTCATGCCGCGTCGCGCACGGTTTTCGCGCATCAAGGCGGGCGGCTGCGCACCGTTTTGATGCGCATTGCGGCCGCGCACACGCCCCGTGGGTGGGCACAAGTGGGCAAAGGACTGATTTCAGTGATTTTTACGGAGCTGGCAAGGTTTCTGCTTAGACGATCATGACCCATGCACTGATGCAGTCGCTGTGACGAATGCAGTGCGCCGACGGATCTGGGGTACAGGTTTCGTCACCAGTGGATCGCTGGCGTCGCAACGGTAAATGCCGAGGCGACGATGCGTTACAAAGCCAGGCACTGCGCTTAGACTTGAGACGGGTTTGTTTTCCTGGGGCAAGTCCACCAATTCGGGAGAGAGTTTTCATGAAGCTAGTCACTGCCATCATCAAGCCGTTCAAGTTGGACGATGTACGCGAGTCACTGTCCGAGATCGGCGTGCAGGGCATTACCGTTACTGAGGTCAAGGGCTTCGGTCGGCAGAAGGGTCATACCGAGCTGTATCGCGGCGCGGAATACGTAGTCGATTTCCTGCCGAAGGTGAAGATTGATGTCGCCATTGACGACAAGGATCTTGACCGGGTTATCGAGGCGATAACCAAGGCGGCCAACACCGGCAAGATCGGTGACGGCAAGATCTTCGTGGTCAATCTGGAACAGGCTATTCGCATCCGTACCGGCGAAACCGATACCGACGCAATCTAAGCCGCCAAACCCCAACGCCCCAGGAGAAAACACTATGACTCTGCGTAAATTCGCAGGGCTCGGAGCCCTGCTGTCCATCGTAATGCCAAGCCTGGCCATGGCGGCAGACGAAGTGGCTGCTCCAGTCCTCAACTCCGGCGACACCGCCTGGATGCTGACCGCCACCGCTCTGGTGCTGTTCATGACCATCCCTGGCCTGGCGCTGTTCTACGGCGGCATGGTCCGCTCCAAGAATATTCTGTCGGTGATGATGCAGTGCTTTGCCATCACCGGCCTGATCAGCATCCTGTGGGTCGTCTACGGCTACAGCATCGCGTTTGACACCACCGGTATGGAACAGGGTGTGGTCAACTTCAACTCCTTCTTCGGCGGCCTGGGCAAGGCGTTCCTGGCGGGTGTCACCCCGGCCAGCATCACCGGGCCTGCGGCGCTGTTTCCGGAAGCGGTGTTCATCACCTTCCAGATGACCTTCGCCATCATCACCCCGGCGCTGATCGTCGGTGCTTTCGCCGAGCGCATGAAGTTCTCCGCGATGCTGATCTTCATGGCTGTCTGGTTCACTCTGGTCTACGCACCGATCGCGCACATGGTCTGGAGCGGCAACGGTGGCCTGATGTGGGACTGGGGCGTGCTGGACTTTGCCGGCGGCACAGTCGTGCACATCAACGCGGGTGTGGCCGGCCTGGTGGCGTGCATCGTGCTCGGCAAGCGTAAAGGCTTCCCGACCACACCGATGGCACCCCACAACCTGGGTTACACCTTGATCGGCGCGGCCATGCTGTGGATCGGTTGGTTTGGCTTCAACGCAGGTTCTGCTGCGGCGGCCAACGGCACGGCGGGCATGGCGATGCTGGTCACCCAGATTGCCACCGCTGCTGCGGCGCTGGGCTGGATGTTCGCCGAGTGGATCACCCACGGCAAGCCAAGTGCACTGGGCATTGCCTCGGGTGTGGTGGCCGGCCTGGTTGCCGTGACGCCAGCCGCAGGCACCGTGGGCCCGATGGGTGCGCTGGTGATCGGCCTGGTCGCCGGTGTGGTGTGCTTCTTCTGCGCCACCAGCCTCAAGCGCAAGCTGGGCTACGACGACTCCCTGGATGCCTTCGGTGTGCACGGTATCGGCGGTATCGTCGGTGCGATCCTCACCGGTGTGTTCGCAGCCCCGGCACTCGGCGGCTTCGGCACCGTGACCGACATCGCCGCCCAGGTCTGGATCCAGTGCAAAGGCGTCGGCTTCACAGTGATCTACACAGCCATCGTGACCTACGTCATTCTCAAGGTGCTGGATATGGTCATGGGCCTGCGCGTCACCGAGGAAGAAGAGGCTGTGGGCCTTGATCTGGCGCAACACAACGAGCGTGGCTACAACTTGTAAGTACGTGAAAAAAACATGCCCGGCTTGCCGGGCATTTTTTTGTCTGGTGTTTGTCTTTGGCTAAAGGTGTATGGGTTTTTTATCAACTTTGTGATGGGATCCACACGGCACTTTTCAGAGTGCAAATGTCTTACAGGCATGAAGGCGTATTCGGCACTTTGTTTTTTCCCAGAGCGCGCTAGAATGCGCGCCGATGGGCGGAGAACTGTATGTGGCAACAGACCCTGATTACCCTGCGGGCCAAGCCCCGGGGCTTTCACCTGGTAACGGACGAGTTGCTTGCCGGCTTGCCTGAATTGAAGGCTTGCCGTGTGGGCCTGTTGCATCTGTGGCTGCAGCACACCTCGGCCTCGTTGACCGTCAACGAGAATGCCGACCCGGCGGTTCGCCGTGACTTCGAGCGTTTTTTCAACCTGCTGGTGCCACAGGGTCGCGCAGGGTTTGAGCACAACGACGAAGGTCCGGATGATCTGCCGGCGCACTTCAAGGCCAGTCTGCTGGGCTGCCAGCTGAGTTTGCCGGTCAAGGCCGGCCGCTTGGCGATGGGGACATGGCAAGGTGTTTATCTGGGCGAGCACCGTGATCATGGCGGTGCTCGTAAAGTCCTCGCCACCTTGCACGGTGAAGAGGCTTAAGCCACTGGAGATCCGGTGGATGTTGATTTTTTTCCGGCGACCTCGACAGAGGGTGAAGCTGGGCTATAACTAATCTGCTTTTCGCAAGTCATGAGGTAGAACATGAGCGACGATGATCTGGAACAAGACGACCTCGAAGTAGGTGATGAAGACGACACCGAAGAAGGTCTTGAAGTAGCGGCGGAAGACGTTGCTGACGATGCCGATGACAGCGGTGCCGATGACGCGGCTCCCAAAGCCAAGGGCAAAGCCAAGGCTGCAGTTTCGGTAGACGAGCTGCCAAGCGTTGAAGCCAAGAACAAAGAGCGCGATGCCCTGGCCCGTGCGATGGAGGAATTCCTCGCTAAAGGCGGCAAAGTGGTCGAAGTCGAGGCTAACGTGGTCGCAGACCCACCGAAGAAGCCGGATAACAAGTACGGCAGCCGACCTATCTAGGGTCTGCCTCCTGCTTGTAAGGAAAAGCCCGCCGTCGCTGCGGGCTTTTTCATGCCTGGAGCAATTTACCGGTTTGCTGCAATACCCTGTGGGAGCTGGCTTGCCTGCGATAGCGGTCTATCTGCGAGCCCTGTGTTGACTGATCCACCGCTATCGCAGGCAAGCCAGCTCCCACATTGGGGTCAGTGTTAGCTCCAGCGACTCAGCAGTGGCGGTAACTCCGTCAGGCTGCGAATCTGCGCATCCGGGTGCTTGTCTCCCTCCCAGGCCTTGCCCGTAGGGTTGAACCACACCGCCCGCAGCCCCGCCTGCTGCGCGCCGGCGATGTCATCCCCAGGATGATCGCCCACATGCACTGCCGCGCTGGCGTCCACACCGCCACGTTGCAGCGCCTCCTGAAACAGCCGTGCATCCGGCTTGGCGATGCCGATATCTTCAGCGCGCAGGGCAAAGTGAAAATAGTCCGCCAGGCCAACGCGCTGCACATCGGCATTGCCATTGGTGATCACCCCCAGCAGGAAGTGCTGGCGCAGCGCCTTGAGCATCGGTTCGGCTTCCGGGAACACGGTGAGCTGGTGACGAGCATGGATAAACGCTTCGAAGCAGACATCCGCCATTTGCATCGCTTCAGGCTGGGGATAGCCGGCCTCCTCGAATGCCAGCATCAACACCCGGTGACGCAGGACGCTGATGCGGTGCTTGAGCTCGGGATGGCGCTGCAACACTTGCTGACGCAGGCTGGCGAAATGCTCCAGGGGCAGATCCCCGACCTTGGAGGCGTTGAGCGCCAGCCATTCGCGCATCGACGCTTCGGCGCTGATGATGACGGGTACGTTGTCCCAGAGGGTGTCGTCCAGGTCGAAGGTGATCAGCTTGATACTCATGAGTCGCTGCCTTTGATGCGTTTGGCCCGTGGATGGGCGCTGTCGTACACCGTTGCCAGGTGCTGGAAGTCCAGGTGTGTGTAGATCTGGGTGGTCTTGATATCGGCGTGGCCGAGCAGTTCCTGTACGGCGCGCAGATCCTGAGAGGACTCCAGCAGATGGCTGGCAAAGGAGTGGCGCAGCATGTGCGGGTGCAGGTTCTGCCCCAGCTCCCGCTCGCCGGCGGCCTTGACCCGAAGCTGGATGGCGCGTGGCCCCAGGCGTCGGCCTTGCTGGCTGACAAACACCGCATCGTCCGCCGGGTTGGTCAAAAGGCGCAGTGGCAGCCATAGCTGCAAGGCTTCGCGGGCTTTTCTGCCCACCGGCAGCACGCGGGTCTTGCTACCTTTGCCGAGCACTTGTATCAGGCCATCGGCAAGGTCCAACTGATCAAGGTTCAGGCTTGTCAGCTCTGACAGGCGCAGGCCCGAGGAATAGAACAGCTCAAGGATCGCCTGGTCGCGATGGGCCAGGAAGTCATCCTCTACCGCGCCATCGAGCAGCTGCAAGGCACGGTCGGTGTCCAGGGTCTTGGGCAGGCGCCGCTCGCCCTTGGGTGGGGACAGGCCATTGGCCGGGTCGTGATCGCACAAGCCCTCGCGATTGAGGTAGTGATAGAGGCCGCGCACTGCAGACAGCAGCCGAGACAGGCTACGTGAGGACTGGCCTTGCTGGTGCAACCGGGCGATCAGGCTGCGCAGGGCCTGGATATCCAGGGCTTTCCAGCTACTGACGTGCTGTTTCTCACAGTAGGCCAGAACCTTGTTCAAGTCTCGCCGATAGGCTTCAAGGGTGTGGGGCGACACCTGGCGCTCATTGCGCAGGTGAGCGCAGTAGGCGTCCAGTTGCCGCTCCATGGTCAGCGCACCGCGCGCAGTGTGGTGGTGTGGCGCGGCAGGACGCGGCCCAGCACTTGGGCGATATAGGTCAGGAACAGCGTGCCTACCGAGCTTTTGTAGTGCGCAGGATCGCGGCTGGCGATGGCCAGCACGCCGTGCAAGCCTTGATGGCTGAGGGCGATGACGGCGGTAGAGCCGATCTGCTTGCGCTGCTCGGCGCCAAACAGGAAGTCCAGTTCATGTTCACGCAAGGTGCCGCTGACCGTCTTGCCTTCGGACAGCAGGCCGCCGATGGCAGTCTGTGCTTCACCACCTGTGACCCAGCGACCCACCGGCATCGGGTTGTCGCTGAACAGGATCAGGCTGACAAAGGGCACCTGGAAATCCTCGCGCAGGCTGTCTTCCACGGCGATCACCGTTTCTTCCAGGCTGGCGGCGTCCATCAGGGTCAGGATCAGGCGGCGGGTCTTGTCGAACAAGCGGTCGTTGTCGCGCGCCACGTCCATCAGATGGGAGAGTCGATGGCGCATTTCAATATTGCGCTCGCGCAGAATCTTCATCTGCCGCTCCACCAGCGACACGGTATCGCCGCGCTGGTGGGGAATGCGCAAGGCCGGCAGCAGTTCTTCATGTTCGACGAAGAAGTCCGGATTAGCCTCAAGGTACGCCGCGACAGCAGCGGCCTCCAGGCTTTCACTCGGGGTAGCGTGTGCGGGTACTTGAGGCTTATCGGTCATTGGTTTGGCTCACTCATAGACGGACCTGTCCTTCGTATACGCGCGAGGCCGGCCCGGTCATCATCACCGGGTGGCCAGGGCCTGCCCATTCGATAGACAAACGTCCACCGGGCAGGTCGATCAGCAGCGGCGAATCCATCCACCCCTGGCTGATCGCAGCTACGGCAGCGGCACAAGCGCCGGTACCGCAAGCCTGGGTTTCGCCGGCGCCACGTTCCCAAACGCGCAATTGCGCGCGGGTACGGTCGATCACCTGCAGGAAGCCCACATTGACCCGGGCGGGAAAGCGCGGGTGATGTTCGATCTTCGGCCCCAGTTCGTGCACCGGGGCGTTATTGATGTCGTTGACCCGCAGCACCGCATGGGGGTTGCCCATGGACACGGCGGCGATCTCCACGGTTTTGCCATCCACATCCAACGGGTAGCTGAGGGCCTGCTCGGTGGCCTGGAACGGAATATCCGCCGGCTCCAGACGTGGCGCGCCCATGTTGACGCTGATCTGGCCGTCACTGCGAATATCCAGTTCGATCACGCCGCCCTTGGTTTCGACGCGAATCTGGCGCTTGGCGGTCAGGCGCTTGTCCAGCACAAAGCGTGCAAAGCAGCGCGCTCCGTTGCCGCACTGTTCCACTTCGGAACCGTCGGAATTGAAGATCCGGTAGCGGAAATCCACCTCCGGGTTGCTCGGCGCCTCCACCAGCAGCAACTGGTCGAAACCGATGCCGGTGTGACGGTCGCCCCACTGTTTGGCGTGTTTGGGCAGGATGTGCGCGTGCTGGCTGACCAGGTCGAGGACCATGAAATCATTACCCAGCCCGTGCATCTTGGTAAAACGCAGCAGCATGGCTTACTCCGGCAGCAGGCTTTCGCCAGCATACAACTGGGCTACCGTCTCGCGGCGACGCACTTCAAACGCTTGATCACCGTCCACCAGCACCTCGGCGGTACGCCCGCGGGTGTTGTAGTTGGAACTCATGACAAACCCGTAGGCACCGGCCGAATGCACGGCCAGCAGATCACCTTCTTCCAGAGCCAACTGACGATCCTTGGCCAGGAAGTCGCCGGTCTCGCAGATGGGCCCGACGATGTCATAGGCGCGCGCTTCGCTTGTGCGCGGCGTCACGGCGGTGACATCCATCCAGGCCTGGTACAGCGCCGGGCGGATCAGGTCGTTCATCGCCGCATCGACGATGGCGAAATCCTTGTGTTCGGTGTGCTTGAGGTACTCGACCTGGGTCAGCAACACGCCAGCGTTGGCAACGATGTAGCGGCCCGGCTCGAACATCAGCGTCAGGTCGCGGCCTTCGATGCGCTCGCGCACGGCCTGGATATAGTCGGCAATCAGCGGCGGCTCTTCATCGCGATAACGCACGCCCACGCCACCACCGAGGTCGATGTGGTGCAGGTAGATGCCGCACTCGCCCAGACGGTCGATCAGAGCCAGCAGGCGGTCGAGGGCATCCAGGAACGGCGGCAGAGTGGTCAGTTGCGAGCCGATATGGCAGTCGACGCCCAGTACTTCCAGGTTCGGCAGTTGCGCGGCGCGGACGTACACCTCTTCGGCGTCGGCGATGGCGATGCCGAACTTGTTCTCTTTGAGACCGGTGGAAATATACGGGTGGGTGCCGGCGTCGACGTCTGGGTTGACGCGCAGGGAGATCGGCGCACGCACGCCCATCTCGGCGGCGACCACCTGCAGGCGCTCCAGCTCGTCGGTCGATTCGACGTTGAAGCAATGCACGCCGACTTCCAGCGCGCGGCGCATGTCTTCGCGGCTCTTGCCGACGCCGGAGAAGACGATTTTGTCCGCCTGGCCGCCGGCGGCCAATACGCGTTCCAGCTCGCCACGGGACACGATGTCAAAACCAGCGCCAAGACGCGCCAGGACATTGAGTACACCCAGGTTGGAGTTGGCCTTGACTGCGTAGCACACCAGGTGCGGCACGCCGTCGAGCGCGTCGGTGAACGAGCGGTATTGGGCTTCGATATGCGCACGCGAGTACACATAGGTCGGGGTGCCGAAGCGCTGGGCAATCGCGGACAAGGCCACGCCTTCCGCGAACAGCTCGCCGTCCCGGTAGTTAAAAGCGTCCATAAGTTTCCCTTAACTTAGTAGGTGTCGTGCTTATGGGCTTTTGACGGCTTTTGCGACGATTGCGCCTGTTCGTTTGGATCTTTGCTGTCATCCGGCAGGTACAACGGGCCTTTCTGGCCACAGGCACTAACGAGGCAAGCGACCGCGACGAGCGCAGCAAGGGAAGAGATCAGGCGCTTCATGGCGAAATCCTTGAATATGCATTAATTGCGCCCGAGTATACCGACCACCCGCCAGCTTGCCTATGCGCCGCAACACCCGTCCGGCGGGGGTTTGCCGAGACAGTAGGGAAGCAGGCTACGATGCCTGGGGATATTTCGTACCGTCATCCGTGAGGAAATCAGTATCCTTTGCAATCGGCGAGGCTCGCCCGTATCGTGCGGCGCTTGAGCAAAACCAGACACTTTTGAGGTTGCCACAATGAGTTTGACCGAAGCCCGTTTTCACGACCTGGTGGATGCCACCCAGGAGAAGCTGGAAGATATTTTCGACGACAGCGGCCTGGACGTGGACCTGGAAAGCTCGGCCGGTGTGCTGACCGTCAAGTTCGAGAGCGGCCAGCAACTGATCTTCAGCCGCCAGGAGCCGCTGCGTCAGCTGTGGCTGGCGGCGCGCTCCGGCGGCGTTCACTTCGATTACGACGAAGAAAGCGGCAAATGGCAGTGCGACAAAAGTGAAGAGTTGCTGGGCGAAATGCTCGCGCGTCTGGTTCAGGAATATACCGGCGCCGAGCTGGATTTCGACGAGATCTGATGGTGAGTGAGCCTGCAACCGTACGCCCGCCCAAGCCGCTGTTCAGCAATGTCAGCCCGGCGGTGCCGTCACCTTGTATCAGTTTGTGTCGCCTGGATGAGCAGAAAGTCTGCCTTGGCTGCTTTCGCCACGTGGAGGACATCCGTGAATGGCGCTCTGCCGACGATGCGCGGCGCCGGGTGATCTGCGCGCAAGCCGAGCAGCGCAAGGCCCAGGCCTGACAGCATCTTGTTTATTTGTGACGCTGTGGTAGTGTCCGGGTACACCTCAACTCATCGAGGTCCGTGAGAACCCCGCCTTTTCTGGCGGGGTTTTGCTTTTTTGTGCAGAAAAAAGGAGTCTGCCTGAATCATGACCACCGCACCGTCCATCATTCTTACCCGTCTTGACGTGCAGCGTCTGGAGCAACTGATCGACCGCTTGGGCGACGAGTTTCCCGGCGTCGAAGCGTTGCAAGCCGAACTCGACCGCGCCGAAGACGTGGTTGGTCACGATGAAGTGCCTGCGGGTGTCGTGACCATGAACTCCAGCGTGCATTGCCGTGAGCAAAGCAGCGGCAAGGACTATCACCTGACGCTGGTCTACCCCAAGGACGCTAACGCCGACGAAGGCAAGATCTCGATCCTGGCGCCGGTAGGCAGTGCTTTGTTGGGTCTGCAAGTGGGCCAGCATATCGACTGGCCTGCACCGGGTGGCAAAACGCTCAAGCTGGAACTGCTCAGTGTCGACGGTCAGCCCAAGGATGGCGGGGCTTTCCCGCTCTAAACCTGGCCCAGTGCCGCATTGAGGGACTGTTCCAGTTCGGCTTTGTAGCGCAGGTACAGATTGCTTGGGCTTTGCACATCACCGAGCAGCCCCGACAAATCCAGATCAGTGATGTAGCAGCGGTAACGCTCGGTTTCCCGGCGTTGCCCGACGATCTCCCGGGCGACCACGGTAAACAGTTGGTCGCCAAATTCCAGTTCGCAAAATTCCCTCTGATTGCAGTACAGGGTGATCCCTACCTGGCCGGGCGCGCCTTTGCCGATAATTGCCTGCACGTCATAAAACGGCTTGTTGGCAGGGTTCTGCGGCGCCGGCCGTGGCTCTACGCCGCGCGCACGGCCGCTGCCCGATGGCAATAACTGATAGTACAGGGCGTGCACTTCGCCCAAGGGCTGTGGGCAATCCAGGGACGACAGCGCTTCGCGGCGATAGAGGATCGAGTGCAGGAAACGTTGCAGCGGTGCCAGCAAGCTTTGTTCATCATGAAACGGCAAGCGCTGCTGCCAAAGCGCGTTGAATTCGTCGAGCACGTACAGCTGGGCGAAGCCTTCATTGACTCGATAGAACACTTGCACGCAATCGGCCTGGCCCATGGGCAGGAGCAGCGCCAGGTCATGGTCTTCCAGGGCCATGGCGTCAAGGTGCCACGGGCTGTAGCTGGCCAGTTCCTCACTGAGGTAAGCAATCAACGCGTCCTGGGTTGGCAGTGACACATGATTGGCCTGGCCCGGTGTCAGTTCCATGACGTGATAGTGCTGCTGCACCTGCAACAGATAGCGATGATTGCCTTGGCCAAGCAGCAGGTGCTGTGCGGTGTCGAATACCTCTTCTACCCGCTGGGCAATGAACTGCGCACGGTTGTGACAGAAGCAGCGCACCCGCAGCCGCGGCAGATGACCCGGCGGAAGTTGGTTAACGTAGTCGCGCAGGCAGTCGAGCAGGGCGTGGGGCCCGTCGTAGCGGCTGACCATCACCTCGTTCCAGCTGTTGAGCGTGACCTGGTCCATGGTCAGCACCAGATTTTCGCGCACGCCGGCGTAGCTCAGAGAGTCGGTGCGCTCGGTGGTCATCAGGATATTCAAATCGCGGTGATGCTTGAGCGGGTCCACGCCGACGTTGATCAGCAGCAACACGTCTTCCGGTACTGCCGGGCGCAGCAGGCGTTCTTCTTCGACACTGGCCAGGGGCAAGGCGATGGTCTGTTGCAGGCTGCCCAGCAGGTTGAACAGCTCGAATTCGGTCATGTCGCTGACACCGGGGTGCAGCGCCAGGCGGGTACTGCTGTCGATCACGCCGTTGCGATGGCACCAGGTGAGCATTTCCAGCAGGTCGCGGCTGCGCTTGATCGGCGCGAAGTGCTCCCATTCCAAAGCCGTCAGGTTGCCGTTGTATAAGCCCCAATGGTGCTGGCCAGGCTCCTTGCGGTTGGGCGACTGCACCAGGGTCAGGGTGTCTTCGGCCAGGTCCGGGGCAATGCCGGGGTTGATGAATTCGACCTTGCCGGCCTTGCGTTCGAACGCCGCATACAAACGCCGCCCCAGCACATTGAGGTCGCGTTTGTTGATCAGGCTGGCGGTCTGTTCGCTACGGGCGAACTGGGTGAGGAAGCGGTAGCTGTAGTTCAGTTCATTGACCAGGGCACGGCGCTCGGAAGCCACCTGGCGTACTTTCCACTGGCTGCGGCTGTCCAGCAGGGCCAGTTGGCGTTGGTCCCAACCCCATTCGTGGGCCAGGCGTTCCAGCAGCAGCCGTTGCCAGCTGGCGGTGCGCTGCCCGGCGCTGAGCTTGCGGTTGACCTTCAGGTACAGGCTGCGCCGTACCAGTTCCAGGCGATCCGGTTCGTTGCGGGCCTTGAGGTATTCCTCGATACGGCGATAGACCACGATATAAGGGTCCAGCTCATCCAGGTCCAGTTGGTTGGCGAACACCGCTCGCTTGAAACGCAGGCTCAGGCAGTACACGTTCGGATGTTCGCTGGCGTAGACCTCGGTCAGCAGCAGCTTGAGCACCGATTTGTACGGCGACTCGATGCCCTTGAACAATTGCCACAGGCCGGCACCGATGAATTCGCCCGGCGGGATATGCGCCAGGTGACCCAGGTCGAGGGTTTCATCGGCGCGGATAAACCGTTTGGAAATCAGAGCGTGGGTAAATTCGGTGTAGCGCTTTTCTTCGTAGACCGGCACCAGCCACCAAATCGGCGTGCGCCCGGCCAGCCAGATGGCTGTGCGGTAGAACTCGTCCAGCAGCAGGTAGTGCTGGGTAGTGCCGCAATCGTCGGAGCTCAGTTGGGTGTCGCGTTCGCCTTGTACGAAGCGTGCCGGGTCGATCAGGAAGAAATGCGCCTCGGCGCCCATGCTCAAGGCCCACGCCTCCAGCAGTTGGCACTTTTTGCGCAGCTCTGCCAGTTCGCTTTCGTCCAGGTCGCAGGCGTGGCACACCCACACGTCCATATCGCTTTGATCGGCCTGGGCCAGCGTGCCCAGGCTGCCCATCAGGAACAGGCCGTGAATGGGGCGGGGCGGGTTGCCATGGCGCGGTTTATAGGAGAACGAGCGAGTCAGGCGCTGAGCTTCGGCCAGGGCCTGGGCGTCCGGTTCGAAATTCGACAGCCCCGCCGGGGTGCTGCTGGAGACATAGCCCGGCAACAACGGGTGATTGACGTGGAAAAACAGCGGCAACAAGGTCAGCACGCCTTGTTGGCGGGGTGTCAGCCCCTCGACAGCTCGGGCCATGCGGCCCTCATTGAGGGCCATGAAACGCGCGCGCAACTGGGTCAGCACCTTGCGGTCGATGCCTTCGTCCAGATCAGGGCGGATTTCGTGGGTGCGGGTCATGTCGAACTCGGTGGCTCGCTGGGCCCGACGTGGGCAGCCATGCAGGAGTCTACAGACAGTAGCGTAGGAGTTTTAGAGGGAAATGGCTTTTTGGCGTCAGAATTTTTGCGCCACACAACAGCGCCCTCAGAGCCCGCAGCGGGCGGACTCCATGGGCTGTATCAGGTGTCAGGCAGCTTCTTTGGTGCTGGCAGTGGTCAGAATGGTCAGCAGGGTTTGGGCCTGCTCTGCAGCATCCCGGCCAAGGCTGGTCAGGTAGCCCCCGTCTGGCTGGTCGATCAGCCCTTTCGCGTGGAGGCGCTTGGCAGCGGCGATGGCGGTAGGGGCGGCGGTCTGATGGACTTTCAAACCCTCCTTGGTGCTGTCCAAGGGGAAGAGTACAAGGATTTCCAGTTCGGCAACCAACTCAGGGGTATACGACATAAGGACTCCAGACTTTCTAAAATTTATTAGAGGCTAGCAGGCCATAAGGTGAACGCACTTTGCCGAACTGTCCAGCGTGTTGCTGCGCGCGGGGGTTATTCCTTTTCCGGCGGCAACTCGGGCAGTGCGCGCAGCGCTGTTTCGTACCACTGAGTATCGAACGCACGGTCTTCGTCCAGCATGGCATCGATCTCGAAGGCCAGCACGTGAGCCATCAGATTCAGGATGTCTTCACGCTCGTAACCCACCAGGGTCAGTTTGTTGAACGTCGCCTTCGCCGCTGGCGGGTTGTCGCTTTCGATCTGGTTTTCGATGGCTTCGATCAGCGTGGTTTCGGTGAATTCTTCTTCGTCGTTGTCGATATCGGTCGGCTCGCTCATGGCAGGCTCCTCAAGGAAAGGGCGTCAGTCTACCCCCATTCAGGTGGGTGATGCTGCTGGTCAGGGTGCCCTTGAGGATCTATAACTCTTGCAGCCAACCCCACACCCGGCCTGGAGGCTTTGTGATGCTCAAGCTTTACGGATTTTCGGTCAGCAACTACTACAACATGGTCAAGCTGGCGCTGTTGGAGAAAGGACTGCCCTTCGAAGAGGTGCCTTTTTATGCCGGGCAAAATCCCGAAGCCTTGGCGGTAAGCCCCCGCGGCAAAGTGCCGGTGCTGGGTGTGAAGCAGGGGTTCATCAACGAAACCAGCGTCATCCTCGAATACCTCGAACAGACCCAGGAAGGCCCGGCGCTACTGCCCGCCGACCCGTTTGCGCGGGCTCAGGTGCTGGCGCTGTGCCGTGAGATCGAGCTGTACATCGAACTGCCTGCGCGGGCGTGTTTCGCCGAGGCTTTTTTCGGCATGGCGGTGCCGGAGGCGATCAAGGAGAAGTCCAGGGCCGAGCTGCTGCTTGGGATCGGTACGTTAGGCCGGCACGGTAAGTTCGCGCCTTATGTGGCAGGGGAGAACTTCACAATTGCGGATTTGTATTTCATGTACAGCCTGAACCTGGCCTGCGGCGTGGGCGAGAAGCTGTTTGGGCTGGACCTGCTGGCGCAGTTGCCGCAGGCGAAGGCATTGTTGGCGCGCCTGAATGAGATGCCCAATGCGCAGAAGGTAGAGGCGGACAGGCAGGCGGCGATGCCGGCGTTTATGGCGATGATTGCGGCCAGGAAATAAATCTTTGGCAGCAGTAAGGGCACCATCGCGGGCAAGCCAGCTCCCACATTTTGATGTGTGAACCCAATCAAGTGTGGGAGCTGGCTTGCCTGCGATGCTTTTAGCGGCTGGCGAGCAATTGCTGGCCGCGCACGACCGCCGCCTTGACCTGCGCCGGCGCAGTGCCGCCCACATGGTTACGGGCATTCACCGAGCCTTCCAGGGTCAGCACGGCAAACACATCCTGTTCGATCTGGTCGCTGAACTGGCGCAGTTCTTCCAGGCTCATTTCCGCCAGATCCTTACCTGTATCGACGCCGTATTTCACCGCGTGGCCGACGATTTCGTGGCAGTCACGGAATGGCAGGCCACGGCGCACCAGGTAGTCCGCCAGGTCGGTTGCCGTGGAGAAGCCACGCAGGGCCGCTTCACGCATGATCGCGTGCTTGGGCTTGATCGCCGGGATCATGTCGGCAAAGGCACGCAGCGAGTCGCGCAGGGTGTCGGCGGCGTCGAACAGCGGCTCTTTGTCTTCCTGGTTGTCCTTGTTGTAAGCCAGTGGCTGGCCTTTCATCAGGGTCAGCAGGCCCATCAGTGCGCCGAATACACGGCCGCTCTTGCCGCGTACCAGCTCAGGCACGTCGGGGTTTTTCTTTTGCGGCATGATCGAGCTGCCGGTGCAGAAGCGGTCCGGCAGGTCGATGAACTGGAATTGGGCGCTGGTCCAGAGCACCAGCTCTTCGGAGAAGCGCGACAGGTGCATCATCGCGATGCTGGCGGCGGCGCAGAATTCGATGGCGAAGTCGCGGTCCGACACGCCGTCCAGGGAGTTGCCGCCCACGGCGTCAAAACCCAGCAGTTGCGCGGTGTATTCGCGGTCGATCGGGTAGGTGGTACCGGCCAGCGCAGCGCTGCCCAACGGCATACGGTTGGCGCGCTTGCGGCAATCGACCAGGCGCTCGTAGTCGCGGCTGAGCATTTCGAACCAGGCCAGCAAATGGTGGCCGAAGGTCACTGGCTGTGCCGTCTGCAAGTGAGTGAAGCCGGGCATGATGGTGTCTGACTCACGCTCGGCCTGCTCCAGCAAACCTGTTTGCAGGCGGGTGATTTCGGCCAGGATCAGGTCGATTTCATCGCGCAGCCACAGGCGAATATCAGTGGCTACCTGATCGTTACGGCTGCGGCCGGTGTGCAGTTTTTTGCCGGTCACGCCGATGCGATCGGTCAGGCGTGCCTCGATGTTCATGTGCACGTCTTCCAGATCGACGCGCCAGTCGAACGTGCCTGCCTCGATTTCACCGCGGATGGTGGTCAGGCCGTCGATGATGCTGTCACGCTCGGCTTCGGTCAGCACGCCGACCTTGGCCAGCATCGTGGCATGGGCGATGGAGCCCATGATGTCGTGGCGGTACAGGCGCTGGTCGAAGGTGACGGAGGCGGTGAAGCGCGCGACGAAGGCGTCGACGGGTTCACTGAAGCGGCCGCCCCAGGACTGGTTGGTCTTGTCGGTGCTCATGGATTCGCTCGTGATCTGCTTGAAAGAGGCATGAAGGTGTACCGGCGATAATAACAGGGTTGCCCGTGAAGGCGGTGCCGAGGGTGGGCGGCAATTTTATTTGTGTGGTAGATGGCTAAGTGCCTTGCCGCCGAACGCGTCCAGGACGAGACTGGAGGTACGTACTTATTGAAACGATATTTGACGATTGAGCAATATCGTCTCAGTGAGCGTCTACAGTTGGACTGCTAGTGTGTGAATGCACCAAAGTCTGGTGATGCGGTCATAACCAGACTATCCATTAAACAGGGGGGTATTCGGATTGTGTATCAGTGAACCCTACGACGATGCCCAAAGGCAGCAGGTCTTGGGCGCTATTGAACAGGTCCGGGTAAATTTGGGTGCCGCTCTCGGGGCACTTTTTGCCGCTCGCGCTAGTCTTAGCGTGGATCGCTGTGACGCAAGTCACCGCACCTGTCTACGCTATCCTTGTGCGAGACTCACGCAGGAATCCAGCGCAATATGAATGTCCTGATCGTTGATGACGAACCCCAAGCCCGCGAGCGACTGAGCCGTCTGGTCAGTGAACTCGAGGGTTATACAGTCCTTGAACCGAGTGCCACCAGCGGTGAGGAGGCGTTGACGCTGATCGACAGCCTCAAGCCGGACGTGGTGCTGCTCGATATCCGTATGCCGGGCTTTGATGGCCTGCAAGTCGCTGCCCGCCTGAGCGAGCGCGAATCGCCACCCGCTGTGGTGTTGTGCGCGGCCCAGGAAGAGTTCTCTGCACAGACGCTGGAAGACAGCGGTGTCAGTTTTCTGGTCAAGCCGGGCACTGCCGAGGCCTTGCTCAAAGCCCTGAAAAAAGCCGAGCGACCCAGCCGTGCCCAACTCGCCGCACTGACCCAGCCTGCAGCCCAAAGTGGTAACGGGCCACGCAGCCACATCAGTGCGCGCACCCGCAAAGGTATCGAGCTGATCCCACTCAACCAGGTGGTCTACTTTATTGCCGATCACAAGTACGTGACCCTGCGCCACGAGGCTGGCGAGGTGCTGCTTGATGAACCGCTCAAGGCGCTTGAGGATGAATTCGGCGACCGCTTTGTGCGCATCCATCGCAACGCGCTGGTAGCCCGCGAACGTATCGAGCGCTTGCAGCGCACGCCCCTGGGGCACTTTCAGCTATTCCTGAAGGGGCTCAATGGCGATGCGTTGATCGTCAGTCGACGCCACGTCGCCGGCGTGCGCAAGATGATGCAGCAGCTTTAGCTCAAGGGCTGGGGCGCGGTCTGCCTTCCTTATCCCGGTGCGATGTGGCCAGGGAGGCCCCGCACTTGCTGATTCAAATCAAAGCGTATTTGCCTGAGCTGTTATTATCCGCCGTATCTATTCAGTACGGATTGATCCATGTCCTCTCGCGAAATCCGCATCGCCACCCGTAAAAGCGCCCTGGCCTTGTGGCAGGCCGAATACGTTAAAGCACGCCTTGAGCAGGCTCATCCGGGCATCAAGGTATCCCTGGTGCCCATGGTCAGTCGCGGCGACAAGCTGCTGGACTCGCCACTGTCGAAAATCGGCGGCAAGGGCTTGTTCGTCAAGGAACTGGAAACCGCGCTGCTGGAACACGAAGCCGACATCGCCGTGCATTCGATGAAAGACGTGCCCATGGACTTCCCTGAAGGCCTGGGCCTTTTTTGCATCTGCGAGCGCGAAGACCCGCGCGATGCCTTTGTTTCCAACACCTACGCATCCCTGGATGACTTGCCGCTGGGCAGTATCGTCGGCACCTCCAGCCTGCGTCGCCAGGCCCAACTGCTGACACGTCGCCCCGACCTGCAGATCCGCTTTTTGCGCGGCAACGTCAACACGCGCCTGGCCAAGCTGGATGCCGGCGAATATGACGCGATCATTCTTGCCGCCGCCGGCTTGATCCGCTTGGGCTTCGAAGATCGCATCACCTCGGCCATCAGCGTCGAAGACAGCCTGCCCGCCGGTGGGCAGGGCGCGGTCGGCATCGAATGTCGGACCGCCGACAGCGAAATCCACGCACTGCTCAAGCCCCTCGATCACGCTGATACCGAAGTTCGTGTGACCGCCGAGCGCGCCCTGAACAAACACCTCAATGGCGGCTGCCAAGTTCCCATCGCCTGCTATGCCGTGCTCGAAGGTGAGAACCTGTGGCTGCGCGGCCTGGTGGGGGATCCGGATGGCGGTACCCTGCTGACCGCCCAGGTGCGGGGGCCGCAACGAGACGCCACGGCCTTGGGGATTCAGGTGGCCGAGGAGTTGCTGGACAAAGGCGCCGGTGCCATTTTGCAAAAAGTCTATGGCGAGGCTGGCCCGCAGTGATCGACTGGCGAGTGCTGCTGACGCGGCCTGCCGAAGAGTCGACGGCCCTGGCGGCGGTATTGTCCCAGGCCGGTATATACAGCAGCCGCTTGCCGTTGCTGGAGACGCAAGCGTTAGCGGTCACGGCTGAGCAACACCTGGTGTTTGGCGCGTTGCAGCGTTATAGCGCAGTCATTGTGGTGAGCAAACCGGCCGCGCGCCTGGCTTTGCAACGGTTGGGGAATGCCGTGCCGCCAATGCCGTGGTTCAGCGTCGGCGCGGCGACGGCGCAGATCCTGGCCGGTCATGGCCTCGACGTTCATTATCCCGCCACTGGCGATGACAGCGAGGCCTTGCTTCAATTGCCTGCATTGCGCGAGGCTATCGCACAGCCGGGCGCCAAGGTGCTGATCCTGAGGGGCGAGGGCGGCCGAGAGTTGCTGGCAGAGCGTTTGCGTGAGCAAGGTGCTAGTGTCGACTATCTGGAATTGTATCGGCGTTTTCTTCCGGTCTACGAGGCGGGTGCGCTGATGCAGCGCATCCGTTTGGAACGCTTGAACGGCCTGGTGGTCAGCAGTGGGCAGGGTTTTTTACACCTGCAAGCCCTGGCTGGCCCCGATTGGCCCCAGGTGGCAGAGCTGCCGTTGTTCGTGCCCAGCCCGCGCGTCTATGAGATGGCGCGGGCAGCTGGCGCAAAAAAAGTTGTGGATTGTCGCGGCGCGAGTGCCGCGGCTTTGTTAGTGGCGTTGGGGAGCTATCCCGTTCCCACTCTCTGATACGCAAAGGACGGATACGTGAGCGAAACAGCCTTGCCTAAAGATGAAGCTCAACCCGCGCTTGATGCGTCGGTCGAGACACCGGTCACCGCGCCGCGCCGTGGCAATGGCCTGGCAGTCGTCGCCTTGTTGCTGGGGGCTGCAGGCGTAGCCGCCGGCGGCTGGGGGATTTGGCAGGTGCGTGCCCTTCAAACCAGCAGCCAACACCAACTGAGCCAAGTGCAGACCCTGGATGACCAATCCCAGAGCCTCAAGCAAAGCCAGCAACAGTTGGCCGCCCGCCTGGCGCAATTGCCGGGTGCGGACGAGCTGGAGGAGCGCCGCCGCCTGGTTGCCCAGTTGCAGGGCGATCAGCAACGCCTGAGCCAGCGCCTGGAAACGGTGTTGGGCGCCAGCCGCAAGGATTGGCGCCTGGCCGAGGCGGAGCATCTGATTCGTCTGGCCAGCTTGCGTTTGTCTGCCTTGCAAGACATCAACAGTGCGCAGTCGCTGGTCCAGGGCGCCGACGAAATTCTTCGCGAGCAGAGCGACCCAGGCGCTTTCACCGCCCGCGAGCAACTGGCCAAGAGCCTTGCCGCCTTGCGCAGCACTGAGCAACCGGACCGCACCGGTCTGTACCTGCAACTGGCGGCCTTGCGTGATCAGGTCGTGCAGTTGGCGGCGATTGCCCCCGAATATCAGCTTACGGAGCCCGCTTCCCAAGGGCGCCCCACCAGCGATACGCAGAACCAGTTGAGTCAGTGGTGGGAGCAGATTTCCCGCTACTTCCGCATCGACTTCAACCCGGATGACAACATCCGCCCTTTGCTGGCTGGCCAGGGCTTGAACCAAGTGCGCCTGGCCCTGAGCCTGGCGCTGGAACAAGCCCAATGGGCCGCGCTTAACGGCGAGTCGGCGGTGTACAGCCGCTCGTTGGGCGAAGCACGCAGCGTATTGCAGGACAACTTCAATCAGGACAACCCGCAGAGCAAGGCGATGCTGGCGCGTATCGCTGAACTTGAGCCCAAGGCCGTATCGGTGGTGACGCCGGACCTGGCTGCGAGCCTGGCCGCCGTGCAGGCATACCTTGAACGTCGTCATCTGTCTGCCGACGAAGCCAAGGCCGCGGCCGGCAAGCCGGCGACCCAGGAGTAGAGCTGATGAAGCGTTTCTATGTGATCCTGGTGCTGGCGATTGCCGTCGCGCTCGCACTGGGCGTGGGTATTTCGAAACACACCGGCTACGTGCTGATTACCTATCCGCATTTGCTGCATTACGAATCAAGCCTGTGGGCGACCCTGGTGGCCGTGTTTGCCATCGGCCTGGCGATCTACCTGGTTCGTGTGTTGCTGAGCCTGATCACCACCTCCGGTGGCGTGGTCAATCCATGGTCGCGCCGCAACCGCAGCCGCCGTGTGCAGATCGCGATCGAGCAAGGCCAGATGGACCTCGCCGAGGGTCGCTGGGCCAGTGCCGAGCGCCATTTGCACCGCGCGGCGGAAGCTGAGCGCCAACCGCTGCTCTACTACATCGGCGCTGCCCGTGCAGCTAATGAACAGGGTCGCTATGAGGAGTCCGACGGCTTGCTGGAGCGCGCTCTGGAGCGTCAGCCCCAGGCGGAATTGGCCGTGGCTCTGAGCCATGCGCAACTGCAGATGGATCGCGGCGATACTGAAGCCGCCCTGGTGACGCTTCAGGCAATGCACGAGCGGCACCCCCATAACGCGCAGGTGCTCAGGCAGCTGCAGCGCCTGCATCAGCAGCGTGGTGATTGGTCGTCGGTGATTCGCCTGCTGCCTGAGCTGCGCAAGGACAAAGTCTTGCCCGCCAGTGAGCTGGCTGAGTTGGAGCGTCGTGCCTGGGGCGAAAACCTGAGCCTGGCTGCCCAGCGTGAAGAGCAGGGCGAGGCGGGCTTGCAGTCTCTGGAACGGGCCTGGGAGCAACTGACTTCGGCTCAGCGCCAGCAGCCGCAACTGGTGTTGGCTTATGCCGACCAACTGCGTCGACTTGGCGCAGATGCGAAGGCCGAGGAAGTGCTGCGTGGTGCGCTCAAGCGCGACTATGACAGCCACCTGATTCGCCTGTATGGCCTCCTGCGTGGCAGTGACCCTGCGCGCCAATTGAAGTTTGCCGAAGGCTGGCTCAAGGATCATCCAGGCGATGCCAGCTTGCTGCTGACGTTGGGTCGTCTGTGCCTGCAAAACAGCCTGTGGGGCAAGGCCCGGGACTATCTTGAAAGCAGCCTGCAAGTACAGCGCAACCCGGAAGCCTGTGCCGAATTGGCCCGCCTGCTCGCCCAACTGGGCGACACTGAGCGCAGCAACCAGCTGTTTCAGGAAGGCCTGGGGTTGCTCGACAATCGTCTGTTGTCCTCGCCGTTGCCCGTACCGGCGCGTGCTTGAAGTAGGAAAGGGTGAACGGATGGGCTCGGATCTATCCGACGCCCGATCCTTCGAACCCCGGTAAACACTCGGTATAGCTGGCCTGGTAACCAATTCCTACCTGTTGTAACTGGATTTCCGCCATGCCTTGGCGGAATGTCCTTACGTTTTCGCGGAATTGTCTGCTCCAGAGCGTATTGAAAGGGGTCAGGCCTTTCCTCTACCGTAGCGACCTATCTCTTGCAGTGCGGATAAACAATGTCTTTGGCCCCTTTACGCTCCTTGTTTTTCCTGGCGTTCATGGCGGGCGCGCTGACGTTGGGCGCGTCCTTCTATCTGGAATACGGCGCGCTGCTACAGCCTTGCTTTCTGTGCCAGGTTCAACGCCTGTTTCTGGCCACCTTTGCGCTGATCAACCTGATGGCCGCCCTTCATAATCCCGGACGTTCCGGCCTTTGCCTGTATGGGCTGGCGAGCATCGTGTGTGCGCTGTTGGGGGCCGTTACCGCCGGGCGCCAAGTACTGTTGCAGAATATTCCGTCAGGTGCGGTTCGGGATTGTTGGCCCAGCCTGCACCACATGATCGAAAACCTGTCGTTCTGGCAGGCGGCGCGATCAGTGTTCAACGGTACTGTCGATTGTGTCGAAATCAACTGGACGCTATTTGACCTGAGCCTGCCGGAGTGGAGCCTGTTGTTCTTTGTAGCAATGTTGATCCTGGGCATCACGCAATGCTCGCGGTTGCTGTTTAGTAAGCACTTACGCCTCACAGCACCATGAAAACGGGATGCGGGTTGTAGGAACGGATTAAACGCTTGTATGAACATTCTCTCCTGCGTACCTTGAAGCCATAGTCCTGCGGGCATAATCTGGCCCGCACGCGTATCCAAACCATTTGTCAGACGCGGCTTTGTTCGACTGCTGCTTAATCCTCCAAGTGTTGCGCAGGTACAGAGCAGCAGCGCCCCTATAGGGAAGAGAGATCATCATGCTGGAAAGTTGTCAGAATGCTCAGGAACGTTGGGGTGGGGTGCACAAGCTGATCGACAGCTGGTTGAAAGCACGTCACGAACTGGTTCGGGCCTTTGATGCTCTCGGTGCCAAGCCCGAAGCGCTGGCCGAGAATCGCGAGACGCTGCAAGATTTTTGCGCTGTGCTGGTGGACTACGTGTCTGCTGGTCATTTCGGTGTCTACGAGCAACTGACCAAGGAAGCCCAGGCCTTCGATGATCAGCGAGGCTTGGAGCTGGCAGACACGCTCTACCCGCGCATCGACGTGATTACTGAAAAGCTGCTGGCGTTTACCGACCTGTGTGATGCCGGTAAATGTGTAGCAGAAAAATTCAAAGAACTGGGCGCGCTGTTGCATGAGCGTTTCGAGCTGGAAGACTGCTTGATCGAAGTGCTGCACAACGCCCATAAGGAAGAAGCTGCCACCCAAGTCTGAAGCTGGGTGGGCAGATAAAAAACGGTGCGCATGTCGCACCGTTTTTTTATGGGTCAGTGGCGAGTGCCGAGCAGTTCGATCTCGAACACCAATGGCGTGTAAGGGGCGATCAACTCACCCGCGCCGTCGGCGCCATAGGCCTGGGCCGAAGGAATCACCAGGCGCCATTTCGCCCCCACGGGCATCTGTTGCAATGCGCTGCTCCAGCCGCTGATCACGCTGTCCAGGCGAAACCATTGCGGCTGCGCACTTTGGTCAAAGACGGTGCCGTCGGGCAATTGGCCCACGTATTTCACTTGTACCTCGTCGCCGGCTGATGGTTTGTTGCCGGTGCCTGGCGTCAGTTCTGTGAGCAGAATTCCATTGGCCAACTCGCGAACACCCTTGGCGGCTTTTTCCCGGTTGAGAAATTGCTGTTCAGCGGCGAGTGCTTTTTCGCTTTGAGGTATTTGTGCGTTGGCGGCGTTTTGCGCTTCGTGTTCGGTGAGGATCTGTTCGATGCGTGCGTTGTCGAGCGCCAGCGGCTTGCCTTGATAGGCTTGCTTGAGGCCGTCGAGCAGAGCCTGGATCTGCAGGTCGGGGACTTCCTGGCGCAACCGTTCGCCGAGGCTTGCGCCCAAGCTATAGGCAAGATCGTGCGGCGCTGTGGCATTGGTTTTTGACGGCGATTGCTCGCTCGCATCGGCCATGGAAATTGCCAAGCCAAACACTAGAAAAAGGTAACGCGACATGGGCATTCTCCCGACGAAGGTGCGACGGATTATGCCAGTGCGGGGGCGTAAAAACTGGCGAGCATTTGCGTTATATCGATAAGAATTTTCGTACCGTGCAACGCAAGCCCAACGATACTGTCAACATGCCCTAGCGGCGGTAAGAGCAGAGGGCTAGTATGAGCCGCACCCACGTCAGCCAGGAGGTAAACCATGTCGGCCAAACAGAAGCCTGTAAATACCCCGTTGCACTTGCTCCAACAACTTTCGGGCAGCTTGCTCGAACATCTGGAAAGCGCATGTTCCCAGGCGTTGGCCGATGCAGAAAAACTGCTCGCCAAACTGGAAAAACAACGCGGCAAAGCACAAGAGAAACTGCACAAATCCCGTACCAAACTGCAAGACGCCGCTACTGCCGGCAAGTCCAAGGCGCAAGCCAAAGCCAAGGGCGCTGTCAAAGAACTTGAGGACCTGCTGGATGCCCTCAAGGATCGTCAAGCTGAAACCCGCAGCTACATTTCCCAACTCAAAAAAGACGCTCAAGAAAGCCTGAAACTGGCCCAGGGTGTTGGTCGTGTGAAGGAAGCCGTGGCTAAAGCGCTGGGTGCTCGTACACCGGCCAAGGTTGCAGCCAAGCCGGTTGCCAAAACTGCTGCTGCCAAGCCAGCTGCTAAAACTGCCGCTGCAAAACCAGCCGCCAAGCCAGCTGCTAAAACTGCCGCTGCAAAACCAGCCGCCAAGCCAGCTGCTAAAACTGCCGCTGCAAAACCAGCCGCCAAGCCAGCTGCTAAAACTGCCGCTGCAAAACCAGCCGCCAAGCCAGCTGCTAAAACTGCCGCTGCAAAACCAGCCGCCAAGCCAGCCGCTAAAACTGCTGCTGCAAAACCAGCCGCCAAGCCGGCCGCTAAAACTGCCGCTGCAAAACCAGCCGCCAAGCCAGCTGCTAAAACTGCCGCTGCAAAACCAGCCGCCAAGCCGGCCGCTAAAACTGCTGCTGCAAAACCAGCCGCCAAGCCAGCCGCTAAAACTGCTGCTGCAAAACCAGCCGCCAAGCCGGCCGCTAAAACGGCTGCTGCTAAACCAGCAGCCAAGCCAGCTGCTAAACCTGCCGCTGCGAAACCAGCCGCCAAGCCAGCCGCTAAACCTGCTGCTGTAAAACCAGCTGCTAAGCCAGCTGCCAAACCTGCTGCTGCAAAACCAGCCGCCAAGCCAGCCGCTCCAGCAGCATCGGCTGCCACCCCGGCAGCATCCGCCGCTCCAGCAGCATCCGCCGCTCCAACCGCACCGGCCAGCAGTACTCCTGCACCGGTAGCGCCAAGCACCACCCCAACCAGCGCTTCCTAAGTGTTGGTGGCCGCGACGCGCAGCTGCTGCAGCGCGTCGCGGTCAAGGTTGGCGGCTTCGGTCGCCAGGCCTTCAAGCCATTGGTGCTGACCCACCACTTCGTTGATCGGCCATGTCTGCGCCAGCGCTTCCAGGCGCGCCAGCAGCGTTCGTTCGGCCTCCAGTTCCAGCGTCTTGACCTGCTCGCGTAGCGTTGCCAATTGCGCATCCTGCTGGGCCATGGCACGCCATTGCACGCGTACTTGTCGCAAGGGTTCGACAACCTGCACCCGCCACGGGTGGGCAACCTGTTGCAGCATCCGCACCCGCTCAGGGCTATGGGCCACACCGCGCCGCTCCAGCCACGCACCACACAGCAGCAGACATACATCCGCGCCTTGTTCCTGCAAGCGCAGGCAAGCGGCCTCCACACCCGGGCGAGCGTAGGTCGAAAGGGCAAAGCTCCACAGGTCAGCGCACATATTCACACCCAAGCCAGCGGCCAACGAAGCTGGTAGACTCCGCCGCCATTATGATCCGACTTCAAAGCCTAACATTACAGCGTGGCCCGCAACGTCTTCTCGAAGACGCCGAGCTGACCCTGCACGCCGGTCACAAAGCCGGCCTGATCGGTGCCAATGGCGCCGGCAAATCCACGTTGTTCGCCTTGCTGCTCGGTGAGCTGACCCCGGATTCCGGGGACTGCCTGCTGCCGGCCGACTGGCGCATCGCCCATATGCGCCAGGAGATCGACACCCTGGACCGCATCGCGATCGACTACGTGCTCGATGGCGACCTGCGCCTGCGCCAGGTGCAACACGACCTCGCCGAAGCCGAAAAAGCCCAGGACGGTGCCGCTCAGGCCCGCCTGCACGCCGAGCTGGACAGCGCCGACGGCTACACTGCCGACGCCCGTGCCCGCAAAATGCTCGCTGGCCTGGGCTTTACCAACGAACAGATGGACCGCCCGGTCGCCGACTTCTCCGGCGGCTGGCGTATGCGCCTGAACCTGGCCCAGGCACTGATGTGCCCCTCGGACCTGTTGCTGCTCGACGAACCGACCAACCACCTGGACCTCGATGCGATCCTGTGGCTGGAAGACTTCCTCAAGAGTTACCAGGGCACCTTGCTGCTGATTTCCCACGACCGGGATTTCCTCGACGCTGTGGTCGACAACATCGCCCACGTCGAACAGAAGAAAATCACCCTCTACCGTGGCGGCTATACCGCGTTCGAACGCGCTCGCGCCGAACGCCTCGCCCAACAGCAGCAGGCGTTTGAAAAGCAACAAGCGCAACGTGCGCACATGGAAAGCTACATCGCCCGCTTCAAGGCCCAGGCCACCAAGGCCCGTCAGGCTCAGAGCCGTATCAAGGCGCTGGAGCGCATGGAAGAACTGTCGGCGGCCCACGTTGATTCGCCGTTCGACTTTGTATTCCGTGAGTCGGTGAAGATCTCAAGCCCCCTGCTCGATCTATCGGACGCCCGCTTGGGTTACGGCGACAAGACCATCCTGGAGAAGGTCAAGCTACAGCTCACGCCCGGCGCGCGCATCGGTTTGCTTGGGCCCAACGGTGCAGGCAAGTCGACGCTGATCAAAAACCTTTCGGGCGAACTTGAGCCTTTGGCCGGTCGCCTGACCCGTGGTGAAAACACGGTGGTGGGCTACTTCGCCCAGCATCAACTGGATTCGCTCGACGCCAAGGCCAGCCCGCTGTTGCACCTGCAACGCCTGGCACCTACCGAGCGCGAGCAAACGCTGCGCGACTTCCTCGGCGGTTTCGACTTCCGTGGCGCGCGTATTGACGAGCCGGTGCTGAACTTCTCCGGGGGTGAAAAAGCCCGCCTGGCCCTGGCCCTGATCGCGTGGGACCGGCCGAACCTGTTGCTGCTCGATGAGCCGACCAACCACCTGGACCTGGAAATGCGCCTGGCACTGACCATGGCCCTGCAGGAGTTCAGCGGTGCGGTACTGGTGGTGTCTCACGATCGCCACTTGCTCAAGAGCACTACCGACAACTTCCTGCTGGTGGCCGACGGCAAGGTCGAAGAGTTCGACGGCGACCTCGACGATTACGCACGCTGGCTGACCGATTACCGCCTGCGCAATGCGCCGGCCAGCAACACCCCGGTCAACCCGGACAAAACCGACAAGAAGGCCCAGCGCCAGGCCGCCGCCGCGCTGCGCCAGCAGTTGGCACCGCACAAGCGCGAAGCCGACAAGCTGGAGGCGGAACTGGGCAAGGTGCATGAGCGCCTGGCCAAGATCGAAACCAGCCTGGGCGACAGCGCCGTGTACGAGGCGGCGCGCAAGGACGAGCTGCGTGACCTGCTGGCCGAACAGGCCAGGCTCAAGGTGCGCGAAGGGCAGTTGGAGGAAGCCTGGATGGAGGCTCTGGAACTGCTCGAAACCCTGCAAGCGGAGCTGGAGGCGCTGTCCTGATGGAAGCGTTGCAACTGCCGGTACCGGCGCAATGGGTCGAACCTGTATGGATCGGCGTGCAAATCCTGCTGATTCTGCTGGCCGGCTACCTGGCCCAGCGCTTTGTCGCCAAGGGCCTGACGCGCCTGGGTGAGCGTTACCCGTTCCCGCCGCAGTTGCTGATGCCCCTGCGCGGCGGCTTGCGCTGGCTGATCATGGGCAGTGCGCTGATCTTTGTACTGGGCCGCCTGGGTGTGTCTGCCACGGTGCTGTGGACGGCGCTGTCAGGGTTTGTCGCGGTAGCGGCGGTGGCGTTTTTTGCCATGTGGTCGGTGCTGTCCAACCTGCTGTGTGCAATCCTGATCTTCACCGTCGGGCCGTTTCGCCTTGGGGATATTGTTGAGTTGGTGGACACCGTCGATAAACCTGGCGTGAAGGGCCGGGTCGTGGCGATCAACCTGCTTTACACCACCTTGATCGAAGTGGAAGAAGCCGGTACCAGCAGTGCGATGGTGCAGGTGCCGAACAGTATGTTCTTCCAGCGCTCCGTACGCCGTTGGCCCGGGCCCGGTACCAACATCCTGTAGGAGCGAGCTTGCTCGCGAAGAACCTGAGAGCGCCGCGTTCATCCAGTTTGCCCGCGTTATCGTTGACGATCTTCGCGAGCAAGCTCGCTCCTACAGAAATTGATAGCCAGCCTTCGGTCGCTGGAGTTAGCTTAAGGCACAATCGCTGACTCCCTTCTGAGGTGCGCAATGGCTCTCGACACATGGCTGGCCTTTTTCCTGGCCAGTTGGATCATCTCCCTTTCCCCTGGCGCCGGTGCCATCGCTTCGATGTCCAGCGGCCTGCAATACGGTTTTGTGCGTGGCTACTGGAACGCCATTGGCCTGCAACTGGGCCTGGCGATGCAAATTGCGGTGGTAGCGGGTGGCCTGGGTGCCATTTTGGCGGCGTCGTCGACCGCGTTCTATGCGATCAAATGGTTTGGCGTGACCTACCTCGTGTACCTGGCCATCAAGCAATGGCGTGCCCTGCCCATGGACATGACCGATGACGCCGCCGTGCGCCCGATCGGCAAGCCGATGGCGATGATGTTTCGCGGCTTTTTGGTCAACGCCAGCAACCCCAAGGCCCTGGTGTTCATGCTGGCCGTGTTGCCGCAGTTCGTGAACCCGCAGGCGCCGCTGTTGATTCAGTACCTGATCCTTGGTGCGACCATGATCAGCGTCGATATGATCGTGATGGCGGGCTATACGGGGTTGGCCTCTAAAGTTCTGCGGCTGCTGCGTACGCCCAAGCAGCAGAAACGTGTGAACCGCACCTTCGCCGGCTTGTTTGTCGGTGCCGCCGGTTTCCTCGCAAGCTTGCACCGCGCCACGGCATAACTGAACAAGCCGGATCAAACTGTGGGAGGGGGCAAGCCACCTCCCACATTGGTTTTGCGGTGATATGAAATAACACCTTGAGTCGAATCCATTAAAGCTCAACAATAGTGTTACTTCGTATTTCCACTTGAGATTCATTCATGACTGCCCCTTTCCGCTTTCTTGCGTGGCTGCTGTTGCCGGCGCTGATGTCGTGCAGCTTCAATCTCTTGGCCGCGACCGCCGAAGGCGCGCCTCAGGCCCTGCATTTGCTGGACTATATCGGCGCCGACTACCCGCCGACGGTAGAGGCAGGCAAGGTGGTGGACGACTCGGAATACCGCGAGCAAGTGGAGTTTCTCGGGGTGCTGCAGGGTTTGGTGGCTGATCTGCCCGACAAACCCGAGCGCGCTGAATTAATAAAAGGCGTTGATGAGTTGCTGGCGGCGGTCACCGCCCATCAGGACGGCGCAAGCGTGGCCCGCCAGGCTCGTCAGTTGGGCGCCAAACTGGCCGTGGCGTATGAAGTCAGCCAGGCCCCGGCCATCACGCCGGACCCGACACGCGGTGCGCCGCTCTACGCCCAGCATTGTTCGGTGTGCCACGGTACTGCCGGTGCCGGTGATGGCCCGGCGGGCATGGGCATGACGCCGCCGCCTGCGAACCTGCGTGATGCCACGCGTCTGGATCGCTTGAGCCTGTATGCGATCTACAACACCCTCGGGCTGGGTGTCGAAGGCACTGATATGCCGTCTTTTGCCGACCAGTTGGACGACCGCCAGCGCTGGGATCTGGCGACCTATATCGCCGGTTTCACTGCCGAGCCGGCTGCCGCCAAAAGCGAGCAGGCGTTCAACCTCGCCGACCTGGCGCGACAGACTCCCAATGAAGTGCTCGCCGCCAGCGGCCCTGACGCTGCGGCGACCTTCCGCGCTCAGCGTGCCCAGCCGCCGCAAGTCCAGCGTGGCCCCGCGCAGTTGCTCGACTACACGGCTGCCACGCTGGACAAGAGCCTGGCGGCCTTCCGCAACGGCGACCACGAGCAGGCCTATGATTTGTCGGTCGCTGCCTACCTGGAAGGCTTCGAGCTGGTGGAAAGCTCGTTGGATAACGTCGATGCCAATGTGCGCAAAGACACCGAGAAGGCCCTGATGGCCTATCGGCAATCGCTGCAGGACGGATTGCCTGTCGAGCAGGTGCAGCAGCGCCTTGACGTGGCCAAAGGCAAACTCACCGAGTCTGCCGGGTTGCTGGGCGGCGATGGCCTGAGCTGGTCGTTGAGCTATATCTCCGGCTTGCTGATTTTGCTGCGTGAAGGGCTGGAAGCGATTCTGGTGCTGGCAGCGATCCTCGCCTTTCTGCGTAACACCGGCCAGCAATCGGCGGTGCGCAGCGTCAACGTCGGCTGGGGCCTGGCGCTGTTGGCAGGTTTGGGTACCTGGGCCTTGGCGGCCTATGTCATTGACGTCAGCGGTGCCCAGCGTGAATTGCTTGAAGGCTGCACAGCATTGTTCGCCAGTGTGATGGTGCTGTGGCTTGGGGTATGGATGCACGACCGGCGCCACGCGGCGGCCTGGCAGGACTACATCAAGAGCAGCCTGGTGGGCGGCGGTGGGCGTTTCGGTTTTGCCGTGCTGGCGTTCTTCTCGGTGTACCGCGAGCTGTTCGAAGTGATCCTGTTCTACGAAACCCTGTGGTTGCAGGCCGGCCCTGCAGGGCACAATGCGGTGCTGGCCGGTGGTGCCACGGCGCTGGTGCTGCTGGTGGGCCTGGCCTGGGTGATCCTGCGCGGTTCGGCGAAGTTGCCGTTGGCGCTATTCTTCAGCATCAACGCCGCGTTGCTGTGCGCGCTGTCGGTGGTGTTTGCCGGGCACGGTGTCAAGGCTTTGCAGGAGGCGGGCATCTTCGGCACGCGGCCGGTGGCGTTCTTTGAGTTCGACTGGCTGGGCATCCACGCCGATGCCTATTCGTTGAGCGCACAGGCCGTGGCGATCCTGGCGATTGTGGTGCTGTATGGCCGTAGCCGGCTGACCGAGAAGCGCCGGGTGGCGGCGTAGTATGCGCGTGTGGATCGACGCCGACGCCTGCCCTCGGGCGGCCAAGGACCAAGTGGTGAAGTTCGCTCTCAAGCGCCAGTTCGAGGTGGTGCTGGTGGCCGGGCAGAGCCAGATCAAGCCGAGCTTTTCCTGTGTGAAGCTGATCGTGGTGCCCAGCGGCCCCGACGCGGCCGATGACTACCTGGTTGAGCACGCGGTGCCCGGCGAATTGGTGATTTGCAGCGACGTGCCCTTGGCCGATCGGCTGGTGAAGAAGGGCGTCACGGCCCTTGATCCGCGAGGCAAGGAGTTCAGCCCGGCGAACATGAGTGAGCGGTTAGCGGTGCGTAACCTGTTTACTGACCTGCGCGAGCAAGGCCAGATGGGCGGCGGACCACCGCCCCACAGCGAAAAGGACAAGCAGGCGTTTGCCAATGCATTGGACCGAATCCTTACCCGCTTGATGAAGCCGATGTAGGAGCGAGCTTGCTCGCGAAAAACGTCAACGATAACGCGGGCACTCTGGATGAACGCGGCGCCCTCAGGTTCTTCGCGAGCAAGCTCGCTCCTACAGAAAGAGGGCGTCAGTCGTTCTCGTGGGTCAGCTCAAGCACCCGATCCACCAGCTTGTTGATCCCTGACGCCACTTCACTGATGTTCTTGCCGAGCATATACGCCGGCGTACTGACCAGCTTGCGCGCCTTGTCTTCGACGATATCTTCCACCGTGCATTCGTGGTGTGTGGCGCCCATCTTGTCCAGGGCGGCCGCTGTGTCGGCATCGTTACCGATGGTGCAGGTTACGCCAGGGCCGTAGATCTTCGCGGCCAGGGCCGGCGAGATGCAGATCAAGCCCACCGGCTTGCCTGCTTCGGCAAACGCTTCAGCCAGCTCCAACACCTGCGGGTTGACGCTGCAACCGGCGCCTTCCACGGCAAAGTTCGACAGATTCTTCGCCGCGCCAAACCCGCCCGGCACGATCAGGGCGTCGAAGTCCGCGGCGTTGGCTTGGGCAATATCCTTTACTGCGCCTCGGGCGATACGCGCAGACTCCACCAGCACATTGCGCGACTCGGGCATTTCTTCGCCCGTGAGATGGTTGATCACATGCAATTGCGCAATATCGGGGGCAAAGCATTCCACTTGAGCGCCGCGCTGATCCAGGCGCAGCAGGGTGATCACGCTCTCGTGGATCTCTGCGCCGTCATATACGCCACAGCCGGAAAGGATCACTGCAATTTTTTTGCTCATGGGCATTTCTCCTGATTCATGGCGTTAAATGTCTACTAATTTGTAACCTGTTGCCAATGGGATCTCACGCCGCTGCACCTAATCTTGATGTAACAAAAATAGACCGGACTAGCCCATGGACTTTGTGCCTTACGCAGTACCGTTTTTTATTGCCCTGATCGTCGTGGAGCTGCTGGCCGACCGTTGGCGCGGCGCACGCAACTATCGGGTCGCGGATGCCATCAACAGCCTCAGCACCGGCGTGCTGTCCACCACGACCGGTTTGCTGACCAAGGGCGTGGGCCTTTTGACCTACGCGTTTGCTCTCAAGCATCTGGCGCTCATCGAGTTGCCGGCCCAGAGTGCCTGGACCTGGGTATTCGCTTTTGTGTTCTATGACTTCTGCTATTACTGGCTGCATCGCATGGGCCACGAGCGCAATATTCTTTGGGCTGCGCATTCGGTGCATCACCAGAGTGAGGACTACAACCTCACCACCGCCTTGCGCCAGACCAGCACCGGTTTCCTGCTGAGCTGGATCTTCTACCTGCCTCTGGCCGTCGTTGGCGTGCCGCTGGTGGTGTTTATCAGCGTGGCTTCGCTCAACCTGTTGTATCAATTCTGGGTCCATACCCGCCACGTTCCCAAGCTGGGCTGGTTCGAATGGTTCTTCGTGACGCCGTCCAATCATCGGGCCCACCACGCACAGAACGCTCTCTACATGGATCGTAACTACGGCGGGGTGTTCATTATTTGGGACCGGCTGTTCGGTACTTTTCAAGAAGAGGACGATAATGAGCCGGTGATCTTTGGGGTGACCACACCTCTGGCGAGCTGGAACCCGCTGTGGGCCAACCTGCAGTTTTATGCGCAGTTATGGAATGACGCCCGGCGTACTGAAAGCCGCTGGGACAAGCTGCGCATCTGGTTTATGCGCACCGGCTGGCGCCCGGCGGACGTCAAGGCCAGGTACCCCATGGCCAAGCCGGACCTGAGCCAGTTCCGCAAATTCGAGGTGCCTTTGGACGCGCGGCAGCAGTTCTACATCGCGCTGCAATTCGTAGCGTATGTGGGCTTTGGCAGTTATCTGATGAATTTCGGTGAGGGCATGCCTACGGCGGCGCTGGTGCTCGGTTGGGGCGCGATGGCGCTAGGCCTGTTTACCTTGGGGGTGGCGCTGGAGAATCGCCCATGGGCGTTGAAGGCCGAGTTGGCGCGCCTGGCGCTGAACCTGCCGTTGGTATGGTTGGCGCCGCTGGTCGGCTTGTGGCCCGCCAGCCATCTCGCCTGGCTGGGCCTGGCGAGCTACAGCCTGCTCAGCGTGATCGGTCTCTACTGTTGCAGAGGCCGGTTTACTCGGTTGGCGTCTTAGGCGATTCGATTGAGGCTTGCTCGGCAGCCTGTCGCGCCTTGGCCTCGGCACACGCCTCACGGGCGATGCGGGCATTCTTGAAGCGGCGTCGCAGCCACAAGCCAAAACCCAGCACCAGCAGGGCGCCCAGTACCCATAGTTCGTATTTCTTGACGCTGCCGAGCATACCTTCGAGCACCGCACCGAAATGATAGGCCGCAGCTCCCAAGGCAGCGGCCCAGATCGCCGCACCAATACCGTTAAGGATCAGATAGCGCATCGGCGGGTAACCGGACAGGCCAATCGCCACGGGCATCACTGTGCGCAAGCCGTAGACGAAGCGGAAGCTCAGTACCCAGATATCCGGATGCTTGCGGATATGCTCCAGAGCCTTGTCGCCCATCAACTGCCAGCGCGGCTTGCGTGCCAGCAGCTTGCGGCCGTGCTTGCGCCCCATGTAGTACCAGAGCTGGTCGCCGGCGTAGCTGCCAAAAAAGGCAACGACCACCACCAGGTTGATATCCATGTAGCCACGGAACGCCAGGAAGCCTGCGAGTACGAGGATGGTCTCGCCTTCGAAAAACGTGCCGAGAAAGAGGGCAAAGTAGCCGAAGTCATGCAGAAATTGTTGAAGCATGGTCTGGGGTGCTGGCGAAATGAACGCGCAGCCTACGCCTTCACGAAGATTCATGAAAGTATCGAGATGTGTCACGAAGTGAACAATTCCTACATATATGACGAATGCGCCTACAGGTCGCATCGATAAGCACAACTGTCATACCTTCGTCATAATGGCCGCTTATAACTGCAACGCTCGCCCGTAAACGCGGGCTCAGGAGTCTGTCGTGAGCTTTACCCCTGCCAACCGCCTGTTCCCCGCCACTCGTCTGCGCCGCAACCGTCGTGATGATTTTTCTCGCCGCCTGGTACGTGAAAATGTACTTACGACGAACGATCTGATCCTGCCAGTATTTGTGCTCGACGGCGAAAATCGTCGGGAAGCCGTCGCGTCGATGCCGGGTGTGGAGCGTTTGACCATTGATCAGTTGCTGATCGAGGCGGCCAATTGGGTTGAGTTGGGAATCCCGGCACTGGCGCTGTTTCCGGTGACCCCGCCGCAGCTCAAGTCTCTGGACGCCGCCGAAGCCTGGAACCCGCAAGGGATCGCCCAGCGCGCCACCCGTGCCTTGCGCGAGCGCTTCCCGGAGCTTGGGGTGATCACTGATGTGGCACTGGACCCGTTCACCACGCACGGCCAGGATGGCATTCTTGACGAAGAAGGTTATGTACAGAACGACATCACCGTCGATGCGCTGGTCAAGCAGGCGTTGTCCCACGCCGCGGCGGGCGCTCAGGTGGTTGCGCCGTCGGACATGATGGACGGTCGTATCCAGGCGATTCGCGAAGCCCTTGAGCTGGCCGGTCACGTCAATGTGCGAATCATGGCCTACTCGGCCAAATACGCCAGCGCCTATTACGGCCCCTTCCGCGATGCTGTAGGGTCGGCGCTGAACCTGGGCAAGGCCAACAAGGCCTCGTACCAGATGGACCCGGCCAATAGCCAGGAAGCGCTGCACGAAGTGGCCGTTGACCTGGCCGAAGGCGCCGATATGGTGATGGTCAAGCCCGGGATGCCGTATCTGGACATCCTTTATCGGGTCAAAGAGGAATTCAAAGTGCCGACCTTTGTCTATCAGGTCAGCGGTGAATACGCCATGCACATGGCGGCGATCCAGAATGGTTGGTTGAGTGAAGGGGTGATTCTCGAATCCCTGACTGCCTTTAAACGTGCCGGCGCTGATGGCATTCTGACCTACTTCGCCGCCCGCGCTGCCCAATTGCTTAGAGAGCAACAATAGCCCTCACAGGAACACTCGATGAATACCGAAGGACTCTCCGAAGTTGCCGTAAAAGACGCTCACCCGGTGGTTGAACAAGTTACCCAGACCCCGCCGGAGCTGGAGCCTGCCCCGCCTGCGGTGGTTGCCGAAGCACCTGCGCCGGTGCCCGTGCCCGTGGTCACCAACCTGGATGACAGCAGCCTGTACATCCATCGCGAGTTGTCACAACTGCAATTCAACATCCGCGTGCTGGAGCAGGCGCTGGATGAGTCCTACCCGTTGCTGGAGCGGCTGAAATTCCTGCTGATCTTCTCCAGCAACCTGGATGAGTTCTTCGAGATTCGCGTTGCCGGCCTCAAGAAGCAGATCACCTTCGCCCGTGAACAAGCCGGGGCCGACGGCCTGCAACCGCATCAGGCGTTGGCGCGCATCAGTGAATTGGTGCATGGCCATGTGGACCGCCAGTACGCGATCCTCAATGACATCCTGCTGCCGGAGCTGGAAAAACATCAGGTTCGCTTCATTCGTCGTCGTCACTGGACCGCCAAGATCAAGACCTGGGTGCGCCGTTATTTCCGCGACGAGATTTCGCCGATCATCACCCCCATCGGCCTGGACCCTACGCACCCGTTCCCACTGCTGGTGAACAAGAGCCTCAACTTTATCGTTGAGCTTGAAGGTATCGATGCCTTCGGTCGCGATTCGGGCCTGGCGATCATCCCGGCGCCGCGTCTGTTACCACGCATCATCAAGGTACCGGAAGAGGTAGGGGGCGCTGGCGACAATTATGTATTTCTGTCGTCGATGATCCATGCCCACGCCGATGACCTGTTCCAGGGCATGAAGGTCAAAGGCTGCTACCAGTTCCGCCTGACCCGTAACGCCGACCTGGCACTGGATTCCGAAGATGTCGAAGACTTGGCCCGGGCCCTGCGCGGCGAGCTGTTCTCGCGGCGTTATGGCGATGCGGTGCGTCTGGAAGTGGCGGATACCTGCCCCAAACATCTGTCGGACTACCTGCTCAAGCAGTTCAACCTGGCCGAATCCGAGTTGTACCAGGTCAATGGCCCGGTGAACCTGACGCGTCTGTTCAGCATTACCGGCCTGGACAGCCACCCGGAGCTGCAATACAAGCCGTTCACGCCGCAGATCCCGAAACTGCTGCAAAACAGCGAGAACATCTTCAGCGTGGTGAGCAAGCAGGACATCCTGCTGCTGCACCCCTTCGAGTCGTTCACCCCGGTGGTCGACCTGCTGCGCCAGGCTGCCAAGGACCCGCACGTCCTGGCCGTGCGCCAGACCCTGTACCGCAGCGGTGCCAACTCGGAAATCGTCGATGCGTTGGTGGATGCTGCGCGTAACGGCAAGGAAGTCACCGCGGTGATCGAGTTGCGGGCGCGCTTTGACGAGGAGTCCAACCTGCAACTGGCCAGCCGCCTGCAAGCGGCCGGTGCGGTGGTGATCTACGGCGTGGTCGGCTTCAAGACCCACGCCAAGATGATGTTGATTCTGCGCCGTGAGGCCGGTGAAATTGTGCGTTACGCCCACTTGGGCACCGGCAACTACCACGCCGGCAACGCCAAGCTCTATACCGACTACAGCCTGCTGACATCCGATGACGCGCTGTGTGAAGACGTCGGCAAGTTGTTCAGCCAGTTGATCGGCATGGGCAAGACCTTGCGCATGAAGAAGCTGTTGCACGCGCCGTTCACCCTCAAGAAGGGCATGCTCGACATGATTGCCCGCGAGACCCAGTTCGCTCTCGACGGCAAACCGGCGCACATCATCGCCAAGTTCAACTCGCTGACCGATCCTAAGATCATCCGCGCGCTGTACAAGGCCAGCCAGTCGGGCGTACGTATCGATCTGGTGGTGCGTGGCATGTGCTGCCTGCGCCCGGGCATTGTCGGCGTGTCGCATAACATCCACGTGCGCTCGATCATCGGCCGCTTCCTGGAGCACACCCGCGTGTTCTACTTCCTCAACGGCGGCGAAGAGCAGATGTTCCTCTCCAGCGCCGACTGGATGGAACGCAACCTCGACAAGCGTGTGGAGACCTGCTTCCCGGTAGAAGGCAAAAAGCTGATCATGCGGGTCAAGAAGGAGCTGGAAAGCTACCTGACCGACAACACTCACAGCTGGAGCCTGCAATCGGACGGGCGTTATGTACGCAACACCCCGACCGGCAACCAGAACCCGCGCAGCGCGCAGGCGACGTTGCTGGAGAAGTTGGGTAGTCCGATTCTTGCGGTGAACTAAAACCCAACGCAGTTCAAAAAGTGGGAGCGGGCTTGCCTGCGATAGCGGTAGGTCAGCCAAAGATGCATTGGCTGACACTTCGCCTTCGCGAGCAAGCCCGCTCCCACATTTGTTTTGCCGTGTGCTTTAGCGCAGGTTCAGGCTGAACCCCACCCGCGTCAGCCATTCGGCTTCCTGGGCGAAGTCCGCCTGGGTCAGTTGGTTTTCATCCAGCCAGCCCTTGGGGAAGATGACTTCCAGGCTGTCGTCATCGGCGTGCAGTTTTACCTGGGGCATTTCCTGGGTGCCACGAATGTGGTGGAACAGGATTGCAAAGCGCAACAGCGCGCACAGGCGAATCAGCTTGATGCCGTCTTTGCCGAATTCGGCAAATTTGTCCTTGGGAATATTGCGGCGATGGCCGCGCACCAGCAGTGCGAGCATCTGTTGGTCTTCGCGGGAGAAACCGGCCAGGTCCGAGTGCTCGATCAGGTAGGCGCCGTGCTTGTGGTAATGGTAGTGGGCGATGTCCAGGCCCACTTCATGCACCTTGGCGGCCCAGCCCAGCAGCTCGCGCCAGACGCCGTCTTCCAGGTCCCAATCTGCGGCCACCTGGTCGAAAGCGTGCAAGGCTTTGCGCTCCACGCGGGCGGCCTGTTCCAGGTCGACGTGGTAGCGTTCCATCAGCGAGCTGAGGGTGCGCTCACGCACGTCTTCGTGGTGATGGCGGCCCAGCAGGTCATACAGCACGCCTTCGCGCAGGGCGCCGTCACAGTGGTCCATGCGTTGCAGTTCGAGGGCGTCGAAAATGGCTTCGAGAATCGCCAGGCCCGCAGGGAAAATGGCGCGGCGATCAGGTTTGATACCGTCGAAGTCGATTTTTTCCGCATCCCCCAGCTTGAACAGCTTGCGCTTGAGCCACGCCAGACCTTCGGCATTCACCTCGCCGGTGCCATGGCCGCCAGCCTTCAAGGCCAGGCCGATGGCGCGGATGGTGCCGGACGAGCCGATGGCTTCATCCCAGGTCAGGCGGTGCAGGGCATGTTCAATGCTCATGATCTCCAGCCGCGCCGCCGTATAAGCCTGGGCATAGCGCGCCGGCGTGATCTTGCCGTCCTTGAAGTAACGTTGAGTGAAGCTCACGCAGCCCATCTGCAAGCTTTCACGCAGCAGTGGCTCGAAACGCTGGCCGATGATGAACTCGGTACTGCCGCCACCGATGTCCGCCACCAGGCGTTTGCCCGGTGTGTCGGCCAGTGTGTGGGACACGCCGAGGTAGATCAGGCGCGCCTCTTCACGGCCAGAGATAACTTCCACCGGATGCCCGAGGATTTCCTCGGCACGATGGATGAACTCATTGCGGTTTCGGGCTTCGCGCAATGCGTTGGTGCCGACGATGCGCACAGCGCCAGGCGGCATGCCATTGATCAATTGCGCAAAGCGCTTGAGGCAGTCGAGCCCGCGCTGCATGGATTCTTCATTGAGCTTGCGCTCGTCGTCGATCCCGGCGGCCAGTTGCACTTTTTCGCCGAGCCGCTCAAGGATGCGGATCTCACCGTTCTGGGCCTTGGCCACGACCATGTGAAAGCTGTTGGAGCCCAGGTCGATGGCGGCGATCAAGGACAGATTCTTGGCTTGGGATTGCGGCATGGTTTGGGAGTCTCGGTCGATAACCTTGCCATCGTGCCACGATCGACCGCTGGAGCCAACGCGTTGTGCTTCGGTAATTTTCCCTATGCGGTCTGTAGGAAAACTTTGGAAAGCTAAGGGCTGCTTCGCAAGCTTTCGGTAAACAAACTTTCCGACGATGTAAGAGGTTTTAACCGCCTGCAGTTGTTAATGTGTAGATGATTTTGCCTACAGTGGGTGGGACTATATGCTGTTCTATATTTTGCTCTTGCCTACACTGTCGATGGGTTGAAGTAATTGTTTGTTCTTGCCGGGGCCTACAACAAATACCGCGCTGTCTGATTTTTTATCGGGGTACCCACACCCCAGACTGTCACTCGGCAATTCTGCCGGGGTGTTATTTATTTATAGTTTTGTATTAAGGACGATAGTTGTTGAGCGATGGAATCGCCAAAACCTGAATAAAGAGCGCCTGTTAACTTCAAGTGACAGGACGAGCATGAAAAAAATTGTTGGATTGACCTTCGGTATTGCGTGTCTGGCTGCAGCTCTGCAAGTTCAGGCAAATACGAGCGCCCAGTTGATCGTCAAGGGGACGATCAAGCCTGCCGCATGCAGCTTAAACCTGTCGGGCGGTGGCATCATTGACTACAACACGATTCGCTCCGGCGAGTTGTCTCACACGGCATTCAACCCGCGTGAAGAGCGCACCACGTCCCTGGTTATCAATTGCGGCGGTGCGCCTGCCAGGTTCGGCCTCACCTTCAGCGATTTGCAGGCGGGGAGCAAGGTAACAGGCATCCTTGGGCCGGGCTTCTCCGAAGCGCAGAACTTTGGTTTGGGGATCGCAGCGTCCCGACGCGTCGGTGGCTATTCGATCACCCTCAGGGACCTTCGCTCTTCCGGAACAACGCTGTTTTCGATCATGCGCACCGGACATGGTGCCTGGCAAAACAGCGACGGCAGAATCGCCCAATCGCCCAGCCAGTACTCCTGGCGTAATGGCGTGAGCGTGACCCCTGCCTCGATCAGCCAGTTGACAGCCACAGTGGCGGTGAAAGCCGTGATCAACAAGGCTCAGGACTTGGATCTGAGTCGTGATGTTCCCCTGGATGGCCGCGCCACGCTTGTATTGAGTTACATCTAAACAACCGAAAACAGCCGATCAAGAAAGCCAACCCTTTCTTGTTGGCTGTTTTTCTTTGGGCGTTAGGTGGCCAATCGTCAACTTCATGAGTTGTGGGGAATATTGCGTGCGTGTTTATTTAATAAGTCTTGCGTGGCTGTGGAGTGTTTTTTTCAGTGTGATGGCTGTGGCGGATGGGATGTTGCCGGACACAACTGTAGTCGTACTTTATGAGGAAGATGGCGAAGCCACGATCACTATCAAGAACACCGATGCAGGGCCGGCGTTGCTTCATTCTGTTATTGAAAACGTGCCTGAAGATCTCGAACCGCTACTGATTGTCACGCCTCCTATTACCCGTGTGGAAGCGGGGGATACGCAGCTGGTGCGTTTCATCAGCACGCTGAAGCAGCCGCTCAAGACCCAACGGCTCAAGCGCGTGTCTTTTGAGGGCATTCCCCAGGCGCGGGCCGCGGACGGCGCGACCATCGGTATCACTCTTCGGCAGAATCTGCCGTTGATCCTGCATCCCAAAGGCTTGCCACGCCACCAAACCCCGTGGGAGCTGCTGAGGTGGGAGCGGTTCGCCGAGCGACTCACCGTCCACAACGACAGCGCTTACGTCGTGCGTCTGGCACCGGATGTGCAACTGCTTCCACAAGGTATTCAAGCCACACTGCCGCGCACCTATATCTTGCCAGGTGAGGCGTTGGTGGCGAAGGTTGACGGTGCTTTGGGCGATGTGGCGCAGGTTGAGATTCAACCTGCCACGGTCTATGGCTTTTCGGTAGACAGCTACCTGGCACCGGTCAACGCAGATGCGCGTTGATCGGCTCATGATCGTCCCGTCGGCTCGCGGTATTACAGGCCCGTTCCGGCCCTGCAAATCCAGGTTGTTCATAGGGTTCGCGGCGTTATGGGGTTTGCCTGGCATGACGGCTGCGCTGGAGCTTGGGGAGGGGTTTGACCTGGCTGCGCTGACGACCCACGGCATTGACCCCCAGGTCTCCGATTACTTTCGCAGTGCAGCGCGCTTTCGTGAAGGCATTCAAGTGGTCGGATTGCGCGTCAATGGCAATCCGCTTGGGCTGGTTGATGCTCGGTTCGATTCACAGGGAGGGCTGTGTTTCACTCCCGGGTTGCTGGAGAAGGCGGGGTTGGTAAAGCCTGGGGAGATCCTTCGGGAAGGCGCGGCGCCGGATCAGGCGTGCCATGACTTTCTCGGTGCGTTCCCGGCGACCATGGTGCGCTTGCGCCCCGGTACTGACGAAGTGGCGCTGGTGGTGCCGACCCAGGCTTTGCGTGACCCCGAATGGGAGAGCGGGCATTTTTCTCGGGGCGGCGCGGCCGCGTTGTTCAACTATGACGTATTGGGTTACGACAGCCACTCGCGTAGCGGGCCGACCCGGTTTGTGTCGGCCTATACCGAAGCGGGCTTCAACCTGGATGACTGGATTGTTCGCAGTCGCCAGTTCTATATGTCTGACAACGGGCAGACCCGTACCGAACACCTGCACGCCTATGCACAGCGGGATATCGCCGCGTTGCAGTCGACTTTCCAGATGGGCCAGCTCTCCAGTAATAACCCGCTGTTTGGCGGGATCCAGCTGTCCGGCTTGCAGTTCTCCCCCGATGGGCAGTCCAGAGCCCCTGCGGGCGGCAATAATGCAGTGGTCGAAGGCTTGGCCCAAAGCCAATCGCGAGTTGAAGTGCGCCAGTCCGGGGTGTTGATCCACAGTACATTGGTGCCCGAAGGGCCGTTCCGGTTGACGGGGGTGCCACTGCTCAATGGCACCAGTGACCTTGATGTCAGTGTGATTGACGTGCGCGGCGCCAGGCGCAGTTTTGTCGTGCCGGCGGCTTCGTTCGCGGGAGCTGCCCCAGCGGCACCGGGCTATTACTTTTCGGTTGGCCAACTGCGCAGAAGCGCAGGTGAAGAGGGGCCGTCACCGGTGGTCGCCATGGGCAGTGGCACCTGGGGGTTGGGCCGCGATGCGTCTGCCGGTTTTGGTCTGTTGAGTACCGAGGATTATTGGGCCGCGGGGGGCACCCTGAGCAGCGTGTTTTTCCAGCGGGTGTCTGTGAGCGCACGACATAACCTGTCCCGAGACAGCCACAAGGCGGTGTCCGGGTCACGCAGCAGCGTATCCGTGAGTAGCCCGGTGGTCGCCAATATCGATGTCAACGTCAGCGCAACCACCCAGACCCGCGGCTATCGCGAAGTGACTGAAGCAGGTCGGTCCCTCAGGGGCGATGAGCTGAACTCGCATTTCAAGAACCACTACACCGCGGGTATGAGCTGGGCCGAGCCCACACTGGGCGTATTTTCGCTGAACTACACCCGCAGTGCTCAATTTGGCGGGCAAACGAGCGAGCATGTATTTGTCTCCTGGAACAAATCGTTCGGTCGCGCCGATGTCGCCTTAATCGCCGATTCACAAGTGGGCGGCTCGCGCACTCGTCGTGATACTCCACTTGACGGCAGTCGCCGAGGCAGTGCCCTGGATAACGACCTGTCCTTGCGGTTGCAGGTCAGCGTGCCGCTGGGAGGAGATCGGCGTGTAAGCAGCTTCACAAGCCGACGTGGCGACCACTTCACTGCGGGTACCGCGCTCAGCGAAAGGGTCAACGAGTATGTGAATTACGACGTCGGCATCGAGCGTGACATGCGCAGCCGGGAGCAATCCGTGCGGGCACAGGTCGACCTGTTGCCACGCTATACCCAGGTCGGCCTGGGCGTCAGCCGCGATCCCCTGGGCACCAGCTACACCGGACAGTTGCGCGGCGGTGCAGTGGCGCATGAAGGCGGAGTGACCTTCTCGCCTTATAGCGTGCAAGATACGTTCGGCATCGTTTCGGTCGGCGATATCGGCTCCGCCAAAGTCCAGACGCCGCAAGGCCCGGTCTGGACCGACTTCAACGGGCAAGCGGTGATCGCGGGCTTGCCGGCCTACACCAACAGCCGAGTCGAAGTGCAGACTCAATCCTTGCCCAAACGAGTGGACCTGAAAAACGGCACCCAGGTGCTTGCCGCGGGTAGAGGTTCGTTCAATACCGTGGATTTCGACGTGGTGAAAGTGCGCCGAATGCTGGTGACTGCGAGCGATCAGCACGGCAGACCGCTACCTCAGGGCGCCTCGGTATTAGGCAAGGGCAATCGTTTTCTCACCAGCGTAGTAGGCGAGGGCATGATTTTTCTCAATGACGTGACTGAGTCGCAAAGCCTGCGGGTTTCCTTGCCTGACTCTTCCACTTGCCTGCTGCATATTGACGCCGAGGCCAAGCCTGACAATGACAAATTTTATGAAGCTGCATCGGCGGTATGCCGAGGTGATTAAGACCGCTCTGAGCCTGCCTTTGGCGCTGTTTTGCACACTGCTGGCGCCGCCTGATGCGATGGCTGAAAACTGCCGACTGTCGCTGAGCCAGCCGCGTGTCGACTATGGCCAGATACGCAGGGATGCGCTGGTTGAAAGCTCTGCCGTGGTACTGGCAACCCGCTCCTTGAGTGTCAACGTACTCTGTGCGGAGCCTGCGGCCATGGCGTTGCGTTTTGTTGGCGCTGCAGCCGATGGGGAGGGGTTTCGGTTCGGTCGTGAGGGCCGTTTGCGGTTGAGTCTCAAGCATGCTCAGGTCGATGGGCGTACCGTCGGTTGGGCGGCTGCCCACGTGCCGGGTGAGGTTGTCAGAGGCCAGTTGTTGCCCGGCCAGGCTTTGGTGGCTCAAGCAGCAGGTATGCCGGTGGTAGGGCGGCGACTCACCGCCCAGGTCGATATCGATACCCAATTGCCCTTCGATGCCTTGTCGGTGCGCAGGGAGACGCACCTGGAGGCACAGGGCAGTTTTGAGCTGGTCAGCTCGGCTGTTCAACCGAGCCAATGAAATTGGCGAGCTCTACGGTTCCTGGGTTGGCAAACAACACCTTCGGGTCGCCGGTTTCATGCACCTTGCCCTGGTGCATGAACACCAGCTTGTCGCCGACTTCCCGGGCGAAGCGCATTTCGTGGGTGACCATGATCAGCGTCATGCCATCCTGGGCCAATTGACGCACCACGCTGAGCACCTCATTGACCAATTCCGGGTCCAGGGCCGAGGTAATCTCATCGCACAACAGCACCTTGGGCGACATGGCCAGCGCGCGGGCAATGGCGACCCGTTGCTGCTGGCCACCGGACAGACGATCGGGGAAGGCGTCGAACTTCTCGCCCAGCCCAACGCGTTCGAGCATTTGCCTGGCCAGCTGTGCCGCTTTGGCCTTGGGCACTTTTTGCACCACTTGCGGTGCCAGCATCACGTTTTCGCCGACGCTCAGGTGCGGGAACAGGTTGAACTGCTGGAACACCATGCCGACTTTCTGCCTTAGGCTGCGCAGGTCGGCGCGGGCGGCGTCGAGGTATTCGCCATCGACTTCGATCACACCGTCATTGATCGACTCCAGGCCATTAAGGGTACGCAGCAAGGTGGACTTGCCCGAGCCGCTGCGGCCGATGATCGCCACTACCTGGCCTTCTTCCACGGTCAGGTCGATGCCCTTGAGGACGTGGTGATCGCCGTAATACTTATGCAGGGCTGAGATTCTAAGCAGAGGCATGCAGTCTCCTTTCCAGGTAGCGCGCACTGAGGGACAAGGGGTAGCAGAGCAGGAAATAACCGAGGGCCACCAGGCCGTAAACCATGAACGGCTCGAAGGTCGCGTTGGCGAGCATGCCGCCGGTCTTGGTCAGTTCGGTGAAGCCGATGATCGAGGTCACGGCGGTGCCTTTGACCACCTGCACCGAGAAACCCACCGTCGGCGCGACGGCAATGCGCAGCGCCTGGGGCAGGATCACATAGCGCAGCTGCTCAAAAGGGTTCAGGGCCAGGCTGGCCGAGGCTTCCCACTGGCCATGGGCAATGGAGTCGACGCAACCGCGCCAGATTTCGGCCAGGTAGGCGCTGGTGAACAGGGTCAGGGCGATTGCCGCAGCCAGCCAGGGCGATATGTCTATGCCAAGCAGGGCAACGCCGAAAAACACCAGGAACAACTGCATCAGCAGCGGTGTGCCCTGGAACAACTCGATATAGGTGCGGGCAATATTACGTGGGAAGGCTTTGCGGCTGATGCGCATCGTCATCACCAGCAGGCCGATGAGGCCTCCGCCCACAAACGCTACCAATGACAGCAGCAGCGTCCACTGCAGGCCAGTGAGCAGGTTGCGCACGATGTCCCAGAGGGTGAACTCACTCATCGGCTGTTCCTCATCACAAACCGCCGGCCGATCCAGTTGAGCAACTGGCGAATCATCAGCGCCATGCACAGGTACACCAGGGTGGTCAGGGCATAGGTTTCAAAGGCACGGAAATTACGCGACTGGATAAAGTTGGCGGCAAAGCTCAATTCTTCGGTGGCGATCTGTGAACACACCGCCGAGCCAAGCATCACGATGATGATCTGGCTGCTCAGGGCTGGCCACACTTTGCCCAGCGCCGGTAGCAGCACCACATGGCGGAACGCTTCGAAGCGCGTCATCGCCAGCGCGGCGGCGGCTTCCAGCTGCCCGCGCGGGATGGCCTGGATCCCGGCGCGGATGATCTCGGTGGAGTAAGCCCCCAGGTTGATCACCATTGCCAGCACGGCGGCTTGCCACTCGGTGATCTTCAACCCCAGGGACGGCAGGCCGAAGAAAATAAAGAACAACTGCACCAGGAACGGCGTGTTGCGGATCAATTCGACATACACACCAAAGATCCATGCAAACGGCTGGATCTTCCACGCCCGCACCACGGCACCGACGATGCCCAGTGCCACTCCGAGAATGGCGCCGATCGCCGTCAGCTCAAGGGTGAACAGCGCGCCACGCAGCAGCAGATCGGTATTGGCCAGCACCGGCACAAAGTCGAATTGATAGGCCATCGGTCAACTCCGTTTTAAAGGTCAGCAGGCAACGGTTCTTTGAGCCATTGCAGCGCGTTTTTTTCCAGGCTGCCGTCAGCCTTGGCCGCGACCAGGATCTGATTGACCTTTTCCAGCAGCGCCGGCTCGTTCTTGTTCACGCCCACATACACCGGCGAGTCCTTGAGTTTCACCTTCAGTGCCGGTACGCGTTTGGGGTTGCGTTCGCTGATGGCCACCATGACCACGTTGCCGCTGGCGATCAGGTCCACCTGGCCGGCCAGGTAGGCAGCGATGGTGGAGTTGTTATCTTCAAAGCGCTTGATCGTGGCTTCCTTGGGCGCCACCGCGGTCAGCTCGATATCCTCGATGGCGCCACGGGTCACGCTGATGGTCTTGCCCTTGAGGTCGTCGAGGTTGGCGATGGCGGCATCAGGCGGCCCAAACACGGCAAGGTAGAACGGTGCGTAGGCGTTGGAGAAGTCGATGACCTTTGCGCGCTCGGGGTTCTTGCCCAGGCTGGAAATCACCAGGTCGACCTTGCCAGTGGTGAGGAACGGGATGCGGTTGGTGCTGTTCACCGGGGTCAGCTCCAGCTTGACCTTGAGTTGGTCGGCCAGCAGCTTGGCGGTGTCGATGTCCAGGCCACGGGGTTGCATGTCCGGACCCACCGAACCAAACGGTGGGAAGTCCTGGGGGACGGCAACCTTCAGGGTGCCACGGGCGACGATGTCATCCAGACCGTTCGCCTGGGCGGGTGCCTGGCTCAGCATCAGGCTGGCAAACAGGGCAGTGAGCAGGGCGCTGTAGCGCTTGGTCATGGCAACTCTCCGAAAAGGGCGAAGGAATTTTCTGAGTTTGCTCAGTGCACAGCCCATGCCAGCCTGCTCGGATTGGTCTGCAAGGCACGGATTCGTTGACGTGCGATGGTCTTACTGGTCTGAACAGTTATTGGTTTTTCCGCACCCTTTTCGAGCAGCGTAAAAAGCGCACGAGCCCCTTTGGGGCGTGGCTTGCCGACAGACTTCAATAGCTTTACAACTAGCTCTTCAGCTGACGGAAACCTTGAGTTTTTTATGAATTCCATCGCCCAAGCCGTACCGGAAGCGGCCTTGCAGGCCATCCGCAAACTGATCAAGGAACAAGGCTTTGGGCCAGGCGACGCTTTGCCCTCTCAGCGCGATTTGGCGATACGCTTGGGCGTGAGCCGGGCGTCGTTGCGCGAGGCCTTATCGTCCTTGAGCGCATTGGGTGTGGTCAGTGTGCAGCCGGGCAAGGGTGTGTTCGTGCTGGCGCCGGACCAGTCATCCGAGCTCGCCTGGCCGTTTGCGGCGCAGGCCACGCCGCTGGACATCTTCCAGCTGCGTTACGCGCTGGAAGGGTTCGCAGCAGGTTTGGCGGCCGTTACATTGACCACCGAGGAGCTCGACAGCCTGGAAGACAATGTCGAGGCGATGCGCAAGGTCCTCAAGACGGGTGACTTCGAAGCCGCCGCCCGGCTGGACTTCGAATTTCACCAGCGCATTTTGCTGGCCAGCGGCAACCAGGCCATGGTGAGTATTCTCAGTGCCAGCGCCGAGGTGTTCCTGGAGAGCCAGAAACTACCGTTCATCCGGCCGGAACGCGCCATGGAGACCTGGCAGGAACATCGCAAAATCCTGCGAGCCCTGGCCCGGCGTAGCAGCGCGTCGGCGCAGAAAGCCATGCAGGAGCACGTTCGCAATGCGGCGTTGCGCACAGGCATCGTGTTCGTGACAGCCGTAACGCCATGAGCGGGCTATAACCGCGCTCATGCAACGCCATAGCAAGACTCAATCAGAGGCGGCTTCCTGAACGAAGGAAGGGCAGCTATGATGGGCAACGTTTTTTTTGCTTACAATCCGGAGACATCCATGAGCAGCGATCTTATCAAGCACGTCACCGACGCGACCTTTGAAGCCGAAGTCCTCAAGGCTGACGGCCCGGTGCTGGTTGACTACTGGGCTGAATGGTGCGGCCCTTGCAAAATGATCGCTCCGGTTCTGGACGACATTGCAACGACCTACGAAGGCAAACTGACCATTGCCAAACTGAACATCGACGAAAACCAGGAAACCCCGGCCAAGCACGGCGTGCGTGGTATTCCGACCCTGATGCTGTTCAAGAACGGCAACGTCGAGGCCACCAAGGTTGGCGCGCTGTCCAAGTCGCAACTGGCTGCATTCCTCGACGCGAACATCTAAGCGTCGCCAAAAAAGCCCCGAAAATCTCGGGGCTTTTTCGTAAAACAGGGCTAGACGCTCCGAAATTCAGGTGGTACATTCGGCCCCGCACTGGTTTCTCCACTGCCCCCTGCAAGCCGTCGCCGACGCATTCCTTTTCGATTAGTACGCGATCCTGTCGCCTTCTCTGCGGCGCGGCCTCATTAAGCCAAAAGCTTAATTTCCCCCCTCCATAAATGATTACGTCATTCCTATATGAATCTGACTGAACTCAAGCAAAAGCCGATTACCGACCTGCTCCAACTGGCCGAAGAAATGGGCATAGAAAATATGGCCCGTTCGCGCAAGCAGGACGTGATTTTCTCCCTGCTCAAGAAGCACGCGAAAAGCGGCGAGGAAATCTCCGGTGATGGCGTGCTGGAGATTCTCCAGGACGGCTTCGGCTTCCTCCGCTCCGCAGACGCTTCCTATCTCGCCGGCCCAGACGATATCTATGTCTCGCCGAGCCAGATCCGTCGTTTCAACTTGCGCACCGGTGACACCATCGTTGGCAAGATCCGTCCTCCGAAGGAAGGCGAGCGCTATTTCGCCCTGCTCAAGGTCGACACGATCAACTTCGATCGCCCAGAGAACGCGAAAAACAAGATTCTCTTCGAGAACCTGACCCCGCTGTTCCCGACCGTGCGCATGAAGATGGAAGCCGGTAACGGTTCCACCGAAGACTTGACCGGTCGTGTGATCGACCTGTGTGCCCCGATCGGCAAAGGCCAGCGTGGCCTGATCGTCGCACCGCCGAAAGCCGGTAAAACGATCATGCTGCAGAACATTGCAGCGAACATCGCACGTAACAACCCTGAAGTTCACCTGATCGTACTGTTGATCGATGAGCGTCCGGAAGAAGTGACCGAGATGCAGCGCACCGTGCGCGGCGAAGTGGTTGCCTCGACGTTCGATGAGCCACCAACCCGCCACGTGCAGGTTGCCGAAATGGTGATCGAGAAGGCCAAGCGCCTGGTCGAACACAAGAAGGATGTGGTGATCCTGCTCGACTCCATCACCCGTCTGGCCCGTGCCTACAACACCGTGATCCCGAGCTCCGGCAAGGTACTGACCGGTGGTGTCGATGCCCACGCCCTGGAGAAACCAAAACGTTTCTTCGGTGCTGCGCGGAACATCGAAGAAGGCGGCTCGTTGACCATTATCGCCACCGCGCTGGTTGAAACCGGCTCGAAGATGGACGAAGTGATCTACGAAGAGTTCAAGGGTACCGGCAACATGGAGCTGCCCCTGGACCGTCGCATTGCTGAAAAGCGTGTGTTCCCTGCGATCAACATCAACCGTTCCGGCACCCGCCGCGAAGAGTTGCTGACCGCAGACGACGAACTGCAGCGTATGTGGATCCTGCGCAAGCTGCTGCACCCGATGGACGAAGTCGCTGCCATCGAGTTCCTGATCGACAAGCTGAAAACCACCAAGACCAACGACGAGTTCTTCCTGTCGATGAAGCGCAAGTAACACGCGACTTCAGGTTCGAAAGAATGGCGCCCTCAGGGGCGCCATTTTTTTTCGCGCATTTTTTAAATACATTCCGCGTGCAAATCCACCTCGATAAGCTGCCAGCCGCCCTAAGAGCAGGTAGGATGTACGCCTATTTTACGGGTGGCATGTTTAATGAAATTCAAGGATCTTCGGGATTTCGTGCAGCAACTTGAGCAGCGCGGAGAGTTGAAACGTATCCAGATGCCGATTTCACCGGTGCTGGAAATGACTGAGATTTGCGACCGCACCTTGCGCAACAAGGGCCCGGCGCTGCTGTTCGAAAACCCGACCGGCTTTGACATCCCGGTGCTGGGCAACCTGTTCGGCACTCCCGAGCGCGTAGCCTTTGGCATGGGCGCCGAGTCGGTCAGCGAACTGCGCGAGATCGGCAAGCTGCTGGCGTTTCTCAAGGAGCCCGAGCCGCCCAAGGGCTTGAAGGATGCCTGGTCGAAGCTGCCGATCTTCCGCAAAATCATTGCCATGGCCCCCAAGGTGGTCAAGGACGCGGTGTGCCAGGAAGTGGTCATCGAAGGCGATGATGTCGACTTGGCCATGCTGCCGGTGCAAACCTGCTGGCCCGGCGATGTCGGCCCGTTGATCACGTGGGGCCTGACCGTCACCAAAGGCCCGAACAAGGATCGCCAGAACCTCGGCATTTACCGTCAGCAAGTCATTGGCCGCAACAAGGTGATCATGCGCTGGCTGAGCCACCGTGGCGGCGCACTCGATTTTAGAGAGTGGTGTGAAAAGCACCCGGGCAAGCCGTTCCCGGTGTCTGTGGCGCTGGGTGCCGACCCGGCGACTATTCTCGGCGCAGTGACACCCGTGCCCGATAGCTTGTCCGAATACGCCTTTGCCGGCCTGTTGCGCGGTAATCGCACCGAACTGGTCAAGTGCCGCGGTAACGACTTGCAGGTGCCGGCCACCGCTGAAATTATCCTCGAAGGCGTGATTCACCCGGGTGAGATGGCCGATGAAGGCCCTTACGGCGATCACACCGGCTATTACAACGAAGTCGACAGCTTTCCGGTGTTCACCGTCGAGCGCATCACCCATCGGGTCAAACCGATCTATCACAGTACCTACACGGGCCGTCCACCCGATGAGCCTGCCATTCTCGGTGTGGCGCTCAACGAAGTGTTCGTACCGATACTGCAAAAGCAATTCCCGGAAATTACCGACTTCTACCTGCCGCCCGAAGGCTGTTCGTACCGCATGGCCATCGTGACCATGAAGAAGTCGTATCCGGGCCATGCCAAGCGCGTCATGTTGGGTGTGTGGTCGTTTTTGCGACAGTTCATGTACACCAAGTTCGTTATTGTCACCGACGACGACATTAATGCGCGGGACTGGAACGACGTGATCTGGGCCATTACCACGCGCATGGACCCCAAGCGCGATACGGTGATGATCGATAACACGCCGATCGACTACCTCGACTTTGCCTCGCCGGTGTCGGGCCTGGGTTCGAAAATGGGCCTGGATGCCACCCACAAGTGGCCGGGCGAAACCACTCGCGAGTGGGGCCGGGTGATCGTCAAGGATGAAGCCGTCACCGCGCGTGTCGATGCGATCTGGAAAGAATTGGGAATAGATTGATGCGTGTAACCCTGCAACCTTCCGGCGCTGTACTGGAGCTGGTCCCTGGCGAACGAATCCTCGAAGGCGCACGCCGCCTGGGGTACGAATGCCCCCAGGCCTGTCGCAATGGCGTGTGCCATGTGTGTGCGGCGTTGCTGGTGGAGGGCCGGGTAAGCCAGGCCGGTGAAGTGCGCGACCATGGCGAGTTCTACACTTGCATCGCCGAGCCGCTGGAAGACTGCATTGTGTTGTGGGATGGCGTACTGGCGCCGGGAGAGTTGCCGTTGCGCAAATTGTCATGCCAATTGATCGAGTGCGTGGAAGTCGGTGGCGATGTCTGGCGTGTGCGCCTGCGCGCTCCGGCCGGTAAGGCGGTGCGTTACCACGCCGGGCAATACCTGATGCTTGAGCGCGAAAGCGGCGAGAAATCGGCGTTTTCCCTGGCTTCTGCACCCCATGCGGGGCGTGAGCTGGAGCTGCATGTGCTGGTTCGCGAAGACAGTGCCCGCAACCTGATCGAACAATTGCAGCGCAACCAGATGGCCCGTGTGGAACTGCCGTTCGGTGATACCCACCTGGCAGAGTTGCCGGACGGGCCGCTGGTGCTGATGGCCGCCGGTACCGGTATGGCGCAGATGCACAGCCTGATCGAGCACTGCCGCGCTTCGGGCTTCAAGCACCCGGTGCACCTGTTCTGGGGCGTACGGCGCCCGGAAGATTTCTACCAGATCGAGCACTGGGATCAGTGGCTGCAACTGCCCAATCTGTTCCTGCACAAAGTGGTCAGCGACCTCTGTGGCTGGGAAGGGCGCTGCGGTTTGCTGCATGAGGTGGTGTGCGAAGACATTGCCGATCTCAACAGCGTGCATGTCTACGCCAGTGGTTCGCCAGCAATGATCTACGGCACCCTGGATGCATTGGTCGACGCCGGTATGGATGCTCACCGGATGCGTGCTGACGTGTTTGCCTACGCCCCACGGCCCTGAAGTGTTGCGCTGAATAATGTGGGAGCTGGCTTGCCTGCGATAGCGGTGGGTCAGTGTCTCATTTTCCGACTGGCGCACCGCTATCGCAGGCAAGCCAGCTCACACAGGGGACAGTGTCGTGTCAGAAGCGTAAGCCAGTCGTCACCATCGCTGCATTGAACCCCAGCAACACCAGCTCCGCCGCGACCGGCCCGTAATGGGTACCCACGGACGGAATGATCACTGGCGCTACGCCAAAACGATTCAATGGGATCTTGTCGCGGTACTCGCCGCGATAGCCCTGGATCAGCCCGCCGGTCAACTTCGCATACACCGGGTATTCAGCCATGTCATAGCGCTTGCCCGCATAGGCGTAGTACGAGCGCTGGCGGAACGAGTTGCGAAAGGTCACCCCGCCATACACCAGGCCCGACGCCTCATTGCGCTCCAGGCCGATCAGGTCCTGTTTGTTGTTGTGTTGCGGGTCGGGCGCAAAGTGCCGCGTGTACACGCTGGTCTGGGCGTACCAGAAGCCTTTGTCGTCAGTGGCCATTGGCGTTTCACTGGCCAGTGCAGTGGTGGCCTGGGCAAGCAATAACAGGCCAGGCAATCGGAATTTTTTCATGGCGACCTCGGTAGTCGATTTGATGAACGGCTAAGTGGGTCGTGATAGGCGCGCCAGTTTGACGGCTTGGCACGCGCCCAGGCTGAACCGGGGCTGAAAGTACCGGGATTAGCCACGTGGATCCTGACGAATGGGCGAGCGTGCTTATGCTTTTGCTTATTCTTTTAAGGTATTTATTCTGGTTGATAAATATCTTTAAGCTATATCGCAACGGACTACCGACTTCACCGACCTTAACCAGATACTGACCGCCACCGCCCGCCAGCCGGATCGATCGTACGAACTCAGAGCGCTGAGGTTCTGATTTTTGATGCCAAGGGGAGCGTTTTCACGCCTAACATCATTGTCATTAATCATGGCCCAACCTATATTCGAGCGATGAAACGACTCCAAGCCTTTAAGTTCGAACTGATGCCAGATGGCGGCCAGGAGCGGCAAATGCGCCGTTTTGCGGGTTCGTGTCGGTTCGTTTTCAACAAGGCACTGGCGTTGCAGAAAAAGCGCTACGAACAGGGCGAGAAGAAACTCGGCTATGCCGGTCTATGCAAGCAATTGGTTGAATGGAAAGATCATCCAGAAACCAATTGGCTGTCTGAGGCGCCATCTCAGGCGCTTCAGCAGACACTCAAAGATTTGGAACGCAGCTACGCTAATTTTTTTGCCAAACGAGCTGAGTTTCCGCGCTTTAAAAAGAAATGGAAATCTGACAGTTTTCGTTACCCACAAGGGATGAAGATCGACGAAACCAACAATCGTATTTTCCTGCCCAGGCTGGGCTGGATACGCTATCGCAACAGTCGCGATATTCTGGGCAAGGCAAAGAACATCACCATTAGCCAGTCTTGCGGCAAATGGTACGCGAGTATCCAGACGGAGCGCGAGGTAGAACAGTCATTCCCACAAGGCGATGCGGTGGGTATCGACTTGGGCATCACCCGATTCGCCACGCTCTCAGACGGTACGTTCTACAAACCGCTCAACAGCTTCAGGCAGCATGAAAGTCGCCTGCGAAAAGCGCAGCAGGTGATGAGCCATAAGGTTAAATTCAGCAACAACTGGAAGAGGGCGAGAGCCCGCGTCCAACGTATTCACAGCCATATCGGTAACGCTCGCCGCGACTACCTGCACAAAACCACATCCAGCATCAGCAAAAACCACGCGATGGTGTGTGTCGAGGACTTGCAGGTTCGGAATATGTCCAAGTCATCGGCAGGCGACAGCGAGCAACCTGGGAAAAACGTTCGGGCCAAGTCCGGCCTGAACAAATCCATCCTCGACCAAGGTTGGTTCGAGTTTCGGCGACAACTGGACTACAAATTGGCGTGGAAGAGTGGATACCTCGTTGCGGTCCCGCCGCACTACACAAGCCAGACCTGCCCATGCTGTGCTCATGTCTGCAAGGACAACCGGCAGACGCAGGCTCAGTTCCTATGTGTCGAGTGTGGTTTCGAAGAAAACGCCGATGTAGTCGGCGCGATCAATGTGTTAAGGGCGGGATACGCCCGGTTCGCCTGTGAAGTGAACGGTGCTGTCAGGCCGTCAGCAGCAGGAACCCCCCGAGGTGAGTTAGCCTTAACAGGCTGAACACGGTAGGAATCCCCTTCCTTTCCAGCTTGCCTGCCTAGGCTCTGGGTAGCAGGCCGAGACGTGGGGAAGGATGTCAAAACTGGTAATACACAGGAGGCGCACCGCTTTTCGCCATGACCGCCATTGAAACCGATCTTCTGCAATTGGCTTACCCTCCGCGGCTCGATCTGGGGCCGCAACTCACTCACGAACAATTGATGAGCTCGATGCAGGCCACCATGGCTCGGCACAAGGGTGGGCCGGTGTGGCTGTTTGCGTATGGTTCGCTGATCTGGCGCCCTGAGTGCTCGTCGTCCGAGCGGGTGCGTGCACGGGTTCACGGTTATCACCGTGGCCTGTATTTGTGGTCACACGAGCATCGCGGTACGCCGGAGCTGCCGGGGCTGGTGTTTGGGTTGGATCGTGGTGGTTCCTGCAGCGGGTTTGCCTACCGCTTGCCGGAAGACCAGTTGGAGGCCTCGCTTTACGCTCTATGGCAGCGTGAGATGCCTTACCCCTCGTACCGGCCGCACTGGCTCAGTTGCCGATTGGAAGATGGCAGTACCGTGCAGGCGTTGGGGTTTGTTCTGGAGCGGCACTTGCCCAGCTATGCCGGCAACTTGCCCGACATTGTGCTTAATCACGTGCTGCAAAGCGCTTGCGGGCGTTACGGTACCACTCGCGATTATGTCGAGCAGACCGTGAACGCCCTGCGTAGCCACGCCATGCCAGATAAAAACCTGGAGGCGCGGCTCAAGCGTTGTGCCAGGGATTGCTCTGCCGATTAACGCGCCGAGCTCACGCTGTTGGTGTGCCACAGCGTGGGGATCAGGAACGCGATCGCCAGTACGCAGGCACCAATCAGCAGCACGAAACCACCGTCCCAGCCGAAATGGTCAACCGTGTAGCCCATGGCCGCACTGGCTGCTACCGAACCGCCCAGGTAACCGAACAAACCGGTAAAGCCGGCAGCGGTGCCCGCGGCCTTCTTCGGAGCCAGTTCCAGTGCCTGCAGGCCGATCAGCATGACCGGGCCGTAGATCAGGAAGCCGATGGAGAACAACGCAATCATGTCGATCATCGGGTTGCCCGGCGGGTTGAGCCAGTAAACCAGGGTCGCCACGGTGACCAGCGCCATGAACACGATGCCGGTCAGGCCGCGATTGCCACGGAAGATTTTGTCCGACATCCAGCCGCACAGCAGCGTGCCCGGGATGCCTGCCCACTCGTAGAAGAAATACGCCCAGGACGACTTGTCGACCGTGAAGTGTTTGGCTTCTTTCAAATAGGTCGGCGCCCAGTCCAGGACGCCGTAGCGCAGCAGATAGACAAACACGTTGGCGAAGGCGATGTACCACAGCATCTTGTTACGCAGCACGTACTTGACGAAGATTTCCTTGGCACTGAATTCGTCTTCGTGGCTGGCGTCGTAGCCTTCCGGGTAATCGTTCTTGTACTGCTCGATAGGCGGCAAGCCCACCGATTGCGGGGTGTCACGCATGGTGATGAAGGCGAACGCCGCCACGGCCAGGGCCACGGTGGCCGGCACATAGAACGCGGCGTGCCAGTCGTTGAACCAGGCCATGCCCAGCAGGAACAGCGGGCCGATCAGACCGCCGCCGACGTTGTGCGCCACATTCCACACCGACACCACGCCGCCGCGCTCTTTCTGCGACCACCAGTGCACCATGGTCCGCCCACTCGGCGGCCACCCCATGCCCTGGGCCCAGCCGTTGATGAACAGCAAAATGAACATCATGGTCACGCTGGACGTTGCCCAGGGTGCGAAACCGAAAATGAACATCACCCCCGCTGACACCAGCAGGCCGAAGGGCAGGAAGTAACGTGGGTTGGAGCGGTCGGACACTAGGCCCATGAGGAACTTGGACAAGCCGTAGGCAATCGCAATCGCCGACATCGCCAGGCCCAGTTCACCACGGGTGTAACCCTCGTCGATCAAGTAGGGCATGGCCAGGGAGAAGTTTTTGCGCAGCAGGTAGTAGCCGGCGTAACCGAAGAAAATACCAGCGAAGATCTGCCAGCGCAGCCGTCGGTAGGTACTGTCTATTTTTTCTTCAGGCAGGGGCGCCTGGTGTGCGGCAGGTCGAAAGAAAGCAAACATTCAAGAGCTCCAAATTTCTTGTTTTGACTGCGGATGCGAATGTTACAGTTTCGTTACAGAAAATAGCATCGCCTCTTATCTGCAAACACAGGAAACACGAGCAATTGCATGTTCTTTTACGAACATGTCGCTAATAGATAAGTTGTGGTCGTGATTGGGTCCTAAGACCACTGAGTAACCATTGTGGGAGCTGGCTTGCCTGCGATGGCGGTCTTTCAGGTTCATCTGTAGCAGCTGACCCACCGCTATCGCAGGCAAGCCAGCTCCCACATGGATTGCATTTCAGGTGTGTTATCGGGTTTGGACAACTATTTTACCCACCGCCTTGCGCTGCCCCAGGTCATTGATTGCCTGGGCAGCCTGCTCCAGCGGATACACCTGTGACACCAACGGCTTCAACTTGCCCTCGGCATACCACGTGAACAACTGCTGAAAATTCGCCGCGTTGTCCTGCGGCTGGCGCTGGGCAAACGAGCCCCAGAACACCCCGACTACCGCCGCGCCCTTGAGCAACGCCAGGTTCACCGGCAATTCGGGAATGCGCCCGCTGGCAAACCCCACTACCAGCAGGCGGCCGTTCCAGGCGATGGCGCGGACGGCCTGGTCAAACAGGTCGCCACCCACCGGGTCGTAAATCACGTCAGCGCCATTGCCATCGGTCAGGCGCTTGATCTCGTCCTTGAGGCTGGCATCGCTGTAGTTGATCAACTCATCAGCCCCGGCCGCCTTGGCCACCGCGAGTTTGTCGGCGCTGCTGGCGGCGGCGATCACGCGGGCGCCCATGGCCTTGCCGATTTCCACCGCGGCCAGGCCCACACCGCCGGAGGCGCCTAGCACCAGCAGGGTCTCACCGGGTTGCAGGTTGGCGCGCTGTTTAAGAGCGTGCATCGAGGTGCCGTAGGTCATGCTGAAGGCGGCGGCAATGTTGAAGTCCATGCTCGGCGGAATCGGCAGCACATTATAGCCAGGCACCGCGACCTGCTCGGCAAAGCTGCCCCAACCGGTCAACGCCATTACGCGGTCACCGACCTTCAAATGGCTGACTTTCTCACCCACCTCGCTGACCACGCCTGCCGCTTCGCCACCGGGTGAAAACGGAAAAGGCGGCTTGAACTGGTATTTGCCCTCGATGATCAGGGTGTCCGGGAAATTCACCCCGGCGGCGTGCACGTCCAGCAGGATTTCGTTCTTCTTGATTGCAGGGCTGGCGATCTCTTCCAGCACCAGGGTTTCGGCGGGGCCGAAGGCTTTGCACAGCACAGCTTTCATCGGACTATTCCTTTTGGCATCGTGGCCGATAAGTGTAGGAGGGTGCGCCCGCGGGTCAACGAGCATACCCGTGCCTGATAAGCCCCCATAAGCTTGTGCTCAGCCTTGCTAGCGTTATGCTACCGGGCAACCGAATTCGAGGAATGAACTGTGAAAGCGTGGATCCTGTTGATGCTGGCCCTGACTTTGCCGATGGCAGTCCAGGCCGAAGAAGCCAAAGAAGGCGAGGCGCCGAAGGTCAGCTATATCAGCCTGACCCCGCCGTTCGTGGGTAATTACGGCCTGGATGGCACGGCCAAGCTCAAGGTCTACAAGGCCGACATCGCCCTGCGCGTGACCGGCACCGAAGCAGCTGCGGCGGTCAAAGCCAACGATCCACTGATACGCAACCAACTGGTGGCGCTGTTCACCCAGCAGACCAGCGAGGCCATGAGTACGGTCGAAGGCAAGGAAAAGCTGCGTCAGGAAGCCCTGAAACAAACCCAGCAAGTGATGAATGACGAGACCGGCAAGCCGATGGTGGAAGATTTGCTGTTCAACAACCTCATCATCCAGTGAGCGTATTCAGGAATGTGTTGGCATGTGACTAGCAGAAAATGTAGATATATATAAAAAACTAATGCAGGGCGATTAAATATTAATTGTCTCTCCGGCAACAAGTTTTTAACTGCCACGTTGCATTCTTCAGATTTCCGGTCGCGGCAGTAAATTATTAATATGGCGAGAAATATAATGAGCATGGATTCAGAATTATTACGGTTAGCGAGAAGCGTCACCCAAAAGCGACCTAAGACTGTCATTGATCATATTATTAAGTATGGATTCATTACCACTGATGATCTGAAAGATACATACGGTTATATTCATCCTCCACGTGCCATACGTGATGTTCGAGAGCAAGGTATCCCTGTCGAGACTTATCGAGTGGCGGGCAAGGACGGTAGAAGTATAGCGGCCTATCGCTTTGGTGATCCTGAGAAAGTTGAAGGGCACAAGCTGGGAGGGCGGAAAACTTTTTCTAAGGCTTTCAAGGCCGATTTGGTAGATTATTATGGCGAGCGATGCATGATAAGTAGTGAGCGATACGATGAGCGTTACCTGCAAATTGATCACCGTATACCATATGAAGTTTCTGGTGATTTGATCGGTAGCGAAGGCGATGTATCAAAATTCATGCTGTTGTCAGGTACCGCTCAGCGACAAAAATCTTGGTCATGTGAACATTGTCAAAATCTAACTGACTTTAGAGACTACTCTGTTTGCGCTTCGTGTTATTGGGCAAGCCCTGAGAAATATACTCATGTGGCAATGAAGCAGGAGAGGCAGGTCACCTTAACATTTTCAGGTGACCATTTAGCGTTATTTGATAAGCTTCGAGCGGATGCAGATATTAATCTAAGTCCTATACAGGAATTAATATTTAAAAAGCTCAATAGTGAAGATTAGGAGAGTTCAAATAGATCCGACTGAATCTTCATCTTCCGTTGGTATTTTGTTATGGGATGGTTGTGTGATAGCTTTTTTTCGAGTGCTGGGGATAAATAAAGTGATTCGATAGTGACGTGATCCCGGCCCAAAAGAGTTGCTTGAGTAGAGCGCCCAGCATTGAGTTCAACTTTGGTCAGTGATAAATGAGGGGCCAACGCTCTTCCATAGTTCTTATCTCCACATGTTCCGTCGAAGCTGAGAATATAAGGAACGCCTCGATCATTGAGAGAGTCCAGCTCGGATTCAAGCTCATCTATATCAAGCAAGAAGGCATACCTAGGGTCTCTTTTTCCACTGGTTCCCTGCCAGGGTGGATCCATGTAAATCAGATCCTCGGTGCCAGCATTTTTTATCATGTCCCGAAAGTCACCTGACACGATAGAGGTTTTGCCTTTTAGTAGAGCTGAGGCCAGCTTAGCCTCTTTTAATATTTTTTGGGGCTTAAGCCCTAGGCGACGCTTGTCAGCACCCTGATTAAACTTACCGGAATTGTTGAATCTAACTGAGTTTTTAACGCAGCGAGCTATCAGATACAATAATTCGCACGGGCTTTGAGTTGAATTGTAGCTCTCTCTAGTGGCTAGAAAAAATTCCGCTGGGTCGTCAAGCTGTCCCTGCCACAAAGCATTGTACTTTTCGGATAGTTCGATGGGGTTGTCAATTATTTCTTGCCATAGTTTTGCCAAGGGCTCTAGTTTATCTCCGATCAAAAATTTATCCGCTCGCCCATTTGCGGCGGCTGCTAAAGTGATAGCCGCAGACCCTGCAAATGGTTCGTACAGGCAACGAACAGTATCAGGAAAAAAACTAAGGATAGCTGAGGCGAGTTTTCGCTTGCTACCTTGGTAGGGGATGACGTGGGGAGCAGTTATATACGTCATAATCAGTCAGCCAAGGAGTAAAGAAGTGAGCCGCGAGCTTTTGAGGAATTAAATAATGTCTTCAGCCCGTTATTGCGCCGAAACCCTTCTCTTCGCAACAGCATGGAATAAAGAGATTTGGTAGGGGTGGCACCTGTCAATAAGCTAGAATCCACAGATCTAATTGCATCAACGATTTCTCCTAGCGTCATTGGCGAGGAAGCATGCTTGAGAACTTCAGCCATCATGCTTTCGCACTTACTATGCATAAGTGTTTTCACCCGTTTTCGTCCTATCAGTCATAGAAGGGCTGACGTTAGCATGCCATGGCATGCTCGGCAAGGTGTCTCTGGGGCCTTTCGTCAGATTTGAGCGGGTGTAACACTATGTGTGACTAAGGTGTTGCTTAAGCCAAATGTTTATCCTGAAAACCATGCGAACGCATTGTGGGTGATGGTTAAGTGTAACGCGATAATTTCCGTTTGGATTTCAAGGCGTATTGAGGTCTAGCGCTAAATTCCTCTTGCTGTGATGTGGTAGGTGATGAATTATTTTTTGCAAAGCCAATAGTTAAACGTGACTCTCCAGAAGTTTTTCGGGAGAACATAAGCTTAGTTTAACCCGCGCAAGGATTTATGCGGGTGGTTGGAAGGGTTAAGTGTTTGAGTGGTCATGAATTATAATGTTAGTTATAAAATACTTGATGTTCCACTTTCCTGATATTATTAAGAATTGGCGGTATAAGTTTTGAGTCGCTGTAATAATACGTAATTTTCTTTGTTTTTTTATGTATTCAGTAGCGAACGCCGGCTCATCTAATGTAACCACTTGCGCCGTTGTGACTGATGCGGCGCCTTTAGAGAGCAGCCCCCTTGGGGTAGAAAGCTGCACTGCACTTGAGCCAGGGGGGGGGCGAGAGCGCAGATTGCACTGCTGGCAGCTACAGCGCCGTTGAGAGCAAATGCGCGGCACTACGCCGAATTAATGCGGTGTTCTTGAGTTTTTGCGAGCTTGCTCGCCCCCAACAATCGACTCAAGGCAAGCACGGCAGCCCATTGTTCGGCGGTCACCGGCATCACCGAAAGCCGGCTGCCTTTCTGCACCAGCGGCATTTCGGCAAGAGCGGTTTGCTGCTTTAGATAGCCCAGGCCCAGCACCTTGGGGAAGGTGTTGACGTGGCCCACGGTGATGGCACTCCACGGATTTTTCTCAGCACTGGCCTTGGCGTCGAAATAATGGTTGTCCGGTTCCAGCGCTGTAGGATTCAGCTAGGCAGCCTCGACGATTTTGCCGATGCCGGCAATGCCAGGCTCCGGGCAGTTGGAGTGATAGAAGAAAAACTCATCGCCCACCGTCATGGCGCGCAGAAAATATCGCCCTGCGCGTGACCGGCACCGAAGCAGCTGCGGCGGTCAAAGCCAACGATCCACTGATACGCAACCAACTGGTGGCGCTGTTCACCCAGCAGACCAGCGAGGCCATGAGTACGGTCGAAGGCAAGCAAAAGCTGCGCCAGGAAGCCCTGAAACAAACCCAGCAAGTGATGAATGACGAGACCGGCAAGCCGATGGTGGAAGATTTGCTCTTCAACAATCTGATCATCCAGTAAGGCCGGCGCTTAGCGCTATTCGCGAGGTCCTGCCAGGCGCCTCAGGACGCCAGGCTCTTGCGAAACCGCGCCAACGCTACCGCAAAAAATACCAAGCCAATTCCCGTCAGGGCCAGCAAGTCTGGCCACACCACGCTCAACCCCGCGTCCCTGAATAGAATCGCGGCACTCAAGCTCACAAAATGCGTCGATGGCGAGCCCTGCATCACCCACTGCAACCATTCGGGCATGCTATCCAGCGGCGTACTGCCGCCAGAGAGCAACAGCATGGGAATGATCACCGGGATCGCCAGCAGGCCGAACTGCGGCGTCGAGCGGGCGAGAGTGGCGAGGAAGATCCCCAACGCGGTACTCGCAAACAGGTACAGCGCCGTCACCAGCAGGAACAGGCCCAATGACCCGGCCAGCGGCACGCCGAGCAAGCCTTTGACCACCAGTTCCAGGGACAGCCACGTACACAACACCACCACCAGCATGTTGCTCCAGATTTTTGCCAGCATGATCTCCAGCGCGGTCAGGGGCAGCACCAGCAGATGGTCGAGGGTGCCGTGCTCGCGTTCGCGCAGTAGGGCGGTGCCGGTCAGCACGATGGCGAGGATGGTGATGTTGTTGACGATCTGGATCACCGCCAGGAACCAGCCACCTTCCAGGTTGGTATTGAACAAGGCCCGAGTGGTCAGCAGGGCCGGAGCTTTGCCGGCAGCGTCGGCCTGACCGCTGTAGGTCAGCAGTTCGCGTTGGAAAATCCGCCCGATGTAACCCGCGCCCATGAAGGCCTGGCTCATTGCCGTGGCATCGATGTTCACCTGCACCCCCGGCTGGCGCCCCGCCAACAGGTCGGCCTGGAAATTCGCCGGTACATTGACGACGAAGGTGTATTGGCCGCTGTCCATGACCTTGTCCAGCTGGTCGTAGGCCAGTGGCGCCGGCGCCTGGAATTCCGGTGGTTGCAGGGCCTCGGCCATTTGCCGCGAGAGCGCGCTGTGATCTTCATCGACAAAGGCCACGCTGGCGTTGTGCACGCCAATCACCGAACCGGCAGCGGGCATGTAGATCGCCACGGTGAAGGCGTAGAACAGAAATAGTAGCAACACGCTGTCGTGGCGCAGGCTGGTGAGTTCCTTTAGCCCCAGGCGCAGGATATGGGCGAGCTTGTGCATCAGGCCTCCTGCTTCTTGAGCATCACCAGGCTCAGCCCGGTAAAACCGACGAAAAATCCGAACAAGGCCAGGCATTGTGGCCACAACTGGCGCAGGTCCAGGGCCTTGGTGAAGGTGCCCACCGCAATATCCAGAAAGTGCCCGGCCGGAAACAGCATGCCCATCAGCGCCGCCGCACCTTCCAGGGACGAGCGCGGCACGATCAGCCCGGAAAACTGGATGGTCGGCAGACTGGTGATGATCATGGTGCCGAGGATCGCCGCGATCTGGGTGCGGGTGAACGCCGAGATCAGCAGGCCCATGCTCGTGGTCGCCAGCACGTACAACAGGCCACCGAAAGCCAGGGTCAGGCCGCTGCCTTTGAACGGTACACCGAACAACCAGCGGTTCATCGCCACCAGCAGTGCCAGGTTAACCAGGCTCACGGCCAGATAGGGCACTTGTTTGCCCAACAGGAACTCCAGGCGCGTCAGTGGTGTGGCATAGAAGTTGGTGATCGACCCCAGCTCCTTCTCGCGCACAATGCCGAGGGCGGTAAGCATGGCCGGAATGAACGCCAGGATCAGCGCCATCACGCCAGGGCCAATGGCATTCACGCTGACCACGTCCTGGTTGTAGCGAAAGCGTGTTTCAAGCTTGACGGCGGCCCGGTTGTTCAAGGGTAAGCTACTGAGTTCAGCCAGTTGCGCAAGGTTGCTCTGGTGCACGGCCTCCACGTAGTTGCGGCTGGTTTCAGCGCGAAACGGCATGCCGCCGTCGAGCCAGGCTGCGACAGTGGGCTGGCGGCCAGCGTAGAGGTCACGGCCAAAGCCGGGTGGGATCTCCAGGGCCAGTTTGATTTCCGAACGTTGCAGGCGCCGGTGCAATTCGTTGGCGTCGCGAATGGGGGCTTGCTCGGCGAAATAGCGCGAACTGCGAAATGCCTCTAGATAGGCGCGGCTTTGCGGGGTTTGGTCCTGGTCGTAGACGGCGAAGGCGAGGTTTTCCACGTCCAGGGAAATGCCGTAGCCGAAGATCACCATCATGAACATCGCCCCGAGCAGGGCGAAGGCCATGCGTACCTTGTCGCGCAGCAGCTCCTTGCCTTCGCGGCTCGCCACGGCTAACCACCGCGCCAGGCTGAAGCCGTGTTTGCTTGCGGGCGGCGCGTGGGCATCGTTGACGGTTGCACGGGCCGCGCTGGGTTCGGGTTTGCCCTGGGCCTGCTCCAGGCAGGTGACGAAAGCCGCCTCCAGGGTATCGCCGTGGAACTGCTGTTGCAGCGCCTCGGGCGTGTCGCAGGCCAACACCTTGCCTGCATGCATCAAGGAGATGCGGTCGCAGCGCTGGGCTTCGTTCATAAAGTGGGTTGACAGGAAGATGGTCACGCCTTGTTGCCGCGACAACTCGATCAGCAACCGCCAGAAATCATCCCGCGCCGCCGGGTCGACGCCCGAGGTGGGCTCATCGAGGATCAGCACTTCCGGGCGATGCAGCACCGCAACCGCCAAGGACAAACGCTGGCGCAGGCCAAGGGGTAACTCGCCGGAGGGCTGTTCGGCCACTTCACCGAGGTCGAAACGTTGGATCAGCTCATCGATGCGCGGACCGCTGTCGGCCTTGGGCAGGTCGAACAGTTGCGCATGCAGCACCAGGTTCTGGCGCACGCTCAGTTCGCCATACAGCGAGAAGCTCTGCGACATGAAACCTACGCGCTTGCGGGTCGCCAGGTCCTTGGCGTCCACGGGCTTGCCCAGCAGGATTGCACTGCCCTCGGTGGCCGGCATCAGCCCGGTCAGGACTTTCATGGTGGTGGTCTTGCCGCAGCCGTTGGAACCGAGGAAGCCGAAGATCTCGCCGCGGCCAATGGCAAAGCTGACGTTGTTCACCGCGGTGAAATCGCCAAAGCGCAGGGTCAGGTCGTGGGCTTGGATGGCGATATCGGCGTTGCCGCCTGTGCGCGGTGGAATTACCAGCGGCTGGCTGTCGTGGGCACTGTCGCCCTGGAAGTGGGTGAAGGCCTCATCCAGTTTGCCGCTGGGCGTTATCGCTGCCAGTTCGCGGCTCAGTCCATCGGCGATCAACCTGCCACGGTCGAGCATCAGGCAATGCTCGAATTGCTCGGCCTCTTCCATGTAGGCGGTGGCCACCAGCAGTGTCAGTTGCGGGCGCTCACTGCGTACGCTATCTACCAGCTCCCAGAAACGCCGGCGGGACAGCGGATCGACGCCGGTGGTGGGTTCGTCGAGGATCAACAGGTCCGGATCATGGATCAGTGCGCAGCACAAGCCGAGCTTCTGTTTCATCCCGCCAGAGAGCTTGCCTGCCGGGCGCTCGGCAAAGCGTGCGAGGTCGGTGGCGAGCAGCAGGTTGTGCGTGCGCTGGTCGCAATCGGCTTTCGACAGGCCGAACAAGGTGGCGAAGAAACGGATGTTCTCGCTGATGGACAGCTCGGGGTACAGATTGCCGCCCAGGCCCTGGGGCATAAAGGCGATGCGCGCGTACAGGCTATTGCGGTGGCGACGGTCCTGGATGGAACCTCCGAGCACCTGCAACTGGCCTTCCTGCAGCTTTTTAACCCCGGCGATCAGACCCAGCAGGCTCGACTTGCCGGCGCCGTCCGGACCTATCAACCCGCAGCGGGTACCGGCTGGCAAGCTGAAGGCAATGTCGAGCAGTGCCTGTTGCTTGCCGTAGCGGTGGTTGATCCCCGTGGCGTGCAGCGCCAGGCCGCTCATTGCAGGTTGGCCGGCCAGTCGATATCGGCTGTGCGCACATAGCCCGCGCCGGGCATGCCCGGTTTTGCTTGTGGTACGGCGCTGGGTTGAGTCAGGCGCAATTTGACGCGGAACACCAGTTTCTGCCGCTCATCGCGGGTTTCGACTTCCTTGGGAGTGAACTGGGATTTGGCCGCAACAAAACTGATTTTGGCCGGCAGCGCTTGCTGGGGCAGGGCGTCGAGCAGGATGCGTGCTTCACTGCCGACGGTCAGGCGGCCGGTGACGGAGGCGGGCAGGTAGAGATTCATGTACTGGTCATTGGGGTCAATCAGCAGCAACACGCGCCCACCCGCGCCGAGCACTTCGCCCGGCTCGGCCAGGCGCAATTGGATGATGCCGTCGATGGGTGCACGCAGGCTGCTGTCGTCGATCTCGCTGGTGAGTTGGGCTACCTGGGCCTGGGCTGCGCCGATGGCGGCCTTCACCGCGTTGACCTGGGCTTGGGCGGCGATCACTGCCGCGTTGCCGGTGTTCTGGCGCGCTTGCTGCTGGTCGATCAATTGGCTGCTGGCGAAGCCGCGCCGGTACAGCTCTTGGGTGCGCTTGAGTTCCTGGCTGGCCAGCAGTTGCTCGCTTTGGCGCAACTGCACGTTGGCTTCAGCAGAGGCGAAGTTTTCCTTGGCGCGTAACACCTCTGCTTCGGCCTGGGCGCGTTGGGCTTGCAGGGTGCGGGTGTCCATGCGCGCCAGCAACTGGCCCTTGAGCACTTTGTCGCCTTCATCCACGTGCACTTCGGCCAGGCGCCCGGGGATCTTGGCGGCGATTTGCACTTCGGTGGACTCCAGGCGCCCATTGCCCATGCTCAAGCCCTCGGGCAGGCGGTCCTGGGTCGAACGCCAGTAGCCAAAGGCCCCCGCCCCCAGCAAGAGGACGATCAGGGCGATGGCGAACAGACGGGACGTATGGTGGTTCGTAGACATGGCTGCATCCTGCGGCGTTAGCGTCCAGTGTGATGGGTTTGGCCCGTGAGGGTCTTGATATCGGTCAGTTAAAGCAGCTGAAGGATGGCCGCCCATTGTTCAGGCGTGACCGCCATGACCGAAAGCCGGCTGCCTTTCTGCACCAGCGGCATTTCGGCAAGCGCGGTTTGCTGCTTTAGATAGCCCAGGCCCAGCACCTTGGGGAAGGTGTTGACGTGGCCCACGGTGATGGCACTCCACGGATTTTTCTCCGCACTGGCCTTGGCGTCGAAATAATGGCTGTCCGGTTCCAGCGCGGTTGGATCCGGGTACGCTGCCTCGACGATTTTTCCGATGCCGGCAATACCCGGCTCCGGGCAACTGGAGTGGTAGAAGAAAAATTCGTCGCCCACCGCCATGGCGCGCAAAAAGTTGCGTGCCTGATAGTTACGCACCCCATCCCAGCGGGCTTCGCCGAGCTTTTCCAGGTCCCTGATGGACAGTTCGTCAGGCTCGGATTTCATCAGCCAGTAGGCCATTTTGGGGCTCCTGAAAAAGGCATTGGGCAAGTTGTCGGGCAATTGCATGACAAACCGACAGTCGGTTGGCGTCAAGGTTTGCGTGTTGGTTCACGTTACCGCAGAATGCGCGCTTTTAGGCTTGGCGCAGCTGCAACGGACTACTTTGGAACGTTGTTGTCATCGTGTACGAGGTGCCTGAAGGGGGGCAATCGATGCAACGTAAACCGGATTTACTATGGATTTTGGTTATTTTGTTTGGTCTGGGCGTCGTGACCACCGGATATGCCCAGAGCTTGTGGTCCAACAAGACCGATGCACCGGTTGAGCTCACGCCAGTGCAGCAACAATTCAAGCGTTAATACGGCTTCAAGGCGTCGCTGGTTCCAGCGACGTTTGTGCAACATACCAATGCTTATCGGTGACAGTGCCCGCCAGCGGCACGTCCCAACTCGCCTGCGCCAAGCGTTCTACCTGCTGACATTCATGGGCCAGGCCCAGCAAGGTCGGCTTGCGCCAGCTTTTGCGTCTGGCGAGGTAAGCCAGGCTGCGGTCGTAGAACCCGCCGCCCATGCCCAGGCGTCCACCTTCGCTATCGAACCCCACCAATGGCAATAGCACCAGGTCGAGCGCCCAGACTTTGCGCTGTTGATGGGCATTGACCCGCGGCTCAAGAATACCAAAGCGGTTGGGCGATAATTTATCCCCGCGCCGCACGCGCTGGAACACCATCTTGGTGCGCGGCCAGGCGCTCAGTACCGGTAGATAGGTTGCCTTGCCACGGCGCTGCGCTGCGCGCAGCAGCAAGCGCGGATCGATTTCACCGTCCGTCGGCAGGTATAAGGAAATATGTTTGGCCCGGCGAAACAGCGGGTGCTGTGCCAGTTGCCGGTACAGGCCAAGGGCGGCCTGGCGCTGCTCGCTCGGTGTGAGGGCGCGGCGGGCCTTGCGCAACATGCGTCGAAGTTGCGGACGGGAAAGCGGCGCAGGTTCGGTCATGGCTTATCGGCTCATAAAACAATGCCAGTCCTGGGACTGGCATTGAGTTTGGGAATTCAGGCTCCCCGACAGAGCCGCTGTCGACTTAGCCCTTGAACCCGAAAGTTCAAGGTGGAAGAAGCAGTAGGCTTTAAGGCTTTCCGTCTAGCGGACATGCACACCAGCCCAACGTGCAACTTCCAGGGTAGTGCGAATCGGCTCAGGGACATCGCCGACTGGCAAACACGCCAGGGAGTGGGGCGAGTATACCTTAAACAGACTCGGCAATCAGCCCTTGGGTGCGTCGGAATCGGTGGAAAGCACCAGATCCACGCGTTCGAGCAGGTCACGCACTTGCTCACGCGTCGAACCGCTGGCCTGCACATCAGGGCGTTCCTGCTTGTGCAGCAGATCGTGGGTAATGTTCAGCGCGGCCATTACGGCGATGCGGTCGGCGCCGATGACTTTGCCGCTGCTGCGGATTTCACGCATCTTGCCGTCCAGGTAACGGGCAGCGCTCACCAGATTGCTGCGTTCTTCCTGGGGGCAGATGATCGAATATTCTTTGTCGAGGATCTGCACGGTAACGCTATTGCTTGAACTCATGAGTCTTGCTCCAGGGCCTTCAGGCGCGAAATCATCGATTCGACCTTACGCCGGGCGATTTCGTTTTTTTCAATGAGGTGAGCGCGTTCCTCGCGCCAGGTCTTTTCCTGAGCTAATAGGAGTCCGTTTTGACTCTTTAGTTGCTCGACCCGATCAATTAGCAGTTCGAGTCTGGCCATCAGCGCTTGCAGGTCGGTGTCTTCCATTGGGTTCCACTGGATTTGTCTGATGAATGGCAACTGCAGGATAAACGATCTGACGCCCTTGATAGTCTTGGTACGTCTGCCGGTGCTAGGATACAGCGCTCCATTCTAGACATTGCGCCGTCTGGCGCCTAGCTCACCATGCCCATTCAGAATTCCCCGTACGACGCTTTTTCCAAACTGCTGAGCACCAGCGGTCACCCATGCTCGCCTGCCGAACTGCACGGCGTGCTGTTGGGCCGCAGTTGCACCGGCGTGGGCTTTGATGCCGACAACTGGCTGGCCGACGTGGCCGAGCTGCTGGAAACCGAACCGACCGAAAACGTGCGTAACGCGCTGATTGGCCTGCAAGAGATGGTCAAGGGCGAGCTGACCGGTGATGACGTCACCGTGGTCCTGCTGCTGCCGACCGACGACGCCCCGCTCGCTGAACGCGCTGCCGCGTTGGGCCAATGGTGCCAGGGCTTCCTCCACGGTTTCGGCGTAAACGCCGGCGGCCTGGAACTGAGCACCGATGCCAAGGAAGTGCTGCAAGACCTGGCGGCCATCTCCCAGGTGCAAGATGCCCTGGAAGAATCCGAAGACGGCGAAGGCGACTACATGGAAGTAATGGAATACCTGCGCGTGGCACCGCTGCTGCTGTTCACCGAGACCAAAAAGTCCGCTGAACCGGCCGCACCCAAGCCTTCGCTGCACTAAGACGCAAGAAAGGAAGTCCATCTGCCCATGATCCATATCCCCAAAGCGGAATACACCCGTCGCCGCAAGGCGCTCATGGCGCAGATGGAACCCAATAGCATCGCGATCCTGCCGGCCGCTGCGGTAGCGATCCGCAACCGTGATGTCGAGCATGTCTACCGCCAGGACAGCGACTTCCAGTACCTGAGCGGCTTCCCCGAGCCCGAAGCCGTGATCGTGCTGATGCCCGGCCGCCAGCACGGCGAGTACGTGTTGTTCTGCCGCGAGCGCAATGCCGAGCGCGAATTGTGGGATGGCCTGCGTGCGGGCACCGAGGGCGCGATTCGCGACTTTGGCGCTGACGACGCGTTCCCCATTACCGATATTGACGACATCCTGCCCGGCCTGATCGAAGGCCGCGACCGGGTGTATTCAGCCATGGGCAGCAATGCCGAATTCGACCGCCATGTGATGGAGTGGATCAACGTGATCCGTTCCAAAGCGCACCTGGGCGCCCAGCCGCCGAACGAATTCGTTGCCTTGGATCATCTGCTGCACGACATGCGCCTGTATAAATCGGCGGCAGAAGTAAGGGTGATGCGTGAGGCCGCGCGCATTTCCTGCGCGGCCCATGTGCGGGCGATGCAGGCCAGCCGTGCCGGTTTGCATGAGTTCAGCCTGGAGGCCGAGCTGGATTACGAGTTCCGCAAGGGCGGTGCGAAAATGCCGGCCTACGGCTCCATCGTTGCCGCCGGGCGCAACAGCTGCATCCTGCATTACCAGCAAAATGACGCATTGCTCAAGGATGGCGACCTGGTGCTGATCGACGCCGGTTGTGAGATCGACTGCTACGCCAGCGACATCACCCGCACCTGGCCGGTCAACGGCAAGTTTTCGCCCGAACAAAAGGCGATCTACGAGATTGTGCTGGCCTCCCAGGAAGCCGCCTTTGAGCAGATCGCACCGAACAAGCATTGGAACCAGGCCCACGAGGCCACCGTGCAGGTCATCACCGCCGGGTTGGTGAAGCTGGGGTTGCTGCACGGTGACGTTGGCGAGCTGATCGCCAGCGAAGCCTATCGCGCTTTCTACATGCACCGCGCCGGCCATTGGCTGGGCATGGATGTACACGATGTAGGCGAGTACAAGGTCGGCGGTGAATGGCGTGTGCTGGAAGTCGGCATGGCCTTGACCGTGGAGCCGGGGATCTATATTTCACCGGACAACCAGAACGTGGCAAAGAAATGGCGTGGCATTGGCGTACGCATCGAGGACGACGTGATAGTGACCAAGCAAGGCTGTGAAATCCTGACCGGTGCGGCGCCCAAGACCGTTGCCGAGATCGAATCGCTGATGGCGGCCGCCCGATGAGCCGGGTCAATCTGGCGATTATCGGCGGTGGTCTGGTGGGCGCCAGCCTGGCCCTGGCGTTGCAGGCCGGTGCCAAGGCGCGCGGCTGGAAGATCATGCTGATCGAACCGTTTGCCCCGGGCGACAGCTACCAACCCAGTTACGATGCGCGTTCGTCGGCGCTGTCCTTTGGTGCCCGCCAGATTTATCAGCGCCTGGGCGTATGGCAGGACATTGCCCGCCGCGCCGAGCCGATCAAGCAGATTCATGTATCGGACCGTGGGCGTTTCTCTACCGCGCGCTTGTCCGCCATGGAAGAGGGCGTACCGGCCCTGGGCTACGTGGTGGAAAACGCCTGGCTGGGCCAATGCCTGTGGCAAGGCCTGGATAAAGACGTCGTCAGCTGGCGCTGCCCCGCGCAAGTCACACGCATGGAGCCGCTGCCCGATGGCTATCGCCTGACGCTCGACGATGAAACCGTACTGGAATGCGATCTCGCGGTGTTGGCCGACGGCGGCCGCTCCGGTTTGCGTGAGCAACTGGGCATTGGCGTCAAAACCCGGCCTTACAACCAGAGCGCCCTGATCGCCAATATCACCCCGAGCGAAGCCCACAATGGCGAAGCGTTCGAACGTTTCACCGATGAAGGGCCGATGGCCTTGTTGCCGCTGCCGGACAACCGTTGCGCACTGGTCTGGACCCGCATCGGCATGGACGCCCAGCGCCTGGCCGACCTCGACGAGCGCAGTTTCCTGAGTGAGTTGCAGGGCGTGTTCGGTTATCGCCTGGGCACCCTCAAGCAAGTGGGCGCCCGACATTTGTACCCGCTGACCCTGGTGGAAGCCGAAGAGCAAGTGCGCTCTCATCTTGCAGTCCTCGGCAATGCCGCCCACAGCCTGCACCCGATTGCCGGGCAGGGTTTCAACCTGTCCCTGCGCGATGCCAATGCCCTGGCCGAAGCTTTGCTGGCCGGGCCTGCGGTGCCAGGTGACCTGGCGACCTTGCAAGGCTATCGCGAGCGCCAGCGCCTCGACCAACAACTGACCGTAGGCTTTTCCGACCAGGTCACACGCCTGTTTGGCAGCGGCCAGCCGTTAATGGCGCTGGGCCGTAACCTGGGCCTGCTCGGCCTGGATCTGTTGCCGCCGGCCAAACGCTGGTTCGCCCGCCAGGCCATGGGTCTGGGCACGCGCTCCGATGTCTGAGCCGGCCCATCATTTTATTTGCGGCCTGTGCCGCACACGAGACAAGGCTTAAAGCATGGACATGCGCGCAGATGTGCTGATTGTCGGGGCCGGAATGGTCGGAAGCGCCCTGGCGCTGGCGTTGCAGGGCAGTGGCTTGCAGGTGCTGCTGCTCGACGGCAGCCCGTTGAGCGTCAAGCCGTTTGAGTCGGCTGCGGCGTTTGAACCTCGGGTGAGCGCGTTGTCGGCGGCCAGCCAGCGCATTCTTGAGCGCCTGGGCGTGTGGGACGGCATCGTAGAGCGGCGTGCCAGCCCTTACGGCGAAATGCAGGTGTGGGACGGCAGCGGTACCGGGCAGATCCACTTCTCGGCGGCCAGTGTGCATGCCGAGGTGCTCGGGCATATCGTCGAAAACCGCGTGGTGCAGGATGCCTTGCTGGATCGCCTGCATGACTGCGACCTCGGCCTGCTGGCCAATGCGCGCCTGGAACAGATGCGCCGCTCCGGCGATGACTGGCTGCTGACCCTGGCTGACGGTCGCAAGTTGCGTGCGCCGCTGGTAGTGGCCGCCGATGGCGCCAACTCCGCCGTACGCCGCCTGACCGGCACCCCGACCCGCGAGTGGGATTACCTGCATAACGCCATTGTCACCAGCGTGCGCAGCAGCCAGCCACACCAGCGCACGGCGTGGCAACGCTTTACCGATACCGGCCCGCTGGCGTTCCTGCCGCTGGTGCGCGATGGGCAGGAAGATTGGTGTTCGATCGTCTGGTCGACCACGCCCGCCGAATCCGAGCGCTTGATGGCGCTGGATGATGAAAGCTTCTGCCGGGAACTGGAGCGTGCCTTTGAGGGGCGCCTGGGCACTGTGATCAGCGCTGACCCCCGCATTTGCGTGCCGTTGCGCCAGCGCCATGCCAAACGCTACGTGGCCGAGGGCCTGGCGCTGATCGGCGATGCTGCCCACGTGATTCACCCGTTGGCGGGGCAGGGCGTTAACCTGGGCTTTCTTGATGCGGCGGTGCTGGCCGAAGTGCTGCTGGCGGCAACTGAGCGCGGCGAGCGCCTGGCCGATGTGAAAGTGCTGAGCCGTTACGAGCGACGTCGCATGCCCCACAACCTGGCGCTGATGGCGGCGATGGAAGGCTTCGAGCGCTTGTTCCAGGCCGATCAACTGCCGCTGCGCTGGTTGCGTAATGCGGGTTTGAAAATCGTCGACCAGATGCCCGAAGCCAAGGCGGTGTTTGTGCGCCAGGCACTGGGTTTGACTGGCGATCTTCCCGAACTCGCCAAACCCTGAACTGACAATACAACCCTCTGTGGGAGCCGGGCTTGCCCGCGATGAGGCCGTCAGCTCCAGCGCATATTCTGGCTGTGCAACATCTGGTAACGCCTCCGCCGAGCGTTACCAAATGTGAGTCCTTATCATTTGCCCTCAATTTGCAAATGAGAGACCGCACCCATGTTGGCACCCAAGCGCCTCCTGACTGCCCTGGCACTCACCCTGATCGGCAGCACCACCGTGCAGGCGGCCGACGAAGTCGTGGTCTACTCCTCGCGAATCGACGAGTTGATCAAGCCGGTATTCGACGCCTACACCAAGAAGACCGGGGTGCAGGTCAAGTTCATCACCGACAAGGAAGCGCCGCTGATGCAGCGCATCAAGGCTGAGGGCGAGAACGCCACCGCCGATCTGCTGCTCACCGTTGACGCCGGCAACCTCTGGCAGGCCGAGCAAATGGGCATCCTGCAACCGTTCACTTCCGCCGTCATCGACAAGAATATCCCGCTGCAGTATCGCTCGTCGGCCCACGCCTGGACCGGCTTGAGCCTGCGCGCGCGCACCATCGCCTACTCCACCGACCGGGTCAAACCAGGCGAACTGACCACCTACGAAGCCCTGGCCGACAAGCAATGGGAAGGCCGCCTGTGCCTGCGCACGGCGAAAAAAGTCTACAACCAGTCACTCACCGCCACCTTGATCGAAACCCATGGCGCGGCCAAGACCGAAGAGATCGTCAAAGGCTGGGTCAACAACCTGTCCACCGACGTGTTCTCCGATGATATCGCCGTGCTGGAAGCCATCAATGCGGGGCAGTGCGACGTGGGTATCGTCAACACCTACTACTACGGTCGCCTGCACAAGCAGAAGCCGGATTTGGCCGTCAAACTGTTCTGGCCGAACCAGGGCGACCGTGGCGTGCATGTGAACCTGTCGGGCATAGGCCTGACCAGGCACGCGCCGCACCCGCAAGCGGCCAAGGCACTGGTGGAGTGGATGACCACGCCAGAGGCGCAGAAGATCTTTGCCGACGTGAACCAGGAGTTCCCGGCCAACCCGGCGGTACCGCCGTCGGCGGAAGTAGCGAGTTGGGGCAAGTTCGTGGCCGATACCTTGCCGGTGGAAGTGGCGGGCAAGCGCCAGGCCGAAGCCATTCGCCTGATGGATCGCGCTGGCTGGAACTGAGTTTGTAAATTGCCTCAGATCAAATGTGGGAGGGGGCTTGCCCCCGATAGCGGTGTATCAGTCTAATCGTCACTGACTGGCACTCCGCCATCGGGAGCAAGCCCCCTCCCACATTGTTTTGTGTTTGTCTCCAATAGTCTGTGCATAGAGAGCTTCCCTTGGCCCACCCCGCCCAACGCCGCTGGTACCTGCCGGTCTTCTCCGTCGCCGCCTTGGTGTTGTTGCCGCTGAGTGTGCTGCTGTTGTCCTGGCAAAGCATCGACCACCAGATCTGGTCCCACCTCTGGGACACCCAGATGCCGCGCTTGCTGGGCAATACCCTGACCCTGGTACTTGGCGTCGGTATCGGCGTGACGCTGCTGGGTGTGAGCCTGGCCTGGCTGACCAGTCTTTGCGAATTCCCCGGGCGGCGCTGGCTTGATTGGGCCTTGATGCTGCCCTTTGCGATTCCAGCCTATGTGCTGGCCTTTGTATTTGTGGGCCTGCTGGATTTTGCCGGTCCCGTGCAAACCCTGCTGCGCGAATGGTTTGGCACAGGGCTGCGGTTGCCGCGGGTGCGCTCCACCAGCGGCGTAGTCATCGTGTTGGTGCTGGTGTTCTATCCCTATGTCTACCTGCTGGCACGTTCTGCGTTTCTGGCTCAGGGCAAGGGTTTGATGGAGGCGGCGCGGGTGTTGGGGCAATCGCCCTGGCAAGCGTTCTGGCGCGTGGCGTTGCCGATGGCGCGGCCAGCGATTGGTGCCGGTGTGGCCCTTGCGTTGATGGAGACCCTGGCGGATTTCGGCGCCGTCTCGGTGTTCAACTTCGACACCTTCACCACGGCTATCTACAAAACCTGGTACGGCTTTTTCAGTCTTTCCAGCGCCGCTCAACTGGCCAGCCTGTTGCTGCTGGTGGTGATGCTGGTGCTGTATGGCGAGCGGCGTGCGCGCGGTGCCAGCCGACCGAGCAATGAGCGCCCGCGCGGCAAGGCGTTGTACCACTTGCGTGGGCTGAAGGCCGTGGCGGCCAGCGCTTGGTGCGGCCTGGTATTCGCTTGTGCATTTGTGATCCCGATGCTGCAACTGGTGGCCTGGTTCTGGCAACGCGGGCGCTTCGACCTGGATGAGCGCTACACGGGCCTGATCATCCACACCCTCTACCTGGGCGGTATCGCCGCGCTGATTACGGTCAGCGTGGCAATGATCCTGGCCTTTGCCAACCGCCTGGCGCCGACCCGGGCGATTCGCTCCGGCATCAGCCTGGCCAATGTCGGTTATGCCTTGCCGGGCTCGGTGCTGGCGGTGTCGATCATGCTGGCGTTCAGCTACCTGGACCGCGAGCTGGTGGTGCCGGTGTCCGGCTGGCTGGGAGGCGCGGGCAAGCCCTTGCTGCTGGGCAGCCTGTCGGCACTGGTGCTGGCTTATCTGGTGCGGTTCGTGGCGGTGGCCTATGGGCCGTTGGAAAACAGCCTGGCGCGCATTCGCCCGTCATTGCCCGAAGCTGCACGCAGCCTGGGGGTGAGCGGTCCACGACTGTTTTGCAAAGTGTATCTGCCGTTGTTGTTGCCCGGCACCTTGAGCGCGGCGTTGCTGGTGTTTGTGGATGTGCTCAAGGAAATGCCCGCGACGTTGCTGATGCGCCCCTTTGGCTGGGACACCCTGGCGGTCCGCATCTTTGAAATGACCAGTGAAGGCGAATGGGCGCGGGCTTCTTTGCCGGCGCTGACCCTGGTGCTGGTCGGGCTGTTACCGGTCATCGGGCTGATTCGTCGCTCTGCCCGACAAATCGGTTAGGTGCCAGTCCTACGGCTTGAGGCTACAATGCGCGGCATTCGGTGCGCTCCGTCTTTCGGATCGACCTGCTGTATGTGGCTGCGGGCCTTGTAAATCAAGGTGTTCGGCGCAAGTGGCAGCTCTGCGCACCTTCGCCAAGCCCGGAAGGAGAAACCCATGGGACAGCGTACGCCTTTGTATGACCTGCATCTCGCCCTCGGCGCGAAAATGGTCGATTTTGGCGGTTGGGATATGCCTTTGCATTACGGCTCGCAGGTTGAAGAACACCATCAGGTGCGGCGCGACTGCGGGGTGTTTGATGTATCTCATATGACCGTAATCGATGTCACCGGCCCTCAGGCCAAGGAATGGCTTCAGCACCTGCTGGCCAATGACGTCGATCGATTGCACGGCTGCGGCCGTGCGCTGTACAGCGCCATGCTCAACGAGCAGGGCGGGGTGGTGGACGACATGATCGTCTACCGCACCGAAACCGCTTACCGGTTGGTGGTCAATGCCGCCACCCGCGATCAGGATATGGCCTGGATGCAGGCGCAACTGGGCGATTACCAGGTGCAGCTGCATGAGCGGTCCGAGTTGGCCATGCTCGCCATCCAGGGCCCCCACGCCCGGCATAAAATCGCCGAACTGGTGACCCAGTCCCGTGGCAACCTGATCCACCAGCTCAAGCCGTTCGAAGGCCACGCCGACGGCGACTGGTTTATCGCCCGTACCGGCTACACCGGTGAAGACGGCCTGGAGATTGTGCTGCCCGCTGATCAGGCACCGGGGTTTTTCAACGATCTTGTAGGAGCCGGTATTTCTCCCATCGGCCTCGGCGCCCGCGATACCTTGCGCCTGGAGGCCGGCATGAACCTGTACGGCCAGGATATCCATCAGCAAGTATCGCCCCTGGCGGCCAATATGGCCTGGAGCATCGCCTGGGAACCTGCCGGGCGCAATTTCATCGGTCGTGCCGCGCTGGAAGCGGAAAAGGCGGCCGGTGTGCAGTTCAAATTGGTCGGGCTGGTGCTGGAAGAGCGTGGGGTTTTACGCGCTCATCAGGTGGTTCGTATCGCCAATGTTGGCGAAGGAGAGATCACCAGTGGTAGTTTCTCGCCTACGCTGAGCAAATCCATTGCCCTGGCGCGCGTACCGGCGGCGACTGCCGACCGGGCCGAAGTGGAAATCCGCGGCAAGTGGTACCCGGTTCGAGTGGTCAAGCCGACCTTCGTACGCCATGGCAAAACCTTGATCTAACTATTTCCGGCAGGCCAATGGCCGCTGACATTTCTTCTTGAGGACACAGACTATGAGCAATATCCCTGCCGACCTGCGTTTTGCCGAAAGTCACGAATGGGCCCGTCTGGAAGCTGATGGCACTGTGACCGTCGGGATCTCCGACCATGCACAGGAAGCTTTGGGTGATGTGGTGTTTGTTGAACTGACTGAAGTGGGCAAGGTGTTTGCCGCTGAAGATCAGGCGGGGGTGGTGGAGTCGGTCAAGGCAGCTTCGGATATCTACTCACCGATTGCCGGCGAAGTGATTGCCGTCAACGAAGAGCTGAGTGGCAGCCCTGAGCTGCTGAACTCCGACCCTTACGGCGCCTGGATCTTTAAGCTCAAGCCAAGCAACAAGGCTGAACTGGACAAACTGCTGGATGCCGCCGGCTACAAAGCCGCCATCGGCGACTAAACGCAATAGCTGCAACAGCACACATCAATGTGGGAGCTGGCTTGCCTGCGATTGGATCACCCGTGTGTCACCGATACACCGAGGTGCCTGCATCGCAGGCAAGCCAGCTCCCACAGTTGATTGGGGTGTGCCTGCTGGTTGTGTTCAGTCTTTTTCCAGTACCGCTTTAACCGCCGCTACAGCCCGCTCCACATCCGCCTCTGTCATTGCCGTGAACATCGGCAACGACACGATCAATCGCCCAACACGCTCCGCCACCGGGAACATGCCTTCCTTGAAACCCTGTGCCCGATACAGGCTCAGCAAGTGGATCGGAGGGTAGTGATAGCCAATGCCAACGCCGTGGGCCTGCATCTGTTCCATGAACGTTGCGCGAGCAGGCAAGCCGTCCTGGCGTTCCGGCAGCACCAGTTGGAACAGGTGCCAGTTGCTGTTCTCAAAGTCCGCCGGCGGCAGTTGCGCGCCATACTGCTCTTCGAAGTCGTTGCCAAAGCACTTGAAGTAGTGCCGTGCCAGGTTCTGGCGGTGGGCAGTGATCTTTTCGATATGCGCAAACTGCCCCAGGCCAATGGCGGCAGCGATGTCGGTCATGTTGAACTTGCCGCCCAGCACATCCACATCCAGGCCATCGAAACCGGTCCGGGTTACGCCCTGCAAGCGATACTTCTCTGCCAGGCGGGCTTCCTCGGCATTATTCAATACAAGGCAGCCACCCTCGGACGAGGTGATGTTCTTGTTTGCCTGGAAGCTGAACGACACGAAGTCGCCGGTTGCCCCGATGCGTTCCCCGTCCCAGCTGGAGCCCAGCGCTTGCGCGGCGTCTTCGACGATGCGCAGGTTGTACTTGTTGGCCAGCGCGTAAAGCATTGGCATGTCCAAGGGCAGGCCCGCCAGATAGACCGGAATGATCGCTTTGGTACGCGGTGTGATTGCCGCCTCAACCTGGGCCAGGTCTATGTTACGGGTTGCCGGGTCGATATCGGCAAACACTGGAGTAGCACCGACTTCGAGAATGACGTTGGCGGTGGCGACCCAGGAAATCGGTGTAGTAATGACTTCATCCCCAGGCCCGATACCGGCGATGCGCAAGGCGATCTCCATGGTGCAAGTGCCCGAGTTGAAGGTGCGCACCGGCCGCCCACCAAAGTATTCCGACAACTGCGCCTCGAACGCCTGCACTTTTGGCCCGCTGGTGATCCAGCCGGAACGCAGGACATCGCCGACTGCCGAGATGGTGGCTTCATCAATGGTCGGTTTGGAAAACGGCAGGAAAGGCTGTTGGCTCATGACGAAGAAGGCATCCGTTCAAGATAGGCGATGGGTGTTAAACGTATCAGTACCGCATCGTTGCACGGCGAGACTGAATATAGCCTGTCGCTTATGAACGATTCGTCATAGGGCAGGCAAAAAAATGCCGCTTGAAAAAGCGGAATGCCGTTCAGTTAAGCGTGTATCGCCCTCTGTAGGAGCGAGCTTGCTCGCGAAAAACGTCAACGATAACGCGTGCATCCTGATTGAACACGGCGCTTGTGAGTTTTTCGCGAGCAAGCTCGCTCCTACAAAAAGCCTTAACTGAACGGCATTACGCTTGAAAAAGCGGCATTTTTATCGGTGCGGCGGTTACTCGGTTACAGCATTTTTGGCCAGGATGGCGTTAGCCAGTTCCATGTCGGTGGCCTGAAGGCCAGGGTTGTCGGCGCGGACCTTCTGCATAGCCGCTTCCAGGTACGGGCCGCGGATGCCGCCCTCGCTGGCGACGAAGCTGCCGGCGTCGTCCTGGGCGGCGACTACCAACTTGTGGTCCTTGAACGTCAGGTAAGTCGAGCCGGTGGTGGCGCCCGACGAGATGACATTACGCCAGAAGCTATCGGCCATGGCTGAGCCGACAGGTAGGGAAAGCACAGCGAGGGTGGCGACAGCATATTTAAGACGCATGATGGGTGACTCCGGTGGGTTATCTGTACGTTTTGATTGTAGTTAAGTCGATCCAGTTCCATCACTGACTAAACAGTTTCAATCTTTAAAATCACCCCATCTTGACCAACCACGCGTACTTGAGCGCCTGCTGGGGCATCGGCGCCGGTGACCATCCACACGCCATCTCCGACTTTAATCTTGCCCCGGCCATCCACAATCGCCTGATGCACCATGAAGGTGCGCCCGATCAATTCGGAGCCTCGCTCGTTCAGGCCCGGTTGATCGCTGGCCTTGGCGCTGCTGCGTTGGCGCTTCCACCAATACACGGCTGTCAGGATCGACAGCATGGCGAACAGCAGCAGTTGCCACTCCAGCACGAGCGGTGGGACCAGGAACTTGATCACCCCCACTGCGGCCGCAGCGATACCCATCCACAGCAGGTAACCGCCAGCACCGAATACCTCAAGAATCAACAGTACGGTGCCCAGCGCCAACCAGTCCCAGAACGATAAATTCAGCAGAAAGTCCCACATGGTGATGGCCTCAGCCTTTCTGGTTGCCGAAAGTGGCCTTGACGATTTCGCCGATACCGCCCACGGCGCCAATCACCTGGCTGGCTTCCAGCGGCATCAGGATGACCTTGCTGTTGTTGGCCGAGGCCAGCTTGCCCAGGGCGTCGATGTATTTTTGCGCGACGAAGTAGTTGACCGCCTGCACATTGCCCGACGCGATGGCTTCGGACACCACTTGTGTCGCCCGAGCTTCGGCTTCGGCCTGACGCTCACGCGCTTCGGATTCCAGGAACGCGGCCTGACGGCTACCTTCGGCTTCGAGAATCTGCGCCTGCTTCTTGCCTTCGGCGGTCAGGATCGCTGACGCACGCAGGCCCTCGGCTTCAAGAATTTGTGCACGCTTGATCCGCTCAGCTTTCATCTGGCCGGACATGGCTGCCATCAGGTCGGCGGGCGGGCTGATGTCCTTGATCTCGATACGGGTGATCTTGATGCCCCACGGTGCGGTGGCTTCATCCACGGTGCGCAACAGCTTTTCGTTGATGCCGTCACGCTGGCTGAGCATTGCATCGAGCTCCATGGAGCCCAGGACGGTACGGATATTGGTTTGCAGCAGGTTGCGAATGGCGTGTTCGAGGTTGTTGACCTCGTAGGCCGCCTGGGCCGTGTTGACCACCTGGAAGAAGCACACGGCATCGATCTGCACGGTGGCGTTGTCGGCAGTGATGACTTCCTGGGGCGGAATATCCAGCACGCTTTCCATCACATTGATCTTGCGACCGATGCGGTCCATGACCGGGATGATGATGTTCAGGCCGGGCTTGAGGGTGTTGGTGTAGCGGCCGAAACGTTCTACGGTCCATTGGTAGCCCTGGGGCACCACTTTGAAACCCATGAACAGGATGGCGATAGCCAAACCCACGAAAAGAAGCAGTACGGTTCCGATCTGCATAGCGATTCCTTATCTGAAGATGTCAGTGAACGACGTTGGGCCGATTGTAACGGTCTGGTCACCGATAAGGACGGTTTCATGGCCCGACAAACAAAGGATTTGTTTCTGAATCCCCAGGCGTGACCCGTAATATTTCCGTCAGCGTGGTCAGGCCGGCTTTCACTTTATCGATGCCGGCCATGCGCAAGCTGGTCATGCCGTGCGCGAGCGCCCCACGGCGTAGCGCCTGTATGTCCGTACCGGGAGTCACCAGCGCCTTGAGCGCTGGGTCCATCGGCATGATTTCATAGAGCCCGGCGCGGCCTCGATAGCCGCTGTCACGGCACTCCAGGCACCCGACGGCCTCGTAGCTGCCGATGTCCTCTATATCCGTCGGACGCTTGCAGTGGGCGCACAGAACCCTCACCAAACGCTGCGCCATGACGCCTATGAGCGTCGCCTTGATCAAATAATGAGCGATACCAAGTTCCTGCAGTCGGCTGATGGCGCTGGGCGCATCGTTGGTATGCAGGGTCGAGAACACCAGGTGCCCGGTCAGTGCGGCCTGTATGGCCATCTCGGCGGTTTCCTGGTCACGGATTTCGCCGATCATGATGATGTCGGGGTCTTGGCGCAGCAGGGCGCGAACGCCGCTGGCAAAGGTGAGGTCGATATTGTGTTGGACCTGCATTTGATTAAAGGCCGGCTCGACCATTTCAATCGGGTCTTCCACCGTGCACAGGTTGACCTCTCGGGTCGCCAGTTGCTTGAGGGTGGTGTAGAGGGTGCTGGTCTTGCCCGAACCGGTCGGGCCGGTGACCAGGATGATGCCGTTGGCTTGCTGAGTCATGGCGTGCCAGCGCTGCTGATCGGCGCTCGACAAGCCCAACTGGTCGAAGTCCTTGAGCAGCACCTGAGGGTCAAAAATCCGCATCACCAGTTTTTCGCCGAACGCCGTCGGCAGGGTCGAAAGGCGTAATTCCACTTCGGCGCCCGCCGGGTTCCTGGTCTTGACGCGCCCATCCTGGGGTTTGCGTTTCTCGGCCACATTCATTCGCCCGAGACTTTTCAAGCGGCTGACTACGGCGGTGGTGACCTGGGGCGGAAACTGATAAACGTCATGCAACAGCCCGTCGATGCGAAAACGCACGCGGCCCTGATCGCGGCAGGGTTCGATATGAATATCGCTGGCCCGCTGGGCAAAGGCGTACTGCAACAGCCAGTCGACGATATTGACGATATGCGCGTCATTGGCGTCGGGCTCCTTGTCGCTGCTCCCGAGGCTGAGCAGTTCGACGTTGCCGGGGACCGCCATTTTCTGATCGGCGCCACTGACTGACCTGGCCAGGCGGTAAAACTCGTTGAGGCAGCGTTGGATATCCCGGGGGTTTGCCACCACGCGCTTGATTGTGCGTTTGAGCACTTGAGCGAGCCCGGCTTCCCAGGCGCAGATATGCGGCTGGGCGCTGGCGATCGTGACGCTTTGCGCATCCACGGCGACCGCAAGAATGCCGTGGCGCTGGGCGAAGGCATGGGACATCAACGGCACCACACTCGCCACGTCGATCTTCAACGGGTCGATGCGCAGGTAAGGCTGGTCGACATGCCGGGCCAGCCATTGGGTCAAGATTTCAAGGCAAGGGCCTTGGGCCGCGATGCATTCCAGGGGATGCTGAGTGCAAGGCACTGCCTGAATGCCTTGTGCCGCCTGCGCGGTGAGCAGCCCTTGCTCAATCAGTGTCGGCAATAATTGATGCAGTTCCAAGGGGCGGTCGGGGGCGGCGGGGGTCATGCAGGTTTCCTGGCGTCTCGGGATGTAATCCCAGGCTAGTCAGCCCTTTGGAATCCGCCTCTTTAGGTGTATTGCAGTTTTTTACCGCACCGTTGCCGCCAGTGTCGGAGGCCGCTCGGCATCAGCCGGCCACAGCTCCAGGTCGCAGACACTGATAAGGTTTCGAATCTTTTCACCGATGACCTGGGCGCGGTGCCAGCTCAGGCCGTCGATCACAATATCGATATTCAGCAGGTCGTTGTCCCGGCTCACATTGATGTGGGCGGGCGTCAGGAACTGTAGCGCAAAGTAGTTCAGCACCCGGCACAGCACGTCAGGTTCAGCCTCGGCGGCGATCCGATAGTGCGCTTGGCAGTGTGCGTTGTTGACGGCCCACGCATCGACGCGGGTGGCAGGGTGGGCGGTTTCGACGGCGTGCATACTGACTCTCCAAAATCGGCTGGAGGAATTTTTACATTCGCCTGCGGAGATTTCTTATCTAAGATGGCCGTGATTCGCGCTATATCGAATAAGATAAGTCAAAAAATGCACCTAAACAGGTATTTCTATGCATAGCGAGTTGGACGTCTACGACCGCCGCATTCTGGCCCTGTTGCAAGAGGACGCCTCGCTCTCCAGCGCACAGATCGCCGAGCAGGTCGGCCTGTCGCAATCTCCATGCTGGCGACGCATTCAGCGGCTCAAGGAAGAGGGAGTAATCCGTGGCCAGGTCACCTTGCTGGAGCGCAAGAAAATCGGGCTCAACACGCAGATTTTCGCCGAGGTCAAACTCAACGCCCACGGCCGCTCCAACTTCACGGAATTCACCGAAGCGATTCGAGGGTTTCCTGAGGTATTGGAGTGTTATGTGCTGATGGGGGCGGTGGACTTTCTGCTGCGCATCGTCACGTCGGACATTGAGGCGTATGAGCGGTTTTTCTTCGAGAAATTATCGATGGTGCCCGGGATCCAGGAGGTCAACTCGATCGTGGCGTTGTCGGAGATCAAGTCCACCACCAGCCTGCCAGTATTGCGCTGACAGGGAGGGCCTCATCGCGGGCAAGCCCGCTCCCACAGCAAATGTGGGAGCGGGCTTGCCCGCGATAGCGATATTACAGGCGCAGCAGGGTCTTCCAGGCCCGGTTCTGATACACCGCAATCGCCTGATGCATACGTGCATCCAGCGATTCATCGGTGATCGGCTGGTTAGCCAGGTGCGCCAGCTTGTTCAGCTCGCCGTACAAACGGTCCAGTTCTGCAATGTCCACCACATGGCGCGCATGGTGCAGCCAGGCCTGGATGCGTTCGATACGCGGCAGTTGCTCGGCGAGGTCTTCCGGCTGTTGCTGGTAGCGCTGCAGTTGCAGGGAGACGGCGTCGTCGGCCAACAGGCGTGGCAGCCAGTTGGTGATTTGCGCGGCGCCCTGGCGGTTACCGCGCACATTACGCTCGGCGGTCCAAGTGCGGGCCAGCAGCCAGCGCGAGGTGTTCAGAGAGAACAGGCCCCAGCGTACGTCTTGCAATTCTTCGATGAACTGCTCCGGCGCGGCTTTGCGAATGTCCTCATCGTCGTCACCGGCCTGGACCAGCGGGCGCCAGTCTTCCAGCAACGCGTCCAGGGCACTGCGCAGTTCGCTGGTGGATTGGCGCGGCGCGGCCTGGCCGAGGCTGCCGATCAGGGCGCGCAACTCACCCAGGTTCTCGACCCAGTCCTGCAGCAAGCGCCAGTGGCCGTTGAAACGGTATTGCTCGGCCAGACGCTGGCTGCTACCCAACAGGTGCCACATGATTGCGGCGAAGGCGTCGTCCAGCGGCATTTCAGCGTGGATCTGCGGGGCCGGCAGGCTCAAGGAGTAGCTGCTCGCGTCATACAGGCGGTAACCGCGCTCGGCCTTGCTGATATCGCATGGCATCAGCGCCAGGGTCGCGGCCAGTTCGGCGGCCAGCTCCAGCAGGGCGGCGGGTTCGCCTTCGCGCAACTCCAGTTCCAGCTCGCAGATTTCTTCCTTCTGCTTACCGACCACCACATGGCCCAGGTCCAGGGCGGCTTCGATCACCACCTTGGCCTTGCCACGACCCCAGGCGATTTCGGCGCGTTCACGCACGAAGTCGGTGGTGAAGATCGGCTTGAGGGTCTTTTTGTCCAACTCGGCCAGTTGCTCGGGCCAGCACTCGCCGTCGAGTTTCTTCACATCGAGCTTGGCTTTGGGCAAGTCCCAGTTGTACTCGTTGCGTTCCGACAAGCCGGCGACGCTTTGGCCGCGGGTCTTGAGGGTCTGAATGATGTCGTCACCGTCCTTGCGCAGGCGCAGGGCAACCTTGGCCTGGGCCAGGTCGCGCTCTGGGGTGTCGAAGTACTGATTCATCAACTCACGGCGTTCCCAGCCACTTTTGTTGCGTTTTTTCAGTAACGGGTGCTCGCGCAGCGCAACGAGTGTTTCGCGGCTGACGCGTAGCTTGATTTCGGTTTCTTTCTGCATGGCCGGAAAATCCAGGATCGGGAGCGCAGCCGGGGAAAAGTGTGGCTGCCAAGGCCGTGCAGTGTACAGGACTGAGCCCGGCAACGTGCCGCAACGGTTTATTGTGTTGGGCAGATGCCTCTATAGTGAGGTTCATCCGGGAAGTTGGGAGACCGCGCATGCCGTTACCGTCCATGAAAGAGCAGTTCGCCGCCTTGATCGCCGCGCCGTCGGTGAGCTGCACCCAGGCGTCTCTCGACCAGAGCAACCGCCCGGTGATCGACCTGCTCGCCACTTGGCTGGGTGACCTGGGCTTTGCCATCGATATCCAACAAGTCAGCCCCGGCAAGTTCAACCTGCTGGCCAGTTTCGGCAGCGGCCCCGGTGGCCTGGTGCTGGCAGGTCATAGCGATACAGTCCCCTATGACGCCGCACTGTGGAAGACCGATCCGCTCAAGCTGACGGAGGTCGACGGCCGCTGGGTAGGACTGGGCAGCTGCGACATGAAAGGCTTTTTCGCCCTGGCCATCGAAGCCGTGTTGCCGCTGCTGGATCAGCCGTTCAAGCAACCGCTGTTGATACTTGCCACCTGTGATGAAGAAAGCTCCATGTCCGGCGCGCGTGCGCTGGCCGAAGCGGGGCGCCCGCTGGGTCGCGCAGCGGTGATCGGCGAGCCGACCGGGCTCAAGCCGATTCGCCTGCACAAAGGCGTGATGATGGAACGCATCGATATTCTGGGTCGCAGCGGCCATTCGTCGGACCCGAGCCTGGGCCACAGTGCCCTTGAAGCCATGCACGATGCCATCGGCGAACTGCGCGGCCTGCGCCTGGCCTGGCAGCGCGAGTACCGCAACGCGCAATTCAGCGTGCCGCAGCCGACCATGAACTTCGGCTGTATCCATGGCGGCGACAACCCCAACCGCATCTGTGGCCAGTGCTCCCTGGAGTTCGACCTGCGGCCCTTGCCCGGCATGGACCCAGAAGTACTGCGTGCGGCGATCCGGCAGAAGCTCGAACCCTTGGCCGAGCGGCATAAGGTCAAGATCGACTACGCGCCGCTATTCCCCGAAGTGCCGCCGTTCGAGCAGCCCGAGGACGCCGAGTTGGTGCGGGTGGCGGAACGTTTAACCGGCCATCGTGCCGAAGCAGTGGCGTTCGGCACCGAAGCGCCTTATCTTCAGCGCCTTGGTTGCGAAACCCTGGTGCTCGGCCCTGGCGATATCGCCTGTGCTCACCAGCCGGGGGAATACCTCGAAATGTCACGCTTGACGCCTACAGTGCGTCTATTGCGGGAACTGATCGAACATTACTGCCTGAAACCTGCATAAATTAACCCCTGCCCATTCGTACATAAGGAGAGCGAGCGTGTCGCCAAGCCTGTTCCGACGATAACCATCAGCCCGCTGTGCGCTTTCACGATTGATCCTTTTTTGGCTGCTTTTTATTACAGGCCCAGGTGTTATGCCCGAATACGTTAATTGGCTTCGTCACGCTTCGCCCTACATCAACGCCCACCGCGACTGCACCTTTGTGGTCATGCTGCCCGGCGATGGTGTGGAGCATCCCAACTTCGGCAATATCGTCCACGACCTGGTGCTGCTCCACAGCCTGGGTGTGCGGCTGGTGCTGGTGCACGGTTCGCGTCCGCAGATTGAAACCCGTCTTGAAGCACGCGGCCTGACCCCGGCCTACCACGAAGGCTTGCGCATCACCGATGCGGCGACGCTGGAGTGCGTGATCGACGCGGTCGGCCATCTGCGTATCGCCATCGAAGCGCGCCTGTCCATGGACATGGCTTCATCGCCCATGCAGGGCTCACGCCTGCGCGTGGCCAGCGGCAACCTGGTGACGGCGCGGCCGATTGGTGTGCTTGAGGGTGTTGACTATCACCACACCGGCGAAGTCCGCCGGGTCGACCGCAAGGGCATCAACCGCCTGCTGGACGAGCGCTCTATCGTGCTGCTGTCGCCGCTGGGCTACTCGCCCACCGGTGAAATTTTCAACCTGGCCTGCGAAGACGTCGCCACCCGCGCCGCCATCGACCTGGGTGCCGACAAATTGCTGCTGTTTGGCGCCGATCCCGGTCTGATCGACGAAAACGGCCGTCTGGTGCGTGAGTTGCGTCCACAACAAGTGCCCGCTCACTTGCAGCGCTTGGGCAGCAACTATCAGGCCGAGCTGCTCGATGCCGCTGCCGAAGCCTGTCGGGGTGGAGTAGGGCGTAGTCATATCGTCAGCTATGCCGAAGACGGCGCCTTGCTCACTGAGCTGTTTACCCGCGACGGCGGCGGAACGCTGGTGGCCCAGGAGCAATTCGAACTGGTACGCGAAGCGGCAATTGAAGACGTCGGCGGTTTGCTGGACCTGATCAGCCCGCTGGAAGAGCAGGGCATTCTGGTGCGTCGTTCGCGGGAAGTGCTGGAGCGCGAGATTGAACAGTTCAGCGTGGTCGAGCGCGAAGGCATGATCATCGCGTGCGCAGCGCTGTATCAGATCGCCGATTCGGATGCAGGGGAGCTGGCGTGCCTGGCGGTGAACCCGGAGTACCGTCACGGCGCGCGCGGCGACGTGTTGCTTGAACGCATCCAGACCCGTGCGCGAGCACAGGGGTTGAAGACCTTGTTCGTGCTTACCACGCGCACGGCCCACTGGTTCCGTGAGCGCGGCTTTGTGCCAAGCAGCGTTGACCGCCTGCCGTCGGCGCGGGCGTCGCTGTACAACTATCAGCGTAACTCCAAGATCTTCGAAAAGGCCCTGTAAAAGAGTACGGCTCTGTGTGGGAGCTGGCTTGCCTGCGATAGCAGCGCCTCGGTTTATCTGAACGACCGAGTTGCTGGCATCGCAGGCAAGCCAGCTCCCACCGAAGACTGTATTTATTGTGTGATGAATTTGTCGGTCACATAGGCCGAATAATCCGGCAGCACCGTCTCCACCTTCCCCTGTTCTTTCAAGAACTTCGCCGTCTCACCAATCGCCTTCGCCGTGCCGCCCTTGAGCAACGCAGCGGTTTGCTGTGCCTGTGCATCCGGAAACGTCGTACCGGCCAACAGTTCCGGAATGTCGTCGGCATTTGAACCTGTCAATTTGGCGATTTTCTGCACCGGTTCCGAGCCCACCGTCCAGCTGTCTTTGTGGGCGGCATAGTCGGCAAAGGCATCCAGGGTGACCTTGGCGAACTTGGCCACCACGTCAGGATGTGTTTGCGCAAAATCCTTGCGCGCCACCCACACCTCAAACGTCGGCGCGCCCCATTGGCCCACCTGCGCCGCGTCTGTGAGGGTTTTGCCGGTCTTGCGGATTTCGCCCAGGGCTGGCGACCACACAAAAGCTCCATCAATATCGCCGCGTTTCCACGCAGCGGCGATTTCGGCCGGTTGCAGGTTCACCACCTTGACTTGCCGGGTGTCGAGCCCCCAGTGCTTCAGCGCACCGAGCAGGCTGTAATGAGAGGTCGAGACGAACGGTGTGGCGATGGTTTTGCCGATCAAGTCTTCGGGTTTATCGATGCCGCTGCCGTTACGCACCACCAGGGCTTCAGAAGCGTTGATCTGTGCCGATACGATAAACGCCACGATTGGCAGGTTGCGGGACGCCGCTGCGGCGAGCGGGCTGGAACCCAGGTTACCGATCTGCACATCGCCTGAGGCAATGGCCGTGACCACTTCCGGGCCACTGTTGAACCGGCGCCAATTGATCTTTTCGCCGATCGCCTTCTCGTACAGGCCTTCGGCCTGGGGGACTTTGCTGGGATCGATGCCAGTCTGGTAGCCGACCGTCAAATCCGCCGCGCTGACACCAAAAGAAAGTAATGCCGATACAAAAACTGTAACAAATTGACGGGAGGATGTGCGTTTGGCCATGATGGCGTCGCCTTTTTGATCGTGAGTGACGTATGCAACCGTACGGGCACACTAATCGATCTAAAAAAGCACTGGTAAATACCCTTTAGGAATTAGCTTATGGAGCGGTTCGTCTTAGTCGACAAGCCCGCTTCACGCATCTGCTTATTCCCGAATAGTATGAAAAAGAATGAAACAATTCTTTTTGGGTGTATGAAAAACTCATTACCCTGCAGGGACCAAATCAACTGCGATTAGACGAAGGTAGTAGACACACAAGGTTACGATTGACTTGCTAGTCACTATCTGGCGCTAATCGCGCATCTGTGGATCCAGGGCGTCAGACCCGGGACCAAAGAAATACAAAAATTAGAAATGAGAGGAGCGGTACATGAAGAAGTCCACCTTGGCTGTGGCTGTAGCTTTGGGCGCAATCGCCCAGCAAGCAGGCGCTGCCGGTTTCATCGAAGACAGCAAGGCCACACTGGGCCTGCGTAACTTCTACATCAACACCGATAACCGCGAAGGCACGGCCAATCCGAGCCGTAACGAAGAATGGGGCCAAGGCTTCGATCTGCGTTTCATCTCCGGTTACACCCAAGGCACCGTTGGCTTCGGTCTTGACGCTATCGGCCTGCTGGGTGTTCGCCTGGATTCCGGCGGCGGCACCAACGGCGCGACTGCCAGCTCGTATGGCGGCACCGTCTTCCCGAGCAAGTCCAATGGCGAAGCCGTTGATAACTACTCCAGCCTGGGCCTGACCGCCAAAGCCAAGATCTCCCAGACCGAATTGAAGCTGGGTACCTTGCAGCCCAAGCTGCCGGTCATCGTGACCAACGATGGTCGTATGCTGCCGCAAACCTTCCAGGGTGGTCAGATCACCTCCAGCGACATCAAGGACCTGACCCTGGTTGCCGGCCAGATCGAAAAAGCCAAGGGCCGTAACTCCAGCAACAACGAAAGCCTGTCCATCTCCGGCGCCAACAGCCGCGGCGCGAACTGGCGTTCGAGCAACAAGTTCTACTACGCCGGTGGCGACTACAAGATCACCAAGGATCTGACCGCTCAGTACTACTACGGCAACCTGGAAGATTTCTACAAGCAACACTTCCTGGGCCTGACCCACAACTGGGCTATCGGTCCTGGCGTGCTGAAGTCTGATCTGCGTTACTTCAACAGCTCCGACGATGGTAACAACGGCAACCAGTCCGCCTACTTCTCCACAGGCAACTACGGTGGCGTCAACTCCGGTCGTGGCAAAGTCGACAACAACCTGTACAGCGGCCTGTTCCTGTACTCGGTTGCCGGCCACACCTTCGGTGGCGGTTACCAGGTCAGCAACGGCAGCAGCGACTTCCCTTGGCTGAACCAGGGTGACGGCTCGTCGGCTTACATCACCACCGACATGCAGATCCAGAAGTTCGCCCGTGCCGGCGAGCGTACCTGGCAAGCTCGCTACTCCTACGACTTCGCCAAGGTGGGTGTACCTGGTCTGACCGCTGGTGTGGTTTACCTGAAGGGTGACCATATCGACACCGTCTCCAGCAACCGTACCGAGTTCACCGGCCAGTCCGAGTGGGAACGTGACATCACTGTTGCCTACGTCGTACCGGAAGGTCCGCTGAAAAACGTCGGCGTGGCGTGGAAAAACGCTATGTGGCGCAGCGATATCGCCAGCGCGCGTAACCAGGACGAAAACCGCTTGATCGTCAGCTACTCGATCCCGCTGTTGTAAGACTGTAAAACCTTGCCCGGCGCAATGCCGGGCAAGGTGTGTTGCTTTTTCAAGTCGGGCTCAACCCCCGCAAGCCCTTCCTGAACCCCTCTTTGTTACAGCGACTCAAGGCCTTCTCGAACCTTGAAAACAATGTTGATCGTCGCGTGTGGCCAAGTCCAATGAACACATTTTTAATATTCCTTTATCGTCTAGATAAATCGATATTTATTCTTTTTAAATAATTTCAAATCCATGCACAGTGGGCTCCATAAGCACTCATCAGGAGCCACATCATGAGCCTAAGACTGGGCGACATCGCCCCCGACTTCGAACAGGATTCCAGCGCCGGCAAGATTCGTTTCCACGAATGGCTGGGCGACAGCTGGGGTGTACTGTTTTCTCATCCGGCGGACTTCACCCCGGTGTGCACCACCGAGCTGGGTTTCACCGCCAAGCTCAAGGACGAATTCGCCAAGCGTGGCGTCAAGGCCATCGCCCTGTCGGTAGACCCGGTGGACTCGCATCACAAGTGGATCGAAGACATCAACGAGACCCAGAACACCGTGGTCAACTTCCCGATCCTGGCCGACGCCGACCGCAAGGTCTCGGACCTCTACGACCTGATCCATCCCAACGCCAGTGACACCCTCACCGTGCGCTCCTTGTTCGTAATCGACCCGAACAAGAAGATCCGCCTGACCATCACCTACCCGGCCAGCACCGGGCGCAACTTCCATGAAATCCTGCGGGTGATCGACTCGCTGCAACTGACCGACAACCACAAGGTGGCGACGCCGGCCAACTGGCAGGATGGGGATGAAGTGGTAATCGTGCCGTCGCTCAAGGACGAGGAAGAGATCAAGAAACGCTTTCCCAAGGGCTATCGCGCGGTGAAGCCGTACCTGCGCCTTACGCCACAACCCAATCGTTAAGGCGGATATCGCCATCGCGGGCAAGCCCGGCTCCCACAGTTGACCGCATTCCCCAGTGGGAGCCGGGCTTGCCCGCGATGGCGGCCTCATGAACAGCAAAGGCATCAAGTTGCAAACCGTCTCACACAGCAGGGGTTTTCAGGCCGTTTTCACGGCCTTTTTTTTCGCCTGGGGGTTGGTGAAGTGCTTATGTGTTTATGGAATAAACAAATGAATAAATAAGATTTATAGATATATAAATCTACTGCTAAGGTCTGTTCCATCTTGGCGCCATCGCCGCACAGCGAACCGCCGACACTTGCTCAAGGAATTACCTACATGCTGGTCGTAACACTTGGAGGCAGCCCCAGCCAGCGTTCGCGCTCCGGGGTGTTGCTGGATAAAACCCGTCAGTGGCTGCAACAGCAGGGCGTGGAAGTGGTGAGTTACCAGATACGCGACTTCCCGGCTGAAGACTTGCTGCACGCACGGTTCGACAGCCCCAAGGTCATCGACCTGCTGCAACAGGTGGCCAATGCCGATGGCCTGGTGATCGCCACTCCGGTATACAAAGCATCGTTCTCCGGCGCGCTGAAAACCGTACTGGACCTGCTGCCCGAACGCGCCCTGGCCCATAAGGTGGTATTGCCGATGGCTACCGGCGGCAGCATCGCCCACATGCTGGCGGTGGACTACGCCTTGAAGCCGGTGCTGTCTGCCCTCAAAGCCCAGGAACTGCTCCACGGCATTTTCGCCGAAGACAGCCAGATCGCTTATGGCGAAGGCAGTGCCCAGGCGCAGTTGGTGCCGGTGCTTGAGAAACGCCTGCACGAAGCCCTGGAGCAGCTCTACAGCGCCATGGCCCGACGCCCGAAACCGCTGGACCCGGATGTATTGAATGAACGTTTGTTGAGTGCTCGCTGGAGCATCTGAGCCTTACCCGCAAATCGAGAAGCACTCACCTTACTCAGCCGCCAACGGCCAAGCAGGTGCAGCCAAAACCCTAATCGCAACTATGGAGAGAGCGCCATGCGCACTGTCATCTTGCGTCGTGGTCTGGTCGCACTGTTTGCTGCGGCTGTGTCCTTCGGCGCCATTGTTCAAGCCCAAGCCGCCGAGACGCTGCGGATCGGTTATCAAAAATACGGCACCCTGGTGCTGCTCAAAGCCAAAGGCACGCTGGAAAAACGCCTGGCCGCCCAGGGCGTGCAGGTGCAGTGGACCGAGTTCCCGGGGGGCCCGCAATTGCTTGAGGGCCTGAATGTCGGCTCCGTCGACTTTGGCGTCACCGGTGAAACCCCGCCGGTGTTTGCCCAGGCGGCTGGCGCGGATCTGCTTTACGTCGCCTACGAACCGCCAGCGCCCACCAGTGAAGCGATCCTGGTGCCCAAGGACTCGCCGATCAAATCGGTGGCTGAGCTCAAAGGCAAAAAGATCGTGCTCAACAAAGGCTCCAACGTGCATTACCTGCTGGTGCGTGCGCTGGAAGATGCTGGCCTCAACTACACCGACGTGAAAACCGTATTCCTGCCGCCTGCCGATGCGCGTGCCGCCTTCGAGCGCGGCAGCGTGGATGCCTGGGTGATCTGGGACCCGTACCAGGCCGCCGCCGAGAAACAATTGCAAGCGCGCACCCTGCGCGACGGCACCGGCATTGCCGACAACCACCAGTTCTACCTGGCCACCAAACCCTACGCCGAACAGCACCCTGAAGTGATCAGAGCGCTGGTAGAAGAAGTGCGCGCGGTGGGCGAGTGGTCCAAGGCCAACCCGCAGGAAGTCACCGAACAAGTGGCGCCACTGCTGGGCTTGCCTGCCGATATCACCCTGACCTCGGTAAAACGCCAAGGCTACGGTGCGCTGTTCCTGACCCCGGAAGTGGTCGCCGCCCAACAGAAAATCGCCGACAGCTTCTACCAGCTCAAATTGATCCCCAAACCCTTGAGCATCAAGGACGTGATCTGGACGCCACCCGCCGCGGTTGCCAAAGCGCCGTAACTCGATTTCTTCAGGAGACAACTCCATGAGCCTTAATATTTTCTGGTTCCTGCCTACCCACGGCGACGGCCATTACCTGGGCACCGCTGAAGGCGCTCGCGCCGTCGATCACGGTTACCTGCAACAAGTGGCCCAGGCCGCCGACCGTCTGGGTTTCGGTGGGGTGTTGATCCCTACCGGACGTTCTTGCGAAGACTCCTGGCTGGTGGCCGCCTCGCTGATTCCAGTGACTCAGCGCTTGAAGTTTCTGGTCGCGCTGCGACCCGGGATCATTTCGCCGACGGTGGCCGCACGTCAGGCCGCAACCCTGGACCGCCTGTCCGGTGGCCGTGCGTTGTTCAACCTGGTGACTGGCGGTGACCCGGAAGAGTTGGCTGGCGATGGCTTGTTCCTCAGCCACGAAGAACGCTATCAGGCCTCGGTGGAGTTCACGCGCATCTGGCGCCGAGTGCTCGAAGGCGAAACTGTGGATTACGACGGCGAGCACATCAGCGTCAAGGGCGCCAAGTTGCTCTACCCGCCGATCCAGCAACCACGTCCGCCGCTGTACTTCGGTGGTTCTTCCGAGGCGGCCCAGGACCTGGCGGCCGAACAGGTGGAAATGGTCCTGACCTGGGGCGAGCCACCGGCCGCGGTGGCGGAGAAAATTGCGCAAGTGCGTGCCAAGGCCGCGAAACTCGGACGTACCCTGCGCTTCGGCATTCGCCTGCACGTGATCGTGCGCGAGACCAACGAAGAAGCCTGGAAGGCCGCCGATAAATTGATCTCCCACCTGGACGACGACACCATCGCTCGCGCCCAGGCGTCCCTGGCGCGTTTCGATTCGGTCGGCCAGCAACGTATGGCCGCCCTGCATGGCGGCAGCCGTGACAACCTGGAAGTCAGCCCCAACCTCTGGGCCGGCGTCGGCCTGGTACGAGGCGGTGCAGGCACCGCGCTGGTCGGCGATGGCCCGACGGTGGCGGCGCGGGTCAAGGAGTACGCGGACCTGGGCATCGACACCTTCATCTTCTCCGGTTATCCCCACCTGGAAGAGTCGTATCGAGTCGCCGAACTGTTGTTTCCGCACCTGGATATCGAACGTCCTGAACTGCCCAAAAGCGCCGGTTACGTCAGCCCGTTTGGCGAGATGGTCGCCAACGACATCCTTCCCAAAGCTGCGTCGCAGAGTTGAGGCGCCGTTATGGACTTTGAAAAACTCAGCCATCGCGTGGCGCCCTGGGTGCTGCCGATCTTGTTGCTGGCGGTGTGGCAGTTGTCGGTGTCAGCGGGGTGGTTGTCGACGCGCATTTTGCCGGCGCCCAGTGCGGTGATCGAAGCGGGTGTAAACCTGGTGGTCAGCGGTGAAATCTGGACGCACCTGGCCATCAGCGGCTGGCGTGCAGGCCTGGGCTTTGTGATTGGGGGCAGCATCGGCCTGGCCCTGGGTTTTATCACCGGTTTGTCCAAGTGGGGCGAGCGCCTGCTGGACAGCTCGGTACAGATGATCCGCAACGTGCCGCACCTGGCGCTGATTCCGTTGGTGATCCTGTGGTTCGGCATTGACGAGACCGCGAAGATTTTCCTGGTGGCCCTCGGCACCTTGTTCCCGATCTACCTGAACACCTATCACGGCATCCGCAACGTCGACCCGGCGCTGGTGGAAATGTCGCGCAGCTATGGCCTGTCGGGGTTCAGCCTGTTCTGGCAAGTCATCCTGCCCGGCGCGCTGCCGTCGATCCTGGTGGGTGTGCGCTTTGCCCTGGGCTTCATGTGGCTGACGCTGATCGTGGCGGAAACCATCTCGGCCAGTTCCGGTATCGGCTACCTGGCGATGAATGCCCGTGAATTCCTGCAAACCGACGTGGTGGTGCTGGCCATCGTGATGTACGCGATCCTCGGCAAACTCGCCGACCTGGCAGCGCGTGGCCTGGAACGGGTATGGCTGCGCTGGCACCCGGCGTATCAAGTCAAGGGAGGTGCGGCATGACGGCTCAACAGCCCCCGCGCCTGCTCAAGGGTATTCCCCTGGCGGTGCGCAAGTTGCGCAAATCTTTCGGCACTCGCGAAGTGCTCAAGGACATCGACCTGCATGTTCCGGCCGGTCAATTCGTGGCCGTGGTCGGTCGCAGCGGCTGCGGCAAAAGTACTTTGTTGCGCCTGCTCGCGGGGCTGGATAAGGCCAGTGGTGGCGAGCTGCTGGCTGGCGCTGCGCCGCTGCACGAGGCGATTGAAGACACGCGGTTGATGTTCCAGGAAGCGCGTTTGTTGCCGTGGAAAAAGATCATCGACAACGTCGGCCTTGGTCTTGCGGGCAACTGGCGCCCCAGGGCGCTGGAGGCGCTGGAAGCGGTGGGCCTGGCCGAGCGCGCCAATGACTGGCCGGCAGCCTTGTCCGGTGGCCAGAAACAGCGCGTGGCCCTGGCGCGGGCCTTGATCCACCAACCGCGCCTGTTGCTGCTCGACGAGCCTCTGGGCGCACTGGACGCTTTGACCCGTATCGAGATGCAGCAACTGATCGAAAACCTCTGGCGCAAGCACGGTTTCACCGTGTTGCTGGTGACTCACGACGTCAGCGAAGCCGTGGCGATTGCCGACCGTGTGATTCTGATCGAAGACGGCGAAATTGGTCTCGACCTCGCCGTTGATCTGCCACGCCCACGGGCCCGTGGTTCGCACCGCCTGGCCGCGTTGGAAGCCCAGGTGCTCAACCGCGTGCTGTCGCTGCCTGGCTCACCGCCGGAGCCCGAACCCGTTTCACCGTTGCCGACGCAATTGCGTTGGGCTCAATAATCCACACAGGAAAAACATCATGACTATTAAAGCCATTAACGTGCGTAACCAGTTCAAAGGCACCATCAAGGAAATCGTGGTGGGCGATGTACTGTCGGAGATTGATGTGCAGACCGCGTCCGGCATTGTCACTTCGGTGATCACCACGCGCTCGGTCAAAGAGCTGGAGTTGGTGATCGGTAGTGAAGTGATTGCCTTTGTGAAATCCACTGAGGTGTCGATTGCCAAGTTGTGATTGGCGTCGGCCTTGAGACCGCTATCGCAGGTAAACCAGCTCCCACATCGTGATGTGTGAATGCATTCAAATGTGGGAGCTGGCTTGCCTGCGATGAGCATAGGTATCTACACAACTCTTTGGTGCGACGCCGGACCTGTGGGAGGGGGCTTGCCCCCGATGGCGGCCTAAGAGCCGGCCAGGATGTTGGGCTTTGATCGAGTACATATCCGTTATTTGGGTAACGGCTGCTATTGGTTCCGCTTTTACAGCGGGTCACTTTGGAAAAGAGCCCCAAAGTAACCAAAGGGCTCTTGCCCCACCACTCGGCACCTCGCCTAGGCTCGGTGTGCCCGTAATCCGCCATGGATTTGGGGGGCCGCCGCCACGCGCCATCCATGGCGCGGGGCGGCTAAACCGGCATCCCTGCCGGTTTACCCCCCAAATCCCTGTCGAATTCCGGCCAGCGTGGTTTGATGGGGCGCCTAAGATCAAGATCAAGATCAAAAGCAGAGCAAGAGCAAGAGCGGCTCGCTTCGCATCGTGGTTAGCGTCGGCAGTGGCTACAAAAAGTTGTGTAGATACCCATGCTGCGATGAGCCCGGCCCAGACAGCACTGTCTTCAGCGCTTGGGCAGGTAGGCCGGCAAATAAAGCCCCACATAGGCATCAAACACCCGCATCCCTTCCTCCGCCATGCGTGGCGTAATCAGCCCATGCTGATGCACCGAGCGCGCATACACGCGGTCGCTCAACTCCAGCGCCAGGGCGAACACGTCCACATCGCCGGGTAGCTTCGGCACTTCGAAATGGCGGTTGAACACTTCCAACATCAAATCGCCCAATTCCAGATCGTGCTGGCGGTCGGCCTGTGTCACTTCAGTCAGCCCGTGCTGTGCCAGGATCAACTGACGTGCGGCGGCGTCGTTGCTGTAAACGGTGAGCATACGCTGCTCGACGATGCACGACAGGTCGCGCCAATGCCTGAGTGAATCATGCTCGATCGGCGCCTGGATTGCTGCGCGGAAGGCGGTATGGACATCCGCCGTCAGCGCCTCCAGCAACGCCGGTACTCCGGCGAAAAAGTGATACACCGACGACGCCGGAATTTGCGCACGTTCGGCCACGCTGTAGATCGACAAACCGGCCACGCCTTCGGCGGCCAGCAAGGTGCGGGCGGCTTCAAGGATCGCATCGATCCGGGGCTGGCTGCGGGCGCGGGGTTTGCGAGCAGTGGCGGGACGGGTGGGCATGGAAGTCTCCTACAAGGCAGCGGGCATTGTATGAGCAGGGAGGTGTGTTGTCTTCCAGACCGCCATCGGGAGCAAGCCCCCTCCCACATTTAGATCTGTGAATACATTCAAAATGTGGGAGGGGGCTTGCTCCCGATGAGGCCAATTCGGTCTCCCGGAATAAGCCCATAAAAAAGCGCCACCGACCCTAAGCCTATGGCGCTTCTTCAATGCCGCAACCACTTACACGGTATGCAGGTACCAGTTGTACTCAAGGTCGGAAATGGAGTGTTCAAACTCCTCCAGCTCACTTTCCTTACAGGCAACAAAGATATCGATGTATTTAGGATCGATGTACTTGGCCATCACCTCGCTGTCGTCCAACTCGCGCAAGGCATCGCGCAGGTTGTTCGGCAGGCTTTGTTCGTTCTGCTCGTAGCTGTTGCCTTCCACCGGAGCGCCCGGTTCGATCTTGTTGGTCAGACCGTGGTGCACGCCGGCCAGGACCGAAGCCATCAGCAGGTAAGGGTTGGCATCGGCGCCGGCCACGCGGTGTTCGATACGCACGGCATCGGACGAGCCGGTCGGTACGCGAATCGCCACGGTGCGGTTGTCCAGGCCCCAGCACGGCGAGTTCGGCACATAGAACTGTGCGCCGAAACGACGGTAGGAGTTGACGTTGGGGCACAGGAACGCCATTTGGGCGGGCAGGGTCTCCAGCACACCGCCGATCGCGTGACGCAATGCGGCGTTCTGCTCGGGATCCTCGCTGGCAAAAATATTTTTGCCGTCCTTGTCCAGAATGGAGATGTGTACGTGCAGCCCGTTGCCTGCCTGGCCTGGGTAAGGCTTGGCCATGAAGGTGGTGTCCATCTCATGGTCGTAGGCGATGTTCTTGATCAGGCGCTTGAGCAGTACCGCGTAGTCGCAGGCCTTGATCGGGTCAGCCACGTGGTGCAGGTTCACTTCGAACTGCGCGGGGGCACTTTCCTTGACGATGGCGTCCGCCGGGATGCCTTGCTCCTTGGCGCCTTCCAGAATGTCCTGGAGGCAGTCGACGTATTCGTCGAGGTCGTCGATCAGGTAGACCTGTGTCGAGTGCGGGCGTTTGCCGGAGATCGGCGAGCGGGGCGGTTGAGGGCGGCCGTTCACGTTCTCCTGGTCGATCAGGTAGAACTCAAGTTCGAAGGCGGCGCAGATGGTCAGACCGAGGTCATCAAACTTGCTTACAACCTGGCGGAGCACTTCGCGCGGGTCGGCGAAGAAAGGTTCACCTTCAAGTTCGTGCATGGTCATCAGCAGTTGCGCAGTAGGGCGCTTTTGCCAGGGCTCATTGCACAGGGTGTCGGGGATTGGATAACAGATTCGGTCAGCATCACCGATGTCCAGACCCAGGCCGGTGCTTTCCACCGTCGAGCCATTGATATCCAGGGCAAATAAAGAGGCAGGCAGGTTAATGCCCTTCTCGTAAACCTTGTGGAGGCTGGTGCGTTCGATGCGCTTGCCGCGCACCACACCATTCATATCCGCAATTAGAAGGTCTACGTACAGAACCTCAGGATGATCCTTAAGGAACGCGTTCGCTTCGTTAAGCTGAACGGCACGCGGGGGTACCGACATGATGCAACACCTTTGTTGTTAAAAATATCAATCATTGATCTTTTCTGGTTTCAGTCAACCCGAACGGCTTGCCGAAGTCAAGCGAGGCATTTTTTGCCCTAAAAAAGCACCATGAAGCCTTTTTTGCGGTGTTTTGGGGCGGTTTTTTGGGTTTGGGGGGCTTGGGAACTGCAGGCTTGAGCGGGCCGTGTTGTATTTTTTACGGGGGTGTTGTGTAAAAAAATGAACAAGGCTAAGCTCGATTCAAACCCATAACAGCAATAATACCGGGGTGCTTCATGTTTCACCTGCCGCCAATCGGCGTCTCTGCGTGCTTGCGCCAAACGTTGTGCGCAGTCCGCTCGTCCCGCGTGAATGCTCACGCACCGGCCAATATTCTTGACGGCCCGTCCGACCTCCTCTTTGCCAACGCCTGCGCCACCCACCCACCTTTTTTCGCCGTGCCGATCATGATTCTGCACAACTTTGGCGTGAGGAATGCAACCCTTGGGCAAATGGCAGGTAAGCTCCTACCCTGAATGAACAAACGACGCGGATGCTGCGTCAACCAACGCCTGGCCTTTAATGGATGCCAGGAAACCCAGCCCAGAGGCATTTATGAGTAACAACCTCGACCAGCTCACCGATTGGTTGAAAGACCACAAGATCACAGAAGTCGAATGCATGATTGGCGACCTCACCGGTATTACCCGGGGCAAGATCTCGCCGACCAACAAGTTCATCGCCGAAAAAGGCATGCGCCTGCCCGAAAGCGTTCTGTTGCAGACCGTGACCGGCGACTATGTCGAAGACGACATCTATTACGAATTGCTCGACCCGGCCGACATCGACATGATCTGCCGCCCCGACCAGAACGCGGTATTCCTGGTGCCCTGGGCTATCGAGCCAACCGCTCAGGTGATCCACGACACCTACGACAAGCAAGGCAACCCGATCGAGCTGTCGCCGCGCAACGTGCTCAAGAAAGTCCTCAAACTCTACTCCGACCGCGGCTGGCAGCCCATCGTGGCGCCGGAGATGGAGTTCTACCTGACCAAGCGCTGCGAAGACCCGGACTTCCCGCTGCAACCGCCGATTGGCCGCTCCGGCCGCCCGGAAACCGGCCGCCAGTCCTTCTCTATAGAAGCAGCCAACGAATTCGACCCGCTGTTCGAAGACGTCTACGACTGGTGCGAACTGCAGGAGCTGGACCTCGACACCCTGATCCACGAAGACGGCACCGCGCAGATGGAAATCAACTTCCGTCACGGCGATGCGCTGTCTCTGGCCGACCAGATCCTGGTGTTCAAGCGCACCATGCGTGAAGCCGCGCTCAAGCACGATGTGGCCGCCACCTTCATGGCCAAGCCGATGACCGGCGAGCCCGGCAGCGCGATGCACCTGCACCAGAGCATCATCGACATCGCCACCGGCAAGAACGTCTTCTCCAATGAAGACGGGACCATGAGCCAGCTGTTCCTCAACCACATTGGTGGCCTGCAGAAATTCATCCCTGAATTGCTGCCGTTGTTCGCCCCCAACGTGAACTCGTTCCGCCGCTTCCTGCCCGACACCTCGGCGCCGGTGAACGTGGAATGGGGCGAAGAGAACCGCACCGTCGGCCTGCGCGTACCGGATGCCGGCCCGCAGAACCGTCGCGTGGAAAACCGCCTGCCGGGTGCCGACGCCAACCCTTACCTGGCGATTGCCGCCAGTTTGTTGTGTGGCTACATCGGCATGGTCGAAGGCCATAACCCGAGCGCGCCCGTGGTCGGCCGTGGGTACGAGCGCCGCAATCTGCGCCTGCCGTTGACCATCGAAGACGCCCTTGAGCGTATGGAAAACAGCAAGACCATCGAGAAATACCTGGGGCAAAAGTTCATCACAGGCTACGTCGCGGTCAAGCGGGCCGAGCATGAAAACTTCAAGCGCGTGATCAGTTCGTGGGAGCGGGAATTCCTGCTCTTCGCCGTCTGATGCGCCGGGCGCGTCGTAGGAAAGACGCGCCTTCACCTGAAAAGTCTAGGAGATTGGTATGTCCGGCAACAACCCGCAAACCCGTGAATGGCAAGCCTTGAGCAATGATCACCACCTGGCGCCGTTCAGCGACTTCAAGCAATTGAAAGAGAAAGGCCCAAGGATCATCACCAAAGCCCACGGCGTTTACCTGTGGGACAGCGAAGGCAACAAGATCCTCGACGGCATGGCCGGCCTGTGGTGCGTGGCGATCGGCTATGGTCGCGACGAACTGGCTGACGCCGCCGCCAAACAGATGAAAGAGCTGCCTTACTACAACCTGTTCTTCCAGACCGCTCACCCGCCGGTGCTTGAACTGGCTAAAGTCATTTCCGAAGTCGCACCCGCCGGCATGAACCATGTGTTCTTCACCGGCTCCGGCTCCGAAGGCAACGACACCATGTTGCGCATGGTCCGCCACTACTGGGCGATCAAGGGCCAGCCAAACAAGAAAACCATCATTGCCCGCAAGAATGGCTACCACGGCTCTACCGTGGCCGGCGCCAGCCTGGGCGGCATGACCTATATGCACGAGCAGGGCGACTTGCCGATCCCGGGCATTACCCACATCGCGCAGCCGTACTGGTTTGGCGAAGGCGGCGACATGAGCCCCGAGGAATTCGGTGTGTGGGCGGCCAACCAGTTGGAAGAGAAAATCCTGGAGCTGGGCGTGGACAACGTCGGCGCCTTTATTGCCGAGCCGATCCAGGGTGCCGGTGGCGTGATCGTGCCGCCTGCCACGTACTGGCCGCGCATCAAGGAAATTCTCGCCAAGTACGACATCCTGTTTGTCGCCGACGAAGTGATCTGCGGTTTTGGCCGTACCGGTGAGTGGTTCGGTAGCGATTTCTACGACCTCAAGCCGCACATGATGACCATCGCCAAGGGCCTGACCTCGGGCTACGTGCCCATGGGCGGCCTGATCGTGCGCGACGAAGTGGTGGCGGTGCTCAACGAAGGGGGCGATTTCAACCACGGTTTTACCTACTCCGGTCACCCGGTAGCCGCAGCCGTGGCCCTGGAAAACATCCGCATCCTGCGCGATGAAAAAATAGTCAGCCGTGTACACGACGAAACGGCACCGTATTTGCAGAAACGTCTGAGGGAACTGGCTGATCACCCGCTGGTGGGCGAAGTGCGCGGCGTGGGTATGCTCGGTGCGATCGAGCTGGTGCAGGACAAGGCCACGCGCAAGCGTCATGAAGGCAAGGGCGCCGGCATGATCTGCCGAACCTTCTGCTTCGAGAATGGCCTGATCATGCGCGCCGTGGGCGACACCATGATCATTTCGCCGCCGCTGGTGATCAGCCAGGCAGAAATCGACGAGCTGGTGACCAAGGCCCGTCATTGCCTGGACCTGACGTTGGCGGCATTGCAGGGCTGAGTAGATAAATGCGGGGGCCGGTTGAAAGCGGGCCCCTGAACTTGCCAGACTGTCGTCCTGTTTTGTTGCCCTTTGGCTGGGCCCGAAACATACACAATGTGCGGCCCAAAAAAGAAAAATCGGAGCATCACCCAATGAAGGCATTAGGTTTGAAAAACGCTGGCAAGACCCTCCTGGCCTTGTCCCTGATGGGCGCAATGGCGAGCGCGGCCCAGGCCGCCGATAAAGTGCTGCACGTCTACAACTGGTCCGACTACATTGCACCGGACACCATCGCCAACTTTGAAAAAGAGTCGGGCATCAAAGTGGTGTACGACGTGTTCGATAGCAACGAGACCCTGGAAGCCAAGTTGCTGGCAGGCAAGTCCGGCTACGACATCGTCGTGCCGTCCAACAGCTTCCTTGCCAAGCAGATCAAGGCCGGTGTCTACCAGGAGCTGGACAAGTCCAAGCTGTCCAACTACGACAACCTGAACAAATCCCTGCTCAAGGCCGTATCGGTCAGCGACCCGGACAACAAGCACGCCTTCCCGTACATGTGGGGCTCAATGGGCATCGGCTACAACCCGGAGAAGGTCAAGGCCGCATTGGGCGTGGACAAGATCGACTCATGGGACGTACTGATGAAGCCGGAAAACATCGCCAAGCTGAAAAGCTGCGGCGTGAGTTTCCTCGATTCGCCAACCGAAATGCTGCCGGTAGCGCTGCATTACCTGGGCCTGCCGACCGACACCCAGAAGAAGGCTGATCTGAAACAGGCCGAAGACCTGTTCATGAAAATCCGTCCGTCGATCGGCTACTTCCACTCCTCCAAGTACATCTCCGACCTGGCCAACGGCAACATCTGCGTGGCTGTGGGTTACTCGGGCGACATCGAACAGGCCAAAACCCGCGCAGCTGAAGCCGGGGGCAAGGTCAAGATCGCCTATGACATTCCGAAGGAAGGTGCTGGCAGCTTCTTCGACATGGTCGCCATTCCCAAGGATGCCGAGAACGTCGAGGCTGCCTACGCATTCATGAACTACCTGCTCAAGCCAGACGTCATGGCCGCGATCACCAACAGTGTGCGTTTCCCGAACGGTAATGAGAAAGCCACCGCCCTGGTTGATAAAGACATCACCAGCGATCCGGGTATTTATCCGTCGGCCGAAGTGCAATCCAAGCTCTACGCCATTGCCGACATGCCGGCGGCAACTCAGCGTGAAATGACCCGTAGCTGGACCAAGATCAAATCGGGCAAGTAAGCCTTAAAACCTGTGGGAGGGGGCTTGCCCCCGATGACGGAGTGTCAGTCGGCGATTCTCTCGGATGGTACATCGCCATCGGGGGCAAGCCTCCTCCCACAAATTAGATCAAAGAAAGTTTTGCCGGATCGGTTTATCGAGGGTAAGTTGCGCGCCGGTTTTGTTGCCGGGCAACAACTTTGGGCCCAACTATTTAAGAGGACCTCCACTTGCCAATTTCTTTATTTCGCAAAGCCTTGCTGGTGGGTGCAGGTATCACGCTGGCTGTCAGCGTGCAGGCCGCATCGACAGTGCATGTTTATAACTGGTCGGACTACATCGGCCCCGACACCCTGGCCAACTTTGAAAAGGCCAGCGGCATCAAGCCCGTGTATGACGTGTTTGATTCCAACGAAACCCTGGAAGGCAAGTTGCTCGCCGGGCGCACCGGCTACGACGTGGTCGTGCCGTCCAACCATTTCCTCGGCAAGCAGATCAAGGCCGGGGCGTTCCAGAAGCTCGACAAGTCACTGCTGACAAACTACGCCAACCTTGACCCGGCCCTGCTCAAGCGCCTGGAAAAGAACGACCCGGGCAACCAGTACGCGGTGCCGTACCTGTGGGGCACCAACGGCATTGGCTACAACGTCGATAAGGTCAAGGAAGTGCTGGGCGTCGACCATATCGATTCCTGGGCGGTGTTGTTCGAACCGGAAAACATGAAGAAGCTCGCCACCTGCGGCGTGTCGTTCATGGATTCAGCCGATGAAATGCTGCCGGCCGTGCTCAACTACATGGGGCTGGACCCTAACAGCACCAACCCGGCCGACTACAAGAAGGCTGAAGAGAAGCTGCTCAAAGTGCGGCCCTACGTGACTTACTTCCATTCCTCCAAATACATTTCGGACCTGGCCAACGGCAACATTTGCGTGGCCGCCGGTTTCTCCGGTGATGTGTTCCAGGCCAAGGCCCGCGCGGCCGAGGCGGGCAAGGGCGTGAACATCGCCTACGCAATTCCCAAGGAAGGCGGCAACCTCTGGTTTGACGTACTGGCGATCCCCAAGGATGCGAGCAACGTTAAAGAGGCTCACGCCTTCATCAACTATTTGCTGCAACCTGAGGTGATCGCCCAGGTCAGTGATTACGTCGGTTACGCCAACCCTAACCCCGGGGCGGACAAACTGATGGAACAATCGATACGCACCGACGCAGCGGTTTACCCACCGCAGGCGGTTCTCGAGCGGACATTCGTCAACTTCGAGCTACCCCCGAAAGTGCAGCGTTTAATGACCCGTAGCTGGACCAAGGTCAAGACGGGCAAGTAAGGCTCAAACTATCCAAGGCTGGCCCGTATTGGGCGAGCTGCACTCTTTTTTGGGAGTTTCGTAAATGGCAGTTGCCTCCGGCGCCTATAAGAAAGCCCTCGAGGGCGACCAGACACCGAAAAAGGTGCTGGTCAAAATCGACCGGGTCACGAAGAAGTTCGACGAGACGATTGCGGTGGACGATGTGTCCCTGGAAATCAAGAAAGGCGAGATCTTCGCCTTGCTCGGCGGCTCGGGTTCGGGCAAGTCCACCTTGCTGCGCATGCTTGCAGGTTTCGAGCGCCCAACCGAAGGCCGCATCTACCTGGACGGCGTGGACATCACCGACATGCCGCCCTACGAGCGGCCGATCAACATGATGTTCCAATCCTACGCGCTGTTCCCGCACATGACCGTAGCGCAGAACATCGCGTTCGGCCTGCAGCAGGACAAGATCCCCAAGGCCGAAGTCGACGCCCGCGTGGCCGAGATGCTCAAGCTGGTGCAGATGAGCCAGTACGCCAAGCGCAAGCCGCACCAATTGTCCGGCGGCCAGCGCCAGCGTGTGGCCCTGGCCCGTTCCCTGGCCAAACGCCCGAAACTGCTGCTGCTCGATGAGCCGATGGGCGCCCTGGACAAGAAGCTGCGTTCGCAGATGCAACTGGAACTTGTGGAAATCATCGAGCGCGTCGGCGTGACCTGCGTGATGGTGACCCACGACCAGGAAGAGGCCATGACCATGGCCGAACGCATCGCCATCATGCACCTGGGCTGGATCGCTCAGATCGGCAGCCCGATCGACATCTACGAAACCCCTACCAGCCGCCTGGTGTGCGAGTTCATCGGCAACGTCAATATCTTCGACACCCAGGTGGTGGACGACGCCGAAGGCCACGCGGTGCTCAAGTGCCCGGACCTGGATCGCGACATTTACGTAGGCTACGGCATCGCCACCTCGGTGGAAGACAAGTCGGTGACCTACGCGATTCGCCCGGAAAAACTGCTGGTCACCACCGAAATGCCAACCTGCGAGCACAACTGGTCCAGCGGCAAGGTGCACGACATTGCTTACCTGGGCGGCCACTCGGTGTTCTACGTGGAGCTGCCGAGCGGCAAGCTGGTGCAGTCCTTTGTTGCCAACGCCGAACGCCGTGGCCAGCGCCCAACCTGGGGTGATCAGGTGTACGTGTGGTGGGAAGACGACAGCGGCGTGGTACTTCGCTCATGAACATGAAGAAATTCAAGCGGCGCTTGGATCGCATCGTGCCCAATGGCAAGCAGGTGGTCATCGGGATTCCCTTCCTCTGGCTGTTCCTGTTTTTCGCACTGCCGTTTTTCATCGTGCTGAAAATCAGCTTTGCCGAAGCCGATGTGGCGATCCCGCCCTATACCGAGATCTATACCTACGTTGAGCAAAAGCTGGAGGTGGTGCTGAACCTGGCCAACTACAGCTTGCTGGCGGGCGACGAGTTGTACATCGCCGCTTACCTGGGCTCGCTGAAGATGGCGTTTTTCAGCACGCTGCTGTGCCTGCTGATCGGCTACCCGATGGCCTACGCCATCGCTACCTCGCGCAAAGAGATGCAGACCGTGCTGGTGCTGCTGATCATGATGCCCACCTGGACCGCGATCCTGATCCGGGTGTATGCGTGGATGGGCATTCTCAGCAACAACGGTTTGCTCAATGGCTTCCTGATGTCCATGGGGCTGATCAGCGAACCCTTGCAGATCCTCAACACCAACGTCGCGGTGTATATCGGCGTGGTCTACTCGTACCTGCCGTTCATGATCCTGCCGCTGTACGCCAACCTGGTCAAACACGACCAGAGCCTGCTCGAAGCTGCTTCGGACCTCGGTTCGAGTACCTTCAACAGCTTCTGGAAAATCACTGTGCCGCTGTCCAAGAACGGCATCATCGCCGGCTGCATGTTGGTGTTTATCCCGGTGGTGGGCGAGTTCGTGATTCCTGAACTGCTCGGCGGCCCGGAAACCCTGATGATCGGTAAAGTGTTGTGGCAGGAATTCTTCAACAACCGTGACTGGCCGGTGGCGTCTGCCCTGGCGGTGGTGATGCTGGCGATCCTGATCGTGCCGATCATTCTGTTCAACCGTAGCCAGGCCAAAGAGCTGGAGGGCAAGATATGAAGCGCTTTCGTTTCTCCAGCTTCATGCTGGTCGCAGGCTTGTTGTTCATCTACCTGCCGATGTTGATCCTGGTGATCTACTCGTTCAACGAATCCAAGCTGGTGACAGTGTGGGGCGGTTGGTCGATCAAGTGGTACGTGGGCCTGCTGGACAACACCCAGTTGATGGGCTCGGTGGCTCGCTCCCTGGAAATCGCCTGCTACACGGCGGTGGCCGCGGTGGCGCTGGGCACATTGGCGGCCTTTGTGCTCACGCGCATCAGCCAGTTCAAGGGCCGTACGCTGTTTGGCGGCCTGGTGACGGCGCCGTTGGTCATGCCTGAGGTGATCACCGGTCTGTCGCTGTTGCTGCTGTTCGTGGCCATGGCGCAGATGATCGGCTGGCCCCAGGAGCGTGGCATCGTCACCATCTGGATCGCCCACACGACGTTCTGTGCGGCGTATGTGGCGGTGGTGGTGTCGGCGCGCTTGCGTGAGCTGGACTTGTCGATTGAAGAAGCGGCGATGGACCTGGGCGCGCGACCCTGGAAGGTGTTCTTCCTGATCACCATCCCGATGATCGCGCCGTCCCTGGCGGCGGGCGGCATGATGTCGTTCGCGCTGTCCCTGGATGACCTGGTACTGGCCAGCTTCGTGTCGGGCCCGGGTTCGACCACCTTGCCGATGGAAGTGTTCTCGGCGGTGCGCCTTGGGGTTAAGCCCGAGATCAACGCGGTGGCGAGCCTGATCCTGTTGGCGGTGTCGTTGGTGACCTTCCTGGTGTGGTTCTTCAGTCGTCGGGCCGAAGAGCATCGCAAGAAGGCCATTCAGCAGGCGATTGAAGAAGCCGCAGCCGATGGCTGGCAACAGCCGGACAAGCGCCGGGCGCCAGCACCGGTCTAACTGCCGGAACAGGGTGAAAATGTGGGAGCTGGCTTGCCTGCGATGGCGGTGTATCAGTCACTTATTAGGTGCTGACCCACCGCCATCGCAGGCAAGCCAGCTCCCACATTTGATTGCATTTCAGGTTGATTACATCGCCCACGGCGACGTGCGGATCACCTGCACAAAATTCATCGGCTTGAACCCCGGCTCCTGGTCCACCAGCACGTCGGTCTTCACATTGCCAAACGTGGTCTGCGGGCGATGGCGCAAGCCGTCGGCGAAGGCGCAGATGATGCACTCCTTGAACCCTTCACCCCGTGGATGCGCGTGCACCACCGCTTCGCGCTGCGCGCTGCTGAACGCGGCGTAGTCCATGCCCAGCACATCCATCTCCACCCCGGCGGTCACCAGCGCTACGGTGGGACGCAAGTGTTTCGGCACGCCCGGCGTGGTGTGCAGGGCGATGGACAACCACACTTGTTCGATATCGTCATCGCTCAACCCATAGGGCTTGAGAAATGCGGCGGCGGCGTTGGCGCCGTCCACTTCAAAACGCTCGTCGTCACTGCGGTGGCCTTCCACCAGCCCCAGGTCATGGAACATCGCGCCGACGTAGAGCAACTCCGGGTCGTAGGCCAATTGCTTGCGCTCACCGCTCAAGGCGCCGAACAGGAAGACTCGGCGCGAATGGTGGTAGAGCAGGTCCGATTCGACGTCGCGGATGTATTCGGTGGTGGCCCTGGCCAAGGTGCTGTCAGGGATCTGGATACCGGCTATGGTGGTGCTCATGGTGGATCTCCTCTGGAAAGATTCCAGTCTGGTCCCATGACCCTGAAGCGGCTATCGCCACAGGGAGGCGATCCCGGCCAATGTGCCGCCACATCGTGCCAAGCATGTAGGCGATCCCCTGTGGGAGCTGGCTTGCCTGCGATAGCATCACCTCGGTGTACCTGAGGTACCGAGTCATCTGCATCGCAGGCAAGCCAGCTCCCACAAGGGGGTCGCGTTTATCCAGTTAAAAAAGGTGTTTGTGACCATGGGCAAAACTGTCGCGATCCTGATCTTTCCCGGGGTCCAGTCACTGGATGTGACCGGGCCGATGGATGTGTTCTGCGAGGCCAATCGCTTCCTGGCGCCCGACGATCACTACCGCCTGGAAGTGATCGGTTTCGGCCGCGGTACTCTGGCTGCCTCCAATGGCCTGTCATTGCAGGCCCACACGCACTACAGCGAAGCCCTGCAGCCCTACGACTTGTTGCTGGTCGCCGGTGGTCCACAGTTGCCCTTTGAAGACTTTGGTTCCGAGTTTGACGGCTGGCTGCGCGCTGCCGCCGCGAAGGCACAACGCTTCGGCTCGATCTGCAATGGCGCCTTCATGTTGGCCCGCGCCGGCCTGCTGGACGGTAAAACCGTCACCACCCACTGGAATGATGCCGCCAGCCTGGCGCGCCTGTGCCCTTCGGCCCAGGTCGAGGCCGACCGTCTCTATGTGCAGGACGGCAAGCTTTACACCTCGGCCGGGGTTACGGCAGGTATCGACCTGTCGCTGTACCTGCTGGCCCAGGATCACGGCCCGGAAGTGGCGCTGAGCGTGGCCAAGCGTCTGGTGGTCTTCACCCAACGCTCGGGCGGGCAATCGCAGTTCAGCCCGTTCCTTACGCCCCATGCCGAAGCCACCTCGGCGGTGGCGTTGGTGCAGCTATATGTGCTGGCCAACCTGACCGGGGATTTGACCATTGCCGATTTGGCCAGGGCGGCCCATATGAGTGCGCGCAACTTCTCCCGGGTGTTCGCCCGTGAAGCGCGAATCACGCCAGCGGAGTTTGTCGAGAGAGCGCGGGTGGATGCGGCGCGGGTGATGCTCGAAAGCAGCCATGCGCCGCTCAAAACGGTGGCCTATCAGTGCGGGTTTCGCGATGCTCAGCACATGCGCAGCGTGTTCAATCGGCGACTGGGTGTCACGCCGCAACAATTCAGGCTTAACTTCGCCGCCCCCGCGTAGCCATAAACGGCTATCTGGCAGGCAGCAGTTTCAAGGTGCCACGGGTATTGGCCGTCACCTCTTCATCACTGAAATGCGCCTGCTCATACCCGCCTTCGATATAGCTTTGCGCCTGGTCACCATAGTGAGCATCAAAGGGTACGCCGCTTTGACCCACTGGGTTGATGGTCAGTGCATGGGCAGGGTCGGCGAAGTCGATCAGGCGCCGTGTCGAAGGCCCATAGGTCACCGGCCATGGCGCCGGGCCGATGGCGGCGGTCTGGTTGTTCGGCACTTCATGGCTGCCCGGCGCGGCGAACGGGCCAACGTTGAACACCTTATCCAGCGGTTTTTGCAGGCCCAGCGGATGACCATGGGTCAAGGTGTGCGCCTTGCCCCACTGCCACTGCGTCGGGTCGTCGCCGAAGGTGGTTTTGAGGTGCGCCAGGCTGTTGTCCCAGGCGAGCTTGACGATATCCGCGCGCTTGCCATCCCACCAGGGTGAGTCCGCCGTGGCTGTCAGACGTGGCAATGCGGCATCGATCACACGGGTGGTGATCAGGGTCTTGAACAGCGCATCGCCCAGTTTGGGGTGGAAGGTCGCATCGGCAAGGTTGAACAGCAACTGGTTGAACAGCGTGGCGCTGGTGGAGTCCAGCGGGTAGTCGCCTTTCCAGCTGGCAAGCTGTTCCACCAGCTTGAGTTGAGCCGGGTCCCTTACCACTTCGCGCAGCACCGGCAGCAGCGGTGCGAGCAGGCGTGGGCCGTAGGCGGTGGTGGTGCCCAGTTGCAGGGCCTGGCTGTTGCTTACATCCCACTTCACGCTGTTGTCGCTTAACTGTGTATTGAGCTGCTGGCCACGGTCGGCCAGGTTGTAATAGCCCGGGATCTCCATGCCGGTGGGCGATGCCGGTTGGGTGTTGGCCGAGACCACATAGCCACGTGCCGGGTTTTCTTCCTGAGGGTTGGCGCTGAACGGGTAGAAGCCCAACTTGTCGGCCTGGGCGGTGCTGCCATCGAGGATGAACGCCGGGTTGACGCCGGCCGGGCGGATTGGCAATTGCGCTGCTGCCCACCAACCGATATCGCCCTTGGCATTGGCCCATAGGATGTTCAGGCCCGGTGCCGACACCTTGGCGGCCGCGGCACGCGCCTTGGCCAGGGTATCGGCGCGGTTGAGCTGGTAGAAGCCTTCGAGAATCGGGTTTTCGGTATCCAGGAACGCCCACCACATGGCAATCGGCGTGCTGCCGGCGTTCTCGCCGAGCACGTCATTGATGATCGGGCCGTGGGGCGAGCGGCGCAGAGTGAGGGTCACCGGCGCCTGGCCCTTGACCTGGATCTGTTGCTCGCTGCTGGTCATGTCGACCCATTGGCCGTGATACCAGACCTGGTTGGAGTTGTCCGGGTTGACCTTCTCGGCAACCAGGTCGAGGTCGTCGTTCTGGAACATGGTCAGGCTCCAGCCGAAGTCCAGGTTGTGCCCCAGGAACGCCACCGGCACCAGCGCGTTGTGATAGCCGTACAGCTCAAAACCCGGCGCCGACAGCTGCGCTTCGTACCACACCGATGGCACCGAGAAGCGGATATGCGGGTCACCCGCCAGCAACGGCTTACCGCTTTTGGTACGGCTGCCGCTGACGGCCCAGGCGTTGCTGCCTTCGAACTGTGGCAGGCCGTTGTCGGCCAGGGCCTGCTCGCTCAGGGCGGCAATGGCGCCGAGTGTCTGCCAGTCACTGGCTGCCAGGTTGATTGCGCCCTTGGGCTGCCAGTCGAGGTCGAACACTTTCAGGTAATCGCTGCCCAGCCGGTCGCGTACGTAAGTCAGCACCGGCTCGGTACGAAAGGCGGCGGCAAAGCTGTAAGCCATGTACCCGGCGACGCTGATGCTGTCCTCGACGGTGAAGCGGCGCTTGGGGATGCCCAGCACGTCGAACTCCATGGGGCTGGCGTGGCTGTCCTGATATTGGTTGATCCCGTCCAGATAGGCTTGCAGGGCTTTGGACGACGCTGAGTCGGGGTCCATGTGCTCCGCGTAGCTCAAGGCGCGCTCACGAATGCGCAGGCTGCGAAACAGCTTGTCGGTCTCAAGCAGTTTGGGCCCCAGCACTTCGGCCAGTTCGCCACGGGCCAGGCGCCGCATGACCTCCATCTGGAACAGCCGGTCCTGGGCATGCACATAGCCCAGGGCGCGGTACAGGTCAGCCTCGTTCTCGGCGCGGATATGCGGCACGCCACGGTCGTCGTAGCGCACCGTGACCGAGCTTTGCAGGTGGGCCAGGGTCGCTGTGCCCTGGCGCGTGGGCTGCTTGCTGTAGACATACCAACCGGCGCCGAGGGCGACCAGCACAATCAGCACCGCGAAAACCTGCAAGACGCGCTTCATGAACATTCCTTACCAAAGTGGACGGCTACTGATCCCGAGACCACGAACAATAGCAGCCTACCGCGAGGGTGTGAGTGGCATTCACTTCGCGTCCGGCCTCGAGGGCCTTGAGGATGGGTTCGATAAAACTGTTGCTGGCATTGCACGTCAGCCCTTCGCTGTAGGGGCCGAAGTACGCCAGCTTGCCCGTGCGATCCCAAATGCCCACAGCCGGGCTCGCGGGTACCCGCTCGGCACCGGGCAGCGCCTGGAGGACTTTCATGTGGCGCAGGTTGTCGGGCAAGGCGCCGTGGCTGCCGGCTTTTTGCAGGGCATAGAACTCGACCCCTTGGGGCGCATACTGCTCGATCAGCTCGCCCAGATGTTCCTGGTTGCCGACATTGCACGGGCAGGCCGGGTCCCAGAAGTGCACCAGGCGAATCGGGCCCGGGCCGCTGAGAGCGGCGGGCAGTTGCAGCGCATCGCCGGAGAATACCGCCGTGTGCTCGCTGAAGGTGCGCAGGTAACGGCCCTGAAACCAGTCATACGCGGCCCACAGCATACCGGCACAGATAACCAGGATCAGGCTGGCGAACAGGGCGTTACGGTAAGGCGCTCGCATTCAAAGGTATCCTCGCAGGTCGCGTAGCTTGCCATGCTTGTCCTGACAGATGAATATCGCAGCTCGATATTCATCTTCACCGCCAGTCTGGAAGCCTTTATGCCCGTCACCTTTGACCCTGATCATCTGCGCGAAAGCTTGCGGCCCCTGGTGGATGCGCAACCGCTCAGCACCGAGGCGAGGGTCTATCAACGTTTCTATGGGCTTGACCTGGCCGCCCGCAAGGTGCCGGCCGTGAGCCGGTTGGGGCGCCTGGAGGTGGGCGGGTTCGAGGTGGTAGCTCAGGTGTGGTGGCCGCCTGCGCCCGTGGCAACGATGTTTATGTTCCACGGTTTCTACGATCACATGGGGTTGTACCGCCATGTAGTGGATTGGGCCCTGGACCAGGGCTTCGTGGTAATCGCCTGCGACTTGCCGGGCCACGGCTTGTCCAGCGGCCCGCGCGCCAGTATCGATGAGTTCGCGGTGTACCAAAGCGTGGTGCAGGCGTTGTTCGGCGAGGCCCAGGCGCTGCAATTGCCGCAACCCTGGCACCTGTTCGGGCAAAGCACCGGCGGCGCCATTGTGGTGGATCACCTGCTCAACCACGGCGCCGACAGCCCGGCCCAGGGCAAGACCTTCCTGCTCTCACCGCTGGTGCGGCCGCGCGCCTGGGGATGGTCGCAAGTCAGCTATTACCTGCTGCGCCCGTTCGTCAAAGGCATCGCCCGGCGCTTCAGCGATAACTCCAACGACCCGGCGTTCAAGCCGTTCCTTGAAGCCGACCCGTTACAGCCACGCCAATTGCCCACCGCCTGGGTAGGGGCGCTGGCGCGCTGGATCAAACGTATCGAAGCCGCCCCCTCAAGCCCTCGGCGGCCGGTGATCGTGCAGGGTGAGGAGGATATGACGGTGGATTGGCAACACAACTTGCAGGTGCTGCGCGGTAAGTTCGATCAGCCCGAGGTGCTGATGCTCAAGCGCGGGCGGCATCACCTGGCCAATGAGATTCCAGAGATTCGCAATGAGTACTTCAAGTACCTTACCGATCACCTGAACTAACGCATTTTAAATGTGGGAGGGGGCTTGCCCCCTCCCACATTAATTACTGGGCCAGGCTGGAGGTGCTCTGGCCGACTGCCAGTCCTGCGCGAATGGCTGCCAGGGCCGCCTGGTAATACGCCTTACCCTCCGGCGATTCGGCAAACGTCGCGAACTCTTCCAGCTCTGGGTCGGACAAGTCCCGATAGACGTACAACAGCGTGTTGTTCAGATCCTTGTCGATCTGTTGCATCAGCCGTTCGCGCTGCCCATTCAACATACCCTGGGCCTGACCGCCGCCAAGCAACCCGGGGATCATCTGGCTCAAGCTGTCGGCCGCCACACCCGCGATCGCCAGGCTGACTTCTGCACCGGCCTCGCGGGCGGGCAGGGCCTGGGCCAGGTGGCCGATGATCAGGCTGCGGGTGGCGTCGGCCTGGAGTTTCGGCAGGCCCTGGGCGTTTTTCGCCAACTGGTCGCGGCGTGTGGCCAGCAATTCTGCCGCGACGATCTTGCGACCCAGAGGTGACTGAAAAAACGCCAGGGCCGGTTTCGGGTCTGCCAGGTGTTTGCGCAGTTGCGCCTCGGCACGCTGATCCATGGCCTGGGCGGCAAAGCGCTTATTGCTGTTGTCCACCAGCGCCTGGTACACCACCGGCGGCAGGCTATTGCGGTAGCGTTGCTGGGCGGCACTGAGGGCGTCATTGAAATGCGCACGTTGTTCGGCCCAGCCGGCAACCTTGTACAACTGGTCATGGCCGTCTGCCCAGGCGGGCAAAACGCAGAACATCAACACGGTAAAAAACAAACGACGCATATGGACTCCTGTCAGTCGGCCACTATTGTCCGTGTCGGGCGTAGGATTTGTCGAGAAGTCCTATCAGACACCTGATTTAAAGTGCATTCGGGCGCTCGACGGCGCTGTCGGATTCTCAGGCGTATGGATACTATGCGCGCCATGCAAATATCCCTCGATGACCCGCTGCTGCAACGTATCGTTGACGACCTGGCCGAAAAAGGCTGGTCCCAGCAGAATGGCTTCCTGCCCCAGGCTCTGACCCTGGAACTGGCGGCTGAGTGCCATAAACGTGCGGCCGAAGGTGAGCTGGCACCGGCGGCAGTCGGGCGCGGGCCGGCCCAGGAGATTCGCGAGGGTATCCGCGGTGATCATATTCAGTGGCTGGAAGAGGGCGACGCAGCGGTTTGCGACACCTATATGGCCGTCATGGACAGCCTGCGTCTGGCAATGAACCGCAGCCTGTTCCTGGGGCTGGAAGATTTCGAAAGCCACTTCGCGATGTACCCCCCCGGTGCGTTTTACCTCAAGCATGTGGACCGTTTTCGCGATGACGACCGGCGCATGGTCTCGGCAGTGATCTACTTGAACGACGCCTGGCTGCCCGAGCATGGCGGCCAGTTGCGTATGTACCTCAAGGGCGGCGTCGAATATGACGTGGTGCCCACCGGCGGCTGCCTGGTGGTGTTTTTGTCGGGTGAAGTGCCCCATGAGGTACTGCCTGCCACGCGAGAGCGGCTGTCCTTGACCGGCTGGTTTCGCCGACGGGGCAACGAGCCGTTCTGAGCAGGCGGCATCTCTCACATTTGATCTACTGTGTCTTGGCTACGGGTGCATTCCCCTCAAACCACTTCTGTGCCAGCGCCTTCAAGCGGCCATCCGCTTTCACCCGCTCCAGCGCCTTGTCCAGGCTGCTCTTGAACGCGGGGTTGCCCTTCTGAAACGGGATCACCAGTTCAGGTTTGTCGTTATAAGCGGCGCTGAAATCGAAACGATCCTTCAGCTCGGCAGTCATAGCGATATGGTTGATTGCCACATCATATTTGCCTGTGGCTACGCCGTTCAGCAGGTCGGCATCATCGGTGGTGATAAACGAGGAGCGTACGTCCATTTCCTTGGCCAGTTGCTCGCCCAGCTCCACTTCAAAGCCGGTGAGCTTGTCGCCTTCCTTGAAATTGAACGGCGGTGTGTTGGCTTCCAGGGCTATACGCAGTTCGCCGCGATCATTGACGTCATCGATCAGCTCGGCATGGGCCAATGGGCTCAGAAGGGCAAGCAACAGTAATAGGCCAGGCGAAAAGCGCATGGTCACTCCTAGAGAATTCGAATGGACGAGGCGCTGTTCAGCATCGTTTTGCTATGGTGTCGGGTGCCTTGGACCGCAATTTATCGCGAAGTTGTCATAACCCTACAGATTTCACAGAAAAACTGGAGAAGCGAATGAAAGCCCTTTTGTCCCGTGCAACCCTGGCCAGCCTGCTGCTGGGTGCTTCGATGTTGGCCAGCGCCGCCGACCTGCCACGCACACCGGCTCCTGCTGGTGCTGAAGTGTTCATTGTCTCGCCCAAAGACGGCGCTACTGTCGACAAAACCTTCACCGTCAAATTTGGCATCAAGGGCCTGGACCTGGAGCCGATCGACAAACAGGTACCGGGCGCCGGCCATCATCACCTGCTGTTAGATCAGGAAGTGGGAGCGCTCAACGCAAACGAAGCGATCCCGGCCACCGCCACCTCGATTCACTTCGGCAAGGCGCAAACCGAGACCGAGCTGACCCTGACACCCGGCAAGCACACCTTGCAACTGGTGGCTGGCGACAACGTGCATCGCCAGTTCGAGCCTACGGTAGCCTCGAAAGTCATTACGGTTAACGTCAAATAAAAAAACGGGAGCCCCTTGCAGGGCTCCCGTTTTTTTATTGGTAGGAGCGAGCTTGCTCGCGAAAATCTCAAGGGCGCCGCGTTTAATCAGGTTAAACGCGTCATCGTTGACGTTCTTCGCGAGCAAGCTCGCTCCTGCTAGAAAAGCACGCGGCTACGGATAGTGCCGTTGATGTGCTGCAGCTTCTCTTGCGCCAGGTCCGAGTACTCGGCGTCGACGTCGATCACCACGTAGCCGACCTTCTCGTTGGTCTGCAGGAACTGACCGGAGATGTTGATGCCGTTTTCCGCGAAGACCTTGTTGATCTCCATCATCACGCCAGGGATGTTCTGGTGGATGTGCAGCAGGCGGTGCTTGCCCGGGTGAGCCGGCAGGGCCACTTCCGGGAAGTTGACCGACGATACCGAGGTACCGTTGTCGCTGTACTTGACCAGTTTTTCCGAGACTTCCAGGCCGATGTTGGCTTGGGCTTCAGCGGTGGAGCCGCCGATGTGCGGGGTCAGGATCACATTGTCCAGGCCACGCAGCGGGCTTTCGAAGATGTCGTCGTTGGAGCGTGGCTCCACCGGGAACACGTCGATGGCGGCGCCGATCAGGTGCTTGTCCTTGATCGCGTCGGCCAGGGCATCGAGTTTGACCACAGTGCCGCGAGCGGCGTTGATCAGAATCCCGCCTTTCTTGATCGCGCGGATTTCCTTCTCGCCGATCATCCACTGGGTCTCGGCGGTTTCCGGAACGTGCAGGGTGACGATATCGGACATGCCCAGCAGTTCGGTCAGGCTGGCGACCTGGGTCGCGTTGCCCAGTGGCAGCTTGGTCAGGGTGTCATAGAAGAACACCTGCATGCCCAGGCCTTCGGCCAGTACCGACAGTTGCGTGCCGATCGAGCCGTAACCGACGATACCCAGCTTCTTGCCGCGGATTTCGAAGGAGTTGGCCGCGCTCTTGATCCAGCCGCCACGGTGGCAGGAAGCGTTCTTCTCAGGGATACCGCGCAACAGCAGGATGGCCTCGGCCAGCACCAGCTCCGCGACGGAACGGGTGTTGGAGTACGGGGCGTTGAACACCGCGATACCGCGCTCGCGTGCGGCATTGAGGTCGACCTGGTTGGTACCGATGCAGAAACAGCCGACCGCCACGAGTTTCTTGGCGTGGTCGAAGATCTCTTCGGTCAGCTGAGTACGGGAGCGAATGCCGATAAAGTGCGCGTCGGCGATCTTTTCCTTGAGCTGGGCTTCCGGCAGAGAACTGGTGATGTACTCAATGCTGGTGTACCCGGCGGCTTTCAGAACGTCGACAGCCGATGGGTGGACGCCTTCCAGAAGAAGGAACTTGATCTTGCTCTTATCGAGAGAAGTCTTGCTCATCTGCGTAAACCTGTATCCCGGAGAAAATTGGCAGGGAGTCGAGCAGCGCAAGCTGACCCGGACGGCAGGAAAGCCGTCACCGCAGAAACGCCCTTGGGGTCTGTCCTGCGGGGGCGGTATGCTAGCATACGCACCCCGCTAAACACCTATTCCTGCGACGTGAAGCGTTCTCAGGATGACCATGAATTGTTCGAGAGTTCTGTCGATGACCCATCCTGCCCTGATTGATGAGCTAAAGACCCTGGTTGAGCCCGGCAAAGTGCTGACCGATGCCGACTCCCTGGAGGCTTACGGCAAGGATTGGACCAAGCACTTCGCCCCCGCGCCTACCGCCATTGTGTTCCCCAAAACCACCGAACAGGTGCAGGCCATCGTCCGTTGGGCCAATGAACACAAGGTGGCGCTGGTGCCATCCGGCGGGCGCACCGGCCTGTCGGCTGCGGCGGTAGCGGCCAATGGCGAAGTGGTGGTGTCGTTCGACTATATGAACCAGATCCTCGACGTGAACCTCACCGACCGCACCGCCGTGTGCCAGCCGGGTGTGGTCACCAAGCAATTGCAGAACGTCGCGCAAGAAAACGGTTTGTACTACCCGGTGGATTTTGCCTCGTCCGGTTCCAGCCAGATTGGCGGCAATATCGGCACCAATGCCGGCGGGATCAAGGTGATTCGCTACGGTATGACGCGCAACTGGGTGGCCGGCATGAAGGTCGTCACTGGCAAAGGCGATGTGCTGGAGCTGAACCGCGACCTGATCAAGAACGCCACCGGCTACGACATGCGCCAGCTGTTTATCGGCGCCGAGGGCACCCTGGGCTTTGTGGTCGAAGCCACCATGCGCCTGGACCGAGCCCCGAAAAACCTCACCGCCATGGTGCTCGGCACCACCGACTTCGACTCGATCATGCCGGTGCTGCACGCGTTTCAGAGCAAGCTGGACCTGACCGCCTTCGAGTTCTTCTCCGACAAGGCCCTGGCCAAAGTCCTTGGCCGTGGCGACGTGCCGGCGCCGTTCGAAACCGAGTGCCCGTTCTACGCGCTGCTGGAATTTGAAGCCACCACCGAAGAAGTCGCCAACCATGCGCTGGAAACGTTCGAGCATTGCGTCGAGCAGGGCTGGGTGCTGGACGGCGTGATGAGCCAGAGCGAAACCCAACTGCACAACCTGTGGAAGCTGCGCGAGTACATCTCCGAGACTATTTCCCACTGGACGCCGTACAAGAACGATATCTCGGTGACCGTTTCGAAAGTGCCGGCCTTCCTGAGCGAAATTGACGCGATCGTCGGCGAACACTACCCGGACTTCGAAATCGTCTGGTTCGGCCATATCGGTGACGGTAACCTGCACCTGAACATCCTGAAGCCGGAAAACCTGAGCAAAGACGAGTTCTTTGCCAAGTGCGCCACCGTGAACAAGTGGGTGTTCGAGACCGTCGCCAAGTACAACGGCTCGATCTCCGCCGAACATGGCGTGGGCATGACCAAGCGCGATTACCTGACCTACAGCCGCTCGCCGGTTGAAATCGAGTACATGAAGGCCGTGAAAGCCGTGTTCGACCCGAACGGGATCATGAACCCCGGCAAAATCTTCGCGGTTTAACCGCACCTGAAGGAGTCGTTCCATGAGCTACCAGCACAAGTATGTCGACGGCACCAACATCCACTTCCCAGTGGGCAAACTGGTGTGTATCGGGCGTAACTACGCCGAACACGCCAAGGAACTGGATAATCCGGTGCCCACCGAGCCTTTGCTGTTCATCAAGCCCGGTAGCTGCGTAGTGCCGCTGGAAGGTGGTTTCGCGATTCCCACCGAGCGTGGTTCGGTGCATTACGAGGCGGAAATCGCCGTGTTGATCGGCAAGCCGTTGTCGAACAAGCCAAACCGCGAAGAGGTGCTCGACGCCATCTCCGGCTTCGCCCCGGCGCTGGACCTGACCCTGCGCGACAAACAGGCCGAGTTGAAATCCAAAGGCCTGCCATGGGAAATCGCCAAGTGCTTCGACGGCGCGGCGGTGCTTGCCCCCTTCGTGGTCAGCAGCACCTTTGCCGACGTGACCGACATCGGCATACGCCTGACCATCAACGGCGAAGTGCGCCAGGACGGCAACAGCGCGCAGATGCTCAACCCGATTGTGCCGATGATTCAGTACATGGCGGGTTGCTTCTCCCTGCAGGCCGGTGATGTGATCCTCACCGGCACCCCAGCGGGTGTTGGCCCGTTGAATGTGGGGGATGAAGTGGTGTTGGAGCTGGCAGGTGTGAACCGTTTCGAAAGCGTCGTGCGCTAAGTCACTGCCAAACTGCGATCAAACTGTGGGAGCGGGCTTGCTCGCGAATGCGTGGTGTCAGTCAATACATCAACGACTGGACCACCGCATTCGCGAGCAAGCCCGCTCCCACATGGGATCTTCGTTACATCCTGAATCCTTGCTTTTGCATTTTTTTCACACACTATCCGGATAATTCCCTGCTCTTGCGCGCGGGTCTTTGAATCCTGTGCTATCCCCTACAGCTGACTTTCCGGAAAGCGCTCAATGGCCGTGCCTTTGCCTACTTCGAAAACCTCGCTTCGCTCGCGCTTGTCCATGCGTTGGTATTCCTGGCTATTTTTGGCCGGTGCCATTCTGTATGGCGTCGCCTGGGCCATGCACTGGGACGATCGCGGTGTGCTGTGGGTGCTTGAGCGCTTCGAGAGCCCGGCCGAACGCCGCGAGAGTGTGTGGCTCCCGGACTATCAGGTGGTCATCGACGCCAAGCTGCTGCCCGGTATGGAGAAGGACGAGGCTTCGGACCTGACCTACAACCCTCAGACCAAAACCCTGTTTTCCGTCATGGGCAAAAACCCGTTTCTCGTAGAGCTGAGCCTGCAAGGCGATGTGCTGCGCAAGATGCCGCTCAACGGCTGGAACAATCCGGAAGGCGTGACGGTGATGGAAAACGGCTTGATGGCCGTGGTCGATGAACGTGATCACACCGTGACCTTAGTAAAGGTGGACGCCGGCACCACGGCGCTGAACAAGGCGGATTTCCCCAGCCATGACCTGGGCCCGTCCAAAGACCAGAACAAAGCCTTTGAAGCGGTCGCGTGGGACAAGCGCAACCAGCAGCTTGTATTGGGCGAAGAGCGCCCGCCGGCATTGTTCACATGGAAAAGCGATGGCAACACGCTGACCGGCGACAAGCAAAAACTGGCCAGCACCGAACTGGATGTGCGCAACCTGTCGGCCCTGTCCATCGACCCACGTACCGGTCATTTGCTGGTGCTGTCGGCCGATTCTCACCTGTTGCTGGAGCTGGCCGAAACAGGCGAGCAAGTCAGCTTCATGACCTTGCTTGGCGGCTTCAACGGCCTGAAAGACACGATCCCCCGTGCCGAAGGCGTGACCATGGATGAGAGCGGCAACCTGTACATGGTCAGTGAGCCAAACCTGTTCTATCGCTTTGAAAAGCAGAAGTAACTGACGAATTACGTCAGACTTTTCTCAATAAACGGCATTCTCGACACAGTTCGGCGCGTTTAAGTTTAAATTCAGGCGACCTTGATATCTATTCGCCAGTTTTTTCACTGAGCCCGCTCCCGATGCGTCGACTTGCCCGCCCCAAACCTGCTGTTTTCATCCTGCTGTTGCTCGCCCTGATTGCTGCCGGGGTCGTTGCCCAGCAGTTTCGTCTGTTCGAGCGTGCCTGGTTCAACTGGCAGGTGTGGCGCCAGCCTGTCGATGAACGTGCCATTGGCCTGGCGGATTACCGCGTGACCCTGGAAGGCCAGGTGATCGAAGGGCTCGACGATGATGTCTCAGCCCTCACCTACGACCCGGTGCGCAAAAGCCTGTTTACCGTCACCAATAAAAACGCCGAGCTGGTGGAGCTGTCCCTGGACGGCAAGATCCTGCGGCGTATTCCCCTGGTGGGCTTCGGCGATGCCGAAGCGGTGGAATTTATCAGCGACAACATCTATGTCATCAGTGATGAGCGCCAGCAGCGCTTGATTAAGGTGCACGTGGATGACGACACGAAGTTCCTCGACGCCGCCGACGCGGAGCAGATGACCCTGGGCGTACACGTCGGCGGCAACAAGGGCTTTGAAGGGTTGGCCTACGACTCGGTGGGCAAGCGCCTGTTCGTCGCCAAGGAGCGCGACCCGATGCTGATCTATGAAGTCCACGGCTTCCCACATTTCAAGGCGGAAAAAACCTACTCGGTGCACGTGATCAACAACCCCAAGCGCGATGCCGGGCTGTTTGTGCGCGACCTGTCGAGCCTGCAATACGACGAGCGCAGCGGCCATCTGCTGGCACTGTCGGATGAATCGTTTCTGGTCCTGGAGCTGGATATCGACGGTCGCCCCTTAAGCAGCTTGTCGTTGCTTAAAGGGCGCCATGGCTTGAGCAAGCGCGTGCCTCAGGCCGAAGGGATCGCCATGGATGACGAGGGCACGCTGTATATGGTCAGCGAGCCGAACCTGTTTTACGTGTTCAAGAAACCCTGATCAGAACATTCTGCACGCGCGGGAATGTTCAAACGCCCTCCCACGGTAGAACTCGGTGTTCTTAAGCCTTGAGGGTTTTCACGCCTTCCGGGGTACCCAGCAGCAACACATCCGCCGGGCGGGCGGCGAACAGGCCGTTGGTGACCACGCCGACGATGGCATTGATCTGCGTCTCCAGCTCCACCGGGTTGGTGATCTGCATGTTGAACACATCAATGATGATGTTGCCGTTGTCGGTCAATACACCTTCGCGGTACACCGGGTCGCCGCCCAGTTTTACCAGCTCGCGGGCCACGTGGCTGCGGGCCATCGGGATGACTTCCACCGGCAGCGGGAACGCGCCGAGCACCGGCACCAGCTTGCTCGCGTCGGCGATGCAGATGAAGGTCTTGGCCACTGCCGCGACGATCTTCTCGCGGGTCAGGGCCGCGCCGCCGCCCTTGATCAGGTTCAGGTGTTCGTCGCTTTCATCGGCGCCGTCAACGTAGAACTCCAGGTCGCTCACGGTGTTGAGCTCGTACACCGGAATGCCATGGCCTTTAAGGCGTGCGGCGGTGGCTTCGGAGCTTGCCACGGCGCCGTCGAACGCGCCCTTGTGCTGAGCCAGCGCATCGATAAAGCAGTTGGCGGTGGAGCCGGTGCCGACACCGACGATGCTCTTGTCGTCGAGTTTAGGAAGGATTAAATCGACAGCGGCCTGGGCCACTGCCTGTTTGAGTTGATCCTGGGTCATGCGGGCTCCGGAACGGGCGGGGAATTAACGAGGGCGGCGAGTATAACCCAACAAAACCTCGGGATTCGTGTGGTCGCCCGCCCAAACGCTGGGTTAGACTCCTTGGCCCTGCCCAATTCGTGAAGTAGATGCCTGCCGATGCTTGAACACTACGTCAAAAAGATCCTTACCTCGCGCGTGTATGACATCGCCGTGGAAACTCCCTTGCAGACCGCCCGCCAGCTTTCCGAGCGGCTGGGCAACAAGGTCTGGCTCAAGCGCGAAGACTTGCAGCCGGTGTTCTCGTTCAAGATTCGCGGCGCCTACAACAAGCTGACCCAGTTGAGCAGCGAGGAACGCGCCCGTGGCGTGGTCACGGCGTCGGCAGGCAACCATGCCCAGGGCCTGGCCCTGGCGGCCAAGGTGCTGGGGGTCAAGGCCACCATCGTGATGCCCAAGACTACCCCGGAGATCAAGGTCGAAGGCGTGCGCTCCCGTGGCGGCAAAGTGGTGCTGCACGGTGATTCCTTCCCGGAAGCCCTGGCCTATTCGCTCAAGCTGGTCGACGAAAAAGGCTATGTCTACATTCACCCCTACGATGATCCGCACACCATTGCCGGGCAGGGCACCGTGGCGATGGAAATCCTGCGCCAGCATCCTGGGCCTTTGGACGCGATTTTCGTGCCGGTGGGCGGCGGCGGGCTGATCGCCGGCATTGCGGCGTATGTGAAATACCTGCGTCCGGAAATCAAGATCATCGGCGTCGAGCCGGACGATTCCAACTGCCTGCAAGCCGCCATGGCCGCAGGCGAGCGCGTGGTGCTGCCGACCGTAGGGATCTTTGCCGACGGCGTGGCGGTGGCGCAGATCGGCCAGCACACCTTCGACATCTGCAAGGACTATGTGGACGAAGTGATCACCGTCAGCACCGATGAAATCTGCGCGGCGATCAAGGACATCTACGATGACACGCGCTCCATCACTGAGCCGGCAGGCGCGTTGGGCGTGGCCGGGATCAAGAAGTACGTGGAGACCCGTGGCGTCAGCGGCCAGACCTTTGTCGCCATCGACTCCGGCGCCAACGTCAACTTCGATCGCCTGCGCCATGTGGCCGAGCGTGCCGAGCTGGGTGAAGGTCGCGAAGCCATTATCGCGGTGACCATCCCCGAGCAACCGGGCAGCTTCAAGGCGTTTTGCGAGGCCGTGGGCAAGCGCCAGATCACCGAATTCAACTACCGCTACCACTCCGGCAGCGAAGCGCACATCTTCGTCGGCGTGCAGACCCACCCGGAAAACGATCCGCGCAGCGCCCTGATCGCCAGCCTGACCAGCCAGGGTTTCCCGGTGCTGGACCTGACCGAAAACGAACTGGCCAAGTTGCATATTCGTCATATGGTGGGCGGCCATGCGGCCAAAGTCAGCGACGAGCTGGTGTTTCGCTTCGAATTTCCGGAGCGTCCGGGCGCCTTGTTCAACTTCCTCCACAAACTGGGCGGGCGCTGGAACATCTCGATGTTCCACTATCGTAACCACGGTGCGGCGGACGGCCGTGTGGTCGCGGGGCTGCAAGTGCCGGCGGACGAGCGCCACCTGGTGCCGGCAGCCCTGGCTGAAATCGGTTACCCGTATTGGGATGAAAGTGAAAACCCGGCCTACCAGTTGTTCCTCGGTTGAGCGACTACGCTGACTGAGCGGCCTTTAAGGAATCAAGACCATGGAAACGCTGACCACCCTCAAGGTTATCCACATCACCGCCACCGTATTGCTGCTGCTCAGCGGTCTCGGCCTGGCCGTTCTGGCCTGGCGTAAACGCAGTGCCGGCCCGGCGGTCACCGTGCAGCGCCCATGGGCGTTCGTGTGGCTGCTGATGGGCATTTGCCTGGTCAGCATGCCGTTCACCGGCTGGTGGCTGGTGCACCTGATCGGCTGGCCGCTGGGGCAAACCTGGATTCTGGGCTCCAGCATCCTCTACACCGTGGCGGCGCTGGCTTGGTTCTGGCTGGTGGCGCGGCTTAATCGGCTGCGCAAGGGCGAGGGCGGTAGCCTGAATTTCACCCTGGTGCTGGCGGTGGTCAGCCTGGTGGGGTTTGTGGCAATTGCAGGGCTGATGGGCGCCAAGCCGGTTTAAAGCGTTAGACCGCGTCGCGTTCATCGCAGGCAAGCTCCCACAGGGGAATGCATTCCAAATGTGGGAGCTGGCTTGCCTGCGATAGCGTCATCAGCTGCGCAGTGTAATCACCGGCCAGCCACGCTTTTCAGCCTCCGCGCGCAAATTCGGATCCGGATCCACCGCCACCGGATGCGTCACCTGCTCCAGCAACGGCAAGTCATTCATCGAGTCGCTATAGAAGTAGCTGTCTTGCAGGCTATACCCGGTTTCTTCCAGCCAACGATTCAAGCGCGTCACCTTGCCTTCACGAAAACAGGGTATATCGGTGCTGCGTCCGGTATAGCGGCCATCGAGCATTTCGCATTCGGTGGCGATCAGGGTTTCGACGCCCAGCAACTCGGCAATCGGCGCGGTGACGAAACGGTTGGTCGCGGTGATGATCACCAGCTTGTCGCCGGCGGCGCGGTGCTTGGCCAATAGTTGCGCCGCCAGGGGCAGCATCAGCGGGTCGATGCAGTCGCGCATGAAGTCGCGGTGCCACTCGTCCAGCTGAGCCATCTCGGTGCGGCCGAGGATTTCCAGGCTGAAGTTCAGGTAGGCGGCATTGTCGAGCTTGCCGGCCAGGTAGTCCTGGTAGAACTCGTCATTGCGGGCCTTGTAGGCCACCGGGTCGAGAATCCCGCGTTCACACAGGTAATCGCCCCAGGCGTGATCGCTGTCACCGCCCAGAAGGGTGTTGTCCAAGTCGAATAAAGCCAGGCGCATTGCAGTTACTCGCTGAAAAGTCTGTAAAAAGGCGTCCAGAATACGGTCTTTTCACAAGAGTGCACATAAGGTAAGAAGCCTCGTTGCCGCTGGAACAATCTTTGTGGAACAATGCGGCGACATGCGTTTGCGAGGTTGTTGCCGTGATCGACCCCGATGGTTTCCGTCCTAATGTCGGCATTATTCTTACGAATGATGCCGGACAGGTGCTATGGGCTCGCCGAATCAACCAAGATGCCTGGCAGTTTCCTCAAGGTGGAATCAACCCCGACGAAACCCCTGAAGACGCCTTGTACCGTGAGTTGAACGAAGAAGTCGGCCTTGAGCGCGAAGATGTGCAAATTCTGGCCTGTACCCGTGGCTGGTTGCGCTATCGTTTGCCGCAACGCCTGGTGCGTACCCACAGCCAACCGCTGTGCATCGGCCAGAAGCAGAAATGGTTTCTTTTGCGCCTGATCTCCAACGAGCAGCGGGTGCGGATGGATTTGACCGGTAAACCGGAGTTCGATGGCTGGCGCTGGGTCAGCTATTGGTACCCGTTGGGCCAGGTGGTGACATTCAAGCGCGAGGTTTACCGCCGCGCTCTCAAAGAGCTTGCCCCGCGCCTTTTAGCGCGCGACTGACGACGGAGTTCGACCCCGAGCCATGCTCAATACGCTGCGCAAGATCGTCCAGGAAGTTAACTCCGCCAAGGATCTCAAGGCGGCGTTGGGGATTATTGTGTTGCGCGTCAAGGAAGCCATGGGCAGCCAGGTCTGCTCGGTTTACCTGCTGGACCCCGAGACCAACCGTTTTGTGCTGATGGCCACGGAGGGCTTGAACAAGCGCTCCATCGGCAAGGTCAGCATGGCGCCCAATGAAGGTCTGGTGGGCCTGGTGGGGACGCGTGAAGAACCCCTCAACCTCGAAAATGCGGCCGACCACCCGCGTTACCGCTACTTTGCCGAAACCGGTGAAGAGCGCTACGCCTCGTTCCTCGGTGCGCCGATCATCCACCACCGCCGCGTTGTCGGCGTGTTGGTCATTCAGCAAAAAGAACGCCGCCAGTTCGATGAAGGTGAAGAAGCCTTCCTCGTGACCATGAGCGCGCAGCTGGCTGGGGTTATCGCCCACGCCGAAGCCACCGGCTCGATCCGCGGCCTTGGGCGCCAGGGCAAGGGCATCCAGGAAGCCAAGTTCGTCGGCGTCCCCGGTTCGCCGGGTGCTGCGGTGGGTACGGCGGTGGTCATGCTGCCGCCGGCCGACCTTGATGTGGTGCCGGACAAGACCGTCCACGACATCGAAGCCGAAATTAAACTGTTCAAGACCGCCCTGGAAGGCGTGCGCGCCGACATGCGCAACCTGTCGAACAAGCTGGCCACCCAACTGCGCCCCGAAGAGCGTGCGCTGTTTGACGTGTACCAGATGATGCTGGACGACGCGTCCCTGGGTAACGAAGTCAAGACCGTGATCAAGACCGGCCAGTGGGCCCAGGGCGCGTTGCGCCAGGTGGTCACCGATCACGTCAACCGCTTCGAAATGATGGACGACGCCTACCTGCGTGAGCGGGCTTCGGACGTGCGCGACCTCGGCCGCCGCCTGCTGGCGTACCTGCAGGAAGACCGCAGCACCAACATGGTCTTCCCTGACAACACCATTTTGGTCAGTGAAGAACTGACCGCCACCCAGCTCGGCGAAGTGCCTGAGGGCAAGCTGGTAGGCCTGGTCTCGGTATTGGGCTCGGGTAACTCCCACGTCGCGATCCTGGCTCGGGCCATGGGCATCCCGACGGTGATGGGCCTGGTGGACCTGCCGTACTCCAAGGTCGATGGCATCGACATGATCGTCGATGGGCATCGCGGCGAGGTCTTTACCAACCCCAGCGACGTGCTGCGCAAGCAATACGCCGAAGTAGTGGAAGAAGAGAAGCAACTGGCCCAGGGCCTCGATTCGCTACGCGAGCTGCCGTGCGTCACCCTCGACGGCCACCGTGTGCCGCTGCTGGTCAACACTGGTTTGCTGGCGGATGTAGCCCGTGCGCAACAACGTGGCGCCGAAGGGGTGGGGCTGTACCGCACCGAAGTGCCGTTCATGATCAACCAGCGTTTTCCGAGCGAGAAGGAGCAGCTGGCGATTTATCGCGAGCAATTGCAGGCCTTCCACCCGCTACCGGTGACGATGCGCAGCCTGGACATTGGCGGCGACAAGTCACTGTCGTATTTCCCCATCAAGGAAGACAACCCCTTCCTTGGCTGGCGTGGCATCCGCGTTACCCTCGACCATCCCGAAATCTTCCTCGTCCAGACCCGCGCCATGCTCAAGGCCAGCGAGGGGTTGAACAACCTGCGTATCCTGCTGCCGATGATCTCCGGCACCCATGAGCTGGAAGAAGCCCTGCACCTGATCCACCGCGCCTGGGGCGAAGTGCGCGACGAAGGCGCCGACGTGCCGATGCCGCCGATTGGCGTGATGATCGAAATTCCGGCGGCGGTGTATCAGGCCAAGGAGCTGGCGCGGCAGGTGGACTTCCTGTCGGTGGGGTCCAACGACCTGACCCAGTACCTGCTGGCCGTGGACCGTAACAACCCACGGGTCGCCGACCTCTACGACTACCTGCACCCGGCGGTTCTGCAAGCGCTGCAACACGTGGTGCGCGACGCCCATGCCGAAGGCAAGCCGGTGAGTATCTGCGGTGAGATGGCCGGCGACCCGGCGGCTGCGGTGCTGTTGATGGCGATGGGCTTTGACAGCCTGTCGATGAACGCCACCAACTTGCCGAAGGTGAAGTGGATGCTGCGCCAGGTTGACCTGGGCATGGCCAAGGATCTGCTCGCGCAGTTGATGACCATCGACAACCCGCAAGTTATCCACAGCTCGTTGCAGTTGGCGCTGAAGAACCTGGGGCTGACCCGCATGATCAACCCGGCCTCGGCCAAAACCCTCTAAACCGAGGCGCCTTCATCGCAGGCAAGCCAGCTCCCACAGGGAACTGCATTCCAAATGTGGGAGCTGGCTTGCCTGCGATGACGTCAGTCCAAGCGCCGTCAGATTTCCAGTTCGACCTCGCCCAGCCGCCCACCGTGCGGGCCAAAGCTACGCTCCACCATCCGCCGCGTCCCGTCGGCATTCACAATCAGCGCCGTACTCGCCCGCGTTCCGTAACTGGGGCTGGCAATAAACACACTCGACAACAGGCTCTCCGTCGCCAATCCCACGCCGGTGTCCGGCAGGTCGATGAATGGCGCTGTCTGCGGGTCGCTCAGGATCTGCAGCAATGCCTCAGGCTGCGGGTTCTCCAGCGCCGCGCTCAACGCCGCCCTGGCTTTGATCAACTTGGGCCACGGCGTATCCAGCCCGGCATTGGACAGCCCGTACACACCCGGTGCCAGCAGCGTCGGCTCGGTGTCGTTGGCGTTGTAATGCCACAGCTCATCCCGCGTGCCTACCAGCAGGTTAAAACCGGCATATTCAATCGAACGTCCGTTAACATCGGCTAAATAATCATCAACGGGCAGTGATCCACCGAGAAATCGTGCAACCAGCTCGCCGCGGGATTTACGTGCCGGTGGCTGGTGCGGGTCGCGGATATTGGTCAGTGCGGCAAAGCGTCCATCCGTGTTGACTCCCAGCCAGGTACCCCCGGCTTCCTGATCGCGGCCGGCATAGACCTGCGGCGCATCCGGCCACTGGGCCAGCGGCAGGCTGGGGCGGGCGTAGAATTCATCGCGGTTGGCCGCTACGATCAGCGGTTGGGCATGGCCCGGTCGCCAGGCGAAAACAATCAGGCACATCGGGTGACCCCTTTTGTGTTTTTGCCACTCTACCCACAGACGTGCAGGCGTTCCATCGTAACGAAGTTGGGCCGCGCACCTTCCATCCGTTAACATGCCGGGTTATTTGGCGTGTATGTGAACTTCTTAATTTGATCTCGCCGCTGTAACGCAGGCTTAATCGCACATCGGCATGGTCCGGTGCGTCATGACTAAATGTTTTAACGAGGAGTCGCAATGCTGCCTTACCCGCAGATCGACCCGGTGGCCCTGGCTATCGGTCCGCTGAAAATCCACTGGTACGGGTTGATGTACCTGATCGGCATCGGCGGTGCCTGGCTGCTGGCTTCCCGGCGCCTGAACCGCTTCGACCCGACCTGGACCAAGGAGAAGCTCTCCGACATGGTGTTCTGGATGTCGATGGGCGTGATCGTCGGCGGGCGCTTGGGGTATGTGCTGTTCTACGACCTGTCTGCGTATCTCGCCAACCCGACCCTGATCTTCGAAGTGTGGAAGGGCGGCATGGCGTTCCACGGCGGGTTTATCGGCGTGATGATCGCCGCCTGGTGGTTTGGCCGGCGCAATGGCAAGTCGTTCTTCCAGCTGATGGACTTCGTCGCCCCCTTCGTGCCGATCGGCCTGGGCGCCGGGCGCATTGGTAACTTTATCAACGCCGAGCTGTGGGGCAAGCCGACCGACGTACCGTGGGCGATGGTGTTCCCGCCGTTCAGCGACCCGGCACAACTGCCGCGCCACCCGTCGCAGCTTTACCAGTTCGCGTTGGAAGGTGTGGCGCTGTTCCTTATTCTCTATATCTTCTCGCGCAAGCCACGCCCAACCATGGCCGTGTCAGGCATGTTCGCGCTGTTCTACGGGATTTTCCGCTTTATCGTCGAATTCGTACGGGTGCCGGATGCGCAGTTGGGCTACCTGGCGTGGGGCTGGCTGACCATGGGTCAGGTGCTTAGCCTGCCGATGATCCTGGCGGGCCTGGGCATGTTGTGGTGGGCTTACAACCGCCCGCAGCCGCTGAAGAACGCCGCGCTTTAAATTCGAATGCCAAGACCAGGAGGTCTTGGCTTCAACGATACGGGTAAAAACATGAAGCAATATCTCGAACTGCTGCACGACGTCGTGACCAATGGCCTGACCAAGGGCGACCGCACCGGCACCGGCACCAAGGCTGTGTTTGCGCGTCAGTATCGGCATAACCTGGCCGACGGCTTCCCGCTGCTGACCACCAAGAAGCTGCACTTCAAAAGCATCGCCAACGAACTGATCTGGATGTTGAGCGGCAACACCAACATCAAGTGGCTCAACGAAAATGGCGTGAAGATTTGGGATGAGTGGGCCACCGAAGACGGCGACCTGGGCCCGGTCTACGGCGAGCAGTGGACCGCCTGGCCGACCAAGGACGGCGGCACGATCAACCAGATCGACTACATGGTGCACACACTCAAGACCAACCCCAACAGCCGCCGCATCCTGTTCCACGGCTGGAACGTCGAATACCTGCCGGACGAGACCCAAAGCCCGCAGGAGAACGCGCGCAACGGCAAGCAGGCGCTGCCGCCGTGCCACTTGCTGTATCAGGCGTTCGTGCACGACGGCCATCTGTCGATGCAGCTGTATATCCGCAGCTCTGACGTGTTCCTGGGCCTGCCGTATAACACCGCCGCGCTGGCGTTGCTGACCCATATGCTGGCCCAGCAATGCGACCTGATCCCTCACGAGATCATCGTCACCACAGGCGACACCCACGCTTACAGTAACCACATGGAACAGATCCAGACCCAGTTGGCGCGTACGCCGAAAAAACTGCCGGAGCTGGTGATCAAGCGTAAGCCTGCGTCGATCTACGACTACAAGTTTGAAGACTTTGAAATCGTGGGTTACGACGCCGACCCAAGCATCAAGGCCGACGTGGCTATCTAAAGCCTTACTCGGTGAAAAACTGTGGGAGCTGGCTTGCCTGCGATAGCGCAGTGTCAGGCGACATTAATGTCGCTGGTCCACCGCCATCGCAGGCAAGCCAGCTCCCACATGGGTTTGGTGTTCACCTGAGTTAATGGCCGTGGCTTCTGCCCACATGCGAAGGCTCGGCCTCGCTGGCCGCAATCGCTCCGCTGACTTCCAACTGCTGCAGGATGCCGCACTGGTTCCCGCCGCCGCAGCGTTGACGCAAGTCCAGCAGTTGCTCCTGCAACGCCAGCAACCCGTCGATCCGCGCTTTCACATGGTGGATATGTTCGTCGATCAACGCATTCACGCTTTCGCACTGGTCCTGGGGGCTGTCACGTAGCCCCAACAGGCTGCGGATCTCTTCGAGGGTCATGTCCAGGCTGCGGCAGTTGCGGATAAAGGTCAGCCGCTCGGTGTGCGCCTGGGTGTACACGCGGTAGTTGCCATCGGTGCGTGCCGGGGGCGGCAGCAGGTTTTCCTTTTCGTAATAACGGATGGTTTCCACCGGGCAGTCGGTGAGTTTGGCCAGTTCGCCGATCTTCATCGCAGCAATCTCCAAATGGGTGCTTGACCCTATAGTGGCTACAGGGTCTTTACTTGGCAACAGGCACCTTTACGGACGCGACCTGATGAGCCATTCCATTCACACCCCGCACAAGCACGACCACAAGCACGATCACGATCACGATCACGCTCATGACCACGGCCATGATCACAAACATGACCATGGGCCAGCCAAACTCACGCCTGTGGATAACCACGGCCATTCCGGCTCCTGCTGCTCCGGCGCTGCCGGGCCTGCCATAGTGACCTTGAGTGAAGCGCCCACCGCCGGCTCGCGCTTGAGCACCTTCCGCATCGAAGCCATGGACTGCCCCACCGAGCAGACGCTGATCCAGAACAAGCTGGGTAAGCTCGCTGGCGTGCAGCAACTGGAATTCAACCTGATTAACCGCATCCTCGGCGTCACCCATGACCTGCCGAACACGGCGCCGATCATCGCGGCGATCAAGTCCATCGGTATGCAGGCCGACCCGATCGAGGAAGGCAGCCCCGCCGCCGCGCCGCCCGCCAAGAAGCACTGGTGGCCACTGGCACTGTCGGGCGTGGGCGCTCTGGGGGCCGAAGTGCTGCACTTCACGGGCGTGGCACCGACCTGGGTGATCGCGCTGGTGGCGCTGGTGTCGATCCTCAGCGGCGGTTTGACCACCTACAAAAAGGGCTGGATCGCCCTGAAAAACCTCAACTTGAACATCAACGCGCTGATGAGCATCGCCGTGACCGGCGCCATCCTGATTGGTCAGTGGCCGGAAGCGGCGATGGTGATGTTCCTGTTTACCGTGGCCGAGTTGATCGAGGCCAAGTCCCTGGACCGGGCGCGCAATGCCATCAGCGGCTTGATGCAGATGACCCCGGAGCAGGCGACCGTGCGCCAGGCCGACGGTTCATGGCTGGAACAGGAAGTCAAAAGTATAGAACTGGGCGCAATCGTGCGGGTAAAACCCGGCGAGCGTATTGGTCTGGACGGTGAAGTCACCGCCGGTCAGTCCACTATCGACCAGGCGCCGATCACCGGGGAAAGCCTGCCGATTGAAAAGACTGTGGGCGATAAAGTCTTCGCCGGCACCATCAACCAGGCCGGTTCCCTGGAATACAAGGTCACTGCAGCGGCCAACAACTCGACCCTGGCGCGGATCATCCACGCGGTGGAACAGGCCCAGGGTGCGCGTGCTCCGACCCAGCGTTTTGTTGACAGTTTCTCCAGGGTCTACACCCCGGCAGTGTTCCTGTTTGCCCTCGGTGTGGCGGTGATTCCGCCGCTGTTCATGGCGGGCGTGTGGTTCGACTGGATCTACCGCGCCCTTGTGCTGCTGGTGGTGGCCTGCCCTTGTGCCCTGGTGATCTCGACCCCGGTGACTATCGTCAGCGGTCTGGCCGCCGCAGCGCGCAAAGGCATCCTGATCAAGGGCGGCGTTTACCTGGAGGGCGGCTACAAGCTCGACTACCTGGCCCTCGACAAGACCGGCACCATCACCCACGGCAAACCGGTGCAAACCGATTACCTGCCGCTGTTCTCGAATCTCGAAGACAGCGCGCCGGCCTTGGCTGCCAGCTTGGCATCGCGTTCCGATCACCCGGTCTCCCTGGCGATTGCCAACGCGGCTGTGGATAAAAACCTGTCGACTCACGCTGTGGATAACTTCGAGGCCCTGGCCGGGCGCGGTGTGCGCGGCGACATCAACGGCCAGACCTATCACCTGGGCAACCACCGCTTGGTGGAAGACCTGGGCTTGTGCTCAGAGGCGTTGGAAGAAAAACTCTTCGCCCTGGAAAAACAAGGCAAGTCCGTCGTGCTGCTGTTGGACAAGTCCGGCCCCCTGGCGCTGTTTGCCGTGGCCGACACAGTCAAGGAGAGCAGCCGCGAAGCCATTCAGCAACTGCACGACCTGGGCATCAAGACGCTGATGCTCACCGGTGACAACACCCACACCGCCCAGGCCATTGCAGCCCAGGTCGGTATCGACCAGGCCCAGGGCGACCTGTTGCCCACCGACAAGCTGCAAGCCATCGAAACCCTCTACGGCCAGGGCCATAGGGTGGGCATGGTCGGTGATGGCATCAACGACGCCCCGGCCCTGGCCCGTGCCGAGATCGGCTTCGCCATGGCCGCGGCGGGCACCGACACCGCCATCGAAACCGCCGACGTGGCGTTGATGGATGATGATTTGCGCAAGATTCCGGCTTTCATTCGGCTGTCGCGGCAAACGTCGAGTATCCTCAAGCAGAACATCGCCCTGGCGCTGGTGATCAAGGCGATCTTCCTGGCCGTCACGTTCATGGGCATGGCGACCATGTGGATGGCGGTCTTCGCCGACATGGGCGTGAGCTTGCTGGTGGTGTTCAATGGCCTGCGCCTGTTGCGCAAATAGAGGATGAGAGGGTGGTGTGCTGAGTGCTGAGTTAAAGGCGTTTTTTATGGTCGCCCGCCTGGGCAGCATCACCCAGGCGGCGAAAAAACTCGGCCTGAGCCAGCCCACGGTGACCACCCAGATCCGTAACCTGGAGAGCCAGTACGGCGTTGAACTGTTTTACCGCGGCGGTCGTCGCCTGACGGTCAGCGACGAAGGCGCGCGGCTGCTGCCAATGGTCAAGACGCTGTTGCAGCAGGAAGCGGATATCGAGTTTTTCCTGCGCAACAATGGCCAGGTCCAGGGCGCGCTGCGGATTGCCGCGACCGCGCCGTATTACATTCTCGACCTGGTCAAAGCCTTTCGTGAACGCCTGCCGCACGTGGAAGTGTCGGTAGAAATCGGCAACTCCCAGCAGGTGCTTGAGGCGCTGGATGATTACCGCGTCGATGTCGCGGCCTCTTCGCAAATGCTGGACGACCCGCGCCTGATCCGCCGTGTGCTGGGCACCGACCCACTGGTACTGGCGGTGCATCGTAATCACCCGTTGGCCAGGCTTGAGCATGTGTCGTTGAGCGCGCTGGCCGGGCATACGCTGCTGATGCGTGAAGCGGGCTCAACCACCCGCAGGCTGACCGAAGAAATGTTGAAGAGCGGCGGCGTCGGGTATGGGCCGTTGCTGGAGATAGGCAGCCGTGAGTCGATTCGCGAGGCGGTGCTGCGCAATATCGGCATCAGCATCATTGCTCGCCAGGAAGTGCCCCATGACCCGCAGTTGCGCGTGCTGACCATCGAGAATGCGCCGCAGATTCCGGAGTATCTGTATTGCCTCAAAGAGCGTAAAAGTGCGCGGCTGCCGGCGGCACTCCTTGGTCTGGCTCAGGAAATGTCACCCCTCTGAACATGGATGGCGGCTTTTAAATGGCCATCGCAGGCAAGCCAGCTCCCACATTTTGATGTGTGAACACTATTCAAGTGTGGGAGCTGGCTTGCCTGCGATAGCGGACCATGAGTCACCCATCTCCTTGAGTCCTACACAAATCCACCAATACCACTATCACCCCGTTTTGCCTTTCTGCCACACCCGCTACGCATTGCCCCCCTAGCATGGCCTTCATCCGTTCGATGAGGTGCCTTGCATGAACACAGCCCTGACCCAACCCGGTGCGCCCATGAAGGTGCGCGGGATCCAGAAACGCTTTGGCGCCTTCACCGCGCTGGACAACGTGTCCCTGGACGTCGCCGCCGGCGAGCTGGTGTGCCTGCTGGGCCCGTCCGGCTGCGGCAAGACCACCTTGCTGCGCTGCATCGCCGGTCTGGAGCGTCAGGACAGCGGTGAGCTTTACCTGGGCGAGCGCGACGTTTCCCTGCTGCCACCCCAGGCGCGGGACTACGGCATCCTGTTTCAGTCCTACGCGCTGTTCCCCAATCTCACGGTTGAGGCAAACATCGGCTACGGCCTCACCGGCAGCGGCCGCGATGAAGTGCGCCAGCGTGTCGGGCAGATGCTGGAGCTGGTCGGCCTGGTCGGCAGCGAAAAGAAATACCCCGGCCAACTCTCCGGCGGCCAGCAGCAGCGCGTCGCTCTGGCCCGTGCATTGGCGCCGGCCCCTTCGTTATTGCTGCTGGATGAGCCGATGTCGGCCCTTGATGCCCGCGTGCGCGAGCATTTGTGCACTGAGCTGCGCCAATTGCAGCGGCGCCTGGGCATTACCACCTTGATGGTGACCCACAACCAGGACGAAGCCATGCTGATGGCCGACCGCATTGCCGTGATGAATAACGGCAAGGTCGAGCAGTACGCCACGCCTCAGGAAATCTACGACCGCCCGGCGACGCCGTTCGTGGCCGAATTTGTCGGCCAGGGCAATTGGCTGCCGTTCAGCCGCAGCAGTGCCAGCCATGCTCAGGTCGGCGGGATAAATATGCGCCTGGCCGACGATGCGGGTGTGGCCAAATCCGGTCGCCTGTTCTGTCGCCCGGAAGCGATCAGCGTCAACCCGACGGTGCATGAAGAAAACCTGTTCCCGGCCAAGGTCCGCGAAATTACCTTCCTGGGCAATCGCTGCCGCATGAGCTTTGAGCTGGAACAGTTGCCGGGCCATCCGTTGCTGGCCGAGCTGGCGCCTGAAGCCATGCCGCGCCTCGGCGCCCAGGACATCTGGGTGGCCTTGCCGCCGCGCAGCCTGCAGGTGTTTGCCTGAGATGGCCGCGGTCATGACATTGCCGGTACCGCGTCAGGTGTCCCGCGCCGAGTGGGGCGACCGTCTCTTTGTGGTCGGCGGCAAATGGCTCTGGCTCTGCCTGTTGGTGGTGGCGGTGCTGTTGCCGCTGCTGGCGATCTTCTGGCGCGGTTTCAGCAGCGAAGCCGGGCAGGGCGGTGGCCTGGTGGCCGCGCGGGAACTGCTGAGCAGCGCCAACTTCCACTGGTTGCTGGGCAATAGCCTGAAAGTTTCCCTCAGCGTGGCGGCCATCGTCGTACCGCTGGCCTATCTGTTTGCCTACGCGCTGCAACGTACGCTGATCCCCTGCAAGGCGGTCTGGCGTGGGTTGTCGTTGCTGCCGTTGATGGCCCCGTCGATGCTGCCGGGCATTGCTCTGGTCTATCTGTTCGGCAACCAGGGCCTGTTGCGCGGCTTGTTCTCGGACAATATCTACGGTTTCTGGGGCATTGTGCTCGGTGAGGTGATTTACACCTTTCCCCATGCCTTGATGATCTTGCTCTCGGCGCTGTCCCTGGCGGATGCGCGCTTGTTCGACGCCGCTTCGAGCATGGGCGCCAGCCCGGCCCGGGCATTTCGCAGTATCACCTGGCCGGCCACGCGCCAGGCAGTGTTCGCCGCGTTCTGCCTGGTGTTCACCCTGACCATCACTGACTTTGGTGTACCGGTGGTGGTCGGTGGTGATTACCAGGTGCTGGCGCTGGAAGCCTACAAGGCGGTGGTCGGCCAGCAACAGTTCGGGCGCGGCGCGTTGATCGGCATGGTGTTGCTGCTGCCGGCACTGTTCAGCTTTGGCGTGGATGCCTGGTTGCGCCGTCGGCATGGCGACTCGATGAGCGGTCGCGCGCAGGTGTTCCAGCCCGCGCCATCGCGGCTGCGTGACGGTTGCTACCTGGCCATCGTGCTGCTGATCTGCGCGGTATTGCTGTTGGTGTTCGGCATGGCGGTGTATTCCTCGCTGGTAAAGTTCTGGCCGTACAACCTGTCGCTGTCGCTCAACCACTACCAGTTCGAAGACACCGCCGGCGGCGGCTGGCTGGCCTATCGCAACAGCCTGACCATGGCGCTGTGCACGGCGTTGATTGGCAGTGTGCTGATCTTCACCGGCGCCTACCTGATGGAAAAAACCAAGGGCCAGAAAAACCTGAACCTGGCGCTGCGTATGCTCAGCTTCGTACCGATGGCGGTGCCGGGCCTGGTGCTGGGCCTGGGGTATGTGTTTTTTTTCAACCTCAACGGCAACCCGCTGCACGTGTTCTACGGCAGCATGGCGTTGCTGGTGGTGTGCACCATTGCGCACTACCTGACCACCGCGCAGATGACCGCGACCACCGCCCTGCGCCAACTGGACGCCGAGTTCGAAGCGGCGGCGTTGTCACTCAAGGCGCCGTTGTACCGCCACTATTGGCGCGTCACGGTGCCGATCTGCCTGCCGGCGCTGCTGGATATCCTGCGCTACCTGTTTGTGTCGGCGATGACCACCGTGTCCGCCGCGATCTTTCTCTACAGCCCCGACACCATCCTCGCCGCCGTCGCCGTGCTGAACATGGACGACGCCGGCAATGTGGGCGGCGCGGCGGCCATGTCGACCCTGATCCTGTTCACCTCAGTCGGCGTCTCGCTGCTGCTGGCGTGGGCCTCACGTGGCGCGCTGCGTCGCTCCCAAGCCTGGCGCCAGACCGCGCCCGGCCAATAAAACATCCCTGAAGGAGGTGCTCCATGTTCAAGCCCCTGGCGCTGGTCGCTGCGGTACTCACGGCATTCAGCCTGAATGCCTTCGCCAAGACCGAATTGACCGTGTACACGGCCCTTGAAGCCGAGCAGTTGAAGACCTACAAAAAAGCCTTCGAACAGGCCAACCCCGACATCGAGATCAAGTGGGTACGCGACTCCACCGGCATTATCACCGCCAAGCTGCTGGCCGAAAAAGACCGCCCGCAGGCTGACGTGGTGTGGGGCCTGGCCGCCTCCAGCCTGGCGATCCTCGACCAGCAGGGCATGTTGGACAACTACGCGCCCAGGGATCTGGACAAGATCGGCAAGAACTATCGCGACCCCGCCAACCCGCCGGCTTGGGTGGGCATGGACGTGTGGGCCGCGACCCTCTGTTTCAACACCGTTGAAGCCCAGAAGCAGGGCCTGACCAAACCGGTGAGCTGGCAGGACCTGACCAAGCCTGAATACAAGGGCAAGATCGTGATGCCCAACCCGGCGTCCTCCGGCACGGGCTTTCTGGATGTGAGTGCCTGGTTGCAGACCTTCGGCGAGAAGCAGGGCTGGCAGTACATGGACGACCTGCACCAGAACATCGGCCAGTACGTTCACTCCGGCTCCAAGCCGTGCAAGCTGGCGGCGTCCGGTGAGTTTCCGATCGGGATTTCCTTCGAGTACCCGGCGGTTCAACTCAAGCGTCAGGGCGCCCCGCTGGAGATCATCCTGCCCAAAGAGGGCCTGGGCTGGGAGATCGAAGCTACCGCTGTGATCAAGGGCAGCGCCCATGCCGACGCTGCGAAGAAACTGGCTGATTTCTCCGCCAGCCCAGCGGCGATGGAGCTGTACAAGGAAAACTTTGCCGTGCTCGCCCAACCGGGGATTGCCAAGCCGCAGACCGAGTTGCCGGCGGACTATGAGCAACGGTTGATCAAGAACGACTTTGCCTGGGCGTCGAAGAATCGCGACAGCATCCTGGCCGAATGGCGCAAGCGTTATGACGGTAAGTCGGAGAAGGTAGCCGGTCAGTAGGACTTTCGTTAGGGCTGATGGCCTCATCGCAGGCAAGCCAGCTCCCACATTTTGATGTGTGAACCCGTTCAAGTGTGGGAGCTGGCTTGCCTGCGATTGCGGCCTCAAGGACAGGAACATCATGTCATGACACAACACAGCGATTTACTGATCGTCGGCGCCGGCATCCTTGGTCTCTCCCACGCCTATGCCGCCGCCAGGCGCGGCCTCAAGGTCAAGGTGTTCGAGCGCACCGCCACGCCATTGGGCGCCTCAGTGCGCAACTTCGGCCAGGCACTGGTCACCGGTCAACCACCAGGGCCAATGCTCGACCTGGCGCGGGAAAGCCGCGAAATATGGGGCCATTGGGCGCAAGCAGCGGGCCTGGCGCTCAAGCGCAATGGCGCCTACCTGTTCGTCCGTACCGAAGCCGAAGAACATCTGCTCGAAGCCTTCTGCGCCGGGCGTGCCCGGGAGCACGGCTATAACGTGGAGTTGCTGCAAGGCGCTGCGATGAAAGACCTGTACGCTGGCCAGTTCCGCCATCACCGCGCCGCGTTGCATGGCAAGGATGACCAGCAGCTGTACTCCCGTGAGGCGATCCCGGCGCTGATCCATTACCTGAGCCAGCACCTGAACGTGGAGTTCCATTTCTCCACGCTGGTACGCGACGTAGAGCCGGGCCAGCTGCACAGCACGGCCGGCAGCTTTCGCGGTGAGCAGATCGTTGTCTGTTCAGGCCACGACTATCAAACCCTGCTGGCCGAATCCATAGCCCCGCTCAACCCGCACACCTGCCGCCTGCAAATGCTGCGTGCGCGGCCGGTGCTTAATCTGAACCTGCAACACGCCCTGCTCACCGGCTTGAGTTGCGTGCATTACGGCGCTTTCGCCGACCTGCCGGAAGCTGCTGCGGTCCAGGCGCAGATCCTGCGCGAAACGCCGCATCTGCAGGAGCATGGCATTCACCTGCTGATCAGCCCCACGCCCCATGGCGAACTGATCATCGGCGACTCCCACCATTACGACAGCGACCCGTCGCCCTTCAATGCCGAGCAGATCGATGACTGGATGATCGAGCTGGCCGAACAGACCCTGGGGTGCAGCCTCCAGGTGGTCGAACGCTGGCAAGGCGTCTACGGTGCGCGCGGGCCGGGGCCGTTTTCGTTTGTGCGGGCGGCACCCGGCGTCAGTGCTGCGTTGATGCACACCGGCGTGGGCATGAGCGTGGGCCCGGCGCTGGCCGAGCGCAATATCCGCATGTTGTGGGGTGAGGCCTCATAAACCTGGAACACGCAGGTGTTTTGTGGCTCAGGTCTGGTCCAGGCGCTGGGCCAGGGCTTCAACCTGCTCCTGGCGCTCGGCCTGGCTCAGTTTCGCGTGGGGGTTCAAGGATGACCATTGTGGATAGGCGCGGGCCTTGTGCAAGGCGTCGGGCAGTTTGCCCTCGCGCCAGGTTTTGTCCTGGGGCGTGTCGACCTTGATGCTGTGCATCGCCGCATGGCCGCGCAGGTTCAGGGCCTTGAGCAGTTGGCGTTGGCGCAGGGCGAGCAGGCGCAATACGCTGTCGTCGACGGTCAGCTCGCGCTGGCCCTTGATTTTGCCGAGCAGGCGACTGCCGTAGCTGCGTGCGGTTTGCAGGGCGCCACCGGCGATAGCTCCGGCCAGGGCCGCAGCGCCAAGGGTCAGGCCGCCGACCAGCAGATCCACGCCAGCACCGGCCGCAGCGCCCGCGGCGATCCCGCCGCCGACCCGCACGCCAAGCTGCTTGAGGGTCTCGGGGTTGAACAAGTCATCGCCCCAGCGACCGTCGAGCAACGGTAGGTCACTGGCGGCGGCATCCTGTGGGCGAAAGCCGAACAGTTTGAGCAGGGCTTCGACGCACTTTTGTTCGCGTTGGCGCACCGCTTTGCGCAGATCGCCGATGGCTTGCTGTTCATCTTCGGTAACGACACTGCGACGGCAGGCCGCGCAGTCGATCAACAATTCGGCGATCAAGCGGGCGGCGCTTTGCTGGCGGGCCAGGCGTTGGGCCTCTTGATCAAGGATCAGGCGTTCCAGCTGCGGGCGGGAGTTTTCCAGCAGCAGGGCGAGGCTTTCGTACAGACGTCGTTCACCGTCTTCCGGCGGCGCCACGCTGTCAAAACGCACCAGCGCGTGCAGGCCGAGGCGGGCCAGGGCTTCGCGCCAGTCCGGCTCGCGCTGGTCGCTGCTGGTGACGAAGTTGAGCACCGGTAACAAGGGTTTGCCGCAACTGGCCAGCACTTGCAACTCATCGCGGTACTTGGCCAGCACCGGCTCGCGGGCGTCGATCACATACAGGCCGGCGTCCGAAGCCAGCAATTGGCGCAACACCTTGGCTTCCTGTTCGAACCGTTGACGGGCTTCGCTGCCTTCCAGAAAACGCGCCAGGCGCGCGGGCCCGTCCAGGCGTTCGCCGGGGCGGTCCAGGCGCTCCAGATAGTCGAGCAGGGCGATGGCGTCTTCCAGGCCGGGCGTGTCGTACAGCTCCAGCAAGGCTTCGCCATCCACCGACAAGCGTGCGCCTTCGACGTGCCGCGTGGTGCTGGGGCGATGGGAGACTTCGCCGAAGCCCACGTCACGGGTGAGGGTGCGCAGCAGTGAGGTCTTGCCGACGTTGGTGTGGCCGACTACGGCGAGTTTCAGCGGTTTAGTCATGCCCGGTCTCCAGCCAGTTTAACGGCGCGCAGTCGGCGAACGGCAGCTCAAGTTGTTGCAGCGCAGTGTGCCAGTCACCCAGGCGCTCGGCGTCCAGCGCCTGGCCCGGCGGTGCTTGCAGCAGCCATACACGAGTGGCGGTTGCGCTGCGCGCCAGTTCGGCGATCAGCGCCAGACTGCCGCGATCCGGCGAGCGGCGTGGGTCGCAAACGATAGCCAGGCGCGCCGGCGGGAACCGGCTGAGTTGTTCCAGCAGTTTGTTGCGTGATTCGCGGCTGTCGAGGATGCCGGCGTTTTTAACGTTGCCGGGCAGTTTGGGTGGCCATGGTTGCTGATCGTCGAGTTCGATGGCCACCAGCAAGGCGCCGTCGCTTTCCATCTCGCTGACGCCGCCGCTGACGTGGTGCAGCTGTTCGGGCGCGGCATCTTTGACCCCAAGCCGTTCGCTGCTGGGCATCAGGCGTTCGCGCAGTTGGGCGTAGCCAGGCAGGTTGAGATCTAGGCGCAACGCTGCGCGCCCGCGTTTCCATCGCCACAGGCACAGCAAGGCAAGGATCAACCGCGGCAGCAGGCCGTAGACCAGCAACACGCCCACCAGCCAGGCCGCCCAGGCCTGGCGGGCGCTTTCGATATTCAGCGCGGAGTCGCCGCTGGCGCGGATCATCTCCACGGTGGGCACATTGAAACCGAGCAGAGCCGGGAGTGTGCCGAGGGCCTGGGTCACGGCGACAAACGTATCGGCGCCGAGAATGGTGGTTTCCCACACAAAGCCGTAGCGACGGGTGGCGAGCAGGGTCAGCAGAATCACCATGGCGCTGAGCAAGGCCAGCAGCCACAGGCTGTTGACCAGCACACCCACCGCCCAGCGATTGAGTTTTTGCCGTTGCAACAACAGCAGTAGCGCGGGTGCCAACTGTGCGGCCTTGGCGTCACGCGCCAGTTTCTCGCTGAGCCACAACCACAGTCGCCCAAGGCTGGCGCTGTGTTCGCCGGCAAACAGCAGGCCCAGAGCCCAACTGATCAGCAGGATCAGGTTCAACCCCAGCAGGCTGCCCAGGGCCCAGAACACGTTCACCGGCATCAGGCCATTACCCAACGCAGCAAACGCCAGACCGGCGCCGCTGATCACAGCCACCACCGCCAACAACACCAGCGCCAGGCGTGCGCCTTGCAGCCAGCGTGTGAGGGCGCCGGTCAGGCCGTCGCGCCCGGCCAGGTGCAGGGCGCGCTGCGTAATGCGTGTCGACAGGTCGCCCCCGGCCGTACGGGCCAGGCGGTTGGCTTCCAGGTCTTCCAGGGGGCCTGCGTGTTCTTCACGCAGGCGCACGGCTTCTGTCAGCCAGAGTTTTTGCAGCGGGTTCAGTGCAGTCACGCGCTGTCCTGTTGTGTTGATGAGGTTGGAGCATAACCGCTGACTCGCGGCTCTGGTATTCTCGTCGCCATGAAAAAAACTCTTCCTTTAAGCCTGATCGCAGCCCTCGGTGAAAACCGCGTGATCGGCGTCGACAACAGCATGCCCTGGCATTTGCCGGGGGATTTCAAGTATTTCAAGGCCACCACGCTGGGCAAGCCGATCATCATGGGGCGCAAGACCTGGGACTCCCTGGGTCGACCGCTGCCGGGGCGCTTGAACATAGTGGTCAGCCGTCAGACCGATCTGAGGCTTGAAGGTGCGGAAGTTTTTCCGTCACTTGAAGCGGCAGTCGAGCGCGCTGAGGCGTGGGCCAAGGCCCAAGGCGTGGACGAACTGATGCTGATCGGCGGCGCGCAGTTGTATGCGCAGGGGCTGGAGCAGGCGGATCGCCTGTACCTGACGCGGGTGGCGCTCAGCCCGGAAGGGGATGCGTGGTTTCCAGCGTTTGATATGAACCAGTGGAAGCTGGTGTCGAATGTCGAGAATCCGGCCGAAGGTGATAAACCGGCCTACAACTTCGAAGTGTGGGAGCGCAACTAGTGTAGGAGCGAGCTTGCTCGCGAAGATCGTCAACGATGACGCGGGCATTCTGAATGAACGCGGCGTCCTCAGGTTCTTCGCGAGCAAGCTCGCTCCTACAGGTTATAAGCCTTTATGCCTGCGCCAGTTCGGCATGCTCATCGGCATTCAACAGCGCTTTATCCGTCTGCCCCATGATCTGGCTGGTAATCGCCCCGGCCGTCATCGAACCATTGACGTTCAACGCCGTACGGCCCATGTCGATCAGTGGCTCCACCGAAATCAGCAGTGCCACCAGTGACACCGGTAAGCCCATGGCCGGCAGCACGATCAGCGCGGCAAAGGTCGCACCGCCGCCGACGCCGGCAACGCCCGCCGAACTCAAGGTCACAATCGCCACCAGGGTCGCGATCCACAGCGGGTCCAGCGGGTTGATGCCCACAGTCGGGGCGACCATCACCGCCAACATCGCAGGGTAAAGACCGGCACAGCCGTTCTGGCCGATGGTCGCACCAAACGAGGCGGCGAAACCGGCGATGGATTGCGGGATGCCCAGGCGACGGGTCTGCGCTTCAATGCTCAGCGGGATGCTTGCAGCGCTGGAGCGGCTGGTGAAGGCGAAGGTCAGCACCGGCCACACCTTGCGGAAGAAGCGCAGCGGGTTGATCCCGGCCAACGACAGCAGCAAACCGTGCACCACAAACATCAGGCCCAGGGCCAGGTACGACACCACCACGAAACTGCCCAGCTTGATGATGTCTTGCAGGTTGGAACCGGCGACCACTTTGGTCATCAGCGCCAGCACACCGTAGGGGGTCAGCTTCATCACCAGGCGCACCAGGCGCATGACCCAGGCTTGCAGGGTGTCGATGGCGTTAAGGACTTTCTGGCCTTTTTCCACGTCGTCCTTGAGCAGTTGCAGCGCGGCAACCCCAAGGAATGCGGCGAAAATCACCACGCTGATGATCGACGTCGGTTTGGCCCGGGCCAGGTCGGCGAACGGGTTGGCCGGCACGAACGACAGCAGCAACTGCGGGATATTCAGGTCGGCGACCTTGCCCGCGTAATCACTCTGGATCACTTGCAGGCGCGCCATTTCCTGAGTGCCGGCCACCAGGCCCTCGGCGGTGAGGCCGAACAGGTTGGTCAAGCCGATGCCGATCAGCGCCGCGATGGCCGTGGTGAACAGCAGCGTGCCGATGGTCAAAAAGCTGATCTTGCCCAGGGACGAGGCGTTGTGCAGGCGCGCCACGGCACTGAGGATCGAAGCGAACACCAGCGGGATCACGATCATTTGCAGCAACTGCACATAGCCATTGCCGACCAGGTCAAACCAGCCGATGGAGGCTTTTAGCACCGGGTTACCGTCGCCATAAACCGTATGCAATGCCGTACCGAACAGCACGCCCAGCACCAGGGCGAACAGGACCTTCTTGGCGAGGCTCCAGTTAGTACGGCCAGTTTGTGCCAGGCCCAGCAACAGGGCCACGAACACCAATAAATTGAGAATCAGGGGCAGATTCATTGAAGCTCCGTTGAGAAGGCAGCCAATCGCGTGAGCCTGCGATTGCGAACCGGGAAGCCTAACAGCTTGAAATATATTGATTTAATACCGATATGGAATGGTAACTGTCGTTTTTGGAATAAGGGTTTGACGCTCAGGCGTATGCCCTTGGCGTGATCACGACGTCCTGGGTCGTGCTCGGGCGATAACTGTCATACGGATTTGTTAGCGTCGATGTCTTTCACTTGAGGGAGACAACGCCTATGAAGCTCGCGCCGAAACTATTGGTATCCGCCGCCTTTTGCCTCGGGCTTGCCAGCCAGGCGTTTGCCGCCACCGAGTTGAAACACTGGCCGGCACCTGCCGCCAAACAGCTCAACGAAATGATCGCCGCCAACGCCAACAAGGGTAACTACGCGGTGTTCGACATGGACAACACCAGCTACCGTTACGACCTTGAAGAGTCGCTGCTGCCGTTCATGGAAAACAAGGGCCTGATCACCCGCGAAACCATGGACCCTTCGCTCAAGCTTATCCCCTTCAAAGACACCGCCGATCATAAGGAAAGTCTGTTCAGCTACTATTATCGTCTGTGCGAAGTCGACGACATGGTCTGCTACCCCTGGGTTGCGCAGATTTTTTCCGGCTTCACCCTCAAGGAACTCAAAGTGCAGGTCGACGAGCTGATGGCCTCCGGCAAGCCCGTGCCGGTCAGCTATTTTGAAGGCGACGTGGTGAAAAAATCCGAGGTACAGCCGCCGAAAGTCTTCACCGGCCAGGCCGAGCTGTACAACAAGCTGATGGAAAACGGCATCGAGGTCTATGTGATGACCGCCGCGTCCGAGGAGCTGGTGCGCATGGTCGCGGCCGATCCGAAGTACGGCTACAACGTAAAGCCCGAGAACGTCATCGGCGTGACCACGATGCTCAAGGACCGCAAGACCGGCGAGCTGACCACCGCACGCAAACAGATCACTGCCGGCAAGTATGACGAGAAGAGCAACCTCGGCCTGGAACTGACCCCCTATCTGTGGACCCCGGCGACCTGGATGGCCGGCAAGCACGCGGCGATTCTCACCTACATCGACGAATGGAAAAAACCGGTGATTGTCGGCGGTGACACACCGACCAGCGACGGCTACATGCTGTTCCACGATGTGGATGTGGCCAAGGGCGGCATCCACCTGTGGATCAACCGCAAAGACAAGTACATGACGCAACTCAACGGCATGATCGCCAAGCACGCGGCGGCGCAAGCCAAGGAAGGGCTGCCGGTGACGGCGGACAAGAACTGGGTGATCGTCAAGCCGGAGGAGATTCAGTAACACAGCGTCGCCTGCCTTCGCGAGCAAGCCCGCTCCTACCGTCGACCGCATTCTCATGTTGGTGCGCGGTCAACGGTGGGAGCGGGCTTGCCCGCGAAGGCGGTCTTAAGAACAGCACAGACTCAAAGGCAAAAATAGATATCAATTGCGAACTAATCTCATTCTTTGCTAGCGTGCGCACTCCCTGAACCGTCCGTTCTTCTCAAGGTAGTGCTGTGTCCTCCTGGAATACGCAGATCGCGCGCCTGTTCGCGGAGCAGAAGAAAGCCCTCGAAGCCTTCGTTACCCGCCGCACCGGCAGCGCTCAGGTGGCTGCCGACCTGACCCAGGAATCGTTCCTGCGCCTGGCGCGCCTGGAGTCCGGTGAGAAGATCGACAACCTCCCCGCGTTCCTCTTTACCATTGCCAGTAACCTGGTGCGTGACCACCAACGCCAGGCTATTCGTCGCGAGCGTCTGGATGCCGGCGCACCGAGCGAAGAACTGCCCTGCAGCAACCCCGGTGCCGACGAACAACTGGCCGCCTATCAGCAGGAGCGACTGATGCAGGATGCGATTCTGGGCCTGCCCGAGGCGACTCGGCAGATCTTCCTGCTCTATCATGTCGACGAGCTTTCCTACCGCGAGATTGGCGAACGCCTGTCGATCAGCCCGCGCAGTGTGGAATACCAATTGCGTCGCGCCTTGATTGAGTGCCGTGGGTACATCAAGACGCGCCTAGCCTGCGATGCACAAGGACGTCGGTCATGACTGCCCCGCCTACTGCTGATGTGTTGTTCGAAGAAGCGTCCGGCTGGTATTTCCGCCTGCACGCCGAGGACTTGACCGCGGCTGAAATGGACGCCTTTGCTGCCTGGCTCGGGCAGGGCCAGGCCCAGGATGATGCCTGGCAGGAAGTGCAGGCGATGCTCGACGGCCTGCGTGAGCCGGCGCGAGTCATTCGCCGTGGCGAGCAGGCCAATTGGCGTAAACCGCTTCGGCGCTGGGCGTATGCGGCTGCCGTGTTGCTGGCCGTGGGCCTGACCGTGCAGAACACTCCCTGGCTTGACCGCTTGCGTGCCGACTACGCCACCGGCACTGGCGAGTCGCGCACCATCGAACTGGCCGATGGTTCCCACCTTCAGCTCAACACCGACAGTGCGGTGCAAATCCGCATGACTGCGGGTGAGCGGCAGATTCGTTTGCTGCGTGGTGAAGGTTTCTTCGATGTGACCAAGGATCCTGCACGGCCCTTTGTGGTGCAGTCGGGCGACGGCTGGGTGAGAGTGGTCGGCACCCAGTTCAGTGTGGCGCGGCGTGATGATCAGACGCGCGTGCAGGTGGCGCAGGGCAAGGTTGAGGTCAGTGCAGGGAGCGGCACGCCGGTCTATCTGGAACCGGGGCGGGCTGTGGAGTATCAGGACCGGAACCTTGCGCACGCCCACGGTTTCGACCCGGCCAGCGGCTTTGCCTGGCGTCAGCGGCAACTGGTGTTCCGTCAGCAACCTTTGTCGGTGGTGGTCTCTGAGCTGAACCGCTACTGGCCGGGCAAGACGCTAGTGCTCGGTGATGCGTTGCGCAATCGGGTGGTGTCCGGCGTGTTCGAAATCGACAAACCCGATGCCGTGCTCAAGGCGTTGGAATACACCCTCAACCTGCGTGCCGAGCACTACACCCCGTATTTGCTGGTGTTACGTGAAGGCAACGCGTCCTGACGGCAATTTTTCAAAATATTTTCAGGGTTTCCCCGCAAGCCATCGTCCTTGATCACTGAGGCGTAAATAGTAAGCACTCTCAAGTAGTGCGGCGCCGATCACAGACTTTTTGTACCGGGGAGCACCATTCATGGCATACCGATTCGCCACACGGCCCTTGCTGGCCCTGGCCATTTCCTTGGCCAGTTGCATCGCGCCGTCGTACCTGCAGGCCGCTGAGGCCAACCAGGCCCAGGCTTACCGCTTCGATATTCCCGGGCAGGGCCTGGACGCTGCGCTGGCGGCGTTCTCGGCGGTGACGCGGGTTCAGGTGCTAGTGAATGGGGAGCTGACCCAAGGGGTGACATCGCCGGGTGTGAAGGGCAACCTGGGACAGCGTGAAGCCTTGGGGCAACTGCTCGGCGGCACGGGGTTGAGCGCGGCGTTTATCAATGCCGATACTGTCACCCTGGAAAAACGTGTGGTACCAGGCACTGCCCTGGAAGTGGGCGCCACCACCATCACGGCCGAACGCCTGGGCGTCACCACCGAAGGCACGGGCTCGTACACCACGGGGGCCGTGACCCTGGGCAAGGGCGAGCAAAAACTCAAGGACATCCCGCAGTCGGTCAGCGTCATGACCCGTAAGCAGATGGATGATCAGAATACCACCAAGCTCTCTGAAGTGGTCAAGCGCACGCCCGGCCTGACAGCGACCAAGTCTCCCGGCTCCGGTATGTTCATCTTCTCCCGTGGTTTCGAGGTCGGTACCCTGCAATACGACGGTGTGGGGATTCCACGTAACACTTACACCTTGGGCAGCTATCTCACCGAAAACATGGCCATTTACGACCGCGTCGAGACGCTGCGTGGCCCGGCCGCCTTGCTGCAAGGTGCCAACAGCCCCGGCGGCACCATGAACCTGGTGCGCAAGCGCGGGCAGCAAGCGCCGACTGCGACCATTACCGCCAAGGCTGGATCATGGGACCACTACGGCACTCAGGTCGACGTCGGTGGCCCGCTGAACGCCGAAGGCACCTTGCGCGGCCGCTTCGTAGCGGATTACGACACCACCGACTCCTTCGTCGACTATGCGGGTGGCTGGAACCAGACGGTTTATGGCGCCGTCGACTACGATTTCACTCCCGACACCACCGTCGGCCTGGGCATCAGTAACCAGAAGGGCCATTCGCGCCCCAACTTCATGTCGTTGCCCCGTTATGCCGACGGCAGTGATATCGGTCTGCCGCGCTCTACATTTGTCGGCGCCAGTTGGAACCGCAACGTCAACAATCAGACTCAGGTGTTTGCCGACATCGAGCATCGCTTCAACGATGACTGGAAAGTGAAAGCCGCACTGGTAGCCATGGATGAACACAACGACGCAACCTACCAGGCGACGTGGGACACGGTACCCGTCGGCGGTGGCACTGTGCCCTATGTGGATTGGATCACCGACTTCAATACCAAGAGCCGCGGCGCGGATGTGTATGTAAACGGCAAGTTTGAGGGGCTGGGCTTCCAGCAGGAAGTGGTGCTGGGCGCCAACTATTCCAAGCTCACCACCGATGACCAGTGGGCTCGGGCTTCAAATCCCGGTGCGGATATCTTCAACATCGACCACAACCGCCCACAGCGCGACAAATACCAATTGTTCCAGGAGGGTGCCGCCTCGAAAAGCTGGTATGACATCCGCCAGAAAGGCATCTATGGCACCTGGCGTGTGAAAGTCCTGGACCCGCTGACGTTGATCGTCGGTGCGCGTACCAGTTGGTATGACTATTCCTACATTGGCCAGAGTGGATTCAAAGGCGCCTATAGTGCACCGCAAGACAATACCACCCAGTCCAATGGCAAGGTTACGCCCTACGCCGGCCTGGTCTATGCGCTCAACGAGCAGTGGTCGGCCTACGCCAGCTATGCCGATGCCTTTGAGCCGCAAACCAACCTGACTACCTCCGGCTCCCTGCTCAAGCCTATCGAGGGCAAAAACTACGAGTTGGGCGTCAAGGGAGAGCTGGCTGACGGGCGCCTCAATACCTCGTTTGCGATCTTCCGTTACGACCAGGAAAACCGTAGCGTGCAGGACCTGCAAGGGCCAATGAACTGCAATGGTTGGTACTGCTCGGTCGCTTCCGGCAAGGTCCGCAGCCAAGGCTTTGAAGCCACACTCAGTGGTGAGGTGCTGCCAGGCCTGCAGCTGGCCTCCAGCTACACCTACAACACCACTAAATTCCTCAAGGACAATACCTACGAAGGCAAGATTTTCAGCACCTGGACCCCCAAGCACTTGCTCAAGGTCTGGGGCGATTACCAGTTGCCGGACGATTGGCAGCATTGGAGCGTGGGTGCCGGTGTGACCGCGCAAAGCAGCACCGAAGCCTATGACCGTACTTTCAGCGTGCCGGGTAATGCATTGTGGGATTCGCGGGTGGCCTACAAGATCAACCAGGAATTCACCGTGGCGGCAAACCTGAACAACATGTTCGACAAGAAGTATTACATCCCGGCCTACAACGCGAACTGGGGCAGCAACTACTACGGCGACCCACGCAATGTGATGTTCACCATGACCTATACCCCACAGTTCTAAGAGATTACCTATATCCAATGCGGGGGCTGGCTCGCCCGCAATGGCGGTGTGCCAAACAAGAACTCACCGGCAGGCCTATAGCTATCGCAGGCAAGCCAGCTCCCACAGTTGATCCTCGGTGTTGTGGAGGTTTTGGCCAGGCAAAAAAATGCCCCGCACTTGGCGGGGCATTTTTATGCGCGGGGCTTACAGGCCGTCGAGCATGGCTTTGTTGCGTACCGCACCTTTGTCGGCGCTGGTGGCCAACAACGCGTAGGCCTTCAACGCGGTGGTGACTTTGCGCGGGCGCTTCTCCACTGGCTTCCAGCCTTTCTTGTCCTGCTCAACCCGGCGTGCTGCCAGTTCTTCATCGCTGATCAACAGGTTGATCGAGCGGTTCGGAATGTCGATCAGCACCTTGTCGCCATCCTGCACCAGGCCAATCGCGCCACCGGCAGCGGCTTCCGGGGAAGCGTGGCCGATGGACAGGCCCGAAGTCCCGCCGGAGAAACGCCCGTCGGTCAGCAGGGCGCAGGCTTTGCCCAGGCCTTTGGATTTCAGGTAGGACGTGGGGTAAAGCATCTCCTGCATACCCGGGCCGCCTTTGGGGCCTTCGTAACGGATGATCACGATATCGCCTTCCTTGACTTCGTCCGCGAGGATGCCGCGTACCGAACTGTCCTGGCTCTCGTAGATCTTGGCGCGGCCTTCGAAGACGTGGATGGACTCATCCACGCCCGCCGTTTTGACCACACAGCCGTCCAGGGCGATGTTGCCGTACAGTACGGCCAGGCCGCCTTCTTGCGAGTAGGCGTGCTCGACACTGCGGATGCAGCCGTTTTCACGGTCGTCGTCCAGGGTGTCCCAACGGGTCGACTGGCTGAACGCCGTCTGCGTCGGAATACCGGCCGGGCCGGCCTTGAAGAAGGTGTGCACGGCTTCGTCGTCGGTCTGGGTGATGTCCCATTTGGCGATGCCTTCGGCGATGGACTTGCTGTGCACGGTCGGCAGGTCGGTATGCAGCAGGCCGCCACGGGCAAGGGAACCGAGGATCGAGAAGATCCCGCCGGCGCGGTGCACGTCTTCCATGTGGTACTTCTGGATGTTCGGCGCGACTTTGCACAGTTGCGGCACGTGACGGGACAGGCGGTCGATGTCGCGCAGGTCGAAATCGATCTCGGCTTCCTGGGCGGCGGCCAGCAAATGCAGAATGGTGTTGGTGGAACCGCCCATGGCGATGTCCAGGGTCATGGCGTTTTCGAACGCCTTGAAGTTGGCGATATTGCGCGGCAACACCGACTCATCGTTCTCGCCGTAGTAACGCTTGCACAGCTCGACGATGGTACGGCCGGCCTGCAGGAACAACTGCTCGCGGTCGCTGTGAGTGGCCAGTGTGGAACCGTTGCCCGGCAGGGCGAGACCCAGGGCTTCCACCAGGCAGTTCATCGAGTTGGCGGTGAACATGCCAGAGCACGAACCACAAGTCGGGCAGGCGCTGCGCTCGTATTCCGCGACCTTCTCGTCAGAAGCGCTGGAGTCGGCGGCGATCACCATGGCGTCGACCAGGTCGAGGCCGTGGGAGGCGAGCTTGGTCTTGCCTGCTTCCATCGGGCCGCCGGAGACGAAGATAACCGGGATGTTCAGGCGTAAGGCAGCCATCAACATGCCGGGGGTGATCTTGTCGCAGTTCGAGATGCAGACGATGGCGTCAGCGCAGTGGGCGTTGACCATGTATTCCACGGAGTCGGCGATGATCTCGCGGCTCGGCAGGGAATACAGCATGCCGTCATGACCCATGGCGATGCCGTCGTCCACGGCGATGGTGTTGAATTCTTTCGCTACACCGCCAGCGCGTTCGATTTCGCGGGCGACCAGTTGGCCGAGGTCCTTGAGGTGGACGTGGCCCGGTACGAACTGGGTAAAGGAGTTGGCAATCGCGATGATCGGCTTTTTGAAGTCGTCATCTTTCATCCCCGTGGCACGCCACAGTGCGCGCGCGCCGGCCATGTTGCGGCCGTGGGTGGATGTTTTCGAGCGGTAATCAGGCATTGGAGCACTCCGGGCGGCTAATCAAGTACTAAAGGGGAGTGAGCTTCTAATTGACGACTGGAACACTCAGAAAATGGCCGTGTGTCCGGAAGTTGCCACTCGCATCGCGGGATCGCCGCTTGCTTGGGCCTCGAGCTCATAAACCCGCCGGGGGATGACTGGCGATGAATAGGGCCGATTCTACACCGACTTCTTGTAGGAGCGAGCTTGCTCGCGAAAATCGTCAACGATGACGCTGTGCTATCAGGTAGCCCGTGTCGTCTGTGGGTTTTTCGCGAGCGAGCTCGCTCCTACAGGGGGGACATATTCAGAACTACTGTTTAAAGGCTGGTTGGCGCTGCAGCTCCTACCGTTTCTCTTCCAATCACAGAAGAGGACGAAGGAATGTCCAACCAGCAAAATGCGCATCGGCTGCGTAAAGGGCGCTATTCAGAATCGGGCAGTATCTACTTGCTAACGGCTGTCACCCATCAACGGCAACACATTTTTCAAGACTGGCTTATCGGTCGCTTGCTGGTCCGCGAATTCAGAAAGGCTCAGGAAGACAAAGATGCAACGTCACTCGCCTGGGTGGTCATGCCCGACCATTTCCACTGGCTGGTGGAGTTGCACAGCGGCGATTTGCCCAGGCTCATGCAGCGAACCAAATCGCGAAGTGCCCGTGCAGTCAATAAGGCAAGACAGTCCTTCGGAGTGCTTTGGCAAAAAGGCTATTTCGACCGGGCGTTGCGCCGTGAAGAAGACTTGAAGGCAATGGCTCGCTACATCGTCGCCAACCCCTTGCGCGCAGGCTTGGTCGAGCACATTGGCCAATACCCCCTATGGGACGCCATCTGGCTATAAGACACCTTCCCCTGTAGGAGCGAGCTTGCTCGCGAAGATCGTCAACGATAACGCAGCGCTATCAGGTAGCCCGTGGCGTCTATTCGTTTTTCGCGAGCAAGCTCGCTCCTACAGGGGTCGCGTTAGCGATTGATCCTGATATTCGTCAGCCAGCCCCATAGGCTGAAAACAATGAAACTGACAGCAATGGTCATCAGTAAATGGGGCCCGGTTTGCGCAAGCAGGGCGCTGCTGATGGCGGCGGTGAGGAACATAATGCTGTTACCCGCTGATGCAGCCGTTCCTGCGCTGCTGGAAAACAGCAGCATCGCCGCCGAAATCGCAGCCGGGCGCACCAGGGTGACGGCCAGGGCGCTGATCAGCATCGGTATCAGCAAGGTTACGCTGGTGATGGCTTGCAGGCTGACGATCAGCGTTAACAACACACCAGCGACGAGCAACAAGCCGAGCCCGATATTGATCTGCCGGGACAGCGTGATGCGCTTTTGCAGATAAGAGGCCACCACGCCACCGAGCAGATAGGCCACGCCGTACACCATCAACACGAGCGCGTACTCGTATTCAGAGAGCTTCAGTGCGTCCATGAAAATCAGCGGTGTCACACTGATCAAGGCGAAATAGCAGGCGAACACCAGGGCTGCGATCCACCAGTAGCGCAGAAAGTCGTGGTTGGCGGCGACGGCCTTGAGTGTGCCGATGATGGACACTGGCGCCCGATGCGCACTGGCGGATTTAGCAGGCAGGATGCACAGCGCATGGATCAACATGCCGGCTGCCATCAACGCAAAGCCGTAGAAGCTGCCTTGCCAGTCGAGCGTAGTTTGCAGCCAGGAGCTGATCAGCGGTGACAGCGCGACGAATGAGCCACTCAAGGTCATGTAATAGAGGCGCACGCGGGCGCGGTCTTGCTCTTCGAACAGGTCTTCCACCAGCGCATGGCCCAACACGAAGAAACCACAGCCCATGGCCTGCACCGTGCGAAACAGCAGGAAAGTCAGGTAATCCGGGGCCCATGCACAGCCCAGCGCACCGAAGATGGAGAGCATGATGCAGCCCAGCAGGACTTCCTTGCGTCCCCATTTATCCGACAGCGGGCCGGCGACCAGCTGCGAGATCGAAAACACCAGAGTGAACAGGCTGATGGACAGCGCGATGTCTGCGCTGGGTGTGTCGAACTGTGCGGACAGGGCGGGAAACGAAGGGAGCAGGATATTGATCGGGAAGAAACTGATCAGGGAGATGCAGGTGATGAGGATGAAGCGGGAGAGAGTGGGCCCAGACATTGTTTTTGTTTTCCGGAGTAAAACCAGAAACCGATACTAGTCTGCGAAAAATGGAATTCAATCAATACTGCTGTCGGACCCTTCCCGTAATGATGTGCGCCATCTTTGTAGGAGCGAGCTTGCTCGCGAAGATCGTCAACGATAACGCAGCGCTATCAGGTAGCCCGTGGCGTCTATTCGTTCTTCGCGAGCAAGCTCGCTCCTACAAAGGGGTCGGTTTTAATCAGCTATTGGGTAGCAACCGGCACGTAATGCTCTTGATATAGCGCGTCTCGACAATCGCCGGATGCACCGGGTGGTCCGGGCCCTGGCCGCCGCGTTCGAGCATCTGGATGTTGCGGTCCAGGTGGCGGGCGCTGGTGAGCAGGATGTTTTGCAGATCGTCTTCCGGCAGGTGCATGGAGCACGAGGCGCTGACGAGGATGCCGTCTTTGCTGAGCAGGCGCATGGCTTGCTCGTTGAGACGGCGGTAGGCGCCTTCTCCGTTTTTCATGTCTTTTTTGCGTTTGATGAAGGCCGGTGGGTCGGCGACGATCACGTCGAAGCGTTCTTCGCTTGCTTTCAGTTCTTTAAGCGCTTCAAAGACGTCGCCTTCGATGCAGGTCATCTTCTCGGCAAAGCCGTTCAGCGCGGCGTTGCGCTCGACGCCGTCGAGGGCGAAGGCCGAAGCGTCGACGCAGAACACTTCACTGGCGCCGAAGGCGGCAGCTTGCACGCCCCAGCCTCCGATGTAGCTGTACAGGTCCAGTACACGCTTGCCCTTGGCATACGGGGCCAGGCGGGCGCGGTTCATGCGGTGGTCGTAGAACCAGCCGGTTTTCTGGCCCTGGATCACCGGGGCTTCGAACTTGACGCCGTTCTCTTCCAGCGCCACCCACTCCGGCACCAGGCCGAAAACGGTTTCGACGTAGCGGTTGAGGCCTTCGGCGTCACGCGCGGCGGAGTCGTTCTTGAACAGGATGCCGCTGGGCTTGAGCACCTGGGTGAGCGCAGCGATCACGTCTTCTTTATGCGCTTCCATGGTCGCCGAAGCGATCTGCACCACCAGGATGTCGCCGAAACGGTCGACTACCAGACCCGGCAGCAGGTCGGAATCACCGTAGACCAGGCGGTAGAACGGCTTGTCGAACAGGCGATCACGCAGCGACAGAGCCACGTTGAGGCGGTGTACCAGCAGCGACTTGTCCAGCGGCAACTTGATGTCGCGCGACAGCAGGCGGGCGCAGATCAGGTTGTTCGGGCTCATGGCCACGATGCCCAGGGTCTTGCCGCCGGCCGCTTCCAGGATAGCCTGGTCGCCTGCCTGGAAGCCGTGGAGTGGGGTGGCGGCCACGTCGATTTCGTTGCTGTAGACCCACAGGTGGCCGTTGCGCAAACGACGATCGGCGTTGGCTTTGAGACGCAGGCTTGGCAGGGACATGACGTCGCTCCGGAAAAAAGAGCGGGAGTATACCCTTTGCGCACTCTTTCATGTGGGAGCTGGCTTGCCTGCGATGCGGGCGGTGCGGTGTATCAGACGTACGGTGGTGATGCTATCGCAGGCAAGCCAGCTCCCACATTCGATCGGGTTTCACTTGGGTTTTTGGGTGTCGGCCACGTCTGCATAAGGGGTAGAATTCGCGCCTAGTCCAGAGTGTGTATTTATGTCCCAAGAGCTTTCCGCCGAGCAGATCCAACAGGCCCTGCAAGGCATCAGCGTGCCGCCCCAGCCGCAAATCATGGTGGATTTGCAGATGGAGCAGTACATGCCCGACCCGGATCTGGAAGTGATTGCGCGGTTAATCTCCCAGGACCCGGGCTTGTCCGGTGCGCTGCTGAAGATCGTCAACTCGCCGTATTACGGCCTGAGCAACAAAATTGCATCGATCCAGCGCGCGGTGAACCTGTTGGGCAGCCGTTCGATCATCAACTTGATCAACGCGCAGTCGATCAAGGGCGAGATGAGCGACGACACCATCGTTACCCTCAACCGTTTCTGGGACACCGCCCAGGATGTGGCCATGACCTGCCTCACCCTGGCCAAGCGCACCGGCTCGCAAACCGTCGACGAAGCCTATGCCCTGGGCTTGTTCCACGATTGCGGCGTGCCGTTGATGCTCAAGCGCTTCCCCAACTACATGTCCGTGCTGGAACAGGCGTACGCCAACGCGGGCCCGGAGTGCCGCGTGGTCGATACGGAGAACAACGCGTTCCACACCAATCATGCCGTGGTCGGCTACTACACCGCCAAATCCTGGCGCCTGCCGGAGCATGTCACCGACGCCATCGCCAATCACCATAACGCCCTGGCGATTTTCAGCGATGAGTCGTCGCGCAATCCGCAGCTCAAGAACCTGCTGGCCATTTTGAAGATGGCTGAGCATATCTGTTCGTCTTACCGTGTACTGGGTAACCAGGCGGTGGACCATGAGTGGGATGCAATCGGCCACCTGGTGCTGGATTACGTGGGCCTGTCGGATTACGACTTCGAAAGCCTGAAGTTGTCGATCCGCGAACTGGGCGCGCACTGACCCGTTATTCAAGAGGTACACATGCCCGAGTTACCAGAAGTCGAAACCACCCGGCGCGGGATTGCCCCGCATCTGGAAGGCCAGCGCGTCAGCCGCGTGGTGGTGCGTGAGCGGCGCCTGCGCTGGCCGATTCCGGAAGACCTGGATGTGCGTCTGTCCGGCCAGCGAATTGTGCTGGTGGAACGGCGCGCCAAGTACCTGTTGATCAATGCCGAAGTGGGTACCTTGATCAGTCACTTGGGCATGTCGGGCAATCTGCGCCTGGTTGAGGTCGGTATGCCGGCGGCCAAGCATGAACATGTGGATATCGAGCTGGAGTCGGGGATGGCCTTGCGCTACACCGACCCACGGCGTTTTGGCGCGATGCTTTGGAGCCAGGACCCGCACAACCACGAACTGCTGCTGCGTCTGGGCCCGGAGCCGTTGACCGAGCTGTTTGACGGTGAGCGTTTGTTCCAACTGTCGCGTGGCAAATCCATGGCGGTGAAGCCGTTCATCATGGACAACGCGGTGGTGGTGGGCGTGGGCAATATCTATGCGACGGAAGCGCTGTTTGCGGCGGGGATTGATCCGCGTCGCGCCGCCGGTGGCATTTCACGCGGGCGCTATTTGAAGCTGGCGATTGAGATCAAGCGAGTGCTGGCCGCAGCCATCGAGCGGGGCGGTACCACGCTGCGCGACTTTATCGGCGGCGACGGGCAGCCGGGATATTTCCAGCAGGAACTGTTCGTGTATGGCCGTGGCGGCGAGGCGTGCAAGGTCTGCGGGACCGAATTGCGCAATGTGGTGCTGGGGCAGCGGGCGAGTGTGTTTTGCCCCAAGTGCCAGAGCTGATTGCTGGGTGAGGGCTGAGATCGCTATCGCAGGCAAGCCAGCTCCCACACTTGGATATGTGAATACATTCAAATGTGGGCGCTGGCTTGCCTGCGATCAGGCCTTTACGGGCAATGAAAAGGCTTAGGCCTTACCGGTAATCTTGCGGTACTTCTCCATCAACTGTTCTTCAGTCTCTGGGTGTGCCTCATCCAGCGGAATGCAATCCACCGGGCAAACCTGCTGGCACTGCGGTTCGTCGTAGTGACCGACGCACTGGGTGCACAGGTTGGGGTCGATCACGTAGATCTCTTCGCCTTGGGAAATGGCGGCGTTCGGGCACTCGGGTTCGCAGACGTCGCAGTTGATGCAATCGTCGGTGATGATCAGGGACATGGAAACTCCTGCCAGGGCACTCTGCCAAGGCATCTGAAAACTAATGCGCGCAATTGTGCCGCATTGACGCCCGCAGTGCGAGCCTGTCTCTGTGGTGAGGGATGAAAGGATTGGGACTGCTGCGCAGTCCGGCGGGAGCAAGCTCCCTCGCCACAATGAGTCTTACTTCTTGAAGCGCAATGTCAGTGCGTCTGCTACGGCTGGATGCACGAACTTGGTGATATCTCCGCCCAAAGCGGCAATTTCACGGACCAACGTCGAAGAAATGAACGAATAACGCTCCGACGGCGTGAGGAACAGGCTTTCCACGTCCGGCGCCAATTGGCGGTTCATGTTGGCCAGCTGGAATTCGTACTCGAAGTCCGACACCGCACGCAGGCCGCGCAGGAATACATTGGCGTTCTGCTCCTTGGCGAAATGCGCCAGCAATGTCGAAAAGCCCACTACTTCCACATTCGGCAAGTGCTTGGTGACCTCTTGCGCCAGCTCCACGCGCTGTTCCAGGGGAAACAGCGGGTTTTTCTTGGGGCTGGCCGCGACCGCGATGATCACATGGTCGAACAGGCGAGAGGCGCGTTCGACCAGATCGCCATGGCCTTTGGTAATCGGGTCGAAGGTACCTGGGTACAACACTCGGTTCATCGCGTCGTCCTGGCGGAGTCCGTTGGGGAACCGGATGGTATCGCAGCCATCCCGGTCGGCCAAGTCGACTTACGTAGATAAGTGCCGTGAATCGAACGGTTTTTCACGCTGTTTTCAGACGTTCGGCCAAGGCTGACGCCAGTTGGGCGCTCAATCCATACACCGACAATTGGGGATTTGCCCCGATGCTGGTAGGAAACAGAGAGCCGTCATGAATCGACAGGTTACGCAGTTGGTGGTGGCGACCGAGACTATCGGTTACTGCGTTTTTGGGATCCTCGCCCATGGCGCAACCGCCCATCACATGGGCACTGCCCAGGGTTGTGCGGTGCAATTCTAGGCTCAAACCGTCAATCACGCTGCGCGCTTCGGCCAGGCTGTTCACGTACCGTGCGTCGTGATGCAAAGGCTTGACTGATTTGGCCCCGGCCGCGAACTGAATCTCGGCCATGCTGTGGAAGGCCCGGCGCAGGCCGTCCCAGGCGTAGGGCGAAACTTGATAATCGAGCACGGGGGTGCCATCGCCGCGTAATTCCACATGGCCGCCCGGACTGTCGGGGTGGAAGCCGTCGCGCAGCAGGGCGAGCATGGCGTGTGTGTGGGGTAATTGGTTCATGTCCAAGGCGTTCTGCTTGCCGTAGCCACCGAACAGGGTGCTCGCCAGGCCTGGATGCAGGGGCGGTGCTTCCAGTTTGTAGGACATTTTGCCGGTAGTGCCGTCCTGCCATTGGAAATGGTCGGAGTAGATGGATTGCGGCGCACCGTAGAAGGGGTTGATCACCTCGTCGAACAACCCCGCAGAGAAGTTGACCAGGTGCAGGAAGGTCCGCTTGCCCAGCCGCGAATGCGGGTCGGGCGCGACCGAGCGCATCAGCAGGGCCGGGCTGTTGATGCCGCCACCCGCCAGCACATAGTGCCTGGCTTTCACGGTGATATTGCGCCCGGTCGGTGCCACGCAGCGCGCGTCCATGGCCACGCATTCCAGGCTGCTGATGGTGTCGCCGCTGTATGTGAGCTGCTCGGCGCGGGCCAGGTACAGCAGCTCGCCGCCTTTTTCCAGGGTGGACGGGATGGTGGTCACCAGCATCGACTGCTTGGCGTTCACCGGGCAGCCCATGCCGCAATAACCCAGGTTGAAGCAGCCACGCACATTGCGCGGGATCACATGCCAGCTGTAGCCGAGCTTTTCGCAGCCTTTGCGGATCACATCATTGTTGGCATTCGGCGGCAGCGCCCAGGGTGCGATGCCCAGGCGCTGTTCCATTTTTTCGAACCAGGGCGCCATCTCGGCGCTGCTGTGGCCCTTCACCGCGTACTCGCCGGCCCAGTGGGCGAGGGTGGCGTCGGGTGTACGAAAACTGGAAGTCCAGTTGATCAAGGTGGTGCCGCCCACCGCCCGACCTTGCAGGATGGTGATGGCGCCGTCCTTGCTCATGCGCCCGATGCCTTCTTGATAGAGGCTGGCGTAGGCTTCGTCTTCGAGCAGCTTGAAGTCACTGCTGGTCTTGAGTGGGCCCTCTTCGATCAACAACACCTTATAGCCGGCCGCGCTGAGGATTTCGGCGGTGGTGCCGCCGCCGGCACCGCTGCCGATGATGGCCACATCGGCTTCCAGGGTCAGGTCGTTGTCGAGGGCGGCGCCATTGTGGGTTTTCCAGCCACGGGCCAGGCCATCGCGGAACAGATCGGGTACGGGCATCAGGGTCGTCTCTGTTTTTATTGTGAGGGATGCGAATCAGATCTTCGGCGGCCCGGGATAGCCGCAATGGGCCCAGGAGGCGGGCCGGAAATACCAGGCCATGATCACCAGCTTGAGCAACGAGCCCTGGCCCATGCGCAGCAGGTTCAGGTAGCTGTTTTCCCAACGGTGCAAAAAGTTGCGGATCTGCTCGCTGCCGGCATTTTCCCAACTGCCCCAGATACCCGTCAGCGGGCCGCGGGTGATGCCCATGCCGAGCACGTCGAATAACTGCTGGGTGAGCTTGAACATCTCCGGCGACAAGTGCTGCAGGCTGTAGTCGAGTTTTTTCAGGGTGTCTTCGATGCCCGCAGCCACTGCCTCGACGCTGGCCGCACCTTCAAGCAGCACCGGGATCACCGCGCGCAAAAACGGTAAATCGCTGGCGCGCAACATCGCGAAGCCACTGGCCGGCGTGCTGCTGGAGCAACCGCTGAGGCTGGCGCCAAGCCCGGCGGTAGCCAGAAAAGCGCTGGCGCACAGGCCGATTTTCAAGACGCCGCGCCGCGACAGTGCGGGTGAATCGTTCAGGCTGGGGCTCATTGTTTTTATAGTCCTGAAGGTGACGGTTATCAGCGGATAAACAACTTCTGGATCAATTTCTGAATAGATTTGCCATAAGGCGGGTAGATCAACCTCGCCGCGTTCAGGCGCTGTTTGACCAGCACGCCCTTGGCCTTGCTGAACGTCAGGAAACCTTCATGGCCGTGGTAATGGCCCATGCCCGACGGGCCGATACCGCCGAACGGCATGTCGTCCTGGGCCACGTGCAGCAAGGTGTCGTTCAGGCACACGCCGCCGGAATGGGTCTCATGGAGCACCCGTTCCTGCTCGCTCTTGTTGTAGCCGAAGTAATACAGGGCCAGTGGGCGTGGGCGCTGGTTGATGTAGGCAAAGGCTTGGTCAAGGCCGCGATACGGCACGATGGGCAAGAGCGGGCCGAAGATTTCGTCCTGCATGACCGTCATGTCGTCGCTGACATTCAGCAGCAGGCTGTGGGCCATACGTCGCGCCTGGCCTTGCTCGTACAGGGGGATCAAGGTGGCGCCTTTGTCGGTGGCGTCCTTGGCGTAGGCATTGAGTCTGGCCAGTTGCCGCTCGTTGATGATGGCGGTGTAGTCCGGGTTGCCAGCCAATGTCGGATAAAACCCACGCACGGCCTTGGAATACGCCTCGACAAACCCTTCGACACGGTCTTCCGGTACCAGCACATAGTCTGGCGCCACACAGGTTTGCCCGGCATTCAGGGTTTTGCCGAAAGCGATACGTTCGGCGGCGTCCTTGAGCGGTACATCGGCCGAGACGATGGCGGGCGACTTGCCGCCCAACTCCAGGGTGACCGGCGTGAGGTTCTCGGCTGCCGCACGCATCACGTGTTTACCAATGCTGGTGGCACCAGTAAACAGCAGGTGATCGAAGCGCAATTTGGAAAACGCCATGCCCACTTCGGCTTCGCCCAGCACCACGCACACCAGGTCCTCGGGGAAGATCCTGGCCAGCAGCGCCTTGAGCAGCTCGCCGGTAGCCGGTGTGGATTCGCTGAGCTTGAGCATCACCCGGTTACCGGCGGCCAACGCGCCCACCAGTGGGCCGATGGCCAGGTACAGCGGGTAGTTCCACGGCACGATCACGCCAACGACACCCAACGGTTGGTAAATGACTTTGGCCGAGGCGGGCTGGAAGGCAATGCCTACAGCGCGACGGGAGGGTTTCATCCAGCCCTTGAGGTGTTTGCCGGCATAGTGAATGCCATGCAGGCTGGGCATCAGTTCGGCGAACAGGGTTTCGTCTGCGCTGCGATGGCTGAAGTCCTGGCTGATCGCAGTGATCAGTGCCTGGCGTTCGTCGCTGAGCACATCGCGCAGGGCCTTGAGCCATTGCTGGCGTTGCGCGGCCGGTGGCATCGGGTTGGCGGCGTAGGCACGACGTTGGGCTTCGAACAGATCCTGGAGGTGATCCAGGGTCTGCGTATCTTGCAGGTAGGCAACGTTGGCAGACATGGCGCGGTTCCCGATTGTTATAGGTCTGCGTGGATTTTTAGAGTCATTGCTCTAAATTGTCAAATAACATTGCAGTAACATCCGGATTTAACCTGGCCGGGATAGGCCGTAAGATGCCCCATCCCGTGTTTGGAAGCTGATCCCCTATGGCACCACGAGTAAAGACCAGCGAGCGCATTGTGCAAACCAGCCTGGAGCTTTTTAACCAGCAGGGCGAGCGCAGTGTCAGCACCAACCATATCGCCGCCCATATGGAAATTTCCCCGGGCAACCTGTACTACCACTTCCCCAACAAGCAGGCGATCATCGCCGTGCTGTTTCGCGAATACGAAGCCCTGGTAGACAGTTTTTTGCGCCCGCCCCAAGGGCGCACGATGGTGGTGGAGGACAAGCGCTTTTATCTGCAGGCCGTACTGGCGGGCATGTGGCGTTATCGTTTTCTGCACCGCGACCTTGAACATTTGCTCGAAAGCGACCCGGAACTGGCCACTGGCTATCGGCGGTTTTCCCAGCGTTGCCTGATCCAGGGCGGCGCCATTTACCAGGGGTTTGTCGATGCCGGCATTCTGAATATGGACCCGGTGCAAACCGAAGCCCTGACCCTCAATGCCTGGATCATCCTTACCTCCTGGGTGCGGTTCCTGTGCACCACCAACGAAAAGTCCACCCACCTGAGCGCTGAGGCGATCAAGCGCGGGGTGTACCAGGTGCTGGTATTGGAGGCAGGGTTTGTCACGCCGCAGGCCAAAGAGGCGGTGGACGCCTTGTTCAAAGAGTTTTACGTGCCGTTGAATCAGGCACTGGAAGAAGTGAAGTAAGACCTTTCCCCTTTGTATTCACAGGAGTCAGTCATGCCGCTTGCCCAACTGATCAGCCCCCAGCAATTGGCCGAGCGCCAGAAGTCGGTAGGGCTGGTGATCCTGGATTGCCGCTTTGCCCTGGAAGACCCGGACTACGGCCTGTGCAGCTACGCCGAAGGGCATATCGAGGGCGCGCAATACGCCGATCTGGAGCGCCATCTGAGCGGCCCCGTGACCAAGGGCGTAACCGGCCGCCATCCTTTGCCTGCGGCGGACACCTTCGCCCAACAACTGCGAACCTGGGGCATCAGCGCCAACACCGATGTGGTGCTGTATGACGACGGCCCCGGAGCCTACGCCGCCCGCGCCTGGTGGTTGCTGGCCTGGCTGGGTAAGCGTGATGGCGTGTTTATTCTGGATGGTGGCCTCAAGGCCTGGCACAGCGCCGGTTTCCCCTTGAGCCTGGATGCTCCAGTGATTGAGCCGGGCACCTTCAGCGGTACGCCGGATAATCGGCTGGTGCTGGATGCCGAGCACTTGCAAAAACGCCTGGGCCAGCCCGGTCTGACCTTGATCGACGCTCGCGCGCAGCCGCGTTTTCGTGGCGAAGTAGAGCCCATCGACCCGATTGCCGGGCATATCCCTGGCGCGCAATGCGCGGCGTTCAGTGAAAACCTGGGCAGTGATGGGCGTTTCTTACCGGCTGATCAGCTCAAGCAACGCTTTGCCGCGCAATTGCAAGGGCGCCCGCCGCAGGAGTTGGTGGCGTATTGCGGGTCTGGGGTGACGGCCTGCCATAACCTGTTTGCGTTGAGCCTGGCGGGGTACCCGTTGGGTAAGTTGTATGCGGGGTCGTGGAGTGAGTGGATTACGGATCCGGCGCGGGAAATTGCGAAGGGCGACTAAACGATAGGTGTGAGCACTTCATGAAAGTGTGGGAGCTGGCTTGCCTGCGATAGCGGAGTGTCAGCCACCTCAACATTGGCTGGCCCACCGCTATCGCAGGCAAGCCAGCTCCCACACTATTGACCGTATTGGGTCTGGAGCCACTGCGGGATCCGGCGCTCCAGGTAGTAACCAGGGCGCTTCAGCGAACCCTCCACAAACCCCACATGCCCGCCCTTGGCCAGCAACTCGAACTCGGTGCAGGCCGACAGCTCACTGGCGTCAGGCAAGCTGTGCGCAAACACAAACGGATCATCAGCCGCCTGGATGATCAGTGTTGGCGTACGGATATCGCCCAGGTAATAGCGACTGGAGGCGCGGCGATAGTAATCCTCGGCACTCAAGAAACCGTGCAGCGGCGCGGTTACCCGCCCGTCGAAGTCCCAGAACGTGCGCATCTTTTCCAGAGAGCCAAGGGCCTCCAGGGTTTTGAGCCCATCCTCACGACCGTCCTGCAGGAATTGGCGTTGCTTGACGCGGATATACGCCAGCATCTCGCGCATGAAGTGCTTCTGATACACCCGCGAGAACCCCAGCCCAATGCGATCCGCGCATTGATCCAGGCGAAACGGCACCGACACCGCCGCTGCGCCTTGCAGCCCCGAAGCCTCGCCGGTTTCCCCCAAGTGTTTGAGCAATACATTGCCACCCAGGGAATAACCCACCGCATACAAAGGTGCCAATGGTCGCTTGGCGCGCAGATGAGCAATCGCCGCCGCCAGATCTTCACTGGCACCGGAGTGATAACTGCGAGCCAGCAGGTTGGGTTCGCCGGAGCAACCACGCCAGTTCAACGCAGCACTGGCCCAGCCTTGGGCCGCGAGGACTTTTTGCAGGCCGGCCACATAGGGCGAATTGGACGAGCCGGTCAGCCCATGCAACACCAGCACCAAAGGCGCTTGCACGTCATGGGGCCCATGCCAGTCGAGGTCGAGAAAATCGCCGTCGTCCAGCCACAGGCGCTCGCGTTGGCGTTCGATGTGGGTCGTCGGACGCCACAGCGGCCCCCACAGTGTCTGCAAGTGGGGGTTGCCGAGGCCGAAGGCGGGTTTGAAGCGGTCTGTCGATGGAATCATGAATTTCCCGCTGCCATGTAGGAGCGAGCTTGCTCGCGAAAAACGTTAACGATAACGCAGCGCTATCAGACAGCCCGTGTCGCCTGTTCGACCTTCGCGTGCAAGCGTGCTCCTACAGGGAGCGATGCCACAGCGCGTAATACACCCGCCCGGACTTCTGCTCCCGGTGCAGGCGCCAGCTGCCCGGCAGGCCGAGCGTGGACGGCGCGGTCTCGCTTTCAGTGTAGATCCAGGCATCGGGCGCCAGCCATTGGCGTTCTTCGAGCAAGGCACACACAGTCGGCAACAGGTTCTGGTTGAACGGCGGGTCGAGGAACACTACGTCGTATTCAGTCGCCGCCTGGGTTTCCAGGTAGCGCAGCGCGTCGGCCGTCTGCACCTGGCCGGTGGTGCAACGCAACGTGCCCAGGTGCTCCTTGAGGCTGGACACCGCCACATTGCTGGCGTCCAGCGCCTGGCCCTGGGCCGCGCCACGGGACAGCGCCTCCAGGAACAGCGCGCCGCTGCCCGCAAACGGGTCCAGCACCTTGGCTCCGCCGATGTAAGGCGCAAGCCAGTTGAACAGGGTTTCACGCACGCGATCGGGCGTCGGGCGCAGGCCCACGACGTCGGGGAAGCTCAGCTTGCGGCTGCCCCATTCACCGCCAATGATGCGCAGTTGGCCCACACCGTTATGCACGTTGTGGACAGGTTTTTTCGGGCGAGATGAACTGGCCATTAATGCTCCGGAACCCCGAGCGGCTGCTCGGCAGGTTTATCAGTGGGGGGCGGTAGTGGCTTTTGCGCAATCGTCGGGCCGGCGGTCACGATGACCATCTTGTCGGCGCTCAAGTGTTTGTTCATTGCAGCCTTGACCTGCTCTACGGTCAGGGCCTGGGATTGTTTCATGAAATCTTCCAGATAGCTCAGCGGCAGGTTGTAAAAACCCATGGCGCCCAGCTGCCCGACGATATCGGCGTTGCTGGCGGTGGACAGCGGGAAGCTGCCGGCCAGTTCGCGCTTGGCGTCGTCCAGTTCTTTTTGTGTTGGGCCGTTCTTGAGGTAATCAGCCAGTACATCCTCAACCAGGCGCAGGGTGCCGCCGCTCATTTCGGCGCGGGTCTGCAGGTTGATCATGAACGGGCCGCGCACCTGCATCGGCGAGAAGCCGGAGTACACGCCGTAGGTCAGGCCGCGTTTTTCACGCACCTCGCTCATCAAGCGGGTGCCGAAGCCTCCGCCGCCAAGGATCTGGTTGCCCAGGGACAGTGCTGCGTAGTCCGGGTCGGCGCGGTCGATGCCCAATTGCGCAAACAGCAGGTGGGTTTGCTTGGACGGAAACTCGATACGGCTCAGGCCGGCTTTTGGCTCGGTCGGTTGAGCGATCTTGGCCATGGCCGGGCCTTTGGGCAGCGATGCCGACACTTTGGCCGTCATGGCCTCGGCTTCTGCACGGGTCAGGTCGCCGACGACCGCAATCACCGCATTGCCCGCCGCATAAGCTTTGGCATGGAACGCCTGCAGTTGTGCCAGGGTAATCTTCGGCACGCTTTCTGGGGTGCCTTCGCTCGGATGCGCGTAAGGATGGTCGCCGTACAGACGCTTGAACAGCTCGATGCTCGCCAGTTTGCCGGGGTTTTGTTTCTGGTACTCGAAACCGGCCAGGATCTGGTTTTTGATGCGCGCCAGGGAATCCGCCGGGAACGTCGGCTGGCCAATCACCTGGTCGAACAGGGCCAGGGCGGCGGTACGCTTATCGTTGTCGCTCAGGCTGCGCAGGGTGACCAGCGCCATGTCGCGGTAGGCACCATTGCCGAAGTCGGCGCCCAGGCCCTCAAAGCCACTGGCGATCTGGCTGACATCCTTGCCCGGCACGCCTTCGTTGAGCATGGCGTTGGTCATCAGTGCCAGGCCTGGCGTGTCGCCATCCTGGCTGCTGCCGGCGGCGAACAGGATGCGCATGTCGAACATCGGCAGTTCATGGGCTTCGACAAACAGCACCTTGGCGCCTTCGGCGGTGGTCCAGGTCTGCACATCGAGCTTGCGGTTGGTCGGCGCCTTGCCGTCCAGTTCCGTCAGCGATTGCAGGGTGCTGGCCGATTGGGCCTTTTCCAGGGCCGGGCTGGCAACCGACTCGCTCGGGCGCAGGAAATACACGGCGCAGGCTGCCATCAGGGTGACTGCGATCAGGCCGGGCAGGATCATGCTTTTACGATTACTCATGAGCGGTCTCCTCAGGCAAAACATGGGCGACGCTCAGACGTTCGCGGGTGAAGTAGGTGCGCGCGGCTTTCTGGATATCTTCCGGCGTCACGCTTTGCAGGTCGGCCAGTTCGGTGTCCATCAGTTTCCAGGACAGGCCGACGGTTTCCAGGGAGCCGATGGCCGTGGCCTGGCTGGTGATGGAATCGCGCTGGTACACCAGGCCGGCAATGACCTGGGCACGGATGCGCTCCAATTCTTCGGCAGTGGGTGGTTTGGCCTTCAGCTCATCAAGCAGGCGCCACAGGCCGGCTTCGGCTTGGGCGATGGTTTTTTGCTTCTGCTGATTGGGTGTGGCCGAGAGCATGAACAGCGTATCGCCACGGGTATAAGCGTCATAGTTGGTGGACGCGGCGGATACCAGCTCCTCGCCACGCTCCAGCTGCTCGGAGATACGTGCACTATAGCCGCCGTCCAGCAGGGCCGAGATCAAGCGCAGGGCTTGCACCGAGCGCTTGTCTTCGGCAGTGGCCAGGCCGGGTACGTTGAAGCCCAGGAACACGCTCGGCAGTTGGGTCTGCACCCGCAGGGTCAGCAGGCGCTCGCCGGGTTCGGCCAGCTCCAGTGGGATCTTCGCCGGTGGCACATCACGCTTGGGGATCGGGCCGAAGTAACGCTGGGCCAGGCTTTTCACCTCGTCCGGGGTCACATCGCCGACCACCACCAGAGTGGCGTTGTTCGGCACATACCAGGATTGGTACCAGTGGCGCAGTTCCTCGACCTTCATGCGCTCAAGGTCAGCCATCCAGCCGATGGTCGGCGTGTGGTAGCCGCTGGCGGGGAAGGCCATGGCCTTGAAGCGCTCGTAGGCCTTGGACATGGGGTTGTCGTCGGTGCGCAGGCGGCGTTCTTCCTTGATTACCTCGATCTCGCGGCTGAACTCGTCGGCCGGCAGGCGCAGGCTGGCCATGCGGTCGGCTTCCAGCTCAAAGGCCACGCCCAGGCGGTCGCGGGCCAGTACCTGGTAATACGCGGTGTAGTCATCGCTGGTGAACGCGTTTTCTTCGGCGCCCAGGTCACGCAGGATGAGCGAGGCTTCGCCGGGGCCGACCTTGGCGCTGCCTTTGAACATCATGTGTTCAAGGGCGTGGGACAAACCGGTCTGGCCCGGGGTTTCGTAGCTTGAACCCACCTTGTACCAGACCTGGGAAACCACCACTGGCGCGCGATGATCTTCGCGCACGACGACCTTCAGGCCGTTGTCCAGGGTGAACTCGTGAGTGGGTTGGGGATCGGCAGCCAAGGCTGAAAGAGGCAGACAAACTGTGCTGAACAGCAGGCCTGCGGCGCGGCGGGCTAGAGCATTCATTCGTTTTTAAACCTGTTGGGCTGCCCGCTTGGTCTTAGCGTCGGCGGGCGAGGAGGTGCTAGGATACTGGTCCGACTTAAGGACGGCCACTGCGGCTGTCTTGTTGAGGCTCTATTTAGGCCTTACAAAATGTTGCGCATGAACGAGCTGGCTAAAAAACAGTCTGTTACGCATCGAATTTTATTTACCGAAGCGCCCCCTGGCGCGTCGCTACCTTGAGATAGCCGTCTCCATGTTTGGTTCCAACGACGACAAGAAGACCCCAGCTGCGGCTGGCGAGAAGAAAGGCCTGTTCGGATGGCTGCGCAAAAAGCCGCAGGAAACCGTCGTCGAACAGCCGCAGGTTCAAGCTGAACCTATCCCTGAACCTGTAGTAGAAGCCGAGCCGGTTGCCGAGACCCCGGCGCCGGTGGTGTTGCCCATCGCGGAGCCGGTATTGCAGCCGGTGGTCGAGGCAGAACCCGAGCCTGAGCCTGAGCCTGAGCCAGAGCCTGAGCCAGAGCCAGAGCCTGAGCACAAGCCCTGGCTGGAACTGCCGGTAGCCGAAGAGCCGGTGGCACTGGTTGAAGATGTACAGGCTGAACACGTGACGCCGCCCATTCCTGTGGCGCCACCGGTCGAGGTGGTTGTCCAGACGCCACCTGCGGTGCAAACCCCGGTTGAAGCACCTGCTGTCGTTGCCGCGCCTGCGGTCATCCAAGAGCCTGCCGTGCCCGCTGTACCTGTCGCGCCTGCCGAAACCAGTAAAACCGGCTTCTTCGCCCGCCTCAAGCAGGGCCTGAGCAAGACCAGCGCCAGCATCGGCGAAGGCATGGCCAGCCTGTTTCTGGGCAAGAAGGTCATTGACGACGAACTGCTGGAAGACATCGAAACCCGCTTGCTCACCGCCGATGTGGGTGTCGAAGCCACCGCGGTGATCATCCAGAGCCTGACCCAAAAGGTCGCGCGCAAGCAACTGACCGACGCCGATGCGTTGTACAAATCCTTGCAGGCCGAACTGGCTGCAATGCTCAAACCCGTGGAAGCGCCGCTGGTGATCACTCCGAACAAGCCGTTCGTGATCCTGGTGGTCGGCGTCAACGGCGCGGGCAAAACCACCACGATCGGCAAGCTGGCCAAGAAGCTGCAAGGCGAGGGCAAGAAAGTCATGCTCGCTGCCGGTGACACCTTCCGTGCCGCCGCCGTCGAGCAGTTGCAGGTATGGGGCGAGCGCAACAAGATCCCGGTGATCGCCCAGCACACCGGCGCCGACTCGGCTTCGGTGATCTTCGATGCCGTGCAGGCCGCCAAGGCCCGTAACATCGACGTGCTGATCGCCGACACCGCCGGTCGCCTGCACACCAAAGACAACCTGATGGAAGAGCTGAAGAAAGTCCGCCGTGTGATCAGCAAGCTCGACGCCGACGCGCCGCACGAAGTCTTGCTGGTGCTCGACGCCGGTACTGGCCAGAACGCCATCAGCCAGGCCAAGCAATTCAACCAGACGGTGCAGCTGACCGGCCTGGCATTGACTAAGCTCGACGGCACGGCCAAGGGCGGGGTGATTTTCGCCCTGGCCAAACAGTTCGGGTTGCCGATTCGTTATATCGGTGTCGGTGAAGGTATCGACGACCTGCGCACTTTTGAAGCCGAACCCTTTGTACAGGCACTGTTTGCCGAGCGGGAGCGTTCATGATTCGATTCGAACAGGTCGGTAAACGCTATGCCAACGGGCATGTGGGCCTGCATGAGCTGAGCTTTCGCGTGCGTCGCGGCGAGTTTTTGTTTGTCACCGGCCACTCGGGCGCTGGCAAAAGCACGCTGTTGCGCCTGTTGCTGGCCATGGAACGCCCGACCACCGGCAAGTTGCTGCTGGCGGGCCAGGACCTGGCTACCATCAGCAATGCGCAAATTCCGTTTCTGCGCCGCCAGATCGGCGTAGTGTTCCAGAACCACCAGCTGCTGTTTGATCGCACGGTGTTCAACAACATCGCGCTGCCGCTGCAGATTCTCGGGCTGTCCAAAGCCGAAATCGTCAAACGCGTGGATTCGGCGCTGGAGCGCGTGGCGTTGTCGGACAAGACCGATCTTTACCCGGGGGATCTGTCCACCGGTCAGCAACAGCGCGTCGGTATTGCCCGCGCCATCGTGCACCGCCCGGCCTTGCTGCTGGCGGACGAACCCACCGGTAACCTCGACCCGCGTCTGGCGGCCGAGATCATGGGGGTGTTCGAAGACATCAACCGCCTGGGTACCAGCGTATTGATCGCCAGCCACGACCTGGCCCTGATCGCCCGTATGCGCCATCGCATGTTGACCCTGCAGCGCGGCCGCCTGATCGGTGATGGGGAGGCTGGTGTATGAGTGCTACCCGTAGCCCAAAAGTATCCGAACGCGTGGCACCCAAGCCTGCCGATCCGCAACCGCCGAAGAAAAAACGCGACGAAGACGACGGCCCGGACTTCGGCACCCTGCTGCACGCCTGGATCGAAAGTCATCGCGCCAGCCTGCTCGACAGCCTGCGTCGCCTGGGCAAGCAGCCGATCGGCAGCTTTTTCACCTGCCTGGTCATGGCCGTGGCCTTGAGCCTGCCGATGGGCTTGTCGCTGTTGCTTAATAATGTGGAGCGCCTGGGCGGTTCCTGGCAGCGGGCGGCGCAGATTTCGCTGTACCTGAACCTGGACACCAGCAGCAAGGAAGGCGAAGCGCTGCGTGACGACATCAAGAACATCCCGGGGGTAGCCGAGGCCGAGTACATCAGCCGCGACCAGGCCCTCGAAGAGTTCCAGCAGCAATCCGGCCTGGGTGAGGCGCTCAAGGAGCTGCCGCAGAACCCGCTGCCGGGCGTGGTGCTGGTAACGCCGAACGAAGTCGACAAGCCGGCGCTGGAGGCCCTGCGACAAAAACTCGCAGAGATGCCGAAGGTGCAACAGGCCCAACTTGATCTAGTCTGGGTGGAGCGCCTGGCCGCAATCCTCAAGCTGGGTGACCGCTTTGTGTTCGGGTTGACGGTGTTATTAGTGTCTGCATTACTTTTGGTGATAGGTAATACCATTCGTCTTCATATTGAAAACCGTCGCACCGAGATAGAAGTGATTAAACTGGTCGGCGGCACGGACAGCTATGTACGTCGTCCTTTCCTGTACATGGGCGCGCTTTATGGCCTGGGTGCCGGGGTGTTGTCCTGGGGCGTACTGGCGTTTGGCCTGAATTGGCTGAACGACGCGGTTGTCGGGCTGGCCGGTTTGTATGGCAGTGACTTTGCCCTGGCCGGTGTGCCGGTAGCCGATGGTCTGAGTCTCTTGCTTGGCGCGGTCTTGTTGGGGTATATCGGTGCCTGGATTGCGGTGGCACGGCATTTACGTGAGCTGGCGCCGAAGTAGTTAATGCCAGATTAATGTGGTTTCGTTTGTATTGACCGTATCAGCGGTTTAGGGAACTTGTCCTACGGTTCCCAGGTCAATTTTCGCAGTGCTGAACTGCACGAGTTATGTGAGTCGGAGGTTTTTTCGTATGACCACTTCTTTGCAACCTGCTTATGCCTTGGTCCCGGGTGCGAACCTGGAGGCCTATGTGCACACGGTCAACAGCATTCCATTGCTGACGCCCGAGCAGGAGCGTGAACTGGCCGAGAGTCTCTACTATGAGCAGGATTTGGGGGCGGCTCGGCAGATGGTGCTCGCCCACCTGCGTTTTGTCGTACATATCGCCCGTAGCTATAGCGGCTACGGTCTGGCCCAGGCTGACCTGATTCAGGAAGGCAACGTTGGCCTGATGAAGGCAGTGAAGCGTTTCAACCCTGAAATGGGCGTGCGCCTGGTGTCGTTTGCCGTGCACTGGATCAAGGCGGAAATTCACGAGTTCATCTTGCGCAACTGGCGCATCGTGAAAGTCGCGACCACCAAGGCTCAGCGCAAGCTGTTCTTCAACCTGCGCAGCCAGAAAAAACGCCTGGCGTGGCTGAACAACGAAGAAGTCCACCGCGTGGCCGAAAGCCTCGGTGTAGAGCCGCGTGAAGTGCGCGAGATGGAAAGCCGCCTGACCGGCCATGACATGGCCTTCGACCCAGCCGCCGAAGCGGATGACGACAGCGCTTTCCAATCGCCGGCCAACTACCTGGAAGACCACCGGTACGACCCGGCGCGTCAACTGGAAGACGCCGACTGGAGCGACAACTCCAACCACAACCTGCACGAAGCGCTGGAAGTGCTGGACGACCGCAGCCGTGACATTCTCTACCAGCGTTGGCTGGCAGAAGAAAAAGCCACGCTGCACGACCTGGCGCAGAAGTACAACGTGTCGGCCGAGCGGATTCGTCAGCTTGAGAAAAGCGCGATGAACAAGCTGAAGTTGTCGATCGCCGCTTAAAACGCAGCGAACAAAAAATGCCCCGGTCGAAAGATCGGGGCATTTTTGTATGTGTTCGAAAAGTCTCAAGCCCAACTCGGTTTAATGTGGGAGCTGGCTTGCCTGCGATGAGGCCGTGTCAGCTGAAGCATGGGTTACTGACCCACCGCTATCGCAGGCAAGCCAGCTCCCACAGGTCCCATATTGTGTCAGTCGGACCAGGGTGCCTTTCGAGAGTTGTTCAGCTCCATCAGGTAACCATCCCCGCCCAATTGGCTCATCTGCTGGCGAATCCATGCCGCCCTGCGTGCCACATAGGCGGTCGGATGGCTGGCACTCCACACCCGAGGATTGGGCAATACCGCCGCCAGGTAACTGGCCTGCTGCCGCGAAAGGCCCTTTGCGCTCACGCCAAAATGGTGCCGCGCCGCTGCCTCTGCGCCAAACACACCTTCATCCCATTCCACGCTGTTGAGGTACACCTCAAGAATCCTTTGCTTGGGCCACAGCACCTCGATCAACCCGGTAAACCACGCTTCCAGGCCCTTGCGCAAATAGCTGCGGCCGGCCCACAGGAACAGGTTTTTCGACACCTGCTGGCTCAGGGTGCTGGCGCCGCGAATCGAGCCGCCGCGTTCGTTGTGCAGAATCGCCGCCTGGATCGCGCCGAAATCAAAACCCCAATGTTGCGGGAAGCGCTGGTCTTCACCGGCCATCACCGCCACTTTCAGGTCATCGGAAATCTCATCCCACGGCACCCAGCTGCGTTGCAGGTCAATGGGTTCGCCGTCGATCCAGGACTCGATCTTGCGCTCCACCATCAGCGCAGTGAACGGTGGCGGCACCACACGAAACAGCAGCACCAGCAATACACTGCCGATGGCGAACCATTTCACGACATTGAGAAAGCGTTTGAAGAGGACACGCAGCATAGAGATGGCTTGGCCGAACCCGTTGAGCGGGCCATTATACAGACCCTGCCCGATGAGTCTGACTGGAGTTCCCCATGCTGCGTAGCTTTCTGATGCTGGCTGCCTTTTTCGGCTTTACCGGCGTTGCGCTGGGCGCTTTCGCCGCCCACGGCCTGAAAAACCGCCTGAGTTCCGACTACCTGGCGATCTTCCATACCGGTGTGACCTATCAGTTGGTGCATGCCCTGGCGCTGTTCGGCGTGGCCTTGCTGGCGGCGCATATTCCCGGCCGGCTGGTCACTTGGGCGGGTATTTCGTTTACCGTCGGTATCCTGCTGTTCTCGGGCAGCCTGTATGTGCTGACGATGACCGGCATCAGTAAACTGGGGATCATCACGCCGTTTGGCGGGCTGGCGTTCCTGCTCGGCTGGTTCTTCCTGGGCCTGGCGGCGTGGCGTTTGCAGCTTTGACCGCTTGACGCTTGGAGCTGACCTTCAGGTTCCAATCGCGCTAGAATGCGGGCCCCTAAAAACGATGGCGGCCCGTGGCATGCGCATTCAGTTGAACGGCGAACCCTTTGAACTGCCCGACGGTGAAACCGTCGCGGCCCTGCTGACCCGCCTGGACTTGACCGGGCGTCGCGTCGCAGTGGAACTCAACCTGGATATCGTCCCGCGTAGCCAGCACGCCGAGACCTCGCTGAAAGAAAACGACCAGGTCGAAGTGGTCCACGCCATCGGCGGCGGCTAGCCCGCCACGGCCGCAACGCATTCTGCAGAACCTCATCCAACCAGAGGATTTCCCATGAGCATCGTTCGTAGCGACAAGCCTTTCGTCCTGGCCGGTCGTACCTACCAGTCCCGTCTGCTGGTCGGTACCGGCAAATACCGCGACATGGAAGAAACCCGCCTGGCCATCGAAGCCTCGGGTGCCGAGATCGTCACCTTCGCCGTACGCCGCACCAACCTCGGCCAGATCGAGGGCGAGCCGAACCTGCTCGAAGTGCTGTCGCCGCAGCGTTACACCTTCCTGCCGAACACCGCTGGCTGCTACGACGCCATCGAAGCCGTGCGCACCTGTCGCCTGGCCCGTGAGCTGCTCGACGGCCACAACCTGGTGAAGCTGGAAGTGCTGGCCGACCAGAAAACCCTGTTCCCCAATGTGATCGAAACCCTCAAGGCCGCCGAAACCCTGGTCAAGGAAGGCTTCGATGTGATGGTCTACACCAGCGATGACCCGATCATTGCCCGCCAGCTGGCAGAAATCGGCTGCATCGCGGTGATGCCACTGGCCGGCCTGATCGGTTCAGGCCTGGGCATCTGCAACCCATACAACCTGCAAATCATCCTCGAAGAAGCCAAAATCCCCGTGCTGGTGGACGCAGGCGTAGGCACAGCCTCCGACGCAACCATCGCCATGGAGCTGGGTTGCGACGCAGTGTTGATGAACTCGGCCATCGCCCATGCCCAGCAGCCGGTCATGATGGCCCAAGCCATGAACCACGCCATCGTCGCGGGCCGCCTGGCCTACCTCGCCGGGCGGATGCCGAAAAAACTCTATGCCAGCGCCTCTTCGCCGCTGGATGGTCTGATCAAGTAAGAGCTATTGATGACTGAATCAAACGAAACACCGAACACTGTGCAAGACGGCGACGAGTCCAAGCACCGCCGCATCAAGAGCTTTGTGATGCGCGCCGGCCGTATGACCGAAGGCCAGCAAAAGGGCCTGGAGCAAGGTACACCGCTGTTTGTGTTGCCGCTGTCCGACGCGCCGGTGGATTACGACCAGGTGTTCGGTCGTTCGGCCCCGCGTTCGCTGGAAATCGGTTTCGGCATGGGCCATTCGCTGCTGGAGATGGCCGCTGCCGCGCCGGAGCAGGATTTCATCGGTGTGGAAGTTCACCGTCCAGGTGTCGGTGCATTGCTCAATGGCGTGCTGACCCAAGGCCTGACCAACCTGCGAGTCTACGACTGCGACGCGATTGAAGTGCTCAATCGCTGTATCGCCGACAACAGCCTCGACCGCCTGATGCTGTTCTTCCCCGACCCATGGCACAAGGCTCGTCACCACAAGCGCCGCATCGTCCAGGCGTCCTTCGCCGAACTGGTGCGCAGCAAGCTGAAAGTGGGCGGCATCCTGCACATGGCCACCGACTGGGAACCCTACGCGGAATACATGCTGGAAGTGATGAACGTCGCCCCCGGCTACCGCAACCTGGCCGAAGACGGCAAATGCGTGCCACGCCCGGCCGAGCGGCCGATCACCAAGTTCGAACGCCGTGGTGAGCGGTTGGGGCATGGGGTGTGGGATTTGAAGTTTGAGAAGCTGGCTTAAACAGTCATCCGCTTGAAACGCAATCGAATGTGGGAGCTGGCTTGCCTGCGATAGGATCACCTCGGTATCACTGATACACCGAGGTGTCTGTATCGCAGGCAAGCCAGCTCCCACATGTGTTTTGTAGTGCCTGCTGGGTCAGCGGCGGTCTGCTACCACGCCAATCAACACCAGCACCACGATCAACACCGGCGCCAGGCTGTAGTTATTGAACTGGCTCAACCCGCGCACAATCCACGGCGTCGCATAGATCAACGCCGCGCCGCTGCCGATCAGGCACAGCAGGGCCATCAAGGGCACGCGCAAGGCGCCGGCAATGTTGCCCAGGCGTGCTTCCACCCAGCCTTTGATATCGGCGCCGAACAGCACAAGCAAACAACCCACCAGGGCCAGGGAGATTTCCGACAGGTTGCTACGGCTCCAGCGGGATACGGTGGCGAGCAGGTCGAGTACCAGATCCATTCGATTTCCTTAAAAAGCGTCAGCTCAAAAACGTCTGCAACAGGTCATTGAGAAAGAGTTGCCCGCGGTCGGTTGCCGCCAGGCGTGACGGTTCGACCTGCATTAGGCCACTTTGTTCTGCCTCGCGGCGGCCTTCGTCGAGGCTGGCCAGGTCAAGGCCGGTGCGTTCGGCGTAGAGCCTGGCGTCGACGCCCTCGGTCAGGCGCAAAGCGTTCATCAGGAACTCGAACGGCAGTTCATCGTTGGTCAGTTCTTTCGCGCCGGCCTGGAAGCTCTTGGCCGGGTTGAGGTAGTCCTTCGGTGCACGGGTTTTCCAGGTGCGCACGATGCGCCCGTCCGGGTGGCTGAGCTTGCCGTGGGCGCCGGCGCCGATGCCGATAAAGTCGCCAAAGCTCCAGTAATTCAGGTTATGCCGTGCCGGTCGCCCTGGTTGGGCGTAAGCCGACACTTCATATTGGGCGTAACCGTGTTCGGCGAGCAGCGCCTGGCCGGCTTCCTGGATGTCCCACAGGGTGTCGTCTTCGGGCAGCGTCGGCGGCTGATTCCAGAAGACGGTGTTGGGCTCCAGGGTCAGTTGGTACCAGGACAGGTGCGTCGGCTTGAGCGCAATGGCCTGGCGCAAGTCGCCCAGGGCGTCGTCGAGGGACTGGTTGGGCAGGCCGTGCATCAAGTCCAGGTTGAAGTTATCGAACCCGGCCTGGCGCGCCATGCCGGCGGCACGTACGGCTTCGTCACCATTATGGATGCGGCCCAGGGCCTGGAGCTTTTCTTGCTGAAAGCTCTGGATGCCGATGGACAGGCGGTTGATCCCCAGCTTGCGGTACGCCACGAACTTCTCCTGCTCGAAAGTCCCCGGGTTGGCTTCCAGAGTGATCTCGATATCGCTGGCAAACGGGATGCGTGCTTGTACACCCTCAAGCAGGCGGCCCAACGCAACGGCGCTGAACAGGCTCGGCGTACCGCCACCGAAGAAGATCGAGCTCAACTCGCGGCCGTAGACTGCGTGCAGGTCCTGATCGAGATCGGCCAGCAGGGCGTCTACGTACTCTTCTTCCGGCAGTACTTTACTGGCGGTGTGGGAGTTGAAGTCGCAATAAGGGCATTTGCGTACGCACCACGGGATGTGGATGTACAGCGCCAGAGGCGGCAACACAGGCAAGGCCGCCCGAGGTGTTTGCGCGCCGCCGTGGATCAGCGGCTGCGCAGAGGTGTTCTGGGTCATTTCAAGCCCAGACGCTGGCGCAGCAACGCCATGGCGCGGGCACGGTGGCTGATCTGGTTTTTGTCGGCCGGGCTCAGCTCGGCGCTGGAGACATTGCGCTCCGGCACCCAGAACAGCGGGTCATAACCAAAGCCATGTTCACCGCTGGCCGCGTGCAGGATGCGCCCGTGCCACAAGCCCTCGCACAGGATCGGCAGCGGGTCGTCGGCATGGCGCACCAGGGCCAGCACGCAGACGAACTGTGCGCCGCGCTCGGCGTCGGGCACATCCTTCAGAGCGTCCAGCAGCTTGGCGTTATTGGCGGCGTCGCCCTTGCCGTCGGCGTAACGCGCCGAATAAATGCCGGGCGCACCGCCGAGAAAGTCCACCGCCAGGCCCGAGTCATCCGCCAGGGCCGGCAGGCCGGAGATGCGTGCCGCGTTGCGCGCCTTGAGGATGGCGTTTTCAACGAACGACAGGCCGGTTTCTTCCGGTTCGACCTGGCTGAACTCGCCAATCGAACGCAGTTGCACGGACTCACCGAGCATGGCCTGCAGTTCTTTGAGTTTGCCGGCGTTATGGCTGGCCAGTACGAGTTGAGTAAGGTTCATCATTCGGCCGGGAACAGTTCTTGGTTGAATTGGAAACCATGGGCCTTGCCACCGGTTTCAACGTTAATGGTAAACGTCTTGTATTCACGCTGGGTCACCGAGTAGGGCGCCAGGTAGCTGATGCCGCCTTTCTCTTCGATTTGCTTGAAGGTCAGGATCTCGCTCTTGCCGCCCAGGTCCTTGATGGTGCCCGTCACTTGGGCCGCGACCGGGGCCACGCCCTTGATCACGGTCACATTGATCAGGCCCTTCTCCTTGCTGCGCACCACACCAACATTCTGTGCGGTCTCCGGTGGCAGGAAGCTGGAGGTGAAGGTGTTGTAATGAACGGTGATATCGCCGAAGTCTTTTTTGCGATTAGCGTCGATAGTGTCGGCGGCCATGGCGCTGGCGCCCAGGCATGCGGTCAATAGAAAAATAGCCAAACGACTCATGAACGTCCCTCTTGAAGATGATTAGACGGCAACTTTGTGGTCGGTCAGGCCAGGGCTGCTGACCCGGTAAATACCGATTTCGCCCAACAGATTGGGCCATAGCTTACTCGCCCAGCCGTGGCGGTGCTGTTGATCGACGGCAAGGCGGTTGATGACCTTGGCTTCACGTTCGCCACACAGCGCCTCGAAGTCTTCGAAGGTGCAGAAGTGGATGTTGGGCGTGTTGTACCACGTGTACGGCAGGAAATCCGAGACCGGCATACGGCCCTTGGTGGCCAGGTACCAGCGGCAGCGCCAGTGGCCGAAATTGGGAAAGGTGATGATGCATTGGCGGCCGACCCGCAGCATTTCGTCGAGGATGCGATCCGGGTAGTGCACCGCTTGCAGGGCCTGGGTCATCACTACGATATCGAAGCTGTTACTGGCAAAGTTGCCCAGGCCCTTGTCCAGGTCCTGCTCGATCACGTTGATGCCCTTGGCCACGCACTGGGCGATGTTGTCCGGGTCGTTCTCCAGGCCATAGCCGGTGACTTGCTTGTTGTCGCGCAGCCAGCTCAGCAATTCGCCATCGCCGCAGCCCAGGTCGAGCACGCGGCTGCCGGCGGGGATCCAGTCTTGGATGATTTCCAGGTCGGCTCTCATGGCGTTCTCACAAGCGAAATACGGTTCATGTAGTTACTGAACGCCTGCAGGTAGCGTGGGATCGGAATCAGAAAGGCGTCGTGGCCTTGTGGTGCATCGATCTCCAGGTAGCAGACGTCTTTCTTGGCGGCCATCAGGGCATCCACCAGCTCACGGGAGCGGGCCGGTGAGAAGCGCCAGTCGGTGGTGAATGACATCACGCAGAACTTGGCCGTGGCGTGCTCGAAGGTTTTCGCCAGGTCGTCGTCATGGTTGGCCGCCGGGTCGAAGTAGTCCAGGGCCTTGGTCATCAACAGGTAGGTGTTGGCATCAAAACGCCCGGAGAATTCTTCACCCTGATAGCGCAGGTAGCTTTCCACCTGGAATTCGACGCTATGGAAGTCATAGTTGAGCTTTTCGCTCTTGAGGCCGCGACCGAATTTCTCACCCATTGAGTCATCGGACAGGTAGGTGATATGCCCGACCATCCGCGCCAGCATCAGACCACGCTTGGGGATCACCCCGGCTTCCTGGAACGAACCGCCGTGGAATTCGGGGTCGGTGAGGATGGCCTGGCGCGCCACTTCGTTAAAGGCAATGTTTTGCGCCGACAGCTTGGGCGCCGAGGCGATAGCCAGGCAGTGGCGCACACGGTCCGGGTAGGTGATGGTCCATTGCAGCGCCTGCATACCGCCCAGGCTGCCGCCAATCACGGCGGCCCACTGTTGGATGCCCAGCAGGTCGGCCAGGCGTGCCTGGCTGTGCACCCAGTCTTCTACGGTCAATACCGGGAAGTCGGCGCCGAACGGCTTGCCGGTGTCCGGGTTGAGGCTGCTGGGGCCGGTGGAGCCGTTGCAGCCGCCGAGGTTGTTCAGGCTGACCACAAAGAACTTGTTGGTGTCGATGGGCTTGCCGGGGCCGATGCAGCTGTCCCACCAGCCGGGCTTGCGCTCGTCAATGCTGTGGAAGCCTGCGGCGTGATGATGGCCGGACAGGGCGTGGCAGATCAGCACGGCGTTGCTCGCCGTGGCGTTCAGTTGGCCATAGGTTTCGTAGATCAGGTCGTAGGCGGGCAGCGAGCGACCGCAGGCCAGGGCCAGCGGCTCGCTGAAGTGCGCCACTTGAGGCACGACCAGTCCAACAGAATCGGGGGGGAAGGCAGCTGACATCGACCCTGCTCTCGTCTAAATGAGGCGTAAGTCTAAAGAGCGGGGCCCCCAGCGGCAAGCAATGGTCTGTACCAGTACGCAGATACAAAATGTGGGAAGGGTTTATGTGGGAGCCGGGCTTGCCCGCGATGCAGGCACCGCGGTTTTCAGACACACCGAGGTGATGCTATCGCAGGCAAGCCAGCTCCCACACAAGCCAGCTCCCACAGGCGCTACGGCATTCAGATCAGGCCAAACAACTCTTTGGGCATGAATGCAAAGTACGCCAGGCGTGGAATCACCCAGCTCTGCAGCAGCTGAATCACGATAAAGGCAAAGATAGGCGAGATATCCAGGCCACCCAGGTTCGGGATCAGGCGACGGAAGGGTGCCAGCACCGGCTCGGTGATCTGAGCCACCAATTCGGCACCCGGGCTACGGCTGCCGGGCGCGACCCACGAGAGAATCACGCTGATGATCATCGACCAGAAAATGATCTTCAGGAACAGCGAGAAAATACCGATCAGGCCCCACGGCAACAGCAATACGGTGAATGCCTGGTAGCCGTTGAGCATCAGGATCACCACGAACAGCAGGATCTGCAGCAGCAACGCCAGCACCAGCGACGACATGTCCAGGCCGAACAGGCTCGGGATCACCCGGCGCAAAGGCTTGAGCAGCGGTTGTGTGGCCTTGACCACGAACTGGCACAGCGGGTTGTAGAAGTTCGCACGCACCAGTTGCAGGATAAAGCGCATCAGCACGATCAGCAGGTACAGGCTGCCCAAGGTCTGAATGATGAAAATGGCAGCGTCATTGATTCCGAGCATGTTTGATTACCTTGGTAAGGGACGACTATTTGCCCAGTTGCTCAGCCATTTCGGCCGAACGATGTGCCGCGGCACCCAGTGCTTTTTCCACCAGGGCCTCAAAGCCCCCGGCCTGGAACGATTCGATGGCGGCCTGCGTGGTGCCGCCCGGCGACGTTACCCGACGGCGCAGTTCGGCGGCATCGACATCGCTGCCCACTGCCATTTTCGCGGCGCCCAGGGCCGTTTGCTCAGCCAGTTGTTCAGCGATGTCGTGGGGCAGGCCCAGCTTGACGCCGGCGGCGGTCATGGCCTCGATCAACAGGAAAAAGTAGGCCGGGCCACTGCCGGAAACAGCGGTGACCGCATCCAGTTGCTGTTCCTGCTCCAGCCATACGGCGATGCCCACCGCAGACAGCAACGCCTGAGCCTGGTCACGCTGCTGCGGGCTGACTTCGGCGGTGGCGTACAAACCGCTCACGCCCTGGCGCAGCAATGCCGGGGTATTGGGCATGCAACGTACGATCGGCTGGTCGCCGAGCCAGGTTTTCATGCTGGCGCAGGTGATGCCGGCGGCAATGGACACCACCAACTGATGCGGCTGCAGGCTTGGGCGCAGGCTTTCGCACACGGCCTTCATGGCCTGGGGCTTGACCGCCAGCACGATCACATCGACGCCGTGGATGGCTTCGGCGTTATCAGCGAAGGTCTTGATGCCATGTTCGGCGCTGACGCGCTCGCGGGTTTCGTCGCCCGGGTCGCTGGCGCGGATCTGTTCAGCGTCCAGGCCCTTGGCCCGCAGGCCGCCGATCAGGCTGGCCGCCATGTTACCGGCGCCGATAAAGGCAATACGCGTGTTGCTCATGACAGGTCCTTATTCAGATGGAAGTCAGCCATTTCACGGCTGGCCGTAGTCGCGGGCGCCAAACAGAGCGGTACCGATGCGCACCCAAGTGGCGCCTTGGGCGATGGCCGACTCAAGGTCATGGCTCATGCCCATGGAAAGTGTGTCCAGCGCCAGGTTCAAGCTGGCTTGCAGGTCGCGCACGCTGGCAAACGCCGCATCCTGTGCGGCACGGTCTTCGGTTGGCTCGGGGATCGCCATCAGGCCGCGCAGCTTCAAGCGCGGCAGGGCGCTGATCGCGTTAGCCAGGGCCGGCAAGTCGGCAGGCGTACAGCCGGACTTGCTGGCTTCGCCACTGACATTGACCTGGATGCAAATATTGAGCGGCGGCAGGTCGGCCGGGCGTTGTTCGGACAGGCGTTGTGCGATTTTCAGGCGGTCCACGGAATGCACCCAAGCGAAGTTCTCGGCGATCGCGCGAGTCTTGTTCGATTGAATGGGGCCGATGAAGTGCCAACTCAAGGGCAGGTCGGTTAAATCCGCTTGTTTGCCCAGGGCTTCCTGCAGGTAATTCTCGCCAAAGTCGCGCAGCCCGGCGGCATAGGCTTCGCGCACGGCTTGTGCGGGTTTGGTCTTGCTCACGGCCAGCAGGTGGATGCTGCTTGCGTCACGTTGCACGGCGTCGGCTGCGGCGCGGATGCGCTGGCTAACCAGGCCAATGTTGTCTGCTATCGTCGACATTCAAGATGCGCCCGTGGATATGGAGTCCGCGGCATTCTACTGGAAATGGAAAGCCCTATGGATATCACGCAATTGCTGACGGCCAGCGTAAGCCGTGGCGCCTGTGACCTGCATTTGTCGGCCGGCCTGGCGCCGATGTTGCGAGTCGATGGCGAGGTCTGGCCGATGGATGAGCCGGTGCTGAGCGCAGCGCAACTGGTCGATCTGGTGAGCCCTTTGTTGAATAAACACCAACAAAAGGATTTCGAAACATCTCTTGAAACGGATTTTGCCTTCGAGTTGCCGGGAATCGCACGCTTTCGGGCCAACGTATTCCGCCAGAATCGCGGTATAGGCGCGGTGTTTCGTGCCATCCCGACCGAGGTTCAGAGCCTGGAAGACCTGGGGTTGGGCGAGATATTCCAGCGCATGGCGCAGTTCCCCCGTGGCCTGGTGCTGGTCACCGGGCCTACCGGTTCGGGCAAGTCCACGACGTTGGCGGCAATGATCGACCACCTGAACCAGCACCGACGCCAGCACATCCTCACCCTGGAAGACCCCATCGAATTTGTCCACACGCCGAAACGGGCCCTGGTCACCCAGCGCCAGGTGCACCGCGATACCCACGGCTTCTCTGTGGCGCTGCGCTCGGCCCTGCGGGAAGACCCGGATGTGATCCTGGTGGGCGAATTGCGCGACCTGGAAACCATTCGCCTGGCGCTCACGGCCGCAGAGACCGGGCACCTGGTGTTTGGCACCCTGCACACTTGCTCGGCTGCCAAGACCGTAGACAGGCTGGTGGACGTCTTCCCGGCCGGGGAAAAGGCCATGGTCCGCTCGATGTTGTCCGAGTCGCTGCAGGCGGTGGTGTCTCAGGTGCTGGTGAAGAAGATCGGCGGCGGTCGCGTGGCCGCCCATGAAATCATGCTGGGCACTCCGGCGATTCGCAATCTGATCCGCGAGGACAAGGTGGCGCAGATGGTCTCGGCGATCCAGACAGGAGGGGCGTTGGGGATGAAGACGCTGGATATGAGTTTGAAGGCGTTGGTTGCCCAAGGCGTGGTCAGTCGAGACGATGCGCGGGAGAAGGCGAGGGTGCCTGCCGATATCTAAAACGCACAGATACTCAATGTGGGAGCTGGCTTGCCTGCGATAGCGGGCTGTCAGGCGCTCTCTCTGCCAACTGACACACCGTCATCGCAGGCAAGCCAGCTCCCACATTTGATTGCATTTCAAATGGGGAGCTTCAGTGGCGCCTGGCTTAGCGCTGCACGATCCGCAGGTTGCTGTTCTGCTCTTTAGGCAGCACGCGCTTGGCAATCACGTAGTTCTTGTTCCAGAACGGCTTTTTCAGCGTGTCGATGCTCACCGATTTGCCACGACGCGGTGCGTGGATGAAACGGTCGTTGCCCAGGTAGATGGCAACGTGATTGACCTGGCGGCTTTTGAGCTTGAAGAACAACAAGTCACCAGGCTTCAGGTCTTTGCGATCAACCTTCAAGCCGTGGCCGGCCGCCATGGCGTTGGAGGTGCGTGGCAAATCCACCGCTTTTACATCGTTGAATGCATATTTAACCAGGCCGCTGCAGTCAAACCCTTTACTTGGGCTGCTGCCGCCCCAACGATAAGGAGTACCCAGCACGTTGACGGCACGGCTGAGGACGTTGCTGCTTTGCTTGGTGTTGACTGCCATCAGGCCCGGTGTTGCTTTACCGTGTGCCTTGCTCAGTTGAGTCGGGCGGTTGACGGTCAGCTTTACCGATTTGGCCGTGCTGGTTGTGCTGTGGACTTTAGGGGTGAAACCATTGACGTTCGGAAGTCGTTGCTCACGATTGGTGGCGTGGGCGGCCAGTGGCATTAATAGGCAGATGGTCAGCCATGTCTTGAAAAATGGTCGCATTAGGCGTGGCTCTTATGGGTTTGCGCGCAACTTTATAACAGCTTTTTGTGTCGTTCTCAGGCCGTTTGTCGACTGAACCTTGGGGTCAAATCCAGGAAAAACGCGACGAATTGCCGCAATTGTCCTACACAAGTCAGGTGGCATAAGGCTTTGAGGGCAGGAAGATAACATTTGCCGTACGTCGGGCGCTCGTAAAAAAGTCACAAAGAAAATGAAAAAATTTATCTATCGAAGCAAAAGAGGTACTCCATGAACACCTATCAACAGGTTGGTCAGCAGCAAGACACCCACAGCAAGGTGATCGGTTACCTGCTATGGATTTTCGGTTTTACCGGGGCGCATCGCTTTTATTACGGCAAACCCGTGACCGGCACGATCTGGTTTTTTACCTTCGGCCTGCTGGGCATTGGTTGGTTGATCGACGTGTTCCTGATTCCGGCCATGGACCGTGAAGCCGACCTGCGCTTTACCGCCGGGCCCATCGAATACAACGTGGCCTGGATTCTGTTGGCGTTCCTGGGACTGTTCGGTGTGCACCGTATGTACCAGGGCAAATGGATCACCGGCCTGATCTACCTGCTGACCGGCGGTTTGTTCCTGATTGGGGTGCTGTATGACTTCTGGACGTTGAATACGCAGATCTCGATCGGCAATGCCGAGCGTAATAACGGCCGCTGAATAACCTGTAGGAGCGAGCTTGCTCGCGAAGAACGTCAACGATGACGCAGGGCTGACAGGCAGCCCTCATCGCCTATACGTTTTTCGCGAGCAAGCTCGCTCCTACAGTTTTGCCGGCATCAGGCCTGGTAAGTCACCCGCCCATCCATCAAGGTGTAGCGCACCGTCGCCGGCAGGCTGTGGCCGATGAACGGGCAGTTTTCACCTTTGGACAGCCAATGCTCCCCGGCAACCGTTGAGCTTGCCAGGTCGAACAGCACCAGGTCCGCCGGTGAGCCCACTGCCAGCTTGCCCGCCGGCAGGCGCAGGGCGTCGGCCGGGCCGGCGCTCAGGCGCGCCAGCAGCGTCGGCAGGTCGAGCAAGCCGTCTTCCACCAGGGTCATGGCCAATGGCAGCAACAACTCCACACTGCTGATACCCGGCTCGGTGGCGCCAAACGGCGCCAGCTTGGCGTCGCGCTCGTGGGGTTGGTGATGGCTGGAAATCGCCGAGACCACGCCCGACTTAACCGCCGCACGCAAGCCGTCACGGTCGGCCTTGGTGCGCAACGGTGGCTGCACGTGGTACAGGCTGGAGAAGTCGATCAGCGCCTCATCCGTCAGGATCAGTTGGTACAACGCCACGTCCGCCGTCACCGGCAAGCCGCGGGCCTGGGCCTGGGCGATCAGGGCGACGCCGCGGGCGCTGGTCAGCTGGCTGAAGTGCGCGCGTACGCCGCTTTGCTCCACCAGTAACAGGTCACGGGCCAGGGCCACGGTTTCGGCGGTTTCCGGGATGCCCGGCAGGCCGAGAAAGCTGGCGACTGCCCCTTCATGGGCCAGGCCGCCTTCAGCCAGGTCGCGGTCCTGGGAATGGAAGATCACCGTCAGGTCGAAGGTGGCCGCGTATTCCAGGGCGCGGCACAGCGTGCGGGTGCTGCGAAAACTTTCCAGGCCGTTGCTGAAGGCCACGCAACCGGCGTCGCGCAGGGCGATCAGTTCGGCCAGTTGTTCGCCATCCAGACCCTTGCTCAAGGCGCCGACGGGAAACACTTTGCAATTACCGGCTTCACGCGCACGGTCGAGGATCAGCTCGGTCACCGCCGACGTGTCCAGCACCGGCTTGGTATTCGGCGGGCAGCACAGACTGGTCACGCCGCCGGCCGCAGCGGCCTGGGTTTCGCTATTGATATTGCCTTTGCGGCTGTAGCCCGGCTCGCGCAGGGCGACATTGAGGTCCACCAGCCCGGGCGCCGCCACCAGGCCCCTGGCGTCGATGCTCTCGATGGCGTTGAAGCCGGCAGGTGCGGCGCCAATGGCGATGATCTTGCCGGCGTCCAGATGCAGATCGGTAACGTGGTCCAGGCCGCTGGCTGGATCGATGACTCGGGCGCCGAGAATACTGAGCTTCACTGGGCCTGCTCCTGCTCGAATTGACGTTGCGCGGTTTGCCCGCTCATGGCCATGGACAGCACCGCCATGCGTACCGCGATGCCGTAGGTCACTTGGTTCAGAATCACCGACTGCGAGCCATCGGCCACTGCCGACTCAATCTCCACCCCGCGGTTGATCGGCCCCGGGTGCATCACGATGGCATCCGGCTTGGCCCCGGCCAAACGTGCGGTGGTCAGGCCGAACAGGCGGTAGAACTCGCCCTCGCTCGGCAGCAGGCCACCGGCCATGCGCTCGCGTTGCAGGCGCAGCATGATCACCACGTCCACATCCTTAAGGCCCTCGGTCATGTCGGTGTAGACCTTCACGCCATACTGTTCGATGCCGATGGGCAGCAGGGTTTTCGGTGCGATCACGCGAATATCCGGGCAGCCCAGGGCTTTGAGGGCCAGCATGTTCGAGCGTGCTACACGGGAGTGCAGGATGTCGCCGACGATAGCGACCGAGAGGTTTTCAAAGCTGCCCTTGTGCCGACGGATGGTGAGCATGTCGAGCATGCCCTGGGTCGGGTGGGCGTGGCGGCCGTCGCCGCCGTTGATGACCGCTACCTGCGGGCACACATGCTCAGCGATGAAGTGCGCGGCGCCGGAGTCGCCGTGGCGCACCACGAACATGTCGGCGGCCATCGCTTCGAGGTTGCGCAGGGTGTCGAGCAGGGTTTCGCCCTTGCTCGCCGACGAGGTGGACACGTTCAGCGTGATCACGTCGGCTGACAGCCGTTGGGCCGCCAGCTCAAAGGTGGTGCGGGTGCGGGTGGAGTTCTCGAAGAACACATTGCAGATGGTCTTGCCGCGCAACAGCGGGACCTTCTTCACCGCGCGGCCACCGACTTCGAGAAACGAGTCGGCGGTGTCGAGGATTTCGGTGAGCAGTTCGCGGGGCAAACCGTCGAGGGACAAGAAATGTTGCAACTGACCCTGAGCATTGAGCTGCAGCGGGCGCTTGGCATCTAGAGGCGTCATCGCGGGGACTCTGTACAAGGCGGTTTAAGGGGCAAGGTCTTGCAGTTCGAGTTCGAGCGGCGTGGGACCGGACAATTTTACCCGCTGCCGGGCTTGCAAGGACAGTGTTGCGCCCACGACATCCGGGCTGATCGGCAATTCGCCAGCATCCAGGTCCAGCAGGCAGACCAGTGTGATACTGGCCGGGCGGCCGTAATCGAACAGTTCGTTCATGGCGGCGCGGATGGTACGGCCGCTCATCAGTACGTCATCGATCAGGACCAGGTGCTGGCCTTCAACCTCGAACGGCAGAGCCGACGGTTGCACCTGCGGATGCAGGCCGTTCTGGCTGAAATCGTCGCGGTAGAAGGACACGTCCAGCGTACCCAGAGGCGAATCGCTGCCCAGTTCTTCCAGCAAGGCCTGGGCTACCCAGACGCCGCCGGTACGGATGCCGATAAAACGCGGTTCGCTGATGGCACGGTGTTCCAGGTGCGCCTTTAGGCGTAATGCCATCTGGTTGATCAGTTCGGCGGGATTGGGCAGGCTCATAGGGGCTCCTTATTAAGTGTGTAGGAGCGAGCTTGCTCGCGAAAAACTCAGGGGCACCGCGTTCATCCAGCCTTCACGCGGTATCGTTAACGTTCTTCGCGGGCAAGCCCGCTCCCACAGGACTGCGGCGGGTCAGGATTCAAATAAAGCAGTGTTTTCATCCAGCCAGCCCTGCAACAGCAAGGCGGCGGCGATGGCGTCCACCGGATTGTCGCGGTAACTGCCCTTCTGCCCGCCCCGGTCACGGCGTTCACCCTTGGCTTCAAAGGTGGTCAGGCGCTCATCGTGGGTATAGAAGGGCAGGTTGTAGCGGCCATTGAGGCGGCGGGCGAACTTTTCGGCGCGCAGGCACATGTCGCTGGGGGTGCCGTCCATGTTCAGGGGCAGGCCGACCACCACGGCGTCGGGCTTCCACTCCTTAATGAGGGCTTCGACCTGGTTCCAGTCCGGTATGCCGTTCTGGGCCTTCAGGGTGCACAGCTCGCGGGCCTGGCCGGTAATAACCTGGCCGACCGCTACGCCGATCTGTTTGGTGCCGTAGTCAAAACCCAGGATCAGACGCAAGGCCATCAGGCGTGCCCCGCCTGGCTGGTCAACAAGCTAAGGTTGACCCGCAGCTTGGCGGCGGCGGCATCCAGGCGCAGTTCGCTGGCGGTATTGAACAGGATGTCGGCGTCGAACGGGCAGGTCAGCCAGGCATTGCTCGCCAGTTCGGCCTCCAGTTGTCCGGCTTCCCAACCCGCGTAGCCCAGGGTAATCACGCTTTGCTCAGGGCCGACGCCATCGGCGATCGCGAACAGCACGTCCTGAGACGTGGACAGTGATACGCCCTCAAGGTCTACGGTGGCCTGGTACTGCGGCCCGGTGGGGTGCAACACAAAACCGCGATCGGTCTGTACCGGCCCGCCGATGTAAATCGGCACCTCCTGGCAACTGGCCGGTGGGTCGATTTCCGGGCGCAATTGCTCAAGGATATCAGCCAGGCTCAGCTCCTGCGGACGGTTGACTATCAACCCCATGGCGCCATTGGCCGTGTGCTCGACGATGTAGGTCAAGGTTTGCGCAAAGTTCGGGTCGGCCATGTGGGGCATGGCGATCAGGAATTGGTGCTTGAGGTAGGTCGGGCTGACGTTTTTCATGTCCGCTAGTGTGGCGTTGGAGGGGCGAACTGACAAGTGTAGGAGCGAGCTTGCTCGCGAAGGTCGTCAACGATTATGCGTGCTGCCTGAATGAACGTGTCGTCCTGGGGTTTTTCGCGAGCAAGCTCGCTCCTACAGTAGGCGGGGCGGGTCAGTTACTGGACAACCGGTCGCCCTTGGCGAACCGCCAGGTGCGGATGATTTCCAGGCGGTCCACGTCGTTCAAGTCGCCGCTGAATGGCGCAAAGGGCGCGGCCAGGCGGACGATGCGCTGGGCGGCCTGGTCCAGCAGCGGCTGGCCGGAGGACTCCAGCACCTGCACTTCATAGAGCGAACCGTCACGGTTGATCGACACCAGCAAGCGCAAGTTGCCATAAATCTGCTGGCGCCGGGCTTCGTCCGGGTAGTTGAGGTTGCCGATGCGCTCGACCTTTTTGCGCCACTCGTCCTTATACCAGGCGCCTTTGTCGCGCATGGTCGAGGCAGCGTTCAGGCGGTAGATGCGCGGGCGCTTGGCGTACAGCTGTTGTTCATGGGCCAGTTCGGCTTCCAGGCTGGAAATTTCGTCGGACAGCGTCGAACTGTCGAAGGTTGGCGCGGGCTTCACCGGCTCGGGCTTGGGCTCAGTCCTGGTTTTTTCGCGCTGGGTCGGGGCTTTTTGCGGCTTGGGCGCCACGGTGGTCACGGCGGCCTTGGGCGCAGCCTGCTTGACCTCTGGTTTGGGCACTGGTGGCGGGGTGACCTTATTGACCTTGTTGTCCTGGAACGGCGCCACTTCGGTGGTCTTGGGCACGGCTTTCTTGTCGAGGGTGCCGCTGCCCTGCTGGTTGTCCTGGGCAAGAAAGTCGGCCTTTTCGGGCTTCTTTTCACTTTTGAACGTGGCCAGGGTGATTTCCAGGGTTTTGGTGATTTGCTTGGGCTCGACCATGGTAAAGCCCACGCCCAGCAACAAGGCGAGGTGAATCAATGCGGCGAGAAACAGGGTAAATCCGAGCCGATCAGCCGGGCGCACGCCTTTATGGGTGAATTCTGGGGGCAGTTCGGACGGGAGCGTCATGACAAGAAAACCAACATCGCGCGTTTCACAGGTGGCGCATGATAACGCAATGTTGGTGTGTGTCCGGCTGTTCTATGTCACTTGGCTTGTAGCTTGCGCTCAATGGCGGCCATCAGCATTTCGCCGATGTTCGTGCCAAATGCATTGTCGATCTCGCGAATACAGGTTGGGCTGGTGACGTTGATTTCTGTGAGGTTCTCACCAATTACGTCGAGTCCGACAAACAGCAGACCTTTTTCCCGCAGGGTTGGGCCAACTTGAGCGGCGATCCAGCGGTCCTTGTCCGACAATGGCCGTGCTTCACCACGACCACCGGCCGCCAGGTTGCCACGGGTCTCGCCCGCCGCCGGGATGCGTGCCAGGCAGTAATCCACCGGCTCGCCGTCAATCATCAGGATGCGCTTGTCACCGTCCTTGATCGCCGGCAGGTAAGCCTGGCCCATGATCTGCTGGGTGCCCAGCGCAGTCAGGGTTTCGAGGATCACCGACAGGTTCGGGTCGCCGGCGCGGTGGCGGAAGATCGAGGTGCCACCCATGCCGTCCAGCGGTTTGAGGATCACATCGCCATGTTTGGCGGCGAATTCACGCAGTACATCGGCGCGGCGGCTGACCACCGTCGGCGGCGTGCACTGCGGGAACAGGGTGGCGAACAGCTTTTCATTGCAGTCGCGCAGGCTCTGCGGCTTGTTGACGATCAACACGCCGGCGCGTTCGGCCTGCTCCAGCAGGTAGGTGGAGTACACAAACTCCATGTCGAACGGTGGATCCTTGCGCATCAGGATCACATCGAGGTCGCTCAAGGGGCTGTCGATTTCATCCGAAAGCTCGAACCATTTCTCGGGGTTGGCGAACACCTGCAACGGGCGCATCCGCGCACGCGCCTCGCCGTCGCCCTGGTACAGATCGCGCTGTTCCATATAGAACAACGTCCAGCCGCGGGCCTGGGCGGCCAGGAGCATGGCCAGCGAACTGTCCTTTTTATAGGAAATGCTGGCGATAGGGTCCATGACAATGCCGACGCGAACGCTCATGGGGGATTTCCTCTAGCAAATTGGGGCGCATAAAAGTGGCGTCAGAGTGGCGCTGTGGTTGTTGTGGGTCAAGGAAAAACCACCGGGTGGGTGCCTCGATAGATTGCGCCCGGAGACTGTGCTAAAAAGACTGCCACGGCGTAGCAGCCCTTGAATTCCAAGGCTTGCGGCGCTCATCCTGTGCAACATCAGGCAGGACACACCGAAAACCGATTCGCTGTGGCGATGGTAGAGCAGATATGGAACAGCATTCCAACGCCTTGAGAGTGATGGTGATCGACGATTCGAAAACGATCCGCCGCACCGCCGAGACGCTGTTGAAGAACATGGGGTGCGAGGTCATCACCGCCATCGACGGTTTCGATGCCCTGGCGCGGATTGTGGATCATCACCCGCACATTATCTTTGTCGACATCATGATGCCGCGCCTGGATGGCTACCAGACCTGCGCCCTGGTGAAGAACAACCCGGCGTTCAAGTCGATCCCGGTGATCATGCTGTCCTCCAGGGACGGCCTGTTCGACAAGGCCAAGGGGCGCATCGTGGGTGTCGATCAATTTTTGACCAAGCCTTTCAGCAAGGAAGAACTGCTGGGTGCGATCAAGGCCTATGTGCCTGCCTTCGCCGCAGTAGAACAAGCACACTGACGCCACCCCACAAGGGCCGGCGCCGACCAATGTAGTGGGGAAAACCATGGCACGTGTTCTGATCGTCGACGACTCGCCGACCGAAATGTACAAACTGACCGGCATGTTGGAAAAGCATGGCCATCAAGTCCTGAAAGCCGAAAACGGCGCGGACGGCGTAGCGCTGGCCCGTCAGGAAAAACCCGACGCTGTGCTGATGGACATCGTGATGCCGGGCCTTAACGGCTTCCAGGCCACGCGCCAGTTGTCCAAGGAGCCGGAAACCAACGGTATTCCGATCATCATCATCACCACCAAGGATCAGGAAACCGACAAGATCTGGGGCGCACGCCAGGGCGCCAAGGATTACCTGACCAAGCCGGTGGACGAAGACACGCTGATTGCCACCCTGAACAAGGTACTGGCCGGCTAAAGGCTCGCGATCATGACCGAGTCGCAAACTGCCTTCGAGCTGCTGCTGGACATCGACCGCCGTTGCCGCCTGCTGGCCGCCGACCTGCCGTCCCAGGAAACCCGCCTGCAACGCTGGAGCGGTATCGGCTTTCGCCTGGGGCCACACTGGTACGTGGCGCCCATGGGCGAAGTCGCCGAGGTGTTGCACGAGCCGCGCTGCACCTTGATGCCGGGGGTCAAGCTCTGGGTCAAGGGCGTGGCCAACCTGCGCGGGCGCTTGCTGCCGGTGCTGGACCTGGGCGGTTTCCTAGGCCTTGAGCTGTCCAAGGCGCGCAAGCAACGGCGGGTGTTGGTCGTGGAGTTCAACGACGTGTTTGTCGGGCTGCTGGTAGACGAAGTGGTCGGTATGCAGCACTTCCCATTGGACGCCTGGATGGCCAGTACCGCCTCCGGCGCGCCATTTATCCAGGGCCAGTTCGACGGCGACCCGCAGTGGCAAGTCTTCAGCCCCTTCGCCCTGGCCCAGGCCCCTGGCTTCATGGATGTCGCCGCATGAGCACCCCTACTACGCCCAAACCCCAGGCCGCTTCGCGCAGCCGTTCGCAGATCATCGTGCTGTTTATCGCCTTGATCGTGTTCATCATGTTGCTGTTCGCCAACTTTGCGTACCTCAACACCCAGTCCACCTACGACAAGCAGTACATCGGCCACGCCGGGGAGCTGCGCGTGCTGTCCCAGCGCATTGCCAAGAACGCCACCGAGGCCGCCGCCGGCAAGGCCGCCGCGTTCAAGCTGCTGGGCGAGGCGCGCAACGATTTTGCCCAGCGCTGGGGCTACCTGAAAAAGGGTGATCCGCAGACCGGCCTGCCCGCCGCACCCAGCGCGGTGCGCGCTGAAATGCGTGCGGTGCAGACCGACTGGGAAGCGCTGCTGAAGAACACCGATGCGATCCTCGCCAGCGAGCAGACCGTATTGTCGCTGCATCAGGTGGCGGCGACCCTGGCCGAAACTGTGCCGCAACTGCAAATGGAGTCGGAAAAGGTCGTCGATATCCTGCTGCAACGCGGCGCTCCGGCCAGCCAGGTGGCGTTGGCCCAGCGCCAGTCGCTGCTGGCCGAACGGATCCTGGGGGCGGTCAACACCGTGCTCGCGGGCGATGAAACCGCCGTGCAGGCCGCTGATGCCTTCGGTCGCGACGCCAACCGTTTCGGCGTGGTGCTCAACGGTATGCTCAACGGCAACCCCGGGTTGCGCATCACCCAGGTCGAAGACCCTGACGCCCGCGTGCGGTTGGCGGAGATTGCCGAGCTGTTCGAGTTTGTCTCAGGCTCGGTGGATGAAATCCTCGAAACCTCGCCGCAGTTGTTCCAGGTGCGCGCCTCGGCGAGCCATATCTTCAACCTGTCGCAAACCCTGCTTGATGAAGCCTCGCACCTGGCCACCGGTTTTGAAAACCTTGCCGGCGGGCGCAGTTTCGACACCATCGGTGGCTATGTGCTGGGCCTGTTGGCGCTGGCCTCGATCATCCTGATCGGCCTGGTGATGGTGCGCGAGACCAACCGCCAACTGCATGAAACCGCCGAGAAGAACGAGCGCAATCAGAACGCGATCATGCGCCTGCTGGATGAAATCGAAGACCTCGCCGACGGCGACCTTACCGTCACCGCCTCGGTCACCGAAGACTTCACCGGCACCATCGCCGATTCGATCAACTATTCCGTCGACCAGTTGCGCGACCTGGTCGCCACCATCAACCTGACGGCCGGGCAAGTCGCCGGTGCGGTGCAAGACACCCAGGCCACCGCCATGCACCTGGCCCAGGCGTCGGAGCATCAAGCGCAGCAGATTGCCGAAGCCTCGACCGCGATCAACCAGATGGCGCAGTCCATCGACCAGGTATCGGCCAATGCGGCCGAGTCCTCAGCGGTGGCGGAACGCTCGGTGGAGATCGCCAACAAAGGCAACGAGGTGGTGCACAACACCATCCACGGAATGGACAACATTCGCGAACAGATCCAGGACACCGCCAAGCGCATCAAGCGCCTGGGCGAATCGTCCCAGGAAATTGGCGACATCGTCAGCCTGATCGACGACATTGCCGACCAGACCAACATCCTTGCTCTCAACGCTGCGATCCAGGCCAGCATGGCCGGCGACGCCGGGCGCGGTTTTGCGGTGGTGGCCGATGAGGTGCAACGCCTGGCCGAACGCTCATCGGCGGCCACCCGGCAGATCGAAACCCTGGTGCGGGCGATCCAGGCCGACACCAACGAAGCGGTCATTTCCATGGAACAGACCACCACCGAGGTGGTACGCGGCGCCCGCCTGGCCCAGGACGCCGGAGTCGCGCTGGAAGAGATCGAAGGTGTGTCGAAAACCCTGGCGGCGCTGATCCAGAGCATTTCTAACGCGGCGCAGCAACAGACGTCTTCGGCGGGGCAGATTTCCCTGACCATGAATGTGATCCAGCAGATCACCACGCAGACATCGTCTGGGTCCACCGCGACCGCCGAGAGCATTGGTAACCTGGCGAAGATGGCCAGTCAGTTGCGCAGGTCGGTGTCGGGTTTCACCCTGCCGCCACCCAAGCAGGTGGACGATTGAAATACGACCTGAAGAACGCCACAGTCCACTTGTGGGAGCTGGCTTGCCTGCGATAGCGGTCTGTCAAATACAGATGTATTGCTGACCCACCGCTATCGCAGGCAAGCCAGCTCCCACATTGGATCTCCATTGTTTGTGAGATACCAGCAACCCACGAATTCTAAGCGGAGCAGTTATGGTTGATCGGCACGACTACGTGGCCCTCGAATGGGTCAAGGGCGACATTGCCGAAACCCTGAAACAGGCCCGTTCGGCGCTGGACACCTATGTTGAAACCGGCAACGGTGACAACCTCGCCGCTTGCCTGGCCGCGATTCACCAGGTGCATGGCGCCCTGCAAATGGTCGAGTTCTACGGTGCGGCGCTGTTGGCCGAAGAAATCGAGGCACTGGCCCTGGCGCTCCAGACCGGCGGCGTCAGCCAGCGCGAAGAAAGCATCCGCCTGCTGCAACAAGCCCTCGGCCAACTGCCGCTGTACCTGGACCGCGTACACAGCGCTCGCCGCGACCTGCCGCTGGTGGTGCTGCCGCTGCTCAACGACCTGCGCATTGCGCGGGGGGAAAGCCTGCTGTCGGAAACCAGCCTGTTCAGCCCGCAACTGCTGTCGATCGCGCCGCTGCCTGATGAAACACTGGCCCAACGGGCGACGCCGCAATTGCATGAGCAGTTGCGCCAATGGCACCCCCTGCTGCAACAAGCGCTCGCCGGGTTGCTGCGCGAAGACCACGGCCCGAGCAACCTGGAAGACATGGCGCGGGTGTTCGCACGCCTTGAGGCGTTGTGCCAGGGCGCGCCGCTGTTGCCGCTGTGGCAGGTGGCCTCGGCGCTGGTCGAGGGCATGCTGACCGGCGTGGTCGCCAACAGCCCGGCGCTGCGCAGCCTGCTCAAGGCCAGCGGTAAGCAACTCAAGCGCCTGCTGACCCAGGGCATTGGCGGCATCAATCAGCCTGCGCCGGATGAGTTGCTCAAAAGCCTGCTGTTTTACGTGGCCAAAGTCACCCGGCCAACGCCGCGCATGCAAAGCCTCAAAGAGCGCTACGGCCTGGATGAAGCCTTGCCCGACAGCGCCGTGGTCGACGCCGAGCGTGCACGCATGGCCGGCCCGGACCGCAATGCCATGGGGTCGGTGCTCGGCGCCTTGTGTGAGGAACTGGTGCGGGTCAAAGAGCGCCTCGATCTGTTTGTACGCAGCGACCGCCAGCACATTACCGAACTCGACGCGCTGCTGGCGCCCCTGCGGCAGATCGCCGACACCCTCGCCGTACTGGGCTTCGGCCAGCCGCGCAAAGTGATCATCGACCAGTTGGCCGTCGTGCTGAGCCTGGCCCAGGGGCAACGCGAACCCAACGACGCGGTGCTGATGGACGTGGCGGGCGCGTTGCTTTACGTCGAAGCCACACTGGCCGGCATGATCGGCACGGTGGAGCCGCAAAGCCGCGAAGAAAGCCGGCTGCCCACCACCGACCTGACCCAGATCCATCAGTTGGTGATTGCCGAATCCTGCCAGTGCCTCAAACAGGCCAAGGAGCTGGTGATCGACTGCATCGAAGCCCATTGGGACCGCCAGCGCCTGGAATCCTTGCCGCAATTGCTGAGCCAGGTGCGTGGCGCACTGGCGATGATCCCTTTGCCCCGTGCCGCGAGCCTGATGCGCGGGTGCACCGATTATATTGACGAGCAGTTGATGACCAGCGACATCGCGCCTTCGCAGGTGCAGCTGGAACAGTTCGCCGATGTGATCAGCAGCCTGGAGTATTACCTGGAGCGTATGCTCCAGGACCCTAATGCCGCCGGCGAACGAGTGCTGGAGCAGGCCACCCACAGCCTGGCGGCGCTGGGTTATCTGCCGACCGAAAAACCCTGGCGCCAGGCGTTGGCCGCGCCCGATGGCGCACTGTCGACCGAACAGGCACCCAGCCAGTCCCAATTTGACGCGCTGGCAAGCCCCGCTTCGGGCCTCAATCCACCGGCCCTGCAACGCCCCGGCAGCCTGCTGCCGCCGCCTGCCGGTGAAGAGCCGATCGACGATGAGCTGCGCGAAGTCTTCCTCGAAGAAACCGACGAAGTCCTCGAGGTGCTGCACCGCAACCTGCCCAACAGCACGGACAAAACCGCCCAGGGCGAAATGCGCCGCGCCTTCCACACCTTGAAGGGCAGCGGCCGCATGGTCCGTGCGCTGGTGCTGGCGGAACTGGCCTGGGCCGTGGAAAACCTGCTCAACCGCGTGTTGGAGCGCAGCGTCGCCCTTGGCGCCGAGGTGCAGCAGGTGCTGGATGACGCCGTGGCCGTGCTGCCGGAATTGATCGCCGATTTTGCCATCGACGACCAACGCCAGCGCGACGAAGTCGACGCCCTGGCCGCCCGCGCCCACGCCTTGGCCAGTGGCGCGGCAACAACCGCTGGCGAGCCCCATGACCCGATGCTGATGGAGATCTTCCGCAACGAAGCCCAGAGCCATCTGGACAGCCTCAACCACTTTCTGCAACACGCTGCCGAACAGGTGCCGTTGCAGGTCAGTGATGAACTGCAACGTGCTCTGCATACGCTCAAGGGCAGTGCCTACATGGCCGGGGTGTTGCCTATCGCCGAACTGGCGCGCCCCCTCGACCACCTGACTCGCGAATACAAGGCCCACCGCTTGCCCCTGGACCTGGACGAGGTGCAGTTGCTGCTGGAGGCCGAAGGGTTGTTCCAGCGTGGCCTGCGCGACCTGGACAGCGATCCCCTGGCACCCATCCAGGGCGCGGCCGACCTGATCAGCCGCACCCAACGCCTGCTGGACCAGCAGCTTGCAACGCTGCTCGACGCTCCTGGCACCGGCCTGCCGATCAAGCGCGATCGGCAACTGATCACCAACTTCCTGGCCCAGGGCATGGACATCCTGCTCGACGCCGAGAACCTGTTGCGCCGCTGGCAGCAACATCCCGGCGAACGCCAGGAACTGACCGCCCTGCTGGATGAACTGACCACCCTGGGGGAGGGCGCACACCTCGCCGACCTGCACCCCATCGACGCGTTGTGCGAAGCCTTGCTCGACCTGTATGGCGCTGTGGAAGAAAGCAGCCTGGCGGTCAGCGAGCGGTTTTTCCATGAGGCCGAACAGGCCCACGAAGCCCTGATCAACATGCTCGACCAACTGGCTGCCGGCCAGGAAATCAGCCCGGCGACGGAGCGGGTGCAAGCCCTGCACGGGTTGCTGGATGACGCACTGGACCCATCCGCCACCGGCCTGATCAAAAGCGACGGCAGCCGCGCCCTGAGTATCTCGGAACTGGGCGCGGCCACCGCGCAGCTGGATCAGCAAACGGCTATGGACGATGAGATTGTCGACATCTTCCTCGAAGAGGCCGTGGATATCCTCGACAGCGCCGGGCAGTCCCTCAAACGCTGGTTGCTGGAGCCCGAAAACGCCGCGCCGTTGTCCTCGCTGCAGCGGGACCTGCACACCCTCAAGGGCGGTGCGCGCATGGCCGAAATCGACCCGGTGGGCGACTTGGCCCATGAGCTGGAATGCCTGTACGAGGGCCTGGTGGACCGCCGCTACAGTTACACCCCCGAGCTGTCTCAGGTGCTGATGGCCAGCCACGAACGGTTGGCCCTGCAACTGGAAGAACTGCAACAGCAACAGCCCTTGAGCGACGCTGCCGAGCTGATCGCCAAGCTGCGCGAGCTGCGCCAGAACAGCACGCCGGCGACTCCCGTTGCAGCGGCGCCGGCCTCGGGTGCCGACCCTGAATTGCTGGATATCTTCCTCGAAGAGGCCGCCGATATTCTCGACAGCTCAGGCAGCGCATTGCTGCGCTGGCAGGCCGAGCCGGGCAACCGTCAGGAAGTCGAAACCCTGCTGCGTGACCTGCACACCCTCAAGGGCGGGGCGCGCATGGTGGAAATCGGGCCGATTGGCGATTTGGCCCATGAGTTGGAGTTTCTCTACGAAGGCTTGTCCGCCGGGTTGCTGGCGCCGACCCCGGAGCTGTTCGCACTGCTGCAAGGCTGCCATGACCGCCTGGCACAGATGGTCGAAGCGGTAGCGGAGGGGCTGCCGGTGGGGGCGGTGGACAAACTAATCGAGCGCATCAAAAGCCTGGTGCACCCCAGTGTCGAGCCGGTGGTACCCGTTGCGTTGCCTGCGGGCAAGGCTGAAGCGGCGGTAGATCCCGCCGCCGACATGGTAAAAATCTCCGCCGAACTGCTCGATGATCTGGTTAACCTCGCCGGTGAAACCTCGATTTTTCGCGGCCGTATCGAGCAGCAAGTCAACGATGCGCGCCTTGCACTCAATGAAGTGCAAACCACCATCGAACGGATGCGCGACCAACTGCGCCGCCTCGACAGCGAAACCCAGGGCCGCCTGCTCAGTCGTCAGCAAGCCGAGGCCGAACGCCTGGGCTACGAAGAGTTCGACCCACTGGAAATGGATCGCCATTCGCAGTTGCAGCAGCTGTCCCGCGCGTTGTCCGAATCGGCCTCCGACCTGCTCGACCTCAAGGACACCCTGGAACAGCGCCATCAGGATGCCCACGACCTGCTCCAGCAACAGGCGCGCATCAACACTGAATTGCAGGAGGGCCTGATGCGCACGCGCATGGTGCCTTTCGAACGGATGCTGCCACGCCTCAAGCGCATCGTGCGCCAGGTGGCGCAGGAACTGGGCAAGGACGTGGAGTTCATCGTCGGCAATGCCGAAGGCGAAATGGATCGCAATGTGCTCGAACGCATGGCGGCGCCACTGGAACACATGCTGCGCAATGCCGTCGACCACGGCCTGGAATCGCGCGAGGTGCGGTTGCAGGCGGGCAAGCCGGAGAAGGGGCGCATTACCCTGGACCTGACTCACGAAGGCGGCGACATCGTCTTCGACATGCGCGATGACGGCGCCGGCGTGCCCCTTGAAGCGGTGCGGCGCAAGGCGATCAAGCGCGGCCTGCTCGGCCCGGATCAAATCATCAGCGACCGCGACGTACTGCAGTTCATCATGCAGCCGGGCTTTTCCACGGCAGAAAAAATCACCCAGATCTCCGGGCGCGGCGTGGGCATGGACGTGGTGCACGAAGAGGTGCGCCAGCTGGGTGGTTCGATGGTGATCGACTCGACCCCGGGCGTGGGCGTGCACTTTCGTATTCGCCTGCCGTTTACGGTGTCAGTCAATCGCGCACTGATGGTGCAATGCGCAGACGACCAATACGCGATCCCCCTCAACACCCTTGAAGGCCTGGTGCGCGTACTGCCCCATGAACTGGCCGGGCATTACCAGCAAGACCCGCCGCATTATGAATACGCCGGCCAGCGCTACGAGTTGTTTTACCTGGGCGATTTGCTGCACACCGTCAGCCGCCCGAAACTGCTCGGCCAATACCAACCAGTGCCGGTGTTGCTGGTGCACTGCAATGAACGGCGCGTAGCGGTGCATGTGGACGCCATGGCCGGTACCCGCGAGATTGTGGTCAAGGGCCTGGGGCCACAGTTTGCCGGGGTACAGGGCGTGCCCGGTGCAACCATCCTCGGGGATGGCCGCGTGGTGTTGATCATCGACCTGCTGGCGCATATCCGCGCCCGCCAACCGGCCTTGCCGGCCCAGGCGGTGGAGGCGCCGCTGGTGCTCAACGACCCGTTGAAAAAACGCCCGCTGCTGGTGCTGGTGGTGGACGACTCGGTCACCGTGCGCAAAGTCACCAGCCGCCTGCTGGAGCGCAACGGTATGAACGTGCTCACTGCCAAGGACGGCATCGACGCCCTCGCGGTGCTTGAGGAGCACACCCCGGACCTGATGCTGCTCGACATCGAAATGCCGCGCATGGACGGCTTCGAAGTGGCCATCCAGATACGCAATGACCCACGGCTGATGCGCCTGCCGATCATCATGATCACCTCGCGCACCGGCCAGAAACACCGCGACCGCGCCATGGCCATTGGCGTCAACGACTACCTCGGCAAGCCGTACCAAGAGTCGGTGCTGCTGGAAAGCATCGCCTACTGGAGCAAGTCCCATGCTTGACCACCGCGCCAGCCAACTCACCGGCCTGCTGCTGCCCCTGGCCGACCGCCACCTGGTGCTGCCCAACGTGGCCATCGCCGAACTGATCGACTTCCAGCGCGGCGAACCGGCCAGCGATGCGCCGCCGTGGTATCTGCGCCAGGTGACCTGGCGCGATCGGCAGATCCCCTTGATCAGCTTTGAAGCCGTGTGCGGCGAAGCCAGCGTGACCGGCGAGCGCTCGCGGATCGTGGTGTTAAATGCCTTGGGTGGGCGGCCGACATTGAAATTCATCGCGCTGGTGATCCAGGGCATCCCCCGTTCGTACAAGCTTGATAGCGAATTGAGCTACGTGGATGTGCCGCTATGCCCACTGGAACTGGCGGCAGTGCAGGTAGGGGAGCAGGTGGCGAAGGTGCCGGATTTGATGGGGCTTGAAGCGTTGTTGGTTGAGTCCGGCCTGGCCTGAACATAAGCCTTGTGAAATTCCAATGTGGGAGCTGGCTTGCCTGCGATAGCGGTGGGTCAGCAATACATCTGTATTTGACAGACCGCTATCGCAGGCAAGCCAGCTCCCACACTGAATTGTGCTTGACCCAAGATCTCAATCAATCCGCGCAAACCGCTCAATTACCGGTTGCTCCCGATGCTCGGCCTGCCATAAGTCGTAGGCACTTTGCATCGACAACCATAACTGGGCTTTACTCACGCCAGCCCGTTCCAACCGAACGGCAAGGTCCGGGCTGACCGGGGCGTGGCCATGCAAGACCCTTGAAAAAGTCTCGCGGGCGAAGCCAAGACGTCGCGCCATCTCGGTAATGGTGATGCCCAAGGCTGGGATAACGTCCTCAAGTAAAATTTCACCTGGGTGAGGTGGGTTGTGCATACCCATATCAATGCCTCTACTCAGTGGTAGTCAAGATAGTCGACCAGTTCGACCTGATCGTCGAACATCCGAAAAATGATGCGCCAGTTACCACTTATGCTGACGGACCAGTAGTCGAGCAGGTCGCCCTTCAAACGATGGAAGCGCCAGCCGGGCAGGTCCAGTGCATCTGGGTGCTCGGCTTTGTCCAGAATGAGCAGAACGCGGCGCAAGCGCTTTGCATGATTTGCGTTGATGCCCTTGGTTGAACCGGTCTCATAGAAGGCCCTGAGTCCCTTATGTTTCCAGCTAACGATCATGGCACGATTGTGATGTGATGCATCACACTCTGCAATGGCCTTGCATCGGGTTTAACGGTCGGATTCATGATGTCTGCCCGTGGCACGATTCGGATGGAAAAGGCTAGAGAGGCGAGTTCCGAGCAACAACCTGAAAAGCCTGTCGGAACATTCTTTGCTGCCTATCGGAATGATGGGGGCGGGTGGGGCCTTCGGATTTTTCCTGCAAGATTTTGGGCCGTACATGAACTTGTGGTGAGAGGTCCTCACGCCTAGTCTTCGTCCCGTCATCGCAAAAAACGGTGACACGGACGTGCAAGTCCGGTTACATGTCGGCGCACCAATGCCCATAGCCATTCAACGGGCGTTTTTTATGCCTGCTGTACTCGTTATGGCGGCTGTGCGTGGGAGACTCTTCGGAGTCTGCCGGGGTCCGATATGCCCGGTCTTGCACACCTGCGCACAGCTGCCACCTTGATTCGCGTGCAAGCGGAAGAGGGCAGCTTCCATCACATATCGGAGCTGTAAATCATGATCAAACCTACCCCCAATCCACCCCTTTTCACCGTCAACCCCCACCAAACCACCGAAACCCTACTGGTCAACGCCAGCGAAACCCTGTCCTCCCTCAACGCACTCACCTGCAACCTGGCCTTCGACCTGGACACTTCCCAGCGCGCCATCATGCTCGGGATTCAGCAAATGGCAGAGTTGGGGCAGTTGCTGGTCGATAGAGCGCTGGAGCAAGTCAGCCCATCGCCAGCAACTTGAAACGGTCCCAAAAAGGGACTGTTCATTCCCTCTTTGGGACCGCTATCTAACCAACACCACCGATCAATGTGGGAGCTGGCTTGCCTGCGATGGCGGCCTGTCAGTCAACATCTCTGCAGCTGACCCACCGCTATCGCAGGCAAGCCAGCTCCCACAGTTTGATCTTCGTTACTCCAGGCGTAACGGTTCGTCCTCCAGCTTGATTGATGCCCTTGCGCTTCACTCCTAAGGTAAGCCCCACGACAGCAACCCCCCGTGGAGCAACCATGACAACAACCATCACCCCCGACTCGCGCTGGACGCGGCGGCGCGACGAGAAGCAGCGGCGGCTCGGGCTGGTCAAAAAATACGCAGACGGGGCGGTGTTGCCCAGTGACAAGATCGTCGAGGCCCTTGAAGCCTTGATCCTCCCCGGCGACCGGGTGGTGCTGGAGGGCAACAACCAGAAGCAGGCCGACTTCCTCTCGCGCTCCCTGGCCAAGGCCGACCCCGCCAAGCTCCACGATTTGCACATGATCATGCCCAGCGTCGGGCGGGCCGAGCACCTGGACCTGTTTGAAAAGGGCATCGCCCGCAAGCTGGATTTCTCATTCGCCGGCACCCAATCCCTGCGCATCAGCCAATTGCTGGAAGACGGCCTGCTGGAAATCGGCGCGATCCACACCTACATCGAACTTTATGCCCGGCTGGTGGTGGACCTGATCCCCAACGTGGTGCTCTCCGCTGGTTTCATGGCCGACCGTGCCGGTAACATTTATACGGGCGCCAGCACCGAAGATACCCCGGCGCTGATCGAGCCCGCCGCCTTCAGCGATGGCATCGTCATCGTGCAGGTCAATCAGTTGGTGGACGACGTCACCGATTTGCCCCGCGTGGACATCCCCGCGAGCTGGGTCGATTTTGTGGTGGTAGCCGACAGACCGTTCTACATCGAACCGCTGTTCACCCGCGACCCGCGCCACATCAAGCCGGTGCATGTGTTGATGGCGATGATGGCGATCCGTGGCATCTACGAAAAACACAATGTGCAGTCCCTCAACCATGGCATCGGCTTCAATACCGCCGCCATTGAACTGATCCTGCCCACCTACGGCGAATCCCTGGGCCTCAAAGGCAAGATCTGCCGCAACTGGACCCTCAACCCGCACCCCACATTGATCCCGGCGATTGAAAGCGGTTGGGTAGAAAGCGTGCATTGCTTCGGCACCGAACTGGGCATGGAAAACTACATCGCTGCGCGCCCGGATGTGTTCTTCACTGGCCGCGACGGCTCGATGCGCTCCAACCGCATGTTCTGCCAACTCGCCGGCCAATACGCCGTGGACCTGTTTATCGGCGCCACCCTGCAAGTCGATGGCGACGGGCATTCCAGCACCGTGACCCGCGGCCGCCTCGCCGGTTTCGGTGGCGCGCCGAACATGGGCCACGACCCGCGTGGCCGTCGGCACGGCACACCGGCCTGGCTGGATATGCGCCATGACGATGCGCCCGAGGCCTTGCTTGAGCGCGGCAAAAAACTTGTGGTGCAAATGGTCGAGACCTTCCAGGAGGGCGGCAAACCGACCTTTGTCGACACCCTCGACGCGGTGGAAGTGGCCCGCAAAAGCGGCATGCCGCTGGCACCGATCATGATCTACGGCGACGACGTCACCCACCTGCTCACCGAAGAAGGCATCGCTTACCTGTACAAGGCGCGCTCCCTGGAAGAGCGTCAGGCAATGATCGCTGCCGTCGCCGGGGTAACCGCCATCGGTATGCGCCACAACCCCAAGGACACCGCCCGTATGCGTCGCGAAGGCTTGATTGCCTTGCCCGAAGACTTGGGTATCCGCCGCACCGACGCCACCCGCGAACTGTTGGCCGCCAAGAGCGTGGCCGACCTGGTGGAGTGGTCTGGTGGCCTGTACAACCCGCCCGCCAAATTCAGGAGCTGGTAAATGCGCGCGCTCAAACAGCATGAACTGAGCCTGGCCGATCGCCTGGCGGATATGGCCGTCGAGGCGCTGATCGATGAAGCGGATTTGTCGCCCAAACCCGCCCTGGTAGACCGGCGCGGCAACGGCGCCCACAGCGATTTGCACCTGGGCCTGATGCACGCCTCGGCGCTGTCGTTGTGGCCGATGTTCAAGGAAATGGCCGAGGCTGCGATTGAAATCGGCCGAATCGGCCTGCCGCTGCGCGAAGCCCTCGGCCGTATTGGCCGCGAAGGCGAGCAAGCGATGCTCGTTACCACCCACGGCGTAAATACCCATCGTGGCGCGATCTGGGCGCTCGGTTTGCTCACCGCCGCAGCGGCCCTGCATCCCCGCGCCATAGCCCAGACCGCGGCCAAACTGGCTCTGCTCGATGACCGCTTCGCCCCGCAATCGCTGAGCCACGGCGCACAGGTCGCGCAACGCTACGGAGCACGCGGTGCTCGCGAAGAGGCGCAGCTGGGTTTCCCTTCGGTGACGCAACGCGGCCTGCCGCAGCTGCACAAAAGCCGCGAGCAAAACGCCGGTGAGCAAAACGCCCGCCTGGATGCCTTGCTCGCGATCATGACCGAGCTGGCCGACACCTGCGTGCTCTACCGCGCAGGCTACGAAGGCTTGGCCACCATGCAACAGGGCGCCCAGGCCGTGCTTGATGCCGGCGGCAGTGCAACCCTCGCCGGTCGCCGCCAATTGCACGCCCTGGACCAGCAACTGCTGGCGCTGAATGCCTCCCCCGGTGGCGCCGCCGACTTGCTGGCCGCTTGCCTGTTTATCGACCGCCTCGACGGAGCGTTGTGATGGAAACCTTATCCTTTGAATTCCCCGCCGGGCAGCCGCCAAAAGGCCGTGCGCTGGTGGGTTGTGTTGGCTCCGGCGACCTTGAGGTGCTGCTGGAACCGGGCACCGCCGGAACGCTGACCATCCAGGTGCAGACCTCGGTGAATGGCGCGCAGCAACGGTGGCAGCATCTGTTTGAACGCATCTTCCAGGAGCAGACCCCGCCTGCCTTGAAGATCGATATCCACGATTTCGGTGCCACCCCCGGCGTGGTGCGTTTGCGCCTGGAGCAAGGCTTCGAGGAGATCGGCCATGACTGATTTACTCACCAAACACAGCTTTGTCGAACTCGGTGCACGCCAGCGCGCCAAGGCGCTGCTGGATGCTGGCACCTTTCGCGAACTGATCGACCCGTTCCAGCGCGTCATGTCGCCGTGGCTCAGCCGTCAGGGCGTAGTGCCCCAGGCGGATGACGGCGTGGTCATCGCCAAAGGCAGTATCGCCGGTCTACCGGTGGTGATTGCCGCCATCGAAGGAAACTTCCAGGGCGGCAGCCTCGGTGAGGTCGGCGGTGCGAAGATCGCCGGAGCCCTGGAACTGGCCGCCGAGGATAACCGCAACGGCATCCCGACCCGCGCCGTGCTGCTGCTGGAAACCGGTGGCGTGCGCTTGCAGGAAGCCAACCTGGGCCTTGCGGCGATTGCCGATATTCACGCGGCGATTGTCGACCTGCGTCAGTACCAGCCGGTGGTCGGTGTGGTGGCGGGCAGTGTCGGTTGCTTTGGGGGCATGTCCATCGCGGCCGGGCTGTGCAGCTATCTGGTGGTCACTCGCGAAGCGCGCCTGGGGCTGAACGGCCCGCAGGTGATCGAGCAGGAAGCCGGGTTGGAAGAATATGACTCCCGCGACCGCCCGTTTATCTGGAGCCTCACCGGCGGTGAACAACGTTTCAGCAGTGGGTTGGCCGACCGTTATGTGGCCGACGATGTGGCGCAGATCCAGCAAACCGTCAGCGCGCTGTTGCAACACGGCGCGCCCGAACAACAACGCAGTCGCCATGCTGATTTTTACCTGGCGCGCCTGGCCGAACTCGACGCCACGGCGCAGATAGAACCGGCGACGGTGCGTGCGCTGTATCAGGGAGAACGCTCATGAGAGGGTTGCAGTGGTTCAACGCATTGAGCGCCAACGCAACGCCCGTGCAAGGCTTGCCCGACTCGCTGAAAGTGGCAGACGGCATATTGGGTGAACAGGCGGTACGCTTTATCGCCGTGGTCACCGACCCACACAACCGCTTCCCTCGTGCACGCAACGGCGAAGTCGGCCTGCTGGAAGGCTGGGGCCTGGCCAAGGCTGTGGACGACGCCATTGCCCGGGGCGACAAACGCCCCCTCATCGCCATCGTCGACGTGCCCAGCCAAGCCTATGGCCGTCGCGAAGAAGCCCTCGGCATCCATCAAGCCCTGGCCGCTGCGGCCGACAGCTATGCACGCGCACGTCTGGCCGGCCACCCGGTGATTGCGCTGCTGGTGGGCAAGGCCATGTCCGGTGCGTTTCTGGCTCACGGTTACCAGGCCAATCGCCTGATTGCCCTGCGTGATCCTGGCGTGATGGTGCATGCCATGGGCAAAGCCTCGGCCGCCCGGGTGACCTTGCGCAGCGTCGAAGAATTGGAAGCCCTGGCCGCCAGCGTGCCGCCGATGGCCTATGACATTGACAGCTATGCCAGCTTGGGGTTGCTGTGGGAGACGTTGTCAGTCACCGACATTGAACAGCCCACGCCAGATGACGTGGCACGGGTCAGCGATTGCCTGGTGCAGGCAGTCAAGGATATCGGCAGTACCGACTTGAGCTCACGCCTCGGCGCGACCAACCGGGCTGCCTCCAGCCAGGTGCGCCAGCTGTTGCGGGAGCAATGGTGAACGCCCACGATTTGCTTTGGGGCATGACCCCGGCGCACCTGCCTGCGCAAGCGCCTGCCTGGGTGCTGGACGCCATCAGTGCGGGGCATCCGGTGGTGGTGCGACGCGCCATGGCCGAGCCTGGCCAGGTGGCGGTCGGGGTGCGCGGGCGTTTGCGTGAGCAACGGTTTGCGGCGCAGATGCCCGTGCTTGCCGTGCAACGGCGCGTGGCACCCGAAGCCTTGCGGGGGGTGAGTTCAGCACGGGATTTACCGGCGCTGCGGGCGCTCGATCAACTGCGGCCGCTGTTGGCGCACGCAGACTGGGGCGTCAGCGGCAGCGCCGGATTTGAATTGGCCAGCGGCATCGAAGCGTTGCATGCCTTGAGTGACCTGGATTTGATTCTGCGCACCCCCGAGCCGCTGGACCGTAACGCGGCCTGCGCGTTGTTGGCGATACTGGACACCGCGCCATGCCCTGTGGACCTGCAACTGCAAACTCCGTTTGGTGCTGTTGCCCTGCGCGAATGGGCCTCAGGCTCACGCCGCGTACTGCTGAAAACCGCTGGCGGCGCGCACCTTGTACTCGACCCCTGGCAGGCCGTGGCATGAGCAGCCTGTTGGTGTTTCCGGGCCAGGGCGCGCAACGGCCGGGGATGCTCCAGGCATTGCCCACAGAGGCGTTGGAGCAGGCCAGCGATGCGCTGGGCGAGGATGTGCGCCAGCTTGATTCGGCGCAGGCGCTGGCGTCGACTCGCGCTGTTCAGCTGTGCCTGTTGATCGCCGGTGTGGCCCATGCACGGTTGTTGGAGCGTGCGCCGGATTACGTGGCAGGCCTGTCCATCGGTGCCTACCCGGCGGCGGTTATCGCCGGTGCCCTGGACTTCACTCACGCGGTAAAACTGGTCAGCCTGCGTGGTGAGCTGATGCAACAGGCTTATCCACAGGGCTACGGCATGACTGCCCTGATCGGCCCCGATTTATCCACGGTCGAAGCCCTGCTGGCCGCTATCCACAGCCCTGAAACGCCGGTGTATCTGGCCAATATCAACGCCGACAATCAGACCGTGATCGCCGGCAGCAATGAGGCGATGCAGCGTGTCGCCGAGCGCATCAAGGGCAATGGCATCGCCAGGCGTCTGGCCGTGAGCGTGCCGTCCCACTGTGCGCTGCTGGAGGCGCCGGCCCAAGTGCTGGCCCAAGCGTTCGGCCCCCTCAAGGCGCCGCGTATCACCTACCTGAGCAGCACGCGCGCGCGACCTGTTTACAGCCCCGAGCAACTGCGCGATGACCTGGCCTTCAACATGTGCCGCGTCGTCGATTGGCGTGGCACCGTGCAAAGCGCCTACGAGCGCGGTGTGCGGCTGCAGATCGAACTGCCTCCGGGGGCGGTGCTTACCGGTCTGTCACGCCGCGTATTCGAACAAGGCACGGTGATCGCCTGCGAAGGCGCCCGCCTGGACACCTTGCAGGCCCTGCTGCAAGAGGAGGAACGCAGCCACCGATAACGCAGTACCCAAGGCTTTCGAAGCACAAAAACAACAATTTCGAACGAGCACTTTGAGGACAACAACCATGATTATCTACGGTGTGGCTTTTTTGGCGTTCTGCACGTTGGCAGGGCTGTTTGTGGGTGAGTTGCTGGGCAAGCTGCTGGGTATCCCGGCCAATGTCGGCGGGGTGGGTATCGCCATGCTGCTGTTGATCGGCCTGGGCAGCTACCTGAGCAAACGCGGCCTGTTTACCGGCAAATCAGAGCAAGGCGTGAGTTTCTGGGCGGCGGTGTATATCCCGATTGTGGTGGCGATGGCTGCCCAGCAAAACGTGTATGGCGCCATCAGCGGTGGGCCTATGGCGATTCTGGCCGGGACCCTCGCCGTGGTGCTTGGCTTTGCCCTGGTGCCCGTGCTGGTGCGTATCGGTAACCGCGAGCCGGTTGCGGTTGCTCCCACTAAAGAAGCGGGGTGATCGCCATGTACGAATCGATGATGAAAGTGATCACCGGCTACGGCTTGATCAGTGGTTTCGCCGTGATCGGCCTGACCATGTGGGTGTCTTATTGGATCTCCGATACCTTCACCAAGGGCCGCCTGCATGGTTCGGCCATTGCCATTCTGCTGGGGTTGGCGCTGTCGTATGTGGGGGGTGCGTTTACCGGCGGTTCCAAGGGCGTGGTGGATATTCCACTGTTGTCGGGCATCGGCCTGCTGGGCGGTGCGATGCTGCGCGACTTTGCCATTGTCGCCACGGCGTTTGGCGTGAGTGTTGATGAGCTCAAACGCGCCGGCTTCGTGGGTGTGCTGGCGCTGTTTGTCGGCGTGGGCTCGTCGTTCGTTGCCGGGGTCGGGGTGGCGATGGCGTTCGGGTATACCGATGCGGTGAGCCTCACCACCATCGGCGCCGGGGCCGTGACCTATATCGTCGGCCCGGTGACCGGCGCGGCGATTGGGGCCAGCTCCGAGGTGATGGCGCTGTCCATCGCCGCAGGATTGATCAAGGCCATACTGGTGATGGTCATGACACCGTTCGTGGCCCCGCTGATCGGGCTGAACAATCCCCGTAGCGCGGTGATCTTCGGTGGCTTGATGGGTACCTCCAGCGGCGTGGCGGGCGGGTTGGCCGCGACCGATCCGAAGCTGGTGCCTTATGGGTGTTTGACCGCGGCGTTTTATACGGCGCTGGGGTGCTTGTTGGGGCCGTCGTTGTTGTTTCTGGTGATGAGGGGGTTGGTGGGCTGACCTGGGGATTTTCAGTGTCTGGACGGGCGCTATCGGGGGCAAGCCCCCTCCCACATTTTGATCGGTGAGCACATTCCAAGTGTGGGAGGGGGCTTGCCCCCGATGGCATTCTCAAGCCTGGCGATTGGCATACATCCGACACTCCGCCAACAACGCCAGCAGGTTCGGGTCGCGCTCCTTGGCTTTCAAAAACACCACGCCGATCTGCTGCTGCAACCTGTACCTGGGTTGCAGCGGTATCAGCTTCACGCGGTTCTCATACACCGCTGCAATTCGCCCCGGCAGCAGCGCATAGCCCACCCCCGAGCTGACCATGCTCAGCAAGGTGAAGATGTCGTTTACCTGCATCGCCACCTTCGGTTCGAACCCCGCCTGCTTGAACACCCGGTTGCCGTCCTGATGGGTGGCGAAGCCCTGGGTGAGGGTGATAAAGGTGGCGTCGCGTACATCAGCCAGGTCAATTTCCTGATTGCGGTCCAGAGGGGAGTCGGCCGGCGTGGCAAGGAAGATGTCATCGCTGAACAGCGGGATCTGCTCGCAGTCCGGATCATGGGTGTGGTCGTCGAGGGAGATGAGGATCGCATCCACCTCCATGTTCTTGAGCTTGTAGAACAGGTCGAAATTGGAGCCCAGGATCAGGTCGATATTCAGCTCGCTGCGGCGGATCTTCAGGCCCATGATCAGTTGCGGCACGGTCTTGACCGTCAGCGAGTACAGCGAGCCGAGCTTGAAACGTTCGGCGCAGAAGCCGGCGGCTTCGCGGGTCAGGCGCACCCCCTCGACCACATCGGCTATCAGCTTTTGCGCACGTTCTTCGAGCACATAGGCGCTTTCCAGCGGGGTGAGGTTGCGCCCCTCATGTTTGAACAGCGGGCAGCGCAGGGCATTTTCCAGGGAATGGATGGCGCGGTGCACGCTGACGTTGCTGGTTTGCAGTTCGGCGGCGGCGCGGGCCAGGTTGCCGGTGCGCATGAACGCCAGGAAGATTTCCAGCTTCTTGAGGGTGAACTCTTCGTCGATCAGCATGGCCGTGGGCTCTTGTTCGATTGCGCTCGATTGTGCCTGCAAACGCGGCCCTCGTCGCTGGAACGTCACACGCCACTTGCACTCTGATGCGCAAGGCTGGAGGCTTGCCGACAGTCGTCAAAGGTGAGGGGAGGTCAACGATAGATGTATCACGGGGAACGGTTCAACGCCTGGAGCCATTTGCTCGGTGCAGTCGCGGCGTGTATTGGCGCCGTGTGGATGTTGGTGGTGGCGAGCCTGGACGGCAGCCCCTGGAAGATCGTCAGCGTGGCGATTTATGGCTTTACCCTGATGGTGCTGTACAGCGCGTCGACGGTGTACCACAGCGTGCGGGGGCGGCGAAAAGAGATCATGCAGAAGGTCGATCACTTCTCGATCTACCTGTTGATCGCCGGCAGCTACACACCGTTCTGCCTGGTAAGCCTGCGCGGGCCGTGGGGCTGGACGCTGTTCGGGATCGTGTGGGGGCTGGCGGTGATTGGCATCCTGCAAGAGATCAAGCCGCGCTCGGAGGCGCGGATTCTGTCCATCGTGATCTACGCGGTAATGGGCTGGATCGTGCTGGTGGCGGTCAAGCCGCTGATCGCGGCGCTGGGCATGGCAGGGTTTATCTGGTTGGCCGCGGGTGGGGTGTTGTACACCGTGGGCATCATCTTTTTTGCCCTGGAAGATCGCCTGCGTCATTCCCATGGCATCTGGCATTTGTTTGTGATTGGCGGCAGCCTCCTGCATTTTGTGGCGATCATGCATTACGTGCTTTGAGCTGCGGAAGGTCCAGCAACTCACGCGCCCGGGTTCCGAAAATCTGCAGCAGGTGAGCGAACATGTGCGGCGGTGGCGCACCGGCGCGGGTCAGGGCGTACAAGGTGATGGGCAGCGGCGGGGTGAATGGGCGGATACAGGTGGTGGCCGTTGAGGCGCCTAGGGCCGTAAAAGGATCAATCACGGCGAGGCCGGCACCGGATTCCACCATCGCGCGGGCCAGGGAGTAAGTCTGGACGGAGATCGTTACCCGAGGTGCGGGCTCGACATTTTCCAGGTAACCGGCAAGTTTTGCCGCCAACGGATCGGCGCTGGAAAGGCCAATCAACGGCGCTCCTGCCAGGTTTGCCAAGGGCAACGGCTGGTTCAACTCGGTGTCGTGCCAGACCCCCTTGGAGGCCAGCGCGACCAATGCGCCGTTCGCCAGCACTTGGGAGGTCAACCCTGGATGGCCGGAGAAGTTGAGGGTCAGAGCCAGGTCGATTTCGCGCACCAACAGCTTTTGCACCAGTTCGCTGCTATGGTCGCTGGATAGCTCGCAGGTCATGTTCGGATAGTCGCGGGTCCACTCCAGAATCGCCGGTGGCAGCAGTGAAAGTGCCAGTGCCGGGATCGCACCAATGCGTATGCTTTGCCCAGGTTCGCGGCGCAAGCTTCTGGCCAGGCGCCTTACGCCTTGCAAGCTCTCGGTGACTTTCTCGACCTCGCTTTCCAGCGCCAGAGCTTCCGGCGTGGGTTGCAATTTGCCGCGTACCCGCAAGAACAAGGGAAAACCCAGCTGCATTTCGGCGTGCTGCAGCACTTTGGTCACCGCCGGTTGCGACACGTGCAGCAACTGCGCGGCTCCACTGACGGAGCCGGTCTGTCGGATCGCCTGGAAGATTTCGATATGACGTAGACGCATAAAGCCATAACCTTGGTTTATAAACGGCCTACTTTTATTCATTGTGCAAGCGTTGTCACTCCCCCTTAGTCTCGATTTAGTTTCGTGACGTGTGAGGTGACACTTTGGCAAAGCAGGTTTGTATCATCGGTGGGGGCGTCATTGGTCTGACAAGCGCATACGCTCTGGTACGTGCGGGGATGGATGTGACGCTGGTCGAGGGGCAGAAAACCCTGGGTAGCGCCACCAGCTTCGCCAACGGCGGCCAGCTTTCCTATCGGTATGTCACGCCACTGGCGGATGCCGGCATGCCACTCAAGGCGCTCGGTTGGCTACTGCGGGGCGAGCTGCCGGTTAAACTCAGGCTGCGCATGGACCCGCTGCAGTGGCGCTGGCTGGCATCTTTCCTGGGCGCTTGTCGTTCATCGGTCAATCACACCAATTCTCAACATCTCCTGCGCTTGGCGGCGCTGAGCCAGCAGACGCTGGAGAGCTGGCGCCATGAGGACAAGCTCGAAGGATTCAACTGGCAGCGTAACGGCAAGCTGCTGACCTTTCGCTCCTCCGAGAGTTTTGCCCAGGCCCGCCGTAAGTTGAGCGACCCTTTACAGCAGCAAGTGTTGTCGGCCGAGGACTGTCGGCGGTTGGAGCCCTCATTGAGCCCGGGCACGTTCATCGGTGGCGTTTACAACCCTACCGAAGAAGCCGCTGATTGCCACGGGTTTTGCCAGCGCCTGACCGATCATCTGCAAGCCTCCGGGCGATGCCGGTTCTTGCTGGGACGCAAGGTATTGAAGATTCACGAGGCCTTTGGTTCGGTGGTGGCTCTGGAGTTCCAGGATGAAGTGCTGCCGGTGGATAACCTGGTACTGGCCGCCGGATATAACAGCCACAGCCTGTGCTTGCCGGCCCTGAATTTGCCGTTGTACCCGCTCAAAGGCTATAGCCTTACCGTGCCGATTGACGACCAGCATACGGCGTTGAACATCAATGTTACCGACTATGACCGCCGTACCGTCTATGCCCGTATCGGTGAGCAATTGCGCATCGCGGCAATGGTCGACATCGTCGGGTTCAACAGTGCTCCGGAGCCCAAGCGCCTGGCAGTCATAAAACGCCTGGCCCGCCAGACTTTTCCTATGGCCGGGAACTATGACGCCGCTGTTGAATGGGCGGGTATGCGCCCGGCTACACCCTCGGGTCTACCGCTGATTGGCGCCACGGCCTATCGCAATCTTTGGCTCAACCTTGGCCATGGTGCCCTGGGGTTCACCCTCGCGTGTGGCAGTGGACATGTATTGGCCGAGATGATTGACGCACAATCAACGTCTATCGACACACGGGCGTTTCTTCCCAAAGTGGCATGACCTGCCTGCCTGAACGCTAGCCTATAACCTTTAGTTATGCGCGGCTCCTCTTTATTCATTTTCGGCTGCCTGCCCGATGCCCCTACGCTGAGACCTCTTAATCAACGGCTGGGGGCTGGGATGGCCAGGCAGGTTTGCATCATTGGCGGCGGTGTCATCGGATTGGCGAGTGCTTACGCACTGGTTCGAGCCGGCCATGAAGTGACGGTAATCGATGCGCGCGACCGTCTGGGCAGCGAGACCAGCTTCGCCAATGGCGGGCAGTTGTCCTATCGGTATGTCGCTCCGCTGGCTGATGCCGGCGTGCCGCTGCAGGCGATAGGCTGGCTGTTGCGCGGTGACTCGCCCTTGAAGCTGCGTCCCCGGCTCGACCCACAGCAGTGGCGCTGGATGGCGGCCTTTATCGGCGCGTGCCGGGGTTCGGTCAACAGGCGTAACGGTGCCCATCTTCTGCGCCTGGCAACCCTGAGCCAGAGCACGTTGCAGCAGTGGCGCGAGGCTGATCGACTGGACGGCTTCGACTGGCGGCGCAACGGCAAGCTGGTCATGTTCCGCAGCGCCAGCACCTTCGAACAGGCCCGTCGCAAGGTGACAAGTTTCCTGCAGCAACAGGTGCTGTCGCCCGTTGAATGCGCCCGCCTGGAGCCCGCATTGGCGAACGGTGGCTTTGCCGGTGGCATCTATACGCCGAACGAAGAGGTGGGCGATTGCCACGCCTTTTGCCAGCAATTAGCGGCCCGCCTTCAGGCGTCGGGGCGTTGCAGGTTTTTGCTGGGGCGCAAGGTCACCGGGTTGCGCCACGCTGGCGGTGCGGTACAAGCCGTTGAGTTGGGTGACGAGGTGATGCCGGTCGAGCAGTTGGTACTCGCTGCGGGTTATCGCAGTGCTGAGTTGGCACTGCCGGGGTTGTCGGTGCCTGTGTATCCACTCAAGGGCTACAGCTTGAGCGTACCGATTGGCGCGCATCACAAGGCGCCGAGCGTAAGCATCACCGACTACGACCGCAAGATCGTCTACGCGCGCCTGGGTGAGCAACTTCGAGTTGCGGCGATGGTGGATATCGTGGGGTTCGATACTGGCCTTGAGCCTTCGCGACTGGCACTGATTAAACGCCACGCCGTAGAGACGTTTCCTCTGGCTGGCGACTACCAGAACGCGTTCGAATGGGCTGGCATGCGCCCGGCCACGCCAACGGGCGTGCCGCTGATTGGTGCCAGTGGCTATCGCAACCTGTGGCTGAACCTGGGGCACGGTGCCCTTGGCTTTACCTTGGCCTGCGGCAGCGGCCAACTGCTGGCCGAGCTGATCGACCAGCGCACCCCTTCCATTGATATGCAGGGCCTGACGCCCCGCTCCGCTTGAGGATGCAGCCATGACCATTACCCGAATCAACAGCAATGAGCGACTCAGTGGCGCCGTAACCTTCAAGGAACTGGTGTTTCTGTCGGGCCAGGTGCCGGGCGAGGGCCTGGATGTGGCCACCCAAACCCGGGAAGTACTGGCCAGGATTGACGCACTGTTGGCTGAGGCGGGCAGTGATAAGGATCACTTACTCAACGCCACGATTTACCTGAAGGACATCGGTGCCGGTTTTGCACCGATGAATGATGTCTGGTCCGAGTGGCTCTCGCCAGGCATGGCGCCCACGCGCACTACCTTGCAAGCAGAGCTGGCGCGACCGAGTGTGCTGGTGGAAATCAGCGTGATTGCAGTACGTAAATAACCTCAAAGACCAACGGAGAATAACAATGAAAAAGATCCTGTTGACGGGCTGCACCCTGGGCCTTTTGTGGGGCGCGCAGGCGCATGCAACCGAAGCGCCGCTGGAGGGCACCTTGAGCAAGATCGCCAGCGCCAAGTCCATCACCCTGGGTTACCGCGATGCGTCGGTGCCGTTTTCCTACGTGGGGGATAGCAGTGGTAAACCGATGGGCTACTCGGTGGACCTGGCAAACAAAATTGTCGAGCGTATCCAGCAGAAAACCTCAGTGGGCGACCTCAAGGTGAAGTACAACCTGGTGACGTCCCAAACCCGGATCCCACTGGTGCAGAACGGCACTGTCGATCTGGAGTGCGGCTCCACCGGCGTGACGGCTGAGCGGCAGAAGCAAGTGGCGTTCTCCTACGGGTTTATCTACGTAAAAGGCCAGTTGCTGACGGCCAAGGACAGCGGGATCAAAGGCTTTACCGACCTTGCGGGCAAGAATGTGGTGACCACTGCCGGCACCACCAATGAGCGCTTCCTCAAAAGTTATAACGCTGAACACAAAGCCAATATGTTCGTGATCAGTGCCAAGGACCATGGCGAAGCGTTCAAGATGCTTGAGACTGGCCGGGCCGTAGCGTTCTATATGGACGACGCGTTGCTCTACGGCGAGCGGGCCAAGGCCAGGGACCCGCATCATTGGGTGGTGGTGGGCGAGGAGCAATCGCGAGAGATCTACAGTTGCATGGTGCGCAAGGATGATCCGCAGTTTCTTGCAGTGGTCAACGAGACTTTGGGCGATCTGTACCGCTCAGGTGAGATCAACGGGATTTACCAGCGCTGGTTTGAACAGCCGATCCCGCCGAAGGGCTTGAACCTGGAATTCCCGATGACCCGCGAGTTGAAAGCGATCATCGCCCAGCCGGTGAGTGACCCGGTGGAGTAAGTTTGGAGCAACCCGATAAAACTGTGGGAGCTGGCTTGCCTGCGATAGCGGTCTGTCAGTTGTAGATTAACTGCCTGAACCACCGCTATCGCAGCATGGGTATCTACACAACTTCGGCGCGACGCTAAATCTGTGGCGAGGGAGCTTGCTCCCGTGACGGCCTGGCAGCCGACACAGATATAACTGATGCCCCGCGATCCAATGTGGGAGCTGGCTTGCCTGCGAAGACGGCCTGACAGTCAACACAGTTGGACCGTGTACATATCCATTCCTGCGGTAACGGCCACTTAGGGTTCCGCTCTGACAGCGGGTCACTTTGGAAAAGAGCCGGAATGCCGGCCCAGCCCAAAGTAACCAAAGGGCTCTTGCCCCCCCAAATCCCTGGCGAATTCCGGCCAGCGTGGTTTGACGGGGCGCCTAAGATCAAGATCAAAAGCAGATCAAGAGCGGCTCGCTTCGCATCGTGGTTTGTGTAGATACCTATGGCTATCGCAGGCAAGCCAGCTCCCACATTTGATTAGGTTTAGAAGTCGCCCCAGAGTTGTTGGGCGACGGATAGTGCGACGACGGGGGCGGTCTCGGTACGCAACACTCGCGGGCCGAGGCGAGCGGCGTGGTAGCCGGCGTCTTGGGCGGTCTCGACTTCATTATCGGTGAGCCCCCCTTCGGGGCCGATCAAGAACGCTAGGCTGGATGGCTTGGCGTGGCTGATCATCGGCTCTGCCACCGGGTGCAGCACCAGCTTCAAGTCCGCCTCGGTTTGCTTGAACCAGTCTGCCAGCAAGAGCGGTGGGTGAATCACCGGCACCGTCGAACGTCCACATTGCTCACACGCACTGATAGCTACCTGGCGCCAGTGCAGCAGGCGTTTGTCGGCGCGTTCGTCCTTGAGGCGTACTTCGCAGCGCTCGCTGAAGATCGGCGTGATTGCATTGACGCCCAGTTCAGTGGCTTTCTGGATCGCCCAATCCATGCGTTCACCCCGGGACAGGCCTTGGCCCAGGTGGATATGCAGCGGCGATTCGGCCTGGCCGGCAAAGCTTTGCGTCAGTTGCACGGTGACGCGCTTTTTACCGACGTCCAGCAGCGTGCCAATAAACTCCTGGCCAGAGCCGTCGAACAATTGCACGGCATCGCCTTCACCCATGCGCAACACACGGCTGATGTAATGCGCCTGGGCTTCGGGCAGTTCGTGGTCACCGAGACTCAGCGGGGTGTCGGTGAAAAAGCGGGACAGTCTCATTTCTGTTCTCTGAAGAAGTTGATGTAGGAGCGAGGGGGACGCCTGGTTCTTGCTCGCGAAAAACGTACATTCGACGCAGTGGCGCGCCTGGAATGCCTTCGCGAGCAAGCTCGCTCCTACAAGGATTTAGGCAATCAACCCGGATCACGGAAGCCTGGATGGAAATCTTTCGGCACCGCCACACTGACCTTGCTGTTGGTGGCGATATCGATCCCCTCGCTGGCGACTTCGGCCAGAAAGTCGATCTGCTCGGGGGTAATCACATAAGGCGGCAGGAAATACACCACGCTGCCCAATGGCCGCAGCAGCGCACCGCGCTCCAGTGCGTGCTCGAAGACCTTCAGGCCACGGCGTTCCTGCCACGGGTAGGCGGCCTTGGTGGCTTTGTCCTGCACCATCTCGATGGCCAGCACCATGCCGGTCTGGCGCACTTCCGACACGTGAGGATGGTCCACCAGGTGCGCGGTGGCGGTCGCCATGCGTTGGGCCAGGGCCTTGTTGTTTTCGATGACGTTGTCTTCTTCGAAAATATCCAGGGTTGCCAACGCCGCCGCGCACGCCAACGGATTGCCAGTGTAACTGTGGGAGTGCAGGAAGGCGCGCAGGGTAGGGTAGTCATCGTAGAACGCGTCGTAGACATCGTCGGTGGTGACTACGGCGGCCAGCGGCAAGTAGCCGCCGGTGAGGGCCTTGGACAGGCACAGGAAGTCCGGGCGAATGCCGGCTTGTTCACAGGCGAACATGCTGCCGGTGCGGCCGAAGCCCACGGCGATTTCGTCGTGGATCAGGTGCACGCCGTAGCGGTCGCAGGCTTCGCGCAGCAGCTTGAGGTACACCGGGTGGTACATCCTCATGCCACCGGCGCCCTGGATCAGTGGCTCGACAATCACGGCGGCAACGCTGTCGTGGTGGTCGGCCAGGGTCTGTTCCATGGCCAGGAACATGTTGCGTGAATGTTCTTCCCAGCTCATGCCTTCGGGGCGCAGGTAGCAATCGGGGCTTGGCACCTTGATGGTGTCGAGCAGCAGCGCCTTGTAGGTCTCGGTAAACAGCGGCACATCGCCCACCGACATCGCGGCGATGGTTTCGCCGTGGTAGCTGTTGGTCAGGGTGACGAAGCGCTTCTTGTTCGGCAGGCCGCGGTTGAGCCAGTAGTGAAAGCTCATCTTCAACGCGACTTCGATACAGGATGAGCCGTTATCGGCGTAGAAACAGCGCGTCAGACCTTCAGGCGTCATCTGCACCAGGCGTTCGGACAACTCGATCACCGGTTGATGGCTGAAACCAGCGAGGATTACGTGTTCAAGCTGATCGACCTGGTCCTTGATGCGCTGGTTGATGCGCGGGTTGGCGTGGCCGAACACGTTGACCCACCAGGAACTGACGGCGTCGAGGTAGCGCTTGCCTTCGAAGTCTTCCAGCCATACGCCTTCACCGCGCTTGATCGGGATCAGCGGCAGTTGCTGGTGGTCTTTCATCTGGGTGCAGGGATGCCACAGCACCGCGAGATCGCGTTGCATCCACTGGTTATTCAAGCCCATCGGTGATCTCCTCGAAGCGGTCCTGCGATCGGCGCAGGCGAAACAATCGCGCAAGCCTATGCAATGGTGACTTGGGTCACAAGCCATTGTGGGCAAATTCGCGGTAAATGCAGGACGGTCTGTCACGTTTCTTGGGAATAGTCTTAATCCCTTGTTAATTTATGATGCATAGCCTCTTTATCGTATTTCTCGATATTTCAAAGCAAAATTTTCCGCTTTAATTCGATAGGTAAAGCGCTAGTCTTGGGCACAGTTCTTACGGGATTAAGTACATGCAGCTACGCAATTCGCCGGCCCGCTATGGTTGGGTCAGCATGGTTTTGCACTGGGGCGTAGCTCTGGTGGTGTTCGGTTTATTCGCCTTGGGCTTGTGGATGGTCGGCCTCGACTATTACAGCGCCTGGCGTAAAGATGCACCCGACCTGCACAAGAGCATTGGCATTACGCTGTTCGCCATCATGCTGGTACGTATTGTCTGGCGCCTGGTCAGCCCGCCGCCGCCACCGCTGGCCAGCTATAGCCGTATGACGCGGATCGGTGCTGCATTTGGACATGCTTTCCTGTATCTCGGGCTGTTTGCCGTGATGATTGCCGGTTACCTGATTTCCACCGCAGACGGTGTCGGTATCCCGGTCTTTGGTCTGTTTGAAATTCCTGCCGTGGTTTCCGGTCTACCGGACCAGGCAGACACCGCCGGTTGGGTGCATTTGTACCTGGCCTGGGTGTTGGTGGTCTTCGCCGGTTTGCATGGCGTGGCTGCGTTGAAACACCACTTTATCGATCGTGATGCGACCCTGACACGAATGCTGGGGCGCAAAGCCTGATGTTCAACCTCGACTCACAAGGAATAGAAAGCATGTTGAAAAAAACACTCGCTGCGCTGGCAATCGGTTCTGCACTGCTGTCCGCAGGTTCGGCGATGGCCGCTGACTACGTGATCGACAAGGAGGGCCAGCACGCCTTCGTCGATTTCAAAATCAGCCACCTGGGCTACAGCTACATTACCGGTACCTTCAAGGACCTGGACGGCAAGTTCAGCTTTGATGCGGCCAAGCCGGAAGACGCCAAGATCGAAGTTAACGTGCGTACTGCCAGCGTGTTCTCCAACCACGCCGAGCGTGACAAGCACGTCAACAGCAAGGATTTCCTGGAGTCGGGCAAATTCCCGGATGCCAAGTTTGTCTCCACCAGCGTCAAGCCAACTGGCAAAAATGCTGATGGCAAGCTGACCGCTGACGTGACCGGCGACCTGACCTTCCACGGTGTGACCAAGCCGATCCTGGTTAAAGCCACGTTCCTGGGCGAAGGCAAGGATCCATGGGGCGGCTACCGTGCCGGTTTTGAAGGCACCACCAACATCAGCCGCAAGGAGTTCAACAAAGACGGTATGGACGTAGGTCCACAGTCTGACAATGTTCAGCTCTACATCACCTTTGAAGGTGTGAAAGCGAAGTAATGCTTCGTATGTAGGAGCGAGCTTGCTCGCGAAAAACGTAGAGACACCGCGTTTTTTCAGGCTGCCAGCGTTATCGTTGACGACCTTCGCGAGCAAGCTCGCTCCTACAGCTTTAAACAAAAAAGCCCCGCATCTTTCGATGCGGGGCTTTTTTGGTTTAAAACTAGCGGTTGCGAGTCAGCAGCGCTGGTTTCTCACCACGAGGGCGGCCTGGCAGTTGGTCCAACTGCTCAGGTGTCGGGAAGCGATCCGCTTTCGACTCCTTGTGGATGATCTTCGGCGCGGGGCCACCACGCGGGTTTTGCACTGCGGGCTCGGACAAACGTGGCTGGTCGTCACGGGCCGGGCGGCGGTTGTTGCTGCGCGAGTCCTCGCGACGGGCCTGGCCGTCACGCGGTGCACCGTTGCGCGGGCCGTTGCGCTTGGCAGGCGGAGTACCGGTGGTGCCGCCGCTGCTGTTGCGAGGGCCGTTTTGACGGCCACCCTGTGGCTGTCCACCACGGGGGGCACCCGCACCGGCGCCCTGTGCCGGGGCACCTGGACGACGGCCACGGCCCTGGGCCGGTTTGGCCTGGGGCACGTAGTCGACGCGGTTACCGAAGTTATCCACATCATCGTCGAGGAACTCGTCCGGGGCGCGGTCGGCAGCGGCGCGTGGCGGCTGGCTCGGCTGGCGCTGTTCGCGGGCCGGGGTGCCTTCACGTGGCTTTTGCTCGCGGGCCGGGCGTTCGCCACGGCTGCTGGTGGCGGACTTTTCCTTGCCCTTGTCCTTGCCTTTGTCGCGACGACCACCGCCACCACCGCCGCCGTTCGGGCCATCGCCCTTCGGACCGCGTGGGTTGCGCGGGTTACGCACATCCGGACGCTCGCGCGCTTCAGGCTTTTCGGCCTCCACGGCGCTGGCATCGAAGCCCATCAGGTCGCCGTCGGCGATTTTCTGCTTGGTCATGCGCTCGATGCTTTTCAGCAGTTTTTCTTCGTCCGGCGCGACCAGAGAAATGGCCTCGCCCGAACGACCGGCACGGCCAGTACGGCCGATACGGTGCACGTAATCTTCATCGACGTTCGGCAGCTCGAAGTTGACCACGTGTGGCAATTGGTCGATATCCAGGCCGCGGGCGGCGATATCGGTGGCGACCAGGATGCGCACAGTGCCGGCCTTGAAGTCGGCCAGGGCTTTGGTGCGCGCGTTCTGGCTCTTGTTGCCGTGGATGGCGACGGCGGTGAGGCCGTGCTTGTCCAGGTACTCGGCCAGGCGGTTGGCGCCGTGCTTGGTGCGGGTGAACACCAGCACCTGTTCCCACGCGCCGTGGGTGATCAGGTGCGCCAGCAGCGAGCGCTTGTGGCTGGCGGCCAGGCGGAATACGCGTTGCTCGATACGCTCGACCGTGGTGTTCGGTGGCGTGACTTCGATGCGCTCCGGGTTGTGCAGCAGCTTGCCGGCCAGGGCGGTGATGTCCTGGGAAAACGTTGCCGAAAACAGCAGGTTCTGACGTTTGGCCGGCAGGCGCGCGAGGACCTTTTTCACGTCATGGACAAAGCCCATGTCGAGCATACGGTCGGCTTCGTCCAGCACGAGGATTTCCACGTGGGACAAATCGACGCTGCCCTGGCCGCACAGGTCGAGCAAACGACCCGGGCAGGCGACCAGTACGTCAACGCCGCGGGACATGGCCTGAACCTGTGGGTTCATGCCGACGCCGCCGAAGATGCAGGCGCTGACGAACTTCAGGTCGCGGGCATACAGCTTGAAGCTGTCGTGCACTTGGGCGGCGAGTTCGCGGGTTGGGGTCAGGACCAGTACACGCGGTTGGCGCGGGCCGTGACGCTGGGATTTGTCCGGGTGACCGTTGGGAAACAACCGCTCCAGAATCGGGAGGGCGAAACCACCGGTTTTACCAGTACCTGTCTGAGCCGCGACCATCAGGTCGCGACCTTGCAACACGGCGGGAATGGCCCGCTGTTGCACCGGAGTAGGCTCGGTATAGCCCGCTGCCTCGATGGCGCGGACTAAAGCCTCGGAGAGACCGAGGGAAGCAAAGGACATGAGTAATCCTGTTTTAGTTAGGGCTTGGCCCAAAGGGATAATCTTGCCGGGCGTGAATGGCGCTTAGGGGAGCGCAATCCCGTCCGGTCCTGCTGTGTCTGGCGGGCACTCCATCGGCTCGCGCGGGCTGCAAAGCTGCGCAGTAGCTGGGTTGGGTGCCTTTTTCAAGACCCGAGCGGCCGGGCGTAAGCCTGGCGGAAAGGCCGGAGTATAACAGAGCAATCACGGCGCGCTGCTTTCCTGCTGCTCAACGGCGTCTGCGGAGGCTGATATCGGGGCGGTTTGCGCCTGCATCCCACCATATTTTGCGCTCAAGGCGGCATAGGCCGGCTCTTGCTTGAAGCGCTTGAGCTCGGCGGCAAAGCGCTGTACCAGCAGGTCCATGCCGGCTCCACGGCGCACCGCGAGAAATTGTTGCTGGCGGCTGACCACCATTGCCGCCTGGCTGACTTTGCCCTCAAGGCCCAGGGTCTTGATGATGTGTTGCCCCACCCGCCGGTCAGTCACGACCATATCGATGCGCCCGAGCATCAGTTTGCCGAAGTTGGCTTCATGGCTGGGAGCGGGTTCGCGCTCGAATGCGTCAGAGCCACTGAATGCTTGGCCATAGAGATAGCCGGGCGAAATGCCGACAGTCAGGCCGCGCAGCTCATCGAGGGTTTCGGCGGGGTGAGGGCGTTCATTGGCGTAGAACAGGACGAATTCAACTTGCGACAAGGGTTCGCTGGGGTAGAGCAACTGGGCGTCGCGCTCATGGCTGTGGAAGATATCCAGCGCCCCGTCGGCGTGGCCCTGATCGAGCATCGCCAGGCAGCGCTTCCAGGGCAGGAACTGCCATTGCACCTCCACGCCCAGGCGCTGGAACACGATCACGGTGGTTTCGTAATCCAGGCCGGCCATGTTGCCGTTATCGTCGTAGACATAGGGGGCCCAGGGCTCGGTGACAATGCGCAGTTTCTCGCCATGAGCGGCCAGGCTCAGGCAAGAAAAAAGCACAGCGGTCAGTAGCTTGAAAATGGTGGGCATACCTTGAGGTTACGATGCTCCCGGAAGAAAGAGAAGCTCTGGCACGCGGATTGGCGGACGCTCTTATTTCACCGGAGTACCCAGCAAGTGGTTTTGGATCGCGGCGCGGCGCTCACCCAGAATCAGGCGCACCACGGGGTTGGCGAACCAGTGTTCCAGCTGGTGGGCATCGATCGGGCGCTTTTGGCGTTCTTCCTGGTTTTTTCGGGCCTTGTCCCACCAGACCGGGGCGCAGGCTTGATCAAACTCGTTTTCGTGTTCGTGGCAGCCGTAGAGGATTTCCCGCATGAACTGTTGCTGGTGTTTGGGCAGCAGCAGGGTGATCAGCTTGTACATCAGGCGCTGCAAGCGCGGTGGGCGTGGCAGGTACGAGGAGACCCGGCGGGTGTCGGCCAGGGCTTGTGTACTGGTGGGGGCGCTGGCGTGCTTGGCGATCCACGCCTTGACCTTGGCTCGGAACAGCTGTTTGCGGCTCCAGTAGTGATAGATCAGGTCCGGGCACTCACGCACATTGACGGTGCGGTAGGCGGCGATGGACAAGCAGAACTCTTCCAGGGTGTAGGCGCCTTGGGCGTGGGGAAACAGTTCATCCATCAATTCGATGGAACGGTCGAGGATGTATGCATCCTGTTGGGTGAGGCCAATGACCCCGGAATTCAGGGCCATCATGTCATCGTCGGCTACGCCCTTGGCCAGTAGGCGCTGATGCAGGGCGGTGTAGAGGATGCTTTCGCGGTTGTCGCCGTACTTGGCGCAGGCGGTGTTGCACAACAGGGTGCCGGGCTGTACGCGCTCGAACAGCGCCATGGGCGAATGGTGGAAGAAGGTGTCGGTGTCGATCAGTAACGCCACCTGGGATTCTTCCAGCACTTGGCGCAGGAGCACGTGTTTGGTGCGGAAGTGATAGCCGTAGGGCTCGCTCCAGCGTTTGCGGGTGGCCTCGTCCAGTGGACGTACACGTACTGGTAGCAGTCGATAGGGCTCGGGGTCGTCGCTGAACACCTGGATGTCCAGCGGTGCGTCCGGGGTGTCCTGCAGGAACGCCAGTGCGCTGGCGATGCTGAATATCGCTTCCTGATGGTAGGTCTGGGCACCGAAGACCAAGTAGACCAGCTGCGGGCGGGAAGTCGGGGATGCTATGTTCATGGACTGCGGAGTTCTTTTGGGTCACGTAAACGACAAAGGCCCTCGTCTGAACGAGGGCCTTGGCGCAACCGGGCAAGCCTTAGCGTGGCAGCTTGAGGTTGTTCCAAATGGCGAGGCTGGGTTCAGCCTGATTCAGGGTATAGAAATGCAGCCCTGGCGCACCCCCCTGCAACAATTGCTCACACATCTCGGTGATGACCTGCTCGCCGAACGCCTGGATGCTTTTGACGTCGTCGCCATAGGCCTCCAGTTGCTTGCGCACCCAGCGTGGGATTTCGGCACCGCAGGCGTCGGAGAAACGCGCCAGCTTGCTGTAGTTGGTGATAGGCATGATGCCCGGCACGATCGGAATATTCACACCCATCGCTTGTACACGCTCGACGAAGTAGAAGTAGCTGTCGGCGTTGAAGAAGTATTGGGTGATTGCACTGTTGGCGCCGGCATTGGCCTTGCGCACGAAGTTATGCAAATCGTCTTCGAAATTGCGCGCCTGGGGATGCATCTCCGGGTAGGCGGCCACTTCGACATGGAAGTGATCGCCGCTTTCTTCGCGGATGAAACTCACCAGGTCGTTGGCGTAGCGCAGCTCACCGCTGGCCATGCCCATGCCGGACGGCAGGTCTCCACGCAAGGCGACGATACGCTTGATGCCGGCGGCTTTGTATTGGGTCAGCAGGCCACGCAGGTCGGCCTTGCTGTCGCCCACGCACGACAAGTGCGGAGCGGCGGGAACTTTGACTTCGCTTTCCAGCTGCAACACGGTGTTGATGGTGCGGTCGCGGGTCGAACCGCCGGCGCCGTAGGTGCAGGAGAAGAAGTCGGGGTTGTAGCTGGCCAGCACCTTGGCAGTGGCCATCAGCTTTTCATGCCCAGCATCGGTCTTGGTCGGGAAGAACTCGAAGCTGTAGCGACGGTCTTGGGACATGGTCATACCCTTGGAAGCTCATAATTGCGCAATGTGTACACCGTCGATGTGGGAGGGGGCTTGCCCCCGATGGCGGTGGGTCAGTCGATAGATTTACTAATCTGACACTCCGCTATCGGGGGCAAGCCCCCTCCCACATTACAAGCCCACTCACGCCAGGAGAGTGGCAGCAGGTGTATCAGTAGCGATAAGCGTGCGGCTTGAACGGACCTTCAACCGTCACGCCGATGTAGCCGGCCTGGGTCTTGGTCAGTTGAGTCACGACGCCGCCGAAGCCGCGGACCATTTCCAGGGCCACTTCTTCGTCGAGTTTCTTGGGCAGTACTTCAACGGTCAGGCGCTCGGCTTTCTGGGCTGGCGACAGGTCGGCGTACTTCTGTTCGAACAGGAAGATCTGCGCCAGTACCTGGTTGGCGAACGAGCCGTCCATGATGCGGCTTGGGTGACCGGTGGCGTTGCCCAGGTTAACCAGGCGGCCTTCGGCCAGCAGGATCAGGTAGTCATCGTTCTGCGGGTCGAAATCGCCGGCGCCGGTACGGTGAACCTTGTGTACCTGCGGCTTCACTTCTTCCCATGCCCAGTTCTTGCGCATGAAAGCGGTGTCGATCTCGTTGTCGAAGTGGCCGATGTTGCAGACAACGGCGCGCTTCTTCAGGGCCTTGAGCATGTTCGCATCGCACACATTCACGTTACCGGTGGTGGTGACGATCAGGTCGATCTTGCCCAGCAGGGCCTTGTCGATGCTGGCTTCGGTGCCGTCGTTGATACCGTCGATGAACGGCGAAACCACTTCGAAACCGTCCATGCAGGCTTGCATGGCGCAGATCGGGTCAACTTCGGAGACCTTGACGATCATGCCTTCCTGACGCAGGGACTGGGACGAACCCTTGCCCACGTCACCGTAGCCGATCACCAGGGCTTGTTTGCCCGACAGCAGGTGGTCTGTGCCACGCTTGATCGCATCGTTCAGGCTGTGACGGCAGCCGTACTTGTTGTCGTTCTTGCTCTTGGTCACCGAGTCGTTGACGTTGATGGCCGGGATCTTCAGCTCGCCCTTGGCCAGCATGTCCAGCAGACGGTGTACGCCCGTGGTGGTTTCTTCGGTCACGCCATGGACGCGGTCGAGGATCTGCGGGTACTTCTTGTGCAGCAGCTCGGTCAGGTCGCCGCCATCGTCGAGGATCATGTTGGCATCCCATGGTGCGCCATCCTTGAGGATGGTTTGCTCCAGGCACCACTCGTACTCTTCTTCGGTCTCGCCTTTCCAGGCAAATACCGGGATACCGGCGGCTGCGATAGCGGCCGCGGCCTGGTCTTGAGTCGAGAAGATGTTGCACGACGACCAACGCACTTCGGCACCCAGGGCAACCAGGGTTTCGATCAGTACGGCGGTCTGGATGGTCATGTGAATGCAGCCCAGAATCTTCGCGCCCTTGAGCGGTTGTTCAGCGGCGTACTTGCGACGCAGGCCCATCAGAGCCGGCATTTCGGATTCGGCGATAAAGGTTTCGCGACGGCCCCAGGCAGCGAGGGACATGTCGGCGACTTTGTAGTCGTTGAAATCTGCAGGCGTCATTACAGCGCTCATAGAGAGCCTCCATTCGTAGTGTGCGAATGGGCGCCGTTGTGCGTTTAGTATCAGGCCGGGGTAACCAGGCCGGACAACGCCCCATCCGAGCCTGACAGGTTTAACCTGCTGCAGCGCCCCTCGGACAGGTGGCGGGAGAACGGTATCAATCGAAGATGACCGTTTTGAAACGGAGGCGATTATAGCCGTGTATGTGGCACTTCCCAAGCCTTTCTGTCGGTGGCAATGAAGATCGCGCATGGGGTTGATAGGCAATGGCTCATAGAGCTTGGGCCTGGGCTCTGCCATGATGCTGCCCATCATTTGGCAAGACGCTTTGGAGTGATCATGAACTTCCACACCCGCAAATGGGTAAAACCCGAAGACCTCAACCCCAACGGCACTCTGTTCGGCGGCAGCCTGCTGCGCTGGATCGACGAAGAAGCGGCCATCTACGCCATTGTCCAACTGGGCAACCAGCGTGTGGTGACCAAGTACATCTCCGAAATCAATTTTGTCAGCGCCTCGCGCCAGGGCGACATTATCGAACTGGGCATCACCGCCACCGAGTTCGGCCGCACCTCCATCACCCTGACCTGTGAAGTGCGCAACAAGATCACGCGCAAGAGCATCCTGACCGTGGAAAAAATGGTCTTCGTCAACCTGGGCGAAGACGGTTTGCCGGCGCCCCATGGCCGTACCGAAATCAAGTACGTCAAGGATCAGTTCCAGGACGACAGCCTTTCCGAGTAACACCAGCGTGGCGTGATTTGCGTTACCAAATCCGTCCGTATGGATCCTTCCGAGGCTCTCTCATCACTCAGGCCTACATCCTGTAGAGAGAGCCTCATGTATGAAAGTCGCCAGTTCCGTCATAGAGAATTATCCTTTTTCGCCTCAGTTGTTGAGCCAGGACGTGAAAACGACCCTGGTCAAGGGCGTAGGCGAGCGCAACCTGAGTATGTATCGCCATAGCGATGGCCGCGTCGAGGTGGTGCTGTCACCGCCGCCGCCCGCTCACTTGGTGCTCAGTGGCGGTGGCGCCAAGGGCATTGCCTTTGCCGGGGTGGTGCAGGCGCTTGAAGGCGCCGACAAACTCAAAGACGTCAAGGTGGTTTCCGGCTCGTCTGCCGGGGCGATTTCTGCAGCGTTGCTTGCCAGTGGCATGGGTGCGACGGCCTTTACGCAGCTGTCCAACAACCTCGATTTGCCGCACCTGCTCAACAGCAAGAATCCCGCCCTGGCCTGGCTGCAAGATGTCGGCTCCGAGTTAGGCAAGCTTGCCGGCAAGCTGCCTGGCCCGGCCGGCAATATTTCTCAACTGTTGCTGACCCTGTTGCCGCGCCTGCAAACCGAAGGGCAGCCTTTGGAGGACTTGATTGGCAACGAGTCGCGTCGATCGATTCTTGCACGGATCGAGAGCTTGCCTTTGGCCAACCGGTCGCCTGAGGTCACGCACATTGCCGACCGGCTCAAAGCCGCAACCGGGCCGACCTTTCGTGATTTGGAGGTGTTGAGCCGCCATATTCCGACGATCAAGCAACTGAACATCACCGGCACGGGGATGTTCGATGGTCGGCCGCAGTTGGTGGTGTTCAATGCCGGCCTGACGCCGGATATGGATATTGCCCGCGCAGCGCTTATTTCGGGTGCATTGCCGGGCCTGTTCAAAAGCCCGTCCGAACAGGGCCATGGGTTCCAGGCGGCGGCAGAGGTAACGATGTTTCAAGACGGAGGGTTGCTCCTCAATACCCCGGCGCCCGGCGTCATCGAGCGTTCGTTCCCGGAGAGCCCGCTGGGCAAGGACGAAGCGCTGATCGTCACGTTCGAATCCGACCAGGCCTCGCCACCGGCCCGCAGTGGTAATTTTTTCAGTTCTTTGGCGGACACCTTCACTGGCACGCCGCATACCGCGGCTGAAACCTACCAGAATGATCGGCTCAAGGCGTTCCTGGATCAAACGGTGACATTGCCGCTGAACTCAAGCAAAGGCGACTTTCGCGGCCTGCTCAACGGCACCGTCAACTTCACCATGACCCTGCAGCAAAAGCTGCATTTGCAGGCCCAAGCCTGCCAGTCGGTGTCGGCCCACCTGGAAAAGCGCGAACTGCTGCGTGAGCGCCATGAGTTCGCTTCCCTGGACGATGCCGTCATGGCGATGGATGATCAGATGCTGGCAAGCGCGCAGGATCAACTGCAGAAGGCACCCGCCAGCGCAGACGCTTTGCGCTTTCGTCAGGAGGCGAAACAGGCGCTGGAGGCGTTGAACAGTGCGATTGCCGAAGCCAACCACACCGGCACATCCCTGGTGATGACGCCAAAAATAGCCGAAGCATTACGCAATCTGGATGCCCTCGCCAGCAAGCCAGAGCACATCGAGTGGCTGGGCAAGCGTCTGAATGCGCCGGGGCAACGTAATTTTCAGCAACTTTTACAGGTGGGCGCCAGGCAGGCAAAGGGCAATGCGTCCGACATGTCCAGGGTGCTGAACAGTGCTGTGGCCGAAATGCAAAGACGTGATATTGGCGTAAAGGCTGAGAATTTTACGCGGGAGGTCATTTATCCATCGCTGTACCGCCCAGGCCAGCCGGCATCCAACGTCGAGCTGTTGCAACGTGCAGTGCGTGACTTGAAAGAAGCCAGGACGCCGCAAGCGTTCAACACTGTGCTCGATGGCATTATCAAACACTATGGGGCCCGCAATAAGCCCTGGAGCAAACCCTTAAGCTCCACCACCGTGGAACAGGCCAAGGCGTGGCGCATTCCGGTTTAATTGCCGGGCCATTGAACAGCCATCGTCGCGGCATGTCGTAGCTTCAGGCACCCCACGGACTCTGGTACATCATGGCCACTCAAGCAGACGGCAAAACCCCCAACCTGTCGCAGGAAGAGCAGCAGGACGTCGACAAGAACCAGCCGCCCCGCGCGGCGGTTCTTCACGAAATCATCCGTACCCAGGGCGATCAGGAGCTGGAGCGCAGCGTCGCCGCCTTGTGGTGGTCGGCACTGGCGGCTGGACTCACCATGGGCCTGTCGTTAATGGCCATGGGTTTGCTCAATTCCCGCCTGCCGGACGCCGAGGGCTTCAAGGTGATCGCCAGTTTTGGCTATTGCGCGGGGTTTCTGGCGGTGATCCTCGCACGCCAGCAACTGTTCACCGAAAACACCCTGACTGCGGTGCTGCCGGTGATGAGCAAACCCACTCTGGGCAATGCTGCGCGGCTGTTACGGCTATGGACAGTCGTGCTGGTGGGCAACCTGTGCGGCACCTTGCTGGTGGCTTACGTGATGTTGCATTTGCCGATTTTCGATACCAAGACCGACCTGGCTTTCCTCGAAATCGGACGCAAGATCATGGAAAACGACTCGGGTCAGATGTTTGCCAAGGGCATCGTTTCCGGCTGGATGATCGCCACCATGGTGTGGATGATTCCATCGATGGAAAGCGCAAAGATGTGGATCATTATCCTGATCACTTACCTGATGGCGCTGGGTGACTTCACGCATATCGTCGTGGGTTCGGCGGAAGTGTCGTACCTGGTGTTTGCCGGCGAGCTGCCGTGGAAGGATTTCTGGCTGGTGTTTGCCGGGCCGACCCTGGCGGGCAATATCATCGGTGGCAGTTTTATCTTTGCCCTGATCAGCCATGCGCAGATTCGCAGTGAGAGCAGCCTGCCGGGCAAGTCGGCTGCGGATCCGCGGCATCCGCAGCCGGTTGAAAAAGATCAGTGATGCTCGGGCATAGCCTGGGGCTCGCCCCGGGTTACGTGCTTGACCAGCTTGCCGATGCTCAACCCCTGCAACAGGATCGATGACAGCACCACGATGTAGGTGATGCTCAGCAACAAGTCGCGCTCGGGGCCCAACGGCAATGCCAGTGCCAGGGCCACCGAGACACCGCCGCGCAAACCACCCCAGGTCAATATACGGATAGTGCCGCGCGGTACCGTGCGCCAGCGCCGCAGCAGCAGGATCGCCGGGGCCACCGTCAACAGGCGTGAGAGCAGGATCGCCACCGCGAGCAAACTGGCCGCCAATACGTGCAGCCAGTTGAATGGCAACAGCAGCAACTCCATACCGATCAGCGCAAACAGCAAGGCGTTGAGCATGTCATCGAGCAGTTCCCAGAAGCCATCCAGGTAGCGACGCGTCATGTCGTTCATCGCCAGCTTGCGTCCCAGGTTGCCGATGATCAGCCCCGCGACCACCATGGCAATCGGCGCGGATACGTGCAGTTCCGAAGCCATGGCCGATCCGCCGATGACCAGCGCGAGGGTCAGCATCACTTCGATCTGGTGCTGTTCGATGCTCTTGATCATCAGGTACACGAGGTAGCCGATCAGCCCACCGAATGCCACGCCGCCTATGGCCTCGTGGGCAAACAGCATGGCAGTGGCGCCCACGGTGGGCGTCTCGCCCAACTGCGCGATACCCAACAGCACGGTAAACACCACCACGGCGGTGCCGTCATTGAACAGCGACTCGCCGACGATGGTGGTCTTCAGCGGTTTTGACGCATTGGCGGTACGCAGCACGCCGAGCACCGCAATCGGGTCCGTAGGCGAGATCAGCGCGCCGAACAGCAGGCAGTAAAGGAAGCTTACGTGCCAGCCGAACAAGGCGAAGATGTAATAGGCCAGGCTGCCGATCACCACGGTGGCGATCAACACGCCAAAGGTGGCCAGCAGGCCGATGGGCCAGCGGTAGCTGCGCAGGTCGTTCAAGTTGACGTGCAAGGCGCCGGCGAACAGCAGGAATGACAGCATCCAGTTCATCAGCAAGTCGCCGAAGTCGATCTGGCCGATCAATTGCTGGACGCGCTCCTCCAGGCCGGGATAGCCGATAAAGCTCAGGCCCTGCAGGATCAGGGAAAACAGCAGCGCAGTGACCATCACCCCGATGGTCGGCGGCAGGCCGATAAAACGGAAGTTCACATAGGTGAGCAGGGTAGTGAGGCAAATGAAGGCGGCGACAAGTTCAAGCATCCGGGGTCCTTGGGCGGGAAATGTAGGCACACAGGGTGCGCCGAGGCAGTGTTTAGTATAAACAGGTGCAGTTACATCACGAATCAATTGAGGAGGTTCTGGTGGTAGCGACAGCCCTGGTGCTGGTGGCGGCGCTGTTGCATGCGACGTGGAACACCTTGATCAAGTTCAGTGGCGAGCGCCTTTTGGTCATTGCCTGCATGGACAGTGTGGCGTTGCTGTTCGTGGTATTGGCGGTGGGGTTCGTCTCCTTGCCGCCGCTGGACATCTGGCCGTGGCTCATCGCCTCGGCCTTGTTTGAATTGCTCTACCGCTACTTGTTGATCCAGGCGTATCGAGTGGGCGACTTGGGCCTGGTGTATCCGCTGATGCGCGGCTTGTCGCCATTGGTGGTGTTGGTGCTGACGCTGGTATTTGCCGGTGAAGCGCTGAGCACCCAGCAAATCCTCGGGATTTTGCTGATCCCGTTCGGCATGTTGTGCCTGTTGTGGCAAGGCGGTGGTGGCGAGCGCTTGCCGTGGTCGATGCTGCCGGTGGTGTTGCTGATCGGCCTGTGCATCGGCTGCTATACCTTCCTGGATGGGCAGGCACTGCGGCGCTGGTCGCACCCGCTGGATTACCTGGTGTGGCTGACATTGATCAGCGCCTGGCCGTTTCCGTTGCTGGCGCTGGTGCGCAAACGTGAGGCCTTCAGCCTGTTCTGGCGCACCCAATGGCGGTTGGGGCTGAGCGTGGGATTGTGCGTGTTGTTGAGCTACGCTTTGGTGCTTTGGGCCATGCAGCTGGGCTCGATCGCCGAGGCGGCTGCGCTGCGGGAAGTCAGCGTGATCCTGGTGGTGCTGTTCGGTATGCGTTACTTGCAAGAACCTTTTGGCCGGCCACGGCTCATAGCTTGTGGGTTGGTGCTGATCGGCATGTTCGTGATGAAACTCTAACCGTCCGATAAATCCAAAAAAGGAATGAGTGATGACAGTCGCTTTCTGGTGTGTGTTGATCGCAATCTTTCTGCCGTATATATGCACGGGTGTCGCCAAGTTCAGCACAGGCAAGTTCGGACCGCGGCACAACCACGACCCGCGTGCCTTTCTCGATACCGTCGAGGGTGTCGCCAAACGCGCCAACAATGCGCAACTCAACAGCTTTGAAGTGACCCCCGCGTTTGCCGCGGCGGTGGTCATTGCGCACATGGCGGGCAACGCGGAGTTGGTGACGATCAATGTGCTGGCGGTGCTGTTTATCACCAGCCGCCTGCTGTATATCATTTGCTACCTGGCCGATTGGGCGATTTTGCGTTCGCTGGTGTGGGCGGTGGGGATGGCGTTGATTGCGAGTTTCTTCTTTGTCTCGATCTAACGCCTGATGCAAATCCTTTGTGGCAGGGGGCAAGGCGAATCGTCGCACCGCCCCTCCCACATTTCATTATCAGCGTCTGTCAGGTGCCGGCGGGAGCATCCGGTACGTGCGGTAGCGCCGCGCCTTTGGGCCACAACATCCAGATCTGCCCCTGTTGCTTCATATTCCCTGCCAGCTCGCCCGCCGCATCACCCGTGCCCCAGAACAAGTCTGCCCGTACTTCGCCAGTGATTGCGCCACCCGTGTCCTGGGCCGCGACAGGTCTGGTGATCGGTGAGCCATCGGGTTTGGTGGTCGACAGCCACAGCAAGCTACCCAGCGGGATGACCTTGCGGTCCACTGCCACGCTATAGCCTGCGGTCAAGGGCACGTTCAGGGAGCCGCGCGGGCCTTCGTTACTGTCGGGGCGAACGCTGAAGAATACGTAGCTGGGGTTGCTCGCCAGCAGTTCGGGAATGCGCTGCGGATGTGCCTTGGCCCAGGCGCTGATGGCGCCCATGGTCACGTCTTCTTTTTTCAGTTCACCTTGCTCTACCAGCCAACGGCCGATTGGACGGTACGGGTAGCCGTTCTGGTCGCCGTAACCTACGCGCAGTTGGCGCCCACCTGCCAGCTGAATACGGCCTGAACCCTGGATCTGCAGGAATTGCAGGTCCATCGGGTCGGTCAGCCAGGCGATCGGCTTGGCGGTGGAGCCCTGGCTGTTGACGGTGCTGGCGTCGTCATAAGGCTTGAGTACCCGACCTTCCAGACGTCCACGCAGACGCTTGCCTTTAAGCTCCGGGTAGATGCTTTCAAGGTTGACGATAATCAGGTCATCCGGCACGCCGTAGACCGGCACATGGGCGCTGGCGGTTTTGGTCAGGCTGCCGGGGTAGACCGGCTCGTAGTAACCGGTGATCAAACCATTGGGTGTGTTGTTGGCCGAACGCAGGCCGAATACATCCAGGTGTTCCTTGAGAAAGCCGCGAACCGCCACGGCATCGCCCGGTACGCTGGCCGCTGCCGCGCAGGTCGTGCCCCATACCGGGTCGGCCTTGAGGCGCTGGCAGGCGCTGCGCCAGGATTCAAAACCGGCCAGCAAATCGCTGTCGGAGACCACCGGCAAGGCTTCCCAGGGTGCGCTCACATAGGTGGCGACCGCATGGGGTTTGGCTTCTTCCTTGGCGACTTCCTTGCCGGCATCTTTACCTGCATCGCAGCCGGACAGCAGCGCGATCATTGGCAGAGCCCACGCGAGGCGGCGGCTCCAGGGTTTCGCGGTGATATTCATGTAAGCAATTCCTGAAGCGATTACCCATGCTTCACTGCATTCGGGCAACCCTTATTATTAATAGGGCTATTGGTCTTTGCGGGCGGGGCGAGGATACTGGCCGCCGTTTCCCGTGACCTGAAGCCATCATGATTCTAAAAAAACTGACCGTTGTACTGTTGGCCTGCCTGGCCTTGTCTGCCTGTGGCGGTGTTGACCCCAATTCCCCCCTGGGCCAACGCAAGGCGATCTTCAAGCAGATGCTCAAGACCGGCGAAGACCTGGGCGGTATGTTGCGCGGGCGCATCCCGTTTGACGGCGCCAGGTTTGCCGACGGCGCGGTCAAGCTGGACGCGTTGTCCCATGAGCCGTGGAAGCATTTCCCAAGCGTGCGCGAAGAAGATCACACCAGCGCCAAGGATGATGTGTGGCAAAAGCAGGCGCAGTTCCAGCAGATGGCCCGCGACCTGGAGGCGGCCACCGGGGAATTGGTGATCGCCAGCCAAGTGCAACCCTACAAGGCCAGTAACCTTCATCCGGCGGTGCAAAAAGTCGAAGACGCCTGCAGCGCCTGCCATAAACAGTTCCGCGATCACTGATCGTTTTTACTGGTCGAGTTCTTCCACCGCTTCCTGCAGTTCTTTGCGTGACTCGGCCAGTTTGTCCTTACGCTTGTTGATCTTGTCCGGATCGCCTTTTTTCATGGCTTTGTCGAGGTCGGCCTGACGGCGGGAGACTTCGTGCTTGGCGTCAAGCACCTTGTTTTCACGCTCTTTTTTCAAGCTGGCGTCGGTGCAGTGGGTGGTGACTTCAGCCAGGGCTTTTTCCAGGCCGGCCTGTTGGGCGCTGTTGCCGTGGGCCTTGGCTTGTTCGATTTGGGTGCTGATGGCCTGGCGCTTGGCGGCGCAGCCGGTGAGCGGTTGCGCTTCTTCGGCAGCCAGCAGTGGCGTGGCGGTGAAACTTGCGAGGGTCAGCAAGGCAAAGGGGGCGAGAAATTTCATCTATAAAGCTCCAGGTTCGCAATCAGGGGGCCGGACGGGGCTCAAAACCCATCTATTCCGGCCTCGCGTAATGTTTCAGCCAAGGCTTGCACCTGCGGGTCGCGAAAAAACGCGCTCAGTTGCGCGGCACGACCCGGGCCGATGCCGTCTGAGGCCAGCCAGGCTTGGGTGTCTTTGGCGGCCAGCGTCTGCCAGTCGCCTTCCAGGTTGTTGCGCGCCGCTGGCGGTACGCCCAAGGCCTTGAGCCATTGTGAAAAAGGGCGTTGCCGAGCGCTGTTAAAACTGTCGAGCACTCGTTCACGAGTGCGATCACCGAAGCCCTCAATGGTAGCAAGCTGCGCCGCATCCAGGGTTAACCAATCGAGAAAGCCTGCGATTAGACCGGCCTGAATCAATATGTTCCAGGTTTCACGGCCCATATGTGGCAAGGCCAGGCCCTGTTTGCCGCTCAGCCAGGTGAGGCGGGCGAGCAATTGATCTTCGCAGCCGGGGTCCAGTTGCCAGCAACTTAAGGCGTGAAAATCGCGAGGGTTGGGTAGCTGCACGTCCATACGGGTTTCGTTGCGCAGGATCACCTCGTCCAGTCGGGGGATAACCTGGCCCGCCAGGCTGATCGACACATGGTCGCCGGGGCGGATATCCAGGGCTTGCCAGCGTTTCAGGGAACCGACGCTGACCCGGCTGATCTGCCGATCATCCAGCCACACCGGTTCCAGTTCGAGGATGGGGGTGATGCGCCCGGTGCGACCCACCCTGAATTGCACCTTGCGCACCAGTGCCAGGGCTTTGATGGCTGGGTACTTCCAGGCGGCCGTCCAGTAGGGCGCACTGGCTTGCCAGCGCTCGGCGGGTGCCCGCGCAGCCTGGTGCAGCACCACGCCATCGCTGGCGAAAGGCAACGGTGCGTTGTACCAATGCGTGCGCCAATGAGCGGCTTCGCTGATGTGCTCGATGGGGTGGCTATAGCGCTGTGTATCGCTGAAGCCCCATTGCGTCAGGGTGGCCAGGCGTTCGGTGAAGTCCGCCGGGCCGTCAGGCCAGGCCCAGACGAACAAGCCGATGCCTGCCGCTTCAGCGTCGCTCAATTGTCGCCGGTTCATTAGCCCGGCCACTTTACTGCGCGCATTGAGCCCACCTTTTATCGATTGCACATGGTGATCAAGGCGCCAGTAAAGTTCACCTTGCAGCACCACATCAACCGCAACCGGCAGGTGTTGGACGATGCCGGGGATCCTGGCGGCCGAGGCCGACCAATCGTGGCCCAGCAGGCCATCGCCTCGGCTGATGAGCTGCTGCAAGCGGCCCTCGCGATAGACGAGCGTCACCGCCACCCCATCGACCTTGGGTTGAATCCATACGTCCTTGCGGGTGGCGAGCCACTCCCTGACTGCCGGTTCGTCCGGCATTTTTTTCACACCGGTGTGCGCAACCGGGTGGCGTAATGCGCCGCGTGAACTGGCCAGCGGGTTATCAGCCTGCGGCGTGGGTTGGTGGGTGCATTCGCGCCAGTGCGCCAGGCGCTGGCGGGCCTGGTCGTAAAGTTCGTCGCTAATGGGGGATTGGCCCTGGCGGTGGTAACTGTCGTCCCACTGGCTGATCTGCCTGGCCAAGTTGTCGAGTTGCGGGTGAGCGTCATCGGGGCATGTTTCTGCCCATGTCCAGCTGGATAAAACACTGAGAAAAAAAGCCATGAACTTATGCATCATGAGCATCCTTGCTCGAAAAGGAATCACAGCCTAAGTCATCCAGGCGCCCATAAAAAAGCCCCGATTGCTCGGGGCTTTTTACCGGGTGTTTCTGTATGCAGCGCGAACGTTTACAGGCCTGCAGCGATACGCAGGTCGTTGGCGCGGTCGGTTTTTTCCCAGGTGAAGGTGCTGAAGGTGTCATCGCCAACAGTCTTCTGCGCAGGGGTGCGGCCGAAGTGGCCGTAGGCTGCGGTTTCCTGATACATCGGGTGCAGCAGGTCGAGCATGGTGGTGATTGCGTTCGGACGCAGGTCGAAGATTTCGCGCACCAGCTTGACGATTTTCTCGTCGCTGATCTTGCCAGTGCCGAAGGTGTTCAGCGAGATCGACGTAGGCTGCGCCACGCCAATGGCGTAGGAAACCTGAATTTCGCAGCGCTCGGCCAGGCCGGCGGCGACGATGTTCTTGGCCACGTAACGACCGGCATAAGCGGCCGAACGGTCAACCTTGGACGGATCTTTACCCGAGAACGCGCCACCGCCGTGACGGGCCATGCCGCCGTAGCTGTCGACGATGATCTTGCGGCCGGTCAGGCCACAGTCGCCCACCGGGCCGCCGATGATGAACTGGCCGGTTGGGTTGATGTGGAACTGGGTGTCCTTGGTCAGCAACTCGGCAGGCAGCACGTGCTTGACGATCAGCTCCATCACGCCTTCGCGCAGGTCGGCGTAGGACACGTCCGGATTGTGCTGGGTCGACAGTACGACAGCGTCGATACCCACGACTTTGCCGCCTTCGTAACGGCAGGTCACCTGGGACTTGGCGTCCGGGCGCAGCCAAGGCAGTACGCCGGATTTGCGCGCCTCGGCCTGGCGTTGCACAAGCTGGTGCGAGAAGGTGATCGGTGCGGGCATCAGCACGTCGGTTTCGTTGCTGGCATAGCCGAACATCAGGCCCTGGTCGCCGGCGCCCTGGTCTTCAGGCTTGGCACGGTCAACGCCCTGGTTGATGTCAGGCGATTGCTTGCCGATGATGTTCATCACGCCGCAGGTCGCACCGTCGAAGCCGACGTCGGAGCTGTTGTAGCCAATGTCGGTGATCACGTCACGCACGATCTGTTCCAGGTCGACCCAGGCCGTGGTGGTGACTTCGCCGGCGATGATCGCCACGCCCGTTTTCACCAGAGTTTCGCACGCCACACGGGCGAACTTGTCTTCAGCGATGATAGCGTCCAGCACCGCGTCAGAAATCTGGTCGGCGATTTTGTCCGGATGCCCTTCAGACACGGACTCGGAGGTGAAAAGGGAGTATTCGCTCATCTCGATGTTTTCCTGATATTTACCGATGGTGAGTGTCGCCAGCCGGTCGCTGAAAATGGCGGACCTGAATCTGGAAACCATTACGTAAACCTACATAGAGGCTTTCCCCGGGAACGAGTCCCGCAGCGGTGGCCCAACGGGCCAGATCGTCCTGTTCAAAACCCAGCCAGAGATCACCGCAGGCCTCCTTGGCCCAATTCTGGTTGTGGCTGCATAAATCCGTAACCAGCAGGCTACCGCCGGGGTGCAGCAACCCGGCCATTTGCTTGAGGGCGTCTGCCGGGGCGGCGAAATGGTGCAAGACCATGTTCAGCACCACGCAATCGGCCCGCAGGCTGGTGTCATTCAAGGCGTCGGCCAACTGCAGATGCACATTGCCCAGGGCTTCGCGCTCACAGAGTTGGCGCGCCAGTTCAAGCATTGCCGGGCTGTTATCCAGCGCCGTCACCTGCCCGAAACGCCGCGCCAGGTCCGGCAGGAAACCGCCATCGCCAGGCCCGACTTCCACGGCTGTTGCCTCACTACTGAAGCTCAGCTTGTCCAGCAGCGCCAGTACGCTTTCGCGGTACTGCGGCAAGCCGGCGATCAGGTCCTGCTGGGCGCGAAACTTGTCGGCAACCCGGGAGAAAAAGTCCTGGCTGGCGGCGGCCCGTTGCCCATGGACCTGGCTGATGCGTGACTGTACGTCGCTCGGCAGGCCCAGGTTGTCCACTTCCTCAAGCAGGGCGGCGTGCAGTTTGCCGCCCAGTTGTTCGGTATGGGGCAGGGCGCGGCGGTAAAAAATCGCATTGCCTTCGCGGCGGGTGGCGACCAGGTCGGCCTGGGCCAGCACTTTCAAATGGTGGCTCATGCCGGATTGGCCGATGGCGAAGATCTGCGCCAGTTCCAGCACCCCGAACGAATCGTTGGCCAGTGCGCGCAATACGTTCAGGCGCAACGGGTCACCTGCAGCCTTGCATAGGGCTGCCAGTTCATCGCCGTCGTCAGGACGCAGGGAGGGCACGGGTAGGTTCATAAGGCCAGCAGTCTAGTGACGGGTGTAAATCCCTGCAAGGTCAATATCAAAAAGTTTTGATATTGATCGATAAGTGGTGGTTATAAGCCGCCGCTATAACCTTTAGACGAACCGGTTGAGGGTTTCTGCAACCTATTGCTGCCCAAAGCACAGGAAAAACACCCTCAAGTGACTATCTGTCATTGCCCGCAGGCGGTGGCTGAGGGAAAATGCCGGTCCTTTTTTCCGTTTCTTTATAAGTAAACTCCAGGAGATCAGCGATGCCCAGCCGTCGTGAGCGTGCCAACGCCATTCGTGCCCTCAGCATGGATGCCGTGCAAAAAGCCAACAGCGGCCATCCCGGTGCCCCGATGGGCATGGCGGATATCGCCGAGGTACTTTGGCGTGACTACCTGAAACACAACCCGAGCAACCCGTCGTTCGCCGACCGTGACCGCTTCGTGCTGTCCAACGGCCACGGCTCGATGCTGATCTATTCGCTGCTGCACCTGACCGGCTACGACGTCACCATCGACGACCTCAAAAGCTTCCGTCAGCTGCACAGCCGCACCCCGGGCCACCCGGAGTTCGGCTATACCCCGGGCGTTGAGACCACCACCGGTCCTCTGGGCCAGGGCCTGGCCAACGCTGTCGGCTTCGCGCTGGCGGAAAAAGTTCTGGGCGCGCAATTCAACCGCCCTGGCCACGACATCGTCGATCACCACACCTATGTGTTCCTGGGTGATGGCTGCATGATGGAAGGCATCTCCCACGAAGTCGCCTCCCTGGCCGGCACCCTGGGCCTGGGCAAGCTGATTGCCTTCTACGATGACAACGGCATCTCCATCGACGGCGAAGTCGAAGGCTGGTTCACCGATGACACGCCCAAGCGTTTCGAAGCCTACAACTGGCAGGTCATCCGCAACGTCGACGGCCACGATCCGGAAGAAATCAAGATCGCCATCGACACCGCTCGCAAGAGCGCGCAGCCAACCCTGATCTGCTGCAAGACCACCATCGGTTTCGGCTCGCCGAACAAGCAAGGTAAAGAAGACTGCCACGGCGCCCCACTGGGTGACGCGGAAATCGCCCTGACCCGTGAAGCGCTGAAGTGGAACCACGGCCCGTTCGAAATCCCGGCCGACATCTACGCCGAATGGGATGCCAAGGAAAAAGGCCTGGCCACGGAAGCCGAGTGGGACCAGCGTTTTGCGGCCTATTCCGCCGAATTCCCGGAGCTTGCCAACGAACTGGTACGCCGCCTGGCCGGTGACCTGCCTGCCGACTTCTCGGCAAAAGCCTCGGCCTACATTGCCGAAGTCGCGGCCAAGGGCGAGACCATCGCCAGCCGTAAAGCCAGCCAGAACACCCTGAACGCCTTTGGCCCACTGCTGCCTGAGATCCTCGGCGGTTCGGCTGACCTGGCCGGTTCCAACCTGACCCTGTGGAAAGGCTGCAAAGGTGTCTCGGCTGAAGACGCCAGCGGCAACTACATGTACTACGGCGTACGTGAGTTCGGCATGAGCGCCATCATGAACGGCGTGTCCCTGCACGGCGGCCTGGTGCCTTACGGCGCGACCTTCCTGATGTTCATGGAATACGCCCGTAACGCCGTACGTATGGCCGCGCTGATGAAGAAGCGTGTGATCCATGTCTACACCCACGACTCCATCGGCCTGGGTGAAGATGGCCCGACGCACCAGCCGGTCGAGCAACTGACCAGCCTGCGCACCACGCCGAACCTGGATTGCTGGCGCCCGGCCGACGCCGTGGAATCCGCTGTGGCCTGGAAGCACGCCATCGAGCGCAAGGACGGCCCATCGGCGCTGATCTTCTCGCGTCAGAACCTGCAACACCAGGTGCGTACCGACGCGCAGATTGCCGACATCAGCCGTGGCGGTTATGTGCTCAAGGACTGCGTCGGCGAGCCGGAGCTGATCCTGATCTCCACCGGTTCCGAAGTGGGCCTGACCGTTCAAGCCTACGACAAGCTGACTGCCCAGGGCCGCAACGTTCGCGTTGTATCCATGCCGTGCACCAGCGTGTTCGAAGCCCAGGACGCCGGCTACAAGCAATCGGTATTGCCGTTGCAGGTCAGCGCGCGTATTGCCATCGAAGCGGCCCACGCCGACTACTGGTACAAGTACGTGGGCCTGGAAGGCCGCGTGATCGGCATGACCACCTACGGTGAGTCTGCACCGGCGCCAGCGTTGTTCGAAGAATTCGGTTTCACCCTGGAAAACATCCTGGGTCAGGCTGAAGAGTTGCTGGAAGACTAAGTCAGTCTGCGTTGTCTGCACTGGCGCCATCGCGGGCAAGCCCGCTCCCACATTTGGATCGTGGTCCGCTGTGGGAGCGGGCTTGCCCGCGATGGCGTCAGAACATTCAACACCGAACTAACCTTGATCGAGAACCCCATGCCCCAACCGCGTCCCTACAAAGTTGCACTCAACGGCTACGGCCGCATTGGTCGTTGCGTCTTGCGTGCTCTGTTCGAGCGAGGGGCGGCAGCCGGGTTTGAAATTGTTGCGATCAACGATCTGGCCGACATGGCCAGCATCGAATACCTGACACGCTTTGACTCCACTCATGGCCGCTTCCCTGGCGAAGTGCGGGTCGACGGCGATTGTCTGCATATCAACGGCGACTGCGTAAAAGTACTGCGCAGTGCCACTCCCGAGGGCATCGACTGGGCGGCGCTGGGCGTCGACCTGGTGTTGGAATGCTCCGGTGCCTATCACACTCGTGCCGATGGCCAGCGTTTTCTCGACGCCGGTGCGCCGCGTGTGCTGTTCTCCCAACCGATGGCCAGCGAGGCGGATGTCGACGCCACCATCGTCTACGGCATCAATCAGGATTGCCTGACCGGCGATGAGCTGCTGGTGTCCAACGCTTCGTGTACCACCAACTGCAGCGTACCGCTGTTGCGCCTGCTGGATCAGGCGATCGGCCTGGATTACGTGTCGATTACCACGATTCACTCGGCAATGAACGACCAGCCGGTGATCGACGCCTATCATCATGAAGACTTGCGCCGAACGCGTTCGGCGTTCCAGTCGGTGATCCCGGTGTCCACCGGCCTGGCCCGTGGTATCGAGCGACTGTTGCCGGAACTTGCCGGGCGAATCCAGGCCAAAGCCGTACGTGTGCCGACGGTGAATGTGTCTTGCCTGGATATCACCATGCAAACCGTCAGTGACACCGATGCGATGGAGGTCAACCGGATCCTGCGCGACGCCGCCACCAGCGGCCCGCTCAAAGGCTTGCTGGCCTACACCGAGTTGCCCCACGCCAGTTGCGATTTCAACCATGACCCGCATTCGGCGATTGTCGATGCCAGCCAGACTCGCGTTTCCGGCCCGAGGCTGGTGAATATCCTGGCCTGGTTCGACAACGAATGGGGCTTTGCCAACCGAATGCTCGACGTGGCAGAGCACTATCTGCACATCGCCGCTAAACAACCTCAACAGTAATTCAGGAACTGCGACCCATGACCGTGTTGAAGATGACCGACCTCGATCTGCAAGGTAAGCGCGTACTGATTCGCGAAGACCTCAACGTCCCAGTCAAGGACGGTGTGGTCACCAGCGATGCGCGAATCCTGGCCTCGCTGCCGACCATCAAGCTGGCCCTGGAAAAAGGCGCGGCCGTGATGGTCTGCTCCCACCTGGGCCGCCCGACCGAAGGTGAGTTTTCCGCCGAGAACAGCCTCAAGCCGGTAGCCGAATACCTGAGCAAGGCCCTGGGCCGTGACGTGCCGTTGGTCGCAGACTACCTGGGCGGTGTCGATGTAAAGGCTGGCGACATCGTGCTGTTCGAAAACGTGCGCTTCAACAAGGGCGAGAAAAAGAACAGCGACGAACTGGCCCAGCAATACGCCGCCTTGTGCGATGTGTTCGTGATGGACGCTTTCGGCACCGCTCACCGCGCTGAAGGTTCGACCCATGGCGTAGCCAAGTTCGCCAAGGTGGCCGCTGCTGGCCCACTGCTGGCCGCTGAGCTGGATGCGTTGGGCAAGGCCCTGGGCGCTCCGGCCCAGCCAATGGCTGCCATCGTTGCCGGTTCCAAAGTCTCCACCAAGCTGGACGTACTCAACAGCCTCAGCCAGATCTGCAACCAGTTGATCGTCGGCGGCGGCATCGCCAACACCTTCCTGGCCGCAGCCGGCCATCCGGTCGGCAAGTCCCTGTACGAGCCGGACCTGCTGGATACCGCCCGTGCCATCGCCGCCAAAGTCAGCGTGCCATTGCCGGTGGACGTGGTGGTTGCCAAAGAGTTCGCTGAAACCGCCGAAGCCACCGTCAAGCTCATCGCTGACGTGGCCGCTGACGACATGATTCTGGACATCGGCCCGCAAACCGCGGCCAACTTCGCCGAACTGCTCAAGGCATCCCAGACTATTCTGTGGAATGGCCCGGTAGGCGTGTTCGAGTTCGATCAGTTCGGCAACGGCACCAAAGTGCTGGCCAAAGCCATCGCTGAAAGCTCGGCCTTCTCCATCGCCGGCGGCGGTGACACCTTGGCGGCTATCGATAAATATGGCGTTGCTGAGCAGATCTCCTACATTTCTACCGGTGGCGGCGCCTTCCTCGAATTCGTCGAGGGCAAGGTTCTGCCGGCCGTGGAAGTGCTGGAAACCCGGGCCAAGGGTTAAGGCTCGCGTGATCAGGAAAAGGAGCGTTCCCATGATCAAGTCGTTGGCGTTGGTGATCGCAGCGGGCCTGTTGGCCGGCTGCAGCAGCACACCTGACACGGCGCCGGAGGCGGACAACGCCAAGGCGCCGTTGAATAAAAGCTGTTACCAGGCTGACTGGCAAGCCGAGACCATGCCGGTGATCAACAAGCGCATCGGCAACGAACGGCTGGAGAAATACGACTCCGCGCCCAACGGTCAGGAACAGGGTTGCCCTTGACGGGTCTGATCCACTAACCCACAGCAACGGCGACCCCAGGTCGCCCTGCGAGGATTGGCAATGAAAGGCGTTTTCGCCCTGGCAGCCTTGGCCCTGTTGGCCGGTTGCAGCAGCATGAACATGTTCGATAAGGCCGAACCGGCTGACAAATGGACCACCTGGACCTGCGACAGCAAGGCTGAGGTCAACTGGCGCTTTGCCAATCAGGCACGTTCGGAGGTGGATGTACGTCTCGGCGGTTCTGACCAGGTACACCGCCTCAAGCAGGACGTGGCGGCCTCGGGTGTGTTGTACAGCGACGGCCAACTGGCGTTTCACACCAAGGGTGAGGAAGGCCTGGTGTACTGGGTGGCCACCGATGATTTGATTGGGCGCGGCTGCAAAGCCAACTGAGAATACGATCTGAAGTCCAATGAGATCAAAATGTGGGAGCTGGCTTGCCTGCGATTGCGGTGGGTCAGCAAAGCCAATATCGACTGGTTCTCCGCCATCGCAGGCAAGCCAGCTCCCACATTGACCTGCTTCACAGTGGCACTAGCGCTAAGCCACACCAGCAATAACGATTCAGCAGCACAAGGCTCAACCCCTTGATCTGCAATAACTTGAATAGCAGCCGCCGCTACGGCAGGCTTGCACGATTAACGACCCTCGACCGGGAGAGACAACACAATGGCACTTATCAGCATGCGTCAAATGCTGGACCACGCAGCCGAGTTCGGCTACGGCGTCCCAGCCTTTAACGTCAACAACCTTGAGCAGATGCGCGCCATCATGGAAGCCGCTGACAAGACCGACTCCCCTGTGATCGTCCAGGCTTCGGCCGGTGCGCGCAAATACGCTGGCGCCCCCTTCCTGCGTCACCTGATCCTTGCGGCCATCGAAGAATTCCCGCACATCCCGGTGTGCATGCACCAGGACCACGGCACCAGCCCTGACGTGTGCCAGCGCTCGATCCAACTGGGCTTCAGCTCGGTGATGATGGACGGCTCCCTCGGCGAAGACGGCAAGACCCCAACCGACTACGAGTACAACGTACGCGTGACCCAACAAACCGTGGCCATGGCTCACGCCTGCGGCGTTTCGGTTGAAGGCGAGCTGGGCTGCCTGGGTTCGCTTGAAACCGGCATGGCCGGCGAAGAAGACGGCATCGGCGCCGAAGGCGTGCTGGATCACAGCCAGATGCTGACCGACCCGGAAGAAGCTGCAGACTTCGTCAAGAAGACCCAGGTCGATGCTCTGGCGATCGCCATCGGCACCAGCCACGGCGCCTACAAGTTCACCAAGCCACCTACCGGCGACGTGCTGGCGATCGACCGCATCAAGGAAATTCACAAGCGCATCCCTAACACCCACCTGGTGATGCACGGCTCCTCCTCGGTACCGCAAGAGTGGCTGGCGATCATCAACCAGTACGGCGGTGACATCAAAGAAACCTACGGCGTACCGGTTGAAGAAATCGTCGAAGGCATCAAGTACGGCGTACGCAAGGTCAACATCGACACCGACCTGCGCCTGGCATCCACCGGTGCGATGCGTCGCCTGATGGCCACCAACCCGAGCGAGTTCGATCCGCGTAAATTCTTCGGCGCTACCGTGACGGCCATGCGCGATGTGTGTATCGCACGTTATGAAGCCTTCGGTACTGCGGGTAATGCTTCGAAGATCAAGCCGATCTCGTTGGAAGCGATGTACCAGCGGTATTTGAAAGGTGAGTTGAACGCCAAGGTGAATTAAGCCTTATGCATAATAAAAGAGCCCGCAGTATGTGGGCTCTTTTTATTACTGTCGTTAAAAACTATATGCCATTAGATTGTTGCGCTGCAGTACCTGGAAAGAACCATGTGGGCGCACATTTTTAGCGTGTAATAACGATAGTCTTTATTCGGTTGTTATGTTCGGCCAAGCCCGAAGCCCTGATAGGTCCAAACTCCATCTGGGCCTGCGAAGTTACGGCCGCCACTTAATGTTCTAAAGTCTGAAGTGTTAAATGTCCAGCTTTCAGAGTTGCTTCCGATATGGCCTGACAACATAACAGTCGTGGTTTGTGCTCCGATGGTTTGATGCCCTGCGAGTGTACCGGTTTGCCCGCTCACGCTGGCGGTAGCTGACACCGCACCGCCGATGTCGTCACTGTAGGTAACGTATAGGTAAATGTTGGCGCCGCCGTAAGCGCCATAGTAGTTCCCAACGAGTTGGCCCATGATGATATTCCTTTTCATACGGTAAAAAGTGAGTGTGTGCTTGCCTTTCCGATGTTGCGTGAAAAATATTAAAAGTTTTACTGAGGGTTGTGACCTGTCAAAGATGACAGGTTTTTATGACGATTGGCGATTGATCTTATAAGCAACCTAACCGATATTCTGCTTTTTGCTGTGGTGGCTTGAATGCTACAACAGTAGGCCAGAGGGATATTCGAGGTTTAAAACTCGCGTCTTTTAGGGTGTGGCTGGGTGGGCATTACCGGTTTGCTTATCTTTTTCGAAAACCGCAGAGATCAGGCTGGTTTTCCCATACCTGAGGAATGCGGTTTTCTATTACAGGGGTGATCAGCCAACAGCTGGTGTATCGAACCCACGATGTTCAATCACGCGAAACACGTCACTCACGTCCTGCACCAGAATGCGTGCGGTGTTGGCCACGTTGTTCAAGTCCCGCTCGGCAAAGTCCGGCAGGCTGGAGCAGGCCATCAGGTTTAGGTGTTCCAGAGCGGCGTTGAGACGTTCGCGCAGGCAGGCGTGGAGGTCGAGCAGTGGGGCTTCGCTGTCGATCAACAGCACAGGGTAGTCGGTGGCGGTTTCGGTGCAGGGGGTGAAGCGACGAGGTGGTAGTTGCTGGGTCATGGTGAATCCTTAACTCGATAGAAGAATGACCACCGTTTGCTGCGAAACAAATTGGGTGGCAGCTGTACGCGGGTTCGCAGACCGAGGAGTTAAGACCCGGCAGACCCGAAGGTCTCCCACGCACAGCCGCCATAACAAAGACGACCTTCGGCAAGGGTACCGGGGTTGTTTTGACGGGTGCGGTTTTAACTCTGTAGGGCTGCGAAACCCTATCGCCGATCAATGTCAGCGACGGGGCGAACTATAAGCGGCGATGTGGCTGGCCGCAACGGTGCTGTAGGACCCGCATCGGACCTTGAGCCGATGCACAGTCAATGTGGGAGCCGGGCTTGCCCGCGATGGCAGTGTGTCAAGCGCCGAGGAGAGTGGCTGATACGCCGCCATCGCGGGCAAGCCCGGCTCCCACAAGGGGGCAGTGGTGTGTTTAAGACTTTGGATTTATCTGGGAAAAATCCTGTGTCTCCCCGGACGATTCACTCATGATCAATATCCAACTTCGCAAACGTCACCCGCGCGCCCTCCTTACTGTCGCCACTGTTGTCCTGCACATACACCCCCGCTTTGAAGTACAAAGGTTTGTCGCCCCAGGCCGCGCCGATGCGTTCATTCCACTCGCTGTCGGCGGCGTACACGCTGAGCAGCCCGGCTTTGTTGAGGTTGATCACGTAGGTGAAGCTTTTCTCCAGCGGCACGTTGGAGGCGACGATGATGACCTGGCTTTCGGCCTCATCCGGGCGCATACGCACCTTGGCGACGATGTTGCCGGTCTGGGTTTTTTCCTTGAACTGGTATTCCAGTTTGATCAGTGGTTTCTGGCTGTCATAGGCGTGGATCTGGCCGATCACGATCTTGCCGGATGATGGCACCTGATTGACCGCCAGGGTGGCGCGCAGGAAGTTGTCGGCCTCGGGGTAGGTCCAGTTGCGCAGGCGGCCGTCGGCGTAGGTTTCACGCAGTTCGCTGCGTGGGTAGATGGCGTTTTCGGTGCGGGTGCCGGTCACGGGGGTCCAGAACTGCACGTCACTGCCTTCGGCCTGGAAGTATTGATCGTTGAAGCCGCTCAGTAGCCTTGGCGTCTCGATGGTCGTGGGCGGGGAGCCGACCGGAATGCTCAGGTTCCAGGTGGAAAGGTCGATCATGGTGTTGGCCTTTTACAGAAGGGTGAACGCGTGGGCCCTAGGGCCTTACAGGTTCTTTATAGGCGGTGCTGGTGCAATTGTTAAACAATCGCTGGCAATTTATTGGCGTCAGAGGAATGCCAAAAAGCCATGTTGCCCATGAACCGTGGGCTGCAGGGCCTTACCGTTAGTCGGCTTCCTGGCTTTTGTTTCAATGAGGGCATCCACGTCACTTCTGCTTTTTTTGAACCGAGGCTAGAGTGAGCCCTCAGTATTTATCCGGGTTTGGTCACAGAACTGACCGGTGCAGCTCCCCAAGGAAGAGACGTAGCATGGATTGCGCTCCACACCCAGGCGATGCCAGTTCGGTCCTTTTGGTGGTCGATGACTACCCGGAAAACCTCGTCAGCATGGCTGCACTGTTGCAACGTGAAGACTGGCGGGTGATTACCGCCTCTTCGGGCTTGCAAGCCTTGGAATTGTTGCTGGCCCACGACGTCGATCTGGTGTTGCTGGACGTGCGCATGCCCGGTATGGATGGCTTTGAGGTGGCTCGGCTGATGCGTGGCAGCCAACGCACGCGCATGACGCCGATCATCTTTCTGACGGCCACTGCCCATTCCCCCGACGCGGTGCTTGAAGGCTATGCCAGCGGCGCGATCGACTACCTGTTCAAGCCGTTTGACCCGCATATCCTCAAGCCCAAGGTGCAGGCATTACTGGATCACCAGCGTAATCGCCGCGCTTTGCAGCGCCTGAGTCATGACCTGGAACTGGCCCGCGCCTTTAATGCCTCGGTGCTGGATAACGCCGCCGAGGGCATTCTGGTGGTCGGTGAAACCAGCGTGATCGAGTACGCCAACCCGGCCATTTCGCGGCTGCTCAATGCCACGATGGCGGAGTTGCAGGGTGAGAGTTTCCTCAGCTTTTTGCAAAAGCCCCATGTGCCCACCTGGCTGGGCTTCCCGATGTACGAGGCGTATCGCAAGGGCCAGACGTGGCGACAGCACGATGCCATTTTGCGTACGGGGCGCGGCCAGCAGGTGCCGGTGGCATTGTCCTGTGCGCCTTTGCCTGCCGAGCAGAAGGCGATGGTGGTGACAGTGCTGGACATGTCTGAAGTGCGTCATCTTCACCAGCAGCTGGAGTTCCAGGCCGTGACTGACCCGTTGACCGGGCTGCTGAACCGGCGGGGCTTTCATCAAGCAGTGGAAAACACCTTGTTGCGCAGCGAACGTAGCGAGCAAGCGCTGGTATTGCTGTATCTGGACCTGGACGGCTTCAAGCGAGTCAACGATACGTTGGGCCACGACGCCGGTGATCGTGTGCTGCGTTGGGTCTCGGAGCAAATGCAGGCGTGTCTGCGTTCCTACGACATTCTTGGACGCATCGGCGGGGATGAGTTCACTGCGTTGCTGGAACTGGAATTCCCGGAACAGGCAGCGAAGATCGCGGAAAAGCTGATCGAACGGGTGTCGGTGTGCCAGCAGGTGGACGGTCTGGATGTGATGCTCGGGGTCAGTATAGGTATTGCGACGTTCCCCGATTGCGGCTCGGATTTGAGCGGTCTGTTGCGAGCTGCAGATATCGCCATGTACGAAGCCAAGCGCGCCGGCCGTCAGCAGTATCGTTATTACGACCAGGAAATGAACGGCCGCGCCCGCTCGCGGTTGATGCTCGAAGACAGCGTGCGCACCGCCATTGCGAACAAGGATTTCACCCTGGTTTACCAGCCTCAGGTGTGCCTGGAGGATGGGCGTTTGCGCGGTGTCGAAGCGCTGTTGCGCTGGCAGCATCCGAGTGTCGGCGATGTGCCGCCAGGGTTGTTTTTGCCGCTGTTGGAAGAGGCGCGCTTGATCAGCCAGTTGAGCACCTGGATCTACCAGCAAGTCGCTGCCCAGCGCCAGGCCTGGCAAGCCACCTTCGACCCTGAACTGGTGTTGAGTGTGAGCCTGAGCAGCAGCCAGTTCAACATGCCCAACCTGGCCAACCAACTGCAGCAGGTACTGGAGCGACATGGGTTGCGTGGGCGACAGCTGGAGGTGGAGATCGGCGAAGATTGCCTGATGGGTAACCTTGAGGAGTCGACCAAACAGTTGCAGCTACTGCGCCGTATTGGCGTGCGTATTGCCCTGGATGACTTTGGTGCTGGCAACTGCTCCCTGGCCCATTTGCGCGATCTTGCGTTCGACACCCTCAAGCTTGACCCGCAACTGGTGGCGCGCCTGCCAGGCTCGTCGCGGGATGCAGCGATGGCACGCAGCATCATCCAATTGTGTGGGCATTTTGATGTGCTGGTGATCGCCGAAGGTGTAGAGACCCTTGAGCAAGCAGAGTGGCTCAAGGCCAATGGCTGCACGTATATCCAGGGGCCGTGGGCGGCGCTGCCGTTGATGGCCGAGGACGTTGCCGGCTGGTCGTACCCTCGCGGGTGTTGAATTCGCTACACTGGCGCCCGTCCCACTTGCGTTGCACACCCCATGACCGCGTTGAAATACCTCCAGGCCTATCCCGCTGCGCTCCAGGAGCAAGTGCGCCAACTGATCGCCAAGGACCAGTTGGGCGCCTACCTGGAGCAGCGTTATCCCGAACGCCACGCCGTACAGAGCGACAAGGCGCTGTACGCCTACGCACTGGCCCTGAAGCAGGAGCACCTGCGTAACGCGCCATCCATCGACAAGGTGCTGTTCGATAACCGGTTGGACCTGACCCACCGCGCCCTGGGTTTGCACACCACGATTTCCCGGGTACAGGGCGGCAATCTCAAGTCCAAGAAAGAGATTCGCATCGCTTCGCTGTTCAAGGAGGCCGCCCCACAGTTTCTGCGCATGATCGTGGTACACGAGCTGGCGCACTTTAAGGAATCGGACCACAACAAGGCGTTCTACAAACTCTGCCAATACATGATGCCGGACTACCATCAGGTGGAATTCGACCTGCGGGTGTACCTCACCTGGCGCGATTTGCAGGGCAAGCCCTAACCACAAGGCGACAGACCATGGATGTGAGCAAGACCAAAAGCAGCTTCTATCGCCGCCTGTACGTGGCGTACTTGATCGACAGCCAACTGGCCAGCAGCGTCCCGGCGCTGACCGAGGCCACCGGCATGCCCCGACGCACGGCCCAGGACACGATTGCCGCGTTGGCCGACCTGGATATTGCGTGTGAGTTTGAGCAGGAAACGGGCGCGCGCAATCATGCGGGGCACTATCGGATTCGCGATTGGGGCGCGATTGATCGGGAGTGGATTGCGGCCAATCTTGCGACCATCAAGCAAGTGTTGGGTTATCCCTGAGGCAGGAGCGGGTCGCACTGACGCCATCGGGGGCAAGCCCCCTCCCACCTTGGAATGTATTCACATCAAATGTGGGAGGGGGCTTGCCCCCGATGAGGCCCTCAAGCCCGGCGCATACCGATATGGGGAATATCGTCCTCCAGGTATTCCTCACCCGCAACCACAAACCCATACCGCCCGTAATACCCCTGCAAATGCGCCTGAGCTGAAAGAAAAATCGGCATTTCTGGCCAGATACTCTCAATGCGCTTGAGCGCCTCTTCCATCATTTGATGCCCCAGCCCGGTGCCCCGCGCCACCGGCGCGACGATGACGCGGCCGATCACTACGTCGTTGCCCTGGGACTCAGGGTCCAGTAACCGCACGTAGGCCACCAGTTCATTATCTTGCCAGGCCATCAAGTGGTGGGTATCACCCGCCAGGTCCTGGCCGTCGATGTCCTGGTAAACGCATTGTTGCTCGACAACGAAGACCTCGCTGCGCAGGCGCAGGATGGCGTACAGCTGTTCCTTGCCCAAGTCGTCGTGATGTTTGCAGACCCAATCAACCGTCATGATGTGTGCTCGTATAAAGACGTGCCAAGGATAGTAAGCGCGGCGGGCGCTGGTGTCTAAAATGGTAATTTTGTGAATGGCGTCAATTTGCCATCATTCAGCGCGGGCGCCGCGGGCTTCTTTGTGTAATCTGCAATGCACGCTCATTGATGAGCTACTGTTATCAGGCCATTGCCTGCCCGCCAAGGACTTTGAGCATGCCGCGATTGACTCGTGCCGTTGCTTTGATCGCCGTGTTGTTGCTGGCCCAACCGGTGTTGGCACAACGCCTGCGCCTGGTGGCAGATGGCTGGCCGCCGTTTACCGATGCCACCCTGATCAATGGCGGCCTGGCCACGGATATCGTCAGTACGGCCCTGGCCCGCGCAGGGTATGCCAGCGATTTTGAACAGGTGCCCTGGGCCCGCGCCTTGAAGGGCGTGGGAGATGGGCGCTACGACGTGCTGATCAACGCCTGGTACGACGAGGCCCGTACGCGGTTGGGGCAGTTTTCCGGCGAGTATTTGCTTAACCGTGTGCGCTTTCTCAAGCGTAGCGACGACCCCATTGCTTATCGCAACCTGGCAGAACTGCACGACGAGACGATCGCCGTGGTGCGCGGCTACGCCTACTCGGCAGCGTTTGATCAGGACACGCTATTGCAGAAGGTGCCGGTGCACAACTTTGCCATGGCCGTGCGTATGTTGGCGGCCCGGCGCGTGCGGTTGACGCTGGAGGATGAATACGTAGCGCGTTACTACCTGGCGCGGGAATCGCCGCGAGTGCGCAATGCCGTGGCGTTTGTGGGCGAGCCCTTGAGCCAGAACAGCTTGCATATCCTGGTCAGCCTGAAGAACCCCGAGCACGCGCAGATCGTTGCCGGCTTTGATCGGGAGATTGCGCGGATGAAGGCAGATGGCAGTTATGCGCGGTTGATGAAGGCGCATGGGATGTAGCGTCTGTGCGGGTCTCATCCGGGGCAAGCCCCCTCCCACAAGGGGCCGGCATACACCAATCGAATGTGGGAGGGGCGGTGCGATGATTCGACTTGCCCCCGATAGCGGCCTAAGCCGCGCTGGTGTCTTTGATCAAGTGCGCGGCCAACGTACGCAGCGGCCCCAACTGCCGGCAGATCAACGCCAACTGCGTCTGCACCAGCCGCTGCGCCTCATCGATCTCATCCGGCATTTGCTCCAGCTCTGCCGCCAACCCTTCCTCGGCATCACTCTGGATCGCAATCGGCTGTTTATTGGCCAGCCCGCTGGCGATCTCATCGATGCTTGCCGCCAGGCTGTTGCCTGCGCCTTCGATCAAATGCTCACGCACGTCAGCCGGTAGCTGGGTTTCGCGGTGCGCACCCAAACCCGACAAATAGCTGAGCAAGGTGTGCGACAGCACCAGGAAGCGGAAGCCTACGTCGGCCTCCTTACGAAAGTGCCCTGGCTCCATCAGCATATTCGCCAGCGTAGTGGATAGCGCTGCATCGGCGTTGTGCGCGTTGCGGCGGGCCAGGCGGTAAGCCAGGTCGTCGCTCTTGCCGGCGGCGTATTGCTGCATGATCTGGCGCAGGTAGATGCTGTTGCAGGTCAGGGTATTGGCCAGCACTTTGTTCAGGCGCCGGCCTTGCCAGTCGGGCAGGAACAGGAACACCGCCAGGCCCGCGATCAGGCTGCCGAGCAAGGTATCGAACAGGCGCGGCAGGAACAAACCGTAGCCATCACCCACCTGGTTGAAGCAGAACAGCACCATCAGGGTGATCGCCGCCGTCGCCAGGGTGTAACGCGTGGTGCGGTTGATAAAGAACACCAGGCCCGCAGCGATGGCGAACAACGATTGCACGACCGGGTTGGGGAATAAATCGAACAGCGCCCAGGCCACTGTCAGGCCGATGGCGGTGCCGACGATCCGTTGGCCGAGTTTGCGCCGGGTGGCGCCGTAGCTCGGCTGGCAAACGAACAGGGTAGTGAGGATGATCCAGTAACCCTGGGAGGCGTGGATGGCGTGCAGGGTGCCGTAGCCGATGGTCAATGCCAATGACAGGCGCAAGGCGTGGCGAAACAGCAGTGAAGTCGGGGTGAGTTGAGTGCGCAGACGCGTCCACATTTCCTTGAGGTTGCGCGGCGCACGGTCCAACAGGTTGCTGTCGGTGGCGTCGGCCAGGGCGTCGGGGTTGCTGGCGTCGCCCAGCAGGCGGTCAAGGGTCGACAGGTTGGCGGCCAGGGCGCGCAACGAGCGCAGCAGGCCACGCCAGGCTGGGTTGCTCTGGATACGCAGGTGCTCCAGGGAGGCGTTCAGGTCGCCCAGGGCCTCGGCGAAGCTGTCGTCATAGATGAACGGTTGGCGCAGTTGGATCGATTCGGCCAGGGTCTGGCAGGCTTTGCCTTGCTGGCGCAGCAGGCGCTGGCAGCGAAACAGCACATCGCTGTGAAAAAAGGCATCGGTCAGGGCGTTGTACGGGTAGTGAGACGAACTGGCGCGCTCGTGGATGTCCTGGGCCAGGAAGTACAGCTTCAGGTAGCGGCTGACCTTCGAACCGGGTCGACCGTTGCCGACACGGTGCAGGATGATTTCCTTGGCCGCATTCAGCGCGGCGACCACCCGGCCATTTTGCTGGGCCAGTTCCAGGCGCCGCGCTTCCACGTCCAGCTGGCGAATAGGCTCGAACAGGGATGACTTGAGCTTGAGATAACGCCCCAACTCACGGAACAACCGCGCCAGGCTCTGCTGCACCGGCTGGTTGGAAAACAGCGCCTGCCACAGCACCGAGAGCACGCCGTACCAGGCGGCGCCGGCCACCAGCAGCAGCGGCTCGTGCCAGAAGTCGGTGACGGCACCGCCGCGCTGGTCCACGCCGATCATGGTGTAGACCGACAGAATCAAGGTGGCCGAGGCAATCGCGCCATAGCGTTCGCCCAGCGCACCAAGCATGGTCAGGGAAAAACTGGCCAGGGCCAGGGCGATGGCGAAGACCCAGGGGTAGGGGAACAGCAATTCCACCGACAGCGCGGCGATGCTGAAACACACCAACGTCACTGCCAGGGCGTTGAGGCGGCCTTGCCAACTGTCATCGGTCTCGGCCAGCGCGCTGGCGATAATCCCCAGGAACAGCGGGATCAGCAGCGTCATTTCATCCTGGTACCAGCACAGCGCCATGCTGCCGGTGAGGGCGATAAACACCCGTACGCTGTAGCTGAATTTATCCAGCGCCCACAGGCGCCGCATGGACTGCTTGAACGAGGTCGATGACATGAAGTCTGGAGTCTTCCGGGACGTTGTCGCTAAATTGAGCTATCAAGGACGCCACGGCAAGTGTGGTGATCACATCCAACAGCAAATTTTTCAAGATCACTACAAAACCAATGTGGGAGGGGGCTTGCTCCCGATGGCGGTGTATCAGTAACAGATGTACTGACTGATACACCGCCATCGGGAGCAAGCCCCCTCCCACATTTTTACTGCGTTGTGTCAGACGTATTGCGCGGCCGCGTAGCCCGAAGCCCACGCCCACTGGAAATTGAACCCGCCCAGGTGGCCGGTCACATCCAGCACTTCGCCGATAAAGTACAGGCCGGGGCTTTTCAGCGATTCCATGGTCTTGGACGACACCTCCCGCGTATCCACCCCGCCCAATGTCACCTCGGCAGTGCGATAGCCCTCGGTGCCTGCCGGCACCAATTGCCAGCTGCCGAGTTTTTGCGCGATATCGGCAATTTCAGCATGGGTGTACTGCTTCATCGGCTTGGATTCGAACCAGCTCTGGGCCAGCAGGTTGGCCATCTTCTTGGTGAAAATCTCACCCAGCAGGGTTTTCAACTCGCTGTTGGGGTGCTCGGCCTGTTGCTGTTGCAGCCAGTCATGGGCGTCATGGTCGGGCAACAGATTGATTTCCACCGTGTCGCCGGATTCCCAGTAGGACGAGATCTGCAAAATCGCCGGCCCGCTCAGGCCGCGATGGGTAAACAGGATGTTCTCGCGAAAGCTCTGGCCGTTGCAGCTCACCAGGCAATCCACCGAGGTTCCGGATAACTCGCCGCACAGTTCCTTGAGCTGGTCGGTGATGGTGAACGGCACCAGTCCGGCGCGGGTTGGCAGCAGTTCATGACCGAATTGCCTGGCCACCTGGTAACCGAAGCCGGTGGCGCCCAGGGTCGGGATCGACAGGCCGCCAGTGGCAATTACCAGGGATTCACAGCGCAGTTCACCCAGGGTGGTTTGCAGTTGATAGCCGCTTTCAAGCCTGGCGATTGACTCGATGGAGGTGTCCAGGTGCAGGCTCACGCCCGTCTGGATGCACTCATCGAGCAACAGGCCGAGGATGTCGCTGGACTTGTTATCGCAGAACAGCTGGCCGAGTTTCTTCTCGTGGTAGGGCACGCCGTGCTTGGCCACCAGCGCGATGAAATCCCACTGGGTGTAGCGCGCCAGGGCCGACTTGCAGAAGTGCGCGTTGTGCGAGAGGAAGTTGGCAGGCTCGGTGTACATATTAGTGAAGTTGCAGCGGCCACCACCGGACATCAGGATCTTCTTGCCGGCCTTGTTGGCGTGGTCGATCAGCATCACCTTGCGCCCACGCCCGGCGGCGGTCAGGGCGCACATCAAGCCTGCGGCGCCGGCGCCAATGATCACAACTTCGGTCGAGCGCAAAGCAATGTCCTCATAAAAATATTCATCTGAAATGCAATCAAAACTGTGGGAGGGGGCTTGCCCCCGATGGCGGTGTATCAGTCACCTGATAAGTTGACTGGTCCACTGCTATCGGGAGCAAGCCCCCTCCCACATTGAATCTCCATTGGTGTGGGCGATATTTACAGGATCCGCACGCGCAACGAGCGGCCTTTAATCTTGCCGTCATTCAAACGCTGCAACGCTTGCTTGGCGATGCCGCGTTCCACGGCCACGAAGGCCTGGAAATCAAAGATAGCGATCTTGCCGACCTGGGCGCCCGGAATGCCGGCGTCGCCGGTCAGTGCACCCAGAATGTCGCCCGGGCGGACTTTGTCTTTGCGCCCGGCGGCGATGCACAGGGTGCTCATCTGCGGCAGCAGCGGGCCACCGCTTTGCGGCTTGAGGTTGTCCAGTTGGTCCCAGTTCAGCGGCGACTTCTGCAGTTGCTCGATGGCCTGGGCGCGGTGCGCTTCGGACGGCGCTACCAGGCTGATGGCGATGCCGGTCTCACCGGCACGACCGGTACGGCCCACGCGGTGAATGTGGATTTCCGAGTCGCGGGCCAGTTCGACGTTGATCACCATGTCCAGCGAGTCGATATCCAGGCCACGGGCGGCCACGTCGGTAGCCACCAGCACCGAGGTGCTGCGGTTGGCGAACATTGCCAGCACCTGGTCACGGTCGCGCTGTTCCAGGTCGCCATGCAGGCCGACGGCGGAAATGCCCTTGGCCGTCAGATGGTCGACGGTTTCCTGCACTTGCTGCTTGGTGAAGCAGAACGCCACGCAGGAGGCCGGGCGGAAGTGCGCCAGCACCTTGGTCACGGCGTCCATGCGCTCTTCTGGCGAGATCTCGTAGAAACGCTGTTCGATCTGGTCGTCGGAGTGGAACGCCTCGGCTTTCACTTGCTGCGGCGCACGCATGAACTTGGACGCCAGCTGCTTGATGCTCACCGGGTAAGTGGCCGAAAACAGCAGGGTCTGGCGACGCGGTGGGGTCTTGCTGATGATGTCTTCGATGGCGTCGTAGAAGCCCATGTCGAGCATACGGTCGGCTTCGTCGAGGATCAGGGTGTTCAAGCCATCCAGTACCAGCGAGCCCTTGCGCAGGTGCTGCTGGATGCGGCCCGGAGTGCCGACGATAACGTGGGCGCCGTGCTCCAGGGAGGCGATCTGTGGGCCGAGGGACACACCGCCGCACAGGGTCAATACCTTGATGTTGTCTTCGGCACGGGCCAGGCGGCGGATTTCCTTGGCAACCTGGTCGGCCAGCTCACGGGTCGGGCACATCACCAACGCCTGGCAACCGAAGTAGCGCGGGTTGATCGGGTTCAACAGGCCGATGCCGAAGGCGGCGGTCTTGCCGCTGCCGGTCTTGGCCTGGGCAATCAGGTCCAGCCCCTTGAGGATCACCGGCAAGCTTTGCGCCTGGATCTGCGTCATCTCGACGTAACCCAGTGAGTCGAGGTTAGCCAGCATGGCGGCGGACAGGGGCAAAGTATTAAAAGCGGTGGCGATGGTAGTCACGGGACTGGCTCTGCAAAAACAAAATGTCGCGCAGTGTACCAGTCTCGTGGGATTTTCCCCGCAAGTTCTCGACGAGCCGCCCGTCAGTGTTCGATATCGTGCTCGCGGCTGACCACGCGTTTGCCGTCTTTTGGCGACAGTTGCAGGAAGATCGCCGCCGCCAGCATCGCCATGATGCCCACGGTGAGGAAGGTCAACTGGAACGCGCCGAGCACGCTGTCCACACCGTCATTGCCGGCCTCGGCAGTAAACCCGCCGAGCAACGCGCCGGCACAGGCCACGCCGAGGCTCAGGGACAGCTGCGCCACCACCGACAGCAAACTGTTGCCGCTGCTGGCCTGGGCGTCGTCGAGGTCAATCAGGGTTACGGTGTTCATCGCCGTGAATTGCAGCGAGTTGATCGCGCCCAGTACCGCCAGCATGGCCAGCAACAGCGGGTACGGCGTGTGCTCGCTGACCAGGCCCATGCTCGCCAGCATGATGCCCAGGGCCAGGGTATTGCCGGTCAGCACGATGCGGTAGCCAAGGCGCTCGATAAGAGGGCGCGCGATGGACTTGGCGAACATCGCCGCCGCCGCCAGCGGCAACATGCTCATCCCGGCTTCCGACGGCGAATAGCCCAGCGCCACTTGCAACAGCAGCGGCACCAGGAAGGGCAGTGCGCCGCTGCCCAGCCGTGCAAACAGGTTGCCCAGGATGCCGACGGCAAAGGTGCGGGTCTTGAACAGCACCGGCGAGAACAACGGGTTATCAATATGCCCGGCGCGCAGCCAGTACGCCGCCAGGCAGGCGAACCCGCCGAACAGCAGCAATATCACGCGCAGATGCGGCAGGTGCAGTTCGCCCAGGCCTTCCATCGCGATGGTGATCAGCACCATCGCCGCGCCGAACAGCAGAAAGCCCAGGCCGTCGAAGCGCGTGCGCTCACTGCCGCGCAGGTCGGGGATGAATTTCCATACCGCGTAGCAGCCGATCATGCCCACTGGCAGGTTGATCAGGAAGATCCAGTGCCAGGTCAGGTATTGCACCATCCAGCCGCCCATGGTCGGGCCAAGCAAGGGGCCGAGCAGGCCGGGAATGGTGATAAAGCCCATGATGCGTACGAGCTCGGAACGCGGGTAAGCGCGCAGCACCACCAGCCGCCCGACCGGCAGCATCAGCGCACCGCCCAAGCCCTGGATCACCCGTGCGCCCACCAGCATGGTCAGGCTGCTGGATAACGCGCACAGCAGCGAGCCGAGGCTGAACAGCATGATCGCGCCAAAGAAAATTTTCTTGGTGCCAAAGCGGTCCGCGATCCACCCCGACGCAGGGATCAGCAGAGCGACAGTGAGCATGTAGGCGATCACCACCCCCTGCATGCGCAAAGGGTTCTCCGCCAGGTCTCGGGCCATGGCCGGCAGTGCCGTGTTGAGGATCGTCCCATCCAGCGATTGCATGAAGAAGGCAATGGCGACCACCCAGGGTAGCCAGCGGGCGGTCTTGGCATCGAGAGGGGCACGATTCGGCATGGAAACCCTTTTATTAGCAGGCTAAGTGTCGGCGATTATGCGCCATCCAACGCTTCTTTTCCCACTGGCTGTTCGTCTAAGTCCGACAGCGATGCGTGCTCTCCGACCAGGAAATCCAACAGCGCACGGTGAACCGCCAACGCCGCCTCCCGAGACTCCAGGTCCAGCAGGTGGCCGGTATGTTCGGCCACGGCAAAGCTGCTGCGGCCTACATACTGTTTGAACAACTGGGCGTCGGCGGCTGGGGTGTATTCGTCCAGCGTACCGTTGAGAAAGTGCACCGGCGTCTCGATCTGCCGCAGCGCCGGCAAGTAGTTGCCATCACCCAAGGCCAGCACCTGGTGGATATGAAAACGCGCCTGACGGTACTCGGTAGTGGCCATGGTCGACAGGTGCCGATGGTTGTTGCGCTTGAGGCGCGGCGACAGGTATTTGCCGACCGTCTCGTTGAGCAGGTGGCCGACCGCGGATTTGTCATCGGCCTCGATCAACACGCGCACGCGCTCCACGTAGTCGAGCATGGCTTGGTTGAGGTTGGGCGCCAGGGCCATCACCACCGAGCTTTCGATGGAGGGCGGGTTGTGCGCCAGGGTCAGCAGCGTGGAGATGCCGCCCCAGGAGGCCGAGACCAGATGGTTGACCTCAAAGCGATCCACCAGGGCACGCAGGATTTGCACCTCGTCGTCCTTGGTGACCAGGTCGAGGTCGGTGTTGTGCTCACGCGAGTAGCCGGAGAACGGCAAGTCGAACAGCAACACATTGAAATGCTCGGCCAGGCATTTGCTGGTGCGGGCAAAGGAGCGCGTGGTGGACAGCGCGCCGTTGACCATCAGTACGGTTTTTCTGTGCGGGTGGTTACCCAGTTGCTCTACGTGGACGTTGTAGTGCTTGTATAACTTCTCTATGACAAAACTTCCATGGTTCATCTCAAGACTCCAGCTTGCCCGGTCCAGGCAAGGTCGTGCGTCACGTGCAGGCACGTGGGTGGCTAGGTTTATAAGGTCAGGGTCAAGCGCTTGATCAAGGCTCCCGGCAACAGATTGGAGGCGGTATTGCGCTGGCTGTAGGTGCTGGGCGACAGCAGCAATTCACGATCAGCGGTCAGTGCCTCAAGTTGCGAACCGAGTAACTGATAGACGCTGTCGTCAAAGCGCATGGTGCTGACTGGCGCCTTGATTTCACCGTTTTCCACCCAGAACGTGGCAAAGCGCGTCATGCCGGTCAGGCGCGCTGCCGGCAGGTCGGAGTAGTTCAGGTACCAGAGGTTGCTGATATACAGCCCCGTGCCCAACTGTTTGAGGATATCGGCCTGGGCCAGGCTGCCTGCCGCCATCTGCAAGGCGCTGGGCGACTCATCGCTGCTGGCGCCGTTGGTGCTCAAACCGTATTCGGCGGCGCTGCGAGAGTTGATCAACTGGCCCTCGGCCTTGCCTGCCTGGATCAGGGTCACATCCCCGCGCGGGTAGCCTTCGGTGGAAAACCCCTGGCTCAGGGAGCCGCTGATCTGTTCATTGATTGTCACCAACGGGCTCAGTGATTGTTCACCGGCATACAGGCGCTGCAACGAACTGCCTTTGCTGGCGATGGCCTGGGCCGAAAAACCACCCCAGGTAATGATGCTGATGATCTCTTCCAGCGCTGCCGGTGCAAGGTAGGCACGGTATTGGCCGGGCGTCAGCGGATGCAGTGGCCGCCCCAGAAACGCCAGTTGCTCGCGGGCCTGTTGAAAGCGTGCGGCGAACTCGGCGCTGTCCCAGGTGTGCCCGGCGTAGCTGGCCTTGACCGCTTCGCCGTTGGCATGGAACAGACTGAAATCGAAGTTGAAGCTGTTGGCGCAATGCCAGCCGAACGCGCCCGAGGAACTGGCGAAACCACGGCTGATGGGGCCGGCGGCGTAGAAGCCGACCAGGTCCACGCCTTCGGCAGCCTGGCTGATGTCTTCCAGCACCTGGGCCAGCTCCGGCAGTGGCCGTTGCTGTTCATTGTTGCTTTGCCAGGCGTTGTGGTTGAGCAGCAGGTACGGATCACGTGGCAGCAGCGGCAAGGTTTCACGCAGCTGTTGCAGGGCATCGGCCAGACGCTGGCGATCCAGTTGCGCCTCGCCGGACAGGGTGATGCCCAGGTCGGCATGGCGGCCATCGTTGATCAGCTTGAGGTTAAGGCTGGCCTGTTGCACCTGGCCGGCCTGGCGCACCTGTGCGTGGTTGAAACGTACGAACTCGGACGATTCATCCGCGTAACCGAGGTGGAACTGCTCCTTGTCGGTGACGGCTTGCTTGAGCCAGCCTACCAGTGCCTTGAAGTGGTTCATCAGGCATCGCCCCCAAAGACGTCAATGTTACTGAATACACAGGCCGGCGACGCATGGCCGACGCGGATCACCTGGTTGGGCTCGCCCTTGCCGCAGTTAGGCGTGCCCAACACCTTGAAGGTGCTCGCATCGCCGACCGCGCTGAGGTTGCGCCAGAACTGCGCGGAAATTGCCCGATAGTTGGGGTTCTTCACCACGCCCTTGAGTTCGCCGTTTTCAATCAGTTGGCCCCACTCGCAACCGAACTGGAACTTGTTGCGCGCATCATCGATGGACCACGAACGATTGGTCGACATCAGGATGCCGTTTTCAATACCCCCCACCAGTTGCGCCATGCTTTTATCGCCAGGCTCGATGTTCAGATTGGCCATGCGATCAATGGGCGGGCGGTTCCAGCCGCAGGCGCGGCTGTTGGCGACGCCTGGCAGGTTGGCGCGAAATTGCGACAACGCACCGCCCAGCGGCTTGAGCAGCAGGCCGTCGCGGATCAGGAACTGCTTGCTGGCGGGAGTGCCGTCATCGTCATGGCCGTAGCTGGCCAGTTGCTCCGGGATATCGGGGTCGAAGGTCACGTTGAGCAGCGGTGAGCCGTATTGCAGGTGGCCGAAATCGCTGGCTTTCACAAAGCTGGTGCCTGCGTAGTTGCGCTCATCACCGAGGATGCGGTCCAGTTCCAGCGGGTGGCCGATCGACTCGTGGATCTGCAGGATCATCTGGTCGGGCATCAGCAGCAGGTCACGTTGGCCATGAGGCGTATTCGGCGCGAGCAGCAATTGCAGGGCTTCGTCGGCCACTTTGCTGGCGGCGCCCACCAGGCCAAAGCGCTGGATCACGCCGGCACTGCCTTGCTGGCCGAAGTTGGTACCGCCCAGGGTGCGGGTCTGGCTGTCGTTGCCATCGAAGGCGGTCACGCTCAGGCCCGGGAAGACGAAACGCTGGGCCTGGCGCAATTGCGCACCGGCGCTGTTGAGGTAGATCTGCTCAACCCGCGTGGTGCCAAGGCTGACTTCCCAGGTCACCAGGCGCTCATCTTTGGGCACGGCGCCAGATTCATCGCCGAGCAATTGGTAGCAGTCGCTCAGAGAGGGGAAGGGCTGGTCGAAGTCCGGGGACAGGTAGTCGGCGACGTCGCTGGAAACTGGCTGTTGGAGCAAATCCAGCAAAGCGTGGTGTTGGATCAGTCGGGCTTGCTGTTCGGCGCGCTCAAGGGCAGCTTGCAGGCCGGCAAGGGAAATGTCGTTGGTTGCGGCATAGGCTTCCACGCCATTGAGACGCACGGTAAGCATGGCGCCTTCGTCGTGGCTCAGGTGGGGCGGCTCGGCGATGTTCTTGCGTACCGACAGGTACTGGCCGGATTCGCGCACGTAGCGCAGCGAAAAGAATTCGGCACGGGTGCGCAGGGCACTGAAGTGCTGTTTGAGGGTGGCATGGTGTTCGAACATGGGGCCTTCCTTTTGGGCGGCTCGGCGCGCGGCAGGCCAACAGAGTAGGCCGGGGCGGGGAGCTGATCAAGGAAAGTGTAGGCGGGGGGCTTGCGGTGTCGGGTCGGGCCTCATCGCGGGCAAGCCCGCCCCACATTTTGATTTGTGAACACAGTCAAATGTGGGAGCTGGCTTGCCTGCGATATCAGGCGCCGCGGTGTATCAGTTACTGCGCAGTAGGGCCTACTTCACGCATCGGCTTGCCACGCACCGGCGCATCGCCTGCGACGTAGTAGTCGGCAGTGCTGCGCGGCAATGGCTTGCGGCCACGGATCTTGTCGGCGATTTTCTCGGCGATCATGATCGTTGGTGCGTTCAGGTTACCGGTGGTGATGATCGGCATGATCGACGCATCCACTACACGCAAGCCCTGCATACCATGCACACGGCCTTCGCCATCGACTACGGCCATCTCGTCGGTGCCCATCTTGCATGAGCACGACGGGTGGAACGCGGTCTCGGCGTGCTCGCGGATGAACTTGTCCAACTGCTCATCGGTTTGCACTTCAATGCCCGGGCTGATTTCGCGGCCACGGTATTGATCCAGTGCCGGCTGCTGCATGATTTCGCGGGTCAGGCGGATGCCATCGCGAAATTCCTGCCAGTCCTGTTCGGTGGCCATGTAGTTGAAGAGGATGCTCGGGTAGTCCCGTGGGTTCTTCGACTTCAATTGCACACGGCCGCGGCTCGGCGAGCGCATGGAGCCCATGTGCGCCTGGAAACCGTGCTCTTTCACACCGTTGCTGCCGTTGTAGTTAATGGCGACCGGCAGGAAGTGGTACTGGATGTTCGGCCACTCGAATTCTTCACGGGTACGGATAAAACCGCCCGCTTCGAACTGGTTGCTGGCGCCGATGCCGGTGCCGTTGAACAGCCATTCGGCACCAATCGCAGGCTGGTTGTACCAGAGCAGCGAAGGGTACAGCGACACTGGCTGGGTGCAGGCGTATTGCAGGTACAGCTCAAGGTGGTCCTGCAGGTTTTCACCCACGCCCGGCAGGTCGTGGACCACCGGGATGTCGAGGCTTTCCAGCAGTTTGGCCGGGCCGACGCCGGAGCGTTGCAGCAGTTGCGGCGAAGCGATCGCGCCGCTGCACACCAGCACTTCTTTGCGCGCACGGGCTTCAACGCGTTCTTCGGCAGCGCCGATCAGGTAACGCACGCCGACCGCACGCTTGCCTTCGAACAAGACTTTGTCGGTGAGGGCATGGGTGACGATGGTCAGGGTCGAGCGCTTTTTAGCCGTGTCCAGGTAGCCGCGTGCGGTGCTGGCGCGACGGCCGTTCGGCGTAACGGTACGGTCCATCGGGCCGAAGCCTTCCTGCTGGTAGCCGTTCAAGTCTTCGGTACGCGGGTAACCGGCTTGTACGCCGGCTTCAACCATGGCGTGGAACAACGGGTTGTTGCCCGCTTTCGGCGTGGTCACACTGACCGGGCCGTCGCCACCGTGCCAATCGTTGGGGCCGATGTCACGGGTTTCGGCCTTGCGGAAATACGGCAGGCAGTCCAGGTAGGTCCAGTCTTCCAGGCCCGGCAGCTTCGCCCAGTTGTCGTAGTCCATGGCGTTGCCGCGGATGTAGCACATGCCGTTGATCAGGGAAGAACCACCCAGGCCCTTGCCGCGACCGCATTCCATCCGGCGGCCGTCCATGTGTGGCTCTGGATCGGTTTCGTAGGCCCAGTTGTAGCGGCGGCCTTGCAGCGGAAAAGCCAGTGCGGCCGGCATCTGGGTGCGGAAGTCGAGGCGGTAGTCCGGGCCACCGGCTTCCAGCAGCAAAACGGTGACGCCTTCGTCTTCGGTCAGACGGGTCGCCAGGGTGTTACCGGCAGAGCCGGCACCCACAATGATGTAATCGTATTCTTGGGACATGAATGTACCCTCTTTGAAGTGTGGTCAGGTCTGGCGAGTGCTTCGCACTCGATCGCAGGCAAGCCAGCTCCCACATTTGATCGGGTTCACACAGAACAAATGTGGGAGCCGGGCTTGCCCGCGATGGCGGCCTTACAGGCAATACCAGGCTCGGGTGTTAGAACACCGAAGCGTAATCGCCCAACTCAACCTGTACCGATTTGATGCGGGTGAAGTTGTTCAGCGAGCTGATCCCGTTCTCACGGCCCACACCCGACTGCTTGTAGCCGCCAACCGGCATCTTCGCGTCGGACTCGCCCCAGGCGTTGATCCAGCAAATACCGGCTTCCAACTGGTGAATCACGCGGTGGGCGCGGTTCAGGTCCTTGGTGACCAGGCCGGCAGCGAGGCCGAAGTCGGTGTCGTTGGCGCGGCGGATCACTTCTTCTTCGGTTTCGTAGGTGAGGATGCTCATCACCGGGCCGAAGATTTCCTCACGCACGATCACCATGTCATCGGTGCAGTCGGTGAACACGGTCGGGGCCACGAACGCGCCTTTGGCGAAGTCGCCGTCAGTCAGGCGATCGCCGCCGCACAACAGGCGGGCGCCTTGTTCTTTACCTTTGGCGATGTAGCCCAGCACGCTTTCCATGTGGGCGAAGCTGACCAGCGGGCCGAAGTTGGTGTTTTCGTCTTCCGGGTTGCCGATGCGGATGCGGGCAACACGCTCAACGATCTTGGCTTCGAACGCGGCTTGCAGGTGCTTGGGCACGAACACGCGGGTGCCGTTGGTGCAGACCTGGCCGGAGCTGTAGAAGTTGGCCATCATCGCGGTGTCGGCGGCGCGGTCGAGGTCGGCGTCGTCGAAAATGATCAGAGGGGACTTGCCGCCCAGCTCCATGGTCACGTCCTTGAGCGAGGAGCTCGACGCGCTGGCCATGACTTTCTTGCCGGTGTCGGTGCCGCCGGTGAACGAAACTTTCTCGATGCGCGGGTGCTCGGTCAGCCAGGTGCCGACTTCACGGCCGCTGCCAGTCAGTACGTTGAACACGCCCGCTGGAACGCCAGCCTCGGTGTAGATCTCGGCCAGTTTCAGGGTGGTCAGCGAGGTGACTTCGCTTGGCTTGAAGATCATCGCGTTGCCGGCGGCCAGGGCCGGTGCGGATTTCCACAGGGCGATCTGGATCGGGTAGTTCCACGCGCCGATACCGGCGACTACGCCCAGCGGCTCGCGGCGGGTGTAGACGAAGGAAGTGTCGCGCAGCGGGATCTGCTCGCCTTCGATGGCGGGCACCAGGCCTGCGTAGTATTCCAGCACGTCGGCGCCGGTGACGATGTCGACGTACTTGGTTTCGGAGAAGGCTTTACCGGTGTCCAGGGTTTCCAGCGCGGCCAGTTCATCGTTGCGCTCGCGCAGGATGTCCACGGCACGACGCAGGATGCGCGAACGCTCCATGGCGGTCATGGCGGCCCAGATTTTCTGGCCCTTTTCAGCGCTGACCACGGCACGCTCAACGTCTTCTTTCGTGGCGCGTTGCACTTGGGCGAGAACTTCACCGTTAGCCGGGTTGATGGCTTCGAAGGTGGCATCGCTGCCAGCGTCGCTGTAGCCGCCGTCAATGTAGAGTTTTTGCAGGTCGAAACGGGCCATAAAGTCCTCGCAAGTGCATAAGTGGTTGGCGTTACCCGCCGAATAGTGGGCCATGGAGTTGTGGCAACACTGAGCGGCGGACGTTCAGGGGTTGAGCATTTATAAGGGCTCTAACTCACCTGCCTGGCCAATTGGAAATCCATGTAGTCGTAAGCGATCCGTTGCGCCTGCTCCGTGTCGAAAGCATCTCCCGACAGGGCGCCGCGCAACCACAAACCGTCGATTAAAGCCGCCAGGCCGCGGGCTGCGCTGCGAGCCTCGGGTAACGGCATCGCACGGCGGAACTGGCAACACAGGTTGGAATACAGGCGGTGATCGTTGATCCGCTGCAACCTGTGCAATGACGGGTGATGCATGCTGGTGGCCCAGAAGGCCAGCCAGGTTTTCATTGCCGGGCCATTGACCTGGCTGGCGTCGAAGTTGCCTTCGATGATCACCTGAAGGTGCGCCCGTGGGCTGTCATCCTTCAAGGCACGCCTGCGTTCCTGGACGTTCTCGATCAAGGCATTCATCAGGTAGCGCATGGTCGCTGCGATCAGGCCGTTCTTGTCCTGAAAGTAGTGACTGATGATGCCGTTCGAAACGCCGGCCAGCCGCGCAATCAGCGCAATGCTGGCATCTCCCATTCCGACCTGATCGATGGCCGTCAAGGTGGCTTCGATCAACTGCTGGCGGCGTATGGGTTGCATACCGACCTTGGGCATGTAGCACCTCTCCTTAGGCCTGCCGATGGGCGATCCACGTCCGTCGGCTTGAGGGCCAGTCTATTTTGTTTTGATTGAACGTTCAATCAACAAAGAATAAGATCTGCGACAAATGGTCGCTGCCTACAGATATTTCCTACCTGCGAGCTGCAACCTCTGACACCTGCAAAAACCCTTGAAACAGGCCACTTCAGAGCCTGATCACCGCTTCGGCGGGCTCAAGAATTTTCGGGGTGTCTTTATAACACCCGTCCGTCGACTGCCGAAAAATCGATGTCCCGGGATAACCGTTGCCTTGTGTTTCTCTCTCGCACTGCCTGGAGCATCTGCGCCATGAGTTCTGCCTCTCTTATAAAGACCCCGCCGGAAAAGGTCCGGGTCAACGGTTGGGTGTTCTACACCTCTACCGCGCTGATTCTGTTGTTGACCGCCATTCTGATCATCGCCCCGCAGGAGGCCGGGCGCCTGCTCGGCGTAGCCCAGGCGTGGCTGTCCAAAAGCTTCGGCTGGTACTACATGGTGGTCATCGCCGCCTACCTGGTGTTTGTGGTCGGCCTGGCGTTTTCGTCCTACGGCAAATTGAAACTGGGTAGTAAAGACGACACCCCAGACTTCAGTTACGGCGCCTGGGCGGGCATGTTGTTCTCGTCGGGCATCGGCATTTCGCTGTTGTATTTCGGTGCGTCCGAGCCGTTGGACCACTACTTCAACCCGCCCGAAGGCGCCGCCGCCAGCAATGGTGCGGCACGCCAGGCGCTGCAACTGACCTTTCTGCACTGGGGTCTGCACGGCTGGGCGATCTATGCGCTGGTCGGTTTGGCCGTGGCGTACTTCGCGTACCGCCATAACCAGCCGCTGGCCTTGCGCTCGGCGCTGTACCCGCTGGTCGGCGAACGTTGGGTCAAAGGCGCCGCAGGCCATGCGGTAGACGGTTTCGGCATGTTCGTCACCTTGCTGGGGCTGGTGACCAACCTGGGGATTGGCTCGATGCAGGTGTCGTCGGGGCTGGAAAACCTGTTCGGCATGGAACACAGCAACACCAACCTGCTGATCGTGATCATCGTGATGAGCACCGTGGCGACCATCGCCGCCGTGTCGGGTGTGGAGAACGGCATTCGCCGCTTGTCCAACCTCAACATCGTGTTGTTCAGCGGCTTGCTGATCTTTGTGCTGCTGTTCGGCCCGACCCTGCACCTGCTCAACGGCCTGGTGCAGAACACCGGCGATTACCTCAACGGGATCATTCTGAAAACCTTCGACCTGTATGTGTACGAAGGCGACGCCGACAAGACCGAACGCTGGATGGGCCTGTGGACCCTGTTCTACTGGGCCTGGTGGATTTCCTGGGCGCCATTTGTGGGCATGTTCATCGCGCGTATTTCCCGTGGCCGTACCGTGCGTGAACTGGTGGCAGGCGTGTTGCTGATCCCGCTGGGCTTTACCCTGGCATGGCTGTCGATCTTCGGTAACTCGGCCCTGGACCTGGTGTTGAACCACGGGGCGGTGGAGTTGGGCAAGACGGCGCTGGAGCAACCGTCCATGGCCATCTACCAGCTGCTTGAGCATTACCCGGCGTCGAAAATCGTCATCGGCGTGTCGATCTTCGTGGGCTTTGTGCTGTTCCTGACTCCGGCGGATTCCGGCGCGGTGATGATGGCCAACCTGTCCTGCAAGGGCGGCAACGTGGACGAAGATGCGCCGCACTGGTTGCGTATCTTCTGGTCGGCGGTGATCACCCTGGTGACCATCGGCCTGCTGTTCGCCGGCAACTTCGAAGCCATGCAAACCATGGTGGTGCTGGCGGGGCTGCCGTTCTCGGTGGTGCTGATTTTCTTTATGTTCGGTTTGCACAAGGCCATGCGCCAGGATGTGGCCATCGAACAAGAGCAGGCGCAACTGGCTGAACGCGGGCGTCGTGGGTTCAGCGAGCGCTTGACGGCGCTGGACCTGCAACCGAGCCAGGCCACCGTGCAACGCTTTATGGACAAGCACGTAACGCCTGCGCTGGAAGAAGCTGCGGTTGCGCTGCGTGAGCAAGGGCTGCAAGTGCAGACGCTGCTGGGCAAATCCAAGCGCTGCATTGGTGTGCGTATCGAGATGGAAGAGGGCAACCCGTTTGTCTACGAAGTGAGCCTGGATGCTTACTCGTCGGCGCCGGCTGACTTGCCTGAAGAAGAGCGCACCCGCTATTACCGTGCCGAGGTGTACCTGCACAATGGGCCTCAGGAGTATGACCTGATGGGCTTCACCCAGGAACAGATCACCCGGGATGTGCTCGATCAGTTTGAAAGCCATCGGCAGCTCCTTGGCCGGGTCTATAGCTGATAGTTGAGCTGGCGGCGCCTTCACTGGCGCCGCTGTTGCAAGCATTGAATGCGGTCGAATGTGGGAGCTGGCTTGCCTGCGATAGCAAGGGTGAATCCAACATAGCTATCGCAGGCAAGCCAGCTCCCACACTGACCCAGTTTTTCAGTAGGTTTTGCAGGGTTGCCTTAACCCAGGTTCTTGCCCAGCAGGGCATGGTAGAGCTCACTGTCCCCCAGGATCCCCACCACCTTGTTGTTGTCGTGCAACACCAGCTTATTGCCTGTCTGGTAGCGAATCTGCAACGCATCGCGCATACCGATGTTGGAGTCCACCAGCGTCGGCACCCGGCCCAAACCTTCCACGGCTTGCCCCGGTGCCCAGTTCTGCAGGTTCATCGCCACGCCATTCTGGCGCGCACCCTGGATGGTGTTGCCTTCGGCCAGGTCCAGCCATGAGTCGCCACCCGGATCAAGACACACCGAACCGTTCACGCGCTTGCAGTTGTCCAGCGTGCGCATCAGGCTGCGTCCGCACAGCACGTTCAGCGGGTTGGTATGCGCGACGAAGGTGCGCACATAGTCGTCCGCCGGGTTCAGTACGATCTCTTCCGGCACGCTGTACTGGATGATCTTGCCGTCTTTCATGATCGCGATACGGCTGCCCAGTTTCAGCGCTTCATCCAGGTCGTGGCTGACGAACACGATGGTCTTGCTCAACTTGCGTTGCAGCTCCAGCAGTTCATCCTGCAAGCCTTGGCGAATCAGTGGGTCGAGGGCCGAGAAGGGTTCGTCCATCAGCAGGATATCGGCGTCCATCGCCAGGGCGCGGGCCAGGCCGACGCGTTGCTGCATACCGCCGGACAGCTCGTCGGGCTTCTTGTTGCGCCATTGGGTCAGGCCCACCAGTTCAAGCTTTTCGTCCACCAGCGTGCGCCGTTCCTTCTCCGGACGGCCCTGCATTTCCAGACCGAAGCTGATGTTTTCGCGCACCGTCAGCCAGGGCATCAGGGCGAACTTCTGAAACACCATGGCGATGCGTTTGGTGCGCATCATTTTCAGCTCGGCGGGGGTGCAGGAGGCGATGTCGATCTGGCGACCTTCATGCTCCACAAACAGTTGGCCACGGCTGACGGTATTGAGGCCGTTGATGCAGCGCAGCAAGCTGGACTTGCCGGAGCCGGAAAGGCCCATCAGCACACAGATCTCGCCTTTCTCGATATCCAGGCTGGCCTTTTCAACGCCGACAATCTGCCCGGTCTTCTTCAGAATTTCGTTACGGCTCATGCCCTGATCCAGCAGCTTGAGCGCTTCGCGTGGGTCTTTGGAAAAGATCACGTCGACATTGTCGAATCGGATAATGCTCATGCATCACCCCCTACTTTAGCGTCGGGTTGTTTGCAGATACGGTCGAGCATGATGGCCAGCAAGACGATCGCCAGGCCCGCTTCAAAGCCCAGGGCAATATCGGCAGTGTTGAGTGCGTTGACCACAGGTTTGCCGAGGCCGTCGGCACCCACCAGGGCGGCGATCACCACCATCGACAACGACAGCATGATGCATTGGGTAATGCCGGCGGCAATGCTCGGCATGGCGTGGGGCAGTTCAATGCGTGAGAGCAACTGGCGACGCGAGCAGCCAAAGGCCTTGCCGGCGTCCATCAGCTCTTGCGGCACATCGCGGATACCCAGGTAGGTCAGACGGATCGGCGCGGCAATCGCGAACACCACCGTGGAAATCAACCCAGGCACCACACCCAGCCCGAAGAGGGTCAGGGTAGGGATGAGGTAGACGAAGGTCGGCACGGTCTGCATCAGATCGAGTACCGGCCGCATCATGGTGTAGAACATCGGTTTGTGCGCGGCAACAATGCCCAGCGGCACACCGATGACCACGCAGACCAGGGTGGCGAACAGCACCTGCGCGAGGGTTTCCATGGTTTCCTGCCAGTACCCCAGGTTCAGGATCAGCAGGAAGGAGGCAATGACAAATACCGTCAGGCCCCATTTACGTTGAATAAAGTGAGCCAGCAGCGCAATCAGACCGATCAATGCCAGCGGATTGAACCAGGTCAGCGCAAACGTCACGCCGTGGATCATCGTTTCCAGTGTCGATGCGATTGCGTCGAAGTAGTTGGCACCGTGTTGGGTCAACCAGTCGACGAAGGCAGCGATGTACTGGCCTAGAGGGATTTTCTGTTCAGTCAGCATGGTAGTGAATGTCCACATGCGAAGGGGAAAACATCCCGGGCCAGCGCACCGGCCCGGGGTCAGCGGGTGCTATTTGGCGAGGTAAGCTTTAACGGCATCGAGCCCTGGTTTGCCATCGACGGTGGTGACACCGGCGAGCCAGGTGTCGAGCACTTGCGGGTTCTTCTGCAGCCAGGCCTTGGCGGCGGCGTCGGCCTTCATTTTGTCGTCCAGGACGTTACCCATCAGGGTGCTTTCCATGTCCAGTGTGAACACCAGGTTCTTCAGCAACTGGCCGACGTTGCTGCATTCCTGGGTGTATCCCTTGCGGGTGTTGGTGTAGATGGTGGCCTGGCCGTAGTTGGGGCCGAACGAATCGTCGCCGCCGGTCAGGTACTTCATCTTGAAGCGGGTGTTCATCGGGTGCGGTTCCCAGCCGAGGAACACGATCGCCTGGTTGCGCTTGGAGGCGCGTTCAACCTGGGAGAGCATCCCGGCTTCGCTGGACTCGACCACCTTGAATCCGGCCGTCTTGAGGCCGAAGGCGTCTTTGTCGATCAGGGTCTGGATGGTGCGGTTGCCGTCGTTGCCCGGCTCGATGCCGTAGATCTTGCCGCCCAGTTCATCCTTGAATTTGGCGATGTCGGCGAAGTCTTTCAGGCCCTTGTCGTACAGCGCCTGTGGGACTGCCAGGGTGTACTTGGCGTTCTCCAGGTTGGCGCGCACGGTTTCCACGGTGCCGGCATCACGGTACTGCTTGATGTCGTTTTCCATGGTCGGCATCCAGTTGCCGAGGAAAATGTCCATGTTCTTGCCATCGGCCAGGGACTTGTAAGTCACAGGTACCGAAATCATCGTGGTGCGCGGCTTGTAGCCCAGGCCCTTGAGAATTTCGCTGGTGGTCGCGGTGGTGACGGTGATGTCGGTCCAGCCGACATCGGAGAAGTTGACGGTCTTGCACTGTTCCGGTTCTGCGGCGTTTGCCATGACGGGCAGACTCAGCATGGCGGCCAACAACAACGAGGGTGAACCTTTCATCGGGGTAGACTCCTGTGTCTTCTTCTGGCGGCATTCGCCGCGCTTTATAAGTGTTGCGGTTGGAGCGTGCGAGAACAGCTCTGGCGCGGTGCCTTGCAAACGAGTCGAGACTGATCATGTACCAGTGAAAATCTGACGCCTACAGGGGGCGTCGTATCCAGTACAGGGAGGGTCGCATCCAGTACCGATGACGTCGCTTACAGGTTTTTCCCAAGGTAAAACTGCTGTTTTTACCCTTCTGCACCGCAAAAAACGGCCAAAACAGGCGTTCGCACGCGAGCGACGCTGGTGAGCATGGATGCGTCGGTGTGAGACGCCGTGGCGGGCAACAAAAGCTTGATGATGCCGCCATCTGGGCGATCTGAGCGTAGCACCTCGTTCAAGCCTGGCCGTGCTTATCGAGGAGTTCTACCGCAATGGCTATCAGCGTTTTCGACCTGTTCAAGATCGGCATCGGGCCTTCGAGTTCTCACACCGTGGGCCCCATGCGCGCCGCGGCGTTGTTTGTGCAGGCGTTGCGTGAGCGTGAACTGTTGGAGCAGGTTCGGCGTGTCGAAGTGCAGCTGTACGGCTCGTTGTCAGCCACCGGTATCGGCCATGGCAGTGATACGGCAACCATCATGGGCCTGATGGGCGAATGGCCGGACGCAATCGACCCCTCGCAAATCGGCGTGCGCATTCACACCCTGCGCGAAACCGACACGCTTCTGCTGGACGGGCGTTTGCCGGTGCCCTTTGTGTGGGCGCGGGACATGCGCCTGCTCGACGAGAACCTGCCGTTCCACCCCAATGCCATGACCCTGGTGGTATGGGGCGATGACGGCGAACTGCATCGCGATACCTACTATTCGGTCGGCGGCGGCTTTGTGGTGGATGAGGCCCAGGCCCAAAGCGGTGTGGCCGATATGGACCGCACCGAGCTGCCCTATGATTTTTCCAGTGCTGTGGAGCTGTTGCAGCTGTGCAAGACCCACAACCTGCGCGTTGCCGAACTGATGCTGGCGAATGAAAAAACCTGGCGCAGCGAAGAAGAAATCCGCAGCGGCCTGATGAAACTCTGGCGCGCCATGCAAGATTGCGTGGAGCAGGGCCTCAAGCACGAAGGCATCCTGCCCGGCGGCCTCAACGTTCGTCGTCGCGCCGCCAAGTTGCATCGCAGTTTGCAAGAGTTGGGCAAACCCAATGTGATCGGCTCGACCCTGAGTGCCATGGAATGGGTCAACCTGTTCGCTCTGGCGGTCAACGAAGAAAACGCCGCCGGTGGGCGCATGGTGACGGCGCCGACCAATGGCGCGGCGGGGATTATCCCTGCGGTGCTGCACTACTTCATGAAGTTCAGTGAGGAGGTCACCGAAGCCAACGTGGTCGACTATATGCTCGGCGCGGCGGCGGTGGGCATTCTGTGCAAGAAAAACGCCTCGATTTCCGGCGCCGAAGTCGGTTGCCAGGGTGAAGTGGGGTCGGCCTGCGCCATGGCCGCCGCCGGGTTGGCGGAAATTCTCGGCGCTACGCCGGAGCAAGTGTGCAACGCCGCCGAAATTGGCCTGGAACACAACCTCGGCCTGACCTGCGATCCGGTCGGCGGCCTGGTGCAGGTGCCGTGCATCGAGCGCAATGCGATTGCGGCGGTGAAGGCCATCAACGCGGCGCAAATGGCCCTGCGTGGCGACGGCCAGCACTTTATCTCCCTGGACCGGGTGATCCGCACCATGCGCGACACCGGCGCGGACATGCATGACAAGTACAAGGAAACGTCGCGGGGTGGGTTGGCGGTGAGTGCGGTTGAGTGCTGAGACCCAGTCGCCTGCATCGGGGGCAAGCCCCCTTCCACACTGTATTTGTGAACACATTCAAAATGTGGGAGGGGGCTTGCCCCCGATAGCCATACTGCAGACACAATTGCTCATAAAGTGAACACCAGGTCAAAAAAACGCCACCTTTTAGCGCGTCGCAAACAGATAAGTAGCTACCAAACGATTTCCCCCTCGTCACCCGTCCATTGTGCTTTGGGTGACAGACATGTCCTACGCCCGCAAAGCGCCTTCCCACAAGTGCTACCGATTTGCTCACACCGCTTGAACAGCCCCCTTCGCACGTCATATCCCGCACTCCACGCGCGGGCTTATATAGACGCATCGACAGGTCGTTTTCAGGAGTTATTGAATAGCCATTCAATTTTCGGCATGGCATTTGCTCTGTCAATTCAAAGCCTCTCTCCCCTCGCAGGGGATGAGCGCAATAACAAGAGCCTCGCCTGAGGCCATCACCCGCTTTGTGTGAGGAGATACCGCGATGACGTCGTTCAACTCCGGGGCCCAACCCCAGAACCGTGCGCCTCAATCCATCGGCTTTTTGCTGCTGGACAATTTCACGCTGATTTCACTGGCATCGGCCGTGGAACCTCTGCGCATGGCCAACCAGCTGTCCGGCCGCGAGCTGTACCGCTGGACAACCCTGAGCGTCGACGGCAACCAGGTATGGGCCAGTGACGGCCTGCAAATCACTCCCGACGCCTCCATGCACAAAGCGCCGGCGCTGGACACGGTCATCGTCTGCGGCGGCGTCGGTATCCAGCGCACTGTCACCCGTGAGCATGTGTCGTGGCTGCAAAGCCAGGCGCGCCAATCCCGTCGCCTGGGTGCCGTGTGTACCGGCAGTTGGGCCCTGGCTTGCGCGGGTCTGCTCGACGGTTTTGATTGCAGCGTGCATTGGGAATGCCTGGCGTCGATGCAGGAAGCCTTCCCGCGCGTTGCGATGAGCACGCGTCTGTTCACCCTCGACCGCAACCGCTTCACCAGCTCCGGCGGCACCGCGCCGCTGGACATGATGCTGCACTTGATCAGCCGCGACCACGGCCGTGAATTGTCGGCGGCCATCTCCGAGATGTTCGTCTACGAGCGCATCCGCAACGAACAGGATCACCAGCGCGTGCCGCTCAAGCACATGCTCGGCACCAACCAGCCGAAGCTGCAGGAAATCGTCGCGCTGATGGAAGCCAACCTCGAAGAGCCCATCGACCTGGATGAACTGGCGGTATATGTCGCTGTGTCGCGCCGCCAGCTGGAGCGGCTGTTCCAGAAATACCTGCACTGCTCGCCGTCGCGCTATTACCTCAAGCTGCGCCTGATTCGTGCGCGGCAGTTGCTCAAGCAAACGCCGATGTCGATCATCGAAGTGGCGTCGGTGTGCGGGTTCGTGTCTACGCCGCACTTCTCCAAGTGCTACCGCGAATATTTCGGCATTCCGCCACGGGATGAACGTGTCGGCTCCAACACCACCCAGCAAGTGGCGATGATGCCGATTCCGCAGGCGTTGGTGTTGTCACCGTTGTCGGGGCCGATGTCGGCGTTGAGCCAGGCCAGGAACGAGTCGACGTTTGCCAGTGTAAGGCTCTAAACCGAGTCGTCTGCATCGCAGGCAAGCCAGCTCCCACCTTGGAATGCGTTCTCCTGTGGGAGCTGGCTTGCCTGCGATAGCGGTATTTTCAGGCGCCGGAGTTCTGTTTGAATTGCATCAGCGCCGGCAACAACTGCTTATCGATCGCCTGGCGCACCGCCGGCAAAATGGTCGCCTTGCCGGTGTACATTTGCTCCACCATTCCCTTGAGCGCCTTGGCCCGCGCTTCGCTCAAACCGCGCACCGCACATTCACACGCCTGCTCGGCGCTGGCGCCGCTGGACACTTCAAAACCCAGCGAGCGCAGTTGGCTCAGCAGGTCATCCTGATCAATCAAATCCGCGTGCATCATGACGTTTATCCTGGTGTAGGGAACAGGGATTGACCTGGATTCTGGTAGGCCCTTGCTGGGTGGGCAAGAGCAGAATCGAGCGATGGCTTGGATGGCTATGAACAGGTCGTTTTCGGGTCACTTGGCAATACCGTTAATAGGCACACTGCACCCAGGCACGCAGCTTGACGGTTTGGTCACCCTCCAGATGCACAGCTCACACAAGGCCCCTCTGCCCCGATCCAGTCACGGCTGGCTCGGGGCTTTTTTTGCCGGTAAGCCGATGACACGGCCAAGCAGGGCAGGCCTTGGCAGCTCGGCCTGGGCAGCACTGATCGCGGCAAGCCGTTGCAGCGTGGCCTCGGTGAACGGCGTGGCTTGCGGCCCGGCCAGGTCGACGTGCAACAGCATCTGTTCATTGCCGGCCAGTTCCTTGTCGTCGCCCACCCGGTGCAGGCTGTGATAAAGGTGCAGGCGCTTGGCGTCATGGGCGATCAGTTGGGTGCGCACTTCCACCTCGGCGCCCAGTTTCACTTCGTGCAGGTAGTTCAGGTGCAGCTCCAGGGTGAATAGCGAATGGCCGCTGGCTTCACGGTTGTCGCTGTCCAGACCCAGGGTGTCCATCAGCGCGTCGGTGGCGTAGCTGAATATCAGCAAGTAGAACGCGTCACGCAGATGGCCATTGTAGTCGACCCAATCGGGCAGGATTTTCGTGGTGTGGGTAGTCAGTGCGGGCATGGCATGAATCCAATTCAGTGTGCGGTCAAATGTGCTGGCCGGCCTGCGATAGCAATGGTGAGGCCAACACCGCCATCGCAGGCAAGCCAGCTCCCACAGGGTTATTCGGCGAAGCTCATACCGTGCTTGGCCTTGGTTGTTTTTACGGCTTCCAGCACCGCCAGCAGGCAGTCATCACGATAGCGCTCCAGCGCCGAAATGCTGTGTTGGCCCAACTGATCGCTAGTGCCATCGACAACGTCGTCAATCAGCTTGTCGGTCAGTTCCGGTGCTGGCAGGTAGGTCCATGGCAACTGCAACGCCGGGCCGAATTGCGCCATGAAGTGCCGCATACCGGCATCACCGCCTGCCAGGGTGTAGGTGAGGAAGGTGCCCATGAACGACCAGCGCAAACCAGCCCCAAACCGAATGGCGTCATCGATTTCACCGGTGGTCGCCACGCCGTCATTGACCAGGTGCAGCGCCTCGCGCCACAACGCTTCGAGCAGGCGGTCGGCAATAAAGCCAGGCACTTCCTTGCGCACATGCAGCGGGCGCATACCGAGGGATTCATACACCTTGATTGCAGCCTGGATCGCTTCGGGCGCAGTGCGCTTGCCGCCCACTACCTCCACCAGGGGCAACAGGTAAACCGGGTTGAACGGGTGGCCGACCACGCAGCGTTCCGGGTGGGTCGAACCTTCATAGAACTCGCTCGGCAACAGCCCGGACGTGCTCGAACCGATTAACGCATTCGGCTTGGCCGCCGTGCTGATCTGGCTATGCAATTGCAGCTTGAGCTCCAGGCGTTCCGGAGCGCTTTCCTGGATGAAATCGGCGTCCTTCACGCATTCCTCGATGGTGCCGACAAAGCGCAGGCGATCCTGGGATGCACCGGGCGCCAGGCCTTGTTGTTCAAGGGCGCCCCAGGCATTGGCGACACGTTTGCGCAAGGCCGTTTCGGCGCCGGGCGCGGGGTCCCAGGCGACCACATCCAGGCCGTGGGCGAGGGCGCGGGATACCCAGCCGCTGCCGATGACGCCGCTGCCCAGGGCTGCGAAAGTTTTGATTTCGGTGATAAATCGCATGGCATATTCCTAAAGTGTTCGATGATCCTTTGTGGGAGCCGGGCTTGCCCGCGATGGCTGCATTGCAGGCTACAAAGATGTGGCGAATGTACTGGCCTCATCGCGGGCAAGCCCGGCTCCCACAGGGTTGGGTTGTGTTTGTGCTAGCCGCGTTTGGCCAGGCCCATCTTGATTCGCCCCTCGGCCGGGGTCATGACCCGCGCACCCAGCCGGCTGAGGATTTCACTGGCGCGTTCCACCAACTGGCCGTTGGTGGCGAGTACGCCTTTGTCCAGCCACAGGTTGTCTTCCAGGCCCACCCGTACATTGCCGCCCAGCAGCACCGCTTGCGCGGCCATCGGCATTTGCATGCGCCCAATCCCGAAGCCGGCCCACACCGCGTCTGCGGGCAGGTTGTCGACCATGGCTTTCATGGTGGTGGTATCAGCCGGCGCGCCCCAGGGAATGCCCAGGCACAGTTGGAACAGCGGGTTATCGAGCAGCCCTTCCTTGATCATCTGCTTGGCGAACCACAGGTGGCCGGTGTCGAAGATTTCCAGCTCGGCCTTTACGCCCAGTTCCTGGATGCGTTTGGCGCCGGCCCGCAGTTGCGCCGGGGTGGACACGTAAATGGTGTCGCCATCGCCGAAGTTCAGCGTGCCGCAGTCCAGGGTGCAGATTTCCGGCAGCAGTTCTTCAACATGGGCCAGGCGGGTCAGGGGGCCGACCAGGTCGGTGTTGGGGCCGAAGTCCATCGGGTTCTCGCCGCCGCCGATTTCCAGGTCGCCGCCCATGCCGGCGGTGAGGTTGACGATGATGTCGATGTTGGCCTCACGAATGCGCTCCATCACCTCACGGTACAGGGCCACGTCGCGGCTGAACTTGCCGGTGTGCGGGTCGCGCACATGGCAGTGCACCACAGTGGCGCCGGCCTTGGCGGCTTCTACTGCGGCGGCGGCAATTTGTTTGGGCGTGACCGGTACGTGTGGGCTTCTGGCGGTCGTGTCGCCAGCACCGGTGAGTGCGCAGGTGATGATGACGTCGTGGTTCATGAGGCGGTTCCTTACAGGCGTGATAGTGCCGTTCGCGGTCGCATGTGGCCGCGAAACGGTGATTCAAAGAAGGTTATTTGCTGGTGAGTTTCAGGTTGGCGGCCGCGGGTTTGCCATCGAAGGTGGTCACGCCATCCAGCCAGCGCTGCTGGTCTTGCGGGTGATCCTTGAGCCACTGCCTGGCGGACTCCAGGGCGTCCTTGTGATCGAGCAGCGGCTGCATCATGCGGCTCTCGTCGGCAGCGGTGAACGTCAGGTTGGTCAGCAACTTGTGCACGTTGGGGCACTGTTCGGCGTAGGTGGGCGAAGTCACCGTCCACACGCTGGCCCGGCCTTCGTTCGGGCCCAGGGCGTCTTCGCTGCCGGTGAGATAGGTCATCGCTATATTCACATTCATCGGGTGCGGCGCCCAACCGAAGAACACCACGGCTTCCTTGCGGCGCACGGCGCGGTCCACGGCGGCCAACATCCCGGCTTCGCTGGACTCCACCAATTGGAACTTGCCCAGGCCGAACTGGTTCTTGGCGATCATCGCCTTGATCTGGGTGTTGGCGCCCGAGCCTGGCTCGATGCCGTAGATCTTGCCGCCCAGTTCTTTTTCGAACCTGGCGATGTCAGCGAAGGTTTTCAGGCCCTTGTCCGCCAGGTAGGTTGGCACCGCCAGGGTGGCGCGGGCGTCTTCCAAACTGGGTTTATCCAGGACCTTGACCTGCCCGGCCTCGACAAACGGCGTGATGGTCTGGGTCATCAGTGGGTTCCAGTAGCCCAGGAACAGATCCAGGCGCTGGTCGCGGATCCCGGCAAAGATGATTTGCTGGGAGGCGCTGGTTTGTTTGGTCTTGTAGCCGAGGCCGTCGAGCAGCACTTGGGTCATGGCGCTGGTGGCGATCACGTCGGTCCAGTTGACCACGCCCATGCGCACGTTCTGACATGAAGCGGCATCCGCTGCCATGGCGTTAGAGCTCAAAACGGCGCTGGCGCTGAGTGCGAGTACGCAACGGCGGATCAGTCGGTTCATGGTGGGTCCCTCGGCAGGTCGTTATTGTGGGGGCCGGTGTCTTTGTGCACCGTGACGCCACGTTACGCAGCTTGGCGAGCCACAAAACGCACGGCGGCGACCGCCTCTTGCACTGCAGCGACCTGTGCCCTTGAATCCTCGACTGAACGGGAGTATCACAGTGCCACGCTGCCCGTCCCACGAGAGCGCCATCATGTCCCAGGATTTTTACTTCTTGCTGATGCCGGGTTTTTCGGCCATCGGTTTCATCTCGGCGCTTGAGCCGCTGCGGGTCGCCAACCGCTTTCGTGGCGAGTTGTACCGCTGGCATGTATTGAGCGCCGACGGCGGTGCAGTGCTGGCGAGCAACGGGATGTCGGTCAACGCCGACGCCGCGCTGGAGCCGCTGAAAAAAGGCGCCACCTTATTAGTGGTGGCTGGTTTCGAACCTTTGCAGTTCGCCACACCCGCTTTGGAGCATTGGCTGCGGCGCCTCGATCACGATGGGGTGACCCTTGGCGCCATCGACACCGGCGCCTGTGTGCTGGCCGAAGCGGGCCTGCTTGACGGCCATCGCCTGACCCTGCATTGGGAAGCCATCGACGCTTTCAAGGAAGCCTATCCGCAGTTGAGCGTGACTCAGGAACTGTTCGAAATCGACCGCCGCCGCATCACCTGCGCCGGCGGCACCGCGTCCATCGACCTGATGCTCGATCTGATCGCCCAGGCCCACGGCTCGGAACTGGCGATCCAGGTGTCGGAGCAATTTGTGCTTGGCCGCATCCGCCCACGCAAAGACCACCAGCGCATGCAAATCGCCACGCGCTACGGCATCAACAACAAAAAACTGGTGCACGTAATTGGCGAAATGGAGCAGCACACCGAACCGCCCCTGAGCACCCTGGCCCTGGCCGACGCGATCAAGGTCACACGGCGTCAACTGGAGCGGTTGTTTCGCCTGCACCTGAACGACACGCCAAGCAACTTCTACCTCGGCCTGCGCCTGGAAAAAGCCCGCAAACTATTGCGCCAAAGCGATATGAGCGTGCTGGAAGTGAGTATTGCGTGCGGGTTTGAGTCCCCTTCGTATTTCACCAGGAGCTATCGCGCAAGGTTTGCCAAATGCCCGCGGGAGGATCGCCGGCGGGAGGTGGTTTGACGGGTAATTAGAGTCAATTATGCTGGGAACTATAATTTATAGTTCATTCAATAATTGAGTATAAAACCATGTTCGCGCACAGCGGCTTTGTGTTCCGTCGTCCCGTCCCGCCGAGCTGATAGCCATTGCCATTGCCGGTGCATTGGTGCCTTTTGAAAAGGGCATTCGCAAACTGGCCAAGAACATCGGGATTGAAAAGCTGAGCTTCCTGCGTACATTGTCCTGGGATTTCACCAAGCCGCAATTACCAGTGGGCGCGACTCTTGCGCAAGCGTTGGAACTATTGCATAACGCCGCCGAAAAAACCGGTTTATAGGGGATCATGGAAGGTGTAGGAAGTTTCTCTTTTTCATCGCTAACGGAGACTTATAGCAAAGGACTGCTAACGTCCTATGGGTCTTGGAAGTGGCTCTTGACCAAATGCTTTTGAAGTGAAGCACGCAGGCCAGGAAGTCACTACTTAACCATAAGAAGAGGTTGGCATGCTTAGAAAGCTAGTTACTGTCATCGCGTTCGCGACCACCCCGGTGTGGGCAGTCCAGGCGCCTGCACCGTTCACTGGAACCGACTACAGCGGGCGCTATGAATGTACCGGCCAGGATAAACATATAGGCAGCTATAAGGGTGTTGTTGATATGGCGCTCGACGCCAAGCAAAGTACTGGCAAGTACGCCGCCTACACCTTCACCTTGACCCTGGAAGACAAGTCCCGTTATGACGGAATGGCCGCCGGGACTTCGGACGCGCTGGGGGTTTATTTTGCTCACACCGACCCTGTCTTGAAAGACTTCGGCGTGGGGGTCGCACAAATGACGTCAACCCCGGAGGGCAAAGTGTCTTTCGTTAAGTACTACTACGCGCCTGAATACGAGGGCGGCGGTCACGGCATGGAGCACTGCGTCAAAAGTTGATGGGTAGTTACTTTTTCATCAGGGTTGAGCAGGCTGTTTTATAAGCTTCATGCTGATACTTGTTTAACGTCGTCGGCAGATCAAAGCTGTGCTTCTTGTTTTGCGCATTGATGGTCTGCGGCGATAACAGTGTCACTTCAACCCCGTCCAGCAACTGCAACACCCCTTCAATCTTGAACGTGGTCGGGCCACCGGCGAACTCGCCTTTCTTGCTGCGCTTCTTGATCGCAATGCGCTCGATGGCGTTGTCCTGAACAAAAGCCTTCACCTGGGCCGCGAAGGCTTTGACGTTGGCTGCATCATCGTCGTCTTCAAGGGCGATTTTCTTGGTGGCCAGGGCGACGTGGGTCAGCGTCTGGTTGTGCAGGGAGGCGACGGCGATGATGGCTTCGCTGCCTTTGATTTCGATGCCGCAGATGGTCATGAGTAGCCTTGATCAAAAGAGAAGGTGGCGCGATTGTCGCTTATTCCTGCCCAATCGACTCCAAAAACTCCGACCGCTCATCACTCATCCGCGCCAGGCAGTCGTTGTGCGCAATCGCATAGGCCTTGGTGCCGGTCACTGCCGGGAAGGTGTCCACTGCACAATCGGCGTCGCGTAGTTTTTCCCACTTTTGCTGCGCATCCTTCAGACGGGCGGTAATGTCCGCCAGTTTGGTCTTGTCGCTGCCGTAGGTCGAACCCATGCGCTCCAGCAACCCCTGATAGTTATCCTTGAGCAATTGCTCGGCGGTGGTCTTGTTGTAGGTGGCGCATTCCAGGGTTTGCTGGTCGTTTTCGATGCCGTCGCACGGCGTGCTGTCGGTGTCTTCGGCCGCGTGGGCGGTGGTTGCGATGAGTGCCAAAGCCAGGAAAATCGATTTCATTGCGCCGTCTCATTTCACGTGATGCGCAATTCTGGCTCAAGCGTAAGACAAAGAACAGCCACCCGTCAGGCATGTCTGTATAGCCTTTGTCGTGGATTGACGCTTTCGGCAATTCCCCTGTCGTTTTTGCACCCGGCTCGGGTTGTCCCTGGGCATATGCTGGCCCCAAAGCGCCGGCAGACGATTCGGCGCATGAATCGCCAATAAGGGGACGCCTGATGAGCCCAGCCGAGTTGCACGCCGACAGCATCGTTATCGACGGTCTGATTATTGCCAAGTGGAACCGCGACCTGTTCGAAGACATGCGCAAAGGCGGCCTCACCGCCGCCAACTGCACAGTGTCGGTGTGGGAAGGCTTCCAGGCCACGATCAATAACATCGTTGCCAGCCAGACCCTGATCCGTGAGAACAGCGACCTGGTGATCCCGGTGAAAACCACCGCTGACATCCGCCGCGCCAAGGAGCAGGGCAAGACCGGCATCATCTTCGGCTTCCAGAACGCCCATGCGTTTGAGGACCAGCTTGGCTATGTCGAGATCTTCAAGCAGCTCGGCGTCGGTGTGGTGCAGATGTGCTACAACACCCAGAACCTGGTGGGCACCGGCTGCTATGAGCGCGACGGCGGGTTGTCGGGTTTCGGGCGCGAAATCGTCGCCGAGATGAACCGTGTCGGCATCATGTGCGACCTGTCCCACGTCGGCTCCAAGACCAGCGAAGAGGTCATCCTCGAATCGAAAAAGCCGGTGTGCTATTCCCACTGCCTGCCATCCGGGCTTAAAGAGCACCCGCGCAACAAGTCCGATGAAGAGCTGAAGTTCATCGCCGACCATGGCGGTTTTGTCGGCGTGACCATGTTCGCGCCGTTCCTGGCCAAGGGCATTGATTCGACCATCGACGACTACGCCGAAGCCATCGAATACACCATGAATATCGTCGGCGAAGACGCCATCGGCATCGGCACCGACTTCACCCAGGGGCATGGCCAGGATTTCTTCGAAATGCTCACCCATGACAAGGGCTACGCCCGCCGCCTGACCAGCTTCGGCAAGATCATCAACCCGCTGGGCATCCGCACCGTGGGCGAGTTTCCCAACCTCACCGAAACCCTGCTCAAGCGTGGCCACCCCGAGCGCGTGGTACGCAAGATCATGGGCGAGAACTGGGTCAACGTCTTGAAGGACGTCTGGGGCGAATAAGCCAGACACCTATCGGCAACACCACCACGAATTTTTCTGGAGTTAAGTTTCCATGGCCAAGATCGCCCCGCAATTGCCAATCGAAGTCGACAGCGAAACCGGTGTCTGGACCTCCGACGCCCTGCCCATGCTGTACGTGCCGCGCCACTTCTTCGTCAACAACCACATGGGTATCGAAGAAGTACTGGGCGCTGATGCCTACGCCGAGATCCTCTACAAGGCCGGCTACAAATCCGCCTGGCACTGGTGTGAAAAAGAAGCCGAATGCCATGGCCTTGAAGGCGTCGCGGTGTTCGAGCACTACATGAAGCGCCTGTCGCAACGCGGCTGGGGCCTGTTCAAGATCCAGGACATCGACCTGGATAAAGGCACCGCCAGCGTCAAGCTTGAGCACTCGGCGTTCGTCTACGTGTACGGCAAGGTCGGGCGCAAGGTCGACTACATGTTCACCGGCTGGTTTGCCGGTGCCATGGACCAGATTCTTGAGGCCCGTGGCAGCAAGATCCGCACTGTCGCCGAACAAGTCTACGGAGGCTCCGAAGAGGGCCATGACGACGGCCTGTTCACCGTCAAACCGTTGTAAGCCGAGGACCGTGCCATGGCTTTCGAAGCAATGTTTGCGCCGATCCAGATCGGCAAACTGACCATCCGCAACCGCGTGCTCAGTACTGCCCACGCCGAGGTGTATGCCACCGACGGCGGCATGACCACCGACCGCTATGTGAAGTATTACGAAGAGAAAGCCAAGGGCGGTATCGGCCTGGCGATCTGCGGCGGCTCCTCAGTGGTGGCTATCGACAGCCCCCAGGAATGGTGGAGTTCGGTGAACCTGTCCACCGATCGCATCATCCCGCACTTTCAGAACCTGGCCGACGCCATGCACAAGCATGGTGCCAAGATCATGATCCAGATTACCCACATGGGCCGTCGCTCGCGTTGGGATGGTTTCAACTGGCCGACCCTGATGTCGCCGTCCGGCGTGCGTGAGCCGGTGCACCGCGCCACCTGCAAGACCATCGAGCCGGAAGAAATCTGGCGTGTGATTGGCAACTATGCCCAGGCGGCGCGCCGTGCCAAGGCCGGTGGCCTGGACGGGGTAGAGCTGTCTGCGGTGCACCAGCACATGATCGACCAGTTCTGGAGCCCGCGGGTCAACAAGCGTACCGACGAATGGGGCGGCAGCTTTGAAGGCCGCATGAAGTTCGGCCTGGAAGTGCTCAAGGCCGTGCGTGCCGAAGTGGGCGATGACTTCTGTGTGGGCATGCGCCTGTGCGGCGACGAGTTCCACCCGGACGGCTTGTCCCACGAGGACATGAAGCAGATCGCCAAGTATTACGACGACACCGGTATGCTCGATTTCATCGGCGTGGTGGGCTCGGGGTGCGACACGCACAACACCCTGGCCAACGTGATCCCGAACATGAGTTATCCACCGGAGCCGTTTCTGCATTTGGCGGCCGGGATCAAGGAAGTGGTCAAGGTCCCGGTGCTGCACGCGCAGAACATCAAGGACCCGAACCAGGCCACGCGCATCCTCGAAGGCGGCTATGTGGACATGGTCGGCATGACCCGTGCGCACATCGCCGACCCGCACCTGATCGCCAAGATCAAGATGGGTCAGATCGACCAGATCAAGCAGTGCGTGGGCGCCAACTACTGCATCGACCGTCAGTACCAGGGCCTGGACGTGCTGTGCATCCAGAACGCCGCGACCTCCCGTGAATACATGGGCGTGCCGCACATTATCGAGAAGACCACCGGGGCCAAGCGCAAAGTGGTCGTGGTGGGCGCAGGCCCCGCCGGTATGGAGGCTGCACGTGTCGCCGCCGAGCGCGGCCATGACGTGACCCTGTTGGAGAAAAAAGAGTTTATCGGCGGGCAGATCACCACGGCTTCGAAAGCGCCGCAACGCGACCAGATCGCCGGTATCACCCGTTGGTACCAGTTGGAGCTGGCGCGCCTGAAAGTCGACCTGCGCCTGGGCGTGGCGGCGGATGCCGAGACCATCCTCGACCTGCGTCCGGACGTGGTGGTGCTGGCGGTGGGCGGGCATCCGTTTATCGAACAGAACGAACACTGGGGCGCCGCCGAAGGTTTGGTGGTGAGCAGTTGGGATGTGCTCGACGGCAAAGTCGCGCCGGGCAAGAACGTACTGGTGTACGACACCATTTGCGAGTTCACCGGTATGTCGGTGGCGGACTTCCTGGCCGACAAAGGCTGCCAGGTGGAAATCGTCACCGACGACATCAAGCCCGGTGTGGCGATTGGCGGTACGTCGTTCCCCACGTACTACCGCAGCATGTACCCCAAGGAAGTGATCATGACCGGCGACATGATGCTGGAAAAGGTCTATCGCGAGGGCGACAAGCTGGTGGCGGTACTGGAGAACGAATACACCGGCGCCAAAGAAGAACGGGTGGTCGACCAGGTGGTGGTGGAGAACGGCGTGCGCCCGGACGAAGCCCTTTACTACGGGCTCAAGGAAGGCTCACGCAACAAGGGCCAGATCGACGTTGAAGCGCTGTTTGCGATCAAGCCGCAGCCATGCCTGAGCGAAGCGGGTGACGGGTACTTGCTGTTCCGCATTGGTGACTGTGTGGCCCAGCGCAACACCCACGCCGCAATCTACGACGCCCTGCGCTTGTGCAAGGATTTCTAAGCCGAAAGTGGACCCGGTCTGAAGGTGGGAGCTGACCAGTGTGGGAGCCGGGCTTGCCCGCGATGCAGGCGACTCGGTCTTGAGTGAGACCGAGTCGATGCCATCGCAGGCAAGCCAGCTCCCACATTGATCCGGCCCCCATGCAAGACCTGTGTGGTCTGTGGGAGCTTCATCATGTTGAACACCTTGCTGCCTATTCTCTTGTTTGCCGCTTTGGGGCTCGCCGTGCTCGGCGCTTTGCGCCGGGCAAACATGTGGCGCCGTGGGCGTGCATCCAAAGTCGATCTGCTGGGCGGCCTGTTGGCCATGCCCAAGCGCTACATGGTCGATTTGCACCACGTGGTCGCCCGCGATAAATACATCGCCAATACCCACGTGGCCACGGCGCTGGGCTTTGTGCTGTCGGCGCTGCTGGCGATACTGGTGCACGGTTTCGGCCTGCAGAATCGCATCCTTGGCTATGCCTTGCTGCTGGCTTCGGTGTTGATGTTTGTGGGTGCAATTTTTATGTACCTGCGCCGCCGCAACCCGCCTGCGCGCCTGTCCAAGGGCCCATGGATGCGTCTGCCGAAAAGCCTGATGGCGTTCTCGGTGAGCTTTTTCCTGGTGACCTTGCCGGTGGCCGGGATTTTGCCCGCTGACTTTGGCGGCTGGCTGCTTGCTGCGCTGCTGAGCGTAGGTGTGCTGTGGGGCGTGTCCGAAATGTTCTTCGGCATGACCTGGGGCGGGCCGATGAAGCACGCGTTCGCAGGTGCACTGCACCTGGCCTGGCACCGCCGTGCCGAGCGCTTCGGCGGCGGCCGTTCCACCGGCCTGAAACCGCTGGACCTGAGCGATAAATCCGCGCCGCTTGGCGTGGAAAAACCCAAGGATTTCACCTGGAACCAACTGCTCGGCTTCGACGCCTGCGTGCAATGCGGCAAGTGCGAAGCGGCGTGCCCGGCGTTCGCTGCCGGCCAGCCGCTGAACCCGAAAAAAATCATCCAGGACATGGTGGTCGGCCTGGCCGGTGGCACTGATGCCAAGTTCGCCGGCAGCCCGTACCCCGGCAAACCGGTGGGCGAGCACGGCGGTAACCCGCACCAGCCGATCGTCAATGGCCTGGTGGACGCAGAAACCCTGTGGTCCTGCACCACCTGCCGCGCCTGCGTGGAAGAGTGCCCGATGATGATCGAGCACGTGGACGCTATCGTCGACATGCGCCGCCATCTCACCCTGGAAAAAGGCGCCACGCCGAACAAGGGCGCCGAAGTCCTGGAAAACCTGATTGCCACCGACAACCCCGGCGGGTTTGCCCCTGGCGGTCGCCTCAACTGGGCGGCGGACCTGAATCTGCCGTTGCTTAGCGACAAGGGCAGCGCCGATGTGCTGTTCTGGGTCGGCGACGGCGCTTTCGACATGCGCAACCAACGCACCCTGCGCGCGTTCGTCAAAGTGCTCAAGGCGGCCGGAGTGGACTTTGCAGTACTCGGCCTGGAAGAGCGCGACAGCGGTGACGTCGCGCGACGTCTGGGCGACGAGGCAACCTTCCAGCTGTTGGCCGCGCGCAATATCCAGACCCTGGGCAAATACAGCTTCAAGCGCATCGTCACCTGCGACCCGCACAGCTTTCATGTGCTGAAGAACGAGTACGGTGCCTTCAACGGCAACTACCGGGTGCAGCACCACAGTACCTTCATGGCCGAGCTGATCGGCGAGGGCGCGCTGAACCTGGGCCAGCACAAAGGCAACAGCGTGACCTACCACGACCCTTGCTACCTGGGCCGCTACAACGGCGAATACGAGGCACCGCGCCAAGTGCTGCGGGCGTTGGGTATCGAGGTCAAGGAAATGCAGCGTTCGGGCTTCCGTTCGCGCTGCTGCGGCGGTGGCGGCGGTGCGCCGATCACTGACATTCCCGGCAAGCAACGTATCCCCGACATGCGCATGGAAGACATCCGTGAAACCGGTGCCGAACTGGTGGCCGTGGGCTGCCCGCAATGCACGGCGATGCTTGAAGGTGTGGTCGAGCCGCGGCCCTTGATCAAGGATATTGCCGAGCTTGTGGCCGACGCTTTGCTTGAAGACCCCACGCCGGCAAAAGTGCCTAAACGTGAACCCGCGGAGGTGCATTGATGAGCGACATTATTCGCCGCGACCCTCGGGCCGAATGGATCGCCCGTAACCGTCTTCACCCCTTGCACGCGGCCATGCAGCCAGTGCAGCACAGCTGGATGGGGCCCAACGGTATCATTCGTAAAAACGTGCACGGTGTCGGTTTTATCGGCCCCAACGGCATCAAGCGTATCGACCGCAGCGGCGCCCAGCAGGGCGGTGCGGCCAAGCGCACGGCGGCGGTGGACGTGCAGTTGCCGCTGCATCAGGTGCCAATGCCGGCGTTCTACATCAGTGTGGTGCCGGACATGGTCGGTGGCCGCTTGAGCAGCCACGACCGAGACCTGCTCGGCCTGGCCAGGCAACTGGCCGGCAGCGACGGCGCGGTGCTGGCCGTGGTGTTTGGTGAGCACAAGGAAAACGCCTTTGCCACGGCCGGTGTCGACCGTCTGCTGGTGCTGGACGGCCAGGCGTTCGACGGTTATTCACCGGAGCAACGCGTGCAGGGCCTGCGCGCTGTGGATAACCAGTTCAATCCACGCCACTGGCTATTGCCGGACAGCCGCAGCGGTGGCGGCGAATTGGGCCGGCGCTTTGCCGCCAGCCTCAAGGAACGCCCGGCGACGCGCGTTTGGCAAATCAAGGGCGATGAGTGTATCGGCCGTGCGGGGGCGGGCCAGCAAGACTTGGCTCGGCCGCTGCCACGCCTGATCCTCGCGGCCGTTGAATGCGCCGAGCCGGTCAGCGAGACCCGTCATGAAGTGTTGCCCGTGGAGTTATCCACAAGCCTGGCGCGCAGTTTGCCGCGTATCGAGGACCTTGGTGCGGTGGCGGTGGACCCGGCGGCGATTCCCATGGCCGAAGCGGAATTCATTTTCTCCGGCGGCAACGGCGTCAAGGACTGGGCGCTGTTCCACCAGACCGCCGCAGCCCTGGGCGCCACCGAAGGCGCGTCGAGGGTAGCGGTGGACGATGGTTTCATGGCGCGTGATCGCCAGGTCGGTGCCAGTGGCACCTGGGTCACGGCAAGGGTTTACGTAGCCGTGGGTATTTCCGGGGCGATCCAGCACCTGCAAGGCATCGGGGCCTGCGACAAGGTGGTGGCGATCAACCTCGACCCGACCTGCGACATGATCAAGCGTGCCGACCTGTCGGTGATCGGCGAAAGCGCCGCGATTCTGCAAGCCTTGATCGATGCGGTGCACACCTACCGCAACGGCACCAAGCGCGATGCAGCTTAGGGACATGACCATGACAACCAATGTAATCAGCCTGGTATCCATCGGCGCCCATCCTACTTCCGGGCGTCCGCGTCGTGCCGAGCAAGACGCCCGTGCTGTCGAGCTGGGGCTCCAACTGGCTGGGGATAAGTTGCAGGTGCTGCACGCGGGCGATATCAACGAGCCGACCTTGCGCAGCTACCTGGGCATGGGCCTGCCACAACTGCAGGTACTCGAACAGCCGGCTGGCGCCGATGCGTTGCCGGTGCTCAGCGAGTATCTGCGCGACGCGGGCGCCCAAGTAGTACTGACCGGAAGCCAGGCAGAAACCGGCGAAGGCTCGGGGATGCTGCCGTTCCTGTTGGCCGAACAACTGGGCTGGCCGCTGATTGTGGGGCTGGCGCAGGTGGAGTCCATCGACGCCGGCGTAGCCCTGGTGCTGCAGGCGTTGCCTCGCGGCCAGCGGCGGCGCTTGAAGGTGCGCCTGCCGTTTCTTGCCACTGTGGATAACGCCGCGCCCAAACCACGCCAGAGCGCCTACGGCCCGGCGCAACGGGGTGAGCTGGCGGCCCATGAGGTCGAGATTGAACAGGATGAGTTATTCACAGGCGCACTGCTGCAACCGGCCAAGCCGCGTCCAAAACGCCTCAAGGTGATCAAGGCCAAGAGCGGTGCCGACCGAATGAAGGCTGCAACAGCCAAGGCCAGTGGCGGCGGCGGGCAAGTGCTCAAGGGCGTCAGCCCGGAGGCGGGCGCAGAGGCGATTCTCAAGCTGCTGATTGAAGAGGGTGTCGTACGCTGATTCACTGTGGGAGGCACTTGCTCCCACAGCAGTCCTTCGGTTTACCCACAATCGCTGTTGATGCGCCTGTGGATAACCTGTTCGCGGTTGTCCACACCCCCTGTATATCAAGCCTCACGGCCCTCTGTACGAAAAATAGCCAGCCTAACCTGCGGTTTTTCCAGCGGTTTTTCCGGTAGGCAGTGTTGAGTTGCCCCCAAAGTCTGTTGGCGCATCTGTGGATAAGATGTTCGCTATCTTCTATGAGCCTTGTAAATAAAGGCTTTCAGGAGCTTGATCGAAATTTGATCAATTTCGGCTTTCCTCTGCACTGAAACCTTCGAAAGCCTGATTTATTTAGCTTTTACGTGCTTTTCCACAGGCTGGTTAAAGTTGCCCCCAAAGTCTGTTGGTGTATCTGTGGATAAGGTGTTCGCTCAGTGCTGTAGGCCATATAAATCATGGCTTTCAAGAGATTGATCAATAAATGATCATGCGATGATGAATGCCCCGCTTACAAATAATTCACGGATTTTCTTGATTTAATTTAAGCCGCACCCCGACTTGCCCACAATTGCTGTGGGTGGCTTTGTGGATAAGTTGTTGGGCAAAGGCTGGAGGGCACGGCGCTAGAGGTCTGCGCGAGAACTGATCAAATAGTAAGCAGCGACCGCTTCATGTGTAGGAGCGAGCTTGCTCGCGAAAAACGTCAACGATAACGTGTGCTTCCTGAATAAACGCGTTGCCTGTGAGTTTTTCGCGAGCAAGCTCGCTCCTACAGTTTGATCCATGGGGTGTCAGTTACTCGTGCGCGGCCACACCTTTGAGGTACGGCGCCGGAGCGGCCCCCAGGTTGTTCAACATGCGCTCGCTGTACCAATCCACAAAGTTCACCACGCCAAACTCATAGGTCTTGGAGTACGGGCCCGGCTGGTAGGCGGTGGAGTTGATGCCGCGTTGGTTCTCCTCGGCCAGGCGGCGATCCTGGTCGTTGGTGGCATCCCACACCTGGCGCATCCGCTCCACGTCGTAGTCCACGCCTTCCACGGCATCCTTGTGCACGATCCACTTGGTGGTGACCATAGTTTCCTGGGCGCTGATCGGCCACACGGTGAACACGATGATGTGATCGCCCATGCAGTGGTTCCACGAATGAGGCAGGTGCAGAATGCGCATCGAGCCCAGGTCCGGGTTCTTGATGCGGCCCATGAGCTTGGCGCAGCCTTGCTTGCCATCCAGGGTCATCGACACGGTGCCCTTGAGCAGTGGCATACGCACAATACGGTTACGCAGGCCGAAGCTGGCGTGGGCGTAAGGGATTTTTTCGGCATCCCAGGCGGCGGCGGAGGCGGCTACATGGTCCTTGAACGCCTGGTCGGCACGCGGGTCGGTGACGTCGTCCCATTCCAGCAAGGTTTTGAGCAGTTCCGGGTGCGACGCGTTGCAGTGGTAGCACTCGCGGTTGTTTTCCAGCACCAGCTTCCAGTTGGCTTTTTCGAACAAGGTGGTCTGGATCGCCACCTTGGTGTTTTCCATGTCGTACGGTTCCATGTAATGGCTGAGCGTCGACAGGAAGTCATCGATGGCCGGCGGGTTTTCGGCCAGGCTGATGAAAATGTAACCGCCGGCGGTCTTCACATTTACCGGTTTCAAGCCGTATTGCTTCATGTCGAAGTCGGCACCCATCTCGGTGCCGGCGAACAGCAGGCGGCCGTCCAGCTCATAGGTCCACTGGTGGTAGTGGCAAACCAGCTTGGCGACCTTGCCCTTGTCGCTGGTGCACAAGCGCGAACCACGGTGGCGGCACACGTTGTGGAATGCATGCACTACGCCGTCGGCGCCACGGATGACGATGATGGGGTTCTTGCCCACTTGCAGGGTCAGGTAGTTGCCCTTGGTGGGGATTTCGCAGGTCATGCCGGCGATCAACCACTCTTTCTGGAAGATCTCCTGCATGTCGATATCAAACAACCGCTCATCAGAGTAGAACGGCTGCGGCAGCGAAAAAGTGCGCTCGCGCTCTTGCAGCATTTGCGCGGTGGCCTTGCGTGCGGGTTCCAGCGGATCGCCCAAGCTTAAGGTTGCGGTGACGTCCATCGTGTGTGTCCTCATGGCCATTCTGTGTGGCCGGCGAATAGTGGCTGATCAGGTTTGCAGCAAGGCGTAAAGAACGCGTCTTTGTTGGGAGCGAGTGTGGGCCCGGCGTTGGCTCGAACCTTATCCATGGGCGACATGGCCCAATCTGATCCCGACGCGCAAGCCCCTGTCTTTGGGGGCTGGTCGCCGTAAGTATGTGAATGTCGCAGATAGGTAAATGGGCGGTTCTCGCGTTACGCAGAATCGCCACCATAAGGCCGACGTCGGCGGTGGAGAAAAACATGTCCAATAATTTCCTGAATCCGGTAACCACCCAGACCTGGGCCAATGGTCGGCACATCGTCCGTTGCGTCAAAGTCATCCAGGAAACCTGGGACGTGCGCACCTTCTGCTTTATGGCGGACCAGCCGATCCTGTTCTTTTTCAAACCGGGGCAATTCGTCACTCTGGAGCTGGAAATCGAAGGCCAGCCGATCATGCGCTCCTACACGATCTCCAGTTCACCGTCGGTGCCTTACAGCTTCTCGGTCACCATCAAGCGCGTGCCGGGCGGACGGGTGTCCAACTGGCTGCATGACACCCTGCACGAAGGCCAGGAGTTGGCGGTGCACGGGCCGGTCGGGCTGTTCAACGCGATCGACTTCCCCAGTCCGAAAGTGCTGTACCTGAGCGGTGGGGTGGGCATCACCCCGGTGATGTCCATGGCCCGCTGGTTTTACGACACCAACGCCAATGTCGACATGACGTTCGTGCACAGCGCACGTTCGCCCAAAGACATCATCTATCACCGCGAGCTGGAACACATGGCGTCGCGGATCGACAACTTCAGCCTGCACCTGATTTGCGAAAAGCATGGCCTGGGTGAGCCCTGGGCCGGTTACCGCGGTTACCTGAATCACAAGATGCTGGAACTGATGGTGCCGGACTTCCTGGAGCGCGAGGTGTTCTGTTGCGGCCCCACGCCTTACATGAGTGCAGTCAAGCGCCTGCTGGAAGCCGCTGGTTTCGATATGGCGCGCTATCACGAAGAGTCCTTTGGGGCCACACCGCCGGAAGCGCGCGCCGATGCCGTGGAGCAGGCCGAGCAAGCGGCGGATGCGCCGGAAGTCGACCTGGCGGATCTGCATCAGGTGGAGTTCATTGCGTCGGGCAAAAGCATTCGGGTGGCGCCAGGCGAAACCGTTCACGCAGCGGCTGCCAAGCTTGGCCTGTTGATTCCCAAAGCCTGCGGTATGGGGATCTGCGGGACGTGCAAGGTGATGAAGCTGGGCGGCGAGGTAGAGATGGAGCACAACGGCGGGATCACCGAGGAAGATGAAGCCGAAGGCTACATCCTGTCGTGCTGCAGCGTGCCGAAGGGCGATGTGCGTATCGAGTTCTAACACCCTGAGCATTCCCACGCGGGGGGCGTGGGAATGCCAGTCGGCTGCGCGTCGAGGGTCATGAGCCCTCGGCGCGGACTTTAAGGGTTAAGGTTACTGCGCGTAGAGATGCACCACAAAGTGCTGACCGGAGGCTGTCAGTTCATAGGCCTTGTCGTAGATCCTCAGCGTCCTTGAAGGCTCGCGAATCGTATCGCCGATCTTTGCGTATTTCCTGAACTCATCCCAGTCGATCACGGTGGTGGTGACAGTGTCGCTGCTTTTCAGCGCGTTGATATTGCTTTGATATTCCATGATTAAGCTCTCCATTGGATTGACGTTTCCAGCCGATTATTCGGCGGGTAGCGAACCTGGAAGGTGGCAGCCATCACTGCGTTTTCCTTCCGGGTTCCAAGAGGCTAGTCAACGAATATCCAGCGCGCAGCTGTCAGAAATATCAAAAAACAGACTCGGCAATCGGCCAGTACTCGCTGGCCGGATTCCCACATTAAGCCTGCATGACTTCCCTTATATCGGCGGCTAATTCTCGTACACGCTCTTCTTCTGTATCCCACGCACACATGAATCGCGCTCCACCTTTGCCGATAAAGGTATAGAAGCGCCAACCCTTGGCTGTAAGCCCGGCAATGGCTGGCTCCGAGAGTTGCAGGAAGACGCCGTTGGCCTGCACCGGGAACATCAATTCCACGCCGGGGATGTCTGCGACCAGGCTGCTGAGCAGTTGCGCGCAGTGGTTGGCATGACGTGCGTGCTTGAGCCAGGCGTCGTTTTCCAGCAAGCCTACCCATGGGGCGGAGAGGAAGCGCATTTTGGATGCCAACTGGCCAGCCTGTTTGCAGCGGTAATCGAAATCTTCGGCCAGCTTGTGGTTGAAGAACAGGATGGCTTCACCCACTGCCATGCCGTTCTTGGTGCCGCCAAAGCACAGTACGTCGACGCCGGCCTTCCAGGTCAGGTCGGCCGGTGAGCAGCCGAGGAACGCGCAGGCGTTGGAGAAGCGGGCACCGTCCATGTGCAGGTTCAGGCCCAGCTCTTTGCATGTGGCGCTGATGGCGCGAATTTCTTCCGGGGTGTACACGCTGCCGACTTCGGTGGCCTGGGTCAGGGTGACCACCCGTGGTTTGGGGTAGTGGATGTCCTGGCGCTTGAGGGCGATCTCGCGGATCGATTCCGGGGTCAGCTTGCCGTTCTCGGTGCGTGCAGTCAGCAGCTTGGAGCCGTTGGAGAAAAACTCCGGTGCGCCGCATTCGTCGGTTTCAACGTGGGCGGTTTCCGAGCAAATCACGCTATGGTAGCTCTGGCACAGCGAGGACAGCGCCAGGGAGTTGGCGGCGGTGCCGTTGAAGGCGAAAAACACTTCGCAATCGGTTTCGAACAGGTTGCGGAAACCGTCGGCGGCGCGGTGGGTCCATTCATCATCGCCGTAGGCGCGCTGATGGCCATGGTTGGCTTGCTCCATGGCGGCCCAGGCTTCCGGGCAGATGCCGGAATAGTTATCGCTGGCGAATTGTTGGCTCTTGTCAGTCATGGCCCATTCCTGTGGTCGATGTTGGTGCGCACTTTAACCAAGATTGTCAGGGGCGCGCACGCTCTGTAAATGCAAAGTCGTTGGGGAATTATGCACGGTACTCACACCTTGCCTGTCGGACGCGTCCGAGATGGCGCTTTGGACTTACTCAAGTGGCTGGCGCTGCTGAGCATGGTGCTCGATCACCTGCGCTATGTGGGGTTGAGCCTTGATGGGCTGTATGCGCCGGGGCGCCTGGCGTTCCCGTGGTTTTGCCTGGCGATTGCGGCCAATTTGCATAGGGCCCGGAATGCTGAGGTGATCGGCCACTGGCGTTACCTGGGTTGGTTGCTGCTGTTCAGCGTGATCAGCGAAGTGCCTTATCGGATGTTCATCGAAGATGCCGATACCTTGAACGTGTTGCCGACCTTGGCGCTGGGCCTGCTGGTTGCCCGAGGTTGGCAGCAGAAGACGTTGGTTGATCGAGGATTGGCGCTGATCGCCGTCACAATAGCAGCGGTATTTTCAACCCAGTTGATGTTCGGTTTCTTTGGTGTATTGCTGCCACTGGCGATGCTGCTGGTGTTTCGCCGGCCCTGGTATTTGAGTGCCCTGCCGGGTTTGGTCTGCGTCGCCGCCAATCAATGGCAGGTTCTGCTTAATAGCGGCACGCTTGTGGCGGTGTTGGGGTTGGTTGCATGTCTGGTTGCGCCCTTGGCTGGGTTGGTCTTATTGCGACATGCCAAAAACGTTTCCCCGCCCGCCATGCGCCGTTGGGCTTATGCCCTTTATCCCCTGCACTTCCTCCTGCTGTTATTCCTTCGCAAACTCCTCGCCTAACCCCTGTAGGAGCGAGCTTGCTCGCGAAAAACGTCAACGATAACGCGGGCTGCCTGATTGAACGCGGCGCCCTCAGGTTTTTCGCGAGCAAGCTCGCTCCTACAGTTTGTAGGCACCCAGTTGGCATTTGCTCAGTCCATGTCGTAAACGCACCTTTGCGTGGCGTGCGCAGGCATTTGGCCCGCACGCGCCAGCCCTACCATCGCATCAAAGGGCCCTGCGAGGGCCTCAACAATACGAAAGGCTGGGAGAGACGCGATGTTCAGCAAACAAGACCAGATCCAGGGATATGACGACGCACTGCTGGCGGCCATGAATGCCGAGGAGCAGCGTCAGGAAGATCATATCGAGCTGATCGCGTCGGAGAACTACACCAGCAAACGCGTGATGCAAGCGCAAGGCAGCGGCCTGACCAACAAATACGCCGAAGGCTACCCGGGCAAGCGCTACTACGGTGGCTGCGAGCATGTGGACAAGGTCGAGGCCCTGGCCATCGAGCGCGCCAAGCAACTGTTCGGCGCCGATTACGCCAACGTGCAGCCGCACTCCGGTTCGTCCGCCAATAGCGCGGTGTACCTGGCGCTGATCAATGCCGGCGACACCATTCTGGGCATGAGCCTGGCCCACGGCGGTCACCTGACCCACGGCGCCAAAGTGTCGTCCTCGGGCAAGCTGTATAACGCGGTGCAATACGGCATCAACACCGACACCGGCCTGATCGACTACGACGAAGTCGAGCGCCTGGCGGTTGAGCACAAGCCGAAGATGGTGGTGGCCGGTTTCTCCGCCTACTCCAAGACCCTGGATTTCCCGCGCTTCCGCCAGATCGCCGACAAGGTTGGCGCGCTGCTGTTCGTCGACATGGCCCACGTCGCCGGCCTGGTCGCCGCTGGCCTGTACCCGAACCCGCTGCCTTACGCCGACGTGGTCACCACCACCACCCACAAAACCCTGCGCGGTCCACGGGGCGGCCTGATCCTGGCCAAGGCCAACGAAGCGATTGAAAAGAAACTCAATGCTGCGGTGTTCCCCGGTGCCCAGGGCGGCCCGCTGATGCATGTGATCGCCGGCAAGGCGGTGTGCTTCAAGGAAGCGCTGGAGCCCGGCTTCAAGGCTTACCAGCAGCAAGTGATCGATAACGCCCAGGCGATGGCCGAGGTGTTCATCAAGCGTGGCTACGACGTGGTTTCCGGCGGCACCGATAACCACTTGTTCCTGGTCAGCCTGATTCGCCAGGGCCTCACCGGCAAAGATGCGGACGCCGCCCTCGGTCGCGCCCACATCACCGTCAACAAGAACGCCGTGCCGAATGACCCGCAGTCGCCGTTCGTGACCTCGGGTCTGCGCATCGGCACCCCGGCGGTGACCACCCGTGGTTTCAAGGTGCCGCAATGCATCGAGCTGGCCGGCTGGATCTGCGACATCCTCGACAACCTCGGCGACGCCGATGTCGAGGCCAATGTGGCCAAGCACGTGTCTGCCCTGTGCGCTGATTTCCCGGTTTATCGCTGAGCGCGGTTTTGGAGTAATGACTATGCAACGCTACTCAGGCTTCGGCCTCTTCAAGCACTCCCTCAGCCATCACGAAAACTGGCAAAAGATGTGGCGCACGCCGACCCCGAAAAAGGTCTACGACGTGGTCATCGTCGGCGGCGGCGGGCATGGTCTGGCGACCGCTTACTACCTGGCCAAGGAACACGGCATTACCAACGTGGCCGTGGTCGAGAAAGGCTGGCTGGGCGGCGGTAACACCGCGCGCAACACCACCATCGTGCGTTCCAACTACCTGTGGGACGAGTCGGCGCACCTGTACGAACACGCCATGAAACTCTGGGAAGGTTTGTCCCAGGACCTGAACTACAACGTGATGTTCTCCCAGCGCGGCGTGTACAACCTCTGCCACACCCTGCAGGACATCCGTGACTCCGAACGCCGCGTGAGCGCCAACCGCCTCAACGGCGTGGACGGCGAATTGCTTAACGCCCAACAGGTGGCTGACGAGATTCCCTACCTGGACTGCTCGAAAAACACCCGCTACCCCGTGCTGGGTGCCACCGTGCAACGGCGCGGCGGCGTGGCCCGTCACGATGCCGTGGCCTGGGGCTTTGCTCGCGCTGCCGACGCCTTGGGCGTGGACCTGATCCAGCAGACCGAGGTGATCGGCTTCCGCAAGGAAAACGGCGTGTGCATCGGTGTGGAAACCAACAAGGGCTTTATCGGCGCCAAGCGTGTCGGTGTGGTCACCGCCGGTAACTCCGGGCACATGGCCTCGCTGGCCGGTTTCCGCCTGCCGATCGAATCCCACCCGCTGCAAGCCCTGGTATCGGAGCCGATCAAGCCGATTATCGACAGCGTGATCATGTCCAACGCCGTGCACGGTTACATCAGCCAGTCCGACAAGGGCGACCTGGTGATCGGCGCCGGTATCGACGGCTACAACGGTTACGGCCAGCGTGGCTCGTACCCGGTGATCGAGCACACCATCCAGGCCATCGTCGAGATGTTCCCGGTGCTGTCGCGGGTGCGCATGAACCGCCAGTGGGGCGGCATCGTCGACACCACGCCGGACGCCTGCCCGATCATCTCCAAGACGCCGGTACCGAACATGTTCTTCAACTGCGGTTGGGGCACCGGTGGCTTCAAGGCCACCCCAGGCTCAGGCAACGTGTTTGCCGCCAGCCTGGCCAAGGGTGAAATGCACCCGCTGGCCGCACCTTTTTCCATCGACCGTTTCCACAACGGTGCGCTGATCGACGAACACGGCGCTGCGGCCGTCGCCCACTAACAGGAGAAATTCCCTATGTTGCATATCTTCTGTCCTCACTGTGGCGAACTGCGCTCCGAAGAGGAATTCCACGCGTCCGGCCAAGCGCACATCCCGCGCCCGCTGGACCCGAATGCCTGCACCGACGAGCAGTGGGGCGACTACATGTTCTTTCGCGATAACCCGCGCGGCCTGCACCACGAACTGTGGATCCATGCCGCCGGTTGCCGCCAGTATTTCAACGCCACCCGCGACACTGTGACCTACGAAATTCTTGAAACCTACAAGATCGGTGAGAAGCCTCAGTTCACCGCCAAGGCCTCTGGAGAGAAGGTATGAGCCAGATCAATCGCCTGTCCAACGGTGGCCGCATCGACCGTAACAAAGTCCTGACGTTTACATTCAACGGCCAAAGCTACAAAGGCTTTGAAGGCGACACTCTGGCTGCCGCCCTGCTGGCCAACGGTGTCGACATCATCGGTCGCAGTTTCAAGTATTCGCGCCCACGGGGCATCTTTGCCGCAGGCGCCGAAGAGCCGAACGCGGTGCTGCAGATCGGCGCCACCGAAGCCACGCAAATCCCTAACGTGCGCGCTACCCAACAGGCGCTGTACCAGGGCCTGGTCGCCACCAGCACCAACGGCTGGCCGAGCGTGAACAACGACATGATGGGCATTCTCGGCAAGGTCGGCGGCAAGCTGATGCCGCCGGGTTTCTACTACAAAACCTTCATGTACCCGCAATCGTTCTGGATGACCTACGAGAAGTACATCCGCAAGGCGGCGGGCCTTGGCCGTTCGCCGACCGAGAACGATCCGGACACCTACGACAACTTCAACCGTCATTGCGACGTGCTGGTGGTGGGCGCAGGCCCTGCCGGCCTCGCCGCGGCATTGGCCGCTGCGCGCAGCGGTGCTCGGGTGATCATCGCCGATGAGCAGGAAGAGTTCGGTGGTTCGCTGCTCGATTCCCGTGAAAGCCTCGACGGCAAACCGGCCACTGAATGGGTTGCCGGCGTCATTGCCGAATTGAAAGCCCTGCCGGACGTGGTGCTGCTGCCCCGCGCCACCGTCAACGGCTACCACGACCATAACTTCCTGACCATTCACGAACGCCTGACCGACCACCTGGGTGACCGTGCGCCGATTGGCGTGGTGCGCCAGCGTATCCACCGTGTGCGCGCCAAGCGTGTGGTGCTGGCCACCGGTGCGTGCGAGCGTCCGCTGGTGTACGGCAACAACGATGTGCCGGGCAATATGCTCGCGGGTGCGGTGTCTACCTACGTGCGTCGCTACGGTGTGGCACCGGGTAAAAAACTGCTGTTGTCGACCAACAACGACCATGCCTATCGCGTCGCGCTGGACTGGTTCGATGCCGGCCTCACCGTTGTCGCGGTGGCCGATGCGCGCCACAACCCACGTGGGGCGCTGGTGGAAGAAGCCCGTGCCAAAGGCATTCGTATCCTCACCGGCAGCGCCGTGATCGAAGCCCGTGGCAGCAAGCATGTGACCGGCGCTCGCGTGGCCGCGATTGATGTCAAAGCGCACAAAGTCACCAGCCCCGGCGAATGGCTGGACTGCGACCTGGTCGCCAGTTCCGGCGGCTACAGCCCGGTGGTCCACTTGGCCTCGCACCTGGGCGGCAAGCCGACCTGGCGTGAAGATATCCTCGGGTTTGTACCGGGCGAAGCACCGCAAAAACGCGTATGCGTTGGCGGTATCAACGGTGTCTACGGCCTTGGCGATTCCCTCGCCGATGGCTTTGAAGGTGGCGTGCGTGCGGCCAGCGAAGCCGGTTTTTCCCCGGTTGAAGGCACGCTGCCAAAAGCCTTGAGCCGTCTTGAAGAACCAACCCTGGCGCTGTTCCAGGTGCCCCACGAAAAAGCCACTGCACGGGCGCCAAAGCAATTTGTCGACCTGCAAAACGACGTCACCGCGGCCGCCATCGAACTGGCCACCCGCGAAGGTTTCGAGTCGGTGGAGCACGTCAAACGCTACACCGCGCTGGGCTTCGGTACTGACCAGGGCAAGCTGGGTAACGTTAACGGGCTGGCCATCGCCGCCCGTTCGCTGAACGTGACCATCCCGCAGATGGGCACCACCATGTTCCGTCCCAACTACACGCCGGTCACTTTCGGCGCCGTAGCGGGCCGTCACTGTGGGCATATTTTCGAGCCGGTGCGCTACACCGCGCTGCAAGCCTGGCACGTTAAGAACGGCGCCGAGTTTGAGGACGTCGGCCAGTGGAAACGCCCCTGGTATTTCCCGCGTAACGGTGAAGACCTGCACGCCGCCGTGAAGCGCGAATGCCTGGCGGTGCGTGACAGCGTCGGCCTGCTGGATGCCTCCACCCTCGGCAAGATCGACATTCAAGGTCCGGATGCCCGTGAGTTCCTCAATCGCATCTACAGCAACGCCTGGACCAAGCTCGATGTGGGCAAGGCGCGCTACGGCCTGATGTGCAAGGAAGACGGCATGGTGTTCGATGACGGCGTCACTGCCTGTCTGGCCGACAACCACTTCCTGATGACCACCACCACTGGCGGCGCGGCGCGCGTGTTGCAGTGGCTGGAAATCTACCAGCAGACCGAATGGCCGGACCTCAAGGTGTATTTCACCTCGGTGACCGACCATTGGGCGACCATGACCCTGTCCGGACCCAACAGCCGCAAGCTGCTCAGTGAAGTGACTGATATCGACCTGGACAAGGACGGCTTCCCGTTCATGACCTGGAAGGAAGGTCTGGTCGGCGGTGTTCCGGCGCGGGTGTTCCGTATCTCGTTTACCGGTGAGCTGTCGTATGAAGTCAACGTGCAGGCCGACTACGCTATGGGCGTGCTGGAAAAGATCGTCGAGGCCGGCAAAAAGTACAACCTGACCCCGTACGGCACCGAGACCATGCACGTCCTGCGCGCCGAGAAGGGCTTCATCATCGTCGGGCAAGACACCGACGGCTCGATGACCCCGGACGACCTGAACATGGGCTGGTGCGTTGGCCGTACCAAACCGTTCTCGTGGATCGGCTGGCGTGGGATGAATCGCGAAGACTGTGTGCGTGAAGAGCGTAAGCAACTGGTGGGCTTGAAGCCGATTGATCCAAACGTATGGCTGCCGGAAGGCGCGCAGTTGGTGTTCGATCCGAAGCAGGCTATTCCGATGAAGATGGTGGGTCACGTTACCTCAAGTTATGCGCACAACTCCCTGGGTTATTCGTTTGCCATGGGTGTGGTCAAGGGCGGCTTGAAGCGCATCGGTGAGCGGGTGTTCTCGCCGCAAGCGGATGGCAGCGTGATCGAGGCGGAGATTGTTTCATCGGTGTTCTTTGACCCTAAAGGCGATCGGCAGAACATCTGATAGACCGAGTCGCGGCCATCGCAGGCAAGCCAGCTCCCACAGGGGAATGCATTCCAAGTGTGGGAGGGGGCTTGCCCCCGATGAGGCCAGAACAGTCACCCCAGAATTCAGAACAGGTGCTTTATGACAGCAGCCAATGTTTACCAACAACGCCCCACCACCGGTGCCAAAGCCGAGTCGTCGCTGCATCATGCCGACCTCGCCAGCCTGGTCGGCAAGGGCCGCAAGAATGCCGGCGTGACCGTGCGTGAAAAGAAACTCCTCGGCCACCTGACTATCCGCGGTGATGGCCATGATGCTGCCTTCGCTGCTGGTGTACACAAGGCCGTCGGCATTGAACTGCCCGGCCCGCTGAGCGTGGTCTTCAAAGGTGAAACCAGCCTTCAGTGGCTCGGCCCGGATGAGTGGCTGTTGATCGTGCCGAGCGGTGAAGAGTTTGCCGCCGAGCAAAACCTGCGCGCCGCCCTGGGCGACCTGCACATCCAGATCGTCAACGTCAGCGGCGGCCAGCAGATTCTTGAACTGAGCGGCCCTAACGTGCGCGATGTGCTGATGAAGTCCACCAGCTACGACGTACACCCCAACAACTTCCCGGTGGGCAAAGCCGTGGGTACGGTGTTCGCCAAGTCGCAACTGGTGATCCGTCACACGGCTGAAGACACCTGGGAACTGCTGATCCGCCGCAGCTTCTCGGATTACTGGTGGTTGTGGTTGCAGGATGCCTCGGCCGAATTCGGCCTGAGCGTCCAAGCCTGACATGGCGCTCGCGCTGTCTCACCCCTTCACTGTAGGAGCGAGCAAGCTCGCTCCTACAGTAGATAGCGTTGTTTGAGGAGTTATTCGTAATGAGCCGCGCCCCTGATACATGGATTTTGACCGCCGACTGCCCCAGCGTGCTCGGCACGGTGGACGCGGTCACCCGCTACCTGTTTGAGCAAGGCTGCTACGTCACCGAGCACCACTCGTTTGATGATCGTCTCTCGGGCCGCTTTTTCATTCGTGTTGAGTTCCGTCAGCCTGACGGCTTTGACGAGCAGGCGTTCCGCGATGGCCTGGCCAGCCGTGGTGAAGCCTTCGGCATGATCTTTGAGCTGACCGCGCCGAACTACCGGCCCAAAGTGGTGATCATGGTCTCCAAGGCCGATCACTGCCTCAACGACCTGCTGTATCGCCAGCGCATCGGCCAGTTGTCGATGGACGTGGTTGCGGTGGTGTCCAACCACCCTGATTTGAAACCCTTGGCCGACTGGCACCAGATTCCCTACTACCATTTCCCGCTGGACCCCAACGACAAACCGTCCCAGGAGCGTCAGGTGTGGCAAGTGGTGGAAGACACCGGCGCCGAACTGGTGATTCTTGCGCGCTACATGCAGGTGCTGTCGCCGGAGCTGTGCCGCAAGCTGGATGGCAAGGCCATCAATATTCATCACTCGTTGTTGCCGGGCTTCAAGGGCGCCAAGCCCTACCATCAGGCCTACAACAAGGGCGTGAAACTGGTCGGCGCGACGGCGCATTACATCAACAACGATTTGGATGAAGGGCCGATCATCGCCCAGGGTGTGGAGGTGGTGGATCACAGCCACTATCCCGAGGATTTGATTGCCAAGGGGCGCGATATTGAAGGGCTCACGTTGGCGCGTGCGGTGGGGTATCACATCGAGCGGCGGGTGTTTTTGAATGCCAATCGCACCGTCGTTCTCTAGATCGCTATCGCAGGCAAGCCAGCTCCCACATTCCTGGATGTGTGAACCCGATCCACGGTGGGAGCTGGCTTGCCTGCGATGAGGCCCTTACAAGCAACACAAGAAACAGCATCTGTACCCGAGCACTTAACGCGCTGCCCCAAGGGCAACGCAGTTCCATAAAAACAACAGCGAGGTGAAAGCATGTCTGGTAATCGTGGTGTCGTGTATCTCGGCAACGGCAAGGTCGAAGTACAGAAAATCGACTATCCCAAAATGCAGGACCCGCGCGGCAGGAAGATTGAGCACGGCGTCATCCTGCGCGTGGTCTCCACCAACATCTGCGGCTCCGATCAACACATGGTGCGCGGCCGCACCACGGCCCAGACCGGCCTGGTGCTGGGGCATGAAATCACCGGTGAAGTGATCGAGAAGGGCAGCGACGTCGAGAACCTGAAAATCGGCGATCTGGTCTCCGTGCCGTTCAACGTTGCTTGCGGGCGCTGCCGCTCGTGCAAGGAACAACACACCGGCGTGTGCCTGACCGTCAACCCGGCCCGTGCCGGTGGTGCCTACGGCTACGTCGACATGGGCGACTGGACCGGTGGCCAGGCCGAGTACGTGCTGGTGCCGTATGCCGACTTCAACCTGCTCAAACTGCCGGATCGCGACAAGGCCATGGAGAAAATCCGTGACCTGACCTGCCTCTCTGACATCCTGCCCACCGGCTATCACGGCGCCGTCACGGCCGGTGTTGGCCCTGGCAGCACCGTGTACATCGCTGGTGCCGGCCCGGTCGGTCTGGCGGCGGCGGCATCGGCACGCCTGCTGGGTGCAGCGGTGGTGATCATTGGCGACGTTAACTCGATCCGTCTGGCCCACGCCAAGGCCCAGGGTTTTGAAATCGTCGACCTGTCCACCGATACACCTCTGCACGAACAGATTGCCGCGTTGCTCGGCGAGCCGGAAGTGGACTGCGCCGTTGACTGCGTGGGCTTTGAAGCACGCGGCCACGGCCACGACGGCGTCAAGGCCGAAGCCCCGGCCACGGTGCTCAACTCGCTGATGGGCGTGGTGCGCGTGGCAGGCAAGATCGGTATCCCAGGTCTGTATGTGACCGAAGATCCAGGTGCTGTCGATGCCGCCGCGAAAATGGGCAGCCTGAGCATTCGCTTTGGTCTGGGCTGGGCAAAATCCCACAGCTTCCATACCGGGCAGACGCCGGTGATGAAGTACAACCGCCAACTGATGCAGGCGATCATGTGGGACCGTATCAACATTGCCGAGATCGTCGGCGTGCAGGTGATCAGCCTGGATGATGCGCCACGTGGGTATGGCGAGTTCGATGCGGGTGTGCCGAAGAAGTTTGTGATTGATCCGCATAAGTTGTTCAGCGCCGCATAAGCATTGGCCAAATGAAAAGGGCGACCCATGGGTCGCCCTTATTCGTTGCCTGGAGCCAATTTTCAACGCACTGATGAGCGGATGTGGGAGCGGGCTTGCCCGCGATAGCGGCTAATCAGTCGACATCTATGTCGCTGACCCACCGCAATCGCGGGCAAGCCCGCTCCCACAGTTTGAATCGAGTGTGCGGCCGGGTCAGCGAGTGGCCAATGCACCTTGGTAGACGGTCGGGCCTGTTGGCTGCTTGCTCACCGAACCACCCTTGGTTTCAGAACTTACCATCAACTCCACGGGCTGTTTGATCGTTTCCTGTTGGCGCGGATTCAGGCCAATGATGCCTTTGCCATCCTCGGGCAACAGGCCAAGGGACACCGGTGCGCCGCCTTTGGGAATCGCCCAGAGTTCAAGGCTTTGGTCCGGTGCCGGGGCCGTGGAGGCAATCGGTTCTACTTCCAGGTAATCCTTGTGGGCCATGATCTGTGCGGCCGGCTGCTGGGTCGTGGTCACCAAGGTTGCCGCGGATTTGACGCTGTCCTGGGTGTAGAGGGCGCCGCCGATACCGGCGACCACCACCACACAGGCGCCGATGAACAGGCGAGGGCGGCTCCAGAATGGAGGCTTTTGCTCAATCACTTGGGGTTGGATCGCAGTCATCAGTCTCTTCCTGACAAATTTTGTAGTCAGTGCATGGACCCGATTATCCCGATTGGGTTCCGGGCAGGGCCTGGAACAACCGACGGGTTACCTAGTCCAACGCCTGCTATTGCATCTATCTCTTGAGGTTGTACTGATGAAAATTTCACGCGGTTTGGCCCTTTCCTGCCTGCTGTCCGTGGTCGCCGGCCCGGTGTTCGCCGCAGGTTTCAGCCTTGGCGATGCAGCCAACGCCATTTCCGGTATGCAGGGCGGCAATAACAAGGCCGCTGCCGCCGCTCCTACGTCGGAGACGGCCGACCTGCTGACGGCCCTGACCTCGCAACTGAACATCACCCCCGAGCAAGCGGTGGGCGGCACGGGTGCCATGCTGGGTCTGGCCAAGAACAAGCTCAGTGGCAACGACTTCTCGCAGTTGAGTAGCACTGTGCCGGGCCTGGACAAGTTATCGGGTAATAACGCATTGGGCAGCCTTGGTGCCTTGAGCGGTATGCTCGGCCAAGCCGGCGGCAGCAAGACCAGCGGCCTGGACGGCCTGTTGGGCAACGTGAAAAGCACCAATGACTTGAACACCGCCTTCAGCGCCTTGGGCATGGACAGCGGTATGGTCGGCCAGTTTGCGCCGGTGATCCTGAAATACCTCGGCGGCGAGGGCGCCAGCAGTTCCGTGCTGGGCAAATTGGCTCAGGCCTGGGGCACCGGCAGCTAAGGTTCTCGGCGCAGTTGTTCGATGCGCGCATCCTTTTCCATCCAGAGCTGGTTGACCCAGTTCTGGACGGTCTGGCGAAATGCAGGATCGTTCTCGTAATCCCCTTGCCACAACGCCGGGTCCAGTTCGCGGGTACGGATATCCACGATCACCTTCGGCACCGCTCCACTGATCAAGTCCCAGAACCCCGGAATCTTTTGCTGCGGATACACCACGGTCACGTCGAGGATCGCGTCCAGTTGTTCGCCCATCGCAGCCAGCACAAATGCCACGCCGCCCGCCTTGGGCTTGAGCAGTCGGGTAAACGGTGAAGCCTGTTGCTTGCGCTTGGCCTCACTGAACCGGGTGCCTTCCAGGTAATTGACCACCGTCACCGGCTGGCGCTTGAACAGCTCGCAGGCCTCTTTGGTGATTCTCAGGTCTTGCCCAGCCAGTTCCGGATGCTTGGCCAGGAATGCCTTGGTGTAGCGCTTCATGAAGGGATAATCCAACGCCCACCAGGCCAGGCCGAGGAAAGGCACCCAGATCAGCTCTTTTTTCAGGAAGAATTTGAAGAACGGCGTGCGCCGGTTCAGCGCCTGGATCAGCGCCGGGATATCCACCCAGGATTGATGGTTACTGATGACGAGGTAGGAGGTGTCACTGCGCAGGTCCTCACCGCCGCGAATATCCCATTGGGTTGGAATGCACAGCGAGAAAATCAGCTTATCGATCTCGGCCCAGGTCTCGGCGATCCACATTACCGCCCAGGACGCATAGTCACGCGAGCGGCCCGGTGCCACCAGCTTGATCAGGGCGAAGACCATCAAGGGGCCGATCAGGATCAGCGTGTTGAGTAACAGCAGCAGTGTAACCAAACAGCCGGTGAGCAGGCGGCGCATAAGCAACTCTTGGAATTTTGTGGGCGGGCCATCATAAGCAAGGAGAGTCTAGAGGCCAAATCGCAAAATGCCCCACGAATGTTTCACAATGTGCGCGATATGCTCGGTCATCCAACTAAGTGCCGTGTTTGCGGTCTAGACTCCGCCCACATCTTTCGAGGAAATTGTGCCGTGAAATTACTCCTTGCTGCGTTCGCTCTGGTTGCCGTCCCTGTCATGGCGGCCGAGCCCACGCTCTACGGTCGCTACGAATACATCCAGCTGCCGGAGATCGGCGAAACCTTCAAGGCCAAGATGGACACCGGCGCGCTGACCGCCTCGCTGTCGGCCCGCGATATCGAAACCTTCACCCGTGATGGCGACGATTGGGTGCGCTTCCGCCTCGGCGGCAAGGATGCCGGCAACAAGGTCTACGAGCACAAGGTATCGCGCATCAGCAAGATCAAGAGCCGCGCCGATGAGGACGATGACAAGGACGAACCTGCGGTGGCCAAGCGCCCGGTGATCGATCTGGAGATGTGCCTGGGCGACGTCAAACGCACCGTCGAGGTCAACCTCACCGACCGCAGCAGCTTCAACTACCCGCTGCTGATCGGCGCCAAGGCCCTGCGTGAATTTGGCGCTGCGGTAAACCCGGCACGTCGCTACACTGCCGACAAACCGGACTGCTGATTGAACCCATGCCGCACATCCTGATTGTCGAAGACGAAGCGGCGATAGCCGACACGCTGATCTTTGCCCTGCAAGGCGAGGGCTTTACCACCACCTGGCTGACCCTCGGCCAGGCGGCGCTGGACCATCAGCGCCAGGCCCCGGCCGACCTGATCATCCTCGACATCGGCCTGCCGGACATCACCGGCTTTGAAACCTGCAAGCAATTGCGCCGCTTCAGCGAAGTGCCGGTGATGTTCCTCAGCGCACGGGATGCGGAGATCGACCGGGTGGTGGGGCTGGAGATCGGTGCTGACGATTATGTGGTCAAGCCTTTCAGCCCTCGGGAAGTGGCGGCGCGGGTGCGGGCGATACTCAAGCGTGTTGGCCCGGGTGTGGCGCCGACGTTGTTTCAGGTCGATCTGGAGCGTATGCAGATCACCTATCGCGGGCAGCCCTTGAGCCTCACGCGCCATGAGTTCCGCCTGCTGCAAAGCCTGTTGGACCAACCCGAGCGCGTGTTCAGCCGCGAGCAATTGCTGGACGCGGTCGGTGTGCCCGCCGATGCCGGTTATGAGCGCAATATCGACAGCCACATCAAAAGCCTGCGCAGCAAACTGCGTAGCGTGGCGGCGCAGGCCGAGCCGATCCAGACCCATCGCGGCCTGGGCTACAGCTACAGCCCGAGCCACAGCTGATGCGCCTGGGGCTGCGAATTTTTCTGGTGTATGCGCTGTTTATCGGCCTGACCGGCTACTTCGTGCTCAACACGGTGATGAAGGAAATCCGCCCCGGCGTGCGCCAGTCCACCGAAGAAACTTTGGTGGACACCGCCAACCTGCTGGCTGAAATCCTGCGCGCAGACGTTAAAAACGGCACCCTCGGCCAGAGCCATTGGCCGGCGCTGCTCAAGGCTTACGGCAACCGTCAGCCGGGTGCGGTGATCTGGGGCTTGCCGAAAAACCAGGTCAACCATCGCATCTACGTGACCGACGCCACAGGCCGGGTATTGCTCGATTCCAGCGGTGAAGCAGTCGGTCAGGACTATTCGAAATGGAACGACGTGTACCTGACCCTTCGCGGCGAATACGGTGCGCGCTCCACCCGCAGCGATGCAGACGACCCCACCTCATCGGTGATGCACGTGGGGGCGCCAATTCGCGACAACGGCCAGATCATCGGCGTGGTCACCGTGGCCAAGCCCAATAGCTCGTTGCAGCCCTACGTGGATCGCACCGAGCGGCGCCTGCTGTGGTACGGCGCCGGGCTGGTCACCCTGGGGCTGCTGCTGGGCGCGCTATTGTCGTGGTGGCTGACGGCGGCCCTCAGACGCCTTACCGCCTATGCCGAAGCCGTGAGCGAGGGCCGCCGCGCCGAGTTGCCGCATTATCGCGGCGGCGAACTCAAGCAGTTATCCACTGCAGTGGAGCACATGCGCACGCAGCTGGAGGGCAAGGCTTACGTGGAGCGCTACGTGCATACGCTGACCCATGAATTGAAGAGCCCGCTGGCGGCGATTCGGGGAGCGGCGGAGCTGTTGCAGGGCGACATGAGCCGTGAGCAGCAGCAGCGGTTTGTCGGCAATATCGACAGCGAAAGCGCGCGCCTGCAACAGTTGATCGAGCGCCTGTTGAACCTGGCCCAGGTTGAGCAACGTCAGGGGCTGGAAGAGCAGTCGAATATTCCTTTGGCAACGCTGGTTGAAGATGTGCTGAAGGCTCAATGTGCACGAATCGAAGGCGCCGGCTTGCAGGTGGAGCAGTCCATTGCTGGCGATGTGAAGGTGTTTGGCGAACCCTTCCTGTTGCGCCAGGCCCTGGGCAATCTGCTGGACAACGCGCTGGATTTCACCCCGCCCGGCGGCACCCTGCGGTTTAGCGCCCAGGTGCAGCATCACGATGTGCAGGTCAGCCTGTTTAACCAGGCCACGGCGATTCCCGATTACGCCTTGCCGCGCCTGAGCGAGCGGTTCTACTCGCTGCCACGTCCGGCCAGCGGGCGCAAAAGTACGGGCCTGGGGCTCAACTTTGTCGAGGAGGTGATGAAGCTGCACGGCGGCTCGTTGCAGATCGGCAACGTACCGGGCGGCGTGCAGGCGGTGCTGCATCTCCACACAGTCTCCACATTGCCCACATAAATCCCCCATACCGGCTGGGCAGACTCTCTGGCATTCAAACAGGGAGAGACCCATGAACCGCAGCCTGCTTTTCAAACTTGGCGCGATTGCGCTGCTGGTCCTGCTGTTGCTGATTCCGTTGCTGATGATCAACGGCATCATCAGCGACCGCCAGCAGCTGCGCGACGGCGTATTGATGGACATTGCCCGCAGCTCAAGCTTCGCCCAGCGCCTTACCGGGCCGGTGATGGTGGTGCCGTTTCGCAAGACGGTGCGCGAGTGGAAGCTCAATGAAAAACTCAACAAGCGCTACGAAGAAACCCGTGAAGAGCGTGGCCGTTTGTATTTCCTGCCGGAGCGTTTCGAGCTCGACGGCAAGGTGCAAACCGAACTGCGTGCGCGTGGCATTTACCAGGCGCGGCTGTTCCATGCCGACAACCGTATCAACGGGCGTTTCGAGTTGCCGGCGCAGTTGGGGATCACCGAGGACTTTGCCGACTACCGCTTTGAACCCGCGTTTCTGGCGGTAGGCATCAGCGATATTCGCGGTATTGAAAACGCGTTGAAGCTGGAGCTGGGCGATCAGCGCCTGGAGTTCTCGCCGGGTTCGCAAGTGGACTGGCTGGGTGAGGGCGTGCATGTGACGTTGCCTGCGCAAGACGGCAAGAAAGCTGCCGTGCTGGACTTTGCCTTCGATCTGCGCCTGCAAGGCACCGAACAACTGCAAGTGGTGCCGGTGGGCAAGACCAGCCAGGTGTCGCTGGCGTCCAACTGGCCGCACCCGAGTTTTATCGGCAACTTCCTGCCGGCTCAACGTGAAGTCAATGACCAGGGTTTCAGTGCCAACTGGCAGACCTCATTCTTTTCCACCAACCTTGAACAAGCGCTGCAAAGCTGCCTGGACCGCCAGGGGTGCGAAGACTTCAACAACCGCAGCTTTGGCGTGAACTTCATCGACCCGGTGGACCAGTACCTCAAGAGCGACCGTGCGATCAAATACGCGCTGTTGTTTATCGCGCTGACCTTCGCTGGTTTCTTCCTGTTCGAAGTGCTCAAGAGCCTGGCGGTGCACCCGATTCAGTACGCATTGGTGGGCGTGGCTCTGGCGTTTTTCTACCTGCTGTTGTTGTCGTTGTCCGAGCATCTGGGCTTTGCCCTGGCGTACCTGATATCTGCCAGTGCCTGTGTGTTGTTGATCGGTTTTTACGTGTGCCATGTGCTGCGCAGCATCGCCCACGGCCTGGGGTTTTCGGCAGGGTTGGCGGCGTTGTATGGCTTGCTGTACGGATTGCTCAGTGCCGAGGATTACGCACTGTTGATGGGCTCGCTGTTGCTGTTTGGCCTGCTGGGTACAGTGATGGTGCTGACGCGCAAGCTGGATTGGTATGGGGTGGGTAAGCGCAAGGTGGAGCAAGTGCAATGATTGGGTTGCGCGAGGATCAGCAAGCGGGGGCGCAGTTGGCCTTAAGGATCGCCACCTTCCTCAATGCCACCACCGTCCCCTGTGGGAGCGGGCTTGCCCGCGATAGAGGTGGTTCAGAAGCAGATGTACTGAATGACACGCCGCAATCGCGGGCAAGCCCGCTCCCACAGGGGGTAGGTATGCATGTCAGGCGGGCGGCTGGGTCTGCTGCATCGAAGGCCGCTGGCTGACCTCGGCGTACCAGGCGGCGAGCTTGGGGTTGTCCGAGCGCCATTGCAGATCCGGGTGGCGGAAGTCGAGGTAGCCCAGGGCGCAGGCGACGCTGATCGATGCGATATCGAAGTGGCTGGCCAGTTCGGCGATGGCGTCCTGTTCCAGTTCGGCAAGGGCGCGACGGATCTTGTTGCGCTGCTCGTCCAGCCACTGGTCCCAGTGTTTTTCCACCGGACGCATGGCGGTCTCGTAACGTACAAGCACGGCGGCATCCATGATGCCGTCGGCCATCGAAGCCAGGGTCAGGCGCCGCCAGCGCGCCGACCCATCGCGAGGGATCAGCGGGTTGCCGACGTGCTGGTGGTCGAAGTAATCGAGGATCACCCGGCTGTCGTGCAGGACCGAACCGTCGGCCAGGCGCAGGGCCGGAATCTTGCCCACGGGGTTGCCTTGCAGCACTTCGGCATCCGGGGTGACCGGAGTGGGCAGGCACGCGTGCAGGGCCACACGATCCTGCTGGCCGGTCTCAATCAGCAGCACGCGCACTTTACGCACGAAGGGCGAGGCGGGGTTGTGGAACAAGGTCATGCTGGGGGCGGACATGGGCATTCCTCGAAATGGACTGGGGCTAGCGTAGATGCTTGCGCAGTGGCTGGCGAGGGAGATTTTTGTGATCCTGAGGGCCTCATCGGGGGCAAGCCCCCTCCCACAGTGGACGGCGTTCACAAATCAAATGTGGGAGGGGGCTTGCCCCCGATAGCGCCCTCAACCGCGCCGCTTGCCCAGCGCCCAAGCGCCAATGGCAGCAGGTATGCCCAACCCCACCCAACTCAACGAATCCCACCACCCATCTCCCAGCAACGCCGCAAACAACCCGGCGGCACTGAGCAGGCCAATCCCTATTGGTATGCCAAACACCTTCCAGAAATTCGACTGGCGAGGCTTCATACCTTGGCCGCCTTGCGCCGTACGATCCATAGGTAAATACCGCTGACCAGCACGACGATGGTCAGCACATCCAGCACCGCCCACAGGATCTTCATCGGCATACCGCCGTAATCGCCGAAGTGCAGCGGTTGGGACATGCCCATGGCGTCCATGTACCAGGGGCGCTCGGCGATGGCGGTGACGGCCAGGGTGCTGGCGTCGATCAGCACCGGTGTCAGCAGGTGAGAAGTCAGGTGCGTGCTGCCCTTCATGAACACCGCATAGTGATGTTCGCTGGAGAAGCGCGTGCCGGGAAACGCGATAAAGTCCGGCTCCATGCCCGGCGCGGCCTTGGCGGCAATGCTCAGCAGCTCGGTGGCGGGCGCGCGGTGGGTCAGCGGCGGGGCGTTTTTGTAGGGTTCGATCATGGCGCTGAGGCTGTCCTGGCGCCAGGCGGCGATGATCAGGTCGGCGCAGGCGCTGATCACGCCGGTCACGCCCACCACCAGCGCCCAGGTCAGGGTGACCACGCCGATCAGGTTATGCAGGTCGAGCCAGCGCAGGCGGGTGGACTTGTCCTGACGCACGGTGGCGAACTTCAAGCGGCGCATGAACGGCAGGTACAACACCGCGCCCGAGACAATCGCCAGCACAAACAGAAGGCCCATGAACGCCAGCAGCAACTTGCCCGGCAGCCCGGCAAACATGTCCACGTGCAGACGCAGCAGGAACAGGGTCAGCCCGCCATTGGCTGCGGGGGTTTCCACTGCTTGGCCAGTGCGGGCGTCGAGCATGAAGGTGTGCGACGAATTCGGCTCGGTACCGGCTGTGGCGGCCATGATCGCGATCACACCGTTCTTGTCGTCTTCGTCCCACGCAAGGTACTGCATGGCCTCGCCGGGGCGGTGGGCCTGGGCTTTGGCCACAAGCTGCTCAAGGTTAAGCCGGGGCGTATCGGCGGGCATCTGCGCCAGTTCGGGCTCATTGCCCAGCAGGTGGTCGATCTCGTGGTGAAACACCAACGGCAAGCCGGTGAGGGCGAGCAGCAGCAGGAATACGGTGCAGATCAGGCTGGTCCAGGTGTGGATGAAGGACCAGTGGCGGATGGTTTTGCTTTTCATTTTTGAGCCTTCAGATGCACCCAAGCCGCCCTGTGGGGCGGCCTGGTTGTTAACTTAAGCTGATCACCACTGGTAGGTGGCGCTGGCGACTACGCTGCGTTGGTCGCCGAAGTAGCAGTAGGAACCATCACAGGTGGAAATGTAGTCCTTGTTGAACAGGTTGGTCGCGTTCACTTTCACCGACGCGCCCTTGAGACTGTTGTCCAGGCGACCGAGGTCGTAATGCACGGAGCCATCGAACACGGTGTAGGCGTTGGCCTTGCCGGCCCAGGTATTGGCTTGGTCGCCATAGGTATTGCCGGTATAGCGTGCGCCGAAGCCGATACCGAAGCCGTCGAGTGCGCCGGTGTGCCAGGTGTAGTCGGTCCACAAAGACGCTTGCTGGTTAGGTATCAGTTGCAGGCGATTGCCTTTGAAGTCGCCTTTTTGCACTTCGGATTTGGCCAGGGTATACGCCGCGATGACCTTGAGGTTTTCGGTGACGTCAGAGATGGCTTCCAACTCGAGGCCTTTGACTTTCACTTCGCCGGTCTGGTCGGTGATCGACACACCACCGGACTGGAAGCTGCTGACCAGAACGTTCTTCTGGGTCAGGTCATACACCGCTGCACTGAGCAGAGTGTTCGAGCCCGGCGGTTGGTACTTGAGCCCCAGTTCCCACTGCTTGCCCTCGGTAGGTTTATAGGACTCTGTAGGTGAAGCGCTGGCGTTGCTCGCCGGCTGGAAAGATTCGGCGTAGGAGATGTACGGTACGAAGCCCGAGTCGAACACATAGCTGAGTGCCGCGTTACCGCTGAAATTCTTGCTGCGGTCAGTATTGGTCGCGTCGTTTTTGTTGAAGTAGGTGGTGCCTTGGTGCACCCAGTCTTCACGGCCGCCCAGGGTCAGGCGCCAATTATCAAGAGCCATCTGGTCCTGCACGTAGAGGCCGGTCTGGACGGTCTTCTGGTTATAGTCGTAGAAAGCGCCTGAGCGTGCGGGGCGTTCAACCGGCGTGGTGTTGACCGGGTTGAAAATGTTGACTCTTCCCGCCTGCCCGTAAATCGACAGGTACGAGGTATCGGTACGCTGGTGGTCCAGCCCGAGCAGGAGGGTGTGGGTGACGTCACCGGTGGCGAAGTCGGCCTGAAAATTATTATCCACCGCCAACTGTCCGATGTCTTCGTCCACATTGGTCGACGAGCGGTCGATATTGCCCTCAGCGTCGACCGGCGCCCAGCCATAGGCACCCACGGTCAATTGCTGGAACGACAATTCTGATTTGGTGTAACGCAGATTCTGTTTGAACTGCCAGGTATCGTTGAAACGGTGCTCGAATGCGTAGCCGAGTGCGTAATAGGTACGGTCGTAGAACTCGTAGTTCGGATCGCCCAGGTTCTTGTGATGCGAAACGTCACCCAGTGGCGACTTGATCTTGGTGCCGACTATCGGCAGGAACTGGCTGGTGGCACCGGTATCGTCACGGGTGAACTGCGACAGCAAGGTCAGCTTGGTATCGGTATCGATGTTCCAGGTCAGGCTCGGTGCGATGTTGTAGCGCTTGTTGTCGATATGGTCGACCTGCGTACCGGCATCACGTACCACGCCGCTGAGGCCATAAAGAAACTGGCCTTCGTCATCGATCTTGCCGGTGCTGGCGAAGTTGATCTGGCGGTAGTTGTCACTGCCGTACTGCACTTGGATGGCGCTGCTCTGTTCGGCGCTGGGGCGGCGGCTGACCATATCCAGCAGGCCGCCCGGAGGGGTCTGGCCATAGACTGACGAGGCCGGACCGCGCAGCAGGGCGAGGCGGTCAAGGTTCCAGGTTTCGGCTTTAGGGTTGGCATACACGCCGCGAGGCAGCGGCAGGCCATCAAGGAATTGCGTCGGCTCGAAGCCGCGGACGCGCATCCAGTCGTAACGGGTGTCGCTGCCATAGCTGGCAGATACGATACCGGGCATGTATTTAACCGCATCATCGAGGTTCTGCACGTTACGGTCCTGCATCTGCTCGCGGGTAGCTACCGAGATCGAGCGTGGTGCCTCGACCAGTGCGGTATCGGTTTTGGTGCCGGCGGCGGTGCGCTTTGCGACATAACCCTCCACCGGCCCCCAAGCGCTCTCATAGCTGCCCTGACCGGTAATGTTGGTGGTCGGCAAGGCGACGACGCCCTCCGGGACCGGCACCAGGGTGTAAGTGCCCGCACTGCTTTGCTCCAGCTGCAAGCCGGTACCGCGCAACGCCTCACGCAGCGCGCCCTGTGCATCGAACTGGCCCTGGACCGGGGTCGAGGTTTTGCCGGCGGCGAGTGTCGGGTTGAGGGTCAGCGCCAGGCCGGCCTGGCTGGCGATCTGGTTCAGGGTGCTGGCCAGGGGCGCAGCCGGCAGGTTGTAGGCGCGCACGCTCAAGGCTTGTTCAGCAGCGATCAGCGAAGTGCTCGCCAGCGGAGCGCTGAGGGCGATAGCCAGGGCTAACAGGCTGGGGCGCAACAAGGTGTCTAGCGTGCGGGACATAAAGGCGGCTCCTGAATGGAAATATTTCTCAATTGCCTAGGTGCCGAACGAGAATCGGAAAGTGATAGGGCGGGGTGAAAATATTTTTTGTAGTGTTTTTGAGGGCCTCATCGGGAGCAAGCCCCCTCCCACCTTTTTGACCGCGGCGAGGTTCAAGTGTGGGAGGGGGCTTGCCCCCGATAGCGATCTCCAGACGCCGAAAACCCTAAGGCTTACCCTTGACGGTCACCCACCACGGCGTGTGCTGCTCGATCTGCACCGGCAAGGTCGGCAACAGCGCATTCAACGCCAGCGTGGTGTCGTGCAGCGGGAAGCTGCCGGTGATGCGCAGGTCTGCCACGTTGTCATCCACGCCCAAATGCCCGGTGCGGTAGCGGCCCAGTTCTTCGATCACATCGCCCAGGCGGGCGTTGTCGACCACCAACATGCCGCGGGTCCAGGCGTCGGTGGCGGGTGTCACGGCCAGCAGCGGGCCAAGGCCGTCGCTGCGCATCACTACTTGCTGGCCGGCCTTGAAAATCTGTTCCTGATGCAGCGCTTCAGGCTGGGCGGCCACGGCGGACTGCAACACACTCAGGCGCGTGGCGTCATCTTCGCGCTTGACGATAAACCGGGTGCCCAGCGCTCGCAGGCTGCCGTCACGGGTTTGTACATAGAACGGGCGTGAATCGTTGTGGCCGGTTTCGACGAGGATTTCGCCCTCCTGCAACACAATCAATCGGCGTTTTTCGTCGAAGCGCACATCAATGGCGCTATGGGTATTGAGGTTGATCGAAGTGCCATCCGCCAGTTTCAGCGTGCGTTGTTCGCCGGTGGCGGTGCGCTGGTCGGCCAGCCAATAGTGGATCGGCACGTAACGCTCGCCGGCAAACAACGCCAGGCCACACACCAGTACGATGCTCGCCAGGCCACGGCCCAACTTGCGTACGCGCTGGCGGATGCCGTGGCGCGATTGCAGCAACGCCGCCCGGGCAGGGCCGGCGGCCACGCTGAAACGCTGATCGAGCATACCCAGCTGGCGCCAGGCGCGCGCATGTTCCTCATCGCTGGCCAGCCATTTGGCGAACTCTTCTTGTTCCACCGCACTGCCGTCACCCGAATCCAGGGACAACTGCCAGGCAATCGCGGCATCCAGCACCCGTGCCGACACCGGCCTGGAGCCAATGGCTGTCACGACGGCTCGCCATACAGCGCGATGTAGCACTGACGTATGCCCTGGGCCAGGTACTGGCGCACACGGGGCACCGACACGCCGAGGCGCTGGGCGATTTCGGCGTGGCCCAGGCCGTCGAGGCGGTTATAGAGGAAAGCGGCGCGGGCCTTGCTCGACAGCTTGCCGAGCAGTCGGTCGATGGCCTTGAGGTCTTCGAGGATCAGTTGCTGTGCTTCCGGCGAAGGGTGTTCGCTTTCGGGGATCAGCATCAACTCAGTGAGATACGCCTGCTCCAGGGCGGCACGACGGAAGTAGTCGAACAGCAGGCCCTTGGCGATGGCCACCAGGAATGCCCTGGGTTCGCGGGGTTCACGCAAGCCGTCGCGGCCCAGCAGGCGCATGAAGGTGTCCTGGCTCAGGTCTTCGGCGCGGCTCGGGCAGGCTACATTGCGGCGTAGCCAGGCCAGCAGCCAGCCACGATGGTCGCGATACAACGCGCCAACAAGCTCACTGTGTGGGGTCTGGACCGACGACAAGGCATCACCGAATAAACAAGAAGTGTAAACTAACGAGAATTATTCGCGATTGTGTCAGAGGCGTGGGGTGGGCGCAATTGGCGTCTGTCGGGCGGTGACATTAAAACGATGGCGCTTGTTGACGGCGTTTCCACTGGGCCAAACGCTCTTGCAGCGCATGGGGCGTGTCGATCTGTTGCTGCCGCGCACGGCTGAACAGGATCAGCATCAGCTCCGCCGTGACCAGCGCATCGGCGCTGGCGTGATGACGCTCGCCGACCTGTAGCTGGAAATGGTTGAGCCAGTCGTCCAACCCGGCCTCGCGCAGCGTGGCGTCGGGGCACAACAGCGGCGCCAGGTCGGCCACGTCGAGAAACGGGTGGGCCAGGCGATAACCCAGGCTGTCCTTGAGCGCCCGGCCCAGCATGTGTTGATCGAACGGTGCATGGAAGGCCAGCAACGGGCTGTCGCCTACAAACGCCATAAAATCCAGCAACGCCTCGGCCGGGTCGCTGCCGGCGGCGATCGCACTGGGGCCGAGGCCGTGGATCAGCACGCTGGGGCTGAGCTTGGTGTCGGTGCGTTGCAGGGTGCGTTCGAACAGTTGCGAAAAATCCACCGCGCCGTCCTCGATCACCACGGCGCCGATGGACAGCACCTGGTCACGGTTTAGGTTCAGGCCGCTGGTTTCCAGGTCCACCACTACCCAGCGTTGGCTGCGCAACGAACCATCGCCCAATGCGCCAGGCGTGGGCAGTTGTTCCAGGCGCTGTTGTTGCGCGGCATCCAGCCCGGGTTTTTGCTTATGAAACCAGCCGAACCAACTCACAGTTGATACCGCAAGGTCAGGCTGCTTTGCAGGCGCTGGGCCTGGCGCAGGGATTCACGCAGGATGCGTCGGTCGAGGTGGTTGAGGCTGTCGGGGTCGACGCGGTTGGAGTAGGGCTGGTTCTCGCGGGTCTGCAATTGATGCTGCTGCATTCTTGTTTGCTGAATGAAGTGGTAGGCCTCTTCGTAGGCGGCGCCGTCCAGCGGCTCGATCACTTGCTTGTCTACCAACTGACGCAGGCGTTCCAGGGTGTTATTGGCGTGGATACCGTTGGCCAGGGCGAGCAGGCGTGCGCCATCGACAAAGGGAGTCAGGCCCTGCACCTTGAGATCCAGGGTGGCCTTTTCGCTGCCCTTGCGGGTCAGCACGAACTCGCGAAAACGTCCTACGGGCGGGCGCTGGCGTAATGCGTTTTCGGCCAACATGCGCTGGAACAAAGGGTTGTCCGCGACCTGATCGAGAATGCCCTGACGCAGTTGCTCGCAACCACGCTCGTCGCCCCACACCGCACGCAAATCAAAGTAGATGCTTGAGCTCAGTAAGTTCTCCGGTGTCGCCTCGCGAATAAACGCGCCGAAGCGCCGCGCCCACTCCACCCGAGACAAGCACAGCTCGGGGTTGCCGGCCATGATATTGCCCTTGCACAGGCTGAAGCCGCACAGCGCCAGGCTTTGATTGATGTGCTGCGCCAGGGGAAGCAGGCGCTCACGTATCTCGGCCGCTTCGACGGCGTCTCTGGCCTCGAACAGAATGCCGTTGTCCTGATCGGTGTACAGCGTTTGCTCGCGGCGGCCTTCGCTGCCGAAACACAGCCAACTGAATGGCACGCCGGGGTCGCCTTTTTCCGCCAGGGTCAACTCGATCAGCCGGCATACGGTGTGGTCGTTAAGCAGCGTAATGATGTGGGTGATCTGGGTGGACGACGCGCCATGGGCAAGCATCCGTTCTACCAACTGGCCGATTTCACCGCGGATCGCGACCAGGTTATCCACCCGGGGCGCGTTGCGGATGGTGCGGGCCAGGTGCACCAGGTCCACGCGTTGCAAAGAGAACAAATCACGCTCGGACACCACGCCGCACAGGCGCTGGTCTTTGACCAGGCACACATGAGCGATATGCCGTTCGGTCATGGCGATGGCGGCATCGAAGGCACTGTGGTCCGGGCTCAGGAAGAACGGCGCCTGGGTCATATGGCCCTCGATGCCCTGGCTGAAATCGCTGGTGCCATCAGCCACCACCTGGCGCAGGTCGCGCAGGGTGAAGATGCCCAGGGGCGCTTTGTGCTCGTTAACAATCACAATGCTGCCGACCTGTTGCTCGTGCATCAACGTCACTGCTTCACGCAGCGGCGTGTGTGGACTGCACGTCACCGGGTGGCGCATGGCCAATTCGCCCAGGCGGGTATTCAGGGAGTATTGGGTGCCGAGGGTTTCAACGGCTTTTTGCTGCACTTGCTGGTTGACCTGGTCGAGCAGGCTGCTGACCCCGCGCAAGGCAAAATCCCGAAACGGGCTGGAAAGGGCAAACAGCTTGATAAACGCCGGCTTGTTCAGTTGCAGGCAGAAGGTGTCTTGCGCGGCTTTATGCTCGGTGCGGGTCGCACGTTCACCCAACAACGCGGCGAGGGGAAAGCACTCGCCGGTGGTGATTTCGAAGGTGGGATCCGGTGAGTCTGGCCGCTCGCCGACCACCCGGCCCTGTTTGACGATATAGAAATGCTCGACCGGCCCGCCCGACGGTTTGAGGATGCTGTCGCCCTGGCCATAGAAGCGCAGTTGGCACTGCTCCACCAGGAAGGCCAGGTGCGCCTGTTCCATCTGGTTGAACGGCGGGAAGCGTTGCAGCAATTGCAGGGTGCCGTGGATGTTCTGCAACACAGCGGTTTTACCCGCCTGTGCGTATGCATCAGCTTTACTCATAACAGTGACCGCAGTGTTTTTGTCGTTATCGTGCTGCATGGTCGACTCCTGCACCGCGGGTGCCCATTGGACGTAAGTCTAGGTCGGTGAAAACGCTGCACAACTAGGGAAAAACCTTACATGACTATCGTCCAAACCCCGTAGAACGCCCACTAGGCAAACTTTCCGACGAAGTGCACATTGTTCGACCTTGCACAGATGTCTGACGAGTGCTGGGAGATTGATTTAGAACTGCTGAGAAACGTATGTCCGACCACGATATTTTGAGTGATGCCGAGCGCGAGGCGTTGAGCGCCGTGATGCTCGAGCCTGATTTACCGCCCCAACGCGTATTGATCGTGGACGACGACAAGGATGCGCGTGAGCTGCTGGCGGAAATCCTGGGGCTGGACGGCATTCGCTGCTTGACCGCCGACAGTGGTGAGGCGGCATGGGATTTGTTGAAATCGAGCAGTTCCATCGGCTTGCTGATCACCGACCTGCGTATGGCACCGAGCAATGGCCTGGAGTTGATTCGCCAGGTGCGTGAGTCGACCCGGGCGGCGCTGCCGATCATCATCATGTCGGGGGACGCCGAAGCGCCGGATGTGATCGATGCGATGCACTTGAGTGTGGTGGACTTTTTGCTCAAGCCGATTGATAGCGTGAAGTTGGCGAAGTTGGTGAAGCGGGAGTTGGGGATGCTGCCCTGAGTGTGGGGTGACTGGCCTGGCCTCTTCGCGGGCAAGCCCGGCTCCCACATTTGAAATGCACTCCCTGTGGGAGCTGGCTTGCCTGCGATTCAGGCAACGCGGTCTAACTGACACTGATAAAAAAGCCCCGATCTTTCGATCAGGGCTTTTTTGCATCTGTTGGTGCGAACAAGCTCGCTCCTACCATTACAGGCCGTTCTTGGCCTTGAACTCCCGACGCCTGCGATGCAACACCGGCTCGGTATAGCCATTAGGCTGCCTGGTCCCTTCAATCACCAACTCCACCGCTGCCTGGAACGCGATGTTGCTGTCGAAATCCGGTGCCAGTGGGCGATACAACGCATCCCCGGCATTCTGACGGTCCACCACCGGCGCCATGCGCTTGAGGCTTTCCATCACTTGAGCTTCGTTGACGATGCCGTGGCGCAGCCAGTTGGCGATGTGCTGGCTGGAGATACGCAGGGTGGCGCGGTCTTCCATCAGGCCGACGTCGTTGATGTCGGGCACTTTGGAACAGCCCACGCCCTGGTCGATCCAGCGCACCACATAGCCGAGGATGCCCTGGGCGTTGTTGTCCAGTTCGTTGCGGATCTCTTCGTCAGACCAATCGGTGTTGCTGGCCAGAGGAATGGTGAGGATATCGTCCACCGAGGCGCGTTCGCGCTTGGCCAGTTCGGCCTGGCGGGCAAATACGTCGACCTTGTGGTAGTGCAACGCGTGGAGCGCCGCAGCGGTCGGCGACGGTACCCAGGCGGTGTTGGCACCGGCCAATGGATGGGCGATTTTCTGCTCAAGCATCGCCGCCATCAGGTCGGGCATGGCCCACATGCCTTTACCGATTTGTGCACGACCTTGCAGGCCGGTGCTCAAGCCAATATCGACGTTCCAGTTTTCGTAGGCACCGATCCATTTTTCCGCCTTCATGGCAGCTTTGCGCACCATCGCGCCGGCTTCCATGGAGGTGTGGATTTCGTCGCCGGTACGGTCGAGGAAACCGGTGTTGATAAACACCACGCGCTCGCTGGCGGCCTTGATGCAGGCCTTGAGGTTGACCGTGGTACGGCGCTCCTCGTCCATGATCCCGACTTTCAGCGTATTGCGCGCCAGGTTCAGCACCTCTTCGATGCGGCCGAACAGCTCGTTGGTGAACGCAGCTTCTTCCGGGCCATGCATCTTCGGTTTGACGATGTACACGGAACCGGTACGGCTGTTCTTGCGGGTGTTGTTGCCGTTGAGGCTGTGGATCGCCGCCAGGCTGGTGATCAGGCCGTCGAGGATGCCTTCGGGCACTTCGTTGCCGTTTTTGTCGAGGATCGCGTCGATGGTCATCAGGTGGCCAACGTTGCGCACGAACAGCAGCGAACGGCCATGCAGGGTCACGTCGTTACCGTCGATGCCGGTGTACACGCGATCAGGGTTCATGGTGCGGGTGAAGGTCTTGCCGCCCTTGGCCACTTCTTCGGCCAGGTCGCCCTTCATCAGGCCGAGCCAGTTGCGGTAGATCACCACCTTGTCATCGGCATCCACGGCGGCAACGGAGTCTTCGCAGTCCATGATGGTGGTCAGCGCGGCTTCCATCAGCACGTCTTTGACGCCGGCGGCATCGGTCTGGCCGACCGGGGTGCTGGCGTCGATCTGCAACTCGAAGTGCAGGCCGTTGTGTTTGAACAAGATTGCAATCGGCTCGGCCGCGGGGCCCTGGAAACCGATCAACTGGGCATCGTCTCGCAGGCCACTGTTGCTGCCGCCTTTGAGGCTGACAATCAGCTTGCCATCAACGATTTTGTAGCCGGTGGAGTCGACGTGGCTGCCGGCGCTCAGCGGTGCGGCTTCGTCGAGGAAGGCGCGGGCGAAGGCGATGACCTTGTCGCCACGCACCTTGTTGTAGCCCTTGCCCTTTTCGGCGCCGTCGGCTTCGCTGATGGCGTCGGTGCCATAAAGCGCGTCGTACAGCGAGCCCCAGCGCGCATTCGAGGCGTTGAGGGCAAAGCGCGCATTCATCACCGGCACCACCAGTTGTGGGCCGGCCATGCGCGCGATTTCGTCGTCGACGTTCTGGGTCGAGGCCTCAAAGTCTGCAGCTTCTGGCAGCAGGTAGCCGATGTCTTGCAGGAAGGCTTTGTAGGCCACCGGGTCGTGGGCCTGGCCGGCGTGGGTCTGGTGCCAGGTATCGATCCGCACCTGGAAATCGTCGCGTTTGGCGAGTAGGGCTTTGTTCTTCGGTGCCAGGTCGTGGATGACCTTGTCGGCACCGGCCCAGAACTGGTCGGCAGTAATGCCGGTACCGGGAATGGCTTCGTTGTTCACGAAGTCGAACAGGACTTTGGCGACCTGCAGGCCACCGACTTGAACGTGTTCAGTCATTGCTTGCCTCACTCTGCGGAGCTTATGCGCTTTTTCAGATTTTCATTATGTAGTGCACGGTTGGGCATACTACATGATGACTTGCGGTTGTGAAAATTAGACTAAATACGTCGTTTAGCGACCCACTTTGGTCGTACGGTCACAGCGGAGAACCGGATGTTCTCAAAAAACTATTGGATTGTTCCAGATAAATATAAAAATGGTACACGATTTGTTTTCAAGCGACCGCGCGTCCACTTTGTAGGAGCGAGCTTGCTCGCGAAAAACCTGAGAGCACCGCAGTGTCAGTTTTTTCGCATTATCGTTGACGACCTTCGCGAGCAAGCTCGCTCCTACAGGAAACGCACCCGAGGTATTTCGCCATGGACCATCTTGTACTCACAATTATCGCCGCCGACAAACCCGGCCTGGTTGAACGCATTGCGCAGAACATTGCCGCCCACGGCGGTAACTGGCTGGAAAGCCGCATGGCCCACATGGCCGGGCAGTTTGCCGGGATCCTGCGGGTCAGCGTGCCGACGGAGCAACGTCAGGCATTGGTGGGCGCGCTGGAAGACTTATCCACACATGGCATACGCGTGCTGGTGGGTGAGGGCAGCACAGGGCAGGCGGCCGTGTCCAAATCGATTGTGATGACGCTGGTGGGCAATGACCGCTCGGGCATTGTGCGCGAGATTACGGCGCTGTTGAGCCAGCAGGGGGTCAACGTGGAACGCTTGAGTACCGATGTACGCCCGGCGCCCATGAGTGGGGACCCGTTGTTCAATGCCGAAGCTTTGTTGCAGGTGCCGTCCACGCTGTCTCTGGAGCGTTTGCAGGAGTCGCTCGAAACCTTGGCCGACGATTTGATGGTGGAACTGCGCAACGAGGAATAACCACCCACAAGGTTATGCATGGAAATCTTGCATGGGCCTGTGGATAACCTGTAGAGACCCGGCGCCAGGCCACGCGGGCCGGGGCTCTCCGTCAGCTGAGCAAAAAACGAGCAGTTTCAAGGGCTTGTGCACAAATGGCGGGGATCAGGTTGTGGATAACCTTGGGGTGAAACGCTGCAAGCCACGCGCGCCGTGGCCTGCATAGGTTTGTACGTTATTTGATCAGCGTTTGCGCACCGTCAGCCATGCATCCACGCTGTAGATCACCAGGCCAGCCCAGATGAAGGCGAAGGCAATCAGCGTGGCGGGCGCCAGGTGTTCGCCGAACAGCAATACTGCTTCCAGCAGCACCAGGGTCGGCGCCACATACTGCAAAAAGCCCAGAGCCGTGTAAGGCAAATGCCTTGCTGCGGCGTTGAAGCAGACCAATGGAATCAGAGTTACCGGCCCTGCAGCCACCAACCACCAGGCTTCTGAGGTGCTCCAGAATTCCAATTGGGCACTGTGGGCCGAGGGATTGAACAGCAACCAGGCGACAGCAATCGGTACCAGCATCCAGGTTTCCACCACCAGCCCCGGCAGCGCCTTGACCGGGGCCTGTTTACGGATCAAGCCGTAAAAACCGAACGTCAGCGCCAGCGCCAGTGACACCCACGGCAAGCTACCCACCTGCCACACCTGTTGCGCCACACCGATCGCCGCCAACCCCACCGCCACCCATTGCAGGCGGCGCAGGCGTTCACCGAGGATCAACATACCCAGCAGCACATTCACCAGCGGGTTGATGTAGTAACCCAGGCTGGCTTCAAGCATGCGCCCGCTGTTCACCGACCACACATAGGTCAGCCAGTTGGCCGCGATCAGCGAACCGCTGAGTGCCAGGATCGCCAGGCGCTTGGGGTTGTCACGCAGTTCGCGAAACCAGCCAGGGTGTTTCCACACCATCAACAGCAAACCGCCAAACAGCGCTGACCAGAGCACACGGTGCACGATGATCTCGGCGGCGGGCACGCTGGCGATGGCTTTGAAATAGAGCGGGAACAGACCCCAGATAACGTAGGCACTCAGGCCCAGGATGTACCCCTTGCGAGGGTTGGCGGCTTGCATTGCAGAGTCCTTGCTTAGGCAGCTAACAAAGCGCGATTGTAAGGATATTTGTCAGACAATGGGATCTGCTTACTGTAGGAGCGAGCTTGCTCGCGAAGATCGTTAACGATAACGCGATACCCAAAGGCGCTCTCGGGTTTTTCGCGAGCAAGCTCGCTCCTACAGGAGAGCGTGGTGTTGGTCAGAAGAGTTTCAGCGGTTCTTCATTGAGCGCCGACAGTTGCTCACGCAATGCCAGCACCTGGTCGCCCCAATAGCGCTCGGTGCCAAACCACGGGAAGCTGTGGGGAAACGCCGGATCATCCCAGCGCCGTGCCAGCCAGGCGCTGTAGTGCATCAGGCGCAAGGCGCGCAGCGGCTCGATCAGGGCCAGTTCGCGAGGGTCGAAGTCGTGGAACTCCTGGTAGCCGTCCATCAGTTCCGACAGCTGGCCCAGGCATTCCTGGCGGTCGCCGGCGAGCATCATCCACAGGTCTTGCACCGCCGGGCCCATGCGGCAGTCATCCAGGTCGACGATATGGAACATCTCGTCGCGGCACATCATGTTGCCGGGGTGGCAGTCACCGTGCATACGGATGTTCTTGTGCGGCGTGGCCTTGTAAACCTCTTCCACACGCTTGAGCAGGTCGCGGGCCACGGACTCGTAGGCCGGCAACAGGCTTTTGGGAATGAAGTTGCCTTCAAGCAAGGTGGTGAGGGAGTCGTGACCGAAATTCTTCACCCCCAGGGCTTCGCGGTGTTCGAACGGGCGGGTGGAGCCCACCGCGTGCAAACGCCCGAGCAGTTGCCCAAGTCGGTAAAGCTGATCGAGGTTACCCGGCTCCGGCGCGCGGCCACCACGGCGGGGAAACAGGGTGAAGCGGAAACCCGCGTGTTCGAACAGGCTCTCGCCGTTGTGAATCAGCGGGGCTACCACCGGTACGTCGCACTCGGCCAGTTCGAAGGTAAAACGGTGCTCTTCGAGGATCGCCTCATTGGTCCAGCGTTGGGGCCGGTAGAACTTGGCGATCAGTGGTTCGGCGTCTTCGATACCCACTTGATACACGCGGTTTTCGTAGCTGTTGAGCGCCAATACGCGGGCATCGCTGAGAAAACCGATGCTTTCGACGGCATCGAGGACCAGATCAGGGGTGAGTGTTTCAAACGGGTGGGCCATGCGAACTCCTGCGCGCAGCAGGGCGCCGCGTCCGGCCGGGTATGGTAACAGCATAGATAGCCGGTGGCTGTGCGGACGCCTTCGCAGGCAAGCCAGCTCCCACACTGGCATGTATTTACACATCGAAATGTGGGAGCTGGCTTGCCTGCGATAGCGGCCTATCAGGCGCCTACGATCCCGCCATCATCCCGCCGAATCGCCATCACCGACGAGCGCGGCTTGCCGTTCGGCAAATGCTGCGGCCAGGTCGAACCACCGGTTTCACCCGGATGCTGAATGCCCACAAAGAGGGTTTTCTGATCCGGTGCAAAGCTGATCCCGGTGACTTCACACGCCACCGGCCCGACCATGAAGCGGCGGATTTCCCCGGTGCTCGGGTCGGCACACAGCATCTGGTTGTTGCCCATGCCGGCAAAGTCGCCCGCATTGCTGTAGTCGCCGTCGGTGAGGATCCACAGGCGCCCGGCTTTGTCGAAGCCCAGGCCATCGGGGCTGTTGAACATGTTCTGTGGGTTGATATTGGACGAGCCCCCCTTTGCCGTACCGCCGTGCACGCCCGGGTTGCCGGCCACCACGAACAAGTCCCAGGTAAAGTCCGTGGCACCGTGGTTATCGGCGTCGGCTTTCCAGCGCAGGATCTGGCCGTAGACGTTTTTCTCCCGTGGGTTGGGGCCGCCCACCGGCTGGCCTTCTTCGCCGCGCTTGGCGTTGTTGGTCAGGGTGCAATAGACCTGGCCGTCGGAGGGGCTGACCACGATCCATTCCGGGCGGTCCATGCGTGTGGCTTTCACCACGCTGGCGGCCAGGCGCGCATGAATCAGCACCTCGGCCTGGTTGGCGAAACCGCTGCTGGCGTCGATGCCGTTTTTGCCATGGGTGAGTTCAACCCACTGGCCTTTGCCCTTGGGATGGTCGGTGTTGCCGTCGCCCGCATCGAAGATGGCCACGTACAAGGTGCCGTGGTCGAGCAGGTCTTTGTTGGCTTTCGGGTTGTTGTGGTTGATCTGATCGCGGCTGACGAACTTGTAGATGAACTCGCCACGCTCGTCATCGCCCATGTACACCACGGCGCGGCCGTCGCGTGTTTCGGCCAGGGCCGCATTTTCATGTTTGAAGCGGCCCAGGGCCGTGCGCTTGACCGGGGTGGATTGCGGGTCGAACGGATCGATCTCCACCACCCAGCCATGGCGGTTGAGTTCGTTGGGGTTCTTGGCCAGGTCGAAGCGCGGGTCGTGCTGGTGCCAGTTGATGTCTTTGCTGGCGGCTACCACGCCATAGCGTTTCTGCCCGGCGTCGAATGTTTGCTGCGGGTTGCTGCTGCCGAAGCAATCGGTGAAATTCTCTTCGCAGGTCAGGTAGGTGCCCCACGGGGTCATGCCGTTGGCGCAGTTCTGGAACGTGCCGAGGACTTTCTTGCCGGTTTTGTCTGCCGCGGTTTTCAACCAGTCATGGCCGGCAGCGGGGCCGCTCAAGCGGATCGGTGAATTGCCATGGATGCGCCGGTTGTAGCGTGAGTCCTGGACGAACTGCCAGGTATCGCCCTTGCGCCGAACTTCGATCACCGACACGCCTTCGCTGGCCAGGGCCTTGCGCACCTCCTCGGCCGATTGCGGCGCGCCGCCGTGGGCGTAGAGGTAGCGGTAATTGGTGTATTCGTTGTTGATCGCCATCAAGGCGCGGTTGTTGTCGCCCGGGAACGGAAACAGGCTCATCCCGTCGTTGTTGTCGCCAAATTGCTGCTCCTGGGCCTTGGCCGTGCCATTGCCCGACGGGTCGAAAGCCGGGGCGTTCTTGTGCAGTGGCTGGCCCCAGCTGATCAGCACCGAAGCGCTGTAACCCGGGGGCAGGGTGATGGTGTCGCTGGTGGCGGCGGCGATGCTGGCGAAACCCAGCAGCGGGCTGGCAGAGGCCGCATTCACCGCCAGGGCGCTGCGGCTCAACAGGTTACCGCCCAGGAACATCGCGGCGCCGCACAGGGCGCCCGCACCGATAAAGCGACGGCGGGTCAGGCCGACCATCTGTTCAAGGTCAGTGGCTTGGTTTTCTTCTAATAGGCTCATCTCAGGCTCCCGCGATTTTTGCAGATACCTTAAGGAGCGGTTGTGACCAAATTGTTGCAGCCTGAAGACGTTACACCGGGGTTCCGAGCAGCACATTGCTGGGGGCGAATTGCACCTGGATCGGCTGGCCCTCGGCAGCGTTGAGTGCCAGGAGTGCGGCGGGCGGTGCCAGCGCGCATAAGACTTGGCCGTTGGGCAAGCAGATACGCACCTCGCTGGGGCCATCCTCGGCGCCGAGAATCGTCTCAATCACACCGTTCATACAATTGTGTCCAGGTGTTTCCGGATGCCCGATCGCCCGCAATTCCAGCCATCCCGCCTTGATCAGGGCGACCACTTCCACGCCGGTCTGCAGCTCCAGTCGTTGGGTGCTTTCATGGGTGATCTGTGCGTCCAGGTGCAGATCGCCGGCCAGCCGCAGACGAACCCTGTCGTTGCGGCCCTGGGTGTCGATGGCGATGACCTGGCCGTGCAATTGGTTGCGCGCGCTGGTACGCAACATCAAGCGGCCGAGCAGGTTGAAGTCACTGGCCGCTTCGTCCGAACCGAGCAGCTCGGCCTGCAGCACTTGCAGGCGCTGGTAAAGGCGCAGCACCCGTTCACCCTCTTGCGTCAGCCTGGCGCCGCCACCGCCTTTGCCACCGACGCTGCGTTCCACCAGCGGTTTTTGCGCGAGATTGTTCAGTTCATCGATAGCGTCCCAGGCAGCCTTGTAACTCAATCCAGCACTTTTGGCGGCACGGGTGATAGAGCCTTGCTCGGCGATATGCCCCAACAAGGCAATGCGTTGGGGGCGACGGATGATGTGCTGGCTGAGTGGGCTGGGCAGAGACATGGGCATACGCTTGGATGAGATAAACCGACGTTGCCGCCCTGACGCGGGGGAGTCAAGTCAGAGGCCGGGTTTGGGAGTGCGCGCCAGGCAATAGACATCGACCTGGCGTGCACCAGCGTCCATCAATAACCGCGCCAGGCTATGGGCGGTGGCGCCGGTGGTGAGTACATCGTCCACCAGCGCCAGGTGTTGCCCTGCGATTTGAGCGCCGGGGGCCAGGGCAAAGGCGTTGAGCAGGTTGCGTTTGCGGGTCTTGGCGTCGAGGTCTTGCTGCGCCACGGTTTCATGCGGGCGCAGCAGGGCGCGTTCATTGAGGGGAATGTTAAGCGCGCTACCGAGCCAGCGAGCCACCATCAGCGCCTGATTAAAGCCGCGCTGGCGCAGGCGCTTGCGGGCCATGGGGACCGGCAGCAGAGCGTCGGGGCGGTTGAGTTCGGCGTTATCGAAGCGATGTTGCAGGTGCTGCCCCAGCAGGCGTGCCAGCATGTGGCCCAGCGGCCAACGCGCCTGGTGCTTGAAGCGGCTGACCAGGGTGTCGATGGGGAAGCTGTAGGTCCAGGGTGCGATCACCTGGTTGAAGGCCGGTGGGTGTTTTTGGCACTGGCCGCAGATCAACCCGTCCATCGGCAAAGGCAGGGCGCAGCGTTCACAGTGCTCCAGCAGCCAGGGCAGTTCGGTTTCGCAGGCGTTGCACACATTTTCGCCGGAGTCTGTGCATTCGTCGCAGATCAGGCAGGCTTGTACGTTTTCTAACCAGATGTAAACTTGGTGTTTGTACTCAGGTTGACAGTGCATGAATCTTCCTTAAATATGCCGAGCATCCGTGTCGTGCCTGTGGGTATTGCCATCCCGCAGCGTTAGCCAAAGCATAATCAAGGAATCGCCCATGAGCGCCAGCACCTCTGCCACCCTGCGTCACGATTGGTCTTTGGCCGAAGTCAAAGCCCTGTTCGTGCAGCCGTTCAATGACCTGCTGTTCCAGGCGCAGACCGTGCACCGCGCGCATTTCGACGCCAACCGCGTACAGGTATCGACCCTGCTGTCGATCAAGACCGGTGCCTGCCCGGAAGATTGCAAATATTGTCCGCAGTCGGGTCACTACAACACCGGCCTGGAAAAAGAGAAGCTGATGGAGGTGCAGAAGGTCCTCGAAGAGGCCGCCCGCGCCAAGGCCATCGGCTCGACGCGCTTCTGCATGGGTGCGGCGTGGAAACACCCGTCGGCCAAAGACATGCCCTACGTGCTGGAGATGGTCAAAGGCGTGAAAGCCATGGGCCTGGAAACCTGCATGACCCTGGGTCGTCTCGACCAGGACCAGACCGAAGCCCTGGCCCAGGCCGGCCTGGATTACTACAACCATAACCTCGACACATCGCCTGAGTTCTACGGCTCGATCATCACCACACGCACCTATAGCGAGCGCCTGCAAACCCTGGCTTATGTGCGTGACTCGGGGATGAAGATCTGCTCGGGCGGTATCCTCGGCATGGGCGAGTCCCTCGACGACCGTGCCAACCTGCTGATCCAACTGGCCAACCTGCCGGAGCATCCAGAGTCGGTGCCGATCAACATGCTGGTGAAGGTGGCCGGTACACCGTTGGAAAACGCCGAGGACATCGACCCCTTCGACTTCATCCGTATGCTGGCGGTGGCGCGCATCCTGATGCCGCAGTCCCACGTGCGCCTGTCCGCCGGCCGCGAAGCCATGAACGAGCAGATGCAGGCCCTGGCGTTTTTTGCCGGTGCCAACTCGATCTTCTACGGCGATAAATTGCTGACCACCGCCAACCCTCAGGCTGACAAGGACATGCAGCTGTTCGCCCGCCTGGGCATCCTGCCCGAAGCCCGCGAAGAGCATGCCGATGAAGTGCACCAGGCCGCGATCGAGCAGGCGCTGGTGGAGCAAAAGAGCAGCGAGCAGTTCTACAACGCCGCTGTTTAATCGAGGCCAGCATGTCTTTTGATCTTGCTGCGCGCCTCGCTGCCCGCCGTGCTGAACATCTATACCGTCAACGCCCGTTGCTGCAGAGCCCTCAAGGGCCCGAAGTGGTGGTGGATGGCCAGCCATTGCTGGCGTTCTGCAACAACGATTACCTGGGCCTGGCCAATCACCCGCAGGTGATCGAAGCCTGGCGCGCCGGGGCGGCCCGTTGGGGCGTGGGCGGCGGCGCTTCGCATCTGGTAGTGGGCCACGCCACGCCGCACCATGAGTTGGAAGAGGCCCTGGCTGATTTGACCGGGCGCCCGCGTGCGTTGCTGTTTACCACCGGCTATATGGCCAACCTGGGCGCGGTCACGGCGCTGGTGGGGCAGGGCGATACGGTGCTGGAAGACCGCCTCAACCACGCCTCATTGCTGGATGCGGGTTTGCTCTCTGGGGCGCGGTTCAACCGCTACCTGCATAACGATGCCGGCAGCCTGGCCAAGCGTTTGGAAAAGGCCACCGGCAATACGCTGGTGGTCACCGACGGGGTGTTCAGCATGGACGGCGATCTGGCCGACCTGCCGGTGCTGGCCCGTGAAGCCAAGGCCAAAGGTGCCTGGCTGATGGTGGATGATGCCCATGGCTTTGGCCCGCTGGGCGCCAATGGCGGCGGTATCGTCGAGCATTTTGGCTTGAGCCAGGACGATGTACCGGTACTGGTGGGTACCCTGGGCAAAGCCTTCGGCACCGCCGGGGCATTTGTGGCAGGCAGTGAAGCGTTGATCGAAAGCCTGATCCAGTTTGCCCGCCCGTATATCTACACCACCAGCCAACCACCGGCATTGGCCTGCGCCACCCTCAAAAGCCTGGAGCTACTGCGCAGCGAGCACTGGCGGCGCGAGCACCTCAACGGGTTGATCCGCCAGTTCCGTCGCGGCGCCGAGCAGTTGGGCCTGGCATTGATGGACAGCTTTACGCCAATCCAGCCGATCCTGATTGGCGACAGCGCCCGAGCCTTGCGTCTGTCACAGATGCTGCGCGAGCGTGGGCTGATGGTGACTGCAATCCGCCCGCCGACTGTTCCGGCCGGTAGTGCAAGGTTGCGCGTGACATTGACGGCGGCGCACAGCGAAGCGCAGGTGCAGCTATTGTTAAACGGATTAGAGGACTGTTTCCGGTTATTGAACGCAGCGGAGCCCGACCATGCGTGATCGCCTGATACTGCTGCCCGGCTGGGGCCTCGGTGTGTCGCCCCTGGAGCCGTTGGCCGCGGCGCTGCAGGGCCTCAACGAGCACCTGCGGGTACAGATCGAGCCCTTGCCGGCGCTGGATTCCAGTGATTTGAGTGAGTGGCTCGACGAGCTCGATGCGACGCTGGCGGACAACGTCTGGCTCGGGGGCTGGTCCCTGGGCGGGATGCTCGCTTCGGAGTTGGCGGCGCGCCGTGGTGAGCGTTGCTGCGGTTTGCTGACCCTGGCGAGCAACCCGTGTTTCGTCGCCCATGACGGCTGGCCCCACGGGATGCCCGCCGAGACCTTCGATGCGTTTTTGGCAGGTTGCCACGCCGACTCCCAGGTGACCCTCAAGCGCTTCGGCCTGTTGTGTGCCAAGGGGGCGCAAGATCCGCGCGGGCTCTCGCGTTTGCTGGTCAGCGGTGCGCCACATACCGCCCCCAGTGTGTTGATGCCCGGCCTGGAGCTGCTGGCGCAACTGGATACCCGGGCGGCCTTGCAGGCGTTTCGCGGGCCGCAGTTGCATCTGTTTGCCGGCCTGGATGGGTTGGTGCCTGCCGAAGCCGCCAGTGACCTGCTGACGTTGTTACCCGATGTAGAAGTCGGCCTGATTGAACAGGCCGGTCACGCGTTTCTTCTGGAAGACCCCCACGGTGTCGCAGGGGCCATCCAGGCTTTTTTGCATGAGTGTGTCGATGACTGATTTATCCCACCCTTGCCTGCCGGGCGCCTTGCCGGACAAGCGCCAGGTTGCCGCCTCGTTCTCTCGTGCAGCGGCCAGCTACGACAGCGTGGCCGAGTTGCAGCGCGCGGTAGGGCATGAGTTGCTCAGCCGTTTGCCAGCTGACCTTTCGCCACCACGCTGGCTGGATATGGGCTGCGGCACGGGGTATTTCAGCCGAGTACTGGGTGAACGTTTGCCTGCGAGCGAGGGCATGGCGCTGGATATCGCCGAAGGCATGCTCAACCACGCACGGCCTTTAGGCGGTGCGCGACATTTCATTGCCGGTGATGCGGAACGCCTGCCGCTGAAGGCTGGCAGCTTTGAGTTGCTGTTCTCCAGCCTGGCGGTGCAATGGTGTGCCAACTTCGATGCCGTGCTCAGCGAAGCTCAGCGTGTGTTGCGACCTGGCGGTGTGTTGGCGTTCGCGAGCCTGTGCGTGGGTACCCTGGATGAATTGCGCGAAAGCTGGCGAGCGGTCGATGGCCTGGTTCACGTCAATCGCTTTCGCACTTTCGAGGCTTATCAGCAACTATGTGCGGCCAGCGGCTTGCGGGTGGTAAGCCTTGCGCGACAACCCCATGTGCTGCATTACCCGGATGTGCGCAGCCTGACCCACGAACTCAAAGCGTTGGGCGCCCACAACCTCAACCCCGGCCGCCCCGGCGGCTTGACGGGGCGCGCGCGGATTGTTGCACTGGTAGAGGCTTACGAGCAGTTCCGTCAGGCCCAGGGCCTGCCCGCCACGTACCAGGTGGTTTACGCCGTACTGGAGAAACCGCTATGAGCGTCGCTTACTTCATCACCGGCACTGATACCGATGTGGGCAAGACCACCATCGCGGCCGGCCTGTTGCACGCCGCCAGGCTCGCGGGCAAAAGCACGGCCGCCGGAAAACCGGTGGCTTCGGGTTGCCGATTGACTGCCCAGGGTTTGCGCAATGCCGATGCCCTGGCATTGCTGGCTGAGTGCTCATTGCCGCTCAGTTATGCCGAGGTCAACCCGGTTGCATTCGAGCCGGCTATCGCGCCCCATTTGGCTGCGCGCGAGGCAGGCGTGGGGCTGACGGTGCAATCGTTGCTCAAGCCGATGCAACAGATCCTGGCCCGTGGAGCTGACTTCACCTTGATCGAAGGGGCGGGCGGCTGGCGCGTGCCCCTGGCCGATCAAGCCAACCTGTCGGACCTGGCCATGGCGCTCAAATTGCCAGTGATCCTGGTGGTGGGCGTGCGACTGGGCTGCATCAGCCACGCGTTGCTTACCGCCGAAGCCATCGCACGGGACGGCTTGCCGCTGGCTGGCTGGGTGGCGAATATCATCGACCCCAAGACCTCTCGTCTGGAAGAAAACCTCGCCACCCTGGCCGAGCGTTTGCCCGCGCCCTGCCTGGGGCGGGTGCCGAAGCTCAAGGATGCGGGCGCCGCCGCCGTGGCCGAGTACCTGGAGTTGGACCTGCTTGACTGATTTTGGCTATCGGCAAGGCAATATGCCATTAGTGTTTTTGACGGGTCTTTTGCCAGGATGTCTGCTTCAATCTACCTTCACGATTCTCTAAAGGCAGGCTTACGCCATGGAAATCTCTGGAAGCAGCGCGTTTTATTCGGGCCTGAGCAGTATTCAGACCGGGCAGAACCGTGTCGACCAGGCAGCCGGCAAGATCGCCAGCGCCGCAACGTCCCAGCCATCGGCCGCGCAAAGCGACCGCCTGCAAGCCAATGACCGCGCCCAAGCGTCTAATTCGGCGAGCAATATGGTGGAAATGGCCCAAGGCAAGTTTCAAGTCGAGCTGGGAGCGAAAGTCGCCAAGGCTTCGGATGAAATGCTCGGTACGTTGATCGATACCTACGCCTGATCCCGTCCCACCCTGTAGGAGCGAGCTTGCTCGCGAAAAACGCCAACGATAACGCGTGCCGCCTGAACTGGCGCGGTGTGCTGATGTCCTTCGCGAGCAAGCTCGCTCCTACATAAAACTTCATCTTTCCTGAAAATTCTGTGTGGCATCCCGCCGCAGGCCTTGCCGTGCCCGGCGATGATCTGCATCAAGACAAACGGCATCTGGCCGACGCTTGACAACCCTGGGTCGTAAACGTATGTTTCAAACACCTGTTTGACCGCCATAACAAATCCACGCGGTTGTTCATCCCAGATACATCAGCAGAGGTTTATCGCTATGCCTGACTACAAGGCCCCCTTGCGTGATATTCGCTTCGTTCGTGACGAACTGCTCGGCTATGAAGCGCACTATCAGAGCCTGCCGGCTTGCCAGGACGCTACCCCGGACATGGTCGACGCCATCCTCGAAGAAGGCGCCAAGTTCTGTGAGCAAGTTCTGGCACCGCTGAACCGCGTGGGCGACATCGAAGGGTGTACCTGGAGTGAGTCAGGCGTTAAGACCCCTACCGGTTTCAAAGAAGCCTACAAGCAATTCGTCGAAGGCGGCTGGCCAAGCCTGGCCCATGACGTTGAGCACGGTGGCCAGGGCCTGCCGGAATCTCTGGGCCTGGCAGTCAGCGAAATGGTTGGCGCCGCCAACTGGTCGTGGGGCATGTACCCGGGCCTGTCCCACGGTGCGATGAACACCATTTCCGAGCACGGCACCCCCGAGCAGCAAGAGGCTTACCTGACCAAGCTGGTGTCGGGCGAATGGACCGGCACCATGTGCCTGACCGAGCCACACTGCGGTACCGACCTGGGTATGCTGCGTACCAAGGCCGAACCTCAGGCTGATGGTTCCTACAAAGTCTCCGGTACCAAGATCTTCATCTCGGCCGGTGAACACGACATGGCCGACAACATCGTCCACATCGTACTGGCGCGCCTGCCGGATGCACCGGCCGGCACCAAGGGTATCTCGCTGTTTATCGTGCCGAAGTTCCTCCCCAATGCCGATGGCACAATTGGCGAGCGCAACGCGGTGACCTGTGGTTCCCTGGAACACAAGATGGGCATCCACGGCAACGCCACTTGCGTGATGAACTTCGACGCGGCCACCGGTTTCCTGATCGGCCCGGCGAACAAAGGTTTGAACTGCATGTTCACCTTTATGAACACCGCTCGCCTGGGTACTGCGCTGCAAGGCCTGTCCCACGCCGAGATTGGCTTCCAGGGTGGCCTGAAATATGCCCGCGACCGCCTGCAAATGCGTTCCCTGACGGGCCCGAAAGCGCCGGACAAAGCCGCGGACCCGATCATCGTGCACCCTGACGTGCGCCGTATGCTGTTGACCATGAAAGCCTTCGCCGAAGGCAACCGTGCGATGGTGTACTTCACCGCCAAGCAAGTGGACATCGTCAAGTACGGCACCGACGACGAAGCCAAGAAACAGGCGGATGCCCTGCTGGCCTTCATGACCCCGATCGCCAAGGCGTTCATGACCGAAGTCGGCTTTGAGTCGGCCAACCACGGCGTACAGATCTACGGCGGTCACGGTTTCATCGCCGAGTGGGGCATGGAACAGAACGTTCGCGACAGCCGTATTTCGATGCTGTACGAAGGCACCACCGGTATTCAGGCCCTGGACTTGCTTGGCCGTAAAGTGCTGATGACCCAAGGCGAAGCGCTCAAGGGCTTCACCAAGATCGTGCACAAGTTCTGCCAGGCCAACGAAGGTAACGAAGCGGTCAAAGAGTTCGTTGCGCCGCTGGCTGCACTGAACAAAGAGTGGGGCGAGTTGACCATGAAGGTCGGCATGGCCGCGATGAAAGACCGTGAAGAAGTCGGCGCCGCCTCGGTGGATTACCTGATGTACTCCGGCTACGCGTGCCTGGCTTACTTCTGGGCCGACATGGCGCGCCTGGCGGCTGAAAAACTGGCTGCGGGCACTACCGAAGAGGCGTTCTACACCGCCAAGTTGCAGACCGCGCGCTTCTACTTCCAACGCATCCTGCCGCGTACTCGCACCCACGTGGCGACCATGCTGTCGGGCGCAAGCAACCTGATGGACATGAAAGAAGAAGATTTCGGCCTGGCTTACTAAGCCTTTCCGGGTTCTGCTAAAAACCGCCGCCTCCTTCGGGACGCGGCGGTTTTTTTTGCCCTCCTGTAGGAGCGCGCTTGCTCGCGAAGGTCGCTAACGATAACGCGGGCATTCTGGATAAGCGCGGTGCCGGTGGGATCTTCGCGAGCAAGCTCGCTCCTACAGAGGGCGTGCATAAAAAACCGCAGTAATGCGCTCAGGGATTGCAACCCGCTGCCGTTACAGTGATGGCAATGTGATACATGCAGGTCGATTGTGCTTAACTGACTGCTAGAGGCACAGTGCCATTATTTGTTTGCGGGTCGGAGTTTTACCCTTGTCACGCGTGTCTGCTGTACGTTTCAGTCATTTTCTACCTTCGCTGCTGCTGTTGCTGGCCGGGCTCTGCGCTGCGTACGTCAAGGACCTCAACGTCTTTTTCACCTCGCTGTTCAACGTGTTGCCGACTCTGGTTCTGCTGCTCGGCGGTGCGTACTGCGCGGTGTATCGGCGCCAGCGTGAACTGTTCCTGATGATCACGGTGTACGTCGCCTATTTCCTGCTGGATACCCAGACCGATTTCTACCGCGACAATGGCCGCGTGCGTGAAGACGCTGCGGTGGTGTTCCACCTGTGTTGCCTGCTGTTGCCGCTGCTGTTCAGCATCTACGCGCTGTGGCAGGAAAAAACTCATCTGTTCCGTGACTTCGTCGCGCGCTGCGCGGTGTTGCTTGCGGTAGGCAGTGTGGCACTGGCCCTGGAACAGAGTTTTCCCCAGGCGTTGCTGGGCTGGTTGGCGGAGATCCGCTGGCCGGTGCTGCATGGCGCCTGGATGAGCCTGATTCAGCTGTCCTATCCGATGTTCCTGATCGGCTTCCTCACCCTGGCCGCCCAGTATTGGTATCAGCCACGCCCGCTGCACGCCGCCCAGCTGGTGGGGGTGTTGGGCCTGTTCTGGATGTTGCCGCAGACTTTCATCCTGCCGTTCACCCTCAATATCATGTGCAGCCAAGTGATGTTGATGATCGCCGCCGGTGTGGCCCACGAAGCCTATCAAATGGCGTTTCGCGATGAGCTGACCGGGTTGCCGGGACGCCGCGCCCTCAACGAACGCATGCAACGGCTGGGGCGCAACTATGTGCTGGCGATGAGCGACGTCGATCACTTCAAACGTTTCAACGACACCCATGGCCACGATGTGGGCGACCAAGTGCTGCGCCTGGTGGCGAGCAAGCTGTCCAAGGTCAATGGTGGCGGGCGTGCCTACCGCTATGGCGGTGAAGAATTTGCCGTGGTGTTTGCCGGCAAGACCCTGGATGAATGCATGCCGCATCTGGAGGAGATCCGCGAGATCATTGCCGGCTACGACATCAAACTGCGCAACCCGGACCGGCCCCATGACGACCATCAAGGCCGTCAACGGCGTGCGGGCAGTGGTGCCTCCAGCGTGTCGGTGACGGTCAGCATTGGCGTGGCCGAGCGTCAGGCCGAGCAGCGTAATCCTGAAGAGGTGCTCAAGTCCGCCGACCAGGCGCTTTACGCGGCCAAGGGGGCCGGGCGTAACTGCGTGATCGCGGCCGGGCAGAACCGCCGTGGCGCGGTGCGCATGGAAAGTGCTGCCGGTTGAGTAATGGTGCTGTATTCAGCAGCGCTACAGTGATTGTCCGTCGGCGGTACCGGCAGTAGGGTCAAACCATCTGCTGCCGGAGACATTGCCATGCCTGAGTACAAAGCTCCTCTGCGCGACATGCGCTTTCTGATCGATAACGTATTCGATTTTCACGGCCACTACGCCACTCTGGGCGCAACGGATGCCAGCCCGGACATGGTCAATGCAATCCTTGAAGAGGGCGCCCGGTTCTGCGAAAACGTGCTCGCGCCGCTCAATCGCAGCGGCGATGAAGAAGGCTGTCATTTCGACAATGGCGTGGTCACTACGCCCAAGGGCTTCAAGCAAGCCTTTGCCCAATACGTGGAAGGCGGCTGGCACGGCGTGGCGGCAGACCGGGCCTACGGTGGACAGGGCCTGCCGCATTCCCTGGGCCTGGTGCTGAGCGAGATGATCGGCTCCAGCAATACCTCGTGGGGCATGTACCCGGGCCTGACCCACGGCGCCATGTCGGCGATCCACGCCCACGGCACCGAGGAGCAGAAAACCACGTACCTGAGTAAACTCACTGTCGGCGAATGGACCGGCACCATGTGCTTGACCGAAGCCCACTGCGGCACTGACCTGGGCTTGATCAAGACCCGCGCCGTGCCTCAGGCGGATGGCAGCTACGCGGTCACCGGCAGCAAGATCTTCATCTCCGCCGGTGAGCACGACATGAGCGCCAATATCATCCACCTGGTGCTGGCCAAACTGCCGGATGCGCCGGCGGGCACCAAAGGCATATCGTTGTTTATCGTGCCCAAGTTCCATGCCGATTCAGGCGAGCGCAATGCGGTGCACTGCGGCTCCATCGAGCACAAGATGGGCATCAAGGCCTCGGCCACCTGCGTGTTGAACTTCGATGGTGCCAAGGGCTTCTTGATCGGCGAGGCGAACAAAGGCCTGAACTGTATGTTCACCATGATGAACCACGCTCGCCTCGGCACCGGGATGCAGGGCCTGTGCAACGGTGAAGCAAGCTTTCAGGGTGCGATCAGGTACGCCAACGACCGCCTGCAGATGCGCTCGCTGACCGGTGCCAAGGCCCCGGAAAAAGCTGCCGACCCGATCATCGTGCACGCCGATGTGCGCCGCATGTTGCTGACCATGAAAGCCTTCAATGAGGGCAATCGTGCGCTGACCTACTTCACCGCCCAACTGCTCGATACCGCGCACCTGGGCAGCGACGCCGACCAGCGCCAGGACGCCGAGGACCTGCTGGCCTTCCTCACGCCGATCTGTAAAGCCTTTATGACTGAAACCGGGCTTGAGGTGACCAACCACGGTATGCAAGTGTTTGGCGGGCATGGCTATATTCTCGAGTGGGGCATGGAGCAATTGGCGCGCGATGCGCGAATCGCGCCGATTTACGAAGGCACCAACGGCATTCAGGCCCTCGACCTGCTGGGGCGCAAGGTGCTGGGCAGCCAGGGCAAGTTGCTACGCGGGTTTACCAAAATCGTGCACAAGTTCTGCGCGGCCAATGCCGAGCATGGTCAGCTCAAGGCTTATGTTGAACAGCTCAATCAGTTGAACCAGCAATGGGGGGAGTTGACGCTGAAGGTGGGGACGGCAGCAATGAAGAATCCCGACGAAGTGGGCGCGGCGGCCACGGATTACCTGATGTACAGCGGTTACATCATCCTCGCCTACCTGTGGTTGCGCATGGCGATCGCCGCGCAAGCGCACGGTGATGCCGAGTTTGCCCGGGCCAAGCTGGCAACCTGCGAGTTCTATTTCAAGCGCCTGCTGCCGCGTACGGCCACGCATCGTGCGGCGGTAGAAGCGGGCAGTGAGTGCCTGATGAGTCTCCCCGCCGACGCGTTCAACCTGTAGGAGCGAGCTTGCTCGCGAAGAACTTTAACGATTCGCGCACGCCTGGTTTAGCGGGGTGTTCCTGGATTTTTCGCGAGCAAGCTCGCTCCTACGAGAGAGCTTCTTGTGTGACTTATGGGTACTTATTGGTCACGAAAGGACCCTATGTGTCTTAAAAGTTGTTCGGGTACACTCGGAGCCTGTAAAACCGTTCCTGTCGAATTACTTATTACGTTCTCACGAGGTTTGCCATGGCTGATTACAAAGCGCCGTTGCGTGATATGCGCTTCGTCCTCAACGAAGTTTTTGAAGTCGCCAAGACTTGGGCCCAATTGCCGGCATTGGCAGACGCTGTTGACGCCGAAACCGTTGAGGCGATCCTCGAAGAGGCCGGCAAGGTCACCGCCAAATCCATCGCGCCCTTGAGCCGCGGCGGCGATGAGCAAGGTTGCCATTGGACCGACGGTGCGGTGAACACCCCGGACGGTTTCCCCCAGGCCTATGCGACCTACGCCGAAGGCGGCTGGGTGGGTGTGGGCGGCGATCCGACCTATGGCGGCATGGGTATGCCCAAGGCGGTGTCGGCGCAGGTTGAAGAAATGATCAACTCGTCGAGCCTGGCATTCGGCTTGTATCCGATGCTGACTTCCGGCGCCTGTGTGTCGATCAATACCCACGCCAGCGAAGAACTCAAGGCCGCGTACTTGCCGAAGATGTATTCCGGTGAGTGGGCCGGTTCCATGTGCTTGACCGAAGCCCATGCCGGTACCGACCTGGGCATGATCCGCACCAAGGCCGAGCCTCAGGCGGACGGTTCCTACAAGGTCAGCGGCACCAAGATCTTCATCACCGGTGGCGAGCACGACCTGACCGAAAACATCATCCACCTGGTACTGGCCAAACTGCCGGATGCACCGGCGGGGCCCAAGGGCATCTCGCTGTTTCTGGTACCCAAGTTCATGGTGAACGCCGACGGCAGCCTCGGCGCACGCAACCCGGTGACCTGCGGTTCGATTGAACACAAGATGGGGATCCAGGCGTCCGCGACCTGCGTGATGAACTTCGACGAAGCCGTGGGTTACCTGGTTGGTGAGCCTAACCGTGGCCTGGCGGCGATGTTCACCATGATGAACTACGAGCGCCTGGGGGTGGGTATCCAGGGCCTGGCGTCCGGCGAGCGTTCCTATCAGAACGCAATTGAATACGCCCGCGACCGCCTGCAGAGCCGTTCCCCGCTGGGGGCACAGGCCAAGGATAAAGTGGCAGACCCGATCATCGTGCATCCGGACGTACGCCGTATGCTGCTGACCATGAAGGCGGCGAACGAAGGCGGCCGTGCGTTCTCCACCTATGTGGCCACGCAGTTGGACATCGCCAAGTTCAGCGATGACGCGCAGGCTCGCGAGCGTGCCGATAATCTGGTGGCGTTGCTGACACCGGTGGCCAAGGCGTTTCTCACCGATCTGGGCCTGGAAACCACCGTGCTCGGCCAGCAAGTGTTCGGTGGCCACGGCTACATCCGCGAGTGGGGCCAGGAGCAGTTGGTGCGTGACGTGCGCATCACCCAGATCTACGAAGGCACCAACGGCATTCAGGCACTGGATTTGATGGGGCGCAAGATCGTTGGCAGTGGCGGTGCGTTCTACACCCTGTTCGCCGATGAGATCCGCCAGTTCATCGCTGAATCGTCGGCCGAGTTGGCCGAGTTGGCCGAGTTCACCACGCCGCTCAGCGCAGCGGTGGATAACCTGGATGAATTGACGGCCTGGGTACTGGACCGCGCCAAGAGCAACCCGAATGAAATCGGCGCAGCGTCGGTGGAGTACCTGCATGCATTCGGCTACATGGCCTACGCCTACATGTGGGCGCGCATGGCCAAGGCCGCGCTGGGCAAGGAGTCCGAGGAGGCCTTCTACGCCAGCAAGCTGGGGACTGCACGATTCTACTTTGCCCGCCTGCTGCCACGCATTCATTCGTTGAGTGCGTCGGTAAAAGCCGGTAGCGAATCGCTGTTCCTGATGGATGAAGCACTGTTTTAAGGGCTGGGAGGCCGTGTAAGCAATCTCTTACATGACGTGCTGCTAATCGTCCTCTATCGCCAAATTGGATCCACGGATAATCTACTTCACATGGACGTCGCGCAGGAAGCGCAAAGCAACAACACGGACACGTAGGATTCTGCCAGGATGGCGGAGTGAAATGGATGTCAGGGAAACAGTCTGCAAAGCCCCGCTTCGGCGGGGTTTTCTTTTGCCTGCGAAAAAGTCAGGCGCTGGCCTGCGGGGCGTTCATCACGTCCTCCAGTAATGTGCGCAGCAACGCGACCGTCGCCTGCTGGCGTTGCACATCGCGGCACACCAACCCCACCTTCAGCGGCACCCTCGGTTCGCTCAGGGGTTTCCATAACAGCGCCTTGCTGTTGTGTTCGTCCTGGGAACGCCCCGGCAGCACTGTTGCCAGCCTGGTGTGGGGCAGGCTGTCGAGTATGCCCACCATGGTGTTGAGCTCCGCTTGCACCTGAGGGCGGCGCCCCAGGTTGGCCAACTGGCCCTGCCAGATCTGCCTGACTTGAAACTCTTCCCCCAGTAACAGCATCGGCAACTCGGCAGCTTGTTTGAGCGAGACTTTCTTGAATTCGCGCAGCGGATGGTCTTCGGGAATCACCACCTTCAACTCATCTTCATACAGCAGCACGCCGTGCAGCCCCGGCTGGCGTGGCGGCAGGTAGCTGATGCCGATGTCGAGCGAGCCGTTGAGCAAACGCCGTTCAATCTCCAGCCCCGTCAGCTCGTAAATCTGCACCACCAGATGGGGCTGAGCCTTGCGCACACGTTCAAGCATCTGCGGCACCAGGCTGGTGTGCACGGTTTGCAGTACGCCGATGGCCAGGGTCCGCATGGCCTGGCCCTTGAAGTTGCGTAGCGCTTCGACGGCTTGTTGCATGCCATCAATGAGCGGCAACGCGTGGTTGTATAAGGTGTGCGCCGCCAGGGTCGGCAGCAGGCGTTTGCTGCTGCGTTCGAACAGACTTACATCAAGGTTCTGCTCCAGCTGGCGTATCTGTTGCGACAAGGCCGGTTGCGAGATCGAAAGACGCTCCGCAGCGCGCCCTACGTGGCCTTCCTCATACACCGCGACGAAATAACGCAGTTGCTTGAAATCCATAAGGCTTACTTATCGAAAAAGCTGGAAAATCGAAATGGCCGCTGGCCCCCCAGAGGCCTAGTCTAGCGCCTATTCGCAAGGCTTACAGGGCCGGATCGGGCAATGAATAGCGTTTTTGTTGATAGCGTTTACATAGGCAAGGCAAAAAACCTTCAGGTGCAATGGGCAGGCCGCAACGACCAAGGTCAGGTTGCCAGCGGGGGTGAAGTGTGAACTTGTTCCGTCGCTGTGCGCCGAGTCTGGATGACCTGGTTGTGCAAACCCCGCGTGCAGATGTTTCCAGCCACTGCCTGATGCCCACTGTGGCGCGCCCGCCCCAAGTGTTTGTGCAGGGGCAGGGCTCATGGCTTTCGGACGCTGACGACCGCGCCTATCTGGATTTCAGTCAAGGCGGCGGCGCCAATAGCCTGGGTCACTGTCCCCCGAGCGTTCGCGACGCTGTTGCCGAACAGATGCACACCGTGATCAACCCTGGCCTGGGCTTGCACAACCGTGCGCAACTGGACCTCGTCGACCGTCTGTGCCATCACACCTGCAGCGATCAGGCCTACTTGCTCAACAGTGGTGCCGAAGCCTGTGAAGCGGCCATCAAGCTGGCACGCAAGTGGGGCCAGCTGCATCGTGGCGGCGCTTACCACATCATCACGGTAAGCAATGGTTGCCATGGCCGGAGCCTTGGGGCGATGTCGGCGTCGGCTGTGGCTTGCGAAAACCGTTTTGAACCGCAGTTGCCAGGTTTCAGCCAGGTGCCGTTTAACGATCTGCCGGCCCTGGACGCAGCGGTCGATGCGCAGACCGTCGCCATCATGCTGGAGCCGATACAAAGCGGCGGTGGTGTCATCCCCGCGTCAGAACATTACCTCAAGGGCGTCGAACGCCTGTGTCGTGAGCTGGGGATTCTGCTGATTTTCGACGAAGTGCAAACCGGTATGGGCCGCTGTGGCAGCTTGCTGGCCGAACAACAGTACGGCGTACGCGCCGACATCATTGCTCTGGGCAAAGGCCTGGGCGGTGGGGTGCCCCTGGCGGCGCTGCTGGCGCGTGGCACGGCCTGCTGCTTCGAAGCGGGCGAGCTGGACGGTACGCATCATGGCAATGCCCTGATGGCATCTGCGGGTATCGCCGTACTTGACGCTGTATTGGCGAACGGCTTTCTGGAGCACCTACGTGAATCCGGCCTATACATGGCAGAAGGCCTTGCCCGCCTGGCCTACCGTTATGGCCATGGGCCCTTGCGCGGCAACGGGCTGCTTTGGGGGCTGACATTGTCGAACGATTGCGCCGCAGCAGTGGTCAAGGCCGCGCTGCACGAAGGCCTGATTCTCACCGCCACGCAACCTGACTGCCTGCGCTTTACCCCTGCGCTGAACATCAGCAAAACCCATATCGACGAAATGCTGCTGCGGCTTGCCCGCGCCTTTTCTCGGGTGCGTACCGCCCAAGTGCAATGCCGCAAGGGCATCGCCGTTTGACCCCAGTTTCCTGAACCGTCTCGCGGCATACGCGGCGCCTCCAGCCTGATTCTTTTGGCTGGGGGCGTTTTTTTGTCTGGGTGATTCCCGGTGTGAAAAGATGGCTGGAGATTCTGGCCTGAGATGGCCCAATGCCAGAATCCACTGAACCCTCACGAACCGCCAATGTCGATTAGCTACACGGCTCACACGAGCCGATTTTCTGGAGCTGACCCATGGACATTATTCGTATCATCATCGCTATTCTGCTGCCGCCACTGGGTGTGTTCCTGCAAGTAGGCTTCGGCGGTGCATTCTGGCTGAATATCCTGCTGACCCTGTGCGGTTACTTCCCCGGCATCATCCACGCGGTATACATTATCGCCAAGCGTTGAAGCCCTCAGCCTTTTGCAATGAGCCGTGAGTTGCGCTCATTGCGAAAGGCCAGTTGCTCGATGGTCTGGGTGGCCTGTTCGGCTTCTTCCCGCGCTTTCAGAATGATGCCGTGCTGCTCGGACTTACTGCATACCGGGTCGGCATTGCTGGCGTCACCGGTGAGCATAAACGCCTGGCAACGGCAGCCGCCGAAATCCTTTTCCTTTTCATCGCATGAGCGGCAAGGCTCGGGCATCCAGTCATAGCCGCGAAAGCGGTTGAAGCCAAACGAGTCGTACCAGATGTGCTGCATGCTGTGGTCGCGCACATTGGGAAACTGCACCGGCATCTGCCTCGCGCCGTGACAGGGCAGGGCAGTGCCGTCCGGTGTCACCGTCAGAAAGATGCTGCCCCAGCCGTTCATGCAGGCTTTAGGGCGCTCCTCGTAATAATCCGGTGTCACGAAGATCAGCTTGCACGGATGGCCTTCAGCTTCCAGTTTGGCGCGGTATTCGTTGGTGATGCGTTCGGCGCGCACCAACTGATCTCGGGTCGGCAACAAGCCCACGCGATTGAGCTGCGCCCAGCCGTAGAACTGGCAGGTGGCGAGTTCGACAAAATCCGCTTCCAGCGCGATACACAGCTCGATGATGCGATCGATCTTATCGATATTGTGCCGATGGGTGACGAAGTTCAGCACCATCGGGTAGCCGTGTGCCTTGACCGCACGGGCCATTTCCAGTTTTTGCGCGAAGGCTTTTTTCGAGCCGGCCAGCAGGTTGTTCACCTGCTCGTCGCTGGCCTGGAAACTGATCTGAATATGGTCCAGCCCGGCCTTTTTGAAGTCGCTGATTTTCTGCTCGGTCAGGCCGATACCTGAGGTGATCAGGTTGGTATAGAAGCCCAGTTTGCGGGCCTCGGCGATCAGTTCGGCCAAGTCCTGTCGCACCAGCGGCTCACCCCCGGAAAACCCCAGTTGCGCGGCGCCCATCTCGCGGGCTTCGCGAAACACCTTGATCCATTGCTCGGTGCTCAGCTCTTTGCCCTGCTCGGCGAAATCCAGCGGGTTGGAGCAGTACGGGCACTGCAGCGGGCAGCGATAGGTCAGCTCGGCCAGTAGCCACAACGGCAGCCCGATGGCGGGTTTTTCAGGCAAGGGTGATCCAGTGCTCTGCACGGGCGACCTCCATGAATTGCTCGATGTCTTCACCGAGTTCCGGTACGCCGGGGAATTGCCGGTCCAGCTCGGCGATGATGGCTGCCACATCGCGCTCGCCGTCGATCAAGCCGCCAATCAGCGCGGCGCTGTCGTTGAGCTTGATCATGCCTTCCGGGTAGAGCAATACATGGCCTTTTTGCGCAGGCTCGTACTGGTAGCGGTAGCCCTGGCGCCATGTCGGTATTTTGCTGCGATCAAAGCTCATAGGGTGATCCCTTTATGCCACACCCGCTGTTCGGTCACGCTGTGATAGGGCGGGCGTTTGAGTTCGTAGGCCATGCTCATTGCGTCGAGCATGCTCCATAGAATATCCAGTTTGAACTGGAGAATTTCCAGCATGCGCTCCTGACCCTCGCGGGTGGTGTAGTGCTGCAAGGTGATCGCCAAGCCGTGTTCCACATCGCGACGGGCCTGGCCCAGGCGGGTGCGGAAGTATTCGTAACCGGCCGGGTCGATCCACGGGTAGTGCTGCGGCCAGCTGTCGAGGCGCGACTGGTGGATCTGCGGCGCGAACAGTTCGGTCAGCGAGCTGCTGGCGGCTTCCTGCCAGCTGGCGCGACGTGCGAAGTTGACATAGGCGTCCACCGCGAAGCGTACACCGGGCAGCACCAGTTCCTGGGAGCGCAGTTGGTCCGGGTCGAGGCCCACCGCCTGGCCCAGGCGCAGCCAGGCTTCGATACCGCCGTCTTCACCCGGTGCGCCGTCGTGGTCGAGCAAGCGCTGGATCCACTCGCGGCGGATCTCACGGTCCGGGCAGTTGGCCAGGATCGCGGCGTCTTTCAGGGGAATGTTCACCTGGTAATAGAAGCGATTGGCGACCCAGCCCTGGATTTGCTCGCGGGTCGCGCGGCCTTCATACATCGCCACATGGTAGGGGTGATGGATATGGTAGAAGGCGCCCTTGGCCCGCAAGGCTGCTTCGAACTCGGCGGTCGTCAGCGGTGTGTCAGTCATTTCGGTCGCTCCTACAATTCAATGCTCATGCCGTCGTACGCCACTTCGACATTGCGCCGCACCAACTCGGCTCGCTCGGGGGAATCTTCATCGAGGATCGGATTGGTGTTGTTGATGTGGATAAGCACCTTGCGTTGCTTGGGCAACTGCTCCAGCACTTCAAGCATACCGCCGGGGCCGTTCTGCGCAAGGTGGCCCATCTCGCGACCGGTGCGGGTGCCGACGCCGCGGCGTTGCATTTCATCGTCATCCCACATCGTGCCGTCGACCAAGAGGCAATCGCTGCTGCCCATGATTTCCAGCAGCGGCGCGTCGACCTTGCCCAGGCCCGGGGCGTAGAACAGTTTACCGCCGGTGCGCAGGTCTTCGACGATCAGGCCGATGTTGTCACCGGGGTGCGGGTCGAAGCGGTGCGGCGAGTAGGGCGGCGCTGCGCTGCGCAACGGCAGCGGGGTGAAGCGCAGGTTGGGGCAGGCCGGGATGGTGAAGCTGGCGTCCAGTTCGATGCGGTTCCAGGCCAGGCCGCCATTCCAGTGGGTCAGCATGGTGAACAACGGGAAGCCGGTGCTCAGGTCTTCATGGACCATGTCAGTGCACCACACCTGATGCGGGCAGCCCTCGCGCAGGCTCAACAGGCCGGTGGTGTGGTCGATCTGGCTGTCCATCAGGATGATTGCGCTGATACCGGTATCGCGCAGGGCGCGCCCGGGTTGCATGGGCGCAAAGCCCTGCAGTTGCGCGCGGATATCCGGCGACGCGTTGCACAGGACCCAATTCACTCCGTCGTCGGAGATCGCGATGGACGACTGGGTGCGCGCCTGGGCCCGCAGGCTGCCATCGCGAAAGCCTGCGCAGTTTACGCAGTTGCAGTTCCACTGCGGGAAGCCACCGCCGGCGGCGGAACCTAGAATCTGGACAAACATGATCGCTCCATCAAGCACAGCTCAAAACAAAAACGCCCCGGGCGAACCGAGGCGTTGTATTACTCAGCCAATCAACGGCTGGCGAAGTACATGGTGACTTCGAAACCGATACGCAGATCAGTGTAAGCAGGTTTGGACCAGGTCATATTCTTACTCCTATCAAGGGATGGGACGTTCACTACCAAGTAATACATATAGTCCACCTCCCATTGGAGATGTTCAGATATTGCTGCGCAATGTTACGCAATTCTTTTCAAGTTAGCGCTGTCCCGATGGAAAAAGCCTGTTGCAGGGTTGGCAACGATCATGGCCCTGCTTGCCAGTCATCGCTGATACGCGGGCCGTTAGCCACGCAGCGCCAGCCACCTGCTGCACCAAGCAGTTGTTGGGCTGCGTGCTGCAAGTCTTCGCGTGTGCGGTTTTGGATCAGGTGTTGAAGTTGATCCAGGTAACTCGACGTATGCCCCGCCAACTGCGCGTGCCAAAGCAAATCGGCGGTTTGGCTGACGGAAAGTGCCTGGGCCGTGAATTGCTGCGCAAGGAGCTGATTGCCCATGTCTGCGCTGCGTTCGATCAAAGACGGCAGTTGCTGCAGGAAGGTGTGCAGGTGTTCGACGATTGCGTCCAATGACAGGCTGGGCGATTGCACGCCAAACACCAGGCCGGTTTGCCCATTGACTTGTTGGATGCCGCTGAACACGGCGTAGCCGATTTGCAGTTCAACTCGCAAACGCTGGTAGAACGGGCCCTGGAGCAGATGCCCGAGCAACCGCCAGTTGGCCTCGTCGACGACAGACTGACTTGGCGCTGGGCAAAAAAGCAGCAGCGCAGCGTCGCTGGATACGGTGTTTACCGAGTGCCAGATTCGCTGCCCGTCGAGAACTTCAGGTGTGCATTGAATGGTGTTCGGCTGCCCTGGCAGGCGGGCGGCTGCGATTTTGATCGCCGCTTCACACCCTGCCGGCAAGCCCGCGCCCAGGCCTTGCCAGTGAGCGGTGGACCAGGACGCGGGTGCACCCGAGGAATCGGCTGAAACACCGGCGCAGCAAGCCGGCAACGCCTTGATGAGTTCGCGAATGGCGATCATCGGCGTGGGCGTCGGTGGTAACAGATGTACATCCGAACTGCTCAGGCACCGCGCCAACGCTTCGAGCACAGCCGGCATCGGCTCGTGAAGGCCGTGGATGTTGACCCGCCAATCGTTGCCGATGGTTTCGCAGGATAACTCGACGCCCGCTTGACGGGCTTGCTCGCGCAGTGGCTGCAACAGGCTTTCCAATCCGGCGGGCACGGCAGCCTCAAACCGCCAATGCAGATACAGCGCGCCTTCGTCGGTGTCATCCGCCAATGCGTGGCTGAAGGTCAGCGCTGATAACTCCCGGCGACCCCGTGAGCGATCCTGCGCAAAGGTACGCAAACCCCGATGGGCGCTGGTTTGGCCGCGGATCAAACCGGCACGCTCGTCCTTGGCCGGCGATCGAAGAAAGGGGTTGTCGGGTGGGAGTTGCCAGCTGTGTTCAGAGGCGGGCAGATGCAGTGTTTCAAGCATGGCCTTGAGGGCTGCAATGTCTTGGTCCGACAGGTCTTCGCTGTCGTTGCGAGCCAAGGCCAGGGCGCCTTGAACCTGCTGCTGACGTGCATTGAGCAAGGCAAGCTCTTCGCGTAACGGATTCCAGTCGCTGTGTGCGAAAAAACTTAGCCAGTCGTACAGCAAGGCTTCGATCTGCGTCGCCGGTTGGCTGGTGCTATCGAGGGTAAAGTCGATATCCAGCACCGCCTGGTCGGCGTAGTGGTACAGCACAGACGCATGCAGCGTGCTGGCCAGCTGGCGAGCTTTCAATTCGGCCAACAACCCGCCCGACGCTGAAGCGTTGAGCCAGGTGCAGAGAAACGCCAGTGCCTGGCGGGGGGCGTTACAGGTGATGACCTGATGCAAGTGCTGATTGGCGGTGTGTTGATAACTGCGTGCCTGGCCTTGCATCAGGGGCGGTGGGGCGGCTTGCGGGTGCAGTGGCCCGGTAATCAGTGCGTCACTGAACTGCTGGGCAAGGGCTTGTAAATCTGCCAGTGATTGCGGACCGGCGAGGCTCAAGGTCATCTGCCCGCTTTGATAGAAGTGCCGGTGAAATTCGCGCAAGGCTGTTTGAAAATCGTCGCTTTCCACCGGCAGACTGTCGCGGTTACCGGCATGGAATCCTCGCAGCGGGTGATCAGCCGCCAACCCTTGCAACAACGCAACGTGCTGTTGTGCCTTGACGTCTTCGGACCAGGCGACGAACTCCGCGTGCAGCACTTCGCGTTCACGTCGTTGATCGTCGAGCGTCAGGCGTGGATGAGTCAACATATCCGCCAACCGTGCGAGCCCGTCAGCGCAGGCCGCCACCGGCAGTTCAAAGAAGTACTCAGTGGTGCGCTCGCGGGTACTGGCATTGACCTGGCCACCGAGGCGCTGCACGTAGGCCATCAATCCTTGCCCGCTCGGAAATCGTTCGCTACCGAGAAACAGCAAATGCTCAAGAAAGTGCGCCAGCCCCGGCCAGGCCAATGGCACATCATGGTTGCCGGCAGCCACGCGCAAAACGGCAGCGCAACGCTTCAAGCGCGGCGCATGGCGCAGGGATACCCGCAGGCCATTGGCCAGGGTCAGATGAACAGGGTGAGGGTGAACCGGCGCAGGCATGGGCACTTCCGAGGCGTGAGAAGTGCCTATGCTAGCAAACCCATGGGGTCAGGGCTTGTGCAGCGCGCCGTAGAGTTCGGGGCGGCGGTCTTGCAGGTAATGGTTGGCGGCGCGGGCATTGAGGATTGACTGGCGATCCAGGGTGCCGACGATCAAGGCTTCATCCAGGCCGGCCTGGGCGATACGTTGGCCATCCGGCGCGGCAATGCTGCTCTGCCCGCAGTAATGAATTTCGCCTTCGTGCCCGCAATAATTGGCATAGGCCACAAAACACTGGTTTTCAAAGGCTCGCGAACGCACGGTGACGTCGGCGACAAAGTCGAACGGCACCATGTTGGCGGTAGGCACCAGGATCAGTTCGGCGCCGGCCAGGGCCAGACGCCGGGTGTTTTCCGGAAACTCCAGGTCGTAGCAGATCAGAAAACCCAACTTCCAGCCGTTAAGCTCCACCACCGGGAAATCATCGTCGCCGGCGCTGAACATGGCGCGGTCCAGATCACCAAACAGGTGGGTCTTGCGATAGTTGCACAGGCGCTGACCGTCGGCGTCGATCAGTTGTATGGCGTTGTAGATCTGCCCATTGTCTGCCCGCTCCGGATAGCCATACAGAATGGCCAGCCCGGCGTTTTGCGCAATCTCGGCGATTGCCTGGGCAGACACCCCATCCTGAGCCTCGGCCAGCGCGCCAACAGCTTCGGCACCAATGTTATAGCCAGAGAGAAACATCTCCGGCAGTACCAGCACATCGGCGTCGGATGCCTCTTGCGCCAACTGGCGCAGGCGCTGGATATTACCGGCCACATCCAGCGGCAGTGGTGGGCATTGGTACAGGGCGACACGCATGTTCAACTCCTTACTCGGCCAGGGCGATTGGCCCGATTTCATCGAACACATCGCCGGGGCCCGGGTTCTCTGGGTGGGTGCTGCCACCGAAGTGGCTCATGATGCCCCATACCGCGTTCAGCGAGGTTTGTACGGCCCCTTCGACCCAGGCGGGCGTCCACGATACGTCGTCACCGGCAATGAAGATCCCGCGTTGTTCGGCGGGCATGTCTTTCTGCATGAAGTGCGCGTACATCCGCTGGTTGTAGCGGTAGTGGCCGGGCAGTGCGCCTTTGAAAGCCCCGAGGAAGTGCGGGTCGGCTTCCCAGGAAACCGTGATCGGATCGCCGATGATGCGCGCCTTGATATCCACTTTGGGGTAGATCTTGTTCAGCGCGTCCAGAGCCAGCTTGACTCGCTTGTCGATAGGCTGAGGCAGCATTTTCAGCGCGTCGCTCATCCATGAGTACGACAGGCAAATCACCCCCGGCTTGTCGTCGCCATTATCGAACAGATAGGTGCCGCGGGTCAGGCGGTCGGTGAGGGTCATGCTCATCAGGTCGCGGCCGGTTTGCGGGTCTTTGTCTTTCCAGAATGGGCGATCGACCATCACGAAGGTTTTCGACGACTGCATGTAGCGCGTGCGGTCCAGGGCCATCCACATTTTTTGCGAGAACAGGGTTTCGTCGCATTCAATCTGGGTGGTCAGCAGCCAGCTTTGGCAGGTGGTCAGCACCGCAGCGTATTCGCGAGTATCGCCGTAGTTGTCAGTGACGGCGAAACGGCCATCGGCGGCATGAGCAATGCGCTTGACCCCCGCCCGTGGTGCGCCGCTATGCAGCGAGCTGAGGCTGGTGCCGGCCGGCCAATGGGCGCAGCGCTCCGGCACATGGCGCCAGATGCCCATGGGCACTTGCGCTACGCCGCCTACGACCAGGTGTTGATGGTCGTCGCAGTTGGTCATCACCACGCGGAAGATTTCCAGCATGGAGTTGGGGAAGTCCGAGTCCCAGCCGCCGGTGCCGAAACCGACCTGACCAAACACCTCGCGATGATGGAACGACAGCTTGGCAAAGGCCTTGGAAGTGGCGACGAAGTCGTAGAAGGTACGGTCATCCCACAGTGGCACCAGCGTGTTCCACAGTTCCTTGAGCCGCGGCACATCGCGGTCGCGGATTGCCTGTTGGATATCGCCAAACTGCGAACCGGCTTCCAGGGCGTCGGCCCAGGCATCGGCTACTTCCTGAAACAGCGCAGGCAAGTCGGAGAGTTTTTGCGCGTAGTGGGTCTGGCCTTCCAGATCAATCACGGTACTGCCGGATGCCGGGGTCAGTGGGTTGGGGAAGGGTTTGGTTTCCAGGCCCAGCTTGTCTACGTAGTGATAGAACGCCGTCGACGACACCGGAAAACGCATCCCGCCCAGCTCGGCGATGATGCCTTCGGCGCCTTCGAAGGCCTGGGAGCGCAAGCGGCCACCCATCTTCGAGGCTTCATACACCACTGGCTTGAGGCCCAGCTTCATCAGCTCGTAGGCCGCGACCAGGCCAGCGATACCCGCGCCCACGATCGCCACTTCGGCGCCATGGTTGGCGGCGGGAATACTGCCCAGGCCGGCGGGGTGCTCGATCCAGTCATCAAAGGCAAACGGGAAATCCGGACCGAAGATGGTGATGGGCTTCTTGCCGTCTGCGGGGTGGCGATTGGTCTTGCTGATAGTGCTGGACGGAATGCTCATGGCTGACCTTACTGACGGCTCGGCGGGAGGGGCCCGTTGAGTATAGAAAAAGATGGCAGCCAGTTTAGGGAGCGTTGCGCTCGTTAATAAGACGCAATGTGTCGTCGGATTGCACTGTTTTTAGTCAAATCGACGATCATGATGATCAGATTGGTTGTCCGCGGTCCAATTTGTTACTGAGGATTATCGACGTGGTGGTTTTCTCCACCCCGTCGACACTGCCGATCTGATCGAGCAATTGATCCAACTGTTCCGGCGAATCGGTGCGCAGCCACGCCACGTAATCGAACTCACCACTTACCGCGCACAACTGCTGCACCTGCGCCATCGCACTCAGCCTGCGCAGCACCTCTTTGCCTGAGCGTGGTTGCACGGTAATACCCACATAAGCCTGCAAACCCCCGTCCGCGACGCGCTGGCCCAGGCGCACGCCGTAACCGGTGATCACCTGGGTTTTCTCCAGGCGTGCCAGGCGTGACGTGACGGTGGTGCGCGCAATCCCCAGTTGCCGGGCAAGCATGGCCACGCTTTCGCGGGCATTGAGCTGCAGGGCGGCGATCAGTTGGCGGTCGATTTCGTCTAGGGCGGGCAAGGAGGACTCCGGTGCGGGGTGTAATCGGGATTTATGTTACAGGCATGTTTGGCCGAGATGGCAGACACGGAAGGTTTGAGCGTGACCCGCTAGGGAGCTTAACGCTCCAGTGCATAAAAACTGACAGAAGTTTGCTGGTGAGACGGTCTACCTCGTTGTCATCATATTTTGTCTGGGGCCCGTTCAAAGGTTGGACGGTCTTTTCATTGGTATGTTTTGTGTGTGTAAAAAGCGCGCTGCCCATTGGTAGTGTGTAGTATACACACTGCAAGGTGGGGCGATGAGAAGTAGAGAGGTAATTGATCTGCTGGTTGCGGATGGATGGTTTGAGGTGGCGACAAAGGGCAGTCATCACCAGTTCAAACATCCTATAAAGCGGGGGCGAGTGACCGTCCCTCATCCCAAGTCAGAGATTGCCAAAGGCACTTTGCATAGTATTTTTAAATCAGCAGGGCTTAAGTGATGAGCCAGGCTGACGGTGAAGGAGCCCAGTGGGCTTGTTCAGAGGAGGAATGATGAAATTTCCAGTGGTAGTACATAAAGATGCTGATTCGGATTACAGCGTAACAGTCCCTGATCTACCCGGTTGCTTCTCGGCGGGCTCTTCGTTTTCCGAAGCGTTGGATAATGTACGGGAGGCGCTGGCGCTGCACCTCGAGGGGCTGGTTGCCGACGAGGAAAACCTTCCGCAGGCGCAAGAGGTTGATGCTCATCTCGAAAATCCGGACTACGCCGGTGGTGTCTGGGCGATTGTTGATTTTGATCTCACGCCTTACTTGGGTAAGTCGGTACGGTTCAATGCTTCTTTACCCGAGCAGCTTCTTCACCGGATTGACGAACGCGTGCAAAAAGATCATCGCTACGCTTCGCGATCAGGTTTTTTGGCGACGGCGGCGCTGCGTGAATTGTCCGCTTGAGTGAAATGCCAGATGCACAAAAGCCGCGCAATGCGCGGCTTTCTTGTGTGGTGGGCCCAGCAGGACTCGAACCTGCGACCAAGGGATTATGAGTCCCCTGCTCTAACCAACTGAGCTATAGGCCCTCAGTAGGTCGCGGATTATAACGATGGTTTGTTCACTGTGCCATCCGAAAAATCCTCCAGCTTCGTACGAAGGAAGCTCGCGGCAAAAAGCTCCGGTGGCAGGGGCAGGCTGACGATGTAGCCTTGCATCTGTTCACAGCCTTCGGCGGCGAGGAATGTTTGCTGCGCTGGGGTCTCCACGCCTTCGGCGATGATGGTGAATTGCATGCTGTGGCCCAGGGCGATGATGGCGCGCACGATGGCGACGTCGTGGGGGTCATCGGGCAGGCCCCTAACGAAGGATTGGTCGATCTTGAGGAAGTCCAGGGGCAGGCGCTTGAGGTAGCTGAGGGACGAGTAGCCGGTGCCGAAATCATCGATCGCCAGTTGCACGCCCAGGCGTTTGAGTTGATGCAGAACGCCCAGGGCTTCTTCGGCCTGGCTCATGATGAAATTTTCGGTAATCTCCAGTTGCAGGCAGCCCGGTTCAAGGCGGTAGTCGCGCAGCAGTTGCTCGATGCGTGACAGCAGGTTGGGGTGACGCAGTTGCGCGCCTGCAAGGTTGACCGACAGTGGGCCGAAATCGTCGAAAGCTTCTTGCCAGGCGTGCAACTGGCGGCAGGCTTGTTCCAGCACCCAGTCGCCAATCTGCAGGATCGTGCCGTTCTCTTCGGCCAGAGCGATGAAGTGCTCGGGCGGCACGTCGCCCAAGGTCGGGTGATGCCAACGGATCAGGGCTTCGGCGCCGATCAGCTCCTGGGTCAACAGGCTGCGCTTGGGTTGGTAATAGAGGCTCAGTTCTTCACGTTCGATGGCGCGGCGCAGCTCGTGTTCCAGCGCCACGCGTTCATTGGCTTGGGCCGTCAGGTCACGGGTATAGCTTTCGACACGGTTGCGGCCCTTTGCCTTGGAGCGGTACATCGCAGCGTCGGCGTTCTTGACCAGGGTGGCGACGTCGGTGCCGTCCTGTGGATAGAGGCTGGTGCCGATACTGGCGCTGATAAAAAACTCGTGTTCACCGGCCTGGAACGGGGGGGTAAAGCAGTCGAGCAATTTGTTCGCCAGATGCTGGGCATCGCCGGGCTGCTGCAAGCCGGGCAGCAAGATGATGAATTCATCCCCGCCCAGGCGGGCAACGGTGTCGACGTCGCGCAGTTGCTGCTTGAGGCGCACGGCGATGTCTTTGAGCAGCAGGTCACCGACCGGGTGCCCGAGGCTGTCGTTGATGTGTTTGAAGCGATCCAGGTCAAGAAACAACACTGCGCCTTGCCTGCCGCTTTCCTGCTGGCCGTTTAGGGCAGCCTGCAGTCGATTTTCAAACAGCGTGCGGTTGGGCAGGCCAGTCAGCGGGTCGTGGTGGGCCTGATAGTCCAGGCGCGCCTGGGCCAGTTTGAGGCTGGAGATGTCGGCAAACACGGCAACGAAGTGCGTGATCAATTGTTCGTGGTTACGCACGGCGCTGATGGTCAGCCAGCTTGGGTACACCTCGCCGTTCTTGCGACGGTTGGAAATCTCCCCCTGCCAGTGCCCATGGGCCGTCAATTGGTGCCACATCGCCGCGTAGAATGCGCTGTCATGCAGCCCCGAAGCGAGCAAGCGCGGGGTATGGCCGAGGGCTTCGGCTTCGCTGTAGCCGGTGATCTCGCTGAAGGCGCGATTGACCGCGCTGATGTTCTGCCGTGTGTCGGTGATCAGGACGCCTTCAGCGGTGCTTTCGAATACCGTGGCGGCCTGTTGTAGTTTTTCCTGCATCTGCTGGCGTTCGGTGATGTCTCGGGCGATGGTCAACATGCAGTCTTCGTCACCGATGGGCAGGGGGCGGCTGGAGACTTCGCAGAGGCGAATCTGGCCGTCGGCGCGACGGATGTGGCAGATGAAGTCACGTACGAAGCCGTCGCGCTTCATCAATTCCAGCATCTGCTTGCGTTCGTTGAGGTCGACCCAGATACCCAGGTCCATGGCTGATTGGTCGAGCGAAGAGGCGCTGGTGAAGCCGGTCAGATGGCTGAAACCTTCGTTCACCTCAATCAATAGGCCATCCCTTTGGCGACTCAGCAGCAAGCCGTCGGGGGAAGCATGGAACGCCTTGGCGAACTTCTCTTCGGAGGTTTGCAGTTGCTGTTGGGTTTCCTTGAGCTGAGTGATATCTCGCACCACCACCACCAGGGCTTCGGTGGTGTCGAGTTGGAAAGGCTCGGCTGAGATCAGCCCCGTAAACGCCTGGCCATTGCTGCGCAGGAAGGACATTTCCAGGTTGCGGATACTGGTGGTCTGTGCCCGTTGCAGCAAATCCGGGCCGACGCCCTGAATGCCCCATATGTTCAGGTCCGGGGCGGTTTTGCCCACGACCTCATCAAAGCTCAGGCCAATCTGGTCCTCGAATGCCTTGTTGACCTCCAACAGGCAGCCATCGGATAGCCTGGCAATCACCAGGATGTCGGGGCATTGCTGGAACACCGAAGCAAATTTCTGCTCGGACAGTTGCAGGGCTTCCTCGGTGCGCTTGGCTTCGCTGATATCGATCATCAGGCCGCGCAGCACTGGCTCATGGCCGTGTTCGATCAGGCTGACAATGTCGCGTACCCACAGGCAACGGCCGTCTGCGGTGATGACCCGGTAATCGACGCTGTGATCGCGGTTGGCACGGGTTTCCCGGTAGCAATACGCTTCGGTGCGCGTGAGGTCGGCGGGGTGAATGATGTTGCGCCAGAAGCCCGGAATCAGCCAGTGGGCGCGCGGATAGCCGAGCAAGTCTTCGGCATGGGGTGACACATAGCTGTAGGTGAAGTCGCTGATGCTCGCTTCCCAGGCAATGGCAGACAGGCTTTCTACCAGGCCGCGATAGTGGTATTCGCTGCTACGCAGTTCTTGTTCAAGGGCGACCCTGCGGGAGATTTCGGAGCTGAGCTGGCGATTGATCCGAATGACCACGGCCAGCACGGTGCTGAGCAACAATACGGCGGGCAGGCCGTACTTCAGCAGGTCGACCCAGAAGGTGCGGTGGTCGGTGAAGCTGCCGACCCAATGTTGCTGGATCGCATCGGTTTCGGATGAGCTGAGGTCAGCGAGGACTTTATCCAGGATGCCCACCAGCATTTTCTGTTCCTGAGGGACGCCCATTGCCAGTTGGTAGCGATAGGGCGTTTCGCCGCTGACGTACAAACCATCGAGTTTCAGTTGGCGCAGGCTCCAGACGCTGGACGCCAGGTCGCCAACGACCGCATCCACTTCATCGGTGGCCAGGGCTTGCAGCGTCGAACTGACGTTGGGCATCGCCACGAGATTCAGGTCCGGATGGTGGGTGCGCAGCAATTCATGGGGCGCATAGTTTTCCACCACGGCAATTTTCAGCCCGTACAAATCCTTTAGATTGCGGGGTTTCGCGCCGCCTTCATGGGCGAGAATGACGATCGGGAAGTCGAGGTAGGGGCGTGTAAAGGCCAGGAAGCTTTGGCGTTCCGGAGTGGACATGATGCCGGGTAGCAAGTCGAGCTGGTTGCTCCGGGCCTGTTCAAGGACAGCGGTCCAGTTTTCCGGTTCTATCAGCTTGATCCTGACACCCAGTCGGTCCTGGATCAGGCGTACATAATCGGCAGCCAGGCCCTGGTAACGGCCATTTTCGTCTCTGTATTCGAAGGGTGGCCAGGACGCGTCCACCCCAAGGCGAAGCTCCTGATGGTCCGCCAACCAGCTACGCTCATCCTCCGTGAGAGTCAACGCGCCAGCCGTTGCGGTCCAGGTCAGCAGCGACAGTAGCAACACAGTCGGCAATCTGGGCATAACGGTCTCGTTATGGCACGGGGAATAGTTCGAGTGTAGACGGGCATTTCGGGGGAGGGGTGTTGCGGGGGATTTAATCTGTACAAAACAAAACCCCCGGCCTGGGCCGGGGGTTCTGGTATCACTCGTCGAGGAAGGAGCGCAGATGCTCGCTTCGCGTCGGGTGGCGCAACTTGCGCAGCGCCTTGGCTTCGATCTGACGGATCCGCTCGCGGGTCACGTCAAACTGCTTACCGACTTCCTCAAGGGTGTGATCGGTATTCATGTCGATGCCGAAACGCATGCGCAGTACCTTGGCTTCACGGGCAGTGAGGCCGGACAGTACATCGCGAGTCGCTTCCTTCAGGCTCTCAACAGTGGCGACATCGATTGGCGACTGCATGGTCGAGTCTTCGATGAAGTCACCCAGATGGGAGTCTTCGTCATCACCAATCGGCGTTTCCATGGAGATCGGCTCTTTAGCGATCTTCAATACCTTGCGGATTTTATCCTCAGGCATTTCCATGCGTTCGCCCAGCTCTTCCGGGGTCGGTTCGCGACCCATTTCCTGCAACATCTGCCGGGAAATACGGTTGAGCTTGTTGATGGTCTCGATCATGTGCACCGGAATACGGATGGTGCGGGCCTGGTCGGCGATCGAGCGAGTGATCGCCTGACGGATCCACCAGGTGGCATAAGTCGAGAACTTGTAGCCGCGACGGTATTCGAACTTGTCTACCGCTTTCATCAAGCCGATGTTGCCTTCCTGGATCAGGTCCAGGAACTGCAGGCCACGGTTGGTGTACTTCTTGGCGATCGAGATCACCAGACGCAAGTTCGCTTCAACCATCTCTTTCTTCGCGCGGCGGGCCTTGGCCTCACCGATCGACATACGACGGTTGATGTCCTTGATTTCTGCAATCGTCAGACCGGTTTCGGTTTCAAGCGCAGTCAGCTTCTGCTGGCAGCGAATGATATCGGGCTGCAGACGGCCGATGGCTTCGGCGTATTTCGCCTTGCCCTTGGCCAGTGCGTCGGTCCAGCTTTCGTCAACTTCGTTGCCCGGGAACTGGCGCAGGAAGTCGGTACGCGGCATACGGGCATCACGCACGCACAGCTGCATGATCGCACGCTCTTGTGCACGCAGGCGCTCAAGGGCGCTACGAACGCGCTCAACCAGGCCTTCGAATTGCTTGGGCACCAGCTTGATCGGCATGAACAGCTCGGCCAGCGCCACCAGCTCGGCAATTGCCTGCTTGTTGGAGCGACCATGCTTCTTCAAGGCCTTGCGGGTGATTTCCATTTGATCGGAAACCGCACCGAAACGCTGGGCCGCGACGATTGGGTCCGGGCCGCTTTCGACTTCATCTTCGTCGTCGCTGCTGGCTTCGGCGTCGTCATCTTCGGCGTCGTCATCCGCTTTCGCGGCTTTGGCGTCGACAGGCGGCGGTACTTCGGCGGCAGGCGGCGCAATGCCGTCGTCCGGGTCGATATAACCGCTCAGGACGTCGGACAGGCGACCACCTTCGGTGGTGACGCGGGTGTACTCGGAGAGAATGTGGTCAACCGTGCCAGGGAAGTGCGCAATTGCGCCCATCACTTCACGGATGCCCTCTTCGATACGCTTGGCGATTTCGATTTCGCCTTCGCGTGTCAGCAACTCAACAGTACCCATTTCGCGCATATACATGCGCACCGGGTCCGTCGTGCGGCCGATATCGGTCTCTACTGCAGCCAGCGCGGCAGCAGCTTCCTCAGCGGCGGCCTCGTCGGTATCAGCATCGGCCAGCATAAGGGAATCCTTATCTGGCGCGACTTCGAATACGTTGATCCCCATGTCGTTAATCATGCGGATGATGTCTTCCACCTGCTCCGGATCTGAAATATCCTCAGGCAGGTGGTCGTTGACCTCCGCGTAAGTCAGGTAACCCTGCTCACGACCAAGTGTGATCAACTCTTTGATACGAGACTGCTGTTGCGCTTTTCCGGACATAACACCCTATCCACTGAAGGTCTTGGCGGGCAAAAAACAAGCCGAGGATTATACCCGAGCTATGACCTCACACGCCAGCTGAGGTCGGGTTTGATGCGTAAACATTCTGTTTTAAGAGGTCGCGCATCTGTTTTGCTATCTGAATCTGCTCTTCAGCCGACAATCCCGGCTGCCTTGCTCTCTTAATGAGCTCATCGAGGGTCTGAGTGTGCTGACCCGCAGATAATCTATTAATGGTGTCTAAAAACTGTTGTTCAAGGTTGTCGCCGTCAATTAGCCACTCCTTTTCTGCCAGCGCTTTCAATAAGCGGCCTTGTTCGGTGCCATGCCAGCGAGCCATCAGCTGGATTGAGTTTAGCTTGGGATTTTTCTGCACCGCCTCGATCAGGGCAATCAGCACCTGGGCGTAGGTGTTGCTTTCGTTGGCAAAGTGGTCGGCGCTTTCAACCTTGCCGGCCAGTTGTGGGTGATGAATCAGCGTACGCAGCGCAATAAGCGTCGGGGCTTCGACGGCTACGGGTGTGCGTGGGGCATAGGCTTCATCGCGATCACCGCGTTTGCCGTTTTTGCTCCAGGGTTTCTTGTCCCACTTCTTGCCGCCGGCCCCGGGCTTTTTCGGCGTCCACTCTTGCTGGGGCGCGAAGGCCTCCTGGGGCTGGTGAAAGTCGGCATAGTCCGGCATGGCGTCGTAATCCATGCCTGGGTCGTAGGCTGGCGGCGCATCTTGCGGTGCGCTATGCACCAGCTGGCTCACGGCTTCGCCACTCAATCCGGTAATTTCCAGCAGGCGCTGGCGCATCAGGGTGCGTAAATTGGCGCCTGGTACCTTGTCGATCAAGGGCGCTGCGAGGGTGGCCATATGGGCCTTGCCTTCGAGCGAGCGCGGGTCGGCTTCTTCGGTCAATTGCTGGAAGAAATAATCCGCCAGCGGCTGCGCATGTTGATTGATGCGTGCACGGAACGCGTCGGTGCCTTCCGAGCGGACCAGGGTGTCCGGGTCTTCGCCTTCAGGCAGGAACAGGAAACGTGCGCGGCGCCCGTCCTGCAGGCTTGACAGTGTGGCCTCAAGCGCACGCCAGGCGGCGTTGCGGCCGGCCTGGTCGCCGTCAAAGCAGAACAGCACGCTGGGCACGACGCGGAACAGACGCTTCAAATGCTCTTCGCTGGTGGCGGTGCCCAGGGTTGCCACAGCGTTGCGCAGACCTTGCTGGGCCAGGGCGATCACGTCCATATAGCCTTCAACCACGATGATTTCGTCGAGGTTGCGGTTGTTCTTGCGCGCTTCGAACAGGCCGTAGAGTTCCTGGCCCTTGTGGAATACCGGGGTTTCCGGGGAGTTCAGGTACTTGGGCTTGTCGTCCCCGAGTACGCGACCACCAAAGGCGATGATACGGCCGCGGCTGTCGCGGATCGGAAACATCACGCGGTCGCGGAAGCGGTCATAGCGCTTGCCGGTCTCGGCGTTCTCTATCAACAGGCCGGCATCGATCATGGCTTTTTGCTGCAGAGTATCGCTGCTCAGGTGTTTGTACAGGTTGTCCCAGCCGGGCGGGGCGAAGCCGAGGCCAAAGTCGCGGGCGATTTCACCGGTAAGGCCGCGGCCCTTGAGATAGTCGACGGCGGCCTTGCGCTGCGGATGGCTTTTAAGCGCCTGGCGATAGAAGTCGGCGGCCGCAGTCAGCAGCGGATACAGCGGCGAGTCGGTGGGTTGCCGGGGTTTGTGCGGGCGACCACTTTCTTCCCGGGGGATTTCCATGCCCGCGGCTTTTGCCAGATCCTCGACGGCCTGGGGGAAGTCCAGGTTGTCGTGGTCCATCAGGAAGCCGAGGGCGTTGCCGCCAGCGCCGCAACCGAAGCAGTAATAGAACTGCTTGTCGGGGCTGACGCTGAATGACGGAGTTTTCTCTTTATGGAACGGGCAGCAGGCGGTGTAGTTTTTGCCGGCTTTTTTCAGCTGTACGCGTGAGCTGACAACATCGACGATGTCGGTGCGGTTCAGAAGGTCGTCAATAAAGCTCTGGGGAATCAGCCCGGCCATGGCGTTCTCGTCATCACTGCGTGTAAATGAGGGCCCGTGAAGTGTTCAAGCGCACGTGGGGAGTGCTTGATCATCATCGTCTGCATGGGTCATCAGGAAGTGTATCTGCCGAATATTCACTGAGGGTAGTTTCTGATCAGTGTTCGGCATGGAAATGTTGCCCGGGCGTCCGGTCTTGGCCAACGGTGGGCCTCGGAAACGCATCGATGAGCACAGCCGATACAGTTGATCGTCTGCTTGAAGAATAGGTGTGCTCGTCAGTAGCCTTGTTAGGCTCGTCAGAAGAGACGTGCACCGCTGGCAAAAGAGCCAGCCCTGACGTGTGAAGCAGTGTCTCGGTCGCATGTGCGGCGTCGACGGTGAAGCATCAAGCGATATCCGCAAATGCCAACAGCCCGGCTGAGGGCCGGGCTTGGCAGAAGCTTGCTACGAACGTCTGTGTATTAGTACAGACGAACGGCGCGGCGCTGTTCGCGCTGAACTTTCTTGGCGTGACGCTTAACAGCGGCTGCTGCTTTACGCTTACGCTCAGAAGTTGGCTTCTCATAAAATTCGCGGCTACGAACTTCAGCCAGAACACCGGCTTTTTCGCAGGAGCGCTTGAAACGACGCAGAGCTACGTCGAAGGGTTCGTTCTCTTTTACTTTGACGGCTGGCATCCAGAGCTACCTTCTTTCATTACCGGGAATCAACGTTCTCGTCGCAAAAAATTCGCGGCTGAGGTCGTCGGTTTTTAAGGGTTGCGGATGTTAACCCCTCATTGCCCGGAATGCAAAGCCTCTGATCGAAAACCGCTAGTCGGGAGGGGGAGTGGCGACTATTATGCGCGCCTTCGAATTCAGCCTCTACAAGGCGCAAACCCATGCTAGTACTGGGACTTGAAACCTCCTGCGACGAAACCGGAGTCGCACTATACGACAGTGAACGCGGGCTTTTGGCCGATGCACTGTTCAGTCAGATCGACCTGCACCGCGCCTATGGCGGCGTGGTTCCGGAGCTGGCCAGCCGTGATCACGTCAAACGCATGCTGCCGTTGATTCGCCAGGTGCTGGACGAGGCTGGCTGTGTGCCGACCGAGATCGACGCCATCGCCTACACGGCAGGCCCCGGATTGGTTGGAGCCCTTCTGGTTGGGGCCTCTTGCGCTCAGGCGCTGGCCTTTGCCTGGGGTATTCCCGCCCTCGGTGTGCACCACATGGAAGGCCATTTACTGGCGCCGATGCTGGAAAAAACACCACCCGAGTTCCCGTTCGTCGCTTTGTTGGTGTCGGGTGGTCATACGCAGCTGGTTCAGGTCGATGGGATCGGCCAATACACGCTGTTGGGCGAGTCCCTGGATGATGCCGCCGGTGAAGCGTTCGACAAAACCGCGAAGATGATGGGGCTTAACTATCCTGGTGGGCCGGAAATCGCCCGTCTGGCCGAGAAAGGCGTGGCCGGGCGCTACGTTTTCCCGCGTCCGATGTGTGATCGTCCGGGGCTGATGTTCAGTTTCAGCGGTTTGAAAACGTCCGCGCTCAATACCTGGCAACAGAGCGTCAGCGCCGGGGACGACAGTCAGCAAGCCCGTTGCGACATCGCACTGGCGTTCCAGCAGGCCGTGGTGGAGACTTTGACCATCAAGTGCAAGCGCGCCCTCAAGCAGGCAGGTATGAAGCGGCTGGTGATTGCAGGCGGCGTCAGCGCCAATAAGGCATTGCGCAGTTCGCTCGAAAAGATGCTCGGCGACATGCAAGGCCATGTGTTCTACGCCCGTCCGGAATTCTGCACTGACAACGGCGCGATGATTGCCTACGCCGGCTGCCAGCGCTTGCAGGCCGGGCAGCATGAAAGCCTGGCGATCAGCGTGCAGGCTCGCTGGCCGATGGAGCAGTTGCCGCCGCTGTAGGGCTTGTGTGAACCGGTTTCGTGCGGCGTATTTAAAAATGCCGTTCGCGCCCGGCAAACAGGTCGCGTAGATTGCCGCGGTGGCGCCACACGATCAGCAGTGTCAGCACGCTCATTGGCAGTAACGCCTGGGGTGCCTGCCAGGCCAACAGCGGCAGGGTAAGCGGCGTGGCAATCAGCGCGGCCAGCGAGCTGGTACGGGTCAGGTAAAACGTCAGCAGCCAGGCGAGCATGGCCAGCAATGCAGCCGGTGGGTAGATGCCCAAAAGCATCCCGGCCGCGGTGGCGACACCCTTGCCACCACGAAAGCGGAAGTACAATGGGAACAGGTGGCCGAGGACGGCGCATATGCCTACCCAGGCCTGCTGTTGCAGGGTAAGGCCTGCGAGGCTGGCGAATAGCACGGGCAGCAGGCCCTTGCAAACGTCGCCCAGCAGGGTCAGGACGGCAAGTTTCTTGCCGGCCAGGCGCAACATATTGGTGGCGCCGGCATTGCCTGATCCACTCATTCGCGGGTCGGGATTTCCCGTCAGGCGGCTGAGCAAAATGGCGAAGGACAGCGAGCCGAGCAGGTAGGCGAGAATCGCCAGTAACCAAAACATGCTAACTATTCCGGGCGAGGAAGCCCTGATTCTAACGGGGCATCGCGCCCTTGTCGTGCTGCGGAGAAGAGTGCTTGGACAGAGTGTTTATCGAAGGCCTGGAAGTAGACACCGTGATCGGGGCCTACGACTGGGAGCGCGGCATCCGTCAATGCCTGCGCCTGGACCTGAGCTTCGCTTGGGACAATCGCCCGGCCGCCGCAGGTGATGACCTGACGTTGGCGCTGGACTACGCCAGTGTATCTACGCGTATCCAGGCGTTTGCCGAGCAGTCCCGGTATCAGCTGGTGGAAACCTTTGCCGAGCGCCTGGCCGAAGTGCTGATGAGCGAATTCCAGATTCCCTGGCTGCACCTCAAGTTGACCAAGCCAGGCGCGGTGCCCGCTGCCAAGGGCGTGGGCGTGGAGATCGAGCGCGGATGTCGTTGACTCAGGTTTACCTCGGACTTGGCAGCAACATCGAGCGCGAGAGCCGTCTATGCGCCGGCCTGGATGCGCTCGCAGGGTTTCTGACGCAGATGCGCTGTTCGGCGGTGTTCGAGAGCCAGCCGGTGGGTATCAAGAGCGGGCCGTTTTTCAACCTGGTGGTGTCGGCCTATACCGACCTGCCGTTGATGGAGCTGGACCGTCGGCTCAAGCTCATCGAGGCCGATAATGGCCGGTATGCGCCTGATCGCAAGGGGTTGCCGCTGGATATCGATGTGCTGTTGTATGGCGACTTGGTAGGCAATTTTGATGGGTTGATCTTGCCACGGGCAGAAATCCTGAAAAATGCTTTTGTGTTGTGGCCGCTGTCGATGATGGCGCCGGACCGTATGCATCCGGAGGCGGGTAAGACAATGGCCGAGTTGTGGCGAGACGCGCAAATTGATCAGGTATTGGCACCTGTGGCTTTCGAGTGGCAGGGTCAGCCACTCACGCCACAAGCTCTTTTGTAGGAGTCGAGCTTGCTCGCGAAAAACCTGAGGGCGCTGCGTCATCGTTGAGGTTCTTCGCGAGCAAGCTCGCTCCTACAAGGGCTTTTGCTGTTCCTTGTAGGCTTTGAGCGTCTTGAGTCGTTCGTGCTTTAGCGCCTCTCCCAGTTCGGGGCCTTTGAAGCCTTTCTCCAGCAGTGGCGCGACCGGTACTTCGCGTGCAGCCTTTGCCGCGCCGCGCAAATAATCCGCCTGTGGATAACTGCGCTGCTCAAGGCCTTTGCGGCCCCGCGCATCCATTTCGCAGGCCACCACAAATTCTTCGAAGCGTTGCGGCCGGCGGTACACGTCGAAGCTTTGCAACAAGTCCAGCAGGGTCGAGGCTTTCAGCTCCAGTGCTCGATGCCCATGGGTGTGGTATTGGCCCACCAGCAAGGCCAGTTCCTGGCAATCCTTCGGTACCTTGAAACGTTCGTTCACCGCCTTGATCAGCTTCAAGCCTCGGTGTTCATGGGCAATATGCTGGGGCAACTTATCCACAGGCGTCAGGCCCTTGCCCAGGTCGTGCAGCAGGCAGGCCCAGCGCACGGTGAGCGGCTGTTTGTGCAATGCAGCTTGTTCCAGCACGCTCAAGGTGTGTACGCCAGTATCTATTTCCGGGTGATGGGCCTCGGGTTGCGGCACGCCGAACAGGGCGTCCACTTCCGGCATTAATGTTTTCAGTGCGCCGCAGTCGCGCAGCACCTGGATGAAAACCTGTGGCTGATCCTCCATCAGCGCGCGGGAGATTTCTTTCCAACTGCGCTCGGGGGTAAGAGCCTCCAGTTCACCGGAATCACTTAGTTGGCGCATCAATTCCAGCGTCTCGGGTGCGACTGTGAAACCCAGATATGCGTAACGTGCGGCAAAACGGGCGACGCGCAGTACCCGCAGTGGATCTTCGGCGAACGCGGGGGAAACATGCCGCAAAATGCGCGCTTCCAGATCGCGTTGGCCCTGATAAGGGTCGGTCAGAGTGCCGTCATCGTCTTCTGCCATGGCGTTGATGGTCAGGTCGCGACGGATCAGGTCCTCCTCCAACGTCACATCGGGGCTCGCGTGAAACACAAAGCCACCGTAGCCTCGGCCACTCTTGCGTTCGGTGCGGGCAAGGGCGTACTCATCGCCGTTTTTCGGGTCGAGAAATACCGGGAAATCAGCCCCTACGGGTTTATAACCTTTGGCGAGCATCTCTTCGGTGGTTGCGCCCACGACGACGCGGTCGACATCGGTGACCTTGATGCCCAGCAGGCGATCACGCACCGCGCCGCCGACTTTGTAGATTTTCATGAAAAAGCCTCCATTAGCGGCACAGGATAACGCCTGTGCCTGACCAATGGAGGCTTTGCTGTTTCAGAGATGAACGACGGCCATGTCCAGGCGGCCATAGTCGTTATCGTTATGATCGCTGCGCGGTGGCACGTGATGGGTTTTCATCACCTGATCGCCTTGCAGGGTCTCCAGGTGAATGTCAAAACCCCAGAGTCGGTGCAGGTGCTTGAGCACTTCCTCGGTGGAGTCGCCCAAGGGCTTACGATCGTGTTGTTGATGACGCAAGGTAAGTGAACGGTCGCCGCGTACATCGATGCTGTAGATCTGCACGTTGGGCTCACGGTTGCCCAGGTTGTACTGAGCGGCCAGGGTTTCGCGAATGATGCGGTAGCCGGGTTCATCGTGGATAGCCGGCACCACCAGGTCATCTTTCAGGTCGTCATCCAGAATGCTGAACAACTTGAGGTCACGAATCACCTGGGGTGATAGGTACTGCAGGATGAAACTCTCGTCCTTGAAGCTGCTCATGGCGAACTTGATGGTCGATAACCAGTCGCTGCCGGCGATTTCCGGGAACCAGCGACGATCCTCCTCGGTGGGGTGTTCGCACATGCGGCGGATATCGCGGTACATGGCAAAACCCAGTGCATAGGGATTGATGCCGTTGTAATACGGGCTGTCGAAGCCAGGTTGAAAAACTACGCTGGTGTGGGACGTGAGGAACTCCATCATAAAGCCGTCGGTAACCAGGCCCTCGTCGTACAGGTCGTTCATCAGCGTGTAGTGCCAGAATGTTGCCCAGCCTTCGTTCATCACCTGTGTTTGACGCTGTGGATAAAAATACTGAGCGATCTTGCGCACGATGCGCACAATCTCCCGCTGCCACGGCTCCAGCAACGGGGCGTGTTTTTCCAGAAAATACAGGATGTTTTCCTGAGGTTCGGCGGGGAAGCGTGCATTGTCCTTGTCGTTGTTTTTGCCGGCGCGCTTGGGAATGGTGCGCCACAAATCGTTGATTTGTTTCTGCAGGTGCTCCTCTCGCTCCTTCTGGCGCAGGCGCTCTTCCTCGGCTGAAATCGGATACGGGCGCTTGTAGCGGTCGACTCCGTAATTCATCAGTGCATGGCAAGAGTCCAGCAGGTCTTCCACCGCATCGATGCCGTGGCGTTCTTCACACTGCATGATGTACTGCTTGGCGAATACCAGGTAATCGATGATTGAGCTGGCGTCGGTCCAGGTTCGAAACAGGTAATTGCCTTTGAAGAAACTGTTATGTCCATAGCAGGCATGAGCCACCACCAACGCCTGCATGCAGATGGTGTTTTCTTCCATCAGATAGGCAATGCACGGGTCGGAGTTGATCACGATCTCGTAGGCCAGGCCCATCTGGCCTCGCGTATAGGACTTCTCTGTGCTGAGAAAATGTTTGCCATAGGACCAATGGTGATAACCCAACGGCATGCCCACAGAGGCATAGGCATCCATCATTTGCTCAGCGGTGATCACTTCAATCTGGTTGGGGTAAGTATCCAGAGCATAACCCGCTGCAATACGGCTGATTTCCCGGTCATAGGCCTGGATCAATTCAAAGGTCCACTCGGAGCCAGTGGAGATGGGTTGGCGCTTGTTCTCTTTTTTGGCGGTCATGTCACTAACCTGCGCTGGAAGAGTTCACGGAAGACCGGATAAATATCGCCGGCCGAGACCAGTTGCTGTTGGGCGAACGTGTCGGCAAAGGCTTCGCCAATGCGCTCGTATTCGAACCACAGGGCCTGATGCTCACGGGGGGTGATTTCAACATAGGTGTAGTACTGCACAAACGGCATGATCTGATTGATCAAAATGTCGCGGCAGATCGGCGAGTCGTCGTTCCAGTTGTCGCCGTCCGAGGCCTGGGCGGCGTAGATGTTCCATTCGTTGGCAGGGTAGCGCTCGGCCATGATTTCCTGCATCAGCTTCAACGCGCTGGATACGATGGTGCCGCCGGTTTCCCGCGAATAAAAAAACTCTTCTTCGTCCACTTCCCGTGCGCTGGTGTGATGGCGAATAAACACGACGTCGATCTTGTCGTAGTTCCGTTTCAGAAACAGGTACAGCAGGATAAAGAAGCGCTTGGCGATGTCCTTGGTGGCCTGGGTCATGGAGCCGGAGACGTCCATCAGGCAGAACATCACGGCCTTGGAGCTGGGGTTGGGCTGCTTCACCAGCAGGTTGTATTTCAAGTCAAAGGTGTCGAGGAACGGCACGCGATGAATACGTGCACTGAGTTTCTCGATTTCTGCCTCGATTTCCTGGATATCGCCGAAGTTGTCTGGTTCTTCACGCTTCAATCGTGCCAGTTCTTCCTTGGCCGCCTTTAGCTTTGCGCGGCTGCTGCCCGAGAGGGCGATGCGTCGCGCGTGGGCTGAACGCAAGGTGCGGATGATGTTGATGCGTGAAGGGTTGCCCTCGTTGCTGATGCCCGCGCGCACGGTCTTGAACGTGTCGGTGCCGGTCAGGTTGCGCTTGACCAGGTTAGGCAGTTCGAGGTCTTCGAACATGAATTCGAGGAACTCTTCCTGAGTGATCTGGAACACGAATTCATCCATGCCTTCGCCGGAGTTGCCGGCCTTGCCCGGCCCCTTGCCGCCACCACCGCCTTGTGGGCGCTGGATGTGTTCGCCAGTGGTGAATTCCTTGTTGCCGGGGTGCACGACAGTCTGTTTGCCGCCGCGCCCATGGTGAAGCACAGGCTCGTCGATGTCCCGGCCAGGAATGCTGATTTGCTCGCCATGCTCCATGTCGGTAATGGAGCGGCGGCTGACAGCTTCTTCTACAGCCTTTTTGATGTGGTCACGGTAACGCCGCAGGAAACGCTGGCGGTTTACCGTGCTCTTGTTCTTGCCATTGAGGCGTCGGTCGATCACATAGCTCATGGGGAGCCCTCCGGGCAGCTTCACGTTACAAGCTTCAAGCCGCAAGCTGGAAGCTTAGAGACAAGCGGTCAGCCGCCAGGCAAGACGCCTGGCAGCGTTCGCTCGTCGCTGCCTTACTGCGATTTACGCACCCGCAAGTACCACTCGGAGAGCAGCCGTACCTGTTTGTCGGTGTAGCCGCGCTCGACCATTCGTGTGACGAAGTCGTTGTGTTTTTGCTGATCCTCCTTGCTGGCCTTGGCATTGAAGCTGATGACCGGCAGCAGATCCTCGGTGTTGGAGAACATTTTCTTCTCGATGACCACCCGCAGCTTCTCGTAGCTGAGCCAAGTGGGGTTCTTGCCGTTATTGTTGGCACGGGCACGCAGTACGAAGTTGACGATTTCGTTGCGGAAATCCTTCGGATTGCTGATGCCGGCGGGTTTCTCGATCTTTTCCAATTCTTCGTTGAGGGCCACGCGATTGAGGATTTCGCCGGTTTCCGGGTCGCGGTATTCCTGGTCCTGGATCCAGAAGTCGGCGTACAGCACGTAGCGGTCGAAGATGTTCTGGCCGTACTCGCTGTAAGACTCCAGGTAAGCGGTCTGGATTTCCTTGCCGATAAACTCGATGTAGCGCGGTGCCAGGTATTCCTTGAGGAAGCGCAGGTAGCGTTCGCGGGTTTCCGCCTGGAATTGCTCCTGTTCGATCTGCTGCTCCAGCACATACAGCAGGTGCACCGGGTTGGCGGCGATTTCGTGAGGGTCGAAGTTGAAGACTTTGGACAGGATCTTGAAAGCAAAACGCGTCGACAGGCCATTCATACCCTCATCGACGCCAGCCGTGTCGCGATACTCCTGGATCGATTTGGCCTTGGGATCGGTATCCTTGAGGTTCTCGCCGTCATACACCCGCATTTTTGAGTAGATGTTCGAGTTCTCCGGCTCCTTAAGGCGCGACAGTACGGTGAACTGGGCGAGCATCTTCAAGGTGTCGGGTGCGCAGTGGGCCTTGGCCAGGGAGCTGTTGAACAACAGCTTGTCGTAAATCTTGATCTCATCGCTGACCCGCAGGCAGTACGGCACCTTGACGATATAGATCCGGTCGATAAAGGCTTCGTTGTTCTTGTTGTTGCGGAAGGTGTGCCATTCCGATTCGTTGGAGTGAGCCAGCAGAATCCCTGTAAACGGAATCGCGCCCAGGCCTTCGGTGCTGTTGTAGTTGCCTTCCTGGGTAGCGGTGAGCAGTGGGTGCAGCACCTTGATCGGCGCCTTGAACATCTCCACGAACTCCATCAAGCCTTGGTTGGCCCGGCACAGCGCGCCCGAGTAGCTATAGGCGTCAGCGTCGTTCTGTGGGAATTCTTCGAGTTTGCGAATATCGACCTTGCCCACCAGCGCCGAAATATCCTGGTTGTTTTCGTCGCCGGGTTCGGTCTTGGCCACGCCGATCTGGTTGAGGATCGACGGGTAGAGTTTGACCACCCGGAACTGGCTGATATCACCACCGAATTCGGCCAGGCGCTTGGTGGCCCATGGCGACATGATGGTGTTGAGGTAGCGCCGCGGGATGCCGAAGTCTTCTTCGAGAATAGCGCCATCTTCCGTGGCGTTGAACAGGCCCAGGGGCGATTCGAAGACCGGCGAGCCCTTGATCGCGTAGAAGGGCACTTTCTCGATCAGTTGCTTGAGCTTTTCCGCCAGGGACGACTTGCCGCCGCCGACCGGGCCGAGCAGGTAGAGGATCTGTTTCTTCTCTTCCAGGCCCTGGGCGGCATGGCGGAAGTAGGAGACGATCTGGTCGATGCATTCTTCCATGCCATGGAAGTCTTCAAAGGCCGGATAGCGGCGGATCACCTTGTTGGAAAATATCCGCGACAGGCGCGAATTGTTGGCGGTTTCCACCAGCTCAGGCTCGCCGATCGCCAACAGCAGGCGTTCGGCGGCAGAGGCATAGGTGCTGCGGTCCTGCTTGCACAGCTCGAGATACTCTTGAAGCGTGAGTTCTTCCTGCTGCGTGGACGCGAAGCGTTGTTGGAAGTGGCTAAAGATACTCATGACGTCGTCACCTCGCTCGATACGTGGAGCCGACGCCGGATCAATCAGCGGATGCTGGCAGTCATTGACGTACGCCAATGGCTGTTTTCCCCCCAGAACACCCTGAAACACTACCGATGACCCGTACGCCGGTGTACCGGCTCTCCCCTGATTCGGATGGCCTGCGCTTAAGGATAGTTCGGAATCCGGGAGGTCAAGGCGTGATGCGCAATTAGTTTGGCTGCGCCGTTCGTCAGAAACGGCGCAAGCCCAAGCGTCACGCGGGGTAGCGGGGTGTGAAAAAAATTATTGCGAATCGCTGGAGGAAATTTCTGCGGGATAGGTCGCACGCCACAGCTCAAAGCCGCCGTCCAGGCTGTAGACGTCGGAGAAGCCCTGGCTGACCAGGTAGGCCGCGGCGCTCTGACTGGAGTTGCCGTGGTAGCAGGCCACGATCAGCGGCGCATCAAGGTCGGCTTCGCGGATGAAGTCGGCGATGTTGACGTTGTCCAGATGCTGGGCGCCGGTGATATGGGTCGCCGCATAAGTAGCCTGGTCGCGGATATCGACCACTACTGCGCCTTGCTCGCGCAGCACTTGGGCGTCTTTGGGAGGGATACGTTTGAATTCGGTCATGGCGGGCTCCTATGGCTTGGCGGCGGCCGGCTGGGTAATGGAAAGAGGGGGCTCACACTGGCAGCCGAAGCGCTCGCCGGTGTCGATGTTCATCAGGGTCATGGCGCCGCCCCACACGCAACCGGTGTCGAGGGCGAACACGCCGGGTTCGTCGCATTTGCCTTCCAGGGCGGCCCAGTGACCAAAGATGATCTTCGTATCGCGGGTCTTGCGCTCCTTGTGGGCGAACCAGGGCTTGTAGCCGGGTAGTGCGGTGTCGGCGCCTTCCTTGCTCTTGAGGTCCAGCTTGCCTTCAGCGGTGCAGAAACGCATCCGCGTGAAATAGTTGGTGATCACGCGCAGGCGGGTGATGCCGCTGAGGTCGTTGTCCCATTTCACCGGTTCATTGCCGTACATCCCGTCCAGGTAGGTGGTGTACAGGGTGTCATCGGCCAGTGCGCTTTGGACTTCAGCGGCGCATTTGAGGGCTTTTTTCAGCGTCCACTGAGGCGGTATACCTGCATGCACCAAGGCCATGTTGCGGCCCTCATCGTAGTGCATGAGTTTTTGCCGGCGTAGCCAGTCGAGCAGCTCGGCGCGGTCCGGGGCTTCGAGGATCTCGCGCAGGGTGTCGCCCTTTTTCAGGCGCTCGATGTTATTGCCGGCTGCGAGCAGGTGCAGGTCGTGGTTACCCAGCACGCATACCAGCGAATCACGCAGGCTATAGAGGTAGCGCAGGGTTTCCAGAGACTGTGGGCCGCGGTTGACGAGGTCGCCCACCAGCCACAGGCGATCGCTTGCGGGGTTAAAGGCTACGCGCTCAAGCAGGCGCTTGAGAGGTTCAAGGCAACCTTGCAGGTCGCCCACCGCGTACGTCGCCATCAGTGCAGGGCTCCGGGCACCGCGAGGCGGAAGGGCTTGATCGTTGCATCGAACAAATGACCGTCGGTAGCTTTCATCTGATACGAGCCCTGCATGGTGCCGACCTTGGAGGTCATCACCGTGCCGCTGCTGTAAGTGTGGCTGGCGCCGCTGTCGATCAACGGTTGCTGGCCGACAACCCCTGCCCCGCGCACTTCCTCGACCTGGCCGTCGCCATCGGTGATGACCCAGTGGCGCGACAGCAGCTTGGCCGGCACCAGCCCGTTGTTCTTCACTGTAATGGTGTAGGCAAAGGCGAAGCGGTTATGTTCGGGTTGCGATTGGTCCGCCAGGAAGCGGGTGACGACGCTGACGTCTATCTGATAGCGAGGATCGGACATGCAAGAGGCCTTAAAAGCGAAGGACAGCAGATGCGGGTAAGTCTAGGCCATGAGGTGGGCACTAGGCCAGATACGTGATCCAAATGTGGGAGGGGGCTTGCTCCCGATAGCGATGTGTCAGTTGAAAATGTATCCACTGATACTCCCCTATCGGGAGCAAGCCCCCTCCCACATTGGATCGCGTTGAGCCTTATCCTTCTGTTGGCGCTGGCTGGATGGCAAGTTGGTCGGCCAGGCGTACGAAAGCAGCCAGGTCCAGCTGTTCGGGGCGCAGGCTGCCATCGACGCCGGCGGCTTCGATTTCAGCGTTGCTCAGCAGGGCCTTGAGCGTATTGCGCAGGGTCTTGCGACGTTGGTTGAACGCTTCGCGTACCACGCGCTCCAGCAGTTTGTGATCCTTGGCCGGGTGCGGCAGCACGGCGTGAGGCACCAGTCGCACGATGGCCGAATCGACCTTTGGCGGCGGGTTGAACGCCCCAGGCCCTACGTTGAACAGGTGCTCCACGCGGCAGTGGTACTGGACCATGATCGACAACCGTCCCCAGTCGCCACCACCGGGGCCGGCCGCCAGACGTTCCACCACTTCTTTTTGCAGCATGAAGTGCATGTCGCGGATGATCCCGGCGTTGTTCAGCAGGTGAAAAATCAGCGGTGTGGAGATGTTGTACGGCAGGTTGCCCACCACCCGCAGGCTATTGGGCGCGGCATTGAGGCTATTGAAGTCGAACTTCAGCGCATCGCCCTGGTGCAGGTTGAAGTTGGACTTGCCGGCGAACTGCTGGTTGAGGATCGGGATCAAGTCCTTGTCCAGTTCCACCACGTCCAGTTGCCCACCGCTGGCCAGCAGGCCTTGTGTCAGCGCGCCCTGGCCCGGGCCGATTTCCAGCAAGCGGTCTTCTGGCTTGGCGTGGATGGAGCGCAGGATACGGTCGATCACGCCAGCGTCGTGCAGGAAGTTTTGCCCGAAGCGCTTGCGCGCCCGGTGTTGGTAATGCTCAGTCATATACGGGTCTCGGCCATCTGATAGGCGGTTTCCAGGGCCACGTGCAGGCTGCCGGTATCGATCTTGCCGCTGCCCGCCAGGTCCAGGGCTGTGCCATGGTCGACGGAGGTGCGGATGATCGGCAGGCCCAGGGTCACGTTGACTGCAGCGCCGAAGCCTTTGTACTTCAGCACGGGCAGCCCCTGGTCGTGGTACATCGCCAGCACTGCGTCGCAGTGCTCCAGATATTTGGGGGTAAACAGAGTGTCTGCAGGCAATGGGCCGCGCAGGTCCATGCCTTCTTGGCGCAGGCGCTCTAATGTCGGTTCAATGATGTCGATTTCTTCATGGCCCAAGTGGCCGCCTTCACCGGCGTGGGGGTTGAGCCCGCACACCAGAATACGCGGTTGGGCAATGCCGAATTTGTGTTGCAGGTCGTCATGCAGGATGCGTGTGACGCGCGCTATGCGCTCGGCGGTGATGGCGTCGGCAATATCGCGCAGTGGCAGATGGGTGGTCACCAGCGCAACACGCAGGCCACGGGTAGCCAGCATCATCACGACTTGCTCGGTATGGGTCAGCTCGGCCAGGAACTCGGTATGGCCGGAAAACGCGATGCCGGATTCGTTGATCACGCCTTTATGCACAGGCGCGGTGATCATGCCGGCAAAGGTACCGTCGATGCAGCCTTGCCCGGCGCGTGTCAGGGTTTCCAGCACGAAGGCTGCATTGGCCGTGTTCAGTTGCCCGGCGACCACATCGGCCTGCAATGGGGTGTCCCACACATACAGGCTGCCGGCCGGGGCGGGTGTGTGCGGCCAATTGCCCGGCGCCACCTCCAGCAAGTTGACGACCACGCCCAACTGCGCGGCCCGCTCAAGGAGCAGGTCGCGGCTGGTAATGACAATCAGGGGGTGTGGCTGAGGTTGCGAGGCGAGCAGAAGGCAAAGGTCAGGACCAATGCCGGCCGGCTCGCCGGGTGTCACCGCGAAACGCTGGGGTTTCACTGGGTTGCCTGGTCGGTGCCTGTTTGCTCGGCGCCTGGCAGCTTGTTCTCTACATAGGCTTCGTCACGGATCTGACGCAGCCAGGTTTGCAGCTCTTCGTCGTATTTGCGGTTGCGCAGTACGGTGAGCGCTTGCTGCTCGCGTGCCTGGTTGGTGTTGTCGGTGGCGCGACGGCCAAGGACTTCCAGCACATGCCAGCCGTATTGAGTCTTGAACGGCTTGGACAATACGCCTTGCGGGGTGTCGGCCATGACCTGTTGGAACTCGGGCACCAGGGCTTTGGGGTCAATCCAGTTCAAGTCGCCGCCGTTAAGGGCAGAGCCAGGGTCTTCAGAGAAGCTTTTGGCCAGGGTGGCGAAGTCTTCACCGCTTTCGATGCGGTCGTAGATCTTCTGCGCCAGTTCCTTGGTTTGTGCCTCGGTACGGATTTCGCTGGGTTTGACTAGGATATGACGAACGTGTACTTCGTCTTTAAGCGAGGTCTCGCCGCCGCGCTTGCCGAGCAGCTTGAGGATGATGAAGCCGCCTGGGGTGCGTGCTGGCTGGGTGATACCGCCAACTTCCATGGAGCTCAGCTCGCGATCGAACGGAGGTGGCAGCTGTGCAGCTTTACGCCAGCCCATGTCACCACCGTCCAGTGCGTTATCGCTGCCGGAGACGGCAATAGCAGTCTGGGCAAAGTCAGCACCGGCTTTCAGGCGGTCGTACACCGCCTGGGTCTTGGCGGCGGCTGCATTCAGCTGTTCGGCGCTGGCACTGTCTGGTGTCGGGATCAGGATATTGGCCAGGTGCAGTTCTTCGGAAAGCTGCATCTTGCCAAGGTCCGAAGCCAGGAAGTTCTTCACTTCCTGCTCGGATACCTGGACCCGCTCGGCCACACGACGCTGACGCACACGGCTGATGATCATCTCGCGCTTGATCTGGTCACGGGCGTCCTCATAGGACAGGCCATCGTGGGCCAGCGCGGCGCGGAACTGGTCAATGCTCATATTGTTGCGCTGAGCGATGGTGCCAACGGCCTGGTTCAGTTCTTCGTCCGAAATCCGGATGCCGGAGCGTTCGCCGATCTGCAATTGCAGGTTTTCAACGATCAGACGCTCCAGTACCTGGGGTTCCAGAACGTTGGTAGGCGGCACACCACCGCCACGCTTGGCGATGGTTTGCTGTACTTCCTTGACCCGTTGGTCCAGCTGGCTCTGCATGATCACGTCGTTGTCGACGATGGCCGCTACTTTATCCAGCTGTTGAACCGCGGCGTGTGCCGAAACGGTCCCCAGGAACAGCGCGCCCAGCACTAGCGGGCGCAAACACTCAGAAAGCTTTGTCTTCACGTTCACGATAACCTTCAATGCCTTTGTCGAGGAAGCTCTCTACCTTGGCGCCGGTCAGGCCGCCGAGTCCTTTAAGGACGATCTGGAAGAAGAGCCCGTGGTCACCCTTTTCGTTAAGCGGGGCGATCTGGCTGTATTCGTCGTTGGAAACCCAATAGCGATTGATGACGCGCAGTTTCCAGCAGCAGTTGTCGTACTCGAAACCACCGAAGGCTTCCAGGGTGCGGTTGCGGGCATAGTCATACTGCCAGCGGGTGATCAGGTTCCATTGAGGAATGATCGGCCACATCATCGAGAAGTCGTGTTGCTGGATTTTGTAGTAATCCTTCACGTAGTTCTCTTGACCCGGGGTGCCGTAGTCACCACCGAACTGCCATTTGCCGGTCAGCTGGTTGTAGACCACTTGGTCGTTGCGATAGCGGTAGCCGAGGTTGACGACCTTGTTCGGGTTGTCTTCTGGCTGGTAGTGGAACATCGCGCTGCCGGAGCGTGGGGCGTGGCTTTCGGTGTCCCAGTTGTAGTCGGCTGTGGCGCGCCAGTCGCGGTTGAAGCGGAACTCGTATTCCAACGCGATTGGAGAAACGTTTGAGTGCGCATCATCACGTGTCTTGGCGTCGACGCCTGGCAATTGAACTTCACGGTCCTTGAAATAAACCGCTTGACCAATGGAGGCACGCTGGCGTTCGAAGCCGTTTTCTTCGATCCAGCGGCTGGTAAGGCCAAAGGAAAGCTTGTTCTCGTCGCCGATCCGGTCGGAACCACTGAAGCGGTTATCCCGGAACAACGAGGAGTAGCTGAACGAGTTTTCGCTGGTGTCGAAGACTGGAATGTCACTTTGGTCTTTGTTCGGCACGTAGAGGTAGAACGCGCGAGGCTCGAGGGTCTGATTGTAGTCCTTACCGAACCAAGTGGTTTTGCGATCGAAATACAGGCCGCTGTCGATGCTGGCAATAGGCACGGAACGATCTTGCGAGCTGTTGAATGTCTGGCCGGCCGCGGCCATCTCGTTCTTGCCCTTACCATCAAGATCCAAATCGTATTTGGTATAGACGTATTTCAACTTCGGTGTGATAAAACCGTAGCTCCAGTTCATCGGGTAAGAGACGGCTGGCGCAACGTTCAGACGAGTACCGTTTGCACGGGTCAGACCTGTTACGTTTTCATCCAGGCGGCGCTCACCGATAGTGCCATCAGCATTTAAAGGGCCGCCATCCTTGTCACGAACTCTGCCGCTACGCAGGTCACGATCAAACCTTACTGCTTCGGTATCATAAGAGAAGTTCAGCCCACCCGGTTGAAACGGGAGCGTACCGTTAAAGGTAATTTGCGGGAGTCGATCATACGGAGTGATCTGAGAAATCGTCGCCAACTGGTAGGACTGCAAGTTCACGGCGGCCTGGTAGCTGTCGCCACGGTAGCTCACAGAACCCTGCTGGTTCAGGAAATCCTGGCTTTCGACGCCTTCCTGGTACGACTTCAAGTCCTGGAAGTAGAACGGATCACTGATCTTGGTGTAATCGACCTGAGTCGTCAGGCGCGAATCCAACCCACCCTTATGCTGCCAATTGAGCATATAGCGGGTTTTTTCGTAATCGGTCTGTTTCTTCCGCTCGTCGCTATCATCATTAAGATACGCCCCACCAAACTGCCCTTCACTCGACTTGGTCAGATAGCGGAATTCGCCCTCCATCAACAAGCCGCGCTTGGTCATGTATTGCGGGTACAACGTGGCATCGTAGTTAGGCGCCAGGTTGAAGTAGTACGGCGTTACCAGCGTAAAGCCAGTCTCGCTGCCGGTGCTGAAGCTCGGCGGCAGGAAGCCGGATTGACGACGGTCGTCGATCGGGAAGTAGATGTACGGGGTGTACAGGATCGGGATGTTCTTGACCCGCAACGTCGCGTTGGTAGCCGTACCGAAACCGGTGGCCGGGTTCAACGTGATGTTGTTGCCCTTGAGCTGCCAGGCGTTGCTGTCCGGCTCGCAGGTGGTGTACGTACCGTCCTTGAGACGGATGATCGCGTTCTCGGCACGCTTGGCGTACAGCGCGTTACCGCGAATGCGCGACTTGTGCATCACGTATTCGGCGTTGTCGATCTGGGCGGCGCCGGTGTCGAGCTGGACCTGGGCATGGTCACCCACGATCAGCGCGCCGTTGTCGCGCAGTCGCACTTTACCGTTCAGCTCGCCACGGTTCTCGGCCTGGTACAGGCTGGCTTCGTCGGCTTCGAGCTGCATGCTGCCCTGACGCATGACCACGTCACCGGCCAGGGTGGCGACCTGCTGTTCCTGCTCGTAACGCGAGGCCTTGGCGCCGATGAAGGTCGGCGCGTCGCTCTTGTCCGTCTTGTCGTTCATGCCAGGACGAGTCGGCTCGATGTAGGCGCCGCCGCAGTAAGGGCCGGTTTCGGCCAACTGCGCTGCAGTCAGCTTGTCGCGAGGCACCCAGTCCAGGTGGCTGTAGTCGGCGCTGCGCGAGCGCAGGCCACGGCCCTTGGATTCGGTGACCAGCACGGTCTTGGGTTCGGCGTCGACGCTGCCGCCAGCCTTGCCTTGCGGCGTGCTGTTGGCCGAGCTGACGGCAGAACCGTCATGCACCGGGCGCGGTGGCAACGGGGCTGCGGCGGTCTTCGGCGCGCAATCCCAGGCACCCGAAGCAGAGACTGAGCAGTCATACTGTTCCGCGGCGACCACGAATGAGGTGGCGAAAGGTTGCAAGGCCAGCAGACTGCCGGTTACCAGCAACGGAAATTTTCTACGAAACGCGGGGGATTTCAATGCCATCTTATTAGTCCGGGCTTCCTGCGTGCCATCTGCCCGCGGTTTGGGCCGCACGCCTCTCGATGGTCTGAAAAAGATGCGTGATAATAAAGCATGCCCCGCTTGACGGCTAGCGCCGTCGGAGACCCTTGTAATGCCCGAGCAAGATCTACGTTTACAACAGCTGGAAGTCTGGCTGGATGAGCAGTTGCCGATCCTCTTCAACGCTCAGGACTGGGGCCCCGTACCCCCGGCCACATTGACCGCGGCCAGCAGTGACGCGAGTTTCAGGCGTTACTTCCGGTGGGAGGGCGGTGCCCATACGTTCGTCGTGATGGACGCGCCACCCCCCCAGGAAAACTGCAAACCTTTCGTCGATATCGCGGATTTGCTGGCGAAATCAGGAATAAATGTGCCAAAAATTTATGCAGAAGATTTGCCTCGCGGCTTTCTTTTGCTCAATGACCTGGGCAGAAAAACCTATCTGGATGTGATTGACGCTGAAAACGCCGATCAATTATTTGCCGATGCCATCGATGCGCTGCTGGCTTTCCAGCAATTGCCGATGGACGCACCATTGCCCAGCTACGACGTGGCTTTGTTGCGTCGCGAGCTTGAGTTGTTCCCGGAATGGTACGTGCGCCGTCACCTGGGGATCGACTTTGACGCTGAGCAACAAGCTCTATGGCAACGCGCCAGCGCGCAATTGATCGACAGTGCCCTGGCCCAGCCCAAGGTGCTGGTGCATCGCGACTATATGCCGCGCAACCTGATGATCAGTGAGCCGAACCCCGGCGTGCTGGATTTCCAGGATGCGGTCTACGGCCCGGTGACTTACGACATTACCTGCCTGTTCAAGGACGCCTTCCTCAGTTGGCCCCAAGCGCGTGTGCGTGAATGGCAGCACGGCTACTGGCAGCGCGCCGGGCAGTTGGGGATCCCGGTGCAGGATGACTTCGAAGATTTCCTGCGTGCCAGCGACCTGATGGGCGTGCAGCGTCATCTCAAGGTCATTGGTATTTTTTCGCGTATTTGCCACCGTGACGGCAAACCGCGTTACCTGGCTGATGTGCCGCGCTTCTTTGCCTATATAGAAGCGGTGCTGGCCGACCGGCCCGAGTTGAGCGATCTGGGCGAGCTGCTTGCCAGCCTGCGCCAACCCGCCGAGGCCACTGTATGAAGGCAATGATCCTGGCAGCGGGGAAGGGCGAGCGTATGCGTCCGCTCACCCTGCATACACCCAAGCCGCTGGTGCAAGCCGGCGGCAAGCGGCTGATCGAGTATCACCTTGAGGCCTTGGCGAAAGCCGGTTTCACCGACATCGTGATCAACCATGCATGGCTCGGCCAGCAAATTGAAAACTATTTGGGCGACGGCGCCCAGTTCGGTCTGCGCATCCGCTACTCGCCGGAGGGTGAGCCGCTGGAAACGGGGGGCGGAATATTCCAGGCGTTGCCGTTGCTGGGCGACGAGCCCTTCCTGGTAGTCAACGGCGATATCTGGACCGACTACGATTTCACCCGTCTCAAGCAGCCGATCCAGGGCCTGGCGCACCTGGTGATGGTCGACAACCCTGCGCATCATCCTTCGGGCGGAGATTTCTACCTGGATCACGGCGTGCTTCATGATGCCGCGCCCGGTGCCGATAACCTGACCTTCAGTGGCATTTCAGTGCTCGATCCCAAAATGTTCGCGGGTTGCAGCGCCGGTGCTTTCAAGTTGGCCCCGCTGTTGCGCGCGGCCATGGCCAAAGGCCTGGTAACGGGGGAGCACATGACGGGACGCTGGGTGGATGTCGGGACGCTGGAGCGCTTGGCGCAGGTCGAAACCTTGCTGACAGCGGAGCAGTAAGAATGTTGTGGCCAGGGACGCTGATCGGCGCCGGGGCTGGCTTTGCCATTGCCAGTATTCCGGGGGCTTTGTTGGGGGCACTGCTGGGGCAGGCGCTGGATCGTCGCTTGCAACTGCACAGTTGGGCGCAGTTGCGCGAGCGCCTGGGCGGGCGCCCGGCGTGGCGCAATGACGAACTGTTGTTTGTGCTGTTGGGGCGGTTGGCCAAGAGTAACGGCCGGATTGTGGATGGGCATATCCAACAGGCACGTCAGGAGATGCGTGCTTTGGATATGTCCGAGCCGGCCCAGCGTCGCGCTATCAGCGCCTTCAACCGAGGCAAGTCCGGCAGCGACCGCGTGCGCAGCTACCTGCGTGTGCTCAAGGCGCAACCCCATGCGGCCGAAGGTGTATTGCGCGCCTGTTGGCGCATGGCCTGGGCGGACGGGCGGGCGGATGACGCCGAGCGCGACCTGATCGACCTGTGGGGCAAATGGCTGGGCTGGACGCCGCAGCAGCTCCAGGCATTGGCAACCGATTACGCGCCGCAGCGCAAGCCGCTGGCCAATCGTGGCGGCGCTTATCAGGAGGCGTTGCGGATATTGGGTGTGACGGCGACCGCCGAGCCCTCGGTGATCAAACGCGCCTACCGTCGGCTGCTCAGCCGCCATCACCCCGACAAGATCGCCGGTACGGGCGCCAGCCCCGCCCAAGTGCGTGAAGCCACCGAGCGCACCCGGGAGCTGCATAACGCTTATGCGCTGATTCGCGAGCGCCGGGATTTTCGCTGAGGTTGTTGGCCTGAGAGCTCACTCTCATGTGGGAGGGGACTTGCCCTCTTGTAGGAGCGAGCTTGCTCGCGAAAAACGTCAACGATAACGCGTGTTTCCTGGATAAACGCGACGCCCATGGGTTTTTCGCGAGCAAGCTCGCTCCTGCAAAAGCCTTAAATGATCAGTCTGCGCCGCCCTGCGGGCTGAGCCATCCGCGGACCCGCCGATACAACTGTTCCTGCTCTGCTGCGCTATTGCCGGGCAACGCCGTGAGCGACACCTGCTTGTAACCGTCATTTTTTGAACGCTTGGCCGCTTGGATACGCTCCTGCGCGTTTTTACGCTCCTGCGGGGCGTCTTGATAAAACACATCCGCCGTGGGCACCTTCAAACTCGGCGCCAGTTGTTGCAGGTCCGGTTGGCGAGCCGCCGGCGTTTTCCCGGCCACCATGATCAGCTTCTGCACCTGGGACGGTTGTTTTTCGCTCAGGTAGCGTGCGGCCCACCAGGCGCCGGTGCCGTGGCCGAGCAGCACCACGCTGCGGGCGCTTTGAGTCTGGGCGAAGGCGACGGCGGCGTCGATGCGGTCGAAAATGCGCTTGGCGTCGGTCTTGTCCTGTTCATCTGCACCCGGCACCACCGCCGGGTCAGTGCCTTCGGCCTCGGCGCTGGCGGCCTGTTCGACCGGTTTGGCGGCCGTGCTGCCGTCCTTGCTGCTGGTATCGACTGCGGCTTTGGGCGGTTCGATGACCCGTGGCGGCAAGGTGTCTACGTTCACGTCCGGCAGTGACAGGCTCAAGGTGCCCCAGGCGGCATCCGGTAGCTTGCCCCGCAAGGGGGCGATTGCTTGCGGCCAATCGGCGTTCTCCCCGGCGCCCGGTACGATAATCACCACACCTTCGGCCTCTGCGCCGTTGGCGGGTTTCCACAGGGCCAGAAATGAATCACTACCGGCTTGCAGCTGTTGTTGTTCCGGTTGCGGAATCTGCCGCTCCAGAGCGCTGGCTTGCGACTGGCTGCGCTCGGGCAGGGGTTGGCGCTCAGCGGGTTTTTCGGCAGCGGGGGCTGGCGCGTCGGCGGCCTGAACAGGCAAGGCGCTGGTACACAATAGCGACAGGCACAACACTGGCAGTGCCGAACGGTGGAGAAAAAGCATGGTTAATTTCCGGCCATAAGTGATGTGGGCAGCCTAATGGGTTGGTCAGTATTTGTCAGTGATATGAGGCGTGGTTTTCTGCCCGTCGGTTATCGGCGGTGACCATTCAACCAGTGAATGGCAGACAACATGCGATGGGCAGCTATTCTTGTGCCAGCCCCCCCATACACAAGAGGCCGCGCACATGAGTACTTCCTCATTCAAGATCGCCCATAAACTGCTGACCGGCGCGGGCGCCATCGAGCAGTTGGCCGCGGAACTGACCCGGCTGGACGTGGATAACCCGCTGATTGTCACCGATGCGGCACTGGTCAAGTCTGGCACCGTGGCCCTGGCTCTCGAACATTTGGGCGATCGGGCCTACGAAGTCTTCGATCGCGTACTGCCCGACCCGGAAATCGCCATTGTCGAAGACTGCATGCGTGCGTACCGCGAAGGCGGGCATGACGGCCTCATTGGCGTGGGCGGCGGCAGTGCCATCGACATCGCCAAGAGCGTGGCGGCTTATGCCGGTTATCACGGCGCGCTGGCGGACTTGTTCGGGATTGATCAGGTGCCACGTAAAGGCCCGCCGCTGATTGCCATCCCGACCACGGCGGGCACTGGATCGGAGGTGACCAATGTGGCGATCCTCTCCGACAAGGCCGCACAGCTGAAAAAAGGCATCGTCAGCGACTATCTGCTGCCGGATGTCGCGCTGATCAGCCCGCAGATGACCCTGACCTGCCCGCGCAGTGTCACTGCAGCCAGTGGTGTCGACGCGCTGGTGCACGCCATCGAATCCTATCTGTCACTCAACGCCTCGCCGATCACCGACGCTTTGGCCATCGGCGCGATCAAGCTGATCGCCAGCGCGCTGCCCAAGGCATACGCCAACCCGGCCAACTTGCAGGCCCGTGACGATATGGCGACCGCCAGTCTCATGGCCGGCATGGCCTTCGGGAACGCCGGAGTCGGTGCCGTGCATGCGCTGGCGTACCCGCTGGGCGGGCGTTTCAATATTGCCCATGGCGTCAGTAATGCGCTGTTGCTGCCGTATGTCATGCACTGGAACAAGTTGGCCTGCGTCGAACGTATGCAGGATATTGCCCAAGCCATGGGCGTGAATGTGACGGGCTTGAGTGTCAGCGAGGCTGCCGATCGGGCCGTGGAGGCGATGACGCGATTGTGCGCTGCGGTCGAGATCCCCGCCGGGCTGCGCAGTTTCGGAGTGCCCGAGGAGGCCATTGCCTCCATGGCCACGGAAGCCGCAGGTATCGAGCGCCTGATGCGCAATAACCCGCGCCAGCTCAGCGCGGCTGATATCGAGAAAATCTACCGGGCGGCTTACTAACCGTTGAGTTAGGTCACGGTGCGCGCAGCAAAGCATGAGGTATACAATGCGCGCCATCGTGATTTAGCTCAAAAAAGGTGCGTCATGCAGCCCTTCGTCATTGCTCCATCGATTCTCTCCGCCGACTTCGCCCGCCTGGGTGAGGAAGTGGACAAGGTGTTGGCCGCGGGTGCCGACTTCGTGCACTTCGATGTCATGGACAACCACTACGTGCCCAACCTGACCATCGGCCCGATGGTCTGCGCAGCGCTGCGCAAGTACGGCATCACTGCGCCGATCGACGCCCACCTGATGGTCAGCCCCGTGGACCGCATCATCGGCGACTTCATCGAGGCCGGCGCGACCTACATTACCTTCCACCCGGAAGCCACGCTGCACGTAGACCGCACCCTGCAATTGATCCGCGAAGGCGGCTGCAAGGCGGGCCTGGTGTTCAACCCGGCCACTCCGCTGAGCGTACTTGAGTACGTGATGGACAAGGTCGACATGGTGCTGCTGATGAGCGTCAACCCAGGCTTCGGCGGGCAGAAGTTCATCCCGGGCACCCTGAACAAGCTGCGTGAAGCGCGGGCGCTGATTGATGCCTCGGGCCGGGATATCCGCCTGGAGATCGACGGCGGGGTCAACGTCAACAATATCCGTGAAATCGCTGCCGCCGGCGCCGATACCTTTGTGGCAGGCTCGGCGATCTTCAATGCGCCGGACTACCAGGCTGTCATCGACACGATGCGTGCCGAACTGGCGCTGACGCGTCCATGAGCGGCTTCGAGCAGCTGTTCCCCGGCAAGCTGCCACGGCTGGTGATGTTCGATCTGGACGGTACGCTGATCGACTCGGTGCCTGACCTGGCAGCCGCGGTGGATCAGATGCTGCTCAAGCTGGGGCGCAAGCCGGTGGGGATCGAGGCGGTGCGCGAGTGGGTCGGCAACGGCGCACCGATGTTGGTGCGCCGGGCCCTGGCCAACAATATCGACGCTTCGGGTGTCGATGAGGTCGAAGCCGAGCACGCCCTAGAGTTATTCAATGTTGCGTATGAGAACGGCCACGAACTCACCGTGGTCTACCCCGGCGTGCGTGACACCCTCAAATGGCTGAGCAAGCAGGGCGTGGAAATGGCCTTGATCACCAACAAGCCGGAGCGCTTTGTCGCGCCGCTGTTGGATCAGATGAAAATCGGCCGTTACTTTCGCTGGATCATCGGTGGCGATACCTTGCCGCAGAAGAAGCCTGACCCGGCGGCGCTGTTCTTCGTCATGAAAATGGCGAATATCCCGGCGTCCCAGTCGTTGTTTGTCGGCGATTCGCGCAGTGATGTACTGGCGGCAAAAGCCGCAGGCGTGCAGTGCGTGGCCTTGAGCTACGGCTATAACCACGGGCGGCCGATTGCCGAAGAATCGCCGGCGCTGGTGATTGATGATCTGCGACTGCTAATCCCCGGTTGCCTGGGAGCGGGCGCTGAGATAACGTTGCCCGACATTGATCCGTCCCCTTCTGGAAACGCCATCGTGGTGGTCACTCGCAAACTCTGGATGAAAGTCATCAAGGCCCTGGCCCGCTGGCGTTGGCGCGCCTGACTGATCCTCGCCGCGCTGCGGCACGTTTGCCTACCTGACCGTTTGCCCCTCAAGCCACGAGGCTCCCCCATGATCCGTGAAGAATTCCTGCGTTTGGCCGCTGCCGGCTATAACCGTATTCCCCTGGCCTGCGAAACCCTGGCCGACTTCGATACGCCATTGTCGATCTATCTGAAGCTTGCCGATGCGCCCAACTCCTACCTGCTCGAATCGGTACAGGGCGGCGAGAAGTGGGGCCGTTACTCGATCATCGGCCTGCCCTGTCGCACGGTGCTGCGGGTGCACGACCATCATGTGAGCATTACCCATGATGGTGTCGAGATCGAAAGCCACGAGGTCGAAGACCCGCTGGCGTTCGTCGAAACTTTCAAGGCGCGCTATAACGTCCCGACCATAGCCGGCCTGCCGCGTTTCAATGGTGGCCTGGTGGGGTACTTCGGCTATGACTGCGTGCGCTATGTGGAAAAGCGTCTTGGAAAATGCCCGAACCCGGACCCATTGGGTGTGCCGGACATTCTGCTGATGGTCTCTGACGCGGTCGTGGTGTTCGACAACCTCGCCGGCAAGATGCATGCGATCGTCCTTGCCGACCCTGCTCAGGCGGATGCCTTCGAGCAAGGCCAGGCCAGTCTGCAGGCGCTGCTGGAAAAACTCCGCCAGCCGATCACCCCGCGTCGCGGCCTGGACCTGAGCCGCCCTCCTGCAGCCGACCCGGTGTTCCGCTCCAGCTTTACGCAGGATGACTACGAGCGCGCCGTCGATACCATCAAGCAATACATCCTCGCCGGTGATTGCATGCAAGTGGTGCCGTCGCAACGCATGTCCATCGACTTCAAGGCTGCGCCGATCGACCTGTACCGTGCGCTGCGTTGCTTCAACCCGACGCCGTATATGTACTTCTTCAACTTTGGCGACTTCCACGTGGTGGGCAGTTCGCCGGAAGTGCTGGTACGTGTGGAAGATAACCTGATCACCGTACGCCCGATTGCCGGCACACGCCCACGTGGCGCGACCGAAGAGGCAGACCTGGCGCTGGAAGAAGACCTGCTCAGCGATGACAAGGAAATCGCCGAGCACCTGATGCTGATCGATCTGGGGCGCAATGACACCGGGCGTGTCTCGGAAATCGGTTCGGTGAAGTTGACCGAGAAAATGGTCATCGAACGCTACTCCAACGTGATGCACATCGTGTCTAACGTGACTGGCGAACTGAAGGCCGGGCTGACGGCGATGGATGCGCTGCGCGCGATTTTGCCGGCGGGCACCTTGTCGGGCGCACCGAAAATCCGAGCGATGGAGATCATCGACGAACTGGAGCCGGTCAAGCGCGGCGTGTATGGCGGTGCCGTCGGCTACTTCGCCTGGAACGGCAATATGGACACTGCGATCGCGATCCGCACGGCGGTAATCAAGGATGGCGAACTGCATGTACAGGCCGGTGGCGGAATTGTGGCGGACTCGGTGCCGGCCCTTGAGTGGGAAGAAACCTTGAACAAGCGCCGGGCGATGTTCCGCGCGGTGGCGCTGGCAGAGCAAACCCCACAAGACTAAAGCTGGAATAAAAAGTGTGGGAGCGGGCTTGCCCGCGATGGCGGTGTATCACTCGAGATATTCAGTGACTGATCCACCGCCATCGCAGGCAAGCCAGCTCCCACATTTGTTTTGCGTGGTATTTAGAAATCCAGACTCACCCCCACATTGACCCCTTGCTGGGTCAGGTTGTCATCCTTCCTCACGTTATATGCCGCCCGCAACGCCAGGTCCCGAGTCAGCTTGTGGCTGACGCCCAGGCTCAAGCGGTCAGCGTTACTGCGAGGCGTATACCCGTCCAGCTTGAAGTCGATCCCCTGCACACTGTTGAGTGAAATGTTCACCTTCTGGGTGTCATTTTCAAACTCATGCTCGTGGGCCACTTCGCCAAAAACTTGCGTTTGCGGCGTGATGCGATAGCTGCCTTGCAGGCCGACGCCCAGGCGCCTGGAGTCGCGTTGTTGATCATCAAAGTTCAGGGCGGTGGAGCGGCTGCTTTTTTCCGAGTAACCATTCACTTCAACCCGCGCGTAATCGGCACTGATGAAGGGCGACAGGTGCCAGTCGCTGCCTGGCGCAGCGATGTCATAACCCAAGCGGCCGCTCAGGGCCCAGAGCCAGCCATCGGTGTCACCTTTCTCCGAGCCTTCGTTGACGCCCAGGGCGAACTTGCGCTTGAGGCTGTCGAAGTCCAGCTTGCCACCGGTCAACGCGGCGTCGGCCCACCAGTGATTGTGCTGATATTGCGCGAATGCCGTGCCCATGTAGCTGTTGAGCTTGTAGTCCGAGTCGTTGGCCCCGGCTTCGAGTGTCTGCCGGTACAGGCCGGCGGCAAGGCCTACACGCCAACTTTCATCCAGCCGGTAGTTGCCACCGATATTCAGGTTATAGCCGCTGCCGTCGCCACTGGCTGAACTGCTCTGATCATCGAAGTCCAGACGCTGACCGCCACCGGCCACGATGGCACGCCATTGGCCGACGGCCTGCCAGCTGCTGTTGTCTGCTTGCCATTGGTTGCGCAGTTCGTCCTGATGAGCGCGCAACGTGCCTTGGGCCATTTCCGGCAGCAAGGTCAGCTCCCAGGGCGCTGCGAGCAGCGAATAGGCGTAGTCGGCGATCAGCTGTTGCCCGGCGATGGTGGGGTGGACCGAATCGTTGTAGATCAACTTGGTCGGGTCCGGGTTGGTACCGCCGATGCCGTAGACCGGGTTGGCGGTGCAGCTGTTGCCGCTGAAGCAGGTGCCGGTCAGGTTTTGCCCGGTTGCGAGGCCGAAGCGCGCAGGATCGGCGAAGGCTTCGTTCAAGAGCAGCGGTATGTTCAGTGGAATAACCTGAGCATCGATTTGCGACAGACGCTGTACCAGCGACTGGTTGAAAATGTTGCTCAGGGCAGAGCTGGCGGCCTGCTGTGGGGTGCCGTTGATGGCGGGCGTCAGCCCCAGATCGGGCAGCATCCACACCATGATGTAACGCGCACCGGCTTGCTGCAGCACTTGGGCACTGTCGGCCAGCCTCCCGCCGGCGGCGACGGCTTGAGCGGGGCTGAGTACGCGGCCTTGAAGGAAGTCATTGCCGCCGCCGGAAAGGAAGTAGAGCGCGTTCGGGTCGGCTCGTCCGCCGTTGGCCGGTAGATAGCCCTGACGACTGCGCAACACTGTGCCACCGCCAGGATTGCCAGGCGGGATCGCAGCGTTGGAGACCGAGGTAATAGAGTCCAGGATGTTATCGGTACGGTAGCCACCGACTGCCCAGTTACTTCCGTCTGGCAAGCCTTGAGCGGCGCGAACCGGTGAGGTGGAAGCATTCAAGTCGTTGGGCGCCACACCCAGCCTGGCGCCCAGCAGGGTCGATGAAACCTGGCCGTACTCACCCTGGAACGTTGTCCCGGTACGGTTGGTAAAGCGTAGCGTGGAGCCATTCGAGCCATCGGGGAACTGGCCTGCATCGGCCAGGCTGTCGCCGAAAACCACCATCGTTGAGTAGGGGGATGGGGACGCGAGGGCCTGTGCGCAGGCCAGTGACAAGAGACAGCCGGCAAGGGGCGTGAAAAACGCTGGTCTGGGCATGCAATATTCCATTTGGTTGTTTTTGTGTTGGAAATGAAACACTAGCAAAACTTTCGCTGTTTCTTTAGTTAAATGCCAGGTTATGTGCCTGCATATGGCGGACGAGCGCCCCGTATTTGCTGCTCCATATTGCACCGCTGGCGAGGCTACGTTACTGTGCCTGAACGTATGAATGAGACCCTCCCCGTGTTGATCATCAGCAAACTCTTGATGCGAGTAGTCAAGGCACACGCCCGTTGGCGTTGGCGCGCCTGACATTTTTCTCTGCCGGCTTGGCCGGACCTGTACCGATTTGCCTTCTTCACCCTGTGTTTGACGCCCCTTGCCGGCCAGCCCCGGCAACCGGAACGTGCGTCTGGCAGCGGGTTACTCTCCTGGAAGGCGGTCATTTGAAATCAGTGAATTCAAGAGGTTTGAACCCACATGTTGCTGATGATTGATAACTACGACTCCTTTACCTACAACGTGGTGCAGTACCTGGGCGAGCTGGGCGCGGAGGTCAAGGTGGTGCGCAATGACGAACTGACCGTCGCGCAAATCGCCGCCCTGAACCCTGAGCGCATCGTGGTCTCGCCTGGCCCTTGCACGCCGACCGAGGCAGGCATCTCGCTGGAAGCCATCCAGTATTTCGCCGGCAAGCTGCCGATCCTGGGCGTGTGCCTGGGCCATCAGTCCATCGGCCAGGCGTTCGGCGGCGATGTGGTGCGCGCGCGGCAGGTGATGCATGGCAAGACCAGCCCGGTGTTCCATAACAATCTGGGTGTGTTCCATGGCCTGAACCTGCCGGTGACGGTGACCCGTTATCACTCGCTGGTGGTCAAGCGTGACACCTTGCCTGAGTGCCTGGAACTGACCGCCTGGACGCAGCTGGAAGACGGCTCGGTCGATGAGATCATGGGCCTGCGTCACAAGACACTGAATATCGAAGGGGTGCAGTTTCACCCTGAATCAATCCTGACCGAGCAGGGCTACGAGCTGTTCGCCAACTTTCTCAAGCAGAGCGGCGGCACGCGCTAAGGACTTTTCATGGATATCAAGACTGCCCTGAGCCGTATCGTCGGCCATCTGGACCTGAGCACCGCTGAAATGAGCGATGTGATGCGCGAAATCATGACCGGTCAATGCACCGACGCGCAGATCGGCGCCTTTATGATGGCCATGCGCATGAAGAGCGAGAGCATCGACGAAATCGTCGGTGCGGTGTCGGTCATGCGTGAGCTGGCGGACAAGGTTGAGCTCAAGACCCTCGACGGCGTCGTCGATGTGGTCGGCACCGGCGGTGACGGTGCGAACATTTTCAACGTCTCGACGGCTTCATCCTTTGTGGTCGCTGCCGCCGGTTGCACCGTTGCCAAGCACGGTAACCGCGCGGTGTCGGGCAAGAGCGGCAGTGCCGACTTGCTGGAAGCGGCCGGCATCTACCTGAACCTCACGCCTGTGCAAGTCGCGCGCTGTATCGACAGCGTAGGCATCGGCTTCATGTTTGCCCAATCCCATCACGGTGCCATGAAACACGCGGCCGGCCCGCGCAAGGACCTTGGCCTGCGTACCCTGTTCAACATGCTTGGCCCGCTTACGAATCCGGCCGGTGTGAAGCATCAGGTAGTGGGGGTGTTCAGCCAGGCGTTGTGCCGGCCGCTGGCCGAAGTGTTGCAGCGTCTGGGCAGCAAACATGTGCTGGTAGTGCATTCCAAAGACGGTCTGGACGAATTCAGCCTGGCGGCGCCGACCTTTGTGGCGGAGCTGAAAAACGACGAGGTCACCGAGTATTGGGTCGAACCTGAAGACTTGGGCATGAAGAGCCAGAGCTTGCACGGCCTGGCGGTGGAAAGCCCGGCAGCTTCGCTGGAACTGATCCGCGATGCCCTGGGACGTCGCAAAACCGAAAACGGCCAGAAAGCTGCGGAAATGATCGTTCTGAATGCTGGTGCGGCACTTTACGCAGCCGACCATGCCTATAGTCTTAAGGAGGGTGTCGCGCTGGCTCACGATGCGCTGCACACTGGGCTGGCTCGCGAGAAGCTCGAAGAGCTGGGTGCATTCACTGCCGTATTCAAGATGGAGAATGAGGGATGAGTGTGCCAACCGTTCTGGAAAAGATCCTGGCCCGCAAGGCGGAAGAAGTGGCCGAACGCCGCGCCCGTGTGAGCCTGGCCGAGCTGGAAGCGCAGGCTAAAGCCGCTGATGCGCCGCGTGGCTTTGCCAATGCTCTGATCACTCAGGCCAAGCTTAAACAACCGGCCGTGATCGCCGAGGTCAAAAAAGCCTCACCGAGCAAGGGCGTGATCCGCGAAAACTTCGTACCAGCCGAAATCGCCGTCAGCTATGAGAAGGGCGGGGCGACTTGCCTGTCTGTGTTGACCGATATCGACTACTTCCAGGGTTCCGATCTGTTCCTGCAACAAGCTCGTGCGGCGTGCAAGTTGCCGGTGATCCGCAAGGATTTCATGGTTGACCCGTACCAGATCGTCGAAGCCCGTGCCCTGGGCGCCGACTGCGTATTGCTGATCGTCTCCGCGCTGGATGATGTGAAGATGGCGGAGTTGGCGGCCGTGGCCAAAAGCGTCGGCCTGGATGTGTTGGTCGAAGTGCATGACGGCGACGAATTGGAGCGCGCGTTGAAAACCCTCGACACACCGCTGGTGGGGGTCAACAACCGTAACCTGCATACCTTTGAAGTCAGTCTGGAAAATACCCTGGATCTGTTGCCGCGTATTCCCCGCGACCGCCTGGTGATTACCGAGAGTGGCATCGTCAACCGTGCCGACGTGGAGCTGATGGAAATCAGCGGCGTTTACTCGTTCCTGGTGGGTGAGACGTTTATGCGTGCCGAAAACCCGGGAGCGGAACTGCAGCGCCTGTTCTTTCCGGAGCGTGGTACGACGATCAGCAGTTCGACATTGGATTGATGTGAAATACGCTCGAAACTGTGGGAGCTGGCTTGCCTGCGATAGCGGCGGGTCAGCCAACCTCTGTGTAGCTGACACACCGCTATCGCAGGCAAGCCAGCTCCCACATTGGGTTTTGTGTTTATTCAGATAGGTAGGTGCTCGATGCTCCAGCCCGTGATCATGACTGTCGAAGCAGGCCTTGCCGCCGAGCAAGCCCTATTGGCAGCCGTTTGCGCGCATGAGCAGGAATTCGGGCTGCTGTTCTGGCAGCCCAGCGACCAAGCGCTCGTCATGCCGCGTCGACTAAGCCGGCTGCCGGCCTTCGAGGCGGCCAGCCAAATCTCGGCGCAAGCCGAATGGCCGGTATTGCTGAGGGAAACGGGCGGTGAGCCGGTGCCGCAGTCCAGTGCCACGGTGAATATCGCCCTGGTTTATGCGCCGCCACGCAGCGAAGGTGACCAAGGGCGAATCGAGACGGGCTATCAGCGCCTGTGTCAGCCGATCTGCGACTTCCTCATTGAGTTGGGCGGCGATGCCACCGTCGGCGAAATCGACGGGGCTTTTTGTGACGGTCGTTACAACGTCAACCTCAATGGTCGCAAGATGGTGGGTACCGCCCAGCGTTGGCGCCAAAGTGGTGGGCGCCCGGTGGGCTTGATCCACGGTGCATTGTTGCTGGATAACGATCGTGAAGAATTGATCGAAGCGGTCAACCGTTTCAACCAGGCCTGTGGTTTGGAGCAGCGGGTTCGCGCCGAGAGCCACATTGCGCTGCACGAAGCCTTTCCCGCACCGGATGCGATTAATCGGCTCGACACGTCGTACCGTCAGATGCTGGCCAGCTTCATGCCGGTTTAACGGGTGCCGAAGACCACCATCGTCTTGCCTTTGACGTGTACCAGGTTGCGTTCTTCCAAGTCCTTGAGCACGCGGCCGACCATCTCTCTCGAACAACCGACAATGCGCCCGATCTCTTGGCGCGTCACCTTGATTTGCATGCCGTCGGGATGGGTCATGGCATCGGGTTGCTTGCACAATTCCAGCAAGCAACGCGCTACGCGACCGGTCACATCGAAGAACGCCAGGTCGCCGACCTTGCGCGTCGTGTCACGCAGGCGCTGGGCGATCTGGCCGCTCAGGGCGTACAAGATGTCCGGATCATGTTGGGCCAATTCGCGAAATTTCGCATAGCTGATCTCGGCCACCTCGCACTCGACTTTGGTTCGTACCCAAGCGCTACGCTGCTGTTCTTTGCCTGCTTGTTCAAATAACCCCAGCTCTCCGAAGAAATCGCCGGTGTTGAGGTAGGCGATGATCATTTCGCGACCGTCTTCATCCTCGATCAGGATGGTGACCGAGCCCTTGATTATGAAGAACAGGGTTTCCGAGCGCTCGCCAGCGCAGATGATGTTGTGCTTGGCCGGATGACGCCGACGCTGGCAATGCATCAATAGCTTGTCGAGGTTCTTGATCTTGGGTGTGGGAGTAAGAGCAACCATGGTTGTATCCCGAAAAGACTGCGCGGTGTAAGTGGCGTTGTTTTTATCCAGCGGCATCGGCGTTGATGCACGCTGTAAGAATCATGGCAATGCGCCATTGATTTGGCGCCAGCTTACCAGACACATTCTGCCTCGATTAGCCAATTTATCGGCAAACGCAGTCATTTATCGATTTTATCCGGGGCGCTGCTGTTCCAAGGGCCTGTGCTAAGCTGGCGACCCTTTTTTAGCAGTGGAGTCTGGGCGATGAAGGCACGCATCCAATGGGCGGGCGAAGCCATGTTCCTCGGTGAGTCGGGCAGTGGCCATGTGGTGGTCATGGACGGCCCGCCGGAAGCCGGTGGCCGTAACCTGGGTGTACGCCCGATGGAAATGTTGCTGCTGGGTGTTGGCGGTTGCAGCAATTTTGATGTGGTCAGCATCTTGAAGAAGTCCCGCCAGGCGGTGGAAAGCTGTGAAGCCTTCCTGGAAGCCGAGCGCGCCACTGAAGATCCCAAGGTATTTACCAGGATCCATATGCATTTCGTGGTCAAGGGCCGGGCGCTGAAGGAAGCCCAGGTCAAGCGTGCCATTGAGCTGTCAGCCGAAAAATACTGCTCGGCGTCAATCATGCTGGGCGCTGCCGGTGTGAGCATTACTCACGATTATGAAATCATCGAATTGGGTTGATTGCGGCAGCTGCGGGCAAAAGAAAGGGCGCTTGGAGCGCCCTTTTTTGATTTAGATTCTGTAGGTGCTTTGGGTCATGACCTTGGCCAAAACGCTCATGCCCAAGCGCACCGGTGCCGGGAAGCGGAAACCGCCTGCGTCCAGCGCGCTGTCTGCATGGTGTTCTTCATCGATGCGCATCTGCTCAAGGATGGCGCGAGACTTTTCATCTTCGGCCGGCAATTGCTCAAGATGCTCATCCAGATGCTTGCAGACCTGATGCTCCGTCGCGGCGACAAATCCGAGGCTGACTTTATCGCTGATCAAACCTGCGGCGGCGCCGATACCAAATGACAAACCATAAAACAGCGGGTTCAGCACGCTGGGATGGCTGCCCAATTGGCGGATACGTTGCTCGCACCAGGCCAGGTGGTCGATCTCTTCCTCGGCCGCATGCTCCATCGCCGCACGTACCTGCGGCAACTTGGCGGTCAATGCCTGGCCTTGATACAGCGCCTGGGCACACACTTCACCGGTGTGGTTGATGCGCATCAGGCCGGCGACGTGACGGGTGTCCGTTTCGCTCATCTGGGCATCGGGCTGTACGATGGCGGGTGACGGACGGTACGGTTGGCCACTGAATGGCAACAGCGTGCGCATGGCCATATCGGCTTGCAGCAGCAGACGGTCAATCGGCGAGTAGTGACGTTGGGTAGTCATGCTGACCTCCGGGAAGAATCTCGGCGGCCAGTTTACCGCAAGAGAGGGCGAAGCGTTTGCGCTGAGTCAATTTGACCCTCGGCACTCAGCCCGGCGGCCAGTTCATCTGGCGCTGGCCGAGTACGTGCATATGGATGTGGTAAACGGTCTGTCCTCCGTCTTCATTGCAGTTCATCACCACTCGAAAGCCTTTTTCGCAGCCCTGTTCCACGGCCAGGCGCTGGGCAGTGAACAAAATATGACCGGCCAGGGCTTTGTCTTCCTCGGTCAAGTCATTGAGGGTACGAATCGGTTTTTTTGGAATTACCAGAAAATGTACCGGCGCTTGCGGGGCGATATCGTGAAAGGCGAGCACTTGATCATCTTCATAGATGATCCTGGCGGGTATTTCTCGGTTGATGATCTTGGTGAACAGAGTATCCACAGCTGTTTCTCCAGGGTAACAGTGAAGGTGAGTGTACTGAGGCGGTCAACGCTGGCAATAGGCTTTGTTGATCGCGCCGGCAATCTTGCGGGTCAGCCAGCGGGGGCTCAAACGTGGGCTGAACGTCAGCCAGCGGTTGCGACGTCCGGGGATGATGATGGCTTTGTTTTTTTCCAGTGCACGTACGGTGTAGAGCGCGACTTCCTCCGGGCTCATCAGTTGCTGGCTGCGGTCGAGTTTTGCAGTGTCCATCTGCGCAGTACCGAAGAACGCGGTGCGCGTCGGGCCGGGGCATAGCACCGAGACTTTGATACCGCAGGTCTTCAGCTCTTCGCGCAATCCTTCGGAGAAGTGCAGCACATAGGCTTTGCTGGCGTAATAGCTGCTCATCCACGGGCCTGGCTGAAAAGCGGCGACCGAGGCGACATTGAGTATCTGCCCGCCACCTTGCAGCGCCATGGAGTTTCCGAGGGCGTGGCACATACGTGTCAGCGCGAGGATGTTGACTTCGATCAGATCCTGCTCGGTCATCCAGTCCTGCGCCAAAAATGGCCCGCTGGTGCCAATGCCGGCGCAATTGACCAGCAGGTCTATCTGCCGCTCGCCTTCTTCGAGTTCCAGCAAAAAACCGGACAAGCGCAGCGGCTCGCCCAAGTCGCAGGCACGAAACAGCACCTCGACGCCGAAGCGTTGGGTCAGTTCAGTGGCAATGCTTTCCAACTGATCACGCTGACGGGCCACGAGAATCAGGCTGCGGCCGCGCCGAGCCAGAGCTTCGGCCAAAGCCAGGCCGATGCCGCTGGAGGCGCCGGTGATCAGAGCGTAACGGGTCATGCCTTTCTCCATCGCAACGCCGCCTGCCTGTGACAGTGGCGTCACAGGCAGGCGGGCGTTTCTTCACTGTTGCCCAGAGTCTACAGGTTCGGCTGCATCGTCAGCACTTTGCTCTGCGGCTTCATCAGTAATGACGCTTTGATCCGCGTCTTCGTCGGAGGTAAGGGTGCTGCTTTCGTAGCTGCTGTCCATGTTGGCTTCAAGTTGATCCAGATAGCCGTTCATGCCCAGGGTCAGGCCGATGATGAGCATCAATGGAATAAATGCCAGCCACAGCGAGGCCAGGATTTTCACCGCGGTAGAGTTCGGTGGTGGCGGTGCGCCGTATTGGTTGGCACCCGCGTTGCCTGGCAATACCAGCAGCAGAATGGGGAACACGCTATTGACCACCGGAACCAGATTGAGCAAATACAGCCAGCCCGACCAGCCCATATCGTGCAGGCGTTGCACACCGATTTGCACGCTCACGACTACAAGTGCAACAAACAGTGCAAAACCCAGTAACGAGCCGAGGATGATGGCGATAGTGGGTGAGGCTGTCGCCACGGCGAAGCCGACGGTACTGATGATACCTGTGGCCACCAGCAAGGCGACGGTCAGCGCCAGTGTCCAGGCCAGGTACCGCAGGCGTCCGATGCGCCCGTGCACGGTGAAGACCTTGAGCGTGGCGAATTCTGGCAAGTCATCGCCAACTGTTGCGCGTGGCGGTGCATAGGGCGATGCGGCGGCGCGGGAGAAGTCGGTGCCGGAAGAATCGGTTTCGTGGGTTTCGGCAAGGCTGAACGCCACAGGTTGTTCTGCTTCGATGCGTGCCTCGACCCCGGCGTTTTGCAGCGCCGTGAGGTAGGTTTCTGCGTCGGAGCGGGACAGATCGCGTTTCAGCGCGACCGGGCGCCCAGTAAAGAGCTTTTCGATCGCCTCGACATCGCTTTTGAATAGCTCTGCCAGGTTCAACTTGGCAGTGGTGCTTTCGACACCCGGGCGCAAGGCTCCGTCAAACACAATCTTGAAACGGCTGTCGCTCATGCGGGCATCCTTGTCACTTAATCAGGGAAAATATTGAGGCCGGCCCAATGGGCAGGCCTTGCAAATGGATCAGCGTGGCCAGCGCAACTGCGCCGCGCGCTCGCGTGCCCGGCGATATTCTGCGTCCAGGCGCGCAACAAGTTCGTCTACGCCAGGCAAATCGTTGATCTCACCGACGCCTTGACCAGCGGACCATACAGTTTTCCACGCTTTGGCCTCATCGCTCAATGGCTTGAGCTTGGAGCCGAAGTTGATTTCACCTTTGCCTTGAAGCGCAGCGAGATCAAAACCGGCATTTTCCAGGCTCTGGCGCATAAAACTTGCGGGCACGCCGGAGACAGCAGGAGTGTGCACGATGTCGGCGGCGTGCGATGTGAGCAGCATCTCTTTATAGGCATCCGGTGCCTGGCTTTCAGTGGTGCCAATAAAGCGCGTGCCGAAATAGGCCAGGTCGGCACCGAGCAATTGGGCGGCCAGAACTTCATGCCCGTGGTTGAGGCAACCGGCCAACAGCAGGGTTTTATCGAAGAACTGGCGAATTTCGGCAATCAGTGAAAAGGGACTCCAGGTGCCGGCATGGCCACCCGCGCCAGCGGCTACGGCAATCAAGCCATCGACACCTGCTTCGGCCGCTTTTTCGGCATGGCGTCGGGTTGTGACGTCATGAAACACCAGGCCGCCGTAGCTGTGGACGGCATCGACCAGCTCTTTCACCGCGCCCAGGCTGGTGATGACGATGGGCACCTTGTGCTCGACGCAAATTGCCAGGTCGGCCTCCAGCCGTGGGTTGCTGTTATGCACGATCAGGTTCACGGCATAGGGCGCGGGATTGTCCAACTGTGCCAGGCCCGCTTCAATTTCTTCCAGCCAGGCTTTGAAGCCACTGCTTTCGCGCTGATTGAGTGCCGGGAAACTGCCGAGCACCCCGTTACGACAGCAGGCCAGGACCAGTTGCGGATTGGAGATCAGAAACATTGGAGCCACCACGACGGGCAGGCGCAGGCGTTGTTCCAGCAAAGCGGGCAGCGACATTGGAGGTTCCCCCGAGTAATTGAAACTAGAACGGTTTGACCACGACCAAAATTACGATAGCCAGCAATATCAGAACAGGTACTTCATTGAACCAGCGATAAAAGACATGGCTGCGGGTGTTTTCGCCACGCGCGAAGCGTTTTACCTGTGCTCCGCACATGTGGTGGTAGCCGATCAGTAGAACGACCAGGGTCAGCTTGGCGTGGATCCAGGCGCCCGACTGGAAAATGCCGGGGTTGAGGACCAGCATCCAGATACCGAATACCAGCGAGGCGAGCATCGCCGGCCCCATGATGCCGCGGTACAGTTTGCGCTCCATAACGCTGAAGCGCTCCTTGCTGACGCTATCTTCGCTTTGGGCGTGGTAGACGAACAGGCGCGGCAGGTAAAACAGCCCGGCAAACCAACAGACGATGCTGACGATGTGGAAGGCTTTGACCCATAGATAGAGCATTTTGGTTATTCCCAGGTTCACGGTAGCGAAGATAGTAGTGGCTCATGCGCCCGTACGTCACGTTGACGGTTGTCGCAGGACGATACGGCCCCTATTATCGACGGCTTTCCAGTGGGTTCGTTGAGGGCAGGTTTATGGTCAAGGTCGGTATCGTCGGCGGCACGGGTTACACCGGTGTCGAATTGCTGCGTCTGTTGGCTCAGCATCCGCAAGCTGAGGTGGTAGTCATCACTTCCCGATCCGAAGCCGGGCTGGCCGTGGCCGATATGTACCCGAACCTGCGAGGCCACTATGACGGCCTGGCGTTCAGCGTGCCGGACATCAAGACCCTGGGCGCCTGCGACGTGGTGTTCTTCGCCACGCCTCACGGTGTTGCCCATGCTTTGGCCGGTGAGTTGCTGGCGGCCGGCACCAAGGTTATCGACTTGTCGGCGGACTTCCGCCTGCAGGACGCCGATGAGTGGGCCAAGTGGTACGGCCAGCCTCATGGGGCCCCGCAGTTGTTGGAGGAGGCGGTGTACGGCTTGCCCGAAGTCAATCGTGAGCAGATCAAGCAAGCGCGCCTGATTGCGGTCCCGGGTTGCTATCCGACGGCGACACAGTTGGGTTTTCTGCCATTGCTGGAAGCGGGCTTGGCGGATGCGTCGCGCCTGATCGCCGACTGCAAATCGGGCGTCAGCGGCGCCGGTCGTGGCGCGGCGGTCGGGTCTCTGTACTCAGAGACGTCGGAAAGCATGAAAGCCTATGCGGTAAAAGGTCATCGCCATCTGCCGGAAATCCGCCAGGGCTTGCGCCGTGCGGCAGGCAAGGATGTAGGCCTGACCTTTGTGCCGCACCTGACACCAATGATCCGCGGGATTCACTCCACGCTTTATGCAACCGTCACTGATCACTCGGTCGATTTGCAGGCGCTGTTTGAAAAACGTTATGCCAGTGAACCGTTCGTCGACGTGATGCCGGCGGGTAGCCACCCGGAGACGCGCAGTGTGCGTGGCGCCAATGTGTGCCGTATCGCCGTGCATCGTCCGCAGGATGGCGACCTGGTGGTAGTGCTGTCGGTGATCGACAACCTGGTTAAAGGCGCGTCGGGCCAGGCGGTGCAGAACATGAACATTCTGTTCGGTCTGGATGAGAAGTTGGGCCTGGCCCATGCGGGCATGTTGCCTTAATGCAGCTTGGTCGTTACGCAGAAGGCCCGTTGATCGGGCCTTTCGTGTTTTTATGGCGGCTGCACCGATTGATATACCGTAACAATAGTTGACCGCTTTTCTAGGAGAAGCGGATAATGCCGGTCATTACGCATATGGCGGCGCTACGCCGGGAGATTATCAGCATGAGCGTTGAATCCTTCACCCCCACGGCTTTGCAATTCACCCACGGTGCTGCGCACAAGGTGAAGAGCCTGGTCGATGAAGAGGGTAATGATCGCTTGAAGCTGCGCGTATTTGTTACGGGCGGCGGTTGTTCAGGGTTTCAGTACGGTTTTACCTTCGATGAAGATGTGGCCGATGACGATACTATCGTCGAGCGAGAGGGCGTCAGCCTGGTTGTCGACCCGATGAGCTTCCAATACCTGGCAGGTGCCGAGGTGGATTATCAGGAAGGTCTGGAGGGTTCGCGTTTCGTGATCAAGAACCCTAATGCCACCACCACCTGTGGCTGCGGGTCTTCGTTCTCGATCTGATCGGTAGCGGATACAGAAACGCCGCTTGGCTTTTACGGGCCAAGCGGCGTTTTGCTGTCTGAAGCTGGCTTAGGCGGGGTAGATCGCGCCAAGGACACGCAGCCCACGGGCGCCGGTTACGCTGGGACGGTTGGCGGCGATGCCTTCGAGGCAGCAATGGGCCAGCCAGGCGAAGGCCATAGCTTCGACCCAGTCTGGATCTACCCCGTAAGTGGTTGTGCTGCTGACGTGGGTGGAGGGCAGCAGCGTTGTCAGCCGATTCATCAGCGTCGCGTTATGCGCGCCGCCGCCGCAGATGAGTAAGGTCTCTGTGTTCGGCTGTGCGCTTTGCAGGGACTCGACGATGGTGAGGGCCGTCAGCTCCAGCAAAGTGGCCTGCACATCTTCGGGCGCAAAGAAGGGCAACTGGCTCAGGTGCTGTTGCAGCCAGGCCAGATTGAACACTTCGCGACCTGTGCTTTTGGGACCTTTGGTCAAGAAGAACGGGTCGCTGAGCAATGTGTTGAGTAGCTGGGGTTGAGTCTTGCCACTCGCCGCCCACTGCCCATTCCGATCAAAGTGCTCGCCGCGCTGCAAGTGAATCCACGCATCCAGAAGAACGTTCCCGGGGCCGCAGTCGAAACCCGCTACAGGCTTGTCCGTCTCGATGAGGCTGAGGTTACTGAACCCGCCGATATTCAGCACTGCACGGTTGCCAGTGTGTTCGCCAAACAAAGCTTCATGGAACGCCGGAACCAGGGGGGCGCCCTGGCCTCCGGCGGCGACATCACGGCTGCGGAAGTCGCTGACCACGCTGATACCTGTCAGCTCGGTGAGCAGGGCAGGGTTGCCGATCTGCACGGTAAAGCCTCGAGCGGGTTCATGGCGAATCGTTTGCCCATGGCTGCCAATTGCGCGTATGTCCTGAGGCTTGAGGTGGTGTTGCTCCAGCAAGGCCCGGATGCCCTGAGCGGCGAGTGTCACCCATTGTTGCTGGGCGATTGCCGAGCGGGCGATCTCATCCGGGCCGCTGGCGCACAGGCTCAGCAGTTCAGCACGCAAGGTGTCTGGCATCGGGATGTAATGCGTGGCGATCAGCTTGATCGCCGCATCCTGTTCGATAAGGGCGATATCCAGGCCGTCGAGGCTGGTCCCGGACATCACGCCGATATAGAGCGGCATACCTTAACGCTTCGCCGAAGCCAGCAAGGTGGAGCGCTCTTGATCCATCCGTGCCATCAGCGGCTGGCTCTGCTGCATGAAGCGCGCGCGTTCGGCCTTGGCAATCGGATCGGCCATCGGCAGTTTTTGGCCCAGCGGGTCGACGTGTACGCCGTTGACCTGGAACTCATAGTGCAAGTGCGGTCCGGTGGACAGGCCGGTGGTGCCGATGTAGCCGATCACTTGACCTTGCTTCACGTTGCCGCCGGTTTTGACACCCTTGGCGAACCCTTGCATGTGGCCGTACAGCGTACGGTAAGTATTACCGTGCTGGATGATCACCGTATTGCCGTAACCACCCCGGCGCCCCGCCAACAGTACCTTGCCGTCGCCCGCCGCCTTGATGGGTGTGCCACGCGGTGCGGCATAGTCCACACCCTTGTGGGCGCGAATTTTGTTCAGAATTGGATGCTTGCGACCCATGGAGAAACGCGAGCTAATACGGGCGAAGTCCACCGGCGTGCGAATGAAGGCCTTGCGCATGCTATTGCCGTCGGCCGTGTAATAGCTGCTATTGCCTTGTTTGTTTGTGTAGCGCACGGCTGTGTAAGTTTTGCCGCGGTTGGTGAAGCGCGCAGAAAGAATATTGCCGGTGCCCACCACTTTGCCGTTGGCCACTTTCTGTTCGTAGATCACATCGAATTCGTCACCCTGGCGGATGTCCTGAGCGAAGTCGATGTCATAGCCAAATACGCTGGCCATGTCCATGGTCATGCTGTGAGACAGGCCGGCGCGGGCAGCCGATTGTGACAAGGAGCTGTTGATCACGCCGTGTACGTAGGCAGAACGCATAACCGGCTTGGTGGTGATGCGGTTGAAGGCGAAGCCCTTGGCGCCTTTGCTCAGGCTGATGCTTTCCAGGTCGCTGAGGCTGGTGTGCAGGTTGTTCAACTGGCCGTCGGGTGTCAGCTCAAATTCAAGCTTTTGGCCACGTTTGAGTTGGGTGAATTGCTTGGCTTGCTTATCGCTGGCCAACACGTCATTTACAGCAGCGGCGGGCAGCCCAACCTTTTCGAACAGGGTAGACAGCGTGTCGCCTTTGCCCACGATGACTTCGCGATGCTGGGGATTCTTGGCGGCGGCTGCCGCAGGTGGTTCCTGGGTGGCTTGCCGGGTATCTTCGGGAGTGCTTTCGATCTGTGCGAAAGGTGATTCAGTTGCGGTGTTTGTGGCTTGTTGAGCGTCGGAAGCGTCTTGATCTTGTGTCAGTTGTTCAACCGGGCTTTCCAGGTCAAGACTCAGGGATGTTCGTTTGGCTTCTACGTCACTGGAAGGGAATACCAGGAGTGCCAGGCTGAGAAGGGCGGCGATACCACTTGCGGCGAGCAGGTGGGTCTTCGGGTAAAGCGGCGGCGCTTTAGACGGTTCAGTGGTCATAGGTAATTTGACTTTGAAGATGAAATGGAAAAGATGAATGACATGATGAAGATGAAATAACTGTATAAAATATAACCAAATCATCTGTGGCGCAAGCTCGCGAATGCCGGGCTCGCTGAACGGTGTCCGTGCGCAGGGCAAAACTTGTAATTAGTCCCTGATCTTGTATGGTTGGTTCCCTTTTGAATCTGAGCCTTGCGGGTCTGTTATGAAGTCGGTTGAAGAGCAGCTAGCGCTGATAAAACGTGGTGCGGAAGAACTGTTGGTTGAAGCTGAGCTGATCGAAAAGCTCAAGCGTGGCCAGCCCCTGCGTATCAAGGCTGGCTTTGATCCGACTGCGCCGGATCTGCATCTGGGCCATACCGTGCTTATTAATAAGCTGCGTCAGTTCCAGGAGCTGGGCCATCAAGTCATCTTTCTGATCGGTGACTTCACCGGAATGATTGGTGATCCCAGCGGCAAGAGTGCTACGCGCCCGCCGCTGACTCGTGAGCAGGTTCTCGATAATGCCGAGACCTACAAGACCCAGGTGTTCAAGATCCTTGACCCGGCCAAGACCGAGGTGGCTTTCAACTCCACCTGGATGGACAAGATGGGCCCCGCAGACTTCATCCGTCTGACGTCCCAGTACACCGTGGCTCGTATGCTTGAGCGCGATGACTTCGACAAGCGCTACTCCACCAACCAGCCGATCGCGATTCATGAGTTCCTCTACCCACTGGTGCAGGGGTATGACTCGGTGGCGCTGCGTGCGGATGTTGAATTGGGCGGTACCGATCAAAAGTTTAACCTGTTGATGGGGCGTGAATTGCAGCGCGCATACGGGCAGGAAGCTCAGTGCATTCTGACTATGCCTTTGCTGGAAGGGCTGGATGGCGTCAAGAAGATGTCCAAGTCCCTGGGCAACTATGTCGGCATCCAGGAAGCGCCGGGTGTTATGTACGGCAAGCTGGTTTCCATTCCTGATGCGTTGATGTGGCGCTACTTTGAATTGTTGAGCTTCCGCTCGATGGATGAAATCAATGCGCTGCGTGCGGATGTCGAAGCGGGCGCGAATCCGCGTGATGTGAAGATCAAGCTGGCTGAAGAGATTGTTGCGCGTTTCCATGGCGAAGAGGCTGCTGCCAGTGCTCATCGTGCTGCGGGTAACCGTATGAAGGATGGCGAGTTGCCGGACGATCTGCCGGAGATTGAATTGACCGCTACCGAGGCAATGCCGATTGCGGCCGTCCTTAATAAGGCGGGTCTGGTTAAGAACTCGGCGGTCGCTCGTGATCTGTTGGGGTCGGGCGGTGTGCGTATAGATGGTGAGGTTGTTGATCGCACCTTTATATATGAGCTGGGCGCTACCCACGTTTGTCAGGCTGGAAAGAAGGCATTTGCGCGTATTACGCTCAAATCCGAATAAGTCTGAAATTAGGTGTTGACGGCGAATTATATCTGTCTATAATTCGCCCCACTTCCAGCGCAGTCGAAACGGAAAACTCCTTGGTAAACAATGAGTTACGCGGTTTTCGGCAGTGGGTTGCTTCAGTTCATCGAGGCCAAAAGGAAGTTGAAAAAGAGGTGTTGACAGCAGCGTGTAACGCTGTAGAATTCGCCTCCCGCTTCGGAGAGATCTTAAGCGCAAGTGGTTGAAGTTGTTGAAGAAATCTTCGAAAGCTTCTGAAAATAATCACTTGACAGCAAATGAGGCTGCTGTAGAATGCGCGCCTCGGTTGAGACGAAAGATCTTAACCAACCGCTCTTTAACAACTGAATCAAGCAATTCGTGTGGGTGCTTGTGGAG
>NZ_JYLN01000037.1 GCF_001439735.1 Pseudomonas paralactis
ACATTCGCCGAAAATTCGAATTTCTCGATTAAGAGAACTCACAAATTTTACCTTAGCCTGATCCGTTACCAGTGAAAGTAACGTTCAGTCTATCTTTCTATCACATACCCAAATTTTTAAAGAACGAACTAGTCAAAGACTAGAAATCAACATTCACCATCACAACGATGGAATGCTCATTTCTAAGCTTTATACAAACAGAAGCAGTAGTGGTGGAGCCAAACGGGATCGAACCGTTGACCTCCTGCGTGCAAGGCAGGCGCTCTCCCAGCTGAGCTATGGCCCCGTATTTCTACAGGCGTTTCCCACACAAAATTGGTGGGTCTGGGCAGATTCGAACTGCCGACCTCACCCTTATCAGGGGTGCGCTCTAACCAACTGAGCTACAGACCCAATTTCGGGCTGCTTCTTTCGTCTTCTTCAATGAATCAAGCAATTCGTGTGGGAACTTATGGAGCAGCTGATGTCGTCGATTAAGGAGGTGATCCAGCCGCAGGTTCCCCTACGGCTACCTTGTTACGACTTCA
>NZ_JYLN01000004.1 GCF_001439735.1 Pseudomonas paralactis
TTTCGAAGTTGCCGCCGGAAGCGTCGGTGATCTTGACGGTCTGGGTGCTCTTGTCGATGAACACGTCATCAGTCGGCGCAGGGACGGTCACGGTGCCGACAGTGTCGCCCGCTTTGATCGTGATCGAGGAGCCGTTATCCAACTTCAACGTAACGTCAGTGCCCGCTTTGTTGGAAAGCGTGGCGGTGTAAGTAATTTGACCACCTTCGTTAACGGCGCTAGGCGCGGTCAGCGTTACAGTCGTGGTGTTATCGGTACCCGGTGTGTCAGTCACAGTTGTGGTGACTTTATCAGTCCCTGGAACCAGATTTTCAAAGTGCTCGCCACCGGTCACACCCTTGATAGCGGTGGTGACGGTCTGGTCGCCTTTGTACACGTCATCCGGTGCAAGAACCGAAACGCTAGCGCTCGATTCGTTAACACCAATGGTGATGGTTTGGCCGTTGTCCAAGGTGACGGTGAGCGGGTTGGTGATGTTAGTCACCGGCGCACCGTTTTTATCCACAAGGCTGGCGGTGTAAACGATGTTGCCGCCTTCACCCACGGTGGTGGTGGCGGTCAGGACCACATCAACTTTGTCGATGGTGTCGTTGATGGTGGTGGTTGCACCGTTGCCAGCAACTTCCAACTTCTCGAAGTTGCCGCCAGAAGCGTCAGTGATCTTGACGGTCTGGGTGCTCTTGTCGATGAACACGTCATCGGTAGGCGCAGGGACGGTCACGGTGCCGACGGTGTCGCCCGCGTTGATGGTGATCGACGAGCCGTTATCCAGCTTCAAGGTGACGTCGGTGCCCGCTTTGTTGGAGAGCGTGGCGGTGTACGTAATTTGACCACCTTCGTTAACGGCGCTAGGCGCGGTCAGCGTCACGGTAGTGGTGTTATCAGTGCTTGGGGTATCGGTAACGGTGGTGTTCACCGCCGTAGTGCCTGGAACCAGATTCTCGAAGTGCTCGCCACCGGTCACACCTTTGATAGCGGTGGTGACGGTTTGATCGCCTTTGTACACATCATCCGGTGCCAAGACCGAAACAGTGCCGCTGGACTGGTTCACACCAATGGTGATGGTTTGGCCGTTATCCAAGGTGATGGTGAGCGGGTTGGTGATGTTAGTCACCGGCGCGCCGTTTTTATCCACAAGGCTGGCGGTGTAAACGATGTTGCCGCCTTCGCCGACGGTAGTCGTGGCGGACAGGACTACATCAACTTTGTCGATGGTGTCATTGATCGTGGTGGTTGCACCGTTACCAGCAACTTCCAGCTTCTCGAAGTTGCCGCCAGAAGCGTCAGTGATCTTGACGGTCTGAGTGCTCTTATCGATGAACACGTCATCAGTCGGTGCAGGCACGGTCACGGTGCCGACGGTGTCGCCAGCTTTGATCGTGATCGAAGAACCGTTATCCAACTTCAACGTAACGTCAGTACCGGCCTTGTTGCTCAAGGTCGCGGTATAGGTGATCTGGCCACCTTCGTTAACGGCACTTGGTGCAGTCAGCGTGACGGTCGTGGTGTTATCGGTACCCGGGGTATCGGTAACGGTGGTGTTTACCGGCGCAGTGCCCGGTACCAGGTTTTCAAAATGCTCGCCGCCCGTCACACCCTTGATAGCGGTGGTGACGGTCTGGTCGCCTTTGTAAACGTCATCCGGTGCCAAAACCGAAACAGTGCCGCTGGACTGATTCACACCAATGGTGATGGTTTGGCCGTTGTCCAAGGTGACGGTGAGCGGGTTGGTGATGTTAGTCACCGGCGCACCGTTTTTATCCACAAGGCTGGCGGTGTAAACGATATTGCCGCCTTCACCCACGGTGGTGGTGGCGGTCAGGACCACATCGACCTTATCGATGGTGTCGTTGATCGTCGTAGTTGCGCCGTTGCCAGCAACTTCCAATTTCTCGAAGTTGCCGCCAGTGGTTTCGGTGATCTGGACAGTCTGAGTGCTCTTATCGATGAACACGTCATCGGTAGGTGCAGGTACGGTCACGGTGCCGACAGTGTCGCCCGCCTTGATGGTGATCGAGGAGCCGTTATCCAGCTTCAACGTAACGTCAGTGCCCGCTTTATTGGAAAGCGTGGCGGTGTACGTAATTTGACCACCTTCGTTAACGGCGCTAGGCGCGGTCAGCGTCACGGTAGTGGTGTTATCGGTACCCGGTGTGTCAGTCACAGTCGTAGTGACTTTATCGGTCCCTGGAACCAGATTTTCAAAGTGCTCGCCACCGGTCACACCCTTGATAGCGGTGGTGACGGTCTGATCGCCTTTGTACACGTCATCCGGTGCAAGAACCGAAACGCTAGCGCTCGATTCGTTAACACCAATTGTGATGGTTTGGCCGTTATCCAGGGTGACGGTGAGCGGGTTGGTGATGTTAGTCACCGGCGCGCCGTTTTTATCCACAAGGCTGGCGGTGTACACGATGTTGCCGCCTTCGCCGACGGTGGTGGTGGCGGTCAGGACCACATCGACCTTGTCGATGGTGTCGTTGATGGTGGTGGTCGCACCGTTGCCCGCAACTTCCAACTTCTCGAAGTTGCCGCCAGAAGCGTCAGTGATCTTGACGGTCTGGATGCTCTTATCGATAAACACGTCATCAGTCGGTGCAGGCACGGTCACGGTGCCGACGGTGTCGCCCGCCTTGATGGTGATCGAAGAGCCGTTATCCAACTTCAAGGTGACGTCGGTGCCGGCCTTGTTGCTCAAGGTCGCAGTGTAGGTGATCTGACCACCTTCGTTAACGGCGCCAGGCGCGGTCAGCGTGACAGTCGTGGTGTTATCGGTGCCCGGAGTGTCAGTCACAGTCGTGGTGACTTTATCAGTCCCTGGAACCAGATTTTCAAAGTGCTCGCCACCGGTTACACCTTGGATGGCGGTAGTGACGGTCTGGTCGCCTTTGTACACGTCATCTGGTGCGAGAACCGAAACGCTAGCGCTCGATTCGTTAACACCGATGGTGATGGTCTGACCGTTATCCAAGGTGATGGTGAGCGGGTTGGTGATGTTAGTCACCGGCGCGCCGTTTTTATCCACAAGGCTGGCGGTGTAAACGATGTTGCCGCCTTCGCCGACGGTAGTCGTGGCGGACAGGACTACATCAACTTTGTCGATGGTGTCATTGATCGTGGTGGTTGCGCCGTTACCAGCAACTTCCAATTTCTCGAAGTTGCCGCCGGAAGCGTCAGTGATCTTGACGGTTTGGGTGCTCTTATCGATGAACACGTCATCGGTAGGCGCAGGGACGGTCACGGTGCCGACGGTGTCGCCAGCTTTGATCGTGATCGAAGAACCGTTATCCAATTTCAACGTGACGTCAGTACCGGCCTTGTTGCTCAAGGTGGCGGTGTAAGTGATCTGGCCACCTTCGTTAACGGCACTTGGTGCAGTCAACGTAACAGTCGTAGTGTTATCAGTGCCCGGGGTATCGGTAACGGTGGTGTTCACCGCTGTAGTGCCCGGTACCAGGTTTTCGAAATGCTCGCCGCCGGTCACACCTTGGATGGCGGTAGTGACGGTCTGGTCGCCTTTGTACACGTCATCCGGTGCAAGAACCGACACGCTAGCGCTCGATTCGTTAACACCGATGGTGATGGTTTGGCCGTTATCCAAGGTGACGGTGAGCGGGTTGGTGATGTTAGTCACCGGCGCACCGTTTTTATCCACAAGGCTGGCGGTGTAAACGATATTGCCGCCTTCACCCACGGTGGTGGTGGCAGTCAGAACCACATCGACTTTGTCGATGGTGTCGTTGATCGTGGTGGTTGCGCCGTTACCAGCAACTTCCAATTTCTCGAAGTTGCCGCCAGAAGCGTCAGTGATCTTGACGGTTTGGGTGCTCTTATCGATGAACACGTCATCGGTAGGCGCAGGGACGGTCACGGTGCCGACGGTGTCGCCAGCTTTGATCGTGATCGACGAGCCGTTATCCAGCTTCAAGGTGACGTCAGTACCGGCCTTGTTGCTCAAGGTCGCGGTGTAAGTGATCTGGCCACCTTCGTTAACGGCACTTGGTGCAGTCAGTGTCACAGTGGTGGTGTCATCGGTACCCGGTGTGTCAGTCACCGTCGTGGTGACTTTATCGGTCCCTGGAACCAGATTTTCAAAGTGCTCGCCACCGGTTACGCCTTGGATGGCGGTAGTGACGGTTTGGTCGCCCTTGTAGACGTCATCTGGTGCAAGAACCGAAACGCTAGCGCTCGATTCGTTAACACCAATGGTGATGGTTTGGCCGTTATCCAGCGTCACGGTGAGCGGGTTGGTGATGTTAGTCACCTGTGCACCGTTTTTATCCACAAGGCTGGCGGTGTAAACGATATTGCCGCCTTCACCGACGGTGGTGGTGGCAGTCAGAACTACATCGACCTTATCGATGGTGTCGTTGAACGTGGTAGTCGCACCGTTGCCCGCAACTTCCAGTTTTTCGAAGTTGCCACCTGTGGTTTCGGTGATCTGGACGGTCTGGGTGCTCTTGTCGATAAACACGTCATCGGTAGGCGCAGGCACAGTCACGGTGCCGACGGTGTCGCCAGCTTTGATCGTGATCGAAGAGCCATTATCCAACTTCAACGTGACGTCAGTACCGGCCTTGTTGCTCAAGGTCGCGGTATAGGTGATCTGGCCACCTTCGTTCGCTTCGGAAGGAGCCGTTAGCGTAACGGTAGTAGTGTTATCGGTGCCCGGAGTGTCCGTCACAGTTGTAGTGACTTTATCGGTCCCTGGAACCAGATTTTCAAAGTGCTCGCCACCGGTCACGCCGCTGATAGCAGTCGTTACGGTCTGGTCGCCTTTGTAGACATCATCCGGGGCTACGGTGGTAACGGTGCCGCTCGACTGATTCACACCAATGGTGATGGTTTGGCCGTTATCCAGCGTAACGGTGAGCGGGTTGGTGACGTTAGTCACCGGCGCGCCATTTTTATCCACAAGGCTGGCGGTGTAGATGATATTGCCGCCTTCACCCACGGTAGTCGTGGCGGTCAGTACCACATCGACCTTATCGATAGTGTCGTTGATGGTGGTGGTTGCGCCATTACCTGCAATTTCCAGCTTCTCGAAGTTGCCGCCGGTAGTCTCGGTGATCTTGACGGTCTGGGTGCTCTTGTCGATAAACACATCATCGGTCGGCGCTGGAACAGTCACGGTGCCAACAGTGTCGCCTGCCTTGATGGTGATCGAAGAACCGTTATCCAGCTTCAACGTAACGTCGGTGCCCGCTTTGTTGGAAAGCGTAGCGGTGTACGTAATTTGCCCGCCCTCATTCGCCTCGGTCGGCGCAGTCAGCGTCACGGTGGTGGTGTCGATCGAATCGGTGATCGTGGTGATTGCTGGTGTGGTACTCGGCACCAGGCTTTCAAAATTGCCCCCAGTCGCGCTGGTAATGGTAGTGCTGACCGTGCTGCCGTTGACATATACATCGTTGGGCGCGGTGTCTACGACCACGCTGCCAACGGACTCGCCGGCCTTGATGGTGATCACCGAGCCATTGCTCAAGGTGACGTTCACCGGGGTTTGTGCCGGGTTGGTGAGGGTGGCGGTGTAGGTGATCTGGCCGCCTTCGGTCACGTTGCCGCTGGCTGTGAGGGTAACGGTGGTGGTGTCGACCGAATCGGTAATGGTGGTGACCGCAGGCGTGGTGCTCGGTACCAGGTTTTCAAAGTTGCCGCCTGTTGCACCGGTGATGGTGGTGCTGACGGTCGAACCGTTGTTGTAAACGTCGTTGGCCGGAGTATCGACCACAACCGTGCCTGTCGACTCGCCGGCCTTGATGGTGATCACCGAGCCATTGCTCAAGGTGACGTTCACCGGGGTTTGTGCCGGGTTGGTCAGGGTGGCGGTGTAGGTGATCTGGCCGCCTTCGGTCACGTTGCCGTTGGCTGTGAGGGTAACGGTGGTGGTGTCGACCGAATCGGTAATGGTGGTGACCGCAGGCGTGGTGCTCGGTACCAGGTTTTCAAAGTTGCCGCCTGTTGCACCGGTGATGGTGGTGCTGACGGTCGAACCGTTGTTGTAAACGTCGTTGGCCGGAGTATCGACCACAACCGTGCCTGCCGACTCGCCGGCCTTGATGGTGATCACCGAGCCATTGCTCAAGGTGACGTTCACCGGGGTTTGTGCCGGGTTGGTCAGGGTGGCGGTGTAGGTGATCTGGCCGCCTTCGGTCACGTTGCCGTTGGCTGTGAGGGTGACGGTGGTGGTGTCGACCGAATCGGTAATGGTGGTGACCGCAGGCGTAGTGCTCGGTACCAGGTTTTCGAAGTTGCCGCCGGTTGCGCCGGTGATGGTGGTGCTGACGGTCGAACCGTTGTTGTAAACGTCGTTGGCCGGAGTATCGACCACAACGCTGCCTGTCGACTCGCCGGCCTTGATGGTGATCACCGAGCCATTGCTCAAGGTGACGTTCACCGGGGTTTGCGCCGGGTTAGTCAGCGTGGCGGTGTAGGTAATCTGGCCGCCTTCCGTCACGGTATTACCCGCCGTCAGCGTGACGGTGGTGGTGTCGATGGTGTCGGTGATCTGCGTCACGGCCGGGTTAGGGTCGATGGTCAATACCAGGTTGCCGCCGCCGGTGGTACCGGTAACGCCGACGCTGATCTGGCCCGGGTCGATGTACGGGCTGTCATTGGGGGCCAGGGGCACATTGACGGTGCCGGTCAACTGGCCCGACGGGATGGTAATCACCGCGCCATTGGTCAAGGTGACGGTCAGGTCACTGGTGGAGGGCCGGGTCACGGTAGCGGTGTAGGTCAGCACGCCGCCCGCTTCGGTGATGGTCGGCGTCGCGCTCAGGGTCAGGGTCGAAGGCTGCAGCACCTGATTGCCCGAGCCCGCCGAGCCTGGGGCTCCGCTCAGGGCATTGAGTGTTGAAGTGCCTTGGCCGATAGGTGCGGTGGGGAAGCCGATAGTTGGGTCGACACGGCCTGCGGTCGCGTCCAGCACTACGAAGCTGTGGCCGCCCCCGGCAGCACCGTTACCGGCTGCGTTGGCGCCTGCGGCGGTGGCTTCCAGGTCGGTGGTCGGGTCGGCGCCGGCGGCGATGGCTTGTTGCAGCTCGGCAACCGATGGCGCGACCTGCTCACTGGCCGCGGCCAGGTCGGCGGTGGAGTCCGGCATATCGGCGCTCCACTGGGTGTCCCGACCCAGATCCAGGATGCGACCGTCGGCCAGTTCCAGGCTGACGGCGCCCGACATGCCTGTGTCGATCTGATCGCCTGCAAACAGGCGGTCACCTTCTACGAGGACGCGACGCGTCCCTTCCGGAGAAATAACGAAAACTTGACCAACAATGCTTTTGACGGTGGCAACAACACTGCTCATTAAAATTTTCTCCGGCGATGCGTTTCGACAAATTCCATTTCGCAGCGTGCTTTAGAACTGCTAATTAGGAGGGCGTAGTCTATATATGTATTGACGTCAAATATTTGGCTGGATTTTTTAGCGATCTAGTTTGTGCCAAAGTATTGACCTTATGGTCGCCATCCTAAACAATCGCCTCCGTAATGTCACATTGATATTTACGCGGCGAACCGTCCTACATGTGTGAAGCAGTTCCGCTTTTTGAACTTTCCGACGTACGGTCGTAACGGTAGCCATTATCCGACGCAGCGCTAGTAATCGCTGTGATTTGAGACAAGAAGTCCTGGGGAATTTTTAATGCGTCTGCACCTGTTCAAGGCAATACCGTTCGTTCTCGCCGCCAGTTTCGTACAAGCCCAGACACTGCCCCAAGCCATGCAACAGGCATTGGATGTACACCCGGAAATCCAGGCGGGGGTAAACAGCCGTATCGCCGCCGATTACCAATTGCGCGCCGCCCAGGGTGGTTACCTGCCGCGTGTCGATTTGAACGCCGGTTACGGTCGTCAAGGGACTGACAACGCCACCACCCGCGCCAATAATCCCAGCGGCAACCACTGGGATACCCTCAACCGCGGTGAATCCAGCCTGCGCCTGCAGCAAATGATTTTTGACGGTTTCGCTACCTCCAGCGAAGTCGGGCGTCAACAAGCCAACGTTAATTCCCGCGCCTATTCCTTGCTCGGCACTTCCGAGCGCACAGCGCTGACCGTTGCCCAGGTTTACCTGGAAGTGCTGACCCGTCGTGAGTTCGTGCGCCTGGCTGAAGACAACCTGCGCAACCACGAACGCATCTACGATCAAATCAAGTTGCGCACCCAGCGCGGCGTCGGCAACGGTGCCGACCAGGACCAGGCCGAAGCGCGTCTGGCCCAGGCCCGCAACAACTTGATCACCGAGCAAACCAACCTGGCCGACGCGCAGGTCAACTACCTCAGCGCTGTGGGCCAGATGCCCGACCAACTCGAGCGCCCCGCCCCGTTCATGGCCATGCTGCCGGCAGACCTGAACGAAGCCCGTCGCCAGATGCTCGACAACAGCCCGGTCCTGCGTTCGGCCGAGTCGGATATCTCCGCCGCCGAGAAGCAGTACGAAGCCGCCAAGTCCACCTTCTACCCGCGCTTCGATGCTGAGCTTGGCACCAACGCCGACAACAACGTTTCCGGTGATCCCAACCACAGCAACGGCTGGGAAGCCATGGTACGCATGCGCTTCAACCTGTTTGCCGGTGGCAGCAACAAGGCTGACCTGCAATCGAAGTCGTACCAGGCCAACCAGGCCCTGGATATTCGCAACAACGCCTTGCGCCAACTCAATGAAGAGCTAGGCTTGGCCTGGAACGCCTTGAGTAACGCCAACTCGCAATTGCCGGTCGCTCAGCAGTACGTGGATCACAGCACCCGCGTACGCACGTCCTACCAGCAACAATTCAGCCTTGGTCAACGGACCCTGCTGGATTTGCTCGACAGCGAGAATGAATTGTTCACCGCTTCCCGCCGCCTGGAAGAAATCAAGAACATTCAGTTATTTACTCAGTACCGAATCAAGGCGACCATGGGCGAATTGCTCAAGAGCCAGGGAGTGGTCGCACCGATGGCCTCCGTCGTGCAGAACGACGTGAAACCTAAAGTCCAACTGCCTGGGATGAATTGAGCCACCCCAATAGCCCCATCTGTTAGTCGAGAGTGCACCGCGTGGAATCTGAAATCGGTCGAGTTCATCTCAGTCATGATCCACGCGCATTGCACGACGACCCGTTGCTCGACGGGTTGTTGGCGCTCTGCGCCCTGCATCAGAAACCCGCCAGCGCGGCCATGCTCACCACCGGCCTGCCGCTGCCCTCGCAACGCTTGAGTGCCGAACTGCTGCCGCGTGCTGCTGCGCGGGCCGGGCTGCAGGGCCGGCTGTTGCAACGCAAGCTGGATCAGATCCCGACAATTGCATTGCCGGCCCTGTTATTGCTCAAGGACGGGCGCAGTACCGTGCTGGTGGGTTGGCAGGGCGACGATGAAGCGCGAATCCTGCTCGGCGAAAGTGACGGCGGCGAGGTGCTGATCAAGCGCGAAGCCTTGGCCGACGATTACATCGGCAAGGTCTTCTTCGCTCAGCCGCAACACAAATTCGACGTCAACCACGGCAGCCTGATTCCACGGGCGCGTTCGTGGTTCCGTGACACCCTCATGCGTTCGCGCTGGCTCTACACCGACGCCATCGCCGCCAGCTTCCTGATCAACATCATCGCCATGGCCGCGCCGCTGTTCGTGATGAACGTGTACGACCGCGTCGTACCGAACCAGGCCACCGCCACCCTGTGGGTGCTGGCTGTGGGCATCTGCGGCGCGTACCTGTTCGACCTGATCCTCAAAAGCCTGCGCAGTCTGTGCCTGGACCTGGCCGGTAAAAAAACCGACCTGATCATCTCGGCCACGCTGTTCGAACGCATCGTCGGCATGTCCATGAAATACCGTCCGGCGCGGGTCGGCAGCTTCGCTCAGAACATCCATGAGTTTCAAAGCCTGCGCGATTTTCTCGCGTCGCTGACCCTCACCAGCCTGATCGACCTGCCGTTCACGCTGTTGATCTTTATGGTGATCGCCATCCTCGGCGGGCACCTGGTGTGGATCCCGGTGCTGGCGTTCCCGCTTGCCCTGGGCATCGGTTACGCCCTGCAAAAGCCCTTGGTAGCCACCATGGAGCGCACCATGGCCCTGGCCGCTGAGCGTCAGTCGAGCCTGATCGAAACCCTCGCCGGGCTCGACGCGGTCAAGGTCAACAACGCCGAGAGCGAGCGCCAGTATGGCTGGGAGCAGACCATCGGCACCCTGAGTCGGCTTGAGCTGCGGGTGAAGTTGCTGTCGGGTCTGTCGATGAACATGACCCTGCTGATCCAGCAATTGGCCGGCGTGATCATGATCGTGTTCGGCGTGTACCAGATCATCGACGGCAACTTGAGCATGGGCGGGCTGATTGCCTGCTACATGCTCAGTGGCCGCGCCTTGAGCCCGCTGGCTTCGCTGTCAGGCTTGCTCACGCGCTACCAGCAAGCCAAGGTCACCATGACCTCGGTGGACCAGATGATGGAGCTGCCTCAAGAGCGCAATTTCGAAGAGCGCCCCATGAGCCGCCGTACCCTGCAAGGCGCCATCGAATGCCGGGGCCTGAACTTCACTTATCCCAACCAACAGAACCTGGCCCTGAAGAACATCAACCTGGTGATCAAGCCAGGCGAAAAAATCGGCATTATCGGCCGCAGTGGTTCGGGCAAAAGCTCCCTGGCCAAACTGATCGTCGGCCTGTACCAACCCGACTCCGGCGCGCTGCTGGTGGACGGCGTGGACGTGCGCCAGATCGACGTCAGCGAGTTGCGCCATAACATCGGCTACGTCGCTCAGGACATCCAGTTGCTCGCCGGCACGCTGCGCGACAACCTGGTCAGCGGTGCGCGCTACGTCGAAGACGAAATGGTGCTGCAAGCCGCCGAACTGGCCGGTGTACACGAATTCGCCCGTCTGCATCCCCAGGGCTACGAGCTGCAAGTGGGCGAGCGTGGGCAGAACCTCTCCGGCGGCCAGCGTCAGAACGTCGCCCTGGCCCGCGCATTGTTGCTCAACCCGCCGATCCTGCTGCTGGACGAACCCACCAGCGCCATGGACAACACCGGTGAAGAACGCTTGAAACAACGCCTGCAAGCCGTGGTGCAAAACAAAACCGTGGTGCTGGTCACGCACCGAGCCTCACTGCTCTCGCTGGTGGACCGCCTGCTGGTGGTCGACCGTGGGCAGATTCTCGCGGACGGCCCGAAAGCCGTGGTCATGGAAGCGTTGAAGAAGGGGCAAATCAGTGTTGCTTAAGTCCATCAAGAGTGCGGTCGGCCGCTATTTCAAAGGTACCGACTCGCTGCAGGGCCAGCCCCTGCCCGAGGTCAACAAAGCGCTGATCGAAGATGCCCCACGCGTCATTCGCCTGACCATCTGGGCGATCATCGGGTTCTTCGTGTTCCTGGTGGTGTGGGCGGGTTTCTCAGAGATCGACGAAGTGACCCGTGGCGACGGCAAGGCGATTCCGTCGTCCAAATTGCAGAAAATCCAGAACCTGGAAGGCGGTATCGTTGCCGAGCTGTACGTCAAGGAAGGCCAGATCGTAGAAGCCGGCGCGCCGCTGATTCGCCTCGACGACACCCGGTTTGTTTCCAACGCCGGGGAAACCGAAGCCTTGCGCCTGGCCATGCAACTGCGCGTCGAACGCTTGAGTGCGCAAGTGGATGATCGCCCGCTGAACATCCCCGACGACGTGCTCAAGGCCGCGCCGAGCCAGGCTGCCAACGAGCGCTCCTTGTATGAAAGCCGGCGTCAACAGTTGAAGGATGAAGTCGGCGGCCTGCAGGAGCAACTGGTACAGCGTCAACAGGAGCTGCGCGAGTTCACCTCCAAGCAGGGGCAGTATCGCAGCCAGTTGTCCTTGCAGCGCCAGGAAATCAACATGTCCGAGCCACTGGTGGCCCAGGGCGCGGTATCGCCGGTGGAAGTGCTGCGCCTCAAGCGCGCCGAAATGGAAACCCGCGGCCAACTGGACGCCACCACCCTGGCGATCCCCCGTGCTGAATCGGCGATCAAGGAAGTGCAACGCAAGATCGATGAAACCCGCGGCAAATTCCGCAGTGAAGCCCTGACCCAGCTCAACGAGGCCCGCACTGAGCTGAACAAGGCCGAGTCCACCGGCCGCGCCCTGGAAGACCGCGTCAGCCGTACCCTGGTCACCTCGCCGGTGCGCGGGATCGTCAAGCAGTTGCTGGTCAATACCGTTGGCGGTGTGATCCAGCCGGGCAGCGACATGGTCGAAATCGTACCGCTGAACGACACCCTGCTGGTAGAAGCCAAGATCCGCCCGCAAGACATCGCGTTCCTGCACCCGGGGCAAGAAGCGGTGGTCAAATTCACCGCCTACGACTACACCATCTACGGCGGGCTCAAGGCCAAACTCGAACGCATCGGTGCCGACACCATCACCGATGAAGACAAGAAAACCACCTACTACATGATCACTCTGCGCACCGACCGCAGCCATCTGGGCACCGATGAGAAGCCGTTGCTGATCATCCCCGGCATGGTTGCCTCGGTGGATATCATCACCGGTAAGAAGAGCATCCTCAGCTACCTGCTCAAGCCGATCATTAAGGCGCGGGCCGAGGCGTTGCACGAGCGTTAATCTTCAGCGCCTGTACCGACCTCATCGCAGGCAAGCCAGCTCCCGATGAGGCCATCAGCATCCCCCAGCACCTCAAACCAAACGCCATATCGATATGCCTTAACAGTATTTAAACTTCCATTCTTATACCTATAAATTCACTCCCCTGTCCGCCGGGAGTGAATCCAATGTCCGCCACCGCTGCTGCCCCCACCACCACCCAAACCTTCGACATCCGCCCCTTTCCCGGCAGCGTCGGCGCCGAGATCATTGGCCTGGACCTATCCCGCCCGGTCAACGACCAGGACTTCGCCCGTATCCACCGCGCCCACCTGGATCACCACGTCGTGGTGTTTCGCGACCAACGCATCACCCCCGAACAACAGATCGCCTTCAGCCGCCGTTTCGGTGTGCTGCAGATCCACGTGCTCAAACAGTTTCTGCTGGCCAACCACCCGCAAATCCTGATCGTCTCCAACATTATCGAGAACGGCCAATCCATCGGCCTGGGTGATGCGGGCAAGTTCTGGCACTCGGACCTGTCGTACAAGGAGCTGCCCAGCCTGGGCTCGATGCTGCACGCCCAGGAACTGCCTGCCGAAGGCGGCGACACCCTGTTCGCCGATATGCACAAAGCCTGGGAGCAACTGCCCGAGCACCTGCGCAAAGCCGTCGAAGGCCGCAGTGCCGCGCACTCCTACACGGCGCGCTACAGCGAAACCAAATTCGAAGGCAACTGGCGCCCCACCCTCACCCCTGAGCAACTCGCCCAGGTTGCCGAAGTGGTGCACCCCGTGGTGCGCACCCACCCGGAAAGCGGCCGCAAAGCGCTGTTTGTCAGCGAAGGCTTCACCACCCGTATCGTCGGCCTGCCTGATGATGAAAGCCATGACCTGCTGACCCAGCTCTATGCCCACAGCGTGCTGCCGGAAAACATCTACCGCCACCAGTGGCAGCCCCACGACCTGGTGTTTTGGGACAACCGCTCGCTGATCCACCTCGCCGCCGGTTGCCCGAGCCACCTGCGCCGCAAGTTGTACCGCACCACCATCCAGGGCGATGCGCCTTTCTGAAGCCTTATCGCAAGAGAGATGAAATGAACGCGCCCTTGCAAGGCCACGCGGCCAGCAGCTTGAACACCGCCGAGCCACTCTTGGCCGTGGATAACGTCAGCCTCGAATACCGCACCCCCGAGCGTGTTGTGCGGGCTACCCACCAGGTCAGTTTCGAGATCGACCCGGCCGACCGCTACGTATTGCTCGGCCCGTCGGGCTGCGGCAAATCCACCTTGCTCAAGTCCATCGCCGGCTTTATCAAACCCTGCGAAGGCGAGATTCGCCTTTTGGGGCAGAAGGTCGAACAGCCTGGCCCGGATCGCATCGTGGTGTTCCAGGAGTTCGACCAGTTACCGCCATGGAAAACCGTCAAACAGAACGTGATGTTCCCGCTGCTGGCCTCCAGGACCCTGAAGCGCCGCGAGGCCGAAGAACGTGCACTGCATTACCTCGATAAAGTCGGGCTGAGTGCCTTTGCCGACGCCTACCCCCACACCCTTTCCGGTGGCATGAAAGCTCGCGTGGCGATTGCCAGGGCCCTGGCCATGCAGCCGAAAATCCTGCTGATGGACGAACCCTTCGCTGCCCTCGATGCGCTTACGCGGCGCAAGATGCAAGAGGAACTGCTGCTGTTGTGGGAGGAAGTGCGTTTTACCCTGTTGTTCGTCACGCACTCCATTGAGGAGGCGTTGGTGGTGGGCAATCGCATCCTGTTGCTGTCACCCCACCCTGGGCGGGTGCGCGCCGAAATCCATAGTCATCAATACGACCTGCACAGCCTCGGCGGTGTGGAATTCCAGGCGTCGGCGCGGCGCATTCATCGCCTGCTGTTCGATGAAGCGCCCGCGGCCGAACGCGAGTTGGGCTTCGCTGATATTCGCATCGCTTATTGAAGGGGCCGACGTATGCGCCAGGAATTTGAAGTAACCCTCGAACCATTGCTCAGCGTCCCGGTAGAGCGCGAGCTGCCGTTTCGCCAACGTCTGTGGCAACACGGCTGGCTGCGCAAGGGCCTGATCCTGATCGTGCTCGCCATCATTTGGGAAGCGGTCGCCCGCTACCAGAACAATGACCTGCTGTTGCCGAGCTTCTTGCAGACTTTCCAGGCGCTGTTCGATGGCCTGCGCAGCGGTGAATTGCTCAGCAAAGTCAGTATCTCGCTGGCGGTGCTGCTCAAGGGTTATCTGATCGGCATCGTACTGGCGTTTGCCTTGACCACGCTGGCGGTGTCGACCCAATTGGGCCGCGACCTGCTCAGTACGTTGACCTCGATGTTCAACCCGCTGCCGGCCATCGCATTGCTGCCGTTGGCGCTGCTGTGGTTCGGCCTGGGGCAGAACAGCCTGATCTTCGTGCTGGTGCATTCGGTGTTATGGGCTCTGGCGCTCAACACCTATTCGGGCTTTCTCGGCGTGTCCGAAACCCTACGCATGGCCGGGCGCAACTACGGCCTCAAAGGTATGCGGTTTGTGCTGTTCATCCTGATCCCGGCGGCGCTGCCGTCGATCCTGGCCGGGCTCAAGATCGGTTGGGCCTTTGCCTGGCGTACGCTGATCGCCGCCGAGTTGGTGTTCGGCGCCACCAGCGGCAAGGGCGGCTTGGGTTGGTACATCTTCCAGAACCGTAATGAGCTGTACACCGACAAGGTATTTGCTGGCCTGGCTGTGGTGATCCTGATTGGCTTGCTGGTAGAAAACCTGGTGTTCAACACCTTCGAGCGGCTGACGGTGAAACGCTGGGGCATGCAACGCTGAACCGTTGATCCCTGCTACGATTGCGCCCAGTTCACTCCCCACAGATCACGAGTGCCTGGCATGCAATTACCCGACATGAACCTGTTGGTCGCCCTCGACGCGTTGCTCGACGAGGGCAGTGTGGTGGGCGCTGCCCGGCGCATGAACCTCAGCCCGGCGGCCATGAGCCGTACCCTCACGCGTATCCGTGAAGCGGTCGGTGACCCGATCCTGGTACGTGCCGGCCGCGGCCTGGTGCCGACGCCCAAAGCGCTTGAGCTGCAAGGCCAGGTGCGTAATGTGGTGGAGCAGGCGGCGTTGCTGTTCCGCTCGGCCGATCAAGTGGACTTGAGTACCTTGCGCCGCCGCTTCAGCGTGCGCGCCAATGACTTTTTTATCGGGGTGTATGGTGGGCGGCTGTTCGACACCATGGAGCGCGTAGCGCCGCTGTGCGAGCTGCGCTTTGTGCCCGAAGGCGACACCGACGACGAAGCGCTGCGCGAAGGGCGGCTGGACCTGCGCGTGAGCAACACCATGCCGGTCAGCCCCGAAGTGAAGGTGCAGAACCTGTTCTCCACCACCTTCGTCGGCCTGGCGCGACAGGATCACCCGCTGTTCGACGAAGAAATCACCGCCGCACGCTTTGCCGGCTACTCCCACATCAGCATCTCGCGCCGCGGCATCGCCCGCGGGCCGATCGATACGGCGCTAAACGAGCAGGGCCTGGAGCGTCGCGTGGCGATGATCGCGCCAGGTTTTCACGGCGCCATGTTCATGTTGCCCGAATCCGACCTGATCATGCCGGTGCCCAAGGAAGCGCTTTTGAGCGCCAAGCGCCTGAAGCTGCCACTGCGTGCATTCCCGCTGCCGATCTCGTTGCCAACACTGGTGCTGGCCCAATCCTGGCATCCACGCTTCGACAAAGACCCGGCACACAAGTGGCTGCGCGAAACCATGCGCGAGAGCTGCCACGCCACCTGGCTAGAAGCCCAACCCACCTGAACACCTCAAACCATGCACAATAAAATGTGGAGGGGGCTTGCCCCCGATTGCAGTGTGACAGTCACTTGATGTGAACCTGATATATCGCCATCGGGGGCAAGCCCCCTCCCACATTTTTGATTTTGTAGCGTTTACTGGATTGCGCCTGGCGCACTTATAACCTTCCAGCAAGTAACTTTTTGTCATGCTATAGCCTGATTAAACTGCTCAGGTATTTCTCATTCCGAGTTACCTGTTCATGACATCCCTCGCTGCCCCCGCTTTTCAGGCCGCAGCCAAACCCGTTGCCCCAGCCCCGCCCGTATTCGGCCCGCGCATTATCATCGGCCTGGTCGGCGTACTGTTGGCAGTGCTGGTGTCCGGTCTCAACGAGATGGTCACCAAGGTCGCCCTCGCCGATATCCGCGGTGCGCTGTACATCGGTTTTGATGAAGGCACCTGGCTGGTCGCCGCCTACACCGCCACTTCCGTGGCAGCTATGGCGTTTGCGCCGTGGTGTTCGGTGACGTTTTCTCTGCGCCGTTTCACGCTGTGCGCCATCGGCTTGTTCACCGTGCTGGGCATTCTCTGCCCGTTCGCACCCAACTACGAAAGCCTGTTGCTGCTGCGTACCGTGCAAGGCCTGGCCGGTGGCGCGCTGCCGCCGATGCTGATGACCGTGGCGCTGCGTTTCTTGCCGGCCAACGTCAAGTTGTACGGGTTGGCCGGTTACGCACTGACCGCCACCTTCGGCCCGAGCCTGGGCACCCCGCTGGCGGCGTTGTGGACCGAATACGTTGGCTGGCAGTGGGCGTTCTGGCAAATCGTCGCACCGTGCCTGCTGGCGATGGTCGCCGTGGCCTATGGCATACCGCAGGACCCGCTGCGCCTGGAGCGCTTCAAACAGTTCAACTGGCGTGGCCTGCTGCTGGGCTTTCCGGCGATCTGCATGTTGGTGATCGGGCTGTTGCAGGGCAATCGCCTGGACTGGTTCGAGTCGGGGCTGATCACCTTCCTGCTGTGTGGCGGCACATTGTTGCTGGTGTTGTTCATGGTCAACGAATGGTCACAACCGCTGCCATTTTTCAACTTGCAGATGCTCGGCCTGCGCAACCTGGCATTCGCCCTGATCGTGCTGGCAGGCGTGCTGATGGTACTGACCTCGGTGATCATCATCCCGTCCAGTTTCCTGGCCCAGGTTCAGGGTTACCGGCCGCTGCAAACTGCGCCAGTAATGCTGCTGATGGCGTTGCCACAATTGATCGCCTTGCCGCTGGTGGCGGCGCTATGCAACCTGCGCTGGGTCGATTGCCGCTGGGTACTGGGGATCGGCCTGAGCATGTTGGTGCTGTGCTGCATCGGCAGTTCTCACCTGACTTCGGCGTGGATTCGTGACGACTTTTACGGCTGGTACCTGCTGCAGATTTTCGGTCAGCCGATGGCCGTGTTGCCTCTGCTGATGCTGTCCACCGGCAGTATCCAACCCATCGAAGGGCCGTTTGCCTCGGCCTGGTTCAACACCGTCAAGGGCCTGGCTGCTGTGATCGCCACTGCGGTGCTGGATACATTGACCACCCAGCGCGGGCACTTCCATTCAACCATGTTGGTGGACCGCCTGGGCAATTCGCCCCTGGCCGACGCTGACGCGCCGGGCCTCGCCCACCGCTTGCACGAGCAGACCGTGGTGCTGACCTCTTCGGATCTTTACGTCGTCATGGCCGGTGTCGCGGTGGCGTTGATCCTGCTGATTTTCTGGATGCCCACGCGGATCTATCCGCCTCGCGCTCCGGCCTGACCTCAAGGACTTTCCATGAAACGCAAAGACAAAATTGCCGTCTCCGTTATTGCTGTATTTGCTGTCGGCGTGTTGTTTTACCTGGTTGCGCCGGGCGTACTGGGTAGCAAGCACCAGACCACCAACGACGCCTTCGTCGCCGCCGACTTCACCCTGGTTGCGCCGCGGGTGGTGGGTTTCATCAAGGAAGTACTGGTAGAGGACAACCAGCGCGTCAAGGCCGGCCAACTGTTGGCGCTGATCGACGACCGCGACTTTCGCGCCGCCGCCCAGGCCGCCGATGCCGACACCCTGGTCGCCCAAGCCCAATTGAAAAACGCCAGCGCGACCCTGGAGCGTCAAAGCTCGGTGATCGCCCAGGCCCAGGCTACGGTGGCAGCGGATCGCGCCGAAGTGGCGTTTGCCGAACATGAACTGAACCGCTACAACCACCTCGCCGGCGTCGGTGCGGGCACCGTGCAGAACGCCCAACAAGCCAAGACGCGCATCGACCAGGCCACCGCGCGCCTGGCCAAATCCACCGCCGTGCTGGCCGCCGAACGCAAGCAGGTGGAGATCCTCACCGCACAGCGTGACGCTGCCGAAGGTGGGCTCAAGCGCGCCCAGGCAGCGCTTGAAATGGCCAGTTATCAGCTGTCCTACACACGTATTGTCGCGCCAGTCGATGGCATGGTCGGTGAGCGTGCGGTGCGGGTCGGCGCCTATGTGACGCCGGGCAGCAAGATCCTCGCGGTCGTGCCGCTGGCCGAGGCCTATGTGGTGGCCAACTTCCAGGAGACGCAACTGTCGCATATGCACGCGGGGCAAGCGGTGCAGGTGCGCGTCGACAGCCTTGACGGCGAACTGCTCAAGGGCCATCTGGAAAGCCTGGCGCCGGCCACGGGCGTGACCTTTGCCTCGGTCAAACCGGACAACGCCACCGGCAACTTCACCAAGGTGGTGCAGCGTATTCCGGTGAAGATAGTGCTTGAGCCGAACCAGCCACTGACCGAGCGCCTGCGCGTGGGCATGTCGGTGGAAGCCAGCGTCGATACCCGGCCCGTCGAGCAGCAGCGTGAGGTGGCCCAGCAATGAAACACGTTGCCTGGCTCACCTTGAGCCTGATCACCCTGAGTGCCTGCACGGTCGGTCCCGACTTCCAGCGGCCCGAGAGCCCGCAGATCAATCAATGGAGCGAACCTCAGGGCCGACAAGCTGCCAGCCGTGCCGTCAGCGATCCCTTGCAGGAGCGCTGGTGGGACGTGTTCCACGACGCGCAGCTCTCAGCCCTGACACGCCGCGCCCTCAGCGATAACCTCGACCTGAAGTTGGCCAGCAGCCGCCTGCAACAGAGCCGCGCGGTACGTCAGGTAACCACCGCCGAGCGCTACCCGAATGTCGATGCGGGCGGCGGCTACCAGCGCAAACGTAACAGTGGCAAAGGCTTGAACGACCCCTCCGGCGAGAATGGCCGCGCAGCCTTCAACCAATGGGACATGGGCTTCTCGGCCTCTTGGGAGCTGGATTTCTGGGGCCGGGTCAAGCGTGAAACCGAAGCCGCCGACGCCACCCTGGAAGTCGCCGAAAACGACCGTCGCGCCGTGCTGTTGTCGGTACTGGCCGAGACCGCCCAGGATTACATCCAACTGCGCGGCGTACAAAATACCCGCGCCGTGACCGAGCAAAACCTCGACGTCGCGCGCCACAGCCTCAAGCTCTCGCAACTGCGTCTGGCCGACGGCGTCGCGACCGACCTGGACGTGGCCGAAGCCGCCGCTCAAGTCGCGGCTATCGAGGCGCGCCTGCCGGATTTACAACAGCGCCAGGACCAATTGATCAACGCCCTTAGCCTGCTGATGGGCGAGCCGCCCCAGGCCCTGCACGCGCAGCTGTCCAAGGATGCAGCTGTGCCGCAAACCCAGCGCCAGGTCGCGATCGGCTTGCCATCGGAGCTGGCTGAACGGCGCCCAGACATCCGTCAGGCAGAAGCTCGCTTGCACGCCGCCACTGCCAGCATCGGCGTGGCCAAGGGCGATTTCTACCCGCGCATTACCCTGTCCGGCAGCCTCGGCTCCCAAGCCATGCAGCTCTCGGATTTCGGCTCCTGGGGTTCCCGTGCCTTTGCCTTCGGCCCGCAATTGAGCCTGCCGCTGTTCAACGGCGGGCGCCTGCAAGGCATGGTCGATTTGCGTGAAGCCCAGCAACAGGAAGCGGCGCTGGCCTACCAGCAAACCGTGCTACGCGCCTGGCATGAAATCGATGATCAACTGTCCCGCTACAACGCCAGCCAACTGCGTCGCGACAGCCTGGCCGAAGCGGTGCGCCAGAACCAGATCGCACTGACCACTGCGCAACATCAGTACGTCGAAGGCGTGGCGGATTTCGTCAACGTACTCACCGTGCAAAGCGCATTGCTGGCGACGCAGGAGCAGTGGGTGGAAAGCTCCACCGGCGTGTCGTTGGCCATGGTCGGGCTGTACAAAGCGCTGGGAGGAGGGTGGGAGTCGGTGTACCCGTTGCAGACCGCTGTGCGCTGAGCGAGAAAGAGTTTTTGTCAGTCGCCAAATAAGATGTAATGATAATTGCTCTCAATAACACTTCTGAGCTTTTCATGGGCATCGCGACTGACGGCCAGCAACAGCTTCACATCCTGTACCGCGACCATCATGGCTGGCTGCAAGGCTGGTTGCGCAAGCGCCTGGGCGACCGGGAACAGGCCGCCGATGTGGCTCAGGACACCTTCCTGCGCCTGCTGGTGGCCGGGCGCTTCCCGGGTGACAAAGAAAGCCGCAGCTACTTGGCGCAGATCGCCCGCAACCTGGTGATCGACCAATGGCGCCGCCTGCGCATCGAGCGTGCGTACCTGGAAAGCATCGCGCACCTGCCCGAGCCCGAGTCGCCTTCCCTGGAAACCCGCGCGCTGATCCTCGAAACCCTGATGCAGATCGACGCCATGCTCGACCGCATGCCCGACAATGTACGCCGTGCGTTTTTACTTTCGCAGTTCGAAGGCTTGAGCTATGCGCAAATCGCCGTACGCCTGGGCGTCACCGTCAGCTCGGTGCAGAAGTACATGACCCGCGCCATTGTCGCCTGCTACCAGGTGGTGTACGAAGAATGAAACACGACGCGCCTATCGCCCCCGCGATTGTCGAGCAAGCCAGCGAGTGGTTGATGCTGCAATGGGGCGACGAGCTCAAGGGCGAGCAGCGCCAGGCGTTTGCCCGCTGGCAGGCCGCTGACCCGGAACACCGCCGCGCCTGGCAGCGCTTGCAGCAGCTGCAACACACCCTGGGCGGCGTACCTGCCGACAGCGCTCGCGCAGTATTGCGCGACACCCCGGATACCCAACGCCGGGCCGCGCTCAAACTGCTCGGCCTGCTGTTGGTGGCCGGTGGCAGCGGCTACCTGGTGCAACGCAGTGAAACCTGGCAAGCGGCCTTTGCAGAGCTGCGTACCGCCACGGGCGAAATTCGCCATATGACCTTGAGCGACGGCACGCAACTGGACCTCAACAGTGACAGCGCCGTAGACCTGCGTTTCAGCGCTACCGAACGACGTATTCGGCTGATCCGTGGCGAGGTCTTGTTGACCAGCGGCCACGACGCCTTGCGCCCGTTGATCGTCGAAACGCCTGCCGGTGATGTGCAGGCGTTGGGCACGCGCTTTGCGGTGCGTGAACTGCCCGACGGCAGCCGCGTGGATTTGTACGAAGGTCGCCTGCGGGTCACGCCGTTGCAGGGTACGCCGGTGCATATGCAGGCAGGGGACAGCCTGTGGTTCAACGCGCGTCAAAGCACCGCGTTGCCGGCAGTGAGCGCCAATGCCGGCAGTTGGACCGAGCACCGTCTGGTTGCGGAGCGCCAGCCGTTGGGTGAGTTCGTGGCGCAACTGAGCCGCTACCGCCCGGGCCTGTTGCGCTGTGATCAGGCGGTGTCAAAGCTGCTGTTGACCGGCGTGTTCCCGCTGAACGACACCGACGCGATCCTGGCGGCCTTGGAGCGTTCATTGCCCGTGCACGTGCAGGCGGTGACCCGTTACTGGGTAACGATCAAGGCGCGGGTCTGAAAATACTTTGTACAGGGCTTGTCGGTTTCTGCGGCCCGTTCGGGATACCTCTTGAAAGCCAATCAAGAAGCGTTCTCACGGGGAGTCCTGCCATGTCGCACCACCCAATCCAACCGTTGGCCCGCGCGCTGCGTCGTGGCCTGTTTGCCGGCCTGCTGGCAACGGCGCCTGTACTGCCGAGCATGGTTCAAGCCGAAGAAAGCACCGAAGCGCTGCGCAGCTATGACATTCCCGCGGGCAGCCTCGACCAGGCGTTGAACCGTTTCGCCAGTGCCTCAGGCATCTTGCTGTCGGTTGACGCATCGCTCACCGACGGCAAGCGCAGCGCCGGCTTGAAAGGGCGTTACGGCGTAGGTTCGGGGTTGCAGCGCTTGCTGGCGGGCAGCGGTTTGGCGGCGGTGCAATCCCAGGGCGGTTGGTCGTTGCAGGCCCTTTCCGGCGACGGAGCCTTGCAGTTGGGCGCGACCCAGATAAGTGGCCGGCAGGAGCAGGAAAGCGCCTGGGGCCCGGTGGACGGTATTGTCGCCAAGCGCAGCGCCTCGGGCAGCAAGACCGACTCGGCGCTGGTAGAAATTCCCCAGACGATCAACGTGATCACCGCCGCCGAGATCAAGGCACGTGGCGCCCAGAGTGTCACCCAGGCGTTGCTCTACACCCCAGGTATGAGCGCGGGTGGTTTTGCCGACCGAGTCAAATTGTTCGATGAGCCGACGTCACGCGGCTTCTCGCCCACGCCGCTGTACCTGGACGGTCTGCACCTGCCTTATGGCGGAGGCAGCACCGGGGGCGCGTTGCAGATCGAACCGTATTCCCTGGAACGCATCGAAGTGCTCAAAGGCCCGGCGTCCGTGCTTTACGGCCAGAACCAGCCGGGCGGCATCGTCAATATGGTCAGCAAGCGCCCCAGCGAAACGCCGATACACCAAGTGGTACTGGAAGCCGGCACCTACGAACACAAAAGCGCGGCCATCGACCTGAGCGGCCCGTTGGACGAGGAGGGGCAGTTTCTCTACCGCCTGACTGGCCTGGCGAATGACGCGCAAGACGAAATCAACTACGTCGAAAACAAGCGCCAGTTCATCGCCCCCAGCCTCACCTGGCGCCCCAACGACGACACCAGCCTGACCCTGTTCGCCCAGTACCAGAAAGACAAAGGCGTGCCCGAAGCCCAAGGCCTGCCGGCGTCCGGCACGCTGTGGGACAACCCCAACGGCAAGATCAAGCGCGATGTGTTTATCGGCGAGCCGGGCGTCAACCAGTACAACCGCGAGCAATACGTGCTGGGTTACGAAGTTTCCCATCGCCTCAACGACATCTGGACCCTTAAGCAAAACGCCCGTTACGCCGAGGTCGACGACCGCTACACCGCGCCCTTGCACGGCTACCGCTTTGTCGCCAACCCCAACACCGGCGTGCAGGACCAACGCTACCTGCAACGCTTCGGCGTGGACTGGTCGCAGACCAACAAAGTGTTCGGCGTGGACAGCATCGCCCAGGCTGAATTCGACACGGGCGCACTGTCCCACACCTTCATCGTTGGCCTGGACTACTACCATTCCAACTCGCAGTTCCATGGCCTGTATGACCGCAACCCGCCGATCATCGACCTGTTCAAACCGGTGTACGGCCAGCCCTTGAACTTCGGCCAACCGTACCGCTGGGACCGCACCATTACCCAGACCGGCCTGTATCTGCAGGACCAGATCAAGCTGGATAAATGGGTGCTGGTACTCGGTGGCCGCTATGACTGGGCGAATGTGGTGAACAAGGAGCCGATACAGGACACCCGCTTTGCCAGCAAAGACCAGGCATTCACCGGCCGTGCGGGCCTGGTGTACCTGTTCGATAACGGCGTATCGCCCTTCGTCAGTTATTCGGAATCCTTCTTGCCGCTGGCCGGCACTGATGCGAACCGAAAACCCTTCGAACCCTCCACCGGCAAACAATACGAAGTCGGCGTGAAGTTCCAGCCACCGGGCCAGAAGAGCTTCATCCAGGCCTCGGTGTACAAACTGGATCAGGAAAACGTGCTGACCACCAACCCGGTGGACACCACCTTCAGCACCCAAAGCGGCGCCCTGCGCTCGCGGGGTGTTGAGCTGGAAGCCAAGGCGGTCTTGAGCGATGCCTGGGACGTGGTCGCCTCGGCTGCGCGCAATGACGTCAAATACACCAAGGACAACGATGGCCGCCAAGGTCGCCACCCGGCCGGCATCTCCCCACTCACCGCCTCGATGTGGGTCAACTACACCGTGCTCGGCGACACGCCCTTGGCGGGGCTGGGTGCAGGGCTTGGCGTGCGTTACGCCCGTCAAAGCCTGGGCGACTACTACGAAGGCGCCTTCAACGTGCCGTCCTACAGTGTCTACGATGCAAGCCTAAGCTACGACCTGGGCGCCTCGCCGCTCAAGCTCAAGGGCGTGAAGCTGGCGATGAACGTGCAGAACCTCAGCAACAAGACCTACGTCTCGCAGTGCACCAGTGATTTGGATTGTTACTTCGGGGAAGGACGCACGGTGGTGTCGAGCCTGACGTACGATTGGTAACTTAGCGTTTAGGTGATATTTGCTGCGGCGCGCACCCTTCAAGGGTGCGCTCTGTTGCCGCCCTACACCAGGTCCGCTGCAAATCGTGTACACACATTGGAAAGCATGCGCACCTCGGCACCGCTGCAGCCTGCTGCTTCGAAAAAACCGGAGGCTTCTCGCACGACGGCATACATATCCGTGACGATGGACCTTGCTTCATCGGCCCCCAACCCAAAGCGTTCAGGCGTACTCAGCAAATTACTGACAGACGATAACCGGCCTTCATTGCCGATGATGAGCGCCTGCAAGCCTAGTTGGGTAGGGTGGGGCAACACGTCAAATACTGGCGCAAGGGAATAGCCCGAGGCGCTGGTCAGCAGTAGCCCGGTTTGTTTCAGGTGGTCGTCGCTATTGCCGATGAGCACATTGAAAGCCATACGCTTGTAAAGCTCACGCATGTCAAAGGTGGCATCGTCGCTGACCTTCTTCAATACGTCGGCGATCCTGGAGTAGGAAACGGCACCGTCAGCCGCATCAACCCGCATTCTCGGCTTCTCAGTGCTTACCAGAGAGTTGCAGCTGACATAGTGCTCGCGACCAGCGGCTTCATGTCGGTCAAAACGCTCGACCATCAACACCGGTTTGCCGGCGACCTCTACCAACTTGTGCCCGGCTGCGGGTAGACCTGCTGCATCCGCCATTTGAAGGCTGGCGAATTCCGCCCGTGGCTGGTCGAACACATCGTCGCTACGGCCGAGTTTAGCAATCCATTCCTTGCCTTCATGGGTCACGGTGACCTTCGGCCTGGCGCCGCCCATGGAACTCCCAAACTCGAATAACCGTGCGATTTCCGCAGGCAGGTCGACGTCACCCTTCTCGACTCGATCAAGGCCCACCATGATTTTCTCAAGGTCTTCAAATTGCGGGGGTTGGTGCAGGGTTGGCAGCTGACTTCGTGACGCACTGAACAGCAGGCAACCCACTCCTGCTCCCCGCGAGGCAAGCAGCCATTCAACTTCGTTCTGTGGATGCTGTTTGTGGGTCGCCAGCAGAACACGCCGGCCCCAGTTGTCGGGCGTTGCATCGTCGAGCACACCAAACATGCGCGTCGAGGAATACTGGTTAGGGGTCAGTGGCAAACTCAGCGGGTCAATCGCAAATGCGTCGGGCCGTGCGAGCCAACTGTTGGCGTAGCGAAAAACGAATCCATTCCCATGCATGGCCACTTCGCCAACAGGGACCGGGTCACCGACTAAGTGAGCTGAAAAAACAAAGGCATTACCAATCGGCTTCCAGGACATCGGGCTCTCCTTCAGTGCGAACTCGCTCAGGCTCACGGGCGAGGCTCATGGTAATCCCAACCTGGTCAAGCTCTGGTGACGCGATGCTCACCATGCTTTCTTCCAAGTCCATCGCGCTCAGCACGTTCATCAGCACACCGAGGGATACGCCGGCCTCGCCCTGTCTCAGCCGCTGATACGTCTGCCGTGTAATGCCCGCCCGGCTGCATATGGTGGAGATTTTCAACCGCCGACGAATGCGGGCTATTTCGATACCGTTGCCGATACCTCTCATCAGTTCAGCGCTTCTCTCTGAGATATACCCTTTGTGGGGGTAGGGCTTCGCTGTTTCTTGCATGATATATCACTCTTTAAAGCAGTAGAGGTAACTTATATCATCCAAGTCCCTAGGGCTACCTGCAAAAAGTCGGCTCGATGCTACGGCTTTTTGTAGGAGCGAGCTTGCTCGCGAAAAACTCACAGGCGCCGCGTTCAATCAGGAAACACGCTTTGTCGTTGACGTTTTTCGCGAGCAAGCTCGCTCCTACAGGTGTTACCAAACTTCAAAGATTCTGCAAAAACACCACATACCCCCGAAACCACTCATTGCCCCGCAGATACCCCGGCTCTTGCCACTCTCCGCCCTGAATCAAGCCAATCTTGAACGGCACCCCCAGCCGATTCATCCGCGGCAAATACGCCGCGTAATCCGGGATGCTGTGACGCCCTTGATAGGTCTGCACCACCACTTCATCCACCACGCCCTTGAGCTGGGCGATGGCGGCCGGGTCGGCGTTGCTGCTCCAGTCCATCAGGCCGGTGATGCTCAACCGCAGGTCGGCAGGCAGGCGCTGGCGCAGGTCGCGCAGAAAATCGGCGTATTCGTGCAGGTATTGGGTGCGAGCATCGAAGTCGATCTGGATACCGATCACCGGGTTACCCGCGTCGCGCCAGCGTTGCACCTGGCCGAGCACTTGGGTGTAGACCTGTTCCGGCCAGTGCAAGGTGTGGGCGCGATAGACCACCCAGATTTCGCCTTGGGTAATGCGGGGCACACTGATGCCCTGGGCGATCAATTGCACGCCGCGCTGGGGCGCGCGGCGGGTGGAGTTGATCTGGCCTTGCAGGATGTACAGGGTTTTTGCCTGCTTGATCACCGGCTGAGGCTCGACGCCACTCCACAGCCAGAAGGCGTCATAGTCGCGGGCGTCGACGGCACCAAAAGCCGGGCTTGCCAGCAACAGCAAGCCCAGCCACAGCGACTTCACCAGTAGTACTGCAGCGATTTGCCCCACTGGGTGTCGGCAAAACCGGTCTTGAGTTGGCGGAACCAGGCTTTGCGCACCGCTGGCGCAACGTCTTCACCACCGCAACTGTTATAGCCGGCTGGCGCGTAGCAGTTGATGGCGCGAAACAGCGCATACGCCTTGTCGGTTTTCGGCGCCTTGGCGTTGGCGATGACCTGCTTGTAGCCGTCCAGACGCGAGAAGGTTTCCCCCTTGAACTGCGAGGCGGTGCTGCCCAGGCTGCCGGCGGCGCGGGGTTGCTCCAACGGCATACCGTCCAGGCCGTTGCGCAGGATGAACTCACCGAAGCAGTTCAAGGCGTGCGGGTTTTTTGCATCTTCCTGCAAGGTTGCGGCAGTTTGCGCGATGCCTGGGCAGGCGTAGCCGGATTCGGCCTTGTCACCGTTCCACTGGAACAGTTTCAAGGTCTGGCCGCTGGTGTAGGTGTAGCCCAGGCTGGTGCCGAGTTTGTCTTCGGAGAACGAGGCTTGTTTGAGATCGTCGGCAAAGGTGGCGAACTGGCGGTGCAGCAGGTCTTTGTAGAGCAGCACAAATTGTGCGCTCTGGCGTTCGGTAGGGTCGCTGGCGTTGGCGACCTGCTGGCGCAGTAGCTCTGGGCCGGCGACATTGCGCAGCAGGATGTAGCGCACTTGCTTGGCGCTGATTGGCGAGTCGGTTGCGAACACTTTGGCCAGTTGGCCGCTGCGCTCGTAGTTCATCGCCAGGGCCAGTTCCAGTTGGTCGCGTTGCAGCGGTTGCTTGGCCAGCGGCAGCAGTTGCAGCCACAGGGTTTCGGCGCCCTTCCAGTCTTGCCTGGCCTCCAGTGCCAAGGCGCGCAGGGTCTGCTGGCTGAAGGCAAAGTAATCAAGATTCGACGGCACGTCCGCAGGCAGATGCTTGAGGGCGGCGTCGGGTTGATGCTCGACGTACAGGGCATACGCCGCTTGCAGGTAGTCGAACAACGCTGGCTCGTTGGCGAACGTGCTCTTTTGCTTGTCCAGGTCTTCGCGGCTCAACAGCGGCGGGGTGTGGGCGCGCATCGCCATCAGGTCGCTGACCACTTGCAGCATCGGACTCTTCTGCGCCTTGTTGCCGACCATCAGCAACTTGAGGTCGGCTTCCTCCACCAACTCGTCGACGCTGACATTGCGCTGGGCGTCGGTAGCCTCGGTGAATTGCCAGGTGAAGTCTTCGGCGAGCTTGGCATCGTCGTTCGCCAGCCAATGCACGCGGCGCAGCAGGCCACGGGCGGACGCAACGTAATCGCCTTGTGGATAGTGTTTCAGATAACTGAGAAAACCTTCTTCGGCATCGCTCAAGGCAGACTTATCTACATGCTCGCGTTGCGGCATACCGTACTCATCGAAGGCTTCGGCCTGGGCCCGGTTCAACGAGGTGCGTGCGGTCATGTACAGCGCGGTCTCTTTCAGCCAAGGTACCTCGCTGGTCGCGGCGGCGGCGAAACCGCGCTCGGCGTAAACGAAGCGCCCGCCGTAGAAATCGGCGGCGGCCTGCAGGTAGGTGCGAAACAGCTGGGCGTTGGCCGAGGGCGTCAATTGCGCGTCCGCCACCTGGCCTGTGAAGTCACAGGTGGTCAGCAACTGCAAGCGCGCTTTCACCAGCACGTCGCGTTCGGCGGGCGGCATATCGGCTTTGATCACCTGGCTGATAAACGCCGTGGCGCTGTCATCGTCATTGCTGCGGCAACGGCTGCCTTCGCCATTCAGGAAGGCCTGGCCTGCGGTCTTGTACTCCTCGCGCTTGATACCCAGGGGCTGGAGCAAAGTGTCGAGTTCGGCTGTGCGTGAATCGTCAGCCTTGTTATCCGGCTCCTCAGTCGTAGCCGGAACCGGCACCAAGCGATACACCGGAAACGGCACCGGGCCGAAACCTTGGGCCAAATCGTCTTCGCCCAAGGCATTGGGCGTCAGCGGCGTGGCTTTTTTGTCGGCCAGCAACAGGCGCAGGTTCACCCGGCTGTCGTTGCCAGGGCTGAGAAACGGTTGGTTGCTGCACGGCTCGTAGCCGTCACGCGATACCCGCCAGTCGGGGTAGCACGAGTCGTCAGAACTGGCCTGGGCCGGTAGGGAAAACCCGGCCAGCAGGGCCAGGGCCAGAGGTGACAGCAAACCGATGCGCATAACGTTTCCTTGATCCTGAGTCCTTGGAGAAGGGCCAATAATAGCCTGATCCGACGCGTGCTTCGGTGAAGGCCTACACAAATTGCTGATTTGTCCGATTCCAGCGGCGAGGCCAGGGCTTTTGGCCTAGAGTGGCGGTGTTTGCGCATGCGCAGTGTTTGTCCTGTAAGAGGGCAGTAGTAGCGGAGTCGATATGCGTCGATCTGTAGTAGAACAACACGAAAAAATCGGGGCATTGCCTGCCTTTCATCGCTTGAGCTGGGAAGGTGCCGGCTGGCTCAGCCGCCTGTGGTGGGCGCCGATCCTGGCGCTGGCCATGGCCCTGCGGTTTTACCACCTCACCTCGGCGGCGATCTGGGGCGACGAAGGCTCAAGCCTGTTACTGAGCGAATACGCCCTGGCCGACCTGTGGTTTCACGCGGCTCATGATGTGCACCCACCCCTGTATTTCTTGCTGCTGCGCGGTTGGATCGAGGTGTTCGGCGACAGCATCGGCTCGATTCGCAGCCTGAGTGCGATCCCCGGCGTGGCCGTCGTGGGCCTGGGCATCTGGCTGACACGGCAACTGTCCACCCGCCGCGCGGCCGTGCTGGCGGGCATCCTGCTGGCGCTGTTGCCGACGGCGGTGCGCTACAGCCAGGAAGTGCGCATGTATTCGCTGCTGGGCGTATGGCTGCTGGGCGCCACGCTGGCGCTGGTGTACTGGGTTAGGCAGCCCGAGCGCGCACGTTATTTGGCTGTGTATGTGCTGTTAATGAGCGCCGGGTTCTATACCCACTACTTCACCGCGCTGTGCGTGCTGGTGCATTGGGCGTACCTGGGGTTGCAGGCGCCAGCTCAACGCCTGATCACGCGACCTGCGTGGTGGGTCGCCAACGTAGCGATAGTGTTGTTGTATCTGCCCTGGCTGCCCAACCTGCTGGATTTGGTGCAGCACGTCGAACAGCTCAAAGTCGGCGGCGACATTGGTTGGGAAGAGCCAGTCAATCTACTGTCGCTGCCATCGATGGTCTGGCAGTTCCTGTTGCAGGATGACGGTCTCGGCCTGTGGCCGCCGCTGTTCTGGCTGTTACCCCTGCTGCTGGCCGGGGTGGTTGTATCGACGGCCTGGCGCAACCCCGCGGCGCGCCTGCCGGCACTGTTTTGCCTGCTGCCGCTGCTGCTGGTCTATGGCGTGTCCTTTATCTCGCCGGTGTTTATCGAGCGCTACCTCACGGTGTATGCGTTGGGCCTGCCGATAGTCCTGGCGCTTGCCATCGACCGTTTGCCGTCCCGTTTGTCCTGGCTGGGCGTGGCACTGTTCGCGCTGTTTGTTGGCGTAGAACTGCTGGGGTTAAAAAACAACTTCGAGGTGGATGAACACGACCAGTTCAACGTGCCGGTGGAGTTCGTCAATCGCAACTACCAGGAAGGCGACCGCATCGTCCTCAGCGACATGATGTGGTACCTCAGCTACGTGTATTACGACCAGACCGACGCGCAACTGCAGCTCTTCACACCGCCCAAACCCGACGGTACCTCGACGCGACCGAACGCCTATGGTTTCGGCACACTGGTGGACCAGGACGGTGGCCGCATCTATCTGGACCGCCTCTCAGCACTGCCTGCTCAAACGCGACGGGTATGGTTGATCAGCAGCAACGAAGCCCCGGATGAATTCGCGCCGCTGCCCAACAGTTGGCACGAACTCAGTCGCCAGGACGGCGGTGGCGCCAGGGCGCGGTTGTTCGTGCTATGCAACGCACCGGCGCCGCAACTTGAAGGCTGCCGCTAGACTCACTTCAACCTACTTATGAGGAGCTCTCCATGGAATCGCCACTGCACAGCCTACCGGCTTTGTTCAAACAGCTTGGCTTGCCGCACGACCCGGTCAGTATCGAGCAATTTGTCGCCTCTCATTCGCCGCTCAAGCCGGAGTTGAAACTGGCGGATGCGTTTTTTTGGAGCGACGCCCAGAAGGCATTTTTGCGTGAAGAGATTCTGGACGATGCGGATTGGGCGGTGGTGGTGGATGAGTTGAACTTGATGTTGCGGGGTGGGCGAGAGGTGTAAAAAAATATCCAAATAAGGGCGAGTATGTAAAAAAAAATGGTGAGCGGTAAAAAAAACTGGGCTTTAATCGCCTAAGTGAATTTTTTCTGGAAAGCTCGCCATGCCAACAGTCGGATACGCTCATCTGTGTGAGGCGCTGGATCTAAAGGTTATCGCACCCTCCCTCCCGAAATGATGGACCGCGCCATCCAGTGGGCATACCTGCACGAAACCCGCGATTCATTTGCCATCGAAAAAGAACAACCCAGCGAAGAAAAATCCCGTCGCTTCGTTCAACTCCTGCGCCAGGCCCACGAAGGCCGGTTGCTCACCGAGGACTACTTGGTCGAGCTGCAAAACAGCACCATCTCCAATCCGTTTGACAAAGCCGTCGCGTTTCGCCACGAACAGAACCATCTGCACAACGGGCTACGCGGCGCAGCCGGTGTGAGCTACGTGCCGCCAGCCCCCGCGCTTTGCCAGGAACTGATGGAAGAGCTTATGGCCTTCGCCAACCAGCCCGTGCGAGACGTCGATCCTTTGGTTGCGGCCGCGGTCACCGCTTTTGGTTTCGTCTTCCTGCACCCGTTCATGGACGGTAATGGGCGCCTGTCTCGCTTCCTGATTCACCAGACGCTTTGCCACTACGGCGCACTGGAAAATGGTTTGCTGCTACCGGTCTCTGTCGCCATGAAGCACGAGGAACAAGCCTATCTGGAGGCACTCAAGACCTTCTCCCAGCCGACTCGGGAATTCTGGAACGTCACCTGGCTGGACGCCGACCACATGGCGTTCGACTTCATCGGCCACCCTTCGATCTATCGCTACTGGGATGCGACCCGCTGCGTCGAATTCACCCTGCAAATGGCCCGCCGAGCCCTGGAAGTGGAACTGCGCGAAGAAACCGAATTCCTCGACCGCTACGACCGTGTGATCAAAGCGGTGAACCAACGCTACGACGTGCGCGGCAGTGATCTGTCGAAGCTGGTGATGATGTGCCTGGATAACGGTGGGAACCTTTCCAAGCATCGGCGTAAGCAGTTTCAATACAGCGTGGCGGAGGAGGTGTTTGGGTTTATTGAGGAGGAGAGCTTGAGGTTGATGGGCGAGTAAGAGGTCATCCAGTCACGCCAGATGAGGCGTATGAAAAAAAGGAATTCCGTATCTGAGTGATGTGATAAGCGCCTCAGATGTTTTGCGAGAGCACAGTGATGTGCAAATTGTCATGTTTATGGGGGCGTTGGTTGGTTTTACAGGCCTCAATTTTTGCATCCTGCGCCATGTTTTTTCTTCAGAAAAAATCAGTCGTGTGGCTTGTATTTTTTCAAACCCCCTTACGACTTGTGCTCGTTATCCCCTCCGTTTCGCTCCTGTTGATTGGCGCTCGAGTTTTGCCGCAGTACAACGTCCTGGCAATGGCTGGATTGATCGGTGCGTCGGAGATTTTAAAAGTCTGGAGCGTTTGGCGATGGAGCAAAAAATGCTGACGCTGGCCTAATGTGGGAGCGGGCTTGCCCGCGAAGGCGGCGTGTCAGTCACTGAATATTCAACTGAACCACCGCTTTCGCAGGCAAGCCAGCTCCCACATTTTGTTTGTCGTATGGCGAATATCAGCGATTTGCTGATGCCTACCCTAAACCCCGCTTTACTCAAGCCACATCCCACCACTCATCTGCGAAATTGTTTCAAAACTTGACGGCGAACCCTTCCTCCACCATATTGATAGTTAGCAAACTAACTGTATGCGAACTATCCAGTGCATCAATCCCTCGAACAACTCCAGATGAGCCTCAGCAGCAGCATGGTGGTGGGCGCCCGTAATTGGCGCAAAATCTGCCAGACCACGCTGGTGAGCTATGGCATCTCCGAAGCCTGCGCCGTGCCGTTGTTGATGATCGGTCGCTTGGGCGACGGTGTGCACCAGGTCAAAGTAGCCCAGGCCTCCGGTATGGAAAGCCCATCACTGGTGCGCCTGCTCGACCGGCTGTGCGGTGACGGTTACGTCTGCCGCACCGAAGACATCCACGACCGCCGCGCCAAGGCCCTGAGCCTTACCGAGCGTGGCCGTGAGCTGGTGCAGGCGGTGGAGGCGCAACTGGTGCGTCTGCGCAAGGATGTGTTGGCCGATATCGCCCCCGACGATCTGCAAGCGGCACTGCGTGTATTGCGCGCCTTCGAAGCGGCCGAGGCTGTGTCGCCTTGAACGGATTTTTTACCGGCTTCCCGCCTGCCCGCGACTGGTTCTACGGGGTGCGTACTTTCGCCGCGTCGATGATCGCGCTGTATATCGCCATGCTCATGCAAATGCCGCGTCCGTACTGGGCGATGGCCACGGTGTATATCGTCTCCAGCCCGTTTGTCGGCCCTACCAGTTCCAAAGCCCTGTACCGCGCCATCGGCACCTTGATGGGCGCGGCGGCGGCGGTGCTGTTTGTGCCGATGTTCGTGCAGTCACCCTACATTCTGGTGGTGGTGATTGCGTTGTGGACCGGCACTTTGCTGTTCTTATCCATGCACCTGCGCACCGCGAATAACTATGCCCTGATGCTGGCCGGCTACACCTTGCCGCTGATTGCCTTGCCGGTGGTGGATAACCCCTTGGCGGTCTGGGATGTGGCGGAGGCGCGTACCGAAGAAATCTTCCTCGGCATCGCGGTCGCAGCGGTGGTGGGCGCGATGTTCTGGCCTCGGCGCCTGATGCCGGTGTTCGATGGCTCGGTGGCCAAGTGGTTCAGCGACGCCCAGGTCTATAGCCAGCGCTTCCTCACCCGTCAGGTAGACCCAGAAGAAGTCAGTAACCTGCGCGGCGGCATGGTCGCCACCTTCAACACCCTTGAGTTGATGATCGGCCAGTTGCCTCACGAAGGCGCGCGGCCACAAACGGTGCGCAACACCAAGGAACTGCGCGGGCGCATGATCCATCTGCTGCCGGTAATCGATGCACTGGATGATGCGGTGTACGCCATCGAGCATCGCGCACCGGAGTTTCTCGACCGGCTCAAACCGTTGCTGGAAGAGGCCAACGCCTGGCTGCAAAGCACCACCGAACAAGCACCCCTGGAACGCTGGCGCGTGCTGCGTGACCAGATCGATGCCGCCCAACCCCAGGGCGAAGCGCTGGATGACCGCCACACGTTGCTGTTCTCCAACGCCCTGTACCGCCTGGGCGAATGGGTCGACCTGTGGCAAGACTGCCGCAGCCTGCAAGCCGCCATCCAGTGTGAAAGCCAGGACACCTGGCGCGCCGTCTACCGCCACTGGCGCCTGGGCCGGCTCACGCCGTTTCTCGACCGTGGCCTGATGTTCTACTCGGCGTTCTCCACCGTGACCGCGATCATCGTAGCCTCGGTGCTGTGGATTCTGCTGGGCTGGACCGACGGTGGCAGCGCCGTGATCCTTGCCGCCGTCGCCTGCAGCTTTTTCGCCTCGATGGACGATCCGGCACCACAGATCTACCGGTTCTTTTTCTGGACCGCCATGTCGGTGCTGTTCGCCAGCCTGTACCTGTTTCTGGTGCTGCCCAACCTGCATGACTTCCCCATGCTGGTGCTGGCCTTCGCCGTGCCGTTTATCTGCATCGGCACCCTTACGGTTCAGCCACGCTTCTACCTGGGCATGTTGCTGACGCTGGTGAACACATCATCCTTCATCAGCATCCAGGGCGCCTATGACGCGGACTTTCTCAACTTCGCCAACGTCAACCTGGCCGGGCCCGTGGGCCTGCTGTTTGCGTTTGTGTGGACGTTGATCGCGCGACCCTTCGGCGCTGAATTGGCGGCCAAGCGCCTCACCCGTTTCAGCTGGCGCGACATCGTCAGCCTCACCGAGCCCGCGACCCTGGCCGAACACCGGCACATGGCCGCGCAAATGCTCGACCGTCTGATGCAGCACTTGCCGCGCCTGGCCCTCACCGGCCAGGACACCGGCATCGCCCTGCGCGACCTGCGCGTGGCGCTGAACCTGCTCGACCTGCTGGCCTACTCGCCACGCATCCTCGGCGTACCCCGGGTGTTGCTCAACCAGGTGGTGGAAGGCGTGGGCGGTTACTTCAAGGCGTGCTTGAAAGCGGGTGAACGCTTGCCCGCGCCCAGCGGTCTGCTGATGACCCTGGACCGCACCCGTCGTGCCCTTAACGGCCAGGGCCTGCAAGACGAAGAGGACACACGCCTGCACCTGCTGCACGCCTTGGCCGGCCTGCGCCTGGCGCTGTTGCCCGGCGTGGAGTTCATTGGCGGTACAGAGATGCAAGCGCCGTTACCTGATGGAGCGCCTTTATGATCGGTGACCTGGATATCAGCGGGGTGTTCCTGCCCACGCTGCTGGTGCTGATGGGCATTACTTATGTGTTGTTTCTGGTGGTGCACGGGCTGTTGACGCGCATGCACTTCTATCGCCTGGTCTGGCACCGGGCATTGTTCAATGTGGGGCTCTACGCGCTGTTGCTGGGCGCGGTGGACTCACTCAGTCGATATCTGATGACATGAAAAAACCTTTTTTGACTATCGGCCGTGTCGTCCTGACGTTGTTGGTCGTGAGTTTCGCGGTCGTCGTTGTGTGGCGCATGGTCATGTACTACATGTTTGCGCCCTGGACCCGTGACGGCCACATCCGTGCCGACATCGTGCAGATTGCTCCGGACGTGTCCGGGCTGATCCAGCGCGTGGACGTGCGCGACAACCAGTTGGTGACCAAGGGCCAGGTGCTCTTCGCCGTCGACCAGGACCGCTTCAAGCTGGCCCTGCGCCAAGCCCAGGCCGCCGTGGCCGACCGCCAGGAAACCCTGGCCCAGGCCCAGCGCGAGTACAAGCGTAACCGTGGCCTTGGCAACCTGGTGCCCAGCGAGCAACTGGAAGAGAGCCAGTCCCGCGTCGCCCGCGCCCAATCGGCCCTGGCCGAAGCGCAAGTGACGGTGGACTCCGCCCAACTCAACCTCGACCGCTCGGTGATCCGCAGCCCTGTGGACGGCTACGTCAACGACCGCGCACCGCGTACCCAGGAATTCGTCACCGCCGGGCGCCCGGTGCTATCGGTGGTGGACAGCAATTCCTTCCACATCGACGGCTATTTCGAAGAGACCAAGCTCGACGGCATCCACGTCGGCATGGGCGTGGACATCCGTGTGATCGGCGACAACGCGCGCCTGCATGGCCACGTGCAGAGCATCGTCGCCGGTATCGAAGACCGCGACCGCAGCAGCGGCTCCAACCTGTTGCCCAACGTCAACCCGGCGTTCAGCTGGGTGCGCCTGGCCCAGCGGATTCCGGTACGTATCGCCTTTGACGACGTGCCGGCGGACTTTCGCATGATCGCCGGGCGCACTGCGACGGTCTCGATTATCGACGACAAGGTTAAAGACGGGGACAAACCATGAAGCGGCTTCTGGCAACCGCTTCCCTGGGGTTGTTACTGTCGGCCTGCCAAGTCGTAGGCCCGGATTACAAACTGCCGGAACAGGCCGCAGTCAACCGTGGTGACCTGCAAGGGCCGATCATGGGCGAAGGCAAGAACGTCGTGTCGGCGCCAGTGCCGGCCGATTGGTGGAAGCTGTATAACGACCCGCGCCTGGACCAACTGGTGCAGCAGGCCATGGCCTCCAACACCGACCTGCGCGTGGCCGCTGCCAACCTGCAGCGCTCGCGTTACCAGGTGCAGCAGGCCGAATCCGCTGGCGGCTGGAGTGCCGGCGTCAAGGCCGAGGCCCAGCGCTTGCAGGAATCCGGTGAAGCATTTTTGCTGCCGGACAAAGTCCCGGTGGGCAACATCGGCAGCGTCGGGATTACCACGTCCTATCAGTTCGACCTGTTTGGCACCTTGCAGCGCGGTATTGAAAGCGCCAAGGCCAGCGCCGATGCAACCCAGGCGGCCGCCGATATCGCCCGCATCACCCTGGTGGCCGATGTGGTGCGCTCCTATACCCAGGTGTGCGCGGCCAACGAAGAACTGGCGATTGCCAACGAGTCCCTCGACCTGCAAGCCCAGAGCACCAAACTGACCCAGCGCCTGCGCGATGCCGGGCGAGGCGATGAGACTCAGGTGACTCGTTCGCAAACCCAATACAAATCCCTGCGCGCTGACATACCGCGCTATGAAGCTTCGCGTCAGGCGGCGCTGTTTCGGCTGTCGATGTTGCTGGCCAAACCGGTCGACCAACTGCCAGCCGGCACGGGCACCTGCGCCGAGCTGCCACATATTGCTCAACTGCTGCCGGTAGGCGATGGCGCCACGCTGCTCAAGCGCCGTCCGGACGTGCGCCAGGCCGAACGCCAACTGGCCGCCGCCACGGCACGCATCGGCGTGGCGACCGGCGCGTTGTACCCGGATATCAGCATCGGCGCCACGGTCGGCACCGTCGGCTTGCTGGAAAACCTCGGCACGCCTGCTACCAACCGCTGGGGCTTTGGCCCAATGATCAGCTGGACTGTACCGACCAACGGCGCTCGCGCCCGCGTGCATGAAGCTGAAGCCGCGACACAGGGCGCCCTGGCCCACTTCGACGGCGTGGTGCTCAACGCCATCCGCGAAACCCAGACCGGCCTGGCCCAATACACCGCCGTGTTGCAACGCCGCGACGCCCTGGCCGACGCCGAACAGTCGGCGCGAGAAGCCGCCGGCCAGACCCATCGCTTCTTCCAGGCCGGCCGCGAATCCTTCCTGGCCGACCTGCAAGCCACGCGCACCTACACCGATATGCGTGCGCAACTGGCGGCGGCTAACACCCAGGTTGCCATGAGCCAGATCGATCTGTTCCTGGCCCTGGGCGGCGGTTGGGAAAGCGGACGAACGCAAGGGGTAAAACCCGGCAAACCGTGAGGTGATTGCTATGCTTTGTCAGGTGAGGCGTCGTGACGCTTCACCCGACAAAGCTCGCGTTTGCTCATGGGGATTCCAAGAATGAAAAACCCTTATGCTCCCGCTTTCTGGTGCGTGCTCTTCGCACTGGTTTTGTTATCGGCCGCGTATTTTTACGGCGTCATGCTCGCCCATCAACTCGACAAGGCCATGGTGTTCCTCGACAGCGCCTGCCTGGTGATCGGCACCTTATCCATCGGCGTGGTGGCCTGGGCGTCGTATCAAAACCAGCGGGTGAAGAAAAAACTCCTCGAACAGGGCAAGACCCGCGTGGCGATCTGGGACACCAAGGTCGCCCTGCGCCGTGTCGAAACCGTGTTCGACCGCTATTTCTGGGGCAGTTACTGGCAGCCCGGGCGTACGTTTCAGGAAGTCATGGGCGACCTCACCGGCACGCCGCTGGAAAAAAGCCTCGAAGTCCTGAAAAAACAGTGCGTGCTGCTGGATCGGCAGGTCGCCGACGGTAGGCATTGGCTCAATAACGCGCGGGAATTGTCCGACGTCGCTACGCAAATGGCCCGCGAGCGCTACCAGCTGGATTTTTGCGACCCCAAGACCGACACCCCCGGCAATGCCGTGATCCACCGGGAGTTTGAGGTGTTGGTGTACACCTGGACCGCACGTTTGAAGAGTTTTGATCACCAATTGGATGAAGTCGAACAAGAGTACTCCTGAACTCCTGCTGAACTGATCCCTCTGAAAGGCTGGGCCGTTTACGCCCGCCAGTGCTAATCTTCCCCAGCCTTTGGCCACACGGGCCACGACTGTAGGAGCGAGCTTGCTCGCGAAAGACGCCAACGATAACCCGTGCATTCTGAAATGAACGCGGTGCCCAAGTGTTCTTCGCGAGCAAGCTCGCTCCTACAGGAACCCCTACAGGGTTCAAGGAAGACAGCCCACTTCTCACAGGATTTGATCAGGTCACTTCATGAATAAGCCAGCAGTTGTTTTCTTGGGTTTTGTTGTCGCCATCGGCGCCGTCAGTGCGGGCGGCGCCTGGTACACCGGTAAACAACTGGAGCCGGTCCTGCAAACCGCGATCCAGAATGCCAACAAAGAGTTGCAGACCTCCATGGCCGGTGTCGACGGCACTGTGGCTCTGGAGCTGGTGTCTCTGGATCGTGGCGTGTTCAGCAGCACGGCGCACTATCGCCTCAAGGGCCAGGGCAGCGTGTTCGGTGAAGACAACCCGAATCCTGAGTTGCTGTTCGTCGACCATATCGAGCACGGCCCGCTGCCGTTCTCGCGCCTGGTCACGCTCAAGTGGCTGCCGGTCATGGCCACCAGTCACTACGAACTGGAAAAGAACCCCACCACCGAAAAATGGTTCGCCGCCAGCAAAGACGTGTCGCCGCTCAAAGGCGTGGCGAATATCGGCTACAGCCGTTCGGTCAGCGGCAACATCGAATTGCTGCCGCTGGAATTCAAGGATGACACCTCCTCGGTGAGCTTCTCCGGCGCCAACCTGGAATTCGACAGCAGCGCCGAAGGCCAGAAGGTCAAGGCTGATGGCTTCATGAACAGCCTCAAGGTCGCCGCGATCGATGCCAATGGTGCACCGTTCGAAGCGGAACTGGCTGGCCTGACCGTCGCCAGCAACCTGGAAAAGTCCACCTTTGGCTTCTACACCGGCCAGAACACCGTGGAACTGACCGACACCAAGGTCACCTTTGGCCCGCAGAAAGCCGTGCTGACCCTCAAGGGCTTCGAGCAGAAAGATTCTACCCAGGCCAAGGACAACAACCTGGCCGGTCGCGTCGACTACAAAATCGACGAGATCGGTTACCAGGGCAAGGCGGTCGGCTCGGCGGCCATGGCCGTGAGCATGAAGAACGTCGACATCCCGGCGATGCTGGTGCTGACCAAGCTTTACCAGGACAAAATGCAACCGGTGCAAGCCGCTGCCGCTGCCGGCCAACCGGTACCGGAACTGCAATTGACCGAAGCCGAGCAGGCCCTGGCCGAAGCCAACGTCAACCAGGTATTGGCTGCCAAGCCGCAACTGGCGGTGGAAAACCTGTCGCTGAAAACCACACACGGCGAAAGCAAGTTCAACCTGGTGGTCGACCTCGCCAAGCCAACGTCCATGGAGCTGCCGCCGGTTGAGCTGGGCAAGCAGATGATTGCGCTGCTCGATGCCAACCTGACCCTGTCCAAGCCGATGATCAGCGACGTGGCCGCCCTGCAAGCCCAGGTCGGCGGCGTGACTGACCCCAAAGCCATCGAGCAGCAATCGCAGATGGCGGCCGAGATGGTCAGCGGCATGGCCGTCGGCACCCAAATGGCAACCCTGGTGGGCACCGATGTGGTTTCCAAGTTGCACTACGCCAATAACGAAGTGACTTTCAACGGCCAGAAAATGACCGTTGAGCAGTTCCTCAGCTTTGTGATGTCCAAGGCCGGTGCGGTCAGCGGCGCCCAGTAAGCGCTGAAAATGCAGTAAAAAATGTGGGAGCTGGCTTGTGTGGGAGCTGGCTTGCCTGCGATAGCATCGCCCCGGTCTGGCTGAACGACCGCGGTGCCTGCATCGCGGGCAAGCCCGGCTCCCACACAAACCCGGCTCCCACATTCGTTTTGTGTGAGGGCAAAAAATCGCGCTCGCACAATTCTGAACAATTGTTCTGAATTGCACTTCCCCCTACTTCGCTAAGAGATAGTTCCTACAGGAAAGCTAGGTCGGGTCCCGAGACGCCGACACCCTGATGCGTTTTGCTCAGGACCATCTATCGTTAGGGCTTTCCGTGTGTAAGGAAGCTCACGATATGCTGCGAAACCTCCCCTACAGTGCCTCAGGCCGGTTGCGTCTGCTTATCGGGGCCGCCCTGTGCAGCCAATTGCTGGTTCCTGGCCTCGCGTTTGCCGATCCGGCCTACGACGCTCTGATCATCCAGGCTCGCAACGGTAACTTCACACCGGCTCTGACCCAACTGCGCCAACTGTCCGCCGAACGCCAAACGCCAGGCCAGGTCAGCGACCACCTGGTGATTGCCGGTTGGGCGGGGCAAGACGCCGAAGTGTTGAAGGTCTACGAAGCACAAGGCAAACACCGCAACCTCACCACCCAGGCACTCGCCACGGTGGCACGCACCTATCGCAATCAAAAGCAGTGGCCCCAGGCCGAAGCGATCTATCGCCAGGCGCTGTTGCGCGAGCCGAATAATATCAACCTGCAACTAGGCCAGGCCCTCACCCAGGCCGATGGCGGCAAGGCCAACGAAGCGGTGCAGCGCTTGCGCGCGATGGTGGCGGCGCAACCCAATGATCCGGACCGCCGCATGGCCCTGGGTTATGCGCTGACACGCGCCGGCTTGAACTACGACGCACTGTTCGAGTTTGACCAAGCCTTCATCCGCGCCGGTGACAAGCCGGAAGTGGCCCGTGAATACATCGTGGCCCTGCAAAAGGCTCGCCTGCCGGAAGCCGCCCTGCGCTTGTCGGCCAGGCGCCCGGGCCTGGTGGATGCGGTCACCCAGCGCCGCCTCGAAGGCGACCTTGCCGCCGAGCGTGTGCGCATGGCCGAGTTCGCTACGCGTACCGAAAAAGAACGCTACGTCATCGCCGATCGCGCCCTGCAGGATTACGACAAGCTGATCAGCCGTTGGGCCCCGGACGCCACAGCTCACGACGACGTCGTGCGCTGGCGTATCGACCGGCTTGGGGCACTCAAGGCCCGTGCACGCACCGCAGAGGTGATTCGCGAATACGAAGTGCTCACCGCCCAAGGCGTGCAGTTGCCGACCTACGCCGTGCGCTGGGTCGCCGCATCCTACCTCGACCAGCGCCTGCCGGAAAAAGCCGCGCCGCTGTATCGCCAGGCGCTGACTGCAGCGGATGCCGACGTCGGTGATCATGTCAAAGACAGCACCGCCCTGTTCTACGCCTTGTCGGAAAACGACCAGGTGGATGAGGCGCGTGCGGTCGCCACGCAGTTGGCCAGCACCGAAAAACCTCGGGTTGAACTCAAGGGTTTGCCTATCGGCAACCCTAACGACGAATGGATGGACGCCCAACAATTGGCGGCCCAGGCCGGTACCTATGGCGCGGACCTGAATGCCAGCGAACAAGCCCTGGAAAACCTGGGGAGCAAAGCCCCCGGCAGCATCGGTGTACGTTTGGCACAGGCAGAAATGTACCGTGCCCGTGAATGGCCCAGACGCGCTGAAGACTCGCTCAAGGAGACCGAAAACCAGAGCCCCCGTGACATTGGGGTGGAAATGTCCCAAGGCTTCACCGCGTTGGACCTGCAGGAATGGCGGCAACTGGACCTGCTCACTGATGACGTCGTTGCCCGCGCCCCGGACAACCGCCAGGTACAGCGCCTCAAACGCTTGCGCGACGTCCACGACATGGCCGAAGTGCGGGTGGAAGCCTACACCGGTAAAAGCTTCGGTGGCGGTAACAACCAAGAGGCCGGTGCGGTGTCGGGTAGCCGTGACTGGGGCATAGAAAGCGTGATCTACACCCCGCCCATCGACGAGGACTGGCGCCTGTTCGCCGGTGTCGGTTATGGCACTGCCGATTTTGCCGAAGGCACCGGCCATCACCGCTGGCAGCGTGTGGGCGTGGAGCGGCGCACCCGCGACATGACCATCGAAGCCGAAGTGTCCAACCACTCCTATGGCGATGGCGCCAAACAAGGCGCGAGCGTGTCGATTGCCCGCGACATCAACGACCACTGGCAGTACGGCGCCAGCCTTGGCTACCTGCTCAACACCACACCGTTGCGTGCGTTGAATGAGGGTGTCACGGCCAACGGCGGCAGCGGTTTTATCCGCTGGCGCGCCAACGAAAGCCGCGAGTGGAAACTGGCCGTCAGCCCGTCGCATTTTAGCGATGGCAACGACCGCGTCGAAGCCTTGCTCACCGGCCGCGAAGGCATCTACAGTTCGCCCAAAGTGCAAGTAGAGCTGGGCCTGGAAGTCGGTGCCAGCCGCAACAGCAAGGAAGACACGATCTACTTCAACCCCAAGTCCGACTTCAGTGTGTTGCCCACCGTCAACGTCAACCATGTGCTTTATCACCGCTACGAAACCCAGTGGAGTCAGCAGTTCCAGCTCGGTGCGGGTACCTATAGCCAAAAGGATTACTCCACCGGCGGCGTCGGCTTGATCGGGTACGGCCAACGCTTTCGCTGGAATGACGTACTGGAAGCTGGCGCCAACCTGAGCCTGGTCAGCCGACCTTACGACGGCGAGCGCGAACGCGATTTGCGCCTGCTCCTGGACCTCACTTACCGTTTCTAGAAGAGCCTGACCATGACCCTCCTCAGTCGTTTTTTTCTGGTCCTGGGTGTAATGCTGGCCGCCGCATGCGCCCAGCAACCCGCGCCATTCGTTCCACCTGCCGAGCGGCCGACACTGGCCAGCGAAGCGCCGTGGCCGAAGAACCATTTCCTGGGCATTGCCTACCACGATGTTTCGGACAACGACCCTGACCAGGCCGTGGTGGCGGTGCGTACCGAGCGCTTGATCGAGCAATTGGCCTGGCTGCGCGAGAACGGTTACCAGGCGGTCAGCGTGGATCAAGTCCTTGCTGCGCGCCGGGGCGGGCCGACACTGCCGCCCAAGGCCGTGATGCTCAGCTTCGATGACGGCTATTCCAGCTTCTACACCCGCGTGATGCCGATCCTGCGGGCCTACAATTGGCCGGCCGTGCTGGCGCCGGTGGGCAGTTGGATCGACACGCCGCTGAACCAGCCGGTGGACTTCGCCGGTACCCCGCGCCCACGGGGCGACTTCCTGACCTGGCAGCAGATTCGTGAAGTGTCTCGATCGGGCCTGGTGGAAATCGCCGCCCATACCGATGCCAATCACAAAGGCATACTCGCCAATCCCCAGGGCAACCTCGAACCGGCGGCCACCACGCGCCGCTATGATCCGGCGACCGGTCGCTATGAAACCGAAGCGCAGTTCCAGGCGCGAATGCGTACTGACGTAGCAGCCATCTCCAATAAAATCCGTACTGTCACTGGCAAGGCTCCACGGGTATGGGTGTGGCCGTATGGCGCGGCCGATGGCACCACCCTGGCCGTGGTCGGTGAACACGGCTATGAGATGGCGCTTACGCTGGATGACGGTTTGGATGACTCCAACAAGTTGATGAACAGCCCGCGCTTTTTGGTCGCCTCCGACCCGGATGGTGAGCACTTCGCCAGCAGCATGGTTTCGGTTCAGGCCAAGGCACCGTTGCGCGTCTTGCATGTGGACCTGGATCACGTCTATGACCCCGACCCGGTTCAACAGGCGCACAACCTCGATGTGTTGGTGCAGCGCGTGGTGGACATGGGCGCCGTCACGGTGTTCCTGCAAGCCTACGCCGACCCCAAGGGTGATGGCCTGGTGCATTCGGTGTACTTCCCCAACCGCCACCTGCCGATGCGCGCCGACCTGTTCAACCGCGTTTCCTGGCAGTTGCATACCCGTGCCCACGCCAGCGTGTTTGCGTGGATGCCGGTGCTCAGTTTTGCCCTCGACGCCAAGCTGCCACGCGTGACCCGCTGGGACCCGCAGACCGGCAAGGTTGCTACCGATCCGGATCAATACAAGCGCCTGTCGCCCTTTGATCCGAAAGTGCGGCAGCTCATCGGCGAGATCTACGAAGACCTGGCGCGTACCAGCAACAGTGCTATCGACGGCGTGCTGTATCACGACGATGCGCTGCTGAGCGACTTTGAAGACGCCAGCCCCGCCGCACTCAAGGCCTATGCTGCCCAGGGCTTGCCGGACAATATCGCTGCGCTGCGTGCCGACCCTGTAGTGATGCAGCGTTGGACTCGCTTCAAGAGCCGCTACCTGACCGATTTCACCAACGAGCTGACCGTGAAGGTGCGCGCCATTCGCGGCCCGCAGATCCTCACCGCTCGCAATATCTTCGCCGAGCCGATGCTCAACCCCGACAGCGAAGCCTGGTTCGCGCAGAACCTCGATGACTTCCTCAAGACCTACGACTGGACGGCGCCCATGGCCATGCCGCTGATGGAAGGTGAGTCGTTGAAAAACTCCAATGCCTGGCTGGAAAAACTGGTGGCCACGGTCAAGGCGCGCCCCGGTGCGCTGGAAAAAACCATCTTCGAACTGCAAGCCAAAGACTGGCGCACCCAGGCCGCACCGGATATCAGCGCTGAGCAATTGGCAGAGTGGATGGGTGTACTCAAGCGCCAGGGCGTCACCAGTTTCGGCTACTACCCGGACAACTTCCTGGAAAACTCCCCGGACTTGAAGACCATACGTCCGGCCCTTTCCAACCAGTGGAACCCTTGATCATGGTTGACAGAATCCTGGCTGTATTCGTGTTGGCACTGGTACTGGGCTTGCCCCTGGGCCTGATCTTCCTGGTGACCGGGCAGTTCCTGATGGACTTCGTGTTCTTCTACCCGCTGTTCATGTCGGCGTTGTGGATTGCCGGTGGCCTGTATTTCTGGCTGCACTGGGAACGCCACTGGCCGTGGAAAGAAGACACGCCGGCGCCGACCCTGGCCGGCGAGCCGCTGATCTCGATCATCATCCCTTGCTACAACGAGGGCGATAACGTCGCTGACACCATTGGCGCGGCCCTCGGCCAGTTGTACCCGAACATCGAAGTGATCGCGGTCAACGACGGCTCCAGCGACAACACCGCCGCAGTACTCGATGCCCTGGCGTTGCAACACCCGCGCTTGCGCGTGCTGCATCTGGCACAAAACCAGGGCAAGGCTGTGGCCCTGCGCATGGGCGCGGTGGCCGCCCGCAGCGAATACCTGGTGTGCATCGACGGCGATGCCTTGCTCGACAAAAACGCGGCCGCCTACATGGTCGCGCCGATGCTCGACAACCCGCGCCTGGGTGCCGTCACCGGCAACCCACGCATTCGTACCCGCTCTACCCTGATCGGCCGGGTGCAGGTGGGCGAGTTCTCCTCGATCATCGGTTTGATCAAGCGTACCCAGCGGGTATTCGGTCGGATCTTCACGGTCTCCGGTGTGGTGGTGGCGTTTCGCAAGAAGGCCCTGGACCGGATCGACTACTGGAGCACCGACATGATCACCGAGGACATCGATGTCAGTTGGAAGCTGCAACTCGATCACTGGGCGATCTTCTACGAGCCGCGCGCGCTGTGCTGGATCCTCATGCCCGAAACCGTCGGCGGCCTGTGGAAGCAGCGTCTGCGCTGGGCCCAGGGCGGCGCCGAAGTGCTGTTCAAGAACATCCGCGGCATCTGGCAATGGCGCCACCGCTACCTGTGGCCGCTGCTGTTCGAATACTGCCTGTCCACCGGTTGGGCCTTTACCTTCCTGCTGTCGGTGATCTTCTGGGCCGTGGGTAAATTCGTCACGTTGCCGGCGGCGATTACCGTGGACTCGTTGGTGCCACCTGCGTTTACCGGCCTGGTGCTGGCGATGGTGTGCCTGCTGCAGTTTGCGGTCAGCATCCTGATCGACCGGCGCTACGAAAAAGACCTGTGGAAAACCCTGTTCTGGACCGTGTGGTACCCGATGGTGTTCTGGCTGGTCAGCCTGTTCACCACGCTGGTCAGCTTTCCCAAGGTGTTGTTCAACCAGCATCAGAAACGCGCGCGCTGGGTCAGCCCGGACCGCGGTATCAAACCTGCACAAGAGGAGGCGTGATCATGAAACTGGTCAGAACTCGCCAAAACACACTGATGTGGATCGTCGATGTGCTGCTGACCCTGCTGGCGTGGGGTGGGTTGATCTGGCTGCTGGCGCGAGGCATCAGCGCCATGCTTGAAACCCACGGCGGCCCACGCATCGAGGCGCCTATCTTTGCTGCGCTCAACACCTTGCAGGTTTACCTGTGGATCGCGCTGTTCAATGCGGTGATCCTGATCAGCTGGGCACGTTATCAGCAGCATCGCGGGCGCAAATTCGCCCAGCGCCGCGCCGAGGCCAATGCACTGAGCGACCAGCACCTGAGTGAAAGTTTCAACTTGGGCGATGGCGACCTCGAACAACTGCGCCGCCCCGGCGTGCTGGTGATTCACAACGATGAAGAGGGCGGCGTCGAAGAAGTGAAATCCCACGTCTCCCGCGACGTCGAACGCCCCGGCCTGACCTTGGTACCCGACAAAGACAAGGGCATTATGTAGGAGCGAGCTTGCTCGCGAAAAACGCCAACGATAACGCGGGCATCCTGATTAAACACGGCGCCTGTGTGTTTTTCGCGAGCGAGCTCGCTCCTACAAAATGGCGCGAGTGCTCCCCACCTGGTTCAACGCATGCGTCGCAATTCCGATAAATGGGATCCAATTCACAAAACCCCCGCGAACTTTTCCCCCTTCTCCGGTACTAACCTAACTCGACGAACATCTGATGGCTAAGTAATGGCAGTCGGAAAGTCATTCGTCGAATCGCCATCAAAACAGTTGCCGCTTGTCGGAATAATCACCGTAAGTGCCCGACTTAAACTCTTTTGATGAAAAATTATTATTAATAATCAACAGGTTAGGAAACTAATCAGTCGAACGGCCCAACGTCGCCCCTTTCTAGGCGGGCTGGAAGTTCGATGTTAGTTTCGCGGCCCTTGATTTTCGATGGATCGAACATGTCTTCGTTATTGCCATGGACCCGGTTATTGCTCTGCACCTTCCTGCTCACCTGCATGGGCCTGAACAGTGCATCCGCCGCCCCCACGCCTGGCGATCAGGACTTGATCCGCGACCGGCAGAACCGCCTGCTTGAAGAGCAACAGCGGCGCCTGCAGGAACTTCAGGACCTGCCCGGCAAAGCGGACAAGCCCCAAGCCCCGGCAACCCCGGCCGACACCCGTTGCTTCCCGATCAAAACCATCGAACTCAAAGGCGCCGACAGTCTGCCGGCGCCCGACCGCGAGCGCCTGCTCAAGCCCTATATCGGCCAATGCCTGGGCGTGTCCCAGCTCAACGAGCTGCTCAAGGTCATCACCGACTACTACTTGGGCAAAGGCCGCGTCACCAGCCGTGCCTACCTGCCGCAGCAAGACCTCTCTACCGGCCACCTGCAAGTGCTGGTGGTGGAAGGCAAACTCGAAGCGTTGCGCAGCGCCGAAGGCAGCACGGTGACCGACCGCGAGCTGGCCATGGCGTTTCCCGGCAAAGTCGGTGAAGCACTGAACCTGCGCGAGATCGAGCAACTGGTGGACCAGCTCAACCGCCTGCCGTCCAAACAGGCGCAGATGGAACTCACCCCCGGCAAGCAAATCGGCGGCAGCGACGTGGTGGTCAAGAACACCGCGCAAAAGCCCTGGCGCGCCAGCCTGTCGCGCAACAACGACGGGCAAAAAAGCACCGGCGAACAGCAATGGGGCGCTGGCCTTGAGTGGGACAGCCCGCTGGGCCTGGGTGACCAACTGATGCTGCGCGGCGGCCACGACGCCATCAGCGACCACCAGAAAACCTCGAAAAACACCATGCTCTACTACAACCTGCCCTGGGGCTGGTGGAACTTCAGCTACACCTACAGCGAAAGCGACTACCGCACCTACGGCGTCACCGACGGCTTCAAATACAAGCAAGACGGCGACAACCAGAACCACCAACTGCGCGCCGAGCGGGTGATCCACCGCGATGACGTGAGCAAGACCTCGGTCAACGTCGGCCTGGCGCACCTGCGTACCAACAACTACATCCTCGACGTGCGCACCGCGCCCAGCAGCAACCGCCTCAGCGAACTGCAACTGGGCATCAACCACGGGCGGCGCATCGGCAGCGCCTTCGTCAACCTGGACCTGGGCATGCAAAGCGGCATCGGCCTGCTCGACGCCCAGGCCCAGGACGAGCGTGACCCAGCAGGCCGTCGCCAGCCGAACGCGCGCTACCGCAAATACACCGCCACCGTCAGCTACCTGCAACCGTTCAGCCTGTGGGGCGAGTCGTTCAGCTTCAGCAGTTTGGCCACCGGGCAACGTAGCGAAGACCCGCTGTTTTCGCCGCAGCGCATGAGCCTCGGCGGCTCGGCCTCGGTGCGCGGTTTCAAGGACCAGTTGCTGACCGGTGACAGCGGCGGCTACTGGCGCAACGAAGTGCGCTGGGCGCGCCCGGTGACCCTCGACTGGATGCGCCCGGCCTTCGCCGAGTACGGCGCCAGCGTTGGCTACGACCAGGGCGTGATCCGCAACGACCGCTACAACGGCAACGTGCATGGCCGGGTGTCCAGCAACTCCCTGGAGCTGTTCGCCCGTGGCAAACACCTCAGCACCAGCGTGACCTTTGCCCATTCCTTAGAAAGACCCGGTGTGGTGACCGAGCGCGAAGCGCCGATCTACTTGCGCATGGATTTTTTCCTGTAATTCAACGCCCCGCTGCATGAGAGCCTGACAATGGATGTTCGCCAATTCGCCTTCCTGGCCCGCCAACCTTCTGCCGCCCTGAAGCGCCGGGACGCGTTCTTCGGCCTGCCCAAGCGCGGGCTGGCGTTGATCCTCGCCAACGCATTGTTCTGGCAGCCGCTGCTGGCCCAGGCCGAGGGCATTGTGGTCAGTGCGCCGGGCACCACCGTGGGCGCGGCAGGCAATGGCGTGCCGGTGGTAAACATTGCCACCCCCAATGGCGCGGGCTTGTCCCATAACCAGTTCAAGGACTACAACGTCGGCCCCAACGGTGTGATCCTCAACAACGGCAACACCGCCATGGTCAACACCCAACTGGGCGGGATCATTGTCGGCAACCCCAACCTCAAGGGCGGCGCGGCGAACGTCATCCTCAACGAAGTCAACGGCGGCAGCCCCAGCCAGTTGCGCGGCTATACCGAAGTGGCGGGGCAGTCGGCCAAGGTCATCGTGGCCAACCCGTACGGCGTGACGTGCAGCGGTTGCGGCTTTATCAACACCCCCAACGTCACCCTCACCACCGGCAAACCGGTGCTCGACGCCAGCGGTCAATTGCAGCGCTATGAAGTGGATGGCGGCGCCGTGACCATCGACGGCCAGGGCTTGAACGCCAGCAACGTCGAACGCTTCGACATCATCACCCGCTCGGCCAAGATCAACGCACAAATCAACGCCCGCGAACTCAACGTGATCGCCGGGCGCAACGACGTCGATGCGCAAAGCCTGAAAACCACCGCCCGCGCCGATGACGGCAGCGCCAAGCCCGAGCTGGCGATCGACTCGTCGGCCCTGGGCGGCATGTATGCCGGCGCGATCAAACTGGTGGGCACCGAGGCCGGTGTGGGCGTGAAGCTCGACGGCACCCTGGCCGCCAGTGGCGGCGATATTCAGCTCGACGCCAACGGGCGCCTGAGCATGGCGCAGGCGGCGGCCACCGGTAACGTCAAGGTCACCGCGCAAAACGTCGACCTCACCGATAAGGTCTACGCCAACGGCAACGTGCAGGTCACCAGCTCCCAGGCTTTGGTCAACCGCAAGAGCATCGCCGCCGGCCAGCGCATCGAGATCAACGCGGCCAGCGTGAACAACCCCGGCATCATCGAAGCCGGCGTCGCCGCCGATAACAGCCGCAACACCACGGGCGATCTAGTGGTGAACGCGCAAACCGTCACCACCAGCGGCAACCTGTTGGCCAGCCGCGCCCTGGCGATTACCGCCGCACAAGCGCTGACCAACCAGGGCGCGATCATCCAGGCCAAGACCGTCGAGGTCAGCAGCGCCAAACTCACCAACCAGGGCGCCAGCGCTCGCCTGTTTGGCGAGCAGAGCCTGGCGATCAACTCGCCGGCCATCGTCAACCTCGGCGGCTTGATCCGCTTCGGCGAAGGCCAGGCCGCCACGCTCAACAGCGCCTCCCTGGACAACCGCCAGGGCCGTATCGAAATGGCCGGTGGCAGCCTGGTGCTCACCAGCGCCAACCTGAACAACAGCGGCGGCCAAGTCATCGCCAACGACCTGACCGTCAACGCCGGCAACCTGAACAACCAGAACGGCGTGCTGGTGGCCAAGACCGCGACCGTCACTGCCAGCAACCTCGACAACAGCCTCAAGGGCCTGATCCAGGCTGACGGCGGCGCGCTCAACCTCGCCGTAACCAACACCTTCAACAACAACCAGGGTTTCGCCCAGGCCAGCACCGATCTGAACGTCACTGCCGGCACCCTCAGCAGCAACGCAGGCGGCGTACTGAGCGCCGACACCGGCAAACTCACCCTCACCGCCGCGCAACAGCTCAACAACGCCCAGGGCCGTTTGCAGGCCGGGCAGGGCGATATCGAACTGCACGCCGCGAACCTGGATAACCAGAGCGGCACGATCGTCGGCAAGCAACTGCTGCTCGACGTGGCCGGCGGCGACATCGACAACCGCGCCGGGCGCGTGTTGGGTGACCACCTCGACGTACGCGCCTCGGGCCTGGACAACCGCAACGCCGGCCTGCTGGCCGGTGGTGCCCAGGGCGTAAGCCTGCTGCTCAAAGGCCCGGGCCAGTTGCTCAACGCCCAGGGCCGCATCCAGAGCGAGGGCCTGCTGCAATTGCAAGGCGAGCGCTTGGACAACAGCGCTGGCATCCTGCTGGGCCAGACCGTCGACGTCACCGCGCAGACCTTCAACAACAGCAACAAAGGCGCGCTGGTCAGCAATGGCGGCGACGTGGTGCTCAAGGTCAGCGACCTGCTCACCAACGTCGGCGGCCAGATCGACGCGGGCGAACGCAGCGTGCTGGTCAAGCAGCTCACCACCCTTAACAACGACGGCGGCACCCTGCGCGGCAAGCGCCTGGACATCGCCGCCCAGCACCTGAACAACGACAACGGCCAACTGCTGGCCGGCGCCGAAGGCCTGAGCTACAGCGGCCAGGATGTGAGCAACCGCAAAGGCCTGATCCTCAGCGGCGGCGCGCTCACCGAACTGAACACCACCCGCCTGGACAACCAGGGCGGCACCGTGCAGGGCGACAGCCTGAGCGTCACCGCCAACAGCGTCGACAACGCCAGCGGCGGCCTGATGGCAAGCCTGGTCGGCAACCTGCAACTGACCGTAGAAGCCCTGGCCAACCGTGGCGGCAAGCTGTTCGGCAAAGAACAGGTGACCGTCAGCGGCGCCACCCTCGACAACAGCGCGGGCGGCCAGATCAGCGGCAACCAGCTCAACCTGACCTCACGCGACACGCTCACCAACCAGGGCGGCCTGATCGAAGCCAACCAGGGCCTGGCCCTCACCGGCGGCAACCTGGACAACAGCGCCAGCGGGCAACTGCGGGCCCTGGGCGGCGCCAGCAGCAAACTCAACCTCAGCGGCGCGCTGAACAACCAGAACGGCACCCTCGAATTCGGTAGCCAGGCCTTCAGCCTTGACGCCGCCAGCGTCAACAACCAGAGCGGCATGCTGCAACACGCCGGCACGGGCCTGTTCCACCTCAACACCGCCAGCCTCGCAGGCAGCCAGGGCAATATCCAGGGCATGGGCAGCGCCGACTGGGCATTCGGTAAAGTCGACGGCCTGGGCCGCGTGCAACTCAACGACGTGCTCACCTACAAGAGCGACCAAGGGCTGGCCCTCAAGGCCGGCGACCGCATGGCCAGCGCCAAGGGCTTGATCCTCAACGTGGCCAGCCTGGACAACGGCGGCGAACTGCTCAGCGACGGCGACATCAGCATCACCACCGGCGATATGAGCAATAGCGGCCGCGTCTCGGCCCTGCAAACACTCACCGTCGCCGCCAACAACCTCAGCCAGAACGGCGGCCGCCTGGCAGCCACCAATGCGCGCCTGACCCTGGGCGGCACCCTGGACAACCTTGGGTTCCTCACCGCCCGCCAGCAACTGGACATCGCCGCCGCGCAAATCAACAACCGTGGCACCCTCGGTGCCCAGGGCGCAGTGAACCTCACCGCAGTCAACGGCATCACCAATGCCGCCGACACGCTGCTGTTCAGCGGCGGCGACATGACCTTGCGCAGCAATGGCTTCAGCAACAGCTATGGCGATGTCTACAGCAAAGGCAACCTGAGCTTCGCCGCTCGCGATGGCGGGCGTGCCGTGCTGTTCAGCAACCGCTCCGGTACCGTTGAAAGCGAAGGCTCGATCGGCATCAATGCGGGCTTTATCGAAAACGCCAAAGATGAATTCGAACTCGGGCAAACGCTGACCACCGGCAGTTTGAGTTGGATCTGTGGCCAGCACTGCGGCGAGAGCGACAACTGGGAACGTGGCGAGATCACCATCTACGAGACGTACCTTGAGGCGGCGACCAAGGACTCGGTAGCGGCGCGCCTGGTGGCGGGCAAAAACATGCTGCTGCAAGGCGACACGGTGCAGAACCGCTACAGCCTGATGGCCGCCAATGGCGACCTGAGCATCACCGCCGGTGACCTGCTCAACCAGGGCGCCGCCACGCGCACGGGCCAGCGCAAGCTTGTCATCGGCACGCCAGGTCACGTCTCCGACGATTTGTTTGAACGCATGCAATACGTCGACGTGCCCGCGTTCAATGCGGCCACGGCGGCTGGGAATTTCGACAAGGCGCGCTTCGAAGAACTCAAAAGCCGCTCACCCAATAGCCTGCCGTTCGCCTACGCAAGTGACGTCACCACCTGGACCAACAACAGCGGCCCCGGCTACGACGCCACCCTGCAAGCGGGCGGCACGGTCAACCTCAACGTCGCCCGCACCCTGCAAAACGGTACGCTGCACAACAACACCCTGGCGCAGTTGACCGGCACCCTCGGCGACGACCAGACCGGCATCCCCGTCGGCGGCATCAATATCAACCTGAGCAAACACGTCAACGACCCGAGCGCCCAGGCGCCGGGCAGCGTATTGCCCGTCGTGGGCGTGGCCCCCGGTGGCGGCTTCGTACCGGTGGACTACACCGGCACCGCCTTCGCCCCGGTCGACCCCACCACCTCGCCCACCTTCCAACTGCCCAAGGGCGAGTACGGCCTGTTCGTCAAAAACGCCGACCCTACCAGCCACTACCTGATCGAGACCAACCCCGAGTTCACCTCGGTGTCGGGCTTCTTCAGCTCCGACTACATGCTCGGCAAACTCGGCTTCACCGCCGACAACGCCTGGCGCCGCCTCGGTGACGGCCAGTACGAAACCCGCCTGATCCGCGACGCCGTCCTCGCGCAAACCGGCCAACGCTTCCTCGCCGGCGGCCTGTACAGCGACGCCGACCAGTTCCGCTACCTGATGGACAACGGCCTCGCCAGCAAAGACGCCCTGCGCCTGAGCCTGGGCGTGGCCCTCACCGACCAGCAAGTCGGCGCACTGACCCACGACATCGTGTGGATGGAAAACCGCGTCATCGACGGCCAGACCGTCCTCGTACCGGTGCTGTACCTGGCCCAGGCCGACTCGCGCAACGTGCGCGGCAACAGCCTCATCCAGGGCCGCGACCTCAACCTGGTCACCGGCGGCGACCTGATCAACGTCGGCACCTTGCGCGCCAGCAACAACCTCTCCGCCATCAGCAGCGGCAGCATCTACACCGGCGGCCTGGTCGAAGCCGGCAACAACCTCAACCTGCTCGCCCAGGACAGCATCCGCAACGCCATGGCCGGCGAAATCCGCGGCAAACAAGTCAGCCTCACGGCCCTCAAAGGCGACATCACCAACGAGACCACCGCCATCCAGGTGCGTGACGGCGCCGGCATGCGCACCCTCACCGACACCAGCGCCGGCACCATCGTCGCCCGCGAAAACCTCGCCATCGACGCCGGCCGCGACCTCACCAACCGCGGCGCCCTCACCGCTGGCAACGACGCCAACTTAACCGCCGGCCGCGACCTCAACCTCATCGCCGCCAGCGACACTAGCGTCAAACACGAGACCCGCGACGGCGGCGAGAAATCCAGCATCACCACCGACGTCAAAAACCTCGTCGCCAGCGTCACGGCGGGCGGCAACCTCAACATGCAGGCCGGGCAAGACGTCAACATCATCGGCAGCAATGCCACCGCCGGCAAAGACCTCAACATCGCCGCCGGCCGCGACTTCAACGTCGCCTCGGTCAGCGACATGCACAACGTCGAGGGCAAGGAAAAGGACGGCAAAAAACGCATCGAGACTTCGGACGACCAAACCACTCAAGTGGCGAGCGTACTGACGGCGGGTGGGGATTTTGTCAGCCAGGCCGGGCGTGATACCACGATTGTGGCGAGCAGGATCAGTGCGGGGAATGAGGCTTATCTGTATAGCGGGGATAAGTTGAACCTGCTGGCGGCGCAGAACAGCACTTACAGCCTTTACGACATGAAGGAGAAGGGTGGCTGGGGCGCGAAGAAGACCAAGCGTGATGAAGTGACACGCGTTACGAATGTGGGGACAGAGATCAAGACTGGTGGTGATCTGTCACTGGTCAGTGGCGGTGATCAGTTGTATCAGCGGGCCAAGCTTGAGAGTGGTAAGGACCTGGCGATCACCAGTGGCGGTGCGGTGACGTTCGAGGCAGTCAAAGACCTGCACCAGGAGAGTCACGAGAAAAGCAAGGGTGACCTGGCTTGGACCAGCGCCAAGGGCAAGGGTAATACCGACGAGACGTTGCGTCAGAGTGAGTTGGTGGCGCAGGGCGAGCTGGCAATCAAGGCCGTGGACGGCTTGAAGATTGATGTAAGGCAGGTTAACCAGAATACGGTAAGCCAGACCATCGACGCGATGGTCCAGGCGGACCCAAGCCTCGCCTGGATCAAGCAAATGGAGCAGCGTGGCGATGTTGACTGGCGCGAGGTCAAAGAGCTGCACGACAGCTTCAAATACAGTAATTCCGGCCTGGGCGCTGGCGCGCAAATTGTCATAGCGATCATTGTTACCTACTTCACGATGGGGGCAGCAAGCGGCGCAATCGCCGCCGCTGGGGCGGGCACGTCGATGGCTGGTGCGACGGCTGCTGCCACTACCGTATCTGCCGCAGGCTGGGCCAATGCTGCGGGCAGCGTTGTGCTTGCCGGTATGGCGAGTAATGGCGCTATCAGCACGATCAATAATCGTGGCAATTTAGGCGCAGTGGTCAAGGACGTAACCTCCAGCGATGCGATGCGGGGCTATGTTGTCTCGGGTGTTACTGCGGGGCTGACCGCAGGGTTCTACGACGACTGGACCAGCACGCAGACAGGCACTACTACTGCGCTGCCTAACTCGGGAGCAGTGACATCCGCGAGCCCATTGAGTACCTGGCAAGGTGTTGGTCAATTTACTGCGAATCAGGTTCTGCAAAACGGCACATCGGCCATCCTGACTAAAGCGCTGGGAGGAGAAGCCAGCCTCGGGGATGCATTGCAAAGCAGCCTTGCCAATGCATTTGCTGCCTATGGCTTCAACATGATTGGTGATGTCTCCAAGAATCGGTTCGCCGACGGCGGTATCACCAAGATTGGGCTGCATGCGTTGATGGGCGGGCTGGCAGCTGAAGCCGCTGGCGGCGATTTCCGTACTGGTGCGTTGGCAGCAGGTGTGAACGAAGCCCTGGTAGACAGCCTCGACAAACAGTACGCCAGCATGCCGGAAGATAAGAGAAAGAGCTTGCTGGTGATGAGCTCGCAGTTGATTGGTGTGCTTGCGGCGTCGGTGGACAGTGATGCTGACGGTGACAGTTTGCAAACTGGAGCATGGGTGGCGGGCAGTTCGACACAGTACAACTACCTCAACCATGAAGAAAACCAAGAGCGCTGGGCTGCCAAGAAGAAATGCCAGGGAGGAGATAGTGCTGCGTGTGGGCGTGCTGACGCTCTGGATGCTCTAGATAAAAGTCGAGATTTGGCGCTAACCACCGCCTGCAGTGCGAATGGTGCAGGTGCTACCTGTCGTTCTTTACGGCGAGAAGCTTCGGAGGCTGCTCGAAGCCTTGTGGTTGCGAGATTTGGCCCTGAGGCTAAAGAGCAGGCTAAGCAAGTTGAGCAGAATAAAGAGCTTGCGGCGTATTCCATTGAGGCGGAGCTTCGAAGCATTAAGCAAGTAGATAGCCCGATTGCGCTTGCTCAGACAAAGCGCCTGGCTGAGCAGCTCGCTGAATTTGGTTCAGACTTCATTCCGGTTTACGGCGATGCAAAGGGCTTCTATGAGGCTGAGGATCCGTTTGACTATGCCATGGCGAGTATTGGACTCATCCCGGGGGCCGGTGATGCCGCCCAGAAAGTCTTAGGGAAGGCTAAAAAGCTTTATCTGGAAGGCAAAGTTGCGGAGTCTGCAGATTTGGTTGAGGGACTTTCGAAAGAGCTGTCAGCGGGTAATTCAAAAGGATTGGGAGAGATACCATCAAGCAAGCCCTTAGCCTTACCATCACCTGAGTTCAACGTGCCAGCAGACTATCGTTTGAGTCGGAATGCAGATGGTACAGCCACGGTCACTGGGCCTAGAGGCGGGGTGTATAACTCAACCGGGCGTTATACTGCAGAAGGGAAGCCTGTGTATCGAGATAACAGCGGCGGTTATGTTACATTGGATGGAGGCCGTGCCAGTGTTTCTGCGCCAGTAAATTATGAGTCGATACCCATACATCATATTTGTACTAATAAATGTACCTCTGGGGCGAATGGACAGATAGCGTGGACAAAGGAGTATCAGCAGTTCTTTGACGGCGCTGATCTTAATATTAACCGTGCTACGGAAAATTTGGTTGCGGTGCCAGGGCATAGAGGCCCTCATCCGATTGAGTACCACCAGTATGTATTTGGTAGCTTGGAACAGGCTACTCGGGGATTAGCTCCAGGGACCCCTGCCTATAAGTCAGCTGTGACAAAGACATTAGAAGGGATTAAGTCAGAAGCAGTAATCGTGGGTAGTGAAGTTAATAAATGGCTTACGAGGGACTGAAATGAGATATTACTTGATGCGACAAGATTTAACTGTCTGCGATAGGTGGGTGCTCGGAGATGTACATCATGTAGATAACTGGCATTTCAGTGATCCTCCAGTTAATTTTATGGAGCCAGGCACATATACTCTCGATGTAAGATTCGACGGTAAAGAAGTTGATTATTCCCTCGCTGGATACGCCAGTGTTCCTGTTTTAAGCGAGAGGGCAAAAAATTCGCTCGCCGGTTTGCCAGAGATAGACGAACCTTATCAATATGTCGTTTTTGAGCCGGTTAAGATAAGCAATAAAGTGGTTTGCCAGAGCTATTTTTTGATGATTATAGAAACGCAAATCGATTGCGTGGATGAAAAGCGCTCTCGCTATACAAAGTTCGAGGGGGATGATCCTGTTAGGCCGGATATGGCCGGCAACTATCGTGCTTTCTACAATTTGGTGGTTGACCCGGGCAGAGTCGGATCAAGTCATATATTTAGACTTAAAAAATATTTGGGTGCGGTCATAGTAAGTGAAGAGGTGAAACGGCGACTTATGGCGGCTGGTGTTGTCGGCGTACTGTTTGATTCTGTTAATGGTGATCAAGAAACCGTTACCTAGTTGCTCAGGTAGTTGGGGGAAGGTGGCGAATTTGTTTAATTTGTGCTGGTAGTGCAAAGATCATTGATTAAATTTGCCCCTTTTTGTTGTTCTTTTGTTGTCCTTATTGAGCAAAATATCAGAAATATTTCTGTAAGGGTGGCACGGTGATGACCACATATAAACTCGAATTTCGACATAGACCTAGTGTTTCAGAGTCTATCGAAGAGAGGCATAAAGATTTTTTGAGGGCTATAGGCGATTTGGGCGCTCCTTGGAATTTGGAAAACGATGCCCTTGAAGTTCCCCCTATTGGAAGCGAGTTGGTGACCTCGGTGTCATTGGATAAGCTACTTTCAGTCGGCGTTAAAGGTAGAATTTCATACGCTCTGCGAGATCAGAAGTATCTCCAAGATGATGCGCAGTTTGACGATGCACTATTTATTGAATTTACAGATTCCAAAGTCGACTATTCGTATTTGTTGAAGGTTGTTTTTCCTGTTTATATAAAGGCGTTTGGCGCCTATCGCTCAGCTTTACATGATTGGAATGTTACGAGGAGCGATTGGCCTTTAGTGTTGGAAGCTTGTAACGCTACAAAAAAAAGACGTTAATGGTAGGGATGGCGTTTTTCGTATAAATGCAGCGAATTATTTCGATAAGGAATTGTGTTTTCGCGCCTTTGGAAAGAGGGCTCGTGAACTTGTTGATTTGTTGAATGGTTATGTAGAAGAAGTGTGTGAGTTTGGAGAGGGGGTTTTGATTGTAATTAGTTATACTCCGCTTTCTGCCGACGAACTGCTCAGTGCGGGTGATCGACTAAAGAGCTTAGTGGTTTGATTTTTTGTCTGGTCAAATTGGTTGATGTATTACAGTTTTGATTGGGCTTGGTTGAGTTGGTGTAAAGGTTCTGTTTTGGTAATTCTTTAACAAAATGGTTTGTTATAAGTCGGCCGTAGAAAAGGGGGCTGGAAAAGGGGGCAGATTTATTTAAATTAAAGTTTAAAGGTACATCAAATAAATCTGTCCCTTTTTGTTTTCTACTTAATGCGACAAGATATTACTGTCTGCGATAGGTGGGTGCTCGGAGATGTACATCATGTAGATAACTGGCATTTCAGCAGAAAAGGGGACAGATTTATTTAAATTAGAGTTGAAGAGCATGTTAAATAAATCTGTCCCCTTTTTCGTCCCCTTTTTCTATCCAGGCGGTCCAGGGTCGGCTCTCCCGGCATACCCTCCAAAAAAAGGAGCCGAATAATGCATTCCGTACCGCTAGAACATGAGAAGCAAAAGTTGATTTTCTACGTGGCTCAAGACTTAGATCAGTCTATTAGATCTAATGTGCAGCAGCTCGTGAATGAGCTCGCTGCGTCAAGAATATGGAGCATTGCCCCGCCAACCTTTATTGACGCGATAGACGAAGGGTGCGCGGAAGTGGTGGGTGGAGTGTTGGAAATTTATTCAGCGCTGCAACCGAATATACTGTCTGTTGATATGGATTCAAAAAATCTAGATGAAGTAGAAGAAATAGTCTGTGCCGTTAAAAAGTTATCGGAAAAGGAAAATATTTCCTTTGAGTTTCTGTTGGATACAACTTTTGTCGGCACCATTGATGATGGTGTTGTTGATCGAGTCTTGTTGGAGGGACTGCTCGTGCCGTGGCGAAATCATATAAATGGAGAAAGTTGAGTTGGTGCCAGAGCGGAGAGGAATAAAAAAGTGAGAAAAGGGAAAGATTTATTTTGAATTAGAGTTGAAAAACGTATTAAATAAATCTGTCCATTTTTTCAAGGGTAATCATCGCTACATTGCTGCTAAAATCTTAGACCGGACTCCGGATGTGAATCCTGGAACATTACGGCCGAATAAAGCTGGCTTAACTAAGCCAATGTCTGAGGTGAAGGTGGATCCGGTGGATTGGGGAAATAAATGATTAATATTAATTTTGAGACGGGCGAGATATTAACTCTACCTTTAAATAGTTTTGTCGGTGCAAGTTTGAAAAGGTTGCAGTTGCATCGCGCTATATTTGATGAGCTTAATGTTGGAAGTGCCGACTTTTCTGGTTCGAATCTGAGAAATGCCTCATTTGTTAACGCGTTTATAGATCGAGCTATATTTGACCGAGCAGCTCTCATGAATTCAAATTTTATGAATTCAGTTATGAGTAATACTTCTTTCGCAGGCGCAATGGCAGCGTTTGCTGATTTTGACGGTGCAAATCTTTCATGTGCAAGTTTTGAGGGTGCTGATATTGGTGGTGCTAGCTTTATTAAATCAAATTTATGTGGCGCTGATCTTTGTGCAAAAAGAATCGAAGAAGCGGTTTTTTTGGGCGCTACGTATAATGATGCTACTGTCTGGCCAAGTGGGTTTCGACCAGAGAATTATGGTGCGATTAAAGTGCTTAAATGAGAGTTGAAAAGCATATTAAATAAATCTGCCCCCTTTTTTTCATTTGATTCGGCAGGGTAGTAGATCATCCAACTAACGGTAGAAGGAAGCTAGACATAATGACAGAGGAATCAAAAAAAGGATTTTGGCGCTGGGGTTTTGCACTGTTGTTTGTTGGTATAGCGGCGGTCTTGATAAAACAAGCAACAGAAGAAACGCCTGAGCCTAGCAAACCAACCTTCCTTAGTGACTTGATAATCGTCACCGCGAGGACGCACGCGCGTAATTGGAAGGTTGACGAAAATACAGAGCTTGTTCGTATGGAGGCGACTAATAGTCATACCATAACGGTTTATTATTCTTTATTGAATTATGATTCTGATGTTTCTATTTTTAACTTGGAAGCTACCAAATCAGCAGTTGTAAATATTTTTTGTGATCCCAAAAATTTTGAAAAACAATCCATTTTTTCGCTGGGCGGTACTTACGTTTATGTTTTTGGTAGCAAAAATGTAAAAGAAATTGGCCGATTTGAATTTAACAAAAAGAATTGTGAAGGTTCTTTGTAAACGCTTGGTCATCAAGGCGGAGCAGTGCGAAAGGGCAGGTTTATTTAGCCTTTACCCTCCCCGCACGAGGCCAAAGCGGGCGACACAAAGGCCGCCCGATTTTCACTCAGGACGGATCGGCATTGAGCCTGCGACTGATGACATCCAGCAAATCACACCCATCGCGCAGCGGAATGGCCAGCAATTGGGCGAAGTCTGAAAGCACTACGGCATCGCTGCTGAGTTGTTCGCGAAAGGCTAGGTTTTCCAGCAGTTGGGTGACGGCCCGAATGCGGTGCACGGCGGCGTCGTGAAGGACGTCGAGAGGTGCCTGGGTGTCGATGATCAGGGCTGGGACGGTGCAGTCGTGGCCGGTGAGGGGGATGTATCGATTCATCATTAAGCTCTCTATTGATTATTGAGGGCTCGTTCTTCGGGTCGCCAAACCCGGTCGCTTTTTGAGCGACGGCCGGACTATAAGCCGCACCACCAAGCCCGCGCAAGGCATCAAAATGCCGCTGCTTCGGAGTGTGCCCGCAGCCGCTAACGTCTTGCCATCTATTGCCTACATACTGCCCACGAACAAACGCACTATGACCACGCAAATCCGAAAGCCTCACCCCAAACATTAAAGGACCAATGTGAAAAATCTCCTCCTCATTCTCTTCGCCACCCTCATCCTCGGCGGCTGCGTCAGCCACCCCCTCACTCCCGAAAACCGCGCGCAGATCAAGACCGTCAAAGTTCTGCCCGTGAAGTGGGAAAAGAACATGGTGTACTTCGGCCGTGAACAAGCCTGGGGCGCCGCCCTGGGTGCCGGGGTTGGCGCGGGTGTTGGCATGGCCAGCGGGGCGTCCAAGCTGGGTACTGCGGCGTTGAGTGGCGCCGGGTTTGCCGGCGGCATGAAGCTTGGGCAGTTGGCCGAGATGCCGACGCCGGTGGCTATTCTGACGGTGATGGAGGCGGAAAAACTCGATGTAGGCGTGTTGCTCAAACAGGGCTTTGTCGATGAGTTGGGCAAGACTTCGACGCTCAAGGTGGTCGGCGATGATGAGCCCGCCGATGCGCAGATTCAGTTGACCGTGTCCGAGTGGGGCTTTCGCCTGACCCAGGGTTTCAGCAGTGTGATTTATCCGACCCTTAACGTGTTAGCGCAGATGGATCGGGGCGATGAGATGGTCTGGCGCACCTTTGAAGCGGTCACGCCGTTTAATGGTCAGAACGTTTATGGCTATACACCGTTAACCTACCGCACGGACCCTGAAGCTTTGCGCCGGGCGTTGACCGGGATTACGCAGATTTCTGCGCAGTACCTGGTGAAGGAGCTCAAGTAGGGCTGTGCGAAGGCTGGCGGCTGTTGGTGTGCGGGCTTGGGCTAATGCCAGTGAGTTAAGGATTTTTTTGTAGGAGCGAGCTTGCTCGCGAAAAACTCACAGGCGCTGCGTTTATTCAGGAAGCACGCGTTATCGTTGACGTTTTTCGCGAGCAAGCTCGCTCCTACAGTAGGCGTGGCGATAGGGCTTGCTTGTGAAGGCGGTGTATCTGTTGCTGTACTGGCGCTTTCGCAGGCAAGCCAGCTCCCACATTTGATCTTTGTTGCTTTGAGTATTGCGGTCGGCAGTAGGGTAAGCCCCCCACCTATGGCCGAAACAACTTGAGAACCGCTCTCAACCCCGTAAAATGCCGCAGCCGTTGCATCACCGTCTTTCAGGGAAGAATTCAGGCCAGTGCGTTTTCAGGCTGCCTTTCTCCTTGGAAAACCCGGCAACGCTGATTTCCTCACCCAAGGAGCACCCTGTGAAGACACTGTCCAAAATCCTGCTGTCGGGCCTCACCGCCGTGGCGCTGTTGACCGTGGCCGGTTGCGCCACCGAGAGCAACCGCGCGATGCCGGTGGAGCAAGTCGCCAGCGCCCACGTGGCCTATTCCGGCGTGCGTGTGCCGATTGCCGTGGGCAAGTTCGATAACCGCTCCAGCTACATGCGCGGCATCTTCTCCGATGGCGTTGACCGTCTCGGCGGCCAGGCCAAGACCATCCTGATCACCCACTTGCAGCAGACCAACCGCTTCAGCGTGCTGGACCGCGACAACATGGGCGAGATCTCCCAGGAAGCCAAAATCAAAGGCACCGTGCAGAAGCTCAAGGGCGCTGACTACGTAGTGACTGGCGATGTGACCGAGTTCGGCCGCAAAGAAACCGGCGATCGCCAGTTGTTCGGCATTCTCGGCCGTGGCAAGACCCAAGTGGCCTACGCCAAAGTCGCGTTGAATATCGTCAACATCAACACCTCCGAAGTGGTGTATTCCACCCAGGGTGCCGGTGAGTACGCGCTGTCCAACCGTGAAGTGATCGGCTTCGGCGGCACCGCCAGCTACGACTCCACCCTCAATGGCAAGGTGCTGGACCTGGCCATGCGCGAAGCGATCAACCGCCTGGTCGACGGCATCAACGCCGGCGCCTGGAACCCGCGTAACTGATCAGCCACACCACAAGGAGCAGTACACGGATGAGCAAGGCAGTGAAGTTAGCGCTGACGCTGGCAGCAGTCGCAACGGTAACCGGGTGCCAGACGGCGCCCCAGCCCCTGTATCAATGGGAGAGCTACCAGCCGCAGGTTTACGAGTACTTCAAAGGCGAGCCCAAGGAAGCACAGGTGGAAGCACTGGAGCGCGATCTGCAGAAGATCAACGCCAGTGGCCGCAAGGCGCCGCCGGGTTACCACGCGCACCTGGGCATGCTGTACATGAACATGGGCAAGGATGACCAGATGGTGCAGGAGTTTCGCACCGAGAAGGCGCTGTTCCCTGAGTCTGCTGCGTACATGGACTTTCTGTTGAAAAACGCCAAAGCCGGAGTCGCCACCAAATGAGCCTGTTAAAACTCACCGGCGCCTTGCTGGCCCTGGCGTTGCTCGGCGGTTGCGCCGCACCCAAGACGGTTGATTATTCGGCGTACAAACAGGCGCGGCCCAAGTCGATCCTGGTACTGCCGCCGATCAATGAATCGCCGGAAGTGCAGGCGTCCTACAGCCTGGTGTCGCAAGTCACCTATCCGCTGGCCGAAGCCGGCTACTACGTGTTGCCGATTGCCCTGGTGGACGAAACCTTCCGCCAGAACGGCCTCACCACCGCCAACGATATCCAGGCCGTACAACCGGCCAAGCTGCATGACATCTTTGGTGCGGACGCGGCGCTGTACATCACCATCAGCGAGTACGGCACCCAGTACATGCTGATCTCCAGCGACACCTCGGTGACGGCCTCGGCCAAACTGGTGGACCTGCGCACCGGCACCACCCTGTGGACCGGTTCGGCGCGGGCGTCGAGCGAGGAGGGCAACAACAACGGTGGCGGCCTGGTGGGCATGTTGATCACGGCGGCGGTCAAGCAGGTGATCAACAGCTCTACCGATGCGGCGCACCCGATTGCCGGTATCACCAGTGCGCGGTTGCTGTCGGCAGGGCAACGCACCGGTATTCTGTATGGCCCGCGTAATCCGAAGTACGGCACGGACTGAACCGCGTCACCTCTGACGACGGTGCTGTTGGATCAAGTCGATGCGGGTGGCCGTGCCCATGGAGGCGCGGTGCCCGTTCACGTTGGCGCCGATGGAACCGTTGTGCAAGGCAACGATTTCGCCGGTGTCGATACTGATCAGCGGTGAGCCGGAAGTGCCGGGCTTCTTGAAGGCATCATGGTAGACCGTGGCCTGATAAGGGCTGCCCTGGTCGTATCCCTTGAGCGTGGTGGGCTGGCCCCTGGCATTTAAAAACGAAATGCCGAGGGCCTCTTGCCCGTGGTTGGGCATGAACACCTTTTGGCCAAGCGATGCCTGGGGGCCGGCGGCCAGCTTCAAGGGCGGGAACTGCTCGGCCAAGGCTTTTTTCTGTTCACCAGGCAAATCAACGCGCAGCTCGGCATAGTCCAGCCGTGCGTCGCCACTGAGCGGCGTGGGGTCCAGCGGCACCTTGCGCTCTACCTTCATCCGCCCGGTACTGTCTTGTTCATACCCCAGCCATAGTTCGAGCTTGCTGCCTTTGGCCAGTGCGTCGCGCACATGCTGGTTGGTCAGCACGCTGTTGCCATCGTTGATCAGCGAGCCGGTCCCCAGCGAACGTGTATGCACGCGTTCGTAGCCCCATGAGTCGCGTGTAACGCTCACTTCGCGAATACTGCCCACGGCCCTGGCGGCTGTATGCATCGGTGTGCCTTTGAGGGTTGCGTTGGCGTGGTTCTGCAAGGAGAACGGCGCTTGTTGCGGTACGGCCGTTGGCTCGTGGCGGGGCTCGTACGGTGCTGTCTTCACTGGCGTCGGCGGTTGCGGCGGTTGCGGCGTAACCTGGAAGGGCTGGGTTGGCGCTGTGCTTGCGTGTGACGCCTGGCTGATCACATCGCCCGGCTTGATGGGCCCCTGGCTGTTGATAAACAGGTCGGCCTGGCCTGCGCCGTTCAGGTCAATGGCCAGGCTGTGGTGGCCTGAGCGCGGATCATAGCCAAGCAACGCCTCACCCGGGCGGCCGCTGAAACGGCGCACAAAGTGCAAGTCCTTGAGCCCGGCTGCCCGCAGCGCGGCGGACACGTCGATCCTGTCCTCGCCGCTGGTGAAGTCGGTGATCAGGTCCGGGCGTTGTTCGGTCGACTCGCTGGCGTTGTTATACACAAACGTATCCTTGCCCGGCCCACCGGTAAGGATGTCCTGGCCCAGGCCGCCGGTCAGGCGGTTATCAGCATGGTTGCCGATGAGTTGATCAGCACCCGTGCCGCCGATGGCATTTTCCAGTGTCACCCCTTTGGCAATGGAGACGTTGCCTTTCATGCCGCCGACATCGGAGAAGTGTTCAGCCTTCAGGTTGATGGTCTGAGCCTGATGAAACCGTGAAAAATCCAGGGTGTCGTTGCCGCCCCCGTCCCACACGCTGAACACAGGCGCGTCGTCTGGTGAGTTGAGGCTGAGAAAGTCACGCCCGGTATTGGAGTTGAAGCCGTAGACCGTGTCGGTGTCGCGGGTTTTGTAATTGGCACCGTACAGCTTCTGAATGGGGGTGATGTCGTCCATCAGTGGTGCGCTGGCGTAGTGGGTTTGGCCGTTCTTGTTGTGGTCGTGGCTCAGATGGGAAGCCCACCAGTAACTCATCAGGCTGTAGGCGCGATTGTCCTCGGCGTAGCGGGCGTTTTCAGCGTAACTGCCGCCATTGTTGTACTCGCCGGGATGCATGAGCCCCAGGGTATGGCCGATCTCATGGGCCAGCAGATACCGGCTGAAACTACCTTGAGCGAAGGGGCGATTCACGCCATCGGATGCGAACCAGGCTTGTGTGCCATCGCTGTAGATGCCTGGATAAGACGCATAGCCCGACTGGCCTGTCTGGTTCGGGTCATTGCCCAGTAACAATTGCCCTTTGGCGTTGGGTGCATTCTCGGTGAAGGTGATATTGGCGACATCCGCCCAAGACTGCAGGGTGCGCCTGGCCTGTTCTTTTTGATGCTGAGAAAACTCGTTGGCGCCGACGGGGGTGCTGTAGGTGGCTTGCGAGGGTGTGAAAAACCGATAGGAGATGGGTGTGGTGCCGTCCGGGTTTCGCTCTTTCCAACGATAGCCCGTTCGGGTGATTTGCTCTGCCGCTTGCTCGGTGGTGTAGGACGGCTTGTCTGAAGCGGCCCCGGCATAGCGGGGTCGTTCAGCGTATGAGGAAGGCCCATAGCGGTGTGTGAGGTTATTTTTTACGGAACTCATCGCGATTTCTCTGGTGTAAAAAACCTCCAAGACGTCAAGAAACAGGCTGGTCTGACAGGGAGGCGAACTCACGATATGTGGTTTGTGGGGATGGCACGTTCAGTCGCTTGTGTTTCGAAGTGTGCCGCAACCATTGGGGGCAGGTTTAACCCGTATCGGTGCTGCGTTACGTCTGAGCTGTTGAACGGATCATTCACTCACGAGGTTCAGCCCATGTCCCGCTCCGTGCTCTTGCTGCGTCCTGCCGCCCAAGGCTTTGCCGTTACCCTGCTGGTGGCGCTGGCTGGGTGTGGGCTGTCGTCGTCCTCCGAAGTCTCCAAACCGGTTGAACCGGCGCCTCTCGCCGAGCTGCACAGCGCGCCGATCCAGAATGCAGTGGTCAAGCGGATGGCCATGCCGGCACCGATGGCGGTGCGGGAAATGGCGACGATGGACTACCGCAGCGAACCCCGCGAGCAATACGCTAACCTGCCGGATAACCCGGTGCATCGCGTCGCCGAAGCTCCGGTCTCCACCTTCAGCATCGACGTCGATACCGGCAGCTACGCGAATGTAAGACGCTTGCTCAACCAAGGTCGTCTGCCACCCGAAGGCGCGGTGCGATTGGAGGAAATGGTCAACTACTTCCCCTACCACTACGCACTGCCCACCGATGGCTCCCCCTTTGGCGTGACCACCGAGCTGGCCGCTACGCCGTGGAACCCGCGCACAAAACTGCTGCGCATCGGCATCAAGGCCTCCGATAAAGCCGTGGCAGAACTGGCACCCGCCAACCTGGTTTTCCTGGTGGACGTGTCCGGCTCCATGGACCGCCGCGAAGGCTTGCCGCTGGTCAAAAGCACGCTGAAGTTACTGGTGGAACAACTGCGCGATCAGGACCGTGTGTCGTTGGTGGTGTATGCCGGTGAGTCCCGCGTGGTGCTCAAGCCCACCTCGGGCAGTGAAAAAGCCAAGATCCGCAACGCTATCGAGCAACTCATCGCCGGTGGCTCCACCGCAGGCGCGTCCGGCATCGAACTGGCCTACCAGATGGCCCGCGAAGGCTTTATCGACCAGGGCATCAACCGCATCCTGCTGGCCACCGACGGCGACTTCAACGTGGGCATCAGCGATTTCGACAGCCTCAAGCAAATGGCGGTGGCCCAGCGCAAAAGCGGCGTATCGCTCACCACCCTCGGCTTTGGTGTGGACAACTACAACGAGCATCTGATGGAACAACTGGCCGACGCGGGCGATGGTAACTACGCCTACATCGACAACCTGCGTGAAGCGCGCAAGGTGCTGGTGGAACAACTTAGTTCGACCCTGGCGGTGGTGGCCAGGGATGTAAAACTGCAGGTTGAATTTAACCCGGCGCAGGTCAGCGAGTACCGCCTGCTGGGCTATGAAAACCGCGCCCTGAAGCGTGAGGATTTCAACAACGACAAAGTCGATGCCGGTGAGATTGGCGCAGGGCACACAGTGACCGCGCTGTATGAAATCGTACCCAAGGGCGAGAAGGGCTGGTTGGAGCCTCTGCGTTACGCCGCCGCGCCTGCGACCGAAGGCAAATCCGATGAGCTGGTGATGCTTCGGGTGCGCTACAAACCCGCTGCGGGCGGTAACAGCCAGTTAATCGAACGCCCCATCGCCAACCAAGCTGCCCCAGCCAGCGACGACCTGCGCTTCTCGTCTGCCGTGGCCGCCTTCGCCCAACAGCTCCAGGGCGATGGCCGCTACACTGGCACCATGAGTTTGCAAGACACCGCCAAACTGGCGCGCTCGGCCCGCGGCGATGACCCGTTCGGGCTGCGCAACGAATTCGTGCAACTGGTGGAGCTGGCCCAAAGCCTCAAACCCTGACCTCGCCCGCACCAATGTGCAAATGGGGGAGGGGCCATGCTGCTAAAACTTTTTGTAGGAGCGAGCTTGCTCGCGAAAAACTCACAGGCACCGCGTTTATCCAGGAAGCACGCGTTATCGTTGAAGTGCTTCGCGAGCAAGCTCGCTCCTACAGTAATCCTGCTTCGGCTGACCAAAAGGAGTTCGCCCACTACATGGCCGTTCCAGACGACTCACCCAGCGACGAATCGCTGCTGGCCCGCTACCGAACCGGTGACGCTGGCGCCTTCGAAGCCTTGTACAGCCGCCACCGCCAGGGCCTGTACCGCTTCCTCGTGTCCCTGTGCAACAAAGCCGAACTGGCCGAAGAAATCTACCAGGACACCTGGCTCAGCCTCATCCGCAGCACCACCCAGCCACAAGGGCGGGCGAGTTTTCGCACCTGGTTGTTCCAGATCGCCCGCAACCGCCTGATCGACCACTGGCGCAAGCACGGCATCCACAACCCCCTGCATGACAGCTACGATGAACAGCTGCACACCCAGGTCGACGACAGTGACGGCCCCGAGCAGCAACTGACCCTCAGCCGCGACCAGGCGCGCCTCGACGCGGCCCTGCAAGAGCTGCCCGAAGACCAGCGCGAAGTGTTTCTGCTGCGCCTGCACGGCGAGCTCGAAGTACCGCAAATCGCCACCCTCACCGGCGCCCCGCTGGAAACCGTAAAAAGCCGCCTGCGCTACGCCCTGCAAAAATTGCGGCGCCTGCTGGCCGAGGAGGTACCCGTATGACTGACCCCCGACACACCCCAGACGACGCGCTGCTCCAGCACTACCGTCAACACAGCACGGGCGAACCGCCCGCGTCCCTCGACGCCTTCATCCTCAACGCCGCCCGTCGCGAAGCCCCGCAGCCGCAACCCAGCCTGTGGCAACGCTGGCTGCAAGCCTGCCAACGCCCGCGCTGGCAAATGGCATTCGCCACCGTCGCCGGGTTGGCACTGATGATCGGCGTGGTCATGCGCTCCCCCGTGCCGCAACCTGAAATCTCCACCGCGACATTCTCCGCGCCGCACCACGAAGAAGCCGCCCAGCCCGCGCCGCAAGCCTTCTCCGCACCCGCGCCAATGGCCCGGATGGCGATAGCGCCACGGGTTGAAAGTGCCCCGGCCCAGGCTGAAATCGCTGATATAGTGGCGGCCCCGCCAGCGGAAAGACTCGGCAAGGCGGCGCCGAGTGCATTGCCATCTTTGGAGCAGGAGTTGCAGGCCATCGTGAGGCTGCGTGAGGTGGGAGAGAGCAAGGCTGCTGATGAAAAGCTGTTGGCGTTGCATAAGCGCTTTCCAAACGAAGACTTGCCAGCGCGGTTGGAGGTGTTGCAGAAGCGCTGAATCAGCACACACAAAAAAGCCCCAGATCTCACGATCTGGGGCTTTTTCATTTATATCTGGTGCCCGGCGTCGTTTGAATTGGGTTTGAAAGTGCCAGTATTTGCAGGGTTTTGTAGGTTTGGTATCGGTCAGGCATACACGTGGGCATACACAAGGCTAAGTGCTAGAGCCACATAAGGCGGCTTCTGTGAGAATTCATTGGTCGCCTACAACGGTGCAGCAGGACAGAAGGGGCATTCTGCTGCTATACATCACGTCAGCATATTCCATGCCTCGGCAAATAAAAGGAGTTAACGATGAAGGTTCTTGCAGGGCTGGTCGGTGGCCTAATATTAGCCATTCTTCTTTCGATGGTTGTAGCCATCGCCGGAGCGGCTTCGCCAGGGGCTGGCGGTGCGACGGGCGCGATCGTGTTCTTCGTCGCATGGATCATTGCACTAGTCGTAGCGATTTATTCTCCCACTCCTGGCAAAGCATGGCGTCGACTTCTAGTGACCTCGGGCATCGCTGCATTCATGCTTCCCTTGTCCGGTATTATTTTCACCGGTAGCCATATCGCCACCAACGTCAGTGGCGCTCACTCAGGTGCAGAAACGGCAGGAGCAGCCATCGGTGGCACTTTGGTGAGTGGCTTTCTAGGTTTTGTTGGCTTCTTCCTAGGAGTGATCCTGCTCGTCATCGGTCTGTTGGTGGGTCGAGATAAGCAGATCGTCTACATTCAATCTCCACCAAATTCCTAAGCGCACACATCTAGATAGCGACCCAAAGACTTTTCCCTTTACCAGGTATCGATCTTTCGTAGCGATACCCGTCGAAGTTTGGTGGCCGATAAGCGCTGGGGACCGTGGTAATTTACTAGCAGTACGGGGCAGGAAACCCGCGGGACCGCGTTAGCGGCAGCCGTGCCAGCTTACTGAAATTTCAATGTTGAAATTGAAGGAGCTTGAAGAGAAAAGGGCATCTTTACTGGATCTGTAACGGTCATGGGTTTCGTTCAGGATAGTGAACGATTGGCCCGGTCAACTCGGTCAACCAGTCAACTAACTTTGGAGCTCATCCACTAACGAGATCCGGCGGGTTCTATGCCTCGTGTCTATCCGAAATGCCTAGGGTCCCCAGCGGCTTTCGGATTCATAGGGCAAATGCACAGGTGAACAGCAGTTCACTAAGCTGGGCATCCTTCCGCTGAAACGATCACGCGGGTTTCCGACCCCGTGTCCATCGAAAAGGCCCAGGGGCCCCAGCTTTTTTTAAGGTCGGGCCGAAGATTCAGCCAGGCCTACTAGTATCTATTGATGATCTGCCGGATGGAGAGGCGTCATGGAAATGAATGGCTCGTGTTCCTACGCTTGACTGCCGTCAGCTGCGACGCGGATACGATCGAATACGGATCTGCTTTAAATAGGCCCCCAGCCGCCACTAGATTTTTGCGGCAGGCTGCTTTTGGCGTTGAAGGAATTGTTATTAACGGGGGAGCGGGGAGATGCCGCTCTCAATCCAGTGTTACTAGTGTTACTGGTGTTACGAGATAGCTAACTACTTGTATCAAAAGGAAATTTATTCAGTAAGACCGTGGGGGGTTCTAGTTTGGAGTGGTGTTACGGGGCAGGTGGGTGTAATGCATCTCCGGCAAAGGATGGCAGCGTCCAGAGTGGAGAGTGCTTGACTACCAAAGAGAGGCTATTACTAGGGACGCATATTTGTATCCTCCCCCAATGAACCTCGCAAGCCAGATATTCGTTGCCTGACAGCACTTTGCTGAGCTGGTCTAGATACCTTCAAACAGGAGCGTTTCAAGCGCGGCGGAGCAAAGTTCGGTGCGTAAACGAATTCTTGCAAGTGGGCTTAAAGGCGATAGACAGGGTTCGAGAGGACTGATAGCGTTCTGACTCCATAAATCTACCAAGGAAAGGTGATGCCCAATATCGTTGATTGGCGAGAAATTCGCGATAATTTTAACCACACGGTTTTATTAGGAAATGGAGCCAGCATGGCCGTCCATCCTGATTTTGGGTATGGATCGTTGTATGAGGCAGCGAACCAGATGGGGTTTCTCGACGGACCTGTTCGGACGGTCTTTCAGCGATTCAATACTTTCGACTTCGAACTTGTTCTTAGGCGTCTCTGGTATACCTCTCTAGTCAATGAAGCGTTTGGTAACCAGCCCGGCGCAGTTGAACAAGCATATCAGCAGGTCCGAACCGCATTGATTCAAACAGTGCGTGAGACACATGTCACCTATGCGGATGCCGAAGAGCATTTGCCCAATATATATAGATTTTTAAAAAGATTCGATACCGTCGTTTCTCTGAATTACGATCTTATTGTGTATTGGGCAATAATGTTTGGTAATAGAACTTTAGGACGTTGGTTTAAAGATGGATTTATGCCTCGGAGTTTTCGTGATGATTGGGAATCATTAAGGGAGCCATACGGCGCGGAAAGATCCACGTTGGTTTTTTATCCGCACGGGAATTTAGTTCTGGCCCGTTCTGAAACTGGCGCAGAAGTAAAATTGGCAGGTGGCGACGAAAGATTACTCGATGTGATTCTAGATAGCTGGGAAGGGAGAGGCGCAATTCCATTATTTGTGTGTGAGGGGACCGCCGAGCACAAGAAGTCTGCTATTGAAAGCGCATCGTATCTACAGCGTGTCTATAGAGAGGTAGTTCCTTCCCTGAATGACTCACTGGTGATATATGGTTGGAATATATCGGTACAAGATCAACATATAATTGATCAGTTGCGGCGATCAAACATTACTCGCGTAGCGGTATCAGTTTGGAATGAAGATGCAGGATATATGCAGAGGGCAGAAGAGGCTCTGCGTAGTATAGGTATTCGGCACATACATTTTTTTGATTCGGCTAGTGAAGGCTGCTGGATAAACTGAGGCTTTACTCACAGGGGGGGAATGCGCTTCTAGAAAAGTCAGTCTGTTAAGATTTTGATGTAATAGGTGCTGATAAAAATGATAGATGGTGTGAGGTTATAGTATAAACATTATAACTCTATTGAGGGTGTGTTATGGCTGGGGAAGTTGCAAATATCACCGAGGTTGCGGTAAAGGTAACTAAGGATATATTTAAATGGTTTAAGTGGGATGCTGTTCCCATTATGGATGAAAATTTTGATTGTCACAAAGTTGATAAGCATAAAGCCCCTCCAAAGAAAAAGAGTAAAGCTTTGTCGGAGCCCAAGCACAGCCACCCCGTAGATGTCGTGTTCAAGTATTTCGATCCTTATACAAATAGGGTTGTTATGCTAAATACAGATTTAAAAAGCTATGCAAAAGGCAGCATTTCCACGCCAAATATAATCGCAGCACTAGAGTCGCTGGCTAAAACAATCGATTGTGCTAGATCAAGTCCTGAGTGGCAAAGAAAGTATATTCTTGAAGAAGTGCTTTATGAAATAAGGGGTATGCTTTTTATATATAATCATGATGGTGAATACCATAAGGATTTTTTAAAGCTCGTCGAACCTATTAATACTGATAAACTCGGTATTCAAGAGGGGCAAATGCTACATGTCTTGGATTCAGAGCGAATTCGTTATCTTTTTACCGTTGTAACAGATATGAAAAGTCTGCACGCGGAAGATGAGTTTCCAATAAAAGATTATTCCTTTTTTTATCCTGATCTGTACTTGCACAAATCCCATGGAGATCCAGACTCTTTGCCCGCCACTGTGGAGTTGCTCTGTGCTCCTTACATGATAATAAAGCATGGGGATCCAATGAGTGGTAAAGAGCTTGATGAACGCGGTAACGAAGGGTATGTGATCTATTATAACCAAGATGGGTCGACAGAGTATGAGTTTCGCTACTTGTTAGATTCGTTGTCTAGGTTTCAAATTCTTCGCCAGAAATGTACCATCAAGATTAGAGTTGCTCATAGCAATCCGCACAGTCTAATTAAGAGTAACTTTGAGACGGCAAAAAACATATACTTGGCAGGTTGGGGTATGGACTCTTATAAGAAAACAGAGCTTGAACGGATTGAGTTTGAGGTTGTAAATTTGTCCGCTCCGAAATATATGCCCGGGATTTTGGCATGGAGATACTCATGAAAAGCGGTCATTTGTATTATGCGTCTGATAAAGCAGTATATGATGCGCTCGTTCAATACAATTTTAAAAATGCAGATATGCGTGAGCTTCTCTTAAGTAGGGGGGTATTGATTTCACAAGATACAGAGAGGAAAGTCTTAGCTTTGTATTTTTGTCGCATGAATCATGACTACTACGATCACCAAAGAATCGCTGGGATATTTGGTGGTAATAGCCGGAAGGAGCGAGTTGCGATATCAAGCCTTCAGGGGAATATTGGAGATAGTAAACTTGAGGTGGCGGCTCAAGCGTTTAAAGAGGAGCTTGAAAGCAAGGGGGCCAAGGTCAGTGTAAAATGGGTTCAGAAGAAAATGGAGATAACGGTTTTATATGATGACTACAACAGTAATAAGTCTGAGTTTAAACAGACGGTTGAAAGGGAAGGTGTTTTTGAAATAGAAGCAACAGAGTCTGGTTTGAATGTCAGGGGGCCCCAGAATAATTTTATGGATAACTCAAAGGCTGTTTTGATAGATTTGCTTGCTAAGAACAGCGAGGGTGGAAGCCTAGGCTTGAAAGAAATAGAGATGAGTTCGATTCATGACAATAAGTTAAGGACAAAGTTTTTTAGAAGTTTGCTAGCAAATCTAAATGGATATGTGTTGAAGGATGTTACGGACGTCTATGTATATAATCCGAAAATAAAAGCTGATTCAGCCGAGGGAGATCTAGGGATTCATATTACAAAAGCATCGCTAAAGGGCGAGGGTTTGTTGTTTTCCCAAGAGTTGGACGGATTGCTGAAGACCGGATTTTATGTTTGTAAGATAGTTTGGACCACTCATTCGGCATCTGAGAAATCGGATCTTTATGAATTGGAGGCTCAGTTTACAGAGCCAGAACACTGTGAGAGGTTCTCATACGCAGTAAAAGGTAGATATAAGCTGGGAGATAGTGGTCACCATAATAAAAACAAAACTTCATGTGAGTCTCTGGCAGAAAAGCGAATGCTGCGTCTATTGGAGGCGGCAGCCATGAAAACACTTGATGAAGTGGCTGAAGAGTTTGCAGGAGGTAAAGATGAAACCAATTAAGCAGCTCTGGCTTATATTGACTCATGGTAAGCGGGTAGCGGATACGCTGCAGAAGCATACTTTTAGTATTGATAATCCATCAGGGTTTGAATTGATTAAAGTATCTCCGGATAAGGTGCATGCGAAATTTTTTGAACGGCTAGAGATTTTCGAGGAGGTCGATACACCATTTGGTGATGTACAAAAAATTCATATCGTTCGATATGTTGTTATAGAGTTTACTGTAATCAAAGTTGGTGAGGGGTTGTCCTTAATAAAAATTCTTAGGCCACCTGTTTCGATAAAAAGCTTTTCAAAAAAATTGATGGAGGCTTTTGAATATGAAGGGGCATTAAAGAAAGCCTCTTTTAATTTGGCGGAAGTCTACAGCCTTATCCAGGGGGAGCCTGCCATTGATCGTCTCGTCGTGACGAAAGTCACAGCTAGCCAAGTCCCTGTGGGAGATAGGGCTACCGCTCGTATTGAGGTTGCATCTATAACAAATGCGCTACTGGAATTGCAGAAAGAGTATGATTCTCCTTCAGTAAAGCTAGAAAAAATAATGATTTCTGCAAGGATGAATTTTGAGCTAGAGATCTTGGATGTCTCGGCGGCGGGGTCAATTTATTGTACGCCTGGAATGGAGTTTTATCTGGAGAGAACTTTGTTTTAATGCGGCTTTTAGTTTTTTACTTGTTTTGTACGACTCTACTAGGCATTTCTGTCAGGTATTTATTTTAAAAATGTTTTGAGGCGCTTAGTCTCGGTTTTAATACTGCGCTGTAGGAAGAATTAGGACTAGGTTAAAAAGGCCTCATAGAGACCTTTCTACTAAACCCGGAACTTATTTTCCCAGCCAGCTTTCGACTAAATCCGAACCATGCTTGGCTTTCGGGAAAAGGGGATAGATTTATTTTCACGGCGAAAAAGAGGAAGGAAATCCCGAACAGCTCAAACCGAAGCCCCCGGCAGCTATCTCAAAACACCGACCTTTAGCAACTCAACACCTTTCCTCACCACCCACCTAACCCCAAAAACAAAAAAGCCCCAGATCTCCCGACCTGAGGCTTTTTCATTTCATATCTGGTGCACCCGGCGGGATTCGAACCCACGACCCCTGCCTTCGGAGGGCAGTACTCTATCCAGCTGAGCTACGGATGCTTGTGCGGGCGACATCATACCCATGTCGACCTGATGCGTCCATTCCGGCATTTGCCCCGCCCCCTGTCGTCCATTTCCGACAAAAAATGGCTAATCGCCACCCTCATTCACAACTCCCCGCGCCGCACGTCCCTTTGTTTGCTTTGCTCTTGTGGCTTTAACCCCGCTTCCACGCCGCAATTCCTCAGGTGAACGCATGCATTCCAAAGGAACCGTGATGCTCGATCTCCCGCTCAGACAAACCCTGCTGGCTCGCTCCGATTTGTTTCGAGGTATGCCGGAGCATCTCTTGCGCTACGTGGCCACCCATATGGTGGAGCGCACGCTGGATGATCGCGAGCTGTTGTATTTCAAGGATGACACCCTCGAATTCATTGCGTTGGTGGTGGAGGGCCGGATTTATTCGGTGGTGCATGGGCCGGATGGGCGCGAGCAGATTATCGGCAGTACCGGGGCCGGGCAGGTGGTGGGGGAGACGGCGTTGATCAAGGATCATGGGCGCGAGTCTTCCACCTTTGCCAGTGGCCCCACGCGGTTGTTGCAGTTGGGTAGCCGGCATTTTGCTGTGTTGTTTGAGGAGCCGGTGTTTCTGCGGCGTTTGTTGATGCTGATGATGCTGCGGTTGTTGCAGGCCATCGAGTTGCTGGAGTTGGTGTGTCTTCATCGGCTGGAGTCGCGGTTGGCGCGGTTTTTGTTGGCCAACCTGGGTGAGATCGACCTGGCGTTGGCCTTGCCCAGTGTGTCGCTGCCCGCGAGCCAAGGGGTGTTGGCGTCGATGCTGAATACCAGCCGGCCCAAGCTGAATGTGCAGCTGCAAGTGTGGCGGCGCAGTGGCGTGATCAGCGGCGATCTGGAGCGCATGGTGATCAATGATGTTGAGCATTTGAGGCGCAAGGCTTTTGCGCTGAATTAGTTGTGGCGGTGTTCCCCAGGTAACAGCGTACCCCCGTCGAGCCCTCGCAGACTGGCCCTTCATCAAGGATGCACAGGAGTGCTGGCGATGGGGATGACTGTTCAGTTCAAGGATCAATGGGCCGCCGATGACCGTTTGTTCGAAGCGAGTTGGCGTGCTGTGCACGGCGAGCTCAGGCGCCGGGCGTTGCGGCGGGCCAAGGGCAATCTGGATCAGGGCCAGGAGTGGTTGTCGGCCACGGCGATCAAGGCCCTGTTGTTTTTTCGGCGCTCGCCGGAGCGCATTCGTGACCCTCAGGGTTTTCTGTTTTTAGTGCTCGACCATGTGTTTCTCGACAGCTTGCGGCGCAGCAAGCGCGAGGGGCGGTTGTTCGATGATTCGGTGGATCTTGAACACGATCACTTGGCCGCGCTCGCCGCGCCCTGCGCTTCGGTGCTGGAGCGGGTGGAATGTTATGAGCGCCTGGAGCAGATCGAGGCGCACGTCGCACGGTTACCGCTGTTGCAGCAGCGCTTGTTCGAGATGCGTTTTGTCGATGACCTGCCTTACCCGCAAATCGCCGCCGAGTTGCACGTGAAGCTGCCGCTGGTGCGCAAGCTTGTGCAACTGCTGCGCGATGCGTTGCGCTGAAGGTGATTCACACATGTTGGCGTGGGGCGTTCTAGTGGTATGAGCGCAGCACGCCGCCGCTATCCACACCCAAACCTGGGTGAATGCCATCAAGGAGAGATGTATGACAGAGGTCAACAGCCAGATCACCGACGCGGTCACTCAAACCAACGTCAAGGTGGTGGCCGAGGCGCCAGCCCAGGCCATCGCGTCGCTGTACCAGGTGGCCAGCAGCGCGGCGGGCCTGTCGTTGCAGAATGCGGTCAACAGCCAGCAGGCGATGAATCAGATTTCCAACGCGGTGATCTCCAAGGCCGTGGCGCTGATCATGCAGATTGGCGAGAAGGGCTGAGCCCTCGGGAGATTGATTATGTCGTGGTTCAGTCGCAAGAAACCCGCTGCCTCGCAAGCAACGCCCGCCGCCGACCCACCGGCGCCGGCGCCCGCCGCACCGGTCTCGCGCTCGATCATGGCGCGCATGAACGAGCACTTGCTCAATCAGGTGAGCGCGCCGTCATCCGACAGCACGGCGGCGCTCAATAGCCAGATCGTGCAGGCGGTGCAGTTCACCAATTCGCAGAACTTTGCCTATGCGCCGGCGCAGATCGCGGTGCCGGCCGACATGATGATCAGCCAGGCGGCCGGGCTGGTGGCGCAAGCGGCGGCGGGGTACTTCGACGGGGTCAGCAAGATCGCGTTGGCGGCCCAGGCCGTGCTGCTCCAGCAAATGACCGAGAACATCGTCAAGGACAACCTGCCGGCCGCTGCCGAAGACGCCTTGGGCGCCCTGGCCACCGACCTGCTGGTGGGCGCCGCTGCCGCTGTGGCTGCCGCTGCCGGTGCGATGGAGGCCGAAGCCGCCAGTGTGGCCATCGACAAGATCGACCAGAGCATCGCCAAGTACGCCGACACCTTGGCAAACCGGGCCGCGCCAGCGGCCTGAACCGAGCACAGCGCTCCAGCGTTCTGCTGGGGCGGTGCAACAGCAACTTGAAAGCAACTTTTCTTGAGTGAGGAGCGACATCATGCAGCCTGGAGATATTATTTTTTCCGTCAAACAAGATGACGACAGCGCAACGCGGGCGTTTATCAAAGCCGGTCAACTGGTCAAGGCCAAGGTGTTCTCGCAGGACACGACTTACCTGAATGTGGTTCACCCGGCGATCGCAGTGAGCGACACTCTGGTGATCGAAAGCGTGGGCAGTGGCCTGGCCCTGACCGACCTGAGCCTGGAAAAACCACCGCGCTCGGCGATGGTGTTTTCCTGCGTGGATACCGAGTTGGGCGAGGCGGCGACGGTGGCTGCCAAGCAGTTCTACTTCGACAAGATCGGCGGTGATATTCGAGGCCGCTACAGCGTGTGGAACGCGATGATTTCGGCTTTCCGGCGCTGGACTTCCGATACCACCCTGGTGACGCGGATCAACGAGTCCATCGACATTGGCAGCGGGTCCTTTTGTTCGCAGTTTGCGGCCAACTGCTATGAAGTCGGCAACCTCTACAACGAGGCCAATCTGCTGCCGCCTCCGCCGGCCATTTTTCCCAACCAGCCCAGCGCCATAACGCCTGCGGAGTTGGCGACTTTCTGTGATTCGTCGCCGCATTTTTACTTTGCCGGTTTCTGGCAGGACAACGTTGAGGTGCGGCTTTAGCGGGCGGGTCGTGGCCAAGGCATCTCCCAAGGAGGTCGATATGCAACCCTCGGTTCTGTCCACCGATGACCGCCAGCGGCTCGAAGCGATGCTGCGCAACCCGCAGATTTTCGCCGGAACGCCCCAGACCATCGTCGACGAAACCCTCAAACGCGCTACCGAAGTGCTTGCGCAATCGAAGGCCAACGAACAAGCGCTTAAGACGGCTGCCCAGCAGCGCGAGGCGGCGCTACGCCAAATGCTGAACGGCGCGGCCTCGGACCAGGACGCGCAACGCAAGGAAGTGCAGGCATTGATCCAGGGGTTGATCGCCCAGATTGAAGCGGCGCTGGGCCCCACTGCAAAACCTTGACCCTGCGTTTCACAGCGCCTGTTTCGCAACGTTCATTGATGAACACGGAATGCACCGTGTACTAAATAAGGAAATTGATCATGCCATTAGTCAACGAGCAAATTACCGACGCGGTCACCCAGACCAACGTCAAAGTGGTGGCCGAATCGCCTGCGATGGCGATGAGCACTATTTATCAATCCATGGCGCAGGCCACGGCGATTCTGTTCCAGAACGCGGTGTCGGCCCAGCAGCAGCAAAACACCCTGGCCCAGGCGGCCACCAACCAGGGCGTGATGCAGATCTACAGCGTCGATACCACCGCAGGTGCGGCGGCCACCGAGAAAGTCGCCCAGGGCGGCGTGTCGGATAACCTCACCAGCCTGTTGACCGTGCTCAAGTCGTTCCAGCCTTAAGCACTGAGCAATAACGGATGTTGTTCTTTCTCAACCCAGGAGTTTCAACCATGAGTACAGTCAGCCCGCAAATCACCGATGCCGTCACCCAGACCAACGTCAAGGTGGTTGCCGAATCACCCGCGATGGCCATGAGCACCATTTACCAATCCATGGGCCAGGCCACGGCAATCCTGTTCCAGAACTCGGTCTCGGCCCAACAGCAACAAAACACCCTGGCTCAGGCGGCCACCAACCAGGGCGTGATGCAGATCTACAGTGTCGACACCACCGCTGGCGCCGCCGCCACCGAAAAAGTCGCCCAGGGCGGCGTGGCCGACAACTTAACCAGCCTGCTGGCCGTGCTCAAGTCGTTCCAACCTTAAACTGCAAAGCTCTCAACAGCCCCGGCGCCCACAAGGCTCCGGGGCTGTTGTCGTGTGTGCATTTGATCCGAAAGATGAGCCGGATGCGCCATAATCGTTCTTTTTTTCGAACAGACTATTGCCCTGTACCCCCATTGATCCTAGGATTCGTTTGAGATTTCAAACGCTCTGTCTCCCGTGCGCTTTTCACCTATCCTGGCGTGCTGGACTGATTTCCCTGACGGCAGCCCCTGGCCGATGCCGTGTAGGAGCGAGCTTGCTCGCGAAAATCGTTAACGATGACGTCGCGCTTCTGGTTTTACGCGGCGCCTTTGAATTTTTCGCGAGCAAGCTCGCTCCTACAAAGACATCGCCCACAAGGCGCCTTTCAACAACTCTAATTCGCTCCGCGTGCGCGCGGTGCTGTTAAGGAAAGCCGACATGCAGCTCAAAGATACCCAGTTGTTCCGCCAGCAAGCCTTTATCGATGGCGCTTGGGTCGATGCGGACAATGGTCAAACCATCAAGGTCAACAACCCGGCCACGGGCGAGATTCTCGGCACCGTGCCGAAGATGGGCGCCGCGGAAACCCGCCGCGCCATCGAAGCCGCCGATAAGGCCCTGCCAGCCTGGCGTGCACTCACCGCCAAGGAGCGCGCCAACAAGCTGCGCCGCTGGTTCGAACTGCTGATCGAGAACCAGGACGACCTCGGCCGCCTGATGACCCTCGAACAAGGCAAGCCGCTGGCCGAAGCCAAGGGCGAAATCGTCTACGCCGCCTCGTTTATCGAGTGGTTCGCTGAAGAAGCCAAGCGCATCTATGGCGACGTGATCCCCGGCCACCAGCCCGACAAGCGCCTGATCGTGATCAAGCAGCCTATCGGCGTGACCGCCGCCATCACCCCGTGGAACTTCCCCGCCGCGATGATCACCCGTAAAGCCGGCCCGGCCCTGGCCGCCGGTTGCACCATGGTGATCAAGCCCGCCTCGCAAACCCCGTTTTCGGCCCTGGCCCTGGTTGAGCTGGCGCACCGCGCCGGTATCCCCAAAGGCGTGCTCAGCGTAGTCACCGGCAGCGCCGGCGACATCGGCGGCGAGCTGACCAGCAACCCCATCGTGCGTAAATTGTCCTTCACCGGCTCGACCGAAATTGGTCGCCAGCTGATGGCCGAATGCGCCAAGGACATCAAGAAAGTCTCCCTGGAGCTGGGCGGTAACGCGCCGTTCATCGTGTTCGACGACGCTGACCTGGATAAGGCCGTCGAAGGCGCGATCATCTCCAAGTACCGCAACAACGGCCAGACCTGCGTTTGCGCCAACCGCCTGTACATCCAGGATTCGGTGTACGACGCCTTCGCTGAAAAGCTCAAGGTGGCAGTGACCAAATTGAAGATCGGTAACGGTCTGGAAGACGGCACCACCACCGGCCCGCTGATCGACGAAAAAGCCGTGGCCAAGGTGCAGGAACATATCGCTGATGCCCTGAGTAAAGGCGCCAAGCTGTTGGCCGGTGGCAAGGTGATGGAAGGCAACTTCTTCGAACCGACCATCCTGGTCGACGTGCCGAAAAACGCCGCCGTCGCCAAGGAAGAAACCTTCGGCCCGCTGGCGCCGCTGTTCCGCTTCAAAGACGAAGCCGAAGTGATCGCCATGTCCAACGACACTGAGTTCGGCCTGGCCTCCTACTTCTACGCCCGCGATCTGGGCCGGGTGTTCCGTGTGGCCGAGGCCCTGGAATACGGTATGGTCGGCGTCAACACCGGGCTGATCTCCAACGAAGTGGCGCCGTTCGGCGGCATCAAGGCCTCGGGCCTGGGCCGTGAAGGCTCCAAGTACGGGATCGAGGACTACCTGGAAATCAAATACCTCTGCCTGGGTATCTAAGGCACGGGATTGCAGTAAACGCAGAGGGCACGAGAGCGCTGCCCCTTTGCGTGTTTCACATGGTTATTCGCAGTGGCCGGGAAAGCTGTGGCAGTCGATCATCGCATGCTGCCGTAGTTGCCTCCCCGCCACCTATCCTTGAGCCACGCCGCCCGATGAGCGGCGAATGAGGACTTTATGAGCAAGACCAACGCATCCCTGATGAAACGCCGCGAAGCCGCTGTACCGCGCGGTGTTGGCCAGATTCACCCGATCTTCGCCGACTCCGCGAAGAACGCCACCGTGACCGACGTTGAAGGTCGCGAGTTCATCGACTTCGCCGGCGGTATCGCCGTACTGAACACCGGCCACGTACACCCGAAAATCATCGCGGCCGTGACCGAGCAACTCAACAAGCTGACCCACACCTGCTTCCAGGTATTGGCCTACGAGCCCTACGTAGAAGTGTGCGAAAAAGTCGCCGCCAAGGTGCCGGGTGATTTCGCCAAGAAAACCCTGCTGGTCACCACCGGTTCCGAAGCCGTGGAAAACGCCGTGAAGATCGCCCGCGCCGCCACAGGCCGTGCCGGTGTGATCGCCTTCACCGGCGCTTACCACGGCCGCACCATGATGACCCTGGGCCTCACCGGTAAGGTCGTGCCTTACTCGGCCGGCATGGGCCTGATGCCAGGCGGCGTGTTCCGTGCGCTGTACCCCAACGAACTGCATGGTGTGAGCGTCGACGATTCCATCGCCAGCATCGAGCGCATCTTCAAGAACGACGCCGAGCCGCGTGATATCGCTGCAATCATCATCGAGCCGGTGCAGGGCGAGGGCGGTTTCTACGTCGCGCCGAAAGCCTTCATGAAGCGCCTGCGCGAACTGTGCGACAAGCACGGCATCCTGCTGATCGCCGACGAAGTGCAAACCGGTGCCGGGCGTACCGGTACCTTCTTCGCCATGGAACAGATGGGCGTTGCCGCCGACCTGACCACCTTCGCCAAATCCATCGCGGGCGGCTTCCCGCTGGCCGGTGTGTGCGGCAAGGCCGAGTACATGGACGCCATCGCCCCAGGCGGCCTGGGCGGCACCTATGCCGGTAGCCCGATTGCCTGCGCCGCGGCCCTGGCGGTGATGGAAGTGTTCGAAGAAGAGCACCTGCTGGACCGCTGCAAGGCTGTGGGCGAGCGCCTGGTGACCGGCCTCAAGGCTATCCAGGCCAAGTACCCGGTGATCGGCGAAGTGCGTGCCTTGGGCGCGATGATCGCGGTCGAGCTGTTCGAAGACGGCGACACCCACAAGCCAAACGCTGCCGCCGTTGCCTCCGTGGTAGCCAAGGCACGTGACAAGGGCCTGATCCTGCTGTCTTGTGGTACCTACGGCAACGTGTTGCGCGTACTGGTGCCGCTGACCTCGCCGGACGAGCAGTTGGACAAGGGCCTGGCGATCATCGAAGAGTGCTTCTCCGAACTCTGACACGCCCCCCTGTAGGAGCGGGCTTGCTCGCGAAAAACCCCCAGGCACCGCGTTTCAAAGGCTGCCCAGGTTTTCGTTGACGACCTTCGCGAGCAAGCTCGCTCCTACAAAAGAAAAAGCAAAAAAACCGCTTCGGCGGTTTTTTTGTGTCTGCTTCATTGTACGCACGCGCCTGCATTGTCTAAGGTGCAAGCATTGCCGATGGAGCGTGCTGGATGACTGCTGTTGATTTACCCGCTGTACCCCGAGTGTTAATCGCCGAAGCAGACCCTTGGTCGCGGGATCTGCTCAAGCAAGTGCTGTTGAATGTGCGCTGTGACGCACGGCTGGATGTGTGCGCCGATGGGCAGCACGCCGCCACGCTGTTGGGCGAAAAAACCTATGATCTGATCCTGGCAGATTGGGAGCTGCCGGGCGTCGATGGCCTGAGCCTGCTGCGCAGCGTGCGCCAGAAACGCCGTTCGCTGCCGTTTATCTTGCTGAGCAGTCGCAGCGACAGCGCCAGCGTACGCGAAGCCTTGCCCCTGGCGCCCACGGCGTACCTGACCCGCCCGTTGAACATGGAGAGCCTGACCCAGCGCCTGCAAGATCTGCTGCTTAACGAAGGCGAAAGTGTGTATTGCCAGATCCCGGCGCTGGCACCGGGAATGACCTTGCCGGCATTCCTGGAGCGGCGCCGCGAGGTTTGCGATGGCGCGCCGTTGCGGGTGGACGTGAAAGCCGCCGTGCAAAGCAGCCTGGGCCCCGAAGGCGTGGACCTGCAGCAGCTCGAAGACCAGGTGCGCATGGACCCGCAAATCACCGCCGTGCTGATCGCCGCCGCCAACAGCGCCGGGTATCACGGCACGCCGGTGCAGACCCTGCACGCGGCCCTGAACAAGCTGGTTCCCGGGCAAAGCATGAACCTCATCCTGGGCCTTGCCCTCAAGCACAACGTGGTGCTGGGTGACCCAGGGCTGGTGGCCTACGCCGAGCGGCACTGGCAGTTGTCCGAGGACAGCGCCGAGTACGCCCGGCGTCTGGCGCGGATGTTGGAACTGGATCATCAGCGCTGCTACAGCGCCTGCATCCTGCATCGGTTGGGCGATCTGGCCTTGTTGCGCAGCCTGGAAGACTGGCGCCAGGGCGGCGGCGCCCTGGATGACGAAGCCATCGGCGAATCCCTCGACGCGTTTGGCGCCGCCTATGGTTCGGCGTTACGCATCCGTTGGCGCTTGCCGTTGGAGTTGCGGCAGTTGATCGCCGGGATCTATTCGCTTGAAGGCGGGGTGTATTCCCGCGAAGCCCTGGTGGTGAACCTGGCGGTGCAAATGGCGCGGCTGACCGAGCACGAAGGGCTCGAAGAACTAGCCGCCAGCAAGACCGCGCGGCTGCTCAAGGTCGGCTTGTCGGAACTGACCCGAGTGCGCAAAACCTGAAACCCACACCGATCAATTGTGGGAGCTGGCTTGCCTGCGATAGCGGTGGGGCAGCCAAGACGCCATCGCAGGCAAGCCAGCTCCCACAGTTGATCAGTATTAACCGGCTATAACGCGGTTCTTGCCCTGGCGTTTTGCTTCGTACATTGCCGCATCCGCCCGGGCGAACAGGCTGTCGAGGGTGGAATCATCTTCACGCAGGCTGGCCAGGCCCTGGCTGACGGTCACATTGAATTCATGCCCCTCATAGCTGAACACCAACGCCTGGATTTCCTTGCCCAACCGCTCGGCGACCTGCAAGGCCATCTCCGGTGGGCAACCCGGCAACACGGCGGCGAATTCTTCGCCGCCAATGCGCCCGAACAGGTCGCCACGACGCAATACCCCGCGACCACTCTCGGCGATGCGCCGCAGCACCTGATCGCCCTCCAGGTGGCCGTAGGTGTCGTTGACGTCCTTGAAATCATCGATGTCCAGCAGCAGAAACGCCAGCGGCGTACCCTGAACGCAGGCGTTGTCGAACGCCTGGTTGGCGCATTCGAAAAAGTACCGGCGGTTGCTGCTTTGGGTCAGCACGTCGGTGGTAGCCAGACGGTGCAGTTCCAGCTCCAGCAGCTTCTTTTCGGTGATGTCCTCGGCCATGCCCACCACGATCAGCGGTTCGCCCGGCACCACCTGCTGGTTGATATAGCACTTGTCACTTAGCCAGCGGATTTGCCCGTCGGCGGTGATGATGCGGTACTCGCGGTCTTCCACGGCGCCTTGTTCCAGCACGCGGGCCAGGCTGTGTTCAGCGTAATCGAGGTCTTCGGGGTGCACGCTGTTGCGCCATTCGCGGTGGTCAGCCAACAGCAAACCGGCCGAACGGCCAAAAATGCGCTCGTAGGCCGGGCTCACATACAGCACGCGCCGGCTTTCCCAATCGATGGCCCAGAGCACGGCGTTCACGCTGACCAACAGCGAGCTGAGCAATTGCTCGCGCTCACTCAGCCGCTCTACTTCGCCCTGGGCATGCATCAGCGCCAACAGGGTGGCCGCCGCGGCTGGACGCGGCGGCTCGGCAGTGGGCACATCGGGCAGGCAGGGCTTTTCGTGAACCATCGGTACAACTCTCTCTGGGCGCGCCGCAGGATGGAGCAGCGGTCACTACAAGGGGTCACCATGATGGCGAAGTGTTCTTTGAGAGAGGGGAATTGCAGTGAAGTTCCGTGAACGGCGTGGATTGACGGTGCCCGGAAAATGGCGCCAAAAAGCCAGTGTCCGGGAGGGCGAGCCCTCCCAAACTACCGTCAGGCCGCTGCAGGGCGCAGCGAGTAGGTCTTCAACTGGTGGGCGAAGTCGCGCAGGGATTGAATGCCACTGGCCTCGGCTTCGTGCACCCATTCCTTGATCGCGGCCAGCATGTCGTGACCATTGGTGCTGGTCTTGAGCCAGATCTGCTGCAGTGCCAGGCGCTTTTCATAGATCACGGTCAGCGCATGGCTGTGTTCCAGCATACTTTGGATGCGCAGGTGGTGACGGTCATCCAGCAGGCTGGTTTCCCGTGACAACAGGCGCTTGGCGCGGTGGAACTGGTGGCGTACCGAATGATCGACCTTCTCCAGCTCCTGCTTGACCAGTGGGCCAATCACCAACTTGCGGTATTGGGCCATGATCTGGAAGCGGTTGTTGAGGATCGCCATGGCGGTGTCCATGTCCAGGCTGCCCTTGCCTTCGACGCGGTGGGCGATGGGGGCCACACGTTGCACCTTGGCCAGGCGCAGGAAACTGAACACCTTGATCCAGGCCCAGCCCAGGTCGAACTCCCACTTCTTCACCGACAGCTTCGCCGAGTTGGGGTAGGTGTGGTGGTTGTTATGCAGCTCTTCGCCGCCGACGATGATGCCCCACGGCACCAGGTTGGTGGCGGCGTCACGGCATTCGAAGTTGCGATAGCCCACGGCGTGGCCCAGCCCGTTGATGACGCCGGCGGCCCAGAACGGAATCCACATCATCTGGATCGCCCAGATGGTGATACCGATGGTGCCGAACAGCAGCAGGTCGATCACACCCATGAGCGCCACGCCCAACAGCGGGTAGCGCGTGTAGAGCTTGCGTTCGATCCAGTCGTCCGGGCAGTTCTTGCCGTAGATGCGCAGGGTCTCGGGGTTTTCCGCCTCGGCACGGTACAGCTCGGCGCCTTTGCGCAGCACCGTGGACAGGCCTTTGATCACCGGGCTGTGCGGGTCATCGACGGTTTCGCATTTGGCGTGGTGCTTGCGGTGGATGGCAGTCCACTCGCGGGTGTTCTGCGCCGTGGTCAGCCACAGCCAGAAGCGGAAGAAGTGTTTCAGGCCGGCATTGAGCTCAAGCGAGCGATGGGCCGAATAACGGTGCAGATAGACAGTGACCCCAATAATGGTCACGTGGGTCATCAACAGCGTGACTGCCACCAGTTGCCAGGCTGACAGGTCAAGAAAACCGTTGTACCACATAGGCTGTATGGCCCTCAGATAAAGAAAAGAACAGCTCACGCATTATCACTAAGCCTACAGAGAAAACCAGCCGCTCTTTCAGATAGGAGTGACTGGATGTTTCTTATTCTATAATCCCCAGCCTTCGTAGGGCGATTCTGTTTTTTTGGTAAGGATTACTGACCATATGCTGTTTTCATACCGAGGAGCCCTACGTGCGGGGCTGGTATACCTGCTGATTTCCGTTGTATGGCTCAGGCTCAGCCACCAATTATTGATCAACTTTATCGATGAACCGCAGGCGCTGGCGCACTGGCTGCAACTTCGCGGCTACGTTTGGGTGGCCCTGAGTGCACTGGCTATCTACTTCATGGGCAGACGTTTTGCCCGTGCCCATCAACTGCAACTGCCCCTGAAAGAAAACCGCGAACGCCTGCAACAGGCCGCCGCCGTGTTCGATTGCACCCGCGAAGGCGTGTTGGTCACCGATGCCCAGGGCCTGATCGTTCACGTCAACCGGGCATTCATGGAGATCACGGGTTACAGCCGTGACGACGTCATGGGCCAGCCACCCAGCCTGTTCAAGTCCGGGCGCCATTCGTCGGCTTTCTACCAGCAGATGTTCCAGACCCTGGATCGCGAGGGCGAATGGAGCGGCGAGATCTGGAACCGCCGCAAAAGCGGCGAGGTGTACCCACAATGGCAAACCATCCGCGTGATTCGCGATGACCAGAGCCACATCAGCCATTACGTCGCGGTATTCTCGGACATCAGCGCCATCAAGGACTCCGAACACGAACTGGCGCACCTGGCCCATCACGACCCGCTCACCGACCTGCCCAACCGTCTGCTGTTTACCGACCGTGCCGAGCAGGCCCTGGCCTCGGCGCAAGTGCACAAGCGTGGCTGTGCCTTGTTGTTGATGGACCTGGACCACTTCAAGATCATCAATGACAGCCTTGGCCACAATGTTGGCGACCAGTTGCTCAAGTTGGTGGCTGACCGTCTCAAGGGCCTGTTCGGGCCCGGGGTGACACTCGCGCGCCTGGGCGGCGACGAATTCGCCGTGCTGGCGGAAAGTTGCCCACAGGTGATCCAGGCCGCTGCCTTGGCGCAGCGTATGCTCAATGCCATGAAGGACCCGTTTGTTTTTGACGGTAATCAGCTGTTTATCAGCGCCAGTATTGGTATCAGCCTGTTTCCCAGCGATGCCTTGAGCGCCGAACAACTGCTGCGCAACGCCGACTCTGCGTTGTTCAAGGCCAAGAGCGCCGGGCGCGAAGGCTATGCCCTGTACACCGAAGAGCTGACCGCTCACGCGCAGAATCGCGTGGAAATCGCCAGCGAACTGCGCCGCGCCCTCGATCAGCAGGAACTGCGTGTCCACTACCAGCCGGTGCATAACCTGCACGACAGCCGTTTGGTGGGCGTTGAAGCGCTGGTGCGCTGGCAGCATCCGGAGCGCGGCCTGGTGCCTCCTGGCGAATTTATCCCAATCGCCGAACGTACCGGGTTGATCGCCGATATCGACGCGTGGGTGATGGATCAGGCGTGCCGGCAGATGTGCCAATGGCTGGCGGACGGTGCGCCGTTGGGTTTTATCGCCATCAACGTCTCCAGCCGCCTGTTTGCCCGGCGTGAACTCTACGAACAAGTGGCGCAAGTACTGCACGACACGGGCCTGGACCCGGCGTTTCTTGAGCTGGAAGTCACCGAAAGCGCCGTGATGGACGACCCCGAAGTGGCCCTGGAGCAACTGCACCGCCTGCGTGAACTGGGTTTGCGCCTGGCCATCGACGACTTCGGCACCGGCTACTCCTCGCTGCTGCGCCTCAAGCGCCTGCCGGTGCAGAAGCTGAAGATTGACCAAGGCTTCGTCGCCGGTCTGCCCTGGGATGAAGACGACGCTGCGATCGTGCGCGTGGTCATCGCCCTGGCCAAAAGCATGGGTATGCAGGTGCACGCCGAAGGGATCGAACAGGTCGAACAGGCGCGGTTCCTGCTGGATCAGGAATGCGACATGGGCCAGGGGTACTGGTTTGGACGGCCAATGCCGGCCCAGGAGATTGATTGGACGCGGGCACCTCTGATCCGCCAGGACTGACTCGGTCAATGTGGGAGCCGGGCTTGCCCGCGAAGGCGGTGTGTCAGTCGCTGCATGTGTTACTGCACCACCGCTTTCGCAGGCAAGCCAGCTCCCACAGGGTTCTGCGGCGCCTGTGCATGAGCTTTTTTTTGTGGAAACCCTTGCAACCCCATGCCCTATCAGAAAATTCTTTCTGGTTATATAAGCATTCTTAAATAGTATTTTTAAGAATATCCACGCTTATCTACTATCGCCCTCACGCCGCAAGCAGTGCCGCCACTGCCAGGCACTATTCATTTCAGGAGCGAGACCATGAGCGCATCTCTACGTAGCGTCGACGGCCAGGACGAAGCAGCCATTTTGCGTGAGATCCAGAGCGCCTTGCGCGATCTGCGTTTTGGCGCGGTGGAAATTACTGTGCATAACGCCCAAGTGGTACAGATCGAACGCAAGGAAAAATTCCGTCTGCAGAACCCGGGTAACAAACCGAGCTGAGCAAGAACGGCGATAGACCCGCAATTACAAGAAAAGCCAACACTCAAGAATTTCAGGAGCTTCTATGTCGTCGATTCGCCGTTATGCCTTGGCCGCGCTGGCCAGTGCCGTGTTTGCCGGTTCCGCTGTTGCCAAAGACTATGAGCTGCTCAACGTCTCGTACGACCCGACCCGTGAGCTGTATCAGGACTACAACGCAGAGTTCACCCACTTCTGGAAGCAGTCCCATCCCGGCGACAACGTCAAGATCCAACAGTCCCACGGTGGCTCGGGCAAGCAAGCACGCGCAGTGATTGACGGCCTGCGCGCCGACGTAGTGACCCTGGCCCTGGCCGGTGACATCGATGAAGTCGCCAAGCTGGGCAAGACCCTGCCGGAAAACTGGCAAACCCGCCTGCCGGACGCCAGCACCCCATACACCTCGACCATCGTGTTCCTGGTGCGCAAGGGCAACCCCAAGGGCATCAAGGATTGGGGCGACCTGATCAAGAAAGACGTGTCGGTGATCACGCCCAACCCGAAAACCTCCGGTGGTGCGCGCTGGAACTTCCTCGCCGCCTGGGCCTATGGCCTCAAGGCCGGTGGCAGCGAAGCCAAGGCTCAGGAATACGTAAAGGAGCTGTTCAAGCACGTTCCGGTACTGGACACCGGCGCCCGGGGTTCTACCATTACTTTCGTCAACAACGGTCAGGGTGACGTGTTGCTGGCCTGGGAAAACGAGGCGTTCCTGGCCCTGAAAGAAGACGGCGGCGCCGACAAGTTCGACATCGTCGTGCCGTCCCTGTCGATCCTGGCGGAACCGCCGGTGGCTGTGGTCGACAAGAACGCCGAGAAAAAGGGCAATACCGAGATCGCCACCGAATACCTCAAACACCTGTACAGCCCGGCTGGCCAGGAGATTGCGGCGAAAAACTTCTACCGCCCACGCGATGCAAAAGTAGCCGCCAAATACGCGCAGCAGTTCCCGAAACTGGACCTGGTGACTATCGACAAAGACTTCGGCGGCTGGAAAACTGCCCAACCGAAATTCTTCAATGACGGTGGCGTGTTCGACCAGATCTATACGGCGCAGTAAGCCAAAGTAACTGTAGGGGCCTGACTTTCTGTAGGAACTGGGCTTGTGTGGGAGCTGGCTTGCCTGCGATAGCATCACCGTGGTGTGGCTGATACACCGAGGTGCCTGCATCGCGGGCAAGCCCGGCTCCCACAGAAAATCCAGCTGCCACAAAAAGCGCGCTCCTACAGTGGTTTCTACCCTTTAACCAAGGACTCTTATGTCGCGTCGTATTTCCCCCGTCATACCCGGCTTCGGGCTGACGCTGGGCTACACCGTCGTGTACCTCAGCCTGATCGTGCTCATCCCGCTGGCGGCGATGTTTGTACACGCCGCTCAACTCACCTGGGACCAGTTCTGGAACATCATCTCCGCGCCTCGCGTGCTGGCGGCGTTGAAGCTGAGCTTCAGCACCGCGTTGTACGCCGCGCTGATCAACGGCGTGATCGGTACGCTGCTGGCCTGGGTACTGGTGCGCTACACCTTCCCCGGCCGCAAGATCATCGATGCGATGATCGACCTGCCGTTCGCCTTGCCTACAGCCGTCGCCGGTATTGCCTTGACCGCGCTGTATGCCCCTAACGGCCTGGTTGGCCAGTTCGCCACAGACCTGGGCTTCAAGATCGCCTATACCCCCCTGGGCATCACCCTGGCGCTGACCTTCGTGACCTTGCCCTTCGTGGTGCGCACCGTGCAGCCGGTACTTGCCGATATCCCCCGGGAAGTCGAAGAGGCCGCTGCCTGTCTGGGCGCCAAGCCGCTGCAGGTGTTCCGCCATATCCTCGTGCCGGCGTTATTGCCTGCCTGGCTGACCGGGTTCGCGCTGGCCTTCGCCCGTGGTGTGGGTGAGTACGGTTCGGTGATCTTCATCGCCGGCAACATGCCGATGAAAACCGAAATCCTGCCGTTGCTGATCATGGTCAAGCTGGACCAATACGACTACCGCGGCGCCACCTCCATTGGTGTGTTGATGCTGGTGGTTTCCTTTGTCTTGCTGCTGCTGATCAACTTGTTGCAGCGGCGCATCGAACGTCCATAAGGAGGCGCGGAACATGTCCCAATCGTCTATTTCCGCCGCGTCCTCGGCCAACGCAGCCCGCCGTGGCAGCGCGACGTCGCGACGTATCCTGATCGGCCTTGGCTGGCTGGTGTTTGCCCTGTTCCTGCTGTTGCCGCTGGTGATCGTGGTGTCCCAAGGCCTGAAGAATGGCCTCGGCTCGTTCTTCACCGCGATTCTTGAGCCGGACGCGCTGTCGGCGCTGAAACTCACGGTGATCGCCGTGGCGATTTCGGTGCCGCTCAACCTGGTGTTTGGCGTCAGCGCGGCCTGGTGTGTGAGCAAGTATTCGTTCCGTGGCAAAAGCATCCTGGTCACGTTGATCGACCTGCCGTTCTCGGTTTCACCGGTGATTGCGGGCCTGGTCTACGTGTTGATGTTCGGCGCCCAGGGCTTCTTCGGGCCGTGGTTGCAAGACCATGACATCCAGATCGTGTTCGCCCTGCCGGGCATCGTGCTGGCGACCATCTTCGTCACCGTGCCATTCGTGGCCCGGGAGCTGATCCCGCTGATGCAGGAGCAGGGCACCCAGGAAGAAGAGGCCGCGCGCCTGCTGGGCGCCAATGGCTGGCAGATGTTCTGGCATGTCACCGTGCCGAACATCAAATGGGGCCTGATCTACGGCGTGGTGCTGTGTACGGCGCGGGCCATGGGTGAGTTCGGCGCAGTGTCGGTGGTGTCCGGCCACATTCGCGGCGTGACCAACACGCTGCCACTGCATGTCGAGATTCTTTACAACGAATACAACCACGTTGCCGCGTTTGCGGTGGCCAGCCTGTTGCTGATCCTGGCGCTCTTCATCCTGCTGCTCAAGCAGTGGAGCGAGAACCGAATCAACCGCCTGCGCAACAGCGCCGGTGAGGAATAAGTCATGTCGATCGAAGTCCGTAATGTCAGCAAGAACTTCAACGCCTTCAAGGCCCTGGACAGCATCAACCTGGATATCCAGAGTGGCGAGCTGGTGGCGTTGCTCGGCCCGTCCGGCTGTGGCAAGACCACCTTGCTGCGCATCATCGCCGGCCTGGAAACCCCGGACGCCGGCAGCATCGTGTTCCACGGCGAAGACGTCTCCGGCCACGATGTACGTGATCGCAACGTCGGCTTTGTGTTCCAGCACTACGCGCTGTTCCGCCACATGACCGTGTTCGACAACGTCGCTTTCGGCCTGCGCATGAAGCCGAAAAACCAACGCCCCACCGAAAGCCAGATCGCCTCCAAGGTTCATGAACTGCTGAACATGGTGCAGCTTGATTGGCTGTCAGATCGTTACCCGGAACAACTCTCCGGTGGTCAGCGCCAACGTATCGCCCTGGCCCGCGCCCTGGCGGTTGAGCCCAAGGTGCTGTTGCTGGACGAACCCTTCGGCGCCCTCGATGCCAAGGTACGTAAGGAGCTGCGCCGTTGGCTGGCGCGCCTGCACGAAGATATCAACCTGACCTCGGTCTTCGTGACCCACGACCAGGAAGAGGCCATGGAAGTCGCCGACCGTATCGTGGTGATGAACAAGGGCGTGATCGAGCAGATCGGTTCACCGGGAGACGTTTACGAAAACCCGGCCAGCGATTTTGTTTATCACTTCCTGGGTGACTCCAACCGCCTGCATTTGGGCGAAGACAAGCACCTGCTGTTCCGCCCCCACGAAGTGTCGTTGTCACGCCATGAACTGGAAGACCACCATGCGGCGCAAGTGCGGGATATTCGTCCGTTGGGCGCGACTACTCGCGTGACCCTGCAGGTTGAAGGCCAAAGCGAGCTGATTGAGGCCGAAGTGGTGAAAGACCATGACAGCCTTACCGGGTTGGCCCGTGGCGAGACCCTGTTCTTCAAACCCAAGGTCTGGCAAAAAGCCTAATAACACTGCAAAACCCTTGTGGGAGCCGGGCAAGCCCGGCTCCCACATTGGATCTTCATTACCTGTTAGACCGTGGCGTTTTTCCCGCGTACCGCCACCGGCCCCGAACGCTCTTCAATCTGGCGCTTGAGGTCCTGGCGCAAGCCCAGCAGAAACGCCAACTCCGCCACCACAAACAACGGCCCCACAATCAGCCCCGACACATCATCGACAAACGCCGGTTTCCTGCCTTCGTAATAGTGCCCGACAAACTGAATCACCCACCCCACTACAAACATACCCACGCCACTGCTCAGCCACACCATCGTGCTCTGCGCCGCCAAGACATGCCCGGCCCACACCGACAACCCCATCAGCACTGTCATCAGCACGCCCAGGGCCAGTTCCAGGCGCAGGTAGAACCACGCCGAAAACAACGCCAGCACGACCGCAGGTGAAACCCACAGGCCGCCCAGCGCCCACTGCGGACGCGACAGCAGCACCGCCACCGCGACCACGATCAGCGGGATCCCGATAAAGTGGCTGAAGATATTGCGCGGGTCGCGGTGGTAAGCGGCGTATTGACTGAGGTGGTCGACGAGGCTTTTCATTGTTGTTCCTCCTGTAGGATGTTTGATCATGCCCTGTCAGTCGGTGCCTAACTGTCAACTGGGCGACAATCTTCGGAGTTCCCATGGACACAGGCAAATGGCAGGCGCGATTGGCGCGCGGTCAGTGGTTCAGGCACTTGCCGCCAGACTTGCAGCGTAGCCTGCTGGGGGCGGCGCGGTTGCGCGTACTGACAGCGGGGCAGTTTCTGTTCAAGCGCGGCGACCCGCCGTGTGGCCTGTATGCGGTGCTGGAAGGGGCGGTGCGCATCAGTGCCGTCAATGCTCAGGGCAAGGAAGCGGTGTTGAGCCTGGTGGAAACCCCACACTGGTTCGGCGAGATCTGCCTGTTCGATAACCTGCCACGCACCCACGATGCCCTCGCCACGGGAGCCTGCACGCTGGTGCAGGTACCACAAGCGGCGATCCTCGCCATTCTCGAACAGCATCCGGTGTTCTGGCGGGACATGGCGCTGCTGATGAGCCAGAAACTGCGTCTGTCATTGATCAACATCGAACAGACAAGCCTGATGCCCGCCTCCAGGCGGCTGGCCCATCGGTTGCTGATGATCGCGCAAGGCTACGGCGAAGTAGAGCAGGCGCGCCGCGTGCTGCAGCTGCCTCAGGAGGATCTGGCGGCGATGCTGGGCCTGTCGCGCCAGACCATCAACAGTCTGCTCAAGGCGCTGGAGCAACAGGGCATTATTGGTTTGAGCTACGGCGCCATCGAGATACTGGACCTCAATGGGCTGCGCCTGGCCGCGGGCCTATGAACCGCGATAGGTAGAGAAACCGTAAGGGCTGAGCAACAGCGGGATGTGGTAATGCTGGTCGGCCTGCTTGACCTGAAAGATCACCGGCACCTCGGGGAAGAACGTCTCGCGGTTGGCCTTCTTGTAATAATCGCCGGTCTTGAACACCACACGGTACTCGCCCGGCTTCATGCTCTGGTCGGCAGGGAACAGTTCGGCGATGCGTCCCTGTTGATTGGTCACGCCCTGGGACAGTGATTGCCACTGATAGCCCACATGTTGTTCCAGGGTGACGCTGACGCCGGCCGACGGCAGGCCGTTTTCCAGGTTGAGCACATGCACGCTCAGCGGGTTGCCGGCGGCCAGGGCCAGGTTGCACAGGCCGCTCAGGCTGAGGGCGGCGAGGGTCATGCTAAGGGTTTTCATTGAGAAGTCCTTTTGACTTAGGTGGAATCAAGGGGTGATTTTCAAGCCCAGTTGCTCGGCGGCCTGCACCGCACAGGCTTCATCCTGCGCGGCGCCACCGGCACCGGCGATGCCCAGCGCGCCGACCAGTTCGGCCTCGGCAAACAGCGGCACGCCGCCGCCGAGCAACAGTAATTCGGGCAAGCTGTTAAGGTTGGCGGCCTCGGGATTATTACGCGCCCGTTCGGCAAACAGCCGGGTGGGGGTTTTGGTCGACAGCGCGGTGTACGCCTTGCGTTGGCTGGCGAGGCTGTTGTGCGGGCCTACGCCATCCGCCCGCAGGGCCACCAGCAAGTTACCGCCACGGTCCAGTACCGTCAGCGCGGCCGTGCAGTGGGCCAGGCTGGCGTCGGCTAGTTGGCGCGCAGTGTGCAAATCCAGCTCGGCATGGTGTGGCAGTTGTGGGGCGGCCTGGGCAGCGGTGGTCACAGCGAGGCTCAAGAACAAAGCGGTGCGATACATGGTTGTGGCTCCAGAAGGCAGGTGCTCACGGTAGCCAGTGGACGCGGACAAAAGCCGCACAATTGGATGACAGGTTTGTAATCAAACCCAGAGGTAAGGCATGCAAGTGTTGTTAGTGGAAGACCAGCCGCAACTGGCGCAGCTTATGGCCCAGGGCCTGAGCGAGGCCGGCTTTTCGGTGGAAGTCGCGGCCAACGGCATGGCGGCGCAGCGCTTTGTGGAAAGCACTGTGTACGACCTGGTGATTTTGGATGTGATGCTGCCGGGCCTGAATGCCTGGAAGCTGCAGCAGGCGCTTCGGCAAAGGGGAGAGACGCCAGTGCTGTTCTTGACCACGCCCAATGGCATTGAAGATCGCCTGCGTGGGCTGGAATTGCATGAGGATGATTACTTGCTAAAGCCGTTTGACGCCAAGGCGTTGGTGACGCGGGTAAAGAAGGTGTTACGGCGTCGTGGCGCTAACCTCTAAACAGGCTCGTACCTGTCAAGTTTGACAGTAGATTGGGTGTTTAAAGGGAGGCAGACTTTGATTGTCAATTGGCATTCAAGGAGTGAACACGCATGTCTACCAAATCCCAACCACCCACTTACAAAGATTTAGAACAGATTTCAGAAAAAACTGGAATAGAGGCGCCTGTTGTCAATACTCCGAAGAGCGCTGAAACGTACTCATCACCTGTGAAGTTTTCAGGTCAGGGCATTCCCGGTTGGTGGGTCTATTTCGTTCATAAGCCGATCGACGGCACTTCTTTTGGCTTTGCTTTAGTGGATGAGAACGGGGAGTGGGAGTTTGACTGTGTTTTCGACCCCCGTGTTTATAAAGTATTCGGCATTCAAACATATAACGGAGTTCGCTCGCCCTGGACGGACGATATTGAGTTTAAAGTGACAGCTTGACCCCGTGCTCCCGCTTATTGAAAAGTTTCGGGAGGTCAATGCGGCTATTGCCCCCCCTCCCGAAACTGCCCCGGCGTCATCCCCGTCCAACGCTTGAACGCACGGTTGAAACTGCTGGTATCGGCAAACCCCAACAAATGGCTGATTTCGGCCAATGAACACTGCGGGTCACGCAGGTGCAACAACGCCAGGTTCTGCCGGCATTCATTGAGCAGCGCGTCGAACCGACAACCCTCATCGGCCAGATGCCGCTGCAAGCTGCGTAAACTCAAATGCAAGGCCTGGGCGATCCGCTCCGCGCCGGGTTCGCCGTCCGGCAATTGCGCCTCGATGGCGGCGCGCACCTTGCGCTCCCAGGTCAGCGGTTGCAATTGGGCCAGGGTGCGTTTGAGCACGGTTTCATTGTGTTCGGCCAGTTCCGGGTTGGCATCGTCCAGGTGGCTGTCGAAGTCATGAGCGGCGAACTCCAGGCGGTCTTCCTCGGCGCCAAAGAACACTTGGGAACGGAACACCGTTTGCCATGGCGAACGGTCGTCCGGCTCGGGGCGCCGCAGGTACACCGCTAACGGTGCATAGTCGCGCCCCAGTCGATTACGGCAGGTACGCACATAGATCGCGGCAAACGCATCGATGGCTTCCACTGCCGGTGCCGGGCTGCCCTCGAGTTGAAGCAGGCGGAAGTAGTAGCGATCACCGTGACGGCTGAGCTCCAGGTTCAGCGCATCGCTGACCACTTGGTGATAACGCACGATGCGCTCGAACACCTCGCGCAAACTGCCGCTGGCCACCAACGCGTAGCCCAGCGCATGGAAGGTGGTGGGGCTGACAAATCGCGACACCCGCAGCCCGATCGCCGGGTCACCGCTGGCCTGCACCGCCAGTGCCCATAAACGCGTGGTGGCCGACAGTGGGTAGCGCGCATTGGGATCGTCCATCAACAACGGGTCGAGCCCGGCCTCCAGGCACAGCGCGGCACTGTCCAGGCCCAGGGCGTCGAGTTGCTTGCGCAGGGCGCGGGTCCAGCTGGCGAGGGAGGTGGGTTCGGTCATGTCGATTGGCGCTTGCGGTCAACAGGTTGGCGTCCGGGGCTAGCGCCCTGCACGCTGGTTGGGTGCAGGATGCAGGCATCACTCCACAAGAGAATGAAAGCATGGACGGTACTTCTGCAAGCCCCCAGCAGATGAACGCACAACAGCGCTCGGCGCATATCCGTGAGGTGGTGCTGGCCGAGGGTGTGCGTCTGCGCCGGCGGCATCCCTGGCTGTTGCATCAGGACGCACTGGGTGCGGGCATCCTGGCCTTTGCGTTGGCCGGTATGCTGGGCTCGGCAGCGCTCTACATAACGGGCCATATGGCGTGGTGGGTATGCCTGTTGCTCAATGCCTTCTTCGCCTCGCTCACCCACGAGTTGGAACACGACCTGATCCACAGCATGTACTTTCGCAAGCAACGCGTGCCCCACAACCTGATGATGGGGCTGGTGTGGCTGGCGCGGCCGAGCACCATCAACCCATGGATACGCCGGCACCTGCACCTTAACCATCACAAGGTTTCCGGCACCGAGGCCGATATGGAAGAGCGCGCGATCACCAACGGTGAACCTTGGGGCATCGCACGGTTGCTGATGGTGGGCGACAACATGATGTCGGCCTTGATCCGCCTGTTGCGCGCCAAGACCTGGCCGCACAGGTTCAGCATCTTCAAGCGCGTGCTGCTGGTGTACGCTCCGCTGGCGCTGTTGCATTGGGGCGCGTGGTACATCTTCCTGGGCTTTCATACCGCCAATGGCGTCGCCAGCCTGGTGGGCACGCCTATCGAGTGGTCGGCCGGCACCTTGCAGATGATGCGGTTAATCGACATAGCCGCCGTGGTGATCATTGGTCCGAATGTACTGCGCACGTTTTGCCTGCATTTTGTCAGCTCCAACATGCACTACTACGGCGATGTTGAACCGGGCAACGTGATCCAGCAGACCCAGGTGCTCAACCCGTGGTGGATGTGGCCGTTGCAGGCCTTCTGCTTCAATTTCGGCAGCACCCACGGCATCCATCATTTTGTGGTGAAGGAGCCGTTCTACATCCGCCAGATGACCGCCAAGGTGGCGCACAAGGTCATGGCCGAGATGGGGGTGCGCTTCAATGATTTGGGCACGTTTGCGCGAGCCAATCGCCTGGAACCCCAGGAACACTCGCGCACTGAGCTCTCTTTCAGCAAGCAATGAACGCCAATGGCAGGTCACGGATCTGTTCGCGCACCGGCGGTTGGTAATGGTCGTCGCTGGTTAATTCGTGCAACAGCTCTTCGCGCAACTGGTGGAATTCAAAACTGCTGCGCTGGCGCGGATGGGGCAGAGCGATGTCCACCACTTGCTTGATGCGCCCGGGTCGAGGCTCCATCACCACCACGCGGTCGGCGAGGAAAATCGCCTCTTCCACATCGTGGGTCACCAGTACCGTGGTGATCCTGGCACGGGCGCGAATCGCCAGCAGTTCGTCCTGCATCTGCTGGCGAGTCAGTGCATCCAGGGCGCCGAAGGGTTCGTCCAGCAACAGGATGCGCGGGCTTGCCACCAGGCCGCGAGCAATCGCCACCCGTTGCGCCATGCCGCCGGAGAGTTGATGGGGATAGGCGCGAGTGAAGTCGGTGAGGCCCACCAGCTCGATAAAGTCGCTGATGCGCCGGTTGCGCTCGGCCTCGCTCAGGGGTTCGTTGACCAGGCCCAGGCCGATGTTTTGCGCCACGGTCAGCCAGGGAAATAGGCGATGCTCCTGGAACACGATGCCGCGCTCGCCACCGATACCGCTGACGGCTTTGCCATCGACCTGGATCTCGCCGCGAAACTGCGTATCCAAGCCCACCAGCAAGCGCAGCAGTGTGGATTTCCCGCAACCGCTGGAACCCACAATCGCAACAAATTCCCCCTCGGCAATCTGCAGGTTGAATTCGCGGATGGCTTCCAGTTCGAAGCCGTCGACGTCGAAGCTTTTGCCCACATGGTTGAAGCTGACAATCGGTGCGTTCATGCGTGTCTCCAGCGGGTGGCACGGGTTTCGATGCGTTGGCCGATCAGGTTGAGAACGGCGCCGGTGATGCCGACCAGCAGCATGCCGCTCATGATCAAATCCATGCGCAGCAACTGTTGGGCGCCGATCATCAGGCTGCCGATGCCGCCATCTGAGGGCATGAAATATTCGGCGCCGATGGTGCCCATCCAGGCGTAGATCAGGCTCAGGCGCAGGCCGGCGAAAACCCCCGCCGCTGCACCCGGCAGGACCAGGCGATGCAGGCGTTGCCACAGGCTCAGGCGCAGCACCTGCGCGGTCTCGCGCAGTTGCGGCGACAGGTTAAGCACGCTGCGCTGGGTGGCGATGAATAACGGGAAGAACGCGGCGAGGGCGATAAACACCCACTTGGCCAGTTCACCCAGGCCGAACCAGGCGGTGAGCAGCGGCACCCAGGCGAAAATCGCGATCTGGCGCAGCGCGGACAAAGTGGGGCCAAGTAGCCGCTCACCGCGCCGCGACAGCCCCAGCCACAGGCCCATGGCAAAGCCCAGGCTACCGCCCAGCAGCAACCCGCCCAGGGCCCGGCCAAGGCTTTTGCCCAGCGCCGTGGTCAGGCTGCCATCCAGCACGCCCGCCACGCTGGTTTGCAGCACCGCCCAGGGGCTGACCAGAATGTTTGGGTCGACCCAATCCTGCTGCGTCGCTACTTGCCATAACGCCACTAGCAGCAGCGGCAACAGCCAGGGTTGCATGCGCTGCCAGCCTTCGTAGCGTGGTCCGCGTCGAATCTGCGCAGTGGCCGGATGGGGCCAGTGCACCCACTTGCGGTCCAGCCAGCCGATGCCGCGGTCCATCACCACGCCCAGCACGCCGATGACCACGATGCACACAAAGACAATATCGAGCATGAATAACTGCCGCGCCCACACCATCAGGTAGCCGATGCCTTCGCTGGAGGCCAGCAACTCCACGGCCAGCAATGACGTCCAGCCCGCCGCCAGGGCCAGGCGTACCCCGGCCATGAACGCCGGTAGCGCGGCGGGCAGAATCAGTCGGCGAATCAGCACATGGCTGGGCAAGCGCAACACGCGGGCGGCTTCGCGCAGGTTGGGTTGGGCATCGCGCACACCCACCAGGGTATGCAGGGTGACGGGCACCACGATGGCCTTGACCAGCACCACCAGTTTCAAGGTTTCGCCAATGCCGAAAAACACCATGAACAGCGGGATCCATGCCAGGGTCGGCACCTGCGACAGCGCGCTGAACGTCGGGAATACCAAACGCTCGGCGCGGGCGCTGAAACCCAGGCTCGCGCCGAGTATCGCGCCTGCCGCGATACCCGCCAGCAGGCCGCAGAACAAGCGCTGCAAGCTGATCACCAGATGGCTCCACAACTCGCCACCGGCCAACTCCACTGCGCTGCTCCACACCAGGGCCGGGGCCGGCAGAATCTGCTCGCTCATCCAGTGATTGCGGCTGGCCAACCACCACAGGGCAAACAACGTGAGCGGCAGCAGCCAGGGCAACAAGCGCTGGCCCAGCTGCGGCCAACGTGGCACGGCATCCTTGGACGGGGCCGCCAGCGGCAGGCTCAAAAGTGAAATTCGGGCCATGGAAGACCTCCGTTGTCGCCAAATTCGTTATGTGATTTTGATCTTACAAAAACGTAATCAAGATGATTGCGAGCTAAGAGAAATCATTTAAAGCCTCAGTGCCGCGCGCATCCAATGCATTCGGAGAATATTTTCAATGCTGTTCATGCATAACGCTCTGGAGCCTGTGTATTCGCTTGCATAGTCCAAAAAGCTATTAAATTGTGAATTTATAGTATTTAAAGTTTTGTATGCGCTGTGCCTATTTTTTGTTCCCCAGGCGACCGTCGCCCACCAGGAGCTGCGCTTATGAAACTGCCCTTCAAACGTTTGATCAGCCTGTTTGCCGGTACCGCCCTGGCCGGGTTGGTGCACGCTGCGGACCTCAAGGAAATTCGCATCGCCGTGCCCGACCTCAGTGCCGGCAGCCAGCACAGCGGCGGCGGCATCACCGACGTGCTGCGTGAGCAGCAAATCTATGAAAAAGCCTTTGCCGACCAAGGCATCAAGATCCAGTGGAATTACTTCAAGGGCGCGGGTCCGGTGATCAATGAAGCCTTTGCCAATGGCCAGGTGGACCTGGCCTATCTGGGTGACCTGGCGGCGATCATCGGCCGCTCCAATGGCCTGGATACTCGCCTGCTCAGCGCCACCGCGCGTGGCGTGAAGCATTACCTCGGCGTGGTGCCGGGCTCTGGCATCAAGACCCTTCAAGACCTCAAGGGCAAACGTGTCGCAGTGTTCCGTGGCACGGCCAGCCAGTTGTCGTTCGACAGTGCACTGGCCAGCCAGGGCTTGAGCGAGAAGGACCTTAAGGTGATCAATCTGGACTTCAACGCGGCCGCTGCCGCCCTGGCCGCCAAGCAGATTGACGCGACCTGGGGCGGCTCTACCCTCACGGCGTTGCAGGCCAAGGGCTTGGCAGAAATACCGCTGACCACCAAAGACCTGGGCGATGCCGGCAGCATCCAGGCCGTGCTGGTGGGCAGCGCCAAGTTTGTCGATGAACACCCCGATGCGGTGGCCAAGCTGCTCAAGGCTCAGCAGCAAGCGGTGCAGTGGTTGACCGATGACAACAACAAACAGGCGTATATCGAACTGGTATCAGGGCTGGCCAGTTACCCGCCGGTGATCCTGACCAATGATTTGAAAGACCAGAAACTCAGCGAGATTTTCCCCTCGACCCTGGACCCGGTGTTCCTGGGCAAATTGCAGGATGCAGTGGATTTGGCTTCGAAGGAGAAGTTGATTCGCAGGTCGTTTCAGGTGAGTGACTGGGTGGTGCCTGGGCTGGTGGCGGCGGGGCTCTGAGCTTGTCGGTGCCTGGGCTATCGCTATCGCAGGCAAGCCAGCTCCCACACTTGAACGTGTTCACCGCTCAAAGTGGGAGCTGGCTTGCCTGCGATGAGGCCCTTCAAACCGCCACACTTACCTGCTGACTATCCACCTCCACCAGCATCTCAATCATCGCCTTCGCCGCTGGCGACAACCGCGATCCCGTGCGGCTGACGATCCCGCAGCGTGCACTCATGGTCTCCATATTCTGTGGCAGGTTGCGCCAGTGCAGCAGCACCAGCACGCCCTGGGCGATGTCTTCGGCAAAGGCTTCCTCGGTGCCAACGCCGATGGCATTGGATTGCAGCACAATCCTCACCAGCGCCGGGAAGTGCTCGGTCTGGATGCTCGGGGAAAAATCCATGCGCCCGCTCAGGTTCGCCAGCAGTTTGCGAATGCCTTGGGAGATCAACGGCGCCGCCAGCGGGTAGTCGAACATATCGTTGGTCGACAGGCTGTCCTTGGCCAGCAAGGGGTGGCCGGGGCGGCAGAAAAACACCCCGCGTTTGGGGGTGAGCGCACGGGTCTGGAAATTCGGGTCGGCCTCGAACTGGCGGATGTCGGCGATAAAGAATTCAATCTCTTCACGGCTGAGGCTGCGGCTGAGGGTCTCCCAGTTATCCACCTGGAAGCTTGTGCGGATTTTCGGGTGGGCATTGATAAACCGCGCCACTGCATCCGGCACCAGTTTCACGGCGGGCGCCGGGCCGCAGCCGAAGCGCAGGTCGCCGGCGTCGAGCTTGGTCATGCGCGTCACTTCACTGCTCAGCAGCGCTGCACCATGCACCAGGCTCAGGGCATGTTGCAGCACCACCTGGCCTTCGGGTGTGGGGCGCAGGTCCTTGTGGCCACGGTCTACCAGCACGCAACCAAACTCCTGTTCCAGCCCCTGAATGCTGCGGCTGAACGCCGGTTGAGTAATGCCCATGGCGTCGGCGGCACGCACGAAACTGCGGTGTTCGTTGAGGGCGATGAAGTAACGCAGTTGGCGAAGATCCATATGCTTTCCCGGCATTTTAAAAATAGGTCGAAGGCATTTGCGACCGAGCAAGCTGAGGTTTTAAATGCAAGCTCTTATTCCGTCAACGAAGCACTCGTTAATCTGCTAGATCTAAAAGGCATATGAATAGAGCGTTGCCGGAACGCATCTCCACCATTCGCAGGCACATGAGGGTCATCACAATGAGCAACGCCGCATTAGCCGTTCAACCCGTCGCCCACGCACTCCACATTCACCCAGTGGCCGGCCGTATCGGCGCCGAGATCCGAGGTATCAAACTGTCCGGCGAGCTGGATGCCGCCACCGTCGAAGCCATCCAGCAGGCGCTGGTGCAGTACAAGGTGATCTTCTTCCGCGAACAGACCCACCTCGATGACCAGAGCCAGGAAGCGTTCGCCCACCTGCTTGGCGAGCCGATTGCCCACCCCACGGTGCCGGTGCGCGATGGCACGCGGTTCCTGATGGAATTGGATGGCACTCGCGGCCAACGCGCCAATTCCTGGCACACCGACGTGACTTTCGTTGATGCCTATCCTAAGGCTTCGATCCTGCGTTCGGTGCTGGCGCCTGCTTCCGGCGGCGACACCGTATGGGCCAACACAGCCGCTGCCTACAACGACCTCAGCGTGGAGCTGCGCGCACTGGCTGACCACCTCTGGGCGGTGCACAGTAACGAATACGACTACGCCGCACGCAAACCCGATGTGGCGGTGGAGAAGCTGGAGGAATACCGCAAAGTATTCACTTCCACGGTGTATGAAACCGAACACCCGGTGGTGCGCGTGCATCCGGTCAGCGGCGAGAAAACCCTGTTGCTGGGGCATTTCGTCAAACGCCTGAAGGGCTACTCCCAGACGGAGTCGACGCAACTGTTCAACCTGCTGCAAGGCCACGTCACCCGCCTGGAAAACACCGTGCGCTGGCGCTGGAATACCGGCGACGTGGCGATCTGGGACAACCGCGCTACCCAGCATTACGCGGTGGACGACTACGGCACCCAGGAGCGCATCGTGCGCCGGGTTACGCTCAAGGGCGATGTGCCGGTGGGTGTGCAAGGGCAGCGCAGCCAGACCACCAAAGGTCTCTAAGCCAGGTTGGAGATCAAAATGTGGGAGGGGGCTTGCTCCCGATAACAGAGTGTCAGTCACAGCATCTTTGACTGACCCAATGCTATCGGGAGCAAGCCCCCTCCCACATTTAGACCGGTGCCGTTCTACCAAACGCCGATCTGCACCACTTTCTCTGCCTCTGGTTCCCCATAGCGAAACCATTGCCCGCGCACCTCAACCTCCGTGTGGCTGATGGTGGTGCGCCGCTTCAACCCGCGCAGCCAGTCGAACAGATAACCCAGGTGCGTCTCGCGCACCTCGGCATAGGCGGGATCGCTGCCCAGATCGTGCAGTTCTTGCGGGTCATTTTCCAGGTCGAACAGTTGCGGGCGAAAGCCGTCGTAGGCCAGGTACTTCCAGCGCTCGCTGCGCACCATGGTCATGCGGCAACGGTCGATGGGTTGCTCCAGGCGCTCACGAGCGGGGGCCTGGAAGGCGTAGTCGTATTCGGCAATGGCATAGCTGCGCCAGGTGGGTTGTGCGCCCTGCAGCAATGGAATCAATGAGCGGCCTTCCAGGCGATGGTCGGCGGCGGGCAAGCCCAACGCATCGAGAAACGTCGGCAGGGCGTCGATGGTTTCCACCAGGCGTTCATCCACGCTGCCACGGGTGATATCGGCACTGGCCCGTGGGTCACGCACTATCAGTGGCACACCCACCGCCGGCTCCAGCAGAAACTCTTTTTCACCGAGGAAATGGTCACCGAGGAAGTCGCCATGATCGCTGGTGAACACGATCAGCGTGTCGTCCCAGCGGCCGTTGCTTTGCAGAAAATCAAACAGCCGCCCGAGTTGATCGTCGATCTGTTTGATCAGGCCCATGTAGGTGGGAATGACCGTCAGACGTACTTCATCGCGGGAGAAATTCAGGCTCTCCTGATGTTGGCGAAACGCTTGGTACACCGGGTGATCGCTGGTGTGCTCAGGTTGAATCGGCGCCTGCACATGCTCGGCGCCGTACAGCGCGTGATACGGCGCGGGCGCGATGTAGGGCCAGTGCGGCTTGATATACGACAGGTGCAGGCACCAAGGCTGTTCACCTTGTTCGTCGATAAAGTCGATGGCGCGGTCGGTGGTATAGACGGTCTCCGAATGTTCTTCGGCCACCCGTGCGGGTTTGCCGGCGTTGCGCATATGCCAGCCGCTGAGCACTTCGCCGTTCTCACCTTCGGCGGCGTTGGCCCATTCATGCCACGGGTTGCTGCCGTTGTAGCCGTGATCACGCAAGTATTGGGTGTAGGGCGCGGACTCGCGCTTATCCTCGAACAGCGGGCTGTCGGGATAGATGCCGTCGTGACGCAGGTACGCGTCGAAACCGACCTCGTTGAGTGGCTCGGCCTGGGCACTGTCGGGGTCTATCTGCAGGCGCTGCAAGGCCTCAAGGTTCGGCGTGGCGTGGGTCTTGCCCACCAGGGCGGTGCGGATGCCGTGGGGGCGCAGGTAGTCGCCGATCGTCAGCTCTTCGAGCGGCAGCGGCACTGCATTCCACGCCACCTGATGGCTGCTGACATAGCGCCCGGTGTAGGCCGACATGCGCGACGGGCCGCAAATGGTGCCCTGTGTATAGGCCCGACTGAAACGCACACCGGCGGCGGCCAGGCGGTCGATATTCGGCGTGTGCAGATGGGCATGGCCGTAGCAGGACAGGTAGTCGCGGCGCAGTTGGTCGCACATGATGTAGAGCACGTTGCGCACGGGTTTTGGTTCAGACATGGAGGTTCACCGAACGAAGGACAGGAGCGTTTTTTCGCCGTTCGTAGGGGGGGCTGGCAAGTGCATTTGAGGTCTGGATTTTATGCAGTGAGTGCATGGGGTGGCTGCTGGTGTCATCGCAGGCAAGCCAGCCGACACTCATCTACCTGACACTCCGCGATCAAATTGTGGGAGCTGGCTTGCCTGCGATGACGGCCTCACAGCCGGCCCCTATCTATCTGACGCCCCGCGATCAAACTGTGCGGGCTTGCTCGCGAAGGCGGCCTGCCAGCCGACCGGGATGTTGGATCAGACCGAGTACATATCCGTTATTTTAGGTAACGGCCACTTAGGGTTCCGCCCTGACGGCGGGTCACTTTGGAAAAGAGCCCCAAAGTAACCAAAGGGCTCTTGCCCCACCACTCGGCACCTCGCTTGGGCTCGGTGTGCCCGTAATCCGCCAGTGATTTGGGGGGCCGCCGCCACGCGCCATCCATGGCGCGGGGCGGCTAAACCGGCATCCCTGCCGGTTTACCCCCCAAATCCCTGTCGAATTCCGGCCAGCGTGGTTTAACGGGGCGCCTGAGATCAAAAGCAAAAGCAGATCAAGAGCGACTCGCTTCGCATCGTGGTTACTTTGCTGCTGCAGCCCACAGGTTGTGTAAATAGCAATGCCGTGATGACGCTTCATCAGATGGCAACATTTTCCAGTGCGCACACTTCCTCATCCAACTCATCAATCTCCTTGATCTGCTCAATCATCGCCTGCGCCAGCGGCGACAACCGATACCCTGCGCGGCTGACGATCCCATAGCGGGTGTAGCGCTCCTCCAGGTTTTCGTCCAATCCTTCAATCTGCAAACACACCAGTTCGCCGCGCGCCATGTGCAGCACATCGCTGTTGGCGCTGACGATGCCGATGGCGTCCGAGCGCAGTACCACGCCCATCAGGCTGTAACCGTTTTCGCACTCCACATTGGGCTGGTAATCGGGCCGGCCGCTGAGGTCGACGATGACTTTGCGCAGGTTCGGCGGGCGGATGGTCACTGCCAGCGGGTAGCTCATCAGTTCGGCGGCGCTGACGCTGTTGCGCGCGGTCAGGGGGTGGCCGGCGCGGCAGCAGAAGTACCAGCGACGTGGGCGCAGGCGGTGGGTGTGGTAGTCGGGGTTGGCTTCGAAGTGGCGGGTGTCGGCGACGAAAAATTCGAACTCTTCGCTAAGCAGGCGTTTGCCCAGGCTTTGCCAGTCGTCCACCTGGAACTGCACGCGGGCCTTGGGGTAGCGCCCGATAAAACTGCCGATGGCGCGGGGGACCAACCCACCTGCCGGGGCCGGGCCGCAGCCGAAGCGCAGCTCGCCAGCTTCCAGGCCGTTGAACTGGCTGATTTCGTTGGCCAGTTGTTGTGCGCCGCTGACCAGGCGCCGGGCATGTTCGAGCAGCACCTGGCCTTGCTTGGTGGGCGCCAGGTCCTTGCGGCCGCGGTCCACCAGTTGGCAGCCGGCGCTGTGTTCCAGGGCCTGGATGCTGCGACTGAACGCCGACTGCGACAGGTTCACAGCCAAGGCTGCCGCGACAAAACTGCGTTGTTCAGCAAGGGCGATGAAGTGGCGAAGCTGGCGCAAGTCGATATGCATTTTTCACATCAAAAATATCCGGGAAATGCATTGGCTATGCATTAGGTCGACTCCTTATAAAGGCTATCTCTTATGCAGTAAATGTTCGTAAAAACATAAATAAATAACCTTTAGGAATATCTGGCGACGGATATCTCCGGGTTTTGGAGCCGCTTATGAGTCTGTTCAAGTCCTTGCCCCTGGCTGTGTTAGTGGCTGGTAGCAGCAGTTGGTCACCGTCCCAGGCCGCTGAAACACCCGCGCCTGCCGGCAAGGGCGAAAGCGCCAGTGGCCAACTGGAAACTGTCACCGTGACTGCCCGGCGGCGTACCGAAAGTGCCCAGGCCGTGCCGACGCCCATGAGCGTGCTCGGTGGCCAGGCCCTGGAAACCCAGCGGGTGTACCGCATCCAGGATTTGCAGCAACTGGTGCCCAGCGTCAACGTCGCCTATATGCATGCGCGCCAGTCCAGCGTGTCGATCCGCGGCCTGGGCAACAACCCGGCCAGCGATGGCCTGGAAGGCAGCGTGGGGCTGTATATCGACAACGTCTACCTCGGGCGCCCGGGCATGGCGGTGTTCGACCTGATGGACATTGAGCAGCTTGAAGTTTTGCGCGGCCCCCAGGGCACGTTGTTCGGCAAGAACACCACCGCTGGTGTGATCAATATCAGTACGCGCGCGCCGAGTTTTACTCCCGAGCGCAGCATCGAAACCTCCTTGGGCGAGGACGGTTATTTCCAGACCAAGGGCACGATTTCCGGCCCCCTGACCGATGACCTGGCGGGGCGTTTCTCGGCCTATCGCACGCGCAGCGACGGCGACATCAAGAATGAACACGACGGCCATGATCTGAACGGCGGTTCACGCCAGGGCTTTCGCGGGCAACTGCTGTACAAGCCCAACGAAGCGTTCAGCCTGCGCTGGATCGGTGACTACAACGAAGAAGACTCCAGCGCCGGCACCCGCGTGCTGTACAGCACCGGCCCGACCATCAATGGCACCAACCTGTATCAAGCCCGGGCCAATGCAGCAGGGGCGACCCTGGTGGATGGCACCCATCGCAAGGTCAACCTCGACAACGACCAGCACGTCACGGTGTTCCAGGGCGGTACCTCGCTGGAAGCCAATTGGACGCTGCCCAGCGACTTCACCCTGACCTCGGTGAGTGCTTACCGCTGGTGGAACTTCACCCCGCGCAACGATGATGGCCTCAACGTACCGGCGTCGTATAACGCCGGGGTTTCGGTGGAAGATAAGCAGTGGTCCCAGGAATTGCGCCTGGCGTCGCCCAGCGGTGGTTTCTTCGATTACGTGCTGGGCGCCTACTACTTCGGCTCCAAACTGGATAATAAATCCTTTGCTTATTACGGTCCCAAGGCCGATATCTGGAATGGCACGCCGACCGGCGCTTTGAACAATGTGAGCAGCGTCGGCAACGGGCATATCCGCACTGACAGTTTTGCGCTGTTCGCCCAAGGCACCTGGCACCTGACCGAACGCCTGGATTTCACCGCCGGCCTGCGTGGCACCTACGAAGAAAAAAGCGCCTGGGTCACTCGCAATGCGCCGCTGGGTGGCGCTGCGGTGAGCGGTGCGGCGGCCACTGCACGGCGTGGGCGTACCGGGGCCTATGACTCGGGCGACCTGTCGCAATACAGCGCCACGCCTTCGGGGCTGCTCAACCTCAGTTATCACTTCAATGACAACCTGCTGGGCTACGCGACGCTGTCCCATGGCGAAAAATCGGGTGGGGTCAACCTGGCGGTAGGTTCTGCGCCCACGGCCGGGGCCGACTCGTTGCTGATCGGCACCGAGCGCGCCAATAACGCCGAGTTGGGTTTCAAAAGCACGCTGTGGGACCGCCGCCTTCAACTCAATGCCAACCTGTTCTGGACCCAGGTCAACGGTTACCAGACCAACGCCTACGACCAGGACAACCGCGTGCAGTACCTGACCAACGCCGGTTCCGTGCGCTCGCGGGGCGTGGAAGTGGAAAGCACCCTGGTGCCGATCAAGGGCCTGACCCTGAACATCAACGGCTCCTTCAATGACGTGACGTACCTGTCTTACAAGGATGCACCGTGCCCGCCGGAAACCAGCCTGCGTCCCGGTGCACCGGCATCCTGCGACCTGACCGGCCACCAAGTGGTGGGCGCCTCGAAGTGGATCGCCAACGCCAACGGCGAGTACAAGTGGAACCTGGCGAACGGCTTCGAACCCTACGTCACCGCCAGCTACGCGTTCCGTTCCAAAGCCGTGGGCACCGTGGAAGATTCCGACTACGGGCAGATCCCGGCGTATGCGGTGGTCAACTTGTCGACCGGCGTGCGCGGCAACTATGACCAAGGGCAGTGGGACGTATCGCTATGGCTGAAAAACGCCTTCGACAAAACCTACTACACCACCCTGTGGACCGGCGGTAACGGCGGCTACGAGGGCCTGCTGGGCACGCCGCGCACCTTAGGCGTGACTGGGCGCTACGACTTCTAGGTCGGTGCGATAGGTGGCCGGGCTGAACACCCGCGTCACCAGCAGCATCGCCACCACCGTTACCGTCAGCACCACCCAGGCACTGACGAAATTGCCGGTAAGCTCGCGCAGCCAGCCGGTCAGCCACGGCGAAATCGCATTGATCAGAAAGCCCACACCCTGCACGAACGCCGCCAGTTGCCCGGCCTGGCGTGGGTCGCGATGGTGGTCGAGGGTCAGCAGCAGGCTCAGGGCAAAGCACGCCCCTAACCCGAAGCCGCACAAGGCCACCCACAGGTGGGGATATTCCTGCGGCGCAATGATCAGGCCGAGGTAGCCGATGGTTTGCGCCAGCAGGCTGATGCTGAGCAATGGGCGGCGGTCGATACCGCGTTGCGCCAGCACCGGCATCAGCAGGGCGGCCGCCACCTGAAAAATTGTCATGAATGCCAGCAATGAACCGCTGGGCAGCACGCCCCAGCCCAGTTGCTGATAGTAGGCGGGCAGCCACGCGACCATGCTCATGTAGCCGCAGTTGACCAAGCCGAAATACAGCGCCAGCAGCCAGGCGCGCCGGTTACGCAACCCTTTGAACGCAGGCGCCTGCAGTGGGTTTCGCGCGGCGCCCAGCGGTAGCCAGGCCCACAGCAACAACGCCCCCAGCGCCGGCAAGAGCCACACACCCAGGCCTGCTTGCCATTGCTCGAAATGCGTGGCTACCACCGGGCTGAGCAGCGCCGCCAGCCCACCGCCGGCCATCAGCGAGGCCGAATACACGCCCATCGCCACCGGCACGCGGTGATGAAATTCGCGCTTGATCATCGCCGGCACCAGCGCCTGGATCAGTGCCACGCCCGCACCGCCGAGCAGCGCGGTAACCAGCAGTGCAGAAGCCTGGCCCATCAGCCAGCGCGCCAGGCACGCCAGCAGAATCATCAACAAGCCCAGGGCGATGCCGCGACGCTCGCCCAAGCGAGCCTCCACGCGCACGCCGACCAGTGCCACCAGCCCCATGCATATCACCGGCAGGCTGGTGAGCAGGGCGCTGCTCTGAAAGCTCAGGCCGGTGGCCTGGCGAATCTCGCCGAGCAGTGGGCTGATGGAACTGAGGATCGGGCGCAGGTTCAGGCCGAGCACCACCAGCAGGCCCCAGCCGGCGAGGGATTTATTCAGGGTCATGCAGGGTTTTCCACTGGTGATACAGCGCAGTCATTGCGGCATCGGGCCGGTGCTGAATGGGCAGGCGTTGCGCGCCGATAGGCAGGCCGACCTGTTGGCTGATGGCTACGGTCGACAGGCCGTACGGCTCGGCCATTTCGTTGCTGGCGGCAAACACTACGCGCTCGACGCCGCACAGGTACATGGCGCTCAGGCACATCGGGCAAGGCTGGCCGCTCGCGTAGATCACACACCCTTCCAGGCGTGCACCCAACTGCCGGCTCGCTGCGCGGATCGCCAGCAGCTCGGCGTGGGCGGTGGGGTCCTGGGTCAGGTGGATCTCATTCACGGCTTCCACCAGCACTTCACCGTTGCGCGTCAGCACCGCACCGAAGGGGCGGCCACCTTGGGCGACGTTGGCGCGGGCCAAGGCGATAGCGCGTTGCAGGTGTGGTTGATCGTCGTTCATACAAGGCCCCGGGCGCGATGAAAGGTGAAGTATGGTCAGCCACCGGGGTATGCTGAAATTAAATATAAACATGCCAATCAGTGGCAAACGCAATGGTGATGACGTTGTTCGATCCCGTGTTGTTGCGCAGCTTTGTCGCCGTGGTGGACTGCGGCAATTTTACCCGCGCCGCCGAGCGCCTGCATTTGACTCAATCCACCGTCAGCCAGCAGATCCGCCGTCTGGAAGACGCAGTGGCCTGTCAGTTATTGGATCGCGATCAGCGCCGGGTAGTGGCCACCGCCGAGGGTGAGCGTCTGCTCGCGTATGCGCGCCGTATTCTCGCGTTGCACGAAGAAGCCGCCGACGTGCTGATCAACCAGCAAAGCGACGGCGTGTTGCGCCTCGGCGTGCCGGAGGATTTCGCCGCCGAGCGCCTGATGCCGCTGCTATCGGCGTTTGTGGTGGCCTATCCACGGGTGCGACTGGAGGTCACCAGCGGGCTGGGCCCTGAATTGCAGCGCCAGTACCGGGGCGGTGAGTTCGATGTGTTGCTGGTCAAGCAGATGGGCGACAGCGACGACTGTGTGGCGTCGTGGCCGGAGCCCTTGTATTGGGTCGACAGCCTGAGCACGCCGGCGCTGGGGCGTGACCCGCTGCCGCTGGTGGCTTTCCCCGTAGGCGGCCTGTATCGCAACGACATGCTGCACCATCTTGAGCGTGCCGGTTGGCGTTGGCGCATCGGCTATTCCAGCGCCAGCCTGGCCAGTGTGTGCTCGGCGGTGGCGGCAGGCTTGGGCATCAGTTTATTGCCAGAACGGGTGTTGCAACCGGGTCATCGCATACTCGGCCCAGAAAGTGGCTTGCCAGCTGTTCATGGCGTGCGATTGGCCTTGTATGGTCGCAGTGGCTTGGGCGCAGCGGGCCAGAGTTTGTTGGACGAGTTGCTGGCCTTGTGCAGTGGAAACCCGCACTGAGCTCATACCTTTGCCGAATATTTTGTATGCCTTTAAAGCATTGAAAAACAACGGCTTGAAGCCAGGCCACGGACCACGTGGCTTTGGTGTGATCGGCTGTTTTATTTATGCGTTTTTGTTCTATATATAACTTTAAAGATTACTTTAAGAGATAAGTGTCTGGCCCCGATGATTCAGCCCTCGACGGGCCTTCACGCTGGCCCGTCGGTTTTTCAAAACCGTAGGGAGTGAATCAATGGGCAATGTCCAGACCGCCGCCAGTGCACCCGAGGCGCAGTGGCGCCAGGCACCGAGTGGTGAGTTGGTCGACCTTGGCCGGCCGCATCGCGCGCCGTTGGGGCAATTGCGCCTGCAGAAGACCCCGAAGCGCTTTTCCAGCCGCCGCGAAGGGATTTTGCTCGGGTTGCTGGTGTTGGTGCTGCACGGTGCAGTGATCTATTGGGTGAGCCAGAAACCCACACTGGTGCTGCCGATTGTGCCGCCGGAAATTCCGCCGATGACCATCGAATTTTCCCAGCCGGCGCCGCCGGTGGTTGAACCGCCACCGCCTGTACCGCCACCACCGCCTCCGCCTGTGGTCGAGCCACCGCCGCCAGTGGTGGATGAGTTGGCGGCCAAGCCGGCGCCGCCCAAATCCATTGCGAAACCCAAACCCAAGCCCGCGCCTAAACCTGCGCCCAAGCCGGTTCCCAAAGTTGTCGAGCAGCCGCCTGCGCCACCGACGCCTGCACCACCCGCTGCGCCCGCACCTGTGGCGCCCGCACCGGTGACGCCGGCTTCGGCCAACGCCGCCTACCTGAAAAACCCTGCGCCGGAGTACCCGTCACTCGCTCAGCGTCGTGGTTGGGAAGGCACGGTGCTGTTGCGGGTACAGGTGCTGGCCAGCGGCAAGCCGGGAGAGATTCAGGTGCAGAAAAGCAGCGGTCGTCAGCAACTCGATGACGCCGCATTGGCCGCCGTGAAGCGCTGGAGCTTTGTACCGGCCAAGCAGGGTGATGTGGCCCAGGATGGCTGGGTCAGCGTACCGATCGATTTCAAGATTCATTAATTATTCGGCCGCGGTGTGCACACGCTGCGACCTGCACAAGAGGAAAAACATCATGGCATTAGCGTCTCCACTTGAATCCATCGAAAGCGCGGTGATCTGGCTGCTGGTGGTCTTTTCGGTCGCCACCTGGGGCCTGGCCCTGCTCAAGGGCGTGCAGTTCGGTCGCCTCAAGGCCCAGGATCGCAAGTTCCACAAGCAGTTCTGGGCGGCATCGAGCCTCGACTCGGCCGCCGAACTCGCCGAAACCCAGCCCGGTGCCGCTGCGCGAGTGGCCCAGGCCGGTTATGCGGCGATCCAGGTGGGTGATACCCCTCACGCTGCGGATCTGAGCCAGGCGATCAATCACCAGGACCGCCTCGAACGCGCCCTGCGCCAGCAAATCGTGCGCGAGCGCCGCTCCCTGGAAACTGGCCTGGCGGTGGTCGCCAGTATCGGCAGCACCTCGCCGTTTATCGGCCTGTTCGGCACTGTGTGGGGGATCATGGAAGCGCTGAAGGGGATCAGCGCTGCCGGGTCCGCCAGCCTGGAAACCGTGGCGGGGCCCATTGGCGCGGCGCTTGTGGCGACCGGTGTGGGGATCGCCGTCGCGGTGCCTGCGGTGCTGGTCTACAACTATTTCCTGCGCCGCCTGAAGCTGACAGCGGCAGACCTGGATGACTTTGCCCACGACTTCTACAGCCTGGCGCAGAAAAACGCGTTCCGCGTGCTGCTGCACCCGGTCCTGACCAAGGCCGGCGCCGGCAGCCCGCAGAAAGTGAAGGAGGCGTCCTGACATGGCCTTTTCCACGCAAGACAGTGATGAGGTGCTGAGCGAGATCAACGTCACGCCGCTGGTGGACGTGATGCTGGTATTGCTGGTGGTGTTTATCGTCACCGCGCCGCTGCTGACCAACTCGATCCCGATCAACCTGCCCAAGACCCAGGCCGTGGCGCCGGTTGAGCAGAAAGACCCGCTGGTGGTGAGCATCGATGGCGCCGGCAAATTGTTTATCAACAAGGACGAAATCCAGCCGGATCTGCTGGAATTCAACCTGCAGTCGGCCAAGGCCAAGGACCCCGATGTGCGGGTGCAACTGCAGGCTGACGATGGAGTGAACTACGGCGAAGTGGCACGAGCCATGGCGTCGATTGAGCGCGCGGGCATCACCAAGTTGTCGGTGATCACCGCACGTTAGTTTCAAAAAGTCTCGACAGTTTTTGGGCCGCTTTCCTTGGCAGGGTGCGGCCCTTTTTTTATTTAAGCATTGCCTGTTTACAGATGTTGCACAGGAAAAGAATTTACATGTTTCCGAGCGTGCAATTCTCGGTTGCATGATTATGCTGGTCGGCGCATAGAGTGATTTAATTAATGGAGTAATTGCATGTCTATACGCGTTCCTGTCCACGTCGTGAATACGTTCGTCAATCCCCATTTAACGGTTGAAAAGCCTGAAGAAAAGCCTGCGGTAATGGCAACTTCGAATGATCGTATGCCCGGCCTGAGACATCCATCAGCCTGTATCTTGCCCACGCTGGCTGACTATAAGAGAAAACAGAGTTTACTGCAGAGTGCTGAAGCAAGCCCTAAGCCAGGAGGCGGGAGCAACGCGGCATTGAAGAAAAACACTCGTTTAGAATCTTATATCAGTAAGCAAACCGCCGATTTTGTAACGCCAGAAAAAGAAATTTCCACTATTTTATCTGCCAGGATAAAGCAGCAATGGGATGTGGATATTGATCCGGATAAAACCTATCTGGTGACATTTAAAAATAACGGTGAAAATGAAAAAGAGGTGGTGGAAAAAATCACCTTGACACAAGCGGCATTGAAAAACAGGCAAGATGTAACAATTGAGCAAGATGAAAGCTGGTTTGTGAAGATTGGCAAGTACTTTTCGCCGGCGGTATATATTTACAACCAGATTGACGGTTGGGTGCAGGAAGCAAACACTCGACAAGGTATTTACCGGGAGCCCAGTGCGCCGGGCGATGCTCTCTATAACGCCGACACCCGCGTTTCCATACCGGTGGATGACTTCAAGGCATTAGTCTGGGATACAGACCGGACCCAAATGTATAAGAAAACCCTGGATGGGTTTTGGGACAAGCACAGTGATTCTTATACGGCACTGAGTAAAATCTCCTTCGTCAAAGCCATCAATCTGCAGCGCCTGGAAGGGAGCCTTGGCCCTGCCGAGACGGCACTCGCCCAGCGCGCGTTGGGGCCTGTTGCGCAAAAGGATTGGTCCGAGCTGACGGTTCAGGACTTTGAAGGGCCTGCCGTGAAGGACCCGGATCTGGACATCGGCCTGCTGAGCATCAATGGGTTTCAGTCCACTGACTTGATGTGTGTGACTGATCGGAAAACCCAGTTGACGTTGCTTTACATCCCTGGCAACTCCTCGCCAATACATCGCTTCGATAATCCGCAGCAAATGACAACGTGGCTGGCCAGCCAAGCCTCGGATCCCGTAAAGCGCGCATCCTTGTTGACGCACTTTTCCCTCAAGGATCAAGCTGACAGATCGTTTTCAGACGGGGTGCGTCAGACCCTGCAAGGGATGGGAAACTGGTCCGATGCGCAGGCCTCAGGCAATGCTTTCCTTTCGAGCCTCAACGGTTGGGTGCCGGATCGTTTCATCGCCGTTGAGCAGTTGCACGGCGATCCTTTCGAAGCGGTCAAGGTTCGGCAAAAGGCGCGGTCCTATTCGGACGCCGACAATGCGATTGTCAGTGACGGGGATTACACCAAGAACAAGGTGCTGCATGTCGTGGAAGAGGCTACCAAGGTCGCCATGTTCATGACGCCCCTGGCACTGGTCATGCCCGAAGTCGCTATAGGGCTGGATGTTTTCTTCCTGGCCGCCGGGGCTGCCCAGACCGGTATCGGTATTGATGATGCCGTCCAGGGAAAAGCAACGGCTTCCGACCGCATTGTGTTCGGCGTGTTGAACGCCGTACCGCCGTTGGCCACTCACGCGGGGGCACCACTGGCGAAAGCGCTGACAGAGAGGGTGTCCGGCGGTGGCGTTTCAGCAGGGGTTGATGCTGCAACCGGCACACCCACCCAAGTGACTGAACAAGCGCGCCCATTTTTCAGGCCACCACAACGTGTCAATGGGCATATCGGATACCCGATGGGGCCCGTCTCGCCTCCAGTGATCCTTGAGGAGGTCAGGGTTCCCATGGATGACGTGAGGCGCATGATCGGGAAGGATTACATGGTTTATGTCGGTCAATACGGTACCAAAGTTACGTATGACGTCGAAGCGGGTCTTTGGCGCGGGCTCCAGGCCAATGGTCAGGTGAACGACATCTTTTATTGGCGCAAAGGTCAAGGACGGTGGCTGAGTGGCACTCAAGCCGAAGCGATTGAAGGCAGTAAAAATGCGCCGGCTTCGATGACAACCACGGTACTGAAACTACCGAGGATGCCGGTACTGCCGTCCGGTGCTACAGAGGTGCCGAAAGTGATCCACTATTTTTGGGCCGGCAATGAAATGCCGGAAAATCTGCTCAATAATATTATGGAAAATTCCCGGAAAAGCCCCGGGTATAAATCGATTGTTCACGTCGATGCCAATGACGCCGATACTTTTCAGAAAATACATTCAGCATTGGATCATAAAGTGGGCGGGCTTGAAGTTCATGATGTAAAGACCGATGAAAGTTTTCAGGCTCTGAATGCAGGTCAATATGGCGAGATGTATCAGTTTTTCCGTTCAGGACGCGGGCAGAATTTAGCGGCGTCATCGGACGTCATGCGCGCGGTGCTAATGAAAAAGTACGGCGGTATCTATCTGGATACGGATGATGCACTGACCTTTAATGTGGGCGAGGTCACATTGAAAGCCACGCCCAATGATATCTTGATGAACGTGCCGGTTACTTACGAACCTACGGACTTCAATGGGTTCAACACCAGTAATTTTGCCAGCCATCCAGACAACCCTGTATTTGACGAGATTCTGGAGACAGCGTATGAGCGATACAAGGCAAACGAAGAATGGCTGAACACTAATCGTCCCTTTCTGAAGGAAAACTCGACAGCCGCAGAGCGGCAAATGTATAACGAGTATGAAAAGAAAATTTTCGAGATCACTGGGCCGAGAATGTTTGGTGATGTATTGGCGCAAAAAGAATATGGATTTTTTTCAGAAGTTGAGGAGCTGACGGATCTGATGAATGCGCGTATTTTACTTCCGCAAGCGTATGCGGAAAAACTTACACAAGTGCGGGATTATTATATGGCGATGAACCATAAGTTCGGAGTTGCTATCGGCTCGGAACACTCTATGTATCATTCTCGCTGAGGTTGGCTCGGTCATTGCGCCGCGGTTGCCGGGGCGCAATGGCCGGTTTTAATGAAGGGGCGGGTACAAGCAAATTCTGAAAAAGATGTAAATTCTATTTGGTTATTAATAAATTCTTTTTTATTCCTTATTGGTGTGTGAACCTCACCCTATACTGACCAGCAACGTTAAACGCTGCAGGAGGGCACACCCATGCACAGCGAGTCGATTCGTTATTTGATCGTGCCGGGCTGGCAAGGATCGCCAGAAGATCATTGGCAAACCCATTGGCAGAACAGCTTGCCCAACAGCGCGCGGGTGGAACAGGCCGATTGGTTGACGCCGCGCCGTGAAGATTGGGTGGCGGCGCTGGCCGAAGCGATTGCCGCTGACAACACGCCGGTCATCCTGATCGCCCATAGCCTGGGATGCATCACTGTTGCCCACTGGGCCGCCACCGCGCCCGTGCATTTCTTGCGGCAGGTACGCGGCGCGTTGCTGGTCGCCCCGGCGGATGTCGAACGTCCGGCCTGTGCACCCGCCCTGCGTAACTTTGCGCCGATTCCCACCGACCTGCTGCCGTTTCCCAGCCAGGTAGTCAGCTCCGACAACGACAGTGCCGTCAGTGCCCCTCGGGCTCTGGAACTGGCGCGTTTGTGGGGCGCCGAGGCCGGTATTTTGGCGGGTGCGGGGCATATCAATGTGAAGTCCGGCCATCGACGCTGGGAGCAGGGTTTCGCCTTCCTCTATCGCCTGCAAAATCGCCTGGAGCATCACGCCCGGCGCAGCGCCTAATATTTTTCAACGCCCCGTCCCTGAGTGGATTGGGGGCGGGAGTCTGTCATGAGTCATGAAACTTTCGGCCAGCCACTGCTGACCTTCCCGGACGCGGACAAAAGCCCGTTGAGCATCCGCGCCAAAGCACTGGTGTTCGTCGATCCGCGCTCACGCCAATTGCGCGAAGAGCTGGAAAGCCTCGCACCGCGCACCCTGCCTGTGTTGATCCGCGGCGAGACCGGCAGTGGCAAGGAACTGCTGGCACGGCACATACATCGTGGCAGTGATCGCACCGGCTTGTTTGTGTCGGTCAACTGCGGCGCTATCAGCCCCACCTATGCCGACGCCGAATTGTTCGGCTATGCCGCCGGCACCCACAGTGGCGCAGCCAGCAGCCGCGCAGGCTGGTTCGGTTCGGCCAATGGCGGCACCTTGTATCTGGATGAAATCGGCGACTTGCCGCTGCCGATCCAGGTGAAATTGCTCGCGGCGCTGGAAAACCACGAGGTCACCCGTGTCGGTGCCCAACAGCCGAGCCCGGTGGATGTGCGCCTGGTGGCCGCCACCAGTATCGACCTGGCCCAGGCCGTGGCCGTCGGCAAGTTTCACGAGCGTCTGTTTCATTATTTGAGCGAAGGCCAGCTGGACCTGCCGGCGTTGCGCGAGCGAGTGGGGGATATTTTATCCCTGGCCGAATACTTCCTCGGCATTTACAGCCAGCGCCTGGACCTGCCCGTGCCGTTGATCAGCGATGCTGCCCAACAGGTGCTTGAGCGTCACAGCTGGCCGGGTAATACCCGCGAACTGGAAAACGTCATTCACTTTGCCTTGCTGGTGAGCAGCGGCGATGAAATCTTGCCCGAGCATTTGAACCTGCCGGTGGCAGGCTCACCGCTGGAGCAAGTGCGAAGAATTTTCGCCAGCGCCAGCGCAACCGAGCGCGAATCGTTGCGTGCCTTCCTGTATGAGCAAAATGGAATATCAACGTGAATAAAAGATATTGTTCGGGAATAAAAAATATAGGTATTGTCCTTTCCACGCCGCGATAGCACTTCGCTGGCACCTCACATAAAAAATGGTCGTTAGAAAAGGACACTGCATGAAAAAGGTTCTGTTGTTTACCGCCCTGGCGGCTGCCCTGACTGTCGGCTTCGCCCAGGCCAACGAAAAGCTGGTGGTAGCGGCCACGCCGATTCCGCACGCCGAAATCCTTGAGCTGATCAAACCGACCCTGGCCAAGGAAGGCGTGGACCTGGAAATCAAGGTCTTCACCGACTACGTGCAGCCAAACGTGCAAGTCGCCGAGAAACGCCTGGACGCCAACTACTTCCAGACCCTGCCGTACCTGGAAAACTTCAACAAGGGCAAGGGCACCAACCTGGTCACCGTGGTCGGCGTGCACGTCGAACCCTTTGGCGGTTACTCGAAAAAAATCAAGAAAATTGAAGATCTGAAAGATGGCGCCACCGTGGCCATCCCGAACGAAGGCTCTAACAGCGGCCGCGCGTTGTTGCTGCTGCAGAAAGCTGGCGTGATCACCTTGAAAGACCCGACCAACGCCCTGGCCACGCCGAAAGACATCGCCAGCAACCCGAAGAACCTGAAGTTCAAGGAGCTGGAGTCGGCTCTGCTGCCACGCGTACTGGACCAGGTTGACCTGGACCTGATCAACACCAACTACGCCCTGGAAGCGGGCCTGAACCCGGCCAAGGACGCGTTGATCATCGAAGACGCCAAATCACCTTACGTAAACTTCCTGGTGGCCCGCCCGGACAACAAGGACAGCGACGCTATCCAGAAACTGTCCAAGGCCCTGACCAGTCCGGAAGTCAAAGCGTTCATCGAGAAGAAGTACAACGGCGCAGTCGTGCCGGCGTTCTGATGTAAGTCAAAACCCCCTTCAAGGTTTCAACGCCGACGGCTACTACAGCGTCGGCGTTTTTTTATCTGAAATACATTCAAAACTGTGGGAGCTTGCTCCCGTGACGGCCTGACAGCCGACGCTTATCTACCTGACGCGCCTCAGTACAAATGTGGGAGCTGGCTTGCCTGCGAAGACGGCCTAACGGTTAACACAGTTGGACCGTGTACATATCCATTGCTGCGGTCACGGCCACTTAGGGTTCCGCTCTGACAGCGGGTCACTTTTGGAAGGACCGGAATGCCGGCCCAGCCAAAAGTAACCAAAAGGTCCTCGCCCCACCACTCGGCACCTCGCCTAGGCTCGGTGTGCCAGTAATCCGCCAGTGATTTGGGGGGCCGCCGCCACGCGCCATCCATGGCGCGGGGCGGCTAAACCGGCATCCCTGCCGGTTTACCCCCCCAAATCCCTGTCGAATTCCGGCCAGCGTGGTTTAACGGGGCGCCTAAGATCAAAAGCAGATCAAGATCAAGAGCGGCTCGCTTCGCATCGTGGTTACCGTTGAGCGCTACAGGGTTGTGTAGATACCTATGCTGCGATGGTGGTGTGTCAGTCAACTCATCCAGTCCTGATACACCGATATCGCAGGCAAGCCAGCTCCCACAGAGGTCAGTTTTTTGGTGATATGAATATGCTATCTAGGTATTTAAAATTTGATTTTTATACCTTTAAAGTTCGCGCTAGCTGACGTTATCCACGTCAGCACGGACTGCGCTCGCGGCATTACCCATGCGGCGATATGGACTGCACATGACCTTCGATTTCGCTTTTATCCTCAGCACCTTGCCGGCGTTCCTGCAAGCCGTGGGCGTGACCCTGCAAGTGGGCTTGATCGCCATCGGCACCTCCTTGTTGGTGGCGCTGATCAACGCAGCCTTGTTGGTGTTTCGCACGCCCTACCTGTCACGCCTGGTGGCGTTGTATGTGGAACTGGCGCGTAACACGCCGCTGTTGATTCAGCTGTTCTTCGTCTACTTCGCGCTGCCGGCCCTGGGTTTGAATATTTCCGGGTTCTGGGCGGCAATCATCACCATGACCTTTCTCGGCGGCGCTTACCTCACCGAAGTGTTGCGCGCCGGTGTGGAAGCAGTGCCGCTGGCGCAGATCGAGTCGGGCAAATCCATCGGCCTGTCCGACTGGCAACTGCTGCGCCATGTGATCCTGCCCCAGGCCGGTATCCTCAGCCTGCCGGCGCTGTTCGCCAATTTCATCTTTCTGCTCAAGGAAACCACAGTGGTTTCCGCAGTGGCAGTGCCGGAAATTCTCTACACCACCAAGAGTTACATCGCCCTCTACTACAAGACCTACGAAATGCTCGCTGTGCTGACGCTGATTTGCGTGCTGCTGTTTTTGCCGTTATCGCTGCTGCTCAGCCGCCTGGAAAGGAGGCTCCAGCATGGCCAGTTCGGGTCTTGAGTTGCTGTGGGTGTCGTTGCCGCAACTGGGCAAGGGCGCTGCGCAAACCCTGTCGATTTCGTTTTTGAGCATCGCCTTCAGTACGGTCGGCGGCGTGCTGTATGGCGTGCTGCGCACCTTGAATAACAAGGCGATCAACGGCGTGTTGCGGGTCTACCTGGAACTGTTCCGCGCCATTCCGGTGCTGGTGTGGTTGTACCTGCTGTTTTTCGGTTTGCCGATCTTCTTTGGCGTGAGCCTGCCCAGTTTCTGGTGCGCGGTGCTGGTGTTGTCGCTATGGGGCGCCAGCGAAGTCGGTGAGGTGGTGCGCGGTGCGTTGCATTCGCTGCCGCGTGGCCAGCGCGAAGCGGGCTTGTTGATCGGCCTGTCCGGCCCGCAGTTGTACGGCTATGTGCTGCTGCCCCAGGCTCTTAAACGCATGACGCCGCCGACCATCAATGTCTACACGCGCATTATCAAAACCAGTTCCCTTGCGGTGCTGATCGGCGTGGTGGATGTGATCAAGGTTGGCCAGCAAATCATCGAGCGCACCTACGAGTCGGTATTGATCTACGGCGCGCTGTTCCTGTTTTTCTTCTTTATCTGCTACCCGTTGTCAGCCGCCTCCAAGCTGCTGGAACGGCGCTGGGCCCAGGCATGAGCGCATTGATCGAGTTTCAGGGTTTCAACAAATTCTTCGGTGAGGCGCAGGTGCTCAAGGGCATCGACCTGAGCGTGCAACGCGGCGAAGTGGTGGTGATCTTAGGCCCCAGCGGCTGTGGCAAAAGCACCTTGCTGCGCTGCCTCAATGGGCTGGAAGTGGCACACAGCGGACACTTGCGCTTTGCAGGCATTGAGCTGCTGGATAAAACTACCGACTGGCGCCAGGTGCGCCAGGACATCGGCATGGTGTTCCAGAGCTACCACCTGTTCCCGCACATGAGCGTGCTCGACAACATCCTGCTCGGCCCGCTGAAAGTGCAAAAGCGCGACCCCCGCGAGGCCCGTGAGCAGGCGGAAAACTTACTGGAGCGCGTGGGCCTGGCCGACAAGCGCGACGCCTTCCCACGCCAGCTTTCCGGCGGCCAGCAGCAACGCATCGCCATCGTGCGCTCGTTGTGCATGAACCCCCAGGTCATGCTTTTCGACGAAGTCACCGCCGCCCTCGACCCGGAGATGGTCAAGGAAGTGCTGGAAGTGATTCAGGGCCTGGCCCGCGATGGCATGACCTTGCTGATCGTCACCCACGAAATGGCCTTCGCCCGTGCGGTTGCCGACCGCGTGGTGTTCATGGAGGCCGGTCGCATCCTCGAACACAACACCCCCGAGGCATTCTTTACGAACCCGCAGACCGCACGCGCGCAGCAGTTCCTGGAGAAGTTCTCCTTCGTTTCAACACTGCCCAAAAAGATCAAGGAACTGGAGCTGATATGAAAAAGTTACTGCTGCCACTGTTTGCCGTCGCCTTGCTGGCCGGCTGCGATAAAAAGGCCGAAGAGCCGGTAAAACCCGCGGCTGTCAGCTATATCGACAAAATAAAAGCGCGGGACAAGCTGATCGTTGGCGTCTTCACTGACAAGCCACCGTTTGGCTTTGTCGACGAGGCCGGCCGCTACGTCGGCTTCGATACCGACATTGGCCGTCAATTCGCCAAGGACCTGCTGGGCGACGAAAGCAAGGTGGAATTTGTCGCCGTGGAACCGGCCAGCCGCATTCCGTTCCTGCAAAGCGACAAGGTCGACCTGATCCTCGCCAACATGACTGTGACGCCCGAGCGCAAGGAAGCGGTGGACTTCACCAATCCCAATCTGAAAGTCGCGGTACAGGCCCTGGTACCGAATGACAGCACGGTAAAAAACCTGGATGACCTGTCGACGCGCACCACCATCGTCACCACCGGCACCACGGCCGACATCTGGCTGACCAAGAACCACCCAGAGTGGAAACTGCTCAAGTTCGAGAAGAACTCCGAGTCGCTGCAAGCATTGTCGGCCGGCCGTGGGGATGCCTATGCGCAAGACAACCTGGTGCTGTTCAGTTGGGCCAAGCAGAACCCTGGCTACCGCGTACTGGAAGAGAAACTGGGTGCTGAAGCCCCGATTGCCCCGGCGGTGAAGAAGGGCAATACCGAGCTGCGTGACTGGGTGAATGCCGAGCTGGCGAAGCTGGGTGAGGAGAAGTTTTTGCTCAAGCTCTATGACCAATATGTGCGAAAAGAACTGAGCGATGACACCAAGCCTGAGAGTGTGATTGTTGAAGGCGGGAAGTGGCAGGGCTGAGTTGTGCTTGGGTCGAGGGCTTCCCTCGACCTGGCTACTGAACGGTCGGTCACGCGGCCCTACCGGCACGGCTTAGTTGGAGACATCACGGGCCTTCATAAAAGAAGTGAGCTACCGTTCCCAACCAAAGCCAGACAACTTTCTCTCCGCCAACCCAAGGCATCTGGTGTCCATCGTAAAACAGTTGCAGAGTGCTGGGTTTGTACTCGCAAACCCACAACCCGTGATAAGGACAAGGTTCGCCACTGCGTGCGCGCAGACCGTGCACGGCCCAGAGCCAGCGAACGACCTGCCCTTGATGGAGGGGGAGGCGCTCGTTCAACTTGACTTCACAATCTACGCAACGATCGAGTTCCATTTCCCAGCGTCCGGCGCGAGGTGCGGGCTCCTGGCTGTTGGCGAAACCGGATGGCGTTTGATCAAAGTCGCGTTGCCAGAACACCGCTTCGTCGCCTGACTCGCTGGCGAGGGTGGGCAGGGTATCGCCCTGCGTGAAGGCGCGTCGGGAGTACGCCTGACCAGGGACGAGCCACCAGCCGCTTTGAGTGCACGCCATGCCTGAAACGATGCTAAGCGCAATCACTTTGTTGGAGACCTGGGCAGGGGAGATATCCGGCGGCCTTCTAAAGCGTGTTGCCGGTGTGGGCCAGTCGCTGTCCGCGTCGAAACGGGCCATCCAGCGGAGACTGTCTGCATCGGTGAAACGCTCGTTGGGATCGCCGTCCCATTGGCCGAAGCCGAGCAATCCCAAGTCGTCATAGCGGATAGGTTTGAGGAGTTTGTTCAGGAGCATGGGCAGTTCAGGGACGCCTAGCTCGACGGGGTACAGCTCGGGCTGTTCGCCCAGCTCAATCCACTGGCCGCTGTGTAACTCGGTGATACTGATGCGCGGGTGGGCGAGTGCCGCGCGTACTTGCTCGCGGGTGAGGTCAAGTTTTTCGCGCCAGTGGTCGGCGAGCAGGAAGGCCCAGGTGGGCGGGCGGATGCCGTTGCGCAGTGCGCTCTGCATGCCAAAAGGGAAGTCAATATCCAGGCCATAGAAGCTGGGAGCCAGCGACCGCTCCCAAGTAGTGATGGCGGACCGTGTGCCGAACTGAAGTGGGTTGGCCATGGCAAAGCCGCTGTAGACCTGATGTGCCTTGAGCAGGTCAATGGTCTTGAGTACAAAGCGGCGCCACGCTTCGCGGTTGTCTTGCCACCATTGCCAACGGTAGTAAAACATGATGGAGGAGTAGGCGGTTCTCCTCTCTTCGTCTCTTATAAACCACGTGCGCCAGAAGTACCCCGCCGTGGTAGGTGAGGAGGCGTGGTTTTTTTCATCGGTGAATTTGAAAACAAAGTGCTCGGAGCGGGAGGCTTTCCTGGCCTGCTCGCGTAGATCCGGTAAACGTGATGAGCCGTAAGGATGTGGACGTTCTGAAATCGGGTGGGTGCCAATGGTGTAGGGCTTCCCAAGTAGTTGCTCAAAGTCTTCGTGAATATCCACCATCAACAGTGCTATTTCTTGGTGGTTATCCGGCCCTGGTGGGAAATAGAAGCTGATGAAAGGGCTGACGCCATGCGAGGACTCTTCAGTGCCTGACTCTGAGTTAGGCCACTCCTTCAACAACTCGACAAAAAGGTCTCGCTCTTCGGCGGTAAACATCTGATGAGTAGTACTCATAATTAGTTTTTCTTCCTTGCTTGTTGGTTTTGCGGCGATTTTTTGTCATCTACTTCAAAGCCGATGCAATCCTCCGGCACCCGCAGCAGCGCTACTTTTTCTGTGCCGATTTTCTCTCGATTAACGCCTGTTTTCGGCGTCATCAGCTCTACGTAACTCATCATTTGCTTATCTTTTACCCAGTCCCCCGGAAACTTTATTTCAATCGCCGCAAACACATTGTCCGTTTCAAACGCCTCCTGCCGGTACTCGACCACCACCAAGTCCGGAGCCAGGCTCTCCCACGGGCGCGGCCAGAACGGAAACACCTTGCCAAACCGCTTGGGCCGAGTTTCGGGCTCGCCCAGCAAGGCTTTTGCGCTGTTACGGTTGTAGTTGGGCTCAGCCTTGAGCGGGCTGCGCCACTCCAACACTTCGTCGATCGCCTCAAACAGCAACGAAGCGGTGGTTTGCTTGAGCGCGACCTCAATGGTAGTCGTCACACTGTCGCCCGCGACGGTCTTGCGCAGGCGGCGCGGCACCTTGATAGGCATCTGCAACGCGACGTTGCACACCTGGCTGATGGCCGGGCGGAACGGCACCTTGCGTTCGATGTATTCCTTGAAGGTCACGTTTTCATTGCCGCGCCGCGAAACGGTGCTATTGCCACCTCGGTCCACCACGGCAAAGGTTGAACTCTTGATCTCGATTTCACGGGTCAGCGCCTCAATGGCCTGCTGCAAGACGTGCTTGATACTGCTCTTGCGCTCAGCGATTTCACTGGCGAGCCGCGCAAGATCGGCGGCGCTCATGGCGGCTTCGTGAGCCTGATACACACGATACGCGCGGTATGCGCCTGCAAGGATCGCAGCGGCGGCTGGGGCTGGCATCAGTCGAGGTCTCCCAGTTCCAGGTATTGATCAAGAAAGTCATCTGGAAAAAGCCCCGCGTCATCGTGAGCCACGGCTTGTTCTTCAATGAGTGCAACGCTGGGTCGCCAGGTCTCGGTGACGCGCTGATCCTCACGTACGATTGCTTTATGGGCTTGTACGGCGTGGGTCGTCGGCGTCATTGCCCAGTCTGTTTCACCCGATGAGTGAGTCAGGCCCTCGGCGAGGACGGCAGCACCGTCGGTGATGCTATACCGATAGCCAGCGAAGGCGCGTTGATCGCTCTTGAGCAGCGTATAGCGCCCCAGGAAGTCGCCGGGTGGAGGGGCCGACGAGCGCTGCTGGCTTGTGAATGGATTGCCGGTGCCCAGCGTATCGGCGGTCACGGGACCTTTGAGTTTGATGGTCAGCCCATCAAGGGTAATACCGTCGCTGTCAATCGTGAGGCTGCCTCCGGGGGCCTTCAAGACAATTCGTTGGCCCGCTGCGACTTCAAACACTGTGGTTTTCTGCGCAATGCCTTCTCCGGCAGCCAGCCGATAGTGACTCTTTACACAATGCTCAGCATTCCCGCCGATACGGATGTCATGGTCGGCGGCGACTTTGTCGTATCGGTTGTTGCCTACCTCCTCCGTACGATCCCTGCCAATGTGGGTCCGATGGTCGCGGCCCAGCGTCTGAATGCGGTCCTGCACCACCTCAATTCGCTCATCGTTACCCACCCTTTCGCTGCGGTCGTGGCCAATTTCAATATGCTCGTCGTGCCCAACGTTCTCGCGGCGGTCGTTGCCGACAAAGATGCCGTTGTTGTGTTTGATATGGACGTTCTTGTCTTTCTCGGCATGGATGTACACCTCCTGCTGGCCCAACTCATCTTCAAAACGCAGCTCATTGAAACCTGCGCCCTTATGGGTCCGGCTCTTGATGGTCATCCGCGTCTTGTGTTTGGGTAGCTCGTAGGGCGGCCGGTTGGTCTCGCGGTAGGCGCGACCCGTGGCAATCGGCTGGTCAGGATCACCGGCTAAAAAGCTGATCACCAGTTCCTGACCCACACGTGGGATGGCCATGGAGCCCCAGGTAGCACCGGCCCAGCCTTGCGTGACGCGAATCCAGCACGAACGCTGATCGTTGTTTTTATCCGAGCGGTCCCACGGAAACTGCACTTTGACCCGGCCCCATTCGTCGCAATAAATCTCTTCGCCCGGGGGGCCTACCACCGTGGCAATCTGCGGGCCGTCGATGCACGGCTTTTCGCACAGCGGCGCTTTCCAGTCGGACATCCAGTGGATCGCGCTGGCCTTCATTTCGTAGAACGTGCCGCTGTCGCTGCCGAACGCTTCCTCCTCCAGACTGCTGTGCTGTTTGCCTTCATGCTTGACGGCAATTGTGCGCCAGCGATCATTGAAATTTTCGCGAGGATGCTCGTTGAGGTCGAACGCCAGGCCAGGTTGCAAGCGCGCATCGTCGCCGGCCACGTGTGCCAGCTTGGCGTCGTTGCGCAGGGCGGTGAGGCGCGTTTTGGTGAAGGGTTTACCCGCAATATCGCGCTTGTAGCGTCCGGGATAGTCGTAGCGTTCGTAGTCCTTGTGCTGGTTGTTCAGATCCTGGTCACCGGTGGCGGTGTGTTGCTGGTTGTAGCTCGGGTGGGTGAAGGTGTAGTCGCGATGCACCTGTACGGCGGTGCGCACTTGCTCGGTGTAGTGGAAGCGATGCAAGGCCGGTTCCAAGGCGTCTCCACCGCCCATCGGTTGATAGATCACGGGGCAATGTTCGTGGGTGCCGATGGTGCCCAGGCCGCCAACTCGGTCGGTGAGCCACAGGGTGTGGCCGTCGGTGCGGTGTTCGAAGGTGTAGAGCAGCCCTTCTTCGGCGGCGAGGCGGGCGAGGAAGTCGAGGTCGGTTTCGCCCGCCTGCACGCAGTATTCGCGGGGTTGATGGTCGAAGCAGAGATACGTTTTGACGTCCGTCAGGCGTTGCTCCTTGAGCACTTCAACGATGATGTCGGGCACGTTCTTGCCTTGGAATATGCGCCAGTTGGAACGCAGTTCGAAACGCTTCAGCGTCGGTTCCAGCACGACGCTGTAACGGGTACGTCGAAAACCGGTATCGCCTTGGGTGAACAGGCTGACTAGGCCGTGGACGTAGCGCACCGGTGATTCACCGCGCCAAATGGTGAACAGCCCCGCCAGATCCAGCACGCGATTGAAATCGATGGCGGCGTTGTGGCTGGCCAGCTCCAGCTCTAGTTTGAACGGCTGGGACAGGCCTTCTTCGAGCTTGAACGACACCACATCGAAGGCATCCCTCTTCAAGGGGTCGAAGGTGTAGCGCAGGTCGCTTTGGCGGGGCATTGGGACTCCTTGTCGATCTGTGGTTTGCAGTCGATCGGGCAGTTGGCGTCTTGGGGTTTACGGTCGCAGCGTCTGCGTTATGCTTTGCAGCTTGTTGAGGGCGCCACTCTATGCTGGCGAAATTTGACGCCTCAATAGGGTGGCGACAATCAAGAGGCATCCGACATTTCGGACTGTGATGAGCTGTCGGAAATATCCCATCAGTTGCACGCGGGCTGACGGCACCTTATAGTTCGCCCCGTCGTCGACCTCGGTCAGCGACAGGGTTTCGCAGCCCTGAAAATTATTACCAATACCGTCGAACATCGTGCAGCCGATTCACAGCTGCCTCTCGTTTTATGGCGGTTGTGCGTGGGAGATCTTCGGGTCTGCCGGGTTCTGGTAATAATCCCCGGTCTGCGAACCCGCGCACAGCTGCCACCTCATTTGTTTCGCAGCAAAACGGTGGCGATTTTTCTTTCTTAAGGATTATTACCATGACTACTCAACACCCGCCCCGCCGCTTCACCCCCATGTCCCAAACCGCAACCGAATACCCCGTGCTGCTGATCGACAGCGATGCCCCACTCAGTGAGTTGCACGCTTGTGCAAGCGAACGTCTAAACGCGGCACTCGCTTACCTGCATCTGATGGCCTGTTCCAACGTGTCCGACTATGCCGAGCACGACATCAATACCGTCGCCAATACCGCTCGGATCATGGTCCAGGATGTGGCGGATGTGTTTACGGTGATTGAACGGCGCGGGTTTGATTCGTCTGCGGTTGGATGACGTGATTTGAGCAGTGAGAAAACCCGCTTCGGTGGGTTTTCTAGGTTTGCCGGTGGCATGGTGGGCTTAATGTTGTCTCGTGCCGCCGCCATCACTGCGGCCAATGCCAGGCCGGCGCATCCAGAATCCCTTGCCCCACAATCCGCGTCTCCCCCAACACCTTCTCCAGCACAATCGAATTACACTCCTCATCCTGCTGCAAGGCCGCGATCAAGCGGCTGGCGTGGGACACCACCCACACCTGGCACTGTTTCGACGCCTCGATGATCAAGCGCGCCAAGGCGGGCAACAGGTCCGGATGCAAGCTGGTTTCCGGTTCGTTCAGCACCATCATGGTCGGCGGGCGTGGCGTCAGCAGCGCTGCGATCAGCAACAGGTAACGCAAGGTGCCGTCCGACAGCTCCGCCGCCGACAACGGCCGCAGCAAACCTTCCTGATAGAACTCGATGGCAAAGCGTCCGCCCTGCAACGGTTCAATGTGCAGACGCGCGCCCGGGAATGCATCGCTCACGGCGCGTTGCAGCGCCTCGGGATCGCCAATCTCGCGGATGGTCTGCAACGCGGCCGCCAGATCGCGGCCATCGTGGTGCAACACCGGCGTGCGCGTGCCCAACTGTGGCTGGCGCACTGGCGCGTCCACGTCGCTGCGAAAGTGATCGTAAAAGCGCCAGCCACGAATGCTTTCGCGCAACAGCAGCACTTCCGGCGAGCCACGCAGGCTGCCGACCTGATCGAACAGGCTGTGGTAGTTCGGCGTGTGCTGCGCCAGCACATCCCAGGCACGGCCTTCGCGGGCACGCACCATCGGCCCTGAGCGCTGCACCAGCAGGCTGGCCGGACGGTAGACGTGGCCGGCCCAGATGCATTCCTTTTTTACTTCGGGGTCCAGTTTGAAGGCCGAGAGGGTTTTTTCGGGTAAGCCCAAAGAGATCGCGTAGCTGAAATCCTCGGCGGCAAACCCCAGGCGCAGGCGCTTGACGCCCTGGCGCACATTGGATTCGACCGGCACTTCGCCGCTGCGCATGCGCCGGGTGATGGTTTCCGGCCCCGCCCAGAAGGTCGAATCCAGCCCGCCTTCGCGGGCCAGCGCATTGATCACCCCGCCCTGGGCGGTTTCGGCCAACAGGCGCAGGGCGCGATACAGGTTGGACTTGCCGCTGCCATTGGGGCCAGTGACCAGGTTCAGCCGGTCCAGGGGCACCACCAATTTGTTGATCGAGCGGTAATTGGCCACCGCGAGGGTTTTAAGCATGTGTATTTAGTCAGCATGGGAACCATTGGAGTATGGGATCCTCCATGCAGATAAGGAACCCTGATCTAAGCTCACAGTCGCATACACACTTGAACGTCGGCATCACGCAAAAGGAGCCTGCATGGGCGGTCGCACCTCGACATTTATTTTCAGCCTTGGCCTCCTGGCGCTGCTCAGCGGCTGTGGCCAGGACAAAGCCGAGCCCAAGCAGCATTCACGGGTGTTCGTGCAAACCGTGCAGTCGGCGGATTTTGCCGCGGCAGTGACGCTGACGGGTGATATCCAGGCGCGGGTGCAAACCGATCTGTCCTTTCGCGTGGGCGGCAAGATCATCCAGCGCATGGTCGACGTGGGCGACCGCGTCACGGCCAGGCAAGTCCTGGCCAGGCTCGACCCCAAGGACCTGCAAACCAACGTCGATTCGGCCCAGGCCCAGGTCGTGGCCGAGCAGGCGCGAGTCAAGCAGACCGCTGCCGCCTTCGTACGCCAGGAAAAACTCTTGCCCAAGGGCTACACCAGTCGCAGCGAATACGATGCTGCCCAGGCCGCGTTGCGCAGCAGTCAAAGCGCTTTGGCCGCCGCCCAGGCGCAATTGGCCAATGCCCGTGAGCAACTCGGTTACACGGCGCTGGTCGCCGATGCACCGGGGATCATCACGGCGCGCCAGGCCGAGGTCGGCCAGGTGGTACAAGCCACCGTACCGATCTTCAGCCTGGCCCGTGATGGCGAGCGTGACGCGGTATTCAACGTGTACGAATCCCTGCTGGTGGAGCCGCCGCCCGATGCGCCGATTACCGTCAGCCTGCTCGACAACCCGAGCATCAAGGCCGTGGGCAAGGTGCGTGAAGTGACGCCGGCAGTGGCGGCCAATACCGGCACGGTACAAGTGAAGATCGCTCTGCAAAGCCTGCCCAAAGGCATGGAACTGGGCTCGGTGGTGAGCGCCACCGCCAACGGCCCGGCCAAGGCCAGCATCGAATTGCCCTGGGCGGCCTTGACCAAAGACCTCAGCGAACCCGCCGTATGGCTGGTGGATGCCGACGGCAAGGCGCAACTGCACAAGGTCACGGTGGCCCGTTACCTCACCGGCAAAGTGATTATTGGCGAGGGCCTTAAAGGCGGCGAAAAAGTCGTAGTGGCCGGTGGGCAATTGCTGCACCCCGGCATGGTGGTCGAGATCGCCCAGCAAGGAGCCCAGCCATGAAGCAGTTGACGGTTATCGTCGCCGCCAGCCTGGTGCTGATGGCTTGCTCCAGGGAAGAGGCGCCGCCGGAGCCTGTGCGCCCGGTGTTGTCCATGGAAGTGAAGGCGCAAGACCAGGAAAACCTCGGCCGTTTCGCCGGCACTATCCAGGCCCGCTATGAAAGCAACCTGGGTTTCCGAGTGCCGGGCCGTATTGCCCGTCGCGCCGTCGACGTGGGCGCCGAGGTAGAGAAGGGCGCCTTGCTTGCCGTGCTCGACCCCACCGACCAGCAGAACCAATTGCGTGCCGCCCAGGGCGACCTTGCTCGCGTGCAGGCACAGTTCATTAATGTCCAGGCCAATGCCCGTCGTCAGCAAGAGCTGTTCAATCGCGGCGTCGGCGCCCAGGCTCAGTTGGATGTGGCGCAGACCGATCTGAAAACCACCCAGGCCACCCTTGATCAGGCCCGTGCCTCGGTCAACCAGGCCAGGGACCAGCTCAACTACGCCGAACTGCGCACCGACCACGCTGGCATCGTCACCGCCTGGAATGCCGAGGCTGGTCAGGTCGTCAGCGCCGGGCAGCAGGTGGTGACCCTGGCTCGCCCCGACATCAAGGAAGCGGTGATCGATCTGCCCGCGGGCCTGGCCGAGCGCCTGCCGGCGGATGTGGTGTTTCTGGTCGCCGGTCAACTGGACCCCAGCGTGCAGACCACCGCCATCGTGCGCGAGATCGAGCCCCAGGCTCAAAGCGCCACGCGCACCCGCCGCGCACGCCTGAGCCTGACCGATACCCCCGCCGCGTTCCGCCTGGGCACCGCTATCAGCGTGACCTTGAGCAGCGCCATTACGCCGCGTATCGAATTGCCCCTGAGCGCCTTGCAGGAAGTCGACGGCAAGACGCGCATTTGGCTGCTTGATACCCAGAGCCAGAGCGTGCAGCCACGCGACGTCAGTGTGGTCAGCCGGGATGCCGACAGCGTCCTGGTCAATGGCGGCATCAAAGCTGGCGAGCGCATTGTCACAGCCGGCGTGAACAGCCTGAAACCCGGGCAAAAAGTCAAAATCGACGAGGACAGCCCGCGATGAAAGGGAGCTTCAACTTATCCGACTGGGCCCTCAAGCATCAGTCCTTCGTCTGGTACCTGATGTTCGTCGCGCTGCTGATGGGCGTGTTCTCGTATATGAACCTGGGCCGCGAGGAAGACCCCTCGTTCACCATCAAGACCATGGTGATCCAGACCCGCTGGCCGGGCGCGACCCAGGAGGAAACCCTCAAGCAGGTCACTGATCGCATCGAGAAAAAACTCGAAGAACTCGACTCCCTCGACTATGTGAAAAGCTATACGCGACCGGGTGAGTCCACGGTGTTTGTGTTCCTCAAGGACACCACCAGCGCCAAGGCCATTCCGGAGATCTGGTACCAGGTTCGCAAGAAGATCGACGACATTCGCGGCACCTTCCCCCAGGGCTTGCAGGGGCCGTCGTTCAACGATGAGTTCGGAGACGTATTCGGCTCGGTGTACGCCTTTACTGGCGACGGCTTGTCGATGCGCCAGTTGCGCGACTATGTAGAGCAGGTGCGCGCCGAAATCCGCTCGGTGCCGGGGCTGGGCAAGGTCGAGATGATCGGCCAGCAGGACGAAGTGATCTACCTGAACTTCTCCACGCGCAAACTGGCGGCATTGGGCATTGACCAGCGCCAGGTCGTGCAAAGCCTGCAATCGCAGAATGCGGTAACGCCGGCCGGGGTGATCGAGGCCGGGCCGGAGCGGATTTCGGTGCGCACCTCGGGGCAGTTCGCCTCGGAGAAAGACCTGGCCAACGTCAACCTGCGTCTCAATGACCGCTTCTATCGGCTGGCGGATATTGCCGACATCAGCCGTGGCTATGTGGACCCGGCGCGGCCGATGTTCCGCTTCAACGGCAAACCGGCAATTGGCTTGGCGATCGCCATGCAGAAGGGCGGCAATATTCAGTCGTTCGGCAAGGCGCTGCACGGGCGCATGGACGAGCTGACCGCCGACCTGCCGGTGGGCGTTGGTGTGCACAAGGTGTCCGACCAGGCCGAAGTGGTGGAAGAGGCCGTGGGCGGCTTTACCAGCGCGTTGTTCGAAGCCGTGATCATTGTTCTGGTGGTGAGCTTTATCAGCCTCGGCATGCGCGCCGGGCTGGTGGTCGCGTGCTCGATCCCGCTGGTGCTGGCGCTGGTGTTCGTGTTCATGGAATACAGCGGCATCACCATGCAGCGGGTCTCGTTGGGCGCCTTGATCATTGCTCTGGGCCTGTTAGTGGACGACGCGATGATCACCGTGGAGATGATGATCACGCGCCTGGAAAAAGGCGAAACCAAGGAGCAGGCCGCCACCTACGCCTATACCTCCACGGCCTTCCCGATGCTCACCGGTACGCTGGTGACCGTGGCCGGTTTCGTACCGATTGGCCTCAACGCCAGTTCGGCGGGCGAGTACACCTTTACCCTGTTCGCGGTGATTGCCGTGGCGATGCTGGTGTCTTGGGTCGTGGCGGTGCTGTTTGCGCCGGTGATCGGCGTGCATATTCTCAGCGCCAATGTGAAGCCGCATAACGCCGAGCCTGGGCGCATTGGCCGTGCGTTCAATGGCGGTATGCTCTGGGCCATGCGCAACCGCTGGTGGGCTATCGGTATTACCGTGGCGCTGTTTGCGGCCTCGGTGTTTTCCATGCAGTTTGTGCAGAACCAGTTTTTCCCGTCGTCGGATCGCCCGGAAATCCTGGTTGATCTGAACCTGCCGCAAAACGCCTCGATCAATGAGACGCGCAAGGCGGTTGACCGCCTCGAAGCGATCATCAAGGACGACCCGGACATCGCTCGCTGGAGCACCTACATCGGCCAGGGCGCTATCCGTTTTTACCTGCCGCTGGACCAGCAGTTGGAAAACCCCTACTACGCGCAACTGGTGATTGTGAGCAAGGGCCTGGAAGAGCGTGGCGCCCTGATCGCCCGCCTGCAACAACGCTTGCGCGATGATTTTGTCGGTATCGGCAGCTACGTGCAGCCGCTGGAAATGGGCCCGCCGGTCGGGCGGCCGATCCAGTATCGCGTGTCCGGTAAAGACACCGACCAGGTGCGCAAACACGCCATCGAACTGGCGACCTTGCTGGATCAGAACACCCACTTGGGCGAGATCATCTACGACTGGAACGAGCCGGGCAAAGTGCTGCGCGTCGACATCGCCCAGGACAAGGCGCGGCAACTGGGGCTGTCGTCCGAAGACGTGGCGCAGTTGATGAACAGCGTGGTCAGCGGCGCGGCGGTGACCCAGGTACACGACGATATCTACCTGATCAACGTGGTCGGTCGCGCCGAAGATGCCGAGCGCGGTACGCCGGAAACCTTGCAGAACCTGCAGATCGTGACGCCCAACGGCACCTCGATTCCATTGCTGGCCTTTGCCACGGTGCGTTACGAACTGGAGCAGCCGCTGGTGTGGCGTCGTGATCGCAAACCGACGATTACCATCAAGGCCGCGGTGCGCGATGAGATGCAGCCGACCGACCTGGTCAAGCAGTTGGCGCCGACCATTCAGAAATTCAGCGACGGCCTGCCGGTGGGCTACAAAGTCGCCACCGGCGGCACCGTGGAGGAAAGCGGCAAGGCCCAGGGCCCGATTGCCAGCGTGGTGCCGTTGATGCTGTTCCTGATGGCCACGTTCCTGATGATCCAGTTGCACAGCGTGCAGAAGATGTTCCTGGTGGCCAGCGTCGCGCCGCTGGGGCTGATCGGCGTGGTACTGGCGTTGATCCCCACCGGTACGCCGATGGGCTTTGTGGCGATCCTGGGGATCCTGGCGCTGATCGGCATCATCATTCGCAACTCGGTGATCCTGGTGACGCAGATTCACGAGTATGAAGTGGCCGGCTATACGCCGTGGGATGCGGTGGTGGAAGCGACCGAACACCGGCGTCGGCCGATTCTGCTCACCGCGGCGGCGGCGAGCCTGGGCATGATCCCCATTGCCCGGGAAGTGTTCTGGGGGCCGATGGCTTACGCGATGATTGGCGGGATTATTATCGCCACGTTGCTGACGCTGTTGTTCCTGCCGGCGCTGTATGTGGCCTGGTACAAGATCCGCGAGCCTAAGCAAGAGCAACAGGAACAACGCAGCTAAAACTGTGGGAGGGGCTCGTTCCCGATGGCGGTGATCAGTCAACCCATCACTGACTGGACTACCGCTATCGGGGCATAGGTATCTACACAACTCTTTGGTGAGCCGCCGGACCTGTGGGAGGGGGCTTGCCCCCGATGGCGGCCTAAGAGCCGACCAGGATGCTGGACTTTGATCGAGTGCATATCCGTTATTTGGGTAGCGGCTGCTATTGGTTCCGCTTTTACAGCGGGTCACTTTGGAAAAGAGCCCCAAAGTAACCAAAAGGCTCTTGCCCCACCACTCGGCACCTCGCCTAGGCTCGGTGTGCCCGTAATCCGCCATTGATTTGGGGGGCCGCCGCCACGCGCCATCCATGGCGCGGGGCGGCTAAACCGGCATCCCTGCCGGTTTACCCCCCAAATCCCTGTCGAATTCCGGCCAGCGTGGTTTGACGGGGCGCCTGAGATCAAAAGCAGATCAAGAGCAAGAGCAAGAGCGGCTCGCTTCGCATCGTGGTTAGCGTCGGCAGTGGTTACATAAGTTGTAGATACCCATGGCTATCGGGGGCGAGCCCCCTCCCACATTTGGATCTTGATCTCGCTTGAGGCTGTGGGAAGCTTCCGAAAAGTCCACTTGTTGCCCCGGCCAACGGCTGCATGTTTTACCCTCTCGACCTCACTTCTCCGTCCAGGTCGATACCCATGCAGTGCCTGCGTCCTATCCTTGTGCTCTGTGCGCTTGTTCTTGCGCCCTCAGTCTTTGCCTCCACCGTGCTGGAAAACGCCCTGTGGCGCGTTGACCTCAACCCCGCAACCCTGGCCCTGCGTGTCACGCCAGCGGGCGAGGCCCCGGTACAAGCCTCCAGCGGTGTCACCGCGCACGCCGTCAGTGCTTTGCAAGCTGATGCCGCACAGGCCTCCTGGCAATGGGACAGCGGCGCCTACCGTCTGACGGCCCGGCTTGAGCAGCGCGAACTGTCCCTGTCTATCAGCGCCCGCGAGCCAGGTGAACTGGCCCTGCTGCGCCAGCCAGCCACGGCCATGGGCCAGGCGCTGATCTGGCCGTTGGCTGAAGGGCATTATGTCCCCGTTGATAACGCCGTTTGGAAAGCGTTCCTGCTTGAGCGCGGCGAGGTCAATACCACCCAGGACCTGAGCTTGCCCCTGTGGGGCCTGGATCACGGGCGCTTTACGCTTAACTGGCTGCTGACCAACCCCTACAACAATCGCCTTGAATGGCAGCCGGACGGCCAGGGCCTGGCGTTGTCAGCGTTCCATGACTTCACACCCCTGGCCCCCGACGTGCCGATGACGCTGCGCCTGTACCTGGGCGATGCCGACCCGTTGGCCGGCGCCAAGCGTTATCGCCAGTGGTTGATCGAGCAGGGCCGTTACGAGCCTCTGGCGGACAAGCTGCGGCAAACTCCCGAGGCGGTAAAGTTGCTCGGTGCCAGTCACGTTTACCTCTGGGGCAACGGCTTGCTGACGCTGGATGATGTGCGTGATTGGCCAGCGTTGATCAAGCGGCTGCGTACCCACGAGCTCGGCGGGCTGCTGGACCAAGAACCGGCGAAGGTGCTGGCGCAGACAACCCCGTTGAATCGTTATGAGCAAACCGTGCTGTTGCGCGGCCTCAATGCGGCCATCAACCAGAAGGCCCGGCAAGCCTGGCAAGTGGAAGAACCCGACATGAATCGCCTTGCCGCTCGCTACGGCGAGGTGCGTAGCGAGCTGGCCCGGGATTTCGCCGCGGCCTTGAGTGATCGTCCCGAAACCTGGGGTAATTCCACCCTCCAGGCCTTGCGTGACGCGGGGCTCTCGCGTCTGCTGTTGACCCTGGGCGATGGGTGGGAAGGCGGGCTCTGGCACCCCGAAGCGATTCGCGCAGGCGTGGCTGCCGGCTACCTGATGGCGCCTTACGACTCGTATGAAACGGCGCTGTCGGCCAGCGAAAATCCGGACTGGGCCACTGCCCACCTGGGCGGCAAGGCCTACCGCGACTGCGCAATCGTGTTGAAAAACGGCCAGCCGAAAACCGGTTTTCAGCAATCTGGCCACTACACAGACCCGCGCTGTGTGCGACCGCTGCTGGAGGCTCGGGTGCGAGCGGTGCAGGCCGCAGCCGGTTTCAATGCCTGGTTCCTCGATGCGTATGCCACCAGCATGGTCTTCGACAGCTACCGCGACGGCGCTTCCATGACTCAGGCGCAGAATGCCCAGGGTAATATCGACGCCTCGCGCTGGATCAACACTTCACTAAAACTGCCCGCGGGCTCCGAAGACGGCAACGCCATCACCGCCCAGGGCATTCTGTTTGCCCATGGTATGCAAACACCGGTCATTGGCTGGGGCGACCGGGACATGACCCGCGACCGGCAATCACCGTACTACGTCGGTAACTGGTACCCGGCGGCGCAGCCGGCGGTGTTCTTCAAACCTGTGCCGTTGAAAGCGTCGCTGCGCACGGTGTATTTCGACCCGACGCTGCGGTTGCCGTTGTATCAGGCGGTATTCCATGGCTCGGTGATCACCACCCATCACTGGCTGTTCGACAACCTCAAGCTGAGCAATGTACGGGCTGAAAATGAACTGGCCCAACTGCTCTACAACGTACCGCCGCTGTATCACTTGAGTGCGGCGACACTCAAGGACAGGCTGCCGGTGATTCAGCGCCAGGACCGGTTTTTTCGGCCTCTGCATCAGCGGTTGGCGACTCAGGCGATGACTGATTTTCGCTGGCTGACGGTGGACAAACTCTTGCAGCAAACCACCTTCGCAGATGGGACGCGGCTGGTGGCGAATTTCTCGGCGGTGGAAAAACAGGGGTATGCCGGGCGCAGTGTGACGGTGCTGGTGGAGGGGAAGGAGCCGGTGGTGTATCAGGTGAAATAACGCTGCCCGTTACGGCGCCATCGCGGGCAAGCCCGGCTCCCACAGGGGAACGCATTCCAAAGGTGGGAGCTGGCTTGCCTGCGATGAGGCAGGTACAGGCGATGCAGCACTAAATCTTACGCCACACACTGGCCAACCAAGGCTGCTGCTCCCGCGGCAACCCGGCCGGCCGATAGTAATGCTCCAGCTCTTCGAATCCGGCCTCGGTCAGTAAGCCCCGCCACGCCTCCAGATCGTGATAAGACCCATACCGCGGCCCATTCCATCCTTCCTGGTTCTCACCCCGAGGGTTGGAGCTGAACAGCACGCCTCCAGGCTTCAATGCGCCATGCAGCTCTTGGAGCACCCGGGGCAGTTCCTGCTTGGGAATATGAAACAGCACCGCATTGGCAAACACTCCATCGAAGCGCTCGGCGGGCAGGGCCAGTTTAAGAAAGTCCTGCTGCAACACTTCACAGCCACTGTCCTCCCGCGCCATCTGCGCAAACCGCTCGGAGCCATCCAGGCCCACGGCGATATGCCCCATGCGCGTAAACGTCTGCAAATCCCGTCCCGGCCCACAGCCGAAATCCAGCACGGTGAACGGCGGCGTGCCCTGGATATGCCGCAGCAGCGCGTCGATGTTCTGGCTCACATCGTGATCGCGGGTGCCTTCACGAAAGTCTTCGGCCACCTTGTTGTAATGGCCCAGGGTGGTGGCGGTGATCTGGTTGAGGTCGTCGGGTTCGAGTTTCATAGGGCTACTTCAGTGAGAACACAGCAACTATATCCGATGCCTGGGCCGCTACCACAATCTAGGCTTAACTAATCTTCGTAAATATTGTGCCAATCAGGACCGCCCGTCTTACAAGGAAATAGGTAGCAAAATTGTCCTACCACCTTCCGCGTTTCAGGTGGTGGCAAAGGCCAAGGTTCAAGTGGAAAAGAGATGGCGGTGGCGTTGTCTAGGACAAGTTCAGAAATTACCTCCCCTGTCATCGATGGGGTGCCTGCAGCGGTACCGCTTATAGCAACACTAAATAACAATGTGACAGACGCAAGGCTGTTCGACGTCATGAGTTTTGACATGATTTTTCCCTGAAGTTATAGATCGTTGGCATGAAGTGGCGTTTGCTGCCTCAAGTATTAATGCACTCAGGGCAGCTCCACTGCTACCGCATCCATATCCTGGGTGCTGTTGAGGTTTACACCCCCGGCGTAGCTTCCGCTTTGAGAGAAGGTGCTCAGCCAGTTTTTTTTGCCTCCACCAATCGAAGCCAGACAATGGGTGGTCGCAGCGTTTCCACCGGTTGCAGGTGACCAGATACAGCCGGTGAGGTACTGATCAACGTCGCTGTTAAGCGCAACAGTATTGTTATCGGCAATACCGAACGCTTGTGTCGACACGGCTCCCGTCGGGGGCTGAATCAGCTGAATGCCCGCCAACCCCGCTAGGGGAATCCACGTTAAGTCGCTCACTCTACCGGTATCGTCCTGCCGTGATGCCAGCACAACCCCTGAGTTATTGATTGCGCGTCCGGCATTTTTGGACTTGATAGAAAGGGTCAAGGTCAGAGGCGCTGTCGTCGGTGTCATCCAGGCTGCTGTCCGGACCGGGTTGGTGGCGGTATCGGGATACTCGCAGTAACCTACCGATTGCAGTGTGTTATTGATCCCTTTGACATAGCAACGATTGGCTCCAGTCGCTATGGGTAAAGAGCTTATGGTATAGGTCGTAACGTTAGCCTTAGCTACTTGGGGAATTGTGATGCCGTTGGTGCTGGGACAGTTCATGGCAATGCTGGGGTAGCCATTCGAAAGGCTGTCACTGACGCCCACTGGAACGCATTTATCGTTGTACCCAAGCAGTCCAAGCAGCGAAGAAAATACCCGCTTAGGCGTGTCATCCCCCGCGAGCCATATGACGGTAGATAGCTCCTGATTGCTGCTGATGCTCCATCCAACCATATCCCCGCGTTGATTGGACGCCATGATGATTGTTTTTACGTCCGCGGCACGCAACGGCAGCACTACCCCAGGAAGCGGCTTGAGAGGTGTCGGAGTGTTATTTGGAGTGGCGTTCCAGACCACGGCGGTGTTGACATTGTTTGCGTTCTTGCAGATACCGCCGATCCAGCCGGCGTTCGAGATATTGAGGGCGCGGCAAGGCTGTTCAGCAACCAATGGCTTGAGCGCTACTTGTGAGTTCTCTGTGTTCGTATCTGCTAACCAAGGGACATTGTTGGCGCTGGCACTGGCCGGAGTGCAATTGCCCACAGCGATACCACTGTCGTTGATGCCGGAGGTTTCGCATTGTGCTCCCGCTTCATGCCCTAAGTTGGTGTAGGCGGCAGCGTTGACGGTCAAGCTGGCCGCGCTCAGTAACAGGCAACCTGCAAACCCTAAAGAGTGCATTTTCATCATCAGTCCATCCTTGGCGAGAGATTCTGTTTGATTAGATACACGCAGAAAACAATCAACAACTGTCAAAGTTAACAGGTATAGGCGAGTAGTTTCAGCGTTTGCTCCGCACTCGTGACAGGGAACCTCAGGCTCCGTCTGATTCAGTTTAAAGACGTGTATTCGATGTAGTGCACTTCACTGGGTTCGTACTGTGGTATTCCGACATACCGCCCCGCGGGATTCTGGGTAAGATTCGGCTTTAATTCAAAGAGAGTTATCCATCCATGGAAGAGGAAAAACGTTCACCCGTTGGCAACGACACCGCGCCGAACAAGGTAGACCAATACGCCACGAGATTGAGCAATGGCCTGTTGTGGCTCAATGAGCGTGCCTGGCCGCTGACGGTGGGGATTCTCTCGGTGGCAGGCCTGTACCTGTACCAGTACATCCAGATGGAAAAGGTGCCGCTGAGTATCCTGTCGGCGTCGGCGTTCACCGCATTGCCGGCGATGTTCGCCATGTTGGTATTTGTGATCGGCATGATGGGCGCGTCAATCCTGGTGCCCACGTTCATCTTGTTCACGCGCCTGAACGGCACCGGTGTGCGCCTGAGTGATCAACTCAATCTCAGCCCGCAGTCGCCGCAAGAGACGGCCCAGCACAGGCGTTTACTGGGACATTGGGCGGCCAGCCTATTGGTGATGTTCGTGTTCTGGATGTCCGCCGTGTACCTGTCCGTGAACGCCGAAAGTGGGCTGTTGCTGACGCTCAGTTGGATCGTGGCGATCATGGCGGCGGTAGTGGCCTATGTCGGCATCATCATTCGCGCCAGGCCCGCCCATGTTGCCCTGCGTGAGTTGTCCGGGGAGTTCTGGCTGGCCAGTGCTGGCGCCGGGGTGGTTCAAATGGTGGTCATTCTGATGGTGACGGTGCCGGTCTCCCGCGCCTTCAGCGAGTACTCCGACAGCGCCGTGTTCTTTGCGCCGTTCATGGCCGCCGAAATGGCCGTGCTGTTCCTGATCCAAGGGAGCGCCGCCTGCCTGGTGGTGCGCATGCGCGTTCAGAAAAACCCGGTGGCGTTCGCCTCACTGGTGGCCTTTGCCCTCATCGTTTTACTCGGGCTGATCCCGGCGAGCGGGGCCAAGTTGGGCGGCCTGCCGTTGCAAGGCTCCGCCTCGGGAGGGCGCGTTTGTACGTTGATGACCTGGGCGGCAGAGGCCAAGGTTCCCGGCGTGCTGGTAGACGCCGACAACCCCAAGCGCAGCGTGAAACTGCGGGTGATGGCCGACTCGGATGGCAGCTACATCGTGCGGCCCTGGCAGGCCAAGGAAAAAACCATCACCTTCGTGCCCCGCGCCAGCGTTGCCCAGCTGGATGAGTGCCCGTGAGCTAGCGGGTTTCCAGGCGGGCGGAGCCCACTGCCCTCACCTCCTGCATCGAACGGTTATCGGTTCGAGAGCTGACCCAAGAAAAACCGTTTTCCCCGGCTCGGACAACGATTGCGAAGTTCTGTGGCACAACGAATGTCGGTGCAGAAGAGATGGGAGTGGCTGCTGCATTTTCGTTTACGGTAGCGAACAGCACGAAGACGGCCGACACGAAGCCGCTGGAAGTCATGAGGTTTGGCATGTGCTGAATCTCCTGGGTCGAATGTGTCGAGTATTAAATGGTGTTTGAGCTCGTAAGCATCCCTTTCAGTAAAGTTTTACCGCCACAGCTTGAACGTCCTGCTCGCTATCAACGTTCTGACCAGCGGCATAATTCCCGCTTTGGGAAACGGCCTTGAGCGCACTGTTTCGGCCACCGTTAATTGCTTCAAGGCAGCTGTATTTGGCAGGATTTTCACCGGAAGCAGGATGCCAGATACATCCGACTGTGTACTGAGCATCATTAGTCCTGTTCAGAGCCACCGTGTTGTTGTCAGCAATGCTGAATGCCTGGGTCCATGTTTTCGGTGGAGGCTCAATCAGCTGGATACCAAATATTCCGGCAGGAGGAATCCACGTGAAATAGCTGGTCCTGCCGTCGTTATCCTTGCGCTCTACCAGGGCAATTCCGTTGCTATTGATTGCGCGTCCATAGTTCATGGTGCCGATTGCCAGATTCAGAGTCAGCGGAGCCGACGTGGGTGTATTCCAGACTGCTGTTCGGGCCGGGTTGGCATTGGTGTTGGGATACTCGCAAAAGCCTATGGATTGTAGGGCGTTATTGAGGCCAGTGACCACGCAATGGTTGGCCCCGGTAGCGAGGGGCAAGGATGTCACGGTATAACCAGTGGCGTTAGCCTGCGCTATTTTAGGAATGGGAATGCCGTCGTTGCCTGGACAGTTCATGGCAATGCTAGGGTAGCCACTCATGAGAACATTGTTGATGTCCACCGGGGAACATCCGTCGTTGTATCCAGCCAGTCCAATCAGCGATGAGTAAACTCGCTTAGGCGTGTCGGTTCCAGCGAGCCACACAATGGTGGAGAACTCCTTGCCGTTGCTACTGATGCTTGATCCAACCATATCGCCACGCTGATTGAACGCGTTAATGATGGTCTGCACATCAGCAGCGCGTAACAATGTGCCAGGGAGCGGTGCGAGCGCTGTCGGATTGCCCGGTGTGGTGACGTTCCATGTTACGGCTGTGACGCTATTATTGGCATTCTTACAGGTGCCACTAATCCAGCTGCCGTTGGAGACAGCGTTGGCGTAACAGGGTTGGCCCGCAACCAGTGACGCCAACGCCACTTGTGAATCTGCTGTGTTCACGTTCGACACCCAGGGAATATTGTTGGCGCTGGAGCTGGGGGGCGAGCAGTTGCCGACAGCAATAGCGTTGTCGTTGATGCTGGTGGTTTCGCACTGCCCAGCCATAGGCCCCAATTTGACGTAGTGGGCAGCATTGGCCGTCAATGCAAGTACACTCGCCAACAGGCTGCCCGCGATTTTCATTAGGTGTGCTTTCATCATCAGTCCGTCCTTGGGGAAACGTTCACGGTCTGATTAGATATACAAAGAACATGGTCAACAACTGTCATAGTTGACAGGTATGAACGCGCACTCAGCGCTTGTTCAACACCCGCGCCAAGCGGTCCCCACTCAGTTGAATCACCGCCACCAGCACCACCAGCAACACAATCACGGTCAGCATGATCTGTGTGTCAAAGCGCTGGTAGCCATAGCGGTAGGCAATGTCGCCCAGGCCACCGGCGCCAATCGCCCCGGCCATGGCCGATGAGTTGATCATGGTGACCAGGGTGATGGTGAACCCGCCGACGATTCCGGGCAGAGCTTCCGGTAGCAGCACATGCCAGATGATGTGCCAGCGGCGGCAGCCCATGGCCTGAGCGGCTTCGATCAGGCCGTGGTCGACCTCGCGCAGGCTCACTTCGGCGATGCGTGCAAAGAACGGTGTGGCGGCGATGGTCAGCGGTACCACTGCCGCCCAGACGCCATAGGTGGTGCCGACGATCAAGCGCGTGAACGGGATCAGCGCCACCATCAGGATCAGGAACGGAATAGAGCGGAACAGATTCACGAACGCTCCCAGCACGCGGTTAAGCGCCGGTGCCTGGTAGATGCCGCCCTTGTCGCTGGTGACCAGGAACACCGCCAGCGGAATGCCCACCAGTAATGCAATCAGCGACGACACACCGACCATCAACAAGGTGTCGATGGCGCCCTGTACTAAACGATCAAACCACATAGCCCAGCACCTCCACCCGTTGTGCCCAATTGCCGGCGCGGTTACGCAGTTCTTCGGCATTGTGCGGCGAGCCATTCACCGCCAGCAGTAATTGCCCCAGGGCATGACCCTGGATGCGTTCCACACCGCCTTGCAGCAAGCGCACGCGGCCGCCGAGGGCGCTGAACAGTGCGGCCAGGTCCGGTTCGTCGGTATCGCTGCCGGTGAATTGCAAGCGCAGCACCAGCGCCGCATCAGCCGAGGTTTGTGTCGGCTGCAGGCGGCTTTGCACTTCGGGCGGCAGGCCATGTTGCAGGGGTGCGAGCAGGGTTCTGCTGACCTCATGTTGCGGGTTGCCGAACACTTGCCACACCGGGCCTTGCTCGACGATGCGCCCGTGTTCCAGCACCACCACGCGGTCGCAGATCTCGCGGATCACTGCCATTTCATGGGTGATCAATACAATGGTCAGGCCCAGGCGTTGGTTGATCTCGCGCAGCAGGCCGAGGATCGATTGGGTGGTCTCCGGATCGAGGGCCGAGGTGGCCTCGTCGCACAGCAGAATTTCGGGGTCGTGCACCAGCGCGCGGGCGATGCCGACGCGCTGTTTCTGACCTCCGGAAAGCTGCGCCGGATACGCCTTGTGTTTGTCTTGCAGACCTACCAGCTCCAGCAGTTCATGCACCTTACGCACGCGTTGTGCCTGGGTCACGCCGGCGACCTTGAGAGGTAGTTCGACGTTCTGCCATACGGTCTTGGCCGACATCAGGTTGAAGTGCTGGAAGATCATGCCGATGCGCCGGCGCAGTGCGACCAGGTGGTCCTCATCGAAGCCGCCGATGTCCACCTGATCGATCAGCACGCGCCCGCTGCTGGGTTGTTCCAGGCGGTTGATGGTGCGGATCAGCGATGACTTGCCGGCACCGCTGCGGCCGATGATGCCGAACACTTCGCCACGCTGGATCGCCAGGTCGATGCCTTGCAGGGCGTGTACGGTGCCGCCATAGGTTTTGCCCAGGTTGATAAAACGCACGTGGGCGTGGTTCAGATCCGGGTGCAGTTCTGTCTGCTGGGCGTCCCTGGGCGCACGGCCCAGGTCGCGTAGTTGGGCGTTGGCGGCGGTCATTTTTTCTCGTCCCAACCGACTTGGTAGAGCTTGCCCAGAGATTTATCCAGGGCGGCACGTACCACGGGCGAATGCTGGTAGATGTCCACGAACTTGATCACCCGTGGGTCGGTATTGCTTTTGGGCTGAATCACGAACTGGATTACGTATTCCGGGTGGTCGAGGCCATCGAACAGCAGCGCCGACTCCGCATCGAAGGTCTTGGACAGGCGGATATACGCCGGGTAGCCCTGCACCAGGTCGGCATCGTCATAGGCGCGTACCAGTTGCACGGCCTCCACCTGCAGGATCTTGAGTTTTTTCGGGTTGCTGATGATGTCTTCTTCGGTGGCCTTGTAGCCTACGCCCGGTTTGAGGGTAATCAGCCCGGCCTTGGCCAGCAGTTGCAGACCGCGCCCGCTGTTGATCGGGTCGTTGGCAATGGCCACGCTGGCGCCTTCGGGCAGGTCGTTGAAGCTTTTGTATTGCTTGGAATACAGGCCGACGTTGTTGATGATGCCCGGTGCGTAAGACACCAGGTCAAACCCGGCGGCGGCCTTGGCGTTTTCCAGGAAGGGAATGTGCTGGAAGTAGTTCACGTCGATGTCGCCGGCGGCGAGGCTGACGTTGGGAGCGATCCAATCGCTGAACTCGACCAGTTCGACTTTCAGGCCCTGCTTGCCGGCCTCTTCTACGGCCGCTTCCAGCGGAATGGCGAACGCGGCGGTGGTGCCGATTTTCAGCGGCGCGTCGGCGGCGAACACCGCTGTGCTGAATAAGCCGAAGGCCAGGGCCAGTGCTTTGACTGGGTGGGTGAGCAGGGTCTTTTTCATAATCAATTTCCAGTCATAAGGTATTGGTAAGACTTACAAGGTCAACTGTGGGAGGGGGCTTGCCCCCGATGGGGAGTGTCAGTGAATACAGCTGTGTCTGACCCACCGCTATCGGGAGCAAGTCGAATCGTCGCACCGCCCCTCCCACATTTTTGATCAGTGTCGGTAGCTGGAGCCGGTGTGTTGTTCGGGTAAGCGAGCGGTGCCGTGGAAGACTTTTTCCCGCAGCGTGCCCTGCTCATATTCGGTTTTGTACGAGCCACGTCGTTGTAATTCCGGTATCACCAGGTCAATGAAATCCACGTAGCTCTCCGGCGTCACAACGCGCGTCAGGTTGAAGCCATCCAGGCCGGTCTCGCTGATCCAGGATTCCAACTCATCGGCAACCTGCTCAGGCGAGCCCACCAGGGTGATATAGCGCCCACCCAGGGCGTGCTGTTCGAGCAATTTGCGCCGGGTCCAGTCGTTGTTTTGCAGGTTCTTGGTAGCCGACTGGATCGCATTGCTCTTCACGTACTGGATCGGTTCGTCCAGTGCGTAGGCGGAAAAATCAATCGCCGTGGACGCCGAAAAGTGCGCCACGCCGGCTTCCGCACTGGCATAGCTCAAGTACTCGGCGTGCTTTGCCCACGCCAGCGCTTCGGTGGCGCCCACGATCACGTTCAGGCCCATAAACACCTTGATGTCAGCCGGGTTGCGCCCAGCCTCCACTGCGCTGGCGCGCACCTTGTCCACTTGTTGTTTGGTGGCGGCCTTGTTCTGCCCGCTGATGAATACGCACTCGGCATGACGCCCGGCGAACAGCAGCCCACGCTCGGAACTGCCGGCCTGGAACAGCACAGGCGTACGCTGCGGCGATGGCTCGCACAGGTGGTAACCCTCTACCTGATAAAACTCGCCGTGGTGCTCCACCTTGTGCACCTTGCCCGGTTGCGCATACACCCGCGTTTGCGGGTCATTAAGCACCGCGTCGTCTTCCCAGCTGCCTTCCCAGAGTTTGTACAACACCTGCAGGTATTCATCGGCCTGGTCGTAACGCCGGTCATGTTCGACCTGTTCGGTGAGGCCCATGGCCTTGGCGGCGCTGTCGAGGTAGCCGGTGACGATGTTCCAGCCGACGCGGCCACGGCTCAGATGATCGAGCGTGGACATGCGCCGGGCGAACAGATACGGCGGCTCGTAGGTCAGGTTGGCGGTAAGGCCGAAGCCAAGGTGCCGGGTGACGGCAGCCATGGCCGAGACCAGCAGCAGCGGATCGTTGACCGGCAGTTGGATGGACTCCTTGAGCGGTACGTCAATGGAGTTCTGGTACACGTCATAGACACCGACGATATCGGCGATAAACAAACCATCGAACAACCCGCGCTCAAGGATCTGCGCCAGTTCGGTCCAGTATTGGAGGGTCTTGTACTCGGTCGAGTTGTCCCGTGGGTGAGTCCACAAACCGTGGTTGATATGCCCGATGCAGTTCATGTTGAAGGCATTGAGCAGGATCTTTTTTTTGCTCATCAGATGGTCCCCCGCAGCGGCGGGTTTTCATCGTTGAGGTAATAGTTGCCTACCGCGTGGTATTTCCAGCGCACCGGATCATGCAAGGTGTGCACCCGGGCGTTGCGCCAGTGGCGGTCCAGCCCATGCTCGGCCAAAGTCGCCTGGCTGCCGGCCAGTTCGAACAAGGTGCTGCCCGCCGCCAGGGAAATCTCGGTGCTCAGGGCGCGCACTTCGGCCACGGCGATAGACGCGGCGGCGACGGTCTGGGCATTGCTGTCTGCCTGGGCGCGGTCGAGGAATTCGCCGGAGCGCTCCAGCAACGCCTCGGCGGCGTGCAAGCGAATGCTCAGGTGGCCGAAGCTCTTTAGAGTCAGCGGGTCTTCGGTGGCCTTGTCGTTGCCGGAATCGATCCACGGGCGGGTCTTGGTGCGCACAAAATGTAACGCATCTTCAAAGGCTGCGCGGGCGATGCCGGTGTCGATGGCGGCGTGAAGGATCTGCGCCAAGGGGCCTACGGTGGTCGGGCGTTCGAAGGCGCTCTGGAACGGGATCACGTCCTGCGCTGCGACCCACACGTTATCGAACACCACCGAGCCGCTGCCGGTGGTGCGCTGGCCGAAGCCGCTCCAGTCGTCGATCACCGTCAGCCCCTCGCTGTCACGGGGTACGAAGGCCAGTTGCTGGACGCCGTGTTCATCCACCACCGAGGTGGGGATGCGTTGAGCGTAGATCGCGCCGGTGGCGTAGAACTTGCGCCCGTTGATGCGAAACCCGTCGCCATCGCGGGTGAGGCTGGTCACGCGGTCATGGGCGGTCTTGGTGCCCAGTTCCGCCAAGGCGTTGCCAAAGCGTTGACCGGCCAATACCTCGGCGTACAGGCGCTTTTGCTGCTCGGGGTTGCCGTTAACGCGCAGCACTTCAAGGGCATAAAAATGATTCTGCGGGATCTGGCCCAGGGAGCCATCGGCCTGGGAAATCAGTGCAATCACCTTGGCCAGGGTGACATTGGATACACCTGCGCCGCCGAATGCCTTGGGCACCGTAATACCCCACAGACCGGAGCGGGCAAACACGTCCAGCTCGGGCCACGGCAGGCGGCGTTCGCGGTCGCGCTGGGCGCTGTCACGGCGCAAGTCTTCAGCAAGGTCGCTGGCGACAATAAGGGCTTGCTCATCGCTGGTGATAACCGCGACGTGTTGAGAAAGAGTCATGAGTTTCTCCAGAAGCTCGTGGAAAAGTGTTCTGGTCGGTTAAATCCAGGAATGACGAGCAGGTAAGGTGCCGTTCAGTCGATAGGCGCCGATGGCGTGATACTTCCAGCGCACCGGATCGTGCAGGGTATGCACCCGGGCGTTGCGCCAGTGACGGTCAAGGTTGAATTCGGCGAGGGTGGCGCGGCTGCCGGCCAGTTCGAAGAGCTTCTCGGTGACCTGCAATGCCACTTCGGTGGTGAGTACCTTGGCCTCGGCCACGGCAATCGAGGCGCGCGCGGCGGACTGCGCGGTGATCGGCGCCGCGCTGACCTGGTCCAGCACCTGGCCGGCCTTGCGCAACAGTGCCTCGGCAGCATGGAGCTCGATCTTCAACTTGCCGATATCGGCGATCACATACAGGTCATCACTGGCCCGCTCGACTTTGGCGTCGATCCAGGGGCGTGAACGCTCGCGTACAAAGGCGATCGTGTCGTCGAGGGCGCCACGGGCGATGCCGGCGTCGATCGCCGCCTGGATCAGTTGCGAAACGGCACCCTGGATATTCGGGCTTTCGCCCAGGCGCCAGTTGTCGATCACCAGCTCCGGCTCTACCGCCACGCGGTCAAGCAGCACGGTGCCGCTGGCAGTAGTGCGTTGGCCGAAGCCCGACCAGTCATCGACAATGCGTAGCCCTTCACTGCCACGCCGCACGAAGGCCATGACTTGCTTGCCGTCATCGTTCAACGCCTTTATCGCGACCCAGTGGGCAAACAGTGCGCCGGTGGAGTAGAACTTCTGGCCGCTGACCACGAACCCATCGCCTTCTGCCGTGAGGCGTGCCTTGAGCTCCAGGGTGTTTTTGGTACCGCGTTCCGGGCCGCCGTTGCCGATGCGCCAACCGTCGAGCACGCTCTGGAACAGCTGCTTTTTTTGACGCTCGGTGGCGGTGCCCTGCAACACGTGCAGGATGCCGAAATGGTTCTGCGGGATCTGCCCGAGTGCCGGGTCGGCCGCGCTGATGATCGCGAAGACTTCGGCCAGGGTCACAAACGACACTTGTGGGCCGCCGTATTCGCGGGGAATGGAAATACTGCCCAGGCCGCTGCGGGTGAATTGTTCCAGCTGCGCCCACGGCAGCTTGCGCTGCTGGTCGCGCGTGGCGGCCTGCAGGCGCGCAGCCTGAGCCAGCTCATGGGCCGCACTCAGTGCCTGGGCGTCGTTGCGCAGTACCGTGGCAGGCAACAACAGGGGGGCTACGTCCAGATCACTCTGGGGGGGTGTTAGAGCCAAGTTAGACATCAGCGCCGCTCCTTGGCTGCACGCAATGCCCTGGCGTTATGCACCGGGGTAATTCTGACCATACCGACCTCGCATTCAATGAAATAAAAACAGAAAAATCAGGAATGTCCGGTGGTCCGGTGCATATACCCTAAGCGTGTTAATTCTTTAAATAAACTAACTTTTAGGAATATGCATAGAAGGGCTGTCACCCCGGTTCACAGGGTGAGCCGAAGCGACGCGGTTGATAGCCAGGCGCGGGCGAGGCAGGCTGGGTTGGCGTTGCTGGTGTGCAGGCGGCGATGCGCAGCGTGCGGGCCGGTGCCCAGCGTGAATTATTGCCCACGCGATCGAGGATGCAGTACGTGACTTCCAACCGGCAGTCGTCGCCCGCTTCGACAATGATTTGGGACGGCACCCACACCTGCACTGCCAGACCCACGTTTTTGGCCTGGATTTTCGGCAGATCCAGGCGTACGTCACCCCAGCGCAGGGTGATCGCATCGCCGGTGCTCATGTTCAAGTAAGGTTCGATCGTCAGCGGAATGCCGCGCCGCACCTGGTTGCTGTTGACGCCATAGCGGCGGATCGTTTCGGGCAGGCCAACAGGGGCGAGATTCTGGTTTTCGTCACTTTCGTGGTTCAGGCAGGGCGCAGGTTGGCCTCCGGGGTAGTTGGTCTTGACCCGCACCAGGGCGACGGCTGAGCGCATCGGGCCATGGCCGATTTGCAGGACTTGGTAGTGGACGCGTGCCGGCCCGTCCTGCACAAAGCTTTCCGGTACCCACAGATGAGTGAAGGTGCCGATCTTGCACGCGGTCACCTTGCGCGAGGCGGCAAAGCAGTTGTTCCAGAACAGTTCGATCAGGTCGCCTTCCTCCATGCCCGAGTAGGGAGATATGTCGACCTGCAGATGCGTGGAGGCCAGGGCGCTGATGCCGTTTCCTACCGCCTGGGGCAGCTTCGGGGCAGGCAGCATGGCCAGGGTTTGAGTGTGTGTCATAAGTAATCTCCTTGTTGCAGCCAGCAGTCATCGTTCCGAACCTTTGGCGCATAGGCACAGGGCGATTCGAAAGGAACGATTCAGTCAGTAGCCGGGATGGGATCCAATCCTCAAGGCGCTAGATAAGAGGGTTGGCCGGGGAGCGTCAATGGAGGCAAAAGGCTAAACGGCGGGTTTGAGGATATTCAGAAGGGTCTGACGGGGAGGGGGATTTTAAGGCGCTTGCGAAGGGGTTTTTTACGCGATCAACCTGCAACCCGTTGTAGGAGCGAGCTTGCTCGCGAAGAGCGCCCAGGCAACTCGGTCAACCTGATTCACCGGGTTATCGTTAACGTTCTTCCCGAGCAAGCTCGCTCCTACAGTGGGAGGCGTCAGTGGGCGAGGAATTTGCTCAAAAACTGCCGGGTGCGTTCTTCCCTGGGGTTGGCGAACAACGCTTTGGCTTCGCCCTGTTCAACGATCACGCCCTTGTCGAAAAAGATCACCCGGTTGGCCACGTCCCGCGCAAAGCTCATCTCGTGGGTGACAATGACCATGGTGCGGTTTTCTTCGGCCAGGCTGCGAATGGTCGCCAATACTTCGCCCACCAGTTCCGGGTCGAGGGCTGAGGTGGGTTCGTCGAACAGGATCACCTCCGGCTCCATGGCCAATGCGCGGGCAATCGCCACACGCTGTTGCTGGCCGCCGGACAACCGCCTTGGGTAGGACGCTTCCTTGCCCGCCAGGCCAACCCTGGCCAGCAGTTTGCGGCCTAACTCCATCGCCGCTTCCCGTGGCATCTTCTTGACCACAATCGGGCCTTCGATGACGTTTTCCAGCGCGGTACGGTGGGGGAACAGGTTGAAGTTCTGGAACACAAAGCCCACGTGTTGGCGCAGACGCCGTACCAGGCCCTGTTGCTGGTTAAGCGGCTTGCTGCCGTCGATCTGGATATCACCCACCTTGATGCGGCCGCTGGTGGGTTCTTCGAGAAAATTCAGGCAGCGCAGGAAGGTGGTCTTGCCGGAACCGCTGGGGCCGATGATGGCGATCACTTCGCCTTCCTTGACCTCAAGGTCGATTCCGTTGAGCACCACCTGACCGTTGAATTGTTTGGTCAGTTTTTCAACCACGATCATGCTTCAAGACTCCAGGTCATGCCGGTTGACCCGGTCTTCCAGACGATTTTGCAGATGCGCCAGGATGCTCGCCAGGATCCAGTAGATCAGGGCTGCGGACAGATACATGGTGAAAATTTCGAAGGTACGCGCCGATACCAGTTGGGCCTGACGGAACAGTTCGGGCACCTGGATGGTGGCGGCCAGCGCCGTGTCCTTGACCAATGAAATAAAGCTGTTGCCCAAAGGCGGCAACGCCGTGCGCATCGCCTGAGGCAGGATGGCCCGGCGCAACGTCTGCGCACGGGTCATGCCGATACTGGCAGCGGCTTCCCACTGGCCACGCTCGATAGAGGCGATGGCGGCCCGCAGGATTTCACAGGCATAGGCGGCCATGTTCAGCGAAAAGCCGATCATGGCTGCCGGGATCGGATCCAGCTCGATGCCTACTTGCGGCAAGCCGTAGTAGATCAGGAACAGCTGCACCAGCAACGGCGTGCCGCGAAAGAACGACACGTAGACACGGGCGGTCCAGCTCAGCAACTTGAAGCGCGACAGGCGCATCAAGGCCAGGCCGAAGCCCAGCAGCAAGCCGAAAAACATCCCGCCAAGGCTGAGGATTACCGTGTAGTACGCGCCCTTGAGTAGAAAGGGCGCGGAGTCCAGCGCGAGTTGGAAACCTGCTTCCATTATTGAGTGACGTCAGCGTTGAAGTACTTCTCGGACAGCTTCTTCAAGGTGCCGTCGGCGCGCAGTTTGTCGAGGGCCGTGTTGACCGCATCGAGCAATTCAGGCTCGCCTTTGCGCAGGGCGATACCGGATTCCTGACGGGAGAAGGCGTCGCCGGCCGCAGCGGTGTCGGGGGCTTTCTTGGCGTATTCGAGGGCAGCCAGGCGGTCGATCAGGATCGCGTCGATACGACCGATGCGCAGGTCCTGGAATTTGGTTGGGTCGTCGTTGTAGGTCTTGATAATGGCTTTGGGTTGATTGTCCTTGAGCCATTGTTCGTAGTTGGTGCCCAGGCCCACGCCGACTTTTTTACCGGCAAGGTCGTCGGCTTTCTTGATCGCGTCGACGTTCTTTTTCAGCACCAGCGCCTGGATACCGGACACGGTGTAAGGCTTGGAGAAATCATACTTTTTCTTACGCTCCTCGGAGATGGTCACCTGGTTGACCACGGCGTCCAGGCGCTTGGACTCCAGCGCGGCGAGGATGCCGTCCCAAGGGGTGGCTTGCAGCTTGACCTTGACGCCCAGCTCTTTGGCCAGTGCTTCGGACAGCTCCACTTCGAAACCGCTGAGCTTGCCGCTTTCATCGACAAAGCTGAACGGTGGGTAGGTGCCTTCCAGGCCGATCTTGATCTCGCCGGCCTTCTTGATGGTGTTCAATTGCTCGCCGGCAACTGCCTGGCCCAGCCAACCGGCGCCAAGCGCCAGGCCCAAAGTGCCAACCAACAGCGTGCGACGAAATGCAGAAATAGTCATGGAGAGCCCCTGTGTTTTTATGGTGAGCGAAGCAGGTGACGCGGTAGTCGTATCCTGCCCTAAAGCGCGAAGCGCGTCTTCGCCTTCGGCGCGATGATAAGGTGGGTTTTTAAGTCTTGAAAATAATAAAAATACAATTTCATATTCTATTTTTGAATATGACCCCATTCATTCAGTTGAATACTGAGTCATAGGCAAACAATGCCGGCGCGCCACCGGTATGCAGGAAAATGATCGGCCCCTCTTCAAACCGCTGGCGCCCGATGCCGTCGAGCAAACCGGCCATGGCCTTGCCGGTATAGACCGGGTCCAGCAACAGACCTTCCTGGCTGGCCAAAAGTTTGATCGCCGAGAGGGTTCCTGCATTCGGCTCGCCATAGCGGGGGCCGAAATACTCGTCCCACAGGGTCACTTTGAAGGCCTCGGGAATAGCCACACCCAGCAACTCGGCAGTGCGTTCGGCCAGGCTCTGCACTTTCGGGAGTTGCGCTTGCTCGGTGCGCGACACCGTGACGCCGATCACCGGCAACTGCGGCAGTGCTTCGCTCAAGGCCAGGGCCAGGCCGCTGTGGGTGCCGGCACTGCCAGAGGCAAGCACCACGGCGGCGAACTCAATTGCGCTGTCTTCAATCTGCGCCGCAAGCTCCAGCCCGGCGCGCACGTAACCCAATGCGCCGAGGGCATTGGAGCCGCCGATCGGCACCAGGTAGGGCTTCTTGCCATTACTGCGCAGGCGGTCGGCGAGGGCGGCGAGTTGGGCGTCGGCGTTGTCGAGGTTTTCCACCAATTCGACTTTGGCATCGAACAGTTCCAGCAGCAGGCGGTTGCCATTGGCCAGGTAGTTGGGATCTTCGGTGCCGGTAGGATTTTCCAGCAGGGCCACACAGCCCAGGCCGAGCTTGGCGGCCAGGGCGGCGGTCTGGCGCACATGATTGGACTGGATCGCGCCGGCGGTGATCAGGGTGTCGGCGCCCTGGGCGATGGCGTCGGCTGCCAGGTATTCGAGTTTGCGTAACTTGTTGCCACCCATGGCCAGGGGCGTGGTGTCATCGCGTTTGACGTAAATATCCCTGCCCAGCCAGGCCGACAGCCGTTCAAGTTTTTCCAGAGCGGTGGCACCGCCCAGCAGTTCCAGACGGTTAAAGCGCTCAAGCTGTTGTTTGATCATGGCTACGCACGGTGACTGAATGATGGGGAGGACTATAGGCAGGCACTTTTCATCGGGCAACCGTCAATCGCTTATGAACAATAGTTCTTACGATCACACCATTGGTTCTTAAGAGCTGCCAGGGTGCATACCGTAAAGTGATGGCCATTTCGTCAGGAGTGAATACCGTGAGTGAGCGTTCCAGTCATTGGCAATTGCAGACCATCGTCAGCCAGCTGCGCGGCGCGCGGGATCAGTGGCGAACGCGCAACGGTCGCTTGAGCGGCGAACACGGTGGCCGTGAATTGCCGTCCCGCGAGGCAGTGGCGCAGATCCTCGAAGCCTTGTGCGGCGCGCTATTTCCCATGCGCCTGGGCCCGGTGGATCTGCGTGAAGAAAGCGAAGACTTCTACGTGGGGCATACCCTCGACGTGGCGCTCAACGCCTTGCTGGCCCAGGCTCGCCTGGAGTTGCGCTACGCGGCACGTCAAGGCGGCGACGATGACAGCGGTGTGGATGCCCACGCCATTCGCCTGATCCAGGATTTCGCCCTGGCATTGCCGGCCCTGCGCAGCCTGTTGGATACCGACGTACTGGCCGCCTACCACGGCGACCCGGCCGCACGCAGTGTGGATGAAGTGCTGCTGTGCTACCCGGGCATCCTGGCGGTGATCCACCATCGCCTGGCCCACCACCTGTACCGCGCAGGCTTGCCGCTGTTGGCGCGCATCAGTGCGGAAATCGCCCACTCGGCCACCGGCATTGATATCCACCCCGGCGCGCAGATCGGTCCGAGTTTCTTCATCGACCACGGTACGGGCGTGGTGATTGGCGAGACGGCGATCATCGGCGAGCGCGTGCGTATCTACCAGGCGGTGACACTGGGGGCCAAGCGCTTCCCTGCCGATGAGGATGGGCAGTTGCAAAAAGGCCATCCACGCCACCCCATCGTTGAGAATGATGTGGTGATCTACGCCGGGGCCACGATTTTGGGGCGGATCACCATCGGCCAGGGCTCGACCATTGGCGGTAATGTGTGGCTGACCCGCAGCGTGCCGGCGGGGGCGAATATCACCCAGGCGAACTTGCAGCATGATGATGGGGCGCAGAAGTAATACCTGAGCCAACCGCCGACCAGTGTGGGAGCTGGCTTGCCTGCGATAGCGGTGTATTAGTCAACAGATGGGTGGCTGACCCACCGCTATCGCAGGCAAGCCAGCTCCCACATTTCGTATGAGTTTCAACGTAGGGTCGCTGAACGATTTGCCTTCTTCAGCCGTCATACCAATCCCTGAGCTAGTGTAGGAATTACCTACCACTCAGCCCTGCGATTAGTCCAAAACTGCCTATTCATGTTTAACTTGAACGTTCGTTCAAGTTAAACCCGGTGGTTCGCTGCCCGCTCACAACAGGAGGCTTACCTTTGCTGAGTCCGTTTTTTACAGCCATATCCCGCAACCTTGAGGTGCATCGTTCATGAGTGCATCGTCCACCCCTTCCAGCGGCATGGTGCGCATGAATGCGCCCGTTTTCTACTTTGCCGCCACCGTCATCCTGCTGTTTGGCATCACGGTCATCGCTATCCCGCAACAGGCCGGTGCCTGGCTGCTGGCGGCGCAAAACTGGGCGGCCAATACGGTCGGCTGGTATTACATGCTGGCGATGACCCTGTATCTGGTCTTCGTGGTGGTCACCGCGCTATCGGGCTACGGCAAGATAAAACTCGGTGCCGACCACGACGAGCCCGAATTCAGTTACCTGTCCTGGGCCGGCATGTTGTTCGCCGCCGGGATCAGCATCACGCTGTTTTTCTTCTGCGTCTCGGAGCCGTTGACGCACCTGGTGCAGCCGCCCCAGGGCGAAGCGATGAATGCCGATGCAGCGCGCCAGGCCATGCAGGTGCTGTTCCTGCATTGGGGCCTGCATGGTTGGGGCGTGTTTGCGTTCGTCGGCATGGCCCTGGCCTATTTCGCCTACCGGCATAACCTGCCGCTGGCCCTGCGCTCGGCGCTGTACCCGCTGATCGGCAAGCGCATCAATGGCCCTATCGGTTATGCGGTGGATGGCTTCGGCATCATCGCGACGGTGTTCGGCCTGGGCGCCGACATGGGCTTTGGCGTGTTGCACCTCAATTCCGGCCTGGACTACCTGTTTGGTATTGCCCATACCCAATGGATTCAGGTGGGCCTGATCACGTTGATGATGGGCGCGGCGATCATTGTCGCGGTGGCCGGTGTCGACAAGGGCGTGCGGGTGATGTCCGACATCAACATGCTGCTGGCCTGTGCGCTGCTGCTGTTTGTGTTGTTCGCAGGGCCTACCCAGCACTTGCTCAACACCTTGATCCAGAACATCGGTGACTATTTGGGCGCGCTGCCGACCAAGAGTTTTGATGTGTACGCCTACAACGAGCCGAGCGACTGGCTGGGCGGCTGGACAGTGTTCTACTGGGCCTGGTGGATCGCATGGTCGCCGTTCGTGGGTCTGTTTATCGCGCGCATCTCCCGTGGCCGCACCATCCGCGAGTTCGTGTTTGGCGTGCTGCTGATTCCGCTGGGCTTTACCCTGGCGTGGATGTCGATCTTCGGTAACAGCGCCATTGACCAAGTGCTCAACCATGGCATGGCCGCGCTGGGCCAGTCGGCCATCGATGACCCGTCGATGAGTCTCTACCTGCTGCTGGAAACCTACCCGTGGAGCAAGACGGTAATCGCGGTCACGGTGTTTATCAGTTTTGTGTTCTTCGTGACCTCGGCGGACTCGGGCACTGTGGTGCTGTCCACCCTGTCGTCCAAAGGCGGCAATGCGGATGAAGACGGGCCGAAGTGGCTGCGGGTGTTCTGGGGCGCAATGACGGCCCTGGTGACCAGTGCCTTGCTGTTTGCCGGCAGTATCGATTCGTTGAAGTCTGCGGTGGTCCTGACCTCGCTGCCGTTCTCGCTGATTTTGCTGCTGATGATGTGGGGGCTGCACAAGGCGTTCTATCTGGAGTCGCAAAAACAGATTGCGCAGTTGCATTCCCTGGCGCCGATATCGGCTTCACGCAAAGGTCGAGGCGGCTGGCGCCAGCGCTTGAGCCAGGCCGTGCATTTCCCGTCGCGTGACGAGGTGTACCGTTTCCTCGACACCACGGTGCGCCCGGCGATCGAAGAAGTAACGGCCGTATTTGTCGAGAAGGGCCTCACGGTAGTAACCCAGCCCGACCCGTCCAACGACAGCGTCAGCCTCGAAATTGGCCATGGCGAGGAGCGTCCGTTTATCTATCAGGTGCAGATGCGCGGTTATTTCACGCCGTCGTTCGCCCTCGGTGGTATCGGCAAGAAAGAGATCAACAACCGTCGCTATTACCGGGCGGAAGTGCACTTGAGCGAGGGCAGCCAGGACTACGACCTGGTCGGCTACACCAAAGAGCAGATCATCAACGACATCCTCGATCAGTACGAGCGCCACCTGCAGTTCCTGCACATGGTGCGCTGATAGCGTTCCTCTCAAGTAGGTCTTTGCTGTAAAAGGAAGAGGCAGACTTAAGCGATTCAGCTGCTTAAAAGGCCCGGGAATATGCATATTCCCGGGCCTTATTTGCCCTAGATCAAGAGAGGATTCGATGACGTACATTGCTGCCGAAAACCGCTATGAATCTATTCCCTATCGCCGCGTAGGCCGCAGTGGGTTGGTGCTGCCGGCCCTGTCCCTGGGGCTGTGGCACAACTTCGGCGACAGTACCCCGATCGACACCCAGCGCGCCCTGCTGCGTACGGCGTTCGACCTGGGTATCAACCACTTCGACCTGGCCAACAACTACGGCCCGCCCTATGGCAGCGCCGAGATCAACTTCGGCCGTTTGCTGCGTGAAGACTTCAAGCACTACCGCGACGAATTGATCATTTCCAGCAAAGCCGGCTGGGACATGTGGCCCGGTCCTTACGGCCAGGGTGGCGGTTCGCGCAAATACGTGTTGGCCAGCCTGGACCAGAGCCTGCAACGCCTGGGCGTCGATTATGTGGATATCTTCTATTCGCACCGTTTCGACCCCGACACGCCGCTGGAAGAAACCGCCGGCGCCCTTGCCACCGCTGTGCAGCAAGGCAAGGCGTTGTACATCGGTATCTCGTCTTATTCGGGGGTCAAAACCCGTGAAATCGCCGCGCTGCTGCAAGAGTGGAAAGTGCCGCTGTTGATTCACCAACCGGCTTATAACCTGCTCAACCGCTGGGTGGAAAAAGACCTGCTCGACACCACCGAAGAGCTCGGCGCCGGGGTGATCGCCTTCACGCCGCTGGCCCAGGGTTTGTTGACCGATAAATACCTCAACGGGGTACCGGCCGATGCGCGGGTCAATCGTCCGGGTGGTGGCTCGTTGCAGGCCCAGCACCTGTCCGAAGCCAACATCGCCCATGTACGCGGCCTGAATGAAATCGCCAAGCGCCGTGGCCAGAGCCTGGCCCAGTTGGCGTTGGCGTGGACATTACGTGATCCACGGATAACCAGTGCGCTGATCGGCGCAAGCCGACCGGAGCAGATTATCGAGAACGTCGGGGCGTTGAAGAACTTGAGCTTCAGTGCTGAGGAACTGGCGGAGATTGATCGGTTTGCGCAGGAAGGTGGGATCAACTTGTGGGAAAAACCGTCCACCGCCGAATAAGCTGCCGCACTCGGTAAATGTGGGAGCCGGGCTTGCCCGCGATAGCGGTTTTTCAGCCAATAGTGCAGTGGCTGAACCACCGCTATCGCAGGCAAGCCAGCTTGCACAGTTGATCTGCGCTGGATTCTAGAACGGCACATCCCCAAGAATCGTTGCCCGGTGCATCACCCGCCGCTGCGGCCGGTAGTCATCCACGGCGTAATGCTGGGTGACGCGGTTATCCCAGAACGCTACGTCATTCTCCTGCCAACGCCAGCGAATGGTGAATTCCGGGCGGGTGGCGTGGGCGAACAGCAGCTTGAGAATGGCCTCGCTTTCGGCCGGTTCCAGTTCATTGATTCGGGTGGTGAAACCGTCGCTGACGAACAGCGATTTACGCCCACTGACCGGATGCGTACGCACCACCGGATGTGACAGCGGCGGGTTCTTGCGGCGGGTTTCTTCCCAGCGCAGCAAGTCTTCGGCGGTATTGCCAAAACGCTCCAGCGGAAAGGATTTGGTGAAATCGTGGGTGGCGGTGAGCCCGTTGAGCAATACCTTCAACGGTTCGGAAAGCGCCTCATACGCCGCAATGCCACTGGCCCACAGCGTATCGCCGCCAAACGCCGGCAGCAGCTTGGCACTGAGCACGGCGCCCAGAGCCGGCGTGGGCAGGAAGGTCACGTCGGTGTGCCAAACGGCGTTGTCACGCACGTCGGTGACCGCGGTGTCGAGGATCAGCACTTGCGGCTGTTCCGGCACGTTGGGGTAGATCGGGTGGATGTGCAGGTCGCCAAAATTGGCCGCGAAGCGTGCCTGTTGCTGCGGGGTGATCGGCTGGTCACGGAAGAACAGCACCGAATAGTGGAGCAACGCCTGTTCAATGGCGTCGCGCTGCTCAAGGTTCAGCGGCTGAGTGATGTCGACGCCACTGATCTGGGCGCCCAGGGCGGTGCTTAATGGGGTTATGTTCAGGCTGCTCATTGTGGACTCTTCACTCAGTGTGCCTGGCCATGCCAGGGCACTAATTTACGCTGCAAGGCACGCAGGCCCATTTCCATGGCGAAGGCGATCAGGGCGATCACCAGGATGCCCAGCACCACCACATCGGTGACCAGAAACTGCGCTGCCGACTGCACCATGAAACCCAGGCCGCTGGTGGCGGCAATCAACTCGGCGGCGACCAGGGTCGACCAGCCCACGCCCAGGCCGATACGCACACCGGTGAGGATGTCGGGCAGGGCGCTGGGCAGGATCACATGGCGAATCAGTTGCGCACGGGTGGCACCCAACGACTGCGCAGCCCGCAGCTTGGCCGGGTCGACGGTTCGCACCCCGGTTGCGGTGGCGATGGCGATCGGGGCGAAAATCGCCAGGTAAATCAGCAGCACCTTGGACAGCTCGCCAATGCCGCACCAGATCACGATCAGCGGCAGGTAGGCCAGCGGTGGAATCGGCCGGTAGAACTCGATCAACGGATCGAAAACGCCTCGGGCAATGCGGTTGGCGCCGATGGCAATCCCCACCGGCACGGCGGTCAGCACCGCAAAACCCAGGCCCACGCCGATGCGGCTCAGGCTCGCGCCCAGGTGCTGCCACAAGGTGGAATCCATGTAGCCGGTGGTCGCCAGCAGCCAGCCTTTTTGCAACACGGCGGACGGGGGCGGCAGGAACAGAGGTTCGATCAAGCCGGTGGCGGTCACTGCCCACCAAAGGGCGAGCAGAGCGAACAGGGTCAGCACGCTGATCCAACGCGTGCTCAGGCTGCGGCGTACCGCAATAACGGCAGGTGACACCGGCTTGCTGGCCGTGGCGGAAAGTTCGTAGCTGCTCATGCGTATACCTGCCGTTGGGAGAACACTTTGCCCAGCACATGTTCACGGGTTTCGATAAAGCGCGGGTCGGACTTGATTGCGCGGGCTGATTCACCGGCGGCGTAACGTTGGCCGAAATCCAGCTGCAGGCGTTCGACGATCTGGCCGGGGTTGGGCGCCAGCAGGATCAGGTCCGTGGCCAGGAACACTGCTTCCTCAATGTCATGGGTAATCAGGAATACCGGCTTGGCCGTGCGCCGCCACACTTGCAGCAGCAACTCCTGCATTTGTTCGCGGGTAAAGGCATCCAGCGCGCCGAAGGGTTCGTCCATCAGCAATACGCGAGGGTCGGCCGCCAAGGCGCGGGCCAGGCCGACGCGCTGTTTCTGGCCGCCCGAGAGCTGCCAGATGCGCCGGCTGTCGAAACCGGCCAGGTCCACCAGCGCGAGCATTTCGCGGGCGCGCACTTCGCGCTGCGCCTTGGGCACGCCGGCCAGTTCCAGGCCAAAGGCGACGTTGGCCAGCACGTCCTGCCAGGGCAGCAGGGCGTCGTCCTGGAACACCACGCCGCGCTCGGCGCTGGGGCCCTTGACCGGCACGCCATCTAAGGTGATGCGCCCGGCAGACGGTTCGACGAATCCGGCAATCAGGTTCAACAACGATGTCTTGCCACTGCCGGACGGGCCTAGGGCAACCAGCAGCTGCTGGGGCCCAAGCTCCAGTGAAATATCGGACAGTACCGGTTCCGGGGCGCCTGGGTACTGTGCGCTGATGCGCTCCAGCTGTAGCAAGGCCATCGCGATGAACTCCTTGGATCAGTTAGTAATGAACTTGGCGCTGACGTAAGGGGCGTAGTCGGGCAATACGGCATCGACCTTGCCTTGTTCCTTGAGGAACACAGCGGTATCGGTGACGGCCTTGGTGGTTGGTGCGCCCAGCAGGGTCACCTGGTCAGCGGCCAGCGGGTAGACGTTGCCTTGCAGCAGCAAGGGGATGTCGCTGGCCTTGGCGCCGGAGAGTTTCACCAGTTTGTCGACGTTGCCGGCATCGGCGAGCCAGGCTTGTGGGTCTTTGCGGTAGGCGGCGTAGGCATCCAGAGTGACCTTGGCGAAGGCGGTGACGATCTCCGGGTGCTTTTCGGCAAAATCCTTGCGCACGATCCAGGCATCGAACGTCGGCGCGCCGAACTTGGCCAGTTCGCCGGAGGTGATCAGCACTTTGCCGTTTTCCTTGGCCACGCCCAGGGCCGGGTCCCACACGTAGGTGGCGTCGATATCACCGCGCTTCCAGGCGGCAATGATGGCCGGCGGGGCGAGGTTGAGAATGGTGACTTTGGCCGGGTCGATGTTCCAGTGTTTCAGCGCGGCGAGCAGGCTGTAATGGCCGGTGGAGACGAAGGGCACGGCGATTTTTTTGCCGATCAGATCCTGCGGGCTGTTGATCCCCGAACCGTTACGCGCCACCAGGGCTTCGGCGCCGCCGATCTGGGTGGCGACGAGGAAGGTTTGCACCGGGACTTTGCGGGTTATCGCGGCGGTGAGCGGGCTGGAACCGAGGTAGCCGATCTGCACGTCGCCGGAGGCAATGGCGGCGATGATGTCGGCGCCATTGTCGAATTTGCGCCAGTCGATTTTGGCATTGGTGGCCTTTTCATAGGCGCCGTCGGCTTGGGCGACTTTTGCCGGGTCTACGGTGGTCTGGTACGCAATGGTCACGTCCGCCGCCTGGGCAAACAGGCTGGCACCGGCCAGGGACAATGCAGCCAACAGGCGCAGAGGGGTCAGCAGTTTCAAGGGGAAGCTCCTCAATCAGGCGGCCGAGGGTCGGCGTGAGAGGAGACTAAATGATCTAATAATTCGAAAATAAATAACTTTTTCGAATTAGCTTATGAGAGGAAATGGCGACGCCTGTTTTCAGGCTGGCAGAATAATGTGTGGCTTGCCTGCGATAGCGGTGTATCAGTCAACAGGTGGGTTGCTGACCCACCGCTATCGCAGGCAAGCCAGCTCCCACACAAGCCAGCTCCCCAGGGGAGCGAGCCTTAGGTTAGTTGCTGATGGCGAGGATGCTGGCCTGGTACGAGCCGACAAACACATCGAAATCGCCCACTTCGTTCTGCTCCAGCTCTGCCTGTTGCGCCAGCGACGCACGGGCCAGGTCTTCAAAGTGCGCTTGTTCCTCAGGCGCCAAAGGTTCTTTGCGGAAGTATTCGGCATGGACCTCGCTCTGATGCAGGGAGAACTGGGCAAAGCTCTCCTTGCGCTCAGCCATGGCTGCCAATACCTGGGCCGACGGCGTCAGGGACGGGTCTTTGACCTTCGCCAACTGGGCGTCCAGTGCCTCGCTGTGCTCGGTGATGCCATGGCTCTGATCGAGCAGGGCGGCCAGCGGGGCAATCTTCTCCAGCAACTCGGCCGCCCATTCCTTCATGTCCACCGGCTGGCCGTCACGCTGCAATTGCAGGCCCGGACGCCGGCCTTCCTTGACCACGCTGAGGAAGTTGGAGGTGGCGTTGCCGCACTCGTTGTTGGCGAACAGCGGGCTGTCGTTCAGCGCGCAGTACAGCAGGAACGCGTCGAGGAAGCGCGACTCCGGCAGGTCGATACCCATCGGCAGAAACGGGTTGATGTCCAGGCAACGCACTTCGATGTACTGGATGCCACGGGCCATCAGCGCCTGGATCGGCCGCTCGCCGGTGTAGGTCACACGCTTGGGGCGGATATTGGAGTAGTACTCGTTTTCGATCTGCAGGATGTTGGTGTTGAGCTGCACCCACTCACCATCCTTGTGCGTGCCGACTTCGACGTAGGGCGCGTAGGGCGTTGCCACCGCTTCGCGCAGGCTGTCGGTGTAGCTGGCCAAGTCGTTGTAGCACGGCGTCAGGCCGGCCTGGGCGTTGCTCTGGTAACCCAGGTCGCTCATGCGCAGGCTGGTGGCGTAGGGCAGGTACAGCGTGTCGGCATCCAGCACTTCAAGCTGGTGCGAGCGCCCGCGCAGGAAACCGGCGTCCAGGGCTGGCGAGGCGCCAAAGAGGTACATCAACAGCCAGCTGTAGCGCCGGAAATTACGGATCAACGCGATATAGGCCGTGGACTGATAGTCACGGTCGGTGCCGACAAATCCTTCTGTTTCCTTGAGCAATGGCCACAGCTGTTCCGGCAGCGAGAAGTTGTAGTGGATGCCGGCGATGCACTGCATGGTCTTGCCGTAACGCAGGGCCAGGCCCTTGCGGTACACATACTTGAGCTGGCCGATATTGGAGGTGCCGTAGTAGGCGATCGGAATATCTTCCTCAGCCGGCAACGGGCACGGCATCGAGGGGCTCCACAGGTATTCGCTGCCCAGCTTGGAATAGGCAAAGCGATGGATCTTGTCCAGGCTGTTCAGGGTGTCGGCCGGGTTGGGCAGGGCTGGGGTGATGAACTCCAGCAGCGATTCCGAATAGTCAGTGGTGATCTGTTCGTTGGTCAACGCGGCGCCCAAGGCTTCGGGGTGTGGCGTTTGCGCCAGGCGACCCTCGCTGGTGACACGTAGGCATTCACGCTCGATGCCGTGCAAGCACTGCTCTAGCAGGGAGAGGTGTTCGCGCTTGCCGAGCAGGGCCAGGCGGCGGTTGAGAAGTTCGCTCAAGTTGGATTCCTTCACGCGTCAGTCGCCCCAATATGGGGGTGGGCAGGACGGTCTACAAGGGTGAAGTGGAAACTGGCGTGATCGCCTGGTTCTGAGTCGATTTGACCCGCTCTGAAAATGCCGACTTCACTCCATGAATTGGGCTACAGCGCAGCGAGAAAATTCCGACGCTGTTATCGCAGCGCCGAAATTAACTCAAATCGAGGGTGGGGAGCTATAGGACAGCGAACGTGCCCTGCGCTTTTGCGACAAGTCTTTCGCCCTGGTACACGTCGGCTTCGACCACCAACGTGCGCCGGCCGGCGTGAATCACCCGGCTGGTGCACAGCACGTCACCGTCTTCGACGGCGCGAATATAGTTGATTTTGCATTCGATGGTGGCGCTCTGTTGGTCGAAACCATGGGCGCTGGAACAGGCCAGGCCCATGGTGATGTCCACCAGGCTGAAAATCGCCCCGCCATGGAGCTTGCCCGCGCGGTTGCGCAGGTGCGGCTCCAGGGTCAGGGCCACCTCGGCAACGCCTTCGTCCAGGCGCTGCAGGCGGCAGCCGATCAGTTCGCTGAACGCGCTCTGGGTCAAGCCGGCCGGGATGTCCATCAACGCTTCTTCAACTGTTTGGCATTGGCGAACAGCGACGCCATGGCGTTGTTGCTCGGCGCGGCAGTCGTCGCTTCCTTGCGCGGCGCGTTGTTCTGCGACTGGCGCGGTGCCGAACCTGGGCGAGCGCCACGAGCACCGTCGATTTTCTCGCCGGGGGTATCGCTCATGCGCATCGACAGGCCGACGCGTTTGCGCGGGATGTCGACTTCCATGACCTTGACCTTGACCACGTCGCCAGCTTTGACCGCTTCACGCGGGTCCTTGATGAACTTCTCCGAAAGCGCAGAGATGTGCACCAAACCGTCCTGATGCACGCCGATATCCACGAAAGCACCGAAGTTGGTCACGTTGGTCACCACGCCTTCCAGGATCATGCCCGGTTGCAGGTCCTTGAGGTCTTCGACGCCGTCCTGGAACTCGGCGGTCTTGAACTCGGGACGTGGGTCGCGGCCAGGTTTTTCCAGCTCTTGCAGAATGTCGGTGATGGTCGGCACACCGAAGGTTTCGTCGGTGTACTTCTTTGGATCCAGGCGCTTGAGGAACGCAGCGTCGCCGATCAGCGAACGGATATCACGGTCGGTCTCGGCGGCAATGCGTTGCACCAGCGGGTAGGCCTCCGGGTGAACTGCCGAGGCGTCCAGCGGGTTATCGCCGTTCATGACGCGCAGGAAGCCGGCCGCTTGTTCAAAGGTTTTTTCACCCAGGCGTGCGACTTTTTTCAGCGCAGCACGGGTTTTGAACGCGCCATTTTCGTCGCGATGGCTGACGATGTTCTGCGCCAGGGTCGCGTTGAGGCCCGAAATTCGCGCCAGCAGTGCCACCGAAGCGGTGTTCACGTCTACGCCCACGGCGTTTACGCAGTCTTCCACCACCGCATCCAGGCCGCGTGCCAGTTTCAGCTGCGATACGTCGTGCTGGTACTGGCCGACGCCGATGGATTTAGGGTCGATTTTCACCAGTTCGGCCAACGGGTCTTGCAGGCGACGGGCGATGGACACCGCGCCACGGATCGACACGTCGAGGTCCGGGAATTCCTTGGAGGCCAGCTCCGACGCCGAGTACACCGAAGCGCCTGCCTCGGAGACCATGACCTTGGTCATCTTCATGGCCGGGTATTTTTTGATCAGCTCGGCGGCCAGCTTGTCAGTCTCGCGACTGGCAGTGCCGTTGCCGATGGCAATCAGGTCCACCGCGTGCTTGGCGCACAGGGCGGCAAGGATCGCGAGGGTCTGGTCCCACTTGTTGTGCGGTACGTGTGGGTACACGGTGGCGTGGTCCAGCAGCTTGCCGGTGGCGTCGACCACTGCGACCTTGCAACCGGTGCGCAGGCCCGGGTCGAGGCCCAGGGTGGCACGCGGGCCGGCCGGTGCGGCCAGCAGCAGGTCGTGCAGGTTGTGGGCAAACACGTTGATCGCTTCGGTTTCGGCACCGTCGCGCAACTCGCCCAGCAGGTCGGTTTCCAGGTGGGTGTAGAGCTTGACCTTCCAGGTCCAGCGCACCACTTCGCCGAGCCACTTGTCTGCCGGGCGGTTCTGGTTCTGGATACCGAATTGTTGACCGATCATGCCTTCGCACGGGTGCATGGTGCCCGGCAGTTCGTCGCCGACTTTCAGCGCGGAGCTGAGAATGCCTTCGTTGCGGCCGCGGAAAATCGCCAGGGCGCGGTGCGACGGCATGCTTTTGAGCGGCTCGTCGTGTTCGAAGTAGTCGCGGAACTTGGCGCCTTCTTCCTCTTTGCCGGCGATGACGCGGGCGCTGAGGATGGCTTCCTGCTTGAGGTAGGTACGCAGTTTTTCCAGGAGGCTGGCGTTTTCGGCGAAGCGCTCCATCAGGATGTACTTGGCGCCTTCGAGGGCGGCCTTGACGTCGGCGACGCCTTTTTCAGCGTCGATGAAGCGGGCGGCTTCGGTTTCCGGCGTCAACGATGGATCGTTGAACAGGCCATCGGCCAAATCGCCCAGGCCGGCTTCCAGGGCGATCTGGCCCTTTGTACGACGTTTCTGTTTGTATGGCAGGTAAAGGTCTTCGAGGCGGGTCTTGGTGTCCGCGAGTTTGATGTCGCGTTCCAGTTGAGGAGTCAACTTGCCCTGTTCCTCGATGCTGGCGAGGATGCTGATACGCCGTTCGTCGAGTTCTCGCAGGTAGCGCAGGCGCTCTTCCAGGTGACGCAGTTGGGTGTCGTCGAGGCTGCCGGTCACTTCTTTTCGGTAACGGGCGATGAAGGGCACCGTGGAGCCTTCATCCAGTAGAGCGACGGCCGCTTCGACCTGTTGTGGGCGTACACCGAGTTCCTCGGCGATGCGGCTGTTGATGCTGTCCATAAAACCACCTGAAATTCTTAAAATCAGCGCACCGGCCCGTAAAAACAAGGCTCGGCGAGGCTGGTTGAGCGGCCCGACTGGCGCCGCTGCCTGGGTCAAGAGGCTGGCTATTGACCCTCGAAATCGAAAAAGTCACGACAAGCGGGTAAAAAAAGCCCGGCAGCAAACGGTAACGATCTGACGTTGCCCTGCACGGAGGCGCCGCATTATAACCAGCGTTCTGCCATTGGGGGGTACTGCGCCGGAGGTTGTAGGGCGCGGGTTCGCTGGCAGTAGATGAAAAATCTGCTAACAATGCACACGGTGCGTATAACGGCAGCTACGCCATAATGCGCGCCGAGATAAGAGGAGCATCCAATGAGCAGCACCGCACAAACTGCTGAAGGCGAAAAAATTCTCATCGTTGATGACGATCCTGGGCTGAGCAGCCTGCTGGAGCGGTTTTTCAACTCCAAGGGCTACCGTGCCCGCGCGGTGCCGAACACCGAGCAAATGGACCGCCTGTTGGGGCGTGAAGTGTTCAACCTGGTCGTGCTCGACCTGATGCTGCCCGGCGAAGACGGCCTTACTGCCTGCAAGCGCCTGCGTGGTGCCAACAACCAGATTCCAATCATCATGCTCACCGCCAAGGGCGATGAGTTGAGCCGCATCAAGGGCCTTGAACTGGGCGCTGACGACTACCTTGCCAAGCCGTTCAACCCGGATGAGCTGATGGCGCGGGTCAAGGCCGTATTGCGTCGCCAGGCACCGGCCGTGCCGGGCGCACCGGGCAGCGAAGACGAAAGCGTCACCTTTGGCGACTACGAACTGTCGTTGGCCACCCGTGAGCTCAAGCGTGGCGAAGAAGTGCACATGCTTACCACCGGCGAATTCGCGGTGCTCAAGGCTCTGGTGATGAACGCTCGCCAACCGTTGACCCGTGACAAGCTGATGAACCTGGCCCGTGGCCGTGAATGGGACGCCCTGGAGCGCTCCATCGACGTGCAGATCTCCCGACTGCGCCGGATGATCGAGCCGGACCCGTCCAAGCCTCGGTATATCCAGACGGTGTGGGGCGTGGGTTATGTGTTTGTGCCGGATGGCACCGCAACCAAGTGACCGATGATTTGCAGGGACGGGTATCCGACGTTTGACTCCATAAGAGTCGACGGGATGCCCGGCGTCTGCAATTCTGCGAGCACCGCTCGTTCCTGCAAGGTGTGCAGCTTTCATCTATGAAAACCCCGCTGTGGTTCCCACAAAGTTTCTTCTCGCGCACCCTTTGGCTGGTGCTTATCGTCGTTCTGTTTTCCAAGGCACTTACGCTGGTTTATCTGTTGATGAACGAAGACGTGCTGGTGGACCGGCAGTACAGCCACGGTGTGGCCCTGACGTTGCGGGGGTATTGGGCCGTAGACCCTGAGAACCGAGAAAAAGTAGCCAAGGCGTCGACCTTGACTCGGGTTGATGGTGCCGGCGTGCCTGAAGGCGAGCAGCATTGGCCTTACAGCGAGATCTACCAGCGCCAGATGCAGGCCGAACTGGGCGCCGACACCGAGGTGAGGCTGCGCATGCATGTTTCGCCTGCGCTGTGGGTGAGGGCGCCCAGCCTGGGTGATGCCTGGATCAAGGTGCCGCTTTATCCGCACCCGCTGCGCGGGCAGAAAATCTGGAATGTGCTGGGCTGGTTCCTGGCCATTGGTCTGCTTTCAACGGCGTCTGCGTGGATTTTCGTCCGACAGCTCAACCAGCCACTCAAGCGTCTGGTGTTTGCCGCACGCCAACTGGGTCAAGGGCGCAGTGTGCGCCTGCCGGTCAGCGACACGCCCAGTGAGATGACCGAGGTGTACGGCGCGTTCAACCAGATGGCGGAAGACGTCGAGCAGGCCGGGCGCGAGCGCGAGCTGATGCTGGCGGGGGTGTCCCATGATTTGCGCACACCGTTGACACGATTGCGCTTGTCCCTTGAGTTGATGGGGGACCATACCGACCTCACCGATGACATGGTGCGCGACATCGAGGACATGGACGCCATCCTGGATCAGTTCCTGGCGTTCATCCGCGATGGACGTGATGAGGTGGTGGAGGAAGTCGACCTCACGGACCTCGTGCGTGAGGTGGTTGCGCCCTATAACCAGAACGGTGAACAGGTGCGCATGCGTCTGGAGCCGATCCAGCCGTTTGCATTGCGCCGGGTGTCGATGAAGCGCCTGCTGAACAACCTGATCGGCAACGCCTTGCATCATGCCGGCTCCGACGTGGAGGTGGCAGCGTATGTCTCCGGTGACAGTGCCGCGCCATACGTGGTGCTGAGCGTGATGGACCGCGGCACGGGTATCGACCCTGCCGAGCTGGAGGGTATCTTCAACCCGTTCACCCGTGGCGACCGGGCCCGAGGTGGCAAGGGAACCGGATTGGGGCTGGCGATTGTGCGGCGGATTGCGTCGATGCATGGCGGCAATGTGGAGTTGCGCAACCGTGAAGGCGGTGGGTTGGAAGCACGGGTGCGGCTGCCGCTGGGGTTGATGCTGCCTAGGGACGCTGTCTAACAAGCAATATGAATGCAAATGTGGGAGCTGGCTTGCCTGCAATGAGCATAGGTATCTACACAAGTTTTTGGTGTGACGCTGGACCTGTGGCGAGGGAGCTTGCTCCCGCGGCGGCCTGACAGCCGACGCTTATCTACCTGACACCCCACGATTCAAATGTGGGAGCTGGCTTGCCTGCGAAGAGGGCCTGACAGTCAACACAGCTGGATTGTGTACATATCCATTGCTGCGGTAACGGCCACTTAGGGTTCCGCTCTGACAGCGGGTCACTTTTGGAAAAGAGCCCGGAATGCCGGCCCAGCCAAAAGTAACCAAAAGGGCTCTTGCCCCACCACTCGGCACCTCGCCTAGGCTCGGTGTGCCCGAACGCAGGCTTGAATCCGTGGGCCGCCGCCACGCGCCATCCATGGCGCGGGGCGGCTAACCCGGCGTCCTGCCGGGTTACCCACGAATTCAAGCCTGCGTTCGGCCAGCGTGGTTTAACGGGGCGCCTGAGATCAAAAGCAGATCAAGATCAAGAGCGGCTCGCTTCGCATCGTGGTTACCGTTGAGCGTTACAGATTTGTGTAGATACCTATGCTGCGATGAGGGCGGCACATTCAACATCGTTGTTGACTGAGCTACCGCTATCGCAGGCAAGCCAGCTCCCACAGGTGTTTTGTGATGGGTGGTAGGTGTGGGTATTCAGCCCTTGCCCTTGGTCCGAGTCATATTCGGCCCGCCGTTCTTTTCCAGATGCTGAATGATGATCCCCGCTACATCCTTACCGGTGGTGGTTTCGATCCCTTCCAGGCCTGGCGATGAGTTTACTTCCATCACCAACGGGCCATGGTTGGAGCGCAGGATGTCCACACCCGCCACGCTCAGCCCCATCACCTTGGCCGCCCGTAGTGCGGTCATGCGTTCTTCAGGGGTGATCTTGATCAGGCTGGCGCTGCCGCCGCGGTGCAGGTTGGAGCGGAACTCACCGGGCTTGGCCTGGCGCTTCATTGCCGCGATCACCTTGTCGCCCACCACGAAGCAGCGAATATCCGCGCCGCCCGCTTCCTTGATGTACTCCTGCACCATGATGTTCTGCTTGAGGCCCATAAACGCCTCGATCACCGATTCAGCTGCCGTCGCCGTTTCACACAGCACCACACCGATGCCCTGGGTGCCTTCCAGTACCTTGATCACCAGGGGGGCGCCATTGACCATCTCGATCAGGTCAGGGATGTCATCCGGGGAGTGGGCAAAGCCAGTGACCGGCAAGCCGATACCCCGGCGTGACAGCAACTGCAGCGAACGCAGTTTGTCCCGAGAGCGGGCAATGGCCACGGATTCGTTGAGAGGAAACACCCCCATCATTTCAAACTGACGCAACACCGCGCAGCCATAAAACGTCACCGAGGCGCCGATACGCGGGATCACCGCATCAAAGCCTTCCAGGGGTTTACCCCGGTAGTGAATCTGCGGTTTGTGGCTGGCAATGTTCATGTAGGCACGCAACGTGTCGATCACCACCATTTCATGGCCACGTTCAGTGCCGGCCTCGACCAGGCGGCGGGTGGAATACAGACGCGGGTTTCGCGACAGCACAGCAATCTTCATGCAGCACCTGGGGCAGAAATAGTGGAGACCGGGAACACCGGCTTGTCTTGAACATACTTGACGCCTGGATTGACCACCAACTGGCCGTCAATCAACGCCTTGGAGCCCAGTAACAGGCGGTAACGCATGGCTTTGCGACAGGCGAGGGTGAATTCCACCCGCCAGACCCGGTCGCCCAGCGCCAGGGTGGTGCTGATCACGTAGCGCACCTGCGCATGGCCGTTGGAGCTCTTGATGGTTTTCATCGTCACCAGGGGCGCTTCGCAGCGACGGTGACGCAGTTGCACCACGCTGCCCAGGTGCGCGGTAAAGCGCACCCACTTTTCACCGTCGCGCTCAAACGGCTCGATATCGGTGGCGTGCAGGCTTGAGGTGCTGGCACCGGTGTCGATCTTCGCGCGCAGGCCCGCCACTCCCAGGTCGGGAAGGGCCACCCACTCTCGCAGACCCACAACGGTCAAATGGTCAAATGTCTTCAATATGGGTACCGGTCAATTTGCCCAGGCTTGAGGAGAAACCTTGGCCAGGGCATTGAATGCAGGCTTGGCGAACCAGAAACCCTGCATCAGAAATATTCCACAGTCGGAGAGGAAATCCCGTTCGCCGGCACTTTCGATGCCTTCGGCGATGACAGTAACCCCCAACTGCTCACAGATTGTGACAATCCCCCGGACGATCACCTGACGGACACGGTCTTGATCGACATTGCGAATCAACGCCATGTCGAGTTTGATCAGGTCGGGTTGGAAATCGGCCAGCAGATTCAGCCCCGAATAGCCCGCGCCGAAGTCGTCGATAGCAGTCTTGAAGCCGAATTCGCGGTATTCACGCAGAATATTGGTCAAATGGCGATAGTTATCTACATGCTCGCTTTCCAGGGTTTCGAAAATCAGCCGGTCCAGGGGGAAATTGTGCGCCCGGGCGGCCTCCAGAGTGCTGCGGATACACAGCTCGGGGCGATATACGGCATTGGGCATGAAGTTGATGGAAAGGTGAGTTTGCATGCCCAGAGCAGCGGCCCCGGCAATGGCCTTGGTTCGGCAGCGCTGGTCGAAGCGGTAGCGATTGGTTTCGTTGACCTGAGCCAGCACCGACAGCGCGCCTTCCCCCTGGGTACCGCGCACCAAGGCTTCGTTGGCGAATATAGAGCGGTCACGCAGGTCTACGATAGGCTGGTAGGCGAACGCAAAATCGAACCCCAAAGGCTCGCTTTGCTGGCAACCCACGCACCGCTGGTTGGGCGAGGTGAGTGAAAGGGGAAAGTCGGTCACAGCGTATCCTCGCGAAAACAGGGTGCTACCTGGCGTATCTTAGGTGAGCCTTGGGATTTATGCGTCGAAGGGTTTCAACGGTAAGGTTGCGACATTTTTCAGAGCGAGGAATTCAAGTGGGTCAAAAACAGCAAGAGGAAGAAAAGGTCCGACTGGACAAGTGGTTGTGGGCGGCACGCTTCTATAAAACCCGTGCCCTGGCCAAGGCCGCGATCGAAAGCGGGAAGGTGCATCATCGCGGCGAGCGCTGCAAACCGGGCAAAGAGCCACGTATCGGCGATGAGTTTCAGATTCGTGCAGGGTTTGATGAAAAGACTGTCGTGGTGCAGGCGCTTTCCATTGTGCGCCGGGGCGCCCCTGAAGCGCAGACGTTGTACGCGGAAACCGAAGCCAGCATTGCCAAGCGTGAAAATGCCGCGGCCATGCGCAAGGCTGGGGCCTCAGGCTTGACCACTGATGGCAAACCGAGCAAGAAGCAGCGCCGCGACCTGTTCAAATTCCGCGGCAGCGGCAATGACGACTGATTGCACGAGTCGCCCATGCAAACTCGACAAAATGTGGGAGCGGGCTTGCCCGCGAATACGGTGGGTCAGGCACAGATGCATTGATTGACACCCCGCATTCGCGAGCAAGCCCCCACTTTTAGCCCTGGGGAGTTACGCAGTTGTGCGCATGACACTCAACCGCCCAATAACGGGCAACTTGCTCAGTAGCTCGAAAAGCGGCGCCGTCATCCGCAACAAAGCGCCCGACACCTTCGCCGCAAACGGCGTGTAATACCCCCAGCCCAGCGCCAACAACGCCAGAAGTACGCCGCCGATGTAATCGTCCTGACCCCAGTGCGCGCCCGCGACCAGGCGCGGCATCATGAACAACAACGCCAGGCCCCAGATCACCAGCACCTGGCTGATGCGCTTGGCGAACACGGTCATGAACATTCCCCAGATCAACAGCACCGACGCATGGTCACCCGGGAAGCTTTGGCTGGAACGATCCTTCAGCTCCCAGGTTTTCTCCAGCCCCGGGAAAAAATCACTCATCTGAATCGCGCCGCTGATCACCATGGACGGGCTGCTGTGCTGCCAGCCCATGTGCGCCGCGAGTTTGGAGAACAACATGCGAATAAACAGCAACAGCAGCAGAATGCCAAGGAAACCAAAAAACGCCTGGCGCACCTGCACGGCCTTGAACACCCAGTCGCCGCGAATCAGCAGTGCCAGCAAAATCACGCCGACCACTGCATCAAACGGTCGCAGGCTGGCCACGGCCCATACATGCAACCAGGTCGAGTTCGTGGCCAGCGGGCCATTGAGCAGATGAAACAGCCACTCGTCGAAAATCACACACAGCATCTGCCCCGTGGGCCACAGCCAAAAACACAGCAGCCCGATAGCGAGTAGATTGCAAAGAGCCCATCGCCGGAGGTTCCAGTTGGCTTGGAACAAACCCGGATTGTTCATAAACTGTCCCTCATCGCTTTATTCAGCTCCTTGAATTCAGGAGAAGTCGCACCAAGATGGTGCTAAAGCGTTTAATTTTATAAACCTTGTAATCATTTTGTCATCACTTCAGATACCCAGACCTATGACTGATCTACCGGATACCGACTTCACCCAACGCTTCATCTTCGATGAGAGCGATGCCCGCGGCGAGATGGTGTCGTTGGAGCTCAGCTATGCCGAAGTCCTTGCCAAACACGCCTATCCGGAGCCGGTCGCGCAATTGCTCGGCGAGCTGATGGCCGCCGCGGCGCTGCTGGTTGGCACCATGAAGTTCGACGGTTTGCTGATTTTGCAGGCGCGTTCCGAAGGGCCGGTGCCCATGTTGATGATCGAGTGCTCCAGCGAGCGCGAAATCCGTGGTCTGGCCCGTTACGAGGCTGATCAGATCGCCGCGGATGCCACCCTGGCCGACCTGATGCCCAACGGCGTCCTGGCACTGACCGTCGACCCGACCGAAGGCCAGCGCTACCAGGGCATTGTCGATCTCGATGGCCAAACCCTGTCCGAATGCTTCACCAATTACTTCGTAATGTCCCAGCAGGTGGGCACCAAGTTCTGGCTTAACGCCGACGGCAAGCGCGCCCGTGGTTTGCTGGTGCAACAATTGCCGGCCGACCGCATCAAGGATGAGGATGACCGTGCCGAAAGCTGGCGGCATATCATCGCGCTGGCCGACACGTTGAAGGCCGAAGAGCTGCTGGGCCTGGACAACGAAACCATCCTGCACCGCCTTTACCACGAAGAAGCTGTGCGGCTGTTTGACTCGCAAGCCCTGCATTTCCATTGCAGCTGTTCGCGCGAGCGTTCCGGCAATGCCCTGGTCAGCCTGGGCCTGGAAGATGCGCAGAATCTGGTAGTGGAGCACGGCGGCCATATCGAGATTGACTGCCAGTTCTGCAACCAGCGCTACCTGTTCGATGCGGCTGATGTAGCCCAATTGTTCGCTGGAGCAGGCATCGATACCCCTTCCGACACCCGCCACTAAAACGTTTAAGCACAGGTAAATCACCTGACAAACGCCGGATTAGAGGTGTTCTGACGGGAGGGCCCTACTCTTTTTGGGCTTTTCTGGCATAATCCGGCCCACTTTTTTCGCGGTAGTAGTGCGCAACTTTCTACTACAAAACGTTTGGAGCACTCGGCCATAGGCCGACGGGGAACCTCATGACGCAAGCCAATAACACCGTATACACCGATCTGAGTGTTGACGATCTGGTCAAAGAAGCCCTGCAGCGCGGTGAAGGCGTGCTTGCCGATACGGGTGCGCTGGTTGTCGAAACCGGTCACCGCACCGGTCGTTCGCCGGTCGATCGCTTCATCGTTGAAGAGCCTTCCACCCAGGACGCCATCGCCTGGGGCCCGATCAACCGCAAGTTCCCGGCCGACAAGTTCGATGCCCTGTGGGCTCGCGTCGAGGCGTTCAACAACGCGCAAGAGCATTTCGTTTCCCATGTTCACGTAGGGGCTGCAGAAGACCACTACCTGGCCGTGAAAATGACCACCCAGACTGCCTGGCAGAACCTGTTCGGTCGTTGCCTGTTCATCAACCCGGCTCAATACAACCCGGCCGGTCGTGAAGAGTGGCAAGTGCTCAACGTGGCTAACTTCGAGTGCGTGCCAGAGCGTGACGGCACCAACTCCGATGGTTGCGTGATCCTCAATTTCGCTCAGAAAAAAGTACTGATCGCCGGTATGCGTTACGCCGGTGAAATGAAAAAAGCCATGTTCTCGGTGCAGAACTTCCTGCTGCCGGCCGCCGACGTACTGCCGATGCACTGCGCCGCCAACATTGGCGAAGCGGGCGACGTGACCCTGTTCTTCGGCCTGTCCGGCACCGGCAAGACCACCCTGTCTGCCGACGAAAGCCGTTACCTGATCGGTGACGACGAACACGGTTGGGGCGAAGGCGTGGTGTTCAATATCGAAGGCGGTTGCTATGCCAAGTGCATCGACCTGTCCGAGAAGAACGAGCCGGTTATCTGGAAAGCCATCAAGCACGGCGCTGTGCTGGAAAACGTCGTAATCGACGAGGCCAAGCACGCCGATTACGCCGATGTCAGCCTGACCCAAAACAGCCGTGCTGCTTACCCGCTGGAGCACGTTGCCAAGCGTTCCGAGAAGAACCTGGGCGGCGAGCCAAACGCAGTGATCTTCCTGACTTGCGACCTGACCGGCGTCCTGCCGCCAGTGTCGATCCTCAGCGAAGAACAAGCGGCCTACCACTTCCTGTCCGGCTACACCGCACTGGTGGGCTCGACCGAAATGGGTTCGGGCAGTGGCATCAAGTCGACCTTCTCCACCTGCTTCGGCGCGCCGTTTTTCCCACGGCCGGCCGGTGAGTACGCTGAGCTTCTGATCAAGCGTATCCGTGGTTTCGGCTCCAAGGTCTACCTGGTCAACACCGGTTGGACTGGTGGCGGCTACGGTGTTGGCAAACGCTTCAATATCCCGACCACTCGTGGCGTGATTGCGGCGATCCAGAGCGGCGCGTTGATCGGTGCACAGACCGAACACCTGGACACCATCAACCTCGACGTGCCATTGGCTGTACCGGGCGTTGAGACCGGCCTGTTGAACCCACGCAACACCTGGGCTGACAAGGCTGCCTACGACGAAGCAGCGAAAGCGCTGGCTGGCCTGTTCATCGAGAACTTCAAGAAGTTTGAAGTAAGCGATGCGATCAAGGCCGCGGGTCCCAAGTTGTAAGATTCGCCGGTTGTGAAAAAGCCGCCTCTTTGCAGGCGGCTTTTTTGTGCGCGAACGGTCAGTCGGCGATGTGCAGCACCACTGCACCGACCAGCACCAGTACGACGCCTAGCACTTGCACGGCTGACAATCTTTCCTTGAAAAACACAAACCCAAGGATCGCCGCAATCCCGCCTGACAGCGTACTGATCACGGTCACCACCGACACCGAGCCGGCCATCGCGCCCCACGAAAACGCCGAGAAGCCGCCGAGGTTCATCAAGCTTGCACCGGTCAATGTCGCGCAGTTTTTCAACGGCGGGATCTTCAGCCCGTCCTTGATCTTCAGCACCATCACCACCAGCACACACAGGCCCACCAGGTAACCCAGCCATAACATGGTGATCGGCCCCAGCGCCGGCAGGGTGTAGCGACCTTGCAGCCAGAAACTGGTGCCATACAGCGTTGCGGCGAGCATGGCGTAGGCAATGGACAGACGCGGGTTGTTGTGGGGCGTGCCGTTGTCCTTGTGGAGGCTGGAAAGGACAACGCCGAGCACGCACAGGGCGATGCAGCCCAGCTGTATCAGGCTGATGTGCTCACCGCTGGCCCAGGACAGCAGGGTGGTCACTACGCCATAGGAGGTGACCAATGGCGCGACGATGGCGGCTTTGCCCAGGGCGAAAGCCTTGGACAGCGCGAGGGCTCCGGAGACGGTCAGCAGTGCGGCCGCTATGCCCAGCAGCCAGACGCTCAATGGCGCATCAAGGGACTTGAACAGGAAGGCCGGGAGAATGACCAGCAGCAGGGTCATGATCAAAAAGCCAAGCGCTTGGCCGAAATACACCGCGCGTTTAACGCCAACGGCGCGGGCGTTGAGGCCCACCAGAAAGTCCGTGCCACCCCAGAGCAGAGCGGCCAGCAGGCCCATTGTTACGTCCATGTAAGGTCCTTGTTATGTATACCGCTGGCCAGATTAACGCAGAACCAAGGTGGGAGGGGGCTTGGATTCAGCTCAGGTTTTCCAGCGTTTGCGTGTCCCAGCTGTGGGTCTTGATCGCCAGGTAGAGCATACCGATGGTCAGCGGAATTTTGTCACCACGGCCCTTGGCGCGACGCTTGAGGAAAACGTCGAATACCGGTGGCTGGAAGTAACGATAAGCGTCGTAGTCGCTCAGGTCGACCCCGAAATCCTGTTCCAGTGTTTCCATGAACTGCTTGGCTTCGGCGCCATCGCAACCAAGGTCGAAGTTCAGTGAAGTGTGCAAGCCGATGGCCTTGTGCTTCGGCAGCCCGATTTCTTCGTGCAGCAACTGCAGGAGCTGCTGCATGGCAGGGTCTTCGGGGAAGTTGGGAGACAGGTTCATGAGTGCAGTCATCAAAGGGTGAGTGTTATTTACCTTGCAATAGATATTCGGGGTGCTCAGCAACCCGATGCCTGTCACAAAGGTGACTATCGGCAGACTTTCAAGCTGCGTCGCTATGATCCAGGACGTGGCATACAGCAGAAGTGTTGGACCGGTTATCAATAGGCAGAGCCCGAGCCACTTCCTGAGTAAGGGCAACCTTATTGTCTTATCAATGACAGCGGCGAGTATCAAGAAGAGAAGCAAATTGATCCATTGAATGTGTTCACTCATCGCACCAGCCACCTTTGTACGTTTCGGTGGGTTGGTAGAGCCGTAAGGCGAATCACTGTGGAAGTGACGCCATAGTGGCCGATGTGTTGAGTCCTTTCGATGTTCACGGTTTTTGCCGAGACAGTTGATAGGGCGTTATTTTCTGTCAGCTGCACGTAACTGCTAAAGAGGTTGAACGGGTATTTGAAGCAGTTTGGGAAAGGGATGGCGTGACGTTTGGCGGTGTCCTACAAAAGCCTGCGGCATTTATGGCTAGGCACTGATGCAACAGGCAAAGCGAAACAACTGTAGGAGCGAGCTTGCTCGCGAAAAACTCAAGAACGCCGCGCTTTTCTAACTTACCCCGTCATCGTTGACGATTTTCGCGAGCAAGCTCGCTCCTGCACAGGTGTTGCTTAGACTTGCGCTTGCTCAGGTTGCAGCTGGACGTGCTGCGTACTCGTGGGTAAGTCGTCGCCAGTATCAAAATCCTGGCGAAGATCTTAATTCAATGTGAGCTTTCGCAATATTCCCGTCCGGCCCCCGGCCATCCTCTGCCTGTGTATCATCCTGTCTCTTATTTCCTTGCGACCTTTCTCGATTCGCCGAACTTACTGGGCTACGTTTTTAAGCCACGTTCAGCGGTCAATGGAGTGACAGCCTTATGCACGACACCCTCCAGCAGGTCTTTGGTTATTCACAATTTCGCCTGGGCCAGCAAGAGACGGTCAGCGCCGTTCTGGCCGGGCGTTCGGCAGCAGCCATTTTCCCTACGGGGTCGGGTAAATCCTTGTGCTACCAGCTATCGGCGGTGCTGCTGCCGCACCTGACGCTGGTGGTGTCGCCGTTGCTGGCATTGATGCAGGATCAGTTGGGTTTTTTGCAGCGCCACGGCATTTCGGCAGGCAGTATCGATTCGGCCCAGAGCCGTGACGAGGCCAACGAGGTGATGGCCCGTGCGCGTTCGAGCGAGTTGAAAATTCTGATGATTTCGGTGGAGCGCTTGAAGAACGAGCGCTTTCGTAACTTCCTGCACAGCGTGCAGATTTCTCTGCTGGTGGTGGATGAGGCGCACTGCATCTCCGAGTGGGGCCATAACTTCCGCCCCGATTACTTGAAGCTGCCGGACTACCAGCGCCAGTTCAATATCCCGCAAGCGCTGCTGTTGACGGCCACGGCTACGCCCAAGGTGATTGCCGACATGCAGGCCAAGTTCGCGATTGCTCCGGGTGACGTGGTCACCACAGGCTTCTACCGGCCTAACCTCAATCTGCTGGTAGAACCGGTCAGCGGCCAGGACAAACGCCGCCGGCTGGTGGAGTGGATGAAAGAGCGGCCCAACCAGCCGAGCATTGTCTACGTCACCTTGCAGAAAACCGCCGAGCAGATTGCTGAGCACCTGAACCGCCACGGCATCCAGGCCGAGGCTTATCACGCGGGTTTGCCCCACGATAAACGCGAGGGCATCCAGCAACGGTTCATGGGGGGGCGTTCCAACTGCATTGTCGCCACCATCGCGTTCGGCATGGGCATCGACAAGAGTGATATCCGCAATGTGGTGCACTTCGACCTGCCCAAGTCCATCGAGAACTACAGCCAGGAGATCGGCCGTGCGGGGCGGGACGGGCAGCCGTCGGATTGTTTGGTCTTGGCCAACCGCGACAGCCTGAATGTGCTGGAAAATTTTGTGTACGGCGACACGCCGGAACAAGAAGGCATTCGCCGGGTGCTTGAGGAGCTGCAGGCAGCGGGCAACGAAGGGCAGTGGGAATTTCTCCTCCGGTCGCTTTCGGACCACAGCAATATCCGCGAATTACCGCTCAAGACGCTGCTGGTGCAGTTGGAGCTTAAGGGCGTGATCGCGCCGCGCTATGCGTTTTATGCTGAATACCGTTTCAAATATCTTGTTGAACCTGATGCCTTGCTCGCGCGCTTTTCCGGCGAGCGTCAGCAGTTCGTCGCGGCAATCATTCAGGTATGCAAGCGTGCGAAGACCTGGGCGACGGTGGATTTCGACGCGCTTTATCAACAGCACAATGCCGAGCGCAGCCGTGTGGTAAAAGCGCTGGATTACTTCCAGGAACAGGGCTTGATCGAGCTGGAGAGCAAGCAGATGACTGAGGTCTACAGTTTGCTCGACACCGATTTCGATCCACAGACCTTGAGCGCTGAGTTATACACAGGCTTCAAGCAACACGAGGTGACGGAGGTGGCGCGGATTCACGCCATGCTCGATCTGTTCGCCACCGAACATTGCCTGGGGCAACGCCTGGCGCAGTATTTCGGTGACGAAAACGCTCCCCAGCGCTGCGGGCATTGTTCGGTGTGCCACGGTCATGTCGCCCATCTGCCGGATCCGCCGAGCCTGCCGGCGCTTGTGGATAAAAACTTCATGGGACTGTGCGGTGATTTTATCCACAGGCATCATGAGCACACCGGTCATTTGCCGGATGCCGAGCGGTTGACGCGTTTCCTCGGTGGTATCAGTGTGCCGCTGTTCACCAAGCTGAAGGCGCGGGGCATTTCCGGTTTTGCTGCGCTGGAAGACTACCCCTACGCCGAGGTACGCGATTGGGCCCACGCCCAATTGGATTCACTTTGAAGAGACTTACCGATGCCTGACTCAACGCCTTTACGCGCCGATTACCGCCACTTCCAACCGATTACCACCCGTTGGCACGACAACGATGCTTATGGTCACGTCAATAACGTCACCTATTACAGTTTTTTTGACACGGCGGTGAATACCTATCTGATCGAACAGGGCGGGTTGGATATTCACGACGGTGAAGTGGTGGGCTTTGTGGTGAGTTCGGCGTGCGACTATTTTGCGTCGATTGCTTTTCCGGAGCGCATTGAAGTTGGCCTGCGGGTGGGCAAGTTGGGCAACAGTTCGGTGCAGTATGAGCTGGCGGTATTCAAGGCAGGCGAAGAGGAGGCCTGTGCGGCGGGGCGCTTTGTGCATGTGTTTGTGGATAGGGCGTCGAACCAGCCTGTGCCGATACCGGGGATGTTGCGCGAGGCGTTGCAGCGACTGGTGGTTTGATGCTGTCTTGAAGCAAATGTGGGAGGGCGCAACCCTTCCCACATTAGTGCTGTTGTGGCCTTTAGGGCTTACCGATGACGGTAGTGATGCTTGTTCTTGCGATGGCCATAGGCATGACCGCGGCCCGGGTGGCCGTCGCGGTAGTAGCGACGGTCGTCACGGTCGCGATCGCGGTAGCGGCGGTCGTCGCGATCACTTTCGTTGCCCATGTAGTTGCCCAGTGCACCGCCGGCACCACCGCCGGCTGCTGAGCCGATCAGTGCACCGGTGCTGCCGCCGACGCTGCGGCCCACGACGTTGCCGCCGGCTGCGCCCAGTGCGCCGCCAATAGCAGCTTCGCCACGGCTGCGCTTGTCGGCGCCGACCGCACTACCGCCCGCGCCGCCCAGGGCCGCGCCGATGGTCGAACCGGTATTGCCGCCCAGCTGCTGGCCGACAACGGAACCTAGAACCCCGCCCAATGCGCCGCCTACACCGGCTTCGGTGGTGCCACCGGCCATGGCTGCGCCACTGACCAGGCCAAGGGACAACAAGAGAATCGAGGAGAACTTCATTCAGGGAAACCTCAAGGGGATGACGGCGCGATCCTGAGGTTGTATCGAGCCGCTGACAATCGAAATCCGACCGGCGGCAGAGGTTGTATACAATTTGCTAAGTTACTGTTTTGTATAGGGAACTTAAGTCGTTTTTGCAGGTCTTTAGTTACTTCGGAACGGCCGCTTTTATGCAAAAGCGGCCTTTTTTTGTGCCTGTAGAATGTGCGGTGCTTGTGCTGGCCTCTTCGCGGGCAAGCCCGCTCCCACATTAGATCGGTCCACACAGTCTCAATGGTGAACCCATCCCAGTGTGGGAGCGGGCTTGCCCGCGAAAGCAGTAGTTCAAGCAACACATATCTCGGATCAAGTCAGGCCGAGCGCGCCATGATCAACCCACTGTCACTCGCCGCTTCCAAGCGAATCGCAACAAACTTCGATGTTGGCGTATGGCTACCGTCGCCCGTGCTTTCCAATGGCACCAATGGGTTCACTTCCGGGTAGTAAGCCGCCGCCTGCCCCGCCGGAATATCGAATGCCAGCAGCGTAAAGCCCTTCACACGGCGCTCACGGCCGTCTTCCCACAGCGACACAATGTCGGCCTTCTGCCCCGGTTTGAAGCCCAGGCGGATAATGTCGGCTTCATTGACGAACAGCACGTCACGCTGGCCTTTGACCCCGCGATAACGGTCGTCCAGGCCATAGATGGTGGTGTTGTACTGATCATGGGAGCGCATCGACTGCATGATCAGGTCCGGCACCCGGCCCGTGGCGTGGGTGCGTTCGTGGATCAGGTCCTTGGGCAAGATGTTCGGGCGGAAGTTGGCGCGGCCCGACGGTGTGTTCCAACGGCGTGCGCCGGCGGAGTTGCCCAGGTAAAACCCACCCGGATGTTTGATCTTCTCGTTGAAGTCCTTGAAGCCTGGGATGGTGTCGGCGATCAGGTCGCGGATGCGCCCGTAGTCGGCCACCAGCCAGTTCCAATCCACGGGCTTGCTGCCCAGGGTGGCGGCAGCAATGCCTGCCAGGATCGCCGGCTCGGACTTCATCAGTTTCGACAGCGGTTGCAGTTGGCCATTGGAGCCGTGGACCATGCTGAACGAGTCTTCCACCGTCACCGCTTGCGGGCCGTCGGCCTGGATGTCGATGTCGGTACGACCCAGGCACGGCAGGATCAGCGCGTCTTTACCGTGCATCAGGTGGCTGCGGTTGAGCTTGGTGCTGATTTGCACGGTCAGGTCGCAATTGCGCAGCGCTTCGAAGGTACGCAGGCTGTCCGGGGTGGCTTGAGCGAAGTTGCCGCCCAGGCCGATAAACACTTTGGAGCGGCCTTCAAGCATGGCGTGAATCGCTTCCACCACGTTGTGACCGTTGTCGCGCGGCACCTGGAACTGGAAACGACGCTCCAGCGCATCCAGAAACGCCACCGGAGGGCGTTCGTTGATACCCATGGTGCGGTCGCCCTGCACGTTGCTGTGACCGCGCACCGGGCACAGGCCGGCACCCGGGCGGCCGATATTGCCGCGCAACAACATCAGGTTGGCGATTTCCTGGATGGTCGGCACCGAGTGACGGTGCTGAGTAATCCCCATGGCCCAGCACATGATTACGTTCTTGCCTTTGGCGTACATACGCGCCGCTTGCTCAATCTCCACCAGGGTCAGGCCGGATTGCTCGACGATTTCTTCCCATGAGGTGTCATCGATCTGGCCCAGATACTCCAGTACGTTGGCAGTGTGCTCATTGAGGAAGTCATGGTCGAACACCGCTTCCTTGCCTTCGGCCAGCGCTTGGCGTTCCCACAGCAACAGGAACTTGGCCATGCCGCGCAGAATCGCCATGTCGCCGCCCAAAGCCGGGCGGAAGTAAGCAGTGTTGGTCGGTTTGTCACCATTGGTGAGCATTTCCAGCGGATGTTGCGGGTGCTGGAAGCGCTCCAGGCCGCGCTCTTTCAGGGGATTGATGCACACCACCTGGGCGCCGCGCTTCACCGCTTCGCGCAGCGGTTCAAGCATACGTGGATGGTTGGTGCCGGGGTTCTGGCCCCAGACGAAAATAGCGTCGGCATGTTCGAAGTCGTCAAAGGTCACGGTGCCTTTGCCTACGCCCACACTCTGTGCCAGGGCGACGCCGCTGGCTTCGTGGCACATGTTGGAGCAGTCCGGGAAATTGTTGGTGCCGTAGGCGCGTACAAACAACTGGTACAGGTAGGCGGCTTCGTTGCTGGCGCGACCCGAGGTGTAGAACTCGGCCATGTTCGGGCTGGGCAGGGCGTTGAGGTGTTTGCCGACCAGGTCGAATGCCGCATCCCAGCTGATGGGGGCGTAGCGATCGGTTTCGGCGTCATAACGCATCGGCTCGGTCAGGCGGCCCTGGTATTCCAGCCAGTAGTCGCTTTGCTCAAGCAAGGCCGTGACGCTGTGCTTGGCGAAGAAGGCCGCATCGACGCGGCGCTTGGTGGCTTCCCAGTTGACCGCCTTGGCGCCGTTTTCGCAAAACTTGACCATGCCGCTTTCCGGCGAGTCGCCCCAGGCGCAGCCCGGGCAGTCGAAGCCGCCGTTCTGGTTGGTCTTGAGCATCATGCGCAGGTTTTTCAGGGCGTTGTCGCTGGTCAGCCAGGCTTGCGCCACGCTGATCAGGGCGCCCCAGCCACCGGCTGGGCCTTTGTAGGGCTTGTAGCGTGGGGTTGGCGTCTGGTCGGCTTGGTGGTGAAGGCTCATGGCTGGTGCTCCATCGCTGGGCTGTAGACCCGTGGCGCGCTTTTTTGCGGCAGGTGGATGAGATTGAGGTTGTGCCGGCGTGCCCATTGCAGGGCCAGGCCGGTGGGCGACGACAGGCTGACCAGGGTCTGGATGCCTGCGCGCAAGACTTTCTGGATCAATTCAAGGCTGCAGCGGCTGGTAACAATGGCCAGGCCACCGTCGGTCGGAATCTTTTGGCGGATCAACGCGCCGATCAATTTATCCAGGGCGTTATGCCGGCCGATATCTTCTCGGCCCAACAGCAATTCACCTTGATCGTTCATAAACACCGCCGCGTGCACGGCGCCGCTGTACTGGCCCAACGGTTGGAATGCACTGATGCGCTGGCGCAGACCGTCGAGCCATTGCGCGGGCGGCAAGGGCGCGCCGGGCAGCACTTGAAGGTCGGGCAGGGCCTGTTCAACCGCTTCTACACCGCACAGGCCGCAGCCGCTGGTGCCCGCCAATTGGCGGCGCTGTTGCTTGAGGTTCCAGAACGCGCGGCTGGAAATCTGCACCTGAGCGTACTGAGCGCAACCCTCGCCGCTGATCTTGAGGTCATAAATGTCGCTAACGTCGGCAATAATGCCGCTGCCGAGGCTGAAACCGACGATAAAGTCTTCAAGGTCCGTGGGCGTTACCAGCATGACTGCCTGACTGATGTCGTTGTAAGCAATGGCCAACGCCACCTCTTCGGCCAACGCGGTGCTGCCGACTTCGGTGTGTTCAAGATTGCAGTATTGGTAGCTCTGGCTGGCGGCGGGCGCAGGCGTTTCAAGGGCGGGCGCCGCGCAGGTTGGGCGCTTGGCGTTCATGGGGCAGTACCACCGACGGATTGATCAGTGTTCAGACTAGGCGCGACAAAGGGTCGCGTCTAATTGCCAGTATTGATGTATTGATAGATGGCGTCGATCAAGGTTCCCGGCCTTTTCGCCGGCGGCTTATTCCAGAGACGGCGGATCAGGATACTTTTGAGTCTTTAGCCAGTCAGGAACCCAAGTCTGCAGGACTGGTCTAGTCTTGGGCATCTGGAAATTAAATCCCAAGGAGAGCGCACCATGAGTATTTTTAGCTTTATCAAAGAAGCCGGCGAAAAGATTGTTGACCTGTTGACGCCGGGTAATGCGAACGCCAGTGAGCAGTTGAAGGAGCATGTGAGCAAGGTGGGCCTGGGTAATCCAAACGTGCAGACCACGGTGGATGGCGACAAGGTCACTGTGACCGGTGAAGTGGCGACCCAGGAAGAGAAAGAAAAGATCCTTTTGGCGCTGGGTAACATTGCCGGTGTGGCAAGTGTGGATGACCAGATCACTGTTACCGGCCCAGTCGTTGTGGCTTCACGCTTTGTTGTTGTGAAAAGCGGTGACACGCTCAGCGCAATTTCTAAAACGGTCTATGGCGACGCGAATAAGTACAACAAGATTTTCGAAGCTAACAAGCCGCTGTTGTCGCACCCGGACAAAATCTATCCGGGCCAGACACTGCGTATCCCTGAGTAATACGCAGGATAAAATGAGGAAGCTCGCTCCTACAGGTTGGTATCAGGGCTTGCCCCCTCCCACATTCGCTCAAAGTCCGGCAATGAGATCTCGGTAATCCCCGACAGCCGCGAATTCTGCGGTGTCTTTTGGCCCTTTTTGGCTGTCCGGCTCTTTCACCGCCAGCAAATGCCCCACGCCGAAATCCCGGGCACTGCGCAGAATCGGCAAGGTGTCATCGATAAACAAGCTACGGGCCGGGTCGAAGCGGATGTCGGCTTGCAACGCTTGCCAGAACTGTGGGTTCTCCTTGGGGAAACCGTAGTCATGGGAGCTGATCAATCGCTCGAAATACGGCGCCAGTTCAATGCGTTCCAACTTCAATGACAGCGAATCACGATGAGCATTGGTGATCATAATCACGCGCTTGCCGGCCTGTTTGATCGCCTTCAGAAAAGTATCGGCATCCGGGCGCAGGGCGATCAAGTGGGCGGTTTCCAGCTTGAGCTCACGCACCGGGATCGCCAATTCAGCGCTCCAGAAATCCAGGCAATACCATTGCAACTGTCCGGCGTTACGCTCAAACAACGGCTGCAACTCCATTTCGGCCATGGCCCGGCTCACGCCGTGCAGTTCGGCGTAGCGGTGAGGCAGGTGTTCCATCCAGAAATGGTTGTCGTAGTGCAGGTCGAGCAAGGTGCCGTCCATGTCCAGCAGGACGGTGTCGATGGCGTGCCAGGGCAAAGAGGGCATGGTGCGTTCTCATGTAAGTAAAGATATCCGACACAGACAATCGGAAAAGCCACGGTATAGTAACCCGATCACGCCAAGGAGCCGCTTATGCGCCAGAAACCCACCGTCCTCGCCCGCGAAATAGTCGCCAGTAGCCGTTTGTTCCGCGTGGAGGAAGTGCAGTTGCGCTTTTCCAATGGCGTTGAACGGACCTACGAGCGCCTGGTGGGGCGTGGTGCTGGCTACGGCGCGGTGATGATTGTGGCGATGATCGACGAAGATCATGCGTTGCTGGTCGAAGAATACTGCGGCGGCACCGACGAATATGAATTGTCCTTGCCCAAAGGCTTGATCGAGCCCGGCGAGGACGTGTTGGCGGCGGCGGACCGCGAACTCAAGGAAGAAGCCGGCTATGGCGCGCGGCAGTTGGAGCACATCACCGAGCTGTCATTGTCGCCGGGCTATATGAGCCAGAAAATCCAGGTGGTGCTGGCCACCGACCTCTACGAAGAGCGTCTGGAGGGCGATGAACCTGAGCCGATGCGCGTGGACAGGGTCAACCTGCGGGAGCTGTCGGCGCTGGCGCAAAATGAACAATTCAGCGAAGGCCGAGCGCTTGCCGCGCTGTATCTGGTACGCGATCTGTTGACCCAGCGTGGAGCGTTCAACGCATGAGCGAACTGTTTTTAGGCCACCCGTTTATTGCCCCCGTGATTGAGCTGGCACGCCAGGCCGGTGAAGCTATCCTGCCCTACTGGCGCGCAGATGTAGCTGTGACCTCCAAGGCGGATGATTCGCCGGTGACGGCTGCCGATCTGGCTGCGCATCATCTGATACTCGCAGGTCTTACCGCGCTCGATCCGAGCATTCCGGTATTGTCCGAAGAAGACGCCAATATCGATCTGAGCGTGCGTGCCCAGTGGCAGCGGTGGTGGCTGGTGGACCCGTTGGATGGCACCAAGGAATTCATTTCCGGCAGCGAAGAATTCACGGTCAATATTGCCTTGATCGAACAGGGGCGCGTGGTGTTCGGTGTCGTGTCGATGCCGACCACCGGCCGTTGCTACTTCGGTGGCGCGGGCCTTGGGGCATGGCGTTCAGATGTGAAGGCAGCGCCCAAGCAGATTCAGGTGCGCCAGACTCCGGCCGCAGGGGAAGCCTTTACGGTGGTCGCCAGCCGTCGGCATACCAGCCCTGAGCAGGAACGCCTGCTGGATGGCTTGAGCGAAGGCTTGGGCGCGTTGAAACTGGCGAATATCGGCAGCTCGTTGAAATTTTGCCTGTTGGCCGAAGGCAGTGCCGATTGCTACCCGCGCCTGGCACCGACCTCGCAATGGGATACCGCGGCGGCACAGGGCGTACTGGAAGGGGCGGGAGGCGAAGTATTGGAGTTGAGTGGTGAGCGTTTCAGCTACCCCGCACGGGAGTCGCTGTTGAACCCCTTCTTTCTTGCGCTGCCAGCCAAGGCCGCATGGCGTGAACGCCTGTTGACCCTGGCCAGAACTTAAGACCGCGGCAGATCAAAATGTGGGAGGGGGCTTGCCCCCTCCCACATTTTTTATCGGTGCAGGACGTACTGGCCGGTAAAGGTTACTGCACGCGCCTCACTGCCCTCATTCACAATCCATGTCTCCAGCGCCAACCGTGCCCGACCATAACGCTTGTACGTCGCCAAGAAACGTTTCCACACTTTTTCTTCCGGCGCCGCGCAAATGGCCGTCGCATCCTGCGTCACCGGCAGCGGATAGCTGATCTGCCCTTCCTGAATCACGATATGACCGTCGTCTATCCCCGCTTCGTGCAGCTTCAGATGCAACCAACCCCAGCCTGCCAGCACGGCACCGCAGTAGAGGCTGCCACCGAACATGGTGCTCTTGTGGTTGATATTGGCTTGCAAGGGCAGGTGCAGGTGCAGTTGGTCATGCTGCCAGTCGAGCACCTTGAGACCCATCTCACGGGTGAGGGGAATGTCATGGTGGAGTACGGCTTGCAAGTAACGGCTGTCGCGGCTCATAGCGGTCTCTTGGCGGTAGGCGGATTCATTCGTCGTCGGCGCTGTGGCTGGCGCTGTCGGCGAAGTTCAGGCCGTGTTTGCGCAACTTGTCGTGCAAGGTCTTGCGCGGCACGCCCAGGGCTTCGGCGAGGCTGCGCACGGAGCTGTGAGGGCGGGTGAGTTCGGCGGCGATCAGGCTTTTTTCGAACTGCTCCACTTGCTCGCTCAAGCCGCCGGGCGTGGACGTCAGCACGCCGGCGGCGGGATTGTCCTGGGCGTTATCGAGCGCCAATTCCAGGCCCAGAGCGAAACGCTCCGCGGCGTTTTGCAGTTCCCGCACATTGCCCGGCCAGCTGTGGCGCAATAACAGCGCGCGCTGGCCCGGTTGCAGCTCATGCAGGGGCAAGCCATGGCGGCTGCTGGCCTCGTCGGCGAAATGCTGGAACAGCATCAATGCATCTTCACCACGCTCGCGCAGGGGCGGGATGCGTAGCGGTGCCACATTGAGGCGGTAATACAGGTCGGCACGGAAGCGGCCCTGGTCGGCGGCTTGGCGCAGGTCTTCCTTGGTGGCGGCGATAATGCGGATATCCAGCGGGATCAGTTGATTGCCGCCCAGGCGTTCCACCACGCGCTCCTGCAACAGGCGCAGCAACTTGACCTGCACATCCAGGCTCATGCTTTCAATTTCATCGAGAAACAGCGTGCCGCCATTGGCAAACTCGAACTTGCCGATGCGGCGTTTCTGCGCACCTGTGAACGCGCCCGGCTCATGGCCGAACAGTTCGCTTTCTACCACCGATTCGGCCAGCGCTCCGGCGTTGATTGCTACAAAGGGGCCACTGCGGCGGCTTGAGAGGTCATGCAGGGCGCGGGCGACCACTTCTTTGCCGGCACCGGTTTCGCCCAGGATCAGCACGTCGGCCTTGGTCGCAGCCAAGGCGCCAATCTGCTCGCGCAGGCGCAACATTTGCGGGGAGTGCCCCACCAGGCGCGTGCTCAGTTGCTGACGATCGCTGAGGGCCAGGCGCAGGCTGCGGTTGTCCAGCACCAGGCGGCGCAGGGCCAGGGCACGGCGCACGCTGTCGAGCAGTGCGTCGCTGGCGAAGGGTTTTTCGAGGAAGTCATAGGCCCCGGCACGCATGGCCTGCACCGCTAACGGTACGTCGCCGTGGCCGGTGATCAGCAGCACCGGCAGGTCCGGGTCCTGGCCGTGCAGTTCAGCCAGCAGCTCCAGGCCGTCCATGCCGGGCATACGGATGTCGCTGACCACCACGCCTGGCCAATCGCGGGACAGGCGGGCGGTGAGGCCGGCGGCTTCGCCCAGGGGCAGGACTTTCAGTCCGGCCAGGTCCAGGGTTTGGCACAGGGCTTGACGCAGGTGTGGATCGTCGTCGATCAACACCACCTGAATCTGGTTGTCGATGCTCATACACTGCGGTCCTCGGACGGTTGCAGACTGACGCCCGGCGAGCCGGCACGCAATTTCAAGGTTAACAGCGCGCCGCCTTCCTTGTGGTTGGCGAACAACAGTTCACCGCCGAAGGCGCGCATCAGGGTATCGCAGATTGCCAGGCCCAGGCCCAGGCCCTGGGTGCGCGTCTTGGTGGTGTAGAACGGCTCGCTGGCGCGGCCCAGGGCTTCCATGCAAAAGCCTGGGCCATTGTCGCGAATGTACAGGTTGACGCCCTGGGGCGTGGTTTCGGCACTCAGCCAGAGCTTGCGCGGCGGGCCTTTTTCGGTGAGGGCGTCCAGGGCGTTGGCCAGCAAGTTACCCAGTACCTGGCGCAGACGGGTTTCACCGGCCTGCACCCACAGGGTTGCCTCCGGCAGGTCGCGGATCAACTCCACTTCCATTGAGCGCCGCCGCTTGGCCAGCAACGCCAGGGCGTCATCCAGTGCCGGTTGCAGGGCCACACTCTCCGGCGCGTGACGGTCACGGCGAGCGAAGGCGCGCAAGTGCGCGATGATCGAGGCCATGCGCCCGGTCAGCTCGCTGATCAACTTGAGGTTGCCGCGGGCGTCGCTGGTGCGCTCATGGTCGAGGAGGATTTCGGCGTTTTCCGCATAGCTGCGAATCGCCGCCAACGGTTGGTTCAGCTCATGGCTGATACTCGCCGACATGGTGCCCAGGGCCGAGAGCTTACCGGCCTGGACCAGGTCGTCCTGGGCGCGCACCAGTTCCTGCTGGGCGTGTTCGCGCTCCAGCACTTCCTGTTTCAGGCGCCGGTTCAGGCCCTCCAGGTCGCTGGTACGCTCGGCTACGCGCATTTCCAGCTCACGACGGGCCTTGGCTTCGAAGGCGATGCGTTCCAAATAATGCCGGCGGCGCTGCATCAATAATCCCAGCAACAGCATTAGCACCAACAACGTGGCACCGCCCACGGCGACAACCGTGCGCACCGGACGGTTGATCAGCGAGCGTGGTGCGAGAATTTCCACGTTCCAGCCGGTTTCGGCGATGGCCGTGGATTGACGCAGCCAGGCGCTGCTGCTCAGGCTCAGCGGCTGCGGGTCGCGGGTGGGGTAGGGCTGGATAGCGATGATGGCCTGGCGCTCTTCGGCGGTCAGTGGCCGCGTGGCACGGAATCGCCATTGCGGGCGCGAAGTGAGGATCACCACGCCGTTGTGATCGGTGACCAACAGTTGTTCCGGTGTGTTGCCCCACAGGCTTTCGGTGTGATCAAGGTCGACCTTGACCACCAGCACGCCGATGATGGTATCGCCGTCATGCACCGCGGCGGCAAAGAAGTAGCCGCGCTTGGCCGAGGTGGTGCCCAGGCCGAAAAACCGCCCCAGGCGCCCGGCCATGGCTTCGCTGAAATAGGGGCGGAAGGAGAAATTGCGCCCGACGAAGCTGTCTTGTTTGTCCCAGTTGGAGGCGGCAAGGGTCTTGCCGGTGGTGTCCATCAGGTACATCACTTCCACACCGGCCTGCGCGGCGACATCCTTGAGCAACGAATTGGCATTGGCCAGGTTGGTGCTGACGTGAGGCGCGTCCAATGCGATACGCAGGGCCGGCAAATCGCCGAGGATTTGCGGCAGCACTTCGTAGCGGTGCAGGGTGCCCAACAGGTTGGCGACATACAGGTCGAGGGTCTGGCGGTTTTGCCCGGCCAACTCGCTGCGGTAGTAGCGCTCGGCCAAATGCTCCAGCGGCCATAGCAGCGGTGCCAGGCACAATGCCAGCAGGGCGAGGCTGCGCCAGCGGGGTCTTCGCGGAAGGGGTGGAGTCATGGGGAGTGTGCGCCTGTGGGTACAGGCGCATTATGCCTAGTGCTGCTCGGCAAGACACTCGTGCAATGCGTCCTGCCAATGGGGCTGGCTGACGTTCCATTGCTGTTGCAGGCGGGTGCAGTCCAGTCGCGAGTTCAGCGGGCGCTTGGCGGGGGTGGGGTAGGCGCTGGACGGAATCGGCTCCAGCTCGGCGCAGGCTTTGCCTTCGATCCGCAATTGCTCGCCAATGGCTTGGGCGAAGCCGAACCATGAGGTCTCACCTTGTGCGGTGAGGTGGTAGACACCCCAGTCTCCAGCCTTGCCGGCCTGCCACTGCTCAATCAGCGCGCGGGTGCTGTTGGCGATGGTGCCGGCCCAGGTCGGGGCACCGATCTGGTCGGCGACGATGCGCATCTGCGGTTTATCCTGCAGCAGGCGCTGCATGGTCAGCAGGAAATTCTTGCCATGGCTCGAATACACCCAACTGGTGCGCAAGATCAGGTGCTCGCCACCTACGGCAGCAATCGCCTGCTCACCCGCCAGTTTGCTCTGACCGTAGACACCCAACGGGTTGGGTGTGTCGCTTTCGGTGTAAGGGGCAGGTTTGCTGCCGTCGAACACGTAGTCGGTCGAGTAATGAATCAACGGGATGCCCAGGGCCTTGGCTTCCTCGGCGAGGACGCCGGGGGCGATGGCGTTGATGGCAAAGGCTGCGTCCGGTTCGCTCTCGGCCAGATCCACGGCGGTGTGGGCTGCCGCGTTGATGATCAGGCCGGGGCGGTGAGCGCGTACCTGTTGGCGGATGAGGTCAGCGTCGGCCAGGTCAAGCTGCTCGCGGCCCAGGACGATGAGTTCGCCAAGGCCCTGGAGCCGCTGTTGCAGCTCTTGGGAGACTTGGCCGTGTTGGCCGGTGATGAGGATTTTAAGGGGAGCTGTCACGGGAATAGGTCCGCCTCTTTCAGCGTTTTACCGTTCTGATCCTTGGCGGACAACGTCGGTGTGGCAGTGAGCTGCCAATCGATATTGAGCTCCGGGTCGTCCCAACGAATGCAACGTTCCGCAGAAGGCGTGTAGTAATCCGTGGTCTTGTAAAGGAATTCGGCGCTATCGCTGAGTACCACGAAACCGTGGGCAAAACCTGGTGGAATCCACAACTGGCGGTTGTTTTGGGCAGACAGTCGCACACTGGTCCACTTGCCGAAATGCGGGGAGCTGCGGCGGATATCCACCGCTACGTCCAACACTTCGCCAGCGGTCACACGCACCAGTTTCCCCTGGGCGTGTTCTACCTGATAGTGCAAGCCTCGCAGCACGCCTTTTTGCGAGCGTGAATGGTTGTCCTGCACAAATTGCAGTTGCAACCCAATGGCCTTCTCAAACTCGCGGGCATTGAAACTCTCATAGAAAAAACCGCGCTCATCGCCAAAAACCTTCGGTTCGATGATCAATACATCGGGCAATTCAGTGGCGATCACATTCATTTAGTGTTCCCGGCGAGCATGTACAAATACTGGCCATAGCCGGTCTTGCCGAAGTATTTGGCGCGCTCCAGCAGATAGTCGCGGTCGATCCAGCCGTTTTCGTAGGCGATCTCTTCCAGGCAAGCCACTTTCAGGCCCTGGCGATGCTCGATGGTTTGCACGTAAGTCGAGGCTTCGAGCAGGCTGTCATGGGTGCCGGTGTCGAGCCAGGCGAAACCACGACCGAACCGCTCTACGTGCAGATCGCCGCGTTGAAGGTAGGCGTTGTTGATATCTGTGATTTCCAGCTCGCCGCGTGGCGAAGGCTTGACCGCCTTGGCGATCTTGATCACATCGTTGTCGTAGAAATACAGGCCCGTCACGGCGTAGTGGGACTTGGGCTTCAGCGGCTTTTCTTCGATGGACAAGGCTCGGCCTTCGCTATCAAAGTCGATCACACCGAAACGCTCCGGGTCCTTGACCCAGTAACCGAACACGGTAGCGCCCGACGGACGTTCGGCTGCGCCGCGCAGTTGATCGCTGAAATGCTGACCGTGGAAGATGTTATCTCCCAGGATCAGGCACACCGGATCATCACCAATGAACTCTTCACCGATGATAAACGCCTGGGCCAAGCCATCCGGCGAAGGCTGCTCGGCATAGCTGAAGCGCACGCCGAACTGGCTGCCATCGCCGAGCAGGTTCTGGTATTGCGGCAAGTCCACGGGCGTGGAGATCACCAGGATGTCCTTGATCCCTGCCAGCATCAACACCGAGATCGGGTAGTAGATCATCGGTTTGTCATACACCGGCAACAGCTGCTTGGACACGCCCAGAGTAATGGGGTGCAAACGGGTGCCGGAACCGCCGGCCAATACAATGCCCTTCATCATGCGATCAAATCCTTTGCGTCAGTATTGCCGAGTCGTTCACCTTGATAACTGCCGTCCTGGACCCTGCGGCACCATTCCAGGTTATCGAGGTACCACTGTACGGTTTTGCGCAGGCCGGTCTCAAAGGTTTCTTCCGGGACCCAGCCCAGCTCACGTTCGATCTTGCTGGCGTCGATGGCGTACCGTTGGTCGTGGCCCGGGCGATCCTTGACGAAGGTGATCAAGTCAGTGAATTTTTCCACGCCGGCGGGGCGCTGCGGCGCCAGCTCTTCCAGCAGGCCGCAAATGCCACGTACCACGTCGATGTTCTTCTGCTCGTTATGGCCGCCGATGTTGTAGGTTTCGCCCACAACGCCTGTGGTCACCACTTTGAGCAGCGCACGGGCGTGATCCTCGACGAACAGCCAGTCACGTACCTGCAAACCATCGCCGTAGACAGGCAGTGGCTTGCCCGCGAGGGCGTTGAGAATGACCAGAGGGATCAACTTTTCGGGGAAATGGAATGGCCCGTAGTTGTTCGAGCAATTGGTCAGCAGTACCGGCAGGCCGTATGTACGCTGCCAGGCGCGTACCAGGTGGTCGGACGCCGCCTTGCTCGCGGAGTAAGGCGAGCTGGGTGCGTAAGGCGTGGTTTCGGTGAAGAGGTCGTCTACACCGTGCAGGTCGCCATACACTTCGTCAGTGGAAATATGGTGGAAACGGAACGCGCTTTTGGCCGGTTCTGCCAGCTTCTGCCAATACGCCCGTGTGGCTTCCAGCAGGCTGTAGGTGCCGACGATGTTGGTCTGGATAAAATCCGACGGACCGTCAATGGAGCGGTCGACGTGGGACTCGGCGGCCAAGTGCATGATCGCATCAGGTTCAAAGCGTGCGAGTACGGCGCTGACGGCGGCCTGATCGATGATATCGGCCTGGACAAACTCATAGCGGCTGTTGGACGCGATGCTGGTCAGCGACTCAAGGTTGCCGGCGTACGTCAGCTTGTCCAGATTGAGCACTTCGTGCTCAGTGTGTTGAATCAGGTGGCGGATCAGGGCAGAGCCAATGAATCCGGCACCGCCGGTGATGAGAATGCGCATGTCGAGGGCCTTTTCCTTAGACGGACAATAAGCGAAAGAAGCATAGCTTGAGTTGTGAATCGGGCCGGCGCAAGCGCGGCGAGCATAAGGGGTTGATTAACGCCCCGGAACAATGGCGATATAGACGTCTGAAAAAACAAAGGTCGTCACAATGTCGTTAGCCACATTGACCCACCGCGCCAGTTTACCGTGCCCACAAGTAAGCCCCGATCAAGCGGCAATCCTGCTCGAACGGCACTATGGAATGAGCGGCTTATTACACGCGTTGGGCAGTCAACAAGACCTCAATTACAAAGTTGACAGCGCCGATGGCCGTTTCGTTCTGAAAATCTGCCGCGGTGACTACGCCGCTGTGGAACTCCAGGCCCAACACGCGGCCCTCAGTAGTCTGCAAGCACATCTGCATCTACGCGTGCCCAAGGTGATTCAGGCGTTGGATGGTAATGAGCTGCTGACGGTGAGCGTCGATGGGCAAACCGTGCACCTGCGGCTACTGGAGTACATCGACGGCCAGCCCCTCACGCATTTACCGCACCTGAGCCGCGACGTGATCGCAGGCTTCGGTGAGCTGTGCGCGCAGATGAGCCTCGCGCTGCAAGATTTCGAACATCCAGGCCTTGCGCGCACCCTGCAGTGGGATCCGCGCCACGCGCAGGCGTTGATCACTCATCTGCTGGCAGCCTTGCCTGACCTGCCGCAGCGCGCCGCATTGGAACACGTAGCCGCGCAGGTTCAGGCGCATGTCCTACCGTTGGCACCCCACCTGCCGTGGCAAGCGGTGCACATGGACATCACCGATGACAATGTGGTGTGCCAGCGTGATGCCCAGCGGCGCTGGCGTATTCAAGGCGTGATTGATTTCGGCGATCTGGTGCGCACCTGGCGGGTTGCCGACCTGTCGGTAACCTGCTCGGCCCTGTTGCACCACGCCCACGGTGACCCATTTGCGATTCTGCCGGCAATCCAGGCCTGTCACGCAGTGATGCCGTTACAGCGCGAAGAGCTGGAGGTGCTGTGGCCGCTGATCGTCGCGCGCGCGGCGGTGTTGGTGCTCAGTAGTGAACAGCAGCAACGCCTGGACCCGGATAACGCCTATTTAAAGAAAAACGCTGAGCACGAGTGGGAAATCTTCGATATAGCGACATCAGTGCCGTTTGAGTTGATGCAAGCGGCGATTCTCACCAGCGTGGGCGAGACACGGCCATCCTTTGCCAGCGATGACTTTGCACCCTTGTTGCCGGGCCTGGTAGGGCGCGAGTTCGCGCTGATCGACCTGGGCGTACTCAGCCCGCATCTGGAGGCAGGTAACTGGGAGGCTCCTGGCATAGATCGACGGTTGCTGGCTGAAGCAGCGGCAGTACATGGGCTGGCGGCCAGCCGTTATGGGCAATATCGCTTGTCGCGTACCTGTCCCGACAGCGCGGTAGAGCCGCAGACCTTCCCCCTGCATGTCGAACTGCACCTGCCCCCTGGCACCGTGCTGCAAGCCCCCTTCGCAGGCACGCTGCGTGAAGGCGCCGATGGCTTGCTGTGCTTGCACGCCGCCGCGATGAGCCTGCGTGTGTGGGGCGTAAAAACCTCCATCAAGCCTGGGGCCGTGGTGGTCAAGGGGCAAATAGTGGGTGAGGTTCACGCGCCGCTGACTGTGCAGTTATGCAGCGCCGACCTTGAACCACCACTGTTCTGCACGCCCTCCCGAGCCTCGGCCTGGCGGGCGTTGTGCCCGTCACCGGCGGCGCTGTTGGGGCTGGTCTGCGATGCCGAGCCGGAGCTGGACCCGCACGCCCTGCTGGCCCGGCGTGATGCCAGCTTCGCCCGCTCGCAGAAGCATTACTACATTGACCCGCCGCGTATCGAGCGGGGCTGGCGCAACCACCTGATCGACATGCAGGGCCGATCCTACCTGGACATGCTCAACAACGTAGCCGTGCTGGGCCATGGCCACCCGCGCATGGCCGCAGTGGCGGCGCGGCAATGGTCGCTGCTCAACACTAACTCGCGATTTCACTATGCCGCGGTTGCCGAGTTTTCCGAACGTTTGCTGGCGCTGGCGCCCGAGGGCATGGACCGCGTGTTTTTGGTCAACAGCGGCACCGAAGCCAATGACCTGGCGATTCGCCTGGCTTGGGCCTACAGCGGCGGGCGCGACATGCTCAGCGTGCTGGAGGCGTACCACGGCTGGTCAGTGGCGGCGGACGCCGTGTCCACATCAATTGCCGATAACCCCCAGGCATTGAGCAGCCGCCCGGACTGGGTACACCCGGTGACAGCACCCAATACCTACCGCGGCGAATTCCGCGGGCCAGATAGCGCACCGGATTACGTGCGAAGTGTGGAACACAACCTGGCGAAAATTGCCGCAAGCCAACGCCAGTTGGCCGGGTTTATCTGTGAACCGGTATACGGCAATGCCGGGGGCATCTCTCTGCCGCCGGGTTACTTGCAGCAGGTGTATGGCTTGGTCCGTGCCCAAGGTGGCGTGTGCATCGCCGATGAGGTGCAGGTAGGTTACGGCCGCATGGGCCATTTCTTCTGGGGTTTTGAAGAGCAGGGCGTGGTGCCGGACATCATCACCATGGCCAAAGGCATGGGTAACGGCCAGCCTTTGGGTGCGGTAATCACCCGTCGAGAAATTGCCGAGGCGCTGGAGGCCGAAGGGTATTTCTTCTCGTCCTCGGGAGGCAGCCCGGTCAGTTGCCAAATCGGCATGGCGGTGCTGGACGTGATGGAAGAAGAGAAGCTCTGGGAAAACGCCCAAGTGGTTGGCGGGCATTTCAAGGCTCGACTGGAAGCGTTGATCGACCGCCATCCGCTGGTCGGTGCCGTACACGGTTCGGGCTTCTATCTGGGCCTGGAACTGGTGCGTGACCGCTATACCCTGGAACCTGCGACGCAAGAGACGGCCCTGTTATGTGATCGTCTTCGGGAATTGGGGATTTTCATGCAACCTACCGGCGACTACCTGAACATTCTCAAGATCAAACCGCCGATGGTCACCTCCCGGCAAAGCGTGGACTTCTTTGTCGATATGCTGTCGAAGGTGCTGGACGAGCAATTGTAATAGGTCGATTGTTATCGGCTATTTTGTGTAATATTCGGGCGCTATTATGGTTAATAGCTTCCAAAGCCGATTTTTATCCAGATTAAGTCGGTCTTCATCCCATTCGGAGTCCTGAACGCCATGACCACTTTGCACAGCACCCCACGCGCCGATGGCTTCCATATGCCTGCCGAATGGGCGCCACAGACCCAAACCTGGATGATCTGGCCCGAGCGCCCCGACAACTGGCGCCTGGGCGGCAAGCCTGCGCAGGCCGCCCATGTGGCCGTGGCCAAGGCCATCGCGCGCTTTGAGCCCGTGACCGTTGCAGTTTCGGCAGGCCAGTACGAGAACGCCCGTGCGCGCCTGGATGTACCCAATATTCGCTTGGTGGAAATGTCTTCCGACGATGCCTGGGTCCGCGACACGGGCCCTACGTTCGTGATCAACGACAGCGGCGAAGTGCGGGGCGTGAATTGGGATTTCAACGCCTGGGGTGGTTTTGACGGAGGCCTGTATGCACCGTGGAACCGAGATTCCCAGGTAGGCGGCAAGATCCTGGAGATCGAGCGGGCGCCGCGTTACCGTACTAAAGGTTTCGTGCTTGAAGGTGGTTCGATCCATGTGGATGGCGAAGGCACCCTGATCACCACCGAAGAGTGCCTGTTGAACCGCAACCGCAACCCGCACCTGGATCGTGCGGCCATTGAGGCGGTGCTGGCTGATCACCTGGCGGTGGACAAGATCATTTGGTTGCCGGATGGCCTGTTCAACGACGAAACCGACGGTCATGTGGATAATTTCTGCTGCTACGTGCGCCCAGGCGAAGTGTTGCTGGCCTGGACCGATGACCCGCAAGATCCGAATTACTCGCGCTGCCACGCAGCCATGGAGGTGCTGCAAAACAGCACCGATGCCAAGGGGCGCGCGTTCATCGTGCATAAAATGCCAATCCCTGGGCCGTTGTATGCCACCGAGGAAGAATGCGCCGGTGTCGATCCGGTGGATGGCAGCCAGGAACGTAACCCAACCGTGCGGTTGGCCGGCTCCTACGTCAACTTCCTGATCGTCAACGGCGGCATCATTGCGCCGAGTTTCGATGACCCGCTGGACCACCAGGCCAAACAAATCCTGCAGAGCCTGTTCCCGCAGCACGAAGTGGTGATGGTGCCGGGTCGCGAACTGTTACTGGGGGGCGGCAATATTCACTGCCTGACTCAACAGCAGCCCGCTCCGCACAGAAATTGAGTGCAGTTGTAACAGCGCCTTGAGCGCGAGTGAGCGCTGCGCAACCGCAGTGTTACAGCCAAGCCCGCGACCCGGCCAGGTCGCGGGCTTTTTCATGCCTGTATACCGGTGAGCACGGGACATTGGCATAGCTCTTGTATCGCTGTCGTTACAGTGGACCAAGGGCGATGACTGCACAGTTCTGTCACAAACCTTGAGTAAGTTAGCCGCTCACGCAGCAGGAGAGAGCGCTGAAATGAATGCCGATATCGACCTGATGAACACGCGCACGTTTCACCCCTTGCGAGTCAACGGCGATGCGATCCATGCGTTGGCGCTGTGGTTGAAGGCAAACGGCTCGCGACAGGTCAGGCAGGTGCCTGATTTGCGCAGCGTGATGAATGAACGCTACCCGGTGGGGTTGTTCACAGAGGATGAAGTGCAGGCTCTGTGTGATCTGATGTGTAGTTAAGCCGTTTTGTTGGGGGGAGCTTGCTCGCGAAAAATTTATAAGCGCCGCGTTCGGCCAGGAACCGTGCGTTATCGTTGACGTTTTTCGCGAGCGAGCTCGCTCCTACAGGGGGTGATTCGCGCCTGACTGGTGTTAGAAGCTGTAGGTACCGGTGACCACCAGGCTACGCGGCTCCCCCGGTTGAATCTGCGCCGCACTGGTCGCCGAGGCGTAGTAGTTTTTGTCGGCAATATTGTTCAGCGCCGCCCTCACGTCCCACTCTTTCTGACGGAACCCGGCCAGCGCGTCCCAGCGGCCGTATCCCGGCAGTACCACGGTATTGAGGTTGTCGGCGTAGCGATCGCCCACCAGGGTCAATCCGGTTTCCGCATACCAGCCCATTTCCGGCTTCCAGGTGATGAACAAGCTGGCATTGCGCTTGGCCACGTCGCTGATGCGTTTGCCTTCAAAGCCGTTGTTGTCTTTCTCTACCTTGGCGTCCTGCAGGCCCACGCCGCCGCGTACGTACCAGTTATCGACGATCTTGCCGGTGGCCGTCAGCTCCACGCCGCGTGAACGTTGCTCGCCGGTAAGCAGGGTAATGGTGCGGTCCAGCGGGTCGCTGGTACGGCGGTTATAGAGTTCCAACTCGTACACAGCCAGGGTGGTGCTCAGGCGATCGTCGAACCAGTCGCTCTTCACGCCGATTTCCTTCTGCTTGGTCAGCTCCGGGCTCAGGTCGTTAACGCTCCCGGCGGCGTTCGGCGTGATGCCGATCAGGCCGCCACCCGCTGGCGAGAAGGTCTTGCTCCACGAGGCATAGAACGAATGATTTTCCAGCGGCGTCCACACCAGTCCGACGCGGGGGCTGGTGCTGTGGCTCTTCACGTTCTCCTGGGTGTTGAGCACCTTGCTGGTGGTATCCACCTCAAAGCGGTCGTAACGCAGCCCGCCCAACAGTTGCCACTGGTCGTTCAGGCGCAGTTGATCCTGCACATACAGCGCGCTGCTTTCGACTTCTGTGTGGTTGTAACTCGACAGTCGCATGCTCCCGGTGTGGCTCAGGCGGCGATTGGGTTGGTTGAGGTCCAGGCTGGGTACCGTCCTGGCATCCCGAGCCGAGTACAGCTTCGGATCGCGGCGCTGGCTGCCCAGCTCGATACCGGTGAGCAGGCGATGCTCCAGGCCAAAGGTGTCGAACCCCCCCTCCAGTTCGAGGTTGTTGAACACGTTGCGGGTGGTCAGGTCTTGCTGCCAGTGTTGGCGGGTGACACTGTTGGTTTTGGTGTCGTAGCCGGTCTGGTAGGTGTTGTCGAAATCGCTGTTGAGCTTGAACACCCCGAGGGTGTGGCGCAGTTGCCAGTTGGCATTGAGCTCATAGGCGAGCTTGGAGCGCAGTGACTGGGATTTATCGTCGATGTAATCGCTGTGATCGAAATAAGTGGTGCTGCGGCTCACATCCGCCGGGCGCCCGTTGACCCCGGGAATGCCACGGTCCGGCGTGCGGTTGTAGCGGCTGTATTCATATTGCACCAGCCAGTTCAGGTCGGGCGTGAGCTGCCAGCTCATCGACGGTGCGAACAACTGGCGGTTGCCGCTGACGCCATCGCGAAAGCTGTTGTTGTCCTGGTTGCCCATGTTCAGACGCAGGCTGATGGTGTCGCTTGGGTCGGCACTCAGGTCGGCATACAGGCTACGCAAATCGTTGCTGCCGCCTTGGGCTTCGATGCTCGATTTATGGCCCGGCGTGGGTAATTTGCTCACGCGGTTGACGATACCGCCCTGGCCACCTCGCCCGTACAGCACGGCGGCCGGGCCCTTGAGCACTTCGATACGCTCGATGTTGTGCAGGTCGCGCACGTACTGGCTGTCGTCGCGAATGCCGTCCAGGTAGAAGTCATTGCTGGCGTCGAAACCGCGTATGCGCAGGCTGTCGAAGCGCGTGTCGGCGCCGCTGCTGACATTGGGAATGCCGCTCAGCGCCTGGCCCAGGTCGTTGGTGCCGTAAGAGCGCAGGTTGTCGGTTTTTACCGAGTCGATCGCCTGGGGCACATAGCGTACGGAGGTGGCGGTGCGCGTGGCGGTGTTGGTCTCTTTGACACGTGGGTCGTCTTCGTCAGCCACCGCGTTAATGGAGGTTTCGGGCAGTACCGTAGTCGCGCAGGCAAAGCCGGCAGACAACAGCATAGAGAGCCCAAGGGCGGTGGGCGTCAGGCAAGGGGTGGACATGGGAGTGTGTATCCAACAGGGTGGGCAGAAAATTTGCGCGAATGGTAATGCTTTGCATTTGCGCGGGTTATCTATTCCCTGTCATGACGCCTGTCAGATTTGTTACTTGATGTGTTTTTATCGGTGACGAGGGACATTCAGCCCTTTTCAACGTAGCGCTTTAGCTCGCCGCTTAGACGAATATCGCCTAAATACAGACGATTCACGAAATTGACACATAGTTCAACGCGCGCATAGGATTGCGCCCAACGCCTGTGGCTCACCGCCATGACTTACTCCAATAAAAAAGGCCCGCGGCAGTTCAGTCGTCCGCGGGCCTTCTTTTTGCGGCAAAAGTCGACACCAGAAAAAAGCAACACGGAGCCTGGTGTCACAGCGCGTACTCAACCCGTAATAAGGAATATAAGAATATGTTGAAGCAACGGATGAGTCTGATCGCTCTGGGGATTTTGAGCGCATCGACAGCAATGGCAAACGACCAGGAGCAATCCAAGGGTTTTGTTGAAGACAGCCACCTGAACATCGCCGCACGTAACGCCTACATCAGCCGTGATAAAAAAAATGGCGAGAAGGACAAAGCTGAATGGGGCCAAGGCTTCATCGGCAAGTTCGAGTCCGGCTTCACCCAAGGCACCGTGGGTGTGGGTGTGGACGTGATTGGTCAATACGCTATCCGTCTGGACGGTGGTAAAGGCCGCGCTGGCGCCGGCGGTATCGACTTCTTCAAGCAGGGCAACGGCACTGTCGATGAAGACGGTCAGCGGAAACCGGGCTCGGCACCCCACGACCTGGCCAAAGGCGGCGCTGCCGTGAAGTTCCGCGTTTCCAACACTGTACTCAAGTACGGTGATCAGTTCCCGGCTGTGCCTGTGCTGCAGTACGACAACTCCCGCCTGTTGTCGGAAACCTACACCGGTACGTCGATCGTCTCCAAAGAGATCGCCGGTCTGCAACTGGACGCAGGTCACTTCACCAAAGAAGCGCGCAAAAGCATGGAAGGCACCGACAGCGGTCGCCTGAAAAGCATCAACTACATCGGTGGTAGCTACAAATTCACCGAAAGCCTGTCGGCTGCTCTGTACGCCTCCGACATGCAGGACGTGCTGAAGAAGCAATACGTCAACGTCAACTACGTGCTGGCCCTGCCAGAGAAGCAGTCGCTGACGTTTGACTTCAACGGCTACAAGACCAAGCTCGACCGCAGTTTCGCCCTGCAAAACCAAGGTGACGCGGACGCACGCGACAACAAGATCTGGAGCCTGGGCGCGACCTGGGCCGTTGGCGCGCACAGCTTCACCCTCGCTCATCAGCGCAGCACCGGCGACACCGGCTACCTGTACGGCGGCTATCGCAACGCTGGCGGTATCGGCGACGGCGGCAATACCATCTTGCTGGCCAACTCCTACTGGTCCGACTTCAACGGCAAGGACGAGCGCTCCTGGCAAGCAGGTTACGGCATCGACTTCGCCACCTTTGGCGTACCGGGTCTGACCTACAACATTGCCTACGTGCGTGGCACCAACATTGACGACGGCACCGGCCGTGGCGATGGTTCCGAGCGTGAAATCTGGAACCAGTTCAAGTACGTCGTACAGAGCGGTCCAGCCAAAGACCTGAGCCTGCGTGCTCGCGCCTCGTGGCTGCGCGTTTCCAACAACGCCAGTGGGTACAACACAGGCGGAAACGAAATCCGTCTGTTCGCCGACTACCCGATCAACGTTTTCTAATTGATCGAGCGTCGTGCCTGATGTCAGGCAATAAAAAACCCCGACTGGTTCGGGGTTTTTTTATGCCTGGAGGCTGCCACCTAGGCCTTGGCTGGCGCGAGCTTCTTGCAGTTTTCCTTGCGTGTCGGGTACTGCTCGCACTTGCGCAACACCGTTTGCACCTGCTGCGCATTCTGCAGTTGCTGGTTGGCCAACAGCTTCTCGGTAATAAACAGTTCCTCCGAGCCCAGATTGCGTTCCGCTTTGTCGATCATCGCCAGCGCCGATTGCCCATCACCCCGCTTGAGGTGGTAGCTGATCATCAAGTCATAAGTAGAAGGGCCGGCCAGGGACCAGTCCTTGATCGCCTGTAACTCTTTCACCGCTTCGCTGTTTTTGCCTTGGGCCAGGCGCACGGTATAGGCGGTGCGCCGAATGCTCGGCTGGTCTTTTACCGGCGAGGCCAGGGCCTTGCGAATGAAAGCGTCAGCCTGTGGCACCTTGTTTTTCTCCAGGGCATCAATCGCGAAGTACGCGTCTTTATAGCCCTGCAAAGCTTTCGCCACCTGGGGCGTGCTCTTCATCTTCGACCAGCTTTGCGGGTTGACCCGGGCGCGGCGCTCCTGGCGATATTCGCGTTGCAAGTACTGGCGCAGCTCGGTGTCACGGTCCATGGCCGACATGTGTGAGCGATTGAAATACTGCGTGGTTGCGGTGATGCCGGTGGTCAAACCGTCCTTGACCAGCACGTCCAATTCTTTGGTGAACTGGTTGAGGTTGAACTGTTGCAGCGAATCCTGCATGGCATTCTTGCGCGCAGTGAGGAAGCCTGTGAGCAAGGGTTTCTGCTTGCCCTGGAAGTCGTTGAGGCGCTCCAGGCTATGGGTGGCGGCGCGAGGGGCGTAACCGGCGCGGATCATCAAGTCGGTGCCCAGCAAGTCCGCCTGGTCTTCCTGGCTGCGGCCCCAGGCGGTGCTCCATACATGATCGGAAAAGGTATTGGCCAGGGCGGTGTACAGCACGGTGTTACCGATGGTCTTTTGGGTGCCGGCCGGGTCTTTACTGAACAGTTTCATGGTCCCGGAACTACGATCGACGCCCGTATCAGCAGCCATGGTGGCCAAGGCGACCGTGGAGGCGACGGTGGTGAACATGTCTTTCTGCTGCTGGAAGGCGGCCATGCGGTCATGGTGATGCAGCAATACGTGGCTCATTTCATGGCCAAGCATCGCGGCAATTTCGTCTTCGCTGGCGACGTTGTCCAGCATACCCAGCGGCACGAACAGGTTGCCGTAAGGATCTGCCGACGGGCCGAATCCATAGCTGTCGGTCATCTTCACCTGCAGCGGCGGCAACTCCCCCGGCCAGCCCTTGGACAAGCGCGTGACAATGCCCTGCAAGTAGGTTTGCAGCATCGGGATATCCACCAGGTTCTGCTGGCGCGCTTCGGCAGCCGGCACCGCTCGTCCGTCGTAGCTCAGGCGCTGTTTGCTCTGGCGTTGGGGGTCGAGCTTGTAATACTGGCGCACGTCGGTGTTGTCCACATAGTGGCCCTGAACCCTGGATTGGGTCGAGGGCCCCACCAGGTTCAGGAACGCCTGGTCTGCGCCCTTCAAAGTGGCGCAACCGCTGAGCACCGAACTGGCCAACAGGCTGGCTGCTACAAGATATCCCTTCACCGCAACGCTCCTTTTATTGATTGCAACCGGCACCAAAACCAATGGTGGAATTATTGCGGCTGTCTTTGGCCTGGCTTTTGGTCAGACCCTGGCAGGGCAGGTCCACGACATTCAGCGGTGGTTCGATGCGCAGGTCCATGGTGTCCAGCCACACCTTCTGGCCCGCCAGCTCCACCTGGACCAGGTCCAGCGCCTGGTTGTACTGCAACACCGGTACGGGCTGAGTGGGTGCGTCTTTTTTTGCCAGCTCACGTTGTTGCTTGCCCTGCTCGTCCAGCACGGTCACCGGGTCGGCGAGGAACGCCTTGATACTGTGAATTTCCGCCCAGGCACCCTGGGTGAAGAGGGCGGTGAGCAAAACGACGAGACTTCTGTTCATCCTTGAATTCCTTGAGTCAAATGACAAAACGGCACACTCAACGGTCACGGTCGAAGAAGGCTTCGATCCGCTCGCTGAACAACACCAACGACAGCAACACAATGCCCAACACGTTGACCGGCGTGATGTCATTGAGGCTCAGCAACACACTGACCGCCGCCAACATCGACATCACCAACAGCCACGAGGGGCACGGCGAGGTAAAAAACCAGATTTCCTGGCGCCGCCAACGGCTCCAGGTGCGCTGGCCCGCCAGGCGACGTGCGTGCAGCGCCTTGAGCACGGCAATCAACGCCAGCAGCCCGAGTTCCAGCAGGTCCAGCCAATTGAAGGGCAAGCGGGGGAAGTTGGCCGGTTCATGGTCGTAGTCCATGCCCTCATTGATCAGGTTATCCAGGGCCATGGCGTGCAAATACACGCCGGGGAGCTGGCCATGTACCGGCGACTCCACCAGATCCCCGGTGGAGGCAATATTGGCGCCCACCAACACCAGGCGGTCGCGCAGTAACTCGGCGACCAGTGCCTGGTCATCGGGGTCGCTGACCTCCAGATCACTGGCCGACAACGTCAGCGTATAAGGGCACCGTGCCTGGGCCGAGTCATCAAGCTTCCAGAACACGGCCTGAAAGAACTGCGCCACCCCGTCCAGCAAAAAATGCCGCGCGGGCGCGCAGTGGCTGATATCGGCAATACGCGCCTGTTCCGGCGCCAGCTTCAAGCCCCACTGCACCGCAATGGGCTGACGTTGCGCAGCGGTTTGCGCATCCACCGGCGGCTGTTTGCAATATTGCGTGGCGCAGAACTCGCGGTACAGCGCCATCGCCGGCGTTTCCAAAAGCCCAGCCTGTGTGTGCATCGCCAGTGGATACTTGTCATCCACTCCTTCCCACACCACCAGCGCCGGCCGGCTCACCTGCATAAACGGCGCCAGCGTATTCGCCTGGCCCGCCTCCCCGCGCGCCAAACCGGTGTTGGCCAGCCACAGCGGGATACCCTGGCGTTGATAACGCTCAAACACATTCGCCAACAACTGACTGCCCCGCGTCGGGTCGCCCAACGAGTGGTCGTGGCTATAAAGCAAATCCACAAACACCGCCTGAGGCTTGTACGCCAGCAAGCGCTTGAACAACTTGCTCTGCTCGCCATAGGGCATGGGCCACGAGCTGTTGTTGCGCATCAGGTAGGCATCATCGATCAACACCACCGCCACCCGCTGCTGCCCAAGGCTCGGGTAGTGACTGGCAAACATACGATTGAGCCACTGCGCCGACGCCTTGTCGCTGGAACTGGCCAGGCCGAAAGGGTCAAGAATCGCCAGCAACACGATGATGGCCGCCAGCCAATAGCGGCGGTATTTGAATAGCGGGGGTTTGGACGACATCCATGTCTCGATTAAAAGCATAAGCAAGGCGAGGTTTTTAACGGAGTGGGGAGGGGGTGTCAAATGGAAAAGTGGCTAAGTGCCATATCGCTATTGGCGCATGGATCGTCGTTCGCAAAAAGCCCCGACCTATTCAGGCCAGGGCTTTCCTGTGCTGGGCTTGCCCGCGATGACCATGGGTATCTACACAATTCCTGGTGCGACGCCGGACCTGTGGGAGGGGGCTCGCCCCCGATGGCGGCCGTAGGGCCGACCAGGATGCTGGACTTTGATCAAGCACATATCCGTTATTTAGGTAACGGCCACCTAGGGTTACGCTCTGACAGCGGCTCACTTTTGAAAAAGCGCAAAAGTAAGCGAAACGCTCTTGCCCCACCACTCGGCATCTCGCCTGGGCTCGGTGTGCCCGTAATCCGCCAGTGATTTGGGGGGGGCGCCGCCACGCGCCATCCATGGCGCGGGGCGGCTAAACCGGCATTACCCCCCAAATCCCTGTCGAGTTCCGGCCAGCGTGGTTTAACGGGGCGCCTAAGATCAAAAGCAGATCAAGAGTGGCTCGCTTCGCATCGTGGTTACCGTCGGCAGTGGCTACAAAAGTTGTATAGATACCCATGCCGCGATGACGTCAGCCCGCGCACCACACGACTTCTGCTAAGGCGCCTGCATCAAATCGGGCTCTCAGATCCGGTCGCGGAATCGGCAGCGACGGTCGGAAGGGTAAATTGGTGGGGAGTGGGGAGCAGTCGGGAAAATGGATCTGTTCCTTTTAGCCTCAAGGCCTTCAATGATTGTTACTGCCTCGTCACAAAGGAAAGCCCGCAATGGCGGGCTCAGACTCGCTTTTTCGCCGTGTCGTAAATTTCGCTGTCACGACGAGCTCCGACAGCAATGATCAGAACCTCGATTCTCTTTCCATCGACCCGGTAGACGATTCGAGTGTCGCCTGTTTGGATTCTGCGACATCCAGCCAGGCTGCCACTTAAAGGTTTACCGCTTTTGTCAGGCTCGCCGTTTTCAACTCTGTCTTCAATCACATCAAGGATCCGGTTTGCCGCAGCAGAACCAAGCTTATCGAAGTCTTCTTCTGTATCCGGGTGGTATATGACGCTCCAAACCATCGCAAATCCTTAGTCTTTTTTGGCGTACCTGGCCCGCATATCGGCGTGGGAGATAGCGTTTTGTGGGTCGAAATTTGCTACCCGATCACGTGCCGTCGCTTCAATACGAAGGTCTTCAAGCTCATCAAGCATTTCTTGATAAGCCTGGACATTTACGATGACTGCTGCGGGCTGATTGTCTTTGAATACAACCAGACGATCGGTGGTGCGGCTCGATACCTCTTTGAGCTTCGCACTGAACCCTCGAACCATCGCGGTAACCGATACGGCCTGATCAGCTCGCTCAAGCAACGCTGCCATGACTGTTACTCCATACAAAACAGACATTGAAACACAGGAATGCATACAATAAATCGCTAAATCCTGCGTCTTTAAGTATGCAAAGTATTGCGCAATACATCACGCGATTCAACCGTCAGATGAATGTATTTATGTGCGAAACGTCGCTGTTTTCTTGTCACCAAGGTTGCAGACCCTCCGGGCAGCAGTGTCAGCGCGCCTAGTGCCTTGTGTAAAAGGTGACAGATTTATTTTCAGCGCTCCCTAACTCTCCTCTATCAACGCCCGTTCCTCCAACCAAATCTCCTGAACAAACTGGTCTTTAATCGCATAAATCCCATGCCCGCGCCGCATGATGATGTTCTACGCCACCAGTGCAATCACCACCGGTTGAATCTCTTCAACCCGCACCTCGCGGCCGACCATTTTTGAATATTCAACGGCTGCATCAATAGAGAATATCCCTCGGGCATCCCCTTCGGTTGCGGCGATTTTGTTGAAAATCGCCTGAGCCAGGCTGCCCAGTTGCTCGACTTTTTCAAGCTCAATCTTCGCTGCCGCCGAGCGTAATGTGCTGGCAATCACGGGGAGGAAAAGGTCGGGATCACCCTCCTGCTGCAACAGTTGGCGCAGGGCCTTTAGCATTTCCTCAGGTCGATTCCCCAAGGTGGTGAATGCTTCGATGGCGACTTCGAGCGAAGGGAGTTTTTCTTTCTTTACCGTCATCGCCAGACAATTGAGCAGAAACTCAACGTAATCACCTTTTAGCAGCGGATACGCTGCTGACGTGGCGCCGGAAAAGGCTTGATTGCGTTTGGCGGTCAGCTCACTCACTTGTGCCCGGTGGGAACCGGTGCCAATAAAGAGGAAATACCCTGGCGTGTTCGGGCGTGGATTGATCGCATCACGTGCAGCCTTGAGGGCCAATAGCAGCTGATTCCCGTCATTAGAGGAAATGGCGTGTTGCACTTCGTCGATGATCAGCACCAGATCGGTCTTCGCTTGGTCGACCACCTCTGTCAGTGCTTGAGCCAATGTCGGGCCGTCTGCGTTACCGACGCTGTCGAGTTTGAATCCTGCTGCGCCGAGGTCAACGTTGCTGACGCGCTTGAGCATCTCCAGTGCCGACGAGCCTGGGGTTTGTAGTTCTTTCAGGGTTTTGTAGTTGGCGTTGTGCACGAGCGTTGCCGGGTTGGCCAGCGTGTCACTCCAGAGGTCGACATAGATCACCAGGGCGCCTGCTGCTTCCAGGGCTGGGATCAGGTCATTTCTCAGAACAGTCGTTTTACCCGTGCGGCGCAAGCCAGACAGAAAAGGCCTGAACGCAAGCCTTCATCAAGCACGCCTGGGTTGAGAAGCTGGTTCGCCATCGATTCAGCCAATTCAGGACGCTGAAATATGCTGCTCGTGCAATTATCCCTTTTTATGGATACGCCATAATTATTGCCAGCTCATAATTAGCATCAAGCTCAAAAAATGGACTTCTGGTACAGCACATAGCAATTTCAGAGGCTTTGAAGGGGGGCGTCAGAGGTGAGGAATATAGATCCCCAGAAACAACAAAGCCCCCACATTTCTGTGGAGGCTTTGTTTTGTATGGTGCCGGCACCAGGAGTCGAACCCGGGACCTACTGATTACAAGTCAGTTGCTCTACCAACTGAGCTATACCGGCGTGTTAGGGCGACGATTATAGCGATTGGAAAGGTTCTGTAAACCCCTGAATTCTGACTATTTTTGCAAAAACCTAGGTTTCTTGCGATTAGCGCGTTTTCCGCACGGTGTCGTGGCGTGGAAAGCCATCCCTTTGGCGTCAGGCCACGTAACGCGTGCACCTGCGTGATAAGGCGCCCCAACGAGGTTTTCCGATCGCATAAATCATCAAAAAACACTCCCTAAAGTTCGCTTTATACGCTTAACACCAGATGCTTATGCACAATCGGTTAGTAACAGCGGTCACCAAACCGCTATTTTGTGCAGCCGTTCTCAACACGCTGCAACTGCCTGTTTTGTGTGCGTTTTATTTTGTGAACAAAAAATGACCAGCATGGCTTTTGGCGTCTAGCGCTGATAACTACAGGCTCTGTAAAGATTCCATCAACAGAGTTATCCACAGGGCGCGTGTATGAAATTTTGCCCCTTAATCGCGCTGGGCCAGCACCATCAGGTTGCGTGGGGTGAGGGCTGGTTCGCAGAAGCTGCCGACTTCGACGTTGTAGCCCTGTTCGGTCAGAAACAGAGCGCGGTCCAGCACCAGCCATATTTCCAGAGGGCGTCGAAACAAACCCCTTACCAACTCCAGGTTTCGCACTTCGGCCAGGCGCTGCCAGCCGTGGGCTTCGAGCGCCGGCCAGTCTTGTTCACCTGTGGATAAATTCTTGAGGTTTGCCAGCTCACGGCAGTAGTCGGCGAAGGATTTATCCAGCCAACTGGCGGGCAGGGAGGGCGTCGGCAGGTAGTCGTTGCAGCCGCGCAGTTGCCGTTGTAGTCGATCAAAGCCCAGGCGCCGCGCCATGGAGGTGTCCCGTTGCTGGCGCACGCGGTTGCCGGCGGTGACGGTTTCGCTCAGGGGTAATCCCAGATCGTCTATCGACAGGGTTAGCAGGGATGCGCGCCCGGCGCTGGACAGTGCCTGGTAGCGCTCGGCATTGATGCGGTTGTAGCAGCAGGGCGCCAGGGCCATTTGTTTGCAGCCGGCGGCACTGGCCAGTTGCAGCAGGCGCACGTGCAGGTCGCCGCAAGCGTGGAGGGCCACAGGTGTGTGTTCGGGAGCGATCGCTACGTCGGCCATCACGTCTTGCAGGCAATGGGCCGCGGGCAAGCCGTGGTGATCACTTAAGGCTTGGCCGGACGCAATCAGCGCGGGGTCATATTCCAGGCACGTCAAGCGTTGGCCGGGTTGCAGCAGGCGACGGCCGAGGTGGCCTTTGCCGGCGCACCAGTCCAGCCAGTGGGCAGGCGTTTGGGCAAAAGTCAGCGCGGCGCCGAAGGCTTCGATCTGTTGCCATTTGCGTCCGGGCACGTCGACATTCAGGCGATGGCGAGCGGGCTCAAGTGTGTGCGTGGGTAACTTATCCACAGCGCCGAGGCGCAGCGCGTGAGCGGCCAGCTGTGGAAACGGTGCTGGCGCGGGCAGGTTGTGGGGATGGTTGTGACTGGCTTCCGCGTCGGCCAACGAACGCCGACGTAGCCACTGGGATAACTCGGGATGCTCGGTTTCCCAAGGCAACTGCAACTGGGTAAAGGGCCGTGGTCGCCACAGCCCTTGGTGCTCGATCAGGAATGCATCCAGTGCCTGGAGGCGTGCCTCAACGTCCTTGGCACGCATCGACGCGCAGCCATTTTTCCAGCAGTTTGAAGCCGCGCACCAGCACGTAGGCCATCAACAGGTAGAACAGCCCGGCGGCGAAGAAAATCTCTACCGGCAGGTAGGTGCGGGCGATGATGGTTCGGGCCATGCCGGTCAGTTCCAGCAGGGTCACGGTGCTGGCCAGGGCGCTGGCCTTGAGCATCAGGATCACTTCGTTGCTGTAGGCCGGCAGGCCAATACGCGAGGCGCGTGGCAGGATGATGTAGAACAGCGTTTTCGGCTTGGACATGCCCAATGCCCGCGCGGCTTCGATCTCGCCCGGCGGAATGGCCTGGATCGCACCGCGCAGGATCTCGGCAATGTACGCGGCGGTGTGCAGGGTCATGGTGGCGGTGGCGCACCAGAACGGGTCGCGCAGGTACGGCCACATGAAGCTGTTGCGCACGGCATCGAACTGCGCCAGGCCGTAATACACCAGGAACAACTGCACCAGCAGCGGCGTGCCACGAAAGAAAAAAATGTAGCCGTAGGGCAGGGCACTCACGTACCAGCGGCGCGAAGAGCGGGCGATGCCCAGTGGGATCGCCAGCAGCAGACCGGCGATCACGGCGATTGCCACCAGCTCCAGGGTCAAGGTTGCGCCCTGGGCCAACTTCGGCAGCCACTTGATGATCACGGCCCAGTTCAAGCCCAGGTCAAAGTGCGATAGCCAGCTGTAGTCGCCGCTCATTGGGTGCTCCTTGCAAAGCCGCGGGCGGCGCGTTTTTCCAGGAAGTGCATGCTGGTCATCGCCAGTACGGTCAGGCCCAGGTACATGAACGCCGCGACCATGAAGAAGGTGAAGGGTTGCTTGGTCACGGTCACGCCGATCTGCGCGTGGCGCATGATTTCTTCCAGGCCGATCACCGACACCAGCGCGGTGTCTTTCATCAGGATCATGAACAGGTTACCCAGGCCCGGCAGGGCGATACGCCACATTTGCGGCATGATCAGTCGGGTGAAAATCCGAAACTTCGACAGCCCCAACGCCACACCGGCTTCGCGGTGGCCCTTGGGAATGGCGAGGATCGCGCCGCGAAACACTTCCGTTGCGTAAGCGCCGAAGCACAGGCCCAGGGCGATGACGCCGGCGGCGAAGGCACTCAGCGACAGGTCGGGGTTGCCGAAGAACTCACCAAGCGCACGCATCAGGTTGACGGTGCCGAAGTAAATCAGCAGCACCCACAGTAATTCGGGAATACCGCGAACGATGGTCGAATACGCACCGCCCAGCCATCGCAGCGGCTTGTACGGCGAAGTCTTGGCCAAGGCGCCGGCAAGGCCGAGCACCAGCCCGAGGCACAGGGCCGTGAGCGCCAGTTTGACGGTCATCAGCGCGCCGGCGGCGAGGGCCGGGCCGAATCCGTAGAGATCGAAATTCATGGTGTTTTCATATCGCGGCAGGCATTGCTAAAAGCCGACGCGCTCACAAGAGCGCGTCGGGCAGGCCGTTCAGATCATTCGATGCTGAACGGGAAGTACTTGTCGTTGATCTTTTTGTAGGTGCCATCTGCCTTGATCTCTGCCAGGGCTTTGTTCAGGCGCTCGCGCAGCGGGTCGCCCTTGCGTACGGCGATACCGATCTTGTCGCTTTCTACCACCGGGTCGCCTTTGAATTCATAGGCCGAACCGTCTTTGCTCTTGAGCCATTCGTACTGCACGTACTTGTCAGCCAGGATGCCGTCGAGGCGACCGGAGGTCAGGTCGAGGTAGGCGTTTTCCTGCGTGTCGTAGAGCTTGGCTTCGGTGTCCGGCAGCTTGTCTTCCAAGTAGGTACCGGCCAGCGTTGCGCGCTGTGCACCGATCACCTTGCCTTTGAGGTAAGCGGCGTCGGTCTTGAAGTCGGCCGTGGCTTTGGGCGCAATGAACTGCAACTTGTTGGAGTAGTACGGGTCGGTGAAGTCCACCGCTTGCTTGCGCTCATCGGTGATCGACAGCGAAGACACCAGGAAGTCGAACTTCTTGGCGTTCAGGGCCGGGATGATGCCGTCCCAGTCGGACACATACACTTCACACTTCTCGACTTTCATCTTGGCGCACAGGGCGTCGCCGATGTCCTTGTCAAAGCCCACCACGTTGCCGCTGGCGTCTTTATTGTTGAAGGGCGGGTAGGCCGCTTCGATGCCCATTTTCAAGGTTTCTGCCATGGCCGTGGCGCTGAACGCCATCGAGACGGCCGCGGCCAGAAGGAATTTCTTATAGGTCTGCATGCATGTTGCTCCGTTAGCGGTTGCTGGACATGAATTGTTTGCAGCGCGCCGAAAGCGGGTTTTCAAACACCTGCTGTGGCGATCCTTGCTCTTCGACCAGGCCCTGGTGCAAAAACACCACTTCGCTGGATACCTGGCGGGCGAAGCCCATTTCGTGGGTGACCAGCAGCATGGTGCGGCCTTCTTCGGCCAGTGCGCGGATCACATTAAGTACTTCCTGAACCATTTCCGGGTCAAGCGCCGACGTCGGCTCATCGAACAGGATGACTTTAGGCTGCATCGCCAAGGTACGCGCAATCGCCGCGCGTTGTTGCTGGCCGCCGGAGAGTTGCGCAGGGTAAGCATGGCGCTTGTCGGCAATACCGACCTTGGCCAGCAGGGCCTCGGCCACTTCTATGGCTTCGGCCTTGCTCTGGCCGAGCACGCGACGAGGGGCCTCGATGATGTTGTCGAGGATGCTCATGTGCGGCCACAGGTTAAAGTTTTGAAACACAAACCCGATTTCGCTGCGCAGGCGGTTGATCTGCTTGCCGTCGGCGGCCATCAGTTCGCCGTTTTTCGCGGCCTTGAGTTTGAGTTCTTCACCGGCTACCAGGATCTGACCCTGGTGCGGGTTTTCCAGCAGGTTGATGCAGCGCAGGAAGGTGGACTTGCCGGAACCGGAGGAACCCAGGATCGAGATCACATCGCCGTCGCGAGCGGTCAGCGAGATACCCTTGAGTACCTCAAGCTCACCATAGCGTTTGTGCAAGTTGCGGATTTCAAGCGCGGGCGTGGCCTGAGCCATGTGCGGTCCTCATTGTGTTCGTTGCGATCTTCGCTGTTGGGCCGCCTTCCTGGCGAGGCGCCAAGCTAGCATAGCGTTTGGATGACAGCCAACAGCGCTGCGGACGGTTAACCGATGGTCTGCGGCAGGGTGTCGCATCGGCGCAGTAGCGTGTCGCGCCATCAACAACCTACAGACGTTTGAACCGGAAAGATCCACAGGCTTCGCGTAAAAAAGGGCGCGATGGTGCCAGCTTTGGCCGGGTGTTGGAAGGGTTAACCGGGCAAACGGTCCATATCAGCCCGTTTATGGGGCGTCACGTACTTTTTGTGTGTGTTTTTGGTGCGCCGGATTGGCTCGAAGGTGAGTCGCACGGTAACGCTATAGCGGAATGATTGATTCTCAACGACTTGCGAGTGCTGATGAATTGTCCTACAGCCCGCGTCAACTGCGGCTCTGTTACATTTTGGCGCAAATCTTGCGTAAAAAATAAAGAACGCCCTGTTGGATTCTTTTCACGAGAAAGGCTGCAGGCCGGGCGAACCGTTTTCGCAATTCCTCGCAAAGGTGTGTCAATGAGTAGTACTCAAAGCTCCAATGACCTCGAACAGGGGCTCAAACCGCGGCACGTCACCATGCTGTCGATTGCCGGCGTCATCGGCGCCGGTTTGTTTGTCGGCTCCGGCCATGCGATCGCTGCCGCCGGCCCCGCCGTGCTGCTGGCCTACGCGGCGGCCGGTACGTTGGTGGTGCTGGTGATGCGGATGCTGGCCGAGATGGCTGTTGCGTCACCCGATACCGGTTCGTTCTCTACCTATGCCGATCGCGCAATCGGTCACTGGGCCGGGTTTACCATTGGTTGGTTGTACTGGTGGTTCTGGGTGCTGGTGATTCCGTTGGAGGCCAACGCGGCGGCGACCATCCTGCACGCCTGGTTCCCCGACGTGGCGATTTGGGTGTTTACCCTGGTCATTACGTTGTTGCTGACTGCAACCAACCTGTTCAGCGTGAAGAACTACGGTGAGTTCGAGTTCTGGTTTGCGTTGATCAAGGTCGTGGCGATTGTCGGTTTTGTGATCCTCGGTCTGGCCGCAATCTTCGGCTTCTTGCCCACCAGCCAGGTCAGCGGTGTTTCCCATCTGTTCGATACCCAAGGTTTCATGCCCAACGGCATGGGCGCGGTATTGGCGGCGATCCTGACCACCATGTTCTCGTTCATGGGCACCGAGATTGTCACCATTGCTGCCGCCGAATCGAAGAACCCAGGCCAGCAAATCACCAAGGCCACCAATTCGGTGATCTGGCGGATTGGTTTGTTCTACCTGCTGTCGATCTTCATCGTGGTGTCCCTGGTGCCTTGGAACGATCCGACCCTGGCTGCCGTAGGTTCCTACCAGACAGTACTTGAGCGCATGGGCATCCCGAATGCCAAGCTGATCGTCGACCTGGTGGTGCTGGTGGCTGTTACCAGTTGCCTCAACTCGGCGCTCTACACCGCCTCGCGTATGTTGTTCTCCCTCGGCCGTCGCGGTGATGCACCGGCGGTGGCCAAGCGCACTAACAAAAGTGGTACGCCATATTGGGCGGTCTTGCTGTCTACCGGTGCGGCGTTCCTGGCGGTATTTGCCAACTACGTGGCTCCGGCGGCCGTGTTCGAATTCCTGCTGGCCAGCTCCGGCGCCATTGCGTTGCTGGTGTACCTGGTGATTGCCGTGTCGCAACTGCGCATGCGCCAGAAGCGTGCGGCGGCGGGCGAGAAGATCGTGTTCAAGATGTGGTTGTTTCCTGGCCTGACGTACGCCGTGATGGTGTTTATCGTCGGTACGTTGACCATCATGCTGTTCCAGGAAGCGCACCGGGTCGAGATCATCGCGACGGGGGTGTTGAGCTTGCTGGTGGTGTTGGCGGGGTTGGTGGTGGCGAGCCGGCGCAAGGCCCAGAAGGTAGGTGCAGCAGTGTTCAACTGACGGAATGTGATGCAAATGTGGGAGGGGGCTTGCTCCCGATGGCGGTGTGTCAGTCACTTGGATGTCGACTGAGACTCTGCCATCGGGAGCAAGCCCCCTCCCACATTTTGATGCGCGTCAGTCTGTTGAGGCTGTCAACGCCTGGGATGCTGCCACGTAGTCTGCCTGGAACTGCGGCGATTCGATCCACGCCAACGCAGCGGCCTCGTCATCGCTGTCCGTCGCCCACTGCCGATACTCAATCAGCGCCGCCAGGATAAAGTCGGTCGCTTCCTCTTCGCCTTCCTGCTCCAGCACCAGCGCCAGCAGCGGGTGCGCCAGGAACACCGCGCACAGTGCCTGCTGGCTGGTCTCGCCTGCGGTGCGCATCTCGACGAACAGTTCGGTCAAGTCCACCGACTCAAGATCAATGCGGCTGTCGTCGCCGGCAAATGCATCCGGCTTGGTCGCGACGGCACGTTGGGTGCGGTTTTGCTTGGCCTTGGTCTTTGCCCGCTGGGCGCGTTTTTGCTGCTTGTTCGGCGAGGCCATGGGATCGACATCCTTGGGTTCTGAATCGGGGGTGGGGTATTGAAGCGCAGGTTGGGGCAAATCCCAAGGAAATCCGGGCGGGTTTATTCGTTCATCGCGCTCGACCGCCAGCCCATAGATCAATAGGCTACGCCTTTGTCATCTGCCAGAGCGTCTTCATGACTCGCGATGCCCTTGAGCATAACCAGATCCCCTTCTATTTTGTCGCCATCCTGCTGGCCGCTGCCTGTGGTGTGTTTGCGCCGGCACTGGCTCATGGTTTGAGTGTATTGATCACGCCTGCCATTGCGGTATTGATGTACGCGATGTTCCTGCAAATTCCTTTCCTCGATCTGCGCCAGGGTTTGGGCAATATCCGCTTTGTCTCAGCGTTGTTGCTGGCCAACTTTATTCTGGTGCCATTGCTGGTATGGGCGCTGACCCGAGGCCTGGTGGGGCATCCCGCGCTGTTGGTGGGGGCCTTGCTGGTGTTGTTGACGCCCTGTATTGATTACGTGGTGGTGTTCACCCACATCGGCAAGGGCGACTCGCGGTCGATGCTGGCGGCCACGCCGTTGTTGTTGCTGCTGCAGCTGGCACTGCTGCCGGTGTACCTGGCTTTTATGCTGGGCGAGCACTCGGGCGTGGTGGTAGAGATCGGCCCGTTTATCGAGGCATTTCTGTGGTTGATCGTGGTGCCGATGCTGCTGGCCGTGCTGACGGCCTACCTGGCGCGGCGATCATCGCTCGTCGGTAAATGGAGCGGCGCGTGGGCCTGGTTGCCGGTGCCGGCGATGGCCCTGGTGCTGTTCGTGGTGATTGGGTCGCAGATCACATCGGTGGTGCGCGACATCGACCTGTTGCTGCCGGTGCTTGCGGTCTACCTGGGTTTCGTACTGCTGGCGCCGTTGATGGGGATCCTGGCTTCGCGACTATTGGCGTTGCCTGCGCCAACTGCGCGGGCAGTGACATTCAGTGCGTCAACGCGCAACTCGCTGGTGGTACTGCCGTTGGCGCTGGCCTTGCCGGAGGACATGCGCGGGTTGGCCGCCGCGGCGGTGATCCTGCAAACCCTGATCGAGTTGGTGGCCGAGTTGGTCTACGTTCGCCTGATCCCGGCAGTGGTGTGGCCTGCAAGTCGGTAAAAGCGTGAATGTTCAGGTTCGTTCAGGCGCTATTCAGGGCTGTGGTCGGCACCATACGCCAGCGCCTCCCACCTGACAGGTCACCCGATGGATCATCGCAACCGTTTTCGCCTGGAGTCTCTGGGCCTCTTTCTGATCGCCCTGTTGTTGTTCACGTTGGGCATCTGGGACCAGCAACCCCAGGGCTTTGATGGGCGCTGGGCATTGTTCATGCAGGAAATGTTTCGCCACGGCGCAAGCTTTTTCCCCACCACCTACGGTCAGCCTTACGCGGACTACCCAGGCACTGCGACCTTCTTCAGTTTTGTGTTCGCCCGCTGGTTTGATGCGCCCAACCATCTGGCGAATGTGCTGCCCACCGCGCTTGCATCCGCCGGTGTGATTGCGCTCATGTACCGCTTGCTGGCGCCCTTCAGTCGCCCATGGGCGCTGCTGACTGTGCTGCTGACGCTGCTCACCACCCAGTTGCTCGAAAAATCCCGCTCGGTGTGCCTGGACCAGATGATCGCGCTGCTGTGTGTCGGCAGTTTCTATCTGCTGCACAGCGGGGAGCGCCTGGGCTCACGACTGAGGCAACTGGCGGTGTTCCCGTTGTTCGTCCTGGCCTTCGCCATTCGTGGCCCGCTGGGGTTGATCGAGGTCTGTGGAGTGGCGTGCGTGTATTGGGCGCTGGGCAGGCCGGGCGAGCGTGTCCGGCAAGTTTTGATCCATGGCGTTATCGGCCTGGTGCTGCTCGCGGTGTGCTGGTGGCTGCTGATGAAGCTCGCGCGGTTCAGCGGTGGTGATGCCTTTGCTGATGAAGTGTTCAAGATGCAGGTCGGCGGGCGCCTGGATGAGTCTGGTGAGCCGTTCTATTTCTACTTTCAGCTGAGTTTGTACCGCTACTTCCCGGTGGTGCCGCTGGCGTTGGCCACTCTGGTCGCGCTGCGCCATCGCTGGCCGGAGCGCTGGGCCGATGAGCAACTGCAACTGCTGGTGCGCCTCGGGGCTTGTGGCTTGATGATTCTGCTCGGCTTGTCAGTGCCGCACTTCAAGCGCGCTTATTACATCTTGCCGATGGTGCCGATGTTTGCGGCTGTCGCGGCCTACGGGCTGCTCCAGGCGCAAGGCTGGCTATTGGGCGTGCGCCGCTGTTACGAAGGGCTTGTCGCGGCGCTGCCGGCGTTGTGCGTGGTTGCGTTGTTTGTATGTCGGCACATCTGGCACAAGCAGGGTTATTGGCCGGATATTTCCCTGCCGTTGATGATGGGTGTGTTGGGGGTGCTGCAACTTGCGGCGTTGATTGCCTGGCGCCGGCCGTTGCGTTTGGTGTGGCTCAGCGTGATCGCACTGGCGGCGCAATGGTTGTTGCTGGTAGCGGTGATAGAGCCGGCCAAAGACCTGCAATTCGACACTCGACGGTTTGTCAGCCAGGTGGAGGCGCTGCGGGAATCACAGCCAGGCCCTCTGGTATTTGTCGACCTGGCCCGAGACACCTGGGCGGTGCGCTACATGATGAATCTGGATCACGATGAGCAACCACTGTTTGTCGGCCGCCACCAGCTTGAGAAGCTGAGCGCGCTACCGCGGCCATGCTGGGTGATTGTGCCGCGCAAGGAGACTGCGCTGTTGAAAGGCTCGCCGGTGGAGCAATTGGCGCCAAGCTTTGCGGGGCGGTTGAATGACAATCCGTTGATGGTGTTTTTGCTGAAGTGAGGGGGCAACCTGGCGGGCCCCCTCATAGATAAGGCTTGTCTAGCTGCTCAGGGATAAAGCCTTCTTCGCGCAGGGATTTGATAACGCCTCTGATCAAATAATTATTTGAGAACCCGATTGTGTACTGCCGTGCACCTGGACTGATGGGAAGCAGCATCCCTTGGTCGACCAGTTTTTTTATTTGATAGGTTCTTTGGGCGGCGGAGAGTGTCGGTAGAGCGTCAGCGATATCGCCCGACTTGACCACCTTCAGTTGGATCGCCGTGCTCAGAATTTTCTCTTCAAGAGGCGTTATCCATGTGCGGTCTTTCGCCAATGCAATGGTGGGGGCAAGAATTTGCTTGGTCAGGTAGCCGTAGTCAGTCAGCCTGCTGACTTTCTCTAATTCATCTCTAATGCCTGCCAGCACATACGTACACCAAGCCTCAAGGCCTTCCTTGGTGCCTGTGTCTGCGGTGGAAAGCATCGAGTAATACTTTTCGCGGTCGATACAGAAGACTGCCGTCGGATTCAGGACTCGGCCGCCAGCGCTGACGTTGAAGCCGTACTTCATCAACAGTGCGTAGGTCAGAAGGCGCACGACGCGGCCATTGCCGTTGCCAAATGGGTGGATCCAGCCAAACCGGTGGTGGGCCAGCGCGACTTTCATCAGATCGTACTTGGGGGCATCCTGCTTATTCACAAAGGCGACGAGTTCTTGCATATAGCCTGGCACCATCACCGCCTCGGGCGGGAGGTGGTCGGACTGGGCAATGCTGACCCCGGACTCGCGGTAAGCGCCTGGCGTACGATCACCTTCGCGTTGCAGTCCCTGGACGGTGATTGAGTGAAGCTCTCGAATCGCAAACTCCGTGAGATCAGCGCCGGGCTGCATGATGCTTTCGACGTAGTCCATGGCCTTTTCGATATTCGCAATTTCCCGCAACGGATCTGAAGCCTCGGCGGCCCCTTCAACTTTGCTTTCGATGTAGTCGGCCAGTGTCGTGTGGTTGCCCTCGATCCGTGCAGAGCCCAGGCTTTCAAGCGTATGAAACAGGGCTTTCAACTGGAAAAAAACAGCAGGCGGTGTATCGCCACCCAGTTGCAGGCGGCGCAGGTGTTCCAGCTCGCTCAGAACATCAACCAGGCCCGAGTCGAACGAGGGGTTCAACAGCTCCAGATCGTGATGAGCAAACTCGGGCATATGGAAAGTATCTCCAATTGATATTTTGATTATCTCGAAAGCAGGCTGATTTGATGCCCGTGGGTTAGGCATTAGGGGCCTGATGAGGCTCTACACTATCTCAAAAAATCAATTCGGATAAGTGAAAAACATCCTAAATGAAACTAGGGTCCGGTTAGCTTTGGTCAGGGTACCCAAGCTGTATCCGGACGGGAGCAAGCTATTTGCAGCGATACCCCTCAGGCATCGTCACCGTGTAATTGCGCTGCACGCGGTCCTGGAAGTTCAGGTTCTGCAGGCCCTGCTGCACCAGGAAGGCTTCGACCTTGGCCGCCTGGCAGTCTTCGTTATAGGACGATACTCGAAGCACGTACACCGCGCGCTTGCTCGCTTCATCCCGCGCGGTCGCGCGGAAGGTGGTGAGGGTGGTGTAGCCGGTGCGTTCCGAGGTGCCCACCGGGCCATAGGAGGTGTTCGGGACGCTGGTGCAGGTCAGTTGGTCGGTCTTCTTCTTGTTCTTCTTGCACTGCGTGGTAGTGCTGGTTGCCACCTGACCATAGTCGGTAGCGGTGTAGCGGTAGGTGACCTGCTTGCTTTCGACATCAAGGGTGATGGTCAACTTGATCGGTGCGTGGTTCTTGGGCAGCGTGGTGTCGGTAAAGACATTGCGAAAGCCCTGGTCCTTCATGGCGCTGACCATGTCGCGCAGGTAGTAGCGGGCATTGAGTGCGTTTTCGTCGCTGCCACCGACGGACGTCACCAGAACGGTTGCCTGGCGGTCAAATTGATAGTCCGGATCAGGTGTTGCGTAAATCGCTACGTCCATTTGCGTGGCGCATCCACTGAGCAGGGCAGTCAGCAGTAATAGCGAGCAGAGCAAGAGGCGTTTCATGAAAGGAACCTTACAGCTGTGAATTGGGTAAAGGGTGAACGATTGAAGCCAGTGAAAAACAAGCCTCAATCGCTCTGGGGCTTAGCTTAGCCTGCGCAGGATGGTGTCAGGCAAAATACGAAGGGCGCACGCACCTCGACTTCACCATCCTCAAGAACTGACGCAGGCGGAGCGGGCATTGGCGATGCGGCTGGAAGAGAAGCCTGTACGGCAGCGACAAACAGCTCGGAGCCTGAGTGACTGATCACGCGCTGACGCAGCAGGTTGCCGTGGGCATCGATGACGAATTCAATATTGACCTGGCCCTCCAGCCCCTGCGCCTGAGCGTTTGCCGGATAGAATTTGAACAGTTGTATATGGGTGATCAACTGTTGTTCCCATAACTGCTGTTCTGCCTGTTGCTCAGGGGAAGGGGTTCTTGCACAGGCGCCAAGCAGCAGGGCAAGTGCGATCCAGCAGTACTTCATAAATATCTCCTTGAATTCTTCTGCATCCTTACTCGGGAGCGCTACAGCGTACTTTAACTCCAGGCTCTTGGAAGGCTCACCTGCTTGGCACCCAGCTCTGGTTGATCCAGAGCCCATCAAATCGCAGGCAATAAAAAACCCCAAGGAATCATCTTCGCTTGGGGTTTTTCGGTATTAGTGGTGCCCAGAGACGGAATCGAACCGCCGACACGGGGATTTTCAATCCCCTGCTCTACCGACTGAGCTATCTGGGCAACGGGGCGCATTAAACTGGTTTTTCAGGGGGTCGTCAAGCAAGTTTTCAAAAAATATTTAATTATTACCGTCGCTTACGTGCCGACCCCGGTTTTTGATCAATTATTGAGCAGGTGGGACGTAGCCTTCGGCCTGGGCGTATTCCTCGCCGGAAAAGAACTTGTCCATTTCGCCCTGCAGGTATTTGCGGTCTTCGGCGTTCATCATGTTCAGGCGTTTTTCGTTGATGAGCAGGGTCTGGTGTTTTTGCCAGTCGCCCCAGGCTTTGGCTGAGACGTGGTCGTAGATGTCCTGGCCCTTGGCACCTGGGTACGGAGGGCGTTCCAGGGCTGGCAGTTCTTCTTTGTACTTGCGGCACATAACGGTGCGGGTCATGACGAAACTCCTGCGTTCAATACGTCGGCCGCGCGCTTGAGCAATGTTTTTACCGGGGCGGCAAGGCCCAGGCGCGGCGGGGTGGCGAGGTTATACCAGAGCCAGTCGGCCTCGGCCACGTGATGGGCGGATTCCTCAACCTGGACCAGCCAGGGTTCGATGGCCAGCTGGAAGTGGCTGAAGGTGTGGATCAGCCCCGGCAGTTCCTGATGCTTGCCCAGCGCGAGTGCATGCTGGTTGGCCAGGTGGTCAAGGTCGCCCAGGTCATCCAGCTCCGGCAAGCTCCACAAGCCGCCCCACAAGCCCGTTGAGGGGCGACGGTAAAGCAGGATCGCGCCCTCGGCGTTCGCCAGCATGGGCATCAGCGTGCGCTTTTGCGGGATGGTCTTGCGCGGCTTGGGGATCGGGTAGCGCGTCTCCAGGCCGAGCATGTGGGCTTCGCAGCCTTTTTCCAGCGGGCACAGCAAGCAACTGGGTTTGCTGCGGGTGCAGAGCGTGGCTCCCATGTCCATCATTGCCTGGGTGTAGGCGTTGACGCGGGTATGGGGTGTAAAGCGCTCTGCGGTGGCCCACAGCTGCTTGGCCACCTTGGGCTCGCCAGGGTAACCCTCTTGCGCGGTAAAGCGCGCCAGCACGCGTTTGACGTTGCCGTCGAGGATCGGCGCGCGCAGGCCCATACTCAGGCTGGCAATCGCGCCAGCGGTGGACAGGCCGATTCCCGGCAGCTCGGTGAGCTTTTCGACGTCGCGAGGGAATTCGCCGCCGTATTCGGCCACCACTATCTTCGCGGTCTTCTGCAGGTTACGCGCCCGGGTGTAGTAGCCCAGGCCCGTCCACAGGTGCAGCACTTCGTCTTCCGGCGCGGCGGCCAGGGCTTCGACCGTGGGCAGAGACGCCATGAAACGGTCGAAATAATTGAGCACGGTGCTCACTTGGGTCTGTTGCAGCATGATCTCCGACACCCAGACCCGATACGGCGTGATGCCCTGTTGCCAGGGCAGGTCGTGGCGGCCGTGGCGGTCGTACCAGTCCAGCACCGCCTGTGAAAACTGCTCGTTTTTCATCGGTTGAACAGGCCTTTCAATGCGTCTTTGAGCTTGGGATTAACCTTGTCGAGCTTCTCTTCCAGCTTCTCGTTCAGGCGATTGCCGGCCGCCTTGAGGGCGACCTGGCCCAGGCCGTCCTTGTCCAGACGGCAGGCCTTGGCGCCCAGCTCCAGCGGGCCACGGCAGCGCAATGGCACTTCAATGCCCTGGAAATTGGCGCCGACCTGGCAAGCCGGGTCCGGCACCTCGCGCTTGTCGCCTTCAACGATGATGCCGACGCGGTAATCCATGCCCAGTACGCGCAAGTCGACATCGCCATTGCCATTGACCGTCAACCCAGGGATGCGCACTTTCAGGTCGGGGTTGCTGGCCACGCCGTTACGGAACGTCAGGTTGCCGCGCAGTTCCTGGAAGGGGGTGTCCTTGCCCGGTGGCACAGTGCTCAGGGTCTTGCGGTTGAGCAGGGCGATCCCGGTGCAAACCTGCTGCTCGATGTTGGCGTTGAGCAACACACCGTTATTGATCACAAAGCTGGCGGTGCCGTTGAGGCTGTCGATCAATGCCTTCTGGCTGTTGCCGCGCCCGGTCAGGTTGCTGTCCAGCGTGACCTGGCCTTTGACGGGCGGGTTTTTCCCCTGGGCCTGCAGGATTTTCTCAACCGGTACTTGCTTGATATGGGTTTGCACGGCCAGAAGCGGGAGATCCTGGCGCACATCGAGCGTGCCGTTGGCCTGGAAGGTGCCGTTATAGAGACCGCCGCTCAGGGTGTCGAGCTTGAGCTGGCCGTCTATGCCGGAGGCTTTGAGTACCGCGTTCTGGATCGGCAACTGGCTCAGGGTCAATTGGCCAAACGCAAGGTCGGCGTCGATGTCCAGGCTGCGCAAGCGGGTCAGCGGCAGTAGCTTGTCGGTACTCCAGGCGCCTTTGGTCGGGGCGTCCGGCAGCGGCGTGTTGCCGCCGGCCGCCATCGCACCGGCCTCGCTGCTCTGAACTTCGGCCTGGCGAGCGGCGGTTGCGCCTTTGGCCGCTTCGGATTTGGCCGGCAAGTAGTTGTCGGCATTGAAGGTATCGGCCTTGAGCTGTACCCGCAGGGACTGCTTGGCGAAATCCTCAACAGCGACACGGCCGCTGAAGGTGCTTTCGTCGAGTTTCAGGTTCAGGTTTTCCAGGGCCACGCTGGTGGGCGTGCCCTTGAGGCGGCTCACCAGTTCGACCTTGCTCAGGCTGCCCGGTGCCATGGCTGGCAGCGGGTGGCCGATGCTTTCAAGGAACTTGGCCAGGTCGAACTGGGCCACAGACAGCGCGCCACTGACCTGCGGGGTCTTGTCCAGGTCGTTGACCTTCAGTTCGCCCAGGGCCCGCAACTGGTTGGCCGACAGCTTCAGGTTGGTCCATTCGGCGACGTTGGCCGCCAGATCCACCAGCAATTGGCCCTGGGTAGAGAAGCTCACGGTCTTGCCTTGCAGCGGCTCGCCGGTGGCTTCACCACTAAAGCGCATGTCTTCGAACTGGTAGCGCTTGAGGGCCCGCTGGATGCGCAAGTTGCCGTTCAGCTCGGTCTTGACGCGCATCAGTGGCTGGTTGCTGCCCAGGAATGCGGTGAGTTTGAGCGGAATGCTGGCGCCTTCGTGGATGGCACCGGCACTCAACTGAATACTTTCGGCACTCAATTGCTTGCCGGTTTGTTCATCGGTGTATTCAACACGAGCGTTGTTGATGGTCAGGCTGTCGATGTCCAGGCGGATCGGCTGTGGCGGTTTTTCCGGCTTGGTTTCGGCCACCGGTTCGACCGGCGCGGGAGCGGGAGTGTCCGTGGTTTCGTCAGGCAGGTTCTTGCCGATGTCTTCCCAGTTGCCGTGGCCTTGCTTGTCGCGGTTCAGGCGCAGGTTCAGGCCCTCGACACGCACATCGCTCATCTGCACTTCGCGGCGCAGCAGCGGCAGTACGCGTACCGACAGGCCGAGCATCTGCAAGTCGGCAAACGGTTGAGTCGGTGCGGTCAGGGTCGCGACGCTGGCCTCGTGCAGTTCCAGGCCCAGCCAGGGGAACAGGCTCCAGCCGATATCGCCATTGAGCGTCAGCTCGATGTGGGCCTTGTCGCGGGCTATCTGGCGAATTTCTTCTTTGTAGTCGTTGGGATCGAAGAGGTGGGTCAGGGCAAAGCCGAGCGCCACAATGATCAGCAACAGCCCCAGAAGTACCAGACCCAGGATTTTGCCGAACGCTTTCATGGGCGAGTCCTTGTATGTCGATTTCAAAATTTAGCCGAAGAGTATAACGCCCGACGGCCTGCGTCAGTTCGTGGATCGTTACATTGTATCCACGAGGGGTGAAATGAGATTTTGACGTCAAAAAAGTACAGATAATCCTAAAAAGGTGGTGGCAGTTTGATTTTTCTGTCATCCACTGATGCTAATCTCTGCATGTTCGTCCGCCTTCTGCGACGTATCGTCGCGCTTCAAATGGAGCTTCACTCACAAAAACGGCCACGCTTTGCGTGCAAGGCCGAGGAGGAGAGCGCCTGACGGACGCATACCAATAACTGGGGGAAACACTAATGAGCACTAGCACTGTGGCCGGCACTGCCGCCGCACAGCCTGCGTTCCTGTCCAAGGAACGCATCATCGCCAAGCCGGGCTTCAACCGCTGGCTGGTTCCACCGGCCGCACTGGCCATCCACCTGTGCATCGGCATGGCCTATGGCTTCTCGGTATTCTGGCTGCCGTTGTCCAAGGCGCTGGGTATCACCGCACCGGTCGCCTGCGCGCCAGACATGAGCTTCATCGCCCAAGTCTTCTCGTCCCAATGCGACTGGCCTATCTCCATGCTGGGCTGGATCTACACCCTGTTCTTCATCTTCCTGGGCTGCTCGGCAGCAATCTGGGGCGGCTGGCTGGAACATGCCGGGCCACGCAAGGCCGGCGTTGTCTCGGCGTTGTGCTGGTGCGGTGGCCTGCTGATCTCGGCGCTGGGTATCTATACCCACCAGATCTGGCTGATGTGGATCGGCTCCGGTGTGATTGGCGGTATCGGCCTGGGCCTGGGCTATATCTCGCCCGTTTCGACCTTGATCAAGTGGTTCCCGGACAAGCGCGGCATGGCTACCGGCATGGCGATCATGGGCTTTGGCGGCGGCGCGATGGTGGGTGCGCCCCTGGCTGCGGCACTGATGGGCCATTTCTCTTCGCCGACCAGCGTCGGTGTATGGCAGAGCTTTGTGGTCATGGCGGCGATTTACTTCGTGTTCATGATCGGTGGCGCCCTGCTGTATCGCGTACCGCCGACCGGTTGGAAGCCTGAGGGCTGGACCGCGCCGGCGAAAAAAGCCAGCAATGCGATGATCACTCACCGTCACGTGCATGTGAATGTGGCGTGGAAAACCCCGCAGTTCCGCCTGGTATGGCTGGTGCTGTGCCTGAACGTATCGGCCGGTATCGGCATCCTCGGCATGGCTTCGCCACTGCTGCAGGAAGTGTTCGGCGGCAAGTTGCTGGGTGTTGATGTGCCATTTGGTCAACTGGATGCCGGTCAGCTGGCCTCCATTGCAGCCATTGCCGCTGGTTTTACCGGCCTGTTGAGCCTGTTCAACATTGGTGGCCGGTTCTTCTGGGCGTCGTTCTCTGACTACCTGGGGCGTAAAAACACCTACTTCGTGTTCTTCGCCCTGGGCTTTGCCCTGTACGCGCTGATCCCGAACCTGGGGCACCTGGGCAACGTGGCGCTGTTTGTGGCGGCGTTCTGCATCATCCTGTCGATGTACGGCGGTGGTTTTGCCACGGTCCCGGCCTACCTGGCCGACCTGTTCGGCACCCAGATGGTAGGCGCGATCCACGGTCGCCTGTTGACCGCCTGGGCCGCTGCGGGCGTGTTGGGCCCGGTGCTGGTGAACTACCTGCGTGAGTACCAGTTGAGCATCGGCGTTGAACGCGCCGCGGCGTATGACATCACCTTGTACATCCTCGCCGGCCTGCTGGTGCTGGGTTTCATCTGCAACCTGCTGGTGCGCCCGGTGGCCGACAAGTACTTCATGAGCGACGCCGAACTGGCAGCCGAACAGGCGCTGGGTCATGATAAAGGTGCCGATGCCACCACCGTGCTGGAGTGGAAGGCCTCCGCCGCCAGCAAGCCGTTGGCGATCGCCGCCTGGCTGGTGGTCGGTATTCCGTTGGCGTGGGGTGTGTGGGTGACCCTGCAGAAGACCGCAGTACTGTTCCACTGACACCGCAATAAGGGTGGGCCCGGCTCCTGTGGGGGCCGGGCTTGTGTGGGAGCTCCTACATAAACCCATGCTCACATGTATGCACATGTCTATCCCCGACATTCCTCGCTCCAACTCGTCAGTCTTATCCCCTTCGTTGTTTCTGTTTAGCGCCCGCGCCCCTATAATGGCTGCCTTTTTCGCCCAATGATTTTGCGGAGCTGGTGATGGCCGAACGTAAGGCATCTGTCGAGCGCGACACTCTGGAAACCCAGATCAAAGCCTCGATCAACCTGGATGGCACCGGAAAGGCCCGATTTGATATCGGTGTCCCTTTTCTTGAGCACATGCTGGACCAGATCGCCCGTCATGGGCTGATCGACCTGGATATCGTCGGCAAGGGCGACCTGCACATCGACGACCACCACATGGTGGAAGACGTGGGCATCACCCTCGGCCAGGCCTTTGCCAAGGCCATCGGCGACAAAAAAGGCATCCGTCGCTACGGTCATGCCTATGTCCCGCTGGATGAAGCGCTGTCGCGTGTGGTCATCGACTTCTCCGGCCGCCCTGGCTTGCAGATGCACGTACCCTACACCCGCGCCAACGTGGGCCGTGGCTTTGATGTGGACCTGTTCCAGGAATTCTTCCAGGGCTTCGTCAACCACGCACTGGTCAGCCTGCACATCGACAACCTGCGCGGCACCAACACCCACCACCAGATCGAAACCGTGTTCAAGGCTTTCGGCCGCGCGTTGCGCATGGCTGTGGAGGTCGATGAGCGCATGGGCGGGCAAATGCCGTCGACCAAGGGCGTTCTGTAATGCAGACGGTCGCGGTTATCGATTACGGCATGGGTAACCTGCACTCGGTGGCCAAGGCCCTTGAGCACGTAGGCGCCGGCAAGGTGCTGATCACCAGCGATGCCAGCGTGATTCGCGAAGCCGACCGCGTGGTGTTCCCCGGCGTTGGCGCGATTCGCGATTGCATGGCCGAGATCCGCCGCCTGGGCTTTGACAGCCTGGTGCGCGAGGTCAGCCAGGATCGCCCGTTCCTCGGTATTTGCGTCGGCATGCAAGCCTTGCTCGACAGCAGTGAAGAGAACGGTGGCGTCGATTGCATCGGGATGTTCCCGGGCCAAGTGAAGTTCTTTGGCAAAGACCTGCATGAAGGTGGTGAGCACCTGAAGGTCCCGCACATGGGCTGGAACGAGGTGCGCCGCACCGTCGACCACCCGCTGTGGCATGAAATCCCGGACATGGCGCGTTTCTACTTCGTGCACAGCTACTACATCGCCGCCGGTAACCCGCGCCAGGTGGTGGGTGGTGGGCATTACGGCGTCGACTTCGCCGCAGCGCTGGCCGAAGGTTCGCGTTTTGCCGTGCAGTTCCACCCGGAGAAGAGCCATACCCATGGCCTGCAATTGCTGCAGAACTTCGCCGCGTGGGATGGTCGCTGGTAATGGCCAAGAAACCGAAGCCGCCGATCTTGAACCTCACGCCCGAGCAGGAGCGTGCGGCCACCGACAAGATCAAACGTTTCATGGAAGACCGCTTCGAGCTCAAGCTGGGTTCGTTCGAGGTCGCCGAGATTCTTGAGCTGTTCACCACCGAAGTGGCGCCGCATTATTACAACAGGGCGGTTTTCGACACGCAGACGCTCCTTAAAGAAAGGTTCGAAAGCATCGAAAGCGACTTGTGGTCGCTTGAGAAACCCTGATTTCCCAAGCATTGCTGAATATCGAATAAGGTTTGCCAGATGCTGATTATCCCCGCTATCGATCTCAAGGACGGCGCTTGTGTACGCCTGCGCCAGGGCCGCATGGAAGATTCCACGGTGTTCTCCGATGACCCGGTGAGCATGGCCGCCAAATGGGTGGAAGGTGGCTGTCGTCGTTTGCATCTGGTGGACTTGAACGGTGCCTTCGAAGGCCAGCCGGTCAATGGCGAGGTGGTCACCGCGATTGCCAAGCGCTACCCGAACCTGCCGATCCAGATCGGCGGCGGTATCCGCTCCCTGGAGACCATCGAGCACTACGTGAAAGCGGGCGTGAGCTACGTGATCATCGGCACCAAGGCCGTGAAAGACCCAGCCTTCGTCGCCGAAGCCTGCCGTGCGTTCCCCGGCAAGGTTATCGTCGGCCTGGATGCCAAGGACGGCTTTGTTGCCACCGATGGCTGGGCTGAAATCAGCACCGTGCAGGTGATCGACCTGGCCAAGCAGTTCGAAGCCGACGGCGTGTCTGCCATTGTTTATACCGACATCGCCAAAGACGGCATGATGCAGGGCTGCAACGTACCCTTCACCGCAGCCCTGGCAGCGGCCACCAAGATTCCGGTGATCGCCTCGGGCGGCATACACAACCTGGGTGACATCAAGTCGCTGCTGGACGCCAAGGCTCCCGGCATTATCGGCGCCATCACCGGCCGTGCGATCTATGAAGGCACCCTGGACGTCGCCGAAGCTCAGGCTTACTGCGACGCCTACAACGGCTGAGGACTGACCATGGCGCTGGCCAAACGCATCATCCCTTGCCTGGACGTCGACAACGGTCGTGTGGTCAAGGGCGTCAAGTTCGAGAACATCCGTGATGCCGGCGACCCGGTGGAAATTGCCCGTCGCTACGATGAGCAAGGTGCCGACGAGATTACCTTTCTCGACATCACCGCCAGCGTCGATGGCCGCGACACCACGCTGCATACCGTCGAGCGCATGGCCAGCCAGGTGTTTATCCCGCTGACCGTGGGTGGTGGTGTGCGCACGGTGCAAGACATCCGCAACCTGCTTAATGCCGGTGCGGACAAGGTCTCGATCAACACCGCCGCCGTGTTCAACCCTGAGTTTGTCGGCGAAGCCGCGCAACACTTCGGCTCGCAATGCATCGTCGTCGCCATCGACGCCAAGAAGGTTTCCGGCCCGGGCGAAACCCCGCGCTGGGAGATCTTCACCCATGGCGGGCGCAAGCCTACCGGGCTGGATGCGGTGGAGTGGGCGATGAAGATGGAAGGCTTGGGCGCCGGTGAAATCCTGCTGACCAGCATGGACCAGGACGGCATGAAAAACGGCTTCGACCTGGGCGTCACCCGCGCCATCAGCGATGCCCTGGGCATCCCGGTGATCGCCTCCGGTGGCGTCGGTAACCTGCAGCATTTGGCCGATGGCGTGATCGAGGGCCATGCCAGCGCGGTGCTGGCGGCGAGTATTTTCCACTTTGGCGAATACACCGTGCCTGAGGCCAAAGCCTATATGGCGGCGCGCGGTATCGTCGTTCGCTAAACGCTACTGGACACCATGGCAGGCTCGCGGCACTCTCTGCGCTTGCCATGGATTCCGGTAGCCTTCATGTTCAAACACCTGCTGCTCGCCCTCGCCAGTACCTCCCTGCTCATGGCCGGTACGGCCAAAGCCGAAGAACCGTCGGACGCCTCCCTGGTGCTGCTGACGGAAAATTTCCCGCCCTACAACATGGCGAAAAACGGTAAGAACTTCGCCAAGGACGAGAACATCGAAGGCATCGCCGTGGACATCGTGCGCGAGACCTTCCAGCGTGCCGGTATTTCCTACAACCTCACCTTGCGTTTCCCTTGGGAACGAATCTACAAGCTCGCCCTGGAAAAGCCCGGTTACGGCGTATTTGTCATGGCGCGGTTGCCAGACCGTGAAGCCTTGTTCAAATGGGTCGGCCCCATCGGCCCGGACGATTGGGTGCTGCTGGCCAAGGCCGACAGCAAGATCCAGCTCAGCGATCTTGAGCACGCCCGCCGCTACAGGATCGGCGCTTACAAGGGCGATGCAATTGCTGAAACACTGGGAAAGCAGGGGCTCAATCCGATTGTCGCTCTGCGCGACCAGGACAATGCGCAAAAGCTCATGGAAGGCCAGATCGACCTTTGGGCCACTGGCGATCCTGCTGGGCGTTACCTGGCGCGACAGGTTGGTGTAACAGGGCTTAAGACCGTGTTGCGGTTCAATAGCGCGCAGCTTTATCTGGCGTTGAACAAGGACGTGCCTGATGAGGTGGTCGCCAAGCTCCAGGCGGCGCTGGATGAGTTACGCAAGAGCGGTCGTGTAGACGAAATCATGGCGCGTTACCTCTGAAGTTGGCAGTTGCGCAGAATAAACGCGGTCAAAATGTGGGAGGGGGCTTGCCCCCGATAGCAGTAGATCAGCCAATACATTTTCAGCTGACACACTGCCATCGGGGGCAAGCCCCCTCCCACATTGGATCTTCGCTGCCTTCATTTAGCGGTAAATGCCGTTTTTGCCGTGGGCACTCATCGCCCGGTTACTGCGCACGCTGATCATCAATTTGATATCGATCCACTCCACGCCCTGGGCCTTGAGCTTGGGCAATTCGCGCTCCAGCACTGCCAGGGTCTGCGGGTAAGGGTGCCCGATCATCACCGCCGAGCCCTGCTTGTGCGCCAGCTTGATCGCGGTTTGCAGTTGTGTGGTAATCGCTGCCTCGGTGCGTTCGTCATCAAGGAACACATCCCGTGAAACATGCGCCAAACCGATCTTCTGCGCCTCGGCGGCGGCGACGGTCTGCGCGCTGGTGCGGCTGTCGACGAAGAACTTGTGGCGCCGTTGCAGCTCGGCCATCAACCACGCCATCGCCTGGGGTTGCGCGGTCATGCGGCTGCCCATATGGTTGTTGATACCGGCGGTGTAGGGCACCGCTTCAAACGCGGCATCCAGGCGCTTGCCCAGTTCTTCGATAGACAGCTGCGGGTGCCAGGCGAAGGGGCCGGTGGCCGGGTCCATGGGCATGTGCAGGATCACGATCTTGCCGGCCTTGTGGGCCTCGCGGGCGAATTCGGCGGCGTGGGGCGTGTCGGGCATGATCGCGGCCGTTACCGGGCCGGGCAGCCCAAGCACACGGCGATCGCGCGGCAGGTTTTGCCCCAGGTCGTCGATGATGAGAGTCAGGTAGGCTTTGTGGGGTTCGTCGGCAGGGGCCGCGTGAGCGACCCCTGCCAGGCTGCACAGCACAGCGATGATCAGGGCAAAACGCATGATCAACGGCTGCGCGTGATGCTCAGGCCCTTGAGCAGGCTCAGTGCCTGGGCCAACTGGTAGTCATCATCCTGCGGCATCGGCTTGGCCTTGGCGCCGCTGCCGGTAGGCTGGTCGGCACCGCCGTTGCCATTGCCCAGGTGACCTTGCAGGTCGGCCTCTTTGTAGTACTCGCCGTCGATCTCGTTGGTGATCTTGGCTCTGCGTACTTCGATGTCCGGCACGATGCCCTGGGCCTGGATCGAGCGGCCGTTAGGCGTGTAGTACAGCGCGGTGGTGATTTTCAGTGCGCGTTCGTTGTTCAACGGCAACACGGTCTGCACCGAGCCTTTGCCGAAGCTGGTGGTGCCCATCAGCACGCCGCGCTTGAGGTCTTGCAGGGCGCCGGCGACGATTTCCGAGGCCGAGGCGCTGCCGCCGTTGATCAGCACCGCCAACGGCACGTTTTCGCTTAAGTCGTTGCCGGTGGCCGAGAAGCGCAACTCGGAGTTGGCGATACGGCCCTTGGTGTAGACGATCAGGCCCTTGGTGACAAAGTGGTCGACCACTTCAACCGCCGACTGCAACACGCCGCCTGGGTTGTTGCGCAGGTCAAGCACGATGCCGTTGAGCTTCTTGCCGTTGTCTTTGCGCAGCTTGGCCAGGGCCTTGGCCACTTCGTCGCCGGTCTTGACCTGGAACTGGGTGATACGGATGTAACCGTAGCCCGACTCCAGCAACTGGCTCTTCACACTCTTGACCGTGATGGTCGCACGGGCCAGGGTCACGTCAAACGGGTTACCGCCATCACGTACCAGGGTCAGGGTGATCTTCTGGCCGAGCTTGCCGCGCATCTTGTCGACGGCTTCGGTCATGGTCTGGCCGCGGGTCGGCTGGCCATTGATCTTCACGATCAGGTCGCCGGCCTGGATACCGGCCTTGGATGCAGGGGTATCGTCGATGGGCGAGACCACTTTGATCTGGCCGTCTTCAGAGCCCACTTCGATGCCCAGGCCGCCGAACTCACCGCTGGTGCTTTCCTGCAACTCGGCGAAATCTTCCGGGCCCAGGTAGGCGGAGTGCGGATCAAGGTTGCTGAGCATGCCCTTGATGGCATTTTCCAGCAGAGCCTTGTCGTCTACAGGTTCGACATACGCTGCCTTGATCCGGTCCATGACCTCGGCAAAAGTGCGCAGCTCATCCAGCGGCAACGGTGCCTTAGTGGTGGCGGCAGAGGTCGCGGCTGTGGCGGCGGGAGCCTGGTCGGCAAAAGCCAGAGGCGCGCCGATCACCAGGGCGATCGTCAGGGCCAGCGAAGTGAGGCGGGACAAATGCAGCATGTCGAACGAACTCCTAATGTAGATGCGGCCCTATCCTTGGGAACGGCACCATTGTGCAGGATCGCTCGGGCGACCCTGCTGACGAATAGCGAAGTACAGCGCCGGGGTGTCCTGGCCGCCACTGTTACCGACAGTGGAGATGGATTCACCGGCTTTTACAACATCACCTGCCGACTTGAGTAATGTCTGATTGTGGCCGTAAAGGCTCAAATAGCCATTTCCGTGGTCGAGAATCACCAGCAAACCGGCGCCCCGCAGCCAATCGGCAAATACCACGCGCCCACCGTGAACGGCGTGGACCTGGCTGCCGGCGGAGGCGCTGATCATCACCCCATCCCACTTGGCGCGAGTGTCATCGCCGCGGGTTTCTCCAAAGCGTGCCAATAGTCGACCATCAACCGGCCATGGAAGTTTGCCCCGCGCTGAAGCAAAAGGGCCGCCGAACGACTCGCCGCTGCTGGAAACCAGCGGGCCAGGGCTTGCACGCGCGGGTTTGCGCGGTGCTGGCGCGTCGCTGGTGGCTGCCAGTTCGGCCTCACGCTGACGCTTTTTTTCCGCTTCCTGCTGGGCGATCAGCGCTTTTTGCCGCGCTTCTTCGGCTTCACGTGCCTGGCGCGCCAGGGTTTCTTCGATGGTTTTGAGCACTTTGGCCAGGTCGGCCTGGTCCTGCTCGCGTGCCTGGAGCTTGGCGTCGCGGGCTTTTACATCGCTATTGAGCTTGGCCAGGGCCTGCTGGCGTTCCTTGCGTACTTTATCGAGCTGGTCGCGCTGGGTGTCCAGGGCGGTTTTCTGGTCGAGCAGCTGCGATTGCTGGTCGGCGATTTCCTGTTCGACATTGGCCAGTTGGCGCAGGGTTTCGTTAAACCCCTTCAATTGCGCCAGGCGCGCCTGGCTCAGGTAGTCGTAATAAGTGAGGGTGCGGGCGAATTTCTCAGGGTTTTGCTGGTTGAGCAGCAGCTTGAGGTATTCCTGGCGGCCGCTTTGGTAGGCGGCGCGGGCCTGGATCGCGATCAGGCGTTGCTGTTCAACGCGGGCGCTCTGGAGTTTTTTTTTCTCAGCGTCGAGTCGCTCCAGTTCCGACTCGCTCTTCTTTAGTTCTTTTTGCAGCTCCTGGACCTGCTTCTCCAGCTTGCCCATCTCGGTTTCCGTGCCGCGCAGGTCTTTCTGCACCCCGGATTTTTCTTCCTGGAGCTTGCCGAGCAGCTTTTTCAGCTCGGTAATGTCCTGACGCGTAGCGTCCAACTGTTGTTGGGTTTGTGCGCGCTCATCGGCAAACGCCGGTTGGAGCAGGCAGACAAGAGCGAGGGTTATCAAGGCGCGAAGCATAGAGGCGGGCGACACCAGGGGAAAAGGACGGCCTAGTATGCCCGCCAAGCGCTGCAAAAAAAACGCCCAATTGGGGCGGTAGGGCAAGATAGCTGCCGAGTGGCGATGGTATGGCGAAAAGACATCTACCAAACACCACAAAACCAATGCGGGAGCGGGCTTGCCCGCGATTGCGGTGGGTCAGCGACATAGATGTCGACTGATTAGCCGCTATCGCGGGCAAGCCCGCTCCCACACTGTTTTGTGGCGTACTTTGGATCAGACCAGGATTGAGGTCCCGGTCATCTCCTTCGGCTGCTCCAGCCCCATCAGTTTCAGCATGGTCGGCGCCACGTCCGCCAGCACGCCACCTTCACGCACTTTCAGGTCACGTCTGCCGACATAGATGAACGGCACCGGCTCGGTGGTGTGGGCTGTGTGAGCCTGGCCGGTGGATTCGTCAGACATCTGCTCGCAGTTACCGTGGTCAGCGGTGATCAGCGCTTCGCCACCGACTTTGTCCAGCGCATCCACGATGCGGCCAACACATTTGTCCAGGCATTCCACGGCCTTGACCGCTGCTTCCAGGTTGCCGCTGTGGCCGACCATGTCGCCGTTGGCGTAGTTGACCACGATCACGTCGTAACGCTGGTGATCAATGGCGTCGACAATCTTGTCGGTCACTTCCGGTGCGCTCATTTCCGGCTGCAAATCGTAGGTAGCGACTTTTGGTGACGGGATCAGGATGCGTTCTTCGCCGGGGAACGGCTCTTCGCGGCCACCGGAGAAGAAGAAGGTCACGTGGGCGTACTTTTCGGTCTCGGCGATGCGCAGCTGGGTCTTGCCGTTCTTGGCCAGGTAGTCGCCCAGCACGTTTTCCAGGCTGCCCGGGGCGAATGCCGACGGGGCCGGGATGTTGGCAGCGTATTGGGTGAGCATGACGAACTCGACTTTCGGCTGGCGCGCGCGCGCAAAATCCTTGAAGCCGTCATCGACGAACACATGGCTCAGCTCGCGGGCACGGTCGGCGCGGAAGTTCATGAACACCACGGCATCGCCGTCTTCGACCTTCACCGGCTCACCGATGGTGGTGGCCTTGACGAACTCATCGCTCTCGCCACGGGCATAGGCTGCTTCCAGACCTTCCTGGGCGGTGGCGGCGTTGAATTCGGCCTGGCCGTCGACGATCAGGTTGTAGGCCTGGGAGACGCGGTCCCAACGGTTGTCACGGTCCATGGCGAAGTAACGGCCCACCAGGCTGGCGATGCGGCCCTTGCCGAGTGCGGCGAAGGTGGCGTCGAGCAGTTCGATGGAGGATTGCGCGCTTTTGGGCGGGGTGTCGCGGCCGTCGAGGAAGGCGTGCAGGTAGATCTTGTCGGCACCGCGCTTGAAGGCCAGTTCGGCCATGGCGATCAGGTGATCCTGGTGGCTGTGGACGCCGCCGTCCGACAGCAGGCCCATGAAGTGCACGGCTTTACCGGCGGCGACGGCTTTATCGACCGCAGCGCAGATGGTCGGGTTTTCGAAAAACTCGCCATCGCGGATCGCTTTGGTCACACGGGTGAAGTCTTGATATACCACTCGTCCGGCGCCGAGGTTCATGTGGCCGACTTCCGAGTTGCCCATCTGGCCGTCCGGCAGGCCCACGTCCATGCCGGAACCGGAGATCAGGCCGTTGGGAACCGTTGCCGTCAGGCGGTCCAGTACGGGCTTGTTGGCCGAGTACACGGCGTTGTCGTGGTGGCTTTCACTGTGTCCGAAGCCATCGAGAATTATCAGGACCAAAGGTTTAGGCGTGGTAGTCATAGATCCTCTCGCGGCGGTAATAAAGGAAGACAATGGAAAAGGGAGTGGCAGTTTAAAGCGAAGTTCCGAGCGCGTCACCGCTTTACGGGGGTTGGCCCTCCTTGGCGGCTGTGTATACTTACCGCCATTTTAACGCCCTGGAACCTCCTTGATGGTTGATCACCTGATTGCATTTGCCACTGCCCACTACCTGCTCGTGGGTGCCTTCGTCATCCTGCTGGCGCTGCTGATCGCGCATGAACTGAGCCGCGGTGGTCGCAGCCTGAGCACGTCGGAGCTGACCGCGCTGGTCAACAAGGATGAGGCCGTTGTCGTCGATATTCGCCCGGCCAAGGATTATGCCGCCGGCCATATCGTTGGCGCCCTGAACATTCCCCAGGACAAGCTGATCGCACGCTTGGCCGAGCTGGAAAAATACAAGGCCAAGACCATTATTCTGGTCGACGCCCAAGGCCAGCACTCCGGCACCCACGCCCGCGAGATGCTCAAGACCGGCTTCACCGCCGCCAAGCTGTCGGGTGGTATCAGCAGCTGGCGTGGCGATAACCTGCCGTTGGTGAAGTGATATGAGCCAGGTTGTCGTATATTCCAGCGATTATTGCCCGTTTTGCATTCGAGCCAAGCAGCTGCTGCAGAGCAAGAAGGTCGCCTTCGATGAGATCAAGGTCGATGGCAAGCCTCAGGTGCGCGCCGAAATGGCCCAGAAGGCTGGCCGCACGTCGGTCCCGCAGATCTGGATCGGCGCCCGGCATATCGGTGGTTGCGATGACCTGTTCGCTCTGGAGCGCGCCGGTAAACTTGATGCGCTGCTGTCCGTCTGACTGCTAACCCCTTAAGAACCCCAAGATAAAGAAGGATCTGCGATGACTGATCAACAGAACACCGAAGCAGCAGAAGCTCAAGGCCCACAGTTTTCGCTGCAGCGCATCTACGTGCGCGACCTGTCGTTCGAAGCGCCGAAAAGCCCGGCGATCTTCCGTCAGGAATGGACCCCAAGCGTTGCGCTGGACCTGAACACCCGTCAAAAAGCCCTGGAAGGCGACTTCCACGAAGTGGTGCTGACCCTGTCGGTTACCGTCAAGAACGGCGAAGAAGTGGCCTTCATCGCTGAAGTGCAACAGGCCGGTATCTTCCTGATCCAGGGCCTGGACGAAGCCTCCATGAGCCACACCCTGGGCGCGTTCTGCCCGAACATCCTGTTCCCGTATGCCCGTGAGACCCTGGACAGCCTGGTCACCCGTGGCTCGTTCCCGGCGCTGATGCTGGCTCCGGTGAACTTCGATGCCCTGTACGCCCAAGAGCTGCAGCGCATGCAACAGGAAGGCGCGCCGACGGTTCAGTAAGTCGATGCGGTAACAATGTGGGAGGGGGCTTGCCCCCGATAGCGGTGGACCAGTCACATAAGTGATGACTGACACTCCGCCATCGGGGGCAAGCCCCCTCCCACATTTGTTTTGCGTATTACTTGAAGCCCAGTTGGCGCCAGCCTTCGTAAACAGCGACGGCCACGGTGTTGGACAGGTTCAGGCTGCGGCAGCCTTCACGCATCGGCAAGCGCAGGCGGTGGCCATCGGGCAATGCGTCGAGCACCTCGGCCGGCAGGCCCCGGCTTTCAGGGCCGAACAGGAAGGCATCGCCCTCGGCAAAGCTGGCATCGTGAAACGGGCGCGAACCCTTGGTGGTGAACGCGAACAAGCGCGGATGGCCCAGGCTTTCCAGGCAACTGGCCAGGTCGGCGTGACGCTTGAGGGTGGCGTACTCGTGGTAGTCCAGCCCGGCGCGGCGCAGGCGCTTGTCGTCCATGTCGAAGCCCAACGGCTCGATCAAATGCAGGTGGCAGCCACTGTTGGCGCACAGCCTGATAACGTTGCCGGTATTCGGCGGAATTTCTGGTTGAAAAAGGATGACGTGAAACATGCACGGCTCCGAAGGCAAAGATGCGCTGCATTCTACCCCTGAAGAAGACCCGAGGCCGAAGCTATTGCCGAGGGTTTTGGGCTCGTTGGCGATTGTCGGCCTGATGGTCGGCTTGATGATCGGTCGCCTGACCACGCCGGACCCGGTCCAGTTACTGGAGGTAGTACCGGCTGTCGACGGTGTAGCGGTGTGGTTCAGCCGCGAACCCAAGCTGCACGGCGAGCATATCGACGGCACCGTGGCGCTGCTGTTCGACGCCTTGGGCAAACCTGCCGGCGGGCAACTGAAAGTCAATGACAAGGACGTGAACTGGCGTGTGCGCAAGACCGATGGCGGTTTGCTGCTGAACCTGGTGGCGGCGCGGCCGTTGCGTGGGCAGTGGAAGGGCCAGGAGGTCGATGACCGCTGGCGGTTGGAGATCCATCTCCAGGAGCAATAAAAGAGGGAGTTCCCGGCCTGCCTGTACCAGGGCTCCCAAAACGGTTGAAGCCAGAGGCTTCGGTGTTAAAGAGGGGATTCTCGGCCTGCCTGTACCAAGGTCCCCGAAACTGGGTTGTGCTGGGGTTATTGCAGGGGGCGTGCCAGAGTTTGCGATTTCATTCATAAAAGTTCGCCAAAAAGCCCAAAGCCCCGGAATACGGGGCTTTGATTGTTTCTGCTGCCAAGAAATTTGTAGCGAAAGCGATATGCAGGTTTTCTGGTCTGTGCTCAATGCCGGTTCATCGTGCATTGAAGCGGTGCACAGTCTGCAGGCATTGCACAAAACCAATGTGGGAGCTGGCTTGCCTGCGATGACGGCGTGTCAGCCCTATACAGGGTGACTGACACACCGTCATCGCGGGCAAGCCCGGCTCCCACGCTGGGCCTTCAGCGGTCCAGGGGTTCAGGCCTCATCACCCTCATCATCATCCCCGCCATCCACCTTCATCCCCAACTCCTTGATCTTGCGCGTCAGGGTATTGCGCCCCCAGCCCAGCAGCACCGCCGCATCGCGACGGCGGCCGGCAGTGTGCTTCAACGCGGTCTCGATCATGATCCGTTCGAACGCCGGCACGGCGCTGTCCAGCAGGTTCGACTGGCCGCGCGCCAACGCCTGGTCGGCCCACTGGCGCAGCGCCTGTTCCCAGTTGGTCACGGGTGCCGAATCCTGCGGCAGGCTCAGTAGCTCCGGTGGCAGGTCGCTGATGTGCACTTCACGCCCGGACGCCATCACGGTGATCCAGCGGCAGGTGTTCTCCAACTGGCGCACGTTGCCGGGCCACGGCAGGTTCTTGAGGTATTCCTCGGTCTCGCTTTTGAGCAGTTTGGGCTCCACCGCCAACTCAAGCGCGGCACGGCTGAGGAAGTGGCGGGCGAGGGTGGGGATGTCTTCGCGGCGGTCCGACATGCGCGGGATATGGATGCGGATCACGTTGAGGCGGTGGAACAAGTCCTCGCGGAATTTGCCGGCGTGTACCAGGGTTTCCAGGTTCTGGTGGGTGGCCGCAATGATGCGCACATCGACCTTGACCGGCGTATGCCCGCCCACACGGTAGAACTCACCGTCGGCCAGTACGCGCAGCAAACGAGTTTGGGTATCGGCCGGCATATCGCCGATTTCATCGAGAAACAGTGTGCCGCCGTCGGCCTGTTCAAAGCGCCCGCGACGCAGGTTGGCTGCGCCGGTGAACGCGCCTTTCTCATGGCCGAACAGCTCGGACTCCATCAAATCCTTGGGGATCGCCGCCATGTTCAGCGCGATAAACGGCGAGGCCGCCCGCGGGCTGTGACGGTGCAGCGCGTGGGCCACCAGTTCTTTACCGGTGCCCGACTCGCCATTGATCAGCACCGTGATGTTGGAGTGGCTCAAGCGCCCAATGGCGCGAAACACTTCCTGCATCGCCGGCGCTTCACCGATGATTTCCGGGGTGCGGGTCAGGGTTGGCGGGGCTTCCTGGTTCTGTTGTTCCTGGGCGTGCTGGTTGGCGCGCTTGACCAGCGCCACCGCCTCATCCACGTCGAACGGCTTGGGCAGGTATTCAAAAGCGCCGCCCTGGTAGGACGCGACAGCGCTGTCCAGGTCCGAGTGCGCTGTCATGATGATCACCGGCAAGCGCGGGTGCTGCTCGCGGATGCGCGCCAGCAAGTCCAGGCCGCTGGCGCCGGGCATACGGATGTCGGAAATGATCACGTCCGGCTGCTGGCGTGCCAGGCGGCTCATCACCCCGTCGGCGCTGTCGAAGCTTTGGGTGGTCATGCCTTCCTGTTGCAAGGCTTTTTCCAGGACCCAACGGATAGAACGGTCGTCATCGACGATCCAGACAGTTTCACTACGGCTCATGTCGTGGGGGCTCCTTGTTCCAATGGCAGGAAGATCGAGAACGTGGTGTGGCCGGGATGGCTCTCACATTCGATCAGGCCCTGGTGCTGGCTGATGATGTTCTGGGTAATGGCCAGGCCCAGCCCGGTACCGTCCGGGCGGCCACTGACCATGGGGAAGAAGATGGTTTCCTGCAGCTCGGCGGGAATGCCCGGGCCGTTGTCGATGATTTCGACCTTGGTCACCAGGCGATGGCGCACATGGCCGATGGTGAACTGGCGCAGGGCGCGGGTGCGCAGGCTGATGCGGCCAAGGCGCAGCTCGTTCTGGCTGCTGATGGCTTGCATGGCGTTGCGCACGATATTGAGCACCGCCTGGATCATCTGCTCGCGGTCGATCAATACATCGGGAATGCTCGGGTCATAGTCGCGTACCAGGGTGATGCAGCCCTGGCTCTCGGCCTCGACCAGTTGGCAGACGCGCTCAAGCACCTCATGCACGTTGGTCATCGCCAGTGACGGCAACTTGTTGGAGCCGAGCATGCGGTCCACAAGGTTACGCAGGCGGTCGGCTTCTTCGATGATGACGTTGGTGTAGTCCTTGAGGTGCTCTTCGGGCAGCTCGCGGGCCAGCAGTTGCGCCGCGCCGCGAATCCCGCCGAGCGGGTTCTTGATCTCATGGGCCAGGCCGCGCACCAGCATCTTGCTGGTTTCCTGCTTGGACAGCTGCGCCTCTTCCTTGGTGATGCGCAGCAGGCGGTCGCGGGGGTGGACTTCGAGCAACAGCAGCGTGGCGCCATTGCTCAGAATGGGGGTTACGGCGTAATCGACCGTCAGCGTTTGGCCGGTGAGGGCGGTGAGCATCGCTTCGCGCTTGGTGAACGGATGTGCCTGCTCCACGGCCTGGCGCAACGAGCTCAAGGCTTCGGCCGACTCGGTGAACAGCTCGCTGATGAACTGCCCATGGCTGCGCTGGCCGCTGATGGCCAGCAGCATCTCCGCCGCCGGGTTCATGTACTCAAGGCGCAAATCGGCATTGAGCAGGATGGTCGCGGTGGTCAGGTTGTCGAGTAACAAACGGTGCAGTGCATCACTGATGGTCATCGGGACCTCTTTTGGAGCAAGGCGCAGGCTTGAGGCACACGCTGATACAAGGAAAATGCAAAAACCAAACCAAGGCTCCGAAAAGAAGCGTTAAAGCCCTGAAATAGGGGTTTTAGGCGCGAAACTGTGGCGTTCTGCCAGCTTGATCGGGAAGAATCGAACCAAAATGGGCTGTGCCTGCGGGGAGGGTGCAACCTACCGCACCAATATAGTGCGGTTTTGTGAAGGTTGCTCAGTCGCTGTCAGGGGGGGACGGGGTTTAAGTGGGGGAGGAGGCTTTGTAGAGGCACAGCTCGGCCGTGGCGCGGATCATTGCCAGCTGGCGCAGCGGATCGTTCAAGGGCTCATGCACTGCTGCGGCCAGCCACTGCGGGCACTGCGGGTCGGTGCGCTGGGGGGTGAAGTCGGCCAGTTGTTGCAGCAAGCGTTTTTGCAGCTCATCGAGCTGCGGGCGAATCTGCTTGATCAGGTCCGGGCGCGGATCATCGGGGGCCTTGCCCTGGAACTGCCAGTCGGACAGGTGGGTGTATTGCACCAGTTTGTTCGCCTCGATCTGCGCGGCGAAGAACTGCTCGGCAGCGGCCGGGTCCAGCTTGTAGCTCGGCGCCTGGGCAGTGACGCTGGCGATCACCTCTTGCTCGCGCTTCTTGTCCTCCACGGGCTTGTGGCTGTCCCATTTACTCAGCGCCACCTGGTCGGCAATCTCCAGGCGTTCGGCAATGCTGTTGAGCAGGGGTTCGAGCGTAGGCGGCGCAGCGCTCGCACTGGCACTGATGAACAGCAGGGCAAATACAAGTCGATGTCTCAAAGGTGATCTCCTGTGGGAGCGGGCTTGCCCGCGATGGCGGTGTGTCAGTGATACAGCAGGTGGCCGGTAGTGCGCTATCGCAGGCAAGCCAGCTCCCACACTTTGATTGGGTTTGCAGAGCTGGCGTAGCGTAACGCCCAGGCAAAAAAAAGACCTCCCGGGGGAGGTCTTTTTCGTCACGCCGCTCTTAAGAAGCAGCGCTACCGGATCAGCAGCTGTAGTACAGCTCGTATTCCAGTGGGTGTACGAAGGTGCGCACCTTGATTTCTTCTTCGCTTTTCAGGGCGATGTAAGCGTCGATGAAGTCGTCGCTGAACACGCCGCCTTTGGTCAGGAACGCACGGCCCTTGTCCAGCTCTTCCAGGGCTTCTTTCAGGCTGCCGCACACTTGTGGGATCTCTTTGGCCTCTTCAGGCGGCAGGTCGTACAAGTTTTTGTCGGCGGCGTCGCCAGGGTGGATCTTGTTCTGGATACCGTCCAGGCCAGCCATCACCAGCGCAGCGAAGGCCAGGTATGGGTTGGCTGCCGGGTCCGGGAAGCGAGCTTCGATACGACGAGCGCGCGGGCTGGACACGTAAGGAATACGGATCGAGGCCGAACGGTTGCGTGCCGAGTAGGCCAGCATCACCGGCGCTTCGAAACCTGGCACCAGACGCTTGTAGGAGTTGGTGGACGGGTTGGTGAAGCCGTTCAAAGCCTTACCGTGCTTGATGATGCCGCCGATGAAGTACAGGGCGGTGTCGGACAGGCCGGCATAACCTTCACCCGCGAAGGTGTTCTTGCCTTCTTTGGCGATGGACAGGTGAACGTGCATACCCGAACCGTTATCGCCGTACAGAGGCTTGGGCATGAAGGTAGCGGTACGGCCGTAAGCAACGGCAGTGTTGTGTACGCAGTACTTCAGGGTCTGAACTTCGTCAGCCTTGGCCACCAGGGTGTTGAACTTCACACCGATTTCGTTCTGGCCGGCAGTCGCCACTTCGTGGTGATGCACTTCGATGACCAGGCCCATGTCTTCCATGGCGTTGCACATGGAGGTACGGATTTCGTGGTCGTGGTCAAACGGTGGAACCGGGAAGTAGCCGCCTTTGATGCCTGGACGGTGGCCATGGTTGCCGCCTTCCACGTCCTGGTCGGACATCCACGAGCCTTGCTCGGAGTAGATCTTGAACATGGAACCGGAGATGTCGGACTTGAACTTCACCTGGTCAAAGATGAAGAACTCTGGCTCCGGGCCCACGAATACAGTGTCACCAATACCGGTGGACTTCAGGTATTCCTCGGCACGCTTGGCGATCGCACGTGGGTCGCGGTCGTAGCCTTGCATGGTCGACGGTTCGATCACGTCGCAGACCAGGATCAGGGTCGGCTCTTCGGTGAACGGGTCCAGCACGGCAGTGCTGTCGTCCGGCATCAGGATCATGTCGGAAGCTTCAATGCCTTTCCAGCCGGCGATGGAGGAACCGTCGAACATTTTGCCTTCTTCGAAGAAAGCATCATCCAGCGCGTCGCGAGCCGGCATGGTCACGTGGTGCTGAGTGCCTTTTGTGTCCGTGAAGCGCAGATCAATCCATTTAACGTCATGATCTTTGATGAGTTGAACCGACTTCGACATGGTGTCCTCCGGGTGGCTTCGGGCTTGGGTAGTGGAGTTAGCCCTTAGAATGTGGGTGATGCCGGCGCGGATACTCCGCCAAGGCAACCTGCCTCACAAGAGAGCAAATTACATGCCAGTGCGCCAACATGGTCTTTTTGCCTCAAAATGGCCCCTATTGCGGTGCAAACGGCCAAAGCGCGGTAAACAGCGCACTGCAATGTAGCGTTAATTTACATAAATGACCCGTTTTGGTGCGTTGCGCGTTCGATGCATATTAACTGGTTAAACCTTGAGCGATTTCCGCTATAATCCGCGCCCCCCTTTTTCAGCAGGCCCGGCGCGCGCTGTTTCCATGAAATTAATCGTTAAAGTCTTCCCCGAGATCACCATCAAAAGCCGACCGGTACGGACGCGTTTCATCCGTCAGTTGGCCAAGAACATCCGTGCCGTGCTCCGTGACCTGGACCCGGCTGTGGTGGTGAACGGCGTGTGGGACAACCTCGAGCTGGAAACCCGCATTACCGACGCCAAAGCCTTGAAGGACATGACCGAGCGCCTGAGCTGCATGCCGGGTATCGCGCATTTCCTGCAGGTGGATGAGTACCCGCTGGGCGACTTCGACGACATCACCGAAAAGTGCAAGCAGCACTACGGCAGTGCGCTTGAAGGCAAGATTTTTTCGGTGCGCTGCAAGCGTGCCGGCAAGCACACCTTCAGCTCCATGGATGTCGAAAAATACGTCGGCAGCAAGCTGCGTCGCGAGTGCGGCGCCGCTGGAATTTCCCTTAAAGCGCCGCAAATTGAAGTGCGCATGGAAATTCGCGACCAACGGTTGTTTGTGATCCACAGCCAACACAACAGCATCGGCGGCTACCCGCTGGGCGCCCTGGAACAGACCCTGGTATTGATGTCCGGCGGTTTCGATTCCACGGTGGCGGCCTACCAGATCATGCGCCGCGGCCTGATGAGCCACTTCTGCTTCTTTAACCTGGGCGGGCGTGCACACGAATTGGGCGTGATGGAAGTTGCGCACTTTATCTGGAAGAAGTACGGCAGCTCCCAGCGCGTGCTATTTGTAAGCGTGCCGTTCGAGGAAGTGCTGGGCGAAATTCTCGGCAAAGTCGATAACAGTCATATGGGCGTGGTATTGAAGCGTATGATGTTGCGCGCCGCGTCCCGAATCGCCGATCAATTGCAGATCGACGCCCTGGTGACCGGTGAGGCGATTTCCCAAGTGTCCAGCCAGACGCTGCCGAACCTGTCGATCATCGACTGCGTGACCGAGAAGCTGGTGCTACGCCCGCTGATCGCCAGCCACAAGCAGGACATCATCGACCTGGCAGAGCAAATCGGCACCGCCGACTTTGCCAAGCACATGCCTGAGTACTGCGGGGTCATCTCGGTGAACCCCAAGACCCACGCCAAGCGTCACCGTGTGGAGCATGAAGAGAAAGAATTCGACATGGCGATTCTGGAGCGTGCGCTCGAGAACGCCAAGCTGGTCCCAATCGATCGGGTGATCGACGAGTTGGGCCAGGATGTAAAAATCGAAGAAGTCAGCGAAGCCCTGGCCGGCCAGATCGTCATCGACATCCGTCACCCGGATGCCGCTGAGGATGAGCCGCTGGAAATCGCTGGCATCGACGTGCAAACGCTGCCGTTCTACGCACTGAACGCGCGTTTCAAGGAACTGGATAACAGCCGTCAGTACCTGTTGTATTGCGACAAAGGCGTGATGAGTCGCCTGCATGCCCACCATTTGCTCAGTGAGGGGTATGCCAATGTGCGCGTTTATCGACCGAGCTAAGAGCCCGGGGCTGTTTGCCTGTGGCCTGCGTCACCGGCCCCCCGACTCTGCCGTCAAGCTGTAACGGCAAGGCCTGACTCTACTGTTAATCGCTGCCACGACCTGTCAGCACACCGAATCCTCTGATCGAGATACACAAGTGATCGAAAATCTACGTAACATCGCCATCATTGCTCACGTTGACCATGGTAAAACCACCCTGGTAGACAAACTCCTGCGTCAATCCGGCACCCTGGAGCGCAACGAGCTCAACGACGAGCGCGTGATGGACTCCAACGACCAGGAAAAAGAGCGCGGTATTACCATCCTGGCAAAAAACACCGCTATCAACTGGAACGGCTACCACATCAACATCGTGGATACCCCGGGCCACGCCGACTTCGGCGGCGAAGTAGAACGCGTAATGTCGATGGTTGACTCCGTTCTGCTGCTGGTTGACGCTCAAGACGGCCCTATGCCGCAAACCCGTTTCGTGACCAAGAAGGCTTTCGAAGCCGGCCTGCGTCCGATCGTGTGCATCAACAAGGTTGACCGTCCAGGCGCACGTCCGGACTGGGTTCTGGACCAGATCTTCGACCTGTTCGACAACCTGGGTGCTACCGAAGAACAACTGGACTTCCAAGTCATCTACGCCTCGGCCCTGAACGGTATTGCTGGTCTTGACCACACCGACATGGCTGAAGACATGACCCCGCTGTACCAGTCGATCGTCGACAACGTACCTGCGCCAAAAGTTGACCGTGACGGCCCGTTCCAGATGCAAATCTCGGCACTGGACTACAACAGCTTCCTGGGTGTTATCGGCGTTGGCCGTATCGCTCGTGGTAGCGTCAAGCCGAACACTCCGGTTGTCGCTATCGGCGCCGACGGCAAGAAGCGTAACGGTCGTATCCTGAAGCTGATGGGTCACCACGGTCTGCACCGTGTAGACGTTGAAGAAGCGTTCGCCGGTGACATCGTGTGCGTGAGCGGTATGGACTCGCTGTTCATCTCCGACACCCTGTGCCAGCCGGACAACGTCGAGGCGATGAAGCCTCTGACCGTTGACGAGCCAACCGTTTCCATGACCTTCCAGGTAAACGACTCGCCGTTCTGCGGTAAAGAAGGCAAGTTCGTGACCTCCCGTAACATCAAGGAGCGTCTGGACAAGGAGCTGCTGTACAACGTTGCTCTGCGCGTTGAAGAAGGCGACTCGGCTGACAAGTTCAAGGTCTCCGGCCGTGGTGAGCTGCACCTCTCGGTACTGATCGAAACCATGCGTCGCGAAGGCTTCGAAATGGGTGTTGGTCGTCCGGAAGTGATCATCCGTCAGGTTGACGGCGTGAAGCAGGAACCGTTCGAAAACGTCACCATCGACACCCCTGAAGAATCCCAGGGCAAGGTCATGGAAGAGATGGGCCTGCGTAAGGGCGACCTGACCAACATGGTGCCGGATGGCAAAGGCCGTGTACGTCTGGAATACAACATTCCTGCTCGTGGTCTGATCGGTTTCCGTAACCAGTTCCTGACCCTGACCAACGGTGCTGGCATCCTGACCTCGATCTTCGATCGCTACGACACCATGAAGTCCGGCGACATGTCCGGCCGTCAGAACGGTGTTCTGGTATCGGTAGAAACCGGCAAGGCGCTGACCTACTCCCTGGAAACCCTCCAGGCGCGTGGCAAGCTGTTCGTTGAACACGGTCAAGAGATCTACAACGGCCAGATCGTTGGTCTGAACAGCCGTGACAACGACATGGGCGTCAACCCAACCAAAGGCAAGAAGCTCGACAACATGCGTGCTTCGGGCAAAGACGAAACCATCGCTCTGGTTCCACCTGTTCGCTTCACCCTGGAACAGGCCCTGGAATTCATCCAGGACGACGAGCTGTGCGAAGTCACGCCTAAGTCGATCCGCCTGCGTAAGAAGATCCTGGACGAAGGCGAGCGTACCCGCGCTGCCAAGAAAGCCAAGAACTGAGTTAACTCAGGCTGAATGAAAAACGCCCCCGGTCGAAAGGCCGGGGGCGTTTTTTTATGCCCGCAGGTTTTGTGGTGACTGTGCCGGCCTCATCGCGGGCAAGCCCGGCTCCCACATTTTGGATCTGTGAATACATTCAAATGTGGGAGCTGGCTTGCCTGCGATGAGGCCCTTGAGGGCACTACAAAATCCGGATCAGAACTTGTCGAGGGTCTTGAAGTTGGTCTCGCGCACCACTTCCTTGGGCTTGTACGCGCAATACCCCGGCCGCGGCCCGATTTTGGGGTGGTTGCGGCAGGTATCCGGGCGCTTGTCATAAATAGTGCAAAAGCGCGTCTTACGATCCAGGTACAGGCAATCATTGTTGCTCATGCGCTGCAGGGTAAAAATCTCGGATTTGTTGTTGTAGCGCTCGACGATGCCTTCCTTCTGCAAGCGCTTGGCGATGTTCTTCGGCGGGTCGCCGCGCTCGAACTCATCGACGATGCCAATACGGATCAGGTCCTTGATCTTCACCTCAACCGGCAGGGTGCAGCAGCTGGACACGCAGCCGCCGCACATGTGGGCGGAATATTTCTGCCAGGTCTCTAGACGGTCGAGTTCCGCGGCGGCGATCAGTTGAGGCTTCATCAGGGTTCCAGGGTGGGGCGGTATACGGGCGCGGGATCATACCGGGATTGGTGGTTTTTTGAACAATATTTTGCAGGTTTCAGCTCAAAGGCTTCGCCGCGGCCAGATCGGGCACGACCCCTGCATCAAATTCAAGCCAACGGTGAATGAGTTAAAAAACTGCCGAACCAGCACGTCTACCGTCTGTCAGACCGACTAGGCTCTAGCAACTCCTTCAATCTCGCCCGAGGTCGCACCGATGTCTCAGGAACCGCTTGCACGAGAAGCAGAGGTAGCCGCATTCCGCGATGCTGTCTTGACCAAACTCACCTACGCGGTGGGCAAGGACCCGGATCACGCCTTCGACCATGACTGGTTCGAAGCCATTGCCCTGGCCGCCCGCGACCAGATGGTCGATCACTGGATGGACCACACGCGGCGTATTTATCGCAAAGGCCAGAAGCGCGTTTACTACCTTTCGCTGGAATTTCTCATTGGCCGTCTGCTGTACGACAGCCTGAGCAATCTGGGCGTGTTGGAGATTGCCCGTGAAGCGCTGTCGGAGCTGGGCGTGGATCTGGAGCGCATTCGCCTGCTGGAGCCCGACGCGGCGCTCGGCAATGGTGGCCTGGGCCGTTTGGCGGCGTGCTTTATGGAAAGCATGTCGACCCTGGGTATTGCCGGTCACGGTTACGGCATCCGCTACGAACACGGCTTGTTCCGCCAGGCCATCGTTGACGGCTGGCAGCAGGAACAGACCGAACGCTGGCTGGATTTCGGTAACCCTTGGGAATTCGAACGCGCCGAAGTGATTTACCCGATCGGCTTTGGCGGCAGCGTCGAAACCCTGGCGGACGCCTCCGGCAAGATGATCCAGGTGTGGTCACCCAACGAAACCGTCAGGGCTGTGGCCTATGACACCCCGGTCGTCGGCTGGCGTGGCGCCAGCGTCAACACCCTGCGCCTTTGGCGGGCACGGGCGGTGGAAGACTTGCACCTGGAGCGCTTCAATGCCGGTGACCACTTGGGCGCCGTCGCCGAAGTGGCCCGTGCCGAAAGCATCTCCCGCGTGCTTTACCCGGCCGACAGCACCGAAGCAGGGCAGGAACTGCGCCTGCGCCAGGAATACTTCTTCGTCTCCGCGTCCCTGCAGGACTTGCTGCGCCGCCACAAGAACATGCACGGTTCGGTGCTCAGCCTGGGCGAACACGCCGCCATCCAGCTCAACGACACTCACCCGTCCATCGCCGTGGCCGAGTTGATGCGCCAACTGGTCGACCTGCACGATGTACCGTGGGAAGCCGCGTGGGATGTCACCGTCGAGACGCTTTCGTACACCAACCACACCTTGCTGCCCGAAGCGCTGGAAACCTGGCCGGTAGGTCTGATGGAGCGCATGTTGCCCCGGCATATGCAGATCATCTACTTGATCAACGCCCAGCACATTGACTCGCTGCGCGCCAAGGGCATCCATGACTTCGACGTGCTGCGCGCCGTCTCGCTGATCGAAGAAGACAACGGCCGCCGCGTGCGCATGGGCAATCTGGCCTTCCTCGGCTCCCATAGCGTCAATGGCGTATCGGGCCTGCATACCCAATTGATGCGCAGCACGGTGTTCTCCGAGCTGCACAAGCTGTATCCCGAGCGCATCAACAACAAAACCAACGGCATTACCTTCCGCCGCTGGCTGTACCAGGCCAACCCCAAGCTCACCGATATGCTGGTGGAAGCCCTGGGGCCGGATATTCTCGACCAGCCCGAGCAGCGTTTGATCGAATTGGAGCCGTTCGCCGAGAAACAGGCTTTTCGCAAGTCCTTCGCCGAACAGCGCCTGCACAGCAAGCGTGCACTGGCCCAGATCATTCATGAGCGCCTGGGTATCGCGATTAACCCGGCGGCGATGTTCGATGTGCAGGTCAAGCGCATCCATGAGTACAAGCGCCAACTGCTTAACCTGCTGCACACCGTGGCGCTGTATCAGGCGATTCGCGCCGAGCCGGGCACCGACTGGGTGCCTCGGGTGAAGATCTTCGCCGGCAAGGCTGCGGCCAGTTACCACCAGGCCAAGCTGATCATCAAGTTGACCAACGACATCGCCCGCACCGTCAACAACGACCCGACCGTGCGCGGTTTGCTCAAGGTGGTGTTCCTGCCCAACTACAACGTCAGCCTGGCGGAAAGCATTATTCCGGCGGCGGATTTGTCCGAGCAGATCTCCACGGCCGGCTTTGAAGCCTCGGGCACCAGCAATATGAAGTTCGGCCTCAACGGTGCGCTGACCATCGGCACCATGGACGGCGCCAACGTGGAAATGCACGAGCGGGTCGGCGCCGAGCACATGTTTATCTTCGGCCTCAGTGCCCAGCAGGTGGAAGCCCGCAAGCACGCCGGTGAATTCAACGCCGGGCCGGACATCGCTGCGTCCCATCGTTTAAACGACGTGCTGCAAGCGATCCGTGGTGGGGTGTTCTCGCCGGATGATCCTGGGCGCTATGTGGGCCTGATCGACGGGCTGATCGACTATGACCGCTTCCTGGTATGTGCTGACTTTGACTCTTACTGGGACGCTCAGGCGCGGGTCGAAGCGCATTGGCACGACTCCAAGGCGTGGTGGCGTTCGGCGGTGCTCAATACCGCGCGCATGGGCTGGTTCAGCTCGGACCGCACCATCCGCGAGTACGCCACCGAGATCTGGAAAGCCCTCGACTGACCCCTGCGGTTAAAAATGTGGGAGGGGGCTTGCCCCCGATAGCGGTTGATCTGTCACTCATGCATTGACTGAATGACCGCAATCGCGGGCAAGCCCCCTCCCACATCAAGCCGGGTCGTGAACTCTATTGGCGTTAAATCCTCTGATTAGAGGAAATCAGCCCCGACTCGCGCTAAACTGCGCGGGTTTTTAGCCCCCCATTCTCCGGAGCCTTCCATGTCCCGCGTTACCTTGAGTCGCTATTTGATCGAGCAGACCCGCAGCAACAACACGCCTGCCGATCTGCGCTTCCTTATCGAAGTGGTGGCGCGTGCTTGCAAGGAAATCAGCCACGCCGTTTCCAAAGGCGCACTGGGCGGTGTCCTGGGCAGCATGGGCACTGAAAACGTGCAGGGCGAAGTGCAGAAGAAACTGGATGTGCTGTCCAACGAAATCCTGCTCGAAGCCAACGAGTGGGGCGGCCACCTGGCCGGTATGGCGTCCGAAGAAATGGACAATGCCTACCAGATCCCGGGCAAATACCCGAAGGGCGCATACCTGTTGGTATTCGACCCACTGGACGGTTCGTCCAACATCGACATCAACGCACCGGTCGGCACCATCTTCTCGGTACTGCGTTGCCCCAACGAATACCTGAGCCAGAACGAAGCCCTGAACGAAAAGGCCTTCCTGCAGCCAGGCACCGAGCAGGTGGCTGCCGGTTACGCGATCTACGGCCCACAGACCATGCTGGTGCTGACCCTGGGCGACGGCGTCAAAGGCTTCACTCTGGACCGCGAAATGGGCAGCTTCGTGCTGACCCACGAAGATATTTCGATTCCTGCTTCTACCCAGGAATTCGCCATCAACATGTCCAACCAGCGTCACTGGGAAGAACCGGTGAAGCGCTACGTCAACGAGTTGATGGAAGGCGAAGAAGGCCCGTTGAAGAAGAACTTCAACATGCGCTGGGTCGCCGCGATGGTCGCCGATGTACACCGCATCCTGACCCGTGGTGGCTTGTTCATGTACCCACGCGACAGCCGCGAGCCGTCCAAGCCGGGCAAGCTGCGCCTGATGTACGAAGCCAACCCGATGTCGTTCCTGGTTGAGCAGGCAGGCGGTGCTTCGACCGACGGCCATCAGCGCATTCTCGACATCCAGCCTGAAGGCCTGCACCAGCGTGTGGCGGTATTCCTGGGTTCGAAGGAAGAAGTTGAGCGCGTGACGGCCTATCACAAGTAGGAGCGAGCTTGCTCGCGAAAAGCTGATAGGCAACGCGGGCATCCAGACAGCCCGCGTCATCATTAACGTTCTTCGCGAGCAAGCTCGCTCCTACCCTGGGCCCCGAAACGTTTCAGCGTTTTCGGGGCTTTTTTGTTTTCGCTTGCCGGGAACCAGACACCCCTTTTCCCTTCTAAGCTTCTGGCAGATACCCCAGCTGCTTTGTCTCTCCAGGAGCTTTTCCATGTCTTTACGCCGTCTCGCCCTGCTGACTTTTTGCGTGCTTTTAGCCGCTTGCAGCAAGGTCAATCAAGAAAACTACCAGAAACTGTCGGCCGGCATGGCCAAGGCCGAGGTGGAGTCGTTGCTGGGCAAGCCGACCGATTGTTCCGGCGCACTGGGCATGTCCAGCTGCACCTGGGGCGATAAAAACAGCTTTATCAGCGTGCAGTACGCCGGTGACAAAGTTCTGATGTTTTCCGGGCAAGGCCTGAAGTAAACCGGGGCGCGAGCCTGCGGGAGAAGAAGAATGATGCGTTTTGTTTTGTTCCTTTGCGCCAGCCTGTTTTTGGCGGGCTGCGCCAGCCATTCTGGCGATGATCTGCAACCCAAGACGGCAACCAACGTCAACCTCAAGCGTTACCAGGGCACCTGGTATGAGTTGGCTCGATTGCCGATGTACTTCCAGCGCAACTGCGCGCAATCCGAGGCGCGTTACACCTTGCTGCCCGATGGCGACATGTCGGTGTTCAACCGCTGCTTGACGCCTGAATGGAAGTGGCAAGAAGCCAAAGGCACGGCCACGCCGCAGGTGCCAGGCAAGACAGACAAGCTGTGGGTAGAATTCAATAACTGGTTTACATCACTGTTGCCGGGCGTTGCCAAGGGCGATTACTGGGTGCTGTATGTCAGTGATGATTACAAGACCGCCATCGTCGGCAGCCCGAGCCGTCGCTACATGTGGATCCTGTCGCGCACGCCGACGGTGAGTGCCGATACCCGCGAAGACCTGCTCAGCAGGGCGCGACAGCAAGGCTATGACACCACGCGGTTGATCTGGCGTACGTCGGACAAGCAGATGGCAAAGACGTCCCAGTAATTGGCAGCATCCCCAATCAAATGTGGGAGCTGGCTTGCCTGCGATAGCATCCACCCGGTGTAACTGATGCACCGAGGTGGCTGTATCGCAGGCAAGCCAGCTCCCACAGTTGTTATGGGTTGGCCGTTAGTTCAGCAAATCCTTCAATACCTGGGTGAATGCCCGGCTGCTGTCTTCTTCACCTGCATGATGCCCATCTCGCACCACCCACTTGCCATTGACCAGCACGTCGCGCACTTGGCGATCGCCACCTGCAAATAGCCAGCGATTGAGAATCCCATCCTCACTGGCCGTCGCCAGGTACGGGTCGCTACCGTCCAGCACAATCCAATCCGCACGCTTGCCTACTTCCAGCCGCCCAATCGGCTGGCCCAGCGCTTGTGCGCCACCGTCCAGCGCAGCATCGAACAGCGTGCGGCCAACCATCGGTTGATCACTGCGATACAGGCGATTACGCCGTTGGTCACGCAGGCGCTGGCCATATTCCAACCAACGTAGCTCCTCCACCACGCTCAGCGACACATGGCTGTCGGAGCCGATACCCATGCGTCCGCCCTGGGCGAGAAAATCCACCGCCGGGAAAATCCCATCGCCCAGATTGGCTTCGGTGGTCAGGCACAAACCGGCAATCGCTCGGCTCTTGGCCATGAGTGTCACTTCGTCAGCATCGGCATGGGTGGCGTGTACCAGGCACCAGCGCTCGTCCACTTCAACGTTGTCATACAGCCATTGCAGCGGGCGCTTGCCGCTCCAGGCCAGGCAATCGTCGACTTCTTTTTGTTGCTCGGCGATATGGATATGCACCGGGCAGGTCTTGTCACTGGCAGCCAGCACTTGCTGGATCTGTTCGGGGGTGACTGCACGCAGAGAGTGGAAACACAGCCCCAGTTGCTGCGCAGGCTGGGCCGCCAGGATCGGCTGCAAACGCGCTTGCAGGTCCAGGTAGTGTTCGGTGCTGTTGATAAACCGGCGTTGCCCTTCATTCGGCGCCTGGCCACCGAAACCTGCGTGGGTATACAGCACCGGCAGCAAGGTCAGGCCGATGCCGCTGCCGGCGGCCGCCAGGCTGATCTGGCGTGACAGTTCCGTACGGTCGGCGTAAGGCTGGCCATTGGTATCGTGATGCACGTAATGAAACTCGGCCACCGAGGTGTAGCCGGCCTTGAGCATTTCGATATACAGCTGACGGGCGATGATCTGTAACTGCTCGGGGTTGATTTTGCCGACCATCCGGTACATCAAATCGCGCCAGGTCCAGAAGCTGTCATTGGGGTTGCCGGCCACTTCGGCCAAACCCGCCATGGCGCGCTGGAACGCATGGGAGTGCAGGTTCGGCATGCCCGCCAAAACCGGGCCTCTGAGCCGTTCGGCGCCTTCTGCACCGGCATTGGGCTCAACCTTTGTCAGCAGGCCACCGGCGCTGACTTCAAGACGTACATCGTTGGCCCATCCATTAGGCAGCAGTGCGCGTTCGGCAAAGAAAGCGGACATGATCAAGGCACCCCGGTCGTGTGTTTATTTGTATATACATATACAGACGTTTGCCTGCTCGGTAAACTCCGGCAATCTATGCATCTTTTTCCCCTGCAAGGATTCCTCGTGCCGACTCCGCCTGCCAAGTCTTCGCTGGCTGCCCACATGGACGAAAGTCCGGCGCCCTTGTATGCCCGCGTCAAACAGATGATCAGCCAGCAGATCCTCAACGGCAACTGGCCGCCCCATTACCGCGTTCCGTCGGAAAGCGAACTGGTCAGCCAGTTGGGTTTCAGCCGCATGACCATCAACCGTGCCCTGCGCGAACTCACCGCCGAAGGCTTGCTGGTGCGTATGCAAGGCGTCGGGACCTTCGTGGCCGAGCCGAAGAGCCAGTCGGCACTGTTTGAAGTGCATAACATTGCCGATGAAATCGCTTCCCGTGGGCATCGGCATACGTGCCAGGTCATCACCCTGGGCGAAGAGGCCGCGGGCTCCGAACGCGCCGTCGCCCTGGAAATGCGCGAAGGCGGGCGCGTGTTTCACTCGCTGATCGTGCATTACGAAAACGACATTCCCGTGCAAATCGAAGACCGTTTCGTCAACGCCCTGGTCGCACCCGAGTACTTGCATCAGGACTTCACCCAGCAAACCCCTTATGCCTATTTGAACCAGGTCGCGCCGCTCACCGAGGGTGAGCATGTGGTCGAAGCGATCCTGGCCGATGCAGACGAGTGCAAGCTGTTGCAGATCGAGCCGAGCGAGCCCTGCCTGTTGATTCGCCGTCGCACCTGGTCGGGTCGCCAGCCGGTCACCGCTGCGCGATTGATCCACCCCGGTTCCCGTCACAGCCTGGAAGGACGGTTCAGCAAATGAGTACAGCGAAGGTCTGGCGCGCCGCCGACTACGTGCGCATGCCGTGGAAAAACGGGGGCGGCAGCACCGAAGAAATCAGCCGCGACGCCGGCACCGGCCTGGATGGATTTGGCTGGCGTTTGTCGATTGCCGATATCGCCGAGTCGGGTGGGTTTTCTACCTTTGCCGGTTACCAGCGCGTGATCACCGTGATCAAAGGCGCCGGTATGGTGCTGACCGTAGATGGTGAGGAGCAACGCGGCTTGTTACCGTTGCAGCCGTTCGCGTTCAACGGCGAAAGCCAGGTGTCATGCCGTTTGATCACTGGGCCGATTCGCGACTTCAACCTGATCTACTCGCCACAGCGTTACCATGCACGCTTGCAGTGGGTGGATGGCGTGCAGCAGTTTTTCAGCACAGCCCAGACGGTGTTGGTCTTCAGCGTGGCGGATGAAGTGAAGGTGTTGGGCGAGACGCTCGGCCATCACGATTGCCTGCAAGTGGACGGTAACACTGGCTTGCTGGATATCTCGGTCAGCGGCCGCAGCTGCGTAATCGAACTGACCGCACTCGGTTAAAAACTGTGGGAGCTGGCTTGCCTGCGATAGCGGTGTATCAGCCTAGGATGTGCTGACTGACACACTGCTATCGCAGGCAAGCCAGCTCCCACATTTGTTTTTGCATGGTTCACAGAATCTGTTTCCAACCCGCGCACCCATTTGTTACCGAACGCCCCAGCGTGATGCAAAGCTTCGCTGCCGTGACAAATTCCCCTAGCTGCATAAAACCTCCGTAAGAAATTTCATCAAGCGTTGAAGCCTTGATTTACAAGGCTCGCACGCCCCGTGCAAAAAAATCCCAACCCCTCCCGGCTAAAGTTGGCCGCTCGATTGCATATGCTTGTACATACAAGTAAAGATGTGTGCGTAAGACTTCGCACCATCAGTGTCCGCGCATCGTTCGCCGAGGAGTCCTAGCTGTGACCAAGCCTACAAAATACCGTGACGTCGAAATCCGCGCCGCCCGCGGTAACAAGCTCACCGCCAAAAGCTGGCTGACCGAAGCGCCGTTGCGCATGTTAATGAACAACCTCGACCCGCAAGTGGCCGAGAACCCCAAGGAACTGGTGGTTTACGGCGGTATCGGCCGTGCGGCGCGCAACTGGGAATGCTACGACCAGATCGTCGAGAGCCTCACCAATCTGAACGACGACGAAACCCTGCTGGTACAATCCGGCAAGCCGGTCGGCGTGTTCAAGACCCACAGCAACGCCCCGCGCGTGTTGATCGCCAACTCCAACCTGGTGCCGCACTGGGCCAGTTGGGAACACTTCAACGAGCTGGATGCCAAAGGCCTGGCCATGTACGGCCAGATGACCGCCGGCAGCTGGATCTATATCGGCAGCCAGGGCATCGTTCAGGGCACCTACGAAACCTTCGTCGAAGCCGGGCGCCAGCATTACAACAGTGACCTCACCGGCCGTTGGGTCCTCACCGCGGGCCTCGGCGGCATGGGCGGCGCACAGCCATTGGCCGCGACCCTGGCCGGCGCCTGCTCGCTGAACATCGAGTGCCAGCAGGTCAGCATCGACTTCCGTTTGAACAGCCGCTATGTCGACGAGCAAGCCACCGACCTCGACGACGCCCTGGCGCGCATTGCCAAATACACCAAGGAAGGCAAAGCCATCTCCATCGCCCTGCTGGGCAACGCCGCCGAGATTTTGCCGGAGCTGGTCAAGCGTGGCGTGCGCCCGGACATGGTCACCGACCAGACCAGCGCCCACGACCCGCTCAATGGCTACCTGCCTGCCGGCTGGACCTGGGACGAATATCGCGCTCGCGCCAAAACCGAGCCGGCTGCCGTGATCAAGGCCGCCAAGCAGTCGATGGCCGTGCACGTTAAAGCCATGCTCGAATTCCAGAAGCAAGGCATCCCGACCTTCGACTACGGCAACAACATCCGCCAGATGGCCCAGGAAGAGGGCGTGGAAAACGCGTTCGACTTCCCGGGCTTCGTACCGGCCTACATCCGCCCACTGTTCTGCCGTGGTATCGGCCCGTTCCGCTGGGCGGCGCTGTCCGGCGACCCGCAAGACATCTACAAGACCGACGCCAAAGTCAAAGAACTGATCCCGGATGACGCCCACCTGCACAACTGGCTGGACATGGCCCGCGAGCGCATCAGCTTCCAGGGCCTGCCGGCACGTATCTGCTGGGTCGGCCTGGGCCAACGCGCCAAGTTGGGCCTGGCGTTCAACGAAATGGTGCGCAGCGGCGAGCTGTCCGCGCCGGTCGTGATTGGCCGTGACCACCTGGACTCGGGCTCTGTCGCCAGCCCCAACCGTGAAACCGAAGCCATGCAGGATGGCTCCGATGCCGTGTCCGACTGGCCGTTGCTCAATGCCTTGCTCAATACCGCGAGCGGTGCGACCTGGGTCTCGTTGCACCACGGCGGCGGTGTGGGCATGGGCTTCTCCCAGCACTCAGGGATGGTAATCGTCTGCGACGGTACTGACGAAGCGGCCGAGCGGATTGCGCGGGTGCTGCACAACGACCCGGCGACCGGGGTGATGCGTCATGCCGATGCGGGTTATCAGATTGCTATCGACTGCGCCAAGGAACAGGGCCTGAACCTGCCGATGATCAAGTAACGGCTGGCGCAGTACCTGTGGGAGCTGGCTTGCCTGCGATGCAGACGACGCGGTCTGACAGTAAGACCGAGGCGATGCTATCGCAGGCAAGCCAGCTCCCACAGAAGAGCAAGATGCATACAAAACAATCCATCAGAGGTTGAACAACATGGCTGCAAACGACACCACCCCGTTGATCGAGAAACGTTCGATCGACTACATCCCGGAAGCGGAAAGACACGGTCGTCTATTCAGCCAGTTCACCCTGTGGATGGGTGCCAACCTGCAGATCACTGCGATTGTCACCGGGGCGTTGGCCGTGGTGCTGGGTGGTGATGTGTTCTGGTCGTTGATCGGCCTGCTCATCGGTCAACTGATCGGCGGCGGCGTCATGGCGTTGCATGCCGCGCAAGGGCCCAAGCTTGGCTTGCCGCAGATGATCTCCAGCCGGGTGCAGTTCGGCGTGTATGGCGCGGCTATCCCGATCGTGCTGGTGTGCTTGATGTACGTGGGTTTCACCGCGACCGGCACCGTGCTGTCGGGTCAGGCGCTGGGTCAATTGTTCGGAGTCAGCGACAGCGTAGGTATTCTGATTTTCGCCAGTGTCATCGTGCTGGTCACCGTACTGGGTTACCGGGTGATCCACTTCATCGGCCGTGTCGCCAGCATCATCGGTGTGATTGCCTTTGTATATCTGTTCAGTCGCCTGGTGAGCCAGACCGACGTTGGCGCGCTCCTGCAAATCCGCCACTTCAGCTGGAGCAGCTTTCTGTTGGCCGTGTCGCTTGCGGCCTCCTGGCAGATCGCTTTCGGCCCCTACGTGGCGGACTATTCGCGTTACCTGCCGAGCAACACGTCGTCAGTGAAAACCTTTCTCGCCGCCGGCGCGGGTTCGGTCATCGGCGCGCAGGTGGCAATGGTGCTCGGCGTGTTCGCCGCGGCCATGTCCAACGGCCAGTTTGCCGGGCATGAAGTGGCCTACATCGTGGGCTTGAGCGGCACGGGAGCTACCGCTGCGTTGCTGTATTTCAGCATCGCATTCGGCAAGGTCACCATCTCCACGCTCAACTCCTACGGCAGCTTCATGTGCATTGCGACCATCATCAGCGGTTTCCGTGGACGCCTGGAGGTCACGCGTCTGCAACGCCTGGTGTTCGTGCTGGCCATCGTCGGTACGGCAACCCTGATCGCCTTGCTCGGCCAGCACTCGTTCCTCGGTGCATTCAAGTCGTTCATCCTGTTCCTGCTGGCGTTTTTCACGCCCTGGAGCGCGATCAATCTGGTGGATTACTACTGCATAACCCGCGAACGCTATGACGTGCCGGCACTGGCCGACCCCAACGGTCGTTATGGTCGCTGGAACTTGCTGGGTATCAGCGTGTATGTCTTCGGCGTGCTGGTGCAGTTGCCGTTCATCTCGACCAAGTTCTACACCGGTCCTTTGGTGGCCGCGCTGGGTGACGTGGATATTTCCTGGATCATCGGCCTGGTGCTGCCCGCGGCCCTCTATTACGTGTGTGCGAAAAAATGGCACGGCACGGTACCCGATCACCTGATCCTGCCGAAAGAGCAGGGCGCTTTACCCACAACAGACGGGCTGGCTGCACAAGCCTGATGGGACGTGGACAAGGCAGGACGCCTTTTGACTGCCGTAATCCATTTCATGATTGGGAGCGTCACAACAATGAAAATGCATAAGACCCTGCTGACTACGTTGCTCTCTGCGGGCTTGCTGGCGAGTGCCGGCGCCCAGGCGGCCGGCTGGTGCGAATCCGGCAAGCCGGTGAAATTCGCCGGGCTGAATTGGGAAAGCGGCATGTTGCTCACCGACATCCTGCAAACCGTGCTGGAAAAAGGCTACGACTGCAAAACCGACAGCCTGCCGGGCAACTCCATCACCATGGAAAACGCCTTGAGCAGCAACGATATTCAGGTGTTCGCCGAAGAGTGGGTGGGCCGCAGCGAAGTCTGGAACAAGGCCGAAAAGGCCGGCAAGGTTGTCGGTGTTGGCGCCCCGGTGGTTGGTGCGGTGGAGGGCTGGTACGTGCCGCGCTATGTGATCGAAGGTGATGCCAAACGCAAGCTGGAAGCCAAGGCACCGGACCTGAAAAACATCGCTGACCTGGCCAGGTACGCCTCGGTATTCAAGGATCAGGAAGAACCGTCCAAGGGCCGTTTCTACAACTGCCCGGCCGGCTGGACCTGCGAGCTGGACAACAGCGAAATGCTCAAGAACTACGGCCTGGAAAGCACCTATACCAACTTCCGCCCGGGCACCGGCCCGGCGTTGGATGCGGCGGTGCTGTCGAGCTACAAGCGTGGCGAGCCGATCCTGTTTTACTACTGGTCGCCGACGCCGCTGATGGGCCAGGTCGACCTGGTCAAGCTGGAAGAAAAGCCCGGCGTGGATAAAAGCGTGAGCATCAAGGTCGGCCTCTCCAAGACTTTCCACGAGCAAGCCCCGGAACTGGTGGCCGTGCTGGAAAAGGTCAACCTGCCCATCGACCTGCTGAACCAGAACCTGGGCCGCATGGCCAAGGAACGTATCGAGTCGCCGAAACTGGCGAAAATTTTCCTCAAGGAACATCCTGAAGTCTGGCACGCCTGGGTGAGCGACGACGCAGCCAAGAAAATCGACGCGGCCTTGTAGGTCAAGTGTGCGCGGCTACCCTCAAGGGTGGCCGGGCGGCTGGCCACAACCCACTGGATCGAGAGCACGATATGTTTCCTGAGAGTTTTACCTTTTCCATCGCCGACTGGGTCAACGGTTGGGTGGATTCACTGGTCACCAACTACGGCGATGTGTTCCGGCACATCTCCGACACCCTGCTATGGGCCATCGTTAACCTGGAAGGCCTGCTGCGCATGGCGCCCTGGTGGCTGATGCTGGCCATTGTCGGGGGCATCGCCTGGCACGCCACGCGCAAGCTGGTGACCACGGCGGTGATCGTCGGTCTGCTGTTCCTGGTGGGCGCCGTTGGCCTGTGGGACAAGCTGATGCAAACCCTGGCACTGATGATGGTGGCCACGGTGATTTCGGTGTTGATCGGCATCCCCCTGGGCATCCTGTCGGCGCGCAGTAATCGCCTGCGTTCGGTGTTGATGCCGCTGCTGGACATCATGCAAACCATGCCCAGCTTCGTGTACCTGATCCCGGTGCTGATGTTGTTCGGCCTGGGCAAGGTGCCGGCGATTTTCGCCACGGTGATCTACGCCGCGCCGCCACTGATTCGCCTGACCGACCTGGGCATTCGCCAGGTCGATGGCGAAGTCATGGAAGCCATCAACGCCTTCGGCGCCAACCGCTGGCAGCAACTGTTCGGCGTGCAATTGCCGCTGGCGTTGCCGAGCATCATGGCCGGGATCAACCAGACCACCATGATGGCGCTGTCGATGGTGGTGATCGCCTCAATGATCGGGGCCCGTGGCTTGGGTGAAGACGTGCTTGTCGGCATCCAGACCCTCAACGTTGGCCGCGGCCTTGAAGCCGGGCTGGCGATCGTGATTCTTGCAGTGGTCATCGACCGCATTACCCAGGCTTATGGCCGCCCACGGCATGAGGCGAGCAAATGACGACTGTCAGCAAAATCGAAGTCAAAAACGTCTTCAAGATCTTCGGCAACCGTTCCAGCGAAGCGCTGGCGCTGGTTGGCCAGGGCAAGACCAAGGACCAGATACTGGCCGAGACCGGTTGCGTGGTCGGCGTGAACGATCTGTCCCTGAGCATCGCCACCGGTGAGATTTTCGTGATCATGGGCCTGTCGGGCTCCGGCAAGTCCACCCTGGTGCGCCATTTCAACCGCCTGATCGATCCCACCAGTGGCGCGATCCTGGTGGACGGCGAAGACATCCTGCAACTGGACATGGAAGCCCTGCGCCAATTCCGTCGCCACAAGATCAGCATGGTGTTCCAGAGCTTCGGCCTGCTGCCCCACAAGAGCGTGCTCGACAACGTCGCCTACGGCCTCAAAGTACGCGGTGAAACCAGGCAAGTGTGTGCCGAGCGCGCCCTGCACTGGATCGAAACCGTGGGCCTCAAGGGCTATGAAAACAAGTACCCGCATCAGCTGTCCGGCGGTATGCGCCAGCGTGTCGGCCTGGCCCGCGCCTTGGCTGCAGACACCGACATCATCCTGATGGACGAAGCCTTCAGCGCCCTCGACCCGCTGATCCGCGCCGAAATGCAGGACCAGTTGCTTGAGCTGCAAAAGACCCTGCACAAAACCATCGTGTTTATCACCCATGACCTCGACGAAGCCGTGCGCATTGGTAACCGCATTGCGATCCTCAAGGACGGCAAGCTGATCCAGGTCGGCACGCCGCGGGAGATCCTGCATTCGCCGGCGGATGAGTATGTGGACCGCTTTGTTCAGCGCCGGGCGGCGGTGGTCTGACGGACGCCATCGCAGGCAAGCCAGCTCCCACATTTGATTGGGTTCACACAGTTCAAATGTGGGAGCCGGGCTTGCCCGCGATGAGGCCGCCAAAGGTTTAGAGAATATGAAGAGGTCAACGATGTCCCAGGCAACCAAAATCATCATCGCCGATGCCCCCATGCGCTGGCAGGACGTGGCCGCCGTCGCCCGCCACGGCGCCGTGCTCGAACTCTCGGGCCACGCCTGGGCGCGCATCGACAATGCCCAGGCCATCGTGCAGCGCATCGTCGCCAGCGGCGAACGCGCCTATGGCGTGAACACCGGCCTGGGCGCGTTGTGCAATGTGTCGCTTGAGGGCGAGCAACTGAGCCAACTGTCGCGCAATACGCTGCTCAGCCATGCCTGCGGCGTGGGCCCGGTGCTCAGTGACGAGCAGACCCGGGCAATAATCTGCGCGGCAATCATCAACTACAGCCACGGTAAATCCGGGCTGCACCCGCAGGTGGTGCACTCGCTGCTGGCGCTGCTCAATCACGGCATCACGCCGCAGGTGCCGTCCCAGGGCTCGGTGGGGTATCTGACCCACATGGCCCATATTGGCGTGGCGTTGCTCGGTATCGGCAATGTGAGCTACCGCGGCCGGATCGTCACGGCGCAATACGCGTTGCAGGCTGAAGGCTTGCAGCCGGTGGTGCTCGGTGCCAAGGACGGCCTTTGCCTGGTCAACGGCACGCCGTGCATGACCGGGCTGAGTTGCCTGGCCCTGGCCGACGCGCACCACCTGTTGCAATGGGCCGACGTGGTCGGTGCCATGAGTTTCGAAGCCCAACGCGGCCAGATCGACGCCTTTGACGCAGAAATCATCGCCCTCAAGCCGCACCCGGGTATGCAGCAAGTGGGCAGTAACCTGCGTGCTCTGCTCGACGGCAGTGAAGTGATCGCCGGCAGCAAAGGCATCCGCACCCAGGACGCCTTGAGCCTTCGCTCGATCCCGCAGATTCACGGCGCGGCCCGCGATCAGGTGGAGCACGCCACGCGCCAGATCGAGACCGAACTCAACAGCGCCACCGACAACCCTTTGGTGCTCGGCACACCGGTCAGCTACCGCGTAGTGTCCCAGGCCAACCCCCACGGCCAGTCCGTGGCGCTGGCGGCCGACATGCTCGCCATCGCCATGGCCGAAATCGGCTCGGTGGCCGAGCGCCGCCTGGACCGCCTGATCAATCCGCACGTCAGCGGCTTGCCGGCCTTTCTGGTCAGCAACCCCGGGGTCAACTCCGGAATGATGATCGTGCAGTACGTCGCCGCGTCCCTGTGCGGGCAAAACCGTCAGCTGGCGCAACCGGCGGTGCTCGACAACTTCGTCACCTCGGGCCTGCAGGAGGACCACTTGAGCATGGGCACCAACGCCGCGCTCAAGCTGCACCAGGTACTGGCCAACCTTACCCAGATTCTTGCCATCGAATACCTGCTGGCGGCTCAGGCGTTCGAGTTCCTCAAGAGCCAGCGCTTCGGCGCCGGCACCGACCATGCCTGGCGCTTGCTGCGCGAAGTGGTCCCCGCTTACGAACAGGACCGCTGGCTGGCGCCGGATATTGCCGCCGCTGCCCGCTTGCTTAAAGACACTGCGTTACCGAATTTGCACTGAACACTTAAGAATAATTCACAAGGAGAACGAATGTGACTGCGCTAAACCTGATTCCAGGCCAACTGAGCCTCGCCCAACTGCGTGCCATCTACCAGCAGCCGGTAACCCTCAGCCTGGATGACAGTGCCTCGGCCCAGATCGAAGCCAGTGTTGCCTGCGTGGAGCAGATCCTCGCCGAGAACCGCACTGCCTATGGCATCAACACCGGTTTTGGCCTGCTGGCCTCGACCCGCATTGCCAGTGAAGACCTGGAAAACCTCCAGCGTTCCCTGGTGCTGTCCCACGCTGCCGGTGTCGGTGAGCCGATCAGCGATGCGCTGGTGCGACTGGTGATGGTGCTCAAGGTCAACAGCCTGAGTCGCGGCTTCTCCGGGATTCGTCGCCAGGTGATCGACGCGCTGATCGCGCTGATCAATGCCCAGGTGTACCCGCACATTCCGCTCAAGGGTTCGGTCGGCGCCTCCGGTGACTTGGCGCCCTTGGCGCATATGTCTCTGGTACTGCTTGGCGAAGGCAAGGCACGCTACAAGGGCGAGTGGCTGGAGGCGACCGAAGCGCTGAAAGTGGCTGGCCTGACGCCGCTGACCCTGGCCGCCAAAGAGGGCCTGGCCCTGCTCAACGGCACCCAGGTGTCCACCGCTTATGCATTGCGCGGCCTGTTCGAAGGTGAAGACCTGTTCGCCGGTGCGCTTGCGTGTGGCGGCCTGACCGTGGAAGCGGTATTGGGTTCGCGCTCGCCTTTCGATGCGCGCATTCATGCCGCTCGTGGCCAGCGCGGGCAGATCGATTCGGCTGCGGCCTATCGCGATCTGTTGGGCGAAAGCAGCCAGGTATCCCAGTCCCACCAGAACTGCGACAAGGTGCAAGACCCGTACTCCCTGCGTTGCCAACCACAGGTCATGGGCGCCTGCCTGACCCAGTTCCGCCAGGCCGCCGAAGTGCTGGTCGTGGAAGCCAACGCCGTGTCGGATAACCCGCTGGTATTTGCCGCCGAAGGCGATGTGATTTCCGGCGGCAACTTCCACGCCGAACCCGTGGCCATGGCCGCCGATAACATGGCGCTGGCGATTGCCGAAATCGGCTCGCTGAGTGAGCGACGTATCTCGTTGATGATGGACAAACACATGTCGCAATTGCCGCCGTTTTTGGTGGGCAATGGCGGGGTGAACTCCGGTTTCATGATTGCCCAGGTGACCGCTGCCGCGCTCGCCAGCGAGAACAAGGCGTTGGCCCATCCCCATAGCGTCGACAGCCTGCCGACTTCGGCCAACCAGGAAGACCACGTGTCCATGGCCCCGGCTGCCGGCAAGCGCCTGTGGGAAATGGCCGAGAACACCCGTGGCATTCTGGCCGTTGAGTGGCTTGCAGCCTGCCAGGGCCTGGACCTGCGCGATGGCCTGAAAACCTCGCCAAAACTGGAAAAAGCCCGCGGCATCCTGCGCGACAAAGTGGCGTTCTATGACAAGGACCGCTTCTTCGCCCCAGACATCAACGCCGCCAGCGAACTGCTCGCCACCCGCTGCCTGAATGAGCTGGTACCGGCCAAGTTGCTGCCGAGCCTTTAAGCTCACCGGTACCCAATGTGGGAGCTGGCTTGCCTGCGATAGCGGTGTGTCTGCGCCAGATGGGCTGGCTGGAAATCCGCCATCGCAGGCAAGCCAGCTCCCACATTGATTTTCGCCAGATTCAGATTTTCTCGGGATAAGAATAATAGGGAAGAGAAATGCACCAGCCAGAAAAAGGTTTGAAACGCGGGCTCAACGCCCGACATATTCGCTTTATGGCACTCGGTTCCGCGATTGGCACCGGGCTGTTCTATGGGTCTGCCTCCGCCATCCAGATGGCTGGCCCTGCCGTACTGCTGGCTTACCTGATCGGCGGCGCCGCCGTGTTCATGGTGATGCGTGCCCTCGGCGAAATGGCCGTGCATAACCCGGTGTCCGGCTCCTTCGGCCACTACGCCAGCACCTACCTGGGGCCTATGGCCGGGTTTATCCTCGGCTGGACCTACGCCTTTGAAATGATCATCGTCTGCCTGGCCGACGTCACCGCGTTCGGCATCTACATGGGCTTCTGGTTTCCCGAGGTAGCCCGTTGGGTCTGGGTGCTGGGCATTGTGTTTTTGATCGGTGGCCTGAACCTGTGCAACGTCAAAGTCTTTGGCGAAATGGAGTTCTGGCTGTCGTTGCTCAAGGTCGGTGCCATCGTGGCGATGATCCTCGGCGGCTTCGGCATCATGCTGTTCGGTATTCACTCTGCCGGTGAAACCCAGGCTAGCGGGCTGAGTAACCTGTGGGCCCACGGCGGCTTTATGCCCAACGGCATTGGCGGGTTGATCGCCTCGTTTGCGGTGGTGATGTTTGCGTTCGGCGGTATCGAAATCATCGGTATCACTGCCGGTGAAGCCAAAGACCCGCAGCGGGTGATCCCCAAGGCGATCAACGCGGTGCCGCTGCGTATCCTGTTGTTCTACGTGCTGACTCTGTTCGTGTTGATGGCGATCTACCCGTGGCCGCAGATCGGCAGCCAGGGCAGCCCGTTTGTGCAGATCTTCAGTAACCTGGGGATAGGCTCGGCGGCGACCATCCTCAATATCGTGGTGATTTCGGCTGCGGTGTCGGCCATCAACAGCGACATCTTCGGTGCCGGTCGCATGATGTACGGCCTGGCCCAGCAAGGCCAGGCGCCCAAGGGCTTCGCGCAATTGTCCAAACAGGGCGTGCCGTGGATGACCGTGGTGGTGATGGGCGCCGCGTTGCTCGGCGGCGTGGTGCTCAACTACCTGATCCCGGAAAACGTATTCCTGCTGATCGCTTCGATTGCCACGTTCGCCACTGTGTGGGTATGGCTGATGATCCTGTTTACCCAGGTCGCCATGCGTCGCTCAATGACCAAAGAGCAGGTCGCCGAACTGAAATTCCCGGTGCCGTTCTGGCCCTATGCGCCGGCAGCGGCCATTGTATTCATGCTGTTCGTGTTTGGTGTGCTCGGTTACTTCCCGGACACCCAGGCCGCCTTGATGGTCGGCGCCGTATGGATTGTGCTGCTGATCGTCGCGTACCTGCTGTGGGTCAAACCCGCCGCCGGGCAAGCGGCCAAGGTCCATTACGAACAGGCTTTGTCTCATCGATAACTTAGGGAGGCGTTGATGAAAACCCTTTGGCAACACTGCCACGTCGCAACCATGGCTGAGGGCAGATACTCGATTATCGAGGATGCCGCCATGGTGACTGCGGGCTCGCTGATCGAGTGGATCGGCCCGCGCAGCCAGGTACCCACGGGCGATTACGCCCAGGTGTATGACCTGCAAGGCGCGTGGGTCACCCCCGGGCTGATCGACTGCCACACCCACACTGTGTTTGGCGGTAACCGCAGCGGCGAATTCGAGCAGCGCCTCGAAGGCGTCAGCTACGCCGACATCGCGGCCAAGGGCGGCGGTATTGCCAGCACCGTGCGTGCCACCCGCGCCGCCACGGAAGATGAACTGTTTGCCAGTGCTGAAAAGCGCCTGCGCAGTCTGCTGCGTGATGGTGTCACTACGGTAGAGATCAAGTCCGGCTACGGCCTGGACTTGGCCAACGAGCGCAAGATGTTGCGCGTGGCCCGGCGCCTGGGCGACGCGCTGCCGGTCAGCGTGCGCGCCACGTGCCTGGCCGCTCATGCGCTGCCGCCGGAGTATAAAGACCGCGCCGATGATTACATTGAGCACATCTGCAATGAGATGCTGCCGGCGCTGGCCGCAGAAGGCCTGGTGGATGCGGTGGATGCTTTCTGTGAATACCTGGCGTTCTCCCCCGAACAGGTCGAGCGCGTGTTCAAGGTTGCCCAACAGCTTGGCTTGCCGGTGAAGCTGCACGCCGAGCAGCTCTCGTCGCTGCACGGTTCCAGCCTGGCGGCGCGTTATCACGCGCTGTCGGCCGACCACCTTGAGTTCATGACCGAAGAAGACGCCATCGCCATGGCCGCTGCCGGCACCGTTGCGGTGTTGCTGCCGGGTGCATTTTACTTTCTGCGTGAAACCCAGTTGCCGCCCATGGAGGCCCTGCGCAAGCACGGCGTGAAGATCGCCATCGCCAGCGATCTCAACCCCGGCACTTCCCCGGCGTTGTCGGTGCGTTTGATGCTGAACATGGCCTGCACCCTGTTTCGCATGACCCCGGAAGAAGCCCTGGCCGGCGCCACGCAACACGCGGCCACCGCGTTGGGCATGGGCGATACCCATGGTTCCCTGGAAGCGGGCAAGGTTGCCGACTTTGTTGCCTGGCAGATTGATCGCCCCGCCGACCTTGCCTACTGGCTGGGCGGCGAGTTGGATAAACGCGTTGTGCGCCACGGCGCCGACGTCACTGCATAAGGAGTGGTGTTGTGGATAAGGTTCTGACATTCAAACAAGGCCGCGTACCGCTGCTGATCAGCATGCCCCACGCCGGCCTGCGGCTCACCCCTGCGGTCGAGTCCGGGTTGATCCCCCAGGCGCAAAGCCTGCCGGACACCGACTGGCATATACCGCTGTTGTATGACTTTGCCCAAGAACTGGGCGCCAGCACCCTGGCGGCAGAGTACTCGCGGTTTGTCATCGACTTGAACCGCCCTTCCGATAACAAGCCGCTGTATGCCGGCGCCACTACTGGCCTGTATCCGCAGACGCTGTTCGATGGCGTGCCGTTGTTCCGTGAAGGGCAAACGCCCTCCGAAGAAGAACGGGCCAGTTACCTGCAAAAAATCTGGGGGCCGTACCACCGCCAACTGCAAGAAGAACTGGCACGCCTCAAGGCCGAGTTCGGCTACGCGCTGCTGTTCGACGCGCACTCGATCCGCTCGGTGATCCCACACTTGTTCGACGGCAAATTACCGGATTTCAACCTCGGCACCTTCAATGGCGCCGCCTGCGATCCAGAATTGGCCAGTCAGTTGGAAGCCATCTGCGCCCAGCATCCCCAGTACACCCATGTGCTGAACGGGCGCTTCAAGGGCGGCCATATCACCCGGCACTACGGTGACCCGGCGCAAGATATCCATGCCGTGCAACTGGAGTTGTGCCAGAGCACCTATATGGAAGAGTTTGAGCCGTTCCGTTATCGCGAGGATTTGGCCGCGCCGACGCGAGTGGTGTTAAGGCAGTTGCTGGACGCTCTTTTGGCATGGGGCGGCCAACGGTACGGGAAGTAAAAGAGCGGCGATCATCGGCTTGTAGATGATCGCCCCCTTGTGTTTCGTGTGTGTTGAATCATTCGCCGCCAGGATTGAACAGTTTAAAGTGGCCCTCTACCTGGAATGGAAGGTCATCGAAGTCGATAGCTTTGAATGTAAAGGTGCCGATGATGCTCTTTTTGCCTGCATCCCATTCATAGGCTATGCGTCCATCGCGTCCTATAAACTCCTCGAGTGTATCCAGTTCATTCTTCTCGTCTGGAATATCGTCCAGATATTTTATATAGCGTGCGCTGTTTTTTTTAAAGTCTGGCAGCCTTAAGGCGCGAACCAGCGTGTGGCTACCCTTCTGGGGGGCTCTCTCAATGTAAAGGTGAATGCCATTGGCCAGCGCGCGACCGGTGTTTTTATCCTGGGTATCGTGAAAGCCCATTAGCGTCCAGCACTTAACGCCGTAGTTATCCACACTCTTTAGAATGTTCACTTTGTTGGCCTTGAAGTGTTCTGTCTTATCTTGGTATTTGACCGTTGCCACGAATTCTTCGGGCGTGTCGTGTTGCAATGATGGCGAGCTCATAATCGGATCTCCCTTTTAGAGGCAGGCGTTGATTCCTTCCTGATGCTGCCGGTTGCTAAATGGAGTGACTTCCTTTGTTGAGAATGTCGAAGTGCCCCATTACATGGGTTGGGGTGCGATCAGGGGCGAGTGCTGAAAAACTGAAATGGCCCTGAATACGATCGGCATCCTCTAGCTCGACAACGGATCCGTCCAGGCTTTGGTACAGCTCTTGGGTGTCCAGGTCTCTATCGGGGTCGGGTATTTTGTCCAGCACCTTGAAGTAGATGGCGCTGTCCTTCACCGCTGTGGGGGGCGGTAAAGCCGCCACCAATCTGCGAGGCTTCAATGATGGCGCTGCTGATATATAGAGGTGGATGCCGAATATCTCCGGGCTGCCGGTTGTTTTGTTGATCACGTCTTGAAATGCGATGATGGACCAGCACTCAGCATTATCTTTATCCGTGATCTTTTTAATAGTTACTGTGTTGGCGACGAATAATTCCTTCTGAGTGCCATCACTTACAATAGCTTTGAACTCTTCCAAGGGAGCTTTTTGGCTTGCTGATGTGTTCATGAGGTTTTTCCTCCACAGGGTTTTAGCGCTTCCAGAAATATTCGCCCCGATGAGGCCGTGCCGCGGTCTCTAGCGTAACGGCCTCGCTTCAGGTGAGCCTTATCCAATGCATCTTTACGCGGCGCGGCACTGCCATTGGGGGTCATGCTGTTTTAAAGAGGCTCGGCGCGACATTGAAGGTGCCCTTTATGGAAAATGAGGTTTTCTCTTCAGTTTCGAGATCGAAATTAAAGTGGCCGACGATGTGCGCGTTATCTTCAGGCCGTTGGTAAACAAGGTTCCCCCTGACGCTGGGAAACCCAAAAACAGCGTCCAGATCGTCGTCATCATCGTCCGGGCTGTCTGTCAACACGTAGTAGCCGGCTGTGTTTTCTGCAATATCCGGGAATGTCAGTGCGGCTCCCAGGGTCACGTTGCCGCTGACTTGGTCCTGCCTGATGTGGATCAGAATGGTCTGGCTCTTGGGGGTGTTGGTCTTGGGATCCTTGCTATCCATCACTGCTTTTATTGTCCAACAGTTCACTGTGTTGACACTGACGGACGAGAGAATAACGATTCTATTGGCTGTGAATATTTCTTGGGCATCGCTGAAATACAGGGTTGCGACAAACGATGCGTTTTCACCTGCTTGCGTGGTCGAAATGCTCATCATGGTCTCCGGAGAGAGGTTACGAGTGTGGTTTTTACTGCTGACGTTCCATGAATTAAGCGCGCTGCGGCTCGCTTTGCCTACTGTCAGATCTAACAGGGTTATCTGTTTTTCCGTCGCGCTGCTCGCCCGGCCCCGCTTCGCCCACACCCCCATTCACGGCGGCGGCCTGAGCACCAGGGTCGATCCGGGGGCCTGCGTAAGGTTGGCGTTGTACTTATGCAGCTCTAAGTGCTCAAGGACATGCTCATTGCACAATTCGGGTTTATGATGCCAAACGGCAAAATAATAGACGTCCCCCCAGGGATGAACCCGACACCCTACGGAGCGCGCAATGCAGACTTGGTACCCGCAGATCAAACCCTACGCCCGGCATGATCTGGCAGTCGATGACACCCACACGCTGTATGTCGATGAAAGTGGCTCTCCCGAGGGCTTGCCCGTCGTGTTCATCCACGGGGGGCCAGGTGCCGGTTGCGACGCCCAGAGCCGCTGCTATTTCGATCCGAACCTTTACCATATCGTCACCTTCGACCAGCGTGGCTGCGGGCGCTCCACGCCCCGCGCCAACCTTGAGAACAACACCACCTGGGACCTGGTCGCCGACCTTGAGCGCATCCGCGAGCACCTGGGTATCGACAAATGGGTGTTGTTCGGCGGTTCCTGGGGCTCGACTCTGGCCCTGGCCTACGCGCAAACCCATCCCGAGCGTGTGCTTGGCCTGATCGTGCGCGGCATCTTCCTGGCTCGCCCGCAGGATATTCACTGGTTCTACCAGGAGGGCGCGAGCCGCCTGTTCCCGGACTACTGGCAGGACTACCTGGCGCCCATCCCGGTGGAAGAACGCCACGACATGATTGCCGCCTACCACAAGCGCCTCACCGGCAACGACCAGATCGCCCAGATGCATGCGGCCAAAGCCTGGTCGGGTTGGGAAGGGCGCATGTTGGGCCTGTGCCCAAGCCCCCAGCATGTGGAGCGCTTTTCCGAGCCGCAACGCGCACTGTCCATCGCGCGTATCGAGTGCCATTACTTCACGAATAACTCCTTCCTGGAGCCGAACCAGCTGATTCGCGACATGCACAAGATTGCCCATCTGCCGGGCATCATCATCCATGGCCGCTACGATATGATCTGCCCGCTGGATAACGCCTGGGAGCTGCATCAGGCCTGGCCCAACAGTGAGTTGCAGGTGATTCGCGAGGCCGGCCATGCCGCGTCCGAGCCAGGCATCACCGATGCGCTGGTGCGCGCTACCGGCGAGATGGCACGGCGCCTGCTTGATCTGCCGCCTGAAGAAGCATGAAGGGCTTGTTGCAGCGGGTGCGTGGCGCCCGCGTCGAAGTAGCCGGTGAGATTGTGGGGGCGATCGACCAGGGGTTGCTGGTGCTGGTCGCCGTCGAGCCTTCAGATACGCCCGAAAGCGCCGACAAACTGCTGCACAAGCTGCTTAACTATCGGGTGTTCAGTGACGAGGAGGGCAAGATGAACCTGTCCCTCAAGGACATCGGTGGCGGTTTGCTGCTGGTGTCGCAGTTCACCCTGGCGGCGGATACCAAAAGCGGGCTACGGCCCAGCTTCTCTACAGCGGCGCCTCCGGCCCTGGGAGCGGCGCTTTTTGATCACGTGTTGTTACAAGCGCAACAATTGCATGGCACGGTGGCGTCAGGGCGTTTTGGCGCCGATATGCAGGTGCATTTGGTCAATGATGGCCCTGTGACCTTCCTCTTACAGACATGAATGTATGAAAAACGACTTTAATGCCTAAAAACGCAGGTTTTCGCTACAAATACTTCGCTGACCCTGATGCGTTGTCTCGCGGGCTACTAGATAATCGCGCGCTACGGGGATCAGCGTTGTTTGGTCCATTTTTGATTTAGGTAGAGACTTGTCCGATGGCCTTTGGGGAATCATTTTGCCCTTGGGGAGTCGGAACATTGCTCGCCAACCTGGCATATAGATAGCTGGCCGTTGGTTTTTTGATCTGTTTTCGGCGAGGGTTGCTCGTGATTGTTAGTCCCTGTAATGCACCAAAATTGTCTGCCAAACGGTTACGAAACGCACTGGTAACGGGCTCTGCCCTGTTTTGCCTGTTCGGCGCCGGTCAACTGTGGGCATTCAGTCTGGATGATGTGTCGGCCAAGGCAAAAGAGCTGGCCGGGCAGAAATACGAAGCTCCGCGCAGCAATCTGCCGAACGAATTCCGCGAAATGAAGTTCGCGGACTACCAAAAGATTCGTTTCCGCAACGAAAAAGCCGAGTGGGCCGATCAGAACACCCCGTTCAAGCTGTCCTTCTATCACCAGGGTATGCATTTCGACACCCCGGTGAAAATCAACGAAGTCACCGCCGACAGCGTGCATGAAATCAAGTACGACCCGACTCGCTTCGATTTCGGCGACGTGAAATTTGATCCCAAAGCCACCGAGCAGCTCGGCTATGCCGGTTTCCGTGTGCTTTACCCGATCAACAAGGCCGACAAGCAAGACGAAATCATGACCATGCTCGGCGCGAGCTATTTCCGCGTCGTCGGCAAGGACCAGGTGTATGGCCTGTCTGCCCGCGGCATGGCGATCGACACCGCGCTGCCGTCCGGTGAAGAATTCCCACGGTTTACCGAGTTCTGGATCGAGCGTCCAAAGCCGGGTGACAAGCACCTGGTGATCTTCGCCCTGCTGGATTCGCCACGCGCCACTGGCGCTTATCGTCTGATCCTGCGCCCCGGCACTGACACCGTAGTGGACGTCAAATCCCAGATGTTCCTGCGTGACAAGGTCAGCAAGCTGGGCGTTGCGCCGTTGACTTCGATGTTCCTGTTCGGCGCCAACCAGCCGTCCAAGGTCCTCAACTACCGTCGCGAGCTCCACGATTCCAGCGGCCTGTCGATTCACGCCGGCAATGGCGAGTGGATCTGGCGCCCGCTGAACAACCCTAAACACCTGTCGGTCAGCAACTTCAGCGTCGAGAACCCGCGTGGGTTCGGCCTGCTGCAACGTGGTCGCAACTTCAGCCACTACGAAGACCTGGACGACAACTACGACAAGCGCCCAAGCGCGTGGATCGAACCGGAAGGTGATTGGGGCAAGGGCTCCGTCGACCTGGTCGAGATCCCGACCGCCGACGAGACCAACGACAACATCGTGGCCTTCTGGAGCCCGGAAAAACTGCCGGAAGTCGGCCAGCCTCTGGACGTGGCCTACCGCCTGCACTGGACCCTGGATGATGCCGCATTCCATTCGCCGGATAGCGCCTGGGTCAAGCAGACCCTGCGTTCTACCGGTGACGTGAAGCAATCCAACCTGATCCGTCAGCCCGACGGCACCGTGGCTTACCTGGTGGACTTCGAGGGCCCGGCCCTGAAGAAACTGCTGCCGGACGCACCGGTACGCAGCCAGGTGAGTGTGGGCGACAACGCCGAGCTGGTTGAAAACAGCGTGCGTTACAACGAACACACCAAAGGCTGGCGCCTGACCCTGCGTATGAAGATCAAGGACGCAGGCAAGCCGACCGAAATGCGTGCAGCACTGGTGCAAGATGTCGTGCAGCCCACGCCTGAGCCGGTTTCGACTCACGTGTTGAAGGCCGACAAAGTCGTGGCCAAGCAGCACGAGAAACAAGCCAGGAAAGACGCAAAAGACAAGCAAGACCCGCAGCCAGAAGCTGCCCCAGCCACACCGGAGCCGGCCAAGACCGAACAAGTCCTGACCGAAACCTGGAGCTATCAGTTGCCTGCCGATGAGTAATTCAAACGTCCGGCCAGAGACTCTGAGCGAGTATCTGGCGCACCTCCCGTTGACCGCTGAGCAGCGCGCCGAGTTGGCGGGCTGCAACTCGTTCAGCGAATTGCACGAACGCTTGTCGTCGTCGACTTTCGACGCACCGACCGACGCCGCCCAGGCCTCGGTCGGCCGTCGCTTGACCCTCAACAGCGCCGAAGAGCTGCAAGACGCCGAGATGCTGGCGCTCGACGCCGGCGGTCGCGTGTGTCTCAAAGCCACCCCGCCGATCCGCCGGACCAAAGTGGTGCCAGAGCCCTGGCGCACCAACATCCTGGTGCGCGGCTGGCGCCGGATGACCGGTCGCACCAACCCGCCCAAGCCACCCAAGGATGAGCGCGTATTGCCGGCTGCCCGCTGGCGTACCGTGGGTTCGATCCGTCGCTATATTCTGTTGGTGTTGATGCTGGGTCAGACCATCGTCGCCGGCTGGTACATGAAAGGCATCATGCCGTACCAGGGTTGGTCGCTGGTCGACTTCGATGAAATCCGCAACCAGACCCTGCTGCAAACCGCCACCCAGGTAATGCCCTACGCGCTGCAAACCAGCATCCTGATCATGTTCGGGATTCTGTTCTGCTGGGTGTCGGCCGGTTTCTGGACCGCGCTCATGGGCTTCCTGGAGCTGCTGACCGGGCACGATAAATACCGCATCTCCGGTAAAAGTGCCGGTAACGAGCCGATTCCCAAGGATGCGCGCACCGCGCTGGTGATGCCGATCTGCAACGAAGACGTGCCGCGGGTATTCGCAGGTCTGCGCGCAACGTTCGAATCGGTAGCCGCCACCGGTGACCTGGATCGCTTCGATTTCTTCGTGCTCAGCGACAGTAACGACGCCGACATCTGCATCGCCGAACAGCAAGCCTGGCTCGACGTGTGCCGCGAAGCTGGCGGCTTCGGCAAGATCTTCTATCGCCGCCGCCGCCGTCGCGTAAAGCGCAAGAGCGGCAACCTCGACGACTTTTGCCGTCGCTGGGGGGGTGACTACAAGTACATGGTCGTGCTGGACGCTGACTCGGTAATGAGCGGCGAATGCCTGACCAGTCTGGTACGCCTGATGGAAGCCACGCCGGATGCGGGGATTATCCAGACCGCGCCGCGCGCGTCGGGCATGGACACTCTGTATGCGCGTATGCAGCAGTTCGCTACCCGCGTATACGGCCCACTGTTTACCGCCGGCCTGCACTTCTGGCAGTTGGGTGAATCCCACTACTGGGGCCACAACGCCATTATCCGCATGAAGCCGTTTATCGAGCATTGCGCCCTGGCGCCGTTGCCGGGTAAAGGTGCATTCGCCGGTGCGATTCTTTCCCATGACTTCGTTGAAGCCGCGCTGATGCGCCGTGCCGGCTGGGGCGTGTGGATTGCCTACGACTTGCCGGGCAGCTACGAAGAACTGCCGCCGAACCTGCTGGACGAACTCAAGCGTGACCGTCGCTGGTGCCACGGTAACCTGATGAACTTCCGCCTGTTCCTGGTCAAAGGCATGCACCCGGTGCACCGCGCGGTGTTCCTGACCGGTGTGATGTCCTACCTGTCGGCGCCGTTGTGGTTCTTCTTCCTGGTGTTGTCCACCGCGTTGCTGGCGGTGAACACGCTGATGGAGCCGCAGTACTTCATGGCGCCGCGCCAGTTGTACCCGCTGTGGCCACAATGGCATCCGGACAAGGCGGTGGCGTTGTTCTCCACCACCATCGTGCTGTTGTTCCTGCCCAAGCTGCTCAGCATCATTCTGATCTGGGCCAAGGGTGCCAAGGAGTTCGGCGGCAAGTTCAAGGTGACCTTGTCGATGCTGCTGGAGATGTTGTTCTCCATGCTGCTGGCGCCGGTGCGGATGATTTTCCACACCCGTTTCGTCCTCGCCGCCTTCCTCGGTTGGGCTGCCACCTGGAACTCGCCGCAGCGTGACGACGACTCCACGCCCTGGAGCGAAGCGGTCAAGCGTCACGGCCCGCAAACGATCCTCGGCTTCCTGTGGGCGCTGTTGGTGGTGTGGTTGAACCCAAGCTTCCTGTGGTGGCTGGTGCCGATTGTCGGCTCGCTGATGCTGTCGATTCCGGTGTCGGTGATTTCCAGCCGGGTCAAGCTGGGCCTCAAGTCCCGTGACGAGAGCCTGTTCCTGATCCCCGAGGAATACAATCCGCCGCAAGCGCTGCTGTCGACCGAGAAGTACACCCACGAAAACCGTTGGCACGCCCTCAATGACGGGTTCGTGCGTTCGGTGGTCGACCCGCAGCAGAACGCCCTGGCCTGTGCCTTGGCGACCTCGCGTCACCGCGAGGCCGAGCCGATTGAATACCTGCGCATGGAGCGCGTTCGCCACGCGTTGAAAGTCGGCCCTGCCGGCCTCAACAACAGCGAGCGCCTGGCCCTGCTCAGTGACCCGGTAGCCCTGGCTCGTCTGCATGAGCAGGTCTGGAGCGAAGGTCATGCCGAGTGGCTTGGTGCCTGGCGTGCTTCGATCAAGGCTGATCCGCACGCACCATTGCTGCCTCTGCAACCGCAGTCGCCGCAGGCCCAACCGGCCTGATTCAGACGCCCCCGAGGGCTCGCCTCGGGGGCGCTGCAGACGCTGGTCCTACAGCGTTTACAGCCGCTTCCATTTATCCCTAACCCCTTGTTATTTCGAAACAAAAGACCTTTGATCGAGGCGTATTGTCGTGCCTGTCGCTGGGTTAGCATCGCCCCCCAAAATTTCACTCGCCACGGGGGCATTCATGATCAAAAGGTATTGTTCGGTATTGCTGGTTAGCGTTTTGCTATGGGCCTATGCGGGTCTGCTGAGTGCGGGCGCCCTGGACGATGCTGTGCGTCGCGGCGTATTGAAAGTGGGGACCACGCCCGATTACGTGCCCTTCGAGATGCTCGATAAGCAGGGGCGCATCGTCGGTTTTGAAATTGACTTGCTCCGCGCCATGAGCCGTGCGCTGGGCGTGGAACTTGAGCTGATTGCGGTGCCGTATACGGATTTGGTGTCGGGGTTGATGGCAAGAAAATTTGACCTGATTGGCAGCGGCATGACCGTCACCCAGGAGCGCAACCTGAAGCTCAACTTCAGCGACTCTTTCATCGTGGTGGGGCAGACAGTGCTGATGCACCCCCGCCTGGCCGGCATCATTTCCAGCGTCGAAGAGCTGGACGACGCCAGTTACCGGGTGGTGACTACCCGGGGCACGACCGGAGAGGCAGCAGCCAAGCGTTTCCTGGGGGCTGCGCAACTGAGCACGGTGACGACCCCCGAAGACGGTGTGCAGCAGGTCGTGGAAGGCAAGGCCGATGCGTTTATCCATGATGCACCCTACAACCTGATCGCGATGAGCCGGCCGCAGAACAGCGCTTTGTTGAGCCTGGAACAACCCTTCACCTTTGAGCCCCTGGCGTTTGGTTTGAAAAAAGGTGATTACGACAGCCTCAACTGGATCAATCACTTTCTCAACCAGATCGCTCAGGATGGCTCCTACGATCGCCTGCATGACAAGTGGTTCAGGGATACGGCCTGGATCGCAGAAATTGAGTGATCGTCATAACTACTTACACATCAATCAATTACCAAGGGGCCACGTAGACGCGTCTACCCCTGCGCTTGACTGCACCGGCTTAGGGCTTTTACGACATACGCCGGTAACATTTACCGGTGAAACCTTTGTGACGGCCAACGAGTGGGTTAGGATCGCATCCCGAAATGGCGCAGCCCTTTTGTGCGCCGACCTTATAAGAATCGTTCAGGGGTCTTGATGATGAAAAAGTATCTTTCGATGCTGATGCTCGGCGTCACCGCGATGGTCGCTGCCACTGCGGCCCAGGCCGGAGCCATCGACGATGCGGTCAAGCGCGGCACGTTGAAAGTCGGCATGGACCCGACCTATATGCCGTTCGAAATGACTGACAAACGCGGCGAAATCATCGGTTTCGAAGTCGACATCCTCAAGGCCATGGCCAAGTCCATGGGGGTCAAGCTGGAACTGGTGTCCACTGGTTATGACGGCATCATCCCGGCCTTCCTGACCGGCAAGTTCGACATGATCGGCAGCGGCATGACCCTGACCCAGGAGCGCAACCTGCGCCTGAACTTCAGCGAACCCTTCATCGTGGTCGGCCAGACCCTGCTGATCCGCAAGGAGCTGGAAGGCACCATCAAGTCCTACAAAGACCTGAACGATGAGAAATACCGCCTGACCTCCAAGCTCGGCACCACCGGTGAAATGGTCGCCAAGAAGCTGATTTCCAAGGCCAAGTACCACGGCTACGACAACGAGCAGGAAGGCGTGCTGGATGTGGTCAACGGCAAGGCTGACGCCTTTGTGTATGACGCGCCTTACAACGTGGTGGCCGAGAAGAAAGTCGGCAACGGCAAGCTGGTGTTCCTGGAAGAACCCTTCACCTTTGAACCTCTGGCGTTCGGTTTGAAGAAAGGCGATTACGACAGCATTAACTTCATCAACAACTTCCTGCACCAGATCCGTAACGACGGCACTTACGATCGCATCCATGACAAGTGGTTCAAGAGCTCCGAGTGGCTCAAGGACATGGAATAAGGCCTGACACCGAGTTGCCTGCATCGCAGGCAAGCCAGCTCCCACATTTGACTGTATTTACACATCAAATGTGGGAGGGGGCTTGCCCCCGATGGCGGCCTATCAGGCAACACATATCCGGAAAGTGAAATGAAACAGAAAAAAGCCCAATGGCCCTGGCACCTGCTGACCGTGGTCGTGCTGGTCGGCCTGGCGGGCGCCTTGTACTACGCCACCTCGTTGATGTCCTACGAGTGGCGCTGGAACCGCGTGCCGCAATACTTCGCCTATCAAGCCGAGACCTCCCAGCGCGCCGCGGATATTTCCACCGTGGTCGAGCTGGTGCGCAAAGGCGATATGGCCGAAGTCACCCTGCGCAACGACGCGGGGGTCGAGCAAAAACTCACGGTTGCCGACAACAGCCTGCAAGTGGCGCGCGGTGACGATGTGGCTGAAGGCGACGTGGTCGGCGTGACCCGACAGTGGGCGCTGGGGCCGTTGATGTGGGGCTTGTGGACCACGCTGTGGCTGTCGGTGGTGTCCGGCATCCTGGGCTTGGCGATAGGTTTGGCGACTGGTTTGTGCCGGCTCTCCAAAAACCCGACCCTGCGGGATCTGTCGACGATCTACGTCGAACTGGTGCGCGGTACGCCGCTGCTGGTGCAGATTTTCATTTTCTATTTCTTTATCGGCACGGTGCTCAACCTGTCCCGGGAATTTGCCGGGATCGCTGCGCTGTCGTTGTTCACCGGTGCCTACGTGGCCGAAATCGTGCGCGCGGGCGTGCAGTCCATCACCCGTGGCCAGGATGAAGCGGCGCGTTCCCTGGGCTTGAGCGCCGGCCAGTCGATGCGCCATGTGGTGCTGCCGCAAGCCTTCAAGCGCGTACTGCCACCCCTGGCCGGGCAATTTATCAGCCTGGTCAAAGACACGTCCCTGGTGTCGGTGATCGCGATTACCGAGTTGCTCAAGAGTGGACGTGAAGTGATCACCACCTCGTTTTCGCCATTCGAGATCCTGTTCTGTGTGGCAGGCCTGTACCTGCTGATCAACCTGCCGCTGTCGAAAATGGCCAGCCGGCTTGAGCGGAGGCTCGCCCAAAGTGATTGAAGTGCGCGATCTGGTAAAAGTCTTCGACACCCGTGGGCATGTGGTGCGTGCGGTAGACCACGTCACCACCCAGGTGGCCAAGGGTGAAGTGCTGGTGGTGATCGGCCCGTCCGGCTCCGGCAAGTCCACCTTCCTGCGCTGCCTCAATGGGTTGGAGGCGTTCGACTCGGGTTCGGTGAGCATCGATGGTTTGCAACTGGCCGATCCGAAGACCGACGTGAACGCCTACCGTCGTGAAGTCGGCATGGTGTTCCAGCATTTCAACCTGTTCCCCCATATGACCGTGCTGGAAAACCTGTGCCTGGCGCAAAAGGTCGTGCGCAAGCGCGGCAAGCAAGAGCGCGAGGCCAAGGCCCTGGCCTTGTTGGAAAAGGTCGGTATCGCGCAGAAGGCCCATGAGTTTCCATCGCGCCTGTCTGGCGGCCAGCAGCAGCGGGTCGCGATTGCCCGGGCGCTGGCCATGGAGCCCAAGGTGATGCTGTTTGACGAGCCCACCTCGGCCCTCGACCCGGAAATGGTCGGCGAAGTTCTCGACGTCATGAAAACCCTGGCCCTGGAAGGCATGACCATGGTCTGCGTGACCCACGAGATGGGCTTTGCCCGCGAAGTGGCGGACCGGGTGCTGTTCTTCGACCACGGCAAACTGTTGGAGGACGCAGCGCCCGCCGAATTCTTCGCTGCGCCGAAAGACCCACGGGCCCAGGCGTTCCTGCGCCAGGTCCTATGACTGTAGGAGCGAGCTTGCTCGCGAAAAGCGTCAACGATAACGCCGCGCACCCTGAATGAACGCGGCGGCTCTGGGTTTTTCGCGAGCAAGCTCGCTCCTGCAGTGGTGGTGTTTCAGAGCTTGAATCTGTCGACCAGCTTCTGTAAATCCAGGCTCAACCGCGTCAACTGAACGCTCGCGGCCGCCGTTTCCTCACTGGCGGCGGCGGTCTGTTCCGACACGTCCCGCACCTTCAACACACTGCGATTGATCTCCTCGACCACTGCGCTTTGCTGCTCGGCGGCGGCGGCAATCTGCGGATTCATTTCCTGGATGACCGACACCGTGCGCGCAATCGCCGCCAAAGCCTCACCAGCGTCGCGGGTCAGGGCGACGCTGTTGTCGGTCAGGTTGCGGCTACTGTCCATGATGTCTGCCACTTGTTGGGTACCGTTATGCAGGCCGAGGATCAGCCCTTCGATTTCCTCGGCAGACGCCTGGGTGCGTTGGGCCAGGCTGCGTACTTCATCGGCGACCACTGCGAAGCCTTGGCCGGCGGTACCCGCGCGCGCCGCTTCGATGGCGGCGTTGAGGGCCAGCAGGTTGGTTTGTTGGGACACGGACTTGATCACGTCCAGCACGCTGGCGATCTTCTGGCTTTCCTGTTGCAAGGTCAGCATGGCTCGGCCGGACAACGCCATCTCGCTGGCCAGGTTGCCGATTTGCTCAACTGCCTGGGAGACCACCTGCTCGCCGGCACCGGCCTTCTGGTCGGCCTCATTGGCTGCCACGGAAGCGCGTTCGGCGTGACGCGCGACTTCCTGAGCGGTGGCGAGCATTTCATTCATCGCCGTGGCCACCTGGTCGGTTTCATCTTTCTGGTCATTGAGCCCGTTACGGGTCTGTTCGGTCACGGTGGATAGCTGCGTGGCCGCACCGGCAATCTGCCGGGCGCTGTCACCGATGCTGCTGATCAGGTTGCGCAGGTTGCGGGTCATTTGCCCGATGCTTTGCTGCAACTGGCCCAGTTCGTCGCGGCGGTCTACCGCCGTGTCGTGGCTCAAGTCGCCCTCGGCGACACGGTGGGCGGCGCTGAGGATCGCTCGCAGCGGCACGGCAATTTGCCGGGCGATCCACCAGGCAGCCAGCGCGCCGAGGACCAGTGCGGCCATGGTCACGCTGATCAGCAAGGTGCGGGTTTGATCCGCCTCGTTGTTGCGCTTGGTGTTCTGGCTCTGGCTCAACAAGTTGCTCTTGTCACGCAGCTCGTTGAGTTGCTGTTCGAAGCGGTTCTGCACGGTTTCGGTGTCGAGCTGGGCTTGCTTGAGCGTTATCAGTTGCTCGCGGTAGTTGGCCAGATCGGTCTTGAGCAGTGTCGAGTCCACCGGGAGGGCGGTGACGGAAGCCAGCGCGATCTGCATGCCGTCAAGCGCCTGGCCGAACGCATCGGCATAGGCCTGTAAGGTGTCGGCTGCCCAGGCGGGGCTCTGCGCTCGATCCTCGGCTTGCTCCATGGCCTGGCGCAGGTTCTCGATGGCATCGAGGGCCTTCTCGTCATTTTGGTCGGGCAAATCACTGGCCAATTGAGCGAGGGTATCGCTGGCTTGCAGGGCGGACTTTTTAAGCGCCGGGCGGACCTGCTCGCGCGCGGCCAGCAACGGCGGCAATTGCGTGAGCGCGGCCTTGGAGCCCGACACCAGAAGGGCCGCGTCTTCCAGCCGTTGCCGGTCGGTCGGGTCCCGCAAGCGGCTCGAAAGGTCGGCCAGGTACTGGTCGATCTGTTCGACCCTTTGATTCATCTTGGCCAGGCTGTTGCTGTCCATCAGGGTGCGGTACACGATGCGGTCGGCGCGCATGGCCTCGGCTTCGACAGCCAGATGGCCCAGGGTCGTCAGGCTGTCGGATCGGTACAGGACGGCGCTCAAGGCTTGCCAGCCTGTCGCGGCAATGACGAAGCTGAGGATCAGCACCAGGCCAAAGCCCAGGGCAAGCTTCAGGCGGACGCTGGCATTGACCAGCATACGGGTCAGCCGAGGAAACATAATGCACCTCCCAATCAGAGAAAGCGTATCGCTACAGATGCAACGCTAAATCGGATCGGGGTGAGGCGGGGCTGATAACTGTGTAGGAAGTTTCACAAGAGGCGGCGGTCTTAATCGGCCGCCGCGCAAGACCCTGTCAGATGCGGAAACGCCCGACCAGGGTCTGCAAGTAGATCCCCAGGCGCGCCAGTTCTGCACTCGATGCGGCGGTTTCTTCGCTGGCCGAGGACGTTTGTTCGGAGACATCACGCACATTCAACACGCTGCGGTTGATCTCTTCGGCCACGGCGCTCTGTTGCTCGGCGGCGGTGGCAATCTGTGAGTTCATTGCCTGGATGGTTGAAACCGTGCGGGTGATATTCGCCAATGCGCTGCCGGCGCGACGGGTCAGTTCGACGCTGCTGTCGGTCAGCCCGCGGCTGTTGTCCATGATGGAGGCCACCTGCTGGGTACCGTTTTGCAGGCCGACGATCAGCTCTTCAATCTCTTCGGTGGACTTCTGAGTGCGCTGGGCCAGGCTGCGCACTTCATCGGCCACCACCGCGAAGCCACGCCCGGCCTCACCGGCACGCGCCGCTTCAATGGCCGCGTTCAGCGCCAGCAGGTTGGTTTGCTGGGCGACGGATTTGATCACGTCGAGCACGCTGCCGATCTTGTCGCTTTCGCGCTTGAGGTCACCCATGGCGAGGGTGGAATTGCCGACTTCTGTCGCCAGGCGCTCGATCTGGGCGATGGCCTCACCGACCACCTTGTCACCTTCACGGGCCTGTTGATCGGCGGCCACCGCAGCTTCCGAGGCTTGCTCGGCATTGCGTGCGACTTCCTGCACGGTGGCGGCCATTTCGTTCATGGCGGTGGCGACCTGATCGGTCTCCACCTTTTGGCTGTTGACCCCGGCGCTGGTCTGTTCAGTCACGGCCGATAACTGCTCGGCTGCACTGGCGATCTGGGTGACGCCGTCGCTGATACCGCCGATCAACGCGCGCAGGCCCACGGTCATGCTCTGCATGGCGCGTTGCAACTGGCCCAGCTCGTCCTGGCGGCCAGAGTCCAGGTTGTGGCTCAGGTCGCCGGAGGCCACGCGCTCGGCGACTTTGAGGGTCTGGTTCAGCGGTATGACGATCTGGCGGGTGATGGCCCAGGCAGCGAACAGGCCGAAGGCTACCGCCAGTACGGTGGCGAGCAGCAACAAGTACTTGGCCTGGGCCACATCATGGTCGCGCACTGCCGTTTGCGAGGTGGTGAGTTTCTCGCTATGACCCAACAGAATATCGCCCTGGGCACTTAGGATCTTAAGTGCTGCGGCACTGGCCACCTGGGAGTCGCGGTATTGGCTGACGGCGGCCCGATAGGCTTGCAGTGAGGCACCGGCCTCTTGCAGGTTGGCCTGATATTGCGTCGGCAGCTGGCCTTGCAGTTCGGTGATTTTCTTCAGGGCGTTGTCGATAGCGTCGAGGGCGGGTTGCTCGGCCTCGACCTTGCCGCTGTAGGTGTAGCCGCGTACCTGGAAGCGGGCTTGCTGGATCAGCTTGCTCAGGTCAACCACGCTGTTGAACTGGGTGACGCTGTCGCCTTGCAGCAGGCTTTTTTCAATCTCGTTGGTTTTGGCCACGGCATTATCGGCCGTGTCGCCGAGCTTGCTGCGCGCACCCTCACGCTTGAGGCCTGCCTGGACCATGGTGGCGAAGGCTTTTTTGTATTGGCTCAAGGCTTCCTGTTGTTGTTCGACGAGAGCCTTGTCATTGGGTTGTTCGATTAACTGCGCGGCAGTTTTAAGGCCCTCGTCCAGCTGAGTGATCAGGCCGGTAACTGCGTCGGTGCCTTGTTCGCCGCGGCGCATATCAAAGTCCAGGCGCGCCAGGCGCAGGTCTTTGGTCAGGCCATTGAGGCTGGAGATAAAACCCAGCTTATCGCCGCGACTGATCACATCGCCCAGGCCGGTCCAGCCGGTAAAGGTGATCAACAGCGTCAGGATCAACACCAGGCCAAAGCCGACGCTCAGCTTGCGGTTGACGCTTACATTCCCCAGTTTCTCGGCTAACCAACGATACATGCTGCGAACTCCCCTGGAACAAGGCTTGGACTTATTCAAAGGCTATCGGCATGGGCATAGGATTCTGTAGCGCCACAGATTCAATGTGGGAGGGGGCTTGCCCCCGATGGCAGAGTGTCAGCCACCACATTTAGTGATTGATACACCGCTATCGGGGGCAAGCCCCCTCCCACATTTAGGCTGCGGTGTTTTTGGATTTGATATCAGAACAGTCGGGCGAGCAGGGCCGTCACGGCGGTTTCAACCCGTAGGATGCGCGCACCAAGCTGCACCGGTTGCAAACCGGCCCTGGTCAGCAGCTCGACTTCATAGGGAATCCAGCCGCCTTCAGGGCCAATCGCCAGTGTTACCGGCTCATCCAGCCCTCGCGGGCAGGCCGGGTAATCGCCCGGATGACCGATCAGGCCCAGGGTGCCGGCAGCCATGGCCGGCAGGCGGTCTTCGACAAAGGGTTTGAAGCGCTTTTCGATAATGATCTCGGGCAGTACCGTGTCCCGCGCCTGTTCCAGGCCAAGGATCAGTTGCTCGCGCACCGCTTCAGGCTCCAGGAACGGGGTTTGCCAGAAGCTTTTTTCCACGCGGTAGCTGTTGACCAGCACGACCTTGGGCACACCCATGGCCGCTACCGTTTGCAGCACTCGACGCAGCATCTTCGGGCGGGGCAGGGCCAGCAGCAGGGTCAGCGGCAGTTTGCTCGGCGGTGGCTGGTCGAAGCTGACTTGCAGCTCGGCTTCACTGGCTTCCAGCCGCAGCAGTTGGGCATTGCCCATCAGCCCGCCAATGCGGCCCACACGCAGGTTGTCACCCACTACGGCGCGGTGGACTTCCTGCATATGCACAAGGCGCCGATCACGCAGCACCACGCGGTCTGCCGCAATAAAATCGGCGTCTTCCAGCAGTAGCAGGTTCACGGCTGGGTCGCTGGCGGCTGGTCGTCGTCGGCAGGCTGGTCGTCCGGGTGTTCGCCGCGCTTGCTGATCAAGCCGCTGAACAGGATGCCCACTTCAAACAGCATCCACATCGGCACGGCCAGCAAGGTCTGGGAGAAAATGTCCGGCGGTGTGAGGATCATGCCGACCACAAAGCAGCCGATGATCACGTACGGGCGGATCTTCTTCAGGTACTTGACGTCGACCACCCCGATCCACACCAGCAACACCACCGCCACCGGGATTTCGAAGGCCACGCCAAAGGCGAAGAACAGCGTCATCACGAAGTCGAGGTAGCTGGTGATATCGGTCATCATCTCCACGCCGGCCGGAGTGGCGGCGGCGAAGAACTTGAAGATCAGCGGGAACACCAGGAAGTAGGCGAAGGCCATGCCGGTGTAGAACAGCAGGATGCTCGACACCAGCAACGGCACCGCGATGCGCTTCTCGTGCTTGTACAGGCCCGGCGCAATAAAGCCCCAGATCTGATGCAGGATCACCGGGATCGCCAGGAACAGCGAAACCATCATGGTCAGCTTCAACGGCGTCAGGAACGGCGACGACACATCGGTGGCAATCATCGTCGCGCCGACCGGCAGGTACTGGCGCAAGGGCGTGGAAACGAAGGTGTAGATCTGCTGGGTAAAGGCGAACAGCCCGGCAAAGATGATGAAGATGGCCGCTACGCAACGCAGCAGGCGGGTACGCAACTCGGTGAGGTGCGAGACCAGCGGCATATGCTGGTCGTTTTCCGGTTTATCAGCGCTCATGGGGCTCGCGGCGGCAGTGTAGGGTCATGGGGGGCAGGCGACGCAACGGGCGTCGGCGCAGGCTCTGTCGGGGCGGGCTCGGTTTGGGCAGCAGGTGCCGGCGCGATGCTCTGCTCGGCTACCGGAGGGGCCGGCTTGGCCGGCTCCTGCACCGGGGAGAGAATCTTGCGAGTCTCTTGCTCCAACGACAGGATATGTTCGTTGTGCAACTGCCTGCGGATCTCGTCGGCACCGATTTCCCGTTCAACTTCCTGTTTGATCGCGTTGAAACTGCGTTTCAGGCGCCCGATCCACAGGCCGGCGGTGCGCGCGGCACCGGGCAGGCGTTCCGGCCCCAGTACCAGCAGGGCCACCAGGCCGACGAGCAGCAGTTCAGAGAAGCTGATACCAAACATTAGTCAGTGCTCACGAGTCTTTGCGGGTCGGCTCTTGGACTTTTTCAGCCTGCACGTCGAAGGTACGACGCTCGGTGATCGGCTGCGCGGCCTGCGGGTGCACAGGCTGGGCCGGTGGTACCGGGTTTGCGCTTGGCTCGGCGGGCTTCTCGTCGTCGTTCATGGCTTTACGAAAGCCCTTGATCGACTCGCCGACGTCGGTGCCGAGGTTTTTCAGTTTCTTGGTGCCGAACACCAGAACAACCACCACCAGAATGACGATCCAGTGTTTCCAGTCAAAAATGCCCATGCTGCAAATCCTCAAGTCTTGGTTAATCAGGCGGACGGGCGCGAAGCCTTTTCGACATGCCCGGACAAGCCGAAGCGACGGTCCAGTTCATCCAGCACGGCCTGTGGATGCTGCCCCAGTTGGGCGAGCATCACCAGGCTATGGAACCACAAGTCTGCGGTCTCATAGATTACATCGCTGTAATCACCGCTGATTTGCGCGTCCTTGGCCGCAATGATGGTCTCGACGGATTCTTCGCCGAGTTTTTCCAGAATCTTGTTCAGACCCTTGTGGTACAGGCTGGCGACGTAGGAGCTGTCGGCATCCGCGCCTTTGCGGTCTTCCAGCACCTGGGCCACACGGTTCAGGGTATCGCTCATGTTCAGTGTCCTGACGAATAAATGGCGTGGGGGTCTTTGAGCACCGGCTCCACTACCTTCCATTCGCCGTCTTCGAACACGCGATAGAAACAGCTGTGGCGCCCGGTATGGCAAGCGATGTCGCCGATCTGGTCGACCATCAGGATCACCACGTCGGCGTCGCAGTCCAGGCGCATCTCATGCAGCACCTGCACATGCCCGGACTCTTCGCCCTTGCGCCACAGTCTGCCACGCGAACGTGACCAGTAGATGGCGCGCTGCTCAGTGGCGGTGAGGCTCAGCGCTTCACGGTTCATCCAGGCCATCATCAATACGCGCCCGGTCTTGTAGTCCTGGGCAATGGCCGGCACCAGGCCGTCACTGTCCCACTTGATCTCGTCCAGCCAGTTTTTCATGTTCGGCTCCGGCAATTTGCGACAGTGTATAACCGGATTGGCTATCGACGCACGATCAGATAAACACCCACGGCCGCCATGATGCCGGCTGGCCAGTAACCCAGTTGATTCAGCGGCCCGCCGATCACCAGCATCACACCGCCTGCCAGATGCGCGGCGCCGAGCAGGCGCAGGAACCAATCGTCCTTGCGCTTGCGCCACGGCGGCTCGGGGTCTTTGGCGTGGGGCTGGGACATGCGCTCCAGCAGGTCGCGGGTCATGTTGGCCAGGTGCGGCAGCTGTTCGAACTGGCTGTGCAGGTTGCCCAGCATGGTTTTTGGGCTCATGCGCTCGCGCATCCAGCGCTCCAGGAACGGCTGCGCGGTGTTCCACAGATCCAGGTCCGGGTACAGCTGGCGGCCCAGGCCTTCGATGTTGAGCAAGGTTTTTTGCAGCAGCACCAACTGCGGCTGTACTTCCATATTGAAGCGCCGCGCCGTCTGGAACAGGCGCATCAGCACCTGGCCGAAGGAAATATCTTTTAACGGTTTTTCGAAGATCGGCTCGCACACGGTGCGGATCGCCGCTTCGAATTCGTTGAGCTTGGTTTCCGCCGGCACCCAGCCTGAATCAATGTGCAACTGCGCCACTCGGCGGTAGTCGCGCTTGAAGAAAGCAAACAGGTTGCGCGCCAGGTAGTCCTGGTCTTCCGGGGTCAGGCTGCCGACGATGCCGCAGTCGATGGCGATGTACTGCGGGCTCCACGGGTTGACGGTGCTGACGAAGATGTTGCCCGGGTGCATGTCGGCGTGAAAGAAACTGTCGCGAAACACCTGGGTGAAGAAGATCTCCACGCCACGCTCGGCAAGCATTTTCATATCGGTGCGCTGGTCGGCCAGGGTGGCCAGGTCGGTGACCTGTACCCCATAGATGCGCTCCATCACCAGCACTTTCGGGCGGCACCAATCCCAATACACTTGGGGCACGTACAGCAGTTGCGAGCCTTCAAAGTTGCGTCGCAACTGGCTGGCGTTGGCTGCTTCGCGCAGCAGGTCGAGTTCGTCGTAGATGGTTTTTTCGTAGTCGGCGACCACATCCACCGGATGCAGCAGGCGCGCGTCGGCGGAGAAGCGTTCGGCAGCCCGGGCGAGAACAAACAGCCACGCCAGGTCCTGGCCGATGATCGGCTTGAGGCCCGGCCGAATCACCTTCACCACCACCTCTTCGCCGGTCTTGAGCTGCGCGGCGTGGACCTGCGCGACCGAGGCCGAGGCCAGGGGCTCGACATCGAAGCGGCTGAACACCTCGCTGATCTTCTGGCCCAGTTGTTCTTCGATCAGTGCCATCGACTGCTGCGAATCGAAAGGCGGCACACGGTCCTGCAGCAGCATCAGCTCATCGGCGATGTCTTCGGGCAGCAGGTCGCGACGGGTCGAGAGGATTTGCCCGAACTTGATAAAGATCGGCCCCAAATCCTGCAACGCCAGGCGCAGGCACGCGCCTCGGCTCAGCTCCAGTTGTTTGCGCGGGAACCAGCGCCACGGCAGCACATAACGCACCGCCAGCAGAAACCACGGCAGGGGCAGGGCAAACAGCAGGTCATCGAGGCGGTAGCGGATTACGACGCGCTGGATACGAAACAAACGGCGGACGGCGAGCAGCTTCATGCGTTATCGCTTGGATCAAGGGAACGGCTCAGGCGCTCGAAGCGGGCCTCAAGGCGTTCCAGGTCGATTTTGGCCTTGTCGAGCTCACGAAAGCGCGCTTGCGCTTCCCGTTGCCCGACCAGGGTGCGCGATTCTTCGCTCAGGTATTCGGCGAGGTTCTGGTTGAGGCTGGCGAACCCTTGCTGGTACCAGCGCGAGCGGCTGCGCAGGTGCCCGCTGAGCAACTGGGTGGCGACAGGGCCGATCCAGCGCGACAGTTCGTATTCCCAGTCCAGCTCCAGATCCTGCAGCACGGCGGCCAGGTCCATCAGCACCGCACTGTCGCCTTCCAGCTCCACCTCCGGGCTGTGGAGGATGGCGGTTTTGTTGCGGCTCAGCGCCAGGTGCAACAGGCTGGAGGCCGGCGCACGCAAGGTGCAGTCGGCGTCGGCGGCCCATTGAGTGGCGAGCAGCAAGCCTTCATCGCTGGGCAGAATAAACAGCTGCACGGCGGGGCTGCGGCAGTCGACGGCAATGACTTTGCCGTTCAAGTGTGCCAGCCGCGCCAGGGCGGTGCTGTCCAGGCGCAGAACACGGTTGAGGCCATGTTCGACACTGGCGAGAAGACCTGCGAGCAGCATCAGGGCTTGATACCTCGGTGCAAGGCAACGATGCCGGAGGTCATGTTGTGGTAGGTCACGCGGTCGAAACCGGCCTCCACCATCATTGACTTCAGGGTTTCCTGGTCGGGGTGCATACGGATCGATTCGGCCAGGTAGCGGTAGCTCTCGGCGTCATTGGTGATCAGCTTGCCCATCAGCGGCATAAAGGCGAACGAGTAAGTGTCGTAGACCTTGGACATCAGCGCGTTGGTCGGCTTGGAGAATTCCAGCACCAACAGGCGGCCACCCGGTTTGAGGACGCGCAGCATCGAGCGGATCGCGTCTTCCTTGTGGGTGACGTTGCGCAGGCCGAAGGCGATGGTCACGCAGTCGAAATGGTTGTCGGGGAACGGCAGCTTCTCGGCATCGGCCTGAACGAACTCGATGTTGCCGGCCACGCCTTTGTCGAGCAGGCGATCACGGCCCACCTTGAGCATCGAACCGTTGATATCGGCCAACACCACTTGGCCGGTGGGGCCAACCAGTTTGGAGAACTTGGCGGCCAGGTCGCCCGTGCCGCCGGCGATGTCCAGCACGCGGTTGCCGGTGCGTACGCCCGACAACTCGATAGTGAAGCGCTTCCACAGGCGGTGCATACCGCCGGAAAGCACGTCGTTCATCAGGTCGTACTTGGCCGCCACAGAGTGAAACACCTCAGCGACTTTTTCCGCCTTTTGGCTTTCCGGGACGTTCTTGAAGCCGAAGTGAGTGGTGGGTTCGGCATCGCTGCCTTTGCGCTGATCAGTCATATCGCTGTCACCAAAAGAGAATGCGGGACATGATAATCCCCAAGGCCTGCTTTGTCTTGGCAAGGCTGCAGGTAAGATAGATGCTCACCGAGGCCTTTTGCCGCATGGCGGGTGTTTCGAGTCGTTATAAAGAGGAGTCATTGCAATGGCCCGTATTACCGTTGAGCGTGAACATACCCTGGGAAAAGAACAGGCGCGGGCCAAGGCCGAGCAATTGGCGCGCAAACTCGAAGATAAATATGGTGTGGAATCTTCGTGGGCCGGCGATACCCTGAAGCTCAAACGTTCCGGGGTTAAGGGCACGGTCGCGGTAGGCGAAGACTCGCTGCGCATCGATGTCGAACTCGGCCTGTTGATGTCGGCCATGAGTGGCACGATCAAGTCCGAAATCGAAAAAGCCCTGGATAAGGCGTTGGCCTGACCTGGCTTCTTAGGGTGCCGATTCTAATTTTAAACCCTACTTTGTGCCCAAGCCCTCAACTCCTGCGGGCCGTCCTCCACCCTTTTTGCGTGAGGTGCACCATGGCCAAAGTTATTTTGAAGAAAAAAATCGACGTTCAAACCACCCCCCTGAGTGAGGTTAAAAGCTATGCCCGCAAGATCTGGCTGGCGGGCCTTGGTGCCTATGCAAAGGTCGGCAGCGAGGGCGGCGAATACTTCAAAGAGCTGGTCAAGAGCGGCCAACATGTTGAAAGCAAAGGTAAAAAAGTTGTAGTTGAACAACTTGATGCCGCCAACAGTCAGATTGATCAAGTAAAGAGTAATGTCTCCGGCGTCAGAGGCTTGGTTGAAGTTCAGCTTGATAAAGTTGAAAAAGCTTTTGACACGCGTGTTGCAAGTGCCTTGAATCGAATCGGCATTGCGTCTAAACATGACGTGGAGACACTCTCTGCTAAGCTCGAAGAGCTGACGGCATTGCTCGAACGTGTCGCGCGTAAACACTAAGGAGACATCGGGATGGCTGTTAAAAAGACTACTCAGAAAGAAGGCAGCTCGTGGGTTGGGGAAGTTGAAAAATATTCCCGCAAAATCTGGCTTGCTGGTTTAGGCGTGTACTCGAAGGTTAGCAGTGACGGCGGTAAATACTTCGAGACTCTGGTCAAGGACGGCGAGAAGGCCGAGAAGTTGACCAAGAGCACAGTCGGTAAAAAAGTAGAAGCGGCCAAGGCAACTGCCGGTTCCGCCAAGTCGAGCATTTCTGACACCTGGGGCAAGTTGGAAGAAACCTTCGACAAACGCCTCAATAGTGCCATTTCGCGACTGGGCGTACCCAGCAAGGCTGAGTTAAAGGCGCTGCACAGCAAGGTCGATACCCTGACCAAGCAAATTGAGAAACTGACCGGCGCCAAAGCGGCTCCCGCCAAGACTGCCGCGGCCAAGCCTGCAGCAAAACCGGCTGCCAAACCTGCGGCTAAAACAGCTGCGGCAAAACCCGCCGTTAAAACTGCCGCCAAGCCTCTGGTTAAAGCCGCCGCCAAGCCGGCTGCAAAAGCCGCTGCCAAAGCGCCAGCCAAAACCGCTGCGAAACCTGCGGCCAAGCCAGCAGCTAAAACTGCTGCCGCTAAACCGGCCACCAAGCCTGCCGCCAAGCCAGTGGCCGCTAAAACCGCCGCGAAACCTGCGGCTAAACCGGCTGCCAAGCCTGCGGCTAAAACAGCGGCTGCCAAACCTGCCGCCAAGCCCGCCGCTGCCAAACCTGCAGCTAAACCTGCAGCGGCCAAAAAGCCTGCGGTAGCGAAAAAACCGGCAGCCGCCAAGCCTGCTGCGGCGGCCAAGGCAGCAGCGGCGCCAGCACCGGCCGCTTCTACCGCCAATTCGGTGTCCGCACCGACGCACGCGGCCGCTACTGCGACTGCAACGCCGGTCAACCCGACGCCATCCAGTCAGTCCTGATTTTTGCGGGACAGAAAAATGCCCGGCCTGTAGAGGCCGGGCATTTTTTATGCTTGGCAAAAATCAGCTATCGCGGGGCTTTATCCCAAGCCCATCAGTTGTAAGTGATCGAAACAGTCACGGCACTGGCCAGGGTACCGTGGGTAATTGCTTCTCCGGTTTTATGGTAAGCCGCTTTGAGTGGCAGTACCGCCTTGCTGGCGCTTGTCGCAACCGTACGGCTGCGTTGTACCTCGGTGCCATTGGCGGGGATGATGCCGGTGCTGGCCAGCCACAGTGCGGTGCCGCCCGATGTTCCCGTGTTGGCAAAGAGCTCGGCGTTGCCGGCAGAGGGGGTGCCGGCGAACTGGAAGATCACGTTCTTGACGTCCGAGTCGCAGTCGGCGGCAAGTTCAAAGTCGTGCTCTCCCGCAGAGTCGGTAGTGTCGAAGTCCGATACTTTGACCGCAGGCAAGGTAATCGTGCGGTTTACATCGCCGGCGTTAAGGTTGCAGGTGCCAGCATTGACCACGCCTTGAAATGTCAGGGTGCCAGTAGTGGCAGCGAGCGCGGCGGGAATGTCCAGGCTTGCGGTGATCGCCAGTAGCAGGGGCAGTGTAGGTAGACGCATCATGAGTCCTCAGGGGGTTCAGTTGTAGGTGATGTTGACGGTGGCGGTACTGGTCAGCGTGCCTTGGCCGACCGTGCCGCTCTTGTGGTACGCCGCGCCGAGTGGCAATACCGCGCGATTGCCGGTCACAACCAGCGTGCGTTCGTTGTCGCTGCCATTGGCAGCAATGGTTCGGTGAGTGCCGTCGATCCGCGAGTACAGCCAAAGCGCCACGCCGTCGGCCGTGCCGGTGTTGGCAAAGAGCAGGTTGTTGTCAGTCGATGGCTGGCCGGAAAAACGAAAGGTGACGTTGGCGGCGTCGCTGCAATTGGCCGTCAGCTCAAAATTGCGTGCGCCGGCGTAGGGGCTGCTGTTGAACGCACTGACCTGCACGGGGTCGAGCGTGATGGTGCGGTTGACATCACCGGTGGCGAGGTCGCAAGTGGCGACGGGGCTGACGAAAGTAACCGAGTTGTCGAGCTTGAGCTCAAAGCGGCCCAGAATCTGGCCGATGCGGGTCAACATCGTGTAATGGTAGACCCTTCCCGCAGGCACCTCCCCTCTGGTCACCGGCCCGATCTTGTAGAAGATTGCCTCGGCATTGGTGAAGATGGGGTGGCTTCCGCTGGGCAGGTAACCCACGGAATTGTCAAACGCGTAGAAGCTGCTCGAGGGACGGGCATCGGTAATCCTTATACGCATGCCGATGCCCGGAGCCTCGGTTTGATAGATCGTGGTGGCCTGGTGATGCAGGTAATTGCGCGATGCAACTTGTATCAGCGTCACGCTGTTGCAATTCATGAAGCGGCCCGCAGCCACGCCGCTGAACGGTTGCTCGGTGATCACGCTGCCCACCGGCAGGTCGGGCGGTACGGTGATAGTCGTCGGAAGGGAGAGGCCGTGGGTGGAGTTCATATAGCTGTCGCACTCCGCTTGCGCAGCGATCGGCAGGCCAAGCACCAGCAATGTTGAGATGAGTCTGATCAATGTCTTCATCATGCATTCCGAGCAGTCACGAGGTATTTGTCGACAGGCGCTGCATGTGCGGCAACGGGTGTTTCGCTTCGGCAGGTGCCTGCGTTCAGATGGCGTACGCGGTGGGCCGCGTCAGAGTGGGGGCGCGCACTTAGCGCGTAATGCAGCTTGCATGAAGCATCAGCTTGCGGGCCCCATTTGACGGTCAGTTGCCCTTGTGTGCGCGCCACGCGAACAAAGGCTTTACCGCCCTGGCCAACGATGCCGACGCTTGCGCCGTCTTCATCGAATACATCCGCACCGAATGGCAGCGGGTTGCCATCCTCACGCTGAGCCGTGATCAATATGGCTTGCCCACTGACCGTTTCGAACTGCAACTGCACCACCGAGCCGGCCCGAGGGGCGACGTTCTGCGCGGCGGTCTTGAGCTCTACATCGACGGACAGGTCCTTGGGGTCCAACTCGACCACGTTCTGGCGGTAAGGGGTGAGATGCGGCACCACGGCATAACCGCTTTTGCCGATCTGGGCGCTGTGGTTACCGTTGATCCTTGCGCCCAGAGCGTCGGGGGCCTGGACGAGGCCGATGGTGTCGCCCAGCTCCGGTGCAAAGGTCACGCCGCCACGGTGGGCGACGATGCCGCCAGTCATGCCCAGGGAGGTCGACTGGTACGCGTTGCTCTGGCCGTAGCTTGCCGATAGCGCGCCCTGGGACGTCTGGTATTTGAGGTCGGCGCTGGTGGCATAGCCGCTGCCCTGGGCGCGGCTGCTGCTCAAGCCGTAGCTCAATTCACTGCGTTCGCCAAGGGTGCCACCCAGGCCCAGGCGCTCACCTGAGCTTTGGCCGCCTCGGTAAACAGTGGTCGTCAGGGTGGGCGTGCGGGCACCGCTGCCCAGCGGCAGACTCACGGTAAAGTCCAGCTGCTTGTCGACATGCTCAGTCAGCAAGTCACGGGTACGCTGCGCGCTGACTGTGTAGTGCAGCCCGTTCCATGTGCCGCTGTAGCCGGCGGTGAATGTCAGGTTGCCATTGGTACGGTTCCAATAGTTTTGCGAGGAGCCGGTGAGGTACACCGATCCATCGCCCACGCGTTGATTGAGGCTGATGTCCATCCGGTCGCGAAGGCGCGACACACGGTCAAGCTTGAGCCCGTCCAGGGCGAGATCGCGGATGTGCGCCGCATCGCTCACGCTCAAGAAACCTTCGGTGGAGTAGCGGTAGGCGCCCAGGGCGAAGTGAGTACCGGTGTGGGCGAAATTCTTGCTGTAGCGCAGCTGCACGCTTTGCCCATCGCGTGAGCCATGCCCCGGCAGATGGGCGTTGGACTGGGTCATGTCCAACGACAGTGCGCCGAACGGCGTGTTGAACGCAGCACCCAGTAACTGCGAGCGGTAGTCCTCGCCTATCACGGCGCCGGTATAACCGGTCAGCAAGTTGCTCAGGCCGTGTTGGTAGGTGGCCTGCATCACTCTGGGCGGATGGTGCAGGCCGATTTCATCGAGCAGCCCGGCACTCAACGAGTAACGGCTGTAGCCGGGGCGCAGCAGGTGGGCGTTGGCGGCAAAGGGGACGATGAACTCGCGGGTACGGCCATCGGCTTCGGTCACAGTGACGTTCAGATCGCCGCCATAACCGGTGGGGAACAGGTCCTTGAGCACGAACGGGCCGGGCGCCACGGAGACTTCATCGAGCAGTACGCCACGCTGGCGCACAGTGACCCGTGCGCTGGTTTCGGCGACACCGCGCACCACCGGCGCAAAGCCGGTCAGCGAGTCGGGGAACATCCGGTCATCGCTGGACAGGCTGGCGCCGCGCAGGCGCACGCTGTCGAAAAGCTCGCCGGGGGTATAGATTTCGCCGAGCACCAGTTGGGACTTCAAGGTGCCCAATTCCCGCTGTACATACGTGGCGCTGCTTTGATAGCCCGAGGCGGTATGGGTACGGCTGTAATTGCCATTGTGGCGCCAGTGCCAGTCGCCCAGGTTTAGCCCGGTATTCAAGCCCAGGTAGCTGGAGCCCAGGGTGCGCCCGTCGGTGCGCGTGGTGAAGGTGCTGGCGTTGTAACGTACAAACGCGGCATCCACGCCGCCATCCCAATGTTGCGGGTCGACATAGCCGCGTGGCTGACGGGCCAGGTAAATCTGCGGAACCTGCAGGTCCAGGCGACTTTCGCCCGAGTCGAACCGGCTGCTTGCGCCGGGCAGGTAGCTGGCGATGTCGGCACAGTCGGAAAGGGCCGCCGGTTGAACGCTATCGACCGTGACGCCAAACCTGAGCAACGCCTGGCGTTTCAGGCACAGTTGCGCGGTGTCCTGGCCGGCGACGTTGGAGAAGGACAGGGTTTCACGCCCGATCCACTGGCCGTTGAGGTGCACGTCGGCGCGGTAGTTGCCGGGCAGGATGACGTTGCCTTGGTTGAATTTTGCAATATCGACTTGCGCGCCCGCCTTGCCGCCCGGAAAAAAGGCTGGGTTGAATTCGACCTGTTCGGCACTGTGGGCGTAGAGGCTGCAGGCGCCGCTGATCAGCAGCAGGCTATGCACGGTCAGCTTGAATCGATGACGTGCCGGGGATGGATAGTTAACGCCGGCTGGCGTGTTGAAACTCATGTTCAGCGTTCTCGAAAAGCAGGTGTCAGCCAACGCTTGGCATAGGGATTCCCTACCCGAACCAATGGGCATCGACATAAAGAGATGGAAGCGTGGGAGGCGCCGTTCAGGGCGCGCTACGCGGGAAGGTCAGGTACCTGGGGCGTCATGGCGGGACCTTGGCGCTGTGGGCGATTTTCACGCCATAGTCGTCGAGCGTCTGGAATTGCACGGTGGCCGTGGCACTGGGCGCAGAGTTGAGCGTGGGCAGCTCAAAACGAAGGCGGCCACCGGGCACTACCATGTTTGCGCTGCTGGGCGACGCGGTTTTACGTGCGTGCCGTTGCCCCGAGTCCAGCACCTCGACGGCTTCGAAGGTCACGTGATAGGGCGTTGGGTTGAATACTTCCAGGCCCTGGCCCTGGGCGTTCGATACGCGTCGCCATTGCAGTTTTCCAGGTGCGGCTTGCACCCCGTACGCAAGATTGTGCGGGCGGAAAAACAGCTTGATCCGCGAGCGGAACGCCAGCTGCAGTTGATTACCGGTTTGCGCGCCTGGGGGCTGGGCAGGCACTTCCAACAGGTTGAACCAGAACAGGCTTTCCTGTGTCGGTGGCAAGGGTTCGCCGGTATAGGCCACGCGCACCACTTGTTGCTTGCCTGGCTCCATGCGAAAGATCGGCGGGGTCACCACAAACGGAATGTCGCCCTGCTCCGGCGTCGAGTGCTCGTCGCCCTTGTCCAGCCAGGTTTGTACCAGCACCGGTGCCTGGTTTTTGCTTTCCAGCCTGACGGTAACCTCTTTGTCGCTTTGCGGGTAAACCACACGGGTGCTGTTGATGATCACGCTCGCCTGCAGCGTCGTTGCGCCCAGCAGCGTGAAAGTCAGCAAGATGGTCTGCGCCAGAATCGAAAGTGCATTCATGATGGTTGCCCCGTGCACGCGGGCAGCGCTGCCGAATGCCGCACGCGGGCACCGAAGTCGCTGACGCTGGTGAACTCAACCCTGGTCGGCGCTGGCGGGCACTCGCGCAGCAGGGGCAGCGCAAAGCGTTTCACGTCGCCGGCCGGCAGCAGCAGGCTGTCGTTGGCGCTCTGGTTAGGCGCTTTGGCAAAGCGCTTGGCGGCGCTGAGCAATTCGACGGAGGCGAGCGAGACGTGATAAGGCGTCGGGTTAGTGGCTTGCAGAGCGTAGCCGCGCTGGTGGGCGACCAGTTTCCATTGCAACCTGGATGCCGCGCTTGCCACCGGGTAGGGCAACGCTTGCGGGCGCACGAACACGCGCAACCGCGTGCGGAACGCCAATTCGATCTGGTTGTTGTCTTCACCTTTCGCCGTACTGGGCGGCACTTCCAGCACATTCAGCCAGAACAGGCTTTCGCGATCGGCAGGCAGAGGCTCGCCCGAGTAGCGCAGGCGTATCGCCTGTTGCTGGTGCGGCTCGATACGAAAGATCGGAGGTGACGCACTCAACGGCGCTTTTGCAGTGGCCGCGGTCGAGTACCGGTCGCCGTCGTCCAGCCAGGTCTGTACCAATGCCGGGCGGGTGCCCTTGTTTTCAAGGCGCACGATCACCTCTTGCCGTTCGGCAGGGTAGATCACCCGGGTGCCGTGGATAATGACGCCTGCGTCAGCGGTAAGCGGGCATAGCAGCATCGCAGCAGACACACAGGCGGCAACGGTAAGACGTGTCTTGATATTCATCATCTGGTCTCTTCACCCAGGGAGGAGCCCGCTTGCGCAGGCCCGCTCGCGCTTTATTCGGCGTACTCGATCATGAATCCGACTCGGGTATTGACCTTGCCTTCGGCAGCCGGGCCGCTGGCGTACAGCTGTGCTGCCAGTGGAATGGTTGCCTGGTTATCGGCGATCACCACGCCTTCGGATTTCTCCGTGTACACATTGATTGGCGTGCCGCTACGGCTAGTGATTTCTACCTGTACATTCTTGGCATTGGTGGTGTCGGACGGATCGTCATAGCCATCGATGTTCAAGCGGCCCGTGGCCACGTCGATAGCCGGGCTGGTCGGGTCGAAGGCAATCATCGCGGTACGTCCGTTGGTGCAACTGCCCTCACCCGGTGCGCCGATGCGAATAGAGAAACCGGTCAGGTTGGCGCGGCTGCCCGCCGTAGCCAAGCGTGCAGCGGAGACGCCACCCAGGTTTACGTCCTTGACCACGGCGCCCGTGCCCGGCGTCGCGCCTTCGACGGTGCAGGTCACATCGGTCACCAGGCCACTGAAATTGATCACGCCATCGGCGGCGTGCGCCGAGGGCGGCACAGCGGCGGTCAAGGCCAGCGCGGTGGCAACGGAAGAAAAAACGTTGGCTTTCATTATGTTCCTGATCTTGATTGATTGAAGTTTCCCGTCGCAGGTTGATGCGCAGCACCTGTGAACCCGTGTCGAATTTGTTCACGGGGCGGGTGTGCATAATTTGTATCTAAAAATGAATGCGCTCTATAGTGAAGCCACGAGTTTTAGTTCGTGATTGTTCGAAAGCGTATTGTTTTGTTTAAGGTTTTTTGGCGGGGGTTGAAGTTCAGAAACTTCCTTCAGGTTTTTCTGTAAGAAGTGGCTGTAAGTAAATGTAGTACTGTTATGTCCGCTTATTGAATCCTGCATAAGGCTGGTCTATAGCGTGCAGTACTGCATTGATTCAGGCGGGAGTTGTTATGCCAACTTCATCAGTTACTGTCTGTACCGTCATGCTGCTCGACGACCATGAAATGGTGCGCCAGGGTATCGAGCTGGGATTGAATGCCGAAGCCGACATCCAGGTCATCGGCTCCTACGGCACGGGGCGGCAATTGCTTGAGGCGCTGGCCCAGCAGCCAGCGCATGTGATAGTCATGGACTTTGTCCTGGCGCCTGCCGACATCGATGGCCTCAGCCTGCTTCAGTCACTGGGCAGACGTTTCAGCCAGTGCCGGGCCGTGATCGTATCTTCGGACTGTTCGCCCGCCACGGTGTCGCTGGCCCTGAAGGCGGGGTGTTGGGGGATTTTGGGCAAGACTCAGAATCTGACCGAACTGATCACGGCTATTCGAACTGTCGCTCAGGGGCGGCTTTATCTACCGCCTTGTATGGTGCCGACATTACAAGGCAGGCAGTCGGCGTTCGATAACGTGACCCTGAAGTCGACAGTTGATGTTTCCATGCCGCTGTCATTGAGCTCGGGACTGACGCCTAAAGAGCGGGAAGTATTGCGCTGTTTTCTCGATGGTATGTCGGTAAGTTCGATTGCAGCAAAGTTCTCCCGCAGTGCAAGTACCATCAGTACGCAAAAACAGTCGGCATATAGAAAGTTGGGCGTGCGTAACGACAGTGAACTGTTCAAGTTTATTCAGCACTTCGGTGGGCCTGAATGAATACCGTCAATGCGGATCATCCAGATAGCCCAAGGCCCAGCGCTCGGTGGCCTGGCGTGCGGGTGACACCAGGTGTGGCGCCACCAGCATCATGACCTGGTACACCACCACCCGGACCTCGCCTTCACGGTCCAGGACACGTTGGTAATCCAGGGAAAACAGCAGGGTCATGGTGATCTGCTCCACCAATTGCCCCAGTGCCTGGGTGCCACTGACCAGTTGCCCTGCGGCTTTCAAGCGTGCCAACAGTGAGGCCAGGGTGCGCTTGAGCGCCGTGAGCAGGTGGCGAACCCCCTTGGCCAGCTTGGGCAAGCGCCCGGCCAGGTTCGACAGGTCCTGGAACAGGAACCGGTAGTGGGCCATGCGCTCCACTATCAGGTGCAGGAACAGCCAGTAATCCTCGGCCTCCAGTTGCGCATCGGCGGGAGGATCGAGCAGTGGCGCCAACTCGCTTTGAAAGCGCTCGAACAGCCCCAGCACCAACGGCTCCTTGCCATGGAAGTGGTAGTAGAGGTTGCCGGGGCTGATCCCCATTTCATTGGCCACCTCCATGGTCGATACGTTCGGTTCGCCCTTGTGGTTGAACAGCAGCAGGGCGCATTCAAGGATACGGTCGCGGGTCTTCATCCAGTCTTCTTAATGTGATCGTTGAGCTCAACGCACGCGCACGTAAGTGCCTGGCGCTGCTTCCATCGGTGGGTAGTTCTGGTTGCCCAGGGCGGTAAGCGTTTCGCGTTGTACTCCGGAACGTTGTTGTACCCATTCCAGCCACTGCGGCCACCAGCTGCCTTCGACATGCCGGGCGTCGTAGTACCAGGCACGCGGGTCGCTGCTCAGCTTTAGGTTTTCGACGTAATTGGCCTTGGGGTTGCCCGGCGGGTTGAGGATGCTCTGGACATGCCCGCTGTTGGACAGCACAAAGCGCCGCTCGCCGCCCAGCAGTTGGGTGGAGCGATACACCGCGTCCCACGGCGTGATGTGGTCGTTGATCCCGGCCACGCTGAAGCTGTCCACCGTGACCTTGCGCAAGTCGATGGGCGTGCCGCATACCTCCAGGCCACCGGGATGGCTCAGGGGGTTGTGCTTGAAGAAGTCCAGCAGGTCGCCGTGCAAGGCGGCGGGCAGGCGCGTGTTGTCGTTGTTCCAGTACAGGATGTCGAAGGCGGGCGGCTCCTTGCCCAGCAGGTAATTGTTGATCCAGTAGTTCCAGATCAAGTCGTTGGGGCGCATCCAGGCAAACACCTTGGCCATGTCACGGCCTTCCAGTACCCCTTGCTGGTAGGAGCGGCGCTTGGCGGCCTCCAGGGTTTGCTCATCGGCGAACAGCGTGGCCGGGCTGTCGATCTGGCTGTCGAGCAGGCTTACCAGGTAACTGGCGCTGGAGATGCGCCGCAGCTGGCGCTTGGCTTGCAGGTGGCCTTGCAGGGCGGCGATGGTCAGGCCACCGGCGCAGGCGCCCATCAGGTTGACCTCGCGGGCGCCGGTGATGGCCCGGCAGACATTCAGGGCTTCCTCCAAGGCCGCCACATAGGTGGACAAGCCCCATTCACGATGCCGCACGTCCGGGTTGCGCCAACTGACCATGAAGGTTTGCAGGCCGTTTTTAAGGGCGTATTGCACAAAACTGTTGGCCGGGCTCAGGTCGAAGATGTAGTACTTGTTGATCTGCGGCGGCACCACCAGCAGCGGCTTGGCGTACTGTTTTTCGCTCATGGGCTTGTACTGGATCAGCTCCAGCAGCTCGTTGCGAAACACCACCGAGCCGGGCGTGGTCGCCACGGTCTTGCCCACTTCAAAGGCGTGCTTGCTGACCTGGCGCGGCAAACCGTTGTTGTGCAGCAGATCTTCGAACAGGTTACTCACGCCGCGTACCACGCTGTTGCCGCCGGAGTTGAGCAACTCCTTGATCGCCAGCGGGTTGAGCAGCGTGTTGGAAGGGGAGACGGCATCGTTGAGCAGGGCGAAGGCGAACTGCGCGCGGGCGCGATCATCGTCACTGAGGGTGCTGTCATCGATCCAGTGGCGCGTCTGTTTCTGCCAGCTCAGATACGCTTGCAAGCTGCGTCGGTACAGCGGGTTGAGCTTCCAGGTGGGGTCGCTGAAGCGATTGTCTCTGGGGTTGGGCTCGTGCACGGTTTCACCCAGCAGCACCCGGCCCAGTTGGCCGCCCAGCGCCAGGGCGTGGCGGGCAGTGTGCACCGGGTTGCGCAGGCCGTGTGCGGCGACGGTGCGCAGGGTTGACAGCAAGTCCCGGCCGCGCAGGCCGGTGATCGCATTTTGCGCGTTGATGAACGCAGCGGGGGTGGGCGCCGGGTTCGTCACGGGTCTTTCTCGCATGAGCCAACACTCCTTCGTCAAGTCATCAAGCAGGCACGCCAATCCAGAACCATAGTCGGTTCCTGGCAAGTTGCGCGGTGGTGTGGTCCTTCACACCGCCGGTCGCGGATGTATCACGGCGCGCAGGCGCTCCTCTTCGAGAAACTTCATGATGATCGGCGCCACGGCCTCGGCCCGGGTGATCAGGAACAGATGGCCGTCATCGATGATGTGCAACTGCGCATTGGGGATGCGCCAGGCGAGCATGCGCATGTTGACCAGCGGGATCAGCGGGTCATCGTCGCCGGCCAATACCAGGGTGGGCTGGCGGATCTTGTGCAGCCAATGAATGCTGGTCCAGCCCAGGCCCGCGAACAGCTGCCAGTAGTAGCCCAGCTTGCCGGCCGAGCGCACCTTGCTGGCGTGTTCGGCGGCCAGTTTCGAATCGCGGCGGAACGAGCCGCCATAAATCATCGGTGCAATGCGCACCACGTGGGACGGTTGGATATAACGCCTGGGGCTTGCCATCAGCCACAGCACTTTAGGCTTGCCCGGCACCATAAACGCCCCGGCAGCCGTGGCCGCCAGGATCAGCTTCTTGCAGCGTTCCGGGTAGTCATAGGCGAACTGCTGCGCCAGGGCCCCGCCCCAGGACACACCCACGGCGTTCACCTGGCCGTAGTCGAGGTAATCAAGCATACGTGCGGTGAGTTTGGCCAGGCCGGGGAAGCGATAGGGCCGGTTCGGCGTCGAGGAACCGCCAACGCCGGGCACATCGAAGGCGATCACTTCCAGGTCCGGGTCCAGGGCCTGGACGAACGGGAACACCAGCTCTAGGTTGGCGCCGATGCCGTTGAAGATCAGCAGCGGGGTCAAGTGCGGCTTGCCCGGACGCACCGCCGTGCGGATGGTCTGGCCATCCAGGTCGATGGTGCGGAAGATGAACGGTTGCGCCATGCTCAAGCCCTGTGAAGTGGTGCTGTTCGTCTGTAGGAACTCGGTCAATGTGGGTGCTGGCAAGCCAGCTCCCACATTGATCTCATTTCAATTACCAAAAGTGCCTAGCGTTCATGTACATAGGTACCCGGCGCCGCTTCGGCGGCGGTATAGGTTTTATTGCCTAATATAGTCGGGGCTTTTTTCAGTTTTCCCGCCCGCTCCGCCTGCCACACCTGCCAATGCAACCACCACGAATCGGTGTGTTTGGTGGCGTTCTCCTGCCACTCCAACGCACTGCCCGACAAGCCCTCGCTGGTCTGGTAGCGTGCCTTGGGGTTGCCCGGCGGGTTAAGGATGCTTTGAATGTGCCCACTGCTGGACAGCACGAACTCGACCTTGCCGCCAAACAACTGCGCCGATTTGTAGCAGGACTGCCACGGCGTGATGTGGTCGTTGGTGCCGGCCAGGGAGTAGATGTCAGCAGTGACCTGCTTGAGGTCGATGGGCGTGCCGCACACTTCCAGGGCGTTGGCGCGTACCAATGGGTTGTTTTTGAACAGTTCGATCAGGTCGCCATGGAACGCGGCCGGCAAGCGGGTGGTGTCGTTGTTCCAGAACAGGATGTCGAACACCGGCGGTTCGTTGCCCAGCAGGTAATTGTTGACCCAGTAGTTCCAGATCAGATCGTTGGGACGCATCCAGGCAAATACCTTGGCCATGTCGCGGCCTTCCAGCACACCGGCCTGGTAGGAATGGCGCTTGGCCGCTTCCAGGGTCTGTTCATCCACAAACAGCGCCACCTGGGTGTCCAGGGTGGTATCCAGCACGCTCACCAACAGCGTCAGGGCGTTGACCTTCTTCTCGCCCAGCGCCGCGTAGTGGCCCAACAGTGCGGTGCAGGTGATGCCGCCGGAGCAGGCACCCAGCATATTCACATCCTTGCTGCCCGTGATCGCCGTGACCACGTCCACTGCTTCCTTGAGCGCCTCGATATAAGTCGACAGGCCCCATTCGCGCTGGGCCTTGGTAGGGTTGCGCCAACTGACGATAAAGGTCTGCTGGCCATTGCGCAGGCAAAAGCGCGCCAGGCTTTTATCCGGGCACAGGTCGAAGACGTAGAATTTGTTGATCTGCGGCGGCACCACCAGCAGCGGGCGCTCATGCACCTGCTCGGTAATGGGCTTGTACTGGATCAGCTCCAGCACATCGTTGCGAAACACCACCGCGCCTTCGCTGGTGCCCAGGGTCTTGCCGACCTCAAAGGCACCCATGTTGACTTGGCTCGGCATACCGCCGTTGTGCACCATGTCTTTGGCCAGGTGGGACAAACCGTCGAGCAGGCTTTTGCCGCCGGTTTCAAAGAAGCGCTTGACCGCCGCCGGGTTGGCCGCGCTGTTGGTGGGGGCCATGGCTTCGGTCATCAGGTTGATCACGAAGTGGCCGCGGCTGATGTCTTGTGCCGACAGGTTGCTGTCGTCGATCCAGTCGTGCAGTTCCTTGCGCCACGCCAGGTAAGTCTGCAAATAACGTTTGTAGAGCGGGTTCTGGCTCCAGGCCGGGTCGTTGAAACGACGGTCGTCGCCTTCAGGCGCCAGCTGGGATTTGCCGAACATCACATTCTTCAACTCGACGCCAAAGTGGGCGACGTGCTTGACGCTGTGCAACGGTTGCTTGATGGCTTGGGTCAGCACCATCTTGGCCGAGGCCAGTAAATCCTTTTTGCGTAACGCGATGATCGGGTTCAACCCCAGGGTGTTTTCCGAGGCCTGGCGTTTCAAGTCATCGTTATTCTTGTTACTCATCTACGACGCTCCATTGTCCGAAAGACGAGTACCGGCGATTGCTGCGCACCCAATTTCGATACACGACACCAGCCTGGTACTGCGACCCGGGTGACCGTTGATACCGCATCGTCAAATGCAGGGAACTTGCCAGCTCCATTGGTTACCCGAGTTTATTTTTTTTCGCAAGCGGGCCGATCATTGGCCACGCGACAGGGCATTCAAGCAGATGAAATTAGAAAATGCGCTCTAAACACCAAGAGGCCTGTGCTAGAGCATCAGCCGCACGACCGACTCACTCGGGTCGCGGGTTTTTCCGGCGGCTTTGAGCTCGGCCAGGTAGTCGGCCCATAGCGCGTCCTGACGTACGGCTAATTGGTAGAGGTAGTCCCAGGTGAACAGTCCGCTGTCATGGCCGTCGTCGAAGGTCAATTTCAGTGCGTACTGACCAGCCGGTTCCAGCTTGATCAACCTGACGTTGAGCTTGCCGAATTGCAGGATGGGTTTGCCGTGGCCCTGGACCTCGGCGGAAGGGGAGTGCACCCGCAGGAACTCGGCGGGCAGTTGGTAAACCTCGTCGGGACCGTAGGTAAGGCCGAGGGTGTTGGAGGTTTTGTGCAGGTTTACTGCGGTAGGAAATTTCGACATTGGAGATAACCCTGTAGGAACCGGCTCAAAATGTGAGAGGGACCCATGTGGGAGCCGGGCTTGCCCGCGATGCAGGCACCTCGGTGTTTCAGGAACACTGAGGTGATGCTATCGCAGGCAAGCCAGCTCCCACACAAGCCACTCTCACATTGAGTGAGGCTTACAGGATATAACGAGACAAGTCTTCGTTCTGCGCCAATTCGCCCAAGTGGCTGTTGACGTAGTCAGCATCGATCTTGATCGCTTCGCCATTCTGCGCACCGGCCATGTCGCCGGCACTGAACGACACTTCCTCCAGCAAGCGCTCAAGCAAGGTATGCAGGCGACGGGCACCGATGTTCTCGGTCTTCTCGTTGACCTGCCAGGCGATCTCCGCCAAACGCTTGATACCGTCCGCCTGGAACTCGATACCCAGGCCCTCGGTTTTCAGCAACTCACGGTACTGCTCGGTAAGCGAAGCGTGGGGTTCGCTGAGGATGCGCTCGAAGTCGCCGGGGGTCAGCGCCTTGAGTTCCACACGAATCGGCAGGCGGCCTTGCAGCTCGGGTACCAGGTCGCTTGGCTTGCTCAGGTGGAACGCGCCGGAGGCGATAAACAGAATGTGGTCAGTTTTGACCATGCCCAGCTTGGTGTTGACGGTGCAGCCTTCGATCAGCGGCAACAGGTCACGCTGTACACCCTCGCGGGATACATCGACGCCGCCGGAGTTGCCGCGCTTGGCCACCTTGTCGATCTCATCGATAAACACGATGCCGTGCTGCTCGACCGCTTCCAGGGCCTTGGCCTTGAGTTCTTCCTCATTGACCAGGCGCCCGGCTTCTTCGTCGCGCACCAGCTTCAGCGCTTCTTTCACCTTGAGCTTGCGGCTTTTCTTCTTGCCCTTGCCCATGTTGGCGAACAGGTTCTGCAACTGGCTGGTCATTTCTTCCATGCCAGGCGGGGCAGAAATATCCACGCCGGACACTTCAGCCACTTCGATTTCGATTTCCTTGTCATCGAGCTGGCCTTCACGCAGGCGCTTGCGGAACAGCTGACGGGTGTTGGAATCGGACGACGGTGCGGCGTCTTCGTTGAAACCCATGCGGGCCGGTGGCAGCAGGGCGTCGAGGATGCGCTCTTCGGCGGCGTCTTCGGCGCGGTGGCTGACCTTGGTCACTTCCTGTTCGCGCAGCATCTTGAGGGCGGCATCGGCCAGGTCACGGATGATCGACTCGACGTCGCGGCCCACATAGCCGACTTCGGTGAACTTGGTCGCTTCGACCTTGATGAACGGGGCGTTCGCCAATTTGGCCAGGCGCCGGGCGATTTCGGTTTTACCGACGCCGGTCGGGCCGATCATCAGGATGTTCTTGGGCGTTACTTCAACGCGCAGTTCTTCGGGCAGTTGCATCCGGCGCCAGCGGTTACGCAGTGCAATGGCAACGGCGCGCTTGGCATCGTCCTGGCCGATGATATGGCGATTGAGTTCATGGACGATTTCGCGGGGGGTCATGGACATAGTGTCTGGCGGCCTCAAGCGGGAATAAGCCTGCGGCTTACTCGGCGAGGTCCTGCTCCTCAATGGTCTGGTTGTGGTTGGTGAACACGCAGATATCGCCGGCGATACCCAGGGCGGTCTCGACGATTTCACGGGCCGACAGGTCGGTTTTCTTCAGCAGTGCGCTGGCTGCCGCTTGGGCATAGCCACCACCGGAACCCATGGCGATCAGGCCATGCTCGGGTTCAACCACGTCGCCGTTGCCGGTGATGATCAGGGAAGCGTCTTTGTTCGCAACCGCGAGCATGGCCTCCAGGCGGCTGAGGGAGCGGTCGGTGCGCCATTCTTTGGCAAGTTCTACAGCGGCGCGCACCAGGTGGCCCTGGTGTTTCTCAAGCTGGCCTTCGAAACGTTCGAAGAGGGTAAAGGCGTCAGCGGTAGCGCCTGCGAAGCCGGCAAGCACTTGGCCGTGGTACAGGCGGCGCACTTTCTTGGCGTTGCCTTTCATCACGGTGTTGCCCAGGGAAACCTGGCCGTCGCCGCCCATGACAACTTTGCCGTGGCGACGTACTGAAACGATGGTGGTCAAGGGGAGAGTCTCCACGCAGCGGGGCGAAAATGCCCTGATGGAAACTCATATGGGGGTGGCGAGGGGGATTTCAACCGTAGGAAGGCAGGGCGGACGAGTGGTGTTTATGGGTTCAACACTTACTTGAGCACGCTGCAAACCAAAGTGGGAGCTGGCTTGCCTGCGATAGCGGTGTGTCAGTCACTGAAACATTGACTGTCACACCGCTATCGCAGGCAAGCCAGCTCCCACATTAAAACCGGGTTGGCTGCTGGATCAGCGGCTCTGGCGTTGTTGTAACAACAGGTTGCTAAACCCTGCGCCGGCCAATTGCTTTTGCGCTACGGTCAGCTGTTCACGGTTGCTGAACGGCCCTACCAACACGCGATACCAGGTCGCGTCCTTCACCGTGCCGGACTCAACCGATACCGATTGGCCTAACAGAATGATCTGCGCGCGCACGCGATCGGCGTCTGCCTGTTTCGGGAACGAGCCAGCCTGCAGGAAGAACTTGGTCACCGGTGCGGCCTTGGTGGCGGCAACCGGCGGCGCGGGTGGCGGGGTGATCCCGGCCAGTGCAGCCTGGGCGCGGGCTGTGTCGATTTTCGCCGCTTCCGCTGGGGTTACTGGCGTGGTCGGCACCTGCGGAGTCGGCAGGGTTTTCTCCGGCACGGCGTCAGGTGGGACGATCACTTCCGATTCCGGCAGCAGGGTGTAGAAGTCGTACTTGGGCTTCACCGGTGCGGTCGGGCTTGGCGCGGTCTTGTTGGCCTCGGCAATCTTCGTGGCTTTTTGCTGCTCCTGTTTGACGCGCTTGACGTCATCGCCCTGGCCGGGCTCCAGCTTCATCAGAAATACCACGAAGGCGCCGACCGTCAGGCCGATGGCCATCCACAGCCAGCCCGGGATCGGTTGTTTAGCCGGAGCCTGATAGCGGCTGGCGCCGCGCTTGGGTGCAGGTTTTTTCTTGGCAGCCAACTTACATACGCTCCAGAGTTTCCAGGCCCAAGAGTTCCAGGCCTTGCTTGAGGGTGCGTCCAGCCAGGGCGGCGAGGCGCAGGCGACTTTGTTTCTGGGCTTCGTCGTCGGCGGTCAGGATAGGGCAGTTCTCGTAGAAGCTGGAGAACAACCCGGCCACTTCGTACAAATAGGTGCACAGGATATGCGGCGTGCCTTTGTCGCCGACGCTGTTGAGCACTTCACCGAACTGCGCGAGCTTGGCCGCCAGCTCCTGCTCATGGGCGGCGTCCAGCACGATCTGGCCTTCGACTTCGCTGAAGTCCTTGCCCAGCTTGCGGAACACGCCGGCCACGCGGGTGTAGGCATACAGCAGGTATGGCGCGGTGTTGCCTTCGAAGTTGAGCATCAGGTCGAAGTTGAAGCTGTAGTCGCTGGTGCGGTGCTTGGACAGGTCGGCGTATTTCACCGCGCCAATGCCCACCACGCGGGCGATGTTGCGCAGGTCGGCCTCGGCCAGTTCCGGGTTCTTTTCCTTCACCAGGTTGTAGGCGCGCTCCTGGGCTTCGGTCAGCAGGTCGATCAGCTTGACGGTGCCGCCGTCGCGGGTCTTGAACGGGCGGCCGTCGGCGCCGTTCATGGTGCCGAACCCCATGTGTTCCATGTGCATCGGGTGGGTGACGAAGCCGGCACGACGGGCCACTTCAAACACTTGCTGGAAGTGCAGGGCCTGGCGCTGGTCGACGAAGTACAGCGCACGATCGGCCTTGAGCACGCCACTGCGATAGCGCACGGCAGCCAGGTCGGTGGTGGCGTAGAGATAGCCACCATCGGCCTTGACGATGATCACCGGCAGCGGCTCGCCGTCGGCGGTCTTGAATTCTTCGAGGAACACGCACTGCGCGCCGTTGCTCTCGACCAGCAGGCCCTTGGCCTTGAGGTCGTTGACCACGTTGATCAGGTCGTCGTTGTAGGCGCTTTCGCCCATTACGTCGGCCATGGTCAGTTTGACGTTGAGCAGCTCGTAGATTTCCTGGCAGTGGGACAGGGAAATCTCACGGAAGCGGTTCCACAGCGCCAGGCACTCCGGGTCGCCGGCTTGCAGTTTGACCACCAGGCCGCGGGCGCGGTCGGCGAATTCTTCGGACTCGTCGAAGCGCTTCTTGGCGGCGCGGTAGAAGTTTTCCAGGTCGGCCAGCTCGTTGCTGGTGATCGGGTTTTCCTGCAGATAGGCCATCAACATGCCGAACTGGGTGCCCCAGTCGCCCACGTGGTTCTGGCGGATCACGGTGTCGCCCAGGAACTCCAGCACCCGTGCCACGCCGTCGCCGATGATGGTGGAGCGCAGGTGACCGACGTGCATCTCTTTGGCCAGGTTCGGCGCCGACAGGTCGATGACCACGCGCTGGGTAGCGCCGGACTTGTGCGCGCCGATCCTGGCATCGGCCAGGGCGGCGTCCAGGCGCGAAGCCAGGGCCTGGGTGTTCTGGAAGAAGTTGATAAAGCCTGGGCCTGCGATTTCGGCCTTGGTGACACTGGCGTCAGCCGGCAGTGCGGCGATGATTTTCTCCGCCAGGTCGCGGGGTTTCATGCCGGCCGGCTTGGACAGCATCATCGCGATGTTGCTGGCGAAGTCGCCGTGGGTCTTGTCGCGGGTGTTCTCCACCTGGATCGCCGGCGACAGGCCTTCAGGCAACACACCTTCGTTGACGAGTTGGGTGAGGGCTTGTTGGATCAGCTGGCGAATGGTGTCTTTCATGGTGTTCTCTTTCGACCGCAAGCGGCGGCGCGCGATGCGCAGGTGGAAAAACTGGGCATTATCCGTGGCGAGGGCGGGCTTGCCAACCGTTCAGACTATATGGCGGACCTGCGGGCCTCTTCGCGGGCAAGCCCGCCCACATTTAAGGGTATTCACATTTCATAATGTGGGAGCTGGCTTGCCTGCGATGACGTAATTACCCTCAATACAAATCTACCGGGTCTACATCCAACGACCATCGCACCTGCCGACCGCTGGGCAGTTGCTCCAGCTCAAGCATCCAGCGACTTAATAGCCGATGCAGCGGAGCGCGGGAGGTTGCCTGCAAGAGTAGTTGAGCGCGATAACGTCCGGCGCGCCGCTCCATTGGCGCCGGCACCGGGCCGAGTAGTTCGATGCCGCTGAGGGCCAGTTCGCCCAATAAACGTTCGGCGGCGCTGCAGGCCTCATCAAGAAAGCCTTCGGCCTGCCCGGGTTTGTGGGCTTCGGCACGCAGTAACGCCAAGTGCGCAAAGGGGGGCAGGCCGGCAGCGCGGCGTTCGCTCAATGCCTGTTCGGCGAAGGCAAAATAGCCTTGCTCCGTCAGTTGAATCAGCAGCGGGTGATCGGCCAGGTGCGTCTGGATAATCACCTTGCCCGGCTCTTCGGCCCGTCCGGCGCGCCCCGCCACCTGCACGATCAGCTGCGCCATGCGTTCGCTGGCGCGGAAATCCCCGGAGAACAACCCGCCGTCGGCGTCCAGGATCGACACCAGTGTCACCCGTGGAAAGTGGTGCCCTTTGGCGAGCATTTGCGTGCCGATCAGAATGCACGGTTGGCCTTTCTGAATGGTGGCAAACAACTGGTTCATTGCATCTTTGCGCGACGTGCTGTCGCGGTCGACCCGCAGCACCGGATAATCGGGGAACAGAATGCCAAGGCGCTCTTCGGCGCGCTCGGTGCCGGCCCCTACCGGGCGTAAGTCGACTTTGCCGCACTGCGGGCAATGGCGCGGCACCCGCTCTACATGGCCGCAGTGATGGCAACGCAATTCGCCGTAGCGCTGGTGCACGGTCATGCGCGCATCGCAGCGCTCGCACTCCGACATCCAGCCGCAGTCATGGCACAGCAGGGTCGGTGCAAAGCCGCGGCGATTGAGGAACACCAATACTTGCTGGCCTGCGGCGAGGGTCTGGCCGATGGCCTGTTGCATCGGGCCGCAAATGCCGCTGTCCAGCGGGCGGCTTTTCACGTCCAGGCGCAGGAAGCGCGGTTGCTTGGCGCCGCCGGCGCGCTCGTTCATGCGTAGCAGGCCATAACGGCCGGTGTAGGCGTTATGCAGGCTTTCCAGGGACGGCGTGGCCGAGCCCAGCACAATCGGGATGTCTTCCTGGCGAGCGCGTACCAGCGCCAGGTCGCGGGCGTGGTAACGCAGGCCTTCCTGCTGTTTATAGGAGCCGTCGTGCTCTTCGTCGATGATGATCAGCCCGGGATTTTTCATCGGGGTGAACAGCGCCGAACGGGTGCCGATAATAATGTCCGCCTCGCCGTCCCGCGCCGCCAGCCACGACTCCAGGCGCTCACGGTCATTGACCGCCGAGTGCACCAGAGCGATGCGCGCGTTGAAGCGCTGCTCGAAACGCGCCAGGGTCTGTGGGCCGAGGTTGATCTCAGGGATCAGCACCAGCGCCTGCTTGCCAGCTTGCAGAGTGTCGCGGATCAGCTGCAAATACACTTCGGTCTTGCCACTGCCGGTGACGCCCGCCAGCAGGAACGCATGAAAACTGTCGAAACCGGCGCGAATCGCCTCATAGGCGGCGCGTTGCTCGGGGTTCAGCGGTAGTTCCGGCTGGGCCAGCCAATGTTCATGGCGTGGGTCCGGAGCGTGCTTGCGGATTTCTACCTGTACCAGGCCCTTGGCCAGCAGCAGGTCCAGGCTGTCCTTGCTCAACATCAGCTTGCTCAGCAGCTGATGGGCCACGCCATGGGGGTGCTGGGCCAAGGTGGCCAGGGCTTCGCGCTGACGCGGGGCACGGGCGATGCGCGGATCGTCGAGGCGCGCGCCGGGCACCATCGACCAGAACCGCTCCTGGCGCGCTTCGGCCAGTTCGCCCTGACGCAGCAACACCGGCAGCGCCCAGCTCAAGGTATCGCCCAGGCTGTGCTGGTAATACTGCGCAGTCCACAGGCACAGCTTGAACAGGGCCGGCGGAAGCGGCGGCGTGGCGTCGAGAATGGCCAGTGCCGGCTTGAGTTTTTCCGCCGGGACTTCGCTGTGGTCCGTGACCTCCACCAGGATGCCGATCATTTCCCTGCGTCCAAACGGCACGCGCACGCGCATCCCCGGTTGCAACTGCGCCCGCAGCACGCCGGCCGGAGCCCGGTAATCGAACAGGCGGCGCAAGGGGGAGGGCAGGGCTAGGCGCAAAATGGCGTCGGGCACGCGGGGCATCTCATATAAAGGCAGGCAGTGGTGCAGGGGCGCGAGCCTAGCAGAGCGGGGATGGCTTGGGTATGCCACGGTTTTCTGATGAAAGGAGGTTTTTGGCCAGTAGCGCCGCTTGCGCGTTTAAAAAGGTCTGGTAGAATCCGCGGCCTAATTACGTGCGGTATTCGACAATAGTGTCGAGTGGCGGCACGCTAGCCCGAGGAAGTGCCATGAAAGCCGATATCCATCCAGCGTACGAAACCATCGAAGTGACCTGCAGCTGCGGCAACAAGTTCGAAACTCGTTCGAACCTGTGCAAGCCACTGGGTACTGACGTATGCAACGAGTGCCACCCGTTCTACACCGGTAAGCAGAAAACTCTGGACACCGGCGGCCGTGTACAGCGCTTCGCAGATCGCTTTGGTGCTTTCGGCAAGAAGCCTGCTACTCCAGCAGAGTAAGGCTCAAAAGCCTTATGGGCTTTTGCCAGCTGTTGAAAAAGGCGTCCCTTGCGGGCGCCTTTTTTGTGCCCGGGATTTGGCTGGCGACTGCTCAGGCTGCGGTATTCTGCCCGGCGCCAGCATCCATGGCGCGGGTAGACGTGCAGCGCGTGGTGGATGGCGACACCGTACGCCTCAAGGATGGCCGCAGCGTGCGGATGATCGGCCTCAATGCGCCGGAGACCGGCAAAAAGGGCCGTACTGACGAGCCGTTTGCCGTGGCTGCGCGCCAGCGTCTACAGGCGTTGGTGCAGGCCAGTGATGGGCGTGTCGGCCTGGTGCCGGGGCGCGAAGGCAAGGACCATTACGGGCGCACCCTGGCCCACCTCTACGGCGCCGATGGCGAGAATCTGGAGGCGCAATTGCTTGCCGAAGGCTTGGGTTTTCAGGTGGGCGTGGCGCCAAACGTAGACTTGGTCGCCTGCCAGCAGGCCGCCGAAAACAGCGCCCGCCAGGCGCAGCTCGGCCTGTGGCGCCAATCGCCGGTACAGACCGCGGCGCAACTCAAGCGCTCCGGATTTGCACTGGTCACGGGCCGGGTCAGCAAGATCGAGCGCAATCGCGGCGGAATCTGGATTGAGTTGCAGGGCTCATTGGTATTACGCATTGCACCCAATCTGATCAGCCAATTCGATGCAGCCCTGCTCAATGGTCTGCAAGGCCACACTATCGAGGCGCGTGGCTGGGTGCAGGATCGCTCTCGTCGAGGACGCTTGAAAAAAGGTCAATCGCGTTGGCTGCTGCCCCTGACCGATCCCGTCATGCTGAAATCGACGCCTTGAATAAAAATTGTAGACATTTTTTATTTCGATTGTGAACAGTTGTAGCCCTTGTATCCCGTGGCTCTTGGCCAAAAGTCGTAGCCCAGGGCCCTTGACACCTGTGACTGCCCAGTCTTGTAGGGACTTTACGACACGCGTATCCTCGGCGGTCCGTCGACCAACAGTAAAAGCGGAATGCCGATATGTCTGATTTGAAAACTGCCGCTCTCGAATACCATGCCCATCCTCGTCCAGGAAAGCTGAGTGTAGAGCTCACCAAAGCCACTGCCACTGCCCGCGACCTGTCGCTGGCCTACAGCCCTGGTGTTGCCGAACCCGTACGTGAAATCGCCCGTGACCCAGAGCTGGCGTACAAGTACACCGGCAAGGGCAACCTGGTTGCAGTGATTTCCGATGGCACCGCGATCCTTGGTCTGGGTAACCTCGGCCCATTGGCATCCAAGCCAGTCATGGAAGGCAAAGGCGTGCTGTTCAAGCGCTTCGCCGGCATCGACGTTTTCGACATCGAAGTCGATTCCGAGAGCCCGCAGGCTTTCATCGACACGGTCAAGCGCATTTCCATCACCTTCGGTGGCATCAACCTGGAAGACATCAAGGCACCTGAGTGCTTCGAGATCGAAAAGGCCCTGATCGAGCAGTGCGACATTCCGGTATTCCACGATGACCAGCACGGCACCGCGATCGTTACCGCAGCCGGCATGATCAACGCCCTGGAAATCGCCGGCAAAACCCTGGGTGAGGCGAAGATCGTCTGCCTGGGCGCTGGTGCTGCGGCCATTTCCTGCATGAAGCTGATCATCAGCATGGGCGCCAAGCTGGAAAACATCTACATGGTCGACAGCAAGGGCGTGATCCAGTCCGAGCGTACCGACCTGAACCAGTACAAGGCGATGTTTGCCCATCCGTCCTCCAAGCGCACCCTGGCTGACGCCCTCGACGGTGCCGACGTGTTCGTTGGCCTGTCCGGCCCGAACCTGCTGAGCGCTGAAGGCCTCAAATCAATGGCGCCGAACCCGATCGTGTTCGCCTGCTCCAACCCGGATCCGGAAATCTCGCCTGAGCTGGCTCACGCCACCCGCAGCGACGTGATCATGGCCACCGGCCGTTCGGACTACCCGAACCAGGTCAACAACGTACTGGGCTTCCCGTTCATCTTCCGTGGTGCCCTGGACGTTCGCGCCAAGCGCATCAACGAAGAAATGAAAGTAGCGGCCGCCAACGCCCTGCGTGAACTGGCCAAGCTGCCGGTGCCTCAGGATGTCTGCGACGCCTACGGCGGTGCCAAGCTGGAGTTCGGTCGTGAGTACATCATTCCAAAGCCAATGGACAAGCGCCTGATCACCCTGATCTCCGATGCCGTGGCCAAGGCCGCGATCGAGACCGGTGTAGCAACCCTGCCGTATCCAAAGAACTACCCGCTGCAAAGCGTGGATGATGTGTTCAACGGCTAAGCCGTTTAGCGCACCAACAAAAAGCCCCGGCTCTCGCGAGTCGGGGCTTTTTGTTGGCTGGCAATTATCTCAAGAGTTAAACGTACATTCGCCCTCTGTAGGAGCGAGCTTGCTCGCGAAAAACGTCAACGATAACGCGTGCTGTCTGAATGAACGCGGCGCCTGTCAGTTTTTCGCGAGCAAGCTCGCTCCTACAGGCGTTAGGGCAAGCCCTCTCTTACATTTACAGCTATGTTGCGTCTTGGATCGGGTTAGAACAAATCGATCGGCGCGCCTTCATCCGCCGGCAGCGGGCTGCCCGGTGCCACGCCATTGCCCAGTTCGTTGACTGACGGCGGCGTGTCTTCGCTCTTGAACAGTTCGAAGTAGGCATTGGGCGTGCTCGGCGAAGCCGCACGGCCGCTGATCGGGTCAATGCGCAGGCTCAGGATGCCTTCCGGCTCCGGCTGGGTGTGCAGCGGCTTGTCCTTGAGCGCGGCGCCCATGTAGCTCATCCAGATCGGCAGCGCGACGGTGCCACCAAACTCGCGGCGGCCCAGGCTTTCCGGCTGGTCGTAGCCCGTCCATACCGTGGTCACATAGTCGCCGTTATAACCGGAGAACCAGGCATCCTTGGATTCGTTGGTGGTACCGGTCTTGCCGGCGATGTCCGCACGGCCCAGGGCCAGTGCGCGGCGGCCGGTACCCTTCTTGATTACGTCTTGCAGGATGCTGTTGAGGATATAAGTGGTACGGCCATCCACGATGCGCTCGGCAACTGCTGGCGCTTGCGGTTCGGCGGGTGCGCCGGCGTTTGCGGCCGCTGGCGTACCTGGCGTACCTGGCGTCGGCTCGATGGTGATACCGCCGTTGCTCGGTGCCGCCAGCCCGTCGGTTGCGGCCACGCCATTGACCACATCACCGGGCACTCGTGGCGGGTTGGCGGTGAACAGGGTGTCGCCATTGCGGCTTTCGATCTTGTCGATCAGGTACGGCGCGATCTTGTAGCCGCCGTTGGCAAAGGTGCTCCAGCCGGTGGCGATTTCCATCGGCGTCAGGGTTGCGGTACCCAGCGCCAGCGACAGGTTGGGCGGCAGGTCCGACTTGGCGAAGCCGAAGCGCGTCATGTAGTCGATGGTCTTGCCCACGCCCATGGCCTGCAACAGGCGGATCGACACCAGGTTGCGCGACTTGTACAGCGCCTCGCGGATGCGGATCGGACCCAGGAAGGTGTTGTTGTCGTTCTTCGGACGCCAGACCTTGTCCAGGTATTCGTCGACAAACACGATCGGCGCGTCGTTGACCAGGCTGGCGGCGGTGTAGCCGTTGTCCAGGGCGGCGCTGTAGACGAATGGCTTGAAGCTTGAACCCGGCTGGCGCTTGGCCTGGATCGCGCGGTTGTAGTTGCTCTGCTCAAAGGCAAAGCCGCCTACCAGCGCGCGGATTGCGCCGTTCTGCGGATCAAGGGATACCAGGGCGCCCTGGGCAATTGGCACCTGGCTGAATTTGAGGCTGTCATCCTTCTGGCGTTGCACGCGGATCAAATCACCCACCTTGGCCACGTCGGACGGTTGCTTGGGCATCGGGCCCATGCTGTTGGTGTTCAGGAACGGGCGCGCCCATTTCATGCTGTCCCAGGCCACGTGGGCTTCGCCGGCGCGGGTCAACACTTGGATGCCATCTTTGGTCACCTCGGTGACGATGGCCGGCTCCAGGCCGCTGATCGAGCGCTGTTTGCCCAGTTCGGTGGTCCAGGCACTCAGGGTCTTGCCCGGCAGGCGCGACTCGGGGCCGCGGTAGCCGTGACGCTGATCATAAGTGATCAAGCCTTCATGCACCGAGTGGTTGGCGATTTCCTGCAAGTTACTCGGAACCGTCGTGGTCACGCGAAAGCCTTCGGTGTAGGCATCGCTGCCATAACGGCCAACCATTTCGGCACGGGCCATTTCGGCGATATACGGCGCATTCACTTCCGGCGTCGGCACGTGATAACTGGCGTTCAGCGGCTCGGCCACGGCGCTTTCGTAAGCGGCCTGGTCGATCTTGCCCAGCTTGTACATGCGCCCCAGGATCCAGTCGCGACGTTCTTTGCTGCGCGCCGGGTTGGCCAGCGGGTTGAAGCGCGACGGCGCCTTGGGCAGGCCGGCAATCATGGCCATCTGCGCAAGGCTGGCGTCACGAATCGATTTGCCATAGTAGACCTGGGAGGCGGCCTCAATGCCGTAGGCACGGTTGCCCAGGTAGATCTTGTTGACGTACAGCTCCAGGATTTCGTCCTTGGTCAGCTGGCGTTCAATCTGCAGCGCCAGCAGGATCTCGGTGGCTTTACGCGAAAAACTGCGCTCGCTGGTGAGGAAGAAGTTCTTCGCCACCTGCATGGTGATGGTGCTGCCGCCGGATTGAATGTGTCCGCTTTTTACCAACTGTGTGGCTGCTCGCACCAGGCTGCTGGGGTCGACGCCGTAGTGGTTGGCGAAATTGTCATCTTCTGCCGACAGCAATGCGCTGATGAAATTGGGTGGAATGTCGGCGAAACGGATCGGTGTGCGGCGCATTTCGCCGAACTCCGCGATCAGTTTTTCATCGCTGCTGTAGACCCGCAAAGGAATCTGCAACTGGATACTTCTGAGGGCCTCTACGGAGGGCAAACCCGGACTAAGGTAGAGGTAGGCCCCGCTGAGTACGAGCAGCAGCCCGCAAACGATGGCGACAATGGAGTACCCGAAAAACTTCAGCAGACGAATCAAGGCTTTTGGATTTCCAGAGAAAAGAATGAGTTACGCGTCGGGGATGCATGGCAAACGATGGATCGACCCGGGCAGCAGATAAAAAGCGGGAAAAAACGCCGGGCATTAAAGCATTTTTCAGCTTGGGGCGTCATTCGCGTGCCGCGAACAAGCCGACCGAATGCAGGGTGCCTGGCAGCAATCAAACGATATGACAGCCGGTATGACAGGGAAAGTTTTAGGGAGTTTTATGGGAAAGGGATTTTTCAGGCGAAAAGCCGACACCGTCTTGGGTGTCGACATCAATGACAGCGGTATCAAGCTGATCGAACTGGATCGTTCACCGGCTGGTTTCAGTGTCCAGGGCTATGCCACTCAAGTGCTGCCCGCCCATGCGGTGGTCGATGGCGCCGTGCTGGACATCGATGGCGTGGGGCGAGCCTTACAACAGGCGTTATCCTGCCTGCGCACGTCGGCCAGGCACGCTGCTGTGGCAGTGGCGGGCCCTTCGGTGATCACGCGGTTGGTCGAGATGGACGCGGGCCTTAGCGACGAAGAAATGGCCTGGAAGATCCAGATGGAGGCCGATCAGTTCATTCCTTACCCTTTGGATGAGGTGGCGATCGACTTTCAGGTCCAGGGCCCATCGGCCCAAGGGCCGCAGTGGGTTGAAGTGATGTTGGCGGCTTGTCTGCGCGAGCAGGTCGACGCGCGAGTCGCAGTTTTGGCCCTGGCGGGGCTGGTGCCGCGGGTGGTCGATGTCGAAGGGTTTGCATTGGCGCGCGCTTGCCGTCAGGATTTTGCCAGCTTCACGCCGGGTCATCGAGTCGATGGTGCACAATGGGCCGTGGATGCCCAAGGGATGGGAGTAGCTTGCGGGTTGGCCCTGAGGAGTTTCGCTGGATGACACGAATCAATCTTTTGCCTTGGCGCCAGGCGCTGGCAGAGCGTAAGCGCAGATATTTCATGGTGCTATTGCTGGCATTTGCCTGCGTGGCGCTGGCGGCCGTGTGGCTGGCTGACCAGGTGATCGACCAGGCAATAGACCGGCAAGTGAGCCGCAATAGTCGCCTGGGTGAGGATGTGGCTGCCCAGGATTCGCGCATCAGGACCATCGACGACCTGCAGGAGCGTAGCCAGCAAGTGGCCGAGCGTATGAAGGTAGTGCAGGACCTGCATGATTCCCGTTCTTCGGGCGCTCGATTGTTCGAGCAATTGGCTCGTGCAATGCCTGAAGGTGTCCATTTGCATGAGGTGGTCGCCAATGGCGACACCATCAGCATTCGCGGCACGGCTGAAAGCAACCAGGATATCGCCCGTTTGATGCAGCAGCTCAAGCCATCCCAGGGCTCCAGCTCGACTCGTCTGCAGCGCGTGCAGGCCGAAGGTGCACGTGGCGAAAGTGAATTTCAGCTGATGGTGCGCCAGGGGGAATCCAGCGAGGCGCAGCCATGAGCCTGCCCAGGCTCGATTTTCCCGCGCTCTTGCACAACGCTGCTAAATGGCCCTTGCCTGGCAAGGTCCTTGCTGGCTGTGGGCTGGCCGCTCTGGTGCTGCTGATGGGAGAGGATGTGTACCTGAGCCCCTCGCGTGATCGACTGCACGGGTTCGAGGCGCGGGAGCAAGCGTTACAGCAGCAGTTGGCGGAAAAAGCCGAGCTGGCCGCCAGCCTTGAGGCGCGCACTGATCAGTTCAGGGCAATGGAGAGCAAGGTCGCAGGCCTTCTAGGGCAGTTGTCCGGCCAGTCCGAGGTGCCTGCCTTGCTTGAAGATATCGCGCGATTGGCGGTTGCCAATGGGGTGTGGGTTGAAGGCATCACGGTGTTGGATGAAGAGCCTCGTCCGCTCTTTATCGAGCAACCCATGCAAATCGGTGCCACCGGGGCGTACCACGATTTGGCGGCATTCGTCGCTGCCCTGGGTGGGTTGCCGCGAGTCGTCACCGTGCAGGATGTTGCTCTGGGGCATGACGGCGCCTTGCTGCGTCTGAACATGCTGGCAAAGGCCTATCGGCGGACCACGCAAAGCGCCACGGTCCGCGAAGCGGTTGACCCGGGCCAGCCATTTGTCTACACGCCATCGTTTGTGCGCGACCCGTTTCAGCCGCCTGCGTTGCAAGTGACCCGTGTGCCGGGGCGACCGGCCCTTGCGCCGGATCTCGCTCGGCCACGGGGGCTGCTGGAAGGCATGACCATTGAACAGTTCGAAATGGTCGGCACGCTGTCGCTGGGGGCACAAGCTTTTGCCCTGCTGCGTGCCGGATCCAGGGTGCATCGGATTGCGGTTGGTGACTACCTGGGCCCGGACCATGGTCAGGTCACGGCCATTCAAGACGCGTCTATCGACCTGGTCGAGCGGTTTCCCGATGAACAGGGCGGCTGGCTTGAGCGCCCTCGAACCCTTGTGTTGAACGTCAACTCATAACGGAATAAAACAATGAAAAGGACTTTCTCGTCCTTCGGTGTGGCGCTATGGATAGCGTTCACGGCACCGATGGCTGCTGCTGTGCCCAATCGCCTGGACCTGACCCACCTGCCGCCGCCCGACAGTGCAGCGTCGGTCAGCTATACAGGCTCGCGGATGAACCTTAATTTTCAGAACATCGACCTGCGGGCGGTCTTGCAACAGATCGCCGATGTCGCCGGGCTCAACCTGGTGGCCAGCGATGAAGTGCAGGGTTCAATTACCCTGCGGCTCAAGGATGTACCCTGGGATCAGGCGCTGGATCTGGTGCTGCAAACCAAAGGTTTGGATAAACGCGTGAAAGCCGGTGTGTTGCTGGTGGCGCCTGCCGATGAGTTGGCCGCTCGCGAACTGCTGGCGCTGGAGTCGCGCAAGCAAATGGCGGAACTGGCGCCGCTGCGCCGAGAGCTGCTGCAGGTTAATTACGCCAGGGCAGCGGATCTGGCCAAGTTGTTCCAGTCAGTTACAGGTTTTGAGGGCGCCACGGATGAGCGCGGCTCGGTGGCGGTGGATGACCGCACCAACAACATCATCGCCTACCAGACCGGCGAAAGGCTCGATGAGCTGCGGCGCATCGTGGCGCAACTGGATATTCCCGTGCGCCAGGTGATGATCGAGGCGCGAATTGTCGAGGCCAACGTCGACTACGACAAAAGCCTGGGCGTGCGCTGGGGTGGGCGGCTCAGTCGTGGCAGTGCAGGTGTGGGAGGTATTTCCAAACCTGTGGCAGGCGGCGCCGAGCCGCCGCAAAACCCGCCCAGCTCCCCGTTTGTCGACTTGGGTTCGCTGGCCGGCACCTCGGGCCTGGGTGTGGCCTACATCACCGACAATCTGCTGCTGGACCTTGAACTGACGGCCATGGAAAAAACCGGCAACGGCGAAATCGTTTCCCAGCCCAAGGTGGTCACCTCCGACAAGGAGACGGCGCGCATCCTCAAGGGCACCGAAATTCCCTATCAGGAGTCCACCTCCCAGGGCGCTACTTCGGTGTCGTTCAAGGAGGCTTCGCTTTCGCTGGAGGTCACGCCGCAAATCACCCCCGACGATCATGTGATCATGGCGGTCAAGGTCACCAAGGATGAGCCCGATTACTTGAACAGGCTCAATGACGTACCGCCGATCAAGAAAAACGAGGTCAACGCCAAGGTGCTGGTCAAAGATGGCGAGACCATCGTCATCGGTGGGGTTTTCTCCAATACCCAAAGCAAAGTGGTAGATAAAGTGCCATTTTTGGGCGATGTGCCGTATCTTGGCCGCCTTTTCCGGCGCGATGTGCTGGCGGAGAAAAAATCCGAGCTGCTGGTATTCCTGACTCCGCGTATCATGAATAACCAGGCGATTGCTGTGAGTCGTTGATTCTGTGCGAAATTTGATTCTTGTAGGGCCGATGGGGGCTGGAAAGAGCACCATCGGCCGTTTGCTGGCCAAAGAGCTGCGCCTGCCGTTCAAAGATTCCGACAAGGAAATTGAATTGCGCACGGGTGCCAATATCCCATGGATCTTCGATAAAGAAGGCGAGCTGGGTTTTCGTGACCGCGAGCAGGCGATGATTGCCGAGCTGTGTGGCTGCGATGGCGTGGTATTGGCGACCGGCGGTGGCGCCGTCATGCGCGACGAAAACCGTCGAGCGCTGTATGCCGGTGGTCGGGTCGTGTATTTGCACGCATCGGTCGAGCAGCAGGTGGGCCGCACCGCCCGCGATCGCAATCGCCCGTTGCTGCGCACGGCCAACCCGGAAAAAACCCTGCGGGACCTGCTGGCGCTGCGTGATCCGCTGTATCGGGAAATTGCCGATCTGGTGGTGGAAACCGATGAGCGACCCCCTCGGATGGTGGTGCTCGATATTCTTGAGCGTCTGCACCGGTTGCCACCCCGTTAAAGCCTGGCCCGAAATGCGCTATTCTCGGCGGCGCGCCATAACCTTGTGAGGTGTGGCGTAGAGCCATCAGGTAATGTCGGATCTCGGCATTGCCGATCGTCAATACATCTTCAACGCGGGGAAACATGCAGACACTTAAGGTCGATCTAGGCGAGCGCAGCTACCCGATCCACATTGGCGAAGGTCTGTTGGACCAGCCCGAACTGCTCGCGCCGCATATTGCTGGCCGGCAGGTGGCGATCATCTCCAACGAAACGGTTGCGCCGCTGTATCTTGAGCGTTTGAGCCGCAGCCTCGCGGCGTATTCGGTGATCTCTGTGGTGTTGCCTGATGGCGAAGCCCACAAGAACTGGGAAACCCTGCAACTGATCTTTGATGGCCTGCTGACTGCGCGTCATGACCGTCGGACCACCGTGGTTGCCTTGGGCGGCGGTGTGATCGGCGACATGGCCGGTTTTGCCGCAGCCTGCTACCAGCGCGGCGTGGATTTTATCCAGGTGCCGACCACCTTGTTGTCCCAGGTCGATTCGTCGGTGGGCGGCAAGACCGGTATCAACCACCCGCTGGGCAAGAACATGGTCGGTGCGTTCTACCAGCCACAGGCCGTGCTGATCGACACCGCGACCCTCAACACACTGCCACCGCGTGAGTTGTCGGCGGGCCTGGCGGAAGTCATCAAGTACGGGCTGATCTGCGACGAGCCCTTCCTGAGCTGGCTTGAAGAACATGTAGACGCTCTGCGCGCGCTCGACCAGGTGGCCCTGACCGAAGCGATTTCCCGCTCCTGCGCCGCCAAGGCACTGGTGGTCAATGCCGACGAGCGGGAGTCCGGCGTGCGCGCTACCCTGAACCTGGGCCATACCTTCGGCCATGCGATCGAAACGCACATGGGCTATGGTGTGTGGCTGCATGGGGAAGCCGTAGCGGCTGGCACGGTGATGGCATTGGAAATGTCGCAACGCCTGGGCTGGATCAGCGCTCAAGAGCGCGATCGCGGTATCCGCCTGTTCCAGCGCGCCGGTTTGCCGGTCATCCCTCCAGCACAGATGACCGAGGCAGATTTTCTCGAACATATGGCAATAGACAAGAAAGTGATCGACGGTCGACTGCGACTGGTACTGCTGCGCCACATGGGCGAGGCGGTCGTGACCGACGATTATCCGAAAGAGATTTTACAGGCCACGCTGGGAGCGGATTACCGCGCCCTGGCCCAGCTTAAAGGTTAATAAGATCCCGATGACTAGTTTGCATGCCGACGAGGCGTTCCTCGGCCATTATCACTTGAGCCATGACCCTTTCGCTCCACGGGTGCCCGGTTTCAAATTCTTCCCCGCCCAGCGCAAGCCGGTATTGGGGCAACTGCATCATCTGGCGCGTTACAGCCAGTTGCTGCTGGTGGTCACGGGGCCGTTGGGCAGTGGCAAGACCTTGCTGCGCCAGGCGCTGGTCGCCAGCACCAACAAGCAATCGGTGCAGAGCGTGGTGGTATCGGCCCGTGGCGCCGGTGATGCCGCGGGCGTGCTGCGCCAGGCTGCACAGGCCCTGGACGTAGCCAACGCCGAGCCGAATGCGATTCTCAAGCAAGTGGTGCAACTGGGCCTGACCGGCCAGGAAGTCTACCTGCTGGTCGACGACGCCGAGCAGCTCGACGAGTCCGCCCTGGAAGCGCTGTTGGCGCTGGCCGCAGGCACGCCGGAAGGCCGCCCCCATGTGTTCCTGTTTGGCGAGTCGTCGTTGATCGCCGACCTGGAGCAGATCAGCGGTGAGCAAGAGCTGTTCCACGTCATCGAATTGCAGCCGTACGAAGAGGAAGAGACCCGCGAATACCTGGCTCAGCGCCTCGAAGGTGCCGGGGCCGGTATCGAACTTTTCTCCGCTGCGCAGATCTCTGATATTCACGAAAGCTCCGATGGCTGGCCTGGAAACATCAACCAGGTTGCCCGCGATGCCATGATCGAAGCCATGATTGCCAGCCGCTCTGCGGTCAAGCGTCCAAAGATGGGGTTCACTATGCCTAAGAAGCACGTATTGGCTATTTCCGCCGTTGTCGTGGTCGCTGTAGCCGCCGCCTGGTTGATCCCGGGTCGCAACAAGGCACCGACAACCACCGGCGCGCCAACTGAGCAGGCGCAGTTGCCACTGGGCAAGCCCACTCCCAATGTCGAGTTCGCCAACTCCGGCCAACCGACCAACCTGCCGATGGTCGGCCAACCTGTGATGCGCGGCCCGCTGGCCGAAGAGGCCGGTGGCATCTCCGAAGGCGACGACGGTGTGCCGGTGGAAGGCTCCAGCGCCACGCCGCCGACTGTGACCACCACCGCGCCACCTGCAGGCGTACCGGCCGGTGTGCCTGCGACGCCGGTTGCTCCGGTCGCCAAGCCTGCTCCGACTCCGACTCCGGCGCCGACCGTGGCCACCGCCAAGCCTGCTCCGGTGACCAAGCCTGTTGCGCCGGCGCCAGCCGCCAAACCAGCCCCGGCCGCCAAGCCTGCTGAAAAACCAGCCGCCACCGTGGCCAAGGCCGGCGCCGCCGGCAGCAGCTGGTACAGCAGCCAGCCTACCGGCAACTTTGTGGTACAGATCCTCGGCACCAGCTCCGAAGCCAACGCCCAGGCGTTCGTCAAAGAGCAGGGCGGTCAGTACCGTTATTTCAAGAAAGTGCTCAACGGCAAGCCTCTCTACGTGATCACCTACGGCAGCTTCCCAAGCCGCGCCGCAGCCGATTCTGCCATCAAGGCCTTGCCAGCGAAGGTCCAGGCTGGTAAACCTTGGCCTCGCACTGTTGCCAGCGTTCAACAAGAACTGGCAGCAACTCGCTGAAGATTCGGCGGCCTTACCCAGGCCGCCCTCCCGGCACCTCAAAAAAATCCGCAAGTGCGTGCTGCCCTTACAGGCCGCGCGCTTTGTGGTGTCTGCGCCACAGTAGCTTTTGAGTCGTAGCGGTCAGAATTAAAAAAGTTTTGACTAGCACAGCATATCGCTTTAAACCTTTCATAAATGCGACATAGATTTGCGACATTTCGTCGCTAAATTTGTGAGCGTCTGTGTCGGTGTGTACAATGACCTCCCTTTTGCCCCCGCTAAGCCGGCGTACGTTCGGCGTGGAAGGTAACCGGTTGAATTGAAAAGAAATTTGCCTCGGTAAAAGAGGCAGCCTGGTGAGAAAGTGTCTATGAAAGCAGGTCTGTACCAACCCGATGAATTCAAGGATAACTGCGGTTTCGGCCTGATAGCCCAGATGCAGGGCGAGCCCAGTCATACCCTTTTGCAAACGGCCATCGAGGCCCTGACCTGCATGACCCACCGCGGTGGGATCAACGCCGACGGCAAGACCGGTGACGGTTGCGGCTTGCTGATTCAAAAGCCCGACCAGTTTCTGCGCGCGGTCGCCAAAGAGCATTTCGCGGCCGACCTGCCCAAGCAGTACGCCGTGGGCATGGTGTTTTTCAACCAGGACCCGGTAAAAGCCGAAGCCGCTCGCGAAAACATGAACCGCGAGATCGTGGCCGCCGGCCTGCAACTGGTCGGCTGGCGCAAAGTGCCCATCGATACCAGCGTACTCGGCCGCCTGGCCCTGGAGCGCCTGCCGCAGATCGAACAAGTGTTCATCGCAGGCGACGGCCTGAGCGACCAGGACATGGCGATCAAGCTGTTCACGTCCCGTCGTCGTTCGTCGGTGCTCAACGCCGCCGACACCGACCATTACATCTGCAGCTTTTCGCACAAGACCATCATTTATAAAGGTCTGATGATGCCGGCGGACTTGACCGCCTTCTATCCAGACCTGAGCGATGAGCGCCTGCAAACCGCAATCTGCGTGTTCCACCAGCGCTTCTCCACCAACACCCTGCCGAAATGGCCGCTGGCTCAGCCATTCCGCTTCCTCGCCCACAACGGCGAGATCAACACCATCACCGGCAACCGCAACTGGGCTGTGGCCCGGCGCACCAAGTTCGCCAACGATCTGATGGACCTCGAAGAACTCGGCCCGCTGGTCAACCGCGTGGGTTCGGACTCCTCCAGCATGGACAACATGCTTGAACTGATGGTCACCGGTGGCATCGACCTGTTCCGTGGCGTGCGCATGATCATTCCGCCAGCGTGGCAGAACGTCGAGACCATGGACCCGGACCTGCGTGCGTTCTACGAGTACAACTCGATGCACATGGAACCGTGGGACGGCCCGGCCGGCGTGGTCATGACCGACGGCCGCTACGCGGTGTGCCTGCTCGACCGTAACGGCCTGCGCCCGGCGCGTTGGGTCACCACCACCAATGGCTTTATCACCCTCGCCTCGGAAATCGGCGTGTGGGACTACAAGCCTGAAGATGTGATTGCCAAAGGCCGTGTCGGCCCTGGCCAGATCCTGGCCGTGGACACCGAGACCGGGCAGATCCTCGACACCGACGCCATCGACAACCGTTTGAAGTCGCGTCACCCGTACAAGCAATGGCTGCGCAAGAACGCCCTGCGCATCCAGGCGACCATGGAAGACAATGACCACGGTTCGGCTTTCTACGACATCGACCAGCTCAAGCAGTACATGAAGATGTACCAGGTCACGTTCGAAGAGCGCGACCAGGTGCTGCGCCCGCTCGGTGAGCAAGGCTACGAGGCGGTCGGCTCCATGGGCGACGATACGCCAATGGCCGTGCTGTCCCAGCGCGTGCGCACGCCGTACGACTACTTCCGCCAGCAGTTCGCCCAGGTGACCAACCCGCCGATCGACCCGCTGCGTGAAGCCATCGTCATGTCCCTGGAAGTGTGCCTTGGTGCCGAGCGCAACATCTTCCAGGAATCGCCTGAGCACGCCTCCCGCGTGATCCTCAGCTCGCCGGTTGTTTCACCGGCCAAGTGGCGCTCGCTGATGACCCTGGAGCGTCCAGGCTTCGACCGCCAGATCATCGACCTGAACTACGACGAGAGCCTGGGCCTTGAAGCCGCTGTGCGCAACGTCGCCGATCAGGCCGAAGAGGCTGTACGCGCCGGTCGCACCCAGATCGTACTGACTGACCGCCATATCGCGCCGGGCAAGTTGCCGATCCACGCGTCCCTGGCGACCGGCGCGGTGCACCACCGCTTGACCGAAAAAGGCCTGCGCTGCGACTCCAACATCCTCGTGGAAACCGCCACTGCCCGCGACCCGCATCACTTTGCGGTGCTGATCGGTTTCGGCGCCTCGGCGGTGTACCCGTTCCTCGCATACGAAGTGCTGGGCGACCTGATCCGTACCGGTGAAGTGCTGGGCGACCTCTACGAGGTGTTCAAGAACTACCGCAAGGGCATCACCAAGGGCCTGCTGAAGATCCTGTCGAAGATGGGCATCTCCACCGTCACCTCGTACCGTGGCGCTCAGTTGTTCGAAGCCATCGGCCTGTCCGAGGAAGTCTGCGAGCTGAGCTTCCGTGGCGTACCGAGCCGCATCAAGGGTGCGCGCTTCGTCGACATCGAAGCCGAGCAAAAAGCCCTGGCCGCCGAAGCCTGGAGTGCGCGCAAGCCGATCCAGCAAGGCGGCCTGCTCAAGTTTGTGCACGGTGGCGAATACCATGCGTACAACCCGGATGTGGTCAACACCCTCCAAGCCGCCGTGCAGCAGGGCGACTACGCCAAGTTCAAGGAATACACGAGCCTGGTGGATAACCGCCCGGTGTCGATGATTCGCGATCTGTTCAAGGTGAAAACCCTGGACACGCCGATGGACATCGCCGAAGTCGAGCCGCTGGAATCTATCCTCAAGCGCTTTGACTCCGCCGGGATTTCCCTGGGCGCCTTGTCGCCGGAAGCTCACGAAGCCCTGGCCGAAGCCATGAACCGCCTGGGTGCGCGTTCCAACTCCGGCGAAGGCGGCGAAGACCCGGCGCGCTACGGCACGCTCAAAAGCTCGAAAATCAAGCAGGTGGCTACCGGCCGTTTTGGTGTGACCCCCGAGTACCTGGTCAACGCCGAAGTGCTGCAGATCAAGGTTGCCCAGGGCGCCAAGCCGGGTGAGGGTGGTCAACTGCCAGGCGGCAAGGTCAACGGTTTGATCGCCAAGCTGCGCTACGCGGTGCCGGGCGTGACGTTGATCTCGCCACCGCCGCACCACGACATTTACTCGATTGAAGATTTGTCGCAGCTGATTTTCGACTTGAAACAAGTCAACCCCCAGGCCCTGGTCTCGGTGAAACTGGTGGCAGAAGCCGGCGTCGGCACCATTGCCGCCGGTGTGGCCAAGGCCTATGCCGACCTGATCACCATCTCCGGCTACGACGGCGGCACCGGCGCTTCGCCGCTGACCTCGATCAAGTACGCCGGTGCACCGTGGGAACTCGGCCTGGCCGAAACCCACCAGACCCTGCGCGGCAACGACCTGCGCGGCAAGGTGCGGGTACAGACCGACGGTGGTCTGAAAACCGGCCTCGACGTGATCAAGGCCGCAATCCTCGGCGCCGAGAGCTTCGGCTTCGGCACCGCGCCGATGATCGCCCTGGGCTGCAAATACCTGCGCATTTGCCACCTGAACAACTGCGCCACCGGCGTGGCGACTCAGAACGAAAAACTGCGCAAGGATCACTACATCGGCACCGTCGACATGGTGGTGAATTTCTTCACCTACGTCGCCGAAGAAACCCGTGAGTGGCTGGCCAAATTGGGTGTGCGTTCGCTGGAAGAGCTGATCGGTCGTACCGACCTGTTGGACATCCTCGAAGGTCAGACCGCCAAGCAACAGCATTTGGACCTGACACCGCTGTTGGGCAGCGATCACATCCCGGCAGACAAGCCACAGTTCTGCCAGGTGGACCGCAACCCGCCGTTCGACAAAGGCCTGCTGGCCGAGAAAATGGTCGAAATGGCCGGTTCCTCGATCAGCGACGCCAGCGGTGGCGAATTCGCCCTGGATATCTGCAACTGCGACCGCTCCATCGGTGCACGCATCTCCGGCGAAATCGCGCGCAAGCACGGCAACCAGGGCATGGCGAAAGCGCCGATCACCTTCCGCTTCAAGGGCACTGCGGGCCAGAGCTTCGGCGTGTGGAACGCTGGCGGCCTGCACATGTACCTGGAAGGCGACGCCAACGACTACGTGGGCAAGGGCATGACCGGCGGCAAACTGGTCATCGTTCCGCCGGCTGGCAGCGTGTACAAGACCCAGGACAGTGCCATCATCGGCAACACCTGCTTGTACGGCGCCACCGGTGGCAAGCTGTTTGCCGCAGGTACCGCCGGTGAGCGTTTCGCCGTGCGTAACTCCGGTGCCCACACCGTGGTGGAAGGCACTGGCGATCACTGCTGCGAGTACATGACCGGAGGCTTTGTCGCGGTACTGGGCAAGACCGGTTACAACTTCGGTTCGGGCATGACCGGCGGTTTCGCCTACGTGCTCGACCAGGACAACACCTTCGTCGACAAGGTCAACCACGAGTTGGTCGAGATCCAGCGGATCAGCGGCGAAGCCATGGAATCCTACCGGAACCACTTGCAGCACGTGCTGGACGAGTACGTCGAGGAAACCGGCAGCGAATGGGGCCGTAACCTCGCCGAAAACCTCGATGATTACCTGCGTCGTTTCTGGCTGGTCAAACCCAAGGCTGCCAACCTGAAATCGTTGCTTTCCAGCATCCGTGCCAACCCGCAGTGATATGCGCCTGAACAGTTTGATGAGGTTTTAACATGGCTGAACGTCTGAATAACGACTTCCAGTTCATCGATGTCGGGCGCAAAGATCCGAAGAAGAAACTGTTGCGTCAACGCAAGAAAGAGTTCGTGGAAATCTACGAACCCTTCAAACCCCAGCACTCGGCCGACCAGGCCCACCGCTGCCTGGGTTGCGGTAACCCGTATTGCGAATGGAAGTGCCCGGTGCACAACTTCATTCCCAACTGGCTCAAGCTGGTGGCCGAGGGCAACATCCTCGCCGCCGCCGAGCTGTCGCACCAGACCAACACCCTGCCGGAAGTCTGCGGCCGGGTGTGTCCGCAAGACCGTCTATGTGAAGGTGCCTGCACCCTCAACGACGGCTTCGGCGCGGTGACCATCGGTTCAGTGGAGAAGTACATCACCGACACCGCGTTCGCCATGGGCTGGCGCCCGGACATGTCCAAGGTCAAGCCAACCGGCAAGCGCGTCGCGATCATCGGCGCGGGCCCGGCGGGCCTGGGGTGTGCCGACGTGTTGGTGCGGGGTGGCGTAACCCCGGTGGTGTTCGACAAGAACCCGGAAATCGGTGGCCTGCTGACCTTCGGTATCCCCGAGTTCAAGCTGGAAAAAAACGTACTGAGCCACCGTCGTGAAGTGTTCACCGGCATGGGTATCGAGTTTCGCCTCAATACCGAAATCGGCAAAGACATCACCATGGAGCAACTGCTCGCCGAATACGATGCGGTGTTCATGGGCATGGGCACCTACACCTACATGAAGGGCGGCTTTGCCGGTGAGGACTTGCCAGGCGTGTATGACGCGCTCGACTTCCTGATCGCCAACGTCAACCGCAACCTGGGCTTTGAAAAGTCGCCGGAAGATTTCGTCGACATGAAGGGCAAGAAGGTCGTGGTGCTGGGCGGTGGCGACACGGCCATGGACTGCAACCGTACCTCGATCCGCCAGGGCGCCAAGTCGGTGACCTGTGCGTATCGCCGTGACGAAGCCAACATGCCCGGCTCGCGCAAAGAGGTGAAGAACGCCAAGGAAGAAGGCGTGAAATTCCTCTACAACCGCCAGCCGATTGCCATCGTGGGTGAAGACCGCGTCGAAGGCGTGAAGGTGGTCGAGACCCGTCTCGGCGAGCCGGATGCCCGTGGCCGTCGTAGCCCCGAGCCGATCCCGGGTTCCGAAGAAATCATCCCGGCCGACGCCGTGGTCATCGCCTTCGGTTTCCGCCCAAGCCCGGCGCCCTGGTTCGAGCAGTTTGAAATCCAGACCGACAGCCAGGGCCGCGTGGTAGCTCCGGAGCAAGGCCAGTACAAGCACCAGACCAGCAACCCGAAGATCTTCGCCGGTGGCGATATGGTGCGCGGGTCGGACCTGGTGGTAACCGCGATCTTCGAAGGCCGCAATGCCGCCGAAGGGATCCTGGACTACCTGCAGGTCTGATCAAATTTCAGTCTGAAATGCGATCAAATGTGGGAGCTGGCTTGCCTGCGATGCAGGCAACTCGGTCTGTCAGCCAGACCCAGTTGATGCTATCGCAGGCAAGCCAGCTCCCACACAAACCTCATTTCACATTGAGGTTTGTGTTGCCAGTCATTGCGACAAATTGACCCGATAGACAAAAGGCTCCGCTCTTGCCGTGCCTTTTGCGTCGCGCTCTGAGAAAATGCCCGCACTTTTTTTGCGGATGCCGACATGACTGCCCTCAAGAACGACCGTTTCCTTCGTGCCCTGCTCAAGCAACCCGTAGACGTCACGCCCGTGTGGATGATGCGTCAAGCCGGTCGCTACCTGCCGGAATACCGCGCCAGCCGCGCCAATGCAGGCGATTTCATGAGCCTGTGCATGAATCCGGAGTTCGCGTGCGAAGTCACCATGCAGCCGCTGGACCGCTACCCACAACTGGATGCGGCCATCCTCTTCTCCGATATCCTCACCATCCCTGATGCCATGGGCCAGGGCCTGTATTTCGAGACCGGCGAAGGCCCGCGCTTCAAGAAAGTCGTGAGCACCCTGGCTGATATCGAAGCCTTGCCGATCCCTGATCCGCACAAAGACCTCGGTTATGTGATGGACGCCGTCAGCACCATCCGTCGCGAGCTTAACGGCCGTGTGCCGCTGATCGGCTTCTCCGGCAGCCCATGGACCCTGGCCACTTATATGGTTGAAGGCGGCTCGTCGAAAGACTTCCGCAAGACCAAGGCCATGCTCTACGACAACCCGCAAGCCATGCACCTGTTGCTGGACAAGCTGGCGCAGTCGGTGACGTCCTACCTCAACGGCCAGATCATGGCCGGTGCGCAAGCGGTGCAGATCTTCGACACCTGGGGCGGCAACCTGTCGGCGGCGGCCTACCAGGAGTTTTCCCTGGCCTACATGCGCAAGATCGTCAGCGGCCTGATCCGTGAACACGAAGGCCGCAAGGTTCCGGTGATCATGTTCACCAAAGGCGGCGGCCTGTGGCTGGAAAGCATCGCCGATGCTGGTGCCGATGCATTGGGCCTGGACTGGACCTGCGACCTTGGTGAAGCGCGCCGCCGCGTCGGCAACCAGGTGGCCCTGCAAGGCAACATGGACCCGACCGTGCTCTACGCCAAGCCGGAAGCGATCCGTACCGAAGTCGGGCGCATCCTGGCCAGCTATGGCAGGGGCACCGGGCACGTGTTCAACCTCGGCCATGGCATCACCCCGGAAGTGAACCCGGAGCACGCGGGCGCGTTCCTGCGGGCTGTGCATGAGTTGTCGGCGCAGTACCACGAGTGACAGTTGCCTGATAAAGAACGCCCGGCTTAGGCCGGGCGTTCTTGTTTGTGGTCAGCAGACGTATGGTACTTGTGGTGTCCGTCATTGCGGACATAATTAGATTCTTATACTGAAAAGTCCGTCATGGGTGACATTATGTTGCTGGCTACTCCACCTGATCTTGGCGAAAGAATCCGCCAACTGCGCCGTGCCAAGGGCTTTAGTCAAGCGTATCTGGCGGACCGAGCCAAGTGCAACCGCAAGACCATCATTGATCTTGAAGCGGGTGAAAACGTCGCGATGTACACGGTGTTCCGGGTGATTTGCGCACTGGGGATGGCCTTGGAAGTTGTGGATAAACGCATCGATCTCAAATCCCTCGCCGATCTGGTGGAGCACGATGAGTAGAATCAAGCTGCTCAACGTTGTGACACCCCAGGGCCATGCAGGCGATTTGTCCAAAGGCTCGCAATTCTCGTTTGCTTATTCATCTGCTGATGCCGGGCGCGAAGTATCCCTGGTCATGCCCTACGACCCGACGCCTGCTGTCAGCAACGTACTGCATCCGATTTTCGATATGAACGTACCGGAAGGGTTTCTGGCCGATCAAATCAAACGACGGATGGCCAAGCATATGCAGGTAGACGAGATGCGCCTTTTATCGGTGATCGGCGGTAACCAGATTGGGCGGCTTACCTACCAGAACCCTGTTGAGGCATCAGCGCCCGTGAAGGCTCAGGTGGGCCTCCAGCAAATACTGTCAGCCGATATCTCCCAGGGTGTATTCGCATTTCTAGTGGAGACATATTTCGAGTCGGGTATTTCCGGTGTGCAACCCAAGGTACTGGTACCTGACCTGGACAAGCTGACGGGCAGTCGCAAAACCATGCTCAGTTCTGACCTGATCGTGAAGTCGGGTGCCGATGAATACGTTCATTTGGCACAGAATGAGTTCCTCTGCATGGAAGCTGCGCGTATTGCGGGCATGGAAACACCACCTTTCTGGTTGTCCGAAGGAGGCGATCTGTTTGTGATGGAGCGCTTTGACCTGACCCCGTCCGGGCGGCTTGGTTTTGAGGACATGGCCGTTCTATTGGGCCTCAACAAAGATCCCCACGACAATTACAAGTACTCGCAGAGCTACGAGACCCTCGCTGCGGTGATCAATCATGTTTGTGCGCAGGGTGATCCGTTACGCGAGCTTGAGCGGTTCTTCTCTTCGGTTTGCTTGTCAGTCATGGTGCGTAATGGTGATGCGCACCTGAAAAACTTTGGTGTGATCTACACCCATCCTGGCGCCCGTGAAACAGTGCAATTAGCGCCCGTCTTCGATGTCACCACCACTACTGTGTATGAGAACTACAATCCCAAGTCCGGTCGTTCATTGGTAGATCGCACCTTGGCGATAAAAATGAACAAGGTCAAAAACTATCCGGACCGCCAGCAACTGATGGAATTTGGTCGTAAGCACTGTGCGGTGGAGAAACCTTTGTTGATCATTGAGCGAATTGCCGAGGCAATGTCCGAGGCGCTCATTGCCCATCAAACGCGTATCGATATCGAGCTGTTTTCGGCAATGCAGGCGGAGTGGGATGGAGGACGTGCCATGGCGCTTCATGATTCGATCAGCACTGGAATGAAGCGAAAGCCCATTGGGAAAAAACCGCTGTGAGGCGGTTTTCTCATTAAACGATATGCCTCAAGCTGCTGTGGGTCCCAACGGCGGCAACTTCGCCAGCTTCAACGCCACCAGTAACGCGCCAATCAGCAGCGCGACGATAAACCCGCCAATCCCGTTCCACCCGGCAAAGTGCCAGAAAAAACCACCCGCCGTCCCGGCAATACTCGACCCCACGTAATAGCAGAACAAGTACAGCGACGACGCCTGCCCCTTGGCTTTTACTGCCCGGCGGCCGATCCAGCTGCTGGCGACCGAGTGGGCGCCGAAAAAGCCGAAGGTGAAGATCAACATGCCCGGCACCACCAGCCACAAAGGCGTGAACAGCGTCAGGGCCATGCCGGCGAGCATCAGCACGATGGTGGCCCACAGCACACGGCGGCGGCCGAGGCGGTCGGCCAGCGAGCCGATCTTGGCCGAGCTGTAGATGCCCGAGAGGTACACCAACGACAGCAGGCCCACCACCGCCTGGCTCAGCTCATACGGCGAGGCCAGCAGGCGATAGCCGATGTAGTTGAACATCGTTACGAAGGCGCCCATCAGCAGGAAGGCTTCAAGAAACAGCCACGGCAAGCCCGCATCCTTGAAGTGCATGACAAAGCCATCCACCAGGCTGCGCGGCTTGAGGCTGCTGGCGCGAAAGTTGCGCGATGGCGGCAGGATCTTCCAGAACACTGTGGCGGCGATCAGTGCCAGGGCGCCGATGATCAGCATTGCGGTGTGCCAGCTGACGAAGTCGATCAACACGCCGATGATCAGGCGCCCGCTCATGCCGCCAATCGCATTGCCGCCGATATACAGGCCCATGGCCAGGCCAATGTGTTGTGGGTGGATCTCTTCGCTGAGGTAGGTCATCGCCACGGCGGCCAGGCCGCTTAAGGACAAGCCTACCAGTGCGCGCATCAGCAGGATGCCCTCCCAGCTCGGCATCAAGCCGCTGGCGATGGTGGCCAGTGCCGCGCAGAACAATGCGGCAACCATCACCGGCTTGCGCCCCAGCCGGTCGGATATCGGCCCGGTGACCAGCAGACCGCAGGCGAGCATGGCGGTCGCGACGGAAAGAATCAGGCTGCTTTGCGCCGCATTGATGGAAAACTCGTGGGACAGTGCCGGCATCATCGGCTGTACGCAATACAACAGGGCAAAGGTGGCAAACCCGCCGGAGAACAGCGCCAGCACGGTGCGCATGAACATCGGCGTGCCTTTTTCGATGTACTCGTCATTAAGCTGCGCCACCACCTCATCGAGGGCTGAGGGCGGGGTGTGTTGGGCAAGTGGAGCAACAGCAGGATTCACGGGGGACCTCGGGGAGGAAAGTCTGCCAGGACTGACAATGCAAAAAAGAATATAGCTGGCTAATGATTCTTTCCAATATATTGTTCGACCTGTTTGATAGTTTTTACGACCTAATGAGGCTTGCATGGAATTCCGCCATTTGCGCTACTTCATCGCCGTTGCCGAAGAACTGCACTTCGGCCGCGCCGCGCAGGTGCTGGGCATCTCGCAGCCACCCCTGAGCCAGCAGATCCAGGCGCTGGAACACGAGCTGGGCGCACGCTTGTTCGAGCGCACCAATCGTCGGGTCGAGCTGAGCGAGGCAGGGCGCTTGTTCTTGCAAGAGGCACGCTTGGTACTGGCCCAGGTCGACAAGGCGGCAGATGTGGCGCGGCGTGCGCAGTTGGGCGAGCTGGGTGAGTTGAAGATCGGCTTCACCTCGTCTGCGCCGTTCAACGCGAGCATTCCCCGGGCGATCTTTGCCTTCCGCCAGGCATTCCCGGCGGTGCATCTGAACTTGCAAGAAATGAGCAGCACCCAAGTGGCCGAGTCGCTGGTGGATGAGTCGATTCAGGTGGGGCTGATGCGGCCTTTGCCCTTGCCCGACTCACTGAGCGTGGTCGAGTTGATGCGCGAACCCTTGGTAGCGGTACTGAGCGCCGGCCACCCGTTGGCCCAAGGCAGCGAGCGCGGCTTGCACCTGGAGCAATTGGCCGAGGAGCCTTTTGTGTTCTTCCCGCGCAGTTACGGCAGCGGCCTGTACGCACAATTGCTCAACCTGGCTCGCGACGCCGGGTTCAGCCCGCACTTTGCCCAGGAAGCAGGGGAAGCAATGACCATCATCGGCCTGGTGGCGGCGGGGTTGGGGGTGTCGGTGTTGCCGGCGTCTTACCAGCGCATCCGCATTGACGGCGTGGTCTATCGCACCTTGCTCGACCCGCAGGCGGTGACGGCGGTGTGGCTGGTGCAGCGTAAGGGCGCGCAAACGCCGATGGCGAAAGGGTTTGTGGAGTTGTTGACGCGTAAGGCCGCTCAATAACCTGTGGCGAGGGAGCAAGCTCCCTCGCCACAGGGGGGTCAGTTTTGGGGCGAAGTATTTGCTTCATTCACGCTGTAAGTACGCAGCCCCGCCAGAATATCCCGATCCAGCATGCTCACCCAACGGTTGTAGTTGCGATGGATCTTGCCGTCCTTGTAGCCCAGGTCGCGGCTGTCGCGGTAGGTGATGGCGTAGCTGTTGCGGGTGTAGCGGATGTCGATGGCGGCGTAGAACTGGCCGCGCACGGTGATCTCGGCCTGCACCAGTTGTGGGCTCAGGCGTTGTACCGTCCACTCGCGTTTTTGCAGAGCGGCGACGATCACTTGCTTCATTTTTTCTTCGCTGACCTGGCTTGTGGCCGGTAACTCGTGCTGGGTGTTGAGCACCGGTTTGCTGGTGCAGCCAGCCGTGGTCAGCAGGGCCAGGGTGATCAGGGTAGCGCGTAGCAGGGAAGACATTCCGTTTTCTCCAATCGATTAAAAAGTCAGGCCCAGCGGCGGAAGATCAACGAGGTGTTAACGCCGCCGAAGGCAAAATTGTTATTCATCACGTAGTCGTTGTGCATCTGGCGAAAGCCACCTTGCAGGTAATCCAGTTCGCCGCATTGCGGGTCGACCGCGTCCAGGTTGAAGGTGTGCACGTATTGGTCGCGGTTCATCATCTCAATGCTGAACCACGACTCCAGTGCGCCGCAGGCACCCAGGGTGTGGCCGAGGAAACTCTTCTGCGAGCTGATCGGCATACGGCTGCCGAACAGGCTGCTGGTGGCCAGGGTTTCAGCGATGTCGCCCTGATCGGTGGCCGTGCCGTGGCCGTTCACGTAGCCGATGGCGGACGGTTCAAGACCTGCGTCTTCCAGGGCCAGTTCCATGGCGCGGCGCATGGTTTTCTGCTCCGGGCGGGTGGTGTGCTGGCCGTCGGCATTGCTGCCGAAGCCAACCAGTTCCGCGTGAATATGCGCGCCCCGCGCCAACGCGTGTTCCAACTCTTCGAGCACCAACATGCCGCCGCCTTCACCGATCACCAGGCCGTCGCGGCCGCTGTCGTAGGGGCGCGGGCTGGTTTGTGGCGCGTCGTTTTTCAGGCTGGTAGCGTAGAGCGCATCGAACACCATGGCTTCGGTGGGGCACAGCTCTTCGGCGCCGCCGGCGAGCATCAATGACAGGCGCCCGAACTTGATCGCCTCGTAGGCATAGCCAATGCCCTGGCTACCGCTGGTGCAGGCGCTGGAGGTAGGGATCAAACGCCCGGTAAGGCCAAAGAAAATGCTGATATTCGCCGCCGTGGTGTGCGGCATCATGCGTACATAGGAGTTGGCGTTAAGCCCCTCGGCCACCGAATTGAGCAGCATATTGCCGAACGCCTTGATCTCATCGGTGCTGCCGGTGGACGAGCCACACGCCACGCCCATACGTCCGTCCTTGATCGACGGGTCTCCAAGCAGGCCGGCATCCTGCAGCGCCTGCTCCGCTGCCCAGACTGCCAGGCGCGACACACGCCCCATGCTGCGCAATTGCTTGCGGGTCCAGTGCGCAGGCACCACAAAGTCATCAATCGGCCCCGCCAGGCGCGTGTTCAACTCGGTGAAACGGTCCCACTCATCCATGCGCCGGATACCGCTGCGGTTGGCGCGAAAGTTGGCGGCGATGGTGTCCCAGTCGCTGCCCAGGGAGGTCACGCCGGCCATGCCGGTGACGACGACGCGCTTCATCAGCACAAGCCTCCGTTCACGGCCAGCACCTGGCGCGTGATATAGCCCGCTTCAGCCGACATCAGAAAATTCACCGCGCCAGCCACCTCTTCCGGCGTGCCCATGCGCTGCGCCGGGATCATCTTCATTAATTCTTCCACGGGTACATTTTCATCCAGCATTGCGGTGTCGATCAGCCCCGGAGCCACGCAGTTGACGGTGATCTTGCGTTTGCCCAGCTCGATCGCCAGCGCCTTGGCCGCGCCGATCAGGCCGGCTTTCGATGCACTGTAATTGACCTGGCCGCGATTGCCGATCAGCCCGGAAACCGACGTGATGCACACGATGCGCCCTGCGGCGCGACGACGGATCATCGGCATCATCACCGGGTGCAGCACGTTATAGAAACCATCGAGATTGGTACGCATCACCACGTCCCAATCATCTTCCGACAAGGCCGGGAAGGCGCCGTCGCGGGTCAGGCCGGCATTGAGCACCACACCGTAATAGGCGCCATGCTGCTCTACATCGGCCTCAAGCATGGCTTTGCAACTGGCACGGTCAGACACGTCGAATTGCAGCACCCGCGCCTTGCGCCCCAGTGCCTCGATTTCCACCTGCACCGCCTCGGCTTGCGCCCGGCCACTGCGGCAATGCAGTACGATGTCATGGCCGGCCTGGGCCAGGCGCAGGGCAATGGCGCGGCCGATGCCACGGCTGGAGCCGGTGACCAGTACGGATTCAGTCATGACGTTGGGTCCTTCGATTCATCTAAATAGTTGGCCGCCTGGGGCGGTCGAAATACGTTCAGGCGCGCACTGGCCTGGATGCCGTCGCCGGTGAGGTGGCATTCGAACACACCCATGCCGTTGTCGTCTTCCAGGGAGCGCAGGCCGTGGATATTCAGCTCGGCGCCCGCCGGGAAGTGCTCCACGTTGCACTCGAACTTACGTGTACCCAACAGGAAGCCCAGTTCCACCGCACGGCCTTGCTGGCGTGCATGGCAACCGGCAAAGGCGGCGACGCTTTGCGCCATCAGCTCAATACCGACCCAGGCCGGCAGGCTGCCGTCGGCACGATTGAACAGGCCGTCGGGCTTGACGGTGACGCGGGTGCGGATCTGCTCATCATCGAACGACAGCACCTGGTCGATCAGGATCATGTCGCCCGCGTGGGGCAGCAGTTCGGCAAGTGGCCAATCGTTCATGGGGCCTCTGCGATTATCAGGCTGACGTTATTGCCGCCGAAGGCAAACGAGTTGCTCATCAGGCAGGGTTTTTTCAAGGTGTCGCCGCTGTGCGTCCATTGCAAGGCGGGCAGCGCCGGATCGGCGTGACCGTCCCACACGTGAGGCGGCAACTGGCCGTGAGCCAGGCTCAGCCAGCAGAACGCCGCTTCCAGCGCTCCGGCGGCGCCAAGGGTGTGGCCGGTCATGGGCTTGGTCGATGAACAGGCCACGCCGCCGGGGAACAGGCTGGCGACGGCCAGGCTTTCCATGGCGTCGTTGTGTTGGGTGGCGGTGCCGTGCAGGTTCAGGTAGCCGATCTGCTCGGGGGCCAGCTTTGCGCTGGCCAGGGCTTTGCGCATCGCCTGCAGTGCACCCTTGCCGCTGGGCTCGGGTGCGGAGATATGGTGGGCGTCGCAACTGGCGCCGCTGCCCAGCAAGGCGATCGGTGCCGGTTCGCGGCTCATCAGGAACAGCACGGCCGCCTCACCGATATTGATACCGTTGCGGTTCACCGAAAACGGGTTGCAGCGCTCGCTGGATACCGCCTCCAGCGAGGTAAATCCATTCAGGGTCAGCTTGCACAGGCTGTCCACGCCGCCACAGATCACCGCATCGCACACCCCCAGGTTCAGCAAGCGCTGGGCGCTCATCAAGGCACGGGCGCTGGAGGTACAGGCGGTGGAAATTACATAGGCCGGGCCGCTCAATTGCAGCCAGTCGGCAAGGAAGTTTGCCGGGGCGCTGAGTTCCTGTTGCTGGTAGTCGTAGTCGGCAGGGAACTGCTGGTCGCGCAGGTAATGAGCAATGCCACGGCTGGCTTCGTCGATGCCCGAGGTGCTGGTACCAAGCACCACGCCGACGCGCCCGGGGCCATAGGTTTGAATGGCCTGGCGGATCTGATCGTCGATCTGCAACGCCGCTTCCAGCAACAACTGGTTATTGCGGCTGCTGTGTTGAGCCAGCTCCACCGGCAGAGGTGCCAGTTCGCCCTGGACGCCAGCCACCGGCACCACGCGCTCCGGCACCCAGCCGCTTTCGGCACGCATCCCTGAGCAGTCGCCGGCAAACAGGTTGCGGCTGACTTCGGCCTGGCCGCGGCCAAGGGCGCAGATCACACCGAGGGCATTGAGGTAGGCGGTCATCGGCTGACACCCAGCGGCGTGATGCGATAACTCAACGGCTGGCCGGCCATGTTCACGCTGAACACCTCGGAAGACTGATAGATGATTTGCCAGTGGCCCGGCAGCGTGCGCGTCAGGTCCATCGCCTGGGCGTGCGGATACAATGCCGGCACATCACCGGCCGGGGTCAGGGCAAACAGCAGCGCGGCAAACAACTCCCGCGCCTGGGGATTGGGCGGCAGCAACCCGTCGGCCTGCCACTGCCCATCGAGCAGTTTTTGCCGGGCCAGAGGGATGCCCAAAGGGTCCATCATCGACCAGCGAATCGCGTTGCCTTCGCGCTGGATCACCAGCAGCCAGTCCTGGTGCTGGTCGTCCGCCTGGCGCTGCACATGCAGTTGCATCGGCAAGGCCAGGGCCGGGATTTGTTCCGGCAACGGTGCCTGGCTGGCGCAGGCGCTCAGCAGCAACAGGCAGCCCATTAACAGCAGGCGCATCATGGGGCGGCGGTCTCCAAAGGTTTGCGTGCAACGCAGTTGACCAGGGTTTCCTCACGCTGGCCCACCGGCGGCGCCTTGCGCAGGCCCCAGCGTTCCAACAGGCCGAAGTCGCTGGAGCGGCTCCACCACAGGTAGGGGTACGAGACATTCTGCGAGTCGAATTCAAAACCCTGCTCGCGCAGCATCTCCAGGTACTCTTCGGCGCTTTTTTGCACATGCATCGGGTGGCGGAACAGCCAGCGAATCACCCAAGTGTCGATATAGGCTTCGGTGGATTCGGCAAACAGCAGATAGCCGCCCGGTTTGAGCACCCGATAGAACTCCTTGAGTGCGCGATGTTGCTCGACCAAGTGGTGAAAGGTCTGGTGGCAAAACACGATATCGACGCTGGCGTCCGGTACATCGAGGGTGGCGCAGTCACTGCCGATCAGCTCGACAGTCAGGCCCTGGCGCGCAGCCTCTTCACGGCTCAGCTCCAGGCTGTGGGGGTCGGCATCCAGGCCGATCAGGCGTGCAGGCGCAAACACCTGCTGCAGCAACCGGAAGGATTTGCCCTGGCCACAACCGGCGTCCAGCAGCACCGGCGCCACCGGCAGCGGCTCGCTGAACAGGCTGCGCAGGTCGTTGATCGCCACGCGCAATACGTGATGCTGCCAGGTGTGGCTGCGCAGGAACCAGAAGCCGAAACGGGTTTCTTCGACGTAGTTTTTGCTCAGGTAGTTTTTTCCAACGGCAGGGCTGTTCATACCGGCTCACTCGCACAGATTTCCGACAGCATCCGCAACCGTCGTTTCGGCTCGCTGACAAACGGGTTGCGCTCATCCCAGGCGTAACCGGCCAGGATCGAACTGATCATGCGGCGAATCTCCGCGGAGCTGCCAGGATGGAAAATCACGTCCTGGAACGTGCCCGCATACCAGCCTTCGACGTAGCAGCGGAAAGTGTCGACACCGCGCTTCAAGGGGTCGGCAAATTCGCTTTGCCAGTCCACGGTTTCGCCGTTGAGCTGGCGGTGCAGGACAGCGGCGGCCATGCTGGCCGAGCGCATGGCGATGGTCACACCGGACGAGAACACCGGGTCGAGAAATTCCGCCGCATTGCCCAGCAGCGCAAAGCCCGGACCGTGCAGGGTTTTGACGTTGGCCGAATAGCCGCCGATGCTGCGCGCCGGAGTGTCCCATACGGCGTTTTGCAGCACGGCGCACAGGCTTGGGGTTTGCTCGATGAAGCTGCGCAGGCAGGCGTCGAGGTCGCTGTCGCGGCCATCGAAATGCTCCTTGGCCGCAACTACGCCTACTGAGCAGCGGCCATTGCTGAACGGGATGGTCCAGAACCAGATGTCGCGCTGGGTGGGGTGGGTGGTGACCAGGATTTTGCTGCGATCAAAGCCTGGGTGTTCGATGCGGTCTTCGACGTGAGTGAACACGGCCTGGCGCAGCGGGAAGTTTGACGGCGCCTCCAGGTCCAGCAGGCGTGGCAGCACGCGGCCATAGCCGCTGGCATCCAGTACGAACCTGGCCTTGATGTGGTACGTGCTGCCATTGTCTCGGCGCACATGCAGGTAACGGCATTCGCCGGAAAAATCCACGCCGACAATGCTTTGGCCGTAGCGGATTTCCACGCCTTGCAGCGCCGCCTGGTCGGCCAGCAACTTGTCGAACTCGCCGCGCTGCACCTGGAAGGTGGTGGGCTTGCCGTTGCTGAAGGTGTCGCCAAAATCAAACGCACTGTAGCGCTCGCCCCAGGCGAACGCGGCGCCGGTTTTGAGCTGGAATCCGGCCGCCTCTACAGCGTCGAGCATCCCGGCTTCTTCGATAAAGTCGATGCAGTGAGACAGCAGGCTTTCGCCAATCGAGAAGCGCGGGAAGTGCTCGCGCTCGATGATCAATACGTCATGCCCCTTGCGCTTTAACAGCGCGGCCGCGATGGCACCGGATGGCCCGGCACCGATCACCACTACCTGGCGACGTTCCATTTCAACTGTGGGCACGAGGGCTCCTTGCCGCATGGGCGAAAATCGCATTCATAAGGTGTGTTTCTGCCGGCCGGCCCAGGGCGCCAGCATAAAGCTGAATGCCAGGCCCAGGCTGACCGACAAACCAAAATTACTCACCGCCGGTGTACTGGATACCGCCAGCAGGCCGAACGACAACCAGGTTGTCAACGCTGCCAGCAATGTTCCCAACAGGCTGACGGCCGGGCCGCCGATCTGCTCGCGCATCAAGATCGCGTAGTCCACGCTGATGGCCGTGACCAGCAGCAGGCCAAACAGGCTGAACAAGGTCAGCGGCTGGCCCAGCCAACCGAGGCTGGCCAGGCTACACAGCGCGGCCAGCAACGGCAGGGCGACGATACGCAAGGCGCCGCCAAAACCGAAGGGCACAATCAGCAACACTACGATCAGCCCGCACGACAACAACTTCAATTCGGCAGCGCTGATTTGCGTGTCGGCAAATACGCGGTTCAAGTCGCCCAGGCGATCGACCAGTTGCACGCCGGGCAAGTCCAGCGCCTGTACCCGCAGCAACGCCGGGTTGTTCAAGCCTTGCAGGCTGACCATGGCCGCCACGCCGCCCTCTACCGGGCCGAGCCACAGCGTGCGCCAGGGTTCGGCCAGCGGGCCTTGCAGGGCCGCGTCGATGTCTTGGGTGGGTAGCGCCTGCAATTGCGCGACTTCGGCTTGCAAGGCGCTGGCGGGCACGCCGAGGTCCAGCAGCGGTTGCCAGTGTTGCGCCAGAGTGTTCAGCGCATCGCGCAGTTGTTGCTGCTCTTCGGGCAGGTTCACCAACTGACTGAGCGCCAGGTAGCCCTGGAGCTTGTCCATATTCACCAACTGATCCAGGCGTTTGCCCAGGGCGGCCTGGCGCTCCAGCAACTGCTGCTGATTATCCGCCCGCACCAGGAAAAACTGGCTGGTGGGCTGGAACCCGGTGATACGCGCTACGGCCTGGGCTTCCTGGAGCAATTGCGGCGGCGCGCCGATCCATTGGCGAATATCGTTTTTGCTGTCGAGCTGCCACAGGCCGGCGGCGCAGAACACCAGCACCCCCACCAGCAGCACTGAACCGGGCACGCGTTTGATCAAGGCCGTACGCAGTTGCCACAGAGTCTGGGCGACACGCAGCGGCCATTGCGCCGGGCGCAGCTCCACGCCCTTGAGCAGCGCGGGCAGCAGGCACACCGCACACAAATAAGCGCCTACCAGCCCGGCGGCGGAGAACACCGCGATTTGCGTCAGCGCCGGAAACGGTGTCCAGGCCAGCGCCAGGTAGCCGATGCAACTGGTGGCCAGGCTCAGGCTCAGGCCCGGCAGGGTCAGGCGCAACGCTGGCCAACTGCGCCAGGGTTGCAGGCTCCAGCTTTTGGACAGGTAGTGCAGTGGGTAATCCACCGCCACGCCGATCAGGCTGGAGCCCAGCACCAGGGTCATCACATGCATATGCCCAAACAGCGCCACACAGGCGACTGCGCCAAACAACATGCCCACCAGCACCGGCACGAACGCCAGCAACACCCGCCAGCGGCGGAAAGCCAGCAACAGCAACAACAGGATGCCGACGGTTGCGCCACCGCCGACCCAGGTGATTTCCCGGGTGGCTTGCTGCTGCCCATTGGCCGCGTAGAGCAAGCCGCTGGCGGCGAGCAATTGCGCGCCGTGCTCGCCAGCTTGCTCGCGGCTGGCCTGGAGCAAGTCCGCTACTTGCAGCGGCAGTTTCATATCGAAAGCATTGCCGGTGGTACGTGCCCGCAGCAACACCCAGCTTTGGCCGTCGGCTTCGGCGATCAAGGCGCCGCTGCTGACGTCCAGCTGTACCGCACCGTGTTGCGGCTGGCTGTTCTGGATGCGCCCGGTCAGGCCCAGCCAGTCGTCCTGGCTCGGCACCAGGCTGAAACCTGTGAAGGGGTCGAACAGCGCTTGCACCCTTTGCTGGATGAAGGCGTCGGGGTGTTCGATCAGTTGCTCACGGTCGTTGGCCGAAAGCATCGACAAGCGCCCACGCAGCAGTTGCTCGCGCAGCGCCGGCAAGTCGGCTTGCAGGTTCCATTGCACCTGTTCAAACAAGCCGCTGGCCTGCCAGCGCTCACCCAATTGCTGCGCCACGGACAGCGCTTGCTGGCGGTCGGCATGGCCCACCAGCACCAGCATTTCGCGGTTCAGCGGCTCTTGCATACGCTGTTCGGCCTGCTGTTCCAGGGCGTTTGGCGTGCTGCCCGGCACCAGTTCCATCAGGTTGGCCGACAATGGCGCGCCATGGCGCCACTGCCAGCCGGCCAGGGCCAGCACGGCCACCAGCAGGATCAGGAACAGGCGTGGCAGCAGGCGTTCACTGGGCAAAGTCGTGTTGCTCCGCATCGCTCAACGGCTGATCGGCGGTACTGTCCTGCATGCGCAACAGCGTGCTGTCGCCTTGGGTTTCCAGCAGTTCAATGGTGCGCACCAGTGCGCCGCCGTCGATATTGATCTGGGTGAACACTTGCTTGAGCAGTAGCGAACGCGGGGTCAGCGTGAGCTTCCACTGTTGGGCCTCGCCTTGCAGTTGCAGGTCAAAGTCGCGTTGCAAGCCGCTGCTGTCGCCCTGGAGTACGGCGAGAAACAGGCGATTTTGCTCGGCCCCGGCGCTCTTGTTCGGCAGCGGTTGCCAGCCGTTGGCGTCACGGCGAGCGATGCCCTTGCCGGTGATGCGGTAGTCCTGTTGCAGCGGGGTTTTGAGCAGCCACAACAGGCCGTGGTCCTTGGCGAGCACGAAGGTGCCCTTGCTCACCAGCGGCTGGGGCAGGGCGCGCAGGTGTTTTTCCTGGGTGAAGTTGCCGTGGATCACGGAGGGTTTGGCAAGCTGATCGCTCAACTGCTGCAGCTCAAAGGCCTGGGCACTGAAGCTCAACAACAACGCCGCCCCTGTAGGAGCGAGCTTGCTCGCGAAAAACCTGAGGGCCCCACGGGCTGTCAGGTACCCAGCGTTATCGTTGGCGATCTTCGCGAGCAAGCTCGCTCCTACAGGGGGGCTCATTTCAGGGCTCTCTCTACGGCGTCGGTGAAGACTTTGGGCGAGGCCAGTTGCATCTCGCGACTGGCGATTTGCACCGCCACTTGCACCGTGCTGGCGCGGGTCAAACGCTCGCCGCTGGCCAGGTCGGTGATCAAATAATTGACCTTCAAACGATTCTCCCACTCCACCAGGCTGGCGCGCACATTGATGGTCTGGCCGAAGGTCGCGCCACGCACATAGCGTAGCTGCATGTCGATCACAGGCCAGGCGTAGCCGGACTCAAGCATCGCCGTGTAGTTATGCCCGATCTTGTCCAGCAACGCACAACGCGCCACTTCCAGGTATTTCACGTAATGCCCGTGCCACACCACGTTCATGGTGTCGATGTCGAAAAACGGCACAAGGATTTCAGTGTCGCTGTGCAACACGCCGGGGCTACGCATGCAGCCTCCAGTGTTGCGCGGCGATACGTTGCAGGCACAGGCGCAGTTCGCCTTCCAGGGCGCGGTCTTCGATGACCGGCGCAAAGTCCTGGGCCAGTTCGGCGTGCATCGCGGCCAGTGCCGGTGGCAGTGGCCGGGCATCCTCGGCCTGGGCGCGCAGCCACACGCCCTGGTTGGCGGCGAGCAGGGTCGCGGCGGCGACCTGTTCGGTCAGCTCCAGCACGCGGATCGCATCGCGGGCGGCGATGGTGCCCATGCTCACTTTGTCCTGGTTGTGGCACTCAGTGGAGCGCGAGAACACGCTGGCCGGCATGGTGTTTTTCAGTGCTTCCGCGGTCCAGGCGCTGGTGCCGATCTGCACGGCCTTGAAGCCGTGGTTGATCATCGCGCGGTCAGCCGGGGCGCCCGACAGGTTGCTCGGCAGGCCATGGTTGTAGCGCACGTCCACCAGCAGCGCGAGCTGACGGTCGAGCAGGTCGGCCACGTTGGCGACCAGGGTCTTGAGGCTGTCCATGGCGAAGGCGATATGCCCGCCGTAGAAGTGCCCGCCATGCAGCACACGTTCTTCTTCGGCATCGATGATCGGGTTGTCGTTGGCGCTGTTCAGTTCGATCTCGATGAACGAGCGCAGCCAGTTCAGGCTGTCTGCCAATACGCCGAGCACATGGGGTGCGCAGCGCAGCGAATAGCGGTCTTGCAGGCGATGCAGCGGTGCGGTGGGCGCGTCGATGGCCAGGTCCTTGCGCAGCCACGCGGCCACTTGCATCTGACCAGGGTGCGGCTTGGCAGCGAACAGGCGTTCGTCGAAGTGTTCCGGGTTGCCTTGCAGCGCCACCACATTGAGCGCGGTGATGCGCGTGGCCAGTTGCAACAGGTAGTTGGCGCGGGCGAAGGCCAGGCAGGCCAGGCCGGTCATCACGGCGGTGCCGTTCATCAGGGCCAGGGCTTCCTTGGGCCGCAATACCAGCGGCTCCCAGCCCAGTTCGCGGTGTACATCGGCCGCCTGGCGGCGTTCACCACGGAACAGCACTTCACGTTCGCCGGACAAGGTCGCGGCCACGTAAGACAGCGGCGTCAGATCACCGCTGGCGCCCACCGAACCTTCTTCCGGGATCAGTGGCAGCACATCGTGTTCGAGGAAGGCCTGCAAGCGCTCCAGCAGCTCCACGCGTACGCCCGATACGCCATGGCACAGCGACTGCAAACGCGCCGCCAGCACGGCACGGGTGGCTTGGGCGTCGAGCAACTTGCCCAGGCCGCAACCGTGAAAGGTGTACAGATGACGCGGCAAGGCTTCGACATGTTCCAGCGGCACCGCTACCACGCAGGAGTCGCCGTAGCCGGTGGTCACGCCGTAGATCACGCCTTCCTTGTCCAGCAGCGAGTCGAGGAACTGCGCGCCCTTGGCGATGCGCTGGCGATAGGCAGCGTCACCCTGTAATTGCGTGGGCACCTGGCGGTTGGCCAGGGCCAGCACGTCTTCGATGCGCAGGGGGCGTTCACCAAAGGTGATGGGCTCAAGAGGCGTCGTCATCGGTCTTCCAGAAAGGGTAAAAGTTGAACCATTGTTGGGGCGCTTGCAGGCAAAACTGGCCCAGGCGCGCGGCGTAGCGTGCGGTCCATTGGGCAATGACTTGCTCACGGGTGCTGCGCTTCCATTCGACCAATTGCGCAAAGGGCTCGATGCTCAAGCGGTAGCGGCCTTCATGCTTGAGGCACATCAGCAGGTTAACCGGGCATTTGAGCAGCCCGGCCAGCAGCCACGGGCCTTGGGGAAACGCGGCGGGGTGGCCGAGGAAATCCACGCGCACCGTGCGCCCACCGTGCAACGGGATGCGGTCACCGGCGATTGCCAGCCATTCGCCGTCGTCCAGGCGCTGGCTGAGCAGCAGCATGGTGGCCGGGTCCAGCTCGCTGACCTGGATCAGGCGCAAATGGCTGGCCCCGGCTTCGCCCAGCAGGCGGTTGAAGCGTTCGGCGTGTTTGGTATGCACCAATACGTTCATGGTGACCTGTTCACCGATTTCCGCCAGGGCACGGCACACTTCCAGGTTGCCCAGGTGCGCGCCCACCAGCATCTGCCCGCGTGCGCCACGCAGTTGCCCGCGCAATTGCGCCGGGTCGTTGATTTCGATCTGCTCCAGGCGCAGCTTGCCGTTCCACACGTCGAGCTTGTCGAGCAGGGAGTCGGCGAAGGCCATGAACTGGCCAAAGACTCTCCGGTGGGTGGGAAGCAGTTCATCGCGCCCGCTCCATTGGGCCAGGCGCTGTTGATACTGCCAGGCGCTGTGACGCGCCGTGCGGCCAAACAGAAAGAAGTAGAAAACGATGCTGTAGAGCAAGGGGCTCAACAGGCGACGGCCAAGGATTTTTGCGGCGAGCGCCGTGAGTTTCATCAGCCAGAAGCTGCCGCGTTCCTCGCGGTCGGCCCAGTGCCTGGTGCTGTCGCTCATGCCTGCCACCGTCGCCACAGGATCATTGGCGCCCGCACCAACATGCCGAAGAACAGGCGCGTATGCATGGCGCTGATGCGCAGGTTGTCGCGAAACAAGCGAAAGTGCGACAGGCCATCGGCGGGGTAGTGCACCTGGGTCGGCAGCCAGCGCATCGGCTGGTTGCGCCAGGCCAGGCGCACCAGGATGTCCGAGTCGAAATCCATGTGCGTGCCGATGTAAGCCGAGTCCATCAAGGCCAGGGTTGGCGCCAGCGGGTACACGCGAAAGCCGCACATCGAGTCGCGAATCTGCAACGACAGCGTGTTGATCCACACCCATACGTGGGTGAGGTAACGCGCATACAAGCGGCCTTTGGGCACGCTGTCGTCGTATTCGGGGTAGCCGCAGATGACGGCGTCAGGGTGCCGGTGCGAGGTGTCGATAAAGGTCTCGACTTCGCGCAAGTCGTGCTGGCCGTCGGCGTCCACTTGCAGAGCGTGGGTGTAGCCCAGGCGCGCCGCTTCGCGGAATCCGGCCATCACCGCACCGCCCTTGCCCTGGTTGCTGGGCAGGGTTAACAGGGTGACGTTGTCCAGCGTCGCCAACTGCGCCAGCACGGCTGCGCACGCGGCGCTGCTGCCATCGTCCACCAAAAGGCAGGGCAGGCCGCTTTTCAGCACACTGTGGACCACGGCTGGCACGGCGGCTTCGTGGTTGTACACCGGGATTAAAGCGCAGGGGTTATGCATGATGGGGGGCACCCGATACACCGGGCCGCCTGCATCGCAGGCAAGCCAGCTCCCACATTGGACTTGCTGTGCTCATAAGATTGTTGGCCGACACCGATCCAGTGTGGGAGCGGGCTTGCCCGCGATTGAGCACGAAGTGCTCACCCGGCTTATGCATGCGCGGCCTCCAGCACTATCCGCCCGCTTGAGCAGGCAGCAACCCCATTGCGATAGGCGAAGTACAGCTTGCTACGCTCCCGATCAAAGCGCAGGTGCAGTTCGACGTGATCGCCCGGGCGTACCAGTTGCTGGAACTTGAGCACTTCCATGCCGGCGAAGGTGCTCGGCAAGTCGAGCAGTTGCTGGCCCAGGTTGAAGGCCCATTCCACTTGCACCACGCCGGGCAATACCGGCGTGACCGGGAAGTGCCCGCTGAAATAGGCCAGGTCCGGCGGAACGCTCAGTTGCAAGGTCCATTCACCCTCTGTTTCGACTTGCGCCAACACTTCCGGGCTCTTGGGGCGAGGCGCCAGTAGCAGAGCTTCGATATCGGCCTGGGGCAGCTTGCCCTGGCTGTTCAGCGGCAGTTGGCGCAGCACACGCCAGCGGCGTGGCAAGGCAAGGGCTTCGCAATGTTGGCTCAGGTGCTGGCGCAGGGTTTGGGTGAGCGTGCGTCGGCCCTGGTTGCGCAGGGCGTGCAAACCATCGCTGCTGAGCACCACCAGCGCGCCGAGGGAGGCGCGGTTTTCCTGCACCACGCCCAAGCGGGTTTCGGCGACCCACGGGTGGGTCATCAACGCCTGTTCGAGCATCGGCAGGGAGATGCGTTTCTCTTCCAGCTTGACGATACGGTCCAGGCGCCCCAGCAACTCAAAACGGCCATCGGCATGGATGCGTGCAGCGTCGGCAGTCTGTTCGATGTGCCCTTCGGGCAGGTATTTTGAGGCGATACGCAGAGCGCCGTCGGCATCCTGGCTCAGTTGCACGTCGGCAAACGGCTGCCAGGGTTGCGCGCCCTGGCGCCAGGCGATGCCACCGGTTTCCGAGCTGCCGAGGATTTCCGTCGGCCATTGTTGCAAACGGTCGTAGAGGCTGCCGGCAGCTTCAATCGGCAATGCACCGCCGGAGGAAAACACTCGCGCAACCTGGCTCAGTGCCGGCCAGTCGAGGTTGTCGCCCATGCGCTTGAGCAACGCCGGGCTGGCCACCCAGGCAAATTGTGGATGTTCGCGGCTGGCGCGCTGCATGTCTTCGGGGAACGCCAGTTGTTTGCGCACAAAGGTGCGACCTGCGCACAGCGGCCACAGCACGCGAAACAGCAAGCCGTAGATATGCTGGGTGGCGACACTGCCGATGATGCAGGCATCCTTGAGGTCTTTGCCCCACAGGGCCTCCAGCGCCTCGACTTCATTGGCCAGCTGGCGCAGGGACTTGTCGATGCGCTTGGGCTCGCCGCTGGAGCCGGAGGTGCACAGGCTCAGTTGGCAAGTGTCCAGGTTGAGGGCGGCGGCGCTCAAGGGCGTTTGATACAGCGCGTCCAGGTCGCTGGCTTCGACCAGCCAGGCATCCACGGCGTCGGCCCAGCGTTGGCGCGTCTGGGGTTGCAGGTCGGCGGGCAGCAGCACGCTCGCGCCTGCGCGCCAGGCGCCCAGCAGCGCAATCGCCAGCAGCCCGGCGTCTTCCAGGTGCACGGCCAGACGCCGGATGCCCCGGGCTTGCAGGCCCGCCGCCAGGCTCAGCGACTGCTCCCACAGTTGCGCGTGGTTCATCTCGGGCTCAGTGGTTACCCAACGATTTTGCAGCGGCTCAAGCAGCAAGTGCTCAAGTTTCAACCCATTCATACGCGGCCTCGAACCCTTTGTCGTACCAGCCATTCCACGGCAAACAACAGCCCCATCAGCCCGTAGGCGATCAAGCCGTTGTACAACGTCCACCAGCTCAGCGGTGCCCACAGGGTGAGCGCGGCGGCAAGCAGGCCATTACACAGAAAAAACACACTCCACACCACGGTGACCCGGCGGGTATACACCATCGCGTGGGGCGGCAGGTGCGGGTCGGTCATGCGTGCCAGGCGCTCGACCATCGGCGGGCCGTAGTGCAGGCTCAGGCCGAACAGCGCCAGCATGAACGCGCTGACCAGGCTGGGGTACCAACGCAGCCACTGCGGGTTATCGAACCAGGCCAGCAGCACGCAGAACACGATGACCGTCACCGCCATCCAGCGGCTGCCCGGGCGCCGCGCAGCGGTCAGAGCGCGCAACAGCCACAGGCTGCCCAGCAGCAGACCGAATTGCCAAGGGGCAAAATGCTCGGTGCCGTAATACACCGCAAAGGGGTACAGCAGCCCCGCCAACAACAGGCCAAGGCCGATCAGCCGGCTCATGCGGCGGGCTGGACCAGACGGTACACCGCCTCAACCACGTCGTTGACGGTACGCACCGCCTTGAATTCTTCGGCGGCGATCTTCTTGCCGGTCTGGCGCTTGATGTGGTCGATCAGGTCCACGGCGTCGATGCTGTCGATTTCCAGGTCTTGATACAGGTTGGCGTCCAGGGTGACGCGTTCCGGGGGCAGTTCAAACAGTTCCACCAAGGCGTCGCGCAGGGTGTTGAAAATATCGTCACGAGTTTGCATGGTACGGTCTCAAGCTGCCTGTCGGGCCGTGACGAACGCCGCAAGGCTGGCCACGTTGGTGAAGTGATTGCGGGTGTCCTTGGCGTCGGCATCGATTTTGATGCCGTACTTCTTCTGAATCGCCAGACCCAATTCCAGGGCGTCGACCGAGTCCAGGCCCAGGCCTTCGCCAAACAGGGTCTGGTCGCTGCCAATGTCGTCGGCGCTGATGTCTTCCAGGCCCAGGGCCTCGATGATCAGCGTCTTTATGTCGTGCTCAAGGCGGTGTTGGTCGCTCATCTTCGGCGAGCTCCTTAATGAAATAATGGTGCAGGTAATCGTTGAGCTTGCGTGAAGCCTGGGGCGCGGCGCCGAGCGCGGCGAACGCCTGTGGCTCTATATCGGCGCCCACACGCAAACTGAAGTGGAATCGACGCTTGGGGATGCGATACCAGGGTTCGGCTTTGGTCAGGGTGGTGGGGCTGACCTTGATCACCACCGGGGTGATGATTGTCGCACCCCGCAGGGCAATGGCCGCGCCGCCGCGATGAAAGGCGGGCGCCGCGCCTGGCGTGGTGCGGGTGCCTTCGGGAAAGATGATCAGGGTTTGGCCGGCGCGCAGGGCATCGGCCGCCGCATCAAGCATGTCGGCGCTGCCGTCGTTGCTGATATAGCCGGCGTCACGCACTGGCCCGCGGGTGAAGGGGTTCTGGAACAGGCTCTGCTTGACCACGCAGTTGGTCTGGCGCATCAGGCCGATCAGGAACACCACATCGATCAGCGAAGGGTGGTTGGCAACGATCATCTGCCCAGGACGCCCAAGTTTTTCGGCGCCCTCGACACTGAACGTGAGGATGCCCAGGGATTTCATCAAGCGGATAAAGAACCAGAACAGGCAACTGATGGTATGGCGTGCGCGCCGCTGATGCTCGATAGCGTCCCCCGGCAGGCAACTGAGCAGCGGAAACACCAGCAAACGCAGGCACAGGCCGCCCACGCCGAACAGGAAAAAGCTCGCGGCGGTAGCGAACAGGCGCCAGTAATAGGCGTCCCGAGGCTTGTCGGTCAGGGCTTGCGTTGCCAGTTCCATACTCGGTTCTTCCAGGCATGTTGGCAGGCGCCCTGTTCGGTCAGCAGGGTGCGCAGCAGGTTCAGGGCGTGGGGCCACTGGGTGATGGTGGTGGGTTGGACAGTGCCGGTGGTGAGTTCCAGCTGCCACTCGTCGCCCGGTGTGAGCAACAGGCCCAGGGCATAGGGGAACGGTACGTCGTGGATCCAGCCGGCGTAGGCTTCGGGCGGCTGTTCTTCGGTGATCACCAGCAGCACCGCCGGGGCGCCTTCGTTAAGCAGTGCGGCGGCTTCGAGCAGGCCGTGCTCCAGGCCATCGCCCACGGCGGCGAGGGCGGTCATCTCGCTGGTTTCATTGCGCAGGATCGACCACAGGCCGATCACCGCGTTGTGCACCGACAGGCTGAACTGGGTCGGCGACAGCGGCTGCTCGTTGGCCAGGTCGCTGAGGATATCCAGGGTGCGCGGGGTTTCACCGTGGCGGGAAATAAACACCAGTGGCAGCTCTGCAAGGCCCTCGGCCAGCGGCCAGCCGACGCTGAACGCCATGCGCGCCAGCCGGCTCAAGCGGCGGCGCTGCATCGCTGGCAAAAATGACACGTCGGGGCAGGCTTCGCTGGCGGGCAGCAACACCGGGGCCCGGCACCAGGCGTGCCAGTGGTCCGCACTCTCAAGGCCAGGGGCCCAGGCGCGCCATTGGGCGATGTTGAAGTTGATCACTGAGAAGTTATCCCGCCCCTGCGGGCTTCCATGTGCGGCCAATGGCCCCGGATTCCGGGACAGAGAGCAATGGCCGAATGGCGCGCATTATCCCGGTGCCGCAGGGTTCTAGCAAATACTGGTGAAAATTTGTTCACTATTGATCACAAATAAGTTGGAAGAACTTACAGATTGTTAGTCATCGCTGGCCGACCGTGGAATAGGCACACTCCTATTTGTTTGTTAGCCAGATGCGGCGCCCGGATGAACGAGGTAGCTAACTGGCGCTTTTGCGCTCTACACTCGGTCATTCATTGATACACGGAGGTTTTTCCATGCGGCGCGTGGTGTTCAATCAAAAAGGCGGCGTGGGCAAGTCCAGCATCGCCTGCAACCTGGCGGCGGTCAGCGCCAGCGAAGGTTACCGAACCCTGTTGGTGGACCTCGATGCACAAGCCAACTCAACCCAGTACCTGACTGGGCTGACGGGCGAAGACATCCCCATGGGGATCGCGGATTTTTTCAAGCAAACATTGTCTTCCGGGCCGTTTTCGAAGAAGAACAAGGTTGATATCTACGAAACGCCGTTCGACAACCTGCACGTCATCACCGCCACCGCCGAGCTGGCAGACCTGCAGCCCAAGCTCGAAGCCAAGCACAAGATCAACAAGCTGCGAAAGCTGCTGGATGAGTTGAGCGAGGATTACGACCGGATTTACCTCGACACCCCACCCGCGTTGAACTTCTATGCGGTTTCTGCGCTGATTGCGGCTGATCGTGTGCTGATCCCCTTCGATTGCGACAGCTTTTCGCGCCAGGCTTTGTATGGCCTGCTGGCCGAGATCGAAGAATTGAAGGACGACCATAACGAAGGCCTGGAAGTGGAAGGCATCGTGGTCAACCAATTCCAGGCCCGGGCGAGCTTGCCGCAGCAGATTCTCGATGAGTTGATTGCCGAAGGGCTGCCGGTGCTGCCCGTGTACCTGGCCAGCTCGGTGCGAATGCGCGAGTCGCACCAGGAGAGCAAGCCGCTGATTCATCTGGATCCACGGCATAAGCTGACGCAGCAGTTTGTGGAGTTGCATAACCTGCTGGAAAGCGCCTGACCTCGAGCACTCGGGCCGTTACGGCCTCACAGCCGACGCTGATCTAGCTGAGGCACCATGATCCAAATGTGGGAGCTGGCTTGCCTGCGAAGACGGCCTGACAGGCAACACAGTTGGACCGGGTACATATCCGTTATTTAGGTAACGGCCACTTAGGGTTCCGCTCTGACAGCGGCTCACTTTTGAAAAGCGCAAAAGTAAGCAAAACGCTCTTGCCCCACCACTCGGCACCTCGCTTAGGCTCGGTGTGCCCGTAATCCGCCAGTGATTTGGGGGGCCGCCGCCACGCGCCATCCATGGCGCGGGGCGGCTAAACCGGCATCCCTGCCGGTTTACCCCCCAAATCCCTGTCGAATTCCGGCCAGCGTGGTTTAACGGGGCGCCTAAGATCAAAAGCAAGATCAAGAGCGACTCGCTTCGCATCGTGGAGTGGGTGGTCGGGCGCGGTTAATTGTGGGGGGGCATTTCGGCAGGTGAGTTGGATTTGTCCCACAGGGTCTGTAGGACGGGTCTGGCAATGGGGCTTGTGCCTTGTAACCTTGCCTACAGCTACGCCAGAATCCGCCGGCTTGTGCGTCTGGATGGGCGTCTCTAAGGTTTGCCGGTCGCTGAATGTTCAGTGATCGGGTTTAGTAGCCCACTCAGACGAAAGCATGTGCACCGCTCCCAAAGCATGGCGTTTCTTGCCTATCTGATGGTGGCTGTGCGCAGGGCACCTTAGGGTGCGCCGGGTTTTGCTTTCGTTCTACCGGTCTACTAACCTGCGTACAGCTGCCGCCCCTTGTTTAGTAGCAAGCAGGCGATGGCCCCAGCAGAGAACGAAAATATGAATTTATTCACCGTTTCACCCAACCTCCCCACCGAAACACTCGTGCTCAACAGCTACGAAACCTTCTCTTCCGTGCGCACGCTCTTACTCAACCTGTCCAACGACCTCACCGGCGAACACCGCGACGTAGCGCTGGCCATCCACCAGTTAAGCGAACTGGGCGTCATGCTGGTCAGCCAGATGATGGACCGCGAAGCCCCGCTGACCTGAAGCTGAAATGCATTCAATGTGGGAGCTGGCTTGCCTGCGATGGCATCACCTCGGTGTACCAGGCAGACCGAGTCGCCTGCATCGCAGGCAAGCCAGCTCCCACATTGACCGAGTTGATGGAGGGGGATGTTTACACCCCCTGGCTACGCAACCAACTCATCAACTGCGGCAACGGGAATGCCCCGCTCTGGCGCGCCACTTCGCGGCCGTTCTTGAACAGGATCAAACTGGGAATCGAGCGAATCCCCAACTGGGCTGACAGCTGCTGGTTAGCCTCACTGTCCAGCTTCGCCAGCCGGCACTTACCCTCCAGCTGCCCGGCTGCCTGTTCGAATACCGGCGCAAACGACTTGCACGGCCCGCACCAGTCGGCCCACACATCGACCAAAAGCGGCAGGTCGCCCTTGATCTGGCTGGCATAGTCGCCCTGTTTCAAATCAAAGGGTTTGTTCAGCAACACCGGCTGCTTGCAACGCCCGCACTTGGGCGCGTCACCCAGGCGTTCGCTGGGGATGCGGTTGAGGCCGTTGCAATGTGGGCAGGGGATGACAAGAGGTTCGGACATCGGAGGCTCCTTGGGGTCTGGCCAATAGGTGTATTTGGTGCCGGAACTGGGATTTATCAAGGCTGGGTGCAGGGGACTTATTCGCTCACAGTTTCGCCCGCGCCGGGATAAATCGTGTGACTAGGCTTTCGTTGTGCGCCACCGGTCTGTTTGCGGCTATAGCAAATTGCGATAGTTCGAATTCAGGTTTAACCTTCATAGCAAGATGCGATAAGGACGTTGCATGCGAGTCATCAGTGAAAGCAGGATCTGGGAAGCAAAGGGAAAATGGCCGCGCTCGGCAACGGCTTTGGATCAGTGGTATCGCGTGATCAAGCGCAACGCCCCCAAGGACTTCGCTGCGATGAAAGCCATGTTTCCCGCCACGGACAAGGTGGGTGAATTTCATGTGTTTGATATTGGCGGTAACAAGCTGAGGTTGATTGCGTCGGTGCAGTATCGAATGCAGCGCGTTTACATCAAGCACCTGCTTGACCATCGCGATTATGAGAAGGACAAATGGAAGGAAAAAATCAGATGAGCGCACTTATACACGTTGCAGCAGAGCACTGGCAGTTCGTTTCGCCTGTGCTGCGCAAGCCGGAAAACGAGGCAGACTACGACGCGCTGGTATGCGGTTTGGATGAGCTACTGAGTCTGGTGGGTGAAGACGAGGACAGCCCGCTGATGAGCCTGGTCGATATTTTGAGCGACTGGATTGAAGCTTATGATCGTGAGCATCGCCCAATGCCCGTCGCCAGCGGGGTCGATGTGCTGCGCTACATGATGCGCGAGCACAACCTCACCCAGAGTGACCTTCCGGGCGTTGGGGCGCAATCAGTTGTCTCGGAGATATTGAGCGGAAAACGCCAGCTCAACGTGCGCCAGATTCGTTGGCTGGCCGAGCGTTTCGGGGTGTCGGTGGAGACCTTTATCTAAGAGGTCAAGACGAACAACTGATCTCCAGATGCTTGCCCCAATCCGGCGGCCGCTGCGCGTACTGCTCCATTCCCGCTTGTTCCTCAAACGGTTTGCAAAGCACCTCATGCAGCCGCCGCACTTCGCTGTAGTCCCCGGACTCGGCGGCGGCAATAGCGTTTTGTGCCAGGTAGTTGCGCAGGATGTAGAGCGGGTTCACCGCATGCATGCGCTCGCGGCGCTGTCCCTGGGTGTAATCCCCGTCCCGCGCAACGCGGGCCTTGTAGCGCTCGGCCCAGGCATCAAACCCGGCCAGGTCGACGAAGTCATCGCGCAACCGCTTCACTGCAAGCTCCGCGGACTCATCGCCCAGGCGGCGCAAGAACAGCGTGTAGTCCACACCGCTGTTCTGCATCAGCTTGAGCAAACCCTCCACCAGCGTCTGGTCGTCTTCTTCGGCGGTGGTCAGCCCCAGCCGGCGGCGCATCAGGTCCAGGTAGTGGGCCTGGTACAGCGGCAGGTACAGACCGAGGGCTTCTTTCAGCGCGTCAACGCTGATGAACGGCGTGAGCGCCTGGGCCAAGGCGCTGAGGTTCCACTGCCCGATCGGCACCTGGTTGCTGAAGGAGTAGCGCCCTTCATGGTCGGAATGGTTGCAGATGAAGTGCGCGTCAAAATCATCGAGAAACGCGAAGGGCCCGAAGTCGAAGGTGATGCCCAGGATCGACATGTTGTCGGTGTTCATCACGCCGTGGCAAAAACCATAAGCCTGCCATTTGGCGATCATTTCGGCGTTGCGCTCGACGATTTCGCGGAACATCGCCAGGTAAGGTTCGGGCTGCTCGCGGCACTCGGGGTAATGCAGATTCAACACGTGTTCGGCCAGCTCGGCCTGCTGTTCGGGCTTTTTGGTGTAGTAGAAGTATTCGAAATGTCCGAAGCGGATATGGCTATGGGCCAGGCGCAACACCATGGCGCCACGTTCCTGTTTCTCACGCCAGACCGGGGTGCTGGAGCCGATCACGCATAGAGCGCGGCTGCTGGGGATGCCCAGCGCGTGTAGCGCTTCGGAGGCGAGGAATTCGCGGATCGAAGAGCGCAACACCGCACGCCCGTCGCCCATGCGCGAGTAAGGCGTCATCCCGGCGCCCTTGAGGTGCAAATCCCAATGTTCGCCGGCCTCGTTGTAGACCTCGCCCAGCAACAACCCGCGGCCATCGCCCAATTGCGGGGTGTAGCCGCCAAACTGATGCCCGGAATACACCATCGCCCGTGGTTCGGCTTCGGCCCACAGTTTGTGGCCGCCAAACAGTTCGGCAAACACGGAGGTTTCGGCCACGGCCGGGTCGAGGTCGAGCAGCGCCATGGCGGCCTTGCTCGCCACCACCAGGCGCGGTGCGTCCAGAGGTTCGGGCAGAACGTGGGTCGAGAACGCATCGCCCAGGCGTGCGAAGCGATTGTCGAAGGTCAGTTCGTCGAGGGCTTTCACCGGCCATCTCCAGCAGAATGTCCGAGCATTCTGCTGGGGATAGGGCGTTTAGTCGAGTTTGCTGGGTGGCGGCTCCGGCGCATCCACCACTTTGCCTGCTGGAGGCTCGGGGGCGTCGGGCTTGTCGAGCGGCTCGGCAATGGTCTTGCGCTCGTCTTCGGCCGGCACCAATTTGTATTCCTGGCCGTGAAGATTCTTCAGGTAGATTTCCATCTGCCGGAACGAGATGTTGATGTGCTGTTTCTTGAACTCACGATTGATGTAGCGGTTGACCTCGTCCAACACCGGGTTGCGGTCGCCCAGGTCGCGAACATGCATGCGCAGTTCGTGGTCGAGGGTGCTTTCGCCGAAGTTGAGGAAGTACACGTGGGGTTCCGGTTCTTTGAGTACCCGTGGGTTTTCTCGCGCCGCCTTGAGTAGCAATTCCTTCACCAGGTCCAGGTCGGAGCCGTAGTCCACGCCGAGTTTGAGGGTCACCCGAGTGATGGTGTCGGTCAGCGACCAGTTGATCAACTGCCCGGTAATGAAGGTCTTGTTGGGGACAATGATGTCTTTATTGTCGAAGTCGGTAATGGTGGTGGCACGAATGCGGATCTTGCTGACCGTACCCGACAGGTTGCCGATGGTGATGGTGTCACCAATGCGCACCGGGCGTTCGAACAGGATCATGATGCCGGAGATGAAGTTGGCAAAGATCTCCTGCATACCGAAACCCAGGCCCACCGACAGCGCCGCCACCAGCCATTGCAGCTTGTCCCAGCTCACGCCGAGGGTAGACAGCGTGGTGACAAACCCCACGCCGGCAATGATGTAGGACAGCAAGGTGGTGGTGGCGTAGGCGCTGCCCTGGGCCAGGTCCAGCTTGGACAGCACCAGCACTTCCAGCAGGCCGGGCAGGTTGCGCGCCAGGGCGAAGGTGATGCCGATGATGATCGACGCGCCGAGCAGGTCGCCGATACTGATGGGCACCATGCTGATATTGGTACCCGTACCGCTGGTGTATTCGTACAGGGTGACGTTATCCAGGTACGAAAACACCGAGATCAGGTCCGACCACACCCAGTACAGCGCCGCGATAAAGCCGCCGAGCAAGGCCAGGCGGATCAGGCGCATGGACTGTTCGTTGACCTGTTCGATGTCCAGGGTCGGCTCCTCGATCACCGTTTCGCCATCCCCGGCTTCCTTGGCCGCCTGACGTTTGGCCAGGGCGCGGGCATAGGCCAGGCGCCGGGCGGCCACGCCTAGACCGCGCACGAAGGTGGCTTCGATCACCAGCCAGAACATCAGCAGGTACAGGGTGTTGATCAGCCGGTCGCTGAGTTTCAGCGCGGTGTAGTAATAGCCAAAGCACACGGCAATAAACAGCGCGATGGGCAGGGCGGTGAACACCACCCCGATGGCCTTGCGAAACAGCGAGGCCTTTTCATGTGTAGGGCTGTTGAGCAGCAGGCGACCCAGCAGCCACGCCATCAAGCCATAGCAGGTGAGCACCACGGCGATGCCCAGCACGTCTTCGGCCAGTGCCGCCGGTTGGTGTTCGGCAATCGCCACCACCGCCACCAGGGCCAGTACCACCAGCCCGAGCTTGCGTACCCAGCCCTGGAGGAACTGGACCTGGGGTTTCTCCCAACGAAAGTGCAGTTCGGCCACGCCGCCCGGCGCCAGGATGCGGTAGGCGGTATAGAACACCAGCCATGCCTGGGCGATCTGCAGCAGGGCCGAGCCCAGGTTGGCGTTTTGCCCGCGGGCGTCGATCTGCAACGCATAGCCGCACAGCGCCAGGCCCAGAGACACCGGCATTGCCAGCAAGATATTGATCAGGATCGCCTGCGGCGTATGCCACTGGCTGTCGCGCTTGAAGTGACCGATGTCCAGGTGGACCTTGTTGAGGCGCTGGTACAAGGCCTTGCGCCGCCACAACAGCGCGCCGATCAACAGCAGCAGCGGCAGGAAGAGCAATGGGCGCTGGGTCAGGCCGTCATACAATTCGCTGACACTGGATGCCCAGGGCAGGGTGGCGACTTGCTTGCTCAGGTGCGCCGGCACGGTTTCCAGCCATTCGGTGTCCAGCGGCTTGTTGCTCGGGATCCAGAACATCTGCTCATCCAGCGTGGCGCGCAGGGTGGTGGCGGTGCTGAGCAGTTGTTTCTGGTTCAGTTGCAGGGTGATGGACTCGTTCAGCAGCGCGCTCAGCTCGCGGCTCAGGCGCTCCAGCAGGTCGCTGCGGGTGATCGCCAGTTCCAGCAAGGTGCGACGCAGTTGCGGCGTGACTTCATCCGGTGGCTGGTTGGCCAGCAGGTTATCCACATAGGCGCTGGGGGAGCTGATCAGCTCACGCTGTTGGTTGACCTCGAACTGATACAGGCGAATGTTGGCGATATCGTCAGCCAGGTCGCGGTCGACGGTCAGGCGCGGCAGGGCCTGTTTTTGCTTATACAGAATCTTGGAAAGCAGCAGGCTGCCCTTGAGCACGTTGATCTGCTCGTCCAGGGCCGAATCGCTCTGGTTGACCGTGTCCAGTTGCTGCTTGGTCTGCAGGTTTTTCTGGGTCAGGTCATTGAGGCGGTCAGTGCTTTTGAGCAGGTAGTCGGAGAGCTTGAGGTTGTCTGCGCTTTCCTTGGCCAGGATGCTACTGCCCCCGGCTTTCTGGGCTTCGATGGACTGTTGGGTCACCGTTTGCTGGGACTGGGCCAGGCGTTTCTGGTTGATCAGGGTTTGCAGGTCCTGGATTTCCTGCTCCAGGCGTGCGGTTTTTTCCTGGATCAGGTCGTGCTGGCTGTTGCCCAGGTCTTGCAGCTGGCTGTTGCCGGCCAACTCCTGGCGGCGCAGGGGGATCAGCGCATTCAGGGCCGCCAGTTCAGCGTTCAACTGGTTGCGCTGGTCGCCGCTGAGGGCTTTGCCGTTGTCTTTGCCGAGCTTGAGCGTGGCGTTGATCTGCTGGATGCGCGTCTGGCTGCTGCTGATTTCGGTCTGGGCGCGCTCTGGGCGGGTCTGGGCGGCGATGGTCAGGCTGTTGGCGTCGGCCAGCTCTTTTTGCAGGTCGCCTTGCTGGGTGCTGCGTTGCACCAGCAATTGCTCCAGCTGCGGCACGGGCAGGGAGGCATAGCGTTGGGCCACGGGGATGATTTTGGTGGCCTTGAGGCGCGCCAGCTCACGCTGGTTCTCATTGGTTTGGCGCGGTGCCTCTTCCAGCTGGCGCTTGAGATCGGCCAGGCGCTGCTCGTAATCCTGCTGGTTCGCCAGGTACGTCAGGGTCTGCTGCAGGATGCCCTGCAACGCCTTCATGTCAGCGTCGGGCAGCTTGCGGTCGGGCAGTTTATCCAGGGTTTGCTGGATGGCGTCGGCGCTGGGCGGGTCGGCAGCGTGAACGCTGCCGACGCAAAGGGTCAGGCCCAGCAGGGCAGTGGCGATAAAAGTGCGCAGGGTTGGCATAGAGACCGGTCTTGCAAGGTGAAGAATCGGGGCGTAATAGCCCCGCAGTTTAGAGGAAGAGTCCGGGGCCCGGGCGACTTCCTTCGGGGAATCTGACGCCGACTTTGCCAATCTTGTTCCCGTCCATGACCGCGACGGTCCAGATGGTGTTGTTCCACTCCACCTGGTCGCCCACCACCGGTGCGCCGCCAACCTTCTGGGTGATGAAACGGCTCAGCGGCATGTCCGGGTCGATACCCTCAAGCTTGAGCCCGTACAAGGCGGAAACCGCGCCCAGCTGGGCGTCCCCTTCCAGTACGAAGTCGCCGAAGAAGCGCAAATCGAGGCCCCGTTGCGGTGCCTGGCTGAACAGTTTGCCCAGGGCCGGCAGGTTGTGTTCATGGCCGATCACACAGAGCAAATCGTCGACTTCCAGCACCGTACTACCCGACGGATGGAGCAGTTGCTGGCCACGAAACAGCGCGGCGATGCGCGTGCCTTCGGGCATTTTCAGCTCGCGCAGGGCCGCGCCGATGCACCATTTCTCGGCACCGAGGCGGTAGACGAACAGCTCCCACTCGCTGGTGACGTGCACTTCCAGCGCTGCCCGGGAAATCGGCGCCGGGTCCGGCGGTACGGTGACTTTAAGCAACTTGGCCACCCACGGCAGGCTGGTGCCTTGCACCAGCAGCGAAACCAGCACGATAAAGAACGCCAGGTTGAAGTACAGCTGGGCATGGGGCAGGCCGGCCATCAGCGGGAACACCGCGAGGATGATCGGTACCGCGCCGCGCAGGCCGACCCAGGCGATAAAGGCTTTTTCGCGACCGTGGAAGGCCTTGAACGGCAACAGGCCAACCATCACCGAAAGAGGCCGCGCAAACAGGATCATCCACAGCGCCAGGCCCAGGGCGGGCAAGGCGATGGGCAGCAAATCGTGAGGCGTGACCAGCAGGCCCAGCACCAGGAACATGCCGATCTGCGCCAGCCAGGCCATGCCGTCGAGCATATGCAGGATGCCATGGCGGCTGCGCACCGGGCGGTTGCCGATGACCAAGCCGCACAGGTACACGGCGAGGAAGCCGCTGCCGTGCAGGGCGTTGGTCAGGGCGAAAACGAACAGGCCGCCGGCGATCACCAGAATCGGGTACAGACCGTTGGCCAGGTTGATACGGTTGACCAACTGCAACATCAGCCAGCCGCCGCCCAGGCCCAGCAGGCCACCGATGCCGAACTCGCGAATCAGATGGGTCAACAGGCTCCAGTGCAGGCCGGTCTGGCCGCTGGCGAGCATGTCGATCAGGGTGACGGTAAGGAACACCGCCATCGGATCGTTGCTGCCGGATTCGATTTCCAGGCTGGCGCTGACCCGTTCGTTGAGGCCCTTGCCGCCCAGCAGCGAGAACACCGCCGCGGCGTCTGTTGAGCCAACAATGGCGCCGATCAGCAGGCCCTGGATGATATTAAGGTCGAACAGCCAGGCCGCGGCCATGCCGGTGAGGCCGGTGGTAATCAACACCCCCACCGTGGCCAGGGACAAGGCCGGCCACAGCGCCACGCGGAAACTCGCCACCCGTGTGCGCAAACCGCCGTCAAGCAGGATCACGGCCAGGGCGAGGTTGCCCACGAGGTAGGCAGTTGGGTAGTTATCGAAAATGATGCCGCCGCCATCGACACCGGCGGTCATGCCCACGGCCAGGATGATCACCAGGATCGGGATGCCCAGGCGGGACGAAAGGGAACTCACCAGAATGCTCGCACTTACCAGCAACGCGCCGATCAAGAACAGGCTGTTGATGGTCGTCGCATTCAAAGGCAGTACTCCAGAGCAGGGAAGACGGGGCGCAAACTGACCATGCAGTCTGCGTGCCAGCGATTCTAACCTGTTGAATTGCTGCGCTGTCAAAAAGCTTTTGTAGCTGCACATCGCTCAAATGTGGGAGCTGGCTTGCCTGCGATTGCGGTGTGCCAAGCGCCATGGGCGTCAGATGACAGATTGCTATCGCAGGCAAGCCAGCTCCCACAAGGTATGCGGTGTGAGCAAAGGCTTATTTCAGAGGCGGAAACGGCCAACCATCCCGTTCAGGTCCACGGCCAGGCGCGACAGTTCGTTGCTCGCTGCGCTGGTCTGGCTGGCGCCGGTGGCCGATTGCACCGACAGGTCGCGGATATTCACCAGGTTGCGGTCCACTTCCCGCGCCACCTGGGCCTGTTCTTCCGCCGCGCTGGCGATCACCAGGTTGCGCTCGTTGATCTCGACAATCGCAGTGTTGATGGTATCGAGCGACATGCCCGCGCCTTTGGCGATATTCAGCGTCGATTCGGCCCGCTCGGTGCTGTTGCGCATCGAATCCACCGCGTGTTCGGTACCCGTCTGGATACTGCCGATCATGCGTTCGATCTCGCTGGTGGACTGCTGGGTGCGATGGGCCAGGGCCCGTACTTCATCGGCCACCACGGCGAAACCACGTCCGGCTTCGCCGGCGCGCGCAGCTTCAATCGCTGCGTTCAGGGCCAGCAGGTTGGTCTGGTCGGCCAGGCCGCGGATCACGTCCAGCACTTTGCCGATATCCCGCGATTCATTGGCCAGGTCGCCAATCAGGGAGGCGGTGGCCTGCACATCAGCGCTCATGCGTTCGATGGCGCTGACGGTTTCCTGCACCAGGTCACGGCCGTCACCGGCAGAGGTAGTGGCGTTGCGCGAAGCTTCGGAAGTGCTCACGGCGTTGCGCGCGACTTCCTCAACGGCGCTGGTCATCTCGTTGACGGCGGTGGCGGCTTGTTCGATTTCGTTGTTTTGCTGGGTCAGGCCACGGGCGCTTTCGTCGGTGACGGCGTTCAGCTCTTCGGCGGCAGACGCCAACTGGGTGGCAGAGCCGGCGATGCGTTGCAGGGTGTCGCGCAGCTTGTTCTGCATCTTGGACATGGCGGCGAGCAGGCGCCCGGCTTCATCGTTGCCGTCCACGGTGATCGGGCGCGTGAGGTTGCCTTCAGCCACTTCTTCGGCGGCTTCAAGGGCGCGGGCAATGGGCAGGGTAATACTGCGGGTCAGCAGCCAGGCAAACAACACGGTCAGCGCCGTGGCAACCACCAACAGGCCCACCACCAGGTTGAAGGCCATGTCGTATTGGTCTTTGGCGCGCTGGTTGGTGGCGTTGGCGTCGTCGTTATTGATATCCAGCAAGCGGGTCAAGACCACGTTGACCTGCTCGGAGTTATTCAGCAGCTCGTTGTTCAGCAGGCTGCGCAGCTCGTCAATCTGATTGGCGCGCGACAGGCTCTTCATGTGCTCTTCAATCTGGCGGTACTGGCCCAGCAGGCGCACGTATTCCTCGTAGGCGTTGCGTTCTTGCGTACTGGCGATCAGTTTTTCGTAAACGCCCTGGGCCGTGCGAATCTGCTGATTGCGCAATTCGAAGGCTTCCAGGGTCTTTTGCTGTACATCCGGCTCGCGGTTGGTCAGCAAGCGGTACGACAACACGCGCAGGCGCAGGGTCAATTGGGTGAATTCGTCGAGGGCACGAATGCTCGGCACGCTGGCAGAGGTGATGTCTTCGGTGGCTGCGCGAATCTTGCTCATCTGGTTCAGGGCGAACACACCGAGCAACAACATCAGGGCGCCAATAAACGCGAAGCCGAGGAAGGCCCTCGGGGCGATATTCATATTACGAAGAGACATGCTGGAATCCTGGAGGGAAGCGCGATCCGTGCGGCCATGAGACGAGGTGTGCCTGCGTTATCGGCCCTGCGACTAAAGTCTTAAGGGGCTGCGCGCTTTTGTCGCATCAGACGAAGGGTTGGGGGGCTTGGAGGAACCAGATCGGGTAATTGCAGTCACTAAGGCTCGATAGTGCGGCCCGGCCCCGATAAATCGGGCTGCACGCCGGGGGATAACCCTGGCATCCGAGGTGAATTTTCTTTATCGTCACCGCCCTTTTTAAAAGCCCTGGAAATCAAAATGTTAGAAGCATCTCTCAGTCAATTGGAACAACTGGTCAGCGACCTGGTACAGCAGAATCAAGAGCTGCTGGGCAGCAACGAATCCCTTAAGGCCGAACTGGCTCGCGCCAAGGACGAAAACGACAGCCTGCAACTGAACCTGATGGAACAGGAAGAAAAGCACGGCGCCACCGCCGCACGCATCCAGGCACTGGTTGAGCGTGTGAGTGCAGGGCCTGTCAGCGCATGAATGAGGGGATAAAGGTCGTTTCGATTCTCGGAGAGGATTACTCGATCAAGGCACCGGCCGGCGAAGATCAGACCCTGATGCATGCCGTGACCATGCTCAAGGCGTCCCTGGCGGTTACCAAGAAAAAGTACCCGACCCTGATCGGTGACAAATTATTGGTATTGGCCGCGCTGAACCTGTGCGCCGAGCAGATCGAAATGCAACAGGCTCACCAGCAGGAACTCGACCGTTACCAAGAGCAAGTCAGCGCCACGGTCGAGGTGATTTCCAAGGCGATCCAGCCTTAGAACCACCCATCCTGCATCCCCAGGCACGTATCGTCGCGTGCCTCCAGAATCGCCAGTTCATGATGGCAGCTCGGTACTTCCCAGGTCAGGAAGTACCGGGCAGCCTGGAGCTTGCCCTTGTAGAAGGCCGCATCGGCCGCGTCATCCTTGGCCAGCCCTTCTTCGGCGCGGATCGCCTGTTCCAGCCAGCGCCAGCCAATCACCGTGTGCCCGAACACTTTCAAGTACAGTGCCGAGTTCGCCAGGCTGCTGTTGACCTTGCCCTGGGCGAGATCGGTCAGCAGGCCAATCGTGACGCTTTGCAGCCGGTTTACCAGTTGCTCCAGGGGCTCTCGCAGTGCCGTGAGTGAGGTGTACTTTTGCGCCCGGGCTCCGGTTTCGGCGATCAGGCGAATCAATTGCTTCAAGCCGGCGCCGCCGTTCTGCGCCAATTTGCGCCCGAGCAGGTCCAGGGACTGGATGCCGTGGGTGCCTTCGTGGATCGGATTCAAGCGGTTATCGCGGTAGTACTGCTCCACCGGGTATTCGCGGGTGTAGCCGTGGCCGCCGAGAATCTGGATCGCCAGTTCGTTGGCCTTGAGGCAGAACTCCGACGGCCAGGATTTGACGATGGGAGTGAGCAGGTCGAGCAGTTCGTGGGCTTGCTTGCGCTCGGTGTCGGTTGCCAGGGTGGTGGTGTCGTCGAACAGTCGTGCTGCGTAGAGGCCCAGGTCAAAGGCGCCTTCTACATAGGCTTTCTGGGTCAGCAACATGCGCTTGATGTCGGCGTGCTGAATGATCGCCACCGGTGTGGTGCTCGGGTCTTTGCTATCGGGCAGGCGCCCCTGAGGCCGTTCACGGGCATAGTCCAGCGAGTAGAGGTAACCGGCGTAACCGAGCATCACCGCGCCCATGCCCACGCCAATACGTGCCTCGTTCATCATCTGGAACATGCAGCTCAGGCCCTGGTGCGGTTTGCCCACCAGATAACCGACACAGTTGCCGTTATCGCCGAAGTTAAGTGCCGTGGACGTGGTGCCGCGCCAGCCCATCTTGTGGAACAGCCCCGCCAGCAGCACATCATTGCGAGCGCCCAGGCTGCCGTCCTCGTTGACCAGGAACTTGGGCACGATAAACAGCGAAATGCCCTTCACGCCCGCAGGTGCATCCGGCAACTTGGCCAGCACCATGTGCACGATGTTTTCCGACAGCGAGTGGTCGCCGCCGGAGATAAAGATCTTGTTGCCCTTGAGCCGATAACTGCCGTCAGCCGCTGGTTCTGCGCGAGTGCGAATGTCCGACAGGGAGGAGCCGGCATGGGGCTCGGTCAGGGCCATGGTGCCGAAGAAGCGCCCGTCGATCATCGGTTGCAGGAAGCGTTGTTTCTGCTCCTCGGTGCCGAAGCTTTCGATCAGGTTGGCAGCGCCCATGGTCAGGAACGGGTAGGAGGTTGAAGCGGCGTTGGCAGATTGGAAGTGGGCGAAGCAGGCTTGGGACAGCAAGGTCGGCAGTTGCATGCCGCCTGCTTCGAAGCTGCGGGCTGCGTTGAGGAAACCGGCCTCCAGGAAGGCGTCTACGGCGGGTTTGACTTCCGGGATCAGGATTGCTTGGCCGTTCTCATAACGCGGTTCGTTTTCGTCGTTCTTGCGGTTGTGGGGGGCGAAGTACTTTTCGGCGATGCTGCGCGCCGTGCTGATTGCAGCGTCGAAAGTTTCGCGGTTGTGCTCGGCAAACCGCTCACGCTGGGTCAGGCCCTCGGCATCGAGGACTTCGTACAGCTCGAAAGCCAGATTGCGGGAACTGAGCAGCGTCTCGGACATGGCGGATTACCTTTGAAGGAATTGGCCCGAGTCTAAGCGCGTGAATAGAGGCTGGATAGCAAGATTGATCTGGGTGATGGAAGGGCAGAACGCTGGCGCAAGGTGGAGCGCGATCAGTGTGGGAGCTGGCTTGCCTGCGATGAGGCTGTGCCAGTCGACATCTAGGTCACTGGCTCACCGCTATCGCAAGCAAGCCAGCTCCCACACTTTTACCGCGTTGTGTCAGTTAGCCGATGGTCATCAAGCTGGCGTTACCGCCTGCCGCAGCAGTGTTAACGCTCAACGCTCGCTCGATCACCAGGCGCTCCAGGGCAATCGCCGTCTCACCTTGAGACATGCCATGCACCCCAACAATCGCCCCACCACGCTGCGCCACTTGCTGGCACACCGCACGCAGTTGGTCGGAGTCACCGTGATGCAGGACGGCGTCAAACACCACGTCGTCCTTGGTCCAGTCGGCCACGCGCTTGATCTTCGTCTGAATGTCTCGCGGCAGGCGTGGGAACAGGGCCTTGGTCAGCTCGGTTTCCGGCCATACCGCCGAACCGCCGACGGCCAACACTGCCGCCAGTTGAGTCAGCAGATCGCCTTCCACGTCAGCCAGGCACAGCACGTGTTCACGTGGCAGGATCGCATAGCTGTTGCGTTCGCCGGTCGGGCCGGCCAGTTGGCGAGTGATACCGCTTTGCGACTGCGCCGCGAACTGCGTGCACAGCGCGCTCAGCTCACTGAACTTATGGCTGTCAGCCCAGGTTTTCAGAGCGGTCAGCGGTTGGCTCATGGCATCGCGCAGGCGTACGTCCGGTGCAGTCAATGCGTCGCCACGTACGAAGGATTGCTCGATCGCATCGGTAGGACGAGTCGACAGCAGGCGGTACAGATACAGCGGGCCACCGGCTTTCGGGCCAGTACCCGACAGGCCTTCGCCGCCGAACGGCTGCACGCCGACCACGGCACCCACAATATTGCGGTTGACGTAGACGTTACCGGCGTTGACGTTGTCGATCACCTTGGCGATGGTTTCGTCGATACGGGTATGCACGCCCAGGGTCAGGCCGTAGCCCGACGCATTGATCTGGCCGATCAACTGGTCGATTTCTTTGCGCTTGTAGCGCACCACGTGCAGTACCGGGCCGAAGATCTCGCGTTGCAGCTCGTCGAAGCTTTCCAGCTCGATCAGGGTTGGCATCACGAAGGTGCCGCGCTTGATCTCTTCACCGTCGGCAATCGCAACCTGATAGACGTTGCGGCCTTTGTCGCGCATGGCCTGGATGTGTTTCTCGATGCCGGCCTTGGCTTCGGCGTCGATCACCGGGCCAATGTCGACCGACAGGCGTTCCGGGTTACCCAGGCGGCATTCAGCCATGGCGCCCTTGAGCATTTCGATTACGCGATCTGCCGAATCTTCCTGCAGGCACAGTACACGCAGGGCCGAGCAACGCTGGCCGGCGCTGTCGAAGGCCGACGACACGACGTCGATCACCACTTGTTCGGTGAGCGCTGAGGAGTCGACGATCATCGCGTTCTGGCCACCGGTTTCGGCGATCAGCGGAATCGGGCGACCCTGGGCATCCAGGCGACCGGCGACATTGCGTTGCAGCAAGCGTGCAACCTCGGTGGAGCCAGTGAACATCACGCCTTTGACGCGCTCATCACCCACCAGGCGGGCACCGACGCTTTCGCCCTGGCCCGGTAGCAGTTGCAACACGCCTTCGGGAATACCGGCTTCAAGCAGGATACGCACGGCTTGGGCGGCGACCAGCGGGGTTTGCTCGGCAGGCTTGGCCAGCACCGGGTTACCGGCAGCGAGGGCCGCCGCGACTTGGCCGCTGAATATCGCCAGCGGGAAGTTCCACGGGCTGATGCACACCACCGGGCCCAGTGGGCGGTGGGCGTCATTGGTGAAGTCGTTACGCGCCTGCACCGCGTAGTAACGCAGGAAGTCCACGGCTTCACGCACTTCGGCAATGGCGTTGGCGAAGGTCTTGCCGGCTTCGCGGGCCAGCAGGCCCATCAACGGTTGGATTTCGCCTTCCATCAGGTCGGCGGCGCGTTCCAGGATCGCGGCGCGTTCGGCGGGCGGGGTGGCCTGCCAGATCGGCGCGGCGCTGATGGCGCACTGGATCGCATTGTCGACGTCTTCGACGGTGGCTTCCTGAACATGACCGACTACATCACGCAGGTCGGACGGGTTCAGTACCGGCTGTGCGGCTTCCTGGCTGGAGGCGCAACCGAGCATCGGCGCGGCTTTCCAGTTGTTGTGGGCGGTCGCCAGCAGGGCGCAGGACAACGACGCCAGGCGGTGTTCATTGGCCAGGTCGATACCGGCCGAGTTGGCGCGGTCGCTGCCATACAGGTCACGCGGCAGCGGAATACGCGGGTGCGGCAGGCCGAAGCCGCCTTCCAGCGTGGCCATCTGCTCAATGCTGGCCACTGGATCGGCCACCAGTTCCTGGATCGAGATCGATTGGTCGGCGATGCGGTTGACGAACGAGGTGTTGGCGCCGTTTTCCAGCAGGCGGCGTACCAGGTAGGCCAGCAGCGTTTCGTGGGTACCGACCGGCGCGTACACACGGCACGGACGGTTCAGCTTGCCTTCGGAAACCTTGCCCACCACTTGTTCGTACAGCGGTTCACCCATGCCGTGCAGGCATTGGAACTCGTACTGGCCGGGGTAATAGTTCTGACCGGCGATGTGGTAGATGGCCGACAGAGTGTGGGCGTTGTGCGTGGCGAACTGCGGGTAGATGGCTTCCGGCACCGACAACAGTTTGCGTGCACAGGCAATGTAGGAAACGTCGGTGTACACCTTGCGGGTGTATACCGGGTAGCCTTCCAGGCCCTCGACCTGGGCGCGCTTGATTTCGCTGTCCCAGTACGCGCCTTTTACCAGACGGATCATCAGGCGATGGCGGCTGCGGCGGGCCAGGTCGATGACGTAGTCAATCACATACGGGCAACGCTTCTGGTAAGCCTGGATCACAAAACCGATGCCGTTCCAGCCGGTCAGTTGCGGCTCGAAGCACAGACGCTCCAGCAGGTCCAGGGACAGTTCCAGGCGGTCGGCTTCTTCGGCGTCGATGTTCAGGCCGATGTCGTACTGCTTGGCCAGCAAGGTCAGCGACAGCAGGCGCGGGTACAACTCGTCCATCACGCGCTCGTACTGCGCACGGCTGTAGCGCGGGTGCAGGGCGGAAAGCTTGATGGAGATCCCCGGGCCTTCATAGATCCCGCGGCCATGGGAGGCTTTGCCGATGGAGTGAATGGCTTGTTCGTACGAGGCCAGGTACTTCTGGGCATCGTGTTCGGTGAGGGCGGCTTCACCGAGCATGTCGTAGGAGTAGCGGAAGCCCTTGGCTTCGAACTTGCTCGCATTGGCCAGGGCTTCGGCGATGGTTTCGCCGGTGACGAACTGCTCGCCCATCAGGCGCATGGCCATGTCGACGCCTTTGCGAATCATCGGCTCGCCGCTTTTGCCGATGATGCGGCTCAGGGACGAGGTCAGGCCCGCTTCGTTGTGGGTCGATACCAGCTTGCCAGTCAGCAGCAGGCCCCAGGTGGCGGCGTTAACGAATAGCGATGGGCTGTTGCCCAGGTGCGGTTGCCAGTTGCCGGTGCTGATCTTGTCGCGGATCAGCGCGTCACGGGTGCCTTTGTCCGGGATGCGCAGCAGCGCTTCGGCCAGGCACATCAGCGCCACGCCTTCCTGGGACGACAGGGAGAATTCCTGCAGCAGGCCCTGGACGATACCGGCACGGCCACCGGCGCTCTTCTGGTTGCGCAGTTTTTCGGCAATGGTGGCGGCCAGCTTGTTGGTGGCTTCGGCCATGTCTGCCGGCAGGCGCGCCTGCTCGATCAGCATCGGCACCACTTCCGGTTCCGGGCGGCGGTAAGCGGCGGTGATCGACGCGCGCAGTACCGATTGCGGCAGGATGCTTTCAGCGAACTCAAGGAAGCACTGGTGGGCGTGGTCAGCCTGGATCTCGCCCGCGTCTTCGGCGTCCTTGCTGCTCAAGCCATTGAGCTCGGACAGGGTTGCACCACCCTCGAGTTTCTCCAGGTAATTGAAAATTGCCTGCTTGATCAGCCAGTGCGGCGTGCGATCAATGGAGGTCGCGGCGGCCTTGAGGCGTTCGCGGGTCGGGTCGTCGAGTTTGACCCCAAGGGTGGTCGTTGCCATTTTCTTATCCTCATGGGTGCCACTACCGAGTGGCATCTGCTGGCGGCAAGATTAGCTTTGCCCATGCAGAGGTGCAACCGGGTGCAACCCTTTTGTTCAGGAAATTTTCGACGGTTGATCGGAAAAAAACAGGCCTTCGACAAAATCCGCTTTGCATTGGTGCATTTGCTTCTGAGATCGGCTGTTCTTGCTCCGAAAAGGAGCAAAAACAGGGCGTTTGTCCTAAATCACGCTTGGGTGCAACTTATTCGCAAGAAACTGGTTGCACCTTATTTGCTTTGTTGAATAGCATTCGCGCACCAAGGTGCAACCACCTCTAAGGTTTGGTTCATCGGCTGGCGGCTTTCCTGGGGAAACGCCAGTCATAAATGCGCGGCTAGCAGGCTCGTCTACTTAGGTTATCAACCCGTAGCGAACTGACAGACCGTCGCTACATAAAAACAAAGCCAGGGCGTCACTCATATGAGCGTTAGCAATCCAACCCTGATCACGTTCGTGATCTACATCGCAGCAATGGTGCTGATCGGCTTGATGGCCTATCGCTCCACCAACAACCTTTCCGATTACATCCTCGGCGGTCGCAGCCTCGGTAGCGTGGTGACAGCTTTGTCGGCCGGTGCTTCCGACATGAGCGGCTGGTTGTTGATGGGCCTGCCGGGCGCCATCTACATGTCCGGCCTGTCGGAAAGCTGGATTGCCATCGGCCTGATCGTCGGTGCTTACCTCAACTGGCTGTTCGTGGCCGGCCGCCTGCGGGTGCAGACCGAACACAACGGCGACGCCCTGACCCTGCCGGACTACTTCTCCAGCCGCTTCGAAGATAAAAGCGGCCTGCTGCGGATCATCTCCGCGGTGGTGATCCTGGTGTTCTTCACCATCTACTGTGCTTCCGGCATCGTCGCCGGTGCCCGCCTGTTCGAAAGCACCTTCGGCATGTCCTACGAGACGGCGCTGTGGGCCGGTGCTGCGGCAACGATTGCCTACACCTTTATCGGTGGTTTCCTGGCGGTGAGCTGGACCGACACCGTGCAAGCCACGCTGATGATCTTCGCGCTGATCCTTACGCCGATCATCGTGCTGCTGGCGACCGGCGGTGTAGACACCACTTTCCTGGCCATCGAAGCCAAGGACCCGACCAACTTCGACATGCTGAAAAACACCACCTTCATCGGCATCATCTCGCTGATGGGCTGGGGCCTGGGCTACTTCGGCCAGCCGCACATCCTCGCGCGTTTCATGGCGGCCGATTCGGTGAAGTCGATCGCCAAGGCACGTCGCATCTCCATGACCTGGATGATCCTGTGCCTGGGCGGTACCGTGGCAGTGGGCTTCTTCGGCATCGCCTACTTCTCGGCGCACCCTGAAGTGGCAGGTCCGGTGACCGAAAACCCTGAGCGTGTGTTTATCGAACTGGCCAAGATCCTGTTCAACCCATGGGTTGCCGGTGTATTGCTGTCGGCGATCCTCGCGGCGGTGATGAGCACCCTGAGCTGCCAGCTGCTGGTGTGCTCCAGCGCCCTGACCGAAGACTTCTACAAGGCGTTCCTGCGCAAAGGCGCGTCCCAGCTTGAGCTGGTGTGGGTCGGTCGCATCATGGTGCTGGTCGTGGCCTTGATCGCCATCGCCATGGCTGCCAACCCGGAAAACCGCGTACTGGGCCTGGTCAGCTACGCCTGGGCCGGTTTCGGCGCGGCCTTCGGCCCTGTCGTACTGATCTCGGTAATCTGGAAACACATGACCCGCAACGGCGCACTGGCCGGCATCCTGGTTGGTGCGATCACCGTGATCGTGTGGAAACACTTCGAACTGCTGGGCCTGTACGAAATCATCCCTGGCTTCATCTTCGCCAGCCTGGCGATCTACTTCGTGAGCAAGATGGGCGCACCGACTGCCGGTATGGTCGAGCGCTTTGATGCGGCGGAAAAAGACTACAACCTCAACAAGTAATTGCGATGGGCGCTGAACGCCCCTCCAGTTGAAAAAAAGCGGCCCGCGTCCTTTGGATGGCGGGCCGTTTTTGTTTCCGCAGGTCAAGCTCATTGCCTTCGAGGAGGACTGGGTGAAGGCAGCGGTAGGACCTTACTGATTTGCCGGCGATGCTCCCGGCCCGGCAAAAAGCTGGTGCAGAATCGGCGGCCACCCTTCGCAGAGAAACACCGGATGTTCGCTCCTGCCAACCAACCTGCATTTACCCTGGCCCTGGATGGGGCGCCCAGTGACCTCAAGGTGTATGAATTCAGCGGCACCGAGGCTATCAGCCAGCCATACCGTTTTGAACTTGAGCTGGTCAGCGAGCAGCCGGATATCGACCTGGAGAGCCTGCTGCATCGCCAGGTGTACCTGGGTTTCGATGATCGCGGCCATGGGGTGCATGGCCTGGTGTATCGGGTCGCCCAGGGCGATTCCGGCCGCCGCCTGACGCGCTACCAGCTCAGCCTGGCGCCGCACCTGGCGTATCTGGCGCACAGCAGCCACCAACGGGTTTTCCAGCATCAGACGGTGCCGCAGATCGTTGCACAGGTGTTGGCGGGGCAGGGCATTCACAGTGACCGGTTTGAGTTCCGGCTGAGCGGTCATTACCCTGAGCGTGAGTACTGTGTGCAGTTCGGTGAGACGGATCTGGCGTTTATCCAGCGCCTGTGTGCCGAAGTCGGCATTCACTATCACTTTCAGCATTGCCCCGACGCTCATTTGCTGGTGTTTGGTGATGACCAGACGGTTTTTGCCCAGGTCGATCGGCCCACGCCGTACCGGCCTGGGTCGGGCATGGTTGCCCAGGCGCCCGCGATCAAGCGCTTCACGCTGCAACTGGCAACCCGCACCACGGCGGTCAATCTGCGCGATTACGATTTTTGCAAACCGCACCTTGAGCTGGAGAGCACGGCGGTCGACGGGCAGTTGCCCAGGTTAGAGGCCCAGCAATTCCCTGGCCGGTTTTCCGACCGGGCCCACGGCAAGTATCTCGCTCAGCGCAGCCTGGAGCGGCACCGCAGTGACTACCGCATCGCCCAGGGGCAAAGCGACGAGTCGGCCCTTGCCAGTGGCCGGTTCCTGCAGTTGAGCGAGCACCCGCGCGAGGACTGGAATGACTTATGGCTGGTCACCCATGTCACCCACGAAGGCAAACAGCCTCAGGTGCTGGAGGAGGCGGTCACCGAGGTGGCAGGCGGGGCGTTTCGTCAGGGCTATAGCAACACCTTTGTTGCCGCGCCATGGGATGCAATCTTTCGCCCGCCCTTGCCTGAGTCGCCGCGCCCGACCATAGCGGGTTACCAAAGCGCCGTGGTCACCGGCCCGGTCGACAGTGAAATCCATTGCGATGAATACGGCCGGGTCAAGGTGCAACTGGCCTGGGACCGTATCGGCGAGCACAACGACCACGCCAGTTGCTGGTTGCGGGTGGCCAGTGGCTGGGCCCATGACCGCTATGGTGTGGTGCTGATCCCCAGGGTCGGCATGGAGGTGCTGGTAGGTTTCGTCAATGGTGACCTGGACATGCCGCTGGTGGTGGGCTGCCTGCCCAATGCCGCCACGCCAATGCCCCTCGACCTGCCGGCGGACAAAACCCGCAGCATCCTGCGTAGCCAGAGCAGCCCGGGCGGTGGAGGCTACAACGAACTGCGCATTGAAGACCGCAAAGGCGCGGAGGAAATCTACCTGCGCGCCCAGCGGGACTGGACCCAGCATGTGCTGCACGACCAGCAGGTGCAGGTCGATAACCAGCGCCGTGTGCGGGTGGGCGGCGAGTCGCATCATGAATTGCAGGGCGAAGAACAGCGCGTCACCCACGGCAATCGCCTGACCGAGCTCAAGCAGGATGATCACCTGGCGGTCGGCGGTTCGCAGCATATGCGTGCCGGGCAAACCATCCATTTGGGCGCTGGGCAAAATATTGTCGTTGATGCCGGGGCCAGTGTGACGATTCAAGCGGGCGGGCAATCGATCACGCTGTCGGCGGGCGGGATATTCAGCAGTGTGCCGATCCAGCTCGGCGGTGCGCCTGTTGCGGCGGCGGCACCGTTAATGCCTGGGGTGACGGAAACATTACTGGCCGTTATTCCCGCGCCGCTAAGCCCTGCGCAAGTGGCCAGCCTCAAGCGCAGTGCGCCGTTTTGCGAAGAATGTGAGCGCTGCAAAAACGGGCAGTGTGATATCAGTGCCCACGCACGGAGTTTTCCCTGATGGCCACACCCCTGACGCCCAGCGCCTGGCTGGCCGATAGCCCAATGCAGCCGGACGAGCAGCTCTATGTCGTCATGGGCAGCGCCAGCGAGGCCAAGCCGTTTGCAGCCTGGCAAACCGTGGCGGGCGCGAAACCGCCGCAACCGGTGTGGGCGGGCACGCCCTATGCCGGTTGGAATGAGGTGATGCCTTATGTTGGCGTCGTCGAGCCTGGGAGTGCCTTTCTCGATTGGGTGGCCAACACCCGGGCCGTGGACTGGGGCTGGCTGGCGGTGTCTTCGTGCCCGCAGGAGGTTGTGCTCAATCACTTGAAAGGCTTGACCCAGGTGTACCTGCCTGAAGATCAGCCGGTATTTTTGCGCTTCTGGGATGGCACGCAGTTTTTGCCGATGCTGCAGCACTTGGGTGACGATGCCGCAACGATGCTGCCGGTGTTCCAGCGTTATTTAATCAATGGCCAGTCGTTGGCAGTCTCGCCGTGCCCGTTGTCTGCGACCAAACCCAGCCCTTGGTGGCGAGTGCCGGCGCCATTGTTGGCACACCTCGCGCAACAGTCGCCACAGGTGCTGATCGACAACCTGCTCCAATGGCTCCAGGAGCAGCGCCCGGACCTGTACACCGCGTTTTCGCCAGCGATCTTGCAGCACAAGGTCGCCTACTTCGTGCGCAGGCCGGGTATCGGCCATGCCGAGTTGGCGGACTACCTTGCCGCGCAACTGAGTTAAACCCATGAGGCTTGCGTGATATCCGTACCGCCCGCCCTGCGGCCCTGCACCTTTGCGCCGGTAGAAGGTAAACTTCGCCCCCTGCGCAGGAGCAACCATGAATTATCGTCACGCCTTTCACGCCGGCAACCATGCCGATGTCTTCAAACACCTGACCTTGACCCGCCTCATCGCCCTGATGTCGCGCAAGGAACAGCCGTTCGCCTACCTCGACACTCACGCAGGCATTGGCTTGTACGACTTGCAGGGCGACCAGGCCAACCGCACCGGTGAATACCTGGAAGGCATCGCCCGCCTGTGGGGCGCAAGCGACCTGCCGCCGCTTACCGCCGACTACATGCGCGTGCTGCACGAGATGAACCCGGATGGCCAGTTGCGCTACTACCCGGGCTCGCCGGAGCTGGCGCGACGCCTCACGCGGCCACAGGACCGTGTGCTGCTCAACGAGAAGCACCCCGAAGATGGCGTGCTGCTCAAGGACAATATGAAGGGTGATCGCCGGGTCAAGGTGCACCTGGGCGAAGGCTGGCATGTGCCGCGTGCGCTGTTGCCGGTGCCGGAAAAACGCGCGTTGATGCTGATCGATCCGCCGTTCGAGAAGCTCGACGAAATGCAGCGTTGCGCCGCGTCCCTCAAGGAAGCTGTCAGCCGTATGCGCCAGACGGTGGCGGCGATTTGGTACCCGGTAAAAGACCAGCGCATGTTGCGCCGTTTCTACCAGGACTTGGCTGGCACCGGTGCGCCGAAGCTGCTGCGTGTGGAGTTGCTGGTGCATCCGCTGGACACGCCCAATACCCTCACCGGCTCGGGCCTGGCGATTGCCAACCCGCCGTGGGGCCTGGAAGAGGAATTGCGTGAGTTGCTGCCATGGTTGTCCAAGCAACTGGGCCAGACCCAAGGTGGCTGGCAGATGGATTGGCTCATCGCCGAATAATCCACTGTAGGAGCGAGCTTGCTCGCGAAAATCGTTAACGATAACGCGGGAAACCTGGCGCCCTGCGGCGCTCTCAGGTTTTTCGCGAGCAAGCTCGCTCCTACAGAGGTCGGCGTCAGATCGGGCAGGTCACGCCCGTGCCGCCGATCCCACAGTAACCCTGGGGATTCTTCGCCAGGTACTGCTGGTGATACGCCTCGGCGAAGTACACCGTCGGGGCCTCTTCGATTTCCGTGGTGATCTCACCCAGGCCGGCCTTGCTCAGCTCTTGCTGATACGCCGCAGCACTGGCCTTGGCCGCCGCCAGTTGCTCAGGCGTGGTGGCGTAGATCACCGAGCGGTACTGGCTGCCGATGTCGTTGCCCTGGCGCATGCCCTGGGTCGGGTTGTGCAGTTCCCAGAACATCTTCAACAGGTCTTCGTACTTGACCTTGGCCTGGTCATACACCACCAGCACCACTTCGCTGTGGCCGGTCAGGCCCGAGCAGACTTCTTCGTAAGTCGGGTTAGGCGTGAAGCCGCCGGCGTAGCCGACCACGGTGCTGACCACGCCGTCGCGTTGCCAGAACTTGCGTTCCGCGCCCCAGAAACAACCCAGTCCGAAGATCGCAAAACCGACGTCATCCAGAAAAGGGCCCAGCAGTGGGTTGCCGTTGACGAAGTGGGTTTCCGGTAGCTTCATTGGGGTTTCACGGCCAGGCAAAGCTTGTTCTTGAGTAGGCAGCACGTTTTTGTTCACCAGAATTTCCGAGCGCAAGACCATGATCAGTCCTCTCGTCAGGTTGAGTAACAGTAAATTGTCAGACAGTCAGTGTGCCCGAGTGTTACAGCGCTGTCAGGCGATTGGCCCGCGCGGGTAGCGTTTAAGCATTGTCAGCAGCTCTGCGCCGGGAATCGGGCGGTCAAACAGGTAGCCCTGGCCCACATCACAGCGATGCCTGCGCAGAAATGCCAACTGCTCGGCTGTCTCGATGCCTTCGGCCACCACCTTGAGCTTGAGGTTGTGGGCCATGGCGATCACCGCCGAGGTGATTTCCATGTCGTCCTGGTTATCCGGGATTTCATGGATAAAGCTGCGATCAATCTTAATGATGTCGATGGGGAATTTTTTCAAGTAGCTCAGCGACGAGTAACCGGTACCGAAGTCGTCCATGGCCAGGGTCAGGCCAAAACTTTTCAGCTGGTCCAGCTGCAGGCGCGTGTCTTCGGTGGCTTCCAGCAGCAAACCTTCGGTCAGCTCCAGCTCCAGCAGGTTGGCCGGTAGCTGTTCTTCCTTGAGGATGGTGGCAATCGAGGCCACCAGGTCCGGGTCGGAAAACTGCTTGGGCGACAGGTTGATCGCCACCTGCAGATTGCCCATGCCGGCGGCGCTCAACTGCTTGCTCATGCGGCACGCCTGGCGGGCGATCCATTTGCCGATGGGAATGATCAGCCCGGTTTCTTCTGCCACGCTGATGAACTGGTCGGGACGGATCATGCCCTTTTCCGGGTGGTTCCAGCGCAACAGGGCTTCCATGCCCAGCAGACGGCCGCTGCGCAGGCACAGTTTGGGCTGATAGAACACGTCCAGCTCGTTCTGGGTCAGGGCGCGACGCAGGTTGTTTTCCACGAACAGCTTGTAGCTGGCTTCGGCATTCAAGGCTTCGGTAAACACCTGCACCTGGTGTTTGCCGTTGGCCTTGGCCTTGTGCAGCGCCAACCCTGCGTTACGCATCAAGGTCTGCGGGTCGCGGCCATGCAGCGGCGCACAGGCCAGGCCCACGGAGCCGGTGACGCTGATCAACTGGTTGTCGACGAACATCGGCTTGTCGAGCGTGGCCAGCAACTGGCTGGCGACCTGCTGGCCGGTCTCAAGGTCTGCGTCGTCGAGCAGCACTGCGAACTCGTTACTGGCAAAGCGCGCCAGGCTGCCGCCGCTGCTCAAACTGTTGCGCAAGCGGCGGGCCAGGCTGATCAGCAGCTTGTCGCCGGTCTGGTGCCCGAGGCTGTCATTGATCCGCTTGAAGTTGTCGATGTCTACCAGCAGCAGGCTGATGGGGCTGTCGCTGTCGCGGGCAAAGCGTTCGTCGAGGTTGCGGATGAACGCCGGCCGGTTGCCCAGGTTGGTCAGGTTGTCGGTGTAGGCCAGGCGCTCGATGCGCTGTTGCGCCAGCTTGGTCTGGGTGATGTCTTCGTAGATGCCGATGTAGTGCGTCAATTCACGGTTATCGCCATACACCTTGGAAATCGACAATTGGCCCCAGTAGGGCTCCAGATTCTTGCGCCGACTTTTGAACTCACCTTGCCAGCTGTTGCTCTTGGCCAGGGCCGAAGGCGCGTCGAACAGCAATTCACTGAGGTTTTCCAGGGCCGGCAGTTGCGCCAGGCGGTGGCCGTGGACTTCTTCGGCGCTGTACTGGGTTATTGCAGTGAAGCTTGGGTTGACGTACTCCACCACGCCGTCGCAATTGACCAGCAGAAACGCGTTGGCGCTTTGTTCCACCGCACGCTGGAACAGGTGCAGGGCGCTGGTGGCGGTGCGGCGGTTGTGGTTGTTGATGACTTGGGCGAACTGGTCTGCCAGCTCGCCGGCAAACGCAATTTCATCGGACTGCCAGGCACGTGAGCTGCCGCTTTGTTCCAGGCACAGCACGCCGACGACCTGGCCGTCGACACGAATGCTGGCGTCGAGCATCGCGTGAATATTGTTGGCGCGCAGGCTCTCGGCCATTTCCCGGGTACGCGGGTCACGTTGGGCATGGGTGGCGTCGATGGCGCGGCTGGAGTGCAGGGCTTCCAGGTAATCCGGGAAACCGCTGGCATCGATGGCCTTGGGCAGGCGGTGCTGTTGGTCGGCGCGGTGGTACGCCGAGATAGGCACCAGATGTTGGCCTTCCAGGTGCCAGATGCTGGCGCAGTCGATCTGGTAGATGTCGCACGCGCTGCGGGTGATCAGCTCGGCGGCTTCTTGCAGCGAATTGGGTGTGGTGTAGCGCTGTCGGGCCAGCAGCAGGATCAGTTCCTGCTGGGCGCGCACCCGTTCCAGGTGTTGCAACTGTTCCTGCTGCGCACGCTGGTTGAGCTCCAGGGCGATTTGCAGGCGACTGTTCTGGTTTTCCAGGTCGGCGGTCGGGGCGGGCGCGGCGGTTTCACCAAACAGCCCGTCAACCACCATCAGGTAACCGCGCAGCAGATGGCGGTTGTGTTGTTTGTAAGCCTCGCCCATTTCCAGCAGGCTCAGCGGGCCATCATGTGTGTGCAGGGTGTAGCGCACCAGGTAATGGGGGCTTTGGGTCAGTTGCTGCTGAATTGCATCATGCAACTGATAGCGCGCCTGGGGTTCCATCAGGCTGGCGTAGGGCGTACCGATCAGGGCGCAGAGCTCTACCGCCGGCAGACCGAATTGACGTTCGCAATTGGGGTCGAGGTAAAGCAGGGCCCAGCTTGCCTCATTAAGCCGCTCGAAACGCAGCATACCGAGGCGCGAAGGCACCGGTAATTGCGTCACTACCTCGGCCGCCATACGGGCGACATCGGGTTGGCTTTTCATGGGGAGACTCGCTTGGAAAAATGCGCACGGCGCCGGGCTCACGCCCTCTTGACTGTTGCCTGCGGCAAGGTTGCATCATGCGGCACGCACTGACAAGAGAGGATGAAGGCTAAGTGCTATAAGCCTGTTATCGGCCGCGCGGGGGATTTCTGTAATTGGGGTGATCGGTGGTTCACGCCTGTCCTCTGTAGGAGCGAGGGGGACGCCTAGTTCTTGCTCGCGAAAAACGCCAGGGCACCGCGTTTATCCCGAAGACCCTCATCATCGTTGACGATCTTCGCGAGCAAGCTCGCTCCTACAAAAACACAGGCAAAAAAAGCCCCGCCAAGTGGCGGGGTTGAGGTACGAGCGTGGCGCTCGGAAATCGGTGTGGCAAGGGCCTTCCCGGTCACAGGAAGGCCCTGCGACTTACAGCAGGATGGTGCGAATGTCGTTCAGCAACTGGCTCAGGCGCTGGGTGAAGCGCGCAGCCGCGGCGCCGTTGATCACACGGTGATCGTAAGACAATGACAGTGGCAGCATCAGCTTGGGCTGGAACGCTTTACCGTCCCACACAGGCTGGATGGTGGCCTTGGACACACCCAGGATCGCCACTTCCGGCGCGTTGACGATTGGCGTGAAGCCAGTGCCGCCAATGTGGCCGAGGCTGGAGATGGTGAAGCAGGCGCCCTGCATGTCGTCCGGAGTGAGCTTCTTGTCGCGGGCCTTGGCCGCCAGCGCAGCCGCTTCGCCAGCCAGTTGCAGCAGGCTCTTCTGATCGACGTTCTTGATGACCGGCACCAGCAGGCCATCCGGGGTGTCGACCGCAAAGCCGATGTGCACGTACTTCTTGCGAATGATCGCCTTGCCGCTTGGTGCCAGCGAGCTGTTGAAGTCCGGCAGTTCCTTGAGCAGGTGGGCGCAGGCCTTGAGCAGCAGTGGCAGCACGGTCAGCTTCACGCCAGCCTTCTCGGCCACGGCTTTCTGCGCAACGCGGAACGCTTCCAGGTCGGTGATATCGGCCTGGTCGAATTGAGTCACGTGCGGGATGTTCAGCCAGCTGGCGTGCAGGCCTGCCGCGCCGATTTGCATCAGGCGGGTCATCGGCACTTCTTCGATTTCGCCGAAACGGCTGAAATCCACGGTACGGATCGGCGGAATGCCCGAACCACCGGTAGCGCCGCCAGCAGCCGGAGCTTCCTTGGCTTTTTGCATCATGGCTTTGACGTAAGCCTGCACGTCTTCCTTCAGCACACGGCCGTGAGGGCCGCTGGCTGCAACAGCGCTCAGCTCGACGCCGAATTCACGGGCCAGCTGACGCACGGCTGGGCCGGCATGAACCTTGGCACCGCTTGGCGCAGGTGCTGCAGCCGCAGGGGCTGGCGCCGCTTCGGCTTTTGCGGCAGGTGCAGGGGCAGCAGCGGCAGGTGCCGCTTCAGCCTTGGCAGCCGGAGCAGCAGCCGGTGCTGGTGCGGCGGCTGGCGCAGCACCTTGTACTTTGAGCTTGAGGATGAAGTCACCGGTGCCGACTTCGTCTTCCAGCTTGACCGCAATGCTTTCCACCACGCCGGCAGCCGGCGAAGGGATTTCCATGGAAGCCTTGTCGGACTCCAGGGTGATCAGCGACTGGTCGGCTTCGACGGTGTCGCCGACCTTGACCAGCAGCTCGATGATCTTGGCCTTGCCCGACGAGCCGATGTCCGGGACGTGAATGTCCTGGACGGTCGCGGCGGCAGGTGCAGCGGCCGGGGCTGGAGCAGCCTCGGCAGCGGCAGGCTTTTCAGCGGCAGGGGCAGGGGCAGCAGCGGCAGCAGGAGCCGCCGCAGGGGCTGCATCAGCAGCGCCTTCGATTTCCAGCTCCAGCAGTTCGTCGCCTTCTTTCAGACGATCGCCCAGCTTCACTTTCAGGCTCTTGACCACGCCGGCTTTGGGAGCAGGGATTTCCATGCTCGCCTTGTCCGACTCCAGGGTCAGGATGCTCTGGTCGGCTTCGACGGTGTCGCCGACCTTCACAAACAGCTCGATTACTTCACCTTCACCGCTGCCGATGTCAGGTACGCGAATGAGTTCGCTCACAAAAAATCTCCTCAGCAGTCCAGTGGGTTGCGTTTTTCCGGGTTGATCCCGAACTTGACGATGGCGTCAGCCACCACCTTGGGTTCGATCTCACCACGGTCAGCCAAGGCTTCCAGGGCTGCCAACACCACGAAGTGACGGTCGACTTCGAAGAAGTGACGCAGCTTCTTGCGGCTGTCACTGCGGCCGAAACCATCGGTGCCCAGGACTTTGAATTCCTTGGACGGGACCCACTGGCGAATTTGTTCAGCAAACAGTTTCATGTAGTCGGTAGAGGCAATGACTGGACCCTTACGGCCGGCCAGGCACTCTTCGACGTAGCTCTTGGCTGGCTTCTGGCCAGGGTGCAGACGGTTGCTGCGCTCTACGGCCAGGCCGTCGCGACGCAGTTCGTTGAAGCTGGTAACGCTCCACACGTCGGCACCGACGTTGAATTCGTCACGCAGGATCTTCGCCGCTTCACGCACTTCGCGCAGGATGGTGCCGGAGCCCATCAGCTGTACGTGGTGCGCCGCTTCCTTGGTGTCTTCTTCGAGCAGGTACATGCCCTTGATGATGCCTTCTTCCACACCGGCCGGCATGGCTGGCTGCTGGTAGGACTCGTTCATCACGGTGATGTAGTAGAAAACGTCCTGCTGCTCTTCGGTCATCTTCTTCATGCCGTCCTGGATGATCACCGCCAGCTCATAGCCGTAGGTTGGATCAAAGGTGCGGCAGTTCGGGATGGTGGCAGCCAGGATGTGGCTGTGACCGTCTTCGTGTTGCAGGCCTTCGCCGTTCAGCGTGGTACGGCCGGCGGTGCCGCCGATCAGGAAGCCACGGGTGCGGCTGTCGCCAGCGGCCCAGGCCAGGTCGCCGATACGCTGGAAGCCGAACATCGAGTAGAAGATGTAGAACGGCAGCATTGGCTGGTTGTGGCTGGAGTACGAAGTACCGGCAGCGATGAAGGAGCTCATGGCGCCCGCTTCGTTGATGCCTTCTTCGAGGATCTGGCCCTTCTTGTCTTCCTTGTAGAACATCACCTGGTCTTTATCGACTGGCTCGTAGAGCTGGCCGACGGAGGAGTAGATGCCCAACTGACGGAACATGCCTTCCATACCGAAGGTACGGGCTTCGTCCGGGATGATCGGGACGATGCGCGGGCCGATGTCCTTGTCCTTGACCAGCTGCGCCAGAATACGCACGAAGGCCATGGTGGTGGAGATTTCACGGTCGCCCGAGCCGTCAAGGATAGCCTTGAGGGTGCTCAGGTCTGGCGTCGGTACGCTGAAGCTGTTGGCGCGGCGCTGTGGCACGAAACCGCCCAGTGCACTGCGACGCTCGCTCAGGTAGCGGGCTTCGGCGCTGTTTGGCTCCGGCTTGAAGAACGGCAGGTTCTCCAGCTCTTCGTCCTTGACCGGGATGTCGAAGCGGTCGCGGAACAACTTCAGGCTGTCGACATCGACTTTCTTGGTGTTGTGCGCGGTGTTCTTCGCTTCGCCGGCACCGGTGCCATAACCCTTGATGGTCTTGGCCAGGATGACGGTGGGTTGTTCTTTGTGGTTGACCGCTTCGTGGTACGCCGCGTAGACCTTGTACGGGTCGTGGCCGCCACGGTTGAGCTTCCAGATCTCGTCGTCGGACAGGTCGGCAACCATCGCCTTGAGTTCAGGCGTGTTGAAGAAGTGCTCGCGAACGAACGCGCCGTCTTTGGCCTTGTAGTTCTGGTACTCGCCGTCGATCACTTCGTCCATGCGACGTTGCAGGATACCGTCGACGTCCTTGGCCAGCAGTGGGTCCCAGAAGCGGCCCCAGATGACTTTGGTCACGTTCCACTGAGCACCGCGGAACACGCCTTCGAGTTCCTGGATGATCTTGCCGTTGCCGCGAACCGGGCCGTCGAGGCGCTGCAGGTTGCAGTTGATGACGAAGATCAGGTTGTCGAGCTTCTCGCGGCCGGCCAGGGAGATGGCACCCAGGGATTCCGGCTCGTCGCACTCGCCGTCGCCCAGGAAGCACCAGACTTTCTGCTTGCCTTCCGGGATGAAGCCACGGGCTTCCAGGTACTTCATGAAGCGTGCCTGGTAGATCGCCTGGATCGGGCCCAGACCCATGGAAACGGTCGGGAACTGCCAGAAGTCAGGCATCAGCCAAGGGTGAGGGTAGGACGACAGGCCCTGACCGTCGACTTCCTGGCGGAAGTTGTTCATTTGTTCTTCGCTGATGCGACCTTCCATGAACGCACGGGCGTAGACGCCTGGCGAGGTGTGGCCCTGGAAGTAGATCAGGTCGCCGCCGTGTTCGTCGGTCGGGGCCTGGAAGAAGTAGTTGAAGCCGATGTCATACAGGGTTGCGCTGGAAGCGAAGCTGGAGATGTGACCGCCCAGGTCCGAATCTTTCAAGTTCGTGCGCATTACCATCGCCATGGCGTTCCAGCGTACCAGCGAGCGAATGCGGCGTTCCATGAACAGGTCGCCAGGCATGCGTGCTTCGTGGGTAACGGGGATGGTGTTGCGGTATGGCGTAGTGATGGCGTAAGGCAGTTGCGAGCCGCTGCGGGTCGCGAGTTCGCCCATACGGGTCATCAGGTAGTGAGCACGGTCTTCGCCTTCTTTGTCGAGAACCGATTCCAGGGCGTCCAGCCATTCCTGGGTTTCGACGGGATCGAGGTCTTGCATGGCTTGCTCCAGGGCGGAAAGGCTACCAGAATCGGTTGCCTGAAGTTTGCGACTGGCCTTGTGGGCAGACGACATAAATTCTTGGATGGCCGAAGGTTGCTTCGGCGTCCTGTAGTTTTACTACAAATCGTCGGCCATTTCAGCCTTTCGAATGTATATACGAGTAGTAAAACTACACAAGACTGAGCGTATGGCTCGGTCTTGCTGGTGAGCATAATCGTTATTGTTGGTCTATTGCGAACAAGAAAAGGTGAAACTTTGATGTTGCCTGCCAAGATTAATTTAATTTCAGCTATTTCTAACTTTTGTTCGACAGTCCTTCATCGAGCATGGCTCTTGCGTTCACAACTACACGCCAATTACACGCCGATCAAGGATAGACCATGAGCCTTCCAACGCTGGCCGAACTGCCGGCCATTCTCTTGCCTTATGCCCAGCGGGCCGAGCAGTCATTTCGTGACGCGGTGGCCGCGCTGGACGACGATCATGGCCTTTCTGCGTGGACGCCGCAACGGTGGGCCGACTTCGCCCGCGTGTGCGCCGCCAGTGATTTTGTCATTGAACAGAGTGTTCGTGACCCTTTGATGTTGCTCGAACTGGTGGCCTGGGGCGAGCTGGACCGCGGCTTTGCGCCCGGCGAGCTGTGCAGCCAGATTGCCGGCGCCGTGCAACAGGCCGAAACAGAAGATGAGTTGGGCCGCGTGCTGCGTCGCCAGCGTACGCGCCAGCAGGTGCGCATCATCTGGCGCGACCTGACGCGCCAGGCCGACCTGGTGCAAACCTGTCGCGACCTTTCCGACATGGCCGACGCCAGCATCGATCAGGCCTACCAATGGCTGTACCAGCGCCACTGCGCCCAGTTCGGCACGCCAACCGGGCGGCGAAGCGGTGAGGCGCAGCACATGGTTATCCTCGGCATGGGCAAGCTCGGCGCGGTGGAGCTGAACCTCTCGTCGGATATCGACCTGATTTTTGCCTACCCCGAAGGCGGCGAGACGGTGGGTGTAAAGCGTTCCCTGGACAATCAGGAATTCTTTATTCGTCTTGGTCAAAAATTGATCAAGGCCCTCGACCCCATGACGGTCGACGGTTTTGTCTTTCGCGTGGATATGCGCCTGCGTCCCTACGGCTCGGCCGGTGCGCTGGTGCTCAGCTTCAACGCGTTGGAGCAGTACTACCAGGATCAGGGCCGGGATTGGGAACGCTACGCCATGATCAAGGCGCGGGTGGTGGCCGGTGATCAAGTGGCAGGCGCGCAGTTGCTCGACATGCTGCGGCCCTTCGTCTACCGGCGCTATCTGGACTTTTCCGCTATCGAAGCGCTGCGCACCATGAAGCAGTTGATCCAGCAGGAAGTGCGGCGCAAGGGCATGGCCGAGAACATCAAGCTGGGCTCGGGCGGTATTCGTGAGGTGGAGTTTATTGCCCAGGCGTTCCAGCTGATTCACGGCGGCCGCGACCTGAGCCTGCAACAACGCCCGCTATTGAACGTGCTGGGTACGCTTGAGGGCCAGGGTTACCTGCCGGGCGCGGTGATCACCGAGCTGCGCAATGGCTATGAATTCCTGCGTTACACCGAGCACGCCATCCAGGCAATTGCCGACCGTCAGACCCAGATGCTGCCGCACAGTCCTGAAGACCAGGCGCGTATCGCCTTCATGCTGGGCTTCAGCGACTGGGCTGCGTTCCACGAGCGTCTGATGTACTGGCGTGGCCGCGTGGACTGGCACTTCCGTCAAGTGATTGCCGACCCTGACGAAGAAGAAGGCGAAGAAAGTGAATTGGTCGTCGGTGGTGAATGGTTGCCGCTGTGGGAGGAATCCCAGGATGACGACGCCGCGTGCCGCCAACTGGCCGAAGGCGGGTTCACCGATGCACCCAAAGCCCTCAAGGCTCTGGCCGGCCTGCGCGGCAGCCCGCAGTTGCGCGCCATGCAGCGGCTGGGACGTGAGCGCCTGGATGCGTTTATTCCGCGCCTGCTGGCTCAGGCGGTCGAACACGCCAACCCGGATCTGGTGCTCGAACGCGTGTTGCCGTTGGTGGAGGCCGTGGCCCGCCGCTCGGCCTATTTGGTGTTGCTCACCGAAAACCCCGATGCGCTGCGTCGCCTGTTGACCCTGTGTGCGGCCAGCCCTTGGATCGCCGAACAGATCACCCGTTTCCCGCTGTTGCTCGATGAGCTGCTCAACGAGGGCCGCCTGTTTAAGCCGCCGCTGGCGCCGGAGCTGGCGGCCGAGCTGCGCGAGCGGCTCACCCGCATCCCCGAGGACGACCTTGAACAACAAATGGAAGCCCTGCGTCATTTCAAGTTGGCGCACCGCCTGCGGGTAGCGGCCTCGGAAATCGCCGGCAGCCTGCCGTTAATGAAAGTCAGCGACTACCTCACCTGGCTGGCTGAAGCCATTCTTGAGCAAGTACTGGCTCTGGCCTGGCGCCAAACCGTCGCCCGGCACGGTTCACCCCAAAGGCTGGACGGCACCTTGTGCGATCCTGGGTTCATCATTGTCGGTTATGGGAAAGTCGGCGGCATTGAATTGGGGCATGGTTCGGACCTGGATCTGGTGTTTATCCACGATGGCGATCCTCAGGCCGAGACCGATGGGGCCAAGCCGATTGACGGTGCGCAGTTCTTCACGCGCCTGGGCCAGCGCATCATTCACCTGCTGACCACCCAGACCAACTCCGGCCAGCTGTATGAAGTGGATATGCGCCTGCGACCTTCCGGCGCATCCGGTTTGCTGGTGAGTTCCCTGGGCGCCTTCGATCGCTATCAACAAAATGAAGCCTGGACCTGGGAACATCAGGCGCTCATCCGTGCACGGGTGCTGGTGGGCAGTCAGGATGTGGGCCATGCATTCGAGCAGGTACGGGCCAAGGTATTGGGGCGTGAACGGGACTTGGCGAAGCTGCGCCAGGAGGTCAGCGAGATGCGCACCAAGATGCGCGATAACCTGGGTACCAGGGCCACGGCGGCCGGCAGGGGCGCCAATGCCTTCGAGGCCACGGCGGTGTTCGACCTCAAGCAGGACGCCGGAGGTATCGTAGATATTGAATTTATGGTGCAATACGCGGCTTTGGCGTGGTCTGCGCAACATCCATCGTTGCTGCGCTACACCGACAATATTCGCATTCTGGAGGGCCTTGAGCAGGTCGGGCTGATGCCCGCCGCCGATGCCCATTTGCTGCGTGAGGTGTATAAGGCCTACCGCTCCGCCGCCCATCGCCAGGCCTTGCAGAACGAGGCCGGCACGGTCGCCGGGGACCAATTTGCCGACGAGCGGCGACAGGTGATGCGAATCTGGCAAGCGCTGGGCTTAAATTGAAACTCGACTGATTGGGCGACGCCAATTTTTATATGGGATGCGGATTAATGTGGGAGCCGGGCTTGCCCGCGATGCAGGCGCCTCGGTTTATCTGTGATACCGAGGTGATGCAATCGCAGGCAAGCCAGCTCCCACATAAAGATGCTCCCTGGCGCGCCGCGATCTACAGTCATTATCGAGGCGGGGAGGCATAAGCCTCCCCGCATCGTTTGTGGAAACTACATGAATATTCTGATCGTTGGGCCCAGTTGGGTCGGTGACATGGTGATGGCACAGACACTGTTCCAGTGCCTGCGCCAGCGCTATCCAGATTGCCAGATCGACGTGCTCGCCCCTGAGTGGAGCCGACCGATCCTTGAACGTATGCCAGAGGTGCGCAAGGCCTTGAGCTTCCCGCTCGGCCACGGCGCCCTGGAACTGGCGACCCGTCGACGCATCGGCAAATCCATGGCCGGCCAGTACGATCAGGCGATCCTGTTGCCCAACTCGCTCAAGTCGGCGCTGGTGCCTTTTTTTGCCGGCATCCCCAAGCGCACCGGCTGGCGCGGTGAGTTTCGCTACGTGCTGCTCAATGACGTACGCACCCTGGATAAAACCCGCTACCCGCTGATGATCGAGCGTTTCATGGCCCTGGCCTACGAGCCTGGTGCTCAATTGCCCACGCCGTACCCGCGCCCCAGCTTGCAGATCGACCCGGTGACCCGCGACGCGGCGCTGGCCAAGTTCGGCCTCAGCCTTGATCGGCCGGTATTGGCCTTGTGCCCGGGTGCCGAGTTTGGCGAGTCCAAGCGCTGGCCGTCGGAGCATTATGCCAAAGTCGCCGAGACCAAGATCCGCGAAGGTTGGCAGGTGTGGCTGTTCGGCTCCAAGAATGATCACTCGGTGGGTGAGGACATTCGCCAGCGCCTGATTCCCGGCCTGCGCGAAGAGGCGGTGAACCTCAGTGGCGACACGTCCCTGGCTGAGGCCATCGACTTGTTGTCCTGCGCCGACTCGGTGGTGTCCAACGACTCCGGCCTGATGCATGTGGCGGCGGCGCTGAACCGCCCGCTGGTGGCGGTGTACGGCTCCACCTCCCCAGGCTTCACCCCGCCGTTGGCCGACAAGGTCGAAGTGGTGCGCCTGGGCCTGGATTGCAGCCCGTGTTTTGACCGCACCTGCCGCTTCGGCCACTACAACTGCCTGCGCCAATTGCTGCCGCAGCCGGTAACCGATGCCTTGCAGCGGTTGCAGGGCGACGTGGTCGAGGTTCGCTGAGTTGCGGGTACTGGTAGTCAAGACCTCATCCCTGGGCGATGTAATCCATGCCTTGCCGGCGTTGACCGATGCGGCACGGGCGATCCCCGGCATCCGCTTTGATTGGGCGGTGGAAGAAGGCTTTGCCGAAATTCCGACCTGGCACCCGGCGGTGGACAAGGTGATCCCGGTGGCGATCCGCCGCTGGCGCAAAAACCTTTGGCAGACCATCAAAAGTGGCGAATGGCGGCGTTTCAAACAGGCCGTGCAGTCGACCAAGTATGACCTGGTGATCGACGCCCAGGGTCTGCTGAAAAGCGCCTGGCTGACCCGCTATGTGCGTGCCCCGGTGGCCGGGTTTGATAAACACTCGGCCCGTGAGCCGCTCGCTGCGCGTTTTTATTCACGGCGTTTGGCCGTGGCCCGTGGGCAACATGCGGTGGAGCGCTTGCGCCAGCTGTTCGCCGTGGCCCTGGGCTACGACCTGCCCAAAGGCTTGGGCGACTATGGCTTGAGCGTCGAAAAGCTGCTTGGCCTGCCACCGAAAAAACCCTTTGTGTTGCTGTTGCACGGCACCACCTGGGACACCAAGCACTGGCCCGAAGCCTATTGGCGTGAGCTGGCGGAGCGCATGGGCCGCCTGGGCGTGGACGTGAAACTGCCGTGGGGCAACGCCGCCGAAAAGGCGCGGGCCGAGCGCCTGGCCCAGGGCCTGCCCAACGCCGAAGTGCTGCCCAAACTCAACCTGGCGGGTGTCGCCGGCGTGTTGGCGGGCGCACGTGCCTGTGTGGCGGTAGACACCGGCCTCGGTCACCTGGCGGCAGCGCTGGATGTACCCACCATTTCCCTGTTCGGCCCCACCAATCCGGGCCTTACGGGCGCTTACGGCAAGGGTCAGATCCATTTGGCCAGCGACTGGCCGTGTGCGCCGTGCCTGCAAAAGCAGTGTACTTATCAACCTACCGCCGACGACCTGCGGCGGTTCGACATCAAGCGTGAGTCGCCCCTGTGCTTCACGCGCTTGAATCCTGAGCGTGTAGCAAGCCGGCTGAGCACGTTGTTACTGGCTGAGGAGCAGCACTGATGCAATTGGCTTTTGTTCTGTACAAGTACTTTCCCTTCGGTGGCTTGCAGCGCGACTTTATGCGCATTGCCCTGGAGTGCCAGCAGCGCGGCCACAAGATTCGTGTCTATACGCTGATCTGGGAAGGCGACATCCCCGAAGGCTTTGAAGTGCTGGTGGCGCCGGTCAAGGCATTCTTCAACCATCGACGCAACGAGAAGCTCAGCGCCTGGATGGAAGCCGACCTCTCCAAGCGCCCGGTGGACCGTCTGATCGGCTTTAACAAAATGCCGGGTCTGGACGTGTATTACGCCGCCGATGGCTGTTTTGAAGACAAGGCGCAAAACTTGCGTCATTCGCTGTACCGTTATTTTGGTCGCTACAAACACTTTGCCGACTATGAGCGCGCCGTGTTCGCCAGGGACGCCAAGACCGAAATCCTGATGATCTCCGAGGTGCAGCAGCCGCTGTTCATCAAGCACTACGATACCCCGCTCACGCGTTTCCACTTGCTGCCTCCGGGTATTGCCCTGGACCGGCGTGCTCCGCCCGATGCGGCCGCGGTTCGCGAGGGATTTCGCAAGGAGTTCAGCCTGGCTGATGACGACTTGCTGGTGGTGCAAATAGGCTCGGGCTTCAAGACCAAGGGCGTCGACCGCAGCCTCAAGGCGCTGGCCGCGTTGCCGTCCGAGCTGAAGAAACGTACCCGTCTGTTTGTAATCGGCCAGGACGACCCCAAGGTATTCCAACTGCAGAGCGCAACATTGGGCTTGGGCGATAATGTGCAGTTCCTTAAGGGGCGTAGCGATATTCCGCGCTTCCTGCTGGGTGCCGACCTGTTGATCCACCCGGCGTATAACGAAAATACCGGCACGGTGTTGCTCGAAGCCCTGGTTGCTGGGTTGCCGGTACTGGTCTCGGCTGTGTGTGGTTATGCCCATTACATCGCCGAAGCCGACAGCGGCCTGGTCCTGAGTGAGCCGTATGAACAATCGCAGCTCAATGAGTACCTGACGCGGATGTTGACCGATTCTGCACAGCGCGCGGCCTGGAGCCGCAATGGGTTGGCCTTCGCTGAGACGGCTGACCTCTACAGCATGCCGCAGCACGCTGCGGATGTGATTCTGGCGGAGCCAAAACCATGAAGTTGATGCTTGCCGAACCATTCAAGACCCTCTGGGCCGGGCGCGATGCGTTCGCCGCTGTCGAGGGGTTGCAAGGCGAGGTGTACCGGGAACTCGAAGCGCGTCGCACGTTGCGTACCGAGGTGGAGGGGCGTGGCTATTTTGTGAAGATTCATCGCGGAATTGGCTGGGGCGAGATCGTCAAAAACCTGGTCACCGCCAAGCTGCCGGTGCTGGGGGCGGGTCAGGAGTGGCTGGCAATCCAGCGCTTGCAGGAACTGGGCGTGCCGACCATGACCGCTGTTGCCTATGGTGAAAGCGGTAGCAACCCCGCCGACCAGCACTCGTTCATCATCACCGAAGAGTTGGCGCCCACTGTCAGCCTGGAAGATTTCAGTATCGACTGGCTCAAGCAGCCGCCCGAGCCGCGCCTCAAACATGCGCTGATTGCCGAAGTGGCGCGCATGACCGGCATGATGCATCGCGGCGGGGTCAATCATCGGGACTGCTATATCTGCCACTTCCTGCTGCACACCGATACACCGGTCACTGCCGACAACTTCAAGCTATCGGTGATCGACCTGCATCGCGCCCAGACCCGCGACAAGATCAGCCATCGCTGGCGCGACAAGGACCTGGCAGCGCTGTATTTCTCGGCGTTGGACATTGGCCTGACCCGCCGCGACAAACTGCGCTTTCTCAAAGGTTATTTCCAGCAGCCGTTGCGTCAGATCCTCGCCGAAGAAAGTGCTTTGTTGCTGTGGCTTCAGGCCAAGGCCGACAAACTCTACGCACGCAAACAACGATACGGGGATGCGCTCTGATGGCGGGTTGGAACCTGGAACCTGCCTATGCCGCCCTGGCGGATGACTTTGGAAGCCTGGACGCGGTATTTGCCCTCCAGGGCGAGCAACTGACCCGCGATCCGCTGTCGGAAGTGATCCGGGTCGAGCGCGCAGGCGTGAACTATTACGTCAAGCGCTACGTGGGTGCCGGCAAAGGCTTGCGCCGTTACCTGGGCAGGCCGCGGGTGAAATCCGAATGGCAGAACCTCAAGCGCTTTGCCAAATGGGGCATCCCTACGGCTGATGTCGTCGCCTGGGGCCTGGATCGCAAGGGTTTGGCCTATAACCGTGGGGCGATGATTACCCGTGAGCTGCCCAGGACTGAAGACTTGTCGGTGCTGGCCGAGCGCAATGACGAGCGCCTGAAAGACCCCCAGTGGGTCGATAGCATCAGTCGCCAGCTCGCCGAATACACGCGCACCCTGCATGAGCACCGCTTCACCCATAACGACTTGAAGTGGCGCAACCTGCTGGTGGACGACCAGCGCACCCTGTACCTGATCGATTGCCCCAACGGCGATTTCTGGCGCGGTTTCTGGCTCAAATACCGCATCACCAAGGACCTGGCCTGTCTGGACAAGGTCGCCAAATATCACCTGTCGGCCACCCAGCGCCTGCGGTTCTACCTTCAATACCGCCAGAGTGCGCACTTATCGGCGTCGGACAAGCGGCGAATTCGTCACGTGGTGAAGTTTTTTGAGGGACGCGAATGAGTGACTTCCTGGCGGCCGAAGACCGCGCCTTGCTTGAGCGCAACGGTCTGACGACGTTCGATGCCCTGTGGGCCAAGCAACTGGATGCAGTGGATGAGCCCAATACCAGTCACGGTGGCTGGAGCAGTGTGTATCGCCTGGAGATTGAAGGCCAGGGCTACTACCTCAAGCGCCAGAGCAACTACCTGACGCGTACCTTGCACCGGCCGTTTGGCGAGCCGAGTTTTGCTCGCGAATTCCGTAATATCAGCCTGTATCGAAAGCTCGGAATCCCTGCATTGCAGGCGGCGTTCTTCGGTGAACGCAAGGTCGAGGGCGAGCGCCGGGCCATGCTGCTTACCCGTGCGCTGGATGGTTGGAATGACCTGGATTCGTTGCTGGAGCAGTGGCCGCAATTGAGCGCCGCCCAGCACCGTGCGATCCTGTTGGCGTGCGGCAAGCTGGCGCGTCATCTGCACAGCGTCGGCCAGGTGCATGGCTGTTTTTACCCCAAGCATATTTTCCTGCAGGCCACTGCTGAGGGGTATGCCGCGCAGCTGATCGATCTGGAAAAAACCCGCCCGTTGCTGTTTGGCTGGCGTGACCGGGTGAAGGATCTGGAACCGCTGCTGCGTCGCGCGCCGCAATGGTCAGACGCGCAGGTGCGCCAACTGCTGGCGGCGTATCTTGAGCAGGCCGAGGACAGTGACCTGGTGTCCACTTGGCACCAGCGCCTGACCGCACGCCGCAGCCACAAGGAGAACCGCTGATGCGTTTATCCGAGCTGAAAAATGCCGGTCGTAGCCCCAGCCTGCCGTTGACCGTCGATCTGGCGGATGCGGCAGGCTCGGGGCAGTTGCAACTGCTGAGCCTGTTGCGGGTATTGCCCGGGCAGCGTTACGTGGGAGCGGCGGTGTGGCGTGGTCGCCCGGTGCTGGCAAAATTGTTGGTCGGCAGCAAGGCCGCGCAGCACTTTCAGCGTGAGCTCAAGGGGGTTCGCCTGTTGGCCGAGCAAGGCCTGACCACGCCATTGCTGCTGGCCGATGGCTTGCAAGACGGCGAGGGCGGCTGGTTGCTGTTTGAGTTTATCGAAGGCGCCCAAAGCCTGGCCGATGCCTGGCACACCGTCGAGCATTTGCCGCCGTTGGCGGACGAGCAAACCGCCGTGCTCGCCGAAGCATTGGGCGCAATTGCCCAAATGCACGCCAAAGGCCTGTGGCAGGAAGATCTGCACCTGGACAACCTGCTGCGCCAGGACGGCAAGTTGTATTTGATCGATGGCGCAGGCATCCGTGTCGAAGAGGCGGGTAAACCGTTGTCGCGCAATCGAGTGTTGGAAAACCTCGGCGTGTTTTTCGCCCAACTGCCGAAAAATCTTGAACCGTTTACCGAAGAATTATTGGTGTACTACCTGCTGGGTAATGGCGAGCACGCCTTGCCGCTGCAAGCCCTGGAAAAGCAGGTGCGCAAAGTCAGCGCCTGGCGCCTGAAAGACTTCCTGGACAAGACTGGCCGCGAATGCACGTTGTTCAGCGTGGTGCGTGGCGCCTTTGGCTTGCGTGCGATTCGTCGCGAAGAAGAAGCGGCCATGTTGCCGGTGCTGGCGCAGGCAGACGCATTGCTCGACCAGGGCCACCTGTACAAAACCGGCGGCGCGGCGAGCGTGGCCAAGGTCGAAGTGGCCGGCCGGCCATTGGTGATCAAACGCTACAACATCAAGGGCTTCGCCCACTGGCTCAAGCGCTTCTGGCGCCCGAGCCGGGCCTGGCATTCCTGGCGCGAGGGTAACCGCCTTGCGTTTCTCGGTTTTGCTACGCCCAAGCCGCTGGCGGTATTGGAGAAGCGCTTTTTCTGGTTGCGCAGCCGTGCATATCTGGTCACCGAGTTTTTGCCAGGGCCGGACATCATCGAGCGTTTTGCGCCGTATGTTGAAAGCGGCGATGCGCCCGAGAGCGAGTTGCAAGCGCTGGAGCAGTTGTTTGCCGAGCTGATCCGCGAGCGCATCAGCCATGGGGATTTCAAGGGCCATAACCTGTTCTGGAATGACGGGCGCTGGGCGATGATCGATCTGGATGCCATGTGTCAGCACAGTTCCGTTGCCAGCTTCGCACCGGCCTATGCCAAGGATCGCGCGCGGTTTATGCGCAATTGGCCGCAAGACAGTGCGTTGTATCAGGTGATTGATCAGCGGTTGCCTAAAACCATCGTGGTTTCAGCGGGCGCTTGAGGTCCAATGTGGGGGGCTTGCCCCAATGCCCTGTAGGAGCGAGCTTGCTCGCGAAAAAACCATAGATGCTGCGTTTATTCAGGATGCACGCGTTATCGTTGACGTTTTTCGCGAGCAAGCTCGCTCCTACATTAGAATTGATATTCAGCCCCGGCGCCTGCATACCACGAGCGGCCCGGTGCTGCTTCGTAGTAACGCCTGTTGCTGTCACCCACGATCACTGACCCCACATATTGGCGATCCAGCAGGTTATCCAGGCGCAAGGTCTGGTGAAAGGTCCAGTGTTCGACCTTCTGCTCAAACCGTGCCCGCCAGTTGAATACGCTGTAGCCCGGTGCGGCGTGTTGGCTGTTGGTGTCTTCGACATAGACTTTGCTGCGGTACATGCCTTCGATGGCGGTACTGACCCAGTCCCGTGGTTTCCAGTTCAGTTCGGCGAACAGAGTGGTTTGTGGCACGCCGGGCAGGTAGTTGCCCTTGTCGATGGTGTTGGTGCCGCTGGTGAAATCACTGTCGTAGGTTGCTTGCAGTCGGGTATAGGCGAGGCTGGTACTCCAGTGCTCGCTCAGCTGGCTTTCCATACCCAGTTCGAAGCCGCGACGCAAGGTGCGACCGGCGTTCTGGTAGCTGGTGCGGCCTTGATCTGATTTGTTGATCACAAGTTCATTTTCGGTGGTGATCTGAAACACTGCGGCATTTATCCGCGTGTTGTTCAGTTGCGCCTTCACACCTATTTCATACTGAGTACTTTCAGACGGCTTCAAACCGAAGTTAAAGCCCTCGACGTTGCCCGGTGCATAGGCCAGCTCGGCCTGGGTCGGGGTTTCAAAGCCCTTGCCTGCGCTGATGTAGCCGCGCAGATCGGGCGTGAACGCATACATCACGCTCATCGAAGGCGTATTTTTCTGGTAGGTCTTGTTGCCGCTGGCGTCGCCATTGCTCAGGAATTGATCATCGACGTCCATTTGCATGGTGCTGTGCCGGATACCGGCTTGCAGGGTCCAGCGGTCGAGGGCCCAGTTGGCCTGGATATACGGATCGAGGCTACGAGCCGTGTCGATTTCGTCGCGGCGTAGCTGGCCTTTCACGCCGAGGGTGTTGCCGTTGTAGTTCTGATAGCCGTGACGGCTGTCTTCGCTTTGGTCGAAGTCCAGGCCGGTGATGATCATCAAGTCGCCGGGCGCACTGTCGATCGGCTGCATCCAGCGCACGCTGCCGCCGTAGAACTTGCGGTCGAATTGCACTACGCCACCGCCGCGCTCGTTGGCGGGTGTGCCTTTCGGGATCGACAGATACTGAGTCACACTGCGGCGCCCGGTATACGCATTCACCTGCAATGTCGCATTGCCGATGTAGCGCTCGTAATTCATCCCTACTTGCTGATGATCGATGCTTTTGCGCGTGTTATAGGTCAGCGCGTTGGCGCTCACTGAACGCGGATCGGCCTTGTACGCCGTCCAGGTTTGCCCCAGCGGATCCTGCGTACCGTTCTGCTCCAGGCTGCTGTAGATCAACGCCAGCTTGCTGTCGTCATCCGGCTCGACGTTGAGCTTGGCGAAAGTCTGGTCGCGCCGGGCGCTGCTGTGGTCGCGGTAGCCATTGGTGTCCATGCGCGAGGCATCGAGCACGAACCCGGCACCGTTGGCCGCGCCTTCAGCAGTGAGGTGGTTCTTGTTCAGGCCGTCGCTGCCCACCAGAGTTTCGGCGCCGACACGCGGCGGGCCTTCGCCGTCGCGGGAGAACATTTGGATAACGCCGCCGGCGTTACTGCCATACAGCGTTGCTGCCGGGCCGCGCAGCACTTCGATGCGCTCGGCGGTGTCGAGGTTGAAGGTTGCAGCCTGGCCCTGACCATCCGGGGTGCTGGCGGGGATGCCATCGGCGATCAGCTTGATACCCCGTACGCCAAACGCCGAACGGGCGCCGAAGCCGCGGGACGAGATCTGCAAGTCCTGTGCATAGTTCTGGCGGTTTTGCACCACCAGGCCGGGCACGCGGGACAGCGCTTCGGAGGCGTTGATGCCCAGTTGGCCGTCGCTGATCTGTTCGCGGCTGATACCGTCGACGGAATAGGGCAAATCGAACGTTGGGCTGGCACTGCGTGAGCCGATGACCACGCTGGGGTCAAGCATCAGTGGCGCATTGACGGCCTGGGCGTTGTTGCACAGGCCCAGCAAGAGCAGGGCAAGGCAGGGGGGAGTGGATGATGTCATGAAGTGGCAGAGTCTGTGGCGCAGGCGCAAAGACCGCGAGTTTAACGGTTCCCCTCGATTTTGCCGAATTCACAGGCCATTGGGCGGAACAGGAAGTTTCCCACACGAAGCGACGGCGTCTGTCTTCTCCTAATGCATTGGGTTCGCGAGGTCGGAGCTGCTAGATTCCGGGGCCTCCCAAAAAGAAGATCAGAATATGCGCACAAAGAGCATGAAAGTACTGGTGCTGGCGTGCATCGCATTGACGATGGCTGGCTGCGGAACGGTGACCACCGCACTTCGTGACGATGCCGTCACAGTTCGATCACTCAAAGCCAATAAAACCTATTGCCAGTCCGTTCCCCGTATCTACAGCGGGGTGACTTATAACCTGTGTATTTTGAATGGACCGCCGAACTCCCGCGGCGATGTGACAGTGAACAATGTGCCATGGACGCTCATTGATATCCCGCTCTCGGGCATCACGGACACGCTCCTGTTGCCCTACACGATCTACCGGCAAAGCGCCGACGGCAGCATCGAACTCTAAGAGCTTGCCGCTAACAGCTTCCTACTGCTTTTAAGCTATAATCCCGCCCTTTAGCTGTTTCTCGCCCAGGCGAGAGGCACACTTTTTTCAGGCGCGATGCGCCTGTATGCAGACTAAAAGAGGCTAGACCCCAGTGGCATTGACGATTCTTGGCCTGTCCGGCGCCCTTAGCCATGATCCTTCCGCAGCCCTGTATATCGACGGCAAGCTGATCGCGGCCGCCGAAGAAGAGCGCTTCGTACGCGACAAACATGCAAAGAACCGCATGCCCTACGAGTCGGCGAAGTTCTGCCTGGAGCAGGCTGGCATCAAGCCTTCGGACGTTGACGTGGTGGCGATCCCATTCGCCCCGATCAGCTTGTTCGGCGAGGCACGCTGGCACTACGCCAAGCGCTACTGGTACGCCCCGGACCGCGCCCTCGACGCGATCCTGATGGGCAACCGTCGTTACAAGCGCTATCGCAACAAGATCGTCTGGTGCCTGGAGCAACTGGGCTTCGATCCGAAGAAAATCAAGATCGAACCGGTTGAACACCACTTGGCTCACGCTTCCAGCGCCTACCACTGCTCGGGTTTCCAGGAAAAAACCGCGATCCTGGGCATTGACGGCAAGGGCGAGTACGCCACTACCTTCTTTGGCTACGGCGAAAACGGCAAGATCCACAAGATCAAGGAATTCTACGATCCGGACTCTCTAGGGGGCCTGTACGGTGCGATCACCGAGTTCCTCGGTTTCGAGATGCTCGACGGTGAGTTCAAGGTCATGGGCATGGCGCCGTACGGCGATGCCAGCAAATACGACTTCTCGCGCCTGGCCTCCTTTGAAAACGGCGAGCTGGTGATCAACACCGACTACGCCAACGTCATTGGCCTGCGCCGCTACAAAGAGAAGGGCAAGGGTTTCTACTTCTCGCCAAAACTGATCGAGTGGTTGGGCCCCAAGCGCGAAGGCGACATTGCCGACGAGCCTTACATCCATTACGCCGCCAGTATGCAGGCGCTGTTCGAGAAGCTGGCCCTGCAGATGATCGACCATTACCTGGGCGACATCCTCAAGGACACCGGCAAGCTGGCCTTCGCCGGCGGCTGTGCGCTGAACGTCAAGCTGAACCAGAAAATCATCGCCCGTGACGACGTCAAGGAACTGTTCGTGCAACCGGCTTCCGGCGATGCTGGCACCGCTGTCGGTGCGGCGGCCTACGTTTCCCATGCCCGTGGCGTACCGGTCGAGAAGATGGAACACGTCTATCTCGGCCCGTCCTACAGCAACGAAGACGTGATCGCCGCGTGCGCCAAGCACGAGAGCAAGCCGAACTGGCGCAAGATCGAAAACATGCCCAAGCGCATCGCCAAGATCATGGTCGACGGCAACCCGGTGGCCTGGTTCCAGGGCCGCATGGAGTTTGGCCCGCGTGCCTTGGGCGGTCGTTCGATCATCGGTTGCCCAAGCGCCACCGGCGTGGCTGACCGCATCAACCACCAGATCAAGTTCCGCGAGCGCTGGAGGCCTTTCTGCCCGTCGATGCTCGACACCGTGGCCCCGCAGATGATCAAGGTCGATCACCCGGCGCCGTTCATGACCTTCACCTTTGAAGTATCGGAAGAGTGGAAGACCCGCGTGCCGGAAGTGGTGCATGAAGATGGGACTTCCCGCGCCCAGGTACTCAAGCGCGAATACAACCCGCGCTACTACGACATGATGAAAGAGCTGGAAGTGCTGACCGGCAACGGCGTGTCCCTGAACACCTCGCTCAACCGTCGCGGCGAAGCGATGATCTGCTCGCCCACCGATGCGCTGAACATGTTCTTCGGCTCGGACCTGCAATACCTGATCATGGAAGACATTTTGGTCGTCAAGGACGGCGTGGACCCTTATGACGCGCTCGGCTGAACGCCACATCCTGCAGTTCTGCCACGGCTATGACGGGCCTTTCCTGGACTGTGCCAGGCAGTACGCCAGTTTGTTTGCAGGCACAGGTTATAAGGTGACCACGGTGTTTCTCACTGGGGTCGCCAACCCGCAAGTGGCCGCTGGTTGTGCGTCTGATGAAGTGTTGTTCATGGAGTTCAGCTCCAAGGCCATTCGTGGACTGAAGCTGGGCGCTATCCGCGAACTGCGCAAAATCGCCGCATCGCGCAACTTCAGTTTCTGTATCGCTCACCGGTTCAAGCCGATCTATATCGCTTTGCTTGGCACACGGCTGCCGGTGATCGGGGTACATCACGCCTTTGGTGATTACCAGCGCGGCAGCCGCAGGCTGTTTGCCGGGTTTTTCCGCAAGCGCCTGAGCCTGCTGGGGGTTTCTGACGCTGTGCGTGATGACATGCGCCGCTGCCTGCCGGCCTGGCCCGCAGCGCGTATTCAGACCTTGTATAACCGCATTGAAGTCGACGCGTTGCAGGCTATTCAGGTGCCTGCGTTAGAGGCGCGCGATGCCTTGGGCTTGTCGCCGGATGACTGGGTGGTTGGCAATGTTGGCCGACTGCACCCGGACAAAGACCAGGCCACTCTGCTTAAGGGTTTCGCTCTGGCGCTGCCGCACTTGCCGGTCGAGAGTCGCCTGGCGATCCTCGGTACCGGGCGCCTGGAACAAGATCTGAAAGCCCAGGCTCGGGAATTGGGGATTGCCGATCAGGTGCTGTTTCTAGGCCAGGTGCCGGATGCGCGCCGCTATTTTCGGGCATTTGATGTGTTTGCCCTGAGCTCCGACCATGAACCGTTTGGCATGGTGCTGCTTGAAGCCATGGCAGCCGGCGTGCCGTTGCTTGCCACGTCCTGTGGTGGCGCGCGGGAAGTGGTCGAAGGAGTGGGTATCCTGTTCCCCTTCAATGACGCTGAACACCTCGCCCAAGGGTTGCGACACCTGGCGGCGATGGATCAGCATCAACAACGCCAGTGTGCCGAGATGATGTTGGAGCGCCTGCGTACATGTTTCTCGGATCAGGCGGTACGCGATACCTTCTGGCAACTGCCGCACGTTATTGAACTGACCGCGGGGGTTTGATGCTCAATCGATTCCAAGGCTGGCGCGAGCGGGGCTGGTCAGTCGTCGACGCACCTGCCTATGACGAAGCCTGGCAGCGTTTTGGCGGCAGCGTCGCCACCCATCCACAGGTGATCGAGCGCCTGGCCGGGCTGGCTGATATTCCGGTGCGCTATCTGGCCTGGGAGCAGGGCGGTGAGCGGCAGGCATGCATCGCTACCTGGGGGCGCGACCTGGCGTTGTCCAAGAACGTACTCAAGCAAGCTGGCAAGAAAGGCCTGTTTGACTTGGGGAATGCCGAGCTGATCCTGCCAGCTGCCGCCAATGCCGAGGCGCCGTTGCGTCACCGTGCACGCTACCTGTCGATCTTGAACGAAGGCCGTTTCAGCGGTCTCAAGCCTCAGGCCGAGCAATTGGCTATGGCACGTACTCCGGAAGAACTGTCGAAGAAATTTCGCTACAACCAACGCCGCGAACTGCGCTTGCTGGAGGACGCCGGTGGTGTGGTACGGCCGGTGAGCGAGTTTACCGACGCTGAACTGGCGGCGATCTATTGCGATCTGTTCTTGCGCCGCTGGGGCTTCGTCGCCACGGGGGCCGAGCACATGGCTGAGGTGATCGGGCTGCTGCGTGAGTGGCTGATCGGCTCGGTGATTTTCCTCAACGATGCACCTATCGCCGTGCAACTGGTGTACCGAGTCGAGTCGCCGGAATGGATCAGCGTGGAGTACGTCAACGGTGGAGTGGATCCCCAAACCCGCTCATTCAGCCCGGGCAGCGTGTTGAGCTTCCTCAATACCCAGAGCGCCTGGGAGCAAGCGCGCGAGGTCGGTAAGCCGCTACGGTTTTCCTTCGGGCGCGCCGACCGTGAATACAAGGACCGTTGGTGCAATCCTGTACCGGTGCTGAGCGTATGAGCCGCAAACAACAATTGCTCAAGCGCCATCGTCGCAACAAACGCGTTGGTCTGTTGATTGGCCTGCTGTTGCTTGTTGTGATCGGCGTCTGGGTTGCGTGGTGGCTGCCCTTTGTACTCGGCGTGCTGGCTTGGGTCGCGCATGAGGCGTGGTTTGCCGACCATCTGTTTTATGCGCCCGATGAAGATTATCGCTACAGATTTGCGACGGATGCCGAAGTAGCGGGGATTCGCTTGGAAGGTGGGCGGCTGCTGACGGATCAGCGCTTGGCGGCCGATGCGACCCTGGTATTGGCCGTTAAGATCAAGAGTAGCTGGTTGGGGCGTTTTTTTGATCCTGTCGTAGCAATATCCGGCGGCGAAAGCCCGGATCGCCAAGCCTTCGAGCGTGGTGTGAACGGCATGCGTTACCTCAACCTCAGTGGCTTGGCACCTGCCTTGATGGCGGGTGAACTGAGACTGCGCGGACGGTTCTGCGACGTGCAGGGGCCACCCAGGCTGTGGGCCTGGAACCAGCCGGATTACTTGGCGCAGCGCGTGATGGTTATCGCACCCCATGCCGACGATGCCGAGCTGGCCGCGTTCGGTCTTTACAGTCAGGCGCGAGCGCCGTGGATCGTAACCATCACCGCCGGAGAAATCGAAGCCGAGCACTATCGCGACATGGGCATGGACCCGGTCGAAGCCTCAAGGCTCAAAGGTCGCCTGCGTGCCTGGGACAGCATTGCTGTACCGCGTTGGGCCGGGGTGCCGCAGGCGCAGTGCGTGCAGTTGGGGTATTTCTGCCTGCAGCTGTCGGCGATGCGTGCCACACCCGATCAGGCGGTCGCCTCCCGAGAAGCCGATCTCAAGGATATTCGTCTGTTTCGCCAGTTCAACCCTTTTCCGATGCCGGCCGATCGGGATGGTTTGCCAACCTGGAATAACCTGTTGGCCGATCTGCGCCAGCTACTGCTGACGGCACGGCCCGAGGTGATTGTGCTGCCTCATCCCGTTCTCGACCCCCACCCTGATCACATCTGCGCTCAGCAGGCAGTGATTGAGGCCCTGGCGGGACTGGAATGGCAGCCCGCGACGATATTGGGTTACGCCAACCATCTGCATGACAATGATCGTTGGCCGATGGGCGACACCAGCACTGGCATCGCCTTGCCGCCGCAGTTCGATGACACGCTTGAGCTGAGCCCGTTCAGCTTGCCGTTGTCATTGGCGCAACAGCGCGACAAGGCTATGGCGCTCGGCATGATGCATGACCTGCAACCCCCGGCGCCGTTCAAGCGTCGTTTGCGGCGTTGGCTGCAGCGTGCATTGGCCGGTCGGGTGCCGTCCCCCTATGGTGATAACGAATTTTTCCGCAAGGCCGTACGACGGCATGAGTTGTTCTGGCGTTTGTGAAAGGGAAAGTCATGAAAGTTTTGTTTCTGGTGCAGAAAGAGCAGCGTGCGATTCTGGATCGCTTGTATGAAGGCATCGCCCAGCACTGCGAGTGTGATACCCGCTGGTTGAGCAGTGATGAGCAGCGCAATCTGCGTGGTTACTTTCGGCGTGAAGTCGATGTGAGCCGCTATGACCGTATTGTGTTCTTCCTGCGCTTCAAGCAGGAAATCCGTCAGGCCAGCTTTATTCGCACGATCCCGAACCTGGTGATTCTCGAACACGACGCTTACCAGAACTATATTCCCTGCAAATACACCGGCAAGTTCAGCACACACTACCGCCGTTTGCCGTGGGCGCGAGTCATCAGCTCCGGTTATATGGTTACCGAGCGCCTGCGCGCCGAAGGCTTTGACGCAGTATTCGTGCCCAAGGGCTACGACCAGGCACTGCTGCAGCCACAGGATCGCGAGCGTGATATCGAACTTGCGTTTGTCGGTAGTACCAACAGTGTGGCTTATAGTGGCCGCAAGGCGCTGCTCGATGAACTGGCAAAGGTTGAGCCTTTGGTGGTGACGCGTACGAAGTCCGGTGAGGAATATTGCGCGACGCTCAACCGCATCCGGTTTTTCGTCAGTGCCGATGTGGGCATGGGCGAGTATATGATCAAGAACTTCGAGGCTATGGCCTGCGGGTGCGTGCTGTTGGCTTTTGATCAGGGCGCAGGGGAAAACGCTGCGCTGGGCTTCGAGGATATGGTCAATGTCGTGTTCTACAAAAATATTCCACAGTTGCAGGAAAAGCTGGCGACCTTGCGGGCCGACCCTCAATTGGCCGCAAACATTGCCCGCAGCGGCCAAGCGCTGGCTGTCAGCGAGTTCAGTTTTGCACGTATTGGCCAGCGGATTGTGGAAGGGCTTGAACCACCCCTGCGGCCGCAAGCGCCCATGAGTTTGCTGGAAAGACTGCGCCTGAAGCTGGGTATTTGACCGATGCCAGGTGGCTGTAAATGATGGTTACACGATACTTTTGAGGTTTTGATGCAATTCTCTGATCAAAGTGACATAACGCTTGTCGTGACTAGCTGCGGCCGCTTCGATCTGTTGAAGCGCACGCTCGAGAGCTTCGACCAGTTCAATACGGCGGATATCCGTGAAGTCATTATTACCGAGGACTCCGGCGATGACGCTGTTCGCCTGGCGATCCCGGAGCACTGGCATGACCACTGTGTTTTTTTCGTCAACCGACCAAAGCTTGGACAGCTGGCATCCATAGATCTGGCCTACCAGTCGGTCAAGACTCCTTACATATTCCACTGCGAGGACGATTGGGCCTTTTATCGACCGGGGTTTATCGAGGATTCCAAGACAGTGTTGCAGCAGCGCCCGGATATCCTCCAGGTTTGGTTGCGTAACTACGTGTACGACTTGCAAGTGCACAGTCCCTATATCCATCTGGGGCCGCGTGAGGTGATCGGCGGTGTACCGTGTTATCCGTTGCTGTCCGACAAGCCGGAGTGGCAGGGTTTTTCGCTTAACCCTGGCCTGCGGCGGATAAAGGAATACCGTTTGTGCGCGCCGTTTGCAGGGTTTCAGGGCGAGAAGGGGCTCTCCAAGCGTTACGCGCAGTTGAACCTGGGCGCCGTGACGTTGGAAGGTGATGCGGTCCTTCATACCGGTTTCGGCTTGCACGTGTCGACGTCAGAAGAGCGCGTAACGAAAGCGCGACGCAAGCGAAGGGAGCGAATCAAACTCGCGGCGATGCTGGTCCTTGGGCTCGGCATCGGTTGGTTGATCCATCAGTAATTACGAATCGCCGTACGCACGCCGCACAAGGTTTTCTCGATGAGTATTCTCAACATCATGTGGGCCGGTGGTACTGCATTTGCCTCGGTGCAGAAAGTACATCAGCAAATACTGTCCCACGCCGACAAATCTGTATCTGTGCATACCTGGCTGCTGCAGGGGCGTGCGATCAGGAATGATTGCCTGACCGAGCAGCCCGTAGAGTGGGATCTGTCCTCTGCACGGCTAAAGGGGCGGCATCTATGGAAGCTGCTGATGCCTTGGATGCGCGCGCGCTTTCAAAAAGCCTTGCCAGAGGATTTGCAAGTTGTGCTCCTTGATGGGATTGGTGTCGCACGAGTGCTTCTACCCGTGCTCAAGCGCTTGCCACATGTGCGCGCAGTCGTGATTTTTCATGGCACCACACGTTTGCGCAGCGTTGATAAAAAGCTGATTGCGCAGTTCCCCGCGTCGCAACTCACGTTGACCGCGGTATCGCAAACCCTTGCGGGCACTCTCGAGTGTTATTTGCAACGGCCGGTGGCGGTGTTGCGCAGCGCCTTCGACCCTGCCGTTTTCCGTGCTGCGGCGCTGCCCCGTGAACAGGCTCGCACCCGTCTGGGGTTGTCTGTGAGTGACTCGCCGGTGCTGGGTGCGGTAGGTCGGTTGGTGGAGGGCAAGGGGTTTGCTTGTTTGCTGGAGAGTTTCGCCAGCGTCTCGGCCGATAAACCGGACGCCCGCTTGGTGATCATCGGCGAAGGGCGCGCACGGGAAGCGCTAGAGGCGCGTATCGAGCAGCTCGGTTTACAGGGCCGGGTATCTCTTCCGGGGCATTTGCCTGAGGCGGCGACCCTCTACCGTGCGTTTGACTGGGTGGCGATTCCGTCCTCGGAAGAGGGGCTGGGGCTGATCCTGCAAGAGGCGGTAATGGCTGGCGTTCCCGTACTGACCAGTGACCTTGCAGTCTTCCGCGAGCAACTGGGCGACGCAGGCTGGTACGCCCCCGTCGATGATCCAGTTGCCTGGGGCGAGCTGATGGAGTGCGCGTTCGCCACGTCCTGCGACGCGGTGGTCGAGACTCAGTCGCGGGTGCTGGCACCTGAACAAGCCTGGGATGACTTCAAGCAGACCACAGAGCGGTTGTTCTCATGCCGCTAGCAGCGCTTGCTCCAATGCTTGCATTGGAAAGCGTTCGTTCAGCTTCTCGCGCGCAATATAGCGTGCGAAATGTTGCAGGTTGCGCCGTGCGAGCTCCGGGTTCAGTGGTGCGCGCAAAAAACGCATATCCGCCACGTCGATCAGCCCCATCTCGTTGTCTGGTGTGACGACGATATTGCCTAGGTGCAGGGAGCGGAAGTAGATCCCCGCGCCATGTAGGCGACGAATAAGTGCTACCAGTGGGTCGAGGTTCGCGTGCCAGTCAAAGCCTTCCTGGCTGGAAATCTGGCGCAGTGTTTCCCCCGGCAACGGGCGGTACAGCACTGCCGTCATTCCGGGCGTGGACAGTTGGAAGAACGCCAGTACGGTCAAGGTTGGAATCCCGCGCTGTTGCAGTTGCGCGACGTTATCGATGAATCGTTTGGAGTAGGGGCGAAACAGTGCGGAAGAAAGCAGACGTTTGCGGCGAAACAGTTTAAGGATGTTTCCGTCGGCCAGCAGGTAGACTTTGGGGCCGTAGCTGTCCTGTTCCAGGATTTTGGCGCCTTCAACCATCGAATTTAAATCGGCTTGGGGAAGCCTTGAACATTGCATCGTTGGAAAGCCTTGTGGGAATAGCGGGGCACAGTGATCGGCAATAATGCCGAAAGTTTTGGATTTTAACCATGCCGGCCTGGCAGGTTAAACGGATTCAGGAGCGGGTGATGCAAGCAAGTCGTTGGGCGCAGGGGTGGATGATTCTGGGTTTGCTGTGGTTTTTGCTGGCAATTGCCTTCGCGCCGACCAACAAGATTTATCAACAAGGGCTGACGCTTTTTCTCTGGCTGCCGGCGATGGTGTTTGCCTGGTCCGCGCGTGAGCAGCTTAAGGCCGTATGGCATGCCCAACGCTGGTTGTGCCTGATGGTGGGCCTGCTGGCCGTCTGGGGCTTGATCAGCCTGTTGTGGACCAGCGCCGAAGACCCTTCGCGCGAGGCCAAGCGCTTGCTGTATATCGGTGTGTTCCTGTTGTTTTTCCCGGTGTTCGCGTGCGGCCAGGCCGAGCGCGTTATTCGTGTGATGCAGTGGGGCGGTTTTGGTCTGGCATTGTCGTCGCTGGTGGCAATCGTCAAGTTTTATGGCTTTGAGCACAATGCCTGGTCCTCGCGCCTCGAAGGTCTGGGCCAATTGTCCCACCCGATCCTGGGTGCCTATGTCATTGGTCTGGCTGCCATATGGCTGCTGCACTGGCTCCCTCGTGGCCGCTGGATGCAGATGATGTGGGTACTGTCCATCGCGCTCCTGGGGCTGTTCGTGGTGTTGAGCCAGAGTCGCGGTGCCGCGCTGGCATTATTGCTCACTGTTGTGGCAATGCCTGCCTGGTACCGTGATCGGCGCACTGTGGTCGTTGCGATCGGCGCGGTCATAGTGGCGGTGGCGGTATTTTTTGCCATGCAATCGCTGATGCTGGCCCGGGGCGTTTCTTACCGGCCACAAATCTTCATGGCGGCGCTGCAGATGATTTCCGAGCATCCGTGGACCGGCCTGGGGTTGGGGGGCGGTTACAAGGTATTTGCCGATAACCTCTATTTCGATCACACCCACAACTTGTTCAGTCACGTGGCAATCGAGTTGGGCCTGCCCGGCCTGTTGCTGTGGTGCGGCTTGTGGTTCGGTGTGCTGTGGCAAGCCTGGAAGGCGCGCGACACGCTCTACGGCAAGGGCATCATCGGGATGTGGGTGTTTTCGTTCCTGGCCATGCAGTTCGACGCTGCCAGCCTGACAGGTACGCCGCGGGCCGAGTGGTTCATCTCCTGGTTGCCGGTCGCACTGGCCAGTGTTTTGGTCTGGGCTCGGGCCAAGCCCGATGCTTGTGATAAAGTTCGCGTCCTACCCGATCAGTGAGCTTGACCATGAGTGACGCACCGCCCAAAGCGGACCAAGAGTCCAGCCTGAAAATTTATCTCAGGCTGCTGGGCTATGTGAAACCCTACGTTGGCATGTTTCTGCTGAGTATTGTGGGCTTCGTGATCTTCGCGTCCACCCAGCCGATGCTCGCCGGAATTCTCAAATACTTCGTGGACGGCTTGAGTAACCCGGACGTGGTGTTCCTGCCCCAGGTCCCGCTCTTCAAGGATTTGAAGCTGTTGATGGCCGTGCCGTTGCTGATCATTCTGATCGCTGCGTGGCAAGGGCTGGGGTCCTTCCTGGGCAACTACTACCTGGCCAAGGTTTCCCTGGGGCTGGTGCATGACCTGCGCGTCCAGTTGTTCAATAAACTGCTGGTCCTGCCTAACCGCTACTTCGACTCCCATAACTCGGGGCATTTGATTTCCCGTATTACCTTCAACGTGACCATGGTCACCGGCGCGGCCACGGATGCAATCAAGGTTGTGATCCGTGAGGGTCTGACGGTGGTATTCCTGTTCGGCTACCTGTTGTGGATGAACTGGAAACTCACCTTGGTGATGCTGGCGATCCTTCCGTTGATCGCGATCATGGTGGGTAGCACCAGTAAGAAATTCCGCAAGCAGAGCAAGAAGATCCAGGTGGCCATGGGCGACGTTACCCATGTGGCCTCGGAAACCATCCAGGGCTACCGCGTGGTACGCAGCTTCGGTGGCGAAGGTTATGAGCAGCGCCGCTTTGCCGCTGCCAGCCAAGGCAATACCGACAAGCAGCTGCGCATGAACAAGACCGGCGCGGTCTATACGCCGATGCTGCAACTGGTGATCTACACCGCCATGGCCGTGCTGATGTTCCTGGTGCTGTTGCTGCGTGGCGATGCCACGGCCGGTGACCTGGTAGCCTACATCACCGCCGCAGGCCTGTTGCCCAAGCCGATCCGTCAGTTGTCGGAAGTCAGCTCGACCATCCAGAAGGGTGTGGCTGGCGCCGAGAGTATCTTCGAGCAGCTGGATGAAGAACCTGAGGTGGACACTGGGACGGTTGAGCGTGAACGCGTCAGCGGCCGCCTGGACGTGCGCAACCTTAGCTTCACCTACCCGGGGGCGGAGCGTGAAGTGCTCAAGAATATCTCCTTCAGCGCAGCGCCTGGACAGATGGTCGCCCTGGTTGGACGTTCGGGCAGTGGCAAATCGACCCTTGCCAGTCTGATCCCGCGTTTCTATCACCACGAAACGGGAGAAATCCTGTTGGACGAGGTAGAAATCGAAGACTACCGTCTGCGCAACCTGCGCCGGCATGTGGCCCAGGTGACCCAGCATGTCACCCTGTTCAATGACACCGTTGCCAACAACATTGCCTACGGGGACCTTGCCGACGCTCCGCGTGCCGACATCGAGAAAGCCGCTGCCGATGCCTACGCCATGGACTTCATCTCCGAGCTGCCAAATGGTCTTGACACTGAAGTCGGTGAAAACGGTGTGCTGCTCTCCGGTGGGCAGCGTCAGCGCCTGGCAATTGCCCGGGCCTTGCTGAAAAATGCGCCACTATTGATTCTGGATGAGGCGACTTCTGCACTGGATACCGAATCGGAACGGCATATTCAAGCAGCGCTGGACAAGGTCATGAAGGGCCGTACCACTCTGGTAATCGCGCATCGCTTGTCGACTATCGAGAAAGCTGACCTGATTCTGGTAATGGACCACGGCGAGATTGTCGAGCGTGGTACACACGTCCAATTGCTGGCCATGGGCGGCTATTACTCGCGCCTGCACGCCATGGGGCTGGACGAACCGGTGAAGAACGACATTACCTGATGCTGCGGGGCGTGCAATACGCCCCGATGTTTGTATCCAGCCGCTTACAGGCTTGACCAAAGCCAAATAATTCGCTGCCTATCGTTTGTTATGTTGGCCTTCTCGATTCGGATGAGAACGAGAAGGCCAACCTTCTTGCGTGGGTGATGAAATGTTGCAACGTCTATTCTGGAAACTGCTTCCCAAGCAACAACGGATGTTTCTGATGGGGCGGTTGTCGGTAGTCGATCGTCAGGCGGTGAACAAATCCCTGTCTGGGGCGATCGCGCTCAATCCTGCTTTTGAGCGACGCAGGTGCGTATTTATCCACGTGCCAAAATGTGCAGGCAGCAGCGTTTGCTCCGCACTTCTGGATGGACGCTGGCCGGGGCATCTGCCCTATTACTGGTACCAGCAGCAATTCCCGGAACACTGCGAACGCAGTTTCAAGTTCGCTTTCGTACGCGATCCGCTGGAGCGTGCCTACTCGGCCTATACCTATCTGCGCAGCAGTCAGACCGATGGCCGCGATCAGCAAGCTCGGACGCTGTTGTCCAGCTACCGAGACTTTGACCATTTCGTGGCGGGGTGGCTGCACCCGGACAACCTGCGCCGCCAACTGCACTTCGCCCCACAGACCGACTTTCTAGTCGATCACATGGGCCTGATGGCCATGGATTTTCTCGGGCGCCACGAGTCATTGGATCTAGACTTCCAGTACCTGTGTGAACGCCTCGGCGTGAACGCATCCTTGCCGCATCTGAATACGTCCCTGGCTCGCCGCAGCGAACCGGTCAAGACGTTTTGCTCCACGCGTACCCGCCGCCTGGTTCGGCGTGCCTATATACGCGACTACGAGGTCCTGGGTTATGAGTAACCACTCTGCATCCAATGAATCTGCCGTCATCCGGCCCTTCGCCTTGTCGTTATCGGTGCAGGCGCGGGCGGCACTCAAGCATCAACAACCGTGCTGCCTGTGGCTGACGGGCCTGTCCGGGTCCGGCAAGTCGACCCTGGCTAATGCCCTTGAAGTGCGGCTCAGCGAGCAGGGGCGGCATACCTTCGTGCTCGATGGCGATAACTTGCGTACCGGTTTGTGCAGTGACCTTGGTATGAGCGATACGGCGCGCAAAGAAAATATCCGACGCATTGGCGAAGTGGCGCGGCTCATGGTGGATGCCGGATTGATAGTGATTGTCTCGGCCATATCGCCATTCAGCATTGATCGGGCGTCGGCCAGGGCGTTGTTCGGGGTTGGGCAGTTTTTTGAGATTTACATCAGTACGCCGTTTGCCGTTTGTGCCCGGCGCGACCCCAAGGGCTTGTACCGTGCGGCACTGGACGGGCGTATCAAGCGGTTCACCGGCCTGGACAGCCCTTACGAGGCGCCGCTGGCAGCCGACTGCGAGATCAACACCGATACGGTGGGCATAACCGAGGCGGTGGATCGTATTCTGGCGAGCGTGCTCAAAAAATGATCCGTTTTGCTACGTGATGTACAGCGGTTAAAGCTCTCGAACTAGACGGCGCTCACCCTGTGCTAATATCGCTGCCCTGTTCATTTTGTATGTGGGTTGCTCCATGAAGTTGTCCATGCCGCGATTCAATCAAGCCGCTGTCTTGGTGGTCGGCGATGTCATGCTCGACCGTTACTGGCATGGTGGTACCTCACGGATTTCCCCTGAGGCGCCGGTACCGGTCGTCAAGGTCGAGCAAATCGAAGACCGCCCAGGTGGCGCTGCCAACGTCGCGCTCAATATTGCTGCCCTCGGCGCTCCGGCCTCCCTGGTGGGGGTGACCGGCGACGACGAAGCTGCCGAAAGCCTGGCCAACAGCCTGCAGGGTGCCGGCGTGCGTGCACTGTTCCAGCGCATCGCCCATCAGCCGACGATCGTCAAGCTGCGGGTCATGAGCCGTCATCAGCAGTTGCTGCGTATCGATTTCGAAGAACCCTTCGCCACCGACGCCCTGGCCCTTGGCGATCAGGTCGAGGCACTGCTCGAAGGTATCAAGGTGCTGGTGTTGTCCGACTACGGCAAAGGCGCCTTGCAGAATCACCAGGTGTTGATCCAGGCCGCCAAGGCTCGCAACATTCCGGTACTCGCCGATCCCAAGGGCAAGGACTTCTCGGTTTATCGAGGCGCCAGCCTGCTCACGCCCAACCTCAGTGAGTTCGAAACCATCGTCGGCGGTTGCGCCGATGAGCACGAACTGGTGAGCAAGGGCGCGGTGCTGATGGCCGATCTCGATCTGGGCGCCCTGCTGGTGACCCGTGGCGAGCACGGCATGACCCTGCTGCGTCCGGGCCATCCGGCGATGCACCTGCCGGCGCGTGCCCGTGAAGTGTTCGACGTTACCGGTGCCGGTGACACCGTGATTTCCACCCTGGCGGCGTCTATCGCGGCCGGTGAGGAGCTGCCCCACGCCGTGGCCCTGGCCAACCTGGCCGCAGGCATTGTGGTGGGCAAGCTGGGTACTGCGGCCATCAGCGCACCGGAATTGCGCCGTGCGATCCAGCGCTCCGAAGGTTCGGAGCGCGGCGTGCTGGGGCTGGAGCAATTGCTGCTGGCGATTGATGATGCCCGTGCCCATAACGAAAGCATTGTGTTCACCAACGGTTGCTTTGACATCCTGCACGCCGGGCATGTGACGTACCTGGAGCAGGCGAGTGCCCAAGGCGATCGCTTGATCGTCGCGGTCAACGATGATGCATCGGTCAGTCGCTTGAAAGGCCCGGGCCGCCCGATCAACAGTGTGGATCGGCGCATGGCGGTATTGGCGGGTCTGGGCGCAGTGGACTGGGTGATCAGCTTCTCCGAGGGCACCCCGGAAAACCTGCTGGCCCAGGTCAAGCCGGACGTGCTGGTCAAGGGCGGTGACTACACGGTTGAGCAGGTGGTCGGTGCTGATATCGTCAGTGCCTACGGTGGCACAGTAAAAGTGCTGGGGCTGGTTGAAAACAGCTCTACTACGGCGATTGTCGAGAAAATTCGTAACAATGATTAAAGTCGATCCATTGATATTGATCACTGGCGGCGCGGGCTTCATTGGCTCGCACCTGGTCGAGGCGCTGGTAGCCAAGGGCTATCGCGTGCGTGTGCTGGATAACTTGTCCACTGGCAAGCGCAGTAACCTGCCGTTGGACAATCCGCAGGTGGAGCTGCTGGAGGGGGATGTCGCAAATGCGACGTTGCTGGCGCATGCCGCTGTCGGTGCGATGGCGGTGGTGCACCTGGCTGCGGTGGCTTCGGTACAGGCGTCGGTGGACGATCCGGTCAGCACGCACCAGAGCAATTTTGTCGGCACCCTGAATGTCTGCGAAGCCATGCGCAAAGCTGGTGTAAAGCGCGTGGTGTATGCATCGAGTGCTGCGGTGTATGGCAACAACGGCGAAGGTGCGTCGATCGACGAAGCCACCGTCAAGGCACCGTTGACGCCCTACGCGTCCGACAAGCTGGCCGGTGAGCATTACTTTGACTTCTACCGCCGCCAGCATGGCCTGGAGCCGGTGATCTTCCGTTTCTTCAATATATTTGGGCCTCGGCAGGACCCGTCATCGCCGTACTCCGGCGTGATCAGCATCTTTAGTGAGCGCGTTCAGCAGGGCCTGCCGATTACCGTGTTTGGCGATGGCGAGCAAACCCGTGACTTCATGTACGTGCAAGACCTGGTCGATGTACTGGTGCAGGCTATCGAGTCCCCGGATACTCCGTTGGGGGCGATCAACGTAGGTTGGAACCGTACCACTACGCTTAAGCAAGTATTGCAAGCTCTGGAGGAGGTGGTGGGCACGTTGCCAACCGTCACTTACGGGCCGGCGCGCTCGGGCGATATTCGCCATTCGCGCGCCAACAATCAGCGATTGTTGGCGAGTTTTACACTGCCTGAGCCTACCCCTTTGAAGAGGGGGCTGGAGCGCTTGCTCAATAGCTGATCAGCGCTTGCTCGCGCCTACAGTTTGTTTTTCTTCGGCACGATCTTGCGCAGCATCTGCCGCGCCTTGCCGGTCAAGCGCTTGAGCTTCGAGTCCTTTTCCGGTTCTGCGAGGCCTTGCTGGCGCAGCCAATCCTTCCAGCGAATCCGCTCATCGCGCACCAGCCAGCCCTCTTGCCGGGCAAAGCTTTCGGCCAGGTACAAACCGCGTGTGCTGGCCGGGTAGAGCTGATCTTTCTTGACGGTATACAGTTCGGCCAACGGCTCGCCGTCTTTCAATGGCATCAGGTACAGGTCCGGACGCTGGCGATCCAGGCGCGCCACCAGTTGGTCGCCTTCCAGGCGCTCATCCACATGGAACAAGCTGAGGGACTTGGCTTCCTTTGGCACTTCCAGGCGCAAGTCATAGATCAATTGCAGCGACGCCGTCGGCAGGTGCACGTAGGCCCGTGGGCGCTCGATCAGTTGCGTGGTGGCGCAGCGTACCGGGCGTGCGGCGCCGGACAAGGGGCTCAGACGAAACGGCAGGGCTTCGCGGTAATGCAGGGCGGCGGAGTAGGGCGCCGGTAGCCAGGTGTCGTTGAAGCGCCCGCCGAGCCAGCCTTCAGGCGTCTCCAGCAGGCACTCTTCGGCAATTTCCTGTATGGCGGTATGCAGCGGCAGGTTCAATTCATGGGCCGGGACGTAGCCGGAGATCAGCTTGAGCACCACATCGCCGCGGTCCTGGCGACGCTGGCGCACCAACACCCAGTAATCCTTGTTTTGCCAGTGCAACGTCAAGCGCACAGAAACGCCGAGGTTCGCCAGTTCCAGGGCGAAGCGTTCGGCGTCCGGCACCTCGACCGGCTTGCGCCGTTGCAGGGTCTGGGCGAAGTTGAGCGGCATACCGACGCTCTGGTAGCTCAGGCCTTCGGGGGTGGCTTCGACGTGCAGCGGCAGTGTCTTGAAGTTGCTGGGGTTCTTTCTTATGAGCGTACGCGGCATGTCGGCTCCTTTGTGCGACGGGGTCGGCCGCGTGGGCGGCATCAGAGTTGACGGATGACTCGGGCAGCGGTTGCCACGTTATGGGCCAGGTGCAGCGGATTAATGGTCCCGACAATAGCACTGGCGACGCCCGTTTGCGCAAACAACAGCTGGAAACTGGCATGAATTGGATCCATTCCTGGCTCCAGGCACACGTGACCGCTGGCCAGGGCTTTTTTTACCAGGATGCCTTTGCCATGGGTGGTCGCGTAATCGATCACGGCTTTCTCGGCCTGTTCATTGAGGTTATAGGTGACCATCGCGCAATCGCCCTGTTCCAGCGCCTTGATGCCGCCTTCGACGGTTTTGCCGGAGAAGCCGAAACCGCCAATCTTGCCGTCCTGCTTCAGTTGGGCCAGGGTCTGGTATACCTCGCAGTCGTTGAGGATATGCAAGTCGTTCCCGTCGGAGTGCACCAGCACCAGGTCGATAAAATCCGTTTCAAGGCGTTTCAGGCTACGTTCGATCGACATCCGCGTATGGGCTGCGCTGAAATCGTGATGAGACACCCCATCGGCAAACTCTTCGCCGACCTTGCTGACAATCACCCAGTCGTTGCGCTGGCCACGCAGCAGCGGGCCCAGGCGTTCTTCACTCATGCCGTAGGCGGGCGCGGTGTCGATCAGGTTGATACCCAGCTCGCGAGCCTGGCGCAGCAGCATTCGCGCCTCGTCGTCCCCAGGGATCTGAAAGCCGCTGGGGTATTTAACCCCTTGGTCGCGGCCCAGCTTGACGGTGCCCAGGCCCAATGGCGACACCAGCAGGCCAGTGTTGCCCAGTGGGCGATGCAGGTCGTGCAGGGTTGGCAGGCTCATGGCAACAGTTGCTCCCAGGCGGGTTGGCCGATTGACGGTTTTGGCAGCTCGGGCAGTGGGGTACTGGCGCCGGGGCGGATGCCGTCGCGCTCCAGGGCGTGGAGGACGCGATCGGCGAAGTCCGGCGCCAGGGCCAGCTTGGTCGGCCAACCGACCAGCAGGCGGCCGTTCTCGGCCACAAACGCGTTGTCGGGGCGGCTCAGGCCCGATTGCAGCGGTTCGGCGCGCTCTACCCGCAGGGTCGCCCATTGGGTCTGGCTCATGTCGATCCAGGGCAGCAGTTGCGCCAGTTCTTTCTGTGCGGTAGCAATTTGTTCTTCAGGTGTACGCGCCACGCCATCGGCCTCGGCGATATCCCCGCCCAGGTACCATACCCAGTTGCCATCGGCGGCCGGGTGGGTGGTGACGGTGATGCGTGGCTTGGTACCGCCGCCCAGGCAGTGGGCGTACAGCGGTTTGAGGCCCGGGCCTTTGGCGATGATCATATGCAGCGGGCGTTTTTGCATGGCCGGCTGGCTCTGGCCCAGGGCGGCGAGCAGATCCGCGGTGCCGGCGCCGGCGCTCAGCACGATACGCTGGGTACGGATCTCGCGGCCATCGACCTTCAGGCCCACCAGCGTATTACCGTCCAGCAACGGTTCAATGTGCTGGCCCGCAAGCAAGCCGTCACCCGCCAGTTGCGCCAGACGCTCGATCAAGCTCGGCACGTCCACCACCAATTCCGCCAGGCGATAGACCTTGCCCTTGAAGCGGCGGTCTTGCAGGGCCGCAGGCAGCTCCTCACCCTTGACCTGATCGACGCGGCCGCGCACGGCCTTGCTGGCAAAAAAACTGGTGAGGTTGCCGGCGAGCGTGCCCGGGGACCACAGATAATGAGCCTGGGACAACACGCGCACGCCGGACAGGTCCAGCTCGCCGTCACCCGCCAGGGCTTCACGCCAGCGGCGCGGCATATCGGCAATGGCTTCGGAGGCGCCGGTGAGGGCGCCGTGCAGGGCGTATTTCGCACCGCCGTGAATGATCCCCTGGGACTTCACGCTTTGCCCGCCGCCCAGGCTGGCGCTTTCCACCAGCACCGTGGAAAACCCCTGGCGGCGCAGGCGCGCATTGAGCCAGAGGCCGGCAACCCCGGCGCCGACAATCAGAACGTCGGTGGAAATAACGGATGGCATCGGCGACCTCAGTGTTCAAGACAAGAGGCGCAGTATACAGGCTGTTGAGTGACGGTCAGTGCCCGACGGTTTTCGAGAACAGCTGAATCACCACCACGCCCAGCACAATCAGGCCCATGCCCAGCATCGCCGGCACATCCAGCTTCTGCCCGTAGATGAACAACGCCGCGACGCTGACCATCACAATCCCCAGCCCGGCCCAGACCGCGTAAGCCACGCCCACGGGCACGGTGCGCACCACCAGGGTGAGCATCCAGAACGCGACGCCATACCCCACGATCATCAGCAACAGCGGGATCGGTGTGCTCAAGCCTTTGACCGCCTTCATGGAGACAGTGGCGATCACTTCCGAGCAAATGGCAATGGCCAGGTAAGCATAGGCGGCATTCATTGGGGTAATCCTCGGTGTGGTTTCAAAATCTGTAGGAGCGAGCTTGCTCGCGAAAAACGTCAACGGTAACCCGCGCTTCCTGAATAAACGCGGCGCCTGTGAGTTTTTCGCGAGCAAGCTCGCTCCTACAGGGGTGGGCATTCTAGTCGTTTGCCAGATGCGGTAAAGTCATTACCTATCTGGAATGGAGATGGGTCAAGCCATGAGCGTGCAGTGGAATCTGGAACAGATGCGCCTGTTTGTCAGCGTTGCCGAGCAGCGCTCGTTCTCTGCCGTGGCGCGCGGGCAGCGCAAGGCGCAATCGGCGGTCAGCAATGGCATCGCCCTGTTGGAAGCGGACCTGGGCGTCAGCCTGTTCGAGCGCAGCAGCGGCCGCCAGCCACGCCTCACCGAAGCCGGCAGCGTCTTGCTGGAGGAAGCACGTGAAGTACTGCGCCAATGCGAGCGACTCAACGGCCGGGCACTGTCCCTGACCCGCGGCGAGGAAGCCTGCCTGCGCCTGGCCCAGGATGAAGCGATGTTATTTCAGCCGGTGCTCGATAGCCTGGAGGCGCTGGCGGTGCAATACCCGCTGCTGGAGGTGCAACTGTCCAGCGCCGCCCAGGGCGATGTGGCGCGCAAGCTGGTGGAGCGTCAGGCGGACCTGGGATTGTTGTTCTACCACGACCAAATCCCCGAGGCCCTTGAGCGGCGGGTAGTGGGCAGTGTGGAAATGGTCACGGTGTGCGGGGTGAATCATCCGCTGGCCAACGAAACCTATGTGACGTGTCAGCATCTGGCCCAGCATCGACAGTTGTTGATGTCGACCCAGACCAGTGTCTATCCCGGCAGCGAAGCGGCCAGCCCTCTGGTGTGGCGCGCCGACAGTTTCTACGTGTTGGCCGAATGGTTGATGAGCGGCCTGGGCTGGGCCTGGCTGCCTCGGCACATCGTGCAATACCCGACCTACCAGCAACAGATGGTTGAGTTAGCCAGCGAATGGACACCGCCGGCGCTGGTAGTGGAGCTGGTATGGCGGCGCGATGAGCACCTGGGGCCCGCCGCCCGCTTCCTGGCCAAACGATTTGCCGAGTGCTTGCAGGCGATCGACTGAAAAAGCCGATAAACTCCGCCGCCATGAATAGAACTCTCTACAGCTGTTTGTTTTACCTGGCGCTGCCGTTGGTGGCCTTACGTTTATGGCTGCGCGCGCGCAAGGCACCGGCCTATGCCAAGCGCGTGGGCGAACGGTTTTCCTATGGCTTGCCGGTGATGCGCCCCGGCGGCATCTGGGTGCACGCCGTTTCGGTGGGCGAAAGCATTGCCGCCGCGCCGATGATTCGCGCGCTGTTGGCGCGTTATCCACAACTGCCGATCACCGTCACCTGCATGACGCCCACCGGTTCCGAGCGTATCCAGGCGTTGTTCGCCAATGAGCCGCGCATCCAGCATTGCTACTTGCCGTACGACTTGCCGTGCGCCGCCAAGCGTTTCCTCGACCGTGTGCAGCCCAAGCTGGCGGTGATCATGGAGACCGAGCTATGGCCCAACCATATTCATGCTTGCGCCCAACGCGGTATTCCGGTGGCGCTGGCCAATGCACGGTTGTCGGCGCGCTCGGCCAAGGGCTACGCCCGCTTCGCCAAGCTGACGGCACCGATGCTGGCGCAAATGAGCCTGTTTGCCGTGCAGACGCAAACCGAGGCCGAACGCTTTCGCAGTCTGGGCGCACGCCCTGAAACCGTGGAAGTGACTGGCTCGATCAAGTTCGACCTGACCGTCGACCCCCAGTTGACGGCCCGCGCTGCTGACCTGCGTGAACAGTGGGGCGCCAGCGACCGGCCAGTGTGGATCGCGGCCAGTACCCACGAAGGTGAAGACGAAGTGGTGTTGGCGGCCCATCGCCAATTGCTGGCGAGCTATCCCAACGCGTTGCTGATTCTGGTGCCGCGCCACCAGGAGCGCTTTGGCCCGATGTTCGAGCTGAGCGTGCAGCAAGGGTTTGCCACGGTGCGTCGCTCCAGCGGCGAACCGGTCACCGAGCAAACCTCGGTGTTGCTCGGCGATACCATGGGCGAGTTGCTGTTTCTCTACGCCCTGGCCGACAGTGCCTTTGTGGGTGGCAGCCTGGTGCCGACCGGCGGGCACAACCCGCTGGAGCCGGCGGCACTGGGTAAGCCGGTGATCATGGGGCCGCACCTGTTCAACTTCCTCGAAATCAGCACGATGATGCGTGATGCCGGGGCGTTGCGAGAGGTGGACGATGCCGATGGGCTGGCCGAGGCGGTGCGACAGTTGTTCGAATTGCCCCAGGACGCACGCAAGATGGCGCAGGCGGGGCTCAAGGTGATGCAGGCCAACCAGGGCGCGTTAAAGCGTTTACTGGATGGCTTGGACAGACTGATCAAACACTGACAACACCAACCCAATGCAGGAGCTGGCTTGCCTGCGATAGCATCACCTCGGTGTACCAGATGTACCGAGGTGTCTGCATCGCAGGCAAGCCAGCTCCCACATGGGTTCGGGGGTGCGCTTAATAGCCGGGGCGGGCCTTGAGCTGTTCGGCAGCGGCTTTGGCCAGGTCCGGCGGCAGGAAGTCCTTGTCCGGGTTGTAGTCGGCCTTGAGGTAGCGCGCCAGGTCTTGCAGGTCTCCAGGGTTCAGCGTGCCGGCGGCCTGTTTCAGACGCAGGTTGTCGAGGATGTAGTCGTAGCGGCTGTTGTTGTAGTTACGCACCGACGCGTACAACTGGCGCTGTGAGTCCAGCACATCGACGATGTTGCGCGTGCCCACCTGATAGCCGATTTCCGTGGCTTCCACCGCGCTCTGGTTGGAGATGATCGACTGGCGGCGTGCCTGTACCTGTTCCACGTCGGTGTTCACTGCGCGGTGCAGGTTGCGCGTGTTTTCCACCACCTGGCGGCGCAGGCCTTCACGTTGTTGCTCGGACTGGTCCAGGCGTGAATAGGATTCGCGCACTTGCGAACTGGTGAGGCCGCCGCTGTAGATCGGGATGTTCAACCGCAAGCCGATGGTGCGTTGCGACACATCGCCACCGTACGGGATAGGCAGCTGATTCGGGTTGCTGAAGCCCAGGGCGTCGTTGTCGCCTTTTTCGTATTGCGCAACCGCATCGAGGGTCGGCAAGTGGCCGGCCTTGCGCTGCCTGAGGGTTTCTTCGGCGGCGGTTACTGCGTAATTGCTGGCCAGCAGGTTGAGGTTCTGACGCCCGGCGGTTTCGACCCAGGCCTTGGCGTCGTTCGGCGCCGGCGGCAGCACGGGCAGCGTATGGACAATGCCCTGGATCGAGTTGTATTGGCGGTTGGTCAGGGTAATCAGCGCTTCGAAAGCGTCGTCCACCTGACGCTGGGCCAGGATGCGGTTGGCCCGGGCGGTATCGTAGCTGGCCTGGGATTGCAGTACATCGGTCTTGTCCGACAGGCCCACATCGAAGCGTTCGTTGGACTGGTCGAGCTGGCGCTTGAAGGCATTTTCTTCGGCTTTGGTCGACGCCAGGTTGTCCTGGGCGCGCAGTACGGCGAAGTAGCTTTCGGCACTTTGCAAAATCAGGTTCTGCTCGGAGGCCGACAGTTGCAGCGAGGCTTGCTCATTGACCGCTTGCGCGGCTTGCAGCTGGAACCAGCGGTCGGCACGGAACAGCGGCTGGCTCAGGGTCGCGCGCCAGGAGTGGGCGTCACGGTTGGCCGTGGCGGCCGGTTGATCGATCTGGGTACGCACGTTATTGCTGTCGGCACCGGCCGACAGATTCGGCAGCAAACCTGCGCGGGCCTGGGGCACCACTTCTTTTTGCGCGCCGTACTGCGCACGGGCAGCGGCCAGGTCGGCGTTGTTGCTCGCCGCTTCCTGATAGACGCTGACCAGATCGGTGTTGGTGGACAAGGGCGCTTCAGCTGCCCAGACCAGTCCGTTGGTCGCACAAGACACGGCAACAGCCAGTGAGAGTTTGCGCAGCATGAGGCGATCCCTAATTTTAATATTACGACTATAATTTAGCGCTCAAGGCTAAGGCTGGCCATTCCTGGCGTCAAGCCTTGAAGCAGTGCCCGAGTGTAGTGGCCGGGCCTGCGCACAACAATCCCACGATCACGCCATTCATCATGCTGAATGCACCGCTATTGGCAATTTGCCCACGCCATGGTCTAGACTGGCCGCGTTCTTGTCGGGGTGCCTTGTTGGAAGGCTGAGATCGGTAAATACCGGATCCCGTTGAACCTGATCAGGTTAGCGCCTGCGTAGGGAACAAGATTTCTCGTCACCCGGCGAGTCCTCTTGTGCTTCGTCCGGGATGTTGTTCGACAATCGAACAGCCCTCGTGCGCCAAGCACAGCACTGGTTCCAGTGCGTCCGTCCGTCACAGGTTCGCTCCGACAAACATCCACCGCCTGGATCAGTTGGAGAGCCCGTGATGAGCACTGAGATAAAAAATACAAAACCCAAAAATACCGTGCACCTGAGTGAATCGGCCAAGGTCGACTCCGGCTCCGTGCAGCCGTTTACCCGCTCGCAGAAAATCTACGTGCAGGGCTCCCGCCCGGATATTCGCGTGCCGATGCGGGAAATCAGCCTGGACGTGACCCCCACCGAGTTTGGCGGCGAAATCAACGCCCCTGTGGTGGTCTACGACACCTCCGGCCCCTATACCGACCCCAACGTCATCATCGATGTGCGCAAAGGCCTGGCTGATGTGCGCTCGCCGTGGATCGAAGAGCGGGGCGATACCGAGCGGTTGTCCTGCCTGAGTTCCAAATACGGCCAGGAACGCCTGGATAACCCGGACCTGGCCTACCTGCGCTTTGCCCACCTGCAAAACCCGCGTCGGGCCAAGGCCGGCGCCAACGTCAGCCAGATGCACTACGCACGAAAAGGCATCATTACGCCCGAGATGGAATACGTGGCCATCCGCGAAAACATGAAGCTCGAAGAAGCACGTGCAGCCGGCCTGCTCAAGCAACAACATGCCGGGCACAGCTTTGGTGCCAGCATTCCGAAAATCATCACGCCTGAATTCGTGCGCGAAGAAATCGCCCGCGGCCGCGCAATTATCCCGGCCAACATCAACCACACCGAGCTGGAACCGATGATCATCGGCCGTAACTTCCTGGTGAAGATCAACGGCAATATCGGCAACAGCGCCTTGGGTTCGTCCATTGAAGAAGAAGTGGCGAAAATGACCTGGGGTATCCGCTGGGGTTCGGACAACATCATGGACTTGTCCACCGGCAAACATATTCACGAAACCCGCGAATGGATCATCCGTAACTCGCCCGTACCAATTGGTACCGTGCCGATCTACCAGGCCCTGGAAAAAGTCGACGGCGTGGCCGAGGACCTGACCTGGGAGTTGTTCCGCGACACCCTGATCGAGCAAGCCGAGCAGGGTGTGGACTATTTCACCATCCACGCCGGCGTGTTGCTGCGTTACGTACCGCTGACTGCCAACCGCGTGACCGGCATTGTCAGCCGTGGCGGCGCGATCATGGCCAAGTGGTGCCTGGCCCACCACAAGGAAAACTTCGCCTACACGCATTTCGAAGAAATCTGCGAAATCATGAAGGCTTATGACGTCAGCTTCTCCCTGGGGGATGGCCTGCGCCCGGGGTCGGTGGCCGATGCCAACGACGCTGCGCAATTCGGTGAGCTGGAGACTCTGGGCGAGTTGACCAAGATCGCCTGGAAGCACGACGTGCAAACCATGATCGAAGGCCCCGGCCATGTGCCGATGCAACTGATCAAAGAGAACATGGAGAAGCAGTTGGAGTGCTGCGACGAGGCGCCGTTCTACACCCTCGGCCCGCTGACCACTGATATTGCGCCGGGCTACGACCACATCACCTCGGGTATCGGTGCGGCGATGATCGGCTGGTTCGGTTGCGCCATGCTCTGCTACGTCACGCCCAAGGAGCACTTGGGGCTGCCGAACAAGGATGACGTGAAGACCGGGATCATCACCTACAAGATTGCGGCCCACGCGGCCGACCTTGCCAAAGGCCACCCTGGCGCGCAGATTCGCGATAACGCCCTGAGCAAGGCGCGCTTCGAATTCCGCTGGGAAGACCAGTTCAACCTCGGACTGGACCCGGATACCGCACGGGCATTCCACGACGAGACGCTGCCGAAGGAGTCGGCCAAGGTCGCGCATTTCTGCTCCATGTGCGGGCCGAAATTCTGTTCGATGAAGGTGACTCACGAAGTGCGTGAGTATGCGGCCAACCAGCGTATTGAAGCGGTGGATGTGGACGTGGCCAAGGGCTTGGCCGAGCAGGCGGAGCGGTTCAAGCGCGAAGGCAGTCAGCTCTACAAGAAGGTCTGATCCCTAGGCGGCGGTGTCTGCACCGCCGTCATCGCGGGCAAGCCCGGCTCCCACAGTTGGCCGAGTGGTACACAGATTTTGTGTTCACCGCCGGTCCCCTGTGGGAGTCGGGCTTGCCCGCGATAGCGATCCGACAAACACCCAATCGCCCTCTGCAATAACACCCTTGAAGCGTCAACCGATCAACGGCGTGCCGGCATCAGCTCAGGCTTGATCACGCCGGTGAGGCGCGTATAGGGGAGGGTGATTTCGATCAGCCCCTGTGCGTAAGGGGCGATGGTGGCGACGTTGTACTTGAGCACGACACCACCACTGGTCAAGGCCACGTTCGGGGTTTTCTGGAAAGGCCAGTTCTTCAGGAACTCCGGGTCGCGGTCCATTTTGGTGTTGATCAACCAACTGTTATGCGCAACTTTCGCGGTGTTCCAGAATGCCTGCTCCTGGCCCGGCAGCAGCATGTCGGCCAGGCTCAGTTCCTTGTGCAGCAGGCGCGAGTAGTTGATGAAGCCACGGCCAGGCTCACCATGGGCCACGCCAGTGTCGAGGTAGCTGGACACTTCAACGATCACCAGTGCGTCATGTTGCTCACGTACCTTGGCTTGCAAATACATGCTGTGGCGGTCTGCCGATTCGCGCAGGAACTTGTCTCGATAAGCATTGAGCGTCGCAGGCACACTGGCGCCGGGCGTGGTGCGGGTCATCTGCAGCAGGCGCTGTTCGACCAGGCTGTCGAGTTGCGGGTCGGCGGGGAAGTGCACGGTATCGATGTTCACCAGGGGGCAGTCCGGGCTATTGCAGCCAGGTTTGATCTGTTCCGACTTGTCGGTCGTCACGTCCAGCGGCTTGAGCTGGCCGGGTTGGAACAGACTCTGGCAAGCACCCAGGGTCAAGGCAATACAGGCCATGGAGGCGATTTTTAAAAGCGACATGTGTGTCCTTCGTAAATCGATGGAAAGCGAAAAGAGTAGCGCTTGGACTGCCAACAAGGCAGTCAGTTCGCCACTAGACTGATGGTGGGGAGTTTGACGTCCGCCGCCGGTCCCGGCAACCGGAAAGGGGCTGCATCAACGGGCATCGGCGCGTTAGGATGGCGCCCATTGCACGAGCTTAACGAGGGACACTATGACGGACAACGCGAAGTCGACGCCGAACAAGATTGAGATTGTTCAGCGTGACAATGCCTACAAGGGCTTCTACAAGCTCGATCGCGTGCAGCTGCGCCACGAGAAATTCGACGGTGGCATGAGCCGCGTGATCAGCCGCGAAGTGTTCGTTCGCCATGACGCCGTGTGCGTGCTGCCCTACGACCCGCAACGTGACGAGGTGGTGCTGATCGAACAGTTCCGCGTCGGCGCCATGGGGCGTGCCGACAACCCCTGGTTGGTAGAAATGGTCGCTGGCCTGATTGACAAGGACGAGCAACCGGAGGAGGTTGCACACCGCGAGGCCGAGGAGGAAGCTGGGTTGACATTCTCCGCGCTGTGGCCGATCACCAAGTACTTCCCGTCGCCCGGCGGCAGTACCGAATTTGTCCACCTGTACCTGGGCCGTTGCGACAGCGCGGGCGCTGGTGGCATCCATGGATTGGAAGAAGAGGCAGAAGATATCCGCGTCACCGTCTGGGCATTCGAAGATGCCTTTCAGGCGGTGCGCGACGGCAAAATTTCCAATGCAGCCAGCATCATCGCCCTGCAATGGCTTGCGCTTAATCGCGCGGAAGTGAGGGGGTTATGGCAGTAAAGGCACGGGAACGTTATCGAGTAGACCTGATCGGGCTGCAAGCCGCCTGCGAGGCCAACTATGCGCGGCTGATGCGCCTGCTTCCCGATATGCGTCACGCCCCCGAGGCGCGGCGTATCGCCGTGACCCATGGCGACCAGATGCTCGGCGTGCTGACCCTGGAAGTCATCGTCAATTGCCCGTACACCACCACCCTGCGCGTGCGCCAGGAACACAGCCTGCCCTGGCTGCCGGTGCCGCAACTTGAAGTGCAGGTGTACCACGACGCGCGTATGGCCGAAGTGATCAGTGCCGAACATGCGCGACGCTTTCGCAGCATCTATCCTTACCCGAATGTGTTCATGCATCAGCCGGATGAAAAAGCACAGCTCAATGTGTTCCTCGGCGAATGGCTGAGCCACTGCCTGGCCCTGGGCCACGAATTTGAAGTTGTGCGCTAGATGTGAACTGAGCCTGTTTTCTCAGGTTTCCTCTTTGAGTCCTGCCCCAGCATAATCGTCAAATTATCCAAGCCTGTGATTGCCAGGGAGAGCGCCTTGCCTCGCGTACCCACCATAAACCCTGATGCTGCATTGTTGGTGCAATTGTCCGACAGCCATCTGTTTGCCGAAGCGGACGGCACGCTGCTGGGCATGAACACCCGTGAAAGCCTGCAACGAGTGATCGACCTGGTGCACGAGCAACAGCCGGGTATTGACCTGGTGCTGGCGACGGGCGACTTGTCCCAGGACGGCACGTTGGCGTCGTATCAGCTATTTCGTGACATGACCGCGCCCATCGGCGCGCCGACGCGCTGGATCCCAGGCAATCATGACGAGCCGCAGGTTATGGCCCATGCTGCTGTGCAGAGCGACCTGCTCGAACCTGTGGTGGACGTGGGCAATTGGCGCATCACCCTGCTGGATTCCGCCGTACCGGGTTCGGTGCCCGGTTACCTGCAGGATTCGCAGCTGCAATTGCTCGCCCAGGCCCTGAGCGAAGCGCCGAGCCGCCATCACCTTGTGTGCCTGCATCATCATCCGGTGTCCATCGGGTGTGCGTGGATGGAACCGATCGGCCTGCGCAATCCCGAGGCGCTGTTCGCCGTGCTTGACCGCTTCCCGCAGGTCAAGGCGCTACTGTGGGGGCATGTGCATCAGGAAATCGATCGCGAGCGCAACGGCGTGCGGTTGCTGGCCTCGCCGTCCACCTGCATCCAGTTCGCGCCGGGCAGTGAAGAATTCAAGGTCAGCGAGCAAGCGCCGGGGTATCGCTGGCTGCGCCTGCATGCCGACGGACGGTTGGAAACGGGGGTGGAGCGAGTCAAAGGCTTCGCTTTTACGGTCGATTACGGCAGCAACGGCTATTAAGACCTGCAAACACTGATCAAATGTGGGAGAGGGTGTCAGAGAGAGTGTGTACTCACACACAGCCTCGATCCCTGTAAACTGCGCCTTTTTGGCCCACGCACGGAGAGCCCGGCATGTCCGCTTCGATCCTGTATATCCACGGCTTCAACAGTGCGCCGGCCTCCAACAAGGCCAGCCAGTTGATCACCGTAATGGGCAAGCTTGGCCTGTCCGACCGGCTGCGTGTTCCGGCGCTGCACCACCACCCGCGTCAGGCGATTCTGCAATTGGAGCAGGCCATTGACCAACTGGGGCGGCCGCTGCTGGTCGGCAGCTCACTCGGCGGCTACTATGCAACCCATCTTGCCGAACGCTATGGCCTGAAGGCGCTGCTGGTCAATCCGGCGGTCAGCCCGCACCGGATGTTCGATGGTTACCTGGGCACCCAGAAGAACCTCTACACCGATGAGACTTGGGAGTTGACCCACGATCACGTCGCGGCGCTGGCCGAGCTGGAGGTCCCCGCGCCCCAGGATCCCGGGCGTTATCAGGTGTGGTTGCAGACCGGAGATGAAACCCTGGATTATCGCCTGGCCCAAGCGTATTACCGGGCCTGTGCCTTACGCATCCAGGCAGGGGGCGACCATGGTTACCAAGGGTTCGCCGAGCAGTTGCCGGCCTTGTTGAGTTTTGCCGGCATTGGCGCAGATCAGTATCAATCCTTCGATTTTTCGTCACTGTAAAAAATCGCAGGTCACTTTTTAATCGAACGACTCACGACGAGACCCCATGGCCACTCCCAGCGCTAGCTCTTATAACGCCGACGCCATCGAAGTCCTCTCGGGCCTCGACCCGGTGCGCAAACGCCCCGGCATGTACACCGACACCAGTCGGCCGAACCACCTTGCCCAGGAAGTCATCGACAACAGCGTCGACGAAGCCTTGGCCGGGCACGCCAAGTCGGTACAAGTCATCCTCCATGCCGACCACTCCCTTGAAGTGTCCGACGATGGTCGCGGCATGCCGGTGGACATTCACCCGGAAGAAGGCGTATCGGGCGTCGAGCTGATCCTCACCAAACTGCACGCCGGCGGCAAGTTCTCCAACAAGAACTACCAGTTCTCCGGCGGCTTGCACGGCGTAGGTATTTCGGTGGTCAACGCCCTGTCGACGCAAGTGCGGGTCAAGGTCAAGCGCGACGGCAACGAGTACCAGATGACCTTCGCCGATGGCTATAAAGCCACCGACCTGGAAGTGGTGGGCACCGTTGGCAAGCGCAACACCGGCACCAGCGTGTACTTCGCCCCGGACCCGAAATATTTCGATTCGCCGAAATTCTCCATCAGCCGCCTCAAGCATGTGCTCAAGGCCAAGGCCGTATTGTGCCCGGGCCTGCTGGTCAGCTTTGAAGACAAAGGCACCGGCGAGAAGGTCGAGTGGCACTACGAAGACGGCCTGCGCTCCTACCTGGAAGACTCGGTCAGCGACTTCGAACGCCTGCCCAACGAGCCGTTCTGCGGCAGCCTGGCTGGTAACAAGGAAGCCGTCGACTGGGCGTTGCTGTGGTTGCCCGAAGGTGGCGACAGCGTGCAGGAAAGCTACGTCAACCTGATCCCCACCGCCCAGGGCGGCACCCACGTCAACGGTTTGCGCCAAGGCTTGCTGGATGCCATGCGCGAGTTCTGCGAATACCGCAGCCTGCTGCCGCGCGGCGTGAAACTGGCGCCGGAAGACGTGTGGGAGCGCATCGCGTTCGTGCTGTCGATGAAGATGCAGGAGCCGCAATTCTCCGGTCAGACCAAAGAACGCCTGTCGTCCCGTGAAGCTGCGGCATTTGTCTCCGGTGTGGTCAAGGACGCCTTCAGCCTGTGGCTCAACGAGCACCCGGAACTGGGCCTGGCCCTGGCGGAGCTGGCGATCAACAACGCCGGTCGGCGCCTGAAGGCCAGCAAAAAAGTCGAGCGCAAGCGCATCACCCAGGGCCCGGCATTGCCCGGCAAACTGGCCGACTGCGCCGGGCAAGACCCGATGCGCTCCGAGCTGTTCCTGGTGGAGGGTGACTCTGCCGGCGGTTCCGCCAAGCAAGCGCGGGACAAAGAGTTCCAGGCGATCCTGCCGTTGCGCGGCAAGATCCTCAACACCTGGGAAGTGGACGGCAGCGAAGTGCTTGCCAGCCAGGAAGTGCACAATATCGCTGTTGCAATCGGTGTCGACCCGGGCGCTGAGGACATGAGCCAGCTGCGCTACGGCAAGATCTGCATCCTCGCCGACGCCGACTCCGACGGCCTGCACATCGCCACGTTGTTGTGCGCCTTGTTCGTCCAGCATTTCCGCCCATTGGTGGATGCCGGTCACGTTTACGTCGCCATGCCGCCGCTGTACCGCATCGACCTGGGCAAGGAGATTTTCTACGCCCTGGACGAAGCCGAGCGCGATGGCATCCTCGATCGCCTGGTGGCCGAGAAAAAACGCGGCAAGCCGCAGGTCACGCGATTCAAGGGCCTGGGTGAAATGAACCCGCCGCAACTGCGCGAAACCACCATGGACCCCAACACTCGGCGTCTGGTGCAACTGACCCTGGAAGACTTCGCCGGCACTTCGGAAATGATGGACATGCTGCTGGCGAAGAAGCGTGCCCCGGATCGCAAGGCCTGGCTGGAATCCAAAGGCAACCTGGCCGAGGTTCTGGGCTGATGCGCACAGGCTTCGCCCTGGCGATGCTGATGTTGAGCGCACTGGCAAGTCCCCACGTGGTTGCAGCCGGCATAGCGCAGCTGCAACTGGTGTCCGAGCACCCGGTGGACGGTATGCGCGGCGGTAACCTGTCGGGCCTGGCGTTGTGTGGCGCAGACCTGTGGACGGTTTCCGATCGCGATGATGATCAGATCTACCGCCTGGATACCCGTGCGCCGACCTGGAGCGCGCAAGCGTTGAAGATCGATCTGCCACCGGTGCCCGAGTCTGGTCTGCCTTGGGGGCTGCGTTCGCGTACCAAGGCTGCTTCGTTTATTCGCGGTGGCGACCTGGATTTTGAAGGCATCAGTTGTGATGCCGCAGGCAACCGTTACATCGTCAGTGAAGCCCATGCCGCCGTGTTGCAGGTGCCTGCGACGGGCGCGCCCGAATGGTTGAAAATCGCGCCGGGAATGGTGCGTGAAGCCAGGGCCAGTGGCATGTTGCTGCACTTCAATGCTTTGTTCGAGGGGCTGGCGGTGAACCCTGAAGGCAACCAGATCTGGTTGGCCGCCGAGCGTGAGCGTCGCGGCCTGATCTCGATCAAGCGCGGGCAGAGCGTGTGGGATTGCGATGGCCGTTGCGTGTTGCTGAGCGAGGCCGGGCAGGAAGTGCAGCCGGCGCAGTTTACCGACGCCAAGGCGGTATCCAATGATTTTGCCGACCTGGCGCTGTTCAATGGCAAGCTGTTTACCCTGGAGCGCAATGCGTTCCAGATTTGCCGGCGCGACACGGTCACGGCCAAGGTTGAGCTGTGCTGGTCGTTTGCCGATGAGACCCTTACGCCGCAGCGGCGTTATCCACAGCCTTACGGCCTGGCCGAAGCCCTGCTGCTGGACGCCGACGGCGCATGGATCGGTATAGATAACAATTTCGGCCCTCGCGCCGATGGTGAGAAACGCCCCGTGGTCTATCGTATCGCCGCCCCTGCCGGTGGCTGGAGCGCCCAGCCATGAGTCAGCCGTTTTTTCAATTGACCCGGCGCAGCGGCAGTTCCGCTGCGCGTTACCCAACAATGATGAGGCCCGCATGAGTGACATCCTCGCAGACAGCTTAGATGGCGTAGAACGCCGGTCGCTGGCTGACTTCACCGAAAATGCCTACCTCAACTACTCCATGTACGTGATCATGGACCGTGCCTTGCCGCATATCGGCGACGGCCTGAAGCCCGTGCAACGGCGCATCATCTACGCCATGAGTGAGCTGGGCCTGGACGCTGATTCCAAGCACAAGAAGTCGGCGCGTACCGTCGGTGACGTACTCGGTAAGTTCCACCCCCACGGCGATTCGGCCTGCTATGAAGCCATGGTGTTGATGGCTCAGCCCTTCAGCTATCGCTATACGCTGGTGGACGGCCAGGGCAACTGGGGTGCGCCGGATGATCCCAAGTCCTTCGCCGCCATGCGTTACACCGAAGCGCGGCTGTCGCGTTACTCCGAAGTGCTGCTCAGCGAGTTGGGCCAGGGCACCGCGAACTGGGGGCCGAACTTTGACGGCACCCTCGACGAACCCCTGGTATTACCGGCACGTTTGCCGAATATCCTGCTCAATGGCACCACCGGTATTGCCGTTGGCATGGCCACCGATGTGCCACCGCACAACCTGCGCGAAGTCGCCACCGCCTGCGTGCGCCTGCTGGATGAGCCCAAGGCCACGGTCGAGCAGCTCTGCGAGCATATCCAGGGCCCGGATTACCCGACCGAAGCGGAAATCATCACGCCGCGCGCCGACCTGCTGAAGATGTACGAAACCGGCAAGGGCTCGGTGCGTATGCGCGCCGTGTACCACATCGAAGACGGCGACATTATTGTCACCGCGCTGCCGCACCAGGTGTCCGGTGCCAAGGTGCTGGAGCAGATCGCCGCGTTGATGCAGGCCAAGCCGTCGAAATTGCCGCAGGTTGCCGACCTGCGTGACGAGTCCGACCACGAAAACCCATGCCGCATCGTGATCATCCCGACCAACAGCCGGGTCGATCACGAAGTGTTGATGCAGCATCTGTTCGCCAGTACTGATCTGGAGTCGAGCTACCGGGTCAACGTCAATATCATCGGCCTGGACGGCAAGCCGCAGTTGAAGAACCTGCGCAACCTGCTGGTGGAGTGGCTGGAGTTTCGCGTACAGACCGTGCGGCGCCGCCTGCAATTTCGCCTCGACAAGGTCGAACGCCGCCTGCACCTGTTGGACGGCTTGCTGATTGCCTACCTCAACCTGGATGAAGTGATCCATATCATCCGCACCGCCGAGCACCCGAAAGCCGAGTTGATCGCGCGTTTCGAACTGAGCGAAATCCAGGCTGACTACATCCTCGATACTCGCTTGCGCCAATTGGCACGCCTGGAAGAAATGAAGCTGCGCGACGAGCAGGATGCGTTGCTCAAGGAACAAGCCAAGCTGCAAGCGCTGCTGGGCAGCGAAGCCAAGCTCAAGAAGTTGGTGCGCAGCGAGCTGATCAAAGACGCCGAAACCTATGGCGACGACCGCCGTTCGCCGATCGTCGAGCGTGCAGAAGCCAAGGCTCTGACCGAAACCGAGCTGTTGCCCAACGAGAAAATTACCGTCGTTCTGTCGGAAAAGGGTTGGGTTCGCTCCGCCAAAGGGCATGATATTGACGCCACCGGCCTTTCGTACAAAGCCGGTGATGGCTTCAAGACCGCTGCCGCCGGGCGTTCCAACCAGTTTGCGGTGTTTATCGACTCGACCGGGCGCAGTTATTCGGTGCCAGCCCACACCCTGCCATCTGCACGGGGGCAGGGCGAGCCGTTGACCGGGCGCCTCACGCCGCCGCCGGGGGCGAATTTCGAGTGCGTGTTGCTGCCGGACGATGATTCGCTGTACGTCATCGCCTCCGACGCCGGTTACGGTTTCGTGGTCAAGGGCGAAGACCTGCAGGCCAAGAACAAGGCGGGCAAGGCGCTGTTGAGCCTGCCGAACAACGCCAAGGTGATCCTGCCAAGGCCGGTGGATGACCGTGAAAGCAACTGGCTGGCGTCGGTGACCACCGAAGGTCGCTTGCTGGTGTTCAAAATCAGCGATTTGCCGCAGCTGGGCAAAGGCAAGGGCAACAAGATTATCGGGATTCCCGGTGACCGGGTGGCCAGTCGCGAAGAGTACGTGACCGACATCGCGGTGGTCCCGGAAGGCTCTACCCTGGTGCTTCAGGCCGGCAAGCGTACGTTGTCATTGCGCCCTGACGACCTGGAACACTACAAGGGCGAACGCGGGCGGCGTGGTAATAAACTGCCTCGCGGCTTCCAGCGAGTGGACGCCTTGCTGGTGGAAACGCCGGTTTAAGCTGTACTAGAGGCCTCGATCTACGATTTAACGCGTAGATCGACGCTTTCGCGCTGGAGTCATGGCGCATATTCACGGATGATATGGCCTTTCCAGCGCCGGCGTGGCCGAGCGTGTCAGGTTATTTTTAGTATTACATTGTGGTTCGCCTTGTGGCAGCCACTTGGATGGGATGATGACTGCTCCACGCCTTCCTCTATTTTTGATGCTCGCTGGCCTTTTAGGGCTGGCGGGTTGCAGCACACACCAACCGGTGTCGCTGTACCAGCTGGACAGCGGTAGCCCGGCTCAGCCGGCCCAAACGGCTGGCATGGCGGTATTGCTCGGTCCGGTAGTCGTTGCCGATTACCTGCAACGCGAAACCCTGCTGCAACGTCAGAGCGACGGCAGCCTGCAAGGTTCCACTGATGGTCGTTGGGCGGGCAGTTTGTCGTCCGATATCAATCAACTGATGTTGCGTCAGGTGGCCGGGCAGTTGGACAGCCAGCGTGTGGTCCTGGCGCCCGGGCCATCCGGTTTCACTCCGGATGTGCAGGTGCTGCTGACCATCACACGGCTCGACTCCGGCAAGTCGCAACCGGCGATTCTGGATGCACAGTGGCGCCTGATCGACCGTCGCGGGCAGGTACGGGATAACCGCATCGTGCACCTGCAGGAAGAACATACCGGCACCACCGCTTCCCAGGTTCAGGCCCAGGGAGTGCTGTTGCAGCACTTGGCGCAGCAGTTGTCGGTGGCGCTTAAGCCATTGGCGAACCAGCCGCCGATAGCCGAGGTGCAGCCGCGTAAACAGGCCCCTGCCCAGGCCAAGCCCGCAGCCCCGCAAAAGCCGAAGATGCCGATGGCGACGCCGATTCGTACGGACTTGGAAGTGTTCAGGTTCTGATCTGAATGGCGCACAAACAAAAGGCCCGCTGAATAAGCGGGCCTTTTTGTTGGGCTGTTCTGTAGGAGCGAGCTTGCTTGCGAAAAGCGTCAACGATAACGCGTGCTTTCTGAATAAACGCGGCGTCTGTGAGTTTTTCGCGAGCAAGCTCGCTCCTACAAAAAGCCTTGGTCTCAGGGCTTGCGGGCTTCATGCATCCGCGCCAGTTGGCGCTCCAGCATCGACGGATACGGCTCCATCAACCGTTCCACGCAGCTGGCGCCTTCAGGGCTGGCAATCGGGCGGATACGTGCGCGTTGGCGGATCAGCGGGTCTTCACTGATCTTGCGTTCCACCAGCAGCAGGTTGCGGCTGTGTTGGGACAGGGCCAGGGCATCCTGGGCGATCTCGGTGAGCAGCAGGTCAATCTGGCTCATGCCAAACAGGTCATCACCCACGGTTAAGCCAAGCTGCAATTGCAGGGTGATGCCGCTGTCGGCTACTTCGATCTGCAAGGCATGGCCCAAGGCGCGCAGCAATTCGCCGCAGCAGATTGCATTGGTCAGGTAGTCTTCACCGCTGTCTTCGCTGTGGAACAGCATCAGTGTGCTGCCATCGTTCAGGGTATGCAGTTCGCTCTGATAGAGCGAGGCGGCCTGGTCGAGGCAGTCGCGGTAGCGTTCGAGCAGTTCGGTCAGACGTGCACGGGGCAGGCGGCGCAGTTGCTCCTGGGAGCCCAGTTGCACGGCGAGTACGGCGCTGTGCTGCGGCTCGGTGTTTCTGACCACCGCAACGGGTTTTGGCGCAGTGGCCGGGGTACCGGCGCAGGTATCGCGTAGATCGGCGAAGGGGTCTTCCTCGTCGAGTTCGTCTTCTTCGGCCTTGACCACATGGCGCGGCGCAGGCTTGAGGCCGGCGACCGGAGCACTTTCGTCAAAGCCCGGGTCGCGCAGATTGCGTACTTCAAACTCAGGCTCGTCGCTATAGTCGTCGGTATCGTCGTATTCGGGTTCAGGCTCGACTGGCGGCGCTTTAGGCTCCGGAGCGAAGCTGGCATGCAGCTGGCGCGCGAGGTCGCCGATTTCATCCTGGCGATCGGTAGCCGGGGTGTGTTCGTCGATATCGCGCAGCCAGATGCGCAGTTGCATCAGCGGTGTGGAGATATGCCGCCCCAGGCGCAGGCTCAAGGCCAGAGCCAGGGCCAGCAGGATCGCGCTCAAGATACCCATGCTTTGCAGGCTGATGGTCATCGGCTGCTGGAACTGCTGCATGTCGAGGCTGATACGCAGCTGGCCGGCTTTCACATCCTGAAAGGTGATGTTGCTCTGGTACAGGCCCTCGGCCTCACCCAGCAAGCCGTTCTTCGGGCGCTGCCCGGCTTCGGCCATGATCCGGTTGTCCACGCTATAAATAGCGGCGTGGGCCACCAGCGGGTTCTTGGTCAGGTTGTTAAGCAGCACGTTGAGGCTGAGGATGTCGTTGGACACCAGCAACTCAGTCGCCGAGGTGGCAGTCTGGGTCGTCAGGCTCGCACCCAGGGCGTCGGCTTGCTCATGCATGGCCTGCTTGAACTGCAACCCCATCACGCAGGCGTAGATCACCAGGGCCAGGGCGACCAGGATCACGTTATGGCTGGCGATGCGTAATGCGATCGGTACACGGCGGTGGCGCAGTGCCCGGAAGATCAGCAGGAAGAAGTTATCGGTTTTTACTGGCGTGGGCCGGTTCACTTGCGCTCGGCTCTTGGTCCGTGAAGTTGACGCGCAGTATAGCGACAGGCCCATGACCGGCAAAGCACTGGCTGTGCCCGATGGTCACTGAAAGTGGGTAGAATGCGGTTTTTTTCCAGCCTGGGGGTGCGCTTTGCGCGAAATTGTCCTGATCAACATCACGGGTGAAGACCGACCGGGTCTCACCGCGGCCATTACCGGCGTGCTGGCCCAGGGTGGTGTGAACATCCTCGACATCGGTCAGGCGGTGATCCACGACACCCTGTCGTTCGGCATCCTGGTCGAGATACCCAGTACCGAACAGGCCTCGTCGGTCCTCAAGGACATCCTGTTTACGGCCTATAAGCTGGATCAACAGGTCCGCTTCACTCCGGTGTCCGAAGCCGATTACCAGCACTGGGTGGAAGGCCAGGGCAAAAAACGCCATATCGTGACGTTGCTCACTCGCAAGGTTACGGCTGAACAATTGCAGCGTGTCAGCTCGATCACTGCCCACTACGGGTTGAATATCGACCATATCGACCGTCTGTCGGGTCGTATGCCCTTGGACACCCCGGCTGACAAGGGCAAGGGCTGTATCGAGTTCTCCGTGCGCGGTGAGCCGGCTGACGCGCAAGCGCTGCGTGCCGAATTCCTGAGCGTGGCCCAGGAGTTGAACGTCGATATCGCCTTCCAGGAAGACTCGCTGTTCCGTCGCAACCGTCGTTTGGCGGTGTTCGACATGGACTCGACCCTGATCGAAGCTGAAGTCATCGACGAACTGGCCAAGGCGGCGGGCGTCGGCGAGCAAGTCAGCGAGATTACCGAGCGGGCGATGGCCGGTGAGCTGGATTTTCGTGCCAGCTTCAAGGAACGCCTGGCGTTGCTCAAAGGCCTGGACGTGAGCGTGCTGGACTCTATCGGCGCGTCGCTGCGCCTGACCGAAGGCGCCGAAACCCTGTTCGCCGAGCTCAAACGGCTGGGCTACAAGACCGCCATTCTGTCCGGCGGCTTTACCTACTTTGCCAAGCAGTTGCAGGCCAAGTTGGGCATTGACTACGTATTCGCCAACGAGCTGGAAGTGGTGGATGGCAAAGTGACTGGCGTGGCGGTCGAGCCGATTGTCGATGCACAGCGTAAAGCCGACCTGCTCAAGGAGTTGGCACACAAGGAAGGCTTGCGCCTGGAGCAGACCATTGCGGTCGGCGATGGCGCCAATGACTTGCCGATGCTGGCGATTGCAGGATTGGGTGTGGCGTTTCGCGCCAAGCCGTTGGTCAAGCAGTCGGCCAAACAGGCGATCTCGACCTTGGGGCTGGATGGCGTGTTGTATCTGCTGGGCTTGCGCGACCGCGACGGTCAGCTCTAGGACATCACACAAACCACTGTAGGAGCGAGCTTGCTCGCGAAAGTCGCCAACGATTACCCGGGCACTCTGGATGCCCGCGGTGCTATTGAGTGCTTCGCGAGCAAGCTCGCTCCTACAGGGGTTGTGTAGATCAGGCTTTCGGCAGCGCGATACCCTGGCCCATCTGCACCGGCGTACCCGCTGCCAGTTCCTCAGCCCACTTCACCTGATCCGGCCCGAACAGCACGATGGCGGTCGAACCCAGCTTGAAACGACCCAGCTCCGCACCCTTTTCCAGGTGAATCGGCGCACGGGCAGCTTCGTCGTAACGGAAGGTTTTCAGCTCGCGCTTGGGCGGCGTTACCAGCCCGGCCCACACCGTCTCAATCGACGCGACGATCATCGCACCCACCAACACCACGGCCATCGGGCCGCGCTCGGTGTCGAACAGGCATACAACCCGCTCGTTACGCGCAAACAGCTCCGGTACGTTTTCGGCAGTAGTTTGGTTGACCGAGAAAATCCGCCCCGGCACATAGACCATCTCGCGCAAGGTGCCGGCCAGTGGCATGTGCACCCGGTGGTAGTCCTTGGGCGACAGGTAAATAGTCGCGAAATCGCCGCCCATGAACGGCGCAGCCATTGCCGCATCGCCACCGAGCAGTTCCAGCACGCTGAAGCTGTGGCCCTTGGCCTGGAACACACGGCCATGTTCGATCGGGCCGAGCTGGCTGACTGCGCCATCGGCTGGGCTCAGTACCGCGCCAGGGGTTTGGTCCAGCGGGCGGGCGCCGTCTTTCAAGGCGCGGGTGAAGAACGCGTTGAAGTGCTCATAGGCGCTCAGGTCTTCAACCAGGGCCTGGGACATGTCCACCTGGTAGCGCTTGGCGAACCAGGCGGTAAAGGCGTTCTTGAACCAGCGCACGCGGCACTCTGCAATGCAGCCGGCCAGGCGCGAGAGCAAGTGGTGTGGCAGCAAGTACTGGCTGAGGATAAACAACTGCTTTTTCATAACTGTCCTTAAACCTTAAATCTCAACGGGAGTGTCGGGGTGGTTGCCCCATTCGCCCCAGGAACCGGCATAACCTTTGACTCGTGGATAACCGAGCGCCTTGGCCACCAGGTAGGTGAAGCCAGAGCGGTGGTGAGTCTGGCAGTGGGTAATGATTTCTTTATCGCGGGTCAGCCCGAGGTCTTCGAGGATTTGCGGCATGTCGCGGCGGATGCGCAGGTTGCGCGCCTTGTCCATGCCGGCGGTCCATTCGAAATTCACCGCGCCGGGGATATGGCCCCCTTTGGCGGCGAGCACTTTTTCGCCGGAGTATTCCAGCGGGCCGCGGGCATCCCAGATGCCCAGGTCGGCCGCGCCGAGACGGCTTTGCAGGTATTCACGGGTAGCCGTGGGGCCATCGTGCAACGTTAGGCTGACGGGGCCGCCTGCCGGTGCGGGCACTTCGGTGGAGAGCGGGTACTTTTCCTCCAGCCACGCCAGCAGGCCGCCGTCGAGGTAGTGATACTTCTGGTGACCGATCACGTCGAGCATCCAGATAAAGCGCCCGGCCCAGCCGCCGCCTTCGTCGTCATAGACCACGTAGGTCGCGTCCGGGGTGTGGCCCAGTTCGCCGAAGAGTTTTTCCAGGTCGGCCTTGCTCGGCAGCAAGCCGGGTGCCGGGGGCTGGCCCAGTTGTGTGCGCTTGGGGTCAACAAAATGCGCGCCGGGGATATGCCCTTCGGCGTAGCGGGCGGCACTGGTGAGGTCCACCAGAATCAGGTGCTCGGCATCCAGTTGAGCGAGCAGGTCACTGGATTCGATCACCAGCGGCAAGCCAGAGAAGTCAGGCATGTGAGGTCTCCTGGGCACAAATGTTGGTGATAAAGGCCGGTGATTGTAGCGCAAGCTTCAGGCGCTGCGGTTGGTAAAGCTGTGCAGGGCCTTTTCGATGCATTGGGCGGTTTTGCCGAACGCCTGTACGGTGGTTTCCGAGAACGGGCCGCCGCCCTGGTCCGCCACTACCAGCATCACCACGCGGCCGTTGCAGCTCAGCGAACGCAGCAGCAAGTGTTCGCCCGTAAACAGGCGACGCAGGATCGGCGGCAGCAGGGCGGAAAACTGCGCATGGTTGTCGGGGGTGAGACGCACCTGGGCGGACTTTTCCAGCAGGCGTTGCAGCAGTGTGCTGTTGACCACATCCAGGCTCAGGTGCGCGGCGTCTTTGGGCAAGCCGTCGGCTTGATGCACGCGCAAGGTGCTCAAGGCGCGATCGGCCATGAACAACAACACCCGCTGCATGCCACTGGCCACCAAGGCTTGCTTGGCGCAGGTGGTCAGGTGCATGGCGTTGGCAAAGCGGCTCGGCTCCACCAGCAACTCGGTGCAATGCGTACGCCATACGGCCAGGGCTTCGGCAGTGGGCGGCGGTGCCGGCAACAAGCCGCGATGGACCTTTTGCACATGCCACGGCCAGATCAGCGACAGCGCCGGGTGCCAGAGGTCCGGCATCAGGGTAGTGCGGGCGCTGGTCACGGCCTGCTGGTGTGCTTGTTGTTGCACGTCACTCAAGGGCACTTGCAGGTACAGCGCGGTGAGGTATTGCCAGCGTTCGGTGTGCGGGCAGGTCCAGGATTCCTGGGCGGACATGGCCAGGCCGTTGGCCAGCAACACGGTATTGGCCGGCTGGTTCAGCCAGCGGCGCAGGTTGGGTTCGGCGTCGAGCAATTGCTGGTGGCGCAAGGCGTCGTCTTTGCGGGCAATGTGCAGCGCCTTGACCAGCAGGCGTTGCTCGGCCAGCAGCAGCTTGTAGCCCTGGGAAACCCAGATCGGCAGGTGCCAGGCTTCGGTCAGGCCCAGACACAAGTCCAGCAAACGCACGCCGAACAGCTCCTGCTCGACCTGGCGCGCCGACTGACCCTTGTGAATCACCCGCAGCTCCCATTCCTCCAAAAGCTTGGGGTAGGCGACGGCCATCGGCCACAGTGGCGACAGAAACAGCAGGCTGCCCCAGTGGATGTCCTGCCATAGCCGCGCCAGGCGACTGCCGAACAAACCGTTGGCTTGCTGGGACGCGTGCTGACTCACCAGCAGCAGTTGGCGCAAGGCCACCGGAATATCACGGGCAGGCACCGAGGGCAGGCGTGCCAGCAGTTCCTCGGCTCGTTTGAGGCCCAGGCGGTTAAGCGCTACTTCGAGGTTTTCCGCCGGTTCTGCCAGGCTGCCGTGGGTTTGGCTGTTGGCTTCGCGCATTACGCTCAGCACCAGGGCCGGACTGGTTTGCATCAGCTCGGCAATATCTCGCAATGAACTGCGGCTGTCGCGGATGGCTTTGCACACACGCTCATGGTTGGCCTGGGGAACGGGCAGCAGCACGTCGTCCAGGCGCTTGATCCAGGCGGCGAGGGTGGTGGGGCGGTTCGTTGGGACTGTGGTTTCGATTGCCATGATTGGGGCGCGATCATCACTTGCGTTCAACACGCCCGGAACGGGCCGAATTGGCTTTTCGCCTTAACGGGCTATAGTCTGGCGCAGTTTTGCCGATAAGTAGAACAAGAGTTTTCTGCTGCACCCAATATGTCCATGAACCCGACGGCGCAAGTACCCATCTCCTATGGCTAAAATTATCGGCATCATTGTCGTCATCGCAAGTGTGCTCGGAGGGTACGTCCTCTCCCACGGTAAAATTGCCGCACTGATCCAACCTTTCGAAGTGCTGATCATCGGCGGTGCCGCGTTTGGCGCATTCTTGCAGGCCAACCCCGGCTACATGACCATGCATGTGGTCAAAAAATCGCTGGGCATGTTCAGTTCACGCTTCTCTCACACCTTTTATTTAGAGGTGCTGGGGCTGATCTACGAGATCCTCAACAAGAGCCGCCGTGAAGGCATGATGGCTATCGAGGGCGACATCGAAGATGCCGCCGCCAGCCCGATTTTCGCCAAGTACCCGGCCGTGCTCAAAGATGAGCGCATGACGGCTTTTGTGTGTGATTACCTGCGCATCATGTCCTCCGGCAACATGGCTCCCCACGAGCTGGAGGGCCTGTTCGACATGGAGTTGTTCAGCCTTAAGGAAGAGCTGGAGCATCCGTCTCATGCGGTGACCGGCATCGCTGACGGCATGCCCGGTTTCGGTATTGTCGCGGCGGTACTGGGTATCGTGGTGACCATGGCGTCCCTGGGCGAGGGTGATCAGGCGGCCATCGGCATGCACGTGGGTGCGGCGCTGGTAGGTACCTTCTTCGGTATTCTCGCCGCCTATGGTTTCTTCGGCCCGCTCGCCACCTCCCTGGCCCACGACGCCAAGGAAGAGGTCAACCTCTACGAAGCGATCAAGGCGTGCCTGGTGGCTTCGGCATCGGGAATGCCGCCATCGCTGGCCGTGGAGTTCGGGCGCAAGGTGCTGTACCCCAAGCATCGTCCAAGTTTCTCCGAGCTGGAACAAGCGGTTCGCGGTCGCTAAGCCATGGAAAACAACCAGCCGATCATCATCAAGCGCGTCAAGCGCTTCGCTGCGGGGCACCATGGTGGTGCCTGGAAAATCGCGTTTGCCGACTTTGCCACGGCGATGATGGCGTTCTTTCTGGTGCTGTGGCTGATGTCCACCGCCACGCCGGAACAGAAAATCGCCATCGCCGGCTACTTCAAAGACCCGATTGGCTTTTCGGAAAGCGGCACGCCGTTTGTCATTGACCTGGGCGGCTCGCCGCAACTGGCGCCAGAGCGCACCATCAACCCGGAAGTGCAAACTGAGTCGCCCCAGGAAAAAATCCCGATCGAGCGCGATACCGTCGAGTCCATGGCCGAGCAGGTCGAACAGGAGCGCCTGGAACTGTTGCTGCAGGAATTGCAGAACAAGGTTGAAGAAAACCCGCAGCTGCTGAAGTTCAAGGACCAGATTTCCTTCGAAATCACACCTGAGGGGCTGCGCATCCAGATCACCGACGCCGCCAACCGGCCGATGTTCGATTCGGGCAGTGCGCGCCTGAAGCCGTACTTTGAAGACATACTGCTGGCCATGGCCGACACCATCAAGGCGGTACCGAACAAGATCAGCATCAGCGGCCATACCGACGCCAAGCCCTACGCGGGCCAGGGTGACTTCGGCAACTGGGAACTCTCGGCCAACCGCGCCAACGCCGCCCGGCGTGCGCTGGTGGCCGGCAGCTACCCGGACCCGCAAGTGGCGCGGGTGGTGGGCTTTGCCTCCTCGCAACTGTTTGATCCCAAAGACCCGTTCAACCCGGTCAACCGCCGTATCGACATCGTGGTGCTGACCAAAAAGGCCCAACGCGCGATTGAAGGTGATCAGCCGCCACCACCGGCACCGACCCAGGGCGACGGAGCACCTGGCGAAGTGCCGGCCGATCCGAACGCGCTGCCGCCGGAGCAGGAGCCGCTGCCGGCCCATGAGCTGCGCCAGAAGCTGAACCTGTTTGATGATGGGGGCGTCAAGGATCCTACGGCGCCTGCACCGGGGTCCTAAGCTCTAGATACAACAAGGCCGCGATGATCGCGGCCTTGTTGTATCTGCGCTGTCATTGTAGGAGCGAGCTTGCTCGCGAAATCATCAACGATAACGCGTGTATCCAGGATGCCCGCGTTGCGCTTGAGGCCTTCGCGAGCAAGCTCGCTCCTACAGAGGCTGGCGGGTTAGTAACTGCTCTCAGGCAGACTTGCAATAATCGACCGATAGCTGTTCATCCGCTGTTGTTGCACGCGTCCATCCTCCAACGCCTTGAGCAACGCACAGCCCGGCTCGCGGTCGTGCTTGCAGTCGCGGAAGCGGCAGGTGCCGATCAGGTCGTTGAACTCGATAAAGCCCGCTTCCACATCGCTGCGGCTGACGTGACCCAAGCCGAATTCACGAATACCCGGGGAGTCGATCAACTCGCCGCCACCGGGGAAGTGGAACAACCGTGCAGTGGTGGTGGTGTGGGTGCCCTGGCCGGACAGCTCCGACAGCGGTCCGACGCGGGTATCGACTTCCGGCAACAGGCTGTTGACCAGCGACGACTTGCCCACGCCAGACTGGCCGACGAACACGCTGATGCGCCCGTCCAGCTGCTGTTGCAGCTGTTCCATGCCGTTGCCGTGATGGGCCGACACTTCCAGCACCGGGTAGCCCAGGGTGCGATAGACCGCCAGCAACGCATTGAGCGCCGGGGCGTTCTGCTCGTCGATCAGGTCGAATTTGTTCAACAGCAACAGCGGGCGGATACCGGCGTGTTCTGCCGCGACCAGGTAGCGGTCGATCAGGTTGGCATGGGGCTCGGGCAACGGTGCGAACACGATCACGATCATGTCGACGTTGGCCGCCACCGGCTTGAGCTGCCCACGGCTGTCGGGGCGACGCAGTTCGGTACTGCGCGGTAACTGGGCGACGATCACGCCGATGCCCTGGTTGCCCGCGCGCCATACCACTTTGTCGCCGGTCACCAGCGCAGGCAGGTTGGCGCGCAGGTGGCAACGGGACACTGAGCCTGCGAGTTCGCCTTCCAGCGCCTCGACTTCGACTTGCACACCAAAGTGCGCGATCACCAGGCCCGTTTGTTCGGGGCCCAGGTCGCCGCCCTCGAGCGCTTCCACGGCGGAGGATTCACGTTTGGCGGCGCGCGCTGCGCGTTCACCTTGAATCTTTTCGATGCGCCAGTTTTGGCGACGGTTGAGCTGGCGTTTGGCCATTGGTGTTCCGTGTCGATAATGCAAAAGTTGGGTAAAACGGTCGCGAGTCTAGCACGCCCCCGCCTGCTAAACTGCGCAGCTACGCCAAGGTGCCAAGAGAATCAAGCCATGCAAAACCCACAGAACCTGATTTGGATCGATCTGGAAATGACCGGTCTGAACCCCGACACCGACGTCATCATCGAGATGGCGACGATTGTCACCGACAGCAATCTCAACACCTTGGCCGAAGGTCCGGTGATCGCCATCCACCACAGCGACGCGGTACTCGCCACCATGGACGAGTGGAACACCCGCACCCACGGTAACTCCGGCCTGACCCAGCGTGTGCGCGACAGCCGCATCAGCATGGCCGAAGCCGAGGCCGAAACCATCGCCTTTCTGGAAAAATGGGTGCCCAAGGGCAAGTCGCCGATCTGCGGCAACAGTATCTGTCAGGACCGGCGCTTCCTTTATACGCACATGAAGGCGCTGGAAAGTTACTTCCACTATCGCAACCTGGATGTGTCGACGCTGAAAGAGTTGGCTGCGCGTTGGGCGCCGGAAGTCAAAGACAGCTTCCATAAAGGCAGCACGCACCTGGCGCTGGATGATATTCGCGAGTCGATTGCCGAGTTGCAGCATTACCGCAAGCATTTCATCAAGGCTTGATTCTACGGCGCCAGTGAATGCGCCATCGCAGGCAAGCCAGCTCTCACCTTTGACTGCATTCGCAAATTCAAAATGTGGGAGCTGGCTTGCCTGCGATACAGGCGACGCGGTTTATCGCCAAGCGCCCCCTTTTGGTGCCATCAGCAAATGATTAGACTGCCGGCCTCCCTGCAAGGATCGCCATCATGCTGTTGATGCTCTACCTCATCGCCATCACCGCCGAAGCCATGACTGGCGCCCTGTCCGCCGGTCGGCGCGGCATGGACTGGTTCGGCGTGGTGTTGATCGCCTGCGTGACGGCCTTGGGCGGTGGTTCGGTGCGCGATGTGCTGCTCGGCCACTACCCGCTCACCTGGGTCAAGCATCCGGAATATCTGGTGCTGACCTCCGTCGCGGCGCTGGTGACGATCTTTATCGCGCCGCTGATGCGCCGCCTGCGCTCGCTGTTTTTGGCGCTGGACGCCTTGGGGTTGGTGGCGTTCACCCTGATCGGCTGCATGACCGCCCTGGAAATGGGCCACGGTATGTTGGTGGCGTCGGTCAGCGGGGTCATTACCGGCGTATTCGGCGGCATCCTTCGGGATATCTTCTGTAACGACATCCCGCTGATCTTCCGCCGCGAGCTATACGCCAGCGTGTCGTTCCTGGCTGCATGGTTCTACTTGCTGTGCCTGTATCTGGAACTGCCGAGCGAACAGGCGATTCTGCTGACGCTGTTCAGTGGCTTTCTATTGCGTCTGTTGGCGATCCGTTTTCACTGGGAAATGCCCAAGTTCGTCTACAACGACGACGTGCACTAGCGCGTGGCGTGCTGGTTCAGCGCCCATTCCACATGCTCGCGCACCAGCTCCGAGGGGTAGTCCCGCCGCGCCTTCAAGGCTTCCAGTACCGGAATGCTCGACGGCGCATTGCCCAGGCCCACCGCCAGGTTGCGTAACCAGCGCTCGTAACCGGCGCGGCGCAGGGGCGAGCCCTCGGTGCTGTTGAGGAATTTATCCTCGTCCCACATAAACAATTCGGCCAGTTCTGCGTTATCCAGATTGTGCCGTGGCTTGAAATCGCTTTCGGCGGTAGGTCGAGCGAAACGATTCCATGGGCAAACGATCTGACAGTCATCGCAGCCAAATACCCGGTTACCGATCAACGGGCGCAGGTCTTCGGGAATGGCGCTCTTGAGTTCGATGGTCAGGTAGGAAATACAGCGCCGGGCGTCCAGCACATAGGGGCCGACGAAGGCGTTGGTGGGGCAGATGTCCAGGCACGCCGTGCAACGGCCGCAGTGTTCGGTAGTGTGGGGTGGGTCGACCGGCAACGGCAAATCGACAAACAGTTCGCTCAAGAAGAAATAACTGCCGGCCTTGCGGTTGAGCACCAGGGTGTTTTTACCGATCCAGCCCAGTCCGGCTTGTTCGGCGATGGCTTTTTCCAGGACGGGCGCGCTGTCGACAAAGGCGCGAAAGCCGAACGGCCCGATCTGCGCCTGGATGCGGTCGGCCAGTTGCTGCACGCGCTTGCGGATCAGCTTGTGGTAATCGCGGCCCAGGGCGTAGCGCGAGATGTAGGCTTTTTCCGGCTGGCCGAGCAGTTGCGCCATCTGGGTGTCGCCGGGCAGGTAGTCCATGCGCAGTGACACCACGCGCAAGGTACCGGGCACCAGCTCGTCCGGGTGGGAGCGTTTGCTGCCGTGGGCGCCCATGTACTCCATCTCGCCGTGGTAGCCCGCGTCGAGCCAGCGTTGCAGGTGCTGTTCATGCTCAGCCAGGTCCAGGCCGCTGATGCCGACTTGTTGAAAGCCCAGCTCGCGACCCCAGTCTTTGATCGATTGGGCAAGGGCGGGCAGATCGGAGGTAATAGCAGGCATGAGACACGGGAAACCACAGGTTAGATGCGTATAATTCTGCCAGACATCGGAGCTTGAAGACGCATGCCTCAGACAAAACACCCAATTACCGACGTTCAGCCGTTGTTGCCCGGCCATTTGCCGCAGCTGGCTGCGCGCTCCCCGGACGCCCATAAGGGCCAGTTCGGCCACCTGCTGGTCATCGGTGGTGACCGTGGCTTTGGCGGTGCGGCGCTGCTGAGCACTGAAAGTGCCCTGCGCAGCGGTGCCGGCATGGTCTCGCTGGCGACTCGGCCGGAACATGTGCCGGCCGCTCTGGCCCGGCTGCCGGAGGTCATGGCGGTCGGCGTGAGCTCGGCCAACCAGTTGATGGGCCTGCTGGATAAAATCTCGGTGATCGTCATTGGCCCAGGCCTGGGCGATGCCGCCTGGGGCAAAAGCCTGTTGTCGGTCGCGGCCAATGCCGGCCAGCCGCAGGTGTGGGATGCCGACGCGCTCAATCAACTGGCCACCGGCGGCGTCGAGTTGCCGGCCAACTGTGTGATTACTCCTCATCCGGGCGAAGCTGCGCGTTTGTTGGGGCTATCGACAGCCCAGGTTCAGGCCGATCGCCTTAATGTGGCGCGCGCGTTGAGCCACAAATTCAATGCAGTGGCTATCCTCAAGGGTGCTGGCAGTTTGATTTCAAGTCCGGATGGACGGCTTGCCCGCTGTGATCAAGGCCATCCGGCGATGGCGACGGCGGGGCTCGGTGATGTCTTGGCCGGTCTGGTCGGCGCGCTATTGGCTCAGGGTATGCCCGCGTATGAGGCAAGCTGCCTGGCCGTGTGGTTGCACGCGACCGCTGGCGACCGCCAGGGTGGTTTTGGTCGTGGCCTGGCTGCCAGCGACCTGATCCCTGCCATTCGTCAATTGCTGGAGGAGCAGTCGCCGTGTCTGAAGTAATTCTTTTCCTGGCAGATGAAGAGGCTATGGTCGCGTTGGGTCAGCGTCTTTCGCAGGTCACGCAAGGGGCAGGGTTGATCTTTCTCGAAGGTGATCTCGGCGCAGGCAAAACCACACTGTCCCGGGGGATTATCCGCGGCCTGGGCCATACCGGCGCGGTAAAAAGCCCGACGTTCACGCTGGTCGAACCCTACGAGATTGGCGACGTACGCGCCTTCCACTTCGACCTCTATCGCCTGGTCGATCCGGAAGAGCTGGAGTACATGGGCATCCGTGATTACTTTGATGAAGATGCGTTGTGCCTGATCGAATGGCCAGATAAAGGCACAGGCTTTTTGCCAAAGCCGGACCTGACCATTACCATTACGCCGCATGAGCACGGACGTCAGCTGAAGTTGTTGCCCCAGAGCCCACGCGGTCAATCGTGGTGTGCTGCTCTGGCATTGGAATTCAAATAATTGGTGGGGTTAGGTATGCGCTTTCGCGCGTTGGTTGCTGTCGTGGGGGTGTTGCTTGCGGCAATAACTGTCAATGCTCTGGCTGCTTCACAGGTAAAAAGTGTTCGCCTGTGGCGAGCGCCGGATAACACGCGACTGGTGTTCGACCTGTCTGGCCCGGTCCAGCACAGCGTCTTTACCCTGACGGCACCTGATCGCCTGGTGATCGACATCAACGGTGCGAGCCTGGCCGCGCCGTTGAAGGTGTCTACTGCCAACACGCCGATTACCGCCATGCGCTCGGCCCAGCGTACGCCGACCGACCTGCGTGTGGTCATCGACCTGAAAAAGGCCGTGACCCCCAAGAGCTTCTCCCTGGCCCCCAACGCCCAGTACGGTAACCGCCTGGTGGTCGACCTGTTCGACAACCCCGCCGACGCCGCACCGCCGCCTGCGCCAACGCCGAGCGTAGCGACGGTGCCTGCGGTGCCGGTCAACCCTTCGCAACCCCAGGTCAAGCTGCCACCGCCGCCGCCTGCACCGGCAGGCAAACGCGACATTATCGTAGTGATCGACGCCGGCCACGGTGGTGAAGACCCAGGGGCTTCCGGCTCCCGCGGCCAGCACGAGAAGGACGTGGTACTGGCCATCGCTCGTGAGCTGCAACGCCAGGTCAATGGCATGAAAGGCTACCGCGCCGAGCTGACCCGCACCGGTGACTACTTCATTCCGCTGCGTGGCCGTACCGAAATTGCGCGCAAGAAGGGCGCTGACCTGTTTGTGTCGATTCACGCCGACGCCGCGCCTTCAACCGCTGCATTTGGCGCCTCGGTATTTGCCCTGTCGGATCGCGGCGCCACGTCCGAAACCGCCCGCTGGCTGGCCGACAGTGAAAACCGTTCCGACTTGATCGGCGGGGCCGGCAACGTCTCCCTCGATGACAAGGACAAGATGCTTGCCGGTGTGCTGCTCGACCTGTCGATGACCGCCTCGCTGACCTCCAGCCTCAACGTGGGCCAGAAAGTCCTGAGCAATATCGGCCGCGTGACGTCGCTGCATAAACAGCGGGTGGAACAAGCCGGGTTCATGGTGTTGAAGTCGCCGGATATTCCGTCGATCCTGGTGGAAACCGGGTTTATCTCCAACGCCAACGAAGCGTCGAAACTGGCCAGCGCCAGCCATCAGCAAGCGCTGGCACGCTCCATCAGCGCCGGTGTGCGCCAGTTCTTCCAGCAGAACCCGCCGCCGGGCACCTACATCGCCTGGCTGCGTGACTCCGGCAAAATTGCCCAGGGCCCGCGTGACCATCGCGTACAGCCCGGCGACACCGTTGCCATGCTGGCGGTACGTTTCCAGGTCACGCCTGCGGCCTTGCGCAGCGCCAATAACCTGAAAACCGATGAGTTGAAGATCGGCCAGGTGTTGACCATCCCCGGCACTGAATTGGCGGCACAGTAATGAGCGAAACCTTGTTGAACAGCGGCTCGCGCATTGAATTGCTCAGCCCGCGCCTGGCCAACCAGATCGCCGCGGGCGAGGTGGTTGAGCGCCCGGCGTCGGTGATCAAGGAACTGCTGGAAAACAGCATCGACTCTGGTGCAAGGCGCATCGATGTCGACGTGGAGCAGGGTGGCGTCAAGTTGCTGCGGGTACGTGATGACGGCAGCGGCATCTCCTCCGATGATCTGCCGCTGGCCCTGGCCCGTCACGCCACCAGCAAGATCCGTGACCTGGAAGACCTTGAACGGGTCATGAGCCTGGGGTTTCGCGGTGAGGCCCTGGCCTCCATCAGCTCCGTAGCGCGCCTGACCCTGACCTCCCGCACGCGCAACGCCGAGCAAGCCTGGCAGGTCGAAACCGAAGGGCGCGATATGGCGCCTCGGGTTCAGCCGGCGGCGCATCCGGTCGGTACCTCCGTAGAAGTGCGCGACCTGTTCTTCAACACCCCGGCGCGGCGTAAATTCCTCAAGGCCGAGAAAACCGAATTCGATCACCTGCAAGAAGTGATCAAGCGCCTGGCCCTGGCGCGTTTCGATGTGGCGTTTCACCTGCGCCACAACGGCAAAACCATCCTCAGCCTGCACGAAGCCAACGACGACGCCGCGCGTGCTCGGCGGGTGGCAGCAGTGTGTGGCAGCGGGTTCCTGGAACAGGCGCTGCCGATTGAGATCGAGCGCAATGGTCTGAGGTTATGGGGCTGGGTCGGGTTGCCGACATTCTCCCGTAGCCAGGCTGACTTGCAGTATTTCTTTGTAAATGGCCGTGCAGTTCGCGACAAGCTGGTGGCTCACGCGGTGCGCCAGGCTTATCGCGACGTGCTGTTCAATGGGCGGCACCCGACCTTTGTGCTGTTCTTTGAGGTTGACCCTTCGGTGGTCGACGTCAACGTGCACCCGACCAAGCACGAAGTACGTTTCCGTGACGGGCGCATGGTGCATGACTTCCTGTATGGCACGCTGCACCGCGCCTTGGGCGATGTGCGCCCGGATGATCAATTGTCGGCGCCGATCGTCACCGCAGTGGTGCGCCCGAGCGGTCCCGAGGCCGGTGAGTTCGGGCCGCAAGGTGAAATGAGCCTGGCGGCCAACCTGCTGCAATCGTCGCCGCAGCAGCCAGCCTACACGGCGCCGAACTCGGGTGCCGGTGCGGGTTATCAGTACCAATACACACCGCGCCCGCAATCGACGGTGCCGGTGGCCGAGGCCCAGGCGGCGTACCGTGAGTTTTTCGCGCCGCTGCCGGGTGCCGAGCCGGGTGCTGCTGTGGCGTTGCCCGAAGGCGGCGGTGATATCCCGCCGCTGGGCTATGCCCTGGCGCAGCTCAAAGGCATTTATATCCTCGCCGAAAACGCCCATGGCCTGGTGCTGGTGGACATGCACGCTGCCCATGAACGGATCATGTACGAGCGCCTGAAGATCGCCATGGCCAGCGAAGGCCTCAGCGGCCAGCCGCTGCTGGTGCCCGAATCCCTGGCGGTGAGCCAGCGTGAAGCCGACTGCGCAGAAGAACATCACAGTGTGTTCCAGAAGCTGGGCTTCGAGCTGCAACGCCTGGGCCCGGAAACCCTGGCGATCCGCCAGATTCCCGCGCTGCTCAAGCAGGCCGAGGCCAACCGCCTGGTGGCCGATGTGCTGGCCGACCTGATGGAGTACGGCACCAGCGACCGTATCCAGGCGCATATCAACGAATTGCTCGGCACCATGGCCTGCCACGGCGCCATCCGCGCCAACCGCCGCCTGGCCCTGCCGGAAATGAACGGCCTGCTGCGCGACATGGAAAACACCGAGCGCAGCGGGCAATGCAACCATGGCCGACCGACCTGGACCCAAATGGGCCTGGACGATCTGGACAAACTGTTCTTGCGCGGCCGCTGATGAGTGTCTTGCCCCCCGCCATTTTCCTGATGGGCCCCACGGCCGCCGGCAAGACCGACCTGGCCATCGAGCTGACCAAAGTGCTGCCCTGCGAGTTGATCAGCGTCGACTCTGCCCTGGTTTACCGGGACATGGATATCGGCACGGCCAAGCCGTCGAAGGCGCTATTGGCCCAGTATCCGCATAAATTGATCGACATCATCGATCCGGCGCAGAGCTATTCGGCGGCGGATTTTCGCACCGACGCCCTGGCGGCCATGGCCGAGATCACCGCGCGCGGCAATATCCCGCTGCTGGTGGGCGGCACCATGCTCTACTACAAGGCGTTGCAGGAAGGTCTGGCCGATATGCCGCCTGCCGATGCCCAGGTGCGCGCTGAACTCGAAGAAGAGGCTGCGCGCCTTGGCTGGCAAGCCCTGCACGACCAGTTGGCGGCGGTGGATCCGGTGTCCGCAGCGCGCATTCACCCCAATGATCCCCAGCGTCTTACCCGTGCTCTGGAAGTCTGGCGTGTCAGCGGCCAGACCATGACTGAACATCGCCTGAAACAAACTGCGCAAAGTACTGATGCAGGCGCATCTGGACAGTCACAATTGCCCTATACTGTGGCGAATCTGGCCATCGCTCCGGCAAATCGCCAGGTGCTGCATGAACGAATTGCACAAAGATTCACAATTATGTTGGAACAGGGGTTTGTGGACGAGGTCGTAGCACTGCGTTCAAGAGGTGACCTTCATGCAGGGTTGCCTTCGATACGTGCTGTAGGCTACCGCCAAGTCTGGGATCATCTGGATGGCAAGCTGACGTCAGCCGAAATGCAGGAGCGCGGCATCATTGCCACGCGCCAATTGGCGAAGCGCCAGTTCACCTGGCTGCGCAGCTGGAGCGATTTGCACTGGTTGGACAGCCTGGACAGCGACAATCTGTCACGCGCCTTGAAATACTTGGGAACGGTCTCCATATTGAGCTGAGTCCTTGCAATTGCCGTCTATCCTTGGGGGTGTGACGGCCATAAGCTATCTATTTTCCGATTTTTTATTATTGATCCTTAAAGGAGTGCGGCACATGTCAAAAGGGCATTCGCTACAAGACCCTTACTTGAATACTTTACGTAAAGAGAAAGTTGGGGTTTCCATCTATCTGGTCAACGGCATCAAGCTGCAAGGTACGATCGAGTCGTTCGACCAATTCGTTATCCTGCTGAAAAACACCGTCAGCCAGATGGTTTACAAGCACGCTATCTCGACAGTCGTTCCAGTTCGTCCAATCCGTCTGCCTAGCGCAGCAGGTGATGAACAGGGTGACGCTGAGCCAGGTAACGCCTGATAGGAGTCTCCTTTGTTCTTTGAGCGCCACGGTGGTGGTGAGCGAGTAATCCTCGTTCACTTGGATGGACAGGACCCTGAGGCGCGCGAAGATCCGCAGGAGTTTCAGGAGTTGGCAAATTCGGCCGGCGCCGAGACCGTTGCGTTTTTTAACGTGCCGCGTCATCGGCCAACCGCCAAATACCTGATCGGCAGCGGCAAGGTCGAGGAACTGCGCGACCTGGTTCACGCTGAAGAAGCCGATCTGGTGATCTTCAATCACACTCTCACGCCCAGTCAGGAACGTAACCTCGAACGTGTTTTCGAGTGTCGCGTGATCGACCGTACCGGCCTGATTCTCGACATTTTCGCCCAGCGCGCCCGTACCCATGAAGGCAAGCTCCAGGTCGAACTGGCCCAGCTTGATCACATGAGCACCCGCCTGGTTCGCGGCTGGACGCACCTTGAGCGTCAAGGTGGCGGCATCGGTATGCGTGGTCCGGGTGAAACCCAGTTGGAAACCGACCGGCGTCTGCTGCGGGTTCGCCTGCGCCAGATCAAGGGCCGCCTGGAAAAAGTCCGCAGTCAGCGCGAACAATCGCGCCGTGGCCGTTCCCGTGCGGATATCCCTACCGTGTCGCTGGTGGGTTACACCAACGCCGGTAAATCCACGCTGTTCAACAACGTGACGAAATCGGATGTTTACGCGGCCGACCAACTGTTCGCCACCCTCGACCCGACCTTGCGCCGTCTGGACATCGACGACCTGGGGCCGATTGTCCTGGCCGATACGGTGGGTTTCATTCGTCACTTGCCGCACAAGCTGGTCGAGGCATTTCGGTCTACGCTCGAAGAGTCGAGCAATTCCGACCTGCTGCTGCACGTGATCGATGCGGCCGAACCGGATCGCATGTTGCAGATTGAACAGGTCATGGTGGTGCTGGGCGAGATTGGTGCCCAGGACTTGCCGATCCTTGAGGTCTATAACAAACTCGATTTGCTTGAAGGCGTTGAGCCACAAATCCAGCGTGACGAAAACGGCAAGCCCCAGCGGGTATGGCTTTCGGCGCGCGATGGCAGTGGTTTGGAGCTGCTTGAACAAGCGATTGCCGAGTTGCTGGGCAGTGATTTGTTTGTCGGCACCTTGCGCTTGCCGCAGCGTTTTGCTCGACTGCGTGCACAGTTTTTCGAGTTGGGCGCGGTACAGAAAGAAGAACACGACGAAGAAGGTGTCAGCTTGCTGGCCGTTCGATTGCCACGCTCGGAACTCAATCGGCTGGTCAGCCGAGAGGGTGTTGTACCGGCAGAGTTCATCGAACAACACACTTTGCAATAAAAGCCTGAGAAAGCGGTTGTGCCGCAGTAGCAGGCATTCTGTAGCATTGGTCGGCGCGCCGTGGGTGCGTCTTTGCTTTATCAGATGGAGAGCGCTATGGCTTGGAATGAGCCGGGTGGCAACTCGAATAATCAGGATCCTTGGGGTGGTAAGCGCCGCAATAATGGCGACCGCAAGGGGCCACCGGATCTCGACGAGGCCTTCCGAAAGCTGCAGGAAAGCCTGAATGGGTTGTTCGGTGGTGGAAAAAAACGTGGTGGTGACGACGGCGGTCGCACAAGCAAGGGCGGTGGCTATGGCCTGCTGGGCCTGGGTCTTGTCGTGCTCGCAGCCGTATGGCTGTACAGCGCGGTCTACGTGGTGGACGAGCAGGAGCAAGCCGTGGTGCTGCGCTTCGGCAAGTACTACGAGACTGTCGGGCCAGGCCTGAACATCTATTTCCCGCCGATCGACAAGAAGTACATGGAGAACGTCACGCGTGAGCGTGCGTACACCAAGCAGGGCCAGATGCTGACCGAAGACGAGAACATCGTCGAAGTGCCGCTGACCGTGCAGTACAAGATCAGCAACCTGCAGGACTTCGTGCTGAACGTTGATCAGCCGGAAATCAGCCTGCAACACGCAACCGAAAGTGCCCTGCGCCATGTGGTAGGTTCTACCGCCATGGACCAGGTGCTGACCGAAGGTCGTGAATTGATGGCCAGCGAAATCAAGGAGCGCCTGCAACGGTTCCTCGATACCTATCGCACCGGTATTACCGTCACTCAGGTGAACGTACAGAGCGCAGCGGCACCGCGTGAAGTGCAGGAAGCCTTTGACGACGTGATCCGTGCCCGTGAAGACGAGCAGCGTTCGCGCAACCAGGCTGAAACCTATGCCAACGGCGTTGTGCCGGAAGCCCGTGGTCAGGCCCAGCGCATCCTTGAAGATGCCAACGGTTATCGCGATGAAGTGGTCTCGCGCGCCAAGGGTGAGGCAGATCGCTTTACCAAGCTGGTCGCCGAGTACCGCAAGGCACCGGAAGTCACGCGTGAGCGTCTGTACCTGGACACCATGCAGGAAGTTTTCAGCAACACCAGCAAGGTTCTCGTGACCGGCAACAAGGGTGGGCAGAACAACCTGCTGTACCTGCCGCTGGACAAGATGATCGAGAGTGGTCGTAGCGGCACCAGCGCACCGTCCACCGGTTCGAATGCCGCTGCCAACGAAGCGAGCGCCCGTGCGGCCGCTGACTTGCTGCAACAGCAAACACGTACCAGGGAGAGCCGTTGATGAGCAATAAATCGCTGACCGCCCTGATTGTGGGCGTCGTCGTGGTCATCGCTGCCTGGAACTGCTTCTACATCGTCGCTCAGACCGAGCGTGCGGTGCTGCTGCAATTCGGTCGCGTGGTCCAGGCGGATGTCCAGCCGGGCCTGCATGTGAAAGTCCCCTACGTCAACCAGGTGCGCAAGTTCGACGCCCGCCTGATGACCCTGGATGCACCGACACAGCGCTTCCTGACCCTGGAAAAGAAAGCCGTGATGGTTGACGCGTACGCCAAGTGGCGCGTCAAGGATGCCGAGCGCTTCTACACTGCGACCTCCGGCCTCAAGCAGATTGCCGACGAGCGTTTGTCGCGTCGTTTGGAATCGGGCCTGCGTGACCAGTTTGGTAAGCGCACCCTGCACGAGGTGGTATCCGGTGAGCGTGATGCGCTGATGGCGGATATCACCCGTTCGCTGAACACCATGGCGGAGAAAGAGCTGGGTATTGAAGTGGTCGACGTTCGCGTCAAGGCCATTGACCTGCCCAAGGAAGTGAACCGCAGCGTGTTCGAGCGTATGAGCACCGAGCGTGAGCGTGAAGCGCGTGAGCACCGTGCCAAGGGTAACGAGTTGGCTGAAGGTATCCGTGCCGATGCCGACCGTCAGCGGCGTGTCCTGCTGGCAGAAGCCTATCGTGAGTCTGAAGAGGCCCGTGGTGATGGCGATGCTCAAGCCGCAGCGATCTACGCCAAGGCCTACGGCCAGGACCAGGAGTTCTACGCGTTCTACCGTAGCCTGCGTGCCTACCGTGAAAGCTTCGCGAACAAAACCGACGTACTGGTGCTGGACCCAAGCAGCGACTTCTTCCGCTACCTGGAAAAGTCCAAGTAACCAGCCCGTGATTCTGTAAGGCGCACTCCGTCGGGCGGCTAAAATGCCTGGCGGGGTGATCCTTTCAGAAAACGGGTGTATGATGCGGCAGCCGGGAAATTCCCGGCTTTTTTGCGTCTGCATGTTTGATTCGGCAGGCGTGACAGGTTTTTCGAGGAAAGTGCCCGACGAGGCCGTTTGCAGGCCATTCGTCACGTCGCTCTTGCGCGTGGTTTATGCAAGGGGCGGGTATTTTCTGCTTCACTCAAGGCTCGGCCGAGGGCTGGCCGCCCGGATCAAAGGGGAATGGCGTAATGGCAACGGTAGACCGCTGGCTGCTGCCAGATGGCATCGAAGAAGTACTGCCACCAGAAGCTGCGCGCATTGAAGTAGCGCGTCGCCAGGTGTTGGATCTGTTCCAGAGCTGGGGTTACGAGTTTGTCGTGACTCCCCATATCGAGTACCTGGAATCCCTGCTGACCGGCGCGGGCCAGGACCTGGATCTGCGTACCTTCAAGGTGATCGACCCGCAATCGGGCCGGCAAATGGGGTTCCGTGCCGACATCACGCCGCAAGTGGCGCGTATCGATGCGCACACCCTGCGCCGCGAAGGTCCGAGCCGCCTGTGCTACGCCGGCAGCGTGCTGCATGCCCAGCCGCGCGCCTTGTCGTCTTCGCGCAGCCCGATCCAGTTGGGCGCCGAGTTGTACGGCGATGCCAGCCCGAGCAGCGATGTTGAAGTGATCAGCCTGATGCTGGCCATGTTGCAACTGGCGGATGTGCCGGATGTGCACATGGACCTCGGTCACGTTGGTATCTACCGTGGCCTGGCCCGCGCGGCCGGGTTGTCCGGTGAAGTGGAGCAACAGTTGTTTGATGCCCTGCAGCGCAAGGCTATCGACGAAGTGATCGCCCTCACAGCGGGTGTGCCGGCTGAACTGGCCGCTATGCTGCGTGCGCTGGTGGACCTGTGCGGCGGCCGTGAAGTGCTGGTGGCTGCGCGTGAGCGCCTGGCCAATGCGCCGGCGCCGGTATTGGCGGCACTGGATGACGTGCTGGCGATTGCCGAACGCTTGTCGGCGCGGTTCCCGCAGCTGCCGCTGTATTTTGATCTGGGCGAGTTGCGCGGCTACCACTACCACACCGGTGTGGTGTTCGCGGTATTTGTTCCGGGTGTTGGCCAAGCCATCGCCCAAGGTGGTCGTTACGACGATATCGGCGCCGACTTCGGTCGTGCACGTCCGGCCACTGGCTTTTCCACCGATTTGAAAACCCTGGTGACCCTGGGGCGTGCTGAGGTCGAGCTGCCGTCTGGCGGCATCTGGATGCCCGACAGTACGGACGCGGCGCTCTGGCAGCAGGTTTGCCAGTTACGCAGTGAGGGTCAGCGTGTGGTCCAGGCCTTGCCTGGGCAGCCATTGGCCGCCGCCCGTGAAGCGGACTGCGACCGGCAATTGATTCAGCAGAACGGGCTTTGGCAAGTATCGCCACTGGCTTCTTGAGTTTTCCTGCCGGCCATCGCCGGCACCAAGTTTGCGCGAATGAGGACAAGTGTTATGGGTAAGAATGTCGTAGTCCTGGGCACCCAATGGGGTGATGAGGGCAAAGGCAAGATCGTTGATCTGCTGACCGAACATGCTGCCGCCGTAGTGCGCTACCAGGGTGGCCACAACGCTGGCCACACTTTGGTCATCGATGGCGAAAAAACTGTCTTGCACCTGATCCCGTCGGGCGTACTGCGCGAAGGCGTGCAGTGCCTGATCGGCAACGGCGTGGTAGTTGCACCTGACGCCCTGCTGCGCGAGATCACCAAGCTGGAAGAGAAAGGCGTACCGGTGCGTGAGCGCCTGCGTATCAGCCCGTCCTGCCCGCTGATCCTGTCCTTCCACGTTGCGCTGGACCAGGCCCGTGAAAAGGCCCGTGGCGAGCTGAAGATCGGCACCACCGGTCGCGGCATCGGCCCGGCCTATGAAGACAAGGTTGCACGTCGTGGCCTGCGTGTGGGCGACCTGCTCAACATGCCGCGCTTTGAAGACAAGCTGCGTGAGCTGGTGGATTACCACAACTTCATGCTGGTCGGTTATTACAAAGAGCCTGCCATCGAGTTTGAAAAGACCCTGGCCGAGTGCAAGGAATACGCAGAGCTGCTCAAGCCGCTGATGCTGGACGTGACCGCCGAGCTGCACGATCTGCGTCGCGCCGGCAAGGACATCATGTTCGAAGGTGCCCAGGGTTCGTTGCTGGACATCGACCACGGTACCTACCCGTACGTGACCAGCTCCAACACCACTGCTGGCGGCGTTGCCACCGGCTCGGGCGTTGGCCCGATGTTCCTGGACTACATTCTGGGCATCACCAAGGCTTACACCACCCGTGTAGGTTCCGGTCCGTTCCCGACTGAGCTGTTCGACGACGTTGGCGCACACCTGGCCAAGCAAGGTCACGAATTCGGCGCCACCACTGGCCGTGCTCGTCGTTGCGGCTGGTTCGACGCCGTTATCCTGCGTCGCGCTATCGATGTGAACAGCATCTCGGGCATCTGCCTGACCAAGCTGGACGTACTCGACGGTCTGGAAGCCATCAACATCTGCGTCGGCTACAAAGACGCCCAAGGCAACGATGTTGCCCCGACTGACGCTGACAGCTACGTGGGCCTGCAGCCTGTGTACGAAGAAGTGCCAGGCTGGACCGAATCGACCGTGGGCGCCAAGACCCTGGAAGAACTGCCAGCCAACGCTCGCGCCTACATCAAGCGTGTGGAAGAGCTGATCGGTGCGCCTATCGACATTATTTCGACCGGCCCGGACCGCAACGAGACCATCGTTCTGCGTCACCCGTTCGCTTAATAAGCTGTTGATGTAAAAAGCAAAGGGCTCCTTCGGGAGCCCTTTGTCGTTTCTGCCCGGCAAACGGCACGACCCTTGCTGTGTTTCCCTCTTTCGAGGTGCTATCAAATTAGTGGCACCCGTGGTGGAGGGATTTCCAGTGTCTGCCGTTCTCTCGTTGTTACAAAGCCGTCTGTTGCGGCCGGTGTTCGTTACCCTTGGTATCGCCCTTTTGGTGCAAGTGCTGGTCGCCGTCGCGCTGACGCGGAGCACGGTGACGGCGCTGGAAGCCGATTTGGGCAATCGCCTGGGCATAGATAGCCAGAAGTTGTCTGGTGAACTGGCCCAGGCTGGCAAGGAAGTCACGTCCAGCCTGGACAGCCTGTCCGCCAGCACGCGCCAGCGCCTCACAGCCGGGCTGTCCACGCGCTTGCAGGAAGAGCAAAAGCAGTTGCGTGCGACGCTGGAAAAAGACCTGCAGGACTCCGCCAATGACATGGCGCAGTTGCTGGCCTCGGTCGCGCCTCGCGCCATGTGGGACAGTGACGTGCCGACCCTTTCTGAGTTTGCCCGCCGGGCCCAGCGCAACCCCAATGTGCTGTTCGTGGTGTATGACGACGCCGCAGGCGAGCACCTGACCCGATACCTGAACCGCGAAAACCCGATCAACCAGGCCCTGCTGGCAAAGGGCGCGGGTGAGCGTGCTCTGGATAAGGTGCTGGACGCGGCCAAGACAGACCCGTCGGTGTATTACGTCGAAGCCTCGATCAGCCCCAATGGTGTAGAAATCGGCAAGGTGCGCATGGGCGTGTCGACCGCGACGGTTGAAGCCGACCTGCAAGCCTTGGATAAGCGCTTTGCCGCGTTGATCGCCAGCGGTGATCAACTGGTGGGCGACAGCCTCAAGGGGGCGGCGGCTGACAGTGCCAGCGCCATGGGCGCCCGGCTGCAATCTGCGCAAGCCACTGCCACGCAAATGACGGCCAATACCGCCAGCGCCGTGCAAGACGCGGCGGGCACCCTGCGCTGGCGCATCGGCATGGGGCTGGCACTGGTGGGGCTTGGGGTATTGCTGCTGATCGCCATTGTGCTGGGGCGGCGCGTGGTCAATCGCCTGAAGTTGCTGATTGCCGCGATGGATGATCTGGCCGCAGGCGAGGGCGACCTCACCAAGCGCGTGCAGATCAACAGCAAGGATGAAATCGGCGATATGGCCTCGGCGGTCAATCGCTTTGTGGATAAGTTGCAGCCCATCGTGCGCGAGGCGGGCGACGTGGCCCAGCGTACCGGTGTGGAAATCGGTGCCATGACATTGCGCAATGCTGGCGCCGACGCGGCAGCGGGCTTGCAGCGCGACGAGGTGGCAGAGAGCTTGCGGGCACTGTCGCAAATGGCTGACGAGGCCCAGGCTGAAAGCCACGCCATGCAGGCGGCGTTACAGCAGGTAGTGGATATTCGCCAGGCTACGGACGAAAACTCGCGCACTTCGGCTGAAGTCGGCAGCTTGATTGAGGCGCTGGCGGGGCAGGTCCAGGCCGGCTCCCAGGTAATCGAGCGTCTGGCGCAGCAAAGCGAGCAGATCGAGGTCGTGCTGACCGTGATTCATGGCATTGCCGAGCAAACCAATTTGCTCGCGCTCAATGCGGCTATCGAGGCGGCGCGAGCGGGCGAGACCGGGCGTGGCTTTGCGGTGGTGGCTGACGAAGTGCGTGCGCTGGCCAGCAAGACCCAAAGCTCTACCGGCGATATCCAGGCGCATATCGTGGCATTGCAGCAGGGGGCGCGTGAGGCGGTGGAAACCATCGGCAAGGCTGGCCGCCAGGCCAATGAGGGCTTGCTGGTGTTGCGCGACAGCGTGCGCTTGCAGCAGACGGTGCAGGCATCCGTGGAGCAGGTTCACGCGGCCATTGGCCTGGCGACTCGCGCCGCCGAGCACCAGGCCCAGGGCGCCCATGCGGTGCGTGGTCGGGTCGAAGTGATCCATGCCCAGGCCGAGCGTGCCGCGCAGGCGGTGGTGGAGACGACGGCCAGTGGCAAGGTGCTGGATGGGTTGGCGGCGCAGTTGAAGGCGAGCCTGGGGCAGTTCCGGGCTTGAGGTTGCCTGGACTGGCCTCATCGCAGGCAAGCCAGCTCCCACATTCAACTGCATTCCAAAGTTGGAGCGCGGTCAACTGTGGGAGCTGGCTTGCCTGCGATAGCTGTTTCAGCGGCTCAAATACATCCGCGTCGTAAGCAGATACACCGGCAACCCCGACACCAGAATCAACAACGCCGCATACGGCGCCGCCGCCGCAAATTCCACATTCGAGGTATGCGCCCAGACGGCAGTCGCCAAGGTATTCAATCCGGTCGGGCTCAGCAGCAGCGTGGCTGTCAGTTCCTTCATCGCATCCAGGAACACCAACGCAAACGCCGCACCCAATGCAGGGAATATGATCGGCAGGGTGACTCTGCAAAACGCACTGAACGACGATGCGCCTAACGTGCGCGCCGCCTCTTCCAATTGTGGCGCCGCCTTGTTCAGCGCTGTACGAATCGGTGCCTGTGCCAACGGCAAAAACAGCAGCGCATAAGCAATCAGCAACAACGCCGAGGTTTGGTACAGCGCCGGCACGTAATGCAGGGCGAAATACACCAGGGTCAGCGCAATCACCAGGCCGGGCAGGGCATGCAGTAGATACGGCAAGCGTTCGGCCCAGATTGCCAGTTGGCCTTTGTAGCGCACCACCAGCAATCCAACCGGCACTGCCAGTACCAGGCACAGTGCGGCGCCGCCCAGCGAGAGCGCCAGGGATGACAGCAGCGCCTCACCGATCTCGGCCATCGGAAAGGCTGCCGACGAACCGACTGCCAACCAATACCCGAGCATCCCCAGCGGAATGCCGCTGCCGATGATCGCCAGCGCCAGGCAATACACCTGGCCCAATGGTGCCCACTTGCCCAGTCGAACCTGCTCGGCGTGTCGCGCCGCGCCCTGGCCGATGCGCACGTGCCGGCCTTTGCCGCGTACACGCAGCTCCAGCCACAGCAGGGTCAGGCACATCACCAGCAGCACTGCCGAGAGCATTGCGGCATTGGCATTGCTGAATTCCAGTTCGAACTGCTGATAGATCGCAGTGGTGAAGGTCTGCAACCCGATGATCGACAGCGCGCCGAATTCCACCAGCATGTGCAGTGCGATCAATAGTGAGCCGGCCAGCAGCGATGGCCACAGCAGCGGGAGTGTGATGCGAAAGAACACGCCCCAGCGGTTGTGCCCCAAAGTGCGGGCCGACTCTTCCAGGGAAGGGTCAAGATTGCGCAGCGTTGCCGCCACCGGCAGAAACACCAGCGGGTATTTGGACAGGCTCATCACCAGGATCGCACCGCCGAGGCCCTCGAGCTGTGCGCTCAGCGATACCCAGGTAAAGCTGCTGACAAACGCCGGCACCGCAAACGGCAGGCACAGGATCACGCCCCAGATGCGTCGCCCCGGCAGGTTGCTGCGTTCCAGCAGCCAGGCCAGGGACAGGCCGATCACGCCGCAGCTCAGGGTCACGCCGACCATCAGCGCCAGGGTGTTGCGCAGCAGCCCGAACACATAAGGCCGCCACAGTAGATGCACCGCCTCCGTCCAGCCCGCCTGCCAGGCTTTGAGCCCGACATAGGCGAGCGGCAACAGGCTCAGGCCAACCAGCAGCAGCACGGGCAGCAGCAGCCAGATCGACGGGCGTTTGCGACGGGGGGTGAACCCCGCGACGGAGAGCGAGGGGTTCATCAGTTCAGGCCAACGTCACGTTCCAGTTCCAGGGCTTCTTCGGCGTTACCCAGGTCTGCGGGGGTGACCTTCGGTGGCTGCAGCTCGCTAAATGGCTTGAGGCCACGGTTCGATTCCATGCCCTTGCGCAGCGGGTATTCGGCCGAGGTGTTGGTGATCACGCGCTGGCCTTCTTCACTGGCCATGAATGCCAGCAGTTGCTGAGCTTCTTTGGGATGTTTGCTGGATTTGAGTGCGGCAGCGGAAGATACGGTGATCAGGCCGCCGGCATCGCCATCGGTGAAGTAATGCAGTTGGGAGTCCAGGTTGGTTTTTTCCTTTTTCAGGGCAAACCAGTAGTAGTTGTTCACCAGCACGGTGGCCACTTCGCCGTTTTCCACGGCCTTGAGGGCGACCATATTGTTGCTGTACACCTTGCCGAAGGCACGCAAGCCGGTCAGCCACTCTTCGGCAGCTTCGCGACCGTGCAGCTTGATGATCGCCACCGCTTGTTCCTGGAAGGCGCCGCTGGTGGGCACGAAGCCGACCTTGCCTTGCCACTCGGGGCCGGCGAAATCCAGGACGGATTTGGGCAGGTCCTTTTCAGCAATCAGTTTTGGGTTGAACGCCACGACACGGGTGCGTGCAGTCACGCCCATCCAGTCGCCGTTGCGGCCAACGTAATCCTTGGGCAGCACGTCCAGGGTGCTGGCATCAATTTTTGCCAACAAGCCTTGCTCGCCGAGTTTGTTCAGCGGTGGCGACTCTTCGGTATAGATCACGTCGGCGGGGGAGCGGTCACCTTCTTCGACCACCTGGCTGGCCAGCTGATTGCTGCTGCCTTTACGCACGTTGACGTGAATGCCGGTCTTGGCTTCAAAGGCTTTGGCGAGTTCATCGCCGACTTCCTTGTGTTGGCCGTTGTACAAGGTCAGGGCGATCTTGTCGGCGGAGTAGGCGGCGGGCGAGAGCAGAGTCAGGCCGAGCAGGGTGAGGCTCAGGCCGCGCAGAAGAGATGTCTTGAGACGGTTATCGCGGATCATCATCCGAAGTGTTCCTCGCTATATGCAACAAATCATTGCAAGGATAAACGATAAAACTTCTCAAGTGCGGATGAGGGGGAAATCACTGGCGAGATTTTCAAACGCCAGAAACGAAAAAACCCGCTTTCGCGGGTTTGATCTGAATTTGGTGCCCAGGAGAAGACTCGAACTTCCACGACCTTGCGATCACCAGCACCTGAAGCTGGCGTGTCTACCAATTTCACCACCTGGGCATTATCTAACAACGTTGCCGCTGTTGATGGGGCGAACTATACGGCGGGCTTTTTGATCTGTAAACCCCTGATTCGAAAAATATAAATCAATTTTTCCGTTAAAAATCAAAGGTCTGAAACGAAAAAACCCGCTTTCGCGGGTTTGATCTGAATTTGGTGCCCAGGAGAAGACTCGAACTTCCACGACCTTGCGATCACCAGCACCTGAAGCTGGCGTGTCTACCAATTTCACCACCTGGGCATTATCTGACAACGTTGCCGTCGTCGATGGCGCGCACTATACGGAGCGATATTTGAGCTGTAAACCCCTGCCATGAAAAAACCCTGGAAAATTTCACCAGCGGTCGTGCAAGGTGCGTGACGGGGGTCGTAAAGGTCTTTTAAACGCTTGTTGATACCTGAAATTTCCCGTTTCAATACGCGTATGCCAAACTAACCCACATATAGACAAGGTGAAAACTCTCTAATGGCCGATTGGCAGTCCCTCGATCCCGAGGCCGCTCGTGAAGCGGAAAAATATGAAAACCCTATTCCTAGCCGCGAACTGATCCTGGCGCACCTCGCCGATCGTGGTTCGCCTGCTAGCCGCGAGCAGTTGGTCGAAGAGTTCGGTCTGACCACCGAAGACCAGCTCGAAGCCCTGCGCCGCCGTTTGCGTGCGATGGAGCGCGATGCTCAATTGATCTACACCCGTCGTGGCACTTACGCGCCGGTAGACAAGCTCGACCTGATCCTGGGCCGCATTGCCGGCCACCGTGACGGCTTCGGCTTCCTGATCCCGGACGACGGCAGTGACGATCTGTTCATGAGCCCGGCGCAAATGCGCCTGGTGTTCGATGGCGATCGTGCCCTGGCGCGCGTGTCCGGCCTGGACCGTCGCGGTCGTCGTGAAGGCGTGATCGTCGAAGTGGTGTCCCGTGCCCACGAGTCCATTGTCGGCCGTTACTTCGAAGAAGGCGGCATCGGCTTTGTGGTGCCGGATAATCCGAAGGTCCAGCAGGAAGTGCTGATCACCCCGGGCCGCAATGGCGCCGCCAAGGTCGGCCAGTTCGTCGAGGTGAAAATCACCCACTGGCCAACCGCGCGCTTCCAGCCCCAGGGCGATATCGTCGAAGTGGTCGGCAACTACATGGCGCCGGGCATGGAAATCGACGTTGCCTTGCGCACCTACGATATTCCTCACGTCTGGCCTGAGGCCGTGCTCAAGGAAGCCGCCAAGCTCAAGCCGGAAGTCGAAGAGAAAGACAAAGAAAAACGCATCGACCTGCGCCATCTGCCGTTCGTCACCATTGACGGCGAAGATGCTCGCGACTTCGATGACGCGGTCTACTGCGAAGCCAAGCCTGGCAAGCTGCGCCTGTTCTCGGGCGGCTGGAAGCTGTACGTTGCGATTGCCGACGTGTCCAGCTACGTGAAGATCGGTTCGGCCCTGGACAACGAAGCCCAGGTACGCGGCAACTCCGTGTACTTCCCTGAGCGCGTGATCCCGATGCTGCCTGAGCAGCTGTCCAACGGACTGTGCTCCCTGAACCCGAAAGTCGACCGTTTGGCCATGGTGTGCGAGATGACCATCTCCAAAACCGGCGAAATGACTGACTACCAGTTCTTTGAGGCGGTGATCCACTCCCAGGCACGCCTGACCTATAACAAGGTCAGCACCATTCTGGAAACCCCGAAGACCAGCGAAGCCAAGGCCCTGCGTACCGAATACGCTGGCGTGGTCCCGCACCTCAAGCAGCTGTACTCGCTGTACAAGGTGCTGCTGGGCGCGCGTCATACCCGTGGCGCGATCGATTTTGAAACCCAGGAAACCCGGATTGTTTTCGGTTCCGAGCGCAAGATCGCCGCTATCACCCCGACCACCCGTAATGATGCGCACAAGCTGATCGAGGAATGCATGCTGGCGGCCAACGTGGCCACTGCCGAGTTCCTCAAGAAGCACGAAATTCCTGCGCTGTACCGCGTCCACGACGGTCCGCCGCCGGAGCGTCTGGAAAAGCTGCGCGCCTTCCTCGGTGAGCTTGGCCTGTCCCTGCACAAAGGCAAGGACGGCCCGACGCCCAAGGATTACCAGGCGCTGCTGGCCAGCATCAAAGACCGTCCGGATTACCACGTGATCCAGACCGTGATGCTGCGCTCCTTGAGTCAGGCGGTGTACAGCGCCGATAACCAGGGCCACTTCGGTCTCAATTACGAAGCGTATACCCACTTCACTTCGCCAATTCGCCGCTACCCGGACTTGCTCACGCACCGGGCGATCCGCAGCGTGATCCATTCCAAGCAGAACACCCCGCACGTCAAGCGCGCCGGTGCCATGACCATTCCAAAGGCGCGGATCTATCCGTACGACGAAGCGGCCCTGGAACAGTTGGGCGAGCAGTGCTCCATGAGCGAACGCCGCGCCGACGAAGCCACTCGCGACGTGGTGAACTGGCTCAAGTGCGAGTTCATGAAGGATCGTGTAGGCGAGTCGTTCCCGGGCGTGATCACCGCAGTAACCGGCTTTGGCCTGTTCGTGGAGCTGACCGACATCTACGTCGAGGGCCTGGTGCATGTCACCGCCTTGCCGGGTGATTACTACCACTTCGATCCTGTGCATCACCGCCTGGCGGGCGAGCGCACCGGTCGCAGCTTCCGCTTGGGCGATACCGTTGAAGTGCAGGTCATGCGTGTCGACCTGGACGAGCGCAAGATTGACTTCGGTATGCCTGACAAGCCGGCAGAGCCTGCGGGTCGTAAAAAACGTGGTGAAACCACCGCGCCTGCGTCCAAAGGCAAAGGGGCCACCGCAAAAGCCACGGCCGAGCCTGCACCTGCCAAAACGGCTCGTCGTTCTTCGGCCAAGGACAAGGCTCCTGAAGCCTACCGTCCAAGCGATGCCGCGGCAAAAAATGCCGAACTGCGCAAAAGCCGCGAGTTGAAGCAGCAGTTGCTCAACGAAGCCAAAAGCGGTGGTAAAGCGGCGTCTGGGGGAAAGTCCCAAGGGGCGGAAAAACCGTCGAGCAAGCCAAGTAAACATCGTAAAGGCCCGCCTAAAGCGGGCTCTGCCCCCGCGAAAAGCGGCGGGTCGCGCAAACCTAAGGCCAAGTCATGAGTCTGGAAAAAATCTACGGCGTGCACGCCGTAGAAGCACTGCTGCGTCACCACCCCAAGCGCGTCAAGCAGGTTTGGCTGGCAGAAGGTCGCAGCGAGCCGCGTGTGCAGGCGCTGGTCGAACTGGCCACCCAGAACAAGGTTGCCATCGGTCAGGCCGAACGTCGTGAAATGGACGTGTGGGTAGAAGGCGTTCACCAGGGCGTGGTTGCGGACGTCAGCCCGAGCCAGGTCTGGGGCGAGGCGATGCTCGACGAGCTGCTCGACCGTACCGAAGGCGCGCCGCTCCTGCTGGTGCTGGACGGCGTCACCGACCCGCACAACCTCGGCGCTTGCTTGCGTTCGGCAGATGCTGCCGGTGCGCTGGCGGTGATCGTGCCCAAGGACAAATCCGCGACCCTGACGCCGGTGGTGCGTAAGGTCGCCTGCGGTGCGGCGGAAGTGATTCCGCTGGTGGCCGTGACCAACCTGGCGCGTACCCTGGAGAAACTCCAGCAGCGCGGCCTGTGGGTCGTGGGCACGGCGGGGGAGGCTGAGGTCAGCATTTATGACCAGGACCTGACCGGCCCGACCATCCTGATCATGGGCGCCGAAGGCAAAGGCATGCGCCGTCTGACGCGTGAGCATTGCGATTACCTGGTGCACCTGCCGATGGCCGGTAGCGTCAGCAGCCTGAACGTGTCGGTAGCGACGGGCGTGTGCCTGTTCGAGGCCCAGCGTCAGCGTGGGGCCAAGGCTAAGGCCAAGCCCAAGAAGTAATCAAAATGTGGGAGCGGGCTTGCCCGCGATGACGGAGTGTCAGTCGGCAGAGATGTTGCCGGTGCCATGGTCATCGCAGGCAAGCCAGCTCCCACATTGGTTTTGTGGTGTTTATTCAGGATTGTTCAAATAATCACCAATTACCTTGCGCCGCTTCTCCCCCTTCTCTACAATTGCGCCCCTTGCCTTCCTGGCAGGCACGCATGTGCCTCCCCTGCGGCAAGATCCATAAGTGTCATTCACTCCTTGTCTGACCGTTTTTGAGCGGCAGGCTACAACCCGTAAGGAGCATTCATGCGTCATTACGAAATCATCTTTTTGGTCCACCCGGATCAAAGCGAGCAAGTCGGCGGCATGGTTGAGCGTTACACCAAGCTGATCGAAGAAGACGGCGGCAAAATCCACCGTCTGGAAGATTGGGGCCGTCGTCAACTGGCCTACGCAATCAACAATGTTCACAAGGCTCACTACGTGATGCTGAACGTTGAGTGCACTGGCAAGGCCCTGGCCGAGCTGGAAGACAACTTCCGCTACAACGATGCAGTGATCCGTAACCTGGTCATCCGTCGCGAAGAAGCCGTTACCGGCCAATCCGAGATGCTCAAGGCTGAAGAAAACCGCAGTGAGCGCCGTGAGCGTCGCGACCGTCCTGAAGAAGGTGCTGATGATAGCGCTGATGACAGTGACAACAGCGATAACGCTGACGAGTAATCCACGGACCTTATTAAGGAGCCTATCAAATGGCACGTTTCTTCCGTCGTCGTAAATTCTGCCGCTTCACCGCTGAAGACGTGAAAGAGATCGATTACAAAGATCTCAACACTCTGAAAGCTTATGTATCCGAGACCGGCAAAATCGTTCCAAGCCGTATCACCGGTACCAAAGCACGTTATCAGCGTCAGCTGGCCACCGCTATCAAGCGCGCCCGCTTCCTGGCCCTGCTGGCCTACACCGACAGCCACGGCCGCTGAGACCGGGCAGTCGACAAGTAGTAAGGGATTGAATGCATGCGCGCCTTAGCTGAGTTCATCATGCGCGGTCGTGTGCAGGCCACTCTGGTAGTGGCTGGCTGTGCGGCATTGCCGTTGCTTTATTGGTTGGGTGCTGCCGCAGGTTGCCTTGTGCTGCTGCGGCGCGGTTTGAAGGACGCCCTTGGCGTTCTTGCCCTGGGTTTGTTGCCGGCCTTGATCTGGTGGCTGCAAATGGGTGATCCACGGGTACTTCTGGTACTGCTGGGGTCATCAAGCCTTGCGTTGGTTTTACGCGCAAGTGAGTCCTGGGTCCGCACGCTGCTGGTCAGCGTGGCATTGGGGTTGGTGTACTCAGTGATGCTTGGCGCGGCTTTCCGCCCGCAAATCGAGGCGCTGTCGCAGGAAATCGTCAAGATCCTGCCGCTGGCCCTCGGGGATCTCTACCAGCAATTATCGGTAGATGAGCGAGCGCGGTTTGCGTCACTGATTGCTCCGGTCCTGACCGGCCTGATTGCGGCATTGTTGCAGGTCGTCAGCGTGCTGAGCCTGATTGTTGGGCGTTATTGGCAGGCGTTGTTGTACAACCCGGGTGGTTTTGGTCGCGAGTTTCGCAGTATCAGAATCCCCGCGGGGCCGGCGATGTTGCTGCTGGCGTGCATGGTTGTCGGGCCGAACTTCGGTCCACAGATGGCCTTGCTGGCGCCGATTTGCAGCGTACCGCTGGTGTTTGCCGGGCTGGCCCTGATTCATGGGCTGGTTGCGCGAAAGCGTCTGGCCAGGTTCTGGCTGGTGGGGTTGTACGTCACGCTGTTGCTGTTCATGCAGCTGATCTATCCGTTACTCGTGGTTCTGGCCATTGTCGACGGCCTGATTGATTTTCGCGGACGTCTGGCGTCGAAAGATGCCGATAGCGCGAACGGTGAAGGTTAAAAGTTAGAGGATTTTCACATGCAACTGATCCTTCTGGAAAAAGTCGCCAACCTGGGCAACCTGGGCGACAAAGTGAACGTTAAGGCCGGCTACGGTCGTAACTACCTGCTGCCATACGGCAAAGCCACCGCTGCAACCGCTGCCAACCTGGCTGCGTTTGAAGAGCGTCGCGCTGAGCTGGAAAAAGCCGCAGCAGACAAAAAAGCATCGGCCGAAACTCGCGCTGCCCAACTGGCTGAGCTGGAAGTGACTATCACTGCCACCGCCGGTGACGAAGGCAAGCTGTTCGGTTCGATCGGCACCCACGACATCGCTGATGCACTGACCGCCTCCGGCGTTGAAGTGCAGAAGAGCGAAGTTCGTCTGCCGAACGGCACCATCCGCAACGTAGGCGAATTCGACGTAGCCGTGCACCTGCACGCCGAAGTTGAAGCCACCGTACGCGTTGTCGTGGTAGCAGCTTAAGTCGCACCTAACTGACTGGCACCTCGCGTGTCAGCCGGTTAACATCGGGCACGATCCTGTTTACAGGTCGTGCCTTTTGTTTTTCTACACACCCCTAATTCCAAGTGGCCATGAACGAAATCTCCGCTCCTGAGCAATACGATCTGCAAACCGCTGCCCTGAAGGTGCCGCCGCATTCCATCGAGGCCGAACAGGCCGTGCTCGGTGGCTTGATGCTGGACAACAACGCCTGGGAACGCGTGCTGGATCAAGTCTCGGACGGTGACTTCTATCGCCATGACCATCGCCTGATCTTCCGCGCCATCGCCAAGCTGGCCGACCAGAACTCACCGATCGACGTGGTGACCCTGGCCGAGCAACTGGACAAGGAAGGCCAGACCTCCCAAGTGGGCGGCCTGGGCTACCTGGGTGAGCTGGCGAAAAACACGCCGTCCGTCGCCAACATCAAGGCGTATGCGCAGATCGTTCGCGAGCGCGCCACCCTGCGCCAGTTGATCGGCATCAGCACCGAAATCGCCGACAGCGCCTTCAACCCCGAAGGCCGCACCGCCGCCGAGATCCTCGACGAGGCCGAGCGCCAGATCTTCCAGATCGCCGAAGCACGGCCCAAGACCGGCGGCCCGGTCAGCGTCAACGACCTGTTGACCAAAGCCATCGACCGCATCGACACCCTGTTCAACACCGACGCGGCCATTACCGGTATTTCCACCGGCTACACCGACCTCGACGAAAAGACCAGCGGCCTGCAGCCGTCCGACTTGATCATCGTCGCTGGCCGTCCGTCGATGGGTAAAACCACCTTTGCGATGAACCTGGTGGAAAACGCTGTTTTGCGCAGCGACAAGGCGGTACTGGTGTACTCCCTTGAGATGCCAGGTGAATCGCTGATCATGCGTATGCTTTCGTCGCTTGGTCGTATCGACCAGACCAAAGTGCGTTCCGGTCAACTTGAGGATGACGACTGGCCGCGCCTGACCTCGGCGGTCAACCTGCTCAACGACCGCAAGCTGTTCATCGATGACACCGCTGGTATCAGCCCCTCCGAAATGCGTGCGCGTACGCGCCGTCTGGTGCGCGAGCACGGCGACATCGCGCTGATCATGATCGACTACCTGCAGTTGATGCAGATCCCGGGCTCCAGCGGCGACAACCGCACCAACGAGATTTCCGAAATCTCTCGTTCCTTGAAGGCGCTGGCCAAGGAATTCAATTGCCCGGTGGTGGCGCTGTCCCAGCTCAACCGCTCCCTGGAGCAACGCCCCAACAAGCGCCCGGTGAACTCCGACTTGCGTGAATCCGGAGCGATCGAGCAGGACGCCGACGTGATCATGTTCGTGTACCGCGACGAGGTCTATCACCCCGAAACGGAACACAAAGGCATTGCCGAGATCATCATCGGCAAACAGCGGAACGGGCCGATCGGCTTTATCCGCCTGGCGTTCATCGGCAAGTACACGCGCTTTGAAAACCTGGCGCCGGGCAGTTACAACTTCGACGACGACGAGTAACTAACGGCCGAGATCATTCGGCCAGTTCTTGTCGAGTCAGCGTCTGGATCAGTTCTGCCTCTTCAATCGCGAGCAAGGCTTGCTGACTGTCGGTTTGCTCCTTGTAGGCGGTCTCGGGGAGTTGCTGCGCGGCAAAACTGTTGTGCAACGCCTCAAGACGTTCCTGATAAGGCTGGCGCTGTACTTCGAATTGCGCCTGGTATTTGTTGGTGATGTACACCTGCCAAAACTCCCTGGACACCAGCGCCTGGAATTCTTCGGGCGAGTTATCCAGCGCGATGACGGCTTCATAGGCGCTGTCCAGCATTGTCTGCGTAACGCCGGCCAGTTGAGTGAAGGCGGTACTCGGCGGTTGCCCCGGCAGTTGCAGGCGCTCCTTGAGGCCATGACGATAGGCCAGCCTGATTTCGACTTCCTCGCCCAAACGGCGGCGGTGGGGGCGTTTGTCTGTTTCCGACACGGCCGGATCGTTGACGATGGCTTCGCTGCGCTGGATGTCGGCCGAGGCGATCTTGTCGACTTCATGCAAACGGAACAGGCCTTTGGATAATGTCGATAAGTGCACGCCTTGTGACTGATCCATGGCTTGGCTGCGCGCTCTGTAGACCAGCACGGTGGTCTCCAGGTTACCGAAAGAGAAAGCCGCCCGATCACAACATGTTGGCTCTCCCGCGCGGTCGAAAATTTCCTTGCGCAGGGCTTCCGATTGCGGGCTGTTTTCACTGATCGCGTCGATGACCTCCCACACTCTGCGTTGGTAATCTGCCTGGCCGGCGTCGAGGCGTTCGAGGCGATTGAGCAAGTTGAAGAAGGGGTCGGCGTTTGGTTGTTCACGCAGCACATTCCACTGCGTTCTCCTGGCGTGAAGTCGGTCTGGAGCAAGGCCTGCGGTTAAGCGGCGAAACGACTCGTCGCCACGGTTTCTGAATGCACTTTGCCCTCTGTTTTGCAGGGCTGAAGTTACCAGGCGGTTCGGTCGTTCGGCGTCGGTTATACCCGCAGCGGTCAATCGCTCGCCGTACCTGGTAAGCCGCGCCAACGTGTCGTCGGACAATGGGTTGCGGGTTACGATAGTTATGTTATTGACGTGCGCTGATTGCGCCAGGCGAGCATCCGTCGGTTCGATGACAGAGTCTGGAATCTCTGAAATCCGATTACCCACCAGATTTATCGTGTCCAGTAACGGTTGCTCGCTCAGGCCGGTAGGCCAGGTATCGATACCTGTATTCCCCAGGTTGATCGAGCGTATATCCGGCATCTGGCTGAAGTCCGGTGCTATACCCAGCTGTTGATTTCCATTTATCCATAGGGCTCTGAGGGTGACGCGCTCGGACAGAATACGTGCGGTCTCCTGGGTAAGGCGGATCTGGTTGTTCTGCAGAAATAGTTTGGTAAGGCCACGCATTTCCCCCAGCGCCGGGGGAAGTTCCCTGAGCTGATTGTCGGTCATGCTTAGCCAGCGCACGTGTCGGAATTGTGTGAGAAACCCCTCCGGAGAAGCACTCAGGCCCATATTGTTCAATTTGAGCGAGCCTACATGGCTGAAGTCAGCGTCTATATCCGGCAAACTCGACAGTCTCAGGCCACTGAGGTCGAGTTCCAGGCCGATCGGTGTTCCGTCATGGGCATGTACCTGGGGCGCTTCCCGTCTCCAGCAATTCAGGATGCGCTCTCGGGCGGTGTGCCTATCGTTTCGATTCACGGCGTTCTCCGCCAACTCGCCTGCGCGGATGTAGGCCTGGCGTTGCCCTCCACCTGAGAATACCCAAGCGCTTAACTGGGTCCGCAGTTGGCTGAGCTCGTGTTCCAGTCGGCTCAATTCAGCTTCCACTGTGGCTTCGGGAAAGCCCCATAAGAAGTCACGAGCCTGTCGCAGGGTCTTGTTCGGGTACATTTCGAGATAGCGCTCCACCCGCGGATTCTTACAGTCAAAGGCCCCTTCGATTGCTCCAACGATCAGGTCAGGGTGGTTGTCTTTCATGAGCCGCCAGTAGGTGTCGAATTTTCTCCAGTACTGGTCGGGGAAGGGGTTGCCCTGGAGCAGCGTGACGTTGTTGATTCTGGCAATGGCGGGGAGCTGGTCGATCGTCGGGTTCAAGTTTATCGCGGGAACCTCGCGCAATTGGTTGCTGAGCAAGTCCACTTTTGTCAGGCCGGTCTTGTTCTGTAGTCCGGTCGGCCACTGATCTATCTTTGTGCCCCTCAGGTCCAATGTTTTCAGGTTGGGCATTGCGCTGAAGTCGGGGGTTATCCCCAGCGGGTTTTCCGACAAGTCGATATGCTCAAGCCGGGTGAGTCCCGATAGCTTTAACGCGCTTTGTGCATCCAGCCGGATTCGATTCGAACTCAGGTTCAACGTAGTCAGGTTGCTCAGGTCACCTACTGCGCCGGGGAGTTTGTCGAGGGTGGAGTGAGTAATGCGCAACCGTTCCAGGTGACGGAAATTGCCGATAAATGTATCGGCCGTGTCCGACCAGTCAATTGATACCAGATCCAGTTCCAGTACATGGCTGAAGTCTGCTTTCAACGCGGGAAGCACTTTGGTACCCGAGGGCATTTTAAAGGACGTTCCGGTCTCTCGGCGCCAACAGCGTTTGATCTGCTCGGTCACGACGGTCGCCCAGCCGGCGGGTTGGGAGGTGTCCGCCCGCCCCCATGCCTTCAGCGCTTGTTTGAGGTTTCTATATTCGGCTTCCCGCTCAGTCAGCCCGCTTGCTACGTCGTCTCCCAGCGTGCGAATAAAAGCGCTTACCTGCTCGGCGTTAAAGGACGGGAAGAGCTTTTGCACGCGACGCTGCGGACTGAGCATCTGATGGGCGGCGGCAGTTAACCGGTCAGCCACTTGCCGGTGGAACGACCAGCCGTGTTCCGAGCGGCGCATACCACCTGATGCGCCGATAACGGCGGTGACCCACAGGTTCGCCGCATTGCGCACAATGGCCCTGCTTTCGCCGGCCCGACTGCTGTTGTAGACGTTGCTCTCATCCATGGCCACTGGATCGTTCGGTTTGACAATGCGCCAGACTTTGCGGGTGCCGGAGGAGGCGTCCCGATCAAGCATCACCTGATAGGTACCATTGTCGATGCTCACGTATTTACGCTGGTTCAACTCATGGATGCCGTCGGCATCGGCATTGTTCGGCAACTGTTTGTAGACAATGCGAAACGCACTGAGGCTCTGGCTCGAGAGTGGCAGCTCCCGCGAGGGGATCAGGAATTCGTGCAGATACGCCTGATGCAGGCGGGCCTGTTTGAGCACATCTTGGGCCAGGCCGCTGGTGTCATGAATGGCGCGGCCGACATCAGCGCGTTGCGTGTCGGTAAGTGTGCGCAACGTCGCGCTGAGCAAGCTGTTTTCTCCGGCAGGTACAGGCGCCAGCTCGCCGCTGTCTTGCAGGTAGCCGGCATAGCGGTTATCGGATTTGACCAGCATGACAAAACTGTCGGCGTCGTCATTGCCGTAGGTGTCCAACAGCGCACCCCGACCCACAATATCGCCGGCCTGATCAGTCATGCCTTGATAGACCTGTACCCCGACATCGCTGGGCCAGCCCGGCAACAGGGTCAGCAGGTTGCCGAACAGCGTCTCGCTTTGCCTGTTGAGCCCCTGACCGCTGGGGTCAGACAGCGTACCCAGTGCCCCGATAATGAGGCTTTGCTGGCGGCTTTTATGAATGGCTTCGCGCACGGGGGCATCCAGAACGGAGTACGCACCGGCATCGCGTAACGATGGGTACCGTTGCAGCAGGTCGGCGGCCATGGCGCGAGATAGATCCGGGAAGCGCTGTTGCAAAAGGCTCAGCGCCGGGCTATCGACTGACGTCTGGGACGTGGGGTACTGATCCTCAATAGCCTGGATAAGTGTCGGGGCTACGGGCTGGCGGTCGAACCAGATATCCAGCAAGTCTTGGCGATCGATGCCGGCGACGTCCAGTGCGCGCCGGCAGGTTGTGGAGGTCAACGACAGCTGGCTAGGCGAGATCATCTGTTGCAGCACTTGAGCGTCATTCAGGGCACGGATGTCGAGCGGGTCCAGTGCCCAATGCTGATGGTTGGGCAGGTAGATGACGTAGGGGCGCACGCTTGAAGCATCACCCGTCAGTCGATAGCGCCCGGTGCTGCTTTCCAGCGTGACCTCGGCGAATTTGCTGTGGTCGTTGACCTGCAATTTGATGTAGCTACGTTGGTTTTTTTCAAACACACCCTGATTGTTCCGCTCAACACCGCTCAGGTAATGCGGGTCGATGGGCCTGTCGGTTTCCACGAACCAGAGGCCAGGCTTGCCGTCGGCGGTGGTCGCGTACCTGGGGTTGCCCAAGGCATTCATGAGCTTGCGCGTGCGGCGCGCCGACAGTCTGCCGGCGACCCCCTGAATGCGTACGCCCACCAGCAGATCAAAAATGTCCCCCACGGCTTGCACCAACTCCGCCTGCCGCCCGCGACGCAATGCCGATATGGCCTCAGCGGTCTGATAGGCGAGGGTGCCGAGCATCGCCACCAGCATGACCTTGCTCAGTCCGGTGACACCACCGGGAACGGGGATCAGCAGCATCGACAGGGTTTCGCTGACCAGATAGGTGAGCAGGTCAACCGCGGCGTCGCGATCTGCGAGTTGATTGGTGCGCGCCAGTCGAATCAGGTCGGACTGGATGGGGCGAGCCTGATAAATAGGCAGAGTGTGAGCCAGGGAACCTGTGTCCGTGCGAATTTTTTCAACGGCCAGTTTTTGCCGGTTTGGGGTCTTGCTGGCGAACAGGTCATACAGGATACGGGCATGCCAGTAGAGTTCATCGCGATTGACGCTGAGCGGCTTGATAAAGGTTCGGATCGTTTCCTGTTCCTTCAAGGAAATCGCCTTCATGAACCAGCCGAAGCGTGCAAGGCCTACATCGTTGCGGATCTGGTTTTGCAGGGCGTCCACGGCCTCCTGGTGCGAGGCATGTCGGCGCAGCGCGCCGTCCGGACGGTCCGGAAAATAGCTGTAGACGCAAGAACCCTCTGGGCCCTCAACGTGCCGGGTAAAAAAAGGGATGGCAATTTTGTCGCCACCGGCGTTCAGCTGGTACAGGTCCCAGGGGGTGTTTTTGTCGAACAGAGCGCTTTTGAGGGCGTTGAATTCACGCTCACTGATGCTCCAGGCTTCACCAGTGCGGTAGGCGTCCCTCAGGGCGATCATCAGCTTGGTGCCTTGCAGGCCGAACAAAGCGGAGGACAGGCGTGCCTGGAATTCTTTTTCGATGTAATCGCTGATTCGCTTGCCGATATCGACGCTGCGTGCGACGGCGACGAAGTCCTTCACGCTGATCGCGTCGTCGCTGATGGTGCTGGCGCGTTGTTCTTCGGTGGAAAAGTAGGCGGTGAATCCGAAGTTACGGTGCGCGGCCTCCAGTAAGGTGATCGAGCGTTCATACTCCTGCACGGCAAGGTCTTCTTTGAAGATGCGTATTTTGTTGCTGAGAAGATCATTGGCCGGCAGTTCGTGCGGGGCGATGGGCAACTGCCGGACTCTGGTTTTCAGGTAAGTCGTCTGTGGGTTGATCGGCTTGCCGGCTTTGCGCCTCAGTGCGCTTTCCAGGGCCTCGGTCAGTTGCTGGTTCAAGTCGCGGTAGAAATCATTCAGGGCAGTGTTCAAGAGCTGCTCGCGCCGCGTCTGGTCTTTGCACAGGCGCAGGTATTCATTTTGTTCCTCCAGCGGGAGTTTGCCCATGAAGGCTGCCAGGCTCTCTTCCATGGTTTGCAGAATCTGCTGGTCGGACCAGCTTTCGCTGGTCAGTAAAAAAAACGGTTCAGCCTCAACGGTCGTGATGGGTGGGGTGGTCATGGTCCGTGCTCGTTGCGTCAAAGATTGAGCAACGTTAGAGCGGGCAATGTTGGAGGGAGGGGTACATACATCTTTGGACAAGGGCAGCCCTTGGCGGTATGAACCGGGCACGGATATTTCCGACCATGGCCGTCGGAATTGGTCAAAATTTGTGCTATATTCCGCGCCCGCGATTTTTCATCTCAACACCGGTCACCGTCATGCAAACAGCCAAGCCGTTATTTGACTATCCCAAGTACTGGGCCGAATGTTTCGGTCCTGCGCCATTCCTGCCGATGAGCAGGGAGGAGATGGATCAGCTTGGCTGGGATTCATGCGACATCATCATCGTCACCGGTGATGCCTACGTTGACCATCCATCGTTCGGTATGGCGATCATCGGCCGGCTGCTGGAGTCCCAGGGCTTTCGCGTCGGGATCATTGCGCAGCCGAACTGGCAGTCCAAAGACGACTTCATGAAGCTCGGCGAGCCGAACCTGTTCTTCGGCGTCGCGGCCGGCAACATGGACTCGATGATCAACCGCTACACCGCCGACAAGAAAATCCGCTCCGACGACGCCTACACCCCAGGCGGCATGGCCGGCAAACGCCCGGACCGTGCGAGCCTGGTGTACAGCCAGCGTTGCAAGGAAGCCTACAAGAACGTGCCGATCGTGCTTGGCGGCATTGAAGCTTCCCTGCGCCGTATCGCCCACTACGACTATTGGCAGGACCGCGTGCGCAACTCGATCCTGATCGATGCCACTGCCGATATCCTGCTGTACGGCAACGCCGAGCGGGCCATCGTCGAAGTCGCCCAGCGCCTGTCGTGGGGCCACAAGATCGAAGACATCACCGATGTGCGCGGTACCGCGTTCATTCGCCGTGATACGCCGGCCGGTTGGTACGAAGTGGATTCCACGCGTATCGACCGTCCGGGCAAGATCGACAAGATCATCAACCCGTATGTGAATACCCAGGACACCCAGGCCTGCGCCATCGAGCAGGAAAAAGGTCCAGTCGACGATCCGGAAGAAGCCAAGGTTGTGCAGATCCTGGCCAGCCCGCGCATGACCCGTGACAAGACCGTGATCCGCCTGCCGTCGGTGGAAAAAGTCCGCGGCGACGCGGTGCTCTACGCCCACGCCAACCGCGTGCTGCACCTGGAAACCAACCCAGGCAACGCCCGTGCCCTGGTGCAGAAGCACGGTGAAGTGGACGTGTGGTTCAACCCGCCGCCCATCCCGATGACCACCGAAGAAATGGACTACGTGTTCGGCATGCCGTACGCCCGTGTGCCGCACCCGGCATACGGCAAGGAAAAGATTCCGGCCTACGACATGATCCGTTTCTCGGTGAACATCATGCGTGGCTGCTTCGGCGGCTGCACCTTCTGCTCGATCACCGAGCACGAAGGCCGCATCATCCAGAACCGTTCCGAAGAGTCGATCATTCGCGAGATCGAAGAAATCCGCGACAAGGTGCCGGGCTTCACCGGGGTGATCTCCGACCTCGGCGGCCCGACTGCGAACATGTACCGCATTGCCTGCAAGAGCCCGGAAATCGAATCCGCGTGCCGCAAGCCGTCGTGCGTGTTCCCTGGCATCTGCCCGAACCTGAACACCGACCACTCCTCCTTGATCCAGCTGTACCGCAGCGCTCGTGCGTTGCCGGGTGTGAAGAAGATCCTGATCGCTTCCGGCCTGCGCTACGACCTGGCCGTCGAATCGCCGGAGTACGTCAAGGAGCTGGTGACCCACCACGTGGGTGGTTACCTCAAGATCGCCCCGGAACACACCGAGGAAGGTCCGCTCAACCAGATGATGAAGCCGGGCATTGGCAGCTATGACAAGTTCAAGCGCATGTTCGAGAAGTACACCAAGGAAGCGGGCAAGGAGCAGTACCTGATCCCTTACTTCATCGCCGCCCACCCGGGCACTACCGATGAAGACATGATGAACCTGGCCCTTTGGCTCAAGGGCAACGGCTTCCGTGCCGACCAGGTGCAGGCGTTCTACCCGTCGCCGATGGCCACCGCCACCGCGATGTACCACTCGGGCAAGAACCCGCTGCGCAAGGTCACCTACAAGAGCGACGCGGTGACCATCGTCAAGAGCGAGGAGCAGCGCCGCCTGCACAAGGCGTTCCTGCGCTACCACGATCCGAAAGGCTGGCCGATGCTGCGTGAAGCATTGACCCGCATGGGCCGCGCCGACCTGATCGGGTCGGGCAAGGACCAACTGATCCCGCTGCATCAGCCGTCCACCGACAGCTACCAGAGCGCCCGTCGCAAGAACTCGACGCCGGCCGGCAGCCATAAGGTCGCCAAGGAAACCACCACCAGGATCCTCACCCAGCACACCGGCCTGCCGCCTCGTGGCAGCGACGGCAGCAACCCGTGGGACAAGCGTGAGCAAGCCAAGGCTGCGGCCCAGGCGCGCAATAAGCAGGCGGCCAAAGAGCGCAGCGATGCGGCCAAGGGCAAGGGCGGCAAGCCTACGCGCAAGCCGGTTGTGCCGCGTTGATCGACGCCTGAAATGCAAAGCGCCAGCCTCGTGCTGGCGTTTTGCTTTCTGGTCGGAGGTGAGGCTGTTTGGTAAGGTGGCGCCCATTAGATTGCTATCGGGGGTAAGCCCCACTCCCACACTTGGCTGAGTTCCAGCGTGAGAATGCATTCGAATGTGGGAGGGGGCTTGCCCCCGATAGCGTCGCTCCAGTCTCCACCCTTTCAAGGAAGAACACCTCATGGGCAACCCCTTGCTCAACATCGGCATGGACTCCAACCGTTCCCAGTTCATGGCGCGCCAGCGCATTGAAGGCCAGATCAACCTGCCGCGCCTGTTTGCGGCCATCGACGCCGATCCAGGTATCGTTGGCGCAGGCGTCGTATACATCGACGCCGACTTCAACGTCATCACCCTGCGCGAATTCAAGCCCATCTGCAGCATCAGGCCCAAGCGCATCATTTTGCGTGAAGCGCAGAAGTACATTGCGCCAACGCAGTTTGCTCAACATGTCGTGAGCAATCCTCGAGAATCGCGACTGATTGGCGAAGCTGTGAATACCGGAGTCTCCTGCTTTGGGGCTGTCATCAGTTGGGCTGCGATCGCCAGTGGAACAATTCTGGTGCCTTTCAGTGCCGGCGCCAGTTCCGTCATCGTTGTGGTGGGGTATGCGGCTGCCGGCGCAAGTATGCTTCAGTGTTTCAACGGCATTGCTCGAACAGCGCTGGAGGTCGCCAAGCCTGAGGTAAAGGATTGGCTCGACAGTGAGGGCTGGTACCAGAATGCTTCCATTGTGCTGGACGCAGTATCACTGGTAGGCGTGAGCGCTTCGGCCCTGACGACGGTCAAGCTGGTCAGGGCCGCCAAAGCATCGACGGGCAAGAGTCTGCGTGACGTGCTTCGCGGGTTGAATCGCCAGGAAAGAGCCAAGCTGACGAAAGAACTGCTGAGCATCAACCATCCCAGCTTGACTGCGAAGATGCTCAAATTGAAGCAGGCGTCGGGTGAACTCACCAAGCGTTTTACCCCTACGCAGCTTAAGCACAGCACCACTACCCAGATCAAAGACGTCCTGGGCGCAAGCATAGGATTTGGCGGGAGTGCGTACTCCGGAAACGTCAATACCATAGCGATAGGGTTGTACGAGGAAATAAACGAATGAACGAGTTAATGACGCTACGCGACTTTTTCAGGCAATACTTTCTGACGTTTATGGGCGGCGTATTTGCTGCGTGTTTTTCTTTGGCATTGGCTGTGGCGCTGGCGTTCGTCACTTATTTTCGTGATGTGCCGCTGGCTCAAGTGGGGCTCAAGATCATGTTGGTCGGGGCGCTGCTCATTCTGTTGACGGTCCATAGCAACTTTATGATTTTGCGGGGCCGACCCTCCTGGGTGTGGGTATTGGTCGGTATCTACGTCGCTTGTCTACTGTTTGTAGTTCCGATGGTTCAATTCCAGCCTCACAAAGTTCTTTATGGGTTGGCGCTGTTATTCCCATTGCTCGGATTATTGACACTTAATAGCAAGGTTCAACGAGAGATGCGCACGAAACTCGTGGGAATCCGTCGCATTCGGCAGTCTGTCAAATCAACCGTCAGATCGAGTAGTCGCATGTGAAGGAGCCGCCTTCGATAAACAGATTCCTGGCGCGCTATTTCCCCGTATTCATGGGGACGATTTTCATGGCGATCTTCTCCGGCTCAGCTGCGGTTTCCATGGCTGGCGTGACCTATTTGCGCGGTGTTGATCCTGCGCTCAAGGCCAACTATTCAGTAGGTGCGATCCTGGTGCTAGTGGCAGCTCTTGTCTTTGGCAACGTCATGATCGCACGCGGCTATCCCTGGGCTACGCGGCTGGTAGCGGCGTACTTGGGCGCTTGTCTGTTGTTCGCACTGCCAATGATTCAATACGATCTCAACAAGCTGGTCTATGGCTCGGCTGTACTCGTTCCGCTGTTGGGGTTACTGCTGCTCAACAGCAAGCGCCACCGCGAAATGCGCAAAAAACTGTCCGAGATACGCCATCTGCGCCAAGCCGCAATCGCAAAGCGCAAAGCCCGTTGATTGGGTAGATTCACCACCTGCACTCAACCTGGCGCTACAAATGTGTGCAGCGCCTGCACCATGCCGGCAACGCAGGCGCCGTTTTGGTGCTGTACTGCACCGGGTTCCACGCTAAAGCGCAATGACTGCCGCGCTGGCATAAGTCTTGCGCAGGTTGTGCCCATGCCCAGGCTCGCAGGAGGCCGCCGTGTCGATTCATGTCGCGTTGCACCACGTTACGCATTACCGCTACGACCGTGCTGTCGAACTCGGCCCTCAGATCGTGCGCTTGCGTCCGGCGGCCCATAGCCGCACGCGGATCTTGTCTTACGCGCTGAAAGTGCTGCCCGAGCAGCATTTCATCAATTGGCAGCAAGACCCTCAGGGCAATTACCTGGCGCGCCTGGTGTTCCCGGAAAAAACTGACCAGCTGCGCATCGAAGTCGATTTGGTCGCCGAGATGGCGGTGTTCAACCCGTTCGACTTTTTCCTCGAACCCTACGCCGAAAAAATCCCCTTCAGTTACGCCGCCGATGAGCAACGCGAGCTGGCGCCGTACCTGGAAACCCTGCCGCTGACGCCGAAGTTTGCCGCTTACCTGGCCGGCATTGACCGCACACCCTTGCCGGCGGTGGATTTCCTGGTCGGGTTGAACCAGCGCCTGGCCGCCGATATCGGCTACCTGATTCGTATGGAACCGGGCGTGCAAACCCCGGAATTCACCCTGGAAAACGCTTCCGGCTCTTGTCGCGATTCAGCCTGGCTGCTGGTGCAGTTGCTGCGTAACCTGGGGCTGGCAGCGCGATTTGTCTCCGGTTATCTGATTCAACTCACCGCTGACGTCAAAGCACTGGATGGCCCCTCCGGCACCGAAGTGGACTTCACCGATCTGCACGCCTGGTGCGAGGTGTATTTGCCTGGCGCCGGCTGGATCGGCCTGGATGCCACCTCCGGTTTATTTGCCGGTGAAGGGCACATCCCATTGGCTTGCAGCCCTGATCCATCGTCTGCCGCGCCGATCAGTGGGTTGGTGGAACCGTGCGAGTGCGAGTTCACCCACGAGATGTCGGTGGAGCGTATTTGGGAAGCGCCTCGGGTGACCAAGCCCTACACCGAAGAACAATGGCTGGCGATCCAGGCGCTGGGGCGGCAAATTGACGGCGACCTGCTCAAGCACGACGTGCGCCTGACCATGGGCGGTGAGCCGACCTTCGTGTCCATCGACGACCCCGACAGCGCCGAGTGGAACACCGCCGCTCTGGGGCCGGACAAGCGCCGCCTGTCCGCCGAGCTGTTCCAGCGTCTGCGTCAGCACTATGCGCCCCAAGGCCTGGTGCATTTCGGCCAGGGCAAGTGGTACCCCGGCGAGCAACTGCCGCGTTGGTCGCTCAATTGCTACTGGCGCCGCGATGGGGTACCGATCTGGCACAACAGTGCGCTGATCGCCGATGAGCAAGAGGACTATGGGGCTGACGGCGCGATGGCCGGACGCTTCCTGGCCAGCGTTGCCGAGCGTCTGAAGTTGCCGGCACGCTTTGTGTTCCCCGCCTTTGAAGACAACTTCTACTACCTGTGGCGCGAAGGCTCACTGCCGCAAAACGTTAGCGCCCAGGACCCGCGCTTGAGCGACGAACTGGAGCGCGAACGCCTGCGCAAAGTCTTCGGCCAGGGCCTGGACAAGGTCATCGGCCAAGTGCTGCCGTTGGCGCGCACCGCCGCCAATGATCGTTGGCAGAGTGGGCGCTGGTACTTGCGCGATGACCACTGCCGCCTGGTGCCGGGCGATTCACCGTTGGGTTATCGCCTACCGCTGGCTTCCCAGCCGTGGGTGACAGCAGCGGAGTATCCATTCGTACACCCGACCGACCCGAACCAGGATCAGCCGCCTCTGCCCACTACCGCGCAACTGCACAGCCACGGCGAGCCGGCCCCCAGTGATGAGCGCGTGCCGAAGGTCGACGAATCCGCCGATTGGCTGACTCGCACTGCGCTGTGCGCTGAAGCGCGGGAAGGGCGCCTGTACCTGTTTATGCCGCCGCTGGAGCGCGTCGAGGATTATCTGGAGCTGGTGACGGCCATCGAGGCCACCGCCCAGGAGCTGCATTGCCCCGTGTTGCTGGAAGGCTACGAGCCACCCGCCGATACACGCCTGAGCAATTTCCGGGTGACGCCGGACCCGGGTGTGATTGAGGTCAACGTGCAGCCATCCGCCACCTGGGATGAGTTGGTGGAACGCACCGAATTTCTTTACGAAGAAGCCCGGCAAACCCGCCTGACCACCGAAAAGTTCATGATCGACGGGCGCCACACCGGTACCGGCGGCGGTAACCATTTCGTCCTCGGCGGTGCGACGCCCAAAGACTCGCCGTTTCTGCGTCGCCCCGATCTGCTGCGCAGCCTGATCAGTTACTGGCATAACCATCCGTCGTTGTCCTACCTGTTTTCCGGGCTGTTTATCGGCCCGACCTCCCAGGCGCCACGGGTGGATGAGGCGCGCAACGATGCGCTGTATGAACTGGAAATCGCCTTCGCGCAGATGCCGGCACCGGGTGAGGAATGCCCGCCGTGGTTGGTGGACCGGCTGCTGCGCAACTTGCTGATCGACGTGACCGGCAACACCCATCGCGCCGAGTTCTGTATCGACAAACTTTACTCACCTGACGGCGCCACGGGCCGCCTGGGCTTGCTGGAATTACGAGCCTTTGAAATGCCGCCCCATGCGCGCATGAGCCTGACTCAGCAGTTGCTGTTGCGCGCGCTGGTGGCTCGGTTCTGGCGCGAGCCTTATGCGCCGCCGAAGCTGGCGCGTTGGGGCACTGAGTTACACGACCGTTTTTTGTTGCCGCACTTTATTGAGCAAGACTTTGCCGACGTCATTGTCGAGCTCAACGCTGCCGGTTATCCGCTGCGTGCCGAATGGTTTGCCGCGCACCTGGAGTTCCGCTTTCCCAAAGTGGGCGATTACGCCGTCAGCGGTATCGAACTGGAACTGCGCCAGGCCCTGGAACCCTGGCATGTGCTGGGCGAGGAGGGCGCGGTGGGCGGCACAGTGCGTTATGTGGATTCGTCTCTGGAGCGCCTGCAAGTGAAGTTGAGTGGCCTGCCGCCGCAACGCTACTTGCTGACCTGCAATGGCATACCCGTGCCGCTGCAACCGACCGGTCGAGTGGGAGAGTTTGTTGCCGGTGTGCGTTACCGCGCCTGGCAACCGGCCAATTGCCTGCAACCGACCATTGCGGTGCACGCGCCGTTGGTGTTCGACCTGCTCGACACCTGGATGCAGCGTTCGCTGGGCGGCTGCCAATACCACGTGGCGCATCCGGGCGGGCGCAATTACGACAGCTTGCCGGTGAACGCCAATGAGGCAGAGAGCCGGCGAATGGCGCGGTTTTTCCGGTTGGGGCATAGTCCGGGCAAGCTCTCTGTGCCGAGTGTAGAGGTGAACGATGAGTTGCCCATGACCCTGGATTTACGCCGTTTCCCCAATAAAAATGAGTGAACGCGATCAAATGTGGGAGGGGGCTTGCTCCCGATAGCAGAGTGTCAGTCAGCACATTTGTCACTGATGCGCCGCAATCGGGAGCAAGCCCCCTCCCACACTAGACCGTAGTGAATTTGAGTTAACCTGACTTCCCTTGCCTCTGCCGAGCGTTCCATGTCCGATTTGCTCGACCGTTACCCGCTCACCGCGGGCACCTATCACGAACTGCTGGATGACAGCGGCGCGGTGCGTGCCCATTGGCAGCGCCTGCTTGACCACCTGCAACGCAGTACGCCCGCACAACTGGCCCAGCGTCAGGCATTGCTGACCCGCCAGATCCAGGAAAACGGCGTGACCTATAACGTCTACGCCGACCCCAAGGGCGCTGATCGCCCGTGGGAACTGGACCTGCTGCCCCATGTGCTGGCCGCTGATGAATGGCGGCAGTTGTCGGCCGGTATCGCCCAGCGCGCGCGTCTGCTCAATGCTGTACTCGCCGACCTCTATGGCCCGCAGCGCCTGATCAAAGAGGGGCTGCTGCCTGCCGAGCTGGTATTTGGGCATAACAACTTTCTATGGCCGTGCCAGGGTATTCAGCCGCCGGATGGTGCTTTTTTGCACTTGTACGCCGTGGACCTGGCGCGCACGCCCGATGGCCGTTGGTGGGTCACCGCTGACCGTACCCAGGCACCGTCGGGTGCCGGCTACGCCCTGGAAAACCGCACCATCGTGTCCCGTGCTTTCCCGGATCTATACCGTGACTTGCAGGTGCAGCACCTCACCGGTTTCTTCCGCACCCTGCAGGAAACCCTGGCCCGCCAGGCGCCCGGCGATGACCAGCCGCCGCTGATCGTGCTGCTGACGCCGGGGCGTTTCAACGAGAGCTATTTCGAACATCTTTATCTTGCGCGCCAGCTTGGCTACCCACTGGTGGAGGGCGGCGACCTTACCGTGCGCGACAGCACGGTGTTCCTGAAAACCCTCAGCGGGCTGCGCCGAGTCCACGCGATCATGCGCCGCCTGGATGACGATTTTTGCGACCCTCTGGAGCTGCGTACCGACTCGGCCCTGGGCGTGCCCGGCCTGCTCGACGCTGTGCGCCAGGGCAATGTGCTGGTGGCCAATGCCCTGGGCAGCGGCGTGCTGGAGTCGCCGGGCTTGTTGGGGTTCCTGCCGAAGATCAACGAGTTCTTGTTCGGTGAAGCGCTGATCCTGCCGTCGATTGCCACCTGGTGGTGCGGCGAGGCACCGGTACTGGCCGAGGCACTGGAGAAGCTCCCGGAGCTGCTAATCAAACCGGCGTTTCCTTCGCAAAGTTTCGCCCCGGTTTTTGGCCGTGACTTGAACGAACAGCAGCGCCAGGCCCTGGCCGAGCGTATGCGCGCACGGCCTTACGCCTATGTCGCCCAGGAGCTGGCGCAACTGTCCCAGGCGCCGGTGTGGCACACCGAGGAGGACCATCTGCAACACCGCGCCATCGGTATGCGCGTGTACGCGGTGGCCAGCGCCGAGGGCTATCGCGTGTTGCCCGGTGGCCTGACCCGTGTGGCCGCCGACGCCGATGCCGAAGTGGTATCGATGCAACGCGGCGGTGCCAGCAAGGACACCTGGGTGCTCGGCGAGCGCGTCAGCGCCGGTGAACAGTGGCGTGCCCAGCGCGCCATTGGCGTCCACGATCTGGTGCGCCGCGACCCGTATTTGCCGTCGCGGGTGGTGGAAAACCTGTTCTGGTTTGGCCGTTATTGCGAACGCTGTGATGACAGTGCGCGCTGGCTGCGCGTCGTGCTGGCGCGCTATGTCGACGGCGATGATCCGTTGGCATTGCAGGCGGCGGTCGAGCTGGGTGAAAGCCTGCATCTGTTGCCGGAGGAGGGCGAGTTGCCGGAGCGTCTGCTTGCGGCCTTGCTCGGCGATGACTGGCCCTCCAGCCTGCGCGCCAATTTGCAGCGCTTGCAGTGGGCCGCGTCCCAGGTGCGCGGCAAGCTGTCTCGGGAAAACTGGCAGGCCCTGGTAGAGCTGCAACGCGAAGCCATGGAACTGGAAAGCCAAACCCCGGACTTTGGCGAGCTGCTGGATTTTCTCAATCGCTTGGTAATGTCTTTAGCGGCGCTGTCCGGGTTTGCCCTGGATGATATGACCCGCGATGAAGGCTGGCGCTTTTTGATGATGGGCCGGCGCATTGAGCGTCTGCAATTTCTCAGTACCAGCCTGGCCGCGTTCCTGCGTGGCGTGGCGGTGTTCGATCAGGCGGGGCTGGAGTGGTTGCTGGAGCTGGGCAACAGCAGCATCACCTATCGCTCGCGCTACCTGGCGGTGCCGCAACTGATTCCGGTGCTCGACCTGTTGTTGCTCGATGAGCAGAACCCCCACGCGGTGTTGTTTCAGCTCAAGTTGGTGAGCCGCACCGTGCGTCGCCTCAATGATGATTTTGGTGTGCCTCGGGAAACCGGCCTGGCGCCGTTGGTGGAGCGCCTGGGGCGCTTCGACCTGGGGTGCCTTGAGAACCCGCTGTTTGGCGAGCCCGGCGTACGTGCCGCGCTGGATGGCCTGGCCGACCTGCTGCAAGCGGTCGCCGATGAGAGCGGGCAAGTGTCGGACCGCCTGGCGCTGCGCCATTTTGCCCATGTAGATGATGTCAGCCAGCAAACGGTGTCGGTGTGATGAGTGCGCGCTATCAGATTTTTCACGATACCCATTACCACTACGACAGCCCGGTGTCTCTGGCCCAGCAGTTGGCGCATTTGTGGCCACGGCCGTGTGCGTGGCAGCGTTGCACCTGGCAAACCCTGGACATCAGCCCGCAGCCTTCTTCACGCCGCGATGAGCTGGACGTGTTCGGCAACCCGATCACGCGTCTTGCGTTCGAGCGGCCGCATGATGAGTTGCTGGTCAATGCCGGGTTGACCGTGGAAGTGCTGGCGCGTCCCGCGCTGGACCTGCGGCAATCACCCGCATGGGACAGCACCCGTGACAGCTTCACCTACAGCAGCCAGGCGCTGTCGATGGAGGTGATCGAAGCCTGCCGCTATCGCTTCGAATCGCCTTACGTGCACCTGAAAAAAACCTTTGTCGAGTTCTCGCAAAGCTGCTTCCCGCCTGGCGAGCCTTTGTTGGTCGGCGTGCAGGCATTGATGCAAAAGATTTTCAGCGAATTCACCTTCGATGCCGAAGCCACTCAGGTCGCCACGCCGCTGGTGGAGGTGCTGGAGCGCCGTCGCGGCGTGTGTCAGGACTTCGCCCACCTGATGCTCGCCTGTCTGCGCTCACGGGGCCTGGCGGCGCGCTATATCAGCGGCTACCTGCTGACCCAGCCGCCGCCCGGCCAGCCACGGCTGATTGGCGCCGATGCGTCCCATGCGTGGGTCTCGGTGTTTTGCCCGCGGTTGGGCTGGGTGGATTTCGATCCGACCAACAATGTGCAGCCGGCACTGGAGCACATCACCCTGGCCTGGGGCCGGGATTTTTCCGATGTGTCGCCGTTGCGTGGGGTGATTCTGGGGGGAGGCAGCCATGACCCGGAGGTGCGGGTGACGGTGATGCCGCTGGAATAATGACTGCGGGCTGTCGATTTTTGTAGGAGCGAGCTTGCTCGCGAAGGATCTTGGGGCGCCACGTTAATCCAGGCGACCCTCGTCATCGTTGACGTTCTTCGCGAGCAAGCTCGCTCCTACAGGAATGCTTATTCAGCCGGGTCTTTCGGGTTTTCTGTCTCGTCAGTTGCCGCTTCACCTTCCGCATCCGGGTTCAGTGCGCCGGCTTCTTCGTCTGCAGCGGCTTTCTTGCGTTGCAGCTTTTCCTCTTTCTTCTGTTCCTTGGCCAAGTCTCTCTGACGTTTGGCGAAGGAGTAATTAGGTTTGGCCATGGGCGATCCTCTAGGGTCGAAGGTGAGGGTGGGCGGCGCGCAGCTGCCTTGGGTCGTCATGGTAGCAGCTTCAGGGTGCCCTTTGCTTTCACTTACCGCAGGCGTAGGCGGCCAGCAGGCCGTTGAACAGGTGATTGAGGTGCATGGCATGAACTCCCGTGAGTGATGGGGCGATCATAGGCAGGGTGCGGCAGTTTGGCTGGTTGATTGTGTTGATCAGTCTGATAGCCTAAAGTTGTATACAATCTGTTGATGCAGATCATAAGAACTTCAGCCTGCTTGAGGCACCCTTGTCGCAATACGCGTTTTCTAACCCTGCCTTGGAGATTCACATGTTTGCCAAACTCGTTGCTGTTTCCCTGCTGACCCTGGCGAGCGGCCAGTTGCTTGCTGCAGAGTGCAAGGTCACTGTCGACTCCACCGACCAAATGTCGTTCAACACTAAAGAAATCACCATCGACAAGAGCTGCAAGCAGTTCACCGTTGAGCTGACTCATTCGGGCAACCTGCCCAAGAACGTGATGGGCCATAACTGGGTGTTGACTACCGAAGCCAATATGCAACCAGTGGCAACCGACGGCATGGCTGCGGGGATCGACAAGGATTACCTGAAAGCCGGTGATGAGCGCATCATCGCCCACACCAAGATTATCGGTGCCGGCGAGAAAGACTCGGTGACCTTCGACGTCTCCAAGCTGAAGGCCGATGAGAAATACAGCTTCTTCTGCTCGTTCCCAGGCCACATCTCGATGATGAAAGGTGCTGTGGTTCTGAAGTAACACCGCGTTATCGTTCATCGCAGGCAAGCCAGCTCCCACATTCGACCGCATTCCCATGTTGGAATACGGTCAAGTGTGGGAGCTGGCTTGCCTGCGATGGCGATCTGACAATCAATGCAAAACGATCGGTTCACCTCAAGGCGCAAACGGCATGACCCGCTTGTGCTCTGTCTTGCGATAGGTCTCGCAGATAATCCTGAACGCCTCTTCACGCACCGGCTCGCCGTGCAGGAAGGCATCAATCTCGGCATAGGTCACGCCATGTGACGCTTCGTCCGGCTTGCCCGGCGACAGGTCTTCGAGGTCGGCGGTCGGCACCTTCTCCACCAGCGATTCCGGCGCGCCAAAGTGGCGGGCAATGGCCCTCACTTGATGCTTCACTAGCCCGCTCAACGGCGCCAGGTCGCAAGCCCCGTCACCGAACTTGGTGTAGAAGCCCATCACCGCTTCGGCCGCATGGTCGGTGCCGATCACCAGGCCACCGGCCGCGCCGGCAATGGTGTACTGCGCCACCATGCGCATACGCGCCTTGGTGTTGCCCAGCACGAAATCGCGGGACACCGCCGCCTTGCCTTCAAACGCCGCCACTTCATTAGCCAGGGCCTTCACTGCCGGGCCGATGTTGACGGTGTGGCGTTCATCCGGCTCGATAAAGTCCACCGAGGCCTGGGCGTCGTGTTCGTCAAACTGGGTTTCGTAGGGCAGGCGCACGGCGATAAAGCGGTACGCCTCATCACCGGTGCTGGCGCGCAGTTCCTGCATCGCACGTTGGGCCAACAGGCCGGCGGTCAGGGAGTCGACGCCGCCGCTGATGCCCAGCACCAGGGCCTTGAGCCCGGAATTGCGCAGGCAGTCCTGGATAAAGGTCACGCGTCGGGCAATCTCGGCTTCAAGGCTGGCCTGGTCTTTGAACGGCGCTTGGACCTTGAGCTGCTGCGCAATCTCACGCTGTACGGCTTGCATGATTCACTCCTTGCTGGAAAGGGCAGGTACTTTGAAAACGTGACGCAAATAGGCGACAAAATTCGGGTCGGTGCAATGGGTCTTGCCCGCTTCATCGGAAATCTTGGCGACGGGTTGGCCATTGCAGGCGGTCATTTTAAGCACGATGCTCATCGGTTCCACCCCCGGAATGTCGCAGGTGAGGTTGGTGCCGATACCAAAGCTCACATTGATCCGACCACGCAACGCACGGAATATCTCCAATGCTTTGGGCAGCGTCAGACTGTCGGAGAACACCAGGGTCTTGCTCATCGGCTCGATGCCCAGCTTGTGGTAGTGGGCGATGGCTTTTTCCGCCCACTGAATCGGATCGCCGGAGTCGTGGCGCAGGCCATCGAACAGCTTGGCGAAGTACAAATCGAAGTCGCTGAGGAAGGCGTCGGTGGTGATGCAATCGGTCAGGGCGATACCCAGCAGCCCACGGTACTCGCGCACCCAGCAATCCAGGGCGGCGATCTGGCTGTCGATCAGGCGCGGGCCCAGTTGCTGGTGGGCCATGATCCACTCATGGGCCATGGTGCCCAGCGGCTTCATATCGAATTCACGCGCCAGGTGCACGTTGCTGGTGCCGACAAAGCGCCCAGGGAAGTCATGTTTGAGCACGCTGACTACTTCTTCCTGTACCCGGTACGAGAAGCGGCGGCGCGTACCGAAGTCGGCCACTTGCAGTTCCGAGAGTTCATCGCTGGAGGCATTGGCCGTCAGCCAATCGAACTTGCGGTACAACTGCTCGCGGGCCTGTTCAAGGATTACGGTCTGGTAGCGGTAGCGGTTACGCACTTCGCTGACGATGGCCAGCATCGGCACTTCAAACAGGATCACATGCAGCCAAGGCCCGCGCAGGCGGATAAATAACTCGCCGTTCTCGATGCCGGTTTGCACATACCGCAGGTTGAAGCGAAACAGCCCGAGGAAGCGCAAAAAATCCGGCTTCATAAAGCTGATGCGTTCCAGAAAGCCCAGTTGGTCGGGGCTCAGGCTTAACTCGGCGAGGCGTTCGATCTGGTAGCGGATCTCCGCCAGGTATGGGCGCAGGTCTTCACTGTTACGGCAACGGAACTCCCATTCAACTTCCACATTGGGGTAGTTGTGCAGCACCGCCTGCATCATGGTCAGCTTGTAGAAGTCGGTGTCGAGCAGGTTCTGCACGATGCGATCGGCAAACACACTCTCGCTCATAACGGGAATCTCCAGACGGGGCGGCGATGGAGGCCGGCCTTTACGCACAATTGAGGAAGGGGGTTAGTGGCGCATAGACCTGTGGGGGATTGCCAGTGATTTTTTCAGTAAGGCCACTGGCGCCATCGCAGGCAAGCCAGCTCCCACATTTGAAATGCATTCCAAACGGTGGGAGCTGGCTTGCCTGCGATGGCGATTCTCCAGGCGCTAAAGCACCTGCTCCATCATCCACTTCACAAATTCGCGCACCTTGGGCACTTCCGCCGAATGCTCAGGATACGCCAGGTAGTAAGCATCCTGGCTCGGCATCGCATGTTGCCAGGGGATCACCAACTTGCCCTCGGCCAATTCCTCTTCCACCAGAAAACGCGGCAACAACGCCACGCCGCAACCTACCTGCGCTGCCCGAATGCACATATAAAACGTGTCGAACCGCGGCCCATGGTAGCTGTGCTCGGTATGAAAGCCCTGGCTGGCGAACCATTCATGCCAGCCCTGGGGCCGCGAGGCGTTTTGCAGCAGCACCAGGTCGCTCAGTTGCGTGGGATCGGTGAAGGGCTGGGCGGGCAGGCTGTCGGGCGAACATACCGGGACAAGTTCTTCGCTGAACAGCTTCAGGCTCTCGGTGCCGGGACGCGCGCCCTGGCCGAAGTAGAAGGCCATATCAGCCTTGCCTTGCAGCAGCTCATCCGGCGCTTGCTCGTTGCACAGGTCCAGGTGGATCTGCGGGTGACGCAGGCGCCAACCCTTGAGGCGCGGCACCAGCCAGCGCGCACCGAAGGTATAGGGCGTGGACACACGCAGCACTTCAGTCTCCCCGCCGTAGGAGCGCAGGTAATGGGTAGACATCTCCACTTGGGTGAGGATCTTGCGCACTTCCACCAGGTACAGGTCGCCCGCCGGGGTCATCTGCAAGCGGCGGCGCACCCGGCGAAACAGCAGGTGCTGCAACAACTCTTCCAGCTGCGCCACCTGTTTGCTCACGGCGCTTTGCGTGAGGTTCAGCTCTTCGGCAGCGCGGGTGAAGCTCAGGTGGCGGGTAGCGGCTTCGAAGCACTGCAGAGCGGTGATTGAGGGCAAATGTCTTTTGTTCAGCACGGCATGCCTCTTTTTGTTCTTTGCATGAATAAACGGAATGATATCTCGCCTAATCGTCGTTTGTTGGCAAGTCTTGGGCCAGCTACAAATAGGGCCAGGATCGCCGCACGTGTCGCGGCGCGAATTTTTGTACGCAGATTGAAGGAGTGACCCATGGTTGCCGCATTGCTTGATCGTCTCGGGGTAAACCCGGCGCTGTACCAGGCGGGCAAACAGCCCGTGCATTCGCCGATTGATGGCAGCCGTATCGGCAGTGTGCACTGGGAAGGCGCCGCCGAGGTGGAGCAACAGGTCAGTCGTGCCGAGCACGCATTTGAGGCCTGGCGCAAAGTGCCGGCCCCGCGTCGCGGCGAGCTGGTACGCCAGTTCGGCGATGTACTGCGCCAATACAAGGCCGACCTGGGCGAGCTGGTGTCCTGGGAAGCCGGCAAGATCACTCAGGAAGGCTTGGGTGAAGTGCAGGAAATGATCGACATCTGCGACTTCGCCGTGGGCCTGTCCCGACAGTTGTACGGCTTGACCATCGCCTCCGAACGCCCAGGCCACCATATGCGTGAAACCTGGCACCCGCTGGGCGTGGTCGGGGTGATCAGCGCCTTCAACTTTCCGGTGGCCGTATGGGCATGGAACACCGCGCTGGCATTGGTATGCGGCAACGCAGTGATCTGGAAACCCTCGGAAAAGACCCCGCTCACCGCGCTGGCCTGCCAGGCGTTGTTCGAGCGCGTACTGAACAAGTTTGACGATGCGCCCGAGTACCTGAGCCAGGTGATCATCGGCGGCCGCGACGCCGGCGCCGCGCTGGTGGACGACCCGCGCGTGGCCCTGATCAGTGCCACCGGCAGCACCCGAATGGGCCGCGAAGTGGCGCCGAAAGTTGCGGCGCGCTTCGCCCGCAGCATTCTCGAACTGGGTGGCAACAACGCGATGATCCTCGGGCCAAGCGCCGACCTGGACATGGCCGTGCGCGCCATCCTGTTCAGCGCCGTCGGCACCGCCGGCCAACGTTGCACCACGTTGCGCCGGTTGATCGCCCATGAGTCGGTCAAGGAAGACATCGTCACCCGCCTCAAGGCGGCCTATTCCAAGGTGCGCATCGGCCACCCGCTGGAAGGCAACCTGGTCGGCCCACTGATCGACAAGCAGGGCTTTGACAACATGCAGGACGCCCTGGAGCAAGCCTTGAGCGAGGGCGGCAAGGTGTTCGGCGGCAAGCGCCAACTGCAAGACACATTCCCCAACGCCTACTACGTCTCGCCGGCAATTGTGGAAATGCCCGAGCAAAGCGACGTGGTGTGTACCGAAACCTTCGCGCCGATTCTCTACGTGGTTGGCTACACCGACTTCGCCGAAGCCCTGCGCCTGAATAACGCGGTGCCACAGGGCCTGTCGTCATGCATCTTCACCACTGACGTGCGTGAAGCCGAGCAATTCATGTCGGCGGTAGGCAGTGATTGCGGGATTGCCAACGTCAACATCGGCCCGAGCGGCGCGGAGATTGGCGGTGCCTTTGGTGGCGAGAAAGAGACCGGCGGCGGGCGAGAGTCGGGGTCGGATGCGTGGCGCGGGTATATGCGCCGCCAGACCAATACCGTGAACTACTCGCTGGAATTGCCGTTGGCCCAAGGCATTACCTTCGACTGAGCCCACGCGTCGAAGTGAGATCAAAATGTGGGAGGGGGCTTGCTCCCGATAGCAGTGTTTCAGTCAGCAAATCTGTAGCTGACCCACCGCTATCGGGAGCAAGCCCCCTCCCACATTTGATCAGATTTTCAATTCTGAAAAGTTGTTTGTTAGGTCTCATCGGAGTCTGGCAATGGCACTACGCGAAACATGTTTATGGGAACGCCTCACCCCCAGCCGACCAGATCGCGCCGCGCTCAGCGGCACACTCAAGGTGGATGTGTGCGTAATCGGCGCCGGCATCACCGGTTTGTCGGCGGCCATCCATTTGCTGGAACAGGGTAAAAGCGTTGCCGTGCTGGAGGCCCATCGCACCGGCCATGGCGGATCGGGGCGTAACGTCGGCTTGGTCAATGCCGGCCTGTGGATCCCGCCGGATGAGATCGAAGCCGGGTTCGGCACGGCGATTGGCAGCCAGCTCAACCGCATGTTGGGCGCAGCGCCGGCCCTGGTGTTCAGCCTGATCGACAAATACAACATCGATTGCCAATTGCGCCGCGAGGGTACGTTGCACATGGCGCACAACGCCCGTGGCGAGGCGGATTTGCGCAGTCGTGAAGAACAATGGAAGCGCCGTGGCGCGCCGGTGGAGTTACTCACCGGGCCGGCGTGCGAGCAAGCCACCGGTACCCGCAAAATATCCGCCGCCTTGCTCGATCGACGGGCCGGCACCCTGAACCCCATGGCCTACACCACGGGCTTGGCCAATGCCGCCGCAACGCTGGGCGGGCAATTGTTTGACCATTCCCCGGTCACCCGGCTTGAACGCCAGGGTGCCGACTGGTCGGTGCAGACCGCTGAGGGCGCGGTGCAGGCTGCTCAGGTGGTGATCGCCTCCAACGCCTACACCGAAGGCGAATGGACAGAGTTGCGGCGCAATTTTTTCCCCGGCTATTACTATCAGGTGGCTTCGGCGCCGCTGACCGATGATGCCGCCCGACAAATCCTGCCTGGTGGCCAGGGGTCGTGGGACACGCGCCAGGTATTGAGCAGCATCCGTCGTGATGCCGATGGCCGCCTGTTGCTGGGCAGCCTGGGCAACGGCAACCAGAAACCCGCCTGGTTCCTCAAGGCGTGGGCCGATCGGGTGCAGCAGCACTACTTCCCGTATCTCAAATCGGTGCAGTGGGAATACACCTGGACCGGCTGCATCGCGTTTACCCCAGACCATCTGATGCGCCTGTTCGAACCTGCCCCCGGCCTGGTCGCAGTCACCGGCTATAACGGGCGCGGTGTGACCACAGGCAGCGTGGTCGGCAAGGCATTTGCCGACTACCTGTGTCACCAGAATCCCCAAGCCTTGCCGATCCCTTTTGCGCCGATGCAGCCACTGGCAGGCGCAGGTCTGCGCAGTTGCCTGTATGAAGCAGGATTCTCGCTGTACCACGCCGGGCAATGTCTGAGGATCGTGATCTGATCAGCGAAATACCCCTCAAAAGCCTGCATTTTCTTAGCAGGCTACTCATCTGTATTGGTGCAAGTCGTAGCAATCACGCACTGTAAATGTGCAGTTCCGTTACGCCTTTTGTTACAGGTGCAGGAACTGCCGTTTATCCCTCCGGTTGCAGGTGCTGACGCGCAAGGTTGTACTTTTTCTGCTCTCTGGTTGCACCTATAGAAGCTAGACGGTTGCACGTACTGGCAAAAGGAGTCGAAACCCACGTAATAACAATGACACCGTGTCTTTTTGAAGAATAAAAAAGTAATGGCACGCGGCTTGCTCTGAGCTTTCAGTGAAAAGTTTGAATGCAAGTTGTCGTGCCAAAAATCAAAAATATCGGAGCACCACTCATGTCCCAGACGTTTTACAAGAAAGGTTTTCTGGCCCTCGCCGTTGCAGCGGCGCTGGGTGTTTCTACGTTTGTTCAAGCTGATGTGAAAATTGGTGTGGCGGGTCCGATGACGGGTGCCAACGCCGCTTTCGGTGAGCAGTACATGAAGGGTGCCCAGGCGGCAGCCGACGTTATCAACAAGGCCGGCGGCATCAACGGTGAGCAGATCAAACTGGTGGCCGGCGATGACGCCTGCGAACCCAAACAAGCCGTGGCTGTGGCCAACCGCCTGGCCGACCAGGACAAAGTGATCGGTGTGGTCGGGCACTTCTGCTCATCCAACACCATCCCGGCGTCTGAGGTTTACGACGAAGCAGGCATCATCGCCATCACCCCGGGCTCCACCAACCCACAAGTGACCGAACGCGGCCTGGGCGCCATGTTCCGTATGTGCGGGCGTGACGACCAGCAAGGCATCGTGGCCGGCGACTACATCGTCGACGTGCTCAAGGGCAAGAAAGTCGCGGTGATCAACGACAAGGATACCTACGGCAAAGGCCTGGCCGACGCCACCGCTGCGCAGTTGACCAAGCGCGGCGTCAAGCCGGTGCTGGAAGAGGGCCTGACCCGGGGCGAGAAAGACTTCAGCGCCCTGGTTACCAAGATCCGTTCCCTGGGCGCCGACGTCGTGTACTTCGGCGGCCTGCATCCGGAAGCCGGCCCACTGGTGCGCCAGATCCGCGAAGCGGGCTTGAAAGACGTCAAGTTCATGTCCGATGACGGCGTGGTCACCGACGAGCTGGTAGCCACCGCCGGCGGCGCGCAGTACGTCGATGGCGTGTACATGACCTTCGGCGCCGACCCGCGCCTGCTGCCAGACAGCAAGACGGTCGTGGAAGAGTTCCGCAAGAACGGCACCGAGCCTGAAGGCTACACACTGTACGCCTACGCCTCGATCCAGGCCCTGGCTGCCGGTTTCAACGGTGCCAAGTCCAACAAGGGCGAAGACGCCGCCAAGTGGCTCAAGGCCAACCCGGTCAAAACCGTCATGGGCGAAAAAGCCTGGGATACGAAGGGTGACCTGAAAGTCTCCGACTACGTGGTTTACCAGTGGGACAAAGACGGCAAATACCATCAGTTGGAAAAGCAGAAGTAATAACGCGACGGCTTGAACACCTCGATCCCTGTGGGAGCCGGGCTTGCCCGCGATGACGGACTCAATGCCAACCCTGTGTTGAATGTGAAACCGCTATCGCAGGCAAGCCAGCTCCCACAGAGGGCCTGGTTGCCTGCTCTATTGCACCAAACCTGTCTTTTCCTCCAGAAGCGCCGCACACCCACCGGTGTGCAGGTGCTCACCGCGTGAGATTGCGTTATGGATGGTATTTTCCTGCAGCAACTGGTCAATGGCCTGACCCTCGGGTCGGTCTATGGCCTGATCGCCATCGGCTACACAATGGTCTATGGCATCATTGGCATGATCAACTTCGCCCACGGCGAGGTTTATATGATTTCCGCTTACCTCGCGGCGATCAGTCTGGCACTGCTGGCTTACTTCGGCATCGAATCCTTCCCGCTGCTCATTCTCGGCACCTTGATCTTCACCGTGGTCGTCACCGGCGTGTACGGTTGGGTGATTGAACGTGTCGCCTATAAACCGCTGCGCAACTCCACCCGCCTGGCACCGCTGATCAGCGCCATCGGTATCTCGCTGATCCTGCAGAACTACGCACAGATCGCCCAGGGTGCCAAGCAACAAGGCATCCCGACGCTGCTGGCCGGCGCCTGGCGCGTCGATATCGGCACCGGCTTCGTGCAACTGACCTACACCAAAGTGTTCATCCTGGTGGCGGCGTTCGCCGGCATGGCGTTGCTCACCTACATCATCAAATACACCAAGCTGGGTCGCATGTGCCGCGCCACTCAGCAAGATCGCAAAATGGCCTCGATCCTGGGCATCAACACCGACCGGGTGATCTCCTACGTGTTCGTTATCGGCGCAGCCATGGCTGCCCTGGCCGGCGTGCTGATCACCCTCAACTACGGCACCTTCGACTTCTATGCCGGCTTCATCATCGGCATCAAGGCGTTTACCGCGGCGGTTCTCGGCGGCATCGGCTCCCTGCCTGGGGCGATGCTGGGCGGGATCATCCTCGGTATCTCCGAGTCGCTGTTCGCGGGGTTGATCAACTCTGACTACAAAGACGTGTTCAGTTTCTCCCTGCTGGTGGTGATTCTGATTTTCCGTCCCCAGGGCCTGCTTGGTCGCCCACTTGTGGCGAAGGTGTAAACATGTCTGCTGCCAAATCCATTGATATCAAAAAAAGTGTGGTCGATACCGTCCTCGCCGGGCTGATTTCGCTGATCGTGTTCGGCCCGATCGTGGGCGTAGTGCTCGACGGCTACAGCTTCAACCTGGAGCCGGTGCGAGTTGCCACGTTGGTCGCCATCGTCATGGTCGGGCGTTTTGCCTTGAGCCTGTTCCTGCAAACCCCCAAAGGCGTGAAGATCCTGCAGGGTTTTGAAAGCAGTGGTTCGGGCGTGCATGTGCTGCCGCCGGACTACAAGTCGCGACTGCGCTGGATCATTCCGGCACTGATCGTGATCGCCATCGTGTTTCCGATCTTCGCCAACAAATACCTGCTCACCGTGGTGATCCTCGGGTTGATCTACGTGTTGCTCGGCCTGGGCCTGAACATCGTGGTGGGCCTGGCCGGCCTGCTCGACCTGGGTTACGTGGCCTTCTACGCCATTGGTGCCTACGGCCTGGCGCTGGGTTATCAATACCTGGGCCTGGGGTTCTGGACGGTGCTGCCGCTGGCGGCCATCGCGGCGGCGTTGGCGGGGTGCATACTCGGCTTCCCGGTGCTGCGAATGCACGGTGACTACCTGGCCATCGTGACCCTGGGCTTTGGTGAAATCATTCGCCTGGTACTCAACAACTGGCTGTCGTTCACTGGTGGCCCCAACGGTATGCCCGTGCCTTCGCCGACCTTTCTGGGCCTGGAGTTCGGCAAGCGTGCAAAGGATGGCGGCATCCCGTTTCACGAGTTCTTTGGCATCGATTACAACCCCAACATCAAATTCATGTTCATCTACATCGTGCTGTTTCTGGTGGTGCTGGCCGTGCTGTACATCAAGCATCGCCTCACGCGTATGCCGGTCGGTCGCGCCTGGGAAGCCTTGCGTGAAGATGAAATCGCCTGCCGCTCCATGGGCCTGAACCATGTGCTGGTCAAGCTCTCGGCGTTCACCATTGGGGCATCTACCGCTGGTTTGGCGGGGGTGTTTTTCGCCAGCTACCAGGGTTTCGTCAACCCATCGTCGTTTACCTTCTTCGAGTCGGCGTTGATCCTCGCCATCGTGGTATTGGGCGGCATGGGCTCGACGGTCGGCGTGGTGATCGCCGCGTTTGTGCTGACCGTGGCGCCTGAATTGCTGCGCAGCTTCTCCGAATACCGCGTGCTGCTGTTTGGCGTGTTGATGGTGGTGATGATGATCTGGAGGCCGCGAGGCTTGATTCGCATCAGCCGTACCGGTGTGACGCCACGCAAGGGGGTAGCTCCATGAGTAAGGAAGTCGTGCTGTCCGTCGAACACCTGATGATGCACTTCGGTGGTATCAAGGCCTTGAGCGATGTAAGCCTCAAGGTTGAACGCAACTCGATCTTCGCTCTGATCGGCCCCAACGGCGCCGGCAAGACCACGGTGTTCAACTGCCTCACCGGCTTCTACAAAGCCAGTGGCGGCAAGATCGAACTCAACGTGCGGGGCAAGCAAACCAACGTGATCCAACTGCTCGGCGAGCGCTTTGAGGCCACCGACTTCGTCTCGCCCAAAAGCTTCCTCAGCCGTGTGTACTACAAGATGTTCGGCGGCACCCACCTGGTAAACCGTGCCGGGCTGGCGCGCACCTTCCAGAACATTCGCCTGTTCAAGGAAATGTCGGTGCTGGAAAACCTGCTGGTGGCTCAGCACATGTGGGTCAACCGCAACATGCTTGCCGGCATCCTCAATACCAAGGGCTACCGCAAGGCCGAAAGCGATGCGCTGGACTGTGCGTTCTATTGGCTGGAGGTGGTCGACCTGGTGGACTGCGCCAACCGCCTGGCTGGCGAACTCTCTTACGGCCAGCAGCGCCGCCTGGAAATCGCCCGCGCCATGTGCACGCGGCCGCAGATCATCTGCCTGGACGAACCGGCAGCGGGCCTCAACCCTCAGGAAACCGAAGCCCTCAGCGCGATGATTCGCCTGCTGCGCGACGAACACGACCTCACGGTGGTGCTGATCGAACACGACATGGGCATGGTGATGAGTATTTCCGACCACATTGTGGTGCTGGACCACGGCAACGTGATTGCCGAAGGCGGCCCCGACGCGATCCGCAACGACCCGAAAGTGATCGCCGCCTACCTGGGCGCGGACGAAGAGGAGCTGGTATGAGCGCACCTATCCTCGAAATGAAGGACCTGGACGTGTTCTACGGCCCGATCCAGGCCCTGAAGAAGGTCTCGCTGCACATCAACGAAGGCGAAACCGTCAGCCTGATTGGCTCCAACGGCGCGGGAAAGTCCACGCTGCTGATGTCGATCTTCGGCCAGCCTCGGGCCGAGTCGGGGCAGATTCTGTACAACGGCGTCGACATTACCCACAAGTCGTCCCACTACATCGCCTCCAACGGCATTGCGCAGTCGCCGGAAGGGCGGCGGGTGTTCCCCGACATGACCGTCGAGGAAAACCTGCTGATGGGCACCATCCCCATTGGCGACAAGTTTGCCAGCGAGGATATGCAGCGCATGTTCGAGCTGTTCCCCAGGCTCAAGGAGCGGCGTAACCAGCGGGCCATGACCATGTCCGGCGGCGAACAGCAAATGCTCGCCATCGCCCGTGCGCTGATGAGCCGACCCAAGCTGTTGCTGCTCGACGAGCCCAGCCTGGGTTTGGCGCCGATTGTGGTAAAGCAGATCTTTTCCACCCTGCGTGAGCTGGCGTCCACCGGGATGACCATCTTCCTGGTGGAGCAGAATGCCAACCATGCGCTGCGCTTGTCGGACCGGGCGTATGTGATGGTCAATGGTGAGATTCGCCTGACCGGCACAGGTAAAGAACTGCTGGTTAACGAGGAAGTGCGCAACGCCTACCTGGGCGGCCACTGACCTAAGATCCAGGCGCATCAACCCTGTGGGAACCGGGCCTTATGTGGGAGCCGGGCTTGCCCGCGATAGCATCACCTCGGTTTAGCTGACATACCGAGGTGGCCGCATCGCAGGCAAGCCAGCTCCCACCCAAAGCCGGTTCCCACATTTGTTTTTGCGGTGTCAACAAGCCCTCCACCAAATTGTGGAAAACAAATCCAGCCCACCTCCAAAGCGCGACATATAGCCGCCGCAAATCCCTGTTTTGTCACAGTTTTGACTTGTCCCCATCCACTGTGGAACCGGCTGTGGGTAACATGGGTGTACCTGGCTGAAAGCCTTTAAATACGTGGCTTGTAGCGTTGTGGTTGTTTTTTGATCAGCTGATTTTTCTCGACCTTCCACTGGCTTTGTCAACCTGTTTAAAGACACAGGTATATGACCGGAATATGTCCGTCCAGCCTGTGGATAAGTCTGTGACTAAACTCTGGAAAGACTCCCGCAGGGGCCGGAATGACTGGCCTGAAGCCATCGTCGTGTCTTTCCGGATTTTTCAGGGGCTACATACGCTCCCGCCAAGGTCAAGCAAAAAACTTTTCAAAAACGCCTGAAAGCCTTGTACACAGGGGCTCCGAGCGATTTGCACTTGCCCCCAAAGACTGTGGGCGCAATTGTGGATAACCTGCGCGCATATGGCTGCAAGCCACGGTTTACAAGGCGTTGGTCGTTCTGATTAAAAAATGAACAGTTGTATGTGAAGTTCTGCGCATAGCGGTTGCCGCAACGGCGGCGTAAGGGCATTCTGCTGGCAACTTTTTCCCCGATGCCCTCTAGGAGAACACCATGTCCGACACGCTATTCATCACTGGCGCTACTTCAGGTTTCGGCGAGGCCTGTGCTCGTCGTTTTGCCGAAGCCGGCTGGAAGCTGGTGCTCACCGGTCGTCGTGCCGAGCGCTTGAATGCCCTGGTCGAAGAGCTTTCCCGGCAGACCGAAGTGCATGGCCTGGTGGTGGATGTGCGTGATCGCAAAGGCATGGAGGAGGCTATTGCCAACTTGCCGCCGTCGTTTGCCAAACTGCGTGGCCTGATCAACAACGCCGGCCTGGCGGTGGGCACTGATCCTGCCCCCAAGTGCGACCTCGACGATTGGGAAACCATGGTCGACACCAATATCAAGGGCCTGCTGACCACCACTAACCTGTTGTTGTCGCGCCTGATTGCTCATGGCCGTGGTGCGGGGATCATCAACCTGGGCTCCATCGCCGGTAACTATCCGTACCCGGGCAGCCATGTGTATGGCGGCTCCAAGGCGTTCGTGAAGCAGTTCTCGCTGAACCTGCGGTGCGACCTGCAAGGTACTGGCGTGCGGGTGACCAACATCGAGCCGGGCCTGTGCGAGAGCGAGTTCTCGCTGGTGCGGTTTGGCGGTGACCAGGCGCGTTATGACGCCACCTATGCAGGTGCTGAACCGATCCAGCCGCAGGATATTGCCGACACGATTTTCTGGGTGATGAATACCCCGGCCCACGTGAACATCAACCGGTTGGAACTGATGCCGGTGAGCCAGACCTGGGCCGGGTTTGCGATTGAGCGTGGGGCCAAGGGCTAAGCACCTGCGCGATACTCTGTAGGAGCGAGCTTGCTCGCGAAAAACGTTAACGATGACGCGGATATTCTGAATGCACGCGGCGCTCTCGGGTTCTTCGCGAGCAAGCTCGCTCCTACAGTAAATGGCGGCAAATCGGCCAAAATGCGGCATAAGGTACACTGCCCGCCTGAAAACCCCACCGCACCCTGCGGTTTAAAGGTTTTGACGGGAGGAAATGTGAGTAACCGAGGTGAGCAGGCACTGCTCAAACAATCGACGATCCTGATGTTCGCTGTGGCGATCGCCGGGATTGTCACGGGGGTGATATCCGGCGCCCAATCCATTCTGTTCGACGGCTTCTTCTCGCTGATCGCCACCGCCATCAAGGTGTTGATGCTGATCACGGCCAAGTTGATCGCCAAGAAAAGTAACGAGCGTTTCCAGTTCGGCTATTGGCACCTGGAGCCCATGGTGCTGTTGATCGAAGGCAGCTTTCTGCTGCTGATCGCCATCTATGCATTCCTCAATGGTGTGTTCGGCATCATCAACGGCGGGCGCGAAATCGAGTTGGGGCTGGTGATTATTTATGCGGCGGTGTTTACCGTCGTGGAATTCGCCTACTTCTTCTATGTGCGCTACCGCAACCGCACACTCAAATCATCGCTGATCCAGTTCGATAACATCAGTTGGCTGGTGGATGCGATGCTGTCGGTGGGTTTGCTGATCAGCTTTTTGGCCGCTCTGTTGCTCAAGTCCCAGGGCTACGACGAATGGGCGGTGTATGTCGACCCGCTGATTTTGATCCTGCTGGCCCTGAGTATGCTGGCGCCGGCTTTCAAGATCCTGCGCCCGGCGTTGCGCGAAGTGCTGGGGATCGCGCCGGATCATCTGGACGATAAAGTACGCGAAGTGATGGATACGGTGCAGGCCAGGCATGGTTTCGACGACTACGTGTCCTATGTGCAGAAGCACGGGCGAGCGCGGTTTATCGAGATCCATGTAGTGCTGCCGGCGGATTACCCGGTGGATAAGGTCGCGACCCTCGACAGCTTGCGCGAAGAGATATCCACAGGCTTGGGCACGCCGGATGCGGCGCGCTGGTTGACGATCAGTTTTACCGGGGATCGCAAGTGGATTGCGTGAGGTCAGTTAGACCGAGGTGAGGCTATCGCAGGCAAGCCAGCTCCCACATTTAAATGTGTGAACACTATCCACTGTGGGAGCTGGCTTGCCTGCGATGGGGCCCTGCAGGTCAGCCCAGATGCTGGACCAAGCCCTCATAGCAAGTTGCCAAATGATAGGGCGTAGTCGAGGGCATATCCCGTCGGCTCACCTTACCCTCGGCATCCAGGCATTCGTGCCAACCCTTGGCATGCAGGAAGCGCTGTTGCAACGCCTGCAACTGCCGCTGCAGCACCGCTTCGCTACCCGGCCGCAAGGTTAGCGCCCGCAGGTACTCCGCCTGGGCCCAGATACGTTGGGTGCCGTCGCGCACGGTGCCATCCAGCGCGAGCATGCCGCTGACCGCACCGCTTAACTTATCCACACCCTTTTGCTCGGCATAGGCAAATGCCCGTGTCAGCGACTCATGCAGCGCAGTGCCGCGCAGCACAGCTGAAGATTCCAGCAAAAAGAACCATTCGAACTGGTGCCCCGGCTCAAACCAGTTATCCACAGCGCCCACAGGTTTTTCCATCATCACGCCGTGCTCGCGGTCGATGAAACGTTGCTGCATGGCCGTCGCCAGTGCCAGCAGGGCCGTTTGTACCTCGGCGTCCTCACGCACCGCGAGGGTGGCGAGGAAACCTTCGGCCAGGTGCATCAGCGGGTTTTGCAAGGGGCCTGAGTTGAGGGAAGCCCAATTGCGTTCCAGTACGGCCTCGTACAAACCGTCGCCGGTGGAAAAGCGTTGGGCGACGACTTCCAGGGCGGCGTTGAGCACCGATTCCACCAACGGTTCACGCACCTTGGCCCAGTAATGGGCGCAGGCAAAAATAATGAAGGCGTGGGTGTAGAGGTCTTTGCGCTTGTCCAGCGGTTGGCCGGCCGAGTCGATGCTGTAGAACCAGCCGCCGTGTTCGGCATCATGGAAGTGCCGTTGCAGGGAACGGAACAGCGCCGCCGCACGTTCTTCGGCAAAGGCCGCACCCGGCTCGCCGATCAGGCTGGCGAACAGGTACAACTGTCGGGCGCAAGCCATGGCGCGATAGCGTTGTGGGGGCAACGGTTGATGATCGGCGTCCAGCGCCTCAAACGGTAGTGCCAGGTCGGCGTTCCATCCCGGGCCTTGCCAGAGCGGCACGATCAGGTCATGGAAGTGCGTGAGCACGGTATTCAAAGCAGGCTGAGAAGCGAAGGGCATTGGCTGGCGTCGTCACGGCAGGGGTGTAGGCGCGCATGGTAGCAGGCTTGGGAACTATGGTGTCTGCACCACCGCTATCGGGGGCAAGCCACTCCCACACTTGACCCCGATGAGCATGAGTATCTACACAACTTTTGTAGCCACTGCCAACCCTAACCACGATGCGAAGCGAGCCGCTCTTGCTCTTGCCGTTGCTCTGCTTTTGATCTTGATCTCAGGCGCCCCGTCAAACCACGCTGGCCGGAATTCGCCAGGGATTTGGGGGGTAAACCGGCAGGGATGCCGGTTTAGCCGCCCCGCGCCATGGATGGCGCGTGGCGGCGGCCCCCCAAATCCATGGCGGATTACGGGCACACCGAGCCTAAGCGAGGTGCCGAGTGGTGGGGCAAGAGCGTTTTGCTTACTTTTGCGCTTTTCAAAAGTGAGCCGCCGTAAGGGCGGAACCCATAGCAGCCGTTACCCAAATAACGGATATGTACTCGATCAAAGCCCAGCATCCCGGTCGGCTCTTAGGCCGCCATCGGGGGCAAGCCCCCTCCCACAGGCCCTGCGTCGCACCAAAGTCGTGTAGATACCTGTGCCCCGACGAGGCCTAAGCACGGCGCCAATCACCCCGCCAACAACCAAACCCCGGTCGCCGCCGAAGCCGCCCCGGCCACCCGCACCAAGGGTGCAGCTGCAGCCGGCAAAAAGCGCACGACAGCGTAACCGGCGGCATGCAAAACCGCAGTCGCCCCCACAAACCCAGCGGCATACGCCCAAGGGCTGGTCATGTCCGGCAACTCAAGGCCATGGGCCACGCCGTGAAACAACGCAAACAGCGCCGTGGCGCCCACGGCCACGAACAGCGGCGGCCGCACCGCCAACGCTACCGCCAGGCCCAAGGCCAGCACCGATGCGGCAATCCCGCTTTCCAGTGCTGGCAATTGCAGCCCTTCAAAACCCAGCACACCGCCGATCAGCATGGTGCCGACAAAGGTACCCGGCAGCGCCCAGCGCGCGGCGCCTTTTTGTTGGGCCGCCCACAGACCGACCGCAACCATGGCCAGCAAATGATCGAGACCGCCCAAGGGATGGCTGATACCGGCCACCAGGCCATTGTCGCCGTGGCCCGGATGCGCGAAGGCCAGGGCAGGGACGAGCAGCAGCGCGGCAGCGGCGAAGAGTTTGTTGAGGCTCATGGACAGGTTCCTTATGGGTTGATCAGGCGGCGGTCAGCAAACCCTGGCGTTCGATGAAGGCGACGATGTCGTCCAGGCCGACCCCGGTTTTCTGGTTGCTGAACACAAAGGGTTTACCGTTGCGCATCCGCTGGGTGTCGCTGTTCATCAACTCCAGCGAGGCACCCACCAGCGGGGCCAGGTCGATCTTGTTGATCACCAGCAAGTCGGATTTGCAAATACCGGGCCCACCCTTGCGTGGCAGCTTGTCCCCGGCGGACACATCGATCACGTAGATGGTCAGGTCCGACAGTTCCGGGCTGAAGGTGGCCGAGAGGTTGTCGCCGCCGGATTCCACCAGAATCAGGTCCAGGCCGGGAAAGCGGCGGTTGAGCTGGTCCACGGCCTCCAGGTTGATCGAGGCATCTTCGCGAATCGCCGTATGCGGGCAGCCGCCAGTCTCCACGCCGATAATGCGCTCCGGTGCCAGCGCCTGGTTGCGTACCAGAAAGTCGGCGTCTTCGCGGGTATAGATGTCGTTGGTAACCACCGCCAGGTTATAGCGATCACGCAGGGCCAGGCACAGGGCCAGGGTCAGGGCGGTTTTGCCGGAGCCCACCGGGCCACCGATACCGACGCGCAAGGGTTGTGTGTTCATGTGCTTCCTCCACCATTAAAACTTTCAGGAACGGAACAGGCGGCTGTACTGGCGCTCGTGGGCCATGCACGCCAGGGACAGGCCAAAGGCGGCACTGCCCAGATGCGCAGGCTCAATGCGCTCGGCGTCATGCTGGGCCTGCTGTAGCAGCGGCAGCAGTTCGCTGGTCAGACGTTGTGCGGCTTGCTGGCCCAGGGGCAGGGTTTTCATCAGCACGGCCAATTGGTTTTCCAGCCAGCTCCACAGCCATGCGGCGAGGGCATCGTCGGGGCTGATATCCCAGGCGCGGGCGGCCAGGGCCCAGCCGAGGGCCAGGTGCGGTTCGTCGCGTTGTGCAAGGAACTCACGTGCTGCGCTGTCCAGTTCCGGCAAGCCGTTGAGCAGTTGTTGCAGGGAGTAGCCCATCTGCCGGCTCTCCTGATACAGCTCGCGGGTCTCACGGCTGGCACGGTGCTCATCGCACAATTGCGCCAGCCCGGGCCAGTCCTGCGCAGCGCCAGCACGGCAATGGGCGAGCAACAGCGGCGCTTCGAAGCGCGCCAGGTTGAGCAGCAACTGATCGCTGATCCAGCGCCCTGCGCTCTCGGCATCCTGCACGCGGCCATTGTCCACAGCCATTTCAAGGCCCTGGGAATAGCTGTAGCCGCCAATCGGCAATTGCGGACTGGCCAGGCGCAACAGCGCCCAGGCCGGGTTCACAGACGTACGCCGAACTGGTGCAGCTTGGGCGGATAGTTGAAGTCTTCGTCGCCATGGCGCGAATGATGATGGCCGCCGCCGTAGGCGCCATGTTCCGGTTGGAACGGCGCCTCGATGGTCTGCGTGTCGGCACCCAGCTGTTCCAGCATCGCCTTGAGCACGTAGTCGTCAAGCAGGCGCAGCCAGCCGTCACCGACTTGCAGGGCCACATGGCGGTTACCCAGGTGGTAGGCGGCGCGGGTCAGTTCAAAGGCGTTGCGGCAGGTGACGTGCAGCAGTTGTTCAGGACGGGCGCAAACGCGTACGACACGTCCGTCTTCAGCTTGCAAAAACTCGCCATCGTGCAAGGGCGGCTGCCCACGCTCCAAAAACAGGCCGACGTCTTCACCGTCGGCACTGAAACAGCGCAGGCGGCTTTTGCTGCGGGCTTCGAAGTTCAGCAGCAACTCAGCGGCCCAGAGGGCTTGGGGGGCGATTCGGCGGTGGATCACCAGCATCAGTAGGCTTCCAGCTATGAGCAATAACAGTGCTAGAGCAAGGGGCTTGCCAACCCGCTATCGGCGTAGGAATTTCCTGTCGGTGCGGGTGGTGGCGCCTGGATGGGGCATCAACGGGTTGTGTAGCGTGTTCAGGTTTGGTGCGCTTGAGCGGTTATAGCACTGGAAAAGGGCGTTTTTCCTGAAAGTAGCCTCGTGCTGTATGAAACTTCTTTCATCCAGTTATCCATTACGTTTTTAAAGATTTATCTTACAAAGACCCAAGAATCGGCCTTCATGGGCTTACGTGATGGTTCTTTAAGATTCGCGCCGTGTTTAATTCACCGCGATGTTCATCATGTTCAAGTCATTTATCTGTTCAGTCATTGTCGGCCTGTCGTGTGTTATCTCGTCAGCCTCGGCCAATCTTCAACAGCCGCCAACCTTCGCCTCAACACATGCCACGTCTTCGGTCGACGATGTGATCGACCGAGCCCATCAACTGCTCGGCACCCCCTACAAGTGGGGCGGTACGTCTGCCGAGCAGGGGTTTGATTGCAGCAGTTTCCTGGTCTATCTGTTCAAGACCCAGGCCAACATTCAGCTGCCGCGCACCACTGCGGCGATGCATCGTTCAACCGCCGCGACCATCAAGCGCACGGCGTTAAAACCGGGCGATGCGGTATTTTTCAAGGGCAATGGGCGAGGGCAGGTGAGTCACGTCGGGCTGTATATCGGCGAAGGCAAGTTCATCCATTCACCGCGTACCGGCAAGCATGTGCGTATCGATTCGTTGAGCAATAAGTACTGGAGCAAGAACTACACCACGGCCAAGCGTTTTCATAAGGCTGGCTGAGGGCTTATTCGGTACTGCCCAGCCCTTGCCAGTGCTTGAGGCCGATAAAGATAAAGCGCAGTTGCTGGGTGATTTTCGCCTGGGGTGTGAGGTGGGCCGGCAGGGCATGGGCCGGTGGGTCGATGATATCGGGCAGGGTAGCGAATACGCTTTTGACGATCAGGTCAGCCATCACATGCAAACCTTCTGCATCCAGGTGCTGCAATTTGGGCATCAGCGTCAGGTCGGCGGCCAGGTCGCGGGTGATGTCCTCGCGCAGGGCGCCGATGGCTTGGCGCACGGCCAGGCAGCCGCCGTATTGTTCGCGGGCCAAAAACAGGAATTGCGAACGGTTGGCCGAGACCACATCGAGAAAGATACGCACAGAGGCATCGATAATGCCGCCCATCACGAATTCGTTGTGGCGCACCAGGCGGATCGTGGCGCGGAAGGTCTGGCCGACTTCGCTGACCAATACCAGCCCAAGCTCATCCATGTCGGCAAAATGGCGATAGAAACCGGTTGGCACGATACCCGCCGTCTTGGCCACTTCGCGCAGGCTCAGGCTGCCAAAACCACGGCCACACTCCATCAGATGGCGGGCTGCGTCCATCAAGGCAAGGCGTGTCTGTTGCTTCTGTTCGGCGCGGGGCAGCATGAGCGGATGGGCTTTGTCGGTAAGTACAGCGACGCACTCTAGCAAAAGCGCTTTGCCGGCGTCGAACTTGGCGGGGGCGAGGCGTGACGCGGTCTATATAAAAGCAAAAGCCCGATCGGCAGATCGGGCTTTTTTCTGGGCCACCACGGGCTTAGCTCTGTGCTTGATGCAGTTCTTGCAGACGGTCGGCACCACCTTCAGCAACGCCTTCGGTGTAAGCGCGTTTGTTGGCCTGTTCAGCACCACCTTCTACCAGACCTTTCTCTTGCAGGCGGTTGTAGCCATTCTCAGCTACAGCACCTTTGGCGTAGTCACGGTTTTCATCTTCTTGCGAACCGCTGCGAGCCACGGTTTGGCTGGTCTGTACGGTTTGTGCTTTGTTCTGCGGGGTGGCCTGTTCGGCGGCTGGCAGGGCAAAGGCGCTCGAAGCCAGGACAGATAACAGGACGGTAGCGAGTAATTGGCGTTTCATGATGGTTGCTCCTTGGGAGGGCGATAAAGTGGGTACAGGGCTAATGCTACTCTTGATAAGTCGATATAAAAGTTCATAAACACAATGGTAATAATCAACAGAATTGATTGTTCCCTGCAAAGGCTCTAGATCGAGCCTCTCAAGCACGCGGTTTTGCACCGAGGTGGGTATTTTCGACACGAACCGGGGTAACAATGGTGCGCTGTCGATGATGAAATCTGTCTGCCTGATCAGGAAAATCGCTTTTTTCGGCTAAATCCGCCGTCGGGTTAAACCCTCCGGCACTTTGCCAGTCGTAGTCCTATAAGCTGTGTCAAAGGCTGTTGCCCAGCCAGTCGTATTCAGGAGCCCTGTGCAATGACGCGCACTCGTAAAATCGTCGCTTGGAGCTGCGCCAGCTTCGTTCTGTTAATGGCCATCGCGGTACTGTTCCTGATGTTCTTCGACTGGAACCGCATCAAACCGCCGCTCAATGCCAAGGTCTCCGAAGAACTGCACCGCCCGTTCGCCATCAACGGCAACCTCGCGGTGGTGTGGCAGCGCGAACCCGATGAGGGCGGCTGGCGTGCCTGGGTGCCGTGGCCCCATGTGATTGCCGAAGACCTGACCCTGGGCAACCCGGACTGGTCCAAGCAACCGCAAATGGTCACGCTCAAAAAGGTCGAGCTGCGCATTTCACCCCTGGCTTTGCTGGTGCAGCGTGTAGTGATCCCGCGCATTGACCTCACCGAACCCAGTGCCCAGTTGCAGCGCCTGGCCGACGGCCGTGCCAACTGGACGTTCAAGTTCGATCCCAAGGACCCCGACGCCGAACCCTCCAACTGGGTGGTGGACATCGGTGCTATTGGCTTCGACAAGGGCCATGTGACCCTCGATGATCAAACCCTCAAGACTCAGCTGGATGTGATCATCGACCCCCTGGGCAAACCGATTCCATTCGGCGAAATCGTCGGTGACGCCGATGCCAAGAAGGCCCTTGAAAAGGGCTCGGCGCCTCAGGACTATGCGTTCGGCCTCAAGGTCAAAGGCCAATATCACGGCCAGAAACTCGCCGGCACCGGCAAGATCGGCGGCCTGTTGGCCTTGCAGGACGCGGCCAAGCCGTTCCCGCTGCAAGCCCAGGTGAAAGTCGCCGACACCAGCATCGCCCTGGCTGGCACCTTGACCGACCCGCTTAACCTCGGTGCCCTTGATCTGCGCCTCAAGCTCTCGGGCAGCAGCCTGGGCAACCTCTACCCGTTGACCGGTGTGACGTTGCCTGATTCGCCGGCCTACTCAACCGACGGCCATTTGATCGCCAAGCTGCATGAAGCCAGCGGCGCCTCCTTCCGTTACGAGAACTTCAACGGCAAGATCGGCAACAGCGACATCCATGGCGACCTGGCCTATGTGGCCAGCCAGCCACGGCCCAAGCTCAGCGGCGCGTTGGTATCCAACCAACTGCTGATGGATGACCTGGCGCCGCTGATTGGCGCAGATTCCAATGCCGAGCAAAAAGCCCGTGGCGGTGAAAGCACACAACCGGCGACCAAAGTGCTGCCGGTTGAAGAGTTCCGCACTGAACGCTGGCGCGAGATGGATGCCGACGTGGAATTCACCGGCAAGCGTATCGTGCACAGTGCCGACTTGCCCTTCACCGATCTTTACACGCACCTGGTGCTCAACGACGGTCAGCTGAGCCTCGAACCTCTGCGTTTCGGTGTGGCCGGCGGCAAGCTCGATGCGCAGATTCGCTTGAATGGCCGCACTACGCCGATGGAAGGCCGCGCCAAGCTGACGGCGCGCAACTTCAAGCTCAAGCAGCTGTTCCCGACGTTTGAACCGATGAAAACCAGCTTCGGTGAACTCAACGGCGATGCGGATATTTCCGGGCGCGGCAACTCGGTGGCGGCACTGTTAGGCACGTCCAACGGTGACCTGAAGATGCTGATCAACGATGGCGCCATCAGCCGCAGCCTGATGGAAATCGCCGGGCTCAACGTGGGCAACTACGTGGTGGGGCGCCTGTTCGGCGACGAGGAAGTGAAGATCAACTGCGCAGCGGCGGACTTCGGCATCAAGACGGGCCTGGCGACCACACGGCTGTTTGTGTTCGATACCGAGAACGCCATCATCTACATCGACGGCACCGCGAATATGGCCACCGAGCAGTTGGACCTGACCATCACGCCGGAATCCAAGGGCTTTCGCCTGTTCTCGCTGCGTTCGCCGCTGTACGTCAACGGGCCGTTTATCAAGCCCAATGCTGGCGTGAAAGCCATTCCGCTGGCGCTACGTGGAGCAGGCATGGTCGCCCTGGGTGTGATCGCCGGACCGGCCGCCGGCTTGCTCGCCCTGGTCGCTCCGAGCGGCGGAGAGCCCAATGAGTGCGCCCCGTTGCTGCAGCAGATGAAGGAAGGCAAGGCACCCAAGACGGTGAAAGGTTAACTGCCACTGGGGATAAGCGTTTCCCGGGGCGCACAGGGAATACCGATCTGGAGGGACGGATCGCCTTTATAGGGGGTGCCGTCCGGATAGATCGAGTAGAACACTTCATGCAAGTACTGCTTACCGTCCAGGGTAAAACAGCGGAAAGATGCATGGGTCGGGAATGCATTTTTGAGCTGATCGAACTTCACGCTACGACCTATCCAGGTATTAAACATTGGTTCGAGGTACATCACTGCTTTTCGCAGTCTGACAATGTCATTGAAATAGTCCGTCTCAGTTTGATTGGAGCAGGTCCCGTGTTTCTTCCACTCGTATCTGAACATTCCTTGCGGGGAGGCGGTTACTAGCCCGGCAATTGCGCGGGTGCCGGAAATTTGGTTGAGTTTGTCCTCGCTGATATCGCACTCTGTGGATGATTTACAGCTGGGCGCGGTATTGCAATTGGCCGGATGACGATTGGTTTTTTGCCCGAGGCTGTTGTTATAGGGCCAGATGCCGTGAGTCAAAAACTTTTGCGGTGGTTTATCGCAGCCCGGTGTCAGCGGTTTGAGCTTGCAGAAACTTGGTTGCCAGGTTACCGCGTAGACCAAGTATTGGTAGCCCTCGCTGCTGGGGGTTATCTCCTCATTCGCATCCAGGCCCAAGGCGCCATGACTGATCAGCAGCGTGGCCATCGCCGTTGCAAAGAGGTAAGTGTTTTTCATGGGCGGTTACTCCCTTTTCATTCGGCTGACAGTGTTGTCAGCGAACGTTGGAAGTATTAATTAGCGCTGGTGCCCTGGAAAATCTACTGTCAAACCTGACAGGTCGGTGGTGGGCATATAGACAGAATAAAACCCCAGGTGGAAGCGCTCGGCTTGCACCTGGGGTTTGAACGGCGACCTGTCAGAGGTCTTGCAGAATATCCGCCATATCATCGGCGTGTTCTTCTTCCTGGGCCAGGATGTCTTCGAAGATGCGACGGGTAGTCGGGTCTTTGTCGCCGATGTACTGGATGATTTCACGGTAGCTGTCCACCGCGATGCGCTCGGCTACCAGATCTTCGTAGACCATCTCCTTGAGCGAGTTGCCTGCCACATATTGAGCGTGGGAGTTCTTCGACAGCAGGTCGGGGTTGAACTCCGGCTCGCCGCCCAGTTGCACGATGCGCTCGGCCAGTTTGTCGGCGTGCTCGGCTTCCTGGGTGGCGTGTTCGAGAAACTCATCGGCCGCTACGCTGGCTTTCAGGCCGTTGGCCATAAAGTAGTGACGCTTGTAGCGCAATACGCAAACCAGCTCAGTGGCCAGCGACTCGTTGAGCAGGCGGATGATTTCTTGACGGTCGGCATCGTAGCCTTCGGTCACGGCACCGTTTTCGACGTTCTGGCGGGCGCGGCTGCGCAGGGTTGCAACGTCAGTCAAATGTGCTTCAGTCATTTCAATCTCCTGGGGCTAATCCGGTTTTACGCCACGCTCTGCCGGCGTGATCGCTCCAGGTTGTGAGTCGCGCAAGGGGCGAAAAGTTTTATCGGATTTAACAGGATGTGTCTTGAGGGCGGCGGACCGGTGTGGTCCAGCGCTCCGACAGGATCACCCCGCCCAGGGTCAGCAAGCCGCCTACCAGGTGATACAGGGCCAACTCTTCCTTCAACACCACTGCTGCAATCAGCGCGGTAATCAGCGGCAACAGGTTGAAAAACAGCGTGGTACGGCTGGGCCCCAGGGTCTTGACCGAGTGCATCCACGCCAGCGGTGCCAGCATCGACGCCAGCAGGCAGGCGTACAGCACCAGCGGAATATTTGCCCAGCCCAAACCGGCCTTGGCCGAGAACAGGTACAGCGGCAACAGCACCACTACTGCCACCAGCACTTGCAAATACAGCAGCACCAACGGCGGCAGGCGCAGTTGCCATTTTTTCAACAGGGTGCTGTAGACCGCATAAGCCAGGGTCGCCACCAGCATCATGCCGTCGCCCAGGTTGACCCCGTGTTGCAACAGCGCACCCAGGCTGCCGGACGACACCACCACCACCACACCGGCGAACGACAGCACTGCGCCGGTCAGCGCGCCGAAGGTCAGGCGTTGGCCCAGGCTGATAATCGCGGCGGTCAACGCCATCAGCGGCATCAGCGAAAGGATGATGCCCATGTTGGTGGCGCTGGTCAGCGTGGCGGCGTAATAGGCCAGGCTTTGATACACCGCCATGCCCAGCACGCCGAGGATGAAGATCTTGCCCAGGTTCGGGCGGATAAGCGGCCAGTTGGCTACGACCGGTTTGAGCATGAACGGGGTGAACAGCAGGGCTGCGAACAACCAGCGATAGAAGCCGATTTCAGCCGGGAAGATCGAGCCCACGGCCAATTTGTTGACCACGGTGTTGCCGGCCCAGATAAAGATGGCCAGCAGCGGATACGCGTATTGCATGGAAAGAAACCCAGTGTGTTGACGAGGCGCGATTATCCTCTGTCTGGATCGAAGCCTATACTGCAATCCAGACAACCGACCTCTGAATCCAGACAATATGCCCCGACATACCGTACGCCTTGCGGATTTCCCCAGCCTGCCGAGCCCTGTGTACTTTCGCTACTCCGATTTTGCCCCCGATACCGAATGCACCCCGCACCGGCATGGCTGGGGCTCGCTGGACTATTCGGCCAACGGCGTAATGCGCATGGAGGTGGCCGGCAGCCGTTTTATGTCGCCGCCGCAGTACGCGGTATGGATCCCGCCCAATACCGAACACAGCTCCTACAACGCCCAGGCGATTGTCTATCGCTCGGTAGGCTTGGCGCCGACGCTCTGCGAGCAGTTGCCGCAAGCGCCGTGCACGTTGGCGATCAGCGACATTCTCAAGGCCATCCTCAGCGATTTTGCCCAGCGCGACGTGAATATCCCGCAATCGGCCGCCGATATCCGCCTGGCCCAGGTGCTGGTGGACCAACTCAAGCAGGCGCCGATCCACGACGGCTTCCTGCCCTACGCCCGCCACCCCGGCTTGCTGGGGGTCTTGGAAGGTATGCAGGCGCAACCCGCCGACAATCGCCCGCTGGGGCAATGGGCCGAGCAGGTGCATGTGAGCGAGCGTACCCTGGCGCGCCAGTTTGTGCGCGAGCTGGGCATGAGCTTTGGCGAATGGCGCCAGCGCCTGCGCTACCTGGCGGCCATCGAAGCCCTGGACAGCGACCGTAGCGTGCAGCATGTGGCGTTTGATTTGGGCTACAGCACCGCCTCGGCATTTATCGCCATGTTCCAACGCCATGCCGGCTGTACCCCGGAGCACTACCGACGGACGAATATTCGTGGCCGGTGAAGTTGTAACAGCTTTTGACTACACTGCGCTGTAGGCCGTGCCCGTCGGCACGGTAACAGGGAGAAAACTCCATGAAGATGTTGCGTATTCCGTTGTTGATGATGGGCCTGCTGATGTGTTCTCAGGGTTTTGCCGCCACTGCCCAGCAGAACAAAATGACCACCTGCAATGCCGAGGCCACCACCAAGACCCTCAAGGGCGATGACCGTAAGGCCTTCATGAAGACCTGCCTGTCGGCACCTGCCGCCAACGACGCCAAGACCCTGACGCCGCAGCAGCAGAAGATGAAGGACTGCAATGCGTCGGCGAAAACCAAGGCGTTGACCGGTGATGCGCGTAAGACATTCATGAGCACCTGCCTCAAGGGCTGATCGCGAGTTCACGAATGCTGCAGAACCCCTGTGGGAGCTGGCTTGCCTGCGATTGCGTCGCCTCGGTATGACGGATACACCGAGGTGCCCGCATCGCAGGCAAGCCAGCTCCCACACTTGATCGTATTCACAACACCCGCTCTCGCTTGATTCTTCCAAGGCTGGCAGACTGCCCATCCTTCAATGCCGTTCGTTTTGAGGCTGTATGCCAACGTTTTCTCAGCGTCATATGTTGTTGCTGGCCAGCTACATCATCATTTTCGGCGGGTTGCTGCTGGTGTTGCCGCTGAAGTTGCTGCCCAGCCTGCTGGCCGGCCTGTTGGTCTATGAACTGGTCAACATGCTCACTCCCCAGCTGCAACGGCTGATCGAAGGCCGGCGTGCGCGCTGGTTGGCGGTGGCCTTGCTCGGCACCCTGATCGTCAGCGTGCTCACCCTGATCTTTGCCGGTGCCATCAGTTTCCTGCTCCACGAAGCGGAAAACCCCGGAGCTTCCCTGGATAAATTCATGGGGGTGGTCGACCGCGCACGCGGCCAGTTACCGCCATTCATCGACGCCTACCTGCCCGCCAGCGCCGCCGAATTTCGCGTGGCCATCGGCGACTGGATGAGCAAACACCTGAGCGAACTGCAATTGGTCGGCAAAGACGCCGCCCATATGTTCGTCACCTTGCTGATCGGCATGGTGCTCGGCGCTATCATTGCCCTGCAACGGGTGCCCGACCTGACCAAACGCAAACCCCTGGCCGCCGCGCTGTTCGACCGTTTGCACCTGCTGGTCCAGGCGTTTCGCAACATCGTTTTCGCCCAAATCAAAATCGCCGCGCTCAACACGGCTTTCACCGCCGTGTTCCTCGCCGTGGTGCTGCCGCTGTGCGGCATCCACCTGCCGCTGACCAAAACCCTGATTGTGCTGACCTTCCTGCTCGGCCTGCTGCCGGTGATTGGTAACCTGATGTCCAACACCCTGATCACCATCGTCGCGCTGTCGCTGTCGATCTGGGTGGCGGTGGCGGCGCTGGGGTATCTGATTGTGATCCACAAGGTCGAGTACTTCCTCAACGCGCGCATTGTCGGCGGGCAGATCAGTGCCAAGTCGTGGGAGCTGCTCTTGGCGATGCTGGTGTTTGAAGCCGCGTTCGGGTTACCGGGGGTGGTGGCGGGGCCGATTTACTATGCGTATCTGAAGAGTGAGCTGAAGTTGGGTGGGATGGTTTAAGCCTTGTGTCGCCTGGGCTGACGCCATCGCGGGCAAGCCCACATTGAAATGCGATCACCTGTGGGAGCTGGCTTGCCTGCGATGACGGCCTGCCAGCCGAAGCCTATCTACCTGAAACAACCCGATCAAATTGTGGGAGCTGGCTTGCCTGCGATGACGGCCTCACAGCCGGCCCCTATCTATCTGACGCCCCGCGATCAAACTGTGGGAGCGGGCTTGCTCGCGAAGGCGGCCTGACAGCCGACCGGGATGTTGGATTTGACCGCGTACATATCCGTTATTTAGGTAACGGCCGCTTAGGGTTACGCCCTGACGGCGTCTCACTTTTGAGAAGCGCAAAAGTAAGCAAAACGCTCTTGCCCCACCACTCGGCACCTCGCTTGCGCTCGGTGTGCCCGTAATCCGCCAGTGATTTGGGGGGCCGCCGCCACGCGCCATCCATGGCGCGGGGCGGCTAAACCGGCATCCCTGCCGGTTTACCCCCCAAATCCCTGTCGAATTCCGGCCAGCGTGGTTTAACGGGGCGCCTAAGATCAAAAGCAGATCAAGATCAAAAGCGGCTCGCTTCGCATCGTGGTTACCGTCAAGTGGGCGCGCCACGGTTTCAGCTGAAATTCAGCTGCCGTAGCGCTTGCTCGCCTCAATCGCCAAACCACTGCCAATACTGCCAAAGATATTGCCTTCCACATGCCGCGCATTCGGCAGCATCGCCGAGATGCTGTGGCGCAGTGCCGGGATGCCGCTGGAGCCGCCGGTGAAGAACACCGTGTCCACCTGGGCCACGCTTACCGAGGCGTCATTGAGCAACTGCGTGACACTGCCGCGCACGCGTTCGAGCAGGTTGTCGATGGATGACTCGAACAGCGCCCGACTCAGGTCCACGCTCAGGCCCGCTTCGATCCGGTCCAGTGGCACATGGCGGCTGTCTGCCTGGGTCAGCTGGATCTTGGTTTCTTCCACCTCCATGGCCAGCCAGTGCCCGGCGCGCTGTTCGATCAGCTTGAACAGGCGGTCGATGCCGCCGGTGTCTTCGATGTCGTAGCGCATACTGCCCAGGGCCAGCTGGGATTTTTGTGAGTACACCGAGTTGATGGTGTGCCAGGTGGCCAGGTTCATGTGATGGCTGGTAGGCATGTAGGCGCCGCTTTTCATGCGGCTGCCGTAGCCGAACAGCGGCATCATGCCGGCCAGCGAAAGCTGTTTGTCAAAGTCGGTACCGCCGATGTGCACGCCGCCGGTGGCGAGGATGTCGCTCTGGCGGTTGTCGTTGTGGCGGCGATCCGGCGACAGGCGCACCAGGGAAAAGTCGGAGGTACCCCCGCCGATATCGACGATCAGCACCAGCTCTTCTTTCTCGATGGTCGACTCATAGTCGAACGCCGCCGCAATCGGTTCGTACTGGAACGAGATGTCCTTGAAGCCGATCTTGCGCGCTACATCCACCAGGGTGTTTTCCGCCTCCTGGTCGGCCATGGGGTCGTCATCGACAAAGAACACCGGGCGGCCCAGCACCACTTCTTCGAACTCACGACCGGCATTGGCCTCGGCACGGCTCTTGAGTTGGCCGATAAACAGTGCCAGCAGGTCGGTAAATGGCATCGCAGTGCCAAGCACGCTGGTGTCGTGCTTGATCAGCTTGGAACCCAGCAGGCTCTTGAGCGAGCGCATCAAGCGGCCTTCGTAGTTCTCCAGGTATTCGTGCAGCGCCAGGCGACCGTACACCGGGCGACGCTCCTCGAAGTTGAAGAAGACCACCGACGGCAGGGTGATCTTGTCGTCCTCCAGCGCGATCAGCGTTTCCATGCCGGGGCGGATCCAGCCGACGGTGGAGTTGGACGTGCCGAAGTCAATGCCGCAGGCACGGGCTGGAGATTCGTTTTTCATGTCTTACAGGTTCCGGTCAAAAAACGGCCGCGCAGTGTATGTCACTCGCGAGCGGATGCGTAGACCGGTGATCCGTAAATTGGCGCGTAATCGCGCTATATAGCTACGTCTTGAACCGGCAGGGGCTTGGTTAGGCTCGGGTTTTACTGCCCTCACGGACGAATCGCTATGCCTGATGCAACCTTCAACGCCGACCTGCGCGGCGTGCATTACGACTTTCTCAAACAACGCGTGCCGAACTGGTTCATGGAAGGCTCGCCGCAACGCCAGCAAGAGCTAGGCACGCACGAGATGGATATTCCTGCCTGGTACCTGGCCGCCACTCACCAAGACAAAACCACTCTGGCTGCCCGGCACACGCGCTTTCGCGAAACGCTCAATGCGATTGAAGAGCACCTGGGCCAGATTGAAGACGTCCTGACCTTCGCCGAACAGCCGCTCAAAGAGGCGATCAAGAAAGAATTCAACCTGGAACTGGATGTGCGCAATGTGTTTTTCGTGCGCAAATACGGCTCAAAAGGTGCTCGCGATGACTTCTACGGCGCCTTTGTTTTCGAGCAGCAAAACGACCCGTCACTGAGCTACAGGTATCGCGGCATTTCCCTGTTGGAAGCGGCCCTGGCCAATTTCGAGGCCGATGAAGAGCAGCCGTCGTCGTGCACCGATTGCCAACTGATCACCACCTTCAACCTAGAAAACCCCCACATCATTGCGACCTTCGCGGCCGTCCAGGCACAGGCCGTGGCGATCACGCCCCATGCTTTCGCCAGGCTTTGCCGCACATTGGACCTTGGCGCGCTTTATCAGGCGCATATCAAGGCCATTGTAGAACCCCAGGACGCGGATGAACGCCAGGCGCTTGAACAGCTGTTGGAAGAGCATCAACGCGAGCAGTTGGCACTGTGCATCGAAATTGCCCGGTTGCAAAGCACCGGACCGCTCAGTGCCGACGCCTGCCAGATGCTCCAAAATGTGGTCACGGGCTCCGCCACGCCGAAATTGGCCGGGAAGCCTGTGACATACACCGCGCTCAACGTGTTCGACAGCGTATTGGTGGGGCCGCTGCTGATCGGGCCTGATCGGCAAAACACCAACCGCCCCGAGCCTTTGGTGGTGTACATCCCCGGTGACCCGCAACAGCCCCTCAAGGAGTATGCGTCCAGTGGCGAATTCATGGCCGACTTGCGTACCCGTCTGCACAGCGCATCGTACCGGCGCTTCTTCAGCCGCTTTGTGCCGGTGCGCGAACAAGGCGGGTTCTTCACCCGTTTCAACCGTCTGTACCAGCCTGCCAGTAACGGCAATGGCGGTGCGGACTACCCGTTGCGCACGCCGTTGGCGCGCTTGCCTATGCAAGAGTTCGCCCTTGCCGGTGAGCTGTGGCAGCGCAGTCGCCAGGCGCATATCAGCAAGATCTTGAGCGATGCACGCGCAGTGGCCGTGCCCACCGAGGATGAGGACCGCAAGGCCCGGCTCGAACGCCTGGAAGGCTTTTTCGAGGCGGCCGTCAGCGTATTCAACCTGGCCGCGTTCGTGGTGCCGGGGCTTGGCCCGATCATGTTGGCCGTGGGCGCATCGCAGATGTGCTACGAAGTGTTTGAAGGCATCGAGGCCTACGATCAAGGCGAGCCCCGGCAGATGTGGGCGCATTTTTCATCGGTAGCCCTGAACGTAGCGTTCATTGCCACGGGGTCCAAGGTGGTGCCCGCCGTCAAATGGCAAAGCGCAGTGGATCACCTCAAACCGGTGACGCTGCCCACGGGCAAGCAGGTACTGTGGAACCCCGACCTCAGGCCCTATGCATCTGCCGTCAAGCCAGCACCAGAGGTCAAGCCCAATGCGTTGGGCCTGTACGATCATGCCGGTCAGCAATGGGTGTCGTTCGAGGATACGCATTACCAGGTCAAGCAAGACCCGAGCGGCCAGTACCGTATCCAGCACCCGACTCGTCCCGACGCCTACGCGCCGGAATTGGAACACAACCATAACGGGGTGTGGACCCATGAGCTGGAAGAACCGCTGACCTGGGACGAACCCACCTTGATCAAGCGCCTGGGGTTGGTCGAGCAGACGGATCCGTTGCGTATCAGCGGCGTCGAACCTGACGCTCTGCGCCAGGTTGCGGTCGATCATGAACCCTTGCCGCTGTTGCTTGACGACACCATCAAGCGCTTCGAGCTGCATCAGCAACTGACCACCTTTGTCGAGCAAATCAAAAGCAGCGACCCGCTGGTCTACCAGAAGGCCGAACCGGCACTGCAGTTTGACCTGCTTCAACGCCGCGGCCTGCTGCCTGATGGCGTAGCGCTGAAAGTCATCGGCCCAACGGGCGAGGTCGTGTGGGAAAGCGCCGATGCGTCGCCCTTATTGCCCAAGCGCGTGATGGTGTTGACCGAGACCGCCATGGCCCAGGGCCGTTTACTCAGGGAGTTGCTGTACACCTTGCAAGGCGTCGACCCGCAGCTCAAGGAATTCCCCGGCAGCCCCGAAGAGTCACTGGACGTTCGCGCCGCCAAGCTGCGCCAGTACCTTGGCGATGCCGTTGATAGCCTCAAGGGACCGCTGCTGGAGGAACGTTACCGTGCGTTGAACCCAACGCCTGACGCCGATGTGCAGCGCGTGCTGGATGCCTACCCGGCCTTGCCGACGCTGGCCGCCGAACGCTTGCTGCAAGGCGCTGCTGTGGATGAGCTGACCGCTTTTCGCAGCAGCGGCAGCCTGCCTGACCGGTTGGCCACGCAGGCTCAATGGTGCGCGCAGGAAACCCGCGTGGCGCGCGCCTACGAAGGGCTGCACCTGGACACTCAGACCCACCTCGACAGTCAGCGCCTGGCCTTGCGTACCCTGGAAACCCTGCCGGGCTGGCACCGTGGCTCGCGGGTGGAGTTGCGTCAGTATTCGGCGCAGGGCACGCTGATGGATGCCATCGGCTCCCCCGACTTCCCGCACAAGCGCAGCCTGATACTGCTGGACAGCGGTGAGTTCCAGGCAACCATGCCCGGCGATTTCTACAGCGCCATCTGGGAGCAACTCGCGCCCGATGAGCGTCAGCGTCTCGGGTTGGCCAGCGCGGTCGAATTGAAGCAGGCGATTCAACGCAACCCTCTTTCGCGCCAGGCGTTGCGCACGGTGCTGGAGGACTACCCGCTGCGCAAGCCCGAGTACGATCCGATGGTCCGCTTGATGGGCGGCGCTCCGGGCTTTCGGCATATGGCAAGGGTGGCGGCTAATGTGCTTCGCTCTCCGGCAGAGCGGGTACGCCGGTTGTATCCATCATTCAATGAGGAGCAAGTCACAGCGTTTATTCAGTCGCTGGGCGAAGATGTCCCAGGCGGGTTGGCCAGTCGTGAGCTGGAATACCACCACCTGAAAAAATCCTTGAAAGCGTGGGCTCGCTCCAGAGGGCCACATGCCCTGGCGTACTACAGCGCCGAATGGCGTGTGAGTGATGCAATCAAACGCTGCTGGCGTCGCGAGACCGCAAGCCAGTTGAATATCCGCCTTTCAAAAGACGAGATTCGCTGGGTGGATTTGCCGCCGCTGAAGGCCGACTTCAGTCATGTTCAGGAAGTGGCGTTATCGGGGCTCACGTGGAAGGGGCACTCCAGCTCGTTGTTCCTCGAAAATTTCACGCATATCAAGAGCCTGAGCATGACTGGCGCCGAGTTGGTCGAGTTGCCGGCGGTGATCGGCGATATGAAGCAGCTCACGTCGTTGAAACTGCCCTCCAATGAACTGAAACTGAGCGAGCGTAGCGCGGCAAGCTTGAGCGCTCTGGATGCCTTGCAAGTGCTGGATCTTTCAGAAAATCCGCTGGGTACATTGCCTGATTTCGGCGGTATGCCGCATTTAAGAGCGCTGAATCTATCTTTCACCCGAATCGAGCGTTGGCCTTCGGGGTTGAGGACGCAGACTGGGCTGGAGCGCGTTGACTTACGTCACAATCGACTGCTGCAGGTACCGCAGGACAATCTTGCTCCGCCGGCAGATCAACTGGAAACGATCGTGCGGATCAATAACGTCACCTTGCTTAAAGGCAATCGCTTCCCACACGATTACTGGAAAACATTCGATAAGTATTGGCAGGACGTGAACCAGTCACGCCCCGACCTTGTGTCAGGCGCTCTCGATGGAGCCTTTGACAGCAGAAACCCACGCCTGGAAATGGTGCAGCACATGTACCCCGAGTATTCCCTGCAAAAGGCCCGGGAGCTTGTCTGGAGCTGGGGCGAAGGCGTCGATACCGAGCTGGACCGGCGCTGGCAGGAGTTTTCTGTGCTGCTCAGGCAGTTGAACGCGTGGGCATTTTCAGGCGGCGGCGAGCGCCAGCGCTATGTGCGCGTGGGGGAGCGCGCCACCGATGCCGCGTCACTGCGCGATCGCAACCTGGCGCATAACCGCATCATGCGCTGCTGGCGCCGTGAAACCGCGCAACAGCTCACCAGCGACGGCGAGCCCTTCGGCCTGGAGCTGGACCTCAGCGGCCTGACGCTGCCAAGCCTGCCCGACCTGGATGCGGACTTCAGCCACGTAGGCTCACTCAAGCTGAGCGACATGAACCTCAGTATTTCGCCTGAGGGGTTCCTCGCTCGCCATCAAGGCGTACGCTGGCTGGACATGTCGCGCAACCAATTGCGCGAGTTGCCGCCGGCGCTGGGGCAGATGCATGGCCTGACCCGGCTGTCGTTGCAAAATAACCAGATACGCCTGAACCCGGAGTCGGCTGCGATGCTGGCGTCACGCAGCACCCTCAGAGCCTTGATCCTCAATTCAAACCCCCTTGATATCGCGCCGGATTTCAGCCAGATGACGGATTTGCGTTCGCTGGGGATGGGCAACACCCATATTGAAACCTTTCCCACCGGGCTGGGGGCGCAACCCAGCCTGGATGCGGTGTACCTGAGGGGCAGTCGGATTTCAACGCTGCCCGATGCGCTGATTGCCCCCTCGGACGAGGCGTTGGCGCAATCCCTGCGGGTAACCAGCGTCACTGATCTGGGCCTGAACCCCTTGTCCGCCGAAACTCAGGCGCGAATCGCCGATTACAACCGTCGGCTTACCGACCCGGAGCGAGCGGCCAACAGGTTGGTGCGCAGCACTTTGGAGGTGGCTGTGCCGCAGGCCGTTACTGGCGACTCTGCGCCGTTTCAGCGCTGGGCCAGAGGGTTGTCAACGCAGCAGCTTGCCCAGCGCCGAAGCCAATGGTCTACCCTGCGTGCACTGCCAGGCTCGGACGGTTTTTTCGACATGCTCAGAGACCTGAACGTGGCGCCCGCTGAATATGAGGATGTGCAGCAGCGGGTGTGGGAGGTGATCGATGCGATTGCCAACCACAGCGCCGAGTCGGAGCAGCTGCGCAAGGAGATGTTCGAATGGGCGGGCCAGGCGACGTGTTGCGACCGTGCCGCCCTGACCTTCGGTAATCTGGAAATCCTGCTGATGACCAGCAATGCCAAGGCCCAGGCGTTGGATTCGACTCAGGGCGCCGCGCTGGTGAAGCTGTCCAGGGGCTTGTTCCGCCTGGAGGAAGTGGAAAAGATCGCCCTTACGGATATCGACCAGCGCCGGACTGCGATCAATAGCCGCGAAGATCTGACGGCGACGCAGAAAGCCGACGCTCTAAGGGCTCTGGAAGAAGTGGAAATCAGGCTGGCCTATCGTTACGGCCTTAAAGAGCGGCTTGATTTGCCGGGCCAGGCGCAGCAGGCCAGGTTCATCCATTTCGGCAACGTCAGCCAGGCGATGCTGGATGCTGCGTACGATAAGGTGATCGGCCTGGATAATTCGGTGCATGAGTTTCAAGCCATGCTTGCCAGAGAATTCTGGCAAGACTACATCGCGAACAAATACCGCTCGCGGTTCGAGGCGCAGAACCAACCCCATCACGAACAAATGAATGCGTTGTTGCGCGATTTCGAGTCCGGTGCAATCTCCAAAGCGGTGTTCGACCGTGAGGCCGAAGCATTGCAGGGGCAGTTTGCAATCGAAGAAGCACAGCTGATTCAAACCCTGTCCCGCGATGAAGTGGCGCAGGCGTTGATGCCAACTGCGAGCCTTGAAGTGTTGGTGGAGCCTGTGGGTCAGGCGCTGCAACTGTCTGAGGCTAAAGTCATCGATTTCAACGGCAAACAGTATTTTGTCGCGAGCATGCCGGATGCGGGCGATGGCGAGCATTACATCTTGCGGGTGCAGGCACCGCAGAACCCGTTGGCGCTGGTCAGCAGCGGGGTGGTAGCCAAGCCCGATATCCATGGGGTCTGGAAGCGCAGGGGCTTGGCGGGTGGGATGAAGCCGCAGGGCTCCGACGATGAGTTTTTCGACGCGTCGGAGTCCATGCCGGTAACGCCCTACACGGCGGAGGAACTGCGCCATATGCGTCGCGAGATCCACTTTACGGCCAGCCCCAATCGCATCGGCAGTTATAACCGTGCCAATAACGGCAAATACCCGCTCAGAGACTATCAAGGCCGGGCGATCCGCATTCAAGAATTGGAGCAAGCGGTCACGATAGATCCCGGTGTGCGCTACACCTCGGAGCAGATCAAGCCCTACATTCAATTTCAGGGCTATGAGCAGGTGGGCGCACGCTATGAAGAGAAACTCCAGCTACGTTCGTTTACGGCCCAGGACATGAAGACACCCGGTGAACGCGCGTTGATAGGCCAGGCCATGGTGGTTGCCAACCGGCGTATCGCCAAGGGCGAGATCGTCGGCGTGTACGGCGGAACGGTATTGCCCAGGGGGATCTTCGGACCCAGCGGGCAGACGTACACGATGAGGGTAGGGCGCAAGATGGTCGCGCGAGGCAATACCCTGGTGGAAGAGCCGGTCCACCTGTCGGGGGATAATATTATTTCCAGAATCAATACCCTCTTTGAGTATGACGCACAGGGCAAACCGTTGCGCCAGGCCCCGAGTGGCTACAACGTTGAAGCGGTGGGCTTCAATGTCGAAGCAGACATGTGGATGGGGGTTGGGCCCGATGCGCGAACCAAACGCGAAGATTTGATACTGACAGCGGTATTTGCCACTGAAGACATTGCCGCGGGCACCGAGTTGCGCATGGATTATCAGTACACTGAGGGGGCAATAAAAAACCTGTTCGCTTGATCCTACTCAAGTAAGTAAGGGGTCTGTCGTCGTAAATAGCCATATCCCATCTTGAAAGGGCGGGTTTTGCCCCAATCTTGTTGGCATATCCAGGCGGTACACAGTGATTGCACTGACCCTGTGTGCCGCCGATTAACTTATGACGCGCCCTGACATCAATTCCCAGGCTGCCAGCCATGGCGTGCCGTGTGGCGGGCTGCGCGATATCGATAACGGATGGTGATGCCCCCATGGATTTCAAAGATTATTACAAGATTCTCGGTGTCGAGCCCACGGCTGACGACAAAGAGATCAAGTCGGCTTATCGCAAGCTGGCGCGCAAATATCACCCGGACGTCAGCAAGGAAAAGGACGCCGAAGCCAAGTTCAAGGACGCGTCCGAAGCCTATGAAGCGCTGAAAAGCGCCGACAAGCGCGCCGAATACGACGAACTGCGCAAGTACGGCCAGCACGGCCAGCCATTCCAGGGGCCGCCGGGCTGGCAGAGCCGTGGTGGTTTTGGCGGTGGCCAGGACGCGGGCGATTTCTCGGACTTTTTCAGCTCGATCTTCGGCTCGCGTGGCGATGCCTTCGGTGGCGGTCAGCGTCGTCCTGCCGGGCGCAAGGGCCAGGATGTGGAGATGCAGCTGTCGGTCTCCCTTGAAGAGACCCTGTCGACCGAGTCCAAGCAGATCAGCTTCCAGGTGCCGCAATACGACGCCTCCGGCCGACACGTCAGCAATAGCGTCAAGAGCCTGAATGTGAAGATCCCGGCCGGTGTGGCCGATGGCGAGCGCATTCGCCTCAAGGCCCAGGGCGCGCCGGGCATTGGCGGCGGGGCCAATGGTGATTTGTACCTGATCATCAAGTTTGCGCCCCACCCCAGGTTCGAGGTGGACGGCGAAAACCTGATCATCAACCTGCCGCTGGCGCCCTGGGAGTTGGCGCTGGGCACGGAAGTGGCCGTGCCGACCCTCACCGGCAAAATCAACCTCAAGGTGCCCGCCGGCAGCCAGAACGGCCAACGTATGCGCGCCAAGGGTCATGGCTTGCTGAACAAGGCCGGGCAACGTGGCTACCTGTTCATCCAGCTCAAGGCCGTCATGCCCAAGACGGCGGATGATGAGGTCAAGGCATTGTGGGAGGCCCTGGCGCAAAAGGCTGCGTTCAATCCGCGCGAGCAGTTCTGAACGGGTCATTGATTTAGTTAGCGCCAGCCGCAAAAACGGCGTGCCTAGGATGACAACCTCTTCCAAGAAAAGGTTGTCATCCCATGCCGGACTTTCAGGTTACCGACCCCGTCACCCCGCTTCCTGGTGAGCAGGGCCAGCATTACGAACTGATCAAACAGGCGATCCCCACTTGCCTGGTCAACAGTTCGCCCTCCCGCCGCAAGGCCCTCAAAGACACACCGCCGGCCATTCCCCTCTGGTATGACGCCGCTTCCCAAACCCACAAAGATCAGCTCAAGGTACTGCTGGACGCCCGTTGCGATTCGCTTAACGAACTGGAGAAAACCTTCAGTCACATAAGCTCGGAGCAAGCGTTTGCCCAACCCGTGCTGGAAGCCAAGCTAAAGGCTATCGGCCATGAGCTGGACGTCAATCAAACCTGGTTGCGCCTGTATGTACCGGCCGAAGATGCCTTTGGCGTAAAGACCGGTGGCTTCAGGGTCAAAACGTTCTCCCTGCTGCACGCTGCCCTTGGCAACTTTGAGCAACGGGAGACTCGAGAGGGCTATTTCGACAGTGCCTCAGGTTTCATCACCCAACCGGACGTGCGCGATCATTTCGAGCGCCACACCACCACCCTGAAGATTCATGCGTTCACCCAGCTGTGCCGAGACCTGGACCTGGGCAAGCAGTACCAGGCTCACCTCAAGGCACAGTTGAAACCTGACGACGCCAAATCCCAGGCCGAACTGCGCGAACGTTATGTCCGGCACCAGAAAGCCGCCTTCAAGGCGGCGGCGTATCTGGCGTTGCTCAAGGGCGATATTGGCGACAGCGACCACGCGCTGCTGATGCGGGTGGCGGCCGGGGAAAAACACATTCTCAGCGACGGCAAGCCCATCGGGTATCGCAGCCTGAGCCTGATGAACCTGCACCTGCATGATTGCCTGGTCATCGACGCTTGCGCCAAGCCTGGCTACACCTGCTGGGTCATCGTTTATATACCCGACGATCCCGACCATCCCATCAAGCGCTATGAAACCTTCAGTGACTTCAGCACGGCGTTGAACGAGCGCCTGAGCGCGAAAACCACCCAGGAAGCTGACCGCTCCCAAGGCTGGAAGGCTACGCCGAACCAGCATTTTTTTGCCCGGTTCGTTGCCGACAAAGACCGCGCCTACTACTACAAACGGCTGACCGAACTGGTGCTGGACGCACCTCCCCAGCGGTTTGGCGCACAGGCCTTGCGATCGGAATGGGGGCGCTTGCTCACTTCTCCGTCCTTTGCCACGCCTTCGACACTGGGCGAACCACATCCCTACGTGCGCGTGCACGCCACTGCCCCTGAATTCAACATTCGCGCCCACACCCTGACGGACCTATGGCAAGTTGCAGACCTGTGGACCTATCGCCTGGGCAGCCTGCGTACTCGGCTGTTCGAGAACGCCCGGCATCGTGCGGTGAGCACCGCCGATGTCGATGAGGCCTCGCGTTCACTGCGCGCCGCGCATTACATGAGCATTGGCCTGTTCGGTCTCAACCTGGTGGCCATGGCGGTGCCGCCGCTGGGTGTGGTGATGGCCGTGACGATGGCCGGGCAAATGCTCTACGAAGTCATTGAAGGTGTCATCGAGCTGAGCGAAGGCGACCGTAAAGCGGGCTGGGCGCACATTACCGATGTGGTGGAAAACCTGGCGACGCTGGCCGCACAGGCGGCGGTGGTTCATTTCACCGTCTCGCCGTTTATCGAGCAGCTCAAGGCTGTCACCTTGCCCAGTGGCAAGACCCGGCTGTGGAATCCCGACCTGTCGGTCTACGAGCACTCCTCTTCTTTACCAGCGGTGGCGGCGGATGAGCAAGGCCTGCACCGGCATAACGGCCAAACCGTGCTGCCATTGGAGGGTAAACGCTATGCTGTGCAACAAGACCCGCTGACCGAGCAATACCGCATCCTCCATCCCACACGCGCCGAGGCCTATCAACCGATATTGAAGAGCAACGGCGCTGGTCTGTGGAACCATGAAGTGGAACGCCCGCACACCTGGGAAGGCGCCACGTTGATGCGGCGATTGGGCCCGGTGACGGAGGGCTTCAGTGATGCCGAGTTGGAGCAGGTGCGCAGCGTGGCGGCTGTGAGTCAGGACGTGCTGCGCCGCGTGCATGTGGAAGGCGAGCCGGTACCGGCGATCCTGCTCGACACCCTGCGCCAGTTCAGGGCGTATCGCGATGCGGTGAGCGTCGCCGAGGGCATTCGCCAGGGCTCGCTCAGCAGCGCACTGTGCAGCTATGCCGCATCCCTGGCGGTGGAGTTGCCGGGATGGCCAGCGAGCAAGGCGATCGAGGCATTTTCCGGCACCGAGTTGAGCGGGCCGTCGATCAAATACGGTAATCAGCAGGCCGCGGCGGCGGACACCGTGCAGGTCCACCGCGCCGATTTGATGAGCGGCCAGTTGCCCATACGCATTATCGAAGCGTTCAGCGAACCTCAGCGCGATGCTCTGGTGGGCAGTTACACCGCCCGCACACCCGAGGCGCGAACCGAGGCCCTGCAATTGAAACTCGAACAAAGGGCCATCGAGGTACGCGAGCGGTTGATGAAGAGTATTTACCTTGAGCAGCAGCCACCCTCCGACTCCGCGATTATGCTGATCCAGCGCGACTTCAGCAGCGTGCCGACGATTCTAGCGCGCGAAGTGCTGGCGGACGCGACGCCGACCGAGCGCGACACGATGAACCGCGCCAAGCGCATTCCCCTGCGCCTCGCTGAAAAGGCGCGCCGGGCGCAGCAACAAATGCGCCTGACCCTCGCGTATGAAGGCTTGTACCTCGACGCGTTGGCCGGGCCGGACACCGAAACCCTGGCCCTCAACACCCTGCCGACGCTTCCCGGCTGGTCGGACAATCTGCGCCTGGACGTGCGCGAGGGCCGGTTTGAAGGCCCATTGCGTGCCAGTTTTGGCCCTCAGGAGGCGAGCAACCGCAAGGTCCTGGCACGCATGGAGGATGGGCGTTATCAAGCCTTTGATGAGCGCGGTCAGGATCTGCATGGCCTCGATGGTTTCTACGGCGCCTTGCAGCACGCGTTGACCGACGCCCATCGCAACGCGATCGGCCTGCCCCATGTCGGCCAGGGTGAGCAATTGAAGGGGTTGATCCAGCAACATGCATTAGGCCGAGCACCGTTGCGCAAAGCCTTGGACATGTCGCCGGAAAAGCTGCCGTTTTTTCGACCGCCGAGCGTGTTGCCGGGTGAGCGTCGCGGCTATCCATTGAGCGGACGGGGTGGTACTGAGTGGGAAAAAATCACGCGCGAGCGGGTCCGCAGCCTGTACCCGGAAATCACCCTGGACGAAATGCTCGCCCTGATCAACGAGCGCGGCGCGCTGGACCTGAGCTGGCTGCGTGCGTTGGAGCAAGAGTACAAAACCCTGCAGGCCACCTTGCACAAATGGTTGAGCACACCGCCCCAGGGCATGGAGGCGTTCGGCGACCAGCAACGCCAGGTGCTGAGGGCCAGGCGCAAGATTTATACGGCGCTGGATGACGCCTGGAGAAAGGTTGGCCCACGGCACTACGATCGAAATGGGCGCCTCTTGGGGCAGAAAATCGAATGGTTGGAAGAGGACCTGGCGCAGCAGCTCCGAACCTTGCCCGCACTGACTGCAAACTTCGACCATGTCAGCTACTTGGGCATTGTGGGAACCGAAGGCTCGCAGCTGACGGATGCGGATGTGCAGCCACTGCTCGCCAACTTTCGCGGTTTGCGTCGATTAGGGATCGAGGCCGCTCAACTGACACGCCTGCCGTCAGCCATCGAACAGATGCCGCATTTGCAGCGGTTGCATTTGGGCGGTAACGGTATTGTCCTTGCGCCTGAAGACGTCCTGCGTTTGAAAGATCGGGTGCATCTCAAAGAGTTATTTTTGGACATGAACCCACTCGGCTTGCCACCCGATGTTGGGCGCATGACGCGCTTACAGACCTTGCTGCTCAATCACACAAGCCTGGAGGAGTGGCCTGCCAGTGTATTCCGTGTGCCCAGGCCGGAGAATTTCATTCTGGATATGCGGGAGAACCCGATAGCGCGGATTCCCGAGTTCGCGCCGGGCTCGGATAAGGCACTGATTGTGGCGAAAACGTTCCTCACCCGTGAAGAGCTGACGCCTGAGCTGCTTGCTCAATTCAAGCGGTACATCGAGGCCGCCGGCCGCGATCCGGATCGCCAGTTACCGAAAAGGGGCGCGCGTGACAGCGAGCAGTGGAAAACCGGTTATTCGGCGCAGGAATGGCCCTCCAGGCAAGTGTTATGGGACATGCTTGAAGGTTCGTTTGGCTCTGAGGGCTTTTTCAATGTTCTTCGTGCCGTCAGAAACTCCGGGGACTCGACACTCAGGGGCGGCGTATGGTTGCCGGAACTGACCGCCAAGGTCTGGCGCATACTTGAGGCGATGGGCGAAGACGCCGAATTGCGCGAGCAGTTGTTCCTGATGGCCCGGGACCCTGCGGCCTGCGTGGACGCCGGGGCGCAGTTGTTCAATTCGATGGGCGTTGCGGTGCTGCATTGGTCGGCGTACTTCAGCGAGGACGTGGCCTCCGTGCGCAAAACTGTCTTCAACCTGGCCAGGGGCAAGTGGCGGCTCGATGAGTTGGGCCGTATCGCCCATGAGCGCGTGTCCCAACTGCAGGCCGACGGCGTCAAGTTTCCGGAGTACGACGCGAAAGGCGCACGCGTCGATCATTACGATGCCCGCGGCAATTTGATCGCCGATATCGACGAAGTCGAGATCTACCTGGCGTACACAACGCCACTGGCAACCCGCCTGGACCTGCCCTGGCAATCGCGGAGCATGATGTTCCGCGAGGATTATGTGACGGCGCCCATGGTCGAGGCGGCATTCAATCGCGTAAAGCTACTGGACCAAGGCGAGCTGCTGCGTGGCAACCTGCTGGAGCAACCGATGTGGACCGACTTTCTGCAGCGGGCTCATTCAGCTGACTACGCGTCGATTGCCGCAAAGTTTGATGCACTGATTGACTATCAGGCCGCGCAGGAACAATGGGCCGCCGCAGCCAACCTCCCTGAGAGCGCGAGGCAGGCCCTGCGCCAAACCATCAGCCGGTCGGCCCAGCGCCTGGGCCGACCGGCTTCGGAAAGTGAACCGGGGCAACTGATGTCCCAGCAAGACTACGACGACACCTTTGGCCGCATCAATGGCGAACTGATCACCTTGAACCAGACACTGACCGATCAAGCGATCCGCGCCATCCTCTAGAACAGAAAGTACCGCTGGGCCATCGGCAACACCTCGGCCGGTTCGCACCACAGCAATTGACCGTCGGCCTTGACCTGGTAAGTCTGTGGGTCCACCTCGATATCCGGCAGGTAATCGTTGTGGATCAGGTCGGTTTTCTGCACGTCGCGGCAACCCTTGACCACCGCGATCTGCTTCTTCAGGCCCAGGGCCTCGGGCAGTCCGGCCGCCTGCGCGGCCTGGCTGATAAACGTCAGGCTGGTGGCGTGCAGGGAGCTGCCGAAGCTGGCGAACATGGGGCGGTAATGCACCGGCTGCGGCGTCGGGATCGAGGCGTTGGCGTCGCCCATCAGGCTCGAAGCAATGGCGCCGCCCTTGAGGATCAGCGTGGGCTTGATGCCGAAAAACGCCGGGCGCCACAGCACCAGGTCGGCCCATTTGCCGACTTCGATGGAACCGACGATATGGCTGATACCGTGGGTGATCGCCGGGTTGATGGTGTACTTGGCGATGTAGCGTTTGGCGCGGAAGTTATCGTTGCCCACGCCGTCGCCCGGCAGGGGGCCACGCTGTTTTTTCATCTTGTCGGCGGTCTGCCAGGTGCGCGTGATCACTTCGCCGACACGGCCCATGGCCTGGCTGTCGGAGCTGATCATCGAGAACGCGCCGAGGTCGTGCAGGATGTCTTCGGCGGCGATGGTTTCGCGGCGGATGCGGCTTTCGGCGAAGGCCACGTCTTCGGCAATGCTCGGGTCCAGGTGGTGACACACCATCAACATGTCCAGGTGTTCGTCGATGGTGTTGCGTGTGAACGGGCGCGTGGGGTTGGTGGAGCTGGGCAGCACATTGGGGAAACCGCAGGCTTTGATGATGTCCGGTGCATGGCCGCCACCGGCACCTTCGGTGTGGTAGGTGTGAATGGTGCGGCCCTTGAGCGCGGCGAGGGTGGTTTCCACAAAGCCCGACTCATTGAGGGTGTCGCTGTGGATCGCCACCTGCACGTCGTAGGCATCGGCGACGCTCAGGCAGTTGTCGATGCTCGCGGGCGTTGTGCCCCAGTCTTCGTGCAGCTTCAAACCGATGGCTCCGGCCTTGACCTGCTCGATCAGCGGCTCGGGCAAACTGGCGTTGCCCTTGCCGGTGAAACCGATATTCATCGGGAACGAATCACTGGCCTGTAGCATACGCGCCAAGTGCCAGGGGCCGGATGTGCACGTGGTGGCGTTGGTGCCGGTGGCAGGGCCGGTACCGCCGCCGATCATGGTGGTGACGCCGCTGGTCAGGGCCTCTTCGATCTGCTGTGGGCAAATGAAATGCACGTGGGAGTCGATGCCGCCGGCGGTGAGGATCATGCCTTCACCGGCAATCACTTCTGTGCTGGCGCCGATGGCCATGGTCACCCCCGGCTGGATATCCGGGTTGCCGGCTTTGCCAATCGCGTGGATGCGGCCATTCTTCAAGCCGACGTCGGCCTTGACGATGCCCCAGTGGTCGATGATCAATGCGTTGGTGATCAGCGTGTCGACTACTTCATGGGCGAGCAATTGGCTCTGGCCCTGGCCGTCACGGATTACCTTGCCGCCGCCGAATTTGACCTCTTCGCCGTAGACGGTGAAGTCCTGTTCGACTTCGACAAACAGCTCGGTGTCGGCCAGGCGGACCTTGTCACCGACGGTGGGGCCGTACATGTCGGCGTAGGCTTGGCGGGTGATTTTCATGTGTGTGCCCTGAAGAATAGGTGTTGAATGTGAAATCGCTATCGCAGGCAAGCCAGCTCCCACAGGGGATTGCATTTCAACTGTGGGAGCTGGCTTGCCTGCGATGAGGCCCTAAAGGTCGCCCATGACCCGCCCTGCAAACCCAAATACCCGCCGCCCACCACCCAAATCCACCAACTCCACCTCCCGACGCTGCCCCGGCTCAAACCGCACCGCCGTGCCCGCCGGAATATTCAGGCGCATGCCGCGGCTTGCCGCCCGGTCAAACTCCAGTGCGTCATTGGTCTCGAAAAAGTGGTAATGCGAACCTACCTGGATCGGCCGGTCGCCGCAGTTGGCCACGCTGAGGGTGACGGTGCGGCGGCCGACATTCAGTTCGATTTCGCCAGGCTGGATCTGATATTCACCAGGAATCATGCAGGTTGCCCCAGGGTCTTGTAGTAGATGGCGGTCGGGCTGTAGCGCCCGTCCGGGCTTTGGCAGTAGTCGGGCAGCTCACCGATCCTGGTATAGCGCAGCGACTGGTAGAAGGCTTCGGCACCGGAGCCGGCCTCGGTGTCCAGGTACAGCAGGCCACGCTTGTGCTGGCGCGCGGCAAGTTCCAGGGTATTCATCAATTGTTGGCCCAGGCCATGGCGACGGGCGCTGCTGTGCACCAGTAACTTTTGCACTTCGGCGCGGTTCAGGCCGTTGGCCTTTTGGCACAGTGCCAGTTGCACACTGGCGATTACCCGTTCTTCACGCACGACCACCCACAGCAGCAGGCTGGCGTCTTCGATACCGGCTTGCACGCTGGTCAGATACTCGCGGGCCTGGGTCTCATCGAAGTTGGCCATAAAGCCCACCGATGCGCCGTGCTGCACCGCGTCCAGCAACAGCTCGATCAAGCCCAGGCGGTAATGGGCAAAGCTTTCAGCATTGACTCGACGCAGTTGTGCAGCGCTCATCGATCTCACTCCTTGGGCGGTTCGGCGCCCGGATTCAACGTCAGTTGCATAAAGGTCAGGTCCAGCCACCGGCCGAACTTGATGCCCACTTGCGGCATTTGCCCGGTAATGCTGAAGCCCAGGCGCTCATGCAGGCGGATCGAGGCCAGGTTGCCGCTTTCGATGGCGGCGACCATGACGTGCTTGCCGCCGCTGCGCGCTCGTTCGATCAGGGCCTGCATCAGGCGTGGGCCGAGGCCTTTGCCGCGCTGGTCATTGCGCACGTATACGGAGTGTTCGACGCTGTAGCGGAAGCCTTCGAAGGGGCGCCAGTCGCCGAATGAGGCGTAGCCGGTGATTTCGTCGTTTTCCACCGTCACCAGGATCGGGTACTGCTGCGCCTGGCGCGCGCTGAACCAGGCCTGGCGGTTCGCCAGGTCTACCGGCTGCTCGTTCCAGATCGCCGTGGTGTTCTGTACCGCGTCGTTGTAGATAGCGCGGATGGCGGGCAGGTCGTGTTCAGTTGCATCACGAATCATGGCAACACCTTACGCAATGGGCTGGTGGACGGTGACCAGTTTGGTGCCGTCGGGAAAGGTGGCTTCCACCTGGATATCCGGGATCATTTCCGGGATGCCTTCCATCACTTGTTCGCGGCTGAGCAGGGTGGTGCCGTAGTGCATGAGGTCGGCCACGGTACGGCCATCGCGGGCGCCTTCCATTAGCGCGGCGGAAATATAGGCGATGGTCTCCGGGTAGTTGAGCTTCACCCCGCGCGCCAGGCGCCGCTCGGCGACCAAGCCTGCGGTGAAGATCAGCAGTTTGTCTTTTTCCCGTGGGGTCAGGTCCATGGTTCAGTCCGTAGTAAAACAGTTAAAAAGACGAGCGCTAACCCCTGTAGGAGCGAGCTTGCTCGCGAAAAACCCGAGGGCGCCGCGTGCATTCAGGATGCCCGCGTTATTGTTAACGATTTTCGCGAGCAAGCTCGCTCCTACAAAAGGGCGCATCTTCATGTGCTCCAGATTCTTGGTGCGACTGCTTCACGCCCAAACAGTGCCGGGCGTAAAAGCCGCCATAAATCAATCAACCATCCCCGCGCCAGCAGCGCTTCACTGGCCAGGCACCGCGCCACCAGCAAACCGGGCAGTTGGGTCAGGTCACCGCGCACCGCGCGGGGCAGTGAGCGGCATTGTTCAAGCAGTTCAGCGTCGATCTCGCCGGTCACCAGCAACGTGGCAAACACCGGCTGCCCGTCCAATCCGATAGGCGAATCCAGCAGCCCATCGGCGCCCACAATGCGCTGGCGTTCGTGCCAGAGCAACTGGCCGTCGCGGCGAATATCCAGGTGCGATTGAAAGTGGCCGAGGTCGAACCGCTCGCCACTGGCCGGGCGCCCGAGTGCGACCACATCCCAGTACAACAACCGCGCATCGCCTTGCAGCTCAACACGCGTGGTCAGTTCGGCCTGGGCGGCGCTGAATACGATGGTTTCCTGGGGCAGCCATTCCAGCGTCGCACCGGCCTCGACGGTCAACTCGACGTGCTGAAACGCCGGGCCGCCGGCGCGGTACCACTTGGCTGCGCCGGGGCTGGTCAGCTGCGCCCAGGCACCGGTGCCGACGTGGGCGCTGATGTCCAGGCGATCACCACCGGCAATGCCGCCGGGTGGGTGCACGATGATGTGCTGGCACACCTCGGGGCCTTCGGCGTACAGGTGCTTTTGCACCCGCAGCGGGCCAAGGTGGCGGCGCAGCACCGGGCGCGTGGTGTCATTGACACGCGCATAGCCGAGTTCCAGCTCGGCGTGCCAGCTGGGCGTGAACAGGGCAGGGGTAACGGGCAGGTTCATGGCGTGTGCTTATCGTTAGGAGGCTACAGATTAGATGGTTACCAGCCCACGCACACCCTCGCGTTCCATATTTTCACCACGGCCCTGCTGCACGATTTCACCGCGGGACATCACCAGATACTGGTCGGCCAGTTCGGCGGCGAAGTCGTAGAACTGCTCCACCAGCAGGATCGCCATGTCGCCGCGTTCGGCAAGCTTTTTGATCACCGCACCGATTTCCTTGATCACCGACGGCTGAATACCTTCGGTAGGCTCGTCGAGGATCAGCATTCGTGGGCGGCTGGCCAGGGCGCGGCCAATCGCCAATTGTTGTTGTTGGCCCCCGGACAAATCGCCGCCGCGGCGATGCTTCATTTGCAGCAACACCGGAAAAAGCTCGTAGATGAAGGCCGGCACCTCTTTGGCTTCGGAACCGGGGAAACGCGACAGTCCCATCAGCAGGTTTTCTTCTACGGTCAGCCGCCCGAATATCTCCCGGCCCTGAGGAACATACGCGATCCCGGCATGGACCCGCTGGTGCGGCTTGAAGCCGGTGATGGCCTTGCCTTCCCAGTTGACTGCGCCTTCTTTGGCCGGCAGCAGGCCCATCAGGCACTTGAGCAGGGTGGTTTTGCCCACGCCGTTACGCCCGAGCAGGCAGGTGACTTCGCCAATCTTCACGTCAAAAGACAGCCCGCGCAGAATGTGGCTACCGCCGTAATACTGGTGCAGCTTGTCGACTTGCAGCATGTTCGATTCTCCTCTATTCCCCTGTGGGAATCGGATCAACTGTGGGAGCTGGCTTGCCTGCGATGCAGGCGACCCGGTGTATCAGGTACACCGCTATCGCAGGCAAGCCAGCTCCCACATAAAGCCGTTCGTGTCAGCGTTAGCGACCGAGGTAAACCTCGATCACTCGCTCATTTTCCTGCACCTGTTCCAGCGACCCTTCGGCCAATACGCTGCCCTGGTGCAACACGGTGACGTGATCAGCGATAGAGCCGACAAAGCCCATGTCGTGCTCCACCACCATCAACGAATGCTTGCCGGCCAGGCGCTTGAACAGTTCGGCGGTGAACTCGGTTTCGGCGTCGGTCATGCCCGCTACCGGCTCGTCGAGCAGCAACAGTTGCGGGTCTTGCATCAGCAACATGCCGATTTCCAGAAACTGCTTCTGGCCGTGGGAAAGCAAACCGGCGGGCCGATGCACCGAGGCGGTCAGGCGGATGGTGTCGAGCACTTCATCGATACGGTCTTTTTGCTCGCCACTCAGGCGCGCCCGCAGGCTGGCCCACACCGACTTGTCGGTCTTCTGCGCCAGCTCAAGGTTTTCGAACACACTCAGGGCTTCGAACACCGTGGGCTTCTGAAACTTGCGGCCGATACCGGCCTGGGCGATCTGTACTTCGCTCATGCTGGTCAGGTCCAGAGTTTCGCCAAACCAGGCCCTGCCGTGGCTGGGCCGGGTCTTGCCGGTAATTACGTCCATCAGCGTGGTCTTGCCCGCGCCGTTGGGGCCGATGATGCAGCGCAATTCGCCGACGCCGATGTACAGGTTCAGGTCATTCAACGCCTTGAAACCGTCGAAGCTGACGCTGATGTCTTCAAGCGTCAGGATGGTGCCGTGGCGAGTGTTGAGCCCCTTGCCGGCGGCCTGGCCGATACCGATCGCATCGCGGCCGCTGCCCGCATCGAAAATAGGTTCAAGCATGACGTTCCTCATTTCTTCAGCAGGCCGATAACGCCCTTGGGCAGGTACAGGGTGACGATGATGAACAGCGCCCCGAGGAAGAACAGCCAGTACTCGGGGAACGCCACGGTGAACCAGCTCTTCATGCCGTTGACCACCCCGGCGCCGAGCAATGGCCCGATCAGCGTGCCTCGCCCGCCCAGGGCGACCCATACGGCGGCCTCGATGGAGTTGGTTGGCGACATCTCGCTGGGGTTGATGATGCCAACCTGCGGCACATACAGCGCCCCCGCCAAGCCACACAGCACCGCGCTCAACACCCACACAAACAACTTGAAGCCGCGCGGGTCGTAACCGCAGAACATCAGGCGGTTCTCGGCATCGCGCAAAGCGGTCAGCACCCGGCCGAACTTGCTCTGCGCCAAGCGCCAGCCGATATACAGGCTGGCCACCAGCAGCAGCACCGTGGCCACAAACAACACCGCTCGTGTGCCAGGTTCTGTGATGCCAAAGCCTAAGATGCTGCGGAAATTGGTAAAGCCGTTATTGCCGCCAAACCCGGTTTCGTTGCGGAAAAACAGCAGCATCCCGGCAAAGGTCAGGGCTTGGGTCATGATCGAGAAATACACGCCCTTGATCCGCGAGCGGAAGGCGAAGAAGCCGAACACCAGGGCCAACAGCCCTGGCGCCAGCACCACCAGGCACAGCGCCCACAGAAAGTTGTCGGTGCCGGCCCAGTACCAGGGCAATTCGGTCCAGGACAGAAAGGTCATGAACGCCGGTAACCCATCACCCGACGCTTGGCGCATCAGGTACATGCCCATGGCATAGCCGCCCAGGGCAAAGAACAGGCCGTGGCCCAGGGACAACATGCCCGCGTAACCCCACACCAGGTCCAGTGCCAACGCGACGATGGCATAGCAGAGGATCTTGCCCACCAGCGTTAACGTATAGGCCGATACATGCAGTGGGTTGTCCGCAGGCAGCAGAGAACACAATGGCAATGCCAGCAGCAGAAACAGGATCACCGCGCCCACGGCAATCGTCACCTTGGGGCCGGCTTTTTGCGTGGCCGTAAGCATCAATGGCTGATTCATCAGTCGATCACCCGTCCTTTCAGTGCGAAGAGTCCTTGCGGGCGTTTCTGGATAAACAGAATGATCAGCGCGAGGATCAGGATCTTGCCGAGTACGGCACCGATTTGCGGTTCAAGAATCTTGTTGGCAATACCCAGGCCGAAGGCCGCCATCACGCTACCGGCCAACTGGCCAACACCACCTAGCACTACCACCAGGAACGAGTCGATGATGTAGCTCTGGCCCAGGTCCGGGCCGACGTTGCCGATCTGGCTCAGCGCTACGCCGCCCAGCCCTGCAATGCCGGAGCCCAGACCAAAGGCGAGCATGTCTACGCGCCCGGTGGGCACGCCGCAGCAGGCGGCCATGTTGCGGTTCTGGGTGACGGCGCGCACGTTCAGACCCAGGCGCGTCTTGTTCAGCAGCAACCAGGTGAGCACCACCACGAACAGCGCAAAGGCGATGATGACGATGCGGTTGTACGGCAGCACCAGGTTGGGCAGTACTTGAATGCCGCCGGACAGCCAGGCGGGGTTGGACACTTCGACGTTCTGCGCGCCGAACACCAGGCGCACCAACTGGATCAGCATCAGGCTGATGCCCCAGGTGGCGAGCAGGGTTTCCAGCGGGCGGCCATAGAGGTGACGAATCACGGTGCGCTCCAGTGCCATGCCGATGGCTGCGGTGACAAAAAATGCCACCGGCAGTGCAATCAACGGGTAGAACTCGATGGCCTGGGGCACATAGCGCTGCATCAACAACTGCACCACGTAGGTCGAGTAGGCGCCGAGCATCAGCATCTCGCCGTGGGCCATGTTGATCACGCCGAGCAGGCCGAAGGTGATAGCCAAACCCAGTGCCGCCAACAGCAGGATCGAGCCCAGCGACATGCCGCTGAACGCCTGCCCGAGTATCTCGCCGACCATCAGTTTGCGTTTGACCTGGGCCAGGCTGGTTTCGGCGGCGGTGTGCACGGCGGCATCGGTTTCCACTCCCGGCGCCAGCAGCGCTTCAAGGCGCGTGCGCGCCAGCGGGTCACCGGTGCTGCCGAGCAAGCGCACGGCGGCCAGGCGCACAGCAGGGTCGGTGTCCACCAATTGCAGGTTGGCCAGGGCCAGGCTGAGGGCGTTGTGTACATCCTCGTCGGTCTCGGCGGCGACTTGTTGGTCGAGGAATTTCAGCTGCGCAGGCACAGCGCTTTTTTGCAGGGTTCGCGCTGCCGCCAGGCGTACCTTGGGGTCGGCGGCGAGCAGTTGCTGGCTGGCTTGAACGTTATCGATCAGGCCGCGCAGGCGGTTGTTCAAGCGCAGGGTTTTGGTTTCGCCATTGAGTGTGAGTTGGCCTTGCTCAAGGGCGTCCACCAGTTCGATACGCGCAGGGTCGGGGTTGGCGGCCCAATCCTGAAGGAGCTTGGCTTGTTGCACCGGGTTGGCTTTGAGGAAGTCTTCGGCATCGCCTGCATATGCCGCCCAAGGCAGCAACAGCAGCACGGCGAGGATGAAGCGGTGGAGGGCAGTGGGCATACGAAAATGTCCTGATCATGCGGGGACAGTGTGGGCGCTGGTTGTCTGTGGGAGCTGGCTTGCCTGCGATGGCATCGCTGCGGTGTGTCAGGCACACCGAGTTGTTTGCATCGCAGGCAAGCCAGCTCCCACAGTGACCATGTCCCACATTTGATCTGTGGGGGGCGTTAGTTGCTCTTCACGGCATAGTCCGGTTTTTTGTCATTGCCCGGAATGTAAGGGCTCCATGGCTGTGCCCGAATCGGCGCTTCGGTCTGCCACACCACCGAGAACTGACCGTCGGCCTGGATCTCGCCGATCATCACCGGCTTGTGCAGGTGGTGGTTGGTCTTGTCCATGGTCAGGGTAAAGCCCGACGGCGCCGCGAAGGTCTGGCCGCCCAGGGCTTCACGTACTTTGTCGACGTCGGTGGACTTGGCTTGCTCTGCCGCCTGGGCCCACATATGGATGCCCACATAGGTGGCTTCCATCGGGTCGTTGGTCACGGCTTTGTCCGCGCCCGGCAGGTTGTGCTTCTTGGCGTAGGCTTTCCAATCGGCGACGAATTTCTGGTTCACCGGGTTTTCCACCGACTGGAAGTAGTTCCACGCCGCCAGGTTGCCCACCAGCGGTTTGGTGTCGATGCCGCGCAGTTCTTCTTCTCCCACGGAGAACGCCACCACCGGTACGTCGGTGGCCTTCAAACCCTGGTTGGCCAGCTCTTTGTAGAACGGCACGTTGGAATCGCCATTGACGGTGGAGACCACCGCGGTCTTGCCGCCGGCGGAGAATTTTTTGATGTTGGCGACGATGGTCTGGTAATCGGCATGGCCGAACGGGGTGTAAACCTCTTCGATGTCTTTATCCGCCACACCTTTGGACTTCAGGAACGAGCGCAGGATCTTGTTGGTGGTGCGCGGGTACACGTAGTCGGTGCCGAGCAGGAAGAAGCGCTTGGCGCTGCCGCCTTCTTCGCTCATCAAATATTCCACCGCCGGGATCGCCTGCTGGTTCGGCGCCGCACCGGTATAGAACACGTTCGGCGACATCTCTTCGCCTTCGTACTGCACCGGGTAGAACAGCAAGCCGTTGAGTTCTTCGAATACCGGCAATACCGATTTGCGCGACACCGAAGTCCAGCAGCCGAACACCACGGCGACCTTGTCCTGGGTCAGCAACTGCCGGCCTTTTTCCGCGAACAGCGGCCAATTGGACGCCGGGTCCACCACCACCGGTTCGAGCATCTTGCCGTTTACGCCGCCCTTGGCGTTGATCTCGTCGATGGTCATCAACGCCATGTCTTTAAGCGAGGTTTCGGAAATCGCCATGGTTCCGGACAACGAGTGCAGGATGCCGACCTTGATGGTCTCGGCGGCCTGTACGGTCCAGGTCAAACCCATGGCTGCAATGGATGCCGACAAAGTGAAAGCCTTGATCAAGCTGCGACGCTGCATGGTGCGATCTCCGTAACCGATAGTTTTTATGGGGCAGATACAGAGGGCATTGCAAAGGCTGTGCCTGCGACGCTGGCCGCGCGGTTGCAGCGATGTTGGCGGTGGGAGGGACGCGTGCCGCGCACCAGCTTGGCGCCGTAAACGGCGTTGCGTGCGCAGCGGGCCTCAAAACAGTGCGTTGCCCTGCGAAAGCTGATCATTATCTAACGCCACCGCCTCACGTCGACTGCCGACCATGTGGGCTGCGGTGGCCAATCCTGGCGCCGTGCAACCCAACAGGGAAACGAAGACATGGAGCGAATCAGACGAGGCTGGTTTGGGGCAGACCCCAAGCCCGACGTGGAGTTACCCCCGGTAGGGCCGGGTTTTGTCAGCATGGATGATGCGGCTCGCTATGCCCATGAACAGATCGGCAGCCAGAGTGACGTGGAATACGGTGGGGTGATCTTGCAGAGTTTGGCCGACGAACTCTTTTACGCGACAGATCCGATCGAGGGCGGCGAAAACTATTTCGACATGACCACCGTATTGAACCTCGACAGCAACAAGCAGTATGTCCATCCCGAAGGTTATCGCTGTGTGGCGGAGTACCATTCGCATCCGGATTTATTCGACCAGTACAAGGCCAATCATCCCGATTTTTCAGACCGCCGCATCAATGCCTTGAACAGCTTTTATTCAGAGGAAGACCTGGTTGCCAACATCCTTGAGCCAGCGTTCTTCACGGCCTTTTATTTGTCGGGGCCGCAAGGCTCGTTGTTTAAACATGTCTGTACCCGCTCGGATACCGAGCGACGTTTCGGCGTGTGGCTGGAAACCAAGCAGCCGTTCGGCAGACCCGATGGCTATGACGGCGTAGTGGAAAACTTCTTCAAGAAGGTCGCCAGTGTCAGCAAACTTTCGATTGTGGTGTCCAATGCTGTGTGGGGCGGCAGCACCGGCGAGGTCCCCGATAGCTGGAAACCTTACTCGCCTTTTGTGCCGAAAAAACGCGAACTGCCTCCCTGCGGTCCAGTGCAGGCCAGTCTCACCGCCGCCATCGGCCATGCTCAGGCGCGCCTGGCCGATAAACCGGCGGCTATCCAGCAGGCGTATGTGCTCAAACATGATGATAAGCACCTCTATGCGGTGACCGAACCGTCGGGCTCAGTCGGCGCGCAGCAGTCTGTCCAAGAGTTGTTCCCCACCGATACCGATGGCAAGCACCAACTGCCTGCGAAGTTTCATCTGAACGCGGTTTACCTGGGCAGCGGTGGCAATGCGGCACCGGTCACCACCAGGCAACCGTGGTTGTACCGTAATTTTTTCTGGGCGCCAGAACTGGCCCGACATTTGTACCAGGGGCGCTTGGTGCCTGAATTGCTCAAGCAAGGCGCATATTCGATATTCCTGGGCACCCAAGACGGCGCATTGCTGCGCTATACCTGCTCGTTCTCTGAGGCCGAAGCGCAGCTTTATCGGGTGACGCCCGATGGCGCGATCGTGGATAACAACATTGACTCCGCCCTGGTCGCCGGCAGCCTCAAACCCAGTGAGTTCGTGCTGCGCCTGGCAGCCGCGGGCCAGTTGACCGTGCTCAAGACCAGCAAGGCCGGTAAAGGCAGCAAGCTGTGGAGCCGGACCGGATCGGTCGGTGCCGACTGGCGCCCCTTTGCCGATATTGCGCTGCCGACTTACAGCCCGCCTTTTATCAGCGCCGATGATGCGGCTCGCTGGGCGCATATGATGATCGGCCAACGACGGGATATCGAGTACGGAGGGGTGATCCTCAAGCGCCGGAACCGCTACTACGCCACTCACCCCATCCCGGACCGTCGCGACACGTTCGATCACAAGCTGCTTTTGGCCAGGGACAGCGAGGGCCGTTTCATTGCCCCTGATGACCACAGTGCCGAGGCGTTCTATCACTCACATCCTGTTGATACTGCGCAAATCCAGGCCCACTTTCCCGATTTCACGCCGGACCAGGTGACGCTGTTCAATAACTTTTATTCAGAGGCCGATCAACTCTTCAGTTTCGAGAACAGAGCATTTGCCAAGAACCATTATTTTTCCGGCCCTGACGACGTGCTGCTCAAGTACGTCAGCAGCGGGTCGGCTCAAGAGCGCAACCTGGAGCAGCAACTGCGAGGCGGGCCGGGTGAAACCAGCAGTGATTTCGAGTTTCCCGTACGCCGGCTGGCCAATGCGGGCGAGTTGTGGGTGCTGATTGCCAATCGGGTTTGGGGCGGTGTTCGCGGGCGTGTCACCCAGGGGTGGCGGCTTGGCACGCCAGTGACAAACACAGGCGACGTCCAGCAACAGCCCTTCTGCAGCGAAGTGCTGCCGCGCCCTGAATTGGCGGTCAAACGTGCACTGGAACTTTCCGGTGCTGCGAGCAAGCCCGGCGCGTTCGGGTTTGTGCTCAAACACACCCGCGACGATGCCTACGTGGCCACGTTCGCAACTTCCAGGCGTTATCCGCTGTTCTCACCCGAAGAGGTCTTTCCAAAGCGCGACGGCAGATTGCAGTTGCCGTCGAACTACCGGCTGGAGGCGATTTACTTCACCAGTTGGTACGAGACCCATGAAGTGGCTGCCCGGGAAACGTGGCTGGCCAATACGTTTTTCACGCCGGCACAGGTAGTGGCTGCTACCCGCCAGGCGCAGGCAACTCGCACCATCCAGGATCCGGCCCGTGGCTTGTCTTTGTACATGCTCGCCACCGACTCGGCGTTGCTTGCCTTCCGGATCCCCGAGGCTACACGCACCAGTGAGCTGGTCCGGGAGTCGGCTACGGGCGGGCTGCATGACAATGGCGCGCAGGCTGCGCTGCTGGCCGGTACGCTGACGCCCCGTGATTACGCGCGCAGGATCATTGCAGCGACCGACCTTCGGGTGGTTCAGGGCGGCGGCCTGTGGCGTACAGAGGGGTCGGTGGATGCCGGCGCCGACCTGTTGGCATCGCGTTATCAAGTGACGTTGAGCCGCTCGTTTCTCTCCGCACGGGATGCAGTCACGTATGCCCACGAACAGATCGGCAATCGGCGTGATCGCGCCTACGGCGGTTATGTACTCAAGGGCACCGACGGTCGTTTTGTCGTCACCGAGCCGATGGAGAGCCTGGCCGAGCCTTTTGCTTTCACGCTGTTTTTCCCGGTCGGTAATCTGGGGCCGTTAATCCCGCCGGAGCCCTACGTGTTGCAAGGGCGCTATGGTTCCCATGCAGAGCTGTCGATGGTCGACCCGGCGCCGGTATTGCGCCGTGGCTGGACGCGGAACGAGGCGCTGGTCCACCAGCAGATGTTTTCCTGCGATGAAATGTATTCGGTCATTCACGCCAAGCGTGTGGCCTGGCTCTCTGCGTCGGCGAGCTGTCTGCTGGAGTACACACCCGGCAACTCCTCTCACGAGCAGCTGCTGTTGAACAATATTGCCCCCGACGCCGGGCCCAACAGTTTGCAGCGCCGCCTGGACAGCGGTGAAGTCAAGCCGGTTGAATGGGTGTGGCGAGTGGCAGAGGCGGGCGACCTGAAGATCGTCCAGGGCAACTCATTTTGGGGACCGCGTGGCTCGGTGTTCAACGATTGGTCCTTCAACTTTGACTATGCGCCACGTTCCGGCCCGCCGGATTTCGCCACTTACGGAGCGGTGTTCGACAGTGCCGATGAAGCCGCGCGTAATCTCCATGGGCGGGTGCATGGCCGCAATCTGGCGCAGGCCGCCTGCTTTGCCTTTATCCTCAAGCATCGGGATAAGGAGCACTACATTGCCAGCGAGGTAGTAGGGGTTGGCGCAAACAATGTGTTGTTCAACCTCAACAGCCTGTTCAAGCCCCTTGAGGTGGGCGGCTTTGAGTTTCCCGATGGTTTTATCCTGCATGGGTTGTTTCGTTCGCAGCAGTGGGCGCGACGCGGTCTGGATCGCTTCAACGCCTGGCTCACATTATTTTTCGTGACCCCTCAGGTGCTCTATAGCGCGCTTTTTGAGGCTCAGCGGGGTAGAACAAACAGCCTGCGTCTGTACTTCTCTACGTTCGATGGCGCGCTGTTGAGTTATGCGCCCTTTCCGATTGACGTAAAGGGTGGCGGCGATGCGGACAACTTGTTGGTGCGTGCCAGTGAGCAGTTGCGTTCCGGCCTGATGCGTCCCCAGAAGTTTATCCAGGACTGGGCGCTGCGCGGTGCATTGCGGGTGATAAGGACTAGTCAGTGCTGGGATAAGCCCGGCGTGGTCGACCCTATGTGGACCGGCTACGCAACGATGATGCCGCGACGCATGGGGCCGGCCTTTGCCAGTGTCGATGATGCGGCCCGCTATGCCGCGACCCGAATAGGTAACGGGCTGCGTCGCGCTTATGGCGGGGTGATTGTGCGTCTGGTCAATGGCTTGTTCGCCGCCACCGAGCCGTTGGTGCTGCCGCCACAAGGGCTCACAACGGACTGGATCTACCCCGATCCGATCGTCGCGGCGGGTCAGTATCCGGGGGGCAGCGTAATGGTTGCCCGTTACCGCTCGGTGGTCGATCAGGAGGTGCCACTGCTGCTGTCCGCCACCCAGAAAAGTATCTATAAAAGCATGATCCCCAGTGCGGCGCTCGCCACGCTGTTGCACGTTGAGACTCAGATCAAGCGCGAGTATGTGTTCAGCTTGACCGGCTCGATCCTGAGCTATCAAGTATCAGGCTCTGCCGAGGAACAGTTGCTCAAGCAGCGTTTGGCGCCGCTGAATCGGGCCAGGGGCGACTATGCCGACAACACGGTAGAGCAACAACTGCGCGACGGCACATTGTCGCCTCAGGATTTTGTCACCCAGCTGGCGAAGGCCGGCGAGTTCTGTGTGGTAAAGGGTGACGCGTTGTGGGGAGCGGCTCGTCGGATCACGGTGAAGTTTATCTCGAACGTTCCCCTCGTTCCGGATCAGGATATTCGCGCGGTGCTGTTTGACTCACCGTGCGGCCCCGTCTTCACCCGCGCGCTCGATGCGGTGCGGTACGCCCAACGTCTAAGCACGCCGCAAGCGGACGTGGCGTTCGGCTATCTGCTCAAGGCGGTCAACAAGCCTTTGTACATGACGACGCTGGCGCTGGTAAGGGAAAATTTTACTGACTTCGAGCAGGTGTTTATCAATGGTCAGTTGCCTCAGGATTTTGTCATCGACGGCCTGTATCTGGTGGGGTCCAACGTGGCCATCGCCCCGGCTACGGATGAGATGGCGCTGAGTTTTTTTCCGCCTCAATACCTTGCCAGGGCGCTGAATTTTGTCAGCCATGCTCGCAACAGGCATGTTCTACCCTTGTATTTGCTGTGTGCTGACGGGGCGTTGCTGACGTATACGCTATCCCAGGACGCCTCGCTCTATTCATGGACGAGCCATGCGCACCTGGACCTGCCGCACCTGCTCGAAGGTTCTCTCAAGGTGCTCGATTATGTTCGTCGCCTGGCCGCTGATGGCTTGCTGTATGTCAGGGTGACCAGCGAAGTGTGGAGCCGCAACGAGCGTGTCGGAACACAGTGGCAGCCGAAAAATACACCGCATTCCTTTTCCGAAAACCCGCATTTCCATTCGTTCTGCGGGCCGCTGTATCTGTATCCCGACGATGCGGCCCGCTATGCTCAGGGCCTGGTGCCGTCCTTTCAGGAAAAGCAGTACCTGGGCGCGGTGCTGATGCCGCAGGATACGCAAGGTTATGTGGCGCTTGATCCGGTCGAGGACCGTGCGGGCACGCCAGGCAACAACACCCTGGATCTGTTGTTCTGGAAGGGCAAGGCCGGGTTCGATGTACCTGCCGGCAATGATCTGGGCACTTACAGAATCGCTGCGGTGCAGGCGTTCTATAAAGCTATCGATTCAACATCCAGCCTCGCACCACTTGATAAGAACCTGCTAGGCAATTTCGTCGCCAAGGATGACCTGCGCGGTTATCTGGAGGTGATCAAAGACAATGCGCCCAGCGCCAAAAGCTGTTACCTGGCCTGCCGCGGTGGCGCGTTGCTCAAGTACGTGCCCGCTTTTACGAACGCTGAAGCCAGGCTGCTTGGCCCGAATGGCGCGCCGGATCCGAGCGTGCTGGTCGACCAGCTCAGGTCTCACGGCACGCTCATGGTGTTGTACGCCGACGCGTTCTGGACACGTCGAGGTGTGCTGGGCGAAGGATGGATCGGCGCCAGGGTCGAGACGCAAGAGGCCTGGTATGGCCACGATGAACTCTGACCTCGACGCGTGCGCATCGAATGGCTGATACACCGCCACCCACCCCATCAGCTGTGGGTGGCGGATTCCCGTGGGCCTAGGAACCGCGATAGCACCAGCCGATCCAACACCCATACCACCAGCAACGAAGCGCCCACCAACGGGAACAGTATCGCCAACCCGAACATGATGACCATAGCCGTTTTCCACTTGGGCAGGTCGTGGCGTAGCGGTGGAACCCCCAGCCCGCCGTGGGGCCGACGCTTCCACCAGATCACCACGCCGCTGACTGCACTGAGCAGGATCATCAGGCAGATCACCAGCACGATCAGTTGGTTGACCCAGCCGAACATCTTGCCTTCGTGCAACATCACGCCGGTCTCGGTGGTGCGGGCCACCAGGTTGTAATGTTGCCAACGCACATCGGCCAAAACCTTGCCGGTGTACTGGTCCACATGCAGGGTGGCGTCATTGCGTGGGTCGTCGGCGAACACGGCAACGGTGAACACACCTGAGGCGCTGGTAGGCAAGGTGATGCTGTAGCCGGGCTCCACGCCGCGTGCGTTAGCCAGGTCCACGACCTGTTGCAGGCTGATACCGGGCGCGGCAGGACCTGTGTGCATGGCACCGTGGTTCATGTGTTCGGCATGGTCGCCGGACATCGGCATCGGCGTGTTTTCCATGGCCCAGGGCACGGTCTGTTGGCTGGCAGTGTTGAGCGTCCGCGCCTGCTGGTCGGACTGCGGCACGTTGTTCCACATCGCCGCCGGGAAGGTGTTCCACAGGTCGGCGTATTGCTTGCCCCAAAAGCCGGTCCAGGTCATGCCGCTGAGCAGCATCACCAGCAAAAATGCCGCGCCCCAGAAACCGACGACCGCGTGCAGGTCACGCCAGAATAACCGGCCACGGCTGTTGAACCGTGGCCACAATACGCCAGCCGCTGACCTGCCACGCGGCCACCACAGGTACAGGCCGGACACCACCAGCATGATGCCCCAGCCGGCGGCGAGTTCTATCAGGCGGTCGCCGATGGTGCCGATCATCAATTCGCCGTGCAGAGCGCGAACGATGGCTTGCAGGTTGTTCTTTGCGTCCTGCTCTCCGAGAACGGTGCCGCGATACGGGTCGATAAACACCGTCACTTCCTGGGCATCGTTGCGAACCACGAACTGTGCGCTGCGGGTAGCGTCGGCAGGGGGCAAGTATTTGGCGATTGCTGCGTGGGGGTAGGCGGCTTTGGCGCGCTGCAGTTGCTCGTCGGCGCTCAGCGCGTGTTCGGCGGCGGGCACGGTCAGCAGGTGGCCGTACATCAACGGGTCAAGCTGGGGTTTGAACAGGTAGATGATGCCGGTCAGGGCCAGCAGTACCATGAAAGGGGCGACGAAGAGGCCGGCGTAGAAATGCCAGCGCCAGGCCAGGTTGTAGAAGCTGATTTTTTGAGTGGTCATCAGGGGCTCCGCAAGGCTTTTTGATTTTTTGTCAGTCACACCGCCATCGGGGGCAAGCCCCCTCCCACACTTGATCGGGTTCCCAAATCAAATATCTGTGAACCCAATCCAATGTGGGAGGGGGCTTGCCCCCGATGCTGTTAGAAGCTCATATCCACCTTGGTCCAGAGCGTACGCCCCGGCTCCTTGATGGCCTGCGGGTCGTTCGCCGGGTAGCCGAACCCTGCGTTCCCAGCCAGATTCAAATGCTCGGCATAAGCCTTGCCGAACAAATTGTCGACCCCGGTACTGACCTTGAAGTTCTTATTGATGCGGTACGCGGCGTTGAGCGAGAACACGCCAAAACCGCCGCTCTTGTCGTAGTCTTTGCCGACCACGTTGCCCTTGTTCGGGTCGATGCGGTTTTGTGCCGCGACCATGCGCCACAACGCGCCGGCACTCCAGTCGTCTTCGCTGTAGGTCAGGCCCAGGCGTGCGTCCAGCGGCGGCATCTGCGGCAGGGCTTTGCCATCGCTGCTGTTCTTGCCCCAGGCATAGGCCAGGCTGGCGTCGGCTTTCCAGTGTTGGCTCAGCTTATACGCTGCGCCCAGTTCGCCGCCCATGATGCGAGCGTCCACATTGCGCGCCTGGGAGGTGGTGCCCATCATGCCGGGCCGGTAGTCGAACAGGATGAAGTCGCGCACCTGGCCGACATAACCCGAGGCCCAGGCTTCAAGGTCGGCGGTTTTATATTGGGCGCCGAAATCCAGCTGGGTGGTCTTCTCGGGCTTCACGCCGTCGAACGCATTGACCGAGCCGACGGCACCGGTGTTGGGGGAGAACAGTTCCCAGTAATCCGGGAAGCGTTCCGCGTGGCCCAGGCCCGCATAGACGGTGGTGGGTGTGTCCGCCAGGTCGTGCTCGTAGCGCACAAATCCCGATGGCAAGGTGTCTGCACGGGTGTCGCCTGCGGTGGGGTTGGGGCGGCTCATCATTGCCGAACCGGTGCGTTGCCGAAAGTCCTTGGCCGAGGCGCGGTCCAGGCGTGCGCCGGTGATCAGGCGATCGTTGTCGGCGGCGTACCAGGTCAGTTCGCCGAACACACCGTAGTTGTGGAAATTGGCGTCCTTGTTACGCGGCGCATCCTTATAGGTATCGATGCCCATGCCGCTGCGCGCACGGTGTTCATTGGTCTGCGCATCCAGGCCGCTGATCAATTGCACATCGGCCCAGCGCCAGGTCGCCTTAATGCGCCCGCCCAGGGTGCGACGGTCGACGTTGGAGGCCATGGGCCCCGCCATCATGCCGGTACCCGAGGGGACGCGAAGGCTGTAGTTGTCCATGACGTGGTCGGCGTAGTTGTAGTAGACCTGGGCCTCGACCTTATCCAGCACCTCGCCGATATTGGACTTCTCGAAACGCAGCCCCAGGCTTTCGCGCAGGAACTGCGAGCCATCCATACCGCGCCCGGCGTAGCGCGCTTCACCGTCGCCACGGCCGGCGGTGAGTTCCAGCAAGGTGTCGGCGTCGGGGGTGAAACCCACCGCCACATCGCCGTTCCACTTGTCATAGCGCGAGGCGACGGTGTCGTTATTGCCGTCCTTGTAATCGTCGGCATGGGCCTGGTTGCCGATTACCCGCACATAGCCCAACGGCCCACCGGCGGCGGCATCGATGACCTTGTCGAAACGCCCGTTGGAGCCGGCCAACACACTGGCGTTGACCCGCGTACCCAGCTCGCCGAACTGCTCCGGCTCACGGTCGAACAGGATGGTGCCCGCTGACGCACCCGGCCCCCAAAGTACGGTTTGCGGGCCTTTGATCACGGTGAGCTTGTCGTAGGTTTCCGGCGAAATATACGACGTTGGCGCATCCATACGCCCCGGGCAGGCGCCGAGCATCATGCCGCCGTTGGTGAGGATGTTCAGGCGTGAGCCGAACATACCGCGCAGCACCGGATCGCCGTTGGTGCCGCCGTTGCGCACCAGGGCGAAGCCGGGGATGGTTTTGAGGTAGTCGCCGCCGTCGCTGGCGGGCACCGGTTGGCGTGGGTCTTTGGGGTTGGTGACCACGGTCAGCGGTGAGCTGGGGGCGATCGCGGTAATCACTGTGGGGCTCAGCTCATGCTCGTCGGCGTGAGCGTGGGCAGCCAATAGTGCGCCGCATAACGCGGTGAGCAGGGCAGTACTTCCCAAACGGGTGTCAGCAGAAAACCTGGACATGACAAATTCCATCAATCAATCGTAAACAACACGGCCAGCAGCCTACGGCTGTCTGTCTAAAGTCGGCCGGGGTGAAGTAACGCTGTGAAGGGCTTACGAAGCGATGGGCGGCGCACGGCTACGGGCGCCGGGGAAGATGCTCTGCCGGGCATGGCCCAGGCGTGTGGCGGGGGTGAGGGCATTGGCGGGCGGCGGGGTGCCGAGGGCCACAAATGACACGCTGCCGGGCAGGGCCGGGCAACTGAACAGCAGGTCGCAATAGCCGCACTTTGCCCAGAGTGCGTGGTGTTCAGCTGGAGCTTGGGTGTGATGGGATTCGCCGTGGTCGCTCGGCATCTCCATGGGCATTTCCATGGACAGACCGGCGTGATGATCCATCGGCATCGCCTGGGAAATCAGCGGACCGATAAAGATCATCAGCATGGCAAACAGGCTGATCCAACTGCCGCGCTTCACGCGGTAGTGGGGAGACAACCTGGCGCGAGGGGCGCCCATCGAGGTTGGCTTACTGGGCGTGCATATGCTCGTGGCCGGCCATCGGTGGCGCTTTGTGCACCGACACTTGCACCTGGACCTTGCCAGCTTTCTCGAAGGTCAGGGTCAGCGGGAATTGCTTGCCATCGGCCAGCAGGCTGCGGTCCTTGAGGCCCAGCAGCATGACGTGGTAAGCCATCGGCGCGAAGGTCAGCTCACCCTTGGCCGGTACGGCAACGCTGGGTACTTGCTGCATCTTCATCAAATCGCCTTGCATCACGTGCTCATGCAGCTCGGCTTTTTCGGCAACGCTGGTTTCAACGCCGAGCAGGCGATCCGGGGTAGCCCCGGTGTTATGAATCACAAAGTACGCCGCGACGGTGGGCGCATTCGGCGGCAATTCCTGGGACCAGGGATTGCTGACCTCCAAGTCGCCGGCCTTGTAGTCCTCGGCATTGGCAGCACTGAACACCGGCAGCAGCAACGCAGCCAGAAGCAGGGAAGATTTAAGCATGGCAGTTCTCCAGAACGGTTCTAAACGCAGTTCACTTGCGAAGAAGATCAGACCGTTGGGGAGGCGCGAGGGTTAAGGCTTGGCCATTGCTGGCGCGGGGTGGGATTGCGCAATAAGCGTGGCGGCAGGCTCTGCACCGCCTCGAAGCGCGTCACATACAGCTGCGGCACATGCCCCGGCAACGCCACTAACGGCGCCGAGCCCGAGCAACACCAGCAATGCTGCATGGCAGAGTGATCGTCCGGCGCTGCCGGGATTTCCAGCTTGCCCAGGGCAATCGCCTTGAGGCTGGCACCATTGGACGAACAGAACCCGCCCCACATCAGACGTTTGACCGGGTCATCCGTCTGCTGCATCGCACTGGCCAACGGCATGGCAAACGCATTGAACAGCACTGCAAGGCAGGCGATCCAGGCAATTGCAAAGCGTTGACGGGCCATGGCGGAGAATCCGTAGGGTTAAACGATCAGGCGGGTATTTAGCCTGATCGAGGGGGATAAGTAAAAAGGGCGGGTGTGGTTTGGTGTCGCAGTGGTTCAGACGACCGTGGCGTGGAGCTTGAGGCCCAGAGCCTTCATGACTTTCATGATAGTCGCGAATTCGGGATTGCCCGTGCTGGAGAGGGCTTTGTACAGACTTTCTCGTCCGAGGCCGGCGTCGCGGGCTATTTGGGTCATGCCTTGGGCGCGGGCGATATTGTTGAGCGCTGAGCGAATCAGCAATCCGTCACCGGCGTCCTCCTCGAAAGAGGCTTCCAGATACTCCGCCATGTCCTCTGGGGTCGTCAGATGCTCGGCTATATCGAAATCTTTAAATTGAGTCATGGGTCACTCCTTTTTCTCAAATTCATCTGCAATTTCTTTAGCACGCTCGATGTCACGTTTTTGCGTTGACGAAATGTTGAGGATCATCGCCATGGGCTGCGCGTATCAGTAGTCAGCGGGTTCCGGTGCGTCTGTAGGTAACTTCTCGTTGAACCGTTGCGCAGTTGATTGAGCTAACGCCTTTGCTAGCTGATCCACTACCGCCGTCTGATAACGCAGTTCCAAAGTGTGGGAGCGGGCTTGCTCGCGAAAGCGGTGTGTCAGTCGCTGGATGTTTTGGCCGACACACTGCCTTCGCGAGCAAGCCCACATTGGATAGGTGGTGTTTAGAAAAGGGTGATTGCCTCTAGCAACGCTGGCACTGCTGTGAACTCTCGATCCATCGCAGCCAACACCGGCCGCTTCAATACCAACACCGGCACCCCCTGCTCACGCGCCACTTCCAGCTTCGGCTCGGTGGCGGTGCTGCCGCTGTTCTTGCTGATCAGCACATCAATCCGCCGTTCTTCGAACAACGCCCGCTCGTCCTCGATGAGGAACGGCCCGCGTGCGCCGATCACCTCGCAACGCTCGTTGCCCGGATACACATCCAGCGCGCGCAAGGTCCAGAACTGCTCGGCGGGGATTTCGTCGAGGTGCTGCAAGGGTTCGCGGCCCAAGGTGAACAGCGGGCGCTTGAAGGGTTTGAGCGCTTCGACCAACTCGGCCCAGTCAGCGACCTCGCGCCAATCGTCCCCCGGCTGCGGCTGCCAGGCCGGGCGGCGTAATGCCCAGCAAGGCACGTCGCTCAATCGCGCCGCTTGGGCCGCGTTTTGGCTGATCTGCGCTGCATACGGATGGGTGGCGTCAAGGATCAGGCTGATACGTTCGTCACGAATAAACTGCGCTAACCCTTCAGCGCCTCCGTAACCCCCGACGCGAACCTGGCAGGTGAGGTCGGTCGGCACGCGGCCCACGCCGGCCAGGCTGTAGATATGCTGCGGCCCCAAGGTGCGGGCGATGGCCAGTGCTTCGGTGACACCGCCCAGCAGCAGAATCCTTTTCATAACGGTTTGACCACGTCCAGCAACGTGATCGGCAGCGTCTGGCGCCAGGTATCGAACTCGCCCAGTGGCTGCGCCTGGGCCACGTGGATGCGGGTCAGTTCGCCGCCATGCTCGGCACGCCAGGTCATCAAGGTCATTTCGCTTTGCAGGGTCACGGCATTGGCGACCAGCCGCCCGCCGGGCCGCAGGTGTTGCCAGCAGGTGTCGAGCACGCCGTCGCGGGTGACGCCGCCGCCGATAAAAATAGCGTCCGGTGCTTCCAGGCCGTTTAACGCTTCCGGCGCCTTGCCACGAACCAGCTGCAGGCCAGGCACGCCGAGGGCATCGCGGTTGTGTTCGATCAGGCTTTGACGGCCTGCGTCGGCCTCGATTGCCACGGCGCGGCAGCTTGGATGCGTGCGCATCCATTCGATACCGATGGAGCCGCTGCCCGCGCCCACGTCCCACAGCAGTTCGCCGGGCATGGGGGCGAGGCGGGCGAGGGTCATGGCGCGCACATCGCGTTTGGTCAGTTGGCCGTCGTGCTTGAAAGCCGCGTCGGGCAAGCCGGCAAGGCGCGACAGACGCGGTGCGTTGGCATCGGCCAGGCAGTCGATGGCGACCAGGTTCAAATCGGCAACCGCCATGTGCTCCCACGCTTGTGCGTGCCCGCCGATACGCCGCTCAGCCGGGCCGCCCAAATGTTCAAACACAGTTATCCGACTGGGGCCAAAGCCGCGCTCGGCCAACAACGCCGCAATCAACGCGGGGCTGCTGCCGTCATTGCTCAACACCAACAAGCGCACGCCACTGGCCAGATGCGCATTAAGTGCCGCCACCGGGCGAGCCACCACGGATAACGTCACCACCTCCTGCAACGGCCAGCCCAGGCGCGCCGCCGCCAGGGATACCGACGATGGCGCGGGCAAAATCAACAGCTCTTCAGCTGGCACTTGCCGCGCCAGGCTGGCGCCGACGCCATAGAACATCGGGTCGCCACTGGCCAAGACGCACACAGGCTCCCCCCGCCGCGACAGTACCGGCTCCAGGGAAAACGGGCTCGGCCACAGCTGGCGCTCGCCACCAATACACAGCGGCAACAGGTCCAACTGGCGTTGGCCGCCTATAATCCGCGTGGCGCGCAACAGGGCGTGCCGGGCATTCCTGCCCAGGCCCTTGAAGCCGTCTTCACCGATGCCTACAACCGTCAGCCAGGGCGACATATCAATTCCTTGAACGACATCCGACGGGCAGGCTTTTCATGCCGCCGGACAAAGCAGGCATAATACCGCGCCTTTACCCGTCAACCGGTAGCCCCGTGAACCCAATGCCCGCTGTGAATACCTTGCGCCCCTCGGCTTGTCCGGGGTTGCTGCGTATTGTCCAGGCGCTGGACGGCGGCATTTGTCGGATCAAACTGGCCGGTGGTTCGATCACCGCGGATCAGGCCAACGCCGTGGCGGACGCGGCTCGCATGTATGCGGGCGGGGTGATCGAGGCGACCAACCGCGCCAACTTGCAGATCCGCGGCATTGGCGCCGAGCAGGACGCCTTGATCGCCCGGTTGCTCGCCGCCGGCCTCGGCCCGAATAACGCTGCCGGTGACGACGTGCGCAACCTGATGCTCAGCCCCAGCGCCGGGATCGACCCGCAGATGTGGTTCGATACTCGCCCATTGGCGACACAGATTCTTGCCACCTTGCAAAACCATGCGCGGTTCCACCAGTTGTCGGCCAAGTTCGCGATACAACTCGATGGCGGTGAAGCTCTGGCGATGCTGGAGCATCACCATGACCTGTGGCTGTCGGCGTTTGTGCGCGAGGGGCAGACGCTGTTGGCGTTCGGCCTGGCCGGCTGCCCGGGGCTGGATGCGCCGGTGGCGGCGGTGCCGCTGGACCACGGCCATGCGCTGGTGGTGGCGGTGCTGGAGGCCTTTCTCGACCTGGCGACGCCCGAGCAAACGCGTATGCGTCATCTGCCTGTGGATAACGTAGTGAGCCGTCTGAGCCTGCCGCTGTTGTCGGCGCAGGGCTTCAAACGCCCGGCCAGCGATGCATTGCTGCACATCGGCAGTTATCCACAGACTCAAAAGAATCAGTTTTACGTTGCGGCAATCGCGCCATTGGGCCGCCTGGATTCGCTGATGCTCCAGGGCGCGGCGCAACTGGCCAGCGAGTATGGCGATGGCACCTTGCGCTTCACCCCCTGGCAGGGCGTGTTGCTGCCTAACATTGAACGTCCTGGCGCCGTGACCGAAGGCTTGGCGCAACTGGGCTTTCTGTGTTCAACCGACCATCCCTTGGCGCGCATGATCGCCTGCACCGGCTCCAGCGGTTGCGGCAAGGGCCTGGCCGACACCAAGGCCGACGCGGTGCAACTGGCCGCGCTGCAACCGGGCGTCGAAGCTCACCTGTCCGGCTGCTCGCGCTCTTGCGCCGCCGCGCACACCGCGCCAGTCACGTTGCTGGCGGTGAGCCCCGGCCACTACGACCTCTATTTTCGCGACGCAGCCCACCCGGGTTTCGGTCGGCTGCACGCGCGCACTCTTTCCATTGAAGCGGCGGGCGCCCTGTTACGCGCTCGCCCACGGAGCAACACCGATGATTGATTACATCCGCGACGGTCAGGAGATCTATCGCAACTCCTTCGCCATTATTCGCGCGGAAGCCAACCTGGAGCGCATCCCGGCCGACCTGGAAAAACTCGCGGTGCGGGTGATCCATGCGTGCGGCATGGTGGAGGCTATCGACGGTCTGCAGTTTTCCGAAGGTGCGGGCAAGGCCGGGCGCGATGCGCTGGCCGCTGGCGCGCCGATCCTGTGTGATGCGCGGATGGTCTCCGAGGGCGTGACCCGTGCGCGTCTGCCGGCCAATAACGAGGTGATCTGCACCTTGCGTGATGACAGCGTGCCGCAGCTGGCGCGCGAGTTGGGCAATACTCGTTCCGCCGCCGCCCTGGAACTGTGGCGTCCGCATTTGGAAGGCAGTGTGGTGGTGATCGGCAACGCGCCGACCGCCTTGTTCTATCTGTTGGAAATGCTCGATGCCGGCGCGCCGAAACCGGCGTTGATCCTGGGTTTCCCGGTCGGTTTCGTCGGCGCCGCCGAATCCAAGGCCATGCTTGCCGCCGACAGCCGTGGCGTGCCGTTCGTGATCATGCAAGGTCGCCTGGGCGGCAGCGCCATGGCCGCCGCCGCCGTCAATGCCCTGGCCACGGAGGTCGAATAATGCAGGTGCGCGGACGTTTGATCGGCCTGGGCGTAGGCCCCGGTGACCCGGAACTGATCACGCTCAAGGCCCTGCGCCTGCTGCGTGAATCGCCGGTGGTGGCGTACTTCGTGGCCAAGGGCAAGAAGGGCAACGCTTTCGGCATCATCGAAGACCACCTGGTGCCGCAGCAGACGCTGATGCCGCTGGTGTACCCGGTTACCACTGAAGCGCTGCCGGCGCCGCTGTCCTATGAGCAGGTGATCAGCGACTTCTACGACCACGCCAGCCTCGACGTGGCCGCACACCTGGATGCAGGCCGCGATGTGGCGGTGATCTGCGAAGGTGATCCGTTCTTCTACGGCTCCTACATGTACCTGCATGACCGCCTTGCCGAGCGCTACGAAGCCCAGGTGATTCCGGGCGTGTGTTCAATGCTCGGTGGCGCTTCGGTGCTCGGCGCACCGTTGGTGTATCGCAACCAGAGCTTGTCGGTGCTCTCGGGCGTATTGCCCCATGAGGACCTCAAGCGCCGCCTGGCGGATGCGGATGCCGCCGTGATCATGAAACTGGGGCGCAACTTCCCGAAGGTACGCCAGGTGTTGGAAGAGCTGGGCCTGGCCGAGCGTGCGTTGTACGTGGAGCGCGCCACCATGGCCAATCAGAAGATCGTGCCGCTGGATCAGGTGGAGCCGATGTCGTCGCCGTATTTCTCGCTGATCATCGTGCCCGGTGAAAGGTGGCAAGGTTGATGACGCCGGCGATTGTGATTCTGGGCCAAGGCAGCCTGGCGACGGCACGCAAGATCCAGCAGGTTTACCCCGGCGCGTTGATCCACGGCCTGGCCGCTCGGGTTGAAGGCGCAGACCAGCACTACAGCGAGTTCGGCGCGACGCTGCGCCAACTCTACCAGCAAGGCACGCCGCTGATTGCCCTGTGCGCTGCCGGCATTGTGATTCGCACCTTGGCGCCGCTGCTGTTGGAAAAGGGCGAGGAACCTGCCGTGCTGGCCGTGGCTGAAGACGGCAGTGCCGTGGTGCCGCTGCTTGGTGGCCTGGGCGGGGTGAATGTGATGGCGCGGGATATCGCTGCGGCACTGGGCGTATCCGCGGCAATCACCACCAGTGGCGAGCTGCGCTTTGGTACCTGCCTGCTCAACCCGCCGGCGGGGTATCAACTGGCGGACCTTGAGCTGGGCAAGCGTTTTGTTTCCGACCTCTTGGCCGGTGAGCCCGTGCGCATCGAAGGCGCCGCGCCGTGGCTGGACCAGGCCAACCTGGCACAGGACCAGCAGGCGCGCCTGGCGATTCATGTGGGCAGTGCCGAGCGCCCGGCGGCACCCGACGAGCTGCTGATTTACCCGCAAAATGTCTGCGTTACCTGCAAGCCCGGTGCGCAGTTGGCCGCGCGTGTGCGCACGGCGCTGCATGAGGCGGGGATCGCCGTGCAAGCGCTCGCCTGCCTGTTGGCCAGTGATCTGCAGATGGCCGACGCTTCATTGCATGAAGCTGCGCTGGCGTTGGGTGTACCGCTGCGTTTTGCCGCACTGGCGCCCGTTGCGGATATCAGCATTACCGTGGCCGAGCAGCCCCTGGACGTGTCGCAGGTGGGGCGCCCCCGTGGCCGTCTCGCAGTGATCGGCCTGGGCCCTGGCGCCGCCGAGTTGATGGTGCCGGCGGTCAAGGCGGAACTGGCGCGTTGCACCGATGTGCTGGGGTATGAAACCTATGTGCGCATGGCTGGGCCGTTCCGTGACGATCAAGTGCAACACTGCACCGACAACCGCGAAGAAATGCAGCGCGCTCGCCACGCTTTCGAGCTGGCTGCGCAGGGGCGTTCGGTGGTGGTGGTGTCGTCCGGCGACCCGGGTGTGTTCGCCATGGCCGCCGCGGTGATCGAGGCGCTGCACGAATCCAGCGACCCGGCCTGGCATCAGGTCGACCTGGAAATCCTGCCGGGGGTTTCCGCCTCCCTGGCCACCGCCGCCCAGGCGGGCGCGCCCTTGGGTCATGACTTTTGCGTTATGTCGCTGTCGGATAACCTCAAGCCCTGGTCGATCATCGAAAAACGCCTGGACCTGGCTTCCCAGGCCGACCTGGCGCTGGCGTTCTACAACCCGATCTCCCGTTCGCGGCCCTGGCAACTGGGGCGCGCTCTGGAGATTGTCCGTCTGCACCGCACGTCCGAGACGCCGGTAGTGTTGGGCCGCGACATCGGTCGGCCGGGCCAGACACTGCGTGTCATCACCCTCGGCCAATTGACGCCCGAGCAGGTGGACATGCGCACCATGGTGCTGATCGGCTCGTCCACCACCTGCGTGTTCCCGCGTGCCGGTGGCGGGGAGTGGGTGTATACGCCGCGTTGGTACGGCGACAAACCCGCCTCCTGAAAACAGCCCGCCGGCTGCCGGAAAGCTCCGAATGACCCAAGGATTGTCCTGAGGTTGTTCGGGGCTTTTTCTTTATTTTCACGCTGAAAACCGCACGCCTGGCGGCTGCGCCTCGTGATTGCTGGGCACGCGGTTTTGACCGGTTCCACCAAGGCATGTTTGTCGCATGGAAAGCCCTCCGCCCGCTGGACTAGTGTGGAGGAAAGCCCCATGTCGGGTGCTTGTGGAGAACTGAAAAATGGAGCGACATCACAGAAGGATCAACAGTACCAAACGGCGCAAACTGATCGCCGCCTACAAGTTGCCCGGGGCACCTGGAGCGCACGCGGCGTTACCTCTGGACACCGAAGACGACTGCAACGCGGCGGTGGTCAACAATGGGGTGCTTTCCTTCGCCGAGGGGCTGTCCGGGCTGAACCGCGAATACATTCGCAAGAGTTACCTGTTGGCCAGCAGTTACGTGAGCGATGTGCTGAAGGTGCATCGAGGCACCGAGGCGTGGTACGACGAATTTATCAAGGTCATGGTCAGCCTTGGCTGGCTGCCGGTGCGCAGCAGTTTCGAGCGGGTCTCACGCTCGGGCAAGGGGCTGACCGTGCAATTGGCTGCGCTGAATATCATCGGCGCGCTGCTGGGGTCGATGTCACTGTCGGGGCCGCTGGTGACCGCGCTGCCCAAACTGGCCGCCGATGCGCTGGAGGCATTGAAGCAGCAGCCGGCATCTTTCGATTTGTTCAAGCGCAACAGTACGGTGCAGGAAGGTGGTGATTTTGGCGTGGCGTCCTGTGCCCAAACCAATGGCGAAGTGATGATGGTGCTGGTGACCTACAGCAGCCACGGTGTGAGCAAACAGGTGGGAGTGCCGTTTCTTGAATGGGATAGCTCATCGTTGGAGGCTTTCAGCGGGCAAACCTGCCTGGTGCTGAACACCTCGGTGGTCAACGAAAAAACCATCCAGCTGATGCGCGAAAGCGCCGGTGACAAGGTGCAATTGGCGATTGCCAAATACCGGATCTAAGGCACCAGGTAGCCGCGAACTCCGGTAAAAATAATTTGCGCGGCCAGGGCGCACACAAACAGGCCCATCAACCGGCTGACAATCTGCAAACCCTGGTCGCCGAGAATCCGTTCGATACGGTTGGACAGGTACAGCACCACACCCACGGTGAGGCTGGCCAAGGCGATGCTGAGGATGGCGGTGAGCTTGTCGTCCCAGTGGGGCTGGCTCACGCCCATCACCAGCAGTGCGCCGATAGTGCCGGGGCCGACGGTGAGCGGGATGGTCAGCGGTACGATGGTCACGTCCTGCTGCACGTTGTCGGTCTGCACCGCCGACTTGCCCTGAGCCATGCCCAATGCGGAGATAAACAACACGCTGCCGGCGCCGATACGGAACGCATCCACGGTAATGCCGAACACGCTGAAAATTACCCGGCCGAACAGGTAGAGCAACACACTCGATACCAGGGTCGCCAGTGCAACCTTCCAGGCCAGGCGCCGACGCTCCTTGCTGGAATAACCACGGGTCAGGCTGATAAAGCAGGACAGCACAAAGAACGGGCTGTAGAGCACCAGCATCTTCAGGTAAACGCTGAATAACACATGGAGCATGGGGGCGGCTCGCGGGCGGAGAAAGTGTGGAGGAGTCTATCCGACACAGATCAAATGTGGGAGCTGGCTTGCCTGCGATAGCAGTGGGTCAGTTAATACATCAGTGACTGATACATCGCTATCGCAGGCAAGCCAGCTCCCACAGGGGATGGTATTTCAAGTCAGGAAAGGGTGCTGTGCTCAGGGCGTTGCTGGCGTTGCACCACCCAGTAATCCACCAGCTCACGCAACTGTGACAGCTCCACCGGCTTGGCCATATGCCCGTCCATGCCGGCCTGGCGTGCGCGTTCCTTATGTTCCGAGAGAATGTGCGCCGTGAGCGCCACTACCGGCGTGCGTACGCGTTGGTGGCTGACTTCCCACGCGCGCAGTTGCTGGGTGGCGGAAAATCCGTCGAGGATTGGCATTTCACAATCCATCAGCACCAGATCATAGCGCTGGGCTTTCATCGCTTGCAGGGCTTCTTCGCCGTTGCTGGCGGTGTCCGGGTTGAGGTTGAGTTTGCCGAGCATCCCGCGAATCACTTTGGTGGAAATGCTGTTGTCTTCGGCCACCAGGATGCGGAAATCGCTCGGTACGGTTACCGCCACCGGTGCACTGGGTGCGGGGCGTGGAATAGCGGCGCCTTTGCTGCGCTGGGCCAATTCGTCGGCCAGGGTGGTCTTGAGCGTATAGCCGGCCACCGGTTTGGCGAGGATGCGCTTGATCCCGCAGTTGCGCGCGATGATCTTGCTCGGTGCGTTGCTGATACCGGTGAGCATGATCAGCAGGATGTCGTGATTCAGGCTCGGGTCTTCCTTGATCTTCGCCGCCAGTTGCATGCCGGTCATGCCGGGCATGTTCTGGTCCAACAGCACCACGTCGAAGTAATCACGCAGGTGCGCCTTGGTGCGCAGCAGCGCCAGGGCCTCCTTGCCGGACGGTACGGCGCTGACGTTCAGGCCCCAGGCCGAACATTGCTGCACCAGTACTTTGCGGCAGGTGTCGTTGTCGTCCACCACCAGCACGCGGGCGTCCTTGAGCGGGCCGTCGAGGTCCGACGTCGGGTGTTCCAGGCGTTCCGGATCCAGCGGCAGGGTCAGCCACAGGGTACTGCCCTGATGACTGCCGCTCTTGATGCCGAACTCGCCGTTCATCAGCAGGATCAACTGGCGGGCAATGACCAGGCCCAGGTTACCGCTCAAGCGTGTCGCCGAGAGGAAGTTCTTGCTGTGCAGTTCGCTGTGCAGCAGCGCGTCGCGTTCGGCCGCTTCCATCGGCACGCCGCTGTCCTGCACGGCAATGCGCAGGCGTGGCTTGCTGCTGCGCTCGTCCAGGGCCACGACGATCAGCACTTCGCCTTCATCGGTCTTGTGCAAGGCGTTTTCCAGCAGGCTCAACAGCGCCTGGCGCAGGCGCGTCGGGTCGCCGCTGATCACGCGCGGCACCTGGGGCTGGATAAAGCTGATCAGCTCGACATTCTGCTGCTCGGCCTTGGCGCGGAAGATACTCAGGCAGTCGTCGATCAACGCGTTGAGGTCGAACTGCACATCATCCAGTTCGATCTGCCCGGACTCCAGCTTGGATATGTCGAGAATCTCGTTGATCAGGGTGAGCAGTTCGTTGCCGGCGCTGTGGATGGTCTGCACGTAGTCGCGTTGCTTCACCGAGAGTGGCGTACCCAATAGCAATTCGGTCATGCCCAGCACGCCGTTCATCGGCGTGCGAATTTCATGGCTGATCTTCGCCAGGAACTCGGCCTTGGCGGCGATTTCGGCGTTGCTGGCCGCCAGGTCGCGGCTCAGGCTGAAGCGGGTTTCGACAATCGCCCGCTGACGTTCGCCCAGGGCCAGGCTCATCAGCAGGCCGCTGAGGCAGATGAAACTCAGCAGCGTGACGATCAGACCCTGCGGCGCCACCAGGGTGAGGCCGAGCAGGGCGGGAAGAATGATCAGCGTGCCGATGTTGAACACCACCATCGCCGCGACGAACAGGCGCGCCGGGCGATAGCCTTTTTGCCAGTGGTAGGCCGAGACAAACAACATGCTCAGGCCGGCCAGCGCCACCAGGGCGTAGGTGATGATGTTCAGCGGCAGGGTATTGACGAACAACAACAGCAGGCCGCAGAGCACGATCAGCAGGATGTCGGCCATCAACACCTTGTTCAGCGGGTGCGGGCCCAGGGGCATGAAGAAGCGGTAGGCAAACATCAACCCGCAGGGTGCGGTCAGCAACAGGGCGAGGTAGGCGCCAGGGGTCTGGATCGCGTGCCAGTTCGGCAGCCATGGCCCCACCAGGTTGAGCAACAGCGCCAGGCTGAGCATCAACAGCAATTCACAGGCGGCCAGCCAAAGGCTGCTGCGCGAGCGGTGGTAGGCGAAGCGCGTGAGGTTGTGCAGGATCAGCATCAGCAGCACGCCGAACAGCAGGCCGTAAATCAGCGTCTGGTTCTGGTTGGCGGCGGCCAGTACCGCAGGTTCCAGGGTGATATAGGGGCGCAGCTCGTGTTCCGAGACCAGGCGCAGGTACACTTCCAGAGGCCGCGTGCTCTGGGGCATCGGCAGCATGAAATCGCTGCTGGGTAACGGGCGTTCAGCCTGGGGTTGGCGCGTGCCGGTGGTTTGTTGCTCCACCAGGGTATCGCCGTCCAGGACATACAGGCTCAGGTTGGAAAGATCCGGGGCGAACACCCGCAGCACTTGTTCGTGCTTGCCGGGCTGCAGCCTGAAGCGCACCCACAACGCACCGTCCGGCTGCGCGGCAGTGATCCGGTCCAGTTCGATGGGGCTGAATTGATTGGTGTAGCGGGCGGAACGGATGTCGCTCAGTTGCAGGTCGGCCTGTTCATCAAGCAATACCGCCCAACCACTGCCTTGCGCGGCGGCCTGGGCCGGGAGCAGGCAGAGCAGGGTCAGCAAGCTGACTGTGAAACCTATGGCGATCCTGAGCCAGCGCACGGCGAAATCCCTTCGTAGGTTGATGCACGGGTTAACTATGCGCGGGGCGACATGGGTACGGCAAGGGCCAAAGGCCCTTACCTAACCGAACGGATAGCTACTGCAAGTGTAGCTCTCAGCTGTTCTCACCGCGTTCACGGGCAATGGCGCGGTAGCCGATGTCGGTGCGGTAGAAGCAACCGTTCCAGTCGATTTTCGCAGCCAGCTTGTACGCCTGCTGTTGGGCGGCATCGACACTGGCACCCATTGCGGTGGCGCACAACACACGGCCACCTGCGGTTACAACTTTGCCGTCCTTGAGCGCGGTGCCTGCGTGGAACACCTTGCCTTCCAGCGTGGCGGCGGCGTCCAGACCTTCAATCACATCGCCCTTGGCGTAATCGGCAGGGTAACCACCGGCCGCCAGCACGATGCCGACGCTCGGGCGTGGGTCCCACTGCGCTTCGACCTTATCCAGCGCTTGGGCCAGTGCCGCTTCCACCAGCAGCACCAGGCTCGATTGCAGGCGCAGCATCACCGGTTGTGTTTCCGGATCGCCGAAACGGCAGTTGAACTCGATGACTTTCGGGTTACCGGCTTTGTCGATCATCAGGCCGGCGTAGAGGAAACCGGTGTAGACGTTGCCTTCGTCGGCCATGCCGCGCACGGTCGGCCAGATCACCAGGTCCATGACACGCTGATGCACATCGCTGGTGACCACTGGCGCCGGGGAGTAAGCCCCCATGCCGCCGGTGTTCGGGCCGCTGTCGCCATTGCCGACACGCTTGTGGTCCTGGCTGGTGGCCATGGGCAGTACGTTCTTGCCGTCGACCATCACGATAAAGCTGGCTTCTTCGCCGTCGAGGAACTCCTCGATAACCACGCGCGAACCGGCGTCACCAAAGGCATTGCCGGCGAGCATGTCGCGCACGGCGTCTTCGGCTTCCTGCAGGGTCATGGCGACGATCACGCCTTTACCGGCCGCCAGGCCGTCGGCCTTGATCACGATGGGTGCGCCTTTTTCACGCAGGTAAGCCAGGGCCGGCTCGATCTCGGTGAAGTTCTGGTAGTCGGCGGTCGGGATCTTGTGGCGTGCCAGGAAGTCCTTGGTGAAGGCTTTCGAGCCTTCCAGCTGGGCGGCGCCCGCGGTCGGGCCGAAGCAATCCAGGCCACGGCTGCGGAACAGATCCACAACACCTGCTACCAGTGGCACTTCCGGGCCGACGATGGTCAGGGAAACGTTCTTCTCGGCAAAATCTGCCAGTTGCTCCAGGGCCAGCACGTCGATGGCGACGTTTTCGCACTTGGCTTCGATGGCGGTACCGGCGTTGCCGGGGGCCACGAAGACTTTCTGCACGCGTGGGTCCTGGGCTACTTTCCAGGCCAGGGCGTGTTCACGGCCACCGCTGCCAATGATCAAAACATTCATTTCAAAAACCTCGGATGGAGCAAATTCGTGGGGGCACTGTTGGCTGTTTTTCTGTGGGAGCTGGCTAGCCTGCGATGCGGGCACCTCGGTGTGTCAGTTGCACCGAGGTGATGCCATCGCAGGCAAGCCAGCTCCCACATGAAGCCGGTGCCCGCTTGAGATCAAATCAATCAGTGGCGGAAGTGGCGCATACCGGTGAACACCATGGCGATGCCGGCTTCATCAGCGGCGGCAATCACTTCTGCATCACGCATCGAGCCACCCGGTTGGATCACGGCAGTCACACCGGCTTTCGCGGCGTTATCCAGGCCATCACGGAACGGGAAGAACGCATCGGAAGCCATCACCGAACCCACCACCTGCAAACCGGCGTGCTCTGCCTTGATCGCGGCGATACGCGCCGAGTTCACACGGCTCATCTGGCCGGCGCCGACACCGATGGTCTGGCGGTTCTTGGCGTAGACGATGGCGTTGGATTTAACGTACTTGGCCACTTTCCAGGCGAAGATCAAGTCGTTGATCTCTTGCTCGGTCGGTGCGCGCTTGGTCACCACTTTCAAGTCGTCGCTGCCGATCATGCCGATGTCGCGGCTCTGTACCAGCAAGCCGCCGTTGACGCGCTTGTAGTCCCAGGCAGCGGCGCGGTCGGCCGACCACTCGCCGCAGGCCAGCAGGCGCACGTTGGCTTTGGCGGCGACAATGGCGCGGGCCTCTTCGCTGACGCTTGGGGCGATGATGACTTCGACGAACTGACGCTCGACGATGGCCTTGGCGGTCTCGGCGTCCAGCTCGCGGTTGAAGGCAATGATGCCGCCGAACGCGGATTCGGTGTCGGTGGCGTAGGCCAGTTCGTAGGCCTGGCGGATACCGCCTTCAGCGTCCGGGCTCACGGCCACGCCGCACGGGTTGGCGTGCTTGACGATTACGCAGGCCGGTTTGACGAAGCTCTTCACGCATTCCAGCGCGGCGTCGGTATCGGCCACGTTGTTGTAGGAAAGTTCTTTGCCTTGCAGTTGGGTCGCGGTGGCAATGCCCACTTCGGCAGGCTTGGCTTCCACGTAGAACGCCGCGCTCTGGTGCGGGTTCTCGCCGTAGCGCATTTCCTGGGCCTTGATGAACTGGCTGTTGAACGTGCGCGGGAACTGGCTGCGGCCTTCGGTGCTGAGGGTGTCAGCCGCCTGGTTCACGGTGCCCATGTAGTTGGCGATCATGCCGTCGTAGGCGGCGGTGTGTTCGAACGCCTTGAGCATCAGGTCGAAACGCTGGGCGTAGGTCAGGCCACCGGCTTTCAGGTTTTCCAGCACGTTGGCGTAGTCGCTGGCGTTGACCACGATGGCCACATCTTTGTGGTTCTTGGCCGCCGAGCGCACCATGGTCGGGCCGCCGATATCGATGTTTTCGATGGCGGTCGGCAGGTCGCAGCCTGGCTTGTTGATGGTGGCTTCGAACGGGTAAAGGTTAACGGCCACCAGGTCGATCGGCTTGATGCCGTGCTCGGTCATGATGGCGTCGTCGATACCGCGACGGCCGAGGATACCGCCGTGGATTTTCGGGTGCAGGGTCTTGACTCGACCGTCCATCATTTCTGCGAAGCCGGTGTAGTCCGCGACTTCTACTGCGGCCACGCCGTTGTCCTGCAGCAGTTTGAAAGTCCCGCCCGTGGAGAGGATTTCCACACCCAGGGCTTCCAGCTCCCGGGCAAATTCGAGGATCCCGGTCTTGTCGGAAACACTGATCAAGGCGCGGCGGATCGGCAGGCGGGTAGTCTGGTCGGTCATTTCAATTTCCATCAAAAGCAAAGGAGTCAGCAAAAAAGGCGACCGGTTTTACGCGGGCGCCTTTCTGGTTTGATTGAATGCTTACAGCAAATCGTACTGCTTGAGCTTTTTGCGCAAGGTGCCACGGTTCAGGCCCAGCAGCTCACTGGCTTTGGTCTGATTGCCCTTGACGTAGTTCATCACGCTTTCGAGCAAGGGCGCCTCGACTTCGGAGAGCACCAGGTTGTACACGTCCGTGACGGAAGCACCCTCAAGGTGGGCGAAATAATTGTGCAGCGCTTTCTCGACACTCCCGCGAAGGGTCTGGCCTTCTTCGCTGGGCGTGTTGAGGTGCTGTTTCAAATTGACGTTGTCGCTCACGGGTGTTGTTCCACTCACTAAAGTCTCGGTCATCATCGTCATGCGGCCACCCCTTTTCCATCCCCTGTTCCCAGGCTCTTGTCACGTTCGGCGAAGAACTCACGAACGGTGGCGACCTGTGCCTGCGTTTCATCCAAACGATTGAACTGAGCGCGAAATTCCTTGGCGCCCGGCAAGGTGGCGAGATACCAGCCGACATGCTTGCGAGCAATGCGTACGCCCATCACATCCCCATAGAAGGCGTGCAGGGCGGCCAGATGCTCAAGCAGAATACGTTCCACTTCGACCAGCTCCGGCGCCGGCAAGACTTCACCGGTGCGCAGGAAATGCTCGATCTCGCGAAAAATCCATGGTCGCCCCTGGGCGGCCCGGCCAATCAACAATCCGTCGGCACCGGTTGCGTGCAGCACGCGCCGGGCTTTCTCGGCGCAGTCGATGTCGCCATTGGCAAATACCGGCATCGACACAGCCTGCTTGATCGCGGCAATGGTGTCGTACTCGGCTTCACCGGTATAAAGGTCGGCGCGGGTGCGGCCATGCACCGCCAGCGCTGTAATCCCGGCCTGTTCAGCGATCTTTGCCACTGTGAGGCCATTTTTGTTGTCCCGGTCCCAACCGGTACGAATCTTCAGGGTCACCGGCACATCGACTGCGCCAACCACGGCCTGCAGGATCTCGGCGACCAACTGCTCATCTTTCAACAGGGCGGAACCGGCGGCCTTGTTGCAGACCTTCTTGGCCGGGCAGCCCATGTTGATATCGATGATCTGCGCACCCAGCTCAACATTGGCCCGGGCCGCATCCGCCAGCATCTGCGCATCACCCCCGGCGATCTGTACCGAGCGTGGCTCGGGATCACCTTCGTGGATCATGCGCATCCGCGATTTGCGGGTGTTCCACAAACTCATGTCGCTGGTAACCATTTCAGAGACTACTAGACCCGCGCCCAAACGCTTGCACAGCTGACGAAAGGGCTGATCGGTGACACCCGCCATCGGGGCGAGGATCAAGCCGTTCTGCAATGTATATGGGCCGATGCGTACCGCCGACATAGGACTTCCCTGTTGTGGGGCCGGATCATTAGAGTTCGAAAAAGGGTTGGCATGATACCCGCTCTCGATGACGGGTTAAAGGCTGAATTGGATAAAATCTGAACAGTTATTTTTTTATCGCCAGCGGTTTGGTTGACGTCGGTCAAGTCAATAATCCGCCGTCAAACCTCTTCGGGCGTGCCGTTTCACTCGGGCGAGTGGAAGCTCAGGCTGTAGTTCACGGCTTTGTTGCCGGGATCAAGGATGTCCAGGGAAATGTGGATCGGTGTCTGCGAGGGCATTTCGCTGACCCCGGCCAACTCGCCGCTCAGATATTCGGCGGGTTTGAAGCGACGACTGGCGATCAGGCTGCCATTCAAATCCGCAAAACGCAGTTCCAGCAGCGGAAACGGCTGGGAAAAGGTCGCACGGTTATAGAGGATCGCATCGACCACCAGCGCACCGGCGAACTCCGGATGGCTGCGTACCACCAGGTTACTGCTCTTTATATGGGCGATGTCGACCCGCGATGGCACGGTGCAGCCCACTTTTGGGCACAGCTGCTGGAACCATGGGCGGTAGGCGTCCTGGCGGGCCAGTTCGTCGAATTGGTAGGCGATGTACTGGCCTGCCAGGCCAGCGGCGGCGATCAGGACCAGCAGGATCCAGATCAGGCGGCGGCCCCAGCCTGACGGACGTTTCTGTGCATAGAGGTGCAGCGGGTCGTCTTCCAGATCCTGGAGCATGGCGTCGTGGACGCTGGCCTCGGCGCGAGGGCGTTTGCCCCGTGGATGCGGGCGTTCATCGGCCTCTTCTGCCGCTGGGGTCAGGGGTGTGAAGGGCGGGTCAGGCTCGTCGTCATGCAGGGGCGAGAGCAGGGTGGGCTCGTCGTCGATGGCTTCGCTGTGCAGCGACATGGACGGTTCGGTGCGCTGCCGGGTATTGCTCGGTTCGGGCTCGTCCTCGTCGTCAGCTGCGCGCTCTTGCGCGGGTTCGCTGAACAGGCTGGCGGCCCACTTTTCTTCCTCGGCCTTGACCGTGTCGCGGCTGGCGCTGAGGGTGTCTTCCTTGTGTCGACGTTCGCTGCCGGGCTGCCGACGCTCTGCGCCCAGAGGTTGGGTGTGCTGAATCTCGCGGCGCTCAAGCTTGGCCAGTTCTTCGTCCAGGTCCAGGTTGTCCAGGTCCAGCTCCTGGGCTGTCCACTGTTTCTGGCTGATGGCTCGCGGGGGTTCAGGCGTTGGCTCGACCGCAGCGGGCCGTTCAGCTTCGGCTGCCAACACTTGGGCGCGTTGCTCCAGCAACTGGCGAGCGGCGTTGAACACTTGCAGGCAGGAGCCGCAGCGCACCACGCCACGGGCCACGCTCAATTGAGCGTGGTTGACGCGGAAACGGGCTTGGCAATGCGGGCACTGGGTGACGAAACTGTCGGTCATGCGGCCATCCGATTCAGACAAGCGCTCATTCTAGCGCCGACGACCGCTGATGCGTACCCAGCCATCACGGTTGGCGATCGGGTCCAGCTCGAAGTCCTTGGCGTAGGCCGCCGCCACGTCTTCACCTTGCTCGGCGAGGATGCCCGACAGCGCCAGGCGCCCACCCGGCTTGACCAGGCTCGACAATTGCGGTGCCAGCGACACCAACGGTCCGGCGAGGATATTGGCGACCAATACATCCGCTTGAACCTGGGGCAGGTCTTCAGGCAGATAGAGTGGGAATTTGCCTTCAGCAATGTTGTTGCGCCCGGCGTTATCGCGGGAAGCTTCCAGGGCCTGCACGTCGATGTCGGTGCCCACGGCCTCCTTGGCGCCCAGCAGCAGCGCGGCAATTGCCAGGATCCCCGAGCCGCAGCCGAAGTCCAGGACGTTGCTGTCGGTCAGGTCCTGGCCGTCCAGCCATTCCAGGCACAGAGCGGTGGTGGGGTGGGTGCCGGTGCCGAACGCCAGGCCCGGGTCCAGCAGCAGGTTGACGGCGTCTGGCTCAGGAGCAGCGTGCCAGCTTGGCACGATCCACAAGCGCTGGCCGAAGCGCATGGGCTGGAAGTTGTCCATCCAACTGCGCTCCCAGTCCTGGTCTTCGATCACTTCGCTGTGATGCTCGGGCAGCGGGCCGCCGGTGAGCAGTTCCATATGGGCCAGTACGGCGGCGGCATCGGTGCCGTCTTCAAACAGGGCCAGCAGGTGGGTGTGGGACCACAGCGGCGTGGTGTTGAGTTCCGGCTCGAAGATCGGCTGGTCTTCGGCGTCCATGAAGGTCACCGAGACAGCGCCCACTTCGAGGAAAGCGTCTTCGTAGGTTTCGGCTTGTTCTGGGCTGATGGCGAGACGGACTTGCAGCCAAGGCATGGCGGGCACCTTTGAAAAAAATGAATGTGCAGCGCGTAGGCCGCGAAAGCGCGCAAGTTTACGCGAGCGGCGGGCAGAAGACGACACCACTGACTGCACCCGGTCCAAATGTGTGGCTTGTGTGGGAGCCGGGCTTGCCCGCGATGCAGGCACCTAGGTTTTTCTGCCGGAACGAGGTGATGCCATCGCAGGCAAGCCAGCTCCCACACAAGCCAGCTCCCACTGGGTTTGGTGGTGTTTTTTGGGGCCCAGAAACAACAAAACCGCCCGAAGGCGGTTTTGTTGGGTGGAGCACTTACTGGTTGGCCAGCTTGTGTTCCAGGTAGTGAATGTTCACACCACCTTCGCAGAAGCCTTCATCGCGAACCAGGTCCCGATGCAGCGGGATGTTGGTCTTGATGCCGTCGACCACGATTTCATCCAGGGCGTTACGCATACGGGCCATGGCCTCGTCGCGGGTTGCGCCCCAGGTGATCAGCTTGCCGATCAGCGAGTCGTAGTTGGACGGAACCTTGTAGCCGCTGTACAGGTGCGAATCCACACGTACGCCGTTGCCGCCGGGCGCGTGGAAATGCTTGACCAGGCCAGGGCTTGGGATAAAGGTTTTCGGGTCTTCGGCGTTGATGCGGCACTCCAGAGAGTGGCCATGCATCTTCACGTCGTCCTGGGTGAACGACAGCACGTTACCGGCGGCGATGCTCAGCATCTCCTTGACGATATCGATACCGGTGACCATCTCCGATACCGGATGTTCTACCTGCACACGAGTGTTCATCTCGATGAAGTAGAAACGACCGTTCTCGTAGAGGAACTCAAAGGTACCGGCGCCACGGTAGTTGATGTCGATGCACGCCTTGACGCAGCGCGCCAGAACTTCCTGACGGGCTTTCTCGTCCAGGCCCGGAGCCGGGGCTTCTTCCAGCACCTTCTGGTGGCGACGTTGCAGCGAGCAATCGCGATCACCCAGGTGGATGGCGTGGCCCTGGCCGTCGGACAGCACCTGGACTTCCACGTGACGTGGGTTGGTCAGGTACTTCTCCAGGTAGACCATCGGGTTGCCGAACCAGGCGCCCGCTTCGGAGCGGGTCTGCTTGGCGGCTTCGATCAGGTCTTCTTCGTTGTGCACCACGCGCATGCCGCGACCACCACCGCCACCGGCGGCCTTGATGATCACTGGGTAGCCGACTTCGCGACCAATGCGCAGAGCGGTTTCCTCGTCTTCAGGCAGTGGGCCGTCGGAGCCTGGAACGGTTGGCACGCCGGCTGCGATCATGGCGTCCTTGGCCGACACCTTGTCGCCCATCAGGCGAATGGTTTCGGCTTTGGGGCCGATGAAGGCAAACCCGGATTTTTCCACCTGTTCGGCGAAATCGGCGTTTTCCGCAAGGAAGCCGTAGCCCGGGTGGATGCCATCAGCGCCGGTCACTTCAGCGGCAGCGATGATGTTCGAGACTTTCAGGTACGAGTTCGTGGCCAATGGCGGGCCGATGCAGATGCTTTCGTCCGCCAGTTTCACGTGCATCAATTCGGTATCGGCCGTCGAGTAAACAGCGACGGTCTTGATGCCCTCTTCCTTACAGGCGCGCAGGATACGCAGCGCGATCTCGCCGCGGTTGGCGATCAGGACTTTTTGCAGTTTCTTCGCAGGTTTCAACATCGAAGGCGCTCCGCGGTTCAAACGATGGTGAACAGCGGCTGGTCGTACTCAACCGGCTGACCGTTTTCTACCAGGATGGATTCAATGACGCCGGCTTTTTCAGCGGTGATGTGGTTCATCATCTTCATCGCTTCAACGATGCAGATGGTGTCGCCCACTTTCACGGTTTTGCCCACTTCAACGAAGGCTGGCGAGGTCGGTGCCGGGGTGCGGTAGAAGGTACCGACCATTGGCGACTTGACCACGAAACCGTTCAGCGCTGGTGCGGCCGGGGCAGCAGGGGCTGCGGCAACGGCTGGAGCGGCGGCAGGCGCGGCAGCGGCAGGGGCCGGTGCTTGCATCTGCGGTGCGTAGAACTGTTGAGCCGGGGTCTTGCTGTGACGGCTGATCCGTACGGACTCTTCGCCTTCCTTGATTTCCAGCTCGTCGATACCGGATTCTTCCAGCAGTTCGATCAGTTTCTTAACTTTACGGATATCCATGAATCATCAACTCCCAAGGGTCGGTCAGGGGCGTTTAGCCTGTTCTTCAACGTGTTCCAGGGCGGCCTCCAGGGCCAGTCGGTAACCGCTGGCGCCAAGGCCGCAGATCACTCCTACCGCTACATCGGAGAAGTAAGAGTGATGGCGGAAAGCTTCGCGTTTGTGCACGTTCGATAAATGCACTTCGATGAATGGGATGCTCACCGCCAGCAGCGCGTCACGTAATGCAACGCTTGTATGCGTAAAAGCGGCGGGATTGATCAGGATAAAGTCCACGCCTTCGTTACGCGCGGCATGGATGCGATCAATCAATTCATACTCGGCATTGCTTTGCAGGTAGAGCAAATGGTGGCCGGCTTCACGGGCCCGTCGTTCCAGGTCGAGGTTGATCTGGTCGAGGGTCACTGCCCCGTAGACGCCCGGTTCGCGGGTGCCAAGCAGGTTCAGATTGGGTCCGTGAAGAACCAGTAAGGTCGCCATCGGCTGTTCCTTGTTATTGGTGGGGTACGGCAGAACCCGGCGACTATGCCGCAAAGCCTTTGTGACTGTCCAGTTCTATGCAGTAGCCAGCACGATTAGCGAGGATTGCGCAAAGTATGTGACCAAGTGGCGTGGTCTGGTCATTGGCAGCACGATCCATAAAACACTGGAGGGCAAATGTGGGAGGGGGCTTGCCCCCGATAGCGGTGGATCAGCTACACATACTGAGCCTGACACACTGCTATCGGGGCAAGCCCCCTCCCATATTTTGATCTCCACAGTGTGATAGATCGTGCTAAACGCGGAAAGCCTGCACAGCTGTATTGAGCTGCCCACCCAGCACCAGCAAGTGTTCGCCCTGGCTACGGCCCTGGCCGATACGCAGCAGGTTGTCCTCACCTAACTGGTGAATCCGCTCACTGTTGTCGCGTATCTCGCTCACGGCTCCACTTTGTTGCGCGGTCACATCGGCAATGCGCACCGCAGTCTCGGAAATTGTCTGGATCGCGCCGACGATTTCATCCAGCGCACCATCTGCCGCCTGAGCCTGCTGGGCGGTGGCTTCGGCGTGTTCGACCTGGGCGCGCATGCCCTGCACCGATTGGTGGGCGGCGGTTTGCAGGCCAGCGATCAGGCCCTGGATTTCGGCAGTGGCGCCAGCGGTGCGCTGGGCCAGGGAACGTACTTCGTCGGCTACCACCGCGAAGCCGCGCCCGGCCTCACCGGCGCGAGCGGCTTCGATCGCAGCATTGAGGGCCAGCAGGTTGGTCTGGTCGGCAATCGAGCGAATCACGGTCAGCACGCCGCCGATGGTGGCGGACTCCTCGGCGAGTTTCTCGATCATCTGCGCATTTTGCTGCACTTCGCCCACCAGCGCGTGCAGCCCGGTCAGGCTCAGGCCGATTACGCGCTGGCCTTGTTCCACGGCCTGGCCGGCACTGCGACTGGCGCCGGCAGCCTGGCTGGCATCCCCGGCCACTTGCTGGATGGTGGCTTCCAGTTCACCCAGCGAATCACGGATCTGCGCGGTGTCGCCGGCCTGGCGCTCGGCGCCGTCGTGCAGGCCGCTGCTCAGTTCGGCGAGGGCGCGGCTGCTGCCGGCCACTTCTTCGGCATTCCCGCGAATGGTGCCCACCAGGTCCACCAGATAGGCGCGCAGGCGATTCAGGGAGGCTTCGATAGCGTGCAGTTCACGGTTGGTCTTGCCCAGGGCTATCGGTTGGCTGAAATTACCTTCGGCCCAGGTCGACAAGGCCGGTGCCAGGTTGGTCAGCACCCGCGCCAGGCGCCGCTGCAGCGTGTCGATCAGTAGCGCGATCAACAGGATCAGGCCGATCATCACGCCTTGCAGCACACGCACTTCGCCCTGGATCCTGGCGTGCTGTGCACGCACTACCGGCTCCAGGCCGGCGATAGCTTGCTGCACGCTGGCAATTTTCATTTGGGTGGCAGCGGCGAGGTCGGCGCGTTGCTGGATCTGTTCGCGGGTGCGCTGGAGTTCGGCGGGGTAGCGGGTCAACAGGCTGTTGAGCTCGCGCTTGAGGTCGACACCGCTATCCTGGGCTGTGGTTTTTTCGGTATTTTCCAGGCCCATCAGCGCGGAAAAATCATCAGCGCTGGATTCGGCGCTGGCCTTCACCCCAAGCAAGGGTAATTGCGCCAGCAGGTCGGCCTGGGTGCGGATATTGGCCATTTCGCGTTCCACCTCATCGGCCAGCTCGGCGCGGCCACTGCTCACCAGCTTGTCGCGGGCCAGGGACAGTTTGCCCAGATGCTGCGAAGCGGCCAGCAGCGCCGGCAGGTAGCGCGCGGCGTCCGCAGAGTTGACGGCGCTGGCGTACTGGCTCAGTTGCTCCAGGTTCGCCCCCAGTTCACGTTCGGCCTGCAATAACAGTGCTTGCGGGTCGCCGGCCAGCTTGCCGGCGGCCAGCAGGTCGGTCTTGCTGAAGGTTTCCAGGTCTGCGAGGCTGGGGCGCAGGGTTTGCGCCAACGCGTCCGGCAATTGCGCGACTTGCTGCAACAGGCTTTCCAGGCTCTGGCTGGCGCTGCTCAGGCGCAGGGCATCGCCGCTGGCCAGGTAGTCATCGATATTGCGTGCAGCCTGGTTTTGAAAGGCCTGGGACAGGCCCAGGTAGCGCTCCATCAGCAAATACGGACGCTCCAGCGCCCGTTGCGACCACCACAGCGTCGCCCCGAGGGCCAGGCATACGGCCACCAGCAGAAGGGTATTGAGATTGGTCAGCAGCTTGAGGCGCATGCGGGGTTTCAACCGACGGCAAAAGATAAGTGCCTGAAGTTATTGCGCTTGCGTTACAGAGTTATGACCGATTCGGTGGATTCCGGTGAAAAGATGGCACTTTGCTTTGATGTGCGCGCGGCTTGTACGCGGTTGCGCCCGGCGTCCTTGGCGCGGTACAGCGCTTCGTCAGCCTGGGCGGCCATCGTCAGGCTGTCGCAGCCGTCGCACAGCTCCACCAGGCCGGCGCTGAAGGTGCACCACAAATCCTGCGGTTGGGCGGGGTAGTGGATTTCGGCAAAGCGCCGCCGAATGTCGTCCAGCACCTGGCAGGCCGATTCCACATCGGTATCGGGCATCACGATGGCGAACTCTTCACCGCCATAGCGGCCGATGTAGTCGGTCTTGCGCAGGCGCTGCTTGAGAAACAGCGCCAGGCTTTTGATCACCCGGTCGCCCATGGGGTGGCCGTGGCTGTCATTGACGCGCTTGAAGTGGTCGATATCCAGCATCGCAAAGCTCAAGGGCTTGTTCTCGCGGCGAGCGCGAAAGCTGCAGTCTTCGAGCAATTGCAGGATATGCGTATGGTTGTACAGCCCGGTCAGGCTGTCGCGCACCATCCGCGCCTTCAAGTTGCGCGCACGCGCTGCGCGGTTGCGCACAGTGGTGATCAGGTGGCGCGGCTTGATCGGTTTGGTCAGGAAGTCATCGCCGCCTTCGCTCATCGCGTCCAGCTGTTTGTCCAGGTCGTCTTCGGCCGACAGGTAAATAATCGGCACGCTGACGTAGCGGTCGTTGTGGCGAATCACCTTGGCCAGTTCGGTGCCGGTACAGGCAGGCATATACATGTCGAGGATGATCAAGTCCGGCTGGAAGTCTGCCAGTTCGGCCATCGCCTGGATGGGTTCGATCAAGGTGCGCGTGATAATCCCCGCGCTGTTGAGCAGGCGCTCGGTGTGCAGCGCCTGGGCTCGCGAGTCGTCAATGATCAGTACTTTGTACGGTTCGTATTGGGCAACACAGGTCAGCACTTCGATCTTTTCCAGCAGGCTGGAGGCTTCCAGGGTGCCGGTCAGAAACTCTTCACCTCCGGCACGCACCGCGGCCAGGCGCGTCGGCGTGTCGGTTTCGTGCAGGCTGAAAAACAACAGCGGCAACTTTTGCTCCAGGCCCTCCTGGGCTTGCGCCGCGAGGGTGAGGCCCAGGCCGGGGCCGCAAAAGTCCACGTCCATCACAATCGCTGACGGCAGGCGCTCGGCCATGGCGGTGTTAAAAGCTGCGATGCTGTCCAGGGACTGGGCGCTCAGGCCAAAGAATTCCAGCTGCTTGGCCAGGCGCTCGGCGCGGTCGTGGTCAGCCAGCATCACGTAGATCGGCTTGCGCATCGGCGGCAGCAGGGTTTGCTCAAGCTGGTCACCCTGACGCAGCCCTGTGCGCGACAGGCGCTGCATCAGGCGGTTGAGTTCGGTGATCAGCTGGCTGCTCAGGCGACCACGGTTTTCGTCCACCGCCTGGAGGGTTTGCCCAATATGCTGGGCCAGTTGGCCGTGCTCGGGCTGTTCAAAACGCTCGGCAAAGCGCTGCAGGCGCAGGTTGGCTTCGCTGAGTTCGGAAAAGTCGGCGTTCGACCATTCGCCGCGTTGCAGGCGCTGCCAGATCTCAAGAATTTGACGTGCCTGATGAATTACCCGCTGGGCAAAATGCTGCTTGAGACGCTCGCGGCTGGGGTCTTCTGACTCGGTCATATCCTGACTACTGTGAGGGTGCATGCTGAGGTCGACTGATGGCTCTATGCTAGCACCTCTTTTCTGTCGCATGAGTGTCATACGTCAATTAAGTCTGCGCGCCGGATATTCAGTTATTGACCAGCGGGTCGCGCAGCTTAAAAAGCGTGCATCCTTTATAGTCCAACCGCGCGTATGCGCCACTTTCGCGTAAAAGCCCCGCACCGATGGGCACGATGGGGTAGGGTTGTGGTCGGAGTGTCTGAACGCACCCGGACAATTGACGTGCATGAACTCAAGTGATTGAAAGGATATCGCCATGCTGGACTGGAAAAACCGTGAAGGCAGTGCCAAAGGCCCCGCCCCTGAGCCCAAGTCGGCCAACCGCAGCTATTTTCGCAACTTGCTGATGAGCCGGGCTTTGCTCAGCATTATCGGCCTGTACCTGCTGGTCACCGGTGGCCTGGGTTGGTACTGGAGCCAGGAGCCGGCGCTGTTTCCGGTCCAGCAGAACGCCCAGCTTGCCGCCGAAAAGGAAGGCAAGCAGATGGTTGTGGGTTACACCACCGTCGAAACCCTCAAGACCGTGGTCGGCACCTTGCTGAACAAGCCGGGCGGCTACATCTCCAACGATCGTTTCCCGCCGGGCTTGTGGATGGACAACATGCCGAGCTGGGAATACGGCGTGCTGGTGCAGGTGCGTGACCTGACCCGCGCCTTGCGCAAAGACTTCGCCCGCTCCCAGTCGCAGTCGGCTGAAGATGCGGATTTGGCCAAGGCCGAGCCGCGCTTCAACTTCGATAACAAGAGCTGGGTGCTGCCTTCGAGCGAATCGGAATACCAGGAAGGCATCAACTCCCTGAGCCGCTACGAAGCGCGCCTGTCTGACCCGAACCAGCGCGGCGCACTGTTTTATGCGCGTGCCGACAACCTGAACAACTGGCTGGGCGATGTGGCGACCCGTTTGGGCTCGCTGTCCCAGCGCCTGTCGGCCAGCGTGGGTCGCGTCAAGTTGAACACTGCGCTGAAAACCGAGGCGCTGGCGCCGGGCGAAGTGCCGCAGGTCGATGAAGAAGTGGTGGAAACCCCATGGATGCAGATCGACAACGTGTTCTACGAAGCCCGCGGCCAGGCATGGGCGCTGTCCCATCTACTGCGCGCGATTGAAGTCGACTTTGCCGATGTGCTGGCCAAGAAAAACGCCACCGTCAGCGTGCGCCAGATCATTCGTGAACTGGAGGCCTCGCAGGAACCGGTATGGAGTCCTATGATTCTTAACGGCAGTGGCTTCGGTGTACTGGCGAACCATTCGCTGGTGATGGCCAACTATATTTCCCGGGCAAACGCTGCAGTGATCGACTTGCGTCAGCTCCTCAACCAGGGTTGATGATGGACGCTACTCAAAAGGAGGCCGCACACCGCGTGGCCTCCGATGCTGAACTGATCTGCTGGGTCGACGAGCAGGACAACCTGCTCGGTCACCTGGTCAGGTCCGACCTGCGCCAGCGCGGCCTGATTGGCCGTTGCACCTTTATTTTCCTGTTCAACTGCAGGGGCGAGCTGTGTGTGCACCGGCGCACCTTGAGCAAGGCGCTGTATCCGGGGTTTTGGGATACGGCGGCTGGGGGCATGGTGGCGGCGGGTGAGTCCTATGGGGTGTCGGCAGCCCGTGAGCTGGAAGAAGAGCTGGGTGTGAGCGGTGTGCCATTGACCGAGCATGACCACTTCTATTTTGAGGATGGCGACAGTCGGCTTTGGTGCAAATCCTACTCTGCTATATGGGACGGCCCCCTGCGGCTGCAGCCTGAAGAGGTCATGGAGGCACGCTTTCTGCCCATTGAAACGGTGCTTGCCGAGGCTGAGCAAAAGCCCTATTGCCCGGATGCTCAAGAGGGGCTGCGGCGCTATCTCGCCTCACGTCGCTAAAGTTGTATAAATTGGCGCCATTTGGCTCTTAGCAACTTGGCTTTTTGCCGTTACACTGCGCGCCTTTTCACCCGAACCGCTATTGTTTCACCCTGTAGGAGCGAGCTTGCTCGCGAAAAGCGCCAATACACCGCGTGCTGCCTGAATGCCCGCGTTATCGTTGACGACCTTCGCGAGCAAGCTCGCTCCTACGGTGGTAATGACCTTGACGGTTCGGTAGCGCTGCCCCTGCCTGAGTGGGGCTTCGCGGTCGGTCACCGCCCTTTGCGGCGCCGATCAGTCTTCATCCTCCCAAGAGGATTGCCGGTGGCCAAAAAAGCCGCATCCTTCGCCGCCCTTGGTGGCCTGGTATTTTCCACCGATGCAGGTCGACACTGCCCGGACTGTCGTCAGCCCGTGGATTCGTGTACCTGCAAACAGACCCTGATTCCCGAAGGCGATGGCATTGCCCGCGTACGCCGCGAGAGCAAAGGCCGTGGCGGCAAGACGGTGACTACCATCACCGGCGTGCCTCTGGCCGAAGACGCCCTCAAGGAGCTGGCCACCACGCTGAAAAAGCGCTGCGGCACCGGTGGTGCATTGAAAGACGGGGTCATCGAGATTCAGGGCGATCACGTCGAACTGCTGTTGGCCGAGCTGATCAAGCTCGGTTACAAGGCCAAGAAGTCCGGCGGCTGAAAGCCTCTTCCCAACCTGTGGCTAAACTCTGTCCTGCGAGTGGGGTCTGACCTTCTTACAGGCAAATCGTCATTTTCATTCTTTAGACTGCGCCAGCCTCCGTTTGAGGTGGCGCCTTCGCCTTCATTTATAGGGGACTTCGATGTCCGTACGACGCACACGCAAAGACGATGGCAGCCAATGGACAGTTGCGGACAGCCGCAGTGTTTACGGGATCCGCCATTGGGGGGCCGGTTATTTCGCGATCAATGAAGCCGGTCGCGTAGAAGTCCGCCCCAACGGTCCGAACAGCACGCCGGTCGATTTGTACGAGCAGGTTGATCAACTGCGTAAAAGCGGCCTGTCGTTGCCGCTGCTGGTACGTTTCCCCGACATTCTGCAAGACCGCGTACGCCAGCTCACCGGCGCCTTCGATGCGAATATCGAACGCCTGGAATACCAGAGCAAGTACACCGCGTTGTACCCGATCAAGGTGAACCAGCAGGAAGCGGTGATCGAGAACATCATCGCCACCCAGAACGTTTCCATCGGCCTGGAAGCGGGCTCCAAGCCTGAGCTCCTGGCCGTGTTGGCCCTGGCGCCGAAGGGCGGCACCATCGTCTGCAACGGCTACAAGGACCGCGAGTTCATCCGCCTGGCGTTGATGGGCCAGAAACTCGGTCACAACGTTTTCATCGTCATCGAGAAAGAATCCGAGGTCGGGCTGGTGATCGAAGAGGCCGCCAGCCTCAAGGTCAAGCCTCAGGTCGGCCTGCGTGTGCGCCTGTCGTCCCTGGCTTCGAGCAAGTGGGCTGACACTGGTGGCGAGAAGTCCAAGTTCGGTTTGTCGGCGGCGCAGTTGCTGTCGGTGGTCGAGCGCTTCCGCGCGGCCGGCCTGGACCAGGGTATCCGCCTGCTGCACTTCCACATGGGTTCGCAAATCGCCAACCTGGCCGACTACCAGCACGGGTTCAAGGAAGCCATTCGTTATTACGGCGAACTGCGCAACCTCGGCCTGCCGGTGGACCATATCGACGTCGGCGGCGGCCTGGGCGTGGACTACGACGGTACCCACTCGCGTAACGCCAGCTCGATCAACTACGACATGGACGACTACGCCGGTGTGGTCGTGGGGATGCTCAAGGAATTCTGCGATGCGCAGAGCCTGCCGCACCCGAACATCTTCTCTGAAAGCGGTCGTTCCCTGACCGCTCACCACGCCATGCTGGTGGTGCAGGTGACGGACGTCGAGAAGCACAACGACGAAATCCCGACCATCGAAAACAAGGAAAGCCTGCCGGAAACCGTGCAATGGCTGGTGGACCTGCTCGGCCCGACCGACATCGAAATGGTCACCGAAACCTACTGGCGCGCCACCCACTACATGAGCGACGTGGCCACCCAGTACGCCGACGGCAAACTGACCCTGGCCGAAAAAGCCCTCGCCGAACAGTGCTACTTCGCCGTGTGCCGCCGCCTGCACAACTCGTTGAAAGCCCGCCAGCGCTCGCACCGCCAGGTGCTGGACGAACTCAACGACAAGCTGGCCGACAAGTACATCTGCAACTTCTCGGTGTTCCAGAGCCTGCCGGACACCTGGGCCATCGGCCAGGTCCTGCCGATCCTGCCGCTGCACCGCCTCGACGAAGAGCCGCTGCGCCGCGCCGTGCTGCAAGACCTGACCTGCGACTCCGACGGCAAGATCAAGCAGTACGTTGACGAGCAGAGCATCGAGACCAGCCTGCCGGTTCACGGTTTGAACGAAGGCGAAGACTACCTGTTGGGTATCTTCCTGGTCGGCGCGTATCAGGAAATCCTGGGTGACATGCACAACCTGTTCGGTGATACCGACTCAGTGAACATCTACCAGCGTGAAGACGGTTCGGTGTACAGCGCCGGTATCGAAACCCACGACACCATCGAAGACATGCTGCGTTATGTGCACTTGTCGCCGGAGGAGTTGATGACGCATTACCGCGACAAGTGTGCCAGTGCGAAGATCTCGGCTTCGGAGCGCACTCAGTTTCTGGACGCGTTGCGCCTGGGCCTGACGCGTTCTTCGTACCTGTCCTCGTAATATAGGTGGGAGGGGGCTTGCTCCCTCCCACATTTGGTTCTGTATTCCTTCAGTTTGCTTCCAGCCACAGCCCTTGCCGATTCAAGCGCCAGGCTATCGCCCACAAAGTCAGGCTGCGCACCGCCATAAACAGCAGGAAGGTTATCCACAGCCCGTGGTTACCCAACCCCTGCAACGCCCAGGCAACCGGCAGCACCAGCAGCACCGTCAACAACATCCCATTGCGCATTTCCCGCGCCCGCGTTGCACCGATAAACAGCCCATCAAGCAAATAACTCCACACCGCAATCAACGGCAATACCGCCAGGTAGGGCAGGTAGATATCGGCGGTTTCGCGCACGCTGGGGATATCGGTTTGCATGGCGATAAACAGATGGCCGCCAAAGGTGAACAGCAGGGCGAAACCAATGCTGGCGATTAACGACCAACCACAGGCCACCACCAGCGAGCGGCGCAACGCCTGGCGGTCATGGGCACCAATGGCGTGGCCGCATAGCGCTTCGACCGCATGAGCCAAGCCATCCAAGGCATGAGCCGTCAGTAACAGGCCGTTAAGCAGCAGCGCATTGGCCGCCACGGTGGCATCGCCCAGACGAGCACCTTGCACCGTGATCATGAAAAATACCGACTGCAAGGCGAGGCTGCGAATAAAGATGTCGCGGTTCACCGCCAGCAATGGGCGCCAGCTTTGCCACAGTTTCAAGGCGGCCCAGGCGATATGCCCCGGATAGGCGCGCAGGGCTTTTTGCGTGAGCGCCAGGCCGAGCAGGGCGCCGGTCCATTCCGCGATCACCGAGGCACGGGCGGAGCCGACCACGCCCCAGTCCAGCCCGAGGACGAACCATAGGTTGAGCGCGATGTTGACCAGGTTGGTGGTCAGCAAAATCGCCAATGGCGCTCGTGCATTCTGCGTGCCGAGGAACCAGCCGACCAGCGCATAGCTGGCGAGGGCGGCGGGCAGGCCGAACAGGCGGGTGTGGAAAAACTCGCGGGTCAGTTGGTTCAATTCAGGGGAGGGCTGCATCCATTCCAAAGCCAGGTGGCTCAGGGGAATACCGACCGTGCCCAGCAACATCGCCAACCCCAGCGCCAACAGCAAGCCTTGCAACAGGATCTGCCGCAGCGCCGCACCATCGTTGCGCCCGGCGGCCTGGGCGGCGAACCCGGTGGAGCCCATGCGCAGGAAACCCATGGCCCACGCCAGGAAGGTATACAGGCTGGCGCCGACTGCCACGGCGCCCAGTTGGTGGGCGTGGGGCAGGTGGCCGATGACCATGCTGTCCACCAGGGCCACCAAGGGCACCGAGATATTCGACAGGATCATCGGCGCGGCCAGGGCCCAGACGCGGCGATGGGTAGGGCGGTGGCGCCAGTCGGCGAGCAGGGCGGTCATGAAGGCTCCTTGGTGGAGCGGCATTGTAACCGTCAGCCCGCCACACTGCAGAACCAATGTGGGAGCTGGCTTGCCTGCGATAGCAGTGGGTCAGCCAGTGAAGATATCGGCTGAAAGACCGCTATCGCAGGCAAGCCAGCTCCCACAGTTTGATCTCCAGTGGCTGTGGGATTTGGCTTGGCTTCATGCCCACCTAGAACCAACCGCCCCTCCGTCGGTCAATGTGACCAGCGCCGCAGCGGCTTGGTCGGCACTGATATATAGTTCACCCCTCGGTTCCCTCTGACTACGAGTGCCCCATGCTTAACAAAGGACTGTTCCTGGCCTGCGCGCTGGCCCTGCTGAGCGCTTGCGATTCTTCTGATAAACCCGCAGCACCGCCTGCGCCCACTGTGGCGGTAGCGCCGAAGCCGGTGAAAGCCGCGGTGGATGTGGCAGCGCTCAAACAGCGCTATGCCGGGCGTGAGTTAAGCGTGGTGGACGTGTCCGAGGTGCAGTTGGACGGGGCCAGCACCCTGTCGGTGAGCTTTTCCATTCCCCTGGATCCGGACCAGAAGTTCGCCGATAAACTGCACTTGGTGGACAGCAAGTCCGGCAAGGTCGATGGCGCCTGGGAGCTGTCCGATAACCTGATGGAGTTGCGCCTGCGTCACCTGGAGCCGCAGCGCAAGCTGGTGCTGACGGTGGATGCCGGGGTAAAGGCGGTCAACGACAACAAGCTCGCCGCCGAATACACCGCCCGCCTGGAAACCCGTGATCTGCAAGCTACCGTCGGCTTTGCCAGCCGCGGCACGTTGCTGCCGACACGTCTGGCCGAGGGCTTGCCGGTAATCGCGCTGAACGTCGACAAAATCGACGTCGAGTTCTTCCGTATCAAACCCGAATCCCTGCCGTCGTTCCTGGCGCAGTGGGGGCGCAATACCAGCCTGCAAAGCTATGAGTCCCGTGAACTACTGCCGATGGCCGAACTGGTCTATGGCGGGCGTTTCGACCTGAACCCGGCGCGCAACACTCGCGAAACCCTGCTGCTGCCGATTGCCGGTCTCAAGCAATTGCAGCAGCCGGGGGTGTACCTGGCGGTGATGCGTGCTTCGGGCACCTACAACTATTCGCAACCGGCTACGCTGTTCACCTTGAGTGATATCGGCCTGTCGGTGCACCGCTATGCCAATCGCCTGGACGTGTTTACCCAGGCGTTGGAAGGCGGCAAGGCACTGAACGGCGTCGAACTGGAAATCCTTGATGCCGAAGGCCGCGTACTCGGTCAGGGCAAGACTGAAGACGGCGGTCACGCCGAGCTGCCTCTGCCGAAAAAAGCCCAGGTGTTGCTGGCAAAGCTTGGCGAACAAACCAGCCTGCTGCGCCTGGACAGCGCCGCGCTGGATTTGGCCGAGTTCGATATCGGCGGGCAGCCGTCCCACCCGCTGCAGTTTTTTGTATTCGGCCCGCGTGATCTGTACCGCCCCGGCGAAACCGTGTTGCTCAATGCATTATTGCGCGACAAGGATGGCAACGCGGTCAAGCCGCAGCCGGTGAGCGTCGAGGTGCGCCGTCCGGATGAACAGGTGAGCCGCAAATTCGTGTGGGACGCGGATGCCTCCGGCCTGTACCAATATGCCTTGCAACTGGCCGGCGAAGCACCGACCGGGCGCTGGCAATTGGTGTTTGACCTGGGGGACGGCAAGCCGCAGCTGTATGAGTTTCTTGTTGAAGATTTCCTGCCCGAACGCCTGGCGCTGGAACTCAAGGGCAGTGACACCGCGCTGAGCCCGGCGGACAACCCGGTTATTCAGGTCAACGGGCGCTATCTGTACGGCGCACCGGCATCCGGCAATCGGGTCAGTGGCCAGGTCTATGTGCGCCCGCTGCGTGAAGCGGTCAAATCCTTGCCGGGTTACCAGTTCGGTTCCGTTACCGAAGAAGAGCTGAGCCAGGATTTTGAACTGGACGAAAGCGTACTCGACGCCAACGGCGAGCAAGCGTTGACCCTGGAAAGCAAGTGGGCCGAGGCCAAATCCCCACTGCAACTGATTGTGCAAGCCAGCCTGCAAGAGTCCGGCGGGCGGCCCATCACCCGACGCCTGGTGCAGCCGATCTGGCCGGCCGAGCAATTGCCGGGGTTGCGCGGGCTGTTTGATGGCAAGGAAACCAACGGCGATGGCCCGGTGGAGTTCGAAGTGCTGGTGGCCAACCAGGACGGGCAGAAGCTTGCCGCGCAGGACCTGAAGGTGCGCCTGGTGCGCGAGCGCCGTGACTACTACTGGAACTACTCGGAGAACGATGGCTGGAGCTATCACTTCAACGAGAAATTCCTCAACCTCGATGAGCAGACCCTGAACATCAAGGCCGGCGACACCGCCAAGGTCAGCTTCCAGGTGGAGTGGGGCCCGTACCGTGTCGAGGTTGAAGACCCGCAGACCGGGCTGATCAGCAGCGTGCGCTTCTGGGCCGGTTACCAGGCCCAGGACAACACCGAAGGCGGCGCCGTGCGGCCCGACCAGGTCAAGCTGGCGCTGGATAAACCGGCCTATGGCGATGGCGACACCGCCAACGTCACCGTTACGCCGCCCGCTGCCGGTAAAGGCTACCTGTTGGTGGAGTCTGCCGAAGGCCCGCTGTGGTGGCAGGAAATCGACGTGCCGGCCGAAGGCAAAAGCTTTGCGGTGAAGCTCGACCCGAAATGGTCGCGCCATGATCTGTATGTGAGCGCCCTGGTGATTCGCCCCGGCGAGCGCAAAGCCAATATCACCCCCAAGCGCGCCGTGGGCCTGTTGCACCTGCCGCTGGATCGCACCCAGCGCAAACTCGGCCTGACCCTCACCGCGCCGGAAAAAATGCGCCCCAAGCAACCACTCACGGTAAAGATCGCCGCGAAGAACGCCGATGGCAGCGTGCCCAAGCAGGTGCATGTGCTGTTGGCGGCGGTGGACGTGGGCATCCTCAATATTACCGAATACCCAACGCCCGATCCGTACTCCAGCCTGTTCGGCCGCAAAGCCTATGGCGTCGACCAGTTCGACATCTACGGCCAGTTGATCGAGGCGGGCCAGGGGCGCCTGGCCAGTCTGGCATTTGGTGGTGACGCGGCATTGGCCAAAGGCGGCAAACGCCCGGACACCAGCGTGACCATCGTGGCTCTGCAAAGCGCGCCGGTGGCCTTGAACGACAAAGGCGAGGGCGAAGTCAGCGTCAATATCCCCGACTTCAATGGCGAACTGCGCCTGATGGCCCAGGCCTGGAGCGATGATCGCTACGGCATGGCCGAGGGCAAGACCGTTATCGCTGCACCGCTGATTGCCGAGCTGTCGGCGCCGCGCTTCCTGGCCGGAGGCGACCAGACCACTCTGGCTTTGGACCTCTCCAACCTGTCGGGCAAGGCGCAGAAACTCGATGTGCAATTAGCGACGCAAGGGCCGTTGGAACTGGTCAACAGCGACGCGCAATCGCTTGAACTCAAGCAAGGCCAGCGCACCACCCTGCGCATTCCGGTAAAAGCCTGGGGCGGTTTCGGTCAGGGCAAGGTCAAGGTTACGGTCAATGGCCTGGACCTGCCGGGGGAAAACCTGCCGCCGTTCAGCCGTGAATGGACCCTGGGCGTGCGCCCCGCGTATCCGGCTTTGCTCAAGCATTACCGTGCCGTGATCAAGGATCAGCCGTGGAGCTTGCCGGCGGGTGCGCTGGATCAGTTCGATGCCTCGGGGCGTGAGGCGCTGTTGAGCCTGTCGAGCCGGCCGCCGTTGAACCTTGGCGCGCAGATCAGTGCGCTCAAGGCCTACCCCTATGGCTGCCTGGAACAAACCGCCAGCGGCTTGTATCCGTCGCTGTATGCCGACGATGCGCTGCTCAAGCGCCTTAGCATTGAGGGCGAGCCGGATGCCGAGCGCAAACGCAAGATCGAGTTGGGCATCGAACGCCTGCTGGGGATGCAGCGCTACAACGGCAGCTTTGGCCTGTGGGGCGCTGACGGCGAGGAAGAGTATTGGCTGACTGCGTATGTCACCGACTTCCTGCTGCGTGCCCGCGACCAGGGTTTTGCCGTACCACCTGAAGCCTTGAAGAAGGCCAGCGAGCGGCTGCTGCGGTATGTGCAGGAACGCAACCTGATTGAAGTCGACTACAGCGACAACGCCGAGCACACGCGTTTCGCCGTACAGGCCTACGCCGGTATGGTGCTGGCCCGCAGTCAACAGGCGCCGTTGGGTGCCTTGCGCAGCCTGTTTGAACGGCGCAGCGATGCGCGCTCCGGGTTGCCGTTGGTGCAGTTGGCCATCGCCCTGCAAAAAATGGGCGACCAGCCGCGTGCCGATCAAGCCTTGCTCGCCGGTTTGGCGGCGCAGCGCAGTGCCAAGGAGTGGCTGGCCGACTACGGCAGCCCGTTGCGCGATCAGGCGATGATTCTGGCGTTGCTGGAGGAAAGTGATCTGGCCAAGGGCACGCGTGAAGAGCGCCTGTTTACCTTGTCGGACCAGTTGGCGGCCAGCCCCTATCTGTCGACCCAGGAGCGCAACTCACTGTTCCTGGCCGGGCGGCTGGGTTTCGCCCAGCCCGCATCGGCGTGGAAGGTGCTGTTGGACGGCAGCGACGGCGAGCATGAGCTGAACAACCAACACTCGACGCTTAACCTGGAAGGCAAGTTGCTCTCCGGCAATTTGAGCCTGACCAATCAAAGCGATGTGCCGGTCTACCAGCAACTGACCATCTCGGGTTACCCACACGTGCCGCCTGCCCCGGGTGGCGAGAACCTGAGTATTCGCCGCGAATACCTGGGCATGAATGGCCAGCCGTTGAATCTGCGCAGCCTCAACAGCGGCGACCTGGTGCTGGTGCACCTGGCCGTCAGTGCCAAGCAACGGGTGCCGGATGCCCTGGTGGTGGACTTGCTGCCCGCCGGCCTGGAACTGGAAAACCAGAACCTGGCACAAAGCGCAGCGAGCCTGGAGAACGCCAGCAGCCAGGTCAAGGAGTGGCGCGAGTCGATGCAGAACGCATCGCTCAAGCATCAGGAGTTCAGGGATGATCGCTATGTGGCGGCCATGAACCTGGACGGCTACGGCACCACGCACTTGCTGTACCTGGCACGGGCGGTGACGCCGGGCACCTATCGGGTGCCGCCTCCGCAAGTGGAGTCGATGTATCGACCGAACTGGCAGGCGGTGGGCGAGACGCCGGTGGATATGGTGATCAAGGGCCGCTGAAACGGGATGGTTGAATCTTTGCAGGAGCGAGCTTGCTCGCGAAAAACGTCAACGAGAACGCGTGTTTCCTGAATCAACGCGGCGCCTTTGAGTTCTTCGCGAGCAAGCTCGCTCCTACAGGGGAATTGAGTGGTTGCACCGTCAGTGCACGACCCAACTGAGTAGCCAAAGCCCCAACATCAGCCAGATGATCCCGATAATGATCGACGCCCGCATAAAGGCGCGTACCGCCGAGTACAGGAAGAGCAACCCGACGATCAGGGTGATGATGCTGATGATCGAGGTATCCATGCCCAAGGTGCGCGACAAGCCATCGATAAAGTTGCCGCCGGCGTGGGTCAAGGCCCCGAACAACCCGCTCAGGCCATCGACGATAAAGCGGATGACGGAGCCGAGCGCCTGGCCCAACCATTCGAAAAAGCTTTCTACCTGCATGTGCGTGTCCTGATAAGAAGGTGGGCGTAACTGTGCCTTTGGTCGTTATTGCGACAGGCTAGTTCCCTACAAGCATAGAGGTTTGCCCGGTTGAATTTGCGTTTTGTTGCCCGCTGGACCCTGGCGAGCCTGTTGTTGGTGATTGCCCTGCTATGGCTGGCCGACCGTATCTGGCCCTTGCCCCTGCCTCAGGACGACCTGGCCCGGGTGGTGCTGGCCGAAGATGGCACGCCGCTGTGGCGATTTGCCGATGCCAACGGCGTATGGCGCTATCCGGTGCAGACGCGTGAAGTGTCGCCGTATTATCTCGACGCGCTGCTCACTTACGAAGACCGCTGGTTCTATCAGCACCCCGGTGTAAACCCCCTGGCACTGGTGCGCGCAACCTGGCAAAACCTGACGGGTGCACGGGTGGTGTCCGGCGGCAGCACCTTGTCGATGCAGGTGGCGCGCTTGCTCGACCCGCATTCACGCACCCTGCATGGCAAATTGCGTCAACTGTGGCGCACCGCGCAGTTGGAGTGGCACCTGTCCAAGGACGAAATCCTCAACCTGTACCTCAACCGTGCGCCCTTCGGCGGCACGCTGCAGGGCGTGGCGGCGGCGAGTTGGGCGTATCTGGGCAAGTCGCCGTCACAACTGACCCACGCCGAAGCGGCCTTGCTCGCGGTATTGCCTCAGGCACCCAGTCGCTTGCGCCCGGACCGTCATCCGCAACGCGCCCAGCAGGCCCGCGACAAAGTGTTGCGCCGCCTCGCCGAGTTCCAGGTGTGGCCGCAGCCTGCTGTCGATGAAGCCCTGGAAGAACCACTGCTGCTTGCCCCACGCCTGGAGCCGAGCCTGGCGCCGTTGCTGGCGCGGCGTCTGAACCGCCCCGACAGCCCGCCGCTGATTCGCACCACCCTGGACGCCACCCTGCAACGCCGTCTCGAAGACCTGCTGCTGGGTTGGCGCGCACGCCTGCCGGAACACACCTCGGCGGCGATTCTGGTGGTAGAAGAAGAAAGCATGGCGGTGCGCGCCTACCTGGGCTCGGTGGATATCAACGACACCAAACGCTTTGGCCATGTGGACATGATCAACGCGCTGCGCTCGCCCGGTTCGACCCTGAAGCCTTTCCTGTATGGCATGGCGTTGGACGACGGCCTGATTCACTCCGAGTCCCTGTTGCAGGACGTGCCCCGGCGTTACGGCGATTATCGGCCGGGCAACTTTTCCATGGGCTTTACCGGGGCGGTGCCGGCGAGCACGGCGTTGTCCAGTTCGTTGAACCTGCCGGCGGTGCAACTGTTGGAAGCCTACGGGCCCAAGCGTTTTGCCGCGCAGATGCGTATTGGTGGCATGCCCTTGGCGCTGCCGGCGCTGGCCGAACCGAACCTGGCGCTGATCCTCGGCGGCGCGGGCAGTCGCCTGGAAGACCTGGTGAGCGGCTATAGCGCCCTGGCCCGCGACGGCAAAAGCGCCACCTTGCGACTACAGCCGAAGGATGCACTCAGGGAGCGGCCTTTGCTGTCGCCGGGGGCGGCGTGGATTGTGCGGCGCATCCTCAGCGGCCAGGCACGGCCCGACCGCGACCCGCGTGCCGAGCTGGTGCAACGCCCGGTGCTGGCATGGAAAACCGGCACCAGCTATGGCTTTCGTGATGCCTGGGCGATTGGCGTGGGCCCGCGTTATTTGATCGGCGTCTGGATTGGCCGGCCAGATGGCACCCCGGTGCCGGGCCAATTTGGCCTGGCGTCGGCGGCGCCGTTGATGCTGCAAGTGCATGACGTGTTGACCAACCGCGACAGCCAGCGCGGCATCAGTGCTCCGGTCAAACCGGTGCCGGCAAATATTGGTGTGGCGGCCATCTGTTGGCCGCTGGGCCAGCCCATGAGCCGAAGCGACCCCAATTGCCGTCGCCAGCGTTTTGCCTGGACCCTGGACAACACCACGCCACCGACTTTGCAGGCATTGGATCAACCCTTGAGTGTGGGCTTGATGGAAAGTATCTGGGTCAATGCCAAGGGCTTGCGGGTCGATGCCCGTTGCCCTGGCGCGGTGCCGAACAATATTGCCCTGTGGCCGGCGCCGCTGGAGCCCTGGTTGCCAAGGATTGAACGCCGTGAAGCGCGCATCCCTGCGCCTGATCCGGATTGCCCGCCACCGGCGCTGGCCGCGGCTTCGCCGTTATCCATTGTGGGCGTGCGCGAGGGCGATCAGTTGCGTCTGCCCGCTGCCAGTCAGCAAGCCTTGCGCCTGAAAATATCCGCCCTGGGCGGCAGTGGCCGGCGTTGGTGGTTCCTCAATGGTGCGCCGTTGGGCGACAGCGCCAATCAGGACAGCATCAATGCCAATTTTGAACGGCTGGGCCGCTATCAGCTCAGCGTATTGGATGAAGCCGGTCAAACCGCCAGGCTCGAATTCAGCGTTGTCGACTAGCCCCACTGTAGGTGTAGGAGCGAGCTTGCTCGCGAAAAACGTCAACGATAACGCGTGCAGCCAGAAAGCACGCGGTGTCTTGGGGTTCTTCGCGAGCAAGCTCGCTCCTACAGGTGCTTGCGTTCATCCCCCATCCCCCTGAAGCTATGCCCATTCAGGAGCCCCCGCATGAACCTCGAACACCTCACCGAACGCCTGCACCGCATCCGCGATACCAACGATTGGAAGCAGTTCCACAGCCCGAAAAACCTGGCCATGGCTGCCAGTGTCGAAATGGCCGAGCTGGTGGAAATCTTCCAGTGGCTGACTGAGGACCAATCCCGCCAGCTTCCCGCCGATCAACTTGCCCATGCGGGCCAGGAAGTCGGGGATATCGTGTTGTACTTGCTGTTGCTGTGCAGTGAACTGGGCCTGGACATGAACGAAGTGGTACGTGCCAAGCTGGCCGACAGCGAGCGGCGGTTTGCCCATGAGTGATCGTCATTTCGACCAGTTGGCCACGCGCTTTGCCGAGAAAATCTACGGCGGTGCCAAGGGCGCGATTCGTCTGGCTGTACTTCAGGCCGACTTGCTTGAAGCACTGCCCGATCGCCCATTGCGCGTGCTGGATATCGGCGCGGGCCTGGGGCATATGTCGCTGTGGCTGGCCGAGCGCGGGCACCAGGTGACCCTGGCCGAGCCTGCTGAGCCCATGCTCGACGGTGCGCGCCAACGTTTTGCCGATGCCGGCCAAACGGCGACGTTTATCCATGCACCATGGCAAGACTTGCTCGGCCAGCTCACCGAGCCTTACGATCTGGTGCTGTGCCACGCGGTGTTGGAGTGGCTGGCCGAACCCCATGCCATCCTGCCGGTCCTGCATCAGTTGACGGCGCCCGGCGGCTGGTTGTCCCTGGCGTTCTACAACCGCGATGCGTTGATTTACCGCAACCTGCTCAAAGGCCACTTTCGCAAAATGCGCAAGAACGACATGGCCGGTGAAAAGCAGAGCCTCACGCCGCAGCAACCGCTCGACCCTCGGGAGTTGGCGGCGCAACTCGAAGGGTTATGGCAGGTCGAAAGCCAAAGTGGGGTGCGGGTGTTCCACGACTACATGCCGGTGGAGTTCCAGGCCCGCGCCGATTTGCAGGAATTGTTGGAGATGGAGCTCGCTCACCGTCGTCACCCAAGCTTTGCCGGGCTTGGGCGTTATTTGCACTGGATTTGCCGCCCGGTTTAAGCGGCCCAGTTTGCGGAGGTCGAAATGCGTCGTCTCGGTTTAATCCTGTTATCTCTGGGGCTGGGGGCGTGCTCCAGCCCCAACCCTTACGTCGCCGCTTCAGCGCCGATGCCACCGGCTCCGGCGCAGGCGGCCACGACCTTCGATGCCAGCGCCTATCCGGCACCGGTACGCGACTATGGCGCCTATCGCAGTTGGGGTTGGCTCAATGGCCAGTTGCCGGCGGGTACGGCCTGGGCCGATTCGGCGCAGATTGCCGAGGCGGTCAGCGGCGCCCTCGACCAGCGCGGCCTGCGCCCCTTGCATGACAAGCGCGTGCCCGACTTGCTGGTAAGCGCCGATGTGCGCCTGGAAAAGCGCTTGCGTCAGGTCCAGGATGATTACGGGTATGGATACGGTGGCTACAACCGCTATGGCAACGGTTATGGGATGTACAACACCGTGCCGGTGGTGCGCACCTATGAAGTGACGGTGGCGGTGGCGCGCATCAGCCTGTTCGACGCCCGCACTCGCCAGCCGGTGTGGAGCACCAGCGCAGAAACCACCAGCCAGGGCAGTCTGAGTGAGCGGGCCGACAGCTTGCGCAAGGCGATGCAAAAGGCAATGGCTGCCTATCCGCCCAGTTAGCCGCTATTCTCATTTCAGGCTCAAGTCGTTTTTTGGAGAACATCATGTTCGGTCGCATCGCTGCACTTGCTGTTGTTGTGTTGCTGGGCGGTTGCCAGAGCAACCAGGTCAACCACGATTTCGACGCCGGCCGCGACTTTGGCGCCTACCGCAATTGGGCCTGGAAAGACCCGGCGTTGCAGTACCGCCCCGATGACCCGCGGATCAAGAGCGACCTCACCGAGCAGCGCATCCGCCAGGCCGTGGGCGAGCAGCTCGACCAACGCGGCCTGCGTCCGGCAGCGGCGGGTACCAGGGCAGACCTGAATGTGCAGGCCTATTTGATTGTCGAAGACCGCCAGCAACAGGTCACCACCAACTATGGCGGCGCCTGGGGCGGCCCGTGGAATGGTTATTGGGGCGCGCCGATGTACAACGAAACGCGCAACATCACCTACAAAGTGGCGACCATCCAGATCGACCTGCTCGACGGCAAGGACGGCAAACTGGTGTGGCGCGGCAGCGACGAACAAATGATGGCCAGCACGCCTAACCCGGAGGACCGCAACAAGGCCATCCGCAGCACCGTGACCAAGATTCTCTCCAACTACCCGCCGCGCTGATTATCTTCTGTAGGAGCGAGCTTGCTCGCGAAAAACGTCAACGATAACGCGTGCTTCCTGAATCAACGCGGCGCCTGTGAGTTTTTCGCGAGCAAGCTCGCTCCTACAGGATTAGGGCACCTCCGCCAGTCGCCAATGTGGCGAGTTGCCAGCAACCTGTCGAAGCCTTGTCTACACTCCAGTGCAACCCCGGTGAGTTAGCGCAGGAGTGCTTCGATGTCTCCCCGATTCGGTTCCAGGCAGCGTGGGGCAATTGGCTTGATGGCGGCGGGCACCTTGGCGTTGGCCCTGGTGTTTACGTTGCTGGCGGTCGACAGCGGGCGCTTGTATTTGGAGAAGCGCAAGCTGCAATCCGTCGCCGATACCTCGGCGTTGGAAGCGGCCGGCCTCGGTGGGCAGTGCGGCGCTAATACCACGGCCAACGCCTATGCCACGCAAAACGCGGCGCGCAATGGTTTTGTGGTCGGCAATGGCCGCACGCTGGCCGTGACCTGCGGCACCCTGGCCACCAACGCCCTGAACACCCGCGTATTTACCGCCGATGCTACCAAGAGCGATGCGATCCGCGTGGTGGCTTCGCGCACGGTGATGACCAGCATCGCCAATGGTCTGTGGAACCTCTTCAGCGGCGCGCCGATCGCCCCGCAAATCAACCTGAGCGCCACTGCTGTCGCCGCGACGCCGCCTCCGGTAGCGCAGCTGTCGATCCGCAGCAGCCTGGCCAGTGTGGATTCGAGCAAGTCCCCACTGCTTAATCTGGTCATCGGCAACCTGCTCGGTGGCAACCTGGCGCTCACCGCTGCGGGATGGAACGGCTTGCTGCAAACCAACGTCAACCTGCTCAGTTACCTGGACCAGTTGGCGATCAACTTGGACGTGAAGGCGGGGGACTACGATGCCTTGCTCAATACAGCTGTCTCCGCGACCCAGTTGATCGATGCCGCGGTCAAGGTCTTGCAGAAAAACGGCGCAGCGGTCACGTCGGTGATCAATGATGTGATTGCGATTCAAGCGATTGCGCCCAATGCCAAGCTGTTGACGGTAGGGGACTTGATCGACATCGCCACCGGCACGCCGACAGCAGCGCTGAACAGCAATGTGCAGTTGTTTCAGTTGCTGGAAGCGGTGGCGCAGTTGTCCAGTAGCAAGAGTGCGGTGAGCGCGGCGGCGCAGATTGCTCTTCCTCTGGTGGGTAATGTGTCGATCCAGACCAAAGTCATTGAGCCGCCGCAGTTGTCGGCGATTGGCAATCCGGCATTGGCGAAGAAGGGCTTGTTGAATACCCCGCCGACCGATCAGATATTTGTGCGCACTGCGCAAGTGCGCACGTTGGTGACGGTGCAAGCGCCGATCATCAAGGCCGTCTCTGGCGTGGCGTCGATCTTGACGGGGCTGGGCACGCCGGTGTCCCAAGTGGTCAAAGGCTTGCTGAATCTTAATTTGCCTGCGGTGGTGGGGGGCGTGTTATGCCTGCTGGCGTGTAATGTCGTGGACGTTGATGTCACGCAGACGCTGTCCATATACATCGAAGCCGGCAGCGCGCAAAGCAATGTCATTGATTTCAATTGTACTTCGCCGGCCTCCAAGTCGTTGACGGTGAAGACAACCACTTCCCTTGCCACGCTGGCGGTGGGTACGGTGGATCCAGTCACTGCATTTTCTTCATCCGCGGCGGTCAATGTGCAGCCGGTCAGATTGATCGATTTTGGCGAGCGTTACTGTGTTGTCCTGACGCTGTTGTGCAGCCCCACCCGTACACCCAATGTAGGGGGCGGTTTGCTGTTGAAGGCCAACTCCACAATTGGTGCGCAGACCAGCAATATGCTGTTTGCGCCGGTGGCAGAAATGAATGCGCCGCCGACCTACAAGAGTGCACCTGGTACTGCCAATATCGTCGGGAGTCTGACGGCTACCTTGAGCGGCTTGCAGGTGACTTACGTACCGCCCAGCGGCAGTGTGTCCAATGGTGCGCTGGCTGGCGTCGCCGGGCTTCTTGCGACAATCACCTCTGCGGTGGTGGGGCTGATCCAGAATGTGCTGTCGCCGATCCTTGACCCTATCGTCAATACCTTGTTCAGCGCCCTGGGTATCAACCTGGGCAACGCCGAAGTTGGCGCCAACCTCACCTGCCATATGGGCCGGGCTTATCTTGTGATTTAGCTTGAGCCCCATAATTTAACTGACGGCCTGCGAGCCAACTGTGGGAGGGGCGGTGCGACGATTCGACTTGCTCTCGATGGCGGCCTGAGAGTCGACCAGGATGTTGGACTTTGATCGAGTACATATCCGTTGTTTGGGTTACGGCTGCTATTGGTTCCGCTTTTACAGCGGGTCACTTTTGAAAAGCGCAAAAGTAAGCAAAACGCTCTTGCCCCACCACTCGGCACCTCGCCTAGGCTCGGTGTGCCCGTAATCCGCCATGGATTTGGGGGGCCGCCGCCACGCGCCATCCATGGCGCGGGGCGGCTAAACCGGCATCCCTGCCGGTTTACCCCCCAAATCCCTGTCGAATTCCGGCCAGCGTGGTTTGACGGGGCGCCTGAGATCAAGATCAAAAGCAGAGCAACAGCAGAGCAAGAGCAAAAGCAAGAGCGGCTCGCTTCGCATCGTGGTTACGGGGGGTTAGGCCTGCACGATGGGCAACTCAACGCAAAACTTCGCCCCGGCCTCGCCATTGGTGACGCTCAGGCGTCCGCCCATGTTTTCTACGATGCCATAGCTCACCGACAATCCCAGTCCGGTGCCTACGCCGATTGGTTTGGTGGTAAAGAATGGCTCGAAAATCCGTTCCAATAAGCGCGGGTCGATGCCGCCTGCGTTGTCTTCGACCCAGATGCGTACATGGTGGCGGTCATGCTCGCTGTGCAGGGCAATCCAGGGGCGCAGGGCAGGGTCTTTTTCTCGTTGGCTGAGCAATGCGTCGCGGGCGTTGACCATCAGGTTGATCAGCACCTGTTCCAACTGATCGGCATAGCCTTTGACCTGCACGGCGAAGTCCGCCGGTGCGATGCGCACGTCTACACCTTTGCCACGCAAGCCTTCGCTGAGCAATGCCAGGGTGCCTTCCAGGGCTTGCGCCGGGTCGAAGGGTTGCTGCTCGATTTCCGAGCGGCGGCCGAACACGCGCATGTGGTCAACCACCCGGGCTGCGCGTTGCACCTGGGCGTCGATGCGCTGGAGTTTTTCGGTGAGGTAGTCGATTTGCACATCGCCATTGCTCAGGCGCTTGAGCACGTTGACGACGGCCATGTGCATCACGTTCAGCGGCTGGTTGATCTCGTGCGCCAGGCCGGTGGCCATTTCGCCGAGGGTGGCCATTTTGGCGCTTTGGGTCAGTTGTTGCTGGGAGCGGCGCACTTCGGTGTTGTCGCGGCCCACGGCCTGTACTTCTATCAAGGTACCCTGCTGATCAAACACGCCACGGTCCGACCACACCCACCAGGCATGTTCGCGGCCGGGCAGTTGCAGGCTGATTTCGGCGGTGCTGACCGGGAATTCTGGGGTCAGTCGTGCAATGCGTTGCACAAATGAGGCGCGTTGTTCATCCGACAGCCATTGGCCAAGGTCGACGCCCGGCAATTGGGCGGGCAGGCATTCCAGGTAGTTGGCCAGCGGCGTGTTGCCGAAGGTCAGGATCAGGTCGGGGCGGTAGCGGCAGATCATTGCCGGCGAGTCTTCCACCAGGATGCGGTAGCGCTCTTCACTCTGGCGCACTTGCTCGGCCGCCAGGGTCGCTTCGGTCACGTCCAGCCACAGGCCCACGGCTTCCACCGGCAGGCCGAGGTCGTCGCGCAACAGTTTGGCTTCATCGAGCAGCCAGTGGTAATGGCCTTGTTTGTCGCGCAGCCGGTAGCGGCTGCGCACGGTGCCTTCGCGCAGCAATTGGCGGGTGCGCTCAAAGTAGAGTTCGCGGTCGTCGGGGTGAATCAGCGTCGCCAGGGTGTCGTGGTTGCACTCGGCCAAGGTCCAGCCCAGCAGCGGTAACAGGCTGGCACTGAAGAACGCCGGATGCAGCGCGCCGTTGACGTAACGCTGTACATAGATCACCGCCGGCGAGCTGGCGATCAGGTTGTCCAGGCGGGCGTGGGCGGCGGCGGCTTGCAGTTGCTGGTTCTTGATGTCGCTGATGTCGAGCATGAAGCCGATCCAGCGCCGTTCACTGCCAACGCCCAGCACTTGCCCCTGTATGCGATACCAGAGCGGCGCCTGCTCGGCCTGCGTGCGTTGCAGGCGTACGCTGGCCAGCAACGGCTTACCCAAGGCTTGCAGGTCTTGCAGGCGGCTGCTGAGGGCTTGGCGGTCGGCGGGGTGGATCAATTCAAGCCAGGTGTCGAGGGCCTGACGGGTGGGGCCGTCCTCCTGGCTCAGGTTGCGCAGCAATTGTGGCGCCAACTGTATCTCCTGGGTGGCGGGCAACAGTTCCCACCAGCCGGTGCCGAGCAGGCCCTGCAAGGCTTCCAGCCGTTCCAGTTGTTGGTGGTGGCGCTGTTCACGCAGGCGGCTCAACAGTGGTGCGGCGAGTGCCGCGCACAGGGTGAGCCAGTCACGTTCGCGGGTGTGTTCCACCTGGCCGTCGTAGCCGCCACACAACAGCCAGGCCGCCACGCCGTGGCTGTCGCGGTACGGCACCAGCAAACCGCCGACGTTGCCGAAGATGCCGTGCAGGCGCGGGTTTTCGCTGCGGCCCAGGGCAATGTCCAGGTTCAGCGGCATGTTGCCGTTCAGACTGTCGAGGCTGGTGCCCAGGTGCTGCCCGGTTTGCCACAGGGCCGGTGCATCGTGGGCGGCGTATTGGCTGTAGATGCGCCAGCCCTGATCGTCCTCGTCGAGCAGCGCCATGGCCACGCAAGGTATGCGCCAGCGCTGGGCCACGCTGCGCAGGTGCTCGTTGAATACCTGAGGCAGGCGGTTGAGGCTGCACACGCGCAGTTGTTCGCTCATCAGGCAGGCGAGTTGATGGTTCTGCTCGCGCTGTTGCATCCGTGCCCGGTCGGCCAGCAGGTCGGTGATATCCAGCAGGCGCAGGGACCAGCCGTCACCTTCGGGCTCAAGCCAGCCGCGGGTGTGCAGAATTTGGTCGGCGGCGCCCTGGAAGTCCAGGTCCAGCCCCTGTCGCTGCCATTGGTGCGGCGCCCCTTCCACACTCAGCACGCTGCTCGGGCACAGCAACGTGTGCAACGGTGTGTTGGGCGTATTGGCCACACGTTGGTCGAGCAGAGGCCGCAAACTACCGGCAATGCTTAGCACCTGGCCCAGGTTGTCCAGTTGCAATTGCAGGCCCGGCGCAGGCATTGCCGGCGCGTCGAGGGCCAGGGCGCTGCTGCGCCCGCGCAGGCGTGCGAACAATTTATCCCCGGTCGTCAAAACTGAAGGCTCGAGGTAGCGGTCAGGTTGGTGGGCAGGTTCGGAACGGTGCCGACCCCAGGCAATACCAGGGCCGGCAATACCGCTTTGATGTTGGCGGATGGATAAGTGATTTTCACCGTCAGCAAGTTATTGGTGTAGGTGGCGGTGATGTAGCCGGGCAAAAACTTTAAAGAACCGGGGATCCAGTTCAACTGCGCCTGGGCTGCATCTTTGGCGCGCTGCACAACCAGGGCCGAATAGCCTGCGGTACCTGGGTCCAGTGACACACTGCGGCGCACGCCCTCTGCCGCTGCCTGGTGGAACGACTGCATCAACAGCAGCGGCAAGCTGTAGCTGAGCAGGCCGTAGAACACCGCAAAGAAGATCACGAAGACCAAGGCAAACTCGATCGCCGCCGCACCTTTTTGCTTTCTCGGGAGGCCTGATTTCATGACTGCGTCTACCCTGAGGCGAATACCTGATATCAGCATAGAATCATTCGGCAAAAAGGGATGTTTTTTACGTGATCCAGAATGTAGTGATGTTGCTGTGGTTGGGGCTGTGCGCCGTACAGGATATGCGTCAGCGGCAAATTGCCAATACGCTGACCCTGGGCGTCGGATTACTGGCGTTGATCTACCTGCTTTGGGCCGGCTCGACGTGGCTCGGTGCTACGCGCAGTGACGGCGGCATGGCTCTGTTGCTGGCGCTGGCCTTGACCCTGCCGGGCTATGCACTGGGCCGCTTCGGCGCCGGGGATGTGAAGTTGTTGGCAGCCCTTGGCCTGGCCTCCAGTACCGAGTATTTGCTGGGGTCGCTGATCGGCGCTGGCATCGCCATGGTGGCCTGGACACTTATGCATCAATGGCTTAGCTCAAGCCATGTTGAAGGGGAGGCGCAAGTGTCAACAAAACAGCCTTTTGCACCCTTTGTTTTGACAGGTTTTGCTGCCAGCTGGTTTTGGATCCATTAGTCGTTCGAGTGGATTAATGCTATGTACATAGTCAGAAAGTACGTCTACGTTTAATGAGTGGTTGTGGGATTTTTCGTCAGAAAGGATAGGTCAACCTTTGGCTTGCCAGGCATGGAGTAGCGCGTGAACAAGCTTACATCAGCAATAAAAGTGCTCGTGGTCGACGATCAACCGTTAATCGTAGAGGAGCTCTGTGAATTTCTTGAAAGCAGCGGGTACCGTTGTGTCCCGTGCGAATCCAGCAAGCAGGCGATCCAGCGTTTCAGCGACGACCCTCTGATCGGCCTGGTGCTGTGTGATCTGCATATGCCGGACATGGACGGCATCGAACTGGTTCAGGCGTTGCAACGCGTCGCCGGCAAGCATCGTGCATTCGAAGCCATCATGCTCACCGGTCGCGCCGACAAGCAGGACGTGATCAAGGCCCTGCGTGCGGGGATCGCCGATTACTACCAGAAGCCAATTAATCTGGATGAATTGCTCGAAGGCCTCAAGCGCCAGGAAGCGGCATTGGAGGAGCGGCAAAAGGACCTGCAACTGGGCACGCTTAACCAGAAATTGCAGTACCTGTCCGAATCCATCAACGACTTGTATATGGACCTGGACAAGGTGCGGCGTAACCCGGCGCCCAAGGACAACGACGGCGAGGCGATGGCAGACGAAGCCGGGCCGGTGGAGATCCCGGCGATCTTCAATCAGTTGTCTCCGCGCCAGTTGGACGTGGCGCGCCTGGTCGGCAAGGGGCAGACCAACTACCAGATTGCCTGTGAACTGGGGATCACCGAAAACACGGTCAAGCTGTACGTGTCCCAGGTGCTGCGCCTGACCCATATGCACAACCGTACCCAGTTGGCGTTGGCGTTATCACCGAGTAACTCGGCGATGCGTCAGCGGGTGACCGCGCACTAGCATCGCCCTACTGCAGGAGCGAGCTTGCTCGCGAAAAACGCCAAGACACCGCGTTACCCCAGGATGCACGCGTTATCGTTGACGTTCTTCGCGAGCAAGCTCGCTCCTGCAGTGGTTATTTGCCGCCCTGCGCAGTGCCGCCTATCTTCTGATCAAAGAACTCCGGAATCGGGTGCTTGTTGCTGTCCAGCCAGCGCTTCATCGCCTGCTCGCGCTCTGCCGGTGTGGTCTTTTGCGGGTTGGCCGAGGCTGCACGCCCGCTCAGTTGCAGGGCCATCCAGTTTTCTGTTTCCGCCTGCTGCGGCGAAGAAGGCCCGGCTTCGATGGCCGATGCCGCGTAAGGCAGGGCCAGCAGTGCAAGGCCGGCGAGGTAATGGAATTTCATCATCGACTCCCTATTTCACAGACGCCGGCAGCGTGTCGCTGACGGCCGCTACCTGGTCTTTGGATGGACGTACCGTTGCCGCACTCGCCCCCTTGATGCGTTGCGCGCGGGCTTGGGCTTGGGTCACTTGTTCGGGGCTCAGCCCGAGTTGGCCGACCACTTTGGCGGCCTGTTCCCAGTTGTCCTGGTAAATCAGCAAGGTCACCAGGTTCACCGCCGCCAGTTGATCGCTCTGCTTGAGCTCGATGGCGGTCATGAATTCAAAGCGTGCGTCTTCCAGGCGCAGTTGATCGAGGTACACCACACCCAGGTCATTGCGGATTTTTTCGTCGGTGGGCGCCAGGCGTGCTGCACGTTGCAGGTGGGCCATGGCCTGGCCGTTGTCGCCTTTGGCCGACGCCAGTTGCCCCAGGCCGTGCTCGCCATCGGCGGCCAGGCAGGTGCCGAGCAAACTGCGGTACAACGGCTCGGCCTCGGTGCGGCCGAGCAAACGATAGGCGCGGGCCTGGCGCTGGCGCACCTGGGGTAGGGTACTGGGCAGGTTTTGCAGGTTGGCCAGGCTGGCGTGCAGCTTGCCCTCGTTGGCCATGTCATCGGCCAGGTTCAGGGACAGCTCCTGGTCCGAGCTGGGTTTGGGGCAACTGCCGGGCGCCAGCAACCCGGCCCACGGAGCCTGACCATTACTGGCGCAGCCGCCCAGCATCAGCACGCTTAGGGCGACAATCAATGGCTTCATAACAGACTCCTCAGAAGTTATTCAGGGCGCGGGAGATGGCGATCATGGCCGGGCCCCCGAGCACAATCAGCAAGGCTGGAAACAGGAACACCATCATCACCACGGACATCTTCGCCGACATTTTCGAGATGTATTCCTGCAGGCGGGTCAGGCGTCGGTCATCGAGCAATTGCTTGAGCGCCAGCAGCGACTTCATCGCGCCACCACCCTGGTGGATCAATTGCTGGAGAATGATGCAGGTGTCGGTGAACTCGTCCACCGCCAACAGGCGTGCGGTCTTGCCCAGTTCTTCGGACAGCTCCAGGCCCGAGTCGACCCGCGCCAGGATCAGGCGCAGTTCGTGGGTCAGGTCTGGGAGCAGACGCTGGGCTTCGGTGCTCAACACCCGCAGCGATTGCTCAACCGCCATGCCTGATTCGAACAGGATGCGCAGCAGCGGAATGAATGTGGAGATTTCCCGAGCAATGCGCTCCTGGCGATATTTGGCGCTGAGGGCCAGGACGCGCTTGGGCACCAGGTAACCGACCCCCAGGGCAACCGCCGGCGCGATCCATGGCGAGCCGGCATGGGGAAACAGCAGTTGCTGGCCCAGTAGGGTCACGCCCAGCAGCACGATCGGCACGCCAACCTGGCAGGCGGCAAACATGGAGCGCTGGTTGGCCTTGCGCCAGCCGACACGGTTGAGCAGGGTCTGTGTTTCGTTGTCCAGGCTGACCGAACGCTGGGCCACCTGGCTTGCGCCCAGTTGGCGCATCAGGCTGCCGAGTTTGTCTTCGCGGCTCAGTTGGCCTTGCAGGCGCTGGCTGACCATACGCTGGCGGCGCCGTTGCTCCAGCAGGTTGCCGGCGATCAAGGCGACGGCGGCGAGCAACAGCAGGATGCTGATCAGAATCGCCATTTCAAATACTCCGCAACATGCGCCACATGACAAAGGTGCCCGTGATGTCGAGTGCCACCGCGGCCAACAATAAATAGCGCCCGGTGCCGTCATTCCACATGCTCATCAGATAGCCCGGGTTGACCATCAGGAAGTAACCCACCATGACGATCGGCAAGCCGGCCAACACGTAGGCGGTCATGCGGGTTTCACCGGTCATGGCCTTGAGTTGACGGGCGCCCTGTTCACGCTCGCGAATCATCTTGATCAGGTTTTCCAGCAGCTCGCTGGCGTTGCCGCCGTAGCGGTGGTTGACCTTCAAACCCAGGGCAAACAGGCGGAACTCATCGCGTTCATAGAACTCGGCAAAGTCACTGACGGATTCGGGCAGGCTTACGCCCATCTGCACGTTGCGCTGGATGCGGCTCATGGCCTGCTTGAGCGGTGCCTCGGTGCTGTCGATAGCGCCCAGCACGGCATCGGCCAGGGTGCGACCGGACTTGAGGCTGCGCACGCTGTGGTCCAGCAGTTGCGGCAATTGTTCGATCATGCGCTGCACCCGCCGTTGGTAGCGCCAAGCGATATACGCACGCAGCAGCAGCGGCGGCATGATCAGCATGACGAGCAGGCCCAGCCCGTCGGCCAGCAGGTAACCGAGCAACATGGCTACCACCCAGCCGCTGAGCCACAACCCCAGGCGATCGGTAGGTTTGCCCAGGCCGGCACGCTGAAACATGCGCTCCAGTGCGATCCAGCTGCCGTTGGGTTCCTGGGGCAACGGCTGGCCATCGGCGAGACGCTCCAGCACGCGGTCGGTGCCGGCCTGGCGTAACCCGCGCTGGAACAGCCAGATAGACAGGCTGACCAGCAGGACGCAGACGAGCAGCAAGATAAGTCCGGTCATGGTGCCCTCTACAATGGCAATGCCGATTCACGCCGCAGCTTGTCGCCGGCCGGGTTGAGCGCCTCGCGCAGGAAGCCAAAACCGGTACGGCGGTCCAGGCGAAACAGGGTGTTGGTGACGTATACGTCGTCGCGCACACCCACCACTTCCACCACCTCGCTGACGCACCGGCGGCCATCGGGCAGGCGCGTGAGCTGGATTACCACATCCAGCGCCGCACAGATCATTTGCCGCAGGGTTTTTTCCGCCACCACGCGACCGGTCAGGCCCACCAGGGTTTCCAGGCGCAGTAGCGCGTCCTGGGCATTGTTGGCGTGCACGGTACTCATGGAACCGTCGTGACCGGTGTTCATGGCAGTCATCACGTCGAGCACTTCGACGCCGCGAATCTCGCCGAGAATGATGCGGTCGGGGCGCATCCGCAGGGCGTTGCGGATCAGGTCGCTGGCTTTGACCTCGCCATGCCCTTCGGCATTGGGCGGCCGCGTTTCCAGGCGCACCACATGGGGGTGGCCCAGTTGCAGTTCGGCCACATCTTCGATGGTGACCAGGCGCTCATGGGGGTTGATCAGTTGGCTGAGGATATTGAGCAGCGTGGTCTTGCCGGTACCGGTGCCGCCACTGATAAGGATATTGCAGCGCTTGCCCACCGCCTCCTGGAAAAATTCGAAGATGCTGTGGTCGATGGTCTGCATCGCCACCAGGTCGCTGCTTTTGAGCATGTCCTTGCGAAACTTTCGGATCGACAGGCAGGGGCCATCCAGAGCAATTGGCGGGATGATCGCGTTGACCCGGCTGCCGTCGGGCAGACGCGCATCGACCATCGGCGAGGATTCATCCAGGCGCCGCCCGAGTGGCGCGAGGATACGCTGCATGACGCGTTCCACATGGTGCGCATCGATAAAGCGCAGGTCGCTCTGGTGCAGCACGCCGTCGCGCTCGATAAACACCCGGTGTGGGCCGTTGACCAGGATCTCGGTCACCGACACGTCGCGCAGGAGCACCTCCAGTGGGCCGAAGCCGGTCAGCTCATCGACGATTTCTTCGGCCAGGCGCTCCATCTCATAACGCGAGATCGCCAGGTGCATGCGGGTGATGTATTCGGCCACTTTGTCGATGACAAATTGCGCCAGGGATTGGCGCGAGCCTTCGAGCAGATTCTGTCCGGACTCTTCGATCGCGTCGATGATATAGCGGTGCAGCACCAGTTTCAGGCCGTCGTGATCGTTGTGTGTGGTCGCACTGCGAGTCGGTGCGCCGAAGAGTTTTTCGCCGTTCATCGACCGGGCCCCAGCAGGCGCTCGAACCAACGCGTCGAGGGTTTGGCAATGCCCTCGGAGCGTTTTGCCAGGCGCTCGCCCAACTGGCGCAAGGCTTGGGTCAAGGCTTCGCGTGGCGCCAGGGTGAACAGGCTTTGCCCCTGGTTCTTGGCATTCAGGCGCACTTCGGGGCTCAGGGGCAACACGGCGATGCACTCAAGGCCAAAGCTTTTTTCCAGGGCTTCGGTACCGGGGGCGCAGCCTTTGATATAGCGGTCGATAAGCAGCTTGGCGTGGTCAAGTTTCATGCCTTTTTCGCGCCACAGGTTCAGCACCGCGAGGTTACGGCGGCAGTCGAGCACGCCCTGGTCGGTGCACCACAACAGCTTGTCGCAGTGGCTGACAAAGGTGCGCAACGCTTCGCTGTCGGCCTGGCCGGTGAGGTTCACCACAATGTGTTGGAAGTGCTGGCGCAGGGCGCTGAGCAGCATGTACAGCTCGGCGGCGCTGGTCACTTCCAGGGGTTCGTCGCTGTTGGCATAGGCCAGGATCCGCAAGCCATCGTCGGTGCTGGTGAACGCGCTGTTGATCAGCGTAGTGTCGAGGCGGCGCAGGTGGCGCAGGGCGTCGCCGAAATTGAACGTACTCTCCAGCCCCAGCAGCGCCAGGCTGTCACCCTTGGGCAGGCCGAGGTCGAGCAGCAGGGTTTGTTGACCGCTCTGTTGCACCACCATCGCCAGGTGGCTGGCGAGCAGGGCGCCATCGGTGTTGCCTTGGGCACCATAGAGCACGGTCAGGCCACCAAGGTGGGCATTGGGCGCGGTGGGCGGCAGGCGTTTGCTCAGGCGCCGCACCAGCCCGGCCACTTCGCTGGAGCGTGAACCGTAGGCGACAAAATCCCTGGCGCCGGCGCGCATGGCGTTGAGTACCAACTGGTTGTCCATGCCATCGCCGAGGGCGACCACGGCCAGCATTGGCTTGGCTTCCAGTGCGCCTTCGATCAAGGCGCTCTGGGCCACCAGGTGCTCGCGGTCCAGGCCCACGAACACCAGGTTGGCGAAGGTCACGTCCACCAGCGCCAGCAGTTCGTCAAGGCTGCCGCCGCCCACGCTGATGACTTGACCCAGGGGCGCCAGCGCACCCTGGAGCCATTCCAGATCGGTGCTGTTGCGGGTGATTGCCAGGAAGGTCTGGCTCAGGCTATCGCTCATTGGGAAAGTCCACTGCGACGGTCGAAATTGCCGTTTTCCAGGAAGAACAGGCGGAACCAGTTCGGGTCATAGTTGCGCAGTTTTTCGCCGGGCAAGGAGGGCAGTTGCGCATTGGCCGCCAAGGGGCGAACCAGGTGCGGGGTGACGATCATCAGCAGCTCTTTTTCTTCGCTCTGGATATTGGAGTCGCGGAAAAACGCGCCAAGAATCGGGATATCGCCCAGGCCCGGAAGCTTGGCGATGGTGGAGCGGTTGGTACTGCTGATCAGGCCGCTGATCACGAAGCTTTCGCCGTCGGCCAACGACACGCTGGTGTCGGTACGTCGCACGGTCAGGGCCGGCACCTGAATGCCTTCGATGCGGATCGCATTGTTGTAATCCAGCTCGCTCACTTCAGGCGCGACTTTCAGGGCGATGCGGTTGTGGTCGATGACCGTGGGCGTGAGGGTCAGGCGAATGCCGAACTCCTTGTACTCGATGGTGATGGTATCGCTGCCGGCGCTGGGCACCGGGATCGGCACTTCGCCACCGGCCAGGAAGGTCGCGCTCTGGCCGCTCATGGCCACCAGGCTCGGGCGCGCCAGGGTGTAGGCAAAGCCGCTGCTTTCCAGCGCGTTGATCAATGCCTTGACCCGCCCACCGCCAAAACCGATGTTGAAGCTGTCAGCGCTCACCGGCAATTTGAACACGCTCTCGGCTGGAGACAGCAGGTCAGGGCTGCCGAGAAAGAAGTTTTTGCCCATGCCGAGGATCTTGGTGCTGGCTTCCTTGAGCTTGGTGCGGCTGACTTCGACGAAGCGAATGTCGGTCTGCACCTGGCTGGGCAGGGTCGGGTCTTCGGAGGGCGACAGGGATTGGCTGGTCAGCGCCGAAGTGGCCTTGCCCTTGACGAACACCATGCTCTGGCGCGGTGTGGTCGAACAGCTCGTCCACACCATCAGGCTGGTGGCGCCCGTGCCGACGCCGGTCAGCAGAAAATTGCGCTCGCCATTGACGCGCACGTCGGCGATTTTCGGGTCACCAATGGCCAGGCGCGTGATCGCCACCGGAGAGTGCAGTTCGGTTTGCAAACCCTCGCCCACTTCAACCACAGCGGGCAGTTGGCCCAGGGCGTTGCAGTTACCCGGTGCTGCCATCGCCATGCCCACGGGCAAGCACGGCAGCATCAAGGCCAAGGCCAATTGAGCGTAGCGTTGGCTCATTCAAGGCATCCTTGTTCAATCAGGGGGTTTGGGGTGCTGATGCTGCGCCGCGAATCACTTCGATGCCGCGACGCTGGCCGGTGTCGGCAACCGTGGGGGCGATTTTCTTCGGCGGTCCGCTGAGGGCTAATTGGGTGAATTGGTAGAGGTCGCGGTTGGCGCTTTGTACCTTGTCCGGGGTGTCGCTTTCGCCGGCCCAGTAGCGGCTGAGCAGTTGCTCGTCGGCGCTGCGTACGGCCAGGCGCAAGGTGCCTGCCTGGGAGGCGAGCATCAGCCGGCTCAGCAACGCTTCGGGCACTGCCAACACAACACTGCGCGCGGCGGTACGGCGCTGCGCCGCCTGGGCGCGCTCTTCGGCGGTGGCCGGTGGCGGCACTGCGGGTTGACCGTCGTTGGCCAGGCCCAGTTGATCGCCGACGCTGAGCAGGCGAATTGCCGGGATGACCACCTGTGCCGACTGCTCGGCATTGGCGTTGTCCTGGCGCAGGAACAGCAATACGTCCACGTAATCGCCGGGGCTCAACTGGCCGCCGGCACCGATGACTTCATCCACAGCCACGGCCAGAGCGCGTTCATGGGCGCGGATCATACGGGCCAGGGGGCCACCGGCGGTGAAGCTCTCTTCGTTCAGCCAGGTGCCGGCACTCAGGGCGCGCAAAGGCGTGCGGCCGATGGCCTGGTCGAGGCTGGTCAGACTGCCGGCCGGTACGGTACGCAGTTTTTCCACGGCGACATCAGCGGCGGTGAGCGCAACGAAAGGCGGCACCGCATTTACCAGCACCACCACCGGCTGGCGGGTCTGGTCTTCGACGGCGGCGACGGTTTTTTCAACAGAAATGACAGGGTTCTGCGATGGAGCCGCTACCGGTACGGGAGGGCGGCTAAGCACCAGGCCCCAATACCCTGCAATCAAGGCTCCAACAAGCAGCAAACCCGCCAGGACCATGCTGATGCGACTGTTCATGACGGCTCTCCCTATCCTGTTGCACGGCTTTTATCCCGTCACTTCAAACGAGTTAAATTCGCAACTTGGCTGTGATGAACAACTAACGATTTGGCTATTTGAAGGTAGCTCAGCTAGGACGAAATGCCATTACCGAACGCAAAATTTATCTGAAGTTCAAGCGCACCCCTGTAAATACAGGTTTTACGGCGTGTCTAAGGCGACTAATACTTTGTGATTAATGCGTTCTTACAGTTGTGAGTGTTAAAAATGTTGACAATGCTCTAGTGGCACACGGCAATCATTGTGCGGGCCAGCTGTAGCGGCGCTTTTTGGCGCATGAAGGAGAAGGCGTATGATCCTTGACCTGTTCTTGAAGTTTTACATTCATGCCCAGTTATTTCTGCGTCGCAGAGACGGGGCATCGGCCATTGAGTATGTGATTATTGTGGCGCTAGTTGCGTTGGCTATCATCACGTTCGGCACTGAGATTGGAGATAAGATAAAAGGTGTGTTCCAACAAGTGTCTGATGGGCTGCCGGCTGCGGCATAACGATAATTGCTGCAGGTTGTTGTTCTGGTGCTTCTTTTAATCAGGTACTGCCCATGAGCCACCCCTCGTCATCCCGCCAGAAAATCCTGTTGGTGGACGACGAGGAGGATGCGCTGATCGAGTTGGCCGAATCCCTCGAAAACGAGGGATTCGTCTGCTATACCGCCACGTCCGTCACTTTCGCGCTGCAAGAATTGACACTTAATCCCGATATCGCCCTGGTGATCACCGACCTGCGTATGCCCGAGGAAAGCGGCATTTCCTTGATCAAGCGCCTGCGCGAACACACCTCACGCTCGCATTTGCCTGTGATCGTGATGTCCGGTCATGCCGAGATGGATGATGTCAGCGATATGCTGCGCTTGCAGGTGCTGGATCTGTTTCGCAAGCCGATCTATCTGGTGCGTTTGATTGATACGCTGGATAGTTTGTTTCCCCGCTCGAAGCCCTCTTGATCGTTGGATCCAATGCGAGTGTTGCCTGACAGCTGACAGGTATTGAGCTGATTAGGTTTTGTAGGAGCGAGCTTGCTCGCGAAAAACTCATAGGCGCCGCGTTCATTCATGAAGCCCGCGTTATCGTTGAGGTTTTTCGCGAGCAAGCTCGCTCCTACAGAGGGCGATGTACGCTTAACTGACTGACATTAGGGCCTGCCCCCGATGAGCTCTACACAACTTAGTAGCAGCCAGCAGTAACCACGATGCGAAGCGAGCCGCTCTTGATCTTGATCTGCTTTTGATCTTAAGCGCCCCGTCAAACCACGCTGGCCGGAATCCATGGCGGATTACGGGCACACCGAGCCTAAGCGAGGTGCCGAGTGGTGGGGCAAGAGCGTTTTGCTTACTTTTGCCTGGGCCGGCATTCCGGCTTTTCAAAAGTGAGCCGCCGTAAGGGCGGAACCCATAGCAGCCGTTACCGCAGCAATGGATATGTACCCGGTCTGATCCAACAAATGGTCAACGCATCAACCTCTTCAGAGCTGATAACTGAAACTCAGCGTATACCGCGGCCGTCGATTAAAGCTGTCCAGCGCCACATCCGACATCGGCTTGGCCGCTTCCAGAGCGATGTTGTAGTACTTGTTATCGCCAAAGCGTAACCCCACCGCCGCCGAGGACATGTCGTTGGATTTGACCGGCAGGTCGTTGAACCAGGTCTTGGCGCGGTCGAGCACTACGTAAGGTTGCAAGACCTTCACCCAGTTGCCCGCGCGGTTGAAGCTGTAGTTGACCTCGTACGCCACGCCCCAGCCCTTGTCGCCCGAACCCTGGTCGTCAGGGTAGCCACGCCCGAAATTTTGCCCGCCGAAGGTGGCACGTTCGCTGTCGGGCAGTGTGTTGTTACTCCAGTACAACGCACCTGAAAGCACGCCTTGCCAGTTATCGAAGAACTTGTCGCTTTGCACGCCGGAGAGGCGCAGGCGGAAAAAATCGAGGTCCGGTTTTGCCACGTCCAGGTCACTGCGCGCCTTGGCGCCTAAACCGTCGATGCCTTGGTACAGGCCGCCGCTGATGATGCGTAACCGGCGTGCGTCGGCCTTGCGCCAATCACCTTCAAAAGCGAGGGCGCGCAGGTTGGATTCGATGTCGAAACTCAGCGGGTAGCCCACCAGCTTGTAACGGGTGGTCTGGTCCACCCCGTACAGGCGTGTGCCCAGGGTCAATGATTCGGTGGGGGAGGCAATAAACGGGTGGCTCAGACCGATGGAGTAGCGATCGATCGACTGGTGCGGCTTGAGCTCGAAACCGCCGTCCAGTTGCACGCGGCTGTTGGGATCGGCGCGGTAACGCTCGGCGGCGAGTGCCAGTTGGGTACCCTCGGCATTGATGAACTGGTTGTAATCCACCCGGTAGTAATGCTCCTTGTCCTCGCCGGGCGGGAACAGGCCGCTGACGGTCAACTGTTCGCCCATGAACGTTTGCGAGTTGCTGGTGGCGCTGAGCAAGGCTTGCGTACCGCCACGGCTTTTTTGCACCAGGCTCATGCTGGTGGTGAAAGGTTTGCGGCTGGCCTGGATCTGCATGTGCGTGGCGCCGTCGGTGGTGCCGGGCGGCGGTACCTGGGCTTGTACGGTCAGGCCGGGAATACGGCTCATCAGCGTGGTGTAGCGCTCGAAGGTCTTGCGCGTCAGCGGGCGTTCGGCCAACAGCTTTTGCGCCAGCTTGTCGACGTAGGCCGACACTGAGCCAATGTCGCCGGTTTGCTGGTAGTCCTTAATGTAACCCTCCACCAGGACGACGCGGACCAGGCCGTTTTCGAAATTCTGCTGCGGCAGGAACGCGTAGGACAGCAGGTAACCGTCTTCCTGGTAGCGGCGAGTGATGCCACGGGTTGCTTCGATCAATTGCGCGAGGTTGGTCTCCCGACCAATCAGCGGTGCATAAACCTGGGCCGTCTCGGTGAGCGGGTAGACGGTGCCGCCTTCGATTTGCAGCTTGCGGATAGTGACCTTGGTGTCCATCAACAGGGGTTGCCCGGCAGTCGGTGGCGCTTCAGGCACTTGGGTTTGCGGCGTGGTCGGGCGATAGGCATCGGCGGGCAGGTTGGGGGTCGGCAAAGTGCGGACGGTGTCGTTGCTGTTCAAAAAGCTGGGAAGGGGCTCGGCCTGGGCGTAAGCGCTGAGGGTTAGCATTAACAACGGCGTTAATACGCGCATAGGACACTCCATGGTCAACTGCAGCAGCGCTTCGGGCCCGCCGGGTTCTGGGACTCGGTTCGGGAGGGCGGCGGTTCATTACAAGGCGCCGCCCATAAAAAAGACGAGAGACTTATTTAGGGTCTCTCGTCTCAACCAAGCGTAGGCGCTGTAGGGGAGGCCGTCTAATCGGCCAGGTGCATTTCTATTTTCCGGTCAGACCGTTCAACAAACCGCCCAGACCGCCCGTGGCTGTGGTGCCGCCGGTGGTAGTCGCAGTACCGGTAGTCGAGGTGCTGGCGCCGATGTTCAAGCCGCCGAGCAGGCCGCTGCTGGTGCCAGTGGTGCCGCCGGTGACCAAGCCACCCACCGAGCCTACAGTGTTGCCGACAGCGGTTACGGTGGTGCCCACTGCGTTGGTGATCGGGTTGGCATTGGCGGCAGTCAGGTTGGTGCCTACGCTGCTGACAGCACCGCCCACTTGCGTCACCAGGCCGTTGACCGGGGCGCCAACGCCAGTGGTAGTACCGATGTTCTGTGTCAGCGCGGTGACACCGGATGTGACCGGGTTAAGCGCTGCACCGACATTGGTTGCCACGGCCGCTACCGGTGCCGTGGCGCCTGTGTTGGCGACACCTGTACCACCCAGCACAGTCCCCACGGAAGCGATGGTATTGCCCAGCGCGCCACCGGTCACACCTGCTGCACTGATCGTGCCGTTGGTGTTGCCGACATTCAGGCCGGTACCGACGTTGTTGACCAGGCCGCCGACCAGCTCTGGAATGCCGGGAGCCGCAGTGCCACCGGTTGGGGCGACATAGCCACCAGACTTGTCGAGGGTGCCGCCAACGCCAGTCAGCACACTGCCGACCACCGTGGTGACAGGGTTACCGGTACCTCCAGTACTGGCGACTTGAGTCCCCAGGCTGGTGACGGTGGAGCCGACTTTATCCAGCAGACCGCTGACAGGAGTGCCCAGGCCGGTTGCCGTGCCGAGGTTGCCGGTGGTGTTTTCCACCAGCGATACCACAGGTACCAGGACTTTGCCGCCCAGGGTGTTGGTCAATGAGCCCAATGGGCCGGTGGTGCTGGCAGTACTGAGCGTATCGCCGAGCATGGTCACCGTGGTGCCGACTTTGTCCACTACGCCACCGACGGCAGTGCCTGCACCTCCTGTCAGGCCGCCGACGACGGGTATACCGCCGAGGGTAGTCGACAGCGATTGGCCGGTGGTCGAGAGGCCGCCGCCCAAGTCCGCAACACCATTACCGACGCCTGCCACAGTCGTGCCCAGGGAGTTGGTATTGGTGCCCAGTGAGCCCAAGCCGGTGGTCACGCCGGTACCGATGCTGGTCACAGCAGTACCCGCCGAGGTCACCAGGCCGCCAGCGGTGCCGCCGACGATAGGTACACCATTAAGGGTGGAGCCAAGGTTACCAACCGCTGTGCCGACATTGCCCACGGTAGTGCCGAGGGTCCCGGCGATCTGGCCAGTGACCAGCGGGGTGGTTGTCGAGCCGGTACCACCGCCGGTACCGCCAGTGCCGCCGCCAGTCCCGCCGGTGCCGCCACCAGTCCCGCCAGTGCCGCCGCCAGTCCCGCCGGTGCCGCCACCAGTCCCGCCGGTGCCGCCGCCAGTCCCGCCGGTGCCGCCGCCAGTTCCGCCGGTGCCCCCACCAGTTCCGCCAGTGCCGCCATCAGTACCACCAGTTCCGCCACCTGTGCCGCCAGTGCCGCCACCTGTGCCGCCAGTGCCGCCACCTGTGCCGCCAGTGCCACCATCAGTCCCGCCGGTGCCACCGCCAGTTCCTCCAGTTCCACCGCCCGTGCCGCCGTCACCGCCACCTGTACCCGCACCTGCGCCAGCATCCGGCGAGGACTCTGCCACGCTGGATTTATGCCCGCCACCACCGCTGCTGCAACCGCCGAGGCTCATCGCCAGAATCAGGGCCAACGCAGTACTTGCCTTCCAAAACACGACTTGAGTTTTCATGATTGAGTTCCTTGCACCTGGTACAACCTGGGTTGTTTCAAACCTTCGCTACTTCTTGGGGCAGCAATAAGTTTGTCCGTGGGGCTATCTCAGGTCATGGCGCTCTTTCGCACAACGCTCAACTTGGTATTAACAATTTATATACCCCGGGCGTTCGTTGACTTAGCGACTAATACAAAGGGTGTAGGGCAAGGATGTTAAAGAATATTTAAATTATTAAAATCAAAGCGTTGAATAAAATAGCGGACCTCGTAAGGTCCGCTATAACTTTGGATGTATATATACAATTAATCAGTGTTTTTCATGCAATCGGTTGCCACTTTCCGACCATGTGCTGAAGGTCGCCCACCCCTTTAAGTTCCCATTCACCACTGGAACCGGCTGCGCTACTCCGCAAGATCACTTCACTGGGCAGGCGCACGGGTTTTCTGAATTCAACGTCGATTTCAATATTGGCGGCCGGCAGATGTTCCCCCAGCGCTGCAAGGGTACGGGCCTTGTTCCACAGCCCATGGGCGATGGCTTGGGGAAACCCGAACAGCTTGGCCGTCGGCGCACTGAGATGGATGGGGTTGTAATCACCGGACACCCGGGCATAGCGGCGACCGATATCGGTGGGCGCTTTCCAGCGTGTCAGTTCATTAAGAGGTCCTGGGGCCAGCACGCTGTTATTCGGCGCTTGGCCTTCAAGCTTCACGCCCCGGCAGAGCATCTGGCTTTGGGCTTCCCATAGCAGCCCAAGGGCATCTTCGACCACGGTCGCAATGTCAAAGGTCGCGCCCTTGGCGTGGGGCTGAAGGTTGTGTGCGTACACGCCGATGCTCACATCGCCCACGCCGCCCAGAGGTCGATGAATCCGGATGCGATTGTTCAAGTGGACCAGCCCCAACAGCGGAAACGGAAACGCCTTGTCGGTCAACAGTTGCAATTGCAGGCCGAACGCCAGAATGTGCGGATAAGTCGCCGGCAGCATCGGGCTGTCAGTAAATCCGCAGACCTTGCGGTACGCCGCAACGGCCTTGGGATCGACGTGGACCCGACAGCGCCAGCCGCGTTCGGGCAAGGTGCTGCCGGTGATCTTGCGCTTGAGCGCTGCACGCCAGTACAGCGGGAGTAGCGACGGTGTGCTGTCCAAGGTTTGCCATTGCATGCTTACGCTCCCAGAAGACTTTGCCCACACACCCGTAGTGCCTGGCCGCTGACCGCGCCAGAACCCGGCTGACCGAGCCAGGCAACCGCTTCGGCCACGTCCTGTGGCACGCCGCCCTGGCCAAGTGAACTCATGCGTCGCCCGGCCTCGCGCAGGGCAAACGGGATGTGCGCAGTCATCTGGGTTTCGATAAAGCCCGGTGCCACGGCATTGATGCTGATCCCGCGCTCCTTCAACAGGGGCGCCCATGCCTGGGCCAGGCCGATCAAACCGGCCTTGCTCGCGGCATAGTTGGTTTGCCCGCGATTGCCGGCGATGCCACTGATGGAGGCCAGCAGCACGACCCGCGCATTGTCGTGCAGGGTGCCGCTGTCGAGCAGGGCCTTGGTCAGCACTTGCGGGGCATTGAGGTTCACTGCCAGCACCGCGTCCCAGTACTCCGGGGTCATGTTGGCCAGGGTTTTGTCGCGGGTGATGCCGGCGTTGTGCACCAGAATATCGAGCCCGTCGGGCAGGTGTTCAACCAACTGGCTGGCGGCGTTTTCGGCGCAGATGTCCAGCACCAGCGTACGCGCATTCAGGCGTGCGGCCAGTGCTTCGAGGTCAGCCTTGGCCTGGGGCACATCGAGCAGGATCACCTCGGCGCCATCCCGGGCCAGGGTTTCAGCGATGGATGCACCGATGCCCCGGGCGGCGCCCGTGACCAGCGCCTTGCGTCCCGCCAGTGGACGCGTCCAGTCTTCGACCGGGGTGTCGCAGGCTGACAGGCGAATGACCTGGCCCGAGATGTAAGCGCTTTTGGGCGAGAGGAAAAACCGCAGCGCGCCCTCCAACTGGTCCTCGGCCCCGTCACCTACATACAGCAACTGCAACACACCCCCGCTGCGCAGTTCCTTGGCCAGCGAGCGGCTGAAGCCTTCCAGAGCGCGCTGGGCGCTGGCGGCAAACGGGTCGCTGAGGCTTTCCGGCGCACGGCCGAGGATCACCAGGTGCGCACTGTGGTCGAGGTTTTTCAGCAACGGCTGGAAGAACTCACGCAGTTGCTTGAGCTGGTCGGTGTGCTTCAAGTCGCTGGCGTCGAACACCACTGCCTTGAGCCTGGGGCCATGCCCCGGAATCCACGCGGATGCCGTTGAGGCTTCTGCGCCGTAGCTGTAAACCGCATCGGTGAGCCGATTGGCAAACGCCAGCACCTTGTGGGTCAACGCGCCGCCGCCCAGCAACAGTGCGCCTTCGACCGGGCGCAGGCGTCCGGCTTGCCAGCGTTCCAGGCGTACCGGTGACGGCAGGCCAATGGCGGCGACCAGGCGATGGCCGAGGCTTGAGTTGGCGAAGTCGATATAACGGTCAGACATGGAACGCTCTCCGAAGGCTGGGGTTCAAAGGGTTGACCATCCCAGGGTAGCAGTCGTTCGACTAGGCTCAGTGATCAAGCCCATAACCGACAGAGGGAGCTTTTCATGACTCAATTGCGCCGAGTGGCGATTATTGGCGGTAACCGCATTCCTTTCGCCCGTTCCAATGGCCCTTACGCCACGGCGAGTAACCAGGCGATGCTGACCGCCGCCCTGGAGGGCCTGATCGAGCGCTACAACCTGCACGGTCTGCGCATGGGCGAGGTGGCCGCCGGCGCGGTGCTCAAGCATTCCCGCGATTTCAACCTGACCCGCGAATGCGTGCTCGGTTCGCGGTTGTCGCCGCAGACCCCGGCGTACGACATCCAGCAAGCCTGCGGCACGGGCCTGGAAGCAGCGCTGCTGGTGGCCAACAAAATTGCCTTGGGCCAGATCGAATGCGGCATTGCCGGTGGGGTGGATACCACGTCCGATGCACCGATTGGGGTGAATGAGGGGCTACGCAAGCTGCTGCTCAAAGCCAACCGCAGCAAGTCCATGGCGGACAAATTAAAAGTTCTGTTACAACTTCGCCCCCAGCACCTCAAGCCCGAGTTGCCGCGCAACGGTGAACCGCGCACCGGACTGTCCATGGGCCAGCACTGCGAACTGATGGCTCAGACCTGGCAGATCCCGCGTGCCGAGCAAGACCAGTTGGCGCTGGAGAGCCATCAGAAGATGGCCGCGTCCTACGCCGAAGGCTGGCACAACGATTTGCTCACGCCGTTTCTCGGCCTCACCCGTGACAACAACCTGCGCCCGGACCTGACCCTGGAAAAACTCGCCAGCCTCAAGCCCGCCTTCGAGCGCAGCGAAAAGGGCACGCTGACCGCCGGCAACTCCACGCCGCTGACCGATGGGGCCTCCCTGGTGCTGCTGGGCAGCGAGGCGTGGGCCAAGGAACGTGGCCTGCCGATTCTGGCGTACCTGCGTGATGGCGAAGCGGCGGCGGTGGATTTTGTCAACGGTGCCGAGGGCCTGTTGATGGCGCCGGTATATGCGGTGCCGCGCTTGCTGGCTCGCAACGGCCTGAGCTTGCAGGACTTTGATTACTACGAGATCCACGAAGCCTTTGCTGCCCAGGTGTTGTGCACGCTCAAGGCGTGGGAAGACGCCGATTATTGCAAGACACGCCTGGGCCTGGATGCTCCGCTGGGCGCTATCGATCGCAGCCGGCTCAACGTCAAGGGCAGTTCGTTGGCGGCGGGCCATCCGTTTGCCGCCACCGGCGGGCGCATCGTTGCCAACCTCGCCAAATTGTTGGACGCGGCGGGTAAAGGGCGGGGGTTGATTTCGATTTGCGCTGCGGGCGGCCAGGGTGTGACAGCAATCATTGAACGATGAAAGAGGCTTGACGAGTAACCCCTGTAGGAGCGAGCTTGCTCGCGAAAGACGTCAACGATAACGCGTGCATTCTGGATAAATGCGTTGCCTTTGAGTTCTTCGCAAGCAAGCTCGCTCCTGCAGGAAATTGCGGTAGCCTCTCCCTCCAACGAGCCGATTGCCGTATAACGAGTGCCACACGCGTGTTTGGTAATACAGGACCCACAATAAAAGCTGATGAAGACTCCTAAACGCATTGAACCCCTGATCGAAGACGGTCTGGTCGACGAAGTGCTGCGCCCTCTGATGAGTGGTAAAGAAGCAGCTGTTTATGTGGTGCGCTGCGGCAATGAATTGCGTTGCGCCAAGGTTTACAAGGAGGCGAATAAACGAAGTTTTCGTCAGGCGTCCGAATACCAGGAAGGCCGTAAGGTCCGTAACAGTCGCCAGGCGCGAGCCATGGCCAAGGGCTCCAAGTTCGGCAAGAAAGAAACCGAAGATGCCTGGCAGAACGCCGAAGTGGCGGCGCTGTTCCGCCTGGCCGGTGCGGGCGTTCGCGTGCCCAAGCCGTACGACTTTCTTGAAGGCGTGCTGTTGATGGAGTTGGTGGCCGACGAGTACGGCGATGCGGCGCCGCGTCTGAATGACGTAGTGCTGGACCCGGACCAGGCGCGCGAATACCACGCCTTCCTGATTTCGCAGATTGTGCTGATGTTGTGCACTGGCCTGGTGCATGGTGACCTGTCGGAGTTCAACGTACTGCTCACGCCAACGGGCCCGGTGATCATCGACCTGCCTCAGGCCGTGGATGCGGCGGGCAACAACCACGCATTCAATATGCTGGAGCGGGACGTGGGGAACATGGCTTCCTACTTCGGGCGCTTTGCCCCGGAGCTGAAGAAGACCAAGTACGCCAAGGAAATGTGGGCGCTGTACGAAGCCGGCACCTTGCACCCGGCCAGTGTATTGACCGGTGAGTTCGACGAACCGGAAGAGCTGGCGGACGTGGGCGGTGTCATCCGCGAAATCGAAGCGGCGCGGCTGGACGAAGAGCGTCGCCAGGCGATTCGCGCGGCAGACGATGCGCCTCCGAGCAAAGTGCCGGACGAGCCACCGCCGCCGCCCTGGATGCAGTAACTCACAACGGCGCGTTCCAATGTGGGAGCTGGCTTGCCTGCGATGCAGACACCTTGGTGTATCAGTGACACCGGGGTGATGCTATTGCAGGCAAGCCAGCTCCCACATTTGGTTTTGTGTTTGTCCAGTCAGGCACAGCAGTTCCCCGCCGCCAACTCCTTGAGTATCGGGCAATCGGGCCGATGATCGCCCTGGCAGTGCTCCATCAGGTCCTGCAAGGTATCGCGCAGTTGCCCCAGCTCGCGAATCTTGTGGTTCAACTCGTCAATGTGCTGGCGCGCCAGGGCTTTTACGTCGGCGCTGGCTCGTTGTCGGTCTTCCCACAGGGTCAGCAGCTTGCCGACCTCTTCCAGTGAAAACCCCAGGTCCCGCGAGCGCTTGATAAACGTCAGGGTGTGCAGGTCGTCGTGGCCATACACCCGGTAGCCGCTGTCGGTGCGATGGGCCGTTTTCAGCAGGCCGATGGATTCGTAGTAGCGAATCATCTTTGCACTCAGCCCGCTGGTGCGGGCGGCTTGGCCGATGTTCATGGGCGTTGATCCTCCAAGTCCTTGGGTTTCCAGGTTTTCAGCAACAGTGCGTTGCTTACCACGCTGACGCTGGACAAGGCCATGGCCGCGCCAGCCAGCACCGGGTTGAGCAGGCCGAAGGCGGCCAGGGGAATGCCGATCAAGTTATACACAAAGGCCCAGAACAGATTCTGTCGAATTTTTGCGTAGGTCTTGCGGCTGATCTCCAGGGCCGCCGGCACCAGGCGCGGGTCGCCGCGCATCAAGGTGATACCGGCGGCGTGCATGGCCACGTCGGTGCCGCCGCCCATGGCGATGCCGATATCGGCAGCGGCCAGGGCCGGCGCATCGTTGATGCCGTCGCCCACCATGGCCACCACACCGGTTTTTTTCAGTTCGGCAACGGCGGCAGCTTTGTAGGCAGGCAGGACTTCGGCGTGCACATCATCGATCCCCAACGCCTGCGCAACGACCCGCGCACTGCCGTGGTTATCGCCGGTAATCAGGTGGCTGCTGATGTGCTGCGCCTTGAGTTGTTGCACCGCCTCCAGTGCGCCGGGCTTGAGGGTGTCGCCAAACGCAAACAGGCCCAGCACGCGCGGTTGCGCACCTTGCTCGATCAACCAGGACAAGGTGCGGCCTTCGGCTTCCCATTCCCTGGCGCGCTGAGCCAAATCGCCCGCATCCAGGCCGGTTTCTTCCAGCAGGCGTCGATTGCCCAGGGCCAGCGGCCGACCGTCCAGCGTACCGGCAATGCCGCGCCCGGTCAGGGATTGGCTGGCGCTTACATCGGCCACGTTCAGACCTTTCTCCTGGCAGGCATCCAGCACGGCTTTGGCCAGAGGGTGTTCACTGCCACGCTGCAAGGCGCCGGCCTGTTGCAACAACAGGGCTTCATTGCCATCAACTGCCGCCAGGTGTGCAATCTTCGGTGCGCCGGAGGTCAGGGTGCCGGTCTTGTCGAACACCACGGCGCTTACGGCATGGGCGCGTTCCAGGGCTTCGGCATCCTTGATCAGAATACCGTGGCGTGCGGCGACGCCGGTGCCGGCCATGATTGCGGTCGGTGTGGCCAGGCCCAGGGCACAAGGGCAAGCGATCACCAACACGGCAACCGCATTGATGATCGCGGTTTCCAGCGATGCGCCATACCACCACCAGCCCACTACGGTGATCAGTGCCAGTACCAGCACGGCCGGTACAAACACCTGGCTGACTTTATCCACCAGTTTCTGGATCGGCGCCTTGGCGGCCTGGGCGTCTTCGACCAGGCGAATGATACGTGCCAACACGCTCTCCGCGCCCAGGGCCAGGGTGCGTACCAACAAGCGGCCTTCACCGTTGATGGCGCCACCGGTAACCGGATCGCCCGGCTGTTTTGGCACCGGCAGGCTTTCGCCGCTGATCAGCGCTTCATCGGCATGGCTTTGGCCTTCCACCACTTCACCGTCCACCGGGAAGCGTTCGCCGGGTTTTACCAGCACCAGGTCACCGTGCTTCAAGGCATTGATTGCGACATCTTCTTCGCGGCCGTCCTGCACGCGGATCGCCCGTTCCGGCCGCAAGGCTTCAAGGGCGCGGATGGCGCTGGCGGTCTGGCGCTTGGCGCGGCTTTCCAGGTATTTGCCCAGCAGCACCAGGGCGATGACCACCGCTGACGCTTCGAAGTACAGGTGCGGCGTCACGCCCGGGGCGGCGGTGAGCCATTCATAGATACTCAGGCCGTAGCCGGCGCTGGTGCCGATCGCCACCAGCAGGTCCATGTTACCGGCGCCGGCGCGCACGGCTTTCCACGCGGCGACATAAAAGCGTGCACCCAAAATAAACTGCACTGGCGTGGCCAGGGCAAACTGTATCCAGGCCGGTAGCATCCAGTGCAAGCCGAAGGGTTCTACCAGCATCGGCAGCACCAGGGGCAACGCCAGCACAATCCCCGCCACCAGCGCCCAGCGCTCGCGACGCAGGCGCCCGGCCTGGTCGGCTTCGGTGGCGGTTTCGCTTTGGGGCAAGGTGGCGGTGTAGCCGGCCTTGTCGACGGCGGCGATCAATACGCTGGCGTCCATCTGGCCGAGCACTTCGATATGGGCGCGTTCGTTGGCCAGGTTGACGCTGACGCGCTGCACCCCCGGCACTTTGCCCAGCGCGCGTTCGACGCGGCCGGCGCAACTGGCGCAGGTCATGCCGCCGATGGGCAAGTCAAATGTGGTGGATCCATTCATGGGGCAGTCCTCCAGAAGAAGTTGCCACTAGGATCAACCTTAACCTGTGGGGAAGGTCAAGCGTCTTCAGTATTCCAATGCGGCGGGTTTGAGGTACATGCCATCAGCGCCCTGAGCAATACGCAATTTACGTACATCACCGGCTTTCAACGTGATGTTCTGCGCCGCGGGTGCCAGCAACCCTGGCTGACAGCCCGGGGCCTGACTCGGCAATAGCTTGAGGCGCAGCGACACGTTCCCTGCGGGCAGATTGAACGAGGTGGACTGTTCCTGGAACAGGCGTCCGGCCAATTGGTCCTGAAGATACAGGCCGATTTCGCAATTGGTGGGTACTTCCAGGCGTTCGCGGGAAATGATCAGCACCGCATAATCTTCAGCGGCGAAGGCCTGGGGCGCAGCGGCAGATAAGCTCATCAGGCCGGCAAGGGCAAAAAACGACCAGCGCATGGCGAATGCTCCATGGTTTACAGCAAGGAAAGTTGAAGCTTGGCCGACGTTGCCGTCGAATACCAGCCCGGCCGTTTTTTTTGAAACTTGACCTTTCCATCATGGCAAGCTTGAGACTGGACGTAACCTCATCAAAGGAGTCATGTCATGCAAATATTCAGCGTTGAAGGAATGACCTGCGGCCATTGCGTTAAAGCGGTGACCCAGGCGGTACAGAGCAAGGATTCGGCGGCGAGTGTGAAGGTGGACCTGGCGGCGAAGGAGGTGGGTGTGGAAAGCCGTCTGTCGCCTCAGGAGGTCATCGACCTGATCGCCGAGGAAGGCTATAGCGTCAAGTTGGCGTGAATTTTCTGATCGTTAGCGACCTAACGTAATGTTCACGGCACCCAAGCGCGGCTAGACTGTGGAGCTGCCGACTCACTTGGGTGTCTGATGAACCTTCGCATAATCCTGATTTTGGGCGCCTTGAGCGCCTTCGCGCCGTTGGCGATCGACTTCTACCTGCCGGGCTTTCCAGCCATGGCCACCGCGTTTGCCACTGACGAAAAACATATCCAGTTGACCCTGGCGGTGTATTTCGCGGGTCTGGCTATTGGTCAATTGATCTACGGCCCGCTGGCTGACCGTTTCGGTCGGCGCTTGCCCCTGCTCAGTGGCGTCACCTTGTTTACGCTCGCCTCCTTCGCGTGTGCCTACGCGCCGTCACTGGAGTGGCTGATCGGCGCGCGTTTCGTGCAGGCCCTCGGCGGTTGCGCGGGCATGGTGATTTCTCGTGCGGTGGTCAGTGATAAATGCGACGCGGTGGGCTCGGCCAAGGTGTATTCGCAACTGATGCTGGTCACTGGCCTGGCGCCGATCCTTGCGCCATTGGCGGGTGGTGTGATGGTCGGGGTGTGGGGCTGGCAGTCGATTTTCCTGGCGCTGTCGCTGTTCAGCGTGATGGCGGCGATCGCCGTGGCGGTCGGGTTGCCGGAAACCTTCCCGGCCCATCAGCCGCGCCAGCCATTGTCCGGCTCCTTGCGTCGCTACGCTTCGTTATTGTCGGATCGCGTGTACCTGGGCTATGCCCTGACCGGCGGCATTTCAATTGCCGGGATGTTCGCCTATATCGCCGGTTCGCCCTTCGTATTCATCAAGCTTTATGGCGTGCCTGCCGAGCACTACGGCTGGCTGTTCGGCTCCAACGCTGCCGGCTTTATCCTGGTGGCTCAGCTGAATGCGCGGTTGCTGGCCAAGCGCGGACCGGCGTTTTTGCTGTCGCGTACGGTGTGGGTTTACGTGGCGGCGGCGTTGACACTGCTGGGAATTGCCGCGCTGCGCACCGAGGCGCTGTGGCCGTTGCTGGTGCCGCTGTTTATCTGCATCGCCAGCCTGGGCTGCATTTTGCCGAACACCTCGGCCTGTGCCATGAGCGGGCAGGGCGCACGGGCCGGCAGTGCCTCGGCGTTGCTCGGCTGTATCCAGTTCGGCGTGGCAGCGGGCGCGGCCTCGTTGGTTGGCGTGTTGCATGATGGTACGGCGATGCCGATGGCGATGGTCATCAGCTTGTGCGGTGTGCTGGCGGTAACGATTGCAATGTCGACCCAGCGCCTGCAACGGGCAAGGGCCACGCAGGCGCAGGTCTGATAGACGGTTCAGCCAGCGGCAGAGCGCTGCTGGCCGAGGGGAAAACGGTGGGGCGCCTGGATCCGTGCTTGCAGGGTGTCGACGAAGGCGCGGGCCTCGGCTTCACTGCGGAAGGTGATGGCTTCGCCGTCGAGACGAACTTGCCATAGCTTGCCGGGGGATTTTGCTAACGCTTTTATCAGGATTTTCATTGCTGACTTCCTCACGTAAAAGAATCGTGGCAAAGGCGGCCAATATAAACCCGAATTCCCTCACAAATATGACGAAGATCAACTCTCGGACTAGTGGTGTCGTCCATTACCTACACCGATAACGGACGACACTGACAGCCGTTTTTTAGAACCCTTCCAGCACGATCTTGCCCTTGGCCTTACCGCTTTCCAGCAGCGCGTGGGCACGGCGCAAATTGGCTGCATTGATCGTACCGAAGTGCTCGCCTAGCGTGGTTTTCAGGGTGCCGGCATCGATCAGTTCAGCCACGCGGTTAAGCAGGTTGTGCTGCTCGATCATGTCGGGCGTCTCAAACATTGAGCGGGTGTACATAAACTCCCAGTGCAGCGACAGGCTCTTGCGCTTGAGCTTGCTCACATCCAGCGCCTTGGGGTCGTCGATCAACGCCAGCTTGCCTTGGGGTTGCAGCGCTTCCACCAGTTGATCCAGGTGGTGCTCGGTCTGAGTCAGGCTGGCGACATGCGTCACTTGCTCAACGCCTGCCTGCTTCAGCGCTTCGCTCAGCGGCTGGCTGTGGTCGATCACGACGTGGGCACCCAGGGCTTTAGCCCATTCCTGAGTCTCGGGACGCGAGGCGGTGCCGATGACTTTCAGCGCCGTGAGCTGGTTGGCCAGTTGAGTCAGGATCGATCCCACGCCACCGGCAGCGCCGACGATCAGCAGGCTCTGGCCGTGGTCCTCCTTGCCTTCGGGAATCTGCAAACGTTCGAACAGCAGCTCCCACGCGGTGATGGCGGTCAACGGCAGCGCGGCGGCTTCGGCAAACCCCAGGCTTTGGGGCATATGGCCGACGATGCGCTCGTCAACAGTGTGCAGTTCGCTGTTGCCGCCTGGGCGCACCAGGGAGCCGGCGTAGAACACCTTGTCACCGGCTTTGAACAGCGTCACTTCGCTGCCGACCGCCTTGACCACGCCGGCCACGTCCCAGCCCAGCACTTTAGCGTCGCCATTTTCCGGGGCGACGTTGTGGCGCACCTTGGTGTCCACCGGGTTGACCGAGATGGCTTTGACTTCCACCAACAGGTCACGCGGGCCGGCCACGGGCTCTGGCAGTTGGATGTCTTGCAGGGATTTCGGGTCGTTGATCGGCAGTGAGGCGTAGTAGGCGATGGCTTTCATGATGACTCCAAGTGAATACGGTCAAGGTAGGAGCGAGCTTGCTCGCGAAGATCGTTAACGATGACGCGGTGTTTCTGGTTTAGCGCGTCGTCCTTGGGGTTTTCGCGAGCAAGCTCGCTCCTGCAAAAAAAGGCGGGATCAGGCGAGAAATTTCAGGCGCTTGAGTTCGAAGTGTTCGATCACATCGGCGGCCTTGGCGCGAAAGCTCTGGATATGCGCGCTCTGGTCGTGGTCGGCCAGCGCAGCGTCGTCGCTCCAGCGCTCGAGCATGTAGAAGGTCTCGGGGTGTTGCAGGTCCTGGTGCAGGTCGTACTGCTCGCAACCGGCTTCCAGGCGGGTCGGTTCCAGCAGGCCGCGCAGCAGGGTTTCCAGGGTGGCGTGCTGGCCGGGTTTGGCGATCAGCGTGGCGATGACATTAAAAGCGGTGGACATAGTCGACTCCGGGCACGGGCTAACGGGATGGGCAGATGATTGGCTATTTCCTGCGCCGATAAAAGCGGCTAAAACAGCAGTCTGTTTCAACCAAATTTTGATAATGGGCGGAAATCCATGCTGCGTTTTGATGATTTGCAGTTGTTTGTGCGAGCTGCAGACCTGGGCAGCCTGTCGGCGGCGGCACGGGTGATGGATTTGTCGCCGGCAGTGGCCAGCGCCGCGCTCAAGCGTATCGAACAGCAATTGGGCACGCGTTTGCTGGCGCGCTCCACCCGCAGCCTGCGCTTGACCGCCGAAGGCGAGGGCTTCCTGGAATATGCGCGTGCGTCATTAAGCGCGTTGGACGACGGGCGGCGGTTATTGGCCAGTGGCCAGGATCATGTCAGCGGCGTGCTGCAATTGTCGGCGCCGTCGGATTTCGGTCGCAACCAGCTGTTGCCCTGGCTGGATGAGTTCCAGCAGCAATACCCGCAACTGAACGTGCGCTTGTTGCTCGGCGATCGCATTGCCGATTTGTTCCGCCAGCCAGTGGACATTGCCCTGCGCTATGGCGAACCCGAAGATTCCAGCCTGGTGGCCCTGCCCATCGCCCCGGACAATATTCGTGTGCTGTGCGCCGCGCCGAGCTACCTCGCCCGGCATGGCGAACCCCAGCATCTGGAGCAACTGGCCCAGCACAATTGCCTGCTGTACATGCTCGGTAGCCGCGTACATGACCATTGGGGGTTTTATGACGGCAAGCGCCACGTGAGCCTGACGGTCAGCGGTGACCGGTTCAGTGATGACGCCGATGTTGTGCGGCGCTGGGCGGTGGCGGGTATGGGCATTGCCTACAAGTCGTGGCTGGATATCAGCACCGACGTGCTGGCCGGGCGCTTGCGTTTGATCCTGCCGCAACTGCGGGGCGAGCGCACACCGCTCAACCTGCTATGCGCCCATCGCGCGCAATTGAGCAAGCCCGTCAACCTGCTGCGGGACATGCTGGTGTCCCGATGTGCAATCTTGACGGCGCAACGACCGGGGCGAACGGCGACTGGGCAATAACCTGCATAACGATCGGAAACTTCACTCATGTCCTGTCCTGATCCGAGCTGTCGGACGCCGCGGAACCGGCGGCGCGCGCACCTATACTTTGGCGTCAACCGCAGCAGAAAAATGGTCTTACAGGGAGTGAATACATGGAAGCAGCACCTTGCATCAGTCAGATCGCCAGCTTGCTCGCCGAACCCAAACGCACGGCCATGCTCTGGGCCTTGATGGACGGTTCGGCGAAAACTTCAGAAGAGCTGGCGGCGCTGGCCGGGTTGTCACTGGCGTCGGCCAATGCACATTTGGCGCGCCTGACCGGCAGCGGTCTGCTGCGGATCGAGGCCCGACGTGGCAAACGCTTGTTTCGCGTGGCGGCTGCGGATGTAAGTGCCGCCATTGATGCATTGGCCAGTACCACCATGGCCAGCGCAGCGCGCAGCACACCCCAAGCTTTGCCGCCGGCGCTGATGGCGCCGCAGTTGTTGCGCCGTGCCCGCTGGTGCCACGGTCATCTCGGCGGCGAGCTGGCGGCGCAGCTGTATCAACGGATGCTTGAGGCCGGATGGTTCGAGCGCCATGAGCAGCGTACCGAGGTTACGGTCAAGGGCGCGCAGCATTTGGCGGACCTGGGTATTTTTGTCCAGGCTTTGGCAGCGCCGCTGGTGTGCGACTGTTACGACTGGAGCCAGCAGCAACCGCACCTGGGCGGAGCGTTGGGGGCGGGGTTGATGCAGCTGTTTCTGCAGGCCAACTGGATCAGCGTGATCAACGAGTCGCGTGCCTTGTCGGTCAACGAGGCAGGGCTTGAACAAATAGCTCGAATGGCCTCTTTGTAGCAGCGAGCTTGCTCGCCAAGAGCGTCAACGATGACGCGAGCATCCCAAATAAACGCGCTGTCATTTGGTTTTTCGCGAGCAAGCTCGCTCCTACAGGTGCTTGCGTCGTTTAGAGCTGCAATCAGGTCGCATCCAGTAATAGCCAGGACAAACGATGCCGCACACTCGCCAGGGGGATATTTCACACGGGGGATGCGGCATGGTCAGGCAGGGTTATAGCGCAGCGCAGCGGCTGGAACGGTTGCCCATCAGCGGTTACCACCGAGTCATCTTCATCATCATTGCTCTGGCGTTTTTCTTCGACTCCATGGACCTGGCGATGATGACCTTTCTGTTGGGCTCGATCAAAACCGAGTTCGGCTTGAGCACGGCCCAGGCCGGTTTGCTGGCCAGTTCGAGTTTTTTCGGCATGGTGGTAGGTGCCTCTCTTTCCGGAATGCTCGCCGATCGTTTCGGGCGCAAACCGGTATTCCAGTGGAGCATCGTGTTGTGGGGCGTTGCCAGTTACCTGTGCTCGACGGCGCAGACGGTGGAAGCGCTGACGTTGTTTCGGATCCTGCTGGGCATTGGCATGGGCATGGAGTTTCCCATCGCTCAGTCGATGCTGTCGGAGCTGATTCCCGCCAAACGGCGCGGGCGTTACATCGCGTTAATGGATGGTTTCTGGCCGCTGGGCTTTGTGGCCGCAGGCGTGCTGTCGTACTTTTTGCTGCCGGTGATTGGTTGGCGCGACATCTTCCTGGTGTTGGCGGTGCCGGCGGTGTTTGTGTTGGCCATTCGCTTCTTTATTCCGGAGTCGCCGCGGTGGCTGGAACAGGCCGGGCGTCACGAAGCGGCGGACAAGGTCTTGCTGGGCATTGAGCAAAAGGTGCGAGATTCCCTGGGCGGCGCCGATTTGCCGGAGCCGACGGCCCTGCCATGGGTAGAAAGTACGCCGGGGACATTTTTCTCTGCGTTCCGGCAGTTGTGGTCGGCGCAGTACCGCCAACGGACGATGATGATCTGGAGCGTGTGGTTCTTTGCCTTGCTCGGCTTCTACGGGCTGACGTCGTGGTTGAGCGCGCTATTGCAGCAGTCGGGTTTTGCCGTGACTCAGTCGGTTTATTACACGGTGATCATTTCCCTGGGCGGGATCCCTGGCTTCTTGATGGCGGCCTGGCTGGTCGAGCGCTGGGGGCGTAAACCGGTGTGCGTCGTGACGCTGCTGGGTGGCGGGGTGATGGCGTTTCTGTATGGGCAAAGCGCAGTGTTTGGCGGCAATGTGGCTCTGTTGATCACCTCCGGGTTGTTGATGCAGTTTTTCCTGTTTGGCATGTGGGCGGTGCTGTACACCTACACGCCGGAGCTCTATCCCACTTCGGCGCGAGCCACAGGTTCCGGATTCGCGTCAGCGATTGGCCGGGTCGGCTCGTTGCTGGGGCCGTTGGTGACCGGGCTGGTCTTCCCGATAACCGGGCAGGGCGGGGTATTTGCCCTGGGCGCGCTGTGCTTTGCCGTGGCGGCGCTGGTGGTGTGGGTGTTCGGAATGGAGACCAAGGGCAAGACCCTGGAAGAGCTCACCCAAATCTAAAGGTCAACGCAAAACCTGGGTGGGAGGGGGCTTGCCCCCGATGAGCGTGGGTATCTACACAACTTTTGTAGCCACTGCCAACGCTAACCACGATGCGAAGCGAGCCGCTCTTGCTCTTGCTCTGCTTTTGATCTTGATCTTAGGCGCCCCGTCAAACCACGCTGGCCGGAATCCGACAGGGATTTGGTGGGTAAACCGGCAGGGATGCCGGTTTAGCCGCCCCGCGCCATGGATGGCGCGTGGCGGCGGCCCCCCAAATCCATGGCGGATTACGGGCACACCGAGCCTAAGCGAGGTGCCGAGTGGTGGGGCAAGAGCGCTTTGGTTACTTTCGCGCTTTTCGAAAGTGACCCGCTGTAAAAGCGGAACCAATAGCAGCCGTGACCCAAACAACGGATATGCACTCGATCAAAGTCCAGCATTCTGGTCGGCTATCAGGCCGCCATCGGGGGCAAGCCCCCTCCCACATTTAGCCTGCATTCATTCAATGATGGTTGGTTATGGCTTTACGAGGCGCGCATCCAGGCTGTTCTGCGCCAGGCGTTTGGCCTGGTCCTGGGTCATGCCCAGGGAGGTGTGCAGCGCGTGGAAGTTCTCGGTGACATAACCGCCGAAGTAGGCAGGGTCGTCCGAGTTCACGGTGACTTTTACACCACGTTCGAGCATGTCGAGGATATTGTGCTGGGCCATGTCGTCGAACACGCAAAGCTTGGTGTTGGACAGCGGGCAAACCGTCAGCGGGATCTGTTCGTCGATGATGCGCTGCATCAGGCGTTCATCTTCAATGGCTCGCACGCCGTGGTCGATGCGCTGGATTTTCAGCAGGTCGAGGGCTTCCCAGATGTACTCGGGCGGGCCTTCTTCGCCAGCATGGGCGACGGTAAGGAAGCCCTCGTGGCGGGCACGGTCGAACACGCGCTGGAACTTGCTTGGCGGGTGACCCATTTCCGAGCTGTCCAGGCCCACGGCCACGAACGCGTCACGGAACGGCAACGCCTGGTCGAGGGTTTTCTCGGCTTCGGCTTCGCTCAGGTGGCGCAGGAAGCTCAGGATCAAGCCGCTGGTGATGCCCAGTTGCTGCTCGCCATCTTTAAGCGCTGCGGCGATGCCGTTCAGCACGACTTCGAACGGGATGCCTCGGTCGGTGTGGGTTTGCGGGTCGAAGAACGGTTCGGTGTGAATCACGTTCTGGGCCTTGCAGCGCAGCAGGTAGGCCCAGGTCAGGTCGTAGAAATCCTGGGACGTGCGCAGCACATCGGCGCCTTTGTAATACAGGTCGAGAAACTCTTGCAGGTTGTTGAAGGCGTAAGCCTTGCGCAGGGTGTCGACGTCGTTCCACGGCAGCGCAATCTTGTTGCGCTCGGCCAGGGCGAACAGCAACTCAGGCTCCAGCGAACCCTCCAGGTGCAGGTGCAGTTCAGCCTTGGGCAGGGCGTTGAGCCAATCGTACATAGTTAAAATCTCATCAGGTGCAATGGCGGCATTCTACAGGCCATGGCTGAAATAATCGGCAAAACCTGACCAGCAGGAGAGTATTTGTGTCACTCACGCAAGGGTGAGGTGAACTAAGGTGTAACGAAACGTTAGCGGCTTGGCGCAGTCTGTACCCCATCAATGACTGATTCGCTGCACGAAAAGGCCCGTAATGCTTACACACCTCAAGCAAGAAAAATTCATGCTGCTGGCGCTGATTGCCGCCATTGCGGCTTATCCGCTGGAACACTGGATGCTCCACAGTGGGCAACTGGTGGCGCTGCTGGCCGGTGCTGCGCTGATCGCGTTTATCGTAATGGCCTCAATGCGCGTAGCTCACCACGCCGAGCAATTGGCAGAGAAGGTTGGCGACCCCTACGGCACTATGATCCTGACCCTGGCGGCCGTGTTGGTGGAAGTGGTGATCCTGGCGATCATGATGAGCAACGAGCCGTCGCCCACCCTGGTGCGCGACACCATTTACTCGGCGGTGATGCTGGATATCAACGGCATTCTCGGCCTGGCCGCCTTGATGGGCGGCATCAAGCATGGCGAACAGTCCTACAACGATGACTCGGCGCGCACCTATAGCGTGATGATCCTCACCGCCATGGGCGTGTCGATGGTGGTGCCGGAATTTATCCCCGAGGCCGATTGGAAAATTTACTCGGCCTTCACCATTGGCGCGATGGTGGTGCTCTACACCTTGTTCCTGAGAATGCAGGTAGGCCCACACAGTTATTTTTTCAGTTACAGCTACCCGGAAAAACGCCGCAAGAAATCAACCGAAGAAGAACACGCCCCGCCCGTGAACCTTGCGTTCTCGATCGGTACCCTGGTGTTTGGCGTGATCGTGATTGGTGCGTTGGCTGAAGTGATGTCCAAAACCCTCGACCTGGGCCTGGAAGGCACGGGGGCGCCGCCGGTGATCACGGCGATTGTGGTGGCGGCTATCTCGGCTGCGCCGGAAATTCTCACGGCGTTGCGCGCTGCATTGGCCAACCGGATGCAGTCGGTGGTGAACATTGCGCTGGGCGCCTCGTTATCGACGGTGATCCTGACGGTGCCGGTAATGGAGGCCATGGCGCTCTATACCGGCCAGCCGTTCCAGATGGCAATGACGCCGGTGCAGACGGTGATGGTGTTTATCACGCTGATTGTCAGTGCGATCAACCTCAACGATGGCGAAACCAATGCCATCGAGGGGATGACCCATTTCGTGTTGTTTGCGACCTTTATCATGTTGTCGCTGCTGGGGTTGTAACCGGTTTTAAAAGTGGCACAGATCCAATGTTGGAGCGGGCTTGCTCGCGAATGCGCTGTGTCAGTCAGTTCATTTGTGACTGAACTACCGCATTCGCGGGCAAGCCCGCTCCCACATTTTGATTGGTGCCTGGCTTAGATACCCGCGATCAACTGTCGCGCTGCCTGGCTGTGATCGGCGATCAAGCCCTTGAGGTCAAGGCCTTCGACTTGGCCGTCGATCACCCTCCACTTGCCGCCGACCATCACTCGGTCTGCCCGGTCCGCGCCGCACAGCAGCAGCGCGGAAATGGGGTCATGGCTGCCGGAGAAACGCAGTTCATCGAGCTTGAACAGTGCCAGGTCCGCCTGCTTGCCGACGGCCAACTCGCCAATGTCTGTGCGCCCCAGCAACTGCGCCGAGCCCTTGGTGGCCCAGCCCAATACGCCTTCGGGGGTGATCTTTTCCGCGCCATAACGCAGGCGCTGGATGTACAGGGCCTGACGCGCTTCAAGGATCATGTTCGAGGCGTCGTTGGATGCCGAGCCGTCCACGCCGAGGCCGATGGGTGCGCCAGCGGCCAGCAGGTCCAGGGTCGGGCAGATACCCGAGGCCAGGCGCATGTTGGAGCTTGGGCAATGGCAGATACCTGTACCGGCGGCACCCAGGCGGGCGATTTCATCCGGGTTAAAGTGAATGCCATGGGCCAGCCAGGTGCGCGGGCCGAGCCAGCCGACGCTGTCGAGGTAATCCACGGTGCGCAGGCCGAAGCGTTGCAGGCAGAAGTCTTCTTCGTCGAGGGTTTCCGCCAAGTGGGTGTGCAGGCGCACGTCCAGCTGGTTGGCCAGCTCGGCGCTGGCTTGCATGATTTCGGGGGTGACGGAAAACGGCGAGCACGGCGCCAGGGCAATCTGAATCTGCGCGCCGTCACCGCGCTCGTGATATTCGCGGATCAGGCGCTGGCTGTCGTCGAGAATGACCTGGCCTTGTTGTACGGTCTGCTGCGGTGGCAGGCCGCCGTCGGCTTCGCCCAGGCTCATGGAGCCGCGGGTGAGCATGGCGCGCATACCCAGTTCGCGCACGCTGGCTACCTGCACATCAATAGCGTTTTCCAAGCCATCGGGGAACAGGTAATGGTGGTCGGCCGCCGTGGTGCAACCCGACAGCAGTAATTCAGCCAGGGCGACTTTGCTGGCCAAGGCGAGTTTTTCCGGAGTAAGCCGCGCCCATACCGGGTACAGGGTTTTCAACCACGGGAACAGCGGCTGGTTGACCACCGGGCCCCAGGCGCGGGTCAGGGTTTGATAGAAATGGTGATGGGTGTTGATCAGCCCAGGTAGGACCACATGTTCGCGAGCATCGAACACCTGCGTGCAGGGCTGTGCCGGTTCCTGGCCCTGGGCCAGCACTTCGGTGATCACACCGTCTTGCAGCACCAGGCCGCCACGGGCATCGAGGCCATTGGCAGTGAAAATTGCGAGGGGGTTTTTTAACCAGATACGGGTCGCAGGCATTGGCCGGCTCCTCTGAATGATGGGTTCAGGTTTGCCAGCTCAGTGTTGCCCTGTCTGCTGATCCAGGGTCGCCGGTGAGGGCGAGGTGGGCAGTTTACCTCTGTGGGAGCGAGCTTGCTCGCGAAAATCGTCAACGATGACGCGGGCAGGCTGGTTTAACGCAGTGCTTGGGCGTTCTTCGCGAGCAGGCTCGCTCCTACAGTTGGGAGTGGTTACCAGGTGATGGTGTCGCCCTTGTAGTCCACGAAGTGGTGGCCGCCTTTGCCGGTGTAGGCATTTACCTGGTCCACTAGGCCGCGCACGCTGGTCTCGACGTCGATGTGGGCGTTTTCGCCGCCCATGTCGGTCTTCACCCAGCCCGGATGCAGCGACAGCACCGTCGGTTTGGGCTCGCCCAGTTGCGTGATAAAGCTGTTGGTCATCGAATTGAGGGCGGCCTTGCTGGCCTTGTACAGCGCCAGGTCCGAGCCGTCGGGAATGGTCACGCTGCCCAGTACCGAACTCATGAAGGCCAGTACGCCGGTGTCTTTGCGGATCTGCCCGACAAAGCGCTGGGCCAGGTTGATCGGCGCCACGGCGTTGGTGAAGAACAACTGGCCCACTTCCGCCAGGGTCGCGTGGCCGGGCTCCTGGTTGGCCGGGCCCTTGACCCCGGCGTTGACGAACAGCAGGTCGAAGGTGCGGTCTTTCAGGCGCTGGGCGAGGGCGATCACGGCTTGCTGATCGTCCATGTCCAGTTTCTCGATCTGCACCGGGCCCACGGCTTTCAGGGCGTCGGCCTTGTTCGGATCGCGCACGGTGGCGGTCACGTCCCAGCGGTCCTGGAGCAGTTGCTTGACCAGGCCAAGGCCCAGCCCGCGCGAGGCGCCGATGATCAGTGCGGTTTTTGGCGTAGACATGAAGGCTTCCTTTGAAATCGCGGTTCAGGGAGTTCAGCGCATAACAGTAGCAGTTTCAGCGTTGCAGCAGGATGCGCCCACGGCTCAGGTCGGCGAGCTGGGTTTGCAGGGTGTCGATGTGTGCCTCTCCCAGGGCGAGCTGCAGCTCAACGCCGTTGGCGGTGAAGGTTTCTTCCATTACAAGCCCGCCGAGTTCAGCGACACGCAGCTTCACCAGGTTCAGTTCGGAGAAGCCACAGGCGCAACTCAGGGGGACGCGGCTGATCAGCTCGATGCGCTCGGCATTCTGCAGGCATTTATTGGCCCCGCCGCCATAGGCGCGGGCCAATCCACCCGTGCCCAGTTGAATGCCGCCGTACCAGCGGATCACCAAGACGGCCACCTGATCAAAGCCCTGGGCCTCGATGGCCGCAAGAATCGGGCGCCCGGCGGTGCCGCCGGGTTCGCCGTCATCGCTGCTGCGGTATTGATCGCCCAGCTTCCAGGCCCAGCAGTTGTGCGTGGCGTTGAGGTCGCTGTGCTGCTCGAAAAACGCCTGGGCGTCCTGCGGGCTGGTGATCGGCGCCGCCAGGGTGATAAAGCGGCTCTTGCGTATTTCTTCACGAAATTCGCAAAGGCCTGTCAGCGTAAAAGACATAACTCGCTTCGTTTATAGGGCTGGCTTGATGCCGCAGCCTTTGAGAATGATATGGATCAGGTTGGTGCCGGCGTCTTCCATGTCCTGTTTGGTCAGCTTGGTACGACCTGTTACGCGACAGATCTGGGTGGCGAAGTCGGCGTAGTGCTGGGTGCTGCCCCACAGCAGGAAGATCAAGTGCACGGGATCGACGGGGTCCATTTTGCCGGCGTCGATCCACGCCTGGAACACCGCGGCGCGGCCACTGAACCAGGCGCGATAGTCCTGACCGAAATATTCGGTGAGGCATTCGCCGCCGCTTATGATTTCCATGGCGAAGATCCGCGAGGCTTGTGGTTGGCGCCGCGAGAACTCCATCTTGGTGCGGATGTAACGCGCGAGCGCCACGGCTGGGTCGTCCTCGGCGGTCAGCGCGTTGAAAGTGCTGTCCCATAATTCGAGGATATTGCTGAGCACCGCGATATACAGGCCCAGCTTGTTGGTGAAGTAGTAGTGCAAGTTGGCCTTGGGCAGCCCGGCGCTGGCAGCGATGGTGTTCATGCTGGTGCCTTTGTAGCCATGGCGGGCGAATTCATCTTCAGCAGCCTGGAGAATCGCTTGTTCGTTCTTTTGCCGAATGCGGCTGGCGGGTTTACCGGCGTGGTTGCTGTGGGCAGGAACTTCGAGGCTCATGGAGGTTTCCGTGCTGATCGATAAAGGCGACGTGTGCACAGATAACCCACCCTCAAGCCTCAGACAAGTCCTGATGCAATAAAACCGTCAAAGCGGTTCCAGGCTGTCGCGTTCCGGGGTGTGGTTTGCGGCGGTGGTACTTGCCTTGGCCTCCGGCAGTAACAGGCACAGGAGGATGGCGGTGATACCGCCGCTGGTGATGGCGGAGTCGAACAGGTTCTGCACCAGTGTCGGCATCAGGTGCAGCAGGTTGGGTTGCGCGGCGATACCCAGGCCAACACCGAACGAGGTGGCAATGATCAACATGCTGCGTCGGTCCAGCGGTGCCTGGGCGAGGATGCGCACGCCGGCGGCAGCCACGCTGCCGAACATTACCAGAGTCGCGCCGCCCAGCACCGGCTTGGGGATTTGCTGCAGTACGGCGCCGATCAGCGGAAACAGGCCCAGACAGAACAGCAACACGCCGATGTATAAACCGACGTAACGGCTGGCCACGCCGGTGAGCTGGATCACACCATTGTTCTGCGCAAACGTGGTGTTGGGGAAAGCGCTGAAAGTGGCGGCGATCATGCAGCTCACCCCATCGCCGAGGACGCCGCCCTTGAGCCGGCTTATATAAGAAGGGCCGCTGATAGGCTGGCGGGCAATCATGCAATTGGCGGTGAGGTCGCCGACGGTTTCGATGCTGCTGATCAGATAAATCAGCGCAATCGGCAGGAAGGCGCTCCAGTCGAAGTTGAAACCAAAGCGGAATGGTGTAGGCAGGCTGACCAATGGCAGGTCAGGCAAAGCCTGGGGAATCAGTTTGCCGCTGAACCACGCCGCGAGGCTGCCCAGGGCCAGGCCGATGATGATGGCCGACAAGCGTACCCAGGGCGTGTTCGAGCGGTTGAGCAGGATGATCGTCAAAACCACGAACAGGCCCAGCGCCAGGTTGGCGGGGGCGCCGAAGTCCGGTGCATTGAAACCGCCGCCGAGGTCGGTGATGCCCACTTTGATCAGGCTGATGCCGATCAGCGTAATCACAATGCCGGTCACCAGCGGTGTGATCACGCGGCGCAACTGGCCGATAAAGCGGCTCAATACAATCTGCACTGCCGCGCCGAAGAAGCACACGCCGAAAATCATCGCCAGAATGTCTTCCGGGCTGCCACCGCGTTGCTTCACCAGAAAGCCTGCTGACAATACCGCGCCGAGAAACGCAAAGCTGGTGCCTTGCAGGCAGATCATGCCGGCACCGATGCCAAACGGCCTGCGTGCCTGGATGAAGGTGCCTACGCCGGAAACCATCAACGCCATGCTGATCAGGTAGGGCAAGTGAGCGGTGAGGCCGAGGGTGGAGCCAATAATCAGCGGCGGCGTAATGATGCCGACGAACGCCGCCAGCACATGTTGCAGTGCTGCCAATAGAGCGGGCAGTGGTTTGGGGCGGTCGTTGAGGCCGTAGATCAGGTCGCTGGGGCTGGAGGATTCTGGGGGCATGGCGGGTCAACTCAAGGCGGACGGTTCAAGGTCCCTGAGCCCTTGCAAAAAGCTGTCCATGTGCTCAGCTTTTTGCGTGAGGCCCGAGTTAGCGCGTCGCGGCCAGGCTTTCCAGGAAGCTTTCCAGCACCAAATGAGGGCGCCGGCCTTTGCGCGTGACCGATGCCAGGCTCAAATCGTAAAAACGTGTAGCCGGTTTCAGCGCGCGCAGCCGGCCTTGTTGCACCCATAGACTGGCGTAGTGGTCGGGCAAGTAGCCGATATAGCGGCCGGTGAGAATCAGGAACGCCATGCCTTCACGGTCTGAGGCGCTGGCGGTGCAGTTGAGCGCCTGGTAATGGGCCTGGATCTCCGCGGGCAAGCGGAAGGTGGGGGCGATGGCGTCCTGGCTGTCGATGCGTTCGTCGTCGAGTTGCTTGTTATCGGCATAAAACAACGGGTGGCCTACAGCGCAATAGAGCAAGGAGCGTTCGCTGTACAGCGGCTGGTATTCCAGGCCCGACAGTGCGCTGGCCTGGGGCACCACACCGACGTGCAGGCGACCGTCGAGTACGCCTTGCTCCACTTCATTGGGGGCGATCATGCGGATCTGGATCTGCACGTCCGGGCCCCGCTCTTTCAATTGCGCCAGGGCGTGGGTGATCCGCATGTGCGGCAGGGTGACGAGGTTGTCGGTGAGGCCGATGATCAACTCGCCGCGCAAATGCTGGTGCAGGCCGTTGACCTCGGTGCGAAAGCTTTCCAAAGCGCTCAACAGTTGCAGGGCAGACTGATAAACCTCGCGGCCTTCTTCCGTCAGGGAAAAACCGGCGCGGCCGCGTTGGCAAAGTCGTAGCCCGAGTCGTTGCTCAAGGTCGCTCATCTGCTGGCTTATTGCCGAGCGGCCGATGCCGAGCACGGTCTCTGCCGCCGAGAAGCCGCCGCATTCCACCACGCTGCGAAAGATGCGCAGCAAGCGAATGTCGAAGTCGCTGACTTGAGCCAAAGGGTCGGGACGACGGACGCTCATAGTTTAGTGAAGTCCTGACTGAAGGTTAGAAGAGTTGGATTTCACCGACTTTATCCCCGTGGCAATTTAGCTGCAACAACGCTTTTCAATCCCGACGCTGCCTTTTGCCTTGCGAGGTTTTGCTGATGAACATGCCCGAAAACGCCCCATCGTCCCTGGCCAGCCAACTCAAGCTGGATGCGCACTGGATGCCCTATACCGCCAACCGCAACTTCCAGCGCGACCCGCGCCTGATCGTGGCCGCTGAAGGCAGTTGGTTGACCGATGACAAGGGGCGCAAGGTCTATGATTCGTTGTCGGGCCTTTGGACCTGCGGCGCCGGGCACACGCGCAAGGAAATCCAGGAGGCGGTGGCCAAACAATTGGGTACCCTGGATTACTCTCCAGGCTTCCAGTACGGTCATCCGTTGTCCTTCCAGCTGGCGGAAAAGATTACCGACTTGACCCCAGGCAACCTGAATCATGTGTTCTTCACCGATTCGGGCTCTGAATGTGCCGATACGGCGGTGAAGATGGTGCGGGCCTACTGGCGCCTCAAAGGTCAGGCCACCAAGACCAAGATGATTGGTCGCGCGCGTGGTTATCACGGTGTGAACATCGCCGGTACCAGCCTGGGTGGCGTCAACGGTAACCGTAAGTTATTTGGCCAGGCGATGATGGATGTTGACCATCTGCCCCACACCTTGCTGGCGAGCAATGCATTCTCGCGTGGAATGCCGGAGCAGGGCGGTATCGCCTTGGCCGATGAATTGCTCAAGCTGATCGAACTGCATGACGCGTCGAATATCGCCGCGGTGTTTGTCGAGCCGATGGCCGGTTCCGCTGGTGTCCTGGTACCGCCACAGGGGTATCTCAAGCGTCTGCGTGAGATCTGCGATCAGCACAATATCCTGTTGGTGTTCGACGAGGTGATCACGGGCTTTGGCCGTACCGGCTCGATGTTCGGTGCCGACAGTTTTGGCGTGACCCCGGACCTGATGTGTATCGCCAAGCAGGTCACCAATGGTGCTATCCCGATGGGCGCGGTGATCGCCAGCAGCGAGATCTATCAGACCTTCATGAACCAGGCGACGCCGGAGTACGCGGTGGAATTCCCCCACGGTTACACCTATTCGGCGCACCCGGTGGCGTGCGCGGCTGGCTTGGCGGCTTTGGACCTGTTGCAGAAGGAAAACCTGGTGCAGAGCGTAGCCGAAGTTGCCCCGCATTTTGAGAATGCGCTGCATGGCTTGAAGGGCAGCAAGAATGTGATCGACATTCGCAACTACGGCCTGGCCGGGGCGATCCAGATTGCCCCGCGTGATGGGGATGCCATCGTGCGTCCATTCGAGGCCGGCATGGCCTTGTGGAAAGCCGGTTTCTACGTGCGTTTTGGCGGTGACACCCTGCAGTTCGGGCCAACGTTCAACAGCAAGCCGCAGGACCTGGACCGCCTGTTTGACGCGGTCGGCGAAGTGCTGAACAAGATCGACTGATTTCTCCTTCTATATAGAACAACTTTTCAGGAGCCCTGCATGAGCCTTATCCAGCATTTGATCAACGGTGAGCTGGTCAACGACAGCGGTCGTAGTGCCGACGTCTATAACCCGTCTATCGGTCAGGTGATTCACCAGGTGCCGTTGGCCAGTCGTGAAACCATTCAACAGGCGATTGACTCAGCCAAGGCGGCGTTTCCGGCCTGGCGCAATACGCCGCCGGCCAAGCGTGCGCAGGTGATGTTCCGTTTCAAGCAGTTGCTGGAGCAAAACGAAGCACGTATCTCGCAGTTGATTAGCGAGGAACATGGCAAGACCCTGGAAGACGCTGCGGGTGAACTCAAGCGTGGGATCGAGAACGTGGAGTACGCGTGCTCGGCGCCGGAGATTCTCAAGGGTGAATACAGCCGCAACGTAGGGCCGAACATTGACGCATGGTCGGATTTCCAGCCGTTGGGCGTGGTGGCGGGGATCACCCCGTTCAACTTCCCGGCGATGGTGCCGCTGTGGATGTACCCGCTGGCGATTGTCTGCGGTAACTGTTTCATCCTTAAACCTTCAGAGCGCGACCCGAGTTCGACGCTGTTGATCGCGCAGCTGTTGCAGGAAGCCGGGCTGCCTAAAGGCGTGCTCAGCGTGGTGCATGGCGACAAGGGCGCGGTGGACGCATTGATCGAAGCGCCTGAAGTCAAAGCCTTGAGCTTTGTAGGCTCGACGCCGATTGCCGAGTACATCTATTCCGAAGCGACCAAACGTGGCAAGCGTGTGCAGGCGCTGGGTGGGGCGAAGAACCACGCGGTGCTGATGCCGGATGCCGACCTGGATAACGCGGTAAGTGCCCTGATGGGCGCGGCTTATGGTTCCTGCGGTGAGCGTTGCATGGCGATCTCGGTGGCTGTGTGCGTGGGCGATCAGGTGGCGGATGCGTTGATCGCCAAGCTGGTGCCGCAGGTCAAGGCGTTGAAGATTGGTGCGGGCACGTCTTGCGGCCTGGATATGGGCCCGTTGGTGACGGGGCAGGCGCGGGATAAAGTCAGTGGCTATATAGAAGACGGTGTGTCAGCGGGTGCAGAGCTGGTTGTTGATGGCCGTGGCTTGAGTGTTGCCGGGCATGAGCAAGGTTTTTTCCTCGGTGGCAGCTTGTTTGACCGCGTCACCCCGCAGATGCGTATCTATAAAGAAGAGATCTTTGGGCCGGTGCTGTGTGTAGTGCGGGTGGATAGCCTGGAAGCGGCGATGCAACTGATCAACGATCATGAATACGGCAACGGTACCTGCATCTTCACGCGTGACGGTGAAGCGGCGCGCCTGTTCTGTGATGAGATTGAAGTCGGCATGGTGGGGGTTAACGTGCCGCTGCCAGTGCCGGTTGCGTATCACAGCTTTGGTGGTTGGAAGCGTTCGCTGTTTGGCGATTTGCATGCCTATGGGCCGGACGGGGTGCGTTTCTATACTCGTCGCAAGGCGATCACCCAGCGTTGGCCACAACGGGCCAGCCATGAAGCGTCGCAATTCGCCTTCCCTAGCCTGTAAGGCTCGGTAGGTAGAAGGCCGGCCCCTTGGGGCCGGCCTTTGCGTTATTGGGGCTTTTTTGACTTATATGACAGAAATGTGAAAAAGAAGGTTGACGACAGATTCTGGAGGCCTATAATTCGCCCCACTTCCGGCGCAGTCGAAACGGAAAACTCCTTGGTAAACAATGAGTTACGCGGTTTTCGGCAGTAAGCTGCTTCAGTTCATCGAAGCCAAAAGGAAGTTGAAAAAGAGGTGTTGACAGCAGCGTGTAACGCTGTAGAATTCGCCTCCCGCTTCGGAGAGATCTTAAGCGCAAGTGGTTGAAGTTGTTGAAGAAATCTTCGAAAGCTTCTGAAAATAATCACTTGACAGCAAATGAGGCTGCTGTAGAATGCGCGCCTCGGTTGAGACGAAAGATCTTAACCAACCGCTCTTTAACAACTGAATCAAGCAATTCGTGTGGGTGCTTGTGGAG
>NZ_JYLN01000005.1 GCF_001439735.1 Pseudomonas paralactis
TCGGCTGACAAAGACTGATTGATCGTCGTATGCTTTTTCATGGGCTCGCCCTCGCTGTCGTTGGCTTCTATAAGAATGCCACCGTGGCGCATAGACGCCTCGGCTTGGGCGAGTCCATCTAATTACAGCAGATCTTTACTCGACCTCGGGTACGCCTTTTTCCCATGCCGACCAATGTTTCACAATCGCCTGCACTAACGGGTTGCCCGTGCGGTACAGGTTCTCCAGGGCCGGTGCAAAGCCACCCTGGTCCGCATACTTGAGCAGGTTGTCGACCTCGCTGTAACCCGGATAAGGCCGGTCAAAGTCGGAGCCTGCGCGCACCACGGCCAGGCGCTGGATGTCCACCAGACCCTCGCGACTGGCGCGTAGCAGGGCTTCATAAGTGGAGTTGTCCTCCTGCTGGGTGGTGCAGTATTCGCCTTTATTGTCGGTGAGCAACTTGGTCCAGACTTCGGCGCGTTCGCTCAGGCGGGTGCCGGAGAACCAGGTGTTGCCCGCCAGCGTGTCGCAACGCGTGACTTGCGGCGGCTGGTTGGCCGGCGCTTGGGGGTAGTGCTTGCGCCAGGCGGCGGATTCTTTGCTTTCGGTCAGCTCTACCTTGTGCGACAAGGCAAACGCCTTGGCTTGCAGCTTGGGGTTGAGCTCGAACACTTCGGTCTTGTAGTCCAGCGGTGGCTTTTCGTTGGGCCCCTTGGTGTTGATGCCGATATAACCGGTCGGCCAGTCTTTGGGCGCATCCCGTGAGTCCAGCTCCCACTGGGTGCCGAACTCCACCAGGTAATGGGCCCAGGCAGCGGTGCCGATGGTGCCGTGCTTGGGGCTGATGCCGGCGATACCGGCGATCAGGAAGTAGCTCTGGCGCAGGTCGAATTTGGGCGACAAGGCCAGGGCCAGGGTCGACGCAGCGGCGTTGGTCTGGCCCATGCCGGTTACCAGCAGGCATACGTCCCGGGTGTTGCAGCGAATCACCGGGTAGTCGGCAGACAGCCCCGGCACGCGTACTTCCTGCTTGAGTTCCAGGCGGTCGATCCAGGTTTGCGCCTCGGGGGCGAACATGGTGATCAACATTACCTTGGGTTTGATCGGTTCCGGGTTATCCGCCAGCACCATGTGGGGCAGCAGGGCGAGGCCGACGGCCAGCGAGATACGAGTCAGTGCCTTCATGTACAGCTCCTTGATCAGAATTGGTAACCCACACCGGCGTAGTAACCCCAGCCATCGGAGCGGGCGCGGAAGTTGCCTTCGCCGAAATTCAACTCGCTGCCGTCTTCCCAGTTGCCACCGTTGTGAAAGTAACGACCCACCAGGGTAAAACGCAGGTGGGTGAACGAGTACAGCAACACGTTGGTCGCCACCAGGGAGTTGGCGGTGCGCGCCGGGTTGTCCTTGTGCAGATCCGAGCCGAAATCGTAGTTGGTAAAGCCGATATAGGTCAGCGAAGCACCGTTGTCGAACTTGCCGATCGGCACGATGTACTTCATCTGCGCGCGGTAGCCATCCCAGGAATATTCATTGCTGGCGCCGTAGTTTTCCCACTGGTAGCGGCCATAGAAGTTGGCCGACAGATTAACCCGCGAGTGTGTGTCGATATCGGTGCCCAGGCCGCTGTACAAGGTGTTGGCGCGGTTTTCTTTATGACTGCCGTGATCGTAAATCCAGTCGAAGGCCACATACCACTCCTTGAACGGGCCGATTGCCAGGCTGCGTCCTGCGAGGTAGTCGATGGAAATCCGCGGTTCGTGCTCCATGAACACTGGCGAGCCATGGTCCCACACACCTTTGTCATTACTGTTACCGATGGTGAGGATCTTCGGCACGTCGATGTAGCCATACAGCTCAAAGGGCCCCTTGCGGCCGAAGTATTCGTATTCCAGGTAGACATCGTCCTGAGGCTTGGGGCCGAAGCTGATGTCTTTGCTGCCGATCAGCGTCAGGTCCTGGTTGAACCATTCCGACAGGTAAACGCCTTTTTTCGCTGGCGGGCTGGCCTCAGGGCTAAGGGTTTCGCCCTGGGCTGAGTCATCGGCAGGGTTTTGCTGCGCCAAAATGGGGCTACTGAGTACTCCCGTAACGGCGGCCAGTAGCAAGGAAACACCAAGGCAAGCACGAGGCTTAGAGGTGAGATGCATTGAAAGTCCTTATTCGTACGCGGTTTATGCCCGATTCGTCGGGTAGGGCTGAACTTGGCGGTCAAGTTCGTTCCGCAAACGTTTGCACAGGTTGTACCAACTTGTGTCAATGGCTTGAACTGTTTGGAAAAAATGCGAATTAGCGGACGATTTGGTCAGAAATCAGCGGACGACCTTGGCGACAGGGGGTGAATACGTGCATCGCAGTCTGCCGCAGACCTACAACGTGGATGGCGGCAACTGGATGAACTGAAGCCATGCGCCGTTCAAAATGGTGGAGGCGGGTTGCCTGATGCCAGTCAGTTAAGACAACCAATAACTGTGGCGAGGGGAGCTTGCTTGCGCTGGGCTGCGGAGCGGCGCCAAATCTTGGGAGCGCTTCGCACTCCAACGGGAGCAAGCTCCCTCGCCACAGGTCCGGCGTCACAGCAAGATTGCGTCTATACCTGTTCCCCGATGAGGGTGTTGCCAGCCACGTGGCAAGTGACTGACACTTCGTCATCGGGGGCATGCCCCTACCGCCATTGATGTGAACGTCATGACCCTTTCGAAAACCGCCATCGCTTCATTCGACGTCGACGCGCAGAAAAGCTTCACGCCTTTGTGCCCCAATGAATTGCCGGTGGTCGGAGGCGACCGCATTGGCGCCGAACTCAACTACATGGCCAGCCTCGCCGGTCATCGCATCGGCAGCAAGGACGCCCACACCCCGCACGCCCCCTGGGTGGTTGCGCAGCACAGCGAGATGTTGCAACCCACCGGCCTTGCCCACGCCGATGTCACTTGGGTCAGCCACTGCGTACCGGGTACCGAAGGCTTTGCATTGCTCGACGAACTGCCAATGCCTTATGACTATGACTACTTCGTCTGGAAGGGCGTCGAACCCAACCTGCACCCATATGGCGCCTGCTACCACGACCTGCATGACAAACTGTCCACCGGCGTCATCGAGTACCTCAAGGCCCGAGAGGTGATGCGCGTGATCGTCGGCGGCCTGGCCCTGGACTATTGCGTCAAGACCACCGCGTTGCAGTTGCTCAAGGCCGGCCTGCAAGTGGTCCTGCACCTGCCGGCTTGTCGCAGCATCAGCGAGGAGGGCGGTGTACAGGCGGTCAATGAGTTGCTCAAGGCGGGTGCTGTTATCAGCAGCACCCGCGAAGAACTGGCCGCGATTGCGCAGGGCTCACACCTCAACGCTCAATCGAGCGACTCCACCGCGCATTCCACTTCGGTCGGGCCTGGTTAACCTGGTCCCAATCAATCGAAATCGCCGTCTGCAAATAGCCTTGCATGGCCTCCACTCGCGCACGGGTTTTTTCGGTGGTGGGGGTGGTTGGGTTCGACGGGATCTGGTCACCTTCTTCCAATGCCGGTGCCTGGGCTTGGGCGGTCAGCAGGAACGCCGCGAGCTTCTGCGCCAGTTCCGGCTGGTCATTGCGTGCGATCACGCACTCGGCCACGTTCAGCACCACGGCGCCCTCTTTGGGTTGGGCGTACTCCATCGGCACGCCGAGCAGCTTCTGCGTGGCGACCTGAGTCGGCGTGAGCGGGAAGATCGCGGCTTCGTCGGTTTGCACCATCTCGGAGATCTTCGCTGAGCTGGCGATGTATTCCAGTACGTTGGGGCCGACACTGGTTGGCCAGGCCTTGAAGCCGGGCTCCACGTTGGTTTCGTCGCCACCCTGGATACGGTTGAACATCAGAAACCCGTGCAAGCCGAAAGTGGAGGAGGCCAGGGACTGGAAGACTACCTTGTCCTTGAAGCGCGGGTCGGCCAGGTCCATCCACGAGGTGGGCGCGGCCCAACCTTTGTCCTTGAACATCTTGGCGTTGTAACCCAGGCCGGTGACGCCCAGGGTCACGGCCACGGCTTCGTCCTTGATTCTGGCCTTGGCCGGAATTTGCTCCAGGGTCGGGTTTGGCGTGAGCTTGTCGCACAGGCCCATGGAGATGGCGCGGTACATGATGCCGTCGTCGAGGAACATCACGTGCATCTGCGGGTTGGCCTTGTTGGCCTGGACCTTGGCAAGGATGTCCGAGGAGGTACCGGGTACGATCACCACCTTGACGTTGTTGGCTTTCTCGAAGGCGGGCAGCACCTTGTCGGCGTACACCCGCTCCATGGTTCCGCCGTTCATGCCCAGGTACAGCGTGGGTGCGGCATGGGCGGTGCCGGTGAGCAAGGCGAGGGACAAGCAGGATAAAGCGATACGTGAGTGCATGGATCTTTTCCTCTCAGGCTTGGAAACGACGGATGGAAAACGCTTCTATGGGTTGGCGGCTGGCCCCTTCGCAGACGATCTCTGCCAGGGCTTCACCGACCGCGGGCCCGAGCTGGAACCCGGCGCCGGCAAAGCCGAAACCGTGGAGCAGGCCAGGTTGGGTGCTGCTGGGACCGATCACCGGTTCGTGATCGGGCAAGTAACCTTCGGTCCCGCTCCAGGTCCGAATCGCCTGGGCGCCTTTGAGAAAGGGGTAGAGTTCGCCGGCATTGCGCAGAATCTCCAATAGCGCCGCCTGACCTGGCCTGGCTTTTTGCGGACCGAGTGCAAAGCCGCGACCGCCGCCGAGGATGCAGTTGCCCCTGGCGACTTGTCGCGCATAGATTCCCCCACCCTCGACACCGGTACTGACAGTCATCACCACGGGTAGTGGTTCAGTCACCAGCATCGCCGGGTGCGCCGAGGTGATCGGCACCGGTTCGCCAAACTGCGCGGCGACGCTGCCGGCCCAGGCGCCGGCGCAGTTGAGCAGCCAGGGAGCTTGCAGATGCAGGCCATTGGCGCAGTGCACCTGGAACAGGTGGCTGTTGTGTTCGATGCGGACCACTTCGGCTTGCTCGTATACCTCGGCGCCATGGCGCAGCGCGGCACGGGCAAAGGCAGGGGCCACCAGACGCGGGTTGGCATGTCCGTCGTCCGGGCACAAGGAAGCGCCCACTGCCACGTCGCCCACCCAGGGGAAGCGCCTGCGCAACGCGGTGCGGTCCAACAGCTGCAAGCCCAGGTCGAAGCCACGGGTTTGCTCGGCATAGGCTTGCAGCGCGGCAAAATCTTCGGGGCTGCGTGCCAGCTTCAAATGCCCGCAGCGTACGTACTCGCCACTGATGCCAATCAAACCTGGCAAGTCGGCCCACAATTGATGGGCGCGCTGCGACAACGGTAACTGATGCAAGGGCCGACCCTGGCGCCGCACGCCGCCATAATTGACGCCACTGGAATGCGAGCCGCAAAAATCCCGTTCCACCAGCGCCACGCGCTGACCCTTCTGAGCAAGCATCAAGGCGGCGGATGCGCCGACGATCCCGCCGCCCAGTACGATGACGTCAATCACGGCTGTTCCTCCACGCCAAAGGGCAGCGGCTTGATGGGCGCCTGGCCTCGCAGGCGTCCGATGTGTGCGATGCCACGCCCGCTGCGCTGGGCAACAATTTCCGCTGCCGCCAACCCGCACATACGCCCCTGGCAGCGGCCCATGCCAACGCGGCAATGGGCTTTAACCCGGTTGATTTCCCAGTGACCCTCGTCCACCACTGCCCGCACTTCACCGACGCTGACCTCTTCGCAGCGGCAAAGAATCAGTTCGTCGGGGGCTTGCACGGCCCACTGTTCAGGGAACGGGAATGCGGTTTCCAGGCCCTGGCGAAAGCGCTGGATATTCGCCAGTTGCTTGACCAACGTATCGCGCCGATGCCGATCGACACTGACACCGGCATCCTCCAGCAGCGCCAACGCTGCACATTCGCCGGCGATCTGCGCCGCATCCGCGCCCATGATCCCGGCGCCATCGCCAGCCAGATATACCGCCTCGACGCTGCTGCGCCCGGTACTGTCGCGTTGTGGCAGCCAGGCGCGGTTGAGGCTGTTCCAGGCAAACTCACAACCGAGCAGGTCCGCCAGTTGCGTTTCGCTGCGCAGGGCATGAGCGAAGGCTACCGCATCGCATTCCAGGGTTTGCTCGCCCCAGCGAATGCCCTGCACCCGTTGCTCTCCCTTGATCTGCGCCAGCGTTGCGTCCTGATGCACGGCTATCCCATGGGCGGTCAGCCACGCGCGGTAATACAAACCCTTGGCCAGGGTCGCCGGTTGCCTGAGCAACGCCGGTAATGCGCGACACTGAGCGCTGAACGGCGCACTGTCGAGCACTGCCATCACCTTGGCGCCGGCCTGGGCGTATTGGTAGGCGACGAGATAAAGCAGTGGCCCGGAACCACAAAACACCACGCGCTCGCCAATTGCGCAGCCCTGGTATTTCAAGGCAATTTGCGCCGCGCCCAGGCTGTAGACACCCGGCAATGTCCACCCCGGCACCGGCAGGATGCGGTCGGTGGCGCCGGTGGCAACGATGATGCGTGAATACTCGACGCTGTCGGTGCGATTGTTGTTGAGCAGGTCCAGGCGTTTGTTTTCGGCGTTCCACACCAGGGTTTGCGCTCGGTAGTCAATTAACGGTGCGAGCTCGTCCAGGGTGCGATGCACGGCCTGCGCCTTGCCTGCCTCGAAGCCGTAAAGCTGTCTGGCCGAGCGCTGGAAATTGGCCGGTTGGCGCCGATAAACCTGCCCTCCACCGCGCGGGCTCTCATCGATCAGACAGGGCGTTATGCCGTGGTCAAGCAGCGTACGTGCGGCAGTAATGCCCGCCGGTCCTGCACCTACGATCACCACAGGCTTCATGGCTGACGTCCAGGATCGCGACTGATCGCGTGGCCTTCTTCGAGCAAGGTCGAGCAGGCGCGTACCCGACGCCCATCTGCAAGCCGCACCCAGCAGTCCTGGCACGCGCCCATCAGGCAAAACCCGGCGCGCCGCTCGGCGCTGAAATCGCTGCCGCGCAAGTGATCCGCGCAGGTCAGCATCGCAGTCAGCAAGGTATCCCCGAGCAAACCGGTGGCGGGCTGGCCGTCGAGGGTGAACGCCAGGGCAGGGCGCTGGGTTTCGGTCAGTCGCTTGAACAACGCCATCAGTGTTTCCCCACCAGGACGCGGTCCAGACCGTAGACCCGATCGAGTAGGATCATGGTGGCTGCGGTGAGTGCGATCACCAGCGCCGATACCGCCGCCATCATCGGGTCGATGGACTCGGTGGCATACACGTACATGCGCACCGGCAGGGTTTGCGTGGCCGGCGAACTGACGAAAATCGACAGGGTCACCTCATCGAAACTGTTGATGAACGCCAGCAACCAGCCACCGGCCACTCCAGGCAGAATCATCGGCAAAGTGATCTGCCGAAACAGCGTGAACCGCCCGGCTCCCAGGGATTGGGCGGCCTGTTCGGCACTGCGATCAATGCCGATGGCTGCGGCCAGCACCAGGCGCAGCACATAGGGAGTGATGATCACCACGTGCGCCAGCATCAACCAGGTAAAGCTGCCATTGACGCCCATCAGCGCAAACAGGCGCAGCATCGCCACCCCCAGCACCAGGTGCGGGATGATGATCGGCGACAGAAACAGTGCACTGAAAAAGTTGCGCCCCGGGAACGTATAGCGACTGATCGCCAAGGCCGCCGGTACCGCAATCAAGGTCGCCAGGGTTGCGGCAGTAAACGCCAGCACCAGGCTGTTATAAAACGCCTGAATAAAGTCGGCGCGTTCGAACACGGCGCGAAACCAGCGCAGGGAAAAGCCCGATGTGGGCAGGCTCAGGGTGTTTTCCGGTGTAAACGCCACCAGGCACACCACCACCAGCGGCGCCATCATGAACAGCACCACCAAAGCATGAAAACCGAGGGCCAAAGGACCGTTTCTGGACATGCGCTTAAACCCCCAGGGATTTTTTGTAGCGGCCTTCGACCATGCGGTTCCAGCTCAGCATGATCAGCAGATTGACCAACAGCAGCACCACCGCAATGGTCGCGCCCATGGGCCAGTTGAGTTCCGAGAGGTATTGGTCATACACCACAGTGGCGACCATTTTCAGACGCCGTCCGCCCAGCAACCCTGGAATCGCGAACGAACTGGCGGCCAGGCCGAACACGATCAAGGTGCCGGAGAGCACGCCGGGCATCACTTGGGGTAGCACGATCTTGCGCATTACCGTGGCCTGGCTTGCGCCCAGGGACAACGCCGCTTGTTCCGCCGAGGGGTCGAGTTTTTGCAGGGAGGTCCATACCGGGATAATCATGAACGGCAGCATCACGTGCACCAGCGCGATGATCACGGCGAACGGCGTATACAGCAGCTTCACCGGGCGCCCGCCAAGGGCCTGGATCACTTGGTTGACCAGGCCGTCGGCGCCGAGCAGCAAGCTCCAGCCAAATGCGCGCACCACCACGGAAATCAATAGCGGTGTGAGGATCAAAATCAGGAAGATCGACCGCCACGGCGTGCCCATGCGGCTGAGGATGTAGGCCTCCGGTACACCGATCACCACGCACAGCAACGTTACCAGCGCACTGATCCAGAAGGTGCGCCAGAAGATCTCGTAGAAATAGGCATCGCTCAACAATGCCAGGTAGTGGGCCAGAGTCCACTGATCGGCCTTTACGCCCACCTGGTAATCGAAGACGTTAAAGGACAGCACCAGCGTCAAGGCCAGGGGCAGGATCAGCAACCCGGCAAACAGCACCAGCGCCGGCGACGAGAGCAGGTAGCCACGACTCATGGGTGCACCTCATCGGCCGTCAGCACCCGCAGTAAATCGGCTTGCCACTGCAGGCCCACGGCCGCGCCGCTGTCCAGCGGTGCGCTGCCGTCGTTGCTGCGTACCACCGTGATTTCGCCAAGGGCGGTCTGGATGCGGTATAGCCATTGGCTGCCGAAAAAATAACGGTCAAGCACTTGCCCTTGCACGCGGCCCGAGCCGGCCTCAACCAGTTGGATTTTTTCCGGGCGCAAGCTCAGCGTCAGTTCGCCAGCGCCGCCCTGGTGGCGTACTTGGGGCACGCCGAGCGCATCGTAGTCCCCGGCCAGCAGGTTGGCCTTGCCGACAAAGTCCGAAATGAAGCGCGTGCGTGGGTGTTCATAAAGCTTGTACGGCACGTCAATCTGGGTCACGCGTCCGGCCTGCATCACGACCACGCGGTCGCTGATGGAGAGCGCTTCGGCCTGGTCGTGGGTGACCATCAAGGTAGTGATACCTACCGCACACTGGATGCGGCGGATTTCGAACTGCATCTCTTCGCGCAGGTTGGCGTCAAGGTTGGATAGCGGCTCATCCAACAGCAGCACCGGTGGCTCAATCACCAAGGCACGGGCCAGGGCCACGCGTTGGCGCTGGCCGCCGGACAATTCCCTGGGGTAGCGCTCGGCGTGGGGCGCCAGGCGAACCAGCTCAAGTACGGTTTTGACCAAGCTTGCGATCTCGGCGGCCGGTACCTTGCGCATCTTCAGACCGAAGGCGACGTTGTCGCGCACACTCATATGGGGAAACAGCGCATAGCTTTGGAACACCACGCCCAGGCCACGACTGGCAGGCTTGGCGTGGGTGATGTCGCGCCCATCGAGCAGGATCTGGCCGCTGCTCACATCCACAAAGCCGGCGATCATTTGCAAAGTGGTGGTCTTGCCACAGCCCGAAGGGCCGAGCAGTGAAACGAATTCACCTTTTTGCACCGCAAGGTCGGTGGCGACTACTGCATCAACGGCGCCGTAGCGTTTACTCAAGGCGTTGAGTTGGAGAAATGCCATGTCTGCGTTCCACCTTTTATTGAGCCGCGCAGAAGCGCGCTTTATTGTTTGGGCAGATGCGAAAAGAGTGTTGCCGGTGCGTTGACGCTCGATCTTGAGTCGGCTGCCAGTTGTTGTTCGTTTCGCCCCTGTGGACGCAGATTAGAGCGAAGACTAGGATGGGCGAAAGATGGAATTTCACTCAACGGACTACTATTTTAAGATTTATTCACTGAGCAGAATTAATGTTGAGACCAGCTGATATGGATTCCATTGAGCGGAATGAAAGCGGCAAGGAAGTGGGGGCAGGTGGCGTGTCCCGCGTGTTCGCCTTGCTGCGCGCCCTGGGTGAGGTGCCCGAGGGTGGGGAACGGGTCACCCAGCTCGCGCAACACGTTGGCCTCTCCCAACCCACCACGCACCGCTTGCTACGCAGCCTGATGGATGAAGGGATGGTCGAACAGGATGCGCGCAGTAAACGCTATCGCTTGAGCCTGGAGTTCTTCGCGTTGGCGGCCAATGCCGGCAAGACCGGCAACCTGCGCGATCTGGTGCGCCCCAGCCTGTTGCGCATGAGTGCATCGTTGGGCGATTCGCTGTTCCTGCTGGCGCGCAGCGGCTTCGACGCCATTTGCCTGGACCGCAGCGAAGGCCCATACCCGATTCGTACCTTCACCGGTGATATCGGTGGGCGCGTGGCCCTGGGCGTCGGGCAGGGCAGCCTGGCAATCCTGGCCTTTCTGCCGCAGGAAGAGCGCGAAACGGTGATTCGCTACAACCTGCCACGGCTCAAGGATTTCCATCTGTATGACGAAGTGCTGTTGCGCTGCGAAGTGGAGAATGTCCGTAATTTAGGCTATGCGGCACGCAACACCGGCGTACTGGAAGGGATGGCGGGGCTGGCGGTGCCGATCCTCAACCGCGACGGGCACGCGGTCGCGGCGTTGAGTGTGGCGACCATCAGTGATCGCCTGGGGCCCAGCCGATTGCCGATGGTGGTGGAGTTGTTGAAGCGTGAGGCGGCGGCAATCGGGCCGCGAATAAATCCCTTTGATCCAACCTTGCGCAGGCCCTCCCAAACATTCGGAGGATAAGCGTTCTTTGAGAAAGCGCAGGGAGGATTGGATCCACTTACGGTATAACCCTGCGACGCTTTCGTTATTCGAGGCCCCATTTTTCATGCAAACCCCTTTACAGCGCCCGTTGTGGCAGATCTACCTGATCTTTCTGGCACCGATGGTGCTGTCCAACTTTCTGCAAAGCTTTTCCGGCACGCTTAACGGCATCTATGTCGGGCAAATGCTCGGCACCCAGGCGCTGGCGGCAGTGTCGGGAATGTTCCCCATCGTATTTTTCTTTATCGCCCTGGTGATTGGCTTGGGGGCGGGCGCGTCGGTGCTGATCGGCCAGGCGTGGGGCGCCCGGGAGATCGGGTTGGTCAAGGTGATTACCGGCGCCACCCTGACGCTCGGGGCGCTGGTTGGTCTGATCGCCGCCCTGCTGGGTGGCCTGTTTGCGCGCCCGGCGCTGCAGGCGTTGGGCACCCCGGTGGATGTGCTCGACGATGCGGTGGGGTATGCCCAGATGATGATGTTGATCATGCCGCTGTTGCTGGTGTTCATCCTCTATACCCAGTTGCTGCGTGGGGTGAGCGACACGATTTCGCCGTTGCTGGCGTTAATGGTTTCGACCCTGGTGGGCTTGCTGCTGACGCCAGCGCTGATTCGCGGCTGGATCGGCCTGCCGCCCCTTGGCATCCAGAGTGCGGTTTACGCAGGTTTGGTGGGTAACGCCCTGGCGATGCTGTTCCTGGTCCTGCGCCTGCGGCATAAAAACCATGTGATGGCACCGGATCGCGAGCTGCTCGCGGCTTTACGTCTGGACCGCGTCATCCTCGGTAAAGTGCTGCGCATCGGCCTGCCGACCGGCTTGCAGATGGTGGTGTTGTCGTTGTCTGAATTGGTCATCCTGGCCCTGGTCAATAGCCACGGCTCCCAGGCCACGGCGGCTTATGGCGCGGTGACGCAGATCGTCAACTACGTCCAGTTCCCGGCGCTGTCGATTGCCATCACCGCCTCGATCCTCGGTGCCCAGGCGATCGGCGCCGGGCGTCTGGAGCGCATCGGGCCGATCCTGCGCACGGGGTTGGTGATCAACCTGTGCCTGACCGGTGGCCTGATCGTGCTCGGTTATGGGCTGTCGCACTGGTTGCTGGGTCTGTTCATCACCGACGACAGCGCCCGTGTCAGAGCCGAGCACCTGCTGCACATTATGCTCTGGAGCATCCTGGTATTCGGTTTCCAGGCCGTGATCGGCGGCATCATGCGCGCCAGCGGCGTGGTGCTGATGCCGGTGGCGATCTCGATTTTCTGCGTGCTTTGCGTGGAGCTGCCGATGGCCTATCTGTTCAACGCCCACTTCGGGCTGGAAGGAGTGTGGATGGCGTTTCCGGTGACCTACCTGGCGATGCTGGTGTTGCAGACCGCGTATTACCGGCTGGTATGGAGGCATAAGCAAATCAAGCGCTTGGTGTGAGGCTGAGCCCGCGCAATAACACTTCCAGGCTCTGCAAACCTTCCTCCAGCCGCACGCTCGGGTGTGCATCCCGGGCGATCCACAGCGCTGTATTGACCAGGCTGCCGTTGATCAACTGCGCCAGCGCCTGGCTGGGCGCCGGTGCGACCCAGCCGGCTTGCATCAGGGCCTCCAACAATTGGCGCAACGACTCAACGCAGTGGTGTTGTGAGCCGGTATCACCCAGCACCGCTGGCGCGTCCTGCAACACAATGCGCTGGATTTCCGGGTCCTGAGCCATGCGCAGATAAGCTCGGCAGCGTTCGCAAAAACCGCTCCAGGGCTCTACGGCCTGCTCGCTGATGCGCTGCAAACGCTCGTCCATCTCGCTGTCGAGTTGGGCAACTACCGCTGCCAACAAGCCTTTTTTGTCACCGAAGTGATGGTACAACGCACCGCGTGTGAGCCCGGCTTGAGCGGTAAAGTCATCCATCGAGGTACGGGCATAGCCCAGGGTGGCGAATGCCCGGCGCGCACTCGCGATCAGGCGGGCGCGAGTCTCTTCGATCATTTCGGCACGGGCTCGGCTCATGGAGTTCTCACGGGTTGTTGATTGACATACGCTGCGTATGCGAAGCATGATCTGTCACATACGCACCGTATGTATTCTGCCCGGATCGCTTCAGATAGCAAGCCCGTGGCGTTGAGCAAGAGGTTACGCAGGATGGCAAACCCTTACGCCGAATTATTCCAGGTCCCCGGCGCCCGGGCCTTTGTGCTCGCGGGCATGTTGGCGCGCATGCCCATCTCGATGACCGGTATCGGCCTGATCACCATGCTCGCTCAAGTGCATGGCGGTTATGGACTGGCAGGTTCGGTGGCGGCGGTGTTTGCCCTGGCCACTGCGTTTTGTGCGCCGCAAGTGTCGCGTTGGGTGGACCGCTACGGCCAGGGCAAGGTCCTGCCGATAGCCGCGCTGGTCGGCGGCGGGGCGCTATTGATGTTGTTGCTGTGTACGCGCTTGCAGGCACCGAGCTGGACGCTGTTCCTGTTCGCGGCGCTGGCCGGGTGCATGCCCAATATGTCCGCCATGGTGCGGGCGCGCTGGACCCAGTTGTATCGTGGGACGCCCAGGCTGCAAACCGCGTTCGCGCTGGAGTCGGTGCTCGATGAGGTGTGCTTTATTATCGGCCCGCCCATCTCTGTGGGCCTGAGTGTGGTGCTGTTCCCGGAAGCCGGCCCTTTAGTGGCGGCACTGTTACTCGCCGTGGGCGTCACTACCTTTGTATTGCAGCGGCAAACCGAGCCACCGATACACGAGCACCACGGCGCTCACGGCCGCTGGTTGATCGCTTCCCCTGCGGTGTTGATCCTGATGACCCTGCTGCTGGCCATGGGCGTGATCGTCGGCGTGGTGGACGTGGTCAGTGTGGCGTTCGCCCAGCATCAGGGCCAGCCGGCGGCGGCGAGTATCGTGCTGTCGGTGTACGCCATCGGCTCGTGCCTGGCCGGGTTGGCCTTCGGTGCCCTCAAGCTCAAGGCGCCGCTGCCGCGTCAGTTCCTGTTCTGCGGCATGGCCACGGCGTTGACGACCTTGCCCTTGTTGCTGGTGAGCAACATCCCCGGCCTGGCTGTCGCCATCTTTATCTCCGGTCTGTTTTTCGCGCCCACCTTGATCGTGTCGATGGCCATGGTCGAGCAGATCGTTGCGCCCAGCCGCCTCACCGAAGGTATGACCTGGCTGATCACCGGGTTGAGCATCGGCGTTGCTATCGGCGCCGCCAGTTCTGGTTGGATGATCGATCATTTCGGCGCTGCCAGTGGGTTCCGGGTGGCGTTGGCGGCGGGGGCGGTGGTGTTGTGCTCGGCTGCATTGGGTTACCGGCGTTTAGGATGAAGGGGCTACGGAGCACGCCCGGTCAAGCAAATCATTTACGGCCGCGCTGTGTTCAACCGAGCTTCTATAGCCTTTGTATTGCAGTTGGCGATTCATTGTGCGGATTTTCCTCACGTAAACGGCTGGATAACTTGGCCTCGGCAAGCCTGAATCTTACGCATCGCTGAAAATATCGGCCGCGCACGCTTTTTTTCGTAGGACGTTTCCCGCCAGCCCGCATTCCCCGCGGATAACGGCCGCCTATCCCCCGCTAATTTTTCCCTTCCCGGTTCGTTTTATAGGGACGACGTGCCTTTGTGCTTCCCGCCTATTGCCCCGGATTCGAAGAAATGAATGCTGAAGACTCCTTGAAACTTGCTCGCCGGTTTATCGGGCTGCCCCTGGAAAAACGCCAACTGTTCCTGCAAGCCCTGCAGAAAGAGGGCGTGGATTTTTCCAGGTTTCCGATACCGGCAGGGGTGCAGGTTGAGGATCGCCAGGCGCTTTCCTACGCGCAGCAGCGCATGTGGTTTCTCTGGCAATTGGACCCGACCAGCGGCGCCTACAATTTGCCTGGTGCGGTGCGCTTGACCGGCGCGCTGTGCCTCTCTGCGATGGAGCAGGCGTTCGCCAGCCTGGTGGCGCGCCACGAAACCCTGCGCACGGTGTTCCAGCGTCAGGCTGACGAGCGCTTGACGCAGGTGGCGGTAGAACCGGCGGTAAAGGTCGAGCAGCTGGACGTCAGCGCCTTGCCGGCCGCCGAACGCGAGCAGGCCGTCAATGATGCCGCTACCCGCCAATCCCTGTTGCCGTTCGACCTGGAGCACGGCCCGCTGCTGCGTGTGCAACTGCTCAAACTCGCCGATCAAGAGCACGTGCTGCTGCTGACCCTGCACCACATCGTCTCCGATGGTTGGTCGATGAATGTGCTGATCGACGAGTTCATCCGTTGCTATGACGCCCATGAACGCAACGAAGAACCGCAATTGCCGGCGCTGCCGATCCAGTACAGCGACTATGCCCTGTGGCAACGCCGCTGGCTGGAAGCGGGGGAGCAGGCGCGCCAGTTGGAATACTGGCAGACGCGCCTGGGCGATGAACATCCGGTGCTGGAGCTGCCCACCGACCACGCGCGCCCGGCCATGCCCAGCTACCGAGGTACACGGCATAACTTCGCGATTGAGCCGGCATTGGCCGCGCAACTGCGCAGTTGCGCGCAACAACACAACGTCACGCTGTTCATGCTGCTGTTGGGCGCGTTCAATGTTTTGCTGCATCGCTACACCGGCCAGGGTGATATTCGCGTCGGTGTGCCGATTGCCAACCGCAACCGCACTGAAGTCGAAGGGCTGATCGGTTTCTTCGTCAACACCCAGGTGTTGCGCACCGAACTGAGCGGGCAAACCCGCGTCACCGAGCTGTTGCAAGGCATAAAGGAACACGCCCTGGGTGCCCAGGCCCATCAGGAATTGCCCTTCGAGCGGTTGGTAGAGGCGCTGAAAATCGAGCGCAACCTGAGTCATACGCCGCTGTTCCAGGTGATGTACAACCACCAGCCGGTCGTTGCCGACATCGCTTCGGTCAGCACGGCGTCCGGCCTGGAGCTGGCCCTGGTGCAATGGCAAGGTCGCACCACGCAGTTCGACCTGACCCTGGACACCTATGAAAAATCCGGCACCCTGCAGGCTGCGCTGACCTACGCCAATGACCTGTTTGACGCGCCTACCATCGAGCGCATGGCCCGCCACTGGATCAGCCTGTTACAGGCGATGGTGACGGAAGGTGACCTGCGTATCGGCGAGTTGCCGATGCTCGATGCGCATGAACAGCAACGGCTGGTCCACACCTGGAACCAGACCGCCGAGCCATATCCGACGGAGCGCGGGATCCATCACCTCATCCAAGAGCAGGTGCAACGCACGCCGGATGCACCGGCACTGGTGTTTGGCAGCACCACCTTGACCTACGCCCAACTTGATACGCGTGCCAACCAGTTGGCCCACGCCTTGGGCGAGCAGGGCGTAGGCCCCGACGTACTAGTGGGGATCTGCGTCGAGCGTTCTATCGAAATGGTGATTGGCCTGCTGGCGATTCTCAAGGCCGGTGGCGCCTACGTGCCCCTCGACCCCGAGTATCCGCAGGAACGCCTGGCCTACATGATCCAGGACAGCGGCATTCAACTATTGCTCAGCCAGCAAAGCCTGCTGGCCGTGCTGCCGGCCGCCGGTATCCAGGTGATTGCCCTGGATCAGCCCGCGCTGTGGCTCGACGGCTACAGTCACCAAGCGCCGACCGTCGCTACTGATGCGCTCAATCTCGCCTATGTGATCTACACCTCCGGCTCCACCGGCAAGCCCAAGGGCGCCGGCAACAGCCACCACGCACTGGTCAACCGCTTGAGCTGGATGCAGCAGGCGTATGGCCTGGGTGCCAATGACGCGGTCTTGCAGAAAACCCCGTTCAGCTTCGATGTGTCGGTGTGGGAGTTCTTTTGGCCGCTGATGACCGGCGCACGCCTGGTGGTTGCAGCGCCTGGCGAACACCGAGAGCCTGCGCGTTTGATCGAAACCATCGGCCGACACGCCATTACCACGTTGCACTTCGTGCCGTCGATGTTGCAGGCGTTTATCCATGAGCCGGGCGTACAGGCGTGCGCAAGCCTCGCGCGTATCGTCTGCAGCGGCGAAGCCTTGCCCCTGGATGCGCAACAGCAAGTGTTCGCCAAGTTGCCGACTGCGGCGCTGTACAACCTCTATGGCCCGACCGAGGCGGCCATCGACGTCACGCACTGGACCTGCATCGACGAAGGCGCCGACAGCGTGCCCATCGGCCGCCCCATCGCCAACCTCGGCACCTACGTGCTGGATGCGCAACTCAACCCGGTGCCGGCTGGCGTCAGCGGCGAACTCTACCTGGGCGGCGTTGGCCTGGCGCGCAGTTACCACCGGCGCCCGGCGCTCACCGCCGAGCGTTTTGTACCCAGCCCGTTTGTGACAGGCGAACGCCTGTATCGCACCGGTGACCGTGTGCGCCAGCGCGCCGATGGGGTGATCGAATACCTCGGCCGCCTCGATCACCAGGTCAAGTTGCGCGGCTTGCGTATCGAACTGGGCGAAATCGAAGCGCGCCTGCTGCAACATCCACATGTGCGCGAAGCAGTGGTGTTGGTGCAAGGTGGCAAACAATTGGTCGCGTACCTGGTGTATGAAGGCGAGGAGCCGACCGACCTCAAGCCCTGGCTGCTCGGCAGCCTGCCGGAATACATGGTGCCGACCCACTTCGTCACCCTGGCCAAGCTGCCGGTGACCGCCAACGGCAAACTTGACCGCAAGGCATTGCCAGTGCCGGATGCAGCGCTGCAACAGGCGTTTATCGCCCCGCAAGGCGACCTGCAAACAGCCCTGGCCGCGATCTGGAGCGATGTGCTCGGCGTTGAACAGGTTGGCCAGGACGATAACTTCTTCGAGCTGGGTGGCGACTCGATCATTTCTATCCAGGTGGTCAGTCGCGCCCGCCGAGCCGGTATCCGACTCAGCCCACGGGACCTGTTCCAGTACCAAAGCATCCGCAGCCTTTCGCGGGTGGCCAGCTTCGACCAAGTCAGCCTGATCGACCAGGGCCCGGTCAGCGGCGAGGTGATTCTGACCCCTGTGCAACAGCACTTTTTCACCCAGGCGATCCCCGCGCGTCAGCACTGGAACCAGTCGTTGCTGCTGACCGCGCGCGAGACGTTGCAGCCCGCGCGGCTGGAAGCGGCCTTGAACCAGTTGATCCAGCATCACGACGCCTTGCGCTTGCGCTTTGTGCAGCAGGCAGATGGCTGGCATCAGAGCCATGCAGCGCTGCCCGCCGAGCCGCTGCTGTGGCACTCCCAAGCCAACACCGACACCGAATTGGCCGCGCTCTGTGAAGAGGCCCAGCGCAGTCTTGACCTGGAACAAGGCCCGCTGCTGCGCGCCGCGTTGGTGAATATGGCCGATGGTAGCCAACACTTGCTACTGGTGATCCACCACTTGGTCGTCGATGGCGTGTCCTGGCGCATCCTGCTCGAAGACCTGCAACAGGCTTACCGCGAACAGCCGCTGCCGGCGAAAACCACTGCCTACCAGCACTGGGCGCAACAGTTGCAGAGCCACGCACAAACCCTTGACGCGCAACTGCCGTACTGGCAGGCGCAATCCATCGACGCCGAGTTGCCCTGCGACCACCCCGAGGGAGGCCTGCAAAATCGCTTGGGCATCAAGCTGGAAACGCGCCTCGACGCCGAACAGACCCGCCGCCTCCTGCAAGAGGCGCCAGCGGCGTACCGCACCCAGGTCAATGACCTATTGCTGACCGCCCTGGCGCGGGTGATCAGCCGCTGGAGTGAACAACCTGCCGCGTTGATCCAACTGGAGGGGCATGGTCGCGAGGACCTGTTCGACGACATCGACCTGAGCCGCACCGTCGGCTGGTTCACCAGCCTGTTCCCGGTGCGTCTGCACGCCGAAGGCGAGTTGTCCGATGCGATCAAATCGGTCAAGGAGCAACTGCGCGCCGTGCCCGACAAGGGCCTGGGCTACGGTGTACTGCGTTACCTGGGTTCGCCGCAGGCCCGCGAAAGCCTGGCGAACCTCGCTGCGCCACGCATTACGTTCAACTACCTGGGCCAGTTCGACCGTCAGTTCAATGAGTCAGCATTGTTTGTACCGGCAGGTGAGGGCAATGGCCGGGCCCAGGATCCCGAGGCACCGCTGGCCAACTGGTTGACGGTGGAAGGGCAGGTCTATGGCGGTGAACTGGCGCTGCAGTGGGGCTTCAGTCGCGAGATGTTTGACGTGTCGAGCGTCCAGCGTCTGGCGGATGAATACACCGCTGAACTCAAGGCGTTGATCGAGCATTGCTGTGCAGCACCGGCAGGGCAGGTGACTCCGTCGGATTTTCCGTTGGCACGTCTTACTCAGCAGCAACTGGATGCATTGCCCGTGGCGGGGTCGGCCATTGCCGATCTTTACCCGCTGTCGCCGATGCAGCAGGGCATGTTGTTCCACACGTTGCTTGCGCCCGAAGCCCAGTCTTATATCAACCAGTTGCGCCTCGACATCGAAGGGCTCGACCTATTGGCCTTCGGGCGTGCCTGGCAGGCCGCGCTGGATCGCCATGACACCCTGCGCAGCAGCTTCCACTGGTTGGGCATGGACAGTGCTCACCAGTTGATCCAGCACCAGGTTGACCTGCAACTGCAAGTGATTGAAGACCCGTATGCCGACTTCGACGCCCTGGCCCAGGCTGAACGTGAGCGCGGTTTCGCACTGAATGCCGCGCCGCTGTTTCGCCTGACCCTGGTGCGCGGCGCGGGCGCGGCCTGGCACCTGATTTTTACCAGCCACCACATTCTCATGGATGGCTGGAGCAACGCGCAGTTGCTTGGCGAAGTCATTACTCACTACGCAGGCCAGGCTGTGCCCGCACCACTGGGGCAATGGCGCGATTATCTGGGCTGGTTGCAACAGCAAGGCTCTGGCGAAGCGTTCTGGAAAGCCGCACTGGCAGCATTGCCGACGCCGACCTTGCTGTCCCAGGCACTGCGCAAGCCGGTGGACGGGATCGGCATGGCGGACCATCACGTGGCGCTGGATAGCGACGTTACCCGACGTCTCGGCGAGTTTGCGCGCCAGCACAAAGTGACCCTCAATACCGTGTTGCAAGGCGCCTGGAGCCTGCTGTTGCAGCGCTACACAGGCCAGGATTGCGTGGCCTTCGGCGCCACCGTGGCCGGGCGTTCTGCGCCACTGCCAGGGATCGAGCAGCAACTGGGCCTGTTCATCAATACCTTGCCGATCATCAGTGCAGCCTCGCCAGCCCAGTCGGTCGCAAGCTGGCTCGGCGAGTTGCAAGCGCTCAACCTCAGCCTGCGCGACCATGAGCATGTACCGCTCTACGATATCCAGGCTTGGGCCGGCCATCACGGCGCGCTGTTCGATACCTTGCTGGTGTTCGAAAACTTCCCGGTTGCCGAGGCGCTCAAGCAAGGCGCGCCGGCTGGCCTGACCTTCGGCCGCCTGCACAACCATGAACAAACGCACTACCCATTGACCCTGGGCATTGAGCTGGGGGCCAACCTGCGCCTGGAGTTCAGCTACGACCGTTCCCTGTTCAGCGAGCCGCAAGTCGCGCACCTGAGCGCCAACCTGCAACACCTGCTGGCGCAATTGCTCGCAGATGCCCATGTGCCCCTTGGTAACCTGCGCCTTCTCGACGCCACCGCACAGCAGAATATGCTCGCTCTCAGCCGGTCGGCCGCGGCTGCCCAGGGTGACGAGCGCGTGCATCAACGCATCGCTGCCCAAGCCCAGGCCACGCCAGACGCCATGGCTGTACTGGCGGGTGGCGAAGGCTTGACGTACGCCGAGCTAAACCAGCGGGCCAATCGTCTGGCCCATCGCCTATTGGAGCTTGGTGTCGGTCCCGGACAACGGGTGGGCCTGGCTTCGCGTCGTGGCCCACAGTTGATTGTCAGCCTGTTGGCGGTACTCAAAAGTGGCGCGGCCTACGTACCGCTGGACCCGAAATACCCCGTCGAGCGCCTGGCCTACATGCTCGCCGACAGCCGACTCAACCTGCTGCTCAGCGAAGTGGGTTTGCTCGTGGATCTGCCATTGCCCCAAGGACTGGCACGTGTGGATTTCACCGCCTGCGGTGACGAGCTGGCCGGCTACCCGGCGACCAACGTGCCCAACCCTGCCGCCGCTGCTGATCTGGCGTATGTGATCTACACCTCGGGCTCCACCGGTCAGCCCAAAGGTGTGGCCATCGATCATGCCGCCCTCGGTCAATTCTGCGACAGTGCCACGCTGTACAGCCGCTTGAGTGCCGAGGATCGCGTCTTGCAGTTTGCGACCTTCAGTTTCGACGGTTTTGTCGAGCAGTGCTTCCCGCCCTTGTGTGTGGGCGCAGCGTTGATCATGCGCAGTGATGAGCTGTGGGACGCCGGGCAACTGGCGCGGGAGATCGTCGAGCAAGGCGTAACCCTGGCCGATTTGCCGGCGGCCTACTGGTATCTGTTGGCGCAGGAATGTGCAGTGCACTGCCGCTCCCTGGGCAAGCTGCGCCAGGTGCATGTGGGCGGTGAAGCCATGGCGGTGGAGGGTGTACGTGCCTGGTATGCCGCAGGGCTTGGTCATGTGCGCCTGGTCAATACCTACGGGCCGACCGAAGCCACGGTGGTGTCCAGCGTGCATGACTGCCAGTTGACCGATGCCAACGACGCGTACGGCGTACCGATTGGGCGGGCGATTGCAGGGCGTGCGCTGTATGTGCTCGACAGCGGTTTCGAACTGCTAAGCACCGACGGTGTGGGCGAGTTATGCATCGGCGCCGAGGCGGGCTTGGCCCAGTGCTACTTCGATCGCCCGGCGCTCACTGCCGAGCGCTTCTTGCCTGACCCATTTTCCGCCATGCCCGGTGCGCGGCTTTATCGCAGTGGCGACCTGGCCCGGCACAACGCGGCGGGGGCGCTGGAATACGTGGGGCGTATCGACCATCAGGTGAAGATTCGCGGCCTGCGTATCGAAATGGGCGAGATCGAAGCCAGCCTGCAAGCCTTGCCCGACGTGCGTGAAGCGGCAGTGATTGCCCAGCCGAGCGCGATCGGCATGCAGTTGGTGGCGTATGTGGTACCCGCCGATGATCAGCAGTTGGAAGCGCAGGCACTGGCGACACGCTTGCGTCAGGCGTTACCGAATTACATGGTGCCGGGACATTGGGTGGTACTCGATGCCTTGCCGCTGAACAACAATGGCAAGCTCGACCGCCGGGCGCTGCCGGCACCGGATCTGAGCCAGGCGTGCGCCGTGTACGTGGCACCTCAGAGCCCTTTGCAGGTGCAGTTGGCAGCGATCTGGCAAGCGGTGCTGCACGTGGAGCGGGTTGGCCTGGACGACCACTTCTTCGAACGCGGCGGTCACTCGTTGCTGGCGACTCAGGTGATCTCACGGGTGCGTCACGACCTCAAGCTGGAAGTACCGTTGCGGGCCCTGTTCGAACAGCCGACGCTGGCAGCCTTCGCGGCGGCTTGCGCAGGCTTGACGGCCGATACGGCGCCAGCGCTCCAAGCGCTTGGACGTGAGCAGCCGCTGGCGTTGTCCTTTGCTCAGGAGCGTCAATGGTTCCTGTGGCAATTGGACCCGGCCAGCGCGGCTTACCATGTACCGACTGCATTGCACGTGCGCGGTCAACTCGACAGTGCGGCACTTGCACGCGCCGTCCAGGCCCTGGTGCAGCGTCATGAACCGCTGCGCACTACGTTTGTGGAGGCGGGCGAGCACACCTTGCAAGTCGTCCACCCCAGTCTGACCGTGCCGGTTGAGCAGCAAGCGATCGACGCCGATGCCATCGAGCACGCCGTCAGCGAAGAAATCCAGCGCCCGTTCGACCTGCTTGACGGCCCATTGATGCGCGTCAAGTTGCTGGTCGTCGCGCCTGAACACCACGTGCTGGTCATCACCCAACACCACATCATCTCTGATGGCTGGTCGATGCAGGTCATGATCGACGAGTTGGTAGCGCTGTACCAAGGTGACGCGGACTTGCCGGCCTTGCCGATCCAGTACGCCGACTATGCCCGTTGGCAGCGTGATTGGATGGCGGCAGGGGAGCAACAACGCCAGCTCGATTACTGGTGCGCCCGTCTGGGTAACGAACATCCGCTGCTGGACTTGCCGCTGGACCATCCGCGCCCAGCGGTGCAGAGCTATCGCGGCGCACGCCGGCAGATCCATCTTGACCGCGTGATGCTGGCTGAGCTCAAAGCCTTGGCCGAACGCCAGGACGTGACCTTGTTCATGCTCCTGCTGGCCTCGTTCCAGACCTTGCTGCACCGCTACAGCGGCCAGTCGCAGGTTCGCGTCGGCGTGCCGATCGCCAACCGTAATCGTCTCGAAACCGAGCGGCTGATGGGCTTCTTCGTCAATACCCAAGTGCTGCAGGCGCAGTTGCACGGGCAGATGCCTTTCGAGCAGTTGCTGGGCCAAGTCAAACGGCGCGCTTTGGAAGCCCAGGCCCATCAGGACCTGCCGTTCGAGCAACTTGTGCAGGTGTTGCAGCCGGAGCGCAGTCTGAGCCATAACCCGCTATTCCAGGTGATGTTCAATCATCAAAGCAGCCTGCGTTCGGGTTCAGTGCAACTGCCTGGCCTGGTGTTGCAGCCAATGGACTGGGCGGGTCACAGCACGCAGTTCGACTTGAACCTGGAAACCGAGGAATCGGCCGACGGCCTCTGGGCGTCCCTGACGTACGCCACCGACTTGTTTGACGCTGCAACCGTGGAGCGTCTGGCCGAGCATTGGCAAAATTTGCTGCGCGCGGTCGTGCACGATGCCTCCCAGACCCTGGATGAACTGGCGATGCTGAGCACGTCGCAATGGCAACAAATGGTGCACGACTGGAACCGCAGCGACACCCCATACCCACACGAACACTGCGTACACCAGCTGTTTGAGGCCCAGGCCGTGGCGCAACCCGACGCCATCGCGCTGCACTTCGACGAGGAGCGCCTGAGCTACGGTGAACTCAACCGCCGCGCCAATCGCCTGGCCCATCGTTTGATCGCCATGGGTGTCGGCCCGGACGTGCTGGTGGCAGTGCACGTGGAGCGTTCCCTGGACATGGTGGTCGGCTTGCTCGCGATTCTCAAGGCCGGTGGCGCCTATGTCCCACTCGACCCGCAATTCCCGGCAGAGCGCCTGGCGTTCATGCTCGAAGACAGCCGCGCCCGAGTGCTGCTGACCCAGGCGCACTTGCAAGGGCGCCTGGTGCAGCCGCAAGGCGTGCAGGTACTGATGGTCGAGGATGTCGGCACGCAGGCATATAACCCGCAGGTTGCCGTTACACCGCAAAATCTGGCCTACGTCATCTACACCTCCGGCTCCACCGGCAAGCCTAAAGGGGTGATGGTAGGCCACCAGGCGCTGTGCAGTTTTACCAGCGGTATGGCAGGCACCTTGGATATTGGCCGGCAGACGCGGCTGTTGTCGCTGACGACCTTCTCGTTCGATATCTTCGCCCTGGAGCTGTACGTGCCGCTGAGCATGTGCGGCACAGTGCTACTGAGCGCCCAGGACATGGCCCTCGACCCTGAGGCGATTCTCGAACTGGCCCAGCGTCAGGCCGCGAGTGTGCTGCAGGCCACGCCATCGAGCTGGCGCATGTTGCTCCATAGCCCGCGCGCCCATTTACTGAGTGGCATAACCTGTCTGTGCGGTGGTGAAGCGCTGCCAGCCGACTTGGCCCAGCGCCTGCTCGAGCTGCAAGGTCCCGTATGGAACCTCTATGGCCCGACAGAAACCACCATCTGGTCAGCGGCTCATCGTCTACACCAAGCGCAGCCTTTCGTTGGACGGCCCATTGCCAATACCGGGTTGTTTATCCTCAATCCCGGCCTCACGCCATGCCCGCAAGGCACGTCTGGCGAGCTGCTGATCGGCGGTGTCGGCCTGGCGCGCGGTTACCACAGGCAGCCGGCGCTGACTGCCGAACGCTTCGTGCCCAACCCGTTTGGGGCGCCGGGCGAACGCCTGTACCGCACCGGCGACCTGGCACGCTATCGGGCCGACGGCGTGGTGGAGTACATCGGGCGCGTCGACCATCAGGTCAAGGTCCGTGGTTTCCGGATCGAGCTGGGTGAAGTCGAAGCCTGCCTGCGTGTGCACGACGGTGTACGCGAAGCGGTGGTGCTGGCCGATAACGACCGCCTGATCGCCTATCTGGTCAGCACCGCACCGCAGCCACAGCAGGTGTACAAAGCCGCGCTGCGCGAGCGCCTGCCGGATTACATGGTGCCTGCGCACTGGATGTTTCTCGATAGCCTGCCCTTGACCCCCAACGGCAAGCTCGACCGCAAGGCGCTGCCCAAGCCGGAGGTTGGCGATTCACTCAAAGGCCATATAGCACCGGCAACCCTGCGCGAGCAGCAGGTGGCGGCCATCTGGGCCGAAGTGCTGGAGGTGCCGCAGGTTGGCCTCGACGACCACTTCTTCGAGCTGGGTGGTCATTCATTGCTGGCTACACGGGTGGTATCGCGGGTGCGCCAGGCCCTGAAGCTGGAAGTTGCGCTCAAGACCTTGTTCGAACACCCGCTGCTGAGTGATTTCGTACGGGCCTTGGGCGAGGAGGGCGTTACTGCACCGGCGTTGCTCCAGGCCGATCGCACGCAGCCTTTGCCGCTGTCCTATGCCCAGGAGCGCCAGTGGTTCCTCTGGCAGTTGGACCCCACCAGCGCTGCGTACCATATCCCCAGCGTCTTGCGTTTGCAGGGCCCGCTGGACCAGGCTGCGCTGCAGCGCAGCTTCGACAGTCTGTTGGCCCGCCATGAAAGCTTGCGCACGCATTTTCAGCAGGACGCCAGCGGGGCGTGGCAGGTGATTGGGGCGGTTGGCCGCCTCGATATCGAGCGCGTCGACAGCGATTACGCTGGCCTCAAGGCACAGGTTGCGCAGGTGGTTGCACGTCCGTTCGACCTGCTGCGCGGGCCACTGCTGCGGGTCAAGTTGTTGCGTCTGGCCGAGGACGACCATGTGCTGGTGCTGGTGCAGCACCACATCGTCTCTGATGGCTGGTCGATGCAACTGATGGTCGAGGCGTTGGTGCAGCTGTATGCCAGCTTCAGCCAGGGTCAAACCCCAAGCCTGCCGGTACTGCCGATCCAGTACGCTGACTATGCCGTGTGGCAACGCGACTGGATGGCGGCGGGTGAGCAGGCGCGTCAATTGGCCTACTGGCGTAAGCAGCTGGGCGGCGAGCAGCCAGTGCTGGAGTTGCCGTTCGACCACCAGCGCCCGGCACAGCCAAGCCATCGCGGCGCACGCCTGGGCGTCGAGCTGGCCCCCGCGCTGCTGAACAGCTTGCGCAGCCTGGCGCGCAGCGCGGGTGTAACGCTGCCGATGGTGCTGCTGGCGTCTTACCAGGCATTGTTGCATCGCTACAGCGGCCAGGAAGACGTGCGCGTGGGCGTGCCGATTGCCAACCGCAACCGTCTGGAAACCGAGGGGTTGATCGGCTTTTTCGTCAACACCCAAGTGCTCAAGGCCGATATCCATGGGCAAATGAGCACCGAGCAATTGCTGCACCAGGTGCGCCAGCGTTCCCTGGAGGCCCAGGCTCACCAGGACCTGCCGTTCGAACAGCTTGTGCAGGCATTGCAACCGGAGCGCAGCCTGAGCCTGAGCCCGTTGTTCCAAGTGTTGTTCAACCACCGGGTGAGCGCTGCCGACAGCCATCTGCATCGCCTGGCCGACCTGCACGTTGAAGTCCTGGGTTTGGACGAAGGTGTGGCCCAGTTCGACCTGGCGCTGGATGTGGAAGAAAGCCCGACGGCCCTGCGTGCCTCCCTGAGTTATGCCACCGACCTGTTCGCTGTGGCGACCATCGAGCGCATGGCCGGGCATTGGCAGAACCTGTTGCGGGCAATGGTGGTTGACCCAAAACAACCCATCAGTCAATTGAGCCTGCTGGGTGAAGATGAGCAACAGCTGATTCTTGAGCTGTGGAACCAGACCGACGCCGGTTTTTCAGCCGAGCGCCTGGTGCACCAATTGGTCGGCGACCGCGCCCGGGAAACCCCGGACGCGGTGGCGGTGAAATTCGATGCTCAAACCCTGACTTACGGTGAACTGGATCGCCAGGCCAACTGCCTGGCCCATGCCCTGATCGCCCGTGGCGTTGGCCCGGAAGTGCGGGTGGCCATCGCCATGCCGCGCAGTGCCGAGATCATGGTGGCGTTCCTGGCGGTGATGAAAGCCGGGGGCGTGTATGTGCCGCTGGATATCGAATACCCGCGTGATCGGTTGCTGTACATGATGCAAGACAGCCGTGCGCAACTGCTGCTGACTCACAGCCGGGCGCTGCAGCAACTGCCAGTCCCCGAGGGCCTGGATACCCTGGCGATTGATCGCGCCGAAGAATGGGTCGGTTACAGCGATACGGCCCCGGATGTGGCGCTGGACGGCGACAACCTCGCCTACGTGATCTACACCTCCGGTTCCACCGGTTTACCCAAGGGCGTGGCGGTGTCACACGGTCCGTTGGTGGCGCATATCATCGCCACTGGTGAGCGCTATGAAACCTCACCGGCCGATTGCGAACTGCACTTCATGTCCTTTGCCTTCGACGGTTCCCACGAAGGCTGGATGCACCCGCTGATCAACGGTGCCAGCGTGTTGATCCGTGACGACAGCCTGTGGCTGCCGGAATACACCTATGAGCAGATGCACTGCCACAAGGTGACCATGGCGGTGTTCCCGCCGGTGTACCTGCAGCAGTTGGCCGAACATGCCGAGCGCGACGGCAATCCACCGGCAGTGCGGGTGTACTGCTTTGGCGGTGATGCCGTTGCTCAAGCCAGCTATGACCTGGCGTGGCGCGCGCTGAAGCCTAAATACCTGTTCAACGGCTACGGCCCGACGGAAACCGTGGTCACACCGCTGTTGTGGAAGGCCCGTAAAGGTGATCCCTGCGGCGCTGTCTACGCGCCCATCGGCACCTTGCTGGGTAACCGCAGCGGTTATGTTCTGGATGCGCAGCTGAATCTGCAACCCATCGGTGTGGCCGGTGAGTTGTACCTGGGTGGCGAGGGCGTGGCCCGGGGTTATCTGGAGCGTCCGGCACTGACTGCCGAGCGTTTCGTGCCAGACCCGTTCGGCAAGCCCGGCAGCCGTGTGTATCGCAGCGGCGACCTGACCCGTGGGCGTCCGGATGGCGTAGTGGATTACCTGGGGCGTGTCGACCATCAGGTGAAGATCCGCGGTTTCCGTATCGAACTGGGGGAAATCGAAGCGCGTTTGCGCGAGCAAGCCAGCGTTGGTGAAACCGTGGTGGTGGCCCAGGAAGGCCCGACCGGCAAGCAACTGGTGGCTTATGTGGTGCCGGCCGACGCCAGCCTGGCCGACCACGGCGAGTTCCGTGATGCCCTGCGCCGCGCCCTGAAAGCCGACCTGCCGGACTACATGGTGCCCAGCCACTTCGTATTCCTGGTGCAGATGCCGCTGACCCCCAATGGCAAGCTCGACCGCAAGGGCCTGCCGCTGCCGGATGCGAGCCAGATGCAGCAGCACTACGTGGCCCCGCAATCGGAGCTGGAGCAGCAGATCGCGGCAATCTGGGCCGACGTCCTGCACCTGCGGCAAGTGGGCTTGAACGACAACTTCTTCGAAGTCGGCGGTCATTCCTTGTTGGCGATCCAGATCACCTCACGGGTGCAAGCCGAATTGGGCCTGGATGTACCGCTGATGGAACTGTTCCAGACCGAATCGCTGCGTGCCTATGTGCAGGCCGCAGCCACTTTCCGCGCTGGCAGCGTGGAAGATTTTGATGACCTTCGTGACTTTTTGAGCGAACTAGAGGCGATTTGAACCATGCTTTCCAACCCTAATATTGACCTGGTGTCGCGCTTTCTTCGCTTGCCTCTGGAGCAGCGCCAGCAGTTTTACCAGCGCCTGCAAAGCCGGGGCATGAGTTTCGCTCAACTGCCGATTGCCTCGGTCCGCGAGGACGGCAAACATCTGCCGCTGTCCTACGCTCAGGAGCGCCAGTGGTTTCTTTGGCAACTGGATCCGGACAGCGCCGCCTATCACGTACCCGGTGCGTTACGTCTGAGCGGCCGCTTGAACAAGGTCGCACTGCAACGCTGTTTCGACAGCCTGGTGACGCGGCATGAAAGTCTGCGTACTCGCCTGCATCTGGACGCCGAGCAGCGCACCCAGGAGGTACTGGGCGACGCAGTGATCGAGATCGCCGAAAGCGCAGTCGACGAAACACAGCTCAAGGCCCGTGTCGAAGCCGAAATTGCCCGTCCCTTCGACCTGCAGCAAGGGCCGTTGCTGCGGGTCAGCTTGTTTGCCGTCAGTGAAGAGGAGCACGTGTTGGTGCTGGTGCAGCACCATATTGTCTCCGACGGTTGGTCGATGGGGGTGATGGTGCAGGAACTGATGCAGCTCTACGCCGCGTACAGTCAAGGCCAGAACTGTGTTCTAGCGCCGCTGCCTATCCAGTACGCCGACTACGCGTTGTGGCAGCGCAGCTGGATGGAGGCGGGGGAGAAGGCGCGTCAATTGGCGTACTGGCGCGAACTGCTCAGCGGCGTGCAGCCGGTGCTGGAATTGCCGTTCGACCAGCCGCGGCCGGCACAACAGAGCTTTCGGGGGGCACGCCAGGACATTGCACTGGAGCCTTCACTGGTTGCAGGGTTGAAGGCTCTGGCCCAGCGTGAAGGTGTGACGATGTTCATGCTGCTGCTGGCATCCTTCCAGGCATTTTTGTACCGCTACAGTGGCCAGCAGGATATTCGCGTTGGTGTGCCGATTGCCAACCGCAACCGCGTCGAGACCGAATCGCTGATTGGCTTTTTCGTCAATACGCAAGTGCTCAAGGCCGACCTCGACGGTCAGATGAGTTTTGCCCAGCTATTGGCGCACACCAAGCGTCGTGCGCTGGAGGCCCAGGCCCATCAGGACTTACCCTTCGAGCAGTTGGTGGAAGCGTTGCAACCGGAGCGCAGCCTGAGTCATAACCCGCTGTTCCAGGTAATGTTCAGCCATCAGGCCAACTCGCCCATCGTCGCCCGGCAGTTGCCGGGCCTGAGCGTGGCCAACCTGGAATGGGACAGCCATAGCGCCCAGTTTGACCTGAGCCTGGATACCCAGGAGAGCGGTGATGCCATCTGGGCTTCCCTGACTTACGCCACCGACCTGTTTGAGGCCGCCACAGTGTCGCGCATGGCCGAACATTGGCTGAGCCTGTTGCGTGCCGCCGTGATGAACAGCGCGTCGACCTTGCAGGACCTGGCAACACTCAGCAACCATGAGCGCGAGCACATCCTCTGTAAATGGAATGCCACCGAGCGCGATTACCCGCAAGGGCAATGGGTGCATCAGTTGATCGAAGCCCAGGCGCTGGCCCAGCCAGAGGCGCCGGCGTTGTGCCTGCACGACCTTACCCTGAGCTACGCCGAACTGAACCGTCGCGCCAACCGCCTGGCGCATCGCCTGATCGCAACAGGCGTAGGCCCAGACGTGCTGGTGGGTCTGGCGGTGGAGCGTTCCATCGAAATGGTGGTCGGCCTGCTGGCTGTGCTCAAGGCCGGTGGTGCCTATGTACCGATGGACCCGGAATACCCGCGTGAGCGGCTGGCCTACATGCTTGAAGACAGTGGCGTGAAATTGCTGCTGACGCAGGCGCACCTGCGTGAGCAACTGCCGATTCCTGCAGGGCTGCAAACCCTGGTGCTGGGCGAGTCTGCATTTGAGACCTACAGCGACGTCGACCCCGGGATTGCCCTGGACGGCGAAAACCTTGCCTACGTCATCTACACGTCCGGCTCCACCGGCCAACCCAAAGGCGCGGGTAACCGCCATTCAGCGTTGCTCAACCGGCTGCAATGGATGCAGGAAGCCTACACATTGGACGCCCGTGACACGGTGCTGCAAAAGACGCCGTTCAGCTTCGACGTGTCGGTGTGGGAATTTTTCTGGCCATTGATGATCGGCGCCCGCCTGGTGATGGCGGCGCCGGGTGATCACCGTGATCCGGCCAGGCTGATCCACCTGATTAACCAACAGCGAGTCACCACTCTGCACTTTGTGCCGTCGATGTTGCAGGCGTTCCTGCAGGATCAGGCAGTGTCGACCTGCCAAAGCCTGCGACGCATCGTGTGCAGCGGTGAAGCATTGCCGGCGGATGCACAGCAGCAGGTACTGGCCAAGCTGCCGCACGCGGCGCTCTACAATCTGTACGGACCGACCGAAGCCGCCATTGACGTGACTCACTGGACCTGCGTCGATGAAGGTCGCGACGCCGTGCCGATTGGCCGGCCGATTGCCAACCTGGGCTGCTACATCCTCGACAGCAATTTCGAACCCGTGCCGGTTGGGGTGCTGGGCGAGTTGTACTTGGGCGGTGTCGGCCTGGCGCGTGGTTACCACCGGCGCCCGGCACTGACCGCCGAGCGTTTCGTCGCCCATCCGTTTATCAAGGGTGAGCGCCTGTACCGCACCGGCGACCTGGCGCGCTACCGTGAAAGCGGCGTGATCGAGTACGCCGGGCGTATCGACCATCAGGTCAAACTGCGCGGGTTGCGTATCGAGCTGGGAGAAATCGAGGCGCGCCTGCTGGAACACGACTGGGTGCGCGAGACGGCTGTACTGGCTGTCGATGGTAAATATCTGGTGGGTTACCTGGTTCTGCAAAACGCCGTCGATGGCTGGCGTGACGTGCTGAGTGTTCACCTGGGCAAACACCTGCCGGACTATATGGTCCCCGCACAGTGGATGCTGCTGGAGCAGATGCCGCTGAGCTCCAATGGCAAGCTCGATCGCAAGGCTCTGCCCAAACCCGAAGCCACGCACCATTACGAAGCTCCCCACAGTGTGCTGGAGCAGCAGATCGCCGCGATCTGGGCCCAAGTGCTGGGCGTTGAACAGGTGGGTTTGAACGACAATTTCTTCGAGCGTGGTGGTGATTCAATCATTTCCATTCAAGTGGTCAGCCGCGCCCGTGCCGCCGGTATCCATTTCACCGCCAAGGCGCTGTTTCTGCATCAGACCGTGCGCAGCCTGGCGCGTGTGGCGCAATTGCAGACAGCGCAAGTGATCGATCAAGGCCCGGTGCAGGGAGAGACGTTGTTGCTGCCGTTCCAGCAGTTGTTCTTCGAGATGGATCTGCCCGACCGGCACCACTGGAACCAGTCTCTGCTGCTGACGCCGCGTCAGGCCATGCGTGGCGACCAACTGGAAGCTGCATTGCAGGCGCTTATCCAGCACCACGATGTGCTGCGCCTAAGCTTCACACCGCAAGCTGGGGGCTGGACCGCACGACATGACGCGCAAGCCACAACACTGCTGTGGCAGGCGAGCGTGCACGACGCCGCGCAGTTGCAAGCCCTGTGCGAGCGTGCCCAGCGCAGTCTCGACCTGCAACAAGGCCAGTTGCTGCGAGCGGTACTCGCTGACATGGCCGACGGTTCTCAGCGCCTGTTGCTGGTTATGCACCATTTGGTGGTGGACGGTGTGTCCTGGCGGGTATTGCTTGAAGACCTGCAAAGCCTGTATCGCCAACAGGCATTGCCGGCCAAGACCACGTCGTTCAAGGCCTGGGCCGAGCGTTTGCAGGCCCATGCCCGCAGCGCAGCAGTACAGCCGGAAAAACACTTCTGGCTGCAACAGCTCCAAAGCGTGCCTACCGACTTGCCGTGCCGTGATCCGCAAGGTGCGCGTCCCGGCTACCTGGCGCAAACGGTGGTCAGCCAACTGGACGCCGAGCACACCCGGCAATTATTGCAACAGGCGCCCACGGCCTACCGCACGCAGATCAACGACTTGCTGCTGACGGCCCTGGCACGTGTCATCTGCCAGTGGACCGGGCAGCCTTGCAGCCTGATCCAACTTGAAGGCCATGGTCGCGAAGAGCTGTTCGACGACATCGACCTGACCCGTACCCTGGGCTGGTTCACCAGCCTGTTTCCAGTGCGCCTGACTCCTGCCGAATCGCTTGCTGCGTCAATCAAGCAGATCAAGGAGCAACTGCGCGCCGTACCCGACAAAGGCTTGGGCTTCGGCGCGCTGCGCTACCTGGGTGATGACGCCACGCGCCAGGCGTTCAGTGAGTTGCCGGTGCCGCGCATCACCTTCAATTACCTGGGCCAGATCGACGGTAGCTTTGACCAGCCGGACGGCTTGTTCGTACCGGCAGCAGAAAGCGCGGGTGCCGAGCAAAGCCCGGATGCACCATTGGGCAACTGGTTGACACTCAACGGTCAGGTATTCGGCGCAGAGCTGCACATGGGCTGGACGTTCAGCCCGTTGATGTTCGACGTGGCGCAGATCGAAGCCTTGAGCCAGGCATTCACCCGCGAACTGACGGCGTTGGTGGAGCATTGCTGCGCCCCCGGCAACCACGGCGTGACGGCGTCCGACTTCCCGTTGTCGCGCCTGAACCAGCAGCAGTTGGAATCCTTACCCTTGGCGGCACAGGCGATTGAAGACATTTACACCTTGTCGCCCATGCAGCAGGGCATGCTGTTCCACACCCTGTACGAACAGGCGGCCGGCGACTACATCAACCAGATCCGCGTGACAGCCGAGGGCCTGGATGTGGCACGGTTCCAGCGGGCCTGGGATGCCACGGTACACGCCCATGACGTGTTGCGCAGTGGGTACTTCTGGGAGGGTCAGCTGGAATGGCCGTGCCAGGTGGTGTACCGCGAGGCCCGTTTGCCGATCGAGCTCCTGGACTGGCGCACAATGCCGGAGCGCGAACTGGCGCTGCAAAATCTGCAGCAAGCTCAGCGTCGCCAGGGCTTTGACCTGACCAAGGCGCCGCTAGTACGCCTGGTACTGGTGCGTACCGATGAGCAGCGCTATGAGCTGATCTATACTAACCATCACATTTTGATGGACGGTTGGAGCAATTCGCGTCTGTTCGGCGAAGTGCTGCAACGTTATGCCGGTGTGGCGGTGCCTGAAGCGGTTGGGCGCTACCGCGATTACATCGGCTGGTTGCAGCAGCGTGATGCCGGCGCGACCGAAGCCTTCTGGCGTGAGCAGTTGAGTGCGCTGCAGGCACCGACTCGCTTGGGCAGCAATCAGCCAATGGCAACGGACGGGCATGGCGAGCACCTGTTGAGCCTGGATCGGCTGCTGACGGGGCGCCTGGAGTCCTTTGCGCGCAGCCATAAGGTCACGCTCAACACCCTGATCCAGGCAGCGTGGCTGGTTCTGTTGCAGCGCCATAGCGGGCAGTCGGTGGTGACCTTCGGCGCCACCGTGGCCGGGCGCCCGGCGGATCTGGTGGGGGTAGAGCAGCAGATCGGTCTGTTCATCAACACGTTGCCGGTGATCTGTGCAGTGGATGACCAGCAGTGCGTGGCGCACTGGTTGCAAGCGGTGCAGGCGCAGAACCTGGCCTTGCGCGAGCATGAACATACCGGGTTGTACGATATTCAGCGTTGGGCCGGGCAGGGCGGTGAGGCGTTGTTCGATAACATCCTGGTGTTTGAAAACTACCCGGTGTCCAAGGCCCTGGAACAGAGCGGTGGCAGTGGTATCCGTTTTGGCCTGCCCGATTCCCGCGAGCAAACCAGCTTCCCGTTGACCGTGCTGGTAGACGTCGGTGACACGCTGTCGGTGCAGTTCAGCTTTGCCCGTGCATATTTCGCTGCAAGCACGGTGCAAGCCTTCGGTCGCCATCTGGTCAATGTGCTCCAAGCCATGCTCCAGGGCGGTCAGCAACGCCTGGGTGACCTGACGATGCTGGATGTGACTGAGCGTCAGCAAATGCTACAGGACTGGAACGCTACCGAGCGCGATTACCCGTTGCAGCAATGCGTGCATCAACTGATTGAACAGCAGGTGGCGCGCACGCCCGACGCGGCGGCCGTGGTTTTTGCCGGGCAGCGTCTAAGCTACTCCGCGCTGAATCGTCGTGCCAACTGCCTGGCTCATCGCTTGATCGAAGCCGGCGTGGGCCCGGACGTGCTGGTGGGCTTGGCGGCGGAGCGCTCCATAGAGATGGTCGTTGGCTTGCTGGCAGTCCTCAAGGCTGGTGGTGCTTATGTGCCGCTGGACCCGCAATATCCTCGTGAGCGCCTGGCCTACATGCTGCAAGACAGTGGCGTGAAACTGCTGCTGACGCAGGCGCATTTGCGTGAGCAACTGCCGATTCCAGACGGGTTGGATAGCCTGTTGCTGAGTGAAAACGGCTTCGACGGCTACAGCGATGCCAACCCGGCGATCGCCCTGGAGGGCGAAAACCTCGCCTACGTGATCTACACCTCTGGTTCAACCGGCCAGCCCAAGGGCGCCGGCAACCGGCACTGTGCCCTGACGAACCGCCTGCAATGGATGCAGGAGGCATACGGCCTGGAGGCCGGCGACAGCGTGCTGCAAAAGACCCCGTTCAGTTTCGACGTGTCGGTGTGGGAGTTCTTCTGGCCGCTGATGGTGGGTTCACGCTTGGTGGTCGCAGCCCCTGGCGATCACCGCGACCCGGCCAGGCTGATCAGTCTGATCAATCAGGAGAACGTCACCACGCTGCACTTCGTACCGTCGATGTTGCAAACATTCCTGCAAGATTCGGCGGTGCCCACCTGCCAAAGCCTGCGCCGCATTGTGTGCAGTGGTGAGGCGTTGCCGGTGGATGCCCAGCAACAAGTCTTTGCCAAACTGCCGCAAGCCGCACTCTACAACCTCTACGGCCCGACCGAAGCCGCCATCGATGTAACGCACTGGGCCTGTGTCGAGGAAGGCCGCGACGCGGTGCCGATTGGCCGTCCGATTGCCAACCTCGGCTGCTACATCCTCGACGACAATTTCGAACTGGTACCGGTCGGTGTGCTCGGTGAACTGTACCTGGGGGGGGTCGGCCTGGCCCGTGGTTACCACCGCCGTGCAGCGCTGACTGCCGAGCGCTTCGTCGCAAACCCCTTCGTCAAGGGCGAGCGCTTGTATCGCACCGGTGACCTGGCGCGCTACCGCGAAGACGGTGTGATTGAGTACGCCGGGCGTATCGACCATCAGGTCAAGCTGCGCGGCCTGCGCATCGAGTTGGGTGAGATCGAAGCGCGTCTGTTGGAGCATAGCCTGGTGCGTGAAGCCGCCGTGTTGGCAGTCGACGGCAAATATCTGGTGGGCTACCTGGTGTTGCAACACGCCGGCGATGACTGGCGTGATGTGCTGAGTGCCCATCTGGCTCAACATCTGCCGGACTACATGGTCCCGGCCCAGTGGGTGCTGCTGGAGCAAATGCCGCTAAGCCCCAATGGCAAGCTGGATCGAAAGGCCCTGCCGAAGGTGGACGCCAACCTGCAAGCCCGGGAATACGTCGCTCCGCGCAGCGAGCAGGAACAACGGATCGCCGCTATTTGGGCGCAGGTACTGGAGGTAGACCGGGTGGGCCTGAACGACAACTTCTTTGAGCTGGGCGGGCATTCTCTGCTGGCAACCCAAGTGGTGGTGCGCCTGCGCGAGCAGTTGCACGCTGAATTCGACGTCAAATCGATTTTCACCGCCCCGACACTGGCCGATTTCAGTGCCCATGTGGCGACCAAACAGGCAAATAATTTGCCAGTGCAGGACGCATTGGCTAAATCCTTGGAGGCCCTCAAACGTCTATCAGCAGAAGATCTGGATAAATTGATTTCCTGAGGGGCGTGGCGTGCAAGCATTAATCGAGTCGGTAGGTTCACTTTCGGCGCAACAAAAGAAAGCATTGGCGGTAATGCTCAAGCAGCAAGGCATCAACCTGTTTGAGATTGCCCCGGTTTTCAAGCGCCAGGAAGGTGAGCCGCTACGGCTCTCTTATGCTCAGGAACGGCAATGGTTCTTGTGGCAACTGGAACCGCAGAGCGCTGCCTACCACGTACCAAGGGCCTTGCGCCTGAGCGGCTACCTGGATGTGGCCGCGTTGCAGCGCAGTTTTGACACGCTAGTGATGCGCCATGAAAGCCTGCGCACATATTTACAGGAGGACGGCGACAGCGCCTTGCAGGTTATTGCCGAGCAGGTGCGGGTTGAAGTTGCGCTGGTCGACGCCCAGGAAGGGCAGCTCAAAGACCTCATAGAAGCTGAAATAGCCCAGCCATTCGATTTGCAGCAAGGTCCGCTGTTGCGGGTCAAGCTGCTGCGCCTGGCGCCCGAGGAGCACGTGCTGGTGCTGGTGCAGCATCACATCGTGTCCGATGGCTGGTCGATGCAGGTGATGGTTGACGAGTTGGTCCAACTCTATGCCGCCTATATTCAGGGCCAAGACCTGCAATTGCCGGCTTTGCCGATTCAGTACGCCGACTATGCGCTCTGGCAGCGCAGTTGGATGGAGGCCGGTGAGCGCGAACGCCAACTGAGTTACTGGGTCGACATGCTCGGCGGCGAGCAACCGGTACTGGAAATGCCGATGGCCCGGCCACGCCCAGCAGTGCAGAGCTACCGTGGCGCGCGGCTTGACCTGACACTCGAAGCGTCGCTGGTGTCGGCCCTCAAGACCCTCGCGCAGCGTGAGGGCGTGACGGTTTTCATGCTGCTGTTGGCGTCGTTCCAGGCCGTGCTGCATCGCTACAGCGGTCAGGCTGACATCCGCATCGGTGTGCCGGTGGCCAATCGTAACCGGGTGGAAACCGAGCGGCTGATCGGTTTTTTCGTCAACACGCAAATTCTCAAGGCCGATATCGACGGCCAGATGACCTTTCGCGAGCTGCTGCAACAAACCCGCCAGCGCGCGGTGCAAGCCCAGGCTCATCAAGATTTGCCCTTCGAACAATTGGTGGAAGCGCTGCAGCCGGAACGTAGCCTGAGCTATAACCCGTTGTTCCAGGTCATGTTCAACCACCAGACCGACGCGCAGCGCAGTGGCGGCAGCGTCAAGGGCCTGCACGTGCAGGGTCTGGAGTGGGAAAGCAAAACGTCGCAGTTCGACCTTAACCTCGACACCCAGGAGTCAGCTGAGGGCATCCAGGCGTCATTGACCTATGCCACCGACCTGTTTGACGCGCCGGGCATGCAACGTTTCCTCGCGCATTGGCACCGCTTGCTGCACCTGGTGGTCCAGGACTGCAATGGCCGGGTCGGTGAACTGCCGTTGTTGGACGATAGTCAATGGCAGCAACTGGTGCGCGCCTGGAACCAGACGCATCAGGCATTCGCGCAGGATGTGGGTGTGCATCGCCTGTTGGAAGCCCAGGCGCAGGTCCGCCCGGACGCGACGGCGCTGATCTGCAATGGTCAGGCACTGAGCTACGCAGAACTGAACCAGCGCGCCAATCGCCTGGCCCACCGCTTGCGTGCGGCCGGTGTCGGCCCGGACGTGCTGGTGGCTGTGGCCCTGGAGCGCTCGGTGGACATGGTGCTGGCCTTGCTGGCGACCCTCAAGGCTGGTGGTGCCTATGTACCGCTTGACCCGCAGTTCCCGGCCGAACGCCTGGCGTTCATGCTTGAAGACAGTCGCGCACGTGTCCTATTGACTGCCGGCGACCTGCACGAACGCTTGCCACTGGCGGCCGACCAGCAGGTGCTGTTCATCAACGAGCAGGATGACGCGCGCCACAGCAGTGACAATCTGCTTATCGAGCTGACCGGCGAACACCTGGCTTATGTAATCTATACCTCTGGTTCCACCGGCAAGCCCAAGGGCGTAATGGTGCTCCATGGTGCGCTGAGCAGCTTCACCCAGGGCATGGCCAGTACCCTGGGCATTGCCGCCCAGGCGCGGCTACTGTCGTTGACCACGTTCTCTTTCGATATTTTCGCCCTTGAACTCTACGTTCCGCTGTCGGTGGGCGCCACGGTAGTCGTGGCGGACAAGTCGGTGTCCCAGGATCCTGAAGCGATCCTGAGCCTGCTGCATGACCAGGCGATCAACGTGGTGCAAGCCACGCCGTCGACCTGGCGCATGCTTCTGGACAGTGAGCGCCGCGCCTTGCTGCACGGGGTCCAGTGCCTGTGCGGCGGCGAAGCATTGCCGGCCGACCTGGCACAGCGAATGCTGGCGCAGCAGGGCACGGTATGGAACCTGTATGGCCCGACGGAAACCACTATCTGGTCGGCGGCCCACTCACTCGTGGAACCCTTGCCTTTTGTCGGTCGGCCGATTGCCAACACCTCTCTGTTTATCCTCAATGCCGAGCTCACGCCATGCCCGGTAGGCGTCAGCGGTGAACTGCTGATTGGTGGTGTCGGCCTGGCTCGGGGGTATCACGGCCGTGCGGCGTTGACCGCCGAACGCTTTGTACCTGATCCGTTCGCCCGCAGCGGCAAGCGGCTGTATCGCACGGGCGACCTGGCGCGTTATCACGAGGATGGCGTAGTCGAGTACATCGGTCGTGTCGATCATCAGGTCAAGGTGCGTGGGTTCCGTATTGAACTGGGCGAAATTGAGGCGTGTCTGCGCGAGCAGCATGCGATCCTTGAAGCCGTGGTGATGGCCGAGAATGACCAGCTTCTGGCGTATCTGGTGACGCACGCCGCGATATCGGAGGCCGAGCAGGGCGCTTTGCGTGAAACACTCAAGGTCGCCCTGCGCGGGGCACTGCCGGACTATATGGTGCCGGCGCATATGCTGTTCCTGGCACGTCTGCCGTTGACCCCCAACGGTAAGCTGGACCGCAAGGCATTGCCCAAGCCAGACGCCAGTTTGCTGCAAAAACGCTATGTCGCACCGGTCGGCGAGAAGGCCCGGCAAGTGGCGGCGATCTGGGCCGAAGTGCTCGGTGTGCCACAGGTCGGCCTGGAGGATCACTTCTTCGAGCTGGGCGGCCACTCGCTGCTTGCGACTCGCGTGGTGTCGCGGGTACGCCAGGCGCTGGCTATCGACGTGGCGCTCAAAAGCCTGTTTGAGCAGCCGGTGTTGGGGGCGTTTGTGCAGGCGCTGGGTGAGCAGGGCGCAGCCTTGGCACAGGTGACCCTGGCCGATCGCGAGCAGCCTTTGCTGCTGTCGTATGCCCAGGAGCGCCAGTGGTTCCTCTGGCAGTTGGAGCCTCAGAGCGCGGCCTACCATATTCCGGCCGCATTGCGCCTGCTGGGCACGCTCGATCGTGGTGCGCTGCAACGGGCCTTTGATACGTTGGTTCAACGCCATGAAACTCTGCGCACGGTGTTTTTCGCCGGCCCGGAGCAGACCGTCCAGCGCGTGCTTGAGCAGGCTGTTGCGGTCATCGACTATCAAGTGCTGGGCTCCACCGACCCAGTTCGCTTGCGAGCCTGGGTGGAAGGCGAAATCGCCCGGCCCTTTGACCTGCAGGCCGGGCCGCTGTTACGCATCAAACTGTTGCAACTGGGCGAGAATGAGCACGTATTGGTGCTGGTTCAACACCATATCGTGTCGGATGCCTGGTCGATGCAAGTGATGGTTGATGAGCTTGTCAGCCTGTATGCCTGTTACAGCCAGGGTCTTGCGCCGACATTGGCGGATCTGCCGATTCAATACGCCGACTATGCCCAATGGCAACGCACCTGGATGGAGGCGGGTGAAAAGGACCGTCAATTGGCCTACTGGCGTGCGCTCCTGGACGATGTGCAGCCAGTACTCGAATTGCCGCTGGATCGTCCGCGACCGGCCATGCAGAGCTACCAGGGGGCACGCCTGGATCTGGTGCTGGAGCCTTCGGTGGTCGAGGGTTTGCGCGCCCTGGCGCAGCGCGAGGGCGTGACGATGTTCATGCTGCTGCTCGCCTCCTTCCAGTCGTTGCTCTACCGCTACACCGGCCAGTCGGATATCCGTGTCGGCGTGCCCATCGCCAACCGTAACCGTCTGGAGACCGAGCAACTGATCGGCTTTTTCGTCAATACCCAGGTGCTCAAGGCCCAGATTGACGGGCACATGACCTTTGCCCGGTTGTTGCAGCAGGTCAAGGAACAGGCGCTGGGGGCCCAAGCCCATCAGGACTTGCCATTCGAACAACTGGTCGAGGCCCTGCAGCCTGAACGCAGCCTGAGCCACAACCCGTTGTTCCAAGTGATGTTCAACCATCAGTCCGCAGCCGACGCCAATCGTGACAGCCAGCAGTTGCCTGGCCTGTGCGTCGAAGGGCTGGCGTGGGACAGCCATACGGCGCATTTCGACCTGAGCCTGGATACCGAAGAAACTGCCGAAGGTCTGCTGGCTTCGTTGACCTATGCCACCGCGCTTTTCGACGCCAGTACCTTGCACCGCTTCGCCGCGCACTGGCAAAACCTGCTCCACAGCGTGGTGAGCGGGGCGCATGTGTGTGTCGCCGACTTGCCGATCCTGAGTGGCCGTGAACAGGCGCAGATCCTGTGCGAATGGAACCCGCCGCAACCGACACGTGCAGCCTGCAATAGCGTGTTAGACAAATTCGAACAACAGGTGGCGAGCCAGCCCGAGGCCATCGCGTTGATCATGGATCAGCGACGTATGAGCTATGCCGATCTCAACCTGCGGGCCAACCGCCTGGCGCACAAACTGATTGAGCAGGGTGTGAGCGCCGACGGCCTGGTCGGTGTGGCCGTTGATCGTTCGCTGGAAATGATCGTCGCGCTGCTGGCGGTGCTCAAGGCCGGCGGCGCCTACGTTCCGCTGGACCCGCAATACCCTCAGGACCGCCTGCAATGCATGATCGAAGACAGCGGTTTGCAGTTGTTGCTGACCCAGCAGGCGCTGCTCGAACGCCTGCCGATCAGCACTGGCCTGGCGTTGATTTGCCTGGAGCCTGACCAGGAATGGCTGGCCGAGTACCCGTCGACTGACCCCGCGGTGCGCGCATTCTCCTCTAACCTGGCGTACTTGATGTTCACCTCCGGCTCGACCGGGCGACCCAAGGGCGTTGGCATCGACCAGGGTTCGTTGGCGCGCCATGTCGAAGTGTTTATCGAGCTGTTCGAGCTGACCGCGGCTGATCGCGTACTGCAGTTCGGCACTTTCAACTTCGATGGATTTGTCGAACAACTCTACCCAGCGCTGTGCTGTGGTGCTGCGGTTGTAGTGCGCGGCGGTGAGTTGTGGGACAGCGACACGTTCTACACCCAACTGATCGAACATGATATTTCGGTGGTCGACCTCACCACCGCTTATTGGCACTTGATTGCGCGCGATTTTGCCGAGCGTGGGGTGCGCGATTACGGTCGCCTGCGTCAGGTGCATGCAGGCGGTGAAGCAATGCCGCCAGAAGGGCTGGCCTCCTGGCGTGATGCCGGGCTGGGCCACGTGCGGCTGTTCAACACCTATGGTCCGACGGAAGCAACCGTCACCGTTACTGCTTTGGATTGCGCAGGCTATGTGGATGGCAGCGAAGCCGTTACGCAGATGATGCCGATCGGCCGCGTATTGGACGGTCGCGCTATTTACTTGCTGGACGCGAGCCTGAATCCGGTGCCTGTGGGGGTGGCCGGTGAGTTGGTGATTGGCGGGCCTTTACTGGCACGCGGTTACTTTAACCGTGCAGCGCTGACGGCCGAGCGATTTATCCCCGATCCCTTCGATCCGGCAGGCGGGCGTCTGTACCGCACCGGCGACCTGGCTCGCTATCGTGCCGACGGGGTGATCGAATACATCGGCCGCATTGATCACCAAGTCAAGGTGCGTGGCTTCCGTATCGAGTTGGGTGAAATAGAATCGCGCCTGCTCGCTCAGGACTGTGTGCGCGAAGCACTGGTGATTGCCGCCGACCAGCAACTGATCGCCTACCTGGTCACGCACCAGCCGCAAGCCGAGCTGGCGGCATTGCGTGAGCAGATTCGCGCAAGCCTGGGTGACGAGCTACCGGACTACATGGTACCGGCGCATTTCATGTTCCTGGAACGGTTGCCGTTGAGCCCCAACGGTAAGCTGGACCGCCATGCCCTGCCTCGCCCGCAGGTGAGCCAGGCGGCCCGGCAGTGGGTGGCGCCGGTCAGTGAGCTGGAGCAGCAGGTTGCCGCGATCTGGGCTGATATTCTCGGTGTCGAGCGCATCGGGCTGGGCGACCACTTCTTCGAACTGGGCGGTCATTCATTACTGGCTATGCAAGTGGCTTCGCGCCTGCGGCACAACCTGGGGATCGAGTTGCCGTTGCGGGTACTGTTCGAGCAGCCACGCCTGGAAGGGTTTGTGGCCGCGCTGCACACCGAAGGCAAACGTGGCGGTGCGGCAGCGCCGGCGTTGGTGCCGGCTTCGCGTGATCTGCCGTTGGTATTGTCCTATGCCCAGGAGCGCCAGTGGTTCCTCTGGCTGCTGGACCCCGAAAACGCGGCCTACCACGTGCCCAGCGCCTTGCGCCTCAAGGGGCAGTTGGACCTGCCTGCGCTGCAGCGCAGCTTCGATGCGATAGTGGCGCGTCATGAAAGCCTGCGCACCCATCTGCATCAGGGCGACGAGCAGACCGTGCAGGTCATCCTGCCGCAGGCACGTGTCGAGATTGCGTTGGTCCACAGCGATCAAGCGCAGGTCAAGGCGCAGGTCGAGGCCGAAATTGCCCGGCCGTTCAACCTGCAAGCGGGGCCGCTGCTACGCGCCACGCTGCTGCGCCTGAGCGACGACGAGCATGTGTTGGTGCTGGTCCAGCACCACATCGTCTCTGACGGTTGGTCGATGCAGATCATGGTCGATGAACTGGTGCAGTTGTACAGCGCCTACAGCCAGGGCCATGACCTGCAACTGCCGGCCTTGCCGATTCAGTACGCAGATTACGCCCGTTGGCAGCGCGAGTGGATGGACGCGGGTGAAAAAGAGCGGCAACTGGCCTATTGGCAGGATTTGCTGGGTGGCGAACAACCCGTGCTTGAGCTGCCTTTGGACCACCAGCGCCCGGCCGAGCAAAGCCATCGCGGCGCTCGCCTGTTGGTGGAGCTGCCACCTGCTTTGGTCTCAGAGCTCAAGGGCTTGGCGCAGCGCGAAGGAGTGACGATGTTCATGCTGTTGCTGGCCTCGTTCCAGGCATTGATGCACCGCTACAGTGGCCAGGAAGATGTGCGCGTCGGCGTGCCGATTGCCAACCGCAACCGGGTCGAGACAGAGAGGTTGCTGGGTTTCTTCGTCAACACGCAGGTGCTCAAGGCCGATATCGACGCGCAGACCTCGGTGCTGCAACTGTTGCAGCAGGTCCGGCGACGTGCGTTGCAAGCCCAGGACCATCAGGACCTGCCGTTCGAACAACTGGTGGAAGCGCTGCAACCGGAGCGCAGCCTGAGTCTCAACCCGCTGTTCCAAGTGATGTTCAACCATCAGACCGAAGCGCGGCTGGGCGGCAACGAACATCAATTATCTGCATTACGTGTCGAAGGCCTGGAGTGGGAGAGCCAGACTGCGCACTTCGATCTGGACTTGGATGTGCATGAAGGCACCGACGGCATCTGGGCAACGCTGGGTTACGCCACCGATCTGTTCAATGCCTCGACCATCGAGCGCATGGCCCGTCACTGGCAGAACCTGCTGCAAGGCATGGTTACCCATCCTCAGCAGAGCATTGGCCACTTGAACCTGCTCGACCCGGCTGAGCGCCAGCAGATCCTGCAACTGTGGGACCGTACAGCGTCAGGCTTTTCTGCCCGACAACTGGTTCATGAGCTGTTCGCCGAGCGTGCTTGGCAAAACCCCGAAGCGGTGGCGGTGAAGTTCGATGCACAGATACTGACCTACGGCGAGCTGGACCGCCAGGCCAACCGCTTGGCCCACGCGCTGATTGCCCGTGGTGTCGGCCCGGAAGTGCGGGTGGCCATCGCCATGCCGCGCAGTGCCGAGATCATGGTGGCGTTCCTCGCGGTGATGAAAGCCGGTGGCGTCTACGTGCCACTGGATGTGGAATACCCACGTGATCGCTTGCTGTACATGATGCAAGACAGCCGTGCCAAGTTGCTGCTGACCCATTCGGCGGTGCAGCAACAACTGCCGATTGCCGAGGGCCTGGACAGCCTGGCCATCGACGATCTCAAGGCATGGGTGCACTACCGCGATGTGGCGCCGCGGGTCCAATTACACGGCGACAACCTGGCCTACGTGATCTACACCTCCGGTTCCACCGGTTTACCCAAGGGCGTGGCGGTGTCACACGGTCCGCTGGTGGCGCATATCATCGCCACTGGTGAGCGCTATGAAACCTCACCGGCCGATTGCGAACTGCACTTCATGTCCTTTGCCTTCGACGGTTCCCACGAAGGCTGGATGCACCCGCTGATCAACGGCGCCAGCGTGTTGATCCGTGACGACAGCCTGTGGCTGCCGGAATACACCTACGAGCAGATGCACCGCCATAACGTGACCATGGCGGTGTTCCCGCCGGTGTACCTGCAGCAGTTGGCCGAACATGCCGAGCGCGACGGCAATCCACCGGCAGTGCGGGTGTACTGCTTTGGCGGTGATGCCGTTGCTCAAGCCAGCTATGACCTGGCGTGGCGCGCGCTGAAGCCTAAATACCTGTTCAACGGCTACGGCCCGACGGAAACCGTGGTCACACCGCTGTTGTGGAAGGCCCGTAAAGGTGATCCCTGCGGCGCTGTCTACGCGCCCATCGGCACCTTGCTGGGCAACCGCAGCGGTTACGTTCTGGATGCGCAACTGAATCTGCAACCCATCGGTGTGGCCGGTGAGTTGTACCTGGGTGGCGAGGGCGTGGCCCGGGGTTATCTGGAGCGTCCGGCACTGACTGCCGAGCGTTTCGTGCCAGACCCGTTCGGCAAGCCCGGCAGCCGCGTGTATCGCAGCGGTGACCTGACGCGTGGGCGTCCGGATGGGGTAGTCGATTACCTCGGCCGCGTCGACCACCAAGTGAAGATCCGTGGTTTTCGCATCGAGCTTGGCGAAATCGAAGCGCGCCTGCGCGAACAGGAAAATGTCGGTGAAACCGTGGTGGTGGCCCAGGAAGGCCCGACCGGTAAACAACTGGTGGCCTATGTAGTACCGGCAGATGCCAGCCTGGCCAATCAAACCGAGTTCCGCGAGAGCCTGCGCCGCGCCCTGAAAAACCGGCTGCCGGATTACATGGTGCCGACTTACTTCATGTTCCTCGCGCAGATGCCATTGACCCCCAACGGCAAACTCGACCGCAAAGGCTTGCCGCAACCGGACGTCAGCCTGTTGCAGCAAGCCTACGTGGCACCGCAGAGCGAGCTGGAGCTGCGTCTTGCGGCGATCTGGGCCGATGTGTTGCGCCTGCCGCAAGTGGGCCTGAACGACAACTTCTTCGAGTTGGGCGGGGATTCGATCATCTCGATCCAAGTGGTCAGCCGAGCGCGGCAGGCCGGTATCCGCTTCACGCCCAAGGACCTGTTCCTGCACCAGACCGTACAAAGCCTGGCCGGTGTTGCGCGCCAGGGTGTCGAAGGGCCGGGCATCAGCCAGGCTGCCTTGAGCGGGGAGACGATGCTGCTACCGATCCAGCAAACGTTCTTTTCCGATGACATTTGCGAGCGCCATCACTGGAACCAGTCGGTGGTGCTACAGCCCCATGAGCATCTTGAAGCAGCCACCCTGACGCAGGCCCTCCAGGCGTTGCTCGTCCACCACGATGCCCTGCGTTTGCAGTTCATCCAGGGCGCGGGTGGCTGGCAGGGCGTGTATCGCAGTGCCGATCAGCACCAGGCAGACGCAGTGCTGTGGCAACGCGCTGTGCACGACATTGACGCGTTCACAACGCTGGGTGAGGAGGCGCAACGCAGCCTTGACCTCACTCACGGCCCCTTGATGCGTGCGGTGCTGGCGCAACTGGGCGACGGTTCCCAGCGTTTGCTCCTGGTCATCCATCATCTGGTAGTAGATGGCGTGTCGTGGCGGATCCTGCTCGAAGACCTGCAGACTGCCTACCGCCAGCTGGCCTGTGGCGCGGCGGTAGTATTGCCGGGCAAGACCAGCTCGGCCCGCGACTGGGCCTTGCGCCTGCAGCAGCACGCCCAAAGCGAAGCGTTGACCCTCGAGCTGGAAGGTTGGCAGACCCGGTTGCAGGGCGCCGAGACTGATCTGCCGGGTGCCCGGCCGGGTGCTAGCTTGAGCAATCGCCATGCGGCCAGTGCGACTACTCATCTGGACGCCACTCACACCCGTCGTTTGTTGCAGGAGGCACCTGCAGCCTATCGCACCCAGATCAACGATTTGCTGCTCACGGCGCTGGCCCGCGTGATCGGGCGCTGGACCGGACACGCGTCGACCCTGATCCGCCTGGAAGGGCATGGTCGCGAAGACCTGTTCGACGATGTCGACCTGACCCGCACGGTTGGCTGGTTCACCAGCATCTACCCGGTCAAGCTGACGCCTGCGCAAACCCTGGAGGACTCGCTGAAGGGTATCAAAGAGCAGTTGCGCGCAATTCCCGACAAAGGCCTGGGCTTTGGTGCGTTGCGCTTCCTGGGGCCAGCACCGGTACGTGAAGTCCTGGCTCGCCTGCCCCAGCCGCGTATTACCTTCAACTACCTGGGCCAGTTCGACACCAGCTTTGAGGGCGCGCAGGAGCAGGGGTTTTTCGCGCCATCCGGTGATGCTGCCGGCGCCGATCAAAGCCCCGAGGCATCCTTGGGCAACTGGTTGGAAATCAACGGCCAGGTGTATGGCGGTGAGCTGAACCTGACGTGGAGTTTCAGCCAGGATATGTTCGAGCCGCAGAGCATCCAGGCATTAGCCGACGCCTATTCCGATGAACTCAAGGCCCTGATCGAGCATTGCTGCCAGCCTGAAAGCGTTGGCGCAACGCCGTCGGATTTCCCGCTCGCACACTTGAGTCAAGCGCAGTTGGATGGCTTGGTGCTGCCCTTGAACCGTGTCGAAGACATCTACCCGTTGTCACCGATGCAACAGGGCATGCTGTTTCAATCTCTGTATGGCCAGGGTTCCGGCGACTACATCAACCAGATGCGCGTCGACGTGCAGGGGCTGGATGTCGCACGGTTTCAGGCAGCCTGGCAGGTGGCCGTGGAGCACCACGCGATCCTGCGCACGGCATTCATCTGGCAGACCGAGCTCGGGCAGCCGCTGCAAGTGGTTTATAAGTCGGTGCGCGTGCCGTTGGTCGAGCACGATTGGCAACATCGAGTTGATCGCCTTGAGGCCCTCGATGCACTGGCTCAGTCCGCACGTACCGAAGGCTTTGTGCTTGAGCAGGCACCTTTGCTGAGCCTGGTGGTGGTGCGTACCGGTGCCGACACTCATCATCTGATTTACACCAACCATCATATCCTGATGGACGGCTGGAGTGCCTCCCAATTGTTTGGCGAGGTCATGCAGTACTACGCGGGCGAGTCGCCGCGTGCGCCGAATGGGCGTTATCGTGACTACATCGCCTGGTTGCAGGCCCAGGATCCGGCCACCAGCGAAACGTTCTGGAAGGCCCAGCTTGTCGGCCTGCAGGAGCCAACACGACTGTCGCGGGGGCGCAGGCATGAGCAGGCCGTGGCCCAGGTCAACGGCATTCACCGGCTGAGCCTGGGACAGGCGGCCACCGAGCAGCTCAAGGCGTTTGCCCAAGGCCATAAGGTCACCCTTAATACCCTGGTGCAGAGCGCATGGCTGCTGTTGCTGCAACGCCATACCGGTCTCGACACGGTGGCCTTCGGCGCGACGGTGGCGGGGCGCCCGGCCGAGTTGGCAGGCATCGAGCAGCAGGTCGGCCTGTTCATCAATACGTTGCCTGTGATAGCGGCGCCCAGCCCACAATTGAGCGTGGATACCTGGTTGCAGCAGGTACAGGCGCAAAACCTGCGGTTGCGCGAACAGGAGCACACGCCGCTGTTTGACATCCAGCGCTGGGCCGGCCTGGCAGGCGAAGCGTTGTTCGACAGCATCCTGGTGTTCGAAAACTACCCGGTGTCTGAGGCCCTGGAGCAGGGAGCCCCGGCCGGCTTGCATTTTGGTGCGATGGACAGCCTGGAACAGACTCACTACCCCTTGACCGTCTTGCTGGCCATGGGCGACAGCCTGGCCGTGGAGTTCAACTACGATCACGCCGCGTTCGGTGAGCAGGATATTGCCCATCTGGCCGAGCATTTTCAGCAGTTGCTGCAGGCGTTGACGTTGGCACATGTGAAGCGGCTGGCAGACTTGCCGTCGTTGCCCGATGCCCAGCGCAAGCTGATCGTCGACGACTGGAATGCGACCGCACGCGAGTACCCGCTGCATCGCGGCGTGCACGAGCTGATCGAATATCAGGTCGCGCTGACGCCGGACGCGCCGGCGTTGGCATTCGGGGCGCAGCGCCTGAGTTACAGCCAATTGAACTGCCGCGCCAACCGCCTGGCGCATCGTTTGGTTGAGGCGGGCGTGGGCCCGGATGTGCTGGTCGGCCTGGCTGTCGAACGCTCCATCGATATGGTCGTCGGCCTGCTGGCGGTGCTCAAGGCCGGTGGCGCCTACGTGCCGCTAGACCCGGAATACCCGCGTGAGCGCCTGGCCTACATGCTTGCTGATAGCGGTGTAAAACTGCTGCTGACTCAGGCGCACCTGCACGAGCAACTGCCGATTCCACACGGAGTACAAACCCTGGTATTGGGTGAGGGTGGCGTAGAGACTTACAGTGAGGCAAACCCGGGCGTCACGCTCGATGGCGAAAACCTCGCCTACGTGATCTACACTTCCGGCTCTACCGGCCAGCCCAAAGGCGCGGGTAACCGCCATTGCGCATTGACCAACCGCCTGTGCTGGATGCAGCAAGCGTATGCCCTGGAGGTGGGCGATACCGTGTTGCAGAAAACCCCGTTCAGTTTTGACGTATCGGTATGGGAGTTCTTCTGGCCGCTGATGACCGGCGCACGCCTGGTGATCGCGGCGCCCGGTGACCATCGTGATCCGGGCAAGCTGATTGAGCTAATCAATCGGGAACAGGTCACCACCCTGCATTTCGTGCCGTCCATGCTGCAAGCGTTCTTGCTCGATACCAAGGTGTCGTCCTGCACCAGCCTGCAGCGTATCGTGTGCAGTGGCGAGGCGTTGCCGGTGGATGCGCAGCAACAAGTGTTCGCCAAGTTGCCGCAGGCCGGGCTCTACAACCTGTATGGCCCGACCGAGGCGGCCATCGACGTGACCCACTGGACCTGCCTGGACGAAGGGCGTGATGCTGTACCGATCGGCAAGCCGATCGCCAACCTGGGTTGCTATGTGCTGGACAGCCATTTCGAGCCTGTCCCGGCGGGTGTGTTGGGTGAGTTGTTCCTCGGCGGTGTCGGGCTGGCGCGCGGTTATCACCGTCGCCCGGGCCTGACGGCGGAGCGTTTTATCGCTCACCCGTTCATCCAGGGCGAGCGCCTGTACCGTACCGGCGACCTGGCCCGCTATCGCGCAGACGGCGTGATCGAATACGCCGGGCGTATCGACCACCAAGTCAAGCTGCGTGGCTTGCGTATCGAGTTGGGTGAAATCGAAGCGCGGTTGCTGGAGCACGATTGGGTGCGTGAGGCGGCGGTGCTGGCGGTGGACGACAAACACTTGGTGGGTTACCTGGTGTTGCAGGAGCAGGGTGATGATTGGCGTGAAGTCATCAGTGCCCACCTGGCGGTGCACCTGCCGGATTACATGGTGCCGGCGCAGTGGTTGGTAGTGGACCAGATGCCACTGGGCCCCAACGGTAAACTGGACCGCAGGGCATTGCCAAAGCCGGACACGCAGTCAACCTGGCGTTTTGAAGCACCACAGACCGAGCTGGAACAGAAAATTGCTGCGATCTGGAGCGATGTATTAAGCGTGGAGTCGGTGGGCCTGAACGACAACTTCTTTGAGTTGGGTGGCCACTCGCTGTTGGTGTTGATGCTCAAGGAGAGGATTCGCAAGGCCAGCGGTATTGGTCTTTCAGTCAGCCAGTTGATGCTCAACCCGACCGTGCGCGCTCAGGTCGGTTGCCTGCAAGGCACGACGCGCCGATCGCTGTTGGTACCTCTTAACGGCTGTACCCAAGGCACGCCGCTGTACCTGTTTCACCCCAGCTACGGTTCGGTGCACTGTTACAAAGCCGTGGCCCTGGCATTGCGGGAGCAACGGCCAGTGGTGGGGGTGATCTGCCGTGCGTTGGCCGAGGAGGGCGCCGAAGTACCCTCCTGGTCGGAGATGATCGAAGACTACACCGGGCAGTTGCTGGAGGCGCAGCCTGAGGGGGCCTTCCATTTGGCCGGCTGGTCATTGGGTGGCAACCTCGCGGTCGAGGTCGCTTACGGCCTGGAGCAAGCAGGGCGGCAGGTGGAGTTCGTCGGCTGGATCGACGCTTCGCCACCGCGCTGGCTCACCCGATATTGGGACGCAGCCGTCACCACCGATGACAGCGAGGTTTGCGATAACGAACGGCGTGTGGCGTTGCTCGGGGAGATGTTCCCGGCGTTTGCCGAGGCAATTCACACCACTTGGCAGGCTGTTCAGGTAACCCGCGTTGATCAAGGCGAGCAGTGGGCACATTTCCTTGAATGGGCCGAGGCAACCCTGGGTGAAGCCTTTGGCGACATCAAACAAGAACTATTGGCCGGCAGCGAGGCGCAGGTTTCCTGGGAGGTTGACCGTGCGTTGTTCAAGCGCATGGAGCAGGCTGATTTCAAGCCACTCAAGGCGCCAGTGAGTTGCTGGTGGGCGGCGATGAGCCGTGCGGGCCAGCACAAGGCGTTGATCGAAGCCAGCATGGAAAGGACGATTGGCGGGGCGTGTGTGGTGCGCTCGGTGATGATTGACGTGGACCATGAACGCATCATCGACAACGCCGAGTTCGTGCGCAGCTTTGTGACAGCCATGGAGTAATCGCTGGCAAACCAGAAAGCCCCAGGTCACCCGCAGTGACCTGGGGCTTTTTCATGGGTTGCGGTTGATGAACCGTCACCCATAAAAAACACCCTGTAAAGGCTGGGCCTGCACAGGGTGTTGGGTGTTGCGGATGTTCAGCCCGTCAGATCAGAAGTCCCAGCGGGTCGACAGCATCACATTGCGTGGGTCGCCGGCATACGACGACGTGTAGAAGCCAATGTTGGTGTAGTACCGCTTGTCGAACACGTTGTTGACGTTGACCGTGGCGGACAGGTTTTTGCTGATCTGGTAGCGCGCCATGGCGTCGACCAACCAGTACGGGTCTTGTGAGAACCGCTGGGTGGCACTCTTGCCGCGGTTGTAGACGTCTTGCCAGGCTTCGCCCTGCCAGCGTGCACCGCCGCCGAGGGTGAGCTTGTCGAGTGCACCGGTGAACTTGTAGCTGGTGTAGAAGTTCAGTTGGTCCTGAGGTTCCCACGTAGAGAACTTCTTGCCGTCGTCATCACGAATCACTTTGTGGGTGTAGCCAGCCTGTACTTGCCACCCAGGCGCCAGTTCTCCGGAGATCTCGGCTTCATAACCCTTGGTCGTGGCCTGGACGCCCTTGTAGGCCCACTCGACGGGCGAGTTGGCCGGCATATTGTTGTTGTACTCGGTGTCTTCCTCGGCGCGATTGGACTCGTGAATCTCGAAGTAGGCGAGGCTGGCGTTCAAGCGGCCATCATAGAACTCACCCTTCACGCCCAGCTCATAGTTCTCGCCTTCGTCCGGCTCGACCATCTTGTTGTTGCGGTCTGGCCGCAGCTGTTGCGGCATGAAGATCGAGGTATAGCTGCCGTACAGTGAGAAGTTGTCGTTGAGGTCGTACACCACGCCCGCATAAGGAATGAGTTTGCCGGTCTCACGTGAATCGTTGGTGCCGGTCACCCTGTAGTCCGTCAAGCGTGAACCAAGCAACAGGGACAGGTCGTCGGTGAGGCTCAGGCGTGTCGAGAAGTAGACGGCAGCCTGGCGGGTGATGTCGTCCTTCTCATGGGCCGGGCCCCAGGCCGGCTCCAGGCTGTCACCGTTCCACTCATAGAGAGGGAAGTTGTTGCTGTCCCGGTAAGTCGCTTCATAGCCGTAATAGTCATTGCCTTCCCAATGCGAGCGCGAGACCGAAGAGCCGACGACCAGTTGATGTTCACGTCCTCCCAGGTTGAACGGCCCGGAAAGATAGAAGTCACCGTTGTTGCTGATAGTCTTGCCAGTGAACTTGGAGCCGTAGACTGACGCTCTGTCGGTTGATCCATCAATGGGTGAAGCGTAGCCCAGTGGCGCGTTATAGCCATTCAACTGGTTGCTGTAGTTGGCCTTGGCGATCCAGCCGTTATCCAGGGCATGCTCCAGGGTCGTGAATACGCTGCGGCTGTATTGGCCCCAACTGCTCCATTTGGGGCCGTTGTTGTAACCCCGGTCGAACTTGATTTCGTTACCTTGCCCATCAAACAGGGAACGGCTTCCCGACCAACTCGAACCTTTTGGGTCGTTGTTCTGATAGTCGGCGCCGACGGTCAGTAGGGTGTCCGGCGACAGGTCGAATTCAAGGATGCCGTAGTAGACATTGGTCTTGCGTTCATAGTGGTCGATGAACGAATGCTTGTCCTGATACGCCACCACAGCGCGGCCGCGCACGTTGCCGCTGTCGGTCAACGGGCCGCTCACATCCAGCTCCGAGCGGTAGTTGTCCCACGAGCCTGCACCGACGCTCACATGGCCCTGGAATTCAGCGGTGGGTTTCTTGCGCACCAGGTTGATGGTGCCCCCAGGGCCGCCGGCGCCGGTCATCAGGCCAGTGGTGCCCTTGAGGATTTCGACCCGGTCGTAGATCGCCATGTCGCTCAACGTCTGGCCGGCCGAGTAGCCTTCGTTACGTGTGGTGGGCACACCGTCGTACTGGAAGTTCTGGATCGGAAAGCCGCGGGAGTAGTAGTTGGTTCGCTCGCTGTCGAAGGTGGAAACGGTGATGCCTGGGGTGTGGCGCATCACGTCATCTATGCCGTTCAGGCCGAAGTCATCCATGGTCTGGCGGGTCACCACGGAAATTGACTGAGGTGTCTCGCGTGGGGTCAGTACCATCTTGGTGGCCGTAGCGATGGTGCCCGGCGTGTAGGAACCGGAGCCTTCGGTGATAGTGCCCAGTTGGTTGGCATTGATCTGGGTCGCACCCAGTTCCAAGGCGCCGGTGCCTGAACCGGGCGCGTTGATGATCACCGAGCTGCCTTGCAGGCTGTAGCTGACGCCTGTCCCACTCAGCAGGCGTTCGATTGCGGCCGTTGGCTCCATCTTTCCGTTGACGGCGCTGCTGTGTTTGCCTTTGACGGTCTCAGGGCTGTACAGGATCTGCAGGTCAGCCTGTTGACCGAACACCTGCAGTGCCGTGCTCAAAGGCTGCGCCGGGATGTTCAGCTCGAACTCTTGCGCTTGAACATAACCCGCCACCGGCAGGCTGACCGCAAGGGCCAGCGCACTGGGCAGAACGTTTAATTTCAAGGCCCGTCGCATGGTTACTGCGGTGCTCAACGGGCTGAAGGCAAGCCGTACTGGCATGGATTTTTCTCTTTTTGAGTGTTGGCAGATGAGTTCTTAATGCGGTTAATTCTCATTAATGCATATGAGACGTTCCCACTCGCATAAACCGGAAAAATTTATGCCGGTTCCAGTTCTGCAATGACTTTCCCAGCACTCAAGCGCACCAACTGGTCGGCAATATCGAAGTAACGGTCGTCATGACTGATCACAATGATGGTCTTGCCCAGACGCTTGAGGTCTGGCAGTAGCTCGGTATAGAAGACGCGGCGGAAGGCCGGGTCCTGGTCGGCGGCCCATTCGTCGAACACCAGCACCGGGCGTTCTTCCAGCCAGGCATTCACCAGGGCCAGGCGTTTGCGCTGCCCGGTAGAGAGGTCGGTGGTGCTGAACACGCCGTCCTTGACGCTGACCTTGTGCGCGATTTCCAGGCGTTCCAGGTACTTGGCGGCGCTGTCCAGCGATTGAGTGGCACTGCCTTGGACCAGGTCATCGAACAAGTAGTAGTCGGCGAATACCGTAGTGAACAATTGGCGGTAGTCGTCGCGTGCCGGGTCGGTCACGGTTTCGCCGTTGAGGCGAATTTCGCCGGCGTGGGGTTGATACAGGCCCAGCAACAGCTTGATCAGCGTGGTCTTGCCGCAACCGTTCTCGCCGACGATAAATACGATATCGCCCTGCTTGATGCTCAGGTTGATCGGCCCCAGGTGGAACGGCTGGCTGCCTTGCACTGGCGGCGGGCTGTAGCTCACGCCGCGCAATTCCAGGCTGTGCACCACGGGTGTGGGCGCTTCGCTGCCGTCCATCAGCAAGTGCGGCTCGGGGGAGGAGAAGCGTTCGGACAGTTCGGTAATGCGTGCAAACGCGATGCGTGCCTTGCCGATGATCGGCAGGTAACCCACCACATGTTCCAGCGGGCCCTTCATGTACAGCAGCACCAGCACGAAACCTGTGATCACCGCCGGGTCCGGGTTTGGGTTGTAGGCTTGCATCGCCAGGGCCAGGCCGATGACGACGAAAAAGAGCATCGAGCCGAAGGTCTTGGCGACAATATAGATGTTCACCGAGCGCACTTGGATGTCGCTGATGCGGTCGGCGGTTTCCTGGATGCGGTGAGTGTTCATGCGGTAGCGGCGCGGTCGATGGATGCGCAGCTCCTTGGCGCCTGAGGCGATTGCCGAATAGTAGCGTTGCAGCTCGTCTTCCTGATCACGGGCCTCGTCGAAGCCACGAATGCCTTTTGCGCCGGCAATGAACTGCACGCTGCTGCCAATGATGATTGCCACCACCATCATCAGGAACATCGGCACCGACAGGTAAGCCAGGTAGCCAAGGCAACCCAGCGTCACGGTTGTTGCGATGGCCAGCGGGGTGAAGGCGAAGGAGAAATCGCTGATAGTGTCGACGTCATGGGTCAGTACCGGGATAAGACGGTGAGAGCGATACTGTTCGATCTGTTCGATGGGCGCTGACAGCACTTTTTCGCCGAGATCCTTGCGCAGGGCGGCGATGATCCGCTGGCCCACATAATTGGTGCCGATATCGGAGACGATTGAGCTGGTCAGGGCCAATAGGCAAAGGGCGGCGAAGGTCAGGATCACTCCCTGTGTCATACCGGTGGATGAGTGCAAGGCAGTATTGATGGTCGCCAACAGCAACGTGATGGCCAGGCCACCCGCCATACCGAGGGCGACGGAGACCGTCACAATGGTGCGAAAGGGCCTGAGCAATGCGAGCAAACCTTTGAAGGCGCCGCGCTTGGGGTCGGTCATAAATACTTCCCGGAAAATGAAAAAGTGGGGGCTGGGCACACAGACCCTTACCCATGACAAACGAAGCATCGGCGTGACTATTTAGCTCGGTGCGCCAGGCGGTGGCAGTGAGCGATAAATTGCCTGGGGCCTGGTTCGTTCTTGTTGTGTAGGCGCACGCGTATCGACGCTGTGCGTGGCCCTTTCAGCGAGAGCGAAACAAATGACGAAAAAGAACCTGGTGTATGTCTGGTCCCTGAGAAATGCCGCTGCCGACAAGGCCGGGCAGCCGGTGGCCTACAAGGACCACGAGCGCTACATGAAGTCGGTGCTGGAGTTTCTGGTGGGCTCGCTCAATGACACGCCGCTGGGCGAGGTCTACAACCTGGTGGGCGTGGTGTATGACGACGATGAGCAAAACCCGCGCGACCAGCAGTTGGTCGCGGACTATGGCTTCGCCTACAAGCCGGGTCGCCAGTGGTTGTACCCGGCGGATTTGCGCGTGCAGGGCAAGTTGGTCAATGACCTGCTGCTGAGCGTGCCATCCACCTATCGCCGGCTGCCACGGGGCAGCGCCGAACATATCGCTGGCAAGCAGGATTTCGAGCGGCGCCTGCATGACACCCTGGTGGAGTTGAAGGCCGACATCGTGGTGCTTGACGGTTTGCTGGTGATCCTCGATGAACTGGTGCGTCCGGGCGCGCCGTTTGCGCGGCGCATCATGAACATTCATCCGGGCATCACCCGCATCGAATCGCCTTACGAGCGCCGTGGGGCCTATGCCACCTGGAATGCGCTGTACGGTGCGCGTGGGCAGGCGATTACCGACTGGGCGACCAAAGCGACTCAGGCGTGCGAGCCGTTGTATTGGACCGGTGCGTCGTTCCACTACGTGGATAATGGTATCGATTCGGGTGAGGTGTTCCACGACGTGCTCAAGACCGAGATCTCGCCCGAGGACACCATCCTTGAACTGCGCTGGAACAACTTCAACAATAGCCTGTTCCCGGCGCTGCACGAGGGCTTGGAGCTGTTGGCCAAACAAGGCTGAGCACAATCTTGCTGATGCATGGGATCTAAATGTGGGAGGGGGCTTGCTCCCGATGAGGGCATGTCAGTCAATGCATGGGTGACTGACACACCGCTATCGGGAGCAAGCCCCCTCCCACAATTTAGAGCTCGCGTACTACCCGAAAGCCAATCCAGTCCCCGCGCGTCTGCGGGTAGATGTTGTTGCGATTGCCCGAGCGTGAAAACACCGGTGCCTCGCCCCAGTCATTGCCGCGAATCTGGTAGACCTCACAATTGGGCTCCATCCACGCACTGCCATCAGTCGGCGCGCCGACGTAGTTGGGGTGCTCGCAATCGGCTACCCGCTCGTACACATTGCCGTGCATGTCATACATCCCGAACGCATTCGGCGGGTAGCTGCCCACGGGCGACGAATAGCTGTAGCCGTCCGCCGGGCCGTAGGTGTTGGCGTGCCTGGCGATGCTGTAGCCCTTGCCCTCGTCGAACGGGAAGGGGAACGGTCCGGTGGTACCGGCGCGGGCGGCGTATTCACGCTGGGCTTCGCTGACCATGTGGTACGTGTGCCCGGTCTTCTTCGACAGCCAACTTACGTATTGCTTGATGTCGTCCATGTCCATGCACACGGCCGGCTGGCGTGGGCTCTGGGGGTAGCGCGGCTTGCTGGCGATGCATTCGCGACCGGGGCGGTCGTCGCCGTTGGCGATCTTCACGCCGCTCTGACGCACGTAACTGTCCCATTCGCCGGCGGTGATGTGGAAACGGCTCATGGCGAATGGTTTGGCGAAGGTCACTTCATGCATCGGGCCTTCATCGGGCTCGCGTCCCACTTCATCTTCCGGGGTGCCCATGGTGAAAGTGCCTGCGGGCAGTACCACCATCTCCGGGCAGTCCTTGCAGTCCTTGAAGACTTTGCCCGGTTGCGGGGCGGCGGCCTGGGCCAGGTTGGGCAGCAGGGCGCCGCATAGGGCGGTGAGCGCCAGGGCGGTCAGGGGTTTGAGTCGGGATGGAGTCATGTGGGCATCTCGTTCAAAGGGAAAAATGTCATAACCGCTGGCTCAGCAAGGTCATGAAGCGCTGGATCTCATCCGAGCTGTTGAGCAGGCCGGGCGAGGTTCGAATCACCGGGCCGACGTCACGGTCCACCGCGTCCACCACCACACGGTTTTTCATCAAGTAGGCCGCGACCGCATCGCTGTCCTGGCCCTTGACCCGGAAGAAGGTGAAACCCGCCGACAGCTCGGGGCTGCGCGGGGTGACCAATTCGATCTGCGAGTGAGCCAGCAACCGGTCTTTTAGTTCGGTATTGAGCGCGTGGATGCGTGCCTGTACCTGCGCCTTACCCAACTGCAGGTGCAACTTGAAGGCTTCGTCGGCGGCCCAGCGATGCTCGAAGGCGTGGTAGCCACCGGGCGTCATGGTCGTGGCAAAGTCCTTGTCTTCGGAGAAGGTCGGTATCATCGGTGTGATGTATTTGTTTTGGCTCTCCCGGGCGCACACCAGGCCGGTGCCGCGCGGCCCGAACATCCATTTGTGGGTGCCGGCGATAAAGAAATCGCAATGCATGTCCGGGAAATCGAGGTTTTCCACGCCAAAGCCATGCACGCCGTCGACGATATAGAGCAGGCGGTCCTGCTCGTCGCGGTTGCGGTTGTGTTCGGCCACCAGCTTGCCGATTTCGCCAATGGGCAATTTCACGCCGCTGCCCGACTGCACCCACGTCATGCCCAGCACGCGAGTGTTGGGACGGATATTGCGCTGGATATTGCCCAGCACTTCATCGGCCGAGACCCGATTGGCGTTTTCGAAGAGGCGTATTTTACGAACCTGGGTTTGCTCCTTGCGCACTCTGAAATCCAGGCTGAACTCGGTCGCATAGTGTTCGTGCACGGTGGTAAGAATTTCCTGGTCGGCGCGCACCTTGATCCCGCCATAAATCATCGCCAGCCCTTCGGACGTGCTGCCGGTGAGGGCGATCTGCGCCGGCGCGGCCTTCAAGTAGCGGCCGGCCCACTCGCGTACCTGGCCTTCACGCTTCCAGGTTTCCTGAAGGTCCCAGTCCATCGCCAGCCCGGGGTTGCGGTCGATCTGCTGGCGGTAGCGCTCGATGGCCTCGCGCACGGGCTTGGGGTGCGAGGTCACCAGGAAGTTGGAAAAGTGCAGATAGTCCGGATCCTGGTTGAACAGCTGTTTGAGCCCCGTCCATGGGTCGTTGGTAGTGGTTGCCAGTGCCTTGGGCAGCAGTGCGGTGCCCAGCGGCAGGCTCGCGGCAAAGACGCCGGCCTGCTTGAGAAATGTACGGCGGTCGGTCATGGACTTACTTCGTGGTGGTTAGCGATTGGCCAATGGCTTGGCGGCTTTTTGTACCTGGTCCCACACCCGCAGGAAATTGCCTCCCCACAGCTTGGCGATATCGGCTTCGGAGTAGCCGCGCTGGATCAGTTCGGCCGTGACGTTGCGCACTTCGCCGACGTTTTCCCAACCCTGGAGGCCGCCGCCGTCGTTGAAGTCCGAGGCGATGCCGACGTGATCGATGCCGATCTTGCGCACGGTGTAGTCAATCGCATCGCCCAGGTCCTTGAGGGTGGCCTTGGGTTCTTCCTCAAGGATGGCGTACAGCGCGCCGGCGTACTCGCCGAAGCGTTGCTCGGGCCAGGCGGCAATGATTGCATCGCCGGGCATCAAGGCCATGGCCAGGTTGGGCAGTGGCGGCAGGTCAAAGCGTGCGCGCAGAGCGTTGAGCTTGTCCTGAGTCGGCTGGCTCAAAGGGCGCAGGTACGCGGGGAAGCCGACCACCTGCACCACGCCGCCGCTGTTCTTGATCAGTTGCAGTTCCTTGTCGCTGAGGTTGCGCGGGATATCCACTGACGCCCGAGGCGCCGAATGGGACGCCACCATCGGCGTGCGGCTCAACTGCGCGACCTGCTCCAGGGCCTTGGTCGACATCTGCGACACATCGATGATCACGCCCAGGTCATTGAGACGATGCACCGCCTGCTGGCCGATCGGCGACAGGCCTTCAAGGGCGTCGGGGGAGTCATTGAAAAACGGCAGCGGGCGCGACGAGTCGGACCAGGCGTTATTGCCGATGTAGCTGAACCCGAACATGCGCATACCGCGTGCGGTCCACAGGTCCAGTTGGTTCAGGTCGTTGCCCAGCGGGTAGGCGTTGAGCATGCTGATAAAGATCGCGAACTTGCCTTCGCCGTGCAGGCGCCGCATATCGTCCGGGGTGTAGGCGATGCCCACCTGGTTGGGAAAGTCGCGCACCATGCCGGAGATGATCTTGTAGCGCACCTCCTGCTCGTGGCGGGCCTCTTCGACAAAACCATCGGTGGGTTTGTGTGGGGCGTTATCGCCGTTCCAGATTTCCGGCCAGCCGAAGATCGTCAATGCGGCCCCCGACAATCTGCCTCGCGATGCCTTGGCCAGGTCGAACTGGCCGCTGCCATCCTTGTCGGCCTCATTGCCTGCCGTGCCGAAGTCCAGGGGCAGGGTGATATGGCTGTCGAACGACAACAGGCGATCCTGCATTTCATTGGCCTGCTTGATCACCTCCAGCGGGTAGCCGGCGTTGCCCTTGAACCAACGGTCCCAGACCAGAAAGCCGACCCCGGCGCCGATAGCCAGGGCCAACGGCAGGCCGATATACAACGCCTTTTTCGAACGTGATTTTGTCATTGCCATCTCAGTCAGTTGCGGCCTTTGCTATCAGGGAAGAACGAGCGCTGGCGGGGGAAATTTAGGCCGTGCGGGTGCGACGGTAAATTTCGGCGGGCTGCAAACGTTCTAGCTCTGATCAAGCCGTTTCCTAAGGTAGACAATGACAATCTCTCGACGAGGGTTCATCGCAGGCCTGGCGCTGACCGGCGCGGCCGTGCCGGCGGCCTTTTATGCCCATCGCGAGCTGACGCGGGAAGAAGAATTTCCCATCACCCCCGGCGAAGCCACGGTTGACCTGGCCGACACCCAGGGCCAGCACCTGGCCAACACCCTGCGCGGCGTCTGGAGCCTGCGCCTGGCAGGGCGGGATGCCGGCCTCAAAGGCTTGCCGCTGCACGGCCTGGAGCTGCTGCTCGACATCGCCCCTCGTGGCCGTGGCCTGCGTGGTTACCTGGATACCGCCGAGAACCTGCGCGCCGACGGCGAGCCGCGCTATCGCGTACTGGGCGATCTGCTGACGGGCGAGGGCGCCGTGCTCTATTGGCGGTTGATCGACCGCGACTCGGTTGGCGGCGTGCCGACCTATGAATTCAAGATGACCCTTGATGAAGTCTGGGCCGCCTTCGGCAATGCCGGCAGCGCCACGCTCAGCGGGCAAATCCTCGATCTTGAGCGCCCTCTGGCGTTGATTGAGCGCGATAACCGTTTTATTGCGCACAAACAGCTGTTCCCCGAGGCCCGCCAGCGCATCGGTCTGAATCCCACCTTGCTGGCCTGGCTGGTTTCGCCCGAACATCGCCTGTTTCACCAGCTGTGGCACGCCACGCGAGACCAGTGGCACAAACTCTCCGAAGAAAAGCGCGAGGCTTTGCGCGGTATCGGCTGGCAACCCGGGCCCCGTGGTCAGGAGCGCGATGCCCGCGGCAAACACAAGGACCGTAATGGCTCGGGCATCGACTTCTTCTTCATGCACCGGCATATGCTCGGTACTGCGCGCTCCATGCAAGACCTGCCGTCGTGGCCGCAATTCCCCGCGCCGCAACCGGCGCTGGAGCGGGACCGCCTGGGGTTTGTGCGCTACTTCGACAACCACGACGGCTTCGCGCTGCCGCCCTGTTGGTCGGCGCCGGACGACGCCGACTACACCCAGTGGGTCAGCGACATCAAGGCGGCCGAGACCTATCACAGTAATTTCCAGGTGTGGGAATCCCAGTACCGCGACCCGCGCTACCTGGCCAAGCTCACCCTGGGCCAGCTGGGCTCGGAGATGGAGTTGGGCCTGCATGATTGGCTGCACATGCGCTGGGCCTCGGTGCCGCGTGACCCGTCCAATGGCGCACCGGTGCCGTTCGCCCGCGACCCTGCAGATTTTGCGGCACGCTGGTATGCGCCGGAGAATGACTTCCTCGGCGATCCGTTTTCATCCCACGTCAACCCGGTGTTCTGGCACTTCCATGGCTGGATCGATGACCGCATCGAAGACTGGTTTCGCGCCCACGAGCGCTTCAACCCGGGCGAAGTACGCCGCCTGCAAGTCAACGGCGTGGCCTGGTTTGCGCCGGGCCGCTGGGTTGAAGTGGGCGACCCCTGGCTGGGCCCGGACACCCACGGCTGCAGCACCACACCGGGGCTGCAACAGGGGCGTTCGATGGAAATGGACCCGGAAATCATGAAGCTGGCCCTGCGCATCACCTTCGGTGCCGATGAGGAGCTGCTCAAGGGCCTGTTCAAGCGCGTGCCCAGGCGGCCCTGGTATGCGCGGCACTTGAAGGTCAAACGCGAACGTTAAGCGCCATTGGCGGCTATCTAGGTTACCGATATGGCTGCCGAATACAGGCCACTGACACTTCGCGGGTCTCTCATTTTATTGATCAGATACAACTCGTTGAATTCAGACACGGTATAGCCCTCGGCCCGTTTGAGTGGCTGGAACAGATGGCTGGTTTGCCCACTGTTAAGCACGCGTTCGATGCCGCTGCGCATGGACGCCTCAGTGGTGAATTTGGCGAGCCCGAAATTGGGGTCGTAATAGAACCAGGTTTTTTTACCATTCAGAATCCTGACGGCGGCTGTTACGCCATGCTTTGGATTGCCGATGAGCAAGGCTTTGGAGGTGGTGGCCGTTGCCAGGTCCGAGATGATCATGTCGTACGTGGCTTTGCGGGTGAGCTGCCCGGAATGAAAGTCATCTCTGAGGATGGTCTGGAACCTCTCCAGGCTGTTGCGGAATCGTTCAGTATTAGGGTGTTTGGGGTGCGCCATACTGAGAAAGAAATTCTTTATCAGTGTGTCTTCGGCGTCGTCGAGAATGGCCAACGCCATGGTGTTCGACAAGGCGGCGCAGTCGCCCGAGGACGGAATATTCACCTGACTCAGATAATAGCCCTGCGGCATGGCGATCACTGTGCCGCCGGCGGCCGTGATGTCATCCGTGAATTTTCTGCTCGTTGCCAAGCTTGTTTCAAGCAGTCGATTTTGCATATGCCGGAACAGGGCACCCACTTCTGCAGGTGACAGCGCTGGGGTCAATATCAGCTCGCGCAATTGATGCATTTTCATCGTCGGCGAGAAGCCCGCGATTGCGTCTGGAATACCCCTTGCGAACCCCTCTTCAAACTGTATTTGTTGCGGTGTCGGGTGGAGGCCGGGCACGGGGTTTTGTGGCGTAATGAGCGTCTCGTAGTGTGCCCTGACTTTTTCTGGCAGGGCCTCCAACTCGTCGATACGCTTGGACAGGCTACCCAGTATTGCGGGTGAGTCGATGGAGTCCATGGCCAGTTTTTTCAGCTGGCTGATGCTCAGTGCCGCTGAGTAGCCAGAAAGGCTGGACGCGGCGACCGTGCTGTACCCTTGATGGAACGCAGCCTGGCCTGTGGTAGTTGCGGTTGCTGCTGCAACCGCATCGTTGAAAGCTTCCGCTAAAGGGATATCGCTTTTTGCCGGATTGAGCCATCCGGTGATCCAGTCGCTGATGATGCCGTTGATTTCACCTTGGGTTGCCAGCACTTTCGGAGTGAAGTCCTTGATCGGCGCACCGTAGGGTTGGCGGGTGATGGGATCGTAGTGGTGCCACTGATCGTTTTTGAGTACCGCAACCCCCTCAACGGAGTGTTCGCCGGACTTGGTTGAACCGAGCAACGCGCTGCCATGCTCCTGACTGAGAGCCTTGAGCCACTCGTGGCTGTGACCCGTTTTTTGTAGGTTAGCCAGCCACGCTGTAGTTTTGGTCACTCCTTTGCTGAGCAGGTTTGCTCCTCCGACGGCCAGGTCAGCCAAACCGTCCATGGGGTTCAGGTTGCTCAGGGTGACCATGCCGACCACTTTGCCTGTCCGTGCGATTTTGGATGCGAGGGACGCGACACTGCCGGCGACCCTGGTCAGTTTGCCGATGTTGGCCGCGCCGGCTGTCAGAAAACCAAATACATCCAGGGCCAAGTCAAATCCGCCCTCGACGTTGTTACCCTTTTTAAAGTTTTCAATCGCCGAGCGGAAAGGAATCAAATTCATGAAGAATTCGTCGATTTGATGAGCTTTTGCGTTAGCCAGGTCCTGGGTCGTCTGCCCTCTGGCGTATCGTTCGATGTCCGGGTCGTCGAGGTTGTAGTGCTCAACGAAAACATCAGCAATGTCCTGTGTGCGGGGCGTGGAAAAACTATCAATCGCGCCCGCCGCACCGGCGCGTTCTTTTGCGTGATGACTGCTGACGTTTTTGGGTATGAACACGCGGGTACCCAACTCTACGTCTCCCGCATCCCTGGATGTATGCTCTCTCACCTCCCACCTGGCAGCCGGCACGATCGTGCCTCGGGCGAGGTCGATCCGATAGCCGGTGGATTGGCCGTTGCGTTCAATTTTTACCAACAGGTCCTTTTTATAGACGGGATCGGACTTGCTCCAGAAACCCAACCGAGTAGACGACTCTCGATAATAAGTAATCTCGCCGTACTCAAAGTGCTTGCGGTCTTCGAGTGGCAGTTGGGCAATCAAATGCTTGACCGTTGTATTCAGGGCGACCTTTTTTTGCTTGATCGTGTCTTCGAATCGTTGTTCGAAGGTACCGCGTATCCCAAATCGATAACGGGCATTCATATCCTGGATGGGAATGCGTTTGTCCAATGCTTCGAAGACATAGGGCAACTCCAGATCCATCATTGCGAAGTCCAGCATCGAATGACGACCGTATAACCAGGTATGCTCCTTAGTCTGCCCTGTGCGCGTAGCGGTACCGGTCTTGATGAGTTTCTGTTTAAACAGGTCGCCCAGATCGCCGTACCGTTCCACCAGCATCTCCAGGGCCATTTTTTCACGCGTGGGCAGTTCCAGGTCCATCGCCCGGGAGGCGCTGAGCATGATTTGTTGTCGGGCATTGAAGGTGGTTCTGAGGGTTTCCAACTCTTGCTGTGTGTATTGCCTGTCGTCCCTGGGGGCGATCAGGTGCTGGCAGATTCCCCAGTCTACCAAGGCCGTCATCTGGGCGTGCCGAGCGGCATCGGGTTGCTCCAGCCGGGCGCGCTCGCCCTCCAGCATCACTTGAGCGTAAGTCATATTCGGGACTTTTCCCGGCGTACCGGCTTCGATGGCCGTCGCCGCGATGACCAGGTTCAGCCAAGCCGCGCTGCCATAGTTCACGGTGGGCGGAATGTCCTTGATCAGATAAACGGGGGCTTTCTTCGCCAGTAGAGCGTACGCGCCCACCTTGGACAGTGCCGGGCTGATCCTGCCGCTGTCGCTCAAATGCTTGCTCAATGCCTCCACCACCGTAGCAGCGGGCTTACCCCAGTGTTTCTCGTTTGCCAGGTCCAATCCCGCCACCTTGTTATGTCGAGGGGCCGTGATGGATTCGGGGTCCAATTGCAGGTTAATGGCTGCCATCAGATAGTCTGCGGCGCTATTGTCCGTGGCGATACCGCTTGATTGCTCTTGCAGATGTTTACCCAGCGCTTGCCCGGCGCGGCCATTGAGCAGCGCTTCCAGCGCCTGGGCGGGGTCACTCGGTAGCTCGGGGGAGAGCGGGTGCTGGGCCAGCAGAGCATCCAGGGCGTTCGGGAAGTCTGACCTCATGGAGATAACGCGCAGCCGGGTCTGCTCCGCCTGACTCAAGGGCACTGACCATGACAACGCGCCGCCGAAATTACCCAGCGGTTGGGTCAGGGCCGCATGTTTCACTATGTTTATCAGTTCAGTCAGAGCAAGCAGGGTGGTGGGTACGGCCCAGCCCTTGGCCCTGATAAAACTTTCCAGTGTCGCGCCTTCACTGGGGCGCATAGGGAACGATGAGTCAGGGTGGATATCCAGCGGCGCGCTCAAGGCGGCCCGTATTGCCTGGGGCGTGGCGTTTGCGTCCAGTTGTGTCGCAGCTTCGGTGAGGTTGTTGGTCAGCGTCTGCAGGTTGTGTCGGTCGCCGAACCCTTCTGTGTAGGTTGTCGGTGCAGAAGTGGACAGCCCGGATACCAGGGCTGAGGGTTGGTTTGTCTGCCCGGTGACGCCTGCCTGGCTGGGGGGCACGGCGGGCATTGGGGTATGGAATGGCGTGTTATACCAATGTCGTTGGGTGTGCAGGGGGGCGCTGAGCATGGGCGGGTACTCGTAGGTAAATATCTGAGAGGCCGGTTTCCTAAGGCGTGCGTCTGTATTTCAGACGCGATGTTGGGTGAAGGAAAAGGGCGTAAGGGTTCCTCTGCAGCGGGCCGGGGGAATGTGACCAATCGCAACAGGTAGCCCACGCAAGCCCGCGCGGTTTAACGGGGCGCTACCCATCGTGATTGCGGTAGCTTTACAAAGTTTGTGTCGATAGCTATCCAAATCGCAGACGAAAAAAAACCGGCTGATCAGGCCGGTTTGGAGTGTCCCGCCAACAGTGCGGGTTATACGTGGGTGCTCAGCAGGCGGTCAGCACCGCCTTCAGCCAGGCCGCGTTCCTGCAAGCGGTCGGCACCACCTTCGGCCAGGCCACGTTCCTGCAAGCGGTCGGCACCACCTTCAGCCAGGCCGCGTTCCTGCAAGCGGTCAGCACCGCCTTCAGCCAGGCCGCGTTCCTGCAAGCGGTCGGCACCGCCTTCGGCGAGGCCGCGTTCCTGCAGGCGGTCAGCACCACCTTCAGCCAGGCCGCGTTCCTGCAAGCGATCCGCGCCACCTTCGGCGACACGGGTTTCTATCAGACGATCGGCACCGCCTTCAGCGACTACCGGGTGGGCAAAAGCGTTTGCAGCCAGTACCGAGAAAGCGAGGCTAAGCAGGATTTGGCGTTTCATGATGGTGTGCTCCGAATGCTTTAGTTGGGTGCCGTTTGGCATGGGTTTGATGTTACGCGTTGCATTTTTTAAGAGAACTTCATTGCGCTGATGGTGACTATCGACGCCAGCGATGGTCCCGCTTGCGGGGCCATCACCGTGACCGTCATGGCATCTGCGGCAGTTCGTTGGGGCGCAGGTCAAACACCAGCACCTCGGCGTCCTCGCCATGGCTCAGGCGGATCTGGCGCTCGTCCCGCACCCGCACGCCGTCGCCTTCCAGCAAGCGCTGGCCATTGAGTTCAACGCTGCCGCGCGCCACGTGGATGTAGGCGTAGCGATCCGGCGCCAATTCCAGGCGGGTGCTTTCGTCGCCGTTGAACAGCCCGGCATACACCCGTGCATCCTGACGAACCTTCAGCGAGCCGTCGGTGCCGTCCGGCGAGATGATCAACTGCAAGCGCCCGCGTTTTTGCGCTTCGCTGAAGTGTTCCTGTTGATAGCGCGGCTTGGCACCCGCCTTATTCGGCACGATCCAGATTTGCAGGAAGTGCACGCCAAGCCGCTGGCTGTGGTTGAACTCGCTGTGAGCCACGCCGCTGCCGGCGCTCATCAACTGCACATCGCCGGGGCGGATCACCGAGCCGGTGCCCAGGGTGTCCTTGTGTTCCAGGGCGCCTTCAAGCACATAGGAGAAGATCTCCATGTCGCGATGAGGGTGCTGGCCGAAGCCTTTACCTGCGGCGACACGGTCATCGTTGATCACCAGCAGGTCGGAAAAACCCTGTTCCTTGGGGTTCCAGTAGTTGGCGAAGGAAAAGGTGTGGAACGACTTCAACCAACCGTGATTGGCGGCGCCGCGTTCGGAAGCTTTGCGAAGGGTCAGCATGGTCCAGTCCTCAAGTGAGCGCAGGCTGCGAGATGCAGGGCGCTGGCGTTGAGAAGAAGGTTAATGGTTAACGAATGATTGATTAAGAAGATGAAAATACAATAACTGTCGCTTTAAGGTTGACAGTAAAAGTCGTGCCATAATGCCCGCCGCACTTCTTTTCGATGGACATTTCCCGCTTATGAAAACCGTGGCCATGGCGCTGTTTCCGGACTTCCTGCTGCTCGACATGGCCGGGCCGCTCGAAGTGTTTTCAATTGCCAACCGTTACCTGCCGACTGCCGATCACTACCAGATACTGACCATTGGCACTGAGCCAGGCCCGTTGCGGGCCTCCAACGGTGTGATGGTCCAGACCGATCTGCTGCTGGACCAGGCCCAGGCGGCCTATGACCTGCTGCTGGTACCGGGCGGGCCCGGCGCCTATAACGAATGCCACCCTGCGTTGCTGCCTTGGCTGAAGGCAGCCGCGCCGCGTGCCCGGCGTTTCGGCTCGATCTGCACCGGGGCCTTTGTACTTGGCCATGCAGGCTTGCTCGACGCGCACCGCGTGACGACTCACTGGCACTACACCGAGCGCTTGATCAAGGCCTTTCCCAACGCCATCGTCGAGACCGATCGCATCTACTTGCAGGACGGGCGCCTGATTACCTCGGGGGGCGTTACTGCTGGTATTGACCTGGCCCTGTCGATTGTCGCCCAGGACCATGGCAAGCAAGTGGCGGTGGACGTGGCCAAAGTCCTGCTGGTGGTGATGAAACGCCAGGGTGGCCAGGCCCAGTTCAGCCCCATGACCGCTGCGGTAGCGCCTCAGGAAACTGCGATCACCCGCGTGCAGAATCACGTGCTCGCCCATCTTGATCAGCCATTTACTATCGAGTCCATGGCCGAACTGGCCGGCATGAGTGCACGCCATTTTGCGCGACTGTTCGCCAAGGACGTGCAGATGACGCCCATGGCGTTTTTGCAGGGCGCGCGCATCGACCGGGCCCGGCAACTGCTGGAAACCACCGACCTGCCGCTCAAGACCGTGGCGTTCCACGCAGGCTTCGGCAGCGTGCGGCATATGCGCTTTCTGTTCAGTGAAAAACTGGGCCTGAACCCAACCCAATACCGACAACAGTTCAGTTAACGACACAATGTCCGTCTGAGGCACTCGATTGTCCGTATCGCTCCCCGTGCCAGCATTGTCCTGTCATCGCTAGCTGGCAAGATAGGGCCGAGCCCATGGAAAAGGACGCGCAGGCACTCAAGCACGGGTGTTTCAGCGCTGTTACGGACATGCAAGATTCTGCGACGCTGAGCTTCGGCCCCTATACCTTTCATCGGCAACAGCGCCTGGTCAGCAAGTCTGGCTGGCCGGTGCCGCTGGGCGGCCGTGCTCTGGATATTCTGGCGGTGTTGCTGGAAGCACCGGGGCAGTTCATCAGCAAGGCCACCTTGATCGAACGGGTCTGGCCCAACAGCATCGTCGAAGACAATAACCTGCGCGTGCATATTGCCGCGTTGCGTCGGGCACTGGACGGGCAACGCCTGATCCTCAATCACCCCCAGCGTGGGTACTGCTTCACCGGCCTCGTGCAAGCGACTGTGCCGACGCAGCCGGCCGCGCATAACCTGGCTGCCCGGCTCAGCCCGGTATTCGGTCGAGACGAGTTGGTGAACCAGTTGGCACGGCGCTTGTCCGGGCAGCGCTTGCTGACCCTCACCGGTGTGGCCGGCGTCGGCAAAAGTACGCTGGCCCTGGCCCTGGCCGAGCGCGTGTTGCCACGCTATCGCGACGGGGTGTGGTGGCTCGACATGGCCTGCGTGCAAACGCTTGGAGAACTGCTCGCCAGCCTCGCCACGGTCGTGCAGCTCACACCCACCGACAGTCTCGATGAGGTATCTCGCCAGTTGGCCTCGCGCCAGTTGCTGGTGGTACTCGACGGTGCGGACCTGTTGCTGGGTGCCTGTCGAAAACTGGTGCGCGCACTGCGCGAACGAGCGCCCGAAGTGACTGTCCTGATCAGCAGTCGCGAAGCCTTGCTGGCGCCCGGCGAGTGGGTGTCGCGTGTACCCCCGCTGACGCTGCCATCAGCTTCAGTGTGCCGCAGTGTCGAGCAGGCCATGGCGTGTCCCGCGGTGCAACTGTTCGTCGCCCGCGCCCGTGCCAGTCAGCAGGATTTTGTGTTGCGGCCGCAGGACCTGGCGCCGTTGCGCGATATTTGTCGGCGCCTGGACGGTATCCCGTTGGCGCTCGAACTGGCGGCCGCCCAAGTCGATGCACTGGGCATCGGCGCAGTGCATCAGCAATTGCGCAGCGGCTTGCAGGGGCTTGCGCGCGGGCGCCGCACAGCGCTGGAACACCATCGATCCATGAGCGCTGCCCTGGAGTGGAGCTACGAGCGTCTGAGCCTGCCGCAGTGTTGGCTGTTCTTGCAGTTGGGCTTGTTCAAGATGGCGGTGACCTTGCCCACTTTAAGCGAGATGGTGCGCGGTACCGAGCTTGAGCACGCCGACCTGTCTTATCTGCTGGCGCGTCTGGTCAATACCTCGCTGCTGGTCATCGAACCGGGCTTGGGCCTGCCGCGTTACCGGCTGCTCAACTGCGTGCGCAGCTACGCGTTGGCGCAACTGCGTGATCCGGCTCAGGTGCAGCGGTTGCAGCAAGGTTATGGCGACTGCCTGGACGTGATGTCAGGCCGGCCGTTTGTCCTGCAACTCATCGAGCAGGCCGCGCACGCGCAGTAGGTCCCGGGTGGCGAAGCCTTCGGTAAATTGCGCGTGGATCGGACTCAGCAGGTCCCTGGCCGCCAGAATGCGCCCTTGCTGTTGCCACAGTTGCGCCAGGGAGTAAGCACACCGCAACTCCCAGGCGAGGGCGCCTTGCTGCTGTGCCAGGCCAAGCGCCTGGAGCAACAGCGTTTCAGCCGCACGGCTATCACCCTCGCGCGCCCACTGTTCGGCACGCACCCGCAGAATTTCCGCGGCGCACCAGCCGGCAGCACCGCTGCGTGCCCTTTCAAAGGCGGCCTCGTCGGGTTCACAGCAGCCGAGTGTGATCAAGGTGTCCTTGATCAGTCCCAGGCCCTGCAAATGCTGGTCACCCAGGATGCCGGCGTAATGCCCGGCCCAGGTCTGGAACAGTTGCACCGAATGCTTGTGGGATTGCTCCAGCAGCAGCGTTTGCAGCGTTTGAGCGTCCTGTTCGGCGCCGTTGTAGCGGGCGATTACCACGCCGGCCAACGCCAGGGTGTAGCAGATCGATGTGCCGTGATTGATCTGCAGCGCCATCTCCAGCGCCTGGCTGGCTGTACGCCAGGCGCGCTCGGGAAAACCCTGTAGCCACAGGACTCTTGCCAGGATGGTCAGGGACGCGACGTTTTGATCGTATTGCACGCCAACGCCATGGGCGAAGCGGTTCACATGGCCACTGTGGGTCATGCGCTGCAGCACCTGCTCGGCATGATGACGGGCCAGCGCTTGATGACCCATGTAGTGCTGGCCCAGCGCGCGCAAGCGTTGGACGCTGAGGTCCAGCAGCGGCTCGGTGCGCGGGTCCAGGCGTTCGAACTGTACGCTTTGCTCCAGCGCCTCGGCATAACGCCCGGCACACAGGTTCACGGCCATATGGCCCGAGACTGCCCGCAACTGGCCGGCCCGGTCTTGATTGATTTCGGCCAGCCGTGCAGCACCCACAAAGGCTGCAACGGTCTGGGGCGCGGGGCCCAGGGCATGGTACGAAAGACTGCCCAGGGCCAACTGCAATTGCAGGGTCAGTTGGTTGCAAGGCGCCTTGACCTGATCAATCAGCGCCAGGGCCTTATGCACATAACCGCCATGCTCGCGCAATAACGACAGCTCCTGCCACAGCGGCATCGCGCTGACCGTCAGGCGAATGGCCAACAGGTGCTCGTTTGCCTCGCTAAAGCCCCAATCGAGGGCGGCGCGCACGTCCTCGCGCAGCGGTGCGTAACGTTCGATCCAGGGTTGCGTGGCGATCAGTTCCCAGTCGCCTTGCGCCTGTTCCATCAGCGCCAGGCACCTGGCGGCGTGACGTTCTCGAGTGGTTTGCAACTCGCCGGCCTGGCTGAGTTTTTCCAACGCGTAGGTACGGGTGATATCCAGCAGGCGATAGACCATCTCGTCATCGCTGGCTTCCACGTTTAACAGTGACTTGGCCACCAGTGGGGTGATGGAACCGAGCACCTGTGCCGGGGCGATATTGTCCCCGGCGATCACCGCTGCCGCGCTGACCAGGCTGAAGCCACCGCGGAACACGGCGAGCCGGCGCAGGCAGATTTTTTCGCATTCGGTGAGCAGGTCAAAACTCCAGTCGAGGGTGGCCCGCAGAGTTTGCTGGCGGGGCAGGGCACTGCGCCGTCCGCGGGTCAGCAGACGGAAGTTGTCCTCCATTTGTACCAGCAGCCCCTGCAAGCCAAAGCGTTCGATCTGCGCGGCGACCAGTTCGATCGCCAGGGGAATGCCGTCCAGGCGCTGGCAAATATCAATGGCCAGCGGCAGTTCGGCTTCGCTGAGGGCAAAGCTTTCCTGATGGGACATCGCCCGCTCGATCAGCAATTGCATGGCCGGGTAACCCAGCGCCTGGGCCCGGTTGCCGGTGGCGGGCGGGCAGGCCAGCGGTTCGAGGCGTTGTACATGTTCACCTTCGGCGCGCAGGGCTTCGCGGCTGGTGCTGAGAATGTGCAGGTGCGGCGCATGGCGCAACAGGGTTTCGCTGATCAGGGCAATGTCGTCGAGCAGGTGTTCGCAATTATCGATCACCAGCAGCATCTGGCGCGCCTGCAGGCTGCGGGCGAAGCTGACCAGTGGCGCATTCTCGCCGGGCGTGAGGCCCAGCAGGGCGGCGAGGTTGGGCAGGATCATCGACGCGGCGCTCAGCGGCGCCAGGTCCAGCAGATGAATCCCATCGCGGTAATGCCCGATCAGCAACTCGGCGACACGTAGGGCCACGGTGGTTTTACCGATGCCACCGGCGCCGGTCAGGGTGATGAAGCGTTGCTGCGGCAGTTGCTGCACCAGGGCGTCGATCAGGGCCTGGCGGCCAATCATTCGCGTGCGTCGCAGCGGCAGGTTATGGCGCGGGCGCTGGGGAACGCCGTCGGTGGGTAGCGTCATCGGTTCGATGCTCAGTGGCGCAACAAAGCTGTAGCCGCGCTGGGCGACCGTGACGATATAGCGCTGCCCGGCCTGGCCGTCACCCAGTGCCTTGCGCAATGCCGCCATGTGTACCCGCAGGTTGCCGTCTTCCACCACGCTTCTGGGCCAGACCCGCGCGATCAGCTCTTGCTTGCTTACCACATTGCCGGCCTGCTCCAGCAGAATCAGCAGGATGTCCACCGCCCGCCGCCCCAGACGCAACGGGCGACCGGCCTCCAGCACCAGGCGCTGGCGCGGGTGGATGCAATAAGGGCCGAAGTGCACGGCCTGGTCGCTCAGGTCTGTCATGGTTGCCCGGGTTCTGGAGTAGGGGTTGGGCCAGCATATTCCAGCTGCACGAAGACCACTAGGCGGCGATCACGTCAGGCTTGGAGCGCGAGTGGTGATTTCGCCAGGTCATCGGGTTCACGCCTTCGCTGCGCGTGAACATATGACAGAAGTGCGCCTGGTCGCAGAATCCGCATTCCAGGCTGATTTGCGTGAGGCTCAAGGATGAACCCGTGATCAATTCCTTGGCCCGCAGGATCCGCTGTTGACGGATCCATTCCTGGGGCGACACTCCGGTGCTGCATTTGAAGGCGCGGGAGAAATGGCTGCGCGACAAGGCGCAGGCCTGAGCCAGGTCGGCGATGGCCAGGCTTTCACCGAGGTTGGCGAGGATCAGTTGCTTGGCGATGCGCTCGCGCCGGGGGCACAGGCCTCCGGTGGCGGACAAACGAGGGGCATATTGCTCTAGTCGGGCCATGACAAATATCCGCAGTCGATGGGAGCGTTCCCGTGAATGGATGCAGTGTAGACGTGGCTCATCTTGTTGCCCGGCCGCCTGGCTGACGAGTTAATCGTTGTTAATTTCGCCAGGTGCGCTCGCATAAAAGACAGCACGGCTATGCAATCCCGGACATCGAGGTCATGCTTTCCTTACCCCCTGTAAATCGTCTGGATACCGCCATGAACCGCAACGACTTGCGCCGCGTAGACATGAACCTGCTGGTGATTTTCGAGGCGCTGATGTTCGAGAAAAACCTGACTCGAGTCGCCGAAAAGCTCTTTATGGGCCAGCCGGCGGTCAGTGCGGCGCTGGGCCGTCTGCGTGATTTGTTCGATGACCCGTTGCTGCTGCGCAACGGTCGCGGCATGGAACCCACGCCACGGGCGGTGGCCATACTCAAGGAGCTGCAACCGGCCATGGACACCATCTCGGGCGCCGTCAGTCGCGCCAAGGATTTCGACCCGTCCACCAGTTGCGCGGTGTTTCGTATCGGCCTGTCCGATGATGCCGAGTTTGGGCTGTTTCCAGCGTTGCTCAGCCAACTGCGCGAAGAGGCCCCGGGCATTATCGTGGTGGTGCGCCGGGCCAATTACCTGTTGATGTCGTCGCTGCTGGCCAGCGGTGAAATCTCGGTCGGGGTGAGCTACACCACCGAACTGCCGGCCAACGCCAAGCGCAAAAAACTACGGGATATTCCCTGCAAGGTACTGCGCGGCGATGACGGGCAGGCGCCGCTGAGCCTGGACGACTACTGCGCCAGGCCCCACGCAATGGTGTCATTTTCGGGTGACCTTAGCGGCAACATCGACCTGGACCTGGCGCGCATCGGCCGCTCGCGGCGGGTGGTGCTGGCGGTGCCGCAGTTCAGCGGCCTGCGCGCATTGCTGGCGGGTACGCAGATCATCGCCACCGTGCCGGATTATGCCGCCTGTGCGCTGACCGAGGGCACGCGTTTGCGCGCCGAAGACCCACCGTTCGCAATTGATGCGGCAGAGCTGTCGATGGTGTGGAGTGGGGTGCATGACAATGACCCGGCAGAGCGCTGGCTACGCGGGCGGATTGCCGAGCATATGGCGGCGAACTGACTGTCGGTGATCCCCTGTAGGAGCGAGCTTGCTCGCGAAAAACCCACAGGCGCTGCGTTCATTTAGAAAGCGCGCTTTTTCGTTGACGGTTTTAGCGAGCAAGCTCGCTCCTACAGTGGGTAAGGCCCCTCCCACAACAGCACATACATCCAATTCTGCGCTTCCAATTCCCACCAAACTCCTCCCATCGCTTAATTCTGCGGGGGAGTCACCCAATCATGGACCCAACATCTAAAACCAGCTCTGACGAAGTCGTCACGCTGGTCGTCAAGCACCGGGTCAAGCCCGGCCGTGAAGCCGAATATGAAGCCTGGCTACGGCGCATCGTGCGTATCGCCGGCGAGCGTCCCGGCCACCTGGGCGTCGATGTGGTACGCAGCCAGCAAAGCGGCACGGCCCTGTTCACTTGCGTATTGCGCTACAGCTCCACCGATGCCCTGGAGCTGTGGCTTGACTCTCCACAACGCCAGGCCCTGATCGACGAAGCCGCGCCGATGCTGGCTGACGGCGACCAGACTGAAATCGGCGGCGCCAATGAGTTCTGGTTCGCGCCCCAGGCCGACGGCGCCGTCAAGCCGCCGCGCTGGAAGCAGGCGGTGGTCAGCCTGTTTGTGATCCTGCCGCAAACCTTGCTGTTGCCGTTTATCTGGGGGCCGATCCTGCGGTTGCATCCATTTTTGTCCAACTACGTGGTCTCGACCTTCCTGGTCACCCTCACCATTGTGCTGTTGGTGGTGTACCTGCTGATGCCAGCGGCCACCCGCCTGTTCGCTCCCTGGCTTGAAGCCTCTGTAAAGGAAACCCTATGAACGCCGATCTGATTTTGTTCAATGGCCAGTTCCACACTGTGGACCGGGAAAACCCACGCGCCACCGCCGTCGCCATCCACGACGGGCGCTTCGTCGCTGTGGGCACTGACGGCGAGGCCATGGCCCTGCGCGGCAGCGGCACCCAGGTGATCGACCTCAAGGGCCGCACCGTCATCCCCGGGCTCAACGACTCGCACCTGCACCTGATCCGTGGCGGGCTGAACTACAACCTCGAACTGCGCTGGGAAGGCGTGCCGTCCCTGGCTGACGCCTTGCGTATGCTCAAGGACCAGGCAGATCGCACCCCCACGCCGCAATGGGTGCGCGTGGTCGGCGGCTGGAACGAATTCCAGTTTGCCGAAAAACGTATGCCGACTCTGGAAGAACTCAACCAGGCCGCGCCGGATACCCCGGTGTTCGTGCTGCACCTGTACGACCGCGCCTTGCTCAACCGAGCGGCGCTGCGTGTGGCCGGCTACACCAAGGACACGCCGAACCCACCGGGCGGCGAGATCGTGCGTGACAGCAACGGCAACCCCACCGGTATGCTGGTGGCGCGGCCCAACGCGATGATTCTGTATTCGACCCTGGCCAAAGGCCCGAAGCTGCCGCTGGAATACCAGGTCAACTCCACCCGCCAATTCATGCGCGAACTCAATCGCCTGGGCCTGACCAGCGCTATCGATGCCGGCGGCGGTTTCCAGAACTACCCGGACGATTACGCGGTGATCGAGCAACTGGCCAAGGACCAGCAGCTGACGGTGCGCATCGCCTACAACCTGTTCACCCAAAAGCCCAAGGAAGAACTCAGCGACTTCAAGAACTGGACCGGCAGTGTCACCCTGCATCAGGGCGACGACTACCTGCGCCACAACGGTGCCGGGGAAATGCTGGTGTTCTCGGCAGCCGACTTTGAAGACTTCCTCGAACCACGTCCGGACCTGCCGCTGACCATGGAGCAGGAGCTGGAGCCGGTGGTGCGCCACCTGGTGGAACAGCGCTGGCCGTTCCGCCTGCACGCCACTTACGACGAATCCATCTCGCGTATGCTCGACGTGTTCGAGAAGGTCAACCGTGACATTCCGTTCAATGGCCTGCCGTGGTTCTTCGACCACGCCGAAACCATCACCCCAAAAAACATCGAACGGGTACGCGCCCTTGGCGGCGGCATCGCGATTCAGGATCGCATGGCGTTCCAGGGGGAATACTTTGTCGAGCGCTACGGCGCCAAAGCCGCCGAAGCCACGCCGCCGATCAAACGCATGCTTGCCGAAGGCGTGCCGGTAGGGGCGGGCACCGATGCCACGCGGGTTTCCAGCTATAACCCCTGGACCTCGTTGTACTGGATGGTCAGCGGCCGCACGGTCGGCGGCCTGGAGCTGCACGCCGAGGGCTTGCCGCGCCTTACCGCGCTGGAATTGTTTACCCACGGCAGCGCCTGGTTCTCGTCCGAGCAGGGCAAGAAAGGCCAAATCAAGGTCGGCCAGTTGGCTGATGTTGCAGCGCTGTCGGCGGACTTTTTCAGTGTCGATGAAGAAGCGATCAAGTGGATCGAGTCGGTACTCACCGTGGTCGGCGGCAAGGTCGTCTACGGCGCCGGCGACTTCGAAGATTACGCACCGCCGCGCGTGCCGGTGCTGCCGGACTGGTCGCCGGTGGTCAAGGTGCCGGGGCACTGGCGCCCGACTTCGCCGATGCAGGCGCAGGTGCATCAATGCAGCGGCCCCTGTGGCGTACACGCCCACAGCCATGAAAAAGCCCGTCTTTCCAGCGTGCCGGTCAGCGACTTCCAGGGTTTCTGGGGTGCGTTCGGCTGCTCGTGCTTCGCCTTTTAATCAGCAAATCGAAGGAGTTAACCCATGACTTACAAGCGCTTGAACAAAGATGACGCCGTTGTCCTGCTGGTCGATCACCAAACCGGGCTGATCTCGCTGGTGCAGGATTTTTCCCCCAACGAATTCAAGAACAACGTGCTGGCCCTGGCCGACGTAGCCAAGTTCTTCAACCTGCCAACCATCCTGACCACCAGCTTCGAAAGTGGCCCCAACGGCCCATTGGTGCCCGAACTCAAGGCACTGTTCCCGGACGCGCCTTACATCGCTCGCCCTGGCCAGATCAACGCCTGGGACAACGAAGAGTTCGTCAAGGCCGTCAAGGCCACCGGCCGTAAGCAGATCATCATTGCCGGTGTGGTGACGGATGTGTGCGTTGCCTTCCCAACCCTGTGCGCCCTGGCCGAAGGCTTCGAAGTGTTTGTGGTCACTGATGCCTCCGGCACCTTCAACGAAACCGTGCAACAAGCCGCCTGGGCACGCATGACCGCCGCCGGTGCGCAACTGGTGAACTGGTTCTCGGTAGCCTGCGAGCTGCAAGTGGATTGGCGCAACGACATGGAAGGGCTGGCCAACCTGCTGTCGCCACGCATCCCCAACTACCGCAACCTGATGAACAGCTACTCGGCGTTTACTGCCAAGTAACCGGTTCTCGAAATTTGTCGGTAATCCCTTGTGGGAGGGGGCAAGCCCCCTCCCACATTTGATTTGTGGTGCTGCGACCAACCGGTTATAAAACAGCCCATCGTCCACCGAGTAGTGACAATGAACCCCTTCGAAGACATGCGCCTGTTCTGTCAGGTCATGGAGTCCGGCAGTTTCACCGCCGCCGCCGAGCAACTGGGCCTGTCCAAGCAGTTTGTCAGCCGCCGTCTGATCCAGCTGGAAGAACGGCTGGGCGTGCGCCTGCTCAACCGCTCCACGCGGCGCCTGGATGTTACGCCGCTGGGCCAGAGTTACTACGAATCCGCCTTGCGCCTGCTCAGTGATGTCGAGCAGGTAGAGCAGGGCATTGCCGGCCAGAACAGCGAACCGCGCGGCACAATCCGCCTCAGTGCGCCGCTTTCGTTTGCCATGGCGCATTTGGGTTGTCTGTTGCCGCTGTTCCTGCAGCGCTATCCCGACGTGTCGGTGGAGGTTGATCTCAGTGACCGCCCGGTAGACCTGATCGGCGAAGGCTACGATTTGGTGCTGCGCATCGGCACCCTGGAAGATTCCACCCTGATCGCCCGCCGCATCGCCAGCATCCCGCGGGTGTATTGCGCCAGCCCCGATTACCTGGCCCTGCGCGGCACGCCGCAAAAACCTGACGATCTTGCCGACCACGACTGCCTGCCCTACGGGCACGGGCGCCAGGTGCAATGGCGCTTCAAGGGTAAGCTGCAAGCACTCAATGTGAGCGGACGTATGCGGGTCAATAACGGCGATTTGCTGCGCGACACCGCCATCGCCGGCCTGGGCATCACTTACCTGCCGACCTTTATTGTCGGGGATGCCTTGAAGGACGGTCGCCTGGTTAGCCTGTTGGACGAATTCGCCCCGCAAGCCCTGACATTGTCGGCCGTATATCCCCAGCACCGGCAGAGCTCACGGCCAGTGCAGGCGCTGGTGGAGTTCCTGCGCGAACGCTTGGCTAGCGGCTGCTGAACAGCTGACGAATCAGAGTGGGCGTGCTGCCGGTCCAACGTTTGAAAGAGCGCCGAAAGTTCGCCGCGTCGTTGAAGCCTGAATCAGGAACGTGCGGCCTCTGAAAAAGCCCGAGCTGCCGTGCCTGCGCCCACCGAGGTTTTCGACAGCCGCCAGTACCAACCCTTGAGCAAGGCCGCGCCGGACTACCCCGAGCGCGCCTTGGACAAGAACCTCGAAGGCGACTGCTCAGTGGAATACACCGTCAACACCCAAGGCCGCGTGGAAAACCCCAAAGTACTGGACGGTTGTCACCCGTTGTTTATCCGGCCCTCGCCGCCGATGAGGGCGTTTCAGCAACATGCATTCAAGCGATCCCCTCGCGCATCGCAATACCCGGTTGTGCTCCCTGGCTGGGCGAACTCATGCGCTGCGCCAGATAACGCGCTGGCGGTTGGCCCGTGGCCTTGCGGAACATGGTGATAAACCCGCTGGCGTTTTCATAGCCCAGGTCCAGGGCCACGGTTTGTACGCTCTCGCCGTTGGCCAGGCGCTGCAGCGACAGGATCACATGCAGCTGCCGGCGCCAGCGACCGAAACTCAAACCGATCTCTTCCAGCAGCAGGCGAGTCATGCTGCGTTCGCTCATGCCGATGCGCGTGGCCCACTCGCCCAAAGTGGACTTGTCGCCGGGGTTGGCGAGCAAGCTGTTGGCCAGTCGCGTCAAACGTGGGTCTTGGGGCATCGGTAAATGCAGGGCTTCGATGGGGGCCTGGGCCAATTCATCGAGCAATGTGGCCACGAGCCGGCCCTGGGCGCCGTCTTCATCGTAGAGCTGCGGGAAACCCACAGCCTTGCCGATCAATGCGTGCAGCAAGGGCGACACCGCCAGCGTGCAACATTGTCGTGGCAGGGCACTGGCGGCGTCGGGATCGATCAACAGGCAATACACATCCGCTTCCCCGGCGCCCCTTGCTGCGTGGGATACCCCGCCGGGAATCCATAAGGCGCATTGCGGCGGCACGATCCAGATACCGGCCTCGATCACACAATGCACCACGCCGCGCAAGGTGTAGATCAATTGCCCATGCTGATGATGGTGCGGGGTGTGCTCCCAGCGTTCGCAGGTGCTTGAGGCACCTACGGCCACCACCGGGCGCGGGATCGCCGCGGCGTCGCGCACGCTGCTGGGGTCGTACTGGTCGAGGCGATGATGGACCATGCGGATCATTGCTCTGGCTGGATTGCGAAATATTCTGGCTATTTTGTGCAATGCCGTCCAGCGCGCAGGCTTTTATGATGAGAATAAATCTCATCCAAGGAGCTTTGCCATGCGACTCGACAGTTCAACTTTCCCCGTGGTGAAAATCGTGTTTGACGCCCCCAATGAGGGCGGGGCGCAAGATGCCTTCCTGATCTTCGAACGGCTGCTGGCACGCGAACAACCCTTTGTGCTGCTGCACGAAAAAGCCGTGGATGAAAACAACCATGCCCACTCCCACGAGGAGCGCAGGCACGCTTCGATCTGGATGAAGAAAAACAAAACGGCCTTGCGTGCGTACGTCAAAGGCATGATCCAGGTCGAACCCAGTGCGGCCAAGCGCCTGGCCCTCAAGCCATTTGCCGTGACGTTCGGCAAGGCCTGGGGGTACCCGCTGCTGGTGGTGGAGTCCAGCGACCGTGCCTGGGCACTGGCTGAGGATGTGCTGGATGAGCGGGTGTCGGATGCCGCGCATTTCTAAGCCGCGCCCTGGCTCGACAGCGCCTGTAAATGAACTACCTTGAGTGACGAGCCTTCCCACTCGGTACTCAAGTATGCGCAGCTTATGGACGCGGTATCTGGCGTTGCTGGAAAACGACCTGAGCACCCAGATTTTCGACAACGTGAAAAACCTGTTGGTGTGCGCGCTGTTGTTTGCGGCGGGCACCGATACGTTAATGGGGCGGCGTGAGTTATTTATCGGGGTGTTCGCCTCCAACATCGCCGGTTGGGGGCTGATTATTCTGTCGACGTTGTTGATGTTGTTGAATGTCAGCGACGGCATTCGCCGACTGGCCAAGCTGCCTTATCACCTGGCGCTGCAAGTGTTATTGATCCTGGTGTATGTGGTGATTGCCGAGCGGGTGGTAGAGATTGTGTGGGGCTTCCGCGCTCATTAACGTATCCTCCGCGCCTCGCTTATCACTGATTTAAACAACGATGACAGGACAAGATATGCAGGCGCTGCTGGAGTCGATTCTCGACGAAGTGCGCCCCCTGATCGGCCTCGGCAAAGTGGCTGACTATATTCCTGCGCTGGCCGACGTGCCGGCCAACCAACTCGGGATTGCGGTCTACGGCAACGATGGCACGGCCTACAGCGCCGGTGATGCCGATACGCTGTTCTCGGTGCAGAGCATCTCCAAGGTTTTCAGCCTGGTACAGGCCATCGACCATGGTGGCGAAAGTATCTGGGAGCGCCTGGGCCATGAGCCCTCGGGGCAACCATTCAACTCCATGGTGCAACTGGAATTCGAACGCGGCCGCCCGCGCAATCCGTTTATCAATGCCGGCGCCCTGGTGATCTGCGACATTAACCAATCGCGCTTCGCCGTGCCGATTTTGTCGATGCGCGATTTCGTACGGCGCCTGTCGGGCAACCCGCAAATTCTGGTCAACAGCGTGGTCGCCGAATCCGAAGCCCAGCACGGTGCGCGCAATGCGGCCATGGCCTATCTGATGAAATCCTTCGGCAACTTCCATAACGACGTGCATGCAGTGCTGCACAGCTACTTCAACTACTGCGCGTTGCAGATGAGCTGCCTGGACCTGGCACGAGCCTTCAGCTTCCTGGCCAACGAAGGCGTGAGCGCCCACAGTGGCGAGCAAATCTTGACGGCGCGGCAGACCAAACAGGTGAACTCGATCATGGCCACCAGCGGGCTGTATGACGAGGCGGGCAATTTTGCCTACCGCGTGGGCTTGCCCGGCAAGAGCGGGGTAGGTGGCGGGATCGTCGCGGTTGTACCGGGGCAGTTCACGGTGTGCGTGTGGTCGCCGGAGTTGAACGCAGCGGGGAATTCGTTGGCGGGGATGAAGGCGTTGGAGTTGTTGAGTGAGCGGATAGGGTGGTCGGTGTTTTAGAGGCGCGGTGGAACGCTAAGCAACAGGCACTATAAAACACAATGTGGGAGGGGGCTTGCTCCCGATAGCGGTGTCACTCAGCTTACCTGTCACTGATTCACCGCCATCGGGGGCAAGCCCCCTCCCACATATGCATCTTCAGTGCTTTGGAGGGTGGGGTATGACCTGGCTTTACGTGGCGGGGCAGGCTTCATTCAGGACTTGCGAGCGACAACCTGAAACAGTTGTGGGAAACGTCCCAGAACCCGAGCCAGCATCCACACTGTAGGAGCGAGCTTGCTCGCGAAAAACGCCCAGGCCCTGCGGTCATCCAGGTTGCCCACGTCATCGTTGGCGATCTTCGCGAGCAAGCTCGCTCCTACAGTAGGTAAGGGCGCGGCACGATCATCAGGTCAAGTGGCTGGGTGGGTGTCATCCAGTGCCTTGTCTACGAGCAACTGCACACCTTCGAGCATGCGGCAGATGCCCAGTGCTACGTTGCGTTGGGTACCGTCGATTTCAAAGGCTAGATGAGTAGCGATGTCACTGATGGAGGCTAGATCCTGGGAGGCGTTGATCAGCAGGGTTTCGGTGCCCAGGCCGGGGAGCACAGTAAAGAGCGTTTCCGGGGGATTTGGGGTGTCTTTAATCATGGTGAAACTCCGTCGACAAGTGGAGCCGCCAGCGTTCGCGGTCAAGCGAAGAGGGTGGCAGCTGTACGCGGGTTGACCGACCGGTTGTCAACGAACCCGGCATACCCGAAGGTATCCCGCGCACAACTGCCGCGACACAATACCTCAGGCACAAAAAAAACGCCTGAAGAGGTGCAGGGCGTAGCAGTTCGTTAACAAGGTCGGACGGTCAAATCCGGCCGCTGAATTGGCAGCGACGGTCCAGAGGTTAGTCAGCGAAATTCCGAGCGACAACCTGAAACAGTTGTGGGAAATATCCTGACGCCGCAAATCCTCTGTGGGAGCTGGCTTGCCTGCGATAGCGGTTTTTCAGTGCCGGATATGCTGGCTGACACAGCGCCAACGATCACTGTAGGAGCGAGCTTGCTCGCGAAAAACGCCCAGGCCCTGCGGTCATCCAGGTTGCCCGCGTCATCGTTGGCGATCTTCGCGAGCAAGCTCGCTCCTACCGGAGGTTAACGGTGTCGTTTTCTGAGTCGCGGCATGATCATGCCCACGTCACGCTGGTACCGTCGATACCGCTCACCAAACAGTCGCACCAGGTCCCTTTCTTCGAAACGGGCGCCCATGAACAGATAAACCGACATCCCCAGCGCGAACAACAGATGGCCTGCCGTCATATGCGGCGTTGCCCAGAACGCGATCAAAAAACCCAGGTACATCGGGTGACGCACGAGGTGGTAGAACAGCGGTGTTTTGAATATCGCCGCCTTCTGTGGGGTGTTTCGCCAATGATCAATGGCCTGTTTTAATCCGAACAGTTCGAAGTGGCTGATCAGGAAGGTGGCCAGCAATACGATGACCCAGCCCAGCCAGAACAAGCCTGACAACAGTGCCTTGGCCCAAGCCGCTTCAATCTCCCAGACGGTGTATGCAATGGGTTGCCACAACCAGAACATCACCCCAAGCACCAGGCTGCTGAGCAGCACATAGGTGGAGCGTTCAGCCACTGGGGCAATGAGCGCGGCCATTGCGTTCTTGACGCTTCTGCGCGCCATGAGGCTGTGCTGGACGCCAAACATAATCACCAATAGCCCGTTGATCAGCGCTGCAAGCGGCCAGTCGACAGCTGGCCCATCGTTGATGGTCTTGGGCACCAGCACGCCACCTGTGAAGCCTATGAGGTATAAAAACGTGGTCAGGAAAATCAGGTAGCAGGCGATGCTGTAGAGCAGCCACGCCAGATGCACTGTCAGGTTGTTGGTTTGTTTTGACGGGTTCATGGACGATTCCTTTCGCGCATGGTGAAGGGGTAAGCGAGTCAGGCTAGTGGTTTTCGCACGGCCCGTAACCTGTGGAAATTGACAGTTGCTTAGACGGATTGGCGATGAAATTTCCCGGGTTTGAACGGTGTGCTTGCCTAAACAAAAAATGCGCCCCTGGGGGCGCATTCTTTTGTCAGTCAGCAATCACCTGTTCAGGCAATCGCATCCCAAGCCCGATCACCGTTCTCGTCCTTGATTCGAGTCGGCAACCCCATCACATCCAGCGCTTTGAGGAACGGCTCAGCCGGCAGTTCCTCAACGTTGGCCATGTGCTTCACATCCCACTCGCCACGTGCAACCAGCAGTGCTGCGGCCACCGGTGGTACGCCTGCGGTGTAGGAGATGCCCTGGCTGTCGGTCTCGGCAAAGGCTTCTTCATGACAGGCCACGTTGTAGATGAACATCTCGCGTGGCTGGCCGCCTTTGGTGCCTTTGACCAGGTCGCCGATGCAGGTCTTGCCGGTGTAGCCCGGGGCAAGCGATGACGGGTCGGGCAGCACGGCCTTGACCACTTTCAACGGTACCACTTCCAGGCCTTCGGCGGTCTTGACCGGTTTTTCCGAGAGCAGGCCGAGGTTTTTCAGCACAGTGAATACGTTGATGTAGTGCTCGCCAAAGCTCATCCAGAACCGCACGTTGGGCACGTCGAGGTTTTTCGACAGCGAGTGCACTTCATCGTGGCCGGTAAGGTAGAGGTTTTGCGAACCGACTACCGGCAGGTCGTCGGTGCGTTTGACTTCGAACATGGTGTTGCTGGTCCACTGGCTGTTCTGCCAGCTCCACACCTGCCCGGTGAACTCGCGGAAGTTGATTTCCGGATCGAAATTGGTGGCGAAGTATTTGCCATGGGAGCCGGCATTGACGTCGAGAATGTCGATCGAATCAATGCGGTCGAAATGCTGTTGCTGCGCCAGCGCGGCATACGCGTTGACGACACCCGGGTCGAAGCCCACGCCAAGGATGGCGGTGATGTTCTTCTGTTTGCATTCTTCCAGGTGGTTCCATTCGTAGTTGCCGTACCACGGCGGGGTCTCGCAGACCTTGCCCGGCTCTTCGTGGATGGCGGTGTCGAGGTAGGCAACGCCCGTGTCGATGCAGGCACGCAGCACCGACATGTTGAGGAACGCGGAACCTACGTTGATAACGATCTGCGACTCGGTCTCGCGGATCAGGGCCTTGGTCGCTTCCACGTCCAGGGCGTTCAGCGCAAAGGCCTGGATTTCGGCGGGAACCTTGAGGCTACCCTTGGCCTTGACGCTGTCGATGATGGCCTGGCATTTGGAGATGTTGCGCGACGCGATAGCAATACGACCGAGTTCGTCGTTGTGCTGCGCGCACTTGTGGGCCACCACCTTGGCGACACCTCCTGCACCAATGATAAGAACGTTCTTTTTCAATTGCTTTATTTCTCCTGTATCCGCCAGCTTAGGAAAGGCTGGACAGGTAGTCGTCGTAACCAAATTCACGAACCACCTCGACTGTACCGTCGAGTTGTTTCACTACGATGGACGGCATTTTCAGGCCGTTGAACCAGTTTTTCTTGACCATGGTGTAGCCTGCGGTGTCGATGAACGACAGCCGATCGCCGATGGCCAGCGGACGATCAAATTGATACTCGCCGAAGATGTCCCCGGCCAGGCAGGATTTGCCGCACACCATGTAGGTGTGTTCACCCTCGCTCGGCGCCAGCTTGGCGTTGAGGCGATAGATCAGCAGGTCCAGCAAGTGGGCTTCGATGGAGCTGTCTACCACGGCGAGGTTCTTGCCGTTGTAGAGGGTGTCGAGCACGGTGACTTCCAGGGAGGCGCTGTTAGTGATCGCCGCTTCGCCGGGCTCCAGATACACCTGCACGCCGTACTTCTCGGAAAATGCCTTCAAGCGCGCGCAGAACGCGTCCAGCGCATAGCCTTCACCGGTGAAATGGATGCCGCCGCCGAGGCTGACCCACTTGACCTTGTGCAGCAGCTCACCGAAGCGTTCCTCGATGGTGCCGAGCATCTTGTCGAACAGGCTGAAGTCACCGTTCTCGCAGTTATTGTGGAACATGAAACCGGAGATCTGATCGATCACGCCATCGATCTTCACCGGGTCCCACTCGCCCAGACGGCTGAACGGACGCGCCGGGTCGGCCAGCAGGTAGTCGGAGCTGCTCACCTGTGGGTTTACGCGCAGGCCACGGGTCTTGCCTTCGCTGCGCTCGGCAAAGCGCTGCAGCTGGCTGATGGAGTTGAAGATGATCTTGTCGCAGTTCTCCAGCATCTCTTCGATTTCATCATCGGCCCAGGCCACGCTGTAGGCGTGCGCCTCACCTTCGAACTTCTGGCGGCCCAGCTTCAACTCGTACAGCGACGACGAGGTGGTGCCGTCCATGTATTGCTGCATCAAGTCGAACACCGACCAGGTGGCAAAGCACTTGAGCGCCAGCAGTGCCTTGGCGCCGGACTGCTCGCGCACGTAGGCAATCTTCTGCATGTTGACCAGAAGCTTCTGTTTATCGATGAGGTAGTACGGCGTTTTGATCATTTTTGAGAGCCTGCGGCGGTGCCTGCCAAAAAAGGACACGCATTGTGCCCGCACTTGGGGCAGATCGAAAGGTTAGCCGGCGGATTTTGCGCGCCACGTTAAGCATAGGGCGTAAGTATGACCGTTCATAAGAATCAAGCCGCCTCCTGTGGGAGCGCTCGAGCCTAAGCGAGGCCGCGATGACGGCCGTCCTGGCACCCCACACATCAACAATAGCGCCGCGAATGTCATGCTTACCTGAACATGAGTAAATCTTGTGATGATCTAGAACAGAATGAGTTTGTCTCAAGACACCCCTCTGCCGACAATGACCGCCATCAATCACACCATCGGAGTTGTAAGTCATGGCAGTCGCTCATTCCCTCGGGTTTCCACGCATTGGACGCGATCGTGAACTGAAAAAAGCGCAGGAAGCGTTCTGGAAGGGCGAGCTCGACGAAGCCGGCCTGCGCGCCGTTGGCCGTGATTTGCGCAAGACTCACTGGGCGCTGCAACAACAAGCCGGCATCGAGCTGCTACCCGTCGGTGATTTCGCCTGGTACGACCAGGTGCTGACCCATTCGTTGATGTTCGGCGTGATCCCCGAGCGATTCCGCCCGGCCGATGGCCACGCCACGTTGCACACGTTGTTCGCCATGGCTCGCGGCGTCAGTGACAGCTGCTGCGCCGGTGCTCACGCCCAGGAGATGACCAAGTGGTTCGATACCAACTATCACTATCTGGTGCCGGAGTTCAGCGCTGATCAGCAGTTCCACCTGGGCTGGGATCAACTGTTCGAAGAGGTCAAGGAAGCCCGTGACCTGGGCCACACCGTCAAGCCTGTCGTCATTGGCCCTCTGACGTACCTGTGGCTGGGCAAGGCCAAGGGCGACGCTTTTGACAAGCTTGATCTGCTTGAGCGTTTGTTGCCGCTGTACGGCCAGATCTTCCAACGCCTGGCGGATCTGGGCGTGGAGTGGGTGCAGATTGATGAGCCGATCCTGGTGCTCGATTTGCCGCAGGACTGGAAGAACGCGTTTGAGCGTGCCTATAACCTGATCCAGCGTGACCCGCTGAAAAAACTCGTGGCTACCTACTTCGGTGGCCTGGAAGAAAACCTCGGCCTGGCGGCCAACTTGCCGGTTGATGGTTTGCATATCGACCTGGTGCGTGCACCGGACCAGTACCCGACCATCCTTGATCGCCTGCCGGCTTATAAGGTGTTGTCCCTGGGCGTGGTCAATGGCCGCAACGTGTGGCGTTGCGACCTGGAAAAGGCCCTGGCCACTTTGCAGCATGCCCATGAAAAGCTGGGCGATCGCCTGTGGGTTGCGCCGTCCTGCTCGCTACTGCACAGCCCGGTAGACCTCGCCCGTGAAGACAAGCTGGATGCCGAATTGAAAAGCTGGCTGGCCTTTGCCGTGCAAAAGTGCGAAGAAGTGGCGTTGCTGGCCCGGGCTGTCGACGAGCCCGAGGCGCCCGGCGTACTGGCCGCCCTGGCTGAAAGCCGTGCCGTACAGGCTGCTCGTGAGGCATCGACGCGGATCCACAAGCCTGCCGTACAGGCTCGCGTCGCCGCCATCACCGAGCAGGACAGCCAACGCCAGTCGCCGTTTGCCCAGCGTATCGAGAAGCAGCGCGCCGGCCTGAACCTGCCGCTGTTCCCGACCACTACCATTGGTTCCTTCCCGCAAACCGCGTCGATCCGCCTGGCACGTCAATCGTACAAGGCCGGCAAGTTGAGCGAAGCCGAATACGTCGAAGCCATGCACAGCGAAATCAAGCACGCTGTCCAAGTGCAGGAAAACCTTGGCCTGGACGTGCTGGTGCACGGTGAAGCCGAGCGTAACGACATGGTCGAGTACTTCGCCGAGCAACTGGATGGCTACGCGTTCACCCGTTTCGGCTGGGTGCAGAGTTATGGTTCCCGTTGCGTGAAACCGGCGGTGATCGTCGGTGACCTGAGCCGCCCGAAAGCCATGACCGTGGAATGGATCCGCTATGCCCAGGGGCTGACCGACAAGGTGTTGAAGGGCATGTTGACCGGCCCGGTAACCATGCTGATGTGGTCGTTCCCACGGGAAGATGTGAGCCGCCAAGTGCAGGCTCGGCAACTGGCCCTGGCGATTCGTGACGAAGTGGTGGACCTGGAAGCCGCCGGCATCAGGATCGTGCAGATCGACGAAGCCGCGTTCCGCGAAGGTTTGCCGTTACGCCAGGCACAGTGGCAACACTACCTCGACTGGGCCACCGAAGCGTTTCGCCTTTGCGCCGGCGGCGTGCGAGACGAAACCCAGATCCACACTCATATGTGCTACAGCGAGTTCAACGATGTGATCGAGTCCATCGCGGCGATGGATGCCGACGTGATCACCATCGAAACTTCGCGTTCGGACATGGAGTTGCTTGATGCCTTTGAGGCCTTTGACTACCCGAACGACATCGGCCCCGGCGTGTATGACATCCACTCGCCACGGGTGCCCGATGTATCGCAGATGGCTAACTTGCTGCGCAAGGCTGCCAAGCGGATTCCGGCAGAGCGTTTGTGGGTCAACCCCGATTGCGGCTTGAAAACCCGCGGTTGGCCGGAGACGGAGGCGGCGCTCATTCACATGGTCACCGCCGCCCGCCAACTACGCGCTGAATTGGCCTGATATTGTCTGCAAGTGTGGGAGGAGGCTTGCCCTAAATGCCAGTCAGTTAAGGTTTTTGTAGGAGCGAGCTTGCTCGCGAAAAACTCATAGGCGCCGCGTTCATTCAGGATGCCGGCGTCATCGTTTACGACCTTCGCGAGCAAGCTCGCTCCTACAGAGGGCGATGTACGCTTAACTGACTGGCATTAGGGCTTGCCTCCCAGCCCCGGTCAGAGGTACTTGAGCCAGGCGATATCGCGCCGGCGCGCTTTGAGCCCGGCAAACCAACGTACCGGCGGGTACAGCACCAGCGGCAACACCAACGCCATCAGCCACACCGCACCGATGCTGTCGAAGCCGAAATAGTTGCCGTGGTTGAGCCCAAACCATCCCACACAGGCGACATACAGCACCTTCAACACATACAGATGCAGCAGATAAAAGAACATCGGCGCCGCACCAAACACCGCCAGCACGCCAATCCAGCGCTTAGACCCGGCGCGTTCGAACGCCAGCAACAGCAACAATCCAACCCCCAACGTCAACGCCAGGAACAACAGCGACGGCGGGTATTTGGTGATGTTGAAGAAGCTCATCAGGGTCTGCACGCCATTGTCATACGCATACCAAGGCTGCTCGCCGTAGCCGTTGACTGCCCGCAGCAGCACAAAGCCCATTAATGCCGCCACACCCGCGATCAGCAGATGACGCTGACGCAGAGCTGGCAGTGCGGTAGTGGCGAACCATGGCCCCAGTCCATAGCCCAGGGCGATCACACCGATCCATGGCAGCACCGGATAAGTCACGCGCAGACGCAGGTTTTCCGACACCTGGATCCAACTGCGCTCATGCAGGATTGACCAGCCAGTCTGCAACCCCGACCCGGGGGCAAAGTGCACCCCGTCGAGCAGGTTATGCCCGACGATGATCACCAGCGCCAAGGTGATCAGCAGCGGGCGCGGCAACCACACCAGCGCTGCGAGGGCGATCATGCTCACGCCGATGGCCCAGATCACCTGCATATAGATCACGCTGGGCGGCAACTGGAAGGTCCAGGCGAAATTGACCAGGGTGAATTCCAGCACCACCAGGAACAGTCCGCGCTTGAACAAAAAGGCCGACACATCGCGTCGTCCCTGATATTTCTGACCGTACAGCCACGCCGACAATCCGGTGAGTAACACAAACACCGGCGCACACAGATGGGCCAGGGTGCGGCTGGCAAACAGCGCAGGCTCAATGCTGTCGATGCTCATCGGGTCGCTGACCTGACGGTGCAGCAGGAAGGTTTCACGCACATGGTCGAGAAGCATGAACAGGATCACCAGGCCGCGCAGGGCATCGATGGATTGCAGGCGTTGACGGAGGGGAACAGCGTCGGTCATGGGCAAGGATCACAGGCAAGACGAGAAATTAGCGTTATCCTATAACATTAAGCTGCGCATTGCCGCGCTGGATCTTATCTGCGAACTGATGGGGAGGTACCCATGACACACACCACCACACAACCGGCCGAGGCCGTGATTGAGTTCTGGACACAGGCCGGTCCCAAGCGCTGGTTCGCCAAGAACGAAGGCTTCGATACGGCCTTTCGCGACACCTTCCACACTACCCATATGCAAGCAGCGCGGCGCGAGCTCGACGGTTGGCTGGCCACGGCCGATGGCGCACTGGCGTTATTGATTTTGCTCGACCAATACCCACGCAACGCTTTTCGCGGCACTGCGCACATGTTCGCCACCGACCCGCTGGCGCGTTTTTATGCGCAGCAGATGGTGGATGCCGGGCTGGATCAACAGATCGATCCGCAGTTACGCGCGTTTTGTTATTTGCCGTTTGAACATTCCGAAGACCCGCAAGACCAGCAGCGCTCGTTGGTGCTTAACCAGCAGTTGGATGCCAACACTTATCACTGGGCCAAGGAACATGCCGATATTATCCAGCGGTTTGGGCGGTTTCCCCATCGCAATGCGGTGTTGGGCAGGGCTACGACAGCAGCGGAACAGGTTTTTTTGGATGAGGGAGGGTTTGCGGGGTAGGGCGGAGCAAGAGTGTTTGCTTAATCACCTTTCACTGATTCAACATCACGATGCATCGGTTAGTTTGGGGGAGACCTGTGATTACTTGAAGAATTTGCCTACAAATTTTTAGGTTGAATCCTATACTTTGCTTGCTTGTAAAGTTCTTCTGCGTGCTCAAACATCATTATCAGGATAACTAACCTGAGGCGCAGGACGTGCAGCCGAATGTGCGGATACTGATTTTAGCTTGCAGCACCACCGTGATGGCCCAGCTGGGCGTGACACTTTATCTTCCCGCCACGCCTTACATCATTTATGCGCTCGGTATGAGTGAGGCTGAAGGCTACAACGCCTTATTGATGTATTTGAGCGGTGCCGCGTTTCCATTGATTTTTGCCGGTCACCTTATTCGGTTATTTGGTCGTTCAGCAGTTCTTTTGGGGTTTTGCTGCATCTTCTTTAGCGGGAGTTTTTTATCCGTGTGGGCTTGTGATGATAAAAGCTTTTATCTTTCCAGGCTGATGCAAGGCTTTGGTGGCGGTGGGGCGGCGTTGCTGGGGCGCGCATTGTTATCGGAGGTTTTCTCGGGGGTTCACTTGGCGAGAAATTTATCCCTTTTATCCTATTCATTTGTTTTTGCGCTGGCGGCAGGACAAGTCGCAAGCGGTTTATTGGTTTCTTTTTTTCGCTGGGAGGTGGTGGCAGTGGTCATGGCTTGCGGCTCAGTCATCACCGCTATACTGATGCTGCCCGTAAGAGAGACTCTGTCTGCTTTGGATATTGCTAGTCAGCAGCGAGTCGGACCTCCAAGGTATGCAGCCATGGTCAGTCATCCCAGCTTTTATTTGCCGGTCATACTAGGCGGATGTGGTTATGGGGTGTTTGTTGTGTACCAAGGTGTAGGTGTCTACGTCTTCGACGCGCTATTAGAGTGGAATGGCGCGCAGTACGGTATGTTTGGCGTATGGCTGGGGGGTGCCTATTGGCTCGGGGCGCTATCCGTAAGGTGTGCACTTAGGTCGGTTAGCCTTTCTGCACTTTCAATGATGGCCAGCGGTGTGCTGCTTTTTGCGGTGTCTGTATTTTTATTAACTACCCTAAAGCACTTGGATCGCCACTTTATATTCTTTGCATATCTAGCAGTCTGGTATGCCCAGGCAATGATTTATCCCTGCGTCGCGTCCATGGCGGTAAAAAAATACCCTGGTATTGAGGCAATGATGTTGTTTAGTTTCTTGCAACAGTTAGTCGCTCTGTTATTCGCAACATTAGCATCACTGCTCATTGCCGTTGGAATGCATGGCGTGGCGTTATTAACCCTTGGTTTAGGCGTCTTGGGAGCGCTGGTGACAGTTTTACTGGCAAACAACAGGAGCAGCCAGACATAGGGTGGCTTTTGTATTCCCGCCAGGAATGCCCCCATAAAAACCCTGCATTATCTTTATCGACCCGGATCTCGTAGCGTGGTGTTTCATCCTCGGAGATAGCCCATGAGCCAACCCCCGCTGCGCCTCTACGTTGATTCGCTGTTCACCAGCCCCTACGCCATGTCGGTGTTTGTCGCCCTGCGGGAAAAAGGCCTGGGGTTCGACACGGTTACCCTGGACCTGGACGCTGGGCAAAACCAGTCGGCGGGTTACGCCCAGCGCTCCCTGACCCAACGGGTACCCACTCTGGAGCACGGTGATTTTACGTTGTCGGAATCTTCGGCAATTACTGAGTACCTGGACCAGGCTTATCCCCCGATCAGCCTTTACCCGGCGGGTCTGCAGCAGCGGGCGAGGGCGCGGCAGGTTCAGGCATGGTTACGCAGTGACTTGCTGCCAATTCGTCAGGAGCGTTCAACCCTGGTGGTGTTCTACGGGCAGCAGATGCCGCCTTTATCGCCGATGGCGCAGGCTGCTGCGGGCAAGTTGATCAGCGCTGCTCAGGCACTATTGGCGGGCAACCCCGAGTATTTGTTTGGTCAGTGGTCGATCGCCGATGTGGACCTGGCGGTGATGCTCAATCGCCTGATCCTTAACGGCGACGCCGTGCCGGCCGAGCTGGTGGCGTACGCGCAACGCCAGTGGCAACGCCCGTCAGTTCGGGAGTGGGTCAACCTGCAACGGCCGGTGCTCTAGCTGCCACTCTTCCTTGACACGCCGGTCGAGGTCCTCCCAGTGGGCCATGCCCAGCACCCGCATGGTGTTCAAGCCCCGCAGGTAACCACGCAGTTGCTGGGCGCTGGCCGAGCGTTGTTCGGCGTCGGCGGTTGGGTCCAGCAGTACGGTTTCATACTCGACCAGGTAATCGGCGACCCGCTCGCGAAATTCCGGCAGTACGGCATCGCGGATGCGGTCGAAGGTTTTCTGGTAGGGCTTCATGGCGGGGTCCTTATAGGTTTTATGGGCTGCCTGACACTATCGGTTCAAATGATAGTCACCATCAAGGATCACAAGTTCTGTTTTTTCGCCAAACGCGCAAAATCTGCCCATCCAGACGCAGCTCAAGGAAATGCGCGATGAGGACGATTATCCAGCTTGCTTTAATGGCCCTGATGTTGGGCGCCACCGTCATGACCACCCCGGCGATTGCCGATGAGCTGCGTACAGGCCATTTGCTGCCGCTGGCCGCTAGCGTAGAATCCCTGCAACGCACCCAGACAGTAGGGGTGTTGTTCAGCGAAAACACCCGCGACAACCTCATCTACCTTGAGCGCTATCATGCCATGGCAATGAACGGCGCCAAGGATGCCCTGGATGGGCGGATTCGCCAGGCGTTCGTTAACAGCTCCGATCCGGAACTGGCTATCGACTGGTTGATGAACTCGCTGCAGGGCGCTTTTTTCTCGGTGACGGTCTATAGCTCCCTGGATGACATGGTGCAGGCGCATCCGGATGTGGTGGTGGTGCTCGATACCCATAACCAGTTGCTGACCCAGCGTAACGACCGGGTTGAGGCACGCTTTGCAGCACGTTTTTATGACGCGAACCTGCAATATATCGCCAAGGCCGAAGGCTCGATGGACAGGCAAGTGCCGTCAGTGTGGGTGCACGGCAAGGCAGCGCCGGAGATTGCCGCGTTGATCGAGCAGCAGCGAGATGTACAGCAAGACGCCCTGAAGCAGTTCGATGTGTCGCTCAAGGCCCTGGTTCGCGCAGGTTGATTCGCGAGTGGATGTGAACCCTATTGGTTATTTTCAGGAATCTGTATGCGCTCTTTTTTCGCCCCGGCAGTGGCCTTTGCTGCCCTGTTGCTGACTGGTTGTATTACGGCTCCCAATGCCCCGTCGCTGACCCTGCAAACCGCCAAGACCCCCGAAGGCTATGTGCAATGCCTATTGCCCAAGCTGGAAAAGCACGGCATCAGCTCGACCGTGACGCAGAACTCCCGTCACGCCAAGGTGTTGTTGACCAGCAAGATCGCCGCCGATGATGTGCTGGAAGCCTACAAGTCCCAGGACGGTACCAAAGTGTCGCTGTATGAGCGCAAGCCGCTGGTTTCGGCAATCAAGCCATCGCGGCTTGAGCAGGCGGCCCAGGACTGCAAATAATGTGGGAGCGGCTTGACCTGATGCCAGTCAGTTAAGCGTACATAGCCCTCTGTAGGAGCGAGCTTGCTCGCGAAAAACTTCAACGATAAAGCGTGCTTCCTGAATGAACGCGGCGCCTGTGAGTTTTTCGCGAGCAAGCTCGCTCCTACAGAACTGCTATCGGGAGCAAGTCGGATCGTCGCACGGCCCCTCCCGCATTTGGCTCAAGGTTTTGCTTCGTTGCTGAAGCTGTCCACCGTCTTGATCAACCCCAGCGCCGCCAACGCGACCAACTCACCGCCTTTTTCCACCGTCGCCAGCGCCGGATCCGACCCCATGCGGCCATCGGGGAAGCGCGCGCGGAAGTCCAGCGCCTCGCGGATCGGGCCGGTGTTGGCGATTTGCGGTGAGTAGTCGGCAGACTTGATCGACTGCGGGTAAGCCCACTGCGTCACCGCAATCTCCGACGGCGTGGCGTGGCTGCCGTGGCCGACCGGGAACTGGCGCTGGGCCAGGTCGGTGACGCCTTCCAGGTCCCACCAGTTCACCAGCTTCAGCGCGAACCCGGCCGGGCGGCGGGCGAAGCTGGCTTCGGCGTACAGCTCGGAAAACGCCGCCTCGATCGTGGCGATATTGCCGCCATGGCCGTTCAGGAACAGGATTTTCTCGAAGCCATGCCCGGCCAGCGAACGCACCCAATCGCCAATCGCGGCGATAAAGGTGGAAGGGCGCAGCGAGATGGTGCCGGGAAAGCCCAGGTGGTGCTGGGCCATGCCGATATTGAAAGTAGGGCCGATCAGGATGTCGGCGTTTTTTTGCGCCTCATGGGCGATGATCTCCGGGCACATCCAGTCGGTGCCCAGCAGGCCGGTGGGGCCGTGTTGTTCGTTGGAGCCGATAGGGATCACGACCGTGCGGCTGCGTTCCAGAAACTGCCCGATTTCGATCCAGGTGCTGGTGTGTAGAAGCATTCGAAGCTCTCTTTTATCTGTGGGGACAGGCTATCCGCCACGGATTGTACGACTACTCGCCACCTGTTGGGGTTTGCAATTGAGGTACGTCGAGGACTTCAACCAGCGCTGGTCGGGATACCAGGAGAACATGAACTGCCCATCCTTGAGCTTGTCTACCACTTGACGGGCGACCTGCGGGCGTACTGCCGGGCAGCCCTGGCTGCGCCCGATTCGGCCTTCGCGCTTGCTCCATAACGGGCTGACGTAGTCGGCGGCATGGATCACGATGGCGCGGTCGCGTGCCAGGTCATTGAAGCCGGGCTCAAGGCCATCCATGCGCAGCGAGTAGCCATGGGCACCGAGGTAGCTTTCCTGGGTGCGGAACAAGCCCAGGCTGGATTGATGGCTGCCTTCGAGATTGGAGAACTGAGTGGCGAAGTTTTCCCCCGACTTGGCGCCATGGGCCACCAGGTCACGCAGTACCAGGGTCTGTTTGCGCAAATCGAAGATCCACAGCCGACGAGCGGTCGAGGGCTGGGAGTAGTCAATAACCGCCAGGCGATCGGAGCGTTCCTCGCCGTTATTGACTGCACACTGCACCGCGCTCAGGGCACTTTTGAGTACAGTGGGATTGAGTTCTGGAGCCGAGCGCGCCAGGCTGCTATATAGGGAAGGTGGGGTGCCAGCGGCGGCGAGCGCAAAATTGCTCAATAAAGCCAGGCCCCCGGTGATCAAGCCGAGGTGGCGCATAAAAGTCAGCATCTACAGTCGAGTCCCCGCTGTGGAGTGGAGCTAAGTCAATTGTTCAAAAAACACGCATGTTACTTGAGCATTTGCCTGCTCGTTGCACCATTGGTCGCGACAGCCGATGCGCTGGCGCCTGAGCCGCTGCCGGTCACTACGCCTGCGCCCGTCGATCTGGCGCCGGTACAGCAGGCGCTGGCGCAACTGTCCAGCGTATGCCCGCACCTGGTCTCGCGGGTCGACGCGACCGCGCAAGTGCGCCTGCAAGCCTTTTACCAACAGCAGGGCAATGCACCGTTATGGTCGGCCGACGAGTCCCGGCAAGCCTTGCACACCCAGTTGCAGATGCTGGCCGACGACGGCCTGGATCCCTCCCACTATAGCTTGCCTGCGGTAGATGCCACGGCCAACGTGCTGTGCAGCGACATCGCGATCAGCCAGCAATACCTTCAAGCCCTGCACGATTTGCATTACGGGCGCCTGCTGCAATCGCGCTATGAACCGCTCTGGCATTCTCAACCGCCCACAATTGACCCTAACACCGCAGTATTGGCATTTGCCGCCACCGGCTTGCAGGACATGGCCAAAGGGTTCGACCAGGCGCGGCCCAGTGCAGACTTGTATCGCAGCCTGCGCAATGCCTATTCCAGCCTGCGCCAGCAACCTTTACCGCACTGGGACGCGGTAGGCAGTGGTCCGCTATTACGCCCCGGCATGGAAGACCCGCGTGTGCCGGAATTGGCGCGGCGCCTGCACAGTGGCGGCTATCTGGCCAAGTTGCCCAACGGCAAGCAATATCAGGGCGATCTGGTCAAGGCGGCCAAAGCGTTCCAGCTCAGTCATTCGTTGCAAGCCGATGGTGTGATCGGCGCCGGCACCGTGGCCGAACTCAATATCAGCCCGGCGATACGCCGCGAACAACTGCGCATCAACCTGGAGCGTTTCCGCTGGCTGGCCCAGGACCTGGAGCCCGAAGGCGTCGTAGTCAATGTGGCTGCCGCGCAATTGAGTGTGTACCAGAGCGGCATTCCGGTGTGGCAAACCCGCCTGCAAGTGGGCCGCGCCGAACGCCAGACACCGCTGCTCAAGTCGCGCATCACGCGGCTGACCCTCAACCCCACATGGACCATCCCGCCGACCATCATGCGCGAGGACAAACTCCCGGCCATCCGTCTCAACCCTGAATACCTGCGTCAGCAAAACCTGCAAGTGCTCGACGCCGAAGGCCATCCGCTGACGCCCGATCAGGTCGACTGGGCGCGTCCCGGCAATATCCTGCTGCGCCAGCAGGCTGGCCCGCGCAACCCGCTGGGCAAGATCGTGATGCGCTTCCCCAACCCCTTCTCGGTGTACCTGCACGACACACCCAGCCAGCCGCTGTTTACCAAGGGGCCACGGGCGTTCAGTTCGGGGTGTGTGAGGGTCGAGCAGCCGCTGCTGCTGCGTGACCTGTTGGTAACCCCGGCCGAACGCACCCGTACCGATGAACTGCTGGCCACCGGCCTGACCCATGAATTCAGGCTGACCACGCCGGTGCCGGTGCTGTTGGGGTATTGGACGGTGGAAGTGGATCGCCAGGGGAGCCTGGTCTACGCGCCGGATATCTATGCGCTTGATCCGGTGTTGATCAAGGCCATGGGGAGTGTGCTCTAGAAAAAATATGGGGGAGGGCTTTGAAACACCATGTAGGAGCGAGCTTGCTCGCGAAAAACGTCAACGATAACGCGTGTTTCCTGAGTAAACGCGGCGCCTATGGGTTTTTCGCGAGCAAGCTCGCTCCTACATGGTGTTAGGGCAAGCGCCGTCCTTGATGTCCCTTACGTTCTATTCCGGTATCAACTGCTGGCGGCATTCCAGCACCAGCAGGGCGCCGCCCAGTTCGCTGGTGCCGACTTCGAGCTTGAAACCGTGCAGGTTGATGATCGCCGCCACAATCGACAGCCCCAGACCAAAGCCACCTTGCTGATCGTTTTCATCCACCCGATAGAAACGCTGAAACACCGACGCGCGTTCAGCCGCCGGAATTCCGGGCCCCGAGTCGAGCACTTCAATGCGCGTACTGCCCATATCATTGACCGCTCGCAGGATGACCTTGCCATTGGGCGGAGTGAACTTGATCGAATTGCTCAACAGGTTGGCCAAGGCCTCAAACAACAGGGCGCGATCGCCGGTCACCCACGGCAATGATTCGGGAGTTTGCAATACCAACTCCATTTCACCTTCCTCCGCCAGGGGCAGATAAAAGTCATGCAGTTCGCGCAGCAACGGCAGCGGGTCCAGTACCAAAAAGCCTGACCGACGCTGGTGATCTTCCAGTTCGGAAATGCGCAGCAGCCCGCGAAAGCGCGCCATCAGTGTGTCGGTTTCGGCAATGGCGTCATCGAGTTTCACTGCGTGGGCGGAGTCTTCCTCGGCTTGCTGCTTGATGCGGTAAAGCTGCGCGCGCAGGCGGGTGAGGGGGGTACGCAGGTCGTGGGCGATGGCGTCGCACACGCCCTTGACCTCGTTCATCAGTTTCTCGATGCGTTCGAGCATGGCGTTGACGATGGCCGCGAGCATGTCCAGTTCGTCGCGCCGATCAGACAGCGGCAAGCGGTGCGTCAGGTCGCCGGCGACGATGGCTTCGGCGCTGGCCTGGATCCCGCGGATGCGCCGCAACGGGCGGCGGCGCAGCAGGTGCCAGCCGGCAGCGCCGGGGATGATGGTCAACGACAGCGCCCACAGCAGGGCATGCCAGATGATCCGCGTTACGCCGAACAGCGAGCCGTTGGCGCGCACCAGCACCAGCCAGCGCCCGTCGTCGGTGTGGGTGGCAACGGCGTCGCAGCTGTCCTTGGGCAGCTTGGGGTCATCGGATTCGACGCAGTTGGCCAGGGTGTGGATCTTGCCATCCAGCGGCAGGTCGGCCGGTACCGTGCGGATCGGGCCGCTCAGGGGCCGGAACTGCTCGTCGAACAAGCCGTAGGCGTCGACGCCCTTCATGTCGAAGGTCATGCTGGTGGTCAGCGCTTCGACCAGGGCTTCGCCGTCAAAACGCTGGAACAAGTGCTGGCGTTGCAGAAGAGAATGGCGCGACAGGTCGCTGAGGTAGCCCGACACCTCGTAATACAGCACCCCCATGAGGATGCAGCTCCACGCCACGAACAACGAGCTGTACAGCGCCAGCAAGCGGCTGCTGGAAGAACGCCAGCCCTTAGAGGGGTTCAGCAATGACATACCCGGAACCTCGTACCGTGCGGATCAGCGGCGTGAGGCCCGGGGGATCGATTTTCTTGCGCAGGCGACCGATGTGCACGTCGATCAGGTTGGTGCCCGGGTCAAAGTGATAACCCCAGACTTCCTCGAAAATCATCATGCGCGACAGGATCTGCCCGGTGTTGCGCATCAGAAATTCCAGCAGTTTGTATTCGGTCGGCAACAGCGTCAGCGGCTGCTCGGCGCGGCTGGCTTCGCGGCTGATCAGGTTCAACTCCAGGTCCGCCACGCGCAGGGCGGTTTCGAACTCCTTGACCGTGCTTTTGCGCCGCAGCAGCACTTCGACACGGGCGGCCATTTCGTCGGAGGCGAACGGCTTGGTCAGGTAGTCATCGCCGCCGGCACGCAGGCCGCGTACACGCTCGTCGACATCGGAGAGGGCGCTGATCATCAGGATTGGCGTCGATACCCCAATCGTGCGCAAGGTGGTGACGATGGCCAGGCCATCCAGTTCGGGCAACATGCGGTCGAGGGTAATCAGGTCGTAATCGCCGCTCACGGCGCGGACCAGCCCCTCGCGGCCGTTGTCTACCCAGTCTACGTCCAGTCCATGGCTACTCAGCTCGGCGACGATTTCGCGGGCCGTTACGGCGTCATCCTCGATGGTCAAAATGCGGGTCATAGGAGTACCTGGTGAGCGTTCACACTAGAAGTGGAGGTTATTTTGCCAAGAAGTTGCTGAATGTTTCCTAAATAAAACTTCATCTTGGCAAAACTGACACCATGACTGACACAACCCAGTGTGGGAGGGGGGCAAGCGCTAATGCCTGTAGGAGCGAGCTTGCTCGCGAAAAACGTCAACGATAACGCGTGTTTCCTGAATCAACGCGGCGCCTGTGGGGGTTTTCGCGAGCAAGCTCGCTCCTACATGGAATGTGCCCGACGGAAGAATGCATATCGCCCGGTCTTAACCCACCTTTCTTGCAACTTGCATGGTTTTGCGAAGTTCAATTTAGTTAACTTACTGAAAAATAAGAATTTTAAATCGTATGGCGACTGGCATGGTGCCTGCACTGTCCCTTTTGAGACTTGTAACACTATTTTTCATGCCTGGAGCAAAACAACAATGATCACATCCTCATCCGCGCTGCAAGAGTCAAGCACGCTCTCCGGGGTTTCCTGGGGGGCGATCTTCGCCGGGGCCGCTGCGGCGGCTGCGTTGTCACTGATTCTGGTGCTGCTGGGCTTTGGCCTTGGCTTTTCGGCGGTGTCGCCGTGGGCCGACAGCGGTATCAGCGCCAAGGGTCTTGGCATTTCCACGATTGTCTGGCTGGCTTTTACCCAGATCGTCGCATCGGGCCTGGGCGGCTACATCGCCGGCCGGTTGCGGGTGAAGTGGGCCAATATGCACGGCGATGAAGTCTACTTTCGCGATACCGCCCATGGTTTCCTGGCGTGGGCTGTGGCTACCCTGATCACGGCAATGCTGGTGGTCGGTTCGGTCAGCAGTGTGGTCAGCGGCGGTGTTAAAGCCGGTGCCAGCGTCGCGTCGGGCGCCGCCAGTGGTTTGACCCAGGCGGCCGGCAGCGCAGCCAAAGGTGCCGACAGCGGCGACTTCGGCTATTACGTCGACAGCCTGTTCCGCGATGACCGCCCAGCCGCGGTCAGCGACGACGCGGCGCACGCCGTGGTCGGCCGTATCTTTGCCCGCACCCTGAGCAATGACGGCCAACTGGCTGCCGAAGACCGTGCCTACCTGGCCCAGTTGATCACCCAACGCACCAACCTCAGCCAGGCCGATGCCGAGGCGCGTATCGACAAAGTCTACGGCGAGGCCCGTAAAGCCATCGAAGACGCCAAGCTCAAGGCCAAGCAAGCCGCCGAGACCGCCGCCAAAGTGGCTGCCTACACCTCGCTGTGGACCTTCGTGGCGCTGTTGATCGGTGCTTTCTTCGCCAGCTTCGCTGCCACCTTCGGCGGTCGCCGCCGGGATGCTGTGGTGTACGTCGAAACCGAAAACTACGTTCGTTAATTCAAGGTCCATTCATTAAAGGAAAGCATCATGCGCTCATTACTGCTGTGGTTCCTCGGCGTGCCGATTCCGGTGATCATCCTGATCGCGATCTTCATGCACTAAATCCGGGCCTGGCTCGGTAAAGGGTGGGAAGGGCTTTGCTCCTTCCCACTTTTGGTTTTACGCAGTGTCAGCCAACTGGTGACCAGCAAGGCGCTGGCCATTGAGGTCATGATCACCAGCGGTTGCGCAGTGCCATCCGACAGCAGCCCGGTGGCCCAACTGCTCAGCGCCGTCACAATCATCTGAATAAAAAAGAACAACCCCGACGCCGTTCCGGCCATCGCGCCGTAGGGCTGCAACACCGACAACTGGCAGGCAGGCATCGTCAGCCCCACCGATACCATGATCACCACCATCGGCAATACAATCGCCAGCCAATCCTGCGCCAGCACTGTTGTGGCTGTCGCCAGCATCACGCTGCCCAGCACATTCAGGCCGATGGCAACGCTGATCAAGCGGTCTGCCTCGAACCGCCCCACCAGGCGGCGGAACAGGTTGGCGCCGAGCATGTAGCCACTGATCGTAGCGGCAAATACCAGCGCATAGGTGCTGGGCGACAAACCAAAGCCGCGTTGCAGCAACGCCGAAGACTCGCTGATAAACGGAAAATAGGTGCTGTAAACGCAGCCGATCGCCAAGGCATAACGCAGGAAATAACGGTCGCGCAGCAGTTGACCGTAGATGCGCAGCAAGTGGGGCGGCGGGGCAGCGGCCACTTGCGGCGGACGGGTTTCCGGCAGGCGCCGTTGCACCACCAGGCACAACAGGCTGCCAATCACCCCCAGCAACACAAATAAGCCTCGCCAACCCAAGAGGGGCAATAACACGCTGCCAAGCACCGGCGCGGCCATGGGCGATACTGCCATCGCCATGGAGATCAACCCCAGCAAGCGCGCCTGCTCCTGCGGGGCAAAATAGTCGCGCACAATCACCCGGCCAATCACCGTGGTGCAGCACCCGCCGAGGGCCTGGAACAGCCGCGCAATGATCAACACCCCCAGACTGTCGGCCAGTGCGCAGGTGACGGTCGCCAACACATAAATCGCCAACCCGGCCAGCAACACCGGGCGACGGCCGAAGCGGTCGGTAAGCGGGCCGCTGACCAGCAAGGAAACCGCCGAACCGAGGGTGTAGAGCGTCAGCACCAGTTGCAGTTGACTGTCCGAAGTTTGGAAGTAGTCGGCCATAGCGGGCAGGGCGGGCAAGTGCAGGTCCAGGGTGAGACGCGGCAGGCCCACCAGGACCGTCAGCAGCGTTAGCCAGAACCAAGGGGCGAGAATACGTTGCGTCATGGGCGGTTACTTCGCGAGGGGTAGAGCCCGGACTCTAGCGACGTTGTGGTTTAATCCGCAGAACCACTTGTGCACGGAAGGACTGGACCACTATGCGCCGAGGAAAAGCCGCCTCCCACCTTGACCTGCCGCGCCCGGACAACCTGAGTGCGGGTAAACAACAGGGCGCCTATGAGGCGTTACGGGGGGCGATCCTGAATCGGCAGTTGCCGGCCGACAGCCGCTTGCCATCGACCCGCAGCCTGGCCGAGCGTTGGCAGGTTTCACGTGGCACCCTTGAGGCGGTGTTCGACCGCTTGCACAGTGAAGGCTATGTGCAGCGTGTGGCGGGCTCCGGCACGCGGGTGTGCGCGGTGATTCCCGAGCAATTCATTGCGGCCCCGGCATCAAAACACATGCTGCGCAGACCGGTTGACGCCGACCCACCCCACGCCGGTGTGCAGAGCCATGTGCCCTTTGTTGCACGGCGCCCGGATGCCAACCTGTTCGACCGCAAAGCCTGGGCGCGCTGCATCTCCCGTGGTTTGCTGGCCGCGGGCGCTGGTGTGCTGGAGGCCGCGCACCCGGGGGGGCTGCCGGCCTTGCGGGAGCACATTGCGGATTACTTGCGCAGTTATCGCGGCATGCACTGTGAGGCGGACGAAGTGATTGTTACCACCGGCATTCGTCATGGCCTTGACCTTGTTGCCCGTACACTGCTTCAACCGGGTGACCTGGCCTGCGTCGAAGACCCCGGCTACACCCCGGCGCGGCGTCTGTTCAACCTGGCCGGTGCACAGGTGCAGTCGATTCCGGTCACCGCCGAAGGGCTAGATACCGCTCAGCTCCCCGCACACGCACGGCTGGCGTATGTCACCCCCGCGCACCAGGCGCCGCTGGGCGTGACCCTGTCGGTATCGCGCCGTCTGGCGTTGCTGGATTGGGCACATCGGGCGGATGCCTGGGTGGTCGAAGACGACTATGACAGCGAGTACAACTACAACAGCGCCCCTCTGGCCGCGCTCAAATCCCTGGATACGAATGACCGCGTGCTCTACTGCGGCAGCTTCAACAAAAACCTGTTTCCAGGCTTGCGAGTGGGTTTCATGGTGGTGCCCAAAGCCCTGCGCCCATCACTGCTGCGCACCTTGCAACTGACCGGGCATTCGGTAGGCGCCAGCGATCAGTCGGGCCTGGTGGATTTTCTTGGCAGCGGTGCGTTCGTGCGGCATTTGCGCGCTTCGCGCCAGGCCTATCAGGCGCGGCGTGATGCCTTGCTCGCGTGCCTCCCGCCGGGCGTTACGGTCAGTGGTGAGCAGGCCGGGCTGCATTTTGTGTTGTGGTTACCGGCAGGGGTGTCAGAGGCGGATTTCTGCGCCCGCGCTGCCGACGCCGGGCTGAGCTTGCAGCCACTGGGCAAGTTCTGTGTCGAGGTAACGTTGCCGCCCGCGGTGATTATCGGCTACACCGCGTTGACCCTGGCGCAGATCCGCTTCCACGGCCGGGCCCTGGCGCAATTACTGTAGGAGCGAGCTTGCTCGCGAAGATCGTCAACGATTAAGCGTGCTTGCTGAATGAACGCGGCGCCTGTGAGTTCTTCGCGAGCAAGCTCGCTCCTACAGATGGCGCATGTCAGTCGTCGAACCCGACCTGCTCATGAATTTCATCCACCTTCAATTCCAACCGATACGCCACCGCAATAAACAACGCCTGGCACAGGCACAAGGTGGCGCTCAGCGAGCGGAAGGCAAACGAAGAGCCTTCATTGACCAACAGCACCGCATTCGCGCGCTTGGCCAGCGGCGACAGGTTGCTGTCGGTGATGATCAGGGTCTTGGCCTGGTGATGCTGGGCAATGCGCAGGCAGTGCTGGGTTTCCTTGCCGTAGGGGGTAAAGCTGATGGCAATCACCAGGTCATTGGCGCGCACGCTGCGCATCTGCTCGCGATAACTGCCGCCCAGGCCTGAGATCAGGTGGATGCGCTTGTTGGTGTGCTGCAGGTTGTAGACCAGGTAGTCGGCCACCGCAAAGGAGCGGCGCACGCCGACCACGTAGATGTTGTCGGCATTGACCACCAGGTCCACGGCTTTCTCGAAAGCCGCATCGTCCAGTTCCAGGCCCAGGCGTTCGATGCCCGAGAGGGTGGCGTTGACGCATTCACGCGCCAGGTCGCCGCCGCTGGCTTTCTGCGACTTGTTGGCGATCATGCTGCGGATGCGCTGCTGGTAGTTCTGCACCGGCGTGGTCTTGTGGGTATACGCCTCGCGAAACAGCGCCTGCATTTCACTGAAACCGCTGAAGCCGAAACGCTGGGAAAACCGCACGATGGCCGAGGGGTGTACTTCGCATTCACGGGCGATGTCACTGATGCGATCGACCATGATGCGGTCGCTCTGCTGGCTCATGTAACTGGCGATGCGCTTGAGCTGGCGCGGCAGGCTTTCGTATTCGTCGGTGATCAGCTGCAACAGGCGCTCGGCATTGATCGGAGGGCTGGCGACAGTTTCTTCCAGGGTGGTCTCGGGATCGGTGCGGGACATGGGCAATCCTTTTGGCGTGTTCGTCTGATGCGCTGATGGTTGGCGCAAGTCTACAGGGTAGGCGCAAAAAAATACCCCGACATCACGGCCCGCGTGGCCTGCTGAAACGATGCACGGGCGCTGGCGTGACGCTATGCTGACGTATTGGAAAAAATATTCCACTAAAAATAATTATGGAATAAATATTGATTGCCGCCGTCGGACGTTCTAGTCTGCTCCCACCAAGAGCGTTTGCCGCCACCACGGCGGCACAGCGCAGGCTGATAAAAATAACAGGAGCCAGCATGGGCCAGACTCGTTTTGCCAGTGGGCGTCAATTGGATCTGATTTGCCTCGGGCGCCTGGGCGTCGACCTCTACGCGCAGCAAGTGGGGGCGCGGCTTGAGGATGTGTCCAGCTTCGCCAAATACCTCGGTGGTTCCTCCGCCAACATTGCGTTCGGCACTGCCCGGCTGGGGCTTAAGTCGGCGATGCTGAGCCGGGTGGGTGACGACCATATGGGCCGTTTTCTGGTCGAATCCCTGGCTCGCGAAGGCTGCGATGTCAGCGGCATCAAGGTCGACCCGGAGCGCCTCACCGCCCTGGTGTTGCTGGGCCTCAAGGACCGCGAAACTTTCCCCCTGGTGTTCTACCGCGAAAACTGCGCCGACATGGCCCTGCGCGCCGAAGACATCAGCGAAGCCTTTATTGCATCGAGCAAGGCGCTGCTGATCACCGGCACGCATTTCTCCACCGACGGCGTGTACAAGGCCAGCATCCAGGCGCTGGAATACGCCGCCAAACACAACGTCAAGCGGGTGCTGGATATCGACTACCGTCCGGTGCTGTGGGGCCTGGCGGGCAAGGCTGATGGCGAAACCCGTTTTGTTGCCGACCAGAATGTCAGCCAGCATGTGCAGAAAATCCTGCCGCGTTTTGACCTGATCGTCGGCACGGAAGAAGAATTTCTCATCGCCGGCGGCAGTGAAGACCTGCTCACGGCCCTGCGCACGGTGCGTGAACTGACCCCGGCGACCCTGGTGGTCAAGCTCGGCCCGCAGGGCTGCACGGTGATCCACGGTGCAATCCCTGCGCGCTTGGAAGACGGGGCGATCTATCCCGGTGTGCGCGTTGAAGTGCTCAATGTGCTGGGCGCCGGCGATGCCTTTATGTCGGGCTTTCTCAGTGGCTGGCTCAATGACGCCAGCGACGAGCGTTGCAGCCAGTTGGCCAATGCCTGTGGCGGCCTGGTGGTCTCGAGGCACGCCTGCGCACCGGCCATGCCCACGCCCGCCGAACTCGATTACCTGTTCAATAGCCCGGTGCCGATCACTCGGCCCGACCAGGATGCAACCTTGCAGCGCCTGCACCGCGTCACGGTGCCGCGCAAGGCCTGGAAGCAACTGTTCGTGTTCGCTTTCGACCACCGCTGGCAGCTGGTGGAGCTGGCGCAAAAAGGCGGCCAGGATCTGGCGCGGATCAGCGCCATCAAGCAGCTGTTTATCCAGGCCATTGAACGTGTGGAGAACAAGCTCGCCGAGCAGGGCATTGAGGCCGATGTGGGCCTGCTCGCTGATCAGCGTTTCGGCCAGGATGCCCTCAACGCCGCCAGTGGCCGCGGCTGGTGGATTGCCCGCCCGGTCGAAGTGCAGAACTCTCGGCCCCTGGCGTTCGAACACGGCCGTTCGGTGGGCAGTAACCTGATTGCCTGGCCCCAGGAACAGATCATCAAGTGCCTGGTGCAATTTCACCCCGATGACGAGCCGATGCTGCGCCTGGAACAGGAAGCGCAGCTCAAGGCGGTGTATGAGGCGTCCATCGTCAGCGGCCATGAACTGCTGCTGGAAGTCATCCCGCCCAAGGATCACCCATCCTCTTACCCCGACGTTTTGTATCGCAGCCTCAAGCGCCTGTACAACCTGGGTATCTACCCGGCGTGGTGGAAGATCGAGGCACAGTCGGCCGAGGATTGGAAAAAGCTCGACGAACTTATCCAGGAGCGTGACCCGTACTGCCGTGGCGTGGTGCTGCTGGGCCTGAATGCCTCCCCTGAGTTTTTGGCTGATGGCTTCAAGCAGGCCAGCCAGAGCAGCACCTGCCGCGGGTTTGCCGTGGGCCGCACGATATTCCAGGAGCCGAGCCGGGCGTGGATGGCGGGGGAAATCGATGATGAGACCTTGATCCAGCAGGTACAGGCTACCTTCGAACAACTCATCAACGCCTGGCGCAGTGCTCGAACCTGATACATGACCGATACCTGTAGGAGCGAGCTTGCTCGCGAAAAACGCATGGGCACCGCGCTTCGTCAGAATGCCGGTGTAATCGTTAGCGATCTTCGCGAGCAAGCTCGCTCCTACAGTTGAGAAGCGACTTGAATAATAAAGGTGCAGCCATGCCCGCAATCCGAATTGGCATCAACCCGATCTCCTGGAGCAACGATGACCTCCCGGCCCTTGGCGGTGAAACCCCGTTGAGCACGGCCCTGAGCGAAGGCAAGGACATCGGCTACGAAGGTTTTGAACTCAATGGCAAATTCCCCAAGGATGCCAAGGGCGTCGGCGACGTGCTGCGCCCCTATGACCTGGCCCTCGTCTCCGGCTGGTACTCCAGCCGCCTGGCTCGTCGTTCGGTGGCCGAGGAAATCGAGGCTATTGCCGGGCATGTCGAACTGCTCAAACAAAACGGCGCCAACGTACTGGTGTACGGCGAAGTCGCCGACTCGATCCAGGGTTCACGCATTCGCCTGATCGAGCGTCCGCGCTTTCACAGTGAGCAGGCGTGGCAGGCGTACGCCGACAAGCTCACCGAGCTGGCGCGTTTCACCTTGTCCCAAGGCGTGCGCCTGGCCTACCACCACCATATGGGCGCTTACGTTGAGTCACCCGAAGACATTGACCAGTTGATGACACGCACGGGCCCGGAAGTTGGTCTGTTGTTCGATTCGGGTCACTGCTACATGGGAGGCGGCGAACCCATCGAGGTGTTGCGCAAGCACATCGACCGCGTTTGCCATGTGCATTTCAAGGACGTGCGCAAGCCGGTGGTGCAACTGGCGCGCAACCAGATGTGGAGCTTTCCCGATTGCATCGTCAACGGCACGTTCACGGTACCCGGCGACGGCGATATCGACTTTGCGTCGTTGCTGGACGTGTTGCTGGCTGCGAACTATCAAGGCTGGCTGGTGGTGGAAGCCGAGCAGGACCCGGCCGTGGCGCCCAGCTATATCTACGCGAAAAAGGGCTATGACACCTTGCGTGCGCTGCTCGACGAGAGGGTTTGAGTGATGAGCTTGTTGGTCAAAAGCAGCAAACGCGGGCAAACCATGGTTGCCCTGGAGGCGGGGCGCCTGGAGTACGTAGGCTTCGCCGCTTACCGCTTGAGCCTGGGCGAAACCTTGCCGGTCAGCGCGGGCGATCAGGAGCTGTGCCTGGTGCTGCTCAGCGGTCGGGTGAATATCGAAGGCGAAGGCTTCAATTGGCAGAACCTGGGCGATCGCCAGTCGGTGTTCGAAGACAAGTCACCGTTCGCCGCCTATTTGCCGCCGGGCACTGACGCCCGGGTTACGGCCCTGAGCGATGTGCAGATTGCCGTCTGCGCAGCGCCCGGTGCTGTGGGCTTTGCCCCGCGCCTGATACGCCCCGAGCAGTGCAAACGCAGTGTGCGCGGCAAAGGCGCCAACACCCGCTATGTCTGCGACATCCTGCCCGACAGTGAGCCGGCGCATTCGCTGCTGGTGGTGGAGGTGCGCACGCCTTCGGGGCATTCCTCAAGTTATCCGCCGCACAAGCACGACACTGACGACCTGCCGCATCAGAGCTTTCTGGAAGAGACCTACTACCACCAGATCAACCCGCCCCAGGGCTTTGTGTTCCAGCGCGTGTACACCGACGATCGCAGCATCGACCAGGCTATGGCCGTGGAAAACAGCGACCTGGTGGTAGTGCCCAAGGGGTATCACCCGGTCAGTGTGCCGTATGGCTACGAGTCTTATTACCTCAACGTCATGGCCGGCCCCAAGCGCGCCTGGCATTTCCATAACGACCCGCAGCACAGTTGGCTGCTGGACCTTTAAACGGTTTTGGACGGAGAACAACAACAATGAAGTCGCCGCTACGTTTTGCCCTTAACCGTATGGTCGCGCCTGATTTGCCCCTGGCGGATTTTATCCAGCTGGCCAAAGCCCTTCAGTGCGATGCCATCGAGATCCGCAACGACCTCAAGAACCGCGAGATCGAATACGGCATGTCCGCCAGCCGCGTGCGTGAGTTGTGCGCCGCGCAGGGCATCCAGGTGTTGTCGATCAACGCGCTGTACCCCTTTGATGTTTGGAACGACGAACGCCGGGCCCAGGCAATCGAACTGGCCACCTACGCCCGTGAATGCGGGGCCCAGGGCCTGGTGATGTGCCCGTTCAATCAGTCTGGCGATACGCGCAACGACGCGCAGCGCGCCGCCGGTTTGCGCACCGCGTTGAGCGAACTGGCGTTGATCCTGCGCGAATACGGGATTCTCGGCTTCATCGAACCCCTGGGTTTCACCGTATCCGCCCTGCGTCGCAAGCGTGTGGCAGTGGATGCAATCAAGGCCATCGGTGGTCTGGATGTGTTCCGTGTGGTGCACGACACCTTTCACCATCACCTGGCCGGCGAGCATGAGTTCTTTGCGGAGCTGACAGGCCTTGTGCATATCTCCGGGGTGGAAGACCGCGAGGCGCCGCTCGACTCGATCCGCGACGGCCACCGCGTGCTGGTGGGCGAGGACGATATCCTCGGTAATGCGGCGCAGATCGACACCTTGTTGAGCACCGGTTACAGCGGCTATCTGTCGTTCGAGCCGTTTGCCGAAAGCGTGCATGGGCTGGCGGATATCCAGCAGGCGTTGGGCAGCAGCATGGCGTATTTACAAAAGCCACTGCCATAACGCGATCAAAAATGTGGGAGCTGGCTTGCCTGCGATAGCGGTGTGTCAGGCAATACATGTGCAACGGATAGACCGCTATCGCAGGCAAGCCAGCTCCCACAGTGGATCGGTGTTGAACATTCCAATTGCATTCATACAAGGTGCAAATGATGACCACAACAAGATTGACCATGGCCCAGGCCCTGGTGAAGTTTCTGGATAACCAATACATCGAGATCGATGGCGTACAGAGCAAGTTCGTCGCCGGGGTATTCACTATTTTCGGGCATGGCAATGTGTTGGGGCTTGGCCAGGCGCTTGAGCAGGACGGTGGCGACCTGGTGGTGCATCAGGGCCGCAACGAACAAGGCATGGCCCACGCCGCCATCGGGTTTGCCAAGCAGCACCTGCGCCGCAAGATCTATGCGTGCACGGCCTCGGTGGGCCCCGGTGCGGCGAATATGCTCACCGCCGCAGCCACCGCCACGGCCAACCGCATCCCGTTGCTGTTGTTGCCCGGCGATGTCTACGCCAGCCGTCAGCCCGACCCGGTGTTGCAGCAGATCGAGCAGTTCCACGACCTGAGCATCAGCACCAACGACGCGTTTCGCGCCGTGAGCAAATACTGGGACCGTATCAACCGCCCTGAACAGCTGATGACCGCAGCGATCCACGCCATGCGCGTGCTGACCGACCCAGCCGAAACCGGCGCGGTGACCCTGGCGTTGCCCCAGGATGTGCAGGCCGAGGTCTGGGACTATCCCGATTACTTCCTGCAAAAGCGCGTGCACCGTATCGACCGGCGCCCGGCCACCGCCGCAATGATCGGTGATGCGCTGGCAGCGTTTCGCGGCAAGCGCAAACCGTTGATCATTTGTGGCGGCGGGGTGAAGTACTCCGGCGCCAATGCGGCACTGCAAGCCTTTGCCGAGCGCTTTGCGATTCCCTTTGCCGAAACCCAGGCCGGTAAAAGCGCGGTGGTCTCCAGCCATGCGCTGAACGTCGGCGGCATCGGTGAAACCGGCTGCCTGGCGGCGAACCTGCTGGCTCCCGAGGCGGACCTGATCATCGGTATCGGCACGCGGTATACCGACTTCACCACCTCGTCAAAATCGCTGTTCAAGCATCCCGATGTGACCTTTCTCAATCTCAATATCAACCCTTGCGACGCGTTGAAGCTGGACGGCGTGCAAGTGCTCGCGGATGCGAAAGTCGCGCTTGAAGCGCTGGCCGACGCCCTGTGCGATTACCGTTCGGGATGGGGCGAGCAGATCGCTGACGCCAAAACGCAACTGGATGCCGAAGTGGATCGCGTGCACCAGGTGCAATACTCAGGCGATGACTTTGTGCCGGAAGTTGACGACCTTCTGGACCGCGCCGTACTGCGCGAGTTTATCGAACTGACCGGCTCCTGCCTGACCCAAAGCCGCGTATTGGGCGTGCTCAACCAGACGCTGGCCGACGATGCGATCATCGTCGCCGCCGCCGGCAGCCTGCCCGGGGACTTGCAGCGCGCCTGGCGCAGCAAGGGCGTCAATACCTATCACGTCGAATACGGCTATTCGTGCATGGGCTACGAGATCAATGCTGCCCTGGGCGTGAAGCTGGCCGAGCCGAGCAAAGAGGTCTATGCCCTGGTCGGTGACGGCTCCTACATGATGCTCCACTCGGAGCTGGCCACCTCGATCCAGGAGCGGCGCAAGATCAACGTGGTGCTGCTCGATAACATGGCCTTTGGTTGCATCAACAACTTGCAGATCGGCAACGGCATGGACAGCTTCGGCACCGAGTTCCGCTTCCGTAACCCAGAGAGCGGCAAGCTCGACGGCGGTTTGGTGCCGGTGGATTTCGCCATGAGTGCGGCGGCCTATGGCTGCAAGACCTACAAGGTCAGCACGGTAGAGCAGCTGGAAGCGGCCCTGGCCGATGCGCGCACGCAAAGCGTATCCACGCTGATCGATATCAAGGTGCTGCCCAAGACCATGGTCCACGGCTACCTGTCATGGTGGCGGGTGGGTGTGGCGCAGGTGTCCACCAGTGAACGTACAAATGCAGCGGCAAAAAAACTCAATGAACAGCTGGCCAAGGCCCGGCAGTACTAATAACAAGAGGAGTGTTTGCATGTCTTTAAAGCTTGGAGTGATCGGTACGGGCGCCATTGGCCGGGACCATATCCGTCGTTGCAGCCAGACCTTGCTCAACAGCCAGGTGGTGGCGGTCACTGATATCAACCTTGCGCAGGCCGCGCAGGTGGTGACGGAGTTGAAGCTGGACGCCGAGGTGTACCCGGACGGCCATGCGCTGATCAACTCGCCAGAGGTTGAAGCGATCCTCGTGACTTCGTGGGGGCCGAGCCACGAAGAGTTCGTGCTGGCCGCCATCGCCGCCGGCAAACCGGTGTTCTGTGAAAAGCCCCTGGCGGTTACCGCACAAGGCTGCCGCAAGATTGTAGAGGCCGAAGTGGCTTACGGTAAGCGCCTGGTGCAGGTGGGCTTCATGCGTCCGTATGACGAAGGCTATCGGGCCTTGAAAGCTGTGATCGACAGCGGCCAGATCGGTGAGCCGTTGATGCTGCATTGCGCGCACCGCAACCCGACGGTGGGCGAGAATTACAACACTGACATGGCGATCACCGACACCCTGATTCACGAGCTGGACGTGCTGCGCTGGTTGCTCAATGACGACTATGTGTCTGTGCAGGTGGTGTTTCCGCGCAAGACCAGCAAGGCCCTGGCCCACCTGCGCGACCCGCAGATCGTGCTGCTGGAAACTGCCAAGGGCACGCGTATCGACGTGGAGGTATTTGTGAACTGCCAATACGGCTACGACATCCAGTGCGAAGTGGTGGGGGAGACCGGTATCGCCAAACTGCCGGAGCCGTCTCAGGTGCAACTGCGCAGCGGTGCGAAGCTGTCCAATGCGATCCTGATGGATTGGAAGGATCGCTTTATCGGTGCCTATGACGTCGAGTTGCAGGCGTTTATCGACAGTGTGCGCGCCGGGCAGGTCGGTGGGCCGTCAGCCTGGGATGGGTTTGCGGCGGCGGTGGCGGCGGATGCCTGCATTGAAGCGCAGGGCAGTGGGCAGATTGTGAAAGTCAGCCTGCCGGATCGCCCGCGCTTCTACGGCTAACTCACTGAAGAAATGTGGTTAACATGGTGGGAGCTGGCTTGCCTGCGATAGCGGTCTATCAGTGGCAGATTCAGTGCCTGACACACCGCTATCGCAGGCAAGCCAGCTCCCACAGTTGCTTGGGTTCCCAAATCAATTCTGGAGTTGAGCATGCGAATCGGACTAGTGGGCTACGGCCACGGTGGGCGCTTTTTTCATGCGCCGCTGATCGCCACCCTGCCTGGCGCTACCTTTGTCGGCGTGGTGACGCGTTCACCCGAACGTCGCCAGCAATTAAGTACTGATCTTCCTGGTGTTAAAGCCTTCGATTCCATCGGCCAGATCGTCGAAGCCGGCGTTGACGCCCTGGTGATTTCCACCACCCTTAAAGGTCGCCCGGCATTGGTACTGGAAGCCATCGAACACGGCGTGGCTGTGGTCAGCGACAAACCTTTTGCCGCTAACGCCGAGCAGGCCCAGGCCCTGATCACTGCCGCCGAGCGCCAGGGCTCTCTGCTCAGCGTTTACCAGAACCGGCGCTGGGACTCGGATTACCTGACCCTGCGCAAACTGATCGATGCCGGTGCCCTGGGCACCATCACCCGCTTTGAATCCCGTGTGGAACGCTACAGCCCCCAGGCACTGGGCAATGCCAGCGGCGGCGGGTGGCTGCGGGACCTGGGCAGCCACTTGGTCGATCAGGCGCTGCAACTGTTCGGGCCGGTGGATCGGGTGTTCGCCCAGCTGCAGTACACCCAGGAACATCCCACGCTGGACCATGGTTTTTTTGTTTCCCTGACCCATGCCAACGGCGTCATTTCACACCTGTGGGGCAGCGCCTTGCAGAACAGCCAGGCGCCGCGCTTTCGTGTCAGCGGCACGCTGGGGTGCTACACCGTCGAAGGGTTGGACGGCCAGGAGGACGCGCTGATCGCCGGTAAATCGCCGAAGACCGAAGGCGAGCACTGGGGCTTTGAGGAGCATCGGCGCTGGGGCTGGTTCGAACAAGGCGCGGAGCGTGAGCGGGTGCCATCGGAGAAGGGCTGCTGGACGCAGTTTTATCGCCAGTTGCAACTGGCCGTGCAAGGGCAGGGACCGCTGCCGGTAAGCGCCTATGACGCCCTGGAAACCACCCGTATATTGGACGCCGCGCGCCTGAGCGCCGAGCGCCAACAGGTGGTTTTGACAAAAATAGAATAAAATTCTAAAACAGGTTGATATGGAAATTATTTTCTAATACAGTCGTTTCCAGGTTGCATAAAGTACGTCCCGGGCCCAACGGGCGACTCAACAAAAACAAGATCAAAACAACCAGGTACCGTCAGATGAAAATCTTCAACGCTGTACTGCGAGTTTTACGCCCCGCCCAAGCGCCACGCGGACTGCCCCGCGCCCGGCCGTTCTACTTCTCCTTCCTCAACGTGCTGTGCGTCGAAAGCCAGGGCGCGCTGGTTTGCTGCCTCCCAGGCGCGCCCGTGGTGCGACTGACAGCCGAGTCCTGATAAACGCAACGTCGAAAAAACCAACAAGAAAGTGGAGACAGACCGTTCATGAAGACCCCGATCCGTTTTACCGCGCTGGCCCTGTGCATGTTGCTGGGCAGTGGTTTTGCCATGGCTGCCGATCTGAAGATCGGCGTGAGCATGTCGCAGTTCGATGACACCTACCTGACCAACGTGCGTGAGTACATGGACAAGCAAGCCAAGTCCTATCCCAAGGGCGATGGGGTGCAATTGCAGTTCGAGGACGCCCGCGCCGATGTGGTCAAGCAGCTGAGCCAGGTCGAGAATTTTATCAGCCAGAAAGTCGACGCCATCATCGTCAACCCGGTGGACACCGCGTCTACGGCGCGGATCAGCAAGTCAGCGATCGAAGCCGGGATCCCGCTGGTGTACGTCAACCGTCGGCCCGACCAAAAAGACCTGCCCAAAGGTGTGGCAGCTGTGACTTCCGATGATGAAGAAGCCGGCAAGCTGCAGATGCAGTACGTCGCCGATAAACTCGGCGGCAAGGGCAAGATCGTGATCCTGTTGGGCGACTTGGCGAACAACTCCACTACCAACCGTACCAAGGGCATCAAGGCGATCCTGACCCAATACCCAGACATAAAAATCGAGCAGGAGCAAACCGGCATCTGGTTGCGTGACAAGGGCATGACCCTGGTCAACGATTGGCTGACCCAGGGCCGTGAGTTCAATGCAGTACTCGCCAACAACGATGAAATGGCCATTGGTGCAGCCATGGCTTTGAAGTCGGCCGGAACCAAACCGGGCAGCGTGTTGATTGCGGGTGTCGACGGCACACCGGATGGCTTGAACGCGATCACTAAGGGCGAAATGACTGTGTCGGTGTTCCAGGACGCCAAAGGCCAGGCAGTTGGCTCTTTAGAGGCGGCCCGCAAGATGGCGAAGAATGAGGCGATCGAACAGAACATTGTCATCCCATTCCAATTGATCACCCCGGACAACGTCAAAGACTTCAAGTAGCCCTGACATAACAACAATAAGCCGGCAGGGCGGCCACGGCCGCCCTGCAGATGGAGTACCTCCTTATGCTTGCTCAAGCCGCTGCCTCGCAGCCCCCGGGCATCCAGCCGTTGCCGCTGGACGAACCCTACCTGCTGGAAATCCTCAACATCAGCAAAGGCTTTCCCGGAGTTGTGGCCCTTGATGACGTGCAACTGCGGGTGCGCCCCGGCACGGTGCTGGCGTTGATGGGCGAGAACGGTGCGGGCAAGTCGACGCTGATGAAGATCATCGCCGGCATCTACCAGCCCGACGCCGGGGAAATCCGCCTGCGTGGCAAGCCCATTACCTTTGAGACGCCGCTGGCGGCGCAAAAGGCCGGGATCGCCATGATCCATCAGGAGCTCAACCTGATGCCCCATATGAGCATCGCCGAGAACATCTGGATCGGCCGCGAGCAGCTCAACAGCCTGCATATGGTCAACCACCGCGAAATGCACCGCTGCACCGCCGAGTTGCTGGCGCGCTTGCGCATCAACCTCGACCCTGAAGAGCAGGTGGGTAACCTGAGCATCGCCGAGCGGCAGATGGTCGAGATTGCCAAGGCGGTGTCCTATGACTCCGACATCCTGATCATGGATGAACCGACCTCGGCCATTACTGACAAGGAAGTGGCCCACCTTTTTTCAATCATTGCCGACCTCAAATCCCAGGGCAAAGGCATCGTCTACATCACGCACAAAATGAACGAAGTGTTCGCCATTGCCGATGAAGTGGCGGTGTTCCGCGACGGTCAGTACATCGGCCTGCAACGGGCCGACAGCATGAACAGCGACAGCCTGATCTCGATGATGGTGGGGCGTGAGCTGAGCCAGTTATTCCCGGTGCGCGAGACGCCGATAGGGGACTTGCTGTTGTCCGTACGCGACCTGAGCCTGGACGGCGTGTTCAAGGACGTCTCGTTCGACCTGCACGCCGGAGAGATTCTTGGTATCGCCGGCCTGATGGGATCCGGGCGCACCAATGTGGCGGAAACCATTTTTGGCATCACCCCAAGCTCCAGCGGGCAAATCACCCTGGACGGCAAGGCGGTGCGCATCACCGACCCGCACATGGCCATCGAGAAAGGCTTTGCGCTATTGACCGAAGATCGCAAGCTCAGCGGCCTGTTCCCGTGCCTGTCGGTGCTGGAAAACATGGAGATGGCGGTGTTGCCGCACTATTCGGACAACGGCTTTATCCAGCAGAAGGCCCTGCGCGTCCTGTGTGAGGACATGTGCAAGAAGCTGCGGGTAAAAACTCCATCCCTGGAACAATGCATCGACACCTTGTCCGGCGGTAACCAGCAAAAAGCACTGCTGGCGCGCTGGTTGATGACCAACCCAAGGCTGCTGATTCTGGATGAACCGACCCGCGGTATCGATGTGGGCGCCAAGGCCGAGATCTATCGTTTGATCGCTTTTCTTGCCAGCGAAGGCATGGCGGTGATCATGATTTCCTCGGAACTGCCCGAAGTGCTTGGCATGAGCGACCGGGTGATGGTGATGCATGAAGGCGAACTGATGGGCACCCTGGATCGCGCCGAGGCCACCCAGGAAAAAGTCATGCAGTTGGCCTCCGGCATGTCCGCGGTCCACTGATCTATAGAATAAGAAGGTGATGGGCTATGAACGCAATAACAGACAACAAGCCGGCGACGGCACCGGTGAAGAACCGTCGACGCATGCCCACCGAACTGAGCATCTTTTTGGTGCTGATCGGTATCGGCCTGGTGTTTGAACTGTTCGGCTGGATCGTTCGCGACCAGAGCTTTTTGATGAATTCCCAGCGCCTGGTGCTGATGATTCTGCAAGTCTCGATCATCGGCCTGCTGGCCATCGGCGTGACCCAGGTGATCATCACCACGGGGATCGATTTGTCGTCCGGCTCAGTGCTGGCCTTGTCGGCGATGATCGCGGCCAGCCTGGCGCAGACCTCGGACTTTTCCCGGGCGGTGTTTCCGTCCCTGACCGACTTGCCGGTGTGGATCCCGGTGGCGATGGGCCTGGGCGTTGGGCTGCTGGCGGGGGCGATCAATGGCAGCATTATCGCGGTGACCGGTATCCCGCCGTTTATCGCGACCCTGGGCATGATGGTCTCGGCCCGTGGTCTGGCGCGTTACTACACCGAAGGCCAGCCGGTGAGCATGCTCTCGGATTCCTACACGGCCATCGGCCATGGTGCGATGCCGGTGATCATCTTCCTGGTGGTGGCGGTGATCTTCCATATCGCCCTGCGCTATACCAAGTACGGCAAGTACACCTACGCCATCGGCGGCAATATGCAGGCGGCGCGTACCTCGGGCATCAACGTCAAGCGCCACTTGATCATCGTCTACAGCATCGCCGGGCTGCTGGCGGGCCTGGCCGGAGTGGTGGCCTCGGCACGTGCCGCGACGGGGCAGGCGGGCATGGGCATGTCTTACGAGCTGGACGCGATTGCCGCCGCGGTGATCGGCGGCACCAGCCTGGCGGGCGGGGTAGGGCGCATCACCGGCACCGTGATCGGCGCGTTGATCCTTGGTGTGATGGCCAGCGGGTTTACCTTCGTCGGTGTGGATGCGTATATCCAGGACATCATCAAGGGCCTGATCATCGTGGTGGCAGTGGTGATCGACCAGTATCGCAACAAGCGCAAGCTCAAGCGCTGAGCCTATCTCAAGGACAGCACCAATCAAATGTGGGAGGGGGCCTGCCCCCGATTGCGGTGTGTCAGTCACCGAATATGTTGACTGAACTATTGCTATCGGGGGCAAGCCCCCTCCCACATTTGGTATCGTGCCAGTCTGTTTCAACCGTTTGTCTTCTATATAGCTCCACTGCACTGAATTTCTTGCTATAAACGCACTCCGATGACCGTTCGCCAAGCCCGTCCTGGTGCCTTTGGGGGTTAATTGGGAAAAAATGCCTGTCTTTTCAGTTGCTGCGCCCTCAAGTCGGCCTTAGACTGCCGCCCCTCGTAAATTGAGTGCCGGGTGGCGCTTGAAATGGACGGCGCCCTTCCGAGACCTGCACAGGCCTTGCGGAACGCTCCCTTATTCGCCTTAATGCACGTATTTTTTATAGAGAAATCAATGACAAAGGAAAAGTTGCTGGCCATGCCGGCGGATGACTACATGAATGCCGAACAGCACGCTTTTTTCGAGAAGTTGCTGCAAGACATGAAGGTGGAACACCACGAGCGCATTGAACAGAACCGTATCGCCATTGAAAGCCTGGACACCCCGGCAGACCCGGCTGACGCGGCTTCCGTCGAAGAAGAGCGCACCTGGCTGGTAAATGCCATCGACCGCGACCAGCGTATGCTGCCGCAGCTTGAGCGCGCCCTGGAGCGCATCAAGGAAGATTCTTTTGGCTGGTGTGATGACAGCGGCGAGCCGATCGGCCTCAAGCGCCTGCTGATCAGCCCGACCACCAAGTACTGCATCGAAGCCCAAGAGCGCCACGAGCAGATCGACAAGCACCAGCGTCAAGCCTGATGCGCGCAATGGGGCGCCTGCCAATGCGTCGGCCGCCCCGTCTGCAAAAGCCTTCCGAGATCATCCGGTCTACGTCTGGGGGGCGGGATTGTTGCTGTTTATGCAATGAAGCTATTCCCAGGATAGCTTTTTCCAACTGGAATAAAACCGTAGCATGGCCAACATTGTTAGGCAGCTAACTAATGCTACGGAGAACTTCCATGCAAAACAAAGTCGATGTGGCCGTGATGATCGGCAGTGGCGTACCTGAAACCCTGCGCGCACTGGGCCAGAAAGCCTGCTGGGTGGTGTTGCTCAATGGTGAACAGCGCGGCACCGCTTTTGCCAGTCGCGATGAAGCGCAGGAGTGCCAGGCTGCCTGGCAAGCGCTGTTGCGCATGGAACAGTCAGACAGCCTGCATTGAATCAAGCCTTCGGCGACTCGTGCAGCAGTGCGTTGAGGTCATCCACCGCAGGTGCCCATTGCGCATCCACCTGCAATTGCTCCCTGAGGAAACTCGCCTGTTGTTCGCTCCAGAATGGCGCGTCGATGAGTTTCACATCATCCGGCAGGCGATGCTCGGCGGTGAAGCGTTCTATGGCTTCCTGACTGGAATCCAGGCCCAATTGATCGAACAGGGTTTCAAGGGTAGGGATAGTGGTGTCCATAGTGTTCTCCATGCCAACTGATCGTTATGCATGTGAGGGGAATTGGACGCCAGAGTTCTATCGGATTATCAGGAGTTTAGTGCACCGCAATCCACGGCGGTTTTCAGGGCTTTTGCGGCTTCTTTTGCTGCGATGGCAGCGGCGTCTGCAGTCTTGAACCAGCGGTCTTTTTCTACCTGGTGCGCGGTCACGGTGGTCAGCGGGGGTTTGGCCCGCATGATAATGACTGCTTGAAACTCTCCGTCTACTTCCCTTGCGTCGCCGTGGATAAAAAATTCGCCAATATCAAATTCCGTCACGTATAGCCTTCCCTTCAAGGTAACTGCACTGATGAAACCTGACCCATACGGGGCAAACTTCAATGGACGGGTCAGTATGGCAGTTGTTGAAGGGCGACGGCGCAGTAAAGTCATCCAGGTGACGAAACGAGCCCCCCGCATAGGGCTTGCAGGTTGGCTTCCAGAGTTTTGGCTAATTCACAGGCTTTATTGTGATCGCTGCGAAACCCCTTGATCCTGCCACTGGGCACTTCAAGAATGTGGAAGAAGTTCTTTCCGGCCGGTACCACTTGGTAAAGAGCTGAATGGGAGTACCCATCAAGGTTATGTAAGCAGTAGTATTGGCGTTCGTCTGGACATGATGAACGAGAGTGGAAGGACGTAGCGTTGTGTTGACGTCGTTGCATGCTCAGCTCCTGTCGATCGATCTTGTTAGCCTGTCTTTTCTTGGTGTTTCGGGTGGTTTTGACCCGGCCTGCTGTTTTAGTATTGTCGTCGGCAGTTCGCAACTGGTTCCATGCCCGTGTATTTTTTGTTTTGGGTGTCGGAAAACTGCATTTCTGACTGGGTTATTCTCTGAAGTTGGTCGACTCGTATTCTCGGGTCGTTGAACCTGTGATTTGCTGTGCCACCGGCTGACCTTGCTTTAGGTCCACCGCGGTTGGCTGTACGGGTCTTATGGGTGGTCTTCAGATTTTTGACGAATGTGTGATCGTGCCGTAACGGCCGTTTTTTTGTGCTGCCCGCTTCCGCGGCCAGCGCTTTCTTGATGTGGGGGCGTTTCCTTGGCAGTCAGTAATCTGGATATGCACGCGTTATTCGTGTTGGGTGATTTGCGCGCAAAGTTGGTCAAACAGTTTCAATCCCGGTTTGTCTACGTCACTGAACAGACGCCGGAAGGCATCTACATTGCCGAGATCGATACCGAAGCGGCAATGGTCGTGGATGACAAGCCGCGCCTGGAACTCAAAGTGGGTGACCATTTCCGTGCGGCTGTTTTGCCCAGCCGCGAAGGCGGAAAGTTCGAGCTGAAGTTTCGCGATATCAAGTTGACCGTATACGGCCTCGGCGACTACGCCTTTGTATCGTCGAACGAAGGTCAGGGCATTGTGTTCAAGGAAGGCCACAGCGTGATGCTGGTATTTGCCGCCCATGAACAATTGCAGGAAGGGCTGACCAAAACCCTCAAGGCCGTGACGGGCAAAGCCGCCAAGTGGCGCAAGGGTGAGCTGGTGACGTTCAAGGCCAGCGAATAGTCGGTAAATTCGTTGTGCACCTTTCTCTTTCGGAACCTCTACTACAGTTGAGTTGACTTAACTATTCAGAGGCTTCGCGCATTAGCGGCCAAGCCGTTTGCCATGACTGCGAAAACGCGAGGTGCAAAGGCATGAAAGGATTGAAGTCACTGCTGGCGGCGTCATTGACGGCCCTGAGTCTGTCACTGCCGGTTTCGGCCGCACAGGCGCCGGTGCATTTTGCCGATCTCAACTGGGAAAGCGGCAGCCTGATCACCGAAGTACTGCGCTTTATCGTCGAAAAGGGTTATGACTTGCCCACCGACACCTTGCCGGGCACCACTATCACCCTGGAAACCGCCCTGGCCAAGAACGACATCCAGGTGATCGGCGAAGAGTGGGCGGGCCGCAGCCCTGTTTGGGTCAAGGCTGAAGCCGAAGGCAAAGTGGCAGGGCTTGGAGACACGGTCAAAGGCGCCACTGAAGGCTGGTGGGTGCCGGAATACGTGGTCAAGGGCGACCCGTCCAGAAACCTCAAGGCCCTGGCGCCGGACCTGAAAAGTGTAAAGGACCTTGCGCGCTACAAGGACGTATTTAAAGACCCGGAATCCCCGGGCAAGGGGCGGTTTCTCAACAGCCCCATCGGCTGGACGTCCGAAGTGGTCAACAAACAGAAGCTCAAGGCCTATGGCCTGGACGACACCTACGTGAACTTCCGCAGTGGTTCGGGCGCAGCACTGGATGCCGAGATTGCGTCTTCGATCCGCCGGGGCAAGCCGGTGCTGTTCTATTACTGGTCACCCACCCCGTTGATGGGGCGCTATAAATTGATCCAGCTGGAAGAACCGCCGTTTGATGCCGATGCATGGAAGACCCTGACCGACGCGGACAACACTGACCCCAAGCCTACGCGCTCGCTGGCATCCAAATTGAGCATTGGCGTATCGACGCCGTTTCAGCAAGAACATCCGCAGATTACCCGGTTCTTCGAGAAGGTCGAGTTTCCTATCGAGCCGCTTAACAAAGCCTTGGCGAAGATGAGCGAGAACCACACGCCACCTCGGGACGTGGCACAGGCGTTTCTCAAGGAACATCCTGAGGTGTGGAAGGCGTGGTTGACCGATGATGTTGCGCAAAAAGTTGAGTCGGCCCTCAAGCAATAGACAGTGTCTCTACTTGATGGAGGTCAAAATGTGGGAGGGGGCTTGCCCTCGATAGCCATGGGTATCTACACAACTTTTGTAGCCACTGCCGACGGTAACCACGATGCGAAGCGAGCCGCTCTTGCTCTTGATCTGCCTTTGATCTTAAGCGCCCCGTCAAACCACGCTGGCCGGAATTCGACAGGGATTTGGGGGGTAAACCGGCAGGGATGCCGGTTTAGCCGCCCCGCGCCATGGATGGCGCGTGGCGGCGGCCCCCCAAATCCATGGCGGATTACGGGCACACCGAGCCTAAGCGAGGTGCCGAGTGGTGGGGCAAGAGCCCTTTGGTTACTTTGGGGCTCTTTTCCAAAGTGACCCGCTGTAAAAGCGGAACCAATAGCGGCCGTTACCCAAATAACGGATATGTACTCGATCAAAGTCCAGCATCCTGGTCGGCTCTTAGGCCGCCATCGGGGGCAAGCCCCCTCCCACAGGTCCGGCGTCGCACCAAAGAGTTGTGTAGATACCCATGCCTCGATAGCGGAGAATCAATCACAGATAAATTGACTGACACTCCCACATCTGGAGCAAGCTCCCTCCCACAATTTTTTTGCATTCCAGATTTAGAATCGCGTTTGTACCGCTATCTCGAAGGTCCGCGGTGACCCCAGATAGTAAGCTGGCGATACATGCGCAAACTCGGCATACACCTCATTGGTCAAGTTACGCACCCGCCCGGTCACAGAGGTGCGAGCATCGAGCTTGTAGCGCAGGAAACTACCGAACAGCGTGTAAGCCGGCACTGTCTGGGTGTTGGCATAATCGGCATACACCTGGTCGACATAGCGCGCATCCACCCCCCCTTGCCAATGCTCTGAGAAGTCGTAGGTCAACCACAGGTTGCCCACGCGCTTGGGCACGTTGGTCGGCGTATTGCCTTTGCGCGATACCACGGAGCCGCTGGCAACTTTCTCATTGAATTCATCGTACTCGGCATCCACCCAGGCAAAGTTGCCTTCGGCCAGGAGCCTTGGCGTGATGCGCAGTGAGCTGGCCAGTTCGATACCTTTGGACGACTGCGCGCCCACCGGGATGCTGTTGGTCGGGTCCTGCGGGTCGGTGACGGCAAAGTCTTCGCGTTCGATCTTGTAGACGGCGACCGTTGCCGAGCCGCGACCGTCCAGGTAATCGAACTTGCTGCCGATCTCCCACTGCTTGCCGGTGGACACGTCAAACATCTGGGTGGTGGTATTGGGCTGTTCCACGGCGGTGCTGTATTGCACATAGACGTTGGCTGCGGGGATGAACTGATAGGTCAGGCCCACACGGCCGGTCACTGGTTCCCAGCTGCGCTTGAAGTGCCGAGGGTTGGTGGCGGTGATTGTGCGGTGGTTGGTCACGTCCAGGTCGATCGCGTCATAGCGCAGGCCGGTCAGCAGTGACAGCTTGTCCGTGAGCCCCAGGCGGTTCTCCATGAACAGCGCCTTGGTAGTGACCTGGTTGGTCTTGTCCTTCACAAAGCCCGGTCGGGTGCCGGGTATGTCATAGAAATGCCCCGGGTTGTAGTTGTTCGGGTCAACGGTACTTTGGCCCGATACGTTCAAGGGGCTGTTGGTGGTGCTGTTGACCTTGTACTCAAAACCGCCGGACCAGGTGGTAGAGAGCCCGAACACGCTGGTGTCATGGCGCAGTTCGAACTGGTTGCCATTCTGTTCGCCCTGATGCCGCACCTGATAGGCCGTGGAGCGGTTAACGGCGCTGTTGTCGGCGTTGTACTGGTAGGTCTCCAGGTTGCGGTAGTCGCGCTGGCTGTCGAGATGATAAAGGGTGTTTTTCAGCGTGGTGCTGTCGTTGATCCGATAGTCGATGATCGAGCGCGCCCAGATCGTGCGCTGTTCATAACGCCCGTCGGCAACGTTGTAGTTGTTGGAGCGGTTGTGCCTGTCGATCTTCAGTTCGCCGGCCTTGGGGTTGAGCACCGGCGTGCCCCAATACGGGCTGTCTTCATGCTCGTCCTGATACTCCAGGGCCAGGGTGTGGGACAGGTTGGGGGTGAGGTCGCTGAGCAGGGAAAACGCCACGCTCCAGGCATCCCGTTGAACACGCTCGATGTGGCTGTGGTTGGTGTTGCGGCTTACATCCAGCCGCGCGTAATGCTGCACGTCGGCGCCGGGTTCGGTCAGTGCGTGATTAAGGCCCAAGGCCATGCCGGCGGTGTCGTAGCTGCCGTAGGTCAGTTGGCCTTCTGCGGCCAGTTCTTCACGGGTCGCCAGCTTGGTCACGTAATTGAGCGAGCCACCCACGGAGCCGGCGCCGTTGATCAGGGAGGAGGGGCCGCCGACCAGTTCCACGCGGTCGTAGATCCAGGCATCCACCGGCCGCGCCAGGCCCGTGGCGACATTGATGCCGTTGAACATCTGGGTGATCTGGCTGCTGGTAAACCCTCGATACGAGACAAAACCACCGAACCCGGGCGGCGCGCTGGCGTTGACGCCGGGAAGGGTATTGGCCGCATCGCGGAAGGTCTTGGCGCCATGGCGCTCGATATCGTTACGGTTGGCGATCGCCACCGACGCCGGGGTTTCCCGCACGCTCAGACCCAGGCGCGAGGCCATGCCGCTGGATTGATCAAGGGCCAGGCCGGGCTCGACGCTTTGATCACCGTCAATGGTGGTCAAAGCCAGCTCAAGGGCGCAGGCGCAAACAGGCAGGCAGCCGAACAGGCCCGCCAACAGGGGTAAATGTTTCATGGTTGAATCCTGAAAACTTGGCTTGAAAACAACGCACCGCTGCCCGTACGTCCTCACGCAAACGGGGGGCAATGCAGATCGGAAAGCGCAGGGATCAGGCGAAAGCAGGTGGCGCGCGCGGGTTAGCCGTGGGCCAGGTGAAGCGGGCAGGAATATCAGCGGCAAGCACCACCGCAGCAGGCGGCGCATGGGGTTGGGGCAGTACCGCCACATTCAAATGGGAGTTGAGCGCAGGCCCCATGCCGCCGGTAGAACACAGCGGGCAACCAAACGCCTTGGACAGGGTTGGCAGGTTCTCATCGGTAGAGTTGGCGGGCAGCGGCGCCTGGGTGCGCGGGTCCACCGTACAGAACTGGCCGCTGATGCCGTTGAGCTGCATCCCCACCATCTGCCCATGGCCAATGCTGCAGGCGAACACATTGAACAGGACGCAGCAGTAGAGCATCCAGGCAATGAGCGAGCGGTCGGCACGGGCGAGTTTCATGGGGCGGCACTTTACCATCAGCGGCCGACGAAATGCCTGCAAAAAATCTCAGGGCGACTATCCTCATTCGCACATTTTTGGGGAGTACCGGCCATGAGCTTCGTCATAGCGCGATGGATCGTCGGCGTATTTACCTTCATCAGTATGGTGCATTTGTACTGGGCAGCCGGTGGCAAATTTGGCAGCCTGGCGGTCATCCCGCAATTACCAGGGGAGTTTGCCGACGGGCCGCGACCGGCGTTCAAACCGTCGGCCCTGGGCACCTTTCTGGTGGCGATGGGGTTGGTGGCTATTGCGTTGTTGGTCTGCCTGCGTGCCGGGCTGTATTTTTCGCCGGTTTCCCATGGGGCGTTGCAGTGGGGCATCAGTGCGATTGCGGTGCTGATGTTTGCCCGGGCGATTGGCGATTCGGAGCTGGTAGGGTTTTTCAAGAAGGTCGGCAGTTCCCGGTTTGCGCGCCTGGATACCTACCTCTACTCGCCGCTGTGCCTGGTGTTGGGTGCCGGGCTGTTGGTGGTGGCTTGGACCTGATCGTCTCAGTTTAGGGCGGTAAGTCGTCGGTAGGAGCGAGCTTGCTCGCGAAAATGTCAACGATTGCGCGCGCTTCCTGAATAAACGCGGCGCTTGTGAGTTTTTCGCGAGCAAGCTCGCTCCTACATTTTTAATCCAGTGTGATCTCCCGATCAGTCAGTCTCCAGGTCTGCTGTCTCCCTCCAAACACCCTCCAGACAAAAATACACCTCCCGGTTTTATAGCGCTTGACCTTCCCAATGTGGCAAGCCCGATAAAAACCTCCAGTGTCGATTTGTCTTGAAAATTCCAAGGAGGGTGAACGATGTACGCCAAACCAATAAGCCTGATCACCGGGGCAATGGCCGTGGTGTTGACGCTGGGCGGATGCACAGACAATGCGCCGCCGGCCGCGGCCGGCAAACCGCCGAGTGTGCCGGTGGCCGAGGTGGTAGCGCGGGCGGTGACGCCGTTTGTCGAGTACACCGGCTCGTTGACCGCCATTGAGCAGGTTGAACTGCGCCCGCGTGTCAGCGGTTATCTGCAAAGTGTCAGCGTACCCGAGGGCCAGTTCGTCACCAGGGGCAGCCCGTTGTTTGTGATCGACCCGCGGGTGTTTCAGGCTGCGTTGAATGCTGCCAGGGCGCGCTTGCGTGAGGCCGAGGCCAATGCGTTGCTGGCCCAGGCCGAGCATGGGCGAGCCGAGCAGCTGTTCGCCAAGAAGGTGGTGGCGCGTGATCGCCTCGACACCGCCATTGCCTCCTTGAATGCCGGCCGGGCCCAGGTTGAGGCCGCGAAAGCGGCGCTGGATACGGCGCAGTTGGACCTGAGCTACACCCGCGTCACCGCGCCGATCAGTGGCCGTATCGATCGCGCACTCGTCACTGAAGGCAACTATGTCACCCGCGGGGAGACGCCGTTGACGACGATCGTTTCGGTCGACCCCTTGCATGTTTACTTCGATGTCGACGAGCGCACCTATCTGCACTCGTTGGCTGCGACGCGGGAACACGCCGGATCGAAGGGGGACAAAGCCGCCAAGGTGATGGTGGCGATGCTCAACGATACAACCTATGCGCGGGCCGGGCGGGTGGACTTTCTGGCCAACGCGGCCGATCGCAAGACCGGCACCGTGCGCGTGCGTGCGGTGGTCGACAACCCGGACGGGCGCCTGACCCCCGGGCTGTTCGCCAAGGTCAAACTGGACACCGGCGCGGCGCAAACGCGAGTGTTGATTGCCGACCATTCCATTGGTACCGACCAGGGCCGCCGTTATGTGCTGGTGGTCGGTGAAGATGACAAGACCCAATACCGCCCGGTCGAACTAGGCCCGATGGCTGACGGCCTGCGGGTGATCGAACAGGGCCTGCAACCGGGCGAGCGCATTGTCGTCAAAGGGCTGGTACGCCCCGGTATGACGGTCACGCCATTGGCCGCCAGTATCGAGGGCAAGCCGCTTGAGGCCCCGCTGACCGTGGGAGGCGTGCAATGAGCTTTCCACGCTTCTTTATTGATCGGCCCATCTTCGCCATCGTCCTGTCGGTGTTGATGATGATCGGCGGCATTGTCGCCTTCTTCCATCTGCCGCTGAGCGAATACCCCGCGGTCACGCCGCCCACTGTGCAAGTCACCGCGTCTTATCCGGGGGCCAACCCGCAAGTGATTGCCGAGACTGTGGCGGCGCCGCTGGAACAGGTGATTACCGGCGTTGAGGGCATGCTCTACATGACCTCGCAGTCGGCCACCGATGGCCGCATGATCCTGACGGCGACCTTCGCCCAGGGCACGAATGCCGACATGGCACAGATCCAGGTGCAAAACCGTGTTTCGCGCGCGTTACCGCGCTTGCCTGAAGAGGTGCAGCGTCTCGGTGTGGTCACGCAGAAGACCTCGCCGGACATCCTCATGGTGGTCCACCTGCTGTCTCCCGACCAACGTTATGACCCGCTGTACATTTCCAACTACGCCTACCTGCAGGTGCGTGATGAGCTGTCGCGCATTCCGGGGATCAACGACGTGCTGGTGTGGGGTGCAGGTGAATACAGCATGAGGCTGTGGCTCGACCCGGACCTGATCGCTGCCCGTGGCTTGACCGCCGGTGATGTGATCGGCGCCGTACGCGAGCAGAACGTGCAAGTGGCCGCCGGCTCGGTCGGCCAGTCGCCTGATTCCAGTGCGGCGTTCCAGGTTACGGTCAACACCCTTGGGCGGCTGACGGACGAAGCGCAGTTTGGCGACATCATCATCCGCACCGGCGATAACGGCCAGGTTACGCGCCTGCGCGATGTCGCCCGTATCGAAATGGGCGCCGATGCCTACGCGCTGCGCAGCCTGTTGGATGGCGAGCCGGCCGTGGCTTTGCAAATCATCCAGAGCCCGGGGGCCAATGCGCTCGATGTGGCGCAGGCGGTGCGCGACACCATGCAGCGTTTGCAGGCCAACTTCCCCGAAGGGTTGGTCTCGCGGATAGCCTATGACCCGACCGTGTTTGTGCGCGCTTCGCTGGAATCGGTCGCCATCACGCTGATGGAAGCGATCCTGCTGGTGGTCATCGTGGTGGTGGTGTTCCTGCGTAACTGGCGCGCATCGCTGATCCCATTAATGGCCGTGCCGGTGTCGATCATTGGTACCTTTGCAGTCATGCATTTGATGGGGTTTTCCCTCAATACCTTGTCGTTGTTCGGGCTGGTGTTATCGATCGGCATTGTGGTCGACGATGCCATCGTGGTGGTCGAGAACGTTGAGCGGCATATCGAGAACGGCGAAGAGCCCACACAGGCCGCGCGCAAGGCAATGGGCGAGGTCACCGGCCCGATCATCGCCATTACGTCGGTCCTTGCGGCGGTGTTTATTCCCACGGCATTTCTCAGCGGCCTGCAGGGGGAGTTCTATCGGCAATTTGCGTTGACCATCGCGATTTCCACCATCCTTTCAGCGGTCAACTCGTTGACCCTCAGCCCAGCGCTTGCCGGCCTGTTGCTGCGCCCGCGCACCGCCGCCGTGGCGCACGACCCGCGCAGCCTGCGCGGTCGCGCCGCGCATTGGGTACACGTGCTGAGCCGGCCGTTCCAGCGTGCACCGCAAGCGTATGGCAACTCGGTGCGCAAGGTCGTCGGCCGACGCGGGGTGGCGCTTGTCGCCTATGGCGGGTTACTGGCGCTGACCTGGTTCGGCTTCAATGCTGTACCGGCGGGCTTTGTGCCCATGCAAGACAAGTACTACCTGGTGGGGATCGCCCAGTTGCCCAATTCGGCCTCGCTGGATCGTACCGATGCGGTGGTGCGGCAGATGTCCAAAATCGCCCTGGATGAGCCGGGGGTTGAAAGCGTGGTGGCGTTCCCGGGGTTGTCGGTCAACGGCTTCGTCAATGTGCCGAACGCGGCAGTGATGTTCGTCATGCTCGATCCATTCAAAGAGCGAACCTCATCCGATATGACCGCGGTTGCCATCGCCGGGCGCCTGCAAGCCAAGTTCGCGAGCATCCCTGACGGTTTCCTCGGCGTATTCCCGCCGCCGCCGGTGCCCGGCCTTGGGGTGACCGGTGGTTTTAAATTGCAGGTCGAGGACCGTGGCGGGGTTGGGCTTGAGGCATTGGTGCAGCAGACCCAGGTATTGATGACCAAAGCCACTGAATCGGGGCAGGTCGCCGGGTTGATGACCAGCCTGGACGTCAACGCCCCGCAGTTGAACGTGGACATCGACCGCACCCAGGTCAAGAGCCAGGGCGTGCGCCTGGCGGATGTGTTCGAGTCCTTGCAGGTCTATCTCGGGTCGCTGTACGTCAACGACTTCAACCGTTTTGGCCGCACCTACAAGGTCACCGCCCAGGCCGATGCCGACCACCGTATGCAGGCCGAAGCCATCGGCCGTCTGCAAGTGCGCAATGCGGCCGGGGACATGCTGCCGTTGTCGGCGTTTGTCACCGTCACACCGGGTTCCGGCCCGGACCGGGTGATCCACTACAACGGCTACCCTTCGGCGGACATCTCCGGCGGGGCTATGCCTGGGGTCAGCTCGGGGCAAGCCGTCGCGCTGATGGAGCGCCTGGCGCAGGAGGTACTGCCCGAAGGCGTGACCTATGAATGGACGGACTTGACCTACCAGCAGAAGCTCGCGGGGTCCTCGGCGCTGTTTATTTTCCCTCTGTGTGTGTTGTTGGCTTACCTGATCCTCGCCGCGCAATACAACAGCTGGTTGTTGCCTTTGGCGGTCTTGATGATTGTGCCCATGTGTCTGCTCAGCGCGATCGTCGGCGTGTGGCTGGTGGACGGTGACAACAACGTGTTCGTGCAAATCGGGCTGGTGGTGCTGGTCGGGCTGGCGGCGAAGAACGCCATTTTGATCGTCGAGTTTGCCCGCAGCCTCGAAGGCGAGGGCGCCAGCCCGTTGGAGGCGGTTATCCATGCGTGCCAACTGCGCTTGCGGCCGATCCTGATGACGTCGCTGGCGTTCATAGCCGGCGTGGTGCCGTTGGTATTGGCCAGTGGCGCCGGGGCCGAGATGCGCCATGCGATGGGGGTTGCGGTATTTGCCGGGATGTTGGGGGTGACGCTGTTTGGCCTGTTCCTCACGCCGGTGTTCTATGTGGTGATGCGCAGCCTGGCGCTGCGCTTGCAGCGTCAGGGTTCGAGTCCGAAGTTGCAACTGGAGGAGCGCGCATCATGAAACGGTCTTTTCCACTCTTTATGTTGCCGTTGCTGCTGGCAGGCTGCGCTGCGGTAGGGCCTGACTATTCCGCGCCGGCACCGCCCGCCGCGCATAGGCCGGCAAGCTTCGGGGCGCCCGTTGCAGGTTTGGGCAGCGGCGAGGTCGAAATGCAGTGGTGGCAGGTGTTCGACGAACCGGCCCTCAGCCAATTGATCCAGCAGGCGCTGGAGGCCAACCACGACATTGGCATTGCCGCCGCACGTCTGGACGAAGCCAAGGCAATGCTGCGTGAGAGCCGTCAAGGGTTCCTGCCCAGTGGCGGTGCCGCCCTCGGTTATGAGCACAGGCGGCGCAGTGAAGTCGAGACACCGTTCGGTGAGGAACGCTCAATCGAAACCACCCGTGCGGCGCTGGATGCGGCCTGGGAAATCGACCTGTTTGGCCGCGTGCGCCGTTCGGTAGAAGTAGCGCAGGCGCAGGCGGGGTCGCGCCAGGCCTTGCTGCGCAGCGTGCAGGCGAGCGTCGCGGCCACCGTCGCGGCCACCTGGTTCGAACTGCAAGGGATCGAAACTGAACAGGCGGTGGTCGCGGATATCAGCCAGAGCCAGCGTGACAGTCTGGGCCTGGTGGAGCATCTGGTCAGCGTCGGTGCCGCCACCGAGTTCGACCGGCTACGCGCCGAGGCCTTGCTGCGCAATGTCGAGGCGGTAGCGCCCGACCTTGAACGGCGACGCGCAACCTCTACCAACGCACTGGCCGTGCTGCTGGGGCAGGCGCCGCAAGGGTTCAAGCCGCCGTCGGCCAAACCCGGCCGTGATACCTTGAACCTGCGTACCCTGCAAGTGGGCGACCCGGCTGGCTTGTTGGCTCGGCGCGCCGATATCGCGGCGGCCGAACGCACGCTGGCGGCCGAGACTGCACAAATAGGCGTGGAAACTGCCGGTTTGTATCCGGATATCCAGGTACAGGGCTCCATCGGGCTGTTGGCCGGAAGCCTCGGTTCCCTGGGGGATGCCGGTATGCAGTCGAACTTTATCGCCCCGGTAATTCGCTGGTCGCTGCTGGATACCGGACGCGTGCGCGCACGAATAGCCGCCAGCGAGGCGCGCACCCAGGCGGCACTCATCGCCTACGACCAGACCGTCTTGCGTGCCCTGCAAGAGACCGATGATGCGTTTCAGGCCAACAGCGCTGCGGGCAATACGCTAAACCTGCGCCTGCTGGAAGCAGCGGCCAATCGCGAAGCGGCCAGGTTTGCACGCACGCGCTTCGCCGAAGGCGAGGGCGTGTATCTGGATGTGCTTGAGGCCGAACGTGCGGACTTCAACAGCCGCCGTGCGTTGACGGCGGCGCGTACCGGGCAGCGCTTGGCGGTGGTGGGAATTTACAAGGCGCTGGGGGGTGGATGGCAGGTTTGTGAGCAGGTGGGGCACGTATGCAAGGGAGGATGATGCAGTGCAAATGTGGGAGGGGGCTTGCCCCCGATGGAGATGAATCAGTCAAACTTATGCTGACTGACACGCCCTCATCGGGGCATAGGTATCTACACAACTTTTATAGCCACTGCCAACCGTAACCACGATGCAAAGCGAGCCGCTCTTGCTCGTGATCTGCTTTTGATCTTTATCTTAGGGGCCCCGTCACCTTGATTGTTGACCGAGCGATTAGGCGGTACGAAGGCCATGATGCCGACATTTTCACAGGCTTGAAACTGTTCGCCATTGGAGTAGCCGGCATCGGCCGTGACGCTTAATTGCGATTGATGAGGACGGCACCTACCTGATGGTAGAACTCAACCTGTCTGAAGAGCTGCACGAGAACATGAACCTGTTCGGCCGCGTCATGTACCCCCAGAGTACCCTCTATTGCATGACCTGTTCGCTGTCCCATGGCGGGGAAGGGCTGGGAGCGTTCATGGGCGAGAAACGTGCCCGCCAGATGGCGCAGGCGGCCGGTTTCAGTCACTTTCGCAAAGTCCCCTCGCCACATTGCGCACCGCTGCCAAAATAGTGCGCAAGAAGGCAATTTAATGGCCCCTTTGTAACAAGATCCTCGCCAAAATCACTTTTATTTTCAGGTGGTTAGGTGGGGATGCAAATGCGCACTGTTGGAATGATGCTGATTGCCTGCTCCCTGGCGGGTGGCGCGACCACCGTACAGGCTCGGGAGTTGCGCGAGGGCGACAAGTACATGTGCAGTTGGGGCGCGGGCACGGCTGCCAGAGCCCAGGAACTCAAACTGTCCGGGGTGTCGCTGTATGCCGCTCGGCAGAAGATCCAGACCATCAAGTTCAATAAATCCTGGATGCGCATGATGGCCATGGGTATCACCGAGCAAACCTATGACAGCCGCTCAAGACTCAAGCCCGAGGCGATTCGCAAAAGTTTTTACCAGGATTGCCTGCGCTACAAAGTCGCACGTAAATAAGCTGAAGCCGTTTAACGGCGCTTACAAATCCCCCACAAACCCTGTGTGAGTATTTGCATACAATTGCGCACTTCTTCATGGAGGCTTGTATGCAAGTGCTTATTCGAGCGGCGACAGCCGATGATGTCGATACGCTGTGCGCTATTCGCACCTCGGTGGTGCAAAACCATCTGAGCCTTGAGCAAATGGCCGAACGGGGGATTACGCCGCCGGTACTGGTCGACGCATTACGCCAAGCGCCTTGCGCCTGGATCGCCGAAGTTGACGGCCAGGCAGCCGGATTTTCCATGGTTGATCTGGATGAAGGTGAAGTGTTCGCGATGTTCGTGTTGCCCACGCACGAGAACCTGGGCCTGGGACGCCAACTGATGGCAGTGGCTGAGGCCGCATTGTTTGAACGCCATGACCGGCTGTATCTGGTCACTGACGGGCGTGATGAAATCCGTGCCAACGGCTTCTATCAACGCCTGGGTTGGTCCAACGTCGGTCAGGTCGATGGCGATGACGTTCGCTATGAAAAAAACAGGGCGCCGTAGGTCATGAATGCCCCGCAACCGCCATCGTCCAACGGCTTGCTGTATTTAGCCGTGGGAGTGCTGTGCCTCGCAGCGCTACTGGGGGGCTATTTCATTCAACTCAACGCTCAGGTGGACCGTCAGCGTGAAGAGGCCGCTGAGCGCCTGGCGCTTTGTCGGCACATGGAGACCGTCGTGGAGGTGAGCGCTGCCAGACGCGCTGAACTTCAACAGAGGTGCAAGCAGTTGAGCCAAGAGTGATTGAAAGTGTGCCGCGACTGGCTGAATAACCCTTTTTTATAGATGGACTTATAGTGAAGGTATAACCGTTACTTGCACCAAAAAGTGGCACTCGGTGCGTTCGTTACCTTAAAAAACATGTGGTTATTGAATGACTTACGACGCTTTTAATCCGACGAAAGGATTAAAATAATCTTGTTACAGGTTTTTACACTCGCTACTATAGCCGGGCGTTCACCTCCCACGGTTTATGCATTTTTAAATCCCAAGTTTCCATCAGCTACTTGGGATTTTTTTTGCCTTGAATTAAGTACGGGTAACCATGTTAGTGATACGGCCTGCCACTCGGCACGCGTTCGCTGCCGGGCGAAATGAGGCATGGCTAACACTTTTGCATTAATTGCCTCGCCTGCCGCGAAACCTCATCTACGCTGTTTTGCATCACAACCACCAGGTAGGCCCGCACAAGGGCGCTTGCCATGATCTCGATCGTCGAATTCAACCGCATCATGGCCTCGGGGTTCCAACCGCTTTGCTGCGACTGCACCTTGAACAGCGATGGCTCGCTGCGCATCAGCATTTATGAGCCGCAGTCCGGTCGTGTCGATCTTTTGTTGACGTGCGTGTCCCCTGAAGGTCTGGACAGCATCCGTTCCATCTCAAACCTGATTGGAGAGTTGCGCGCCGAGATCAAGGCCGGGCGCCGTGGGTTTGCGGCAGTGGGCTAGGGGTTGAGCACGGCGTCAGAGGCGACGCAGAAATGATTTGACGATGTGACGGGTGGCGTCAGTGGTATCCAGCTCGTCCAGGGCGCTGTAGGCATGCCATTGGCACGCAACGATCTCGTTGCATGGCCGTGCTTCGTCGATGTTTACCACCGAGGCTTCGAACACATGGTGCAGGGTGTCGCGGGCCTTCAGTTCTTGCAAGTACAGCAAACCGTCGACGTTTAATCCGGTTTCTTCTTCCAGCTCACGCTCGGCGGCGCCCACCGGGCGTTCGTCGCGTTCTACCTTGCCGCCCGGCAATGCCCACTTTGATCTGGCCTTGCGCACGAAGAGAATATGCCCTTCATGTTCGCAAATGACGGTTGCTCTAATTTTCATCGTATGTGCCCCCGCGCCGGATGAATGTCACAAAAGTGTAATGCAAATGTCATGCTAAGTGGTTATGGCGTGCCGGGACCTGTATGTGGATACTGCCCGATTGACGAAGACGAACGAGGGCATTCGATGAAGACCATACGCTGGGGCATGATCGGCTGTGGCAGTGTCACTGAGTTAAAGAGTGGACCCGCTTTCTACAAAGCGCCAGGTTCAGCATTGGTGGCCGTGATGGGGCGGCGTAGCGAGGCGGTGCGCGATTATGCAGCGCGGCATGGCATTGCACGTTTTTATACCGATGCCCAGGCACTGATCAATGACCCGGAGGTGGATGCGGTCTACATCGCCACACCGCCCGACAGTCATCTTGAATACAGCCTGATGGTGGCTGCGGCGGGCAAACATTGCTGCGTCGAAAAGCCCATGTCGCTGAATGCCGAGCAGAGCACATTGATGCAACGCACCTTTGAGCGCGCGGGGTTGCACCTGTTTGTTTCTTATTATCGGCGCTCGTTGCCGCGCTTCCAGCAAGTGCGCAATTGGTTGCAGGAGGGGCGCATCGGCGAGTTGCGGCACCTGACCTGGACCCTGTGCAAGCCTGCCGCTGCAGCTGATAGCAACGCCGCCAATTGGCGCACCGACCCGGCCATTGCCGGTGGCGGATATTTCGCCGACCTGGCCAGCCACGGGTTTGACCTGTTCCAGTACCTGGCCGGGGATATTGTCGAGGTCTCAGGCTTTTCTGCGCGCCAGGCCGGGCGCTACGCGGCGGAGGATGCTGTAACGGCCTGCTGGACCTTCGCCAATGGTGCCTTGGGCATGGGCTGCTGGAATTTCGTGGCGGACCGCCGCGAAGACCGTGTCGAACTGATCGGCAGCCATGGCCGCATTCAATTTTCAGTGTTCGAGGATCAACCATTGCGCCTGGAAAGCGAAACCAGCGAGGTGTTGGAAGTGCCGTGCCATGCGCATATCCAGTGGCACCACGTATTGGGCATGAATGCGCATATTCGCGGGGACGCCGAACATCCGTCGCTGGCGATCGAGGCGTTGAAGACCGATATCATCCTGGACAAGGTGCTGCAACGTTACTCCAACCATCCCTAGCTGCCGCGATAGCGTGAGACTTCATTTTTAAAGGAATACGGGATGAAATACTGGATGGTGTTGTGGCTCCTGATCGCCACAGTTGCAACGGCGGCGCCGCGTGACCAAGGGCTACCGGGGGAGTTTGACTTTTATGTGCTGTCGTTGTCGTGGTCTCCGACCTTCTGCCTGACGCACCCAGGCAATGAACAGTGCACGGGCAAGGGCTATGGGTTTGTGTTGCACGGCTTGTGGCCGCAATACGCGCGGGGAGGGTGGCCGGCCTCCTGTGCGCCACACTCACGCTTGAATGCCGAGGAAATGGACAAGGGCGCGGCGCTGTTTCCAACCCGTGCGCTGCTCAAGCACGAATGGGCCAAGCATGGGACCTGCAGCGGGCTCGAACCGCTGGAGTATCTGGACAAGACCGACACGGCCCTCGGCGCGGTGGTCATTCCGCCACAACTGCAGCCATTCAATACGCCCGCGTCGCTACAGGCGCGTGAGATTGAGGACTTGTTTCGCGAGAGTAACCCGCGCATGGGCAATCACGGCTTGGCGGTGATCTGCAAGGGCAAGGTGCTGTCGGAGGTGCGCGTGTGCTTGACCAAGGAGCTGGCATTCACCGGGTGCCCGCGCAGCGTGAAAAGCCAATGCCGTAGTGGTGATATTCGTATTCCGACGCAGCGCTGAGCTCAGTTGCGGGGGCCAGCTTGCTCCCGTGACGGCGTGTAAGTCGCCGAATCTATATCTGATGTGCTGGGGTCCAAATGTGGGAGGGGGCTTGCCCCCGATGGCGGCCTTAGGGCCGGCCAGGATGCTGGACTTTGATCGAGTGCATATCCGTTATTTGGGTAACGGCTGATATGGGTTCCGCCCTTACGGCGGGTCACTTTCGAAAAGCGCGAAAGTAACCAAAGCGCTCTTGCCCCACCACTCGGCACCTCGCTCAGGCTCGGTGTGCCCGGAATTCGACAGTGATTTGGGGGGCCGCCGCCACGCGCCATCCATGGCGCGGGGCGGCTAAACCGGCATCCCTGCCGGTTTACCCCCCAAATCCCTGTCGAATTCCGGCCAGCGTGGTTTGACGGGGCGCCTAAGATCAAAAGCAGAGCAAGAGCTAGAGCAAGAGCTAGAGCAAGAGCGGCTCGCTTCGCATCGTGGTTACGGTTGGCTAACTACACAGTTGTGTTGATAGGTATGCCTTGATGGCGTGGAGGTTGACCGCCGACTGACGGTTATTGTCAGAAATTTCCCACAGGAGTACAAATGTACTCCATGACTAATCTTACTCCTCGCCGTACCGCCATCCTGACCTTCATCCGCGAGCGCATCGCGCAGCAAGGCCAGCCCCCCAGCCTCGCCGAGATCGCCGAGGCGTTCGGCTTTGCTTCGCGCAGCGTCGCCCGCAAGCATGTGGTGGCGTTGACTGAAGCCGGCTTCATCGAGGTCAACCCCAATCAGGCTCGTGGCATTCGTTTGCTCAATCAACCTGCGCGTCCGGAGTGGCTGGATGTCCCGGTACTTGGGCGGGTGGCGGCCGGCCGGCCCATTGGTGCCGATGCCGACGTGCACAGCCGCTTGCAACTGGACCCGGCCACTTTCGCCAAAACCCCCGATTACCTGCTGCGCGTACAGGGTGATTCGATGATCGAAGACGGCATTCTCGACGGCGACCTGGTGGGTGTGCGCCGCAGTGCCGAAGCTTTGAACGGGCAGATTGTGGTGGCGCGCCTGGACGGTGAGGTCACCATCAAGCGCTTCGAGCGCAACGGCGAGCGCGTGCGTTTATTGCCGCGCAACCCGGCGTATCAACCCATTGTGGTCGGCCCTGATCAGGACCTGGCCATCGAAGGGGTGTTCTGCGGCCTGGTGAGGCAAGGCTGATGGGCGCCGTGGTTGCGCTGGACTCGCTGTTCAATGGCGGGCGAGTCTGGAAGGGCCGTCCCGCTGCGCCACCGGCCAGCGTGCACCCAACGGGGCTGGCGGCGCTGGATGCGGTGCTGCCCAGTGGCGGCTGGCCGGAAGCGGCCTTGAGTGAAATCCTCATGGCCCGGGATGGGGTGGGCGAATTGCAACTGGTGCTGCCCACCCTGGCGCGCTTGTCGGCCCAGGGTGAGCGCATTGTGCTGGTGGCGCCGCCCTATACGCCGTATCCCCATGCCTGGCAGAACGCCGGAGTGGATATCCGCCAGCTTTCCATTATCCAGGCCCAGGAGCGCGATGCGCTGTGGGCGGTGGAACAATGCCTGCGCTCGGGCAGTTGCGGTGCGGTGTTGTGCTGGCCGCGCAAGGCTGATGATCGGGCCTTGCGGCGTTTGCAGGTGGCGGCGGAAACCGGACAGACCCTGGCGTTCGCCTGGCGCTCCTTGAGTGAGGCGGTCAATGCCTCGCCCGCGGCCTTGCGCCTGGCGGTCGAGGCAAAGCCTGCGCAAGTGCGCGTGCTCAAGTGCCGGGGTGGGTTGGCCCATCCGGCACCGATTGCCCTGGCGGGGCATTGAGGTTGCCATGCGTTGGGTCTGTATCGTCTTCCCGCAATTGGCGCTGGACGGGGCGCAGCGTGTGCACCCCGAACCCGATCAGCCTCTTGCGCTGCTGGCCGGTACGCCGCAGCGACGTGTGCTGCAAACCGTCAACACCGCCGCCCGTGCCCTGGGCTTGCGCCCTGGTCAATCGTTGACGGCCGCCCATGCCGTGGCCAAAGGCTTTGCCTGTGTGGAATACGACCCTCTGGAAATCGAGCGCTTGCAGCAGTTTCTTGCCGCCTGGGCTTACCGCTTCAGTTCCCAGGTCAGCCTGTATTACCCACGTGCCTTGTTGTTCGAGATCGAGTCGAGCCTGGGCCTGTTCGGGCCCTGGTCGCAGTTCGAGGCGCGCTTGCGCAAGGAGTTGACCGAGCTTGGCTTTCGTCACCGCATCGTCGCTGCACCCAACCCGGCGGCGGCGCGGGTGTTGGCAAATCTTTACGATGGCCTGGCCGTGGCCGATGACAACGTCTTGATGCAGGCCCTGGCGCCACTGCCTGTCGACCGCGCCGGTCTTGAGCCACAGGCCGCCACCGCCTTGTCGCGCATGGGCCTGCGCACCCTGGCCCAGGTGCAGGCATTGCCGCGGCATACCCTGGCGCGGCGCTTTGAGGCCAGCCTGCTCAAGCACCTCGACGCCCTGAGCGGGCAACGGCCCCTGGCATTGGCGTTCTATCAGCCGCCGGACCAGTTCGAGGCGCGCATCGAGTTGAACTTCGATGTGCAATCCCACCAGGCCTTGCTGTTTCCATTACGACGCTTGACCGGCGATTTGTCGGCCTTCCTGTGCGGCCGTGACAGCGGCGTGCAGCGCTTTGACCTGCACCTGGAACATGCCCAGGCGCCCGACAGCGTGATCAAGGTGGGCCTGCTCAGTGCCGAGCGCGAGCCCTTGATGTTGTTCGAGCTGGCCCGTGGGCGCCTGGAGCAGGTCCAGGTCACCTCGCCGGTACGTGGTTTGCGCCTGGTGGCCGAGGACTTGCCGGTGTTCGTGCCTCAGCGCCAGGACCTGTTCGACGACCGCCCGCAGCAAACCCTGCCGTGGGAACAGTTGCGCGAACGTCTGCGCGCGCGCCTGGGGGATGAGGCGGTGCAGGGCCTGCGCTTTCACGCCGACCATCGCCCCGAATGCGCCTGGCAAGCCGCGACCGACAGCCGCCCATGCCCGAGCTTGAACAAGGTGCGGCGCCCCGGCTGGCTGCTGCCCGAACCGACGCTGGTGGCCGAGCAGGGCGTGCATATATTGATGGGCCCGGAGCGCATCGAATCCGGCTGGTGGGATGGCGCCGATATCCGCCGCGACTATTACCTGATCCAGACCCGCGCCGGCCAGCAAGGCTGGGCCTACCGCAATGTGGGGTGCAGCGATGGGCTGTGGCTGCAAGGCTGGTTTGCATGAGCTCTGTAGGAGCGAGCTTGCTCGCGAAGGTCGTCAACGATGACGCCGGCATCCTGAATGAACGCGGCGCCTTCAAGTTTTTCGCGAGCAAGCTCGCTCCTACAGCGGCGAATAGCGCATGAGCTACGCCGAACTGCATTGCCTGTCCAACTTCAGTTTCCAGCGTGGTGCCTCCAGTGCACTGGAGCTGTTCCAGCGGGCCAAACACCAGGGTTACAGCGCCCTGGCAATCACCGATGAATGCACCTTGTCGGGCATTGTACGGGCCTGGCAAGCGGCGAAAGCGGTGGGCTTGCCGCTGATTATCGGCAGTGAAGTGTGCATCGAAAACGGCCCCAAACTGGTGCTGCTGGTGCAAGACCTCAGCGGCTACCAGCACCTGTGCAGGCTGATCACTCTGGCCCGGCGCCGTGCCGAAAAAGGCCGTTACCGTCTGCTGCAGGAAGACTTCGAGCAACCACTGCCCGGCCTGCTGGCGCTGTGGGTGGCGCAGGACCACGACACCCAGGCCTCGATCCAATGGCTGCGCCGCACCTTCGCCGGGCGCCTGTGGTTGGCGGTGCAATTGCATTGCGGCCAGGACGACGAACACCACCTGGGACAACGCCTGAACCTGGCCGCCCAGTTGCAGATTCCGGCGGTGGCTTGCGGGGATGTGCACATGCACGCTCGCGGCCGCCGCGCCCTGCAAGACACCATGACCGCCATCCGTCATCACGTCGCCGTGGCCGACGCCGGTACGCTGTTGCATCCCAATGGCGAGCGGCATTTGCGCAGCCTCGATGCCCTGGCCGCGCTGTACCCGCAAGCGCTGCTTGACGAAACCCTGGCGATTGCACGGCGTTGCACCTTCGGCCTGAGCCAGTTGCGCTATCACTACCCACGCGAACTGGTGCCGACAGGCCATGACGCCGCCTCCTGGTTGCGTGCGGTCACCGAAGAAGGCATTGCCCGGCGCTGGCCCAAGGGCGCCGATGCCAGGACCTTGCAGCAGATCGACAAGGAACTGGGACTGATCAGCGAGTTGGGCTACGAAAGTTATTTCCTCACGGTTCACGACATTGTGCGCTTCGCCCGCAGCCGTTCGATCCTGTGCCAGGGCCGTGGCTCGGCGGCCAATTCGGCGGTGTGTTTTGCCTTGGGAATTACCGAAATCGACCCAAGCCTGACCGACATGCTGTTCGAGCGCTTCCTCTCCAAAGAGCGCAATGAACCGCCGGATATCGACGTGGACTTTGAGCACGAACGCCGCGAAGAAGTGCTGCAATACGTATTCCAGCGTTACGGCCGCCACCGTGCAGCGTTGACGGCGGTGGTCAGCAGCTACCATGCCGCCGGCGCGGTGCGCGATGTGGCCAAGGCCCTCGGGCTGCCGCCGGACCAGATCAATGCGCTGGCCGACTGCTGCGGGCGCTGGAGCGATGACGCGCCACCTCTTGAACGCCTGCGTGAAAGCGGCTTCGACCCGGACAGCCCACTGCTGCGCCGCGTGTTGACGCTCACCGGGCAATTGATCGGTTTCCCCCGGCACCTGTCCCAGCACCCTGGCGGTTTCGTGATTAGCGAATACCCGCTGGACACCCTGGTGCCGGTGGAGAACGCGGCCATGGCTGAGCGCACCATCATCCAGTGGGACAAGGATGACCTGGACGCCGTCGGCCTGCTCAAAGTGGATATCCTCGCCCTCGGTATGCTCAGTGCCATCCGCCGCTGTTTCGATTTGCTGCGTCGGCATCGCAACCTGGATTTGAGCCTGGCGAACATTCCCAAGGAAGATCCGGCGACCTACGCCATGATCAGTAAGGCCGACACCATCGGCGTGTTCCAGATCGAATCGCGGGCACAGATGTCGATGTTGCCCAGGCTCAAGCCGCAAACCTTCTATGACCTGGTGATCGAAGTCGCCATCGTGCGCCCTGGGCCGATTCAGGGCGGCATGGTGCATCCGTATTTGCGCCGCAGGAACAAAGAGGAAGCAGAAACCTATCCTTCACCCCAATTGGAGGCCGTGCTCAAACGCACCCTGGGTGTCCCTTTGTTCCAGGAACAAGTGATGCAGATCGCCATGGTCGCCGCCGACTACAGCCCTGGTGAGGCCGACCAGTTGCGCCGCTCCATGGCCGCCTGGAAACGTCACGGCGGTCTGGAGCCGCACCAGAAACGTCTGCGCGACGGTATGCTCAAGAACGGCTACACCGAAGCTTTTGCCGCGCAGATTTTCGAGCAGATCAAAGGCTTTGGCAGCTATGGCTTCCCCGAATCCCACGCGGCCAGTTTTGCCCTGCTGACCTACGCCAGTTGCTGGCTCAAGTGCCATGAGCCGGCGGCTTTCGCCTGTGCGCTGATCAACAGCTGGCCCATGGGTTTCTACAGCCCGGACCAGATCCTGCAGGACGCCCGGCGCCATCGTTTGCAGATCCGCCCGGTGGATGTGCAAGCCAGTGACTGGGATTGCAGCCTGGAGCCTATCGATGGTCGGCAACCGGCGATTCGGATGGGCTTGCGTATGATCTCGGGGTTTCGCGAGGACGATGGGCGGCGCATCGAAGCCGCACGCCAACGGCAACCGTTCAGCGACATCGCCGACCTGGACGCACGCGCTGGCCTGGATGCCCGGGCCCAGGCGCTGCTGGCGGATGCCGGAGCCTTGCGCGCCCTGGCCGGCAACCGGCACCAGGCCCGCTGGGACATGGCCGGTGTGCACAAGCAACTCGGCTTGTTTGCCGGCCAGCCAAGTCCGGATGAAACCGTAGTGCAATTGCCCGCGCCCAGCGTAGGCGAGGACCTGCAAGCCGATTACGCCACGCTGGGCACCACCCTTGGGCCGCATCCCCTGGCCTTGCTGCGCACCGAGTTGCGCAAGCGCCGCTGCCGCAGTTCCCAAGAGTTGCTGGCGGTGGAGCATGGGCGCAATGTGAGCATCGTCGGTTTGGTAACCGGTCGGCAGCGCCCCGGTACGGCCAGTGGTGTGACCTTTGTCACCCTCGAAGATGAATTCGGCAACCTCAATGTGGTGGTCTGGCGCGACCTGGCCGAGCGCCAGCGCCAGGCGCTGGTGGGCTCGCGCCTGCTCAAGGTGGATGGACGCTGGGAAGCGGTGGGCGAGGTGCGGCATTTGATCGCAGGGCGCCTGACCGATTTGACGCCGCTGTTGGATGGAATCGTGGTGCGCAGCCGGGATTTTCATTGAGTTCAGTGGTTTGTGCATTCCAATGCGTACAAGATGAAACCATCCACCGTCGGCGCGCTCCAAAACTTGCGATTGTCTACTCCTGCGCACAGAGCCTAATGATGCAATTTTTATCCAACCCCCACGGCTGTGAAGGCTGGGCCGGCGAAATGGCTCAGCGGATTCGCACGTTTGACTGGTCAACGACCGACCTTGGCCCTCTGGATCAGTGGTCCACAAGCCTGGCTTGCACCGTGCAAATGATGCTCGCCTCACCGGTGCCGATGGTGATGTTGTGGGGGCGGGCGGGGTACATGATCTACAACGACAGCTATTCGGCATTTGCCGGCGGGCGCCATCCCTACCTATTGGGCACGCCGGTGGAGCTGGGCTGGCCGGAGGTGGCCGAATTCAATCGGCATGTGGTCGATACATGCCTGGCGGGCGGGACCTTGTCGTTCAACAACAAGGAACTGGTGTTGTCGCGTCACGGCCGGCCGGAAAGCGTGTGGCTGGACCTCTATTACAGCCCGGTGGCCGGTGATAATCAGGAGCCGGCCGGCGTGCTGGCGATTGTGGTGGAAACCACCGAGCTGGTGAAGTCCGAGCGGGTACGTCAGGAGCTCACCCATAATCTGGAGCAACGCGTGGCCGCTGAGGTGCAGGCGCGCTCTGCCGCCGAAGACCAGTTGCGTCAGTCACAAAAGCTGGAGGCGATTGGCGGCCTCACCGGGGGCGTTGCCCATGACTTCAATAACCTGCTGCAAGTGATCGCCGGCAATCTGCATTTGCTTGCCCGGCATGAACCGGACAATTGCCAGGTGCAACGTCGCGTCACCGCGGCCATCGCCGCAGTCGAGCGTGGGGCCAAGCTGTCCTCGCAACTGCTGGCGTTTGCCCGACGCCAACCGTTATCACCGGCGGTGTACAACCCGCAACGCATCTACGCCGGTCTGGGCGAGTTGCTGCAACGGGCGCTGGGCGAAACCATTCATATCGACGTGCAACTGCCCCAGGACTCCTGGTGCATCAATGTCGACCGCAACCAGTTGGAAAACGCGCTGCTTAACCTGGCGATCAACGCCCGGGATGCCATGCAGGGCGAGGGGGTAATTCGCATCACCGGGGAAAACGTCATCCTCAACCCCAACGATTGCGTCGGTAAAAGCATCAGGCCCGGCGAGTACGTGCGCCTGGCGGTGTCCGATACCGGTGTAGGCATGTCCCAGGCGACCCTCAAGCGCGCCTTCGAACCCTTTTTCACCACCAAGCGCGAAGGCCACGGCACCGGCCTGGGGCTGAGCATGGTGTTTGGTTTTGTACGCCAGAGTGGTGGGCACGTGGATATGTGGAGCGAGGAGGGCAAGGGCTCAGTGGTACAGATGTATTTTCCCCACAGCCTGGAGCCCGAATGCCTCGACGACGACAGTGACGTGGACCTGCAAGGCGGCCAGGAAACCATCCTGGTGGTCGAGGACAATGAAGGCGTGCGCCTGACGGTGGTCGAGTTGCTGCAGCAGTCGGGCTATACCGTACTGACCGCCGAAGATGGCGACCGCGCGATGCAGGTGTTGCAGCGCGGCGCGGCGCCGGACCTGATCTTCACCGACGTGGTAATGCCAGGCCGGGTCAAGAGCACCGACCTGGCCACTTGGGCGCGTGCGCAAAACCCGCCGGTGGCGGTGCTGTTCACCTCCGGCCACACCCGCGACATTCTGTCCTCCAATCATTTGCTCAGCGCCGACATCCACCTGCTGAGCAAACCCTACAGTCCTGATGCCCTGACTCAACGCGTGCGCAGGGTGCTCAGCGCAAGACAAGGTTGCCCATGACATCACAGCGCAACATCCCTGCGGTTAGCGCCCAGCAATCGGGCTTTGTCAGGGTGCGTGGCGCCCGTGAACATAACCTGCGTAACGTCGACGTCGATATTCCCCGCGATGCCCTGGTGGTGTTTACCGGTGTGTCCGGCTCCGGCAAATCGTCCCTGGCGTTTTCCACCGTGTATGCCGAAGCGCAACGTCGCTATTTCGAATCGGTGGCGCCCTATGCGCGGCGCTTGATCGACCAGGTAGGCGTGCCGGATGTGGACAGCATTGAGGGCTTGCCGCCGGCGGTGGCCCTGCAACAGCAACGCGGCACGCCGAGTGCGCGCTCCTCGGTGGGCAGCGTCACTACCCTGTCCAGCCTGATCCGTATGCTGTATTCCCGCGCCGGCAGCTATCCGCCGGGGCAGGCCATGCTGTATGCCGAGGATTTTTCCCCGAACCTGCCTCAGGGCGCGTGCCCGCAATGCCATGGTTTGGGCCGCGTGTATGAAGTGACCGAAGCACTGATGGTGCCCGATCCCTCCTTGACTATCCGCCAGCGTGCGGTGGCGTCGTGGCCGCTGGCATGGCAGGGCCAGAACCTGCGCGACATCCTTGTGACGCTGGGCTATGACGTCGACGTCCCTTGGCGTGAGCTGCCGAAAAAACAGCGTGACTGGATCCTGTTCACCGAAGAAACCCCCACCGTGCCGGTGTACGCCGGCTTCACCCCGCAGCAGACCCGCGATGCGTTGAAGCGCAAGCTCGAACCCAGCTACCAGGGCACCTTCAGCGGCGCCCGGCGCTATATCCTGCACACCTTCGCCCACACCCAAAGCGCGCTGATGAAAAAGCGCGTCTCGCAGTTCATGCAAGGCAGTGCCTGCCCGTTATGCCACGGCAAGCGCCTCACCCAGGCAGCACTGTCGGTGAAGTTTGCCGGGGTGGATATCGGTGAGTTGTCGCAACTGTCCCTGGCACAATTGGCCGAGTTGCTGCAGCCGGTGGCGGCGGGGCAGGACAAGATGAAGTTGTCGGTGGAAAAACGCCTGGCAGCCCAGCGCATTGCGCAGGACTTGCTCGAACGGGTGAACACCTTGATCGAGTTGGGCCTGGGCTATCTGTCGCTGGAGCGCAGCACGCCGACCCTGTCGTCGGGAGAGTTGCAGCGCTTGCGCCTGGCCACCCAGTTGGGCTCGCAGTTGTTCGGCGTCATCTATGTGCTGGACGAGCCCTCGGCGGGCCTGCATCCGGCGGATGGCGAAGCGTTGTTCAGCGCGCTTGAGCGCTTGAAGGCCGCGGGTAATTCATTGTTTGTGGTGGAGCATGACCTGGAAACCATGCGCCGCGCCGACTGGTTGATCGACGTGGGCCCGGCGGCCGGGGAACACGGCGGGCAAGTGCTGTACAGCGGGCCCCCTGCGGGGTTGGAGGCTGTCGAGGCGTCACAGACCCGTGAGTACCTGTTTGCCCCACAGCGCCCGGCCAACGTGGCGCGGCGCGAGCCCAGCGCTTGGTTGAAGCTCGACGGGGTGACGCGTAATAACCTCCAGGACCTGACGGTGGAATTTCCGCTGGGCTGCTTTACCGCGGTAACCGGTATTTCCGGCTCGGGTAAATCCAGCCTGGTCAGCCAGGCGTTGCTGGAGCTGGTGGGCACGGGGCTTGGGCGCGTGCTGGAAAACGACGACGAACCCAGCCTGGAAGACGCCGCACCGCAAGCCAGTGGCGGGCGCATCAGTGCCGGGCTGGAACACATTCGCCGCCTGGTGCAGGTGGACCAAAAACCCATCGGTCGCACGCCGCGTTCTAACCTGGCGACCTACACCGGGCTGTTCGACCATGTGCGCAAGCTGTTCGCCGCCACGCCGGCAGCCAAGAAGCGCGGTTATGACGCCGGGCAATTTTCCTTCAACGTTGCCAAGGGCCGGTGCCCGAACTGCGAAGGTGAAGGCTTTGTCAGTGTTGAACTGCTGTTTATGCCCAGCGTGTATGCGCCATGCCCCACCTGCCATGGTGCGCGCTATAACCCCGAAACTCTGGCGATCAAATGGCAGGGTTTGAACATCGCGCAGGTGCTGGGGCTGACGGTCGAGCAGGCAGTGGAAGTCTTTGCCGAGCAGGCTGGCGTACTGCGCTCATTGCAAGTGCTGCGCGATATCGGCCTGGGCTATTTGCGTCTTGGTCAGCCCGCCACCGAACTGTCCGGCGGTGAAGCCCAACGCATCAAGCTCGCCACCGAACTGCAACGCAATGCCCGCGGCGCTACCTTGTATGTACTCGATGAGCCGACCACCGGCTTGCACCCCAAGGATGTCGACCGCTTGCTCAACCAGTTGAATCAACTGGTAGACGCGGGGCATAGCGTGGTTGTGGTCGAGCATGAGATGCGTGTGGTGGCCCAGAGCGACTGGGTCATTGATATCGGGCCGGGGGCAGGGGACCAGGGCGGGAAGGTAGTGGTGTGCGGTACGCCGCACAAGGTTGCCAAAAGCAAGAACAGTCGCACCGCGACTTACCTGGCCCAAGCGCTAACCTGATAGCCAAATGTGGGAGGGGCCAAGGCCAGGCAGTTGTAGGAGCGAGCTCGCTCGCGAAAAGCCCATAGGCGCCGCGATTATTCAGGAAGCACGCGTTATCGTTGGCGTTTTTCGCGAGCAAGCTCGCTCCTACAGGCATTAGGGCACGCCCCATCCCACCTGTTGATCAGCGTTTGTTCAGTTGGGTCTGCTCCCTGGCCAGCTTCACCACATTCTCCACGGTAAACCCGAACTTTTCCTGCAACTTGGCCAACGGCGCCGACGCGCCAAAGCTGTTCATCACCACCTTGGCGCCGGTTTGCCCGACGTAGCGATCCCAACCCAGAGGGCCTGCTTGCTCTAGCACGACCCGGGCCTTTATCGCGGGCGGCAAGACGCTGTCGCGGTAGGCTTGATCCTGGTCTTCAAACAGCTCCCAACTCGGCATCGATACCACTTGCGCGGCCACGCCTTCGCCCCTGAGTTGCTCGTAGGCAGCCACCGCCAGGCTGACCTCACTGCCGGTCGCGATCAGTATGACCTCAGGCTTATCCGCACCAGCCAACACATAGGCACCTTTGGCCGCACCGGAGGCGCACGCATACCGGGTGCGGTCCAGGGTCGGCAGCGCCTGGCGCGACAGCACCACGCAGCTTGGCCGATGGGTTTGCGCCAGGGCCACCTTCCATAACTCCAGGGTTTCATTGGCGTCGCCCGGGCGCAGGGTCAACAGCCCCGGCGTGGCGCGCAGTTGAGTCAGGTGTTCGATCGGCTGGTGTGTCGGCCCGTCTTCACCCACGCCGATGGAGTCATGGGTAAACACGAAAATCACCGGTAGTTCCATGATCGCCGCCAGGCGGATCGGCGGTTTCATATAGTCGCTGAACACCAGAAAGGTCGAGGTGTACGGACGCAGATAGGACAGCGCCATGCCATTGGCAATCGCACCCATGGCGTGCTCGCGGATGCCGAAGTGCAGGTTGCGCCCGCTGTAGTCATCGGCGCTGAAACGCCCGGCACCGTCGAAGGTCAGGTTGGTTTTGGTCGACGGCGACAAATCCGCCGAGCCGCCCAGTAACCAGGGGATCTGTTGGGCGAAGGCATTCAGTACCTCGCCGCCGGAGGCGCGGCTGGCAACGCCCTTGGCATCGGCGGCAAAGCTGGGCAGATGCGCCTGCCATTGCTCGGGCATTTCCCCGGCGCGCATCCGGTGCAGTTCATCGGCGCGTGGCGGGTCGAGGGTTGCCAGGGTCTGGTTCCATTCGGCGTACAGCGGTTCAGCGCGCTCGTAGAGGGCATCGCGCAGGACGCTGCGGGCCTCGTCGGGCACCAGAAAACTCGAATCCTGCGGCCAGCCATAAGCAGCCTTGGTCAGGCGAATCTCGTCTTCGCCCAATGGCTCGCCATGGGCGGCAGCGGTGTTGTGCTTATGCGGCGAACCATAGCCAATCACGCTGTCGACCACGATCAGGGTCGGCGCGCCGGTGTTGGCCTTGAAGGTTTCCAGCGCCACGCTCAACGCCTGCAAGTCATTGGCGTCGGTGACGTGCTGGGTGTGCCAGCCGTAGGCCTGGAAGCGCTTGATCACATCTTCGCTGAACGCCAGTTCGGTGTGGCCCTCAATGCTGATGGTGTTGTTGTCGTAGATCCAGCACAGGTTATCCAGCTTCAAGTGCCCGGCCATGGAGGCCGCTTCGCTGCTGATGCCTTCCATCATGTCGCCGTCACCGCACAGGGTGTAGACGTCATAGTCGAACAGCACCTGGTCGTCGCGGTTAAAGCGCTCGGCCAGCCAACGCTGGGCCATGGCCATGCCCACGCTGTTGGCGCAGCCCTGGCCGAGCGGGCCGGTGGTGGTTTCCACGCCGGTGGTCATACGGTACTCGGGGTGGCCTGGGGTCTTGGAGCCCATCTGCCGGAACTGCTTGATATCGTCGAGGCTGATGGCCGGCTGGCCGGAGCGCTGGCCGTGCGCGTCAATTTCCACCACACCGGCCAGGTGCAACAGCGAATACAGCAACATCGACGCATGACCCACGGACAACACAAAACGGTCACGGTTAGGCCAGTCGGGATGTTCAGGGTGATAACGCAGGAAGCGACTCCACAGCGTATACCCCACCGGCGCCAGGCCCATGGGGGTGCCCGGATGCCCCGAATTGGCCTTCTGCACGGCGTCCATGGCCAGGGTGCGCAGGGTGTTGATGCATTGAGTGTCGGCAGCAGTGGCGGCGTGATTCATGAAACCTGTCTCCCTCGGGTGGCGATCTACAGTGGAGGGCAGGGCACGGCAAAGGTTTGATCCCATCGGATGCAGCGCGACGAACGGGGCTGTATTGACCTCAAACATGACAAGACCCATTGGAATGGGCTAGCTTCAAGGGCGTAGACCATTGATCAATCTGTGGAGGTACGCCATGCCAGTGAAACACGACCTGTATCAGGACTTGGGTGTCAGCAAGGAAGACGTTCACAAGCGCAGGGCGGAGGACAAACGGCTGGATTCGCTGCTCACTCAATATGACGACGCCGACGCGAATGTACTAAAAGCGGAAAAAGCCAGTGCCAGCGATGAGGAAGTGGAAAACCTGAAGAAGAAACGGCTGCTGATCAAGGACGAGATCGCCGGGCGATTGGGCTAGGTGCAAACGGCAATATTTGTTCAGATTTGTATGCGCGACATCGCAGGGCTGTGTCTTTATGATGCGCCCCGTCCACCCGGCTCTGGGGACTGTTGCGGCGCAAGGATTGTGCTGCTGAGCCGGGTGGGCATCCTCTTTATGGCAGCAGTGTTGCCATGCATTCATCGATAGAACGCTGCTGCGTCTGGCCATAGAGCTGCAATTCATCAATCGTCTTGCGGCCCAGCGCCTGTTCGAATTCAGCCTGATTGGCATTGGCCGCGTAGCGACTCTGCGCTGCGTCCCCCAGGTTTGACTGGAAGATCCCCGCCGCACTTACCGGCAGAAAATCCTCATACACCAATGGCTCGATCGCGACGTGACCGGCGCTGACCAGTGCCTCCAGCGTGCGCGGCTGATCCGCGTGGCCGCGTGCGGCCAGGCCATGGTCGGTCACGAAGTAGCGAAAGTAAGCCAGGCCCTGTTCGCGCATCTGCGCATGGTTGTCGGGAAACACCTGGAAGTGTTGTTCCATCAACTGCACATAACGCTCAGCGTTGGCCTCATTGGGGAACGCGCCCAGCTCATCGCGGGCGGCGTTCAGCAGTTGGTCATACAGGGCGCGGCCTCTGGGCGTGAGCGCTACGCCGCGTTGTTCGATTTCGCCAAAGCGTGCGCTGTGGCTACCCTGGGCGTCGCTGAAGGCGATAGGTTCGTCGAGCGCTTTGAAGCTGGTCTGGCGCAGCAGGATCGGGCACTGGCGCCGCGGTGGGCCTTCGATCACGGCTTTGGGCGTAATGCCTTTGCCGGGCATGGCGGCCTGTACCTGGTCGATGTCCAGGGTGCGTGGCGTGAGGTGGTTGATGTGCGGGCCCCTGAAGGCGACCACATCGGCGATCAGGCGGTGCTGATTGCTCAGCTGCTCGTATTGCGCCCCTGTGACGGTGGCGGTGTTATGCCAGCGGAACGTCTCCAGGGCCTCGCGGATAAAAGCCTGGGCGTCGCTGGCATTCAAGCCGCCCTGTGTTTCTGCCTGCTCGATCAGCGCCAGTGCGCCGGGGGTGAAGATCGAGCGCTTGGCCAGAGCACTTTCGGCAAAGGCTCGCAGCTCCAGGTTTTCGATCAGCTCCAGGCGCAGCAGTGAAGTGAACACCCGAAACGGGCTGGTTTGCAGCGCGTGTTCATGCACGGCGCGAAAGGCGGTGGAATGCACCGGCACGCCCGCGGGGGTGAGGTCGTAGTAGCCCACCGGTTGCATACCCATGACCGCGAACAGGCGGCTGATGGTTGCCAGTTCTGCGGCAGTGCCCAGGCGGATGGCGCCATGGCGCTCCATGTCCAGGCGCTGGATTTCTCCGGTGCGCTGCAACTGCTGCACCAGCTCGGGTTGGCTGCCGAGTACGCGTGCATTGGTGTGGGCCACTAGTTCGAGCAGCGCGCCGTACAGCGGCACTTCATCGCGGTACATGTCGGACATGGCCTTGGAAAAGCCCTTGCGGATCTCATCGGGGCTGACATGTGCGTTGGCGTGCATAGAAAAATTCCTGATGGCTGTGGCGAGGAAAGTGACCTTTCCCCGATTTTGTTGAGGCGCAGGCCGGCTTGCAAACGAAGATTCCTCTGGACTTCATTCTGCAAATGAATGAGCTGCCATGAACAGGAGCAAAACCCGCCTCTTCCAAGTCTTCATGTGCAACCGGGCGCCATTGGGTTCTACACTGCGCCTCACTGTGTAGGTGATGGAGAACCCTATGACGGCCGTACCCGCAACCCGCCTGCTTGACACGATTGAAGGCCAGCGCCTGGCGACGCAAGATGCCGAGCGTTGGCGTGAATGGGGCCCGTACTTGAGCGAACGCCAGTGGGGCACCGTGCGCGAAGACTACAGCGCCGATGGCGACGCCTGGGCGTCCTTCCCCCATGAGCAGGCGCGCAGCCGCGCCTATCGCTGGGGCGAGGATGGCCTGGCCGGTTTCAGCGACAAGGCGCAACGCTGGTGCCTGGGCCTGGCGCTGTGGAATGAGCGTGATGCGATCCTCAAGGAGCGCCTGTTCGGCCTCAATAACGCCGAAGGCAACCACGGTGAAGACGTCAAGGAACTGTACTTTTTCGTCGATGGCGTACCGAGCCATGCCTACATGCGCATGCTCTACAAATACCCCCATGCCGCCTTTCCCTATGCCGACCTGATCGCTGAAAACGCTAGCCGTGGGCTGGACGACACCGAGTATGAAATCCTCGATACCGGCGTGTTTGAAGACAACCGTTACTGCGACATCAGCGTTGAGTACGCCAAGCACCAGCCCGACGATATGTTCATGCGTGTGACCGTGCACAACCGCTCGGACCAATCGACACGTCTGCAGGTGCTGCCCCAGCTGTGGGCGCGCAATGACTGGAGCTGGACCTTTGATGCGCCCAAACCCAGATTGACGCTGGACGGCGACCGCGTGCTGGCCCGTCATCATGAGCTTGACGATCGCCAGCTCAGCGCCTGGGGCCAGGATGGACTGCAATGGTTGTTCTGCGAAAACGAGACAAATGTTCGAAAATTGGGCGGGCAACCGGCGCCGGGGCCGTTCAAGGATGGCATCAACGATTACGTGGTAGCGGGTGTGGAGTCGGCGATCCGCCGGGATTCGGGCACCAAGGTGGCGGCGCGGTTCATGCTTGAACTGGCGGGCCTGGAAAGCAAAATCCTGTATGTGCGCTTTGCCCCAGTGGGCGCGCCCCAGGTCAATGCCCGCAAGCTGTTTGAACAGCGCCGTCAGGAGGCCGATGACTTCTACGCGGCCCTGCAACAAGGCATCACCGACGACGATGCGCGCAATGTGCAGCGCCAGGCCCTGGCCGGCTTGCTGTGGTCCAAGCAGTTGTACTATTTCGACGTCAATCAGTGGCTCGACGGCGACCCGGCTCAGCCTGCGCCGCCGCCCGAGCGTCTGCACGCGCGCAATAGCCATTGGCGGCATTTGTCCAACTTCGACATCCTGTCCATGCCCGACACCTGGGAATACCCGTGGTATGCCTCCTGGGACCAAGGCTTCCAGGCGGTGGCCATCGCGCTGATCGATCCCGGTTACGCCAAGCAGCAGTTGCTGCTGCTGGTGAAAGACCGCTTCATGCACCCCAACGGCCAGTTGCCGGCCTACGAATGGCGCTTTGACGACGCCAACCCGCCGGTACATGCATGGGCCAGCTGGCGGGTGTATCAGCAGGATAAGGCGCTAACCGGCGTGGGCGATATGGACTTTCTGGAGCGGATCTTCCACAAGCTGCTGCTGAATTTTTCCTGGTGGGTCAACCGCAAGGACGCCGAAGGCCGCAACCTGTTCCAGGGTGGCTTTCTGGGCCTGGACAATATCGCCCTGTTCGACCGCTCGGCCACGCTGCCGCCGGGCTATCAGTTGGACCAGGCCGATGGCACTGCCTGGGTCGCGGCCTATGCCATGGACCTGATGCGTATCGGACTGGAGCTGGCCAAGCGCAACGCCGTGTACGTGGACATTGCGGTGAAGTTTTTCGAGCACTTCCTGTATATCGCCGGCGCGATCAACCGCGTCGATGACAGCGCCGAAGGCTTGTGGGATGAGCAGGACCTGTTCTTCTATGACGTGCTGCACCGTCCCGACGGCCAGAGCGAACCGGTGCGCCTGCGTTCTATCGTTGGCCTGATGCCGCTGTTCGCCGTGCTGGTGCTGGAACAGCGCGAACATGAGGGCTTGGAAGGCCTGCGCGAGCGTTTGCTGGGGTTTATGCATCACCGGCCTGACCTGGCCAAACTGGTCTCGCGCTGGAACGAACCAGGGCAGGGCAATCGCTTGTTGCTGGCGCTGCTGCGTGGCGAGCGTACCAAGGATTTGCTGCGCCGCATGTTGGACGACCAGGAGTTTTTGTCGGCCTTCGGTGTGCGCGCCTTGTCCAAGGCCTTTGCCGAGCAACCCCTGGCGCTGAAGATGAATGGCGACACCCTGTGCGCCCGTTACCAGCCCGGCGAATCCGACTCACGCCTGTACGGCGGCAACTCCAATTGGCGCGGGCCGCTGTGGATGCCGGTGAACTACATGCTGATCGAGTCGCTGCGCGAGTTTCACCGCTACTACGCGGATAATTTTTCTGTGGAATACCCCACAGGCAGCGGTTATCTGGCGTCCCTTGAAGAAGTGGCCGACAGCCTCAGCCAGCGTCTGACTGGGCTATTGCTGCGCGATGAAAATGGCCTGCGGCCATCCATGGCGGGGTATGCGCAGTTGGAGGCGGACCCGGCCAGCCGCGATCTGTTGTTGTTTCATGAGTACTTTCATGGCGAGACCGGGCGAGGGTTGGGCGCGTCGCACCAGACGGGGTGGAGTGCACTGGTCGCTTTGCTGCTGCAGCCAAAGGTCTAGCGCCCGGCGCGACGCGGGACCTGTGGCGAGGGAGCTTGCTCCCGTGAAGGCCGGCAGCGGCCGACTATTTAACTGATACACCCGCGACTCTACTGTGGGAGGGGTTTGAATGTGGGAGGGGGCTTGCCCCCGATGGCGGCCTGATAGCCGACCAGGATGTTGGATTAGACCGAGTATATATCCGTTATTTGGGTAATGGCTGCTATGGGTTCCGCTTTTACAGCGGGTCACTTTGGAAAAGAGCCCCAAAGTAACCAAAGGGCTCTTGCCCCACCACTCGGCACCTCGCCTAGGCTCGGTGTGCCCGTAATCCGCCATGGATTTGGGGGGCCGCCGCCACGCGCCATCCATGGCGCGGGGCGGCTAAACCGGCATCCCTGCCGGTTTACCCCCCAAATCCCTGTCGGATTACGGCCAGCGTGGTTTGACGGGGCGCCTAAGATCAAGATCAAAAGCAGAGCAAGAGCAAGAGCAGAGCAAGAGCAAGAGCAGGCGCGGGTCGTAGCCTGCGTTGGTGTTGCTTAACCGAGTTAGGGGGCCTGGAAGTACGTCTTTACAGATCACCACAAATGTTCACCCAGGGGCATTTTCTTCAATATCCGCGGTGTTTCAGCCTTTACCGTGCAGTCATCTTTATTTGGCATAACAAGAGGGACTGCAATGAGCTTGATCATTTCCATGGCCGCTTTCGCCCTGGCCACCTCCATCACCCCGGGACCGGTCAATGTGGTCGCCTTGAGCAGCGGCGCACGTTTTGGCTTTGCCGCCAGTCAGAAACATGTGTTCGGCGCGGCAGTCGGCTTCACGTTACTGCTGGTATTGATCGGCCTGGGGCTGCATGAAGTACTGGTGCGCTGGCCAATACTGACCCAGCTGATCCAGTGGGGCGGGGTGGCTTTCCTGTTGTACATGGCTTGGAAACTGGCGAGGGATGACGGTCGCCTGGACGCCGAAGGTGCAGCTAGCGCGCCGTCGATGCTGTACGGTGCGATCATGCAATGGCTCAACCCCAAAGCCTGGCTGGCCTGTGTCGCGGGCATGGGCTTGTTCGTGGCCGATGGCGATGCCAGGCAAGTGTGGCTGTTTGCGGCGCTTTACCTGGTGATTTGCTACCTGTCGGTGGCGTGCTGGGCGTACGCCGGGACGTTTTTGCGTCGCTACTTGAACAACCCGCAGGGCGTGCGCCTGTTTAACCGCTCCATGGCCGGGTTGCTGGTGGCCAGTGTGGGTTATTTGCTGATGGCTTGAGGTTCTCGCGGTACTGTCCGGGCGTGGCGGCAAAGTGTTGTTTGAACGTGCGCTGGAAGTGCGCCTGGTCGGCAAAGCCTGCGGCCAGGGCGACATCGGCAATCAGTTCGCCGTCGCGCAATCGAGCGCGGGCGAACTGGATACGGTGATTGACCAGGAAGGCATGGGGTGTCAGCCCGTAATATTGCTTGAACGCGCGAATCAGGTAAGACGGCGACAGCTCGGCCGCCAGGCAAATATCCTCCAGTTTCAACGCCTCGGTGCAGTGTTCACGGATGAAATCCGCAGCGCGCTCCAGCTTGTGATTGACCTCCCGTACCGGCGTAAGCGACGGGTTCAAGCGCTGCTGAACTTCGCTGAAGTAACCTACCAGCGCGCTCTGTTTGTGTAGCAGTTCGGCCTGCTTATCCACCAGCAGTCGGTACAACGCCAATAAGCCGCTGTACAGCGAGGTGTCCCGGGTATGTGGGGTGTTGAACGGGCGGTAACCCTGGTCGGTGCTGAAACCCAACTGGTGCTGCAGGTCGGTCAGCCAGGGGGTATCGAGGTAGAGCATATGGTAGGACCAGTGCTCATTGCGGATAGGGTTACAGGCATGTACGTCGCCGGGGTTCATCAGCACCACGGTGCCTGCGCTGATCTCGAACGTCTGTGTGCCGTAGTGGTAATAACTGCGCCCGCAGGTAATCGCGCCGATGGAAAAGTGCTCGTGGGCGTGCCGGGTGTAGGTAACCCTGCGTCCGTCGGCAATGGTGCGCGCCTCGATAAACGGCAAGCGTTCGTCGCGCCAGAAACAAGGCGCCTGAGCGGGGCGGGCAGGGGTGTTCAGCGACATGGCGGTGGTTCCATCCCTTGAGAGATCGAGGGCTGATCTTTACACACACCGCCAGTGGCGTCAGCCTCAATGTGACGTCAGGCCGGTACCAAAAAGGCGGCCTTGAGCAACTGGCGAGTGTAGGCATGTTGTGGGTCGGCAAAAATGGCCTTCGCATCGCCTTGCTCCACCACCTGCCCTTGCTTGACCACCATCAGTTGGTGACTGAGCGCCTTCACTACCGCCAGGTCATGGCTGATAAACAGGTAGGTCAGGTTGTACTTGGCCTGCAACCCGCGCAGCAATTCAACCACCTGGCGTTGTACCGTGCGGTCCAGGGCCGAGGTGGGTTCGTCCAGTAGGATCAGGCGCGGCTTGAGCACCAGGGCGCGGGCGATGGCGATGCGTTGACGTTGGCCACCGGAGAATTCGTGGGGGTAGCGGTGGCGGGAGTCGGGGTCCAGACCCACCTCCTTGAGCGCCGCGATAATCGCTGCTTCCTGCTCGTCAGGCGTGCCCATCTTGTGGATACGCAAGCCCTCGCCGACGATTTCGCTGACACACATGCGTGGGCTCAAGCTGCCGAACGGGTCCTGGAACACCACCTGCATTTCCCGGCGCAACGGGCGCACCTGTTGCTGGGTAAGCCTGTCCAGTTGCTGGCCCTCGAAGCGAATCCCGCCCTTGCTGCCGATCAGGCGCAAAATCGCCAGGCCCAGGGTGGACTTGCCCGAGCCGCTTTCACCGACGATGCCAAGCGTCTGCCCCTGGGGCAGGCTGAAGTTGATGCCGTCCACCGCCTTGACGTAATCCACGGTGTTGCGCAAAAAGCCCTTCTTGATCGGGAACCAGACTTTCAGGTCATCCACTTCCAGCAGCGGTGGCCCGACCTCGTTGCCGGCCGGGCCGCCGCTGGGCTCCGCCGCCAATAATTCCTGGGTATAGGGATGCTGGGGCGACTGGAACAGTGTCTCGCACTCGGCCTGCTCCACGATGCAACCTTGCTGCATCACGCACACGCGATGGGCGATGCGTCGCACCAGATTGAGGTCGTGGCTGATCAGCAACAGCGCCATGCCCAGCCGCGCCTGCAGCTCCTTGAGCAATTCCAGGATCTTCAACTGCACGGTAACGTCCAGCGCCGTGGTCGGCTCATCGGCGATCAGCAACTCCGGCTCATTGGCCAAGGCCATGGCGATCATCACACGCTGGCGCTGGCCGCCGGACAATTCGTGGGGCAGCGCCTTGAGGCGTTTGTGCGGTTCGGGGATACCCACCAGCTCCAGCAATTCCAGGGTGCGCCGGGTGGCGACCTTGCCGGTCAGGCCCTTATGCAGCCCGAGCACTTCATTGATCTGTTTTTCGATCGAGTGCAGCGGGTTCAAGGACGTCATCGGCTCCTGGAAGATCATCGCAATGCGGTTGCCGCGAATATGCCGCAGGGTCTTTTCTTTAAGGGTCAGCAGGTCTTGCCCGGCGTATTCGATAGTGCCGGACGGGTGCCGCGCCAACGGGTAGGGCAGCAGCCGCAGAATCGAGTGGGCCGTCACCGATTTTCCGGAGCCGCTTTCGCCGACCAGTGCCAGGGTTTCACCCCGCTTGATGTCAAAACTCACCTGGTTGACCACGCGGTGGTGATGTTCACCGGTGACGAACTCGACACTGAGGTCGCGGATTTCGATCAGATTGTCCGGATTCATCTCATTTCCTCGGGTCGAACGCATCGCGAGCGGACTCGCCGATAAACACCAGCAGGCTCAACATGATCGCCAGCACCGCAAAGGCACTCATGCCCAGCCACGGCGCTTGCAGGTTGGATTTGCCCTGGGCCACCAGTTCACCCAGCGACGGCGAGCCCGCCGGCAGGCCAAAGCCAAGGAAATCCAGGGCGGTGAGGGTGCCGATGGCGCCGGTGAGGATGAACGGCAAAAAGGTCATGGTCGAGACCATCGCATTGGGCAGGATATGGCGGAACATGATCGCGCCGTTCTGCATACCCAGCGCCCGCGCTGCACGCACGTATTCAAGGTTGCGCCCACGCAGGAACTCGGCGCGCACCACATCCACCAGGCTCATCCAGGAAAACAGCAGCATGATCCCCAACAGCCACCAGAAGTTGGGTTGCACGAAGCTGGCGAGGATGATCAGCAGGTAGAGCACCGGCAGCCCTGACCAGATCTCCAGAAAGCGCTGCCCGGCCAGGTCGACCCAGCCGCCATAGAACCCCTGCAACGCGCCGGCAATCACGCCGATGATCGAGCTGAGCACGGTCAGGGTCAGGGCAAACAGCACCGACACCCGAAAACCGTAGATCACCCGCGCCAGCACGTCTCGGCCCTGGTCATCGGTGCCCAGCAGGTTAACGCTTGAAGGGGGCGCGGGGGCGGGCACCTTCAGGTCGTAGTTGATGCTCTGGTAGCTGAACGGGATCGGTGCCCACAAGGTCCAGGCGTCCTTGGCCTTGAGCAGCTCCTGGATGTACGGGCTCTTGTAGTTGGCCTCCAGGGGGAATTCGCCGCCGAAGGTGGTCTCCGGGTAGCGCTTGAGCGCCGGGAAATACCAGTCGCCGTCGTAATGCACGGCCAGGGGTTTGTCGTTGGCGATCAGCTCTGCGCCCAGGCTCAGCCCGAACAGGATCAGGAACAGCCACAGCGACCACCAGCCACGTTTGTTGGCCTTGAACCGCTCGAACCGGCGGCGATTGAGGGGGGACAAATTCATCTCAATGCTCCCGGCTGGCGAAGTCGATACGCGGATCGACCAGGGTATAGGTGAGGTCACCGATCAGTTTTACGATCAGCCCCAGCAGGGTGAAGATAAACAGCGTGCCGAATACCACCGGGTAGTCGCGGTTGATGGCTGCTTCAAAGCTCATCAGGCCCAGGCCGTCGAGGGAGAAGATCACTTCCACCAGCAACGAGCCGGTAAAGAAGATACCGATGAAGGCGGAAGGGAAGCCGGCGATCACCAGCAGCATCGCATTGCGAAACACGTGGCCGTAAAGCACGCGGTGGTTGGTCAGCCCTTTGGCCTTGGCGGTGACCACGTATTGCTTGTTGATCTCGTCGAGAAAGCTGTTTTTGGTCAGCAGGGTCATGGTCGCGAAGTTACCGATCACCAGTGCGGTGACGGGCAAGGCCAAGTGCCAGAAGTAATCGAGGATCTTGCCGCCGGTGCTCAACTCATCGAAGTTGTTGGAGGTCAGCCCGCGCAGGGGGAACCAGTCCAGGTAACTGCCGCCGGCAAACACCACGATCAGCAGGATCGCAAACAGGAATGCCGGAATCGCATAGCCGACGATGATGGCCGAGCTGGTCCACACATCGAAGTGACTGCCGTGTCGCGTGGCCTTGGCGATCCCCAACGGGATCGACACCAGGTACATGATCAGGGTGCTCCATAACCCGAGGGAGATGGACACCGGCATCTTTTCCTTGATCAGGTCGATGACCTTGGCGTCACGGAAAAAGCTGTCGCCGAAATCCAGCCGGGCGTAGTTCTTGACCATGATCCACAAGCGTTCCGGCGCCGACTTGTCGAAGCCGTACATCTTTTCGATTTCCTTGATCAGGGCCGGGTCCAGGCCCTGAGCCCCGCGGTAGCTGGAACCGGCCACCGCAACTTCGGCTCCGCCCCCGGCAATGCGGCTGGTGGCACCCTCGAAGCCTTCCAGCTTGGCGATCATCTGCTCCACCGGCCCGCCGGGGGCGGCCTGGATGATCACGAAGTTGATCAGCAAAATCCCGAACAGCGTGGGGATGATCAGCAACAGGCGGCGAACAATATAGGCCAGCATTTAATCGCCTCCGCTCGCCGCATCGGCGTTTTGCGTCGTGTCCAGGGATACCGCCGGTTTGACGTCAGGCTTGGCCCACCAGGTGGCCGTGCCCACGTCGTAGCGTGGCGAGACCTTGGGATGACCCAAATGGTCCCAGTACGCGACGCGGAAAGTCTTGATGTGCCAATTGGGCACCACGTAGTAACCAAACTGGAGTACGCGATCGAGTGCCCTGGCGTGGGCAATCAGGCTTTGGCGTGAGCCGGCATCGATCAGCTCTTCGACCAACTGGTCGACGGCCGGATCCTTGAGGCCCATGTAGTTGCGGCTGCCGGGCTTGTCGGCGCTGGACGATTTCCAGAATTCGCGCTGCTCGTTACCGGGCGAGGTGGACTGCGGGAAGCTGCCCACCAGCATGTCGAAGTCCCGCGAGCGCAGGCGGTTGACGAACTGCGAGACATCCACCCGGCGAATCACCAGGTCAATACCCAGGTCGGCCAGGTTGCGCTTGAACGGCAGCAGGATGCGTTCGAACTCGGTCTGGGCCAGCAGGAATTCGATAGTCACCGGTTTGCCGGTGCTGTCGACCATCTTGTCATCGACAATCTTCCAGCCGGCCGCTTGCAACAGCTGGTAAGCCTCACGCTGCTGGGTGCGGATCATGCCGCTGCCATCGGTTTTGGAAGGTTCGAAAGCCTGGGTGAAGACTTCGGGCGGGATCTGGTCGCGCAACGGCTCAAGGATTGCCAGCTCGTCCGGGCCGGGTAGACCGGTGGCGGCCATTTCCGAATTTTCGAAATAGCTGCGAGTCCGTGTGTACGCGCCATTGAACAGCTGCTTGTTGCTCCATTCGAAATCCAGTAACAGGCTGATCGCCTTGCGCACCCGCACATCCTGGAACATCGGCTTGCGCATATTGAATACAAAACCCTGCATACCGGTGGGGTTGCCGTTGGGGATCTCTTCCTTGATCAGTCGGCCCTGGGTCACCGCCGGGATGTTGTAGGCATTGGCCCAGTTCTTTGCGCTGAATTCCAGCCAGTAGTCGAACTGCCCGGCCTTCAGGGCTTCCAGGGAGACCGTGCTGTCACGGTAGTAATCAGTGATGCGGGTGTCGAAATTGTAGAAGCCCTTGTTCACCGGCAGGTCCTTGGCCCAGTAGTCCTTGACCCGCTCGTAGCGAATCATGCGTCCAGGCTTGACCTCCGACACCTGGTACGGCCCGCTGCCCAGGGGCGCTTCCAGGTTGCCCTTGGAGAAGTCACGAGTCGCCCACCAGTGCTTGGGCAGCACCGGCAACTGCCCGAGGATCAGCGGCAGTTCGCGGTTGTTGGTGCGTTTGAACTTGAACAACACACGCAACGGGTCTTCGGCGACCACTTCGTCGACATCGGCGTAGTAGTTGCGGTAGAGCGGGTTACCGTCCTTGATCAGGGTCTGGAAGGTAAACACCACGTCTTCGGCGCGCATCGGGTGGCCATCGTGGAAGCGCGCTTCGGGGCGCAGGTAGAAACGTACCCAGCTGTTGTCCGGGGCTTTTTCGATCTTGCCGGCCACCAGCCCGTATTCGGTGATGGGTTCATCCAGGCTTTGCATGGCCAGGGTGTCGTAGATCAAGGGCAGGTTATCCGCCGGCACGCCCTTGCTGATGTAGGGGTTGAGGCTGTCGAAGCCGCCCATGGCCGATTCGCGGAAGGTGCCGCCTTTGGGAGCGTCGGGGTTGACGTAGTCGAAATGCTTGAAGTCGGCGGGGTACTTGGGCGGCTCGTTGTAGAGGGTCAGCGCGTGTTGCGGGGCGGCTTGGGCCGCGGTGCACAGCAACAGGCTGGCGAGCAGGGTAGTACGCAAAGACATCATTGGGCTTTCTCCGAAGCTTTCAGCCACCACGCACTCAGGCCCAGGCTATAGGGTGGCGTGGTAACGAAGGCGAACCGGTTGCGGTACGCCAGGCGATGATAGTTGAGGTACCAGTTGGGAATGCTGTAGTGCTGCCACAGCAGCACGCGGTCCAGGGCACGGCCGGCGGCCAGTTGTTGTTCGCGGGTCTGCGCCGCCAGTAGTTGATCCAGCAGGTGGTCGACCACCGGGCTGGCGATGCCGGCGTAGTTCTTGCTGCCCTTGATCGCGGCCTGGCTGGAGTGAAAGTACTGCCACTGCTCAAGACCGGGGCTCAAGGTCTGGTTGAGGGTCATCAGAATCATGTCGAAATCGAATTGATCGAGGCGCTGTTTGTACTGTGCCCGGTCGACGGTGCGCAAGCGGGCGTCGATGCCGATACGGGTCAGATTTTCGACATAAGGTTGCAGGATGCGCTCAAGGTTCGGATTGACCAGCAGGATCTCCAGGCGCAGCGGTTGCCCATCCTTGTCGAGCAGGCGTTGCCCCGACAGTTTCCAGCCGGCTTCGCCGAGCAGGGCCAGGGCGCGACGCAGCGTTTCGCGAGGGATGCCGCGACCGTCGGTTTGCGGCAGGCTGAACGGCTGGGTAAACAGTGCGGCCGGCAGTTGGTCGCGGTAGGGTGAGAGCATCAACCATTCATGGCCCACTGGCAGGCCGGTGGCCGAAAATTCACTGTTGGGGTAATAGCTCACCGAACGCTTATACGCGCTGCTGAACAGGGTACGGTTGGTCCATTCGAAGTCGAACATCAACCCCAGGGCTTCGCGGACCTTGGCCTGGCTGAAGGCGGGCCGCCGGGTATTCATGAACAGACCCTGGCTCTGTGTGGGGATCTGGTGGGCAATCTGCGCCTTGATCACATCGCCCCGATTGACCGCCGGGAAGTTGTAACCCGTGGCCCAGTTCTTGGCTTGATGCTCGATATAAATGTCGAATTCACCGGCCTTGAAGGCTTCAAACGCCACGTCGCTGTCGCGATAGAACTCCACCTCGACCTTATCGTAGTTGTAGAAGCCGCGGTTGACCGGCAGGTCCTTGCCCCAGTAATCCTTGACCCGCTCAAACACCAACTGCCGGCCCGGGGTGACTTTGGTCATGCGGTATGGCCCGCTGCCCAGCGGCGGCTCGAAGGTGGTGGCCTTGAAGTCGCGGTTCTTCCAGTAGTGCAGGGGCAGCACCGGCAATTCGCCCAGGCGCAGGATCAGCAATGGATTGCCGGCGCGCTTGAACACAAAACGGATGCGGTGGCGGTTGAGAATATCGACCCTGGCCACTTCCTGCAGGTTGGTACGGTATTGCGGGTGGCCTTCGGTCAGCAGGGTGCGATAGGAAAACGCCACGTCTGCGGCGGTGATCGGCTTGCCGTCGTGAAAGCGCGCTTCGGGGCGCAGGTTGAACACCACCCAACTGCGGTCTTCGCTGTATTCCACTGACTGGGCAATCAGGCCATAGCTGGAAGTGGGCTCATCCCCTGACGGCGCGTACTGGCCGGTGCCGACCATCAAGGGTTCGTTCAGCTCATTGACGCCGTATTGCAGGAAGTTGCCGGTAGAAACCGGGCTGGTGCCCTTGAAGGTATAGGGGTTGAGCGTGTCGAACGTGCCAAAGGCCATGACCCGCAGTGTGCCGCCTTTGGGCGCTGCAGGGTTTACCCAATCGTAATGGGTGAACTTGGCCGGGTACTTGAGTGAGCCGAACTGCGCGTAACCGTGGCTTTCGGTAATCGTCGCGTTCGCAGCAAAGCTCAAGGCCAGACTTATTAGTAGAAGGAGAGGACGCTTCAAGTCAGAGATCCGATCCAGGCGGCTTGGGCTTTATGATCGGTACAGTAACAGCTTGTTCCGGTTGGAAAAAGCCAGTTAGGGCGATGGCGATCCAATGTGGGAGGGGGCTTGCTCCCGATAGCGGCATGTCAGCCAGTACATAGGCTGACTGACCCACTGCTATCGGGAGCAAGCCCCCTCCCACATTAGCCTCCGGTGTTCTTGAGGGCTTTATCTTGGCCCCGACACCACTAGCATTTGCCCCGGCTTCAGCGCCTGGCCCGTGCGCGGGTTCCAACGCTTGAGATGTTGCATCTCAACGTTGAAACGCTTGGCGACCATGTACAACGAGTCGCCTTTTTTTACCTTGTACTGCACCGGTTTTTTCGCGGCAGCCTTGCGGGTGTCCTGCATCACCAGGGTCTGGCCGACCTTGAGTGACTGGCCGTTGAGCTTGTTCCAGCGCTGCAGGTCATGCACATCGACCTTGTTGGCTTTGGCGATCAGCGTAAGGTTGTCGCCACTGCGCACTTTGTAGCTGCGGGTACGCCCGGCAACCGCCTTGGACTCGACTTCGTCGAACACCGGCTTTTTTGGGCGCATACTCAGCAACTCTTCCGGCTTCATCGTCGAAAGGGTGCTGGTGAGCAACTGCGCCTTGGAGGTCGGCACCAGCAAATGCTGGGGGCCGTCCAGGGTGGTACGTTGTTTCAAGGCCGGGTTGAGCTGGAACAGTTCGTCTTCGTCGATCTCGGCCAGCGCGGCAACCCGTGAGAGGTCCATGCTTTGCTTGACTTCAACCACTTCGAAATACGGTGTGTTGGCAATCGGGTTCAGGTTGACGCCATAAGCCTCGGGCGCCAGAACCACCTGGGACAAGGCCAGGAACTTGGGCACGTAGTCCTTAGTTTCCTGGGGCAGGGGCAGGTTCCAGTAGTCGGTGGGCAGGCCGAGCTTTTCGTTGCGCTCGATCGCCCGGCTGACCGTGCCTTCGCCGGCGTTGTAGGCCGCCAGAGCCAGCAGCCAGTCGCCGTTGAACATGTCATGCAGACGCGTCAGATAGTCCAGGGCGGCGGTGGTGGAAGCGGTAATGTCCCGACGGCCATCGTAGGCGCGGGTCTGGCGCAGGTTGAAGTAGCGCCCGGTGGAGGGAATGAACTGCCACAAGCCGACCGCATCGCTGCGCGAATAGGCCATCGGGTTGTAGGCACTTTCAATCACTGGCAGCAGGGCCAGCTCCAGAGGCATGTTGCGTTCTTCAAGGCGTTCGACGATGTAATGAATGTAGAGGCTGCCGCGCTCACCGGCATTTTCCAGAAATGATGGGTTGCTGGCGAACCACAAGCGCTGTTGCTCAATGCGTGGGTTGACGCCGACACCGTCCTGCAATTGAAAGCCCCGACGCATGCGTTCCCAGACATCCTGGGGCACTTCGGGGCTGGGCTTCTCTGATAGCCAAATAGGTTTTTGCTTAATCTTGGCAGCAAGATTGGGTTTGGGTTGCACGGTGGATTGTGCAGCGTAATTAGTCGATTGGCAGCCCGCCAGAGTTGCGGAAACGGCCACCGCCACGGCTTGAGCCAGGCGGGTCAATGCGTCTGAAGAAATGGATTTACGAATAGATGACGACATTGGCTGGAAGTAAGTTCCGGGCAAAAATGTCGGGCGATTCTAGAAAGCGCTTTGGTTCCGGTCAACCATTCAGAAATTACGTATCAGATTGCATCCTGTTAGAACTTATCTTTCCAGGCCCTCAAGCTAGCAAACACTTCGGCCCCAGAGCGGTTGTCGCGGCCGTTCCGTTCGTCCGCTTTTTGTTTAACGGATGTTTCAGCGGTGCGTAAAAATGGATTTGTGAGTTTTTCCAGGGCCAGGCTCGAAGGCAGCGTGATCTCGCCACGGGAGCGAAGTTGGGCGACATTTTTCACACGTTCAGCGATATCGGCGTTATCCGGTTCCACCGCCTGGGCAAACTTGAGGTTGCTTTGTGTGTATTCATGGGTGCAATACACAAGTGTGTCGGCAGGCAGGGCGGCCAGGCGCTGCAAGGAGGCGTGCATCTGCTCCGGCGTGCCCTCGAACAGGCGACCGCAACCGGCAGCGAACAGCGTATCGCCACACAGCAACACGCCCTGGTGATAAAAGGCAATATGCCCCAGCGTGTGCCCCGGCACGGCGTACACGTCGAAGTCCCAGCCCAGTACGCTGATGCGGTCGTTGTCTTGCAGGGCTTCATCGCGCGCCGGAATCTTTTCGTTGGCCGGGCCGTAGACCCTGGCGCCGGTGACATTTTTCAGTTGCTCGACGCCGCCCACATGATCATGGTGATGGTGGGTGACCAGGATGTCGCTGAGGGTCCACTCGCTGTTGTGCTTGAGCCAGGCCAGCACCGGCGCGGCATCGCCGGGGTCGACCACAGCGCAGCGCAGGGTGGAAGGGTCTTGTAACAACCAGATGTAGTTGTCGGTGAAGGCGGGTAGGGCACTGATCTGTATCATTCTTCGATTCGCCAAGCTGAACACATTGGTGCATCTTAGAACGTCTAGGCGAGTTGGAGAATGCAATGACTGATAAAGCGTTCGCCCAGGCCGATCCTGAGTGGCTGGCCCTGATCAGCGCGGCCCGTGAATGGTTGTCCGGGCCGATTGGACAATTTCTGCTGGATGAAGAGCGGCGCATGCTCGATGACGAGCTGGGTCGGTTCTTTGGCGGCTATCTGGTGCATTACGGCCCCTCGGCTCAGACGCCGCCATCGGCGCCGCAGGTGCAACGCAATGTTCGCCTGGGCGCGCCGCTGCCGGGGGTTGAAATCGTCTGTGAGGAACAGGCCTGGCCCTTGAGCGAACATGCGGCAGATGTGGTGGTGTTGCAGCATGGCCTGGATTTCTGCCTGTCGCCCCATGGGTTGCTGCGCGAAGCCGCGAGCAGCGTGCGCCCTGGTGGCCATTTGCTGATTGTCGGTATCAACCCCTGGAGCAGTTGGGGCTTGCGCCGTGTATTCGCCCATGATGGCCTGCGTCAGGCGCGCTGTATCTCGCCATCGCGGGTGGCAGACTGGCTGAACCTGCTGGGCTTTGCGCTGGAGAAACGTCGCTTCGGGTGCTATCGTCCGCCGCTTGCGACAGCCAAGTGGCAGGGTCGCCTGGCGGGCTGGGAACGCCGTGCGGGTGCCTGGCAACTGGCGGGCGGCGGCTTCTATCTGCTGGTGGCGCGCAAGATCGTGGTCGGGTTGCGGCCGGTACGCCAGGTTGCGCGCCAGCCCATTGGAAAGCTCGTGCCGATGCCGCTGGCCAAGGTCAACCGCAAGCAAAGCGAACGCTAAACTCCTTTTTTGATTTCAGGCCGGTTTGCCCGGCCTAGGGATACTGTCGGTCGATTACCGCCAGCCCGTTTTGATGGATACAACCGATGACCGATAGCGTAGAACTCTTCACCGATGGCGCCTGCAAGGGCAACCCCGGCCCCGGCGGCTGGGGCGCCTTGCTGGTGTGCAAGGGCGTGGAGAAGGAACTGTGGGGCGGTGAAGCCAACACCACCAATAACCGCATGGAGCTGATGGGCGCCATTCGTGGCCTGGAAGAACTCAAGCGGCGCTGCAACGTGCTGCTGGTGACCGACTCGCAATACGTGATGAAGGGCATCAACGAGTGGATGGTCAACTGGAAGAAGCGCGGTTGGAAGACGGCGGCCAAGGAGCCGGTCAAGAACGCCGACTTGTGGCAATTGCTCGATGAGCAATGCAACCGTCACGACATCACCTGGAAATGGGTGCGCGGGCACATCGGCCACCCTGGCAACGAGCGCGCTGACCAGTTGGCCAATCGTGGCGTGGATGAAGTGCGCGGCTACAAGCAGAGCTGATCCGCAACACCGCAGCGGCCGTTCACGCCGGGCGGTTACAGCACCAGGATCGCACGGGCGAGTTGCTCGTCCGTGCAGTGTAGATCCACCCTCAAACGGCGAATGTGCTCGAACGCCGACTCCAACTGAACGCCGCGTATTTCACCCTGGCTTGCAATAAACGACGCGGCATCGGCCTTGGCCGCCAGCACGATCTTGTCGTCCTTGAAGCTGCTGCTGGTGCCTCCTGTGGCACTCATCGACAGGCTTACCAGCGCGTCAGTCGTCATGACGAAACTGGTGGCCTGCACACTGGCGGCGCAGAGCAGGCAGGGAATAAACAGCCATTTAAACGTGCACATGAATCCGGGTATTCCGCATCAAGAAGGGGCGTGCAGGCTAACAACAGGGACGGCAGCAAACTGCAGCAGGTTTGCTAAACCTTGTAAAAAACTGTTGGGCGAGCCGCCGCGGCTGTTTGCCATGGGGCGCACCGGTTCTGGAGCGTGCTAATATCCCGCCCCTTGAAATGTACCAAACCGTTGAGAGCTGAACCCTGATGGCCATCCGATCTGTTGTACTCGATACCGAAACCACCGGCATGCCGGTGACCGATGGTCACCGGATCATCGAAATCGGCTGCGTCGAACTGATGGGGCGCCGCCTGACCGGCCGCCACTTCCACGTTTACCTGCAACCAGACCGTGACAGTGACGAAGGCGCGATCGGCGTCCACGGCATCACCGACGAATTCCTCAAGGGCAAGCCACGCTTTGCCGAAGTCGCCGATGAGTTCTTCGAGTTCATCAACGGCGCGCAGTTGATCATCCATAACGCGGCGTTCGACATCGGCTTTATCAACAACGAATTTGCCCTGATGGGGCAGACGGACCGTGCGGACATTTCCCAGCACTGCACGATCCTCGACACCTTGATGATGGCCCGCGAGCGTCACCCGGGCCAGCGCAACAGCCTCGATGCCTTGTGCAAGCGTTATGGCGTTGATAACTCCGGCCGTGAACTGCACGGCGCCTTGCTCGACTCCGAGATCCTGGCCGATGTTTACCTGACCATGACCGGCGGGCAAACCAGCCTGTCCCTGGCGGGTAACGCCTCCGATGGCAGCGGCTCGGCGGAAGGCTCCGGCAACCGTCCTTCGGAAATCCGCCGCCTGCCGGCTGATCGCAAACCGACACCGGTCATTCGTGCCAGCGAGCAAGACCTGGCCGAGCACGTGGCGCGGTTGGAAGCGATTGCCAAGGCTGCTGGCGCGCCGGCGTTGTGGACTCAACTTACGCAACAGTAGTGGTGGCAGGCTTGTGTTGTGGCGAGGGAGCAAGCTCCCTCGCCACAAGGGGCCTATTGCCTGCACCCTCTCTATAGCTGACTGGCAGTGAGGCAGGCGCGCTTGCACATGTGATCACCACTGCCGAAAAATCTTCATTCGCCACATTCGCTTCCAGCTTCTACCCTGAGTGCAAAGCCCTCCGGAGTAAGAGCGCTCATGTACAAAGACCTCAAGTTTCCCATTCTTATCGTGCACCGTGACATCAAGGCCGACACCGTTGCCGGTGACCGGGTTCGAGGTATCGCCAGGGAATTGGAACAAGAGGGCTTCAGTATCTTTTCTGCGGTGGACTACGCCGAGGGGCGGTTGGTGGCCTCCACCCATCACGGTTTGGCGTGCATGTTGATTGCCGCCGAAGGCGCCGGGGAAAATACCCACCTGCTGCAAAACATGGTCGAGCTGATTCGCCTGGCGCGGGTGCGGGCACCCAACCTGCCGATCTTCGCCCTGGGTGAGCAAGTCACCCTGGAAAATGCGCCGGCCGATGCAATGAGCGAGCTTAACCAACTGCGTGGCATTCTTTATCTGTTCGAAGACACCGTGCCGTTTCTGGCGCGTCAGGTCGCCCGCTCTGCACGCACTTACCTGGACGGGCTGTTGCCGCCGTTCTTCAAGGCTTTGGTGCAGCACACTGCCGATTCCAATTATTCCTGGCACACCCCTGGCCATGGCGGTGGCGTGGCGTACCGCAAAAGCCCGGTGGGGCAGGCGTTTCACCAGTTTTTCGGGGAGAACACCCTGCGCTCGGACTTGTCTGTTTCCGTCCCTGAACTGGGCTCGCTGCTCGACCATACCGGGCCCCTGGCCGAAGCCGAGGCCCGCGCTGCGCGCAACTTCGGCGCCGACCATACGTTCTTCGTCATCAATGGCACTTCCACCGCCAACAAGATCGTCTGGCACTCCATGGTTGGCCGTGACGACCTGGTGCTGGTAGACCGCAACTGTCACAAGTCAGTACTGCACTCGATCATCATGACCGGCGCTATCCCGCTGTACCTGTGCCCGGAGCGCAACGAGCTGGGGATCATCGGCCCGATCCCTCTGAGCGAATTCAGCCCTGAGTCAATCCGCGCCAAGATCGACGCCAGCCCGTTGACGCATGGCCGGCCACCCAAGGTGAAGCTGGCGGTGGTAACCAATTCCACCTACGACGGCCTGTGCTACAACGCCGAACTGATCAAGCAGCAATTGGGTAACAGCGTAGAAGTGCTGCACTTCGATGAGGCCTGGTACGCCTATGCGGCATTTCACGAGTTTTTCGCCGGGCGCTATGGCATGGGTACCTTGCGCACACCGGACAGCCCGCTGGTATTTACCACCCACTCCACTCATAAACTGCTGGCCGCATTCAGTCAGGCGTCGATGATCCATGTGCAGGACGGCGGCGCACGGCAGCTGGATCGTGACCGTTTTAACGAAGCCTTCATGATGCACATCTCGACTTCACCCCAATACAGCATCATCGCCTCGCTGGACGTCGCCTCGGCAATGATGGAAGGGCCGGCCGGGCGCTCGCTGCTGCAGGAGATGTTCGACGAGGCCTTGAGTTTCCGCCGCGCGCTGGCCAACCTGCGCCAGCATATTGCTGCCGAGGATTGGTGGTTTTCGATCTGGCAGCCGCAATCGGTGGCGGGTATCGACCGCGTTGCCACGGCGGACTGGCTACTGCATCCTCAGGATGATTGGCATGGCTTTGGCGACGTGGCTGAAGATTATGTCTTGCTGGACCCGATCAAAGTCACCCTGGTAATGCCCGGCCTCAATGCCGGTGGCGCCTTGAGCGATTGCGGGATTCCCGCTGCGGTGGTCAGCAAGTTTCTCTGGGAGCGCGGTCTGGTGGTGGAAAAAACCGGGCTGTATTCGTTCCTTGTGTTGTTCTCCATGGGGATCACCAAAGGCAAGTGGAGTACCTTGCTCACCGAGTTGCTGGAGTTCAAGCGCAGTTACGATGCCAACGTCAGCCTGGCCAGTTGTTTGCCTTCGGTGTACGCCCAGGGGCCGGTACGTTATCAGGGCATGGGCCTGCGCGATCTTTGCGACCAGTTGCACAGCTGTTACCGTAGCAACGCCACCGCCAAGCATCTCAAACGCATGTACACGGTATTGCCGCAGATCGCGATGAAACCCGCCGATGCCTACGACCAACTGGTGAGGGGCGAAGTCGAAGCGGTATCCATCGATGCCTTGCCAGGACGCATCGCAGCCGTAATGCTGGTGCCTTATCCGCCGGGCATTCCATTGATCATGCCCGGCGAGCGCTTTACAGAATCAACGCGTTCAATCATCGACTACCTGGCATTTGCCCGAACGTTCGATAGCAGTTTCCCCGGTTTTGTCGCCGATGTTCATGGGCTGCAACACGAAGATGACGGTAGTGGCCGTCGTTACACCGTCGATTGCATCAAGGGTTAAGAATGTTTATGCAGCAAGCTGTGATGAACCCGAAGTACCCAGGGCTCAGTGTGCGCGTCGCCGACGAAGGTTTTGACGCTTATGTATGGGGCAATGACTTCAGCTTCGAGGTCGAGGCCTATGGCGTTCCGCAGATGGGCCAGCGTGTCGATCAATGGCCGGTGGAGCGCATCCTGCCGTATCGCAAATGCTATGGCATCGACCCGGAAGAGTTCGCCAGCTTTCGCGATGCCGCCGACAGTGCGATCTTCATGGCCTACCTGGATGACCGTGCGGTAGGGCACGTGGTGGTCAGCACCAACTGGAACGGTTTTGCCCATGTTGATGAGTTGGCCGTGGTGTTGCCGGCGCGACGTCATGGCGTGGCCAAGGCGCTGCTGGACGTGGCGCAGTTCTGGGCCCGCAAGAAAAACCTGCCGGGCATGATGTTGGAAACCCAAAACAATAATCTGGGGGCTTGCCGCCTGTATGAGCGCTGCGGGTATGTGATGGGTGGGATCGACCAATTGCGTTATCGCGGGATTGATCCACAAACCCGTGAAGTGGCGATTTTCTGGTATCGGTTATTCAAGACGGAAGTGGGATCGATCTAAGCCCTGTAGGAGCGAGCTTGCTCGCGAAAAACGCAAAGGCGCCGCGTTACGTCAGGATGAGCGCGTAACCGTTCACGTCCTTCGCGAGCAAGCTCGCTCCTACGAGGGGTTTGTGTCGCCGCCCAGGAGACTTTCGGCCTTCTGGGTGACAATCTCCAGCAGCGCATTCAATGCCGGTGAGGTGGCGCCGTCTTTCAGGGTCAGTGCATACAGGCTGACCATTATGGGGGGCGACACCGGGCACGCATCCAGCCCGGCTTCCCTGGCACCAGAGGCGGTAAAAGGATCGACAATCGCCAAGCCTTCACCGGCCTCAACCATGCTGCGCATCATCTGGTAGGTCTGTACCCGCGTCTGCACCACCGGCAGCGGGCGCAGGGCTTGCAGTTTGGCGTCCAGCAGACGACTCAGCGGGTCGTGGCCTTCCAGCCCGATCAGCGACTGCCCTGCCAGATCCTGCAGCGCGATGTACTTCTGCTTGGGTTTGAGCCAGCCGTGGGGCGCGAGCAATTGCAGCTTGCCCTGGGCCAGTGGGGTGCTTTGAATTTGTGGATGTTGCGGGTCATGCAGGCTCAGCCCCACATCGGCTTCGTGCAGCAGCAGGCTCCTGACGATCTCCCGGGTCGGCTGGCTCGACAGGTTGCACGGCGTGTCCTGGAAGCGTCTGCGCAGCATGGCAATGCTTTGCGGCAGCAGTTGATTGGCCAGGGGAGGGGTGCACAGCGCACGCAGGGGCACGGCGTGGTGATGTTTCAAGCGACCGGCCAGGCGTTGCAACGGTTCGAGTGCTTCGTACAACTGGACGATGTGCGCCTGCAATTGCAGCGTCTCGTGCGTTGCTTGCAAACGTCCGCGCACGCTGGCAAACAACATAAAACCCAATTGCAGCTCGGCATCCTTGAGCGTGGCGTCTACTTCACCCACAGAGAGTTGCAACCATTCGGCGGCGGTGCCCAGGTGTCCGGTTTGCAAGATGGCCTGAATCACTTCGATATGACGTAAACGCATGGCCGGAGTCTATGTGCAGCGCGAATTGGATTCAATGGTGCAGGCCTTCAGGCGCAAAAAAGACTGCGCGGGTCGCCCCGGCCTATGGCGTTCGGCCATGACCTCATTAGAATGGTGCGTCTGATCAGCAACGACCAATGCCGGCTTGCCGGTACATACAACAAAAAACAGGTCTGGTCTCAAATGCCTCTACCCTCGACGTTCTTCGGGGTGACGGCCAAGCAACTCCTGGTCCTTTTGACCGTGGGGTGCATGGCGGCTTACCTCTTCAATGACTCCACTGAACACCCTCCTGAAGACCTTGCACTTGAAACGTTCATCCGTTCCCAGGAAAAGGTGAGCGAGCAGGTGGGCGCCGTGTTGGCGGTTAACCTGATCAGGCAAGTGGAGGCGTATCCCGCGTCCAACCGGTCGGGCTACAAGCGCTCGATGTATGCGGTGGAGGGGGAAAGAGGGCAATTGGTGGTGACGCTCAAACAAAGCGAGCAGGGCATTGAAATAACGCAGATGCGCAGCCCTTGATGACCCCGGCCCAGTCAACGCCAACGATGGCCAGGACTGAGCGGGTGTACAAAATGGGGGCCCTTATGACGCCAGGGTCGTTTGCGATTCGCGGACAAGAATGGTCCCCGACTGGAGCAGTTTGAATTCATCGCCTTCCAGTTTCTCTACGCGGTCGCCAATGGCCAGCTTGTAGGTGGTGGTGGGCGTCGAGCCAGCCAGGTCGCCCTGCGCCGGGTCGGATTCCTGGAACTCATGCACCGAATATACGCGGCCTTCCGCGTCTCGAGCATGGAACTGTCCAACTAGTACTGCTGCCATCTGTTTAGAACCTCTGGAGATAAACACTCGATTTGCGGTTCTGTAGACCGTCAGGGAGCGGGGTAGTTTACCTATAAGAAAAAAATACTATTCGCTGATGTTTTCAGACGTTTCCTGCGCAAGCAGCTGCAAGGAAATCGCCGCGGGAATCATCAAAACTCGCTGGTGAACAGGCCGCTAAGCCTCTATAACTACAAGCTCCTTTATTCAGAAGTCGGGAAACCTCAATGAGCAAGGTCTACACGATTGCCGTCCTGGTGGGCAGCTTGAGAAAAGCGTCGATCAACCGCAAGGTCGCCCTGGCCCTGGCCGAGCTGGCACCTGCCAACCTCAAGTTGAATATTGTTGAAATCGGCGACCTGCCGCTCTACAACGAGGACATCGACGGTGCAACACCGCCCGCAGCCTACAGCACTTTCCGCCAACAGGTGAGCTCATCCGACGCCGTGCTGTTCGTGACCCCGGAATACAACCGTTCCGTACCCGCTGCGCTGAAGAATGCAATCGACGTGGGTTCCCGCCCTTATGGGCAAAGCGCCTGGAGCGGCAAGCCTGGAGCGATCATCAGCGTATCGCCGGGTGCCATTGGTGGTTTTGGCGCCAACCATCACCTGCGTCAGTCGCTGGTGTTCCTGGATGTGTGGTGCATGCAACAGCCGGAAGCCTATTTAGGCGGCGCCGGTAACGTATTCGATGAGGCGGGCAAGGTCTCGGAAAAAACCAAACCGTTCCTGCAGTCATTCATCGATGCCTACGGCAAGTGGGTAGAAAAACAGAAGGGCTGATATTAGCCCGGCACCTGTAGGAGCGAGCTTGCTCGCGAAAAACCTGAGGACTACGCGTTCATTCAGGATGTCAGCGTTATCGTTAACGATCTTCGCGAGCAAGCTCGCTCCTACAGTAGGGGTTATCGCAACCAGTTGGTGCGTGCCAGTTCGATAACCTCATCGCCGCGACCGCTCATCACCGCTTTAAGCATATACAGGCTGAACCCTTTGGCCTGTTCCAGCTTGATACTCGGCGGCATCACCAGTTCCTGCGTGGCTGTCACCACGTCCACCAGCACGGGGCCATCATGGGCCAGGGCGCGGCGCAGGGCCGGTTCCAGATCTTCGGATTGCTCTACGCGAATCCCCAGAATACCCATGGCATTGGACATGGCCGCGAAGTCCGGGTTTTTCAACTCGGTGCCAGTGTCCAGGTACCCGGCAGCCTTCATTTCCATGGCGACAAAACCCAGGGATGAGTTATTGAACACAATGAGTTTTACCGGCAGATTCAACTGCGCCAGTGAAATGAAATCCCCCATCAACATCGTGAACCCGCCATCCCCCGACATCGAAATCACCTGGCGCCCAGGGAATGCCGCCTGGGCGCCAATGGCCTGGGGCATGGCATTGGCCATCGATCCATGGTTGAAAGAGCCAATCAGCCGCCGTTTGCCGTTCATTTTCAAATAACGCGCCGCCCACACTGTGGGTGAGCCGACGTCGGCGGTGAAGATTGCATCATCGTCGGCCAGCTCGCTGAGCAAGCGTGCGACGTACTGGGGGTGGATCGGCCGATTGGCCTTGGAGGGCTGCGCCAGGTCATCCAACCCCTGGCGGGCCTTCTCGTAATGCTTCAACGAGGTCTCCAGAAAGCTGCGATCGGTCTTGCGGGTCAAGCGCGGCAGCAGGGCATCGATGGTTTCGCTGACATCGGCGGCGATGCCCAGATCCAGCGTGGCGCGTCGGCCCAGGGCCTGCGGGTCACGATCAACCTGAATGATTCTGGCATCGGTGGGGTAGAACTGACGGTAGGGGAAGTCGGTACCGAGCATGATCAACGTGTCGCAGTCGAGCATGGCATGGTAACCGGAGCTGAAACCGATCAGGCCGGTCATGCCCACGTCAAAGGGGTTATCCCATTCCACATGTTCCTTGCCGCGCAGTGCGTGCACCACCGGCGCGCCGAGTGCGTCGGCCAACGCCACCACCTGATCGTGCGCACCGGCACAGCCGCTGCCGCAGAGCAGGGTGACTTTTTCACTGCCCTGAAGGATCTCGCTGAGACGTTGCAAGTCCTGTTCAGCCGGCAAGGTGCGCGGTGCGTGCAGGGCTGGCCAGGGCTTGAGCTTGTCTTCCACTTCCAGCAACGATACATCCCCTGGAATCACCACCACCGCCACGCCGCGATTGAGGATGGCCGAGCGCATGGCGCGGTGCAGCACCTGGGGCATCTGCTCGGGGTTGCTCACCAGCTCGATGAAATGGCTGCACTCCTTGAACAGCTCCTGGGGATGGGTTTCCTGGAAATAGTTGAGGCCGATCTCCGACGATGGAATCTGCGCGGCAATCGCCAGCACCGGCACATGATTACGATGGCAGTCGAACAAACCATTGATCAAATGCAGATTGCCCGGCCCGCAACTGCCGGCGCACACCGTCAACTCGCCAGTGGCCGCCGCTTCGGCACCGGCAGCGAAGGCGGCAACCTCTTCGTGGCGCACATGCATCCACTCGATGCTGTCCATGCTGCGCAGCGCGTCGGTCAGGCCATTGAGACTGTCGCCGGTCAGGCCCCAGATACGCTTGATGCCTGCCTGTTCCAGGGTGGTCGCCAACTGCTGCGCCAGGTTGATTTTCGCCATGAGGAACTCCAATCGTCAGTGAGGTTGAAAAACTGCTGATCAGTAGGGGACAGTTCAATCACGGCGAATGCTCCGCCTTTAATGTGAAGATTGCGTCATGCTTGCACTCAGTGATGCATACCTGCATAAGCCCTGGTCAGCGGCGCAAAGGTTTACGCGGGAGCTGTTGCTTGGCTGTGAGCAATCGCGATGCTGGCGTGGGCCAGTCGCTGTCGGTATCGAAACGTGCCATCCAGCGGCGGCTGTCGGCGTCGGTAAAGCGCTCGTTTGGGTCACCGTCCCATTGGCCGAAGCCCAGTAATCCCAAGTCGTCGTAACGGATGGGCTTGAGCAGTCTGTTCAAGAGCATGGGCAGTTCCGGCACGCCGAGTTCGACAGGGTACAATTCGGGCTGTTCGCCCAGCTCGATCCACTGGCCGCTGTGCAGTTCGGTGATGCTGATGCGGGGGTGAGCGAGTGCTTCGCGTACCTGTTCACGGGTCAGGTCGAGTTTTACGCGCCAGTGATCGGCTAGCAGGAAGGCCCAGGTGGGCGGACGGATGCCGTTGAGTAACTCGTCACGCATCGAAAACTCGTAGTCGATATCGAGCCCGTAGAAAGCGGGCGTCAAGGCTCTTTCCCATGTGGTAATTTCTGCTCGCGTGCCATATTCCATTGGGTTAGCCATGGCTAAACCACTGTAGACCTGATGAGCCTTGAGCAGATCAATGGTCTTGAGTACGAACTGGCGCCAGGCATCGCGGTTGTCCAGCCACCATTGCCAGCGGTAATAGAATACGATTGAGGAATACTCTGTTCGCGACCCGTCAGTTCGATACCAAGTACGCCAGAAATCGCCCGATGTTGTAGGTGAGCTGGCATGGTTTGTTTCGTCGGTAAACCAGAATACGAAGTACTCGTGTGGATGGGCTTCCATGGCCTGCCTGCGAAGATCAGGCTCTTCTTGCGGATAAGCATGAGGACGCTCAGTGTCTTCGTGCATGGTCATGGTGAAAGGGAAGCCAAGCAGTTTTTCGAAAGCTTCGTGGATATCCACCATCAATAGAGCTACATCGCGATGGTTATCAGGAGTAGGGGGGAAGTAGAAGCTGATGAACGGGCTGACACTATGGCGGGCGACTTCATCTTTACCCCAATCCGTGTTGGGCCATTCCTTCAGTTCTGCAATAAACTCGTCACGTTCTTCGTCATCAAAAAGTCTATGAGTCGTACTCATGCTTACCTCCTGTTTTTTTGGCCTTTGGACGTTGAATTGTTCTTTTCATCTATTTCAAAACCGGTGCAATCTTCCGGCACCCGCAACAGCGCAACTTTCTCTCTTCCGATTTTGTCCGGGTTGACGCCCGTTGAGGGCTTCATCAGGTTCACGTAGTCCGTTATTTGTTTTTTTACTACCCAATCTCCCGGAAACTTGATCTCCACCGCCGCAAACACATTCTCGGTTTCAAACGGCTCTTGCCGGTACTCAACCACCACCAGATCGGGCGCCAGCAAACCCTTCGGCCGTGGCCAAAAAGGCTGCACGGCACTGCCGAACCGTTTGGGCCGCGTAACCGGCTCGCCCAACAACGCCTTCTTGCTGTTGCCGTTGTAGTTGGGTTCGGCCTTGAGCGGGCTGCGCCACTCCAGTGCCTCGTCCACGGCTTCAAAAAACAACGAGGCGGTAAATTGTTTGAGGGCGATCTCGATGGTGGTCGGTACCGTATCGCCGGCAATTTTCTTGCGGATACGGCGCGGTACCTTGATCGGCATCTGCAGCGCAACGGTGCAGACTTGGCTGATCGCCGGGCGAAAGGGCACTTTGCGTTCGATGTATTCCTTGAACGTGATGTTCTCCTGGCCTCGTCGAGAAACCGTGCTATTACCGCCGCGATCCACCACGGCAAAGGTGGAACTCTTGACCTCGATCTCGCGGGTCATTGCTTCAATGGTGGCGCGAAGGGTTTCCTTGATCTGCTTCCTGCGTTCGGCAATTTCCACCGCGAGTTGGCCAGTTCGGCGGCGGTTCTGCTGTTCTCAAAAGCCTGGTTTGCCCGATAGGCGCGATAGGCACCGTCGATGATCCGCGCGACGGCAGGGGTTAGAGGGACAGGCATCAGTCGACACTCATCTCTGCACCAGCCCTAACCAGCGCCAGACAACTTTTTCACCGTCCACGTGCGGCATCAGGGCGGCGTAATCGAATAGCCGTTCGGTACCGGGTTTGTAGTCACACACCCATTTCCCTGGATACGGGCAGGTTTCGCCGCTACGGGCGCGCATGCCGCTGACAGTCCATAACCAGCGCACCTTTTGGCCTTGATGTAACGGCAGCCGTTCGTTCAGCCGGACGGTGCACTCCACGCAGCGATCCGCCTCCATTTCCCAGCGGCCGGCGCGGGGAGCGGCTTCGTGGCTGCTGGCGTGCCGGGCGGGTTCCGGGGGCGTTTGGTCGGAGTCGCGTTGCCAAAGCGTCAGCCTTTCACTGGGTTGCGAGGTGAGCACGGGCAGGATTTCGCCTTGCTTGAATTCGCGACGTGAATCAGCGACCCCCGGGACAAGCCACCAGCCGGCTTGGGTGCATGGCATGCCCGCAATGATGCTCAGCGGCGCAGAGTTTTGCGCGGGAGCCGTTGGCTTGGGTGTGCCCAATCGCGATGCTGGCGTGGGCCAGTCGCTGTCGGTATCGAAACGTGCCATCCAGCGGCGGCTGTCGGCGTCGGTAAAGCGCTCATTCGGATCACCGTCCCATTGGCCGAAGCCGAGTAATCCCAGATCGTCGTAACGGATGGGCTTGAGCAGTCTGTTCAAGAGCATGGGCAGTTCCGGCACGCCGAGTTCGACAGGGTACAACTTGGGCTGTTCGCCCAGCTCAATCCACTGGCCGCTGTGCAGTTCGATGACGTTGATGCGGGGGTGAGCGAGTGCGCTACGTACCTGTTCGCGGGTCAGGTCGAGCTTTTCTCGCCAGTGATCGGCGAGCAGGAAGGCCCAAGTGGGCGGGCGGATGCCGTTAGGCAATTCGTCGTCCATGCCATAGGCATATTCGATATCAAGTCCGTAGAAAGCTGGCATAAGCGCTCGCTCCCAGGTAGTGACTTCCGCCCGGGTGCCATATTCCATTGGATTGGCCATGGCGAAGCCGCTGTAGACCTGGTGAGCCTTGAGCAGGTCAATGGTCTTGAGGACGAACTGTCGCCAGGCATCGCGATTGTCCTGCCACCATTGCCAGCGGTAATAGAAAACAACCCAGGAGTAAGCCGATTTTTTCCCGGTACCTTCGTGCCTGCTACGCCAGAAATGGCCCGATGTTGTGGGTGAACTGGCATGGTTTGCTTCGTCGGTAAACCAGAATTCGAAGTAATCGTTTGCATCGACATCCATCGCTTGCATGCGAAGGTCGAACTCCTCCTCGGGGTAAGGGTGCGGACGATCTGTGTCTTCGTGCATGGTCATGGTGTAAGGATGACCAAGCAGGCGTTCGAAGGCTTCGTGAATATCAACCATCAGCAGGGCGATATCGACTTGGTTGTCGGAGTTGGGGGGGAAGTAGAAGCTGATGAACGGGCTTACGCTATGCCGGGCGACCTCATCTGTACCCCAATCGGTGTTGGGCCATTCCTTAAGCTCTGCAATAAACTCATCACGCTCTTCTTCGTTAAACAGTCTATGAATAGTGCTCACGCTTACCTCCTATTTTTATTACCTTTCATCGAGGAATTCTTCTCTTCTGCTTTAAAACCCACGCAGTCTTCCGGAACCCTAAGCAACGCCACTTTTTCCTTGCCAATTTTCGCCGGATTTATTCCCGTCTCAGGTGTCATGAGGGTCACGTACCTTTTCATTTGTTTTGAAACTGCCCAATCACCCGGGAACTTGATCTCCACCGCCGCAAACACATTCTCGGTTTCAAACGGCTCTTGCCGGTACTCAACCACCACCAGATCGGGCGCCAGCAAACCCTTCGGCCGTGGCCAAAAAGGCTGCACGGCACTGCCGAACCGTTTGGGCCGCGTAACCGGCTCGCCCAACAACGCCTTCTTGCTGTTGCCGTTGTAGTTGGGTTCGGCCTTGAGCGGGCTGCGCCACTCCAGTGCCTCATCCACGGCTTCAAAAAACAACGAGGCGGTAAATTGTTTGAGGGCGATCTCGATGGTGGTCGGTACCGTATCGCCGGCAATTTTCTTGCGAATACGGCGCGGTACCTTGATCGGCATTTGCAGCGCAACGGTGCAGACTTGGCTGATCGCCGGGCGAAAGGGCACTTTGCGTTCGATGTATTCCTTGAACGTGATGTTCTCCTGGCCTCGTCGAGAAACTGTGCTATTACCGCCGCGATCCACCACGGCAAAGGTGGAACTCTTGACCTCGATCTCGCGGGTCATTGCTTCAATGGTGACGCGAAGGGTTTCCTTGATCTGCTTCCTGCGCTCGGCAATTTCCACCGCGAGTTGGGCCAGTTCGGCGGCGGTTCTGCTGTTCTCAAAAGCCTGGTTTGCCCGATAGGCGCGATAGGCACCGTCGATGATCCGCGCGACGGCTGGAGCTAGTGGGCCTGGCATCAGTCGAGGTCTCCACTGTGTTGATCCAGAAAGTCGTCGGGGAAAATCGCCTTGGCCTCAACGGGGGTGCCTTGATCATCAAGGGCCATCAGGTAGGGGGCCCACGTTTCGGTGATTTGCTGATCGTCGCGCATGATTGCCTTATGGGCCTGCACGGGTTTGGCTGCCGGCGTCACCGTCCACTCAGTGCCACCCAAGGGGCAGGTGCGCCCTTCGGCAAGCAGCGCCGTGCCATCGGTGATGCGATACCGATAGCCTGCGAAGGCACGTTGGTCGTTCTTGAGCAACGTGTAGCGCCCCAGGAACGGTCCCGGCGGTAGGGCAGGCAGTTGTGGAGTGCCGAGTGGGTTACCCGTTCCGATCGGATCTGTGGTCACAGGGCCTTTGATTCTGATGGCCAGTCCATCGAGCGTGATGCCATTGCCATCAATCGTGATGCTGCCGCCGGGCGCTCGCAGAATAAGGCGCTCGTTCGATGCAACATCGAACACTCGGGTTTTTTGCTCAATGCGCTGTCCTGCGCAGAGGCGGTAATGGTTGCGTACTGATTGTTCAGCATTGCCGCCGATCTGCACCTGGTGGTCAGCGGCGATCCTGTCATGCCGATTGTTGGCAATTTCTTCGACGCGGTCTCCACCGATGTCGATGTGGTGGTTGCGCCCTACAGTGTGTATACGATCACGGCCCACTTGCAGATGCTGGTCTTGAGCGACAGCAATGTCTTCATCGTTGCCCACTCGTTCGCTGCGGTCATGACCGATTTCGATGTGCTCGTCATGCCCGACTTGTTCGCTTCGGTCGTTTCCTACGAAGGTAGTGTTGTTGTGCTTGATGTGGACGTTTTTGTCTTTTTCGGCATGGATGAACACCTCCTGATGGCCCAACTCATCCTCAAATCGCAGCTCGTTGAAGCCTGCACCCTTATGGGTTTGGCTCTTGATGGTCATCCGCGTCTTGTGCTTGGGCAACTGGTACGGCGGCAGATTGGTCTCGCGGTAGGTACGGCCCGTGGCGATGGGCTGGTCAGGATCGCCATCCAAATAGCTGATCACCAGCTCTTGACCCACACGTGGAATGGCCATGGCGCCCCAGGTCGCACCGGCCCAACCCTGTGCCACAAGAATCCAGCACGAACTCTGGTCGTTGTTTTTGTCAGCGCGATCCCACGGAAACTGCACTTTCACCCGGCCCCATTCATCGCAATAAATCTCTTCCCCTGGCGGCCCAACCACCGTTGCGATCTGCGGGCCGTCGATGCAGGGTTTGTCGCGCAGCGGGGCTTTCCAGTCGGAGGTCCAGCGGATGGCGCTGGCGGTCATTTCATAAGAGCTGCCGTGGTCGCTGCCGAACGCCTCTTCCTCCAGGCTGGTGTGCTGTTTGCCTTCATGGGTGATGGCGATGGTGCGCCAACGGTCGTTGAAGTCTTCGCGGGGATGTTCGTTGAGGTCGAACGCTAGCCCCGGTTGCAGGCGCGCGTCGTCACCGGCCAGGTGCGCCAGTTTGGCGTCATTGCGCAGGGCGGTGAGCCGAGTTTTGGTGAAGGGTTTGCCGGCGATGTCGCGTTTGTAGCGTCCGGGGTAGTCGTAGCGCTCGTAGTCCTTGTGCTGGTTTTTCAGGTCCTGGTCGCCGGTGGCGGTGTGCTGTTGGTCGTAGCGCGGGTGGGTGAAGGTGTAGTCGCGTTGTACCTGGCGGGCGGTGCGTACTTGTTCGGTGTAGTGAAAACGGGTCAAGGCCGGTTCTGTGGCATCGCCGCCGGCCATGGGTTGGTAGATCACGGGGCAATGTTTGTGCGTGCCGATGGTGCCCAGGCCGCCGACGCGGTCGGTGAGGACGAGGGTGTGGCCGTCGTCGCGGTGTTCGAAGGTGTAGAGCAGGCCTTCTTCGGCGGCCAGGCGGGCGATGAAATCGAGGTCGGTTTCGCCGGCCTGTACGCAGTATTCGCGGGGTTGGTGATCGAAGCAGATTTCGCGGCGGATGTCGGTCAGTCGGTGCTCGGCAAGCAGGCTGGTGATGATGTCGGGCACGGTCTGGCCCTGGAAGATGCGCCAGTTGGAGCGCAGGTCGAAACGCGCCAGGGTCGGTTCGATGACGGCGGTGTAGCGGGTGCGACGAAAGCCGGTGTCGCCCTGGGTGAACAGGCTGACCAGGCCGTGTACGTAGCGCACCGGCATTTCGCCGCGCCAGATCGTGAACAGCCCCGCCAGGTCTAGCACGTTTTTGAAGTCGATGGCCGCGTTGTGGCTGGCCAGTTCCAATTGCAGTTTGAACGGCTGGGACAGGCTTTCTTCAAGCGTGAAAGACACCACATCGAAGGCTTCGCCTTTCAAGGGCTCGAACGTGAAACGCAGGTCGCTTTGACGGGGCATGGCGTCCTTCCTGATCGGCTATTGATGAGTTGGGCGCTATAGCGCGAGGATCTTGTTCAGTGATACCAGCACTTCCTGAGTGAGAGCGTTCAGGCGCATGGAATAGAACGTGTAGGCGACTATCAGCACCACGGCGGCCATGGCCCACGGCGTCCACAACGGCCAGACCCGTTTGATCCGATAGTTGCGCGGCGCGATGTTGGTCAGCGGGTCGGTCAGGCGCTTGGGTGTTTCGCCGCGCAGCGGGCGCAACAGGCCGTGCAACAGGTCGATGATTTTCTGGATTTCATCATCACCTTTGGGATGGGCGCCGTATTTGCCTTTAAGGCCTGAGATCAGGCACTGGTACATGAACTCCAACACATGCTGGTACCTGGCTGCTTCGGGAATCATGTTGTTCATCACGATGAAGAATCGCTCCCCGCCCCAGGTTTCCTGGTGAAAGGCGTTTAGCAGCGAGTCTTGGCTCCATTCTGATGATCTCCCCCATGGCGTGCCCATCACCACCTCATCCACCAACAAGCAAAGGCTGTAGGAGTAAGCCTTGAGCATGCCGGGGTCGTAGTCGAGCTGGCTGACTTCCTCCATGATTGCAGTGATGTGGTTACGTACGGCTTGGTACAGCGCAGGTACATCATCATGCTGGGTCAGACGGCGTATTCGAATGACCAGGCCTATCAGCGGCGTGGCGGCATCGCAAAGCGGGTTCCAGGCCACGCCGCGCATGTCGAATTCGGGATCCGATAACTGCGAGAGGACGTCAACCAAGGCCGGAGTCTCCGGCCTGGTTCCTTGGGTGGGTGGAGTAAGAGGCTGTGGGGCTTGGGGATTTTTTGTGTACGACATTGGGCAAACCCTGCTCTAAAAGTACTGCTATTAGAAACTTCGGGGTTATGCGATGTCATGTCGGACGGGTTCGCTACGTTTCGTGGTTCTTGGATGTAAGAAATATCTCTTTTTCAATGCGCTTAATTGGATTTTCTTTGAATGAAACTATCAACGATGGCGTTCGGGTAGTCAGGCAACGCAGGATTTCGCTCGCAGCCTAAGACTTCATGCTTGCGCGGTATTGCCGCGTACGCCGCGCTATAAACCACTGGTCACAGGCCAATGCCAGCCAGGGCGCAACGTTGGGGTTGGGCAGACGGCCGCGGCTCAGACGGCGCATCTGGTCGCGCACCACGGCGAGGGTGGCGAGGGCTGCCAGGGGTTTGCGCTTCCATTCCATGGGCCGCAGTTGTGGGTTGAGGTCGCGACCTTCACGCCACTGTTTGATCAGTTGCGGCTCCAGGGTCAGGGCGGTAGCGATGCCGGCCATGGCGATGCCGCTGTCCAATACTTGCTGGACCACTGGCAAGCGGCGAATACCTCCGGTCACCATCAGTGGCATGGTGGCGATGCTCGCCATTTGGGTGGCGAAATCCAAAAAGTAGGCTTCACGGGCCAAGGTGCGGCCGTCCCGCGCCTCGCCTTGCATGGCCGGCGCTTCATAGCTGCCGCCGGACAACTCAAGCAAATCGATCGGCAGTGTATTGAGCATCTCCACTACAGCGCGTGCATCGGTCTCATCGAAGCCGCCACGCTGGAAGTCTGCGGAATTGAGTTTTACCGACACACAAAATGAAGGGCTGACGCTGTCACGTACGGCACGGAGGACCTCCAGCAACAGGCGTGCGCGGTTTTCCAGGGAGCCGCCCCAGCGGTCGGTGCGATGGTTGCTCAAGGGCGAGAGAAATTGGCTCAACAAATAACCATGGGCGCCGTGGATCTGCACCCCGGTGAACCCGGCTTGCTCGGCCAGGCGGGCGCTGGTGGCGAAGCGCTTGATGACATCCTGTATGTCGTCTTCGGTCATGGCCTTGGGTTTGGCGAACATCTTGGAAAAACTGCCCACATCCAGCGCAATAGCCGAGGGTGCCAACGCTTGTTGACCGAGGTTGGCCATGGTCTGACGGCCCGGATGGCTGAGCTGTACCCAGAAGTGCACACCTTTGGTCCGGGCTACGTCGGCCCATTCACGAAAACTGGCCAGGTGTTGCTCGTTTTCCAGAGCGACACCACCAGGGCCGGTCATGGCGCGGCGGTCGATCATCACGTTGCCGGTCAACAGCAAGCCGGGCTCGCCGTCGGCCCAGGTCTTGTACAGCTGCTTCAATGCTTTGGATGGTGCCTGATGCAGGTCCGCCATGTTCTCTTCCATCGCGGCCTTGGCGATGCGGTTGGCGATGACTTGGCCGTTAGACAGTTGCAGGGGGGTGAAGGGGGACATGGGTTAACTCCTGAGCTGGGGAGGCCTCAGGCTAAGCTTAAAGTTAACTTTAATGTCAAGCGGGAGTCGATCACAGGCGATGCAACTGTAGGAGCGAGGGGGACGCCTGGTTCTTGCTCGCGAAGAACTCGAGGACAACGCGTTCATTCAGGATGTCAGCGTTATCGTTCAGGTTTTTCGCGAGCAAGCTCGCTCCTACAGGGACACGGGCTTAGCGGCGGCGGAACAGTGGCAGGGGTTCATCGGTGGCCGCTTGATAGGTCACCGAGAAATCCTTGAGACTTTCCAGCGCTTCGTAGGGGTCTTTGTCGGCTCGCAACGCGAAGGCATCGAACCCGCAACGGTGCAGGTAGAACAACTGGTCGCGCAGCACATCGCCAATCGCTCGCAGCTCGCCCTTGTAACCATAACGGTCACGCAGCAGGCGGGCGTTGGAGTAGTTGCGGCCATCGGTGAACGCCGGGAAGTTCAGGGCGATAACCTGGAAGTGTTCCACGTCGGCGCCGATTTCCTCGGCTTCTTCATCGGCGTCCAGCCATACACCCAAACCGCCGTCGCGGGCCTTGAGGGCGTGGCCGTGTTCGCGCCACAGGGCCAGCGGCACGATCAGGTCGTCGCAGTTGGAGATGCCGTCGAAGCTCGCGTCCTTGGGCAACAAGTGCCAGGTTTCGTCGACGACTGCGTTGTTCTTAATGATTCGCTGCATAGACGCGCTCCTTGAACAGGTCAATGCCGATGCGCTGGTAGGTGTCGATGAAACGCTCATCTTCGGTGCGCTGTTCGATGTACACGTCGATCAGCTTGCCGATCACCTCGGGCATGGCTTCCTGGGCGAAGGATGGGCCGAGGATCTTGCCCAGGCTCGCATCGCGGCTGGCGCTGCCACCCAGGGACACTTGATAGAATTCTTCGCCTTTTTTGTCCACGCCCAGGATGCCGATGTGGCCGACGTGGTGGTGACCACAGGCGTTCATGCAACCGGAGATGTTCAGGTCCAGCTCACCGATGTCGAACAGGTAGTCCAGGTCGTCGAAACGGCGCTGGATCGATTCGGCAATCGGGATTGACTTGGCGTTGGCCAGGGAGCAGAAGTCGCCGCCCGGGCAGCAGATGATATCGGTCAACAGGCCGATATTCGGCGTGGCAAAACCGCCTTCACGCAACTCGCCCCACAGGGTGAACAGTTGGCTCTGCTCGACGTCCGCGAGAATGATGTTCTGTTCGTGGGAGGTACGCAGTTGGCCGAAGCTGTAGCGCTCGGCCAGGTCGGCTACGGCGTCCAGCTGCTTGTCGGTGATGTCGCCAGGGGCAACGCCGGTGGGCTTGAGCGACAGGGTCACGGCCACATAGCCCGGCTTCTTGTGCGCCAGGGTGTTGCGGGTGCGCCAGCGGGCGAAGCCTGGGTGTTGCTGGTCGAGTGCGGCCAGCTCGGCGTCCTGATTGCTCAGGGCCTTGTACTCAGGGTCGACAAAATGCTTGGCGACGCGGTGCACTTCGGCTTCGGTCAGGGTGGTCTGGCCGCCGCGCAGGTGTTCCATCTCGGCATCGACTTTCTGCGCGAACACCTCAGGGGTCAGCGCCTTGACCAGGATCTTGATCCGGGCCTTGTATTTGTTGTCACGACGGCCATAGCGGTTGTAAACCCGCAGGATGGCGTCGAGGTAGCTCAGCAGGTCCTGCCACGGCAGGAACTCGTTGATGAAGGCACCGACCACCGGCGTACGGCCGAGGCCGCCACCCACCAGCACACGGAAGCCCAGCTCGCCTGCAGCGTTGTACACCGGCTCCAGGCCGATGTCGTGCACTTCGATGGCCGCACGGTCCGAGGTCGAGCCATTGATGGCGATCTTGAACTTGCGTGGCAGGTAGGCGAATTCCGGGTGGAAAGTGGTCCATTGACGCACGATTTCGCACCACGGCCGTGGGTCGATCAGTTCGTCGGCAGCGACGCCGGCAAATTGGTCGGTGGTCACGTTGCGCAGGCAGTTACCGCTGGTCTGAATGGCGTGCATCTGCACGGTAGCCAGTTCAGCCAGGATGTCCGGCACATCTTCCAGGGCCGGCCAGTTGAACTGCACGTTCTGGCGGGTACTGATGTGGGCGTAGCCCTTGTCGAAATCGCGGGCAATCCTGGCCATCATTCGCGTCTGGCGCGAGGTCAGTTGGCCATAAGGCACGGCCACCCGCAGCATCGGCGCAAAGCGCTGAACGTAAAGGCCATTTTGCAGGCGCAGAGGGCGGAACTCTTCTTCGCTCAGTTCACCTGCTAAGTAGCGTCGGGTCTGATCACGGAACTGCTTGACGCGGTCCTCGATGATGCGCTGATCGTATTCGTCGTATACGTACATATAGGTCCTGTTCTCGGCAAATCTGCGCGCACGGCCGCGCACTCCCAACGGAGCCGGCGCACGATACCAGTTTGCGTATATGCGCAAAAGTGATGTTTGGGTATATGCACATAACCAAACTGACTAATGAGAACAGTTATCGCGATACCCACATTTGTCATGGGGGCAAGACTGGTCTTTACTGTGGACGAGTCTTAGTGCAGTCACCTATAAAACCGACAAGAGGCGATGCGATGAGTAATTCCACCAAAGCCCGTAAACCTGACAGTACCGTTGATGCCTGGGCCATTTTGTTTCTGATTATTCTCGTGGTCGGCACCGCTGTATTTTGGGTCAGCCACCAGTAATAAAACCGTTGATTGAGCAGCGATCGATATTCAATGTTCATCTGAGCGCCTGCATTTGTCAGCGCCGCCAGCGCCGGTGGATTCCGTGCGCTGGCGGTCGTTGGCAAACCGGCGTCCTGTTGATGCGGTTCAGTTTGCATCGGCGGCTGCGTTAAACACCGGCCAGGTACAGCACCAGCTTGACGATGCCAAACAGCGTCAAGGCAAACACCACCGTGAACGCAATGCCCAGGATCACGAAGTGGCTGGGCTTGCCATGGGTGAAATCGCGGGCGCGATTCTTGCCGCTTTGCACACCGAACGCGGCGGCCGTCACGCTGTGCAGCATCTGCCAGAAGGTCGGTGGTTTGTTATCGATTGGATCGTCCATAAACCCCTCGTCAACAAGGTTCTCGTGCAGAGTATAGACAGTCTGTCGAGGCTCATTTGGAAGCCAGTACCTCCAACCCCAGGAATAGCCGCTGATCAAGCGGTGGCTTGATCTCGGCTTTCTCCAGATTGACCACGGCGCGGTTGTCGGCACGCGCCTGTTCAATCAGTTCCCGGCGCGTATATCGCTGCTCACTCGGGGTTTTAAGGTGGCCGAAGTCAGGTTGGGAGGGCGGTTGATCGACGGATGAGTAATGGAAATGGGCGTACCACAAAACATTGTCCTTACCCTTTATACCCGCCCTGATTTTGCTTTTATCGCGTACTGCATACTCGGTGAGAAAGTCACCGGCCTTCAACGGCACGCGGCTCTTCACCAGGTTGATATCGACAAAACCGTGTTTCCACAAGTAATTGACGTGGGAGGCTTTTGGGCGTTGTAACTTGTACCCTTCGCTGCAATGCTCACGGGCCTGTTGCGTTGCCTCGGCCGCCAGGCTGCGGTATTGGTCGATCAAGGCGCGAGCGCCGGGATCGTTGGCGTGATCGCGCTGGAGTTCTTCGGCAAGGGTTGTGAACTTCGCTGCGTGCTGGGTCAGTATCACATCCCACTCAAGGGGGTCGAGACTTTCCAGTCGGCCCGGGTCGCGTAGCTTTCGTTGTTGGAAGGCGATGCTGCTGTCAATGCCGGTGCGCTCGTCCCTGACGGTTTGCGCCTGTGCTTCTATGGTCTTCAGCGAACGCTTGATTGCCGTCGGCGCGGGTGCTGAGGGCCCGACCTCTTCAACCACGTTCCATACACCTTCGCCGGGGTGTTCAAGGTAGGTGGCGAGGGTTTTCCCGGTGAGCGGGTCCTTGATATCGACGAAGTTGCCCGGTGTGTCACGCTGGGCAGGGCGCACTTCACCCACCAGTGTCCTGCGGTCACGGGTCTTGATCACTCTTCGGTTCGGTGCTTTCTGCCGTGTGATGCGCTCGGGCGTCGGCAGTGGCGCGAAGCCTTCTTCCACCAGAATCAAATTGGCCAACTGCGCTTCAAGGCTGGTGCGGGCGTAAGCCAGGTAGTCCAGAAAGGGTTGGCGATGCTCCTCGCGAATGAAGCCGGAATTCATTTCAGCCAGTGACGTGACAGCGTTTTCCAATTGCTCATATCGCTCCAGAACGTCCTTGAGAACGTCGATCTGCTCTCGGGCCGAGTAGCCGGTGGTGGTGAGCATTTCCGTATGCGCCATCAAGCTGGTTGCCGTTCGCGTGTCGGTCAGATCGCGCACGAATGGAAATTCCGTTGGGTTGCGCGAGTCATTCATGCGATTAAACACCAAGTCCATGAACACCAGCAGGGCGTGCTGTTTGATCGCGACCGAGCGGATGTTTTGATCAGAAGGCTTGCCTTGCAAGAGTATCTGGCGCAGGGCCGGGTCTGCCTCTTTAAGTAACGTCTCGATCTTTTCAGCGGGCTCGACCATTTCCGTAAGCGCGGCAAGCTGGCGTTTTTTGGTGATGATGTAGTCGTCGTAGGCGCCGCTGATGTTTTGTGGCAGCTCCCGTGATGCGCGGGCGCTGAGTTCAGCGTCGGTTTCGCCACGATCGGTTTCCAGGGCGTCTGCCATTTTTTGCGACACCGATTCGTAGATGCCTGCCCAGAAGTCAAAGTTGCTTTTGCTTGCCCTGTTTCGTTCCCTTACATAAGTGGGGTCAGTCCTGTCGACAGCCATCAGTTCGCTGGCCTTGGCTTCGATTTTTTGCATCAGCGCCATTACCACACGGCCGTACTGCTGAAAGTTATCGAGGGCGATATTCCACTGCGTCCTGGCTTGGGCCGCCGCGACACGCCGCTTCTCATGACGGATAAGAACTTCTGCGTGCAACTTCGGTATGTTCGCGGAACTGCCCAGCAATAACCAATCCTTGCGCAGGCTTTTGCTTTGTTCAACAAGCTGGGCACGGGCGGCGTTCAGAGTGCTTTGTAGCGAAAGCGAAGTGGGTATCAGCGAGAATATTTCGGCATTCAGTGCTTGCAGTTCGGCCTTTAATACACCCAGTTTTTCGGCACGTTCCCTCTGCCATTTACTCAAGCGTTCCCGGGGCATTCCGCCCTCCAGCCTGGCGTGAGTGTCCAGGCGCCAGTGCCCCTGGTGGTCGCTTATCAGCTTGAAACCGGGGTGTTGAGGATATTGCGGGTGTACCAGATAGACCTCGTTGAATCCCGGCACCACATTGACCTGGAACAGCAACCCACCGAGGCTGGCGTGCCAGGTGCCATCTATGCGGTAAAGGCCTTTGAGCGGGCCGCTGGCTTGCGCAGCCGGCAAGGGTTCAGGCCACGGCACATTGATGTCCAGCATCGCCCTCAGTCGTTCGCTTGCGTGTGGGCTTGCCAGCGAGCGAACGAAGTCCAGGGCGGTGTGGCCTGATGCCGGGGGTTCTCCCGGCAATGACACTGCGCCAGGGCGTATCACTGGCGCATCCTGTGGTGGCGGCAGGCCTGGAGCACGGCGCCAGGTTTCAAGGCGCAATGCGCCGTCGGTTGCACTCGGTGGCGACAACGGTTTGGCAGAAGGCGATGCGCCATGCAGCAACACCATCGCGGTATTGAGCAGCAGATCAATCAGCGCCAACTCGCGGGTGGTGGGATCGCTACTGTCCAGGCCAGCCAAGTCCTGCTCCAGGCTGGCAACCAGCACCAGGAACCAGCCGGCCAACATGGCTGGGCCCTGTACCAAGGGCAGCAGCAATGTATTGAACAACAGCCAGGCACCCTCCATCACAATGGCCCATCGGCTTTCGGCGTTGGAGATCGACTCGCGGTCCGCCAGGTCGACCAGTGCCCGCGCGGTGCTGCCAAACAAGTGGTTGGGCAGTTGGCCGTTGAGCTGGGACTGGAGCCATTCACCGGCGCCGTCATCGACGGCCAGGGTCGCGGGCGCTGGTTTCTCGGGTCGGTTGAACTCGTCGCCGGGCAAGAAACGGATGATGTGCGGCTCTTTGATGCCGCCGTGTGCATAGATGGGGCGCGCCTTGTCCGACAGCCAGGTCAGCACGCTGTCCTGCAACGCACCTGGTTCGGCGATGGCCTCCAGCAGCGCCTGGCGCGTGGGGTATTCGTTGAGGGACTCGGCGTACAGCGGTCGGTACAGCAAGTGTGGCCCGATCTGGGAGTCGCGAGGCTCGATGATAAACATATTATTTACTTCGTCCGGCGTGGCCCCGGCTTTGCGGCACAACGCCAGGGGGCGCAGGACGATTTCCTGATCGTTGACGAGTCTGAGCGAAGGCGTTTCTCCCATGAGTGCCTTGACATACTGGTAACCCGTCACGGTCATGCCATGCTGCTGGCGGACCTTGAATTCCAGTGCCTGCATCGGCAGATGAGCCTTCAGTTCGCGAGTAAACAGCAACTCGCGGCGACGTGCCTCGACGGTATCGGACAGCAGCAGCTCTTTGAGGGCCTTGGGGTAGGTGGTGCCGATATCGACGCGCTGGATCAGGCCGTTGCTGCCCATCAGATAGTCTTCATTCAACCAGCCAGGCAGTGGCGTGGCTGTTGTCGAAGATAGCTTCAACGTACCTTTGGGCTTGCCGGCCAGATTCTTCAGAGCCAGCTCCGTCAGTGACATGCGCACGTGTTCGATGATTCCGGCGCCGCCCGGATAACCCGCCGCTACCGCGAAGTCCAACAGCACCGCGTCAGGGTCGAAATCACCGTGATCGGCTTGCATTTGCTTGCGCAATGCGACGCGGCTGAATGTGTGGATGTTTTCAATGCCCTCGTTGAACGATCGCCCCTGGTTTTTCTGCAGCACTTGCGCCATATCCTGCAAGTGGCGGTGATAGGCGAAACGATCCGCGGGCTCGGCTTGCTTGAGCCATTGCGGCAGTTGCTGGCTCACAGTGCCAAGGCGCTGGGTGTCGGGCACCTTGATGTCGGTAAAAAAAACCGCCGGATCGGTGAGAGTATCCAGGCGTTGATCGAGTTTTTTTTCGTCTTGCCCCTGGAACGATAGGATTGCCAGGTCTTCGAGTTGTTGGTTGAGGATCAGCCCGGCCTGTTGTTCAAACACGTTGGCGGCAGTTTCGTTGCGTTGCCAGGCAAGGCTGTCGAACTGAAACTCGCGTTGCATCCTGCTCCCCCAGGCCTGGCTGAACGCCTCCAGCGAATCAAACGCCTGGACTGCGCCAGCTACGCTGTAGAGCAACACCTGTTTATCGCGTACCAGTAACAGGTCCGGGGTCAATACCCGCACCGTCTTGCCGACGCGGGTGAGTGTGCTCTCGATGAAATATACGTAGGTGGCGGGCGAGGAGCGGGGCAGGCGCTCACGTTGCGCCGGCCAGGCGGCAACTACCGCTAGCATGTCGCGCTGCATGTCGCTTAGCTGTGACTGGCTGGCCGCAGTGGCAATCATCTGACCATTGAGGAACTCTGCAAGCCACTGCCAGCGGCTGTTGCCATGGTTGTCGACCTGGCTCCAGTAGTCGGCCAGATCGTGCTGCATGTACAAGTAGAGGGACGCGGGAAATTCGTCAAGAATCTGGGCGACCACCTGCATGTCGAGCGGCTGGCCATCCCCGGTCTTGAGCACGGCGGGGGGCTGTGTCGTGAGGAAGTACGGACGCTCGCGTACGGCGCGCAGGTCAAGTAACTGTGGGTTCAGTACATGGGCGACAGCCACCTCCATGAGTGCGGGGTAGGTGTATTCGCCATTGGGCTGAGGGCTGGCCAGTTTGACCGCAAGCCAGTCGAGGTTCAGCGACGGGTAGTGCTCCAGCATCCGGCTGCGCAATGCCTCGAAGACGACAGAATACAGCGCCGGCCGCGTAGCGAAGTGCTCATGCACTGCCTGGGCGGGCAGTTGGCGAAAGGCTGAGTTTAACGAGGGAGTATTGGGTTCGGTCATGACGACATGCGTTTCCTGTGTAAAACCGGTTGTGCTGAGCTGCCGGTTCAGCGGACCGAGAATCGGTCCGACACAGGAAATCGCATTGAGTCATCGTAGGTGCGGTAAACGGTTACCGCAGCCAGTAGCAGCGTTACCTCAGTTGTCGTAGCCCAGGTTCGGCGCCAGCCAACGCTCCGTCACACTCAGGTCCTGGCCTTTGCGTGCCGTGTAGCTGGTGACCTGATCCTTGTCGACCTTGCCCACGGCGAAGTACTGCGCCTGCGGGTGGGCAAAGTACCAGCCACTGACCGCTGCCGCCGGGAACATCGCGTAGTGCTCGGTGAGAAACACGCCGCTGCGACCTGCGTGCATTTCCTGGGCTTGGGGGTCGAGCAGTTGGAACAGCTGGGCTTTTTCGGTGTGATCCGGGCACGCCGGGTAGCCGGGGGCAGGGCGGATACCGCTGTATTGCTCCTTGATCAGCGCCTCGTTGTCCAGTTGCTCGTCCTTGGCGTAGCCCCAGTGTTCTTTACGCACTTGCTGGTGCAGCCATTCGGCGCAGGCTTCGGCGAGGCGGTCGGCGAGGGCCTTGACCATGATCGAGTTGTAGTCATCGCCGGCGTCCTGGTAGGCCTTGGCAACTTCTTCGGCGCCGATGCCGGCGGTGGTGATGAAGCCACCGATATAGTCGGTCACGCCGCTGTCCTTTGGCGCCACGAAGTCGGCCAGAGAGAAGTTCGGCTTGCCGTCGGTCTTGATGATCTGCTGGCGCAAGTGATGCAGTTTGGCGATGGGCTGGCCGTCGTCACCATAGACTTCCAGGTCGTCATCCTGCACCTGGTTGGTCGGCCAGAAACCGAACACCGCACGGGCGCTGATGAGTTTCTCGTCGATCAACTTTTTGAGCATTTCCCGGGCATCGGCATACAGCGCGGTGGCGGCTTCACCCACCACTTCATCGGTGAGGATTCGCGGGAACTTGCCGGCCAGGTCCCAGGATATAAAGAACGGCGTCCAGTCGATGTACTCGGCCAGCACCTTGAGGTCGATATTGTCCAGCACCCTGGCGCCGGTAAAGGTCGGCACCACCGGGGCGTAGCTGCTCCAGTCGAACTGCGGCTTCTTGGCGATGGCCGCCGCGTAGCTCAGGCGCTCGGTGCGGGCGCTGCGGTTGGAGGTGCGCTCACGTACGTCGATGTATTCCAGGCGGGTCTTCTCGACGAAGCCGGCCTTCAGCTCCTTGGACAGCAACTGCGTGGCCACGCCCACCGCGCGGGAGGCGTCGGTCACGTAGATCACTGCGTCGTTGCTGTACTTGGGCTCAATTTTCACCGCCGTGTGCGCCTTGGACGTGGTGGCGCCACCGATCATCAGCGGCAGGTGGAAATCCTGGCGCTGCATCTCGCGGGCCACGTGCACCATCTCATCCAGCGACGGCGTGATCAGGCCGGACAGGCCAATGATGTCGCATTTCTGCTCCTTGGCTACCTGCAAGATCTTCTCCGCTGGCACCATCACGCCCAGGTCGACGATATCATAGCCGTTGCAACCCAGCACCACGCCGACAATGTTCTTGCCGATGTCATGCACGTCGCCCTTGACCGTGGCCATGAGGATCTTGCCCTTGGCTTCGGGCTTGTCGCCTTTTTCCAGCTCGATGAACGGGATCAAGTGCGCCACCGCCTGCTTCATCACGCGGGCGGATTTCACCACCTGGGGCAGGAACATCTTGCCGGCGCCGAACAGGTCGCCAACGATATTCATGCCGGACATCAGCGGGCCTTCGATCACCTCGATCGGGCGCGCGAACGACAGGCGCGACTCTTCGGTGTCTTCGACGATGTGCGTGGTGATGCCCTTGACCAGCGCGTGTTCAAGACGCTTGTTGACGTCCCAGCCGCGCCACTCTTCGGTCTCGGCTTCCTTGACGCTACCGTCGCCCTTGTACTTGTCGGCAATGGCGAGCAGGGCGTCGGTGCCTTCCGGCGTACGGTTGAGCACCACGTCTTCGACGGCGTCACGCAGCTCGGCCGGGATCTGGTCGTAGATCTCCAGTTGGCCGGCGTTGACGATCCCCATGGTCAGGCCCGCGCGGATCGCATACAGCAGGAACACCGAGTGGATCGCCTCACGCACCGGGTTGTTGCCACGGAACGAGAACGACACGTTGGACACGCCACCGGAGGTCAGCGCGTAGGGCAGTTCATCTCGGATATAGGCACAGGCATTAATGAAGTCGACGGCGTAGTTGTTGTGTTCTTCGATGCCGGTGGCGACCGCGAAGATGTTCGGGTCGAAGATGATGTCTTCCGGCGGGAAGCCCACTTCATTGACCAGGATGTCGTAGGAGCGCTTGCAGATCTCTTTCTTGCGCGCTTCGGTGTCGGCCTGGCCGGCTTCGTCGAACGCCATCACCACCACTGCCGCGCCGTAGCGCTTGCACAGCTTGGCGTGGTGAATGAACTGTTCTACGCCTTCCTTCATGCTGATGGAGTTGACGATCCCCTTGCCCTGGATGCATTTGAGGCCGGCTTCGATCACTTCCCACTTGGAGGAGTCGATCATGATCGGTACGCGGGAGATGTCCGGCTCGCCGGCGATCAGATTGAGGAAGGTCACCATGGCCTTCTTCGAATCCAACATGCCCTCGTCCATGTTGATGTCGATCACCTGGGCGCCGGCTTCCACCTGCTGCAGGGCGACTTCCAGGGCTTCGGTGTAGTTGTCTTCGCGGATCAGGCGGGCGAACTTGGCCGAGCCCGTGATGTTGGTACGTTCGCCGACGTTGACGAACAACGAACTGCGGTCGATGGTGAACGGCTCCAGGCCCGACAGGCGGCAGGCCTTGGGAATGTCCGGGATCGAGCGCGGCGCGTAACCGGCCACAGCCTTGGCGATGGCTTCGATATGCCCAGGCGTGGTGCCGCAGCAACCGCCGACGATGTTCAGGAAGCCGCTTTGGGCGAATTCTTCGATGACCTTGGCGGTTTCTGACGGCAGTTCATCGTACTCGCCGAACTCATTGGGCAGGCCAGCGTTGGGGTGCGCCGACACATGGGTGTTGGCCTTGTTCGACAACTCTTCCAGGTAGGGGCGCAGTTCACTGGCGCCCAGGGCGCAGTTCAAACCGACCGAGATCGGCTTGGCGTGGGCCACAGAGTTCCAGAACGCTTCGGTGGTCTGGCCCGACAGGGTACGGCCGGAGGCGTCGGTGATGGTGCCGGAGATCATGATCGGCAGTTCCACGCCCAGCTCCTCGAACACCCCTTGCACGGCGAAGATCGCGGCCTTTGCGTTAAGGGTGTCGAAGATGGTTTCGATCAGGATCAGGTCGGCGCCGCCTTCGATCAGGCCCTTGGTGGCTTCGGTGTAGTTTTCCACCAGCTCATCGAAGGTCACGTTGCGGTAGCCGGGGTTGTTCACGTCCGGCGACAGCGAGCAGGTACGGCTGGTCGGGCCCAGTACACCGGCTACAAAACGCGGCTTGGCCGGGTTCTCGTGGGTTTTGGCGTCGGCCACCTTGCGCGCCAGGCGTGCGCCTTCCACGTTCAGTTCATAGGCCAGTTCTTCCATGCCGTAATCGGCCATGGAGATACGCGTGGCGTTGAAGGTGTTGGTTTCAAGGATGTCGGCGCCGGCGTCCAGGTAGGCTTTTTCAATGCCGCCGATCACGTCTGGGCGGGTCAGCACCAGCAGGTCGTTGTTGCCTTTGACGTCGCTTGGCCAATCGGCGAAGCGTTTGCCACGGTAGTCTTGCTCCTCAAGCTTATAGCTCTGGATCATCGTGCCCATGCCACCATCAAGGATCAGGATGCGTTCCTTGAGGGCTTGGTGAAGGGCTTGCAGGCGAGCGCTACGATCGGGCATGGGACTACTCTAGTCAGGCATTACGGAGGGCGTGAATCATAGCAAACCTGTGCCGATTTGGAGCATGTCCGGGTTATGCATGAATATCGCTCATGTTGCTGGCGGTCATGGCCCGGTAGAATCACCGCCACTTCACAGACCGCACGCCTTGAATCGGGACCCGATACATGTCACTTCGTTTGATCGTCAGCGCCGTCCTGGCCTTGATAGCCAGTACTGCGCAGGCAGAGGGCCCCGCTTCGGCGATTTCCTATACCCGCGATATCCAACCGATCTTCACCGAGAAATGCGTGGCCTGCCACGCCTGCTACGACTCCGCCTGCCAGCTCAACCTGGGCAGTGCCGAGGGCGCCGCGCGCGGTGCAAGCAAAATGCCGGTGTATGACGGCGAGCGCAGCCAGGCCACGCCAACGACGCGTTTGTTTTATGACGCATTTGGTAAGCAGGCGTGGCAGCAGAAGGGCTTCTACTCGGTGCTGGACGCCCAGGGCAGCCAGGCTGCGCTGATGGCGCGCATGCTGGAGCTGGGGCACAACGCACCGTTGGCGCCCAATGCCAAGCTGCCCGACAGCATTGTGCTGGGGCTCAACCGCGACAATATGTGCGCAACGCCCGGCGAGTTCAGTGCCTATGCCGGCGCGCACCCCAAGGAAGGCATGCCGCTGGCGGTCACCGGCCTGACCGATCAGCAGTACCAGACTTTACAACGCTGGCTGGCCTCCGGCGCGCCGATTGACGAGCAGGGCCTGGCGCCAAGCGCCAGGGAAGCGTTGCAAGTGCAACAGTGGGAAAACCTGTTCAACCAGCCGGGCGCCCGGGAAAGCCTGGTGGCGCGCTGGCTGTTCGAGCATTTGTTTCTGGCGCATATCTATTTCGAGAGCGGTGAGCCGGGGCATTACTTCCAGTGGGTGCGTTCGCGTACGCCCAGTGGCCAGCCGATTGACCTGATCGCCACCCGTCGCCCCAACGACGACCCGGGCACCCAGGTGTACTACCGCCTGTGGCCGGTGCAGGGCGTGATCGTGCATAAGACCCACATCACTTACCCCTTCAGCGCAGCAAAGATGGCGCGGATCAAGGCGTTGTTCTACGCCGGCGACTGGCATGTCACTGCCTTGCCAGGCTACGGCCCCGGCAGCCGCGCCAACCCGTTTGCGACATTCGAAGCCATCCCGGCCAAAGCGCGTTACCAATTCATGCTCGATAACGCTGAATACTTCGTGCGTACCTTCATTCGCGGGCCGGTGTGCCGTGGGCAGATCGCTACGGACGTGATCCGCGATAACTTCTGGACGCTGTTCCAGGACCCCGACCACGATCTGTACATCACCGATGCGCGTTATCGTGGCCAGGCCACGCCGTTGCTGGCCATGCCTGGGCAGAATGACGACGTGGGCAGTGTGCTGAGCCTGTGGCTGGCCTACCGCGACAAGCGCAACCAGTACGAAGCCTTGCGCCGTGACAACTATGCAGACCTGCCGGCGCCGAGCTGGTCGACATTGTGGGCGGGTAATGACAACGCCTTGTTGAGCATTTTCCGCCATTTCGACAGCGCCTCGGTGACCAAGGGCCTGATTGGCGAGGTCCCGCAGACGATGTGGCTGTTCGACTACCCACTGCTGGAACGCACCTATTACCAGTTGGCGGTGAATTTCGATGTGTTTGGCAACGTATCGCATCAGGCCCAGACGCGCCTGTATTTCGACCTGATCCGTAACGGCGCCGAGCAGAACTTCCTGCGCCTGATGCCCGCCGACACCCGCGAAGACTTCATGGACGACTGGTACCAGAACAGCGGCAAGCTCAAGCTGTGGCTGGACTATGAAGCGATTGACGATGACAAGGCCAGTGGTTTGCACCTGAGCGAAAAAGACCCCAAGCGTGACTTCGCCAACCAGTTGCTGACCCGCTACGGCCATTTGAACGCCAGCCCCGACCCGATCAACCGCTGCAGCGGCGCGTTCTGCTCCCGCGACGGCATTGACCCGGCCTTGCAGGATGCCGAACAAGCGCTGAGCCGCCTGACCTCACGGCCGGCGGCAGGGCTCAAGGTGATCGAGCAATTGCCCGAAGCCACGATGCTGCGCATCGAGACCGCCAGCGGCAAGCGCGAGGTCTACAGCCTGCTGCGCAACCGTGCCCACAGTAACGTCGCGTTCCTGCTGGGCGAGGCGTATCGCTATCAGCCGGGCCTGGACACCTTGACCATCTACCCGGGTGTGCTCAGCAGCTACCCGAACTTCATGTTCAATATCCCGGCCCGGGAAGTACCTGCCTTTGTCGCACAGATGGAGCAGGCCAGGGACGCGCAAAGCTTCGAGAAAATCGTTGATCACTGGGGCGTGCGGCGCAGCCATCCGTTGTTCTGGCAGTATTTCCACGACTTGTCGCGGTACATCCACGAAACCACACCGGTGGAAGAGGGCGTATTGGACATGAACCGCTATGAGAACCTATAACTGCTGGTATTGATCCGGTCACCCCACCACGCGGGCGCTGAAGCAGTCGGATATCTATCGATAAACCGGGAAAAGGTACTCCGACGATGTTGATTTCAGTGCAGGCGCTACGCGCCCTGGCGGCGTGGATGGTGGTGGGTGTTCATTTCATGCAGTTGTTCTTCGACTTTGAGGCACATAACGCGTTGGAGTATCTGCTGGCCGATAAAGGCGGTATCGGGGTGGATATATTCTTTGTCATCAGTGGCTTTGTGATCTTTCTTGCGACTGCGGACAAAGCCCTGACCCCTTGGCGTTTCATGTTTATGCGCGTGGCAAGGATCGTCCCGGCCTATTGGTTCTATACCCTGTTGATGATTGTTCTGGTTGCCACCGTGCCCTCGGTGTTTCCCCAAGAGCATCTTGATCCGAGTTATGTGCTGATGTCGCTGCTGTTCATCGCAGCTCCAAGCGAGCCGGGTGTAGAGGTCTACCCACTACTGGGCGTTGGGTGGACCCTGAATTTCGAGATGGTGTTCTATGCGCTGTTTGCAGTCGCGCTGTTGGTTCGCGAATCCTGTCGGTTGTGGGTCGCGGCCACGTTGCTGTATCTGATGTGCTATATCGGCCCCGCCCTGGGCTTGGCCAGTGGGTTCTACAGCAATGGCATTGTGCTGGAGTTTCTGATGGGCATTATGATCGGCATGATGTATCGACGGGGTAGGTGCCAGGCCAAGCCGTGGCTGCCGGTGCTGGGTATCGTCGTTGCGTTAACGGCGATTTATCATGGGGCCGATATACCGCGTGCGCTGGAATGGGGAGTGCCCAGTGCGGTACTGGTCATCAGTTGTGTAGCGTTGGAGCCCTGGTTTCAAGGCTCCCGCTTTTTGAAGTTGCTCGGGGATTGTTCCTATTCGGTGTACTTGATCCACGTGCCGGTGCTCGCCGTTGGGTATTTTGTTGCCCAGCGAATGGGCGTAGACCCTTACACGATGCTGCTGATGTGCATCGTGGTGATAGCTTTGGGCGCTTATGCAAGCTATCGATGGCTGGAGAAGGCAACCTATCGCGTGCTCAAGCGTTGGCTGGGCGTTGATGATTCGGTAATTATTTCCCGACAAAAATACTAGGACTTTGTACCTCTGTAATGATTTGGCGTAAACTGCGGGCAAGCCTGTGAGGAGTTTCCATGACTGCCATAACCATTACCGACGCCGCCCACGATTACCTGGCTGACCTGCTGTCCAAGCAGAACACCCCGGGTATCGGCATCCGCGTCTTTATCACCCAGCCCGGCACCCAGTACGCAGAGACCTGCATCGCGTATTGCAAGCCCGGCGAAGAAAAGCCTGAAGACACCGCCCTGGGGCTCAAAAGCTTCACCGCGTACATTGATGCCTTCAGCGAAGCCTTTCTTGACGACGCCGTGGTCGACTACGCCACCGACCGCATGGGCGGCCAGTTGACCATCAAAGCGCCCAACGCCAAGGTGCCGAACGTCAACGCCGACAGCCCGGTCAACGAGCGCATCAACTACTACCTGCAAACCGAGATCAACCCGGGGTTGGCCAGCCACGGCGGCCAGGTGAGTTTGATCGACGTGGTGGATGACGGGATCGCCGTGCTGAAATTCGGCGGCGGCTGCCAGGGCTGCGGCCAGGCGGACGTGACCCTGCGCGAAGGCATCGAGCGGACTTTGCTTGAGCGTATTCCTGAGCTTAAGGGCGTACGTGACGTGACCGACCACACGCAGAAAGAAAATGCCTACTACTGAGTAAGGTGTTCACTGCGAGCATAAAAAACGGCGCCCGTGAGCGCCGTTTTTTTATGCGCTCTCTGTAGGAGCGAGCTTGCTCGCGAAAAGCGTCAACGATAACGCGTGTTTCCTGAATAAACGCGGCGCCTATGGGGTTTTCGCGAGCAAGCTCGCTCCTACAGGGATTAGGGCAAGCCACCCCACATAATCAGGGTCTGTAAAGGTGGGCATGCCCGGCCCGATACAGCGACGACTCGCCGAAACTGTCACTGGCCAGCACTCGGCCCACCACAATCAGTGCCGTGCGCCGGAACCCCTTGGCTGCGACCTTGGCGGCAATATCTGTCAGGGTGCCGACAACCCAATCGTGATCCGGCCAGGTCGCTCGGTGCACCACGGCAATTGGGCAATCGGCGCCATAGTGGGGCAGCAGTTCGGCGACGATCTTTTCCAGGTGATTGACCCCCAAGTGGATCGCCATGGTCGTACCATGGCGGGCCAGGCTGTCGAAGCTCTCACCGGGGGGCATGTTGGTCTTGTCGGCGTATCGGGTCAGGATCACGCTCTGGGCGATGTCCGGCAGAGTCAGCTCGGTTTCCAGCAACGCGGCGCAGGCCGCTACTGCCGTAACGCCGGGAATGACCTGGAAAGGAATACCCATTTCCCGCAAGTGGCGGATCTGCTCGCCAATCGCGCCATACAGGCTCGGGTCGCCCGAGTGCACGCGCGCCACATCCTGGCCTTGGGCATGGGCGGTCTTGATCAGGTCCATGATCTGTTCAAGATGCAGCTCGGCGCTGTTGACCACCTGCTGCGCCTGATGACCCTCCAGCACCGCGGCGGGCACTAACGAGCCGGCATAGATGATCACCGGGCAACTGCGGATCAGCCGCTGGCCCTTGACGGTGATCAGTTCCGGATCGCCGGGGCCTGCGCCGATGAAGTAGACGGTCATGGAGAGTTCCTGTTGAAAAGCGGGCGAGCATGAAAACGGCTCATGGTCGCAAGGGCGATTATCAAGGTTTTAGCCGGTGCAGGCCAATGCAAGCGTGGCGTGGGCAACTTTTCTGCGAGTGATCAGCAGGCGGGCAGGGGCATTAGCGAGCTGTTCGGTCAGGGCCAGGGCGGCGCTTTCGGCAATGCCGTAACAGCCGGTATGGGCAAATGCGACGCTCGATTTGTGGCTCAGTCGCTCTTCGTAAGCCGCCAATTGCGTGGCATCGAAGCACAGCAGCGGTACATTCAGCACTTGGGCGAGCGCCAGCAACCCTGGCTCATCCTGCTTGCGATCGATACTGGCCAGCGCCGTCAAGCACTGGCGGCCGATACCCGCTTCGACGAGGGCGCTGTCCAGCAGCGCCAGCAGCGTGTGAACGTCACAACCCCGCTGGCAACCCAGGCCGACTACCAACGTCATGCCGAGTATTGGTCGTCGCGGTTGCGGCGAAACAGCCAGGCGCTGATCAGGCCCAGGGCCAGCCAGAACACCACATTGGTCAGTTGCGATGCGATTTTGAACTGTGCTTCGAGCGCCTCGGGTGCCAGCATCGAATGCACTTGCGGCTGCGGCGCGCCAATCACGTGGGGGACGGCAAGAATTGCCACGCCCAGCACTTTGAGCAGCCCGTTGCGACCGAACACGATCAGCGCAATACCGGCGGCGGTGGAGGCGGCGGTACCGATCCACCAGGTCTGGCGCAGCGTCAGGTCAGCCGCGGCCGTGCCCGGCAATTCAGGCGGCAGGCCCAGGGTAGGTGCCAGCACAAAGGTCGCGTAACCCGCCAGGCCCCAGAGCAAGCCCTGGGCGGTGCGGGTGGGGGCGCGCAAGGTGTAAAGGCCGGCGAGCATCAACGCAAAGCCGACCGCCACCACCAGGTTGCCACCTGTGGTCGACAACACGCGCTGCCAGCCATCTTCCGGCTCCCAGGCTTCGGCGTCGTGGCTATGTGCAGCGGCACCTGCGCCGTGTTCGTGGGCAACTTCGGTCGCTACAGGAGCCTTTTCATAGGTTTCGGCCTGCAAAATCAACGGCGAGACCCACAAGCTTTGCAGCAGGGTCAGCAGCAGGGCGGCCAGCAGGCCGGTGAAACCTGCGGTTTGCGCAATACGTTTGATCATGTCGGCAGGCCTCAGTGGCAAGGGAACGCGGCGCTGTGGCGGGTATCGTGGGCCGCGTTATGCACCGCCTCGATATGCGAAAAACCGGCGAAGTACACAAGGCACGCACCCAGGATTGCCGCGCCGATCGCAGCGCTCAGGCGTTGACTCAACGTGGTGGTGCTGCTTGCGGAGGGCGTAGTGCTGCTGATGATCGACATGGCGCGTCCCTTTCAGGTGTCAGGGTGAAACGAGCGCATGCAAACCCCACGCGCCAGGCACGCAGGGTTCGAACAGCGCCCGCCCACCGCGGGTTTGTTATCTGATTTTTTCGGGCCGGTCTCCGGGCTTGCGAGGGGCGGCTCTGGACAGAGTGCGCCTGAAAAGCATCGCCTTCCCATGCAAAAGCACAGTGGCCGTGACGCTTCGCTCGCTTACCGTTGCGGGGGCAGCACCGGACTTGTCATAGGGGTATGACGCACCGGTTTCCCGTTTCACCCTGTGAAGGGCACCCGAAACAAGATGTGTAGGAGAGCATGGGCCGGGGACGGTAGTCAAATGCCGCGAGCCCCTGTAGCCTTGCACCTTCGAGGTTCTTCGGCCCCACGCCGAAGCTAAGAAGGGAACGCGGTTCAAGCCGCGGCTGCCCCCGCAACTGTGAAGGGTTCAGTTGACTGCCATGCCACTGCCGAGACGGCGGGAAGGCGCAGTCAACGTTGGTCGCAAGACCTGCACGCCCCAAGCCAGGAGACCTGCCTCGTCACCGATTTTTCAATTCAACCGGGCGGGGTGATCCGGTGACGAAATCCGCTGCTGCGCGCCGCCGCAGGGCCTGTCGTCCCGTATGCCCGCCCCAAAGGGCATCCGATGAAAACACTGGCCAAACTTCCCGTCACCATCGTTACCGGCTTCCTCGGCTCGGGCAAGACTACGTTGCTGCGCCATATGCTCGACAACGCCCAGGGCCGTCGCATTGCCGTGATCGTCAATGAATTTGGCGAGCTGGGCATTGACGGCGAGATCCTCAAGCAGTGCTCTATCGGTTGCACCGAGGAAGAAGCCAACGGCCGCGTGTACGAACTGGCCAACGGCTGCCTGTGCTGCACGGTGCAGGAAGAGTTCTTCCCGGTGATGCGCGAACTGGTCGCCCGTCGCGGTGACCTGGACCATATCCTCATTGAAACCTCGGGCCTGGCCCTGCCCAAGCCGTTGGTGCAAGCCTTCCAGTGGCCGGAAATCCGCAGCGCCTGCACCGTTGACGCGGTGATCACCGTAGTCGACAGCCCGGCCGTGGCCGCCGGTACCTTTGCCGCCTTCCCGGATCAGGTCGACGCCCAGCGCAAACTTGACCCCAACCTGGACCACGAGTCGCCGTTGCACGAACTGTTCGCCGACCAACTGGCCAGCGCTGACCTGGTGATCCTCAACAAAGCCGACCTGATCAGCGCCGAAGACCTGGCCCGTGTGCGCCTGGAAGTGGCCGAAGAACTGCCGCCGGCGGTGAAGGTCATCGAAGCCAGCAGCGGCCGCCTGCCGCTGGACGTGTTGATCGGCCTCGGCGCCAGCTCCGAAGAGCATATCGACGCTCGCCACAGCCATCACGATCAGCACCATGAAGGCGAAGACGACCACGACCACGACGCGTTCGACTCCATCTCCATCGACTTGCCGCAAGCCGACGAAGCCCTGTTGCTCGACGCCCTGACCCAATTGGTGGTGCAGCACGGCATTTTGCGTGTGAAAGGCTTTGCAGCTATCCCAAACAAGCCGATGCGCCTGCTGATCCAGGGTGTGGGCACACGCTTTGACAAGCACTTCGACCGCGCCTGGGGCGCCGATGAAGCGCGCACCACGCGCCTGGTGCTGATCGGCCAAGAGCTGGACGCCGCCGGCCTTGAAGCGCAATTGCGCGCTGCCCTCAGCGTTTAACCATGCACCTGCTCAGGACCCAGCCCGGTGGTTTCGTCGCGGACGACAATATCGCTGACCTTGGCCAAACCCCCGCCGAGCTGGTGATCCTGTGCAGCGGCGATTCCAGCCTGGCGCTGCTGGCCGAAGCCGCCCACCAGTTGCCCGAGGATTACCCCAGCCTGCGCCTGGCCAACCCGATGCAGGTACAAAACCATGCCTCGGTCGACCTTTACGTCGATGAGGTATTGCGTCACGCCAAGGTCATCCTGATTTCCCTGCACGGTGGCATTGGCTATTGGCGCTACGGTATCGAGCGCCTGGTGGAGCTGGCCGAACGCGGCGTCACGCTGATCCTGATGCCGGGGGATGATCGCCCAGACCCAGAGCTCAGTGGCTTGAGCACGGTTGGCGCCGAGCAGCGCGACCGCCTTTGGCATTTCCTGCGCCAGGGCGGGCTGGGTAATGCCCTGGATTTTTATCGCTGCCTGGCCAGTGATTATCTGGGGCGCGATTACCCTTGGAACGAGCCGCAGGCGTTGCCGCGTACCGCGATCTATCATCCGCAAACTGCCAATGCCGATCTTGATGATTGGCGGGCGCAGTGGAATGCGCAATGGCCGGTGGCAGCGGTGCTGTTTTACCGCTCCCATTTGCAGGCCGCCAACACCGGTTTCATCGACGTGTTCTGCCAGCGTTTGCAGGTCGCGGGCCTTAACCCCCTGCCTATCGCGGTGGCCAGCCTGAAGGAGCCTGGTTGCCTGGCAGTGGTTGAAGACTGGCTCGATGAAGTACAGGCGGCGGTGATCCTGAACACCACCGGCTTTGCCCAATCGAGTCCCGAAGCACCGCACCTGCGCCCATTCCGGCGCAATATCCCGGTGATCCAGGCCATTTGCGCCCAGGACAACCAGCCTGGCTGGCAGGCCAGCGAGCAGGGGCTCGGCCCACGCGACCTGGCGATGCATATCGCCTTGCCCGAACTGGACGGGCGCATCATCAGCCGGCCGATCAGCTTCAAGGACCTGGCCTGGCGCAGCGAGCGCAGCCAGTCGGACGTGGTGTGCTATCGCGCAGCCCCCGAACGCATGGACTTTGTTGCACAGTTGGCGCGGCGCTGGGTTGAATTGGCCCGTGTGCCGAATGCGCAAAAACGTATCGCGTTGATCCTCGCCAACTACCCGACCCGCGATGGTCGCATCGGTAATGGCGTGGGCCTGGACACCCCGGCGGCGGCGCTGAATATCTTGCGCGCCTTGCAAGCCGAAGGTTATCCGGTGGCGGATGTGCTTCCCGACAGCGGCACCGCGCTGATCCATGAACTGCTCGGCGGCGTCACTAACGACCTCGACAGCCTCGACCTGCGCCCGTGTCATCAAAGCCTGGGTCTGGATGAGTACCTGGCGATGTTCGAGCGCCTGCCAGCGGCCAATCGCCAGGCCGTGCTGGAACGCTGGGGCGCGCCGCAAAACGATCCGATGTTTCGCGATGGCCGCCTGATGATCGCCGGCCTGCGCCTGGGGCTGACGTTCGTCGGCATCCAGCCGGCGCGGGGTTACCAGGTGGACGCCAGCGCGGTGTACCACGACCCGGACCTGGTGCCGCCCCACGGCTACCTGGCGTTTTACTTCTGGCTGCGCCACACCTATGCCGCCCACGGCGTGATCCACGTGGGCAAGCACGGCAACCTGGAGTGGTTGCCGGGCAAAGGCGTAGGCCTGTCGGAAAACTGCTGGCCGGATGCGTTGCTCGGGCCGCTGCCCAATATCTATCCGTTTATCGTTAACGACCCGGGCGAGGGCGCCCAGGCCAAGCGACGCACCCAGGCAGTCATCATCGACCATCTGATGCCGCCCCTGACCCGGGCCGAGACTTACGGCCCCTTGCGTGATCTGGAACTGTTGGCCGACGAGTACTACGAGGCGCAGTTACTCGACCCGCGCCGCGCCCTTGAGCTGCAAAAAGACATTCTCAAGCTGGTGCGTGAAACCCGTATCGACCAGGAGCTTGAACTGAGCGGTGATGCGGATGCGGCGGTGTGGTTGCCGCGCCTGGATACCTATCTGTGTGACTTGAAGGAGTCGCAGATTCGCGACGGTCTGCATATTTTTGGCGAGTCGCCCGAAGGCCGTTTGCGCATCGACACCTTGCTGGCCCTGTTGCGCATTCCCCGTGGCGATGGACGTGGCCCGCAATCGAGCCTGTTGCGGGTGTTGGCCAAGGCGTTCGAACTGGGTTTTGATCCGCTCGATTGCGCCTTGGCCGAGCCGTGGACCGGACGGCGCCCGTTGGTGCTGCAAAAAATTGACGGGCAGCTGTGGCGCACCGCCGGCGATACCCGTGAACGCCTGGAGCTCTATGCGGCGCGGTTGATCGAGCAGGCACTGGAGGGCCCCATCGAGCAGTTGGAAGAGCCTGGCTGGGAAGACGTCAAGTCGGTCATCGAAAGCCTGCGCATCGTGGTGGCGCCACGCCTGGACGCCTGTGGCCCGGCAGAAATGCGTGGCCTGCTGGATGCCTTGAGTGGGCGCTTCGTCCCGGCAGGGCCCAGCGGTGCGCCCAGTCGCGGGCGCCTGGATGTGCTGCCGACCGGGCGTAACTTCTTCACCGTGGACGTGCGTAACCTGCCAACCACCACGGCCTGGCGCATCGGTTTCCAGTCGGCGAATTTGATTCTGGAGCGCCACCTGCAGGATCACGGCGACCATTTGCGCCAACTCGGCCTCTCGGTATGGGGCACGGCCACCATGCGCACCGGCGGTGACGATATCGCCCAGGCCATGGCGTTGATGGGCGTGCGCCCGGTGTGGGCCACCGGCAGCCAGCGGGTGGATGATTTTGAAATCCTGCCGATCAGCTTGCTGGACCGCCCGCGTGTCGACGTGACGCTGCGCGTGTCCGGCTTTTTCCGGGATGCCTTCGCAAACCTGATCCGCCTGTTCGATGCGGCGGTGCAGGCGGTGGCGGCGCTGGACGAACCGGACGATATGAACCCACTGGCCGCCAAGGTGCGCAGTGAGCGCCAAGCGTTGCTTGAGTCGGGCCTGGACGCAGAGGCCGCGGCCAAACAGGCTGGCTGGCGTATCTTCGGCGCCAAGCCGGGCGCTTATGGCGCCGGTGTGCAGGGCGCGGTTGACGGGCGTTTGTGGCAGAGCCGCGAGGATTTGGCCGAGGTTTACCTGAACTGGGGCGGGTATGCCTACGGGGGCGCTGACGAAGGCACCGCCGCCCGCGAGCAGTTTGCCCAGCGCCTGAGCCAGGTGCAGGCGGTGTTGCAGAATCAGGACAACCGCGAGCATGACTTGCTCGATTCCAACGACTACTACCAATTCCAGGGCGGTATGCTCGCCGCCGTAGAAACCCTGAGCGGCGACAAGGCCGCCAGTTACCATGGCGACCACAGCCAGCCGGACCTGCCCAAAATCCGTACCTTGAAGGAAGAGCTGAACCGGGTGATCCGCGCCCGCGCCGCTAACCCCAAGTGGATCGAAGGTGTGAAACGCCACGGCTACAAAGGCGCGTTTGAAATGGCTGCGACCGTGGACAACCTGTTCGCTTTCGACGCCACCACCGCGCTGATCGATGATCATCAATATGCACTGCTCGCAGACGCCTACCTGCTGGACCCCGACACCCGGGCTTTTGTGCAACAGCACAATCCCGATGCCCTGCGCGACATGACCGAACGTATGCTTGAAGCCCAGCAGCGAGGCATGTGGCAGGCGCCGGGGGCGTATCGCGAAGCACTGGAAAACCTCTTGCTGGATATAGAAGAAGACAGCTGATGACTGATATTCCCCATTTTCCGTTGTCTGCCGTGGTCGGAGCTGACGACCTGAAACTGGCACTGTGCCTGACCGCCATCGACCCCCGTATCGGCGGCGTGCTGATCGAAGGCCCGCGGGGCATGGCCAAGTCGACCCTGGCCCGTGGGCTGGCGGACCTGCTCGCCAGCGGGCAGTTCGTGACCCTGCCCCTGGGCGCGACTGAGGAACGCCTGGTCGGCACCCTGGACCTGGATGCCGCGCTGGGCGAAGGCCGTGCGCAATTTTCCCCCGGCGTGTTGGCCAAGGCTGACGGCGGCGTGCTGTATGTGGATGAAGTCAACTTGCTGGCCGACCATTTGGTGGACCTGCTGCTGGACGTGGCCGCCAGCGGCACCAACCTGATCGAGCGCGACGGCATTTCCCATCGGCATTCGGCGCGCTTTGTGCTGATCGGCACCATGAACCCGGAGGAGGGCGAGTTGCGCCCGCAATTGCTCGACCGCTTTGGTTTCAATGTGGCGCTGAACGGGCAGACCTTGCCCACCGAACGTGGGCAGATCATTCGTCGTCGCCTGGATTTCGACAGTGACCCTGCGGCTTTCTGCGCGCAGTGGGCCGCGCCGCAAGCCGAGTTGCGCGAACGCTGCACGCAGGCGCGGGCGCGACTCGACAGCATCGACCTGGACGATCACGCGTTGGCGCAGATTACCGAACGCTGCTTTGAGGCAGGCGTGGACGGTATGCGCGCCGACCTGGTCTGGCTGCGTGGCGCCCGCGCCCATGCGGCCTGGCGTGGTGCGTCGGCCATTGCCGAGGAAGATATTGAAGCGGTGGCCGAGTTTGCCTTGCGCCATCGTCGTCAGCAGCAAACGCCCCCGGCCGCACCGCCGAATCAAGGGCAGTCGTCGAAACCGTCTGAAAGCTCACCCGGCCAAGGCCAATGGGGTGATATGCCCGCACCGGCCTTGCCCACGGGCGCCCGTCGCGATGTGCCGACCTGGCCAAAAAAGCCCTAGGCATCCGCCCCCGACCTGACGAGGGAACGGATGCCCGGCCCCAGGCGGGGCGATTGAACACCGGCCGGCAGGGCAAGGCCCGCAGCGCACAGCGCGGGGCGATCAATTGGCCGGGCACGTTGCTGGGTGGGCGGCCGCAATGCCGTGAGGACCTGCTGTTCCACCTGCGTAGCCGGTCGGCGCCTGAACTGTGGTTGGTAATCGTCGATGCCTCGGCGTCCACCCGGCGCCATCGGGCGTTGACCGATGCCAAGGGTTTGTTGGCCCAGTTGTTTGACGATGCTTATCGCCAACGGGCGCGCATGGCGTTGTTGACGGCCAGCGGGGCATCGCCGAAGTGGCAGGTGCAAGGTTTGAAGGCGGCGAAAGGCTTGTCCGATTGGTTGGAGCATTTGGGAGCGGGCGGCGGGACGCCGTTGCTGGCTGCGCTGACCGAGGCGGGGCATTGGTTGGCGGCGCGACGCAAGCGCTATCCCGCCGAGCAACAGAAGTTACTGGTGGTGACCGATGGGCGGCTAAAGGCGATGGGCGCGCTGCCGCGATTGGAGTGCCCAGGCATGTTGATTGACATCGAGCGTGGGCCGATCAGGTTGGGGCGGGCTGAGGAATTGGCGGTGGGGTTGCAGTTGGAGTATCAGCACATCGATAAGCTGTAGCACCTGGGCTATCGCCATCGCAGGCAAGCCAGCTCCCACATGGAATCGGCGGCGCGGTCAAACTGTGGGAGCTGGCTTGCCTGCGATGAGGCCCTCAACCCCCCCCCACACCTATCAGCCTGTCCCCGGCACATTCGGCCAAAGATCCGCCACCAGAAACAACCGCTCCGCTTCTTCCCACTCCTCACCGTTCGGCACCATGCGCACCAGCAACTGCGCTGGGGCCAGTGGGTCCAGGTCTGCCAGCCAACCTTGCATCTGCACCTCACTCCACACTTCATCGGCCGTGTAATGCGCAGGTGCCAACCAGGAGTGGCGGGGCAGGGGTTGCCAGCGGCCCTCTGGGCGGGTGCTGACAAAGTCCGGCCAGTCGCGCTGATGCAACCAGCATCCACGCAGATGCTGCGGGTGGACGCCGAGCGGGGCTTGCGCCGTGCCCGGCCAGGGATAGAGCAGATACCCGCCCAGCCACAAATGCGCATCGAACGCCTGGATATCCAGCGCCGCCAGGGCGTCGCGGCTCTCGGCCCGTGCAGAAATCGGCAGCTGATGCTCGGCCAGATGCGCCAGCTTGCGATCCAGCCGGTCATGACAGCCAGGCCCCAGCCATTGCGCGGCGTCCTGGCCATTGCCGTCCTGTGGGCCAAGATAGAGTTTGATCGCCAGTTCCAGGTGGTGCACGCCATCGCGGTCGCGCAGCAGCATGTCCAGTTCGCCCAAGGTATGCCCGGCGCGGCGGATCGGCAGGTTGGCGGCCAGCAATTCCACACCCGGCGCGTGCTGCACGGCAAACTGCCACAGGCGCTCGTAATAAAGGCCCAGGCGCCGTGTGCGCGCCAGGCTCAGCCATTGCTGCAAGGCGCTGCTGTCTTGATCGAGCCCGCGCAGCCACTGCTCAAGCCGGTGCGGCGCTTGCACCCAGTCACTGCCGGCCAGCGGGTGGCGCTGCGGCCACGGCGTTTGCGCCAGCATCGGCGGGGCAAGGATCACCCACGCCAGGTCGCGCACCTCGGGGTGGCGCAATTGGCGGGGCAAGTTGTGCAAATCGGAGAACACAGTCATGGTCCGAGCATAGCCTTTTCAGCCGGGTGAAGGTGCCTGAGAACCATTGTCATCAAGGCCCCGCGGCGACAAAGGATTTTGCCTGAGGCGGCCTTTCGCCCATAATCGTTCTTTTTTGCCGCACCCCAAATCCCGCAGGAGCCCCATGGAGCAATTTCGCAATATCGGCATTATCGGTCGCCTGGGCAGTACCCAGGTGTTGGACACCGTCCGCCGGCTGAAGAAGTTTCTGCTCGAGCGCCACCTGCATGTGATCCTCGAAGACACCATCGCCGAAATCCTCCCGGGCCACGGCCTGCAGACCTCGTCGCGCAAGATGCTCGGCGAGGTCTGCGATATGGTCATCGTGGTCGGCGGCGATGGCAGCCTGCTCGGCGCCGCCCGGGCGCTGGCTCGGCATAACGTGCCGGTGCTGGGCATCAACCGTGGCAGCCTGGGCTTTCTGACGGATATCCGCCCCGATGAGCTGGAAGTCGAAGTGGCCAAGGTGCTCGACGGCCATTACCTGGTGGAGAACCGCTTCCTGTTGCAGGCCGAAGTGCGCCGCCACGGCGAGGCGATCGGCCAGGGCGATGCCCTCAACGATGTGGTGCTGCACCCGGGCAAATCCACGCGGATGATTGAGTTCGAACTGTATATCGACGGCCAGTTCGTGTGCAGCCAGAAGGCTGACGGCCTGATCGTCGCCACGCCTACCGGCTCAACCGCGTATGCGCTGTCGGCGGGAGGCCCGATCATGCATCCCAAGCTCGATGCCATTGTGATCGTGCCGATGTATCCCCATATGTTGTCCAGTCGGCCGATTGTGGTCGATGGCAACAGTGAGCTGAAAATCGTGGTGTCCAAAGACATGCAAATCTACCCGCAAGTCTCCTGCGACGGGCAGAACCATTTCACTTGCGCCCCCGGTGACACCATCACCGTGAGCAAGAAGGCACAGAAGTTGCGCTTGATCCACCCACTGGATCACAACTACTACGAAGTGTGCCGTACCAAGTTGGGCTGGGGCAGCCGCTTGGGGGGTGGAGGCGACTGATGCTCGATCCCGCGCGTAGCTACGACCTGATTGGTGACGTGCACGGTTGCGCTCATACCCTTGAGCACTTGCTCGACCAATTGGGTTACCACAAGCAGGGCGGCACCTGGCGCCATCCGTCGCGCATGGCGGTGTTCCTGGGCGATATCATCGACCGTGGCCCACGCATCCGTGAGGCGCTGCATATCGTCCACGACATGACCGTGGCCGGGCAGGCGCTGTGCATCATGGGCAACCATGAGTTCAATGCGCTGGGCTGGACCACACCGGCACCCCCCGGCAGCGGCAGGCAGTTTGTGCGCGAGCACAACCCACGTCATGCGCGGTTGATCCACGAGACCCTGACCCAGTTCGAGCACCACCCGAACGATTGGCACGACTTCCTCGGCTGGTTCTATGACATGCCGCTGTTTGTCGACGCCGGGCGTTTTCGCGTGGTGCACGCGTGCTGGGATGAAGGCTTTATCCAGCCGTTGCGCGCCACCTTCCCGGATGGCTGCATTGACCAACACTTCCTGCAAGCCGCCGCCGTACCGGGCAGTTTCGCCTGCAATGCCTTTGATCGGCTGTTGCGCGGTACCGATATGCGCTTGCCCGACGGCCTCACCCTGACCGGTGGCGACGGCCTGACGCGGTCATTCTTCCGCACCAAGTTCTGGGAAGATGACCCCAAGACTTACGGTGACATCGTGTTCCAGCCCGACGCCTTGCCGGAGCCGGTGGCGCGTACGCCGTTATCGTCCACTGAGAAGAATTCCCTGCTGCGCTACGGCGTCGACGAGCCGCTGTTGTTTGTCGGCCACTACTGGCGCAGTGGTAAACCGGCACCGATCCGCCCGAACCTGGCCTGCCTGGATTACAGCGCAGTGTTGTACGGCAAGCTGGTGGCGTATCGACTGGACCAGGAAACCCAACTGGATCCGCGTAAATTCGTATGGGTCGACGTTGAGCGACCAGAGGCCATTCCATGAGTACCGTAGCTGTATTGCGCTTGCCCCTGAGCGTTGACCTGGGTGGTTTCGTCAAATTGCTGCAACGCATGCAAGTGCCCCATCGCGTCAGTGAAGAGGCCGGTGAACAGGTGCTGTGGGTGCCCGAGACCATCAGTGACGACGTGCGTGTGTTGTATCAGCGCTTCCCCGCCGGTGACCCGGACCAGCAACTGGATATTCCCGAACAGGCACCGGTTGCTCGGCCAGGCTTTGTCCAGCAAGTGCGCCATAGCCCGGTCACCGCGCTGGTATTGCTGGCCAGCCTCATCGTCGCTGCCGTGACGTTGCTCGGCGAAAACCTGCAAACCATGGCCTGGCTGACGTTCTTGCCGTTCCGGGTGCTGGGCGAGTACATCCAGTTCACGCCGCTGGCCGACACGCTCGCTTCAGGGCAGTGGTGGCGTCTGGTGACGCCGATGCTGATCCACTTTGGCATCCTGCATCTGGCCATGAACGGCATGTGGTACTGGGAGCTGGGGCGGCGCATTGAAGCGCGCCAAGGCGGCATCAACCTGCTGGGCCTGACCCTGTTGTTCAGCCTGGTCTCCAACTACGCGCAGTACGCTTATGGCGGCCCCGGTCTGTTTGGCGGCTTGTCCGGTGTGCTGTATGGCCTGCTCGGGCATTGCTGGATCTTTCAACTGTTGTCGCCCAACCCGGCCTATCGCCTGCCCCGTGGGGTGCTGGTGATGATGCTGGTGTGGCTGCTGCTGTGCCTTTCGGGGCTGGTCTCGATGATCGGCTTCGGCCAAATCGCCAACGCAGCCCATGTCGGCGGCCTGGTTATCGGTTGCCTCACCGGTTTGCTCGGCGGGCTGTACAACCGTCGCAAATCGTCTATTTGATAAGGAAGAGCCGAATGTCCTCTTTTGCTGAAATGATCGAAAACATTACCCCCGATATCTACGAGAGCCTCAAGCTCGCCGTGGAAATCGGCAAATGGTCCGATGGTCGCAAGCTCACCGCCGAGCAGCGCGAATTGTCCCTGCAAGCGATGATCGCCTGGGAAATCCAGAACCTGCCCGAGGAGCAGCGTACCGGCTATATGGGCCCGCAGGAGTGCGCATCTAAATCCGCGCCAGTACCGAATATCCTGTTCAAGTCGGATGCGATCCATTGATTGAAATTGGTCGCGGTGCAGTCAGCAAAATGTCGGCGCAACTCGGTGAGCCGACCGTTCAATACGCCTTTCGCCTTGGCGACACCGAGGTGCCGGTCAACCCGCTGATCGGCACCCATGTACGCCTGGAATACCTGGGCGCTATTCATTGCAGCCATTGCGGGCGCAAGACCAAGACCAGCTTCAGCCAGGGCTATTGCTACCCGTGCATGACCAAGCTGGCCCAGTGTGACCTGTGCATCATGAGCCCCGAGCGTTGCCATTACGACGCCGGCACCTGCCGCGATCCGGGTTGGGGCGAGACATTCTGCATGACCGACCACGTGGTGTACCTGGCCAACTCGTCGGGGATCAAGGTCGGCATTACCCGTGCTACGCAGTTGCCCACCCGTTGGCTGGACCAGGGCGCCAGCCAGGCGCTGCCGATCATGCGCGTGGCGACGCGCCAGCAATCGGGCTTCGTCGAAGATCTGTTTCGCAGCCAGGTGGCCGACAAGACCAACTGGCGTGCCTTGCTCAAGGGCGACGCGCAATCGGTGGACCTCAAGCAGGTGCGTGATGAGCTATTTGCCTCTTGCGCCGAGGGCTTGCTGGGTTTGCAGGAACGCTTTGGCCTGCAAGCCATCCAAACCATTGCCGACATCGAGCCGATTGAAATCCGCTACCCGGTCGAGCAGTATCCGACCAAGATCGTCAGCTTCAACCTGGACAAGAATCCGATTGCCGAAGGCACGCTGCTGGGGATCAAAGGCCAATACCTGATCTTCGATACCGGCGTTATCAACATTCGTAAATACACGGCCTACCAGCTCGCCGTGCATCAGTAGAAGGATCCCAAGCATGCGCACCGAACAACCGAAGATGATTTACCTTAAGGACTATCAGGCGCCGGACTACCTGATCGACGAGACGCACCTGACCTTCGAGTTGTTCGAGGACCACAGCCTGGTCCACGCGCAGCTGGTGATGCGCCGCAACCCCGAGCGCGGCGCCGGTTTGCCGCCATTGGTGCTCGATGGCCAGCAACTTGAGCTGTTGAGTGTCAACCTGGCCGACCAGCCGTTGACGGACGCTGACTACCAGTTGACCGACAGCCACCTGACCGTGCAGCCAAAGAGTGAGACCTTCACCCTCGACACCACCGTCAAGATCCACCCGGAAACCAACACTGCCCTGGAAGGTTTGTACAAATCCAGCGGCATGTTCTGTACCCAGTGCGAGGCCGAGGGCTTTCGCAAGATCACCTACTACCTCGACCGCCCGGATGTGATGAGCGTGTTCACCACCACGGTGATCGCCGAGCAGCACAGCTACCCGGTGCTGCTGTCCAACGGCAACCCGATTGCCAGCGGCCCTGGCGAAGACGGCCGACACTGGGCGACCTGGGAAGACCCGTTCAAGAAACCTGCATACTTGTTTGCGCTGGTGGCCGGTGACCTGTGGTGCGTCGAAGACAGCTTCACCACCATGACCAACCGCGAAGTCGCGTTGCGCATCTACGTCGAGCCGGAAAACATCGACAAGTGCCAGCACGCCATGACCAGCCTGAAAAAATCCATGCGCTGGGATGAAGAAACCTACGGCCGCGAGTACGACCTCGACATTTTCATGATCGTGGCGGTCAACGACTTCAACATGGGGGCCATGGAGAACAAGGGCCTTAATATCTTCAACTCCAGCGCCGTGCTGGCTCGCGCCGAAACCGCTACCGATGCCGCCCACCAGCGCGTCGAAGCCATCGTCGCCCACGAATACTTCCACAACTGGTCGGGCAACCGCGTGACCTGCCGCGACTGGTTCCAGCTGTCGCTCAAGGAAGGCTTCACCGTGTTCCGTGACTCGGGCTTCTCCGCCGACATGAACTCGGCCACGGTCAAGCGCATTCAGGACGTGGCGTACCTGCGTACGCACCAGTTCGCCGAGGACGCCGGCCCCATGGCCCACGCAGTGCGCCCGGACAGCTTTATCGAGATCTCCAACTTCTACACCCTGACCGTGTACGAAAAGGGTTCGGAAGTAGTCGGCATGATCCACACCTTGCTCGGTGCCGAAGGCTTCCGCAAAGGCAGCGACCTGTACTTTGAACGCCATGACGGCCAGGCCGTGACCTGCGACGATTTCATCAAGGCCATGGAAGACGCCAATGGCGCCGACCTCAGCCAATTCAAGCGTTGGTACAGCCAGGCGGGTACGCCGCGCCTGGCGGTGAGCGAGTCCTACGATGCAGCGGCCGGGACCTACAGCCTGACCTTCCGCCAGAGCTGCCCGCCAACGCCGGACAAGGTCGAAAAACTGTCGTTCGTGATTCCGGTGTCGCTGGGCTTGCTGGACGGGAAGGGCGCCGCTATCGCATTGCGCCTGGCCGGTGAGGCTACTGCTGTGGGCACCTCACGAGTGATCTCGGTGACTGAAGCCGAGCAGACGTTCACCTTCGTCGATGTCGCTGAAAAACCATTGCCTTCGCTGCTGCGTGGATTCTCGGCGCCGGTGAAACTCAGCTTCGCGTACACCCGTGACCAACTGATGTTCCTGATGCAGCACGACAGCGACGGCTTCAATCGCTGGGATGCTGGCCAGCAGTTGTCGGTGCAGGTGTTGCAGGAACTGATCGGTCAGTATCAGGCAGGCCAACCGCTGAAGCTGGATCAGCGCCTGATCGACGCGTTGCGCACGGTATTGAGCGACGAAAGCCTCGACCAGGCCATGGTCGCGGAAATGCTCTCGCTGCCAAGTGAAGCCTACCTGACGGAAATCAGCGAAGTGGCGGATGTGGATGCCATCCACGCGGCCCGTGAATATGCTCGCAAGCAGTTGGCCGAAAACCTGTTCGAAGGCTTGTGGCTGCGCTACCAGGCCAACCGTGAGCTGTCCAAGCAAACGCCGTACGTGGCAGAGGCCGAGCACTTTGCCCGCCGCGCCCTGCAGAACATTGCGTTGTCGTACCTGATGCTCAGCGGCAAGCCAGAAGTGCTGGCGGCTACCCTGGATCAGTTCGACACCAGCGATAACATGACCGAACGCCTGACGGCCCTGGCAGTGCTGGTGAACTCGCCGTTCGAAGCGGAAAAAGCCCAGGCCCTGGCGGTGTTTGCCGAGAACTTCAAGGACAACCCGTTGGTCATGGACCAGTGGTTCAGTGTCCAGGCCGGCAGCACGTTGCCGGGCGGGCTGGCGCGGGTCAAGGCGCTGATGCAACACCCGGCATTCACCATCAAGAACCCGAACAAGGTGCGCGCGTTGATCGGTGCATTTGCGGGCCAGAACCTGGTCAACTTCCATGCGGCGGATGGCTCGGGTTATCGCTTCCTGGCTGATTTGGTGATCGAGCTCAACACCTTGAATCCGCAAATCGCTTCGCGTCAATTGGCGCCGCTGACGCGCTGGCGCAAGTATGACAGCGCGCGTCAGGCACTGATGAAGGCGGAGCTGGAGCGCATTCGGGCGTGTGGTGAGCTGTCCAGCGATGTTTATGAAGTGGTCAGCAAGAGCCTGGCGTAAGGCTTTCTATTTGATGTGGCACCTCGCTTAGGCTCGGTGTGCCCGTAATCCGCCATGGATTACGGGCCGCGTGGTTTGACGGGGCGCCTCGGATCAAGAGCAGATCAAGAGCGGCTCGCTCGCATCGTGGTTACGGTGGGCTGCTACGAAGTTGTGTAGATACCTGTGTTCATCGGGGGCGAGCCCTAATGCCAATCAGCTAAGCGTACATTGCCCTCTGTAGGAGCGAGCTTGCTCGCGAAAAACGTCAACGATAAAGCGTGCTTCCTGAATGAACGCGGCGCCTGTGAATTCTTCGCGAGCAAGCTCGCTCCTACAGAGCCTTAACTGCCTGGTAAGCCCCTTCCCATATCAGTTCGCAGAGCATCCGGCATGACCTTCGACTCGCCCCTCATTGCCTATCAGCATGCCACCGCCCAGCAAGGCTTCGTCCCTGACGACGCCCAGCGTCGGGCGGTGCAGGCCTTGCAAGCGTGCCACGAGGCTTTGCATCAGGGGCGCTCGCCAATTGCCGGGGTTTACCTGTGGGGGCCGGTGGGACGTGGGAAGACCTGGCTGATGGATCAATTCCACCACAGCCTGCGAGTACCTTCACGGCGCCAGCATTTTCATCACTTCATGGCGTGGGTGCATCAGCGCCTGTTCCAGCTCACCGGAACTCAGGATCCTTTGCGAGCATTGGCTCAGGAACTGAGCCGGGACGTGCGCGTGTTGTGCTTCGATGAACTGTTTGTCAATGACATCGGCGACGCGATCATCCTCGGGCGGTTGTTCCAGGTGATGTTTGAGCAGGGCATGGTGATGGTATGCACCTCTAACCAGCCGCCTGATCAGCTGTATGCCGATGGCTTCAATCGCGAGCGTTTTCTGCCGGGCATCGACGCGCTCCAGCGCCATATGCAAGTGGTAGCGGTGGACGGTGGTGAAGATCATCGCCTGCATCCGGGTGTGGGTAAGCAACGCTATTGGGTGGATCAACCCAATGCACTGGCTTGCGTGTTCAAGCAATTAAGCCAAGGCCAAGGCGTGAGCAGCGGCGTGGTAAGCGTGGGTTACCGCTCCATTGTGGCAGTGCAGGCCAGTGACGCGGTGCTCTGGTGCCGTTATGCCGATCTGTGCGAGCAGCCCCTGTCCGCGATGGACTTCATGCTGCTGTGCGATCGCTTCCGGGCCATCCTGTTGGGCGAGGTTCCAAACCTCAGCGCCCAACAGCGCCCGGGGCGGATTGCCCGTGGCACCGAGGACGCTGCCGAGCGTGTGATGGCCGGAGACCGCCAATTGCCGCAGCTGTCGGTGCATGATGACAGCGTGCGGCGCTTTATCGCGCTGGTGGACGAATGCTACGACCGCAAGGTGCCACTTTTTATCGAAGCCCGGGTGCCCCTGGAATGCCTGTACACCGAAGGCTACCTGGCGTTTCCTTTCCGTCGCACCCTGAGCCGCTTGCAGGAGATGCAACTACAGCGCTTTGCGGTCTAGGAAAAATCGCCACTTCAGGGCCGTTTGCGCGATTTGATACAAGCAAGCTTCGCAATTTCCGTCAGATATTTGTAGTTAATCTCCTTCATCTACTGCCGACTCCACGCTTACAATCGAGGCTCTCAAAGGGGAACGAATCCCTGGTTGTCGTTATCGAGGAAGGAAATGGACACCCCAGACATTCTGGTGCTGCAAGCCAGCTATACCAACGAGGTGCACGCCAACGCCATCGGCTTGCTGCTCAACCATTATGCGCAAGACCCGATGGGCGGTGGCCACGCCTTGTCAGCCGATCTGTTGCAGCAACTGCCGGCCGAACTGGCCAAGCGCCCCCACGCGTTCAGCGTGTTGGCGTTCGTTGGTGGCGAACCGGCCGGGTTGGTCAATTGTTTCGAGGGTTTCTCGACGTTTGCTTGCCGCCCGCTGGTCAACGTCCACGATGTGGCGGTGATGGATCGGTTTCGTGGTTTGGGCTTGAGCCAGAAAATGCTGCACAAAGTCGAGGAAATCGCCCGTCAGCGCGGCTGCTGCAAGATCACTCTGGAAGTGTTGGAGGGTAATGCTGTGGCGCAATCGGCGTACCGCAAGTTTGGTTTCGATGATTCGGTATTTGATCCGAAGCATGGCCGTATGTTGTTCTGGAGCAAACTCTTGTAATAAATAGTTGGCAAAAAAAAGGCGCCATTCAATGGCGCCCAATAAACCTTTGCCAACGGAGCGGGATGGCACAGGGTGTTACGGATTAACTAAGCATTAAATCAACTGTTCGGTTGTTCCTGGCTTGCCGTGTCGACCTTCAACGTCTTTCCGTCGGCAGAGGCCGTTCGTTGCTCTGCCTCGCCGTGGGTTTGCTGTTGAATGAAGCTGAAGTTATCGTAGAACTCCTTCGAACGCTCTGAACCGCCCTCTGCAAAGGCAGCGGCGGAGGTCAGTGTCATCAGGCTGGCAAGCATCAACGTCGAGAGTTTCATCGCGGTATTCCCATTAAGAGTGATCAGTGTCTGGCCGGTCCTTGATCAGAATCATGGAGCGACTATGGCGCTATCTTGTTAAGTGGGAATTAACGGGTAGGCACTGCGAAGTTAACAGTTTTGTTAACTTCGCTGGGGGGGCTAAAGTTTCCAGTCCAATGCAAGCGTGATAGATCGCGGGTCACCCCAGTACACGCCATTATAGAATCCGACACGTTCGTAATATTTTTTATCAAATAGATTGTTGACGTTAACCGAGGCGGACACCTGTTCGTCGAACTGGTAGCGTGACATCAGGTTGATCACGGTGTAACCCTGCTGTGTGATCTTCGCCCGAGTGGTTATCGGCCGACCTTCGCTATTGCGTGCTCCTGTGGGCCGGTTGCCGAAATCGTGGATTTCGCTTTGCCAGTTCACTGCGCCACCAACGGTGAGGTTGCGCCATGCACCCGGCAGGCGATAGGCGCTGGAGACCTTCAACAGATTTAAGGGCTGGCCGGTATTGGTGCGTTTGTCTGAACCATTGAGCGAGTGTGTGTAGGTGTAACCGGCGGTCAGGTTCCAGTCCGGCCGTATTTCGCCAGCGGCTTCCAATTCGAAGCCGTTGACCTTGTTACCCTTGCCGCCAGACTTGTAGTACTCCTCGCCAGTGACGGGGTTGGGAGGGACCGAGTCATCGCGCTCTGCAACGTTGTCCTGGGTGCTCCAGAAATAAGCGGCCGCCAGGTTCAGGCGTTCATTGAGTAGGCTACCCTTGAGCCCCACCTCATAATTGCTGCCTACCACCGGTTCCAGGTATTTCTTGTTGACGTCACGCCTGTCTTGCGGCTTGAAGATATCGGTGTAGCTCGCGTAGACGGTGTACTGCGGGGTGATGTCATAGAGCAACCCTGCGTAGGGCGTCCACATGTCGTTGTGGGTCTGGTGTGTTTTGCCGGCAGCCGTCAGTTGATCATTGTCGTTGTATTCGGGCGTGGCGTTTTCCAGCTCCCAACTGCCGTAGCGGCTGCCCAGCACCGCGTGCAAGCGGTCCGTAAGGCTCAGGCGAGTGGCGAGGTAGCCGGCTTTCTGCTGTTTCTTGCTGTGTTCGCCCTTGAGGTCAGTGACCGTGTCGGCGAACTTGCCGATGCCGCCCATGTGCTTCCAATCCTCGATGGGGTAGTAGCTGGCAGGCAGGTCGCTGCGCATGAAGGGCGATACATCACGTTGGGCGGCCTCGCCATAGCCCATCATCAATGCGTGTTCGCGGCCCAGCAAGGTGTAGCTGCCGGCCAGGTTGAAGTCGATGGCTTCCATTCGCGACGTACCGCGCATATGGCTGGCCCAGGCCGTCATGCCGCTGCGGTCTGCGTTGGGAAAACCGGCGCCGCCGTAGTAAACCTTGCCATCGGTGTCACTCTGGCGATGGGTATAGGCGGCCTTCACGTGCCAGTCGCCGCCGAGCCGATGGTCAAGGGTGGCGAAGGTGGTCTTGTCAGTCAGCGGCCAGGAACTCCAGTGCGCCGCCATATTGGTGGAGCGAGGCAGCCTGGCCTTGTCGCCCTGGCTGTTCCAGTAGGGAACCGTGCCCCAGGAGGTGCCCTGTACCTGCTTGTCCTGGTAATCAAAACCTACCGCCAGCACCGTATCGTCTGAAAGGTCGCCTTCGAGAATGCCGTAGCCGACTGCACGCTGCAGCCCATAGTTATCGCGAAAGGATCGGCTGTCACGGTAGGCCAGTACGCTGCGCCCGCGCAACCTACCGTCGAACGCCAGCGGACCGCCCACATCGATGTAGCTGTAGTAGTTGTCATGGCTGGCACCACTCACGCCCGTCTGTGCCTGCCATTGGGCGGTAGGGCGCTTGCGCACCATGTTGACGGTCGCCGATGGGTCCCCCGCGCCAGTGGTCAGGCCCGTGGCGCCGCGTACCACTTCGATACGGTCGTAGATGATGGTGTCGGCGTCGGACTTCATGTAGCCGAATGTGTTGAGCATTCCATCAACCTGGAAGTTGTTGATGCCGTAGCCGCGGGAGGAGTAATAGACACGGTCCGAGTCGTTATGCTGAACGTTGATGCCGGTGGTCTGGCGCAGCACTTCGGTCAAGGTATTGAGGTTGAAGTCATCCATCTGCTGGCGCGTGATCACCGAGATCGATTGCGGGGTCTCTTTGACAGAGAGGTTCAGGCGAGTGGCGGTACTCATCGAGCCGGTGGTGTAGGCACCTGTGTGCTCGGTGGTGGCACCCAGGCTGTCTGCGCTGATAGTGGTCGCGCCCAGTTCCAGAGCTTTGATGGAGGCTTTTTCGGGGACGGTTTCAGCCAGTAGATTCGGGCTCAGCACAAGGCTGAAGAGCCCGAAGGTAACGGTGATGGATCGGGTAAAAGGCGCGAACATAGCGGCAGACTCCTTGTCATCTTCAAGCCCTCCCGGGGGTGGGAGGGCATGATTCAAAGACGAAAGGAGTTGGTGAACTTTAGGTTTTAACGAGAATGATTGTTATCTTTTTATTGCGAAGCACCTGATTACTTGGCCACCACTTCGGCGCCGTCGGCTTTCTTCGGCTTGATCAGGCTGAAGTCGATCAGCGCCTTCTGCTTGGTATCGTAAGGGTTGCCGATCAGCAGGGGGCGAGGCTTGAAACTGTCGCTGACCAGGCTCTTGCTGTGGTCCAGTTCATCAAAACTCAAGCCTGCCATGTCGGCCCAAGTGTGGATCAACTGCGAACTGCTGTAAGGCCGTTGCAGGTCGCCGGCGAAGCTCCAGTCGTGGCTTTCGCGCCATTTCGGTGAGGCGTAGGCCATGAACGGGATGGTGTACATCGGCGCAGTCGGCTTGCCTTCGTTCCGACCCAGGGTGTCGTGGCCGGCGGAGTCGAACACGTCTTCGCCGTGGTCCGAGAGGTACAGCAAAAAGCCGTTGGGATCGGTCTTGGCGTAGTCCTTGATCAGGCTGGAGACCACGAAGTCGTTGTACAGCACCGCGTTGTCATAGCTGTTGTAAGTGGGCAACTGTGCGTCGCTGACACCGGCCGGCACGCCTTGACGGTCGGTGAACTTGTCGAACGTCGGCGGGTAACGGTACTGGTAGCTCATGTGAGTGCCCAGCAGGTGCACCACGATGAACTTGCGCTCGGCGGTGTCGGCCAGGGCCTTGGAAAACGGCGCAAGCACATCACCGTCGTACTGGCGGGCGTTCTGGTTGCGGTTGTTGTTCAGGTACACCTGCTCGTCGGCCTGTTCGGAAAAGGTCGTGAGCATGGTGTTGCGCTTGGTCATGGTCTGCTGGTTGGTGATCCAGAAGGTCTTGTACCCGGCCTGTTTCATCACGCTGACAATCGACGGCGTCTTGAGGTACAGATCGGGGTTCTCTTCGTCGGCGAAGGTCAGCACCTGTTGCAGCGCTTCAATGGTGTAGGGGCGCGGGGTGATGACGTTATCGAACACGGCCAGTTGGTCGCGCAGCTTGTCCAGTTCCGGCGTGGTGTTGCGCGGATAACCGTACAGGCTCATGCGTTGGCGGTTGGTGGACTCGCCGATCACCAGCACCAGCGTGGACGGCTGGCCGGCCATGCTGTCCTTGAGGTTCTTCAACGGCGGGATCTGGCTGGCGCTGTTGAGCATGCCCTGCATATTGTCCAGCTGTTCGGTGTAGCGGCGATAGGCGACGATCATCTGCCAAGGCACGGCAGGCTCGATACGAGTTTCGAAGCGATCGAGGGCCGATTCCATGGTTTCGCTGGTAGCGATCTGCTTGACCAGCGGGTAGCCCACCACGGCCAGAACAATGGCGATGGCCGCCACAATCGACTGGCCGCGCGGCAGGTACACCGGGCGCAGGCGCGTCCAGAGGAAGATGGCGAAGGCGGTGTGGGCAATGAACGCCAGCACGATCCACCAGGCAAAATATTGGGTTGCGTATTCGCCTGCTTCAGAGATGTTCGACTCGAACATGATGAAGATTACGCTCTGGGAGAACTCTTGCTGATAAATGAAGAAGTAACCCAGACTGGCCATGGAACAGGCCCACAACACCACGCCGATCAAGGCGGCTAGCAGCCGTGTCTTGCGCGGGAACAGCAACATCGGCGCCAGCCACAGCGCACTCATGAAGAATGCCTGGCGGAAACCACTGAACCCGGAAGTGCCGGTCAGTTGGATAAGCAGTTGGGTAATACCGGAGAAATACCAGAAAAACAGGAATAGCCAACCAAGGCCGGCCCAATCAAAGCCTTTCGCAGTCGTCGTGCTGCGTTTGAACATCGCCATCCAGCGCCCCATCAGTCAATGATCGTCGCGCAGAGTCGCGCGACATCGGGCCGCTCAGAACGTGAGCGGCATCGCGGGCGGGAGTATCGGGATAAGCGTGTGAAAACTTTGTGAGTTTTCTGTAGGTGTTGCCTTACAAACTGACCAGACGCAGTCAGCAGAGCGCCGGCTTGGCCTGGGATGGCAGCTCGAGTTGGGCCTGGAGGTGTGAACGCAGACGCAGGACTTCCTGTTGCAACTGATCGCGCTCGTCCTTCAACTGGCGCAATTCATCGCGGCGGATGCTGACGTAGAGAGTCTGTGGCGGGCGGGTCATCTGTGCTGTGCTCATTGCTTACCTCGCAAATAGCCGGTAGATCGCGCTGCCCAAACAGGGTTTGGACAACAGTCGGAAGCAAGTTTGAATTCTTTTTTGCAGCAAGGGAACTTTTTTATTTTTGGCGGTCGTGTGACTTTTCGGGCGGTGATGGTGAAACGATGGCAACTTTTTTGTCATGAAACTACACGGATCTGCTCTGGACTAACCCTCATTAGCCTCATTGCGCTATAAACTATGTCACACATTTTTTAGTAGTTAGGAGCATCAGCACATGCAACTGGGGATTATCGGACTAGGCCGCATGGGCGGTAACATTGCGCGGCGCCTGATGCTCAATGGGCATACCACCGTTGTATACGACCGTAACGAAGCCTTCGTCAAAGCCTTGAGCGAGGAGGGCGCCACCGGCGTTGCCGACTTGAAAGCGCTGGTGGCCGGCTTGCAAAAGCCCCGTGCTGTCTGGGTAATGTTGCCGGCGGGCGCGCCCACCGAAGACACCATCAACGCACTGAGCGAACTGCTGGAAGACGGCGATGTGATCATCGACGGCGGCAACACCAACTACAAGGACGACGTGCGTCGCGGCAAGGCCCTGGCTGAAAAGGGCCTGCACTATGTGGACGTGGGCACCTCGGGCGGCGTCTGGGGCCTGGAGCGTGGCTATTGCATGATGATCGGTGGCGACACCGAGACCGTGAATCGCCTCGACCCGATCTTCAAAAGCCTGGCCCCTGGCCTTGGCAATATCCCGCGCACCAAGGACCGTTCGGCTTCTGCCGACCCACGTGCCGAGCAGGGCTACATTCACGCCGGCCCAGCGGGTTCGGGGCACTTCGTCAAGATGATCCACAACGGCATCGAGTACGGGATGATGCAGGCGTTTGCCGAAGGTTTTGACATCCTCAAGACCAAGAACTCGGAAAACCTGCCGCAAGACCAGCGCTTTGACCTCAACGTTGGCGACATCGCCGAAGTCTGGCGCCGTGGCAGCGTGGTGTCGTCCTGGCTGCTGGACCTGACCGCCGACGCCCTGGCCACCGACCCGAAACTCGACGGTTACTCCGGTTCGGTAGCCGACAGCGGCGAAGGCCGTTGGACCATCGAGGCGGCCATGGAGCAAGCGGTGCCGGTACCGGTGTTGTCGACTTCGCTGTTTGCGCGTTTCCGCTCCCGTCAGCAAAGCACCTACGGCGACAAAATGCTGTCTGCCATGCGCTTCGGCTTTGGCGGCCATGTGGAGACTTCCAAAAAATGACCGCCAACGGCAAGAAACCCAAGGCCGAACCTGCTCCACCTACCACGTTGTTTCTGTTTGGCGCCCATGGCGACCTGGTCAAGCGGCTGCTCATGCCGGCGCTATACAACCTTAGCCGCGACGGGCTGCTGGGCGAAGGCCTGCGCATTGTCGGCGTTGATCACAACGCCATCAGCGACGCAGACTTCGCCAAGAAGCTTGAGGATTTCATTCGCACCGAAGCCGCCGGCAAAGTCCGGGGCAATGCCGAACATGCCCTGGACCCCGCGTTGTGGGCGCAGTTGGCCAAAGGCATCAGCTACGTCGAGGGCGATTTCCTCGACGACGGCACTTACGCGGATATCGCGCAGAAGATCGCCGATAGCGGCACCGACAACGCGGTGTTCTACCTCGCCACTGCACCGCGCTTCTTCAGTGAAGTGGTGCAGCGCCTGGGCAGTGCCGGCTTGCTGAATGAAACGGACGATGGTTTTCGGCGCGTGGTTATCGAAAAGCCGTTCGGCTCCGATCTGGCCACCGCCGAAGCGCTGAACGCGTGCCTGCTCAAGGTGATGAGCGAGAAGCAGATCTACCGCATCGACCATTATCTGGGCAAGGAGACGGTGCAGAACATCCTGGTCAGCCGTTTCTCCAACGTGCTGTTCGAAGCGTTCTGGAACAACCACTACATCGATCACGTGCAAATCACCGCTGCTGAAACGGTAGGCGTTGAAACCCGAGGCAACTTTTTCGAAAAAACCGGCACCTTGCGCGACATGGTGCCCAACCATCTGTTCCAGCTGCTGGCGATGGTCGCCATGGAACCGCCGGCAGCCTTTGGTGCCGATGCGGTGAGGGGTGAGAAGGCCAAAGTGGTCGGTGCGATCCGCCCCTGGTCGCTGGAAGATGCGCGGGCCAACTCGGTGCGCGGCCAATACACCGCCGGTGAAATCGCCGGCAAGCCATTGCCCGGCTATCGCGAAGAAGCCAACGTCGCGCCCGACAGCAGCACCGAGACCTTCGTTGCGCTGAAAGTGATGATTGATAACTGGCGTTGGGTTGGTGTGCCGTTTTACTTGCGTACCGGCAAGCGCATGAGCATTCGCGACACCGAGATCGTGATCTGCTTCAAGCAGGCACCTTATGCGCAATTTCGCGATACCGAAGTCGATGAGCTCAAGCCCACTTACCTGAAAATCCAGATCCAGCCGAACGAAGGCATGTGGTTCGACCTGCTGGCCAAGAAGCCGGGGCCGACCCTGGAGATGGCCAATATCGAATTGGGCTTTGACTACAAGGACTTCTTCGAAATGCAGCCCTCGACGGGTTACGAAACCCTGATCTACGACTGCATGACCGGCGACCAGACCTTGTTCCAGCGTGCCGACAACATCGAGAACGGTTGGCGTGCAGTGCAGCCGTTCCTGGATGCGTGGAAGCAAGACGACGGTATCCAGGCCTACAAGGCCGGTGAAGATGGCCCGGCGGCGGCCGATGCTTTGCTGGCCCGTGATGGCCGTGCCTGGCATAGCCTCGGATGAGTGACGCAACGATTCATCCCATCCGCTTTGTCCTCAGTGATGTAGACGGGACGCTGTTGCACCCCGACCACAGCCTCAGCCAGCGTACCGCCGACGCGATCCGTGCGATGCGTGAAGCCGGAGTGTTGTTCAGCCTGGCCAGCGGGCGTCCGCCCAAGGCCATGCTGCACCTGATCGAAACCTTTGGCATCGATGTGCCGGTGGCTGGCTTTAATGGCGGTACCTTGGTCAACCCGGATGGCAGCATTCTGGTTGCTCACCATTTGCCGGCAGAAGCAGCTCTGGTCACCCTGGCGTTGTTTTCTGCCGAGCCGGACGTAGAAGTGTGGGTGTTTGCCGACGGCGATTGGCTGCGTCGTGACCCGCCAGGGCCAATGGTGCAGCGCGAAGCCGATGGCTTGGGCTATGGGCCGGTGGTGGTGGAGAGTTTCGAGCCCTACCTGGACCGGGTCGACAAGATTGTCGCGGCCAGTAACAACACGCAGTTGCTGGTGGAGCTGGAAGCGCAGTTGCAGCCCAAGGTCCAAGGTTTGGCTCAGGTATCGCGTTCGCAGCCTGTGTATCTGGACGTAACCGCAATGCTGGCTAACAAAGGCGAAGCCTTGAAAACCCTGGCCGAGCACCTTGGCGTGCCGTTGGACCAGACCGCCGCCATTGGCGACGGTGGCAACGATCCAGCGATGTTTCACGTGGCTGGATTGTCGATTGCCATGGGCCAGGCCGAAGAAACCGTCAAGCGCCAGGCCAATGTGGTGACCGGCAGCAACGTCGAAGACGGCGCTGCCGAGGCGTTCGAGCGGTTTATTCTCGCGACACGCTAAGTACTTGAAGTGTTATTGCACAACTTCCAGCCGATGTTTGGCGTTGGCTGGAAGTTGCCGCATTAAATTACTTCGGCATTACCCAGGACTGTAACTGGTGACCATCTTTATCGAGCTCGGCGCGGGCCTGCAACAACAAGTCTTCAAGTTGGGCCGGGTCGGTATAGGCAGTCGAGGACAGCTGTTTGCTGCCGATACGGGTGTTGGTACGGTCGATGACGCTCAGGCTGAGAGCGCCAACGCCATCGTGCCAGGCCACGCACTGAAAGGGTTGGAAGGCACGGTCTGCAATCAAAAGAGCTTCGTTGATGCGCAGCGGAGCGTTCATTTGGGTCTTCTCTCTGTATGCCCATTCAAGTGAGTACCGGCGGTTGGGCTGACCGTGCGGTGGGTTACTTGTACTGATGCACGATGGTGGGGTGCGGGTCACATGCTAGAGCAAGAAATTTTAACTTTCCCTGACTAACGTCATGTAAGCGGCTGTTTTGAAAGCTGAATGAAAGTTTCAGTGACGGGCAACTTTTCGCTCGCGACGGCACCCACATGGCTTTTTGCCCACACTTATAGCGAAATAGTACAAGGCGAGCGTCAAGATCTTGCTAGGGTTAGCTGCAAGCGCCGCAAATCGTTGTTTCTAAATAACTTTAATAACATTGGCGCCAAGGAATCGTCATGGTTGATACACCTGTTCAACGCCGCTTGCTGGTAGTCGACCCCTGTGATGACTGCCACAGGCTGTTGCCTGGGCTGCGCACGGCAGGCTGGGAAGTGGACAGCTGTGCCTTGCAGGCGGTGGGGGATCGCTCTTGCGACGTGGGCCTGCTGCGTTTGCAGCCCTGTCACCTGGAACGCCCCGAGGCGGTCAAGGAGCTGATTGGCCGCAGCGGTACCGAATGGATCGCCGTGCTCAGTCCTGAAGTACTGCGTTTGCAGAACGTCGCAGATTTTGTCTGCGAATGGTTCTTCGATTTTCACACCTTGCCGTTCGATGTGGCTCGGGTCCAGGTGACCATGGGGCGCGCGTTTGGCATGGCGCGTCTGCGGGGCAAAGGTGTCGTGCCGGTAGGTGAGCCCCATGAGTTGTTGGGTGATAGCCGCCCGATTCGCGAACTGCGCAAATTGTTGTCGAAGTTGGCGCCCACCGAGTCGCCGGTACTGATCCGTGGCGACAGCGGCACGGGCAAAGAGCTGGTCGCCAAGACCCTTCATCGACAATCCCAGCGCCACGCCAAGCCGTTTGTGGCGATAAACTGTGGGGCGATCCCTGAACATCTGATCCAATCGGAATTGTTCGGCCATGAAAAGGGCGCCTTTACCGGTGCGCATCAGCGCAAGGTCGGACGCATCGAAGCAGCCCACGGTGGCACGTTGTTTCTGGATGAAATCGGCGATTTGCCGATGGAGCTGCAAGCCAATCTGTTGCGCTTTCTTCAGGAAAAACATATCGAGCGCGTCGGCGGCAGCCAACCCATCTCGGTGGATGTGCGCGTGCTGGCGGCCACCCATGTGGATCTTGAAGCGGCGGTAGAGAAGGGCGCCTTTCGCGAGGACCTGTATTACCGCCTCAATGTCCTGCAAGTAGTCACGGCCCCATTGCGCGAGCGTCATGGTGACGTGGCGATGCTGGCCAATCACTTTTCGCGTTTCTACAGTCAGGAAACCGGCCGACGTCCGCGCAGCTTCAGCGAAGAGGCGCTGGTGGCGATGGGGCAACACCCGTGGCCGGGCAACGTGCGCGAACTGGCCAACCGTGTGCGTCGTGGCCTGGTATTGGCCGAAGGGCGCCAGATCGAAGCCGTGGACCTTGGCCTGCAAGGCCAGCAGGCACTTTCGCCGCCAATGGCGACACTGGAAGATTACAAGCACCGAGCCGAACGCCAGGCGCTGTGCGATGTGCTCAACCGGCACAGTGACAATTTCAGTGTTGCCGCCCGTGTGCTGGGGATCTCCCGGCCGACGTTCTACCGGCTGCTGCACAAGCACCAGATTCGCTAGGGCGGATAGTGGACCAAGGCTCTCCGTAGGAGCGAGCTTGCTCGCGAAAAACGCCAACGATAACGCGTGTTTCCTGAATGAACGCGGCGCCTATGAGTTTTTCGCGAGCAAGCTCGCTCCTACATTTTTAAGCGTTCGCCTCTCGATCAGAAGTAGTACGGGAATTTCAGGCTGAACGTAAAGTCCGGCGCATCATCCGTCATCCCAATCGCCAGGTTCGGCACGATGGTCAGGTTATCCGAGGCTGCAATCGTCATACCCACGTTGAAATAACCGGCGTTGGCATCGCTGGACACCACCGATTGCCAGTCGCCGCCGTCCGGCTTGAGCTTGCTTTTGCGCTGCACCAGATCGGAAACCGAGAACGACATGCTCATCTTCTCGTTCAAGGCGAACGCCACACCGACACCAAACTGGAAACTGTCGCCCAGGCGTACCTTGCCTCCTACCTTCTGATTGACTTGACTGCTGATGTCATCGAAGGAGTCTTCAAAGTTGTGGGTGTATGACAACGAACCGAACAGCACGGCCGGGTCGAAGGTTTTGACCAGGGAAATGCCCGGTGTAACCGACCAGACCCCGTTGCCCGTGGGCAGGCTTTCGGGTACGTAGAGGTTGTCGTTGTTCGGTTGCTGGACCAGTTTGATGCCAAAAGGCTCCTTGCCCGTCGGCGCCTTGACGCGCACCGATACCACCGCATCCGGCAAAGTCGAGGTTTCGTCGAGGAACTTGTAGGCCACGCCAAAGTTGACATCGCCGATGGTCGGGTCGCGAGTCACTGAGCCTTCGGAGGTGGCGGTGGCATCGTTGCCGGCGCCGCCGGACTGGTAGGTCGAGTCGCGGTATACCACGGGTACGTTCAGATCGAACTGCCAGCGGTTGTCTACGTTGTAGCGCCCGGTAAGGTCCAGGGTCCAACTGTCGGACTTGATCCTGTCCAGGTTGATATTGCCCAGGAAGATCGAGTCCAGCGCCAGGAAGCCATTCAGCGTCAATTGACGTGCATCGTAACGGGCATAGGTGATGCCGGTTTCCACGCTGAACTTGCCGTTGCCGAAAAAGCCGCTGGCCTCGTTGTACAGGTTGCTCACACTTTGCGCAGGGGCCGAGTCGTCCTTGAGGGATTGGCCGTAAGAGCTGCCGCCACCGCCTGCACCACCCGACGCTGCGGCGGCACCCGTGCCCGTGGCGGCGACAGCGTTAGCACCTTGTTTGAAGTCGGCAGGTGATTTGGCCAGGCGTCTGGGGGCGGGCGCTACCGGTTGATCTTCTACCTGGCGCACGCGTTGCTCCAGCACGGCCAAGGCTTTTTGTTGCACGTCGTAGCGTTGCTTGAGTTCCAGAAGTTCCTTTTTCAGGGTTTCGATATCGGCGTCTGGCGCGGCATACAGCACGGATGCGGGCAAGAGCGTACTCAAACAAACCACCGCACGTAGCGATAACGATCGATGCATGAAATAAGCCGTCCTTTTCTAATGCGAAAGTGTCGAGGGTCAGCGTAGTTCAATAACCGAGCGTGCGTAGGCCTTTGAGTTGATCCAAATTGCAGTTCAACGCGCCGTTGTTCAAGCCGGTATTGTTCATCACGACGTTGAGTTGTGTAATGTTTCTGACAAGGTTGCTGTTGCCGGTCAGCACCGTACCCTGCAGCACGTTGCCGCCGCCGATCTGTTGCAGGCTATTGCCCTGGTTATGGTTGGCCTGGATCGCCATCTGCACGCCGCCATTGTTGGCCGAAACGCTGACGCGGCCCGCCGCACTGTCACCGGTCACGGTGCCGCCGGCGACCAGCACTTGCCCCGTTTGCAGGTTACTGGCGGGGGCGACGCCATTCTCGATGTTGATGCCCACATCGTTGTAGGCGGTGTTGCTATCGCCTGCGGTGCGCACACTTTGGGTCACACCCTGGCCGCTGCTGAGCCCGGCGCCACCGACCACGTTACCGGTGCCGGTGTTTGGCAGGCTGCCGTTACCCGTCGAACCGGTGGTTTGCACATAGAACTGCGGGGTAACAGTGGTTTTGTCGATTTGCATGTTGGCCGCGCCGGTAATGCGGTCACCGACAGCGTTGGTCCAGGTGCTGCTCATGACAATGCCGAAGCTGATGATCCGCCCCGGCATGACGTAGCGGCCGCGCAACTCGGCCATCTCTGCATCCTTGAGTTCGATCGGTTTGAAAGCCGATGAAGCATAGGCGGGCATAGCGGCTGCCAGACACAAGACCGTCAGCCAACGGAAAGTGTTCATCTGCTGCTCCTGGGGCGTCCTGCCCCTTATTGCGCTTCTAGAAGAAGTCGCTCTGGATAAAACCGAAATCCATCAACTCGGCATCGCCCACGGGCCGGAACTCGTTCAACTGGTTCTTGGCGGTCAGCGGTGTGGGAGGGTCGAGCAAGACGTTGGTCTTGTCGTAACCTTCGCCCAGCACGGCAAACACAATGCCATTCCAGCCTTTGACGAAGTCGTCACGGGAATAGCGCTTGTGCCCCAGCACAGGGTCGCCGATATACACCCAGTCCTTGTCGGCCCGCTGCAGCACCACAAAGTGCTTGTAGCCACGAATTTCCAGCAGCACCACCACGGGAATCTTTACCGTCACCAGGGTATCGGGGGCGATCTTGTAGCCGCGGGCACGCATACCGATGCTTTCGAGGTAACGCTTCATGTCCAGCATGGAAAAGCCCTGGGTACGCACCAGGTCCTGGTCGGCAGTGACCAGCATCCCTTTGATGATGTGGTCTTCGTCGACGTCCAGCCAATAGGCCTGGCGCAGGATGGTGGCGAGTGCCGCGGCACCACAGCTGAAATCGGTTTTCTGTTCCACCAGGTTGGCGAACCGGCGCTCACGGATGCTCTCGACCTTCTTGAAAATCACCGCACCGCCGGGCATGGCGGAAATTGCCATGGTGCCTGCCCACGTCGTGCCGGTGAGCAACATCAAGAGGGTGAGGGTCGCGAGACGCATGATCGAATGACCTGTTGGACACTGGAATAAAAAGGGCCTTGTCGCCAAGGCCCCGTTGAATCAGAAGCGCACGCCGCTGGCGCAGACGCTGCAACCCTGGCCGATCGACAGGCTGTTGCTGCCCTGGTTGCCCGCACCGGATTGCAGGTTGGCGCCTATGTTGCCGGAGTTGCGGTTAATCGAGTTTTCGAGGCTTGCGTTGTTGGACACGTACTGAGGCTTGCCATAACCATGGCTGCTGGCGGCCGTGTTCAGGTAGCTGTTGTTGAGCGAGTTCTGCTCGGTATTGGAAGCCGCTGCGATGTTCTTGCCGTCAGCGGTGGTGATGGCCAGGTTGTTTTTACCCTGGTTGCCCTGGCCGGCCTGGCCGTTGTAACCCACGTTGCCGGAGTTGCCGGTGATGGAGCCCTCTAGAGAGGCGTTGTTTTGCGTGCCTTTATTGACGAAGTTGTTATGCGAGCTGCCTTGGTCTACATCGATTACGGCAAACACGGTGGCGAAGTCGCCTTTGGCGCTGGAGATGGCGCCGGCGTTGTCAGCCTGGTTGCCGGAACCTGATTGTGCGTTGACCCCGACATTACCGTTGTTGCTATTTATCGAATTTTTGGCTGATGCATTGTTATCGGTGTTGGTGTCGTCGAATTTGTTGTGTTCGCTTTTTTGTACGTCAGTGACCACAGCGGCCACAGTACCGGTAGGTTGTGGGGTTGGATGCCAGCCACCCGCTTGAGCGGCAGCAGCCATGAGCGCGGCGAGAGCGAAAACCATTGGTTTGAGCGCCATTTGAGGTTTCATGGTGTTTCTCCTTGCTTCTAATTAGTTGGGTTAAGTGTTGGTACGGTCTAACTAACGTCTACCAAGCGGTTACTTGATAGTGATGCCCAGGGTGTTAGCCACTCGGTTCCCCACCCCGGCACTCTGGTTCACCTGAATCACTCCTCGGCTGCCGGTGAAGGCCTGGTCGCTGATCGCGACCTGGCGGCTGCCAGTGGTGGGGGTGAGCCCTGAGTCGGTCAACTGCGTCGTGTTCTGTTGCAACAGGACGCTGTCATCGATGCTTTGCGGGCCAGGGTTGAGGCTGATCCGCACCGCGTTGATCGATTGGTTATTGGCACCGGCCGACTGGTTAACGCCCAGCACGCCGTTGCCATTGATAAATGAAGCCCCCTGAATCGCCACCTTGGCATTCAAGGACGGGTCGACCTTGCCGTCGAGCCGCTGGATATTCACGTTGGTGGCCTGACCATCGAGGGCGATGGCGCGACTGTTGGACATCTGTTGCTGGTTGCCTGCCGCCTGGTTGATCGACAGCACGCCTTCATACTGTTGGCCGCTGTTGTTGATCACGGCGGCGTTGTCGGCCATGGCCGAGGCGCTGCCCAGCAGGGCGATCATCAACAGAAGGCGCTTCATTACTTGCCCCCCAGCATGTTGCCCAGGTTGTTCAAGGGCGCCATACCGCGCTGGATCGAACCATTGATCTGCCCAGCCATGCTGCTGCCCGCGCCATGGCCGGCGGCTGCACCGGCGCCCTGGGTCGACAGGCTGTTTTGCGTAGCGTTCAGGCCAGAGAGGTTGCTGCTGGGTTGGATGGAGCGAGCAAGGCCCGAACCGCTGCGAATGCCGCCGATGTCCAGATCACTGAGTTCGCCGGAGGTGGCACTCATGATCTCTTTGCTGGGGTTGGCGTTGGCAGTGGCGGGGTATGGATCGGGGAGGGAAGTGCGTCCGTACATGTGACCCTGCACGGTTCGCCCTGTCACGATAACGCCATCGCCTGCATGGCTGATACCGGCGCTGAGCACGCAGCTGATCAGCAATACGTTTATCGAGGCGTGTGTGAGTGTGATCACGGCGGCATTCCTTGTTCTGAACGCTGACCCTAAACAGCGTTATCAGGGAAAGAGCAGAACCCGTGCCGCTTTTTGTTTATGTTGAAAATTCAGGAGGTTGGGATTTTTCCGCGCGCATCCCCGATGGCGGTGTTTCAGGCGTGAAACAGTCGCCGGTCGGCGCGATATGCCGGGCCACACTCGTCAACTGTATCAGCGATGAAACAGTGTTCATGACAGACGCATGAATCCGCAGCCGCTGGGCGATTCAGCGCACCGAGGTGTTTCAAAAGTGGACACGAAAGTAAGAAGCGCGCCTGAGCCCCGTAATGCCGTTCAGTTAAGGCTTTGGTAGGAGCGAGCTTGCTCGCGAAAAACCCATAGGCGCCGCGCTGATTCAGGAAACTCGCGTTATCGTTGACGTTTTTCGCGAGCAAGCTCGCTCCTACAGGAGGGCGATACACGCTTAACTGAACGGCATTACGCCTCAGCCCCGGGGCTTTTTGCCGGGGATGGCGTTGAGTACGGGATTGCCATCCTGGTTGCGGGTCAGGTAGACCGGCAGGACCTTGGGCAGGGAAGGGATGAGGTTGTTGACCTCGCTGAGGTTGTAGATGCCACCAATGCGAATGCTCCCGGTGCCGGCGTCCGCCAGCATCACCGGTTTGTTCAGGTATCGGTTGATCAGCGGCAACGCATCGGCCAACGCCAGGTTGTCGAGCACCAGCTTGCCTGTACGCCAGGCAAGCGCAGGGTCATTGGGTTTGATCGCGGCGACTTGCGGGGTGGCGTCGCCGCGGTGGTAACTGGCCTGCATCCCCGGGGTCAGCGGCACGCCGCCATGCACCGCGTCGCTGGTGATCTGCACCGAGCCTTCCAGCAACATCACCCGCACCTGGTCCTCGTACTTCCAGACATTGAACTGGGTGCCCGTGACCCGAACCTTGCCTTCGCCAGCCTGCACGATAAACGGGTGCTCGCTGTCGTGGGTGACGTTGAAAAACGCTTCGCCCTTGTTCAACTTCACCTGGCGCCGATCCTTGTAGCGGCTGTAGACCAGCTCGGTGCCCAGGTTCAGCTCCACTTCGCTGCCGTCGCCGAGCGTGACTTTGCGCAGCCCGTTGGTGGCGTCAAACCGCTCATATGAGCTTGGCAACCAACCGGCTTCCCAACCGGTGAAGGCGGCCAGCGGTAGAGCGCCAAGGCAGATGGATGCTGCAACCGCATAAGAGCGCCAGCGTTTGCGAGGCTTGAGCGGCACTACAACCGAGGCAGGCGCGCTGCGGGGCAAATGATCGGCCACGTCCCAGATTTCGAGCATCGCGGCGTATTCGAAAGCGTGCAACGGATGGGCATCGTGCCACTGTTCGAAAGCCTGACGTTCGGCCGTCGTGCAGTCGCTGGCGTGCACACGCATACACCAATGCGCAGCCGCGTCGGTGATGGCGTCGTATTCGGCTTCTGAAAGGGGCTTTTCGCTCATTTACTCATCCTGATTTCCCGCATTCTACCCCTGGAGCCCTACGACGAGAACAGCATCATGGCGATTGCATATCAATTGGAACTTATTCTTGTTTAAACGCACCTAAAAAATCAGGAAACACACTGTCATCCACCAAGGAGTACGAAAATGTTGAAGAAAACCTTAGCCGCCCTGTGTGCAAGCACCGCGTTGTTGAGCGCCGGCGCTGCGTTGGCAGACAAGCCGGGTGCAGGCTGGATTACCATCGAAAAAGCCATTGAAGTAGCGAAGACCAAGGCTGGTTATGTTGAGGTCTACGCCGCCGAAGCCGATAACGACGGCTACTGGGAAGTCAAAGGCCGTAAATCCGATGGCGTAGTGTATGAAGCCAGGATCGATGGCGCCTCGGGCAATGTCCTGCGTGACCAGAAAGATTGATTCGTGTGCGGGGGGCCTGCTCAGGCCCCCTCATCCAGCAGGCGCCCCAGATGCGTAATCAAGTAAGTGACTGAATCGGCATTGGATAAAATCACATCAATGCGTTTGTCGGTATTGCTCATGAAAATTTGTCTGGCCTCAGCCAGATCACGGGCGCCGGTAACATCCAGGACTTTACGCTTCAGGTAATGGGTGGTCTTGAAAAAGCCGTAATCCTGCCAGGTCTTCGCCACATCATCCCACGTCTTGAACAGCATCCTGTCCGGCGTCAGAGTGGACAATGCAGTCGTTTGCAAATCATCCTGACGGGTCCTCACCGCCTGAGCACCAGGCTTGGCCGTGTCAATCAAGTCGCGAAACGGCTCCATGCTCCGCAGGTAGGCGATGTCTTCGGTCTTGAAGCGCAAGTGCGTGAGCTCATGAATCAGCGTAGAGGCCCTGGCGTGCGCGTACATGTCGAAGGGAGTGCTCAGCCTGTCGATGTAGTCAGTCAGGTCGGGATCGAAGAAACGTTCGAATAAATACACTTTTCGTTCGCTGTCACCGACCAAAATCATGGCGTATTCGTTGTTGGCATCGGTGAGGCTGCGCCCGCTGATAAAGCGCATCGAGTCAGGGCCGATCAAGCTGGGGTCGCTGAGTTCATCGAGTATCCCATCGAGGATGTTCTCGATTTTCTGCACCTGGCCCGGGTTCATATTGCTGGTGCCGAACAAGTCGCATAAAAACAGGCCCACGCGGCTATCAGGGGTGAGCAGCTTGGCAAAGTACTCGATGTTGCGCTTGCAGGTGACGGCGTAGTAAATCGCTACATTCAACGCTTCGTCGATGGCTTGGGCTTTCCAGCTGGCCAGTGCTGCAATCGCCCTTATGCCTCGCGCTTCAATGTTGATTTCGTGTCGTTCGGCGCGCTGCGTTTTCTGGCGCGTCCAGGTCTGGCCGAAGCGCGGTTGGTGCACGCTCAGGTCCAACACCCAATTGCCCTCTGAGTTACGGCCGATGTAGGGCCCCGGCGTGTCGTCGTTTTCCAGTCGCCAGTGTTCGCTGGTTTTCTTTATCGAGTACACCTTGCCGGCAAGCGGTACATAATCTTTGCCGCGTTTTTTATCCTTGTAGACATGGGTGACGGTGTCCCACTCAAGATCCTTCAGCGCAATGTCATTGCCCTCGAAAGGCTGCAACCGCGTACGCGACGGCGCGGTGACGTCGCGTAGCGCCGGGATTTTGACCATGGGCAGTTTACCTTCCGGCCAGTCGACGATGTCAGCGTCATCGGGCGGCGGGGGTTCGCTGCCATCAAGTTCGCTGTACAAGGCGGCCATTTGCGCCACGGCCAGAATGAAATCCTTCATCGCGGCCTTCCACTGGTGCAGCTGCAGCGCTTCCATCGAGCGCTTGATCAGCGTGTAGCAGCGCCAAACCACCAGCGGATAGGCTAGTTTGCCCGCCATGAAGTGCACCGCTGTCGGAATGCCCGTGCCGAACAGGCCGACCGCTTTGTCCCAGAGCAACTTGGCGCCCTCTTCGAATTGGCAGGCGAGCATTCTGAGCAGGATCAGCGTGTTTTCACTGAACAGGTAGTGCAGCAGGTTGCCGGTTATCGCTGATGAGGCAAGGCGAATCTCCGAGGGGCGATGTCGGTTGTTTTGCAGCAGGTTGCGGTAAACGGCCTGATGCGGATCTTCCAGGTGCGCAATGACCCAGTCCTGCAGGGCTCCGGGTCTTTCCAGCTCATCCAGCAGCGCTTGCTCGCTGTCGTATTGCTTGAGTACATGCTGTTCACTGTAGGGCGCATATAGCACCACAGGTCCTTGCGCTTTATCTTGCGCGTTGATCAGGTACATACCCAGTACCTTGGCGGCAGTGGCGCCGGCGGTCGCCACCAGTTCCACGGGCCGAATCAGTGTCGACGCGCCTGTCAGCGCCGCACGTGCCAGGGCGTCAGGCATATCGAACGCCTGCTGGACCAAACTCAGGCCCTGGGTCGACAGGCGTTCTTGCAGGTGTTGCTCATGGGCGTAATGCAACACCTGCCAAGGCAATTGCTGGCAGAACAGACGTCGGCGCTTGGCTGCGGCCTCTGTGTCGGTGCCCAGTTCGGCGTGGAGCCGCTTCTGGTAGGCCGATTGCAAGTCCAACTGGCGGACCATCTGAATCACCGCGCTGGCATCCAGGCTGTCGGGTAACGGTGTGGCGGTGCGCGAGCGCGGACGGATAATCTGGCTGTTCAAGTCCGGCCAGTGGCGCAAGGCAAAATCGGTCAAGTTGTATTCATGGATATCGAGCGCCTGATGCGTCGGAATCAACACGTCATCGGGGCTGATGGCCTGCTTGGGAAAGCGCGCTTGAAGCAGTCTCAGCAACTCGGAAAACGTATGTTCGCGAATGGTCGGGATGCCATGCAGGTAGTCTTCTTCATCCGGCGCGCTGTTGTGGTATTGCTCAAGCAGTTCGGCATGGTAGATCTGCTCCTCGGAAGGCGCCATTGCCAGCCACACCGGCAGGGCCTGTTGAGTGATCATCGCCTCGGCCAGCGCGCTGGCCCGTGCCAGATTGGTGGGCGCAGGGGTCTCCAGGATCGCATCCAGGCGGTCCTGTACGGCGCGCGCCGGCAGGTCCATCTCCAGCAAATGATCCACGGCGTCCATGACGTTTTCGCCGTAGCTCGTCAGGCGATTGTCCAGCAGGTTATCGTCAATGCGTTGCAGCGGACCGAGGCGATACTCCTGATGGGGCACGCGTTGGGACAATCGCAGATTCTCCAGCAGTGTCAGTCGTTTGATCGGATGCGCCAGGCGCTGGACGAGTGATTCGCGCAGGGCTGAAATCGATGGGAACACCTCATGACTACGCCGGGGCGTCCACAGGATCGCCTGGCCCGAATGCCTGGGGTCAAGGCCGCCACGCTCGGTCAGAACAAACAGGTTGGCCAACGGCAGCAGCGCATCGGACGTGCCCCGCTGCAACGATAGCGAATAAGCATCCGGCAGAAACCCGTTGAGCCCATGACGGGTCAGTCGCACCAGGCTGTCGGTGCGCAGGACCGCATCAAGGATGGCATGGCTGCCGGGCGACAGCGTTTTAATCAGCCGCCGCAGTTCAGCCTCGCTGCGCAAGCCCAGCAGCATCGAGTGTGCGTGTTTATCGCGAGTGTTGTTCAGGAACAGGCGCGGCAGCTCACGCATCTCGTGGCCGGCAAATACCTTCAACACCTGTTCGATGATGTCGTTGAAGGTTTTGATGGGCAAGTTGTTGAGCTTCAGGGCGATACGCGGGGCGATTTGTTTGTAAAAGCCAAGCCTGGAAGTCACGGGCAGTGGATTGCCCTCCTGGCCCAGGCGCTCGATGAAATGTTCTACCATGCTCAGAGACGAAACGGTTGGGCGCTCCTCGCGCTGCTCGGCGCGGGAGGGGTAAGTGTTGACAAAGACCTCATCAGCCTTGAGGTCCAGTTGTCGCGTGTGCAATTGCGTATTCAGGGCCAGGGCGGCCATGCTGCGCAATGTCGGATGCTTGATGCGCTCAATACGCAACCCTTGCTCGGCAGCTTGCAGGCTTTGCAACTGCAGCTTGGCGCGCTCGGCCTGAACGGTGGAGGGGCGACCATTGCCGCTGCTCACGGGATGTGTCGTCCAGCGCCCATCGGTGTCCAGGTCGGCCAGGCGATTGTCGAGCATCGTGCGGATGTCCAGGGCGTAATCGAGCAATGCCTCCAGGTCCACCTGACCGGCGCTGCTGCGATAGAGGCCCAGGGCATGGTTCATATTACTGATCTGCTTGGCGGCGATGTCTTCGATCATGCCGGTGAACACATGCCCGGTGATGGAGCGCGCAGCAACGTTTATCTGGTCCAGGCCGAGAAAGATATTACGCTCATCCAGAGACAGGAAATTGAGCAGTTCATCTTCGTGCCCGGCGGCGGTGAGCATACTCAATAACGTGTCTTTGAGGTCATCCAGGTCCTGGAGTACCTGCAAGCCACGTGATTGGGTGTAAAGGTAGGCATGGTTCTGGTTCAGCATCAGGGTACTGGCCAGCTCAACATAGTGCTGGTAGGGCGCATAGATGCGCACTTTCTCCACGCTCAGATCGGCGGCGTAGGCGCTACGAGCGCCTTGGTCGCTGAGGAACAGGGCCTGCAGCATATGGCTTTCATCGGCACTGAGGATGTCGATCTGACGCTTGAGCAGCACGTCGAGGCGCAATTTGTCAGCCAGCACCTGTGCGAACAGCTCAAGACGCGAGGTGCCGTTGTCGATGTCTTCGTTCCAGTAGGTCTGCAGCAGGCTGTCGAGCAGTTTGGACAGCGTGCCGGAGGTCTGCTCGATGAGGGTTTCCCAATGCTCGCGATCTTGCTCCAACTGGGGCTGGCTGAACTGGCTGGTGACGTGTTTGGGGTTGATAAAGTCGCGGGTTTGCCCCACGGGCCACGCATGTTTGAGATAGAACTGCAGGAGCGCTTCACGTAGCGGCAGGGACTCGACCCAGCGTCGGTCGGTATCTGTCGGGCTTTGGATAAAGCAGTTTACCCGCGTTTGACGTTGATCCAGGCCCGGGAAATAAGGGTGCGCCATGATCCCAAGCACTGTATCGAGCATGTCGGACAGGGTAGGGGTTTTCTGCAATTGCTCAAGCACTGACTGCACGTTGGCTCGTTGGCAGGCTTGCAGGGCTTGTTCCTGGTCTTCCATGACCGCACCCAACACCGGCGAGGTCGTCAGCGTCAAGACGCTGCCCGCCGGCAGGCTGTTGCGCTGTGCAATCGACAGGAAACTGAGCAGCTCCTCGCGCTGTACTCCATCGGCCAACGCCTGGCTGACCTCGGTGAGCATTGACGCATGGCTGTCAAATACCTCAATACCGCCATAGGGGGTGTATAGCAGGGCCTTGGCACCGTCCGGGCTGGGGCTCATCACAAACGCCCCCGCGAGTGGAATCGCCGTTTGCCCTGCCATATTGATCAAGAGCCTTTCGACACGCATGGGGGGACTTTGCAGGCGACTGTCCTGGCGCCCTGCGTCGCTGGCGTAATACACGCCGTGCAGCCATTCCAGGTCCTTGACGGTGAGCCCCAGGGCGCGTTCGCGCTCGCTCAGTGTGGAGCGATTAACGGGCAGCAGGAATTCGGCAAAAAAATACGGCGGGGTGACGCGGGTCATCGCCTGTCTCCAGCGGGAATAGGGAAACACACGGTAGCCAGGGACCTTGGGCCGGCAGCGGTAACTATTGAGTCACGTCAAGTTGACAGCGGGCGCTGTGGGTGGTGTTTAATCGACGGCCTGGATGTCCATTCGTTGCCCCTTCCAATCATAAAAACGGAGCTTCAAATGTCTGCGCAGTCTCCGACAGTCGCCACGTCTTCAACCTTGATCGGCTTCACTGAGCTTGTGGAGTTGCTCCAACAGATTTTCGTCAGGCACGGGACCTCGCCAGAAGTGGCGGCCATCCTCGCGCATAACTGCGCCAGTGCTGAACGTGATGGCGCTCATAGCCACGGTATTTTTCGTATCCCCGGTTACCTGTCGACTCTGGCCAGCGGCTGGGTCAACGGCACCGCCGTGCCAATCGTCACCGACGTTGCGTCAGGCTTCGTACGGGTCGACGCCGCCAATGGGTTTGCCCAACCGGCTCTGGAGGCGGCGCGTGCGTTGCTGGTGAGCAAGGCCCGCAGCGCTGGTATTGCGTTACTGGCCATCCACAACTCCCATCACTTTGCCGCCTTGTGGCCGGATGTCGAACCCTTTGCCGAACAAGGGCTGGTGGCGCTCAGTGTGGTCAACAGCATGACGTGCGTGGTGCCCCATGGTGCTGATCGCCCGTTGTTCGGCACCAACCCCATCGCGTTTGCCGCGCCGAGGGCTGATGGCGCCCCGATTGTGTTCGACCTGGCTACCAGCGCCATCGCCCACGGCGACGTGCAGATTGCCGCGCGCAAAGGCGAACGGCTACCGCCGGGCATGGGCGTCGATAGCCTGGGCCAGCCGACCCAGGACCCGAAAGCCATTCTGGAAGGTGGCGCGCTGTTGCCGTTCGGTGGGCATAAGGGTTCGGCCTTGTCGATGATGGTCGAGTTGCTGGCGGCGGCGCTGACTGGCGGCAATTTTTCGTTCGAATTCAATTGGGCCGAGCATCCGGGAGCGCGTACGCCCTGGACCGGCCAGCTGCTGATAGTGATTGATCCGAGCAAGACCGCCGGGCAAAGCTTCGCCGAGCGCAGCCAGGAACTGGTGCGGCAGATGCATGCGGCAGGGTTGCGGCGTTTGCCGGGGGATCGGCGCCATCGCACACGGGCGAAGTCGCAGGAAGCAGGCATAGAGCTTGAGGCGCAGGATCTTCGACAGCTGCGAGAATTGGCGGCGGGATGAAACAGGCTGCGCCATGGGCGCAGCCCGTGCTGATCAGTGACGACGACCCAACAGCAGACCCACCACCAGGCCAAAGCCTGCGGAAATGGCCACGGTCTGCCATGGGTGACCGCCGATATAGGTCTCGGTGGCATCCACCACAGGCTTGCTGCGCTCACGGACGCTGGACACCGAATCCAGGGCTTGCTTGAGTTTGATGGCGACCTGCTCGCGCAGGGTTTCACCTTCCTCGCCCACCAGGGATGCGCTGCTTTTGAGCAGTTTGTCCGATTCTTCGATCAGCGCGGTCAGTTCGCTGAAGGCTTGATCCTTGATTTGTTCTTCGACGGCTTGGGCGGCGGTTTTGCGGGCCATGTGTGACTCCTTGCAAGTGAATGTGACAGTGAACAATGGAGTATCGGGCAGCGGCAAAAGTTGCAGTTATTTTGCGAGCCGTGCATTTGGGGCACAATGGGAATCAGGACCTTTGGGCCTACAGTGTAAGATGTCACCCATTTGTGCAGCAGGTAATTCAACATGAGCTTCAATCTCGCCAACAAGACCCTCGCCGAACGCGCCGAGCTGGAAGACGAAAAGTCGCGCCTCTACGACCTGTGGCAAACCAACCTGGGCAAAGCCAAGGGCGAAGCCGCCCGTTTGTTCGGCGAGCGCGCCAAGCGCAAGGGCAAATGGGCCGAGTGGGTGCGTGCCGAACTTGACGGCATGTCGCCGCCGGAGTTTTCCAACATGGTGCGCAGCGAAGTCAACAAGCTGATGGCTGCGGCGAAGTAAAGCACGCCACAATCGCCTCGCGAACCTTGAGCAACAGCGGGTCCAGCTGGGCCTGGGTTCGCCAGCCCAACTCCACCGGGTAATGCGGCAGTGCCAGCGGGCAGGGCAGCACACGCAAGCCGGTCATCTGCGCAATCGCCTCGGCCGCGTGGCCGGGGATCGTCGCCACCGCCGTGCTGCCTTTGAGCAGGTACGGCAGCGCCGCGAAGTGGCTGGTAGACGCGCACACCTGGCGGCTCAAGCCCTGCGCCGCCAAGCCTTCATCGGTAATACCGATAAACCCGCCTGATGACACCAGCACATGGTCGCGTGCGATGAACTCTGCGAGTTCCAGCCCTTGTTGGCCGGGCACCAGACTGCCTGGGTCCACCAGGCAACAGTAGTCACCTTCGCCCAGCACTTGCCGACTCAACCTGCGCTCGGCAAACCCGCCTGCGGTGATGGCCAGGTCCAGGTTGCGGTCGAGCAGGGCGCCTGCAACGATCTGGCTGTGGGTTTGGCGAAAGATCACCCGCAGTTTCGGCAGGCGCTCTGCGATGGCGTCCATCAGTGGCCTGCCGTAGGCGATTTCGAAATCGTCTGACAGACCTAAAACCACCGAACGCCCCTGATAGTGCGGGTTATCCGGGTTGGTCATCGCCAGGCTTTGACGGCAGCGGTCCAACGCCTCGCTGATCACCGGTTTCAACTGATTGGCCCGCAGGGTGGGCGCCAGCCCGCGGCCGGTGCGTACGAACAGCGGGTCGCCATACAGTTCGCGCAAACGCCGCAAGCCGGCGCTGATCGCCGATTGCGTAACGCCCAGGCGCAATGCCGCACGGCTGGCGCTGGACTCGTCGTGCAGGGCTTCGAAGGTTTTCAGCAGGTTCAGGTCAACCTGGGCGATATTCATCTGGGTCATATCATTTAGTACTGAAGTGATCTTTATTCATGATCGAGGCTGGCCGGAGAATGGGCAACCCTTATTAGCGGAGTGAGCGTAATGCCCGTATCGATCGTTGCAGCCCTGCAAATCGGCTCCTTGCCTGGCGGCAAAGCTGAAACCCTGGCGCAGATCCTGGCCTATGAAGATGAAATCCAGCGCAGTGGCGCGCAGTTGGTGGTGATGCCTGAGGCGTTGCTGGGCGGCTATCCCAAGGGCGAAAGCTTCGGCACGCAATTGGGCTATCGCCTGCCGGAGGGGCGTGAAGCCTTTGCGCGGTATTTTGCCAATGCCATCGACGTGCCGGGCGTCGAGACTGAGGCGCTGGCCGGTTTGTCGGCGCGCACCGGTGCCAGCCTGGTGCTCGGCGTGATCGAGCGCAGTGGCAGCACGCTGTATTGCACGGTGCTGTATTTCGAACCGTCGAGCGGTTTGGTCGCCAGGCACCGCAAACTCATGCCGACCGGCACTGAACGGCTGATCTGGGGCAAGGGCGACGGCTCAACCTTGCCGGTGATCGACGCGGCTGTCGGGCGTATTGGCGGTGCGGTGTGCTGGGAAAACATGATGCCGCTGTTGCGCACGGCCATGTATGCCAAGGGCGTGCAAGTGTGGTGTGCGCCCACCGTGGACGAGCGTGAGATGTGGCAGGTAAGCATGCGGCATATTGCCCATGAAGGCCGCTGTTTCGTCGTGAGCGCTTGCCAGGTTCAGGCATCGCCCGAGGCGTTGGGCGTGGAGATTGCCAATTGGCCAGCAGAGCGCCCGTTGATTGCCGGCGGTAGCGTAATTGTGGGGCCCATGGGCGACATTCTGGCAGGGCCGTTGCTGGGGGAGACGGGGTTGTTGACGGCGCGCATCGATACCGATGATTTGGTGCGGGCACGCTATGACTATGACGTGGTGGGGCATTACGCCAGACCGGATATTTTTGAGTTGGCGGTGGATGAACGCGCCAAGCCCGGCGTGCGCTACATCACTGATTGAACCGGGCCAACCCAGGCTTTTGTAGGAGCGAGCTTGCTCGCGAAAAACCCATAGGCGCCGCGTTGATTCAGGAAACACGCGTTACCGTTGACGTTTTTCGCGAGCAAGCTCGCTCCTACAGACGGCTTGCCAGGATCAGATCACTCGCGCATCACCAGGTGGCGGTGTTGGGCAAATCCAGCGTGCCATGCTCGACAAAGCGCATGGTGTCGAATAACCCGCCCGCCAGTTTGCCGCGCAGCACGTAGGGCAGATTGTTCAGGCTTTGGGTCTGGCTCAGACCGAGAGTCTGGCGCAACACCGAGAACGCCGAAACGCTGACAGGCACCATCAGCACCTTTTCGGAAAAACGCGGGATGCTGCCGGCCTGGTCACTTACCCCGGACGCCAGCGGTCGCCCATTGACGTCCAGGTCCAGCGCCACGCCGTTGTAGTCGATTGCCGTTTCATTGGGGTTCTGCACCCGCAGCTTCACGGCAAAGCGCACTTCCAGGTCCTGGCTTTGCAGCGGCTCGATGCCCACCACGTTGATATTTACCGGGTCGCGATTGGGGAACAGCGCGCAAGCGCTCAAGGTCAGCAACAGCAACGATAGAACCATGAGCTTGCGCATTTAAAAGTGCTCCTACTGTTTCGTGACGTCCGGGTCTTGCATGACCTTGAGGGTAGAGGACTCCGGATCGAATTCATCTTCTTCCAGCTCTATGAACTCTTCGGGCAGGAAAATGTTCAGCAGGATTGCACAGAACGCGCCCACAGTGATCGGCGATTCGAAGATGTTGTGCAGCGCCTTGGGCAAGTCGCGCAGCACTTCCGGCACCGCGGCGACGCCCAGGCCCATCCCCAGGGAGATCGCCACGATCAGCACATTGCGCCGGTGCAGGCCGGCTTCGGCGAGGATCTTGATCCCGGCCACCGCCACGGTACCGAACATGATCAGGGTCGCGCCGCCGAGTACCGGCTTGGGCATCAGCTGAAGCACCGCGCCAATCATCGGGAACAGCCCCAGCAGCACCAGCAGCCCGGCGATAAAGTACGCCACGTAACGGCTGGCCACGCCGGTCAGTTGGATCACGCCGTTGTTCTGGGCGAACGTCACCATCGGCAGGCTGTTGAAGGTGGCGGCCATCGCCGAGTTGAGGCCATCGGCCAGCAGGCCGGACTTGATGCGCTTGATATACAGCGGGCCCTTGACCGGTTGCTGGGAGATCATCGAGTTGGCCGTCAGGTCGCCGGCCGCTTCCAAAGGCGAAATCAGGAAAATCACGGCCACCGGGATAAACGCCACCCAGTCGAACGAGAAGCCGTACTTGAACGGCACCGGCACGCTGATCAATGGCACCTGGGGCAGGGCGGCCATATCCACCCGGCCCAGCAACCACGCCACCACAAAGCCCAGCGTCAGGCCGATCACGATCGAACCCAGGCGCAGGAACGGGTTGTTGAAGCGGTTGAGCACCACGATGGTCAGCAGCACCAGCGCCCCCAGACCCATATTGCTGGCGGCGCCCAGTTCACCCGCGCCATAGCCGCCGGCCATGTCGGTGACTGCCACCTTGATCAGTGACAGGCCCATCAGGGTAATGATGGTGCCAGTCACCACCGGGGTGATCAGCTTGCGCAGTTTGCCGATGAACTGGCTCAGCACCACCTCGATAAAGGCGGCGAAAAAGCAGATGCCAAAAATCGTCGAGAGAATTTCATCCGTGCCGCCGCCCCGGGCCTTGACCATGAACCCGGCGCTCAATATCACGCTGATAAACGAAAAGCTGGTGCCTTGCAGGCACAACAGCCCCGAGCCCACCGGCCCGAACGTGCGGGCCTGCACGAAGGTGCCGAGCCCCGAGACGAATAGCGCCATGCTCACCAGGTACGGCACCTCGCTTTCGAGGCCCAACACGCCGCCGACGATCAGGGTCGGGGTGATGATGCCGACGAAGCTCGCCAGCACATGCTGCAAGGCGGCAAAAATCGCCGCGGTAAAGTGCGGGCGGTCTTCCAGGCCATAGATCAGGTCGGATTTATAGCGCGGGCGGGGGGCTTGAGCGTCAGACAAAATGAGGGCTCGGGTCGGAAAATGGAGGCGCAGGATGCCAGAAAGCGTCGGCTGTCAGAAGGGTAAAAGGATATTTATGAAAAACCTGCACATCCAACCCTGTAGGAGCGAGCTTGCTCGCGAAAAACGTCAACGATGGCACATGTTTTCTGATTAAACGCGGTGCCTGTGAGTTTTTCGCGAGCAAGCTCGCTCCTACAAAAGCTGGCATTAGGGCTTATTGCTTCCAGGCCCCTGGGTTCACCAGGTTTTGCGGTCGCTCGCCCGACAACGCCTGCAACAGATTATCCACTGCACACTTGGCCATCGCCTCGCGCGTTTCATGAGTCGCCGAGCCGATATGCGGCGTCGCCACCACGTTGTTCAAGCGCAGCAACGGCGAGGCGTGATCCAGGGGTTCTTTCTCGAACACATCCAACCCCGCCGCACGGATGGTGCGCTGCTGCAATGCTTCAACCAGCGCCGCCTCATCCACCACTTTGCCCCGTGAGATATTGATGAAGATCGTCTCCGGCCCCATCAGCGCGAATTCCTCGGCGCCAATAAGCTTTTCGGTTTCTGCGGTGAGCGGCAACGTCAGGCAGACAAAATCCGCCTCTTTGAGCAAGTCCTCAAGGCTTCGGTATTGCGCGCCAAAACGCGCTTCCACCGCAGGCTTGGGCGAATGGCTGTGGTAGATCACCGGCATACCAAAACCAAAGTGCCCCCGCTGGGCCAGAGCTTCACCAATGCGGCCCATACCGATAATGCCCAGGGTCTTGCCATGCACATCGCTGCCGAAATGCGCCGGGCCGATGTTCTTGCTCCACTGGCCGGCACGCACCATGTCGGCCAGTTCGACCACGCGCCGGGCGGTGGCCAGGATCAGCGCAAAGCCGGTGTCGGCAGTGGTTTCGGTGAGCACATCCGGTGTGTTGCTGAGCAGAATGCCGCGCTGGGTCAGGTAGTCGATGTCGTAGTTGTCCACGCCCACCGAGACGCTGGCCACGGCTTCCAGCTTGGGTGCCAGGTCGAGCAACCGGGCGTCCAGGCGCAGGCTTGCACCCAGCAGGCCGTGGGCGGTGGGCAGTGCGTCGCGCAGTTTGGCCAGGCCGGTTTCATCCAGTGCATCGATCAGCGTCACCTCGGCTTGCTCATGCAGGCGGGCCATCAACGGCGCGGGCAGTTTTTTGTACAACACAACGGACTTTTTCATGAGGTTTTTACCTTCAACTCCAGGGTTGGCGCCGGCGAGCGGTCACTGGCGCCGGGCTTGAGGAAAATCGTCAGCACTACCGACAGCAGCAACGCACCGCTCATCAGCAGGTACGAAGCGCCTGGCGAGCCGGTGCTGCTGTTGAGGTAACCCACCAGGTATGAGCCGCCGAACGAGCCCAGCGCGCCCATGCTGTTGATCAGTGCCATGGCGCCACCGGCGACGTTGGCGGGGAGGATTTCCGGGACGATGGCGAAGAACGGGCCATAGGGTGCGTACATGCACGCCCCGGCGATCACCAGCAGGGTGTAGGACCACCAGAAATGTTCGGCGCCCAACACGTAGGACGCGTAGAAGGCGATGGACGCAATCAGCAACGGCGGCCAAACAAAGCGCTTACGTTTTTGCAGTTTGTCCGAGCCCCACGACACCACCAGCATACCGATCACCGCCGCCAGGTACGGCAGCGCCGACAGCCAGCCGGCTTCGACCATGTCCATCTGCAAGCCGGCCTTGAGGATCGACGGCAGCCACAGCACAAAGCCGTACACGCCAATGCTCCAGCAGAAGAATTGCAGGGCAAGGATGATCACCTTGGGCGAGCGGAACGCCTCGGCGTAGTTCTTCACCGCCTTGATGCCGACTTGCTCGGCGGCGAGGGCGGTTTCCAGGTCTTTTTTGTGCTGTTCGCTCAGCCACTTGGCATCGGCGGGTTTTTCATCCGCCAGCTTCCACCAGATAAACGCCCACAGCACCGCCGGCAGGCCCTCGATGATAAACATCCAGCGCCAGCTGAAATGCTGCACCAGGTAGCCCGAGACCACCGACATCCACAGCATGGTCACCGGGTTGCCGAGGATCAGGAAGGTGTTGGCCCGCGAGCGTTCGGCACGGGTGAACCAATGACACAGGTACACCAGCATGGCTGGCATCACCGCGGCTTCGACCACCCCGAGCATGAAGCGGATGACGATCAACATATAGGCGTTGGACACCACGCCGGTCAGGGTCGCCAGGCCACCCCAGAGGATCAGGCTGACGAAAATCAGTTTTTTAACGCTGCGCTTTTGCGCGTAGATCGCCCCCGGCACCTGAAAGAAAAAGTAGCCGAGGAAAAACAGCGCGCCAAGCAGCGAGGACATGCCCGGCGTGATCATCAGGTCTTCGGCCATCCCGGAGGCGGCGGCGAAGCCGTAGTTGGCGCGGTCCAGGTAGGCCAGGCTGTAGGTGATAAACACGATAGGCATGATGTACCACCAACGGCGGGTGGCGAGTTTCACGGTTTCCATGGGGTTGCTCCTGAGCTTGTTGTAGTTGTGGCAACAGGTAATGGGTTACGCAACGGATCGAGTGGGTAATTCGGCGCGGGTCGGCAAACCCTCCATATCGCCACGGCTCTGCACAGCGCGGCTGCCGATCCAGTTAGCGCGCTGGACCGCCTCGGGGAAGCTTGAGTTTTCCAGCAGGGCGCTGATCATGCCCACGGCAAAACCATCGCCGGCGCCGACGGTGTCCACGACGTTTTCCACCTTGACGGCGGCGACGAAGCCCTGGTCCATGTGGGTGCGGTAATAGGCGCCTTCGGGGCCGAGTTTGATCGCCACGGCTTCGGCACCCTGGTCGAGGTAAAACGCAGCGATATCCGCAGGATCTTCGAAACCGGTGAGCAAGCGGCCTTCACTCAGGCCCGGCAACACCCAGTCAGCCAGAGCGGCCAGGGCATTGATTTCGCGGATCATCAGCGCCTGGCTGGCCCAGAGCGAAGGGCGCAGGTTCGGGTCGAATGACACGCTGCGCCCGGCGTTGCGCATTTGCTTCATCAGTTCAAAGGATAGTTCACGGGTGGCATCGGACAACGCCGGTGGAATCCCGGTGGCGTGCACATGGCGCGCTTGCAACAGCGCCGGGCTGATGTCGGCAATGGACAAATGGCTGGCCGCCGAACCTTTGCGGAAGTACTCGACCTGGGGATCAGCGCCGGCCTCTTCGCGCGACTTGAGCTGAAACCCCGTGGGGTGCAGTGGGTCGACGGCCACATGGCGGCAATCAATGCCTTCCTTGCCCAGGGTGTCGACCACAAAGCGCCCGAGGGAATCGTCACCCACTCGGCTCAGCCATGCCACGTTGAACCCCAGGCGCGACAAACCAATGGCGACATTGCTGTCGGCGCCGGCAATGCGTTTGTGAAACTGCCCGACCTGGGCCAGATCGCCGGTCTGCTCGGCGACAAACATCGCCATGGTTTCACCAAACGACAGAATATCGATCTCAGACATGGGCATTCTCCACGCGGGGTTGGCCAAGGCAGGCGAGGGTGGCGACCTGTTGTGCAGTGACCTCCACCAGGTCCTCGCCCTGCAACGGAAACTCCACCGCCCGCGTAATACCTTGAGTCATATGCTTGAGCAGTTGTTCCCACAGATGCAGGTCGGTAGCGCCAGGCGGCAAGGCCACCAGCTTGCCGTCGTCGCGACGGGCCACGGCCTTGCAATGCAGGTAATCCACATGCCGGCCCAGCAGGCGTGCGGCGGTCAGCGCAGACTGGTCTTGCCACTGCCAGTTGCCGATATCGAAGGTCATCTTCACCGGCAAGCCCAGGCGTTCGACTTCGGTGAAAAACCGTTGCATCGGCTCGATTCGGCCGCCGTGCAGGGTCTGGTCGTTTTCCACCAACAGCTTGACCGAATGGCGGTTGAGCAGGGCATGCAGGCTTTCCAGGTCGTTGGTGTCGGTGAAGTATCCGAGGGAGACTTTCAGCCAACGTGAACCGAAGGCGTGAGCGCGGTCCAGGGTGGCCGCGAGTTCCGGATTGGGTTGGGCGCGACCGGCGACCCAGAGTTCCAAAGGCGAGGAAAAGACTGATTCCAGGCCCTGTTCTGCGGCGGCCTGGGCCAGTTCGGCGGGCTGTTCGCGGGTCAGCAACTCTTCACGCCATTCGATGCGCTGGGCACCGGCGGCGCTGAGTAACGCGACAAAGCTCAATTGGCCCTGCTGGCGGACAAGGTCGGCGCCGTAGCTGGAAAGGCTGATGGAAACGGGGTATTTATGCATTGTTGTTTACCTCTGAAACCGGTTTCATTTTTTCTGAAAAAAACACACAACCCTTGTAGGAGCGAGCTTGCTCGCGAAAAGCTCGAGGGCGCCGCGCTAATCCTGACGCTGCGCGTTATCGTTAACGACTTTCGCGAGCAAGCTCGCTCCTACAAAGGGACAGGGCGGTGGAGCCACGGATAATCAGCTCGGGTAAAAAATCCAGGGTGCGCGTGGGAGCGGTATCACCGCGCAGACGTTTGAGCAAACAGTCAAATGCACTGGCGCCAATTGCTTGCGTCGGCTGGGCGAGGGCGGTGATGCCGTTGCCCACCAGCGGGTACCAGTCCAGGTCATCCAGAGCGATCAGGCCGACATCGTCGAACAGCGTGCAGCCCAACGCCTTGAGCGTATGTGTGCAGGCCAGCGCAGCAACACCGTTGGCGCAGAACAGCGCTTTGGGGCCGGGCCTGGCTAAAAAGGTTTGCAGACGGCCTTGCAGTTCGCCATCCAGTTCAACCACCGCGCCGGTCAAGCCTGGGCGCCGGGCAATCTCGGCCTTGAAACTCTCCAGGCGCTCAAGGCGTGAGCTGGTGCCATCGGTGGCTTCGCTCACCAGCAGCACGTCGCGATAACCCTGTTGCTCAAGATGCTCTACCGCCATACGCACCGCCGCTGGGTTGTCCAGACCCACCATGTCGCTGTGCAACGGCTCGACCTTGCGGTCCACCAGCACCAGGGGCATTTCCCGTTGCAGTTCCAGCAGTTGGTCGAGGTGATGGCCCAGGGTATTCACGATCAGCCCTTCGATGTTGTACGAGCGCAGCGCTGCCAGATGCTGGCGCTCCTGTTCGTCATCGCGGTCGGTGTTGCACACCACCAGGCTGTAGCCGTGCTGACGGCAGGCGGTTTCGACACCGTGCATCACGGCAATGGAATAGGGGTTACGGATATCGGCCACCAGCATACCGATCAGGCGCGTGCGCCCACGTTTGAGGCCGCGGGCCATCTGGTTGGGGCGATAACCGAGTTCGTCGATAGCCTGTTCGATGCGCAGGGCAATGGCATCTGAGAGCAGGGCGCGGTCATCGCCGATGAAGCGCGAGACGCTGGCCTTGGACACGCCAGCGCGCTCGGCAACGTCGAGCATGGTCACGCGGCTACGCTGGGCGGCGGAAAATGGAGTCACGGTAAAGCCTTTCTTATTGGAATGGGTAACGGGTTGAAACCGGTTTCAGAAAACACCAGCGAGCTACTTACGTCAAGTTTTATTGAGGGGTATGTCCATGCGCCACATCCGCAAAACTGATGAGTGGTCAGCCTACCTGTTAATTCTGACAGTATCCAAACCCATATATGGCGTGTTCAATTGGCCCCAAGTGAACGGCGCTGCACAAGCCATAAACAGTTAAACGGTCATTCCAGGGGTGGCAGCATGAGTGGGCAAAAAAAGCACAGTCCAGTGAGTACCGCAGTTTCTGGTTCAGGCGACACTCTTGCTCTGGATGGGCCTACCGTTGTGCGTGCCCTCGCCGATGGACTGGTGCCTGCGCAGTACTATTTCAACGATCTGGAGGTGGAGCTTCCCATGCCATGGTCGTTTCTGCCGGGTGCCGGCGATACCCACTTCGTCGTATTTGTATGGGATGACCATAGCGCTACCCCCGTTGATGTGTTTCCGCCGTTGAGATTGGATGGTCCACTTACTGCAGATGACTTTCCCTATCCTGCGTCGATTCCTCAAGCATTTCTGCTGAACAGCGCGAGAGTAGATCTGTCATTTCGCATACATGTCGATTCGCCGTCTAACCCAAGCTTTGATACTTCGCAGCTCACGGCGCTTCGAATCGACCGCGACGCCCCAGGTGTCGGTGAAACACTCGCGCCCGCAATTTTCCCTGTCGATCCGATTACCCTTGATTATCTGGACCTCAACCCGTTGGTTCCGATGGAAATACCGGGTGGTTATCGGGGGCGAGATGAGGGTGACGAAATACTGTTGTACTTCTCGGCAATGGACGCTCTGCCTACGGGGGCGCCCAGCTTCATTTCACCACCGCAGGTCAGTGCTACGGGTCAAATATTCGTCGACGTCCCCGATACGATTTTTCGAAGTTTCCCAGGCGCCTTGTTTATCTTTTGCTTTTACCGTCTGAGAGATCGGGCCGGTAACCTCAATCCGCAATTTTCAGAGGTGGCGCGAGCCGGTCTGAGTGTTGCCATCCCCACCCCGACTTACCTCAGGCCGCTGTTTCCACAGACGGAATCGGACCCAATAAACAATCCGAACAAATGGATGACGTGTGCCTGTATACCGCCGATCTGGGTGGGCGTTGAAATCCGCATCAATCAGGGCTCGCCACCGTTCCCAGCTATTCAAGATGGAGATCTCATCACGATGCGGTTTCAGGGGTATCGCCAGGCTCCTGATGTAGACCCGATGCCCAATATTGTTGAAACCCAGACCCATGTCTGGGACGGCGTCGCTGATGCCAGCGGCCACTCGTTCTGGATCAGAGATGTCGAGCGTTTGATTCGGCCACTCAGAGTCACTGCGGGGGGGGAAGCTAGCTACATGGTGTCCAGAGGCGGCGCCATCATTGGGCGGTCTTTTTCCAGGTTCGCGCGATTTGATCGCGTCGTTCCATCCGCGCCGCCACCCCGTTATTGCTGGATTGACGGCAATGTCCCGGAACCCTGACGGGCGGTTTCGTCAGGGGGCGTGAGCGCTGCCATTAACAAGGTTGGCCGCTGCGAACGGGTTTGAATGCAAGTGCTGAGTGTTTTGGTTGTGCCGCAACTCAGGCGGCGGGAAAAGCTGTTGCCGGAAATCGGGTCGTGGTCATTCGCCCGGTAGCCGAAGTGAACCTGGCGGACAAATATGTGTGTAAGGAACCTATATCAAGCGATAGTGGAGATCTTCAAATGAGCAGCAACCCGAAAATCCCCTCGGCACCTACGGCTAACCCGGCAGCCGTCACGATTGCGGAGGCACTCGACGATGCAACCGGTACGATCCCGGCCAATCTTGCGACCGTCGGCATCACGGCTGAATGTACGACAGGTGACTTGTCTGATTTCGATGACTGGTTCGAAATTGAGCTACAAGACCTTCAGGCACTTCCACCTGTTTGGACTCGTATAGCGGGGCCGATTCAATTGAGCGCGACCCCTATTCCAATACCTGTCAAATTTAATATTCCGATTTCTGCACCGATTGGCGGGTTTCGCCACGGTTTTTTTCAACTCAGAAGCATTCAGTACCGAGACTTTGGCGGCTTTCCAGGCGGGACTGGGGATACTTCCGATCCTGGCCGATTTACGGTCGATACCATTCCCCCCTACGCTGATGTCGGGTTTCGTGATCAACCTACTGCCCTCGTATTCCCCATCAACCTTCCTGACGGTGCGGTTATTGACGATGCCTATCTGACGATGAACGGCGGGATACAGTTCGGTATTCCCGACAACACCTTCGTTCAGCCGCCGGGTCAGTGGCAGGCGGGTGACTTCATTACCGTCTACTGGAGCACGGTGATGTTTCCCCGCGACCAGGACATCGTGAGCCCGCCCGGCGGGATCCCGATGCTGCAGACCGGTAATACTTTTTTCCTGCCTCGTGCTCTGATTGATCTGAGTGGGAGGTATCGGGCCTTTTACACTATTACCGACAGGGCGGGTAACGTCAGTCGCCCCTCATTCATCGAAGAACGTGAAGTAAGGCTGATCGATGACCCCGAACAACGTGCGCCATTTTTGCCACTGGCTCCCGCACCGGAAGGCGGCAGCACAGATGACTTGATCGACATCGCTGATTATCTGCTGGATCCTGAAATATGGGTCAGAGTCTATAACAATCATGCTCCATTGCTCGATCGACTCGAAGTGCAAATAGGTACGCAGCCCTGGAGCGGCCTGGGCCCGGTTTTCAATACGTTTCCGCAAGTATTCGATGGTATGCAGGCACAGTTCAAGGCTGCCTACACACAGCTTACGGTCGGGCCGCAATTGGTGCCTGTCCGGTACCGGATTTCGCGAAACGGCACGTTGTTTCCTTCCTTGGACACCACCATCCGGCTCGATTTGTCAGTCGGTGGTCCAACCAACCCAGGAGAACCTGGCACACCTAATATCAACCTTAATGAAGCCCACGTATTTGGGGCCGGCTCGACAACGCCGGATGTTTTATTGCCAGAGCATGCCGACCAAAGTGTGCGCGTGGATATTGTGTTATGGACAGTCGCAGTGGCTCCTCATTCGGGGCTGTCGATCATCTTCCTGTGGGAGGGTGAGCGAGTTGGGCCATTCCCTATCACTACGGAGCAAGGTGGTGATACTTTTTCTTTCGAGATCGACTGGGACGTGGTTGCCCGTCATGGTAATGACCTCAAGACCATCAGCTATCTGGTTATCGACCCGGACACCACCAATGAGAATCCTTCCCCGCCCACTGAGGTTGATGTACAGGATGCAGTGACGACAATGTTAGCGTCAGCAGAGTATGTAGGCCGCAACTCTGGGAATCGTTGGAACTGCGCCTCGCTGAAAACCCGATCGCCAGGACCACCCCCTGTTCTGTATGGTGAAGTCTACGTACCGGGAGATACCAGGATGGCGTTAGGTGTGCCGCTGACGTTGGAATTGAGCCTTACCAATACACTCGCAGGTCGGCCACCAGGACCGTTTCCATTAACGCTTACACACCCGACCATAACCCAGAACGACAAAGACAACGGAATCACATTCGAAATCGACTACAAGGGCTATCTGGATCAGGCGCCAACGGGCAACTGCGTCGCGACTTACTCTACGGTTTTGAGTAATGGCGTAACCGGGCGTGGGATACCGTCGGATACGCGCGTTGGCATGTCGAATGCCCACACCTACTGCGATGGCACGGTACCGCCAACCCCCTGACACTGAGCCGTAGTGGAAGTGAAGTGACTCAATCAAAGCGTTAGCCCTCGTGCTTGACCTTGGGTCGCAAGAAACAATCCGATGCCTGTATTGGCATCGGATTTTTTTTGCTTGCGGTAAAGAAAGCCAGCAGCGCCTAATTGCGCCTTTTAGTTTTCCGCGTCTCAGCGATGTCGATTCAGCGTGTTATCTAAGATAAATCCTACAGTGTTTGGGGTGTCTGATCCTTACTCTTTGCGTCGCACAGGTAAGGCTCCATTCCGAGGGAACGAGCCAAGCCGTTATCCAAGACTCTACCCCAGAGAGTGATCAGCCATGCACGTATTGCCCAACTTTAAGCTCAAGCCTTTGAGCGCTATGATGAAAGTACCAACGATAACTTTATGTATGTTGGCGGCTGTTTCAGGAGCAGCCCAAGCCGGCCATTTAATCGGTGAGAGCAAAACAATTGATTCGAGTGAGTCAGCCAATGATTGGCAGTTGGATTGGAAAGCCGAACTGACACTTAATGGCGCCAGAGCGCAACGTATCATCGTCAATGATTCGGCTTTGATTATAAATCCAGGCAGCCGCGTAGAGGATATTCGCGCTACCCAGGGTTCAACCGTCAGCCTCACAGGCGCCCATGTGGAATCCAGGAACCCAACGTGGGCAGCCCTGCGCCTGGATGACAGCACTGCGACAATTATCGACAGCAACCTGATCAGTCATACCAACTTCGGACTGCAAGTATTTCAAAGTGCAGGCTCCCTTCAAGGAGGGGTTGCCAAGGTATTGAGTAGCAACATCTTCGGCGTTGTCGGGGGGGCCACGGCCCAAGGCAACAGCGAACTGCATTTCAACCAAAACACCTGGGTGGAAGGTACCGGCGCGGACAGTTTTGGTGTTCGATTGGATGGCGGTGCATTGGTTGCCGCGAGTCAAAGCACACTGATCGGCGGCAAGAATGGTGTCGTGGTGACCAACCAGTTGAAAAACGCTGAGGTTGGCAAGCTGGTACTGGACAACTCCCATGTAGAAGGCCGCACAGGCTCCGCTATTCTCGTCGAGGGGCGACCAGGCAGGGTTCCGACCGTTGAGATCGACGTGCGCAACGGTTCGACTCTGACAGGCGGTAACGGCATATTGCTGGAAGTGAACGGCGGTGCCGTGGCATCTATGAATGTCGATAACAGCGATTTGCGTGGCGACGTTATCGTCGAGCAAGGCAGCACCGCGCATCTAAGCTTGCAAAATCGTGCCGGGCTGACGGGCCAGATGCAGAATGTCACCAGCCTTGCCATAGGCGATCAGTCTTATTGGGAGTTGACCGGCGACAGCCAGGTCGGCGCCTTGAGCCTGGCCGGCGGTACGGTGAAATTCGGTGAGACTCATGCGTTCTACCAGTTGGACGTTGACAGCCTTGACGGCAACGGCACTTTCGTCATGGGCACCGATTTCGCTCGTGGCGTTACGGACTTCTTGAACGTCGAGGGCGAGGCCAAGGGCGATCACAAACTGTTGCTCGCGGCCAGCGGTGCGGAACCGACCAACCCGGAGGATATCCGCGTTGTACACACCGGTGGCGGTGACGCGCAGTTCTCCCTGGTGGGCGATGTGGTTGACGTCGGCGCTTACTCCTATGGCCTGAAAAAGGAAGGGACCGACTGGTTTCTCGACCCGAACAACCGCGTGATCAGCCCAGGCACCCGCTCGGTATTGGCGCTGTTCAACACCGCACCGACCGTGTGGTACGGCGAGGCGACTTCCCTGCGTTCGCGTATGGGGGAGCTGCGTTTCGATCCTGCCCAGGCGGGTGTGTGGATCCGTGGTTATGGCAACAAGTACGAAGTGTCTGATAGCACCGGGATTGGCTACAGCCAGAACCAGCAGGGCTTCACTTTGGGTACCGACACGCCGTTGGCCGACAGTCAGTGGCTGGTGGGTGTGATGGCCGGCCACAGCACCTCTGACCTGAACCTCAAGCGCGGCACCTCCGGTAATGTGAAGAGTTACTACCTGGGTGCTTATGCGACTTGGCTGGATGAGGAAAGCGGCCTGTATTTCGATGCGGTGGCCAAGGTCAACCGGTTCCAGAATGAGTCCAAGGTGGGTCTGAGTGACGGTACGTCGTCCAAGGGCAAGTACACCAATACCGGGGGCGGCTTGTCGGCCGAATTCGGCCGCAACATCAAGTTGGATGACGGGTTCTTTATCGAGCCTTACGCGCAAATGTCCACCGTGGTGATCCAGGGCGCCAATTACAACCTGGATAACGGCCTGGAAGCCAAGGGCGAACGTACGCGCTCAATCATGGCCAAGGCTGGCGCAACCGTTGGGCGTGACATCCAGCTCGATACAGGGAGTGTTGTACAACCTTATCTGCGAGCGGCGATGGTGCATGAGTTTGCCAATAACAATAAAGTCTCGGTGAATAACAATGTATTCAACAACGACTTGTCCGGCTCTCGCGCTGAGTTTGGCGCCGGTATGGCGGTAAAACTCTCGCAGAACCTTCAACTGCATGCCGACCTCGAGCACAGCAGCGGTGGTCGAGTTGAGCAACCTTGGGGGGCGAATGTGGGGGTTCGCTACACTTGGTAACTAATGCATTGTCAAAAGCCCGTATCGCAGGATACGGGCTTTTTTTGATGTTTTGTTCACCATGTTCCGGTGTGAAGATCTGCATTGATGACCATAGCGTGTGATTTTCCCGAAGGGTTTCTTTCGGTGCTGCCAGTGCAAGCAAGTGAAATATGAATTCCTTGAGACGAAAGCTCTTGAATGACCAGGGTGCCTGTAACGACGCGTACGGCGTATTTGTTAATGCCTGTATCGACGCTGAACCAGACCCTGGTGTTAGTGAACTCACTATCCTCCAGATGAAAAACCGTCCCGGCCGCAGTGGTGTCCTCGAACTGTATATAAATTTCTCTCACGGTATCGCTAATTGCTTCAGCGTTCCGGCCAGTAATGCCATACATATGCTTTGTGGTGTCGTGCACGATATCCTTCGTCTGGATGGTGATGGCGTTCGAGTCGACGGAAACTGTAAAGCTTCCTTGAGCGCTGTTCGATTTTGGAAACAAGGCCCGTTGTTGGTGAGGTGTTAACGTTGCACTGTGTGCTGACATGATTGTGTCTCCATGAGTGACCAGTTAGGCGAAAGCAGCGGGTGCTCCGCAAGCGATGGCTTAGTTATGAGATCGCAGAAGACCTGCGCTGTAAACTGTCATAACTGACAGTATACGAATCGCGCAATTCATGAATGAGCACCGTTTGTTTCGCGCTCTAGTAGGTGCGCCAACGTGGCGCGAATCAAAGGGCCTGACTACCATGCAATTGATTTTTGGGTTGTATAAAACACTATTTTTAGTTCTTTTTTTACTAAGTATTCTCGGAGAAAAGAACGGGTTCAGGTGAGGGCGCCAAGCCAGGTCGATCCCAGCAGTACTATTCCCATGCATCTATTGAAACCTACTATCACTCCGGCAGAAGCCAGCGCCCGGCCTGATGCCACACCCAACAATGCCCAAGTACTCAAACACGGCAGTGAAATCAGGAAAAATATCAGAGACACGTACAGCACTTGTTTTTGTTGCTCAGTACCGTCGCCGACAAACACGCTAACTACTGCAAGTGCCATCATCCAGGACTTGGGATTGATCAGTTGCAAGCTCGCGGCTCCAAGCAGGCCAAGTCGCTTATGGGTTGTTTGCTCCTCCATGACATGCGGCGGTGCGCTGAAAATCCGCCACGCCAGGTAACTCAGCCAAGCCACACCGACCCACTGCATCACGGTTTGCACCCTGGGCACTTGCACCAGAGACTGGCCCACCCCGCAGCCCACCAGCAGCACAATCCCCGCCGCTCCCGCGCAGGCACCCAGAATAATTGGCAGTGTGGCCTTGAAACCGTAACGGGCACTGTTGCTCAGCACCAGGATATTGGTCGGGCCAGGGGTAATGCAGGCGACGAAGGCGAACAGCATGAACGGCACGAACGTGGACAGCATGGTGGGTGACTCCGATGGACCAATCGATGGAGTCGATCTTCACAAGCCTGGCGGTTAACTGTCTGGAAGATTTGAGCAGCGCTTTCGGTAGGCGGCGGGTGTCAGGCCGTAGGCGCGCACAAACCAGCGGCCCAGATGGCTTTGATCGGCGAAGCCCAGGGCCATCGCCACCGCTGCCGGCTGCTCGCCCTTGGCCAATAAACGCCGGGCACGTGTGAGCCGAAGTTGCACCAGGTAAGCTTGGGGCGCCAGGCCGAAGGCGCTCTTGAAGGCGCGGCTGAGGCGAAAGCGATCGACACCGCACGCCAGGGCCAACTCGTTCATGCCTATATCCTGATGCAGGTGGGCGTGCAGGTAGTCCCGTGCCTTGTGGGCCACCCGCGGTAAACGGGGATCGTCGCGGTAGCGCATGCGCCAGTAGAGCTGGCCGGTCAGGCGTTCCAGCAATTGGTCCAGAGCACTTTGCCGTACGATCCGCAGTTCGCTGTGGTGCAAGCTGTGAAATGCCTGGCTGGTGGCCAGGGCCAGGCGTGGGTCGTTGGCCAGGGTGCGGGCGAAGCTCAACTGATGGTGAGCGGGCGCTTCCTCGAATACGCTGCAGATTTCCCGTTCCAGCCAATGTGGGTCGAGGTAGAGCATGCGGTAAGTGAAGCCATCGACAGTAGGCGCATGGCCATCGTGGATCTCACCAGGCTCCAGCAGAAACACCTGGCCCGGCACGCTGTCATGCCGCGTGCGCCGGCAGTTGAATTGCTGTATGCCTTGTTCGGTGACGCCCACCAGATAGCTGTCATGCCAATGGGGGTCGTAGGCATGGCCCTCGAAATGCGCGCGCAGGGTCTCGATGCCGGTGTCGGCGTCCTGGTTCAGGTCGATCCAATTGTGCGCGCGCATACAACACCGAGGCTGAATGTAATGTGCAATTGGCGCCGACAACGGGGAGGGCGTCTAGAAGATTTGTGCAGTCTAGCCAAACAAGCCGGCGGCGATGTTGATCGAGAAACCTAGGATCGCCGTATTGAACAGAAAACCGATCAACGACTGCCCCAGCACCACCTTGCGCAGGCCACGGGTGGCGACGCCCACATCCGAGGTTTGCACCGCCACGCCGATGGTGAAGGAAAAATACAGGAAGTCCCAGTAGTTGGGTGTGAGCAAGCCTTCGGCAAAGCGCAGCGCCGGCTCCTTGCCTTGCCAGGTGTAATAGAGCCTGGCGTAGTGCACGCTGAAAATCACCCCGATCAACAGCCAGGAGCCGATCACCGTCAGCCCGGTGAAACCGTAGTGCAGCAGGCGCTCGGAAGCGGCCAGGTCCTTGCTGCCGACCAGTTCGAAGGTGATGGTCGCCAGGCTGGCGATGGCGGCGATGCACACCATGAACAACACCAGCCCGGCGTTCTCGTCTTCGATTTCGGCGATGCGCTTGACGTCCTCGGCCTTGGCGCGAATGGTCAGCCATAGCATCAAAACGAGGTAGGTCCAGACGCCGGCGTTCCAGCCGATCAGGACTTTGCTGGCGAGGGTGTCAGCCGGTACCAGAATGCCTACGGCAAGGCCCAGTACGGCTGCGGATGAGAGGCGAGGGTGGGTGCGGGCGAGGAAGGGCATGGTGGCTCACAAAGAACTATGTGTGAGCACCATAGCTTATTCGGGTGTACCTGATCATGAATGCAATCAATAACCCTGTGGGAGCTGGCTTGCCTGCGATAGCGTTGGTTCAGGTAACACTTATGTCGCCTGTGCCGCCGTCATCGCAGGCAAGCCAGCTCCCACATTTGGCTGCGGCGATGTCAGTTTAGCTTATGGCGCTTGCGCACCAGCTTCATCACCACCACAAAGAACACCGGCACAAACACCACCGCCAATGTCGCCGTGATCATCCCGCCAATCACACCGGTACCAATCGCCTGCTGACTGGCCGAACTGGCCCCGGTGGCAATTGCCAATGGCACCACGCCGAGGATAAACGCCAGCGAGGTCATGATGATCGGTCGCAGGCGCAACCGCGCAGCCTTTAAGGTGGCGTCGATCAAGTCCTCGCCCTGGTCATACAGGTCCTTGGCGAACTCGATGATCAGGATCGCGTTTTTCGCCGACAGGCCGATGATGGTGATCAGGCCGACCTTGAAGAACACATCGTTGGGCATCCCGCGCAAGGAGACCGCCAGCACCGCACCCAGTACGCCCAGTGGCACCACCAGCAATACCGAGGTCGGGATCGACCAGCTCTCATACAGCGCCGCCAGGCACAGGAACACAATCAGCAATGACAGGCCCAACAGCAGCGGCGCCTGGGAGCCGGACAAGCGTTCCTGCAAGGACAAGCCGGTCCATTCCTGGCCCAGCCCGGCAGGCAACTGGCTGACCAGGCGCTGGATTTCGTCCATGGCTTCGCCCGTGCTGTGCCCCGGCGCCGCCTCACCGCTGATGGCGATGGCCGGGTAGCCGTTGTAGCGGGTCAACTGCGTCGGGCCCTGGGTCCACTTGGCTTCGACAAAGGCCGACAGCGGCACCATCTTGCCCGCGTTGTTGCGCACGTTGATCTTCATCAGGTCGGCCACCTGGCTGCGCTGGTCGCCTTCGGCCTGCACCACCACCCGCTGCATACGACCCTGGTTGGGGAAGTCGTTGACATAAGCCGAGCCGATCGCGGAAGACAGCACATTGCCCACATCGGCAAACGACACGCCTAGGGCATTGGCCTGCTTGCGGTCGACTTCCAGCTGCACTTGCGGGGCTTCGGCCAGGGCGCTTTCGCGCACGTTGGCCAGGATCGGGCTTTTTGCCGCGGCGTCCAGCAGTTCGGTACGTGCTGCCATCAAGCCGGCATGACCAACGCCGCCACGGTCCTGCAGGCGGAACTCGAAACCACTGGAGGTGCCGAGGCCATCCACCGGCGGTGGCAGGATCGCATAGGCAATCGCATCCTTGAGCTCGCTGAAGGCCATGTTGGCGCGGTCGGCAATCGACGCCGCCGAGTCATCGCTGCCGCGTTCAGACCAGTCCTTGAGCGTGGTAAACGCCAGCGCCGCGTTCTGCCCGGAACCGGAGAAACTGAAGCCCATGATCATGGTGGTATCACCCACTCCAGGTTCGCCTGCGTTGTGCGCCTCGATCTGTTCGGCCACCTGCACCGTGCGGTTCTTGCTGGCGCCGGGTGGCAGCTGGATATCGGTGATGGTGTAACCCTGGTCCTCCACCGGCAGGAACGAGGAGGGCAGGCGGCTGAACAACAGCCCCATGCCCACCAGCAATACCAGGTAGATCAGCAGGTAGCGGCCGCTGCGCTTGAGGGCATAGGCCACCCAGCCTTCATAACGGTCGGTAAGCTGCTCGAAGCGTCGGTTGAACCAGCCGAAGAACCCGCCCTTGGCGTGGTGTTCGCCCTTGGCAATCGGCTTGAGCAAGGTGGCGCACAGGGCCGGGGTCAAGGTCAGGGCCAGGAACGCCGAGAACAGGATCGAGGTGGCCATCGACAACGAAAACTGCTGGTAGATCACACCCACCGAGCCCGGCATGAAAGCCATCGGCAGGAACACCGCCACCAGCACCAGGGTAATACCGATGATGGCGCCGGTGATCTGGCCCATGGCTTTCTTGGTCGCGTCCTTGGGCGACAGGCCCTCGGTGGCCATGATGCGCTCGACGTTTTCCACCACCACAATGGCATCGTCCACCAGGATGCCGATGGCCAATACCATGCCGAACATGGTCAGCACGTTGATCGAGAAGCCCAGCAACAGCATGGTGGCAAAGGTGCCCATCAATGCAATCGGCACCACCAGCGTGGGGATCAGGGTGTAGCGCACGTTCTGCAGGAACAGGAACATCACCGCAAACACCAGCGCCATGGCTTCCAGCAGGGTGTAAACCACCTTGGTGATCGAGACCTTGACGAACGGTGAGGTGTCGTAGGGAATCTTGTATTCCACATTGGCCGGGAAGTAGCGCGACAGTTCATCCATCTTCGCCCGCACCAGGGTTGCGGTGCTCAGTGCGTTGGCGCCGGGCGACAGCTGCACGCTGACGGCGGTGGAGGGCTTGCCGTTCAGGCGCGTGGAGAACTGGTATTCCTGGCTGCCGACTTCCACGCGCGCCACATCGCCGATGCGCACGGTGGAACCGTCGGGGTTGGCCTTGAGCACGATGTCGGCGAATTCCGCCGGCGTCGACAGTTGGCCCTTGACCAGAATCGCCGCGGTGATTTCCTGGGTATTGGTGCCCGGCAAGTCCCCGATGCTGCCCGCCGAGACCTGGGCGTTCTGCGCGCTGATCGCGGCGTTGACGTCAGCCGGCGTCAGGTTGAAACCGATCAGCTTCTGCGGGTCGATCCAGATGCGCATGGCCCGCTCGGCGCCGTACAACTGCGCCTTGCCGACGCCGTCCAGACGCTTGAGCTCGTTCATCACGTTGCGCGCCAGGTAATCGCTGAGCGCAACGTCGTCGAGCTTGCCGTCGTTGGAAGTCAGGGTCACCAGCAGCAGGAACCCGGCGGAGACTTTTTCCACCTGCAAGCCTTGTTGAGTGACAGCCTGGGGCAGGCGCGGCTCAACGACCTTGAGGCGGTTCTGCACATCCACCTGGGCCATTTCCGGGTCGGTGCCCGGCTGGAAGGTCGCGGTGATCGTCGCCGAACCCAGGCTGCTTTGGGATTCGAAATACAGCAGGTGATCAGCGCCGTTGAGCTCCTGCTCGATCAGGCTGACCACGCTTTCGTCCAGGGTCTGGGCCGACGCGCCCGGGTACACCGCGTAGATTTCCACCTTCGGTGGCGCGACGTTGGGGTACTGAGCCACCGGCAACTGCGGGATGGCCAGGAAGCCGGCCAGCAGGATAAACAGGGCCACCACCCAGGCAAAAATCGGGCGGTCAATAAAGAACTGCGGCATGACGGGTTATTCCTTTACGAGCGGGCTGTCGTCCACTTCAACTTTTTCGCCGGGCCGTGCATGTTGCAGGCCCTCGACGATAATGCGATCGCCGGGCTTGAGGCCACTGCTGACGATCCAGCGGTCCTCGATCACCGCACCCAGTTCCACCGGCTGCTGGCTGACGGTCTGCTCGGCGTCCAGCAGCAACACCATCGGGATACCGGCGCTGTCACGGGTGATGGCGCGTTGCGGCACGCTGATGCCTTGCTTGTCTACCGCTTGTTCCAGGCGTACCCGCACGAAGCTGCCGGGCAACAGGTCCAGATCCGGGTTGGGGAACTCGCTGCGCAAAATGATCTGCCCGGTGCCGGGATCTACGCTGATCTCGGCGAACAACAGCTTGCCCGGCAACGGGTACAGGCTGCCGTCATCCTGGATCAGCGTGGCCTTGGCCTGGTCCTGGCCGACCTGCTTCAAGCTGCCGGCGCGGAAGGCGCGGCGCAGGTCGTTCAGCTCACGGGTGGATTGGGTGAGGTCAGCATGGATCGGGTCCAACTGCTGGATAATTGCCAGCGGCGTGGCTTCGTTCTGGCCGACCAGCGCGCCTTCGGTTACCAGGGCGCGACCGATGCGCCCGGAAATCGGCGCGGTCACGGTGGCATAGCCCAGGTTCAGCCTGGCGCGCTCGACCGCAGCCTTTTGTGCGGCAACCTCTGCGTTGGTCTGGCGCAGTGTGGCGCGGGCGTTGTCGTATTCCTGCCCGCTGATGGCGTTGCCCTCGACCAACTGGCTGTAGCGCTGCTCTTGCAGGCGTGCCTGAAATGCATTGGCCTCGGCTTTGCTGAGGTTGGCCTGGGCACTGTCCAGGTCAGCCTTGAACGGCGCCGGGTCAATACGGAACAGCACATCGCCCTGTTTCACATCGTGACCTTCCTTGAACACGCGTTGCATGACCACACCGGCGACCCGCGCGCGCACTTCGGCAATGCGCGGCGCGGCGATACGCCCGCTCAGTTCGCTGGTAATGGACAGGGGCTTGGCTTGCAGGGTTTCGATGCGCACTTTGGCCAGGGGCATTTGTGGCGCCTCGTCTGCAGACTGGCCACACGCGCTCAGCGCCAGTGTGAGGGCCAACAGGCAAAACGGCGCAAATAGATTCTTCGACATGCTCTTATCCCAATATTGACTGGCGCATCCTAAGGACACCTGCGCCGTGGTGCTGTGAAGCTATGTAGGTCGTGTGTGAAGAAGTGTAAGGTGCGGCGCGCTTGGCGTCGGGGGCGTATATCCTTGCACAATCCTGCAATTATTGAGGATTCAATGTGCAAGGGGGGAAGCCCCCACCCACATTTGGATCCCTGCACACCCCGTAAACAGCATTCATTGGAAACACCATGCCCAACATCCTTCTGGTCGAAGACGACGCCGCACTCTCCGAGCTGATCGCCAGCTACCTGGAACGCAATGGCTATCACGTCAGCGTGCTCAGCCGTGGCGACCACGTACGCGAACGTGCACGTCTGAACCCGCCGGACCTGGTGATCCTCGATCTGATGTTGCCGGGCCTGGATGGCTTGCAAGTCTGCCGCCTGTTGCGCGCCGACTCGGCGGGCCTGCCGATCCTGATGCTGACCGCCCGCGACGACAGCCACGACCAGGTGTTGGGCCTGGAAATGGGCGCCGACGATTATGTAACCAAACCCTGCGAGCCGCGCGTGCTGCTGGCCCGGGTGCGCACGCTGCTGCGCCGCAGCAGCCTGTCTGAACCCCAGGTGGCCAACGACCGGATCATCATGGGCAACCTGTGCATCGACCTGTCGGAGCGCACCGTCACCTGGCGCGAGCAGGCGGTGGAACTGTCCAGCGGCGAATATAACCTGCTGGTCGTATTGGCGCGCCACGCCGGTGAAGTGCTCAGCCGCGACCAGATCCTGCAACGCCTGCGCGGCATCGAGTTCAACGGCACCGACCGCTCGGTAGACGTGGCCATTTCCAAGCTGCGGCGCAAATTTGACGACCACGCCGGCGAAGCGCGCAAGATCAAGACCGTGTGGGGCAAGGGTTATCTGTTCAGCCGTTCCGAGTGGGAATGCTGAATCATGTTCCGTGTGCTGCTTCGCCTCTACCTGATCACCATCATTACCTATAGCGCCGCCATCTTTCTGATTCCCAAGCTGGTGATTCAGCTGTTCGAACACCGCTACATGAACTACAACATCGAACAGTCCCGTGGCCTGCAAAAGCTTATGGTCAAGCAGTACCAGCGCGCACCGGTGGAGCATTGGTCCCAGGTGACCGACCAGTTGAGCCGCGATTTTGCGCCCTTGAAGGTTCAATTGTTGCTGCGCCAGGACGCCCGCTATACACCCCAGGAAGAACAACTGCTGGAGCAAGGCAAGCCGGTGATCCGCCTGGGCGAGTGGGGCTGGATGGAAGAAATCAGCTCGCCGATCAATCAGCAGTTCGCGGTCAAGCTGACGATCCCGCCGGACCCCTTGGACATGAACCTGCTGTACTGGTCGATGAACGTGTTGATTGGCGCAGCACTGCTGGCGTGCCTGTTGGTGTGGCTGCGTCCGCACTGGCGTGACCTGGAGCGCCTCAAAAGCACCGCCGCGCTGTTGGGCAAGGGCCATCTTGGGGAGCGTACACGGCTTCCGCCCAGCTCCAGCATCGGCAGCCTGGCCGCAGTGTTCGACACCATGGCCGACGATATCGAGCACCTGCTCAATCAACAGCGCGACTTGCTTAATGCGGTCTCCCATGAACTGCGCACACCGCTCACGCGTCTGGATTTCGGCCTGGCCCTGGCGCTTTCCGAAGACATGCCCCCCGCCAGCCGCGAGCGCCTGCAAAGCCTGGTGGCGCATATTCGCGAGCTGGATGAGCTGGTGCTGGAATTGCTCTCCTACAGCCGCCTGCAAAATCCTGCGCAATTGCCCGAACGCGTCGAGGTGGCGCTCGATGAGTTTATCGACAGCGTGCTGGGCAGCGTCGACGACGAGCTGGAAAACCCCGAGATCGTCATCGACGTGGCGCTGGACTGCAGCGTCGAGCGCTTCAGCCTCGACCCGCGCCTTACCGCCCGCGCCTTGCAGAACCTGCTGCGCAATGCGACGCGCTACTGCGATAAACGCATCCAGGTGGGGGTCAAGGTGTGTCCCAACGGCTGCGAAATCTGGGTGGATGACGACGGCATCGGCATACCGGTGGACCAGCGCGAGCGCATCTTCGAACCGTTCTACCGCCTGGACCGCAGCCGCGACCGCGCCACCGGCGGCTTTGGCCTGGGCCTGGCGATCAGCCGGCGCGCCCTGGAGGCCCAGGACGGCACCTTGACGGCGCTGGCGTCGCCGCTGGGCGGAGCGCGGTTTCGGCTGTGGTTGCCGACTCAGAGGTAGATCACAGCACCTTGACCGCGCGGCCGATAGCTTGGATCGGCCCGGTCGGCTTGCCAGTGGGTGAGCCGGCTGGGCCTTCAAGTGTCAGCTCGAACAGTTGGTTTTGCGTAAGCGGGGGCAGGTTGTCCAAGTGCATCGACAGCGTCTGCCCCGGTTTGACCAAACCCAGGGACACCGGCGCTTGCCAGCCGTCACCCTTGGTCCAGAATTGCAGGGCCTTGTCCGCTGGCACTTGCACCACTCCCAAGGGAATCAACTGGATCTTCTGGTCATTGCTGGCCTGGATGACCCAACCGGGTGACTGGCCTTGCGGCGCCGCCAGTACCACCACAAAGGTCGGGTTGGCGGCAGGCGGGCGGGTCAGCAACAGCGTCGCCAATACGATGCTTGCCGCCAGCCCAGCGGCGGCCAGGCCACGCCATAGGGCCAGCAGGTTCCACCAGGAGACAAAGGCCGGCGGTGGCGCGAGTGTGCCTTGTATGCGCCGCCATAATTGCGGGGAGGGAGGCACCGGTTCGGCCAGCGCCGTCAGCGGCAACAGGCGCTGCTCCCAGGCATCCACCGCCTTGCGCAGCGCGCTGTCGTGTCCGATGCGCTGCTCAACGTCGGCCCGTTGCTCAGGGGGCAGCGTGCCCAATACGTATTCGCTGGGCAGTTCGTCGTTGTTCATGCCATGCACTCCCGGAGCGCGGCGAGGCTGCGTTTGATCCAGGCTTTGATCGTCCCCAGTGGGGTGCCTAGTTTCTCCGCGATTTCGCTATGAGAATAGCCGTCGACGTAGGCATGCAGGATGCACCGGCGGCGGGCCGGATCAAGGTGCGCCAGGCAGGTGTGGATCTGCCCCGAGCGTGCCGTGAACTCAAAGGTTTCGGCAGGTTCGGCGTGTGGTTCGTGCGCTTGGCTCAAGGCAATCTCGCGGCCGGCATTGCGCACGATATTCAGTGCCAGGTGCCGAGTGATGCTGAACATCCATCCACGCGCCGAGCCTCGGCTAAGGTCGAAACCGGCGGCTCCGTTCCAGATCTTGATAAATGCGTCATGCACCACATCCTCGGCCAGCCCCTTGTCACGCACGATGCGCAGCGCTACGCCCAGCAAATGGCTGCTGTCTTGCTCGTACAAGCGGCGCAGGGCCTGTTGATCGCCACGGGCGCAGGCCGACAGGCAGGCTTCGTAATCAAACACATGACTTCCTCAAGGCAACCCCCATGCAAGCACGTCGCCTGCACTGAGGGATGCAATTTCCTTTGGGCAGCGTAGTCGAGTTTGCTCAGTTGGATACCCAGAAAATGTAGTCGGCCTGGTATTTCACCTTTTCCTGCTTGCCCTTGTCGGCGGCGGTGCATTCACTGCTCGGCGCCACGCCACCCTTGAGTGCAACCCGCTGTATATAGCTCACGCCAGTCATCGCGCCCTGGCCTTCAGCCGGATTGGCCTTGACCAGTTGATAGGGCAGGTTGCCCGGGCTCGATGGCGCCACGGCCAATTGCGTGGCGGTGATCCTGGAGCCGTCCTTGGCCTGCCAGGTCGCCGGTGGGCCGAAGTAGGTGCCTACTTGCTTGCCGCTGCGATCATTCAGCACGGCCTTGGGGCCGACAAAGGTCCATTCGGTCTGGCCTGCGGCATTGGCCTTGTCGCGACACTCATAGGTGATTTCGCCGATGCCTGTGGTCTCCATCGCAATCTTGTGACCCTGGGGCACCTTGATACTGTCAGGCAGGCCGGCCTGGGCAAAGGTGGCGGGGCTGGCGATAAGCAAACCGGTGAAGCAGAGCAGGGCTTTAGCGTTCATGGTGATTCTCCATTGGGTAGAACAGCACGGTTACTGAAGGTATTACCCATGAGCGGATCAATTGGATGCAGCGTTTAGAAAATAAAGTTTGGAGTGCATACGATGAAAAGGCATAAAGTCAGATCATATTGGTATAAGTGGTTATAAGAAAAATCGCTATCCTGCGCCCAGAAATTTATAAGGCTGCAGGTAGCTGTAATGGATGTGGGTAATATTGGTTTCGTGGTTGCCGGCCTGATCGTTGGTTTTATCGTGGGCATGACCGGTGTCGGTGGTGGCTCGCTGATGACGCCGATTTTGTTGTGGTTTGGTATTAACCCAGCGACCGCCGTGGGCACGGACCTGCTGTATGCCGCCATCACCAAGTCGGGTGGCGTGCTGGTGCACAGCAAAAACCGCAACATTGACTGGGGCATCACCGGCTGGCTCACCCTGGGCAGTGTGCCGGCGGTGTTGCTGACCTTATGGTTCCTTGCCAGCCTGCACACCGATCCCAGTGCGATGAACGCAGTGATCAAGCAGGCCCTGGGTGTGGTGCTGCTGCTGACGGCCCTGGCGATTCTGTTCAAGAAAAGCCTGTTGGCCTTTGCCCAGCGCCATGCCGGTGACGACTACCACATGCACCCGCGCAACCTCAACGCGCTGACCGTGGTGACCGGCGCGGTGCTCGGCACCATGGTGGCCTTGACGTCCATTGGCGCCGGGGCCCTCGGCACGGTGGCGCTGTTTATTCTGTACCCGTTCCTGGCCACGCGCCGCCTGGTGGGCACCGAAATCGCCCACGCCGTGCCCCTGACCCTGGTGGCGGGCCTGGGTCATGCCAGCATGGGCAATATGGACTGGCACCTGCTGGGCTTTTTGCTGATGGGCTCGTTGCCGGGGATCTACTTTGGCAGCCATATGACCGGCAAGATTTCCGACAGCGTGTTACGCCCGTGCCTGGCGGTCATGTTGATGGCGGTGGGGTACAAGCTGGCGTTCTGAGCCGCATGTGCTCCAAATGTGGGAGGGGCTTGCCCCCGATGAGGGAGTGTCAGTCAATACCTCCAAGTCTGACACACCGCTATCGGGAGCAAGCCCCCTCCCACAGTTTGAGCGCGATCGGCTTCAGGCCTTCGCCGGGCCGTCGCCGATTTGCCATACAAACGGTGGTTCTGTCCCATTGATCACCCAGTCACCCACGATGCGCGCCTTGTAGATCAGCGGATTGTGCAAAGACCGTCCGTGCGTTGCGCCAATGTCGGTCCAGCGCCTTGCCCGCCGGGACTTTGCTCCCCTGTTTACGGTGAGCAGGGGCGATTCGGTGTTGCTCCAGCAACAGTGGATCGACAAACCGCTGCGATACCTGACACCAGCGTCGTACTGATTCGAGGTGCTTTTTTTAGCGCAGCGCTTGTGGTGAGGGCGTTTGCGCGGCCTGGCACGCTTGCTGCGTAAGCCACAGGACATCCCTTTGTGCGAGGTACCGTCCGATGAGTCAGCAAGCCGTGAAATTTGCCTATTGGGTGCCCAACGTCAGCGGTGGGCTGGTGGTCAGCAAGATCGAACAGCGCACCCACTGGGGCATCGATTACAACCGCAAACTGGCGCAACTGGCCGAAGCTGCCGGCTTTGAATACGGCCTGACCCAGATCCGCTTCACCGCCGGTTACGGCGCCGAAAACCAGCATGAATCCGTGGCATTCAGCCATGCGCTGCTGGCCGCCACCACCACGCTGAAGGTGATTGCGGCGATCCTGCCCGGCCCCTGGCAACCGGCGCTGGCCGCCAAGCAGTTGGCGACCATCGACCAGCTCACCAACGGTCGGATCGCGGTGAACATCGTCAGCGGCTGGTTCAAGGGCGAATTCCAGGCCATTGGTGAACCCTGGCTGGAGCATGATGAGCGCTATCGTCGTTCCGAAGAATTTATCCGCAGCCTCAAAGGTATCTGGACCCAGGATGACTTCACCTTCAAGGGCGACTTCTACCGCTTCAACCATTACACCCTCAAACCCAAGCCCCTGGGGCAGCCCGAGATCTTCCAGGGCGGCAGCTCACGGGCGGCGCGGGACATGGCCGCGCGGGTCTCGGACTGGTATTTCACCAACGGCAATACTCCCGAAGGTATCAAGGCCCAGGTCGATGATATTCGTGCCAAGGCCGCTGCCAATCACCATTCCGTGAAAGTAGGCGTGAATGCTTTTATCATCGCCCGCGACACCGAAGAAGAGGCCAGGGCCGTGCTGGCGGAGATCATCGACAAGGCCGACCCGGAAGCGGTCAACGCCTTCGGTGATGCTGCCAGGCAAGCGGGCAAGGCCTCGCCGGAAGGTGAGGGCAACTGGGCCAAGTCCAGTTTCGAGGACCTGGTGCAATACAACGATGGGTTCAAGACCAACCTGATCGGCACCCCGCAGCAGATCGCCGAGCGCATCGTCGCGCTCAAGGCGGTGGGCGTGGACCTGGTGCTGGCTGGCTTCCTGCACTTTCAGGAAGAAGTCGAGTATTTCGGCAAACGGGTCTTGCCGCTGGTGCGCGAGCTGGAGGCCGAGGCGGGTGTAGGAGCGAGCTTGCTCGCGAAAAACGTTAACGAAAAAGTAGCTAGCCTGGTTTAGCGCGGGGTCTGGGCGTTTTTCGCGAGCGAGCTCGCTCCTACAGGCTATAGCGGTGGTTAGGGGTGATTTTGCAAGGTCAACACCTCGAAGCCATCTGCCGTCACCGCCACGGTATGCTCCCACTGCGCCGACAGGCTGTTGTCCCTGGTTACCACGGTCCAGCCGTCTTTGAGGCTGCGCACTTTGGCGCTGCCCTGGTTAAGCATGGGTTCGACGGTAAACACCATGCCTTCGCGCAGTTCCAGGCCGGTGCCGGGGCGGCCGAAGTGCAGCACCTGCGGCTCTTCATGCATCTCCCGCCCGATGCCATGGCCGCAGTACTCGCGCACCACGCTGTAGCCGTTGGCTTGCGCATGGCTCTGGATCGCATGGCCGATATCACCCAGGCGTGCGCCGGGCCTGACCTGGCGGATGCCGGCCCACATCGCTTCAAAGGTCATTTCCACCAGGCGCTTGGCCTTGGGCGCCACGTTGCCGATCATGTACATCTTGCTGGAGTCGGCAATAAAGCCGCCTTTTTCCAGGGTGATGTCGATGTTGATGATGTCGCCGTCCTTGAGGATTTGCCTGGCGCTGGGCATGCCATGGCACACCACTTCGTTGATCGACGTGTTGATGCAGAAAGGGTAGTCGTACTGCCCCAGGCTGGCCGGGCGAGCCTTGAGGTCGTTGCGAATGAAGGCTTCGACGGCGCTGTCCAGCTCCAGAGTGGAACGGCCGGCAGCGACAAAACCGTCGAGCATGTCGAATACCTGAGCCAGCAAGCGCCCGGATTCACGCATCACAGCCAGTTGCGCGGTGGTCTTGATCATCAACTGCGCCCCCGGATCAGGTCGGGTTTGTCCAGCAACAGCTTGTTTATCAGTTCGTTGTAGGGCAGGTGTGGGTTGAGTTCGGCCAGCAGGCCTATCTTGATCCAGAACTCGGCCTGGGCATTGATGGAGCGGTCCATGGCGGCGCTGGCCAGGCGTAGCTGTTCGTGCAGTGGGTCGGTGATCTTGACGATGCCCATGGGGTTCACTGTGTCTGGTTGATATACAAAGCGTATATGTTTTGTATGTCCGCTGTAAACATCATGGCGGGAGGGTTAAACGTTTAATCGAAGCCATTCGAAGACGATCACGCCTCGTCCAAATACGTTATATAACGCAGCACGCGCCTTATGAAGAATGGTTACAACGCCAGCCGAATTTGCCGCGTAGGCTTGGGGATGACAAGCGTCTTACAGGGTTGGCAAGACGTGAACTGCCAGCGACTGCCAGACACATGAGCAACCGCTTGGCAGTCTCAAAAAAAGGAGAAGTTAGCCATGCTTTCGGAACTAGAGCTTCGCAGCATTATTGAAGGAAGTTTCCTGCCTAAACGGTGCGAATGCACCAAAGCCGAAGATGCCTCGTTGACCATAAAAATCTTTGATGACCGCAACCGTGACCGGGTGGATTTGGAGGTCAAAGGCATCAACGCGGACAAGCTCGACAGCAGTCGAGCGATTTGCAACCTGATCACCGGGTTGCGTGAGGATCTCAAGTACAGCCACGCCCCGGTCCTGCAACGCGCAGGCGGGCGCGGTTATCACTAACCACTGTAGGAGCGAGCTTGCTCGCGAAAAGTGTTAACGATAACGCGGGCATACTGGACAAACACGGCGTCTTTGCGCTTTTCGCGAGCAAGCTCGCTCCTACAACAACGGGTTCGCTCCATTGCGCGAAATGTGCGCATCCGCCAGTTGGTGGCGATAGGGCAGGTCGGGGCCGGTCTTGGTACAGGTCAGCGCGGCAGCCCGAATCGCAAAGCCGAGCATGTCATCCATTTGCGCGCGCGTGAGCTGTTGCAGGCCAGTCACTGAATCAAGCTGATGCTCGGTCAGCCAGGCAATCAACGCCGCCTGAAACGTATCGCCGGCGCCGACGGTATCGGCCATTTGCACTTCGACCGCAGCGGCAGACCAACTGCCATGCTGGCGGCTGAACACCGATGCACCATCGCCGCCGCGGGTGAGGAATACCAGTTGGCAGCGGTGCTGCAGCCAGCCTTGCAGCACACTTTCGGGTGACTGATCGGGGTAGAGCAGGTGCAAGTCCTCGTCGCTGACCTTGATCAGGTCGGCATGTTGCACCAGCTGCGCCACGCGCGTGCGCCACAGTTGAATATCCGGCTGCGGGTTGAGACGTACATTGGGGTCCAGGCTGATCAGGCGCTTGCCGCTTTCGCGCTTGACCAGGTTCAGCAAGGTGTCGCCAATGGGTTGCACCACCAGCGAGAACGAACCGATATGCAGCCCACGCACCTCATCACCCAGGGGCGGCAGGTGCGTCAACTCTAACTGGCGGTCGGCGCAGCCTTCGCCACGGAAGCTGTACTGCGGCGAGCCATTGGCACCCACGGCAACCATCGCCAGGGTGGTCGGCGCGTCGAACTCCACCAGAAAACGTTCACTGACGCCTTCGGCCTTGAGCACCTGGTGCAAGCGGCGCCCGAGGTAATCGGTGGACAACCCGGCAAACAGCCCCGACTCAACGCCCAGACGGCGCAGGCCCACGGCCACGTTGAACGGCGAGCCCCCGGCAATCGCCTTGTAGTTGACCCTGGAGGGCTGCCCGCTGGCATCCTCCTCGCTGAAAAAATCAAACAGCGCCTCACCACACACCAGATACATAGTCGTTCGCTCTTAAAGGGATGCCACGTGCTGTTGATAACGCTCATACGCCTGTTGATAGGCGCTGACACGCTCGGGTGCCGGCAAGGTGCGGCTGGCCGGGTCGATGCTCACACATCTGTCGCACAGGCTGGCCAGGGGTTCGCCGCTCTGGCACCAGGCCGCCTGGATCGCCGCACCGAGGGCCGCGGCTTCACTCTGTTCGGTACACACCACTTCGGTGTGCATGATATCGGCGACCATCTGCCGCCACACCGGGCTTTTTGAACCGCCGCCAATCAGGCGGATGCTCTGGCTTTGCAGGCCGGTCTGACGCAGCAGGTCAAGGCCATAGCGCAGGCCGAAGGTGGTACCTTCGACTACCGCGCGGCACAGGTTGGCACGGGTCAGGTTGGTCATGGTCAGGCCGTGCAGGCTGCCGGTGGCGTGGGGCAGGGCGGGCACGCGCTCGCCATTGAGAAACGGCAGCATGCAAACGCCGTCGGCGCCGATGGGGGCTTGTTCGACCAGGGCGTTGAAGGCATTCAAATCCAGTTCGAACAGCTCGCGAATCGCCCCGGTGGCGTTGGTCAGGTTCATGGTGCAGATCAGCGGCAGCCAGCCGCCACTCGACGAACAAAAGGTCGCTACCGACGCCTGCGGGCTGACGTTGGGCTGCTCGGCAAATGCGTACACGGTGCCCGATGAGCCCAGGCTCATGGTGATCACGCCGGGGGCGATATTGCCGGTGCCGATGGCGCCCATCATATTGTCGCCGCCGCCGCTGGACACCACGGCGTTGGGGTTGATGCCCAGGCGCTCGGCGATGGCCGGCAGGATCGTGCCCACTGCCTGGTCGGCTTCGATCAACTGCGCCAGCGCTGCTTCCAGGCGACCGCTGGGGTCGATGTGCCTGAGCAACGCCACGTCCCAGCTGCGGCTGCGCACGTCGAAGTAACCGCTGCCGGAGGCATCGCCATAGTCAGCGCAGGCGCGGCCGGTGAGCCAGTAGTTGAGGTAGTCGTGGGGCAGCAGGATATGGGCGATGCGCGCAAACACCTCTGGGTGCTGTTCGCGGGTCCAGAGCAGTTTCGACACTGTGTACCCCGGTGCGATTGCTACGCCCAGGCGTTCCAAAGAGCCGCTTTCACCGCCCAGGTGGTGCAGCAGGCGCTCGTTCTCCGGGGTGGTTTCGGTGTCGCACCATAACTTGGCCGGGCGCAGCACTTCACCTTGTTCGTCCAGCAGCACCAGGCCGTGCTGCTGGCCCGACACACCGATACCGAGGATGTCCTGGCCATCGACTCCGGCCTGTTGCAGGGCGCGGTGGGTGGCTTCGGTGAAAGCGTCCAGCCATTCCTGAGTGTGTTGCTCGCGCCGGCCGTTGGCGCCGCTGATCAGTGTGTGCGCAGCGGCGCCCAGGCCCAGTACTTTGCCGCTGTTAGCGTCGAGGACAATGGCCTTGGTGCCCTGGGTGCCGCAGTCGATACCGAGGTAAAGGTTTTGCTGGGTCATGATGGAGTGCTCAGCAGTATTATTTTTGGATTGGTAACCCGGTCAAGTGTGGGAGGGGGCTTGCTCCCGATGAGGGAGTGTCAGTCAAATACCTTTCTCTGACCTACCGCTATCGGGAGCAAGCCCCCTCCCACAGTTTTAATCCGGTTTGTTCAGGAGTTTTTGCAGGGTTTGGGTGACGCCTTTGTCGCGCAGGCTTGCATAGCATCGCTCAAACGCTGCCACAAATGCCGCCGACTTGGGAATAGCCGTACCAAAAATCTCCTCCACGCCCAACAAACGCTGGCTGATCAGCGCGTCATCACTCACCAGCCCCTGGCAGAACTCGGCCCGTGGGTCGGGGATGTTGTAGCGCACGCCATTTTCGTCCACGCCCTTGAGATACAGGGCCCAGGCCGCCACGACGAGTGCGGCGCGCTCGGTTTCACGGCCATCGGCAATCAAGCGATTGATGGTCGGCACGGTGAACTTGGGAAACTTCGACGACCCATCGGAACACACGCGTTCCAACTGGTCAGCAATCGCCTGGTTGGAAAAGCGCTCCACCAGCGTCTGCTTGTACGCCGTCAGGTCGATGCCCGGCACCGGCGCCAGATGCGGTGTGACGTCCAGGTCCATGTACGCACGCATATACGCCACGAACAGCGGGTCGTTCATGGTCTCGTGAACAAACCGATAGCCCTTGAGGAACCCCAGGTAGGTAAGGGCCAGATGGCTACCGTTAAGCAGGCCGATCTTCATCTCTTCATAAGGCGTCACGTCATCGGTGAACTGCACGCCGACCTTTTCCCAGGCCGGGCGCCCGTTGATGAATTTGTCTTCCAGCACCCACTGCACGAACGGCTCGCACACCACCGGCCAGGCATCGTCGATACCGTGCGCGTCATGCAGTTGCAGGCGGTGGGCAGTGCTGGTCATCGGCGTGATGCGATCGACCATGGCGTTCGGGAAGCTCACGTTGGCTTTGATCCAATCATGCAGCTCGGCGTTGTGCAGCGCGGCGAAGGCCAGCAGTGCCTTGCGGGTGACGGCGCCGTTGTGCGGCAGGTTATCGCAGGACATCACGGTAAATGCCGCAGTGCCGGCGGCGCGGCGCTGGGTGAGCGCAGCGCAGATAAAACCGAACACGGTTTTAGGCGTCTTGGGGTGCGCCAGGTCGTGCTGAATCTGCGGCAGGTGGGCCATGAATTCGCCGTTGCTGTCGTCGATGCAGTAGCCGCCCTCGGTGATGGTCAGCGAGACGATGCGGATCTGTGGGCTGGCGAGTTTATCGATCAACGCCTGGGCGCCGTCCTCGGCCAGCAGCATATCGCTGAGTGCGCCGATGACGCGCACCTCGGTGTCGTCGGTGTCACCTAATTCGTAGAGGGTGAACAGGTAATCCTGGCCGGCCAGGTCGTCGCGGGCCTTGCGGTCCTCGGCACGCAGGCCCACGCCGCAGATGCTCCAATCCAGGCCCTCGCCGGTATTCATCAACGCGTCGGTGTAATACGCCTGGTGTGCGCGGTGGAAGCCACCGACGCCGATATGGGCGATGCCCTGGCGGGTATCGGCAAGCGCATAGGCCGGGATTTTCACCTGGGGCGCCAGTTGGGTGAGGTTGTGCTTATTGAGTTTCATCGGGCAATACTCGCGGGATCAGGCGGCTGCGCGCAGTGGGCGAGCCACCGCTACGCCGTCAGTGTCGAACAGATGGCAATGCGCCGGGTCCAGGTGCAAGTGCAGCGTCTCGCCGTACTGGCTGGCCATGTCGCCGCGAATCCGCAGGGTCAGCGGCTCGCCATTGGCGGTGATGACGTGGCAGAAGGTGTCGCTGCCCAAGCGCTCGCCGACGTCGGCGGTCACGGTCAGGGTGGTTTGCCCTGGTGCGGCGATTTCCAGATGCTCCGGGCGAATGCCCAGGGTCACCGCGCTGCCGACGCTCAAGGTCGCGCCGCTCAACGGCAGGCTGATCAGGGTGCCGGCGTCCAGTTGCACCTCGCAGCCCTGGCCTTCGACACGCGTGACCTTGCCCTTGAGGAAGCCCATCTTCGGCGTGCCGAGAAAGCCCGCCACAAACAGATTGGCCGGCTGGTGGTACAGCTCCAGCGGCGAGCCGACCTGTTCGATACGACCACTGTTGAGCACCACAACTTTGTCGGCCAGGGTCATGGCCTCCACTTGGTCGTGGGTCACGTAAATCATGGTGGCTTGCAGTTCTTTATGCAGGCGCGCCAGCTCCAGGCGCATTTGCACGCGCAGCGCTGCGTCGAGGTTGGACAGCGGTTCGTCGAACAGGAAGATTTTCGGGTTGCGCACAATCGCCCGGCCAATCGCCACACGCTGACGCTGGCCGCCGGACAGTTGTTTGGGCTTGCGCTCCAGCAGCGGGCCCAGCTCAAGGATGCGTGCCGCTTCGCTGACCTTGCTGTCGACCAGCTTCTTGTCGACACCGGCCAGGTCCAGGGCAAACGACATGTTCTTGCGCACGCTCATGTGCGGGTACAGCGCGTAGGTCTGGAACACCATGGCCAGGTCGCGTTTGGCCGGGGTCACTTCGGTGATGTCGCGGCCATCCAGTTCGATGGTGCCTTCAGTGACTTCTTCCAGGCCGGCGATCAGGCGCAGCAGGGTGGATTTGCCGCAGCCCGACGGGCCCACGAACACCACGAATTCCTTGTCGTTCACCTCAAGGTCGATGCCCTTGATGATCGAGAAACCTTCGAAGCCTTTTTGCAGATTCTTGATTTTCAGGTTGGCCATGATGGGCCTCCTTGTCGAATTATTATTTGACGGCGCCAAAGGACAAACCGCGTACCAACTGCTTCTGGCTGATCCAGCCGAAAATCAGGATCGGCGCGCAGGCCAGGGTCGAAACGGCGGATAACTTGGCCCAGAACAACCCTTCGGGGCTGGAGTAGGAGGCGATCAGCGCGGTCAGCGGCGCGGCGCTGGAGGACGTCAGGTTCAGCGACCAGAAGGCCTCGTTCCAGCACAGGATCAGCGACAGCAACACCGTGGAGGCCAGGCCGCCCTTGGCGATCGGCAGCAGCACGCGGACCATTTCCTGCCACAGGGTGGCGCCGTCCAGGCGGGCGGCTTCGAGGATGTCCTTGGGGATGTCCTTGAAGTAGGTGTACACCATCCACACCACGATCGGCAGGTTGATCAGGGTATAGATGATGATCAGCGCAATGCGCGTATCCAGCAGGCCGAAGCTCTTGGCCAGCAGGTAGATCGGCATCAGTACGCCCACCGGCGGCAGCATCTTGGTCGACAGCATCCACAGCAGCGTGCCCTTGGTGCGCTGGGTTTCGTAGAACGCCATGGAGTAGGCGGCCGGCACCGAGATCAGCAGGCACAGGGCGGTGGCGCTGAACGAAATCACCACCGAGTTCCAGGCGTAGGCGAAGTAGTTGCTGCGCTCGTTGATGTGCAGGTAGTTCTCCAGCGTCGGCGTGAAGATGAACTGCGGCGGCGTGGCGAACGCGTCGATTTCGGTCTTGAAGCTGGTCAGCACCATCCAGAAGATCGGGAAGAAAATCAGGATCGCGATGGCCCAGGCCAATGTGCCGAGCAACAGGCTTTGCAGGCGACGGGATTGTTGAAGCGTCATGGCGCGGCCCTCAAGGCTTGTCAGTCAGGTTTTTGCCGATCATCCGCACCAGGATGATCGCCGCGATATTGGCGATGACCACGGCAATCAAGCCGCCGGCCGAGGCCATGCCCACATCGAACTGCACCAGCGCCTGGTTGTAGATCAGGTAGGCGAGGTTGGTCGAGGCGTAGCCCGGGCCGCCGTTGGTAGTGGTGAAGATTTCGGCAAATACCGAGAGCAGGAAGATGGTTTCGATCATCACCACCACGGCAATCGGGCGGGCCAGGTGGGGCAGGGTCAGGTGCCAGAAAATCGCAATGGCGCCGGCACCGTCCAGACGTGCGGCTTCCTTTTGCTCCTGGTCCAGGGACTGCATGGCGGTCATCAGCAGCAGGATCGCGAAGGGCAGCCATTGCCACGACACAATGATGATGATCGACAGCAGCGGGTAATGCGCCAGCCAGTCCACCGGCTCGGCGCCGAAGAACTTCCACACGGCAGCGAGGATCCCCGACACCGGGTGGAAAATCAGGTTCTTCCAGATCAACGCACCGACGGTGGGCATGATGAAGAACGGCGAAATCAACAGCACCCGCACGATGCCACGGCCCAGGAACTCACTGGCCTCCAGCAGCGCGCTGATCAACACGCCGAACACCACGCTGATCAGCAACACGCTGCCCACCAGCAACAAGGTATTGGTGGCGCCGGGCAGGAAACCCGAATCGGTGATGAAGTAGCTGAAGTTTTCCAGCCCCACGAATTGGTTTTCGCCGGGGTAAAGCAGGTTGTAGCGGATCAGCGAAAAGTACAGGGTCATGCCCAGCGGCACGATCATCCACAGCAGCAACAAGGCCACCGAGGGGCTGACGAGAAACCAGCCGGGGTTGGCCAGGCGGTTTTTGGTGGGTGTATTCATGGTGATCAGAACCAGTCAGATGCCTACAGAATCTGCGTCGGAGTGCGGTCACTGTGGGAGCTGGCTTGCCTGCGATGGCATCGCCTCGGTGCTACTGATAGACCGAGTTGTTTGCCTCGCAGGCAAGCCAGCTCCCACAAAAGCCCAGCGCCTACATTTGCGGTGGTGTGGCAGGGTTATTTGGGGTAACCGGCCCGCTTCATTTCCCGCTCGGTTGTAGTCTGCGCGGCGGTCAATGCAGCATCGACGGTCTGCTGACCGGTCAACGCGCCCGAGAAGAACTTGCCCACCTGAGTACCGATCGCCTGGAATTCAGGAATGGTCACCAACTGGATACCGACATACGGCACAGGCTTCTCGGTCGGCTTGGTCGGGTCGGCCACTTTCAGCGATTCCAATGTCACCTTGGCGAACGGCGCAGCCTGCATGTACTCGTCGCTGTAGGTGGATTGGCGGGTACCCGGCGGCACGTTGGCGATGCCATCGGTCTTGGCCACGAGCTGGCCGTATTCCTTGGAGGTGGCCCAACTGGTGAACACCTTGGCGGCGTCCTTGGCCTTGGAGCTGGTCGGGATCGCCAGGCTCCAGGAATACAACCACGACGTGCCCTTGTCGGTCTTCTCGTGGGGCGCAAACGCGAAGCCGACCTGCTCGGCGACCTTGCTCTGGCTCTTGTCGGTAACAAACGAACCGGCCACGCTGGCGTCTACCCAGATCGCGCATTTGCCACTGTTGAACAGCGCGAGGTTTTCATTGAAACCGTTGCTGGAGGCGCCCGGTGGGCCGGATTTCTTCATGTTGTCGACGTAGAAGTTCAGCGCGTTTTTCCATTCCGGGCCGTTGAATTCTGACTGCCACTTCTCATCGAACCAGCGTGCGCCGTAGCCGTTGGCCAGTGTGGTGATCAGCGCCATGTTCTCACCCCAACCGGCTTTGCCGCGCAGGCACAGGCCGTATTGCTCTTTGGATTTGTCGGTGAGTTTGGCCGCGTATTCGCTGATCTGGCTCCAGGTCGGGTGCTCTGGCATCGTCAGCCCGGCGTCCTTGAACAGGTCGGTGCGGTAATAGGTGATCGAGCTTTCGGCGTAGAACGGCAGGGCGTACAACGAGCCCTTGACCGACAAACCATCACGCACCGAAGGGAACACGTCATCAAGGTCGTAGGACGCCGGCAAGTCCTTCATCGGCTCCAGCCACCCCTTGGCGCCCCAGAGTGCGGCTTCGTACATGCCGATGGTCAACACGTCGAACTGCCCGCCCTGGGTGGCGATGTCGGTGGTGAGGCGTTGGCGCAGCACGTTTTCTTCGAGCACCACCCAGTTCAACTTGATCTCCGGGTGCTCGGCCTCGAAGGTTTTCGAGAGCTTTTGCATACGGATCATGTCGCTATTGTTGACGGTGGCAATGGTCAAGGTTTGCGCGCCAAGGCTGACGGCGCTGAGTGTCATGCATGCAGTCATGCAAGAACAGGCAAGCAGAGCTTTTGCTGTGAACTTCATCGCGCACTCCATTTCCGCGCCCAGGGGGCTACAGAAGGACGGTTATTGTTGTTGTGTCTTCCTGCAACGAGTCAGGAAGAGTGTGCGTCGATTACAGCCTTGAAATGGGGTTGTGACAAATCCTTGGGCGCACGCTCACTGATACTTTTTTGCACTCGATGATCGTCCCCGTGACGCGTGGGGACGATCGATGCCGTATTTAACGCTCGATATCAGCCAGTACCCGCTCAGCCAACAATCGAGACACCTCGATCAATTGGGCGATACCCAGGGCGCCCTCGCGCCGCGAGCCGTCGAGATCAAAGGCGAAATCGCAGGTGAGGGCGTGGGCAGAGGCGAGTGATTCGCTGAGGTTGACCAGTAGGTCTTGGATGCAGATGCCGTCTTTAACGGTGAATAGCACGCTGGGTGCTGGATCGATTGGGGGATTTGGGGTGGGTTTGATCATGGTGAAACTCCGGAGATATTAAAGGAGCTGCCATTGATCGCCGCGACGCGATGGGGGTGGCAGCTGTACGCGGGTTCGCGGACCGACTCTCCAGAACATCGGCATACCCGAAGGTATCCCACGCACAGCCGCCATAGCGCCGCACAGTAGACGATAAAAAAGCGCCAACTGAAAGGACACATGACGCTTTTGCGTCTGAAGAAATACGAGCCGCGACGCCCGACCGCTGAGTGTGCAGCGGTGTACGGAGACTAGAGATGGAGTGTCCTAGGGGCAACCTCAAAGCCTTGTAAGACGTTTCTGTTTTTCCCAATACCTAGCCGAACGGACAGTTGTTCGGCTTTGCGCCTGCCAGCACCATCTTTCTTGCGCCAGTTCGGCGCTATTCCCTTTGCACACATCAACGCTATGACCGCGTTTGAGTACCCCTGCGCGCTAAAAAGGACGAAACATGAAAGACATCGATACTGAAATCCAACCATCAACTCGCCCAATCAAAGCCATCTACGACTACGCGACACTCGGCTCGAGAACACGTATGGGCGGAGAAATTATCACTGCAAGCACCAGCCTAGAGATCCATGACTTGCGCATCGCGTGCGTCGGCGACCGGGTGCGCTATCCCGATGGCAAAGAGAGCGAAATTGTCTCGGGAGCAGGTTTCGCGGCCACCTACAAAGGTCTGCCCATCGCCATTGTCGGCAGCGCTACCGACAACGGCGACACCGTGACGAGCAGCCTGCAAAACCTGGCTCAGGTAGTGGAGTTCGCGGACGGCGAGGGTATTCCTGGTCTTCTAAAGGCTGGTTATCGCGTGGAGAGTCAGATGTGAGGCGCTACAACATCATCACGGGTTCAACCACCACGGCGGGTGGCAAAGTAATCAGCGGTTGTGAGGGCACCAGTTTCAACGGCGAAATGATCTCGAGGGAGGGTGACCGGGTCGCTTGTCCGGCTTGCGGCACTGAAGGCTTCATCGCGCTTACCGGCCCTCATTTGCACGAAGAGTGGAACGGCAAACAAGCGGCGCTGGAGGGTGATCTGTGCATCTGCAAATGCGATCCGCCGCCGGAGTTGATTGCCAATCAGAGTTCCAAATCTCAGGAGTTCGGTCCCCAACCTCAACGTGTCACCCCGATTGTAATGAGGCCGACTGCATCCGCCTCGCCCCCTGCGAATTATGCCGCGCCCGCTGCGTCGAATCGTGCCGCTGATGCCTGCGTTTTTGCCAAATCCTGCGTTTCGGTGCCAGCCGGTTCTACGGCCGCGGGCACCGCCCCGGAAAACGCCAAAAACTTCGGCGCCACGGCCCTTATGGCCTCAACCGGTACCACGGGCGCCGTCGGCAGGGTAGCCGGTACACTCGGCAGCGACCTCGGTGCCTGGGCTGTACGAGGCTTGGCCGGCGCCAGTTCGGCCCTCAACCTCGTGCTGCTGGCATTCTGGCCACGGGATATCGGTGACTCAACGCTGTACACCCCGGAGCAGTTGGAGGGGATGCGTTTGGCCAGCACGCGAGTACGTTTCCAGTTTCGCCAGGATGAGTCCGGTGAACTGCGTGTTTACGGCCTACATACCCAACCTGGCAGTGGCGCCGACCGCGTACCCGTCGCGCAAGCCCGGTGGAATGAGGACCACAGCGCGATGGTCGCGGTGCTGGATGGCATCAGCATCACATGGACGCCGAACCATGGGCCGGTTGTCAGCGTGCCGAGCCCGTATCCCGGAACACCGGAACGCTTGGATAACGTGTTTGTTCATCCGATTGCGGTGGGGCAAGATTCGGCAATCAGTCACTATCCAGGGCGGGATGCAGAAAACATCACCTGGCAGGATACGATCATTTCGTTTCCGGCTGATTCGGGTGTGCCGCCGTTGTATTTGGTGTTTGCCAAGCCGGCGGTCAGGCCGTTGGAGGTCGACATCTATGGGGCTTTCAGTGGCCGATCAAGGCGCGGTTTGCATGTGGATCATATGCCTTCGCAGGCGGCGATCAGGCGATATCTGAAAAACGTATCCACAGCGTTTATGGATTACGAAATCAACGAGTTGCTCATGCGAGTAGCCAGCATTGCTATTCCTGCTCATATCCATCAAAAATATAGCGAGACGTACGGAGGGCGTAACAATAAAGTTAAGCAGCACTTTGACGCCGCTGATCTTCGGGCGGCTGTAGACAGTAATTTCGACGTGATTAGACCTTACATGATTGAGGAAGGCTTTACTCAAAAAAACTTGGAAGAGGCTCGCGCCAAAATGCATAAGATCAATCAAGAACAAGGGTGGTACTAATGGATGCTTTGACGATCAAACGCTTGCTGGCCGGGCTTGGATCTACTCATGCAAACCTTCTAGCGGAGGGTGTGATTACGAGCAAGCCTCTGGCACCTTCATTAGAGGGTCACGATAATGAATATTTGATCCAAAAGCCAGAGTCTGGTGTTGAACTTTGGTTTAGAGCGGAAAATAGAGTCCTCACTGAGGTTCTTTTTTCTTTAATTAACATGGCTGGTGGTATTCCCTCTTATACCGGTGAGTTACCTCCGCCTCTTACAATTAAAATGAGTCGAATCGACGTCCATAGATTGTTTGGGGCGCCTTTCGAGTCGAAGGAGCCGGTTAAAATTTTAAAATATCGGGGGTACGGTGGTAGCGACATCTACCGCATGGACGGCTTTGGTTATCCCGGTGTTCACCTCGGATTTCAATATCGTAATGACGATATGGTGTGTAGCATGGGATTCTGTTTGAGAAGTACACAGCATAATTGAAATTGCTCTGAAAGTTAAATTCGACTAATAAATAGTAAAGTTCCCAAGCTCAGCGCGTGGGAATGATCACGTCAAGCTAGACCCTGCTCAGTTAACCGCTGCTCCGTTAACTGTCGATAGTGGGACGGTGTTATGCCCTTGGATGCAATCAAGCGCGAATGAGAAGAGGCGCTGAGTTTGGTATCGAGGGCGCTCGTCAACAATTACATGGCATCAAAAAAATTCAGGGGTGGTATTGACGGGCGCGCCAACGATTAAGTTTTCGGGGGAGAGTTTAGCTTGGTTTCACCGATTTGTAGCCGACGGGAAAATTCCCAACCAGCCGTTGGTTAAATCGCGGATGAGTTGTCGAGGAAGAACGGATGAATTGTAAACGTACCATCTTAGTTTGTGCTAGCGAGGCCCGCTGATTTGAAGGTTTTAAAAAGTAAAGCATCGAGTTGACTATCAGCTAACCGCCTTGTATTCGAGTGGCAGGCTAAATGTTTTTTGTAAATACTCAATGTACGAAATTTCCTCCGAAGTCGCCGCTGCAGAGCCGACGATAACCAGTTTTGCGGCGCGTTGATGACCAGGCCAGTAAGAATATTCCATTATCTGGCCAAGTGCTTGTCGAATGCAGGCTCTGGCAGTAGATGCTGTCTTAATTTCGTAAAACCAATAACTTTCACCCTTTTTTACTACCAAATCTATGCTTAAACCGTTCGCGTATATTTCTGTGCCAACATTATCTTTTCCGTGTAAGGTTGATAGCTCTATATAGAGATTACTTTGATAGTCATTATGCTTCAATCGAATATCCAGTTTTCTTTGGGTGAGCAGACCTGAAGTTTGCGATGGTTTTTTTGTACAGCCCGCACTAAATCTAAAATCGTTTAGCTTATTTTCTAAAGAAAGCTCAGAAAGTCCTCCCTCAGTGAACAAATAGAGTGGAAGTAGTCGATCAAGAATTCCCAATATCTGGTCATAGTCGATAGCACTCTTTTCTGACCTCGCACCAAGGAATATAAAAACACCTTCTTTCACTCGTTCTTGAGGAATGGAGGAGGGCATGTATTCGGAGCTTCGGACATCATTTTCGTAATGCCACATACGCAAGTCAGAAAAGATTTCGCAGAACTCGCTTAGGTACTCATTAAACCGCGCTATTTTGGGAACAAGCACATCGATATTAGGAAGCGATTGGCTGCATTCTAGGGAAAAGGCGACACCGTACCTTACGTACTCCCCCTCAATTCCGATGTTAAACTGAAGCTCTTTCCGTCCTCCATAGTGCCACCCCCAATTTTCAAATACAGTTCTGTGATCAAATAGTTGGCTGGAGGGAATTCTTGAAAAATTATTAATCTTTTGTCGTGCGTGTTGTAATTTTCCGACCTTATATAATTTTGATTTTTTATTGATTTTTGCCGCTACTTGTGCCAAGAAATTCATCAAAAAGGTTCCTTTTCTTTGTTGATTTTGCCCAGGTCAATTTTGTTCATGGTAAGCAATTATCCATTCCCCCACGGTCATATCATAATCCTCCCACTCCTTTTCCCAGTTCGCTCTCAGAAAGCCACCGATTTCTTTTGGCTCCAAATCAAAAAGGTTGAGCCCCTCGCGCTCCATAACGTAGCGGATTCGTCGAGCTACTAACGATGGTGTTAGTTTTTTTACCGCCTCAACTGCAATCGACTCACACCAAGAATATACAAAGCGTTCCCATGCAATTACATCTTGCCTAAATCGGGGAACGTCCGGAAAGTCGTACCCGTTTACATACCGCTTTTTAAAGTCTTCGTCTTGGGCAAGATGTATGTCCTGCTCTAATTTTTGTATCAGCCGTTGCTCATAAAAGGTTGAGTTCAATTTTCCGTTTTTGCTTTCAAGGTAAAGGTTAGGGACAACTTCAGATGCCTCCAAATCGCTCCATACCTCCGCTAGCGCTCTCAGCAAAGCATCAATCTTTTCCCGACGCCAGCCAGCATCGTGCGCACTGCCTAATAGCTTGGATATTTTTGCATGACGGGCAGATGAGGCTTTCGACTTCATGCGTGTACTATGTGACTTGTAGCATTCATACGAAATCCAGTCGCCCAAGTGGGTCCACACGCCATACCGAGATTTCCAGCGAGGCATTTCAGTTCCATCCATAGCGATGTCGCTGCTGCCGTTCATGTAGCCGTACCGTACAATGTCTCGATCACCTTTCTCGGTGAAGTTGCGACTGGCGAAGATCTTTGCAACCATCTCTTGAGGTAAAACCTTTTTTAGCTGAATATTCAATATCGCGAACTGCGGGGCGTTTCTATATTGAGCGGCAAGCAGGCCACGTTGCAGCCAGGTGTCGAATCCAAAAGGCATCGCGCCAGGCACGATGCTCTTGAATCTTGGAAGGTAGAGCTTTGGTATTTGGCTCGGCCAGACCTCCGCACCCTCAATCACTGTTGTAAATTCGGTATCGAAAGTTGCGAGGATTCTAGAAAAATAATCCGCAATATCCGCATCGTGTTGAATCGCTAAGTCGAGGTTTGCGAACAGCTCCGCATTCCTGTGGCCGAGAAATGCTGCATTCGTAGCGTTCGCCGAACCGAATAACAATCTGCGCTTTCGTCTTTTCGGTGCCTCCTTGCGGATGAATTCGAAATAAAAGGCTTTCATGTGCATGAGGCCTGCTGTCCGGCCTAGACGAACCTGAAGCTTTACACCTTTGCGGCGAGCTTTATGTAAACCTTGTAGGTCCTCGGGTCTGACACCATCATCCACTAACAAACAGAGCCGCCGGGGATTCATGCGTTTAACCAGCGCATCCATGAATTTCACGTCTACGTAAGGCGCGATAACCAGCGCCAAATCCAGTTGATATCCTTCCGGGACCGAGAGTAAATCAAAGCTCATCTGTATTTATTCCATTTCAATTGTCAATTGCTTTTTCTTAGAGTCTTTGTTTGCTTTTCATTAGTTGAGCCTTTCGATCATAATTGGCTCCAGCGTTAGAGCTAAAGCTGCCTTCGAGAAAATCTACTTCCTTTCCGTCAACGACCTTTTTTATCAATTTCACACCGATGCGTTTTAGTGGGTCATGTTCTTGAAGCCACAACGCATATCCATCAATTGAGGGGCCTCCTAAATTGATAGTGAAATTGACACCGTATAGTAAAAATGTAAAGTATGTTTCGGGGTGAGGAGTAACAATCAAATCATGCCCAAAGCCAGCCTGAACCCACTGGCCTGAATCTGGACGCTTCATTTGTGCATCCATCGAAAACAGTACTTGCCGGTGGTAAGGCCAATGTTTCACGCCCTCACCGTATCTTGCGAAACGTCTAATTGCGTCGTAAGCTGGGTGGTCAATAATAACATTGACGTCTCCTAGTTTCACATAGCGCAGAGCCAAAGCTTCCAAAGCCATCATTGCTAAAAAACGAGACATCTCTTTTTGTGGTGGATCAATCTCAATCTTAAATAAAAATGGTGAAAAGTCGGAATCTGTACTTATGCCAGAATGATATGCGTCAACGAGTTTTTGCTCAGATAGCTTTTCAGCGATTATCTGCAATTTTCCATCTGTGCTTTTTCGCAAATTAATTTTTATATCAGTTCCAGCAATCCATCCTAAAACGGATGGGTAAGTGCCCTTCTTATTTGGGACTTGATACCAACCTCTGAGGTTTCGTATCGATGAATGGGAAAGCACGGGGTTTTCTACTTTTCTAGCGAAATAATTATTGCACTTGTCGCAAACCAGTCCTTTTGGCAGGACCAGTCTTTTGCTTCCTATGGATTCGGGAATTAGATGCTCGACACCCTTGGTGTCATGACTTTCTTCCTTGCAGAATAAACAGCGCACAATCACCTCAAATGGTTATTAATGGAGTGAAATCGTATAATGATTCACCACTCTGAACGGCGTATGGATTTGCCTAGGTCTGAAACGGTTTTTTTGCTACATTTCCTAATTTGTTCTTGGTGTTGGCCGACTTATCGCTGTCGAATAATCTCTTTTTTATAGTTTTTGCGCCACTTTCGAATTATTGATGGCATGTTGGCCTGAGCCACGTATGACGGATGCATGCGTCCGCTGTCATCCACCGCGACGACGCATCCTCACCATCAATTCTTGGTACCTAGCATCTTCGGTGAGTGTTGGAGCGGCTTGAATAATTTTGCTGAGACAGGATTTGAGGTCCGATGGAATCCATTGTTGATCCTCTATCGTGAGGTTCAGGAGTAACAGGGCTTCTACCGGGAAGTCGGTGCAAACGGTGCTTTCATTCATTTCGTGAAGCAACGAATGTGGATGCTCGATGGGCAGGAGCCAATCTCGAACTGAAGCCAAGGCCGCAGGAAATTTTTCGCCAGATACAATGGTTAGGCGTGCCAGTGAGGCGGCCATGGCTGGGCTTACGAGTTGCTTTGACTTCGGCCAGATATCTCGCCAGAAAGGGAGAACTCGATTTTCCCAGTAAGTTTCCTTTTGCTCGGCAGCGCCCTCTAAAGCTTGTGTTAGAGCTTGCGCTGCGTCTTCGAGGCCTCGTTTAGGCAACTCTTTGAATGCAGATCTAAACTCCATGGCGGTATAGCCCTCAAGCGGGCCTAACGCTGCGTAAGTGAGAAAGGCTGCGAATTGCTGTGCGTGCTCTCCCAATTCTTCAAAATGATTGGCTGTATCCAAGAATTGATTTTTAAATGCAAGTAATAGAGGACGATACAAACGAGGCGACCACAAGAAGCCCTCCCATACGCCCTTTGCTTCAAATGGAGAAGTGCTCCAGTCGAACAATGGGAGCAAGCACGATTCTGTCCAGGGGCGATCAACACGGAATAGGACGATCAACCTCGAACCGAGAATCACTCTGCCATGACGGTGTTTTTCTATAGTGGTGTCACACAGCTCGGTGAAAAGGTCTTTGATCTGAATCGGTAGACCATCGTTATCGTTGGGTTGTTTGGCCAGCCAGAGACTCAACAGCGCCTGGGTGACGTGACCAATTGGATGGTTAATGGCATCGGTCACTGGATCGTTCAGCGGCTCGCCGCTGCTTGTAATTCCTGAATTTGGCTCAAGCGGCAGAGCCATAATCCGCCCGCACAATTCTAAAAGGGTCGATTCATCATGTTTGATAACCTTGGACACAGCATCGATCCAATATGTAACGCTGCGGACGATCTCTGTCAGCAGGTCATCTGGCAGGGTCAGTATCCAGGGAGCTGAATACTGCCACGACCTCCTGGTACGACCTTTCTCGCCCCAAGTCTGAATAGCCTGCCGCCATCGATTAGCTGGCCATACCCCTTCTTCCGCGAGATCTCTCAATGCGTACACTGCGTTCAATGGATGCTTACGGCAGGTTTCGCGCCAGGTGTCTTCGTGATGTCCTGATTCAGAGGGAGGGGCTTTAAGCCACTGAACTAACTCATCTCTTTTGTTTGGTGCGACATCAATGCTCTGAATTTCTTCGTGGTCAGGTTCACCACTCATGCTCATCCAATGAGAGAACTCGTCGCTTTCGTTGGATGCAAGGCGCCATTTCGGATACGCACGTGACAAGGCTTTCAATCTTGCACATGCTGCTTTACCCAGCGATACGCCTGAGCTTTGCAACTTGGCGAGCCTACGCCATACGGCGCTGTCTGCGAGGTCTTTCCATGCCTCAGGCAGGATGTCATCGCGATACATGCGACGTGGCGGGCCTACCAATATTGCGTTCTCAAGCCGTTTCTGATCTGCGGGTGCTAAGAAGCATCCCTGCAACACGATGAGTCGATACATTTCGCGCTTCGTAGCCACAGACCACAGCCACCACGCATGATTTTCCAAAAGCCACTCGATCCACTGATGGGGTGGGATGCAGTTTTTCTGACTGGCAGCGAATAGTGCGAGACGCTTGTAAGTCGCAAACGGAAGTTCGGACCATTCATTCGCAATATGGTGGGCCCGCGGGATATTCTGGTCGTAGACGGATAGCCAGGAGTCCCGCAGGAGTTCGACCAAAGCCACCCAATCACGATTTTTGCGGTTCTGAGTATGGGGTGTGATCGATGGAAGATCCCAATGAGATCGATCGTTTTCTTCGTCCGCTTCGCCCAGTTCACAAAGCAATTCCAGTGCATCCGTTAAAAGCTGCTGGAGATCTCTCTGTAGCAGAGGCAATGCAGCTCGCCATCGGCTGCTCGTGAAATTACGAAACACCGAATAGATGTCGTCCGATGCCAGGGTTAATTTCCATTCAACAAGGTCACGAATTCCTCTAGGTACGGTGGGCTGGTCGGACTCTTCTTGCCAGCGAAATGGTTTCGATAACGTGATCATTGGAGCGAGTAACTCGCGTAGCTGAAACCGTGCAGTCAGCGTTAATCCATACCGTTTGAAACGCTCTTGCCAATCGTAAAGGGCTGAATCGTGCCATGGCTGTTTGACCCTACCAGTTAACAACAGCCGCCATAGGATCTGCATCAACCGGCTTGGATGTCCTTTTGGAGCATTTTTTTTGATTTCTGCCAGCTCAGAGGTTTGTCCCCCGGTCTCTAGTCGAGAAAAGAAGCCCAACCGCTCCTCTATTCTCCAGCGGAACTGCTCATTCATTCGCCCGCCGCGATCCACTATCCATAGAAGTAGGTCGGGATTATCTAGATGCCGAGCCAGCCAACGGCCGATGTGACCCATTACATCATCCCACTGTGAGCCGGAATCATTCGACGAAACCAGTGACATGGAGGGAGCGAGTGGGTAGGGCACCGGTCGTTGTACGAGGCTAAATTTTAGTTTTTTATCAGTTTCATTTTGGGGAGTTACACCAAACCGATTCAAGTCGGTATGGCGGTATCGGTGGTCTGCAAAAGCCTCAAGCCAGTCAAGAGGAGGGACCGGATTGAAATCGGCAAAAAGACGAGCAGGTAAACCAGATTTATCAGAAAGGGCCCACAGCACCCGCCCTACATAGTCATCCTGCCTTGTGCTGGCCGATGGGCGACTTTGAGCATGAGTGACGACAAAGCGCTCCTTACCCATTACCCCGTCTCTATATACTTCTCCCCAAGCTTGGAGCGTCAAGTGCAGCGCCGAATGATCATAGGTACCAGCCGGTACGTTGTAGAGTATCGGGGTAACACCTTTCGCTTCCCACTCTTCTTGCCGGGCTTCCTCTTCTCCAGGAGAGCTTGAGCCAAAGGCCCATGCATTTGGGGTGATCTCACCCTGCATCCTGTCAGCAGCTATCGCATCCCTCATGTATCTGAGAACGGGGTCATTAATGCTATACCCAACGAAGCAAACGACATAGTTACGAAAGAGTTCGCTTACGAATCGAGCCGCCCACCGTTCGACCAAGTAGGCCAGACCGAAATCGCCACTTGTGACTACGAGACGGTTCAGGCCTGCCTCATCAGGAATTTTAGGCAATACACCATGCAAGTAGACCAATCCGTCCCAGCGACTATTTTTCGGAATAGGCAGCATCGGGGCCGAATAGGATTGAAATTTCTGAGAGATTTTTTTCGCTGCGGTATCGAAAATGCGGTCGAAGTTTGTAGTCACTAGACGAAGCTTGCCATGCCGGGTACGGGCGAGCCTCAGCAATGCTGCGTGTGTGTCAATAGCACCTTTCTTACGTAAGTTTGGTTTTAGAGCCCTGCAAAGAGCTTGTCGGACGGCGAAACGGCCTCCATTTATTCGTCGTTCGAGCAGGTCAAGAGTCGCGTCAAATTGGTAATTATTGAAGGCTTTTTCTTCGGCACCGCCAAGCTCATCGTGGACTTCTTCATAGATCTGTTCCACCAGGCCTTTGAAGTCGGTTAGACCTGCTGGATAAGAAATACCTGCTCCGCAGAAGAACACCACGCGGCCCTCCTCGTGGGCCTGGAGCAGATCGTCCGGGATATCTGGTCCATCAGTTACAAATTGCATTCCCTTTCCCCATCAACCGTGCCGAATGTGCACGGAAGCCTATTTAGCATGCGCTGGAGCTGGTTAGCCATGCTACCTTCGCCGACGCGAATTTGCTTAGGACAAAAAACTAGGGGGTGACCCTATAGCCGGCCTCAAAAGAAACTCATGGCCAGCAGGCGACATATTTTTCCATTTGAAATCGCTAATTTGCTCAGGCGTTTCGCCTAGCAGCGTCATGAGGTCAAGCTTGACTCTGCGGGAAGTGTGTCGGGGAGTTCTGGATTTAGATTTTTTAGGGCAGGGGCAGGATCCTCCTCTAACCATCAGGTGTTTCCATTTTCACGACGCCATTGCACACCTCCACAATATTCCGGTGACCTGAGGAGTTTTGCATTGCTTGATTTGCCAACAGATCATCCTGGCATCTAGGGGGGGGGCTTGCACCGCCGGTTGTTGCGGCAGACTGGCTAACTTCACGTCGCAATATTTCTCCATCGGGTCTGAAGTAGCTTGCAACGCTATTCGCTGAATATGTCGGTCGTTACTGCTGTGGGAAAACGATGTGCGCAGTTTGGAGCCGATGTTTGGAAACTCTATACATTACTCTTGCTAGAACCGTCGAGGGGCAGACAATGTATCGAGATCAATTGCCGTTGCCGCAAGCTCTATCGATGACTCAGGCCGATGTAAAGACGTCATTCGGCATGCCCTCAGAGTCGAAAGGTCCGACCTCACTTCCCCTTAATAGCAAAACAGGCGGATGGGATGCCTATAAGCTCGACTCCTTGATTCATACGAGTGCCAAAGTGTTATTCAAGTGCGCGCAGGATTATCAAGTTAGTACTGTAGTTTTCGCTCTCCTCGATTAGCATTTCTTAAGTAAAATCGTTCTCGCCCGCGAATGTGGGCGCGATGACGTTCAAGCCAAATTCTGCTCCGTCAACCGCTGCACCGCCAACCGCCGATAGTGAGACGGCGTCATCCCCTTAAGCTGCTGAAACCGCCGATTGAAGTTGGAAATATTATTGAACCCCGACTCAAAGCACACATCCGTCACCGCCTTATTGCCATCGGCCAGCAGCTCGCACGACTTGCTGATGCGCAGCCGATTGACGAATTCAATAAAAGTCCGCCCGGTGGCCTGCTTGAATACCCGGGAAAAGTACGTCGGCTTCATCCCCAGGTACTCTGCCACTTCCTCCAGCGGCAGCTCTCGGGCGTAGTGGGCGAAGATGTAGTCCACTGCGCGGTTGGTGCGGTCGATGCTGTGTTCGTCGGCTTGCTGCGAGGTGGTCACGCCGGACAGCAGTTGGTAGTCCTCACAGGCACTCAACACTTCCAGCAGGATAAAAAAGTGCCCCAGGCGCGCTATGCCGTTGGCGTCCTCGATGTTCTGCATGAGGCTCATGGCTTGGGCGATGGTTTTTTTGCAGCGAAATTCGATGCCGTATTGGGCGCGTTCGAGCAACGGCGCCAGGCGTTTGAGCTCGGTGAAGATATGGCTGCCATGTTCGAACAGTTCATCGGTGAAGTTCACCAGCATGTCGCGCTTGGGAACCACTTCGTCCTCCTCCACCTGGCTGATCCAGTTATGGGGCAGGTTGGGGCCGGTGAGGAACAGGCTTTCCGGGTAGAAGTTGCCGATGTAGTCACCGATAAACACCTTGCCGGAACTGGCGACGATCAGGTGCAGTTCATATTCCTTGTGGAAGTGCCAGCGCACCAACGGGCAGGGGAAGCCATGCTGACGATAGATGATGGACAGACCGTTGTGATCGTCCATCAGTTCGTAGGAAGGGTCGGTGATGCGCGTTGCTCGGGTCATGCTGCCGTCGCTTTATTGTGGTCGCTGCGTAGGATAATGCCCCGTCGCGCGCGACCTCGCCAGCAGCAGTGTTTATAGGGTGCGGTTTTTGGCCTCGATCCATTGGGACATGTACTGGGTACTTTTATGCGCGTGGTGGCGCAGCATGCTGCCAGTGAAATTGTCCCGGCGATGGGCGGTGAGGTTGTTGCGGCAACGTTCCAGGCATTCCACCAAGGCGGGCCCGTGGAGGTCCTGGTCATAGCGCTGGGCCAGCAGTTGGCGCCCTTGTTCCTGAGCCTGGGTCCAGCGCTCGCGGTTTTGGTAAAGGGCCACGGCAGCGGCGGCCAGGGTCGGGGCGTCCTGTGCGATCTCGCCGGGCCAGGGCTGGTCATCGCCCATGGCCTCGGCGCCGATGGGGGTGGTGACATTGGGTGTACCGCACAGCATGGCGTCCACCAGCTTGCCCTTGATGCCGGCGCCAAAGCGCAGTGGTGCCAGGCAAATACGCGCCGCCGTCATGACTTGCAATGCATCTTCAGCCCAGTTCATCACATGAAAACCCTGCGCCGGGTTGTGCAGGGCGGTGGCCTTGGGCGGCGTGTAGGCACCGTAGATGTGCAACTGCGCGCCCGGCAGTTGTTGGCGAATCAGCGGCCACAGGTTGTGCTTCATCCACAGCACCGCGTCCCAGTTGGGCGCGTGGCGGAAGTTACCGATGCTGAGGAAATGCGCGCGGTCTTCAAACGGCGCAAACGCGGCCATGGGCGGTTGCAGCATCAACGGGCACCAGTGGAGCAGGGCGGCGGGCACCTTGAACTGTTCGGTGAGCAGACGGATTTCCACGTCGGAGATCATCAGGCTGATGTCGCAGCGGTAAATCGCGGCGATTTCGCGTTTGGCCAGGTCGGTATCGGCCATGCGTTGGAACTCGTCCTCCAGCGCCGGCGCGAACAGGGCGCTGAAGTCGTCACTGTCGGGGTTGGCTTTTACATGCTCCTTGAAACGCTGGTGGCGGGCGTCGCGCAGGCTTTGCAGGTCGGAGGTCTCCAGTACCCGCAGCGCGTCGGGGCAGCATTGTTCTACGCGCCAGCCAAATTGCTCCTCCATCATGAAACGGTCGAACAGCACGATATCCGGGGCCAGTTCGCGGATAAAGTCATCGAAGCTGCTGTTGTTCAATTCGATGGCGCGTTCGGCGATCCCGAGTGCCGGCAAGTCGGCCTTGTGTTCGCCGATGGTGGCGGGGCTGCTGAAGGTAATGTCCCAACCTTGCGTAAGAAAACTCTCAAGGATTTGCATCATATGCCCGCCCGCGGCGGAAGAGCGGGGCTCTGGCCAGACGTAACCAATGACCAGGACTTTGATGGCGGGCTGATTCATGAATGCGTCCTTAGTCCCGCAGGCGGGCTCAAAAAAACGGCTGATTAAATCACACTTTTCTGTCGCAACATGCCTATCGAGGGAATACTGATTAGCGTGGGGTTTCTAATTTCGAAATGAGCTTGTCGCCTGTCAACTTTCACAGTTATCTCGGACCGAGCGGGGTGTTAGGTTTGCTGCAGCTTTACGGATGTAGGTTTATTGCAGATTTACCAAATCGTTTCAGGAGGTACATACCATGGATGCCAACGAACGAACCAACAAAGACCACGCGGTTGAGGCTGACTGGCAGAGCTTCACACTGACAAACGGTGCCGGTGGCCATACCGGTTTCCTGGAAATTCGCTGGAAGCGGGAGGGCGATTGGCTGAGGGTGAGGACCGAGCGATACAGAATCACCGGCAACGGCTCACGTAACAAAGCCAACATCAATTTTTCTACCGTGGTCACCACCACGCATCAACAATTTAGTTGGCGTTCACCGGATGACAGGAGGCAGGACAATGTCTGGCATGATTGGAAAAATGAGCGAGACTTACCGCTTAAAAGCGGTGCGCATCTGGTGACATTCACAGCAGAATTCGTGTTTGATACATCCGGCACCGATCCCAGGGTGGAGGCTAAACATACCGCCGCAATCTAGTCAACGCTCCAGAAGCGCCGTACTTGGGGCCAGGTGCGGTGCTCAGTCTATCGAACTGAATCCGCACCCATGTTGACCATGCCCGGCGACATGACAATTTGTGTCTGGCGGTAGGTAGCGTCGGCAGTTTGTGGTTAACTTCCGCCTCTCGAATTCGTTTAACCAAACCCAGCATAAGGATTCCGTTCATGGCTCAAGTCACCCTTAAAGGCAACCCGGTCCAGGTTGAAGGCGAACTGCCGAAAGTCGGCACCAAAGCCGCAGACTTCACCCTGACCGCCGGCGACCTGTCCAACGCCACCCTGGCCACCTTTGCCGGCAAGCGCAAAGTGCTGAACATCTTCCCAAGCGTTGATACCCCAACCTGCGCCACGTCCGTGCGCAAGTTCAATGCCCAGGCCAACGATGTGGCCAACACCGTGGTGCTGTGCATCTCCACCGACCTGCCATTTGCCCAGGCGCGTTTCTGCGGCTCCGAAGGCCTGGAAAACGTGAAAAACCTCTCGGACTTCCGTGATTCGGATTTCGCCGTTGATTACGGTGTGGCGATTGCCGACGGCCCGCTCAAAGGCCTGACCGCACGCGCTGTGGTGGTACTGGATGAAAACGACAACGTGCTGCACAGCGAGTTGGTCAAGGAAATCGCTGAAGAACCAAACTACGATGCTGCTCTGGCAGTGTTGAAGTAACTGTTTCTGCGCGTAACTGTCGTTTGGCAGTCACACGTATGATGCATGATTGCGGCCTGGCCTAGTCCAGGCCGTTTTTATTTGAGCGTCAGCGGTTTAGCGAAATAGCTGGCGGACCAAGACCAGACGTTAAAAGTTGTAAGCCCAAGGTAAATAGCCGGTAAAGGTGCTTTTCTAAACGCCCCCCAGTGCTTATCTTTCAGCCTCCCGAAGAAGAAGCTCTCATCCCCAATGGTTGATCACTCCATGCAATCCTCCTCCCGCAACTCCCGCCGCTGGCTGTTTGGCCTGCTTGTGCTGCTGGTTATCGCCGGCCTGTGCTGGAAATTCTGGCCCGGCGGCGCGGCCCACAAGGACGCGCCAGCGGGGCACACGGGCAAGACCGGCATGGCGCGCCCGGGGTTCGGTGGTTCCACCGGCCCGGTGCCGGTGCGCGTGGCGCCGGTGGTGCAGGGGGAGTTTGCGGTGTACTACAAGGCGCTGGGCACGGTCACCGCGCTCAACACCATTAATGTGCGTAGCCGGGTGGGCGGTGAGCTGGTGAAGATCGCCTTTGAAGAAGGGCAGATGGTCAAGGCCGGCGACCTGCTGGCGGAAATCGACCCGCGCAGCTACCAGAACGCCTTGCTCCAGGCCCAGGGCACGCTGTTGCAGAACCAGGCCCAGCTGAAAAACGCCCAGGTCGACGTCGAGCGTTATCGCGGCCTGTATGCCCAGGACAGTATCGCCAAGCAGACTCTGGACACCGCCGAGGCGCTGGTGTTGCAGTACCAGGGCACGGTCAAGACCAACCAGGGCGCGGTGGATGACGCCAAGCTCAACCTTGAATTCACCAGGATCCGCGCACCGATCAGCGGCCGCGTGGGTCTGCGCCAGCTCGATGTCGGCAACCTGGTCGCCGCCAATGACACCACCGCCCTGGCGGTCATCACCCAGACTCAACCTATCAGCGTGGCGTTTACCCTGCCGGAAAATACCCTGGAAACCGTACTCGCCCGTTACCACGCGGGCAACAAACTGCCCGTGGAAGCCTGGGACCGTAGCGACGTGAAAAAACAGGCGGTCGGCGTGCTGCAGAGCCTGGACAACCAGATCGACGTCACCACCGGCACCCTGAAGTTCAAGGCGCGCTTCGATAACAAGGACCAGGCGCTGTTCCCCAACCAGTTCGTCAATGTGCACTTGCTTGCCGACACCTTGCACAACGTGGTGCTGGCACCGTCGGCGGCGATCCAGTTCGGCAATACCGGCACCTTTGTCTACAAACTCGACGGTGACAAAAAGGTCAAGGTCCAGCCGTTGGTGCTGGGTGATTCCGACGGTGAGAACACCGTGGTCAAGGAAGGCCTGGTCGCAGGCGACCGCGTGGTACTGGAAGGCACCGACCGCCTCAAGGACGGCAGCGAAATCGAAGTGGTCAACCAAAGCAGCGAAGTGCCAACCACGCCGACCGAACACCTGCAAGGCAAGCCTGCGGCAAAAGGGGAGACCGGCGCTGACGCCGGCAAGGCGCAAAAGGTCGGTTCATGAACCTGTCACGCCTGTTTATCCTGCGCCCGGTCGCCACCACGCTGAGTATGCTGGCGATTGTATTGGCCGGGATTATCTCGTACCGCTTGTTGCCGGTATCGGCCTTGCCCCAGGTGGACTACCCGACCATCCGGGTCATGACCCTGTACCCCGGCGCCAGCCCCGACGTAATGACCAGCGCGGTCACGGCACCGCTGGAGCGCCAGTTCGGGCAGATGCCGGGGTTGACGCAGATGGCGTCCACCAGCTCGGGCGGTGCCTCGGTGCTGACCCTGCGTTTCAACCTCGACATCAATATGGACGTTGCCGAGCAGCAGGTGCAGGCCGCGATCAACGCCGCCACCAACCTGTTGCCCAAGGATTTACCGGCGCCGCCGGTGTACAACAAGGTCAACCCCGCGGATACCCCGGTGCTGACCCTCGCGATCACCTCCAAAACCATGCTGTTGCCCAAGCTCAATGACCTGGTCGACACGCGCATGGCGCAGAAAATCGCGCAGATCAGCGGCGTCGGCATGGTCAGCATTGCCGGTGGCCAGCGCCAGGCCGTGCGCATCAAGGTCAACCCCGAGGCCCTGGCGGCCAATGGTTTGAACCTGTCGGACGTGCGTGCGCTGATCGCCGCCTCCAACGTCAACCAGCCCAAGGGCAACTTCGACGGCCCCACCCGCGTGTCGATGCTCGATGCCAACGACCAGTTGGTTTCGCCCCAGCAATATGCCGAACTGATCCTGGCCTACAACAATGGCGCACCGTTGCGCCTCAAGGATGTGGCGCAGATCGTCGACGGTGCCGAAAACGAGCGCCTCGCGGCCTGGGCCAACGAAAACCAGGCGGTACTGCTCAATATCCAGCGCCAACCGGGCGCCAACGTGATCGAGGTGGTCGACCGCATCAAGGCGCTGCTGCCGAGCATCACCGACAACCTGCCCGCCGGCCTGGACGTGACGGTGCTCACTGACCGCACCCAGACCATCCGCGCCTCGGTAAAAGACGTACAACACGAGCTCCTGATTGCCATCGCCCTGGTGGTGATGGTGACATTCCTGTTTCTGCGGCGGGTCAGCGCCACGATCATTCCGTCCATCGCCGTGCCGCTGTCCCTGGTGGGCACCTTTGGCGTGATGTACCTGGCGGGCTTCTCCATCAATAACCTGACGCTGATGGCCCTGACCATCGCCACCGGGTTCGTGGTGGATGACGCCATCGTTATGCTGGAGAACATTTCCCGCTATATCGAAGAGGGCGAGACGCCGATGGCGGCGGCGCTCAAGGGCGCCAAGCAGATCGGTTTCACTCTGATTTCCCTGACCTTGTCGCTGATTGCGGTATTGATCCCGCTGCTGTTCATGGCTGACGTGGTTGGGCGGCTGTTCCGCGAGTTCGCCATCACCCTGGCGGTGGCGATCCTGATTTCCCTGGTAGTGTCCCTGACGCTCACGCCGATGATGTGCGCGCGTTTGCTCAAGCGCGAACCCAAGGAAGAAGAACAGGGGCGTTTCTACAAGGCCAGTGGTGCCTGGATCGATTGGCTGATCCAGGCCTATGGCCGCAAATTGCAGTGGGTGCTCAAGCACCAGCCGCTGACTCTGCTGGTGGCCATCGCCACCCTGGGGCTTACGGTGGTGCTGTACCTGGTGGTGCCCAAGGGCTTTTTCCCGGTGCAGGACACCGGGGTGATCCAGGGTATTTCCGAAGCGCCGCAATCGATTTCCTTTGCGGCGATGAGCCAGCGGCAGCAGGAACTGGCGAAGATCATCCTCGCCGACCCGGCAGTCGAGAGCCTGTCGTCCTACATTGGTGTGGACGGCGATAACGCCACGCTCAACAGCGGGCGCTTGCTGATCAACCTCAAGGCCCACGGCCAGCGCGATTTGAGCGCAGCCGAGGTGATCACCCGCTTGCAACCGCACATCGATAAGCTGGTGGGCATCCGCCTGTTCATGCAGCCGGTGCAGGACCTCACCATCGAGGACCGTGTCAGTCGTACCCAGTATCAGTTCAGCATGTCGTCGCCGGACGCCGAATTGCTGGCACTGTGGAGCGGCAAGCTGGTGCACGCCCTCAGCCAGCATCCGGAACTCACCGATGTCGCCAGCGACTTGCAGGATAAAGGCTTGCAGGTGTACCTGGTGATCGACCGCGACGCGGCTTCGCGCCTGGGCGTGAGTGTCTCGACCATTACCGACGCGTTGTATGACGCCTTCGGCCAGCGCCAGATCTCGACCATCTACACACAAGCCAGCCAATACCGCGTGGTGCTGCAGGCCCAGTCCGGCGAAACCCTCGGCCCGGCCGCGCTCAACCAGATCCATGTGAAGACCACCGACGGCGGCCAGGTGCGGCTGTCGAGCCTGGCCCACGTCGAGCAGCGCCAGGCGCAGTTGGCGATTGCCCATATCGGCCAGTTCCCGGCGGTGATGATGTCGTTCAACCTGGCCCCCGGCGTCGCCCTGGGCAAAGGCGTTGAGCTGATCAACCAGACGCAGAAGGACATCGGTATGCCGGTGGGCGTGCAGACCCAGTTCCAGGGCGCGGCCCAGGCGTTCGAGGCGTCGTTGTCGAGCACCTTGCTGCTGATCCTGGCGGCGGTGGTCACCATGTACATCGTGCTGGGCGTGCTCTACGAGAGCTATATCCACCCGATCACCATCCTGTCGACCTTGCCGTCGGCGGCGGTGGGGGCCTTGCTGGCCTTGCTGCTCAGTGGCAATGACCTGGGCATGATCGCGATCATCGGCATTATCCTGCTGATCGGTATCGTGAAAAAGAACGCGATCATGATGATCGACTTCGCCCTCGATGCCGAACGTAATCAGGGCCTGGATCCACAGACGGCAATTTACCAGGCGGCGCTGTTGCGTTTCCGGCCGATCCTGATGACCACCCTGGCAGCCTTGTTCGGTGCGGTGCCGCTGATGCTCGCCAGCGGTTCCGGCGCGGAGTTGCGCCAACCGCTGGGCCTGGTGATGGTCGGTGGCTTGCTGGTGAGCCAGGTGTTGACGCTGTTTACCACGCCGGTGATTTACTTGTATTTCGACCGTCTTGGCCGCCGCTGGCGCAAAGAGCCGCAACGCCTGGAGCCGGTTGAGCCATGAACCTGTCCGGACCGTTCATTCGCCGGCCGGTAGCGACCATGCTGCTGAGCCTGGCGATCATGTTGCTCGGCGGCGTCAGCTTCAACCTGCTGCCGGTGTCGCCGCTGCCGCAGATCGACTTCCCGGTGATCGTGGTGTCGGCCAGCTTGCCCGGCGCCAGCCCCGAGGTGATGGCGTCCAGCGTCGCGACGCCACTGGAGCGTTCGTTCGGCTCGATTGCCGGTATCACCACCATGAGCAGTTCGTCGAGCCAGGGCTCGACGCGGGTGATCCTCGCCTTTGATTCCGACCGTGACATCAACGGCGCGGCGCGCGAAGTGCAAGCGGCCATCAACGCGTCGCGCAACCTGCTGCCCAGCGGTATGCGCAGTATGCCGACCTACAAGAAGATCAACCCGTCCCAGGCGCCGATCATGGTGCTGTCGCTGACCTCCGATGTGTTGCAGAAGGGGCAGCTGTATGACCTGGCGTCGACCATCCTGTCCCAGAGCCTGTCCCAGGTGCCGGGCGTGGGCGAAGTGCAGATCGGCGGCAGCTCGCTGCCGGCGGTGCGCATCGAGCTGGAGCCCAAGGCTCTGGACCAGTACGGCGTGGCCCTGGACGATGTGCGCAATACCATCGCCAATGCCAACCAGCGCCGACCCAAGGGCTCCCTGGAAGATGGCGAACGCAACTGGCAGATTCAAGTCAACGACCAGCTGGAAAAAGCCAAGGACTACGCGCCGCTGTTGATTCGCTACCAGGACGGCGCGGCCCTGCGCCTGGGGGATGTGGCGAAGATCACCGACGGTGTGGAAGACCGCTACAACAGCGGCTTCTTCAACAATGATTCGGCGGTGCTGCTGGTGATCAACCGCCAGTCCGGCGCCAACATCATCGAGACGGTCAGGCAGATCAAGGCCCAGTTGCCGGCGTTGCAGGCGGTGCTGCCGTCCAGCGTCAAGCTCAGCCTGGCCATGGACCGCTCGCCCGTGATCGCCGCGACCCTGCATGAGGCGGAAATGACCCTGCTGATTGCAGTAGGGCTGGTGATCCTGGTGGTGTACCTGTTTCTGGGCAATTTCCGCGCTTCGCTGATCCCGACCCTGGCGGTGCCGGTATCGCTGGTGGGTACCTTCGCGGTGATGTACCTGTACGGGTTCTCGCTGAACAACTTTTCGTTGATGGCGCTGATCCTGGCCACCGGGCTGGTGGTGGACGATGCCATCGTGGTGCTGGAGAACATCTCCCGGCACATTGACGAAGGTGTGCCGCCGATGAAGGCTGCGTACCTGGGCGCCGAGGAAGTCGGCTTTACCTTGTTGTCGATGAACGTGTCACTGGTGGCGGTGTTCCTGTCCATTCTGTTTATGGGCGGGATCGTCACCAACCTGTTCCGCGAGTTTTCCATCACCTTGTCGGCAGCGATCATTGTTTCGCTGATCGTCTCGCTGACCCTCACGCCGATGCTCTGCGCGCGCTGGCTCAAGCCTCATGACAAGTCCAGGCAGACCGGCTTGCAGCGCTGGAGCCAGAAGATCAACGACCGCATGGTCGCCGGCTACGCCACCAGCCTGGACTGGGTGTTGCGTCATCGGCGTCTGACCCTGCTCAGCCTGTTGATCACCGTGGGCGTGAATATCGCGCTGTATGTGGTGGTGCCAAAAACCTTCATGCCCCAGCAGGACACCGGCCAGTTGATCGGGTTTGTGCGCGGCGACGATGGCCTGTCGTTCAGCGTGATGCAGCCGAAGATGGAAATCTTCCGCCAGGCGGTGCTCAAGGATCCGGCGGTGCTCAGCGTGGCGGGCTTTATCGGCGGCAACAGCGGCACCAACAACGCGGTGATGCTGGTGCGGCTCAAGCCCATCAGCGAGCGCAAGATCTCTGCCCAGGCGGTGATCGAGCGCCTGCGCAAGGACGTGCCGCTGGTGCCGGGCGGGCGCCTGTTCCTGATGGCCGACCAGGACCTGCAATTCGGCGGCAGCCGCGACCAGACCAGCGCACAGTATTCCTACATCCTGCAAAGCGGCGACCTGGCCGCGTTGCGGCTGTGGTACCCGAAAGTGGTCGCGGCGATGCGTGAGTTGCCGGAGCTGACCGCCATCGATGCTCGTGAGGGCAGGGGCGCGGCGCAGGTCACGCTGATCGTCGACCGTGATCAGGCCAAGCGCCTGGGCATCGACATGGACATGGTTACGTCGGTGCTCAACAACGCCTACAGCCAGCGGCAGATTTCCACCATCTACGACAGCCTCAACCAGTATCAGGTGGTGATGGAGGTCAACCCCAAGTATGCCCAGGACCCGAACACCCTGAACCAGGTCCAGGTGATTACTGCCGATGGCGCACGGGTGCCGTTGTCGACCATTGCCCATTACGAGAACAGCCTGGCCGACGACCGCGTCAGCCATGAAGGCCAGTTTGCCTCGGAAAATATCGCCTTCGACATGGCGCCCGGGGTCACGGTAGAGCAGGGCACCGCCGCCATCGAGCGGGCGATTGCCAAGGTCGGCCTGCCAGAAGATGTGATTGCCAAGATGGCCGGCACCGCCGACGCCTTTGCGGCCACGCAGAAGGGCCAGCCGTTCATGATTCTGGGTGCGCTGGTGGCGGTGTACCTGGTGCTGGGCATTTTGTATGAGAGTTATATTCACCCGCTGACCATCCTCTCGACCCTGCCGTCGGCCGGTGTCGGTGCGTTGTTGGCGATCTACCTGCTGGGCGGCGAGTTCAGCCTCATTTCGTTGCTGGGCTTGTTCCTGCTGATCGGCGTAGTGAAGAAAAACGCGATCCTGATGATCGACCTGGCGCTGCAACTGGAGCGCAACGACGGCATGAGCCCGCTGGAATCGATCCGCAGTGCCTGCCTGTTGCGCCTGCGGCCGATTTTGATGACCACCCTGGCCGCGATCCTCGGCGCCTTGCCGTTGCTGCTCGGCAGCGGCGATGGCGCGGAAATGCGTCATCCATTGGGCCTGACCATCATTGGCGGCCTGGTCTTCAGCCAGATCCTGACCCTTTACACCACCCCGGTGGTTTACCTCTATCTCGACCGCGCGCGCCACCGCTTCAATGCCTGGCGCGGCGTGCGTACCGATGCTGCCCTGGACACTGCGCTATGACCGATTCAACCACTCCTGTAGGAGCGAGCTTGCTCGCGAAAAAAGCCCAGATGCCGCGCTCATCCAGAATGAACGCATTATCGTTGACGGCCTTCGCGAGCAAGCTCGCTCCTACAGTGGGCCTGGCCCTGTTGCTCAGCGCCTGCGCCATTGGCCCTGACTACAAACGCCCGGACGTCATCGAGCCGGTGCAGTTCAAGGAGGCCCAGGGCTGGCGCCAGGCCAACCCCAGCGATTCCCTGGCCCGTGGCGCCTGGTGGGAGCTGTATGGCGACCGCCAACTCAATGGGCTGGTAGAGCGCCTCAACACCTCCAACCAGACCGTCGCCCAGGCCGAAGCACGCTTTCGCCAGGCCCAGGCCCTGGTGCGCAGCTCCCGCGGGGCGTTTTACCCCAGTGTCGACCTGAGCGTTGGCAAAACCCGCGCCAGCCAGGGCACCGGCAGCAGCAGCGCCAGCCTCAGCAGCTCCAGCAGTGGTATTCGCGACACCCTCAATGCGCAGTTGGGCGTGAGTTGGGAAGCCGATATCTGGGGCAAGTTACGCCGCGGGCTGGAGGCCAATGAAGCCAGCGCCGAGGCCAGCTCGGCGGATCTGGCTGCGATGCGCCTGAGCCAGCAGTCGGAACTGGTGCAGAGCTACCTGCAACTGCGGGTCATGGACGAACAGACGCGCCTGTTGCAGGCCACTCTGGATACCTACCAGCGTTCATTGAAAATGACCGAAAACCAGTACCGCGCCGGTGTGGCCGGCAAGGATGCCATTGCCCAGGCGCAAACCCAGCTCAAGACCACCCAGGCCAGCCTGATCGACTTGATCTGGCAACGCGCCCAGCTGGAAAACGCCATTGCCGTGCTGATCGGCGAAGCCCCGGCCAACTTCAATCTGGCTGTCAGCAATGATATTCCGGCGTTGCCGCAGATACCGGTGAGCCTGCCGTCCCAGTTGCTGGAACGTCGCCCCGATATTGCCTCGGCCGAACGCTCGGTGATTGCCGCCAACGCCAATATCGGCGTGGCCAAGGCAGCTTATTACCCGGACCTCAGCCTGAGCCTGCAGGGCGGTTATTCCAGCAGCACTTATGAAGATTGGATCAGCCTGCCTAACCGCTTCTGGTCGGTAGGGCCGAAACTGGCGATGACCCTGTTCGATGGCGGCCAGCGCTCGGCGGAAGTCGACCGCACCGTGGCCAGCTATGACGAGACCGTGGCCAAGTACCGCCAGACTGTGCTGGATGGGTTCCGTGAAGTGGAAAACTACATGGTCCAGCTCAAGGTCCTGGCGGACGAGGCTGTGGTCAGCAATGAAGCACTGGAGTCGGCGCGCGAGTCGTTGCGCTTGACCGAGAACCAGTACAAAGCGGGGTTGATCGCTTACCTGGATGTGGTGACTGTGCAGGCGACGGCCCTGAGTAACGAGCGCACCGTATTGACCTTGTTGCAGTCGCGGTTGGTGGCGAGTGTGCAGTTGATTGCGGCGTTGGGTGGTGGCTGGGACGGCCAGACCTCTCTGGCTGAAAAGGAGTAACCGGATGCGCCGCGCATCCTGGGGGAGCAAGATCAACTGTGTGGGCTTGCCCCAATGCCAGTCAGTTAAGCACAGTACCCTGTGGGAGCTGGCTTGCCTGCGATAGCGTTAGTGCAGTAGTAGTTGCGGTGACTGACACACCGCCTTCGCGGGCAAGCCCGCTCCCACAGGGGATCTGCGCAGGCCACATTTTGATGTTCATGACGTCGTTGAAAACAGCCTGGCGAAGCCATCCGATTGACGCCAAAAACTCACTAATGGCCAACTGATTAATTAATCACCTGCCTAAGATTCATTCTCGCTACAATCGCCCGCTTTACCACCCGGCATGGGTTTTTACGCCCTGTAGCCTGCGAGAAGCCCCATGTTGATCGGTAGCTATTCAACCTCCCTCGTCGTGATTTCCCTGTGCGTCGCGATGCTGGCGTCCTACACCGCGTTGGACATGGCCGGGCGAATCGCTACCGCCAAGGGGCGTGCCGTTTACCTATGGATCGCCGGCGGTGCAGGGGCGATGGGCGTGGGTATCTGGTCCATGCACTTTATCGGCATGTTGGCGCTGCGGCTGCCGTTTGCCCTGGGGTTTGACCTGGGCATTACCGCGTTGTCGTTGCTGATCGCCGTGTTGTCCAGTGGCTTTGCCTTATGGCTGGTCAGCCAGCCACGCCTGCCGGCCTGGCAACTGGCGTTCGGCGCGCTGGTGATGGGCGCCGGTATCGCCAGCATGCATTACACCGGCATGGCGGCGATGCGCATGACCCCCGGCATCGACTACGACCCCACGTTGTTCGGCGCTTCGTTGTTGATCGCAGTGGTGGCCTCCGGCGCTGCGCTGTGGATCGCCTTCAACCTGCGCCGCAATACGCCCTACGTGCGCCTGGCGCGGGGTGGGGCGGCGGTGGTGATGGGCGTGGCCATCGTCGGTATGCATTACACCGGCATGGCCGCGGCGCAGTTTGCCGATGACAGTTTCTGCGGTGCCGCCCTGACGGGCTTGAGCGGCAAGGGCCTGGATAACCTGGTTCTGGTGACTTCCCTGGCAGTGTTGGTCATCGCCTTGTTGACCTCTTTGCTGGATGCCCGCCTGGAAGCACGCACGGCGGTGCTCGCCGACTCCTTGACCCTGGCCAACCAGGAACTGACCCACCTGGCCCTGCACGATATGCTTACAGGCTTGCCCAATCGCACGCTGTTGGCCGATCGCATTCAACAAGGCATTCAGGCGGTGTACGAACAGGGCGGGTGCTTTGCACTGATGTTTATCGACCTGGACGGCTTCAAACCGGTCAACGACGCCTTTGGCCATCACATGGGCGACCAACTGCTGCGCGAAGTGGGCTTGCGTTTGCGCGAAGACTTGCGCAGCCAGGACACCCTGGCCCGTATCGGCGGCGACGAGTTCGTGTTGCTCGTGCAGTTGACCCAACCGGACGATGCCATGGGCCTGGCCGAGCGTCAGGTCGGCCTGATCAACCGCGCTTTCACGGTGGCCGAGCATGAGCTGAAAATCTCCGCCAGTATCGGTATCGCCATGTTCCCGGGCAACGGCAACAACCCCCAGGAACTGTTGATGAACGCCGACGCGGCGATGTATCACGCCAAGGGCATGGGCAAGAACGGCTATAGCTTCTTCGATGCGTCAATGAACACCAACGCGCGCAAGCAACTGCAATTGTTGCAGGACCTGCGCAATGCCCTCGAACACGGCGAGTTTCGTTTGTATTACCAGCCCAAGTTCGATGCGGTGAGCGGTAACGCTGTGGGGGCGGAGGCGTTGTTGCGCTGGCAGCATCCGCAACAAGGCTTGCTGCTGCCGGCAACTTTTATTGCACTGGCGGAGAAAACCGGGCTGATCATTGCCATCGGCGAATGGGTACTCGACGAAGCCTGCCGCCAGATGAGCCTGTGGTACGCCCAGGGCTATGAGAGCTGGCGCATCGCGGTGAACCTTTCGGCGCTGCAGTTCTGCCATGCCGGGTTGGTCAACAGTGTTGCGGCTGCCCTGGAGCGCCACCGATTACCCGCCAACAGCCTCACGCTGGAGATCACCGAGACCACCGCCATGAGCGATGCCGACGCGAGCATGAAGGTATTGCAGCAACTATCGGACATGGGTGTGGACCTGTCTATCGATGACTTTGGCACCGGCTACTCAAGCCTGATGTACCTCAAGCGCCTGCCGGCCAATGAGTTGAAGATCGACCGCGGCTTTGTACGCGACCTGGAACACGACAGCGACGACGCCGCCATCGTCTCGGCCATCGTGGCCCTCGGCCAGGCTCTGGACTTGCGGATTGTCGCCGAAGGCGTGGAAACCGATGCGCAGCAAAACTTCCTCACCCGCCTGGGGTGTGATTCCTTGCAAGGCTATCTGTTGGGGCATCCATTGCCGGCTGATAGTTTCATGGCAAACATCCGCAGTGGCGAGGATGCGTCAGCGCCTGACAAAAGCGGTCAGTGACGAGTATTCTTGGATCCAACCCTAACCGTCAGGTTGAATCAGGAGACCGCAGCCATGGACAAAGTCGTCATCATCACCGGGGGCAGCCGCGGGATTGGCGCCGAGACGGCCTTGCTGGCCGCTCGCGAAGGTTATCGCATCTGCATTAACTATCAGTCGGACGAGAAGGCAGCCCAGGCCGTGCTTGAACAAGTGCGTGGTCTCGGTGCGCAGGCCATCGCGGTGCGCGCCGATGTCAGCATCGAAGATGAAGTGATTGCGCTGTTCAATCGTGTGGATGCCGAATTGGGGCGTGTCACGGCGCTGGTTAATAACGCCGGTACCGTGGGGCAAAAGTCGCGGGTCGACGAGATGTCCGAGTTTCGTATCCTGAAGATCATGAAGACCAATGTGCTGGGCCCGATCCTGTGCGCCAAGCACGCGGTGCTACGCATGTCGCCCCGGCATGGCGGGCAGGGCGGCAGTATCGTCAACGTGTCGTCGGTGGCGGCGCGGCTGGGGTCGCCCGGTGAGTATGTGGACTATGCGGCGTCCAAGGGCGCTCTGGATACCTTCACCCTGGGTTTGTCCAAAGAGGTGGCGGGTGAAGGCATTCGAGTCAACGCGGTACGCCCTGGTTATATCTTTACCGATTTCCACGCCCTGAGCGGCGACCCGGATCGGGTCAGCAAGCTGGAATCCGGTATTCCCATGGCGCGTGGCGGGCGCCCGGATGAAGTGGCGGAGGCGATTATCTGGTTGTTGTCGGATAAGGCTTCATACGCCACTGGCACTTTCGTGGACCTGGGGGGCGGACGCTAATAGCTGCAGCTCAACGGCCAAGGTCTTGCAGCGTGTCGTAGCCATTTTCTGCGAATGCTACAAGTAGACGAGCCTCAGAGTTCTTTCGGGTGCTATAGCCCGCGTTGTGGAAGCCGTTGATCTTGCCGTCGTGAGGTTCGCTATTGCCGACGCGGCGATCATTCACATTGTCGAGAACGTTGATCACCCGTGCCAGGTTATAGGCCGCATGGGCCCTGGCCCTTGCGACAGGGTTGGCGGACGTCCAGTCGCCAACCCGGCGCTTGAGCAAGTCTGTCACTGGGTAGCGGTCCCGACGTTTGAGCAGATGCTTCAACGCGGGATTCGCGTTGATGATTTGCCGGGCGGTACGATGGTCACCGGCGGGAGGATCTTCGGCTGCAGTCGGTACGACGAGCCAGTTATTTTCAGGGCGGCCTTCGTCGGGCCGATAGCGGTGCGGTGTATGAAACGGACTGATGCGCATGGCGGCCTCAACGTGGAACTGGACCTCACTGGGTGGTGCCCTGATGGCGCCGAGTTCCATAGGCGAGGGGGGCGCCTTTAAAAAGATCGCACAATCCGCCCCAGCGTCTCCATGGCCTTTTCCGACGCCTCGTTCCAGGGGCTGCCATAGTTCAAGCGTATGCAGTTTCTGAAGCGTTGGGTCGCTGAAAAAATCGGCCCCGGTGCGATGCTGATGCCTTGCGCCAGGGCCATCTGGAACAACTTCAGCGAGTCGGTTTGCTCCGGCAATTCCAACCACAGGAAGTAGCCGCCCGCCGGCTGGCTGACCCGTGTCTGGGCCGGGAAGTAGCGGGCGATGGCCGCCAGCATGGCGCTTTGCTGTTCTTCCAGGGCATAGCGCAACTTGCGCAGGTGGCGGTCATAGCCGCCGTGTTGCAGGTAGTCGGCAATCGCCGCCTGGGCCGGCATCGAGGGGCACAGCGAGGTCATCAGTTTCAGGCGCTCGACTTTTTGCGCAAAGCGTCCGGCTGCGACCCAGCCAACGCGGTAACCCGGTGCCAGGCTCTTGGCAAAAGAGCCGCAATGCATCACCAGCCCTTCGGTATCAAACGCCTTGGCCGGTTTTGGCGCGTGTTGCCCGTAGTACAGCTCGGCGTAGACATCATCTTCGATCAACGGCACCTGATGGCTGCGTAGCAGTTCTACCAGCGCCTGCTTTTTTGCTTCGGGCAGGGTGGCGCCCATGGGGTTCTGGAAGCTGGTCATGGTCCAGCAGGCTTTGATCGGGTAGCGCTCAAGGCTTTGTGCCAAAGCGTTCAGATCAATGCCATCGCGCGGGTGTACCGGGATTTCCACGGCCTTGAGTTTCAGGCGCTCCAGCACTTGCAGGCAGGCGTAGAACGCTGGTGCCTCGATCGCAACCAGGTCGCCCGGTTCAGTCACGGCTTGCAGGCACAGGTTCAGCGCTTCCAGGGCGCCGTTGGTGATCAGCAATTCCTCCATGGGCAGCATCAGGCCGCCGACCATATAGCGCAGGGCAATCTGCCGACGCAGTTGCGGGTTGCCCGGCGACATGTCGGTGACCACCAGGCGCGGGTCCATTTCGCGGCTGGCGCTGGCCAGGGAGCGCGCCAGGCGCGGCAACGGGAACAGCATCGGGCTGGGGAAGGCCGAGCCGAAGGGCACGGTATTAGGGTCTTTGATCGAGTCCAGTACCGAAAACACCAATTCACTCACATCCACATGGGTGGACTCATGCACTTGCTCGCTCACGACCGGCTCGGAAAACGGGCTCGGCGCATGGGTGTTGACGAAGTAGCCGGAGCGCGGCCGTGCGCGAATCAGGCCACGACGTTCCAGCAAGTAGTACGCCTGGAACACGGTAGACGGGCTGACGCCGTAAGTCTGGCTGGCATAGCGCACCGACGGCACCCGCTGACCTGGGCCAAGGACGCCGGAGCGGATCAGTTCTGCGATGTCATCGGCAAATTTTTCGTAGCGTTTCATGGCGGCCTAATTAGCTTTTTGAATGTGTACGCAGGGCAAAACTGTAGGAGCGAGCTTGCTCGCGAAACACGTCAACGATAACGCGTGTTTCCTGAATGCACGCGGTGCCTGTGAGTTTTTCGCGAGCAAGCGCGCTCCTGCATTTGATCTCTATATCAGCGATTCAAAGGGGCAACAAATCGGCTGTCAGCTGCGGTATAGACCCAGGGTTCATCCACATCAGTGACTTTAAAACGGATAGTTTGAGAACTGCTGGCCGGTGTGTCCGCCAGCAACGCCACCGACACCGGTATATCGACAATTTCCCCGGGCGCGAGGCTGACCTGGGTCTTGCCTTGCAACTGGAACCCCTCGGCCTCCACCAGTTCCAGGCGGTATTCCTGGCGCTGCTGGGTCTTGTTGATTACCTTGAGGCTGTAGATGTTCTCGATCAAACCCTGGCTGTTTTCGCGAAACATGCCGCGGTCCTTGGTGACATCCAGCGACACCATCGGCCGTTCAATCAAGGCCACCACCAACGCGGCAATCATGACCAGCAGCACGGCACTGTAGCCGATCAGGCGTGGCCTGAGCAGCTGAGTCTTGCCGCCCTGCAGTTGGTGTTCACTGGTGTAGCTCACCAAGCCACGGGCATAGCCCATTTTGTCCATGATCGAGTCGCAGGCATCGATGCAGGCCGCGCAGCCGATACATTCCATTTGCAGGCCGTCGCGGATATCGATACCGGTAGGGCAAACCTGCACACACAGCTGACAATCAATGCAATCGCCGAGCCCGACATCGGCTGGCTGCACCTCACGTTTGCGCGGGCCACGGCGTTCACCGCGCGCAGCATTGTAGGAAATGGTCAGGGTGTCTTTATCAAACATGACACTCTGGAACCGCGCATACGGGCACATGTGCATGCACACCGCCTCGCGTAACCAGCCAGCATTGATGTAGGTAGCGCCGGTAAAAAACAGCACCCAGAACAGGCTCACCCCGCCTGCTTGCCAGGTCAGCAGTTCGACGGCGAGCGGGCGGATGGGCGTGAAGTAACCGACAAAGGTCAGCCCGGTCAGCACGCTGATACCCAGCCACAGCGAATGTTTGGCTGAGCGCCGCGCGAGTTTGTTCAGGCTCCAGGGAGCTGCCTGCAGCTTGATGCGCTGGTTGCGTTCGCCCTCGGTGATCTTTTCACACCACATGAACAGCCAGGTGAACGAACTTTGCGGGCAGGTATAGCCGCACCACACGCGGCCGGCAAACACCGTGATCGCAAACAGCCCGAAAGCACAGATGATCAGCAGCGCCGAGAGCAGGATAAAGTCCTGCGGCCAGAAGGTCGCGCCGAAAATGTGGAACTTGCTTTCGGCCAGGTCCCACAGCACGGCCTGGCGCCCATCCCAGTTCAGCCACACGGTGCCGAAAAAGGCCAGGAACAGCAACGCCGCTCCGCTGACACGCAAGGTGCGGAACAGGCCGGTGAAGCTGCGGGTATGGATCAGGTTGTCACTGGATTTGGCCTTCACCTTCTTTGGGTGTATGGGCTCAAAGGTTTCCACGGTTGGGATTCGTTCGCTCATGGTCGTTCGCTCATCAGCCTCCATCAGGCCAATGCACTATGGGCGACGGGCTGTTTGCATAACAGACTCAGGTATGGCGATAAAAAGCGGATCAGATGGGCTGGACATCTCAGTCTGCGTCAATCTGCTGCACCCCAGACTCAATGGGGTGCAGCGATAGATCGCAGCTGCTGACGCAGATCAATTAAATCACTGAACCCGGTTCGTCGGCCTTTACATGCTGACGGCCATCGGTTGCGCCTTCAACCGTCAGGGCGTCCGCCTCGGCTTCGGTGATGTAGATACGCGCACCCGCCAATTCCAGATAAGACATGGCTTTGTCGTGATCGGTAAGGATGGTCACCCGGGTGGCTGGCAGGCTTTGTTCCTGGCCGTTGTCGTCGAGCGTGAAGTAGCACAGATGATTTTCGATGCGTACGGTCATGACGATCTCCGTTTTGTGAACTGTGCAATGTTAGGCGACCGCCATGCGCACGGGTTCCGGGCAACTGACTGGCGGTCTGTGCGGTCTATTCTTTATTCATAATAAAAGGAGCGCATTCATGGACGCCTGGTGGCATCAAGTGTGGCAAACCCTGCAAGCCGAATTCGCCGACCTTGCCGACGCCCGACAACTCACCCAAGTGACGGTGCGCCTGCTGATCGCTGCGATCCTGGGGGGCATTCTGGGTTTTGAACGTGAACACAAGGGCAAGGCGGCAGGCGTGCGCACCCATATGCTGGTGGCGCTGGGCGCGGCGCTGTTTGTGCTGGTGCCGCAGATGTCCGGTAACCAGGCAGACGCCATGAGCCGGGTGGTTCAGGGGGTGATTGCAGGCATCGGCTTTTTGGGCGCCGGCACTATTCTCAAGGGCAAGGAAGACGAAGAGGGCCAGCATGTAAAGGGCCTGACCACGGCTGCCGGGCTGTGGATGACCGCCGCCATCGGGGTGGCGGCAGGCATGGGGCGTGAATCGACGGCGGTACTCAGTACATTGCTGGCCCTGATGGTATTCAGCATCATGCCGAGAATCGTCAAGCTAGTGGAAAAGTGATAACCGGCTAACCTCTCGATCAGGTCACGATATTGCTTTGGCGCACCTCACCAAACACCTTCAACACAAAGGCTGGCTTGCCTGGAGCATCAGCAATGACGACCACGCTGGCATTGTTATTGGGCAAATATTGAATCTGTATTTCCCCGCTCGACTCTGGCGTGCGCTCAACCGTTCGCAGTGAGGTGTTCAACTGCTTCTGGATGCCGGCCAGGTTCAGTTTATCTTGCGATTTGAAGTTGCGGACCTCTTGAGGCGATTCGAGTGTGGATTCACTGGCAGAGCTGAAGCTATAGGTAGCGCAGGTGTCGTTGTGAGTGTCGCTGGCCGATGGCATTGACGCTGTGTCGGCTTGCGATGCATCAAGTTTGTCTTTGGCCAGCGAATTGCAGGTATTGCTTAAGGTTTTATAGGTCGAATCCATTCTGGAATAGTTTTGCTCGATTTTGGTTAACTCTGCGAGTGAGTGATCGAGACGGCCAACAGAGATCGAGGCATCGCTGTCGAATGCCCCGAGCAGAGCCTCAATATTCTTGAAGGTGAATCTATTCATCACCTGTTCTGTTGTTTTATGCCTGGCCGAATTCAGGTTTTTGGCACCCTCATCGAGCAGCACGTTCATCTCTTCAAGTTTCTGGCGGTTCGCTTTAGCGTCGGGGCCACGTAACGCTGCGCGCCTGTTTTCGGGCTGAAAAATCCATTCCAGTTCGGATTTGATTACCTGAGATTGGGCAGAGTCCGGATTGCTCTGCAGTGCGTTGATTGTTTCCGGGGTCAATAGTGTACGAGCATCACTCACGCGTTTGGTCGCGTCTGTGTGTTGTTCTGGGGAGATCTGATTGGCGCGCGTGTCAGGCGATTGCTCTGAACGGTCTGGTGCCTTGGGCTCAGCGGACCAGTTGGGGCCAGCCTTGAGCAGGGTTTGCAGCTGTTGTGATGTTGGCAGGCCCTGAATGTGTGCGCCGATGGAGGGTTGCGGTGGCGATGGCGGCGTGCTCAAAGCGTGTTGAGGGTTAATGGTCGACATGGTGTCCTCGCGATAGGGTCAGAACTTCCCATCGGAAGATGGGTTGAGTGCGAGGTAAATATATAAACCTGCGTTCAGGCGAGCATTCAGGCTTGTTTCCAGTGTCTGTAGGAGAGTTCAGTTTTTGTGGCTCGCTCGAGTTGATGAACAGCCTGGCCGCTCCCGAGCGAACCTCTATCATTGTGGCTCAGACGATGACCGGCGGCGTGGTCGCAGGGGGCTCCTGCGCTGGCGGTGGCTCATCTTCCGGTGGTTCCTGCCTGGGCGGCGGCGTCGGCTCCGCAGGCGGCAAGGGTGGATCGTCGATATTCGGATCTTCAGGCGCAGGGGGAATTGGGATATTCATCGGTGTGGCCTCCTTTGTGCTTGGCTCTATGGGTGGACCATTGCCTCAGGCAATTGATTCCCCGCCCGGTGGCGACATATCCACCTGAACTTTTGTCGCGCGCCCAGGCTCGGACTTTAAACGGCTCTGCTCAGGGAGAGCGTCGCCGTACTTGAATTCGGATCAAGCAAAGAGCGTCCACGGGGCGTAAGGGGAAGATGCTCGATGACTGCTGAAACACTGGCTCCAGAAGGCTCGGTACTGCCACTGTCGCAGGCGCTGTTGTTACCCAGGATTGCTATCGAAAACACCATGCCGGTGATCGACCATGGTGAGTTTGCGGTTAAGGCCGTGGTCGGCCAGCGCGTCAATGTCACCAGTAAAGTGTTCGCCGATGGGCACGACAAACTGGCGGTGCTGATCCGCTGGCGCGCGCTGGAGGATGAAAGCTGGCACAGCGTGGTCATGACCGATGTCGGTAACAATGGCTGGGAAGGCGCGTTCACCGTCGCCCATCTTGGCCCGCATGAATACTGCATCGAGGCATGGATCGATACCTTCGCCAGCTTCTGCTATGAACTGCGCAAGAAACACGAGGCCGGGGTGCCCGTCAGCCTGGAATTGCAGGAGGGCCGCAGCCTGGTGTTGCAGGCTGCCGAGCGCAGTGACAACGAATTGCGCGACCGTTTGATGTTGTTGCACCACGAACTGTCGGGCCTGCTGGAAACCGAGCAGGTGGCGTTATTCCTGCACGAAGACAGTGCACACCTGATGACTCAGGCCGATCATCGCGCGTATCTGAGCATCAGCCCCGCCTACCCGATTGACGTAGAGCGTGAGGCGGCGCAGTTCGCCAGCTGGTATGAGCTGTTTCCCCGCTCGATCACCGATGATCCGGCCCGCCACGGTACATTCAACGACGTGCACTCGCGCTTGTCGATGATCCACGACATGGGTTTTGACGTGCTGTACTTCCCGCCGATCCATCCTATCGGCCGCAGCCATCGCAAGGGCAAGAACAACTCACTCACCGCCGGCCCCGATGATCCGGGCAGCCCGTATGCCATCGGCAGCGCGGAGGGCGGGCATGAGGCGATTCACCCGCAACTGGGCAGCCGCGAGGATTTCCGTCGCCTGGTCAAGGCCGCTGCCGACCACGGCCTGGAAATTGCCCTGGACTTCGCCATCCAGTGCTCCCAGGACCACCCATGGCTTGAACAGCACCCTGGCTGGTTCAACTGGCGCCCCGACGGCACGATTAAGTACGCCGAGAACCCGCCGAAAAAGTATCAGGACATCGTCAACGTCGATTTCTATGCGGCGGATGCGATTCCGGGCTTATGGACAGAACTGCGCGACATTGTGGTGGGCTGGGTGGAAGAGGGCGTGAAGACCTTTCGCGTCGACAACCCGCACACCAAGCCGCTGCCATTCTGGCAATGGCTGATCAGTGATGTCAGGTCCAAATACCCTGAGGTGATCTTTCTGGCGGAAGCCTTTACTACACCGGCGATGATGGCGCGCCTGGGCAAGGTCGGCTATTCCCAGAGCTACACCTACTTCACCTGGCGCAATACCAAGGCCGAGTTGAGCGAGTACCTGACGCAGTTGAACCAGTCGCCGTGGCGCGAATGCTACCGGCCGAACTTCTTCGTCAATACGCCGGATATCAACCCAGGCTTTTTGCACCAGTCCGGACGCCCCGGGTTCCTGATTCGTGCAGCGTTGGCCACCATGGGGTCGGGCCTGTGGGGCATGTATTCGGGTTTTGAACTGTGCGAAGCCGCGCCGGTGCCGGGCAAAGAGGAATACCTGGATTCGGAGAAGTACGAGATTCGGCCACGGGACTTCACCGCCCCCGGCAACATCATTGCCGAGATTGCGCAGCTCAACCGTATTCGTCGGCAAAACCCGGCGTTGCATACCCATCTGGGCCTGAAGCTCTACAACGCCTGGAACGACAACATCCTGTATTTCGGCAAGCGCAGCGAAGATGGCAGTAACTTCATCCTGGTGGCCGTCAATCTCGATCCCTATAACGCTCAGGAAGCCCATTTTGAACTCCCGCTGTGGGAGATGGGCCTGCCGGATGACGCCCAGACCCAGGGTGAAGACTTGATGAACGGCCATCGTTGGACCTGGTACGGCAAGACCCAATGGACACGGCTAGAGCCGCAGATGCCCTTTGGGATCTGGCGCATCACCCATTCCCCAGGCTGATGGAGATCCCCTGTGGGAGCTGGCTTGCCTGCGATAGCGATTTGTCCGCCATTTCAGGTACTGACAGACCGTTATCGCAGGCAAGCCAGCTCCCACACTGGAGCGCATTCCGTCTGCAGAACTTTAGTGTTTTCAGGAGTTCCCGATGGCGAAGAAACCCAAGACAGCCACCTTCATCAAAGACCCGCTCTGGTACAAGGACGCGGTGATTTACCAGGTTCACGTCAAATCCTACTTTGACTCCAACAATGATGGCATCGGTGACTTCCCCGGGCTGATTGCCAAGCTCGACTACATCGCCGACCTTGGCGTGAACACCATCTGGCTGCTGCCGTTCTACCCCTCGCCACGCCGCGATGACGGCTACGATATTGCCGAATACCGTGGCGTGCACAGCGACTACGGGACCATGGCCGATGCCAAACGCTTCATCGCCGAGGCGCATAAACGCGGGCTGCGGGTAATTACAGAACTGGTGATCAACCACACCTCCGACCAGCACCCCTGGTTCCAGCGGGCGCGCAAGGCCAAGCCAGGCTCGGCGGCGCGGGATTTTTACGTGTGGTCGGACGATGACCAGAAGTACGACGGTACGCGCATCATTTTCCTGGATACCGAAAAATCCAACTGGACCTGGGACCCGGTCGCCGGCCAGTACTTCTGGCACCGCTTCTACTCTCACCAGCCCGACCTCAACTTCGATAACCCGCAAGTCATGAAGGCGGTACTGTCGGTGATGCGCTATTGGCTGGACCTGGGTATCGACGGCCTGCGCCTGGACGCCATCCCCTACCTGATCGAGCGCGACGGCACCAATAACGAAAACCTGGCTGAAACCCACGACGTCCTCAAGCAGATTCGCGCCGAAATCGATGCCCATTACCCCGACCGTATGTTGCTGGCTGAAGCCAACCAATGGCCGGAAGACACGCAGCTGTATTTTGGTGAGCGCAAAGGCGATGACGGCGATGAATGCCATATGGCCTTCCACTTCCCGCTGATGCCGCGCATGTACATGGCGCTGGCCCAGGAAGATCGCTTTCCTATCACCGATATTCTGCGCCAGACCCCGGAGATTCCCGCCAACTGCCAGTGGGCGATTTTCCTGCGTAACCATGATGAGCTGACCCTGGAAATGGTCACCGACAGGGAGCGTGATTACCTGTGGAACTACTATGCCGCCGACCGCCGTGCCCGAATCAACCTGGGTATTCGTCGACGCCTGGCGCCGCTGATGGAGCGCGATCGGCGCCGTGTCGAGTTGCTCAACAGCCTGTTGCTGTCGATGCCCGGCACGCCGACCCTGTATTACGGCGACGAGATCGGCATGGGTGACAACATCTATCTGGGCGACCGTGACGGTGTGCGTACGCCGATGCAATGGTCCATCGACCGCAACGGCGGCTTTTCCCGTGCCGACCCGGCCAGTCTGGTGCTGCCGCCGATCATGGACCCGCAATACGGGTATCAATCGGTCAACGTCGAGACCCAGGCCCAGGACCCGCATTCATTGCTCAACTGGACCCGGCGGATGCTCGCGGTGCGCAAGCAGTCCAAGGCCTTCGGCCGTGGCAGCCTGAAAATGCTCTCGCCGACCAACCGACGCATCCTGGCCTACACCCGTGAATACACCGGGGAAGACGGCCACACCGAAATCATCCTGTGCGTGGCCAACGTGTCGCGCAGCGCCCAGGCGGCGGAGCTGGACCTGTCTGCCTTCGCCGGCATGGTGCCGGTGGAAATGCTCGGTGGGAATGCCTTCCCACCGATTGGCCAGCTGAATTTCCTGCTGACCCTGGCGCCCTATGGTTTCTATTGGTTTGTGCTGGCGACGGAAAACCAGATGCCGAGCTGGCATGTGGAACCGGCGCAGAGCATGCCCGACTTCACCACTTTGGTACTGAAAAAACGCATGGAAGAATTACTCGAAGACCCTTGCCGCACCAGCCTGGAGCAAACCTCATTGCCGGCCTGGTTGCCCAAACGTCGCTGGTTTGCCGGCAAAGACACGGCGATCGACAGTGTGCACATCGCTTACGGCGTAAGGTTTGGCGACCCGCAGCACCCGGTATTGCTTAGCGAAATCGAGGTCAGCAGCGGCGGTCAGGTCAGCCGTTATCAATTGCCGTTGGGCTTTCTGGGCGAAGATCAAGCGACCAGCGCCTTGCCCCAGCAATTGGCCCTGGCCCGAGTGCGCCGTACCCGCCAGGTCGGGTTGGTGACCGATGCCTTCAGCCTTGAGCCTTTTATTCGTGAAGTCATCCAGGCCATGCAGGCGGGCACCGTGCTTAATTGCAGTGAGGGCGACCTGCGGTTTGAGGCCACGCAACACCTGGCCGGGCTGCAACTGACTCATGAATCGCCGGTGCGTTACTTGTCTGCTGAGCAGTCCAACAGTTCAGTGGTGGTGGGCGAGAGCCTGGTGCTCAAGCTGATTCGCAAAGTCAGCGCCGGGGTACACCCAGAGCTGGAAATGAGCGCCTACCTGACCGCTGCGGGTTACCCGAATATCTCGCCATTGCTGGGCTTTATGAGCCGCCGCGACGGGCAGGGGCAGGACAACCTGCTGATGATTGCCCAGGGCTATCTGAGCAACCAGGGTGATGCCTGGACCTGGACCCAGAACAACCTGGAGCGGGCGATCCGGGACGAGCTGGCCGAGGCCATCTCTGAACAGGAGCAGCACTACAACGCCCTGGGCGAACTGGCGGATTTCGCTGCGGCGCTCGGCCAGCGCCTGGGGGAAATGCATGGGGTGCTGGGTGCGCCAACGGATGACAAGGACTTCAAACCCGAAGTCACCACGGCCAAGGATACTCAGGCCTGGGCCAAGGATGTCGGCGCGCAGATTGAACGAGCCCTGCAATTGCTCAAGCTTCATCAAAGCCAGTTGAACCCCGCTGACCAGGCGTTGGTCAGTGAGTTACTGGCAAACAAAAAAGCCATCGCCGGGCATGTCCAGGCGTTGGCGAAGGCCACGCTCGGCGGGCTGCGGATTCGTGTCCATGGTGACTTGCACCTGGGGCAGGTGCTGGTGGTCAAGGGCGATGCTTACCTGATCGACTTTGAAGGGGAACCGGCGCGACCGCTGCATGAGCGGCGCGGCAAGCACAGCCCCTATAAAGACGTGAGCGGTGTGCTGCGCTCCTTTGATTATGCGGCAGCCATGGCCCTGAATGTGCAAGCAGTGGATCAGACGCCGCAAGCCAACAGTGCACGCAAGCGCGTCACGGACCGCTACCTGAGTGAAGCCCGCCAGGCATTTACCCAGGCTTATCAGACGGCGACGTCTACACTGGCGCATGACTGGCAGGATGCCAACGGCCAGGACGCAGCGCTGACGTTGTTCAGCCTGGAAAAGGCCGCGTACGAAGTGGCCTACGAAGCGGAAAATCGCCCGACCTGGTTGCCGGTGCCCTTGCAAGGGCTGCACGGTTTACTGAGCGGGCTTACACCTATATCGAAACCTGTACGCGGTGGGGAGACGTCATGAGTTTTACACATAAAGAACCGCTGCAGCCCAAGTTGACTGCATTGCCGGCGTCCAGGGACGTCGAAGCGCTGGTGCGCGCCGAACACCCGGATCCCTTTTCAATCCTGGGCCCTCACGATGACGAGCAGGGCGGCCAGTTTATTCGCGCCTTTGTGCCGGAAGCGCTGAGCGTTCAAGTGCTCAGCCGAGAGGGCAACGAAGTTCTAGGCAGCCTTGACGCAACCCAGGTGCCCGGTTTGTTTGTCGGGCAGTTCAGCACGCGTCAGCCGTACCTGCTGAAAATCCAGTGGGCCGGCGGTGAACAGATCACCGAAGACCCCTACAGTTTCAGTCAATTGCTGCTGGGGGAAATGGACCTTTACCTGTTTGCCGAAGGCAATCACCGCGACCTGGGCAATTGCCTGGGGGCCCAGGTGACCAGCGTCGATGGCGTTCAGGGTGTGCGCTTTGCGGTGTGGGCACCCAATGCGCGGCGGATTTCGGTGGTGGGCGATTTCAATATCTGGGACGGTCGCCGCCATCCCATGCGCCTGCGTCATCCCTCCGGCGTGTGGGAGATTTTTATCCCGCGTTTGCAGCCAGGTGCCGCCTACAAATACGAAATACTGGGTGCCCATGGGATCCTGCCGCTCAAGGCCGACCCGGTGGCGTTGGCAACCCAACTGCCGCCCGACACGGCCTCCAGGGTCGCCGCACCGTTGCAGGTGGACTGGCAAGACCATGAGTGGATGCAAGCCCGGGGTGACAAGCAGAAAGCCACGGCGCCGTTGTCGATCTATGAGCTGCACGTAGGCTCCTGGCAGTGCGAGCTGGACGAGGTCGGCGAGGTGGCCCGCCAGTATGGCTGGCGTGAACTGGCCGAGCGCTTGATCCCCTACGTGCAGCAATTGGGATTCACCCATATCGAGCTGATGCCGATCATGGAGCACCCCTTCGGTGGTTCCTGGGGCTATCAGGCCTTGTCACAATTCGCCCCGAGTGCGCGCTTTGGATCGCCCGAGGACTTCGCCTGGTTCGTCAATGCCTGTCACCAGGCGGATATTGGTGTGATCCTCGACTGGGTGCCGGCGCATTTCCCCACCGATACCCACGGCCTGGCGCAATTCGACGGCACGGCACTGTACGAGTACGCCAACCCGCTGGAAGGCTTTCACCAGGATTGGGACACGCTGATCTACAACCTGGGCCGCACGGAAGTGCACGGCTTTATGCTGGCGTCGGCCCTGCACTGGCTCAAGCATTTTCATGTGGATGGGCTACGGGTGGATGCGGTGGCCTCGATGTTGTACCGCGATTATTCGCGCAAGGCCGGCGAGTGGGTGCCCAACCGCCATGGCGGGCGCGAGAACCTGGAGGCGATCGATTTTCTGCGGCACTTGAACGACGTGGTCGCCCTGGAAGCGCCCGGTGCGCTGGTGATCGCCGAGGAGTCCACGGCGTGGCCGGGAGTCAGCCAGCCTACCCAACAAGGTGGCCTGGGGTTCAACTACAAGTGGAACATGGGCTGGATGCATGACTCGCTGCATTACATTCAGCAAGACCCGGTATACCGCGCCCATCACCACAATGAGCTGAGCTTCGGCCTGGTATACGCCTGGTCCGAGCGGTTTATTTTGCCGATCTCCCACGATGAAGTGGTGCACGGCAAGCACTCGCTGATCGACAAGATGCCCGGTGATCGCTGGCAGAAGTTTGCCAACCTGCGCGCCTATTTGAGTTTCATGTGGATGCATCCGGGCAAGAAGCTGTTGTTCATGGGCTGCGAATTCGGCCAGTGGCGCGAATGGAACCACGACCAGCAACTGGACTGGTACCTGCTGCAATATCCCGAGCACCGTGGCGTGCAGAAGCTGGTGGGCGATTTGAACCGCCTGTACCGCGAAGAGCCGGCGCTGCATGAACAGGATGACGCGCCCCAAGGCTTCCAGTGGTTGATTGGCGACGACGCAATCAACAGTGTTTACGCCTGGCTGCGCTGGAGCAAGGACGGCCGGCCGGTGCTGGTGGTTGCCAACTTCACCCCGGTGCCCCGTGAAGGCTATGCGGTGGGGGTGCCGTTCGCCGGGCGCTGGAGCGAGGTGATCAACAGCGATGCGGACACCTATGCCGGTTCCAACTTTGGCAATGGGGGAGAGGTGTTCACCCAGGATGAGCCGCGCCATGGGCAACCGGTGTCGCTGTCGTTGAACCTGCCGCCGCTGGGTGTGCTGATTCTGCGCCCGCAGGGAGCGTAGGGGCGCTGGATTGCCGGACGCAGTTGTTCTCGCTAATGGCAAGGTGCCACAATGGCGTCTTTGCCGTCGTACTCGACACAGGCGCATTGCATGAACAGCCTTGGGCATGGGCAAGATCAGGATCGCGTCATCGAGCAGCAGGTGCGAACCGACCGGTTGCACCAGCTGTTTCGCCAGTCGTTTTCGGCCATCTTCGGCAGTTACCTGGGTGCCGCCATGCTTTGCTGGCTGTGCTGGGATCGCTTCGATCACCGGATCATTCTGATATGGCTGGTGCTGCTGGGGTGCTCGTCACTGGTGCGTCTGCACCTGTTTGTGCAGTGGTTTGGGTGCCCTGAGAGCGAGCGCACTCCAGCGCGTTGGGAGCGACGTTATTGGATCACACTGATGGTGTCGGCAGGTATCTGGGGCGGCGGGGCGCTGGCACTGATGCCGGTTGACGATCGCGTGTCCCAGGTGCTGGTCATGCTCTTTACCGTAGGGATGTCAGTCAGTGCGGTGTCCTGCTATTCGGCCTATCGCTACATGACCCTCAGTTCAATGGCGTTGGTGCTGCTGCCCTGTACGCTGTGGCTGTTGTTCCAGCCGGCGCCGATGCAAGTGGGGGTGGCCCTGGCGGTGCTGGTGTTTTCGTCTTTTGTGGTTGGGGCCACCTGTAAATTGTCCGACGCGCTGGAGAAAGCCTTTCGCCTGACTCGGCAAATGGAGCGCACACACAGCCTTTCAACCCGCGCGGCCCAAAACGATGAGCGCGCCGGGTTTGATGATCAACACCGCTGAGGCTCAAAACCGCCATCAAATGGCCGTGGCGGGGGGATCATTGGACATCGCCCTTACCAACGCCCTGGCGACCTGTTCGGCGGAGTAGGGCTTGGCGACGAACTCGAACCCTTCATAACCACTGTCCGCCAGCTCTTCGCTGTAGCCCGAGACAAGTACCACCGGCAGGTCCTTACGCCGCTCACGCAGCAGTTTGGCCATCGCAACGCCGGTCATTCCCGGCATGACCACGTCCGAAAAAATCGCGTCGAAGGCTTGCGCGTCGCCACCGGCGAGGGCCAGTGCCTGTTCGGCGTTGGTCGCCCAGGTGGTCTTGTAACCCAGATCCTTGAGGATCTGGCTGGCGAAACGTCCCACTTCCAGGTTGTCTTCCACGATCAGCACATGCCGTTGGGCAGCATCCTGCGGCGGTGCAAGTTGCTCCTGTTCGTCCTGCTGCGGGGCGGCTTCGCCTTCCACTTGTGGCAGATACAAGGTGAACACAGTGCCCTGGCCTAGGGTACTTGCCACATCGATGTTACCGCCCGACTGTTTGGCAAAGCCGAAGACTTGCGACAGGCCCAGCCCGGTGCCTTTGCCAACGGCCTTGGTGGTGAAGAACGGTTCGAAGATACGGTCGATAGTGTCGGCAGCAATACCGGTACCGTTGTCGGCCAGCGAGATGGTGATGTAAGGCAGGCGCGACTCGGCGTCCCCACGGATGCGCGGCAGCGCCTGCTGCGCGGCGACCTTGAGGGTCAGGGTGCCCTGGCCGTCCATCGCGTCGCGAGCGTTGAGGGCTATGTTGATCAACGCGGTTTCGAGCTGGCTGGGGTCAATGCGTGCATAGCACGGCTGATCGGGCAACTGCACCTGAACATGAATACGTGCGCCGGTGACACTTTCAAGCATCTCGCCGATGTTGCGTACCCGCTGGCTGACATCCAACACCTGTGGGTTCAACGGCTGGCGACGGGCAAAGGCGAGCAATTGGCTGGTGAGCTTGCTGGCCCGCTCGACGGTGTCGGAGACGGCGCTCATGTAGCTCTGGCGACGCTCTTCCGACAGGCTCGGTTGGCGCAGGAAGTCCACGGACGAACGAATGATGGTCAGCAGGTTGTTGAAGTCATGGGCGACGCCGCCGGTCAGTTGGCCGATGGCTTCAAGCTTCTGTGACTGGCGTAGCGCAGCCTCGGCCTGGGCCAGCGCGAGGGTACGTTCTTCCACGCGCTGCTCCAGCGTAGCGTTAAGTTCGGTATAGGCCGCCAGGCCCTCGCGTACGGCGGCATCGGCGCGCACGCGTTCGATGTGCGCCCAGGAACGTTCGGTGACTTCACCGACCAGAGCCAGATCATAAGACGACCAGTGACGCGGCTGTTTGTCATGCACGGCCATCAACGCCGTGAGGCGCCCATCCTTGATCAGCGGCACGCAGATGGTGGCTGTAACACCCAGTGCCTGAAAGGTTGCCGCTTCATCGGCGGGCAGTTCAGTGAGGTTATTGCAAATCACCAGGGGCTGACCGGCGCTCAGACAGCTCACGGCGCCTTGGCCAAACGCCGCCAGGCTGTAATGCCCAATGATGCTGGGCGAGCCCTGTGCCGCCCAGTCGCCACGGATGGTGAAGCCGTCTTCGTCGTCATCCATGTCCGCGTAGGCGCAAATTGACACTTGCAGGTGATGCGCCAACAGCTGGGTGGTCGACTTCATGATGGCTTCAGCGTCGGTGGCACTGGTCACGGCGCTGCCGATCGCGTCCAGCACCGCCAGACGGCGGGCGAGGAATACGGTGGAGGTGGTCTCGGTCACCGTATCGAGCATGCCCACCACGTTGCCTTGGGGGTCGCGGATAGGGCTGTAGCAAAAAGTGAAGTACGCCTGTTCAGGCGCATCATTGCGCTTGATCACCAGCGGGAAGTTTTCAATATAGGTGGCATGCCCGGCGAATGCGGCGCTGGCGATGGGGCTGATTTCGCTCCACGCCTCCTGCCACACCTCGCTGAACGGGCGGCCCAACGCCTCGGGCTTGTTGCCCAGGATCGGCCTGAATGCATCGTTGTAGAGCGTAATCAACTCAGGTCCCCAGACGATGGCCTGGGGAAATCTGGAAGCGAAGCACAGTGCGACGGTGGTCTTCAATACATCGGGCCATTGCTCCAGCGGCCCGAGGGGCGTACTGGCCCAATCATGCTGGCGGACCCGCTCGGCCATATCGCTGCTGCCCTGCAGCCAATTCATCATGGGGTCAACACCTTATCTACCGCGGTTCGACGGTTGCCTGAAACGTCAGGTTGCCAAGCAACAGACCTGTCTGACCGCAACCAGTTCAGCGCGAGTATCCAAGTCATTGAGCACCGAATACACCTGTCCAATAGATGCCCGCATCGCTCTTGGGGTCCATCGCGTAGGCCGCGCCCAATTCGCGAAATTGCGGGTTCATCAGGTTGGCGCAGTGGCCAGGGCTGGCCAGCCAACCGTCCACCACCTTGCGCGGTGTGTCGAGCCCGGCAGCGATGTTTTCGCCGATGTTCTTCGCGATATACCCGGCCAGCTCGGCGCGGTCACCAGGTGTACGACCGTCGTGGTCCAGGTGGTCGAAGAAGTTGCCGTTGGCCATGTTGCGCGTGTGGCTGTTGGCCGCGCTGGCCAGGGTGTCGTTCCACGACAACGGTGTGGTCGCGCTGAAGGCCTGAGTGCCGCATTGGCGGGGTTCGGCGCGTGCGGCGTTGACCAGGTTGAGCAGTTGCTTGCCTTCGGTCTGCCAGTCGCCCAGGCCACTGGTCAGCAGCGGGCGGGCCAGCACGATGCGCCAATCCTGGCCGCTGTTGCTGACGCCGATGTCGACAAATTGCGGGTCCAGTACGACCCGGCAGAAGCTTTCGCGCACCGCCTTCATGGCAGCGTCGGCATCCTTGGGCCCGGACAGGCTGATGGCCTGCACGTTGACCATCGGGTACGCAGCCCGCGCCAGCGACTGCTGCAAATCGCCGACATTGGAGGCCGGCAGCACCAGCCGTGTGTCGTTGGTCAGCGGTGGCAGCTCCTGGGAGCCCTGGTCACCGCAGCGTTGCACCTGGCTGCGGTATTGGTTGATTTGTTGGACTAACTGACTTTCTTCATTCGCCATCGCGCTGGCGCAGAACACCGTAGTGGCGGCCAGCGTCGTAAGACCCATCATCAATGACAGAACGCGCATGGACGTTACCCTTGAACTTGAAAGTGCCCATGATGCGCGATCCAGGTGCTTGCATGCACCCGTTGATCCGAACTTTTTTCTTCAGTTCTTGAATTGGCCAAGCGTCGGTACGATTTTAGCCTGTCAGTTTTTTTGCTCCGAGTGGTAGCGCGTGCGAGCGCGGTTCCAGGCAATCACGCTGGCCAGCAGGATCATCCCTGCTGCCATGGCAAAGGTGATGTGCAGGCCGGCAGCGACCGCGTGGGGCGCTGCGTGAGTGATATCAGGGCTGCTCCTGGCGAATACCGCACCGAGCGCCGAGGTACCGAAAATCAGGCCCAGGTTGCGTGACAGATTCAGCAGGCCCGACACGGTGCCGCGGCGTGCCGCCGGAACATTGCTCATCACCGCGGTATTGTTGGCCGCCTGGAACAGGCTGTATCCCGCCGTCAACACAATCAGCGCAGCGAGGTAGGTAGCAAGGCCGGTTACCTGCGATAGCCACAGGGCTGCGCACAGCATCACACCCAGCCCCACGCGAGTCAGGCGCTGGCTGCCGAGGCGGTCGGTGAGGTAGCCCGCCGGTAGGCCGGTAATCGCAGCAACCCCCGGGCCAACTGCCATTGCCAGGCCCATCCAGGCAGGCTCCAGGCCCAGGCCACGGGACAGATAGAACGGGCCCACCACAAACGTGGCCATGATCACTGCCGACACCAGGGCGCTCATGATCAAGCCTGCGCGCAACCCCGCATCACTTAAAGGCGTCCAGAACGCATCGCGGGGTGACCCGCTGCGGCGGTTGGCATCCACCGGTAAATAGCGCCAGGCGAGGGCGGCGGCCAACCCGGCCAGGGGCATACCGATCAAGAACAGCGCCTGCCAGCCCCACAGGCTGAGCAGTACGCCTCCGACGCTGGGGCCCATGGCGGTGCCCAGCGCCGACATCGTGCCGAGTAGCCCCATGACCCGGCCGGTGCTTTGTTTGTTGACCGTGTCGCCGACCATCGCCAGGGTCATCGCCATCATGATCGCCGCGCCCAGGCCCTGCAGCACGCGTGCGCCGACCAGCCAGGGCAGGGAGGGCGAGACCGCACACCCTGCGCACCCAAGCGCAAACAGCAGCAACCCGGCCAGCAGCAGGCGCCGGCGGCCCAGGTAGTCGCCCAGTCGCCCGGCGCTGACGATCACCGCAGTGATGGTCAACAGGTAGGCGAGCACCACCCACTGCACCGCATGAAAGGACGCCCCAAAGGCTTGCGCCAAGGTGGGCAGGCCGACATTGGCAATGCTGGTGCCCAACGCGGCCAACAGCATGGAGAGCGACAAGGCAATGAGGCTGCCGCGCGTGGAGGTGTACATGAGCATTTCCTTGACTGAATGCGACTGTCACAAATCTACGGCGTGGCCTAACATGGCGGAAGACGCATGGGTTGCAGGTTATAACTGCACGTAACGCCTCGTGTATCTACACAACTTTCGTAGCCACTGCCCACGCTAACCACGATGCGAAGCGAGCCGCTCTTGCTCTTGATCTGCTTTTGATCTTGATCTTAGGCGCCCCGTTAAACCACGCTGGCCGGAATTCGACAGGGATTTGGGGGGTAAACCGGCAGGGATGCCGGTTTAGCCGCCCCGCGCCATGGATGGCGCGTGGCGGCGGCCCCCCAAATCCATGGCGGATTACGGGCACACCGAGCCTAAGCGAGGTGCCGAGTGGTGGGGCAAGAGCCCTTTGGTTACTTTGGGGCTCTTTTCCAAAGTGACCCGCTGTAAAAGCGGAACCCATAGCAGCCGTTACCCAAATAACGGATATGTACTCGATCAAAGCCCAGCATCCAGGTCGGCTCTTAGGCCGCCATCGAGGGCAAGCCCCCTCCCACACGAGGCAAGCGGAGCCTGCATGACCGACTTCAATCTGCTGATTACCCTGGACGTTTTGCTCGCCGAAGGCAGCGTCGCCCGTGCCGCCCAGCGGCTGCGCTTGAGCCCTTCGGCCATGAGCCGGGCCCTGGCGCGCTTGCGGGCGGCCACCGGTGACCCGTTGCTGGTACGCGCCGGTCGTGGCCTGGTGCCGACGCCACGGGCGCTGCAGTTGCGCGAGCAGGTCAGCCAACTGGTCCAGGATGCCCACGCCGTGCTGCGTCCGGCTCACGACCTGAACATGGCCGAGGTGCTGCGCACCTTTACCCTGCGCACCAGCGAAGAGTTTGTCGAACGCTTCGGCCCGGCCTTGCTGGCGCGTATCGCACGGGAGGCGCCTGACGTGCGCTTGCGTTTCGTCAATAAAAGCGACAAAGACAGCGTGCTGTTGCGTCAAGGTAGCGTCGACCTGGACATCGGCGTGGTCGATGCCGGTGCCAGCCCCGAGCTGCTGACCCAGGCGCTGTTTCGTGACCGCCTGGTAGGCGTGGTCCGCGCTGGCCATACCCTGAGCCGCGGCCCGATCAGCGCCGCACGGTTTGCCCAGGGACAGCATGTTTACGTGTCGCGGCGTGGGCAGGAGCGCGGCCAGATCGACGCTGCACTTGAAGCTCAAGGTCTGGTTCGACAGATCAGCACCGTGGTCGCCGGCTTCAACACCGCCATCGCCCTGGCGCGCGACACCGACCTGATCGCCAGCGTGCCGCAGCGTTACATCAGCGCAGCGGCTCAGGGGCTAAATTGCTTCGAATTGCCGGTCACGGTACCCACCTTCACCGTGGCGATGCTGTGGCACCCCCGTCAGGATGCCGACCTGGCACATCGTTGGCTGCGCGCTTGTTTGCGTGAGGTGTGCGGGCCATGAGCGGCCCGCAACGGGTACAATCGCCGCTGCCTTGACGCGAAACTCCAGGAATTTGCATGTTCAGCCTTACCCGTTACACCACGCCGTGCCCCGAACCGGTCAATAGCCAGATCCTGCAGATGGTGGTGGACAACCTCACCGACATCAGCAGCGTCGCGCTGGCACCCAGCAACTTGCTCTACAACATCTACCAGTACGCCATCGGTTTTGAGGTGCACCTGTACCTTGAAGCCTTGAATGGCGAAAAGGGCATTGCCGTCGAGCTGGTTGTGGCGATGCGCGACGAAACCGTTGTTGGCTTTTGCCTGTATCTACCGGTCAAGGACGATCCTCAAGCCTGTGGCATTGCCTTTATGGCGGTGCAGGCCGGCTTTCGTCGCCAGGGTGTGGCGACGAAAATGCTGGGCGAGGTGCTGGCGCGTTATCCCCACGCCGAGCTGGCCTGCGCGGTGGAGAAGGTTCCGGTATTCGAGGCCATGGGGTTTCAAGTGCGCGGCGCACGTGGCCCTCAAGTACTGATGAACACCCGGGACTATGGCACCGATGGCTTGATGGGCGTGTTGGATGTGGCAGCGATTTATCGCTCGCTGGAAGTGCGCCAGATCCACACTTACCTACTGCAAAAGCACGGCAAGCGCGCCATGGTGGACGCCGAAAAACAGCGTGACCGGCATCTGGATCAATTGACGCGCAAGGTCCAGCTGTTCATTCAGGAGCGTTTTCCTGCGACTTGACCCGCTTGCCCGCAATCGCTCACCCATAGCGTGGCGGCTCAGGTGGGCGCCGGTTTGACCGCCGCCGGCCATACCTTCGAAATTGCCGACCTTGCCGCCGAAGGGTTCGAACCACGTTACACCACTGCCGACCATCGGGTGCACCGCGCTCATGCAACCCCGCCGGTCGATGTGCTGGCTGAACAGGCCCGTATCGAGCGCGCCGACGCGCTGGTGATAGCCTTCCCGATCTATTGGTGGTCAGATGACAGCGCCTTCGATCGACACGGTTATGCCAAGGCCATGCACACCCAGATCGACTACGGCATCTTTGATTACTGCGGGGCGCAGGTGCTGACATCCAAGCTGTTGCTGGACTCGGAAAGCGGGGGCGCTCAGGCGCATTTGCAAACGGCCAGAGCTGTAGGGCAGGGGGTATTCGAGCGCGAGACGGTTGCGGGTTGATTCAGGTGTCGCGAAACAGGTCGTGGGCATCGAGCAAGCGATAGGCAATCTCGGGGCGTTTCTCCAGGCCGCGGCGGATCGCCGTCGGGATCGATTGACGAGTCTTGCGGCACATGCCCGGCAGCTCGTCGATCACGATCTGGATCCCGCGCATACTCTTGACCTCGGTATGCCCCGGCGCAATATGCACGCGGATGCCCAATTGCTCGTACATTCGCTGCTGCATGTGTTCCAGGTCTTGCAGGCTCTTGAGGCTTTCGAGGCGATCGAGCAGGATTTTCTCCTGCTGTCGCGTCAACTGAAGAATGCGCAGATCAGCGCCGGGAGTTTCCAGCAGTTGTTCACGGTTGCAGACACAGGCGCCGGGTGGGCAGGGTTGTCGAATGCTCATTGACGCTCCCGGCAAGGTTCAGTTGTAGGCGCGAGCAAGCTCGCGCCTACAGGTTTGTGTGTCAGTCGTTCAATTGAACACCCAGGCTGGCCAAGGCTTTCCAGTAGCCAGGGTAAGTCTTGGCCACGCAGTCCGGGTCCTGGATGCGAATTCCCGAGACTTTCAGCCCGGCCAGGGCAAAGCACATGGCGATGCGGTGGTCGGCGTGGGTGTCGATCAAGGCAGTGCACGCAGTGCCGGCCAGAGCTGGGTCGCTCGCCACCAGCAGGTCGTCGCCCTCGATGGTCGCCAGGCCCGGGCGGATCTCATTGAGGCCGTCGTGCAGGGCCTGTACGCGGTCACATTCCTTGACGCGCAGGTTCGCCAGTTCAGTGAAACGCACCGGGGTGTTGTTGAACGCGGCAAGCACCGCCAGGGTCGGGATGGCATCCTGCATTTGCGAACCGACCACCGTGGCCTGCATGTTCGGGAACTGGGCGATCACGGCCTGAGCCTGCGCGTCCGGCTGGGTGAAATCCCGGGCCGCCACACCGATGTCGATACGGCCACCGGTCAGCACTTCGGCGGCCCACAGGTAAGTGGCGGCGGAGGCGTCGGGTTCGATCAGGTAATCATGGGCGGTGTAGCCGGTCGGGGCCACGCGCCAGGTGGTGTCGTTCACGGCTTCAACCTGGGCGCCAAAGGCGCGCATGCAATCCAGGGTCAGGTCCACGTAGCCACGGGCGCCAATGTCCTTGCCGGTCAGCGCCACATCAATCGGCGCCTCGCCACAGGCGGCGAGCATCAGCAGGGCCGATACATACTGGCTGGACAAGCCGCCATCAATCTCGAAGCGCTTGGCGTGTACCTTGCCCGTGCCATGCACGGTCACGGGTGGGCAGCCGGTGGGGCTGTCGACCTGAATTCCGTTTTGGCCGAGAGCGACCAGCAGCGGGCCAATCGGGCGTTTTTGCATGTACTCGTCACCGTCCAGTACCACGCTGCCTTGCACCGTGGCCACGGCGGCGGTGAGAAAGCGCATGGCGGTCCCGGCGTTACCGAGGAACAGCGGTTGGGCCGGCAATTGCAGCGAGCCCTGGCTGGTGACGACGAAGGTGGTGTCGTCTGGCTCATCGATACTCACCCCCATCTGACGCAGGGCTACCGACATGTGGCGAGTGTCATCGCTCTTTAACGCACCGCTCAAGCGGCTGGTGCCCTTGGCCAATGCCGCCAGCAACAGGGCACGGTTGGTAATGGATTTGGAGCCGGGGGGCGCGACCTTGCCATTGAGAGGAAAGTTGGGCGGTGTAACGGTCACGGTTTTTTGCGAACTCAAGGTACAAGGCTCCTGGTCAAGGCGAGGTGGCGTGGAGTGGCCGACGTGCGGACCCGAATAATCAGGCAAACACGCCATGCTTGTCGAGCGAGCAGGTGATCTGCGTGAATTTTCTGACATGTGCTCCGATTCAAATGTAGGAGCGAGCTTGCTCGCGAAATACGTTAACGAAAACACGTATTTGCTGAATGAACGCGGCGCCTGTAAGTTTTTCGCGAGCAAGCTCGCTCCTACAAGGGCAAGCCCGCCTTACCGCTGGCTCAGCCAGTAGTCATGCAGCGCCCGCGCAGCCGGTTCGATTTCGCTGACCTGCTGTTGATGGGCGTTTACATCCAGGTCCGCCGGCAGCTCGAAATTGTCCTGTTCGGCGCACCCGGTGATTTTCTCCAGTTGCTCGGCTTGTTCAGCAAGCAGTTGCGGCCAGTTGCCAATCGTCACGCCACGCACGTAACCAAAACACCATTCTTCAGCCAGCGTCACCGCCTGGTCTCGATGGTCGGTTTCATCGAAACGGGCTTTGAATGCCTGGGAGTCAGTGGCCAATTGCGCGGCCAGGGTATTCATATGGCGTACACACAGTTCGAGAAAAGCCTGGGCCTCGTCCATATTGTCCCATTCAGGGTTTTGCCCACCCCAGATCGCCGGGAACCATTCGGCCACGTCTACCTTGGCCGGGCTGGAAACCAGGGCGGTGAAATAACCGTCCAGTTCGGCCATGTTCAGCACCGAATGGTCTTCGCCGTATTTGAGCAAGGTGGCGTCAATGAAGTCGAAATCGGCGGGAGCGAGGGGTTGGGTGTGCATGGCATATCCTTAAAACGTCGAGCGCCGCTGACAGGGCGGCTTAAAGCGCAAAGGATGGCCTGTGCACCGGGTTTTATCCAGCGGCTTTTCCCTCACCGTGGCCAGTCCCGCTTTTGGCCGATGCGCCGTGGCGCACCCTTGATATAGTCTGGCCTTTCTCAATCGCCAGTCAGGGATCACTGCCATGTCCGAATACCAAGCCTTTGTCGTTGAACTGAGCGGCAACGTTGCCCATGTGCAGATCAACCGTCCGGAAAAAATCAACGCCATGAGCGCGGCGTTCTGGACCGAAATCATCGACATCTTCCAGTGGATCGACGATACCGATGCCGTGCGCGCCGTGGTGCTCAGTGGTGCGGGCAAGCATTTCTCCTCGGGTATCGACCTGATGATGCTGGCCTCGATAGCCAATGAGTTCAGCAAGGATGTGGGGCGCAATGCACGCTTGTTGAGGCGCAAGATCCTTGAGCTGCAAGCCTCGTTCAATGCGGTCGACAATTGCCGCAAGCCGGTACTCGCGGCGATCCAGGGCTATTGCATTGGCGGGGCGATCGACCTGATCAGCGCCTGCGATATGCGCTACGCGGCCGAGGGCGCGCAGTTCTCGATCAAGGAAATCGACATCGGCATGGCCGCCGACGTGGGTACCCTGCAGCGCCTGCCGCGCATCATCGGCGACGGGATGTTGCGTGAGCTGGCCTACACCGGTCGCCAGTTCTGCGCTGAAGAAGCGCGCAGCATCGGCCTGGTCAATCGTGTGTATGCCGATCAGGACAGCCTGCTGGCCGGCGTTATGGAAATTGCCCATGAAATCGCCGCCAAGTCGCCGATTGCCGTGACCGGCACCAAAGCCATGATCAGCTACATGCGTGACCACACAGTCAATGATGGCCTGGAATACGTTGCCACCTGGAACTCGGCTATGTTGCAATCCAACGACTTGCGCGTGGCCATTGCGGCCCATATGAGCAAGCAGAAACCCGAATTCGTGGATTGATTGATATGACCCCAGGCTGGATTACCACAACGCTGCTGGATAACGACGCCGTCGGCGGCTGGGCCGTGGCCCGCAGCCGTGAGGGCTTTTTGCACGACGCCAACGGTCCTCTGTTCCCTCGGGCGTGGCTTAAACGCCAGGACCTGCCGGTGTTCGCTGAACACGGCATCGGCCACCTCGATGGTGAACCGGTGTATTTGCTGGAACTGGACAGCGCTGTCGACGTGCCGGAGTGCAGTTGGCAGGGGCTGCGCGGTTTCATGCTACAGGGCGATCACACCCTCTACCGAGTGCTGGGCTACGCCGCGCAGATCGGTACCTGGGCGCGTGAGCATCGCTTTTGCGGCAGTTGCGGCCAGGCCATGGTTCAGGTCCCGCGGGAGCGGGCGATGCACTGCGCGCCCTGCGACCTGCGCAGCTACCCACGGATTTCGCCGAGCATGATCGTGCTGGTAACCCGTGGCGACGAGATTCTGCTGGCGCGCTCGCCACGCTTCGTCACAGGGGTCTACAGCACCTTGGCCGGCTTTGCCGAACCTGGTGAATCGGCCGAAGACTGCCTGATCCGCGAAGTGCGCGAGGAAGTGCAGATTGAAGTGAAGAATATCCAGTACATGGGCAGCCAGTGCTGGCCGTTCCCCCATTCGATGATGCTGGGGTTTCACGCCGAGTATGCCGGTGGCGACATCGTGCCCCAGGCCGACGAGATCGAGGATGCGCAGTGGTTCAACATCCACGAACTGCCGCCGTTGCCGGCGTCACGTTCGATTGCGCGTTACCTGATCGATCTCTATGTGGCCCGCCGCTTAGGCCACGCTGAACCAGTGCTGCCAGGCTAGGCGCACGGTCAGGCCCAGCACCACGGTGATAAACACCGGGCGAATGAATTTGGCGCCGCCGCTGATTGCGCTGCGTGCGCCAAAGAACGCGCCACACATCACTGACACGCCCATCGCCAGCCCGACGATCCAGTCTACCGAGCCATTGATGATAAACACCGTCAGCGCCGCCGCGTTGCTGACGAAGTTCATGCTGCGCGCGACGCCGCTGGCCTTCACCAGGTCGATGGGGTGCAGCAGCATCGTGCTGACGGTCCAGAAGGCACCGGTGCCAGGCCCGGCCACGCCGTCGTAGAAGCCCAGGCCAAAGCCCTGGGTGGCCTGCCATTTCTTCTTGATCGGTGCTTCGGCATCCACCGGCGCCTTTGGCGTACCGCCGAACAACAGGTACACCCCGCAGGCAAAGACGATCACCGGCAGCATCTTGTTCAGGGTTTCGGCGGGCAGGTAGTGGGCGACCACCGCACCGGTCAGCGCGCCGATCAATGTACCGACGATGGCGTGCACCCATTGGCGCGGGTGGAACAGCTTGCGCCGGTAAAAGGTGAAACTGGCGGTGGCCGAGCCGAAGGTGGAGCTGAGTTTGTTGGTGCCCAGTACCAGGTGCGGCGGCATACCGGCGGTGAGCAGAGCCGGAGTGGTCAGCAGCCCGCCGCCGCCGGCGATGGCGTCGATAAAACCGGCGATAAAGGCAACGACGGCCAGGATGGCCAGGGTGGCGAGGTCAACGCTGAGTTCGAAGGGCATGGGCAGGGCTTATTGTTGGAGGTGCGCTATGCGAAGGCCGCCATCTTACCTGCCGAATGCACGCAGAACCAAGTGTGGAGGCGGCTGGCGCTAGCGCCTGTAGGAGCGAGCTTGCTCGCGAAAAACCCATAGGCGCCGCGTTTATTCAGGAACCACGCGTTATCGTTGATGTTTTTCGCGAGCAAGCTCGCTCCTACAGGCATTCGGGCAAGCTGTACCCGTTTGGCTATTTGTGGGTTCCCAGCCACTCCAGCGCCGTGCGCCAAATGCAAATACCCAGGAAATACGCCGACATCAGCGACCACAATCCGAACGTCCACGGGTTGGTGTTGGGATAGTCCACCACCATCAAGAAGCTGCACAGTAACCAGATCGTAGTCACCGCAATATTGATCGGCATGAAGCGCTTGACCCGGAATGGGTGCAAAAACTTCATCGGTGTCACGGTCAGCAGGGCCAGGCCGATCACGGTCAGCAAGGTGACCCAGGCGTCAGGCTGGATGATGTACACGCACAGGGCGACCACGTTCCAGGCGGCGGGGAAGCCGACGAAGTAGTTGTCCTTGCTCTTCATGTTCACATTGCAAAAGCAGAACAGCGAAGACACCAGAATCACCGACACCGTAAACAGGTGAGTGAATTCCGGCAGGTCGATATAGCGGTAGATAAACAGTGCGGGGATAAACACATAGGTGAGGTAATCGATCACCAGGTCCAGAACCGAGCCGTCAAAGCTGGGCAATACCGTGCTGACATTCAGCCGTCGCGCCAGCGAACCATCGACGCCATCCACCACCAGCGCCAGGCCCAGCCACAGCAGGCACGCCTTGGGGGAGTTTTCCAGCAGCGCCAGGGTGGCCAGAAAGGCCAGTACCACACCGGTGGCGGTAAAGCCGTGGGCGCCCCAGGCTTTGAGTCTGGCTACATGCAGGGTCGATATCACGGGCGGTTCTCCAAAAGGTCAAACGGGGCAGCCGACAACGTAGCGCCGTCGAGTCTGGCCGGGGAATGCAGGTATCGACCGGGAAGGGGGGGATAAGGTTCACCGCCCGGTGTCTGCGTAAGCGTAGCAAGCGTAGGACGATTCGGCATCAACCCTGACGGAACACCAGGGCCTTTAACCCGCTTTGCGCATCAACATCGGGAAATTCCGGCGGGTTGTCCAGGCGCTGCACAAAGCGCAGGCCCGGTGCTTCGCGGGTCACGCCGTCGATCAGGAAGTCTTCGCCGAAGGCTGGATCGTTCATGCACGCCAGCACCGTACCCTGGGTGGTGAGCAAGTCCGGCAAGCGGCGCAGCACGCGCTGGTAGTCCTTGGTCAAAAGGAAGCTGCCTTTCTGGAACGACGGCGGGTCGATGATCACCAGATCGTATGGGCCGCTGTTGGTGACCTTGGCCCAGGACTTGAACAGGTCGTGGCCCAAAAAAGTGACTTTACCCAGGTCATGCCCGTTCAGGCGATGGTTGTCGCGGCCACGGCCGAGGGCGCCCCGGGCCATGTCCAGGTTCACCACATGGTCGGCGAGGCCTTCGATGGCGGCTACCGAAAAACCACAGGTATAGGCAAACAAATTCAGCACGCGCTGGCCCTTGGCCTGTTCGCGTACCCAGTTGCGCCCGTAACGCATGTCGAGGAACAGCCCACTGTTCTGCTTTTTGCCCAGGTCGATCAGGTAGCGCAGGCCGCCCTCGGTGATGGTCAGCTCATCGATGGCATCGCCCACCAGCCATTCGGTGGTGCTTTGCGGCAGGTAGCGGTGTTGCAGGGCCACAGTGCGCACGCCGAAAGCGGCCCAATCGATGTGCAGCAGCGTCTGCTTGAGGGCTTGCAGTTGCTCGGTTTCCTTGAACAAGGCCACCAGCACCACCCCTTGCAGCCAGTCCACCGTCAGTTGTTCCAGGCCCGGCCAGCACCGGCCACGGCCATGGAACAGGCGCCGGGTTTCCGCCGGCGCATCAGCCAGGGCGGTCAGCAAGTGGGCATGCAGGGTAGCGAGTGCGTCTGGGTTCATCGTTGTGCGTCAGTCATCGGGCGGGCGGCATTTTAAACACAATTGGGTGGGAACTGGCTTGCTTGTGATGACCATAGGTATCTACACAACTCTTTGGTGCGGCGCCGGACCTGTGGGAGGGGGCTTGCCCCCGATGGCGGCCTGGCAGCCGGTCAGGATGTTGGATCAGATCGAGTACATATCCATTCCTGCGGTAACGGCCACTTAGGGTTCCGCCCTGACGGCGGCTCACTTTCGAAAAGCGCGAAAGTAAGCAAAGCGCTCTTGCCCCACCACTCGGCACCTCGCTTAGGCTCGGTGTGCCCGTAATCCGCCATGGATTTGGGGGGCCGCCGCCACGCGCCATCCATGGCGCGGGGCGGCTAAACCGGCATCCCTGCCGGTTTACCCCCCAAATCCCTGTCGAATTCCGGCCAGCGTGGTTTGACGGGGCGCCTAAGATCAAAAGCAGATCAAAAGCAGATCAAAAGCGGCTCGCTTCGCATCGTGGTTACCGTCGGCGGTGGCTACAAAAGTTGTGTAGATACCCATGCTGCGATGACGGCCTGATAGTCGACGCTTATCTACCCGACACTGCCCATTTGGATCGTGGGGCGTCAGTTAGCGCGTGGCAATCAGCGCCGGGCCGAATGACTCTTTCAAGAAAACCGGGGCGATATAGCGCTCGTAATGCGCCTCGGACAGCAGAAAAAACTCCCGATCTATCGCATCGCGCAAATCCGCCAGGTGGCGCTCACGAAACTCCGGCAACAGCGCCAACCCATAGGCATCCAGCCTGGAAATCACCCGCGCCCCCCGTGCGATCAACTGGTATGCCCAACAATATGGCGACTGGTGCGGCATAAAACGTATCTTGCGCGCCTCCAACTGCTGTCGCAGGCAGTGCGCGTCAAAAACTTCCAGCTTGCTGGCCATCACCTGCACCAGCAATTGCTCCAGACGCAGCCACACCGCCTGTTTTTCCTCGGCGTTATAGCCATTCCATTGGATCACTTCGTGGTGATAGCGCTTGCAGCCCCGGCAGATCAGGTCACCGTAGACGGTGGAGCACAGGCCGACGCAAGGGGTCTTGATGGAGTGCGGCATTTTCAAGCCTTTGAAGAAAGTGTAAGCGTGTTTAGTCGGTGTTTCTTTGTCGCCAAGTGGGCAACGATGGCTTCAATCCATTGCGAGCGACACCCATGAGAACTCCGATCAAACCCTGGCTGTATGCCGTGATGTTCACCGCTGTTGCCGGCTGTTCCAGTCAACCCACTCAAAGAGACATCGCCATGCACAAACCCCTGGTATCCCTCGCCGTACTCAAGGCCAAGCCTGGCCAACAGCACGCTCTCAAAGCCGGCTTATTGAGCCTGATCGAACCGACACGAGCCGAACCTGGCAATCTGGATTACGTGTTGTTCGAGCGGCGTGATGAGCCCGGAACGTTCTATATGCGCGAGGCGTTCAAGAACCAGGCGGCACTGGATGAGCATTTTGCTACGCCATACTTCCAGCGCTTTGCCGCCACGGCGGACACTTTGCTCAGCGAGCCGTTGCAGTTGATTTTCCTGGAGCAGGTGTCGAACTGAAACCGTTGACTGTAGGAGCGAGCTTGCTCGCGAAGAACGTCAACGATAACGCGATCATGCTGAATGAACGCGGCGCTCTTGAGATCTTCGCGAGCAAGCTCGCTCCTACAGGGTTACGTCAGTCCCAGCTCAACGCACCGCCGGTTTGATACTCGATCACACGGGTCTCAAAGAAGTTCTTCTCTTTCTTCAAGTCCATGATCTCGCTCATCCACGGGAACGGGTTAGTCGTGCCTGGGTATTCTTCTTTCAAGCCGATCTGCGACAGACGACGGTTAGCGATGAACTTGAGGTAATCCTCCATCATCGCCGCATTCATGCCCAACACCCCACGCGGCATGGTGTCGCGAGCGTATTCAATCTCCAACTGCGTACCCTGCAGAATCATCTGGGTCGCTTCTTCTTTCATCTCGGCATCCCACAAGTGTGGGTTTTCGATTTTGATCTGGTTGATCACATCGATACCGAAGTTCAGGTGCATCGACTCATCGCGCAGGATGTACTGGAACTGCTCGGCCACGCCGGTCATTTTGTTGCGGCGGCCCATGGACAAAATCTGGGTGAAGCCGCAATAGAAGAAGATGCCTTCCAGCACGCAGTAGTAGGCGACCAGGTTGCGCAGCAGTTCCTTGTCGGTTTCAACGGTGCCGGTTTCGAACTTCGGATCGGAGATCGAGCGGGTGTACTTCAGGCCCCAGGCGGCCTTTTTGGCGACCGATGGAATCTCGTGGTACATGTTGAAGATCTCGCCTTCATCCATGGCCAACGATTCGATGCAGTACTGGTAGGCGTGGGTGTGGATCGCCTCTTCGAAGGCCTGGCGCAGGATGTACTGGCGGCACTCCGGGTTGGTGATCAGGCGGTACACGGCCAGCACCAGGTTGTTGGCAACCAGGGAGTCGGCGGTGGAGAAGAAGCCCAGGTTGCGCATGACGATGCGACGTTCGTCGTCGGTCAGGCCTTCAGGGTTTTTCCACAGCGCGATGTCGGCGGTCATGTTGACCTCTTGCGGCATCCAGTGGTTGGCGCAGCCGTCGAGGTATTTTTGCCAGGCCCAGTCGTACTTGAAGGGCACGAGTTGGTTGAGGTCGGCGCGGCAGTTGATCATGCGTTTTTCGTCAACGGCGACGCGGGCGGAGGCGCCTTCCAGCTCGGCGAGGCCTTCGGCAACGTCGAGTTTGTCCAGGGCAGCCTTGGCGCGGATAATCGCGGCGGAGTCGTTGGAGGTCACGTTGCGCGCCTCCAGGGCAGCAGCGGCGCCGGCACCGTCGAGACGGTCCATGTTGGCTTCGCTTGCATGGCCGGCGTTGGCGCCTTTGATCACCGCTGCACCGGTGTCTTCGTTGTCGACTTCATCCCAACTCAGCATTGAAATACTCCCTTCTGATCTGTTCTGACGGTGTTCAACCCGTCCAAAAAATGTGCGATTTGCAGGCTACCAGGCATTGAAATACTGCGCTGAGTGTGGTCGGTATATACCGGTTCTGCACACTATGTAGTGGTCTGTTTTGTTTGTGGGCACACTATATGGTGTGTAACAAGGTTGGTCAACGCACAAGATGTGCGGTCATAAGTCGCTGTCAAACCTGAGGCGCCGGTCAGGTGGGCATGGAAGGTTATTTCTCTCATATATCCTAAAGGAATAGATAAATAGTTATTTATTCCTTTTAATGTTATCTCGCGAAGCGCATTTTGGGGGCCTGCGCATTCGTGCGGATTGACCCAACAGCCAAAAGGAAAGCCGACATGACCATCAAAGCGATCAACGTGCGCAACCAGTTCAAAGGCGTCATCAAGGAAATTCTGCTGGGGGAAGTGGTGTCGGAAATCGACGTGCAGACGGCGTCCGGCATTGTGACTTCGGTGATTACGACGCGCTCGGTACGTGACCTGGAATTGAAGGTGGGCAGTGAAGTCATTGCCTTTGTTAAGTCGACGGAAGTGTCCATCGCCAAGTTGTGAATGAATAATGTGGGAGGGGATTGCTTACCCCTCCCACGAATGTTTCGCTGGGCAAGTCAGCGCTGGCGCAAGGCACGTTCCATGCGCTGTATACCTTCCTCCAGCATCGCCCTTGGGCAACCGAAGTTCAGGCGCACGAACTGTTGGCTGTCATCGCCAAATTCAATCCCCGCACTCAGGCCGACCCTGGCCTGTTCCAGGAAGAACTGTTGCGGGTCATCCAGGCCCAATGCACTGCAATCGAGCCACGCCAGGAAGGTGCCTTGCGGTGCGTGCATCACCACGCCAGGCAGGCGGGTCTTTAGCGCATCGAGCAGGTAGTCGCGGTTGGCCTGCAGGTACTGCAACAGCGCAGCGAGCCAGTCGCCGCATTGACTGTAGGCGGCGCGGGTGGCTTCCAGACCCAGGGGGCTGACGCTGTCGACCATGCCGCAGCGCGCGTTAGTGAAGCGCTCGCGCAGCTCGGCGTTTTGCACCACGGCGAAGCAGGTCTTCAAACCGGCCACGTTATACGCCTTGCTCGCCGACATCAGCGTGATGGTGCGCTGGGCAATCTCGGGGCTGAGGCTGGCGGTGGGGATATGCCGACGACCATCGAAGCACAGCTCGGCGTGAATCTCGTCGCTGATGATCAGCGCGCCGCTGTCAAGGCAGGCGTTGGCCACGGCCAGCAGTTCTTCGCGGGGGAATACCTTGCCGATGGGGTTGTGCGGGTTACTCAGCAGCAACGCACCGGCACCGCTCAATGCCTGGCGCATCGCGGGCATTGGCGTGACGTATTCGCCGTTGATCAACTCGAACGGCATTTCGATGCGCGGCAGGTTCCAGTTGCCGGGAGCCAGACGAATCGGCCGGTAGTTGGGGGTTTGCAGCACCACCGCCTGGCCGGGTTGAACGAATGCGTGCAGGGCCATGTTGAAACCAGGCTCGACGCCAGGCAGGAATAGCAGTTCTTCGGGTTGCACGCGCCAGGCGTACTTGGCCCAAAGGTCCGCGATGATGGCCTCGCGCACATCCGGGCCAGCCACGCTGTAGCCCAGAATCTGTTGGTCGAGGCGCGTGCGCAGGGCTTGCAACACAGCGGGCGGTGCGGCGATATCCATGTCGGCGATCCACATCGGCAGAACGTCTTGCGGGTAACGGCTCCACTTGGTACTGCCGGTACCGAGGCGTGGGTGGATCGTGTCGAAATCAAAGCTCATGAAAAAGGCTCGTATCAAAGCGGCGGCGAAAAAGTGGCGCTGATTCTAGCGCCATTAACGATATAGATGTGGGAGGGGCTTGCTCCCTGCCACGTTGGATCTATCCACCGTTTTTTTGCCAGTCCGTTCCATGACCGACAAGTTCTGTAACAAAAACGCCACTGCACTGGGGATTGAATCGGGGAGGGGCTATTTTGGTGCATCTCAATAACCAGAGTAGCCATGGATGAAATACCAACCTTTCAGCCGTACCCTGATCGCCACCGCGTTGGTGTTGACGGTCAACGGTGTACAAGCCGCGTCCCAGGCCCCGGTGGCCGGTGAAAATGGCATGGTGGTGACGGCCCAGCATCTGGCCACCCATGTCGGCGTGGATGTGCTCAAGGCCGGCGGTAACGCAGTGGATGCAGCCGTTGCCGTTGGCTACGCGCTGGCGGTGGTGTACCCGGCGGCGGGCAACCTCGGGGGTGGCGGCTTCATGACCGTGCAGCTGGCGGACGGGCGCAAGACCTTCCTCGACTTCCGCGAAAAAGCCCCATTGGCGGCCACGGCCGACATGTATCTGGACAAGGCCGGCAACGTGGTCGAGGGCCTCAGCGCCAAAGGCCATTTGGCGGTCGGCGTGCCGGGCACCGTTTCCGGCATGGAATTGGCCCTGAGCAAATACGGCACTCTCAAGCGTGCCCAGGTGATTGCCCCGGCGATCAAACTCGCGGAAAACGGCTTCGAGTTGGAGCAGGGCGATATCGACCTGCTGCACACGGCCACCGGCGAATTCGAGAAAGACCAGGATTTGCGCGGGATCTTCCTGCACAACGGCCAACCCTTGCAGGTGGGCCACAAGCTGGTACAGAAAGACCTGGCCAAGACCCTCAAGGAAATCTCTGCCAAGGGCAGCGACGGTTTCTATAAAGGTTGGGTGGCCAAGGCCCTGGTGGATTCCAGCCAGGCCGGCAATGGCATCATCACCCAGGCGGATCTGGACAAGTACAAGACCCGCGAACTGGCGCCCATCGAGTGCGATTACCGTGGCTACCATGTGGTCTCGGCGCCGCCACCCAGTTCGGGCGGCGTGGTGATCTGCCAGATTATGAACATCCTCGAAGGCTACCCGATGGCCGACCTCGGTTATCACTCGGCCCAGGGCTTGCACTACCAGATTGAAGCGATGCGCCATGCCTACGTGGACCGCAACAGCTACCTCGGCGATCCGGATTTCGTGAAGAACCCCATCGAGCATCTGCTGGACAAGAACTACGCCACCCAGCTGCGTGCCGCCATCGAGCCGCAAAAGGCCGGTGATTCCCAGGCGATCAAACCGGGCGTGTCGCCCCATGAAGGCAACAACACCACTCACTATTCAATCGTCGACAAATGGGGCAACGCGGTCTCGGTGACCTACACCCTCAACGATTGGTTTGGTGCCGGGGTGATGGCGAGCAAGACCGGGGTGATTTTGAACGATGAAATGGACGACTTCACCGTCAAGGTTGGCGTGCCGAACATGTACGGCCTGGTCCAGGGTGAAGCCAACGCCATCGCACCGGGCAAGGCGCCGCTGTCGTCGATGAGCCCGACCATCGTCACCAAGGACGGCAAGGCGGTGATGGTAGTCGGCACGCCGGGCGGCAGTCGCATCATCACGGCGACCTTGCTGACCATCCTGAATGTGATCGACTACAAGATGAATATCCAGGAAGCGGTGGACGCGCCACGCTTCCATCAGCAATGGATGCCCGAGACCACCAACCTTGAGACGTTCGCCGTCAGCCCGGACACCCAGAAGATCCTGGAAAGCTGGGGCCATAAGTTTGCAGGTCCCCAAGATGCCAACCATTTGGCCGCGATCCTGGTCGGTGCGCCTTCTCTGGATGGCAAGCCGGTGGGTAACAACCGCTTCTATGGGGCCAATGACCCACGGCGCAATACGGGGTTGTCGTTGGGTTACTAAAGCCTGGTACGGTAAAAAATGTGGGAGCGGGCTTGCCCGCGAAAGCGGTGGGTCAGTCTATGCATGTGCTAGCTGATACAGAGCATTCGCGGGCAAGCCCGCTCCCACAGGGGAAGTGTGTCAGCGCTTGAGCAACTGCTCTACTGCGGAAAATGCCGCCTGGCGACGCTGCTCCCAATCCCCGCGAATCACCACCACCGGCTGTTGATGCTCTTGCATCCACTCCAGGCTGGCCTGGAAAAACGCCCGGCGATCGGCCAGTTCAGGCTGGCAGCGCTGGCCGTCGGCGCTCCATTCCACGTCCTCGGGGGACAGCAGCAGGTGCAGGTCGTAATGCCGGGCGAGCAGCTCGTCATCAAGCCAGCCGGGATAGTCGCCAAACAGGGTCTGGCTCCAGAGCTTGTTAGTCAGCAGGTGGGTGTCGAGGATCAGCAGCGCGGGGCATTTGGCGCGGGCGGCATCCTCCCAGGCTAACTGGCCTTGGGCGATGGCGGGGATATCCGCCAGGCTCGTGTCACGCTGATGGTGATCGATGAAATGCCGCACGTATTCACCCACCATCAACCCGCCGAAGTGCGCGTGCAGCTGCGCAGCCAGCCAGCTTTTGCCGCTGGATTCGGGGCCTGCCAGTACCACCACCTTCATGCGTGCAACGCCGGGTCGGCGCGCCATTCGCGCCAGCCTTGTACGGCAATCACGGTAAACAATGCATAGAGCGCGGCGGTGAGGTAGAGGCCTTTGTAGAGGAAAAGGCCGACAAAAATCACGTCAACGACAATCCAGAGCGCCCAGCACTGCACGCGTTTTTGCGCCATCCACATCTGCGCCACCAGGCTGAAACCGGTGAGGGCCGCGTCGAGCCAGGGCTGGGCGGCGTCGGTCCAGTGGGCCATGGCGGCGCCAAGCAACAGGCTGCCGACCGCGCCCGCCGCCAGGCTGGCCATGATCGCAGGCGCCCGCAAGCTGGTGACCTGACGGCCCTGTTTTACCTCGCCGGCACGGGTCCATTGCCACCAGCCATACACTTGCAAGGCGGCGTAGACCACTTGCAGCAGCATGTCGGAGTAGAGCTTGACCTCGAAAAACACCCAGGTATAGAGCAGCACCATCACCAGGCCGATGGGCCAGCACCAAGGGTTTTGTTTGACCGTCAGCCACACAGCGATCACCCCCAGGGCGGCGGCGAACAGTTCAAGCCCGGACATGGTGGATCCTTGGGAGAGTGGGAGAGGGCGGTGATTGTACCCAGAGCTCACCGATCCTCAAAACACAGCAATACAAATGTGGGAGGGGGCTTGCGCCATGCCCTGTGTAGGAGCGAGCTTGCTCGCGAAAAAACCAGAGGCGCCGCGCTTACTCAGGAAGCACGCGTTACCGTTGACGTTTTTCGCGAGCAAGCTCGCTCCTACATGAGGCTAAGCAAGCCCCCTCCTACAATTTGCCCAGTGCTAGATTCTGAACTGACGCAACAGCCCGTCAAGCTGTTCACTCAAGCCCCGCAACTGCGCACTCGCTACGCTGGATTGCTCCGCCGCCAGCGCTGTGCTGTGGGACAACCCGGCCGCCTGGGTGACGTTCTGGTTGATGTCTTCTACTACATGGGCCTGTTGCAGGGTGGCGCTGGCAATCGACGCATTCAAACCGTTGAGGTTGTGCAGGGCCTGGCCGATAGCGGTGAGGCTGGCACCGGCCTGGCCGGCCTGTTCGATGGTCAGTTGCGAGGCGCTGTGGCTGTCGCTGATGACCTTGACCGCCGCTTCCGAGTGGCCTTGCAGGCGCTCGATCATTACCTGGATTTCGGCGGTGGATTTTTGCGTGCGCTGGGCCAGCAGGCGCACTTCATCGGCGACCACCGCAAACCCACGGCCTTGCTCACCCGCACGGGCGGCTTCGATGGCGGCGTTGAGGGCGAGCAAGTTGGTCTGGTCGGCGATGGAGCGGATCACTTCCAGTACCCCGCCGATTTGCGTGCTTTCGCTGGAGAGCGTGCGGATCACCTCCACGGCCTGGTTGATGGTGCTGGAGAGCTGATCGATCTGCTGCAAACTGCCGTCGATATTCACCTGGCCCTGTTGCGCCTGGGCCTGGGCATCGCGCATTTCGCTGGCTGCGTGCTCGGCGTTCTTGGCCACGTCCTGCACGCCGTAGGTGACTTCGTTGATGGCGGTGGCCACCAGTTCCATCTGCTGCGATTGCTGCTGGCTGCGGTCGTGGGCCTGGCTGGCGTTGTGGCCCAACTCGGTGGATGACTGGCCCAGTGCGTTCGCGCACGCCTGCAGTTGGCCGACCACCTGGCGCAACTTGGCGGTGAAGCCATTGAAGTGGCGGGCCAGTTGGGTGAGCTCATCGCTGCCGTGGGTGTCGAGGCTGCGGGTCAAGTCGCTTTCACCGCTGGCAATATTGCCCATGGCATTCACCGCCGCCTGCAACGGCTGCACGATACTGCGGGCGATCAGCACCACCAGCACGGCCATCATCAGCGCAATGCCCAGGCCGATCGCCGAGGCTTTCCATACCTGGGCTTTGAACTCGGCCTGCACATCATCCACATAGACGCCGGAGCCGATAATCCAACCCCAGGGTTCGAACAGTTGGATATAGGAGGTTTTTTCCACCGGTGCGTCGGCGCCCGGTTTCGGCCAGCGATAGTTGACGATGCCGGCGCCCTTGGCCTTGGCCAGGATCACGAACTCATTGAACACGGCGAAACCATCCGGGTCACGAATCGCCGAGAGGTTCTGGCCATCGAGTTTGGGGTTGGCCGCGTGCATGATCATCACGGGGGTGAGGTCGTTGATCCAGAAATAGTCATCGTGATCGTAACGCAGGCCACGCACCGCGCTCAGGGCTTGCTGCTGCGCGGCGTCGCGGGTCAGTACCCCGGTTTTCTCCAGGTTCTGGTAATACGCGAGCACGCCGCTGGCGGTTTGCACCACGTGCTGGGTCTGCTGGCGTTTGGCCTGGTAAAGTTCGCCGTGGATTTGGTTCAGCATCAGCACCCCCAAGGCCAGCAGCATCAACACGGCGACTATCAGGATCAGCCAAAGGCGGCGGCTGATCGACATGCTGCGCAAACTGTTCATCGTCCTGTCACTCCATGCTCTTTATAATTGTGGTGCTGCTTCGAGATTTCCGGCGTGTCTGATAGGCTTTCGGCCCGGAATCGAAAAACCTGAGTACTGCCTGATTTTTCACGGAATTTTTGCAGACCGGCGTTGAGAATCAACTGCGGGCGCTTGAGTGCGCTCGTCGTCAGTGAACTTTAAAAAAGACTAAGAGGCATGCCACGCGCATGACCTTTGGAGAGAGCATGGATTTTTGGACCGCCATACAGGCATTGATTCTCGGCATCGTCGAGGGGCTGACGGAGTTCCTGCCGATCTCCAGCACTGGCCACCAGATCATCGTCGCCGACCTGATCAATTTCGGCGGCGAGCGTTTCGAAGCCTTCAATATCATTATCCAGCTGGGCGCGATCCTGGCGGTGGTCTGGGAGTTTCGCCGCAAGATCCTCGATGTGGTCATCGGCCTGCCGACCCAGCCCAAGGCCCGGCGCTTCACTGTCAACCTGATCATCGCTGTGTTGCCGGCGGTGGTACTGGGGGTGATTTTTGCCGACCTGATCAAGCACTACCTGTTCAACCCGATCACTGTAGCGACTGCCCTGGTGGTCGGTGGTGTGATCATGTTGTGGGCCGAGCGCCGTCAACATGCCGTGCGTGCTGAAACGGTGGATGACATCACCTGGAAAGACGCCCTCAAGGTCGGCCTGGCCCAGTGCCTGGCGATGATCCCAGGCACTTCGCGCTCAGGTGCAACGATCATCGGCGGCCTGTTGTTCGGCCTGTCGCGCAAGACGGCTACCGAGTTTTCGTTCTTCCTGGCCATGCCGACCATGGTCGGGGCGGCGGTGTACTCGGGCTACAAGTACCGCGATTTGTTCCAGCCGGCGGACTTTCCAGTGTTCGCCATTGGCTTTGTCACTTCGTTCATCTTCGCAATGATCGCGGTCAAGGGCTTGCTCAAGTTCATCGCCAGCCACAGCTACGCGGTGTTTGCCTGGTACCGGATTGCCTTTGGCCTGGTCATCCTGGCGACCTGGCAATTCGGCTGGATCGACTGGACCGCGGTCAAGCCATGAGCATTCAGCATCCGCGCCTGAAGGCGCTGATCTTTGTGCTGCTGTGTGCCGCGCCACTGCTGGGCTCGGCGCTGCTTTGGTATCGCGGGGAAACGGTGATCCCGTTGATGGCCTACGGCGTGGTCAGCGTGGTGGCGTTTTTCCTGTACTGGAGCGACAAGCGCAAGGCGCAGACCGAAGGCTGGCGCACCCCGGAAAACATTCTGCACGCGGTCGAGCTGGCAGGCGGTTGGCCGGGGGCGTTGATTGCCCAGCAGGTGTTTCGGCACAAGACGCGCAAGGTGTCTTACCAGGTGCTGTTCTGGGTGATCGTGCTGCTGCATCAGGTGTTCTGGCTGGACCAGCTGTTCCTCGGCGGTACGCTGCTTTCAATCCTCTAGCAACAAACCGACCTGCGTGCGCTTGGGCAGTTTGCTCACCACCAGTTGGTGGGAGCGCTGCAACAAACCACGCAGCTCGTCGGCGCCCAGCGGGTAGGGCGTATTCATGATGATCCACTGTGCCCGCGCCAGATACGGTGCGGGGTGGATGCCGGGGCGATCGACATGGCCCAGGAATAGTTCCTTGTCGACCTTGAACGCCAGCGACTCGCCGCGCAGGTTCTGCAAGGCGAACATCTTGTTGCCGGCAATCGAGAACACCCGCACGCCGCCCCATTTATAGTCTTCGCGCGTACCGGGCAGGGCCAGGCAGAACGCGGCCACTTGTGCTTCGGTCATGCTCATAACAGTCGATCTCCACAGCCTTTGAAGCCTTCCTCAAGGTAGTCGATCCACGCGCGGATGGCCGGCAGCACGCCGCGCCGATGCGGGTATACGGCCTGCAACCAGCCACCTGGCAATGACCACTGCGGCAGCAGTTGCACCAGGCGGCCGCTGGCCAGTTCTTCTTCGCAGTACATCATCGGCAGTACGGTGAAGCCGACGCCGAGCAAGGCGCTGGTCTTGCGCACGATAAAGTCCTCGATGCCCAGGCGAGCCTCCATGACCAGTTCGTGAGCGTTACCCTGCGGGTCAATGATGCGCTGATGCACCATGCGATCCGCCTCCAGTGCGCCGAGTATGGGCAGTTGTTTGAGGTCTTCCAGGGTTTCGACCTGCCGATCACGCATAAAGCCGGGGCTGGCGACCAGCACGGTATGCGCCTGGCGCAGGCGTTTGGTCACCAGCAACGGGTCTTCATCACCCAGCTCGCGTACGCGCAACGCCACGTCAATGCCCTCGGCGACCAGATCGACGCGACGATTGACCAGGGTCATGTCCAGTTGCACTAACGGGTGTGCAGCAAGAAATCCAGCCACCAATTCCGGCAGAATCTGCTGGGCCAGGCCCACCGGGCAACTGACCCGCAGGCGCCCACGCGGCTCGCTGGACATGCTGGCCACGGCCTCGTCGGCCATCTCCGCTTCCAACAGCATGGCCTGGCAATGGCGCAAGTAACGCTCACCCACGGCGGTCAGGGTCAATTGCCGGGTGGTGCGCTGCAACAGGCGCGCGCCCAGGCGTTCTTCGAGCTCGGCAATGCGCCGCGACAGCCTGGATTTGGGAATCCCCAGCAGCCGGCCCGCTGCGGCGAAACCGCCGGCTTCGACGACTTTGGCGAAATAGTAGAGATCGTTGAGGTCTTGCATGGTCGGCCTATTGTCCTGTCAGTGGGACAAACTATCGCATTTCAGATGACTTATCGACTATTGGTTTCATGCGTAGCATCACCACCATCTGATCGCCACTGTCGATCCCACCTCGGAGATCCACCATGAAACTGTTGCATATCGATTCCAGCATCCTCGGCGACAACTCCGCTTCCCGCCAACTCAGTGCCGGTGTGGTCAAGGCATGGCAAGCGGCTGAACCGGGCGTGCAGGTGACTTACCGTGACCTGGCCAGTGAAGGCATCAACCACTTCTCCGGCGCGACCCTGGGGGCACTGGGCACCGCGGCCGACTTGCGTGACGCCGCGCAACAGCACGAAGCTGAACTGAGTGCATCGTCGCTGGCTGAATTCCTCGCCGCCGATGCCATCGTGGTCGGTGCGCCGATGTACAACTTCACCATTCCTACCCAGCTGAAAGCCTGGATCGACCGGATCGCGGTCGCCGGCCAGACCTTTCGCTACACCGAAGCCGGCCCTGAAGGCCTGTGCGGTAACAAGAAGGTGATTATCGTGTCCACCGCCGGTGGTCTGCACGCAGACCAGGCGTCTGGCGCCGCCCATGAAGGCTACTTGAAACTGCTGTTCGGCTTCCTCGGCATCACCAACATTGAAATCGTTCGCGCTGAAGGCCTGGCCTACGGTGATGAAGTGCGCAGCAAGGCCTTGAGCGATGCCAACGTGCGTATCAACCAACAGTTGTTCGCCGCGGCGTAAGGCTTGTGTAAATTAAGCCGTTGCTCGGTTTCATTCTGAAGCCGGGCGCCTAAACTCTGTATTCTGATCGCCTGAGCGCGAGCGGAATACGGAGTTTTTTCGTTTGTGGCCCAGATTCTGCAGATATGGAGCCGATACCTGGACGTTTATTCGACATGCCGGTTCTTACGCAGCAAAGGTGGACATCCCCATGATGCGTCTTAGTGCTGTTCTGGTTCTTTCGCTGCTTGGCGGCCTGATTTCAGTGCACGCCGCACCGGCACCGCACCCGCATTGGAGTGTGGGGTTTCATCGCATGAGTGTGCTTGACCCGCTGGATTCGCAGCCGATGAAGGCCATCGCGTTTTACCCCTCCACCGATACCGAGCGCACCACGCCACTGGGCGCCTATCAGGTCGCGGCCAGTGAAGACGCCAAGGTCGCCATCGGCCGTTTTCCCATGCTGATGCTGTCGCATGGCAACACCGGCACGCCCCTGGCCTTGCACGATCTGGCGACCTCATTGGCGCGCAAGGGCTTTGTGGTGGTGGCGGTCCTGCACCCCGGCGACAACTATAAGGACCACAGCCGCCTGGGCACCGTGAGTAATCTATATGGCCGGCCAATCCAGATCTCCCAGGCGATCACCGCGACCCTTGCCGATCCGATGCTGTCGCCCTTCGTCGATGTCGATCAGATTGGTGTCATCGGTTATTCCGCCGGAGGTGAAACCGCGCTGATCCTGGCGGGCGCCAAGCCGGATTTCGAGCGTCTGCGGCGATACTGCCAGCAACGCCCGCAGGACCGCGATGCCTGCACCACCAAGGGTGAGTTGGTGGTCGACCGTGACGACTTGCAGCCCCAGGCGGACCCACGCATCCATGCGCTGATGCTGATGGCGCCACTGAGCCTGATGTTTGGCCGCCACACCCTGGCTGACGTGCACGTACCGGTATTGCTGTACAGCGGCGATGGCGACCAACTGGTAGCGGTGGACAAAAACGCCGCCGCCCTGGCGCGCAAACTGCCAGAGCCACCGGACTTCAAGTTGCTGGCCGGGGCAGGGCACTTTGTATTCATGGCCCCGTGCGACAGTGATCAGTTGGCGACAATGCCGGGCATCTGCACTGATGCCGATGGCGTCGATCGCGAAGGGATTCACCGCGATATGGTCTCCGAGGCCGGGCGCTTTTTCAGCCGCACCCTCGGTGAGGCAACGCGTGCCGGCCTGCAAACGGCTGATCAGTAGGCGCGGCGCCTGAGCAGCACAGTCTGGGCGAGTGCGCTGACCGACAGCAACGCGGCGCAGAAGAAAATCCAGCCGTAGCCGAGGTTCAACGCCACGGCGCCCATCAACGGCCCGGCAATCGCCAACGCCAGGTCGAAAAACACCGCATAGGCACTCAGCCCCGCACCTCGGCTGCTGTCCGGTACTTGCTTGATGGCTTCAACGCCGAGTGCCGGGTACACCAGTGACAGGCCAAAGCCGGTCAACCCCGCACCGATCAAGGCGACGCCGGTGGACGGTGCCAGCCATAACAGCGCCAGGCCCAGGGTTTCGATGCTCATGCAGGCGATGGCGGCGGTAAAACCACCAAAGCGGCTGATGGCAGAAATGAACAGCAGGCGCGACAGAATAAAACACACGCCAAATACCGTCAGGCAATACGCCGCGCCGCTCCAGCCACGATTGAGGTAATACAGGGTAATGAAGGTCGTCAGCGTGCCGTAGCCAATCGACGCCAGGCACAAGCTGGTGCCAAACGGCGCGATGCGCCCGAACACTGCCCAGAACGGCAGCCGCTCACCGCGCACCACCGGCACTGAAGGCTTATTACGGATCAGCACCAGCCCCAACCCCGCCAACACTGACAGGGCAATTCCCAGGCTGGTATAGCCATACTCCGCCACCATCACCACGCCGACTGGCGCACCAATGGCAATGGCGCCGTAGGAGGCAATGCCATTCCAGGAGATCGAGCGCGCGGTGTGTTCAGTGCCCACGGCGCCCATGCACCAACTGATGGTACCCACGCCAATCAGGCCCTGGGCCACGCCGAGTAACAGGCGACCGGCGATCAGAATACCCAGGCTCAAGCTCGGCAGACTTTCCAGCAGCGTGGCGATAAAGGTCAGTACACCGCTGATCAGAATGCCGGCCAGGCCTAGCACGATCGCGCGTTTGGTACCGACGTTATCCGACATCCGCCCGGCCATCGGACGGCTGAGCAGTGTGGCAAGGTACTGCGAACCGATGGTCACCCCGGCCACCACGGCGCTGAAACCCAGTTGCTCGTGCACATAGCCTGGAATCACCGCTATCGGCAGGCCGATGCAGATAAAGGCAATGAAGGTGTAGAAAACGATGGAAACGATCTGCAGGGTGATCGACAGGGAGGAGGGGGCGGCAGGCATGAGTACTCAATCGCTGGCGGGCGGTAAAGCATCATGGCATATCCCGCATTACTGTAGGAGCGAGCTTGCTCGCGAAGAACGTCAACGATAACGCGGGTTGCCTGATTCTGCGCGGCGTCCTCAGGTTTTTCGCGAGCAAGCTCGCTCCTACAGTAGTAGAGCGTATGCAAAAAAGCCCTGTCACAGGGACAGGGCTTTTGCTTGCAGCTAAGTGCTGTTCTTAGAACACCACACCCTGGCTACGCAAGTAGTCGTCATAGGTGCCGCTGAAGTCGATCACGCCGCTTGGGCTCAACTCGATGATGCGGGTGGCCAGGGACGATACGAACTCGCGGTCGTGGCTGACGAAGATCAGCGTGCCCGGGTAGTTCTCCAGCGCCAGGTTCAACGCCTCGATGGATTCCATGTCCAAGTGGTTGGTCGGCTCGTCCATGATCAGCACGTTCGGCTTTTGCAGGATCAGCTTGCCGAACAGCATACGACCTTGCTCACCACCGGAGATCACTTTGACCGACTTCTGGATTTCGTCGTTGGAGAACAACATACGGCCCAGGGTGCCACGGATCATTTGTTCGCCCTGGGTCCACTGGCCCATCCAGTCGAACAGGCTCACGTCGTCTTCGAAGTCGTGGGCGTGGTCCTGGGCGTAGTAGCCCAGCTCGGCGGCGTCGGTCCACTTAATGCTGCCGGCGTCCGGGGTCAGCTCGTTGACCAAGGTGCGCAGCAGGGTGGTCTTGCCGATACCGTTGGGGCCGATGATCGCCACGCGCTCGCCGGCTTCAACCTGGAAGCTGAAGTCTTTGAACAGCGGCTTGCCGTCAAAACCTTTGGCCATCTTTTCGACCATGACCGCCTGGCGATGCAGCTTTTTGTTCTGCTCGAAACGGATGAACGGGCTCACACGGCTCGAAGGCTTGACCTCAGCCAGTTGGATCTTGTCGATCGCCTTGGCACGGGATGTGGCCTGCTTGGCTTTCGAGGCGTTGGCCGAGAAGCGGCTGACGAAGGATTGCAGCTCGGAGATCTGCGCTTTCTTCTTGGCGTTGTCCGACAGCAACTGCTCGCGGGACTGGGTCGCCACGGTCATGTACTCGTCGTAGTTGCCCGGGAACAGGCGCAGCTCGCCGTAGTCCAGGTCAGCCATGTGGGTGCACACGCTGTTCAGGAAGTGACGGTCGTGAGAGATGATGATCATCAGGCTGGAGCGCTGGGTCAGGATGTTTTCCAGCCAGCGGATGGTGTTGATGTCCAGGTGGTTGGTCGGTTCGTCGAGCAACAGCACTTCCGGGTCAGAGAACAGCGCCTGGGCCAGCAATACACGCAGCTTCCAGCCTGGAGAGACTTCGCTCATCGGGCCGAAATGCTGCTCCAGGGGAATACCCAGGCCCAGCAGCAACTCACCGGCGCGGGATTCGGCGGTGTAGCCGTCCATTTCGGCGAACTCGGTTTCCAGCTCGGCCACGGCCATGCCGTCTTCTTCGCTCATTTCCGGCAGCGAGTAGATGCGGTCACGCTCAGCCTTGACCTTCCACAGTTCCTCGTGGCCCATGATCACGGTATCGAGCACGGTGAATTCTTCGTAGGCGAACTGGTCCTGGCGCAGTTTACCCAGGCGCACATTCGGCTCCAGCATCACCTGGCCGCCGGACGGATCGAGGTCGCCACCGAGGATTTTCATGAAGGTCGACTTGCCGCAACCGTTGGCACCGATCAAACCATAGCGGTTGCCGGCGCCGAACTTGACCGAGACGTTCTCGAAGAGCGGCTTGGCGCCGAACTGCATGGTGATGTTAGCTGTGGAGATCAATTACTTTACCTATCAATGGGTTGCGAGCGTGACGGCAGGTGCCTTCAGGCATACGTCAACAGCGACATCAAGGCACGAAACCCGGTCGCTGAGCGGAAAATTTGGGGTGTGTGTTGGAATTTGGCGCGCATTGTCGCATATGTCAGGCGACAGTTGTATGGCGAGCTAAGGATGGTTTTGCCAAGGTCTCCGGCATGGCCAGCCACAACAGCATCAAGGCAACGGCTGCAACCGCCGCCAACGTGAGGAAAGCCGCGTTGTAGCCAGCTTGCTGCACCACGAAACCGGCCAGGCTGTTGCTGAGTGCCGCGCCCAGGCCGAATACGGTGGAGAGGGCGCCCAGGCTGACGTTGAAGCGCCCGGTGCCTTGGGTCAGGTCTTTGACGATCACCGGGAACAGGGCGCCGAAAATGCCGGCGCCGATACCGTCGAGCATCTGCACGGCCACCAGCCAGTAGGGGTCGCTGGACAGGGTATAGAGTACGCCACGCAGCGGCAGTATCAGGAAACCGGCAAGCAACAGCGGCTTGCGCCCCCAGATATCTGCCTTGAGCCCGACCAGCCAGGCGATCGGGACCATGACCAACTGTGCGGCGACAATGCAGGCTGAGGTCAGGGGCGTGGCCATCTGCAGGTTGATCTGCGCCAGCTTCTGGCTGACCAGTGGCAGCATCGCGGCATTGGCCAGGTGAAACAGCGCGCAGCAGACGGCGAACAGCAGCAACGGGCGGTTAGCCAGCAAGACGGTCAGGCCCGATGGCTGCTCGTGGTCGCTGTGATGGGCGGGATCGAAGCCACGGGCGACCTCATGATCAATCGCCTTGCCAGAAACACAACTGACCGCAATGACACTGGCGACTGCCATAAACGCCATCAGGTAAAACACCACCACCGGCCCATACAGATACGCCAGGCCCCCGGCCAGCAGTGCGGCCACGGCGTTGCCGGCGTGGTTGAAGGTTTCGTTGCGCCCGGTACGCCGAGTGAAAGCACGGGGGCCGGTAATACCAAGAGAGATGGCAGAAATGGCCGGGGCGAATACCGATGCGGCAACGGCGCTGGCGGCCTGGGTCAGCGCTACCCAGCCAAATGAACTGACGAAGGGCAGTATCAGGCAACTGCCAGTGACCAGCAGCGCGGCAATCGCGATGACTGCACGCTTGCTGCGGGTTCGGTCGATCAGCGCACCCGCCGGGCCCTGGGTGATCAAGGCGGCGATACCGGCCAGGGTCATGACTACGCCGATACTGGCCGGGTCCCATTTATGGACCGCCAGCAGGTAGATCGCCAGATACGGCCCGAGACCGTCGCGAACATCCGCGAGGAAGAAGTTCAGGCTGTCCAGGGAAAGGGCGGTACGCAGATCTGAATGATGGGCCACAGTGCGACCTTCAAGAGCGGCGTTCAGGGGCTGAACACGCGATGGCTTAATGACCGGTAGGCTTGGCCATAAGTTTCGCTGGTACTGCGGGTTTTATCTGGCAGATATTTGGCTTATGTTCCTAAGCTCGCTGTATTGACTTTCTGGAGACGCAATGGACATGCCCTCAGCGCAAGAGGCGATCGCCAGCAATAAAAACGCTTGGGACGAATCCGCCGGGTTGCACAAAAATACCGCGACCTGGGCGGCACTGGTGGCCTCGGTAGCCGCGCCTGATTTTTCCTGCCTTGACCCGACCATCACCACCTTGCTGCAAGAGGTGGGCGTGGTGGGCAAGGACGTGGTGCAATTGTGTTGCAACAACGGACGCGAAAGCCTTTCGTTGTATGGCTTGGGCGCCCGTTCGGTGGTGGGGGTTGATCAATCCCGGGCGTTTCTTGAACAGGCGCGGGAATTGGCCGAGGTCTCGCCACACAGCCCTGAGTTCATTGAGACCGATATCCACCATTTGCCCGATCGTTTGCAGGCACGGTTCGATATTGCCCTGGTGACCATTGGCGTGCTGGGTTGGATGCCGGATGTGGCGTTGTTCATGCGCCAGGTCGCCAGTGTGCTGAAGCCCGGCGGTACGTTGGTCATGTACGAAACCCATCCCTTTCTTGAGGTGTTTGACCCCTGTGGGGGCAACCCGATGCTGCCTGCCAGTTCTTACTTCCAGCGTGAACCCTTTGTGCTGCAGGAGGCCATTGTCTATGAAGGGAAGGACGAGCGGCCCGGGCCGACCTCCTATTGGTATGTACATACCCTGGGCAGTGTGGTCAGCGGGGCTATCGCAGCGCAGTTGCAGATCGCTCATTTGCAGGAATACCCGCATTCCAACCGGGAAGAACTCTACGATCAATATGAGCATCAGGCCGCGCAACTGCCCCTGTGCTTTACCATGACAGCGATCAGGCGTGATAGCTGATCAAGGTTTGCGCACACAAAAAAGGCCCGCGAGGAGAGGGCGGGCCAAGTGATTCACTGTAGGAGCGAGCTTGCTCGCGAAGAACGTTAACGATCACGCGTGTTGCCTGAATGAACGCAGCGTCTGTGAGTTTTTCGTGAGCAAGCTCGCTCTTACAAGCGCCGTACGAAGGTGCGCATGGTTTGCCCGGGGCCGGTGCTGAACACGGTGGGCCTGGGCATGCCTTCATCCGCTGCGATAAATACGAAGTCATCGCCGTCCAGCCGGTAACTGGCGGGGAGCTGCTTGCCTGCATCGTCACCCATGTCGTCCGTCCAGGTGATGCTTTTGGGATGCGTGCCGGCGTCCAGCACGAACCGACCCGAGAGCAATATTTCGCCACTTACCGTGGTGACTTCGAAGCGATCTTCAATAATTGTGGTCAAGGCCCCGGGGGCACTGTGAATGTCCGCAGGGTTGAGAACGCCACTGTCTTCAAGAGCTGTTTGCTCCCAAGTGCCTTGCAGGGCTTGAAGATCCGAGGTTGAAAGCGGTGACATACAAGTTCCTTTTTGTAGAAGAGAAGTGTTCGCAACTAACAGCGCGCTAAGTTTTTTTCTTTATAGGACAGGTATTTGACAGCATTTTCATGTTGTATTGACTACGCTTGCAACGACGCTGCTCCCACAGGGTTGCGACGTTTGTACTACGCGACGACTTAAAAATCGAAATAATCCCCGACATCGTGGGATATTTCAGCTGGCGAAGTGGTCACATCGCCACTGGTCCGGCGTATCAAGGGCGTTGTCCCTGATTTTTGAAGTCATTCAGGCTTCTGAGAATGATGGCCTTTTAGTATTATTTTAAGGTGTTCTTATTTTGAATCGCACTTCCCCGCTTCCGCCTTCCGTAGCTTCCGATGAAATTGATCTGTTTGAATTGTTTCACGCCATCTGGCGGCAAAAAAAGCTGGTAGTCGGTTGTACGCTTCTTGCAGGCGTATTAGGGGCGGGGTATGCGTTCCTGGCACCCAAGACGTATGAAGTCAGCAGTGTGTTACGGCCTGCGGCAATCAACGAGCTAGACGCCTTGAATCGTTCAGAAGTTTATAAGTTGCCGCCTGCCGATGCGCTGCTCAAAGTGGGCGCTCAGCTGGATTCCTATGATGCACGCCTGGGGTTCTTCAAGGACCATGAAGAGTTGTTCAAGGCGTTCAAGAAACCAGGGCAGACCCTTGAGCAGAGCTTTGAGGCGTTCAACCGTAATTCCGTCAACCTGATTCTGCCCGACCCCAAAAAATCCGATTCGCTGAGCAGCTATATTCGTCTGGAGCTGCAATACCCGGCCGACGTCGACGGTGTCGCCATCCTCAACGGCTTTGTGGATTACGCCATTGCCGCCGAGCGTCAGCAGGTGGGCGCTGACCTCAAAGTCATCGTCAACAACCGTCTGACCGAGCTCAAGGGCAAGATCGACGCTGCCCGTTCCAACTACGATACCGACAAGGAATCCAAGATCGCCAAGCTGCTTGAGGCTGACCGACTCAAGCGTGCCCAACTGCAGGATGAGCTCAGCGCGCTGCGCCTGCAGATGAAGATGGAGCGTACCAATCGCCTGGCCGAGCTGGCGGAAGCCATTTCCATTGCCAAGTCCATGGGCATCCGTACGCCGACGACGCCGTCTTCCATGGCGGACTCCACACGCAGTGGTTCCAGCCAGGTCATGCGCACAGAGGTCAACAATCAGAAGATCCCGCTGTACTTCATGGGCACCGAGGCGCTGGAAGCCGAGCGTGCCGCGTTGCAACAGCGCACCAGTGATGACTTCACCAACCCGCGCATTGCCGAGATCGGCAAGGATTTGCAACTGCTGGAAAGCAACCGCGAAGTCGAGGTGCTGCGCAAGCGTGGTAATGAGGACATCTTCTTGCAGGATGTCGAGCCGCTTCGTGCTGAAGTCGCCAGGCTGCGTGGCTTGAACATCGACATGAGCAACCTGAAGCTTGTGACGATCGACCGCCGCGCTCAGGAGCCTTTGGCGCCGATCAAGCCGAAAAAGCCGCTGGTCATTGCGTTGAGTTTGGTCGGCGGCCTGTTGCTGGGTCTGATGATCGCGCTGATCCGCCACTTCATCCGCAGTCGCAGCCAGGTGGTCCCCTATACCGCGTTGGCAGACGCCAGTTTGCCCCGCCGCGAGGGTAAGGACGCCCCGCAATAACGCAGTAAAGCCTTCAAACAGGCGGGCACACAAGCCCGCCTGTTCCCGCCCCCAGCACACTCAGTAGACAGCTTTTCACAATTCTTAGTTAACCTTTGGTTACAAAGTATGGCTAAATAACGGCCAATGGTTACACGCCGCAAGGTCGCCAGGCCTGGCGTGTCACCTGTACGTGAATTGTGATTTCAGGTGCTGCATATCCATCCTCGGCCGTTGTGGGCCCGCAGGAGCAGCCTGTTCTCTCCCTGACTTGTGACGAATCCCTTGAAACTCATCATTGTTGCTCTCTACGTTGCCTCCATTGCGTATGTACACCTGCGCGGTCGGGTGCGACATAAGCTGGGTCGCCAGCTTAGCGACCACTCGACGTTCCTGGCGCCGATCAACTGTTTCCTGTACCTGTTCTCCAGGCAGCCCAGCCGTCCCTTTCTTTCACCCAGTGATTTTCCGGACCTGAGCCCCTTGCAGGAACATTGGCAAGAGATCCGCGAGGAAGGCCAGAACCTGATGCGGGCAGGGGAGATCAAGCGTTCGGACCAGTACAACGACGTGGGTTTCAACTCGTTTTTCAAGTCGGGCTGGAAGCGTTTTTACCTCAAGTGGTACGGTGACAGCCACCCTTCGGCGATGAAGCTGTGCCCACGCACCACTGAGTTGGTGCAAGGCATCGGTGCGATCAAGGCCGCGATGTTCGCCGAACTGCCACCGGGCTCCAAGCTGGTGCGTCACCGTGACCCGTATGCGGGCTCCTATCGGTATCACTTGGGTCTGGATACGCCCAACGACCCAGGGTGCTACATCAATGTGGATGGTGAGAGCTACTACTGGCGCGACGGCGAGCCGGTGATGTTCGACGAGACCTACATTCACTACGCAGAAAACACCACCCAACAGAACCGCATCATTCTGTTCTGCGATATCGAACGCCCGATGAAGTACCGCTGGGCGGCGGCGTTCAACCGTTGGTTCAGTCGCAATGTGATGGCCGCTGCGGGCTCGCCCAATGATGATGGCGACAAGACGGGCGGCCTCAACCGCGCCTTTACCCGCTTGTACAAGATTCGCCTGCGCGGCAAAGAGCTCAAAAAGCGTAATCGCACGCGCTACTACCTGGAAAAGTGGGCGATTTTCGCGGGCCTGGCACTGATCTTTATTCTTATCTAAACCCTTTGCCGGGCGCGAATCACTGCGGTGGTTTTGCGCCCAGCTTGTCCCACATCTTCTTGCTGATCTTCTGCCGATTGGCATAGCCGGCCCACGGGTCGCCCTTCAACCCGTGCAGACGCTCATGCAGGTTCGCCACCGTCCACTGCTGGGCCCCACGCAATCCTTTCAATTCTTCTCGACTGACCGGCACTGATACCGGCAAGCCCGGCCTTGCACGCACGGAATACGCCGCGACGGTGCTGGCACCCCGGGCGTTGCGCAGGTAATCGATAAAGATCTTGCCCACGCGGTTTTTAGGGCCACTGGTGGCAGTAAAGCGTTCGGGCAGTTGCTGGCTCATAAACTGCGCAATGGCCTTGGCGAACGCTTTGACGGCGTCCCAGCCATCGCGCCGTGCCAGCGGCACAATCAGGTGCAAACCCTTGCCACCGCTGGTCTTGACGAAGGTTTGCAATCCCAGTTCATCGAGCACCGACAGGGTCAGCTCGGCCGCTTCCAGCATGGACTTCCAGGGCAGGGCCGGGTCCGGGTCAAGGTCCAGAACGAACAGGTCAGGGGTTTCAATCTTGTCCGTGGTGGCGCCCCAGGTATGCAGCTCGACAGTGCCCATTTGCACGGCACCGGCCAGCGCCTCTGCGCTGTCCACCTCCATCAGGCGCGCATGGCCGGGATCCAGCGCCTGATCCAGTTGCTTGATGTGGGGAATGGCCATGCGCTCGGAGTGCTTCTGGAAAAACTGCTCCCCTTCGATGCCTTCGGGCGCCCGCAGCAGCGACACGGGGCGGCCGCGCAGGAATGGCAGGATCCATTCGCTGATGTCGGCATAGAACTGCGCTAACTGCTGTTTTTGCGTGCCACTGTGCTTGTCGATGATGCGATCGGGGTGGGTGATCTTCACGTTGTTCACCGCTTTACCGGCTTTACCGACTTTCTGCGTCTTCGCGGCCTTGACCGACTTGGCCGCACGCGGCTGTTCATGAATGATTTGCGCTGCTGGCTTGTCGGTGCGCAATGCTACGAAGGCGGCCTGGCGCACCACACCTTCACGCGTCCATTCGGCAAACTGCACTTCACCGACCAGGCGCGGTTCAACCCAATGCACGCCACGGGCCTGGGCGCTGGTCAACGGCTTTTGCAAGGGTGAGTCTTTACGCTCCAGTGGCGTGAGCTTGGCGTAGATGGATTTCAACGCGGCCTGATCAAATCCCGTGCCCACACGACCGGCATACACCAGCCCGGTTTCATCGTTGACCGCCAAAAGCAGCGCGCCAAACCCACTGCGCGAACCCTGGGGGCGGGTGTAACCGACAATTACGAATTCCTGGCGCAGGCGGCATTTGAGCTTGATCCAGTCGGCACTGCGCCGGGATACATAGGCGCTTCCGGCACGCTTACCGATTACGCCTTCGAGCGCCAGGTCGCAGGCGCTTTCGAAAATATCACGGTGGTTGGCGGCAAAGGCTTCGGAGAAACGCAGCAGTTTGCTTTTGCTGCCGGCGAGCGCCGATTTAAGAGCAGCCCGACGTTCTTCGACCGGGTCCTCGCGTTGATCACGGCCGTTCAGGAAGGGCGCATCAAACAGGTAGTAAACAATGTCCAGGCTGCGGCCGATATCGAAGGCATTCTGCAACGCCTGGAAATCCGGCAAGCCTTCGCCGTTGAGGCTGACCACCTCACCATCAAGCCAACTGTCCTTGAGTTTGAGGGCTTGCAAGGCTTTGGCCTGGCGCGGCAGGCGTTCGGTCCAGTCGTGGCCATTGCGGGTGAACAGGCGCACTTCACCGTCACGGATGCGCGCCAGAATGCGATAGCCGTCGAACTTGATCTCGTAGCTCCAATCGCCCTCGGGGGCGCGATCGACCAGGGTTGCCAACTGCGGGGCGAATTCGTCAGGTATGGCGCTCACTTGCGTGGGGGCCTTGGCCTTTGGCGCGGCCTTTTTTTTGGCGGAGGCCTTGGGCTTGCCGACCACCGCGTCGCTGAGCACGCTGGCAGGCTCGGCCTCGACGATATCGTATTCAGAAGCCGGGCGTGCCTGCTGGTCTTTTTCCTTGATCAGCAGCCACTGTTCCTTATCGCCACTGCCCTTGAGCCGTGTGCGTACCAGGGTCCAATCCCCGGCAAGTTTTTCACCTACCAGGGTGAACTTGAGCTTGCCGGCTGCATAGGCTTTGCGCGGCTCGTCGTGGGGTTGCCAAATACCTCGGTCCCATACAATTACGTCGCCTGCGCCGTATTGGCCGGCCGGAATACTGCCTTCGAAACCGCCATAGCTCAGGGGGTGGTCTTCAACGTGGACCGCCAGGCGCTTCTGGCTTGGGTCCAGGCTGGGCCCCTTGGGCACCGCCCAGCTCAACAACACACCGTCGAGTTCCAGACGAAAGTCATAATGCAGGTTGCGCGCATCATGCTTTTGAATCACGAAGCTCAACGCCGAGGCTTTGCGCTTGCTGGCGGGTGAGCTGCCGGCGGGTTCAGCGGTGATCTTGAAATCGCGTTTGCGGTTGTATTCGCTCAGGGGCTTTGCCATGGCAGTCTCCAGTCAATGGCAGGCTCAAGAGGCCTTTTTGTTGGATTTCTTCGCGGCGGTTTTTTTCGCCGCGGGTTTGCCCGCCAGGCTGCGTTTGAGCAGTTCGGTCAGGTCGATCACGTCAGCGGATTTGCGCTCTTCGCTGTCTTCGCTCGACTCCACGTCTTTGATCTTGCCGGCCTTGGCCTTCTTCGCCACCAGCGCCATGATCTTGTCCTGGAAACTGTCGCGGTATTCGTCGGGTTGCCAGTCTGCGCTCATGTCTTCAACCAGGCGCTTGGCCATGTCCAATTCGCCCTTGGCGAGGGTTGGTTTGGTGACATCGGCACCGAGCTCCAGCTCGTCCAGGCTGCGGACCTCGGCGGGCCAGCGCAGCATTACCAGAACCAGAGCCGATTCCAGCGGCATCAGCGCGGCCAGGTGCTGTTTGGTGTGCAGCACCACATTAGCCAGGGCGACCTTGCCGGTTTTTTTCAGGGTTTCGCGCAGCAGCGCATAGACCTTGCCGCCGCGCTTGTCGGGGGCCAGGAAGTAGGGCGTGTCGATGTTCTGCAGGGGGATCTGGTCGCTGGCGACAAACGCGATGATTTCGATGGTCTGGGTCGACTTGGGGTGGGCCGAGCGAATTTCATCTTCGCTGAGCACCACATAGCGGCCCTTCTCGAAGGCCACGCCCTTGACGATATGTTCCTTGGTGACTTCCTTGCCCGTGGTTTTGTTGATGCGCTTGTAGCCGACCGGGTCCATGCTGCGTTTGTCCAGCCAGTCGAAATCAACGCCCTGGGAAGACGTCGCCGAGACCAGCGACACCGGGATATGAACCAGACCGAAACTGATGGCACCTTTCCAGATTGCCCGTGGCATAACTTCGATTCCTTAAACAGTGAGCCTGTTCTGGTGACTCGCAGGCCGCGGCAAAAGTTTCGGCGGGCAGATACTCGGACAGATCGTGTTACACCTGCTGAAAAACTATTTAGTGTCGCGAGCCGAACCCATGGCGTAGCGTGTTATCGAACGCACGTAGTACTCGGCATAGAGAGGCTTCGTCATGAATGGTTATGTACGTCATCTTGCAGTACTCGCGCTGGGCCTGGCCCTGGCGCCCTGGGCCCAGGCGCAAAACCTGCCGGGCCAATATGACACCAACAACAGCCCGATTCACCGGGCCAACCCCAACAGCATGCAGGGCACCCAGCCCAACGCGCCGGCGGTACGCGGTATCCAGACTGCGCCCACCAGCCCGCGGCCGACCGTGGAAAACCGTGGGGTCGGCAATACATATCCCAAGCGCGACGTGGCTCCCAGTCGCCCGGCCACCGAAACCAAAGCACCCACCTATGATGCCAACGGCAATCGCCGGTAAGGACTTCGCCTTATGTTGCTACGCAAAACTCTACTGGCGGCCGCATGTGTTGCCACGCTGCTGCCGCTGACCACCGTTTACGCCGCCGATAGCCAGCAATTCCCCAGCGAACAAGGCAGCATCACCGTCACGCCGATCGCTAAAGGCCTGGATCATCCATGGGCCCTGGCGTTTCTGCCGGATCAGCAGGGCTTTCTGGTCACCGAGCGCCCCGGCCACCTGCGATTTGTCAGCCCCGACGGTAAGCTTTCCGCGCCGTTGACGGGGGTTGCGCAAGTGTGGGCCAAAGGGCAGGGCGGGTTACTGGATGTGGCGTTGTCGCCCGACTTCAAACAGGACCGTATGGTTTACCTGTCGTATGCCGAAGGCGGCGGCCAGGATGGCAAAGCCGGAACCGCCGTGGGACGTGGGCGCCTGTCTGCCGACTTGAGCGGCCTGGAGAACTTCAAGGTGATCCTGCGCCAGGAGCCCAAACTGTCTACCGGCAACCACTTTGGCTCGCGTCTGGCGTTCGACCGTGACGGCTACCTGTTCGTGACCCTGGGCGAGAACAACGACCGCCCGACCGCCCAGGACCTGGACAAGCTGCAAGGCAAGGTGGTGCGCATCTATCCGGATGGCCGCGTACCCGATGACAACCCCTTTGTCGGTCAACCCGGTGTACGTCCCGAAATCTGGTCCTACGGCCAGCGCAACCCACAGGGCCTGGCGCTGAACCCGTGGAGCGGCACAATCTGGGAAAACGAACATGGGCCACGTGGGGGTGATGAAGTGAACATCATCGAGCGCGGCAAGAATTACGGTTGGCCGCTGGCGACCCACGGCATCAACTATTCCCTGTTACCGATTCCCGAAGCCAAGGGCAAAACGGCAGAAGGTACGGTTCAACCTCATCATGTCTGGGAGAAGTCCCCGGCCATCAGCGGCATGGCGTTCTACGACGCCGACCGTTTCAAAGCGTGGCAGCACAACCTGTTTATCGGTGCACTGGGCACCCAGGAGTTGATCAGGTTGCAGTTCGACGGTGACAGGGTGGTTCACGAGGAGCGCTTGTTGGGCGAGTTGAAAGCGCGGATACGTGATGTGCGGCAGGGGCCGGATGGGTTTCTGTATGTGCTGACGGATGAGGATAACGGAGTGTTGTATCGGGTCGGGCTAAATCAGGACTGATGCCTTTCGGTAATCGCTTTTTGTAGGAGCGAGCTTGCTCGCGAGAAACCCATAGGCGCCGCGTTCATTCGGGAAGCACGCGTTATCGTTGAGGTTTTTCGCGAGCAAGCTCGCTCCTACAGAGGGTAAGAGAGCTACAGGCCCAGGTCCGACAGCCCAGGGTGATCATCCGGTCGACGTCCCAGCGGCCAGTGGAACTTGCGTTCGCTTTCCTGGATCGGCTTGTCGTTGATGCAGGCAAAGCGGTTGGCCATCAGGCCGTTCTCATCAAACTCCCAGTTTTCATTTCCGTAGGAACGAAACCAGTTGCCGGAGTCGTCATGCCACTCATAGGCATAGCGCACGGCGATGCGGTTGCCGGTGAACGCCCACAACTCCTTGATCAAGCGATAATCCAGTTCCCTGGCCCATTACGGCTCAAAAACTGCTTGGCTTCTTCGCGGTTGTGCGCGAATTCGGCGCGGTTACGCCACTGAGTGTCCAGGGTGTAAGCGAGGGACACCCGTTCCGGGTCGCGGGAGTTCCAGCCGTCTTCGGCCAGGCGAACTTTTTCGATGGCCGACTCGCGAGTAAAGGGCGGCAGGGGCGGGCGAACTTCTGCATGTGCTGACATGGGGTGGCTCCTGTAAACAGTAGGGTTAGTACGAAATTGCCGGTTCCGAGTGTTCAAAGCCCCAATAACGTTCGCGCCATGCATTGCGCATTATCGGCAGCCGTTGAATCACCCATGACCAGGGCAACGGTAATGGCGCCGTCGATCAGGATCAGCAGTTGCGCGGCCTGCCGTTGCGGATCGGGGGTGCCATGTGCTTGACACAGTTCAAGTACGTACTCGAACAGTTTGTGTTTATGGGCCTTGGCCAGCAGGCGTACCGGGTCTTGAGCGTCGCCGGTTTCGCCACTGGTATTGATAAAGGCGCAGCCACGAAAATCCGCGGAACCGAACCAGCCCTTCAGGGCGCTGAACACTGCCAGCAGGCGCTCGCCGCTGTCGTCGCTGTGCTCCACTTCGCCGCGCAGCCACTGCATCCAGCGTTCGTCGCGGCGCTGCAGGGCGGCAATCACCAACTCATCCTTGTTGGCGAAATAGCGATAAATGCTTTTTCTCGACACGCCGGCGGTTTTTACCAGCAGGTCCATACCGGTGGCGGCAATGCCATGGCGATAGATCAGTTTTTCGGTGACGTCGAGGATAATGTCGCGGGTTATGTCGTTCATGCTTATTACAGTAGAACGATCGTTCTTCTTGGCCAACCGACTTTTTCCATCCCGTGCGGCGAGACCTGAGCAGTCCCATGGTGTAAGCTTTGGACCTCTTCGGATTCGACCCATTGCGAGCCCTATGCCGTCGTTCTTCAAACGCTCCCTGTTGCCCAAACTGCGCGGTTTCCCGCTGTCCCCGGAGGCCATCGAGGTGTTGTCCGGCGCCGATGCCTATCGTCGCTGCCTGCTGGAAAAAATCTCCCAGGCGACGCGTCGCATCTACATCGTTGCGTTGTATCTGCAACACGACGAAGCGGGGCAGGAGATCTACGACGCGCTGCACGCCGCCAAGGCTGCACGGCCGGAGTTGGACATCGTGGTCATGGTCGACTGGTTGCGCGCCCAGCGCGGCTTGATTGGCGCCGGCAAGCAGCCGGGCAACAGCGCCTGGTACCAGGCCATGACGCAAAGCCACGCCAGCGAAGTGCCGGTGTATGGCGTGCCGGTGCAAACCCGCGAGCTGTTTGGCGTGTTGCACCTCAAGGGCTTTGTGATCGATGACAGCGTGCTGTACAGCGGCGCCAGTCTGAACAATGTGTATTTGCACAAGTTCGACAAGTACCGCTTCGATCGTTACCACCTGATCCACAGCCCAGTGCTCGCCGACTCCATGCAACACCTGATCGAGCACGGCCTGGTGGCCTCCAAGGCCGTGCACCGCCTGGACCTGCCCAACCCGCCGACCACCCGCAGCCTGCGCAACGATATCGGCGACCTGCGCAGCCGTCTCAAGCACGCGGCCTACGACACTACCGCAGGGCAGTTGCCCAATGGTCACCTCTCGGTCAGCCCGTTGCTCGGCGTCGGCAAGAACAACCCCCTGAGCCGGGTGATTCTGGAACTGATCGCCAGCGCCCAGCAGCAACTGACCATCTGCACACCGTATTTCAACCTGCCGTTGCCGGTGACCCGCGAGATCAACCGCGCTCTGGCGCGAGGGGTGAAGATCGACATCGTGGTCGGCGACAAGACCGCCAACGATTTCTATATTCCGCCCAGCGAGCCGTTCAAGGTGATCGCAGCCTTGCCTTATCTGTATGAGATCAGTCTGCGGCGCTTCGCCAAGCGCCACCAGCCGATGATCGACAGCGGCCAGTTGAACCTGCACCTATGGCGCGATGGCGACAACACCTACCACCTTAAGGGCATGTGGGTTGACCAGCGCTACACCTTGCTGACCGGCAACAACCTCAACCCCAGGGCCTTTCGCCTCGATCTGGAAAACGGTTTGCTGATCGACGACCCCAAAGGCCAATGGCTGGAGCCGCGGCGTACCGAGCTGGCGCAGATCTTCCAGCACACCACGCGCATCCAGGGCTATCAGCAATTGCAGACATTGGTGGATTACCCGCCGGCAGTGGGTAAGTTCCTGCGTCGAGTCAGCCGAGTGCGCATCGAGCGTTTGCTCTACCGCATTTTGTAGTCGTTATCGCGCAGGCAAAAAAACACCCAGGCTCTTCAACAGGGCCTGGGTGTTTTTTTGCACGGTAATCTTTAGTTCAAACCCAGTTTGCCGCGCAGCATCGACAAGTCTTCAGCCAGGGTATTGACCGGGCCTACCAAGGCCTTGCGGTCGTTGTCCTTGACCTTGTCGTAGGTTTCAAAGCCGCCATCCTGGGTCTTGTACTTGGCCAGGATCTTGTCGACGGTTGCGAAGTTCTTGTCGACCTTGGCCAGGAAAGCCTGGTCCTGCTGTCCGATCTGGCCACGGAACAGATCGACGATTTTCTTTGCGCCGTCGATGTTGCCCTGGAAGTCATACAGGTCGGTATGGCTGTAGCGATCTTCTTCGCCGGAGATCTTGGTGGCAGCGACTTCTTCCAACAGCGCCGCGGCGCCGCCGACGACTTTTTCCGGCGGGAAGGTCAGGCCATCGACCCGCGTCTTGAGATCGTTCACATCGGTATTGAGCTTGGCGGTGAGGGCTTGCAGGCCCTTGGTCGAGTTCTGCGCGAACAGTGCATATTCAATCCGATGAAAGCCGGTGAAGTCTTCGGCCGTCACACCTTTTTCATGGTCGTCGACCCGCGAGTCGATGGATGCGTCAAGGTCGCTGAACAGCTCGGCAATCGGCTCGATGGCTTCATAGTGCACGCGGGTCGGTGCGTAGAGCTTCTTGGCGGTGGCCAGGTCGCCTTTATTGATGGCGTCGGTAAACGCCTGGGTCTGGGTCACCAGTTCACCGATTTCTTCGGTGACGTAGATCTTGTAGTCCGATACCGGGCCTACCAGGTCGAGCGGCGCGGTAGCGGCGAAGGCTGCCAGCGGGGATAGGCTCATTAACAACGACAACGCGATAGACGACTTCTTCATGGGGTGCATTCCGCTCTGGTGTGTTCAGGTCTTGGCAGGGGTAGGTGAGTGCGTTGCAGCAAGCAGCGTGCGCCCGATGAAATCCTCAGGTCCGGTGACGCCGGGCAAGGTAAAGAAATAGCCGCCGCCGACCGGCTTGAGGTATTCCTCCAGAGGTTCGCCGTTGAGCCGCGTTTGCACGCTGATAAAGCCTTTCTCCAGGTCAGCCTGATAGCAGATGAACAACAGGCCCATGTCCAGCTGACCATTTTTATTGACGCCGTTGGAGTAGTTGAACGGCCGCCGCAGGATCAGGTTGGCCTGGGTCTGCGGGGTGCGCGGGTTGGCCAGGCGGATGTGCGCATCGAGCTTGGTCAACTTGCCGTGCGGGTCTTTGCTGTAATCCGGCACCTGGGTTTCATGCTGACCATCTATGGGCGCGCCGGTAGGTTTGACGCGGCCGATGATGCTTTCCTGTTCTTGCAGTGGGGTGCGGTCCCAGCGCTCGACAAAGTTGCGGATGATGCGCACGGCCTGGTAACTGCCATGGGCCGCCCAGGCCGGTTCGTCGCTGGTCGGTTGCACCCAGACGATCTGGTCCATGGCCTTGGCGTCGTTGGAGTTGGGGTTGGCCGAACCGTCGCGAAAGCCCAGAAAGTTACGCGCACTCTGTGCCGGTTCGCCGGGCTTGGCCGGGGCCTGGGGCGGCACGCTGCCTTCCTGTTTCCAGCGCACCAGCAGCAAGTCGGGCAGGTTTTTCACGATATCGCGCAGGGCATGGATGTTGGTGTCGGGCGTGTTGGAACTGAACTGCAGGCTCAGGTCGCCATGGCACTGCGCCGGCTCTAATGCATCGTTGGGAAAGCCAACCATGCGGCTCAGGCGCTTTGGTTTGACGGCGCTGAGGCCGAAGCGCTCATCGAACAATGATTCGCCGACCGACACGGTGATGGTCAGGTTATCTGGCGTAACCACCGGGCCGAGGATGCCGGAGTCGGTGGGCGGCAGTTTCGGATCGACCTGCGCCACGGTGCCGCCGCTCATCAAGAATGCGATGCGCTCGTTCAAGGTGCGGAACAAACGCTCCAGATCCTCACGGTCGCTAGCCAGTACGTCGAAGGCCACCACCATGCCGCAGGCCGGGCGCGGGGTGACAATGCCGCTCTGATGCTGACCGAAAAAAGCCTGGTGGTCGTGGGTCTTGTCACTGCGCGGTGCGCTGGTGACTTGCTCGGCCGCTGCGGCCATGGCCGGGCAGGTCAAGGTGCTTCCGGCGATGGCCGCGCCGGTGGCGGCCATGCCCAGCAGTACACGACGGCGCCCAAGGTTTAGCTGTTCTGAATCACTCATGTATGTGTTCGTCTCACTGCAGGCCGGAAAGGCCAAGGGCGGGGTCGATTCCATCGAGTGCGGCGGCCAGTGCCTTGGCCTTGTCGGCGATCTGCTGGCGCTGATCGGCGGTAATGCTGTCGTAGGTGCTATAGGTATTGCCGACTTTGAATGCAGCAAGTTGGGCGTCGAAGGCATTCAGCGCGCTGTCGATAGTGGGCAACAAGCCTGCTGCGGACTTGCCCAGGAGCGGGCGCATCAGGTCGACCACTTTACGAGCGACGTCCAGGTTGGCGGCAAAGCCGTTCAGGTCGATATGGCTGTAGCGCTCCTCTTCGCCGCTGCTGGCACGTACCTGCGCCAGGCTGTTGAGGTTGCGCACTACAATGCTCACCAGTTGCTCCGGGGGCAGCGATTGCGCCAGCAACTGTTGCTTGAGCGTGGTGACGTCGGCCACCAGCCGTTGCGCGACCGGCGCCAGGCCGTCGAGGCTGTGCTGCTGGAACAGGCCGTATTCGAGGCGGTGAAAGCCGCTGAAAGCGGGGTCCTGCTCACGTTTTTCGAAGTAGTCGGCGCGGGCGTTGATTGCGTTATCCAGTTCGGCCAGGCGTTGAGAGGCAGGCGCCAGGCGCTGATATGCCTCACGGGCTGGCACATACAGGGCCTGCGCCTGGGCCAGATCACCGGCGTCGATAGCCTGTTGCAGCGCCGTCACGGCCTTGATCAGCGCACTGCCCTGGCCGCTCAGGTACACACGGAACTCCGACAATGGGCCGATAAACGCCACCATCGACGGCTTGGCTTTGGCCTGGGCGTCGGACGCTGCGGTGGGGGTGACATGCAAGGTGCCACGCGGGTTGCTCAACAGGCCACAGGTAATGGCGTAGTCACCGGGCAACAGGTTGGCGTTGATCACCTGGCTCAGGCCCGGCGCAATGTTTTCCCGTTCCTCGACCACCAGCACACCGTCGAGGATTTCCCACTCCACTGCGCGATCGGAGCGGTTGATGATGCGAAAGCTTGCACGCCCGGCCGGCACGGTGAGGGCGTTGGGCTCGCAGGCGTGGGCGTGGATGGTCACCGCGATTTCATTGTGGTTGGTCTGGCGCTTGGTCGCGGCCAATTGTGAGGCGTAGTAGAACAGGCCACCGGCGGCGATCATCACCACCACCGAGCCGGCCACACCCCAACGCAAGGCGCGGGAGGGTGGGGCCGATTGAGGGGTTGGTTTGGACAAGAGACGGTCCTTACTGGCTGGAAACGGAAGAAGTCGTGGCGACGGGCTTGGCGGGGGCTGCGGGCAGGAAGAACATCACCAGGGCCACCACCAGGTAAATCACATAGGCACCCAGGGTGCTGACGGTTGGCGCTTCCTGGTAACCGAACATGCCGGCCAGTACCGAGCCCAACGGGCTGTCCATGGGCAACGCAGCGCTGAAATCGAACAGCACGGTTTGCCAGTGGTTCCACACACCGGCTTCATGCAGCGCTTGCACCGAATTGGCGAGAATGCCGGCCGCCACCACCAGGATGAACAAGCCGGTCCAGCGGAAAAACGCGCCGAGGTTCAGGCGCATGCTGCCGGAGTAAATAAGAAAGCCTATGACAATGGCCAGAACCAGGCCGAGCAGGGCACCTATCGGCGCGCCCATGCCTTCGCTCTGCTGGAACACCGCCAGCAGAAAGAACACCGTCTCCAACCCTTCGCGGGCCACGGCAAAGAACACCATGGCGATCAGCGCGAATACCTGGTGCCGGGAGCCGGCCAGTGCATGGTCGAGGGACTCATGCAACGCGTGTTTGATTGAGCGCGCCACCTTGCGCATCCAGAACACCATGGAACTGAGAATGCCCACGGCGACGAGGCCTACAATGCCTTCGAACAATTCCTGCTGCTTTTGCGGGAATTCGGCGCTGACCAACTCAAGGCCGCCACCGACCAGCAAAGCGAGGGCAGCGGCAAGGAAGACGCCGATCCACACGGCGGGCATCCACTGGCCGCGCCCGGTCTGCTGCAAGTAACTGGCGATGATGCCAACGATCAAGGCGGCTTCAATGCCTTCGCGCAGCATGATTAAAAAAGGAACGAGCATCGGGCACCGGGGCGTAACTAGTTAGGAAGCTAAGTTGTAACATAATGATACTCATTGCTAAACAAGAAATATTGACCTTTGCTGAACGTGGGCTGAACAGTGGTGGCGAAGCGCAACCGCCCTTATGATGCAGGCCACGTAGGTACACGTCGGATTGGCCAACACCCCCATGTCAGAAAAAGACACCATCTCCATCCATCTTGTGCGCGAAGCCTTGCTGCAAAGCTGTGCGCCTGGAGCGCCCACCGTTGAGGCATTGAGCAAAGTCGGGATTGACCCTGCGTTGCTTGAACAGCTAGACGCCCGTGTCCCGGCCGCGGCCTACGCGCGCCTTTGGCGTTTGCTGGCGCGGCGCAGGGACGATGAGTTTTTTGGCATGGACCCGCGCGCGCTCAAATCCGGCAGTTTGGCGTTTCTGTGCCGTGCAGCCATGGCGCAACCGAACCTGGCGGCGGGCCTTGAAACCGGCCTGGGTTTTCTCTCGTTGATGCTGGAGCACATGCCAGCCCAACTGATTCGCCAACAGAGCGTCGCGGAAGTCGTCTTGCTCGAACCCGAACCTAAACGCGCGTTTACCTATTTCACCTATTGGATGATCGTCCACGGCGTCGCTTGTTGGCTGGCGGGTCGGCGGATTCCGATCCTCGCCATTGAACTGCGCTGCCCGCCACCGGAGTTTTGCGACGATTATCGTGTGGTGTTCTCCGACAACCTGCGCTTCGACCGGCCACGCACGCGCATGATCTTTTCCGCTGACTGCCTGGACCTGCCGGTCAAGCGCAGCCCGGAAGAACTCAAGCGGTTCCTGGCACACGCGCCGGCCAACATACTGGTCAAGTACCGCGACCCGACGAGCCTGGCCAATCGCATCAAAAATGATCTGCGCCATATGCCTGCCGATACGTGGCCGGAAACTGAAGGCTTGGCCGCCAACTTGTGTATTTCGGCGTCGACCCTGCGTCGCCGGCTGGCAGATGAAGGCCAGACGTATCAGGGGCTTAAGGATAGCGTGCGCAAGGAGTTGGCGATTGTCTGGCTTGCCGAGGCCGATATCAGTTTTGTTGAAATTGCTGCGCGTCTTGGATTTGCTGATGTCAGCTCATTCTACAAAGCCTTTCGCAAATGGTCCGGTTCAAACCCGGGGCACTACCGCAGCTTGATCCTGAGTGACGCGTTGCCGCCTTTGTGAAGCAGGCTCATGCAATGACCCGCAGGAGGAAATTCGTACATACACTTGATCCACGCGGCCTCGGAAAAAGCCTATCTCGTTGCGATACGTGATTTTCAGACCATTAGGCTCCTTTTTTCTGGAGTACTTTAATGAGCTTATCCTCTGCTGATTTACGTAACAGTCCGCGCTTGTATTCATCAAATCCGCCTCCCGCTGAGCTGAACCTGGCGACGTCAACCCCTGAGTCGGGCAAGCCAGTTGTTGCCGTTAAAACAACCGCTGAAGCTGACACTGAACTGGCCACCATGCTGGCAGATAGTCACCAGGACGACTGGAGCTTTCAACGTTTGCCGCCGGAGTCGTCATTTGCCCAGTGGAGAGGCCGTTTTGATAAAGCGTTGAGCTCGCCGGCCATGCAGGCGTGGATCAGCGCGCAAAATTTCCAGGCGCCCAGGCTCCACATAGTGGGGACCACCCTGACGGTAAAAGAGTATTCCGGCAAAATCACTACGTTTACCCCTTCTGATGGCAGTGGTTGGTGGCCGATCGGACGGCAAGTGATCGCCAGTGCTGCCATGCTTGATCCGCATGGAAAGGATCTGAGCATGCCCGGATCCAGGGTTATTCCCGCTGAGATCGCGGCGTTCTACGGCGTACGCTGGCCGATCAACAAGGCCGATGAAGAAGCACTCAAAGCCAACGGTTTTCCGGAGGATGACCCCCTGCGCTCACCTGAAATGCGCGCGCTGGCAGAGCGTGAGTTTATGGATGTAGAAAATGAAAGCGCATTGATAAAGACGCTGCTCAATGAGCTCAAGGACAAACCAGATGACGAGGACATCGACCTCAGAGCGATTTCCCAGAAAATTGCACCGGGGTCGTCACTTGGCATTGCCAATCGCTCGGGGCTCAGAATATTGAAGCGCTTGATGCGTGACCCGCTGATGGCACCCATCTTGAGTGAGAAAGGGATAGATGTGAATGCGAAGTTTCGTTTGGAGAATGGGCTGTTTATGGTATGCGCCAACGGCGCATCTGGCCCGTGGCATGAGGTGACGGAGTCAGTGCTGGCCCACCCAACGCTTGCGCAACTGCTCAACACTGCCATTGAGCAATCGCAAACAACCGGACAAATAATCAGACAACAATCAGTCGGCGATATGTGGCAATTGCTTCGGTTTGCAACGTGGAAGGAGTTACCCGCTATCAATACGGCCGGCGAGTTGCGCAACATCTTGAACTGGAAACTCAACCCGCTGCCACCAGAACCCGCAATGGGCGGCTATGCCCGCAATTTTTTGGAAGATAAGCAATCACCCGACTCCCTGAGCGAGGAGCAACGTATCAGAGTCCGCCGGTCAGCCCCCGGCGCCAGCATACCGCCACAGTTGACACTGCTTGATTGCTCACCCAAACCCTGGGCAGGCCAGAGCCAGGAATACATCCGCGATAATGCCGACGAACTCATTAGCCAGGCATTGACTCAAGGCGCAGGACAGAGGCGCTGCGAGCCGATTCTTGCTGTATTGCAAGACGATTCGTCGCTAATCAAGAGTGTGTCCCCAGAGTATCGTCAACAATTGATCACGAGTCGCGATTTGCTCTGCATTGATCCAGAACTGGGTTCGAAACGTAATTATATTGCTGGCTACAACCTCTATTCTGTCTCAAACACAGGAAAAACACTGAGCAATGTGCGTGCTGAGCTTACACAGCATCTTGCCACTACCACGAAGCTGCCAACGATTGAGGCGGAACTGATCACCCATATGATGTTGGCAACCAGTGCGCCGGAATTTTTGGCCAAGGGGGCAGGAGATATTCGAGTAGGGACATCGGCGCACGTGAACTTACGTATTCAAACCGCACTGGTGGAAATGGTGTCGCCAGGCAGTTCCCGTGATATGTCGGTGGATCAGATTTGTCAGAGAAGTTTCATGACGGTTTCGTCCTCCGATCACGACGAGGTAGTGGCGGTGGCCAGTGCAGGGCCAATTTATGATTGGGCGGTAGGTATAGGGGTGGTGGAGGCCGATGACAATTACTCGGATACTGGCGTTCAGCGAGCGCTGAGTGCATACAGTCAACGCATGGAGGAGTACAGTGGCGCAGTAGCGGAATACGAAAAAGAAAAATCAAATTTTAATACCCGCAGCGAGTTGGGCAATAAAGAGCTCGAAGCTAAATGCCCGGGGGAGACTGATTTTTTATATAAAAAAATAATGTCTTCGGGATCCAGTAAGTATACAGCGGGACTCCTTGGCCTCCTGTTGAAAACCGATACTGAAACGTTGTTGACAGGTGGCTACTCCATCAGCGAGTTATACCTGTCTGGTGTCTTGACGGCGCAAAATGTTGATAAGACAGACTGGGAGCTCCTGGATTCCAAGGACAAGGCAAGGTTTAAGGCGCTCGTTCAGAACATCAAGCAGTTGACACCGATCGAAAGTGTTTTTGATATCCCGTTTTCAAGGGCTACTACGGCCTTGGAAGCACTTAATGTCACGGCGATGAAAACGCAGCTGAGCGAGTTGCCCGTCGAAGACAGGCGCAGGCTTGAATTCGGCGAGGTATTTATATGCGGCGCCTCCTCGGAACAGGATGACGACATTACTGCAGAGGAGGCTCAGAAAAAGATAGGCCAGATTATATTTGCCAAAGATGAATTCGGCGCCAAGTGCTACGAGTTTTTTCCATTGGAAAATCGTTACGTAGAACGCCATGAGTTGCTCGCCCGGTTCCAGCGTATGGCCGAAAATAACAATGAAGCCATTCGTTTTTTGATTACCCTGCCAAAGAAAGATGCTCCGTCATTGCCTGTAGATATTAGTATAAAAGGGTACTTTGCCAAGCGCGAACGACCGAGTGATGTTGACGAATTTGTTCCAGATACCTATTCCTCCATCCGAACCAATGCAATTATTAAAGTGCTACAGGATGAAAAGTTGCTGATCAATCGCGAGGATTTGCTGAAGAACGCTAAAGGCCTTACAGCTAATGAGAGGTTTAAAATGATAGCTGATGGCGTAGAAACATTTGTCATTAATACCCTTGTACCTTTTAAAGGGAGCATAGAAGATATTGCCTCGGGTGATCGTAAGCGTCTTGTCATGGGGCTTATTGGGCTTGGATTAGAGCTTGTCGGCGCGCTGTTCGTAGTCGGGGGGGCTATCCGTAGTTTGGGGAAAGGTGCAACACTCCTCACCAAGGCGATGCATTTTGCCAAGATGACGATGTCCATGTTTAATCTTCCAGGGGCTGTTTATGGTACAGGTAAGTCTGTATTCAAGCTCTCCGCCATGGGGGTTAAAACCTTGGCGGGGCTGCCATCGAAAGCATTGGGTAAAGGTATTGTGACACTCAAAAATTTGGCGCATGGTGGTTGCCGTAATACTCAGAACATAATTAAGCTTGGATCTAATAATGGCGCATCCAAAGAAGTAGTAAACCTAATGAAAAACACGGGTTTGGTGAACACCGCAATCGGCATAGACGCTTATGATCGTGAACCCTTGCCGCAAGAGTCGTCCGGCTCTGTCCCAGAATTGGTAGTTTAACCCCCCCCCCCCTAAGTTATGCGTTGAGCAAGGATGCTCTTTACGAGCCTGTTCCAATAAGTAGCACACGTTACATTGACATAATCCTCTCGTCGCCACACCCACCGCAACCGGTTCTTACTTTCTCCTTAAACGGTTGTGAAGTTTCGGTGGTCCACGCAACTGCCATCTTTTACCCTCCAATTCCCGGGAACTAACCCTAGGGGCTTCTTGAATGCAATGCATCCCTGTTTAGGGCTTCTACTGATATTCGGAAATGACGGGTGAGGGAATGCAACAGTCTCTGATGTCTATACCTTTCCAATTAGCCCAAAAAAAGCCCCGCGACCGAATGAGCCGCAGGGCTAAAAATTGGCTGGATGCGACCAACCAAAGGAGCTCTTTACATCACTTGCTGCTGGCGACGACCGTGTCCGGCTGCCAGCCACCACCCAGGGCCTTGTAGATCGCGACAATGCCGCGATACAAGTCCACTTCGGCCTGGGCCTGGGCGTCTTCAGCCGCCAAGCGCTCACGTTGAGCATCGAGCAGCACGAGGAAGTCCACGGTGCCTTCGCGGTAGCGGATCGCGGCGAGGTCAGCGGCGGCGCGGCTGGATTCGCTCTGGCGTATCAGCGAGACCAGGCGTTGCTGACGCTTGCCGTAATCGCTGAAGGCGTTTTCGGACTCTTCCAGGGCCAGCAGCACTTGCTGTTCATAGGTTGCCAGGGCGCCGTCGGCCTCGGCATTCGCACCGCGTAAACGCGCACGCACGCTGCCCAGGTCAAACGCGGCCCAGGTAATGCTCGGGCCCAGGGACCAGGCATTCGCTGCAGCCGAGCCAATTTGCGAACCGCGCCCGGCGGTGAAGCCGAGGAAACCGCTGAGGCTGACCCGTGGGAACAGGTCGGCCTTGGCCACGCCGATACGTGCGGTGGCGGCGGCCAGTTTGCGTTCGGCGCTGAGGATGTCCGGGCGTCGTTGCAGCAGTTGCCCAGGGTCGCCAATCGGCAACGCCTTGGCAATCGCTGGCAGGTCTTTCGGGCTCAGGTCCACGCTCAGCTTGTCGGGGCGCTGGCCGAGGAGGGTGGCGATGCGGTTGCGCTCGCGCACTTGTTCGGCTTGCAGTTGCGGCACGCTGGCTTCCACCGCCGCCAGGCGCGCATCGGCACGTTCCACGTCGAGCTGATCGCCCACGCCCGCATCGCGCAGGCTGACGGTGATGGTGCGCGATTCCTGCTGGTTCTTAAGGTTGTCCAGGGCAATGCGTTCGCGCAGTTGCGCTCCACGCAGTTGACCGTAGGCATCCACCAGTTCGGCAATCATGGTGACTTGCAGTTGGTACAGGTCGGCTTCGGCCACCTGTTGGTCAGCGTCGCTGGCTTCAAGGTTGCGGCGGATGCGCCCGAACAAATCCACTTCCCAGGCCATGTCCAGGCCCAGGTCATAGCGCTCGCTGTTGACACGCTTGGTGGTCTGCCCCGGAATCTGGCCCTTGCCCACATCGCTGCTGGCGCGGGAGGTGACCACCGGCATGATGTCGTTGGCCGCATCATCACGGATGGCCCGTGCCGCCCGTAGGCGGGCGAAGGCCACGCGCAGATCGCGGTTGCCGCTCAATGACTGGGTTACCAGTTGGTTGAGGGTTGGGTCTTCGAACTGCTGCCACCAGATGCCTTCGTATTTGGCGTGGTCGTAGCTCTTGGTGTCGGCGGCGGCCGTGATATTGGCCGCCTCCAGTTGCTGGGTCTTATAATCCGGGCCTACGGCACAGGCGGCGAGCGCCAGCACCAACAGGCTCGGCAGGAATACTTTCACACTCATTGCTGTGTCTCCAGCTTCAAGGCCTTGGCCGCTTTGCGCGCTTCCTGGCGCTCAACATAGCGACGGATCAGTACGTAGAACACTGGCGTCAGCAACAGACCGAAGAAGGTCACACCGATCATCCCGGAGAACACGGCCACACCCATGGCATGGCGCATCTCGGCACCGGCACCGCTGGACAGTACCAGCGGCACCACACCCATGATAAACGCGAACGAGGTCATCAGGATCGGCCGTAGACGCAGGCGGCAGGCTTCCAGTACCGCGGCGAGCGGGTCGAGGCCTTCCTGCTGTTTATCCTTGGCGAACTCGACGATCAGAATCGCGTTCTTGCACGCCAGGCCCACCAGTACGATCAGGCCGATCTGGGTGAAGATGTTGTTGTCGCCGCCCGAGATGATCACCCCGGTAATGGCTGACAGCAGCGTCATCGGTACGATCAGGATTACCGCCAGCGGCAGGCTCCAGCTTTCGTATTGGGCGGCCAGTACCAGGAAGGCCAGCAGTACGCAGAGCGGGAACACGAACAGCGCGGTATTGCCCGAGAGGATTTGCTGATAGGTCAGGTCGGTCCACTCGTAGGTCATGCCGTTGGGCAATTCATCTTTGAGCAGTTTTTCAATCGCGGCCTGAGCCTGGCCAGAGCTGTAGCCCGGCGCGGCGTTGCCGTTGATTTCTGCGGTGATGAAGCCGTTGTAGTGCATGACGCGGTCCGGGCCCGAGGTGTCGCTGACCTTGACAAAGGTCGCCAGCGGGATCATCTCGCCTTTGTTGTTACGCACTTTCAGTTGGCCGATCTGGTCGGAGTCCTGGCGGAACTGTTGCTCGGCCTGCACGTTGACCTGGTAGGTACGCCCGAAGCGGTTGAAGTCGTTGGCATACAGCGAACCCAGGTAGACCTGCAGCGTGTCGAAGATGTCGCTGATCGCCACGCCGTGGGTTTTGGCCTTTTCGCGGTCGATGGCGGCGTCGACCTGCGGCACGTTCACGGTGTAGCTGGTGAACAGGCCGAACAGTTCAGGCACGCTGTGACTCTTGGCAATCACGTTCTGCACTTCTTTGTACAGCTCGTCATAGCCGAGGTTGCCACGGTCTTCGATCTGCAGGCGGAACCCGCCGATGGTGCCCAGGCCCTGTACCGGCGGCGGCGGGAAGATCGCCATGTAGGCTTCTTCGATATTGGCGTATTGACCGTTCAGTGCACCGGCAATCGCACCGGCGGACATGCTCGGGTCTTTACGCTCATCAAAGGGCTTCAAGGTCACGAACACGATGCCGCTGTTCGGGCTGTTGGTGAACCCGTTGATCGACAGGCCCGGGAAGGCAATTGCGGCTTCCACGCCGGGTTGTTTAAGGGCGATCTCCGACATGCGCTTCATCACGTTTTCGGTGCGGTCCAGGCTCGCAGCGTCGGGCAGTTGGGCGAAGGCCACCAGGTACTGCTTGTCCTGCGCCGGTACGAAACCGGTCGGCGTGTGGGCAAAGCCGAAGAACGTCAGCACCATCAAACCCGCGTAGACGAACAAGGCAATACCGCTGCCGCGAATCACACGGCGCACGGTGCCTACGTAGCCATGGCTGGCCTTTTCGAAAAAGCGGTTGAAGGGACGGAACAGCCAGCCCCCGAAGACCTTGTCGAGGAACTTGGAAAAACGATCTTTGGGTGCGTCGTGACCGCGCAGCAACACGGCGGCCAGGGCAGGGGACAGCGTCAACGAGTTGAACGCCGAGATCACCGTGGAGATCGCAATGGTCAAGGCGAACTGCTTGTAGAACTGCCCGGTCAAGCCACTGATAAAGGCGGCCGGGATAAACACCGCACACAGCACCAGCGCCGTGGCGATGATTGGGCCGGTAACCTCGCTCATGGCTTTTTCGGTCGCCGGGAACGGCTCCAGGCCCAGCTCGATATTACGCTCGACGTTCTCCACCACCACGATGGCGTCGTCCACCACGATACCGATGGCCAGCACCAGGCCGAACAATGACAGGGCGTTGAGCGAGAACCCGAACAGGTGCATCACCGCAAACGTACCGATCAACGATACCGGCACCGCCACCAAGGGGATGATCGAGGCGCGCCAGGTCTGCAGGAACAGAATCACCACCAGTACCACGAGGATCAACGCTTCGAACAGCGTGTGCACCACCGCTTCGATAGAGCCGCGTACAAAGATGGTCGGGTCATAGGCGATACGGTAATCCATGCCCGCCGGGAAACTCTTTTTCAGCTCGGCCATCTTGCTGCGCACATCGTTGGAGATGTCGATGGCATTGGAGCCGGGACGCTGGAAAATCGGAATCGCAACGGCCGGCTGGTTATCGATCAACGAGCGCAGCGCGTATTGGCTGGAGCCCAGTTCGACCCTGGCGATGTCTTTGAGGCGCGTGATTTCACCGTTGGCGCCGGCACGAATCACGATGTTCTCGAACTCTTCCTCGGTGACCAGGCGGCCCTGGGTATTGACCGACAACTGGAAGCTGGTGTCACTCGGCGCAGGTTGCGCGCCCAGGGCACCGGCAGCCACCTGACGGTTCTGCTCGCGGATCGCCGTGACCACATCGGTGGCGGTCAGGTTGCGGGAGGCGGTCTTGTTCGGGTCCAGCCACACGCGCAGGGAGTAGTCGCCCATGCCGAACAACTGCACATCGCCAACGCCACCCAGACGGGCCAGCTCATCCTTGATATTGAGGATCGCGTAGTTGGACAGGTACAGCATGTCGTAACGCTGATCCGGGGAGGTCAAGTGCACCACCATGGTCAGGTCGGGGGACGCCTTGTCCACGGTGATACCGATGCGCGTCACTTCCTCAGGCAGTTTTGGCTGGGTGCGCGTCACACGGTTTTGCACCTGCACCTGCGCGTTGTCCAGGTCGGTGCCCAGGGCGAAGGTGATAGTCAGGGTCAGCTTGCCGTCGGCGGTGGACTGCGAGGACATATACAGCATGTTCTCGACACCGGTGATGGCTTGCTCCAGCGGTGCCGCTACGGTTTCACCGATGACTTTGGGGTTGGCGCCCGGGAAGTTGGCGCGTACCACCACAGTCGGCGGCACCACTTCCGGGTATTCGCTGATCGGCAATTGGAACAGCGAGATCGCACCGGCGATCAGGATCAACAGCGACAGCACCGCTGCGAAGATCGGCCGTGAAATGAAGAACTTGGAAAAATTCATCTTGAGTCGTATCCCTTAACCGCGTGGAGTCGCGACGCTTGCGAGCTTGGGCGCGGGTTTTTCCGGCGCTACTTGCTCCAGGTTGCTGGCTTCAAGCGCTTGTCGTTGTTGGGCCAAGGCGGCGAGGGTTTCCTTGCTGGCCATCGGGATGGTTTCCGGCGCCACCGGTGAGCCAGGGCGCACGCGTTGCAGGCCCTTGACGATCACGGTGTCATCCTTGGTCAAGCCGCTGCGCACGATGCGCAAACCTTCGATCTTGGGCCCCAATTCCACCGCGCGATAAGCCGGCTTGTCGCCGTCCATCACCAGCACGAATTTCTTGCCCAGGTCAGTGCCGACGGCTTCGTCGTTGATCAACACGGCCGAGTAGGTGCCGCTGCCCACCAGCTTCAGGCGCGCATACAGACCCGGGGTGTATTCGCCCTTGCTGTTATCGAACACCGCACGGCCACGGATGGTGCCGGTGGACGGGTTGACCTGGTTGTCGACGAAGTTCATCTGACCCAGGTGCGGGTTGCCGGTCTCGTTGGACAGGCCCAGGTACACCGGTGTGGTTGCGCCACGACGGCCTTCACGGGCCAGTTCTGTGTACTTGAGGAAGACACGCTCGTCGGCGTCGAAATAGGCGTAGACCTTGTCGGTGGAGACCACACTGGTCAGCGCGGTGGTGTCGGCGGTCACCAGGTTGCCGGCAGTGATTTCAGCTCGGCTGACGCGGCCGCTGATCGGCGAAGTGACACGGGTAAAGCTCAGGTTCAGGCGGGCCAGGTCCAGCTGCGCCTGGATCCCGGCCATGGCGGCGCGGGCTTCCTGGGCGGCGGTGGTACGCGAGTCGGCCAGTTCAGCGGAGATCGCGTTGCTCTGGCGCAGGCGTTCGCCACGTTGCGCTTCGTTTTCGCTGCGGGTGGCGGCGGCTTTGGTCTGAGCCAGCTGGGCTTCCAGGCGGCGTACTTCGGCCTGGAACGGGCGCGGGTCGATCTGGAACAGCAGGTCGCCTTTCTTGACCAAAGCGCCTTCAGTAAAAGCGACTTGGTCAATCTGGCCGGACACCCGAGGACGAATCTGCACGGTTTCCGGGGCTTCCAACCGACCGGTAAATTCGTCCCACTCGTTGACCGGCTGTTCCAATACCTTGGCCACACTGACCTTGGCAGGGGGCATGGCGGTCGCTTGTTCGGGAGACTTGCCGCACGCGCTCATCACCACCACGGCCAGAATCGCCAGGGGGAAGCGTAAAAGTTTGAGTGACTGTTCCATGAAGTGCATCCGCCAATGTATTTGAGATGGGCGGATCATGCGCGGGGAGGCGGTATGTCACGAATCGAATGAAGCAAAGGTAACTATCATTCGGAATGATATAAGCGAGGATTCAGCCCTCTAGCATAGGGGTCTCGTTAGGGAGCTATCAATGGCCTTGATGACAAAACACTGTTGCCTAAGGCGCATCGAATGCTTCACCCAGAAAATCGATCAAGGCGCGCACCGACGGCATCAGCCCACGTCTGGATGGAAACACCGCCGTGATAACGCCATGTGCGGGTTGCCACTCAGGCAGCACGACAACCAGGCGCCCAGCGGCGACGTCCTCTTTGACCACCACCCACGGCAGGTTGGCGATGCCTACACCCGCCAGAGTGGCGTCTTTGAGGGTCGGCACATCATCGCTGACCAGGCGCGGCGTGTGCTGAATCTGCGTCGTCATGCCATCCTGGCCGGTCAGCTCCCACAGGTACTGAAGCATCGGGTTGCCCCAATGCACAGTAGGCAGCGCGGCAAGATCGGCAGGTTGCGAGGGCAGGGCATAGTCCTGCAAAAAAGCCGCGCTCGCCACCAGCACCTGGGTGCTCTTACCCAGTAGTTTCATCACCAGTTCACTGCTTTCCAGCGGCGGAAAACACAGGCTCAAGGCAATGTCATAGCCCTCGGCAATCACATCGACCTTACGGTTAAAGCTCTTCACATTCAGTTCGACGTTGCCGCACTGCGCCATGAATTGCGCCAGCATCGGCGCCACCCAATAGTTGAGCAGCGCGGTAGAGCAGCTCAAACGAATCAAGCCGCGCGGCTCTGACTGGTTGAAGGCCACCACCTCTTCTGCCGACTCGGCCTCGGCAATCATCGCCACACAATGACGATAGTAAGCCAGGCCGACATCAGTGACCTGAAACTGGCGCGTTGAGCGCTGGATCAGCCGCGCCCCAAGCCTTGCCTCAAGCTGGCCGACCCTGCGACTCAAGGTTGACTTGGGCAGGTTCAACGCCCGGCCGGCCGCTGCAAAGCCGCCGTGCTCGACCACCTTGGCGTAGAGGAAGAGTTCGTTGAGGTCGAACATGGGCTGTGTTCCATTTTTGGGATGACCTGAGCATAAACCAGCTTGGCTCGGAGGGGGGCGATCTGATTTTCTGAGCAGGCGTTCGCCTGCTGGCCAAGTCGCTGATCTTCGCCTCATCACTTCACTGGCATTCTGACAGCGGCCAGACTTCACCACGTCAAGCGTCTCCTCTTTCTCTTTGGTATCCTTTTGTGGGGTAGGGCTCGGCTGCTTGCTCGACTCGCAGACCCGCAATGCTGATTTAGCGTCTTTAAGGCGTGCTCCGTAAGGGGTGTTTTCCATTGGTCCTGCGAATTGACCACTTCACCCGGATATCTATGGATGGGGGATGTGGGGAACCAAATATATGGATTACGCCGGAGGCACCCAAGGACTGAATGATCTGTTACGCCTTAATAATTCATCTCCAGCCCTGAGGGCACAACCAGTGGTTTCTTGGTATGGCTCAGGTGACGTGGTTACCATTGCAAATGGACGCTTTCGGCTCATTGCCGTTTGGTTAGAAAAAACATAAAAAGGAATGAAGTATGAGTGGTTGTGCGTTAAATAAGAAAGCCGATAGAGATTTGAAAGATAGAGAATTATCAAAGATTGTTCAGTCTATCATTATGGTCGTGATTGGAGTTGCACTGGCGGTGGCGTTCTATACGGTAGGTTTAGTTGATAGTTGGATTTGTGGTTATTCTGCGATAATTGTGCTGTATGTTTTGTTTGCTGTTCTCATATTTTCTATTATTAGGCCTTCCGCTTGGGAAGGGAGTATCGTTTTTCTGTTTTTTACAATGATAGCGCTGTTGTTTATATTTTTATTTTCAGCGCTTTATTATAAGCACGGGCTGTCCAGCGCTGGAAGTGATCAGTTTAGCCTTCTGGGTGGTTATACAAGTCTGGAAAGCTTGTATTTTTCCACTGCCGTTTTCACTACATTGGGTTTCGGTGACATTCTACCGTCCGGAACTGCCGGAAAAGTGGTTGCAGCGACCGAAGCAGTGATGGGCATGACCTACGGAGCTACGGCAATTATCACGTTCTTGGGCCACAAAGGTTGGGTGGCTGCGAGGGGAGTGGAAAGTACGCCGAGTACCACTGAGTGCCCCGCGATAGACCTCACCGGCTTAGCATTGCGTGACATACAATCCGATCAGAACAAGGCTCTTGAAGATATATCATCAACCTTGGCCAAGCTACGCACACAACTCCAATCAGCCCATACTATCAATCGATTGGCGATCGTATTTGCCGCTCTAGGTGGCGCACTGTTAGTTTCGCTGGGTTACTGGATAGGTCGCCTCACCATTTGATGGCGTGGGGCTCATTCGCGCTATTGGAACATCGGCCTCAATGATTCTGGCCAGGGCAATCTGCCCCGTATCCGAGATACGTTATGAACTCAGGATTGAACGAAATAGAGATGAGTCGAGCGTAATTTGGTACTCGGACGCTTGTGGCGCGAACCTTGGTACTGACAGTTGGTGGGAGTGGTCGTGCGTCATGAGTTTAGTCGCTCAGTGATGAGCCCTGTGCGCGCTCGTGCTTGGATTGAAGTGCGTTTTTGCTATCTGGTTTCGGCCAGTCAGCATGAGCTGCGCATGTTTTTTGGTTAATGGCTGGGGTAATGATCAGTGCCATACGACGCCTAAAGACTATCCGGATCCCCAAAAAACATCTGAATCCGCGACCTCAACCACCGCTCCCCCGGATCATTATCCTGCGACCCGCGCCACGCCATATGCAATTCAAACGAGCGCACCGGCAACGGCGGGTCTTCCGCGCGTAACCCGCCCGCCGAGGTCAGCGCTTCAGCCGCATAATCCGGCACCGTCGCCAGAATGTCCGTGCCCGCCAGCAAGGTGCCCAGCCCGTTGAACTGCGGCACGGCCAGTACCACGTGGCGCTTGCGATCGAGCTTTTCCAGCTCTTCATCAATAAACCCGCTCAGGTCGCCGGCGAATGACACCAGTGCATGAGGACGTGAGCAGAAGTCGTCCAGGCTCAGTGAGCCGGGTACGCTGTCGGCGCGCAGCAGTTTTGGCAGGCTGCGGCGCAGTACCTTGCGCTTGGCATTGGCGGGCAGGTCGGCGGTGTAGCTGACGCCGATGGAGATTTCACCGGAGGCGAGCAGGCTGGGCATCAGGATGTAATTGACGCGACGTACCACCAGCACAATGCCGGGGGCTTCGGAGCGCAGGCGTTTGAGCAGCTGCGGGAGCAGGGCGAATTCCACGTCATCGGACAGGCCAATGCGAAACACTGCGGTGCTGGTGGCCGGGTCGAATTCGGCGGCGCGGCTGACGGCGGTGGAAATCGAGTCCAGGGCCGGGGAGAGCAGGGCGAAGATTTCCACGGCGCGGGCCGAGGGTTCCATGCTGCGTCCGGTGCGCACGAACAGCGGGTCATCGAACAACCCGCGCAGGCGCGACAAGGCCGCGCTGATGGCCGGCTGGCCGAGGAACAATTTCTCGGCGGCGCGGGTCACACTGCGCTCATGCATCAAGGTTTCGAATACGATCAAGAGGTTAAGGTCGACACGACGCAGGTCGTTACGGTTCATCTTGTGTCCTGGAAGAGTCTGCAAACTTGATGTGAGCGGCCACACAGAAACCCATGAGGTTCTATCAGACGCGTGACCGGCATGAATCTTACGGGGAAAGGCTGGTACTCTGCACCGGCTAATTGATTTTTCCTTCGATAGTTGAGGTGTGCTCCTCCTTCGCGGAATCAATGACAGGCATGTCGACTATTAACGGCGACCGGTGGTCTTACCTGGAAAGCCCAGATAAAGTTCATGGCATTAGAGGTTACTTTGACGAGGTTTGCGATGTCCCGCACGATCCGTTTTCACAAGTTTGGTCCGGCCGAGGTGCTCAAATGCGAAGAGCATGCAGCCGCGCAGCCCGCACCGGGCGAAGTGCAGGTGCGTGTCGAGGCAATTGGCATCAGCTGGTACGACATTTTGTGGCGCCAGAACCTGGCGTCCTCCCATGCACGCCTGCCTTCGGGCCTTGGTCATGAAATGGCTGGCGTGGTGGTCGCCCTCGGTGACGGCGTGGATGATTTGGCAGTGGGCGATAAAGTGGCCAGTTTTCCGGCCGAGAGCCCCAATGATTACCCGGTGTACGGCGAGCAGATCGTCCTGCCCCGTTCGGCCCTGACCCGTTACCCGGATGTCTTGAGCCCGATTGAAGCCAGTGTGCACTACACGCCGTTGTTGATTGCCTACTTTGCCTACATGGATCTGGCGCGAGTCAAACCTGGGCAGTTTGCCTTGGTGACTGATGCCAGCCATTGTTCCGGCCCATCGTTTGTGCAACTGGGCAAGGCCTTGGGCGTGCGGGTGATTGCTGCCACCAAAGACAGCTCCGAGCGCGAATACCTGCTGTCCCTTGGGGCGGAAAAGGTCATCGTTACCGAAGAGCAAGACCTGCTTATGCAGATCAACAAGATCACCGATAACCGTGGCGTGGATGTGGTGTTCGATGGCTTGGGCGGCCCGCAGATGTCGCTGCTCGGTGACGTACTGGCACCGCGTGGCAGCCTGGTGCTGTATGGCCTGCAAGGTGGTAACCAGACGCCGTTCCCGGCCTGCGCGGCGTTTCAGAAGAACATTCAGTTCTTCGTGCACTGTATCGGTAACTTCACCGGCAAACCTGAGCTGGGCATCATCCAGGACCAGGTGGCAGTGCAGCGCGCCTTGCGTGATATCAACCAGCTGACTGCCGACCGGGTGCTTGTCCCACTGAAAACCACGGTGTTTCCGTTCGGTAAGTTCGTGGAAGCGCATCGGTACATGGACGAATGCCCGTGCCGCGAGCGTGTGGCGTTGCAGGTTGAAGCTGTTTGAGCTGTAGGACTATTCGCAAATGAATACATTGGCGTCCGAGCCTATGAGGCAAATACGCCATTTGACAGGGCTTAACCCGCACCGGGGTTGAGCCGCCGCGAGGGTGTCGCGCCCCGCAAACAATACCTTTTTTCCTTACGCCGCCCTGAAATCCAGCGCGGCGTTGTTGTGTGTGCGCCAATAAAGTTAGGTGGCCTGCTCATCTGAACTGCTTTCTGGCGTTGTTCTGTATCTGTTAATCATTATTTGAGTGCCGATAATTGTGTCTTCGCTGTCATCTCAAGGATTGAGCAATGATTGAATACCTGACATTAACGTCTCGCACCTATGAAACTAACGATGCACGGGTCGCTTTTTCAAAAGTGCAAAACAAATACGCAGTCGCTTTGCCTGAGCCCACAATGAGCGGGTAACTAATATGCGTCGGACGTTTCGTTAGTTGCTTAGTAAGAGTGGTGTAGGACGCTGTCAGAATATTCCTAAGGCTCACAGCCAGCCGCGCTGGAAGCCTTGCAGGCACAGGATTCAGCATTGAGAGAGCCATTGACCGCTTCTGTGAGCGGTCCTGCAAATTTGTTGCAGGGTGCTAATGTTGAATCAACCTCGCACGATGCAATTGACGACAAACCTATAGATGTAATGGGTCAAGCAACGACAATTGATAATTGCTTGGAACTAATATTTCAATTCAGGTAGTAGAACGATGAGCGCTATTCATGAGCAAGCCATGAACTATGTTTACCAGCAAGTTCTGCAACGGTTGGTCGGGCACTTTACGCGTGACGAACGTACCGCACTGCAACTGTTGATTCAGCGAATTGTGGTAGCGGCCGGGGGCATGGAACAAGTAGGCAACTACAAAGTGTTAATTGCTCACGGCGGGGGCGAGGTCAGCAGCTACACACTGGCGCTGCTGCGTGCGGCGCAATTGAGCATCGCCGGGCGTGCCCCCAAGACTTTTCATCTGCGCGTGGCAACGCTGCGGCACCCGGGCATGACTCAGGCAACGCTTGATTCACTGCATCACGGCTATGGCGCGTTGTTCTTCCATGACGATTCTCGGGTGGAGCTGCTGATGGTCGAAAACCATGAGGTATTGCCCTTTAATCATCAGCGCCCGGCGTCCAGTGCCGGGCGTGAAGTCAGTCAGCGCAATATGCGGATGATAGGGCACCTGACATCCGGGGACATCCGCGCCATCCTGTGCAACGACGCGTATCTGGCCCTTGGGGATTTCTATCAGCGGGTCGCGACCTGGAACGGCGGTGTGCACGCCGTGGTCAGTGGCGATTCAGTGCGCAAGCAAAGCCAGTACATCGCGTGGCTGAAGAAAAATGCCCTGGCAACCGGGCTCGCGTTCGCGCCCGGCAAGCCGACATCGCTCAACGGGTTGTTTGCACGCATGGAAGAATGGAGCGTCGGCTGCTACCGCGACCTCTATGGCGAGCACTATGCGGGCACCGAGAGTCCCGGCCGAGGCGGGCACCGGCATCTGGCCTATATCGGTATTGCCGACCTGCTCGACGATGTCGACGTAGCCCGAGCGCCACTGCTTACTCAGTTTCTGGCTCACCGGCGCGACCCGTTCGAGTTCCAGTTCAGCCATCCGGCCTATCCAAATCCATTGCTCATGGCCCATTTGTATGGCTTGCAGGCCCAATGCCTGCGTGAGCTCTCCTATGAGCACGGCGTCGAAGGGTTTGTTCGTCAGGCGGCAGACTACATGCTGCGCAGACGCGTCCCTGTTGAGTTGATCACCGAGGCGTCCAGCCCGGATGGGCGGGTATTGTCGAACACCTACGGCCAAGAGTTTTTTGGTCTGGACGAAAGTCAGTTGACCTGCCTGTTGTTCGCGCCTTTCGTTCAGCATGGCGAACGGCTGGAGGGTTTCTTGCGTCAATGCCATCCGGGCATGTTGGTAGCGCTGCCCGAACTGCACAAGGCGCTGCAGGGCAAGCCTGCTGCGGACATGCTGAATCAGTGGCTGGTCGACACCAGTGGGTTGCCGCTGGAGTTGTTGCAGCACCTGTATCGCAAGCGACCGCTGCAGGCTGCGCACGGCTCTGGTATCCACAAACAACTGTTTAGCCGGTCCGAGGCCCGGACCGCCCAAGTGTCGGGGCGCTAGCGGCGTGGAGTGGCGTATAGATACTGGTGAACGGCGATGAACCTGAGGGGAGAGCGCCAGGCTGACTTTGCCTATCAGGCGGTGTACCGCTACATGATCAACCTGATCAACGAAGTCAGCCTGGAGACGCCGGTCAAGTTGCCGTCGTTGCGTCAGTTGTCGACACGAATGAACGTGTCGATCTCGACGATTCAGTACGCTTATTCGTTGCTGGAAAAGGAAGGGCGGGTCTACTCGGTGGCCAAGTCCGGCTACTTCGCCTGGCCGGTGGCGGCAAACCCGCCGGCCATGGCGGACGCCGACCTGCTTGAGCGCCTGTATGCGGCAGCGCGACGCCCGACCATGGTGGTACTCAGTGGCGATGAACCGGCGTTGTTGGGCTCATTGGATGGCGCTTTACTGGCGTTGGAGCGTCAGCTCGTGCGCAGGTATCCACACCACCTGCAACCGTCGCAACCTTGTGGTGTGTGGGAATTACGCGCGGCATTAGCGGCCCGTTATACCTCCTCGCCCACCCATTGCTGGCAGGCTGATGAGGTGTATATCGGCGCCGATCTTCAGGGCGTACTGGAAATCCTGATCGACGCACTCGGCCTCAAGGGCACGGTGGTAGTGGCTGAATCGCCCTGCGATTACCTGGTCTTGCGCCTGTTACAGAGCGCCGGCGTGCGAGTTATCGAACTGCCCTGGCACGCCGATGGCAGCTTCGACCTGGCTGCGTTCGAGCACCTGCTCAAACACGAACCGGTGCAGCTTGTGCTGCTGTCCTCGGTGGTCAGTATGCCAGCGGGGAACACACTGACCGTACCCGAACGGCTGCAAGTCGCGCATTTGCTGGAGCGGCACGGCTGTTGGCTGCTGGAGAACGACACGTTTGGTGAGCTGAGCTTCGCGTCGTCGCAGACGGCCTTGCGCAACCTGGTCAACCCGCAGCGGCTGATTGTATTTTCTTCGTTCGAAAAGGTGCTGGGGCCGGAAGCGCCGTTTGGGTATCTGCTGGCACAGCAGATGGGCAGTGAGTTACAGCGCCAGTTTTTGCTGCGCTCATTTCGACTCTCATCCATTCGGCAACGCGCCATTGCTCGGCTATATGAAAGCGGGCGGCTGGATCAGCACTTGCAGACGTTATGCCAGCGTCTCCAGGAGCAGGCACAAGCCATGAACCATCGGTTGGATGGCCGTCTGCAAGGGCGTGTGAGCTATCGAATGCCGATCGCCGGGGCAAGTTTTTGGCTGCAGTCGGTGGCACCGGTGGACATGCGCCAGGTATTCCAGCGCATGCTCGCCCAGCAGGTCGTGATTGCGCCGGGGGAGTTGTTCAGTCTCAGTGGCTTGCATCATCAGCATATGCGCTTGAGCCATACATTCAGCGGCCACCCCAATCTGGATATTGCCCTGGATGCGCTGGCTCAGGCGCTGCTCCAGGCACAGACCGGTTAATGTATGAAACTTCTCTGCGGATTGTGGGATCGATAACATCGCTCAGTAGTCCAACTCTGAGTAAACTGTCATTTTTTCCGAATCCTTATTTTTCGAGGTTTATGCATGACTATCAGTCCTTTTGCGGGCAAACCGGCGCCGGCCCAGTTGCTGGTGGATATCCCGCGACTGGTCACGGCCTATTACACCGGCCAGCCTGATGCAGCAATCTCTACCCAACGTGTAGCCTTCGGCACCTCCGGGCACCGCGGCAGCTCGTTCGAGCTGAGCTTCAACGAGTGGCATGTGCTGGCGATCAGCCAGGCGATCTGCCTGTACCGTGAAGCCCAAGGCATCACCGGGCCTCTGTTTGTTGGCCTGGATACCCATGCATTGTCCACGCCTGCCGGTGCCAGCGCCCTGGAGGTGTTGGCTGCCAATGGCGTGCACGTCATGCTGGCTGAGGGCGATGAGTACACGCCGACCCCGGCGATTTCCCACGCGATCATTTGCTACAACCGCGGCCGTACCAGCGGTCTGGCGGACGGCATTGTGATTACGCCGTCGCACAACCCGCCGCAAAGTGGCGGTTACAAGTACAACCCGCCCAATGGCGGCCCGGCCGATACCCACGTCACCAAGTGGATCGAAGCCAAGGCTAACGAACTGCTGGCCAACAAACTCGCCGGGGTCAAGCGCATCACTCATGCCCAGGCGCTGAAGGCGGACACCACCCATCGCCATGACTACCTCAACAGCTATGTGGCCGACCTGATCAACGTGATCGATATGGACGCGATCCGCAGCGCCGATCTGCGCCTGGGCGTGGACCCATTGGGCGGGGCGGGGGTGCGCTACTGGTCGGCGATTGCCGAGCACTATCGCCTGAACCTGGAGGTGGTGAACACTGAAGTGGATTCCACCTTCCGCTTCATGAGCGTGGACTGGGATGGCCAGATCCGCATGGACCCATCCTCCAGCTACGCCATGCAGAGCCTGATTGGTCTCAAGGAACGCTTCGACGTGGCGTTTGCCTGCGATCCGGACCACGACCGCCACGGTATTGTCACGCCATCCGGCGGCCTGCTGGCACCGAATAACTACCTGGCGGTGTCCATCGACTACCTGTTCCAGAACCGTCCTGACTGGCGAGCCGATGCTGCCGTGGGCAAGACCGTGGTCAGCAGTGGGCTGATCGATCGCGTGGCGGCACGTATTGGCCGGCGTCTGTATGAAGTGCCGGTCGGCTTTAAATGGTTTGCCGATGGCTTGTTTGAAGGCTCGTTGGGCTTTGGCGGTGAAGAAAGCGCCGGTGCCTCGTTCCTGCGCAAAGATGGCACGGTCTGGAGCACCGACAAGGACGGTCTGATCCCGGCCTTGCTGGCGGCAGAAATGACCTCGCGCAAGGGCCAGGACCCCAGCCAGATCTACCGTGGCCTGACCGACGCGCTCGGCGAGCCGTTTGCCATCCGCGTCGATGCCAAGGCGACCCCGGCGCAGAAAGCCCTGCTGGGCAAGCTGGCGCCGGAGCAGGTGACGTCCACCCAATTGGCCGGCGAGAGCATCCAGCAGATTCTCAGCCACGCACCGGGCAACAACCAGGCGATTGGCGGCTTGAAAGTCATGACCGAAAACGGCTGGTTTGCCGCACGGCCATCGGGTACTGAGGACATCTACAAGATCTACGCCGAGAGCTTTATTGGTGAAGAGCACCTCAAACAACTGGTGGAAGAGGCGCAGGTATTGGTAGATGGTGCAATTTCCCAATAACTGACACTCAGCATTATTGTCCTCTGTAGGAGCGAGCTTGCTCGCGAAAAACGTCAACGATAACGCGTGCTTCCTGAATAAACGCGGCGACGGTGGGTTTTTCGCGAGCAAGCTCGCTCCTACAGGGCTTGAGATCAGGCCAGGTCGACCAGTACGATCTCGCTGTCTTCTATCGCCGTTACCCGCAACACCTGCTCACTCTCTACCGCCACCCCGTCTCGGGCCTGTGCTCGCAAGCCGTTGACCTCAATCACGCCGGTGGCCGGCACCAGGTACGCCCGGCGTCCGCTGTCCAGCCTGTATTCGGCGCTTTCCCCGGCTTTCAGGTTCGCCGCCACCAAGCGCGCATCGGCACGAATGCGCAGGCTTTCACTGTCGCCCGCCTTACCGCTGGCCAGCGTTACAAAGCCTTCTCGATGGCCTTGCGGAAACGGCTTGGCACCCCAGGACGGCGGCAAACCGGCCTCATTCGGGATAATCCAGATCTGGAAGATCTTGGTCGGGGTGGCCTCCAGGTTGTACTCGCTGTGGGCGATCCCAGTGCCAGCACTCATTACCTGTACATCGCCAGCCTCGGTGCGGCCTTTGTTGCCCAGGTTATCGGCATGGCTGATTGCGCCTTCGCGTACGTAGGTGATGATTTCCATGTCCCGGTGCGGGTGCTGGGGGAAGCCGCTGCCTGGCGCGATGATATCGTCGTTCCATACCCGCAGATTGCCCCAGTGCATACGCTCGGGGTCGTGGTACTCGGCGAATGAAAAGTGGTGATGGGCGTCGAGCCAGCCATGATGGGCGCCGCCGAGGGTATTGAAAGGTCGAAGTTCAAGCATGATCGTCTCCTGTGAATGAGCCCATCATCCAGCAGTGCATGATCGATAAAAAGCGTAAAAAATGCCTAATTCCTATCCATTAATTCGATCATGGAAAGCTGCTTCAACTTTCACTTCATCGCCTAACTGCATGACAGTAAAGCAATTGGCTGGAACTGAGCGCCGATTCCGGCGACCATGACGCCCTTGTCAAAGCCAAGCTCATCGCAGGAGTTCGCGTGCCGCAACAAAAGCCTGATCTGCCCCCAGAACTGCGCCCCTTGGCTGAAATGCCCTTATTGAAGCGGCTGGCCGCGCGCCTGTTCGGCCATGGCCTCACCCGTTTGCGCGCGCAGCACCGGTATTCCTGGCTGCATGGCCAAGCCGACGGTTTTCGCAATGGGCATGAAGCCGGTGTGGAATATGGGTATCGCGAAGGCAAGGCAGAGGGTCTTGAAGAGGGCCGGCAAGTCCTGTTGATTCGCGACTTTCGCCCTGATGAGCACCGAGCGCCCGGCGTGGACGACAGCCTGTTCGACGATTGGCGTTTGCCGCTCACCGCCGATGTGAAAAAGCGCATGAAGGCGGACGTGGCGCGCCTGCTGCCAGCTCACGCGCAGCCGAGTACAGCGCAGTGGAAGATGATCTTCAGCGACACGCCCTCGACCTCGGTGATTGCCGGCGCCGGCGCAGGTAAATCGACCTCCCTGGTGTTGCGTATCCTGCTGCTTACCCATTACCTGGGTTTTGAGCTGAGCTCAATGACCGTGGTGACGTTTACCCGCGAGTCGCGCAAGGACTTCATCAACAAGCTCATGGAGATTCTGAGCCTGTGGGGCCAACCCCTTGACATCAAACAAGCCCAGGCCGTTGTGCGTACGTTTCACTCGCGCATCCTGCCGATGGTGCGCAGCCTGCCGGGTTTCGAACGACTGCAAGCCTTTGAAAACCTCAGTGGCGGCTTTGAAGACGCCGATAGCAACGCCTTCGATCTACGTATCAGTGATGCCCAGCGTCAGCATATGAACGCCTGTTATCACCGTTTGCAGGGGCATCATGCGCGTTTTCGCGAGTTGATTGCGCCGCTGGCTCGCCAGGGTCTGCAGCTTAAGGAACTGGAGCGCGATCATCCGGACGTGCAAAAGCGCATGGCCGTGACTGAGTTGGCGGCCAAGCGTGATGAAGAACTCTGCGACTTGATCGAGGACCTGTGGTTCCGCGCAGGCGCCTGGCCGATCAAAGGCATCGAACCCAGCCGTCAAACCTTTGAAATCAACGGCGCCAAATTTCATTGCCACGGCTATATCCCGCAGTTGGATGCCTGGGTAGTACTGGGTTTCGACGCACGGGAAAACGCCGGGATCAGTCGGCCAAACTCAAAACTATCGGTGCGCGCAGAGTGGGCGGTAAAGCGCACCCTGTTTCAAGCTTTCTGTAATAAGCCATTGATATGGCTTGATAATTACGAGTCATCAAAGCGCCTTTTAAGCAGTCTAGCCGGCGATGCAATGGCTGGGCCCGGCTTTGATTACAAGGTCAAGGGCGAACTCGCTTCAGCGCCACTGCTGGACAGTTTTGTCATGGCGGCGGGGTTTATCGAGAACCTCGGGCTGGACGTGCCGACAGCAGTAGGCCAAATGAGGTTCGCCAAGGATGACCCGGATCGGTTGTTCTTTGAGGCCCTGAGCATTTTCTGGAAGGCTCTGGAAGACCACCTGCTCGATCAATCACCGCCGATCATGACCTACAACCGGATGTTTTCCCTGTTTGGCGAAAATACCCCGGAGAACCTCAAGCTGCTCAGTGATCCGCTGCTGCGGCCGATGTCGCACCTGATGATCGACGAATTTCAGGATGTATCACCGCAGATCGTCTCGTGGATCCGTGCCACCCTGCGAGAAATCCGCAGTCGCGGCCCGGCCATGCACGTGGGGCGTGGGGCGCAGCGCTCATCCTTGCTGTGCGTCGGCGACGACTGGCAATCGATCTACGGCTGGCGCGGCAGTTCGCCCAAGTACTTCATGGAGTTCAACCAGGAATTTGTCGCACCGAGCACTACCCGCGTGATGCTTGGCGAGAATTACCGCAGCCACCAGCACATCATCGATGCGGCCGAACATATCGTGCGCAGCGCACCGGCGATCCCCGGCAAGAAGGCCAAGGCCAGTGGCGAGCCCAAGGTATTAGTGCCGGTCAGCGTGCTGGAGCGGGATGATGCGGCGCTGGGCCAGCGGTTGATGGAGCATTATCAACGCGGGGATACGGTCTTGATGTTGTATCGAAAAAGTAGCGATAACTTATTGATTCAAGAGCATATTCAATCTGTAGTTAATGTGGATTCGAGCTTGCCGATCCACGAGCGCCGTTTGAAGCAGTTGACGTACCACAGCGCCAAGGGCCTGCAAGCCGACGCCGTTTTTCTGCTTGGGGACTGTCAACATCTCACCAGCTCGCCCTACAAAAACCAGGTCTACCGCATGGCGGGCCTGGGCAAGGACGGTGACAGCGAGCCGTACGACAATGCGCAAAAGGACGAAATACTGCGCCTGGCCTACGTCGGTATTACCCGAGCGATCAGCCACTGCTACTGGTATGTGGAAAAGCCGGAAGGCCAGGGTGTGAATGTGCCCAGGGCCTCTGAGCGAGTGGATGGCAAAAAATCGTTTTTCGACGATCAGCGCTGAACCTTCAACTGACACACCGCTAAATATGGAGAGGGCTGGCCCTAATGTGTGTAGGAGCGAGCTTGCTCGCGAAAAACGTCAACGATAACGCCTGTTTGCTGAATAAACGCGGCGCCTATGGGTTTTTCGCGAGCAAGCTCGCTCCTACAGACCTGGGAACTTGGCCCTCCCACATCAGGTAATCGACGGCTGACAAATACTATTCAGGCCCGCAACGACAACGGCGGTACAAAACACTCCAGTTCATCCTCCACCGCCTCGATGATGCGCTCCACATCAGCGGCGTTCATCACCGTGGCGCAAGGAATGCCGGCGATGGCGATCAATGTTTCACCGCTGGCCCGGTCGAACAGGCGGGCGACCATGCTGCCGGGGGCGTCCATACTCCCCTCGAAGCCCATCGGATGAAAATGCCAGCGCATCAACTGGCACGCATTGGGGAAAGTCACTTTGTTCATGTTGCCCACCTTGTTCATTGAGCGCTTCCTTTAGCTCGCGGCAGGGGTCAGGACCTTCGTTGGTCCAGACATCGAAGAATTTAAAAATAGCATTCGTTCGCAAGTACAAGGTGAGTTTTTTGGCCCCGTTCGGCGGTTCTTTTACCTGATTTTGACGTGGATCATGTCCTACAGCGGATTAGGCAAAAGGCCATTGTTCAGAATGGCCACTTGGCCATTGTAGGGGTGAGCAAATCAGTATGGCTCCCCATACCTGTCATGGGGGTTTGGGGGCGACGCCGGACCTGTGGGAGGGGGCTTGCCCCCGAAGGCGGCCTAAGAGCCGACCAGGATGCTGGGCTTTGATCGAGTACATATCCGTTATTGGGGTAACGGCCGCTATTGGTTCCGCTTTTACAGCGGGTCACTTTGGAAGAGCCCCAAAGTAACCAAAGGGCTCTTGCCCCACCACTCGGCACCTCGCTTAGGCTCGGTGTGCCCGTAATCCGCCATGGATTTGGGGGGCCGCCGCCACGCGCCATCCATGGCGCGGGGCGGCTAAACCGGCATCCCTGCCGGTTTACCCCCCAAATCCCTGTCGAATTCCGGCCAGCGTGGTTTGACGGGGCGCTTAAGATCAAAAGCAGATCAAGAGCAGATCAAGAGCAAGAGCGGCTCGCTTCGCATCGTGGTTAGCGTCGGCAGTGGCTATAAAAGTTGTGTAGATACCTATGCATACCTGGGGCGGCACCGGCATCGGCTACAACATCCCCAGGGAGAACGCGGCAAATTGATTGGGTTCGCGCGCGTGTGGAACACTATTCGAATCGGACGTTAATTGCCGCTTTTGGGATAATAACCGGCTCCTCGTTAAACAAATAATGGCGTCATGGTTAAGAAATTTAATGTCAACTATTCAGGATGGAAAACCCTGTTGTCCTTGTGAGAGATTTTAGCCGCAACCCGTGACACTCTCATATTACTGACTATCAATAGGTGACTTATATGTCTTCCATACAGAGCCTTCCAGTTGGCGGCACATGGACCCAGTCTGAATTACGAGGCACAGACGCGCGCGAGCGCCTGGAAGCCAGGCGCGGCGAGCCCTCAGTGTTGGTCGGTGGCGCGGGGGGCGACCAGTTGGTAGGTCGCCAGGGCGCGAATACATTTAAATATGAAAAAAGCACCGACTCCCTCAGTGATGATCCGGACACGATCCTGAACTTCAATCCCAAAGAGGATGAGATCGATGTGTCTGAAATGTTAAAAGACCACGCTATAACGGCGATTAATATCCAATCAGGCCCGCCTGTGGAGGTGGGTGATGTGCAACTGACCCACGCGTTCGGCGTGAGTACCTTGACTATTAAGGTGACGGCGCAAGGGCCGAACTTTTCCGTACGGGTTGATGGTGTAAATCTGTTACCGCAGCATATTAATTTCTTTCATTCGGATTAAACCTATGGATTCTCCAGGTCATGCCCCAGCGACTGGATAAACAGTGAAAACAACTCGGGCTGTGACGAGATATCCAGTTTGGCGTAAAGGTGCCTGCGGTGCACTTTGACCGTGTCCGGGGAGATCTTCAGGCGTTCGGCCATGGCTTTGGAGGAAAACCCCCGCAACACCAGGCGAGCGATTTCCAGCTCGCGGTCCGACAGCACACCACTGCCGAAATGACTCAGCGCGTCTCGGATCTGGCTGTCTATTGCCGGTGCTCGCTGAGTGCTTTGCTGCCAGTGCTGCTGCATCAAGGGCAGCACCCAGGCGGCCAGTGTGGTCAACAGCCCGGTTTCCTCGAAGCTGAAGCGTCGCTGCATGCCCAGAGATAGCGAAAGCGTGCCCTCGCCGGGCAATTGCAGGATCAACTGCACTTCGTCTTCCAGCACGTTGTCGTGGAAGTAGTTGAGGAAGTACTCACTCTGGCGAAAATGATCCGGCGCCACTTCCTCCAGGCGGTACACGCCGCTGGCATAGTTTTCGTGGTACGCCTGGTAAAACGGGTCGAGCAGATACAGCCCATTGAGGTACACCAGCATCGACGCCGGTTTGCTGCTGGGCTGGGCGTCGTATTCCTCAAGGGCCTGGGGCGAGCCATCCAACGGGTAGAAAATCGCCAGGGCATTATCGAAGGGCAGGCATTGGTGCAATAGCAGCACCAATTGCTTCCAGAACCGCTCGGTGCCGATCTGTGACAGGGTACGCCCCAATCCCGCGTGCATGCCGATTTCCCGGAACAGGCTCATTTCACTGGCTCCCCCTCAAAAGATCGGCCAAGGGTTCGGCTTTTAGCGGGCACCGTCAAGGGGAGTACGCCAATAGGGGAATTGGCTTGCCGGCCCGCCAGCCGATAACGTCGCCACTATTGAACGGGAAGGCTATCCCGTACACACACATCATTTTTCGTTTCTGCCTCACACCAAAAAAAACGACAGAGGATAACGATATGAGCGCTACCCCCACGCCCGATGGCGTGCTCAAACCCACCTTGAGCGTCTTCGATGTAGTGGCTATCACCGTTTCCGCGGTGACGCCGGCCAGTTCCGTATTTGTGATCGCCCCGTTCGCCATTCAGCAAGCGGGCAGCGGCGTGTTCCTGGCGTTTGTGATGGCCGGGTTGCTCGCATTGATGTTCGCCTTCTGCTACGCCGAACTCGGCCGCGCCCATAACAGTGCCGGTGGTGAGTATGTGTATGCCAAGCGCGTGTTTGGCGGTATGGCCGGTTACGCCACGTTCCTGACAGTGCTGGTGATGTTGCTGTTTATCCCGCCGGTATTGGCGACTGGGGCGGCGACTTATTTGAATAACGCCCTGGGCACAACATTCGACTCCCAGACTGTCGCCCTGGTGATCGTGGTGTGCAGCTACGCCCTGGGCATTCTCAATATCAAGCTCAATGCCTGGATTACCGGCACCTGCCTGCTGTTGGAAGTGGCAGCCTTGCTGGTGATTGTGGTGATCGGCTTCGGCAATCCGGTGCAGCCGGCCAGCGTGTTGTTTGAGCCGCAGATCGTTGAAAACGGCGTGTTGCACCTGGCGCCCTGGGCCCTGGTGATCGGTGCCGTGGGTATTGGCCTGTTCTCGTTCAATGGCTACGGCCCGGCGGTGCTGCTGGCCGAAGACATGAAATGCGGCGGCAAGGGCGTACACAAGGCGGTGTTGTGGTCCCTTGGGCTGGTGGTGGTGATTGAGCTGGTGCCGATCACCGCACTGTTGATCGGTGCGCCGTCACTGAGTGCGATGATCAGCAGCCCCGACCCCATTGGCTACCTGTTGACCAGCCACGGCAATGAAACCCTGTCGCGGTTGGTCAGTGCCGGGATCTTTCTGTCGGTGTTCAACGCAATTGTGGCGATCGTTATCCAGATCGGCCGGGTGGTGTTCAGCAGTGGCCGTGATGCACTGTGGACGCCGAGTATCAACAAGCTGTTCACGCGTATTCATCCGCGCTGGGATTCGCCATGGCTGGCGACGTTGTTCCTGGCGATTCCTTCGGCGCTGTTGAGTTTCAGCTCGAACCTGGCCGACCTGACCTCGTTCAGCGTATTGCTGATCATGCTGGTGTACCTGGTGGTGGCGCTGAGCGCGCTGATGAGCCGGGTGCTGCTGCGCGATCGCGAACACCCTTATCGTATGCCGCTGTGGCCTTTGCCGGCGGTGCTGGCGGTGCTCGGCGCGGGTTATCTGTTGGTGACCCTGATCCTTGAGGCGTCAATGCGCGACATCATGGTCATCATCGGCCTGCTGGCACTGTCGGTGATTTTGTATTGCATCAGCGGCCGGTCGAGTCCGGTTTTTCAGAAATTGTAAGGAGTGGGTATGCGTGCACGTCAATTGGGTATCACGCTGGGGCTGGGCACACCTGGCGAATTGAACGCCATCACCGATGTTCCCGGGGTTCGGGTTGGCCACACCACGCTCAAAACGCGTATCGACGGCAAGCAGGTGCGTACCGGCGTGACGGTGGTCCAGCCGCGCGCCGGTGAGGCCCGGCATCAACCGTGTTTTGCCGGGTACCACGTGCTCAACGGCAACGGTGATGCCACTGGCCTTGAGTGGATCAACGAGGCCGGGTTGTTGACCACGCCGATGGCCATCACCAACACCCACAGCGTTGGGATCGTACGTGACACCTTGATCGCCCTGGAGCGCGAACGCCTGCAAGACCCTGCGGTGTACTGGTGCATGCCGGTGGTCATGGAAACCTACGACGGCCTGCTCAACGATATCTGGGGCCAGCATGTGCAACCTGAGCATGTGCGCCAGGCACTCGACCATGCCGAAACCGGCCCGGTGCAGGAAGGCGCCGTGGGCGGTGGCACCGGGATGATCTGCCATGAGTTCAAGGGCGGTATCGGCAGCGCATCCCGGCGTTTATCGGCGGAGCAGGGCGGCTGGACCGTCGGCGTACTGGTGCAGGCCAACCATGGCAAGCGCCAGGAACTGCGGGTCGATGGCTACCCGGTGGGCCGTCACTTGATGGACAACGCTTCGCCATTTGCCGAGCAAGGTACGCCCGGCATGGGGTCCATCGTGGTAATTATCGCCACCGATGCACCGTTGCTGCCCCATCAGTGCCAACGCCTGGCGCAGCGGGCGTCCATCGGCATCGCGCGCACCGGTGGTGGCACCGAGGATTCCAGTGGCGACCTGTTTCTGGCCTTTGCCACCGGTAATCAGGATTTGCCGCCGGCAGACTACGGGCGCAAGGACCTGCCACTGCGCACCGCGTTGCAGATGGTCAATAACGATCATATTTCTCCACTGTTCAGCGCCGCAGCGGAGGCGGTGGAAGAAGCAATCATCAACGCGATTCTGGCGGGAGAAGACATGACCACGCAGGCGAATGTGCAGGTGCCAGGCCTGGCCGGCGAAACCCTCTTGGCAGCATTGCACAAGTGTGGCTGGAGTATGTCCCGGCAATAGGGGACACTGCACTTTAATAGTGCAAGTAGTGGCTATTTAATGTCGCCAATGACACCGTGACAATATATTGGATCCATTACTCAAGTGCGCCGCTCAACTTGGAGCGGCTTTACTGCTATTTAATATTTAAATACTGCTGCGCTCGGATTAGGCGCGTAAAAGCTAACGTTCCCAATAAACACTGCTTGCGACTTCCCCAAGTTGAACCTGTGTCACATTTGCGCTGTGGAAATAGGTGTAGACGAAAGATTTCAAGTTGTGTCAGTTTTCTTACGCCTTCAAAAGAGGTGAGTGATAGGACTATCCTCGCCCGCGAGGTTCCTATCGAACAAAGACTGATGCACTTGCAAACAAGGAAGTACGTTTATGTCAAAAGTAAAAGACAAAGCTATTGTATCTGCCGCGCAAGCCAGCACTGCTTACTCGCAAATCGATAGCTTCAGCCATTTGTATGACCGTGGCGGTAACCTCACAGTCAATGGCAAACCGTCCTACACCGTGGACCAGGCGGCGACCCAGCTGCTGCGGGATGGCGCCGCGTATCGGGACTTTGATGGCAACGGCAAGATCGATCTGACCTACACCTTCCTCACCTCGGCTACCCAGAGCACCATGAACAAACATGGCATCTCAGGGTTCAGCCAATTCAACGCCCAGCAGAAAGCACAGGCCGCACTGGCCATGCAATCCTGGTCGGATGTCGCCAACGTGACTTTTACCGAAAAGGCTTCCGGCGGTGACGGTCACATGACCTTCGGCAACTACAGCAGCGGCCAGGACGGCGCCGCGGCCTTCGCTTACCTGCCCGGCACCGGTGCGGGCTACGATGGCACATCGTGGTACCTGACCAACAACAGCTACACGCCGAACAAGACCCCGGACCTGAACAACTATGGCCGGCAGACCCTGACCCACGAAATCGGCCACACCCTGGGCCTGGCTCACCCTGGCGACTACAACGCCGGGAACGGCAACCCGACCTATAACGACGCCACCTATGGACAGGACACGCGTGGCTATAGCCTCATGAGTTACTGGAGCGAGAGCAACACCAACCAGAACTTCAGCAAGGGCGGCGTCGAGGCTTACGCTTCCGGCCCGCTGATCGACGACATCGCCGCGATCCAGAAGCTCTACGGTGCCAACCTCAGCACCCGCGCCACGGACACCACCTACGGGTTCAACTCCAACACCGGGCGTGATTTCCTCAGCGCCACATCCAACGCCGACAAGCTGGTCTTCTCGGTATGGGACGGTGGCGGCAACGACACTCTGGACTTCTCCGGCTTCACTCAAAACCAGAAGATCAACCTCACTGCCACTTCGTTCTCCGATGTTGGCGGCCTGGTGGGCAACGTGTCGATCGCCAAGGGCGTAACTATTGAAAACGCTTTCGGCGGTGCGGGCAACGACCTGATCATCGGTAACCAGGTGGCTAACACCATCAAGGGCGGGGCCGGCAGCGACCTCATCTACGGTGGCGGCGGTGCAGACCAGCTGTGGGGTGGTGCTGGCAACGATACCTTCGTGTACGGTGCCAGTTCCGACTCCAAACCAGGGGCCGCAGACAAGATCTTTGACTTCACCTCCGGTTCCGACAAGATCGACCTGTCGGGCATCACCAAGGGTGCGGGCTTGAGCTTCGTCAATGCGTTCACCGGCCATGCCGGTGATGCTGTGCTGAGCTATGCCTCGGGTACCAACCTGGGCACCTTGGCCGTGGACTTCTCCGGGCACGGCGTGGCGGATTTCCTCGTCACCACCGTTGGCCAGGCAGCCGTCAGCGACATCGTGGCCTGATGCACGGCGCGGCGCTTCGGCGCCGCGCTCCAGGATGGAGTTTCACATGCCACGTTTTTCTCATTTGATCGCCTGTGCTTCGCAGGTGTTGTTCGTGTCGGCAGGAGCCCACGCCATGGCTAGCAGTCTTGTATTACCCACCCGCGCCCAGTTGGCCGGGCATTGGGAGTTGAAGCAGCAGGACCAGGTATGCGCACTGGAATTACTGGAGCAGGCCAATGCCCTGGGGGGCGATATCGCTTGTGTGGAGCAATGGTTGGGTGAAAAGCCGCAGACCTGGTCGCCCACACCGGATGGTATTTGGCTGTTTAACGCCGAAGGCTCCGGGATCACGCATTTGAATCGCCAGCAAGAAGGCCAATATCAAGCCCGCACTAAAGCCGGGAAAGTTGTCGAGCTGAAACGAACACCTTAATTAAAAGTTATAAGCATATAACTCGATTTTGTAGTTGGCCGTGCGCTTCATCGGCAGGGGTGACTATGACGTGCAGTGCGCTCCCAGGAAGATAAAACAATATGGCGAAGTCCCACGGGGTTGCGCCCTTATTCAGGGCGCTGGGTGAATACAAAAGTATTTTGATCAGCGTTGGCTGTTTCACGGCATTGATTAACCTGCTGATGCTGGTGCCGTCTATTTACATGCTGCAAGTGTATGACCGTGTGTTGTCCTCCCAGAATGAAACCACCCTGGTGATGTTGACGCTGATGGTCGTGGGCTTCTTTGCCTTTATTGGCCTGCTTGAAGTTATCCGCAGCTTTATCGTGATTCGTATCGGCAGCCAGCTGGAACGGCGTTTCAATCTGCGCGTGTACAAGGCCGCGTTCGAACGCAACCTGCAACGCGGCCAGGGTCACGCCGGGCAATCTCTGGGCGACCTGACTGCACTGCGTCAATTCATCACCGGGCCGGCGTTGTTCGCGTTCTTTGATGCGCCATGGTTCCCGATCTACCTGTTCGTGATTTTCCTCTTCAACGTGTGGCTCGGCGTGCTGGCCACAGCGGGCGCGGTGCTGTTGATTGCGCTGGCCTGCCTGAATGAATACCTGACCAAAAAACCATTGGGCGAGGCGGGGGTGTTTTCCCAGCAGTCGACCCAGTTGGCCACCAGCCACCTGCACAACGCCGAGACGATCCAGGCCATGGGTATGCTCGGCGCCTTGCGCAAACGCTGGTTCGGGGTGCATTCGCAGTTTTTGGGCTTTCAGAACACCGCCAGCGACACCGGGTCGGTCATTACTTCTTTGAGCAAGTCCTTGCGCCTGTGCCTGCAATCTTTGGTATTGGGGCTGGGCGCCTACCTGGTGATCAAGGGGCAGATGACTGCCGGGATGATGATCGCAGGCTCCATCCTGATGGGCCGCGTACTGAGCCCCATCGACCAGTTGATCGCGGTGTGGAAGCAGTGGAGTTCAGCCAAGCTGGCCTACCAGCGTCTCGATGGGCTGCTGCGTGAATTCCCGCCGGAGGGCGAGCAAATGGCTCTGCCCGCGCCCAAGGGCCACGTCAGTTTCGAGCAGGTCAGTGCAGGCCCACCGGGGCGGCGTATGGCGACCTTGCATCAAGTCAGCTTCAACCTGGCGGCCGGTGAAGTGCTGGGTGTGCTGGGCGCGTCGGGCTCCGGCAAGTCCACCCTGGCCCGCGTGCTGGTGGGCGTGTGGCCGACCCTGGCCGGCACCGTGCGGCTGGACGGTGCGGATATTCACCGTTGGGACCGCGACGACCTTGGCCCGCACATCGGCTATTTGCCCCAGGACATCGAGCTGTTCAGCGGCAGCATCGCCGACAACATCGCACGCTTTCGCGAGGCCGACCCGGAGCAGGTGGTCAAGGCCGCGCAACAGGCCGGTGTGCATGAACTGATCCTGCGCCTGCCCCAAGGCTACGACACGGTGCTGGGCGACAACGGCGGCGGCCTGTCCGGCGGCCAGAAACAACGCGTGGCCCTGGCCCGCGCCCTGTACGGCGGGCCGCGCCTGATCGTGCTGGATGAGCCCAACTCCAACCTCGACACGGTCGGCGAAGCGGCGTTGGCCAGCGCCATCGTACAAATGAAAGCTCAGGGCAGCAGCGTCGTACTGGTCACTCATCGCTCCTCGGCGCTGGCTCAAGCCGACAAGCTGCTGGTCCTCAACGAAGGCCACCTGCAAGCGTTCGGGCCCAGCCAGGAAGTGCTGCGGGCATTGTCCGGGCAGCAGGAAGCGCCGAAAGAAAAAACCGGTGTCAGTTTCAGTCGTCAGTACCCGGCCGCAAGGAATCCAGGCGCATGAGCAGCACTACTGTAGAACCTCGTTTCAAAGAGCGCGACGCCCGTTTCTTCGTGCGCATGGGCTGGCTGATGACGGTCGTCGGTGCCGGTGGTTTTTTCCTCTGGGCCAGCCTGGCGCCGCTGGACCAGGGCATTCCGGTGCAAGGCACCGTGGTGGTATCGGGCAAGCGCAAGGCCGTGCAAACCTTCAGCCCTGGGGTAGTCAGCCGCATCCTGGTCAAGGAGGGCGAACTGGTCAAACAAGGCCAGCCGCTGTTTCGCCTCGACCAGACCCAGAACCAGGCCGACGTGCAATCCCTGCAAGCCCAGTACCGCATGGCCTGGGCCAGCGTGGCACGCTGGCAGAGCGAGCGCGACAATCTGCCGAGCGTCACCTTTCCTACCGAGCTGAGTGCCAATCCCGATCCCGCCCTGGCGTTGGTGCTGGAAGGTCAGCGTCAGCTGTTCAGCAGCCGCCGCGACGCATTTGCCCGTGAACAAGCCGGGATTCGCGCCAGCATCGAGGGCGCTACCTCGCAGTTAAGCGGTATGCGCCTTGCCCGCAGTGACTTGACCGCCCAGGCTCAATCCCTGCGCGAGCAATTGAGCAACCTGCAACCATTGGCTGACAACGGCTACATCCCGCGCAACCGGCTGATGGACTACCAGCGCCAGTTGTCCCAGGTGCAGCAGGACCTGGCGCAAAACGCCGGTGAAAGTGGCCGGATAGAGCAGGGTATTGTCGAATCGCGGCTCAAATTGCAGCAACACAGCGAGGAATATCAAAAGGAGGTGCGCAGCCAATTGGCCGACGCGCAACTGCGCAGCCTGACCCTGGAACAACAACTCACCTCCGCGGGCTTCAACCTGCAACACAGCGAAATCAACGCGCCGGCCGATGGCATCGCCGTCAACCTCAGCGTGCACACCGAAGGCGCCGTGGTGCGCGCCGGGGAAACCCTGCTGGAGATCGTGCCCCAGGGCACGCGTTTGGAAGTGGAAGGGCACCTGCCGGTGCATCTGGTGGACAAGGTCGGTACGCACTTGCCGGTCGATATCCTGTTCACCGCCTTCAACCAAAGCCGCACGCCACGGGTGCCCGGCGAAGTCAGCCTGATTTCCGCCGACCAGATGCTCGATGAAAAAACCGGCGCGCCGTATTACGTGCTGCGTACCAGTGTCAGCGAAGAGGCGATGGAAAAACTCCACGGTTTGGTGATCAAGCCCGGTATGCCTGCCGAAATGTTCGTGCGCACCGGCGAGCGCTCCTTGCTCAACTACCTGTTCAAGCCGCTGCTGGATCGCGCCGGCTCCGCGTTGACCGAGGAATGAGCATGAAGCCAGTGTTCATTTCGCTGTTACTGATGTGTGGCAGTGCCCAGGCCGCGATGGGCCCGTTCGATGTGTACGAGCAGGCCCTGCGCAACGATCCGGTGTTCCTCGGCGCCATCAAGGAGCGCGACGCCGGCCTGGAAAACCGCACCATCGGCCGCGCCGGGCTGCTGCCGAGGCTGTCTTACAACTACAACAAGGGCCGCAACAACTCCGAGGCGCACCTGCCCGACGGGCGCGGTGGCAGCTATCGCGACGACCGCAACTACAACAGCTACGGCTCCACCTTCAGCCTGCAACAACCGCTGTTCGATTACGAAGCCTATGCCAACTACCGCAAGGGCGTGGCCCAGGCGCTGTTCGCCGACGAAAGCTTTCGCGACAAGAGCCAGGCGTTGCTGGTGCGGGTGTTGAGCTATTACACCCAGGCGCTGTTTGCCCAGGACCAGATCGACATCGCCCGGGCGAAGAAAAAAGCCTTCGAGCAGCAGTTCCAGCAGAACCAGCACTTGTTCAAGGCCGGTGAGGGCACGCGCACTGACATCCTTGAAGCCGAGTCCCGCTACGAGCTGGCCACCGCCGAAGAGATTCAGGCCCTGGATGAGCAGGATGCGTCACTTCGGGAGCTGGGTGCGTTGATCGGCGTGCAAAGCGTCAACATCAACGACCTGGCGCCGCTGAACCAGAGCTTTGCCGCGTTCACCCTGACCCCGGCCAACTACGATACCTGGCATGAACTGGCGCTCACCAACAACCCGGTGCTGGCTTCGCAGCGCCAGTCGCTGGAAGTGGCGCGCTATGAAGTGGAACGCAACCGTGCCGGGCATTTGCCGCGAATTACCGCGTATGCCACCTCGCGCAAGCAGGAATCCGACAGCGGCAACACCTACAACCAGCGCTACGACACCAACACCATTGGTGTCGAAGTCAGTATGCCGCTGTACGCCGGTGGTGGTATCTCCGCCTCCACCCGCCAGGCCAGCCGCGCGATGGAGCAGGCCGAGTACGAGCTGGAAGGCAAGACCCGCGAAACCCTGATCGAGCTGCGCCGCCAGTTCAGTGCGTGCCTGTCGGGGGTGAGCAAGCTGCGTGCCTACCAGAAAGCCCTGGTGTCTGCCGAGGCACTGGTGGTGTCGACCAAGCAGAGCATTCTGGGCGGCGAGCGCGTCAACCTCGACGCGCTGAACGCCGAACAGCAGTTGTACAGCACCCGCCGCGACCTGGCCCAGGCGCGGTACGACTACCTGATGGCCTGGACCAAATTGCACTACTACGCGGGCAACTTGCGTGACACCGACTTGGCCAAAGTGGACGAAGCCTTCGGCCCGGATGGAAAACTGTAGGAGCGAGCTTGCTCGCGAAAAACGTCAACGATGACGTGGACATCCTGGCTATACGCGGTGCCAGTGAGTTCTTCGCGAGCAAGCTCGCTCCTACAGGGGGAATAACAATAAACAGGAGTGTGTAGATGATCACCGATTCAACACGTTTCAAACCCTTCACCGCAGGTTCCTTGCTCTTGCTGTCCGTTGCGGCACAGGCGCAATACGCCGAGACCGGCCAACCGGGTAACCCCGCCAGTTGGCGCTCCGCCGAGTACCAGAGCGACTGGGGCCTGGGCCGCATGAAGGCCGATGAAGCCTACGCCGCCGGGATCAGCGGCCAAGGCGTGAAAATCGGTGCGCTGGACTCGGGGTTCGACCCCAATCACCCGGAAGCTTCCAAAGACCGTTTCCACCCGGTCACCGCCACTGGCACCTATGTCGATGGCAGCGCCTTCAGCACCACCGGCGCGCTCAACCCCAACAACGACTCCCACGGCACCCACGTCACCGGCACCATGGGCGCCGCCCGCGACGGCGTGGGTATGCACGGCGTGGCGTACAACGCGCAAGTCTATGTGGGCAACACCAACGCCAACGACAGCTTCCTGTTCGGCCCTACGCCAGACCCCAAGTACTTCAAGGCGGTGTACACCGCGATGGTGGATTCCGGTGTGCGCGCCATCAACAATAGCTGGGGCAGCCAGCCCAAGGACGTCAGCTACCAGACCCTGGACAACATGCACGCGGCGTACGCCCAGCATTACAACCGGGGCACCTGGCTGGACGCTGCGGCGGATGTGGCCAAGGCCGGCGTGATCAATGTGTTCAGCGCCGGCAACAGCGGCTATGCCAATGCCAGCGTGCGTTCGGCCTTGCCGTATTTCCAGCCGGAACTGGAAGGCCACTGGCTCGCCGTGTCCGGGCTGGATAAAGCCAATAACCAGAAATACAACAAATGCGGCATCGCCAAGTACTGGTGTATTTCTACCCCGGGCGCGCTGATCAACAGCACCATTCCCGACGGCGGCTATGGCGTCAAATCCGGCACCTCGATGTCGGCGCCCCATGCGACCGGCGCGTTGGCGTTGGTGATGGAACGCTATCCCTACATGACCAACGAGCAAGCGTTGCAGGTGCTGTTGACCACCGCCACGCAACTCGACGGCTCAATCACCCAGGCGCCCAACGCGATCGTCGGCTGGGGTGTGCCGGACCTGGGCCGGGCGATGCACGGGCCGGGGCAATTGCTCGGGGCCATGGATGTGAACCTGGCAGCCGGGCAGGGCGATGTGTGGAGCAACGGCATCTCCGACCAGGCGTTGCTTGCACGCCAGGCCGAAGACCGTGCCGAACACAGCGCCTGGCAACAAACCCTGATCGACAAAGGCTGGCAAAACGGCGTTGGCGCCAATGCCAGCCAGCAGGACCAGACCGATTACGCCATCGGCAGCGCCCGCGACCAGGCCGCCGCCAACCGTGTGTACGAAGGCAGCCTGATCAAGTCGGGCGCCGGCAGCCTGGTACTCAGCGGTGACAGCACCTATCGGGGCGCCACCCTCGTCAATGGCGGCCTGTTGGCAGTGAACGGCTCGCTGACCTCGGCGGTGACGGTGAATGACAGCGGCACCCTTGGCGGTTCAGGGCGTATCGCCGCGTTGTCGGTCAACAACGGCGGTCGCGTGGCGCCAGGCAATTCCGTGGGCACCTTGCAGGTAGCGGGAGATGTGAACCTCGGCGCCGGTTCGACCTATGCCGTGGAGCTGACGCCCACCAGCAGCGACCGCATTGTCGCGGGCGGCAAGGCCGTGTTGGGCGGCGGCACCGTCACCCTGGCGCTGGAAAACAGCCCAACCTTACTCAGTCAAAGCCAGGTGCAAAGCCTGATCGGTCGCCAATACTCGATTCTCGAGGCATCGGGCGGTATCCAGGGCCAGTTCGGGCAAGTGCTGCCCAACTACCTGTTCCTCGGCGGCACCCTCGACTACGCCGCCAACGCTGTGCAACTGAACGTGGGACGCAACGATGCGAGCTTCGCCAGCGTCGCCGCCACCCGCAACCAGCGCAACGTAGCGGCCGCTGCCGAGCAATTGGGCGCCGGCAACCCGGTGTACGAAAGCCTGTTGCAGTCGCAGTCGGTCGCCACGGCTCAGCAGGGTTTGCAGCAACTGTCCGGTGAAATTTACCCCGCCGTCGGCGCGATGCTGATCAACGACACCTTGCAACTGCGCAACGCCGTGGGCGAGCGCCTGCGCCACGTACCGGTGAGCGGCGAAAGCAACCTGTGGTTCAAGGCACTCGGCGCCTGGGGCAAGAGCGACAGCCGCAGCGAAACGGCCGGTTCTACCACCTCCATCGGCGGCCTGCTGGCGGGTGTCGATGGCGCGCTGGATGAGCAGACCCGTGTGGGTGTGGTCGCCGGTTACAGCGACAGCTCTGTGAATATGGGCAGCGGGACGCACTCATCGGCGTCCATCGACAGCTACCACTTCGGCGCGTATGCCGGGCGTGAGCTGGGCGACTGGCGCTTGAGTGTCGGCGGGGCCTACAGCTGGCATCGCGGCGATGTGAAGCGTGACCTGCAACTGGGTGACGTTGGCGCCAAGCAAAAAACCAAGCTGGATGCGACGACCGCGCAGCTGTTCACCGAAGCCGCGTACCGCATTCACCTGCAACCTCTGGCACTGGAGCCGTTCGCCAACCTCGCCTACGTGCACCTGGACAGTGAGTCATTCCACGAAAAAGGCGACGCCGCCGCCCTGGAGCGCGGCAGCGACCGGCGCGATGCGGTGCTCAGTACCCTGGGCGTACGAGGGATGAAAACCCTGGCCCTCAATGATCACCAGCAGTTGGAGTTGTCCGGTTCGTTGGGCTGGCAACACAGCCTCACCGCCGTGGAGTCCGAAGAACACTTGGCGTTTGTCGCAGGCGGGCCTTCATTTGCCGTGCGCAGTGCGCCGTTGCTGCGTGACGCCGCTTTGGTGGGGCTGCAAGCCAGCCTGGCGCTGAATGCCTCGACGCGGGTCAACCTGGATTACAACGGCCAGCTGGGTGGCCGCGCAAAAACCCAGGGTGTGGGTTTGAGCTTGAACTGGCAGTTCTGAACAAAAATGTGGGAGAGGCAAGTCCTAAGCCTGTAGGAGCGAGCTTGCTCGCGAAAAACGTCAACGATTACGCGTGTTTCCTGAATAAACGCGTCGCCTATGGGTTTTTCGCGAGCAAGCTCGCTCCTACAGTCATCCCACAGGGAAAGCGATTCACCTACCAGCAATAAGAAAACTAAGGAAGGTCACCGTGAAAAAACGCAAGTCAGGGTTAACTACCGCCATCCACACAGGCCCGGGCTACCCGCTCAAGGCGCTGAGCTGCGTGCCATACGGCGCGTTGCTGTGTTGCCTGGCAAGCCTGGGGACCGCCCAGGCTGCACCCTATGTGGAAACCGGCAAACTGGGCGACGCCGCCAGTTGGCGCAGCAATGAGTTCAAGGCCGACTGGGGCCTGGGCGCTGTGCAAGCCGATACCGCCTATGCCGCGGGTTATACCGGCAAGGGCGTCAAGCTGGGGATATTCGACCAGCCGGTGTATGCCCAGCACCCGGAGTTCGCCAGTCCCAACAAGGTGGTGACGATTGTTACTGAAGGCATCCGTCAATACACCGACCCGTATATTCCAGTGAAAGCCGGCGATGCGTTCCGCTACGACGGCACGCCATCCAAGGACTCCAATGGCAAGCTGGGTAACCATGGTACCCACGTTGGCGGCATTGCTGCGGGTAACCGCGATGGCGGGCCGATGCATGGCGTGGCGTTCAATGCGCAGATCCTCACTGCCGAAAACGGTGACCCAGGCCCGGAAGACGGGATCATCCTCGGCAACGATGGCGCCGTGTACAAGGCCGGTTGGGACGGGCTGGTCGCCAGTGGCGCACGCATCATCAACAACAGTTGGGGTATCGGCATCGGTGACCAGTACGCCAAGGGCGGACGCGATCCGGCGTTCCCCAATTTCACCGTCAATGAAGCTCAGGCGCAGTTCAACACCATTCGGCCGATCCTCGGCACCATCGCAGGGGGCGCTTATCAAGGCGCTATCGATGCGGCTCGCAGCGGTGTACTGACCATTTTTGCCGCCGGTAACGACTACAACCGCAACAACCCGGACGCGATTTCCGGCCTTGCGTATTTTGTGCCAGAGATCGCGCCGAACTGGCTGTCGGTGGCAGCCTTGCAGCAGAACCCGGATGCCGCCAATCCGTATGTGATCAGCACCTTCTCTTCACGTTGCGGCTATGCGGCGAGTTTTTGCGTGTCGGCGCCCGGTACCAAGATCTACAGCTCGATCATCAACGGTACCGACCTGAACAACCTGACCACCGACTGGGCCAACAAAAACGGCACCTCCATGGCCGCCCCCCATGTGGCTGGCGCAGCAGCGGTGCTGATGGAGCGCTTCGAGTACATGAGCGGCGACCAGATCTCCACGGTGCTCAAGACCACGGCCACGGACCTCGGCGCGCCTGGTATCGACTCGCTGTATGGCTGGGGCATGATCAACCTGGGCAAGGCGGTCAACGGTCCGGGCATGTTTATCACCGCCGAGGACATTCCTGCCGAGTTCCGCATTGAAGGCGCCTATGGCAGCGGCCAGTTCGTCGCAGACCTGCCCGGCGTTGGCGCGGTGGTGGATGCGGGCAAACCGACCCAGCGCATTTGCAACGACGTGCACTGCGGGCTGGACGTGTGGAGCAATAACATCTCCGGCCATGGCGGCCTGACCAAGCAGGGCATCGGCACCCTGGTGCTGGCCGGCGCCAACACCTACAGCGGACCGACCCTGGTCAATCAGGGCTTGCTGGCAGTCAACGGTTCGGTCACCTCCGATGTCATCGTCAGCCAGACCGGCGTCATCGGTGGCTCGGGGCGTATCGGCTCGCTGACGGCCAATAGCGGCGGCGCGGTGGCGCCGGGCAATTCCATCGGCACCCTGAACGTGGCGGGCGATGTCACCTTTAACCCGGGCTCGACCTACGCCGTAGAATTGTCGCCGACCAGCAGCGACCGTATCGTCGCCGGGGGTACCGCTACGCTCAATGGCGGCACCGTGACCCTGGCCCTGGAAAACAGCCCGACACTGTTGAGTGCAACCCAGGCCCAAAGCCTGATCGGCCGCCAATACAACATCCTGCAAGCGGCAGGCGGTGTCACCGGCAGTTTTGATGCAGTACTGCCTGACTATCTGTTTGTCGGCGGCACCTTGAACTACGCGGCAGGCGGTGTGCAGTTGGACGTGACGCGCACCAACAGCTTCGCCAGTGTGGCGGCCACACCGAACCAACGCGCGGTGGCCGCAGCTGCCGAGCAATTGGGCGCGGGCAATGGTGTGTATGAAAGCTTGCTGTTGGCCCCGACGGCCGCTTCGGCCCAGGGTGCGTTCCAGCAACTGAGCGGTGAAGTCTATCCGGCGCTGCAAACTGCGCTGGTCAATGACAGCCGTTACGTGCGCGAAGCGGTGGGCGAGCGCCTGCGCAATGGCGAGATGGGCGCAACCAGCCAGGCCATCGACAGCCGTGGCAACGTATGGGTCAAGGCCCTGGGCGCCTGGGGCAAGACCGACAGCCGCAGTGACACCGCAGCCTATAACACCTCCATCGGCGGGATGCTTGCCGGGGTGGACGGTGCTCTCGACGACGCAACGCGCATCGGCTTGGTGGCCGGCTACAGCGATACCTCGCTGAACATGGGCAGCGACACCCATAGCCGCGCCTCGGTCGACAGCTACCACTTTGGCGCCTATGCCGGGCATGAAATCGGCGCCTGGCGTTTGAGCGGCGGCGCGACCTACAGCTGGCACCGCGCCGATGTGAAGCGCGACCTGCAATACGGCGACGTCGCCGGCAAGCAAAAGGCCAAGGTCGATGCGCACAGCACCCAGGTGTTCACCGAAGCGGCGTATCGCATCAACCTGCAGGCGCTGGCTCTGGAGCCGTTCGCCAACCTGGCCTACGTACACCTGGGCACTGACAGCTTCAAAGAGAAGGGCGATGCCGCTGCGCTGAAAAGTGGCGACGACAGCCGTGACCTGGTGTTGAGCACCCTGGGTGTGCGCGCCTTGAAAACCTTCAACGTCAACGATCACCAGCAACTGGAGGTCTCCGGCACCCTGGGCTGGCAGCACAACCTGAGCAGCACCGATTCGGAACAGCACTTGGCGTTTGCCTCGGGAGGCCCGTCGTTCACGGTGGAAAGTGCGCCGATGGTGCGCGATGCCGCACTGGTTGGGGCTCGGGTCAGCCTGGCGTTAAGCAAGGATGCGCGGGTGAACTTCGATTACAACGGCCTGCTGGCCAGCAAAGAGAAGGTGCATGGCGTCGGTTTGAGCCTGGACTGGGCGTTCTAAAGCTTTAAAACCACTGTAGGAGCGAGCTTGCTCGCGAAAAACTCAAGTGCGCCGCGTTCCTTCAAGCAGAACGCGTCATCGTTGACGATCTTCGCGAGCAAGCTCGCTCCTACAGTAGGTAACGGATAACAGGTGTTTTGGCTTTCTCTACAAATCCAACAACAGAGAGGCACTACCAATGGGTATCTTTGACTATAAAAACCTCGGTACTGAGGGCTCCAAGACGCTGTTCGCCGATGCGATGGCGATCACGATGTATTCCTACCACAACCTGGATAACGGCTTTGCCGTGGGCTACCAGAACAACGGTCTCGGCCTGGGCTTGCCCGCCACCCTGGTCAGCGCGCTGATTGGCGGCAGCAATGCCCAAGGGGTCATCCCCGGCATCCCCTGGAACCCCGATTCGGAAAAGGCCGCCCTTGAGGCAGTGCAAGCAGCCGGCTGGACGCCTATCAGCGCCAGTACCCTGGGCTACAGCGGCAAGGTCGATGCGCGCGGCACCTTCTTTGGCGAAAAATTCGGCTACGGCACGGCGCAGGCCGAGGTGCTGGGCAAATACGATGACGCAGGCAAACTGCTGGAAATCGGCATCAGTTTTCGCGGGACTTCGGGGCCTCGGGAAAGCCTGATCACCGACTCCATTGGCGATGTCATCAGCGACCTGCTCGCCGCCTTCGGGCCCAAGGATTATGCCAAGAACTACGCAGGGGAAGCCTTTGGCGGCTTGCTCAAAAACGTCGCAGACTACGCCGGCGCCCAGGGCCTGAGCGGCAATGACGTCGTGGTCAGTGGTCACAGTCTGGGTGGCCTGGCGGTCAACAGCATGGCCGACTTGAGCGACAGCACCTGGTCGGGGTTTTATAAGGACTCCAATTACGTGGCCTACGCATCGCCTACCCAAAGCGCCGGCGATAAGGTGCTCAACGTCGGCTATGAAAACGACCCGGTGTTCCGTGCTCTGGATGGCTCGTCATTCAACCTGTCGTCCCTGGGCGTGCACGACAAGCCCCACGAGTCGAGCACCGACAATATTGTCAGCTTCAACGACCACTACGCCTCAGCCCTGTGGAACGTGCTGCCATTCTCCATCCTCAACCTGCCGACCTGGGTCTCGCACTTGCCCACCGGTTATGGCGATGGCATGACGCGCATCCTCGACTCGGGCTTCTACGAGCAGATGACCCGTGACTCCACGGTGATTGTCGCCAACCTCTCCGACCCGGCACGAGCCAACACCTGGGTGCAGGACCTGAACCGCAATGCCGAGGCGCACAAGGGCAACACCTTCATCATCGGCAGCGACGGCAACGACCTGATCAAGGGCGGCAGGGGCGCGGACTTTATCGAAGGCGGCAAAGGCAATGACACGATTCGCGACAGCAGCGGGCATAACACGTTTTTGTTCAGCGGGCAGTTTGGTAATGATCGAGTGATTGGCTATCAGGCGACAGACAAACTGGTATTCAACGATGTGCAGGGCAGTACCGATTATCGCGATCATGCCAAGGTGGTGGGTGGGGATACGGTGATCAGCTTTGGCGCTGATTCGGTGACGCTGGTGGGTGTGAGCAGTTTGTCGGGGGAGGGGATAGTGATCAGCTAAATCACAATGGTGGGAGAGAGCTTGCACTCTCCCACCATTGCTCAATGGTGAGCCAAAGATTAGTTTTCCTTGCGCACCGTGGCCACATCATCAGCCTTGATGCGAATGCGCTTGCCGGCGATGTCGGTGAACTCATAGAAACCATCAGCCGTCTTGGCGTTGGGCGTGTCCTTGGTCAAATATTGCGTGCCATTTTGCAATGTCACTACCGTTTGCGTGGAGCAACCGGCCAATACCAGAAAAGTGAGTGCAACCAGCGGAAGACCCAAATTCTTCATGTTCATAACCCTTACCTTTAACCCTGAAAAGTCCCGCAGCGTGTGGCTGGGGGCTATAAATGTTACGCGATCAACCCCCTCATCTGATCGTTTTTTTGCAAAAAGTTGCAGGCGCCATTTATCTATTACCGATTGCAACAACGGCTTTGCAACGGCACTCTGTATGCATAACCAGTATTTGATCCCTTTGCGCCATGGCCAACCCCCTCGAAGACCCCTTGTATTACCTGCATAACTTCCGCCAGGTCCTGGCCTGGCTGGGGCAACGCTATGCCGATCTGCTCGATGCGCACGAACAGCATTTCATTCAGCAATTTGACAGGTTGCCCCAGGCCTCCCAGGCGTTATTGGTGCGCATGGTGATGCGCAAGGGCGTGCATTTTCGCGGTGCCAAGCTCAATTATGTGGAAATCGGCTGCCCCCACGCAGCAGCCAGGCCATTGCGGGAACTGGGATGGGTGGATGACCAAAGCCCGCTGCCGTTTGCCACCCTGTTCGCCTTGCTGCAAAAGGGCGAAATCCTCGGCGCGTTCAGCCCCTGGATCGATCAGCCCAAGGGCAACAAGGCCGCCTGGCTCGAACCATTGGCGGCGCAGTTCAGCGAGCCGCGCAGTTTTGCCCAGTGGTGCCCGGGCGTAGACGATGTGCTTTATAGCCTTACGGTCATGGAGTTGTGTGATCGCCTGCGCTTGATGTTCTTCGGCAACCTGCACCAGGACTGGTCCGAGTTTGTGCTGGCAGACCTGGGTATCTACACCTATGAAAAAGTCGAGATTTGCGCCGAGTCCCGTGGGCTACGCACGCGTGACGACGTATGCGGGTTCCTGTACTTGCACCAGTGCCAGCAAGCGTTTGAAGCGGGAGAAGCATTGGACACGCTGCTGGTGCAGATCGCGGGCCTGCGCACCGACAACCCCTGGCTGGAAAAACGCCGCGCCAAGCTGTTGTTCCAGATCGGTCAGTATTGCGAACGCTGCGCCGAGCTTGTGCTGGCTGAGCAGATCTACCTGGCCTGCGCCTATCCCGGTGCGCGTGCGCGGTTGATCCGCGTCCTTGAGCGCCAGGAAGATTACGCCCGAGCGCTGGCCCTGGCCACCGCGGCCCAACAGGCGCCGCAAAGCGCTGCTGAACAGCAGCACTTGCTGCGTGTAATGCCGCGCTTGCGCCGCAAACTCGGCGCACCGGCGTTGCCCAAGGCCAAGCCGCAAGCTGTTGCACGCCTTGACCTGGAACTTGCCCAGGCGCCGCTGATGTCGGTGGAATACTGCGTGCAGGCGCACCTGAGCGAGCCCGAGGCACCGGTGCATTACGTCGAGAATGGGTTGATCAATTCGCTGTTCGGCCTGTTGTGCTGGGAGGCGATTTTCGCGCCGCTGCCGGGTGCGTTCTTCCATCCGTTCCAGCGTGGGCCGGCAGACCTGCACAGCGAAGACTTCCATCAACGCCGCGAGGCGTTGTTTGCCGCCTGTTTCGAGCAATTGGAGGATGAGCGCTACAAGGCCACCATCCGCCAGCGCTACGTGGAAAAATGGGGCATCCAATCGCCGTTCGTGTTCTGGAACCTGCTCAGCGAAGAATTGTTGGAGCAAGCCCTGGCTTGCCTGCCCGCCGAGCACTTGCGTCACTGGTTTACACGCCTGCTGCTGGATATCCGCGCCAATCGCACCGGGATGCCGGACCTGATCCAGTTCTGGCCTGCACAAAAGACCTACCGCATGATTGAGGTCAAGGGCCCGGGCGATCGCCTGCAAGACAACCAACTGCGCTGGCTGCAATTTTGCGGCGAGTACCAGATGCCGGTCACCGTCTGCTACGTGCGCTGGGCGGAGCAACCCGCTTGAGTTACAGCGTGGCCGTGCGGGCGTTGTGTGAGTTCACGGCCAAGGTCGGCGACCTCGACCTGCGCTTTACCCCGTCGCCCAGCGCCCAGGAAGGCATCGTCGGCCACCGTACGGTCGCGTCCCGGCGCAGTGCGCACTACCAGAATGAAGTCGCGCTTGAGGGGCAATACCGGCAGCTCAACGTGCGGGGCAGGGCGGACGGCTACGATCCCGACGCCAATCGCCTTGAGGAAGTCAAAACCTACCGCGGCGACCTCGCTGCCCAGCCCGCCAACCATCGGCAACTGCACTGGGCTCAGGTCAAGGTGTATGGCTGGTTGATGTGCCAGAAGCTCGGCCTTGAGGAGATCGACCTGGCGCTGGTGTATTTCGATATTGTCGGCGAGGGCGAGACGCTGTTGAGCCAACGTTTCGACGCGGCGCAGCTCGAATGCTTCTTCAATCAGCAATGCGCGCTGTTCCTCGATTGGGCCCAACTGGAAATGCAGCACCGCGATCAGCGCAACAAGGCCGCGCAGACCCTGGCATTTCCCCATGCCGATTTTCGTGCCGGGCAGCGTACGTTGGCCGAGTCGGTGTACAAGGCGGTCAGCACGGGCCGTTGTCTGATGGCCCAGGCGCCCACCGGCATCGGTAAGACCGTCGGCACGATCTTCCCAATGCTCAAGGCCCTGGCGCCGCAACAACTGGACAAGCTGTTCTTTCTCACCGCCAAAACCCCGGGGCGCAAACTCGCCCTGGACGCCGCCCAGGTGTTGTACGACAGCAGTCCTGATCTGGCGCTGCGTGTGCTTGAGCTGGTGGCGAGGGACAAGGCGTGTGAACACCTGGATAAAGCCTGCCATGGCGATTCCTGCCCGCTGGCCAAGGGGTTTTACGACCGTTTGCCCGCCGCCCGTCAGGCCGCGTCCAGGGTTCGCCTGCTCGATCAACGCAGCCTGCGCAGCGTGGCGCTGGCCCATGACGTCTGCCCGTATTACCTGAGCCAGGAAATGGCACGCTGGGCCGACCTGGTGGTCGCCGACTACAACTATTTTTTTGACTTCGGCGCCCTGTTATTCGGCCTGGCGCAGTTGAACCAATGGCGCGTTGCGACGCTGGTGGACGAGGCCCATAACCTGGTGGAGCGCGCCCGTTCGATGTACAGCGCCAGCCTCGACCAATATAGCCTCAAGACCTTGCGCGACACCGCACCCGAGCCGCTGAAAAAAACCTTGCAGCGCCTGAACCGCGAGTGGAACGCGTTGCACAAGGAACAAGTTACGCCGTATCAGGCGTATGCCACCCGGCCCGACAAGCTGTTACAGGCCCTGAGCCTGTGCACCAGCGCCATGGGCGACTACTTCAACGATCACCCCGAGTCCCTCACTGGCGACCTGCAAGCCTTCTACTTTGAGGCGCTGCAATTTTCCAGGGTGGCGGAGCTGTTTAACGAGCACTTCATTTTCGATATCAGCAAACGCCCGCTCAGTGGCAAGCGCAGCAGCTCGACCCTGTGCCTGCGTAATGTGGTGCCGGCCGAATTCATCCGGCCCCGATTGACGGCAGCCCGCAGCAGCGTGCTGTTTTCCGCGACCCTGAGCCCACGCCATTATTACGCCGACTTGCTTGGGTTGCCGGCGGATACCGCCTGGGTCGATGTGGAGTCGCCGTTCAAGGCCGAGCAATTACAGGTCAGTATCGTTGAGCGCATCTCCACACGGTTTGTGCACCGCCAGGCGTCGCTGGAACCTATTGTGGAGTTGATCGCCCGGCAATTCGCCGAGCAGCCGGGCAATTACCTGGCGTTTTTCTCCAGTTTCGATTACCTGCAACAAGTGGCGCAGTTACTGGCCGAGCGGCACCCGCAGATAGCACTGTGGTTGCAGTCACGCGGCATGGCTGAGGCCGAGCGCCAGGCTTTTCTGGACCAGTTTACCCAGCACAGCCAAGGCATCGGCTTTGCGGTATTGGGCGGCGCATTTGGCGAAGGGATCGACCTGCCGGGGGCGCGTTTGATTGGGGCTTTTATTGCCACCTTGGGCTTGGCGCAACTGAACCCTGTGAATGAACAAATGAAGGCCCGCATGGGCGCGATCTTCGGCGCCGGCTATGACTACACCTACCTGTATCCCGGCATTCAAAAGGTGGTGCAAGCGGCGGGGAGGGTGATCCGCAGCCAGCAGGACCGTGGCGTGGTGATGTTGATCGATGACCGCTTTGGCGAGGCGCGGGTGCGGCAGTTGTTGCCGCGTTGGTGGGCGATTGATGCCCTGTAGGAGCGAGCTTGCTCGCGAAAAACGTCAACGATACCGCGGGCTTTCTGATTAAACGCGGCGCCGGTGAGTTTTTCGCAAGCAAGCTCGCTCCTACAGTTTTGTGCTAGACCACTTCCAGGTAAGAGCTGTGTATCGCCCGGGCCAACTCGCGCACGGTGTCGATAAAGTCCGTCAACCGGGCGTGCAGCCCGGCTTCCAGAATCTCATCGATCCCGGTGTATCGCAGTCGCGCCTCGAACTCGGCTGCCAGGCGCTGCGCCGTGCGCCCGTAACTGCCGGGTAAGTCGGCGAGAATATGGCTCAATTCCTCGATGCACGCGTGCAGCGAGCGCGGAACGTCGCTGCGTAACAGCAGTAGCTCCGAGACCGAGCGTGCGTTCAGGGCGTTGGGGTATAACTCGGTATACGCTTCGAACGAGGACAGCGCACGCAACAGGGCGCTCCACTGGTAATACCCGCGAGCCGACAAGTCGCTGACTTCTTCGGATTCTTCACCAAACATCTCATAGCGTGCATCCAGCAGGCGCAAGGTGTTGTCGGCGCGTTCAACAAAGGTGCCCAGGCGAATAAACCGGTAGGCGTCATTGCGCATGATGGTGCCCGAGGTCGCGCCGCGAAACAGGTGCGAGCGTTGTTTGACCCAGTCGCAGAAGTGGCTGATGCCATGCCGCGCCAGGCCGCCGGCGGCGATACTGCGCATTTCCAGCCAGGTGGCGTTGAGGTTTTCCCACATGTCGGCGGTGATGCGCCCGCGCACGGCATGGGCATTGCCACGAGCGGCGCGCAGGCAGTTGTAGATGCTGGCCGGGTTTTCTTCGTCGAGGGCGAAGAAGTGCAACATGCGCTCGGCATCCAGGGTCTGGTGACGCTCCAGGTAGCTGTCCAGGGTGCCGCTGCTGAGCAACGACATCGCCAGTTCATCCAGGCCATCGCTGCGCCCGGCTTGAGGCATCAATGACAGTGAATAACTGACTTCCAACATGCGCGCCAGGTTCTCGGCGCGCTCCAGGTAGCGTGACATCCAGTACAGATCGGCAGCGGTTCTACTCAACATATTCAGCCCTCCACCACCCAGGTGTCCTTGGTTCCGCCGCCTTGCGACGAGTTAACGACCAGTGAGCCTTCCTTGAGCGCCACGCGGGTCAAGCCGCCCGGCACCAGACGGGTTTCCTTGCCCGAGAGCACGAAGGGGCGCAGGTCGATATGCCGGGGCGCAATGCCGTTTTCGACAAAGGTCGGGCAGGTGGACAGGCTCAGGGTCGGTTGGGCGATATACGCGTGGGGGCGCGCCTTGATGCGTTGGCGAAAGTCTTCGATTTCGGCGGCGCTGGAGGCGGGGCCGACCAACATGCCGTAGCCGCCGGAACCCTGGGTTTCCTTGACCACCAGTTGCTCCAGGTTGGCCAATACATGGGACAGTTCAGCGGGTTTGCGGCACTGGAAGGTCGGCACGTTCTGCAGCACCGGTTCTTCGTCCAGGTAGAAGCGAATCATCGCCGGCACGTAAGGATAGATTGACTTGTCGTCAGCCACCCCGGTGCCGATGGCGTTTGCGAGCACCACATTACCCGCGCAGTAGGCCGCCACCAGGCCGGGTACGCCGAGCATTGACTCGGGGTTGAACGCCTCGGGGTCAAGGAAGGCGTCGTCGATGCGCCGGTAGATCACGTCCACGGCCTTGGGGCCATCGGTGGTGCGCATGAATACCTTGAGGTCGTGCACAAACAGATCGGCGCCTTCGACCAGTTCGACGCCCATTTCCCGGGCCAGGAACGCATGTTCGAAAAAAGCGCTGTTGAAGCGCCCAGGGGTCAATACCACCACATTGGGGTTGTCGAGGCGGCTGGCGCTTTTCAAGGTTTTAAGCAGCAGGTTGGGGTAGTGGTCCACTGGCGCAATGCGCTGCCTGGCGAACACTTCCGGAAACAGGCGCATCATCATCTTGCGGTCTTCAAGCATGTAGCTCACGCCACTGGGGGTGCGCAGGTTGTCTTCCAGCACGTAATAGGTGCCGTCGCCGTCGCGCACCAGGTCGACACCGGAGATGTGCGAGTAAATATCGCGGTGCAGGTCCAGGCCGACCATCGCCTTCTGATAGCCCTCGTTGCCGAGCACCTGTTCTGCCGGAATGATCCCGGCCTTGATGATGCGCTGATCGTGGTAGATGTCGGCGAGGAACATGTTCAGTGCGTTGACCCGCTGGATGCAGCCGCGCTCGATCAGGCTCCACTCACTGGCAGGGATGCTGCGGGGGATGATGTCGAAGGGAATCAGGCGTTCGGTGTCTTGCTCGTCGCCATACAGGGTGAACGTGATCCCGGCGCGATGGAACAGCAAGTCGGCTTCACGACGACGCTGGGCCAGCAGTTCCGGCGGCGTATTGGCCAGCCAGCGGGAAAAATCCTGATAGTGCGCACGGCATACGCCGTTTGCGTCATTCATTTCATCGAAGAAAGTTCGAGCCATTCCAGTACCTTGTCAGTGCCCAGTGTGGCTTTGGGTGGCACTGCCGCTTAAAAAAACGCATGTTTTTATGAGCCCGTGGCTGAAGGTGCCAACAGGCCTGGTCCTTACTTTCTTATGGAGTCGGCTCTGGGTCGGGGGGTAACGCATGCTCCTGTTTTCCGGGTGGTGAATGGATAAAGCAATGCCTGTGCCGGAATGCGGTTAATCACCGGTAAACTTCCTGTCGGAGCGAGCTTGCTCGCGAAAAACCCACCAGCACCGCGTTTATTCAGGAAACCCGCGTCCTCGTTGACGTTTTTCGCGAGCAAGCTCGCTCCGACAGAGGGCGGCGGTCGCCCCAAACTGGTGCGGCAACCCACTTGAACTTCACCGAACCCCGATTCTTCTAAGAAGTTTCGTCACCTTGTGGAGCACCGTCGTGTCCAGAATCATCTCCCCCCACACTCCGGAAGCGGCTCTGAATGATCACAGCGAACACAACGCCAAGATTTTCGGTTCGCCCAAGGACCGCCTCGACTTCTACCGGCGCGAGATCCAGTACGAAACCAGCATCCTGGCCAACCGCACCGACGCCTACCTCACTGCGCAATCGTTCCTGGTGATCGCCTTCGTGTCCGGCATGGGCAACCTCAACCCCGAATGGGGCAAGCTGTTCACCCTGGTGGTGCCGGTGATCCTCGCCGCGCTGGGTATCCTCAGCTCGCTCAACGCCTGGCCGGGCATACGCGCGGCCTACCAGATCATTGATCACTGGCACTACAAGCAAAGCGAGTTACTGCGCAGCGAGCCGGTGATGGGCATGGCCTACGATGAATCGCCGCTGTTTTCCGAAATGGAGTCCAGCCACAAGGGCTATCGCAAGTCGTTGCTGTTTTCCATGCGTGCACCGTGGTTGTTCATGGTGTTCTGGCTGGTGCTGGGCATCTATGCGTTTTATATCCAGGTGGACAACCCACTGCGCTGAGCAATCCAACGGAACTTCACTCGCCCTTGCGACGCATTAGTTTTACGCATTACAGATTTTCCATCGGCCTGTGAAGAGGTGCGGCATGAACCCAGATAACGATCCCCAAACCAGCCAGCGCAACGACCCCGCCATCGACGGCGGCGAGCCCGCACCGGGCACCGCCGCCGATGCGCCCAAGGACCCCAAGCCTGCCAGCGACCCAAAGGCCAGGGAAAACGACTACAGTCCAGACTTCAAGCCTGAGCGCGAGCACAAGCCTGAAACCGATGCCGATATTGATACCCCGGGCGGCTAATGGAGACGGTCATGTCAAAAGAACTCGACGAAGAACTCAACGATCCCGGCAATGAAGACCCGGGTTCGCTGATGGATGATGCACAGGTGCCGCTGAACGATCTGGATGAAGCGGCCGATGTCGGCAATACCGACAGTCAGGATTGATCCGGCGGCGGGCCGGAGGGATCGGTGAATTTGAACAGGAGGTCTTCTTCCTGTGCTTGATCCAGCGAAACCTTCTGGCCCAGTACGCGGTTATCCATCAAGGTCTGTGCCTGGTCCCGGCTGATATTGACCACCGTGCTGCGCCTGCCGGTAATCACATACACCACATCCACACCGTGGGCAGCCAGTGCCGCCAGGTAGTCGGCGCGGGGCTGGTCCTCGCCCTGTTCATACTCACGTTGCTCCCGCGTGCTCACGCCACCGGCCTGCGCCAGGTACTGCTGGGAATACCCCAGGCGTTGGCGTTCCTCATGCAATCGTTGGCCTATTTTTTTCATTAGCTTGCTCGCCCTGTAGGTTCTGAGCGTTTGAAACTGCAGCGCGGCGCAGGATTCAATTTTTTTGCGCGGTGCGACGTTCATACCACGCCAGCAAGGGTTGAGTACTCAGGCCATGCACCATCACGCTCAGCGCGATCACCGAGAGGGTCAGGTTCACCGCCACCGCGCTGCTGGTGCCGATCAATCCATGGTTGAGCGCATAGAACAGGTAGTAGATGCTGCCGATCCCGCGAATACCGAACCAACTGACCAGGTTGCGTTGCCGCCGATCCAGCAGGCTGCCCCAAGGCATCGCAAATACGCTGAGCGGGCGAACCACACAGAACAGCAGCGCCGCCACGGGCACCGCGCGCCAATCCCAGTGGCTGACCAGCACGATGCCCAGGACGCTGACCAGGAACACCTCCATGGAGCGTTCCACCAGGCTGCCGAACGCCAGCATGTCGCCCATCATTACGCCGGCGGCAATCTGGGTGTCCTTCAACTGGCTGACGTCGCCGTGTAGCGCCTGCTCGGGCTCAATCTCAAGGTGGCCCACCACCGGCTGGGCGAGGTGCTCGGCCGGCGTTTGCGCATAGCCGGTGGACTTGACCTCGGCCTGGCGCAACCCCAGGCCCGCTGCGAACACCGACAGAAAACCGTAGCCGCCCAACGCTTCTGCCGTCACATACGCCAGGGCAATCAATGCGAGGGTAAGGTAGTCATTCGGTGACAGGGTGCTATCGGCATTGATCAAACGCAGGTGCAGGGTGACACGGCCAATGCCGCGGCCCATCCAGTAACCAATCAATAGCCCGGCCGGTACCGCCCACAGCAGGTTTTTCAGCACCCAGCCGCCTAACCAATGGCCGTCGAAACCGCCATGCTGCATGAACAACAGGCCGAAAATCACAAAGGGAAACGCGGTGCCGTCGTTCAACCCTGCTTCGCCAGACAGCCCGAATCGCAACGCGTCATAGTCTTGGGCGTTGTTGACCTGCACCAGGCCAGCGAGCACCGGGTCGGTGGGCGCCAGCATCGCCCCCACCAGCAGCGACACGCCCCACGCTAAATCAAACAGGTAGTGCAGCAACAGGCAGGTGCCGAGGATGGTCAGCAGCATCACGGGCCCGGCCATGCCAAAGGCGATGCGCCAGGTACGATGCTTGAGCGGCAGGCGCAGTTTCAAGCCGCTGACGAACAGCGAAAACAACACCGCCACTTCCGTCAGGTGCTCCATCCAGCGCGCTGAGCCCTTGAGGTCCAGGTGCAACAGGTCCACGCCCAGCGGGCCAATGGCGATCCCCAGCAACAGGCAAACCGCCGAGGTGGTCACCGGCATCCAGCGCAGGTAGGAGGAGGTGAGGGCGAGGGTGAGCAATACGGCGCCCAATACGGCCAACCATAGAATGAAAGTCATTGTGCGTGTTCCAGGGCCGTGGTCTATGCAGGTTTGAGAACGGCGACCGGAAGGGGGTTCAATGTGATTGCCTGCCAGGGGGACAAGGCCCTGTTTACCCATTGAACGACGGTTTGCTATGCACTAAGTTGAGCGTTTGTTGCCCGCGCGCGTATCCATGGATGTGCGTCTTTCTTCTTTAATCAGAGGCTCTGGCATGAGGTTTTCCCCCTTCGTTGAACACATTGCAGGGCAGGGCGTTGCCGCCTGGGACATCCACCACGCTGCGTTCGACGCTGCCAGCCAGGGCGAAGATGTCATCATCCTCAGCGTCGGCGACCCGGATTTCGCCACGCCGTCCTTTATCACTGACGCCGCCGTTAATGCCTTGCATGCGGGGGATTCCCACTACACCGAAATCGCCGGTCGCCCGGCCTTGCGCGAGGCGATCGCGGCCCGTTACAGCCAGACCCTTGCACGCCCCTTGGCCGCTGACAATGTCATCATCGTGCCCGGTGCGCAGAACGCGCTGTTCATCAGCTCGCTGTGCCTGTTGCAGGCCGGCGACGAAGTGCTGGTGCTCGACCCGATGTACGTCACGTACGAAGCCACGCTCAAGGCCAGCGGAGCCACCCTGGTGCGGGTGCCCTGCTGTGCGGAATCCGGCTTTCGCCTGGATCCGCTATTGCTGGCCGCTGCGATCACGCCGCGCACCCGGGCGATATTCTTCTCCAACCCGAACAACCCCACCGGCGTAGTGCTCAACCAGCAAGAGCTGCAAGCGATTGCCGACCTGGCCATCGCCCATGACCTCTGGGTAGTGGTAGATGAGGTTTACGAAAGCCTGGTGTTCGAGGGGCAATACCACAGCCTCGCGGCGTTGCCGGGCATGGCGCAGCGCTGCGTTGTGATCGGCAGCTTGTCCAAGTCCCATGCCATGACTGGCTGGCGTATCGGCTGGCTCATCGCTGCACCACAGATGGTGCAGCACGCCGAAACCCTGCTGTTGAGCATGATGTACGGCCTGCCCGGTTTTGTGATGGAGGCGGCGACGGCGGCGGTGGTGGCCCATGAGGAAGTCGCTGAGGGCATGCGTGAGACCTACCGACGTCGACGCGACCTGGTGGTGACCGCCTTGAGCGCCTGCCCAGGCATCCGGGTGCAGGCGCCGCAAGCCGGCATGTTTGTGCTGGTGGATGTGCGCGATACGGGCCTGGGGTCCCTGGATTTTGCCTGGCGCCTGTTTCGTGAAGCGGGCGTGTCGGTGCTGGACGCGGCAGCCTTCGGCGAGCCGGCCCAGGGGTTCGTTCGGCTGTCCTTTACCTTGGGCGAGGATCGCCTGGCGCAAGCCTGTCGGCGGATTGTGGGGTTTGTGGAAAAGCTGACCAGTGAGCGGGCCTTGCACTGGGCATGAGTACCTGAACAACTCATTTAGTCAGCCAACGGCGGCAAACGCCGTTTCACCGGGGTTTTCTTGACGATAGCGGTGTTGGTTTCGGCATAGGAATTAAGCCGGTCCAACAGCGTGTCGAGATGCTCCATGGTGCGCACGTGCAGGCGTGCGATAAAGCAGTCGTCCCCGGTGACCTTGTCGCACTCTGTGAACTCGGGGATCGCCTGGATCTGGCGCTCCACTTCCTGCAATTTGCCGGGCAGGGGGCGGATGCGCACGATGGCTTGCAGCAGGTAGCCGAAGTGTTTGGGGTCGATATCGACGGTGTAGTGGGTCAGCACGCCGCGCTCTTCGAGGCGCCGCAGGCGTTCGCTGACGCTGGGCGAAGACAGGCCCGTGATACCCGCCAAAGCCTTGAGGGACAGGCGCGAGTCGTCCATCAAGGCGGCGATCAGTTGTTGGTCGATGGTGTCGATCATGATGTTTGCCTAATAACAAAAGGTGATTATTGATTTTTGCCTTTTTTAGTCGCTGTAGCCATGTCGAGCAGATTGCCATAATTGGGACTCATTTGAGGAGCATCAATCATGGATACATCAATCCGTCGCGGGACCTGGGAAATGATCGCCGCCATGCTGATCTCCGGCACCATTGGCTGGTTTGTGCTGGTGTCGGGCGTGTCGGTGATCGAGGTGGTGTTCTGGCGCTGCGTGATCGGGGCGCTGACGCTGTTGCTGGTGTGCGCCTTGCTGGGTTATTTGCGCCTGGATCTGCTCAACTGGGCCAAACTCGGACTGGCAGTGCTCAGCGGCGTGGCGATCGTTGGCAACTGGCTGCTGCTGTTCGAGTCCTATTCCCGCGCGTCCATTGCGATCAGCACGGCGGTGTACAACGTGCAGCCGTTCATACTGGTGATGCTCGCGGCGGTGTTTCTCGGTGAGAAGATCACGCTGCAAAAAATGGCCTGGCTGACTGTGGCGTTCCTGGGCATGTTGGCGATTGTCACCGCCCATGGCGAGCAGTCGGGTGGCGGGAATTATCTTGCCGGCATCGCCCTGGCCCTGGGCGCGGCATTTTTGTACGCGGTGGCGGCACTGATCATCAAGCGCCTGAAGGACATACCGCCACACCTGATGGCGTTGATCCAGGTGACAACCGGCGCCGTGCTGTTGGCACCCCTGGTGCCGTGGCACAGTTTGCCTGTGTCGACCACTGCCTGGGCGGCACTGGCGACATTGGGCGTGGTGCATACCGGTTTGATGTATGTATTGCTGTACGGGGCCATCCAGAAGCTGCCCACGGCGATGACCGGCGCGTTGTCGTTCATCTACCCGATTGCGGCGATCCTGGTGGACTGGATCGCCTTTGGGCATCGCCTGGGGTGGCTGCAATGGTTGGGAGTGGCGGCGATTCTGCTGGCAGCGGCAGGGTTGCAGCGGGGCTGGTGGTGGCCCCGCAACCTCGGTAGGAGCGAGCTTGCTCGCGAGGAAGGCTAACGATAACGCAGCGCTTCTGGTTAAAACGCGGCGCTCTCTCGTTTTTCGCGAGCAAGCTCGCTCCTACAGATGAGGGTCAGTGTGTGCCCTGATAGATGAGGTTTTCCGGGTTGAAATGCTCTACAGCACTGCCCGGCTGCGGCAACCCAAGAATATGCCCCTTGATCTTGCCCACCACATGCATTTCGCAGGGTTTGCAGTCGAACTTCAAGGTCAGCACTTCGTCACCGTGGATCAATTGCATCGGTGCAACCTTGGTCTTCACCCCGGTCACACCCTTGGCCTGTTTGGGGCACAGGTTGAACGAGAACCGCAGGCAGTGCTTGGTGATCATCACCGGCACTTCGCCGGTTTCTTCGTGGGCTTCGAAGGCCGCGTCGATGAGTTTCACGCCGTGACGGTGGTAGAAGTCGCGGGCCTTTTGGTTATAGACGTTGGCCAGGAACGACAGGTGCGCATCCGGGTACACCGGAGGCGGGGTGGTCTCGGCCTTGCGTCCACCCCGAGGGTGGGCCTTGATGCGTGCGGCAGTCAGCGCTTCGATTACTTCACGGCGCAACGCCTTGAGCTGCGAGTTGGGGATGAAGAACGCCTGGGGCGCGTCCAGCTCGATGCGGGTGGCATGGTACTCGGTGGTACCGAGCTGGCCGAGTAGATCGCGCAGGGTGTCCAGTGCCTGTTCCGGCTTGTTGGCTACGCCAAACGGGCCGGACAGGGTGACACTGGCGCTGATGCCTTCTTCGCTGGTGGCGGTAACGTGCAACTGCTCTTCACGCAGACGCGCCACCCACGCCAGGCCGATACGGCGTTCGGCGGAGGTCTTGAGCAGCGCCTGTTGCCAGTTGTGGTCCAGGTTACGGTTCAATGGATGATTGGGGCGCAACTGATGCAGGCCGGCCGGCATTTCATTCGGCTCGACGCGGTAGCGGTAGCGCTTCTGGCCGTCTTCCTCGAACTCGCCCTTGGGCTCGGCGATGTTGGCGCGAAAGCCCACCACTTCACGCTTGACCAGCACATTCAGGCCATCGCCGTTGGACAGCGGCTCATGGGTGACCACCTGCAAGTCGCGCTTGCCGGCTTTTTCTACCACGCCCACCGGCAGGCCGGTGAACGTCGGGGTATCGAACGCGCCGATGTCGATCTTGCGATCGCTGACGAAGTAGTCGGTGCTGCCGCGGTGGAAGGTTTTTTCCGGGTCCGGCACGAAGAAATGCGCGGTACGCCCGCTGGAGGCGCGAGCCAGGTCCGGACGGTCTTCAAGGATTTCGTCGAGGCGCTGGCGGTAATAGGCGGTGATGTTCTTCACATAGCCCATGTCCTTGTAGCGGCCTTCGATCTTGAACGAACGCACGCCGGCTTCGACCAGCGCGCGCAGGTTGGCGCTCTGGTTGTTGTCTTTCATCGACAGCAGGTGCTTTTCAAAGGCCACGACGCGGCCCTGGTCGTCTTTCAAGGTGTACGGCAGGCGGCAGGCCTGGGAGCAATCGCCACGGTTGGCGCTGCGGCCATTCTGCGCGTGGGAGATGTTGCACTGCCCGGAAAACGCCACGCACAGGGCGCCGTGGATAAAGAATTCAATGGCGGCATCGGTCTCGTCGGCGATCGCGCGGATTTCCTGCAGGTTCAGCTCACGGGCCAATACCAACTGCGAGAAACCGGCCTGGTCGAGAAACTTGGCCCGGCCCAGGGTGCGGATGTCGGTCTGGGTGCTGGCGTGCAGCTCGATGGGTGGAATATCCAGCTCCATCACGCCCAGGTCTTGCACGATCAACGCGTCTACACCGGCGTCATACAGCTGGTGGATCAGCTTGCGCGCCGGCTCCAGCTCGTTGTCATGCAAAATGGTGTTGATGGTGGTGAACACGCGGGCATGGTATCGACGGGCGAATTCCACCAGCTGCGCGATATCGCTCACCTCGTTACAGGCATTGTGACGGGCGCCGAAGCTTGGGCCGCCGATGTAGATGGCGTCGGCGCCATGCAAAATGGCCTCGCGCGCAATGGCAACATCGCGGGCAGGGCTGAGCAATTCAAGGTGATGCTTGGGCAAGGACATAGTTTTTTTAGTCAGGCTTGTCACGGTCGAGGCGCGCATTGTAGCTGTGAAATGCCTGGGCGGCATCTACCGCAGGGCTATCGGGCCCAGAGTGTCTGACTGAGCTGCATCCATCCTAATGTGGGAGGGGGCTTGCCCTGATGGCGTTGGGTCAGCACAGATGTATTTGTTGAAGACCCTCATCGGGGGATAGGTATCTACACAATTCTTTCGTGCGACGCCGGACCTGGGGGAGGGGGCTTGCCTCCGATGGCGGCCTAAGAGCCGACCTGGATGCTGGGCTTTGATCGAGTACATATCCGTTGTTTGGGTAACGGCCGCTATTGGTTCCGCTTTTACAGCGGGTCACTTTGGAAAGGAGCCCCAAAGTAACCAAAGGGCTCTTGCCCCACCACTCGGCACCTCGCTTAGGCTCGGTGTGCCCGTAATCCGCCATGGATTTGGGGGGCCGCCGCCACGCGCCATCCATGGCGCGGGGCGGCTAAACCGGCATCCCTGCCGGTTTACCCCCCAAATCCCTGTCGAATTCCGGCCAGCGTGGTTTGACGGGGCGCCTGAGATCAAGATCAAAAGCAGAGCAAGAGCAAGAGCAAGAGCGGCTCGCTTCGCATCGTGGTTACCGGCGGCAGTGGCTACAAAAAGTGTGTAGATACCTATGCTCATCGGGGGCAAGCCCCCTCCCACAGTTGCTATAGCGCCCTGAGATATCAGGCCTTGGCAGCCATCGCCGTCACTTCAACGCGCATTCCGTCCACCGCCAACGCGGCAACACCCACCGCAGCCCGTACCGGCCATGGCTTGGCGAAAAAGCGCTTGTAGACTTCGTTGAACGCGGCACGGTCGGCCATATCGGTGAGGTAAATGGTCAGGTGCATCACCCGGTCCATGGAACTGCCGGCTTTTTCCAGCGCGACTTTCAGCGCTTGCAGGGTGCATTCGCTTTGCAGGGTGATATCGCCCAGCTCCAGGCTGCCGTCGGCGCGGGTCGGGATTTGGGTTGAGACCAGAATGCCGTTGAAACCGATCACATCGGAGGAAATGGAGTCGGCATCCGGGTCGGGGGTGTAGCACAGGTCGTGGTTGGCCATGGGCACCTCTTGTTGGCTGGAACAGAAAGGCGCCCATGGTCCGCGAATTTTACAGCAGTGGCAAACGCTGCGCCCCGCGCTACGGGGCGTCATTGAAGCTACTCTTTAACGTCCATGAACTCTTCAGCCCACGCCACATAGCTCTCCGGCAACGTGTAGGTGTGGGTCAGCTCCGTGGCGCTGAGATTGGACGTGCTCTGGGTCAGCTGGCGTTGCGCACGCAGGCTGTCGTAGGTGGCCTTGATCGCGGCGAAGTAAGCGCCATGCCCGGCGACGACGATGCGCACGCCCAGGCTGGCCAGGCGCTCGCTGTCATGCAGTTGCGGGTTGCCGTAGGTCACCAGCATCAACGGCACGCTGAGGTTTTCGGCGATTTGCTCCAGGTGCTCGAAGTCTTTGACGCCGACCATGCAGATGCCATCGGCGCCGGCTTTTTCGTAGGCTTTGGTGCGGGCGATAACGTCGGCGGTGGGCAACACGCCGGCGTTGGTACGGGCAATGATCGACAATGCAGGGTCGACGCGCGCCTCAATGGCCGCCTTGACCTTGCCGATGCCTTCTTCCACCGAAATCAGATCGGTGGACTTGCGCCCGAATTGCGCCGGCAGCAGAGTGTCTTCGATGGTCAGCGCGGCGACACCGGCGCGTTCCAGCTCTTCGACGGTACGCATCACGTTCAGCGCATTACCGTAGCCGTGGTCGGCGTCGGCGATGAAGGGCAACTGGGCGACACGGCCAATGCGGGTGGCTTGCTCAACGAACTCACTCAGGGTAATCAACGCAAAATCGGGGGCCGCCAGCACCTGCAGGGAGGCGACTGAACCGCCCAGGATCCCGACTTCAAACCCCAGGTCTGCCGCGATGCGGGCAGACATGGGGTCGAATACGGAAGCGGTTTCAACGCAGATCGGCGTTGCCAGCAGGTCACGGAAGTTACGGCGTAGCGCTGAGTGAGAAATCTTGGGCATGTTCTTTCCTGGCTTTGGTCATCGTCAAGTGACGATCAATGTCTATTCGTGGTGCCGCAAGATTACCACGCAGACAGCCAGGGGATTATGACGTTTGAGCCGGGGGGCTTGCTAACGAGCGATGCTGCCGTATGACTGGCCCAGGTCGCGAGCCCAGCCGTCGAGCACTTCTTTTACGTTGTCTGCGGTCATCACTTGCTTGTTGTTGTCCAGGGGAATGCCGGTGCCGTTGCTCACGATGGCAGCCACGACATCACCGGTCGAGCCATCTTCCAGGGACAACTGCGTGGCGATTTCGCTGTCCTGATCACGGACTCCAGCGGCGGTGCTCACGCCTGCTGCGACCAGAGTGACCGGCAGCCATTCATATAGGCGCAAGCCTTGGGGGGTGGTGGCGATCCGGGTAATGGCGGGGCGTATCGTGAGTGTGTCGGGCCCGGGCTTTGCGGCCAGGTATACGTGTTTGCCGAGCTCCGACCTCAGCACCAGGTCGTAATACCCGGTGACGTGGGCGAGGGTGCTTTGCGGTATCTGGGCGCTGGGTTCAACAGCCGGGAAAAACTGGCTGGGTGCCAGGTACACCTGCTTGTATCGGCCACGCTTCAAGGCTGGGCTGACCCAACTCAGGACGGTCTGGCCCGAAGGGCTTTGGTGTTCTTTAAGCAGGCTGTAATCGTGAAGAAAACCCGCGTTTTCGGGCTCGATGTGGTTGGTGCTGCAGGCCGCCAGGCTCAGAGTGGCCGCTATGAGTAACGGCAGTGAGCATTTACGAGTGATCAATGGGCTACCTGTTCGTTCGCAGTGTCCTGGGAGCATTCAACGTGCAACTGGCCATGGGTCATGATCCAGTGGACCAGCTCAGCGGTGGAAATGGAGTGGGCGTACTCGACCCAGCGTCCGGCGTCGGGGCTGTAATGTTCGAAGTAGCGGCGCAGCACGATACGGTCCTGGTCCGCCGTCAGGCCCAGGCAGGATTCCTGAAACAGCATGGGACTGTCCTGTGCGGGGGACGATGTGCGCTGACTCAGCACCAAGGGCCGCCCGGTGTCCTGTGCCTGCTCGGTATACCTGCTGCTTGAAAGCTTCATGAACGTCTCCTTGAATGGAAGGCGTGCAGGATGCCCGAGTGGGTTTTCCCGAAGATGTCCGGGTTGTGTCGGTGGCGAAGGAATGTTGCTCGATTGAAATAAATGACCCTGGCGCCGGAATGGTTTTAGATGTCTTCCTTTTTTGCCGGGGGGCCTGGGAACGTGAGCAGACTGCTGATCGTTGACGACGACGGAGAGATTCTGGCATTGCTGAAGAAGTTCTTCGTGCAGCACGCCTATGAAGTCGACGTGGCTGCCGACGGTGAAGCCATGTGGGCGGCCATCGCCCGGCAGCGCCCGGACACCATCATCCTGGACCTCATGTTGCCCGGTGAAGGCGGCCTCAGCCTGTGCCAGAAAGTCCGGGCGCAGATGGGCATTCCCATCATCATGCTCACCGCCATGGGCGAGCTCAGTGATCGCATCGTCGGCCTGGAGCTGGGCGCCGACGACTATCTGACCAAACCATTCGCCCCCCGCGAATTGCTGGCCCGCCTGCGTGCGGTGCAACGGCGCGCGGGGCAGCCCATCGGCGCGGCCAGCGAGCACTCCCGACCCGTCATTGCCTTCGCCGGTTGGCATCTGGATATTACCTGCCGCGAGCTGCGCTCCCCCGAAGGCGTAATGATTCCGCTGTCCGGTGGGGAATTCGACTTGCTGGTGGTGTTTCTCGAACACCCTCAGCGTATCCTCACCCGCGACCAATTGATCGACCTCACCCACGGCCAGGGCCACGATGCCTTCGACCGCAGCATCGACGTGCAGGTCAGCCGGTTGCGGCGCAAGATTGAGCCCGATTGCAAACGCCCGGACTTGATCCGCACGGTACGCAATGGCGGCTATTTGTTCACCGCCGTGGTCACCCGCTCATGATCCGCCGCCTGTTGCGTCGCGACACCCTGAACCGGCGTATCGCCCTGACCATTCTCGCCGCGATGCTCGCTTCGCTGGCGCTCAATGCCTTGTTCGTCCAGGTGGCCGGGGTCTGGGCGCGCCCGCCTATTGATCGCACCGGGTTACTGGAGCAGATGGCCGCGACCACCAAGGTCATCGAAGCCGCCCCTGCAACGTTGCGCCCGCAACTGGCGACAGCGGCCAGCGATGCCCGGCTGCATGTGGCGTGGCATAACGACACAGCGGATTTCGGCCTTCCCGACGGCAACACGGCGCTGCAAGCGGGCGAAGTCCCAGGGATACAAGCGCTGTTTGGCACGGGGCGACAAATTCAGGTGTTCAGCCCGGACGATTGGCCGCGTGGCAGCCCCGACGCGCACTATGTGGCGCTCGTGCAGTTGCTCGACGGCAGCTGGTTGTCATTCATTCCGCCTGAACGCACGTGGGGGCTGAGCGCACCTACGCGAATCGCGGTGATCATTACCCTGGGGTTGATCGCGACCTTGTTGGTGGCCTGGTTCGCGACTCGGCAATTGGCCAGGCCGTTGCAGCGTTTCGCCAGTGCCGCCCGGCGTTTTGGGGGGGATCTGCGTGCTCCGCCTATCGACAGCGAGGGCCCCGACGAAATACGCCAGGCCATCATCGCCTTCAACACCATGCAAGCGCAGATCCAGCATTTCATCGGCGAACGCACCCATATGCTCGCGGCCATTTCCCACGATTTACGCGCGCCCCTGACGCGCATGCGCCTGCGTTGCGAGTTCATGGAGGATCTGGACCATCAGCACAAACTGATTCGCGATGTCGAAGAAATGCAGTCGATGATCAACGCCGCGCTGGCGTTCTTTCGCGATGATACCGTGCTGGAGCAAAGCACCGTGTTTGATCTGTCGGAGCTGCTGCAAACCATTATTGACGACTATCGCGACCAGCATCTTGCGGTTGATTTCAGCGGCCCGGCCCACCTGGTTTATCAAGGGCGGCCACTGGGACTTAAGCGGGTGATCGTTAACCTGTTGGAGAACGCCGGCAAATATGCGCGCCACCCTGGCATCGCCCTGAGTGGCGACGATCAGCGAGTCTATATCGAGGTCCGTGATCAGGGGCCGGGGATTCCCGAGGCCGACCTTGAGCGCGTATTCGACCCCTTCTTTCGTCTGGAAACCTCGCGCAATCGTAATACCGGTGGCGTAGGGCTCGGGCTTTCAGCGGCGCGCGCCATTGTGCGCGAGCAGGGCGGCGAACTGACGCTCAGCAACCGTCTGCCTGGCCCAGGCCTGGTGGCGCGGGTCGAGCTGCCTCGATAGCCCGACAGGCACAACCCGTCACCCTAACGGGTGATTTCGATGACTTGGCGGCTGTGGGACTATCACTTCAGTCCCGGGCGCCAGTGACGTGGCGCCGCACCCCAGCATTCTGACGGCGAGTCTTCGAAGTGGAAAATGACCGGTTTTCTTCAGCCCAATGGTTCGAGCAGATGGCCCGCGTCACCGCGAACATCGGCAATGCCGGCTTTGCCGCCGCACTGTTTGAGGCCCTTGGGTGTATCTGGCCGATTCAGGCCACGACCCTGTACTTGTACCCCCGCGACGGGATGCCCAGCGCATTGTTCGAGCTGGACGGGCCATGGCTGCCGCAAGGCAACGTGCGCCAGTACCTGTCGGGTTTCTATCTGCTTGATCCGTTCTACGGTGCCTGCGTGGAGGGCGCCGCGTCCGGCTGCTACGACCTCGCCGATGTAGCCCCCGATCACTTCGAACACAGTGAGTATTACCAGTCGTTCTACCGGCATTCGCACCTGGAAGATGAGCTCAATTACATCCATCAGGCAGGCAATGGCCTGAGCCTGGCGGTGTCGCTGGCCTTCACGCAAAAGCTCGATGCCACCACCACGCAACAATTCAAGCGCATCACGCCGTGGGTGCTGGCGGTGCTGGGCAAGCACTTTGTCGGCCTGGATGCGCAGGGCGCACGGTTTGAGAGCTTGCTGGAGCAGCGTATTCATTCGGCACTCAATAACTTCGGCTCGTCGCTGTTGACCGAGCGCGAATGCCGGATCGCCCAGTTGATCCTGCGGGGCCACTCCACGCGCTCACTGGCCGAGCGCCTCGGGGTTTCCGAGGACACCATCAAGTCCCACCGTAAACACATCTACAGCAAGCTCGATATCGGTACGCAATCGGAACTGTTTTCGTTGTTTATCGATTCGTTGGCCGAAGCCCAGGGCGTGCTCAGCAAAGACCCCCTTGAAAGCTACATGAGCAAGAACCGCTGAGCCGGGCCGCTCACCCAGGCATGACTACCCACAACAAGAGAAAAAGCCATGAACTTACCCTTCGAACCCAAGCGCCGGACCCAGGACTATCAGCAGTCTGATGCGGCTCACCATATCCATGCCTTTGTGGATCAAAAGGCGCTGAATGCCGAAGGTCCCCGCGTCATGGTCCGTGGTGAGGGCCTGTACCTGTGGGACAGCGAAGGCAAGCGTTATCTGGACGGAATGTCGGGCCTGTGGTGCACACAACTCGGTTACGGGCGCAAGGACCTGACCGCTGCCGCCGCGGCGCAGATGGACCAGTTGGCCTACTACAACATGTTCTTTCACACCACCCACCCGGCGGTGATCGAGCTGTCCGAGCTGTTGTTCAGCCTTTTGCCGGCTCACTACAGCCACGTGATCTACACCAACTCCGGCTCCGAAGCCAACGAGGTGCTGATCCGTACCGTGCGCCGTTATTGGCAAGTGCTCGGCAAGCCGCAGAAGAAAATCATGATCGGCCGCTGGAACGGCTATCACGGCTCGACCCTGGCGGCGTCAGCCCTGGGCGGCATGAAATTCATGCATGAGATGGGCGGCTTGATTCCGGACGTTGCGCACATTGATGAACCGTATTGGTTCGCCCAGGGCGGGGATTTGACCCCGGACGAATTCGGTCGGCGCTGTGCGCTGCAACTGGAAGAGAAGATCCTGGAACTGGGCGCGGAAAACGTCGCAGGCTTTATCGCCGAACCCTTCCAGGGCGCAGGCGGCATGATCTTTCCACCGCAAAGCTATTGGCCGCACATCCAGCGGATCTGCCGTCAGTACGATGTGCTGCTGTGTGCAGATGAGGTGATTGGTGGTTTTGGCCGCACCGGCGAATGGTTTGCTCACCAGTATTTTGGGTTCGAACCCGATACCCTGTCGATCGCCAAGGGCCTGACGTCCGGCTACCTGCCCATGGGTGGTCTGGTGCTGAGCAAGCGCATGGCCGAGGCGTTGGTGGAGCAGGGCGGGGTCTTCGCCCATGGCCTGACGTATTCCGGGCATCCGGTCGCGGCGGCAGTGGCGCTGGCCAATCTCAAGGCGCTGCGCGATGAAGGCATTGTGCGCCAAGTGAAGGAAGACACCGGGCCGTATTTGCACAAGCTTTTGCGCGAAACCTTCGCCAATCACCCGCTGATTGGCGAGATCCAGGGCGCCGGAATGCTCGCGGCGTTGCAGTTCGCCGAGGACAAGGACACTCGCAAACGCTTCGCCAATGAGAACGACCTGGCGTGGCAGTGCCGCACATTTGGCTTTGAAGAAGGCGTGATCATTCGCTCGACCCTGGGCCGCATGATCATGGCACCGGCCCTGGTTGCCACACGCGCGGAGCTCGATGAACTGGTCGACAAAACCCGCATCGCGGTAGACCGCACCGCACGGATCGCGGGAAAGCTGTGAAGGGCTGAGCGACTTCGCTTCTCGGTGGATTGAACCGGGTGGGCACCGAACATTGGGCTGCCCACCCAACCCCATGGATGACTCAATAACGGTATCGATCTGATCGAACGCCGCGGCGCCCTGCATTCCCATTTCCAGGAGTCAGCAATGAATACAATAACAAACGCAGCCGATACTCCCGCCCATCACACCCCATCAACCTCATCGCGCCGTTTTCGACAACCCCTGGGCCTGGTCGGGCTGGTGCTGTTTGGACTGGCGTATATGGTGCCGCTGGCGGTGTTCACCACCTACGGGCTGGTGACGCAAATGACCAAGGGCCACCTGGCCACCGCTTACCTGTTGACGCTGGCGGCCATGTTGCTCACGGCCTACAGCTATGGCTGCATGGTCCAGGCGCATCCCTATTCGGGCTCGGTCTATACCTACACGCGCAAGGCGTTTGGCGCCTGCTTCGGTTTTATCGCCGGATGGACCTTGCTGCTGGATTACATCTTCCTGCCGCTGCTCAGCTATTTGTTGATCGGCATCTACCTGTCCGAATACTTTCCCGGCGTGCCGACTGCCGTATGGGTACTGGGCTCCATTGCCCTGGTGACGGCGCTCAACCTGGTGGGTATCGAGTCGATCACCCGAGTCAACTGGGTGCTGATCGTGGCGCAACTGGTGTTCATCGTGGTGTTTGTGGCGTTGTCGATCCACAACCTGAGCGGGCAGGCCGAACCGGTGTCGTTGCTCAAGCCGTTTCACCATGACGGCTTCAGCGTACCGCTGATCATGACCGGCGCGGCGGTGCTGTGCTTGTCGTTTTTGGGCTTTGATGCGGTGTCGACCATGGCCGAAGAAACCCCCAACCCGCGCCGTACCATCCCTATTGCAATCATGGCGGTGTCGTTGATCGGTGGGCTGTTGTTCCTGGTGGTTTCCTATTGCGCGCAGTTGGTATTCCCGCAATGGAGCAGCTTCGCCGACCCTGACTCGGCGTCGGTGGATGTGATGCGCCGCGTAGGCGGTGAGCTGTTGGTCAGCGCCTTTACCGCGACCTATGTAGCGGGCTGTTTCGCCTCGGCGATGGTCTCCCAGGCCAGTGTGTCTCGCGTGCTGTTCGCAATGGGCCGCGACGGTGCGCTGCCCAGGGTGTTCGGCAAGCTGGTAACGAAGAAACGCGTGCCGGCCAACGCGATCATGCTGGTCAGCCTGTTCTCGCTGATCGCTCTGTTTATCACGCTGGACACCGTGGCCAACATGATCAGCTTCGGCGCGCTGTTTGCGTTTTCGGCGGTCAACCTGGCAGTGATCAAGCATTACCTGGGCGACCAGAAACTGCGCGGCACCCGCAACTACCTGCTTTACGCCGTTCTACCGGGCCTGGGGTTTCTCAGCACGCTGTGGCTGTGGACGAGCCTGTCGGGCATGTCATTCACCATCGGCTTGTGCTGGATGGGCCTGGGGCTGCTGTGTTTGTTCTGCGTCACACGTGGCTTCCGGGTACGTATGCCGGACCTGCAAATGGCTGAATAAACATCAACCCCTCGGTTCATTTGTAGGCGCGAGCTTGCTCGCGAAAAACGTCAACGATAACGGGTTTTTCTTGAGTGAACGCGGCGCCTATGGGGTTTTCGCGAGCAAGCTCGCGCCTACAAAAGCCTTAAGGCTGACCAGATGTTTACCTATCCATCCCCCTTCAGGAATACAGCATGTTCAACCTCGAATACTGGCAGCAACGCGCTGCCCGCCAAACCTTCATCAACACCGCCCTGATCGACGGCCAACCTGTGAGTGCACGGTCCGGTGTCACGTTCGACACCATCAACCCGGCGACCCAGCAACGGCTTGCGCAGGTCGCCGCTTGCGGTGACGCAGAAGTTGAGCTTGCGGTGCGGTCCGCGCGCCGTGCGTTTGACCAGGGGCCCTGGCGGCGAATGCCACCAGGCGAGCGCAAGAAAATCCTGCTTAAACTCTCCGAGCTGTTGATGACCCACCGTGAAGAACTGGCGCTGCTGGACTCCCTGAACATGGGCAAGCCGGTGATGGACGCCTATAACGTCGACGTACCCGGTGCCGCTCATGTGTTCGCCTGGTACGGCGAAGCCTTGGACAAAATCTACGACCAGGTCGCGCCGACCGCCCACAACGCCTTGGCGACCATCACCCGCGAAGCGTTGGGGGTGATTGCGGCAGTGGTGCCATGGAACTTCCCGCTGGACATGGCCGCCTGGAAACTGGCGCCTGCTTTGGCGGCGGGCAACAGTGTGGTGCTCAAGCCCGCTGAGCAGTCACCGTTCTCTGCACTGCGCCTGGCGGAATTGGCCCTTGAAGCGGGGATTCCGCCGGGTGTACTGAACGTGGTGCCTGGCATGGGCGAGAGCGCCGGCAAGGCCCTGGGGTTGCACTCGGACGTGGATTGCCTGGTGTTTACCGGCTCCACCCAGGTGGGCAAATACTTCATGCAGTACGCCGCCCAGTCCAACCTCAAGCAGGTCTGGCTGGAGTGTGGCGGCAAAAGCCCGAACCTGGTGTTTGCAGACTGTCAGGACCTGGACCTGGCGGCCGAAAAGGCGGCGTTCGGGATTTTCTTTAACCAGGGCGAAGTGTGCTCGGCCAACTCGCGCCTGTATGTGCAACGCTCCATTCACGATGAGTTCGTCGAGCGCCTGGTCGCCAAGTCCCGGGCATGGATACCCGGCAATCCCCTGGACCCGCGCAGCGCTGCCGGTGCAATCGTCGACAGCGGGCAAACCGCACGCATCATGCAAGCCATCAGCCAGGCGCGCACCGACGGCGCCACGCTGTTGGTGGGGGGCGAGCAGATGACCCTCAACGGTTCATCAAACTTCATCCAGCCGACGATCTTTGGCGACGTCACCCCGGGTATGAGCCTTTGCCGCGATGAAGTGTTTGGCCCCGTGCTGGCGGTGAGCGCCTTCGACACCGAAGAACAGGCCGTGCAGCAGGCCAACGCGAGTATCTACGGCCTGGCGGCATCGGTGTGGAGTGACGACCTGAACCGCGCGCACCGCGTGGCTCGCGCCCTGAATGCCGGCACTGTGTCGGTCAATACAATCGACGCGCTGGATGTCACGGTGCCCTTTGGCGGGGGCAAGCAGTCCGGCTTTGGGCGTGATCTGTCGCTGCATTCGTTTGATAAGTACACGCAGTTGAAAACCACCTGGTTTGAGTTGCGTTAACGGCCCCGTTTCGCATAACTGCTGTGCAGGTGCAGGGATTAATCCGCCAGCGCACACTGCCTATAGTTGATTCACGCACTGCAGCGCTTAAAAGCGCTGCGGGCTCCAGCCAACGACTGAGGTGAGCCTGATGAACCGTGAATTCAACCCCGCGCTGGCGGATATAAACCAGGTGGACGCCGAGTACTTCGAGTACAGCAAGGCGGCCAACCCCATCAGTGCCAACCTGATTGCGCGCATTCCCTACCACAGCTTTCCCGCCTCGTTATACGACAGTGGCCCTTCACGCGTGGTCCCGCTGGACCTCAGCGAGGCCTTGGGCTGCGAAGGCCCCGCGACAGGTCCCGGGCTGTGCGCGAACTTCATGCGTCTTAACCGTGGCGACACGCTGACCTTGCAACCCAATGCGACCTCCCAGGTGTTCTATGTGATCGCCGGGGAGGGCAGGCTGGTTCAGGGCGAGCATGAGATTCAATGGTCAAAAGGCTGTTTTATTGCCTTGCCAGGCTTGCAGGCGGTGCACTTCAGTGCCAGCCAGGATGCGCGTCTTTACTACGTGCACGATGAACCCTTGCTGCGCTACCTGGGAGTGACACGTAGCGTAGACCGCTTCGCGCCGACGCTCTACCCCGCAGCGTTGGCTAACGCCAAGTTGCGCGAAGCGGCCGACGATCCCCGGGCGCAAGACCGCAGCCGCATCAGCATTTTGCTGGGCAACCGCAACTTCCCCCAGACGCGCACCGTGACCCATGTGCTGTGGGCGATGTACGGCATCCTGCCGGCAGGCTCGGTACAAAAACCTCACCGGCACCAGTCGATTGCGCTGGATTTCATCATTGATTGCCCGTCGGGGTGTTACTCGCTGGTGGGCACCGAGCTGGACGCGGATGGTCAGATCCGCAATCCGCAGCGGGTGGACTGGTCGCCTGGCCTGGCATTTGTCACGCCTCCGGGCTATTGGCACGCGCACTTCAACGAATCGGACACCGAGGCGTTCCTGATTCCGATTCAGGACGCAGGGCTGCAAACCTATCTGCGCTCCCTGGATATTCGCTTCAGTTGAGTCATGTCCACTCAGGCGTCTGGCCCAGTCGCTCAACGATAAAGTCGATAAAACACCTGACCTTGGACGACACGATGCGCTTGGGCGGGTAGACAAACCACACGGCGAAGTCGCGCTCGACATCGCGTATTCGCCATTGCGGCAGCCACACGAGCAGCTCGCCGGCCTGGATGCTCTGGGCGACCAGCCAATCCGGTAACAGGGCAAAGCCCAACCCTTGGCGTGCGGCGATCAGTTGGGCGTCGAGGTCATTTATCCGAATGCCGCCGTTATGCAGCAGCGGTGCGACCTGGTCCCCGCAGACAAAGCTGATAGCGCCCGCAGGAGAGGTACCCAGCACCGCGGGCACACCGGTGAGGTCGGTTGGGGTTGTTGGTGCACCGTGCTGCCCGGCAAAAGCCGGGCTCACCACCACGCGGTAATGGCCGTCGCAGAGTTTGCGCGCCTTGAGCGTTGAATCGGCCAGCGCGCCAATGCGAATGGCTAGATCAACGCCTGCATGAATCAAGTTGACCTGCGCGTTGTCCAGCACCAGTTCCAGGCTGATTTGCGGGTAGCGCGCGCCAAAGTCCTTCAAGGCCGCAAGGATGTGATGGCGGGCGAAGGCCGGTGGCAGGTTGAGCTTCAACACGCCCCGGGGCTGCTCGTTTAACGCAGACGTCGCCGCTTTGGCATGTTCCAGTTCATCCAGCACCCTGCGCGCGTGCATCAGGAAGGTTTGGCCGCCTTCGGTCAGGTGCAGGGTGCGTGTGGAGCGATTGAACAGCGCGATACCCAGGTCCTGCTCAAGGTCCTTTACGTAGCGTGAAACCGTGGACGCCTTGATCCCCAACCGCTCGGCGGCGCGGGAGAAGTTATTGCCTTCGGCGGCTTCGACGAAGGCGGTGAGGGCACTGAAATAGTCCAAGGACAGCCTCGGGGCAGGGCAGGGAGAGGTGCAGATTGTTGAAGTTTGGACGGTGCTGTCAACCTTATGTGCTTAGCCAGTCAGTCAAGGATTTTGTAGGCGCGAGCTTGCTCGCGAGAAACCCATAGGCACCGCGTTTATTCTGGAAGCACTTTGCACCTGAATGTCGCTCAACTGCGCATCCTTGAGCTCTGCGAAACGCTGCTTGAGCAATACCTGGGCTACTTTTGGCTAAAGAGTGTCTGCGTCGTATTCAAGCGTGCGGATCTGGGCATTGCTCATACAAAATTGATCCGGATCAGGTGGCGCGGCTGCCGCGCTCTATAACCTTGGGCTTCCATCAAAGGCCAGGGACGGCTCAAGGAGCACCTCTGGTCGCCCAATCTCAAGGAAGAGTCAGCCATGCGATCACTGAAGATCCTGTTGTTATCCTCGGCATTCAACGGTTTGACCCAGCGGGCCTGGCTGGATTTGCGCCAGGCGGGTCACGATCCCAGCGTTGTGGTGTTCACCGATGAAATTACCGTGTGCCGCCAGGTCGAGGCGTCGGGGGCCGATCTGGTGATCTGTCCATTTCTCAAGGACCGGGTACCCGAGCAGCTATGGAACCACCCGCAGCGGCCGGTGGTGATCGTCCACCCAGGCATCGTCGGTGACCGTGGCGCCAGCGCGTTGGACTGGGCCATCACCCGGCAGGTTAATCGCTGGGGCGTCACGGCCTTGCAGGCGGTGGAGGAAATGGACGCTGGGCCGATCTGGTCGACCTGCGAATTCTACATGCCCGCCGATGTGCGCAAATCCGAGCTGTACAATGGCCAGGTAAGTGACGCGGCGATTGTCTGCATCCGCGATGTGGTGGAAAAATTCGCCACGGGCTTTGTCCCTGTGCCCCTCGATTACACCCAACCCGACGTTATCGGGCGATTGCAGCCGAACATGACCCAGGCTGACCGAACCTTCAGTTGGTTCGATTGTGCAGCCTTTATCAAGCGCAGCATCGACGCCGCCGACGGCCAACCCGGTGTGCTGGCAAGCCTGCTGGGCGGGCAATATTACCTGTACGACGCACACCTGGATTCACGCCAGGGCAGTCCGGGGGAAATTCTCGCGGTCCAGGATGACGCGGTACTGGTGGCAGCTGGGGATCACAGCCTGTGGATCGGCTCGCTCAAACGCAAGGCCCAGCCAGGGCAGGAGACCTTCAAGCTGCCGGCGCGTCATGTGCTGGCTGAACAACTGGCTGGCGTTCCGGTGCTGGACAGCTCGATCGCGCAACAGCGTTTCAATGCGCTGGCCTATCAACCGATTCGCTACCGGGAGACTGATCACGTCGGCGAACTGACATTTGAGTTCTACAACGGCGCCATGAGCACCGAGCAATGCCAACGACTGGTGGCTGCATTGCGCTGGGCCAAGGCGCGAGACACCCAAGTGTTGCTGATCAAAGGCGGGCGCGGCAGTTTTTCCAATGGCGTGCACCTTAATGTGATCCAGGCCGCCAAAGTGCCGGGGCTGGAAGCCTGGGCCAATATTCAAGCCATCGACGATGTGTGCCAGGAACTGCTAACCGCCAGGCAACTGGTGATCAGCGGCCTGACCGGCAGTGCGGGCGCAGGCGGCGTGATGCTGGCGCTGGCCGCCGATATTGTATTGGCCCGTGAGGGCATAGTGCTCAACCCGCATTACAAAACCATGGGCCTCTATGGCTCCGAATACTGGACTTATAGCCTGCCAAGGGCAGTCGGCAATGAAGTCGCGCACAAGCTGACCGAAGAATGCCTGCCCATCAGCGCCGTCCAGGCTCTGGAATACGCAATGGTTCAGGATATCGGCCCGCGCTGCCCACACACCTTTGATCTGTGGCTCTCTCAACAGGCCCAAAGCGCGCTGACCAATCCTCAATACCGGGACGCGCGCGCGCGTAAAACCACGTTGGATATTCAGCAAATGGAACGCTGTCGCGAGCATGAGCTGGCACAGATGCAGTTGGACATGGTGCAAAACCGCCAGCAGTTTGCCGAAAAGTGCCGCAACTTCGTGTTCAAACGCAAAACCTGCCAGACCCCGCAGCGGTTGATCGCGCCATGGGCGTTGACGTACGAGGCCGGCGTGCCGGAAAGCCGAATGCTGAACGGCTGACGCGGGGAGGGCGCTTCGGTCCAGTCCCGCCTCGCATTGGGCAATAAGGTTCCCCATAATGGAGGCCAACTTGCCCAAACTCCGAGACCTCATGGAACCGCACAACCTGAACGATAACGCAGCGCTCGTATGACTCGGGCGCTGTTTGTTTCGTTGGATGGGCCCAAGGGCACCGGCAAAACCACGCTGTTGGAGGCTGTTACGACAGCATTGAGGGCCGACAACAAAAAGGTCGTCCGCCTGTGCGAGCGCAAAAGCGATCCCTATCGAGCGCAAACGATGGCTCTGGTTAACAAATTCGCCAGAGACCCCAGTCGGGATCTGGAGCTTGAGGTGTGTGAACGCTTTGCCGACAGCCGCAGCTGGATCACCCGACACGTACTGGCTGCGCAGCCACCCGACAGCATCATCCTGATGGATCGCTGGTACCCGTCCGATGCCGCGTTTCGGCGGTTGATACCGTTTAAAGACATTCTTGCGCTGAACCTTGATCGACAGGTGCAAGTGCCGGATCTGCATGTGGGGGTTGTCGCCACTGCGCAAATATCCTGGGCAAGGGCAGCGGCGCGGCGGCGTGGGTTGAGCAGTACGGTGATGTTCAGGCTGGAGGAACAGGTGGCTTGTACAGAGGCGTTTGAGCGGGTGGGTGTGGGGCAGGGGTGGGCGTTGTGTCGGAATGAAGGGACGGTTGAGGAGGGCGTGAGGTGGATGGTATCCGAGATCCATAAAGTTCTTCGGGCACAGGCAGGTTGATGTGTAGGCTGTAGCTTCGAAGTCGAGCCACAGCCTACGGGTCACCGGTTGGTGTAGATTAGAAGCGGAGAAAGCTGATCCTCATCTGTTAAAGCCCCGTGATGTCCGTTCCATAAGGTCTGGTCTTTCTCCCTAAGGCTTTGCAAGATCCCGCCCTGACCTGTGGGATACACAATCATATCTCCGATACGTTGTTCAAACCTCGTGGAACCACCAAACAAACCTTCGTTAACCGCCTGGCTACGGGAAAGTACCGTAAAGTCATCACCCAGTTTGTTTTTCCAGCGCTCCATCACGGCGGGGAAGTTGCCGTCTTTCACGTAGACGTGCCGAGCTCGAATGTCGCCAGCAATCCATGCCACACCTTCTTGCAAGTGCTGATCAGTGTCGAAGTCAAAGCTTACTTCGGAGCAAAGGGTTGTCATGCCATGATCGGCGGTGACTAGCAGTTGCGTCCCTTGAGTCAGCGTACTGGCGATGGAAGAGATTAGGGTGTCGACCTCCTGCAGGCGGTTTAACCAGGCCTGCGAATGGGGTCCGTGAATATGACCCGCGTAATCCAACTCGCCAAGATAGACGTAAATCAGCTGTCTTGATAAGTTTTTTTGGGCGTTTCTAATGCGAAAGCCGCAGTGGGAGTAGTCTTCGTAGGGAGTGAAAGTAGCTCCTCTGTAGACAGCTTTGCTGTAACGAGAGTCTACGAATTTCGCTGGGAGTATGCACTCTATGTTCAGGCCCTGTTCCCTGGCAGTTTCCCAGGCTGTAGTTTCATCTTTAAAAATCGACGATTCAACGATCAGATCTTGATCGTGATGAGGACTGCCTGATTTCCATGGAAGTGGGGTGAACGATGTCTGAGCATCCAACGCGAATCGGCTGCCCACCACCCCGTGCTCGCCGCTCCCTTGCCCAAGGGCAAAGGAGGCCAAACTGGTAGCCGTGGTTGCAGGAAACCCAACCCTGAAAGACTGGCTACGACCCAGCAGCGTTTTCAGAAACGGTGCGTGGGAGCAATACTCATCAAGTAATCGCAGCCCTAAACCGTCAACCATGAAAACGATGATTTTGTTCGCAGGTTGGAGATTGAAACCAGGCTCAAAAGTGAGTACCCCAAGGCTCGCTAGAATCGCATGTGACAGCTGAGCGAGCCCGGATTTTTGCGCGTGAAGTTCGTTTTGAAGCACCTGCCTCATGTCAGTGTCCTGGAGAGGATGGCGGAGGTGGCAGCGACACCGTGCATGACGCTGCGTACCACATCAGTGGTAGCCAAGAATTCACCCTTGGTCATATCACCCACGAAAAATAGGCCAGGGACTTCGTCGCCACGGCGGGACAGGGCTTGATACGTCAACGGGTTGATGGAGACACCGCCCAGGGGGTGAGTACTTATCGTGCCATTGACCAACATGTTTCTCAAAACGGGCAACTCTTTGAGGTCAGCTTCATCGTAACCAGCGCCGCGGCCATCAATCAGATACTCGACACACAAACATTCGCTCTGGCCGTGATAAATTTCGAAGCTTGACTCGGTAGCTTCGATTCCTTGAAGATCCGAGAAAATGTGTAATTGCTCAGCTTTCATCAACTGCAATATACGAGTGGCGCTAAACGCAGGAAATGCGGCCAGGTACGTCATCCAAGGACCATAGTATCTAGTCATGAACGTTGCTTTGTCGTCGTCACTAAGTTTCGACCAGAGCTTGTCAACAACTGTATAGGACGCGAGCAAAACGCTTTGCCAGAGATGATTGCCCTCAGAGCAGTTGTGCAGTTCTTGCTCAAGCTCTTCAGCCTTGGTTGGTCCTGCGTGTAATAGGGCATTCCAGTCAATAAGGTGGTTGGTGACCTTATCGAGTTCTTTCTTATGGATCGCCAGTATCGACTCTAACGTCTGAGGTTTTTCATCCAGAAGAGCAGCAGTAAACGCTTCAGCGTCATATCCGGAGTGCTCAGCAATCACCTTGGGTAGCTTACCCGCTCTGGAAACCATAAAGATTTTTCCAGTATGCCCCTTTTCTTGAAGCGCCAAGACTGCATCAATTGCTGTGAGTCGAGAACCAATGATCCCCACCGTAGCATCGGCAGGTATTTTCAAACCTTGATAAGGAGAGCGGAGCAGTTTTTTTGACGTGCTGGATAACAACGGCGATTTAGGTGCATGGCCAATGCATACAATCACCTTGTCAAAAATTTCCTCGGTGCCGTTTTCAAATTCTACGGTAAATTTTTTGACCGACTTGATGGGGGTAACGCAGGTCACTGCGGTATTGATAAGTTCAGCATAAGGTGCGTTATTCAAAGCGTTTTGTAACTGATGCTCCACATAGATACCAAACAAGCGACGTTGCGGGAACTCCGACCACGCCTGGTTTTCTTCAAGTGATGCTGCTTGCCACAATGACTGATTTTTTGCTCGCCACTCTACAAACTCAAGAGGGTTTTCCGGGTTCAGGCTCATGATAGAAGCAGGGAGGTTAATGATGTGACTGTTATAGTGAGTTCCAAAAGCCAAGCCAGCGCCCGGCTTGAGCCCGTCAGCAATAACATATTCAAGCACAGGGTCTTGTTTTGCGAGTTGGGAATACAGTTGTATGAACAGGCTAACGCCTGTTGGCCCTGCACCAATTTGTAAAACTCTCATTTGGACGCCCCTGCTTGGAGTTTGATAGCTATTTTACTTGCTTCATTTCGATCGATTTTGCCGGTCATGGTCATCGGCAGATCCTGTGCGAAATAGATATCTGTGCGGTTAACGGGATAATCATCAAGATGCGAGACATGCTTAACGATGACTTCGTGAGTGGGTTGTGTGCGGTGAGGCTTGAGCTTTATGAGCAGTAAGATCTTTTTGTCGACTTCGTGCGGCGTAGTAGTGGCGACACATTCCAGTACGTCTTCATGGTCACGCAAGTGAGACTCAAGCTCTGTCAGGTCGACCAACTTGCCGAGTACTTTAACCCGCGCGTCGGCGCGGCCATGAAGGCTGAAGATCTTGCCGTCATATGAAGCGAGGTCACCCGTTCGGTACCATCGACCGTGGCGCCCGTGTGGAAGACGGCGCAGGTATCGTCCTGACGTTCTGTGATCATGGTGTACGTAACCTTGCCCAACGCCACCGCCACCTATGTAGAGTTCGCCGACCTCGTGCACATCGGCATGAGTACCATCTTTGTTCAGAATGGCAATGTGAGTGCAGGGGAAGGGTATGCCAATAGGCAACGGGGCATCATCACCCAGGCGGCTTAGGACTTCAGCGGTAGGTTCGAAATAAGTGCTGTCGATTGTTGTTTCGGTTGTTCCATAAGAAAACACCAGGCGGCAGTTGTGAGCGATGACTTTACGAATATCGTTGAACTCCCTAACGCGCATCACGTCAGACCCGGCAATAAGCAGCTTGAAACTTTCAAGTATGACGTTGTTGCTCAGTGCATAGTTGTAAAGCTCCCTGAGGATGATGGGAGTGAATTCCGCACACTCGATCTTGTGCGTGATGATGAAGTTGGCAAGGCTTTCAGCGTCTTGTTTTTCGGCCGACGTAGGAACGTAAATGGTTGCTCCGGAACAAAGTCCACGAATCCAATCGCCTGCAAATACGTCAAATGAAAGGCTGGCAAATTGCAGGTGCCTCTTGATTGTGCTCAGCTGATAAACTTCGCGCCAAGCCAAAAATGTTTCAATTAGATTGGCATGCCCAATGGCCACGCCTTTCGGATCTCCGGTTGAACCGGAAGTAAACATAATATAAGCGAGTGGGTGATAGTGTTGCTTTACGCTGATAGACGCCCGGACAGGCAGGTCACTATAATTAATAAACTCCGGGTCATCATTTTGCCTTTGATAAGGCAACTCATATTCAGAGAGCACGAGCTCAACGTTGGCAACGGCTAAGGTGCGTTGGATTTTCGACGTTGCCATCAACGGGTCTATAGGGCAGTAGATACATCCAGCATGTAAGCATCCCAACAGGGCGGGGAGTGCGCTGCTGATTTCACTCTGCATAATAGCAATAACGCTACCGGGTTCAATCCCCTTGCTCTGAATAAAAGCAGACACGTTCAATAGCTGCTCTTTTAACTCTTGGTAACTGACGATTTTATTGTCTGTAACGATGGCTGGCATATTGGGTGCAGCGTCACAGTGATTCAATATGAGTCGGAGGATTGACGAGTTTTTATCGGGGCGGTACATAAAACCATCCTTGTATTTATTTTATGTTTGCACTGCGGTTGTTTGCTCCGACTGTGCTGCTCACGTAAATGACGGCCATGCTTAAGCCGACATAATTAAGCGCCTAGTCAGTAGCCGAACTAAGTGTATAAAAAATGGATAAGTATGTTTGTGGGTGACAAACAGGTGTAAGAGGGAGTGAGGGTGTCATCTTAATCATTTAATTGCCTTCCATTGGCATCTACCGCCTTCCATTGGCGTGATTGGATCCAATATTTAGCGCTCATTTCCTCATGTGTCAACCCTCAATTCCAACCACCCTGATAGCTAGCCAATCAGGATGGGAACGTAAGGGAAGTTTGGAAACGTTACAAAATACAACAAGCTTGGGATATCAGAGCTGCTGGGCTCTTCGGCATTGCGCGAGCGGCTGGTGCGTTGCTTGCTCGGTGGGAGGTATGGCGGACGGCGAAGGGAAACTGGTTACCCTAAAAAAGCGATGAGGTGGCCAGCCAGGAAGTCAGATAGCACCTTTGCTGTGTGAACCAACTGATTGATGTGTGGAGCTTTCCGATTAACTCGTTCACGTTTCCGATCAATCGGTGGGGGGCAAATTTGCGTCCAGCCATTACGAAATGCTGATACATGAGTGAGGCAGACCCAATCTCGTATTTAACATAATATACATTATGCGAACCGTCCTATGCGAAGTTGGGGGCTCTGGGGGGCAGATTTTTTGAAGCTCTGGCTCAACCCTCGATTACCGTCTCTAGATCGTGAAGCCTTCGCTTGGCGATGCTTTCCCCGCATGCTTGAATGTCGGCCTTAGCAACGCTGTTGCTTTCACCCTGCGCCGGAGAAACGGAATGTGGCTTTGTACAGATTGGAAAATTGACTGGAATGCGATCAGCGCCGTAGCTACTGCGGTAGCCGCAATCATCGCACTTTCCGCGTGGCTCCTTGACAAGCATCAACGGAAGCTGGAGCGCAATGCCAGCGCTAGGCTTCTAGCCCAGATCATGAAAACGCCAATCGGAGCTGCGCGTATCCAGCTCGCGAAATTCAGGTGCGATAATTTTTCACCTGAACAAGCCGACAACATTAGCCGCTTATTGAAAGACGAAAATTCCCGTAAGAAACTAGTTGAAAAAGTCTCTGTCATTACGATTGATCTACCATCGCAGTTTCTAGATAAAGCAGATTTTTTCAGTGAGGCCGTTAACAATGAATTGGCCAAAGCCTTTTTTCATGTGAATAGTCTGAAGCAAATAGTCATGCTGACCGGAGGTTTATCAGATTCGGAGACGGAGATTAATATTAAGCAACATGTCAACTCAGTTATGCATAAGATTAAGCAGGCAGAGGAAGCGACTCAGAAAGCTTTTGATGCTCTTCCAAATCTGGAACCGTAAGCCCAAGAAAAATATAGTCTCCTACCAGTTTTTATTCGGATAAAATATAACTAAACTAAACATCTATTTAGTTGAGTTATATAAAAGGCCTTGGCTCACAACCTAAACCGATCCACCGACTGCGAAAGCTTCCCCGCCAAACTCGACAATTCATCCGTCGTCGAAGCCGTGTCTCCAATCACGCGGCTGTTGCTTTGCGACATGCCTGCAATCATCTCCACCTGGTGAGCAATTTCGTTGCTGGCCAGGCTTTGCTCACTGATAGTTCGGGAAATATCGTTGACCAATTCGGTGGTGCTGAGCGTGGCCTGAAGGATCTCGCGAATGGCGCGTTCGACTTCGGCGGTAACGGCCATGCCCTTGTCCACTTGAGCAACGCCCTCCTCCATGCTGGTCACCGCTTCCCGAGTGTTTTGCTGGATGCGCCCGACCATGCTGGCGATCTCCTGGGTGGATGCGCTGGTGCGTCCGGCCAGGCTGCGTACTTCATCGGCGACGACTGCAAAGCCGCGCCCCTGCTCCCCGGCGCGGGCGGCTTCGATGGCGGCGTTCAGGGCCAGCAGGTTGGTCTGGTCGGCGATGCCTTTGATCACTTGAATAATGCTGTAGATAGCCTCGGACTCTTTGTCCAGGGTGCGGATAACCTGGGCCGATTGCTGCGCTGAACGGGCAATGCCGTCCATGTCGCTGACCACTTGGTGAATGACGCGGCCGCCATCCTTGGCCAGGGTTTCAGCCTGGTTGGCCATGTCGAGGGCACGTTGGGCATGGCGGGTGATTTCTTCGATGCTGGCGGTCATTTCGCTGGCGGCGGCGGCCATGGTGCTGGCGGCGGCGCTTTGCTGTTGGCTGCTGCCTGCGACTTCATGGCAACCCTGGCTCAGTTGTTCGCTCATGCCATTGACGCCATGGGCGTTGCTGCGAACCACTTCGATCATGCCGCGCAAATCCCGCTGCATGGTGGCCAGGCTGCGAATCAGCGCACTGGCTTCGTCGTGATTTTTCGGCTCAATGATGGGTTCGCTCAAGTTGCCATGGGCGATGCTGTCGGCAATGTGGCTGGCGGTACGCAGCGGGCCCATGATGCTCAGAATGACCCAGCGCCCTTGTGCCAGCAGCAGTAACAGGCTGGCGATCAGCACCACGGCCAGGGTCCAGTTGGCTTGGCTGATGGTTTGCCGGGTACCGATGCTGGTCAGCTGGGTGTTGTTTTCGATCAGTTCACTCAAGGCCGCCATTTGATCTTCCAACCGACTGAAGGCGGCATTGAAGGTCTCCAGCTCGCCACGGGCGGCTTCGGGGTTGTCCAGGGCCAGCGCGACAATGCGCTCGCCGGCGCTGATGTAGGTATCCAGGCTGGGCTTGATGTTTTCCAGGCTCGTCTTGATTGCATCGTCCAACGGCTGCTTGAAGTTGTCGGCCAGCACCTGGCGAAAGTGCTCGGCATGTTCCTTGAGCGAGCTGTTGACTTCGGTCGGTGTACTGGTGCTTTTGCCCAGCCCCACCAACATGGCCGCCAGCACATCGGCACGCAGGGCGTCGTGCATCATGTCGGCTTCCATGTGATTGCGCAGTACGGTCATGCTGACGTCATTGTCCTGTACCGCATCGCCCATCCGGGTATTTCCCAAATAGCTGGCCAGGCTCATGATCAAGGCGGTGAGCAACCCGGTCCCAATCAACAGCATCAAGCGCAATTTGATCGTCATGCTGGTATCCCCGTGCCAGGACCGTCGGTTGGGAACCCAACCGTTCAAGTGTCACTGTTAGCTGTATCGGCAACAACTGCTTGTTAGTGAAGCCTAAGTTTGCGGATCTGCGCGTTTCACTTAAGCTGGCCGTCCTTTGCTCCAGCCGGACCTGCACAATGTCTCGAAGTATTGCCCATCTCGCCCTGCTGCTGGGCCTGATCACCGCCGTCGGCCCGTTTGCCATCGACATCTACCTGCCTGCGCTGCCAACCCTGGGGTCAAGCCTTGGGGCCTCACCGGCGGCGGTGCAGATGAGCCTTACCGTGTTCTTCATGATCATTGGTGTGTGCCAGTTGTTCTACGGGCCGATCAGCGATGTGTTCGGGCGCAAACTGCCGATTTATGCGGGCTTGGTGATATTTACCATTGGCAGCATCGGCTGCGCGTTGGCGCCGACCATCGAAGTATTGATCGGTTTTCGCGCCATACAGGCATTCGGTGCCTGTGCGGGGATGGTGATCCCGCGGGCGATCGTGCGGGACCTGTACACCGGCCATGAAGCGGCGCGTCTGATGGCTTTGCTGATGCTGGTGATGAGTGTTTCGCCGATCCTTGCGCCGCTGGCCGGCAGCCTGGTGATATCGATCTGGAGTTGGCGCGAAGTATTTGCTGTGCTGGCGGTGGTCGCTGTGCTTTGCCTGGTGATGACTGTCGTACAACTGCCGGAAACCCACCCGGCCGAACGCCGTTTGGGCAAGACCCTGGGCAATGCGTTCGGCAGTTATGGCGCGCTGTTGCGTGACCCGGTATTCACCGGCTTATCGGTCGTGTGCGGCTTTGGCCTTGCGACCTTCTTTGTGTTTATCGGCAGTGCGCCCTTCGTGTACATCGAGTATTTCGGCCTGACACCGGCGCAGTTCAGTCTGTGTTTTGCCCTCAACGCCGCCTCGTTTTTCGCCATGAGCCAACTGACTGCACGCTTGAGTGCGCGTTTTGGCCTTGCGCCGTTGATTCGCTGGTCGGTGGTGGGTGTGGCAGCGGTCATGGCCCTGTTGGCGGCCACCACATTCTGGGGTGATAGCTTGCCCTTGATGATGAGTTTGCTGTTTATCGGGTTCGGTTTTCTCGGCCTGTTGCTGCCGGCTGCGGGTGTATTGTCGCTGGAAGACCATGGCGCCGTGGCAGGTTCTGCGTCTGCATTGCTTGGCGCGATCCAGATGGTGACCGCGGCCGTTTCAATGACCCTGGTAGGCGTGTTCGCCGACCATACGCCCGCGCCGATGTTGATCGGCATTGCGCTGTGCGCGCTTGCCGCAATGCTCACCACGCTGTGGACCTTGCGCCGCTTGCCGGCGCACCTGGCCTCAAGCGCCCCGCCCTCCTCCTGAGCCTCGCCTACAGCTACAGATCAAAGCGGTCCACCGCCCGCCGCCGCTCATTGTCGTCGCGTACGTCATAGCTGGCGGTGGTCTGGATATTGGTGTGATGCGCCAGTTTCTGGGCGATCGACAAATCATGTTCTTCGATCACCCGGGTGATGAATGAACGGCGAAAATCATGGGGCATGATCTTCACGCCCACCTGATCGCCGCGCTGCCGAGCAATGTAATAAATCGCATGTTTGGTAATGCGTTCGCGGGTGATGTGGCTGCCGCGGCGTATACGATTGAACAAAAACGTGTCGTCCTGCTCGCCTTCCTTGAGTTGTTCGCGACGAAACTCAAGCCACGCCCGCAGCTTGGCGAACGCCCAGTCCGGCGCGTACTTGATCAGCTCCTTGTTGCCCTTGCCGATCACCCGCAAGCTGCGTTCGTCAAAGTTGATCTGCGCCAGGTCCAGGTTGACCGATTCCGACTTGCGCATCCCTGAGCCATACAACAAGCCGATCACTGCCGCATCCCGCAGCCCCTGGGGTCGAGGGTCGGCGGCGCATACATCGAGCATCTCGCGGATCAGTGTACGACGCAGGTTGCGGCCCTGCCCCAGACGCGTACCGGCTGCGGCCTTCACCGAGCGCATCTTCAACAGGTGATCCTGGCTGATCAAGCTCATGCGCCACGCTTCATTCATCACCCCGCGTACTGCATTCACATACAGCGATGAGGTATTCGGCGCGTAGCCGTCCTCGCGCAAGGCAGCCACCAATGCTATGACGTGGTCGGGTTGCAGCAGGTGCCAGTCAATGTCTTCGAGGTTGAGGTCTTCGAAACCCAGGCGGTCGGCGGCATCCTGCAGCACGTAGCGCATGGTCAGTTGGCTGGAGGGCGCCAAGCGAGTGAGGTAGAGGGTCAGCGGGTTGCGGATAGTCTCGGTCAAGGGATCAGCCTTTGGATTAAATACATCAATCAACTCATTGATTAATCGATGTATTTAGTGGGTTGGCGAAGGCTGAGTCTAACCCAGTAGCGGCCATGGTACAAAATCACGGCGCCGATTCGACGTCCTCCGCGGCTTCCTGGGGTTGGGCCAGGGATTGGCTCCAGTCGGCGTCCTGTTTCTGCATCAGCGCGAACCAATGCCGGCGCATGAAGACGAGGTAGTCGCCCGGGGCCTTGGCAAAGTCCTTCTCGTCGCCATAGCAGCCCGGCAGTGGCAACTCAGTGCCCTGCTCCTTGTACTGGCTGACCAACTTCTGCTGGGCCTCGACGCTGCAATCGGTGGGCAACGGCATGCCGCGCAGGGCACCGGCATCTTCGTCCCACCAACTGGCGCCGACGCGGTCGAGACCACGCAGGCGATACTTGCCGGATTTGCCGACACGCATGATCAGCTTGAACTCATTGGGGCTCACGTCGCTGGTACAGGTGCGCGAATAACCGACCGTGACCTGGCTATTGCCGTCGCGCAGCAGGTCGGTGACTTTGGTGGCCGCCTGATCAAAGCGCAGGCTGGCGTCGAACTCGCAGTGTTGCACGTCGTCGTGCAGCATCCACACACGCTTGGGATGATCGCCCGTCAGCAGATACTGCGCAGCGTAGACAAACGCCGACTGGGTGCCATCGTCCTCCCGCTCGCTGACCTGCTCGGCGAGTACCAGCAGGTTCTTGCCCTGACGGTCATCCCACGTATAGGCGGCGACTTGCTTGCCCGGCACCTCCACACCTTCCGGCACCTGATCGATATGGGTCAGCGCGACGCCATCATCGGCATGCACACAAGTGACACAGGCCATTGTCATCAATAATCCCATCAGCGCAGGCCGCAACTGGCTGCGCAAAAGCTGCACGCTATTCATCCGATAACCCTGGCAAGAGATGGCTTACTTTACCGGCACTTGGGCGCCATTGCAGAGAAGTTTGTTCAATCACAGGCATTGGCCCAGCGAGCGCGCCCGGATTGAACCAAACAGCACGCATCGCGTTCCCATTTGCCCGTCTGGTCTGCACATGTAACGCCTTGATTACTTAGCTGAACCCTAGCTGTCTGCCTGTCAAATAAACGAGTTTTTCATCCGCCTTTCATATTCGTTGCACACATTTGCGCTTAACCTTGTCAGCAGTTCTTCAGAGCAATCCGTGGATTATCGACTAACCTATTGAAAACGCGTCAACTTTAGCGCCGTTTTGTAATCTGCGGCCTGTAGTTTCGTCCAATAATTGCTGCTGTTTTCACGCTTGAAGTTGCTTTAGCCCGAGGTCATGAATCTTTGAAACCCTACCCTATTCATTGTGTGTCGATCGTCATCCCGGTCTACAACGAACAAGAGAGCCTGCCTGAGCTGCTGCGTCGTACCACGGCAGCCTGCAAGCAACTGGCCTACGAATACGAAATCATCCTGGTGGATGACGGTAGCCGCGACAATTCAGCCCAACTGCTCGAAGACGCCGCTGCTGAAGAAGGCAGCCATGTCGTCGCGGTGATCCTCAACCGTAACTACGGCCAGCACGCCGCGATCATGGCCGGCTTCGAACAGTGCCGTGGCGAAGTCGTCATTACCCTCGATGCCGACCTGCAGAACCCGCCGGAAGAAATCCCGCGCCTGGTGGAGCAAGCTGCCCTGGGCTACGACGTAGTCGCCACCGTGCGTAACAACCGCCAGGACTCGGCGTTCCGCCGCTGGCCGTCGCGTTTGATCAACCTGGCCGTGCAGCGCTCCACCGGCGTGGCCATGACCGACTATGGCTGCATGTTGCGCGCCTACCGCCGCACCATCGTTGATGCCATGCTCGCCTGCCGGGAACGCAGCACCTTTATCCCGATTCTGGCCAACGGCTTTGCCCGCCACACAACCGAAATCCTCGTGCACCACGCCGAGCGTGAGCACGGCGAGTCCAAATACAGCGCCATGCGCCTGATCAGCCTGATGTTCGACCTGCTGACCTGCATGACCACCACGCCCTTGCGCCTGCTGTCCATCGTTGGTTTCAGTCTGGCGGCCCTGGGCGTGCTGTTCGCTTTTGCTCTGATCGTCATGCGCCTGGCCTTCGGCGCCGATTGGGCGGGCGACGGTCTGTTTGTGCTGTTCGCGGTGCTGTTCGTATTTACCGGCGGCCAATTCATCGGCATGGGCCTGTTGGGCGAATACCTGGGCCGCATGTACAGCGATGTACGCGCCCGCCCACGCTTCTTTATTGAAAAAGTGCTGCGCAACCAGCCGGCAGCACCGACTCCAGTCGTCGTCGTTGACGGCCTGGTGTCTTCCCATACTTCTACTTCTCCTTCCGATCAGGTTCAGTCATGAGTTCAAAAGCTGTTGTCTTCGCTTACCACGATATCGGCTGTGCAGGCATTGAAGCCTTGCTCGACGCGGGTTACGAAATTGCTGCGGTATTCACCCATGCCGATGACCCCAAGGAAAACAATTTCTACGGCTCCGTCGCCCAGCTTTGCGCACGCAATGGCATCCCGGTACACGCCCCGGAAGACGCCAACCATCCGCTGTGGATCGAGCGCATCGCCAAGCTGAACCCGGAATACATCTTCTCCTTCTACTACCGCAACCTGCTGAGCGAACCGCTGCTGGCCACCGCCCGCAAAGGTGCGTTCAACCTGCACGGCTCGTTGCTGCCCAAATACCGTGGTCGCGCCCCGGCCAACTGGGTGCTGGTCAATGGCGAAACCGAAACCGGCGTGACCCTGCACCGCATGGTCAAGCGTGCCGATGCCGGCGCCATCCTCGCCCAGCAGAAAGTCAGCATCGACCGCACCGATACCGGCCTGAGCCTGCACGCCAAACTGCGGGATGCGGCCGCAACCCTGCTGCGCGATGCGCTGCCACAGCTAGCCCAGGGCAAGCTGACTGAAACCGCTCAGGACGAAGGCCAGGCCACTTACTTCGGCCGCCGCACCGCCGCCGATGGCAAGCTGGACTGGAAGCGGCCCGCCGAGCAGCTGTTCAACCTGGTTCGCGCCGTCACTCAGCCTTACCCGGGCGCCTTCTGCGCCGTCGGCGAGCATAAGCTCATCGTATGGCAAGCCGAAGTGCTCAAGGGCAATGAAGGTTTGGCGCCAGGTCGCGTAATCAGCGTCAACCCGCTGCGTATTGCCTGCGGTGAAGATTCCCTGGTGATCAAGTTTGGCCAGCGTAACGAAAACGGCCTGTACCTGGCCGGCCCGGCTTTAGCCGATGAACTGGGCCTGGTGGATGGCTCGGTACTGCGCGGCGCCGAGTCTGGCCGCAAGCCACGCCGTACCCGCGTGCTGATCCTGGGTGTGAATGGCTTTATCGGCAATCACCTGTCCGAGCGCCTGCTGCGTGACGACCGTTACGAGATCTACGGCCTGGATATTGGCTCCGACGCCATCGAGCGCCTGCGCAGCCACCCCAACTTCCATTACGTGGAAGGCGATATCAGCATTCACTCGGAGTGGATCGAGTACCACATCAAGAAATGCGATGTGGTTCTGCCATTGGTAGCGATCGCCACGCCAATCGAGTACACCCGCAACCCGCTGCGGGTATTCGAGCTGGACTTCGAAGAAAACCTCAAGCTGGTGCGCTACTGCGTCAAGTACAACAAACGCGTGATCTTCCCCTCGACCTCCGAAGTCTATGGCATGTGCCAGGACCAGTATTTCGACGAAGACACCTCCAACCTGGTGGTCGGCCCGGTCAACAAGCAGCGCTGGATCTACTCGGTGTCCAAGCAGTTGCTCGACCGCGTAATCTGGGCCTACGGCGACAAGGGCCTGAATTTCACCCTGTTCCGCCCGTTCAACTGGATGGGCCCGCGCCTGGACCGCCTGGACTCGGCACGTATCGGCAGCTCCCGCGCCATTACCCAATTGATCCTCAACCTGGTGGAAGGTACGCCGATCCGCCTGTTTGACGGTGGTGAGCAGAAGCGCTGCTTCACCGACATTGCCGACGGCATCGAAGCTCTGGCGCGCATCATTGATAACGACAACGATGTCTGCAACGGCCAGATCATCAACATCGGCAACCCGGAAAACGAAGCAAGCATCCGTCAGTTGGGCGAAGAGCTGCTGCGCCAGTTCGAGGCTCACCCGCTGCGCCACAACTTCCCACCGTTCGCAGGTTTCCGCGACGTAGAAAGCAAGGCGTTCTACGGTACCGGTTACCAGGACGTGGCCCACCGCAAGCCAAGCATCGAAAACGCCAAGCGCCTGCTGAACTGGGAGCCGAGCGTGCAGATGAGCGAAACCATCGGCAACACCCTGGATTTCTTCCTGCGTGAAGCCATGCTTGAAATTGCGGATAAAAAGTAATGCAGGCAGGTCTTCGCATCGACGTCGACACCTACCGTGGCACCCGTGAAGGTGTGCCGCGGCTGCTCGAATCCCTGGATGAAGCCGGGGTGAAGGCGACGTTCTTCTTCAGTGTCGGACCGGACAACATGGGGCGCCATCTGTGGCGCCTGATCCGCCCACAGTTTTTGTGGAAGATGCTGCGCTCCAACGCTGCCGGTCTGTATGGCTGGGACATCTTGCTGGCCGGCACCGCCTGGCCGGGCAAACCGATTGGCCGCGACCTGGGGCATCTGATGCGCCAGGCCAAGGCCGCCGGGCATGAAGTCGGCCTGCACGCCTGGGATCACCATGGTTGGCAGGCCAACACCGGGCGTTGGAGCGAGGCACAGCTGGTCGAGCAGATTCGGCGTGGTGTGCAGACCTTGAGCGACATCCTGGGTGAGCGCGTGGACTGTTCAGCGGCCGCCGGATGGCGCGCCGATGAACGTGTGGTGCAAGCCAAGCAAGGCTTCAACTTTCGCTACAACAGTGATTGCCGGGGTACCAGCCTGTTCCGACCGACGCTGGCCGATGGCAGCGCGGGCACCCCACAAATTCCGGTAGACCTACCGACCTTCGACGAAGTCGTCGGGCCGGTAGTGGCTGCCAACGATTTCAACCGCTTCATCCTGGACCGGTTCAGCGCGTCGAAGCTGAACGTCTACACCATCCACGCAGAAGTCGAAGGGATTCTGATGGCCAATGATTTTCGCCAGTTGCTCGCCCAGGCAGGGCAGCGCGGCATTGATTTCAAACCCTTGGGTGATCTTCTGCCCGCAGATGTAACCACCCTGCCCCAACAAAAACTGGTGCGCGGCGCATTGAGCGGTCGCGAGGGTTGGCTGGGAGTACAGCAGGCATGATTCGTCGCTGGGCCTTGCCCCTGCTCCTGCTGGCGTTTGCCGCGTTTTACCTGCTGCCGCTGGCCACCCATGGTTTGTGGATTCCTGATGAAACCCGCTACGCGCAGATCAGCCAGGAAATGCTGCTGACCGGCAAATGGGCCTCGCCGCACTTCATGGGCATTCGTTACTTCGAAAAACCCGCTGCGGGCTACTGGATGATCGCGCTGGGCCAGGCGATTTTCGGCCAGAACCTGTTCGGCGTGCGCTTTGCCTCGGCGTTGAGCAGCGCCCTGAGCATTGTGCTGGTTTACCTGGTATCCCGCCGATTGTGGAATGACCCGCACAAAAGCCTGGTCAGCACCCTGCTGTACATGAGTTTCCTCAGCGTGGCTGCCCTGGGTGGTTATTCCAACCTGGACCCGCAGTTCACTTTCTGGGTCAACCTGACCGGCGTGGCGTTGTGGTTCTGCTTCGACAGCAGCACACGGCGCGGCCGCTTGTGGTCATGGACGCTGTTGGGTTTCGCCTGCGGCATGGGCTTCATGACCAAGGGTTTCCTGGCCTGGTTGCTGCCGGTGTTGATCGCCCTGCCCTACGCCCTCTGGCAAAAACGCCTGGGTGAGTTGTTCACGTTTGGTGGCGTGGCCGTGGTGGTCGCAATTGCTGTCAGCCTCCCCTGGGCTTTGGCTGTACACCTGCAAGAACCGGATTACTGGCATTTCTTTTTTTGGCACGAGCATATTCAACGCTTTGCCGGAGAAGACGCACAGCACGCCGAACCTTTCTGGTATTACCTGCCGCTGCTGGTCGCGTTCGCGCTTCCTTGGGTGGCCCTGCTGCCGTCCACGTTTAAGCAGGCGTGGCTGCAAAAGCGCGCGCCGAAAACCGCCTTCCTGCTGCTGTGGCTGTTGATGCCGCTGGCGTTTTTCAGCCTGGCCAAGGGCAAGTTGCCCTCCTACATCATGCCGTGCATGTTGCCCCTGGCGTTGCTGATGGGCTCGACCTTGAGCGACAAGCTCAAGCAGGGCCATGCTCGCGTCCTGCGCATTAATGGCTGGCTGAACCTGGCAATCGGGGTGCTGGCATTGCTGGCCCTCAGCTGGTTCCAGTTGAAAAAGCCGGTGTACGAACCCGGTGAGGAAACCTTCAGTCTGGTGCTGGTGTTCACCTTCCTGTTCGGCTGGATCGTGGTCAATCTGTTGCAAGCGGCACGGCCCTTGACGTTGTGGGCCGCGCCGCTGATTGGCAGCGGGTTATTGGTGTTATTGGTGCCTGCGGCGCTGCCCCATTCGGTGGTTTATAACAAGACCCCGGACCAGTTCATCATCGATCACATTGACGAGTTGCAGCCCTCTGTCGCCCTGTTGAGCAACGATCTGGGCGCCGCTTCTGCGCTGTCATGGCGTCTCAAACGCCCGGATATCACGCTTTACAACACCTCGGGCGAGGTCAAGTACGGGCTGGCTTACGCCGATACGGCCCATCGATTGGTCGACCCTAACGCGATCCAGGCGTGGATGGCACAAACCCGCCGCACCGGCGCCGTCGGCGTGGTTATGCGCCTGAACAGCCAAGGTGAAAAGGAAGAGCTTGCGCTGCTGCCAACCGATGGCAAGCGTTATGCCCAGGGCAAGATCGTGATTCTGATTTTCCCGCAGGTCGCGCCATGATCACCCTGCTGCTGTTGCTCAGCGCCTGCTTGCTTACCTGCATGGGCCAGGTCTCGCAAAAGTTCGCCGTGGAAAGCTGGCGGAACATGCCCGAAGGCTGGGCATTGAGGCTGCGCTCGCCGTGGTTATGGTCAGCGCTGGTGTGCCTGGGTCTGGGCCTGTTGGTGTGGCTGCTGGTAGTGCAGCGCCTGGAAGTGGGGGTTGCCTACCCCATGCTCAGCCTGAATTTTGTGCTGGTCACACTGATGGCGCGCTTTGTATTTCACGAACCCATCGATTGCCGTCACTGGCTGGGTGTGGGGCTGGTGATTGCCGGCGTCGTCTTGCTGGGGCGCCAGGTATGAGCCGCACACAGGGTTTCGCCCTGGCCCTGGGCAGTGTCGGCCTGGTGAGTGGCGCCCAACTGGGCATGCGCTGGAGCATGACGCGCCTGCCCCTGCCCACCGAGTGGCTGGCTGCCTTTAACAGCAACAGCATCGACCCTGGCGCCCTGGGCGTGGTGATCCTGGCGATCATTGCCTACGCGCTGTCGATGCTCTGCTGGCTTGGCGCGCTCAAGCATCTGCCACTGGGCCGAGCCTACTCGTTGCTCAGCATCAGCTACGCACTGGTCTACCTGCTGGCCGCCAGCCTGCCGGTGTTCAACGAAGCTTTCTCGCTTTCAAAAACCCTGGGGGTGGCCTTGGTCATCCTCGGCGTACTGGTTATCAACTCTCGTCGTGCTTGCACCTCAAGCCCCAGGAATACCCCATGAAAATCAGCGTATTTGGTAGTGGTTACGTTGGTCTGGTACAGGCCACTGTATTAGCCGAAGTCGGTCACGATGTCATTTGCATGGACGTTGACAAAAGCAAGGTCGAGTCGCTCCAGAAAGGGCACGTGACCATCTTCGAGCCGGGCCTGGCCGCGATGGTCAAGGACAACCTGGAAAGCGGTCGCCTGCGTTTTACCTATGACGAAAAACTCGCCGTCGAGCACGGTGAAGTGCTGTTCATTGCCGTGGGAACGCCGTCGGATGAAGACGGTTCTGCCGACCTCAAATACGTGCTCTCGGTGGGTGACGCCGTGTCCCGCCACCGCCTGGAGCCGGTAATCCTGGTGGAGAAATCCACCGTGCCCGTCGGCACTGGCGACACCTTGCGCGCCCATATCGAAAAGAACCTGCATATCGCTGGCCGTCAGTTGGAGTTCGATATCGTCTCCAACCCGGAATTCCTCAAGGAAGGCTCGGCCGTTGCCGACTGCCGCCGCCCGGACCGCATCATCATTGGCTGTGAGCGCGAGGAAGTGCGTGAGGTCATGCGCGACCTGTACGCGCCGTTCAACCGCAACCATGACCGCATCATCTTCATGGACCTGCGCAGCGCCGAACTGACCAAGTACGCCGCCAACTGCATGTTGGCCACCAAGATCAGCTTCATCAACCAGATCGCCGAGCTGGCCGAACACCTGGGCGCCGATATTGAATCGGTGCGCCTGGGCATTGGTGCCGATTCGCGAATCGGCTACCACTTCATCTACCCAGGTTGTGGTTACGGCGGTTCGTGCTTCCCCAAAGACATGCGTGCCTTGATCCATAGCGCCAAGCAAGCCAACTGCTCCAGCGACCTGCTCGAAGCAGTGGAAGCCATCAACCAGCGCCAGAAGAGCAAGCTGTTCGAGCGCATCAATGCGTTCTTCAAGGGCAATCTCAAGGGCAAGACCTTCGCGGTGTGGGGCCTGGCCTTCAAACCCAACACCGATGACATGCGCGACGCTCCCAGCCGCGTGCTGATGGAAGCCCTGTGGGCCGCCGGTGCCAATGTGCGCGCCTTTGACCCGGAAGCCATGCAGGAAACCCAGCGGATCTATGGCGACGACCCGCGCCTGATGCTGATGGGGACTCCGGAGTCCACCCTGGGCGGCGCCGATGCGCTGATCGTATGCACCGAATGGCAGCAGTTCAAGGCACCGGACTTCGACCTGATTCACCAGCGCTTGAAAACCCCGGTGATCTTCGACGGCCGCAACCTGTATGACGGCGAACGCCTGACGCGCAAAGGCTTCAAGTATTTTCCCATTGGCCGTGGCGATTCCTGCGAGTTGCCGATCCCCCAGCAAAACTGGGTTGAACAGGTCAGGGATGTCGGCTAGGTGAACAAGGCTTTCCCATCCATGCAGAGCGCCACGATCCGCCGCCAGTCGCTGGGGCTCGGGCTGTTGGCGCTGGTGCTGTTTATCGCCGGCAACTGGCACCAGGCAATTATCGGTTTTGATTCGCGCTTCGTGATGTTCGCCCAGGAAATGCTGCGCCACGGGCCAGGTTTTTTCCCCACGACCTACGGCCAACCATATGCCGACTACCTGGCCACTTCAACGCTGCTGACCTGGCTGCTGTCATTGCCTCTGGGCCAGGTCACCAGCCTGACGGCATGGCTGCCCAGTGCTGTCGCCTCAACACTGATCGTCATGCTGGTTTATCGCCTGACTGCGCCCTACTCCCTGCGCTGGGGGATGTTGAGCGTGGCAATGTTGCTGCTCAGCAGCACCTTCGTCAGCGAAACCCGCGCGGTCTCCCTGGACCAGATGCTCGCCGCCGTGACCCTGGCGGTGTTTTACCTGGGCTATGCCCATGATCACTTCGCTGCTGCCAAGCGCTTGCATTGGGTGTTTGTGTTGCTGCTGCTCGGGTTTGCCCTGCGTGGGCCGATTGGTTTGGTGATTCCCACTGGCGTGTTGTGCAGCTATTACCTGATCAACCAGCAGTGGCGTCGTTTGTTCAGCTTCGGCCTGCTGGCGTTGGCGCTGCTGGCGGCGTGCGTCGGCCTGTTGCTGCTGCTGGCCAAGCTCAGCGGCGGCGAAGACTTCATGCATGACGTGATTCGTATGCAGTTTCTGGGGCGCATGGATGGCAGCGAAGGCTCCGGCGGTGTGCTGTATTACTTCACCAGTTCCCTGGGCAACTACGCCCTGGCTTATCCGCTGGCAGTCCTGGTGCTGGTGGCGATCATGATCGGCAGGCGGCGTGCGCCGGAGCCCGCGTTGAAGCTGGTGCTGTATTGCGCAGCGGCGGGTGTGCTGGTGATGGTAGGCCTGTCGGTACCCCAGGCGAAAAAAGCGCGCTATATCCTGCCGATGTTGCCGATGGCCGCGATCATCGCCGCGTACCCGTTCCAGGCGACACAGGGGCGACTGTTTGCCTGGCTGCGCGGCCTGACGCTGGGCGTCTGGACACTATTGCCGACGCTGTTGGTGATTGGCCTGCTGATGGCACGGCGGCGTTATCCGCAACCGCTGGCCAACCTCGAAGTAATCTTCGTCGTACTTGGCCTGCTTCAGACCCTGGCGCTGCTGACCCTGCTCAAGTCGCGGCTGCGTACATTTGGCCCGGCCCTGGCCGCAGTGCTGGCCCTTTGGACAACCTACATCCTGGTGGTTGAACCCCTGGAGCGTCAGTTATACGACACCCGCACGTTCAGCCTCGCCGTCAAGGCGCAAGTCCTGCAGCAACCAGCGCCCGTGGTGCTGCACGCGCTGGGTAAAGATGCGAAAGCCATCAAGTTCATGGTCAACTTCGATTGTGACAAGGTGCCGCTGTTTACCCAATTGCCCATCGAATTGAAGCCGATTCAGGCGCCGGCATGGTTGGTCATGAGCCAGGCCGACTTCCAGGCGCTGGACGATCCACGCCTGCGTTCAATTACGCCCACGCTGACAGGCGAGTTCGACAAGAACCCTTACGTATTGCTGCATCTGGTAAAAACCACAGTGCCATAAGCACTTTTCCAGGGGCATTGTAAGAAAGAGCGCCGACTCTTTAATGGGTGGGCGTCTTTCATCAAAGGCACCAAGAAAACACCTACATTCCTTTGCGTAATGGCTGGTGCACTTTCCCTTCCTGTGCCTGGAACCCGACGGTAGACTCGCTGCCACGTGCACTAAGTATTTACCACCCGATCGTCAGGGCTGTCCCGAAAGCGCTTGGGTCAAGGCACGCCATAATTACAAGGACGTTGTAGGCTGCCCACGCGCGATGGCTTACTTCATCGAGAGGACAATGCCGTGCGAGAGGAACTGTTGAATGTACCTGTACCAAGACTGGATCGGCTGATGGCATTGCGCGACGCGCTGGTGGCGTTAAAGGGGCCGCTCGCAGACGACCCCAGGCTGCGCGAAGATCTGCATGAGCGCTTGTTCAATGAAGAGGCCAATAACCGGGTGTTGGGCAAAGTCAGCCCACCAGCGCCCACTGTGGCAGGCTCCATTAGCTTGGGCGATGCCTTTTAACTGCATTAGTTTTGCGTTTAACCCTCATTAATATGCACTGGTACGATCGGGTCAACCTCGGCAAACTGCGCAGGTTCCTCCCCCAAATATTGGAACGTTCAAAGGGCTGCACCGGGAAACCAGGCAGGCCTTTTTTTTCGCCCGCCGTTTATGGATCGTCTTTACATGCTCGCTCGCTGGTTACCCGCTTCAATCAACACCCGCCCCGCTGAATGGAGCCGTGCCGGGATCGGCATGGCCTTGGGAACCCTGCTCAGTGTCTGGGCTTGCGCCCAGGTATTCGGCATGGAGGTTGCCCTGCATTTGCTCGGGCCCCTTGGCGCTTCGGCCGTGTTGCTGTTCGCGGTGTCCTCGGGAGCGCTGGCCCAGCCATGGTCAATCATGGGCAGTTACCTGTGTGCCGGTATCGTTGCCTTGCTGGTGGCACGGGTACTGGGGCGAACCCTGGGCAGCGCGTGCCTGGCGGCAGGCATGACGGTAATCCTGATTTGTTGGCTGCGTTGTTTGCACCCACCGGCCGGTGGCCTGGCCATGACGCTGGTGCTGGCCGACCCTGCGTCCATCGCCCTGGGCTGGTACGAACTGGCGCCTGTTATGCTGGGTGCCGGCGCTCTGCTGGGGTGCGCGCTGGTCTACAACAATGCCACGCGCACGCGGTATCCCAAGGGGTTGGCCGAGCCTGCACCTGTGGTCCTCGGCGTTCAGCCCGTCAGCGATCCGTCGATCACAGCGGCCGACCTCAAGCTGGCGCTGGCCGAAATGGAGCAGTTTTACGATGTCGAGCCAACCGAGCTGGAGCAGCTGATCCACGCAGCGGAAGGACACGCACGGCGGCGCAGTATCGGTGAGGTCCTGGCCAACCGCGTGGTTTGATCCCTGCTGCATAAATGCAACAACGACCTGCATGATTGAAGGTTGTACTGGGCAAATTTGCACTGGTACGATCGCGAGAAGGTTCGCCCGCGAACATCTTGATAAAGAACAATAAAAGCAGGGAGTTAGTGATGACTGCTCAGGTTTCATCCGAAGCAAGCCGCGCCGATATTCAGCAACAAGTACTGAGTGAAGTGCGTAACCATATCGGCCACCTCACCCTCAATCGCCCCGCCGGCTTGAATGCCATCACCCTCGACATGGTCCGCCAGCTGACTGCGCAGTTGCAGGCGTGGGCCGATGACCCGCAGGTATACGCAGTGGTGCTGCGCGGCGCCGGCGAAAAAGCCTTCTGCGCCGGCGGCGACATCCGTTCGCTGTACGACAGCTTCAAGAACGGCGACACCCTGCACCAGGATTTCTTCGTCGAAGAATATGCCCTCGACCTGGCTATCCACCATTACCGTAAACCGGTGGTGGCATTGATGGACGGCTTCGTCCTCGGCGGCGGCATGGGCCTGGTACAAGGCGCGGACCTTCGGGTCGTGACTGAACGCAGCCGTCTGGCGATGCCGGAAGTGGCTATCGGCTACTTCCCCGATGTAGGTGGCAGTTATTTTCTGTCGCGTATTCCCGGTGAGCTGGGAACCTACCTTGGCGTGACCGGCGTGCAGATACGTGCCGCCGATGCGCTGTATTGCGGACTGGCCGACTGGTCTATCGACAGCGCCAAACTCCCCGCCCTGGACAACAAACTCGACCAGCTGCAATGGAGCGATTCACCCCTCAAGGATTTGCAAGGTGTGCTAGCCAAACTGGCGGTGCAGCAATTGCCCGATGCGCCGCTGGCGGCCCTGCGCCCGGTTATTGATCACTTCTTCGCGCTGCCGGACGTACCGAGCATCGTTGAGCAATTACAGGCAGTTACCGTCGCCGACACCCATGAATGGGCATTGAATACCGCCCACCTGATGCAGACCCGTTCGCCCTTGGCCATGGCCGTGACTTTGCAAATGCTGCGTCGTGGCCGGCACCTTGCGCTGGAACAGTGCTTTGCTCTGGAGCTGCACCTGGACCGCCAATGGTTCGAGCGTGGCGATCTGATCGAAGGCGTTCGCGCCCTGATCATCGACAAGGATAAAGCCCCACGCTGGAACCCGCCCACGCTCGATGCGCTGGACGACGGCCATGTCGATAGCTTCTTCCGCGACTTCGCGCAGATTGGGAAATAAGCCATGCAAGATCTTGAATACACAGAAGAACAAATCATGATCCGCGACATGGCGCGCGACTTCGCCCGTGGCGAAATCGCCCCTTACGCCCAAGCCTGGGAAAAAGCCGGCTGGATCGACGACGCGCTGGTGGCGAAGATGGGCGAGCTGGGCCTGCTCGGCATGGTGGTCCCGGAAGAATGGGGCGGCACCTATGTGGACTATGTGGCCTACGCGCTGGCCGTGGAGGAGATCTCTGCAGGTGACGGCGCCACTGGCGCCTTGATGAGTATCCATAATTCAGTGGGTTGCGGGCCTATCCTCAACTACGGCACAGCCGAGCAAAAACACACCTGGCTGGCCGAACTCGCCAGCGGCCAGGCCATCGGCTGCTTCTGCCTGACCGAACCTCAGGCCGGCTCCGAAGCGCACAACCTGCGCACCCGCGCCGAATTGAAGGACGGCCAGTGGGTCATCAACGGCGCCAAGCAATTTGTCAGCAACGGCAAGCGTGCGAAGTTGGCCATCGTGTTTGCGGTGACCGATCCGGAATTGGGCAAGAAGGGTATTTCAGCGTTTCTGGTGCCTACCGACACCCCGGGGTTTGTGGTCGACCGCACCGAACACAAGATGGGCATCCGTGCCTCGGACACCTGTGCCGTTACGCTCAACCAATGCAGCGTGCCCGAAGCCAACCTGCTGGGTGAGCGCGGCAAGGGCCTGGCGATCGCCCTGTCCAACCTGGAAGGTGGACGCATCGGGATTGCCGCCCAGGCTCTGGGCATTGCCCGCGCCGCCTTTGAAGCAGCACTGGCTTATGCCCGGGATCGGGTGCAGTTCGACAAGGCAATCATCGAACACCAGAGCGTGGCCAACCTGTTGGCCGACATGCAAACGCAGCTGAACGCAGCGCGCTTGCTGATCCTCCACGCGGCACGCCTGCGCACCGCCGGTAAACCGTGCTTGTCCGAAGCGTCACAGGCCAAGCTGTTTGCCTCGGAAATGGCCGAGCGGGTCTGCTCCAAGGCGATGCAGATCCATGGTGGGTATGGGTATCTGGAGGATTATCCGGTGGAGCGTTACTACCGGGATGCGCGGATCACGCAGATTTACGAAGGCACCAGCGAAATTCAGCGGATGGTGATTGCCAGGGAGTTGAAAAACTACCAGCTCTAACGGACACCACACAAAACCTTGTGGGAGCTGGCTTACCTGCGATGCAGACACCTCGGTACATCAGTAAACCGAGGCGATGCCATCGCAGGCAAGCCAGCTCCCACCTTTGCTCTGCGGCGTTTGGCAGGGTTTACTTATCCTTGAACGCCGGCGCCCGCTTGGCCACGAATGCGGCCATGCCTTCCTTCTGATCCTGGGTCGCGAACGCCGCGTGGAACACCCGGCGCTCAAAGCGCACGCCTTCGGACAGGCTGACTTCAAAGGCGCGGTTCACGCTCTCCTTGACCATCATGCTGATCGGCACTGACTTACCGGCGATCAGGGTCGCGACTTTCAGCGCTTCTTCCAGCAGTTCATCGGCCGGCACGATACGCGCCACAATCCCACAACGCTCGGCTTCGACGGCATCGATAAAGCGCCCGGTCAGGCACATTTCCATGGCCTTGGCTTTGCCCACGGCGCGGGTCAGACGCTGGGTGCCGCCCATGCCCGGCAGCACGCCGAGGTTGATTTCCGGCTGGCCGAATTTGGCATTGTCACCGGCCAGGATAAAGTCGCACATCAGCGCCAGTTCACAGCCGCCACCCAGGGCAAAGCCGTTCACCGCGGCGATGATTGGCTTGCGGCGGTTGGCCACCCGGTCGCTGTCGCTGAACAGGTCGTCCATGTAGATCTGCGGGTAGGTCAGCTCGGCCATTTCCTTGATGTCGGCACCGGCCGCAAAGGCTTTTTTCGAGCCGGTCAGCACGATGCAGCCGATTTCCGGGTTGGCTTCCAGGCTATCCAGCGCCTGGTTCAGTTCGCTGACCAGTTGCGCATTCAGCGCATTCAACGCCTCGGGACGGTTGAGGGTAATCAGCCCGACGCGGCCCTGGACGTCAAGCAGGATGGTTTCGTAGCTCATGTATCGACTCCTTAAAGATTGCGTGAGATGACCATGCGTTGGATATCGCTGGTGCCTTCGTAAATCTGGCAGACCCGCACATCGCGGTAGATCCGCTCCAGGGGAAAGTCGCTCAGGTAACCGTAACCGCCCAGGGTTTGCAAGGCGGCCGAGCAGACTTTCTCAGCCATTTCCGAGGCAAACAACTTGGCCATGGACGCCTCCACCAGCGCCGGCTGGCCGCTGTCACGCAGGGCCGCGGCGTAATGCACCATCTGCCGGGCCACAGCAATCTGCGTGGCCATGTCGGCCAGGCGAAAGGCGACGGCCTGGTGTTCGATCAACGGCTTGCCGAAGCTTTCCCGCTCACGGGCATAGTCACGGGCCGCTTCGAAGGCGGCGCGGGCCATGCCTACCGACTGGGACGCGATGCCGACTCGGCCGCCCTCAAGGTTGGCCAGGGCGATCTTGTAGCCCTCGCCCTCCTCGCCCAGGCGATTGGCCACAGGCACCTTCACGTCTTCAAACAGGATCTGGCAAGTGTCGGACGCATGTTGCCCGAGTTTGTCTTCGACCCGTGCCACGCTATAGCCCGGTGAGTCAGTGGGGACGATGAAGGCGCTGATCCCGCGTTTGCCCGCTGCCGGGTCAGTGACGGCAAACACAATCACGACCCCGGCGTTTTGCCCAGAGGTGATGAACTGTTTGCAGCCATTGAGTACATAGTGATCGCGTTCAAGACGCGCACGGGTCTTCAGGCTGCTGGCATCGGAGCCCGCCTGGGGTTCGGTCAATGCGAAGGCACCGAGCATGGTGCCGCTGGCCAGGGGCGTGAGGAACTCGGCCTTTTGCTGGTCATTGCCGAATTTAAGGATCGGCACGCAGCCCACCGAGTTATGCACGCTCATGATCGTCGAGCACGCACCGTCGCCTGCGGCGATTTCTTCCAGGGCCATGGCGTAGGCCAGGTAGCCGGTGTCACAACCGCCCCACTGCTCCGGCACCAACATGCCGAAAAAGCCCAGCTCGGCCATTTCAGCGATGGCTTCTTTGGGAAAGCGATGCTCGCGATCCCACTCGGCGGCGAACGGCTTCAAGCGTTCCTGGGCAAATTGCCGGGCGGCGTCGCTGATTTGCAGTTGTTCGTCATTGGGCAGCATAAGTCATCCTTAGTAGAGGCATTCAACGGCCATGGCCGTGGCTTCACCGCCGCCGATGCAAATGGCCGCGACGCCACGCTTGAGGCCCCTCTGGCGCAGGGCCGACAGCAGTGTCACCAGGATTCGCGCACCCGAAGCACCAATGGGATGGCCCAAGGCGCAGGCACCGCCATGCACGTTGACCTTGTCGTGAGGGATCTCAAGCTTGCTCATGGTCACCAGGCTCACCACAGCAAAGGCTTCGTTGATTTCAAACAGGTCGACGTCTTCCAGGCTCCAGCCGGTTTTGCTCATCAGCTTGCGGATCGCCCCCACCGGCGCCACCGGAAACAGCCCCGGCTCATCGGCAAATGCCGCGTGCCCGTGGATCACCGCCAAAGGCTTGAGGCCACGTTTGTGGGCCTCGGACTCGCGCATCAGCAGCAATGCCGCAGCGCCGTCGGAGATCGAGCTGGAGTTGGCCGCGGTGACGGTGCCGCTTTCACGGAACGCCGGTTTCAAGCTGGCGATCTTGTCCAGCCTGGCTTTAGGCGGCTGTTCATCGTGCAAGATGGTTTTTTGTTCCTTGCCCACGGTGACCTGCACCGGCACGATCTCGCTGGCGAAGCTGCCATGGGTGATGGCCTCCTGCGCGCGTGTCAGGGAGGTGATCGCGAAGGCATCCTGAGCTTCCCGGGTAAAGCCGTTATGCTCGGCGCAATCTTCGGCAAAAGTGCCCATCAGGCGGCCCTTGGCGTAGGCGTCTTCCAGGCCGTCGAGGAACATATGGTCAAGCACCTTGCCGTGGCCCATGCGGTAGCCACTGCGTGCACGATCCAGCAGGTACGGGGCGTTGGACATGCTTTCCATACCGCCTGCGATCACCACATCGACACTGCCGGCGCGCAGTGAATCATGGGCCAGAATCGTCGCCTCCATGCCCGAGCCGCACATTTTGTTCAGGGTGGTGCAGCGGGTGCCTTTATCCAGCCCCGCGCCCAGGGCCGCCTGGCGTGCCGGTGCCTGCCCGAGACCGGCCGGCAGCACGCAACCAAACAGCACCTCATCCACGGCATCGGTGGCGATACCGGCCCGTTCAACGGCGGCACGAATCGCCGCCGCGCCCAGCTGCGGTGCGGTCAGGCTTTTGAGATCGCCCTGAAACCCGCCCATGGGCGTGCGCACGGCGCTGACAATCACAATAGGGTCGTTCATACAGGCATTCCTTACTTGGCGGCCATGCGCAAGGCGCCGTCGAGACGGATCACCTCACCATTAAGCATGCTGTTTTCAAGGATATGTCGCACCAGCGCGGCATATTCGTCGGGTTTGCCCAGGCGTGGCGGAAACGGCACGCCGGCGGCCAGAGAGTCACGTACTTCCGGGGTCATGCCGGCCATCATCGGGGTTTCGAAAATGCCCGGGGCGATGGTCATCACGCGGATCCCGAAACGCGCCAGTTCCCGTGCGGCGGGCAAGGTCAAACTGGCAATCGCGCCTTTGGACGCGGCATATGCAGCCTGGCCGATCTGCCCATCGAACGCCGCCACCGAGGCGGTATTGATGATCACACCGCGCTCGCCGTCGGCATTGGCTTCGGTTTCTGCGATCGCCGCAGCGGCCAGGCGCAACAGGTTGAAGCTGCCGATCAGGTTGACGTTGATCACCTGGGCAAAGCTGGCCAGCCCGTGAGGGCCGTTCTTGCCGAGGATTTTCTCGCCGCGCACCACACCCGCGCAGTTGATCAACCCATGCAAGCCTCCAAACGCCTCGACAGCCGCTTTAACGGCCGCTTCGGCAGCCGCTTCCTGACTGATATCCGCGACGGTGCTGCGGGCGTTGTCGCCCAGTTGTGTGGCCTTTGCCGCAACCGCGTCGGCGTTCAAGTCCACCAGCATCACCTTGGCACCGGCCGCGATGAGCATGTCAGCCGTGGCCGCACCGAGGCCCGAGGCACCGCCGCTGACCAGAAATACCTTGTTTTCAATCTGCATCGTTGTTTCCTTTGAAAGGGATCAAGCCACGGCCGCCTGGGCCTTGGCTATTTCCTGATTGCGCAAAATAAAGCGTTGCAGCTTGCCGCTTGGGGTTTTGGGCAAGTCGCTGACAAATTCGATTTCCCGTGGGTAAGCATGAGCGGCCAGGCGCTGACGTACATGCAGGCGCAGCTCTTCGGCCAGTTCCGGGGTGGCGCGGTATTGCTCGCTGAGCACCACGAAGGCTTTCACCAACTCGGTACGCTCAGGGCAAGGCTTGCCGACCACGGCGGCCTCGATCACCGCCGGGTGCTCAACCAGAGCGCTTTCCACATCGAACGGCCCTACGCGGTAGCCGGAGGTGGTGATCACGTCATCGCTGCGCCCCACAAAGCTGATACTGCCATCGGGGTTCAACTCCACGGTATCGCCGCTGAGGTAGTACTTGCCGACGAAGGCTTTGGTCTTCACACCGTCGTAGCCGGCGAACCAGCACATCGGCGATTGCTCGCGGTCGATGGCCAGAATGCCCGGTTGGCCGGCGGGCAATTCCTGGTAGTTGTCATCCAGCACCACAATGCGATGCCCGGGTGAAGCGAACCCCGCCGAGCCCACATGCACCGGATGCGTCAGGCCGTGGTGATTGCACAGCACCATGCCCAGCTCGGTCTGGCCGTAGTGATCGTGGATGGTCACGTCCAGGTTGTCGGAGAACCAGCGGATCACCTCCGGGTTCAACGGCTCGCCGGCACTGCTGACGATGCGCAGCTTGCCCTTGATTGAGCGGGCGAACTGCTCACCGCCTGCAATCAGCAGGCGATACGCCGTGGGCGAGCCGGTCAGGTTGGTGATCGCGTATTTATTGATGACCCGGCAGGTGCTTTCCAGGGTGAACGGGCCATCGTAGAAAGTGATCGGATGCCCCATGGACAACGGCCCGGTTACACCGAAATAGATGCCGTAGGCCCAGCCTGGGTCGGCGACGTTCCAGAACGCGTCCTCAGGGCGCAAGTCGACGGCGTCGCGCATGTACCCCTGGAACGCGACAATCGCCTTGAGCGGCACCGACAGCGCCTTGGAGGGGCCAGTGGTGCCCGAGGTGAACATCAGCAGGAACGGATCATCTGCGCCCAGCAACACCGGCTCGCAGACGTTGGAATAATTGGGCAGCTCGGCCCAGAAGCTGAAGTCGCCACGCACGATGCCCTCGCCCTTGGCCCCGGTGACCGTGACAATGGTCGGGCAACCGGCGACTTCGGCCAGCTTGGCGCGGTTCACCGCGTCGGTGACCACCAGCGCGGCGCCTGAGCTGGTCAGTCGATGTTCAATGGCCTTGGGGCCGAAGGCCGTAAACAGCGGCTGATAAACCGCGCCGATGCGCCAGGTGGCCAACACGACCACCAGCAATTCGGCCGTACGTGGCAACAGCCCGGCCACCTTGTCACCGCGCTTGACGCCCTGTGCGAGAAGGAAATTGGCGAAGCGTGCGGCCTGGTCCTGCAGTTCGGTAAAGGTCGACGTGGAACTGCGCCCGTCCCGGCCCTCCCAGAACAATGCGATGCGCCCCGGCAGCGCATGGCGGTCACAGCACTCCACGCAGGCGTTGAGCGCCTGCAGGTTGCCGGCCAGTGCGGCATCGACAGTGCGCTGATAATCAAACTCGGTGGTGGCGGCCAAATACTCACGCATCGTTTCAATCCTTCTGTGTTTTTATTTTCAGGACTTTTAACTGGATAAATCGGCTGAAATAGTCGCTCCAGAGCGTTGCAGGGGCAATGGTCAAAGCCTTCAACTTGGCTGACTGGTTTGGCCAACTGGCGATCATTGATCCCAACGATCAGACGGTCGATCCAAGTGATTGGACGCTCTGCATACCAGCTTCTACCCTGATGGCCTGCACTCTTACAGAAGCCTGCCATGATCGTTCGCCCCAAGCCCAACGTGTTGGGCATCCTGTTTTCCCTCAAGGGCTCGATTGCCAAGCGCATCGCCTGGCGCAGCCTGTTGGTCACGCTGCTGGCTTCGGTCATTGTGCTGGTGGAAACCCTGCACCCCGCTTACTTTTCCAGGGTCAACGCCACGCCCTTTACCTTGCTGGGCTTGTCGTTGTCGATTTTCATGAGTTTTCGCAATAACGCCTGCTATGACCGCTGGTGGGAAGGCCGCAAGCAACTGGGGCAAATGATCATTGAGGTACGCTCGCTGATTCGTGAAACCCAGGTGCTGGGCGACACCCCCGAACGGGCCGGGCTGCTGCATGAGCTATGCGGTTTTGCCCATGGCTTGATCGCGCATTTGCGCCATGAGGATGAGGTGCGCGCCATACAGCCCTGGGTCACCGTGCATCCGAGCCACCCCAACCTGCCCGACAGCGTGCTGCAAATGCTCGGTGCGCGGTTGTGCGTGCTCGCCCGGCAGGGTGTGATCAGCGAATGGCGCTACACGCAGCTGGAAGCCAGGTTGGTCAGCCTCAGCCAAGTGCAGGCGTCCTGCGAGCGCATCAAGACTACCCCGCTGCCCTTCCCCTATACCTTGCTGCTACACCGCACCATTTACCTGTTCTGCATCCTGTTGCCCTTCGCCATGGCCGAACCGCTGGGCTGGTTGACACCGGTGTTCACCGCGATCGTCAGCTACACCTTCTTTGGTTTGGATGCGATCGGCGATGAATTGGAGGACCCATTTGGCTTCGACGAAAACGACCTGCCGTGCGATGCCATCCTGCGCACCCTGGAGCGCGAGATTCTTGCGGCTCTCGGTGAAGCCGACTTGCCTGCTGCGCCGCAGCCAGTGGATTACGTACTGACCTGAGGGTGGCAAGCAAGCTTGCTAGCGCTCCCAAAAAAGCCTGAGACTGCTGCGCATCACCTGCGGGTTTGACACTCGCCCTGCACTGACCGAAGCTGATGGCTTTGTACTAGCCACCAAAGCTTTCGGACGCCCGCATGTCAAAGTCACGCCGTAACGCCATCATCGGCCTGTGCGCCCTGTTGTTGATCGTATCGACCCTTTGGTTTTTCTCTCGCTCCCCTCAAGCCACCGTGGCCCCCGCCATTGCCCACGGTTATTCCAAGGCGTTGAAACAGGCGCAGAACGGCGAGCCAGGCGCTGCGCGCGTGTTGTACCAACAGTTGGGGCGGCCTGATCTGTCGCCTGAGCGCCGCGCTGCCCTGCACGCCCAATTGCCCAATTACCCCAGCCCCCAAGCGTTGAAGCTGGCGGATAAGGACCTGGCCGATGAATCTGCGCTGGTACGTGAGGCGGCGATCCACAGCATCGTCGGCCTGGTGCCCACCGGCCAGCGCACACTGTTGCTTGGTCCGGTGCTGGATGATCCCGAACAGTCGGTGCGCTTTGCTGCGGCCAATGCCCTGCTCGGCCTGTCGCCAGACACCCTGGGCTTGTATTTCGGCCCCTTGCAGCAGGTACTCGACGAGTTTGTGAAAACCCTCAAGGCCCAGCCTGAAAGCGCGCAAGGCTGGATCCAGCTGGCGCGTCTGTACATCCACAGCGCCATGCTGGCTCCGGCGCAAGACGCGCTGGAGCAGGCGATGCGTCTGGAACCGGACAACCTGCAAGCAGGCGTGGCGCAAATCGAACTGCTGGACAAGCAAGGCAAAACCGAAGAGTCGCGCCAGCTGTTGGCGCAGCAATTGGCGGCGCATCCGGAGTCGGCCTATCTGCAACATGCCTTGGGCATGTGGTTGCTGCACCACGGCGAGCGCCCTTATGCTTTGCTCGGCCTGTCCAAAGCGGTGGAGCTGGAACCGAACAATCAGGATTATCGCTTTGACCTGGCCACCACCTTGCATGACCAAGACGAACTGGAAGCCGCCCAGCGCCAGTTGGAAGAGATCGTTCAGCGCCACCCGGCCAATCGCAAAGCGCGTGTACTGCTGGTCAACTACTGGAAAGAGAGTGGCCAATTGCAGAACGTCCAGGTGCTGCTGGCACAGTTGGAGCAACAGAACCCGGATGATCCGGCGCTACAGCAGGGCCTGTAGGAGCGAGCTTGCTCGCGAAAAATCCAGAACACCCTGTTTAACCAGCATACCCGCGTTATCGTTGACGTTCTTCGCGAGCAAGCTCGCGCCTTCACGGCTGCAATTGTGAAGAAACGTTGAACCGCCACAAACCGCTACGGTCAAGTGAATATGGCGCACCTTTTCGGCGCGCACCCAACTTGTACGTGACCTGAGGGCACTTCTTGTCTACATCCAATGCGCTTTTAAGTGAAAAGGCGGCCACCGGCATCGAAGGTCTTGATGACATTCTTTCCGGCGGGCTATCACGTAGCCATTTGTTTCTCCTTGAAGGTGAGCCGGGCACCGGTAAGACCACTGTCGCCCTGCACTTCTTGCAGGCAGGGGCGAAAAACGGTGAAAAATCCCTGTATATCACCTTGTCCGAAACCGAGCGGGAACTGCGCCAGGGTGCCAAGTCCCATGGTTGGGACCTGGACGACAACATCCATATCTTCGAATTGACCCCACCCGAAAGCCTGCTCAATGCAGAGCATCAGCAGAGCTTGCTGTATTCCTCCGATCTGGAGCTGGGCGAAGCCACCCGACAGATTTTCGAAGTAGTGGAACGCGTCAAACCGACCCGCGTGGTGGTCGACAGCCTGTCGGAGATTCGTCTGCTGGCGCAAAGCTCACTGCGCTATCGCCGGCAAATCCTGGCGATCAAGCACTACTTCGTGCGTTATGACGCCACAGTGTTGCTGCTGGACGACCTGACCACCGAATCGCTCGACAAAACCGTACACAGCGTGGCCCACGGCGTCATTCGTCTGGAAGAACTGACCCCCAACTACGGCGCCGAGCGCCGTCGGGTGCGGGTGGTCAAGTATCGGGGGCAGAAATACCGTGGCGGCTTTCATGATTTCACCATCATGGGCGATGGTGTGCATGTATTCCCGCGCCTAGTGGCCGCCGAGCACCGTGGAGGCTATAAACGCGAAACCATGAGTAGCGGCATCAGCGAACTGGATGCGTTGATGGGCGGCGGCATCGAGACCGGCTCCAGCAGCTTGATCCTGGGCCCGGCCGGTACCGGTAAATCGCTGATCTCGATGATTTTCGCCGCCGCCGCCGTGGAGCGCGGGGAAAAGGCCGCTCTGTTCATCTTTGACGAAGAGATGGGCTTGTTGTTTGAGCGCATGAACAACATGGGCATTGATCTGGCGGCGCTGCAAGCCACCGGGAATCTGCTGATCGAACAAGTCGACGCGGCTGAACTGTCCCCCGGCGAATTTTCGCACCGGGTAAGGCGTTGCGTGGACGAACGCGGCATCAAGACGGTAGTAATCGACAGTATCAACGGTTATCAGGCCGCGATGCCTGAAGAAAATGCCCTGATCCTGCATATGCACGAACTGCTGCTGTATCTGAACCGCCGCGGCGCTGCGACCTTCATGACGGTGGCACAACACGGCCTGGTCGGCGACATGCAGACCCCGGTAGACATCACCTACCTGGCCGACACCGTCATCCTGCTGCGCTACTTCGAGGCATTGGGCAAGGTTCGCCGCGCCATTTCGATCATCAAGAAACGCACCGGCACCCATGAATCGACCATACGCGAGTACCGCATCAGCAGCCGCGGCATGACCGTCGGCCAACCCCTGGATAATTTCCAGGGCGTGTTGCGCGGCATCCCGACCTACATGGGCGCCGGTTCGCCCCTGCTCAAGGAAGAGGACGTGTGACCCCGCTGCCTTCTGCCTTCGAACGAGCCATCATCCTTGCGCCTCTGGGGCGAGACAGTTCGCTGGCGCTGATGATGCTCAAGGAAGCTGGCTACCACGGTGTGGTTGCCGGCAGTCTCGACGATTTGTGCACAGCTCTGAACGAGGGTGCGGGCCTGCTCATCATTGCGGCCGAAGCCTTGCGTGGCGTGAACATGGAGCCGTTGCTTGAGTTCCTGCACCAGCAGCCGGCCTGGTCGGACCTGCCTATCGTGTTGATGACCCATCACGGCGGCAGTGAGCAAAACGGTTCTTCACACTTGAGCGGGCTGCTGGGCAACGTGACGTTCCTGGAGCGTCCGTTCCACCCCGTGACGCTGATCAGTCTGGTCAGTACCGCCCTGCGCGGTCGTCGACGCCAATACGAGGCGCGCGACCGGCTGATCGACTTGAGCCAGAGCGAGCTGCGTTTGCAGCGCACGCTGGAGACCCTTGAACAGCAAGTGGAAGAGCGCACTGCGCAACTGCGCAACAACGAGGAAGCGTTGCGCCAATCACAAAAAATGGAGGCCGTCGGCCAGTTGACCGGAGGTATCGCCCATGACTTCAACAATATGCTCACCGGGATTATCGGCAGCCTGGAGTTGCTGCGCAGGCGTGTGTCGCGCGGCAAGCTGGATGACCTGGATAGCCTGATCGACTTGGGCGTGACCTCCGCCAACCGTGCCGCAAGCCTCACCCACCGTCTGCTGGCGTTTTCGCGCCGACAGTCCCTGGACTCCAAGCCGGTGGCGATCAACCAGCTTGTGACCTCCATGGGCGAGTTACTGCAGCGCAGCATCAATGAAAGCATTGCCCTCGACATGCGTCTGGACAATGCCTTGTGGACCGCCGAAGCCGATCCCAATCAACTGGAAAGCGCCCTTCTCAACCTGGTGATCAACGCTCGCGATGCCATGCCCGGTGGCGGCCGCCTGACGGTTGAAACCACTAACCGGCACTTGGACAGCGTGTTCACTGCCGCTTACGGCACGTTAAAGCCGGGTGATTATGTAGAACTGAGCGTCAGTGACACCGGCTGCGGCATCCCGGAACACTTGATGGGCCGGGTGTTTGATCCGTTCTTCACCACCAAGCCGATCGGCCAGGGCACGGGGCTTGGGCTGTCGATGATCTATGGCTTTGCTCGCCAATCCCACGGCCATGTGACCATTCATAGCGAAATTGGCAAAGGCACCACGGTGAGTTTGTTCCTGCCGCGCTGTATCGGCGAGATGAAGCCTCAGGAGACGCTCAATCCAACATCGCTACCCTTTGCCACTACCGGTGAGACCGTCTTGATCGTCGAGGATGACCCGGCCGTACGGGTGTTGGTCAGCACCGTACTCAAAGAGTTGGGTTATGGTTTTGTCGAAGCGCAGGATGCCGACTCAGCGTTGCCGATCATTGAATCAGAGCAACGTATCGATCTGATGATCAGTGACGTAGGTTTGCCGGGTATGAACGGCCGACAATTGGCGGAGATCGGCCGCCAGATTCGCCCGCAGCTGAAAGTGCTTTTCATCACTGGATATGCCGAACACGCGGCGGTACGCGGAGGGTTCCTGGACCCCGGCATGCAACTGATTACCAAGCCCTTCACCTTTGATTTATTGACCGCCACGGTGCGGGACATGATCCAGGCGTAGCCATGCACGCCGCTGTGTAATGAATTGTCATGGCGCCACGTTGAACAGATGGAATCGATGGGGTTTTTTTTCCACAAAACGTTAACGCGTTACGTATGAAAAAAAATTCAAGCGGCATCGATCAGGAGAATTCCGTCAGTGATAACGTCCTCTTCCACTGTAACCCCGTTTATTGTGCAGACCGGAGCCCCGCCTGCCGGGCTCCACGCACAAGCGCTCATCGCCTCTCCCTCACCCATGATCGAGGCACCTGTAGTCAGGGAACCCTCTGATGAAACACCTCAGGCAGCGGGCGACAGGGCCTTGACGAGGATGTATGCCAATGCGCTGAAAAATCCGATCATTGACAAACATAATCTGGATTATAAAAAGCTAAACATTGAAAACATTCCGCCGGACTCTTCGTTCGGGCAATGGCGAAGGCATCTACATAACATTATTCAAAGCCGCGCAATGCTGGAGTGGTCAGTCGATAAGGGCATTGACCTATCCTTCCCCCTCAAGATCAATGCCCGCGACGGCACCCTCATTTCCGACTCGGCGGGCGGCGCTGTTAGTGTCTATGACTTTCCTGGCTGGCCTCTGCTCATCAGTGCTGCCAAAGCGCTCACGCCCTACGGCGGGGTTGTTACGGTAGGGAAAAGTGATACCGCCCAAGTGCAAGACATCGCTTTTTTTTACCACAAGCATGTGCCCATTGATCGCGCCACTCCCAAGCCCGCTCAGAAGGACATCTTGAACGCGTATGCTGAACAAGTGCTGGAAGGGCCCCCTTTCGAACCAGCCGATTTGCATAGCCCTTTCAGGGAGAGCCTGAGTCTGCAACAGACTCAATTGGGTGACTTGAATAATCGCAGGGCTGTGAGTGGTCAAATAACAGCCAGCCTTGTTGCGAAGCTGGGAAGGCTATCGAACTCCGTAATGCCCTATGGCACTGCCGAAGAGCGCGCACAACCTTTTGGCTCGGACCAGCAGGAGGCATTGAAAAACACCGTATTTACTGTCGATCCCGCCTCATCCTATTTTCGAGAACACAACCTGATGCCAGGGGCGACCGTAAGTCTGCACCGATTTATGGAAGATCAAGGTATAGAGCTACCCACCAACTATGACCAGCTCATGGGAGTGGCCAAAGCATTGCTAAGTGTACCTGCGGTAAAGCCTGCTCTAGGAGATCTGGGCGGTGCGCTTTCCTGGCCAACGCTGTTAAGCAACGAAGATCAGCGCAAGCTTCATTCTGTAATACGCCATGATTTGAAAGATGAGCAAGACGACCACTTGCTCGCTCATTGGACCCGTAACGTTCATTGGGAGGCCGGCACCCTCAATGATGATCCTCATCAAGTACTTAACGACATTCTCAAGTCCACCAAACCACGGGTTTTGGGCATGAGAGCAAGGTCAGAACTGGGCGAAATAGCTTCGCCTGACTCTCTCATGGAGTGGATGCTTGCCGCGCTTCAAACTTCCTTGGACAGCGAAAGCGTGTTCACGAACCCGCCCGCCTCAACGAGAACCAAGGTCGCTGGATTCGACTTGGCCAGCCCCTACCTCGGGGGTAAAAGTGCATCCGCCCTACGAGGCGCCCTGAGTGATCACTTGATTCGTGTAGGAAAAGCCACGGTCCGAACCGCTCCTCTCGCTGTGTTTGTGCTGTTGTCTCGCAAGGCGCCGGCGCTCCTGGTTAAAGAAATACCTGAGGAAGTGAAATTTGGCTCGCACACCTGGGTCAGTTTCAGCACTGCGGTGGCCCGTATCGAAGCTCAGGCTCCCGGCTCCACGAGCAAGATGACCTTTGCACAGGTTATGACCCGCGCTGAACAAATCCCGCTTTATCCTGAAGACAGGCTCACTGAACAGTTGGCGCAGAATGAGGCTCTGAAAGACTGGGGCGTCGTAAACGGTATCTTGGATGCCAGCGACGATGACATATATACAGACGCAAAGATGGATGAGGTACGCAACGCATTCAACGAGCAAGTGGCTGAGTTGAGCGCAGCCTCCACGGCTTTTGCAACGCAGATGCCAAAGTTTCATGAAAAAGCGCTGAAACAGTTGCAGTCGCTTATGCCGAATCTATCTCTGGATGATCTTCAGGATAAATGCATAACCCGCGATACTGCCCGGTATGACTCACCTGGCCCTTATTCGGTGTTGGATTTGTACCTGACAGACAGGCTCAAACCCAGCGATATACAGTGGCGCTCAAGCAATATCAAAATCAGCCTGCCCGCCATTCGGGTGAGATTGAGTACAGAAACCTCGTCATTATCAGACCTAAAAACTGAATTTGAGCGTGAGTTTTCCGCTTACGTTGATGGCCATGAAGCAGCAATCAGTGCGCAAACTAAACATTTAATTTCATCGCTCCCCTTGGCTGACCGAAAAATGATTGAATATGGGCAGCTTACGGTGGGTCAATACTTTAAAGTTTATCGAAGCGCTACTACAGGCAATCTAAACAGCTTTGAGCAGGCGCCGGGCAGGATTTTTTTGCATAGCAAGCTCGATGAAAATACATGCACTTATGAAATAAACTGGTATGAAAATACTATTACAAAGCGCGATGACCTGAATGACATTAAAATTGCCCCCCTTCCCCCCAAAACCAGAGCGCCTATTCCAAGAGGGATGCAACTCGGCGATTCGTTTTATCTTCTAGCACCCCTTGACCCTCCCGGTAACTACACCGACAAACTACTTGATGAAAAAGATGACGCCAGGACACCCAGGAGTTTCTTCAGCGAGCGAACACGCTACATCGCGGATGCGAAGTTGAAAATTTCCGACATCCCGTCATACAAAGAGATGGCCCAAGGCATGACGACGTTCGACACTGAAGTATCGACCAATAAAAAAGTAGGTGAGTTTTTCCTGAACCTTGTTCCTTTTTACTCTGCGGTCAATAACTTCGCGCAGGGCAAAGTGGGCGAAGGTATTGCTGACCTTGCCCTTGATGTGTTCGGTTTTTTCGTTGCCTTTGGCGCAGCCGCCAAGGGGGTCAAGGCTCTGAAAGTGGGATCATCCGCATTCAAGTACTTCAAGCATGGCGCCAGGATTTTCGGTCGTGGTGCCATCGGTGCACTCAATCCGCTGGACGGCATTGGTACGCTGGCGAATGGCGTCGCGACTGCCGGAAAAAACCTGGTCAAATTAGCCGCCCGTCAAGTCGCAAAGTGGACAACGCCAGAAGCTTATAATGTGATAAAAGCGTTGAAAGGTTTTGATTCCGGCGCGATAGGAACCGCTAAAATTCATGGAGAACTCGTTGAAACTGTCGCTGCGCAGAAGAACGGAAAGTGGTATGCGATTGATACAGCTACCCGGCAACCCTACGGGCTTCCCCTCAAGGACTTCTTGCCCTCTGCACGAATAAACGTGGAAGAATTTGGTCGATGGGCGAGTGCGGCCGACCCCGGAAAAAAAATAAGCGATGAGATAGTCAATAAGTGGAAAGGCAGCGTTACAAAGCATCGGGGAACGGCGGAGTTTGATAATGGTTACTCTATCGGCGCGTCTAACAAAGTGCCTGGCCTGGATAAAGCCAATAAAATAGAAGACATTATGAAGTTGGCTGGCGACAGCACGCTCACTGCTGAGCAAGTCGGCATTATCGCAAGAAAATACGATGACATTGCGTACAGGTTTGGACGCTCCGGTTCGGCGCGGTTCATTGACAATATAGAGCCTCGCTTCGGTACCGTGATCCCGCTGCCACAAGTCGTCTATCTGACTCAGACATTACAGTTGTCTGACGGACAGTGCGCTGCGCTGTCCAGAATAATGGCAACCGCCATGGAGCATGGAAAGGAAGCTGAGTTCATCAAAAACCTCTACACCGCGGCGGCGTTTCCCACAGACCCGGCCTCCCGAGCATTTACTCAAACATTGAGAAAGCTTCAGAACCAAGTGGGCGGACAAACCGCTTTCCATGCCGGAAAAACACCTAGGCAGCTTTCCTATAAAGATATGATAAAAGAGTTGAGTGACTCCCCCGCTCAAAAGTCGTTAATGATCGACTCGCCAGGCCATGCGATGACGGCCGGGGTCAAGGTGAAGGACGGTGAAAAGGTATTTTGGTTTTATGACCCCAATTTCGGCCTGGCAAACTTTTCGACCGCCGAAGCAATGGAGGGTGGCCTGACTCGACTTTTCCATGATAAAAAACTCAACGCTCAATATAAAACCCACAGCCTTGACAGGAATAATCTGGAGTTCAAGGTCTTTGAACATGATGATGCCTGGGTTCAAAAAAACAGTGTGTTCGGCGCTGATGTCAAAGGTTTATACGACGTACCACTGATACCTTCAGGTCTGCCACGCAGCGTTACAAACGAACAGTTGAAATTCAACTGGGAGAAACTGCACGCGAACCCCGAAAATCAGGGATTGATATGTTACGAAGCATCCATGCGCGTGGGGCAAGCTGAAAAAACTCTTTCGCCTCAGGTATACGATACCGTTCTAGCCGCCACAAATCGCAAAAGCGCCAGCAACTACTCAGCCGGTTATCTTGAACTCATGGACATCAAGCCCGACAACCTGAAGACCACTTTCAACCCTGCCGACATTACCGAGTCGGGGCTTATTAACTTCAAATACGCAAATGAAGGGGGAGATTTCGCTCATACGGTGTATATACAAAAAGCCAGTAATAATGAGTTATTTCTTTTCAATACCAATAGCCCGGACCTGGACTTGGCGATGATCAAGAGTGGCAATCCTCCACAGATCAGCGGCGGAATGACCGTCTATAAACTCAGTGATGGCAACCACAAAGGTCTTCAAGACTTCATCGACGGCGTCGGCGCCAACGTCGGCTGGCAATATGCTTACACGCCTGCGAGTAAACTGAACGCAAATGTTCGCAAGGCCCACTCTTGATTGGATAAAATGCGCGACGCCCCTACATGGCGTCGCTCATTTCAAGCCAGCAACCGCTGGATATGCTCCTGCAGCGTATCCAGATCAAACGGCTTGGCCAGAATCGGCGCATTGCGCGTGATCGGGCTGTTACAGTCGAGAATTTCCTGCGGATAGCCGCTGATAAAGATCACTTTCAATTCCGGTCGCAGTTTCAGCGCCGGCTCGGCAATCTGCACCCCGGAAATCCCGCCAGGCAGGCGGTAATCGGTGACCATCAGGTCCAGGTGCGGCTTGGTCGCGAGGATTTCAAAGGCCTGCTCCCCATTGATCGCCTTCAAGACCCGATAACCCAGGCCAGCCAGGTATTCACCCAGCACAAACATAATGGATTCGTCGTCCTCGACGATCAGTACGACATCTTGCGCATCTTCACTCATGGGAAGCCTTTGTCCGGTCAATTGCTGCAGTTACGACCATGGGGTCACGCAGAGGTTGCGTCGGGCTGACGATTGATTTCACGCAGCCGCCTCAAGGGGCAGGCACACGCGAAACAGGGCGCCCTCGCCTATCTGGCTCTCGACCTCAATGGTGCCGCCATGGGCCGCAACAATCTGCTCGGAGATAAACAACCCCAGGCCCAGTCCGGCGGCGGCATGGTTAGCCGAAACCCGCTCGAACTGCTGGAAAATACGTTTCTGGTTCTCTTCGCTGATACCAATGCCACGGTCGCGCACTTCCACGCGCGCCTCACCATGCTCGGTATACACCCGCACATTCACGGGGCTTTTGGCCCCGTAGCGCAGCGCATTGGTCAACAAATTGGTAATCACCTGCTCGATACGGAATTCATCCCAGTTACCTTCCACGGTCTCTTGGGTCACCAGTTGCATTGACGATTCGGCAGCGACGACCTGTGGCTCGAAGTTGTGCACCAGGTCGCGCACCAGCCGCGTCAGGTCAAAACGCGCCGGGCGGATGGACAGCTTGCCGGTGCGGATGCGCGACACGTCGAGCATGTCCTCGATCAGGCGGATCAGGCTTTTGATCTGCCGCTCGTCGCGGTCGACCATGGCGTGCATCTTGTCCAGGGTAAATGCGGCGGCGTTGTCGCGGGCCAAGTGCATCTTGCGCAGTTGCGTTTCCAGAATCAGCCCGTTCAGAGGCGTACGCACTTCGTGGGCGACAATCGACATGAAGTCGTCACGCATACGCACCGCCTGCTCCAGCTCGGCCTGGGTAGCCTGCAGGCGCGTGAGCAACAGTTCCTGCTCGCGGCGGCTGCGCTCCAGTTCCTCGACTTGCAGTTTCATCGCCTTGCTCTGGCGGTACAGGTCGACGAACACATTGACCTTGCTCTTGACCGCGTGGATATCCAGCGGTTTGTGCAGGAAATCAACGGCCCCGCTCTCATAACCCTTGAAGGCGTAGTTGAGTTCGCGGCCGGCGGCGCTGACGAACACAATCGGGATGTTTTTGGTCTTTTCGGTACCGCGCATTAGTTCGGCCAGCTCGAAACCGTTCATGCCGGGCATCTGCACGTCGAGAATCGCCATGGCGAATTCATGTTCCAGCAACAGGGACAACGCTTCGTCGGCACTCAATGCCTTGAAGACCTGGCGATCCTCGCGCTTGATCAGCGCTTCAAGGGCCAGCAGGTTTTCCGGCAGATCGTCGACGATCAGCAGTTTGGCCTGGACAGTACTTAACATGGGAAGGGTTCCAGGGAAGCCAGCAATGAGCCGATACGGCCCAAGGAAAGAATATGGTCGGGTGTGTGCAAGGCCAGGGCCGCCAGAGGCATCACGGCGATCCGGGCTTCGGCAGGGTCTTGTACCACGGTGGTGCCCCCTGATTGTTTGACGTGGGCCAGCCCCAGCGCGCCGTCCTGGTTGGCGCCGGTCAGCAGGATCGCCAGCAGGCGCGGCCCATACACATCGGCGGCAGAGTCGAACAGGAAGTCGATGGCAGGCCGGGAGTGGTGCACGCGATCCTCCTGGCTAAGGGACAGGCTGCGGTCGTGCTCCACCGAGAGGTGATAGCCAGGCCCGGCAAAATACAAGGTGCCCGCCTCCACTGCTTCCTTGTCCTGAGCTTCCTTGACCGGAATGTTCAGGCGCCGCGCGAAGACCTCCGCCAGTTGGCTGCGACGCTCATCCGGCAGGTGCAACACGGCGATGATCGGCAGGCCGAAAGTGCCAGGCAGTTGACCGAAAATGCTCAGCAACGCCTCGACGCCACCGGCGGAAGCGCCGACGACGATGGCTTCAATTCCACGAATCGGAGGTTCATGCGCCTCGCTCATGATTTACGGTAGATCCGTTCCTGTTTGACCAAGGGTTCGAATTGCTTGCTGTAGGCGGAAAAATCCAGGGTTTCCTTGCTGCCCAGCACGAGAAAGCCGCGATGACACAGCGACTCATGAAACAATCCGAATGCGCGATCCTGCAATTTTTTATTGAAATAAATCAATACATTACGACATGAAATTAATTGTGTTTCTGAGAAAACACTGTCGGTCGCCAGGCTGTGGTCGGCGAAGGTCACGTTCTCGCGTAGCGTCTTGTCGAAGATCGCGTAATCGTAAGCTGCGGTGTAATAGTCGGCAAATGAACGTTGCCCACCGGCCTGCTGATAATTGGCGGTGTAGGCGCGCACGTTCTCAAGGGAGAAGATGCCCTGCTTGGCTTTCTCCAGCGATGTCGGGTTGATGTCCGTGGCGTAGATTATCGTGCGTTCAAGCAACCCCTCTTCACGCAGCAGGATGGCCATGGAGTATACCTCCTCGCCCGTGCTGCAGCCGGCGATCCAAATCTTGATCGACGGGTAGGTCTTGAGCAGTGGCACCACTTCCTGACGGATGGCCAGGAAGTGCGACGGGTCGCGAAACATCTCGCTCACCGGGATGGTCAGAAATTGCAGCAGCTGCATGAACGCCGCCGGGTCGTGCAGCACCCGCTCCTGCAGCGCCGAGATGGTCGCGCAGTCGAACTGGCGCAAGGCGTGGGCCACGCGCCGTTTGACCGACGCACCGGAGTAGTCACGAAAGTCGTAGCTGTACTTGAGGTAAATCGCCTCAATCAACAGGCGCAGCTCAATGTCGCTGCTTTTGTCCAAAAAACACTGCTCCACTTAAATACGTTCCATCTTCGGTAGCCATACGCGAATCAGCGAGAACAGACGGTCCAGGTCAATCGGCTTGGCCAGGTAATCGTTGGAGCCGGCCGCCAGGCAGCGCTCCTGATCGTCTTTCATGGCCTTGGCCGTCACTGCAATGATCGGCAGTTTTTTCCAGCGCGGGTCCTGGCGGATCAAGGCCGTGGCCTCGTAACCGTCCATCTCCGGCATCATCACGTCCATCAATACCAGGTCGACATCCTCGACTTCGTTGAGTTTGTCGATCGCTTCGCGTCCGTTACGCCCGATCACCACCACGGCGCCCTTGTGCTCCAGCGCGCTGGTCAGGGCGAAGATATTGCGTACATCGTCGTCCACCAGCAGGATCTTGCGCCCCTCGAAGACCTTGTCGCGGCTGCGGGCGGTCTTGAGCATCTTCTGGCGGTCATGGGACAGCTGGGATTCGACTTTGTGCAGAAAGAGTGTGACTTCATCCAGCAGGCGTTCAGGTGAGCGTGCGCCCTTGATGATGATCGAGCGTGAATACTTGCGCAGTTCAGCCTCTTCATCGCGGGTCAGGTTGCGCCCGGTGTAGACGATCACCGGCGGGAACGAGCAGATATCTTCGGTGGCCATGCGCTTGAGCAACTCATTGCCGAGCATGTCCGGCAGCTTGAGGTCGATGATCATACAGTCGTAGATATTGTTGCGCAGCAGGTCGAGAGCTTCCTGGGCAAAGCCTACGGCGGTGATTTCAATATCATCGTCGCCGATCAAGCGGGCGATGCTGTCGCGTTGCAGGTCATCGTCCTCCACCAGCAGCACGCGCTTGACCTTCTGAGTCAGCTTGGCTTCCAGACGGGCGAACACGTCCTTGAGTTCTTCACGGGTGGTGGGTTTGACCGCATAGCCGATGGCGCCCATGTGCATCGCGGCTTCGACGCGGTCTTCCACGGAAATCACGTGTACAGGGATGTGGCGGGTGTTGGCGTGCTCTTTGAGACGCTGCAGCACGGTCAGCCCGGAATGATCCGGCAGGCGCATGTCCAGCAGAATCGCGTCCGGGATGTATTCCTCGGCGAGGCTGTAGCCTTCGTCGGCCCCATGGGCGACCAGGCAGTGGTAGCCCAGCTCATGGGCCAGGTCGTACAGGATGCGCGCAAAGTTGGGCTCGTCTTCCACTACCAGGATGCAGCGGGTGCTGAACGGCGCTTTTTCACGGTCATCGGCAAAGCGTGGGATCAGTTGGGCGTCGGCAACCGGCTGTGGCGAAATCCTCACTGGCGCAGGGATCGGTGCGACCACGGCTTGGCGCGGTGGCTCGACGGTCTGTGCGTCTTCCTCGCGTTCCACATATTGCTCGGGCAACACCAGGGTGAAAATACTGCCCTTGCCCGGCTCGCTGGTCACGCTGATGTAACCGCCCAGCAACGCCGCCAGGTCGCGGGAAATCGACAGGCCCAGGCCGGTACCGCCATAACGGCGATTGGTGGTGCCATCGGCCTGGCGGAAGGCTTCGAAGATACTTTCCTGCTGGTCCAGGGCGATACCGATGCCGGAGTCGCGCACAGTAAAGGCAATGCCCTCCCCTGGCGCCCGGGAGACGGTCAGGCTGACCTCGCCCTGTTCGGTGAACTTGATGGCGTTGGACAACAGGTTCTTGAGGATCTGCTCCAGGCGCTGGCGATCGGTGAACAGCAAGGTCGGCGCGCCCTGCTGCACGTCCACCGCAAAGCCCAGCTTGCGATCCGCCGCCAGCGGCTCGAACATCCCCCGCAGGCCGTCGACAAGGCGCACCACACTGGAGTTTTCCGGGCGCACTTCCAGCTTGCCGGCTTCAACCTTGGAAATGTCCAGGATGTCGTTGATCAGGTTGAGCAAGTCATTGCCGGCAGAATAGATCGACTCGGCAAACTTGACCTGCTCGGCACTGAGGTTTTCCTGCGGGTTCTCTGCCAGCAGCTTGGCCAGAATCAACGAGCTGTTCAGCGGGGTGCGCAGCTCGTGGGACATGTTGGCGAGGAACTCGGACTTGTACTTGCTGGAGCGTTGCAACTCATCGGCACGGTCTTCCAGCTCCAACTGGGCCTGGTTCAGCTCGACGTTCTTGCGGTCCATGGCGTCGCGCTGCTCGGCCAGGGTCTGGGTTTGTTCGGCAAGCTGCTCGTTGGTCTGCTCAAGCTCGGCCTGTTGAGTCTCCAGGTGGGCCTGGGATTCCTTGAGGATGCGTGACTGCTCTTCGAGTTCTTCGTTGGCGGTCTTGAGCTCTTCCTGCTGCACTTGCAGCTCTTCGTTGAGCTGCTGGGTTTCGGCCAGCACTTCCTGCAAGCGCTGGCGATAGCGGGCGGCTTCGATGGACGTGCCGATATTGCCGGCAATCAGTTCCAGCAGTTCGACATCGCGCTCATCCAGCGCACGCAGGAAGCCCAGCTCAACCACGCCGTTGACGCGGTCCTCATCGCTGGTCGGCATGACCATTACGCTACGGGTAGCGCCCTCGCCCAGACCGGAGCTGACTTTGAAGTAATCCACCGGCACATCGTCCAGACGAATCAGGCGATCCAGTTGGGCGGCCTGCCCAACGATGCCTTCGTCGTTATAGATCGACTGTTCCTGCTGCTCTTGCTCGCGGGAGAAGCCATAAGTGGCCACGCGCTTGAGGCCGCCGTGTTCTTCGCGCACGTACAGCGCGCCCACGGCGGAGCCCATGTATTGGGCGAAGAACTGCAGGATATTGCGACCCAACATGTTCAGGGTCAGTTGGCCGAGCACCTGTTCAGCCAGTTCGGTCTGGCCATTGCGCAGCCAGGCTTGCCGTTCAAGGCGCCGTGCAATCTTCTGTTGTGACGCGAGGTTTGCGCTGTAACTATCTGAAAGTGAAACTAAATTCTTTCTTCCTGCATAAGCAAGAAAACCGCTCAAGCCCAGGACGAACACCAAATACAGGGTGACGCTGATCACCGTCGTACGGGTGACCTCCTGGTTACGGGTGATGCGAAACTGCTGCTCCATCGCCACCGCGTCTTCGTACTCCCGGCGGATCTCATCCGTCAGACGTTTGCCTCGGCCAGCCTTGACGGCGCCGCGGTAGTCACCGTTTTGGCGCTGCATATCAATCATCGACTGGGCGTACTTGTTCCACTCGCTCTGCAGGGCTTCCAGGCGTTTGAGGCGGTCGACCTGCTGAGGGTTGTCCGCCACCAGTTCCCGCAAATTGCGCAGGTCGGCAATGATTCGCGGCTTGGCCACCTCATAGGGGTCGAGGAAATGTTCATCGCCGGTGATCAGAAAGCCGCGCATACCGGTTTCCAGGTCAACCGTCAGCTTGGACGTCTCATTGAGGTTGTTGATGACCCGATCGGTGTGCTCCACCCACTGGATCACCGAGAGCAAATAGGTAATCAGGCAGACGAAAAACACTGCGCTGAGCACGCCCACGCCCAAAGGCAGGGCCACGTTCCGGCTCAACAGGGTACGGAAGCTCTTTTCATCGACGGACGACGCGGGAGTCATGGGCATGCCTTGGCCAAGTGCGGAAAACCCGGGAGTTTGCCCCAAAGTGGCGCTTGAACGCTATTTTTCTAAGGCCGCAATACCGTAGAAATGTTGTCCTCCAGCAAAAAATACGCCACGCCGTTACGTATTTTACATTCAGTTATTGACGTTATTTCTCACATTCGGGAGTAGGACGTATCGGAACCTACCTACGGAGCTTACCACTCAGGATAGCGTCTCGGGACAAGGAGGCTCCACCAGGAGGGCGCATTTCCTACCCTGAAAGGTTTATCCATCATGCTGAACAATATCGAACAACGTGCTTTTCCCGTTGTATCAACTGTCATTCCATTCCCTGAAACAACACAAGCACTCCACGCCACCCAGGCTCAATCGAGCGCCCCGAACTCCCCTGCCCCCGTCAGCCCGCCACCTCAACGCAAAACCGGCTTGGCCGCCGATCTGGCAGACAAAGAAAATTTGAAGTCACTGGGTCAGAAGCTCCAGCAGATTGCGAGCCAGTTCGGTAAAGAGGCGACGCCTCAGGTGGTACTGGCCGCACTGGGCAGTACCCCACTGGATATTCACCCTGAGTCTTCCTATGCCGATGAAGCGGGTGACAGTGTGACCCTTGAGACCTTCATTAAAAAAATCTTGGGATTGCCTTTGCCCAGTAGCTATTTCCACCTCACAGGCCTCGCTTTTTCTGTGACCAACCGCTCCATGGAGAGCTCCTTCGGCAACCTGGGAGGCGCGTTGTCCTGGCCGGTCCCCTTGAGCACGGATGAACAACGCCGACTGCGCGCTATCACCCTCAATCAAGAGCACGCTTTAGGCGACAAGCCATTGGTGGCGCAAACCAAAGGCGGAGTACTGGAGTTCCTGCGCTATCAGCAATCCATTGCGGCGGGGCCTCGGGATGAACCAGCCAAAATCCTGCAGGCATTGATCAGTACCCCGCAAGCACAGCTGATGGGTAAAGACCTGCAAGAGCGAATGCAAGGCATTTTGAGCGACACCAGCGGGACGGACTATCTGCTGGCGGGCATCGCATTGCAGCTGGATCCGGAGTCGATCACTGCCCCACACCGCAATCAAATCGCCGGCTTCGATTTGGCCAGTCGCGACCATTGGGGCAAACCCGCGTCCGTGGTCATAGATGGCCTGACCCAATGGTTGATCGATAAAGGCAAAACCACCGCGGAATTGGCCAAGGTGGGTGCCTACCTGCTATTGGCGGGCCGCGCCCCGGTGTACCTGATCAAAGACATCCCCGCCAGCATCAAATATGGCAGCCATGCCTGGGTCGACCTGGCGGTCGCTGCCGCAACCATCGAAGCCCGCACGCCAGGTAAAATCCTCAACATGACTTTTGCGCAGGTCATGCTTGAGGCAGAGAGCGCAAGCTTGATGGACCCGAACGTGACCCGAATCGCTCAGCGTGAAGCGTTGATCGATTGGGGCAAAGTCAATGGTCTACCCAGCGACAGCGCTCATCAAAAAGATGATCACCTGTATACCGCCGACGAATTGGCCACGTTGGTCACTGCCTTCAACGCGCGCAGAACCGAGATGGCTGTAGCGGCAGAGGCCTTCGAGATGGACATCCCGTCGCGCAAAGAAATGGCGCGGGCCGTACTTAAAGAGCGCTTCCCCGAGCTGGAAACACTATTTGAAGAGCGGCTGATTCACGTAAGCCGTAAAGAGACGGACTCGGTTGGGCGAGTTCGGTATTCCACCGTAGAAGTAGGCCCTCATTCTCTGTTGGACATCGCCATGATGGACCTCTGCGCTCCCAACCTGGTGTTTACCTCGGATGATCAGCGCATTCCGGTGACACAGTTGAACGCTAATCATCGCTTTGGCGTGCGCGATGCGTTCGAATCAGAATTCAAGACCATCATTGAGAAAAAAAAACAGGGAACCCAGATCTATATAAAACACCTGATCTCCCAATTGCCCGTAGAGGACCGAAAAAACTTCCAATTTGGCGCCATCACTTTTTATCAACAACACTCCAGCACGCTGGGTACAGGCTTCATCGGTTCGACAAATCACGGCAGAAATGAGTCGCTGCTCGTCAAGATTGAACGCGACGGCGTGACGAGCGCATATAAAATCGACTTCAACGCTGGGCTTATCCAAGCGGTTTCTGCAGGGAAAGCGGCACCTAGACATGACCGGCAAGCGAATCTCCTCCACGAAACCAAAGTGTTTCAACCGGCGGGCGCAGACACATTACTCGAACCTGAGCGGGCACCTGCTAGTGGAGCGCCTGGCGATACCTTCGCATCAAGCCGTGTTCAGCTCATCGCAGACGCATTCGTTGAACATATCAATTTCGAAGATAAGGCGCTCAAGCAACAGGCACTGGGCCAGACGACAGCGGACAAAAATCAAACCCGCGCCGATGCCGTGAACGAGTTCTTGCTGGACCTGATCCCGTTTCGTTCCGCGATCAACAATTTCCGTGCAGGTAATATTGGGGCCGGCGCTCTGGATCTTGGGCTGGACCTGTTCGGCTTTCTTACCGCCGGGGTGGGAACCGCAGGAAAGGTCTTCAAGATCGCAGGCACCACGGCATCCCGTTTGGTTAAAGGTGCGCGGGCGGCAAAAGCCATTGGCATGGCGACGATCAGCACACTCAATCCGTTGGGAGGGCTGGGTGACTTGTCGATAGGTACCTGGAACCTCGCAGTACGAGGAAAAAAAGCCGCAATCGCCGGCCTGAAGCGCCTGGGAGCCATAAAAGCGAGCCCCGATTTGGTCGAAGCGAGTAAACGATTCGACGCCACCTCGATAGGCACGTTTAAACATAACAACGTTGTTTTTGAAGACCAAGCGGTTCTCATCAGTGATAAATGGTATGCCTACAACCCCGCCACCCGCCAACCTTATGGCTCGCCTCTGGAGAACTTTGTACCCTCCGCGCACATGCATACGGACGATTTCGGCAAATGGGCGACAGCGAAGGACAACACCAAAAAAATTGACGACGCCACTATCAATAACTGGAAAGCAACCGTTGCCCGTCATCGGAAAGGCCCCGGAGCGCAGGCTTTTGCGGCAGGGTACGAACATGGAAATATCCAACGTATCAACGGACTTTCCAAATCTTCAAAAATTGAAGATTTGATGAAGCTGGCCAATGACAAGACCCTGACTGCGGAGCAGGTAGGCATTCTAACCAGGCGATATGATGACATTGCTTATGAAGTGGGGCGTGCAGGCAGTGCTCGTTTTATCGATACCATAGAACCACGCTTTGGTACTGTGACGCCGATGCCACAAGTCATTTACCTGACCATGACAAAGCAACTGTCTGATGGCCAATGCGCGGCACTGTCGCGCGTGATGGCAACCGCGGTAGAGCATGGAAAGGAACAGGAGCTGATTCGCAATATGTATAAGGCTGCTGCGTTTCCCAAGGACCCCGCTTCGATCGGATTCATGGAGAGGCTGAAAAAACTTCAGAACCAAGTGGGCAATCAAACTTCCTTCTATGCCGGCAAACCCCACCGTCAAGTCACCTATCAGACGATGGTGAAGGAATTGGGCGACGCCACCGCTTCAAAGTCATTAATGATTGATTCGCCAGGCCATGCCATGGCTGCTGGGGTCAAAGTAAACGGCGACGAAAAGGTGTTTTATTTTTATGATCCTAACTATGGGCATGCATCGTTCTCAAGCGCAGACGCGATGGAGAGTGGCCTGGCACGACTATTTAATGACAAAAAGCTGGGGCCTAAATATAAAACCCATGCCGTCGATCGCAACGCTCTGGAGTTCAAGGTCTTTGATCATGATAGCGAATGGCCGATCAAGAACAGTGTTCTACCCGCAGACGTCGAAGCACTATACAACGCCCCCATCTCGTCATAAGGGTCAAGGAAATACTCGTCGCCGGTAATCAGAAAACCACCCACGCCGCGCCGATGCTCATTGGCGCGTCTTTTTTTTCAGCGAGCGCCTTCCGCAATTTTGCTCGCACAAGAGACTTTACCTAGCACAATGATCACAATACTCACGCCTTGTGGGAACTTGCCAGGAAGCACAACACTCACTAGTAAGCAGTCAGTCAATCCCGCAGCCCCGTATGCTCTCTATTTTCAGGAATATCCCCTATGCCCGTACCCCCTACCTCCACCATCCTTGTAGTCGAAGACGACGCCATCGTGCGTATGCTGATCGTCGATGTACTCGAAGAGTTGGAGTTCGAGGTAATCGAGGCGGCTGACGCCGAACAGGCACTCACTCAGGTGCAGAACACCAGCCAGGTGATCGACCTGATGATGACCGATGTCGGCCTGCCGGACATGGATGGCAAGGCGCTGGCGACCAGGGTCCGCGAACTGCGCCCCACCCTGCCGATCCTGTTTGCCAGTGGCTATGCCGAAAATATAGACGTGCCGGAGGGTATGCAGGTGATCGGCAAGCCATTTTCCATCGACCAGCTACGTGACAAAGTCAAATCCATGTTGTGAGCCCGCTTGGTCCTCAGCAGTTATCTGTCGGCACCGGTGAGCGGTGAAGGGATTAACGTGACGTTCAGCAAATAAAGCTGGAAACTCTGCGCCTTCACTCCACGCTCTTAGACAGAACTCAGGAAGGACGCAACAACATGATTGGAAAACCGACGCGCCTGCTGTTGGCGAGCCTCTCGATACTTATGAGTACCGGCGCCTGGGCTGACTTCACCGCCAGCCCCAGTGAAGCCCGGGCGATCGCCAAGGAAGCGTACCTATACGGCTTCCCGGTGGTGCAAATGTACAAGACGCTCTACACCCAGGCCGTCGACAAGGGCGGCGCCCACTTCAAGGCGCCGTTCAACCATATCGCTCATACCGCGCAGGTATTGACTCCCAAGGACACCGCACTTCCTAGCCCGAACGCAGACACGCCCTACTCGTTCGTATGGATGGACCTGCGCAAAGAGCCCCTGATACTGACCCTGCCCCGGATAGAAGACGAGCGCTACTACTCGGTACAGTTGATCGACCTCTACGCCCAGAACATTGCTTACCTGGGCACCCGCAGCACGGGCAACAACGGTGGTCACTACATGATCGCCGGGCCTGACTGGAAAGGTCAGCAACCGGTGGACATCGACCGCGTGGTCTACAGCGAAAGCAACATTGCCTACGCCCTGTACCGCACGCAGCTGTTCGATGAAAAGGATTTGGGCAAGGTCAAGCAGATCCAGAGCGGCTACACAGTGCAGCCCCTGAGCAGCTATGTGAAGCAGCCTGCCCCGGCCAAGGTGCCGAAGATCGAATGGCCCAAGCCGACGGCGACCATGACCGAAGGTCCGCAGCTGTTTCGCTACCTGAACTTCATGCTGGCCTTCGCTGCGCCCCAGGACAGCGAAAAAGACCTGCTGGCGCGCTTCGCCAAAATCGGTATCGCCCCGGGTGCGCCGTTTAAGGTCAACCAATTGACAGCAGAGCAGCGCAAGGCCCTGGAAGAAGGCATTGCCGATGGCCGGGCCGAATTTGCCGCGTTCAAGAAGGACAAACTCGATACTCATCAAGTTGCCCAGGGTGACCTGTTCGGTAGCCGCGACCGCCTGCAAAACAACTACCTGTATCGCTACGCCGGTGCCGCGCAGGGCATCTTCGGGCAGTCCAGCGACGAAGCGGCGCACTTGACCTACCTCGTCGACAGCGAGGGTAAGCCGGCCAACGGCGCACGCCACAGCTACGCCGTGCATTTTGCCAAGGACCAGTTGCCACCGGCCGATGCGTTCTGGTCGCTGACGCTGTACGACGCCAAGACCAAAATGCTGGTGCCCAACCACAAGAAGCGCTACCTGATCAACTCGCGGATGTTACCGGCCCTCCAGCGTGACGCCGACGGTGGCATTACCCTGGCGCTGCAACACCACGAGCCCCCAAAGGCCGAGCAGAGCAATTGGCTGCCGGCTCCGCCCGGTCCGTTCTACGCGGTCCTGCGTATTTACCTGCCCAAGCCCGAGGTGGGTAACGGTCAATGGAAGCTGCCCCCGCTCACACCGCTGAAGTAGCACCACGGGCCTGCCGAGGCTCAGTGTTTTTTGAGCTTCACGTAGGATTGATGCAGGTCCGATGCCCAGCCATCAATCACGATTTTCACATCGTCGGCCTTGAGCACCTGTGAGTCATTGGCCAATGGCTTGCCGGTGCCTTTGCGCACCACCTGGGCCACCACTTTGTTCGTGCCTCCATCGAGGAACTGCGCCTCAGTGCCCAGCGTGGTCTCCTGGTCGCGGATACCCGTGCCGGTGCTGACTGCCGCGGCCACCAGCGCTACAGGGATAAACTCATAGGGTTTGAGGCCTTCCGTCTTGCTGCTCACGGCGGTAATCGCCGCACGAACCACAATCACCCCAGGGCCGGGCGCGTTGGCCAGGGGCAGTGACTTGGCCAGCTCACGCCTGAGGGCCTGATTGTAATACTCGTTAATGCCCCGCAGCGTGCTGTCAGGGATCCTGGTGGTGGCCTGGGGCTTGGGGTAGAACTGGGTTGGCTCGATGTACACCGCGGTGTAGCGGCTCAGGTCCAACTGTGGATCGACCCAACGCATCACCTCGGCCCCCGACGGTGACTTGGCTTCCTTGAGCTGGCTGTAGTTGGAAAGAAACCCTGAATACTCATCCGGTTGCGGCACCTTGCTGGCGCAACCGGCCATGCCGAGCGAGGCGACGCACAGCGCGCTGACCATTAGCCTTAGCTTCATCATTGAACTCCCTGGCGACCATTATCGTAAGAATGAGTTGTAGGTATAGCCAAAACTTGGGCAGTGCACCTCATTTCGCTCGGCGCCAGCCAGCGTATGCGATGAATAAAGGGGCAAATAACGCATACGGATGGGGCGATCGAGGTCAAGCGCCGAAGTCGGAACGCGAGAACCGCCCACTTATGCTCATCATGAAATCTTCTTTTCCGTCGCCGTCGAAATCGAAACGCAACAAGGTGAGATTATGGCTGCGATGATATTCGCGGGTAACGGTGAGCCGGGGGTGGGCTGCGCGCAGGGCCGAGATATCCAACTTATCCTTGCCGCTGACAAAGTCCGTTATTGCTGTGTTTTGAAAGCTGGCGGATGAGTCGTTCGCACCGATAACGAAGGTATTTTTACCCGGCCCGCCTGTCAGCCGGTTAAAGCCCGAGTTCGCCTTGACATACAAAATGTCATCGCCCTCGCCGCCCTCCAGTTCGTTACCGACGTCATTGCCAATTAAAATGTCGTTGCCAGCACCGCCAATAGCCCGTTCGATGGTGACGCCATTGGCGATCGAAACGTTGCCCAGGCCTCCCCCAACATTAGAGAAGCTGCCCGATTTCAAGTTGATAACCTGATCTTGCTTGAAGGCGGAGAAATCGAAGGTGTCATTACCATCGGCGTCCCACACGCAAAACACTGGCAAGTCGTCGCTCGACTCCAGTTTGAACACGTCACGATCGGCATTTGAGTTAAAGCCATACGTTGTATCTTGCGTTCGGGTTTGAAGGTTCGCACCGAATCGGTCTTGCATGACTGCAATATCATCCATCATCGGTGCACTTGAATACTGAGTGTCCTCACCATGGGATTTACTGAAGCGATGGTCTGAGCGGTTTTCCAGATAAGGACTCCTTATCGTGTAAGCCTGCGTGTTTTCCGCGTAGTTGCTTCTTGATACTGCAGACGCTGGGTCAGGAAGACCTAATTTAAAGGCCACGGCCTTTGCAATGATGTGACGCGCAAAACTATTGGGTTTTTCCAGGTCATCGGCATGGCGCTGGTTCAGCGATACCTGCACCCTGCCCGGCTCGTCATCGGACACGGGCGTATACCAGGGGGCCTGCCACTTGAAGCTACTGCCATCAATCTTAAACTGCATATGATGGGATTGTGCCTTGACCGACTCTTTGAACCGAATATTTGCGGCATCGCTGAAATTATTCAGGGTCTCGCGGATCACGCCTTTTTGTGCTTCTGTGAACTGGCTGGCCGTGCCACCCGTCTCGGGATGATTGGCGAACTCATACGTCACCTCCGCAGGGTCCCCGGAACCCAGTGAACCGGCAAATCCGTCTGCCCCTTTTGACCCTTCTAATACTTGGTCAATGGACACTGAAACTTGGCGATATTTATTCTTATTGCCGCGCTCGTCTGCATGAGCAATTTCGACGACAGCCCTGTGTGCCTCGCTGGTGGCGTTTGCCCTTGCCAACGCAATGTTCGGATCAATATTCATGAGGTAGTCCTATGGGAACTTGGAATTTGTCTACTCGCCTGACGGCAGACCAGTGACCTGCGTATCAGTGGTATTCCTACGCATAACAGTTCCCAAATCTGACCTGGCAATCAAGGCGCAGTCTCGCCCTCTGTAGGAGCGAGCTTGCTCGCGAAGAACGTCAACGATAACGTGTGTTTCCTGATTGAACGCGGCGCTTGTGAGTTTTTCGCGAGCAAGCTCGCTCCTACAACAGGACTTCCTCAATCCCGCTAAGCCGACTTGCGCAGGCGCGCCATGCTCAGGGTGTCGACAAATACACCGTCACGCAGGGCGTAATCGCGCATCCGCCCCTCCACTTCGAAGCCGAACTTGCGATACAGATGTTGTGCGGCTTCGTTGTCGGCGTACACCGTGAGCTCCACGCGCCGCAGGTTCATCCAGTGGTCGGCGACGTCCAGCGCAGCCGTCAACAGCCGTGAACCGACGCCCTTGCCCTGCCAGGCGGTCGCCACGCCCATGCCGAACGAACCAACATGGCTCTGACGCACGCGCAGGTACTGTTCCAGGCCCAACTGGCCAACCACTTCGCCACCATGCACCGCAACCAGTTGCAAGCGCCGCTCGTTATCCATCACCAGACGCTTGCGCCAGGCTTCTACCGATTGGAAAGGCATTTGCAGCACCTGACGGCAGACAGCCGGTTCGTTGTAGAGCGCGGTGACGCCCTCAAGGTGGGCCTCGGTAAAGCGCTGAATCACGATATGGGGTTCAGGTGTGTGCATAGCGTTTCATCCTTTGAAATACACGTGGCGGCTCAGTGTAGAGGTAAAGCCTTGCGCCTTACGAGCCTGGGTTTTTCCTATGCAGCAACCAGCGCCATCCTGCATCTGAACGATGGCGATCCAACCTGGCAACGCTGATACTCAACCCAGGCCCTGCCCCCTGACCCCAGGTCCGGCCTTCACCCTGTGACGAGAACAACAAAAAAAGTCCCACAGAGGAACACCCATGAGTCGCCTTGATTCCCATGGCCTGTTGCAGGCCTTCAGTACCCTGGTCCTGGACCTGCAGCGCCTGGCCCAGCATCAGGACATCGAACACTTCCAGCACCATGCCCTGGCGCGCCTGAGCCAATTGCTGGCATTCGACAGCGCATGGTGGGGTCGCGCCGCGGTGATTGACGGTTTGCCGGAGGAGCACAACAGCTACCTGTACCATTTGCCGCCGCACTACCTGGCGGACTGGCAGTCGATCCGCCATCTGGACGTGACCGTCGGCCGTGTCCATGCAACGCCCGGCCAGGCCGTGATCATCGATATGCTCGACCCGGCCAACGGCAGCGCCTTGAATTGGCTGGGGCAGCGCCACGGCCTGGGCCAATTGCTGTGCGTGATCCATATCGACCCGCAAACCCACCTCAGCGACCACCTGACGCTCTACCGCAAACCCGGTGCGGCCAGGTTCACCCCAAAGGATTGCTTGCTGCTCAACAATCTGATGCTGCACCTGGTCGCGGCAGTGTCAGCGAACCAGATCCGCACCCTGGTGGCCATGCGTGAAACCCTGACCAGCCCACGCAACCTCGCCCTGGCCGTATGCGACCGGCGAGGGGTATTGCATTGCGCCGAGCGCGGCTTTATCGACCTGTTGCTCAGCGAATGGCCGCGCTGGAGCGGCCCGACCCTGCCGGTACCGCTGGATGAACGCGGCCATACCGGCAAGCACATCCATATCCAGGTTTCGGCAGTGGGCGACCAATTGCTGCTGGCGGCGCGCATCAACCGTGCCCTGCCCCAACTGAGCCCGCGTGAAAATGACGTGGCCCAAGGGTTTGGCGAGGGCAAGACCTATAAGGAAGTGGCCCGCGACCTTGGCCTTTCGCCCAACACGGTGCGTCACCACCTGCGGGCCATTTACACCAAGCTTGGGGTCAACGACAAGGCGCGTATAGCGCACTTGGTGCACGCCCCTCCCGACTGATCCTCGCCCTTTCAACCCAAGACGTTGTCACGCTCGTTTTCACGGTCGCGGGCGACTATTGCCCGTTTTCAGGCTGCCCCTCACAAGAGATGCCTTGCCATGATTCATTCACGTTTACGCAAGCTTGCCATGCTGCTCGCAGGCACGTTGCTCAGCCTCGACAGCCAGGCTGCCGACCTTAACGCCAGGGACTTTTTTGGCGCACCGCCAGGCACCAGCCTGGGGGTGGTGTATTTGCCCGCCACCCGTGCCGGCGATTTCCATGGGCCCGCCGACAGCAGCGGCAAGGCCGACCTCAAGGTTAACGCCCTGGCCTACCGTCAGGTGTATTTCACCGACGCCTGCGGCACGCTGTGTACGCCGCAGTTCATCCTGCCATTTGCCGACATTGCCGCGCGCTTGCCTGGTGCCGAACAGCGCACCCGCGAGCGCGGCCTGGGCGACCCACAAGTGGGTGGCACGCTGTTTTTCATCAACGACCCGGCATCGCGCACCTACAGCGGCCTGTTAAGCCTGATCACTGTGCCGGTGGGTGAGTACCACAGTCAAAACCCGGATGTGTCCCCCGGCGCCAATCGCTGGGGCGCCACCTTTGTTTACAACTACACCCAGGGCATTGGCGATAACTGGGTGCTGGAAGCCAACCTCGAAGCTCAGCTTTATGGCAAGAATGACGATTACTTTGGCGGCGAACTCAAGCAAGCCCCGCTATATCGCCTGCAAGCCTTCGCATCCTATGACTTCAGCGCTGCCACTTACGGCGCGCTACGCCTGATCCAGGCGGACGGCGGCGCCCTGCGCATCAACAATCGTCGTATCGACGACACCCACAAACGCTACACCCAATTGGGCCTGGAACTCGGGCATTGGCTCGACCGCCGGAACCAACTGATGGTCAGCCTCACGCAAAACGTCGCGACCTCCAACGGCTATGCCGGGACCGAGGCGTTGCTGCGCCTGGTTCATGTGTTTTGAACCCTTTTCCTGGAGCTTGAACATGCCCACACAACCCTCTGCGGCAAAAGCACAGCTGGCGGCAATCGTGCTGTTTGCCGCCATCACCCCCACCATCCTGATGACCGCGCCCGCCGTGGCCGCGCAATTGGCCAGCCAATGGCAACTGAGCCCGGCACGCATTGGCGATTTGTTTTCCGTGGAGCTGGGCGCGATGAGCCTGGCGACCCTGCCCGCCTGGTGGTGGCTCAAGCGCGTTGACTGGCGAACTGCGGCCCTGGTCGCCGCGCTTTTGTTTATCGCCGCCAATCTGTTGTCGATGCGCGCCGACACCTATGCAGCGTTACTGCTGCTGCGCGGTGCCAGCGCCCTGGCCGGCGGCTCATTGATGATCCTCTGCCTGGCCAGCGCCGCTACCACGGCCAATCCCAGCCGGGTCTACGGGTTATGGGTGATGGGCCAACTCGTCGTCGGCGCCCTTGGGCTGATCGTGCTGCCGGGCGTGTTCGAGCGGTTTGGACTGAACGCGTGCTACCTGATCCTGGCGGGTTTGATGACCTTGTTGCTGCCTCTGGCGCGAGCGTTTCCCGCTGGCAGCGCCAAGGCACAGGCAAGCCATGGCCCTTCGTTGCCTGGCTCACGCTGGAAAGCCGCGCTGGGGGTCGGCGCGGTGCTGGCCTTTTACATCAGCCTGGGCGGTGTCTGGACCTTTATCGGTGCCTTGGGCGCCCGTGTCGGGATTTCCCCGCAACACAGTGGCGAGGTGCTCGCCCTCGCAACCGTCATGGGCATTGCCGGCGCCGCGAGCGCGTCGCTGATCGGCGGGCGGCTGCCGCGAGCACTGCTGTTGCTCGCAGGCTATGCGCTGATGGCCGCGGCTGTACTGCTTTTACTCGGCGAGCCCGCGCTGCTGCGCTTTGCCCTGGCGGCGCTGCTGTTCAAGTTTACCTGGACCTTCATCCTGCCACTGGTGCTGGCCTGCCTGGCCGATCTTGATCACAGCGGCAAGCTTATGAACGCCTCCAACCTGGTGATCGGCGGTGGCCTGGCCATCGGCCCGGCGATTGCCGGTCGCCTGATCGAGGCCAGCGGCGGGTTCACCCTGCTGCTGCTGAGCGCAGCTCTTATTACCCTGCTGTCCCTGGTGATGATCCTCACCAGCCGCCCCTCTCACCCCACCGAACTGGAGCCGGTATGAACCGAACCACCGCATTTTTCTTCGATGAAATGAGCCTGTGGCACAGCGCAGGGGCTCACGCGCTGACATTACCCGTCGGCGGCTGGGTACAACCGCCGGCCGGCAGCGGTCATGCCGAATCCCCGGAGACCAAGCGCCGCTTGAAAAGCCTGTTGGATGTATCTGGACTCACTCGCCATCTGCACCTGCGCAGCGCAACACCGGCCAGTGACGCAGACTTGCTGAGGGTGCACAGCAGCGCTTACCTGCAACGTTTCAAGGCCCTGAGCGATGCCGGCGGTGGCGAGCTTGGCCCGCAGGCACCGATTGGCCCTGGCAGCTATGAGATCGCCAAGCTTTCGGCTGGCTTGACTATCGCCGCCGTGGATGCGGTGCTCAAGGGTCAGGTACACAGCGCCTATTCGCTGTCCCGGCCACCGGGGCATCACTGCCTGGCAGACAGCGCCATGGGTTTCTGCTTTCTCGCCAACATTGCCATCGCCATCGAAGCCGCCAAGGCCCACAACGGGCTCGGCAAAGTCGCCGTGATCGACTGGGACGTGCACCACGGTAACGGCACGCAATCGATCTTTGAGGAACGTGCCGATGTGTTGACGGTTTCACTGCATCAGGACGCTTGCTACCCGCCGGGCTACAGCGGCGGCCAGGATCGTGGCCGTGGTGCCGGCCTGGGCGCCAACATCAATATCCCGCTGCCGCCGGGCAGTGGTCACGCAACCTACGCGCATGCAATGGAACGCATCGTGGTGCCTGCCCTTGAGCGTTTCGAGCCAGAGCTGATCATTGTCGCCTGCGGCTATGACGCCAATGCCGTCGACCCACTGGCGCGCATGTTGCTGCACAGCGAATCGTTTCGGCTGATGACCCGCAGCCTGCGCCAGGCAGCCGAGCGTTTGTGCCAGGGCCGCCTGGTGCTGGTGCATGAAGGCGGATACAGCGAAGCCTACGTGCCGTTTTGCGGGTTGGCGACCCTGGAGGAATTAAGCGGCGTGCGCACAGCGGTGCAAGACCCGATGCTGGAGTTTGTACAGTTGCAACAACCCGGCGCGGCGCTGCAAGCGTTTCAGGAGCAGTGGGTGGAGCGATTGGCGCAGGGGGTCAGCGACTAGCCGCAAGGCGCCACACCCGCGCAATATCCGCCGCGCGCTCGCGTAACAGGCGCGGCGCCTCGCTGCAGGCTTGCTCCAGGCTCATCGGCCCCGACGGCAAGGCAAAGGCCGCATCCACACCCTGGGCATACATTTGCTCGTAACCGTCGCCCAGGGTGCCGGCGATCACAATGACCGGCACGCCGTGCTGACTGGCGATGCGCGCCACCCCGAACGGGGTCTTGCCGCGCAGCGTCTGAGCGTCGAAGCGGCCTTCGCCGGTGATGACCAGGTCGGCGCCGCGTACGGCGTCTTCGAGGCCAACCAGTTCGGCGACCACCTCCACGCCAGGGCGAAATTGCGCACCGAGGAAGGCCTTGGCGGCAAAGCCCAGGCCACCGGCGGCGCCACTGCCGGGTTCGTCGCGCACATCCTTGGGCAGCACCTGGGCGCAGTGGTCGGCGAAATGGTCAAGGGCGGCGTCCAGTTGGGCCACTTGCTGGGGGCTCGCACCTTTTTGTGGGCCGAAAATGGCCGAGGCGCCGTGAGGACCACACAGGGGATTATTGACGTCAGCCGCGATCTCAAAGCGCACCTGCGCCAGGCGTGGGTCGAGCGATTCAAGGCTGATACGCGACAGGCATGACAAGGCCAGACCACCGGCAGGCAGCGGCTGACTCTGCGCATCAAACAGTTGCACACCCAGGGCCTGCATCGCACCGGCCCCGCCGTCGTTGGTAGCACTGCCGCCAATCGCCAGGATAATGCGCTGCGCCCCCGCCTCCAGGGCGGCGCGGATCAACTCACCGGTGCCATACGTGGTTGTCGAACACGCGTCACGCTGGCCTGGCGCGACCAGTTGCAAACCACTGGCCTCGGCCATCTCGATAATCGCCGTACGGCTGTCGGCCAACCAGCCCCAACGTGCCTCGACTTCATCTCCCAATGGGCCTCGCACTGTTTGCCGGCGCAACTGGCCATTGCACGCGGCAAGTACTGCATCCACGGTGCCCTCACCGCCATCGGCCATCGGACATTCAATCAACTGCGCATCCGGCCAGACCTGGGCCAACCCTTCGGCAATGGCCTGGGCCGTACCGGCGGCACTGAGGCTGTCCTTGAACGAGTCGGGAGCGATGATGATCTTCATGATGGGCTTTCTCCGGTTTTTATAATGCCCATGCTGCCAGTTGGCCTGGGCAATAACGCCGGTCCGATGCACAAGTGCGGGTGGGGTTTGTTGGGCATTTCTACAAAGCTTGCGACCTGGTCTTTGTAGGAGCGAGCTTGCTTGCGAAGACCGTCAACGATAACGCGCCCATTCTGGATATACGCGGCGTCCTTGAGTTTTTCGCGAGCGAGCTCGCTCCTATGTATGGACTCGCCCCCACTGTCAACCCGCTTTTCAAACATTGGTACCCGGTTGCATCTATGTATCAGGCCTATCCGAGGAAGCTCCAAACAGCTTCTGGCCAACATTGGATCAGCTCGCGATCTGCCCATTACAAAAAGGCCTCAAGGGCCGGTAGGAGCGCAGGCATCAATTCGCGACGGTCTGACCAGGGGTCAATGTTCGTTAGCACGGG
>NZ_JYLN01000006.1 GCF_001439735.1 Pseudomonas paralactis
CCCGTGCTAACGAACATTGACCCCTGGTCAGACCGTCGCGAATTGATGCCTGCGCTCCTACCGGCCCTTGAGGCCTTTTTGTAATGGGCAGATCGCGAGCTGATCCAATGTTGGCCAGAAGCTGTTTAGGGCTTCCTCGAATAGGCCTGATACATAGATGCAACCGGGTACCAATGTTTGAAAAGCGGGTTGACAGTGGGGGCGAGTCCATACATAGGAGCGAGCTTGCTCGCGAAAAACGTCAACGATAATGCGAGCATTCTGTTTTGCCGCGGCGTCATTGCGTTCTTCGCGAGCAAGCTCGCTCCTACAAGGGGTGGTTTTTCCAGAGCCAAAAAACAGGCAAAAAAAAGCCCGCTGGGGCGGCGGGCTTGATATGCAACGTTTGTAACGGATGAGGCTTCACACTACGTCTCGGCTTGTGAATAAAACGTGAAAAATATGTAAGAAAAAGTGTGAATGTGCGGACATTGTCTTAACGGCATTTTCGCTTGACGCACAGCCACTCGTCGCAACTGTCAATTCTCACAGCTATACGCGCGCGCGCTCACCGTTGTTTGATCTTCCTGGCCCCACGCACACAATCCCTGTGTGTCCTCCAGCTAGGAGATCTTTGAATGTCTGACTATCCTGATACCCACAACGATCCAATCCTGTCCGCCCCTGACGGCGCTTCGTTCCCCGTCGCCTGTCTGTCCCGCCAGAAAGAGTCTATTGTCGCCGGCCCACAACGCTTGGAAAACCTCGACCATCCTTACTCCGCCTATCCGGCCATACCTCTTGCGCATGTGCCCTATGAAGTTGCGGTGTATGGCCTGGGGATCCGGCATGTGCGCCCTTACGCGCTCTATTCATTTGAGAATTGGACCTCTCTGGGTCTTAACGATTACTTCGCCATCTACTTCGACGACTTGATTTACCCCGCCGCTGACGGCCTCGTAGCGGATGACACTCTGGTTCGCCAGAGCCTGGCGATTCCCCATGTGCCGGAGGGTGAAGTTGTCACATATGGCCGAGTTCTGCGGGCAGGCAGCAGCACCGAAAGCACCTCCCCCCAGCGTATTATTCTGGTCAAGACCACCCGGCCAGGTGGCGCCGATACTGACCCGGGCAGCCCATGGCATACCGGGCTGGTAATGGCAGTCGAAGGGTTCCCCGAAGGTGAGACCCTGCGTTTGGAAAATGTCGGTCTCGGCTTGTATTGCCTGGTTGACGCCTACGAAAATATCCGCAAAAACGATGTGATCGAGCTGTCCTGGGACGGCATTTTTGTCCTGCACACCGTGACGGTCGATGAGGCGGACGGAGCGGGACCGATTCGTGTGTTTGTAGCTAAATCGATCATCGAGCAGGGCGGGCAACGGGGTACATTGACCCTGCGTTTTCGCGTGCGGGATGTAGTTGAGAATTTCTCCGGCGAAAAATATCAGTATTCCAAACCCTATTTCCTCAACGCCGAGCTTGACCCCAACCTGCTGAACTCGCCGATTTTTCTGGTGGATGACGAAGAGCTTGATCCCATCACTAAACAGATTGACTTCGACACCCAGAGTGGCTCGACCTTCGAGCTTGTCGTCCTGACCGACCGGCAGTTTCCAACGCCTAGCCCCAGATATGAGATCACTGTTTCCTTGCTCTGCACGCGGGACGACGGCACCAGCGAGACTATCTTGTTGGGGCCTGTGCCTGATTTGAACCGGGGTTTCACCTATATTCCCATCGATAACGACATCATTGCGCAAGTCGTTGGTGGCTCACTTCGGGCGTCATTTATCTGGACGACCGATGTGGCTGCGCACCAATCCGGCAGCATCACGATCACCGTGGTCGGCACCAAGGTTTCGATGCCAGCGCCCAGCGTCAGCCCCATCGAGTTGGGATTGATTCCGGTAGGCGAGGACATCACCGTCACCGTTCCAACCTACGTACCGCACAATCCCGGTATGCTGGAAGAGATGTCCATCACCCATGTGCCGCCGGGTGGTGGTGGCGCGATTATCCTCAGTCGAGAACAGTTGGCCGGTTCGCAAGGTGGCACCTACACGTTCACTGCGGCCGAAGTGGCACCGTTCAACGGGTTGGGGATCGATATTAAATACACCACCAATGATGGCGCCGCCCATATCCTGGGAGGCAGCGCATTGGCGCTGCGTCAATCGGCGACGCTTGGAGCGCAAGTCGGTGAGCGCACCGCCGATATGCCGGCGCCACGCTTGCAAGGCGCTATTGGTAACAACGTGGACCCGGCTGATGTGCCCGGTAGCGATGTGTTGGTGACCTTTACCTATTTGGGTACTCGGGACGGCGACAAGCTTCACTGGTCGTGCGTTGGCTCAGGTCTGGGCGGCTCCGCCAGTGGCACAATCGATATCAACCGCGCAACCGCCGGCAAGGAACTGCCCTATCCGGTCAGCCGCGACATTCTCGACAAAAACCTCAACGGTAGCCTACGCATTTCTTACAGTCTGGAGAGCGCGGGCCCACCGAAAGTGGTGCTGCGTTCAGAAGTACTGGTGCTCACTGTAGGCAAAGGTGTGCAGTTGGATCGGCCGATCATTGAGGGTGCCTCGATTTCTCCGGATGAACTCAACCCGTTGGCGGCCCTGAGTGGCGCGCGGGTGATCGTGAAGTTTCGGCCGATGCTGGCCTCTGACTTTATTACCGTCGATTGGATCACTGCTGATGATCACGGTAGTGCTGCAAAAAATGTCGATGGCGATCCGACGACCCATGAAGTCAGTGTGCTGTTGGACGCACGCACCATCGCCCAAGGGATCCGCGAGGGGGGCAACACTATTGATGTGAAATATCACTTCCATCGCGGCGCATTCGAGTATGAGTCCCTCACAGTTCCCCTGCGATTGCTGGCGCTGACCGGGCTGCCGACGCCGATTATCGAAGACATCGGCGGGCCGATTCTGGACGTGTCGCAACTGAGCCCAACCGCACGTACCCATATCCCTGTATGGAGTTTCATCCATGAGGACCAATTGATATGGATGACTTACGAAAGCGACAGCACTGTTATCGAAGAAACCTACAGCGCCAATGAAGTAACGGATGAGGGTGTGAGAAATGGAATCAATCCACCCACACCGGTTGACAAGATCAAGTTGCTTGAAGATGGTAAGGAGTTGGTCATCAAGTTCTTGTGCAACATGGCGGAAATCCCTGACAAAAGCACGGCGGTGCTGTTCGGTGTGCGTCACTACACTATTCAGGCGCAGCCGGGAGTATTGCCTCATCCGTTTATCAATGGCACCGCCGATACCGGGTCGAGCGTCACGGTGGACCCGCTGCCGATCGAACACAATACGACGGTAACCGTTAGTTACACCGGCATGAGTGGGCAAGATAGCATAACGCTGGAATGGATTTTTGCCGACGGCACTCACCACGCGGTAGTTGAGAATGGAATGGATGGGGGCTCGGTGGTATTTAACCTGACCGCGGATAAAGTCTTGCATCGCAGTGTAAACAGTACGGTGTGTCTGAGGTATTCGGTAGAGCGGCCGGGCGTGGTGGACCCGATTCCATCACAAGTACAGAGGGTGAAGGTAAACTCCATTCCTGTTGCCAGTTTACCGCAACCACGAATCAACAATATTCAGCCTGGCGGCAGTCTGGATGTGAATACCTTTGCAGGGAACGGGCAGGCCTCGTTGCCTAAATGGGCCTTGAGTGTGCAGGAAAGTCGTGCATTTATGACATGCACGAGCCCCGGAGTGGCTCCTTTGAATGTACTCACGGTGGATGGCGAACTGGTCACCTCAACAGAGGCCGCCAATGGGCTTGTCAACAAAGCGGTACTTCGCAGCTGGCTGACGGGGCTCCCTGATAAGGCGCAAATCACGGTAACCGTTGAGGTTGAGTTCAGTGGTAACACGAGCAAGGAAAACGCAGTCGAGTTCCCTCCAACCAATTACATTGTCAAGACCTTGCGTGGGATAACTATGGATGAAAGCACTCTATATGTAAATTTGCGTGGATGGGTGCTGCAAAACTTCGGGTTTACCGACGTGGCGTATACAGGTGCAGTTGGCCGTACTGCCACTGGCGGGTCAGGATTCCTGACATATCGTTCAAGTAACACGTCGGTAGTTACTGTTGATTTGTACAGCGGACGACTTACATTCACAGGGGTAGGTAGTGCAACAATTACCGTATCGGACACGTCGGGCCAGTCAAAGGGCTATATCGTTCAAACTTCAGGAGGCGGTAGAATATGCCGCTTCTACGGAGGGTTAGCGCCGTGGCAAACGCACTACAATCAAATCAGAAATTCGGGTGCAATCATGCTTAAATATGATACTGCTCGAAGTCTCTATAGCGCATTTGGGCGCGGGTTCCCCCACACGGATGTTGCTTGGGTTGATGAAGGTATCCCGCCTGAGTCCCCCAACGCTTATTACAGTGTCTACTTATCGAGTGGTATGGGATTCAACCGTGACCAATGGTCTGGTAACGCTTATGGATACGGTATTTTTTAATTGAGGCGAAGTTTATTAAAGTGGTGAGTAAAAAGGGACGGATCACTGTTATTTATGAATCCGTCCCTGTTTCTCATGAGTTCAAATCTTCCAATGCGACGAATGTTTAGCCAGCCGCCCGCGCATCGCATCCACATTCGCCGCCAACTGCACCGTCAACAACCGATACCCATCCAGCGCACTGTAAACCGGTGCATCCAGTGCAGGCTCACTGCCTGCTGCGTGACCACTGCGCTCCAACCGCTCCGTCACCCCCGATTTCAACGCCCGCGCCATCCCCACCAGTTGCACCCGAATTTGCCGATGCTCGGCCTTGAGCATCACCTGCATCCGCGCCGTCGCCTGCTCATCGCGAGGATCCGGCCGAGTATTGCCGAGAATCTCCAGGGTGCTGACGCACAGGCGCAGGTGCCGCTGGATCGCGTCCAGTTCGGTCATGGAGATACGCACTTCCTTGGACACCGACGGCATCAACGAGCGCAGTTGCACCATCGACCCGTTCAAGCGGTTGAGCAGCTTGAGGTGCTCATCGTCGGTCACCGATTGGCCACTGATGATGCGGCTGTAGATCTGCGCGCAGTCACGCAGGGCACCTGCCAGGTTGTAGCGCCACGAATACACGGCGTACAACGGCAAGGCAAAGGAAAACGCCAGGGCCAGCACAATGCCGATGAGGATATCGACGGTGCGCCACAACCCATCGGAGATAGGGTTATCGCCGTGGCCGGCGACGATAAACACCGTGATCGCCGACAGCAGTGCGATATAGCCGCCCTTGCCGATGGCGTGATAGGAAAAGAACCCGCACACCACCGACATTAACAGGTAGGTCAACAGCGGCAGGCCGAAGTAAGCCTGTTGCACCACCAGCAGCAAACCGACGCTGGCGCCGATCAAGGTGCCGTAGGCGCGCTCGACGGCTTTTTTGCCGATATTGCCGTGATGCTGCAGGCCGCCGATCACGATCAGCATGGTCACCGACGCCCATTCCCCATGGGGCAGGTTCAGGCCGCTGGTCAACAGGATCGTCGCCAGCAAACCCACAGACACGCGCGCGGCGTGGATCAGCTTGGCGTGACGAAAGCGGCGGTACGGGTCGAGCAGGGGGCGCAGCAGGCGCCGGGCAAAAATGGGCAGGTTCATCGGTATTGAAGTGGCCTCAAATGTATGAATGTGCTCGACTCAATGTGGGAGCTGTCTGCACATTGGAACGGGGTTGGCTTCAGAAAATGTAGTCGGTCGTCAGGAAGCTCGAGTCACGGTTGCGCAGGATATCGCTGACCAACGCCTTGTTACTCTCCTGGAACTTGGTCGCCACCAGGGTACGGATCGAGAACACCCGCAACGCATCATGCACCGACAGCGTGCCTTCGGCCGAGTTCTTGCGCCCGTTGAACGGGAAGGTATCCGGCCCGCGCTGGCATTGGGCGTTGATATTGATGCGACCGACCTGGTTGGCAAAGGTGTCCACCAGGCGCCCGACGGCGACGGGGTCGGTGCCGAAGATACTCAACTGTTGGCCAAAATCAGAATCCAGCACGTAGTCGATCACGGTCTCCAGGTCACGGTAGGGCACGATCGGCACCACCGGGCCGAATTGTTCTTCATGGTAGACGCGCATCTGCGGGTTCACCGGGTACAGCACCGCCGGGTAGAAGAACGAACCACGGCTGCTGCCGCCCTCGCTATTGACCACTTGGGCGCCGTGCCGGGCGGCATCGGCCACCAGTTCGTTGAGGTAATCCACTTTGCCCACTTCCGGCAATGGCGTCAGCGCCACGCCGTCTTCCCAGGGCATACCGGGCTTGAGGGTCGAGAGTTTGGCGTTGAATTTCTCGATAAAGCTATCGACGACATCCTCATGCACAAACAGGATCTTCAATGCAGTGCAACGCTGGCCGTTGAACGACAGTGAGCCGGTGACCGCTTCACTCACCGCGTTATCCAGGTCCACCTCGGGCAGCACGATCCCGGGGTTCTTCGCATCCAGCCCCAGCGCAGCACGCAAACGGTGTGGCTTGGGGTGCAGTTTTTTCAAATCACTGGCGGCCTTGTTGGTGCCGATAAATGCAAAGATATCGATCTTGCCGCTGGCCATCAGCGCGCTCACGGTTTCGCGGCCGCTGCCGTAGATCACGTTGATCACCCCGGCCGGGAAGCTGTCGCGGAACGCCTCCAGCAACGGGCGGATCAACAGCACACCGAGCTTGGCCGGCTTGAACACCACGGTATTGCCCATGATCAACGCCGGGATCAGCGTGGTGAAGGTCTCGTTCAAGGGGTAGTTGTAAGGCCCCATGCACAGCGCCACGCCCAGGGGCACGCGACGGATTTGCCCGAGGGTGTCCTGCTCCAGTTCGAAGCGGCTGCTGCGGCGGTCAAGCTCTTTGAGGGCGTTGATGGTGTCGGTGATGTAGTCGCAGGTACGGTCGAATTCTTTCTGCGAGTCCTTAAGGTTCTTGCCGATTTCCCACATGAGCAGTTTCACCACCGCGTCGCGCTGTTCGCGCATACGCCGCAAAAACGCCTCGACGTGCTGGATGCGCTCAACAACGCGCATCGTCGGCCACTCACCCTGGCCACGGTCATAAGCACGCACCGCCGCATCCAGCGCGGTTAGGGCGGTCTCGGCGTCCAGCAGCGGCGTGCTGCCGATATGCACGCGTTCATCGCCCAACTGCACCGGGCTTTGCACGCGTGCAAGCGGGCCGTTCCACACCCGCAGCTGGCCATCGACCAGGTAGTCGCGCTGTTCAATGGGCGCCGCCAGGCGAAATTGCTCGGGAATCTGGGAGACGGAAGTAGGAAACAGCTGGGCGAGCAGGTTGCTGGTGGTCATGTCGCTACCCCTGGAATAGTTGCAAAACATGACTAGAGAGTCACCCAACTGACGGCTCTAAGGCAAGGCTTGCGCGCATTGTTGTTCGCAGCGCGGTGCGCGCCGGGTAAACTGCGCGGCTTTTCAGAAGGAGTTCACATGAGTCAGTACCAGCCGGGCATTCTTGCCGCACCAGTGCCTTTGCAGGCCCGCCATCTGTTTTTCGCCCTCGATTCCCTGCAAGCCGTGCCCGCAGCATTGGACGCGCTGGTGCAACTGACGGATGCGCAGGCGGTGGTCGGTTTCGGTGAGCCGCTGGTAAAGGCACTGGGCGCCGAGATTGAAGGGCTGCGCGCATTTCCCTCGGTAAGCGCCCCTGGCGCGCACAACCCGTCCACCCAGCAGGCGTTGTGGGTATGGCTGCATGGGGTGGATCGCGGTGAGTTGCTGCTGCGCAGCCGGGCCGTCGAAAAAGCCCTGGCCCCGGCGTTTCGCCCGGTGCAATCGATTGAAGGCTTCCGCTACAAGACCGGTTTTGACCTGACCGACTACGAAGACGGCACAGAGAACCCTCACGACGATGCCGCCGTGGAAGCCGCTTTGACCGACAGCGGCGCCAGCTTTGCCGCGATCCAGCAATGGCAGCACGACCTCGACGGTTTCGCCGCATTGCCTGCCCAGGAGCGTGATCACATTATCGGCCGTCGCCATGGTGACAACGAAGAACTCGACGACGCCCCGGAATCTGCCCATACCAAACGCACGGCCCAGGAGAGCTTTACCCCGGAAGCCTTTGTGGTACGTCGTTCGATGCCCTGGGCCGAGAATGGCCAAGCGGGGTTGATGTTTCTCGCCTTCGGGCATTCCTTCGATGCGTTTGAGGCCCAGCTTCGGCGTATGAGCGGGTTGGAGGACGGGATCGTCGATGGCCTGTATCGCATCAGCAAGCCGCTGACCGGTGGCTATTACTGGTGCCCGCCGGTGAGGGAAGGGCGCCTGGACCTGAGTCTGGTTTTTTAAACGCCTTTTTGCCTGCTTCCTGAGGCACGCCTCAAGCGCTTTTGAGCGTTTCCAGCCACGCGGGATCGAGCCGGGTTTGTTCGGTATCGATCCCCATCGCGTGCATCTTCGCCTTGTGTGCGTTGATCTCGCCAACCAGTTGCGCCTGGGCGCTGGAGTTGGCGTCCAGCTCATGCATCTGCGTCAGCCCCAGGTGATAGAAACGCAACAGCTTGATGGCGGTGGGGTCGTTGGCTTGTACCCGCTCGGTGACCTTGTGCATTACGTTGGTCACGCTCATCAGGCTGCGCTTGAGCTGCCAGCCATACACCGCCGGCGCCAGCCAGGGCTGGGACCAGAACGGGCCACGCACCAGCGCCAACACGACCAACACGGCGGCAAATACACCGCCGACATTGAAGCGAAAGTTGTCCCCGCCAGGTTCGCCGAACAGCATCACCGCCAGGCTCGACAGCAGCATGGCCAGGGCCAGGAACAGCACGGCCACGATCAGCGTGCTGCGGCGCGTCTGTTGACGGTAGGTGACGGGGTCGCAGGGTTTGAGCTCGAACATCCGGGTCAGGTCTCCAGAAAGGGCGCTCATCTTCTCATGCTTGCAACAATGAAGTTGAACGATGGCTGCGCACGGTTTCTCTAAACCTGTGAAGCCCTCATGAGGTATGCCGTCATGTCTGAACACAAGCAGCCACCGCCGGGTACACCGGATCCTAACCGCACACCGGGTGAAGAGGAGCGCGACAACGATGCACTGCGTCCCAACGATCCCAAAGAGCGTGGCCCCGACAACGATGTCGAGCGCGCCGAAGAAGACCTGGAAAACCTCCACGACAAAGCGCGCCCGCTTTAGCAGGAGCATCTGATGAACAAACGTACCGATGGTCCCCACTCCAACGAGCACGCCAGTGGCAAGGATGAGCTGGGTTTTGATCCGGACTCGCCCGATGTGGCCGACCCGCAGGTTGACCCGGTAGGCCCTGCTATTGCGCCGCTGGATGAGAAAAATTCATCTGAGAAAAAGCCGCCGTACGATCCGTTGGGCGACTTGAAGAAGTGAACTATAGCCAGGGGTTTTTTAGATTCTAACCGCACCAGTGCCCCCTCTTTGAGGGGGTATTTGTCGCGATGGTGAACGCATCGTGGGACCCTTAGATGGAGCGCTGATTCACTCGTTTCGACAGTTCTTCAGCCGACTCTTTGCGCTCCGAGTAACGGTCTACCAGGTAGTCCTGACGGTCACGCAATAGCAGCGTGAACTTCATCAGTTCTTCCATCACGTCGACCAGCCGATCATAGTAAGGCGAAGGCTTCATGCGTCCATCTTCGCCAAACTCGGTGAACGCCTTGGGAACTGAAGATTGATTGGGGATAGTCACCATGCGCATCCAGCGCCCCAGAACGCGCAATTGATTCACCACGTTGAAAGACTGAGAGCCGCCGCAAACCTGCATGACCGCCAGGGTTTTACCCTGGGTTGGACGTACGGCGCCCATTGCCAAAGGCACCCAGTCGATCTGAGCTTTAAATACGGCGCTCATTGATCCATGCCTCTCCGGAGAACACCACACCTGGCCTTCCGACCACTGCATTAGCTCGCGAAGTTCAGCGACTTTCGGATGGGTATCTGGAGCATCATCCGGCAGCGGTAATCCTGATGGATTGAAGATCCGCGTTTGTGCGCCGAAGTGCTCCAGTAACCGCGCGGCTTCCTGGGTAACCAACCGGCTGAACGAACGCTCGCGGGTCGACCCGTAGATCAGAAGGATGCGCGGTTTATGCGTGGACGGCTCACGAGGACTGAGCCGTTCCATGCTTGGGACGTCGATGAGATCTGCTTCGATGTTTGGAAAAAGGTCTTTCATAGTGACTCCGGGCCCTGTGACGCTTGGCTTACAACGTGCCGATGCGGGTTAGCTCAGCTTTGAGGTCTTCTTCGTTCAATGTAGCGACAGGCAACGAAATGAACGCGTTGACCCGCTCCTGAATTTTGCTCAGGGTTTGCTGGAATGCCGCGTCGATCTGCGCCTGCGATCCCGTGGCTTCGGATGGATCAGCCAGCCCCCAGTGAGCTTTGAGCGCCGCGCCCAAGAAAATCGGACAGGCTTCGCCGGCAGCACGATCACAGACGGTGATGACGATGTCTGGAGGCGACCCTTCAAAGGCATCGGACGCTTTACTGCTAAGACCTTCAGTAGGGATACCAGCCGCTTTGAGCGTTTGAATCGCCTGGGTGTTTACCCGGCCACTGGGGAAGCTTCCGGAACTGACTGCTTGCATTCCTTCAGGAGCAAGGTGATTGAACACCGCTTCGGACAAAATGCTCCGGCAGCTGTTGTGGGTGCACATGAAGAGGACTTTCATCGTGATCTCCTGGAATCAAAAGCTGAGGTGCAAATCCAAGGCGCTCAGCGTGGCTGGCATGTGAGCGGCTCGTGTCCAATAGTTGGATCAGCCGCAGACGGTCTGATTGACTGGGCGATCATTCATCTCACGGAGCCGCTTGGTCTCTGTCAACAGCCACTGCTGGTTGGCATCTACGACACCTTTAAGCATTTCGGTGACCCAGGCAGGAAGGTCAGGGTGGAGTCGGTAGTAAACCCATTGCCCTTGGCGGCGATCCGCCAGTAACCCAGAGGACCTCAGCAACGCGAGGTGTCGAGATATCTTTGGTTGGTTCTGCTCAAGAACGGCGGTCAGTTCGCATACACAGAGTTCGCCCTCGCGGGCGATAAGAAGCGTTATTTTGGCTCTAGTATCATCTGCCAGGCTTTTGAACAAAACGGTGGGGGTGATTGGCTCGTTCATAAAGCTTCCCGATACTCACTTTTCTGGCATGTGAAAAATCGAATATATGATTATCCGTATATGCTGTAAAGCGAATGTAATGGATGTTGCGAGCCTGATTGCCTGGCACATAGCGATGGGTTAGGGCTGCTTGCCAATGCACTGGCGCAAAAAAAAACGCTGACGTAGCCGCCAGCGCTTGGATGATGCGATTCATAACGATGCAGCCATACATCGCCGCTTTTCGATGCTTAAAGCCTTCAAGACGAAGCCTTGTGACGGCTATCAGAACAACTATGTACCATTAAGGCCCAGCTCTCATTGAGCCGGGCTTTGTTTATTTGGGCGGGTTCCAGCTGACGTCGCTGATACCGTATTTTTCCGCCCAGGGCCGGGTGGTTTTTTTCACTTGCTCGTGACCAACGCGACCGATGCGGCTGACATGCGCAATGTCGGCATCAACAGCCGCCCAGTGCCAGGCTTCGGCGTTGTTCATCACCTCGGCGCGCACCACGAAAGACTTGGGTTTACCGTGTAGCTGATAGTGGATGGTGTAGATTTTTGCGGTACTCATGTTGCCTCCCTGTCTTGTTATAGATGGATAGGCCGGCGTTCTAAAAGGTTCATTCAAAATGACAACGTACGCAGAGGCGCGGCATAGTGACGCTCTTGCCCTGCGCCCGAGGATCGCGCCATGCTCACACCCACGGATAGCCGCCTGTACCTGCAACGCCTGGGCTATGCCTCGCCGCCGGCGCCGACCTTGCAGACCCTGCGGGACTTGCAACTGCGCCATGTGTGCACCTTCGCCTTTGAAAGCCTGTCGACCCTGATGCAGGTGCCGGTGCCGATTGACCTGCCAAACGTCGCGCAGAAGGTGTTGCACCAGGGACGCGGCGGCTATTGCTATGAGTTGAATCAGCTGTTCCTGGCGCTGTTGCAGACGCTGGGTTTTGACGCCCGCGGCATCACCGGTCGTGTGGTGATTGGCGGGCCACCGGATGCCCACACCGGGCGTACTCACCGTCTGAGCCTGGTGACCCTTGATGGCGTGCGCTATATCACCGATGTGGGCTTCGGTGGCATGGTCCCCAGCAGCCCGTTGCAACTGGACAACGAGGCACCCCAGGCCACGGCCCATGAGCCTTTTCGCCTGACACACCATCAGGGTAGCTACACGTTGTGGGCCCAGGTCGGTGAGGAGTGGCGCGGCTTGTATGTGTTCGACTTGCAAGTGCAGGCCGATATCGACTACGAAATCGGCAACTGGTATGTCTCAACGCATCCGGGGTCACCGTTCGTGGGGCAGTTGAAAGCGGCGCTGCTGGCTCCCGGTCAACGTCATACTTTGGCCAACGCCCGCTATGCGCTTCATTACCTGGATCGACCCAGTGAAAAGCGCACGCTTGAGAGTGCCGATGAACTGCTCGGGCTATTGCGCGACACCTTCGGCATTCAGCTGCCGGATCAGCCTCAACTGCGCGAAGCCGTCGAACGCCTTATTCGCATGGATCCTGAAGAATATTGAGATAGAGCCTTCGCTGAACCGTTTTTTCTCCATTTTGGTGCAAATCAGTTCGAACTTTTCGCAAACGCCAGGGTTCGAACCGATTCCTGAATACTTTGCCCACCTTAAAATGGAGATGTAAAACGATGTCCAAACTATTCGGAAAATTCGTCAAGAACACCTCGCTGCTGGCCCTGGTAGCTGCGCCTGGCGTGGTGTTTGCTGCACCCTCCACCGACCCGATTTCCACGTTCGGGATCATGGGCAGCTACAACGACTTCAAACTTGAAGGGGGCAGCGAAAGCGACAAGGACCACATGCCCGAAGCGGGCCTGTTCTATAACTTCGGCAACAAGCTCACCGCCGAATCCGGCTTCATCTACCAGGCCGGTATCGAAGCCAAGTACGGCGAGAAGAGCGATAACAAACTCAAGGAAGGCCAGGCTGACCTCGACCTCGGCTGGCGTGCCGCGCTGGATGCGCGCAACTTCGTCGACGTGATCGTGGGCGGTGGCTACACCTGGACTCGCTATGAGCCGGACACCAATGACTACGACATGAAGCTCACCAATAAGTCGCCGTTTGCCAAGGCTGCGCTGGGCTACAACCACCAGTTCGATGACATGACCCTGCGCGTTGAAGCCGGCGCCCGCCGCACCATTGATGGGCGCGCCAAACTCAAGGTTGACGGCGTTGGCAGCGACAGCGTGGACCTCAAGGACCGCACCAACCCTTATGCCGAAGTCAGCCTGCTGATGAACCAGAAGGGCGACCTGCCAGTGATGGCGGGCCTGTACTACACCCGCACCGAGTACAAGCTCGACGACGACTCCTATGTGGCCGATAACACCAAGCTCAAGCGTGATGAGTATGGCTTCAAGGTGGGTATCGCGTTCTAAGGTTATCGCCCGGGCAAACCGCAAGTTTGAACACAAACGCCTCGATGTGAATCGAGGCGTTTTTATATCTGTAGCCACAATATGGGCAAAGAGGGCCAGTATATTGAGGGCATGTAGGAGCGAGCTTGCTCGCGAAAAACTCACAGGCGCCGCGTTTATTCAGGAAGCACGCATTATCGTCGACGTTTTTCGCGAGCAAGCTCGCTCCTACAGGGAACGCATTCCAAATGTGGGAGTGGGCTTGCCCGCGAAGACGACAGTGGTTGCACTGCATCTCTAATGTCTTGCCCCTGAAACGCAAAACGGCGCCCAAAGGCGCCGTTCTGTTTACTGCATCAACCTAAGCGATCAAACGCCCAGCACCGCGTGCTGCACCAGGGTGAGCAACGGTTGTGGGTACACGCCCAGGAAGAACGCGAGCAGGGCGATGGCCAGCAGCATCACGCCGCCTGCCTTCTGTTCCCAATGCAGCTCGGCATCCACACGGCGCAGGTTTGGCTCGATCAGGTACAGGGTGACCATCACACGCAGGTAGTAGAACACGCCGATGGCGCTGCCCAGTACCAGGGACGCTACCAACCACCACTCGTGGGCTTCAACACCGGTCGCGACGATGTAGAACTTGCCGATAAAGCCCGCCGTCAGCGGAATACCGGCCAGCGACAGCATCATTACGGTGAGTACGGCGGTCAGGTACGGACGGCGCCAGAACAGGCCGCGGTATTCGTACAGGGCGTCGGCATCACGGCCTTTATAAGGCGACGACATCAGCGTGATCACGCCGAATGCGCCAAGGCTGGTGATCACGTAGGTGACCAGGTACACGCCGATGGCTTCCACGGCCAGGCCTTTGCTCGCCACCAGGGCGATCAGCAGGTAGCCGAAGTGGGCGATGGACGAATAACCCAGCAGACGCTTGAGGTTGTTCTGGGTCAGCGCCAGCAGGTTACCGAACAGGATCGACGCAATGGCGATCACGGTCAGCACGTTGCTCAGCACGCCGGTGTTGGCGGCAGGGGAGATCTGAAACAGACGCACCATCACTGCAAACACGGCCACTTTCGACGCAGTGGCCAGGAACGCGGCCACCGGTGCGGGGGCGCCTTCGTACACGTCCGGGGTCCACAGGTGGAACGGCACCAGCGACAGCTTGAACGCCAGGCCGATCAGCATCATCGCCAGGCCCAACTGGGCAATCGGCGCAGGGCTGTTGGTGGCGGCCAGGGCCTGACCGATACCGGTGAAGCTCAGGCTGCCGGCTTCGGCGTAGAGCAGGGCCATACCGAACAACAGGAACGCGGAACCGGCGGCCGACAGCACCATGTACTTGATGCCGGCTTCCAGGGAACGCTTGTTGAAGAAGGCATAGGCCACCAGGCCGTAGGTCGGGATCGACAGCAGTTCCAGGCCGATGAACAAGCCCGCCAGGTGCTGCGCGCTGACCAGCACGATTCCGCCGGCCGCAGCCAGCAGGATCAGCAGGTACAGCTCTTCGCGGTTGCCCGGGTAGCCGGTGCCGCCTTCGCCGAGGTAAGCGTGGGCGAGGGTGACGCAGGCCAGGGTCGCCACCAGGATCAGGGCGATGTACAGCAGCGCGAAGTCATCGACCATCATCAATGGCGTGACCGCCAGTGGTGCGACCTTGAGGGCCGGGATGATCGACAGCAGGGCCAGGTTCAACCCGGCGCAGGACAGCAGGAACGTTTGCGAGTGATTGCGGCGCCAGGCGATTGCCAGCATCACCACCACGATGGTGAGGCTGGTAATCAGCAGCGGCGCAAGCGCGATAAAGTGTTGGATCGTGAATTCCATAGCGCTCTTACCGGGCCGAAGCGAGTTGAGAGAAGGCGGTGCCGAACCACTGCTGCACGCCATGCATCGTTGCGGCAGAAGTGTCCAGGAACGGTTGCGGGTACACGCCGATGAAGATCAGCAACACCGCAAGGCCGAGCACCATGATCAGTTCGCGCGCATCCATCCCTTGCAGGACGGTGTCGGACTTGGCCGGGCCGAAATAGGCGCGGTGGATCATGATCAGCGAGTAGACCGAACCGAACACCAGGCCGGAGGTAGCAATGGCACTGATCCACGGCGTCTGCACAAAGGCACCCATCAGGATCAGGAACTCGCCGATGAAGTTACCGGTACCCGGCAAGCCCAGGGATGCGGCGGCGAAGAACAGACTGATCGCCGGCAGGTATGCGATGCGCGACCACACGCCACCCATTTCACGCATGTCACGGGTGTGCAGGCGCTCGTACAACTGGCCACTCAGGATAAACAGCGCAGCGGCAGAAACACCGTGGGCCAACATCTGGATCACTGCGCCTTGCAACGCCAGCTGGCTGCCGGAGTAGATACCGATCAGTACGAAACCCATGTGGGAAACGGACGAGAAGGCAATCAGACGCTTGATGTCGGTTTGCGCGAAAGCCAGGAACGCTCCGTAGAAGATCCCGATCAGACCCAGGGTCATGGCGATCGGCGCGAATTCGGCCGAAGCATTCGGGAACAGCGGCAGGGCGAAACGCAGCAGGCCGTAGGCCGCCGTCTTCAGCAGGATACCGGCCAGGTCCACGGAACCGGCAGTTGGCGCCTGGGCGTGAGCGTCAGGCAACCAGGAGTGGAACGGCACCACCGGCAGCTTCACCGCGAAAGCGATGAAGAAGCCCAGCATCAGCACGTACTCGGTGGTCAGCGACATCTTGGTTTTCAACAGGTCGGCGTAGTTGAAGGTAATCACGCCGGTGTTGTTGAAGTTGACCAGTACCAGACCCAGGATCGCCACCAACATGATCAGGCCGGAGGCCTGGGTGAAGATGAAGAACTTGGTCGCCGCGTAGATCCGGGTTTTCTTGCCGTCCGAAGAACTGTGACCCCAGAGCGCGATGAGGAAGTACATCGGCACCAGCATCATTTCCCAGAAGAAGAAGAACATGAACAGGTCCAGCGCCAGGAACACGCCGACAACACCGCCCAGGATCCACATCAGGTTCAGGTGGAAGAAGCCCACGTGACGCTGGATCTCTTTCCAGGAGCAGAGTACCGAGAGGATACCCAGCAGGCCGGTCAGCAGGATCATCAACAGCGACAGGCCGTCGAGGGCCAGGTGCACGTTGATGCCGAAGCGCTGGATCCACACGTGCTTGAACTCAAGCGCGAAGGTGGGATCGACGCCCGGTGCCGGAGCGAATGAATAGTCGCCATGGGCCCACAGCCAGAGGCCGAGTGCGAGTTCCAGGGACATGGTCAGCAACGCAATCCAGCGGGGGAGGGTGGCGCCGAAGCGTTCACCCATCCAGCAGAGCAGGCCGCCGATAAAGGGGATCAGGATTAGCCAGGGCAGAATCATGACGGGCTCGTTTCCTTTCGCAAGTTTGCAAAGTACGCAATGCACTTAAACATAGTCAGACCGCTACCACGACGATGGCGCCGATCACCAGCACGGCACCGGCCGCCATGGACGCTGCATACCAACGCAATTGGCCGGTCTCGCTGCGGCTCAGGGCGGTGTGACCGGCCTTGGCGGCACGCGGGATCAAACCGATGGTCTGGTCGAGCGGGTCTTTGCGCAGCACGTGGCTGATCGCAAGGTAAGGTTTGACGAACAGCTTGTCGTAGATCCAATCGAAGCCCCAGGCAGCGAACCACCAGGCCGACAGGAAGCGACCAATGCCACTGTTGGCCACGGCAGTCACGAAGCGACGCTTGCCGAGGAACAGCAGGGCCGCCAGCAGGATACCGGCGATGGCGATGGCGCCCGAGGCGATTTCCAGGCTGTGCTGGGCTTCGCCGCCGGCATGGCCGACGCTTTGTGGCAATACACCGTGCAGTGGCGGGGTGATCATCGCACCGACAAAGGTCGACAGGATGATCAGCACCGACAGTGGCAACCAGTGGGAGATGCCGTGGCCTGCGTGCGCTTCGGTCTTGGCTTCACCGTGGAAAGTGATGAAGATCAGGCGGAAGGTGTACAGCGAGGTCATGAACGCACCCACCAGGCCTGCGTACAGCAGGTTCTGGTTACCGCTGGCAAAGGCTTCCCAGAGGATTTCGTCCTTGGAGTAGAAACCCGCGGTCACCAACGGCAGGGCGGCCAGGGCGGCACCACCGACGATGAAGCTGGCGTAGGCCAGTGGCAGTTTCTTCCACAGGCCGCCCATCTTGAAGATGTTCTGCTCGTGGTGGCAGGCCACGATCACCGCACCGGAGGCGAGGAACAGCAGGGCCTTGAAGAACGCGTGGGTCATCAGGTGGAAGATCGCCGCGTCCCAGGCGCCGACGCCCAGGGCCAGGAACATGTAGCCGATCTGGCTCATGGTCGAGTAGGCGAGGATACGCTTGATGTCGGTCTGCACCAGCGCGGCGAAGCCGGCCAGTACCAGGGTCACGCCGCCCACGATGCCCACCAGGTGCAGGATGTCCGGCGCCAGGGTGAACAGGCCGTGGGTACGGGCGATCAGGTAGACACCGGCGGTCACCATGGTGGCGGCGTGGATCAGTGCCGAAACCGGGGTAGGGCCGGCCATCGCATCCGCCAGCCAGGTTTGCAGCGGCAGTTGCGCGGATTTACCCACGGCGCCGCCCAGCAGCATCAGGGTCGCCAGGGTGATCCAGAAGTCGCCGACCTGGAATTTCTGCGGTGCCAGCACCAGCAGCTCCTGGATGTTCAGCGTGCCCACCTGTTGGAACAGGATGAACAGGCCGATGGCCATGAACACGTCGCCGATACGGGTGACGATAAACGCCTTGAGTGCCGCGTTACCGTTGTTGCGGTTGCTGTAGTAGAAACCGATCAACAGGTACGAGCACAGGCCCACGCCTTCCCAGCCGAAGTACAGGAACAACAGGTTATCGCCCAGCACCAGGAACAACATGCTGGCGATAAACAGGTTGGTGTACGAGAAGAAGCGCGAGTAGCCCGCTTCACCGCGCATGTACCAGGACGCGAACAGGTGGATCAGGAAACCCACACCCACCACCACGCCGAGCATGGTGATCGACAGGCCGTCGATGTAGAGGGCGAAGTTGGGCTTGAAGCCCTCCACCGCCATCCACTGCCACAGCACCAGGGTGTAGTGACCGCCTTCTGGCGGCGCCACGTTGAATTGCCAGATGACGTAGGCGGCCACGATGGCCGACAGGCCGATGGAGCCCACGCCGATCAGGGCCGAGAGGTTTTCCGACCAGCGTCCGCGAGAGAACGACAGCAGCAGGAAACCGATCAGGGGGAATACGAAAGTCAGAAAGATCATGTTCATCCGCGCATCTCACTGGCAGCGTCGATATCAAGCGTGTGGAAGCGACGATACAGCTGCAGCAGGATCGCCAGGCCAATACTGGCTTCGGCGGCTGCCAGGCTGATCACCAGGATGAACATGACTTGTCCATCCGGCTGGCCCCAACGTGCGCCTGCCACGATGAACGCCAGTGCTGCGGCGTTCATCATGATTTCCAGGCTCATCAACACGAACAGAATGTTACGGCGAACCATCAGGCCTACCAGGCCGAGGCAGAACAGGATGCCGGCGACCGCCAGACCATGCTCCAAAGGGATAGCAGGCATCGTCATTGCTCCTTGGCTTCGTTGCGGCCCAAGTGGAAGGCAGTGATGGCTGCGGCGAGCAGCAGCATCGAAGCCAGTTCGACCACCAGCAGGTACGGGCCGAACAGGCTGATGCCCACGGCTTTCGCGTCTACGGTGGTGTGGCCGATGGCCTGGCCGCTCTGGTGAGCGAACAGCACATACAGCAGTTCACCCAGCAGCAGCGCTGCGAGCACAACCGGGCCGAGCCAGATGCCGGGCTTGAGCCAGACGCGCTCCTGGGCGACCGAAGCCGGCCCCAGGTTGAGCATCATCACCACAAACACGAACAGCACCATGATGGCGCCAGCGTAGGCGATCACTTCCAGCACACCGGCGAACGGTGCGCCGAGGCTGAAAAAGGTCATGGCCACGGCGATCAGCGAAATGATCAGGTAGAGCAGGGCGTGCACGGGGTTAGTGTTGGTGATCACGCGAAGCGTGGACACCACTGCAATACCCGATGCGAAATAGAAAGCGAATTCCATCTTTCTTCCTTAAGGCAGCAAGCTCTTCACGTTGATCGGCTCGGCTTCGTTTTGTGCGGCGCCTTTTGGCTTACCGGCAACGGCCATACCTGCAACACGATAGAAGTTGTAATCAGGGTTTTTACCGGGACCAGAGATCAAAAGATCTTCTTTCTCGTACACCAGGTCCTGACGTTTGAACTCGGCCATCTCGAAATCCGGTGTGAGCTGGATCGCGGTGGTCGGGCAAGCTTCCTCGCAGAGGCCGCAGAAAATGCAGCGCGAGAAGTTGATGCGGAAGAAGTCCGGGTACCAGCGACCGTCTTCGGTTTCAGCTTTCTGCAGGGAAATGCAACCCACCGGGCACGCCACGGCGCACAGGTTGCAGGCTACGCAACGCTCTTCGCCGTCGGGGTCGCGGGTCAGTACGATGCGGCCGCGATAGCGCGGCGGCAGGTACACCGCTTCTTCGGGGTATTGCAGGGTGTCGCGTTTGCGAAAGCCGTGACCGAACACCATCACCAGGCTTCGCAACTGGGTACCGGTACCCTTAACGATGTCGCCAATATATTTGAACATGGGTCAAATCCTCACTGAACCGCGGCAGCTGGCGTGTTCAACAACACGACGGCAGCCGTCACCAGCAAATTGATCAGGGTCAGCGGCAGGCAGAATCTCCAGCTGAAATCCATCACCTGGTCATAGCGTGGGCGCGGAATCGAGGCGCGCAGCAGGATGAACAGCATGATGAAGAACGCGGTCTTCAGGAAAAACCAGAAGAAGGCCAACTGCGGCAGAATGCCAAACGGACCGTGCCAGCCGCCGAAGAACAGCGTGACCAGCAGGGCCGAGATCAAGATGATGCCGATGTACTCACCCACGAAGAACATGCCCCACTTCATACCGGCATATTCAATGTGGTAACCGTCGGCCAGTTCCTGTTCCGCTTCCGGCTGGTCGAAGGGGTGACGGTGAGTCACGGCCACGCCAGCGATGAAGAAGGTGCAGAAGCCAAAAAACTGCGGAATGATGAACCACAGGTTCTGCGCCTGGTACTCGACGATGTCGCGCATGTTGAACGAGCCAACCTGCACCACGATGCCCATCAGTGCCAACCCCATGAACACTTCATAGGATACGGTTTGGGCCGAGGCACGCAAGCTGCCCAGCAGGGCGAACTTGTTGTTGCTCGACCAACCGGCGAACAGCACCGCGTATACCGACAAACCGGCCATGGCGAAGAAGAACAGCAAGCCGATGTTCAGGTCCGCCACGCCCCAAGTCGGGGTGATCGGGATGATCGCAAACGCAATCAGCAAGGCGCTCATGGCTACCACCGGTGCCAGGGTGAAGATCACCTTGTCGGCAAACGGCGGGGTCCAGTCTTCCTTGAAGAACATTTTCAGCATGTCGGCCGCGATCTGGAACATACCGAACGGGCCAACGCGGTTCGGACCGTAACGGTCCTGCCACCAGCCCAGCAGGCGACGTTCGACGAAGCTGAGCAGGGCGCCCGCGACGACCACGGCCAACAGGATCACGATGGCCTTGACCACCGAGATGATCACGTCAATTACTTCCGGCGTGAACCAAGTCATTGCGCTGCCTCCTGCAGACCGTCAACGGTTTTGCCGAAAATGGCAGGCGGAATACCGGCGATGCCTTTAGGCAGTGCAACCAGGCCAGCACCCAACTCATCGTTGATACGCAGCGGCAGACGCAAGGTCTGGCCCGCGACGTTGAGGCTGAGCAGGGCACCGTCGTTGACGCCCAGGCGGTCGGCTTCGGACTTGGCGACGGACACGTAAGCGGCAGGAATACGCTCTTGAACCGGCGCGGCCTTGGAAGAGGTTTCTTCGCTGCCGAACAGGTGGAAGAACGGCACAACCTGCCAGGTGCCCGGCGCCGGGTTGAACGGACGCGGTACCGCAGCGAACCAGTTCAGCGAGTCACCGCTGGTTTCGATCAGGCGGGTGCCTGGGTCGCCAGCGCGGATGTGACCACCGACTTCGTCCTGGAACTTGTTCCAGGCTTGCGGCGAGTTCCAGCCCGGCGACCAGGCAAACGGCACCTGCTGACGCGGTTCGGCCGAACCCGAATAACCTTCCATGGAGAAGGCGAACGCGGTGTCGTTGTCTTGCGGGGTACGCGGCTCGTGCACGCTGATGTCAGCACGCATGGCGGTGCGGCCGGAGTAACGCAGTGGCTCACGTGCCAGTTTCAGGCCCTTGATGCGGAACGCGGCAGACGGCGCGGCATCGACAATACGAGCAAGCTGCGGCGCGCTTGCGGCGGTGGCAGCGGTGACGTGGTCGAGCTGGGTCCAGTCGATCGGCTGGTTCAGCAGGGTCGCGCGCAGGGCATGCAGCCAGCGCCAGCCTTCGTGCACCAGGATGCTGGCGTCCATGTACTTCGGATCGAACACCTGGAAGAAGCGCTGGGCGCGGCCTTCCTGGCTGACCAGGGTACCGTCGCCTTCGGCGAAGGTGGCGGCTGGCAGCACCAGATCGGCGCGGTCGCTGGTGGCGGTCTTCTGGTGGTCGGCCACGATCAGCACCTTGGCGGCGTTGAGCGCAGCGTCAACCTTGGCCGCAGCGGTGCGGGTGTACAGGTCGTTTTCCAGCACCACGATGGCGTCGGCACGGCCCTCGGTCACGGCTTGCAGCGCAGCGTCCACGGACTCGCCACCGAGCATGGCCAGGCCCAGGCTGTTGGCTTCCGGTACCACCAGGCTGATGGAGCCGTTCTTGTCGCGCAGCTTCAGGGCTTTGGCGATGTTGGCGGCGGCTTCGATCAGCGCCTTGGAACCCAACGAGGTACCGGCAATGATCAACGGGCGCTTGGCCGCCAGCAGGGCGTCGGCAATGCGTTGAGCCAACTCGACAGCTTCAGCGTCCAGGCCTTCAACGGCGGGTGCGCTGGCGTCGAGGGCGTGGGCCACGGCGAAACCGAGGCGGGCCAGGTCGTCCGGCGCGGCGTGTACGCATTCTTCAGCGATGTCATCGAGCTTGGTTTCAGCCAGGGAGGCGATAAACAGCGGGTTCAGCGCGTGCTGGCCGATGTTCTTCACGGCGGCGTCGAGCCAAGGCTGTACGCGCATGGCGTCGGCCATTTCTTCGGCCTTGCCTTTGACCGATTGACGCAGGGACAGCGCGATGCGCGCGGCGGTCTGGGTCAGGTCTTCACCGAGTACGAAGATCGCATCGTGGTCTTCGATGTCGCGCATGTTCGGAACCGGCAGCGGGCTGTCGTTCAGCACTTGCAGGACCAGGCGGATGCGCTCCAGCTCGCCGGCTTCGATACCGCAGTAGAAGTGCTCGGCACCTACCAGCTCGCGCAACGCGAAGTTGCTTTCCAGGCTGGCGCGTGGCGAACCAATACCGACGATATTGCGGCCACGCAGCAGGTCGGCAGCCTTATCCAGCGCTGCATCCAGGCTCAGCTTGGCGCCATCGGCCAGCAGCGGCTGGCGTGGGCGGTCTTCGCGGTTGACGTAGCCATAGCCGAAACGGCCACGGTCGCACAGGAAGTACTGGTTGACCGAACCGTTGAAGCGGTTTTCGATACGACGCAGTTCGCCGTAGCGCTCGCCCGGGGAGATGTTGCAACCGCTGGAGCAGCCATGGCAGATGCTCGGCGCAAATTGCATGTCCCACTTACGGTTGTAGCGCTCGGAGTGAGTCTTGTCGGTGAACACACCGGTCGGGCAGACCTCGGTGAGGTTGCCGGAGAACTCGCTTTCAAGCACGCCGTCTTCAACGCGACCGAAGTACACGTTGTCGTGGGCGCCAAAGACGCCCAGGTCGGTGCCGCCGGCGTAGTCTTTATAGAAGCGTACGCAACGGTAGCAGGCAATGCAGCGGTTCATTTCGTGGGAAATGAACGGGCCGAGGTCCTGGTTCTGGTGGGTACGCTTGGTGAAGCGATAACGGCGCTCGTTGTGGCCGGTCATCACCGTCATGTCTTGCAGGTGGCAGTGACCGCCTTCCTCACAGACCGGGCAGTCGTGGGGGTGGTTGGTCATCAGCCATTCGACAACGCTGGCGCGGAACGCCTTGGATTCTTCATCGTCGATGGAGATCCAGGTGTTGTCGGTGGCTGGGGTCATGCAAGACATGACGATACGACCACGGGTGTCGTTCTCGTCGGTGTATTGCTTGACCGCACACTGGCGACAGGCACCGACGCTACCAAGCGCGGGGTGCCAGCAGAAATACGGGATGTCGAGGCCGAGTGACAGACACGCCTGTAACAGGTTGTCCGCCCCATCGACTTCGAGCGCTTTGCCGTCTACGTGGATAGTGGCCATGGTTCAAAGTTCTTCGTTGGCCCGTTGTCAGCGGGCGTGGCTAATGGAATCTTGTTATTCATGTGCATCTACACAGCCTTTACGGCGTCAGCACATGAGCAGGCGAAGGGCACGGACCCTTCGCCTGTTTAAGCGTTACGCGCCGACTACGATCGGCTTCGCCAGAGGCGGGACGGCGGCGCTGGTGGGCGCGATGCCGGCTTCGAACTCCGAGCGGAAGTATTTGATTGCGCTGCCCAATGGCTCCACGGCGCCCGGTGCGTGAGCACAGAAAGTCTTGCCTGGGCCGAGGAAACCGACCAGGCCCAGCAGGGTTTCGATGTCGCCCTCGCGGCCTTCGCCATTTTCCAGGGCCATCAGCAGCTTGACGCTCCACGGCAGGCCGTCGCGGCATGGGGTGCAGAAGCCGCAGGATTCACGGGCAAAGAACTGCTCCATGTTGCGCAGCAACGAGACCATGTTCACGGTGTTGTCGACCGCCATCGCCAAGCCGGTACCCATCCGGGTGCCCACCTTGCCGATACCGCCGGCATACATTTGTGCGTCCAGGTGCTCAGGAAGCAGGAAGCCGGTGCCGGCACCGCCTGGCTGCCAGGCTTTCAAGGTGTAGCCGTCGCGCATACCGCCGGCGTAGTCCTCGAACAGCTCGCGTGCGGTCACGCCGAATGGCAGTTCCCACAGGCCAGGGTTCTTGACCTTGCCGGAGAAACCCATGAGCTTGGTGCCCATGTCTTCGCTGCCTTCGCGGGCCAGGGATTTGTACCAGTCCACGCCGTCGGCGATGATCGCCGGCACGTTGCACAGGGTCTCGACGTTGTTCACACACGTCGGCTTGCCCCACACGCCCACGGCGGCGGGGAAGGGCGGCTTGGAACGCGGGTTGGCGCGGCGGCCTTCGAGGGAGTTGATCAGTGCGGTTTCTTCACCGCAGATATAACGCCCGGCGCCGGTGTGCACGAACAGTTCGAAGTCGAAACCGGAGCCGAGGATGTTCTTGCCCAGCAGGCCTGCGGCCTTGGCTTCTTCCACGGCACGGTTCAGGTGCTTGGCGGCGGTGGTGTACTCGCCACGCAGGAAGATGTAGCCACGGTAGGTCTTGAGCGCACGGGCACTGATCAACATGCCTTCGATCAGCAGATGGGGCAGTTGCTCCATCAACATGCGGTCTTTCCAGGTGTTGGGCTCCATCTCATCCGCGTTGCACAGCAGGTAGCGGATGTTGATGGATTCGTCCTTGGGCATCAGGCCCCACTTCACGCCGGTGGGGAAGCCTGCGCCGCCGCGGCCCTTGAGACCGGCGTCTTTCACGGTCTGGACGATATCGTCCTGGGCCATGTCGGCGAAAGCTTTGCGCGCAGCGGCGTAGCCGTTCTTGGCCTGGTATTCGTCGAGCCATACCGGCTCGCCGTCGTCACGCAAGCGCCAGGTCAGCGGGTGGGTCTCGGCCGAACGCTTGATCAGGTTGGCCGGGCCGAAAGAGGTCAGGGTCATGGGTAGCCCTCGAGCAATTGGGTCACGCCAGCAGGCTGTACGTCACCGAATGTGTCGTCGTCGATCATCAACGCCGGCGCCTTGTCGCAGTTGCCCAGGCAGCACACCGGCAGCAGCGTGAAGCGGCCGTCGGCGGTGGTCTGGCCGAGGCCGATGCCCAGCTTGGCCTGGATTTCGCTGACCACGGACTCATGGCCACCGATGTAGCAGACCATGCTGTCGCACACACGAATGATGTGGCGGCCCACCGGCTGGCGGAAGATCTGGCTGTAGAACGTCGCTACGCCTTCAACGTCGCTGGCGGGGATGCCAAGGATCTCGCCAATGGCGTAGAGGGCGCCGTCGGGCACCCAGCCACGTTCCTTCTGGACGATCTTCAAGGCTTCGATCGACGCCGCGCGCGGGTCTTCGTAGTGATGCAGCTCGTGCTCGATGGCCGAGCGCTCGGTTTCACTCAAGGTGAAACGGTCTGTCTGGATAAGCGTGCTGTTCATGCTTAGCGGTCCACGTCGGCCATAACGAAATCGATACTACCCAGGTACGCAATCAAGTCCGCGACCATCTCGCCTTTGATCACCGAAGGGATCTGCTGCAAGTGGGCAAAGCTTGGGGTACGAATCCGGGTGCGGTAGCTCATGGTGCCGCCATCGCTCGTCAGGTAATAACTGTTGATACCCTTGGTCGCTTCGATCATCTGGAAGGATTCGTTGGCCGGCATCACCGGGCCCCACGAAACCTGCAGGAAGTGCGTGATCAGGGTTTCGATGTGTTGCAGCGTGCGCTCTTTGGGCGGCGGCGTGGTCAGCGGGTGATCCGCCTTGTACGGGCCAGCCGGCATGTTGCGCATGCACTGCTCGATGATCTTCAGGCTCTGGCGCATTTCTTCGACGCGCACGATGCAACGGTCGTAGGCATCGCCATTGGCCGCCAGCGGTACTTCGAATTCGAAGTTCTCGTAGCCGGAGTACGGGCGCGCTTTGCGCAGGTCGAAGTCGCAACCGGTGGAACGCAGGCCTGCACCGGTGACGCCCCATTCCAGGGCCTCTTTGGTGTTGTACTGTGCGACGCCGATGGTGCGGCCTTTGAGGATGCTGTTGTCGAGGGCGGCTTTCTGGTACTCGTCCAGACGCTTGGGCATCCAGTCGATGAATTCCTTGACCAGGCGCTCCCAGCCGTTCGGCAGGTCGTGCGCCACGCCGCCGATGCGGTACCAGGCCGGGTGCAGGCGGAAACCGGTGATGGCTTCGATGACCTTGTAGGCGCGCTGACGGTCGGTGAAGGTGAAGAACACCGGGGTCATGGCGCCGACGTCCTGGATATAGGTACCCAGGAACAGCAGGTGGCTGGTGATGCGGAAGAACTCGGCCATCATGATGCGGATGGTGTCGACGCGGTCCGGTACCTTGATACCGGCCAGCTTCTCGACCGAGAGCACGTACGGCAGGTTGTTCATCACGCCGCCGAGGTAGTCGATACGGTCGGTGTACGGGATGAAGCTGTGCCAGGACTGACGCTCGGCCATCTTCTCGGCGCCACGGTGGTGGTAGCCGATGTCCGGGACGCAGTCGACGATTTCTTCGCCGTCCAGTTGCAGGATGATACGGAAGGCACCGTGGGCCGAAGGGTGGTTCGGGCCCAGGTTGAGGAACATGTAGTCCTCGTTGGTGCCGGAGCGCTTCATGCCCCAGTCTTCCGGACGGAAGCGTGCAGCCTCTTCTTCAAGCTGTTGCTTGGCGAGGTTGAGGCTGTACGGGTCGAATTCGGTGGCGCGGGCAGGGAAGTCCTTGCGCAGCGGGTGACCTTCCCAGGTCGGCGGCATCATGATGCGCGTCAGGTGCGGGTGGCCAGGGAAGTCGATGCCGAACATGTCCCAGACTTCACGCTCGTACCAGCTGGCGTTCGGCCAGATACCGGTCACGGTCGGGATGCTCAGGTCGCTCTCGCTCAGGGCGACCTTGATCATCACGTCGCTGTTACGTTCCAGCGACATCAAGTGGTAGAACACGGTGAAATCGGCGCCGCTCGGCAGGCCCTGGCGCTTGGTGCGCAGACGCTCGTCCACGCCATGCAGGTCATAGAGCATGACGTACGGCTTGGGCAGGTTGCGCAGGAAGGTCAGGACTTCGACGAGCCTGGCACGCGCCACCCACAGCACCGGCATACCGGTGCGCGTGGCCTGGGCGGTGAAGGCGTCAGGGCCAAAACGGTTATTGAGTTCGACAACCACATCCTGGTCGTCTGCCTTATAAGGCGGGATGTACAGAGCACTGCCTGTAGTCATGGTTTTTTATCGCTTTCGGTCAACGTAAAGAATGAAGCCAGGTTTTCGTTCTATAAAAAGAAGCGGGCTGGATCAGACTTCGTCGGGGCTGCGCAGGTTGGTGACTGCGATTCGCTGTTCGCGGCGCTGTTCCTTTTGGGACGGCATCTCGGCGCGGTAAACGCCTTGATCGCCGACGACCCAGGACAGTGGGCGACGCTCCTTGCCGATCGATTCCTGCAACAGCATCAAGCCTTGCAGGAAAGCTTCCGGGCGGGGCGGGCAGCCAGGCACGTAGACGTCCACGGGCAGGAACTTGTCCACCCCTTGAACGACGGAGTAGATGTCGTACATGCCACCGGAGTTGGCGCACGAACCCATGGAGATAACCCACTTCGGTTCGAGCATTTGCTCATAGAGGCGCTGGATGATCGGCGCCATCTTGATGAAGCAGGTACCGGCGATAACCATGAAATCCGCCTGACGCGGCGATGCCCGGATAACTTCGGCGCCAAAGCGCGCGATGTCGTGGGGCGCCGTGAAGGCGGTGGTCATTTCCACGTAGCAGCACGAAAGGCCGAAGTTGTACGGCCACAGGGAGTTTTTACGCCCCCAGTTGACCGCGCCACTCAGCACGTCTTCCAGCTTGCCCATGTAGATGTTTTTGTGGACTTGGTCTTCTAACGGGTCGGAAACAGTTTCCCGTTCGCCGATGGGGTACTGCTCGTTAGGAGCATCCGGGTCGATCCTGGTGAGATTGTATTGCATTGCCAAAGCCTCATTGTTTCAGCTTCGCTTGCCGCTTGCGACGAGCTTCCGGAGCCCAGTCAAGGGCGCCCACTCGGAACAGGTAGACAAGACCTGCCAACAGAATTGCTATGAAAACGAGAGCTTCGACGAATCCGGTCCAGCCGCTTTCGCGGACGGACACAGACCATGCAAAGAGAAAGAGGGCTTCGATATCGAAGATCACGAAGAGCATCGCGACCAGATAGAATTTGGCTGAGAGCCGCAAGCGGGCGCCACCTGTAGGCAGCATGCCGGATTCGAACGGTTCGTTTTTGCTGCGGCCCCAGGCTTTTGACCCGAGGAGGCTGGAGACGCCAAGCATGAAGGCGCAAAGGCCTACAACACCGAGAAGGAAAATGGCAAAGCCCCAGTTGTGGGCCATGAGTCCTGTCGCGTCGGTCATGCTGGAAATCCTTAACAGAGAGCAAAGGTCTCTGAGCTCGAAAAAGTAACGATGCAGTGACGATATGTCGCACTGCAATCAATCGCGGTGATTTTATGGCTAAACACCGGGCAAGTAAAATTCCCAGGGCGAAATTATTCGGTGGAATAAGCACATAGTGCACCTTCTTGGGGCTGTAGCCCTTGTGGCGTGGGCATTAGCGGGCTTTTCATCAAATATGTTTTGTTTAAGCTGTAACGAAGTTTTCAAGCGCCAAATGATAATGAATATTGTTTGCGCGGGGTTTAAGCGAGTGTTTCTCATGTGGCGCGGGAAGTTGTCATTACTTGCTTGAGTGTCGCTTAGTTGTCGCAACGGTTCTTTTAACCGATCGGATGTGCGCGGATACCGCTCTGGATCAATGTTTTTAGCAAAAAACTATGGATAGGGCGCGGTCAATGTGGGAGCTGGCTTGCCTGCGATGGCGGCGGATCAGCTGAAACACCTGCTTCTGACCCACCGCCATCGCAGGCAAGCCAGCTCCCACCATTGATTTTCGGTGATTCCCAGGCAAAAAAAACGCCCCGAACCAGTCGGGGCGTGATTGTTGCGCGGCACTGCGGTTAGGTCTTCCGTGGGGCCGCAGTGGCCGTGTACGCGATACTTAGTGGAACTGCTCTTCTTCGGTCGAACCGGTCAGCGCGGTCACGGACGAGGTGCCGCCCTGGATCACGGTGGTCATGTCGTCGAAGTAGCCGGTGCCCACTTCCTGCTGGTGCGCCACAAAGGTGTAGCCTTTGGCGGCGTCAGCGAATTCCTGCTCCTGCAGCTTCACATAGGCAGTCATGTCGTTGCGGGCGTAGTCGTGCGCCAGGTTGAACATGCTGTGCCACATGTTGTGGATACCGGCCAGGGTGATGAACTGGTGCTTGTAGCCCATTGCCGACAGTTCGCGCTGGAACTTGGCGATGGTCGCGTCGTCCAGGTTCTTCTTCCAGTTGAAAGAAGGCGAGCAGTTGTAGGACAGCAGTTGGTCCGGGTATTCCTTTTTGATCGCTTCGGCGAAACGACGGGCTTCGTCCAGGTCCGGCTTGGCGGTTTCGCACCAGATCAGGTCGGCGTAAGGAGCGTAGGCCAGGCCACGGGCGATCGCCTGGTCCAGACCGGCGCGCACTTTATAGAAGCCTTCCTGGGTACGTTCGCCAGTCACGAACGGCTGGTCGTACGGGTCGCAGTCCGAGGTCAGCAAGTCTGCCGCGTTGGCGTCGGTACGGGCCAGGATGATGGTCGGTGTACCGGCCACGTCAGCGGCCAGGCGAGCGGCGGTCAGCTTCTGTACAGCTTCCTGGGTCGGTACCAGTACCTTGCCGCCCATGTGGCCGCATTTTTTCACCGAAGCGAGCTGGTCTTCGAAGTGCACGCCGGCAGCGCCTGCCTCGATCATGCTCTTCATCAGCTCGTAGGCGTTGAGTACGCCACCGAAACCGGCTTCGGCGTCAGCCACGATTGGCGCGAAGTAGTCGATGTAGCCGTCGTCGCCCGGGTTCTTGCCGGCTTTCCACTGGATCTGGTCGGCACGACGGAACGAGTTGTTGATGCGCTTGACCACGGTTGGAACCGAATCCACCGGGTACAGCGACTGGTCGGGGTACATGGATTCAGCGGAGTTGTTGTCCGCTGCCACTTGCCAGCCGGACAGGTAGATCGCCTGGATGCCGGCTTTTACCTGTTGGACTGCCTGGCCGCCGGTGAGGGCGCCCATGCAGTTGACGAAATCTTTGTCGGGACGGAAGGACGGCTTGGCACCTTGGGTGACCAGGTTCCACAGCTTCTCGGCGCCGAGTTTTGCAAAAGTGTGCTCAGGTTGGACCGAGCCACGCAGGCGGACGACGTCAGCAGCGGAATAAGCGCGGGTCACGCCTTTCCAGCGTGGGTTTTCAGCCCAGTCTTTTTCAAGGGCTGCAATTTGCTGTTCGCGTGTCAGTGCCATGGGGAAAAACCTCGTCGCATAGGTCTAGGTGGAAAATTCCATTTGCCAGCCACGTAGAAAGTGCGTGGTGATGGCTGCTCGCTGACCAGAAGCTTGGGTGTTCAAGTCAAGTTCGGCGGGGTAGGCGACGGGATGAACGAGTGGCTCAAGGCGGAGTTGAGCAGGTAAGGGCAAACTGCAAACGGTCTTCGGGCGTCGTGGGCCTTTGTACGATTCATCAGTGCGTAGCCGGGTTACCTGGGTAGCTTCCGTCCCTCGGGACAACTTCGTTCCAGTCGCAACCTCGTCCAACGTGCCTTGTGGGCGGTACAGACACGGATCGGCTCAGGTGGGTAGCTTAGAGCGGCGATCCGAAGGCCCTTGCCAGGGCCCCTGATTAGCGGGAGCGAGGCCATCATGCCCATGCTTTTTTGGCTCGTCAAATGTTTTGTAGTGCTTTTTTCATGTCACTACATCTTCAGTCTAATGCGACTTGCCAGTCAGTTTTCGGTGCTTCAGTTCAGGGTGTCGACCTTGACCCGTAAAGTCAGGTCATCGCGGCCCTGAGTAGAGTAGCTGCGGGTTGTAGAGGATTTGTCCGCCTGGGTTTCACGATTGATGCCGGCCAGGGGGATCCATTCGCCCAGGCGGCCGCTGACGGTTGTGTCGGTGCTTTGCACGTTCACTACATCGGGACGTTCCTGGCTCATGCGGTCACGGTTGGTACTGATGGCCAGGTGTACGGTCTCGCCAGTGACGCTGGCGGTGACGTAAAAGCCCTGGGTGACGTTGCGATACTGGGTCTGGTTTTGCAGACGGCCATAGCTGTCCTGTTGCGTGGTGGTCAGCGGTACGCTCTGGCCGACCTGGATCAGCGCGGGCACGCCTTCGCTGGCCTGGATCTGCTGGATGCCGCCATCGCGGCTGGCGGTACCATAGCTGATGATGCGGGTCTGGCTGTCGCCGCTGTTTTGCTGGTTGGTTTCGTTGGTGTCGACAGTGATCAGCAGGCGTTTTGCCGGTGTATCCAGTTGCGAGAGCAGGGTGCGCAAGCCCTCGATCCTGGCGGGGTCGGCGTTAACGATAAGCTGGTTGCCGTAGGCGCTGACGGTGCCGTCCTTGCCGATGAAGTTCTGCGCCACGGGCAGCAGGTCGGCGCTGGTGCGGTTGCTCAAATTGACGACCTCGGTGGCGGCCATGGTCGAAACGCTGACGGTCAGGAGCAGGGCGGTGAGCAGGGTGCGTAGGGACATGTCCGTTATCTCTGCGAGTCATTTGCTTGATAGTGCCAGTTTGTCGGCCTGGTGGGTCGCAAGTTGAATCGTAGACGGCAAAATGCCCTGGCAGGCAGGGCATTTGTGGTGTTGCTGAAATCGCTATCGCAGGCGACGCGGACTCGGATCAGTCCCCGCGCACCATATCCACATGCGGAATCCCGACTTCAAGAAACTCATCGCTGACGATCTTGAAACCCAGCCGCTCATAGAACGGCGCCGCATACACCTGCGCACTCAGGAATTGCCGGGTCTGGCCGCGTTTCACCGCCTCGCCGATCACCGCTTCCATCAGCTTGTCGCCGACTTTCAGCCCACGCCAGTCCTTGAGCACTGATACCCGACCGATCTCGCCGCTGGGCAGCAATCGAGCGGTGCCAATCGGGAAGTCACCTTCGTATGCAAGAAAATGCATGGCGCCGGCATCGTCCGCGTCCCACTCCAATTCAGGCGGAACCGATTGCTCAGCGATAAATACCGCTTCACGAATGCGCCGAATCTCGGCGATATCCTTTTGCCAGTCCGCGACACTTACGTGAATCTTATTCATCCGCGAACCCCAGGCTGCCTTGCTTGACCAGTTCGCACAGCAGATTGCGGCCGTCTTCGTCGGCCAGCCATACGCTGAGGTTTTCGCTGTGCAGCGCGTCGGCCGAGCACACCAGCTTCAGCAGTTCACGCAGCTTGCCGGGCAGGTAACGGCTCTGGCCACTGGCAAACAACAGTACATCGTCGTCGACTTCGGACCAGGCCAGGCGCGCGCTTGGGTTGCGTACCAGGATCGCGCCATCCTGCAGGCTGTTGATGAAGTCTTCTTCGCCCAGCTCTTCGCCGGCCACCAGTTCCGGGTAGCGTGGCTCGGTCATGAACTGGCCGAACCAGGTCAGCAGCATGCGCTCGTCGCTCATGTGCTCGGCGAGCAGGCCCTTGAGGCGGTCCAGTGCGTCGCCCTGGATCTGGTGCGGGTCGCTGACCGGCTGGGCATCGGCGTCGGTGTAGCGCTCTTCGTCAGTCAGGTACTGGCTGAGGAAGTCGGTGAAGTGGGTCAGCACTTCGGCGGCGCTCGGGGCGCGGAAACCCACCGAGTAGGTCATGCAATCGTCTTCGGCAATACCGAAGTGGGCCAGGCGCGGTGGCAGGTAGAGCATGTCGCCCGGCTCCAGTACCCATTCGGCGCTTTCTTCGAATTCGGCGAGGATGCGCAGGTCGGCGTGTTGCAGCAGTGGGCTTTCGGAATTGCACATCTGGCCGATCTTCCAGTTGCGCTTGCCCTGAGCTTGCAGCAGGAACACATCGTAGTTATCGAAATGCGGACCGACGCTGCCACCCGGCGCGGCGAAGCTGATCATCACATCATCGATACGCCAGCTCGGCAGGAAGCGGAAGTGCTCCAGCAGCTCAGCCACCTCCGGCACGAACTGGTCGACCGCCTGCACCAGCAGGGTCCACTCGCGCTCGGGCAGGGTGCTGAAAGCGTCTTCGGCGAACGGGCCGCGACGCAGTTCCCACGGACGCTCGCCGTGTTCGATCACTAGGCGCGACTCGACTTCTTCTTCCAGGGCCAGGCCTGCCAGTTCGTCGGCGTCGATCGGGCTTTCGAAGTCAGGGATGGCCTGGCGGATCAGCAGCGGTTTTTTCTGCCAGTAGTCGCGCAGGAATTCCCGTGCCGTGATGCCGCCCAGAAGTTGAAGAGGGATATCAGGATTCATGTGTAACCTATTGAAAAAAAGCACTTTTAAGACAGGAATAAAAACGCCCGGCGCGGCCGGGCGTCTCAAAGGAGCTTGCTTGGATCAGATGCGCTTGGCTTGTTCTACAGCGTTGCCGATGTAGTTGGCCGGGGTGAGCAGTTTCAGCTCGGCCTTGGCCGCGGCTGGCATGTCCAGGCCGTCGATGAAAGTTTGCAGTGCCTCAGGGCTGATACCCTTGCCGCGCGTCAATTCTTTCAGCTTCTCGTAGGGGTTTTCGATGTTGTAGCGGCGCATCACGGTCTGGATCGGCTCGGCCAATACTTCCCAGCACGCGTCCAGGTCAGCGGCAATTTTCTGCTCGTTGAGCTCCAGCTTGCTGATGCCTTTGAGGCTGGCTTCGTACGCGATCACGCTGTGGGCAAAGCCCACGCCGAGGTTGCGCAGTACGGTGGAGTCGGTCAGGTCGCGCTGCCAGCGGGAGATCGGCAGCTTGCTGGCCAGGTGCTGGAACAGGGCGTTGGCGATGCCCAGGTTGCCTTCGGAGTTTTCGAAGTCGATCGGGTTGACCTTGTGCGGCATGGTCGACGAGCCGATTTCGCCGGCAATGGTGCGCTGCTTGAAGTAGCCCAGGGAGATGTAGCCCCAGATATCGCGATCGAAGTCGATCAGGATGGTGTTGAAGCGTGCAATCGCGTCGAACAGCTCGGCGATGTAGTCGTGGGGTTCGATCTGCGTGGTGTAGGGGTTGAAACCCAGGCCCAGCTCGTCTTCGATGAAGGCGCGGGCGTTGGCTTCCCAATCGATTTCCGGGTAGGCCGACAGGTGGGCGTTGTAGTTGCCCACGGCACCGTTGATCTTACCCAGCAACGGCACGGCGGCCACTTGAGCGATCTGGCGCTCCAGGCGGTACACCACGTTGGCCAGCTCTTTGCCCAGGGTGGTCGGCGAAGCCGGCTGGCCGTGGGTGCGCGAGAGCATCGGCACATCAGCGAAACGGATCGCCAGCTCACGAATGGCGTTGGCGGTCTGGCGCATCAGCGGCAGCATCACGTCATCACGGCCTTCGCGCAGCATCAGGGCGTGGGACAGGTTGTTGATGTCCTCGCTGGTGCAGGCAAAGTGGATGAACTCGCTGACTTGGGCCAGTTCCGGCAGCTTGGCTGCTTGCTCTTTGAGCAGATACTCAATGGCTTTGACGTCGTGGTTGGTGGTGCGCTCGATCTCTTTTACACGCTCGGCGTGCTCCAGGGAGAAGTTTTCCGCCAGGGTGTTCAATACAGCGTTGGCCTCGGCGGAAAACGCCGGCACTTCGCTGATGGCAGGGTGAGCGGCCAGGCGCTGGAGCCAGCGCACTTCAACCAGGACACGGGCACGGATCAGGCCGTACTCGCTGAAAATAGGGCGCAGGGCCTGGGTTTTGCCGGCGTAGCGGCCGTCAACAGGGGAAACCGCAGTGAGCGAAGAGAGCTGCATGGGGTGTTCTCGGACAGTCGGGCAACGAAATGGGGCGCGTATCATACATGAAAAATTCCGCCGGTCCGTCGCCAACTGACCGGCGTATTACGCGTAATGGCTTGAAAACAGCCCGCTGGTGCGACTTATTCGTTGCGCATCAACGGGTAAAGCTCTTTGAGTAATTTGCGCCGGCTGATCACCAGCTGCCAGCGATGACCGCCCAACTGGCGCCACAACCGCGCCGAACGAATACCGGCCAGGAGCAGGGCGCGGATCTTCGAAGCGTTGTTCGGTTGTTGCAGGTTGCGCATATCGCCGTGCACCTGGATGCGCTGGCGCAGGGTGCTCAAGGTGTCCTGGTACAGCGCACCACAGGCGGCGATAACGTTTTCATGGGCTGTGCCGAAGTGTTCTACCTGGGACTGGATCTGCGGCAGGCGCTTGCCGATGGTGTCCAGCAGGTCGTCGCGCTTGGCCAACTGGCGCTCAAGGCCAAGCATCGACAGGGCATAGCGCAACGGCTCACGCTGCAAAGTGCTGGGATCGCGCTCCAGGGCGCCGATCAAGGCGCGATAGCCTTCACGCAGGGCCAGGTCGTCGCCGCCATAAACCTCAAGGGTGTCCTTGGGTTCACGGATCAGTAGGCTGCCGAGCATGCAGGTCAGGCCGGCTTCCGTGACCTGGCCGGTCTTGGCGATCTTGTCCACCAGTACTGCAGCGAGAAAGACACCGCCAAGGGCCGTCAATTGCTCCTGGGTCGGGCTCATGCCGGGTGGCTCCAGGCTTGGGCCACTTCAATCACGCCGCCGCCCAGGCAGACTTCGCCGTCGTAGAACACCACGGATTGGCCTGGGGTGACCGCGCGTTGCGGATCATCGAAGGTGGCGCGGTAGCCGGTGGCAGTCTTTTCCAGCGTGCACGGCTGATCGCTCTGGCGATAGCGCACTTTGGCGGTCAGGCGGCGTGGTGTGCTCAGGTCGATCGGGTTGACCCAGTAGATCTCGGAAGCGAGCAGGGCGCCGGAGAACAGCAGCGGGTGTTCGTTGCCCTGGCCGACCACCAGCACATTGTTTTCCAGATCCTTAATCAGCACGTACCAAGGCTCTTCACCGGCGTCTTTCAAGCCGCCGATGCCCAGGCCCTGGCGCTGGCCGATGGTGTGGTACATCAGGCCGTGGTGGCGGCCGATCACTTCACCTTCGGTGGTCTTGATTTCACCCGGCTGCGCCGGCAGGTACTGCTTGAGGAAGTCGCTGAAGCGGCGCTCGCCGATAAAGCAGATACCGGTGGAGTCTTTCTTCTTGGCGGTGGCCAGGCCGTGTTTCTCGGCAATCTTGCGCACTTCGGGTTTTTCCAGCTCGCCGACCGGGAACAGAGTCTTGGCAATCTGTTCACCGCCCACGGCGTGCAGGAAGTAGCTCTGGTCCTTGTTCGGGTCCAGGCCTTTGAGCAGTTCTGTGCGGCCATCGATATCGCGACGGCGCACGTAGTGGCCAGTGGCAATCAGGTCGGCGCCGAGCATCATCGCGTAGTCGAGGAACGCCTTGAACTTGATCTCGCGGTTACACAGGATGTCCGGGTTCGGCGTGCGACCGGCCTTGTACTCGGCCAGGAAGTGCTCGAACACGTTGTCCCAGTACTCGGCGGCGAAGTTGGCGGTGTGCAGCTTTATGCCAATTTTGTCGCATACGGCCTGGGCGTCCGCCAGGTCGTCCATGGCTGTGCAGTATTCGGTTCCATCGTCTTCTTCCCAGTTCTTCATGAACAGGCCTTCCACCTCATAACCCTGCTCCATGAGCAGAACGGCGGAAACGGAAGAATCCACGCCGCCGGACATGCCGACGATGACGCGCTTCTTTTGTGTGTCAGAAGGGGCTGGATCACGCATAGGGTTTCAACGGGTGTCTTGAAAAAGGACGCGATTCTATCAGGCCCGAGCCGCTAAGGCTAAAGAGAAGGGCGGATCAATTCGAGACTGTGCCTGTGGCCGGCCAGATAATCATCGATGCAGCGGATGATCAGCTCGCTGCGCCAGTCATTGCGCACGGCCATCAGCTCGTCACGGGTCAACCAGCGGGCGCGCAGGATGCCTTCGTCAAGTTGATAATCCGGGTGATGTTTAAGCGCCTTGGCGATAAAGCACGCGCGCTGATAGGTCACGCCATTGCTCGGTGCGGTGTACAGGTAAATGCCAACGATGCCGGTAGCTTCCACGTCCCAGCCGGTTTCTTCCAGGGTTTCGCGCACGGCGGCTTCGGTCAGAGTTTCGTTCGGGTCCAGATGGCCGGCGGGCTGGTTGAGCACGGCGCGGCCGCCCTTGAGTTCTTCGACCATCAGGAACTTGCCGTTGTCTTCGACGATGGTGGCGACGGTGATGTGGGGGAGCCAGGTCATTGCAAGCCTCGGTATCGGGAAGGTGACTCGGTCAATGTGGGAGCTGGCTTGCCTTAATGCCAGTCAATTAAGGCTTTTTTGTAGGAGCGAGCTTGCTCGCGAAAAACGTCAACGATAACGCGTGCTTGCTGAATGAACGCGGCGCCTTTGAGTTTTTCGCGAGCAAGCTCGCTCCTACAGACTGCAATCGCAGGCAGGCCAGCTCCCACATTGGATTGGGTTTCTTCAATGAAGTCCCTACAAGCAGAAACCCCGGCACTTGGCCGGGGCTTCTTTGCATCCTTACAACCTTACTTCAACTTGGCAATTGCCGCATTGAGGGTGTTGCTTGGGCGCATGGCTTTGCTGGTCAGCTCTGGGTTCGGCGCATAGTAGCCGCCGATGTCCACTGGCTTGCCCTGCACGGCGTTGAGTTCGGCAACGATGGTTGCTTCGTTCTCGGCCAGGGTTTTGGCCAGTTCGCCAAACTGCGCTTGCAGTGCGGTGTCTTCGGTCTGGGCGGCCAGGGCCTGGGCCCAGTACAGCGCCAGGTAGAAGTGGCTGCCGCGGTTGTCGATGTTGCCGACTTTGCGCGATGGCGACTTGTTGTTGTCCAGGAACTGGCCGGTAGCCTGGTCCAGGGTCTTGGACAGCACCAGGGCTTTCGGGTTGTTGTAGGTTACGCCCAGATGTTCAAGGGACGCGGCCAGGGCCAGGAACTCGCCCAGGGAATCCCAGCGCAGGAAGTTTTCTTCCAGCAGCTGCTGAACGTGCTTGGGGGCCGAACCGCCAGCACCGGTTTCGAACAGGCCACCGCCATTCATCAGCGGCACGATCGACAGCATCTTGGCGCTGGTGCCCAGCTCCATGATCGGGAACAGGTCGGTCAGGTAGTCGCGCAGCACGTTACCGGTCACCGAGATGGTGTCCAGGCCCTTGCGGGTGCGCTCCAGGGTGAACTTCATCGCATCGACCGGGGCCATGATGCGGATGTCCAGGCCTTCGGTGTTGTGGTCTTTCAGGTATGCCTGAACTTTCTCGACCACTACGCCATCGTGGGCGCGCTTTGGGTCCAGCCAGAAAATGGCCGGGGTGTTGCTGGCGCGGGCGCGGTTGACCGCGAGCTTGACCCAGTCCTGGATCGGCGCGTCTTTGGTCTGGCACATGCGGAAGATGTCGCCGGCTTCGACGTTCTGTTCCATCAGCAGGTTGCCCTGGCTGTCGGTGACGCGAACCACGCCGTCAGCCTTGATCTGGAAGGTCTTGTCGTGGGAGCCGTACTCTTCGGCTTTCTTGGCCATCAAGCCAACGTTTGGCACGCTGCCCATGGTGGTCGGGTCGAAGGCGCCATTGGCCTTGCAGTCTTCGATGACCGCCTGGTAGATGGTGGCGTAGCAGCGATCCGGGATCACGGCCTTGGTGTCGTGCAACTGGCCGTCGGTGCCCCACATTTTGCCGGAGTCACGGATCATGGCCGGCATCGAGGCGTCGACGATCACGTCGCTCGGCACGTGCAGGTTGGTGATGCCTTTGTCGGAGTTGACCATCGCCAGGGCAGGGCGGGCGGCGTAGACCGCCTGGATGTCCGCTTCGATCTGCGCTTGCTGATCGGCCGGCAGCGCTTTGATGCGGGCGTACAGGTCGCCGATGCCGTTGTTCAGGTTGAAGCCGATCTGCTCAAGTACGGTCGCGTGCTTGGCCAGTGCATCTTTATAGAACTCGGCAACGATCTGGCCGAACATGATCGGGTCGGAGACCTTCATCATGGTGGCTTTGAGGTGAACCGACAGCAGCACGCCTTGCTTCTTGGCGTCTTCGATTTCAGCGGCGATGAAGCTGCGCAGAGCTTTCTTGCTCAGTACGGCGGTGTCGATGATCTCGCCGGCCTGGACACTGGTCTTTTCTTTCAGGACGGTGGTGGTGCCGTCCTGGGCAACCAGCGCAATTTTGACAGCGTCGGCGGCTTCGATTTGTACGGCTTTTTCGCTGCCGTAGAAGTCACCATTGCTCATGTGGGCAATGTGCGACTTGGAGTCGGCAGCCCAGGCGCCCATTTTGTGCGGGTGCTTGCGTGCGTAGTTCTTGACCGACAGCGGTGCGCGACGGTCGGAGTTGCCTTCGCGCAGTACCGGGTTCACGGCGCTGCCCTTGACCTTGTCGTAACGTGCACGGGTTTCTTTTTCCGCGTCGGTGGTTACGGTTTCCGGGTAGTCCGGCAGGGCGTAGCCCTGGGCCTGCAGTTCCTTGATCGCGGCTTGCAGCTGCGGGGTCGAGGCACTGATGTTCGGCAATTTGATGATGTTGGCTTCAGGGGTAACGGCCAGGTCGCCCAGTTCGGCGAGGTGGTCCGGGATAGCCTTGGTGCCCAGTTGCTCGGGGAAGCTTGCGAGGATGCGCCCTGCGAGGGAGATGTCGCGGGTTTCAACGGCAATATCAGCGGAAGCGGTGAAGGCCTCTACGATAGGCAGCAGTGAATAGGTGGCGAGGGCTGGGGCTTCGTCGGTGAAGGTGTAGATGATCTTCGAGCGGGTGGGCATATTCGGATTAACTCTCTTCTTTGCTGAAAGCGTGCGCAGAAACTCGAGATGCGCCGGGTGGAGCGCGTTCGTTCAAAGTCATCCATGAGCGAAATGTCGAGGTTTCTTCGCGGTGATGTTGGGTTGCATCAGTCGAGCGTCAAGCGTTTGGACTATTGTAATAGTCCTGCTTTCTGGCTGAGGGCTACTGTCTAGAGCGGTCAGCCGTCGTGACTCTTTGGTCAGCGGCGGCATTATACATAGGTCGCTATGCTTACGCAGAGGCTTCATACAAAAGGTGTGTCGTCCATTGGTCTAAAGGTCGCAGGTGCGCAGTTGCGCCAAAAGGGGAATGATGTGCTCAAGATTGGCACTTTTCCCTTTGCTTTCAGGCTTGTAGGCGACAATTTATGCTGTTTTCGATGCAAATGAGCATGGCGCGAGGTTTCAGTCGCCATTTATCTGGAGTAGGCTCGAACGCAGCCAGATGTTCAATCCATAGATGGAGTTCAGCATGGGATACAAGAAGATTCAGGTTCCGGCAGTCGGCGACAAAATCACCGTCAACGCAGACCATTCTCTCAATGTTCCTGACCAACCGATCATCCCCTATATCGAAGGTGACGGTATCGGCGTCGACATCAGCCCGGTAATGATCAAGGTGGTCGACGCAGCTGTTGAAAAGGCTTATGGCGGCAAGCGTAAAATCTCGTGGATGGAGGTGTATGCCGGCGAAAAGGCCACCCAGGTCTACGATCAGGACACCTGGCTGCCCCAGGAAACCCTGGATGCGGTCAAGGATTACGTGGTGTCCATCAAAGGCCCGCTGACCACGCCGGTCGGTGGTGGTATTCGCTCCCTGAACGTGGCCTTGCGTCAGCAACTCGACCTGTATGTGTGCCTGCGCCCGGTGCGCTGGTTTGAAGGTGTGCCCAGTCCGGTCAAAAAGCCTGGCGATGTGGACATGACCATCTTCCGTGAGAACTCCGAGGACATTTACGCCGGCATTGAGTGGAAGGCCGGTTCGCCTGAAGCGATCAAGGTGATCAAGTTCCTCAAGGAAGAAATGGGCGTTACCAAGATCCGCTTCGATCAGGATTGCGGGATTGGCGTCAAGCCGGTGTCGAAAGAGGGCACCAAGCGTCTGGCACGCAAGGCCCTGCAATATGTGGTGGATAACGACCGCGACTCGCTGACCATCGTGCACAAAGGCAACATCATGAAGTTCACCGAAGGTGCCTTCAAGGAATGGGCCTACGAAGTGGCGGCCGAAGAGTTCGGCGCGACCCTGCTCGATGGCGGCCCGTGGATGCAGTTCAAGAACCCCAAGACCGGCAAGAACGTAGTGGTCAAGGATGCAATTGCCGACGCCATGCTCCAGCAGATCCTGCTGCGTCCGGCTGAATATGACGTGATCGCAACGCTTAACCTCAATGGCGACTACTTGTCCGATGCCCTGGCGGCTGAGGTCGGTGGTATTGGTATCGCGCCGGGGGCCAACCTGTCGGACACCGTGGCGATGTTTGAAGCCACCCACGGCACTGCGCCTAAATATGCAGGCAAGGATCAGGTCAATCCGGGTTCATTGATTCTGTCGGCAGAAATGATGCTGCGTCATATGGGCTGGGTCGAGGCGGCCGACTTGATCATCAAGGGCACCAATGGTGCGATTTCGGCCAAGACCGTGACCTACGACTTCGAGCGCCTGATGGATGGCGCTACGTTGGTGTCGTCGTCGGGCTTCGGTGATGCGCTAATCAAGCATATGTAAGCAGGCGGAAAAAACCGGCCGCCCTGATGAATGGGCGGCCGGTTTGTTTTAAGTGTGTTGTTCAGTGGCTGATCAAACCAGTTTCTTTTTTTGACGTTTGACCGGGTGCTGCAGTTTTTCCTGCCGTGGACGTGGCTGTGACTAACTTGATATCCACCGCATGCAGGCCCTTTGGGCCCTGTTTGATATCAAAGGACACCGGTTGACCCGCCTTCAGCGTTTTGTACCCATCCATATCGATCGCTGAGAAATGCGCAAAAAGGTCTTCACTCTTGCCGTCTTCATTAATGAAGCCGTAACCCTTGGCATTGTTGAACCACTTGACCTTACCGCTTAGCATCGCCATATCCCTCTGCACCAGACTCCATCACTGGAGTATCATCCTGTCTATCCGTCCTAACCCGAATAAATAAGGTTGACTGCGCGGACCTTTTTTACCCACTGTGGGTTCTATTGGTTGTAACACTGATTTGCCGATAGTCAAGGCGACCAATCGGTCAGAGTTGAAATTCTGACAGCTCGCCCCCACCACTGTAATTGAACCACTGACGAACCTTTCTTTCCATGCATGCAAATAGCCAGATTCGACTAACATTCAATCAGGATCGCCCGGATCAGGAACATGACGACGACGGTTCTGCAGGCATTGCTGTTCAGGAGGCCAAGCCTGCTTTACAGGCACCGCCGATGTACAAGGTGGTTTTGTTCAATGATGACTACACACCGATGGATTTCGTCGTCGAAGTGCTCGAGGTGTTTTTTAACCTGAACCGCGAGTTGGCGACCAAGGTAATGCTGGCCGTTCACACAGAAGGACGGGCAGTATGTGGAGTGTTTACCCGCGACATCGCCGAGACAAAGGCCATGCAGGTCAACCAGTACGCCAGGGAAAGCCAGCATCCGCTACTCTGTGAAATCGAGAAGGACGGTTAACGCCGACCACTTGGGTATGAGGTGAAGCTATGTTAAACCGCGAGCTCGAAGTCACCCTCAATCTTGCCTTCAAGGAGGCTCGTTCGAAGCGTCATGAATTCATGACCGTCGAGCACCTTTTGCTGGCACTTTTGGATAATGAAGCTGCCGCCACCGTTCTGCGTGCGTGCGGCGCCAACCTCGACAAACTCAAGCATGACCTGCAGGAGTTTATCGACTCCACCACGCCACTGATCCCCGTGCATGACGAGGACCGTGAGACCCAGCCAACCCTGGGCTTCCAGCGGGTATTGCAGCGTGCTGTCTTCCACGTACAGAGCTCCGGTAAGCGTGAGGTCACAGGCGCGAACGTGCTGGTGGCGATTTTCAGCGAACAGGAAAGCCAGGCCGTGTTTCTGCTCAAGCAGCAGAGCGTTGCCCGTATCGATGTGGTCAATTACATCGCCCACGGTATCTCCAAGGTGCCCGGGCACGGCGATCATTCCGAGGGTGAGCAGGATATGCAGGACGAAGAGGGCGGTGAGTCTTCTTCTTCCAGCAACCCGCTGGATGCCTATGCCAGCAATCTCAATGAGATGGCGCGACAGGGGCGGATCGATCCACTGGTGGGGCGTGAGCACGAGGTCGAGCGTGTAGCGCAGATTCTCGCGCGGCGCCGCAAGAACAACCCGTTGCTGGTGGGTGAGGCGGGCGTGGGTAAAACCGCGATTGCCGAAGGCCTGGCCAAGCGCATTGTCGACAATCAGGTACCGGACCTGCTGGCCAACAGCGTCGTCTACTCCCTTGATCTGGGCGCATTGCTCGCCGGGACCAAGTACCGTGGCGACTTCGAGAAGCGCTTCAAGGCGCTGCTCGGCGAGCTGAAAAAACGCCCGCAGGCGATCCTGTTCATCGACGAGATCCACACCATCATTGGTGCCGGTGCGGCTTCCGGTGGGGTGATGGACGCCTCCAACCTGCTCAAGCCATTGCTGTCTTCGGGTGATATCCGCTGCATCGGTTCGACCACCTTCCAGGAATTTCGCGGGATCTTCGAAAAAGACCGTGCCCTGGCGCGGCGCTTCCAGAAGGTCGACGTGTCCGAGCCTTCGGTTGAAGACACCATCGGCATCCTGCGCGGGCTCAAGGGGCGTTTTGAAGCGCACCATGGCATCGAGTACACCGATGAGGCCTTGCGTGCGGCGGCTGAGCTGGCGTCGCGCTACATCAATGACCGGCACATGCCGGACAAGGCCATCGACGTCATCGACGAGGCGGGTGCCTATCAGCGCCTGCAGCCGGTCGAGAAGCGTGTGAAGCGTATCGACGTGCCTCAGGTCGAGGACATCGTGGCGAAGATCGCGCGGATTCCGCCAAAACACGTCACCAGTTCCGACAAGGAGCTGCTGCGTAACCTGGAGCGCGACCTCAAGCTCACCGTGTTCGGTCAGGATGCGGCGATCGACTCGCTGTCCACCGCCATCAAGCTGTCCCGTGCGGGGCTCAAGTCGCCGGACAAACCGGTCGGTTCGTTCCTGTTCGCAGGGCCTACCGGCGTCGGCAAGACCGAGGCGGCGCGGCAACTGGCCAAGGCCATGGGTATCGAGCTGGTCCGCTTCGACATGTCCGAGTACATGGAGCGTCACACCGTGTCGCGTCTGATCGGTGCGCCTCCGGGCTATGTCGGGTTCGACCAGGGCGGCTTGTTGACCGAGGCGATCACCAAGCAGCCACATTGCGTATTGCTGCTCGATGAAATCGAAAAGGCTCACCCGGAAGTCTTCAACCTGCTGTTGCAGGTGATGGATCACGGGACCCTGACCGATAACAACGGGCGCAAGGCGGATTTCCGCAATGTGATCGTGATCATGACCACCAACGCCGGTGCCGAAACGGCTGCGCGAGCTTCTATCGGCTTCACGCATCAGGATCACTCTTCCGATGCAATGGAAGTGATCAAGAAGAGCTTCACGCCGGAGTTCCGCAACCGTCTGGACACCATTATCCAGTTTGGTCGCCTCAGCCATGAGGTTATCAAGAGCGTGGTGGACAAGTTCCTCACCGAGCTTCAGGCGCAGTTGGAAGACAAGCGCGTGCAGTTGGATGTGACGGAAGCGGCCCGCAGCTGGATCGCAGAAGGCGGCTACGATGCGGCAATGGGCGCACGCCCAATGGCGCGTCTGATCCAGGACAAGATCAAACGGCCACTGGCCGAAGAGATCCTGTTCGGCGAACTCTCCGATCATGGCGGCGTGGTGCATATCGACCTGAAGGATGGCGAGCTGACCTTCGAGTTCGAGACCACGGCGGAAATGGCCTGATCGTTGTTCAGTAACACCAAAAGGCGCCGAAAGGCGCCTTTTTGCTGCCTGAAATACTATTTGCGAAGCAATGACGGTCAACTGTGGGAGCTGGCTTGCCTGCGATGGCGGTCCTTCAATAGCACATCTATATCTGACCCGCCGCTATCGCAGGCAAGCCAGCTCCCACAGGGTCAAGTGGCGACTGTTAAATCCTGCGCACACAAAAACGCCCGGCATAACCGGGCGTTTTGTATTGACTTGCTTAGCGAGCGCGGTAAGTGATGCGCCCTTTGCTCAAGTCATAGGGCGTCAGCTCGACGCGCACTTTGTCACCGGTAAGAATACGAATGTAGTTCTTGCGCATCTTGCCGGAGATATGCGCGGTTACGACGTGCCCATTTTCCAACTCCACACGAAACATGGTGTTGGGCAGGGTGTCGACGACAGTGCCTTCCATTTCGAAGCTGTCTTCTTTCGACATGCAGTAAAGCCCTCGGTATCCAGTGAATGGCCCGGTGCAACTGCGCCAGGCAAAAGCGGCGTGCATTGTGCCCGAAAAAGGGGGTTCAAGCCAAGGGGTTCTAGTTAAGTGTGACCCATCTTTGATTAATCAGCAGCTCAATGGGCCGATATTGGGTCTTGTAGTTCATCTTTTTGCAGTTCTTGATCCAGTATCCGAGGTACACCGCTTCCAGTTCCAGGCGCAGTGCTTCACCTATTTGCCAGAGGATCGCAAAGCGCCCAAGGCTGCGGCGTTCTTCCTCGGGTTCATAGAAGGTGTACACCGCCGACAGGCCGTTTGGCAGCAGGTCGGTCACCGCCACCGCCAGCAGCCGTCCGTTGAGGCGGAACTCGTAAAACCGCGAGAACGGCAGATCACGGACCAGGAAGGTGGAAAACTGATCACGGCTGGGCGGGAACATATCCCCATCGGCATGGCGTTTCTCGATGTAGCGCTGATAAAGATCGAAGTATTCTTCGCTGTACTGCGGCTTGACCGCATTCACCGTCAGGTCGGCATTGCGCTTGAAGATGCGCTTCTGATTGCGATCGGGCAGAAATTGCGCGACCGGGATGCGCGCCGGCACACAGGCGTTGCAGTTTTGGCAGTGTGGACGGTACAGATGATCGCCGCTGCGCCGAAACCCCATCTCGGACAGGTCGGCGTACACGTGCACGTCCATCGGCTGGCTGGGGTCGAGGAACAGCGTGGTGGCCTGCTCGTCGGGCAGATAGCTGCAAGAGTGGGCTTGAGTGGCATAGAACTTCAAGCGCGCCAGCTCGGTCATGATCAACCCTCGGGATAAGCTTTGGAATAAGTGTAAGCCAGGTAGGCGAAAGTCGCCTATGAAACCCACGGTCCAGAGCTGGGTTGGTCCAAATGTTTGCGCAGCAAATCGGCAAAGTCGCTGCGTGATATGGCGCGGGCACCGAGGCTGTGCAGGTGATCATTGGGCATCTGGCAGTCGATCAGCACAAAGCCCCACGCCTGTAATTGACGGGTCAAGGTGGCGAAACCGAATTTCGAGGCGTTGTCGGCGCGGCTGAACATGGATTCGCCAAAAAACAGCTGGCCCATCGCCAGGCCATACAGGCCGCCAACCAGTTCGCCCTGGTCCCACACTTCCACAGAGTGGGCGTAGCCGCGCTGGTGCAGCGCAAGGTAGGCGTCCTGGATGCCCTCGGTGATCCAGGTGCCATCCGCGTAGGCGCGCGGTGCTGCGCAGGCCTTGATGACGGCGGCGAAATCCTGATCGAAGGTCACGGTATAACGCTGTTGGCGCAATAACTTGCCGAGGCTGCGGGATACGTGCAGTTCGTCGGGGAAGATCACCGTGCGCGGGTCGGGTGACCACCAGAGGATGGGCTGACCTTCGGAGAACCACGGGAAGCAGCCATGGCGATAGGCCTGGATCAGGCGTTCGGCCGACAGGTCGCCACCGGCGGCGAGCAGGCCGTTGGGTTCGCGCATGGCCTTGGCCAGGGGCGGGAAAGTCAGGTTGTCGCGTTGTAACCAGGTCAGCATGGCATCCAGGCTTACGGAAGGGGAGGGGAGAGACAGACAAGGCGTCTGTCACACAAGCGTTGATTATTGTCGACCCGGCGCCAGGGGGCCAGCCCGATTAAGCTGTGATTGCGCATTAGCATGAGCGGGTGTTTCTGCAACTCTGTGCATAAGGCGCGGTCGTAATCGGGTCTGGCACATGCCAGCCATTTGCCAAGTTTGCCTGGATTGCCAGATACAGCTCATAAGCCTTTGTCAGCAAAGGCAATGCATGCTCAAATTGACCAGGCTTTGATACGTCAATTGCCAAGGCTGCCAGGTGAAGGCAAGTGTGTGGCATCGCGCACGCAAACCCGTACAATGCGGCCATTGTGGCGTTATCGCCATTTCACCTATCCATGACCTGGTGTTAAAAGTAGATTCAGCAACATACGTTCATTTTTCAGCTGCTCGGGATAGAGCAGTCATGTGTCGTCATTCAACAGATGGACGCGCTAAAGGCGCAGGAAAAGACCCGTTTTGAAGAAATCCGCCGCAGCACCCAAAGCAGCAGTCGTACCGGCCTGGCGCCAGCACCTGCATTACCGACTCAAGGAAGGCGCACTGATTGCCATCGGTGCCCTGTGCCTGTTCCTGATGATGGCCTTGCTCACCTATGGCAAGGACGATCCGGGCTGGAGCCATAACAGCAAGATCGACGATGTGCAGAATTTCGGTGGGCCGGTAGGGTCCTACAGCGCCGATATCCTGTTCATGATCCTGGGGTATTTCGCGTACATTTTCCCGCTGCTGCTGGCGATCAAAACCTGGCAGATCTTCCGCCAGCGTCACGAGCCATGGCAGTGGAGCGGCTGGCTGTTCTCCTGGCGCCTGATCGGCCTGGTGTTCCTGGTGCTGTCCGGCGCGGCGCTGGCGCATATCCACTTCCATGCACCGACCGGCTTGCCGGCAGGCGCGGGCGGGGCTCTGGGCGAAAGCCTTGGCGACCTGGCACGCCGTACACTGAATATCCAGGGCAGCACCCTGATGTTCATCGCGCTGTTCCTGTTCGGCCTCACGGTATTCACCGACCTGTCATGGTTCAAGGTGATGGACGTGACCGGCAAGATCACCCTCGACCTGTTCGAATTGTTCCAGGGCGCCGCCAACCGCTGGTGGGCCGCCCGTGTCGAGCGCAAGCAAATGGTGGCGCAGCTGCGTGAGGTCGACACCCGTGTCAACGAGGTGGTGGCTCCAAGCACGCCGGATCGGCGCGAGCAGGCCAAGGTCAAGGAACGCTTGATCGAGCGCGAGCAGGCCCTGAGCAAGCACATGTCGGATCGCGAGAAGCAGGTACCGCCAGTGATCGCTCCGGCACCGCCCAAAGCGCCAGAACCCAGCCATCGCGTACAGAAAGAGAAACAGGCCCCGCTGTTTATCGACAGCGCCGTCGAAGGCACCTTGCCGCCGATCTCGATTCTCGACCCGGCAGAAAAGAAACAGCTCAATTATTCCCCCGAATCCCTGGCGGCTGTCGGCCATCTGCTGGAAATCAAGCTCAAGGAGTTCGGCGTCGAAGTGTCGGTGGATTCGATCCATCCGGGCCCTGTGATTACCCGTTACGAAATCCAGCCGGCCGCCGGTGTAAAAGTCAGCCGAATTTCCAACCTGGCCAAAGACCTGGCGCGTTCCCTGGCCGTGACCAGCGTGCGTGTGGTTGAAGTGATCCCCGGCAAAACTACCGTGGGTATCGAAATTCCCAACGAAGACCGCCAGATCGTGCGTTTCTCCGAAGTGCTGTCGACTCCCGAATACGACAATTTCAAATCGCCGGTCACCCTGGCCCTCGGCCACGACATCGGCGGCAAGCCGGTGATCACCGACCTGGCGAAAATGCCTCACCTGCTGGTAGCCGGTACCACCGGTTCCGGTAAGTCGGTGGGTGTGAACGCCATGATCCTGTCGATCCTGTTCAAGTCCGGGCCGGATGACGCCAAGCTGATCATGATCGACCCGAAAATGTTGGAACTGTCGATCTACGAAGGTATTCCGCACCTGCTGTGCCCGGTGGTCACCGACATGAAGGACGCTGCCAACGCCCTGCGCTGGAGCGTTGCCGAGATGGAGCGTCGCTATAAGCTGATGGCCAAGATGGGGGTTCGTAACCTGTCGGGCTTCAACGCCAAGGTCAAGGAAGCTCAGGACGCCGGCGAGCCGCTGACCGACCCGCTGTACAAGCGCGAAAGCATTCACGACGAGGCCCCGCTGCTGACCAAGCTGCCGACCATCGTGGTGGTGGTCGACGAATTCGCCGACATGATGATGATCGTCGGCAAGAAGGTTGAAGAACTGATCGCCCGTATCGCCCAGAAGGCGCGTGCTGCCGGTATTCACTTGATCCTTGCGACTCAGCGCCCGTCGGTGGATGTGATCACCGGCCTGATCAAGGCCAACATCCCGACGCGTATGGCGTTCCAGGTATCGAGCAAGATCGACTCACGGACCATCATCGATCAGGGTGGCGCCGAGCAACTGCTGGGCCACGGTGACATGCTCTACATGCCGCCGGGCACCAGCCTGCCGATCCGTGTGCACGGTGCTTTTGTGTCCGATGACGAAGTACACCGCGTGGTCGAAGCCTGGAAACTGCGCGGCGCACCTGAATACAACGACGACATCCTCGCGGGCGTCGAAGAGGCTGGCAGCGGCTTTGACGGTGGCAGCGGCGGTGGCGACGACGATGCCGAAACCGACGCGCTGTACGATGAAGCTGTGGCCTTCGTGCTCGAAAGCCGTCGCGCCTCCATCTCTGCGGTGCAGCGCAAGTTGAAAATCGGCTACAACCGCGCTGCCCGCATGATCGAAGCCATGGAACACGCTGGCGTCGTCACCGCAATGAACACCAACGGCTCGCGTGAAATCATCGCCCCCGGGCAGATGCGCGACTGATCCCGTGCCGCGTGGCAACACGCGGCACGCTCTGACTACTCAATGAGGACTCCCATGCGCTTTATCCGCATGCTGTTGTTGCCGGCACTGGCCCTGACTGCTGTTTCGGCCCACGCTGACCCGGCTTCCGTCGCCAGCCTGAAGAACCTGCTGGACAAATCCCAGACCCTGACGGCGCGCTTTTCCCAGCTGACCCTGGATGCCGGCGGCACCCAGTTGCAGGAAACCGCCGGTGAAATGGCCGTGCAGCGCCCGGGGCTGTTCTATTGGCATACCGAAGGCAAGGCTGAGCAGACCATCGTTTCCGATGGCCAGAAAGTCACCCTCTGGGACCCGGACCTGGAGCAAGCGACCATCAAGAAGCTTGATCCACGCCTGAACCAGACCCCGGCACTGCTGCTGTCGGGTGACGTGTCGAAAATCAACGACAGCTTCGACGTCACTTCCAAGCAGACCAGCAACGTCATCGAGTTCACCCTCAAGCCAAAATCCAGGGACACGCTGTTTGACTCGCTGTCCCTGTCGTTCGGCAACGGTGTGATCAATAACATGCGCCTGATCGACAGCGTTGGCCAGCGCACCGATATCCTGTTCTCCGGGGTCAAGGCCAACCAGCCGGTGCCCGCGTCCAAGTTCAAGTTCGACATCCCCAAGGGTGCCGACGTAATCCAGGAATAACCTGCCCAGAGGTTTCAAGCGCTGCCCATGGATCTGTTTCGAAGTGACCCGATTGCCCAGCCCCTGGCCGCACGCTTGCGTTCGACCAACCTGGATGAGTACGTCGGTCAGGAACACCTGCTCGCTCGCGGCAAGCCGTTGCGCGAAGCCCTGGAGCAGGGCGCGTTGCATTCGATGATTTTCTGGGGGCCGCCGGGCGTGGGTAAAACCACCCTGGCGCGGCTGCTGGCGAAAGTCTCGGATGCCCACTTTGAAACGGTCTCTGCGGTACTCGCCGGGGTCAAGGAAATCCGCCAGGCGGTGGAAGTCGCCAAACAGCAGGCCGGCCAGTACGGCAAGCGCACCATCCTGTTTGTCGACGAAGTGCATCGCTTCAACAAGTCGCAGCAGGATGCGTTCCTGCCGTATGTTGAAGACGGCACCTTGATCTTTATTGGTGCCACCACTGAAAACCCTTCGTTTGAGCTCAACAACGCCTTGTTGTCGCGAGCGCGCGTCTACGTGCTCAAAAGCCTGGACGAAGCGGCGATGCAAAAGCTGCTGCAGCGGGCCTTGAATGAAGACAAAGGCCTGGGCAAGCGCCATCTGAGCGTCAGTGAAGAGGGCTTCAAGATCCTGCTGACCGCCGCCGATGGCGATGGCAGGCGTTTTCTCAACCTGCTGGAGAACGCCTCGGACCTGGCCGAAGACGGCGGCGAAATTGGCGTCGACCTGTTGCAAAGCCTGTTGGGTGATACGCGTCGGCGCTTCGACAAGGGCGGTGAAGCGTTCTACGACCAGATTTCCGCGCTGCACAAGTCTGTGCGCGGCTCCAACCCGGACGGTGCGCTGTACTGGTTTGCGCGCATGATCGACGGCGGTTGCGATCCGCTGTACCTGGCCCGTCGCGTGGTGCGCATGGCCAGCGAAGACATCGGCAATGCCGACCCGCGTGCCCTGAGCCTGTGCCTCGCCGCCTGGGACGTGCAGGAGCGCCTCGGCAGCCCCGAAGGCGAGCTGGCCGTGGCTCAGGCCATCACTTACCTGGCCTGCGCACCCAAAAGCAATGCGGTTTACATGGGCTTCAAGTCGGCGCTGCGGGCGGCGGCCGAACATGGCTCGCTGGAAGTGCCGATGCACTTGCGCAACGCGCCGACCAAACTGATGAAGCAGTTGGGTTACGGTGACGAATATCGCTACGCCCATGACGAACCGGATGCCTATGCGGCCGGCGAAGACTACTTCCCCGATGCGCTGGAACCGTTGCCGCTCTACCAGCCGGTGCCCCGTGGCCTGGAGCTGAAGATCGGTGAAAAGCTCAATCACCTGGCCCAACTCGACCGTCTGAGCCCCAGAAAGCGGAGAAAATCATGATTCCTTTGGTGGTTGCCGTCTCGGCTGGAGGTATCGCCGGTACACTGCTGCGCTTCGCCACCGGTAATTGGATCAATGCCAATTGGCCGAAACACTTCTATACGGCGACGCTCGCCGTTAATATCGTGGGCTGCCTGTTGATCGGCGTGTTATACGGCCTGTTTTTGTTACGCCCGGAAGTGCCTGTCGAGGTACGTGCCGGCCTGATGGTTGGCTTTCTTGGCGGCCTGACGACTTTTTCATCCTTTTCACTGGATACCGTGCGCCTGCTGGAAAGCGGGCAAGTGCCGCTGGCGATTGGCTATGCGGCCATCAGCGTATTCGGCGGGCTGCTCGCCACCTGGGCTGGCCTGTCCTTGACCAAACTTTGATAACGAGAGACCGACATGCTCGATTCCAAACTGTTACGTAGCAACCTTCAGGACGTAGCGGACCGCCTGGCATCCCGTGGCTTTGCCTTGGATGTTGCGCGCATCGAAGCGCTGGAAGAACAGCGCAAGACCGTCCAGACCCGCACCGAAGCACTGCAGGCTGAGCGTAATGCGCGTTCCAAATCCATTGGCCAGGCCAAACAGCGCGGTGAAGACATCGCGCCGTTGATGGCGGATGTCGAGCGTATGGGCACTGAGCTGTCCGACGGCAAAATCGAGCTGGAAGGCATCCAGACCGAGCTGGATTCGATCCTGCTGGGCATTCCGAACCTGCCCCACGAATCCGTACCGGTCGGCGAAGACGAAGACGGCAACGTTGAAGTTCGCCGTTGGGGCACGCCCAAAGCCTTCGATTTCGAGATCAAGGATCATGTGGCCCTGGGTGAATTGACCGGTGGCCTGGATTTCGAGACCGCGGCAAAAATGTCCGGTGCCCGTTTCGCCTTGCTGCGTGGCCCGATCGCGCGCATGCACCGTGCGCTGGCCCAGTTCATGATCAACCTGCACACCGGCGAGCACGGCTACGAAGAAGCCTACACCCCGTATCTGGTCCAGGCGCCGGCGTTGATGGGCACCAGCCAGCTGCCGAAATTCGAGGAAGACCTGTTCAAGATCACTCGTGACGGCGAAGCCGACCTGTACCTGATCCCGACGGCCGAAGTGTCGCTGACCAATATCGTCGCCGGCGAAATCCTCGACGCCAAGCAACTGCCGTTGAAACTGGTTGCCCACAGCCCGTGCTTCCGTAGCGAAGCCGGTGCGTCGGGTCGCGATACCCGTGGCATGATCCGCCAACACCAGTTCGACAAGGTCGAGATGGTTCAGGTAGTAGAACCGTCGACCTCCATGGAAGCTCTGGAAGGCCTGACCGCCAATGCCGAACGCGTGCTGCAACTGCTGGAGCTGCCTTATCGCGTACTGGCGTTGTGTACTGGCGACATGGGCTTCAGCGCCGTGAAGACCTACGATTTGGAAGTGTGGGTGCCGAGCCAGGACAAGTACCGCGAAATTTCGTCGTGCTCCAACTGCGGTGATTTCCAGGCCCGTCGTATGCAGGCGCGTTTCCGTAACCCGGAAACCGGCAAGCCGGAGTTGGTGCACACCCTTAACGGTTCGGGCCTGGCCGTAGGCCGTACCCTGGTGGCCGTGCTGGAAAACTACCAGCAGGCCGACGGTTCGATCCGTGTGCCTGAGGTGCTCAAGCCGTACATGGGCGGCGTTGAGGTCATCGGCTAAATGGAATTTCTGCCGCTGTTTCATAACCTGCGCGGCAGTCGAGTGTTGGTCGTCGGTGGCGGGGAGATTGCCTTGCGCAAATCCCGGCTGCTGGCCGACGCCGGTGCGTTGCTGCGGGTGGTTGCTCCCCAGATCGAAGACCAGTTGCGTGAACTGGTACTGGGCAGTGGCGGAGAACTGATTTTGCGCGGTTACCAGGAGGCCGACCTTGAGGGTTGCACCCTGATCATCGCGGCAACGGACGATGAGCCGCTGAACGCGCAAGTGTCCAGTGAGGCCAAGCGCCGTTGCGTGCCGGTCAACGTCGTGGACGCGCCGGCCTTGTGCAGCGTGATCTTCCCGGCGATTGTCGACCGGTCACCCTTGGTGATTGCGGTGTCCAGCGGCGGCGACGCGCCGGTATTGGCGCGCTTGATCCGTGCCAAGCTGGAAACCTGGATACCTTCCACCTACGGCCAACTGGCCGGTTTGGCGGCGCGTTTTCGCGCCCAGGTCAAAGGTTTGTACCCGGATGTGCAGCAGCGCCGGGCGTTCTGGGAAGAAGTGTTTCAGGGGCCGATTGCCGACCGTCAACTGGCTGGGCAGGGCGCTGAAGCTGAGCGCCTGTTGATCGAAAAGGTCAATGGCGCGCCACCTTATGCCCCCGGTGAGGTGTACCTGGTGGGGGCGGGCCCGGGCGACCCGGATTTGCTCACCTTTCGTGCGTTGCGCCTGATGCAGCAGGCCGATGTGGTGCTGTATGACCGCCTTGTGGCGCCAGCAATCCTGGAACTATGCCGTCGTGATGCCGAGCGCGTGTATGTCGGCAAACGGCGTGCCGATCACGCTGTGCCCCAGGACCAGATCAACCAGCAATTGGTGGACCTGGCCAAGCAAGGCAAGCGTGTGCTGCGCCTCAAGGGCGGCGATCCGTTCATTTTTGGACGTGGTGGCGAAGAGATCGAGGAATTGGCGGCCCATGGCATCCCGTTCCAGGTGGTGCCGGGGATTACGGCGGCCAGTGGTTGCGCGGCGTATGCGGGCATTCCGCTGACGCATCGTGACTATGCGCAATCGGTGCGCTTTATCACTGGGCACCTGAAGAACAACACCTCGGATCTGCCCTGGCAGGACCTGGTCGGGCCGTCGCAGACTCTGGTGTTCTACATGGGCTTGATTGGCTTGCCGATCATTTGCGAGCAGTTGATCAAGCACGGGCGCGCGTCGAATACCCCAGCGGCACTGATCCAGCAGGGCACCACGTCCAACCAGCGCGTGTTTACCGGCACCCTGGCGGACTTGCCGCGCATGGTGGCGGAGCATGAAGTACATGCGCCGACACTGGTGATCGTGGGTGAGGTAGTGGTGCTGCGCGAGAAGCTCAAGTGGTTCGAGGGCGCCCAGTCCCAAGTCTGACCTCAAAAGCATCGGGGGCAAGCCCCCTCCCACATTGGAATGCATTCCAAGTGTGGGAGGGGGCTTGCCCCTGATGAGGCCATCTAATTACAACCGATGATCCGGATTAGCCAAAGACACCTTTACCTGGCAGCCGCGCTCTATCATGGCTGTTATCAAACCCCTGCAACGGCCCCTTCGGCACAATCCCCGTCGGGTTGATCGTGCGATGGCTGGCATAGTAATGCCCCTTGATATGCTCGAAATTCACAGTCTCGGCCACGCCTGGCCACTGATATATCTCCCGCAGCCAGTTCGACAAATTCGCATAATCGGCGATCCGCCGCAGGTTGCATTTGAAGTGGCTGTAGTACACCGCATCAAAACGAATCAGCGTGGTGAACAGCCGCACATCGGCTTCGGTCAGGTACTCGCCGGCCAGATAACGATGGCTGCCCAGATGCTGTTCCAAATGATCCAGCTCGGCAAACACATCATCAAACGCACTTTCATACGCCTGTTGTGAGGTGGCGAAGCCTGCGCGGTACACGCCGTTGTTCACAGCGGGGTAGATGCGTTCGTTGAGGCTGTCGATGGTCGAATGCAGGGCTTGGGGATAGAAATCCAGGGTATTGCCGGTCAGCTCATTGAACGCGCTGTTGAACATGCGGATGATCTCCGCCGATTCGTTGCTGACGATGCGCTTGAGCTTTTTATCCCACAGCACCGGCACGGTGACGCGGCCGGTGTAGTCGGCAGTATCGGCGGTGTAGCGCTGGTGCATGAAGTCCAAACCGTCGAGCGTGTCACCGCTGGAGCCGTGAGCCTTGTCGAAGGTCCAGCCGTTTTCCAGCATCAACCAGCTGACCACTGAGACATCGATCAGGCTTTCCAGACCTTTGAGCTTGCGCAGGATCAGGGTGCGGTGCGCCCAGGGGCAGGCCAGGGACACGTAGAGGTGGTAGCGACCGGCCTCAGCCTTGAAGCCGCCTTCGCCACTCGGGCCGGGCGCGCCATCGGCGGTCACCCAGTGGCGGCGTTGTGCCTGTTCCCGTTGAAAAGCGCCGTCTGCGCTACTTTCGTACCACTGGTCTTTCCACTGTCCTTCGATCAGCAAACCCATGACTGGCTCCTTGGCTGTTAAACGTTGGAGCCCAGTCTAAAGGGATGAGTTCGAACTAAAAGCGCAAAGACCGGGGGTGAATGATCGATTAAATCGATTTATTCCGCGCATCCCAGTATTGCTGGGCCAATTCAAACGCCTGTTGCCGCGGGTGACCAAGACCGCGCAGCGCCAGGGCCATGGTGGCGATCAGCGCCAGTTGCGGGTAGCTGTCCTCGATCTCGCCGCGCCACAACCCTTTCAACTGTTCAGGCTCAAGCGTCGCCGGTTTGACGTGACGCTGGGCGGAAAGGGCGGGCCACTCTTCGTCCCAGCTCTGGCCGCCGGTGGTGCCATACAGGTGGCTGACGGTGTCGGGGTTTATCTCGATCTCGCCGCCGTCACCCTTGACCACAATCACATTGTCCCCGAGCAGGCCGCTGGCATCACGATGTACGCCCTGATAGCCCGGATGGAAAATACTCTGCAGGCCGCAACGTGCATTCAGCGGGTTAAGCAGCCGCGCCAGGGAATGGATGGGCGAGCGCAGGCCCAGGGTGTTGCGCAGATCGATCATGCGTTGCAACTGCGGTGCCCAGTCGCCCAGCGGGATAAAGGCCAGGTTGCCGTGCTCGAAGGCACTTCCCACCTGCTGCCAATTGCGGCACAGCGGGATCTGTAATGTCTCCAGCAGTTGCTCGGTGTACAACCGGCCCGCCGTGTGGGCGCCGCCGCCGTGCATCAGGATGCGCACACCGTTTTGCGCCAGGCACTTGGCTGCGAGCAGAAACCACGGCAGATGACGCTTTTTGCCGGCGTAGGTGGGCCAGTCGATGTCCACGTTCAACGCTGGTGCGTGCAGGCGTTCGCGTACCGCTTCGGTGAAACCGGCCAGTTCTTCCGGGCTTTCTTCCTTATGGCGCAGTAGCATCAGGAAGGCGCCGAGCTGAGTGTCCTCGACCTTTTCGTCAAGCAACATGCCCATGGCTTGCCGCGCTTCTTCGCGGGTGAGGTTGCGCGCGCCGCGCTTGCCTTTGCCAAGGATGCGCACGAACTGTGCAAAGGGGTGCTCTTCGGGCGTTGTGAGGGTCAGTGGGGCGAAGTCGGTCATAAGCAATTCGTCGGCCTGGGCAGGCCCGCCAGCTTGGCGGCGAGTTTGGCGGGAGTGCCGTTAAATAGTTTGTTGAGGTGCAGGCTGTTGCCCTTTTCCGGGCCCAGTTTCAAGGCGGTGTACTTGATCAGCGGGCGTGTGGCGGGGGACAGCTGGAATTCGCTATAGAACTGGCGCAGCAGCATGAGGATTTCCCAGTGATCCGCGCTCAGCTCCAGGGCTTCAGCCGCGGCCAGGGCGTGCGCCACTTCATCGGACCAGTCATTGAGATCGACAAGATAACCGTCCTTGTCCAGCTCCAGGCTGTGCGTACCTACGGTCAGGGTGTTCATAGCCAGGTGTTGACCTTGTCGTAGTCGATCGACAGTTGCACGAAGCCTGGATAATCCACGCTGTCCGCCCAGTCGGGAAGCGGCAGGTTGCGCGCCAGCATGTCTTCGGCCAGTACAAACACCTTTACGCCTTTGCTTGGCAGGGCGGGTGTGTGCAGCGCGTAGGCACCGTCGCCACACAGCAGGATAGCGTCCTGAGCGCCGCAGATGCGCAGGCAGCTGTCGAGGCGGCTGTCGGTAAAGGGGGAGTGAGATACCACATGTAAAGTCGACATCAGAGGGTAATCACCTGGTCGTAACGATCAATCAGCTCGCCAATGGTTTGGCTGTCCAGCGTCTGCGCGTTGGCGGGCGGCAGCAACCCGCGTGCGGACAGGCTGTGGCCGCACGCGAATACGTCATCAACGCCGAACAGGCCCAATGCCTGCAGGTTGGCACTCAGGTCTTTTTGTTGCACGGCCTTGGCAGCCTGATGCGGCGCCAGTTGGAACACACCGTCATCCAGAAACAGCAGACCGATGGGCAGGTCAAACGCACCACCGGCCAGCACGATATCCAGCGCTTCCCGCGCACTCGGCCCGGACCACGGGGCCTGGCGGCTGATCACCAATAGGGATTTGGACATGTCACGGCCCTCCAAAACAGATCAGGCGGTCGGCATCCTGGATCGCGTCATGCAACTGCCCAAGGCCTGATAACGCCCAGGGTGCCTCCAGATTCACGGCGCTGCGTTGATAGCGCGTAGCCTCTTCGGCATTCAGCACACCACGGCGCAAGGCGGCGGCGATGCACACCACACCGTCGAGCTGGTGCTGGCTGACGAACTCGCGCCATTGGCGCGCAATGTCTGGCTCGTCCTGGGGCGCAACGACGTTACTGGACGCGCTGTACACGCCATCCTGATAAAAAAACAGCCGCACAATCTCATGCCCGCCGGCCAACGCTGCCTGCGCGAACAACAGGGCGCGGCGCGAGGAGGGCGCGTGGGCGGCGCTATACAGTGCAATCGCGAACTTCATGGAAGACTCTGCCAACAAACGTCGGCCAATGATAAAGCCGCCGCCGCGAAAAAGCCCGCCGTGATCAAAACGGTCACTGTGGTTGATCGTTCTGACGATTGCCGGTAGGCGCCCGGCTGCCTAGTCTGTGGTGATCGCAACCCGAATGGAGTCTTTATGTCTGGTCCCTTGGCGTCCCTTAAAGTGCTGGATTTTTCCACCTTGCTGCCCGGCCCGTTTGCCTCCCTGATGCTGGCGGACATGGGCGCCGAGGTGCTGCGTATCGAATCGCCCACGCGTATGGACCTGTTGCGGGTATTGCCGCCCCATGACCGGGGTACTTCGGCCAGCCATGCGTATCTGAACCGCAACAAGCGCAGCCTGGCCCTGGACCTCAAGCAGGCCGAGGCGGTGGAGATCGTGCGTGAGCTGATCAAGGGCCATGACATCCTGCTCGAACAGTTTCGCCCAGGGGTCATGGAGCGCCTGGGGCTGGGTTATGAGGCGTTGAAGGCGATCAATCCCGGGTTGATTTATGTGTCGATTACCGGCTACGGCCAGACCGGCCCTTATAAGGATCGCGCCGGGCACGATATCAACTACCTGGCGTTGGCCGGCGTGGCCAGCCATACCGGGCGCCAGGACACCGGCCCGTTGCCTCTGGGCGTACAGCTGGCGGATTTGGCTGGCGGTTCGCTGCACGCCGTGGTGGGCTTGCTGGCGGCGGTGATTGCCCGGCAGCAGAGTGGGGTGGGCCAATACCTGGATGTGAGCATGACCGATTGCTCGTTCAGCCTGAACGCCATGGCTGGGGCCGGTTACCTGGCTTGCGGGGTCGAGCCTGGGTGGGAGAACCATGTGCTCAATGGCGGGAGTTTCTATGACTACTACCGCACACGCGATGGGCGCTGGATGTCGGTGGGCAGTTTGGAACCGGGGTTCATGCAGCGGCTGTGCGCGGCCTTGGGGCGGCCGGAACTGGCGGCATACAGCGTGACGCCCGAACGCCAGGCCGTGCTCAAACAGGCGTTGCAGGTGGAGTTCGAGAAGCGCAGTTTTGACCAGTTGTGTGAGTTGTTTGCCGGGGTGGATGCCTGTGTTGAGCCGGTGTTGAGTTTGAGCGAAGCGGTGGAGCATCCACAGTTGAAGGCGCGGGAGCTGGTCAGCCAGGTGCCCCGGGGTGATGGCTCGACACAAGCGCAATTGGCCTGCCCGCTGAAGTTCTCAGAGGGGTTGCCGGCGCCCAGGCATATTGGAGTGGCGGTGGGGGCGCACAGTGATGAGGTGCTGGCGGAGTTGGGGTTCGGTATTGAGCGGATAGAGCAATTGCGGCAGGCCAAGGTTGTAGGTTGACTGAGCCGACGCTTTCGCAGGCAAGCCACATTTTGATTGTGTTCACAGATCCAAATGTGGGAGCTGGCTTGCCTGCGATGAGGCCCTTATTCCACCCGCGTTTCTCCAGTGAACACCAAGGTCTGCCGACACCGCCGACACAAATACCGCCGCCCCTGGTTCACCAGGCCATGGCGTTGCGCCGAAAACGGAAAATCGCTGTCCGCACAGGGGCACCGATAGATATAACGGGTCACCTGGCGGCGCTTGACTTCATAGGTATGGCAACGATCCGGCGGCAGTTCATAAACCCCGCGCATGATCAGTTGCCATTCCTCGCCATGGGGCTGGATACGCTCGCCAAACAGTTGGTGGGCAATCAGGTGCGCCACTTCGTGGGCCACGGTTTGCTTGAGAAAGTGTTGGCTGTTTTCACGGTACAACTGAGGGTTGAAGCGCAGCAGGTTCTCGTGCAAATGCGCGACACCGGCTTTCTGGCCCCGCAGCTTGAGGCTGACCTGGGGGCGTTTGAAGCTTCGTTTGAAAAAGGATTCGGCTTGCAGGAAACAATCTTCGACGCGGGTATTGAGTTGCTCGGGCATGCTGTACAAATCTCCAGAGGCGCCCAGTATGCCGCAAAGCAGGGTGTTTCCGAATCTGTCAGGCGCCGAATGGTCATGCATAACGCACAAAGCCACCTTGCGGTGGCTTTGTCTGCGAGTTGAGTGGCTTAGCTGGTGTAAATCGGCCCGACGCCCAGGCCCCAGACGATTACGGTAAACGCCATGATCGCCACCAGTACCACCAGGCCCACGGCCAATACCGAACTGGAAAACAGGAAGCCTTCGTCCGGGTCGATACTCATGAAGGTCGGCAGCCCCACATACAGCAGATACACCGTGTAGCAAATCGCCGCCGTGCCCACGACCATGCCCAGCCACATATGCGGGTAGAGCGCCGCCAGCCCGCCGATAAACAAGGGTGTGGCGGTATAAGTGGCAAACGCCACACAGCGTGCCATGCTGGGGCTGGCGTCGTAGGTGCGCGCCATCCAGTGAATGAACGCGCCCATCACTGCCACGCCGCCAAGCATGGCCGCGTAGGACATGAGTGTCATCCACAATGCGCTTTCCTGAGTCAGCATCACCGGTGCGCGGTTGCCGATGACCCAGCCAACCTGAGTGGTGCCAATAAAGGCGGAAATGGCGGGGATCGCCGCGAGAATCAGGGTATGAGTGAGGTACATGTGGCCGATGCTTTCTTCTTTATCGCCACGGATTTCCCGCCATTCCTGGTCGGGATGGGTAAACAGCCCCACGACGTGATGGATCATGCCAGTCACTCCTGTCGTTATTACCATCGCCCCCCATCGGAGCGCCCACGGGCCAAATGGCCTGAAAGGTCTGGATAGATGTGCGACCTCAAGTCGCAGTATAGGAAGGGATGACCGGAATAACCGTAGGGCCTTTAGAGCAAATTGCGCTGTAAACAGGCGGGCTAATCGCGGAGGGGTCTGTAAGGATTCATGCGATCCAGTGGGGGAGCTGGCTTGCCTGCGATGGCGGCCTGTCAGGACCGCAGGTGTGGACTGGCACACCGCTATCGCAGGCAAGCCAGCTCCCACATTGGAACTTCGTCAGTCTTGCCGGTAAAATGCTGCGCTTTTCGTCACACACCTTTGCGGATCCAAGCGCCATGGGCACTCTTACAGTCAACCAGAACAAGCTGCAAAAACGCCTGCGTCGCCTGGCCGGTGAAGCGGTCGCCGATTTCAACATGATCGAGGACGGCGACAAGGTCATGGTCTGCCTTTCCGGCGGCAAAGACAGCTACACCATGCTCGACGTGTTGCTGCACCTGCAAAAGGTCGCACCGATCAAATTCGAGATCGTGGCGGTCAACATGGACCAGAAGCAACCCGGTTTCCCCGAGCATGTGCTGCCGGCCTACCTGAAAGAACTGGGCGTCGAGTACCACATCGTCGAAAAAGACACCTACTCGGTGGTCAAGGAACTGATCCCGGAAGGCAAGACCACCTGCTCGCTGTGCTCACGCCTGCGCCGTGGCACGCTGTATACCTTTGCCGATGAGATCGGCGCGACCAAGATGGCCCTGGGTCATCACCGCGATGACATCGTCGAAACCTTCTTCCTCAATATGTTCTTCAACGGCTCGCTCAAGGCCATGCCGCCCAAGCTGCGCGCCGACGACGGACGCAACGTAGTGATCCGGCCGCTGGCGTATTGCAACGAGAAGGACATCCAGGCGTATTCCGACTTCAAGCAGTTCCCGATCATTCCCTGCAACCTGTGCGGCTCCCAGGAAAACCTGCAGCGCCAGGTGGTCAAGGAGATGCTGGTGGACTGGGAGCGCAAAACCCCCGGGCGTACCGAAAGTATCTTCCGCAGCCTGCAGAATGTGATCCCGTCGCAACTGGCCGATCGCAACCTGTTCGACTTCACCAGCTTGAAAATCGATGAGACGGCAGCCTCGCGTTTCGTCAATGTAGTGAACCTCTGAGCCGCATCGAGGCTCTAGTAAACGGCGCTTGCGGGCGCCGTTTTCAATTCAACTGCCAGGAGAGGGCATGCGCGATTACAAGTGGCTGCACGAATATTGTCTGAACCGCTTCGGTTCGGCGGCCGAGCTGGAAGCCCATCTGCCTGTGCCCAAAACCCCGGCGCAATTGCGCAAGATCAGTGATGACCGCTATCTGTCGACTCTGGCACTGCGCGTCTTCCGTGCGGGCTTGAAGCACAGTGTGGTCGACGCGAAATGGCCGGCGTTTGAGCAGGTGTTTTTCGGCTTCGATCCGGAGAAAGTCGTGCTGATGGGCGCCGAGCACCTGGAGCGGCTGATGCAGGACACCCGCATCATCCGCCACCTGGGCAAGCTCAAGAGTGTGCCGCGCAATGCGCAGATGATTCTGGATATCGAGCAGGAAAAGGGCAGCTTTGGCGCGTTTGTCGCCGATTGGCCGGTCACCGATATCGTCGGGCTATGGAAATACCTGAGCAAACACGGCCATCAACTGGGTGGGCTGTCGGCCCCGCGTTTCCTGCGCATGGTGGGCAAGGATACGTTCGTGCCGAGCTATGACGTGGTGGCAGCGTTGAATGCGCAGAAGATCGTCGACAAGGCGCCGACCAGCCTGCGGGACCTGGCGACGGTGCAGGGTGCCTTCAACCAGTGGCATGCCGAAAGTGGGCGGCCGATGTGCCAGCTGTCGATGATGTTGGCCTATACCGTCAACCATTGATCACTGTAGGAGCGAGCTTGCTCGCGAAGAACCTGAGGACAACGCGTAAAACCTGCATGAGCGCGTTATCGTTGACGATCTTCGCGAGCAAGCTCGCTCCTACAGGGAGTGGGTCAATCGGCCAGTCTACGGTTCAACTGATGCCGCCAACGCACATACAACAGCGCCGTACAAAACACCGCCAGGCTCGCCAGCATCTCCAACACCCCGAACCACTGACGGTTCGGGTCGTACGCCGCCAGCGCGCCCTTGATGAAATACAGGTTCACCACAAAGCACATCCACGAATGCCCGCGCGCGCTGCCGATCATCATTCCTGGCGCCAGCACCAGCAGCGGCACCAGCTCGATCAGCAGGATCACCCAGGGCCGCGCGCCGTGCAGGTCGGCAATCAACAGGTAATACACGCACAACAGGCCTACCAGGGCGAAAAACGCCAGCAGGCTCAATGCGCGTGCAATTTTGACCCGTGGTTCCAGCCACGCCTGGGGCGGCAGGACTTTAGGCTTCCTGGCCACGGCCGTTCTCCAACAGCGTGGCGGTCTTGGCCAGGCGCAGGCCCAGGGCCCGGCACAGGGTGATTTCATGTTGATCGAGCATACGCTTGCCGTCAGGCCCGGAATGGTGGCTGGCGCCGTACGGCGTGCCCCCGCCCTGGGTATCGAGCAGTGCCTGTTCGCTGTAGGGCAGGCCGGTGATCAACATGCCATGGTGCAGCAGCGGCAGCAGCATCGACATCAACGTGGTTTCCTGGCCGCCGTGCAGGCTGGCGGTGGAGGTGAACACGCCGGCGGGCTTGCCGACCAGAGCGCCGGTGAGCCACAGGTTGCTGGTGCCGTCGAGGAAGTACTTGAGCGGTGCCGCCATGTTGCCGAAACGGGTCGGGCTGCCCAAGGCCAGGCCTGAACAGTGCTTCAGGTCGTCCAGGCTGGCATACAGCGCGCCTTCATCGGGAATGCTCGGCGCCACGGCTTCACATTCGGTGGAAATCGCCGGCACCGTGCGCAGACGTGCTTCCATGCCGCCTTGTTCGATACCTCGGGCAATTTGCCGGGCCATTTCGCTGACCGAGCCATTGCGGCTGTAATACAGCACCAGCACATAGGGCGTGGTCACGGCAGAATCTCCAGTACGTTCTCGGGCGGTCGGCCAATGATGGCTTTGTCGGCGGTTGCCAGGATCGGGCGCTCCATCAGCTTGGGGTGCTCGGCGATGGCGGCGATCAATTGCGCTTCGCTAAAGCCGGCATCGGCCAGGTTGAGGGCTTTGTATTCGTCTTCGCCGGTGCGCAGCAGTTGGCGTGCGCTGATCCCCAGCTTTTTGAGCAGGGCCTTGATCTGCGCGGCGTCCAGCGGGGTTTCCAGGTAGCGCACTACGGTGGGGGTGAGGCCGCGGGCTTCAAGCAGTTCGAGCGCACCGCGGGATTTCGAGCAGCGCGGGTTGTGATAAAGCGTCAGATCGGTCATGTGCGGGTCGCATCTTGCGTAAGGTGGCGGGTATTCTACCTGCGCTGGCGCCTGTCCTTAAACCGTAAGAGGCGATAGGCCGCAGCCAACGTTCATTTTTGCGAAGGAATACCCCATGACAAGGCGACTGATCGGTGCATTGGCGATCATCACAACCCTGCTGCTCAGCGGCTGCGGTAACGATTACGGCGTTGACCAATATGGCCAGAAAGTGGCGGCCGAACGCTTGGACAAACAGTGGCTGGTGGTCAATTACTGGGCCGAATGGTGTGGGCCGTGCCGCACGGAAATCCCCGAGCTCAATGCCTTGGCCGAACAACTGAAGGGGCAGGGCGTGGGCGTGTTCGGGGTTAACTTCGACAACGTGCAGGGCGAGGAACTGAAGGCCGCCAGCGACAAGCTGGGGATCAAGTTCACGGTCCTGGCCCAGAACCCGGACGGGATCTTCGAGATTCCGCGCAGTGAGGCGTTGCCGGTGACTTACATCATCGACGACAAGGGCAAGGTGCGGGAGCAGTTGATGGGGGAGCAGACAGCGGAAGGGGTGTTGGCCAAGCTCAAGGCCTTGAAAGGCTAAAACTGTGGGAGCTGGCTTGTCTGCGATGGCCATGGGTATCTACACAATTTTGGAGTGACGCTGGACCTGTGGCGAGGGAGCTTGCTCCCGTGACGGCTTGACAGCCGACGCTGATCTAACTGAGGCACGGTGATCCAAATGTGGGAGCTGGCTTGCCTGCGAAGGCGGCCTGCCAGCCGACCGGGATATTGGATTTGACCGAGTACATATCCATTATTTAGGTAACGGCCATCGATGGTTCCGCTCTGACAGCGACTCACTTTTGAAAAGCGCAAAAGTAAGCAAAACGCTCTTGCCCCACCACTCGGCACCTCGCTTAGGCTCGGTGTGCCCGTAATCCGCCAGTGATTTGGGGCGCCGCCGCCACGCGCCATCCATGGCGCGGGGCGGCTAAACCGGCATCCCTGCCGGTTTACCCCCCAAATCCCTGTCGAATTCCGGCCAGCGTGGTTTGACGGGGCGCCTGAGATCAAGATCAAAAACAGAGCAAGAGCAAGAGCGACTCGCTTCGCATCGTGGTTACCGTCTGCTGTTACAACCCACAAAGTTGTGTAGATACCTATGCTGCGATGGCATCGCTGCGGTGTACCTGATACACCGCGTGGTCCGCATCGCAGGCAAGCCAGCGCCCACAGAACCAGAGGACACCGCGTTAATACAGGAGCGTGCGCCCAGGTCAGCCTTCTTCGAGCCACAAACGAATCGGCTTGCCTTCGGCCGGCCAGAAGCGCGTCTGTTCGATCGGCGAGATGTCCCAGCGCTGAACGCCTTGCAGGGCCTGGAAGAAGCGGTGCTCCTGCTCCATCAACGCCTCGGCGCACATTTTGCGGGTGCTGCCGATAGCTCCGAAGCTCAGCTTGTCACCCTCGACGGTGTACGGCGCAAACCAGTGGTTGCAGCCGCCGTTGCCGTAGGCACGGCCATCGGCGCCCAGGGTGACGGTCAGGTGCGCGTAGTCCATCAACGGCCGCTCACCGATCCATTCCACCACGTAGCTATGGTCGCGTTCGAGCTTCGCGCTATCAGCGGCGCAGCCCGTCAGCCCCACGCCGATTGCGGCGAGCAGCAGCGGGCCCTTCATTGGGCGGCCTGCTGGCATTTCGGGCAGCGGTGTTTGTCGCCTTCGCCGGCCCAGCCGAGTTCTTTGATGCGTGCGTTGGCGGCCGGTTGCAGCGGCTCTTTGGTCAGCTTGGTTTCCACCGCGAATTCAAACTCCAGTACGGCCTCGCAGCTGTCGCAGTTGACCTTCCAGGTGTGAATCTCCAGTTCGCCGAACTTCGGCCCCTGGGCCATGGCGACCCATTGGCCCGCCGGGCGGATGGAGTAGCGCGCGTCCCCTTCGACCGTCAGGCGCATCGACAGGGTTTTACTGCCGCGAAGGGTGACGATCAGGACGTCGCCGTGTTTGATCGAACCACCGTTGCCGGTGACCTGGTAACGGCCCGGCACCAGGGCGCGGCATTCGATCAGGGTGTGTTGCGGGCTCAGCAAGCTGAAGCGGAAATCGTGTTCGGCCATGGATCCTCCAAATAGGCGCGGCATCCTATCACGGGTGCAGGCCCATCATGAGCCTGGTATGTGACCGCTGATCAACCCTCGACCAGGTTCTGCGCCCGGCCATCGGCCCACGCCACAATGTTGGCCAGCGTGGTGCCGGCGATCGCCGCCAGGGCTTCACGGGTGAGGAATGCCTGGTGTGCAGTGATGATCACGTTGGGGAAGGTCAGCAGGCGCGCGAGTACGTCGTCTTGCAGGGGCAGGTCCGAGCGGTCCTCAAAAAACAGCTGGGCTTCTTCTTCATAAACGTCCAGCCCCAGGTAGCCCAATTGGCCCTCCTTGAGGGCTTCGATCAGCGCGGGCGTATCGACCAGGCCACCGCGGCCGGTGTTGATCAGCATTGCGCCGGGCTGCATATGCGCCAGGGAGCGGGCATTGATCAGGTGTTTGCTGTCGGCAGTCAACGGGCAGTGCAGGCTGATGATCTGCGCCTCGGCCAGCAAGTCGGGCAGGCTCACGTAGCGGGCGCCCAGGGCCTGGACGTGTGGATTGGGGAAGGGGTCATACGCCAGTAACTGGCAGCCGAAACCGGCCATGATCTTGGCGAAGGTTGCGCCGATCTGCCCGGTGCCGACCACACCAACGGTTTTGCCGACCAGATCAAAACCGGTGAGCCCATGCAGGCTGAAGTCGCCATCGCGCGTGCGGTTGTAGGCACGGTGCAGGCGGCGGTTAAGGGCCAGGATCAGCGCCACGGCGTGTTCGGCCACGGCGTGGGGTGAATAGGCCGGCACGCGTACGATGCTCAGGCCCAGGCGTTTGGCGGCGACCAGGTCGACATGGTTGTAACCGGCGGAGCGCAGAGCAATCAGGCGTGTACCGCCCTTGGCCAGTTGCTCCAGCACCGGGGCACTGAGGTCGTCGTTGATAAAGGCGCAGACCACCTGATGGTGTTCGGCCAGGGCCACGGTGTCGAGGTTGAGGCGGGCGGGTTGGAATTGCAGTTCCAGGCCGGCCGGCAGCGGTTCGCCAAGGAAGCTCTCGCGGTCGTAGGTTTGGCTGCTGAAGAGAATGACGCGCATTAAGAAGGCTCCCTGCAATTTACATATTGGAGTGCTGACTGAATGTGGGAGGGGGCTTGCCCCCGATTGCGGTGCATCGGTTACAGATATTTCGACTGACAAACTGCTATCGGGGGCAAGCCCCCTCCCACATTGTTGATTCGTTGCCCATGAAAACAGGGTCAGGCACTCACTCTGGCTTCGCTGGCCAGCCGCGCAATCGCCATGTCCAGTTCATCCAGCGCGGCCATGGCCTTGGCATCATCCTGTTTGAGCAGGGTTTCAGCGCGTTGGCAGGCCGCGCGCAGTTGTGGCACGCCACAGTAGCGTGTGGCGCCGTGCAAACGGTGCACGCGTTCGATCAGGGCATGGTTGTCATTGGCTTCGCGGGCGACGGTAATCGCCAGGCGGTCGGCTTCCAGGGAGGCCAGCAGCATGGCGAGCATATCGGCGGCCAGGTCGGCCTTGTTGGCCGCCAGGCGCAGGCCTTCCTCGTGGTCGAGCACCAGCAGTTGCACGCCTTGAGCCAGGCCTTCGTTGACGCGTTCCGGGCCTTGGTTACGCAGGGCCAGGCCGGTCCACTTCAACACCACCTGGGCCAGTTGCCGCTCGCTGATGGGTTTGGTCAGGTAGTCGTCCATGCCGCTTTGCAGCAGGGCGCGTTTTTCATTGGCCATGGCGTGAGCCGTGAGGGCCACCACCGGCAGCGGCGTGCCGTGTCGCTCGCTTTCCCACTGGCGAATCGCCTCGGTGCTTTGGCGACCGTCCATGCCGGGCATTTGTACATCCATCAATACCAGGTCGAAGGTTTCCTGTTTCACCGCATCAATGGCCGCGTAACCGCTTTCCACCGCCAGTACCTTGGCGCCCATGTCTTCCAGCAGGGTTTGTACCAGCAGCAGGTTCGCCGGGTTGTCGTCCACGCACAGCACACGTGGCGCACGGCTGGACAACGGCTCTCCCGGCTCGCTGCGTGACGGGCGAGGGCTGATCAGGTCGGCCAGGGACCGGCGCAGCTTGCGTGTACAGGCGGGCTTGGCCTGCAATTGGCTGTTGGGGTTGGGCACCGATTGGTTGAACAGCATCTGCTCGGTGGTCGGGCACAGCACCAGTACCTTGCAACCCAGGTGTTCAAGGTCCCACAAATGTTGGTTGAGACGCTCGGGCGGAATGTCATTGGCGGTGACGCCAAGCACGGCCAGGCTGATGGCCTGTTCGGTCTGGTGCGCACTGGTAATGCCATTGGTCAGGCTTTCCAGGGTATTGAACGGTGTGACTTCCAGGCCGCAGTCTTCCAATTGATGTTGCAGAGCCTGGCGCGCCAGTTCGTGGTTTTCCAGCACGGCCACGCGGCGTCCCAGCAGCGGTGGGGCGGGCAGGTCTTCGACGTCGTCGCGGGTCTTGGGCAGGTTCAGGCTGATCCAGAACTCCGAGCCTTCACCTGGTGTGCTGTCGACGCCGATTTCGCCGCCCATCTGCTCGATCAATCGCTTGGAAATCACCAGGCCCAGGCCGGTGCCGCCAGGCTGGCGCGACAGCGAGTTGTCGGCCTGGCTGAACGCCTGGAACAGCGCGCGTACATCCTGGTTGGACAGGCCGATGCCGGTGTCTTGCACGCTGATGCGCAACTGCACGCTGTCTTCCTGTTCGTCCTCGACCATCGCCCGGGCGACGATGGTGCCTTCGCGGGTGAACTTGATGGCGTTGCTGATCAGGTTGGTCAGGATTTGCTTGAGGCGCAGCGGGTCGCCCACCAGCGCCAGCGGCGTGTCGCGGTACACCAGGCTGACCAGTTCGAGCTGCTTGGCATGGGCGGCGGGAGCGAGGATGGTCAGGGTGTCTTGCAGCAAGTCCCGCAGGTTGAACGGCACGCTGTCGAGCACCAGCTTGCCGGCTTCAATCTTGGAGAAATCGAGGATTTCGTTGATGATGCCCAGCAGGTTGTCGGCGGACTTTTCAATCGTGCCCAGGTAATCCAGCTGGCGCGGCGACAGCTCGCTTTTTTGCAGCAGGTGGGTAAAGCCGAGGATACCGTTGAGCGGCGTGCGGATTTCATGGCTCATATTGGCCAGGAACTCGGACTTGATGCGGCTGGCCTCCAGGGCCTCCTTGCGTGCCAGGTCCAGCTCGATGTTCTGGATCTCGATGGTCTCCAGGTTCTGACGCACGTCTTCGGTGGCCTGATCGATGCTGTGTTGCAGTTCTTCCTGGGCGTTTTGCAGGGTTTCGGCCATGCGGTTGATGCCCGATGCGAGCTGGTCCAGTTCCTGGCTACCCAGGGGTGGCAGTCGCGTTTCCAGGTTGCCGTCCTTGAGCTGGGCCACGGCTTGCTTGATCTGGCCAATCGGCGAATTGATGGTGCGGCTGATCCGCAGTGCGAGCGCTGCGGTAAACATCAGCCCGATGGCGATCAACAGCAGGCTGGCGAACAGGCTGCGGTAGCCGCGCAGCAACATGCCATTGTGTGAGAGTTCCACTTCGACCCAGCCCAGCAGGCGGTCGGCCTCATCAGGTATCACGTCGCCGGCGAGGTTGCGATGACGGCCGAATACCGGCAGCAGATAGCGGGTGGCATCGTTGCCGGTGCGCTGCAACAGGCGCGAACTGTTGCCGGTGGGCGGCAGGTTGAGCATGGTCGGGCCGGCGTGGGCCATGGGTGAGCGGTCCGGCGCCAGGAACGACACGGCGCGCACGTCCGGTTGCTCCAGGGACTGGGTGGCGATGCGCTCCAGCAGCTCGGTGTTCTTGTGGCCCAGGGCGGGCGCTACCAAGGGCGCCAATTGCTCGGCGATCATTTCGCCGCGTTGCAGCAATTGGCTCTGCAACTCCGACAGTTGCATCCAGGTGAAGTAGCCTCCCAACAACAGGGCCATCAGGCTGGTCGGTAATAAGGTCAGCAACAGTACGCGGCCTTTTATCCCCATTCTTCTAAGCACGCCACTCTCCTGCTACCACGTTGTTATCCATTATCCACACAGGCATCCGGCCCGCGCCACCTGCGCAGTGTAGCCATTTGCACGGTCTGGAATCTCGCAAATTAATGACATGCGGCAATCTTCGGGCCATTCGGCGCCGGGTGGCGATTGCCTGTGAACGTTTAATCTTGAATAATCAGTGATTGAGAATGACTTGCAGACGCTAATGAATCCCGCAGCAGTTGGCTTACCCACAATCCTGACCATCGAAGATGACCCTGTGCTGGGTGCCTACGTGCATGAGCAGCTTGGTCGCAGTGGTTTCCAGGTGACGTGGTGCCGCAACGGCCAGCAGGGCCTGCAAATGGCTTGCGAGCAGGCGTTCGACCTGGTGTTGATGGATATCCTGCTGCCGGGGCTCGACGGTTTGTCGATCCTCACCCATTTGCGCAGGAGCCATACCATGCCGGTGATCCTGATGTCGGCCCTGGGCGCTGAAGCCGACCGCATCAGCGGCTTTCGCCTGGGGGCGGACGACTACCTGCCCAAACCGTTCAGCATGGTTGAGCTGCGTGTGCGCATTGAAGCCATCCTGCGCCGCGTGGCCCTGGACCGCCGACCCGAGCCGCCGCGCCCGGTGGTGCGCGAGGATGCCCGGGTACTGCAGTTCGATGATGAGCGCTGTGATGTGGCCTGCCAGGCACAGTGGGCCGGGTTGACGCGCAGTGAATACCGTCTGCTGGAAACCCTGCAGCGCAATGTTGAAGAAGTACTCAGTAAAGCCTTCCTGTATCAGCACGTGCTGCAGCGTGGTTATGCGCCCCATGACCGCAGCCTCGATATGCACGTCAGTCAGATTCGCCGCAAACTCAAGGCCATCGGCTACGCCGAGCGTGAAGTGCGCACGGTGTGGGGCAAAGGCTATGTGCTGAGCGGTCATGATGAAGGGCTTTGAGCGGCTGCCTGGCAAGCACTCACTGTTTTGGAAACTGGCCTGCCTGTTGATCGCCTTCTGTTTGCTGATGATTTGGCTCAGTTGGTCGTGGGGCCGCTACATGGAACAGCAGAGTGCTTACCTGTCCGACAAATCGCGGGAGATCCTCAACGGTTACGCCGCAGGTGCCGAACTGGCGTGGAGTACGCAAGGCAGCGCTGGTGTGGATGCCTGGTTGCAGCTGATGGCCAAGCGCGAAACTACCTGGGTGGGAGTGATCGGCAACGATTTGCAATCGCTCGGCAGTACGCCTCTCAACGACAAGGAAAGTCAGCGCCTGACCTTTTTGCGCGGCCTGGATTGGCCGGTCAGCCGGCATGTCATCGGCCTGCCGTGGATGAAGGTACCGTTTCCGGTTGACCCCGGGATGGGCTCGCTGGTGATCGAATTGCCGCAGCGCTTTATGCCGGGCCGCTATCAGCTGTTCTGGCGGGTGGTGACCAATGGCGTCATCCCGGGCCTGTTTACCTTGTTGCTGTGCATTGGCCTCTATCGGCTGCTGATCATGCCCCTCAATCAACTGCGTGAGCAGGCCAATGCCTGGCGTGCGGATCAATTGAATACGCGGATGTCCCGCGATGCCACCAGTCGTCAGGACGAACTGGGGGAGTTGGGCCGCGCCTTTGACCATATGTCTGAACGCTTGCAGGGCACGGTGCGCTTGCAGCAGCAGTTGCTGCGCGATATGTCCCATGAATTGCGCACGCCCTTGAGCCGCCTGCGGGTGGCCTGCGACAGTGAGCAGGATCCGACCCGTTTGCGCGAGCGCCTGGGCCGGGAGATCGACGCCATGCAACGCCTGGTGGAAGACAGCCTGCAACTGGCCTGGCTCGACAGCGAAACAGCGCCGCTGCCCCAGGAAGATATTCAGCTCCAGGCGTTGTGGGACATGTTGCGGGAAAACGCCTGTTTCGAAAGCCATTGGCCGGCATCACGCTTACCATGCCTGTTGCCGGCCGACAGCTGGGTGCGCGGCAACCTGAATGCACTGGCCCAGGCCCTGGAAAATATCCTGCGCAACGCCATACGTCACTCGCCAGCCGATGGCGCCGTGCTACTCGACGGCTGCCGCGAGGGAGATTATTGGCATATCTGGCTGCAGGACCAGGGCGGCGGCATTGATGAGCAGGATTTGGAACGTATCTTCGCGCCCTTTACCCGCTTGGACGGCTCGCGACCTGGCGATGGTGGGTTCGGCCTGGGCTTGAGCATTGCCCGCAACGCTGTGCAGCGTCAGGGCGGGCGCCTGTGGGCGCAGAACTGCGGGCCGGGTTTGCGTGTGCATATGCGCTTGCCGGCCCGTTAACCGTCAACGGCGACGCAGCTTGCGTTTCTTCCACTGGTGGGCGACCCACCAGCGCCAGTAGGCCATGGTCAAGCAATAGGCCAGCGCACCCAGCACCAGCCCCAATACCACCGAGCCCAGCAAAAACGGCTGCCAGAGCGTGCTCAACTGGCCGCTGATCCATTCCCAGGTCAGGTCGTCGGGCAGGCTGCGCGGCGGTACATTCATCAGCCAGGCGCCGGTCAGGTAGGTACAGACGAATACCACCGGCATGGTGACCGGATTGGTCAGCCATACCAGGCTGACCGCTATCGGCATATTGCCGCGCACGGTGATCGCCAGGATCGCTGCAAGCAGCATCTGCAACGGAATCGGTATAAACGCCGCAAATAAACCCACCGCCATCGCGCGCGCGACTGAATGCCGGTTCAGGTGCCAGAGGTTCGGGTCATGCAGCAGGGTGCCAAGAAACTGTAATGACTTGTGTTCCCTGATGCTGCTGGGATCGGGCATGTACCGTTTGAATAAGCGCCGGGGCATAAGGGGTCCAGGTCAATTTGAAGGGCAAGTATGCCCGGATTCTATAAACAGAAAATTCAGACTTTGTGACAAAACATCATAGGCGCTCCCGGTCAGTCGGCTAAGACTTAAGTGGATCACTGGAAAAGGATGATCCATGAAAACAGGGATGTTCGCGCTGGCGCTGGGGTTGCTGGCGTTGCGCTGGTTACCCGCGCTGCCGTCTGGCGCCGGGCTGCTGGCCATGCTGATACTGGCCTTGATACTGCTGCCTTTTCGCACCTATCCCGTGGCGTTCTTTCTGGTTGGCTTGAGTTGGGCCTGCATCAGCGCACAGTGGGCACTGGATGATCGATTGCAACCGACGCTGGACGGTCAGACACGCTGGGTGCAAGGGCGTGTCATCGGCTTGCCGCAGCACACACGCACGGGCGTGCGTTTCGAGCTGGCCGACAGTCGGTCCCGTAATGCACGGCTACCCCAACGTATCCGCGTGTCCTGGCACGGCGGGCCGACCGTAAACAGCGGCGAGTACTGGCGTCTGGCATTGACCCTCAAGCGGCCTGCCGGCCTGCTCAATTTCCATGGCTTTGACCACGAAGCCTGGCTGCTGGCCCAGCGCATCGGCGCCAGTGCGACGGTGAAGGACGGTGAGCGCCTGGCGCCGGCGCGCCATGCCTGGCGCGATGCGGTTCGCCAGCGCCTGATGGCCGTGGAGGCCCACGGCCGTGAGGCGGGCCTGGCGGCGTTGGTGTTGGGCGACGGTTCCGGGCTTGCACCTGAGGATTGGCAAGCGTTGCAGAACACCGGCACGGTGCATCTGCTGGTGATTTCCGGACAGCACATCGGCTTGCTGGCGGGGTTGATCTACGGCTTGGTCGCCATGTTGGCGCGCTATGGTTGCTGGCCGCGAGGCTGGCCGTGGCTGCCGTGGGCGTGCGGCTTGGCGTTTGCCGCGGCGTTGGGCTACGGCCTGCTGGCGGGGTTCGGAGTGCCGGTGCAGCGGGCGTGTGTGATGGTCGGCCTGGTGCTGCTGTGGCGTATGCGTTTTCGCCATTTGGGGGTCTGGTGGCCGTTGTTGCTGGCGTTGAATGGCGTGCTGCTCATTGAGCCCCTGGCCAGTTTACAGCCGGGGTTCTGGTTGTCGTTTGCGGCGGTCGCGGTGTTGGTGCTGGCGTTCAGCGGGCGCCTGGGGCCCTGGAACGTCTGGCAGATCTGGACCCGCCCCCAGTGGTTGATCGCAATTGGCTTGTTTCCGGTACTGCTGGTGTTGGGGTTGCCCATCAGCCTCAGTGCCCCGGTGGCCAATCTCTTCGCCGTGCCCTGGATCAGTCTGGTGGTACTGCCGTTGGCGCTGCTGGGCACGGCGCTGCTATGGGTGCCGTTGATCGGCGAGGGCCTTTTGTGGCTGGCTGGTGGCGCGCTGGATGGGTTGTTCAAGGGCCTGGCGCTGCTGGCTGCACAACTGCCGGCCTGGGTACCGGCTGAAGTGCCGTGGATGTATTGGTTGGTGAGCCTGGCGGGCGCAGTGATCGTGCTGTTGCCCAAGGGGCTGCCGTTTCGAGTGCTGGGTTGGCCGATGCTGTTGGTGGCAGTGTTTCCGCCCAGGGATGGGGTGCCCAATGGCCAGGTGGAGGTGTTGCAACTGGATGTCGGTCAGGGCCAGGCACTGATTCTGCGTACCCGCCATCACACCTTGCTCTACGATGCCGGCCCACGCTCGGGGCCTGTCGATCTGGGCGCGCGGGTGGTCTTGCCGTCGCTGAAAAAGCTCGGGGTAGGGCAGTTGGACATGATGCTGCTCAGTCATGCCGATGCTGATCATGCCGGCGGTGCGGCGGCGGTGGCTCTTGGCCTGCCCGTCAAGCGTGTGGTGGGCGGTGAAACCGAAGGGCTGCCAGCGTTCCTCGCTACACAACCCTGTAGCAGTGGCGAGCAGTGGGAGTGGGACGGCGTGGCATTTGAACTGTGGCAATGGTCTGACGCGATTGAGGGTAATCCGAAATCCTGCGTATTGCAGGTCCAGGCCAATGGCGAGCGCTTGCTGCTCACCGGTGATATCGACCGCGCCGCCGAACAAGCATTCCTGGCCTCGCCGCTGGCGGTTCCGACCAACTGGCTGCAAGCGCCGCACCATGGCAGCCGCAGCTCTTCATCCTGGTCTTTCCTGCAGCGGCTGGCGCCAACAGCGGTGCTGATTTCCCGGGGGCGCGGCAATGCGTTCGGGCACCCGCATTCGCAGGTGCTGGAGCGCTATCAGGCATTGGGCAGCCGGGTCTATGACAGTGCCGAGCAAGGCGCTGTACGGTTGCGCCTGGGAGCATTCACGCCACCGACGGTTGCGCGCAGTCAACGTCGTTTCTGGCGCGAACCGTTACCGTAACCCGGCGTTACCAAAGACTCAGGGCCGCAACGGGCGGGCCTGTTGCCGACGAACCCCGCCGCTGAACCTATATGGTAAAGTGGCGCACTTTTTCGAGGGGACATTCACTGTGTGGGAATTGGTCAAATCCGGCGGCTGGATGATGTTGCCGATTATTCTGAGCTCCATCGCCGCACTCGGCATCGTCGCCGAACGCCTGTGGACCCTGCGCGCCAGTCGCGTGACCCCCGAGCACCTGCTGGGGCAGGTCTGGGGCTGGATCAAGAACAAACAGCTCGACAAGCAAAAGCTCAAGGAGCTGCGCGCCAATTCGCCGCTGGGTGAAATCCTTGCCGCCGGCCTGGCCAACTCCAAGCATGGCCGCGAGATCATGAAAGAGTGCATTGAAGAAGCCGCTGCCCGGGTTATCCATGAACTGGAGCGCTACATCAACGCTCTCGGTACCATTGCCGCTATGGCACCGCTGCTGGGCTTGCTCGGTACGGTGCTGGGCATGATCGATATCTTCAGCTCGTTTATGGGCGCTGGCATGGCGACCAATGCGGCGGTTCTCGCCGGTGGTATTTCCAAGGCCCTGATCACCACGGCAGCGGGCCTGATGGTGGGGATTCCGGCGGTGTTCTTTCACCGCTTCCTGCAACGTCGCATCGACGAGCTGGTGGTTGGCATGGAACAGGAAGCCATCAAGCTGGTGGAAGTGGTGCAGGGCGACCGTGACGTAGACCTGGTCGAGGGCAAAGCGTGAAATTTCGCCGCAAGCAACGGGAAAATGTCGATATCAACCTCGCGTCATTGATCGACGTGGTGTTCATCCTGCTGCTGTTTTTTGTCGTGACCACCACCTTTACCCGAGAAACCCAGCTGCGTGTCGATCTGCCGGAGGCGGTGAGCGGTTCATCCGCCGAAGACCAGCAGGTCAAGCAATTGGATATCGCCATCAGCGCAGACGGCGTTTTTTCAGTGAATAACCAATTGCTGCCGAAAAACGACCTCGCCAGCCTGATGGAGGCCTTGCAGAAGGAATCCGGTGGCGACACCCAGCTACCGCTGTCGATCAGTGCTGATGGCAAGACCCAACACCAAGCGGTGATCACTGCCATGGACGCGGCCGGCAAGCTGGGCTTCAGCCATTTGCGCATGACCACCGTCGAGGCGGCGAGCCCGCCCTGATGGCCATGTCCGATCGTTTGCTCAAGGCCTGGTACGAGGGCCATCCGGCATTGGTGCTGTTGCGGCCGCTGGAGTCACTGTATCGCCGGGTGGTGGAACGCAAGCGTGCGCGCTTCGTGGCAGGCGAGGGCGAGATTTATCAATCACCGGTGCCGGTGGTGGTAGTCGGCAATATCACCGTGGGTGGCACCGGCAAAACGCCGCTGATCCTGTGGTTGATCGAGCATTGCCGTCGTAGCGGTTTACGCGTGGGCGTGGTCAGCCGTGGCTACGGCGCCAAGCCGCCGCAGTTGCCGTGGCGGGTCGAGGCCAGCCACAGCGCCGAGGTGGCCGGCGACGAGCCCTTGCTGATCGTGCAACGCAGCGGCGTAGCACTGATGATCGACCCCGACCGCAGTCGCGCAGTAAAGGCCCTGCTGGCTAGTGAACCCCTGGACCTGATCCTCTCCGACGACGGCCTGCAGCATTATCGCCTGGCCCGCGATCTTGAACTGGTGCTGATCGATGCCGCCCGCGGCCTCGGCAATCGTCGCTGCCTGCCTGCCGGGCCGTTGCGCGAGCCGGTAGAACGCCTGCAGAGTGTGGATGCATTGCTCTATAACGGTGCCGGTTCGGACCGTGAGGATGGTTTTGCCTTCCGGCTGCAGCCCACCGCGCTGGTCAACCTGCACAGTGGCGAGCGCCAGCCCGTCACGCACTTTGCGCCGGCCCAACAGGTGCATGCGGTCGCCGGTATCGGCAATCCGCAACGTTTCTTCAATACCCTTGAAACGCTACACTGGCAGCCGCTGCCCCATGCTTTTGCCGACCACGCGCCCTACAGCTCCGAGGTCTTGAATTTTACCCCGTCATTGCCGCTGGTCATGACCGAAAAGGACGCGGTGAAGTGCCGCGCCTTTGCCCAGCCCGACTGGTGGTACCTTGCGGTGGATGCGGTACCTTCGCCGGCGTTCGTCGCTTGGTTCGACACGCAGCTGATGCGTCTGCTGCCCAATCGTCTATTGCCTTAACGCTTCTTTCCAGGAATCACTCATGGACACCAAACTGCTCGATATCCTCGCTTGCCCGATCTGCAAAGGCCCGCTCAAGCTCAGCGCCGACAAAACCGAGCTGATCAGCAAAGGTGCCGGCCTGGCTTACCCGATCCGTGATGGCATCCCGGTCATGCTCGAAAGCGAAGCCCGCACCCTGACCACTGATGAGCGCCTGGATAAATGACCACCGCCTTTACCGTTGTCATTCCCTCGCGTTATGCCTCGACGCGCCTGCCGGGCAAGCCGCTGCAACTGATCGGCACCAAGCCGATGATCCAGCTGGTATGGGAACAAGCGTGCAAAAGCAGCGCCGAGCGGGTGGTGGTGGCTACCGACGACCCGCGTATCATCGAGGCGTGCAAAGGTTTTGGAGCCGAAGCGGTCCTGACCCGCGAAGACCATAACTCCGGCACTGATCGTCTGGCCGAAGTGGCGACAAAGCTTGGCCTGGCGCCCGACGCCATTGTGGTCAACGTGCAAGGCGACGAGCCATTGATCCCTCCGGGTGTCATCGACCAGGTCGCCGCCAACCTCGCGGCCCATGGCGAGGCGCGTATGGCGACCCTGGCCGAACCGATCGAAGACATCGAGACGCTGTTCAACCCGAACGTGGTGAAAGTGGTCAGCGACATCAATGGCCTGGCACTGACGTTCAGTCGCTCCACCTTGCCGTGGGCGCGGGATGCCTTTGCCAAGAATCGCGACGTGTTGCCGGAGGGCGTGCCATATCGCCGCCATATCGGCATCTACGCCTACCGCGCCGGTTTCCTGCATGATTTTGTCAGCTGGGGCCCCTGCTGGCTGGAGAATACCGAATCCCTCGAACAGCTGCGCGCCTTATGGCACGGCGTACGCATCCATGTGGGCGATGCGTTGGAAGCGCCGCCGGCGGGTGTCGACACTCCGGAAGACCTCGAACGCGTCCGTCGCCTGCTGGGCGCCTGATGGAAGTTCTGTTTGTATGCCTGGGCAATATCTGCCGCTCGCCCACCGCTGAAGGCGTGCTGCGCCATAAATTGCGTGAGGCGGGCCTGGCCGGCCAGATCGAGGTGGCGTCTGCCGGCACCGGGGAATGGCATGTCGGCAACCCGCCGGACCAGCGCAGCCAGCGTGCGGCACTGGCGCGTGGCTATGACTTGTCGAGCCAGCGTGCCCAGCAGGTCAGCCGCGCCGACTTTGCGCGCTATGACCTGATCCTGGCCATGGACGACAGTAACCTGCGCAACCTCAAGGCCATGCAGCCGGGGCAGGGCAAGGCGGAACTGGATTTGTTCCTGCGCCGCTTTGACGGCGAAGTGGACGAAGTGCCAGACCCTTACTACGAAGGTGAACAAGGTTTCGAGCGGGTCCTGGACCTGATCGAGCGCGCCTGTGATTTATTGGTGATCGAATTGAAGGGGCGGTTATGACCTTGCAAGTGCGTGCTCAGGTATCGCTTAAGCCATTCAACAGCTTCGGCATTGATGTGCGCGCTCAATTATTCGCCGAGGCCCACAGCGATGCCGAGGTTCGCGAGGCTGTCGCCTATGCCGCTGCGCACGCGGTGCCGCTGCTGGTGATCGGCGGCGGCAGCAATTTGCTGCTGACCCAGGATATCCCGGCGCTGGTGTTGCGCATGGCAACCCAAGGCATTCGCGTGCTGCACGACGACGGCATGCATGTCGTGATCGAAGCCGAAGCGGGCGAAGCCTGGCATCCGTTCGTCCTCTGGACCCTTGAGCACGGCTTCTGCGGCCTGGAAAACCTTAGCCTCATCCCCGGCACCGTCGGTGCCGCGCCGATGCAGAACATCGGTGCCTACGGCGTAGAGATCAAGGATGTCTTCACCGGCCTCACTGCGCTGGATCGCCAGACGGGCGAGCTGCGGGATTTCAGCCTGGACGAATGCAACTTTGCTTACCGTGACAGTCTGTTCAAGCATGAGGTCGGGCGGTGGTTGATCCTGCGGGTACGCTTTGCCCTCAGCCGCGCCACTCACCTGAAACTCGACTACGGCCCTGTTCAACAGCGCCTGACCGCGCAAGGCATCACCCACGCTACGCCAAGCGACGTGAGCCGGGCGATTTGCAGCATTCGCCGCGAGAAACTGCCGGACCCCGCAGAACTGGGCAATGCCGGCAGCTTCTTCAAGAACCCACTGGTAACCCACGCCCTTGCTGCCGAACTGCAAAGCCACTACCCCGACTTGGTCGCATACCCTCAAGCCGATGGGCAAATGAAACTCGCCGCCGGCTGGCTGATCGACAAGGCTGGGTGGAAGGGCTTTCGAGACGGCGATGCGGGTGTGCACAGGATGCAAGCGTTGGTCCTGGTCAATTACGGCGCAGCCACAGGGCGTGAGATTGCCAACCTGGCGCTACGTATCCAGCAGGATATCTTCAAGCGTTTCAAGGTCGAGCTGGAGATGGAGCCCAACCAGTACTGACCTTCAAGCCTGGAAATGAAAATGCCCCGTATCTCGGGATACGGGGCATTTTTTATAGCGCTTGCTGATCAGTCGTCGCGGCTCATGATGCCGAAGATCTGCAACAGGCTGATAAACAGGTTGTAGATCGACACATACAGGCTGATGGTGGCCATGATGTAGTTACGCTCACCGCCGTGGATGATGGCGCTGGTCTGGAACAGGATGCACACCGAGGAAAACAGCACAAAACCCGCGCTGATCGCCAGCTGCAGACCGCTGATCTGGAAGAACATGCTGGCCACTACCGCTGCCAGCAACACGAAGAAACCTGCGGTGATAAAACCACCCAGGAAGCTCATGTCCTTACGGCTGATCAGCACGTAGGCCGACAGGCCACCGAACACCAGGGCCGTCATGGCAAACGCCGAACTGACCACTTCCGCACCGCCGGCCATGCCCAGGTAACGGTTGAGGATAGGGCCTAAGATAAAGCCCATGAAACCGGTCAAGGCAAACGCCGACACCAGGCCCCAGGCCGAATCGCGCAGCTTGTTGGTCAGGAAGAACAGACCGTAGAAGCCAATCAGCACGACAAAGATATTCGGATAACCAACGCGCATCTGTTGGGCCACATACGCCATCACGCCGCTGAATGCGAGCGTCAAGGCGAGCAAGCCGTACGTATTGCGCAACACGCGGCTGACTTCAAGCTGCTCAGCCTGCGCGTTGCCATTCACTGCGTAATTCTGTTCGCGCATGGCGACACTCCTTCAGTTTTGAAACGTTCAGTCGCAAAGATCATAACAGACGCCCTGTAACAAGCGATGCAGAGAGTTTGACAGTGTGTTTCATTCGGGTATTATGGCGCCCGCTGACACGGGATGAGCGACTATAATCCTGTGATGCACAAGGGAAATTGGCAGAGTGGTTGAATGCACCGGTCTTGAAAACCGGCGAACGTTAATAGCGTTCCCAGGGTTCGAATCCCTGGTTTCCCGCCAAGATTTACACAAAAGCCTCGCGAAAGTGGGGCTTTTGCGTTTTCGGGGTTTGGATAGGCAAAAGCTGTAAAGCCTGATCGTTTCCGCATCATTTCTGGCGGTTTCCGCAACCTATTGCTCACCGCGGTAAGCGCGTAGGCTTCACACTCTCCTCGGAACGACGGTAAACCGCTACGTCGGTAGATCGTCGCTGCTTCAAACAGTTCGACAACGCAATTGCTCAATCAGTCTTGCAGCCGGGGCGCACAGATCCCGCCGAGCCGCTCCCACTTTACTGGTACTCCATCCATGCTGGATGCCTATTAAGCCGGGAGATTCTCTCTTTTCCTGGAGGCAAAAGGTTTCACTTCATTGACCCGGATGGTTATGAGTTGGCGGTCTGGAGTGCGCAGGCATAGACCTTTGCCAGTCCAGTCCCGAGCTGGGTTTTTTGCATCCAGCCCTCTCAATGCTACAGTCCCGCCAAACTAAAAAGGGAATGACATGCGGATTTTGATAGTGGCCGCCGCGGTGGCGATGCTAGCGGGGTGTATGGCGCCAACGATGAACGAGGCTCGCCAAGAGGGACCATACAAAGTCTTGACCTCGAAGAAGTCCGACGCAGCGCTGGCTAAATGTGTTCATTACGAATGGCAGAACCAGCCCATCTTCGGGGGTACTCCTGGCGCAACGCTTCAGCCTGGACGCGATAATGGATATACGGTCTTTACAGAAGGCTCCCAATATTTCGTCGATATTCAGCCTCAAGGGGCCGGCTCGGTGGCCAAATATTATGTGGTGGTTGGCAACTGGATCGCCAACAAAAGACTGGCGGCACTGCAAAGCTGTCTTTAAACGATCCTCCATTTACTCAAGGCTCGTTTCGGCGGGATTTTTCTCCAGAGAAAATCTCATGGCAGCACTCGCTATCAATTACCAGCCCATGACTACGATCATGCTTATGGGCACCTTGCCTATTCCAGTGCGTCGGAACGTATAGGCGCGTCATCCAAGGCTCTTTCGTCTTGCTCTGATCGAATAATCAAGATGTGTTTTGGTGCAGTGATTCCTAGGGACACAGTGTCGCCTTCAGCCTTGATCACTTTGATTCGGATGTCGCCGCCGATGTATAGGCGTTTATTGGGTGTTCTGGTGACAACTAGCAATGGGGTATCCCTTCTGGTTAGCTCCTTGAATATATGGGATTAATTGCATGAAATCAGCGCTAAAGATGTAAGACTTTTCTTAGTTTTCCAGCGAAAATCCTTATTTAATTTTTCTCTCACTAACCGGGAGGGGCTCGGCTTTTACCGTTCAATATCGGCATTCGATCATTGTGAATGGCGGCACGGTACCTCTATGATCAGCTCGCACTCACCAAAGAGGCGCTGAGCCTCGACCCCCTTTGAAGGATATGAGCGTGGATAAGTACTTCGATAATTCAGGTCTTTTCAAAAGCATTTCGTATCAAGCCAACGCCTCCCTAGATGTCAGCGTCGCTGGCTGGGAGCTGAAAAACACTGCGCTGAATACGAAGGAGTTTTTGATATGTCCAAAGAATTACTCGGAGTTTTTGCTTTAGGGCTGATGGTGATTGGTGAGTTTTGTGCGATCTACAGTGAGGTGGTGACCGCCAGGCTGGCCCACACTGGTAGCGGCTCCTGGACGGCGTTTGTGCTGCCCGTCGTGGTGATGTGTTTTGCCGGGCTTTGCCTGCTGGGCGCTTATTGGCTGGGGTACAAGGCGGTGGGTGATATCTGGATTGTCACCGTGGTCTCGGTCACGTCCTTGTTGCTGCTTGAGCCTGTGGTGGTTTGGTCGCTGTTTCATGAAGCGCCTGGGCGCGGCGCGTTGGTCGGGTTTTGCCTGGGCGCCCTGGGGATGCTTGCCACGATAGTGCTTTAGCGCATCCGGCCAGCAAGTGCCGGGTCAGATCAGCGCCTGTAGTCCTATGCTGATCCGACCCGCACCGCTGCACTTTTTTGCATTTTGCTGATCTACCCCTGTCCCGGTCACCCGATTCCCGTGTGTGGCCCACAGAATCAGACCCGGTGCCGATGGATCGAACGTCAACTGTTTTTACCTCCAGATGGCCGCTGTTGCTTGCTGCGGTTTTCGCGCTCTGCGCAACAGGCTGCAGCCAACAACAGGGCCGCGATATCGCCAGGCAATTCAGCGATGGCAAGCCCGATGAGTTCTTCCAGACCAGTGTCGACCGCATGGCCACCCTGGGGATGCGCGACAACCTGCAAAGCCTCTACCTGCTGATGAGCAAGCTGTACCTGCGCAACCCCAGCCAGTGGCGTCAGTCGGGCTACCCGGATGCGGTGAGCGCCGCTCGGGTCATTCGCCAGGCCATCGAAAATCGTCAACCCTTGCCTGCATTGGGGGACCGGCGTGATCTGGCCGCCCTGAGTTACTCCCTGAGCCCTGACTTTCGCGGCGACCGCGTCGGCGCGTTTATCTACGCGATTGGCAGTATGCTCGTGACCGCCCACGGCGGGCGTACGCAGTTCTATGTGACCGACTCGATCAACCCGCAGTTTGTCAGCAATGCGGCGCGCAATATCGAGAAGGCCACCTGGTTGCTCAGCCAGCGCCAGGATGCCAACGGTGTGCTGCTGTTGTTTTCCAATGAAATATCGGAGGAGGGCAGTAACCTCAGTTTTGCCGTTGAGTTCGGCAAGATCGTGGCGCGTCTGGACTTGCTCACCCAAATCCTCGATGAGCGTTACCGACGCATTGGCCTCAATTACGCGCAAAGTTTGTTGCTGATGAACTTCCTGCCGGTGCAGTGAGGCTTATCCATCGACCAATCGGTACGGTGTTTCTCTTTCCGCTGTAGGAAGCGGCCTATCTTGCCTCCCGCTGCTTGAAACGCTTGCCTGTGGGCAATAGCCTCGGATTTTTCTTAAACACGAGGCCCTCCCTTGGGTAAACGAAAAACGGTTTGGCCCACGGATCGCGAAATACGTTTGCGGTTTATCCTGTTCGCGGTGATCGACGCCGCGACTGTCCAGGGCGTCTCTGCCGAGTTGCTGTTGCCGGCGCATACGCTGCTGCGCAACTCGCCTTCGGAGGCGCAGTTGCGCGATGCACTGGGCGACATCCTGGCTACCGATGAAATGTACGGTTTTCGCTTTCCGCCGGGTTCGGATGCGGACGATCTGATGCGGGAATTGGCGGAGCCGGACGGCTGAAACCTGCTCGGTGCTGGTTTGCCGGCGCCATGGTTCGTCTTTAAGGCGTGACCTGACGGGTGTACTTGCCTTCCCATCACTGTTCGCGTGGTGGGCCCGGCCTGCCACGCCCCCGCATTCCAAGGACTTGCCCCAATGTTGCTGCGCCAACCGCCGTTTCTTTTCGCCGCCCTGACCCTCAGTTCGCTGGTACAGGCCGAAGGCCTGCAATTGGCGCCAGTCGAAGTCACCACCACCGAGGCCAGTGCCGGGGAAATCGCCCAAGGCCAGCTCAAAAGCGTGCCCGGCGGCACCAATTACATCGATATGGGCAGCGTGCAACAGGGGCGGGTGAGCAGTAACGAGGATGTGTTCAAGTACCAGGCCGGGGTGTACGCCAAGGCGGCGAATAACGAAGGCGTGAAGCTGTCCATTCGTGGTTCGGGGCTGAACCGCAGCCCGGGTGCCCATGGCTCCGGCCTATATGAAATGTTCGACGGTCTGCCGCTCACGGGCCCGGGCGGTACGCCGTATGAGCTCAAGGACCCGCTTTGGCAAAGCCGCGTGGAAGTGCTGCGGGGCGCCAATGGGTTCGATCAGGGCGCGTTGGCTTTGGGCGGTTCGGTCAATTACGTGACCCGCACTGGCTATGACGCGCCCAAGCTGCAAGTGCGCTATGAAGTCGGTAGCCGCGGCTATGCCCAGCGTGAGATCAGTTCCGGCCAGGTGCTGGGGGAGGCCGATTACTACATCAGCCTCACCGATTCCGAGTCCGACGGCTACCAGCACCAGAGCGCCGGGACCGGCAAGGGCATCGCCGCCAACTTCGGCTACCGCTTCAACCCGGACCTGGAAACGCGCTTCTACCTGCGCTACCGCGAAACCACCAACGACTCGCCCGGCAAGCTTACGCGTTACCAGATCAGCCATGACCCGCGTGCCGCCAACAGCCTGAACGCCACCCGCGATTCAAAACGCCTGCAACCGGGCTCTACCTGGATCGCCAACAAGACCACCTTGCAACTCGATGACGCATCAAGAATCGAAGTCGGGCTGGCCTATCACGATTACCCGATGGATCTGCGCGAGGGCACCAACCGCCTCAAGGTTGCCTACACCGATATCAGCGGCACCCTGAACTACATCCGTCAGGACAACCTGTTCGGCCATGCCAGCAAAACCACCGTCGGCCTGCGCACCACCCAGGCGATGCCCAATAATGGCGCCTCGGAATATGTGCGCATCCCGGCGGGCAAGACCGCAATCTACGCGCCCGGCACCAAAACCCGCGATTACAGCTACCTGGGCTCCGACACCGTGCTGCATGTCGGCAACGAGCTGGAGCTGGTGGAGGATCTGTGGCTGACCACTGGCCTCGCCGCGATCTACACCCGCCGCGAAACCCAGGTGACCTACCCCGACGGCCAGGCGCCGCTCAGTCAGCATGACTGGGACTACGCACCGCGCATCGGCCTGCGTTACGACTTCACCCCGCAATTGCAGGTATACGCCAACCTGAGCCGGTCGGTAGAGCCGCCGCACGCCTGGTCGATGATCTGGGGGTCCAACAAATATTTCGACGCCGGCCCTGCCAATGGGTTGGCACGCGAAGGTGTCAGCCTGAAGAACCAGACCGCCACCACCCTGGAAGTCGGCGGTCGCGGTGAAGCATGGCTCGGCCAATGGGACCTGGCCCTCTACCGCTCCGAAGTACGCCACGAATTGCTTTCCGTGGAAACCCAGGCTCAAACCGCCAACAGCAGCGCGATCATTGCCGAATCCAACGCCAGCCCCACCGTGCACCAGGGCGTGGAGCTGAGCCTGCTCAGCCCGCTATGGGACAGTGGCCGCAATGGCAGGCTCGACCTGCGCCAGGCATATACCTACAGCGACTTCCACTACCGCGACGATGACCGTTTCGGCGACAACACCTTGCCCGGCATCCCCAAGCATTACTATCAGGCGCAGGTGCGCTACAGCCACCCGACGGGTTTCTACACCAGCCTCAACACCGAGCACGCCTCGCGGGTAGCGGTGGACTACGCCAATTCCTACTACGCCGCGGCTTACACCACCCTCGGTGCCACGTTCGGCTATGACGCACCCCAGCAAGACTGGCAAGCCTGGGTCGACCTGCGCAACCTGACCAACCGCCGTTATGCCAACACCGTTACGCCGGGGTACGACGACAACGGCATGGACGCAGCACGTTCAACCCCTGCCGATGGGCGTGGCATTTACACCGGCGTGTCGTGGAGCTGGCGCTAAATCAACCCTCATGTTCGCGCAGGCGCTTGTACAGGGTATTGCGGCTTACGCCCAACTCCCGAGCCAGGTGGGAAATATTGCCGCCCATGGCTTGCAGGCGTTGTTTGAGGTCAAGGTTTTCATCCAGACGCTCGCGGGTGGGCAGCGGCGGCGCTTGCTTCAAATCGGTAAAAAAATCATCCGGCAGATGTTCTGCGCGAATCGGCTGGTCCTCGGCCATCGCCAACGCCACCTGCAGCACGCTGCTCACCTGACGCAAATTGCCCGGCCACGGATGTTGCTCAAATAACCTCAGCACCTCGGCACTCAGCCCGGCCCACTGGTTCGGCTCGCGGTGTTGCTGCCACAGTTGCTGAAACAACGCCTGCTTGTCGGTGCGCTCGCGCAACGGCGGCAATTCCAGGGTCAGGCCGCCGATGCGGTAGTACAAATCCTCGCGAAAACGTCCGGCTTGCACCAGCTCGCGCAATGCACGGTTGGTCGCCGAGATAATGCGCAAATCCACCGGGAACACCTCGCTGCTGCCCACCGGCTGCACACAGCGCTCCTGCAACACCCGCAACAGGCGGGCCTGGGTTGGCAACGGCATATCGCCGATCTCATCGAGAAACAACGTGCCCTTGTCGGCCTTGCGGATCAGGCCGATGCTGCCTTTCTGATTGGCGCCGGTAAACGCGCCTTTTTCGTAGCCAAACAGTTCCGATTCCACCAGCTCTGCGGGAATCGCCGCACAGTTCACCGCGATCAACGCCTGTCGGCTGCGGGAACTGGCCTGGTGCAGGGCTTTGACGAACACCTCTTTGCCCACGCCGGTTTCGCCATGAATCAGCAGTGGAATGTCCTTTTCCAACAGGCGCTCGGCCTGGCGCACGGCTTTCTCCACGCGCGCATCGCCAAAATGCAGGGTCTTGAGGTTGATCGAGGTCGGTGCTGGCGGCGGCGGTTGGCTGAACACCCGCGCCTGTACCGGCATCTGCCTGGGCCGTTTCAACAGGCACTGGAAGCGATTGCGTCCCGCCGCCTGCAACGCAAACGGCAACCCTTCGGGCTGGTTGAGCAACTCCAGCAGTGACACCTTGAACAGACTGTCGATCATCACCCGCGACAGGCTTATGCCCAGCAGGTTGTCCGCACGCCGATTGGCCGACAGCACTTGGCCGCTTTCATCAAAGATCAGCAGGCCCGCCCACTGGCTGTCGAGGTTGCTCAAGCCGGTGTTGAAGGTCAGTTGAAAATGTTCGCCACGAAAGAGGTTGAGGATCAGCCGATTTTCCACGGTCTGGCTCATCATCTTGACCATGCCCAGGGTGTGGGAGGGCGGCAGGTAGCTGTCGCTGGACACATCCAGCACCGCGATGATTTCCCGTTGGGCATCGAAGATAGGCGCCGCCGAGCCGGTCATGAAGCGGTTGGCCTTGAGGAAATGTTCGTCGTGTTCGATATGCACGGCCTGGGCGCAGGCCAGTGCGGTGCCGATGGCGTTAGTGCCGCTGGCACGCTCCATCCAGCTCGCGCCGGGGCTGAAGCCACGGGCCAGCCTGGGTTCGATAAACCGTTGGGTGCCCCACGACGTCAGGACCTGGCCCTGATTGTCGGCCAGCATGATCAGGCAGTTGGAGTTGCTGAGGATGTTTTCGTAGTAGGGCAGCACTTCCTGATGCGTGGTCTGCACCAGTGAATGCTGGCTTTCCAGCAGTTGACTGATGCCGTCGGCGGGCAGTTGGTCAAAGCTGGGGGGGCTCTGGTGATCCAGGCCATAGGCGCGGCAACGGCGCCAGGATTCCTGGATAAGGGTGTCGTGGGTCAAGGGTTCGGCCATCGTGCGACCTTCATTATTATTGTTGTCGGGTCTTGCGCCATCTAACGTCAGACATCGAACAATGTGGGAGCGGGCTTGCCCGCGATGGCAGAGGGTCAGGCACAGCATCTACAAACTGATGCACCGCCATCGGGGGCAAGCCCGCTCCCACATTTGATCTTCGTCGCGCATAAAGTGTTGTTCACAACTGTTCATTGTCAACCCCGACAGTGTTCAGTTGTTCAGCCGGATTGTTCACTCCTGAACATCATGGTTCACCCATTTCCTTACACATCAAGCGCTTGCGGTTTTGGCACGAAACTCGCTCTGACAACGGACCAGATTCATTCCAATAATAAAAAAGGTCGTGTCATGTCATTGACCCTGGAACATGTCTCCCGCGTTGTCGACGGCCAAACCTGGATCGACGACGCCAACCTGCGGTTCGAAGCCGGCTCCTTCAACGTGCTGCTCGGTCGCACCCTGTCCGGCAAGACCAGCCTGATGCGCCTGATGGCCGGCCTGGACAAGCCCGACAGCGGTCGCATCCTGATGAACGGCGTGGACGTCACGCAAAAGCCGGTACGCCTGCGCAATGTGTCGATGGTCTACCAGCAGTTCATCAACTATCCCACCATGACCGTCTTCGAGAACATCGCCTCGCCGTTGCGTCAGGCCGGTGTATCCAACGAACTGATCCAGAGCAAGGTGCTGGAAACCGCCAGAATGCTGCGCATCGAAAAGTTCCTGCAACGCCACCCGCTGGAACTGTCCGGTGGCCAGCAGCAACGCACCGCCATGGCCCGCGCCCTGGTCAAAGACGCCGAACTGATTCTGTTCGATGAGCCGCTGGTCAACCTGGACTACAAACTGCGCGAAGAGCTGCGTCAGGAAATGCGCGAACTGTTCAAGGCGCGCCACACCATCGCCATTTATGCCACCACCGAGCCCAACGAGGCTTTGGCCCTGGGTGGCACCACCACCATTCTTCATGAAGGCCGGGTGATCCAGAGCGGTAAGGCTGCCGAGGTCTACCACCAGCCGCAGACCGTGCTGGCCGCTGAGCTGTTCTCCGAGCCGCCGATCAACCTGATGCCAGGGCGTATCAGCGGTAATGAAGTGAGTTTCGCCAACTTCGTGCATTTCCCACTCAACGTCGACCTGCGCCCCATCGGCGAGGGCGAGTTCCGTTTCGGCGTGCGCCCAAGCCATATCAGCCTGGTGCCGAGCAATGACGATGACCTGGAGCTGGCGGTGACCGTGGAGGTCGCTGAAATCAGCGGCTCGGAAACCTTCCTGCATGTGCGCAGCGAGCACTTCCTGCTGGTGCTGCACCTGCCGGGGGTGCATGAGTACGACGTGGACGCGCCGATCCGCGTGTATATCCCCACCCATAAACTGTTTGTGTTCGATGGCCAGGGCCGTTTGGTCCAGGCCCCCGGGCGCCGTGTCGCGAGGGTTGCCTGATGGCCGAGATCCATTTGCGTAACCTGGCCCATAGCTACAGCCCCACGCCAAAAGGGCCTGAGGACTACGCCATTCGGGAAATGAACCATGTTTGGGAGCAGGGCGGTGCCTACGCCTTGCTCGGGCCGTCAGGCTGCGGCAAGTCCACGCTGCTTAATATCATTTCCGGCCTGCTTAGCCCGTCCGAAGGCCAGGTGCTGTTCGACACCCAAGTGGTCAACGACCTGACCCCGGAAAAGCGCAACATCGCCCAGGTGTTCCAGTTCCCGGTGGTGTACGACACCATGACGGTGTTCGATAACCTGGCCTTCCCGCTGCGAAACCAGGGCATGGCCGAGGCGAAAATTCACAGCAAGGTGCAGGAAATTGCCGAAGTTCTTGACCTGCAAACCCTGCTGAGCAAAAAAGCCCGCAACCTCACCGCCGACGAAAAACAGAAAGTCTCCATGGGCCGTGGCCTGGTACGCGATGACGTGTCGGCGATCCTGTTCGACGAGCCGCTGACGGTGATCGACCCGCACCTGAAGTGGAAACTGCGGCGCAAGCTCAAGCAGATCCATGAGCAGTTCAACATCACCATGGTCTACGTTACCCACGACCAACTGGAAGCCTCCACCTTCGCCGACAAGATCGCGGTGATGTACGGCGGGCAGATCGTGCAGTTCGGCACGCCGCGGGAACTGTTCGAGCGGCCGAGCCATACCTTTGTCGGCTATTTCATCGGCAGCCCGGGGATGAATCTGATTGAGGTGCAGGCCAAGCCTGGCGGTATAGGGTTTGCCAACACCTTCCTGCCGCTGTCGGAGGCGTTGCAGCAACGGCTCAACGTCACCGACTGCAAAAAACTCCAGGTCGGCATCCGCCCGGAGTTTATCCACGTATGGGATGAGCACAACCCTGACGCCCTGCAAGCCGAGGTCCTGCATGTCGAAGACCTGGGCACCTACAAAATCATGACCCTCAACCTTGACGGCGCCACGCTTAAAGTGCGCCTGGCCGAAGACAAACCGGTGCCGGAAGGCAGGGCGTCCATCAGCTTCCCCGCTCAATGGCTGATGCTCTACGCCGACGATTACCTGCTGGAGGTGGCGCCATGAACAAGGTGCAGAACAACAAGGCCTGGTGGCTGGTGTTGCCGGTGTTCCTGCTGGTGGCGTTCAGTGCGGTGATCCCGATGATGACCGTGGTCAACTATTCGGTGCAGGACATTTTCGACCAGTCCAGCCGCTATTTCGTCGGGGCCGACTGGTACAAGCAGGTGTTGCTCGACCCACGCCTGCACGACTCGCTGCTGCGCCAGTTCATCTACTCGGCCTGCGTGCTGTTGATCGAGATCCCGCTGGGCATCGCCATCGCCCTGACCATGCCCACCAAGGGCCGCTGGTCCTCGCTGGTGCTGATCATCCTCGCCATTCCCTTGCTGATTCCGTGGAACGTGGTCGGCACCATCTGGCAGATCTTTGGCCGCGCCGACATCGGCCTGCTGGGCTCGACCCTCAACGCCCTGGGCATCAGCTACAACTACGCGGCGAACACCATGGACGCCTGGGTCACCGTGCTGGTGATGGATGTGTGGCACTGGACCTCATTGGTGGCCCTGCTGTGCTACTCCGGCTTGCGGGCCATTCCGGACGTGTACTACCAGGCCGCACGGATTGATCGTGCATCGGCCTGGGCGGTGTTCCGACATATCCAGTTGCCGAAGATGAAAAGCGTGCTGCTGATCGCGGTAATGCTGCGGTTTATGGACAGCTTCATGATCTACACCGAACCCTTCGTGCTCACCGGCGGCGGGCCGGGGAACGCCACCACTTTCTTGAGTCAGACGCTTACCCAGATGGCCGTCGGCCAATTCGACCTGGGCCCGGCGGCGGCGTTTTCCCTGGTGTACTTCCTGATCATTCTGTTGGTGTCCTGGCTGTTCTACACCGCCATGACCCATTCCGACGCCAACCGCTGAGGCCGCCAACATGAGCAAGCGCAAGCTTATTCCATTACTGATCTACATCCTGTTCCTGCTGGTGCCGATTTACTGGCTGCTGAACATGTCCTTCAAGAGCAACACCGAAATCCTCGGCGGCTTGACCCTGTTTCCGCAGGATTTCACCTTGGCCAACTACAAGGTGATCTTCACCGACCCAAGCTGGTACACCGGCTACCTCAACTCGCTGTACTACGTGAGTCTGAACACGGTGATCTCCCTGAGTGTGGCGTTGCCGGCGGCCTATGCGTTCTCGCGCTACCGCTTCCTGGGTGATAAGCACTTGTTTTTCTGGCTGCTGACCAACCGCATGGCGCCGCCTGCGGTGTTTTTGCTGCCGTTTTTTCAGCTGTATTCCTCCATCGGGTTATTCGACACGCACATTGCCGTGGCCCTGGCCCATTGCCTGTTCAATGTGCCGTTGGCGGTGTGGATCCTGGAAGGTTTCATGTCTGGGGTGCCCAAGGAAATCGACGAAACCGCCTACATCGATGGCTATAGTTTTCCCAAGTTCTTTGTGAAGATTTTTATTCCGTTGATCGGCTCCGGCATCGGCGTTACGGCGTTTTTCTGCTTTATGTTTTCCTGGGTCGAACTGCTGCTGGCGCGCACCCTGACTTCGGTCAACGCCAAGCCCATCGCGGCGGTGATGACCCGCACGGTGTCAGCATCGGGGATTGATTGGGGCGTCCTGGCGGCAGCGGGCGTGTTGACTATCCTCCCTGGCATGTTGGTGATCTGGTTTGTTCGCAACCACGTGGCCAAGGGCTTTGCCCTGGGCCGGGTCTAGAGGAGTCGATGATGGAATGGATGGCCTGGACCACCCCCACTGCGTTGTTCTTTGGCGGCATCGCCCTGATTCTGGCGGGCATGACCACCTGGGAGCTGCGCTCGCCGAGCATCCCCCGGCGCGGGCTGCTGCCGATCAGCACCACCCGTGGTGATCGCTTGTTTATCGGTCTTCTCGGCAGCGCCTACCTGCATTTGCTGGTGATCGGCGTTACCGACTGGAGCATTTGGGTGGCGTCCGCGCTCTCCCTGGTATGGCTGTTGAGTGTGATGCGTTGGGGCTAGGCCTACACGACCCTGTAGGAGCGAGCTTGCTCGCGAAAATCGTCAACGATAACGCAGTGTTCCTGGTAGCCCGCGGTGTCTTTGAGTGCTTCGCGAGCAAGCTCGCTCCTACAAGGGAGGTGGTTGCAGATAGCCCGTTTGAAACTAACCTGGAGGTCTCTATGTTGAATAAAAACAATAAGCTGCGACATAGCATTTCATTGGCCGCCGTACTGGCCCTCAGTGGTTTGAGCGCTTCGGCCTGGGCCGATGCGTATGAAGATGCCGCAAAAAAATGGATCGGCAGCGAGTTCAAACCCTCAACCCTCAGCGAAGCCCAACAGCTTGAAGAGTTGAAGTGGTTTATCAAGGCGTCGGAGCCGTTCCGTGGGATGAAGATCAACGTGGTGTCGGAAACCCTCACCACCCACGAGTACGAGTCCAAGGTGCTGGCCAAGGCCTTCAGTGAAATCACCGGCATCAAGCTTACCCATGACCTGCTGCAGGAAGGCGACGTGGTGGAGAAGCTGCAAACCCAGATGCAGTCCGACAAGAATATCTATGACGGCTGGGTCAACGACTCGGACCTGATCGGTACGCACTTTCGCTACGGCAAGACCGAGTCCATCACCGATCTGATGGCCAACGAAGGCAAGGACTTCACTTCGCCCACCCTGGACCTCAAGGACTTTATCGGCCTGTCGTTTACCACCGCGCCGGACGGCAAGATCTACCAGTTGCCCGACCAGCAGTTCGCCAACCTCTACTGGTTCCGCGCCGACTGGTTCGAGCGCCCGGAGCTGAAGGCCAAGTTCAAGGAAAAATACGGCTACGACCTCGGCGTACCGGTGAACTGGTCGGCTTATGAAGACATCGCCAAGTTCTTCAGCGAAGACGTCAAGGAAATCGACGGCAAACGCATTTATGGGCACATGGACTACGGCAAGAAAGACCCGTCCCTGGGCTGGCGTTTCACCGATGCCTGGTTCTCCATGGCCGGCGGCGGCGACAAGGGCTTGCCCAACGGCTTGCCGGTGGACGAGTGGGGCATTCGTGTAGAGGACTGCCACCCGGTGGGCTCCAGCGTCACCCGTGGCGGCGACACCAACGGCCCGGCGGCGGTATTCGCCACGCAGAAATACGTGGATTGGATGAAAGCCTACGCGCCACCGGAAGCGGCGGGCATGACCTTCTCCGAGTCCGGCCCGGTGCCGTCCCAGGGCAACATTGCCCAGCAGATCTTCTGGTACACCGCGTTTACCGCCGACATGGTCAAACCGGGCCTGCCGGTAGTGAATGCCGACGGTACGCCGAAATGGCGCATGGCGCCGTCGCCGGTCGGGCCGTACTGGGAAAAGGGCATGAAGAAGGGCTATCAGGACGTAGGCTCCTGGACCTTCCTCAAGTCCACGCCCGAGAAGCAGAAACTCGCGGCCTGGCTCTACGCGCAGTTCGTGACTTCCAAAACCGTATCGCTGAAGAAGACCATCGTCGGCCTGACACCGATTCGAGAGTCTGATATCAACTCCCAGGCCATGACCGACATGGCGCCCAAACTCGGCGGCCTGGTGGAGTTCTACCGCAGCCCGGCGCGCACCGAGTGGTCGCCGACCGGCACCAACGTGCCCGACTACCCACGCCTGGCGCAACTATGGTGGAGCAACATCGCCGCCGCAGCCAGCGGCGAGAAAACCCCGCAACAGGCGCTGGACAACCTGGCCAAGGAGCAGGATGCGATCATGACGCGCCTGGAACGCTCCAAGGTGCAACCGGTATGCGGCCCGAAAATGAACCCAGAGCGTGACGCACAATACTGGTTCGACCAGCCGGGCGCACCGAAGCCGAAACTGGCCAACGAGAAGCCCAAGGGTGAAACCGTGAACTACAACGACCTGCTCAAGCAGTGGGAGGCAGCGCGCAAGTAATAGCGCCATCTCAACCCCTGTAGGAGCGAGCTTGCTCGCGAAAAACGTCAACGATAACGCGTGTTTCCTGAATAAACGTGGCGTCTGTGAGTTTTTCGCGAGCAAGCTCGCTCCTACATGCATTTTGGTTTTGTGAGCCCTGAAAAACGACCGCTTATCCCTCCCAATCCAACCCCGTTTGAATTTTCCGCACGCCCCGACGCTCTGCATTTTAGAAGCGCGTGATGTTGAGCGCTCTTGCGGGGCCACCTTGTGGGAGGCCCGTTGTAACGGACTTTGCGGAAACTGCCATCATGACACTCCTTACAGCGCTGTCAGGCCAGCCGGCCTCTCTCACCGACTCGGCCCTGGGCCGCCATCAACGGGTGTATCAACAGCTGTACGGCGAAACGCCAGACGCCGCCGAGCTGGCGCGTGAATACCTGCAGGACCAATTGGCCCAGGTAGAGCAAACCGATTGCGACTTGCCTGAGGCGCCCGAACAACTCACGGCCTGGGTCGAGCAGCGCTGCGCCGCCGTGGCTCAGGCCTATGCCGATTATCTTGAACAGCGCCAGCAAGGGCGGCCACGACGCTATTTCCACAACAAAGCCCACGCGTTGTACGTGCTGCAACGCGTGGCGCCGACCAAACAGGTAGATGGCGCCTGGCTCTACGGCCTGCTGCGCTACTGGCAAGACCAGCGCTTTGACGGCTTGCTCACCACCTATCTGGAAGAGTTGGGCGATGGTGAAGCCGCGCAGAACCATGTGGTGATCTATCGCAAGCTGCTCAGTGATCACGACGCCGACAGCGAAGCCGGCCTTGAGGACGAGCACTACCTGCAAGGTGCGCTGCAACTGGCCCTGGGCTTGTGCGCCGAGGAGTTTTTGCCGGAAGTTATCGGCTATAACCTGGGCTACGAACAACTGCCGCTGCACCTGCTGATCACCGCTTACGAACTCAGCGAACTGGGCATTGACCCCTATTACTTCACCCTCCATGTGACCATCGACAACGCCAGCAGCGGCCACGCCTGCAAGGCTGCACAAGCGGTGCTGGGCCTGCTGCCGCTGGGCGAGGGCAGGGCAGAGTTTTATCGCCGTGTCGCCGCTGGCTATCGCCTTAATGATCTTGGCCCGGGTACGACGGCTGTAATCCAGCAGTTCAACCTGCAAGATGAGGTGGTCGCGATGCTTGAGCGCAAGCGTACCTTCGGCCAGCACATGCACTCGGACTACTGCCGCTTCGAAGGCCAGACCGTTAACCAATGGTTGGCCAAGCCAGGGCAGATCGGCGACTTCCTCAGTGCCTTGCAAGACAAGGGCTGGATCAAGCGCAACCAGGACCCGGCCGAGAGCCGTTTCTGGCAGTTGATCGAGGGGGCGGGTGCGGCGATGTTCGGGGTGTTCAGCGCAGCGGAAAAACAGCTGCTGCATGACTGGATCGCTGCTGACTGGGCCAGCGGTCAGCGTGTGCCGCCGGTGCGGCCGGGGCGCGGCAGCCGGCTTGCCCGCGACCATCACCGCCCGGCAGACCCCGACACCCAGGCCCTGGCCGATTCGCTGTGGAACCTGCCTGACGAGCAGCAGCTCAACGCGCTGATTCCATGGCTGTCGGCACGCCGCCACAGCAGCCCCGCAGGCTTGTATGCCACTCGCCGCTTTATCCAACTGCGCGCGCGTTTGCGCTAAGGAATGTATCTATGTCTGCCCAACAACTCGCTGATCGCGCCTTGCTGAACCTGGGCCGAGGGTTGAAGGAAAGCGGTTACCGCTTCATTACGCCGACGCCCTTGACCCACGAGCGTGTCTACCGGCGTTTGGCGACGCCGTTGGCGATGACCCTGCGCGACGTATTCGGCTGGTCGATGCCGTTCGACCACGACCTGTTGCCCGAGGCGTTTCGCGAAGAGTTGCAGCAAGCCGATGTGATCGAAAAGCACGACGCCTTATGGCGCAGCACGGTACGTTGGTCGAGCCTCGACGACCTGCTGTTCGCCCATTCACCTTACCCTACGGTGCAAGCGGACGCGGTGTTCTTCGGCCCCGACAGCTACCGTTTTGCCCAGGTGATCGAAGCCCATTTGCAGCAGCGTTTTGAACCGCTCAAGCGCGCTGTAGATATTGGCTGCGGCGCCGGTGTGGGCGCATTGGTGGTTGCCCGTGCCCGGCATGACGCCCAGGTGCTGGCGGTGGACATCAACCCCCGCGCCCTGCGCCTGACTGCTGTGAACGCCGAACTGGCCGGGTTGAGTAACGTCAGTGTGTACCACAGTGACGTGCTGGCCAGCGTTGAGGGGCAATTCGGCCTGATCGTTGCCAACCCGCCGTACATGAACGACGACCGCCAGCGTACCTATCGCCATGGCGGGGGAGCGTTGGGCGAGCAGTTGTCGGTGCGCATCGTCAGCGAATCCCTGGGGCGTCTGGCCCTGGGTGGCAGCCTGCTGCTGTACACCGGGGTAGCCATGGTGGCGGGTGGCGATCCTTTCCTTGATGCGGTCAAACCGTTGCTGGGCAGTGATGCCTATGGCTGGACCTACCGCGAACTGGACCCTGATGTCTTCGGTGAGGAACTGGAGAAACCTGGTTATGAACGCGTGGAGCGCATCGCGGTGGTTGCGCTCACGGTCACCCGACTGCGTTGACCCTTGATGCTTACTTTCGGTATCGAAGAGGAATACTTCATCACCGACCTGCACACGCGCCGGATGCTCGGCGAGCCTTCGGCAGCGGTGCTGGCGGCGTGTCGCGAGGCGATCGGCGCGGGCTTCTCCTATGAGATGTTCCAGGGCCAGATCGAAGTTGCGTCACCGGTATTCAGTGCCAGCGCTGAAGCCGCGGACTACCTGGCTACAGTGCGCCGCAATCTGGCGCAGCGCCTGGGTGAGTTTGGCCTCGGCGTGGTATGTGCCGGCAGCCATCCGTTGGCCGACTGGCGCGAACAGCGGCCCACCGACCAGGCCCATTTCCAGCAGTTGTTCGACGATATTCAATACGTAGCCCGGCGCAGCCTATTGTGCGGGCTGCATGTGCACGTGCAGGTGCCGCAAACCCATGACCGCATCGCCGTGATGAATCAGGTATCACCCTGGCTGCCCCTGTTATTGCTGCTCAGTTGCTCCTCGCCATTGTGGGACGGCGCACCCAGCGGGTTTATGAGCTACCGCCAGGCCGCGTGCGATGAATGGCCGCGCATGGGCGTGCCGGAACATTTCGCCGACTGGAACGAGTACCTGCACTACCTCGCGGTGCTGCAACGCATGGGCGCGATCAAGGCCGATGGCAATGGCTGGTGGGGCATTCGCCCGGCGGCGCGTTACCCAACCCTCGAACTGCGCATGACCGATGCCTGCCCGCGGCTGGCGGATGCCCTGGCCCTGGCCGCGCTGTTTCGCGTCATGGTCACCCACGCCTGCGGCCTTGAGCGGCCCGGCGCCGGGTTCACTGCCCAGACGCGCTGGCTGCTCAAGGAAAATCGCTGGCAGGCTAAACGCTACGGCGCGGGAGGCCACTTTGCATTGGATGACACCGGCGCCATGGGCAGCGCCGAACAATGGTTGCACTGCGCGCGCCAGACATTCGGCGCGACCGCGGATGCCATGGGCGAGCCGCGTCTGTTCGATACGCTGCAAGCGCTGCTGCGGCGCGGCAACAGTGCGGCCGAGCAGTTGCGTTGGTACGCCCTGGCGCGCGCCGAGGGTGTCGATGAGGTGGCCAGCCTGCGCAGCGTAGTCGACCATCTGCTGGCCCAAAGTCGCGGCGACCATTGATCGGGTGCCGCCCCTCGTAGAGGGAACACCGGCGTGCTGCGCGGCCCTTATCTAGTAACCCCTCAACGGCAGGAGCGCAGATCATGCGAGCGATGACTTACCAGGGCGCACACAAGGTGCAGGTCGATACGGTGCCCGATCCGATCATTGAACAACCCGATGACATCATTCTGCGTGTCACCGCGACCGCAATCTGCGGCTCGGACCTGCACTTGTACCGCGGTAAAATCCCAACCGTGGAACACGGCGATATCTTCGGCCATGAGTTCATGGGTATCGTCGAAGACACAGGTCCAGCGGTTACGGCTGTGCAACGTGGCGACCGCGTGGTGATTCCATTTGTGATTGCCTGCGGTGACTGCTTTTTCTGCCAGTTGCAGCAGTTCGCCGCCTGCGAAACCACCAACGACGGGCGCGGCGCCATTCTGAATAAAAAAGCGATCCCACCGGGGGCGGCGCTGTTCGGCTACAGCCGCTTGTATGGTGGCGTGCCGGGCGGCCAGGCGGAATTAGTGCGGGTGCCCAAGGCCAACACTGGTCCGTTCAAGGTGCCCGGTACCCTGGCGGATGAAAAGGTGCTGTTCCTCTCGGATATTTTGCCCACCGCCTGGCAGGCAGTGACCAATGCCGGCATCGGCCAGGGTTCCAGCGTGGCGATCTATGGCGCCGGCCCGGTGGGGCTGCTGAGTGCGGCGTGCGCGCAGATGCTGGGGGCCGAGCAGATCTTCATGGTCGACGACCATCCGTACCGGCTGGCTTACGCACAGCAGATGTACGGCGTGATCCCGATCAACTTCGAAGAAGATGACGACCCTGCCGACACCATCATCCGCCAGACCGCCGGTATGCGTGGCGTCGACGGAGTGATTGATGCGACGCAAGGTGATCCTGCTGCCGGGGATCAGTGATCGGCCACTGACCGAGCCGCTTGAAGAGGAACTGACCCCAGAGCTGCGCGTGCAGGGTGTCCCCGGTTTCTAGACCCGTAGGAGCGAGCTCGCTCGCGAAAAACGTCAACGATAACGCGTGTTTCCTGATTAAACATGGCGCCTGTGAGTTTTTCGCGAGCAAGCTCGTTCCTACACAAAGCCTTTAAAGATCGGCATACACCATTAGACGCTGTCAGGCCATGGCTTGGGGTTGAATGCGCAACTCACCGTCCACATCCTTGACCAACCCACTGGCCACAAACAACGGCGCCAGGCGCTTGTGCAACTGCGGCTCGACAAACTCCTTGACCGTGTCCAGCACCAGCACACCACTGAGCGGCAACTCGGCCTTGGTGTACGACAACCATGCCTTCTTCAACGCCATCAACACATCGCTGCCCGCCGTCGAAGCGAAACGCCGATGCATCGGCTTGGCATCAAAGGAAAAGGTGTGCTGGAACTCATAGCCGGTTTCATCACCGCCACTGGCAGCGCAACGTACGCAGGTGCAAGGGCCATCGCCGAAGGCGCTGCGCAGGTAGGCGTTGAAGTCCACCACGGGCTTGAGTGACAGGCGTTTATCAACCTCAAACAGGTCTCCAGTCATTTTTTCGTCAGTGTTCAACGTCCATTTCCTCGCAATCGGTGGCGGTATTTCAAAGCGCGGCACAATACCAGCCGAGCGCCAGTTTGGGGATTATTTGCATAACAATAGATCCCGATATTCTTTTCGTGTCTTAAAAAACGTCGCTACGCTCCATCACCTTTTCGATATCGCAGCGGACTCTTTCATGACCTTCAAGCGTTCCTCGTTGCCCCTCCTGGCCGCCTCGCTGGCCGCCGCGAGCGCCTTGCTCAGCCCCGGTGCCCAGGCCGAAGGCAAGATAAGCATCGCCCAGCAGTTCGGCATTGGTTACCTGATCCTCGACGTGGTGCGCGACCAGCATCTGATCGAAAAGCACGGCAAGGCGCAAGGCCTGGATATCCAGGTGGAATGGAACAGCATCTCCGGCGCTACCGCCATGAACGAATCGTTGCTGGCCGGCGCGCTGGATGTGGTCTCGGCCGGTGTACCGCCGATGCTGACTCTGTGGGACCGCACCAAGGGCAAGCAGAACGTCAAGGCCATTGCCTCCCTCGGCTCGATGCCCAATTACCTGCTCACCAACAACCCCAATGTGAAGAGCCTCAAGGACTTCAGCGAGACCGACCGCATTGCCGTGCCCGCCGCCGGTGTGGGGTTCCAGTCCCGAACCTTGCAGATCGAGACCGCCAAGCAGTTCGGCGACGCCAACTACAAGAAATTCGACAACATCTCCATCAGCCTCGCGCACCCTGATGCCACCGCCGCGCTGATTGCCGGTGGTTCGGAGATCAACTCGCACTTCTCCAGCCCGCCGTTCCAGTATCAGGAACTGTTGAATCCCAACGTACACAAGGTGCTCAGCTCCTACGACATCCTGGGCGGGCAGGCGACGTTCAACGTGCTGTACACCACTCAGAAATTCCACGACGAAAACCCCCGGACCTACAAGGCGTTCTACGCCGCGCTGGCCGAGGCCGAGCAGATCATCAAAGCCGACAAGCCTGCGGCCGCCAAGGCATATATCCGCGTCGAACAGTCCAAGCTGCCGTTGGACCTGGTGGAGAAAATCGTCCAGGACCCGGAAATCGACTTCACCATCGTGCCCCAGCGCACCTTTATCTATGCCGAGAAGTTGCAGGAGTTGGGGGTGTTGAAAAACAAGGCGGCGAGCTGGAAAGAGTATTTCTTCGAAGAAGCCCACGGCGGTGCGGGTAGCTAAACCCTCTGCGGCTATGAAATACAGTCAACTCTGGGAGGGAGCTTGCTCTATTGCCTGTAGGAGCGAGCTTGCTCGCGAAAAACTCACAGGCGCCGCGTTCATTCAGGGCGCACGCATTATCGTTGAGGTTTTTCGCGAGCAAGCTCGCTCCTACAGAAGGCAATTTGCGGCAAGCTCCCTCCCGGCTGTTGATTCTTGTTGCGCCTGAATATCAGCGGAAGAACTCACCGGGCGTTGCATCGAACTGCTGACGGAACGCAACAATGAACGCCGACGTTGATTCATATCCACACCCCAACGCCACATCCGTCACCCGCTCGCCGCGTTCCAGGGCGGGCAGGGCGCTGAGCAGTCGCAGGCGCTGGCGCCATGCGCGGAACGTCAGCCCGGTGTCCTTGAGGAACAAGCGGCTGAGGGTCTTTTCGCTGACGCCCAGCCTGGTGCTCCACTCTCCCAGGGTGGTCTGCTGCTCGGGGCGCAGGTTCAGGCTGCGGTAGATCTGCCGCAGCCGTGGCTCATGGGGTAACGGCAACATCAAATCCACCTGGGGCGCTGCGGCGAGTTGATCGAGCAACACCTGGGCCAGGCGCCCGTCCGGGCCATCCTCTGCATATTCCACCGGCACCTGGCTGAAATTGCGGATCAACTCACGCAACAAACTGCTCACCTCCAGCACCTGGCAACGCTCGGCCGCCCAGGCGGTGACGCTGCAATCAAGGTACAAGCTGCGCATTTCGGTATGCGGCGAGCTGAATACCCGATGGGGCATGCCTGCCGGAATCCAGACAGCGCGCTGCGGTGGCGCGACGAAACGCCCTACGCTGGTATGGATCTCCAGCACCCCGGAAATCGCGTAGGACAACTGCACCCAAGGGTGGCTGTGGCGTCGCGTCAGCGCACGATTGGGCAAGGATTCGGTGCGCCCATACACCGGCCGTGGCAGGCTGGAAAGCCCGGGTACACTGCGCCGAACGGTTTTTTCATGTCCTTTTGGCGGCATTTAGTGGCTCATTGGCGTTAGTCGGTAAAGGATCGTTACGTTAGAGTCGCCGGAACGCTCTTGGCAACCCCTGGAAGATTTGCTTATGACCCGCCCGCGCTTTCTGCCCGACAACTTCACCCTGACCCTTATCGCCACGGTGATCCTCGCCTCATTGCTGCCGGCCAGCGGCCAGACCGCCGTGGCCTTTGGTTGGGTCACCAACCTGGCCATCGCGCTGCTGTTTTTTCTGCACGGCGCCAAGCTGTCGCGCCAGGCTATCGTCGCCGGCGCCGGCCACTGGCGTTTGCACTTGCTGGTATTCAGCCTGACCTTCGTACTGTTTCCATTGTTGGGCCTGGCGCTCAAGCCGGTGCTGTCGCCGCTGATCGGTACAGAGCTTTACATGGGCATGCTCTATCTCTGCGCGTTGCCGGCCACTGTGCAATCGGCGATTGCCTTCACGTCCCTGGCTCGCGGCAATATTCCTGCGGCGATTTGCAGTGCGGCGGCGTCCAGCTTGTTCGGTATCTTCCTGACCCCGCTGCTGGTAACGCTGCTGCTGAACGTACATGGGGAGGGCGGTTCCACCGTCGATGCGATCCTGAAGATCAGCGTGCAGTTGCTGCTGCCATTCATCGCCGGGCAAATTGCGCGGCGCTGGATCGGCGACTGGGTCGGACGCAATAAAGCCTGGCTGAAATTTGTCGACCAGGGCTCGATTCTACTGGTGGTCTACGGCGCATTCAGCGAAGCGGTCAATGAGGGCATCTGGCATCAAATCCCGCTGTGGGAATTGGGCGGGTTGGTGGTGGCGTGCTGCGTGTTGCTGGCCCTGGTGTTGGTGGCGTCTACGCTGCTGGGCAAGGCGTTTGGTTTTAACCAGGAAGATCGCATCACCATTCTGTTCTGCGGCTCGAAGAAAAGCCTGGCCACCGGCGTGCCGATGGCGCAGGTGCTGTTCGCCGGGGCGAGCATGGGCGTGTTGATTTTGCCGTTGATGCTGTTTCATCAGATCCAGTTGATGGTGTGCGCGGCATTGGCGCAGCGCTATGCCCAGCGCCCGGAAACCATCCCCGAGTTGATGGGGCAGGTGGATCCGTGATCCACCTCTCATTCCCAGGCAAATAAACTCAAGTTAACGACCACGCCGACGATTCACTTCTTACTAACCCAAGAAGGAGTGTCGGCATGAACGTTCGTCGTGTTTCGGTAATGACTGGCCTCCTGTGCCTATGGGCAAGCGCCTGCGGCGCTGCAGAGACCGCGGGGCAGGGCACCATCCGGTTCAGTGGTGCCATTGTCGAGTCAGGCTGTGCGACAAATGCGCACAGCGGTTCGGTGATGGAACTGCGCGGCTGTGCCAACGTCAGTCGCGGCAGCCGCTTCGAGGTGCGCAATGTGGCGCCGGTGGCCAGCGTCAATGCGGCCCATGTGCGGCTGGTGGCAGACAGCGGCGAGGGGCGCTATTACGACCAGCGCTATCTGCTGGTAGACAACGCCGGCAAGGCTATTCAGTCCGGCAACTACATCATTACCATGACGTCGCCATAAACCTTCAGCCGACGATCCGCATCAACAGCCGGCCGAGAAACCTATAGAATGCTCGGCGGCGGCGCTTGTCCTGGGTGGCCGTTTGATCACCGTCAGAGTACCGCGCCCGTCAATGAGCCTTTCAGCCGCAACCCCCCAAGCCAATTGGCAACCGGTCATCGCTCTTGCGCTGGCCGCGTTTGTGTTCAATACCACCGAATTTGTCCCCGTCGGGCTGCTCAGCGCCATTGGCGCCAGCTTCGACATGCCCGTGGCCAGCGTCGGCCTGATGCTCACCATCTATGCGTGGATCGTGTCGCTGACCTCTCTGCCGGTGATGCTGCTGACCCGCAACGTCGAGCGCCGCAAGCTGCTGATCGTATTGTTCGGTCTGTTTATCGCCAGCCATATCCTCTCCAGCGTCGCCACCAGCTTCGGCCTGCTGATGGTCAGTCGGGTCGGCATCGCCCTGGCCCATGCGTTGTTCTGGTCGATCACGGCTTCACTGGCTGTGCGCCTGGCGCCAGAGGGCAAGCAAGTGCAGGCCCTTGGCTTGCTGGCCACCGGCACGTCCCTGGCGATGGTGTTGGGCATTCCCTTGGGCCGTCTGTTGGGCGAGGCCATGGGCTGGCGTACCACCTTTCTGGTGATCGCCGCCTTCGCCGCCGCCCTGGTGTTCTGGCTGGGGCGCACCTTGCCGCTGCTGCCCAGCCAGAACTCCGGCTCCCTGCGCAGCCTGCCGTTGCTGTTCAAGCGCCCGGCGCTGGTGGCGCTCTACGTGCTGACCGCAATGACCGTCACTGCGCAGTTCACCGCCTACAGCTACATCGAACCCTTCGTCGAAGGCGTCGCCGGGCTGGGCGGCAGTGCCGTGACCCTGATCCTGTTGGTGTTCGGCGGTGCCGGCATCATCGGCTCGCTGTTGTTCAGCCTGGTGCACCGCTTCAACCCGCACCTGTTCGTAATCGGCGCCGTGTTCATCCTCGCCGCGTGCCTGGCGCTGATGCTGCCGTTGAGCGGCGCCGAATCCTACCTGGTGGTGTTGAGCATTTTCTGGGGCATGGCGATCATGGGCTTTGGCCTGGCCATGCAGTCCAAGGTGCTGGTGCTGGCACCGGACGCCACCGATGTGGCCATGGCGATGTTTTCCGGGATCTACAACATCGGCATCGGCGGTGGTGCGTTGATGGGCAGTTGGGTCGGCAGCCACTTCGGCTTCGCCTGGATCGGCGCGGCGGGTGGGTTGCTGGCAGGGTTGGCCTTGGTGGGGTATTGCCTGGCGATTCGGCGGTTTGGGCAGGGTGTGCCGCTTAACAAATGAATTTCACAGGGATTGGTGATTGATGAAGTACTTGATCGTTGCATGTGTTCTGTTAGGGCTCAGTGGTTGCGTTACCAACCAGTTGCACTTCGCGGCGTACTCGACGGAGGCCGAGTTGGCGGCAATCAAAAGTAGTGTTGTACAGGCCGACATCGTGCAAGTGACTGGCGCTGAAAAGTGTACGCGCTGCAAGGAGTCGAGCAAGCTTGTTTGGCATGCTGCCAATTACAAAGTCGGCCTTTACGAGGGGTTCGCCAACGTTCCTGTTGACGACTGGACCGATTTCACCAAGCGTGCGGTGGGCGTTTCTCCCTCTTCGACACTCAAAACCAGCGTCGAGATCGACAGAGTCTTCGTCAAGACTTGGAACTCTCCTGACTATTACGCCTGTGAGGTTAGCCTGACGGTGGATATTGCCGGCACGAAATATGCCGGGCATTCCCGGCTCAAATTGAAGCAGGCGGGGCAAAGCTTGATAGGTGACAAGCTTGCTGCCCTTAACGCGCAGGTATTGGATACTGTAGGCCTGACAGTTAAAGCAGCATATATGAATGCTTTGGCCAACTATCACAAGGTACGCTGAATAAATGCGGCTTTGCTGATTTGCTGAGTTTATAGAGGGCGACCAAAGGTCGCCTGTTTTCGGTTACGACATCCTTGCCCTTAGCCTACGCCCGATCACATCCAGTAAATCGCAGCCGTCCCGCAATGGAATACTCAACAGCAACGCGAAGTCCTGCAGCACCACGGTATCGCTGCTGATTTCATCGCGAAGTGCCAGGTTTTCCAGAACTTGAGTGACTGCCCGAATACGAAAAACTGCTGCGTCATGCAAAGCATCAAGCGGCGCCTGAGTATCGATTAGCAGTGTAGGTATGGTGCAATCGGGGCCCGTTATGGGCATATACCGATCAGATGAGGTCATGGTTCTTGCTCCTATATCTAAGTGAGCCGTCACCTTCTGCCGCCAAGCAGAATTAGGGTGGCGGATTACGCAAGGTTGGCGGACCGGGGATATAGGACCCGGCACTTCCGAAGAAGTCCCTGCGCAACCCGCCATTGCACGAAATCACGGGCGCAAAAAAAGCGCCTGCAATCGTGTTGGGGGCGCCGTTGCGCCTATATCTGGTCGGACCGCCAAGTCCAATCGCAGCACTTGCTGCGAGTTGAAAGAGTAGCCTGCGCGATGCTCCATCGCAACCGGGAAGTGGATGACATCAAAAAAATGGATCGTTCACATCCTGTCATTGTAGTGAGCAACGCGAAGTTCTACGCCACCGGGATCAACGGATCCGCCGCCGCCAACGCCACCTTTCTATCCGCAGCCGGTGGGTAGATCCACACGCTATTGATCTGCTGTTTGAGTTCCTTGGCTTCCTGGCCCACCAGCTTAAGCTGACGGTCCCAGCCTTCGGTGTACACCGCGCCCCAAGCGCCGAGGTCGAGGCAGGTGACGTATTTGGGTTGGCTGTAGGTCATGGGGGCCACGCCGATCAGATCGGCGGCGACGTTGTTACCAGCGTAGCGGCCCAGGGCGATGGCGTGCTGGCAGGACATGGCAGCGAAGTTGCCCAGCTCGTCGGTGGCGGCGTAGGCCACGTCCCCGGCGGCGTAAACGGCAGGTTGGCCTTTGACTCTGAGGCTGGCGTCCACATGCAGGCGGCCCTGAGGATCGCGGGTGCCATCGACTTGCTCGGTCAACGGGTTGGCGCGAAAACCAATGGTCCAGATCACGGTGCTGGACTCAATCCGCTGCCCATCCGCCAGGGTCACACCGCCGGCATCCACTGAGGCAACCGAGGTGTTCAGTACCCATTCAAGCCCGAGCGCCTGGCTGGCTTCGATGATCGCCGGGCGAATGCCATCCCCCATCGACGCCGCTATCTGCGGGCCGCGGTCCACCACAATCACGCGGATATTGGCAGAACCCCCCAGCGCCGCACGCAGTCGCGCGGGCATTTCGGTGGCGGTCTCGATCCCGGTAAAACCACCGCCGGCAACCACCACGGTGTTGCGCGCCGGGCTGTCGGGCAGGTTTTTCAGGGCCTTGATATGCGCTTCAAGTCGCGTGGCGTCTTCGATCTGGTCCACGTCGAATACGTGCTGGATACCGTCCATGCTTGGGCGATTCAAGCGGCTGCCGGCAGCAAGCACCAAGCGGTCGTAGGTGAGGGTCGCCGGAGTGCCCGCCGCGTTGCGGTAGGTCACTTGCCTGGCGTTGGTGTCGATGCTGTCGGCAGCGCCTTGTACAAAGGTTACGCCCACTGCGTCGAACAGCGCATCAAGCGGGGCCAGCATGGTATGCACATCGGGCTCGTAGAACCGCGGGCGGATACGCAGCTCCGCTTGGGGGGCGAGCAGGCTGATGCGCACATCGTTGCGGTCGTGTTTATCCAGTAGCCGAGCCGCGCTCAAGGCGCTCCACACGCCACCGAACCCGGCGCCAATGATCAGAATGTGTTGTTTCATGGGGTTGCTCCAGAGACCAGATAAGCCGCAAGGCATTGCCGGATCACTGTAAAAGCACTGTTGTTTGTCAGAAAGGACAGAAAACCCTGAATCACTGCCACTTCTCATCGGCCTAGCGAGAAAAGCGCTCGCGGTAGTCGCGTGGTGCGATGGCCAGATGCCGGTGGAAGGTGCCGCGCATACGCTCTTCGTCGCCAAACCCGCACAGACGGGCGATCTGGTCGATGCTGCGTTGGGAGTCTTCAAGCATCCGCCGCGCCGCTTCCATGCGAAACAATTCGATGGCCTTGGCCGGGGTGCGACCGGTTTTTTGTTTATAGACCCGCGCAAAGTTGCGTGGGCTCATATGGCTCTGCGCGGCCAGGCGTTCCACGCTGAGGTCGCTGTCGCGCAGGTTGTCGCTGATCCACACGTGCAGGGCATCGAAGCCGGCGCTGTCGGCGGTTTGCGCTTGCAGCACCTGGCTGAACTGCGCCTGGCCGCCGGGTCGCTTGAGGAACACCACCAATTCGCGCGCCACTTGCAGCGCTACCTCGCGGCCGCAATCGGCTTCCACCAGTGCGAGGGCCAGGTCTATCCCGGCACTCACGCCGGCGGAGGTCCACACCGTGCCTTGCTGCACGAATATCGCGTCCACATCCACTTCGATGGTCGGGAAGCGTTGTCTGAGCAGCTCGCACATGGCCCAATGCGTCGCCGCGCGGCGCCCCTCAAGCAAGCCTGCCTGCGCCAGTAAAAAGGTACCGCTGCATACCGAGGCGGTACGTCGAGCCTGGCCGGAGGCGTTGCGCAGCCAGGCCACCAGCGCAGTATTATCCGCCATGGCTTGCTCAATGGCGGGCGCGCCGGGTACCACCAGCGTATCGATGGCGCCAGGGTCTAATTGTGCCAGCGCCACCGTGTCGACGCTCAAGCCTTCAGCGGTCGGCATCAGGCCACCCGCCAGGCTGGCATTGTGCACCACGTAGCCTTGTAAACCGCGTTCGGCCATGGCCTTGGTCGCGGCCCAGAACACCGTTTGCGCACCGGTCAGATCGAGCAAGCCCATTTGTGGGTAAGCCAGAAACACCAGCGTGCGGGGTTGGCCCAGCGGTTTGATAGCGGTCATGCGCCGGCCAGCAGTTTTTCCAGTTTTTCCTGATCCCGCGCGAACTGCCGAATCCCTTCCGCCAGCTTTTCGGTTGCCATCGCATCTTCGTTCGAGGCCCAGCGAAATTGCGCTTCGGTCAAGCTTTGGCGCGCTTCGCCATGGGTGCCCGGCACCAGCTTGCGCTCCAGCGGGCCGTTGTCTTCGGCGAGCTTTTGCAGGAGGTCGGGGCTGATGGTCAGGCGGTCACAGCCGGCCAGTTGTTCGATCTGGCTCAAGGTGCGAAAGCTGGCGCCCATGACCACGGTGGGGATCTGGTTGGTCTTGTAGTAGTTGTAGATTCGCGTCACCGACTGCACGCCCGGGTCATCCACGCCGGTGTAGTCCAGGCCGGTATTTTTGCGATACCAGTCGTAAATGCGGCCCACGAAGGGCGAGATCAAAAACACCCCGGCATCGGCGCAGGCCACGGCCTGGGCGAAGGAGAACAGCAGCGTGAGGTTGGTCTGGATACCGGATTTTTCCAGGCGTTCGGCAGTGCGGATGCCTTCCCAGGTCGAGGCCAGTTTGATCAGCACGCGGTCGCGGCTGACACCGGCCTGGTCGTACAGGGCGATCAACTGATTGGCCTTGGCCCACAACGCGTCTTCGTCGAAGGACAGGCGCGCATCGACTTCAGTGGAAATACGCCCCGGGATCACCTTGAGAATGCCCGCACCCACCGCCACAGCGAAGTGGTCGCAGGCCAGGTCCACATCCCCTTTGGACAAGGACACGGCATTGCGCAGCAGCTCGGCGTATTCCGGGATGGCGGCGGCCTTGAGCAGCAGCGACGGGTTGGTGGTGGCGTCCACCGGGCGCAGGCGGCTGATGGCGTCGAGGTCGCCGGTGTCGCAGACCACGGTGGTGAATTGCTTGAGTTGTTCGAGCTTGGATGTCATGAGCGGCGGCCTCCAGGAAAGTGGCAAGGACTGCTTTTGTACCACTTCCCGCCCGTCTTGTTTACCTGGGTTGCCAGGTCTGTAGCGACTTGGGCAGCAAATGCATCGGCCTGTGGGAGGGGGCTTGCCCCCGATGGCGGCCTGACAGCCGACCAGGATGCTGGACTTTGATCGAGTGCATATCCGTTATTTAGGTAGCGGCTGATATTGGTTCCGCTTTTACAGCGGGTCACTTTTGAAAAGCGCAAAAGTAAGCAAAACGCTCTTGCCCCACCACTCGGCACCTCGCCTGGGCTCGGTGTGCCCGTAATCCGCCATGGATTTGGGGGGCCGCCGCCACGCGCCATCCATGGCGCGGGGCGGCTAAACCGGCATCCCTGCCGGTTTACCCCCCAAATCCCTGTCGAATTCCGGCCAGCGTGGTTTGACGGGGCGCCTAAGATCAAGATCAAAAACAGATCAAGAGCAAGAGCGGCTCGCTTCGCATCGTGGTTACGGTTGGCAGTGGCTACAAAAGTTGTGTGGATACCCATGCCTTGATGACGGTGGGTCAGATATGGATTGACTGACCCAACGCTATCGGGAGCGCTCTCTCGCAGGAGTTATGGGGTGTTGGTGGGTTTGGGTTGCAGGCAATCCAGTGCGCGGTCGGCGAGGGTGCGGGCCATATCGATCAAGTGGGCGGTGGAGCAGGCCATGTCACGTTGGCTGCCTTCGAGGCCCTCGGCGGTTTCGGTGGCGGTGGTGGCGGCGCAGCGCAGCAGCGAAGAAATGCTGGCGATGGCGTCTTCGAAGCTCAGGTCTTCGTGGGCAACAAACACGGGATAGGGTGGATCAGGGACGATTTTGCTCATGGGTGAAGCTCCTGCTTGGATTGGGAGCCATTCTTTTGCCGATCTCACACGTCAAAAGGTGGCAGCTATGTGCGGGGTGAGATACCGGAAAGCAGGACCCGGCCAGACCGAAGTCTGCCCGCACATAGCCGCCATAGACGGTTGTAGCGCATGACGCCTGCTGATACACGGGATCTCACACCCGATCGCTGATAGGCAGCGACGAAGCGAAGGCTAGCCAGCGGGTTGAGCAGGCGCAAGGCCGAAAGATTGTCTAGGAAACGTCCTGCAAATTAAAGGGATATGGATTGCTGGCCTTTAACAATGCATGTCGAGCAGGCGATGCCGATATGGGAAGTGGTTACTGAGTGAGGCTGTCAGCGATCTATCGGATTTATACGACGAAAACCTCGGAATCGTCTGACTTTACCCTAAGGAAATCCCTCTCCAAAGTTTGGCTTTCTACTGGCTTTCCCTTACTCGTTGATCTCGATTGAAATGCGTCACGCGTCAGTTTTCTTATCGAAACGAGCAGGGAAGTACGGCCAAAAAGCAGGGGCAAGAGGCAAAACAATGAGCGTAGGTTATTTCATCCGCCAAGGTGACAAAACCAGTTGCGGCGGCCAAGTACTGGACGGAGATCACAGGACCCATATGCATGGCAGTCTTCGTGCGTGCGAAGGTGACCCAGTCACCTGTGGCAAGGATGGGCAAACGTATAAGATCCTTGGCGGTATTTCCTTCATGCAAAGCAATGGCCGGCTTATTGCCGGTACGTTGGACAGCTACAGCGGCTGTCCCTGTAAAGCCGAGCTGATTCCTTCGGTGTTACTCGGCAAGTACCACGGCAGAGGTGGCTCCGTTGCGCGCGCCAACGGACAAACCGTTGAGCCGGTCCAGCCAGCGCCCCAATGGTCAGCCCCTTCTCAACGCACTGCCACCGCGCCAAGTTATTCGCCCCGGTCCGCATTTGGCGCATTTAAAGCTCTCTCAGGCGAGGAGCCAGGTTTCTATATCGTCCCCAAAAGCATGACCCGCGAGGCGCTGGAGGCGACACTTTTTTCGACGCTCGACCCGGCTGTAATGCGCAAGTTTCAATCACTGAATCCCAATACCGGCAACGTCAAAGCCGGCTCGATGATCGTGCTCAGCGATCCGAACAACACCTCCTGCACCTATCAGGAAGCGCAACTGATGCATGCTGCACAACAAGTCAGCGCATCTCTGGATTCACTGACGCCGGACGAGGCCGACTTTCTGTATCGCCACGGTGCCGAGATCGCAGGTTTCATCGGCCATACCTCAACCTGGCTTGGCGTCAGTGCTGTGGTGATGGAAAAGCATCTGAGCAATCTGCGCGATACTCTCCAAGCCATGGAGCGGTTGCATCAGGAAAACTATCGGCAGCACGGCCACCTTAGGTCGCCGCAGTTCTTTGCTGATCGCCAGCGGTTGATGAGTCAGTTGGATGCTCATTTGCTCAACTCCACGCGCCTGCGCGGCCAGACAACCCTGGGCGATCACCCGAAGTTGAAAGCAGCCCTGGGTATTTCCAGCCGTAGCCTGGTGCATCACTGGGACAAGGCGGGTGGGCCGGGGCAGATTCGGGGGTATGCCGCTCATGTTGAGGCGGTCAGTCGTGCCACGAAGTATATGAAGGCTGGGGGGTACATCGGGATTGCTCTTGGCGGGATATCTTCACTTTTGGCTATTCAGCAGGTGTGTAATGGAGATACTGGGGCAGCGTGTGAAAAGGTTAAGTTTACCGAAGGAGGAAAATTCGCGGGGTCTACTGCAGTAGGTGCTGCAAGCGGGTTGGCAGCGAGTTATGCCAGTACTGCGATCTGCATTGCGCTTGGCGTCACAACAGGGACCGGTGGTGTTATATGTATCGCCGCTGTTGTAGGCGCGGGCACGTGGGTGGGCACGACTTACGGTGGTAAAACGGGTGAGTACATAGGTGAAAAAATTTATGGGGCCAGACAACCATGACCAGTATTGATACTTGGCCTCTCTGGATCGCAATGATGGTTACAGGAGGACCAATTTTGCTAGCTGTTGCTGGCATTACTTTTAGTCTTTATCTGAGTCGTCGGCACTTGGGCTCTATGAGGGAGGCACTGAAGAACAGTCGTTTTATTTATATCTGGGGGACGAGCCTGGGTAAGCGAGGGGTAATCTGGTCGCTTTGGGAAATATCCAAAATTGCCGGAATGGTGACGATGCCGAACGCGTCTATCCGTATCGGAGAACTGGACCCTGTCGATCTAAAAAATTTCCCCCCTTACCTAAAGCGTCTGTTGACCATCAATATGATGATGTTGATCGGTTCGGTCGCTTGGTCAGTAGTTGCAGCCTTGCTGGTGAAACTCCGGTAGGTTGAAGACTCTCGAGCAAAAACGGGAACCCTCCCACCCGACACTTGTCCCCGCTTCCCATGTCACCCCCCACCGTGCAAATCCCTTAATTTTCCAAGCCTGCCGGAAGCCTCTCCAGGCCCCCGGCTGCGCCCGTTGTTTTTCAAGGGCGCTGCGCCTAGCGGCAAAACTGAATACGGACTTTCTCTTAAACCGTGAATTATCAGGCAGGTTACCCCAATGCAGTTCAGCGACTTACTGGCAGCGATCTCCACCTATGCGATCCGTCTGCAAACTGAAGAAGGCGACCTGATCGTCCTGGGCGATGACGAGGCGTTGGATGATGCGCTCTGGGATCAATTAATCGCGCATAAGTCCCGGTTGCTGGTACTGGTCGCCGAGCATGGCGGTGACTGGTTGAGCCCGGCCTATCGCATTACCCCGGACATGCTGCCATTGGTCAACCTCGACCAGCCGGCCATCGACCGTATCGTCGCGGCGATCCCCGGCGGCGCGGCGAATGTGCAGGATATCTACCCCCTGGCGCCGCTCCAGGAAGGCATGCTCTACCACCATCTTTCTGCCGCCCAGGGCGATCCCTATGTGCTGCACGCGCAGTTTGTGTTCGACAACCGCGCACGCCTGCAAGCCTTTGCCGAGGCGCTGCAATGGGTGATCGACCGCCACGATATTCTGCGCACCTCGATGGTGTGGGAGCGCCTCGATGAACCGCTGCAAGTGGTGTGGCGCAAGGCGCAGCTGGCGTGTGATGAGGCGCAGTTGGACGGCGGCGACCGTCTCGCCCAGTTGCTTGCGCGCTATGACGCCCGTGCTTACCGCATGGACCTTGGCCAGGCGCCGCTGCTGCGCCTGGTGTTCGCTGAAGACCCGGCCAACCAGCGCGTGGTCGCGATGCTGTTGTTCCACCACACTATTCTGGATCACACCGCCCTGGACGTAGTGCGCCATGAAATTCAGCTGTACCTGGCCGGTGAGCAAGCGCAAGCGGGCTCGCCAGTGGCGTTTCGCAGCTATATCGCCCAGGTGCGCCAGGGTGTCAGCGAACAGGCCCATGAGGCGTTCTTTCGCGACATGCTTGCCGATATTGATGAGCCGACCTTGCCGTTCGGCCTGCAAAATGTGCAGGGCGATGGTCAGGGCGTTGATGAAGCGCGCATTCCCGTCGATAGCGCCCTTGGTCTTCGCCTGCGCAGTTTGGCGCGGCCGCTGGGGGTGAGCGTGGCGAGCCTGATGCACCTGGCGTTGGCGCGCGTGCTGGGCGTGGTTTCCGGTCGTGAGGCAGTGGTGTTCGGCACCGTGATGCTCGGGCGCATGGGCGCAGGCGAGGGTGGTGAACGGGCCTTGGGCATGTTCATCAACACCTTGCCGTTGCGGGTTGATGTTGGCGCGCAAGGCGTGCGCGCCGCCGTGCAAGTCACCCATGAACGACTTACGCGCTTGCTCGATCACGAACATGCGTCCCTGGCACTGGCCCAGCGTTGCAGTGGGGTAGCGGCGCCCACGCCATTGTTCAGCGCGATCCTCAACTATCGCCACAGTGCCGCCACCGACATGGCCGCGGTGATCGAGGTGGCCAACGGCATCCGCGTACTGGGCGCCGAAGAGCGCACCAACTACCCGCTGACGGTTAACGTCGACGACCTGGGGCAAGATTTCGCCCTGACGGTGATGGTCGATGGGGCTATCGGTGCACAGCGGGTTGCCGGCTATCTGCACACCGCCCTGCAAAGCCTGGCCGACGCCCTTGAGCATCGACCGGATGGGCCGCTCTGCGGCCTGAACATCCTGCCCGACGCTGAACGCCACGCCTTGCTGCACACCTTGAACCACAGCCCCACGCATTACGCCGATACCGCGCTGATCCACCAGCAAGTCCAAGCCCACGCCGCCGCCCAGCCTGAAGCCATTGCCGTGCGATTTGAGCAGCAGCGCCTCAGCTATCGTCAACTCAACGAACGCGCCAACCAGGTTGCCCATGCACTGCTGGCCCAGGGCGTGGAACCCGACAGCCGCGTGGCGATCTGTGTGGAGCGCGGCCCGCAAATGATCATCGGCCTGCTCGGTATCCTCAAGGCTGGTGCCGGCTACGTGCCGATAGACCCGGCTTACCCACAGGAACGCATCGCCTACACCCTGGCCGACAGTCAACCGGTGGTGGTGCTGGTGCAGGCCAATACCCGGGACAGGGTCGGCAATACCCTACCAATCGACCTTGACAGCCTGGGCCAACTGCCCGTCAGCGATCCACGGCTGCACCTGAGCCCGGCCCATCTCGCCTATGTGATTTACACCTCCGGCTCCACCGGCCAACCCAAGGGGGTGATGATCGAACACCGCCAGGTGGCGCGCCTGTTCAGCGCCACCCAGCACTGGTTCGGGTTCAACCGGCACGATGTGTGGGCACTGTTCCACTCCTTTGCGTTCGATTTTTCCGTGTGGGAAATCTGGGGCGCGCTGATGCACGGCGGCCAGTTGCTGATCGTGCCGCAACTGGTCAGCCGCTCGCCGGATGAGTGCTACACGCTGCTCTGCGAAGCCCAAGTGAGCATCCTCAACCAGACGCCGAGCGCGTTCCGCCAGTTGATCGCAGCCCAGAGCCACAGCACCCAGGCGCATTCGTTGCGTCAGGTGATTTTTGGGGGGGAGGCCCTGGAACCGGCCATGCTCAAGCCGTGGTACGCCCGCGCAGTGAATGCCGGTACCCAGTTGGTGAACATGTACGGTATTACCGAAACCACCGTGCACGTGACCTATCGTGCGCTGGAGGCGGCGGATGCCCAACTGATCGGCGTCAGCCCGATTGGTGTGCGCATCCCTGACTTGCAGGTGTATGTGCTGGATGAACACCGCGAGCCGTTGCCCTACGGTGTGGTGGGCGAGCTGTACGTGGGCGGCGCCGGGGTGGCGCGCGGTTACCTGAACCGCGAGGCGCTCAACGCCGAACGCTTCCTCGCCGACCCGGCCACCGGCCTGCGCATGTACAAGACCGGCGACCTCGGCCGCTTGCTGGCCGACGGCAGTGTCGAGTACCTGGGGCGTAACGATGACCAGGTCAAGATTCGCGGTTTCCGCATTGAGCTTGGCGAAATTCAGGCGCACCTGGCCACCGCCAGCGGCGTGCGCGATGCGGTGGTGATCGCCCGTGAAGACGAACCGGGTGACAAGCGCCTGGTGGCCTACGTGCTCACCGAGGGTGAGCCCAGCGTCGCTGCCTTGCGCGATCATTTGCTACTGAGCCTGGCCGAACATATGGTGCCCAGCGCTTTCGTGCGTCTGCAGGCGTTCCCCCTGACCACCAACGGCAAGCTCGACCGCAAAGCCTTGCCCGTACCCGATGCCGACGCGTTGGCTCGGCGCAGTTATGCCGCGCCCCAAGGTGCGGTGGAAAACACCATTGCGATGATCTGGCAAGACCTGCTCAAGCTCGACCAGGTGGGGCGTGACGATAACTTCTTTGAGTTGGGTGGGCATTCGCTGCTGGCGGTCAAGCTGATCGAACGCATGCGCCAGGTAGAGCTGAGCGCCGATGTACGTGTGTTGTTCGGCCAGCCGACCCTGGCGGCCCTCGCGGCGGCGGTGGGCGGGCACCATGAGGTGCAGGTCCCGGCCAATCTGATTCAAGAAGACAGTGAGCGCATCACGCCAGACATGCTGCCCTTGGTTGAACTGGGCCAGGCCGCCATCGATCACATCCTGCAGGCCGTACCCGGTGGCGTGGCCAACGTGCAGGACATTTACGGTCTGGCGCCGTTGCAGGCCGGTATTCTCTACCACCACCTGGCAACCACCGAAGGCGATCCCTACGTGTTGCAGGTGCAGTTGCGCTTTAACGACCAGTGCGCGGTGGATGGCTTTATCCAGGCGCTGCACAGCGTCATCGAACGCAACGATATCCTGCGCACAGCCATTCTCTGGGAGGGCCTGGAGGAGCCGGTGCAAGTGGTGTTGCGCCAGGCGCCGCTGGCCGTTGAGCGCTTGGATACCCAGGGCGCCGATGCCCTGGCGCAGTTGCAACAGCGCTTCGACCCTCGCCACTATCGCCTGGACCTGTCCCGCGCTTCGCTGATGCGCCTGGCCTATGCAGAAGAGGTGGGCGGCTTTGTCGGCATCCTGCTGTTGCACCATATCCTGCTTGATCACACAGCCCTGCAAGTGCTGGTTGAAGAAATGAGCGCCAGCCTGCATGGCAATCGCGCGCAACTGCCTGACGCGGTGCAGTACCGCAACTATGTGGCTCAGGCGCGGCTGGGCCTGAGCCAGGCCCAGCACGAATCCTTCTTCAGCCAGATGCTCGGCGATATCGACGAACCGACCCTGGCCTTCGGTTTGCAGGACGTGAACGGCGACGGCAGCGGCATTCATGAGGCCCATTTGCCGCTGGAACCGACCCTCAGCCTGGCCCTGCGCGAACAGGCACGGCAGCTGGGTGTCAGCACGGCGAGCCTGGTGCATCTGGCTTGGGCTCAGGTGCTGGGTCAGGTGTCCGGCCAGCAGGACGTGGTGTTCGGCACTGTGTTGCTGGGCCGTATGCAGGGCGGCGAGGGCGCCGACCGAGCGCTGGGAATGTTCATCAATACCTTGCCGCTGCGGGTCAGCCTCGGCAGCGTCGGCGTGCAAGCCGGCGTACGCGCCACCCATGCGCGCCTGGCGCAGTTGCTCGGGCATGAACACGCCGCGCTGTCCCTGGCCCAGCGTTGCAGCGGCGTACCGGGTTCGTTGCCGTTGTTCAGCACCTTGCTCAACTACCGGCACAGCGCGCCGGAGGAAGCGCCGGGGGACAACCCCTTTGGCGCATTCGGTATCCAGATCCTCAGCTCCGAAGAACGCAGCAACTACCCGCTGGTGCTCAACGTCGATGACCTGGGGATTGGCTTTGCCCTGACGGTGCAAGGCGTCACCCACCTGGATGTGCAACGCGTGGGCGAGTACATGCTCACCGCGTTGCGCCATGTGGTAAGCGCGCTGCAACACGCGCCGACCACCGCCTTGCACGAAGTGTCGATTCTACCCCCTGCCGAGCGTCATCAAGTGCTGGTAGGTTTCAACGCCACCGCCCGGCAATACCCCTCGCAACTTACTGTCTCGCAACTGTTTGAAGCCCAGGCGCTGGCCCGCCCTGAAGCGCCGGCGGCGGTGCAGGGCGAGCTGTCACTGAGCTACCGTGACCTCAATCGCCGTGCCAACCGCCTGGCCCATCATCTGATCAGCCAGGGTGTGCAGCCCGGCGAAAGCGTGGCGATTGCCTTGCCGCGTTGCCTGGATCTGCTGGTCTGCCAACTGGCGATCCTCAAGTGCGCTGCGGTGTATGTGCCGCTGGACGTCAACGCGCCTGTCGAACGCCAGGCCTTCATCGTCAAAGACAGCGGCGCACGCCATGTGCTGGACGACCTGGCGCAGTTGGATCTGGACGCGCAGTCGCCCGCTAACCTCGACCTGGCCCACTCTGCGCAAAGTGTTGCCTACATCCTCTACACCTCCGGCTCCACCGGGGCACCCAAGGGCGTGCAAGTGCCCCATCTCGCCATCTCACGCCTGGTGCTCAACAACGGCTTTGCCGAATTTAATGCCCACGACCGCGTGGCTTTCGCTTCCAACCCGGCATTTGACGCCAGCACCCTCGACGTGTGGGCACCGTTGCTCAATGGCGGTTGTGTGGTGGTGGTCGAGCAGGCGCAGCTGTTATCCCGGGCCGCGTTCGCCGAGCTGTTGCAGGCGCAGGCGGTCAGCGTGTTATGGATGACCGCAGGACTGTTCCATCAGTACGCCGATGCGTTGATGCCGGTGTTCCGCCAATTGCGCTACCTGATCGTCGGCGGCGACGTGCTTGACCCTCAGGTGATTGGCCGGGTGCTCAAGCTCGGCAAACCCGAGCATCTGCTGAATGGGTATGGCCCGACCGAAGCCACCACGTTCTCCACCACGTTTGAGATCACCACGCTGTGCGAGGGTGCCATTCCGATTGGCCGACCGATTGCCAACGCCCAGGTCTATGTGCTGGATGCGCGCCAGCAACCGCTGCCCGTGGGTGTGACCGGCGAGCTGTATATCGGCGGAGCGGGCGTTGCCAAGGGCTACTTGAACCAGCCCCAACTGAGCGCGCAAAAGTTTGTCCCGAACCCATTCGGCGATGGCCACCTGTACCGCAGCGGTGATCTGGCCTGCTGGCGCGCCGACGGCAACTTGCTGTACCAGGGGCGCAATGACCTGCAAGTGAAGATTCGCGGCTTTCGTATCGAACCTCGTGAAATCGAAGCGTGCCTGGGCACCTGTGCCGGGATCAGGGATGTTGTGGTGCTGGTTCGCGAAGACGAGCCCGGCGACAAACGTTTAGTTGCCTATTACACCGCCGACGCAACGCTGGATATCGCAAGCCTGCGCGCTCATCTGCTGGGCCAGTTGCCTGACTACATGGTGCCTTCGGCTTATGTGTGGCTGGCGCAGTTGCCGCTCACCGCTAACGGCAAGCTCGACCGCAAGGGGTTGCCGGCGCCGGACCAGAATGCGCTGCTCAGTCGTGGCTACGAAGCCCCGCAAGGCGAGGTGGAAACCTTGTTGGCGCAGATCTGGCAGGACGTGCTCAAGCTCGAACGCGTTGGGCGCCACGATCATTTCTTTGAGTTGGGCGGCCATTCGCTGCTGGCGGTGAGCCTGATCGAGCGCATGCGCCAAGTGGGCCTGAGTGCCGATGTGCGCGTGCTGTTCAGTCAGCCGAGCCTGGCGGCGTTGGCGTTGGCGGTGGCGGTGGGCAGTGGTCGCGAAATCCTGGTGCCGGCCAATGGCATCCCGACCGGTTGCACGCAGATCACACCGTCGATGCTGAGCCTGGCGCAACTGACTGCGCAGGCCATCGAGCGAATCGTCGCCAGCGTGCCGGGTGGTGCGGCGAATGTGCAGGATATTTACCCGCTGGCGCCGTTGCAGGAAGGGATTCTCTACCACCACCTCAGCGCCGAACAGGGCGACCCGTACTTGCTGCAATCGCGCATGGCGTTCGACAGCATCGAGCGCTTGCACGGGTTCATGGGCGCGCTGCAACAGGTGGTGGCCCGCCACGACATTCTGCGCACGGGCGTGGTCTGGGAGGGCCTGGACAACCCGGTGCAAGTGGTGCGGCGCGAGGCGCAGCTGGTGGTGCAGGAGGTTCATCTGGACCCGGCCGACGGCGGCATCCTCGAACAACTGCATGAGCGCTTCGATGCCCGGCACTACCGCCTGGACATCACCCAGGCGCCGTTGCTGCGCATGGTCTATGCCCAGGACCCGGTGCACAACCGCGTTGCGGCGATCCTGCTGTTTCACCACCTGGCGCTGGACCACACAGCCATGGAGGTGGTCGGCCAGGAAATGCACGCCTTTATGTTCAACCAGGCCCAGGACTTGCCCGCTGCCGCGCCGTTTCGCAACTACGTGGCCCAGGCGCGACTGGGTGTCAGTGTGGCCGAGCATGAACAGTTCTTTCGCGAGATGCTCGCCGATGTCGGCGAACCAACCTTGCCGTTTGGTTTGCAGGATGTGCAGGGCGACGGCCGCGCCATCGAGGAAGCCGCGCTGCCACTGGACGCCGCGCTGGCGCAGCGGGTCCGCCAGCAGGCGCGACAGCGGGGCGTGAGCGCCGCGAGCCTGATGCACCTGGCCTGGGCCCAGGTGGTGGGGCTGGTGTCCGGCCGCGATGACGTGGTGTTCGGCACCGTGCTGATGGGCCGTATGCAAGCTGGCGACGGCGCGGACCGGGCGCTGGGGATGTTTATCAACACCTTGCCGCTGCGGGTCGATGTTGCCGCCGGGGCGTCAGCGGCGGTCAAGGCCACCCATGCGCGCCTGAGTGCTTTGCTTGGGCATGAACATGCCTCGCTGGCCCTGGCTCAGCGTTGCAGCGGTGTGCCGACCAGCACGCCCTTGTTCAGCGCCTTGCTCAACTACCGTCACAGCAACCCCGGCGAAATGGCCCGCGACGGCCATGGCATCTGGGAGGGCGTGCAACTGCTGGGTGGTGAGGAACGCAGTAATTACCCGTTGACCCTGAGCGTGGATGACCTGGGTGACGGCTTCGGGCTGAGCGTGCTGGCGGTGCCGCAGATCGGCGCGCAGCGTCTATGCGACTACATGCACAACGCTGTGGCGCAGTTGCTCACAGCCTTGGAAGATACGCCGGACGCTGCCCTCAATCGCCTGCCGATCCTGCCCGCGACGGAGTGTGAAACCCTGCTGCGCGAGTTCAACGCCACGGCCCAGGACTTCCCCCGTGGCCACACCGTGCCGGGTGCCTTTGAGGTGCAGGCCGAGCGCCAACCCCACGCCATTGCCGTGCAGCAGGGCGGTGAGGCGCTGACCTATCAGCAGCTCAATCAGCGTGCCAACCAGTTGGCTCATCACCTGCTGGCACTCGGCGTGCAGCCGGATGATCGCGTGGCGCTGTGCTGCCGTCGCGGCCCGCAGATGCTGGTGGGGCTGTTGGGCATTCTCAAGGCCGGCGCCGGCTATGTGCCGATTGACCCGGCGTATCCCGCCGAACGTGTCGCTTATTTATTGCAGGACAGCGCCCCGGTGGCGGTACTGGCTGAGGCCAGCACCCGTGACCTGCTGGGGGCGGTCACGTTGGTCGACTTGCATGACCCGGCCTGGCAGCACCTGCCCATCAACAATCCACAGCTGCCCGTGCTGACGCCTGCGCACCTGGCCTACGTCATCTACACCTCCGGCTCCACCGGCCAGCCCAAGGGCGTGATGGTCGAACACCACAACGTGGAAAACCTGGTGCATTGGCACTGCGAAGCCTTTGGTTTGGCCGCTGCGAGTCACACCAGCAGCGTGGCCGGGTTTGGTTTTGATGCGATGGCCTGGGAAGTCTGGCCAGCCTTGTGCGTCGGTGCGACTTTGCACCTGCCGCCCGCCGAAGTCGGCAATGAAACCATTGATGAACTGCTGGCCTGGTGGCTGGCGCAGCCGTTGGACGTAAGCTTTTTGCCCACGCCGGTAGCCGAGTACGCGTTCAGCCAAAACCTGCAACACCCCACCTTGCGCATCCTGCTGATCGGCGGCGATCGCTTGCGTCAGTTCACCCAGGAACGGCGTTTTGCCGTGATCAACAACTATGGCCCCACCGAAGCCACGGTAGTTGCCACCTCCGGCCGCGTGCGGGCCGGGCAGGCATTGCATATCGGTCGGCCCATCGCCAATGCGTGCAGCTATGTGCTGGATGCGCAGTTACGCCCGGTGCCGGTGGGTGTGGCCGGTGAGTTGTATGTAGGCGGCAGCGGCGTCGCACGGGGTTACTTGAATCGCCCGGACTTGACTGCTGAACGCTTCCTGCAAGACCCGTTCAACCCCGGGCGCATGTACCGCACCGGCGACCTGGTGCGCTGGTTGCCCGATGGCAACCTGGAGTACCTGGGCCGCAACGATGACCAGGTCAAACTGCGTGGCGTGCGAGTTGAACTGGGCGAAATCGAAAGCCGCCTGGCGGCGCTGGACGGCATTCGCGAGGCGGTGGTGCTGGTGCGTGAGGGTCGATTGTTGGCCTGGTTCACCGAGCAACAAGCGCTGAGCATCGAAACTTTGCGCACGCAATTGCAGGCCCAGCTTCCCGATGCGCTGGTGCCGGTCGCCTACATGCGCCTTGATGTGTTGCCGCTGACCGCCAACGGCAAGCTGGACCGCAAGGCGTTGCCCGATCCCGATCAGGCCGCTGTGCTGAGCCGCGAGTACCAGGCCCCCCAGGGCGAGGTTGAAACCACCCTGGCGCGTATCTGGGCCGAGGTGTTGCAGGTGGAGCAGGTGGGGCGCCATGACCACTTCTTCGAACTGGGCGGCCATTCGTTGTTGGCCGTCAGCCTGATCGAGCGTATGCGCCAGGTCGGCCTCAGCGCCGACGTGCGCGTGCTGTTCAGTCAACTGACCCTGGCCGCGCTGGCCGCTGCTGTCGGCAGTGGTCGCGAGGTGCAAGTGCCGGCCAACCGCATCAGTGCCGAGTGCCAACGTATCACCCCGGACATGCTGACGCTGGTGACCCTTGATCAGTGCGCGATTGATCAGGTAGTCGCCCAGGTACCCGGCGGTGCTGCCAACGTACAGGACATCTACCCACTGGCGCCTTTGCAGGAAGGCATTTTCTACCATTACCTCACGGCCGAGCAGGGCGACCCGTACCTGCTGCAATCGCACCTGGCGTTTGACCGTGTCGAGCGTCTGCATACCTTCGCCCAGGCGCTGCAACAGGTGATCGACCGCCATGACATCCTGCGCACCGGGGTGGTGTGGGAGGGGCTGGCGCAACCGCTGCAAGTGGTGTGGCGCAAGGCGGCGCTGAGCGTTCAGGAACTGCATTTGCACGGCGATGTACTTGCCGGCCTGCATGAGCGTTTCGATGCGCGGCATCATCGCCTGGATATCAGGCAGGCGCCGCTGATCCGCCTGATGTACGCCCAGGACCCGGCCAACCAGCGCGTGGTGGCGGTGCTGCTTTACCACCATATCGCCCTGGACCACACAGCGTTCGATGTGGTGCTGCGGGAAATGCAGGGTTACCTGCTCGGCCACCCTGCGCCCACCCACGCTCCGATGCCGTATCGCAACTACGTGGCTCAGGCGCGCCTGGGTGTCAGCGAGCAGGAGCACGAAGCCTTCTTCCGCCAGATGCTTGGCGATGTGGATGAACCGACGCTGCCGTTCGGTTGGCAGGATGTGCGCGGCGACGGCAGTGCGATTGAAGAACATACCCTGCAACTGGACAACCACCTGAACCGGCGCCTGCGCAGCCAGGCGCGGCTGTTGGGCGTCAGCGGCGCCAGCCTGTTTCATCTGGCCTGGGCACAGGTGCTGGCCGCGGTATCGGCGCGCCACACGGTGGTATTCGGCACCGTACTGGTTGGCCGCCTGCAAGGTGGCGAGGGCGCTGACCGGGCCTTGGGGGTGTTTATCAATACCTTGCCGCTGCGCCTGGACATCAATGACCAGGGCGCCCACGCCGCCGTGCGGGCCACCCATGCGCGCCTCACCGAGTTGCTCGGCCATGAGCACGCTTCCCTGGCCCTGGCCCAGCGTTGCAGCGGCGTGGCGGCACCGGCGCCGTTGTTCAGCTCGATGCTCAACTATCGCCATCGCGGCGCCGCCACCCGTTCGGCGGATGCGCACTTGGCGTGGGAAGGTATGCAGACCCTGGTCAATGACGGGCGCACCAATTACCCGTTGACCCTGAACGTGGATGACCTGGGTGATGGTTATGCGTTCACTGCCTTGGCCCAAGTGGATGCGCAACGGCTCTGCGGTTATATGCACAACGCCTTGTCCGCACTGGTCGAAGCCCTTGAGCAGGCACCCCACCAGGCGATCAATCGCCTGTCGATCCTGGGACCAGAAGAGCGGCAACAGCTGCTGGTGCGATTCAATGCCACCGAGGTCAACTACAACCTCGACCAGACCCTGCACGGGATGTTCGAGGCCCAGGTTCTGCGCACGCCGCACGCCGTGGCGGTAAAGGCGGGCGAGCAACAGCTGACCTACCAGCAGCTCAACGAGCACGCCAACCGCCTGGCCCATCACCTGCGTGAAAGGGGCGTGCAGCCGGACTCACGGGTTGGCATTTGCCTGGAGCGTGGCCTGGATATGGTGATCGGCCTGTTCGCCATCCTCAAGGCCGGTAGCGGTTATGTGCCGCTGGACCCGGCCTACCCGCAAGAACGCATCGCCTACATGCTGCAAGACAGCGCGCCGGTGGTGGTGCTGGCCCAAGCCGCCACTCGTGCCTTGCTGGGCGACGTGGCCGTGATCGACCTCGACCACTGCACCTGGCACCAGCAGTCGTGCGTCAACCCGCAGGTCGCGGGCCTCACTGCGCGGCACACGGCCTACGTGATCTACACCTCCGGTTCCACCGGCCAGCCCAAGGGCGTGATCAATGAACACGCCGGGGTGGTCAACCGTCTGTTGTGGATGCAGGACGCCTATGGCCTCAAGGCCCACGACGCGGTGTTGCAGAAAACCCCGTTCAGCTTCGACGTGTCGGTATGGGAGTTCTTCTGGCCGCTGTTCACCGGTGCACGCCTGGTGATGGCGCGGCCTGGTGGGCACAAGGACCCTGCGTACCTGTGTGAAGTGATCGAAGCAGAAAACATCACCACCCTGCATTTTGTGCCGTCGATGCTCGATGTGTTTCTGGCCCATGGCGATGTGAGCCAGGCGGCCGGGCTGGTGCGTGTGATGTGCAGCGGCGAGGCGCTGCCGGGCAGCTTGGTGCGCCGCTTCAAGCAGCAGTTACCGGGCATTGGTTTGTACAACCTGTATGGCCCCACGGAAGCGGCGGTGGACGTGACGGCCTGGAACTGCGCACGCCCGGATGTGCCGGACAACACCCCGATTGGCAAGCCGATTGCCAACACGCGCCTGTACGTGCTGGACGGGCAGTTGCAGCCGGTGCCGCTGGGCGTGGTCGGTGAGCTGTTCATTGCTGGCGTACAAGTGGCGCGGGGTTATCTGAACCGTGCGCAGTTGACGGCCGAACGCTTCCTCGACGATCCCTTTGCGCCAGGCCGGATGTACCGCACCGGTGACGTGGGCCGCTACCTGCCGGACGGCAATATCGAGTATCTGGGGCGCAACGATGACCAGGTCAAGATCCGTGGCCTGCGCATCGAGCTGGGGGAAATCCAGGCGCGGCTGCTTGAGCATCCGGCGGTCAAGGACGCGGTAGTGGTGGCCCGTGAAGAGCGCCTGGTCGCCTATTACACCGGCCTGCCAAGCGACATCGACGGCCTGCGCGCTCAGCTGTTGCAGCACTTGCCGGACTTCATGGTGCCTGCGCTGTTCGTACACCTGCCCGCCATGCCCCTGAGCCCCAACGGCAAGCTCGACCGCAAAGCGCTGCCCGCACCGGGCATGGACGCATTGACGGCGCGTGAGTACGAAGCACCGGAAGGCGATACCGAAATCCTCATGGCTCAGTTGTGGGCCGAGCTGCTCAAGGTGGAGCGGGTAGGCCGGCGTGACAATTTCTTTGAACTGGGCGGGCACTCGCTGCTCGCTGTGAGCTTGATCGGGCGTCTGCGCCAGGAAGGCATGGAAGCCGATGTACGGGCGTTGTTCGAACAACCGACCCTGGCCGGCTACGCCGCAATGACCGAACGAATGGAGATCGTCCTGTGAACATCCTTGAGCTATTGGCAACCCTGAAAACCAAGGACGTGCAACTGGCGCTCAAGGGCGAACAGTTGGCGGTGAACGGCAACAAGCAAGCCTTGAGCGACCCGGCGATATTGGCTGCCTTGCGTGAACACAAACCGGCGCTGATCGCGCTGATCAAGGCCGGTGAATACTCGTCTGCCAAGGCCGGGGAAGTGGCGGTGCCGGTCAATCGCATTCCCGCCAATGCCGAGCGCATCACCCCCGACATGCTGACCCTCTCGACCCTGAGCCAGGATGAGATCGAGCGCATCATCGCTACGGTGCCGGGCGGTGTGGCGAATATTCAGGACATCTATCCGTTGGCGCCGTTGCAGGAAGGCATCCTGTTTCACCATGTCAGCGCCGAGCAGGGCGACCCCTACGTGATGCAGTCGCAGTTTGCTTTTGACAGCCTGGAGCGCTTCGATGCGTTTGCCCAGGCGCTGCAAAGCGTGATGGACCGTCATGACATTTTACGTACCGGGGTGGTCTGGGATGGCCTGGCACAACCTTCGCAAGTGGTGTGGCGCCAGGCGCGCCTGCCGGTGCAAGCCTTGATGCTCGACCCGGCCGACGGCGATATTGCCGCGCAACTGCATGACTTGTTCGATGCCCGTCATTATCGTCTTGATGTCACCCAGGCGCCGTTGCTGCGCCTGGTGCGAGCTGAAGATTCGACCCACCAGCGCATCGTCGCTACCTTGCTGTTCCACCATATGGCGATGGATCACAGCGCCCTGGAAGTGGTATGCCATGAAATGCAGGCGTGTCTGTTGGGGCAGGGCGCGGCCCTTGGCCAGGCCGTACCGTTTCGCAACTACGTGGCACAGGCGCGGCTGGGCATCAGCGAGCAGGAGCATGAAAGTTTCTTCCGGCAGATGCTCGGCGATATCGTCGAGCCGACCTTGCCGTTCGGGCTGCAGGATGTTCAGGGCGATGCTCGCGCCATTGCTGAGGTCAGCCTGCCATTGGCGCCGCAGCTGGCGCAGCGTATACGCGTGCAGTCCCGGCAACTGGGGGTGAGCGCCGCCAGCCTGTTCCATCTGGGCTGGGCCCAGGTACTGGCGGTGTTGGCCGGCAAGGCGCAGGTGGTGTTCGGCACCGTGTTGATGGGGCGTATGCAAGGCAGCCATGCGACTGACCGCGCCTTGGGGATCTTCATCAACACCTTGCCGTTTCGTGTGGATGTCGACGCCCAGGATGTCCGCAGCGGGGTCAAGGCCACCCACGCACGTTTGACCACGCTGCTGCGCCATGAGCACGCGGCCCTGGCATTGGCCCAGCGTTGCAGCGGCGTGATCGCCCCGACGCCGCTGTTCAGTGCGCTGCTCAATTATCGCCACAGCGCTCCCGCCGCCAGTGCCGAGGCAGTGTCGGCCTGGCACGGCATTACCGCACTGCGCGCCGAGGAACGCACCAACTACCCGCTGACCCTGAGTGTGGACGACCTGGGCGAAGGCTTCGGCCTGAGTTTGCTGGCCGGCACCCAGGTCGACCCCCACCGCGTCTGCGCCTACCTGCACACTGCGCTGGAAAACCTCGTCACCGCGCTGGAGCAGGCGCCACACACCGCGCTTGACCAACTCTCGGTAGTGCCTGTCGCCGAACAGCGCCTGCTGCTGCAACAGTTCAATGCCACCCAGGCCGTGTTTCCCCAAGGCACCACCTTGCACGGGCGCGTCGAAGCCCAGGCTGCGCTCACGCCGGACACCATCGCCGCCGTGCACGAAGGGCGGCAACTGACCTACGCCGAACTCAACCAGCAAGCCAACCTGCTGGCCCATCATCTGCTGGCGCTGGGGGTTCGGCCGGATGATCGCGTGGCCATTGTGGCTCGGCGCGGGCTCGACACCCTCGCCGGGTTGCTGGCGATCCTCAAGGCGGGTGCCGGTTATGTGCCGGTGGACCCGTCCCACCCGGCCGAGCGCTTGAGCTACTTGCTCAGCGACAGCGCCCCGGTGGCGGTGCTCACTCAACACGCCTTGCTGGCCCGCCTGCCCGAGCTTGACGTGCCGGTGATCAACCTTGATCGCTTCACCTGGCAGCATCACTCGGCGAGCAACCCCAAGGTCGCTGTCGGCCCGACGAACCTGGCGTATGTGATCTACACCTCGGGCTCCACCGGCTTGCCCAAAGGCGTGATGGTGGAACACCACACCGTTGCCAACCTGGTGGACTGGCATTGCAGCGCCTTCGACCTGCGCGCCGGTCGGCATACCGCCAGCGTCGCCGGTTTCGGCTTTGATGCGATGGCCTGGGAAGTCTGGCCGGCGCTGTGTGTGGGCGCCACATTGCACCTGCCGCCCGCCCATGACGGCGCCGAAGACATCGACGCGCTGCTGGCCTGGTGGTGCGCACAGCCCCTGGACGTGAGCTTTCTGCCCACGCCGGTAGCCGAGTACGCGTTCAGCCAGAATATCGAGCACCCGACCTTGCGCACCTTGCTGGTCGGTGGCGATCGCCTGCGCCAGTTCGGCCGAGCGCAGCGCTTTGAACTGATCAACAACTATGGCCCCACCGAAGGCACGGTGGTGGCCACTTCCGGCAAGGTCGAGGCAGGCCAGCCGTTGCATATCGGCAAGCCCATCGCCAATGTCACGGTCTACGTGCTCGACGAACACCAGCGCCCGGTGCCGCTGGGCGTGGCGGGGGAGTTGTACGTGGGCGGCAAGGGCGTGGCGCGAGGTTATCTGAACCGCCCGGAGTTGACCGCCGAGCGCTTCCTGCGCGACCCGTTCAACTCCGGGCGCATGTACCGCACCGGCGACCTGGTGCGCTGGTTGCCGGATGGCACGCTGGACTACCTGGGGCGCAACGATGACCAGGTCAAAATCCGTGGCGTGCGTATCGAACTGGGCGAAATCGAAACCCGGCTCAACCAGTTGCCCGGCATCCTGGAAGCGGTGGTGCTGGTGCGTGAAGAGCGGCTGGTGGCCTACTTCACCGAAAACCCGCAATTTGACGCGCTGACGGTCGGCGATATCCGCGCTCACCTGGTGACGCAGTTGCCGGACTACATGGTCCCGGTTGCCTTCATGAAGCTCGACGCGCTGCCGCTGACCACCAACGGCAAGCTCGATCGCAAGGCCTTGCCGGTGCCGGACATGGCCGCAGTGTTTACCCGCGAATACGCCGCGCCCCAGGGCGAGCTCGAAACGGTGCTGGCGCAGATCTGGGCCGAGGTGTTGCAAGTGCAACGGATCGGGCGGCGTGACCATTTCTTTGAGTTGGGCGGGCACTCGCTGCTGGCGATGCGCATGGTCTCCCAGGTCCGCCAGCGGCTGGGGGTGGAGTTGGCGCTGGGCGACCTGTTTGCCAACGCCGAACTGGCGGCGGTCGCCGAGCTGCTGGCCCAGGCCGGGCGCAGCACCCTGCCGGATATCCTGCCGGCCAATCGTGATGAACAGATGCCGCTGTCGTTTGCCCAGCAGCGCCTGTGGTTCCTGGCGCTGATGGAAGGCGCCAACACCGCCTATAACATTCCGATCGGCCTGCGTTTGCGTGGGCAGCTGCATGTACAGGCACTGCAACGGGCGCTGGCGCGGATCGTGGCGCGGCATGAAACCCTGCGCAGCCGCTTTGCCCAACACGGCGACCAGGCCCAGGTGCTGATCGTGCCGGCCGAGGAGGTGTTACCGCTGCAGGTGCAAGACTTGCGTCGCCACCCGCAACCGCAACAGGCGCTGGACGCGCTGATCCACGGCGAGGCCTCGGCCCCGTTCGACCTGGAGCGTGGCCCGTTGCTGCGCGGCCGCCTGGTGGTGATGGCCGACGATCACCATGTGCTGCTGCTGACCCTGCACCATATCGTCTCCGATGGCTGGTCCATGGGCGTGTTGACCCGTGAACTGATGGCGCTGTACCAAGCCTTCAGCCACGGCCAGTCCGACCCGCTGCCGCCCTTGCCGATCCAGTACGCCGACTTTGCCGTGTGGCAACGCCTGTGGCTGAGCGGCGAAGTACTGCACCGCCAAAGCAGCTATTGGCAGCAAACCCTGGCCGGCGCGCCGGCATTGCTGACCCTGCCCACCGATCGGCCGCGCCCGGCGCAGCAGGACTACGCCGGCAGCAGCGTCGAAGTGCGCCTGGATGAACGCCTTACTGCCGGGCTCAAGGCCTTGAGCCAGCGCCATGGCACCACCCTCTATATGACCTTGATGAGCGCCTGGGCTTCGTTGCTGGCGCGCTTGTCCGGGCAGCCGGAGCTGGTGATCGGCACGCCGGTGGCCAACCGCACGCGCACCGAGGTGGAAGGGCTGATTGGCTTGTTCGTCAACACCCTGGCACTGCGCATCGACACCGGCGGCGAGTTGAGCACCGAGGCCTTGCTGGCTCGGGTCAAGGCGCTGACATTGGCGGCCCAGGCTCATCAGGATTTGCCCTTCGAACAAGTAGTGGAAATCACCCGACCGCCGCGCAGCCTGGCCCATAGCCCGCTGTTCCAGACCCTGCTGAGCTGGCAGGACAGCAGCGCGCCGACCCTGGCGCTGGGCGACCTGGCCCTGGAAGGCATCGTCGAAAACAGCCACTTCGCCAAGTTCGACCTGTCGCTGAACCTGGGGGAAGTGCAGGGCAGCATCCTCGGCGCGCTGGAATATGCGGTGGCGCTGTTCGATGAGTCGACGATGCGACGTTACCTTGGCTACTTCACACGCGTGTTGCAGGCCATGGTCGCTAACGACCAGGCCGTGCTGGCGCATGTGCCGCTGGTGGATGAACGCGAGCGCAAGCAATTGCTGGTGGATTTCAACGCGACCGCTGTGGGCTATGCGCTCGACCAGACCTTGCACGGTATGTTCGAAGCTCAGGTGCTGCGCACGCCGCAGGCCGTGGCGATAAAAGCCGGCGCTCAGCAACTGACCTACGCCGAACTGAACGCCCGCGCCAACCAGTTGGCCCACCACCTGCTAGCCCTCGGCGTGCAGCCGCAGGCGCGAGTGGCGATTTGCGTGGAGCGGGGCCTGGAGATGGTCATCGGCCTGTACGCGATCCTCAAGGCCGGCGCCGCTTATGTGCCGCTGGACCCGGCGTACCCACTGGAGCGTATCGCCTACATGCTGCACGACAGCGCGCCAACGGTGGTGCTCGCTCAGGGCAGCACCCTCGGGCTGTTGGGCGAGCTGCCGGTGGTCGATCTGGACCAACCCACCTGGCAGCACCAGCCCATCACCAACCCGGCGGTGGCCGGGGTGGCCGCCTATGTGATCTACACCTCCGGTTCCACCGGCCAGCCCAAGGGCGTGATCAACGAACACCCCGGTGTGGTCAACCGCTTGCTGTGGATGCAGGACGAATACCGGCTCACTGCCGCTGATACGGTATTGCAGAAAACCCCGTTCAGCTTCGATGTGTCGGTGTGGGAATTCTTCTGGCCGTTGTTCACCGGCGCGCGTCTGGTAATGGCGCGCCCGGATGGGCATAAAGACCCCGAGTACCTGTGCCAGGTGATCGCGGCCGAATGCGTCACGACCCTGCACTTCGTGCCGTCGATGCTTGATGTATTCCTCGCCCACGGTGACGTCAGCCAGGCGGCCGGGCTGGTGCGCGTGATGTGCAGCGGCGAAGCCTTGCCGGGCAGCCTGGTGCGCCGCTTCAAGCAACAGTTGCCGGGCAGCCAGCTGCATAATCTGTACGGCCCCACTGAGGCCGCGGTGGACGTCACCGCCTGGAACTGCGCAGGCCCCGACGTGCCGGACAATACTCCCATCGGCAAGCCGATCGCCAACACCCGTATGTATGTGCTGGACGGGCAGTTGCAGCCGGTGCCGTTGGGCGTGGTGGGCGAATTGTTTATCGCTGGGGTGCAGGTGGCACGGGGTTACCTCAACCGTGCCGAACTGACCGCCGAGCGTTTCCTTGATGACCCGTTTACCCCCGGGCGCATGTACCGCACCGGTGACGTCGGGCGCTACTTGCCTAACGGCAATCTCGAATACCTGGGGCGTAATGATGACCAGGTCAAGATCCGCGGCCTGCGTATCGAACTGGGGGAAATCCAGGCACGTCTGACCGAGCATCCGGCGGTGCAGGAAGCCGCGGTGATTGCGCGCGAGCAGCGCCTGATCGCTTACTACACCGGCGTGCCGAGCGAGATTGAAAACCTGCGCGTTCATCTGCTGTTGCACCTGCCGGAGTTCATGATGCCGGCCAGCTTCGTGCATCTGGAGGCGCTGCCGCTGAGCCCCAATGGCAAGCTCGACCGCAAGGCATTGCCGGCACCGGGTCTGGAGGCATTGGTGGCGCGCGGGTACGAGGCGCCTCTGGGCGACACGGAAATCACCTTGGCCGCGCTGTGGGCCGAGTTGCTCAACGTGGAGCGCGTGGGCCGGCACGACAACTTCTTCGAACTGGGCGGCCACTCGTTGCTGGCGGTCAGCCTGATGGGGCGTATGCGCGGCCTGGGGTTGTCGACGGACGTGAAAGTGCTGTTTGGTCAACCTACCTTGTCTGCCCTGGCGGCGGCTTTGGGCGGCGGACGTGAAGTGGCGGTGCCGGCCAATGGCATTGCGGCCGATTGTGTGCGGATCACTCCCGACATGCTGGCGCTGGTGAGCCTGGATCAAGCGGCCATCGACCGCATTGTCGCCAGGATCCCCGGCGGCGCTGCCAATGTGCAGGATATCTACCCGCTGGCGCCGTTGCAGGCCGGCATTCTGTATCAGCATCGCGCCGTGCAGGGTGATGACGCCTATGTGTTACGGGCGCAGTTTGCTTTCGACACTCGCGTGCGCCTGGACGCCTTCGCCAGTGCGTTGCAGGCGGTGATTCAGCGCCATGACATCCTGCGCTCATCCGTGCATTGGGAGGGCCTGGAGGAACCGGTGCAGGTGGTGTGGCGCCACGCCCGGCTAAACGTTGAGAGCGGGCCGCTGCCGTCACGCCTGGACCTTGGCCAGGCGCCGCTGATGCGGCTGGTGTACGCCGAGCAACCGCAGCGGGTGGTCGCGACGTTGCTGTTTCATCACCTGGTGATGGACCACGTTGCCCTGGACATCCTGCAGCACGAAATGCAGGCGTTTCTGCTGGGCACTCAAGACACGCTGGCCGCGTCCGTGCCGTATCGCAATTACGTGGCCCAGACTCGGTTGGGCGGCGAGGATCACGAGACATTTTTTCGCGAGATGCTCGGTGAGGTCGACGAGCCCACCGATGTGCCCAACCTGGGCGCCGAGGAAAACGTGCGCGTGGGTCTTGACCTGTCGTTGAGCCGGCGTTTGCGCAGCCAGGCCCGCCAGGCGGGCGTCAGTGCGGCCAGCGTGATGCATTTGGCCTGGGCCCACGTACTGGGCAAGGTCTGCGCGCGCGAGCAGGTGGTGTTCGGTACGGTGATGCTCGGCCGCTTGCAGGGCGGCGAAGGCGCCGAGCGGGCCATGGGCGTATTTATCAATACCTTGCCGCTGCGGGTCGACCTGGGGGAACACTCGGTGCTGACGGCACTGCGTACCACCCATGGGCGCCTGACCCAACTGCTCGGTCATGAACATGCGCCCCTGGCGTTGGCCCAGCGTTGCAGTGGCGTGCCGGTGGCGACGCCGTTGTTCAGCGTATTGTTCAACTATCGTCACAGCGCCCCCCAGGCCGGTGGCGTGGCCGAGGCGTGGCAGGGGATCGAGCTGTTCAAGGCCCAGGAGCACACGCACTACGGCGTGGCGGTCAGTGTGGATGACCTCGGTGAAGGGTTCAGTCTGACCGTCATGGGGCAGGGCGCCCGGCGCTTGTGCGACTACCTGCAAATCGCCCTGGCGCAGGTGGTGCAGGCCCTGGAAGGTCATCGCGACATCGCCATCAACCGTTTGCCGATCCTGCCGCAGGCCGAACGCCAACACCTGCTTGAGCACTTCAACGCCACTACCCGTACCTTCCCGCGTGAACACACGGTGCAGCGCTTGTTCGAAGCCCAGGCCCTGGCGCGTCCCGACGCCGTGGCGCTGGTGCACAACCAGCAGCGGGTGAGCTACGGCGAACTCAATACCCGCGCCAACCGCCTGGCCCATCACTTGCTCGGCCTGGGCGTGCGCCCGGGCGATCACCTGGCGATCCTGCTGCCGCGTTCGCTGGAGTTGCTGGTCAGCCAATTGGCCATCCTCAAATGCGCTGCCGCTTATGTGCCGTTGGACGTTAATGCACCGGCTGAGCGCCAAGGGTTCATGCTGCAGGATTGTGGCGCGGTCTGGTTGCTGACCCGCAGCGATTGCGTCATTGAGAGCGGGGCGCGTCGTCTGGACCTGGATACCCTGGCCTTTGAGCCACAACCTTGCCACAACCCGGACCTGTCGCAAGCTTCGGACAGCGTGGCCTACATCATGTACACCTCCGGCTCCACCGGCCAGCCCAAGGGTGTGCTGGTGCCCCATCGCGGCATCACGCGCCTGGTGCTCAACAACGGCTATGCCGATTTCAATGCCGCCGACCGCGTGGCCTTCGCCTCGAACCCGGCGTTCGATGCCAGCACCATGGACGTGTGGGGGCCACTGCTCAACGGCGGCCAGGTGCAGGTGATCGACCACGCCACCTTGCTTGATCCAACCGCGTTCGGTGTGGCGTTGGAAGGGGTGACGGTGCTCTTCGTCACTACCGCGCTGTTCAATCAGTATGTGCAACTGATCCCTCAGGCCCTGGCCGGCTTGCGCATCCTGTTGTGCGGCGGTGAACGGGCCGATCCGGCGGCGTTCCGCACGCTGTTGGCGCAGGCACCGGCGTTGCGTCTGGTGCATTGCTACGGCCCAACTGAAACTACCACTTACGCCACCACCTACGAAGTGCACACAATTGCCGATGATGCCGACAGCGTGCCGGTGGGCCGTCCCATCTCCAACACCCAGGTGTATGTGCTTGATGCGCAGCAGCAACCGGTGCCGCTGGGTACCGTCGGTGAAATCTGTATCGGCGGGGAGGGTGTCGCCAAGGGCTATTTGAATCGCCCCGAGCTGACGGCTGAAAAGTTCGTCCAGGACCCGTTCAACCCAGGCGCCTTGCTTTACCGCACGGGCGATCTCGGGCGCTGGACGGCCGACGGCCTGCTGGAGTGCGTCGGGCGTAATGACGACCAGGTGAAGATCCGAGGATTTCGTATTGAACCCGGTGAAATCCAGGCGCGGCTGGCGACATTCGCGGGCATCCAGGATGCCGTGGTGCTGGCCCGTGAAGAGGCTCCGGGGGACAAGCGCCTGGTGGCCTATTTCACCTGGGCGGGCGAACCTGTTGGCATCGAGCCGGTGCGGGCTTACCTGCACGCGCACTTGCCCGAGTACATGGTGCCGTCCGCCTACGTCGCGCTGGAGCAATTGCCGTTGACGGCCAACGGCAAGGTCGACCGCAAAGCCTTGCCGGCGCCGACCTGGGACACTTTGGCGAACCGCACGTTCGAAGCGCCGGCCGATGCCCTGGAACAGGCGTTGGCGCAACGCTGGGCCGAGGTGTTGAAACTCGACCAAGTGGGGCGACATGACAGCTTCTTTGAACTGGGTGGGCATTCGCTGTTGGCGATTCGCCTGGTCAACCTGCTGGACGAGGCCGGTTTGCCGGTGTCGTTGGCCGAGCTGTTCCAACATGCCAGCGTGGCCAGCGTCGCGGCGATGCTGCGTCAGCGCGGGGATGACGTACTGCCCGACACCCGCGTGATTACCGTGCGCAGCAGCGGGTCGCAGGCACCGCTGTTTCTGGTGCATGAGTTCAGCGGCATGGACGTGTATTTCCCGGCGCTGGGCCAGCATCTGCCCGGCGATTACCCGATCTATGGCCTGCCGGGCCTGGCGCTCGGTGAGGCGCACCTGGACAGCATGGAAGGCCTGGCGGCGCGCATGGTCGGGCTGATCCGCGAGATTCAGCCCCACGGCCCCTACCGGGTAGCGGGCTGGTCATTCGGTGGCGTGCTGGCCTATGAAGTCGCCATGCAACTGCTGGGGTTGGATGAAAGCGTGGCCTTCCTCGGCTTGATCGACAGCTATGTGCCGCGCATGACCGACCAGGGCAAAGCGCGCTGGAGCGGGCCGGATGCATTCAAGCGGCACCTGTTGCTGCAGTGCACGGCCTATTGGAAAGCACAGGGAGGTGTCAATGAGCTGGCAAGTCTTGAACAACTGGAGGCGCGGATTGGACAGCTGGACTTTGCGGATCTGCTGCAACGCTGTCGCGATCAAGGTTTGCTGTACGCGCAAATGGCGGCGGCGTCGGACGCGGACCTGTTGAGTTTTCTTCAGCGCGAAGTCGGGCATGGACATGCCCTGGCTCACTACAGCCTGTTCCCGCTGCCGATTCCGGTGCACCTGTTCAGCGCCGAGCAACGGCCCACCGAGCTGTCGCAACGCAGCATGGCGTTGGGCTGGGACACGGCTTTGGCACCCGGGCAACTGCGCCAGGTGCCAGTGCCGGGCGACCACCAGAGCATGATGCAGGCGCCGCATATCCAGGGCCTGGGCCGGGCGATGAGCCAGGCACTGGCGGCGAGTACGCCGGTGAGTTGCGCGGCGCATCAGCCGCTGTTGCGCATCCAGACTGGGCGCGCCGGCCATGCTCCGGTGTTCTGCGTGCCGGGAGCCGGTGACAGCGTGACCGGTTTCGTTGGCTTGAGCGAAGCCCTGGGGCGTGATTGGCCGTTGTATGGCTTGCAGCCCCGCGGTTTGGATGGCGCGGCGGTGCCCCACAGTCAAGTGGAAGCGGCCGCGCAGTGTTATCTCACGGCGCTGGAGCAGGAGTGCCCGGACGGGCCGGTGCATCTGGTCGGGCATTCGTTTGGTGGCTGGGTCGCGCTGGAAATGGCCCTGCGCTTGCAGGCGATGGGGCGTGAGGTGGGCTCGTTGACCGTGATCGACAGCGAGGCGCCGGGGCGTGTCGGCAAATCCTACACCTCGACGGCGGCGCTGTTGCGGTTGATCGAGGCGATGCAGTTGGCGGCCGGGAAGTCGCTGGGGATTGATCCGGTGGACTTCGCCGGGCGCGATGAGATGGCGCAGCGGCAGTGGCTGCATACGGGGATGGTCGGTGTCGGGTTGCTGCCGGCGCGTGCTGCCGTGGATGCAATGGAGGGGCCTGCGCGTACTTACGCGGCGGCGTTGCGTACGGTTTATCGGCCGCAGGCTCGGTATGACGGGGTGGTGCGCCTGGTGTTGGCGCAGGATCCGGCCTTGGATGCAGCGGGGAACCAGCGTGAGCAGGGGTTGATGGTTGAGGGGTGGAAGGGGCAGGGGACTGGGTTGCAGGTTTGGTATGGCGGGGGTAATCACTTCACCTTGCTCAAGGTGCCGAATGTTTCGGGTTTGGCCCAGTGGTGGTTGGAAGGGGTTGGGGTTGGGGAGGTGGTGTCTTGATGCTTGTACACCGATCCAAATGGGGGCTTGCTTCCGATTGCGGTCTGTCGGAGTACATATCCATTTCTTTGGTAACGGCCACTTATGGTTCCGCTCTTACAGCGGGTCACTTTTGGAAAGGCCCAAAAGTAACCAAAAGGCCTTCGCCCCACCACTCGGCACCTCGCCCAGGCTCGGTGTGCCCGAACGCGAACTTTGGAGCGTGGGCCGCCGCGATTGGCCATCCATGGCCCAGCGCGGCTAACCCGGCGTCCTGCCGGGTTACCCACGCTCCAAAGCCCGCGTTCGGCCAGCGTGGTTTAACGGGGCGATCCCGGATCAAAAGCACAGCGCGGCGGCCTTATAGCCGACCGGTTTTGGCTGTTGCGGTGGGTCAGAAATGGCAAGCGTGTGGGAGGGGGCTTGCCCCTGGTAACCACGATGCGAAGCGAGCCGCTCTTGCTCTTGATCTTGATCTGCTTTTGATTTTGATCTTAGGCGCCCCGTCAAACCACGCTGGCCGGAATTCGACAGGGATTTGGGGGGTAAACCGGCAGGGATGCCGGTTTAGCCGCCCCGCGCCATGGATGGCGCGTGGCGGCGGCCCCCCAAATCACTGGCGGATTACGGGCACACCGAGCCTAGGCGAGGTGCCGAGTGGTGGGGCAAGAGCGTTTTGCTTACTTTTGCGCTTTTCAAAAGTGAGCCGCCGTAAGGGCGGAACCCATAGCAGCCGTTACCCAAATAACGGATATGTACTCGATCCGATCCAACATCCTGGTCGGCTATCAGGCCGCCATCGGGAGCAAGCCCCCTCCCACATTTTTAAGCTGTGCAAGTCAATGAAACCTCACTCTGCTTTTGCAACCCCATGCCGCCTCTACCCGAATAACGGATCTGTACTCAATCAAGAAGCCACCTATGCAAACGTCTAAATTCCGCAAAATCGGCCTCCTGGCAGTATTGGCCGTCGCAGTCGGCCTGATCATCTACACCGTAAAGGCCCCCGCCGACGCCCCCCAATACCTCATCGCCACCACCGAACGCGGCGATATCGAAAACGCCGTATTGGCCACCGGCCTGCTCGAAGGCGTTAAACAAGTCGACGTCGGCGCCCAAGTCTCCGGCCAGCTCAAATCGCTGAAAGTCAAAGTCGGCGACAAGGTCAAAAAGGGCCAATGGCTGGCCGAAATCGACCCGCTGATCCTGCAGAACACCCTGCGCAAAGCCCAGGTCGACGAAGAAAACCTCCAGGCCCAACGCCGCGCCACCGCCGCGCAGCTCAAGCAGGCCAAGTCAGTGTATGAACGCTACAAGGGCCTGCAGGCCGACGAATCGGTGTCCCGCCAGGATTTCGAAGACGCCGAGTCGAGCTTCCAGGTGCAGCAGGCCAACCTGCTGTCCCTGGACGCGCAAATCAAAAGCGCGCACATCCAGATCGACACCGCCAAGGTCAACCTGGCCTACACCCGCATCAACGCGCCCATCGACGGCGATGTAGTAGGCATCGTCACCCAGGAAGGCCAGACCGTGATCGCCAGCCAGCTCGCACCGGTACTGCTCAAACTGGCGGACCTGGACACCATGACCGTCAAGGCCCAGGTCTCGGAGGCGGATGTGATTCATATCAGCCCCGGCCAGCAGGTGTACTTCACCATCCTCGGCGAGGCGGACAAACGCTATTACGCCAAGCTACGCGGCACTGAACCCGCCCCGCAGAACTTCCTCGAAACCCAGACCGCCGGCACGCCCAAGCAGAACACCGCGGTGTTTTATAACGCGCTGTTCGACGTGCCCAACCCCGACCACCGCCTGCGCATCGCCATGACCGCCCAGGTGCGAATCGTGCTTGATACCGCTGAGGCTACGTTGATGGTGCCGGTGGCGGCGCTGGGGGCGCGCAATGCCGATGGCAGTTACCCGGTTCGGGTGCTGGATGCCAAGGGCAAAGCGGTAGCGCGCAACGTCAAGACCGGCATCAATAACAACGTCAAGGTACAGATCCTTGATGGTCTGGCCGAGGGCGACACGGTGGTGATCGGTGACGCCATTCCTGCTGTGGCAGGGAGCTAAGCCATGACCCAGCCTCTGTTGGAACTCAAGGGCATCACCCGCAGTTTCATGGCCGGCGAGCGTGAATTCATCGCGCTCAAGGGCATCGACCTGACGATTCATGCCGGGGAAATGCTGGCGATCATCGGCGCGTCCGGGTCGGGTAAATCGACCCTGATGAACATTCTCGGTGGCCTGGATTACGCCACCGCCGGCAGCTACAAAATCAATGGCATCGAAACCCGCTCCCTGGGCGATGAGCAACTGGCGGAGCTGCGCCGTGATTACTTCGGCTTTATCTTCCAGCGCTACCATCTGCTTGCTCACCTGAGCGCCTTGCACAACGTGGAAATGCCGGCGATTTATGCCGGTACTCCTGAAAGCCAGCGTCACAGCCGTGCGCGGGAGTTACTCCAGCGGTTGGGCCTGGCGAGTCATGTCACCCACCGGCCCAGCCAGCTGTCCGGCGGGCAGCAGCAGCGCGTGAGTATTGCGCGGGCCTTGATGAACGGCGGCGAAGTGATCCTCGCCGACGAGCCCACCGGCGCCCTCGACACCCACAGCGGCAAGGAGGTGATGCGCATCCTCGCCGAACTGCACGCGGTTGGGCACACGGTCATCATCGTTACCCACGACCCCAAGGTCGCGGCGAATGCCCAGCGCATTGTCGAGGTGTGTGACGGCGAGATCGTCAGCGACAAGGTCAATGACAGCGTCGGCCCGCTGCTGCCCGGCGAAGCACCGATCGAGCCCAGGCGCAGCGGTGCACGGCGCCTGGTAGCGAGCCTGGGGCTGTTCAAGGAAGCCTTCAACATGGCCTGGGTGGCGCTGATTTCGCACCGCATGCGCACCTTGCTGACCATGCTCGGCATCGTCATCGGTATCACCTCGGTGGTGTCGATCTCGGCCATCGGTGAAGGCGCCAAGCGGTATGTGCTCAAGGACATTCAAGCGATCGGCAGCAACACCATCGATATTTTTTCCGGCACCAGTTTCGGCGACAGTCGTGCCTCGGCGATCCAGACGCTGATGCCCTCGGATGTGGACGCGCTGAACCAGCTCTATTACGTCGACAGCGCCACGCCGGTGGTGGGCCGCAACCTGTTGCTGCGCTTTGGCAATATCGATGTGGATGCCCAGGTCAACGGCGTCAGTGACCGCTACTTCAAGGTCAAAAGCCTCAAGCTTGAAGCCGGCATTGCCTTCAGTGAAAGCGATGCACGCCGCCAGGCCCAGGTGGTGGTGATCGACCACAATACCCGCCAGCGCCTGTTCGGGCCGAACATCGACCCCCTGGGCCAGGTGATATTGGTGGGTAACCTGCCGTGCACGGTGATCGGCGTGACGGCGGACAACAAGAACATGTTCGCCGCCAGCAAGGCGCTGAACGTATGGGTGCCGTATGAGACAGCGGCGGGGCGCCTGTTGGGCCAGCGTCATCTGGACAGCATCACCGTGCGCATCAAGGACGGCCAGCCGAGCAAGGTGGTGGAAGACAACGTCAACAAGCTGATGCTGCAGCGTCACGGCACCAAGGACTTCTTCACCAACAACCTCGACAGCATCATGCAAACGGTGCAGAAAACCAGCCGTTCCCTGGCGCTGCTGTTGTCGTTGATTGCGGTGATTTCATTGCTGGTGGGAGGCATTGGCGTGATGAACATCATGCTGGTGTCGGTCACCGAGCGCACCCGCGAGATTGGTATCCGCATGGCGGTGGGGGCGCGCCAGTCGGATATTCGTCAGCAGTTTCTGGTGGAGGCGGTGATGGTGTGTTTGATCGGCGGGATCATCGGGATTTCGTTGTCCTACGCCATCGGCTATCTGTTTTCGCTGTTTGTGAAAGAGTGGGAAATGGTGTTTTCGGTGGGCTCGATCATTACCGCGTTTGCCTGCTCGACGTTGATTGGCATTGTGTTCGGGTTTGTACCAGCGAGGAACGCGGCGCGCCTGGACCCGATCGAGGCGCTGGCCCGGGACTGATCTGTGGAATTTTTGCTTGGCTTACAGGGCAGTGTCAGACTCGGTCGAATACATCCACCGCAACAACGAATGCCGCCCGCTGATGCCCAGCTTGATCGCCGCGCGCTTGAGGTAGCTTTCGATAGTGTTGACCTTCAACGCCAGTTGCTCGGCCAGCTCCGGTGCGGTGCGCCCGGCCAGCAGGCCCACGCACACTTGCAGTTCACGGTTGGATAAAGTCAGCCCCGATTGCACCAGGCGCTCCTGGATGCGTCGGCGCAGGGTTTCGATGCCCTGGTGCTGCGGCACTGCCGGCGGGCTGTCCTGACGGCCAGGCTGGATCGCGGTGATGTGTTTTTCCACCATGGGCAGCAGCAGCGTGGAGAAGTCCTGCAACATGCTGCGCTCTTGGGCGGAAAAACTCTGCGATGGGTGCGAACGGTACACTGACAATACGTAGCGCACATCGTCCTTGCGCCGTGTGAGGTGCAATTGTGCGGCGGGTTGTTCGGCCCCCAGAGCTGCCACCGAGTCGGTGTAGACCGGGCTGATCTTGCGGCGGCTGTGGCCTTCGCTGTTGACCTGCAGCTGGGTGATATGGGTAGCATCCACCGCCAGTTGGGTGAGGATGAGGTCATGCAGCATACGTGGAAAATGGCGGCTGCCGGTGCTGGCGATGACCTTGCCTATATGTGGGAACAGGTGTGAGTTCATCAATTCGTCCATGAGTTTCGCGTGCAGGTATTCGGCGTTACAGCGGCGGGAGTCAACAAGGTAACCGGTATGCACAACCTGCACTGATAATCCTTCCCGCCGCCACCATGCTAGTACAGGCTGGCGAAGGGAGGGGGATCCAATCGACAAAAGTCAGATTAAAAACGCATAACGGTAGTCGGATCCGTCCGACCACCGCCAGAGCAAAAACAACGCCACAGGCGCCCGCTACCTCACCGCAGAGGGCGCCATCGCGGCTTTACGCACCGATGCACGGGCGCACTTGGCCAGGGCTTGATCCACATCCGCCAGCAGGTCGGCGACGTCTTCAAGCCCCACCGACAAACGCACCAGGCCCTCGCTGATACCGTGCTGCGCAAGTTGCTCGGGGGTGTAGGTGGAGTGGGTCATGCTCGCCGGATGTTGCGCCAGTGATTCGGCATCCCCCAGGCTGACCGCACGGGTGAATAGTTGCAGTGCGTTCATAAAGCGTCGGCCGGTCTCGATCCCGCCTTTGAGTTCAAAGGCAATCATGCCGCCGGGCAGCTTCATTTGCCGCGTCGCCAGTTCGTACTGCGGGAAGGAACGCAGCCCTGGGTAGATCACACTCTCCACGGCCGGGTGCACCTGCAAGGCTTCGGCCAGTGCCTGGGCATTGCTGCAATGGCGGTCCATGCGCAGGGCCAGGGTCTTGAGGCCGCGCATCAGCAACGACGCATCCTGGGGCGACATCACGGCACCGGTCAGGTCCTTGAGCCCTTGCAGGCGAATGCGCTGCGCCATTGCCTGGTTGCTCACTGCAATACCTGCGGTGATGTCGCCATGGCCGCTGAGGTATTTGGTGGCCGAGTGCACCACCACATCGGCGCCCAGTTCCAGAGGCCGTTGCAGGTAGGGCGTGCAGTAAGTGTTGTCGACGACTACGGTGACATTCGGCTGTTGATGGGCAAGCCTTGCCACGGCGGCGATGTCGATCAGGCGCAGGTTGGGGTTGGCCGGGGTTTCGCAGTAGATCATGCGGGTCGCCGGGGACAGGGCCGCTTGCAGGGCGGCCAGGTCGGTCAGGTCCACATGCCGCACCTTGATGCCGAATTCGCCGATGCCGTGGTGCAGCAGGGCGAAGGTGCAGCCATACAGGGTCTGGCTGACGATCACCTCGTCGCCCGGGCGCAGCAGCGTCCAGAACGTCGCGGCAATCGCGCCCATGCCGGAGCTGAAGGCCACCGCCGCTTCACCGTTTTCCAGGGTTGCCATGCGTGATTCCAGCAACGCCAGGGTGGGGTTGGAAATGCGCGTGTAGAAGTGGCCGCTGGCTTCGCCGGCAAAGCACGCGGCGCCGTATTCAACTGTGGGAAAGGCGAAGGTGGCCGACAGGTAGATCGGCGGTACGAGGGCGCCGTGGTGGTCCTTGGGGTCATAGCCGTGGTGAATGGCGCGAGTAGAAAAGCCGCAAGTGCTGTGTTTATTGTTCATGTCGGGCACTCCTTATTTCCTACAATGCTATGCTCATAATCACGGACGAACCTTGCAAAAACGCCTGTAAAAACCCGCGTTTGTGGATCAAACACCGATAAAAATAATGATTAGAGGCACGTTATGCCCATCAAGCTGGACCGCACCGACAAAGCCCTTTTAAACGCATTGCAGGCCAACGCCCGCCTGACGGTGGCCGAACTGGCCGAGCGGGTGGCGCTGACGACTTCACCGTGCTGGCGCCGGGTACGCACCCTGGAGGAAAGCGGAGTGATCAGCGGCTACCAGGCGATCCTCTCGCCCAAGGCGCTGGGCTACGGGGTGACCGCGTTTGTCAGCATCATGATGGACAGCCACACCCAGGAAATCGCCCGGGCATTCGAGCAGCGGCTGTTGGAGATTCCTGAAATCGTGGCATGCCATAACGTGTCGGGGCGCTATGACTTTTTGCTGGAAGTGGTGGCCAGGGACCTGGAATCGTTCGGCGAGTTTGCCCGCGAAGTCTTGCAGACCTTGCCCTGCGTCAAGGAAATCTATTCGAGCTTTTCGTACAAGTCGGTGCGGCCGTTGCGGGTGATTCCGTTGCCGGGCTGAAGGACCTCAATGCGCTTCTCCGTAGGAGCGAGCTTGCTCGCGAAAAACCTGAGAGCGCCGCGCTTAGGCTGTGAGCCCGCGTCATCGTTGATGACCTTCGCGGGCAACCCCGCTTCTACAGAGATTAGCGCCGGGCATGGGGGTTGCTCTGCGCCACTCCATGCAACAACAGCGCCTCAAACACCCGCTGCACTCGTGGATCATCACTGTGGGCCACGTTGAATCGCATCGAATCGCGATGGGCCGGGTCGTAGCCGAACAGTGCACCGGGCGCCAGCACCATGCTGCGTTTTAACGCCTCCTGGGCCAGAAGTTCGCCGTTTACCCCCTTCGGCAGGCGTGCCCAGATAAACATCCCGCCTTCAAAGGCCATCGGCAGTTCGCAGCCGCAGCGCTTGAGCCATTGTTCAACGCGCCCTCCGGCCTCCATCAGGCGCTGCACCATGCGCTTGCGATGCTTGGCATAGCTGCCTTCGGTGAGCATACGGTACACGATCTGTTCGAACAGTTCGGAGGTCACGCCGCCGCTCATCAATTTCATATTGGTGAGGTTGGCGGCCAGTTGCGGCGCGGCCACGACGTAGCTGACCCGGGTGTTGGCGCTGAGGATCTTGGAGAACCCTGACAAGTAGGTGACCTGGTCGAGCCCGGCGACGGCAGCCAGGCGCGGGGGAGGGTTGGGGTGCAGGTCGCCATACAGATCATCCTCGACGATATGGCAGTGGTATTGCTGGGTCAGTTGCAGCAGGCGAAACGCCTGGCCGGGGCTGAAGGAATGCCCGGTGGGGTTATGCAAAACGCTGGTGGTCAGGTAAAGGCTGGGGCGGTGTTCGGCCAACAACTGTTCGAGGGCGGCGAAATCGAACCCGTCGGGGCGGCGCTCAATGGTAACGACCTTGACGCCATGCAGCGCCAGGTTGGCGTGAAAGTTGAAATAGCACGGCGCGTCGAGCAACACCGTGTCGCCAGGTCGGGCGAGCAGACGCATCAGCATGTCCAGGCCCTGCACGGTATTGGGCGTGGTGATGATTTGTTCCACGGGCACCGACAAGCCTTCACCGTGCAGTTTCTGTTGCAACGCCTGGCGCAACGGCAATAATCCGGCCGGCGTGCCCAAGCCTGCGATGCGCAGCGACGGCGCACGCACCACGCTGCGCATGGCCTGGCGGATCGCTTCGCCATTGAGCCATTCCTCGGGCAAGTGCCCGCCGCCGGGGCGCAGTTCACCACTGGCGGTGACCAGGGGGCGGCGCAATACGCTGAGCAGGTCCTGGGGCAACAGGTCGACCCAGGTCGCTGTTGCCGGACGGGCGCTGTCCATTGCCACGAAGTAGCCACGGCCCTGGCTGGAGGTGAGCAGATGACGCCCGCGCAGGCGGTCCAGTGCCTCATTAAGGGTGAACTTGCTCACGCCCAGCACCTGGGTCAATTCCCGTACAGACGGCAACTTGCTGCCAGGCGCCCATTCGCCGTTCTCGATGGCCTGGCTGAACGCCTCGACGATCTGCTGAACCTTGGGAGTGCCTTCCACAAAAGCGATGGCGGATACAAACATGACGCGTCCTTGTGTTTGCCGGTGCTTTTACCGGTGAAGTTAGGCCGGATTAGGCATCACTTTACCTGCCTTGTGCAATGCCGCTCCCCTAGACTGCGCGCCATCTCGCCCGGAACTGGCGAAGTTTCCTACACGCAAGCAATGGATTTTGCATTTCCATGAAGACTTATATGTGCGCACCCTGCGGTTTCATGTACGTAGAAGAATTGGGCATTCCGGAAGACGGAATTCCCGCCGGCACCCCTTGGGAAGAGGTGCCTGAACACTGGACATGCCCGGATTGCGGGATGACCAAGGCCGATTTCATGGCCATCGAACTCTCTGAACTGCTAGAAGCCTGACACGCCATCAACGAAAGGAATCGCTCCATGGACAGCAAACTGATCAACGCCACCGTACCGTTCTGTACCGGCGTGGCTCATCAGAAATACCTCGGCGCCGAGAAGGGCCTGCAAACCGCCATCGAAGGTGAGTGCACCCACTGGTATATCGACGGCAGCCTGTTTGGCGAAATGGTCGACGACTGGACCGATGCACGTATCGAAGCCCTGCAAGCGCAAATCGCGCTCACCGGCGCCAAGCCGATCTTCCATGGCAACTTCAAGGCGCCGCTGGGCAGTGATGTGGAAGCCTTCCGCAGCGCTGCCGTGGAGTATGTAAAGAAAGAAATCGATATCGCCAGCCGCCTGGGCGCGCCGTTGATCATCCACGGTGGTTGCATCGTCGAGCCGAAAATGGTGCTGATGGCCAAGAAGGTGGCCCTGGAGCATTACCTCAAGTCCGTGCAGGAACTGGCGCTGTACGCCGAAGCCAAGGGCACGGATATCTATCTGGAAAACCTGTCCAACTACGTCAACTATCGGCCGTTTCATTACATCTTTACCCATGAAGCCGAATACGCCTACGTGTTCGAGCGCCTGCAAGCCCACAGCAACGTGTACTTCTTCCTCGATGCCGGCCACGCCAATATCGAGAACGGTTTGCCGGCAGAAGTGGTGCGCAAGTATCACCACCTGATCAAGGGTATTTCCTTCAGCAACAACAACGGTGTGCAAGACCAGCACTTTGGCATCCATGACGGTAACTGCGATTACGCCGATGTGGTGCAGGCCATCGTCGAGACCAACTGGAAGGGCCTGGTGGCGTTCGAAACCCGTAACCAGACCGCCAAGGCCGCGCTGGCTGACCTGGCGGTGATGTACCGCGAGTCCCTGACGACCGAAATCGCCGTTGCCTGACCGGCCTGGGGCGTGCGCTTGAGGCGCTCGCCCCGTTGCTGTTGTTCTCTTAATTCAAGGTCCCTGGCCATGACAAGTGCGTTAACCCTGTCGTCGTTTCTCTACTTTTTGCTGTTTTGCGCCACCATGACCTTCAGCCCCGGCCCCATGACCCTGTTGTTGCTCAGCCTGGGCCTGAAGGACGGCCTGCGCAGTTCGATCCCGGCGCAGATCGGCGCCAGTGTGTCGTACCTGATTTCCATCCTGATTTTTGCCGTCGGCTTTTCCGAACTGATCAAGGGCAACCTTGCCATTACCCAGACCATCCAGTTTGTCGGTGTGGCCTATATTCTTTACCTGGCCTACAAGCAGTGGACCAGCAGCGGCGTGTCGATCAACAACTCGGGTGCCGTGGAGGGCTCGCGCAGCCTGTTTGGCAAGGGGCTGTTGACCGGGTTTTCCAACCCCAAGACCATCATCATGTTCAGCGCAGTGTTCCCGCAGTTTGCAGGCGCAGGGGAACACAGTTCGGCGGCCGACATCGCCATCCTCGGGGCGACCTTCCTGTTGCTGCAATTTGCCAGCGGGTGCCTGTATTGCTATTTCGGCCAGCGCATCAAGCATGTGCTGGAAAACCCCAAGCGGCGGGTGTTGCTGCAGCGGGTCACCGCAGTGTTGCTGTTGGGCGTTGCATTGATGCTGGCGCGTGGCTTTTCACACTGAAGCATTAGCGTGTAAGCAGTAGTGGCGATTTGACGTTGCCCTGTTAGACTCCAGGCACTCACCCAGGATCGCACCCCACTATGCCAGCCGTCGGAGGAAAGGGACTTCCGCTTGCTTCGCGCCTGTACAAATCCCGTCTTCTGGGGCTGATTCTCGGCTTCATCTGCGTGGTGTTTGCCATGTATCCGCTCAGTCCTGCGCTTTGGGTGTGGGCCTGGATGCTGATCAACGCGTTTGTGTGGCCGCATGTGGCTTTTCAATTGTCTTTGCGTGGAGCCCATACCCTGCGCAGTGAGCGTCGTAACCTGTTGTTCGATTCTTTTTGCGGCGGGTTTTGGGTTGGCGCGATGCACTTCAACCCACTGCCCAGCGTCACCACGCTGTCGATGATGACCATGAACAACGTGGCCATCGGTGGGACGCGCTTTATGTTTGCGGGGTGGGCGGCGCAGGCACTGGGGCTTGGCACGGCGCTGCTGATCGTCGCGCCTGGGTTTATCGCCGTAACCACCCAGGCGCAGTTGTACGCCTGCTTGCCGATTCTGACGCTGTATCCCCTGGCGCTGGGCTGGATTTGCTATCGCCAGGCCGTGACCCTGGCTCGGCACAAACGTGAGCTGCTGGCCCTGAGCCGCACCGACAGCCTGTCCGGTCTGCTTAACCACGGCGCCTGGAAAGACCACCTGGACATCGAGTTTCAACGCTGCCGCCGAAACCAGGCGGGCGCCGCCATCGCGCTGATCGATATCGACCATTTCAAGACCATCAACGACACCTACGGCCATGTGACCGGCGATATTGTCCTGCGCCAATTGAGCAAAGTGCTGCGCCAGAACCTGCGCGCCACAGATCTTGCCGGGCGTTATGGCGGCGATGAGTTCTGCGTGATCCTGCCGGACATGCCCCTCAACCGCGCCACCGAAGTGATGGAGGCGTTGCGCGATCGCTTCAACGCCTTGGCCTATGCCCAGGACCCGGCACTGCGTGTCAGTTTGAGTATCGGTTTGGCGCCGTACCAGCCGACTCACGCCGACTCCATCGGTTGGCTCAACGATGCCGACCAGGCGTTGTACGAAGCCAAGAGCAGCGGGCGCAACCGGGTGAACGCTGTGCAGGAGGGTTGGTTGCGGTCGGTCTAGTGAGATAGGGTGTGGGGAGCCTATTCCAACAAAAAAGGATCGCTCCATGCTCTTCACTTTCCCGCGTACCCTACTGGCCGCCACCCTGGCGTTGTCCTTCGTCATGCCGGCCCACAGCGCCGAACCCCACAAGCAGATCCAGGCGGATGCCGAGCAGTACAAGGCCCAGGCCCTGAAGTTGTTGGAGCGCCTGGTGAATATCGACTCGGGGTCCGGTTACGAGCCGGGCCTGACCCAAGTGCGCGACATCGCCGTGGATGAGTTGAAGCAATTGGGGTTCAGCATCGAACTGGTACCGGACCAGGCGGCCAACAACAGCCATGTGGTTGCCACCCTCAAGGGCACCGGCAAGGCCAGGATCCTGCTGATGGCGCACATGGACACCGTCTTCAAGGAAGGCTCGGCCGCCGAGCGCCCGTTTCATATCAAGGACGGCCGTGCCTATGGCCCCGGCGTGATGGATGACAAGGGCGGCATCGTCGCCGGTATCTACGCGTTGAAAGTCCTCAAGAATCAGGGCTTCAAGGACTACGCACAAATCACTTTCCTGCTCGACGCCAGTGAAGAAACCGGCTCCGAGGCTGCCTCCGAACTGATCCGTAAAACTGCCAAGGGCCACGATGTGACCCTCAACCTGGAACCAGGCCGCCCAGCGGACGGCCTGGTGGTATGGCGCAAAGGCAGCGCCACCGCCGTGGTCGAAGTCAAAGGCAAGGCCGCCCACGCCGGCGTCGCCCCGGAACTGGGACGCAACGCCGCCATGGAAGCCGCGCACCAGATCCTGCAACTGGGCAAGCTCGGTGATGAAGACAAGAAAACCACCATCAACTTCACCGTGCTCAAATCCGGTGACCGTACCAACGTGATCCCCGACCAGGCCACTGCCAAGGCCGACGTACGTGCGGCATTGCCGGAAGAGTTCGATCGAATCGAGAAGGACTTGGCGCGGGTTTCAGCCAACAAATTGATCCCCGAAACTGAAGTGAAAACCAGCCTGCAACGCGGTTTGCCACCAATGCCGCAAACCGCCGAGTCAGATAAGTTGGTGGCGATGGCCCAAGGGATTTATGGCGAACTGGGACGCAAGTTGACCATCGAAGGCAGCGGCGGCGCCGCAGATGCCAGCTTGTCGGCCGGGGTAGGGACGCCGACGTTGGATGGGTTTGGGATTGTGGGGGGCAATATCCACACGGCGGAGGAATATGCCGAGGTGGAGAGCGTGGTGCCACGGGTTTATTTGTTGAGTCGGATGATTATGGAGTTGTCCAAGCGCTGATCAGCACCACGGATTGCAGCACTGAGGCGGTTCAAATGTGGGAGGGCCGCCATCACCCTTTGTAGGAGCGAGCTTGCTCGCGAAAAACGTCAACGAGAACGCCTGTTTCCTGAATAAACGTGGCGTCTATGCGTTTCTCGCGAGCAAGCTCGCTCCTACAAAAGCCTGGCATTCGGGCAGGCCTTCTCCCACATTGGATACTCAGTGTGTCCAATACCGCGGGTTACCATGTGGCAGGGTCTTCGAGGCTGGCTTTTTGGAGGTCTTCTTTCCACCACTCATTAGCTAATCTATAAATTTCTTCGAAAAAACCTTTTGGATTGTCCATGTCACTCCATCCCCACGGCAGGGTGCAGTAATAGCCGGGAGCCTGTCTCAATAAGTGCGAAAAGTTATAGGTTTCGTCGCTAAGTGCAGCCCCCAATTTGTCGCATAAGACCTTGCGATGTCGATAGCTTAGATCTGAAGATTTCTCAATTATGTATTTTTTGATCAGCCGCTCTCTGTCTGTGTCAAGGTTGATGTCGTAACATGCAAGCTCTTCACCTACAGTCTCTTCGCGATCATAAATATCGAACGGGCTGAGTAAATGGCGAAGTTTCGGTGCGTAAGGGATATCTAGAAATGGGTGTTTCAGCATTGGTCATTACTCACAGGAAATACGGTATAAAGTTCTTTGGTTTCGCGATCGAATTTCGCGATCGCTGCATCCATATTTTCATCAAGTATTGGATTATTCCGATCAGTAGGGTTTGGTATATATCCTCTTCCGCAACCCTGCATTTCGATTCGGACAATTGGGTTGCCGTAGTAATCTTCCCCGGTAAAAGGCGGTAGATTGCGTTCTGCTCTTGTGGTTACCTCATTTAGTACAGCGAATTGCGCTCGATGACTTTTAAACTGTGTGCTTAACTGCATAGGATTTTTCCTTTTGTTGGAGGTGTTTATTTGTTTAGGGACGTTAGCTCGCATCGGACTCTATCTTGTAGTGCTGTAAGCAGCGTAACAGCACAGCCATGAATTGCCGGTGATCAATTATTTCGTCATCAAAATAGGTGTCGAAAAGATAAAAAACAGAATCAAAGTTTTCATCTGTATTTAAATAGTAGTGAAGTGTGTCGATATGCCACTGTTGGATTTCAGGCTTATATGATAGAAATTCTGGTTTAGTCAATCTTTCAAAAAGCTCGGCGAGTTCTGTTTCGTTGTTAATATTTTTTGAAGCGATGAAGCGCTCTCTTTCAGGGTCGTCGTAGTTTTCAATGCTGTAGGTGAATAGTAGGCTTCTGAGTGTTGATAGTTCTGGTCTGAGCTTCATGTTTAGAATTCCGTGTACGCAGTAATCGGATTGCCATCATTGTCAAGTATTACAATAGCTTTGCTTTGTCTTCCGTATTCAAAATTATTTTTTTTGTATCCTTCTCCAATTATTTTTCCCATGTGCATTGGTCTGCGAGATGTTTGTAGATTTGTATATTTAAATATAAGTTGTGCGCGATAAATGGCGTTGAGTTGGTCCCGGTGGCTGAAATATCTAGTGGCTGCAGTAGGTATTTTGGGTTCGCCATCTTTTCTTCCACCAATGTATCTTTCGATTTCTTCTGTTGTTGGGTTTTTACCTGATCTTACTCTTTCGAGTTGGGAGTCGGGGGTTGTCTGCGCGCCGTGCTTCTCCAAAAAATGTGCTCTTGGGAATGCTTGTTCGATTTCTTTCAAACGTCTGTAGGCGTTTGCCTCGGCTAGCTCGTCAATTCTCGCCTGCCGCTGCGCGCGGGTCAGTTGCGGTAAGGCAGGCTCTCCGTGGTTAACACTCTCCGCAGGATTTGGAGCACTGGTGCTGGGTTTACACCCGTCAGCACCTGGGCATGTATTCAAGCCTAGCGGGTCGACCCATCCCGTCGGATTGGGCACATAACGGTACCCGTTGATCCCACCCGCCAACTTCACCGGATCCGGCGTCAGGTAACGTCCAATATCCGGATTGTAGTAGCGATGGCGGTTGTAGTGCAGGCCGCTTTCTTGATCGAAATACTGCCCTTGAAAACGCAACGGATTGTCGATTTTGCCTGCGTCGAGCCGGGCGATCTGGCCGTAGGCGCGGTAGTGGGCGGACCAGACGATTTCGCCTTCGGTGTCGGTCAGTTCTTGCGGCGTGCCGAGGTGGTCCAGCTGGTAGTGGTAGGGCTGGGTTTCTTCTGGGCCGAAACCTTCCAACATTGCCAGTGGGCGGAAGCTGTCGGGTTCGTAGAGGTAGCTGCGATGGCACTCTGCATGGTGTTCGGCTATCAGCTTGTCGCCTTGCCAGAAAAACTCGATGGTTTTGTCGTCCACGGTTTTGCTGATGCGCCGCCCAAATGGATCGTAGCGATAGCTGGCGGTCTGGCCGTTGGGTTGGGTGACGCTGATGAGCCGATGCTGGCAGTCGTAGCGGTATTCGGTGACGAGTTGATGACCCTTGCCACGCCGTTCGCGGAGGAGGTTGCCGAAGGCGTCGTAGTCGTAATGGCGGTCGCCCTGGATCATCAGGCGGTTGCCGGCAACGATGTCCGGGCCGGGGCGGTCTTGCATCAGCAGGTTGCCCGCCGGGTCGTGGGCGAAGCGTTCCTGCACGTCCTGGGAATGATCGGCGCGGGTCAGACGATTCAGTGGGTCGTAGCGGTAAAGGTGTTCGCCTTTGCGGGTGTCGAGCAGGCGGGTGAGGGTGCCGCTTTTGTCGTAGTCGTACTGGCGTTGGTAGAGATAGTTTTGCTGCTGTGTAACGGCGTGGGCGTGCAGGCGGTTTTGGTCGTCGTAGTGATAGTGGCTGAGCAGTTGGCCTTGTTGGCGCTGGTGCTCGCGGCCGCTCTTGAATAGGTGTGAGGTGAGCACTTCGCCGTTGAGTTCGACGGTAGCGAGGTGGCCGCCCTTGTCGTGGTTGAAGGTGAGGCGGTTGTTGTCCGGCAGGCGCAGGTGTTGAAGCTGGCCGCAGGCGTCGTAGCCGTAGCGCAGGGTCCCCCAGCCCTGGTGTTCGGCGGTGAGGCGGTTTTGGCGATCGTACTCGTAGGCCAGCGCCCAGTGGCCGTCATCGACGCTCAGGAGATTGCCCTGGCGGTCGTAGGCATAAGCAATAACGCTGTCATCGGGCAGGGTTTTTCGTACGAGGCGTCCGGCGTGGTCGCGCTCGTAGCGGGTGATTAGCTGACTGTTATCGTCGCCGTATTCGGTCTTCTCCAGCAGGTTGCCGTTGAGGTCGTAGGCGTAGGCGGTGCGTTGGCCGTCGAAGCCGGTTTCCTGTTGGATCAGGCCGTTGGGGTGGTAGTCGAGTTGGTAGGTTTCGCCGACTTCGTTTTCGATTTCTGTCAGCAGCAGCCGGGCGTTGTCGTAGCGGTATTTGACCTGGGTGCCGTCGGCGTTGATGCGGCGGCTGATCAGGTGCAGGCCGTCGGCGTATTCGTAGCGGGTGACGTGGCCGAGTTCATCGCGTTCGGCGATGATTTTGCCGTAGGGGTTGTAGCTGAATTCCCGAGTGGCGCCGCCTGGCAACACGATGCGAATTAGCCTACCGACGCTGTCCCATTCATAAATGGTCTGCGCGCCGTGCTCATCCTCGCGGGCAACTTGCCACCCCAGGTCGTCATAGCGATAACGCTGGATGCCGCCATTGGGCAATTGCTCCTCCAGCAACTGCCCACGCTCATTCCACACCAGCCGATGGCAACTGTGGTCCGGGTACCAAACCCCGGTCAGTTGCCCGTGTTTGTTGTAGCTGTAGTCAGTCGAATGACCATCCGGATCAGTTTTGCGGATGACATCGCCTTGCTCATTACGCTCGTATTTCCAGACCGCCTCCCCACGCCTTATAACCCGAACAAAACCGTTGTCATGTTCGTAGGAAGTAGGCTCATCATCCCCGGGAAACAACGCCACCAAGCGTCCAGCTTCGTCGTACTGATAGGCCGTCACCGCGCCCATCGGGTCTTGCTCGACGGTCAGCCGGCCTTTGGCATCGTAGGATTTGAAATGCTGCGCGCCGTCCGGATCGATGCGCTGCACCAAGCGCGCCCGGTCGTCGTGGACATACACCTCCTGGCTGCCATCGACGTTATGCACGGTGACGTGGCCGTCATTGCCCCAGGTATAGCGCGTGTCCATCTGCGAAAAACTCGCCCAATGCCGCACGCAACGCGCCGCCTTGCCAGAACGCTCCCACTCCCAAAAGAAACTCGCCCCACCGGCTAACTGCCGCTCGACAATGACGTGCTGATCGTCGTACCGATAACGCTCGCTTTCACCGACGGCATTGGTCGCACACACCAGTCGTCCAGCTTCGTCATAGGCGTAGGAAACGATGTTCTGCTCGGTTTCCCAAACGTAGGGCTCACGCCCTTTGGCGCGATGAACCTGGTAGTCCACCGCGACGATGCGATCCCGCTCATAGCGCAGCAGCAATGAACGGCCAGCGCCGTTATCCAGCCGCTCAATCCGTCCGGAACGATCACGGAAAATGCGCAGGCGGTTGTCATACGCATCGCTGATGGAAACCAAGACACCGTCGCGAAAGTGATAAAACCGCGACGCCTGGGCCAGCACCAGTTCATCAGGAGCCGAGCCTAAATAGATCGCCGCTTCGGCCAGGCTATTGGTAATCGCCGGTCGAGCAACTGTGGGCAAGGGCAGGGTAGTCGAGCGGTTCTCATGGTCGGTCCACACCACCGAATCGCCCGACACCGCAAGCCGGTGGGCCAGCCCATGAGTCCAGCCAAACCCCAACCCACAATCAAGTTCCACCGCACTGGTGCGATAAAGCCGCGTCCACTCAAACGGCAAAACCCCGTCCAGCGCGCCGTCGGTAAGGGTGAGCAATTCCTCGCCGGTGACCATCGACACCGGGCAGCCGTGAGTGACCGTTTTATCCGCTGGCGCCGCCGCATCCCCTTTCGGGTTCGAAGCCACGGCACGCACATCGTCCACACGCTCTTTCTGCGTCAGCACCGCGTTCTGCCGCGCCCGCCAGCGCATCTGCATTGTGCCTTGTTTCACCCAGCCGACCACACCGCGAACCGCCACCGCTTTATAACGGTCGACCGCCTGCATGAACTTGGTGAGAATCGCCAGCACCCCCTTCACGAAGCCCACGGCAGCCTTAAGAATTTGTGCGCCATGCTTGACCAGGCGAACGCTCAAATACGCCACGCCCGCCGCCGGCAACGCGATGGTCAACACCGCGCCAATCACCAGGTCAATCAGCAACGACACCATAAAACCTGCGGCCGCTTGCGCAACTTCATTGGGCGGTAACGCGTCCAGCCAGATCATGGCGATGCGCAGTAACAGGTACAGCGCCGCTTCATCAGTGGCGAGCAACATCGCCTGTTCCATGACCTTGGGCGCATCGGTGGCGATCTGCGCCAACTTGGCCGCCTCGCTACCCAGTTGCTCGACGTAATTCAGCGGATCTTCAAGCATCGCCTGCACCAGCTTGATGCTGTCCCACACATCCGTGATCGCCGCCCAACTGCCCGCCAGCACGCCGCTGCCAATCGCGCTGACAGTAGAGCGTTCCCAGTGGGGTTTGAAGTCTTTCCACTGTGACCGAAGCCACTGTTCCAAGTCCGCCGTCAGCCCTGCATAGGAGGCAAACAAGGCCTCCACTTGCTCCGCCGAAACGCCGCCCTGAACCCGCACCTCATAGCGCCCGCCAGCAGCGCAGTAGTGCGAGCCCTTGCCGTGCTTATCAAGCATCACCCGCGTGGAGCTGCCGTCATCCAGGCCGATCACCTCAACCGGGATATCGCCAATTGGTACGTCATACGCTGATTCGAATTTGCTCTCGATCTCCAGCACGCCACCCACCGGGCAACGGGCCACGGTGGAGAAATCTGCATCGGTAATGCTCACCGAACGCTGCGAATCCCCAACCCGCAACACCCTGTCCATGCCCAGCAACGACGGCATATCCGCTGCATGGCTGACCGAATCCAGTGCACGGGAATACCAGGCGCCCATCTGCTGGCGGTACTCCACCAGGCTCTGATGGAAGCCATCCAGCTCATGTTCGATAGCGGCAATGTGGGCAGCGTGGGTCATCCATGACGTCTCGACAGAAGGCAAGGCGTCGGAGTCTGCCGCAGCGAAAAGCGGTTGGATGAACGGTTTGGAAAATCAGATTGCCCTTACACGGGGCTCGCAAAAGTCAGCGGCACCTCATGCGTAAGGGCTACTTCAAATGGCGACACTACTGATTGACGAGCAGTGCCCTTGGGCGTCCTTCAGTTGGGTTTCAAACTCAATCAAGCCCGCCTGCATCCGTTGCAACACGGCGATTTGCGCGGCCAGCGCGTGCTTCTTGTTGGCGATGGCTTGGTCCGCCCTGTCCCAGGGAAAGGCGTCACTGTCGTACCCCAGCAAAATCTCCTGCAGCTCCTTGAGTTTGAACCCGAGCTGCTGGGCGCATTTGATAAAGGTCAGTCGCTCTACGCTCTGCGCCGTATAAACCCGATAGCCACCAAGGCGTTGCGGCTCGGGCATCAATCCAATCGCCTCATAGTGACGAATCGCCTTGATGGTCGTGCCGGCGAACTGCGCGGCTTTGCCGATGTACATGAAAATTCCCTTTCTCAAATAATGCGCCGGCCTGTTTCAGCCACCGGGCCCGCTGCGTCAACGTAGAGCCCAGCACGGGGCCAAACAGCAGCGTCTTGCTCGGTGTGATGCCGCACAGCGCCAGCGTGGTGCGACGCATCTGGTGGATGGCCGGCATGCGGTAGACCCAACGGTAATACCACGCCGGCGTGTCCAGGGTCACTAACAAGTGCGCGCTTCGGCCCTTGAGTAGCTTGTCAGGGAATGCCTTGCCTGCGCGGTATTTGAAGGCGAAGCCGGGTAGGAAAACTCGGTCGATAAAGCCTTTCATCAATGCCGGGATACCACCCCACCAAACAGGGAAAACCCATGTGAGGTGCTCGGCCCAAAGGATGTCAGCTTGGGCGCTGAGCAAGTCGGGTTCCAGTGTTTGGGCCTGGGTATAACCGTGGTGAAGAATCGGGTCGAATCTGAGGTTGCCCAACTGCAGGACGCGTACTTTGTGACCTGCCGTTTTCGCTGCGTGGATATAGGTCTGCGCCATGGCTGAACAAAAACTATCGGTGGACGGATGGCCGAGAATGACCAGGATGCGCTGACTCATGCTGAAGGCTCCTGAAATGGGCGTTCAGGGTAGGGGGTGCCGTATAGGGGAGAGTCAAGGGCCACAGCCAGTGCCAGCAGGACCTTTCTGCAAGGTACGCAGGACGCGTCCGAGAGTACTCATGAGCGCTTGTGACGGCACAGCGGGCTAACTAGCCTGCTGAAAACACAAGAGTAAAAAGGCATGAGCGAGACCTCCATCGGGTTGACGGCACCTCCAGAGGGCTACAGTGATTGGCTGACAGACCTCAAGGGCCGTATCCATAACGCACAGCAGCGTGCGTCAATCGCGGTCAATCGTGAACTGGTGCTGCTCTACTGGCAGATCGGCCGCGATATTTTGACCCGTCAGAACGATCAAGGCTGGGGTAGCAAAGTGATCGATCGCCTTGCGCAGGATCTGCGGGCGGCCTTTCCAGACATCAAGGGTTTTTCGCCGCGCAATCTGAAGTACATGCGTGCTTTTGCCGAGGCGTGGCCGGATTCTGAATTTGTGCAACAAGCTGCTGCACAATTGCCCTGGGGTCACAACCTAGTGTTGCTCGATAAGCTTCCGGGCCCCGAAACACGTCGTTGGTACATTCTCCAGGCCGTTAAACACAGCTGGTCGCGCAACACGCTGATGATGCACATTGAAAACCGCTTGCTGGAACGCAGTGGCAAGGCTGTCAGCAACTTCGAAAGTCATCTGCCCAAGGCTCAATCCGACCTGGCTCGCGAATCCCTCAAGGACCCTTACCGCTTTGACTTCCTCAGCCTGGGCCTGAACGCGCAAGAACGTGATATCGAAAACGCCCTGATCAAGCATGTCACCGACTTCTTATTGGAATTGGGCGCAGGCTTTGCCTTCGTAGGCCGGCAAGTGCTGCTGAATGTGGGCGGTGACGAATTCTTCGTCGACCTGCTGTTCTATCATTTGAAGCTGCGTTGCTACGTGGTGATCGAACTCAAGGCTGGCAAGTTCAAACCCGAACACCTGGGCAAACTGAGCTTCTACCTCGCAGCTGTGGATGCCGAGCTAAAGCACCCACAGGATGGCCCGACGATTGGTCTGTTGTTGTGCAAAGGTAAAAATGAGGTGGTGGCTGAATATGCACTGCGCGATAACAACCGACCTATCGGCGTGGCGGAATATCAATTGGTGGAATCTTTGCCCGCAGAATTGCAAACCAGTTTGCCGAGTATTGAGCAGATCGAACGGGAGTTGGCGGGCTAGGCGCGGTCAAGCAACGGAAAAAGCCTGCTTTTCAGGGCAGGCTTATCATTACGCTGGGTTTGCTTATTTCTGCTGGGCCGTCAGCGCCGCATACCCGTTCATCAAGTTACGATAGTTGGGAATCCGCTGGGACAACAGATTACCCAGGCCTTCAATATCGTTGCGCCAGTCGCGGTGCAACTCACACGCCACCGAGAACCAGTTCATCAATTGCGCACCGGCCTGCGTCATCCGGCTCCACGCCGCTTGCTGCACCGTGGTATTGAACGTGCCGGAAGCATCGGTCACCACAAACACCTCAAACCCTTCCGCCAGTGCCGACAAGGTCGGGAACGCCACGCACACATCCGTTACCACGCCGGCAATGATGATCTGTTTGCGCCCGGTGGCCTTGATCGCCTTGACGAAATCCTCGTTGTCCCAAGCGTTGATCTGACCAGGGCGAGCGATATACGGCGCATCCGGGAACATCTCCTTCAACTCCGGCACCAGCGGGCCGTTGGGGCCTTGCTCGAAGCTGGTAGTGAGGATGGTCGGCAGGTTGAAGAACTTGGCCAGGTCAGCGAGGGCCAGCACGTTGTTCTTGAACTCGTTGGGCGAGAAGTCCTGCACCAGGGAGATCAGGCCGGTTTGGTGGTCGACCAGCAGAACGATGGCGTCGTCTTTGTTCAAGCGGTTGTAGGTGGGAGCGCTCATGGTTGAATCCTTTTTTGTTTAGGTTGGTTGGGCGTTGCGTTCAACATGGGCACAGATTAATGGGTGGTTGATGAGGGATAAATCGGGCGAAAGGAGTCTTACTGTCAACTTAAAGTGGACAATTGGTGGCGCCCGATTTCAGGCCTCCGGATTGCTGTGCAGAACAGGAGTGAATTGCCTGATTTTGAGTAGCCAGCAGGTCCGATCCCTTTCATTTGCAGGACGTTTCCTAGAGAATCCCAACCGCTTGCGCCAGCGGAATTGGGTGACTAGGCTGCTGACCGTCACTGCTGATTCAGTGATCGGGTTTAGTCGCCCGGACCTCGCTAGGCGCACGCGCCACCCCAAAGACAGGTGTCTTCTCGCCTGCACTTTATGGTGGCTGTGCGCAGGGCACCTTCGGGTGCGCCGGTGCCTAGCGGCCGGTCGACTAACCTGCGTACAGCCGCCACCTCTGCTCGTTTAGTCGCGAAATGATGGTGGTATCCACTTACTGCTAGGAGTTTTGCTATGGATAACGTTCGTTCAGATTCGCTGTCGTCACACACGACCAACCCATTCACGGTCAATGAAGATCTGAGCTTTGAGGATGCCTGGGTGCAGGTGGCTGAGCTGCTGCATTGTGCGCTGGCTACGTCCCAGGTGATCGGCGAGTCAGTGGCTGCGCCGCAGAGGGCGGTGATGCATTTGGTGGAGATGGCGAAGATGGTGGCGGATCGGGCTGTGGAGTGTTTGCAGCCTAAATGACGCTTATTGAAAGGGGGTAGGATACCTGCCTGCCTTCGTTGACGGTTCAATTGTCCAGCGGCTGTTGGACAATTGAACTGCATTCTTACAGACATTAAAAAGCCGGCTTGTGGCCGGCTTCTCGCTGACTGCCTCAGCTTGTTTTTGACAAACCTCAGCAGCCTTCAAATCGCTCAGCCAACATCGCGTCTGGCTGAATAGTAGGGGCATCCGCGGGAACTCCTCCGCTTCGCCTGACAGGGCAAATCGCTAAGCCATTCCCCTGCCAAATGTGCGGCGCATGATACCCACATTCACTTCAGTTGCCCACCTCCGGTTCCGATTTAGAGCCTTCCCAGCCCAGCAGGTGTTCATCCAGCGGCACCGGTGGGCGGCGGTTGTTGAGGGTGGACCACCAGAATACCCAGCCGACGATCTTGAAGCTTTGTTCAAAGCGTTCTTCGTGGTTGAGGTATTCGTCCGGGTGTTCGCTGGCGTTGTGGCTGCGCAGGCGCAGGCCGCCGCCGGGGCGGTTGTAGAGGTATTTGATGCGCAGCATGCCGTCGTGTTCGACGGCGTAGATTTCGCCGTCGATGATTTGGGTGCGGCCTCGGTCGATGGCGAGGGTGGCGCCTTGTTGGATGATGTCGATCATGCTGTTGTCGACCATGTAGGCGCCTATCGCGCGGTCGGGGTGGACGTTGAGGGTTTGCAGGTTGTGCCGGGAGACGCGGATGCGTTCGCTTGAGGTGAATGTGGGGTGGAGGGGGATCTCCACGTCGGTTGTTTCCGGGCGGCAGGCGGGGCCTGTGAGGTATTTGCCGGTGTCTTCGCGAGTGGGCAGTAGTTTCCTGGTGTCGGGGCCTTCCAACAGGTAGTTGGCGGGCGGGTGTTTGGGGCCTCGGCCGTCGCTTAACCAGCGACTTGAGACGCACAGCAACTCTGCGATCTCGTTGAGTCGGCCCATGGGAACGCCGCGTTTGAACCAGTTGTTCACGTGTTGAGGCGTGACGCCGCGGTTCTTGGCGAAGTCGGAGGCGGAAAGATTAACTTCCCGTAGTAGCGCTTTTAAACGATCACCTGATGTATTCATAAACGCAGAGTTTACTGGCCGGAAAAACTAATCAAATAAACCATGCGTTGAATCGCATATGTAGGATTTGGCTTAGTTGTGGCTTGATCTTTCAGGTGCGCAGCTTATATAAACTTCATAAAATAAACGTTGAACTTGATGTTTAATCTTGCTCATAAAAAAGCCCCGAACTAACGGGGCTTTTTTATTTACCGAAGCAATGAGGCGCGGGTATCAGCCTTTGTAGGCGGCCACCGACTTCATGATCTCGGCGCGGGCGGCGTCTGCGTTGCCCCAACCGTCGATCTTCACCCATTTGCCTTTTTCGAGGTCTTTGTAGTTCTCGAAGAAGTGCTTGATCTGTTCCAGCAGCAGTGGCGGCAGGTCGGTGTATTCCTTCACGTCCACGTACAGCTGGGACAGCTTGTCGTGTGGCACTGCGATGACTTTGGCATCGCCGCCGCCGTCGTCGGTCATGTTCAGGATGCCGACTGGACGGGCGCGGATAACCGAGCCTGGGGTAACCGGGTAAGGGGTCACGACCAGCACGTCGAGGGGGTCACCGTCGTCAGCCAGAGTGTTGGGGATGAAACCGTAGTTGGCCGGGTAGAACATCGGGGTGGCCATGAAACGGTCAACGAACAGGCAGTCGCTGTCTTTGTCGATTTCGTATTTGATCGGCGCGTGGTTGGCCGGAATTTCGATGGCGACGTAGATGTCGTTCGGCAGGTCTTTGCCAGCCGGAATCTTGCTGTAGCTCATTGGGCGTTGCCCCCGTTAGTTGGCCATATGACATGGCCGGATTGGCCTAAAAGTGGCGGCGATTATAGGCATATTCTGACGCCGATGCCATGCGCCAAGCGTCGTACGGTCATTCGCCCTGTGGCGAGTAGCGCGGGTCGCTGGCTTGCAGTTGAGTCAGGCGGGCCAGGGGATCCTGGCGATAAAAGCGGCTGAGTTGGGCGTACACCTGTGGATAACTGTTGACCAGTAAATCCGGGGCGCTGAAGAAATACTCGCTGGTGACGGCAAAGAACTCCGCCGGGTTTTCCGCGGCGTAGGGGTCTATCTCGGTCTCGGCGTCCGGGTTGGCGTCCAACTGGCGATTGAGGTCATCGAAGGCGCCTTGCATGACGCTGGCCCAGTCCTGCACGCGCATGTCGTGGTGCAGCGGTGGCAGGCCGTTGGCGTCGCCGTTGAGCATGTCGAGCTTGTGCGCCAGTTCATGGATGACCAGGTTGTAGCCTTCCCATTGGCCGCTGGCGAGCACGCCGGGCCAGGCGAGGATCACCGGGCCCTGTTGCCAGGCTTCGCCGCTGTGTTCACCGTCCCACTCGTGTTCGACGCCGCTGGCATCGCGATGGCGCTGGGGGCTGAGGAAGTCGTCGGGGTACAGCACGATTTCGTGGAAGCCCTGATACCAGTCAAGGTCGCCCAGGTTCATCAACGGCAATTGCGCCTGGGCGGCGAGCAGCAGGCGTTGTTCCTGGTGCAGGTCGACGCCGGGCAGGGCGGTGAGGTGTTTTTCACTGAGGAACACCACGCAGGCTTCGCGCAGCCACTGGTCTTGCTCCGGCGTGATGCCGTCGAGGAAGGTCAGGTGGTGGCGCACCCGTTGCCAGGTGTCATCGGCAATCGGGTGCTTGGCCAGCAGGCGCCGGCGACGCCAGGCGCTGAGGGACCACACGGGCAATCAGTGCGGGTTGGCTTCGGAGGACGTGCGGCCAAAGCGGCTGCGCACCACGCCAATGATCATCGGCACCAGGGACAGCAGGATGATGAACACCACCAGCAGCGACAGGTTTTTCTTGATGAAGGGCACGTTGCCGAAGAAGTAGCCCAGGGTCACCAGGCCACCGACCCAAAGGATGGTGCCGAGCACACTGAACCCGAAAAAGCGCGGGTAGGGCATCTTGGCCACGCCGGCGACGAACGGCGCAAAAGTGCGCAGGATCGGCAGAAAACGCGCCAGGGTGACGGTCTTGCCACCGTGCTTGTCGTAGAAATCGTGGGTCTTTTGCAGGTAGTCGCGGCGGAAGATCTTCGAGTTCGGGTTGCTGAACAAGCGCTCACCGGCCGTGCGCCCTATGACGTAGTTGGTGCTGTCGCCGAGGATCGCCGCCAGCATCAGCAGGCCGGCCAGCAGCACCGGGTCCATACCGCCACCGGCCGCTACGGCGCCGGCGATAAACAGCAACGAATCACCCGGCAGGAAGGGCATGACCACCAGGCCGGTCTCGCAAAAAATCACCAGGAACAGAATGGCGTAGATCCACGGACCGTAGTTGGTTACCAGCATATCGAGGTAAACGTCGAGATGCAGGATAAGGTCAAGCGGGTTGAAATCCATGGATGGCACCTGTGTGAATGGCCCGGCTCAGCGGGCTTGTGCGGAAGCTCAGGCAATAAGGCTACAAGTAATTGTCGCGGTTCTTACAACCCTGAAAGGTCGGCATTATACGGATTGAGAGGTGAAAAGCGTGTGGCTTTTGTAGCGGGGAGTGTCGCGAAATTGTGAAGGGGTTGGGCTTCAAGCCAGTCGTCGGATCCAATGTGGGAGCTGGCTTGCCTGCGATAGCGGTGGGTCAGTATGAGAAATGCTCGCTGACACTCCGCCATCGCAGGCAAGCCAGCTCCCACAAGGATATTGCGGTGTCTGGCTGACTGGTTTTCAGTCTTCGTTGATCGGCAGCACGTAGTTTTTGAATTCGGTGTCTTCGCGAAACCCAATCGATTCATAGGTCTTCTGCGCCACCTCGTTGTCGCTGCTGGTGGACACCCGCAGTCGTACGGCGTGGGTTTCCTTGGCCATCTTCTTCGCCGTGCGCATCAGGTTGTCGGCCACCAGCTGCCGGCGGGCGTCCTCGGCCACGTAGATGTCGTTGAGGATCCACACGCGTTTGAGCGACAACGAAGAAAAGCTCGGATACAACTGGCAAAACCCCAGCAGCCGCTTGTCATCATCGTCGGCCAGGGCCAGGTAAATCACCGATTCCTTGCGTCGCAGGCGCTTTTCCAGGAAGGCCCGGGATGAATCCGGGAATGGCAGGGCCCCGTAGAACTCGCGGTATTTGACGAACAACGGGGTCAACAGGTCCAGGTGTTCCAGGGTCGCTTGAGTAATCCGCATGCCAGGCCTCAACTTCCAAATGGGGTATGACCACGCGAGCGGCCGTGACTTGATGCTGCCTAATGCGGCAAAAAAGCGCAATCGTGCCGCTATCGGTCACTCGGTGGGCTGAGCAGGAAATTGCCCTTCATCAGGTCCGGGTCGTCGGATTCAAGGGTCTGAATCTGTGCCTCATCCTTGAGGTTGACCCCCGACAGTTGCCGACGACACGCCTCGCGCATCAAGTACAGCAGGCGATGGGCCGCCATGCCGTAGCTCAAGCCTTCGAGCCGGACATTGGAGATGCAGTTGCGATACGCATCGGTGAGGCCGACCTTGGGGTTGTAGGTGAAATACAGGCCCAGGCTGTCCGGCGAGCTGAGCCCCGGCCGTTCACCGATCAGGATCACCACCATTTTGGCGCCGAGCAATTGCCCGATTTCATCGGCCACCGCCACGCGGCCTTGCTCCACCAGTATGACCGGTGACAAGGACCAGCCTTCGGCGTGGGTTTGTTCTTCCAGGCGCGTCAGAAACGGCGCCGTGTGTTTATGCACTGCCAGCGCCGAAAGGCCATCGGCCACCACGATGGCCAAATCCACGCCGCCCGGATGCGCCAACGCGTAGTCGCGCAGGGTTTGGGCCGACTCATCGCTCAAGCGTCGCCCAAGGTCCGGGCGTTGCAGGTACATATGCCGGTCTGTGGCGGCGCTGCGCAGCAACAGGCTGTCTCGGCCACGTTCGGCCAATTGGCTGCTGAGCCCGGCATGGTCGAAGGGCAGGTGCACCGCATCCCGCGCCTGGGCGTGGGCAAACTGAAAGTCCAGCTGGGCGCTGGTTGGAATACTGGTGCCGGTGCGGCCCAGGGCAATGCGCGCCGGGGTCAGGCGGCGCAGTTCCAGCCACGGGTTGTCAGGCAATTCTGGTTGCACGGTCGGCTCCTTCATCCCAATTGCGCCAGAGCGTGGCGAAACGCCGGTGGCAGGCTGTTGCCAAAATGCACCTTGCCGTCTGCCTGCGTGAAGATGCCCATTTTCGCCAGCCACTGTTCAAACTCCGGCGCCGGTTTTAAACCCAATGTTTGCCGGGCGTACAAGGCGTCGTGGAACGAGGTGGTCTGGTAGTTGAGCATGATGTCGTCGGAGCCGGGGATACCCATGATGAAATTGATGCCGGCCACGCCGAGCAGGGTCAGCAGGGTGTCCATGTCGTCCTGATCGGCTTCGGCGTGGTTGGTGTAGCAGATATCACAGCCCATGGGCACGCCGAGCAGCTTGCCGCAGAAGTGGTCTTCCAGGCCCGCGCGGATGATCTGCTTGCCGTTGTACAGGTACTCCGGGCCGATAAAACCGACCACGGTATTGACCAGGAACGGCTTGAAGTGCCGAGCCACGGCGTAGGCACGGGTTTCACAGGTTTGCTGGTCGACGCCAAAGTGCGCATTGGCCGACAGGGCACTGCCCTGGCCAGTTTCGAAGTACATCAGGTTCTGGCCCAGGGTGCCGCGATTGAGGCTCAACCCGGCGTCGTAACCTTCCTGCAGCACGTTCAGGTTGATGCCGAAACTGGCGTTGGCGGCCTCGGTGCCGGCGATCGACTGGAACACCAGGTCCAGCGGCACGCCACGGTTGATCGCCTCGATAGAGGTGGTGACGTGGGTGAGCACGCAGGCCTGGGTCGGGATTTCGTAGCGCTGGATGATCGCATCGAGCATCTCCAGCATGGCGCAGATCGAGGCGATGCTGTCGGTGGCCGGGTTGATGCCGATCATGGCGTCGCCGTTGCCGTAGAGCAGGCCGTCGAGAATGCTCGCGGCAATGCCCGCCGGTTCGTCGGTGGGGTGGTTGGGCTGCAAGCGTGTGGACAAACGCCCGCGCAAGCCCATGGTGCCGCGAAACTGGGTGACCACGCGGATCTTTTGCGCCACCAGCACCAGGTCCTGCACGCGCATGATCTTGGACACGGCCGCCGCCATTTCCGGTGTCAGCCCCGGCGCCAGTGCGCGTAGGGATTGTTCATCCGCCGCATCACTGAGCAGCCAGTCGCGCAGGCCACCGACGGTGAGGTGGCTCACCGTGGCAAAGGCCTGTTTGTCGTGGGTGTCGATGATCAGCCGGGTGACTTCGTCGCTTTCATAGGGAATCAGCACTTCTTCGAGGAAGTGCTTGAGCGGTGTATTGGCCAGCGCCATTTGGGCGGCGACCCGTTCGCCGTCATTCTGCGCCGCGACGCCAGCCAGGAAGTCGCCGGAGCGCGCCGGGCTGGCTTTGGCCATCAGATCCTTGAGGCTGTCGAAGCGGTAGGTGTGTGCACCCACCGCGTGGGAAAAACTTGCCATACAGTGTCTCCTTGGCGACGCGAGCAGGCGCCCGCGTCGAGGTTTACGGCACTTAGTGCAGGGCGGCCTCTGCGGCCTGGATCGCCGCGAATTCTTCTTCCGGCGTGCCTGCTACCAAGTGATGCCGGCTGTAGAAAGCAAAGTAAGCAATTAATACTCCATAGATGACCGCCGCGCCAATCACCACCCGCGGGTCGACCAAAAAGCCTGCCACCACGGCCACGCAGGCCAGTATCAGCGCCACGCCCGAGGTAAAAATGCCACCCGGCGTGCGGTATGGGCGCTCCATTTTAGGGCGACGGATGCGCAGGGTGATGTGCGCGGCCATCATCAGCACGTAGGAAATCGTCGCGCCAAACACCGCCACCAGAATCAACAGATCACCCTGGCCGGTCAGCGACAGGCCAAAACCGATGATGCCGGGGATGACCAACGCCAGTACCGGCGCCTTGCTCTTGTTGGTCTCGGACAATTTGCGCGGCAGGTAGCCGGCGCGGGACAAAGCAAAGATCTGCCGCGAATAGGCGTAGATAATCGAGAAAAAGCTTGCGATCAAGCCAGCCAGGCCGACCAGGTTGACGAAGCTGCCCATCCAGGTCGAGCCGCCGTAAGACAGCGCCAGGGCTTCCACCAAGGGGTTACCGGATTTGATCAGCGCATACGTGCCCGCACCGCCCGGCGCGATCACCAGGATCAACAGGGCAAAACTGGTCAGCACCACAATCGCACCGATCAGCCCGCGGGGCAGGTCGCGCTTGGGGTTCTTGGTTTCTTCAGCGGCCAGGGGCACGCCTTCGACCGCGAGGAAAAACCAGATTGCATAGGGGATTGCCGCCCACACACCGACGTAGCCGAACGGCAGGAAGCTGCTGGCGCCCTTGGCTTCGGTCACCGGAATATCCAGCAGGTTGGCAATGTTGAAGTGCGGCACCATCGACACCAGGAACACGCCCAGGGCGATTGCGGCGACGGCGGTGATCACGAACATCAGCTTCAGAGCTTCGCCGACACCAAAGATGTGGATGCCGATAAAGATGATGTAGAACGCCAGGTAAATCATCCAGCCGCCAATGCCGAACAGCGACTCGCAATAAGCACCGATAAACACCGCAATGGCAGCGGGGGCGATGGCGTATTCGATCAGGATCGCGGTGCCGGTGAGGAAGCCGCCCCAGGGGCCAAAGGCGCTGCGGGCAAAACCGTAGCCACCGCCAGCGGTGGGGATCATGGACGACAACTCGGCCAGGGAAAAGCACATGCACAGGTACATGGTGGCCATCAGCAAGGTGGCGAGGAACATGCCGCCCCAGCCACCCTGGGCCAGGCCGAAGTTCCAGCCGGCATAGTCGCCGGAGATCACGTAGGCGACGCCAAGGCCAACCAGCAACACCCAGCCGGCGGCGCCTTTTTTCAATTCGCGTTGTTGAAAGTAATCGGTGCCGACTTTTTCAAAGTCGACAGAAGAACCAGTGGGTTCGCTAGGCATGGGAAGTACCTTCCATTCTTATTGTTTTTGACTCGGCGTCTTTGTGCCGAACGAGGTAGCAATTGCTTGTGATATCAAATGTGGGAGCTGGCTTGCCTGCGATAGCAGCCTGTCAGCTACCCGTTATTTGGCTGATACACCGTTATCGCAGGCAAGCCAGCTCCCACACTTGATTGCATTTCAAGTTGGGAGCGGGTTGCTTGCTACAAGGCTAAGTTAGAAAAAGCCCAACGGATTAATGTCGTAGCTCACCAGCAAGTTCTTGGTCTGCTGGTAGTGATCCAACATCATCTTGTGGGTTTCGCGCCCTACGCCGGACTTCTTGTAACCGCCAAACGCGGCATGCGCCGGGTACAGGTGGTAGCAGTTGGTCCACACGCGGCCAGCCTTGATCGCCCGGCCCATGCGGTAGGCGCGGTTGATGTCGCGGGTCCACAGGCCGGCCCCCAGGCCGAACTCGGTGTCGTTGGCAATCGCCAGGGCTTCGGCTTCGTCCTTGAAGGTGGTGATGCTCACCACCGGGCCGAAGATTTCTTCCTGGAACACACGCATGTCGTTGGTGCCCTTGAGCAGGGTCGGCTGGATGTAATAGCCGGTGGCCAGATCGCCGGTGAGCTTTTCAACCTTGCCGCCGGTCAGCAGTTGCGCGCCTTCGCCCTTGGCAATTTCCAGGTAAGACAGGATCTTGTCGAACTGCTGCTCGGACGCCTGGGCGCCGACCATGGTGTCGGTGTCCAGCGGGTCGCCACGCTTGATCGACTCGACCTTTTTCATCACCACTTTCATGAAGTCGTCGTAGATCGACTCTTCCACCAGTGCACGGGATGGGCAGGTGCACACTTCGCCCTGGTTGAAGAACGCCAGCACCAGGCCTTCGGCGGCTTTTTCGATAAATGCAGGTTCGGCTTTCATGATGTCGGCGAAGAAGATGTTCGGCGACTTGCCGCCCAGTTCAACCGTGGACGGAATGATGTTCTCGGCCGCCGCATGCATGATGTGCGAGCCCACCGGGGTGGAACCGGTAAAGGCGATCTTGGCGATGCGCTTGCTGGTCGCCAGGGCTTCGCCGGCTTCCTTGCCGAAACCGTGCACCACGTTCAGCACGCCTGGCGGCAGCAGGTCGCCGATCAGTTCCATCAGCACGCTGATGCCCAGTGGGGTTTGCTCGGCGGGCTTGAGCACCACGCAGTTACCGGCGGCCAGGGCCGGGGCGAGTTTCCAGGCGGCCATCAGCAGCGGGAAGTTCCACGGGATGATCTGGCCGACCACACCCAGCGGTTCGTGGAAGTGATAGGCGGCCGTGAGTTCGTTGATTTCGGCGCTGCTGCCTTCCTGGGCGCGGATGCAGCCTGCGAAGTAGCGGAAATGGTCGGCGGCCAGCGGGATATCGGCGTTGAGGGTTTCACGCACGGCCTTGCCGTTGTCCCAGGTTTCGGTGATGGCCAGCAGTTCGAGGTTCTGCTCGATACGGTCGGCGATTTTCAGCAGTACCAGCGAACGGTCCTGGGCGCTGGTTTTGCCCCAGGCGTCTGCGGCTGCGTGGGCGGCGTCCAGTGCTTTGTCGATGTCTTTGGCAGTGGAGCGCGGGAAGTCGGCGATCGGTTTGCCGTTGACCGGCGAGGTGTTGGAGAAGTAGTTGCCATCGACCGGCGCAACGAATTCGCCGCCGATGTAGTTGCCGTATTTGGCCTTGAACGAAACGATGGCGCCTTCGGTACCGGGGTGTGCGTAACGCATGGTGGGCATCTCCTGCTTTTATGTTTATCGGAGTACAGCGCTGCGAGCGCGTTATAAAGCGTAGAGCAAAGGTCGGGCCACTGTGTGCGGGCCCGGTAAATCAAGGGTTTGGTTTTGTTTACAAGGCATGACTGTGACAGGGGAGATACAGGTGGGGTGACAGTTTGTGCCATAAACGGTACAGCCTGTGACCGGTGGGTCGGACCGGGATTGCAATGGCCGGATGGCTGGTGGATGCTGGGCGTTCTCACGCAGGGAGAATAATAAGAACATGCACAACGATCATTTCAGTCGCCATGCGCAACAGGTGCTCACCGTCACCCGGGGGCAAGAGCCGCTCCAGGGGCCGGGCAGCGACCCTTCCATCGCCCGTTCCTGGCTGCGTTGCGTTGAGGACTACCACCTCGATCCTGCGCTTACCATTGCGCCCACGGTGCTTGAGCATGGTCGCCTGCTGGAAAGCCGCGAACGCCTGCGCCAGGTGCTGCACATTGCCGGCAACGAAATGAACAGCCTGCACCAGCAACTCTCGGGGGCCGGTCACGCGGTGCTGCTTACCGATGCTCGCGGGGTGATTCTCAACTGTGTCACCGCGCCGTCCGAGCGCAAGATTTTCGAACGCGCCGGGCTGTGGCTGGGCGCCGACTGGAGTGAAGCCTGCGAAGGCACCAACGGCATCGGCACCTGCCTGGTGGAGCGTCAATCCCTGACTATTCACCGTGACGAGCATTTTCGCGGTCGCCATACCGGGCTGACCTGTTCGGCCAGCCCGGTGTTCGATCCGCAGGGTGAGCTGCTGGCGGTGCTGGACGTGTCGTCGGCCCGCGAAGCCGTGTCGCGTCAGAGCCAATTCCATACGATGGCGCTGGTGAACCTGTCGGCGAAGATGATCGAGAGCTGCTACTTCCTGCGTCATTTCGAGCACCACTGGTTGCTGCGCTTTCATCTGCAAGCGGAGTCGGTGGGTTTGTTCAGCGAAGGGCTGTTGGCGTTCGATGGCGAAGGGCGCATTTGTGCGGTCAACCAAAGCGCCCTGAATCTGCTTGGGCAGCTTCGCGGCAGTTTGATGGGGCAATCGGTGGACGCGTTTTTCGACTGCTCCCTGGACCAGTTGCTCGGGCGTGCCAGCGCCAATGCCACCGCCAGTTGGCCATTGCTGACCCGCGATGGCCGACGTCTGTTCGCGGCGCTGCGTGGCCAGGCGCGCACTCCCTCGACCCCGGCGCCCAAACCTGTAGCGCCACGTCCGTGCGACATCTGCCTGGACGACCCGGCGCTGCAAAACGAGATGCGCAAGGCGGTGCGCGTATTCGAGCGCGACGTGCCCCTGCTGATCAATGGTCAAACCGGCTCGGGCAAAGAGGCTTTCGCCAAGGCCGTGCACCAGGCCAGTCAGCGGGCTGATAAGCCTTTTGTGGCACTGAACTGCGCCGCCATTCCAGAAAACCTGATTGAAAGCGAACTGTTTGGTTATCGCGGTGGCAGTTTTACCGGTGCCCTTAAAGAGGGTATGCGCGGCAAGTTGCAACAGGCGGAGGGCGGTACGCTGTTTCTCGATGAAATCGGCGACATGCCGCTGGCTTTGCAAACCCGCTTGTTAAGGGTGTTGGAAGACCGGCTGGTCGTCCCTATCGGCGGTGAGCCCCAAGCCTTGAATGTGCGCGTGATCAGTGCCACGCACCGTAATCTGCTTGAGTGCGTGCAGAGCGGCAGTTTTCGTGAAGACTTGTATTACCGCCTGAACGGCTTGGAAGTCGCGCTGCCGGCCTTGCGCGAGCGCAGCGACAAGTCGCAGCTGTTGGATTTTCTGTTGGCTCAGGAGGCAGGCAAGGACGTGGTGGTGCTTGATGATGAGGCGCGTCAGGCATTGTTGGCCTTTTCATGGCCGGGCAACGTGCGGCAGTTACGCACGGTGCTGCGAACCCTGGTGGCGCTGTGTGAGGACGGGCGGGTAGGGATGGAGGCGTTACCCATGCCCATTCGCCAGGCCATGGCGCAGGGGTGCGGCGTGGACGAGCCCCGCGCCTTGCCCCTTGAAAGTGCTGAACGCCAGGCTTTATTGGAGGCGCTGGCACAACAGTGTTGGCACATGAGCCGCGTGGCTGAACAACTGGGGGTTAGTCGCAATACGCTCTATCGCAAGTTGCGTAAACATGGGATTGCACGAGGTGCCCTGCCATAAGTCGTTCTTTGCTGTGTTGTTTGTCTCACACGCGCTACGGCGTTTTGTTGGGGCAATTGTGGACATCGTCCCGGAACGCAACGAGTTGTTTTTTGCACTGATGAAATAAGGGCGTAGTGCTCTGTCCTTATAAAAACAGTCGCTTAAAACTTATCGAGTCACAACACATGAATATTACAAATCCAACAAGTACTTATGTGCCATCACTCCTTGATCAACCGGCCGCTGCGTCGATGGATCAACCGCAACCGTCAACCGTTGTAGATGCGTATGCTCAGCACGAAAATACCTCGCCACCGCAAGAAACTGCCGGGCAACAGCCGCTGGTACGGAACAAACGAGGTATTGCCTTTGGACGGCGGCTCTCGCTACCGACATTTACAAATGTGTCGGGTGCTCGGCTCGCCCCACCCATCCCTACGGCGCCTCCTGGCAGGGGGACGCCTGCCGCGTTCAATCCCACGGCGACCAGGTTTCAGGCTGCAATGGGCGCAGGGAAACCTTCGTTACCTGCGGACAGTGCTGTCCCCGGCACGTCCGTCGGTAGCTCAAACCAATCGCTGGTGGATAGGTTCAAAGCATTGGCGACCAAAAGTCCTCAGTCGTCCCCGGCGGATAAGCCTGTCACGGTAAAACCGTTGGACCCTCCGACAGTCAGCGTGGCGGACGTCACCCAGCGGCTGATGGATGCCGACAAGCTGGTCAAGGCAGGCGTTATTTCCACCTCGCCATCGACAGGCAAGGTGGTCAAGGATGCCTTCATCACCGCAGGCGTCAACGGAGTGGTCAGTGCGCCCATCAATGTGGGCGCTTATGCCGGGTCGGTGGCTGCTGGCGAGGCAATCAAGGGGCAATACGTGCCGGCGGCCTTGCCCCCTGCGCACCTGCCGGGTGCTGCAAAGCCCGAATCGTCGCCCACCACTGACACGGCTGCGCCACAGACGTCGGCCACGCCCCGTCTTGATCGAGTTGAACGCCTGGTGCTCCAGTTTGCCGATGTCATGGCCACGCTGCCGTCGGCAAGCGACGAAGAAAGGCGCGCCATGGAAGAGGCCGTGCCCAAGGAACGCGGGGCTCGATTAAGTCATCTTGAGCGGCGCCTGAGCCTGTCCGAGCCGCACATGAAGCAAGTGGCAGAGAACCGCGGCATTATTTTCAAACCTTACGCACAATCCGAAGCGCCCCCTGTAAAAGGTGGCCGCCTGGGGTCGATTGAGCACCGTTATCACGCGCTGGAGCAGGCTGCCGAGAAAATCATTCTTTTGGATGGTGCTAAAGCCAAAGATGCCGGGTCCGCAATTTAATAAAGCAATTCCTTTGCCCGCCGGATCCTACCGGCGGGCGTTTCGCCTTCAGCTAAAGCGTGCGAACTTTCCCACCCTACGCTAACCTGCCTCGATGTTTACGAGGTCAACTATGCACATTCATATTCTGGGTATCTGCGGCACGTTCATGGGTTCGATGGCGGTTCTGGCCAAAGAGCTGGGCCATCACGTTACGGGCTCCGATGCCAACGTCTATCCGCCCATGAGCACGCAGCTGCAGGCGCAAGGTATCGAGCTGACCCAAGGTTACGACCCCTCGCAATTCGACCCGGTGCCGGATCTGGTCGTGATCGGCAACGCCATGTCCCGCGGCAACCCAGCGGTCGAGTACGTGCTCAATAAAGGTTTGCCTTACGTCTCTGGCCCTCAGTGGCTGGCTGATCACGTGTTGCAAGGTCGTTGGGTATTGGCGGTGGCCGGCACTCACGGCAAGACCACCACCAGCAGTATGCTCGCCTGGGTACTGGAACACGCGGGCATGAGCCCGGGCTTCCTGATCGGCGGTGTGCCGCAGAATTTCTCGGTGTCGGCGCGCCTGGGCGAAACGCCGTTTTTTGTGATCGAGGCCGATGAATACGACAGCGCCTTTTTCGACAAGCGTTCCAAGTTTGTCCACTACCGCCCGCGCACCGCGATCCTGAACAATCTTGAGTTCGATCATGCGGACATCTTCCCGGACCTTCCGGCGATTGAGCGGCAGTTCCACCACTTGGTGCGTACCATCCCGAGTGAAGGTCTGGTCATCCACCCGACCACCGAGCCGGCTTTGCAGCGCGTGATCGACATGGGCTGCTGGACACCGGTGCAGACCACCGGTGTGGGCGGGCAATGGCAGGTCAAGTTGCTCAGCGAAGATGGCTCCCGATTTGAAGTGCTGTTCGATGGCCAGGCCCAAGGCATCGTGGAGTGGGATATGACCGGCCAGCACAATGTGGCTAACGCGCTGGTAACCCTGGCGGCTGCCCGACATGTCGGTGTGGTGCCGGCCATGGGTATCGCTGCCTTGAGTGCGTTCAAAAGCGTTAAGCGGCGCATGGAAAAAGTCGCCGACGTGAACGGGATTACCATTTACGACGACTTTGCCCACCATCCAACAGCCATTGCCACTACGCTTGATGGCCTGCGCAAGCGCGTGGGTGATGCCCAAATCATTGCGATCGTCGAACCGCGCTCCAACTCCATGAAGCTGGGGGCGCACCGCGATGGCCTGCCGGAAAGCGTCAACGACGCCGACCAGGTGGTTTGGTATGCGCCTGCCAACCTTGGCTGGGACCTGCCGGGGATTGCTGCGTTGTGCACCGTGCCTTCGACTGTGTGTGATTCGCTGGAAGGCATCATTGAGCATGTGAAGCACTTGGCCAAGCCCGGCACCCATGTGGTGGTGATGAGCAACGGCGGCTTCGGCGGCTTGCACGGCAAGCTGGCCGAGGCGCTGAAATGAGCGGCCCGGAACGTATCACCCTGGCAATGACTGGCGCATCCGGTGCGCCCTATGGATTGCGGCTGCTGGATTGCCTGGTGCGTGAAGACCGTGAGGTGCATTTCCTGATCTCCAAGGCCGCACAGTTGGTGTTGGCGACCGAGACGGACGTGCAGTTGCCGGCCAAGGTGCAGATGATGCAAGCGTTCCTCACCGAATACACCGGTGCGGCGGCGGGGCAGATCAAGGTCTATGGCAAAGAAGACTGGATGTCACCCGTGGCTTCGGGCTCCGGTGCGCCGGCGGCGATGGTGGTGGTGCCATGCTCCACCGGCACCCTGTCGGCGATTGCCACGGGCGCCTGCAACAACCTGATCGAACGGGCGGCGGATGTGACCTTGAAGGAGCGCCGCCAGCTGATCCTGGTGCCGCGCGAAGCGCCGTATTCGAGCATTCACCTGGAGCACATGCTGAAGTTGTCGAACATGGGCGTGACCATTTTGCCTGCGTCGCCGGGTTTCTATCACCAGCCGCAGACCATCGATGACCTGGTGGATTTTGTGGTGGCGCGCATTCTCAACCTGTTGAACATTCCCCAGGACATGCTGCCGCGTTGGGGCGAGCACCATTTGAGCATTGATGAATAAAGTGCTGCTGGTGTTACTGGCGTTGCACCTGACGGGCTGCGCCACGGCGCGCACGCTGGATGCCGCGCAACCGGGCGCGCCGGTGGTGTATGCCGGCACACGCCTGGATTTGTACGCGATCAATGGTGGCTGCTGTGCCAAGGACCGCTTTGGCGCCGAGGCCCCGAGCTCTCCCCATCTCGACCTGCCCGCCAGCGCGTTGCTCGATACCTTATTGTTGCCACTGTCGGTGTTGACGGTGCTGGGTGTGGGCTTCAACGCCACGGGCGGGCTGTAAGTTAGTGGCTGCCTGGGCCGGCCCCATCGCGGGCAAGCCCGGCTCCCACAGGGGATCGCATTCCAGATAGGAGGGCTGCAGATCATTCTTACTGGGGAATGCATTTCAAGTGTGGGAGCTGGCTTGCCTGCGATGAGGCCAGTACAAGCCCTGCAGCATTACTTACCGAGCTTGCGCAACTCGTCCGATTCCACCACCCGCACGCCATCCTGTTCTTCCAGCGCCAGGCGCCACATGGCGCGGGCCAGTTCGCAGACTTCAATACCGTGGTACTTACCGGGAATCAGCCGTGACAGCGGCCCGGCCAACTGCTCGGCCAGACGCGGTTCCAGCCGCTCCCCCAGCAGCAAGGAAGGCCGCACGATGGTCAGTTGCGGCCAGTCCTGGGCTTTCAGCGCCTGCTCCATTTCGCCCTTGACCCGGTTATAGAACACCGAGGATTTCGGGTCGGCGCCGATCGCACTGATCACGATCAAATGGCGCGCACCCAGTTCCCGCGCACGCTTGGCGAAGGCCACCACCATGTCCAGATCGACCGCACGGAACGCCGATTCCGAACCGGCTTTCTTGATCGTGGTACCCAGGCAGCAGAAGGCAATATCCACTCGGCCGCTCAGTTGCGGCAGGAACACCGCCGGGTCGCCCACCGGGTTTTCCAGGCGTGGGTGTTCAGCCAGTGGCTTGCGGCTCGGCGCCAGTACACGGGTCACGGTGGGTTCGTTGAGCAGGCGGTCGAGCAGGTGTTCGCCGGTGAGGCCAGAGGCCCCGGCCAGCAAGATATGCTGCGGTGTCAGGTACATGGTGTTTCCCCCTCGTTACACGTTACAGCTTAGTTGCCTTTGGCTTCCTTGCTATTCATTGAGACGCTTTCGAGCGCCTTTCGTGCCTGCTGTTTACGTAATAATTGCCAATGGGCGATCACGCCTTTGGGCGCCCAGATCTGCGGTTCGGAGGCTTCGAAGTTGTCCGCCTGTTCGCGTTCGGCCACATGCCGTTGTGCCAGTTTGAACGCGTTTTGCAAATCGTCCGTCTGGTTGAAAGCTTGTGCGAAAAGGGCATCGCCAAAGTAGGTAAAGTCTGCTTCCTCTGAACAACCGAAGGATACGCGATCCGCACGGGAGGCAGTCATGATCAGCGTGCGCTCATCTTTGAGGGCTGGAATGAAACCGCCGGAGTAGCACGCGGAAATCACGATGATCTTGTCGCGGTTTTTCAAGGGGGCCAGCACGGCGGCCAGCTCATCGGCGGGCAGGTCGGCCAGTTCCATGCGCGGCTGGTCGAGCACCAGTTCGTGTTCGTGGGTGCCGTGGCTGGTCAGGTAGATGAACACCAGGTCTTCGGAGCCGGTACGCTCGGCCAGGGTTTGTACGGAACGCCGCAGGCTTTCACGGGTGGCCAGCGGACGGTCGGCGACATGGTCACGATGGTTGACCAGGCGGACCTGTCCACGTGCGCCGAAGCGGGTGGTGAGCAGGTTGCTGACGTAATCGGCTTCGCGCAGGAACACGCTTTGTTTGCCGTCGCCGGCCAACGCCAAGGTGTAAAGCTCGACGGCAGGTGTCGAGGGCGGAACAGCGGCGAGGGCTTCGTCCAACAAGCGGCCTTGGGCCAACAGGCCGGTTTCCAGTGGGTCAGGCAACAACTTGCCATCGGCATCGCGCACGCGCAGGCCATTGACCCAGGTGCCGGCCTGCACGGTGCCGTCGGTGAGCACCAGGGTGCCACGCCCCTGATAGTTATCACTGTCGAAGCCCCCGATATAGAAGCTGCCATCGGTGAGGTTCAGGCGCCCCTCACCGGTAAAGCGCCAGTCAGTGAATTGACCGACGTAGTGGCTGCCATCGGCGCCAATCAATTCGCCTTTGCCGCTGAGTGCGCCTTCCTTGAACTGACCGATCCAAACGTCGCCGTCGGCGTTTTCATAGCGGCCTTTGCCGTTGAGTTGGTTCTGCTTGAATTGGCCGACATAGATATCGCCCTCGGCGCTGTTGAAGGTGCCATTGCCTTCCAGTTGGCCGTCGACAAAGTGGCCGCTGAACTGATTGCCGCTGTCGTCATTGCGCTGGCCTTCGCCGTTGGGCTTGCCATGGGCAAATTGGCCCTGGTATTGGCTGCCATCGGCTAATTCCAGGCGACCGAGGCCCGCGTACTGGTCATCCTTGAACTCGCCGCGATAGGTCATCTGCCCCTCTTTGAGGGTGCCTTCGCCATTGCGTCGACCGTTCTTGAAGCTGCCGACATAGCTGCTGCCTGCAGTGGTCAGGCTGCCCTGGCCATCAAACAGGCCCTGCTGGAACTGGCCTTTATAGACTTCGCCATTGCTGCCATGCCATTCGCCCTGGCCGTGCCACTGGCCTTTATCGAACTGGCCGGCGTACCAACTGCCGTTGGGGTAGTCCACGCGGCCCTGGCCTTGCAGCAAACCGTTGACCACATCGCCTCGGTAGCGGCCGCCATCGGGCAGGCGCGCATCGGGCGGCAACAGCGATTCGCCGTCTCCGCAAGCGGTGAGCAACAGGGCAAGGGCAAGGGGAGCGAGTGGGCGCATAGCGGGATCCGGATAATTGAGCGCCGAGTATGCCGTAGCCGGGGTGCCGAACCTAGTGGTCTATGCGCAGGATCTACCACCTGTAGGAGCGGGCTTGAACTACTGCCGGCCAGTTAAGAGGGCGACCTGTGGCGAGGGAGCTTGCTCCCGCTGGGGCGCGAAGCGCCCCCAAAAGATAGGACTGCTGCGCAGTCCAGCGGGAGCAAGCTCCCTCGCCACAGTTACCGTGTCAGGCCCGTTTGTGGTGGTTATACGAAGCAGAGTGACAGCGACTCGGCAATGTAGGCAGGTTTCTCCTGGCCTTCGATTTCCAGGGTGGCGGTGGCCTTGAACAGCCATTGGCCCGGTTTTTTCTCGGTGACGTCGGTGAGCGTGACGTTCAGGCGCACTTTGGAGTCGACTTTCACCGGCTGGATAAAGCGCACGCTGTCCAGGCCGTAGTTGACGGCCATTTTCAAGCCTTCGGGCATGATCAGGATGTCTTCCATCAGCTTGGGCATCAGGGACAGCGACAAAAAGCCGTGAGCGATGGTACTGCCGAACGGGGTTTGCGCGGCCTTGACCGGGTCGACGTGGATGAACTGATGATCGCCGGTCGCCTCTGCGAACAGGTTGATGCGCGCCTGGTCGATGGTGAGCCATTCGGAACGTCCCAGTTCCTTGCCGACATAATCTTTGAGCTGCGCTACGGGTACATAGGGCATTGCGTCTCTCCTGGGTTCATCATTTTTATCCCCCCGTTGAGAAGGGGCTTTTTATGGCATACAGAGAACCAATGTAGATCATCATGGGCAAATGGCCCGGTCAACCCAACATGCTTTTGGCGAATGCCGGAGCATAGGGCGGTCATGCTTATAATGCGCACAAGCTTTGAGGGGAGAGAGCGGGATGCTGTTACGTGGCCTGACCTGGCTGGTGCTGTTTCAATTGATCGGCACGGCGATCAATCATTTGCTGTTGCCGGTACTGCCGGGGCCGATCATCGGCCTGCTGCTGATGCTGGGTTTTCTGGTCTGGCGCGGTGAAGTCGGCGAACCGCTGAGCCTGGCGGCCGGCAGCCTGTTGCGTTATCTGCCGTTGCTGTTGGTGCCCCCGGCGGTGGGAGTGATGGTCTACGCCAAGGACATTGTCGCGGACTTCTGGGCCATCGTCGGGGCGCTGGTGTTGTCGCTGGTGATCGCCATGGGCTTTGTCGGTGTGCTGATGCAGCAGATGGTCAGGCGCAAGGAGAAGGACCAATGATGCTTGACTGGCACGGCGCCTGGACGGCGGTCATTCATCATCCGTTGTTCGGCATCGGCATCACCCTGGGCGCCTATCAGTTGGTGCTGGCGGGGTACGAGAAAACCCGCTGGATCTTCCTGCAACCGGTGCTGGTGTCGATGTTACTGGTGATCGGCGTGCTGCTCACCTGCGGCCTGAGTTACGCCGAATACCGCGAGAGCACCCAGATCATGGGCATTCTGCTGGGGCCTGCGACGGTGGCCCTGGCGGTCCCGCTTTACCTCAACCTGCGCCGGATTCGCCAATTGTTCTGGCCGATTTTTACTACGCTGGTGATAGGCGGGGTGTTGGCTACCGGTTTGTGCGTGCTGTTGGGGTGGTGGTTTGGTGCCGAGCACCGGGTGTTGATGACCATGGCACCCAAGTCGGTGACGTCGCCGATTGCCATGTTGGTCGCCGAACAGATCGGTGGCGTGGCGGCATTGGCGGCAGTGTTTGTATTGATCACCGGGGTGGTCGGCGCGATGATCGGCCCGGCGTTTCTGTCGCGCCTGGGCGTGCACAGCCCTGAAGCGCGCGGTATGGCGCTGGGCATGACGGCCCACGCGGTTGGCACCTCGGTGGCCCTGCAGGAAAGCGAAGAGTGCGGCGCCTTTGCGGCGCTGGCCATGAGCCTGATGGGCGTGGCGACGGCGGTGTTTCTGCCGTTGGCTGTGTCGGTAATTGTTTAACCCGGGTTTTAAGGAAACCGTTATGAGTCTGGCGCTGTTCCCACTCAACACTGTGCTGTTCCCTGGCTGCACCCTCGACCTGCAGATATTCGAGGCGCGCTACCTGGACATGATCAGCCGCTGTATGAAAAAGGGCGAAAGCTTCGGCGTGGTGTGCATCTTCAATGGTCAGGAAGTGGGCACGGCCCCGGACGGCTATGCGCTGATCGGCTGCGAAGCGTTTATTCGCGACTTCAAGCAGCAGGACAACGGCCTGCTGGGGATTCGTGTCGAGGGTGGCCGCCGTTTCCGCGTACTGGACGTGACGGTGCAGAAAGATCAATTGCTGGTGGCCGAGGTGCAATGGCTGGAGGAGATGCCAGACCGGTCTCTGGAAGAAGAGGATGCCGACTTGCTCGCGTTGCTGGAGGCTCTGGCCGAGCACCCCATGGTAGCTTCGCTGGAAATGAACGCCCATGCCGAAGGCCAGCAGTCCCTCGGCAACCAACTGGCATATCTGCTGCCGTTCACTGACGCCGATAAGGTCGACTTGTTGCAAATTGATGATCCCCAGCAGCGGCTGGATGCCATTCAGATGTTGCTGGATGAGTTGCAGGGTGAGTTGTTCACCTGAGAGAGGGAATTATCTGTAGCCACTTTCAGATTTTGCTTCGTCATTTCAGGCGCGGCGCCTGCAATATTTTCCGGTCACACCATAATGATCGGGAAGACCATGATTCGTCTGACACCATCGGAACAAGTCGCCTGGGACGCGTATTTTGTCAGCGTGACCACGCAATTACTCCAGCAGGACGCCACCCGGGGCGCGGAATTCATCGCCGAGCGCGCTGCCGACATTGCCGACGAGATGCTGTTGGAGCGACGCGAACGTTGCGTTGAGCGTCGCTCTGCTTCAGTGGACTGGATTGGCCCGGCCAAGGGTCAGTAGGCGTACCTGAGCAAGGCGTGGGAGGTGCCGGTGAAGGCGATGAGGCCGAGTACCGCCACCACCGCCGGCAATACCAGCCACCAGGCTTTTTGCGTCATTGCCGGTAATGGGCTGCGGTACTGGATCGCGGTCAGGCTGAACGCGCATACCGTCATGGCCAGTAGCGTGCCTGCGAGGATGTCGCTGGGCCAGTGAGCGCCCAGGTATACCCGCGACAGGGCAATAAATGCGGCGGGTATGCAGCCCAGCAGCATCCAGGTCAGGCGCAGCCTTGTGGGTTGGCCGCGACCGGCCAATACCGCGAGCGCCAGGAAGAAGGCAAAGGCACCGGAGGCATGGCCGCTGGGCATGCTGAAGCTGGTCAGCGGGTCTGTGAGGATTTCCGGGCGGCCGCGGGCGAAGAACAACTTGGTGCCGGTGTTGATCACTGCCGCGCCTGCCAGGGTTGCCCCCACAAACAGCGCGTGACGCCATTGACGTGCCACGAACAGCAGGCCGGTGAACACGGCGCTGGCGAAGAACATTTTCTTGAACTCGCCCAGTTGCGTGATACGCACCATCACCTCGTCCAGCCATGGGCTGCGATGCTCCTGTACCAGGGCGCTCAGGCCCTGGTCGAACTCATTGAGATGCGGGTAGCCGATAAACAGCGCGATCAGCAGGGTCAGGCTGGCACAACCGATCCACAACGTTGCGCGACGATGGGCGCGCAGGCTGCTGTTCAAGCTCAACCCCAACAGCGCCGCCAGGCACGCCGCGACAATTGCCGCTTGCGGCCAGAAACCTTCAGGCAAGGGCAGGCGGAACGCGGCCCCGGCTGCCCAACCAGGCAACAGATACGCCACCGACCAGCCTGCGGCGGCGATCACGCTGACGATCGCAAAGCGCGGGAACGGCATGTCGCACATACCGGCGACCATCGGCAGCATGGGGCGCAATGGCCCGATGAAGCGCCCGACCAGCAGGCTGGCGATGCCGTACTTGTGGAAGTAGGTTTCTGCGCCATCCATCCATTCCGGATGATGGCGCAGGCCCGGCAGGCGCCGAATGTTTTGATGGAAGTGTCGCCCCAGGTAGTAGGAAACCCCGTCGCCCAACAGGCCGCCAAGCAAGCCCAGCAGCAGGGTTTCGCTCAACGACAGCGCGCCGCTGCCGGCCAGCGCGGCAATCGCAAACAGCAATACGGTGCCCGGCACGATCAGCCCGGCAATCGCCAGGCACTCCACGCACGCGACGATAAACACCGCGGCTGCCAGCCATTGTGGGTTGAGGGTCAACCAGCCGGTGATGCTATCGAGCCATTGGCCCATACAATCCACTCCATAATGAGACGGTGAATTTCCACTGTGGGAGCTGGCTTGCCTGCGATGGCTGCGGCATGGCCAGCATGGAAGTTGCCTGGCCCACCGCTAAATCGCAGGCAAGCCAGCTCCCACATGGGATGTGTCGCCCGTTAGATCAAAAAATAATCCCGGCCTTCGACCTGCCCGCGGCGTAGCGGGTTCCGCGTGCAGTACGGCGCATAGCCAGCATCGACGAAGCGGTACATCAAGTGCTCATCGCGTCCGCTGGGGATGCCCAGGCGCGTGGTCTGGATAATCTGCGTGGGCACCTGGCCCACGTCTTCGACATACAGCAGTTCCTGATCGAAGCGCTTGGCGTCCCACATCGGCACTTTCAGTCCCAGTGCCTTGCACAGCAGCGTCTGGCCCGCACACAGTTTTTGCGAGGGGCGTGGGCTGCCATCGGGGTTGGGGTTGTTCAACAGCATCTGCGCCAGGCTCGCCGCGCCGGAAATGTCATCGACCCAGGGATAGGCCGACTTGATCAGCACGGCATTCCCCGGGCCATGGGCGCTGAAGTTCAGCGAATCGCCGCCACGGGCGTAGTACATATAGATATGGCCGCCATCCAGAAACAAAGCCTTACGCTTTTCTGTGTAACCCAGGGACGCATGGCTGCCTTTTTCGGCCACGTAATAGGCTTCGGTTTCAATAATGCGCGCTGAAAGCCAAAGATCACCGACACGATGGCGAATGACTTTTCCGAGCAGTTCTTGCGCAAGCAGCTGTGCATCGCGGTCGAAGAAGCCGTCGGGCAGGGCGCTTGCGGGGAGTTGGGCAGTAAGACCGGGCATGGCGTTCAGGGTTATTACGGCTAAATGTGACGGAATAATAACAACTCTCACCTTAATTACCGCTGAACCCCGGGTTTTTACAGTTCATTTCGACCATCCGCCCCTCACCGCTGTCAGTCGAGCGGCGTCACAGCTATAATCTGCCGCTTTCCTCTTTGCCAAGACTCCCTGACCATGACTGAGTCCGTTCTTGACTACATGACCCGCCTGGGTCGCGCTGCCCGTCAGGCCTCGCGGTTGATCGCCCGTGCGAGCACTGCGCAGAAGAACCGTGCGCTGCTGGCGGCTGCCGATGCTCTGGATGCTTCGCGCTCCGAGTTGACCGCTGCCAATGAACTGGATTTGGCCAACGGTCGCGCCAATGGCCTGGAACCGGCCTTGCTGGATCGCCTGGCACTCACCCCGGCACGTATCGACGACATGATCGAGGGCCTGCGTCAGGTGGCCAAGCTGCCTGACCCCATCGGTGAAATCCGCGATATGCGCTACCTGCCGTCCGGTATCCAGGTGGGCAAGATGCGCGTGCCCCTGGGCGTGATCGGCATCATCTATGAATCGCGTCCGAACGTGACCATCGACGCCGCGAGCCTGTGCCTGAAGTCGGGCAACGCCACTATCCTGCGTGGTGGTTCCGAGGCGATCAACTCCAACCGTGCTATCGCCGCCTGCATCCAGCAGGGCCTGGCCGTGGCCGAGTTGCCCGCCGAAGTGGTGCAAGTGGTGGAAACCACCGACCGCGCCGCCGTGGGGGCGTTGATCACCATGCCGGAATTCGTCGACGTGATTGTGCCTCGTGGTGGCAAGAGCCTGATTGAGCGGGTCAGCCGCGATGCCAAGGTGCCCGTTATCAAGCACCTGGACGGTGTGTGCCACGTTTTTATCGACATCGCCGCCGACCTCGACAAGGCGATCCGCATTGCCGACAACGCCAAAACTCACCGCTACGCGCCGTGCAACACCATGGAAACCCTGCTGGTGCACGTCGGCATTGCCGAGCGCGTGCTGCCGCCGCTGGCTGCCATCTACCGTGACAAGGGTGTGGAGTTGCGCGGTTGTGAGCGTACCCGTGCGCTGCTCGGCAGCGACGTGATCGAAGCGACTGAACAAGACTGGTACACCGAATACACGGCGCCGATCCTGTCGATTCGCATCGTCGACGACCTGGACCAGGCCATCGAACACATCAACAAATACGGTTCCAAGCACACCGACGCCATCGTGTCCGAGCATTTCAGCGATGCCCGGCGTTTCCTCAATGAAGTGGATTCCGCTTCAGTGATGATCAACGCTTCGACACGCTTTGCCGACGGCTTCGAGTATGGTTTGGGAGCGGAGATCGGTATCTCCACCGACAAGCTCCATGCTCGCGGCCCGGTTGGCCTTGAAGGGCTGACCAGCGAGAAATACGTGGTGTTCGGCGATGGTCATGTGCGCACTTGATGGCTAAACGCATCGGGCTGCTCGGCGGTACTTTCGACCCCGTGCACATTGGCCATTTGCGCAGCGCCCTGGAAGTCGCCGACGCCCTGGCGCTGGACGAGGTGCGGCTGCTGCCCAATTTTCGGCCGCCGCATCGCGATACGCCGCAGGTATCAGCGCAGCAGCGCCTGGAAATGGTGCAAGTTGCCGTAGAGGGCATACAGCCGTTGAAAGTGGACGACCGCGAGCTCAAGCGCGATAAACCGTCCTACACTGTCGACACCCTGGAACTGATGCGCGCCGAGATGGCCGCAGATGACCAGTTATTTATGCTTTTGGGCTGGGACGCATTTTGCGGCCTGCCCTCTTGGCACCGCTGGGAGGAGCTCCTCCAGCATTGCCACATCCTGGTTTTGCAACGCCCGGATGCCGACAGCGAACCGCCGGATGCCTTGCGCAACCTGCTGGCCGCGCGGTCGGTAAGTGACCCCTTGGCCCTGACCGGGCCGAACGGGAATATTGCATTCGTCTGGCAGACCCCGCTTGCGGTGTCCGCCACCCAGATCCGTCAACTGCTGGCCAGCGGTAAGTCGGTACGTTTCCTGGTGCCTGACGCGGTCCTGGCCTACATCGATGCGCACGGGCTTTACCGTGCGTCGAACTGAAAAGGCGCGCTTGAACGCACGAACCGTGCAGCAAGCGCCCGAACATACGAGCAAAACGAGTTTTATATGACGAACAAAGACGTAAGCAAAGTTAAGCGCAAAGGCACCTTCAAAAGCGCACCGCTGCCGGTTGAAGCCCACGTGGGCCCTGAACTGGCTGGCGAAGAGCTGGTGAAAGTGGCCGTGGCCGCTCTGGAAGACGTTAAGGCTCAGGACATTCAGGTGCTGGACGTACGCGACAAGCAAAGCATCACCGACTTCATGATCATCGCCACCGGTACCTCCAACCGCCAGATCGGCGCGATGCTGGACAAGGTTCGCGAAGCCGTCAAAGCCCAGGGCGTGAAACCTTTGGGTGAAGAAGGCAAGGGCGACAGCGACTGGGTACTGCTGGACATGGACGATGTGATCGTTCACATGATGACCTCGAACGCTCGCCAGTTCTACGACCTGGAACGTCTGTGGAAAGGCGCCGAGCAGAGCCGCGCCGCCGATGGCAAGCACCACAGCCCGGAAGTGGGCCACGCGCACTTCGACAAGCTCAACAAAGACCAGGAATAAGGAACGGCTGTGCGCCTGCGTCTGATCGCTGTCGGTTCACGCATGCCCAAGTGGGTGGAAGAAGGCTGGCACGAGTATGCCAAGCGTCTGCCCGCTGAGCTGTCGCTTGAGCTGGTGGAAATACCGCTCAATACCCGGGGCAAGAATGCCGATGTGGCACGCTTTATCCGTCAGGAAGGCGAAGCCATGCTGGCCAAGGTCGGCCCCAACGAGCGCATCGTCACTCTCGAAGTGCACGGCAAGCCCTGGAGCACCGAGCAATTGGCGGTGGAACTGGATCGCTGGCGCCTGGATTCGCGCACGGTCAACTTCATGGTCGGTGGCCCCGAGGGGCTGGCGCCGGAAGTCTGCGCGCGAGCCGATCAGCGCTGGTCGCTGTCGGCGCTGACATTGCCGCACCCGTTGGTAAGGATTCTGATCGGTGAACAGCTGTATCGCGCCTGGACAGTCCTGTCCGGGCACCCTTACCACAAATAGTCTGCGCCGCCCCCGATGACCCAGCCGATCCGCATCAAGGACCACGAGAAAGACGCACGTCTTGTACGCGCGCGGGTGGTGTTCGGTGCGATTTTGGTGGTGGTGTTGATGGGCGTGCTGATTGCGCGCCTGTATTTCCTGCAGGTGATCCAGTACGACTATCACTCCACGTTGTCGGAAAACAACCGGGTGCATGTGCAGCCGATTCCGCCGACCCGTGGGCTGATCTTCGACCGCAACGGTGTGGTGGTTGCGGATAACCGCCCAAGCTTCAGCCTGAGTATGACCCGTGAGCGTTCCGGCGACTGGCAGCAGGTGCTCGATGTGATTGTCGAGGTGCTGCAACTGACGCCGGAAGACCGGGTGATCTTCGAAAAACGCATGAAGCAGGGGCGCCGGCCGTTCGAGCCGGTACCGATCCTGTTCGAGCTGACCGAAGAGCAGATCGCACGAATCGCCGTCAACCAGTTCCGTCTGCCGGGCGTGGAAGTGGTGGCGCAGTTGGTGCGCCACTATCCGCAAGGAGCGCACTTTGCCCACTCGGTCGGCTATATGGGGCGGATCAACGAGAAAGAGCTTAAAACCCTCGATCCGGTCAATTACAGCGGCACCCATCATATCGGCAAGACCGGCATCGAGCGTTTCTACGAGCCCGAGCTGCATGGCCAGGTGGGTTACGAAGAAGTCGAGACCAACGCCCGTGGCCGCGTGTTGCGGGTGCTCAAGCGTACCGACCCGATACCGGGCAAGGACATTGTGCTGAGCCTGGACATCAAGTTGCAGGAAGCGGCCGAGATGGCCCTGGGTGGCCGACGTGGCGCTGTGGTGGCGCTGGACCCGAAAACCGGCGAAGTGCTGGCGATGGTCAGCCAGCCGAGTTTCGATCCTAACCTGTTTGTTACCGGCATCAGCTTCAAGGCCTACGCCGAGTTGCGCGATTCGATCGATCGGCCGCTGTTCAACCGCGTATTGCGTGGCCTGTACCCGCCGGGTTCAACCATCAAGCCGGCGGTGGCGATTGCCGGCCTGGATTCGGGCGTGGTCACGGCCTCCAGCCGGGTCTATGACCCCGGCTATTACATGTTGCCCAACTATGATCACAAATACCGTAACTGGAACCGCTCCGGTGACGGCTATGTCGACCTGGACACCGCGATCATGCGCTCCAACGACACCTATTTTTACGATCTGGCCCACAAGCTGGGGATTGATCGACTGTCTGCCTACATGGGCAAGTTCGGCCTCGGTCAGAAAGTCTCCCTGGACATGTTCGAAGAATCCCCCGGCCTGATGCCGTCGCGGGAATGGAAGCGTGCGACTCGCCGTCAGGCGTGGTTCCCGGGTGAAACCCTGATTCTGGGGATCGGCCAGGGCTATATGCAGGCCACGCCGCTGCAACTGGCCCAGGCCACGGCGCTGGTAGCCAACAAGGGCGTCTGGAACCGGCCGCACCTGGCCAAGACCATCGAAGGCGAAAAGCCGGTGGATGAGAACCCGATTCCCGACATCGTGCTGCGCGACCCGTCCGACTGGGCCAAGGTCAACCACGGCATGCAGCAGGTGATGCACGGCGCACGGGGTACCGCACGCAAGGCGGCTGCCGGCGCGCAATACCGCATCGCCGGCAAGAGTGGTACGGCCCAGGTGGTCGCGATCAAGCAGGGCGAAAAATATGACCGTTCCAAGGTTCAGGAGCGTCACCGCGACCACGCCTTGTTTGTCGGCTTCGCCCCGGCCGACGACCCGAAAATCGTGGTGTCGGTGATGGTCGAGAACGGTGAGTCCGGTTCCGGCGTCGCGGCACCCGTGGTGCGGCAGATCATGGATGCCTGGCTGTTGGCCGAGGATGGCAAGCTCAAGCCCGAATATGGCGGCCCCCCATCAAGCCCCGAGGTTACGGCCCGTGAAGAGTAATTTTGACCGCATCCTCTCCAGCGAGGATGTGATGCGTCGCCGTGCGACGTTGCTGCAACGCATGCACATTGATGGGCCGCTGCTGATCCTGCTGCTGACCTTGGCGGCCGGCAGCCTGTTCGTGCTGTATTCGGCCAGCGGCAAAAACTGGGACCTGCTGATCAAGCAAGCGTCCTCGTTCGGCCTTGGCCTGTTGTCGATGGTGGTGATCGCCCAGCTTGAGCCGCGCTTTATGGCGCGCTGGGTGCCCCTGGGGTATGTCGCCGGCGTGTTGCTGCTGGTGGTGGTGGATGTGATGGGGCACAACGCCATGGGGGCCACGCGCTGGATCAACATTCCGGGGGTGATTCGCTTCCAGCCGTCGGAATTCATGAAGATCCTGATGCCGGCCACCATCGCCTGGTACCTGTCCAAGCGCACCTTGCCGCCACAGCTCAAGCACGTGGGCATCAGCCTGATCCTGATCGGCGTGCCGTTTATTCTGATCGTGCGCCAGCCTGACCTGGGCACCTCGTTGCTGATTCTGGCCGGCGGCGCGTTCGTGCTGTTTATGGGCGGCTTGCGCTGGCGCTGGATTCTCAGCGTGCTGGCTGCCGCCATCCCCGTGGCCGTGGCCATGTGGTTCTTCTTTATGCATGACTACCAGAAGCAGCGGATCCTGACCTTTCTCGACCCGGAGAGCGACCCGTTGGGCACCGGCTGGAACATCATCCAGTCCAAGGCGGCCATCGGTTCCGGCGGTGTATTCGGCAAGGGCTGGTTGCTGGGCACCCAATCCCATCTGGACTTCTTGCCCGAGAGCCATACCGACTTCATCATCGCGGTGATGGGCGAAGAGTTCGGCCTGGTGGGCATTTGCGCACTGTTGTTGATCTATCTGCTGTTGATTGGTCGCGGCCTGGTGATCACGGCTCAGGCGCAGACGCTGTTCGGTAAATTGCTTGCCGGCAGCCTGACCATGACTTTTTTTGTTTACGTTTTCGTCAACATCGGTATGGTCAGTGGCCTGCTGCCGGTGGTTGGGGTGCCGTTGCCATTCATTAGCTACGGCGGAACTTCGCTGGTGACATTGCTGTCAGCGTTTGGGGTTTTGATGTCGATTCATACGCATCGCAAGTGGATCGCACAGGTTTGAATAAGGTGAAGATGTCAATGCAAGTAATGCGCGGCTGGGCGACTCGGCATGCGACCTGGATGGGCCTGATTGGGCTGCTGGGGGCAACGCAAGAGGTGCAGGCCGGTGACTACGATGGTTCACCCCAGGTCGCCGAATTTGTCGGTGAAATGACCCGCGACTACGGTTTTGCCGGTGAGCAACTGATGGGCGTGTTCCGCGAAGCCCAGAAAAAGCAGGCGATCCTCGACGCCATCTCCCGACCTGCCGAACGTGTGAAACAGTGGAAGGAATATCGCCCGATGTTCCTCACTGACGCACGTATTGCCCGCGGCGTGGACTTCTGGCGCCAGCATGAAGCCGTACTGGCCCGCGCCGAGCAGGAATACGGTGTGCCGGCCCAGGTCATCGTCTCGATCATCGGCATTGAAACCTTCTACGGCCGCAATACCGGCAGCTACCGGGTGATCGACGCCTTGTCGACCCTGGGCTTCGATTACCCGCCGCGTGCCGAATTCTTCCGCAAGGAACTGCGCGAGTTCCTGTTGCTGGCCCGTGAAGAACAGGTCGACCCAATGACGCTCAAGGGCTCGTACGCCGGTGCAATGGGCTTGCCGCAGTTCATGCCCAGCAGCTTTCGCGCCTATGCAGTGGACTTTGACGGCGACGGCCATATCAATATCTGGAGCAACCCCGACGATGCCATCGGCAGCGTGGCCAGCTACTTCAAGCGTCACGGCTGGGTTGGCGGCGAACCGGTGGTTATCCGCGCCGATGTCACAGGTGAGCGCGCCGATGAAGGCTTGACCCAGGGCATCGAGCCGGTCAAGACCGTCGGGGAGTTGCGAGCGCTGGGCTGGTCGAGTCAGAATGCGCCACGCGACGACATGCCGGTGACGGCATTCCGCCTGGAAGGCGCAAATGGCCCTGAATACTGGATGGGCCTGAAGAATTTCTACGCAATCACGCGTTATAACCGCAGTGTGATGTACGCCATGGCCGTGCATCAGCTGTCAGATGAGCTGGTTCAAGCACGGGGCAACAAGTAATGCGGGTATCGCCGTTCAAAAAACCGCTCAAGCTGGTGGCGTTCGCCGCGTTGTCCTTGTTGGTAGCCAGTTGCTCCACCACCCCTAACCGTGCGCCGGCCAAGAAGGCCGGCGGCGCGGTGGTGCGCGCCCAGCCGGGCCTGGACATCAACCGTGCGCACAAAGATGGCGCGCCGTGGTGGGATGTGGATGTCTCGAAAATTCCGGACGCCACGCCGACGCTGCACACCGGGCCCTACAAGGCCAACCCCTACACCGTGCTGGGCAAGAATTACTTCCCGCTGCAGGAATCCAAGACCTACGTGCAGTCTGGCACTGCGTCCTGGTACGGCACCAAGTTTCATGGTCAGAACACCGCCAACGGCGAAGTGTATGACCTGTACGGCATGAGCGCGGCGCACAAGACCCTGCCACTGCCCAGCTATGTTCGCGTCACCAACCTGGACAACAACCGCACGGTGATCCTGCGGGTCAATGACCGTGGGCCGTTCTATTCCGACCGGATCATCGACTTGTCTTACGCCGCCGCCAAGAAACTCGGGTATGCCGAAACCGGCACCGCTCGGGTGAAAGTCGAAGGCATCGACCCGGCGCAGTACTGGGCCCAGCGCGGCAAACCGGCGCCGTTGATGCTCAACGAACCGGCTACCCCGCAACCGCAAGTGACGGCCTCGACCGGCAAGATCGAGCAGTGGACGCCGCCGCCGGCGCAACATGCTCCGGATACTGTCGTCGTGCCGCACGCGGCACCGGGCGCCTCGATGGCGGGCGGGCAATACCTGCAGGTCGGCGCTTTCGCCAACCCGGATGCGGCAGAACTGTTAAGGTCCAAGCTCAGCGGTATGGTCAGCGCGCCGGTTTTCATCAGCTCCATCGTGCGTAACCAGCAAACGTTGCACCGTGTACGCATGGGCCCGATCGGCTCGCCAAGCGAAGTGGCGCAAGTGCAGAACAGCGTACGCCTGGCCAACCTGGGGCAGCCCAGCGTGGTCACCGCAGAATAAGTAATGGATTGATGGCTCAGGTGCGTCTGCGTGCTTGAGCCCAGGTTGTTGGCTCGTTGAACAATAAAAACCCAGGGGCAAGGGGTGAGCGGGCAACCGAACACGTGACAGTCTGGAAGCGGGCTGTCTGAATAGTTTTGCCCGCGAGGGCAAGTTTCCATAAGCAATTTCGAGAGACGGATGAACATCACCACCTTAGCCAAACGCACGTGCCTGCTTATCTCGCTGATCATCACCCCGGCCGCCTGGGCGGTTGAAATGGTGCCGGCCTCCCCGCAACTGGCCGCCAAGTCGTGGGTCCTCATGGACGCCGCCAGTGGCAACGTACTGGTCGAAAACGGCGGTGATGTACGCCTGCCGCCTGCCAGCCTGACCAAGCTGATGACCGCCTACATCGCGACCCTGGAAATCCGTCGCGGCCAGATCGGCGAGAACGACCCGGTCACCGTCAGTGAAAACGCCTGGCGTACCGGCGGTTCGCGGATGTTTATCAAGGTCGGCTCGCAAGTCACCGTGAGCGACCTGCTGCACGGCATCATCATCCAGTCCGGTAACGACGCCAGCGTCGCCCTGGCCGAGCACATCGCCGGCAGCGAAGACGCCTTCGCCGACATGATGAACAAAACCGCCGGTGAGCTGGGTATGACCAACAGCCACTTCATGAACCCGACCGGCCTGCCGAACCCGGAGCACTACTCGTCGGCTCATGACATGGCGATCCTGGCGCGCGCGATCATCCGCGTTGACCCGGTGCACTACGCGATCTACTCCCAGAAAGAATTCTTCTGGAACAACATCAAACAGCCTAACCGCAACCTGCTGCTGTGGCGCGACAAGACCGTTGACGGCCTGAAAACCGGCCACACCGACGAAGCCGGCTACTGCATGGTGTCGTCCGCCGTGCGTGATGGCCAGCGCCTTATCGCCGTGGTATTCGGCACCAACAGCGAACAGGCCCGTGCGGCCGAGACGCAAAAGCTGCTGACTTACGGCTTCCGCTTCTTCGAAACCCAAACCTTCTACCAGAAGGGTACCGAGCTTGCGACTGCACCGGTTTGGAAGGGCGCAACCTCGCAAGTCAAGGCCGGCCTGGCCGACGACCTGACCCTGACCATGCCTAAAGGCCAGCTGAAAAAGCTCGCTGCCAGCATGACGCTGAACCCGCAATTGGTTGCCCCAATCGCCAAGGGCGACGTGATCGGTAAAGTCGAAGTCAAGCTGGACGACAAGGTGGTGCACAGCGCCGACCTGATCGCGCTGGACGCTGTCGAGGAAGGTGGAATCTTGCGCCGCGTATGGGATAGCATCCGTCTATTCTTCTACGGCTTGTTCAACTGATTGTGTGCACCTGCAAAGCCCCGCGCTGATCCAGCGCGGGGCTTTGCCCGTCGCCACGGCTTAGCGCTTACGAGGCTGTTCTGCCATGACCGATAAAGACGTAGAAGTAAAGGCGCCAAAGATCGAATTCCCAGTGACGGATTATCCCGTCAAGGTGATCAGCGATACCGGTGTCGGCCGCAAGGACAAGATTCTCGAAATCGTGCGCAAGCACGCGACGATCAACGACAACCGCGTGGACGAGCGTCAAAGCTCCACCGGCAAGTACACCACGATTCAGTTGCACATCGTTGCGACCGATCAGGACCAGCTCTACAACATCAACAGCGAACTGCGGGCCACCGGTTTCGTGCATATGGTGCTGTGATGTCGCACGTTCTGGGCTTTCGCGAGCTCGGCCAGATGGCCTACGAGCCGGTCTGGCATGCCATGCAGCGCTTTACCAACGAGCGCGGCACCTCGGCCCCGGATGAAATCTGGCTGGTGGAACACCCGCCGGTCTTCACCCAGGGTCAGGCCGGCAAGGCCGAGCACTTGCTGCTGCCGGGTGATATTCCGGTGGTGCAGGTCGACCGAGGGGGTCAAGTGACTTACCATGGCCCAGGGCAATTGGTGGCTTACCTGCTGCTGGATGTGCGCAAGCTGGGGTTTGGCGTGCGCGAGCTGGTCAGCCGCATGGAGGCTTGCCTGATCGAGCTGTTGGCCAGTTACGGTGTGACTGCCGTGGCCAAGCCCGATGCACCCGGTGTGTATGTGGATGGCGCGAAAATCGCCTCGCTGGGGCTGCGTATTCGCCACGGTTGTTCCTTTCACGGCCTGGCCTTGAATGTGGACATGGACCTGGCGCCGTTCGGGCGGATCAACCCGTGCGGTTATGCAGGGCTGGCGATGACCCAACTGAGCGATCATGCCACACCGATTAAATTTGCCGAGGTTAGTGCCCGGCTGCGCGCGCAGCTCGTCAAACACCTCGACTATGCAGAGCAGACGACCCTGACGGGCGGAATCGATTGATATGACTACTGATGTTGTGCAAACCATGATCCCGACGCTGGACATCACTGAGCGTCCAGCCCCGGCCCCGCGTGCCAAGGTGGAAGCCGGCGTCAAGCTGCGCGGCGCCGAGAAGGTTGCACGCATCCCGGTCAAGATCATCCCGACCACCGAACTGCCGAAGAAACCCGACTGGATCCGCGTGCGCATCCCGGTTTCGCCGGAAGTCGACCGTATCAAGTCCCTGCTGCGCAAACACAAGTTGCACAGCGTATGCGAAGAAGCCTCCTGCCCGAACCTGGGCGAGTGCTTCTCCGGCGGCACCGCCACGTTCATGATCATGGGTGACATCTGCACCCGTCGCTGCCCGTTCTGCGACGTCGGCCATGGCCGTCCGAAGCCGTTGGACGTCAACGAGCCAGAAAGCCTGGCCATCGCCATCGCCGACCTGAAGCTCAAGTATGTAGTGATCACCTCGGTCGACCGCGACGACCTGCGTGACGGTGGTGCCCAGCACTTTGCCGACTGCATCCGCGAGATCCGCAAGCTGTCGCCGAACGTGATGCTCGAAACCCTGGTGCCGGACTACCGTGGCCGGATGGACGTGGCGCTGGAAATCACCGCCGCCGAGCCGCCGGACGTGTTCAACCACAACCTGGAAACCGTGCCGCGCCTGTACAAGGCCGCGCGTCCGGGTTCGGACTACCAGTGGTCGCTGACCCTGCTGCAGAAATTCAAGCAGATGATGCCGCACATTCCGACCAAGTCCGGCTTGATGCTGGGCCTGGGCGAGACTGACGAAGAAGTTATCGAAGTCATGAAGCGCATGCGCGAACACGACATCGACATGCTGACCCTGGGCCAGTACCTGCAACCGTCCCGCAGCCACTTGCCGGTGCAGCGTTTTGTGCACCCGGACACCTTCGCCTGGTTCGCCGAGGAAGGTTACAAGATGGGCTTCAAGAACGTGGCGTCGGGTCCGTTGGTGCGTTCTTCGTACCACGCCGATGAGCAGGCCAAGCTGGTCAAGGCGAGCCTGGTTTCGTAATAAGGTCTGCGCAACACCGCAGATTCAATGTGGGAGGGGGCTTGCCCCCGATTGCGGTGTATCAGTCACTCATGTATTGACTGCCACACTGCCATCGGGGGCAAGCCCCCTCCCACATTTCGTTATGCGTTATAGAGGGAGAATCGTGCATGACTGCCGCCGTACCAGCACTACGCCTTGAAGGCACCATCGGCCTGATCGCCCCCGCTGGCCCTGCCGCGCTGGAGGTTGAAAAAGCCGGGCAATGGATGCGTGCCCGCGGCTACGACCTGCGTATTTACCCCGGTGTGTACGAGCGCGACGGCTACCTCGCCGGCAGCGATGAAGTGCGCCTGCGCGACCTGCACGCCGCCTTCGCCAACCCTGATGTCGATGCCATCTTCTGTTTGCGCGGCGGCTACGGTACGCCACGCTTGCTCGACGCGCTGGACTTTGACCTGCTGCGCGCCAACCCCAAGCCATTCGTGGGTTACAGCGATATCACCGCCTTGCACCTGGCGATCAGCCGTTACGCCGGCTTTGTGACATTTCACGGGCCGATGCTCAATGCCGACCTGCTGGGCGACAAGCAACAGCCAACCGAATCCTCGCTGTTCAGCCTGCTGCGTGGCCAGCAGGGTACTGGCAGTGTGCTTGCGCACCCGGTGGCCTACCCGTTGACCACAATCGAGCCAGGCATCGCCTGCGGGCGTTTGCTGGGCGGTAACTTGTCGATGATTGCGACGGTGATGGGTACGCCGTACGAAATAGACGCCGAAGGCATCATCCTGTTTATCGAAGACGTCAACGAGCCGATTTATCGCATCGACCGTCTGCTGACGCATCTGCGCCTGGCCGGCAAGCTGGCCCAGGTCGCCGGTGTGCTGGTAGGGGACGTAGCAGGTGTGGAGAGCGGGGCGCTGGAGCGGTTGCTGAAGCAGACCTTCGAGCCACTGTGCGTTCCGGTGCTGGCGGGCTGGCGCAGTGGGCATTGCGACCCCAACCTGACGTTGCCAATGGGCGCTTTGGTGCGCCTGGATGCGGGGGAGCAGCGCGTGGTGTTGGAGCAGGATGTAGTGTTCAAGGCCTGAGATAGTTGTCGCTTATCAGGACCTTTCGGGAGCAAGCCCCCTCCCACATTTTGAAATGCATTCCAAGTGTAGGAGCTGGCTTGCCTGCGATGGCGGTTGTCGCGGTTTACTGACCCTGCAGCGATTCGAGCAACTTCACCGTCGGATACCCATCCGCCGGCCAGCCCAACGCCTGCTGCGCCGCACGAATCGCCTTGCGCGTATTGGCGCCGATAATCCCGTCCGGGTTACCGGCGTCATAGCCTTTGGCACTAAGTGCCGTTTGCAGGTCGATACGCTGGGAGCGGCTCAGCGGCAGCTCATCTTTGGGCCAACTGCCCCGAATCACACCACCGCCACCAAACCGCTCCGACAGCAAACCAACCGCCAGTGCATAAGACGACGAATTGTTGTACTTGAGGATCGCGCGGAAGTTATCCAGCACCAGGAACGCCGGGCCACGGTAGCCGGCCGGCAGCAGCAGGGCGGCGGACAACTGGTCGACATTGGCCGGCAGGCTCACGCCAGGGGGGAGTTGGATGCCCAGTTGCAGCCATTGCGCCACGGTTTTGCGCACGCCGCCATCGGCCAGGCTGTAGTCGAAGCCTGACGGCAGCGGCTGCACTTCAACGCCCCATGGCTGGCCTTTCTGCCACCCGGAGCTTTGCAGGTAATGCGCCGTGGAGGCGAGGGCGTCGGACGGGCTGTTCCAGATATCGCGGCGACCGTCACCGTCAAAGTCCACCGCATGGGTGTTGTAGGTAGTCGGGATAAATTGCGTCTGGCCCATCGCACCAGCCCAGGAACCTTTCATCTGGTCGGCCTGAATATCACCATGCTGGATGATCTGCAGCGCTGCCAGCAACTGCGCCTGGGCAAAGGCCGGGCGCCGGCCTTCATAGGCCAGGGTGGCCAGGGAGCGGATCACCGAATTATTGCCCTGGAACGCGCCGAAGTTGCTCTCCATGCCCCACACCGAGACCAGTGCCTGGCGGTCGACGCCATAGCGCTGTTCGATGCTTTGCAGAATATCGGCGTACTTGACCAGCAGCGCCTGGCCATTGCGCACGCGCACCGGCGACAGGGCGCCGTCGAGGTATTCCCATACCGGGCGGGAAAATTCCGGTTGGCTGCGGTCGGCGCGAATCACCGCCATATCAGGGGTGATGCCGGCAAATGCGTTATCGAACACGGCCGCAGTGATCCCGGCTTGCAGCGCTTGCGCACGGAAGCCAGCCTGCCATTCGGCAAAGGTCTGGGTCGGTTGGATATCAAGATTATCCACTGCCAGGGGCGCAACCACAGCGGGTGCGATAGCCGGTGCCGTCTGGAGCTTGGGCAGAGGCTGAGCGTCCGCAGCGGTAGGTTTTTCCGCGCAGGCGACGAGCAGAATGAGGCTGGAGGCAGCGATCAATTGGCGTAGGTGCCAACGACGAGAAAGACTAGAGGGCATGCACAGGTCCAGGGGGTTACAAATCAGGTACAGACCTTATCATGCCAGAGGGGCGCTTGCCTTCAGGCAGCCAGAAAGTAAGAAGCCTCCCAGCTATTAGACTGGAAGGCTTCGCGGCGGTAGCTGCCTTTGCCCTTGCCGGCGCGTTCCTGACGGCTGCGGAACAGTGGCTGGGCGATGATGGATTTGGCCTTGTTGGGGCCATGCTTGGATGGCTTTTTGCTCATGGTGGATTCTCTCGCTTGGGTGTGGAATGCAGCGGTGCAAATCATCTGCCGAAGTGGGCCCGCTGTAAAGCCCGTCGATAGGTGGGAAATGTCGCAAATAGGCAGTGGGCAGAGTCAATGTGGGAGCTGGCTTGCCTGCGATGGCGGTGGGTCTGTTGGCACAAAGGGCACTGATACACCGCCATCGCAGGCAAGCCAGCTCCCACAGGGTTTTGTGCTGTTGTACAGAGGTGGTTATTCGGCAGGCAACGCCAGGCGCTGGCCGGCCATCAACAGCGACAAACGGCTCAGGCTCATCCACGGCGAGCCGGCTGCCTGGCCCTTGATCTGCGCGTCGATGCGCTGCGCTTCCAGCAACAGTTGCGCCCAGCGTTGCGCCGAGTGCCGTTGCAGGGCTTTGCTCATCAGGGGTTTGCGCTTGTCCCACACCGGTGGCCTGGCCTGGCTGAAGCATTTGTCCAGCGGTGTGCCCTGGCTGTATTGCAGGGCAATGTTCGCCAGCACTCGCAGCTCCCGGGCCAGTGCCCAGAGAATCACCGGCGGTTCTACCCCTTCGCCACGCAAGCCTTCGAGCATACGCAGCGCGTGGGCGGGCTCACCGTTGAGGATCGCATCGACCAGGCCGAACACATCAAAGCGAGCGCTATCGGCCACTGCGCCTTGTACGGTTTCGACAGTGATTTGCCCATCCTCGGCCATCAACTTGAGCTTTTCGATCTCCTGGGCGGCGGCAAGCAGGTTGCCCTCGACCCGGGCGGCGATCAGCTCTACGGCATCTTGCGTCGCTGAAAGCCCCGACTGTGACAGGCGCTGACGAATCCACTGCGGCAACTGGCTGCTGTCCACAGGCCAGATCTGGATGAACTGGGTTTGCGCACCTTCTACCAGTGCCTTGCCCCACTTGGTTTTCTGCGCGCTGCCGTCGAGCTTGGGCAGGCTGATCAGCAGCACGGTGTCTTCGGCAGGGCGCGAGCAGTATTCCATCAACGCCGCGGCGCCTTTGTCACCCGGTTTGCCCGAGGGCAGGCGCAATTCCAGCAGGCGCTTTTCGGCGAACAGCGACATGCTTGCGCCGGCTTGCAGCAGAGTACCCCAGTCGAAACTGGCGTCAGCGCTGAACACCTGGCGTTCATCGAAGCCTTGCTGGCGCGCGGCGGTGCGGATAGCGTCGGCGGCTTCCTGGCACAGCAGCGGGTCATCACCGCTGACGATATACACAGGCGCAAGGCCACCTTGCAGGTGTTTGGCGAGTTGGGCAGGGGCAAGTTTCATAGGCGGGGCGAACGGGGCGCCAGCGGCGCCCCGTCTGGCTTACTCGACAGGGACTTCAACAGGCGATTGTTTCGGCGTGTTGTCTTCGTACTCTTGCGCGGCTTTCAGGGCATCGGCGTCAGCCTTGGCCTTGTTGTCGGCGGTTTGCTGCAGGGCGGCAAGCTTTTCCGGAGTCAGCATTTGCAGGCGAGTCATCATGCGCTGGATCAGCTCACGACGCATTTCCTTGCGCACTTGCAGGGTCTCGGAGTCCGAACCCACCAGGTTGTTACCATCGTGGCTCACGACTTTCTGCACCTGGATCTTGTCACCCATCAGCGGCAACTGATCGCGGCCCTGCACTTCGAAGTAGAGCGCAGTGTTCAACTCCACATCGGACGCACGGCCGGCACTGGCGTAGCTGATATTGCGCTGGGTTTCTCGCTCATCCGTCAGGATCAGTTTGTAGGTCGCGCCGTTGTACACGTGCACACCGCTGTTTTCCAGGGTCTGGCGCAGTTGGGTGACGGTTTCGCCGTAAGCGTTGCGGGCGCTGACGTCGAGTTCCTTGATCGACAGCTCATTGGTGCCGGTGCCGCGCAGCTGGAAGCCGCAAGCGCTCAACAGCACGGCAAGGCCCATAACCAGCAGATTGCGTTTGATCATTTTGTTGCTCCCCTTGAAACCAGGTGGGCCTTATCGGGCCCTAAAGGTTTAGTTCGGCGCGGAGCCCAAGCCCCGCGCCCGATCCGATTTAGCTGGCGACGATGTTGACCAGTTTACCGGGCACCACGATCACCTTGCGGATGGTCAGGCCTTCGGTAAAGCGCAGCACGTTCTCATTGATACGTGCAGCTGCTTCGACTTCTTCACGGCTGGCGCTGGCCGGCATGTCGATCTGGCCGCGCAGTTTACCGTTAACCTGGATGACCAGTTGCAGCGTGTCCTGAACCAGGGCGCTGTCATCCTGTACCGGCCAGGCGGCATCGATGACGGCGCCGCTGTGGCCCAGACGGTTCCACAGGTCGTGGCTGATGTGCGGCGTGATCGGTGCGAGCAACAGGGTAACTGTTTCCAGCCCTTCCTGGATCAGCGCACGGTCTTGTTCGGTCGCTTGCGAGGCTTTTTCCAGTACGTTCATCAGCGTCATCACCTGGGCGATGGCGGTGTTGAATTTGTGGTTCTGCCCGACGTCCTGGCTGGCCTGGCGGATAGCCAGGTGGATGCTGCGGCGAACGGCTTTCTGCTCGTCGTTCAACGCGCCGATATCCAGCTTGCCCGGCAAGCCCTGGCTGACATGGGCGTGGGCCAGGCGCCAGACGCGCTTGAGGAAGCGGTGCGAACCTTCAACGCCAGAGTCGGACCATTCGGCGCTCATGTCAGGCGGCGAGGCGAACATCATGAACAGGCGGCAGGTATCGGCGCCGAACTGGTCGATCATCGACTGTGGGTCGACGCCGTTGTTCTTGGACTTGGCCATCTTCTCGGTGCCGCCGATTTCCACCGGCAGGCCGTCGGCTTTCAACTTGGCGCTGATGACTTTGGCCTTGCTGTCACGCTCAAGCTCGACATCCGCCGGGTTGAACCAGGTGTAGGCGCCATTGGCTTCGCGACGATAGTAAGTGTCGGCGATCACCATGCCCTGGGTCAGCAGGTTCTTGAACGGCTCATCGGAGCTCACCAGGCCTTCGTCACGCATCAGCTTGTGGAAGAAGCGCGCATACAGCAGGTGGAGAATGGCGTGTTCGATACCGCCGATGTACTGATCCACCGGCAACCAATGGTCGGCTGCGGATTTCTCCACCAGGCCACCTTCATAGTGCGGCGAGGCATAGCGGGCGTAGTACCACGAGGACTCCACGAAGGTGTCCATGGTGTCGGTTTCACGCTTGGCCGGCGCGCCGCATTTAGGGCAGCTGCACTCATAGAACTCAGGCATGCGTGCCAATGGCGAGCCAGCGCCGTCCGGCACTACATCTTCAGGCAGTACAACAGGCAGTTGATCTTCCGGTACCGGTACATCACCGCAGGTTTGACAGTGGATGATCGGGATCGGGCAGCCCCAGTAGCGCTGGCGGCTGATGCCCCAGTCGCGCAGGCGGAACTGGGTGCGCGAGGCGCCGAGGTTCTTCTTGATCAGCGCGACTTCCATGGCGTCGAATGCGCCCTGGAAGTCCAGGCCGTCAAACTCGCCGGAGTTGATCAAGGTGCCGTGCTCGCCGTAGGCGTCTTGCCACGGGGCCGGGTTGGTGTCGCCCGAGCTGGTACGCACCACCGACTTGATCGGCAGGCTGTATTTGGTAGCGAATTCGAAGTCGCGCTCGTCGTGGGCCGGTACGGCCATGACGGCGCCGTCGCCGTAGTGCATCAATACGTAGTTGGCGACCCATACCGGCAGCTTTTCGCCAGTCAACGGGTGCTCGACGAACAGGCCGGTCGGCAGGCCTTTTTTCTCCTGGGTGGCGACGTCGGCTTCGGCCACGCTGCCACCTTTGCATTCAGCGATGAACGCCTGCAGCTCAGGGTTGTTCTGTGCGGCCTGGGTGGCCAGCGGGTGTTCGGCGGCCACGGCGACATAGGTCGCGCCCATCAGGGTGTCGGGGCGGGTGGTGAACACCTTGAGTGCGCCCGCTTCGCCGATGGAGTCGACGTTGTACGGGAACTGCACTTCCATGCCCTTGGATTTGCCGATCCAGTTGCGCTGCATGGTCTTGACCTGTTCAGGCCAGCCCGGCAAGTCGTCGAGGCTCGACAACAGCTCATCCGCGTAGGCGGTGATCTTGAAGTAGTACATCGGGATTTCGCGCTTTTCGATCAGCGCGCCGGAACGCCAGCCGCGACCGTCAATCACCTGTTCGTTGGCCAGGACGGTCTGGTCGATCGGGTCCCAGTTCACGGTGCCGCTTTTTTTGTAGATCACACCTTTTTCGAACAGGCGCGTGAACAGCCATTGTTCCCAACGGTAGTAATCGGGCTTGCAGGTGGTGACCTCGCGGGACCAGTCCACCGCCAGGCCCAGGCTGCGCAGCTGGGTCTTCATGTAGGCGATGTTTTCGTAGGTCCACTTGGCGGGCGCCACGTTGTTTTTCATCGCGGCGTTTTCCGCCGGCATACCAAAGGCGTCCCAACCCATAGGTTGCAGGACGTTTTTGCCGAGCATGCGCTGGTAACGGGAAATCACGTCGCCGATGGTGTAGTTACGCACGTGCCCCATGTGTAGCTTGCCGCTGGGGTAAGGGAACATCGATAGGCAGTAGTAAGTCTCCTTGCCTGGCTGTTCGCTGACTTCAAAGGACTTTTGCTCGTCCCAGAAGGTTTGTGCGGCATTTTCTATTTCACGGGGCTGATATTGTTCGTGCATGGCTACTTTTGAACTGAATAGGGGTGGCCTAATCCTCTTCGGTGCATAGTCCGGGTTGTTCGACACCAGAAAGTGGCGCGTCCGTGCCCAAACCCTGCGGGAAGTGGAGTTACAGGAAGCGCCGTAGCATACATGACCCCACTCTATCGAGGGAAACCCTGATTGCGCGGCAAGGGCCGTCTGTCGCGGCACCGGGCAGGCGCAGCCACGGGGGCTACGCTGTTTATTGGGGAGCAAGTATTTCTTCAATGAGGTGAGGGGATGGTTGAATCGCAGCGAACTTTAACGAAACCGCAATTGTATGAAGGACTGATCGACCGTTTGGGTCGGGCATTGGATGCTGCAAGAACCGCAGGCCGATTGCGTGATGAGCGGCCTCTGGAGCTGGAGTTGCGAGGCTTGAGCCAGGCAGAGCTTGAATTGATCAGGACTTACCTGGAGTTGAATCAACACCGCGCCTCTCATGGGCAGGCCTCCCCGCCAGCCCAGGAGCCTCCTCGTTCAGCCAAGGTCATTTGGCTCAAAGACCTGGCGGCCGGTCGCGACCCGGAGAACTCCCGGTCCGTACGGTGCAAGTGACGCACAGGGCTATTCATTAACGTTGTTAAAACAGGCTGGTAAAGATTGTCGCTTAACCCCGTTGCATTTAGGCTTCGGGCATCCTTGGAGATGCCCGATGCCTTTTCGTTATTTCATTAAACAATTGCTGTTGCCGCCCGGTATTTTTTTGCTGTTGTTGGCGTGTGCCTGGTGGTTTCGCCGCAGCCGTCCGCGCCTGGCGGGCTTGTGCTTTGCCCTCGGTCTAGGCGGGATGTGGTTGATCAGCCTGCCAGTGATGGTGCAATGGGGTGCCCGTGCGCTTGAGACAACACCGCCACTGGCTCGCGAAGACTGGGCCACGCTGGCTCAGCGCGCCGATGCGATTGTGGTGCTGGGCTCGGGGCGCGAGCGTGGGGACATCGCCTGGGGCAGCGACCAGCCCACCGGCGTTGGCCTGGAGCGTGAGCGTTATGCGGCGCGGCTGGCCAAGGCATCCGGTTTGCCAGTGCTGACCAGCGGCGGCTTGCACTACGGCACGCCGCCCAGTGAGGCCGAACTGATGGCCGTGTCGATGCAGGATGACTTCGGTGTGACCGTGCGCTGGAAAGAAGAGCGCAGCCGCACCACCTGGGAAAACGCCCAGATGAGCGCCGAGATTTTGTTGCCGCAAGGCATCAAGCGTGTAGTGGTAGTGACCCAGGCCTGGCACATGCCGCGTTCGGTGTGGAGTTTTGAAAAGGCAGGTTTTACCGTGGTGCCAGGGCCGGTGGGCTTTCTGGGTGTGGACCATGGCCGACCGCTGGGTGGCTGGATGCCGGAGGTCAAGGCGGTGTGGCAAAGCGGGCAGTTGATCAATGAAGCGGTGGGGCAGGTGGGGTATCGGTTGTTCTACCGGTAGGTGCAACACAGGAGATCAATTGTGGGGTGGCGTGCCTGCGAAGGCGGTGGGTCAGTGAGCACTCAGGGCACTGATACACCGCCATCGCAGCATAGGTATCTACACAACTTCGGCGCGACGCTGGACCTGTGGCGAGGGAGCTTGCTCCCGTGATGGACTGACAGCCGACGCTGCTCTAGCTGACGCACCGCGATCCAAATGTGGGAGCTGGCTTGCCTGCGAAGACGGCCTGAAAGCCGACCAGGATCTTGGATCAGACCGCGTACATATCCGTTCCTGCGGTAATGGCTGCTATTGGTTCCGCTTTTACAGCGGGTCACTTTTGAAAAGCCCAAAAGTAACCAAAAGGCTCTTGCCCCACCACTCGGCACCTCGCTTGGGCTCGGTGTGCCCGTAATCCGCCAGTGATTTGGGGGGCCGCCGCCACGCGCCATCCATGGCGCGGGGCGGCTAAACCGGCATCCCTGCCGGTTTACCCCCCAAATCCCTGTTGAATTCCGGCCAGCGTGGTTTGACGGGGCGCCTAAGATCAAGATCAAAAGCAGAGCAACAGCAGAACAAGAGCAAGATCAAGAGCGGCTCGCTTCGCATCGTGGTTACCGTCGGCGGCTACAGCCTAAAAGTTGTGTAGATACCTATGGCCATCGCAGGCAAGCCAGTTCCCTCAGGTCAGACTGTTTTGGACATCCTGCCAGCTAGCAATGCCCAGCCAAAGAGCAGCACGCACACAATGATCAACGGCCACGAACGCCATTGCAGGTACGGCGTGAGGTTGTGCATCGGCACCACTTCGCCGTAAAGAATGCCGCGTTCAAACTGCGGGATCTGTGCGGTGATCTGCCCAAACGGGTTGATCAGCCCGGTCACGCCATTGTTCGTGGCGCGGATCATCCATCGCCCGGCTTCCAGTGCACGCATCTGCGCCATTTGCAGGTGCTGCAACGGGCCGATGGAGCGGCCGAACCAGGTGTCGTTGCTGATGGTCAGCAGCAGGTCGCTCTGGGCCGACAGGCCGGCAGCGAATTCCGGGTAGACCACTTCATAGCAAATGAACGGCGCAATCTGATAGCCCTTGGCCTGCAGCATGGGCTGGTCTGAAGGGCCGCGGGCAAAGTCCGACATCGGCAGGTCAAAGAACGCAATCAGCCCGCGCAGCATGTCCTGCAATGGCACGTATTCACCAAACGGCACCAGCTTTTGCTTGAGGTAGGTGCCGTCACCCTCGCCGACGACGGTAATGCCATTGAAGTAGCGCTTTTCATGGTGCACTTCCTGGCGAATGGGTACGCCGGTAATCAGCGCGGTGTTCCGGTCGGCGGCAAACTTGCCCATCATGCCCAGGTAGCCTTCGACTGACTCCTTGAGCACCGGTACTGCGGTTTCCGGCCAAACCAGCAGGTCGACACGCTTGGAGCTCAGGCTCATGTCGCGGTACAGCGCCAACTGCGCATTGAGCTGCTCGGGGTCCCACTTCATGCTTTGCTCGACGTTGCCCTGGATGGCGGCGACGCTCAGCGGTTCGCCGGAGGGCGAGGTCCAGGCGTGGTGCTTGAGCGCCAGGCCGATGGCCCAGGGGGCGACCAGCAGCACCAGGCCCGCACCGATGAAGGCATTGCGCTTGCTCGCCAGCAGGCGCGGCAGGTTGCACAAAAGGGCCGCCGTAAGTGCCAGCGCGAAGGAAATCAGCCACATCCCGCCCAACGGCGCGAGGCCGGTCAGCGGGCCGTCGAGTTGGCTGTAACCGGAGTACAACCAGGGGAAACCGGTGAGGAACCAACCCCGAAAGGCTTCCTGGCCGACCCACAACGCGGCAAAGGTCAGGGCATCTGCCAACGGCGCTTCATTGCGGCGCAGCCAGCGCGCCCATAGCCAGGCGGGCAGGGCAAAGAACCAGGCGATGGCGGCGGTGAACAGCAGCATCAAAAACCCCGCCAGCAACACCGAAGCGCCGCCGAAGTGGTGGATGCTGTAGTAGATCCAACTGGTGCCGGCGCCAAACAGGCCAAAACCGAAACACCAGCCACGGCCAAGGGCCTGGCGGGGTGTCAGCTCCCGCAGGCCGATATAGAACAGGCCGACCGCTACCAGCGCCAACGGCCAGATATCGAACGGCGCCAGCGCCAGGGTAGTGATGGCGCCGGCCACCACGGCCAGCAGGTTACCGGGCCAGCCGGGTGCGGTGAGACGGCGCATGTCAGTCCTTAGCGGGCAATAGGTGTCAAACGGATCAGATGGATACGACGGCTATCGGCATTCAAAATGCGGAAGCGATAGGCGCCGATCTCGGTGGTTTCGTTACGCTTGGGCAGGTGCCCGAACGCACTCATCACCAGGCCGCCGACCGTGTCGAACTCATCGTCCGAGAACTCGCTGTCGAAGAACTCGTTGAAGTTCTCGATGGGCGTCAGCGCCTTGATCAGGAAGTCACCGCTGGGCAGCGGCTTGATGTAGCTGTCTTCTTCGACGTCGTGCTCGTCTTCGATGTCGCCGACGATCTGCTCCAGCACGTCCTCGATGGTCACCAGGCCGGCCACGCCGCCGTATTCGTCAATCACAATAGCCATGTGATTGTGGTTGGCGCGGAACTCGCGCAGCAGCACATTCAGGCGCTTGGATTCAGGGACGAAGGTGGCCGGGCGCAGCAGGTCCTTGATGTTGAAGCTGTCGCCATTCTCCTTGAGGATCAGCGGCAACAGGTCCTTGGCCAGCAAAACACCCATGACGTCGTCATGGCTTTCACCGATCACCGGGTAGCGCGAGTGCGCCGAGTCGATTACGGCCGGGAGGAATTCCCGTGGGGTCTGGGTCGCCTTGATGCTGATCATCTGCGAGCGCGGGACCATGATGTCACGTACTTGCAGGTCAGCCACCTGGATGGCGCCTTCGACGATGGCCAGCGCTTCGCTGTCCAGCAACTTGTTTTGGTGGGCCTCGCGCAGCAGCTCCAAGAGCTCCTGGCGGTTTTTCGGCTCGTGGGCAAAAGCCTGGGTCAGTTTACCCAGCCATGACTTCTGCCCGTTGCTCGATCGGTCTTCGCTCATAGCGATTACTCTAAATCCTTTGATATGACAGTTGAGTGTTGATCAGCTTTCGTCGTCTGCATACGGGTCGCGGTGACCCAGTTCTGCAAGCAACGTTCGTTCCAGTGCTTCCATTTCCTCGGCTTCGTCATCGTCTATATGGTCGTAACCCAAGAGATGCAAGCAGCCGTGGATGACTAGATGGGCCCAATGGGCCTCAAGTTCCTTGCCTTGTTCCGCCGCTTCGCGTTCGACCACCGCGACGCAGATCACCAGATCGCCCAGCAGCGGGATATCCAGCAATTCGTCGGGCACGTCGGCGGGGAAGGACAGCACGTTGGTCGCGTAGTCTTTCTGGCGCCAGGTGTGGTTCAGCTCACGGCCTTCGGCCTCGTCCACCAGACGAATGGTCAGCTCCGAGTCGGCGGTGCGCTGGCGCAAAGCCAGTTCACACCATTGGCGGAACTGGGCTTCGCTGGGGGCGGATGCGTCAGTGGCCAGTTGCAGGTCTAGCTCAAGCATCGTGGCGAGCGTCCTTGGCGGGCGCGTCGTCGCGGTGTTCGAAACGCTCATAGGCTTCGACAATGCGCTGCACCAGCGGGTGGCGTACCACGTCCTTGGGCATGAAATGCGTGAAGCTGATACCCGGCACGTCCTTGAGCACCTCGATCACCTGGCCCAGTCCCGACTTGGTGCCCTTGGGCAGGTCGACCTGGGTGATGTCGCCCGTGATCACGGCAGTGGAGCCGAAACCGATACGGGTGAGGAACATCTTCATCTGCTCAACGGTGGTGTTCTGGCTTTCGTCGAGGATGATGAAGCTGTTGTTCAAGGTGCGGCCACGCATGTAGGCCAGCGGGGCGATTTCGATCACCTGGCGCTCGATCAGCTTGGCCACGTACTCAAAGCCGAGCATCTCGTACAGCGCGTCGTAGAGCGGGCGCAGGTACGGGTCGATCTTCTGGGCCAGGTCGCCGGGCAGGAAGCCGAGCTTTTCGCCCGCTTCAACCGCCGGGCGCACCAGCAGGATGCGCCGCACTTGCTCGCGCTCCAGGGCGTCGACGGCGCAGGCCACCGCCAGGTAGGTCTTGCCGGTACCGGCCGGGCCGATGCCGAAGTTGATGTCGTTGCCGAGGATTTCCTTGACGTACTTCTGCTGATTCAAGCCACGTGGGCGAATCATGCCTTTTTTGGTACGCAGGGCCACGCTGGCTTCGGCCACCGGGTTGTTGGCCAGGTCCTCCACGGCAGATTCCTGCAGGTACAGGTGTACCGTCTCCGGCGACAGCTCACTACCCTTGGTCTCGCGGTAGAGGCGACGCAGCAGGTTTTCTGCAGACGTGGTGTGTTGGGGTTCACCAATGAGCTCGAACTGATTGCCGCGGTTGCGGATCTCGATGCTCAGGCGTTGTTCGATCAGGCGCAGGTGCTCGTCGAACTGTCCGCACAGGTTGGCGAAACGGCGAGCCTCAAACGGCTCGAGGATAAAACGATGGGGTTCTGCTATGGGTGCGTTCAAGGTTGCTTTTAGCCGCCCTTTGGCTGATGAGGTGAGAGAGAGAATAACGCCAGGCGCCGGTGTGCGAAAGCACTTAAATAGCCTGGCCCCACTCTCGATAACCATGAAGAACTCCTGTGGGAGCTGGCTTGCCTGCTGTAGGAGCGAGCTTGCTCGCGAAAAACGTCAACGATAATGCGTGTTTGCTGAATGAGCGCGGCGCCGGTGAGTTTTTCGCGAGCAAGCTCGCTCCTACAAAAAAGCCTTAACTGACTGGCATTGAGGCAAGCCAGCTCCCACATTTTGATCTTCATCCGGTCCGCGAGATCAGGTGATCAACGAGCCACGCAACGAGTGTGGCTGCGCCGCATCGATGTGCACATCGGCAAACTGGCCGATCAGCGTAGGATTATCGCAGCGGAAGTTCACGATGCGGTTGTTCTCGGTGCGCCCCTGCAATTCGCCCGGGTCTTTCTTCGAGTAATCGGTCACCAGGATGCGCTGGATCGAGCCGACCATTTGTCGGCTGATTTCGAAGCCCTGTTGATTCAGACGATGTTGCAGCACGTTCAGCCGCTCCTTTTTCAACGCCTCCGGGGTTTCGTCCAGCAGGTCGGCCGCCGGTGTGCCCGGGCGTTGGCTATAGACGAACGAGTAGGAGAAGTCGAAGCCGACGTCTTCAATCAGCTTCATGGTCTGCTGGAAATCTTTCTCGGTTTCGCCCGGGAAGCCGACGATAAAGTCTGAACTGATGCAGATGCCCGGTACCGCAGCGCGCAGTTTGCGCAGCTTGGATTTGTATTCCAGCGCGGTGTGGTTGCGCTTCATCGCTGACAGAATGCGGTCCGAGCCCGATTGCACCGGCAAGTGCAGATGTTTGACCAGCTCCGGCACCTCTGCGTGGGCCTGGATCAGGCTGTCGGAGAACTCCAGCGGATGCGAAGTGGTGTAGCGGATGCGCTCGATGCCATCGACAGCGGCGACCACCCGGATCAACTCCGCCAGGTCGGCCAGGCGCCCGTCGTGGGTCAGGCCGCGGTAGCCGTTGACGTTCTGGCCCAGCAGGGTCACTTCGCGCACGCCGTTTTCAGCCAGGTGGATGATTTCTGCCAGCACATCGTCAAATGGCCGGCTGACTTCTTCACCGCGGGTGTAGGGCACTACACAGAAAGTGCAGTACTTGCTGCAACCTTCCATCACCGACACGTAGGCGCTCGGGCCGTCGATACGCGGCTCGGGCAAATGGTCGAATTTCTCGATTTCGGGGAACGATACGTCCACCTGCGGCAGCTTGGTGACGCGTGCGGCGTCGATCATTTCCGGCAGGCGGTGCAAGGTCTGCGGGCCGAATACCACGTCGACATACGGCGCGCGGTCGCGGATCGCGGCGCCTTCCTGGCTGGCCACGCAACCGCCGACGGCGATCACCATGTCCGGGTTGGCCAGTTTCAATTCACGCCAGCGGCCCAGCTGTGAGTACACGCGGTCCTGGGCCCGTTCGCGGATCGAACAGGTATTGAGCAGGATCACGTCGGCATCTTCGGCGCGGGCGGTGACTTCCAGGGCCTGGTGTTCGCCCAGCAGGTCGACCATGCGCGAGCTGTCGTACTCGTTCATCTGGCAACCGTGGGTTTCGATATAAAGCTTCTTGGCCATGGGAATCGTCAACTGGTGGTAAAGAACCGCGCATTATAGGGGTCATGCCCATCGGTTCCTAGCGCTGTGCATCGGGTGCCATGCTATAGTTCGCGCCCTCTTTTATATCCCCATGTGTTCCCCGCCCACCATGACCAAACGCGAAGCTCCAATCTACAAGGTGATTTTCCTCAACCAGGGCCAGGTGTTCGAAATGTACGCCAAGCAGATCTATCAAAGTGATCTGTGGGGCTTTCTGGAAGTGGAAGAATTCGTCTTTGGCGAGCGCACCCAATTGGTGGTCGATCCGGGCGAAGAAAAGCTCAAGGCCCAGTTCGAAGGCGTGGTGCGCAGCTTTGTGCCGATGCATTCGATTGTGCGCATCGATGAGGTCGAACGCCTGGGTACGCCCAAGATCAGTGAGGCTCGGGGCGTGAGCAATGTGATGCCCTTTCCGATGCCGATGCCTGAGAAGTAGGGCTTTAGACCGAGGTGTGCCTATCGCAGGCAAGCCAGCTCCCACAGTTGACGGCATTCCAGCATTGAAACGCGGTCGAATGTGGGAGCTGGCTTGCCTGCGATAGCGACGTAAGGTCTACAACAAAATCAGGGCAGGGGAGAGAACGGCGAGCGCCCATCGGCACTCTGCAATTCCTGCAGGTAATTACGGAAAATCTGCCCGAGCACCTGGGTCGCCACTTCCAGTTCATCGCGCTGCATGTGCTCGGCGACTTCGTCGGCGGTGTCCAGTGCATCTTCTGCACCATTGACCGCAGCCATTTTCAGCACGATGTAGGCCTGCACGTTATTGGCCGGCACACCTTCGCCCTTGAAGAACATATTGCCGAGCTGGAATTGCGCCTGGGCGTGGCCCTGTAGCGAAGCCTTTTCGAAGTAGCTCAACGCTTTGTTGAGGTCGACGGCCGGGTTCTTGCTGTCATGGTAGAACTCGCCCAACTCGTATTGCGCTTGCGCATCCCCTTCCTCAGCCTGTTTCTGGCACGCGCTCAGGGCTTCGGCCTGGCTGTCTGGCTGGGTATTGAGGGTGCAACGACCCATCGCTGGGATTAACAACGAGTTGCCGCCTGCCTGGGCATGTGCCAGCAGCGGCTGAAGGAGCAACAGGCAGCCCAGAACCAGGGTGCGGCCGGTGCGTTTCATGGGAATCGACTTACCTCTGACGGGGCGCGCGGACCCTCGGGGAGTCCAATAAGCGCGCATTATGAAATAAGCAGGCCTCTGCTTACAAAGTCTTTACTCGTTTTTCTGCTGCTTGGGCAAGTTATCTGCCGGATTGCAGGGCAATTCTCGAAAAAACCAGGAAATTTCTGTAAGCAAGGTAGCAAATCTGACGCTGCCTGGGGGCAACGTCAGAGCGTGCGTCACTTATTTCAGGGCCGCAAAGGCGCGTTCGGCAGCATCCAGGGTCAGTTTCAGCTCGGCGTCGCCATGGGCGATCGAGGTGAAGCCGGCTTCGAAGGCGCTCGGCGCCAGGTACACCCCGCCTTCAAGCATCAGGTGGAAGAAGCGCTTGAACAGGTCGGCATCGCTGCCCATCACGTCATCAAAGGTGACGATGTCGTCGGCGCCGCTGAAATACAGGCCGAACATGCCACCGGCCTGGGTGGTGACAAACGGGATACCGGCGGCGTCGGCGCGCTGTTGCAGACCATCCAGCAGGCGGGTGGTGTAGTCGGTCAGTTCGGCGTGGAAGCCTGGGCGGCTGATCAGGCGCAGGGTGGTCAGGCCGGCAGCCATTGCCAACGGGTTACCCGACAACGTGCCGGCCTGGTACACCGGGCCCAGCGGGGCGATGTGCTGCATGATCTCGCGCTTGCCGCCGAAGCAGCCTACTGGCATACCGCCACCGATGATTTTGCCGAAGGTGCTCAGGTCCGGCGTGACGCCATAGTGTGCCTGGGCGCCACCGAGGGCGACGCGAAAGCCGGTCATCACTTCGTCAAAGATCAGCACCACGCCGTGCTTGTCGCACTGTTCGCGCAGGCCTTCGAGGAAGCCCGGGGCCGGCGGTACGCAGTTCATGTTGCCCGCCACCGGCTCGACGATGATGCAGGCCACGTCCTGGCCAACTTCGCTGAGCATTTGCTCGACGGCGGCGATGTCGTTGAATGGCAGGGTCAGGGTGTGCTTGGCGAACGCCGCCGGTACACCGGCAGAGTTGGGTACGCCCTGGGTCAGCGCGCCAGAGCCGGCCTTGACCAGCAGGCTGTCGGAGTGGCCGTGGTAGCAGCCTTCGAACTTGATGATGTTGTCGCGGCCGGTGAAACCCCGGGCCAGACGGATTGCGCTCATGGTGGCTTCGGTGCCGGAGCTGACCATACGCACCATTTCCATCGATGGCACGATCGAGCAGACCAGGTCGGCCATCTCGGTTTCCATGGCGGTCGGCGCGCCATAGGACAAGCCGTGTTGCAGCTGCTGGCGCACCGCGTCCAGTACGTCCGGGTGGCTGTGGCCGAGGATCATCGGGCCCCAGGAGCCCACGTAGTCGACGTAGCGCTTGTCATCTTCGTCGGTGACGTAGGCGCCTTCGGCATGTTTGAAGAACAACGGCGTGCCGCCCACGCTCTTGAACGCACGCACGGGGGAGTTCACACCGCCGGGGATGTGCTTTTGGGCATTGGCAAACAGGGTTTCGGAACGGGACATGATGGGCGTCTCTCTGAAATCAGATTTTAAGAAGGGCGTTGAAAGCACGGGCGCGGCGCGTGACTTCCTGAGTGCTGTCGGCGCCGAATAAACCGTGCACCACGGCCAGCAGGTCGGCCCCGTGGGCCACCAGCGGTTCGGCGTTGTCCAGGGTCACGCCGCCGATCACGCAGATCGGCAGCTGCAAGCGCGTGCGGGCCTCGGCCAGCATTTCAACAGTGGCGGCAGGTGCGCCGGGCTTGGTGGTGGAATTGAAGAAGCGGCCGAAGGCGACGTAGCTGGCGCCTTCTTTGGCGGCCTGTTCGGCCAGTTCGATCTGGCTGTGGCAGGTGGCACCGATGATCGCCCTGGAACCGAGCAGCGCACGGGCCGGGGTCAGCGGGCCGTCGGTCTGCCCCAGATGCACGCCGACGCCCAGTCGCGCCGCGAGCTCTGCATCATCGTTGATGATCAATTGAGTCTTGTAGCGCGAGCACAGTTCATGCAGCTTTTCGGCCTCACGCAGGCGCCGTGCCTCGTCGCTGCTTTTGTCGCGGTACTGCAACAGGGTGACGCCACCGTCCAGCGCCGCCTCGACGTAGGCGAGGAATTTGCCGGCCAACAGCTGGCTGTCGGTAATGGCGTAAAGGCCGCGTAGTTTCATCGGGCAAACCCCTTGCTGACGAGCGATAAGTTACGAGCAGAAATCCAGCGGCAGTCGGCGCGGCACGAACTGGCCCTGGCCCAGCTGTTCGGCGTCACGCAGGGTGCGCCAGGTGTAATTGAGGGCCGATTGCACCGCGCTGGCCAAACCTTCGCCCTGGGCGAGGCGCCCGGCCAGGGCACTGGCCAGGGTGCAGCCCGAGCCGTGATAACTGCCAGGCAAGCGCTGGCAGGTAAAGGTATGGCGCGTGCCGTCGCGGCTGTAGAGGCGGTTGTGCACTTCGTGTTCGTCGCCATGGCCGCCGGTGATCAGCAGGTGCTTGATGTAGGGCAACAGTTTCTCGGCGCATTCGTCGGCAGTGCCCTCGGGCAATTCGGCGAGGATCCGCGCTTCCGGCAGGTTGGGTGTGGCGATCAGCGACAGGGGCAGCAGCCGCTCGCGCATCGCATAGCCGACTTCGTCCTTGCCCAGGCTACCGCCGCCGCCGGCGCGCAGCACCGGGTCGCAGACCACCGGCAGATGCGGGTGCGCCTGCAGCAGTTCGACCACCGTATCGACCATGGCGGTGGAACCGAGCATACCCAGCTTGATTGCCGCGACTTCCGAGTCGCCGAGCACGGCATTGGCCTGGGCCATCACCCACTCACGGTCGAGCACGCGGAAGTCGCTGACATTGACGGTGTTCTGCACGGTCAACGCTGTGACGGCCGGGGCCGCGTGGCAGCCCTGGGCGAGCAGGGCTTCGATATCTGCCTGCAAGCCGGCGCCACCACTGGGGTCGTGGCCGGAGAGACAGAGGACAACGGGGCGAGAGCTGTAGATATTCATGGTGCGCGAGCTTACCACCAAACGCTTTTTGCGTGGCCGTCTGACGAGGGTCGAAGTGTGAGCGCTTGAACGGCGCTTTTCTGGCGATTGAAACAGCCTGAAAATGCGCTGAGAACCACGATGTAGAGCCTTTCAAAAAAATAGTTCAATGGTGTCCAATGGCCTCTAATGGCTATGCTAAAGTGCATTCAAACAACTTACTGTATCGCCGGTGTACGTCTTCTCAAAAGGATGGGGGGCTTTTGACATAACCGGACAGGCCACGCTGGGGCTCTATGCGCTATTTGCTGATCTTTATATTGTGCGGGCTACCCTTGCTCGCCGGCGCCGTCGAGTTCAACCAGGACACGCGAAGCCTGCCGTTGGGCCGGGTCATGCAAGTGCTTGAAGATCCAACCGACGCCCTCACCATCGCCGATGTCAGTTCCCCCGCCTACGCCGCCCAGTTCAAGACCCATGACAAAACCACCCTCAACGCCGGCTATTCGCGCTCGGTGTTCTGGCTCAAGGTCGACCTGCATTACACCGCCCAGGACGCCCGCGCACCGCGCACCTGGTTTCTGGAGCTGGCTTACCCGCCGCTCAATCGCCTGGACCTGTACCAGAGCGACGGCACCGGGCACTACCGCCTGAGCGCTCGCACCGGCAGCGCCTTGCCGTTTTCCAGCCGTGAGGTGAGCCAGAGCAATTACCTGTTCAAGCTCAACTTCCTGCCCGACCAGCAACAAACCGTCTACCTGCGCTTGCAAAGCCAAGGCTCGATCCAGGCGCCGTTGACGCTGTGGGCGGGCACGGCGTACCTGGAAGAGCAACCGCTGCGCTTGTATGTGCTCGGGGCTATTTATGGTGTGTTGCTGGGTATGCTGATCTACAACCTGTTCATTTACCTCAGCGTGCGCGACACCAGCTACCTCTATTACATTCTCTATATTGCATCGTTCGGCTTGTACCAGCTGTCGGTCAATGGCGTCGCGGTGCAGTACTTCTGGCCCGACAACCCGTGGTGGGCGAATGCGGCGGTGCCGTTCCTGATCGGTTCGGCGGCATTGTTCGGCAGCCTGTTTGCCCGCAGCTTCCTGCATACCGCGCAGCACAGCCGTTGGATCGACCGGATCCTGCTGGCGCTGGCGGCCAGCGGCGGCGTGGTGATGGCGCTGGCGCTATTGACCAGCTACGCCGTGGCCCTGCGCCTGGCCACCGGCCTGGCCCTGGTGTTTACCGTGACCATCTTTGTCGCCGCGATCAAGGCCTGGTACTGCGGGCAGCGCATGGCGCGCTACTTCATTATTGCCTGGTCGGCATTTCTGCTGGGTGGGGTGGTCAATACGCTGATGGTGCTGGGCTACCTGCCCAACGTGTTCCTGACCATGTACGCCAGCCAGATCGGCTCGGCCATTGAAGTGGCGCTGCTGTCCCTGGCCCTGGCCGACCGCATTAACGGTATGCGCGAACAGCAGGCGCAGATCCTCCTTGACGCCAGCCAGAAGCTCGAAGCGCTCAACCAGCAACTGGCCCGCAGCAACCGCCTCAAAGATGAATTTCTCGCCACCCTGACCCACGAACTGCGCACGCCGATGAACGGAGTAATTGGTTCCCTGGAACTGATGCAGACCGTGCCGTTGGGCGAGGACCTGGCGCAGTACCAGCAAACCGCCGCGGGCTCGGCGCGGGACATGATGCGCATGGTCAACGGTATCCTCACCCTGACCGAGTTGCAGGCCGGTCGCATGACTGCCCAGCCGCAAGCGTTCAGCCTGCGCAGTGTGCTCGACACCTTGCGCCAGCAGTTCACTCCCAGCGCGCAGAGCAAGGGCCTGGCGTTTTCCATTGATGTTGCCGATGAGTTGCCGGACCGGCTGATCGGCGATGCCGACAAACTGCTCCAGTGCCTGGATTGCCTGCTGGACAATGCCTTCAAATTTACCCAACTCGGCGCTGTGCGCTTGCGCGTGGTCGGGGTACCCGAAGGGGAGGATGCATTGCACCTGAGCTTTATTGTCACCGACACCGGTATCGGCTTTGCCTTTCTCGACGAGGCCACGCTGTACCAGCGCTTCTTCCAGCTGGATGGCTCGATGACCCGCGAGTACGGCGGCCTGGGCATTGGTTTGGCGATTTGCCGGCAGTTGATCGAGCTGCTGGGTGGGCGCCTGACCCATCATTCGGAACCGCGCAAGGGCAGCCGTTTCCAGTTGGAGCTCGACGTCCGCGCGGTGCCTGCGCAGGCCAGGCCGAACGGGCAAAACCAGCTCAGGCAACGTGCGCCCCAGGATTGCACGGTGTTGCTGGTGGACGACAACAGCGTCGGCCAGTTGGCGGTGCGCGGCATGTTGCTCAAACTCGGCTACCGGGTGAAAACCGTGGATAGCGGCCCGGCGGCACTGGCGGCATTACAAGGTAATAGCTTCGATGCCGTGCTGCTCGACGTGCCCGAGGGCGGCTTCTCGTTGTGCTGTCAGATTCGTGCATTGCCCGACTGCGGCGAGTTGCCGGTGATCGCCTTGAGTGGCTCAAGTGATGGGTCGGAACGTGAACGCTGCCATGGCATCGGCATGACCGATCGTCTGGCCAAGCCCGTACGATTCGAAGCCTTGCAGGCGGTACTGGAGCGCCGCGTGTTGCGCCTGGCTGAGGGTGAAAGCGCCGGGCATTCGGCGGGTATGCCACTTTTTTAAGCGTGGGGTCGGTGCTTAACTGAAATAACCGGCCTCAATCGATCTGTTTTTTGTAGGAGCGAGCTTGCTCGCGAAGAACGTCAACGATATCGCGCCCATCCTGGGTTAGCGCGTTGCTGTCAGGTTTTTCGCGAGCAAGCTCGCTCCTACAGGCAGCCTGCAATCGACGTGGCCTTTTTCCAGGAGGCCCGTCATGAACCTGCATCAGTTTGCCGAAACCCACGACGTCACCAATCAGCCACCGTCCCTGGACGGCACCAACCTGTATCGCATCGACTTGCCTTTGCAGGAATGGTCACGCCGCTTTGGCGCCGGCTGGGCCCAAGCGCGAATTGATGCCTACGGCGCGCTGGCTGGTGGGCCGTTGATGGAAGCCGGGTTCCTGGCCAACCAGAACAAACCGGTGTTCAGCAGCCATGACCGTTATGGCCATCGCATCGACCTGGTGGAGTTTCATCCGGCTTATCACGAACTGATGCGCACCGCCGTCGAGCATGGCCTGCCGTCGCTGCCCTGGGCGCATCCGCAGTCCGGCGCCCATGTGGCCCGTGCGGCAATGACCTACCTGCACAGCCAGGCCGAGGCCGGCACCGGTTGCCCGCTGACCATGACCTTCGCCTGCGTCCCGGCCCTGCGTCTGCAACCGGACCTGGCAGATCGCTGGTTGCCGAAAATCCTCGCTACCCAATATGACCCACGCAACGTCGGCATTGCCCACAAGGCCGGCGCCACCATCGGCATGGCCATGACCGAGAAGCAAGGTGGCACCGATGTGCGGGCCAACACCACCCGCGCTTATCCGGTGGGCGCCGGTGGGCCCGGCCAGGCCTATGAGCTGGTGGGCCACAAGTGGTTCTGCTCGGCGCCGATGTGCGACGGCTTTCTGACCCTGGCCCAGACCGACAAGGGCCTGACCTGTTTCCTGCTGCCCCGGCACCGACCGGACGACACGCGCAACGAGTTCTATATCCAGCGCTTGAAGAACAAACTCGGCAACTGCTCCAACGCGTCCAGCGAAGTGGAGTTTCGCGGCGCCCTGGCCTGGATGGTCGGTGAAGAAGGCCGCGGTGTGCCGACCATCATCGAGATGGTTGCCATGACCCGCTTCGATTGCATGGTCGGCTCCAGCGCCTTGATGCGCCAGGCACTGACCCAGGCCAGCCATCACTGCGCCCACCGCCTGGTCGGTGGCCGCGTGCTCAACCAGCAGCCGCTGATGCAGAACGTGCTGGCCGACCTGGCATTGGAGAGCGAAGCGGCCCTGGCCTTGAGCCTGCGCATGGGGCGCGCGCTGGATCATCTTGATGATGAACAGGAAGCCAAGTTCGCCCGGCTGGTCACGGCGGTGGGCAAGTATTGGATCTGCAAGCGTGCGCCGGCGATGATCAACGAAGCTGCCGAATGCATGGGCGGGGCCGGGTATGTGGAAGACAGCATCCTGCCGCGTCTTTACCGTGAGGCGCCGGTGAACTCGACGTGGGAAGGCTCCGGCAATGTGCAATGCCTGGACGTGCTGCGTGCGTTGTCCAAAGAGCCGGGCGTGCTGGAGGTGCTGTTTGTGGAGCTGGGGGATGGTCATGGCGACAAGCAGCTGGCGCGGCAGATCGAGCAACTGAAGTCGGCGTTTATGGATACCCAGGACATCCAGTATCGGGCGCGGCAACTGACCGAGGATATTGCCGTGGCGTTGCAGGCCAAGTTGCTGTTGGAGGCGGGCAATGCGGCGGTCAGCGACGGGTTTATCGCCAGCCGGTTGGGTGAGGCGTCGGGGCGGGTATATGGCACCTTGCCGCGTGGCGTCGACGTGGAAGCAATTGTCGCCCGCTCAACCCCGCAATCCCTCTGAATAAACACAATCAAATGTGGGAGCTGGCTTGCCTGCGATAGCGGTGGTCCAACCAGCAATTATGTAGCGGATAGACCGCTATCGCAGGCAAGCCAGCTCCCACCTATAAACGCATTCCATTTCTGGTGTTTCGGTGAGGCCGGGATACAGGCAAGATAAAGGCCTGCAAGTCCAGAACACAGGATGCTTACCGTGACCGAAGCTTTTGTTGTCGTTAAAACCGCCGAAGAAGCCGTGGACCGGCTGGCGGCTCTGCATGAGCAAGCCACCGGCGCGCTCAATCAAGCCCTTAAGCAATACCTCAAGGACCGCGTCGAACCCGACGCCGCTCAACGCGCACTGTTTCGCTACCCGGAACTGCGCCTGACCTACCACTGCCACGGCGAAGTCCCACAGACCACCCGTGCGTATGCCAAGGTGCAGTTGCCCGGTACCTACAGCGTCACCGTCACCCATCCCGGCGCGTTTCGTAAGTACCTGCTGGAGCAGTTGGTGCCGCTGATGCACGACTTTACCGTCACGGTGGAAGTGGGCGTCAGCCAGCAGAACATTCCCTACCCGTACGTGGTGGAGCAGGGCGATGAACTGGCCGGCTCCGGCGTCACCGCCGCGACCCTGGCCCGCGTATTCCCCAGTACCGACCTGTCCGCCGCCACCGACGGCATTGCCGACGGCCTGTATGACTGGGAAAACACCGACCCGCTGCCCCTGGCCCTGTTCGACGCGGCGCGCGTGGACTTTTCCCTGCGCCGCCTGGTGCATTACACCGGCAGCGATTGGCGCCATGTGCAGCCGTGGATCCTGTTGACCAACTACCACCGCTACGTGGACCAGTTCATCCTGCACGGCCTGGAACAATTGCGCAGCGACCCGCGGTTTATCCGCATGGTGCTGCCGGGCAACGTGGTGATCGACAAGAGCATGGACCACGGCGAAGCCTCGGCCATTGCTGCAGGTGTGGTGTGGCACCGCTACCAGATGCCGGCGTATCACCTGCAAGCCAGTGACGGCCATGGCGTGACCCTGGTGAACATCGGCGTGGGCCCCTCCAACGCCAAGAACATCACCGACCACCTGGCCGTGTTGCGCCCGCATTGCTGGCTGATGATCGGCCACTGCGGCGGCCTGCGCCAATCCCAGACCATCGGCGACTACGTACTGGCTCACGCCTATATGCGCCGCGACGGGATTCTGGACCGTGTGGTACCGCCGAACATCCCGATCCCGGCCCTGGCCGAAGTGCAGCTGGCGCTTCAGCAAGCGGCGGCGAAAGTCACCGGCGAAAAAGGCGAAGAGCTGAAAAAACGCCTGCGCACCGGTACCGTGCTGACCTACGACGACCGTAACTGGGAGCTGCGCTGGGCCCAGGAGCGGCCGCTGATCAACCTGTCTCGCGCCGTGGCCGTGGACATGGAAAGCGGCACCATCGCCGCCCAGGGTTACCGTTTGCGCGTGCCTTACGGCACCTTGTTATGCGTATCCGACAAGCCGCTGCACAGCGAGATCAAGCTGCCGGGTTCGGCCAACGCGTTCTATGAGCGTGCGGTCAGCCAGCACTTGAAAATCGGCATTGAGGCGGTCGACCTGTTGCGCACCGAACTCAACTCGTTGCACTCGCGCAAACTGCGCAGCTTCGACGAACCGCCGTTCCGCTAAGCGGTTGGGATGGTCATTTGGCGGTCAGGCCACTAGCATTGTCGGTCCTGACCGTTAGATGTTCCTTTGCCATGTCCCGTCCTACCCGTCCCGATTCGCGCCGCCCAGGCGTGAAACCTTCGCACTCTGCCGCTCGCCGCGTTGCCAAGGCGCCACCGGCCGAGCCGAAGCTGATCCTGTTCAACAAGCCGTTCGATGTGCTGACCCAGTTCAGCGACGAAGGCGGGCGCGCGACCCTCAAGGATTTTATCGATATTCCGGGCATCTACCCCGCCGGGCGCCTGGACCGTGACAGTGAGGGCTTGCTGCTGTTGACCAACGACGGTCAGCTCCAGGCGCGCATCGCCGATCCCAAGCACAAGCTGGCGAAAACCTACTGGGTGCAGGTGGAAGGCGAACCGACTGAAGAACAGCTGCAACGCCTGCGCGATGGCGTCGAACTGAACGACGGCATGACCTTGCCTGCCGAGGCCCGGCTGCTGGATGAGCCGGCGTTATGGCCGCGCAACCCGCCGGTACGCTTTCGTAAAAGCGTGCCCACCCATTGGCTGGAATTGGTGATTCGCGAAGGGCGCAACCGTCAGGTACGGCGTATGACCGCAGCGGTGGGCCTGCCGACGCTGCGCCTGGTGCGTGTACGCATTGGTGACTGGTCTATCGACGGCCTGGATCAAGGCCAATGGAAGGCAGTACCGGCGCGCTTATAAGGCGCCGGATTCGATCAGGCCAATCACTACGCTCTTGATGATGAACGCGGCCACGCCCAGGCCCAGTACGAAAAACAGGATGAACGAACCAAAGCGCCCGGCCTTGGATTTCTTTGCCAGGTCCCAAACGATAAAGCCCATGAAAATAATCAGGAGGGTGACCAGGCCGGTCATCATCCATTCTTCAAACAGGGCGGGGTCGATGTTGTTCATGGGGCTCTTCCGGCAAGACAAGCGAGCAGTATACGACAGCGTTACAGACGCAACATTGACCTGAGTCGAAGCACAATCCAAATGTGGGGGGCCTGATGCCATTGTAGGAGCGAGCTTGCTCGCGAAAAATTCACAGACGCCGCGTTCATTCAAGGGGCACGCGTTATCGTTAACGTTTTTCGCGAGCAAGCTCGCTCCTACAGTTGAACATCGTTGTTCTCAGGTGCGCAGGTGGGTCAGGGGCAGTTCGGTGCTGTTGAGCACCTGATTCAGCACGAAGCTGGAACGCACGCTGGTCACCCCTTCAATGCGGGTCAGGTGGCCCAGCAGCAGTTTCTGATAATGGTCCATGTCCGGCACCACCACCTTCAACTGATAGTCCGCATCCATGCCGGTCACCAAACTGCATTCCAGCACTTGCGGCAGGGTGCGGATGGCGGCTTCGAAATTCTCGAAGCGCTCCGGTGTGTGACGGTCCATGCCGATCAGCACATAGGCTGTAAGGCTCAGGCCGAGCATCTTGCGATCCAGCAAGGCGACCTGGCGGGCGATATAGCCGTCGTCTTCCAATTGCTTGACCCGGCGCGAGCAGGGCGAAGGCGACAGGCCGATGCGTTCGGCCAGCTCCTGGTTGGAGATCCTCGCGTCGCGCTGCAATTCCGCCAGAATACTCAGGTCGTATCGGTCAAGCTTGCTCATTGGGTTAGCCTTTGTCGTAACTATTGCGGTGAATTATCCATGAAGGGTTAAAAATTGCGCAAGCACTGTTTATTGACGCAATCTTCGCAATCATCTGCCCGCTCGGCACGCCTATGATTACCAACAGAATCACCGCCTGGACAACAGTCCACAGCAACGCGCCCAATCAGGCCCGTTGCGGCCGCCGCCCCAGCAGGGTTGAGCCGGCCTCCAGGCTGCACACTGTCCACAAGACGGCGTGAGGTGAGCCAACGTCAAAAGCGTTGAGCACGGACGAGATTCTCAAGGGGTGGCCGACGGGTCACCCCTTTTTCTTTGTGCGCGTTGCCTTCAGAAAATAGTTCTCGTGACTGATAACCTGTCTCAGAACCGGGCGAGGCTTTTCCAGTCTCATGATCAAGCCCCAATCCGCAGTGAGGAAAAGCATGAAGCGCATCTGGCGTATGGCAGGTGTTGGTTTGCTGGTGGTCAGCATCGGCTCCCAGGCGATGGCCGACGAACGCGATAACTCACCGGGCCAGGGGCAACGGCCTGAGCACAATCAGCCACGCCCACCAAACCCGCAGGGTGAACGTGGCGGCCAGCACGAGGGTGGCCAATGGCAAGGTCGGCCTCAAGGCCATGAGCCGGGGCGACCTGCGCCGCAAACTTCCAATAACCTGCCGATCCAGGGCCGGCCCGATACCGTGCGCCAGACCCAGGAGCCGCGCCAGGGTTATTACCGTGATATTCCCAGACGCGCCGATGACAACAGGCATTGGGAGGCCGGCGGCCCCGGCTCGCGTCCGGGTTACGATCGCCCCGGTGATAATCGCTGGCCAGGACGCCCCGACGGGCATGGCAATGGCTGGGGCCCGGGCCCGCAGCATCGCCCTGGTTATGTCATCGACCGTTTCCCGGACCGCAATTACCGCGTGCCTTACCGTGGCCAGGACTACTTCTTCTCCGGCGGCTACTGGTATCGCCCCCAAGGCCCGCGCTACGTGGTGGTGACGCCGCCCTATGGCATCCGCGTGCATTACCTGCCCGACTACGCGCGTGAAGTGTGGGTCGGGGGCTCACTGTTGTTCCTCGCCGCTGGCGCGTATTACGCCTATGAGCAAAGCACCCAGCAATACGTGGTGGTGCAGCCGCCGGCGCAAGTGCCATCACCCCAGCCAGCGCCGCAAGGCAACGGTTATGACGTGGTGGCTTACCCGGCTAACGGCCAATCGCCAGCCCAGGTGCAGCAGGACGGCTACGACTGTTATCGGTGGGCGGTGCAACAAAGTGGCTTCGACCCGCGCACCGTCACCTACGCCCCGGACCCTGCGGTAGTACAAACCTATCGCCAGGCTCAGGGCAACTGCCTGGGCAGTCGTGGGTATCAGGTGCAGTACTAGGTTTTATTGCCGGTGACCACTTCCCGCGGGTCGGCGTGCACCAGCACTTCGGCCTTCGGGTATTCCCGGTGAATGGCATCGGCGGCCTGGTCGCTGATGCCGTGGGCCACCGACAGCGTCAACTCGCCCGGCAACTCCAGGTGCAACTGCACAAACCAGTGGTTGCCGGAAACCCGCGTGCGCAAGTCGTGGGCCCCCAGCACGCCGGGTACGCCACGGGCCAGTTCCAGCATGTGCTGGCTGACATCCGGCGGTAGCTCTTCGTCCATCAACACCGCAAAGCTTTCCCGGGCGATCTGGATCGCGCTCCACAGAATGTAGGCGGCGATACCCAGGCCAAACCAGGCATCGACCTGATGAAAGCCAAAACCGGCCAACACCAGCGCAATCAGGATGCTGCCATTGAGCAGCAAGTCTGAGCGGTAATGCAGCGAGTCGGCGCGCACCGCGTTGGAGCCGGTCTCGCGCACCACGCGGTGTTGCAGCACCAGCAAGGCCACGGTCAGTGCCAGCGACAACACAATCACGCCAATACTCAGCCACGGCGCGCCGACCGGCTCCGGATGCTTGAGCCGTTCATAGGCCTGGAGCGCAATCAGCACCGCACTGCCGGCGATAAACAAGGCTTGGGCCATACCCGCCAGCGACTCTGCCTTGCCATGCCCATAACGGTGATCGTCATCGGCGGGGCGCAGGGCGTAATGCACCGCCAGCAGATTCAGCAACGACGTCACACCGTCGAGCAACGAGTCGGTCAGCCCGGCGAGCATACTCACCGAGCCGCTGAGCCACCAGGCGATGGCCTTGGTGATAATCAGCACACAGGCCACGGCCACCGAGGCGCGGGTGGCCAGGCGCAAGAGCCGGGCGTGTTCGGGGCTGCTGGTCATGAGCTGTCCTTACGCGGCGGGTTGCAGGCCCAGGGACGCAAGTTGCTGCACGCTGCCCTTGAACTGGATCAGGCGCGGGTCGTCCAGCGGCAAGGTGCGGCCGGTTTCCTTCTCAATGATGCTTTGCAGCTTGGCATTGTCGACCTTGCCGTCGGCGCCGATGGCTTCGTGCAGTTTCTCCGGCGCGACCTGGGCGGTCTTGCCCGGTTCGTAATAGATGGCGCCGGTGGCGAAGTCGACCCCAAAAGCGATCAGGCCGGGGATTACGTAGAACAGCAGGCCGACGGCATCAAGCACGGCAATGGCCGGATCGATCTTGCCGTCGATCTGACCACGGCGGTCGGGGTAGAAAATCGAGCCGCAGGCGGTGAGTTGGCTCAGCAGGGTAACGGCGAGGACACCGCCGATGACGCGAGAAGCGATACGCATGAAAAAGTCTCCTGAACATGTTTAAGGGTGACTATAAGCCAGATCGGCCAGACGCCGATGATCCAATGTGGGAGCTGGCTTGCCTGCGATTGCGACGGTTCAGGAAATACAGCGGCAACTGTCACACCGCTATCGCAGGCAAGCCAGCTCCCACCTTCGACTGCATTCACAGTGCAAAACGTGGGTGTTTTTAAGACCCGCATCGGCACTCGGCAGTTCGCCGTTATACTCGCCGCTCTGCTTTGGAGCCAGTATGAATTCGTTGCCGATCGATGATGTTTTACCCGCCCTGCGTGACGCCTTGGCGCATCGCCATGAAGCCGTGCTGGAAGCGCCGCCTGGCGCCGGTAAAACCACCCGCGTGCCGCTGGCCTTGTTGCATGAGCCGTGGCTCGCCGGGCAAACCATCCTGATGCTCGAACCCCGGCGCCTGGCCGCGCGTGCTGCTGCCGAGCGGTTGGCCAGTGAGCTGGGTGAAAAGGTCGGTGAGACCGTGGGCTACCGCATTCGCCTGGACAGCAAAGTCGGCCCCAACACGCGTATCGAGGTGGTGACCGAAGGCATCCTCACCCGTCGCCTGCAGGACGACCCGGCGCTGGACGGCGTGGGCCTGTTGATTTTCGACGAGTTCCACGAGCGCAGCCTCGACGCCGACCTGGCGCTGGCCCTGAGCCTTAACGGGCGCGAGCTGTTTCGCGACGAGCAGCCGCTGAAGATCCTGTTGATGTCGGCCACCCTCGAAGGCGAGCGCCTGGCGGGCTTGCTGGATGACGCGCCGATCCTGCGCAGTGAAGGGCGCATGTTCCCGGTGCAAATGCGCTGGGGGCGGCCCTTTCAGGCCGGGGAGTTTATCGAGCCGCGCGTGGTGCAAACTGTCCTTGAGGCCCTGCATGACGAGACCGGCAGTGTGCTGGTATTTCTGCCGGGGCAAGCGGAGATTCGCCGGGTCAACCAGCAACTGGCCGAGGCCTTGGGTGATCGCCCTGATGTGCTGTTATGCCCGTTGCACGGTGAGCTGGACCTCAACGCCCAGCGCGCCGCCATCGACCCGGCGCCGGCCGGCAAGCGCAAAGTGGTGCTGGCTACTAACATCGCCGAGACCAGCCTGACCATCAACGGCGTACGCGTGGTGATCGACGCCGGGCTGGCGCGGGTGCCGCGCTTTGACCCGGGCAGTGGCATGACGCGCCTCGACACCCAGCGCATCTCCCGCGCCAGCGCCACCCAGCGCGCCGGTCGGGCAGGGCGGCTGGAACCGGGGGTGTGTTATCGGTTGTGGTCCGAAGACCAGCATGACGGTCTGGCCGCTTATGGCAGCGCGGAAATCCTCGCCGCCGATCTGGCGGGGCTGGCCTTGCAACTGGCCCGTTGGGGCGTGACGCCCAGCCAGTTGGTGTGGCTGGACATCCCACCGACTGCCGCCTATGCCCAGGCTCAGGATTTGTTGCAACGCCTCGGCGCATTGAACGACGAAAACCTCACCGCCCATGGTCAGAAAATGGCCGAGTTGCCGGCGCACCCACGTATCGCTCATCTACTGCTACGCGGGCAAGACCTGGGGCTCGCCGCCACCGCCTGTGACGTGGCGGCCCTGTTGGGCGAACGCGACATCCTGCGCGGCGGCGGCGCCGACTTGCACAGCCGCCTGGCGCTGATGTCCGGCGAGGAGCGTGCACGCGGCACCCAGGGTGGCGTGCAGCGCGCCAAGCAACTGGCCCGGCAATACCGTGGCTACCTGCGCGGCAAGGCGACCCAGCCGGTGGACAATCCCGACCACCCGCGCTGGCTCGGCGCCTTGCTGGCACTGGCCTACCCGGACCGCGTCGCCCAGCAACGCCGCCCCGGTGGCGCTGAATATCGCCTGGCCAATGGCCGCGCAGCGCTGTTTGCCGAAGCCGACAGCCTGATGAAACAACCCTGGCTGGTGATCGCCGATTTGGGCAGCCGCCAGGGCCAGCGCGAAGAACGCATCTACCTGGCGGCGGATTTTGACCCGACGCTGTTCGACACGGTGCTGGCCGAGCAAGTGCGCAACGTCGACCAACTCGACTGGGACGAACGCGAAGGCGTCTTGCGCGCCGAGCGCCAGCGCAAAGTCGGTGAACTGGTGCTCAGCCGCGAGCCCCTGACCGGCCTTGACGAATCCGCTCGCAGCCAGGCGCTGGTCAACCTGGTGCGCCGCAAAGGCCTGGAACTGCTGCCCTGGACGCCGGAGCTGCGTCAGTGGCAAGCCCGTGTGATGCTGCTGCGCCAACTGGATACCGGCAACACCAGCGAGTGGCCCGACATCAGCGACAAGGCCCTGCTTGCCAGCCTCGAACACTGGCTGATGCCTTACCTGGGCAAGGTCTCGCGCCTCAGCCATTTCGCCAATCTGGATATTTCCAGCTACTTGCACAACCTGCTGCCCTGGCCCTTGCCCCAACGCCTGGAAGAACTGGCGCCGCAGCATGTGAAAGTACCGTCGGGGTCATCGGTACGCCTGGACTACAGCGAGCAGCCGCCGATTCTGGCGGTGCGCTTGCAGGAATTGTTCGGGTTGGCAGACACCCCGCGTATTGCCGGCGGGCGCCTGGCCGTGAAGTTGCACCTGTTGTCCCCGGCGCGGCGGCCGGTGCAGGTCACGCAGGATCTGGCGAACTTCTGGCGCAGTACCTACGCCGAGGTGAAGAAGGATCTCAAGGGGCGCTACCCCAAGCATTACTGGCCGGATGACCCGTTGGTGGCCGAAGCAACGGCGCGAATCAAACCCAGAAAGCCCTGAGTATAAGTAACGCCCCAGTCTTTTTTGATGACTGGGGGAGTTACCTGAAAGGGTGTAATCACCGCAAGAAGGTTGCCTTGAAGGACTTAAAGCGCTTCAAGCGCGCTATCGAATTGCTTATGCGCGTTCGGCAACGACTGGCTCGATTGAGCGTGGATGCCGCAGGTGTACTCGATGAACGAATGTTCGGCTGTTTCAGACTGGGCGATATTGTAGTTCTGAAAGGGCAGCATGGCCCTGCGCACCGGTGACTGATCCAGGATGTTCTGGAATGTGGTGCTTGTATCATCGGCGATCCACAGTCTTCTGACTTTTCTCTGCTGGTTGCCATCGACGAACTTATGCCGTGCATGGAGGACCCGCAGGTTATCCATTACCAGAATATCCCCCGGTTCAAGGCTGACAGGGGTGATGTAGTGCTCGTTGGTGGAGTAGTGGGTCTGGATGTATTTGAACGCAGCGTTGGCCCACTCGGGGATAAACGCGGTGCTGTCATACCGGTAGCGAATTCTTAACTTTTGGTCGTCGATCTTTTCGAAGACGGCGCAATCGATGGACAACAAATCGTCGCGGCAGTAGGTGACACTGCCGCTGGTCATCAATATGTTTAACGTCTCGGTATTATTGGCAAGCAAGTCGTTGTAGATTTTCTGCCCATCCACCAGGAAGTTGTCGCCGCCAAATTCAGGCTTTGAAACGCACTGGAGAATGACGAATTTGGGTGGCGTGATTTTTTTCGCCGTGCCCTCGACGTAGGCGATGCCATTCAAGAATGATCCATCGGTATGCGGGAAAAAATCGCTCGACAGTTCACCATGATAATCATCCTTGAACCGTTGCCAGTCCTTGTTGATCGGTTCGCCACCGCCCACCACACCATGTTCATCGGACTTGGTATGAAACTGAATCAGCCCGAACTTTCCGGCGGCCTCTCTAAAGGCTTCCAGAGAGTGGTCTCGAGGTTTGATGATGCAATAGCCATGCTCTTTCAGAAAGCTCGAGATTTCTTGGGTCTCAAAAAAATCAAACTTACGTGTGCTCATTTCACGCTCCTTGTTTTATTGGAAGAACTTTTTATAGGCCGTTGAAAAAATGATCGAAGATCATCTTCAAACCAAAAAACGTCACCCCTGCCTTTAACAGCATTGCGCCGACACGCTGCGATATACGGTCTCTGAGAAAGCCGCCCAGGTAAGAACCCAATGTGGAGGCGGTAATCATGATGATGATCAGGTTGGCGTAATCCATGAACGCAAAACCTGCAATCACAAAGGCGGCAACCTTGAGCCCGTGCAGTACGCTCATTTGCATGGCGTGGGTGACAATGACTTCGTTTTTATTAATATTCATCTTCATCAGGATGGGCTGCGATATCAAACCGGTTACGGCCACGAACAGCGAAAGGAAGGTTTGAAAGAAGCCCACCAGGGCAAAGTTTTTAAATATAAAACCCAGGCGCGCGACGATCTTGGTCCACGTGATGGCCAGAATGAAGAAGCCGAGAATCAGTGATAAGTATTGCTCGGGGAATTTGCCGATGAAGAAGTAGCCGATGAAGGCGCCGACCAGGCAACCTATTACGTATTTGGGCAGGATTTCCACTTTTGCACTTTTGAAGTCAAACGCGAATCGACTGGCGTTGCTGACCATTTGAATCAAACCGTGAACCGGTACGACCGCAGAGATAGGGATAAATTGAGGCATGACCGCCAGCAGTCCAATCCCGCCGCCCACACCAATGGCAGCCGTCATGAATGAAGTGATAAAACTGACGCCCACCAATAGATACAAACCATCAGAAAGTTCGAGCATTATTAATTCCTGTTCCATTTTATAAAGCGTAAAGCGTATATATCGATGTGCTGGCTTCTCACGGGGTGAATAAGCCGGGCGCAATCGCCTGCGAGCGCGCTGAGAGTCAGGCGCTTTAAAACTTGCGTAGAAGTGAGTGTTGAAGCGTGTTTAAAGGGCAGCCGTGATAGTCGTTACTTGTAACCTTCCCGCAATAAGTAATAAGAACTGCATCACGCCAGAAGCTACGCCATGACTTACGGGATAGAACATGTCTACCCATATGGTCATAGCGAGCCTCTCAAACAGCACGCGATTTATTGCGCGGGCAAGGCCCAGGCGATGATGCTGTCGCCCAACTTGGTTGGGATCCGGTCATGACCGCCAACCACCGCCACGACGTACTGTCGACCCTGGCTCATGTAGGTCAAGGGCGACGCCTGATTGCCTGCCGGAAGGCGCTCTTCCCAGAGCAGTTCGCCCGTTTCGCTGTTGTAAGCCCGCATGAACCGGTCGATAGCGGCACCGATGAACGTCACGCCGCCGGCGGTTGTCACGCCCGTTGCATCACTCGGTGTACCGATTTCGAAGCGCATCCGGGAGGCGATCCCCCAAGGTCCACTGTCATAGCCTGTGCCGAACGGGCGACTCCACACGACATCGCGAGTGCGCAGGTCGATACCGGCGATAAAGCCCCAGGGTGGCGCAATGCAAGGTTGGTCAAGGGATGACATCCACGGATCTTTAATCGCGCCGTAAGGCAAACCGGCCTGAACGCGAAAACCCTGGGCATTGCCCGGCGACTCCTGGAACGACTTGGCATTGATGGCGTCGAGCTGTTCGCGCGGTACCAGCCCCTGCATATAAGGAAGGCGCTGGTTGTTGATGATCAGCAGCCCCCGCTTGAGGTCGACCATCACCCCGCCCCAGTTCAAGCCGCCATGATGGCCGGGGAAGATCAGGCTTTGCTGGCCCACGACCGGCGGGGTGAAGATCCCTTCGTAGCGTGCCTGGCGAAATTCGAGGCGACATTGCATCTGATCGAAAGGCGTCAGGCCCCAGGCGTTGGCTTCGGTCAGTACTTCCGGTGTTTTCGATGGGCGCCCCATGGTGCTCGGCATATCGGGGGACAGTGGTTGGGTGGCTGCGGTGTAGTCGCCCGGGGCGGTGCCCTGTGGAACGGGAGCTTGCACGACATCTACCAGCGGTTCGCCGGTGGCGCGGTCAAGCACGAACAACTGGCCGGATTTGGTCGCCTGAATCACGGCCGGGCGTGGCCCGGTAGCCGTCGGAAAATCAATCAGGCTGGGTTGCGGGCTCAGGTCGTAGTCCCATAGATCATGGTGGACTGTCTGGAAGTGCCAGCGGACCTTACCGGTGGTGGCGTCCAGTGCGACTAAAGAAGAGCTGAACGTGTCTTCTTGTTCTGTGCGGGTGCCGCCATAGAAATCGCCCGCTGCGTTGCCGGTGGTGACGTACACCAGGCCCAGTTCATCGTCGGCCGACAGCGGTGCCCACGAGTTGGGGGTGCTGAGGGTGTAGGTCTCGTTGTCACGCGCGGGGGCGTTGCTGTCTGGCCGGCCCAAATCCCAGGCCCACTTCTGTTTGCCGGTCACTGCATCGTAGGCGCGTACCACGCCCGAGGGGGCAGGGCGTACATCCGAGTCGAGCACGCGGCCCCCGGTGATCACCACCCCGCGAATGACCAGAGGGGCAGACGTGATGCCGGTTGAGCCTTTTCTGAAGGTGCCCAGCCCGTCTTTCAAATCCGCAAAACCTGCGTTGCCGAAGTCGGGGCACGCCTGGCCGGTCAGGGCGTCTACCGCGCCCAGGCGAATATCATTGGTGCCCCAAATGATGCGCGAGGCGCACAAGCCACTGGCATTGGGGACTTCGAAATAAGAGACGCCACGGCAATAGGCGCCGCCATTGGCGAAGTAGTCCGGGTCGACTTTGGAGTCGAATCGCCAGTTCTCCTTTCCGGTAGTGGCATCCAGGGAAATGATGATTTGCTTGGGGGTGCAGGTGTAGAGCGAGTTACCCACCTTGATCGGCGTGGCTTCGTTCAAGTACTTGGTTTTCTCACCGGGTTGCTTCACGTCGCCGTGGTGGTATTCCCAGGCTTTGACCAGGCCCGACACATTCGAAGGCGTGATTTGCGACGCGGCTGAATAGTGGTTGCCCAGGTTGGAGCCTGCATAAGCGGTCCAGTTGGTCTCGGTGTGTGACGCGGCAATATTGCCGTCTGGAGAGGCCACGGTACTGCGGCTGAACGTTGCGGTGGGGCGTGTGGTGGCGAGCGCCGAGTCGGCAAGGTGCACGCTTTTCGGGAAGAACAGCGGCACCAGGATGGTAGCCCCCATCACCAGCGGCAGCACACCCATGATGGTGAAATAATGACTTTTTCTGGCGTTGGCAAAATCACGCCGTACCACGGGCCAGAACGCCAGGAACGGCACGCTGAGAACCGCCAGCCAGGCCAGGCGTGGAATATAGGCCCAGCCATCGTAACCAGACTCCCACACCGCCCAGGCATAGGTGGCCACAGAGGCCGCGCCATAAAGGTAGAGGCCGAGGGGCTTTTTCAGGCCCATGAGGATGGCCGATAACAACAGCGCGGTGCCCATCATCGCGTAATAGGGTGACCCGCCTGCGGCCATCAGCACGCCGCCTTTATAGGCCAGCATCACGCCTAGCAGGGCAACCACTGTGTTGTACCCCCCAAACAGGAGGTTTGAGACTCCCGCTGCGCTACCCAACGTCCTTTCGTTCATGGCAACCATCCCTGTGCGATTTCGATGCGGATCCGTGTCCGAGCGGCGCGCATGATTGCCTATTGTTGTAACGAAATACAATATGTAGTGAAAAAATTAACTGTTTGGTGATTTTTTTGTATTGTGTTTCGATTAGAAACAATTGTGCTAGGCTGATTGGCCCTTTATCGGGCGGGGGATGGCGAAGCTGCTGCACTGGCGTAATGCCGTGCAGTTAAGCGTATAGCGCCCTCTGTAGGAGCGAGCTTGCTCGCGAAAAACATCAACGATAACGCGTGTTTCCTGTTTTAACGCGGCGCCTGTGATTTTTCGCGAGCAAGCTCGCTCCTACAAAAAGCCTTAAAACGCACGGCATTACGCCAGTGACGTGCTCTAGATTTGGCTTTCTTCTGGCACTGCGCGTTGATCAGTCTTGAGTCGACCGACTTGATCCAGGTGGCGCCAGAGAAACTGTGCGGCTTCTTCACGCCGATCAGACTCGATGAGGTCGAGCAAATGGATGTGTTCCTGGCATTGCGCCTTAAGACGCGTGCGATCGATGTTGGCCTTGTAGCCCATAAAGCGCCTGAGCTGATTCTGGTGGCGTATGGCGTCGATGAAAAAAACATTGCCGGAACACTGCACGATCATTTCGTGAAACTGGGCGCCCACCTGGAACAGTTGCGCGCGGGACAGGGTCTGGATCTCGCCGTCGATCAGGGCCTGTTGCTGTTGCCTGGCCTGCGCAAACGCGGCGTGATTGACCTGATAACCCGGCTCAAGCAGCGCCGCCGGTTCGATGGCCATCCGGAAACGGTAGCTTTGAATGTGCGCCTGCGTGTTATGCACGAAGTCCTTGAGGCCCCACCCTTGGCCCGGCTTACGCTCCACCATCGCTTCGCTGGCCAGCCGGTTCAGCACCTTGAGCAACTGCCCCCGCGGCACCTCGTAACGCCGCAACAACTGCGCTTCGAAAAAGTGCGCAGGTATTTCACCGCCCAGAATGTCATCGACCACACGCAGGTAAAAGTCCTCGAAAGGATCGCTGGCGCAAGGCACTGCGGCCTCTTGAATCTGCCCGGCACCTTGTTTGAGGAAGTAGCCACGATTGGGCTCTTGAATGGCAAGGTCCCATTCGGCGAGCAAGGCAAAGACCCGCCGAATCGGCGAGCGCGACACCCCGAGCGCTTGGGCAAAGGTCTGCTCGCGCAAGGGCTCACCGGCTTTCATCGAACGGGCGCGAACCAGGTCGATGACGCGGGGGGCCAACTGCAGGGCGAGGTCTTTCTTGATCACAGGTTCTATTCCGAATGGTTAGCTTCAGTCCGTTCCCGTCGGGGCAGATGCCCCCACCGCACTGGAGTGGGAAAATACCATACGAAGAGCATGAGTATTTGCACTGACCACTTTCGATAGCGTGGCGCTGGAGCCGCGAAGGAGGCTCCAGGCTGATGATTTGTTTATTCCCAGGATGGATAGGTACCCAATGCTCAAATTCAATGCTCACCTCGGTTTTCAATTCAACGAATTGCCTTTTCTGCAACGCATCGAAGCCGCCGCCGCTGCCGGTTTCAGGGCGGTGGAGTTCCCGTCCCCCTATGAATTCGACGCCAGCCTGCTCGCCGACCACCTGGCCCAATACAACCTGCCGTTGATTCAGTTCGCGGCGCCGGCGGGTGTGACCAAAGGCATCGCTGCCTTGCAGGGCAAGGAGCAGGAATTTCGCGATGGGCTGCGCGAAGCGGCCCGCTATGCGAAGGCGCTGAACTGCTCGGATGTGCACATCATGTCGGGCGTGACCACGCCTCAGGATGAGAGCGCGGTTGCCTACACCAATAACCTGGAATACGCGGTCAAGTACCTCGAAGATCAGGGTTTGCGAACGCTGATTGAAGTGATCAGCTCGCAGGCGATGCCAGGCTATTACCTGTCTGACTTCAGCAAGGCCCAGCAGGTGCTGGAAACCTTTACGAGTGTCGGGCTGATTCTGGACCTTTACCATGCCCAGCTGTTGACCGGCGACGCCGCCGGGGTGCTGGCGCAGTTTTACGACAGGACCGTCCATGTACAAATCGCCGACAACCCGGGGCGTCATGAGCCGGGCACCGGGACCATGGACTTTGCTGGCTTGTTCGCGGCGCTGGAGCAGCGTGGCTACCGGGGATGGATCGGCTGTGAATACCGCCCATCCGGCACCACGGTTGCCAGCCTTGAGTGGCTCAAGCCGCTGCTGAAACCCTAGGGCTTATTGCGCGGCAGGCAGCAGGAAGCGGGCGATCACCGGCAGGTGGTTGGAAATGCGCAACGTATCTTCCTGGCGCACCTTGGCTTCCACGCGTTTGATCCGTGAGCTGTAGAACAGGTAATCCAGCGTGCGATCCGGGCCATCAAGGCCTGGGTCGTTGGGGAAGTGCGTCAGCCATTTCTCACGGTCGATGCCACTGGACTGGCTGTTGCTGGGGATCATCGGGTATTTGTCCCACAGCAGATGCAACTCACTGTCCGGCGAATACTGGCCACGCTTGCCCGCGTCCAGGCGCAGGAACTGGCCCAGTGGCAGCAGGTTGAAATCCCCGCCAATCAACCAGGGGGTGCCGCGACCTTCGAGTTTATCCAGCAGTTTTACCGTACTCGTGACTTGCTCCCGCACGGCACTGCGCCCAAGCGCACCGGCGTCCAGGCGGGTGTTGAGCACCGCCAGTTGGCCTCCGTCGCTCAAGGGCAGATACGTCAGCAGCAGGGCCGGCTTGGGTTGGAACTGACGGCTGATGAAGTTGGCATCGGCGATTGGCAGTTGCAGGCGTTCGGCGTGTTCGATCTGGTAGCGGCTGAGCGTAGCGAGCTTGCGCCCCACGCTACCGAAGATGTGCAGGCTGGGCACAAAGTCGGCTTTCCAGTCGAAGGCCTGGGCGCTGCACGGGTAGAGGTCGACCAGACGCTCCTGCAACAGTGCAAGCTGGTCCTGATAGTGGGACGGTTTGGCGCCTTCATCGATTTCCTGCAACAGCAGGATGTCGGGTTGTTCGTCGCGGATCACCCGGGCCACTTCGTCGAGGCTAAAGGCCATGTCTTCGACGGTGGGGCGATCGTCCGGGCCGCTGCCGTCCGGGGTGTCGTACCAGAACACGTAGTTCTTGCCGGCCAGGTATTGCACATTCCAGGTCATGACTTTGAGCGCCTGCCCCGGCAGCAGCGTCGGCGCGCGGGGGGCCACGCAGCTGACGGGCAGGGTTTCTTTGTCGGCGGGGCGCCAGGTCAGGCTGTAGATCAGCGTCGCCAGCAGGCCGGCGATGACCAACAGGCTCAACAGGGTGATGCGCAATAAACGGGTCATCGGCTCGGCTTATATGCGTGTCAGAAGAGGCACGGAGCATATCACCGCGCGTCGGCGTCGCCACCGATCAACATGAATAAACGGAACAGCACCACGCTGGTAAACAACTGCAAAAAGCTGTGGGCGCTGTCCATCAGCAGCCCCAGCAGCGGCGCGGGCTCGGGATACGCCGCCACGCTGGCGCCCTTGAGCAGCCACAACGGCGTCATCACGCACAGCAGGCACACCAGGATGCGCCAGAAATGCCCGCGGGTCAGGCGAAAGCTTTCCTTCATCGCCGCCAACGCCGGCATACCGCGCAGCACCAGCAGGTATTCGGCAAACGCCAGCACCACCATCAGCCACAAGCCCGGCAGGAAATACAGCGACAGCCCCAGCAATATCAACAACGTGCTCATCGCCGTCAGCAGGGCAAAACGCGGCCACAGGCTCAGGGCCATGGCCCATACATCCTTGGTGCGCGGCGATTCGCCCCGGGTGCGGGCGTCGAGAAACAGGATCAAGGCGCCGGTGTACAGCGGGTACACCAATAAACCCACGACCACGCTGTAGCCGGGAAACGCATCCGGGCCCAGCGTGTGGTCCAGTATTTGTTGCAGCAGGGCTTCGAGGATCACCAGCGGCAGGCACAACTGCACGATGGCGCCCAGGTTGCGCTGGGTAAAACGCAAGGAGTCGCGCAAAACGTCTAACGGATTCATCAGGGTCATCACAGGCCTGGAAGCAGAGGGCCACACTTTAACCGATCAGGGTCCAGGGGGCGCAAACGTAAACCTTGAGTAAAGACCATTGAAACAACTCGTAACATCCCCATAACTGGAAAGCCCCCGGCCTGATCACAGGTGGGATCGGAATTTTTTATCGGCAATCTAACGAGGTCGCCATGAACAGCGAAGAGCAAACCCTGATCGATGGACTGTTTTCACGGTTGCAGCAAGCCGAAACGGACTCAGCCCCCCGCGACGCCCAGGCCGAAGCGCGGATCAAGGAGCACATGACGCGCCAACCCGCCGCCGGGTACTACATGACCCAGTCGATTCTGGTGCAGGAACACGCGCTGCAGAGCCTGGACGCGCAGAACAAGCAACAGGCCCAGCAGATCCAGCAATTGCAGGATGAACTGCAAAGGGCCAAGGCCACGCAACCGGCGCCGGCCAGCGGCGGTGGGTTTTTGTCGAGCATCTTTGGCGGTAGCTCCCGCGAGCCACAGCCTGCGCCGAACAACTCCGGTGGCGGCTGGCGTGAGCCGGCGCGGCCCGCTTTTGGCCAGCCAGCACCGCAGCAGAACTATCAACAGCCGCAAGCACCGGCCGCCGCGCCAGCTGGCAGCGGCTTCCTCGGTGGCGCCATGAAAACCGCCGCCGGTGTGGCCGGGGGCGTGTTGCTGGCCGAAGGCATCAGCAGCCTGTTCCATCACAACCAGCAGCCGCAGGTGGTCGAAGAAATCATCGAACAACCTGCACCGGCCAGTGACCAGGGCAACTGGGGCAACGATGACCAGAAGTTTGCCGGCAATGACAGCTGGGGCAGCAACTCTGACAACTTCGCCGACAGCGATTATTCCGACGATTCCTCTTCCTTTGGCGACGACGACTCCTTCGTCTGACACACCCAGGCCCGGAGCGCTGTGGCGCTCCGGTCTGATTTTTTCCCGGCAACACTCCCTTGGCTGGCATACTGGCGCCCTTTCCGGGCGCTGGCGCCTGGCTGCCCATGAGGAAGTGCGGTGAAAAAAATTGCAGTGTTCGCCGATGTGCAAAACCTCTACTACACCGTGCGCCAGGCCTACGGTTGCCACTTCAACTATGCCGCCCTGTGGGCTGACATCAGCGCGCGCGGGCAGATTGTCGAGGCGTACGCCTATGCCATCGACCGTGGCGACAGCAAGCAGCAGCAGTTCCAGCAGATCCTGCGCAACCTGGGGTTCACGGTAAAACTCAAGCCGTACATCCAGCGCAGCGACGGCTCGGCCAAGGGCGACTGGGACGTTGGCATCACCCTCGACATCATGGACGCCGCCGACCACGTCGACGAAGTCGTACTGGCCTCCGGTGACGGTGATTTCGACATGCTGCTCGAACGCATCATCCACAAGCATGGCGTGCGGGCCGTGGCCTACGGCGTGCCGGGGCTGACGGCCAACTCATTGATACGCGCCGCCAGCCACTACGTGCCGATCGAAGGCGCGTTGTTGCTCAAATAGATCGTAGAACGGAGTTGGAACAGGTTTGGAACGTATAGCGGTCATCGACTTTGAAACCACCGGCATCACCCCCAGCAGCCACTGCCGGGCCACGGAGATTGGCGTGGTCATCCTCGAACGCGGGCAAATCGTGGATCGCTACCAGAGTCTGATGAACGCCGGTGTACGCGTACCGGCCTTTATCGAACAGCTCACCGGCATCAGCAACGCCATGCTGCGCAGCGCGCCACCGGCTGAACGGGTGATGAACGAAGTCAATGAGTTCGTCGGCACCACGCCCTTGATGGCGCACAACGCCGCGTTCGACCAGAAGTTCTGGGACTTTGAGCTGGGCCTGATCCGCCGCACCCGCCTGCAAAAATTTGCCTGCTCCCTGCTGCTGTCCCGCCGCCTGATGCCGGCGGCGCCCAACCACAAGCTCGGCACCCTCAACGCTTACGCCAAATTGCCCCACACCGGCCAGGCTCACCGGGCGCTGGCGGATGCGGAAATGGCCGCCAATCTCACGGCGCACCTGGCCCAGGAACTGCGCCAGACTCATGGTTTGCGTGAACTGTCCCATGACCTGTTGTGCACCTTGCAGAAAGTGCCGGCGGCGAAGATCAATGAGCATCTGAAGAAACATCGCGGGTTCTGATCCGGCCACCCCCTCAAGCACACTGGAGTTCCAGTGTGGGAGCTGGCTTGCCTGCGATAGCGGTGTATCAGCCAGCCATTTATTGCCTGGCCCTCCGCTATCGCGGGCAAGCCCGCTCCCACAGTGGGGTTGCGTCGCCTATCGAGGCTGTGCGCACTCCAACGCCTGGTCCCTCACCCTACGCGATCGGGATTGGTCCTGCTTGCCAATAGTGGCAGGCTTATTGGACAACGTTTTGGAGAGGCAGCTAGAAATGAAGGATCATCCGACCAGAGCCGAAATCAGCGAAAAAGTGATCCAGCTATTCGTCGATATCATCGGCTTTATCGACCGAAGCGAGGTGTCGGAGCAAACCGACTTCATCCATGACTTCGACATCATTGATGACGACCTGACCTGCTTTGTCATGCAGATCAAGTGGCAGTTCAAGCTGCAAGCGACGCAGGAGGATTGGGATCACATCACTACGATTGAGCAGGTAGTCGATTTGATTGTTCAGCGTTCGACTCTTCGGTGAGGCCACTGACGCCATCGCAGGCAAGCCAGCTCCCACAGTTGGCAGTACGCGATCCCTGTGGGAGCCGGGCTTGCCCGCGATGGCGATCGCTCAGCCAGCATTTTTCCCATGGGCTTCCAACTGCCCCAACGGCACCCGCCGCTCTATGGCGCTGGACAAAATAATTGAGGTCTTGCTGAACCCGAACTTCGCGACCCTGTTAATCAGGTTCTCCAACTCGGGCATCGAGCCCACCGCCGCTTGCATGATCACGCACGGGTCGCCCGTGACGCGGTGGCATTCGGTCAGTTCGGGAATTTGCGCCAGGGCGTCGTACACCTTCTGGCTGCCATGATTGGTCAGCCGCAGTTCGATCACGCATTGAATCGGCAAACCGACCTTGGATAAATCCACTTTGGCCTGGTACCCGGTGATCACTCCGCTGGCCTCCAGCTTGGCCACGCGTTCGGCCACGGCGGGGGCGGAGAGGTTTACGGTGCGCGCCAGCTGCGCGTAGGAAGCACGGCCATCTTCAAGCAGGGCGCTTAGGAGCATTCGGTCGTATTTGTCCATGGTAAGGCTCCGGTTGCGCGTGGCTTTCGAAAGCACGGGTTATAGCCCTCATAACCATGGTTTGAAAAGTGTACGGGCGGTTTAAACAGGTTTTGTAACTTAAGTTTATCCAGCTTCGTTTCTAGAATAAGTCTCCCTTTACCTGCCATCGAGCCGCCCCATGCCTGGCCCACGTCGCTTTCCCTTACCGTTGATCGCCGCCTTTTTTGCGTTGTATGTGATCTGGGGTTCCACCTATCTGGTGATTCGTATCGGCGTGGAGTACTGGCCGCCGCTGTTGCTGGCGGGGATTCGGTTTTGCACGGCGGGGGTGTTGATGTATGCGTACCTCAGGTGGCGCGGGGTGCCGGCGCCGACCTGGCCGCAGTGGAAGGCAGCCGGGATGATCGGCATTTTATTGCTCACCGTGGGTAATGGTGGCGTCAGTGTGGCGGAACATATGGGTGTGTCGTCCGGCGTGGCCGCGCTGGCGGTGGCGACGGTGCCGCTGTTTACCTTGCTGTGTGGGTTTTTCTGGGGCGCGCGTAATACGCGGCTGGAATGGGCCGGGGTGATTCTGGGCATCATCGGTATCGCCATGCTCAACATGGGCAGTACCTTGCAGTCGAGCCCGTTGGGTGCGGTGTTGCTGTTGATGGCGGCCGCGTCCTGGGCCTTCGGCTCGGTGTGGAGCCGCCATTTGCCGCTGCCTCAAGGCGCCATGGCCAGTGCCGCAGAAATGCTCGTGGCCGGCGTGGCGCTGCTGATCGTCAGCGCGTTGTCTGGCGAGCACCTGCAGGCCATGCCGCCGCTGGAAGGCTGGTTGGCCCTGGCGTACCTCACGGTGTTCGGCTCGATCATCGCCTTCAACGCCTACATGTACCTGCTCAAGCACGTACGCCCGGCGGCGGCGACCAGTTACGCCTATGTGAACCCGGCCGTGGCGGTGTTGCTGGGGATTGTGTTCGTCGGTGAGAGCATCGGCCTGGAAGAAGCCCTGGCAATGCTGGTGATCATCAGCGCGGTGTTGCTGATCAGCCTGCCCCAATGGCGCAAGCCCAAACCCGAAATAAGGTAAACTGCCGCGCATTACGCCCTTGCGCTGAATTTTTCCTACGGTAACTACATGACTTTCGCCACCCTTGGCCTGATCGAACCCTTGCTGCGCGCCCTTGAGACGCTTGGCTACCAGACCCCGACGCCGGTGCAGGCCCAAGCCATTCCGGCCGTGCTGGCCGGTCGCGACCTGATGGCCGCGGCCCAGACCGGCACCGGCAAGACCGCAGGTTTCGCCTTGCCGCTGCTGCAACTGTTGACCATGGAAGGGCCGAAAGTCGCCGCCAACTCGGCGCGTGCGCTGATCCTGTGCCCCACTCGCGAGCTGGCTGAGCAGGTTCACGCCAGCGTTGCCGAGTACGCCCAACACCTGCCGCTGACCACTTACGCGGTGTACGGCGGCGTGAGCATCAACCCGCAGATGATGAAGCTGCGCAAGGGTGTGGACATTCTGGTCGCCACCCCTGGCCGCCTGATCGACCTGTTCCGCCAGAACGCGCTGAAGCTCAACCAGCTGCAAACCCTGGTGCTGGATGAAGCCGACCGTATGCTCGACCTGGGCTTCTCCGAAGAACTGGCGAACATCTATCGCATGTTGCCGAAAAAGCGCCAGACCCTGCTATTTTCCGCGACCTTCTCCGATGACATCCGCCTGCTGGCCGGGCAGATGCTCAACGACCCGCTGAGCATCGAGGTCAGCCCGCGCAACGTTGCCGCCAACACCGTCAAACAGTGGGTGGTGCCGGTAGACAAAAAGCGCAAGCCGGAGCTGTTTGTGCACCTGATGCGCAAAGGCCGCTGGAAGCAGGTGCTGGTATTCGCCAAGACCCGCAACGGCGTAGACGCTCTGGTGGACAAGTTGCAGGGCCTGGGGATCAACGCCGACGGCATTCATGGCGACAAACCCCAAGCCACCCGCCAACGCGCACTGGACCGCTTCAAGGCCAGCGAAGTGCAAATCCTGGTGGCCACCGATGTGGCGGCCCGTGGTCTGGATATCGAAGACCTGCCGCTGGTGGTCAACTTTGACCTGCCGATCGTGGCCGAGGACTACATCCACCGTATCGGCCGTACCGGGCGTGCGGGCAACACCGGTGAGGCGATTTCCCTGGTGTGCGCCGATGAGGTGAACATGCTCTCGGCCATCGAGATGCTGACCCGTCAGACCCTCACCCGCAAGATGGAACCGGATTTCGAACCGGAGCACCGCGTGCCGGACACCGATGCCAGCGGGCAGGTGGTGAAGAAACCGAAAAAGCCGAAGAAGCCTAAAGCGTCCGGTGGTGGCGGTAAGCGCAACTTGGGTAAATGGGTAGACAGTGGGGACGTAGCCCCGGCCGAGCCTTCGATCAAGCCGGTGCGCAAGGTGCCGGTTTTTAACACTGGGCCGCGTAAGAAGAAGTGATTTTCGCGGTGGCTGATGGCCTCATCGCAGGCAAGCCAGCTTCCACCTTTTGAATTGTGAACACAGTCAAAGGTGGGAGCTGGCTTGCCTGCGATGGCGGCCTTAAGTCCACCGCAGCGCTCAGCGGTTAAGCCACTCCAACATCCCCAGCCCAGCCGCCCGGCCACTGGCAAAACACCCGGTCAGCAAATACCCACCGGTCGGCGCTTCCCAATCGAGCATTTCCCCCGCACAAAACACCCCAGGCAACGGCTTGAGCATCAACCGCTCATCCAGCGCTTCAAACGGCACACCCCCCGCCGTGCTGATCGCCTCATCCATCGGCCGCGTTTTCACCAATGTCAGCGGCAACGCCTTGATATCCACCGCCAATTGCGCCGGATCGGTGAAGTGTTCAGCGGGCGTCAGCTCGCGCAACAACGCCGCTTTCACGCCATCCAATCCCAACTGACTGTGCAAATGCTTGCTCATCGAACGCGAGCCACGGGGCTTGGCCAATGCGGCCTGCACCTTGTCCAACGGCTTGCTGGGCAGCAAATCGATATGCACCGTGGCCGCACCGTCGCGGTTGATTGCTTCGCGAATCGGCGCCGACAAGGCGTAAATCAAACTGCCTTCAATGCCGGTGGCGGTGATCACGCATTCGCCCAGCCGAGGCTTGTCATCCCCCAGGCCAATGGCGACGTTTTTCAACGGCGCGCCGGCGAATTTACTGACCATCAACTCGCTCCAGGCTGACACTTCAAACCCGCAGTTGCTCGGTTGCAGCCGCACATAGGGCAGGCCTTTGCCTTCAAACAGGTTGAGCCATGCACCGTCGGAGCCCAATCGCGACCAGCTGCCGCCGCCCAGGGCCAGCAGCACGGCGTCGCTGTGGACAACTTTTTCGCCATCCAGGCTGTGGATAAGTAAATCGCCCTCGGCATTCCAACCCGTCCAACGATGACGGGTGTGGATAACCACACCGTGCTCCCGCAGGCGCTTGAGCCAGGCCCGCAGCAGCGGTGCAGCTTTCATATCGGTAGGAAATACGCGGCCGGAGGTGCCGACGAAGGTCTGGATACCCAGGCCATGGATCCATTCGCACAACGCTTCGGCGCCAAAGCTGCGCAGTAACGGCGCCATGTGCGGCGCGCGTTCGGCATAGCGCGACAGGAACGCCGGGTACGCCTCGGAGTGGGTGATGTTCATGCCGCCCACGCCTGCCAGCAGGAACTTGCGCCCCACTGAAGGCATGCCGTCGTACAGGTCCACGCGCACGCCCGCCTGGCTCAAAACTTCAGCGGCCATCAGCCCGGCGGGGCCGCCGCCGATAATGGAGACGTGGTGGGCAGAAGTCTGAGGCATGGGCAGGGCTACGGTGATGTGAATAGGCCGAGCATTCTACCCGACCACGACGCCGCTGCCTGATCAAAAAACGTACACTTTCCTACAGGCCATACGGCTACTCGCTTGCAGCCGCTTACGCTCAAGTTACCCACAGGCCGTTCCACAGGCATTGTGGGTAACGCTCACACTTCAATGACAGCCTGATGACGTCCATACCCGTTGCGCGCTGTGGTGCAAGATGCCGTGGCGGCGGGCGAGGGCGGGGCGGTCCTTGCTGTAACCGCCGCCGATCACGCCCATCACCGGAATGTCGCGGCCCAGGCAGTGGCGCATCACGCTTTCATCACGGGCGGCGACGCCTTCGTCTGTCAGCTTGAGGTAACCGAGGGCGTCGTCCTTGTGCACATCCACGCCGGCGTCGTACAGCACCAGGTCAGGCTGGTAGAGCGGCAGCAGGTAGTTGAGCGCATCATCCACCACCTTGAGGTAGTCGGCATCGCCCATGCCCATGGGCAGCGGGATGTCCCAGTCGCTCTGGGCCTTACGGGCCGGGAAGTTCTTTTCGCAATGCAGCGACACAGTGATGGCCTCCGGCGTGTCGTGCAGGATGCGTGCGGTGCCATCGCCCTGGTGCACGTCGCAGTCGAAGATCAGCACGCGATTGACCCGGCCGCTGGCCAGCAGGTAGCGGCTGATCACCGCCAGGTCGTTGAAAATGCAGAAACCCGCTGGGTAATCGTAATGGGCATGATGGGTGCCACCGGCCAAATGGCAGGCCAGGCCATGTTCCAGGGCCTGCTCGGCCGCGAGTATCGAGCCGCCCACCGCCCGCACCGTACGTCGGGCCAGGGCTTCGCTCCAGGGCAGGCCGAGGCGGCGCTGGTCTTCGCGGGACAGTTCGCCGCCCATGTAGCGTTCGATATACCCAGGTTCATGGGCCAGGGCCAATATATCTGCCGGGCACAACTGCGGGCGCAGCAATTGGCTGTCCTGGGTCAGGCCGGTGTCCACCAGGTGGTCACGCAACAGGCGAAACTTGTCCATGGGGAAGCGGTGGTCGGCCGGGAACTCAGGGCTGTAGTCTTCGTGGTAGATCAATGGCAAGGGCATGGGATTTTCTGACGGGAACCTGCGAAGGATCTTAACAGCGCTGTACACTCACGCACATGGCAAGGCAGGGGGATCCATGGAGCCGATACTGGAATTGGAAAGTGCACGCTTGGTGCTGCGCCAATGGCGCGACAGCGACCTGCCGGACTTTGCGCGCATGTGCGCCGACCCGCAGGTGATGCGCTACTTTCCGGCTCAATTGAGCCACTTGGAAAGCGCCGCGTTGATCGGCCGGATTCGCGGGCATTTCGCGGAATACGGCTTTGGTTTTTGGGCCTTGCAGCGCAAGGACACCGGCGAATTTATCGGCCTGACCGGGCTTGCGAATGTCAGCTTCGAAGCCGGCTTCACCCCGGCGGTGGAAATCGGCTGGCGCCTGGCCCGTGAGCACTGGGGCCTGGGTTATGCCAGTGAGGCCGCCTGGACGGCGCTGCGCTGTGGCTTTGATCGCTTGCAGTTGGACGAAGTCGTCGCCTTCACCACTGAAGCCAATCTGCCTTCACAAAAGGTCATGCAGGCCATCGGTATGCATTACGATCCGCAGGCAGATTTTGAACACCCGAAAGTCGCAGCCGGTGACCCGCTGCGCCCGCATGTTTTGTACCGCATCACCCGCGCCCAATGGTTGGACACGCTGCACGGATAAGCAGGCGGTCATGCTCAATAGAAACCTGTAGGAGCGAGCTTGCTCGCGAAGGTCGTTAACGATGACGCAGTGCTTCTGGTTTACCGCAGCGCTCTTGCGTTCTTCGCGAGCAAGCTCGCTCCTACGGGTGGATACCGTTTTGCTTTGAGGAGAGTTTGAATGAGCCAAGTATTGGAAGATCTGGTGGACTTGCTGACCCTGGAGCCGATCGAGGAGAACCTCTTTCGCGGCCGCAGCCAGGACCTGGGCTTTCGCCAGTTGTTCGGCGGCCAGGTGCTGGGGCAGTCGTTGTCGGCGGCCAGCCAGACCGTAGAAGAAGCGCGGCATGTGCATTCCCTGCACGGTTATTTCCTGCGCCCTGGCGATGCCGCGTTGCCGGTGGTGTATTCGGTGGACCGCGTGCGCGATGGCGGCAGCTTCAGCACGCGTCGTGTCACGGCGATTCAAAAGGGCCATCCGATTTTTACCTGCACCACTTCGTTTCAGTACGACGAAGCAGGCTTTGAGCACCAGACCACCATGCCGGTGGTGGTGGGCCCGGAGAACCTGCCGTCGGAGCTGGAACTGACCCAGCAGCGTGCGCACCTGATCCCCGAGCACATGCGCGACAAGTTGCTGTGCCCCAAGCCCATCGAAGTGCGCCCGGTCACCGAAAAAGACCCGTTCAACCCGCAGCCGTCCGACCCGGTCAAGTACGTGTGGTTTCGTGCCGACGGCGCCCTGGCGGACTCGCCGGCGCTGCATAAGTACCTGCTGGCCTACGCCTCGGACTTTGGGCTGCTGACCACCTCATTGCTGCCCCATGGCAAGACCGTGTGGCAGAAAGACATGCAGGTTGCCAGCCTCGATCACGCGCTGTGGTTTCACGCCGACCTGCGTGCCGATGACTGGTTGCTGTATGCCATGGACAGCCCATGGGCCGGTAACTCCCGAGGTTTCTCCCGCGGCAGTGTGTACAACCGCGCCGGGCAACTGGTGGCGTCGGTGACCCAGGAAGGTTTGATCCGCCATCGCAAGGATTGGGCATGAGCCTGTCGGACGTTAAACACTGGGTGTTCGACATGGACGGCACGCTGACGGTGGCGGTGCATGATTTTGCCGCTATTCGCGTGGCCCTGGACATTCCACCTGAAGACGACATCCTCACGCACCTGGCGGCCTTGCCGGCCCCGGTTGCAGCCGCCAAGCACGCCTGGTTGCTGGAGCACGAGCGTGAGCTGGCCCTGGGTTCGGTGGCGGCGCAAGGCGCGGTGGAGCTGGTACGCGAATTGGCTGGGCGCGGTTATCGCTTGGGGATCCTGACCCGCAATGCGCGGGAGCTGGCCCATATCACCCTGGAGGCGATAGGCCTGGCGGACTGCTTTGCCATTGAGGATGTGCTGGGGCGTGATGATGCGCTGCACAAGCCGGATCCGGGTGGGTTGCTGAAACTGGCGGCGGCTTGGGACGTAGCACCCAGCGAAATGGTGATGGTGGGGGATTATCGCTTTGACCTGGATTGTGGTCGGGCAGCGGGCAGCAAGACGGTGTTGGTGAACTTGCCGGAGAACCCTTGGCCGGAATTGGCGGATTGGCATGCCGAGGATTGTGCAGCGCTGCGCCGAATGATTTGAATCGGTTAGCACAAATCCAATTGTGGGAGCTGGCTTGCCTGCGATAGCGGTGGGTCAGTTGACACTCTGTCAACTGACAGTCCGTCATCGCAGGCAAGCCAGCTCCCACATTTTTATTGGGTTTCTTCAGTGATTACTGCGTGAACAGCACCTTTTCTCCCTCTGACGAGGTAAACATCTTGTCCCCGTCATGCCCCACCCCGGGCACTTCTACCAGCCTGTGAGCCAACTGCGGATGACGCAGCTTGAGGTAGTCAAAGTAGTTGTGCCCACGAATCAGCCGATACGCACCCTGGGTTTCGGCCTCGCAGTTTTTATCCAGTGCAGGGTGGTTGGGGTCGGTGTCTTGCTGGCCCAACAGGTAGGTGATGTCGCGTGAGACGTAGGCCTGTTCCAATTGCTGGGCGCCTCGGTCACCTACGTAATCCGGCAGTTTTTGCATGCCGTATTTCCAGTCGTTGAAGCTTGGGCAACGGGCGGTATCGAACGGCACCGGCCGCTGCGGGCTGAAGTAGGCGTAGGACGAGGGGTTGGCCACCACGTACCGCAGGCTGATGCCTTCGGTTTTCAGCAGCGGGTGGTCGTGGCCGGCAAGGGCGAAACGTTGCACGACCTGGCCGCCACCGGAATGCCCGGCGATCACGATTTCGTTCAGCGCCGGGAAGAGTTTGCGGTTGCCCAGGTGCTTGATGATCTGGTCGAGTGCGCCGTAAGAGCTGATCTTGCCAGGGCCGGTGGACGGTGCGCCCGCCATCCAGTCATCGACCTTCCAGCGCAGTAGCTGTTTATCCAGAAGGTCGTGATTCATGTCCGACTCATCCAGAAATTGCGGCGCGATTACCAGTGTGCTGACAGCAACCCCTGCGTGCTCAGCGGCGTGTTCACCACTGTGCAGGTAGGTCTGCGCATTGCGCAGGCGACCGTGCACGATGATCAACGCACGTGTGACCTTTGGCAGCGGCTTGGCCCAGTCCTGGCTCAAGCCCAGACTAAGGTCGCCCTCTGCCAGGTGGAAGCGATCAAGCCCGGCCACCTTGGTGCCAGGTGTGGCAGCCAGGGTCGAGCAGGACACGCACACCCCCAGCAGTAACCCCCATCGTTTGATCATTTAGAGACTCTTGGCCGCGAAGGTATCGCATTGAGTGATCTGGCCCTGGGCGAAACCAGTCTTGAACCAGCGTACCCGCTGGGCCGAGGTGCCGTGGGTGAAGGAGTCGGGCACCACGCGCCCTTGCCCCTGTTGCTGCAAGCGGTCATCGCCAATGGCGTTGGCGGCGTTCAGGGCTTCTTCGATATCGCCAGGCTCCAGCCAGTTCAGGCGTTTTTGCGCCCGGTTGGCCCACACACCCGCAAAGCAGTCGGCTTGCAGCTCCTGACGTACCAGCAGGCCGCCATCGCCTTCCATCTGCCGACCCTGTTGGCGCGCCGCCTGGATCTTGGACGAGATGCCGAGCAGGGTTTGCACGTGATGCCCGACTTCGTGGGCAATCACGTAGGCCTGGGCGAAATCGCCGGCGGCCTGAAAGCGTTGCGACATTTCACGGAAGAAATCCAGGTCCAGGTAAACCTGCTGGTCAGCCGGGCAATAGAACGGGCCGCTGGCCGAGGTGGCGCCACCGCAGGCGGAGTTCACCCGGCCACGGAACAGCACCAGCTTGGGGTTCTTGTAGGCCAGGCCGTTTTCCTGGAACACCTGGCCCCAGGTGTCTTCGGTATCGCCCAGCACCGCGCGTACAAAATCGGCGTGCTCATCATTGGCCGGTGGTGCCTGGCGCGATTGCGTACTCACCGACGGTGCCTGTTCCATCTGGCCGGTCAATTGGCCGAGGATCTGCATCGGGTCCTGGCCGGTCAGCCAGCCAATGCCGACGATCAGCACAATGGCCGTGAGGCTCAGGCCTTTGCCGCCACCAAAGCGCATACCGCCACCGCCGCCGCCACTGTCATCGCGGGCATCCACCACGTTGTCGCTGCGTCGGCCTTTTTTCCATAGCATGTGAGCATTCCTCTGTGTGCTAACCGTGATTGATTATGGTCGGTATTAACGGCAATAGCCTTCGCCGGTGGTCACGATCAGGCAGTCTTTTTTATCCGACAGCCATTTCAGGCCGGTGGCGGCACCGTCGCCGGCGCGTAAAAGTTGCGGGCCGTCGGGGCGGGTGAAGGCGATACCGTCTTCGGCGGCCTCACCTTTAAAGGTGCCGGAGTTGTCGGCGTCGAGGCCGTATTGCATGGTCAGAAGGTAGTGGCCGCGGCCGATGCTGTCGTCTTTGGCGATGGTCAGGTGCAAGCCTTCCACGCCGATCCATTTGCCGACCCACTGATCGGTGGGCGGCGTTTGCGGCACCAGGGTCGCCTGTACAGACGGCGGCGCGGGCTTGGGGGCTTCCTTGGCTTTATCGCAGGCGGTCAGCAGGGCGACGGCAGACAGAACAAAGAGGATTTTTTTCATAGCGGCAAGGCCTTGATTAAAAAGTGTGCAACGCCTGGGCGAGCGTGCAGGGTTGGACTCGATTCCGGTGATTTAGTGCGCTGTTCGCCCGCTGTTTGGTTATGCTCTTGGAGCAGGCGCTGGCCCGGCTGCTAGATTACCGGGTTGAGTACCATCGCGTTCAGCCCGCCAGCAAGAGAATTCCATGACTGTCAGTACCCCCCTCTCAGGCGTCAACCATCCCTTCAAAGGCATTTTGCTGATTGTGGTGGCGACGTTCCTGTTCTCCAGCCACGACGCCTTGTCCAAATACCTGGCCGGGTTCTACCCCATTGTGATGGTGGTATGGGCACGCTATATGGTGCACACCCTGCTGATGGCCGGGATCTTCCTGCCGCAGTCGGGGCTGCGCGTGCTGCGCAGCAAGCGCCCGGGTATGCAGGTGGTGCGGGCCTTGTGCCTGTTGGGCACCAGCCTGTTTTTCACCGCCGCATTGCACTACATCCCATTGGCCGAAGCCACGGCGGTGAACTTCCTCGCGCCGATCCTGGTGACGGCGCTGTCGGTGCCGCTGTTGGGCGAACACGTGACACGCGGCCAATGGCTGGCGGTGATCTGCGGTTTTATCGGGGTGCTGGTGATCATCCATCCCGGCGGCGAACTGTTCACGCCGGCAGTGCTGTTGCCGTTGTGTTCGGCGACGTTCTTCTGCTTTTACCAGCTGTTGACGCGCATCCTCAGTAAGGTTGATACGCCAACAACCAGCAATTTCTTCGCCGGGCTGTGCAATACCCTGGTCATGAGCGCCATGGTGCCGTTCTTCTGGCAAGTGCCGAGCCTGTGGCACGGCGTGTTGATGCTGGCGCTGGGCACCTGCGGGATGACGGCGCACCTGATGCTCACCCAGGCGTTCCGCTTCGCGGCGCCGGCCTTGCTGGCGCCTTTCGGCTATTGCCAGATCGTATTTGCGGGGTTGTTGGGCTGGCTGGTGTTCAGCCATACCCCCGATATGACCACGGTGGTGGGTATCGGGGTGATCTGCATGAGCGGGTTGGCCGCTGCCTGGCAGCAGCGGCGCAGGTAGATCAAACGTCTACGGTAGGAATCTTGCGCGGTGCCATGAAGTACATCCAGGTCAGCGCAATGAAGTACATCGCCGGGATCAGGGTGAACAGCACGGTGTAGTTGTTGTGGGTCACTGTGAGGATGTGGCCGACGATCTGGGTCATGAACATGCCGCCGATGGCCGCGCACATGCCGCCGAAGCCGAACACCGTGCTCATCATGTGCTTGGGCGTGTAGTCCATCACCAGGCTCCAGATGTTAGCGGTCCAGGCCTGGTGCGCGCCGATGGCCAGGGAGATGGCGAACACTGCGACCCACAGCTGGCTGGAGCCGGCCGCCATGATCACGCCGACAATGCAGCAGGCGAACAGCAGCATCGACAAGAGCCGCGCCTTGATCGGGTTCATCCCGCGGCCAATCAAAAATGACGACAGAATCCCGCCCCCCACGCTGCCGAAGTCGGCAGTCAGGTAAATGATGATCAGCGGAATGCCCATCTGCGTCACGTTGATGCCCAGGTTGTATTGCTGGTTCAAAAACGGCGGCAGCCAGTACAGGTAGAACCAGAACACCGGCGCGGTCAGCGCGTAGGCGATGGCGAAGGCCCAGGTGCCGCGCATACGCAGGATGCGGCTGAACGGCACGCGGGGCTGTTCGGGCTCGACTTCCTGTTGCACGTAGTCCAGTTCCGATTGTTTAACGCTTGGGTGGTCTTCCGGGTTGTAGTACTTCAACCCCCAGAACACCAGCCAGATCGCACCCAGTGCCGACATGCACAGGAACGCCGCTTGCCAGCCCCACACATGCAGGATCAACGGCAGCAGCATCGGCGTCATCATCGCGCCGACGTTGGTACCGGCGTTGAAGATGCCGGTGGCCACCGCACGTTCGCCCGCCGGGAACCACAAACGTGTGGTCTTGACGCAGGCGGGGTAGTTGGCGGCTTCGGTCAGCCCGAGGATAAACCGGCAGACCATAAAGCCCACCGCCGAAGTGGCCAACCCGTGGGCACCGGTGGCCAGGCTCCACAGCAGCACGGCGCAGAAGAACACGCGCTTGACGCCAACCCGGTCAATCAGGCGGCCTTGCAGCACAAAGCCGATGGCGTAGCCGACCTGGAACCAGAAGTTGATGTTGGCGTAGTCCATCGCCGTCCAGCTCATTTCCTTGGCCAGGATCGGTTGCATCACGCCCAGAGCGGCGCGGTCGATGTAGTTCAGGGTGGTGGCGAAAAACACCAGGGCCAGCATGCCCCAGCGCGTTTTACCCACGGCCAGGGCACCGCGGATCTTGTCGCCGATGCCGGCGTGCGGGTTGCCCGGGCGCGTGGCCAGGGCGGGATTTTGCAGAGGCATGAGGTCGTACCCGTTTTTTGAAATTCTTATGGTGTGTTCTGGGTCTTTGTTACATGAACGAATTGCCCGGTCGATGGTGCGCAGTGGTTAAAAAGTCGTCAATTCGCCAAAGGGGCATAGTGTTCGATAATCGCACCAAAAACTAACCGGTTCGTACATTTTAATTGCTGCCTGTAGGCTGGGGGCGAATAATTTGCCACAAACAACAATGGCCGGGAGTCTTCCATGCAACGTTCTATTGCCACTGTGTCCTTGAGCGGCACCCTGCCGGAAAAGCTTGAGGCTATCGCCGCCGCCGGGTTTGATGGGGTGGAAATCTTCGAGAACGACTTGTTGTACTACGACGGCAGCCCCCGGGAAGTCCGGCAGATGTGCGCCGACCTGGGTATTGCCATCACCCTGTTCCAACCGTTTCGCGACTTCGAAGGCTGCCGCCGCGACCGCCTGGCGCGCAACCTGGAGCGCGCCGAGCGCAAGTTTGACTTGATGCAGGAGCTGGGCACCGATCTGGTATTGGTGTGCAGCAATGCCTCGGCCGACAGCGTGGGCGACGAGCGTATTCTGCTCGATGACCTGAGCCTGCTGGCCGAACACGCGGGCAAGCGCGGCCTGCGCATCGGCTATGAAGCGTTGGCCTGGGGCAAGCATGTGAACACTTGGCAGCAGGTGTGGAACCTGGTGCGCCAGGTCGATCACCCAAGCCTGGGCGTGTTGCTCGACAGCTTTCACACCTTGTCGCTCAAGGGCGACCCGAGCGGCATCGCGCAGATCCCCGGCGACAAGATCTTCTTCGTGCAAATGGCCGACGCGCCGATCCTGGCCATGGATGTGCTGGAGTGGAGCCGGCATTTCCGTTGCTTCCCAGGCCAGGGCGAATTTGACCTGGCGGGCTTTCTCGCGCCGATTATCAAAAGTGGCTACACCGGGCCCTTGTCCCTGGAAATTTTCAATGACGGTTTCCGCGCTGCGCCGACCCGCGCGAATGCGGCGGATGGCTTGCGTTCGCTGTTGTACCTGGAAGAAAAAACCCGTCAGCGCCTGGCTGAAGAAGCCCCCGCTGCGCCCGTGGATATTCTGTTTGAAACCCCGGTGGCCAGCGAATACGACGGTATCGAGTTTCTTGAATTTGCCGTGGACGAAAACCTCGGCGCCAAGCTGACCCACTGGCTGGAGCGTCTGGGTTTCGCCAAGGCCGGTCAGCATCGCTCCAAGAATGTGAGCCTGTTGCGCCAGGGTGACATCAACCTGATCCTCAACTGCGAACCGTACTCCTTCGCCCACAACTTTTTCGAGGCCCACGGGCCATCCCTGTGCGCCACGGCAATTCGGGTCAAGGACAGTGCCAAGGCCCTGGAGCGGGCGGTGGCCTACAAGGGCCAGCCATATCGTGGCCTGGTCGGCCCCAACGAGCTGGAACTGGCTGCGGTGCGTGCGCCGGACGGCAGCCTGATCTACTTGGTGGACCCCAGCGAAGGCGGGCTGTACGACACCGATTTCAACCTGCAAACGGCCGCACCCGCCAGCGGCGGCTTGCTGCGCATTGACCATATGGCCATGGCGCTGCCGGCCGACAGCCTCGACAGTTGGGTGTTGTTCTACAAAAGCCTGCTGGATTTCGAAGCCGATGACGAAGTGGTCCTGCCCGATCCCTACGGCCTGGTGAAAAGCCGTGCGTTGCGCAGCCGTTGCAGTTCGATTCGCCTGCCGCTGAATATCTCCGAAAACCGCAACACGGCGATTTCCCACGCGCTCTCCAGCTATCGCGGTTCGGGCGTGCACCACATTGCCTTCGATTGCGCGGATATTTTCGCCGAGGTACGCCGGGCCAAAGAGGCCGGTGTGCCGTTGCTGGATATCCCGCTCAACTATTATGACGACCTGGCGGCACGCTTCGATTTCGACGATGAGTTCCTCAGTGAACTGGCGTATTACAACGTCCTGTACGACCGCGACGCCCAGGGCGGTGAGTTGTTTCATGTGTACACCGAGGCGTTCGAGGGGCGGTTTTTCTTCGAGATCATCCAGCGCAAGAATGGCTATGCCGGCTACGGCGCGGCCAACGTGGCGGTGCGTCTGGCGGCGATGGCCAAGTCGCGCAGTGGGGCGGTACGCCAGGCTCGGCTATAACCGCAAGGCAGGTGCTTCCTTCGGGGAGCGCCGCGGCCCATAATCAGCGCCTGCACAACAATGGCCGTGAGCGCACCATGACCTCAAGTCCCGATCTCCCCGCGGTAGCTGACGCACCGCGCAAGAGTCGCAAGAACAATCCGGAAAAGACCCGGGAGAATATTCTCCAGGAAGCCATTGTCGAGTTTGTTCAACAGGGCCTGGCCGGCGCTCGGGTGGACGCCATCGCCGAGCGCATCCACACTTCCAAGCGCATGATCTATTACTACTTCGGCAGTAAGGAGCAGTTATACGTCGAGGTATTGGAGAAGCTCTACGGCGATATCCGCAACACCGAAACCCGCATGAACCTCACAGCCCTGGAGCCGCGTGAGGCGATTCGCCGGTTGGTGGAATTCACCTTTGATCACCATGACCAGAACGTGGATTTTGTGCGCATCGTCAGCATCGAAAATATCCACAACGCCGAGTACGTCAAACGCACCGAGACCATCAAGGCGATGAACAGCAAGATCCTCGAAGGACTGGGCGAGACCTTGCGCCGTGGCGCCGAATTGGGGCTGTTTCGCGAAGGGCTGGAGCCGTTGGACGTGCACTTGTTGATTAACTCGTTCAGCTTTTACCGAGTGTCCAACCGGCATACCTTCAGCGAGATCTTCCAGATCGAACTGTCGGACGAGGCGATCAAGCAGCGGCACCGGGAGATGATCTGCGAGTCGGTGTTGCGCTACCTGCAAGCCTGAGAACACCCGTTTTCATGGCTGAACCCAATCAATGTGGGAGCCGGGCTTGCCCGCGATAGCGGTCTGTCAGTGCCCCATAGGTTGACTGGCCCACCGCTATCGCCGGCAAGCCAGCTCCCACATTTTGATGGGGTTGCATCCCTAGATATTCATGCTCTGGAAATGCGCCAGCATCCTGTCTGCATCCGCCACTTCACCGCTGAACAACTCAAACGCCTTCACCGCCTGAAACACCGCCATATTGCCGCCGTCCAACGTACGGCAACCCAAGGCGCGAGCGTCACGTAGCAGTTGGGTTTCCAACGGGAAGTACACGATCTCCGCTACCCACAATTCGGCCCGCAATAACGCGGCTGGCACCGGCGTGCCGGGTAACTTGGCCATGCCCATCGGCGTGGTGTTCACCAGGCCATCGGCTTCGGCCATGGCGTTTTCCAAGTGGCTGCCGACTTGAGCGCTACCGGCACCGAACTGCCGGGCAAGGTTATCCACAAGGTCCTGGGCGCGGGTGCGGTCGACGTCGAAGATGTTCAACTGCTCCACACCTTCTGCCAACAGCGCATGGGCCACTGCCGCGCCCGCGCCACCGGCGCCCATCTGCACCACGCGTTGGCGCGGTACGTTGTGCAAGTTGCGCCGAAAACCTTCGGCGAACCCCAGGCAGTCGGTGTTATGGCCGATGCGCTTGCCGTCCTTGAACACCACGGTATTGACCGCGCCAATGCCCCGGGCCTCATCGGAGAGTTCATCGAGCAGCGGCAGGATCGCCTGCTTGCACGGGTAAGTAATGTTCAGCCCGGTGAAGTGCATCAGCTCGGCGGCCCGCAGGAGTTCCGGCAGGGCGTTGAGGTCCAGGTGCAGCGGCTCCAGGTCGATCAGGCGATACAGGTAGCGCAGGCCCTGGGCATCACCCTCGTGTTCATGCAGGGCTGGGGTGCGGGAAGCCTGGATACCGGCGCCGATCAGGCCGGCGAGAATGCGCGGTTTCATCAGGCGCGTCCCTTGAGTGTCTGGCTGAAATGCTCCAGCGCCAGGTGGTAGCCGTGGCTGCCAAATCCGGCCAGCACGGCCTTGGCAATCGGTGACACAAACGAGTGATGACGAAAGGCTTCACGGGCATGCACGTTGGATAAATGCACTTCGATCACCGGCACTTCACTGGCCACCAGCGCATCGCGGATTGCGATCGAGGTGTGGGTCCAGGCAGCCGGGTTAATCACAATACCTGCGCAACGGTTACGGGCGCCGTGGATCCAGTCGAGCAATTCGCCCTCGTGGTTGGTCTGGCGAAATTCGATTTTCAGCCCGAGTTCATCGGCGCTGCGGCCACACAGGGCGGCGATGTCGGCCAGGGTTTCATGGCCATAAGTGGCCGGCTCGCGGGTGCCGAGCAGGTTGAGGTTGGGGCCGTTGAGCACCAGCACGATGGGCGGCATAGCGGGATCTCCACAGTTCTTATTGGTTATGTGGACAAAATGTACTGGTTAGTTAGTTTGGTCAATTGATCGTTGCGGATCTGTGCGGTTATCGAACTGTTATCAACATCCTCTTGCCGCTCGATCAGATTAGATATCAATTGAAAATCATTCTCGACAACGCTTAAGATGCCCGCCTGTTTCCTATACATTCCAGGGAGTCGGTTTGTCGGACGTGGATCTCAAGGGCCTGTTTCTCAAGCACGCCGATACCCTGCGCGGGTATCTGGCTCGCAAGGTACGGGACCCGCAATTGGCCGCAGACCTGGTGCAGGAGAGCTTCCTGCGCCTGGCGGAAAAACCGGCCGGTGAGCGCATCGACAACTCCCAGGGCTATCTCTATCGAACGGCGAGCAATCTGCTGATCGACCATATTCGTCAGGAAGCACGGCGCAAGACCGACACCGTGCCCCATGAGGCGCTGGCCGAGATTGAAGATGACGTGGCCGGGTTGGAGGCTCAGGCAATGGCCCAGCAACAGCGACAGGCATTGAAGCAGGCACTGGCGCAATTGCCGGAGCGCACCCAGCAGATTTTCCGCTTGAACCGTATCGAAGGCATGACCCACGCCCAGGTCGCCCGGCACCTGAATATTTCCGACAGCTCGGTGCAAAAGCATTTGGCCAAGGCGTTGGCCTATGTGATGCAGCGCTTGCAGGAAGGTGAGGGGATGCCATCCGACGAATGAATTACCGAAAAGTACCAGGCCAGACGTCAGAGCGTCTATATAACGAAAAATCGAGATTCACACGTGAATAGCCAGGGTCCGCAACAGCACAGCATTACCGAGGCGGCTGCCGAATGGGCGGTGCGCCTGCACGCCGGTGCCCTGAGCGAACAGGAGCAGGCCGAGTTGCGTCAGTGGATCGCCCGTGACAGCCGTCACGAAGGGGCGCTGCGGTTTGCCGAGCAAACCTGGGCAGCGCTGGGTGAAGTGCACAAGGATGATCCCGTACACCGACAGCGGCCCGCCACGCCGACCCCGCCCGTGCGTCGCTCCAAACGCCGAAGGCCGTGGCAACGTGCGGCCGCCGTGGCGCTTATTGTGGTGGTGGCGGGCGTGGGCTGGGTGCGCGGGCCCGATGTGTTGCTGCACCTGCAGGCCGACTACGTCACGCAAAAGGGCGAAGTGCGCACAGTGCAGCTGGCGGACGGCAGTAAGGTGGAGCTGGATTCCGCCAGCGCCATTCGCCTGGATTACGATGGCGTGCAGCGCGGCATCAGCCTGCTCCAGGGCTCGGCGGTGTTTGATGTGGCACCGATGAAGGGCGAAGAACCCCGGCCGTTCGTGGTGCACAGTGCCGGGGGGCAGACTCGGGCGCTGGGTACGCGGTTTGTGGTCGAGCGTGAGGGCCAGAGCCAGGCCTGGGTCGGTGTGTTGCAGCACAGTGTCGAGGTGTCCATGCAGGCATCACCGACCACAGGCCCGGCCGAGCGCGTTGTGCAGCAAGGCCAGGCTGCGCGTTACAGCCCCGATGACGGTGTGGTCAGCCTTGATCAGTTTGATGTGGATCGCGCCACCAGTTGGCGGCGCGGTGTGTTGATCTTCGACCGTCAGCCGTTGGCCAAGGTTATCGAGCAACTCAACCGTTACCGCCCCGGGCGCGTGGTATTGGCTGACGCGGCTTTGGGTGAGCGCGAAGTCAGCGGCGTCTTCCGCCTGGACATGCTCGACAGCGCCCTCGCTACCCTGACCCAGGAACTTCAAGTGCAACGCTTGGACCTGGCCGGCCTCAGCCTGATCTATTGACCTGTCCCCGCTAAAAGCCGCTGTTCTGTAGGAGCGAGCTTGCTCGCGAAAACCCCAAGGGCACCGCGTTTTCGTTGACGTTCTTCGCGAGCAAGGGCTAGCCGCCCGCTTCGCTCCTGCAAAAAAATATTACTGACTTCCCGTGCCTCACACGTCTTTCTAGGTGAGAAGCATTCGCATAAACAAAAAACGCTTAGCGCAGGGATAACCACACATGTCAGCACTCACCAAGGGGCGTATCACCGGCAGTCGGTTGGCCCTGGCCATTCACTTGGGATTGTTTGCCCTCGCCGCGCCGGTGCATGCCGTGCAACCTGCAACTGGCGCAGCTCAATCCGCGGTGTTGAGGTTCGACATCCCTGCGCAATCCCTGGGCAGTGCGGTACTGGCGTTCGCCGATCAGGCGGGCCTGCAAGTGTTGTTCGACAGCCAGCGCCTGCAAGGCTTGAGCAGCGCCGCGCTCAAGGGCAGTTTCGATGTGCAGGAAGGTCTTGGCCGCCTGCTCGGTGCCGCACCGGTTGAATATCGCTTTACCGGCGAACGCCAGGTCACCTTGACCCGCGTCGAGCAACAGGCCGGAGCGCTGGCCTTGGGGACCACCACCATCACCGGCCTGCACAAGCAGGACTGGGTGTATTCAACGCCACGTTCGGTCAGCGTGGTCGATCGCGAACAACTGGACCGCAACCCGCCACGCCATGCCGCCGAGATGCTCGAAGAGGCGCCAGGTGTCTATTCCGCCGTCAGCCAGCAAGACCCCGGTTTGTCGGTGAATATCCGCGGTATCCAGGACTATGGCCGGGTCAATATGTCGGTCGATGGCATGCGCCAGAATTACCAGCAGAGCGGTCACCAGCAACGCAACGGCACGCTGTATGTCGACCCCGAATTGTTGTCCGAAGTCGTGATCGAAAAGGGCGCGACCTCCACCCAGGGCGGGGCGGGCGTGATTGGCGGGGTGGCTAACTTTCGTACGGTGGAGGCCGCCGACCTGCTCAAGGATGGCAAGCAAATCGGCGGGCGCATTCGCCTCACCACCGGCCTGGGCGGGCGCAGCAACGGCACGCACTTTATCGGCAGCTCGGCGTTTGCCGTGGGGACCGACGTGTGGGACATGCTGGTGGCGGCCAGTGAGCGTCATTTGGGCGACTACAACCCCGGCACCAAGGGCAGCATTGGCGAGCTGCGTACCGGTGCGGCGTATATGCCGGCCAGTGAAGAGCGCATCAAGCACAGCACGGTTGCCTATTCAGGCTCGGTGATGCGCTCGCGCCTGCTCAAGCTGGGGCTCAACCTGCCGGTTGATCAGCGTCTGCAACTGAGCTACCTGGTCACCGAGGTCGACTACGACGACGTCAACATGATGACCGCCGAAAAGCCCCAGCTGTGGGAAAAGCTGGGCAGCAGCAACGTCAAGGCACAGAACTTCGCGCTGGATTACAGCTACGCACCGGACAACCCGCTGATCGATTTCAAGGCCAAGCTCTACCACGTGGATACGCGCAATGATCAATCCACGCTGGCCCGGGGTATCAGTAAGGGCTATGACGTTACCTATCAAACCAATACCTATGGCGTGCAGGCGCAGAACATCTCGACCTTTGCCCTGACCGAGCTTGCCGCACTCAAGGCCAACTACGGGCTGGAGTTTTTTTACGACAAGGTTCGGCCCGATTCCAACCAGGCCGTAGAGGCCGGCTCGGCGCTGACGGCCTCGGCGGCGGAAAGCATCACGCCCAAAGGCGACCGCGCGATGGGCAGCCTGTTCGGGCGCCTGGATTTCGATTACGACGGTTGGCTGAACCTCAACGCCGGTTTGCGTTATGACCGCTATCGGCTGCGCGGCGAAACCGGCTTGAACACCCGCACGTTCATCCTCGGCACCACCCGCCAGATCGGCGTACCGGTCAATTACGACGTGGACCGCGAGGAAGGCCGTTTCTCCCCGACCTTCGGCCTGTCGATCAAGCCCGGTGTCGATTGGCTGCAGCTTTTCGCCACTTACGGCAAGGGTTGGCGTCCGCCGGCGGTGACCGAAACCCTGGTCAGCGGCCGGCCCCATGGCGGTGGTTCGGAGTCGATTCTCCCCAACCCCTATCTCAAGCCTGAGCGATCCACCGCGTGGGAAGTCGGTTTCAATGTACTCAAGCAAGACCTGCTGTTCGCCGATGATCGCGCGGGCATGAAAGTGTCGTACTTCAACACCCGGGTCGATGACTTTTCCTACATGGCCCTGGGCGTGCAGCCGCCCGGTTATGGCAACGTCAATATCGGCAGTGCGGCCTACGTCAACAACCTGGAAACCACGCGTTTTCGCGGCCTTGAATACCAGCTCGATTACGACGCCGGTTTTGCCTACGGCCAGTTCAACTACACGCGGATGCTGGGCAGCAACAAGTTCTGCAGCAAAACCGCCTGGCTCGGCGGCGTGACCAAAACCCAAAAGAGGCCCGGCAACCGGGCGCCGGTGGACGCCATGGTGCCCGACGATGCAGCCAATGCCGGCGTGGGTTGCAGCGCGATCCTGGGCTCCTCCGAACACATGCCCATGGACCGTGGCACCGCAACCCTGGGCGCACGCTTCCTTGAGCGCAAGCTTGATGTAGGCGTGCGCGCCCGCTACAGCGCGGGCTACTACGTCAAAGGTGCCGCCGGGGTGACCACCGCGCAAACCGGCGTCTACCCCGCCGACTGGAAGCCCTACACCGTCTACGACCTTTACGGCAGCTACCGCGCCACCGACCAACTGACCCTGCGCCTGGCCATGGAAAACGTCACCGACCGCGCCTACCTGGTGCCGCTGGGCGATGTACTGGCCTTCACCCTGGGCCGTGGGCGCACGTTGCAGGGCACCGTTGAATATCAGTTCTGACCGCTTTTGCCCAGTGACGGGCAAAACCACAGCAGGCACTGGCTTGCTGCGGAGTGACCACCCAATGACTTGGAGTTTTGCATGAGCATTTCTATTTCATACAGCACGACCTACGCCGCTAGCACCGTCGCCCAGTACCTGAGCGATTGGTCGGCCTACTTCGGTGATCTCAACCACCGTGAAGGTTCGGTCAAAGAGGGTGTGAACACCGGTGGTTTCAATCCAGGGCCGTTCGACGGCACCCAATATGGCGTATCGAGCAGCGTCAGTGATGCGGCAGTGGTTGCCGAAGGCAGCCTGCATTACACCTTGTTCAACCCGCCGACCCACACGCTGTGGGGTTCGCTCGATGGCCTGACCCTGGGCGACACCCTCGCCGGTGGCGCAACCAGCGGTGGCTACTCCATCGCCAACCAGGAAGTCAGCTTTACCAACCTGGGCCTGTCGAGCCTGCAGTCCGAAGGCCGTGACGGCCAGGTGCACAAGATCGTGTACGGCCTGATGAGTGGTGACAGTTCGGCACTGGCCTCGGCGATCGACACCTTGCTCAAGGGCATCGACCCAAGCCTGTCGGTCAACTCCACCTTCGATCAACTGGCTGCTGCCGGTGTGGCACATCAGGATTCGGCTGCGTTCGCCGCTGCCGATGTGGGCCTGGTGGGGATTCAGGACGCGCCGCACGACTTCGCCCTGGCTGCCTGATGCAAAAAAGCCGATGGAGGATCACGCCTTCATCGGCCTTGCGAATCCTGTGGGTGCGCCGCAGGTGCTGTCAACGCACCGGGCGGGCCCTTGCTTGACTCTTCAATGGGACAACCTTCATGACTCGGCCCGGTGCCAAGCGCGCGAATGAGATGCTGGCTGCACTCACGGCCTATAAAAGTGCCTTCTTCAACATCGGCCTGTTTTCGGCAGTGATCAACCTGTTGATGCTGGCTCCGGCGCTGTACATGTTGCAAGTGTACGACCGGGTGCTGGCCTCGGGTAATCAGATGACCCTGCTGATGCTGACGCTGATGATCCTCGGCCTGTTCGCCTTGATGGGCGCGTTGGAGTGGGTGCGCAGCCAAGTGGTGATTCGCCTCGGCACGCAGATGGACATGCGCTTGAACCAGCGCGTATTCGACGCCGCTTATGAAGCCCAGCTCAAGGGCGGCACCCAGGCTGCGGGCCAGGCTCTGCACGACTTGACCACCTTGCGCCAGTTCGCCACCGGCCAGGCGTTGTTCGCCTTTTTCGATGCGCCGTGGTTTCCGGTGTACCTGTTGGTGATCTTTCTGTTCCATCCCTGGCTGGGCCTGCTGGCGTTGGGTGGCGCGTTATTGCTGATGGCATTGGCGTGGGCCAACCATCATGTCAGCCAGGCGCCGATGGCCCTGGCCAGCCAACTGTCGATCAGCGCCAGCCAGCAGGCCACGGCCAATCTGCGCAACGCCGACACCATTGAGGCCATGGGTATGCTCGCCACCTTGCGCGGGCGCTGGTTCAGCCAGCACCAGGCGTTTCTGGTGCAGCAGAACCTGGCCAGTGAAAAGACTGCGGTGGTCACGGCCTGGTCCAAGGGCGTACGCCTGGCCCTGCAATCGCTGGTGCTGGGCCTGGGCGCCTGGTTGGCGGTCAACGGCGACATAACGCCGGGGATGATGATTGCCGGCTCGATCCTGATGGGACGTGTGCTCAGCCCCATCGACCAATTGATCGGTGTGTGGAAGCAATGGGGCTCGGCGCGTCTGGCCTACGAGCGTTTATCGTTGATGCTGCAAGATAACCCGGCGCGACCGGCGCGCATGAACCTGCCCGTGCCCAAGGGCCAGGTCAGCCTGGAGCAGATCAGCGCCTGTGCCCCCGGCAGCCGTCGGCCTGCGCTGGCCAACCTGGGTTTCAGCCTGCCGGCGGGTGATGTGCTGGGTGTGATCGGCCCGTCGGGCTGCGGCAAGTCCACCCTGGCGCGGGTGCTGGTGGGGGCCTGGGCACCGCTGGCCGGCAAGGTGCGCCTGGATGGCGCCGACCTGGCGGTGTGGGACAAACAGCAACTGGGCCCGCATATCGGTTACTTGCCCCAGGACATCCAACTGTTCGCCGGCAGCATTGCGCAAAACATCGCGCGCTTTGAAACGGTGGAGGCCGACAAAGTCCTCGCCGCAGCGCAAATGGCCGGCGTGCACGAACTGATCCTGCAACTGCCGCAAGGCTACGACACGCAACTGGGTGAGGGCGGCGCGGGCTTGTCCGGCGGGCAAAAACAACGGGTGGCCCTGGCGCGTGCGCTGTACGGCCTGCCGGCGCTGATTGTGCTGGATGAGCCCAATGCCAACCTCGACGAAGTGGGCGAGCAGGCGCTTTTGCAAGCCATCGCCCAACTCAAGCAACAGCGTCGCACCCTGATTCTGATCACCCACAAACCCAACGTGCTGAGCCTGACCGACCAATTGCTGATTCTCAAGGACGGCCAGATGCAGGCGTTCGGCCCGACGGCGCGGGTGTTGGAGGCGCGGCAAAAAACGGTGGCGAGCAAGCCGGTCTCGACCATGAGCATGAGCTACCGCTTCGGTGAAGGAAAACCCGCATGAGCCAGAGCAAACCTGCGTTGGTCAGCGACCAGCCACACAACGTGCTGGCGCTGGATGATAAAAAATATTCACGCCTGGGGTGGTGGCTGGTGCTGGGAGGCTTTGTCGGGTTTCTTGGCTGGGCGGCACTGGCGCCGTTGGACAAGGGCGTGGCGGTGCCGGGCAAGGTCATGGTGTCGGGGCACCGCAAGACGGTGCAACACCCGGCGGGCGGGATCGTCGAGCGTATCGAGGTGCATGACGGTGACCAGGTCAGCGCAGGCCAGGTGTTGTTGCGTTTGAAGCAAACCCCGTTGCGCGGGCAGATGCAGTCACTGCGCAGCCAATACCTGGCGTCGCTGGCCAGCGAAGCGCGCTTGAGCGCCGAGAGTGAAGGCTTGCCGACCATTGTATTTAGCCCCGAGCTGCTGGCCGATCCCGACGCCGCGAACACCCTGAGCCTGCAACGCCAGCTATTCAACAGCCGTGCCCAGGCATTGGCCACCGAGCAGGCGGGCCTGCGTGAAACTATCGCCGGCGTTGAGGCGCAGTTGCGCGGCACGCGGGCCTCCCAGGCGAGCAAGGTTTTGCAGCGTGTGGCCTTGAATGAGCAGCTTCAGGGGCTGCGCGAGTTGGCGCGCGACGGCTACATCCCGCGCAATCGCCTGCTCGACAGCGAGCGGTTGTATGCGCAAATCGACGGCGCCATTGCCGAGGATGTCGGGCGTATCGGCCAGTTGCAGCGCCAGGTGCTGGAGTTGCGTTTGCGCATCCGCCAGTTGGGCGAAGATTTCCAGAAAGACCTGCGCAGCCAGTTGGCCGAAACCCGCACCCGCAGCGACGACTTGCGCAATCGCCTGGCCTCCGCCGAGTTCGAACTGGCCAACAGCCTGGTGCGTGCACCGGCATCCGGCGTGGTGGTGGGGTTGCAGGTGTACACCGAGGGCGGGGTGATCAAGCCCGGGGAGGCGCTGATGGACATCGTGCCCCAGGGCGAGCCCTTGTTGGTGGAGGCGCGGGTGCCGGTACAAATGATCGACAAGGTGCACCCGGGCTTGCCGGTTGAGTTGATGTTTTCGGCGTTCAACCAATCCACCACGCCACGGGTGGCGGGCGAAGTCACGTTGGTCTCGGCCGACCGCCAGGTCGATGAGCGCACCGATGAGCCGTATTACACGCTGCGGGCCCAGGTCAGCGCGGCGGGTATGCAACAACTGGACGGCGTGCAGATCCGTCCGGGGATGCCGGTGGAAACCTTCGTCAAGACCGGCGAGCGCTCGATGCTCAACTACCTGTTCAAACCCTTGCTGGACCGTACCCATATGGCCCTGGTGGAAGAATGAAGGCGTTGTTGTTCACCCTCTGTTTAAGCTGCACACCGACGGCGTATGCCCTGGGTTTGTTGGACGTTTATGATTTGGCGCTCCGCAACGACCCGACCTTTCAGGCGGCGATTCAGGAGCGCGAGGCCGGTGAAGAAAACCGCGTGATCGGTCGGGCCGCATTGCTGCCTAACCTGTCATGGAGCTACAACAACTCGCGCAATGAGTCTGAAGTGACCCAGAGCACGGCAATCGGAAATGTCAGCAGCGACCGCAATTACCGCAGCTACGCCTCGGCCCTGACCTTGCAGCAACCGTTGCTTGATTACGAAGCCTATGCGCGTTTTCGCCAAGGCACCGCCCAGGCGTTGATGGCCGACGAGCGCTTTCGCGGCAAGAGCCAGGAACTGGCCGTGCGGGTGCTGAGCGCCTACAGCCAGGCATTGCTGGCACAAGAGCGCATCGCGTTGAGCCGTGCCCAGAAACGTGCGTTTGCCGAGCGCCTGCAACTCAATGATCGCCTGCTCAAAGGCGGTGAGGGCACGCGGACCGATGTGCTCGAAACCCAGGCGCGCCTGAGCCTGGCCCAGGCCGAAGAAATCGAAGCCATGGATGCCCAGGACACTGCCTTGCGTGAGCTGGAAGCCATTGTCGGCCAGCCGCTGCACATCGAAGAGCTGGCGCCCCTGGCGCGTCAATTCGAGATCGCGCCGCTTGAGCCCCATCGTTTTGAAACCTGGCGTGAACTGGCCATGGCCAATAACCCCGAACTCAAGTCCCAGCACCACGCGCTCGACGTGGCCTCGTATGAGGTGGAGCGCAAGCGCGCCGGGCACCTGCCCAAGGTCAGCCTGTATGCGACCAGTCGCAAGACCAGTTCCGATTCAGAAAGCAGCTACAACCAGAAGTACGACACCAACAGCGTCGGCATCCAGGTCAGCCTGCCGCTGTTTGCCGGTGGCTCGGTCTCGGCCTCCACCCGTCAGGCGGCTAACCAACTGTCTCAGGCCCAATACGAGCTGGACGCGCAAACCGCTGCGACCTTGGTGGAGTTGCGCAAGCAATTCAACCTCAACACCAGCGGCGCGGCCAAGGTGCGCGCCTATGAAATGGCAGTGAGTTCCGCCACGGCGCTGGTGAGCGCCACGAAGAAAAGCGTCAGCGGCGGTGAGCGGGTCAACCTCGACGTGCTCGACGCCGAGCAGCAACTGTTCACCGCCCGCCGCGACCTGGCCAATGCGCGTCATGCGTACCTGCTGGCGCGCATTCAGTTGAAGTATTACGCGGGGTTGCTGAGCGAGCAGGACTTGCGGGCGCTGGCCGGGTATTTCCAGCCCTCGGCATGAGTGGTTACAACCCGGCATTCGCCGGGTTTTTTGTGCTTACTAATCTGTGAAACAGCTTCGGGAGTCAGGAGCCGGTTGTCGGGTGGCGGAGGGAAATTGTTACCTGGCGGAAAATAACCTAACGGATGGGTTACGATGAAAGTAGGTGCTTACAAAGGCTACGTGATTTCGGTGTTTATCAGGGATGAGCATTGCCCACCCCATGTGCATGTCAGGGGCAAGGGGTGGGATGCGCGTTTTCGCTTCAGTTTTCTGGATGGGGATGTTGAGTTGTGGGACGTAGAGCCTGAACGGAGGCGGCCGCCCCTAGCACTTCTGAAGGAGATACGCGGGGCGATCATGCAGCGGCACTACTTGGCGCGGGCACGCAGGATCTGGTGGGAAAAACTGCAGACGGTTTGCCTGGAGAATCATTCCTGGAATTGGGAAACGGATGAGCTCATTCCTGGATTGGTCATTCGGCGTGGTGTTTACGTGATTGCACGTGCCCGACACGATGTCGTACGGCAGAAAACAATTTTGAATCTGGTCAGAGCCCCAGGTTTTGTGGAGATCGATTTATGAAAAAGATCATAAAAGCCAAAGTCACACCTTATGTACCTCTCACTGAAGCCGACGTTGACAAGGCAATCGCCCGTGGGCGCAAGTTAAAACGCCTATACGCCAACGCCAGCAACGTACGTTATGAAAACGACTGCCTCTCCATTGGCTTCTCCGATGGCAGCCGCGTCGTGTTGCCGGTGGCTGGCCTGCCGGAGTTCGAAGGATTTTCAGCGAAGGATTTCCAGCAGTTGGAAGTGACGTTCGGTGGCAAGGCGATTAGCTGTGAGGCTCAGGACCTGGATGTTTCCATCACAGGCCTGATCGCTACAAGCCAGCCGCTGATGGATCTGGCAACCAGCCTGGTGGCATCGCGCAATGGTCGCAAAAGCAGCGCGGCCAAATCCGCAGCGGCCAGGGCCAATGGCAAGAAGGGTGGGCGGCCACGCAAGGAAGTCCCGCAGCCCCCAGAGACAACAGACACTTGAATAAACAGTAGGAGCGAGCTTGCTCGCGAAAAACTCTCAGGCATCGCGTTTATCCAGGAAGGACGCGTTATCGTTGACGTTTTTCGCGAGCAAGCTCGCTCCTGCAATGCCCAGGCCCCGCAGGCTTATCGGCGGGTCAGCAACACACCTGATTCCATATGGTGCGTCCACGGGAACTGGTCAAACATTGCACACTGGGTAATCCGGTGTGTGTCATGCAGTTGCGCAATGTTGGCCGCCAACGTCTCCGGGTTGCAGGAGATGTACAGGATATTGTCGAAACGCCGGGTCAGTTCGCACGTGTCCGGGTCCATGCCAGCGCGGGGCGGGTCGACGAAGACGCTACCGAACTCGTAGCTTTTCAGGTCGATGCCGTGCAGGCGGCGGAACGGGCGCACTTCATTCAGGGCTTGGGTGAGTTCTTCGGCGGAGAGGCGCACCAGGGTGACGTTATCCACGCCATTCTCATCCAGGTTGCTCAGGGCCGCATTCACCGAGGTCTTGCTGATCTCGGTGGCCAGCACCTTGCGCACGCGGGTCGCCAGCGGCAAGGTGAAGTTGCCGTTGCCGCAATACAGCTCCAGCAAATCGTCCGGGCGATCGCCCAAGGCTTCATATGCCCAGTTGAGCATCTTCTGGTTCACCGTACCGTTGGGCTGGGTGAAGGCGCCTTCGGGCTGGCGGTAGCTGAAAGTGCGGCCACCGACGTCGAGTTTTTCCACCACGTAGTCCTGGCCGATCACATCGCGCTTGCCCTTGGAGCGGCCGATGATGCTCACATTCAGCTCGGCTGCCAGCTTGTTCGCAGCAGTGTGCCAGTGCTCGTCCAGCGGGCGGTGATAACACAGGGTGATCATCGCGTCGCCGGCCAGGGTAGTGAGGAACTCCACCTGGAACAGCTTGTGGCTCAGGGCGGCGCTGGCTTGCCAGGCAGCCTTGAGTTGCGGCATCAACTGGTTGATGCGCTGGCTGGCAATGGGGAACTCTTCGATCAGGATCGGCGTGCGCTTGTCGTCCTGGGAGAACATCGCGTAATGGCGATCACCGCCTTCGCGCCACAGGCGGAACTCCGCGCGCAGGCGGAAGTTCTGCAACGGCGAATCGAAGACCTGCGGCTCGGGCGCGTCGAAGGGTGCCAGCAGGTCACGCAAACGCGTGACCTTGTCTTGCAGTTGAGCGGTGTAGCTTGCGGCGTCGAAAGTCATGCGTTGAACCAGCCCAGCTTGATCACAAACAGAATCGACAGGATCACCAGTGCCGGGTTCAGCTCACGGTAGCGGCCCGAAAGCAGCTTGATGGCGGTCCAGGCGATGAAACCGAAGGCGATGCCGTTGGCGATGGAGTAAGTGAAGGGCATCGCCAGGGCGGTGATCACCACCGGCGCTGCAACAGTAATGTCATCCCAGTCGATTTCGGCCAGGCCCTGGCTCATCAGCACCGCCACAAACAGCAGGGCTGGCGCGGTGGCATAGGCGGGCACGCTGGCGGCCAGCGGCGAGAAGAACAGCGCCAGTAGAAACAGGATAGCGACCACGATGGCCGTCAAACCAGTGCGGCCACCGGCGCTCACGCCCGCCGCCGATTCGATGTAACTGGTGGTGGTGGAAGTACCCAGCAGCGAGCCGGCCATGGCGGCGGTGCTGTCGGCGATCAGCGCACGGCCCATTTTCGGCATATGACCGTCTTTGCCCATCAGGCCGGCGCGCTTGGCGACGCCGATCAGGGTGCCGGAGTTATCAAACAGGTCAACGAACAGGAAGGCGAAGATCACGCTGACCAGGCCGATATCCAGCGCGCCCTTGATATCCAGCTGCAGGAACGTCGGGGCCAGGGACGGTGGCACCGAAGTCACGCCGATGAAAGGCGTGAAGCCCAATACGATGGAGGCGATGGTCACTGCCAGAATGCCGATCAGCACCGCGCCGCGTACGGCCAGCGCTTCAAGCGCGACGATCAGAACGAAACCCAGCGTCGCCAGGATTGGCGCCGGTTGTTTCAAGTCGCCCAGGCCCACCAGGGTGGCCGGGTTGGCGACCACGATCCCGGCGTTATGCAGGGCAATCAGCGCCAGGAACAGGCCGATGCCGGCAGCAATTGCCGAGCGCAGAGGCAGCGGGATGGCATTGATGATCCACTCACGAATGCGGAAGATCGACAGCAGGAAGAACAGCACCGCCGAAATGAACACCGCGCCCAGTGCCACCTGCCAAGTGTGGCCCATGTGCAGGACCACGGTGTAGGTGAAGAACGCGTTGAGGCCCATGCCCGGCGCCAGCGCAATCGGGTAGTTGGCGATCAGGCCCATCACGGTCGAACCAATGGCCGCCGCCAGGCAGGTCGCGACAAATACCGCGCCCTTGTCCATGCCGGTTTCGCCGAGGATGCTCGGGTTTACGAACAGGATGTAGGCCATGGCCAGGAAGGTGGTGATCCCCGCAAGAATCTCGGTGCGCACATTGGTGTTGTGGGCTTTGAGTTGAAACAGCTTTTCCAGCATGCCGGCTCCCTGTGACGCGAGTGTGCGTCGTTATTTGTTGACCTCTAAGTCAAAGCACAAACTGCGCCAAGCGCCTGTGGTTTCAGAGAGGATCGGAAAAAGCGGCGCATCATACCAGCAGCCGAGGCTGTGTGGCGCATGGCCTTGAGGCATACTGCGCCGACGTTCAATACCGGGTCATTGCCAGCATGAAAAAAGCCAACGCGTGGAGTCTAGCCCTGATTGCCAGTATCGGCCCGTGGCTGGGCGCAGCACCGGCGTGGGGCGCGGCTGCACCGGCCTTGAGCGAGGTGCGCGTGTTCAAGGTGGAATCGGCCAACTGCAGCGAAGCGATCCCGGAGCGGGTGAACACCACGCAGATGTGCGAACACCGTGGGCCCACCCAGGTGTCGGTGATGGAAGTCGGCCTGGGCAACAGCCCCATGGGCCGCTTCAATGGGGCAGAGTTGAACGGGCAACGCACCGCGGTGTGCCAGGTGGGCAACATCAGTGAGGCGTGCAACGGCGTGGGCACCTTGATGGGCTACATCTATGTGTTTGACCTGAACGTCCAGGCCCAGGGCTGGTTCGAATTCACCAATACCTCGATCAATCCTCCGCAAAACACCTTGAAAGCCCAGCTCAATATCCGCTGATCAATCATCTTGAACGCTCAAAAACCCGGGAAGTCGTACCCCTAAGACGGCGATTTTCCTGAACGCCGCGGATGTACTTCAACCCGTGAGGTGTTTATGAGCGCAAACCCCAATGGCGCGGCGGCCCAGCCGTTTGCCCGCCACCCGATACGCATGACACTCAACGGCCAGCCGCGCCAACTGGATGTGCTGCCCTGGACCACCTTGCTCGACCTGCTGCGCGAACAGTTGGACCTGGTCGGCAGCAAAAAGGGCTGCGACCACGGCCAGTGCGGCGCCTGCACCGTGTTGCGTGACGGCAAGCGCGTAAACGCCTGCCTGACCCTGGCCGTGATGTGCGACGGCGCCGAGTTGACCACCATCGAAGGGCTGGCCGACGGCGACCAGTTGCACCCGATGCAGCAAGCCTTCATCAAACATGACGCCTTCCAGTGCGGCTATTGCACCCCCGGCCAGATCTGTTCCGCCGTGGGCCTGGCCAATGAAGGACGCGCCCACGACGGTGCGCAGATCCAGGAACTGATGAGCGGCAACCTGTGCCGCTGCGGTGCCTACAGCAATATCCGCGACGCCATTGAAGAAGCTCTGCCGGCGTGCCGCCGTTCGGGGGGTGAATAATGAACCCCTTTCATTACAGCAAGCCTGTCGATGTTCAAGAGGCGGTGCACCTGAGCAACGCCGCCTCGCGCTTTATTGCCGGCGGCACCAACCTGCTCGACCTGATGAAAGAAAACATCAGCCGCCCCGAGCACCTGATCGATATCACCGGCTTGCCCTTGCACGAAGTTGAAGAAACCGCCGACGGCGGCGTACGCATCGGCGCGCTGGTGAGCAATGCCGACCTGGCCTGGCACCCGCTGATCGAGCAGCGTTACCCGTTGCTGTCCCAAGCGATCCTGGCCGGGGCCTCGCCGCAATTGCGCAACATGGCCAGCACCGGTGGCAACCTGTTGCAGCGTACCCGCTGTTATTACTTTTATGACGCCACGGTGCCGTGCAACAAGCGCGAGCCCGGCAGCGGCTGCCCGGCGCGTACGGGGTTGAATCGCATCCATGCGATCCTCGGCGCCAGCGAGCAGTGCGTGGCCACGCATCCCTCGGACATGTGCGTGGCCCTGGCGGCGCTCCAGGCACGGGTGCATGTAGAAGGGCGGGGCGGTGCGCGGGTCATCGAGTTTGCCGATTTCCACCGTCTGCCCGGCGATGCGCCGCAGCGCGACAACCAACTGGCCGATGATGAACTGATCACCGCCATTGAACTGCCTGCCGACCACTTGGCCCGGCACAGCCACTACCTGAAAATCCGCGACCGGGCGTCCTATGCCTTTGCTTTGGTGTCGGTGGCTGCGGCGCTGGAACTGGACGGCGACACGATCATCGATGCGCGCCTGGCCCTTGGCGGCGTGGCGCACAAACCCTGGCGCGACCGCGCAGTGGAAACGGCATTGATCGGTCAGACCGTCAGCCGCGAAACCTTCAGCACTGCTGCCGACGCCTTGCTACAGGATGCCGAGCCGCTGGAACACAACGGCTTCAAGATCAAACTGGCACGACGCGCAATCATCCGTGCCCTGAGCGACGCCGCCGTCGCAGGAGAACAGCCATGAGTGCCATCGGCAAACCTCTGGACCGTGTCGACGGTCTGCTCAAGGTCACAGGCCAGGCGCGCTATGCCGGTGAATTCCCGGAGGACGGCCTGCTGCATGGCAGCGTGGTCTCCAGCACCATCGCCAAAGGCCGTGTTATCAAGATCGATGCCGCCAAGGCCCTGGCCTTGCCCGGCGTAGTCGAGGTCATCCATCACCTCAATCGACCCCGAATTGCCAGCTACGACGACGCCTTCCAGGATGCTGACGCCGCTGACGGCTCACCCTTTCGCCCGTTGTACAACGACCGCGTGCTCTACAGCGGCCAGCCCCTGGCCCTGGTGATCGCCGATAACCTGGAACTGGCCCGGCACGCCGGTTCACTGGTGCAGATCGAATACGCGCCTGAAGCGTTCGAAACCGACCTGCTCACCCAGCAGGAACGCGCTCACCCTTCGCCGCAGACACCGCCCAAGCCACGCGGCAACTTCCAGGCCGAGTGGGCCGGCGCGGCGATCAGCCTTGATCTGCATTACAGCACCCCCATCGAACACCACAACCCCATGGAGCCCCATGCCAGCACCGTGCTGTATCAGCCGGACGGCACGTTGCATATCCACGACAAAACCCAGGGCCCGCAAAACTGCCAGGCCTATGTGCAAAAAGTGTTCGGCCTGGATAAAAGCCAGGTGCGCATCTTTGCCGCTTTCGTCGGTGGCGCCTTCGGTTCGGGCCTGCGCCCGCAGTACCAGTTGCCATTGGCAGTGATGGCGTCGCTGGCGCTCAAGCGCTCGGTGCGCGTGACCCTGACTCGCCAGCAGATGTTCACCTTCGGCTATCGCCCACGCACCCTGCAGCGTTTGCAGATGGGGGCCGCCGCCAATGGGCGTTTGCTGGCCCTGGGGCATACCGCGATTGGCCAGACCTCGCGCTTCGAGGATTTCAGCGAACACGTGGTGGAGTGGAGCGGCATGCTCTATCACTGCGACAACGTGCAACTGACCTACAAGCTGGTGCCGCTGGACGTCTTTACCCCGCTGGACATGCGCGCGCCCGGCGCGGCACTGGGCGTGATCGGCCTGGAGTGTGCCATGGACGAACTGGCCTGCGCCTTGGCCATCGACCCGGTGCAACTGCGCCTGATCAACTACGCCGAGCGCAACCAGAACGAAGACAAACCCTGGTCGAGCAAAGCCCTGCGCGAATGCTACAGCGAAGGCGCCGAACGCTTCGGCTGGAGCCGGCGCAACCCGGAACCACGCAGTATGCGCGACGGCCGCCAATTGATCGGCTGGGGCATGGCCGGTGGGGTGTGGGAAGCCATGCAGATGAAGGCCAGCGCCAAGGCGCGCATCGATAGCAACGGCAAACTCACCGTCAGCAGCGCCACCACCGACATCGGCACGGGCACCTACACGGTGATGACCCAGATTGCCTCCCAGGCCAGTGGCGTGGCGATGGCCGATATCAGCTTTCTGCTGGGGGATTCGTCATTGCCCACGGCGCCGTTGCAGGGCGGTTCGTTTACCGTGTCGTCCGTCGGCACCGCCGTGCAGCAAGCGTGCGAAGCGCTGAATGCCAGGTTGCTGGAGATCGCCCGGCAGACTTACCCGGTATTCAAGGATGCCGATTCGGTTCGGTTTGAAGACGGTCAGCTACACAGCGGTGATGTGAGCGTGTCGTTGGCGCAACTGGTCAAGGACAGCGGTGAAGACGCCTTGCAGGTGCAGGTCGACAGCCAGCCCGATAAAAAGCGCGAGGGCTATGCCAGTGCCACTCACTCGGCGGTGTTCGTTGAAGTGCGGGTGGATGAAGACCTGGGCACCATCAAGGTCAGCCGTGTGGTCAGCGCGATAGCCGCCGGGCGCGTGGTCAACCCGAAGATGGCCCGCAGCCAGATCCTCGGCGGGGTGGTGTGGGGCATTGGTATGGCGCTGCATGAAGAGACTCAAATTGACCATCAACTGGGGCGCTACATGAACCACAGCCTGGCCGAATACCACATCCCGGTGAACGCCGATATTGGCGAGATTGACGTGCTGTTTGTTGAAGAACACGACGAGATCGTCAATGCGCTCGGGTCCAAGGGCGTGGGGGAAATCGGCATTGTCGGGGTAGCGGCGGCGGTGGCGAATGCGGTTTACCATGCCACCGGCAAGCGGGTGCGGGAGTTTCCGATCACCTTGGATAAAGTGCTCTAGCACCGGTCTTCCAAACACCGAAGCTCCAACTGTGGGCGCTGGCTTGCCTGCGATAGCGGTGCCTCAGCCACCAGAGAGTTGCCTGATACACCGTTATCGCGGGCAAGCCCGGCTCCCACAGGGTACAACGCTTAAGCTTATGGCTTGGTTTCTTCCATCGGCACATGCATGCGATCGCGATTGGCCAGGGTCGGAAACAGCTTGATCCACACCCCGGTCACCACCAGCGTGCCAACCCCGCCCATCACCACCGCAGGCACGGTGCCAAACCAGTGGGCGGTTATCCCGGATTCGAACTCGCCCAATTGATTCGAGGCGCCGATAAACAGGCCATTGACCGCACTCACCCGCCCGCGCATTTCATCAGGCGTTTCCAACTGCACGAACGACGCACGGATCACCATGCTGATCATGTCCGCCGCGCCCAATACCACCAGCACCGCCAGGGAAAACCAGAACGAGGTCGACAGGCCGAAGGCGATGGTTGCCACCCCGAACACGCCGACGGCAGTGAACATCACGCGGCCCACCTGGCGGTCCACCGAAAAGCGCGCCAGCCACAATGACATCAGCAAGGCGCCCACCGCCGGTGCCGAGCGCAGCAGGCCCAGGCCCCAGGCGCCGGTCAGCAGGATGTCCTTGGCGAACACCGGCAGCAACGCGGTGGCGCCGCCCAGCAGTACGGCAAACAGGTCCAGGGAGATGGCGCCGAGGATGTCCGGGCGGCTGCGGATAAAGCGGATGCCGGCCAGCAGCGAGTCCATCGTGGCTTTGGCTTTGTTGAGCGGCGTCTGGCGGGCGGGCAGGTTCAGGGTCAGCACGCAGGCAATCAGGTACAGCGCCACGGTTGGGCCGTACACCCACACGCTGCCAAACGCATAGAGCAAACCGCCCACGGCGGGTGCGACGATGGTCGCCAGTTGCTGGGCCGATTGCGATGCCGCCACGGCCCGGGGGAACAGCGCGCTGGGCACAATGCTCGGCAGCAGCGCCTGGGTGGTGGGCATTTCAAATGAGCGCGCAGCGCCGAGCAGGAAGGCAAGGATGAAGATCATCTCGCGAGTCACGTTGCCGGTCAGGCCGCCAATGGCCAGGGACAGGGCAATCAGCGCCTGTAACGTCTGGCAAATGGCGGCGACCTTGCGGCGTTCATAGCGATCGGCCACATGCCCGGTGTGCAGCATGAACAGCACGCGTGGTACGAATTCCACCAGGCCAACCAGGCCCAGGTCCAGCACGTTGCCGGTCAGTTGGTAGAGGTTCCAGCCGATTGCCACGGTGAGCATCTGGAAGCCGCTGGCGGTAAAGATACGTGCCAGCCAGAAGGCGATGAAAGGACGGTGGTGACGTAGCAGCAACGCAGGTTCACTGGGCATCGGAAATTCAGGTCAGGAGCGGGGGAATGGCGAGATTAGCATCAAGCTGTAACAAATAGTTGCAAGAACAGGGCTGAGGCAAGCTGTCACGCGGCAAAAGACCACACAGTCCTACAGCAAAAATGGGACTACTCTTTCAACGATGCTTGATCCAGATCAAAACCTGCCCCGGAATTGCTCTGGCGGCCGCAAGGCCAGAATCCCCACGAGATGGGTAAAAAAAGAAACGAATTGAAATTCGCCACACTCCATATCCGTGGGGGCAGTGGGTGCAGGCTCCCAGCCAGCAGCCGGTATTACCTGACAGAGGAAGACTTATGTTCGGTTTGGAGGCGCTAGATCTCGCCCGAATTCAATTTGCGTTCACCATCTCGTTTCACATCCTGTTCCCGGCGATCACCATCGGCCTGGCCAGTTACCTTGCGGTGCTGGAGGGCTTGTGGCTCAAGACTCATAACGATACCTACCGTGACCTCTACCATTTCTGGTCGAAGATCTTTGCCGTCAACTTCGGCATGGGCGTGGTCTCCGGCCTGGTCATGGCCTACCAATTCGGCACCAACTGGAGCCGTTTTTCGGACTTCGCCGGCGCCGTCACCGGGCCGTTGCTGACGTACGAAGTGCTCACCGCCTTCTTCCTTGAGGCTGGCTTCCTGGGCGTGATGCTGTTTGGCTGGAACAAGGTGGGGCGCAAGCTGCACTTTTTCTCTACGGTGATGGTGGCCGTGGGTACGCTGATCTCGACGTTCTGGATTCTCGCCTCCAACAGCTGGATGCAAACGCCCCAGGGCTTTGAAATCATCGACGGCCGAGTGATTCCCACCGATTGGCTGGCGGTGATCTTCAACCCTTCGTTCCCTTACCGCCTGATGCACATGGCCACGGCTGCGTTTGTTGCCACGGCGTTCTTCGTCGGCTCGTCGGCGGCCTGGCATTTGCTGCGCGGCAAGGACAACCCGGCGATCCGCAAAATGCTCTCTATGGCGATGTGGATGGCCCTGATTGTCGCGCCCATCCAGGCCGTGATCGGTGACTTCCATGGCCTCAATACCCTCAAGCATCAACCGGCAAAAATCGCCGCGATTGAAGGCCACTGGGAAAATATCGGCAACGAGCCAACGCCGTTGATCCTGTTCGGCTGGCCGGACATGAAAGCCGAGAAAACCAAATACGCCGTCGAGATTCCGTATCTGGGCAGCCTGATCCTGACCCACTCCCTGGACAAACAGGTGCCGGCCCTCAAGGAGTTCCCGCCTGAAGATCGCCCCAATTCGACCATTGTCTTCTGGTCGTTCCGGGTCATGGTCGGCCTGGGGTTCCTGATGATCTTCACCGGTCTGTTCAGCCTGTGGCTGCGCCGGGGCGACAAGATGTACACGTCCAAACCGTTCCTGTACCTGGCGCTGTGGATGGGCCCGTCTGGCTTGATTGCGATTCTTGCCGGTTGGTTCACCACCGAAATCGGTCGCCAGCCGTGGGTGGTCTACGGGTTGATGCGCACGGCAGATGCCTCATCCGGGCATAGCCTGGCGCAAATGACTATTACCCTGGTGTTGTTCGTGGTGGTGTACTTCGCGCTGTTCGGTGCCGGTTTGGGCTACATGATGCGCCTGGTGCGCAAAGGGCCTCAGACTCACGAAGGTTCCGAGCCTACCCATGGTGGCCCTGGTCAGAAACGCACCCCGGCGCGTCCGTTGTCTGCCGCCGACGATGGTAGCGATAACGACCACGACCACATCCAGCACAAGGGGAATTGAGATGGGTATTGATCTTCCGCTGATCTGGGCCGTGATCATCATCTTCGGCATCATGATGTACGTGGTCATGGACGGCTTCGACCTGGGTATCGGCATCCTCTTTCCGTTTATCCCCGGCAAAGTCGACCGTGACGTGATGATGAACACCGTGGCCCCCGTTTGGGACGGCAACGAAACCTGGCTGGTCCTCGGCGGCGCGGCGTTGTTTGGCGCGTTCCCGCTGGCCTATTCGGTAGTGTTGTCGGCCTTGTACCTGCCGCTGATCCTGATGCTGATCGGGCTGATCTTTCGCGGCGTGGCCTTTGAGTTCCGCTTCAAGGCCAAGGACCACAAGCGTCACCTGTGGGACAAGGCGTTTATCGGCGGCTCGCTGGCGGCGACCTTCTTCCAGGGGGTGGCGCTGGGGGCGTTTATCGACGGTATCCCGGTGGTGGATCGCCAGTTTGCCGGCGGCTCACTGGACTGGCTCACACCGTTCACCATGTTCTGCGGCGTGGCGCTGATCGTGGCGTATGCCTTACTCGGCTGCACCTGGTTGATCATGAAGACCGAAGGCAAGTTGCAAGAGCAGATGCATAACCTGGCGCGGCCGTTAGCGTTCGTGGTGTTGGCGGTGATCGGTATCGTCAGTATCTGGACGCCGCTGACCCACCCGGAAATCGCTTCGCGCTGGTTCACCTTGCCGAATCTGTTCTGGTTCCTGCCCGTGCCGGTGCTGGTATTGGTCACGATGTACGGACTGTTCCGCGCCGTGGCCCGTCATGCGCACTACACGCCGTTCCTGCTGACGCTGGTGCTGATCTTCCTCGGCTACAGCGGCCTGGGCATCAGCCTGTGGCCCAATATCATCCCGCCGTCCGTATCGATCTGGGACGCTGCGGCGCCACCCCAAAGCCAGGGCTTCATGCTGGTGGGCACGTTGTTCATCATCCCGTTCATTCTGGGGTACACCTTCTGGAGCTACTACGTGTTCCGCGGCAAGGTCACCCACGAAGACGGCTATCACTAGGAGGGTTGAAACATGTCCGGTAAACCTTCGTTGCACGAGATTGAACAAGCCGAGAAACAACCATTGTGGCGGCGCCTGGGATGGCTGGCGATGATCTGGGTCGGCAGCGTGCTGGCCCTGTTCGTCGTGGCCAGCCTGATGCGCATGTTCATGAATGCGGCGGGCCTGACCACGCATTGACACTGTAGGAGCGAGCTTGCTCGCGAAAAACGTCAACGATAACGCGGGGTGCCTGACGCCCCGCGGTGTTCTCAGGTTTTTCGCGAGCAAGCTCGCTCCTACAATAAGCAGGGCTTTTTTTATTTGCGCGCTTTGAGGATGACAAACTTTGGCGTGGCCGCCACTTGCTCGACGCCACGGAACAATCGCGCCAATTTGCTGTGGTAGCCCAGGTGACGGTTACCGACGATATACAACGCGCCGCCCACTACCAGGGCTTCCCGCGCCTGCTGGAACATGCGCCAGGCGAGGAAGTCACCGACCACTTGTTGTTGATGAAACGGTGGGTTGCACAGCACCACGTCCAACGATTGTGCCTCCTGCCCGGCCAGGCCGTCATCGGCGCGTACGCTGACGTCGCGATCGCCCAGGGCGGCCTGCCAGTTTTCAGCCGCCGATTGCACGGCCATGTAGGACTCATCCACCAGCGTGTACTGTGCGTCGGGGTTTAGCAGAGCGCTGGCAATTGCCAATACGCCATTGCCGCAGCCCAGGTCTGCCACGCGAGCGCTGCCAAGGTTTTTCGGCAGGTGCGGCAGGAAGGCGCGGGTGCCGATGTCCAGACCTTCGCGGCAGAAAACGTTAGCGTGGTTGAGCAACTCGATCGCCGGCGTGTCCAGCCTGTAGCGGGTGGGGTAGGGCGAGACGGCGACAGGACGATCTGCCACGGTGGCGATCAGCAATCGCGCCTTTTTGACCGCAAGCGTAGCGTGCATCGGCCCGATGTAACGCTCCAGCAGCTCACCGGCGGCGCGGGGCAAGTGCTTGACCATCGCCCCGGCAATCACCTCGGCGCCCGGCGCCAATTGCCCTTGCAGGCGGATCAACTGTTCTTCCAGCAGCGCCAGGGTTTTTGGCACGCGGATCAGCACCCGATCAAAGGGCCCCACCGGCGCAGTGCTGGCGGGGATGAATGGCACGGCATCAAACGCCTTGCCGTTGCGCACCAGGTTTTTCTCCAGGCCTTGGGCGGCGAGGAACGAGTCGCCGCTGGAGGTCACCAGCACCTGGCCCGCAAGGCTGGCCGCGAGGGCACCGAAGCTGTCATTGAGTACCAGCACACGGCTCAGCGTATCGGGTTGCTGTGCGCCAAGGTGGTTGAGCAGGTATTCGTCGGCGGCATCGAAGGCTTGCAGCGGATCATTGTGTTGCTCTGGCTGACGAATCAGATCGAGCTGGGCGAAGGGGCTGTCAAGCAGGGGCATGGGGGAGGAGTGCTCTGGGTAATCGACGGAACCGTCTGAGTGGACGGCGACGCGACCCGCTAAAGGGGGCGGCATCAACACTCAGAATTGGCCGTAAATGTTACGTTTTTTTTAACGCAATGACATGGGGTGTTTAATTGACGGTTAGAGCATTCCGGCTTTGGCGAGGCAGAGCACAGCCTGGATCTTACTGGTGACCTTCAATTTGCTGAGTACTCTGCCGACATGAAAACCCACCGTTCGCTCTGACAGACACAGAATGCGAGCAATCTCCGCGGCGGTCTTGCCCATGGCGCACCATCTGAGAATTTCCGTTTCGCGGGCGGTTAACTTGAACGGCACCTCGTCGACGGGCTCACAGGCGTATTGATGTGCGACTACCGCATGCATCGCATGGCAAAGCCACAATACCTGACCGGCTTTTTCGTAAAGCTCTTCAGGGCTGACCTCACCCTTGTCACGCACCAGGGTCAGCATACTGAATACACCCTTGAAATCATGCACCGCCTGGGACCAGCCCACATGCACCCCGAATGACTGAGCCAAGTCCCACAGTTCGGGTGCGTTACTGAAGGCTTTTTTCTCCCAGAGAATGGGCAGTACAGAGTGCTTGCAGTGGACTACAGCCGGATCCTTGTCGAAGAAACCTGCTTGTTGATAAATCCTGTTCCACTCATTTGGGTAGTTGTTGCAGTTGAATGGCTTGGTTTGGGTGCTTTCGGATTGGGTACTCATTGTGAACGAGCAATATTTGAAGCCCATTTCCTGAGTGCGGTTAATCACCATTTCATACACGGTGGTGATTTCGCTCTCGCCTTCCAGCTTGGGCAGCCGTGAATTGCGCCAATTGACCATCGGTAACTCTCCATGGGTTTCTTTGTGACTTGGGTACTTCCTGATCCCCAATGCAGCACGAAAACAAGTGTAGGACACGTCGTACAAGCTAGTCTGAAAAAAATTTCATCAGTGAGTCCAGCTACAGTTTCCAGACTTGTACAACTGTAGATAAGTTGTATGAAAAAAACGGTGGGAATGTTTTTTTTACACTGGTTTTAATAGTTTGTGGGTAATATCAAAATGATGCCTAAGAGCGTCCCAGTTTCATCTTGTTGCGCATTCTGGTGGGATTAATAGCCAAATGATTAGTGTGAGTGGGTGGCGCCTTGATCTTTCTCGATTGCCTGAGGGCCGATGGTCACTGACAGCCCACGTACCCTGGGATATTGCAATGCCAGTACAAATCAGCGGTGTTTGCGTCACCCGCTTTGAGAGACACTAACGGCCTGTGCAAAACGGAGCCTCCCATGACGGCCAGTGCTGAGAAATTTACCCGCCAGACCTTGCTCGACGTGCAATCGCTGACCCCCAGCCTCTTCACCCTGCGCACCACTCGCGACCCAGGCTTTCGATTTACCGCCGGGCAGTTCGTGCGCCTGGGTGTGACCAAGGCCGATGGCAGCACCGTGTGGCGTGCCTACTCGGTGGTGTCATCGCCTTTTGATGAGCACCTCGACTTTTTTTCCATCGTTGTCCCAGGCGGCGAGTTCACCAGTGAGCTTAGCCGGCTGCGGGTCGGCGACACCTTGCTGGTAGAACGCCAGGCCACCGGCTTCCTGACCCTCAATCGCTTCGTCGACGGGCGCGACCTGTGGCTGCTGGGCACCGGCACAGGGGTCGCGCCGTTCCTGTCGATTCTGCAGGACTTTGAGGTTTGGGAAAAATTCGAACGCATCATCCTGGTGTACAGCGCGCGTGAAGCGAAAGAGCTGGCCTACCAGGCGCTGATCAAGGAACTGGGGGAGCGCGAGTACCTGGCCGAATACGCGCATAAACTCACCTACATCCCCATCGTCACTCGCGAGCAACATCCGGGTGCGCTCAACGGGCGCATTACCACGCTGATCGAAAATGGCGAACTGGAGCGTGCCGCCGGCCTTGAGTTAACGCCGGAACACTCCCGCGTATTGATTTGCGGTAATCCGCAGATGGTCGATGACACCCGCCAGCTACTCAAGCAACGGGACATGCAACTGAGCCTGAGCCGACGCCCTGGTCAGGTTGCAGTAGAAAATTACTGGTAGAAAAAAGGCGCCTCACGAGGCGCCTTTTTGCAATCGCTGATTAAAGCGGTTTGTTGTTGTTTTGAGCCTTGAGCAGATCGCGGATCTCGCCCAGCAGCACTTCTTCCTTGGTCGGTGTCGGCGGCAAGCTAGGGGCTACGGCTTCTTCTCGCTTCAGGCGGTTGATGGCCTTCACGCCCATGAAGATCGCAAAAGCGACGATTACGAAGTCGATGATGCTCTGGATAAACTTGCCATAGGCCAGCACCACCGCCGGTACATCACCTTGCGCGGCTTTGAGCGTTATCGCCAGGTCGCCAAAATCCACACCCCCGATCAACAGACCGATAGGCGGCATAATCACGTCGCCCACAAACGAGGAAACAATTTTGCCGAAGGCGGCGCCGATGATGATACCGACGGCCATGTCGACCACATTACCTTTGACCGCGAAGGCCTTGAACTCACTGATCACGCCCATAGGTTATTCCTTGTTACAGTTGAGAAGGGTGGAGGTCAGTGTAATTCAGTCGTACAAGGCTTGCTCGACACAACTGTTAACACTGTCGGTTTTTATCGACACATTAAAACGCAAATAGTTTGCAAAGTGCCACCAGTCGCGCGCGAATTACCCGTCCTTTCAGCCAGTTACCAGATTATTTTCTTAATCGGACCTGTGGTGTTTTTCTATTTATCTTCTGACTCGCAGGTCACTAGCCTCTGACAAGCACAACAGAATGTGCGCTAAAAAAACCAGAGGAAACCTCGATGAACACTCCAATCAGCCGTAGGCCCGTGTCCGCGCGCCATGCGCTGGCACTGGTGACCGCCAGCCTGCTGTCCCTCTCCGTGCAAGCCGCCAACCTGACCCGGGATAACGGCGCCAACGTCGGCGACAATCAGAACTCCCAAACGGCCGGAGCGAACGGCCCGGTGTTGTTGCAGGACGTTCAACTGATTCAGAAGTTGCAGCGTTTTGACCGCGAACGTATCCCCGAGCGCGTGGTACATGCCCGCGGCACCGGTGCCCATGGCACTTTCACGGTGACCGACAACCTCAGTGACCTGACCAAGGCCAAGGTGTTTGCGGCGGGTGAAACCACCCCAGTGTTCGTACGCTTTTCGGCGGTCGTCCACGGCAACCATTCCCCGGAAACCCTGCGTGACCCACGGGGCTTTGCCACCAAGTTCTACACTGGCGAAGGTAACTGGGACCTGGTCGGCAATAACTTCCCGACTTTCTTTATCCGCGATGCCATCAAGTTCCCGGATATGGTCCATGCCTTTAAACCCGACCCACGCACTAACCTGGATGACGACTCACGCCGTTTTGACTTCTTCTCTCATGTTCCCGAGGCCACACGTACGTTGACCGAGTTGTACTCGGACTCCGGCACTCCGGCCAGTTACCGCGAGATGGACGGCAATGGCGTACATGCCTACAAGTTGATTAACGCCAAGGGCGAAGTGCACTACGTCAAGTTCCATTGGAAGAGCCTGCAAGGCATCAAGAACCTTGATCCCAAGCAAGTCACCGAGGTGCAGGGGCGTGACTACAGCCATATGACCAATGACTTGGTCACCCATATCAACAAGGGCGACTTCCCCAAGTGGGACTTGTATGTGCAAGTGCTCAAGCCCGAGGACTTGGCCAAGTTTGATTTCGACCCTCTGGATGCCACCAAGATCTGGCCAAATGTGCCCGAGCGCAAAGTTGGCCAAATGGTGCTGAACCGCAACCCCGGCAATGTGTTCCAGGAGACCGAGCAAGTCGCGATGGCGCCTGCCAACCTGGTGCCGGGCATCGAGCCGTCGGAAGACCGCCTGCTGCAAGGCCGGGTGTTCTCCTATGCCGATACGCAAATGTACCGTCTGGGCGCGAATGCCCTGCAACTGCCGATCAACGCCCCACGGGTCACCGTCAACAACGGCAACCAGGATGGCGCGATGAACGTCGGCAAGACCACCACCGGCGTGAACTACCAGCCAAGCCGGCTGTTGCCACGCGAAGAGCCGCAAACCGCGCGCTACAGCCAGTCGCCGCTGTCGGGCAGCACCCAGCAGGCGAAGATCCAGCGCGAGCAGAACTTCAAACAGGCCGGTGACCTGTACCGCTCCTACACAAAGAAAGAGCGTCAGGACTTGATCGACAACTTCGGCGGCTCGCTGGCCACCACCGATGACGAGAGCAAGCACATCATCCTGTCGTTCCTTTACAAGGCTGATCCGGAATACGGCACCGGCGTGACCAAGGTTGCCAAAGGTGACCTGGCTCGCGTGAAGGCGCTGGCGGAAAAACTGACTGACTGATTCGTTGGTTGCGGTCGGCGCCTGGATGGGCGTCGGCCTTTGGCAGGAGAAGCCCCTATGCGTATCTCTATTGGTTTACTGATGGCCATGCTGGCCTTCGTCGCCCAGGCGGAGTCTCCAGACCCGGTGGCGCTCAAAGCGCAGCTACAGGATTATTACTTTGACGCCGCCCGGCGTGGCGACCTCGACATGCTCAACACCTTTATTGAATCCGGCTACAGCCTTAACACCCAGGATGACAAAGGCTACACCGCACTGATCCTCGCCGCTTATCACGGCCAGGCCCCTTACGTGGAGCGCCTGCTCAATGCCGGTGCCAACGCCTGCGTTCAGGACAAACGCGGCAACACGGCGCTGATGGGCGCCATCTTCAAGGGCGAGCTGAAAATCGCCCAGCGCCTGCTGGCCACCGACTGCAACCCCGACCAACGCAATGGCGCGGGGCAGACCGCCGCCATGTACGCCGGGTTGTTCAAACGCGTCGAGTTGCTGGGTGAACTGCAAGCCAAAGGCGCGGACCTGAACGCCGAGGACCCCGTCGGTAACAGTGCTTCACGTTTGGCCAGTGGCGAAATCCGGACCCCGGCGTCGCGCTGAGCTATCATCGCGGTTTTTCGGTTGGAGGTTCTCACATGGCAAAGGCCAAGCGCATGTACGGCTGCACGGAGTGCGGCGCGACCTTTCCCAAATGGGCGGGCCAGTGCTCCGAATGCGGTGCGTGGAACACCCTGACTGAAACCATGATCGAAAGCGGTGGTGCCGCAGCGCCGACCGGCCGCGCCGGCTGGACCGGGCAACAGGCACAGATCAAGACCCTGGCCGAAGTCAGTGTCGAAGAGATCCCGCGTTTCTCCACCGCCTCCGGCGAACTGGACCGCGTACTTGGCGGTGGCCTGGTCGATGGTTCGGTGGTGCTGATTGGCGGTGACCCGGGTATCGGCAAGTCGACCATCCTCTTGCAAACCCTGTGCAGCATCGCCAGCCGTATGCCGGCGCTGTATGTCACCGGCGAAGAATCCCAACAGCAAGTGGCCATGCGCGCCCGCCGTTTGGGCCTGCCCCAGGATCAGCTGCGGGTCATGACCGAAACCTGTATCGAAAGCATCATCGCCACGGCGCGGATCGAAAAACCCAAGGTCATGGTGATTGACTCGATCCAGACGATTTTCACCGAGCAACTGCAATCGGCGCCGGGCGGCGTGTCCCAGGTGCGTGAAAGTGCGGCGCTGTTGGTGCGCTACGCCAAGCAAAGCGGCACGGCGATCTTTCTGGTTGGTCACGTGACCAAGGAAGGCGCGCTAGCCGGGCCACGGGTGTTGGAGCACATGGTGGATACCGTGCTGTATTTCGAAGGTGAGTCCGATGGCCGCCTGCGTTTGCTGCGGGCGGTAAAAAACCGCTTTGGCGCTGTGAACGAGCTGGGTGTGTTCGCCATGACTGACCGCGGGCTGAAAGAAGTCTCTAACCCTTCGGCGATTTTTCTCACCCGTGCCCAGGAGGAAGTCCCCGGCAGTGTGGTGATGGCGACGTGGGAAGGCACCCGGCCCATGCTGGTGGAAGTTCAGGCGCTGGTGGATGACAGCCATTTGGCCAACCCGCGCCGGGTCACGCTTGGCCTGGACCAGAACCGTTTGGCGATGTTGCTGGCGGTATTGCACCGTCACGGCGGCATTCCGACCCATGACCAGGATGTTTTCCTTAACGTAGTGGGCGGGGTCAAGGTATTGGAGACCGCCTCCGACCTGGCGCTGATGGCGGCGGTAATGTCCAGCCTGCGTAACCGACCGCTGCCCCATGACCTGCTGGTGTTTGGTGAAGTCGGCCTGTCGGGCGAAGTCCGCCCGGTGCCCAGTGGGCAGGAGCGGTTGAAGGAGGCGGCCAAGCATGGGTTCAAGCGGGCGATCGTGCCCAAGGGCAATGCGCCCAAGGAAATGCCCCAGGGCTTGCAGGTGATTGGGGTTACCCGTCTGGAACAAGCCTTGGATGCGCTGTTCGAGTAACCCCTGTGGGAGCTGGCTTGCCTGCGATAGCGGCGGGTCAGCTTACCCATCCTTGCCTGAGACACCGTCATCGCAGGCAAGCCAGCTCCCACATTTTGATTGATGTGTGTTTTCAGATCTCCAGCAGGGCGCCCAACTCGCGCTCCAGCTCTTGCTCATCACCCAGGTTCAACTCAACGAACCTACGCAAATGGCTGATCGAATCCAGATCAATGTGTTTGCACACAAAGCCCAATTGACCATGCTCTTCGTGGGTCAGCCGCGCTTGCATCTTTATATGCGTCTTCTGGTCCAGGCGTATGTCGACGTCAAAGGGCAGCGCTTTATTCCCCTTCCAGTCGTCAGGCCGTTCCACCAGCAATCCCTTGAGTGACAGATCCACCAGTGTCACTGGCCATTCGCTGCCGTTTTGCCGAAGTTCGGCAGTGGCATCAAAGGCGATCCGGCGAAAACGGCGACGTTCAGACGGGTGTTCGGTCATGGTGAAGCCCTCGGTGGATAGGAGAATTGTAGCCTTGCGCCATCATTTGGCATTTATTTCGTTTTTTTGCCGCATAGAAGGCTCTAGACCAACGTAGGGGGCTGGTCTTTGAAGCCAACAGCGCTAAACTCGGGCTGGCTGTCCTTTCTGTCCACCCTGGCTGGAATACAAAAATGAAAAATAATAATAGCCTGCTACGCCACCTACCCTGGCTGGTGCTGGCAATCCTGGGAGCGTGCGCCCTGGGCGTAGTGGCCTTGCGCCGCGGCGAGGCGATCAACGCCTTGTGGATCGTGGTCGCTGCTGTGGCCATCTATCTGGTTGCGTACCGTTACTACAGTCTGTTCATCGCCAATAACGTGATGCAGCTCGACCCACGGCGGGCCACCCCCGCAGTGGTCAATAACGACGGTCTGGACTACGTGCCAACCAACAAACATATCCTTTTTGGTCACCACTTTGCGGCGATTGCCGGTGCAGGCCCGCTGGTCGGTCCGGTCCTGGCGGCACAGATGGGTTACCTGCCCGGCACCCTGTGGCTGATTGCCGGTGTGGTGCTGGCGGGGGCGGTGCAGGACTTCATGATCCTGTTCCTGTCTACACGCCGTAACGGGCGTTCCCTGGGCGACATGGTGCGCGAAGAGATGGGCCGCATTCCCGGGACCATCGCGCTGTTTGGCTGCTTTTTGATCATGATCATCATCCTCGCGGTGCTGGCGCTGATCGTGGTCAAGGCCCTGGCCGAGAGCCCGTGGGGCATCTTTACGGTGATGGCGACCATCCCGATTGCGATGTTCATGGGTATCTACATGCGCTACATCCGCCCGGGCCGCATCGGTGAAATTTCGATCATCGGCGTGCTGTTGCTGCTGGGTTCGATCTGGCTGGGCGGGCAAATTGCCGCTGACCCGGTGTGGGCCAAAGCCTTTACCTTCACCGGGATCCAGATCACCTGGATGCTGATCGGCTACGGCTTCGTTGCCGCTGTGCTGCCGGTATGGCTGATTCTGGCACCGCGTGACTACCTGTCGACGTTCCTGAAAATCGGCACCATCATCGCCCTGGCGATTGGCATCCTCGTCACCATGCCTGACCTGAAAATGCCGGCGCTGACCCAGTTCATCGACGGCACTGGCCCGGTATGGAAGGGCGGCCTGTTCCCGTTCCTGTTCATCACCATTGCCTGTGGCGCGGTGTCGGGCTTCCACGCGCTGATCTCCTCGGGCACCACGCCCAAGTTGCTCGCCAATGAAAGCCACGCCCGTTACATCGGTTACGGCGGCATGTTGATGGAATCGTTCGTGGCCATCATGGCGATGGTTGCCGCTTCGGTGATCGAGCCAGGCGTGTATTTCGCCATGAACAGCCCGGCGGCGATTGTCGGTACCGACGTGGTCACCGTGGCGCAAACCGTCAGCAGCTGGGGCTTTGCAATTACCCCTGAGGCGCTGTCGGCCGTTGCCCACGATATCGGTGAAACCACCATCCTGGCGCGTGCCGGCGGTGCGCCGACGCTGGCGGTAGGTATCGCGCAGATCCTGCACAGTGTGCTGCCAGGTGAAAACACCATGGCGTTCTGGTACCACTTTGCGATCCTGTTCGAAGCGCTGTTCATCCTTACGGCAGTGGATGCCGGTACCCGCGCCGGTCGTTTCATGCTGCAAGACCTGCTCGGCTCCTTCGTGCCTGCGCTCAAACGCACCGAGTCCTGGACCGCCAACCTGATCGCGACGGCCGGTTGCGTGGCGATGTGGGGTTACCTGCTGTACCAGGGCGTGATCGACCCACTGGGTGGCATCAATACCTTGTGGCCGCTGTTCGGTATCTCCAACCAGATGCTGGCGGGTATCGCCTTGATGCTGGCAACTGTTGTGCTGATCAAAATGAAACGTCAGCGCTACATCTGGGTGACCATGTTGCCGGCTGTCTGGCTGCTGATCTGCACCACCACCGCAGGCTTCATCAAGCTGTTCGACGCCAACCCGGCGATCGGCTTCCTGTCGCTGGCCAAGAAATACAGCGATGCCCTGGCCAACGGCCAGATCCTCGCCCCGGCCAAGAGCATCGACCAGATGCAGCATGTGATCTGGAACGCCTACACCAACGCAACGCTGACGGCGCTGTTCCTGTTCGTGGTGTTCAGCATCCTGTTCTATGCGCTCAAAGTCGGCGTCGCCGCCTGGGGCAACAAAGAGCGTACGGATAAAGAAGCCCCCTTCCAGGCTGTACCGGACGCATAACGAGGATTGCAGACATGTTCAATGACATCAGTCGCCTCGGTAAATACCTCGGTCAGGCCGCGCGCCTGATGGTCGGCATTCCCGACTACGACACCTACGTTGAGCATATGCAAACCAAACACCCGGACAAGCCGGTGATGGACTACAAGGCGTTCTTCCGCGAACGCCAAGAGGCCCGTTACGGCGGCAAGGGTGGGCCCAAGTGCTGCTAAGTTGGTAAAACGGCTGTACCTGTAGGAGCGAGCTTGCTCGCGAAAAACCCAAGGACACCACGTGCATCCAGACAGCACGCGTTATCGTTGACGTTCTTCGCGAGCAAGCTCGCTCCTACAGTTGTTTTTGCGCCCTCATTTTTCAGGAGAATCTCTTTGTCCTCTCCCATCCCCGTCACCATCCTCAGCGGCTTTCTCGGCGCCGGCAAGACCACCTTGCTGCGCCACCTGCTCAAGGCCGAGCACGGCTTGAAAATCGCCGTGATCGAAAACGAATTCAGCGACGCCGGTATCGACACCCAGCTCTTGGGCGACGAGCCGGTGCAAGTCATGACCCTGTCCAACGGCTGCGTGTGCTGCACCATCCACACCGACCTGACCAAAGCCTTGTACCTGCTGCTTGAGCGCCTGGACAGTGGCGAGATCGCCTTCGACCGGCTGGTGATCGAATGCACCGGCCTGGCGGATCCTGCGCCGGTGGCCCAGACGTTTTTCATCGACGAAGAACTGCGCGAGCGCTACATCCTCGACGGCATCATCACCCTGGTGGACGCCGCCCACGCCGAGCATCACCTGACCCAGACCATCGCCCAGGCCCAGATCGGCTTTGCCGACCGCCTGCTGGTGAGCAAGCGTGACCTGGTGGACGACGCCAGCTTCGACGCCCTCAGCCAGCGCCTCACCCGCATTAACCGGCGTGCGCCGATCCGTGTAGTGGATCACGGCAAGATTGACCTGGCCGAGTTGCTGGATGTGCGCGGCTTCAACCTCAACGCCGGCATGAGCCTGCGCCCGGTCACCGCTGCGCCATCGGTCGATCGTATTTCCAGCCTGGTGCTGCGCACCGACCAGCCGCTGGATATCGACCGCCTCAGTGAGTTCATGAACCAATTGCTGGAAGAACACGGCAAGCAGCTGCTGCGCTACAAAGGTGTGTTGAATATTGCCGGGGAAGACCGGCGCATGGTGTTCCAGGGCGTGCTGAAACTCTATGGTTTCGACTGGGATACCGAATGGGCGGAGGGCGAGGCGCGGGAGAGTGTGATCGTGTTTATTGCCGATGAGCTGCCAGAAGACAAAATTCGCCAAGGCTTTGCGCGGGTCTATCAGGCATAAAAAAGCCCACCTGTAGGAGCGAGCTTGCTCGCGAAGAACTCACAGGCAACGCGTGCACCCAGGATGCACGCGTTATCGTTGACGTTTTTCGCGAGCAAGCTCGCTCCTACAGTGGGCTTCTTTGTATTACGCGCCGTATACCGGCAGCTTCTTGCAGATAGCCTTGACCTTCTCGCGTACCGCGTCGATCACGGCTTCGTTGTTCAGGTCAGCCAGGATGTCGCAGATCCAGCCGGCCAGTTCCTTGCACTCTGCTTCCTTGAAGCCACGAGTGGTCACAGCCGGGGTGCCGAAGCGCAGGCCGGAGGTGACGAACGGCGAACGTGGGTCGTTCGGCACGGAGTTTTTGTTCACGGTGATGAAGGCTTTGCCCAGAGCGGCGTCAGCATCTTTACCGGAAATGTCCTGCTTGATCAGCGACAGCAGGAACAGGTGGTTTTCAGTACCGCCGGACACCACGTCAAAACCGCGCTCGATGAACACAGCTGCCATGGCCTGGGCGTTCTTCACCACTTGTTGCTGGTAGGTCTTGAACTCAGGCTGCAGTGCTTCCTTGAAGCAGATCGCTTTGGCGGCGATCACGTGCTCCAGCGGGCCACCCTGGGCGCCCGGGAAAACGGCGGAGTTGAGCTTCTTCTCGATTTCGGCGTTGGCGCGCGCCAGGATCAGGCCGCCACGTGGACCGCGCAGGGTCTTGTGGGTAGTGGTGGTGACCACGTCAGCGTAAGGCACTGGGTTCGGGTACACGCCAGCAGCCACCAGACCGGCCACGTGGGCCATGTCGACGAACAGGTAGGCACCGACCTTGTCAGCGATTTCACGGAAGCGTGGGAAGTCCAGGATCTGCGAGTAGGCAGAGAAACCGGCCACGATCATTTTCGGCTTGTGCTCGACCGCCAGGCGCTCGACTTCGTCGTAGTCGATCAGGCCGTTGCCGTCGATACCGTATTGAACGGCGTTGTACAGCTTGCCGGAGGAGGAAACGCTGGCGCCGTGGGTCAGGTGACCGCCGTGGGCCAGGCTCATGCCCAGAATGGTGTCGCCGCCTTGCAGCAGGGCCAGGTAAACGGCCGCGTTGGCCTGGGAACCGGCGTGTGGCTGGACGTTGGCGTAATCGGCGCCGAACAGCTCTTTGGCACGGTCGATGGCCAACTGCTCAACCACGTCGACGTACTCGCAACCACCGTAGTAGCGCTTGCCCGGGTAGCCTTCGGCGTACTTGTTGGTCAAAACCGAACCTTGAGCCTCCATCACCGCAGGGCTGGTGTAGTTTTCCGAAGCGATCAGCTCAATGTGCTCTTCCTGGCGCACGGCTTCTTGCTCCATGGCGGCGAAGAGATCGGCGTCGTACTTGGCAATAGTCAAATCACGGCTGAACATGGCGGTCCTCAAGGATCGGGGGCAGAAAAGGAGGGCATTCTAACCCAATGGGTTTTGGATGGCATATGAAAGGACATCATGTCGCGGACAAGTGGGGCTCATCTGGGGCTGGGTGGTGTCGGTACTGGCCCCTTCGCAGGCAAGCCAGCTCCCACACTTGATCGGGTTGACACAGTCAAACGTGGGAGCTGGCTTGCCTGCGATGAGGCCCTCAGACTCACCACAGCACTTTCAGTCAAACATGAACAGCGCATCATTGCTGAACTGCACTTCAAACCGATTCGCCGGCATCGGTCGCCCGAACAGGTAGCCTTGCACCTCGTCACAGCCGTGTTCGCGCAGGAAGTCCAATTGCTCATGGGTTTCCACACCTTCGGCGATCACCGCCAGGTTCAGGCTGTGGGCCATGGCAATAATCGCCCGGGCGATCTGCGCGTCCTGCTCACCGGAGGGCAGGCCATCGACGAAGGTGCGGTCGATCTTCAGCACGTCGATAGGGAATTGCTTGAGGTAATTGAGCGACGAATAGCCGGTGCCAAAGTCGTCCACCGCGATGCTCAAGCCCAGGTTTTTCAGGCTGGCGAGGATCTGCAGGGCTTCGTTGACCTCGCGCATCAGGATACTTTCGGTCAGTTCCAGCTCCAGGCACGCCGGCGGCAGGCCAGTGTCCTTGAGGATGGTGGCGATGCGCGTGCCCAGTTGCCCGTCGGAGAACTGCCGCGCCGAGATGTTCACCGAGACTTTGGGTACCCGCACTTTGTTCTGGTGCCAGGTCTTGAGTTGGCGACAGGCTTCGCTGATCACCCAGTCGCCCACATCCACTACCAGCCCGAGTTCTTCCAATACCGGGATGAAATCCCCCGGCGGCACCAGCCCGCGGCGCGGGTGACGCCAACGCAGCAGGGCCTCGGCGCCGGTCAGGCGTTTGCCGTCGCCGCTGAATTGTGGCTGGTAATACAGCACGAATTCGTTCTGGTCCAGGGCGTGGCGCAGATCGCTTTCCAGTTCCAGGCGCTCCAGGGCGCTGGCGTTCATGTCGGCCTGGTAGAACTGGAAGTTGTTCTTGCCGCGCTCCTTGGCGTGATACATCGCCGTATCCGCGTTTTTCATCAGCTGGCTCAGCTCGTTGCCGTCTTGCGGGCTGAGGGCGATGCCGATACTGGCGGTCACAAAGAACTCGCGGCCTTCGAGCACGAATGGCTTCACCAGGCTGGCCAGAATCTGCTCGGCCACATGAATCGCGCGGTTCAGCGCCATTTCGCGGCTGACCCGTGGTTGCAACAGCAAGGTGAACTCGTCGCCGCCCATGCGCGCCACGGTGTCGTCTTCGGCCACGCAACCGAGCAGGCGCGTGGCCATTTCCTTGAGCATCCGGTCGCCCGCGGCGTGGCCGAGGGAGTCGTTGATCGGCTTGAAGCGGTCGAGGTCGAGGAACATCAGCACCACCCACGACTTCTGCCGTTCGGCGGACTGCAGCGCGGTGTGCAGGCGGTCCTGGAACAGCGTGCGGTTGGGCAGGTGGGTCAGGGCGTCGTAGTAAGCCAGGCGGTGGATGCGCTGCTCGCTGGCCTTGCGCTCGCTGATATCGCTGAAGAAACACACATAGCTGGCCAGGTCGCCTTCATCGTCGAACACCGCGGTAATGCCGACCCAGGCCGGGTAATGCTCGCCGTTGCGACGCTTGAGCCACACCTCGCCTTCCCAGGTGCTGTGCTGGTGCAGTTGCTTGAGCACATAGCGCAGGTGGGCTTCCTGCTGCTCATCGACGGTGAGCATGTTCGGCAACTGGTCGAGCACGTCCGCCACTTCATAGCCGCTGACCCGGCTGAATGCCTCGTTGGCTTGCACGATATAGCCGGCCGGATCGGTAATCAGAATCGCCGAGGTGGAGTGTTCGAAGACCGTGGCCGCCATGCGCAGGTCCTTTTCGGCGCGGCGTTGCTGGCTGATATCACGGCCCACGCCGAGAATGCCTTCAAACGCGCCATGTTCATCCCACACCAGCACCAGGCGCAGTTCGATCGGCACCTTGCGCCCGTCGGCGCGCAGGCAGTCGAACAGGAACAGTTGGGTCTGGACTTCATCGCGCAAGGTGTTCAAGGCCTCGGGGTTGCCGAGAGCGCGGCTGACCTGTTCCATCAGGCTATAAATGCCGGTCAACTGTTGCGGGTTCGCGACGATCGACTGCCAGCCATTCTTGAATACCCAGTCCACGTCATAGCCCAATACGGTGTTGACCGATGGGCTGATGTAATTCAGCGCCAGCTGGCTGTCGGTGGAGCAGATCACGTCGCTGATGCTTTCGGCCAGCATCCGGTAGCGCTGTTCGCTGTCGCGCAGGGATTCGCTGGCCTCGATCTGATCGGTAATGTCTTTGGCCACGCCGATGATCCGGGTGACCACCGTAGACGTATCGCGGGCCAGGGCCTGTTCGCGGATATCGAAGCGGCGCCACTGGTTATTGCGGTGACGAAAGCGCAGTTGGCAGTGCAATTGGGTCGTGTAGCCGACCTGGCGTTGCTGTTCGCGCGCGTCATGGTAGTGCTCGGCGTCTTCGGGGTGCAGCAGGATTTCCCAGAAGTACTCACCCATTTGCTGCAACTCGGCTTTGTTGTAGCCCAGGGTGTGACCCAAATGATGGTTACTGAAAATCATGCGCTGGCTGATCACGTCCTGCACATACAGGTGATCGGGCACGGTGCGCACCACGTCCGACCAGAAGCTCTCGCGCTCCACCAGCGACAACTCGATCAGCTTGCGGCTGGTGATGTCGCTGATGCTGAGAATCACGGCCTTGACGTCATCCTGCTGTTCCGGCAAACGCATCACCAGCCACAGGTACTGTTCGTTGCCCGCCACATCGTTGAGCTGGATTTCCAGCTCCAGCTGTTTTTGCCGGGTCAGTACGGCTTCCAGCACCTGGTAGCCAATGGAGGTGGTATTGCTCGGGCAATCATCGATCAGGCGCTCCCAGGCTTGCTCGCAAGACGCGACGTTGAGCAGGCGCACCGCCATCTGGTTGACCTCGGTGACGCGCAACTCTTTAAGCAGTTGCTTGCGCTCGGCGGGGTTGGCCTGCAACCAGGCGTGCAACTGCTCGCGGCTTTGCACCTGGGTCTTGTTGCAAAACGCCTTGAGCCCCGCCAGGTCAAGCACGCACAAGGCCACGCCGGTGCCTTCGAAGATGTCCTGATAGCGTCGCCGGCCTTCGTTCACCTGGCGTTGGCGACGGCGCATGTTGAGCAGCACGATCACCGGGATCAGCGAGAACGCCAGCCCCAGCAGGCACTTGCCGATAAAGGCGGGCAGTAGTTGTTCCAGCACCGCGCTGCGGTCAAACATGCCGCGCAGTTGCCAATCGCTTTTGCTCAAGGGCGTGACCAGCACACTGCGGTTCAACTCTTCCGGTGTCAGGGCACCGGACCACTGCGCCGGCATCCCGCTGTCACGGCTGACCACACGATGGTTCAGGCTGTTCTCGATTGCCCACATCGGGCGCGGGCCCTGGACATCCTGGCGTGTGAGGTTGGCCAGATAGTTGGGCGCCAGGCGCAAGGCCCAGTACACCTTGGAGCCACCGCTGGGTTGGTGCAGCAACAGATAGATGACTGTGCCGTCATTATCGTTGCTCAGGTAGTAGGACTGGGCGTGACTGCGCTTGACCAGGTCTTCAAGCAGGGCACTGTCTTGGCTGCCTTCGGCAGTGTCGCTGATCAGTGCGCCGCTGGGGGCGAGCAGGGCGAAGCTGCGCAGGTCCGGTAATGAGCGCTGCAGCGTGCGCATCAGGGCCTGCTGCTGTTCGGCATTGCGCGGCGGCTCGACAATCGGCAACAGGTTCAGGGCGATCTGCGCGCTCAGGGCCATGCTCTGGCTGATCTGCTCGGCCAGGTCGGCACTGTAGTCGATGGTGTATTGCTGCTGGTTTTTCTGGTTTTGCTGCAACTGGTCGAGCAGTTGCCAGAACAATAATGCGAGCAACATCAGGACAAGCGTCGCCAATGCGCCCTTCAAGGTACCGTGCAGGGGCGCTCCCGGCGCAATATGAGCGGCGCGCAAGGGAGTGGGCGGCGTGACTTTGGACAAGCTGTGATCCTGCGGTTGGCTGGACTGGCGCGCGACGTGCACTATAAGCCGGACGCCCGGAGGGCGGCTAGCATGCCTTGAGTTGTGGCAAAGTGCCAGTCCTGCCTGGCTGGACTGCCCCAACGCATTCAGGTAGCTTTGCCGGTTACGCGGGGGCGTTCCAGCCCCAGACATTCAGGCTTTTTCCCCACGCAGGCATTGATGATAGTCAAAGGCCCGCGCGGCGCATGGCCTGGCACGGGCTTCGTCCGCTTAATTCATCAGTCACTGACGCTAGGTTCACCATGGCTCAATACGTCTTCACCATGCATCGGCTGGGAAAAGTTGTTCCGCCGAAGCGGGAAATCCTGAAAAACATTTCGTTGTCCTTCTTCCCAGGCGCCAAGATCGGCGTGCTCGGCCTCAACGGCTCGGGTAAGTCCACGCTGCTGAAAATCATGGCCGGCGTCGACACCGAGTTCGAGGGCGAAGCCCGTCCGATGCCGGAGCTGAACATCGGCTACTTGCCGCAAGAGCCGATCCTGGATCCGACCAAGACCGTGCGCGAAGTGGTTGAAGAAGCCGTCAGCGTGATCAAGGACGCCCAGGCGCGCCTTGACGAGGTCTACGCCGCCTACGCCGAACCGGATGCCGACTTCGACAAGCTGGCCGCCGAACAGGCCAAGCTCGAAGCCATCCTGCAAGCTGGCGACGGCCACAACCTGGAGCGCCAGCTGGAAGTCGCCGCCGATGCGCTGCGCCTGCCGGCGTGGGACGCCAAGGTTGAGCACCTGTCCGGTGGTGAGAAGCGTCGTGTGGCCCTGTGCCGCCTGCTGCTGTCGGCCCCCGACATGCTGCTGCTCGACGAACCGACCAACCACCTGGACGCCGATTCCGTCGCCTGGCTGGAGCACTTCCTGCACGATTTCCCGGGCACCGTGGTAGCGATCACGCACGACCGTTACTTCCTGGACAACGTTGCCGGCTGGATCCTCGAACTCGACCGCGGCGCCGGTATCCCTTACGAGGGCAACTACTCCGGTTGGCTGGAAGCCAAGTCCGACCGTCTGGCCGCCGAATCCAAGCAGCAATCGGCCCACGAAAAAGCCATGAAGGAAGAACTGGAATGGGTGCGCAAAGGCGCCAAGGCCCGCCAGTCCAAATCCAAGGCACGTCTGCAACGCTTCGAAGAAATGCAGTCGCAGGAATTCCAGAAGCGCAGCGAAACCAACGAGATCTACATCCCGGCCGGTCCGCGCCTGGGTGACAAGGTCATCGAGTTCAAGAACGTATCCAAGGGCTATGGCGACCGCGTGTTGATCGATAACCTGTCGTTCTCCATGCCAAAAGGCGCGATCGTCGGCGTTATCGGTGGTAACGGTGCGGGTAAATCCACGCTGTTCCGTATGTTGATGGGCAAGGAAACTCCGGATTCGGGCAGCATCGAGATTGGCGACACCGTGCAACTGGCCTGTGTGGACCAGAGCCGTGACGACCTCGACGGCAGCAAGACAGTGTTCCAGCAGATTTCCGACGGCTCCGACCAGATCCGTATCGGCAACTATGAAATCCCGTCGCGCACCTATGTCGGCCGTTTCAACTTCAAGGGCGGCGACCAGCAGAAGTTCGTCAAGGACCTGTCCGGTGGTGAGCGCGGTCGCTTGCACCTGGCCCTGACCTTGAAAGAGGGCGGCAACGTGTTGCTGCTCGACGAACCGTCCAACGACCTCGACGTTGAAACCCTGCGTTCCCTGGAAGAAGCCCTGCTGGACTTCCCGGGCGCCGCCATTGTGATCTCTCACGATCGGTGGTTCCTTGACCGCGTTGCGACCCACATCCTGGCGTACGAAGATGACTCCCAGGCGGTGTTCTTCGAGGGTAACTACACCGAGTACGAAGCCGACCGTAAAAAGCGCTTGGGCGAAGCTGCTGCCCAGCCGCACCGTGTGCGTCACAAAAAACTGGCCTGATTCGGGTTGGTTTAAAAAAACGGAGCCTTCGGGCTCCGCTTTTTTTTGGGCGCTATTCAGGTGGACCGAGGCGACTTCATCGCAGGCAAGCCAGCTCCCACATTAGATCGAGTACCTCTGCTACGACACGGTCCAATGTGGGAGCTGGCTTGCCTGCGATAGCGGTTTAACTATTGGTGCATATCTCGCGTTGAAATCCCTGTTAGGGGGCAAAAAACCTGATTATTTATATCCAATGCACCATTTAAATTCACAAAAGCGACATTTTGCCCTGTCACGGTGCGAAACGAATTGATAAAGTCCGGCTCATTCTCTGTTTAACAACAATCAATTTGCCGAGACTTTTCATGATCGAATCCGTCGAATCCTTCCTTGCCCGTCTCAAGAAACGCGACCCCGACCAGCCGGAATTCCACCAGGCCGTGGAAGAAGTCCTGCGCAGCCTGTGGCCTTTTCTTGAAGCCAATCCCCACTACCTGACCTCGGGCATTCTGGAACGCATTTGCGAGCCGGAACGCGCGATTACCTTTCGAGTATCGTGGGTGGATGATCACGGCAAGGTTCAGGTCAATCGCGGTTTCCGTATCCAGATGAACAGCGCCATCGGCCCCTACAAAGGCGGCTTGCGCTTTCATCCTTCGGTCAACCTGGGCGTGTTGAAATTCCTCGCCTTCGAGCAGACCTTCAAGAACTCCCTGACTTCACTGCCCATGGGCGGCGGCAAAGGCGGCTCGGACTTCGACCCCAAGGGCAAGAGCGATGCCGAAGTGATGCGCTTCTGCCAGGCCTTTATGAGCGAGCTGTACCGCCACATCGGTGCGGACGTTGACGTACCGGCCGGGGATATCGGCGTGGGCGCACGGGAAATCGGCTTCCTGTTCGGCCAGTACAAACGCCTGAGTAACCAATTCACCTCAGTGCTGACCGGTAAAGGCATGACCTACGGCGGCAGCCTGATCCGCCCGGAAGCCACCGGTTTCGGCTGTGTGTATTTCGCCGAGGAAATGCTCAAGCGCCAAGGTCAGCGGGTTGAAGGCAAGCGTGTGGCCGTGTCCGGCTCCGGTAATGTGGCGCAATACGCGGCGCGCAAGGTCATGGACCTGGGGGGCAAGGTAGTTTCCCTGTCGGACTCCGAAGGCACCCTGTACGCCGAAAGTGGTTTGACCGAAGAGCAATGGTCGGCCCTGCTGGAGCTGAAAAACGTACAGCGCGGGCGTATCAGTGAATTGGCTGAACGGTTCGGCCTGGAGTTTTGCAAAGGCCAAACCCCTTGGGAGCTGGCCTGCGATATCGCGCTGCCCTGCGCCACCCAGAATGAACTCGATGCCCAGGCCGCACGCACGCTGTTGCGCAACGGCTGCATCTGCGTGGCCGAAGGCGCCAACATGCCGACTACGCTGGAGGCTGTGGATATCTTCATCGACGCGGGCATTCTGTTCGCACCGGGCAAGGCCTCCAACGCCGGCGGCGTTGCGGTGAGCGGCCTGGAAATGTCGCAGAACGCCATGCGCCTGCTGTGGACCGCCGGGGAAGTGGACAGCAAGCTGCACAACATCATGCAGTCAATCCACCATGCCTGCGTGCATTACGGTGAGGAAAACGGCCGGGTCAACTACGTCAAGGGCGCCAACATCGCAGGCTTCGTGAAAGTGGCTGACGCAATGCTGGCCCAGGGCATCGTCTAACGCTCGGGTTCAATGCTCAGCACTTCGATCAACTGATCGCCGACGGGGCGTTTCCACAGCACCTCGTCGCCCACCTGGGCCCCCAACAAGGCACGGCCCAGAGGCGAACCCCAGTTGATCAAACCCGCGTTGGCGTCAGCCTGGTCCTCACCCACCAAGTGAATGCGCTGCTGCTCGTCCTGCTCGTTGGCGAACGTGACCCAACTGCCGATCTGTACCTTGTCGGTGGATGTCGCCGGTGCGACCACCTGTGCGCTCTGCACCCGCTGGTTGAAGTAGCGTAAATCCCGCTCAAGATCCGCCTGGCGCTGTTTATCGGCCTGCTCACCCTTGGCGGATTCGGCGCTGTACTCAAGCTGCAATTGCGCCACCTTGGCTTGCAACTGCGCCAACCCTTGCGCGGTCAGGCGGTTGGGTTGTTCGCTGACCTGGCGCTCCACCGGCTGATCGGCCTGGGCGGCGGCATTGTCTTCATTTACAAAAGCTCGGCTCATGACGTTCTCCCTCTATGGAGTTTGGGCCATGTTCGCCGCGCATTAGTTTCGGTGAATGTCTGAAAACGACCTATTGCGAGCGATACGCCTTGGCCGCATCGCGGTCTTTTTCATGCTGCCACTCGCGCTCGCGGTCATTGTTGCGGTTGTCCTGGTAGTCGCGCAGCTCCTCGTTTTCACGCATGGCCTTGCACTGGCGAAAACCGTCTTCCCAGCCTTCGGCGTATTGCCGGTCTTTGAGGTAGCGTGGAACGTTCTTGCGAAACTCCCCGGTAATCACCCCAGCGGCCTGGCGACCGCTGCTGCAACCGTCGTCAAAGCCATCGGCGAAGGCGGGTGGATAACCCTTGGCCAGCAGGTCCTCATGGGTTGTCTGGCAACCCGCCAGCCACACCCCAGCACACAGCATTAGCGCATAACGCCACATGGCGTACTCCCTGGCCGGTTAACGGCTGATAAGGAGAGTCTAGAAGGGGATTTGTCAGCTGTATGTGAAAGAGGTGTCAGAGGGATGTGCAGGACTTTTGTAGGAGCGAGCTTGCTCGCGAAGACCCCATAGGCGCCGCGTTTATTCGGGAAACACGCGTTATCGTTGACGTTTTTCGCGAGCAAGCTCGCTCTACATTGGGCATTTCACCAGGCTTTAGTCAGTAGTGATACCACTTCACTTCAAGCATCACTTCATTGACTGGCGTGGACAGGTGGCTGAACTCACGCTGGGCGCTCAAGCGCAGGCCCAGGTTGCGTGACAGTTCCCATTGCTGGTTGAGGCTGATGCTGCGCCGTACTTCACCATTGGTGAAGAAGTCACCTTTGGCCTCCAGGCTCAGGTTGCCCAGCGGGTTCTTCCACAGCACGCCGGTGTTGAAGCCGGCGGCGGGGGAGATGGCTTCACTGAAGTCGTTGTTGTGCTCCACACGCACGGTGCCGAGGGCAAAACCGAGCATGTCGTCGGAGAGTTGCCAGGTGCCGCCGGCGCCGCCGTTGACGTGGGCGACCAGGGTTTCGTCGTCGTGCTTGCCCGGCACCCGCTCCAGGCCGCCGGTGACTTGCCATGACCACGGCTGCAACAGCGCATTGCGCGGCGTCAGCGAGCGGATGGTGGCCAGGTCCAGTTGCTGCAACTGCCAGTGATTGCCTTCGTACTGGCGCAGTTTCATTTGCAGGATTTCGATCTGGGCGCCCAGGGGGAAGCCTTCGGCGTTGTCGTTAAGGTCGTGATAGGCCATGCGCAGGCCATATTCACCGAAGGCTTTGTCGCCACGGGTGCCGATGCCGGCTTGCCAGGTGCGCGACTGGTGGCCGTTCTCCGGCAAGCCAGGCGGTGTGATTTTCAGGTCCGGCGCAGGGTTCTGGTTGATCGCGCGCAGCAGTTCGAAGCTGCGCTGGGAGCGTTCTGTATCACGCTCCAGGCCGTTGGCGCGGTAGCGGCCGAGGCGGTAGGCGGCGTCGATAATCAGCGCCTGGCGCTCGCGGGGCAGGGCCTTGAAGGCCGGTTCTTGCAGTTGCTTCTGGTCATCGCTGACTTTCAACACCCACGCTTGCTCATCGCCGTCCAGCGGCTTGGCGCGTTCCAGCAGTTCGCGTTCACGCGAGGGGCGATAGTCGATCTTTTCCACCAGGCCTGCGTCCTTTACCGCCTTGACGGTATCGGTCGGGATCGCGGTGAGCGGGAATTGCTCGGTCAGGCGCAGACCGGGGCGGGCCACTTGCAGCAGTTCCAGTAAGCGATAGGAGCAGTTTTCGTCGAAGAAGAAATAGTCGAACTGGATCTGCTTGAGCTCCCACACGTGCTCGACCATGCGCTTGGTCTCGACCTCGGTGAGGTTCAGACGGTATTCCCACAGGTCGCGGTTTTCCAGGCTGCGGTATTCCGAGAGTTTCTCCTGATAGGGCACCAGGGCGAACAGGCCGGGGTAGCCGCCCATCAGGCCCTTCCAGGCATACAGGATGCTGTTGTCGGAGCCTTCGATATAGGCGCCGAAGTTGATCGCATAGCTGAGCAGGGCGGTGTTGTTGCTTTGCACGTCAGCCTGGTCGATGCGCAGCAGGGTGTGGCCGAACATCGATGACGGGCTGTTGAGATAGGCCGCCGGGAAAATCATCACCGCGCTATGGGGCGCAACGTCCGTGAACCATTGGGTGAATTCTTTGCAGTCCAGGGCCGGCAAGTCGTTCAGGTGCAACTGATCCTTGAGCCAGCGGGTACGTGCGGGGTACACACATTGGGCGTGCTTTTCACCCAGGCTGGCCGGTGCATACAGCGCCTGCACGGTGGCCTTGAGTTCGGCGTCCGGGTGATGGGCGCCGTCGGCGGCGAGGAAGAATTTCTTGTCGCTGACATAGCTGCGCCAGCCGCTGATCTTGCCGGCTTCGTAATGCCCCAGCGACAGCCAGAACGGGTCATTGGCCAGTTGCTGCAAACGTTGATCGTCCAGGTGCGGTGCCGCGTGCAGCGGGGCGCAAGCGAAGAGAGCCAGGCAAGCGAGGCGTTTGAGCATGGGGGCTACTTAAGTCGGACTGAAAAAAAGACCCAAGGGGGGCAGGTCGAAAAAATAAAACCCGCGCCTCGAAAGACGCGGGTGGTCGAGCTTAAGCCTGGGTAGCGTATTTCGCCAGACGGGCATCACTTTTCAGTACTGCAATGGTGTTGTTGTGCACGTCGTCAGCGGTCACGTCAGCCTTGCTGAAGATCTGCTGGAAGTGCTCGTGGGTCACGGCCGCGAAGTGATCGCGATCTTCCGGGGCAACACCCAGTACCACGGCATAGGTGGTCAGTGCTTCGCCGTTGCCTTTGGCCATGTCTTCGGACAGCTCGTTCATCATGCCATTCATGGCAATCCAGGACTTGCCGCCGTAGGTCAGGGCGCTGTTGGTGCTGCAACCGTTGGTGCCCGAGGTCATGCCGAAGGTGGCGTTACCCGAGGTGCCGTTGGTGGTGGACGCGAGGAAGTGAGCCGGAGTACCGCGCTGGCCTTCGAACAACATGTTGCCCCAACCGCAGTTCGGGCCACCTGGTGCTTCTGCCATTGCATTGAGGGAGACGACGGTGAAGAGAGTACCAAGAAGGATCCGTTTCATAGCTTTGTTCTCTTTGTGTGCAAACCAATGGACAAGGGTTCAGGTGCTCAATGCACCCTAGGGGCCAGTTATTAGTCCAACCCGCGCAGTTTGGAGTTTAGGCACGTTCCCAGGGTTCCGTGATTTTTTATAAACATTCAGTCTCGGGCGATTTTTTTGTAAGACGCGTGCGGTGGCTATGCTTTCCCGAAAGCGCGCCTTGCCAGAGCGCTCAACCCGGAGCCAGAATGCCCCCATCTGCCCCGCCTGATGTAAGGAAGCCCGATGCCTGATCCTGTTGCTGCCAGCTTGCGTCTAGCGCCCGAAGCGCTGACTCGCCCTTTCTCCGCTGAACAGTTCAGCTTCTCGACCACCAATGATTTGGAGCCCTTTCGCGGTGTGCTTGGCCAGGAACGTGCGGTTGAAGCCTTGCAGTTCGGCGTGGCCATGCCACGCCCCGGTTACAACGTGTTTGTGATGGGCGAGCCCGGCACCGGCCGCTTTTCGTTCGTCAAACGCTACCTCAAAGCCGAAGGCAAGCGCCTGCAAACCCCGGCGGACTGGGTTTATGTGAATAATTTCGATGAGCCCCGCGAGCCCCGTGCCCTGGAATTGCCAGGGGGCGGCGCCGCAGCGTTTATCGCCGATATCAACGGGTTGGTCGACAACCTGGTCGCCACCTTCCCTGCGGTGTTCGAACACCCCACATATCAACAGCGCAAAAGCGCCATCGACCGCGCCTTCAACCAGCGCTACGACAAGGCGCTGGACGTGATCGAACGCCTGGCCCTGGAAAAAGACGTGGCGCTGTACCGCGACAGCACCAACATCGCCTTCACGCCGATGCTCGACGGCAAGGCGCTGGACGAAGCCGAGTTTTCACAACTGCCGGAAGCCGATCGCGAGCGTTTCCACAACGATATTTCCGAGTTGGAAGAGCGCCTCAACGAAGAGTTGGCCAGCCTGCCGCAGTGGAAGCGTGAGTCCAACAACCAGCTGCGCCAGTTCAACGAAGAAACCATCACCCTGGCCCTGCAGCCTTTGCTGGCCCCGTTGTCGGAAAAGTATGCAGAAAACGCCGGCGTGTGCGGCTACCTGCAAGCCATGCAGGTGTACCTGCTTAAAACCGTGGTCGAGCAATTGGTGGACGACGCCAAGACCGACGCCCAGGCGCGCAAGCTGCTCGAAGAGCAGTACTGCCCGAGCCTGGTGGTGGGTCACCCGGTCAACGGTGGCGCGCCAGTGGTGTTTGAACCGCACCCGACCTACGACAACCTGTTCGGCCGTATCGAATACAGCACCGACCAGGGCGCGCTCTACACCACCTATCGCCAGTTGCGTCCAGGTGCGTTGCACCGCGCCAACGGCGGTTTCCTGATCCTGGAAGCCGAAAAAATGCTCAGCGAGCCGTTCGTATGGGACGCGCTCAAGCGTTCCCTGCAATCGCGCAAGCTGAAGATGGAATCGCCCCTGGGCGAGTTGGGCCGTCTGGCCACCGTGACGCTCAACCCGCAGATGATTCCCTTGCAGGTCAAGGTGATCATCATCGGTTCGCGCCAGTTGTATTACGCGCTGCAAGACGCCGATCCGGACTTCCAGGAGATGTTCCGCGTGTTGGTGGACTTCGACGAAGACATCCCGATGGTCGACGAAAGCCTGGAGCAGTTCGCCCAGTTGCTCAAAACCCGTACTTCGGAAGAGGGCATGGCGCCGCTGACCTCGGATGCGGTCGCGCGCCTGGCGACTTACAGCGCACGCCTGGCGGAACATCAGGGCCGTTTGTCGGCGCGTATTGGCGACCTGTTCCAGTTGGTCAGCGAGGCGGACTTTATTCGCCACCTGGCCGGTGACGAAATGACCGATGCCGGGCATATCGAACGCGCCCTCAAGGCCAAGGCCACGCGCACCGGTCGCGTGTCGGCGCGGATTCTCGACGACATGCTCGCCGGCGTCATCCTCATCGACACCGCGGGCGCCGCCGTGGGCAAGTGCAACGGGTTGACGGTGCTGGAGGTCGGCGACTCGGCCTTCGGCGTACCGGCGCGGATTTCCGCCACGGTGTACCCGGGCGGCAGCGGCATTGTCGACATCGAGCGCGAAGTTAACCTTGGCCAGCCGATTCACTCCAAGGGCGTGATGATCCTCACCGGTTACCTGGGCAGCCGTTATGCTCAGGAGTTTCCGTTGGCGATCTCCGCGAGTATCGCCCTGGAGCAGTCCTACGGTTATGTGGATGGCGACAGTGCTTCCCTGGGCGAGGCGTGCACCTTGATTTCGGCCTTGTCGAAGACGCCGCTCAAGCAGTGCTTTGCCATCACCGGCTCGATCAACCAGTTTGGTGAAGTGCAGGCGGTGGGCGGGGTCAACGAGAAGATCGAAGGCTTCTTCCGCCTTTGCGAAGCCCGCGGGCTGACCGGTGAGCAGGGCGCGATCATCCCTCAGGCCAACGTCGCCACGTTGATGCTCGACGAGAAGGTGTTGCAGGCCGTGCGCGCCGGGCAATTCCATATCTATGCGGTACGCCAGGCCGACGAGGCGCTGAGCCTGCTGGTGGGCGAGGATGCCGGTGAGCCGGACGCCGAGGGGCAATTCCCGGAAGGCACCGTGAATGCTCGGGTGGTTGAGCGCCTGCGCGCGATTGCCGAGATGATCAGTGAGGAAGATTTGAAGGAGGCGGAAAAGGAGCTGGCGCAGCAGGCGTTGGCGGAAGCCAAGCCAACCTGATTGCTGTCATCACTCGGTCAAGGTGGGAGCTGGCTTGCCTTAAGGCCAGTCAGTTAAGACTTTTTTGTAGGAGCGAGCTTGCTCGCGAAAAACTTTCAGGCGCCGCGTTCATTCAGCAAACACGCGTTATCGTTGCCGTTTTTCGCGAGCAAGCTCGCTCCTACAGAAGGCGATGACCGCTTAAGCCAGCTCCCACACTGGTCCGTGGTGTTTTTGGGAACGTTTAGCGTGCCACAAAATTGACTCCACCCTCAGGGACCAACGCCCGTTGGTCCCTACAACCTTGGTTTGTCGCGTTTTTATTCTATTCTCAGAGTCAGGGATATCCACAGGAGTCGCAGGATAGAAACAGCCTCGCCTTGCGCTGGGGCTGAACACCGATCTATCGAGGGTCGCCGCCATGTCGCGCAACCTTTGCCTTACCCGCCAGTGCCTGGGCCTGGTCACCCGTATTGAATGCTCCATTCGCCCTCTCGCCGGGGATAACGGCATGTGGACGCTATTGTTTGCCGCCGGGATGTCGGGCGAGCAGCCTTCCACGATCAAATCCCAGGGCCCGTTCCATGGGCCCTTCGTGGCCGAAAGAATGCTGGGCACCATCGTTGATAGCCTGACCTTGCATGGCTACGAGCAAATGGACGAGCCGCAGATCTGGTGCCTGCACCTGCAAGCCCATCTGCGCCAACTCAATGGCGGCCAGGAGCAGTTGGCCCTTTAGCGCCAGCTATTTGCTCTCTGGCTTGTCCAGCTTGACCTCAAAGCCGTACTGCACGGTGCTCAGGTCGGTGCGCTGGTAACTTTCCAGCGTAGTCGGCTGGCCGTAGAAATAATGCACGTCAAACAGCGCGGTGCCGTACTCCTCGGCGCGGTGGCTGACACCGAGGATTTCCTTGAGGTAATTGCCGCTGGCGTCCTTGGCGTAGAAGCGCCAGCTGTCGGAGGGGAAGTCCTTTTGATCGACGATCAGCGCGTTGTCCTTGAGCGACAGGCCCTTGGGCAGTTTGGCGACATCAATCGTGGCTTTCTCGATAGTCGCCAGGAACAGCGGCACCGAACCCACCACAAACGCCGGGGTTTCCGGGAACAGGTTGAGGTCGTAAGTGAGTGTGCCGCTGCCCGCGTTCAGCTCGAACGCCTCGGCCGGTAACTCGATGGGCTCGCCGCGCTCGCCCTGGTCGTCGGCGGTGAAGAAGGTGATAGGCGCATCGCTGTTGTTACGCTCGGCGCCGACCAGGTCGTCGTTGAAGGTGAAAGGGTGGTCAAACACGATTTTCGCGGCGCTGGCGTCTTCGGTCGATTGGCTGATGGTGACGCTGGCTTTGAGCTGGTCCTCGGTCATGGTGGCGTCCTTGAGCCAGCCGGCGGCGCCGTCGTCATACACCGTGACCGGCATCGGCAGGGCCTGCACGGTTTGTTGCAGGCTATTCCTGTCGAAGCGTAGTACCGGCAGCTCCAGGTCTTTGTGGGTAACCGTAGCCTGGGAGAAATCCAGCACATTGACCTGCAGGTTATCGATCAGCCCGTTGAAATACACCTTGGCGTAATGACTGGTCTGCTTGTGTTCGAAGGCTTTTTGCTCATCGGTGAGCTGTTTTTCGAACGCGTCGGACCAGGCTGTTTGCTTGTGCATTTCAGCCAATTGTTTCTCGTAGAACGCCACTTGCGCGGCACTCTCATTGATCGAGCCCGAGCGGGTCAGAAACTGCCCGGTGCTGTCCCGTGCCTGCACCAACAGAGGGTTCGGTGATTCGTCGCCCACCTCTGCGGCAAGGGGGGCGCTGTTGGTGAGCTCGATTTCGGCATAGTTCTTTTCCAGCAACAGCAGGTTGAGGGTGATGTTGCCCTCGGTGCGTTTATGACCCACGTCCTTTTTGGTTAGATCGAAGCTCAGCACTTTGCCCGGCGTGATCACTTCAACCGCGCCCTTGAGGCTGACAGGCTGCGGCTGGCTCTTGTTTTCCGTCTCGATGCCTTCGATAAACGGGTAGGTCACCGTCAGGTCGTCGGGGTTGGTCAGGTTGGAGCTGCTGGGGCTCAGTTGGATGCCCGGGTCGGTTTCCGACCATTCCGGCTGGAAGGGGATGATTTTGTTGTTGCTCAGGGTCACCGACTGCCATTCCAGGCCATGGGGGAAGGGGAACTGGTCAGGGGCGTTGAAGTTGAACGGGAAGACCGGCTGCAAATCCGTCAGATAGTCGGAGTGCGAGGTTTTGCGCAGGACGAACAGGCCGTTGATATAGGTGTCCACCAGGGCCTGGGGCGTGGGGTAGTGCTTGAGCAAGGCCAGGGAATCTTCGCCATACTCGGCCTCGATGGGCTTGGTGGCGAGCTTGAGGCGCGCCCGTTCCAGCAACAGCAGCGAGCCGCCCAGATCCGCGATGGCATCGCGCAGCTTGGGGTCCTGAATACTGTCCAGGGACTGTTCGAACGTCGTGGTTTTCTCTTCGAGGGTCGCCTGCTTCTGCTCTTCTTTGGGGGAGCAGCCGCTGGCCATCAGCAACGCCGCGCACAGGCCGAGAGCGGCCAAAGGGGATCGCACATCCATCATCTGAGTTTTCCTGTCCGACATCATCGAGCCGAGTGAATGGCCTCGACACTAGCAGAAAAATTCTCTTACAGATGCCACTTGGGTCAGTTTTCTCGCGGTGACAGGGGCCGGGTGGCGGCTGGTATACTCGGCGCCATTTTTAGCCAAGCTGTGTGAGATTCAATGGAACGCTTTATCGAAAATACGATGTACGCCTCGCGTTGGCTGCTGGCGCCTATCTATCTGGGGCTGTCCCTGGGCTTGCTGGTCCTGGCGCTGAAATTCTTCCAGGAAATCGTTCATGTGATTCCCAACATCTTCACCATGTTGGAAGCCGAAGTGATCCTGTTGCTGCTGTCGTTGATCGACATGGCCCTGGTCGGCGGTTTGCTGGTGATGGTGATGATTTCCGGCTACGAGAACTTCGTCTCGCAGCTGGATATCGACGAGAACAAGGAAAAGCTCAACTGGCTGGGCACCATGGACTCGTCTTCACTGAAGATGAAAGTGGCGGCCTCCATCGTGGCGATTTCCTCCATCCACCTGCTGCGCATCTTCATGGACGCCAAGAACGTCGATCCACAGCACCTGATGTGGTACGTGATCATCCACATGACCTTCGTGGTGTCGGCGTTCGCCATGGGCTACCTGGACAAACTCACCAAGCACTGATGCCGCGCGCCGGCCTTACTGCTCCACGAAGTAATAAGGCTGGCGGTTGATCGCCATTTGCTTGATCACCGTGACCGGCTCTTTCAGCCGGTCAGTGTGGTCCGTCAGCGCAACGTTGCCGGGCTTGTCGGCAAGGAAGGCGCGCAGTTCGGCTTCGGTGTTCAGGATCGGCAAGTAGGCCCGCAGGTAGAACACGCTGGCGCCGGCGATTCGTTCGTTGGGCTGGAACATCGCCACCGTTCGGCCTTCGTCTTGCAGGGTCTGGACCTGGCTGATCACCGGTACGAAGGAGTGGCGCACATCGGCTTTTGGTGCAAACCAGAACGCTGCGCTCAGGTAGCAGGCGATGGCCAGGGTGAAAACTCCACCGATGATTTGGCGGTGGTAGCGGTACAGCGTCGGCTTGCGGTCTTTGGCCCACTCCAGCAACACCCGCGCATACTCGGCAGCCAGTACCGCCGCAGCTGGCGTCAGCGCCATCAAGTAAACCGTGCGTTTGCTCGACGCCAGAGTCAGCAGGGTGAACTGCGCCACCAGCCAAACACTGAAAAATAGACGATAACGGTTTTGCATCAGGCTTTTACGGAAATGCCACAGGCCCAAGTACACCAGAATGTTCCAGGGCAGGAAGGCCTCAGGCAGTTTCGCGAGGTAATAGTAAAACGGCTCGTAATGCCCGGCTTCTACGAACGAACCGCTGAAGCGCCCGACGCTATTGGTCCATAACACTTCACCCACCGCCTGCATCCCGCCGCGCTGAAACAGAAACCCCAGCCAGATCAGCAACGGCACCAAGGCCAACAACGTGAACAGCGCCGGTTTGAGCCAGTCGCCCAGCCGCAGGCGTTTATCCATCAGGCTGGTGCTGAGCAGGTACACAAAAATCACAATGCCCGGCATCGCCAGGCCCAACACGCCCTTGCTCAACGTAGCGATGACCATCCCGGCGGTAAACAACGCCCAGGCCCACACACTGGAGCCTTCGCGCTCGGGCCGCACCGCCTGGTAAAACCCCAGCAGGGCAGCGGTGACACCGAGGCTGAGCAATGAATCCTCACCCACCCCCCGCACATTGCCCCAATAACTGGCCATGGTCGCCAGGATCAGCGCAGCGCTGAATGCCAGCGTCTGCGGCCGCCCGAAGCGACGCAGCATTCCGTACAACAGCATCACACTGAACAACCCGGCAAACGCCGACGCCAGACGCACCGCTCCGGTGCTGGCGCCAAACAGGCGAATCGCCCCGGCGTCCAGCCACAGGCTCAGGGGTGGCTTTTCCAGGAAGGGTTCGCGAAACAGGCGCGGCACTACCCAGTCATTGTCCAGGTGCATCGCCATGGCGATCCCGGATACCCGGGCCTCGGTAGAGCCTTGCAGCTCGTGGTTGCCGAGGGCGAAGAAGAACAACAGAGCAGCAAGCAAGAGCAGCAGGGGAGCGGGACGCGTCATGGAATCTGGCTACCGGGGCATGAGACCGATCGGGCGACCGGTCATGGGTAGTCAGGGAGTATACGAGCGCGATTCTTAACCTTTGGTGAACGGCCTTGTGGTTTTTCTCCGGCGCGTCAAGGCAGTTTCAAGCTGGGCACTGCCGCTTTGCCTTGTTCGGTCAGCACCGGCTCCAACTGCTCCCAGGTGAAGGCCAAGTCGTTGTCGCAACCGTCACCATTGGCCGGTGTCGAGAGTTGCAGGCCCTGAGTGTTGAAGCTGAGGTGAAAGTTGGAGTAATCGGTAATCGCGGGGCACCCTTCGTCGGTGGTGGTTTGTTTGGCTAGCCAGGTGCTGAAGACGGCCGGCAGCTTCAAGTGGCCGGAATAGGCGTCAGACCATTGCTGATGGCCGCCGAGCCAGGTCCAGGGGTCAACCGATTCGCCGGTTTGCAGGTTCCAGGAGTGCAGGCCCCAACTGATGCCCATCGCGCCTTGGCCTGCGGCCCAGCGGTAGAACCGCACGGTGAGAAATTGCGATGACCAATAGGCAGGCTCAACCTCGATTTCACTGGTATAGACCGAGCCGTTTCGACCCAGGTATTCACGGCGTTCATAAAAATAGTCGGTTAGATCTTCGTCATTGACGGCCAGGGCAGCGAGCTGCTGGTTGATCTTCTGCACCGCCGGGCCGTCACCCGCAAGCTTGAGCGTGACGCGTGGGCCTTGGGTCTTGAGCTGGTAGGTGTGGTTTTGGAAAGTTTTCTTCTCAGTCTTGATCGGCAGCGGCGCGGCTTCCAAGGGCGCGTTATAGGCATCACTGCCGCAGCCGTCCGTGCCAATGCGGCGCAGGGCCAGTGGCAGCGGCGTGCCGCCATCTGTTTTGCGCCAGGCACCCGAGAGGGCATCGCCCTGAGGGTTTTGCAGGGCCCAGAAACCTGTGTTGCCTTCCTCCACCCACGGGGCGTTGTCGTTGGCCTGGGTCAGTTGAATCGGGGTACGAATGCGCTGGTAGTAATAACTGCCATGCTCCCCGTCGGCGCCGTTGAAACACACGGTGATAGCGGACTTGCCCAAAGTGCCTTGCCAAACCCCGGCCAGATCGGCGGCTGTTGCGAGTAAGGGCATGACGGAGAGGGCGATGACGGCAAAGGGCTTGAACACGGGTATCTGACTTCCGGTTGTCTGATAAAGGCCGTCAGGGTAATGGGAAGTGTGAGGGGATGCCAGCGGGCGAGATGCGCTGAGGCGTCTCGCCCTTTTTTGTGTTTTAGGGTTGTGGCGGATGGGTAGTGAATGGCTGGGTGTTCAAGACCCGTTCTACTAGTAGCTCACCTAGAACGATCAATTGCTGAGCAGCCAGCAACTTGTGGCGGTACGCGCCTTCAAGCTCGAAAGCCAGGTCGGTGGTCATGGCGTTGAGGGAGGCGAGGGTTTCGCTGGCTTGGATTAGCAGGGTTTCGGGGTGGATGTTTTCGGCGAGGATGAAGAGGGTGGTTGGGGGATTGGGGGTGATTTTTTTCATGGCTCAAACTCCTTGATTGATGGAGTCGCCAGACATCGCTGCTAAACGAAAAGGGTGGCGACCGTACGCGGGTTAGCAGACCAGGAATCAAGGAACCCGGCGCACCCGAAAGTGCCCCACGCACAGCCGCCATGATACGAACCAGCGGATGCAGAAAGCATCGCCCGAACGGATGGTGGCTTTGCAGGCCTTGATATTAACCGAGCTGCTAAACCCGGTCGCTGATTTTGCAGCGACAGGGGGAAGGCTAGGCTTGTTGGTTGGGGGGCGCTAGTTCATCAATAGCGCTGCATCTTGCGGGAAAATTCCGAAGCCTGGCCCTGTTGACCTCCCTCGTCGTCAGGCTCTGCTAAAAGATCCAGTCCTCAGCCCGAACCACCTGGCAGAACGGCCCGCACCGCCCCGGTGTTGGTGCCTTTAGTGAACGGATGGGGAAATATTGAGCGCAGGTGTTGCGTTCGTCACCACAATCCCCAAAGGCCCGCTGCGCTTTTCCACCGTCGCCCAGCCCTGATCACCGCTACCGCCCACATGACAGATCTTGATTTGCTTGTTCACTTCCGTATCGAACACCAGGATGCCCGAACAACTACGGCTGCCGCCTGTTGTGTATTCGTACTGGGTTGTGTAGGTGCGCAGCGTCGCACTTGTAAGAAGGATGACGACTGCTAGCAGGGAGATCATGGCCATGGCACTTGCGATGAACGTACCGAGAAAAAACCTCAATCGGTCCAGGGGCTTTTTACGCAGCCATTCGGTTTTCCTGACGCGCCAGACATAGAGCATCAGCACAATTGCCAGCACCGGCGACGCGATCAGGCAGATCTTCTCGGCCAACGGCTTGAAGTGCACAGACGGCCAGATAACGAATACCCAGGCCAGCACCAGCGCCATGGACACCAGCATGCCAATGGCGACCGGTATTACGAAGGCGTAGGAGTTTTTGTTCAATGGGAGTTCGTCCTTGTCATCAATGCTTTGAGGGCCGCGGCGGGGGATATGATGGCAGCGATGCGCTTGGATGTCTGAGACGCATGACAGAAAAAGGCCGAGCCGCTGAACGCGCCTCGGCCTTTTGGTTACTGGAAGGTTTGCCTGTCTTGGGTGAGCACCAGCACCCGCTCAACCAACAGCTCACCCAGCACGGTGAGTTGCTGAGCGGCCAACAGCTTGTGGCGGTTGGCGCCTTCCAGTTCGAAGGCCAGGTCGGTGGTCATGGCGTTGAGAGAGGCGAGAGTTTCGCTGGCTTGGATCAGGAGGGTTTCGCAGGGAATGTCTGGAGAGAGTGTGAAGAGGTTGGCGGAGGGGGGATTGGGGGTGATCTTTTTCACGATGAAGCTCCTACACTGTTTAAGGAGCTGCCTCCCCCTGCTGTCAAACAGAATAGGTGGCAGCTGTACGCGGGTTGACAGACCGGAAGTGTAGGAACCCGGCGCACCCGAAGATGCCCCACGCACAGCCGCCATGAACAGGGCGGAATGCGTAAGCATGCCGTCTTATCACGGGGTGTGAAAGGTTACACTTTTCGGCCTGTCAAAGCCGGACGCTGATCATCAGCGACGCAAAGAAGTTAGCGTTGTGAGGTGGCTTGCGCTAGTTCACCAACAGCGCGGCAACTTGCGGGAAAATTCCGAAGCTCGGCTCTGCGGGGTTCAAGCCTGGGTTCATGATTATTACTGGTGTGTTTTTGCCAGGCGAAAAAAAGCTCAGGACTGCTGGGCAGGTTCTAACAATTGCCTGCGCGCTGTACTGAGCTGGTAGAGGGTTTTGTTCAGTCGCTGCCTGAGCGCCAAGGACGAGATGGGGCTATCGTCGAGTCTGGCGCTGCGATTGCTGCAACAGTCGCAGGTTATTCGCGACAGGCGAGTTTGGCCAGTTCACCAACAGCGCGCCATATTGCGGGAAAATTCCGAAGCACTGCTCTGGCGACTTTCTTTCCTCCGGAAACCTCTACTAAAAGCTCCACTCCGCAGCCCGAACCACCTGGCAGAACGGCCCATTGAGCGTGGCATTGTGATGAGCCACGATGGCCTCGGCTTTCATCAAAGGCGTATCAGAACAGGTATGACCGTCGGCGATAAGCACCGCATCGAAGCCAAGATCACGGGCGGCACGGCAGGTGCTGTCGACGCAGTACTGCGTTTTCATCCCGGTAACTACCACGCCGGTGGCGCCGCTGGAGCGCAGATTGTCCGCCAGGTCAGTCATTGCAAAAGCGTTAGGCCGGCGCTTTTCGAACACCACTTCTCCACCCAGCAACTTCAGTTCCCGTGCAATCAGCGTAAGTGGGCTGTCCGGCTCAATTGGCGAGCCAGCGGGGCCGATGTGACGCGCGAGAAAAATCGGCGCGTCTGCGCTGCGGGCCTTGTCCATCAGTGTATTGAGCGTTTCCAACAGCTCGTCGCAGCGCCAGGGCTTTTCCGGGCCATGGATGAGTCCGACTTGGATATCGAGTATCAAGAGGGCGTACATAGGTGCATCTCCTTGCGTGTGAACCAGCGACACAAGGCATAAAAAAGGCCCTGTCCATCGCTGGCGGGCCTTTGAAGTTCGTTGGTTATTGGCTCACGACACCTCGCACGCTCCGCTTTCGGCGGTCGTGGTGGTGGTTGTCGAGGTGAGGCGGTAATGAGTCATGAATCGACACTAGCAATATCACTGCGGGCTGACAAGGCCGAGCCCCCGACGACGCGGTCGCGGCATTGATTTATAACGGCGTTATACCTTGGCCGTCGTCGCCTGGAGCGGCAAATAGATGCTCGGCGGCAAAGTCCACGAATACACGGATTTTCGGTGAAAGGTGGCGGCTGGATGGCCACAGCGCCCAGAACTGCCCCTGGTCTTCACTGTAACCGTCGAGCACGGTTTCCAGGCGCCCCTGGGCGATGGCTTCGCGCGCGAGGAAGTCCGGGACAAATGCGATGCCGTGCCCGTCCACCACGGCCATTGGTGGGGGCTGCGAGGCAAAGGGTGATCCTGGCAGTGCTTCTGCTGCAGTACTTGAAGTTGTGCGAACTCTGGTAGATGGCACTGGCATGCCGCCACAACGCTTGTTGGGCGCGGATCCGGGAGATTGGAAACCGTGAGCTGTGTTCGGCACGGCGATGTTTGATTTTGCCTGTGCACCGCCGTTCCACAGGGAAATGGGTTAAGGTTGCGGCAATTTGCCATCATTGGCGTGGGAGAGGAATTCGCACCCCAATGGAACATGGCAAGCAATCAGAAACCAAGGAGGAATAAATGCGAACGCAGGTCATCGTGGAAGATCATGTTCTGCCACAGCTGCTCACTTCGGCTATTGAAGCTTACGAAGTGTCACATAGAGCTCATGCTCGGGGGCGAAGCAACAAGAAACTTGAGACGTTCGGGTTGCTGTGGGGATATGCGTTGCCGGTGCGTAACGGTGTGCCGGCGCGCCTGGTCGCAGTGGTCGCCACTGTGGAGACCTCGGCACTGCGGCACACCGACTGGGTGCGACCTGATTTCGAGTCCATCGCGATGAAGCGGGACTTCTTCGGCGAATACTGGCCGCAGCTGGAGCTGATCGGCACGTTCCACTCGCACCCCTACGAAGATCTGAGCGAGGTCAACGATATCAAAGGGTGGCGCGCTTCGGAGGGTGACAGGGCGTTCTGGCCGGACTTTCACAAGTTTGTTTGCCCGGACATGGATGAATTGGCGCATCTGGTGATCGCAATCACAGGGTTGTCCCGCAAGGGGACCGCCGAACCAGATCGCCTGGCAGGCAATGAGTACACGTCGGGTTATGTCGTGAGCGCCGACAAGCGCAAGCTGTGGGTCAAGGGGTACACATCCGCGCTGTACGAAGAGATCGACGAGGATGCCCCCCTGGATGAGGCGTTCATGGTGGGAGACATCGAGATGGCGCGCTCCTACGATGTCTATGAGGATGAAGATGTGTTGCTGGAAATACCCTCGCTGGAGGCACGCTTCCGGCATCAGTTACTGCGCAAGTGAACGCAAGCTGTTCATGCTGGGAAAACACCAGCGGCTGGCTGGGGCTCATGTTGGAGCCCCTTGCCTATGTGTTGCGGTTGTCTGTAGAGGCCGGGATTGCTCGGGTGCCCTCGCCAACACCAAGAGCCTGCAATTGCTTGCACCCGGCTTCGTTGATTTGGACGAACGTCTCCCAACTCATTGCCTGGCGATAATGCAGTTCGTACTGGCGATCAATGCGGCAGGCGTCCGGCCGCTGGTCATAGATGCGGCAACCGGCGTTGTTTTCATCCAGGTGCCGGCAGACACCGTCGCCGCGGTCCATCGCGGCGGTATCAGCCAGCAGATGTACGCGTCGACAGCATTCCATGCAGCGGCTGCAGGCAAAGGCCAGGGGCGTGTCAGGCATACTCACCCATCGCGGCCTGGCACTGGACCAGGCGTTCGCGGTCCTCGCTGAGGCGGCGCTGGTCCTGGCCCAGACTGCCACGTAGGCTCTGCAGTTTGTTCTTGATCTCGGCGAAGTTGCTCTTTAGGTGGGTGTCGACCATGGTGTTCAGCGACCGCGAGAATTCCCATGCAGTCTCATCGGCGAATGCCTGGATCGCCTGGTCGCGACGCTCGCGCTCCTGGGCTTCGCGTTTGGCGTGTTCCTCCAGGCGCTGCTGGTCAGGGTCGCCGGCGAAGGCGGAGTACAGCGTGCTACCTACCTGGAACGCAATACCGATGACCGGGATGACCTTTCCGACAATCTGCTCGGCCACCTTGCCCATGGTGACCGGGCCGACGCCTTTGAACAGTGTCGGCAGCCACTGCTTGCCGACTTTCAGCACGTGGACGACATGCTCGGCCTTGAGCATACCGCTGGCCTGGCGGACGCCGGATTCAAGCAGGCTCAGGTCGATGCCCTGCGATGCGGGCGTCTGGTTCGCGGGGGCTTCAGGCGTATCGAGGTCCGGTGCGGCCTGGGCATTGTAGGCCTGTGGCTGTACCTGCACTTCTCGAATGACTTCGTCGAGCATCTCCGAAGCGTCCAGGCCCAGGCGAGTGAGTGCGTCTTCGAGCTCACTGCAGACCTGTTCGTTGGCCTGCCCGATCAGTTGCTCGATCTTGCCCTGAGCACCCTCGATGTTCTGGTTCAGCGCAGTGATCGTGCTCTTGCCGATGTAGGCGGCCTTGGCTTCGATCAGCGATTTCAAACCGTGACGAATATCGATTTCGCGACGCGCGATTTCGCCATAGAAGGCGTCCAGGCGTTTGATCGAGGCCTGGTCCTGGTGGTTGTCCAGCTCGGCTACCGTTGCATCGAGGAAGCTGCGCAATTCGGTAGCGACACGCGCGACGACGGCCTTCTGCTCCACGGATGCAAAGAAGCCGGCCAGATCGCTTTCGAACTTCGGAAAGCCCGAGCTGTTCAGCAGGTTCTGCTTGTTCTCCAGTTTCGCCTTTAGCGCGGAGCGGGCGTTGACCTCGACGATCGGGATATGCCCAAGTACTTTCTGGTTGCCGGCCTTCTGCTGAATGCGTTCGCTGAGTTCATCTTTGATGCGGGCCAGGTCGATCGGGTCGAAACGGCTCTTGCAGTTGAGCACCAGGAAGATCATCTTGCCGGCAAGCACCAGCTCAAGCAGCACATCGAGGGTTTTCTCTTCCTCGACCACGCCCAGCGGGTTGACCACGAAGATCACCACATCCGACTGCACCAGCTGCTCTCGGGTGATGGCTTCATGCTCGAGCGGCGCGTCGATGCCGGGCGTATCGAGTACTTCGAAGTCGCCCCAGCGATAGCCTTGCACACGGGCGGTTTCCGGCACATCGGCTACCGCGGCCAGCTCTTGGCCGAGCAGGGCGTTGATCAGCGTGCTTTTACCGGCGTTGTAGACGCCATACACCATGATGCTCGCGCCGGCCTGGGCCTTCTTCGCCTGGCTCAGTTCGCGAATACTGGCGACAGCCTGCGGATTGTAGGTTGCACAGAGTCCATCCACTTCGTCGTAGAGGGCCAGTAGTTGGGTCATCGGGCCTGGTTGGGTCATTGTGCGGTGCTCGTTTCTAGGGTGATGAGTGCCTGGCGCAGGCGCTCCATTTCAATGGTCAGGATTTGACAGTGTTCGAGCATGGAATCCCGCAGCGGGTCGTAGATGCCCCGTACCTGCTCGGTCAAATAGTCTGGCAGGGCGTTGGCGTACTGCTCGATGGCTACCTGGCGTTGTTCCTCCAGGTTGTCGCCGACGACCACGTTGTGTTTGGCGCGGATGGCCTCGGCACCTCGGCCGATCATGCTCGCGGCACTCCCCATCGAGGCCCCGGCAGCGGCACCCGCGGGGCCGCCAACGAAGAAACCAATGACTCCGCCGAGAACTGCCCCGCCTGCGCCCCACGCGGTTTTGGTGCTGCTGCGGGTGCCGCTGGTGTATTCCTTCTCGACTGTAACTTCCCGGTAAGCAGGAATGGCGCCGAGGCGGCTGGTGTTGAACGCACGCTGCAGCGCATTTTGCTGGCTTTCACCGATGCCTTTCATGGCCTCGCCGGTCAGCTTGCCGAGCACCGTGGCCAGGCGCTCGCGCAGCTGAAGCTGCGCGTCGTCGGTGCGGGGCCCGTTGAACAGCTGGTTGACGCAACTGCGCATTTCGGTGACGCCCTTCTGGCTCAGAGTGCGCAGCTCGCGCTCTACCGCCTGCTCCTGCTTTTGGATCTGCTGGTCGAACGTATCGGTCAGCTCTTTGATCAGGCTCAAGTCGTCGCAGGTTTCAGCTATGGCCTTGCGCAGGTTGTTCAGAGGGGTGGTTAGCTTAAGATCGACACCTGGGCCTTGCGCCAACGCCTTGAGAGTTTGGTACAGGGTACCCAGGCCACTTTCCTGCAAGTTCGAGGGGTGGCGCTCGGCGAAGCGGGTCGAGATAGGCAGGATGGTGACCTGGTTGTCAGCGTCATGCTGCATCTCCACCAGGTTGCCGGTGACCTCCCGGATCTGCCGCTGCTGTGTTTCCCTGGACTTCATCAATACTTCGGTGATGAGTTGCCCATCGTCGTCTTCGTCTTCTTCGGTGATATCGCTGCCGGTGAGCAGAATCATCAACGAGCGCTTGCCATTGAGTAGGCTGCTGACCTCGCTCATGTCGGATTGGCGGCCCGGAGCTTGCGAATTCATGGTGTAGAGAATCAAGTCTGCCTGGTCGACATACTTGCGCGCCAAGTCGCCATTGGCCGTATTGGTCGAATGCAACCCTGGCGAGTCGACCCAGGTGAATCCGGGAAGCTTGAAGCCTTGAATAGAACTGGTGGCCTCAGTGGCACCGACCCTGAATTGCTTGGAAGTGTAGGCCTCGCCTTCTTTGTCGCCGCTGGCGACGTCGGTTTGCTCATGGGAGAAATACGTGGGTTTCAGCGTGGCGTGATCTTTGAGTTGCGCAGTGGGCTCACTGTGCCCCCAGGCCACGTAGTTGCCCAACGAGCTCTTGCCCGACTTGACCTTGCCGTACACGAACACCAGCAGGGAATCGTTGTAATTTTCACGAAACGTCGCGCCTCTCGCACGTATTTCGGCGCGTGCTTCCCAAACGCTGAATTGATCCGTCAGGCGTCGCGCCATCTGGGTCGCGCCTTCCTTGAGTGGGTTATTGTCGCTGACCGCGCTAGCCATGCTTTCGGTTTGCTGGCGCAACAGCGTGACAAAGCCCGTGCGCAGCGTATCGAAGCGTTGCTGGGCCTGCGCTAAGTCTTGCTTCTTACTGGAAAACTGACCCTGCAGTTGTTGAAAGACCTGCATCAACTCATCGCGAGTAACAGTGCTCATGGATCAATTACGCCTGAGAGAGAAGTTGACGTTTGAGCTGCTGCAGCCGCTCGATACGTGCCTGGGCCGCTTGCGCCTGGGCGAGCGCTGCCTGGTCGGATGCAGACGCTTCGGCAGGCGCGGTCACGGATTCGAGCAGATTCACACCCTGCATGAAATGAACGATTTGGCCGCCTTCCATGGCGGGTGACGCCTGAAGAATGGCTTTGACTGTCTTGCCGTAACTCGACGTCGACGATGCGGTGCTGCGGATGCGTTGTTCGAGCTGATCCCCCGGCACTCCTTCGAGCGTCAAGCGGGTCATCTTGCTGACACCTTCAGAGATCGGGTTGTGTTTGTCCGACGAGGCGGCCAGCGTAGAGGCCGCTCCCCTGAGCTGGGCCTTGAGTTGTTCCCGTCGGTCTCCCGCAAGTGATTGCACTCGGGCTTTCAGGTTTTCGCGTTCGCGCTTGCGCTTGGCTTCCAGCTCCTGCTGACGCTGTTCGCTGTCGTCGTGGCGCGTGGTGCTGCTCGAAGACGAAGGGCTGTCGTCACTGACCGCTTTGGCAATGGCGGCGACAGCAGCGACTGCCGCAACGCCGATCAACCAGGGTAGAGGCATTGCAAGTCTCCTTACTTGAGGCTGTCGAGTTTGGTGCGTGCTTTTTGCATGTCGGACGTATGAGCTTTGAAGGTGCGCCGAGCGCCGTCGATGTGCTCGACGAAGGCTTGGGCCTTGACCACATAAGGCTCGGTGATTTGCTCGATCAGCTTGAGATCCCGTTTGATCTCAGCGTCGATCCGCTCGCCCAGCTCCAGGGCACGCCGTGCCAGGCGCTTGTGTCGTGCCTCTGTCAGAGACTGGGCGAGACTTTTCGAAAGCGTTTGCAGATGTTGCGCCAACTGCGGAATGCCGCTTTTCTCGCAGAGCCCTTGTTTGTTCTTCTCTACACCGCTTTTAAAGCGCGTGTTGGAGATGACGAAGCATTCAGGCGCTGTGCCCAGATGGATCAAGGCCTGGCGTTCGATGGTGTCTTTGACTGCGGCGAGGTCGGCGTCCTGCAGCTTGTCCAGTTGGCTGATCACCAGTACCACCCGCTCGCCGACATCCTGGCCATAAGCGCTGGGCAGTTGGTCGAGCAGGGCCACTTCTTCCTGGTCCAGCTCACCGGGAGGAGCATGGACGAACAGGACAATATCAGCCGCATCGAGGCCCTGGTTAGCTTGCTGAGTGTCATTCTGGTCATAGCCCAGACCTGGAGTGTCCACCAGCACGTAGTCATCCAATTCCAGAGCTTGGTTGGCACGGGTGGTACGCACATCACCGGTTTGGAAATGCTCGTCGTTGGCGTGGCCGCTGAGCATATTGAGCAGGGAGCTTTTCCCTGCCTTGACCAGGCCCCAGGCGGCAATGCGGGGCTTGCTCGGAGAGGCATTGTCGCGCTGGCTAACAAACAGCTGGTACTGCGCCTCCAGCGCCTCAAGTCGTTTGGTTCGGTCCATCAGTCAGCGTCTCCTGTCGCATCACTGTTGTTTGCAGTGCATCAGCCCACTCCCAGGCTTGGGGTACTGAGCATGATGTCATACGGCCACTTAAAATGCATTTTGACTTTGATTGCCGGGCTCTATCGGTAACGAGCTGATCAGGACGCTGCGTAAACGTTGGGACGAAAAATGATTCCGAAATTCCTTTCCGCCAGGACCCGTTACGCTTGTAAGGCTCAGTACTCTGGCTCTCGCCGAATTGTTAAATGCCAGCGATTGGGCAGTGGCATTGGACAGCTAAAGGCGACAGGCCGAGGATGGGCTTCGCGGTCAGGCAGGCTGTCATAAAGCTGGCAGTACCCAGCCCCAAAAACCTGACAGGCACAAAAAAGGCACTTGTGATAAACGCTAAGTGACTGATTTTTATAGCTTGTTTGGTGGGTCGGGGTAATCTGAATTGGCCTCCTATACTATTGATTAGTATAATTAACTTTCTTTTTTTATTTTTATTGGAATACCAATTGGAATACCTCACGAGATAGCCATGCTCTGGCCCGTCGCTTGTAATCAATTTTACACCCTTGCTCTCATCTATGATCAGGGGTGATCTTCCTGCCGCTGTCGGGACACAGGTTACGCTTGATAAAAAGCTGAAGGTGGTGGCTGGCAGAAACCGGCCAGAAGCGGACCTCCACCCTCCTAAGGGGAAAGTTGGCAGTTCGAACCTGCCCTGGGACACCATATTTTTCAATGCTTTCGGACCAGGAAGGTCGTTTTCTTCTCATGCGGTGACAGCAGCGTGACAGCAAACTAGATGCTCCTGGTTACTCCTCTCTATACTTCTGCTGAGATTTCTTCCCTATTTTCAGCTCTCAGACCCTGACACCGCTGAAATTGAATCAGTCCTTCTGCGCCGTAGCGGGATAAACAAAGCGCGCGCTTCGCAGCTTGTTGCGGATTGACAGCATTACCCTACAAAACGCCTGATCCTTCCTTCTTGTGATTGCAAAAAGCCTCTATTGGTCTAGAGTTTATAGATCGAGCAAAAAAAGCGATTTTTTGTCTAGGGGGTCATGGATGCCGAGAATTTCTCTCACCGACGTTGTAGACATCATTTCCAAGTCGGGAACTCCCAAGGCAACAAAAGTCAGTCAAATAAAATATCGCCAATCTTATTCTCCTCAGACTGACTTCTGTAAGGCTCTCAGGGAAGGCATTGTTTCAGTTCACCAGAACAGTCATTCGAAAAAAGAACTTTACGAAATTCTGAAATTTCTCACTGATGAAAAAAAGATAAAAAATTATCCGAAAGCCATCCAAGGTTACGAGAAGTGGTGGGGGAAAAAGAATATTGCTTGGAGTGCGCCGTTCAGTTCGAATTATAGCTTTCAAGGTATTGATATTGGAATTAATCCGGAGCTAGGTCTCGTCATTGAAGGCGAGCCGTTTCTAATAAAACTGTATCTCAAAGATGAGCCTCTGCAAAAGCTCCGCATAGATATTGTCCTCGCGTTGATGGTGATCGCACTATCTGGGGGGGCAGTTGCAGACTGTAAAATGGCGGTGCTTGATGTCAGAAATGGAAAGCTATTTTGCAGTTCTAATGACTCGCTTTCGCAAGCGAAACTAATGAAGATGGTTAATGCGGAGCTGGCATACGTGTCTGCGCTTTGAGATCAAATATAGTTCTCAAGATTATTCAGTAGTCGATGAGTTCTCAAAAAGCGGTCAGTGTTTTCTCGTGGATTAAGGGTTTTATGAAATTATCGAAGCGCTTCAGTCTTTCAAAAACTCAGTTTGAACTCGATTTTGTGGATATTGATACTGATCTTGATACTAGGCTGTTTGTTGACCCTTATTTGTTAGGACTTAGACCGGATCGCTGGTCAATGAAGGCATCTAGTTCTGTGAGATCTTTTTTCTCACATTTTTTAGATCTTGTTCGTGAAGGAAAGGATGAAGATGCTTTTGAGTTGTTTTCACATCTTCATGAACCAAATGAAACTTGCTTGGGGCTTTCTTCGGGTAGGCCTAGAGGTAATGGTATTGGAAGTGAAGATGCAAAAAAATTATTTGAAAGCATCATGGGTAGCAAGGCGATAAAGTCTGGAAAAATTACTGATTTAGAGGACTTCAGGTTATTCATCCCAGGCATTGGGAAAGATAAGGTATCTGACATGACTACCAACCTCATTAGGGGGAGTCTCATTGCCTACACGCAAGCTCAGTGCAAATTACACGGCATTGCTTTGACTGCTGGTGTGTCTGCGGGGCCGATCTGGGATGCCTCTAAGAAAAAATGGACTTTTTCTCATGAGGACACATTACTGGTGGAGGGGAAGAAGATCCTTCTAACACCGAAAGGTATCGTTTCTTATAGCAAGGCTTATGCACCTGAAAACTACTACAATATGCACGTGTTGGAGTATCTTCAGCACGAGCATATAAGGTCTGGCAGTATATGGGTTGAGCACCGTAAAGATGGGACCCCCTATATATCCAAAAAGAGCTTAAAAGAGAATTTCGTTAAGAAGTTCAGCAAAGAGTGGTTATTTGAATTTACAGAAAATCATCCGTTGGTTTTTCAGTCGTTCAGAGAGCAGCAAGCGGAACAGGTAAGACCTCTACCATCTGACTCAATTGATACAAAGTTGAATTTAAATGTTGTGGTTGATCACTTGATTTCTAGACTTAACGCTATCAAGCAGGGTGCTGCAACTGCTTCGGAGTACCACAAGACCATAGTTGGTGTGCTGGAGATGTTGTTTTATCCGAGTGCATCTTCTCCAGTTCTTGAGGCCGAGATCAATCAAGGTAGGAAGAGGATCGATATATACTTTGAAAATTGTGCTAAGGAAGGCTTTTTCTATAATCTCCATATGATTAATAAAATCCCTTGTCCGTATGTGATCATCGAATGCAAGAATTATACTAAGGATATACAAAATCCTGAGCTCGATCAGATGATCGGAAGGTTGACTGTTAATCGCGGCATGCTTGGGATCATAACTTGTAGGGAAATATCTAAAAAGGATCTGTTCATTGAACGGTGCAGGGACTCATTCAAGAATGGTCACGGCTTGATAATACCGTTAACTGACGCTGATTTGATTGTTGCACTTGAAGGTCTCAAGTTTGAAAAGAAAACTCCTCTTGAAGATATATTGAACGATATAAAAAATCGAATAATAATGTCTTGAATGTAGTAGACCCCGCAACATGCGGCATGTAATCGCTTGACGCGGGATGTTCATGATGTTGATGAGCATCCCGTAGCTGTTTTTGTTCACGCCGGGGAGGGATGTAAAAAAGCACTCACTGCAACAGCTGCAATCGAATGCTTAAAAAAACGCCATGGAAAAGCACTTATCCCTCTCCCGCCGACGCGCTTCGTGTGCGTTTTTATTGCAAACATAGGTGTAGTGCAAACCATCCTCCAGCCTAGGCGGGCCGTGGGGCCTCCCAGGCAATCGTCAATTTCATTTTGTGCAAAGTTTTGAAAGAAAATGACAAACCATTACACAGACAGCGCCCCCTTCAAGGCGGCGTTTCAAGTCACCAAACCCAATGGCAATAGGGGGGCGGCGGAGTTTTCTCAAAGTAAACGGCTTGTTTTCTTGGGGTTCATGCTTATGAAGTGGGAGCTCACGGAACGCGTGCAGGCCTTATGGTGCAAAGCTTCCAGCCTGGTCTGGCTGGTTATTTCATTTTCACTTCTCGACATGCAAGTGCTTGCGGGGGCGTTTGCGTCATTGCATGGACGTGATCGCATATTTGCGTTTTCACTGACCAGTCAATTGCATTCGTGGCGTCAACCCTTTGCATCCCCTTAACGAAAACACGCGGTAGTAATGACTAGCAGAGAGCGGCCTGACACCGACGCTAAGTTGGCCAGTCAGCAGGCGAGCTGTCATCCCCAGGTAGGTACAACGAATGGCTTGACGGTAGCTTCGTAGGCTGAGAGCTTGCGAGCCAACACCCTATGGAACGGACGCCCATGTCGCGCAAAGACCTCGAAGCCAAGAAGCGTCACCATTACGTTTGGGCGAAATATTTGACCCGCTGGGGAAGCGGCACGAATAAAGTTTTCTACACCACGAAGACTGGCAAGATTGCCCACGACAGCGTGCGAGCCATAGCTGCTGACGACTATTTCTACAAGACCACTGCGCTTACCAACATGCACGTGGAAGTGATTAAAGGCTTCTCCAGAAAAAGCCCTGACCGTCTTCATCAGCAGCATGTGTCATACCTCAATGACTTCCTGAGGATGCAGCACGCTGAGGCTATCTATCGTGAGTCTGGTGTGCAGAATCAAGAAGCCGAGCTGCATCTTCATGCCATGAAGTGCAACCTGCTGGAGAATCTTCACGCATCCCACGAAAAAGGGGCACTCACTGTGTTGTCCGCGCTTGCTGATGAGCAACTTGATGTACTGCAAGATGACCAGCACATGATTGAGTTCATGATGTTCTTTGGACACCAGATCTCCCGCACGAAGCCTTTCCGAGATGGCGTGATCACGGCTCAACCCCGACGCAACGCTCTAGAGATTGAAGTGGCCGACGCGATGGCGCACGCCTGGTGGTTTCTAAGCTACATGTTTGGGATGAGTATCGGATTCAACCTGTACGCGAGTCGCCAGAATGATAGGCATGCGTTATTGGTAAACGACACCAATGTGCCTTTCATTACGTCAGACCATCCTGTCGTCAACGTGCACCCGTGTGTTTCAGAGACAGAGTTCGTCGCACCTGAACATGCTGATTTTTACTATCCGATCTCTCCGCGAATCGCCTACATAATTTGCGATTCCGAACGGTTCACATCGGGCAAGAATTGGGTTGATGAAGACACCGTGGTGGAGCTCAATGCCAAGGTTGCAGCTCAATCGATGGTGCATATTATCGGTGATACCGAGAAGGCCATTCGTCCCTTCCAAACGCACATCGGGAGACGGTACCGGAGAACTTTTGAGGGTCGTGTTACGGTCTGACCGACCGCACGCTTTTCCCTGATCAGGGGGAGGGCTGCGTAATTCGCATAGGATGGTTTCCCTTGACGCCTCATAAAATATCGGCGTTGTAGCGTTCGCTGTTGGTCGCTGTGATGCCGCCAGCGTAGTTAATGAGATCAATCGTTGTCCATGGCCCACAGCGACCTCGGAAGAATCGGATGCCCTGTTCGGCAAGTGTCTTCTCGACATCATAGCGGCGTTGGTAGCCGGTAATACGTTGGAGATCTGCAAATACCAAGACGTTGTCCACGTGGGAACTCATAGCGTATACCTCGTATGTGAAGCGCCCCGGGCAGCCTGGCGCTGCGACTGGGGCGAAGTTATCTGGAAGGATGAGTCACAGGGCATCTGTGGAGCACCACTTGCCAGGATTTTCCTGCCAAGCAATGATTGCTGACTCACGCCATCCAACCCGACCTGGTGAGATACGGACTAGCTGCACGATACCTGCGAGAAATTGATGAAATCAGAGACCTGGAAAAGGGGACGGACTTATTTTTCACACCGTATTCACTGAATTCCAGACACAAAAAAAGACGTCCAAAGACGTCTTTTTTCGTTCAATTGGTGGAGCCGGGGGGATTTGAACCCCCGTCCGCCAGTACTCCGCTGTCGGTACTACATGCGTAGCCGTTTCTATTAAGTTAACCCTCAGCGACCCGAAGGGCAGGGTGCTTTGGGCGAGTTGTGTAAGTTTTAGCCGCTTCGTCCACAACGTACTGCACGGCGATTCTGTTCTATATGACAATCACTTTGGGTTTACAGACATCCCCTGGTGATTGCTGGACCCGAAGGTACCAGAAGCTCAGGGCTAAGGCTGCTTACGCAGCGAGAGCGAATTCCTGGCCGTAGTTTTCGTCATTGGCAACTATAAGAAGTTGCAACAGTGGATTTACGAGTTCTGTTACCAACTCGGCATGCACCTAAAGTTTCGCGACCGGCGTCGAATCCTAAACGGCCCCGTGCTTGTAACTCGTTGTTTCTTAGTGAGTGACAAGCCTGTGCAGTGTACGCCAAAACGTCAGCGAAGGCCAACCCGAAGGTTGGCCCTCTCGCTTACTGGCCGCCTTTCTCGCTGTTCTGCAGGTCTTGCAGGGCCTTGGAGGTGATTTCGATGCACTTCTTCTCATCACCTGCAGCGTGGGCTGCCTTGGCCTGGGAGACGGCGGTGTCTATTTCGCCACTTTTACCGCTGGTGTCGGTGGCGAGCAGGGCTTTGCCGTTGTTGATTTTGTCCAAGTTGATCTGGCACAGGTCTTTGTCACCGGCGGCGAAAGCGGGGGAGGCGAGCATCGCAGCGGTCATGAACAAGCCAGCAAGAGCGGAACGCTTCATAGGGTGTCTCCTTGCGCAAAAGGGCTCGACGCTGCTGGCCTTCAACCGCTGCCAGCGACATCACTGAAGGGCCTCGTTTGTCGAGGCCTATGCAGATGACTGCGCCGGTGCGTCAGGGTTCGGTTTTTTTGCCGGGGCAGTGGGCGCGGGTGACGCGGTCTACCAGGTAGACCAGGCTGTGGTAGTCGATGCCGCCATGTTGGCTCAGGCCTATCTCGCAGGTGCGGCTGGTGGAGATGCCTTCGCTGCAATATTGCACGGCGTCCTTGAGTGAGCGCAGGGAGTGGGCGTTGAGTTCCGGGGTGGTGAAGCCTTTGTCGCCGGCAAAGCCGCAGCAGTGAATGCCTTCGGGGATGACGACGGTTTTTGCGCAGCGGCGGGCCAGTTCGATCAGGGCCTGGCTTTCGCCCAAGTGCTGGGTGCTGCAGGTGACGTGTACGGCGATGGGCGCTTCCTGGGGGGTGAAGTCGAGGCGGTCCATCAGGTGAGTGCGGATAAAGCGCACCGGGTCGTAGAGGTCCAGACGCGTCTCACCCAGGTCTTGTACCAGGCGCAGGGTGCAGGGGCTGGTGTCGCAGTAGATCGGGTCGAGGCCGCCGCGGCTGGCGTGGAGCAGGGCGCCGATCAGCTCCTGGCGCTTGTGTTCGGCCTGTTCGGCGTAGCCTTTGGAGGCGAAGGGTTGGCCGCAGCAGAGGCTGTCCTGGTTGTCGGGGAAGACCACTTGGTAACCGGCTTTTTCCAGCAGATGGCGGGTTTTGTCGTACAGCGACATCTGCTCTTTATCACCGGCTGCCGGGCCCATGGCGCGGGAGACACAGGCGGCCAGGTAGACCACCCGTGGGCGCTCGTCCGTCACCGGTGGGCTGAAGCGAATGGCTTTTTCCGGTTGCGGCATGGCATTGGTCCACTGCGGGATTTGCCCTTTGGACAGTCTGTTCACGGTGGCCGACCACTTCGTCAGGCGCGGGGCACCCAATAACATGCGTGCACCATTGGCGACGTGCAGGGTAAAGCGCGCACCTTGCAGTGCGGTGGCGAAATGGCTGGCGAGCCAGTCGGCGGTTTTCGTACGGTCCGCCTCGCGGCTGCGCAGCTTTTTCACCAGGTCGCCGGTATTGATGCCTACAGGGCAACGTTGCGCGCATAAGCCGGTGGCGGCGCAGGTGTCGATGCCCTGGTAGTGGTAGGCCGCTTCCAGTTCGGTGGTGTCCACGCCTGCGCGTTTTTTGGCCTGGATGTCGCGCCAGATCACAATGCGCTGGCGCGGGCTCAGGGTCAGGCCTTTTGATGGGCACACCGGTTCGCAGAAGCCACACTCGATGCACTTATCCACAAGCTCATCGGCGGCGGGCAACGGCTTGAGGTGTTTGAGGTGGATCTGCGGGTCTTCGCTGAGTACCACGTCCGGGTTGAGGATGCCGTTGGGGTCGAGCAGGCGCTTGAGTTGCCACATTAATTGATAGGCGTCGCTGCCCCATTCCAGCTCAACGAACGGCGCCATATTGCGACCGGTGCCGTGTTCGGCCTTCAGCGAGCCACCGAACTCCACGGCCACCAGTTGCGCGACGTCGTCCATGAACGCTTGATAGCGCGCGACTTCTTCGCTGCTGTTGAAGCCTTGAGTGAACACAAAGTGCAGATTGCCTTCCAGGGCATGTCCGAAAAGGATGGCTTCGTCGTAGTGGTGTTTGTCGAACAGTGCGATCAGGCGGTTCACGCCAATCGCCAATTGTTCTACCGGGAAGGTGACGTCTTCGATGATCACGGTGGTGCCGGTTTTGCGCACGGCACCTACGGCGGGGAAGGTGTCTTTGCGGATGGCCCACAGGCGTGCGTTTTCCAGTGGGTCTTCGGTGAAGTCGACTTGTTGCTCCACGGGAAACGCCGCCAGGGAGGCCATGATCCGCGTTAGTTGTTCGTGCAGTAGTGATGGCGAGGCGGCGCGGGATTCGATCAGCAGTGCGCAGGCGTTTTCCGATAAGTGTTGTACGAAGTCGGGCATGCCCGGTTTGTTTTGCACCGAGCGCATACTGCGTCGGTCCAGCAGTTCAACGGCGGAGACTGGCTGGGTTTTCAGCACGGTGACTGCGTTGCAGCAAGTTTCGACATCCGGGAAGACGATCAGCGCTGAGGCTTTGTTTGGGTGATCGATCACGGTGTCGTAGGTGACCGCACTGATAAACCCCAGGGTGCCCTCGGAGCCGACCAGCAGATGGCTGAGGATGTCCAGAGGGTCATCGAAATCCACCAAGGCATTGAGTGACAGGCCGGTGGTGTTTTTCAGGCGGTATTTATGGCGAATCTTTACCGCCAGCTCAGTATTTGCCCGTGTCTCGCGGCCCAGCAGGGCGAGGCGTTCAAGCAGTGCGCTATGTGACTGGCGGAAGGCTTGCACGCTGGCGGCATCTTCGGTGTCCAGGCGGCTGCCATCGGCCAGTACCAGGCGGATGCCCGCCAGGGTGTGGTAGGTGTTTTGCGCGGTGCCGCAGCACATGCCACTGGCATTATTGGCGACGATACCGCCGATCTTACAGGCGTTAATTGACGCTGGGTCTGGGCCGATCTTGCGCCCGAATGGCGCGAGCCAGGCGTTGGCCTGGGCCCCGATGACGCCGGGTTGCAGGCGGATCTGTGTGCCTTGCCCACGAATTTCGCGGTGGTTCCAATTGTCACCGAGCACAATCAGCACCGAGTCGCTGATCGCCTGCCCCGACAGGCTGGTGCCCGCTGCCCGGAAGGTCACCGGCACATGATCCCGCTGGGCCAGTTGCAGCAGTGCGACCACTTCATCTTCCGACTCCACGCGGATCACCAGCTGTGGGATCAATCGGTAGAAGCTGGCGTCGGTGCCGAAGGCGAGGGTGGAAAGTGGATCGTCGAAGCGGCGATCTTGCGGGATCAGTTGTGCGACGTCGCTGAGAAAAGCAGCAGGCAGGCTCATCGGTCCTCCAGAAATAGCAGACGCCGGCATCGTTGTCCGGCGTCGATTCTTACCCTATTACGTGCAGGTCTCAGTGCACCAGCATACCGGTGAACCAGTACGCCTGCGCCAAGGTGATCAGCCCGACGATGGTGGCGAAGAACAGGCTGTGCTTTAGGGTAAAGCGGAACAGATCGGACTCTTTGCCCACCAGGCCAGTGGCTGCGCAAGCCACGGCGATCGATTGCGGCGAGATCATTTTGCCGGTCACGCCGCCGCTGGTATTGGCGGCTACCAGCAAGGTGTCGTTGACGCCAATCTGGTGGGCGGTGGTGGCTTGCAACGAGCTGAACAGAGCGTTGGATGAGGTATCCGAGCCTGTCAGGAAAACTCCAAGCCAGCCGAGGAATGGCGAGAAGAACGGGAAGGCGGCACCGGTACCGGCCAATACCAGGGCCATGGTCGAGGACATGCCGGAGTAGTTGGTGACGAAGGCGAACGCCAGCACCATGCCGATGGAAAGAATCGGCCAGCGCAGCTCAAAGAACGTCTCTTTTAAAGTGGTAAGACCAGTTTTGACGTCAATTTTCAGTACCAGCATCGAGACCAGCGCGGAGAAGAAAATCGCAGTGCCGGTGGCCGAAATCGGGTCCAGCTTGAAGACGGCGGGGATGGCGGTGGGGTTAGTCACGATTGGCGCGACTTTGATTACCATTTGGTCCAGATGAGGGATCGCGAAGTTGAACACCCAGCTGTACATCGAACCGCCCGCGGCGAACATGGCCTTGAAAGGTTTGAGGGTCCAGATGGTGACCAGCACGGTCAGGATCAGGAACGGCGACCAGGCCTTGAAAATCTGCCCCAGGCTGTAGGGTGAAACCACTGTGCTGCGCGGCAAGCCAAAGCCGCCGGCGCTGGAGGTGACCGCTACGCTGGAGGTAGCACCGGCAATCTGTGCGCCTGCGGTGCGCTTGGGTTGCCAGATTTTCAGAAACAGTGTCAGGGAGATCAGGCTGGCGAGTGCCGAGGTGATATCCGGCAGTTCCGGGCCAATAAAGTTGGAGGTGAAATACTGGGTGACGGCAAAGCTCAAGCCGGCCACCAGGGCTGCCGGCCAGGTTTCACGCACGCCGCGCAGGCCGTCCATCATGAACACCAGCCAGAACGGCACGAACAGCGACAGCAGCGGCAGTTGGCGGCCGGTCATGGCGCCGATCTTGAACGCATCGATGCCCGTGACCTGGCCTGCGACGATGATCGGGATGCCCAGTGCGCCGAACGCAACCGGCGCGGTGTTGGCGATCAGGCACAGTCCCGCGGCGTACAGCGGATTGAAGCCCAGGCCCACCAGCAGAGCGGCGGTGATGGCCACAGGCGCGCCGAACCCGGCGGCGCCTTCCAGGAAGGCGCCAAAGCAGAAACCGATCAGCAACACCTGCAAGCGCTGGTCATCGGTGATCGACAAGACGGAGCTGCGGATGATCTCGAACTGCCCGCTCTTGACCGTCAGTTTGTAGAGAAATACTGCCGCCACGATGATCCAGGCGATCGGCCACAAGCCATAGGCAAATCCGTAACCGGCCGCTGCCAGCGCCATGTCTACCGGCATCTGGAAGGCGAAGATGGCGACCAGGATCGACAGCGCCAGGGTGATGCTGCCGGCCACATGGCCTTTGAGGCGGAATACGGCCAGGGCCAGGAAGAAGAACACGATGGGAATAACGGCGGCCAGTGCGGACAGGCCGAGGCTGCCGAGTGGGCTGTAGAGCTGTTGCCAGGTTTGCATATGGGGTGGCCCCTGATTGTTGTTGTTTGGTCAGCTTGGATAATTGGTAATACCAATTTACAGTTGCTGTGGGCTAGATTAAGAGCCTTGGCAGGGGTGTGTCAATTTGCCGCTCGTCAAACTTTGGTCTGAGAGTGGGTGTCGAGTGTTCTGATCGGGTAAATCGAAGGTGTTCTGATAGGTGCTGCAAGCGCGGCGATAGGCCAGAATAGGGGCCCCGGCGAGTGGTCGGGATGGTGGAGAGTGAGTTATGGGGTTTGATCAGGTGCGTCAGCGCCGTTTGTCTGACGATATTGTCGAGCAGCTTGAGGGCATGATCCTTGAGGGCACGTTGAAGTCGGGCGAGCGCTTGCCGGCGGAACGCGCTTTGGCTGAACAGTTTGGTGTGTCGCGTCCTTCATTGCGTGAGGCAATCCAGAAGTTGGCGGCCAAGGGTTTGTTGGTCAGTCGACAGGGCGGCGGCAACTATGTGGTGGATTCCCTGGGCTCGACCTTCAGTGATCCGCTGCTGCATCTGCTGGAAAACAATCCTGAAGCGCAGCGCGATCTTCTTGAGTTTCGCCAGACCCTGGAAGCTTCGTGTGCTTATTACGCGGCATTGCGTGCAACCGAGGTCGACCGTGAGCGGTTAACGGCGGCGTTTGAGGCGCTGCAGGATTGTTATGCGCAAGCCGACGAGGTGAGCCGAGTGGAGGAGGGCGCTGCGGATGCAAGGTTTCACTTGGCGATTGCCGAGGCCAGTCATAACGCTGTGCTGCTGCACACCATTCGCGGGTTGTTCGACCTGCTCAAGCGCAACGTGGTGACCAATATTGGCGGTATGTATCAACAGCGCACCGAGACTCGCGACATGCTGATCAGTCAGCATCGGGACCTGTACCTGGCGATTATTGAGGGGCGGGCCGAGCAGGCGCGCGACGTTTCAACACGTCACCTGTTGTACGTGCAGGAAGTGTTGGAGGAAGTGCGTCAGGAGGTTCAGCGCGTAGCGCGGGCGGAACGACGTAAAGGCATGTAGCCACGGGGGCTGCCCGCGGCTACATCGTCACACGGGCTAGTCTTCCTTGCCCTTGTTGCGCACGGCGCGATGCAGTTCGCGATTGGAGTCGCGCTCGCGTTCGGTGTCGCGCTTGTCGTATTCCTTCTTGCCCTTGCCCAGTGCGATTTCGCACTTGACCAGGTGCTTGCTCCAGTACCAGGACAAGCAGACGCACGCGTAGCCTTTTTGCTGCACGGCCGCGGCGAGCTTTTCCAGTTCGCGGGCATTGAGCAACAGCTTGCGCGTGCGTACCGGGTCGGCAATCACGTGGGTGCTCGCGGTGGTCAGCGGGGTGATATGACTGCCGAGCAGCCACGCCTCGCCATCCTTGAGCAGCACATAGCTGTCGACCAGCTGCAGTTTGCTGGCACGCAGACTTTTTACTTCCCAGCCGGCCAGGACCAGACCAGCCTCGAACCGATGTTCGATGAAGTAATCGTGTCGCGCCTTTTTATTTTGCGCGATGGTCCCTGTGGGGTGTTTCTTTTGTTTAGCCATAGGGGCGGCATTATAGGGAGTTGCGAGCGTGTCGGCTACGGTCAACCTGCGTGCTTGAGCGTGTTGGACGAATCCCGGACAATACGGGCAGTTCTTTGGTTTTTTTCGCTCGCGGATTGGGCTGTACTTTCGCGATGTTTGCCTTAAGCAGTGGAAGTAACGCTCACATGACGACGCATATTCAACGTTCAGCCCTGCTGCCCTATCCGGCACAGGCGCTCTATGACCTGGTCAACGACGTGGCGCGTTACCCGGAATTCCTGCCTTGGTGTTCGACTGCCGAGGTTTTGGAGAGCAGTGATGAGCACATGGTTGCCAGTGTCGGGGTGGCCAAGGGTGGCCTCAGTCAGCATTTTGTTACCCGCAATGTGCTGGTGCCGGGCAAGTCCATTGAAATGAATTTGCAGGAAGGGCCGTTCACGCAGCTGCACGGCGTGTGGGTGTTCAAGGCGCTGACGGATAAGGCCTGCAAGATCAGTCTGGATCTTTCGTTCGATTATGCCGGCCCCATTGTGCGGGCGACGTTGGGGCCACTGTTCAATCAGGCCGCCAATACCTTGGTGGACGCTTTCTGTCAGCGAGCCAAGCAATTGCATGGTTGATCTTGAAGTGGTGTATGCCGATGTCGATCGCCAGGTTCTGCTGGCCGTAACGATGCCGGCGGGCACAAGCTTGAGGGCGGCAGTGCTGGCGTCGGGCATTGCAGAACATTTTCCGCAGTTGGCGTTGGCGGACTGCACGCTGGGCATCTTCGGTAAGGTGGTGGCGGACGCTGATGTGCGCGCCGTGCAGTCGGGAGATCGAATTGAGATCTACCGGCCGTTGCTGGCAGATCCCAAGGAAATACGCAGGCTGCGTGCGGCCAAGGCGGCGATGTTCAAGCGGCAGAACACCTAAGCTTGCCAACCGGCAGGCAACAAAAAGCCCGGCATGCCGGGCTTTTTATCGAGCGCCGCAAAATTATTGCGGGCTGGTGTCCAGGGGCTGTGGCGTCGGGACGGGCACAGTTTCTACGCCGTCGACGTCTTTCTGGATCTGGTCCAGCAAGGAGCCTGGCTTGGCCGGCACCTCGGATTTTGGCTTTTCGGCTTCCTGCGCAGGCGCAGTCACGTTAGTGCCGCTGTCCTTGCCCAGCAAGGCTTCATCGCGGCTTACGCCGGGCATGAAGTCACCGGACAGGCTCACGAGCTGGTCATTGCCATTGAAGATGACACTGACGCGCTCCTGTTGGCGTTCACCGCCACCAGGCTGCAGGCTGTAGAGATAATCCCAGCGATCGGCATGGAAAGTGTCGGTCAGCAGGGGGTTACCCATGATAAACCGTACTTGCCGTCGGGTCATTCCCGGGCGTAACTGGTCTATCATGTCCTGCGTGACGACATTGCCCTGCTGGATGTCGATTTTGTAAACCCCGGGGAATGAACAACCGGCGAGTGCGAGCAGTCCCACAAAGGTGAAACTGGTTAGCAAGAGCTTGGTGTTTTGCATCGGTGGGCGACTTCCACTATCTTGGCTGGGACAACGTAAACGCCGATCATACCCGTATTAAGAGAAGCTGCGAAGCAGCATCCGCGAGAAAGCTAACCATGGTTGAAAATAGCGAACTACGCAAAGCCGGTCTCAAAGTGACTCTGCCACGAGTCAAGATTCTACAAATGCTCGATTCTGCTGAGCAGCGCCACATGAGTGCCGAGGATGTTTACAAGGCGCTGATGGAGTCTAACGAGGACGTCGGTCTGGCCACGGTCTACCGTGTACTGACCCAGTTTGAAGCCGCAGGGCTGGTGGTTCGCCATAATTTCGACGGCGGTCATGCCGTGTTCGAATTGGCTGACGGTGGCCACCATGACCACATGGTTGATCTGGATACCAATGAGGTTATCGAGTTCACCAGCCCTGAAATCGAAGCGCTGCAGCACAAGATTGCTGAGGAGCACGGTTTCGATTTGGTCGACCATAATCTGGTGCTGTACATCCGTAAGAAAAAGTAAAAATCGACGCAGTTTTGCTCTGCGAAACGATTGAAGGCGACCCTGGGGTCGCCTTCGTGCTTTCTATAAAGAGGAAAAGTACCCGTTCAAGCCTTCGCGGCCACGACCATTTTTTTCGCGTGAGCCAACGACTCCTTGGTCAGGTCGATACCGCCAAGCATCCGCGCGACTTCTTCTACCCGTTCGGACTTGTTCAGCTTGGAGACGGCCGTGTGTGTCGCGTCGCTGCCGCGCACCTTATGCACAAATAGATGTTGATGCCCTTGAGCGGCCACCTGCGGCAAGTGGGTCACCGTCAGTACCTGTCCGCGATCCCCCAGGCGGCGCAACAGCTGCCCAACAATCTCTGCGGTTGGCCCGCCGATGCCAACGTCTACTTCATCGAACACCAGGGTCGGTACCCGCGAGGTCTGCGCGGTAATCACCTGAATCGCCAGGCTGATCCGCGACAACTCGCCGCCTGAGGCCACTTTGGCCAGGGCCTTGAGCGGTTGCCCGGGGTTGGCACTCACCAGCAGTTCGACGTGCTCCAGACCATGGGGCTGCAATTCTTGACTGGCATTGGGATGCAGCTCGATGGTGAAGCGCCCGCCTGGCATACCCAGGCGCTGAATTTCCTGCTCGACGGCGCTGGCCAGGCTAGTAGCCGCCTGCTGGCGCAGAGCGCTCAGCTCTCGGGCCTTTTCCTGATAATGACGGGCAAACGAAGCGAGCTCCTCGCCCAGTCGTTCGATGGATTCGTCGTTCGCGTTGAGTGTTTCGATTTCATCCAGCAGTTTCTGCTGCATGGTTGCGACTTCCGTCGGCTGGATTCGATGCTTGCGAGCCAGGGTATAGATAGTGTCCAGGCGTTCTTCTATTTCCTGCAGGCGTGCGGGGTCGGCGTCGAAGTGGTCCAGGAAACGATTGAGTTCGCCCACGGCCTCTTCAACCTGGATCTGCGCGCTGGTCAACAGGGTGGTCGCTTCGCTCAGCGAGCCGGAAGCATTGTTCACGCTGGACAGGCGATTGAGGCTGGCGGTCAGTGCGTTGAGCACATTGCCCGAGTCGCTCTCGCTGCATTGCTCGACCACCTGACGGCAAATACCCAGCAGGGTCTCGGCGTTGGTCAGGTTCTTGTGTTCCTGCTCAAGCTGTTCCAGCTCGGTCTCACCCAGGCCCAGGCTTTCGAGCTCTTCGAGTTGATAGCTGAGCAACTGGTGGCGGGCGCGTTGTTCGTCGCCGGAGTTGGAAAGGCGTTCTAGTTCCTGGCGTGTCTGGCGCCAGCGTTGGGCGGCCAGTTGAACCTGCCGGGAAAGGTCGGTGGCACCGGCGTATTCATCGAGCAGGCGACGATGGGTATCGGTTTTCAGCAGGGATTGGTGTTCGTGCTGGCTGTGGATATCGATCAGCAATTCGCCCAGGGCTTTCAAGTCGCCCAGTGGGCAGGGCGTGCCGTTGATATAGCCGCGGGAGCGCCCTTCGGCAGTGATCACCCGGCGCAAGATGCACGGGCCTTCATTATTCAGGTCGCGCTCGACCAGCCATGCCTCAGCTTCGGGAATGTCGGCCAGGTCAAAGGTGGCCAGGATATCGGCCTTGTCGGAGCCTGGGCGTACCACGCCGCTGTCGGCGCGGTCGCCGAGGGTCAGGCCCAGGGCGTCGAGCATGATCGACTTGCCGGCGCCGGTTTCGCCTGTGATTACGCTCATCCCGCGATCCAGTTCGAGATCCAGATGTTCAACGATGGCGTAGTTATGTACAGACAGGTGCACGAGCATGACGGCCGCTCCCAGGCTTTAGGTCTGGTTATTTATACAGTGTTTTGTTTGTGGCTGACAATCCTGACGCTTAGCTCGATTTGCTTGGTCAATGGCTTTTTTTAGCGCGATGAGGAATGTGGCGGCAGGAAATGATCCAAGTCATGCGAAAGACTTTTGGTAACGCCCGCGCCCTTGAACCTGGAAATTGTGGCCCCATATACCGGAACAGAAGCGCGAGTCGAGATCGCGCATGATTTTGAAAGGAGAAATCTATGGCTGACGAACAGACGCAGGATACGCAAACTCCAGACGCCAATTCGGCTGCCGGTGATGAACTGGCGACTCGTGTGCAGGTGCTCGAAGAGCAATTGGCCGCTGCGCAGGATCAATCGTTGCGTGTTGCCGCCGATCTGCAGAACGTCCGCCGCCGTGCCGAGCAGGACGTAGAAAAGGCGCACAAATTCGCGCTGGAAAAATTCGCCGGTGACCTGCTGCCGATCATCGACAGCCTGGAGCGTGGTCTTGAGTTGTCTGACCCGGCCGACGAAAACATTCGCCCAATGCGCGAAGGGATCGAGCTGACGCTGAAAATGTTCCAGGACACCCTGAAGCGTTATCAGCTGGAAGCGATCGATCCGCAAGGCGGCGAGCCGTTCAACGCTGAACATCACCAGGCCATGGCCATGCAGGAAAGCCACGACCTGGAGCCTAACAGCGTGATGAAAGTGTTCCAGAAGGGCTACCAGCTCAACGGTCGCCTGATGCGTCCGGCAATGGTGGTGGTGAGCAAGGCTCCTTCACCCGTTGCACCTACTATTGATGAGCAGGCTTGAAATTCGCCGCAAGGCCCCCATTTATAAGTCAAGCGTTTAAGTGCTACCGCAGTTAGCCAAAACTGCTGCGGCAACCAAATTCAAGTTTCGGGAGAGTAAATCATGGGCAAAATTATCGGTATCGACCTGGGGACCACCAACTCCTGCGTCTCCGTGCTGGAAAACGGCGTTGCAAAAGTTATCGAAAACGCCGAAGGCGCACGTACCACTCCGTCGATCATCGCGTACGCCAACGACGGTGAAATCCTCGTCGGTCAGTCGGCCAAGCGCCAGGCAGTGACCAACCCGCATAACACCCTGTATGCGGTAAAGCGTTTGATCGGTCGTAAGTTCGACGAAGAAGTCGTACAAAAAGACATCAAGATGGTCCCTTACAAAATTGCCAAGGCCGACAACGGTGACGCCTGGGTTGAAGTAAACGGCCAGAAAATGTCGCCGCCGCAAATTTCGGCTGAAATCTTGAAAAAGATGAAGAAAACCGCCGAAGACTATCTGGGTGAAGCAGTGACTGAGGCGGTAATTACCGTTCCGGCCTACTTCAACGACAGCCAGCGCCAGGCTACCAAAGACGCTGGTCGCATCGCGGGTCTGGACGTAAAACGTATCATCAACGAGCCAACCGCGGCCGCTCTGGCCTACGGCATGGACAAGGCCAAGGGCGACCACACTGTGATCGTTTACGACCTGGGTGGCGGCACTTTCGACGTCTCCGTGATCGAGATCGCAGAAGTTGACGGCGAGCACCAGTTCGAAGTGTTGGCCACTAACGGCGACACCTTCCTGGGTGGTGAAGACTTTGACATTCGTCTGATCGACTACCTCGTAGACGAATTCAAGAAAGAAAGCGGCATGAACCTCAAGGGTGACCCGCTGGCCATGCAGCGCCTGAAAGAAGCCGCTGAAAAAGCCAAGATCGAGCTGTCTTCCGCTCAGTCGACCGACGTGAACCTGCCGTACATCACTGCAGACGCTACCGGTCCTAAGCACTTGAACGTGAAAATCTCGCGCTCCAAGCTCGAAGCTCTGGTTGAAGACCTGGTTCAGCGCACCATCGAGCCTTGCCGTATTGCACTGAAAGACTCCGGTATCGACGTTGGTTCGATCAACGACGTGATCCTGGTGGGCGGTCAGACCCGTATGCCGCTGGTTCAGAAGCTGGTCACCGAGTTCTTCGGCAAGGAAGCACGTAAAGACGTGAACCCGGACGAAGCCGTTGCCATGGGTGCTGCCATCCAGGGTGCTGTATTGGCCGGTGACGTAAAAGACGTATTGCTGCTGGACGTAAGCCCGCTGACCCTGGGTATCGAAACCATGGGTGGCGTAATGACTGCGCTGATCGAGAAAAACACCACGATTCCTACCAAGAAATCCCAGGTGTTCTCGACTGCCGATGACAACCAGGGCGCTGTGACCATTCACGTGCTGCAAGGTGAGCGCAAGCAAGCCGCTCAGAACAAGTCCCTGGGCAAGTTCGACCTGGCTGAGATTCCACCAGCACCACGCGGTGTGCCGCAAATCGAAGTGACCTTCGACATCGACGCCAACGGCATCCTGCACGTCGGCGCGAAAGACAAGGCCACCGGCAAAGAGCAGAAGATCACCATCAAGGCCAACTCCGGTCTGTCTGATGAAGAAATTCAACAGATGATTCGTGATGCTGAAGCCAACGCTGATGCGGATGCCAAGTTTGCTGAACTGGCCGGTGCCCGTAACCAGGGTGATGCGCTGGTGCACTCGACTCGCAAGATGATCGCTGATGCTGGCGATAAAGTGACCGAAGAAGAGAAAACCGCAATCGAAGCTGCCGTGGTTGCCCTGGAGGCCGCCATTAAAGGCGACGACAAGGCTGCCATCGAAGCCAAGATCGAGGAGCTGTCGAAAGTCTCCGCGCCGGTCGCTCAGAAAATGTACGCCGAACAAGGCCAGCCGACTGACGGTGCTGCGCAGCAAGCAGAGCCAGAAGCCAAGCACGATGATGTTGTCGATGCCGAGTTCGAAGAAGTCAAAGAGCAGAAGTAATCTGCTCGTCCGGTTGACCGCGATCCAGCGGTGACTGGTAGGATGTCGCCGCGCGGGAGCTTGCTCCCGCGTTGGCGTGTCTGGGGTACGCGAATTTTTACAGCATGCGACAACGCTCGGATGCTGGCGGTGTGATCGGGAATGCTCCTGCTTTTCGAGTGACTGTCACCGCGTTTTTTGGCCGGGTCCCTGGCTGAAAGCAGTAATGACCAGGATCGTTGAATTGACGTGAGTTGGGTCCGGGCCTGTATTGGGGCTCAACGAGTTTGGCAGGGTTCAGGAGGGCCAGGCCGAACGTCCTTAAGAGTGCAAAGACTTATGGCAAAGCGTGACTATTACGAAGTATTGGGTGTGGAGCGCGGGGCCAGCGAAGCGGAGCTGAAAAAGGCTTACCGTCGCCTGGCGATGAAGCACCACCCGGACCGTAATCCGGATAACAAAGAATCCGAAGAGATGTTCAAAGAGGCCAATGAGGCCTACGAATGCCTGTGTGATCCAAACAAGCGTGCGGCCTACGACCAGTACGGTCATGCCGGCGTCGACCCGAGCATGGGTGGTGGCGGTGCCGGTTTCGGCGGTCAGAACTTCTCCGATATTTTCGGCGACGTGTTCAGCGATTTCTTCGGCGGTGGCCGTGGCGGTCAGCGTGGCGGCGCGCAGCGTGGCAGTGACTTGCGCTACACCCTTGAGTTGAATCTGGAAGAAGCCGTGCGCGGCACCAGCGTCAATATTCGGGTGCCGACGCTGGTTAACTGCAAGCCGTGCGACGGTTCGGGTGCGAAGAAAGGCTCCTCGCCGATCACGTGCCCGACCTGTGGTGGTATCGGTCAGGTGCGCATGCAGCAGGGCTTCTTCTCGGTGCAGCAAACCTGCCCGCGGTGCCATGGCCAGGGCAAGATCATTTCCGACCCGTGCGACTCTTGCCACGGCGAAGGCCGCGTTGAAGAGTACAAGACCCTCTCGGTGAAAGTGCCGGCGGGTGTGGATACCGGTGATCGTATTCGCCTGTCGGGCGAAGGTGAGGCGGGGACCCAGGGTGGTCCGACGGGCGACCTGTACGTGGTGATCAATGTGCGTGAGCACTCGATCTTTCAGCGCGATGGCAAACACCTGTTCTGCGAAGTGCCGATCAGCTTTGTCGATGCGGCCCTGGGTGGTGAGTTGGAGATTCCGACCCTTGATGGTCGAGTCAAGCTCAAGATTCCCGAAGGGACTCAGACCGGCAAGCAGTTCCGTATTCGTGGCAAAGGCGTTGCGCCGGTGCGCGGTGGCGGTGCGGGCGACCTGATGTGTCGTGTGGCGGTGGAAACCCCGGTTAACCTGGGGCGTCGTCAGCGCGAACTGCTCGAAGAGTTCCGTAGCTCGCTGGAAGGCGATCACTCTCATTCGCCGAAAACCACGGGCTTTTTCGATGGCGTGAAACGCTTCTTCGGCGACCTGTAAGGACGTGAGTATGCGACGTATAGCCGTAATGGGCGCTGCCGGGCGCATGGGCAAGACGCTGGTCGAGGCGGTGCAGCAGCGCTCGCCGGCCTCCGGGCTGACGGCGGCGATTGTTCGCCCGGGCAGCACGTTGATCGGCGCGGATGCCGGTGAGTTGGCTTCGTTGGGCCGCATTGGTGTTTCGTTGACGGGCAGCCTGGAGCAGGTGGCTGACGAGTTCGATGTGCTCATCGACTTCACCTTGCCTGACGTGATGCTGAAAAACCTGGCCTTCTGCCGCAAGGCAGGCAAGGCCATGGTGATCGGCACGACCGGCTTGAGCGTTGAACAAAAGCAGTTGCTGGTGGAGGCGGGCAAGGATATTCCGATCGTCTTTGCTGCCAACTTCAGCGTTGGCGTGAACCTGTCGCTGAAGTTGCTGGACCTGGCGGCGCGCGTGCTGGGTGATGAGGCTGATATCGAGATTATCGAGACTCATCACCGTCACAAGATCGACGCTCCGTCGGGCACTGCGTTGCGCATGGGTGAAGCTATTGCCGATGCGCTGGGTCGCGATCTGTCGAAAGTGGCGGTATACGGGCGTGAAGGCCACACCGGTGAGCGCGCACGCGACACCATCGGTTTTGCAACCGTGCGCGGTGGTGATGTGGTTGGCGATCACACCGTGCTGTTCGCCACCGAAGGCGAGCGCCTGGAGATCACGCACAAAGCCTCCAGCCGCATGACCTTCGCCAAGGGCGCGGTGCGTGCTGCGCTTTGGTTGGACGGTCGCGAGCCGGGCCTGTATGACATGCGTGACGTGCTGGATCTGCACTAATCAGTAGCTTAAACGAGGCCTCAGGATTATCCTGTGGCCTCGTTTTTACCCGCTAAGCGACGTCCTGTCGCATTCTCCTGCCTTTAAGGCTCATTAGCGGTGGACCCAAAAAGCCTTTTTCTGTAAGCTACAGCTTTAGTGTGTCCACTAAAAGCGCGCAGAATAATTCGGTGAAGAAGCGGGGTGACGTGTCCATACGTCACTCCGCTTTTTTACAACCTGCGATCGCCCTTTCAGGCTTTATTTACGGGAGGTCTTCTTGACTAAGCCAGCCATACTCGCCCTTGCTGATGGCAGCATTTTTCGCGGCGAAGCCATTGGAGCCGACGGTCAAACCGTTGGAGAGGTGGTGTTTAACACCGCCATGACCGGCTATCAGGAAATCCTTACCGATCCTTCCTACGCCCAACAGATCGTTACCCTGACCTATCCGCACATCGGCAACACCGGCACTACGCCGGAAGACGTCGAGTCTGATCGTGTCTGGTCGGCGGGCCTGGTGATTCGTGACCTGCCCCTGGTTGCGAGCAACTGGCGTAACACGATGTCGCTGTCCGATTACCTGAAAGCCAACAATGTTGTGGCGATCGCCGGTATCGATACGCGCCGCCTCACGCGCATCCTGCGTGAAAAGGGCTCGCAGAATGGCTGCATCATGGTCGGTGACAATATTTCCGACGAGGCGGCGATTGCCGCAGCACAAGGTTTCCCTGGCCTGAAAGGCATGGACCTGGCGAAAGTCGTCAGCGTCAAAGAAAAGTACGAGTGGCGCTCCACGGTCTGGGACTTGAAGACCGACAGCCACGCGACTATCGAGGCTGCCGATCTGCCTTACCACGTGGTCGCCTACGACTACGGCGTCAAGTACAACATCCTGCGCATGTTGGTCGAGCGTGGCTGCCGCGTGACCGTGGTGCCGGCGCAAACGCCTGCCAGCGATGTGCTGGCGATGCAGCCGGACGGTGTGTTCCTGTCCAACGGCCCGGGTGATCCCGAGCCATGTGACTACGCTATCCAGGCTATCAAGGACGTGCTGGAAACCGACATTCCGGTGTTCGGTATCTGCCTTGGCCACCAACTGCTGGCCCTGGCTTCCGGCGCCAAGACCCTGAAAATGGGCCACGGCCATCACGGTGCCAACCACCCGGTACAAGACCTGGACACCGGCGTTGTGATGATCACCAGCCAGAACCACGGTTTTGCGGTCGATGAAGCCAGCTTGCCGAGTAACGTGCGCGCCATTCACAAGTCGCTGTTCGACGGCTCCCTTCAGGGTATCGAGCGCACCGACAAGAGCGCGTTCAGCTTCCAGGGCCACCCTGAAGCCAGCCCGGGCCCGAACGACGTAGCGCCGCTGTTCGACCGTTTCATCAATGAGATGGCCAAGCGACGCTGACTGAGTGGTCTGCGGGCGGCCCCGAACTCGGTGGCCCCCGCAGGCTCTTCAAGGATTGTTCAAGACGGCTTGCCGACTGACCTGCGGATTTGAGTGACAAACCCATGCCAAAACGTACAGACATAAAAAGCATCCTGATTCTCGGCGCTGGCCCGATCGTGATCGGCCAGGCCTGCGAATTCGACTACTCCGGCGCCCAGGCCTGTAAAGCCCTGCGTGAGGAGGGTTACCGCGTCATCCTGGTGAACTCCAACCCGGCCACCATCATGACCGACCCGGCCATGGCCGACGCGACCTACATCGAGCCGATCAAATGGCAGACCGTTGCCAAGATCATCGAGAAAGAGCGTCCGGACGCGCTGCTGCCAACCATGGGCGGCCAGACCGCACTGAACTGTGCCCTGGACCTGGAGCGCGAAGGCGTTCTGGAAAAGTTCGGCGTAGAGATGATCGGCGCCAATGCCGACACCATCGACAAGGCTGAAGACCGTTCGCGTTTCGACAAGGCCATGAAGTCCATCGGCCTGGCTTGCCCGCGTTCCGGTATCGCCCACAGCATGGAAGAGGCCAACGCGGTCCTTGAGACCCTGGGCTTCCCGTGCATTATTCGTCCGTCGTTCACCATGGGCGGCACCGGCGGCGGTATTGCTTACAACCGTGAAGAGTTCGAAGAAATCTGCGCCCGTGGCCTGGACCTGTCACCGACCAAAGAGCTGCTGATCGACGAATCCCTGATCGGCTGGAAAGAATACGAGATGGAGGTGGTCCGCGATAAGAAGGACAACTGCATCATCGTCTGCTCCATCGAAAACTTCGACCCGATGGGCGTGCACACCGGTGACTCGATCACCGTGGCTCCGGCACAGACCCTGACCGACAAGGAATACCAGATCCTGCGTAACGCCTCCCTGGCGGTACTGCGCGAGATCGGCGTTGAAACCGGCGGTTCCAACGTTCAGTTCGGCATCTGCCCGGACACCGGCCGCATGGTCGTGATCGAGATGAACCCACGTGTATCGCGTTCTTCGGCCCTGGCCTCGAAAGCGACCGGCTTCCCGATTGCGCGTATCGCCGCCAAGCTGGCTATCGGCTACACCCTGGACGAGCTGCAAAACGAAATCACCGGCGGCGCTATGCCGGCGTCTTTCGAGCCGTCTATCGACTACGTCGTGACCAAGCTGCCGCGCTTTGCCTTCGAGAAATTCGCCAAGGCTGATGCGCGCCTGACCACCCAGATGAAGTCTGTTGGTGAAGTCATGGCGATCGGCCGCACCTTCCAGGAGTCCTTGCAGAAAGCCCTGCGCGGCCTGGAAGTCGGCGTTTGCGGCCTGGACGAGAAGCTCGACCTGAGCAACCCGGAAAGCATGAGCATCCTCAAGCGCGAGCTGACCGTGCCGGGTGCCGAGCGTATCTGGTACGTGGCTGACGCCTTCCGTGCCGGCCTGAGCGTCGAAGATATCTTCGGCATGAACATGATCGACCCGTGGTTCCTGGTGCAGATCGAAGATCTGATCAAGGAAGAAGAGAAGGTCAAAACCCTTGGCCTGTCGTCTATCGACCGCGACCTGATGTTCCGCCTCAAGCGCAAAGGCTTCTCCGACCAGCGTCTGGCCAAGCTGCTGGGTGTGACCGAGAAGAACCTGCGTACTCATCGCCACAAGCTGGATATCTTCCCGGTCTACAAGCGCGTTGATACCTGCGCGGCTGAGTTTGCTACAGACACGGCCTACATGTACTCCACCTATGAGGAGGAGTGCGAAGCTGCGCCGTCGGATCGCGACAAGATCATCATTCTGGGCGGCGGTCCGAACCGTATCGGCCAAGGTATCGAGTTCGACTACTGCTGTGTACACGCCGCTCTCGCCCTGCGCGAAGACGGGTACGAGACCATCATGGTCAACTGCAACCCGGAAACCGTTTCCACCGACTATGACACTTCCGACCGTCTGTACTTTGAGCCGGTAACGCTGGAAGACGTATTGGAAATCTGCCGCGTCGAGAAGCCTAAAGGCGTCATCGTCCAATACGGCGGCCAGACCCCGTTGAAACTGGCGCGTGCCCTGGAAGCTGCTGGCGTGCCGATCATCGGTACCAGCCCGGACGCTATCGACCGTGCCGAAGACCGTGAGCGCTTCCAGCAGATGGTTGAGCGCCTGAACCTGCGTCAGCCGCCAAACGCTACCGTGCGCAGCGAAGACGAAGCCATCCGCGCGGCCAGCAAGATCGGCTACCCGCTGGTGGTGCGTCCGTCCTACGTACTGGGTGGTCGTGCGATGGAAATCGTCTACGAAGAAGACGAGCTCAAGCGTTACCTGCGTGATGCGGTAAAAGTGTCCAACGACAGCCCGGTGCTGCTGGATCACTTCCTCAACTGCGCCATTGAAATGGACGTGGATGCGGTGTGCGACGGCACTGATGTGGTGATCGGCGCGATCATGCAGCACATCGAGCAGGCTGGCGTTCACTCCGGTGACTCTGCGTGCTCGCTGCCGCCGTACTCGCTGCCGGCGCACATCCAGGACGAGATGCGCGAACAGGTCAAGAAAATGGCCCTGGAACTGGGTGTGGTCGGCCTGATGAACGTACAGTTGGCGCTGCAAGGCGAGGACATCTACGTCATCGAAGTCAACCCGCGTGCCTCGCGTACCGTGCCGTTTGTTTCCAAGTGCATCGGTGTGTCCCTGGCCATGATCGCTGCCCGCGTGATGGCTGGTAAGACCCTGAAGGAAATCGGCTTTACCAAGGAAATCATTCCAAACTTCTACAGCGTGAAAGAGGCGGTGTTCCCATTCGCCAAATTCCCTGGTGTGGACCCGATCCTGGGCCCAGAGATGAAGTCCACCGGTGAAGTGATGGGCGTGGGCGATACCTTCGGTGAGGCGTTCGCCAAGGCCCAGATGGGTGCCAGCGAAGTCCTGCCGACTGGCGGTACCGCGTTTATCAGCGTGCGTGATGACGACAAGCCACTGGTTGCGGGCGTGGCCCGTGATCTGATCAACTTGGGCTTTGAAGTCGTCGCGACTGCCGGGACCGCCAAGCTAATCGAAGCTGCCGGCCTGAAAGTACGTCGCGTGAACAAGGTGACGGAAGGCCGTCCGCATGTGGTCGACATGATCAAGAATGACGAAGTCACCCTGATCATCAACACCACCGAAGGTCGTCAGTCGATCGCGGATTCCTACTCCATTCGTCGTAATGCCCTGCAGCACAAGATCTACTGCACCACCACCATTGCTGCTGGCGAAGCCATCTGCGAAGCGCTCAAGTTCGGTCCGGAAAAGACCGTGCGTCGCTTGCAGGATCTACACGCAGGATTGAAGGCATGAGCATAACCAAATACCCGATGACCGTTCAGGGCGCTCGCGCCCTGGAAGAGGAACACGCCCACCTGACCAAGGTCGTACGTCCGAAGCTGAGCCAGGACATCGGTACGGCTCGCGAGCTGGGTGACTTGAAGGAAAACGCCGAATACCACGCTGCTCGCGAGCAGCAGGGTATGGTCGAGGCGCGGATTCGTGACATCGAAGGCCGCATGCAGAATGCGGTGATCATTGATGTCACGACCATCCCGCATACCGGAAAGGTGATTTTCGGCACGACCGTGGAAATCGCCAACGTCGAGACTGACGAAAGCGTGACTTACCAGATCGTGGGTGAGGACGAGGCTGACTTCAAGCAAGGCAAGATCTCTGTCGGCTCGCCTATCGCTCGCGCCTTGATTGCCAAGGAAGAGGGCGACGTCGTTGCCGTGAAAACGCCGAGCGGCGTCATTGAGTACGAGATTGTCGAAGTTCGCCACATCTGAAAGACGGCGCCCGCTACGCGCGGGCGCCATGCTCTGGCAGTTCTCTCAGATGCTTTGGGTGGGTGGCCTGTGGCTGTTGCATATGGGTGTGTTACCGGTGCTTGGCCTTATTGGTCTGGCACCGTTGCTGATCGATGAGATCGACAGATTGCTGAGCGCGTTGCTGGTGGGTTTTGCGGCGGCGTGTGTGTTGCTCCAGGCGTTAGTGCTGGTCAAGGCTGAGGGTTTGGAGAGTTTATGGCGGGACATTCGCGGGCAACTGCTGTTGATGTCGCTGTATGCGTGCGCGATGTTTTGCGTGGTGTATATTTGGCTACCGCAAGCGTTGCGCTGGCAGTTATTCAGCTATCTTGTGCTAGGGTTTTCCGGTTTGGTGCTGGTCATGCAGCCGGCGCCGGGGTGGAGTGGCAGGGCGCGCGAAGCACGCCCGTGACCCTTTTCATCATTTGAAGCGATGAACGTTCGACAGTTGCTTGTTGACGCTGAAGTTCTTGCGATACAGCAGCGCCATCTTGCCGATGACCTGAACCAGGTCCGCTTTGCCCACCTTGCACAGTTCTGCAATGGCGGCCAAACGCGCTTCGCGATCGAGGATATTGACCTTGATCTTGATCAGTTCGTGATCGTTCAGTGCGCGTTCAAATTCGGCTAAAACACCTTCAGTCAACCCATTGTCTGCCACAATCAGAACTGGTTTCAGATGGTGGCCAATGGATTTGTACTGTTTCTTCTGCTCTTGAGTGAGCGGCATAATCTGACCCCTGCGTCTGATCTTGTAAAAAGCGGCGGCCAGTTTACCCGAGCGAGTCCGGGACCGCCCAGTTAATCACGACCCGTTTTATTTTTCGAGGTGGCCCGTGGCCCGTTCCAAAACCAGCCTTAAGTGGCTACAAGAACATTTCAACGATCCTTACGTCAAAAAGGCGCAAAAGGACGGCTACCGTTCCCGGGCCAGCTACAAGCTGCTGGAGATCCAGGACAAGGACAAATTAATCCGTCCAGGCATGAGTGTTATCGATCTCGGCGCGGCCCCCGGTGGCTGGTCCCAGGTGACCAGTCGTCTGATTGGTGGGCAAGGCCGATTGATCGCTTCCGACATCCTCGAAATGGACAGCATCCCGGACGTGACCTTTGTTCACGGCGATTTCACCGAGGACAAGGTATTGGCCGAGATCCTGGAGGCTGTGGGAAATTCACAGGTAGACCTTGTGATTTCCGACATGGCCCCCAATATGAGTGGATTACCGGCTGTTGATATGCCGCGTGCCATGTTCCTGTGTGAACTGGCGCTGGATTTGGCGGGTCGGGTGTTGCGTCCGGGTGGCGATTTCCTGGTGAAGGTCTTCCAGGGTGAAGGTTTCGACGAGTACCACAAGAACATTCGCAAGTTGTTCGACAAGGTGCAGACCCGTAAACCGGACTCTTCCCGTGACAGGTCCAGGGAGCAGTATCTGCTGTGCCGTGGCTACCGCGGCGTCGAAGGCGCGGCGAGTGAAGAGCGCTTTTGAGAAATTCGAGGAGGGCGATAGGTTTTTTTATATCGCTTTCGTCACGAAGCTTTACGAATATTGTGTAGTCAAAGTTTCACAAAGGGTTACAGACGGCGCCTGCCAGAGTTGTAGGTAATGTAGTAAGTTAGGCCGGTGAATATCATGCGAAGCGCGCGCCAGTAGCGGAGCTTGCTTCAGAGGGTAGTTAATTGAACGATATGGCAAAGAATCTGATCCTGTGGTTGATCATCGCGGCTGTCCTGGTGACGGTGATGAACAACTTCTCCAGCCCTAACGAGCCGCAGACCCTCAACTATTCCGACTTCATCCAGCAAGTTAAGGATGGCAAGGTCGAGCGCGTAGCGGTTGATGGCTACGTGATTACCGGTAAGCGCAACGACGGCGACAGCTTCAAGACCATTCGTCCGGCAATCCAGGACAACGGTCTGATCGGCGACCTGGTGGATAACCACGTGGTTGTCGAAGGCAAGCAGCCTGAACAGCAAAGCATCTGGACTCAGCTCCTGGTGGCAAGCTTCCCGATTCTGGTGATTATCGCCGTGTTCATGTTCTTCATGCGCCAGATGCAAGGTGGTGCGGGAGGCAAGGGCGGGCCGATGAGCTTCGGCAAGAGCAAGGCGCGCCTGCTCTCCGAGGATCAGGTGAAGACTACCCTGGCTGACGTTGCCGGTTGCGACGAAGCCAAGGAAGAAGTCGGTGAGCTGGTCGAGTTCCTGCGTGATCCGGGCAAGTTCCAGCGCCTGGGTGGCCGTATCCCTCGCGGTGTGCTGATGGTGGGCCCGCCGGGTACCGGTAAAACCTTGCTGGCCAAGGCGATTGCCGGCGAAGCCAAGGTGCCTTTCTTCACTATTTCCGGTTCTGACTTCGTCGAGATGTTCGTCGGTGTGGGTGCCAGCCGTGTTCGCGACATGTTCGAGCAGGCCAAGAAGCACGCACCGTGCATCATCTTCATCGACGAGATCGATGCCGTTGGTCGCCACCGTGGCGCTGGCATGGGCGGTGGTCATGATGAGCGTGAGCAGACCCTCAACCAGTTGCTGGTAGAGATGGATGGTTTCGAGATGAATGACGGCATTATCGTCATCGCCGCGACCAACCGTCCGGACGTGCTCGACCCAGCCTTGCTGCGTCCGGGCCGTTTCGACCGTCAGGTCGTGGTTGGTCTGCCGGATATCCGCGGTCGTGAACAGATCCTTAAAGTTCACATGCGTAAAGTGCCAATGGGTGACGACGTAGCTCCGGCCGTGATCGCTCGTGGTACGCCTGGCTTCTCCGGTGCCGACCTGGCCAACCTGGTCAACGAGGCTTCGTTGTTTGCTGCCCGTACCGGCAAGCGCATCGTTGAAATGAAAGAGTTCGAATTGGCAAAAGACAAGATCATGATGGGCGCTGAGCGCAAATCCATGGTCATGTCCGAGAAAGAGAAACAAAACACCGCTTATCACGAAGCCGGTCACGCCATTGTGGGTCGCGTTGTGCCTGAGCATGACCCGGTCTACAAGGTGTCGATCATTCCTCGTGGCCGGGCGCTGGGTGTGACCATGTTCCTGCCTGAAGAGGATCGCTACAGCCTTTCCAAGCGCGCACTGATCAGCCAGATCTGCTCGCTGTACGGTGGTCGAATTGCTGAAGAGATGACGTTGGGCTTCGACGGCGTTACCACAGGTGCTTCCAATGACATCATGCGTGCCAGCCAGATCGCACGAAATATGGTGACCAAGTGGGGTTTGTCGGAAAAACTCGGTCCTTTGATGTATGCAGAGGAAGAGGGTGAAGTGTTCCTGGGTCGCGGTGGTGGCGGGCAAAGTGCCAGCTTCTCCGGTGAAACAGCCAAGCTGATCGACTCTGAAGTTCGCAGCATCATTGATCAGTGCTACGGCACGGCCAAGCAGATCCTGACCGACAATCGTGACAAGCTGGATGCCATGGCTGATGCGTTGATGAAGTACGAGACGATCGATGCGGATCAGATCGACGACATCATGGCGGGCCGTGCGCCGCGTGAGCCTCGCGATTGGGAAGGTGGTTCAGGTACTTCGGGCACCCCGCCCGTCGTTCAGAATGAGCGTCCTGAGACCCCGATCGGTGGCCCGGCAGCTGACCACTAAGGTTTGAAATGACTTCTGCTTTGTCCTCTACCCGGTTGCCTTGCGGCAATCGGGTTCTTGATTTGGCCCATACGCACGTCATGGGCATTCTCAATGTAACCCCTGATTCCTTTTCCGATGGTGGCCGTTTCAGCCAGCTGGATGCCGCGTTGCGTCATGCCGAGGCGATGGTGGCTGCCGGCGCGACCTTGATCGACGTGGGTGGCGAGTCCACTCGGCCCGGGGCTCGTGTGGTTTCCCCGTTGGAAGAGCTTGAGCGGGTAGCGCCTATCGTCGAGCGTATCGCCCGTGAGCTGGATGTGATCATTTCGGTGGACACTTCAACTCCCGCGGTAATGCGTGAAACAGCGCGCTTGGGCGCGGGGCTCATCAATGATGTGCGCTCGTTGCGGCGTGATGGCGCTCTCGATGCAGCGGCAGCGACCGGCCTGCCGGTGTGCCTGATGCATATGCTGGGGGAGCCCGGCAACATGCAGGACAGTCCTCACTACGACAATCTGATCGGTGAGGTCACGGGGTTCCTGGCAGACAGGATCGCTCAGTGTGTCGGGGTGGGCATCGCGAGCGAAAAGATCATCCTTGACCCGGGGTTTGGCTTTGCCAAGACCCTGCAACATAATTTAAGCCTGTTCAAGCATATGGAGGCGCTGCACGCCCTTGGTCGACCGCTGTTGGTCGGTGTGTCGCGCAAGAGCATGATAGGTCTGGCCTTGAATCGTCCGGTGGGCGAGCGCTTGTACGGCGGCCTTGCGCTTGCAGCGCTTGCCGTGACCAAGGGCGCGCGTATTTTGCGTGTGCATGACGTTGCCGAGACGGTGGACGTGGTGCGCATGGTTGCTGCTGTAGAATCAGCCGAATAAGAATGATGGAGTACTTATGACTAAAAAATATTTTGGTACCGACGGCATTCGTGGTCGGGTCGGCGAATTTCCGATTACCCCTGATTTCATGCTCAAGCTGGGTTGGGCGGCAGGCATGGCGTTCCGTAGCATGGGCGCGTGTCGCATCCTGGTGGGCAAGGACACCCGTATTTCGGGCTACATGTTTGAGTCCGCGCTGGAGGCCGGCTTGTCAGCCGCCGGAGCTGATGTGATGCTGCTGGGGCCTATGCCCACGCCGGCGATCGCTTACCTGACGCGTACCTTCCACGCTGAAGCCGGTATTGTGATCAGCGCGTCGCACAATCCCCATGACGACAACGGCATCAAGTTTTTCTCGGGGCAGGGCACCAAGCTGCCGGATGAGATCGAGTTGATGATCGAAGAGCTGCTGGATGCGCCGATGACGGTGGTTGAGTCCAGCAAGCTGGGCAAGGTCTCGCGTATTAACGACGCGTCAGGTCGCTATATCGAATTCTGCAAAAGCAGCGTGCCGAGCAGCACCAATTTTGCCGGGCTGAAGATCGTTGTCGATTGTGCCCACGGTGCGACCTACAAGGTGGCGCCAAGTGTATTCAAGGAGTTGGGTGCCCAGGTTACCGTGCTGTCGGCTCAGCCTAACGGTTTGAACATCAACGACAACTGCGGTTCCACGCACATGGAGCAACTGCAGGCGGCGGTTCTGGCCGAACACGCGGATCTGGGTATTGCGTTCGATGGCGACGGCGATCGTGTGCTGATGGTGGATCACACCGGCATGATTGTGGATGGTGATGATTTGCTGTTCATCATTGCCCGTGATCTGCATGAGCGTAACAAGCTGCAAGGCGGCGTCGTGGGTACCCTGATGAGCAATCTGGGGCTTGAATTGGCGTTGGCTGAGTTGGGTATTCCGTTTATCCGCGCCAATGTCGGCGACCGTTATGTGATCGCTGAGCTTCTGGAGCGTAACTGGCTGGTAGGCGGCGAGAACTCGGGGCACGTTGTCTGCTTCCAGCACACCACCACGGGGGATGCCATCATCGCTGCGCTGCAGGTGCTTCTGGCTCTGCGTCGCCGTGAAGAAAGCCTGGCGCAGGCGCGTCAGGCTCTGCGCAAGTGCCCGCAAGTGCTGCTCAATGTACGTTTTGCCGGTGGCGAAAATCCGATTGAGCACCCAGCCGTCAAAGAGGCTTGTGAGCGTGTCACCCAGGCAATGGCCGGGCGTGGGCGCGTGTTGTTGCGCAAGTCGGGCACCGAGCCTCTGGTGCGTGTCATGGTCGAAGGCGAGGACGAAACCCAGGTTCGCGGCCATGCCGAAGACCTGGCAAAACTGGTAACTGAAGTTTGCGCCTGAATTCGGCTTGCCAGTGATGGTGTGGTTGGGTAACATCTGCGCCCACTTTGACCGACGGGGTACAGCATGCGTCGCACTATGGTAGCTGGTAACTGGAAGATGCACGGTACCCGCGCCAGTGTCGCTGAGCTGATCAATGGCCTTCGTCACTTGGCCTTGCCTAGCGGTGTTGATGTCGCGGTTTTCCCGCCTTGCTTGCATATCAACCAAGTGGTTGATGGCTTGAAGGGTAAGTCGATCCAGGTCGGCGCGCAGAATTCTGCGGTGGAGCCGATGCAAGGTGCGTTGACCGGTGAGATTTCGCCGAGTCAGCTGGTTGATGCGGGTTGTGCCTATGTACTTGTCGGGCACTCCGAGCGCCGTCAGATGATGGGCGAGCGGGATGCAACGCTCAACCGCAAATTCGCCGCAGCACAGGCTTGTGGTCTGGTTCCAGTGTTGTGCATAGGGGAAACCCTTGAGCAGCGTGAATCGGGCAAGACTCTTGAGGTTGTCTCGCGTCAGCTGGGCAGCATCATCGAGGAGCTGGGTGTTGGTGCGTTTGCAAAGGCGGTTATTGCTTACGAGCCGGTCTGGGCCATTGGCACCGGGCTGACTGCTACACCGCAACAGGCGCAGGATGTGCACGCAGCCATCCGCGCGCAGTTGGCGGCAGAGAATTCTGAAGTCGCGCAAGGTGTGCGGCTTCTATACGGCGGCAGCGTGAAGGCGGCCAATGCGGTCGAACTGTTCGGCATGCCGGATATCGATGGGGGGCTCATTGGTGGAGCTTCCCTGAATGCAGATGAGTTCGGTGCGATCTGTCGCGCCGCGGGAAACTGAAAAAATGCTGGAAACAGTCGTAGTCGTTTTTCATCTGTTGGCTGCCCTGAGCGTAGTTGCTCTGGTTTTGTTGCAACAGGGTAAAGGTGCGGATGCTGGTGCGTCTTTCGGTGCAGGTGCTTCAAATACTGTGTTCGGAAGCCAAGGTTCCTCTACCTTTCTTAGTAAGTTTACTGCTATACTTGCCGCAGGTTTCTTCATAACCAGCTTAGGGTTAGGTTACTTTGCTAAAGAGAAAGCTCATGTGCTGACTCAAGTAGGTTTGCCAAACCCAGCGGTGTTGGAAGTTCCAAAAGCAAAACCGGCTTCTGATGATGTCCCGGTGCTTCAAGAGCAAAAGTCGGCTACTCCAGCGACTGACGTACCTCCAGCTCAAGAGCAAAAGTAAGAAGGGTTGTAAGCGCTGTATTGCCGAGGTGGTGGAATTGGTAGACACGCAACCTTGAGGTGGTTGTGCCCATAGGGTGTAGGGGTTCGAGTCCCCTTCTCGGTACCAATTATCAGGAGAGCCCGCTGTTGCGGGCTTTCTTGTAGGTGGAAGGTTACATTGACCCTGTAAGGGATCGGTCGTATACTTCCGCCCCAGCTTTGTCGCGGGGTGGAGCAGTCTGGTAGCTCGTCGGGCTCATAACCCGAAGGTCGTCGGTTCAAATCCGGCCCCCGCAACCAGTTTTAGCGGAGCCCCTTTTAAGGGGCTTTTTGTTAGCTGGACACTTTCAACGCCGCTGTTCGACGGCGTTTCAAGGATGGGCGTTTCGCCCATTTTTTTATTTTGCACAGCATGCACATACATGCACGAGGGGGTTCAGGTGTCGAGCAAGCTAGAAGAGTTGCAGGCCTTGCTGGCCCCGGTGGTCGTGGCCCTAGGCTATGAATGCTGGGGTATTGAGTTTTCGGCTCAAGGTCGCCACTCAATGTTGCGCGTTTATATCGATAAAGAGGGCGGCGTGCTGGTGGACGATTGTGCCATTGTCAGCCGTCAGATCAGCGGTGTGCTGGATGTTGAAGATCCAATCTCCGTTGAATACACCCTTGAAGTTTCCTCGCCAGGCATGGAACGCCCACTGTTCACTATCGAGCAGTTTGCTAAATATGCCGGTGAACAAGTGAAGATCAAGCTGCGCTCCCCCTTTGAAGGGCGACGCAACTTTCAGGGCCTTCTGCGCGGTGTAGAAGAGCAGGATGTCGTGGTGCAGGTAGAAGACCATGAGTTCCTGTTGCCGATCGATATGATCGACAAGGCCAACATTATTCCCAGTTTTGACTGAGACGCGGATCCCGCGGATCCAATGGCTTGCGAAAGGCGAGGCGTACGATGAGCAAAGAAGTACTGCTGGTTGTGGAGTCGGTATCCAATGAAAAGGGTGTACCGGCAAGCGTGATTTTTGAAGCGTTGGAGCTGGCCCTGGCCACTGCTACCAAGAAACGTTTTGAAGACGAAGTAGATCTGCGTGTGGAAATCAACCGCCACACCGGTGCCTATGAGACTTTCCGTCGTTGGACGGTGGTCGAAGAGGACGATCTTGATGATCCGGCCATCGAAACCTGGCCAAGCAAGGTTGCGCAAACGCATCCGGGCGCCCAGGTTGGCGATGTTGTCGAAGAAAAGATCGAGTCGATCGAATTCGGCCGTATTGCTGCACAGACCGCCAAGCAGGTCATCGTGCAGAAGGTTCGCGAAGCCGAGCGCGCTCAAGTCGTTGACGCCTATCGCGAACGCCTGGGTGAAATCATCTCCGGCACCGTGAAAAAAGTTACCCGCGACAACGTTATCGTCGACCTGGGCAACAACGCCGAAGCGTTGCTGGCCCGCGAAGACATCATCTCTCGCGAAACCTTCCGTGTCGGCGTGCGTCTGCGTGCGCTGCTCAAGGAAATCCGCACCGAGAACCGCGGCCCTCAGTTGATCCTGTCGCGTACAGCGCCGGAAATGCTGATCGAGCTGTTCCGCATCGAAGTGCCGGAAATTGCCGAAGGTCTGATCGAAGTCATGGCTGCGTCCCGCGACCCGGGTTCGCGCGCCAAGATCGCGGTTCGCTCCAAGGACAAACGCATCGACCCGCAAGGCGCTTGCATCGGTATGCGCGGTTCGCGCGTCCAGGCAGTGTCGGGCGAATTGGGCGGTGAGCGTGTGGACATCGTCCTGTGGGACGATAACCCGGCGCAGTTCGTGATCAACGCCATGTCGCCGGCTGAAGTGGCGGCAATTATCGTTGACGAAGATGCCCATGCAATGGACATCGCCGTTGGCGCAGACAATCTGGCTCAGGCCATTGGTCGTGGTGGTCAGAACGTGCGTCTGGCCAGCCAACTGACCGGCTGGACCCTGAACGTGATGACCGAATCGGACATCCAGGCTAAGCAGCAAGCTGAAACCGGCGACATCCTGCGCAACTTCATCGAAGAGTTGGAAGTCGATGAAGACCTGGCACAGGTACTGGTTGATGAAGGCTTCACCAGCCTGGAAGAGATTGCCTACGTACCGTTGGAAGAAATGCTCAACATCGACGGCTTTGACGAAGACACCGTCAACGAGCTTCGCGCTCGGGCCAAGGATCGTTTGTTGACTAAAGCCATCGCTACTGAGGAAAAGCTGGCAGACGCCCATCCGGCCGAAGACCTGCTCTCGCTTGAGGGTATGGACAAGGATTTGGCGATGGAACTGGCGGTGCGCGGCGTAATTACCCGCGAAGACCTGGCCGAGCAGTCTATTGACGATCTGCTCGACATCGACGGCATTGACGAAGATCGTGCCGGCAAGTTGATCATGGCCGCCCGAGCCCATTGGTTCGAGTAATTAGGCGCGGCCTGAGGAGAGAAGTGCATGACGCAAGTCACGGTGAAACAACTGGCCGATGAGGTCAAAACACCGGTAGAGCGCCTGTTGCAGCAGATGCGTGAGGCAGGTCTGCCGCACACCGCCGCCGATGAAGGTGTGAGCGATAGTGAGAAGCAGTCTTTGCTGACTCACTTGAAGAGCAGCCACAAGGCGAAAGTGGAAGAACCGCGCAAGATTACATTGCAGCGCAAAACCACCAGCACCCTGCGTGTTGCGGGTAGCAAGAGCATCAGCGTAGAAGTACGCAAGAAGAAAGTCTTCGTACAGCGCAGCCCGGAAGAAATCGAAGCCGAGCGCAAACGCGAGCTGGATGAACGTCGCGCAGTAGAAAATGCTGCTCGCCAGAAGGCTGAAGAAGAAGCCAAGCGTCGCGCCGAAGAAGAAGCGCGTCGCCAGCCTGCTGCTGCGCAACCTGCTGCCACTGACGCGGTCGCCGCCCCTGTTGAAGCTGTGCGTGAGGCCGCCCCGGTTGCCGCCGCACCAGCTCCTGCAGCAGACGCCCGCAAGCGCGACGAGCCTCGTCGTCCGGACAAACCACGTGCCGACGATAACAATCGTCGCGGTGGTGGTGGCGATGGCGAGCGTAAAAACGCTCCGCATCGCGCCTCGGTCAAAGAGAAAGCGCCTGCTCCACGCGTTGCCCCACGTACTACCGACGAAGAAAGCGATGGCTTCCGTCGGGGTGGTCGCGGCAAGGCCAAGCTGAAAAAACGCAACGCCCACGGTTTCCAGAGCCCAACCGGCCCTGTCGTGCGTGAAGTGAAGATCGGCGAGACCATCACTGTGGGCGATCTGGCCCAGCAGATGTCGGTCAAGGCTGCTGAAATCATCAAGTTCATGTTCAAGCTGGGCACCCCGGCCACCATCAACCAGGTACTGGATCAGGAAACTGCCCAACTGGTTGCTGAGGAGCTGGGCCACAAAGTGACCCTGGTCAGCGACACCGCCCTGGAAGATTCCCTGGCCGAGTCCCTGAAGTTTGAAGGCGAGGCAGTTTCCCGTGCGCCGGTCGTGACCGTAATGGGCCACGTTGACCACGGTAAAACTTCCCTGCTCGACTACATCCGTCGTGCCAAGGTTGCCGCAGGCGAAGCCGGTGGTATTACCCAGCACATCGGTGCATACCACGTTGAAACCGAACGCGGCATGGTCACCTTCCTCGACACCCCAGGTCACGCCGCGTTTACCGCAATGCGTGCCCGTGGTGCCAAGGCGACCGACATCGTGATCCTGGTGGTTGCAGCGGACGACGGCGTAATGCCGCAGACCATTGAAGCTGTCCAGCACGCCAAGGCTGCCGGTGTTCCTCTGGTTGTAGCCGTGAACAAAATCGACAAGCCGGGCGCCGATCTTGATCGCATCCGTAGCGAACTGTCGGTTCACGGTGTGACGTCCGAGGAATGGGGTGGCGAGACGCCATTCGTATCGGTCTCGGCGAAAATGGGTACCGGCGTTGACGAACTGCTCGAAGCCGTCCTGTTGCAAGCTGAAGTCCTGGAACTGACCGCTACGCCTTCGGCCCCAGGCCGTGGTGTTGTGGTTGAGTCCCGCCTCGACAAGGGCCGTGGCCCAGTCGCGACCGTGCTGGTTCAAGACGGTACCCTGCGCCAAGGCGACATGGTACTGGTCGGTTCGAACTACGGCCGTGTACGTGCCATGCTCGACGAGAACGGCAAGCCAATCAAGGAAGCAGGTCCTGCTATCCCGGTCGAGATCCTCGGCCTGGACGGTACGCCGGACGCTGGCGACGAGATGAGCGTAGTTGCCGACGAGAAGAAAGCCCGTGAAGTGGCTCTGTTCCGTCAAGGCAAGTTCCGCGAGGTCAAGCTGGCCCGTGCTCACGCCGGCAAGCTGGAAAACATCTTCGAGAACATGGGCCAGGAAGAGAAGAAGACGCTTAACATCGTCCTCAAATCTGACGTTCGTGGTTCCCTCGAAGCGTTGAACGGCGCCTTGAACGGCCTGGGTAACGACGAAGTGCAAGTGCGTGTTGTCGGTGGCGGTGTCGGTGGTATCACCGAATCCGACGCCAACCTGGCACTGGCTTCCAACGCTGTACTGTTCGGCTTCAACGTGCGTGCCGATGCCGGCGCTCGCAAGATCGTCGAGCAGGAAGGCCTGGACATGCGTTACTACAACGTCATCTACGACATCATCGAAGACGTCAAGAAAGCCCTTACCGGTATGCTTGGCAGCGACGTCCGGGAGAACATCCTGGGTATCGCCGAGGTGCGTGACGTGTTCCGCTCGCCGAAATTCGGCGCGATTGCCGGTTGCATGGTTGTTGAAGGCACCGTGTACCGTAACCGTCCAATCCGTGTACTGCGTGAAGACATCGTTATCTTCGAAGGCGAGCTGGAATCCCTGCGCCGCTTCAAGGATGACGCTGCCGAAGTACGTGCCGGCATGGAATGCGGTATCGGCGTCAAGAGCTACAACGACGTCAAGGTTGGCGACAAGATCGAAGTCTTCGAGAAGGTTCAGGTTGCTCGCAGCCTCTAACTCGCGCACTTCAGGAGCCACACAGCGCGTGGGCATGTACATGCCTCGCGCCGTGTCCGGACTCTAAACGCAACGCCCGGTCTGGCTTTTGTCAGGCCGGGCGTTTGCCGCTTTCAGACCCCACGGGTTTCACCGTGTGGCAGTAACAGGTAACAAGACATGGCAAAAGAATACAGCCGTACCCAGCGTATCGGCGATCAGATGCAGCGCGAGCTGGCCCAACTGATCCGTCGCGAAGTCAAAGACCCGCGCGTTGGCCTGGTCACCATCACCGCCGTTGAAGTGAGCCGTGACGTGGGTCATGCCAAAATCTTCATCACCGTGATGGGGCAGGACAACAGCGAAGAAATCGCGCAAAGCATCAAGGTGCTCAACTCCGCCGCAGGTTTCCTGCGGATGCAGCTGGCCCGTGAAATGAAGCTGCGCAGCGTTCCGCAGTTGCACTTCCATTACGACGAAAGCGTCGTGCGTGGCGCGCACCTGTCGGCCCTGATCGAGCGCGCCGTGGCTGAAGACAGCCAGCATCCGTCCACACCTGAAGACGCCAAGGAGTAAGCGGTGGCTCAGGTCAAACGTATCCGTCGCAACGTCAGTGGCATCATTCTGCTCGACAAGCCCATTGGTTTTACCTCCAATGCGGCACTGCAGAAGGTCCGCTGGCTGCTTAACGCCGAGAAGGCGGGGCACACCGGCAGTCTGGATCCACTGGCCACCGGCGTACTGCCGTTGTGCTTTGGTGAGGCCACCAAGTTCTCGCAATACCTGCTTGATTCGGACAAGGGTTATGAAACCCTCATGCAACTGGGCAAGACAACCACCACGGCCGACGCCGAAGGTGATGTTTTGCAGGTTCGCGACGTGACCGTTGGTCGTGCGGATATCGAAGCTGCCTTACCCGCTTTTCGTGGGCAAATCAGTCAGATACCGCCGATGTACTCGGCGCTCAAGCGCGATGGGCAACCTCTTTATAAGCTGGCACGTGCGGGCGAAGTGGTGGAGCGCGAACCGCGTTCTGTTACTATTGCCCGGCTGGAGCTGCTCGCCTGTGAAGGTGACACTGCTCGATTGGCGGTGGACTGCAGCAAAGGCACCTATATCCGTACCCTGGTGGAAGATATTGGTGAAAAGCTCGGTTGCGGCGCGTACGTTGCAGAACTGCGACGCACCCAGGCCGGGCCTTTCAGCCTGGCCCAGACGGTCACGCTGGAAGAGTTGGAAGCGGTACACGCCGAGGGCGGCAATGAAGCGGTTGATCGCTTCCTGATGCCATCGGACAGCGGTTTGCTCGATTGGCCGCTGCTGCACTTCTCGGAGCACAGCGCGTTCTACTGGCTCAACGGCCAGCCGGTACGCGCCCCGGATGCCCCGAAGTTCGGCATGGTGCGAGTACAGGATCATAACGGTCGCTTTATCGGTATCGGTGAAGTGAGCGAAGACGGGCGCATCGCGCCGCGTCGACTGATTCGGTCAGAATGACCGAACGAGGGTGGCTGTTAATAGGCATGGTCACTTCTCATTTATAGATACGGGGGTATGCCCTCGGCCTATTGAGATCACCCCTTGGGTGGTTTCCTGAAAAAAGGATTGCCTCATGGCTCTCGACGTTCAAGAAAAAGCACAAATCGTAGCTGACTATCAGCAAGCTGTTGGTGACACTGGTTCGCCAGAAGTGCAAGTTGCACTGCTGACCCACAACATCAACAAACTGCAAGGTCACTTCAAGGCCAACGGTAAAGATCACCACTCCCGTCGTGGTCTGATCCGCATGGTAAACCAGCGCCGTAAGCTGCTGGACTACCTGAAAGGCAAGGATCTGGGTCGTTATCAGACTCTGATCGGTCGCCTGGGTCTGCGTCGCTAATCAGCGATTGCGCTAGAGGTTGGTTGTCTGCCGTGTGTCATCGGGATTCCCGCTGGCCCATGGTAGGCTCCCAGCCTCAAGTTTTATCTGGATACACGTTTTACCCTGGACGAGCGTCGGGCCGATTCCCGGCATTGCCCAAGAATTTCGCAAGAAGACAAGTTCCCCCAAGAGCCACAAAGAAGGTAGGACACCGTGAACCCGGTTATCAAAAAATTCCAGTTCGGTCAGTCGACCGTTACCCTCGAGACAGGCCGTATCGCCCGTCAAGCCTCCGGCGCAGTGCTGGTTACCGTTGACGACGACGTGACCGTATTGGTGACCGTTGTTGGCGCCAAGACCGCTGACCCGAGCAAGGGCTTCTTCCCTCTGTCCGTTCACTACCAGGAAAAAACTTACGCTGCCGGTAAGATCCCTGGCGGTTTCTTCAAGCGCGAAGGCCGTCCTTCCGAGAAAGAAACCCTGACTTCCCGACTGATCGACCGTCCGATCCGTCCGCTGTTCCCAGAAGGCTTCATGAACGAAGTGCAGGTTGTCTGCACCGTCGTTTCCACCAGCAAAAAGACCGATCCGGACATCGCTGCGATGATCGGTACTTCGGCTGCGCTGGCTATTTCGGGCATTCCGTTCGACGGCCCTATCGGTGCCGCTCGCGTTGCTTTCCATGAAAGCACCGGTTACCTGCTGAACCCGTCCTACGAGCAACAGAAAGCATCGAGCCTGGACATGGTCGTTGCCGGTACGTCCGAAGCCGTATTGATGGTTGAATCGGAAGCCAAAGAGCTGACCGAAGACCAGATGCTGGGCGCCGTGCTGTTTGCTCACGACGAGTTCCAGGTGGTAATCAACGCGGTCAAGGAATTGGCTGCCGAAGCTGCCAAGCCAACCTGGACCTGGGCTGCTGCCCCGGAAGCCACCGACCTGCTGGGCGCTATCCGCTCCGAGTTCGGCGCAGCCATCTCCGACGCTTACACCATCACCGTCAAGGCCGACCGTTACGCTCGCCTGGGCGAGTTGAAGGATCAGGTTGTCGCCAAGCTGTCCGGTGAAGAAGGCCAGCCTTCGGCCAGCGACGTTAAAGCTGCATTCGGTGAAATCGAATACCGCACCGTTCGCGAAAACATCGTTAACGGCAAGCCACGTATCGACGGTCGCGACACTCGCACCGTGCGCCCGCTGAACATCGAAGTTGGCGTGCTGCCCAAGACTCACGGTTCGGCGCTGTTCACCCGTGGCGAAACTCAGGCCCTGGTAGTCGCGACTCTGGGTACTGCCCGTGACGCCCAGCTGCTGGACACCCTGGAAGGCGAGAAAAAAGACCCGTTCATGCTGCACTACAACTTCCCTCCGTTCTCGGTGGGCGAGTGTGGCCGCATGGGTGGTGCTGGTCGTCGTGAAATCGGTCACGGCCGTCTGGCCCGTCGTTCGATTGCAGCGATGCTGCCGGCTGCCGACGTGTTCCCGTACACCATCCGTGTCGTGTCGGAAATCACCGAATCCAACGGTTCCAGCTCGATGGCTTCCGTTTGCGGTGCTTCCCTGGCGCTGATGGACGCTGGTGTGCCGATGAAGGCGCCGGTTGCCGGTATCGCCATGGGTCTGGTTAAAGAAGGCGAGAAGTTCGCCATCCTGACCGACATCCTGGGTGACGAAGATCACCTGGGCGACATGGACTTCAAAGTAGCCGGTACCGCTAAAGGTGTGACCGCGCTGCAGATGGACATCAAGATCAAGGGCATCACCGAAGAGATCATGGAAATCGCTCTGGGCCAAGCCCTGGAAGCGCGCCTGAACATCCTCGGCCAGATGAACCAGATCATTGGCCAGTCGCGTACCGAACTGTCGGAAAACGCTCCGACCATGATCGCGATGAAAATCGACACCGACAAAATCCGTGATGTTATCGGTAAAGGCGGCGCGACTATCCGTGCGATCTGTGAAGAGACCAAGGCTTCGATCGACATCGAAGACGACGGCTCGATCAAGATCTTCGGCGAAACCAAGGAAGCGGCTGAAGCTGCACGTCAGCGCGTCCTGGGCATCACCGCTGAAGCCGAGATCGGCAAGATCTACGTTGGTAAGGTTGAGCGCATCGTCGACTTCGGCGCATTCGTCAACATCCTGCCAGGCAAAGACGGTTTGGTTCACATCTCCATGCTGAGCGATGCTCGTGTTGAGAAAGTGACCGACATTCTTAAAGAAGGTCAGGAAGTGGAAGTACTGGTACTGGACGTGGACAACCGCGGCCGTATCAAGCTGTCCATCAAGGACGTAGCAGCAGCCAAGGCTTCGGGCGTTTAATCACCCCGCGCTCTAGCTGAAAAAAGGGACTCTTCGGAGTCCCTTTTTTATGGGAGAAGGAAAATCCCCTAAAATCAGTCGTTTAGTCGCCGGCAAAAAACCGCAACTTGCACGCAGACACGACCGGCTTCATGCAATTTGCATGATTTCAAAAATCACCATGTTTTTTAACTCGTTGTTTTATAACGTTTTTATCCTGTTTAGTGACTTGGCACGCCGCCTGCAATATCCCTGTTAGCGCTGCCGTATCAAGGTTCACACGCTGCAGTCTTTTAATAAAACAGGAGTTACTCGTATGAAGAAGTTCGCTCTCGCTACCGCAACTGCTACCGCTCTGACCCTGGCCATGGCTAACGCCGCCTTCGCTCAGCCAACCCAGGCGCCAATGACTCTGGCAGCTGGCGAAATGACCAAGGCTAAAGAATCCACCTCGGATACCTGGATCACCACCAAAGTCAAAGCAGACCTGCTGACTGAAAAAGGCATCCCAGGCTCCGACATCAAGGTAGAAACCAACAAAGGCGTGGTTTCCCTGTCTTCGGAAGTAGCTATCTCGGACTCGCAGAAAGCGACTGCTGTAGCCATAACCAAGAAAATCAAAGGTGTGACTGCTGTTTCGGCTGACGGCCTGTTGGCTGGCGGTGCTACCAAAGCTGACGGCATCGACAAGACCAAAGGTGCTGCACACGATGCTGGCGAGGCGACTAGCGATACCTGGATCACCACCAAAGTAAAAGCTGACCTGGTGACCGAGAAAGGTATTCCTGGTACCGATATCAAGGTCGAAACCAACAAGGGCGTAGTGTCCCTGTCGTCCCCGACTGCCGTGACTGCATCGCAGAAAGAAACTGCGGTCGCTATCACCAAGAAGATTAAAGGCGTTAAAGCTGTATCGGCCGATGGCCTGAAAGCAGAGTAACGTTAAAGGTTTCGTCTGAACGAAATAGCGGCGGCTTAGGGTGAGCCAGTTATCCACCCGATGCACCTCTGGAGTTCATGCGACCGACCACATGGATGTGGTCATTACAGGCCCCGGCACTTGTGTCGGGGCCTGTTCTATTTCCGAGGGTGCAATGAACGGAATGAAATGTGGGAGGGGGCTTGCCCCCGATGGCGGCCTCAGGGCTGACCAGGATGCTGGACTTTGATCGAGTGCATATCCGTTATTTGGGTCACGGCTGCTATTGGTTCCGCTTTTACAGCGGGTCACTTTGGAAAAGAGCCCCAAAGTAACCAAAGGGCTCTTGCCCCACCACTCGGCACCTCGCTTAGGCTCGGTGTGCCCGTAATCCGCCATGGATTTGTGGGGCCGCCGCCACGCGCCATCCATGGCGCGGGGCGGCTAAACCGGCATCCCTGCCGGTTTACCCCCCAAATCCATGGCGAATTCCGGCCAGCGTGGTTTGACGGGGCGCCTAAGATCAAGATCAAAAGCAGATCAAAAGCAAGAGCAAGAGCGGCTCGCTTCGCATCGTGGTTACCGTGGGGTCGGTAATGCGAACTACCGTTGTGTAGATAACCATGCCCCGATGACGGTAGCTCAGTCACTTACATATTGACTGTCACACCGCTATCGGGGGCAAGGCCCCTCCCATATTTAGTAATGCGCCAGCTTTGGGTTATTCGGCATCCAGGTGCATCGGGGTGATGACCCGGCCATCTTTCTCGGCCTGGCCCAGTTGCGCATCAATGAAGTACACCCGCTCATCTTCCAGCTGGCCCTTGTCCACCAGGTAATCCTTGATGGTACTGGCGCGGTCCTGGCCCAGTTGGCGCAGCAGTACATCACTGCCACTCCAGAACTTGATCACGCCGTCCTTGAGCTTCGCCGAGCGCTCATCGCTGCCCAGGTCTTTCCATTCGGCGGGCGGTTGCTGTTTGAGTCGAGTGCGGTAGATACCTTCCAGCAACGGTGCCTTTTCCTTCTCGGGCACTTCAAGCAGCGAGGCTTGGGCGGGAACCTTGTCGCCACGGCGCTGGAGGATCTTGTAGTAGTTGTATTGGTATTCACGTTCCAGTCGCTGTGCCGCCAGGAACGGCCCGTCGCTGCTGGCAGCCGCCGTGCCTTCAATTTCCAGGCGCAGGGTAGGGCGTTCTTTCAGCGCCTTGGCCAGAGTGTTCAGCGCGCCTTCTGCATCTTTGTTCAGCTCACTGGAGCCTGCGGCGAAGGACACATTACCCAAATCTTCCGAGCCACCGCCGGTGACCAGGCCGCCAATAAACTTGAAGGGCGCCGTCGCAGCGCGCACGACAAGGTTGCGCAGGGTTTGCCACACAATCGGCATCACGCTGAATTGCGGGTTATTCAGGTCGCCACTGACCGGCAGTTCGATGGAGATTTTGCCGTCGCTGTCCTTGAGCAGGGCGATGGCCAGGCGAATCGGCAAGTCCACCGCGTCGGAGCTGTCGACTTTTTCACCCAGCTGCAGCTGCTCGACCACGACTTTGTTGTCGGCCTTCAACTGGCCTTTGGTGATCACATAGTGCAAGTCGAGATTCAGCCGGCCCTTGCGGATACGGAAGCCTGCAAACTTGCCCGAGTAAGGCGTCAGGTTGGTCAATTCGACACGTTTGAAGCTGGTCGCGATATCCAGAGCTGCCATCGGGTCAAACGGGTTCACGCTGCCCTTGATGGTCACCGGTGCGTAACGGTCCACCTTACCCTTGATATCAACGCTGGCCGGTTTGGCCTGGCGACTGTCGATGGTGCCAATCTGGCCGTTGAGCTGTTGAATTGCGGTGGCGAAGTTCGGGGTCAGGCTGAAGTCGGCAAAGTTGGCCGAACCATCGTTGATCGCGATCTGCCCGATGTGGATGCCCAGGGGCTTGTCCTTACTGGCCGCCGGCTTGGCGGCTGACTTGGCGCCACTGTCGGCAGGCTGGGGAATCAGCAAGTCATCGATATTGGTGGTGCGGTCGTCGTTGATCATGAAGCGCGCATAGGGCTGCAGCAGGTTGACCTTATCGATCGACAGGCTTTGGCCGTGCTGATAGTTCACACCTTCGAGTACCAGGCGCTGCCACTTGAGGAAGTCGCGGGTCTTGAGGGTGTCCAGGGTGTGCAACTGATCGACCTGAGCGCGGCCGGTGACTTGCAGGGCCAACGGCTCGGTGCTTTTGAGGTTCACGTCCAGATTGCTGCCCAACATGCCGCTGCGCAGTTCCAGGCGGATAAAGGGGCTGATATACGACTGGGCAACGCGCAGGTCGATGTCCTGGGTGTTGACCTTAAGCTTGGCGCTGACCGGGTTGAGGTTAACTTCACCGGTTGCCTGAAGCTTGCCTTGTTTGCCCACGCCGCTATCGACTTTCAAGGTGAAGGGGCTTTGGTTGAGGCTGTCGAAGTTTTGTACATCGACGTTCAGCGGGCCCAGCTCCAGTGCGACTGCGGGTTTGGCCTGGCGGTCGGCCAGGTGCACCTGATAGTTACGCAGTTGTACATCCTTGAGCAGCACTTGCCAGGGTTTGCTCGGGGCTGCCGGTTGCGCTTCGGGCGCGTTGGCAGTCGCCGCTTCCGGCGCTTTGGCGGGCTTGCTCGGTTGGCTGGCGAACAGTTTCTGCCAGTCGAGTTGGCCATCGGCTTCAAGGGCTGCCCAGGTTTCCAGCTTGTTGCTGCGGATCTTGCCGACAACCACCTGCTGCTTGGCCAGGTCTACCGTGGTTTCGCTGACGTCCAGGCGTTCTAGGCGCACCAATGGTCGGCCATCCGGCGCCTTGATCGCGAAGGGCGCAATGCTCGCAGCAGTGTTGGTCAGGTTCAGTTCGGTCTCTTTGGCCAGGCTGAACTTGTAGTGGGTGCTGAAGTTGAGCACACCGTCTTCGAGCACCAATGGCAGGGCGTCACGTACATACGGCCACCAGGCTTTCATCTTGCCGTCGGTGACCTTCAAGGTACCTTCGGAGGTGATCGGCACCAGGCTGAAATTGCCTTTCCAGTCGATCTGCCCGCCGTCAGGGCCGGCGGCCACCAGGGTCATGTCGGCGTTGTCCTCGGGCAATGTGCTGAGGTTTTTCAGCTCAAAGTCGAGTTCGTCGTAGAGGAATTCGATCGGTTCGCTGGGGCGCAAGTCCTGGAAATGCAGGTTGCCGCCCGCCAGCTTGATGCTGTCGATACGCAGCGGGAACGGTTTGGTATCGGGATCTGTGGGCGTCGGCTCGCTCGGCGGCAGTTTGAACAACTGCGCCAGGTTCAACTGGCCGGATTTATCGAACAGCAGTTCGGTCTTGGGCTGATCCAGTTGCACATCGGCCAGGTGCAGGGCGCGGGTCCAGAGACTGTCGGCCTGCAGGTTGGCGTAGAAGCGCTCGAAGCCCACTTGTTCTTTGCCCGGCTCACCGATCTTCAGGCCCCACAGCGTGAGTTCCAGGCTGAACGGGTTGAGCTCGATGCGCTCGATTCGCGCCGGCACCGTGGCGTAATTGGCCAACTGTTGGTTGGCAATGCGAAGAGCGATGCCGGGTAAAATCAGAAAGCCCAGCAAGCTGTACAAAGCAAGGGCGGTCAACAAGGCGCCTACGGCGCGGATCAATCCTTTGGGCATGGGTGACGCCATCTGTGTCGAACGAGAGTGCCTTGGAGTATGGCACGGTAATTCGGTTCCGAAGAACAGTGGCTGTTGGGAAACTTCCTACAAATGCAGGATCAAGGTCTTTAACGGAGGCTGCTGATCGGTGGACGGAAAGTCCGCCCCGGGTGTCATGACCTGCCAGTCGCGCACAGGGCGACCGGCTTTTTCCGCACAGCGCAGCACCTGTTCACGCCAGTCATCCATGCTGACTTTCGCCAGGTTGTTGCAGCAGATCAGCACGCCGTTGTCAGCGGTGGCCAGCAGCGCAGGTTTGAGCAAACTCTGATAGTCGCGCAGCAGGTCGACGGTACCGAACGCGCTTTTGGCCCAGGCGGGCGGATCAAGCAGCACCAGGTCATACTGGCGCTGCTCCAGGCGCGGATAGCTCGGCAGCTTCTGGCCGCGACGCTGGGTGATCGGCAGGCCGGCCAGTTGGCGAATGGCCGGGAAGTAATCGGACTGTACAAACTCCATGCTCGGCAATTGCGGGTTGAGCTGGCCGTTTTCACGCCCAACCGCCAGGTTCCCCTCGGCAAAATCCAGGTTACAGACTTCACGTGCGCCGCCGGCGGCCGCGCTCAAGCCCACGCCGCAGGTGTAGGCGAACAGGTTCAGCACGCTTTTGCCGGCGCTGTGCTCCTTCACCCAGCCACGGGTGTTACGCAGGTCGAGAAACAATAACGGGTCTTGCCCGGCATGGCGCCCGCGTACACGGTAGCTCAGGCCCCATTCATGGCCGACCAGGTCTTCCAGCGCCGCAAGCTCTGCGCGGTACACCGTGTCTTCACGATCGATACGCGAGTTGCCTCGGGCGCGGTCGTTGTACACCAGCAGCAACTCCAGACCCATGTATTGGTTGATCAGTTGATGCAGGTCCAGCAGGTCTGCGCTATCCAGCGAATGGTGGAAGCTCTGCACCAGCAATTGCGGGCCGTAGCGGTCGATGGTCAGACCCCCGGCACCTTCCTGGCTGCCGTGAAACAGCCGATAGCAGTCCGTGCCCTGGGCGTGCAGTTCGTTGATCAGGTCTTGACGATGATCGAGTGCGGCGCGCAGCGCCTGATTCAGGGGAGTCATGGAGCGCGCCTTGCTTGCAGATAAATAAGAAAATCGGGGGCGCGCAGTTTAACAGTTAACCCCGGCCTGCACAGGCCGGGGATTATCCTGAGTGCTATCGGTTCAGGCGTTTGTCGATCAATCCGTCTACGACGCTTGGGTCAGCCAGAGTCGAGGTATCGCCCAGGCTGTCCAGTTCGTTGCAGGCGATCTTGCGCAAGATGCGGCGCATGATCTTGCCGGAGCGGGTTTTCGGCAGGGCAGGCGCCCATTGGATCAGCTCCGGCTTGGCAAAGCTGCCGATTTCCTTGCTGACCAGGTCCAGCAAGTGCTTTTTCAGCGTATCGCTGGGCTCGACGCCGTTCATTGGCGTTACAAAGGCATAGATACCCTGGCCCTTGACGTCATGGGGGTAGCCGACCACAGCGGCTTCAGCGACCTGATCATGCAGCACCAGGGCGCTTTCCACCTCGGCGGTGCCGATGCGATGGCCGGATACGTTGATCACATCATCAATGCGCCCGGTGATCCAGTAGTCGCCATCTTCATCGCGGCGCGCGCCGTCGCCGGTGAAGTAATAGCCCGGGTAGGGTTTGAAATAGGTGTCGATCATGCGCTGCGGGTCGCCGTAGACGCTGCGAATCTGCCCCGGCCAGCTTGATTTGATAGCGAGCACGCCACTGCCGGGGCCGTTGATTTCCTTGCCTTGCTCATCGAGCAGTACCGGCTGAATGCCGAACATCGGCTGTGTCGCGCAGCCTGGCTTGATGCGCTGGGCGCTGACCAGCGGGCTGAGCATGATGCCGCCGGTTTCGGTCTGCCACCAGGTATCGACGATGGGGCAGCGCTGTTCGCCCACCGCATTGAAGTACCAGTCCCAGGCCTCCGGGTTGATCGGCTCACCGACGCTACCCAGCAGGCGCAGGCTGGCGCGGGAGGTGCTCGCCAATGGGCCTTGGCCTTCACGCATCAGGGCGCGCAAGGCAGTGGGCGCGGTGTAGAAAATATTCACCTGATGTTTATCGATCACCTGCCAGAAGCGCGAACTGTCCGGATAGCTCGGCACGCCCTCGAACATCAGTGAAGTGGCGCCATTGGCCAGCGGGCCGTAGACGATGTAACTGTGCCCGGTGACCCAGCCCACATCGGCGGTGCACCAGAACACTTCACCCTCTTGGTAATCAAGCACGTATTTGAAGGTCATCGCCGCTTGCAGCAGGTAGCCACCGGTGGTGTGTAGCACGCCTTTGGGTTTGCCGGTGCTGCCGGAGGTGTAGAGGATGAACAAGGGATCTTCGGCGTCCATTGGTTCAGGCGGGCAGTTGTCACTGACGGCGTCCAGGGCCGCTTGATACTTGAGGTCGCGCCCCTCGGTCCAGTTCACGCTTGCTCCGGTGCGCTCGACCACCAACACCGTGCTGACATTGGGGCAACTGGTCAGGGCTTTATCGACATTCTGTTTCAATGCCACGGGCTTGCCGCCGCGCACGCCTTCATCGGCAGTGATCACGGTGCGGCAATCGGCATCGAGAATACGGTCACGCAGGGCATCAGGCGAAAAGCCGCCGAACACCACCGAGTGCACCGCGCCAATTCGCGTGCAGGCCAGCATGGCGTACGCTGCTTCCGGGATCATCGGCATGTAGATGCACACGCGGTCGCCTTTCTTCACGCCACGGCTTTTCAACACGTTGGCCAGGCGACTGACGTTTTGATGCAGTTGGCGGTAAGTGATCCTGGAGGATTTTGATGGATCATCGCCTTCCCAAATGAAGGCCGTCTGATCGGCGCGTTGCGCCAGGTGACGGTCAATGCAGTTGTAACTGACGTTCAGTTGACCGCCGGCAAACCACTGAGCGGCTCCGGTGTAGATGTCTGACTGCTGAACGGTGTGCCAGGGAGTTATCCAGTCGAGAAAGCCCTTGGCCTGTTCGGCCCAGAAGGCATCTGGCTGTTTAATGGATTGGCGATAGAGGCGCTGATAGTCCTCTTGACTGAGTTGCGCAGCCCGGCGGACGGCATCGGCGGTGGGAAACGTGCTGATATCGAACATGAGCGATCCTTATTCTTGTTTTTGCGACAAGTCATAAAGATGCACCCTGTGATGGGAGGGTTCAAGGCCAACGTCCAAACGGACGTTGGCCTTGAGTGATCAGCATCAGCCGCGGTGACGACCGCGGAAATAGTTGATCAGGCCTTGGGTCGAAGCGTCCTCGGCGGAGGTTTCTTCGGCGCCCGTCAGACGGTTATACACGCCTTTGCCCAGTTCCTTGCCCAGTTCAACGCCCCATTGGTCGAAGGCGTTGATACCCCAGACCACGCTCTGTACGAACACCTTGTGTTCATACATCGCTACCAGTGCGCCCAGGCGACGCGGGCTGATGCGCTCCACCACGATAGTGTTGCTCGGGCGGTTGCCCGGGATCACCTTGTGCGGGGCCAGCTTCTGCACTTCGGCTTCCGGCAGGCCCTTCTCGCGCAGCTCGGCTTCGGCCTCGCTACGGGTTTTGCCGAGCATCAGGGCCTGGCTCTGGGACAGGCAGTTGGCGTACAGCCACTGGTGATGATCAGAGACCGGGTTGAAGCTGACGATCGGCACGATGAAGTCAGCCGGGATCAGTTGGGTCCCTTGGTGCAGCAGCTGGTGGTAAGCGTGCTGCCCGTTGCAGCCTACGCCGCCCCAGATCACCGGGCCGGTATCGGTGGATACCGGCGTGCCGTCCTGGCGCACGCTTTTGCCGTTGGATTCCATGTCCAGCTGTTGCAAGTGCTTGGTGATGTTGCGCAGGTAATGGTCGTACGGCAGGATCGCATGGCTCTGCGCACCCCAGAAGTTGCCGTACCACACACCCAGCAAACCCAGCAGCACAGGCATGTTGGCTTCGAACGGCGCGTTCAGGAAGTGCTGGTCCATGGTGTAGGCACCCGACAGCAATTCCTTGAAGTTGGACATGCCGATGGCCAGGGCGATTGGCAAGCCAATGGCCGACCACAGCGAGTAACGCCCGCCTACCCAGTCCCACATCGGGAAAATGTTCTCTTCACGAATACCGAAGGCCACGGCCGCAGCGTTGTTGCTCGATACGGCGATGAAGTGGCGATACAACTCAGCTTCCGAACCACCCTGGGCCAGGTACCAGGCGCGGGCGGCCTGGGCGTTCTTCAGGGTTTCGAGGGTGTTGAAGGATTTGGACGAGACAATGAACAGCGTGGTCTCGGCGCGCAGCTTCATGGTCAGCTCGTGGAACTCGCTGCCGTCGATATTGGCCAGGTAGTGGCAGCGCACGCCTTTGTGGGCGTAGGACAACAGCGCTTCGGAGACCAGTTCCGGGCCGAGGAACGAGCCACCGATGCCGATGTTCACCACGTCGGTGATCGGCTTTTCGGTGTAGCCGCGCCACAGGCCGTCGTGAATGCGGCCGACCAGGTCAGTGATCTGGTTCAGTACCTTGTGCACGTCCGGCATGATGTTCACGCCGTTGACCGACAGCTTGTCACCCACCGGACGGCGCAGCGCGGTATGCAGCGCCGGGCGGCCTTCGGAAGAGTTGACAGGCTCGCCGGCGTACAGCGCATCAATGGCGCCTTTAAGGTTCACTTCCTTGGCCAGGCCCACCAGCAAGTCGCGGGTTTCGCTGGTGATCAGGTTTTTCGAGTAATCGAGGAAAAGTCCGCAGCTGCTCAAGGTGAATTGGGAAAAACGCTGAGGATCGGCATTGAACGCCTCGCGCATGCTGAAATCCTGCATGGCTTGGCGATGTTGAACAAGCGCTTGCCAGGCGGGCAGAGCGGTAACGTCATGAGGGGTGCGGTAGTACGCCATCGCTGCGGGTTTCCTTTTATTACAGGGACTGCCTTTAGGACACTTAAAAGCCCGGAACATCCATTCTTGTCTCAACGACTGGGTTCCAGACAGCGCTAACCATAGCGCAGGGCGATTACATTAAACCTAGCGTGTGGATATGTCTTGGCTTTGTCTGCGCTGTGGCCGGTACTTTTTTATACCGGCACAGCCCTCGGGGCAACAGGTTGGGGATTAAAGATGGATCAGGCGAGGTTCAGGTGCAGGTTATCGATCAGGCGTGTGGTGCCCAGATAAGCGGCGACCAGGATCACCAGATCCTGATCTTGCGCGGTGGCCGGGCGCAAATTCACGCCGTGGCGCACTTCCAGATAGTCCATGCGCAGGCCGGCGGCCTCGATGTGCCGGACCTGCTCGGCGCGCAGCTGGGCGAAATCGCGCTCGCCGCCCTTGATGGCCGTGGCGATCTGGCTGAGGGCCCGGTACAGGATCGGCGCAACGGCGCGTTGCTCCTCGGTGAGGTAGCCGTTGCGCGATGACAGCGCCAGGCCGTCCTCGGCGCGCACGGTAGGCTCGCCGATGATCTGGATCGGCATGTTCAGGTCATGGACCATGGCGCGGATCACCGCCAGCTGTTGGTAATCCTTCTGGCCGAACACGGCCATGTCCGGCTGGACCATGTTGAACAGCTTGCTGACTACTGTCGCCACGCCTTCGAAATGGCCCGGGCGGCTGGCACCGCACAACCCTTCGGACAACTCGGGAACAATAACGCGGGTTTGGCCGGTCATGCCGCCGGGGTACATCTCCTCGACGGTAGGGGCGAACAGCAGGTTGCAGCCGGCTTGCAGGAGTTTTTCCTGATCGGCCGCCAGTGTGCGCGGGTACTTGTCCAGATCTTCGCCGGCGCCGAATTGCAGCGGGTTGACGAAAATGCTCGCCACTACGAAATCCGCCTGCTGCGCAGCCTTGGTCACCAGCGTGGCGTGGCCGCTGTGCAGATTGCCCATAGTGGGCACAAAGCCAATGCGTTTGCCGGCGCTGCGGGCGTGAGTAACGGCAGCGCGCAGTTCACGCAGGGTTTTAACCGTGTTCATGCAGAGAATCCGTGTTCGATGCCGGGGAAAGTAACGGCTTTGACTTCGCTGACGTAAGCGCTCAGTGCTGCATGGATGCTGCCCTGGCCGGCCATGAAGTTCTTCACGAACTTCGGCACGTGACCGCTGATCGACAGGCCGAGCATGTCGTGCAGTACCAGCACCTGGCCGTCAGTGGCAGAGCCGGCACCAATGCCGATCACTGGCACTTTGACGGCCTGGGTAATTTCTGCGGCCAGTTCGCTCGGCACGCATTCGAGCAGAATCATCGCCGCACCGGCTTGTTCCAGGGCAATGGCATCGGCGCGCATCTGGCGGGCCTGGGCTTCATTGCGGCCCTGTACCTTGTAGCCGCCGAGGATGTTCACCGACTGTGGCGTCAGGCCCATGTGTGCGCACACTGGCACGCCGCGCTCAGCCAAAAGGCGGATCGACTCGGCAAGCCACACGGCACCTTCGACTTTGACCATGTGCGCGCCAGCCTGCATCAGTTTGCCGGCGTTCTGGAAGGTTTGCTCCAGAGTGGCGTAACCCATGAACGGCAGGTCGGCGATGATCAGCGCACCGTCGTTGCCACGCTTGACGCTGGCGGTGTGGTAGGCCAGTTCATCCGTGGTCACGGGCAGCGTGCTGTCATTCCCTTGAAGAACCATGCCCAGGGAGTCGCCCACCAGCAACACCTCGACCCCTGCCTGGCAGCTGGCGTGGGCGAAAGTGGCGTCGTAGCAGGTCAGCATGGTGATTTTTTCACCTTTGAGCTTGAGGCTCTGCAAGGTGGTCAGGGTAATGTCTGGCATGAAAAGGGTCCTCGTTCAGGCGCTTGGAAACAGCGAGTAACGCGCGTGAGTCTTCGTTTATACAGGCGCACTGTCTTGAAAGCAGTGCTTATAAGGCCTGGATTGCGCCCTGTAGCGCCGGGTTGGCGGCAGCGGGACGCCTATAGTCGTGAGGAGGACACGGGAAGTCAATTGGATGTGTTACCGCATTGTTACGATGGCGGTGTTACCGCTGTTACTGACGCGATTCAGCAAGATGGGCACAGGTTTGGGGGGCACTGAATATCTAATGTGGGAGCTGGCTTGCCTGCGATGGCATCACCTCGGTGTGGCTGATACACCGTGTCGCTTGCATCGCAGGCAAGCCAGCTCCCACATTGACCGAGTCATTCTTGAGGGAGGCGTTCCAGGCCGACGAATGGGCAGGCTTCAAGCAGGCCGTTGAGGCTTTGCCCGTCGGGCAACTGCAGGTCGGCTGGCGCCAGCTCGGCCAGCGGGTAAAGCACAAACGCCCGCACATGCATCTGGTAGTGCGGCACCTTGAGGCGTGGCTCGTCGATCAGGCGATCGCCGAACAGAAGGATATCCAGATCCAGGGTGCGCGGGCCCCACCGTTCGAGGCGTTCGCGGCCCTGATCGTTTTCTATAGCTTGTAATGCATCGAGCAAGTCCAGGGGCGCCAGGTGACTGTCCAGTGCCGCAACTGCGTTGGTGTAGCGCGGCTGGCCTGGCAGCAGTGAATCGCTTTGATAGAAGGCGGACACTCCGGCGAGGTGGGTGCCAGGCAATTGCGCCAACGCTTTGATCGCGTTGCGCAATTGCTGTTCCGGCGCTGCCAGGTTACTGCCCAGGCCTACGTAGATGCGCTCCACGTTTATTCGCCCGCGTTGCCCGAGGCATCGGCAGCGCTGCGTTTGCGCTTGCTGCCGCTGCGGCGACGCTTTTTCGGCCCTTCACTGGCGCCATCGCCTTTGCTGCCAAGCTCACGAATCATCTCGCGACGCTGGCTGTCGTTGGCGTCCTGATAGTCGGTCCACCATTCGCCCAGGCCATCGGTCTGCTCACCGGCGCTTTCGCGCAGCAGCAGGAAGTCGTAGCCGGCACGGAAGCGCGGGTTGTCCAGCAACAGGTCGGCGCGCTTACCGCTGCGACGCGGCAGGCGCTCCTGCATGTCCCAGATCTCGCGGATCGGCATGGTGAAGCGTTTCGGGATGGCGATGCGCTGGCACTGCTCGGCGATCAGCTCGTGAGCCGCTTCTTGCATGGCCGGGATCGGCGGCATGCCACGGTCCTGCAGGCGCAGTACGCGCTTGGGCAGGGCCGGCCACAGCAGTGCGGCAAACAGGAACGCCGGGGTTACCGGTTTGTTCTGCTTGATGCGCAGGTCGGTGTTGATCAACGCTTCGCTGATCAGTGTGTGCGTGTACGTCGGGTTGTATTCGAGCGCCTCGGCGCTGGCCGGGAACAGCGGGTCGAACAACTGCAGGTCGACGAGCATTTCGAAGGTGTCGGCGGCGTAGCCCGAGAGGAACAGCTTGAGCACTTCTTCGAACAGGCGTGCCGAGGGGATTTCGCGCAGCATGGGTGCCAGCTCGCGAATCGGCGCGGCGGTGTGCTTCTCGATGCCGAAGTTGAGCTTGGCGGCAAACCGCACGGCACGCAGCATACGTACCGGGTCTTCCTGGTAGCGTTGCGTCGGGTCGCCGATCAGACGGATCAGGTTGTTGCGAATGTCGTGTACGCCATTGGCGTAATCGAGGATGCGCTCGCTGACCGGGTCGTAATAAAGAGCATTGATGGTGAAGTCGCGACGTTGCGCGTCCTCCTCCAGAGTGCCGTAGACGTTATCGCGCAGGATGCGCCCGCTCTCGTTGCGGGAAGACTGGTTGGTGTCTTCCTCTTCGTCGTTTTGCGGGTGACCGGCGCGAAAGGTCGCGACCTCAATGATTTCGCGACCAAAGTGGATATGCACCAGCTTGAAGCGCCGGCCGATGATTCGTGCGTTACGAAACTCGGCGCGCACTTGTTCAGGCGTGGCGCTGGTGGCGACGTCGAAATCCTTGGGCGTGATATTGAGCAGCATGTCGCGTACGCAACCACCCACCAGATAAGCCTGGTAGCCGGCGTTCTGCAAACGTTCGACGATGTTCACTGCATAACGGCTGAATTGAGCGCGCTGCAACGAATGCTGGCTGCTGTTGAGCACTTCAGGCGTGCTGCGTTTGTGTTGCGTACGACGCAAGGGAGAACGGAATGACTGGAACAACTTCTTCAGCATGGGATGCACTGTTTGAAGGAATGTTCGGCCATAACGAAGAATGACCGCATGATGGGCGGGGATTCTAGCATTTAGTCAGGGGATGGTGTAGGAACAAGCTACAGGCATTGCGCCATAAGCGTTTGGAGGTCAAATTCCGGAAACTACAAGGGGAGCCGAAGCTCCCCCAGAAGTAGTTGCGTGCTCTATTTTTATTATTGATGTCGGGCTTCTTGTTTTTGTTGATCGCCCTCGCCATGAAGCTTCACCTTCATGACACTCCCAATCGAGAGTCAAGAGCAAACGGATTGCTTTGGTCGCTGTGTTGCTGATCTACGATCCAACCAGTTCAGGCTCTGCCTTAGGGCAGTTTTTGTTGTTCTCGGCCTGGTTGCGGGGCAAGCCCCAAATGCAACGCCTCTCCAAAAGAATCAGTTAGCTGCGCCTCCGCCGTGTTGTTTTTGTTATGCGTGAGTCGATTCGTCTTATTTTTATTGTCTTGTACAAAGCTTGTTATTGTTTTTGTACTAAGCATATAGCAGGGTGCGTGCCAACTTTTGCGCCGGCCAGCAAAATAAGGGGGTTGAGGTGGTTTTGCAGTTTTCGGGGCCCAAAAAAAGCCGGGGCTTCGTTACCGTAAGCCCCGGCTTTTGTTACGTGAAAAGTCAGCGGTAACAGTTTTTTCACATCCACAGGTGTTACCTGTGGGCGCGCCGCCTCAGCTTTCGCTGGCGACTCCGGTCTTGCGCCGCGGAATACCCAGGCGCTGGCGCCGTTCCCACAGGCACTTGCGACTTACACCCAGTTTGCGGGCCAGTTCGGTCTCGGTCATATGGTCCTGATGCTCCAGGACGAAATGCTGGAAGTAGTCTTCCAGTGACAAATCCTCCGTCGGCTCATGGCTGGTATTGCTACCGCCGCCCTGTTGTGGGGCCAGGCCGATGAAGTCGTCGTCTTCCAGGTCGCTGAGCTCGATATCAATGCCCAAAAGCTCGGCGGAAATCTCCGGGCTCTCCGACAGAATCACCGCACGCTCCACGGCGTTCTCCAGTTCCCGCACGTTACCCGGCCACGAGTAATGCCGGATGGCCTGCTCGGCGTCCGCGGCAAACCTCAGGTCGGTACGGTTGATACGCGCGCTCTGGCGCAACAGGAAGGCATTGGCGATCTCGTTGACGTCGGCGCCGCGCTCACGCAGCGCTGGCAATTTCAAGGCGATCACGTGCAGGCGGTAATACAAGTCTTCCCGGAACTGGCCGATCTTGGCCAAGCTCTTGAGGTCACGGTGCGTTGCTGCAATAAGCCGCACATCAACCTTTTGCGATTGCACCGAACCGACCCGGCGAATCTCGCCTTCCTGCAACACGCGCAGCAGGCGCGCCTGGGCTTCCAGCGGCAGCTCGCCGATTTCATCGAGGAACAAGGTGCCGCCGTCCGCCGCTTCGACCAGGCCGGCACGCCCGGCGCTGGCGCCGGTGAACGCGCCTTTCTCGTGGCCGAACAGTTCGGATTCGATCAGCGATTCAGGGATAGCTGCGCAGTTCACCGAGATCATCGGTGCCTTGGCGCGCTTGGACAGGTTGTGCAGGGCGCGAGCGACCAGCTCCTTGCCGGTGCCCGACTCGCCCTGGATCAATACATTGGAGTCGGTCGGCGCCACTTTGCGGATCTTGCTGTACAGGTCCTGCATGGGTGGGCAGGAGCCGATGATGCCGATCTCGCCGTTGCTGTTGTCCACGCCGGGCTTGTCGGCGCTGCTGGCCGCTTTGCCGGCCGGGCGCTGTTCGGCAGGCGCGCTGCTGGCGGACGAACGGTCACGCAGAATGCGGGCTACGGCCTGGAGCATCTCATCGTGATCAAAAGGCTTGGCGATGTAGTCCACCGCGCCCATCTTCATCGAGTCGACGGCCGAGCGCAGGCTGGCGTAGCTGGTCATGATCAGCACCGGGGTGCCTTGGCCCAGCTTGATCAGCTCGGTGCCCGGGGCTCCGGGCAGGCGCAGGTCGCTGACAATCAGGTCGAACGTGGGGATGCTGAACCGCTCCTGGGCTTCCTGCACCGAGCCGGCTTCGCTGACCTGGTACTGATTTCGTTCAAGCAGGCGACGCAAGGCAGAGCGGATAATGGTTTCGTCTTCGACGATCAAAATGTGCGGCATTGATTCAATTCTCTCGACGGTCTCAGTTCACAGCGGACGTCGCTTCGACATGACGCGGCAAGGTCACCCGTATACGGGTGCCGCGTTGGCTTTGTGTGTCAGCCGGGCTGTCGATGGTGATTTGTCCATAATGCTCTTCAACGATGGAATAGACCAGTGCAAGGCCCAGACCGGTACCTTCACCGGGGTCCTTGGTGGTGAAGAAGGGTTCGAATAATCGGTCCATGATGTTCTGCGGGATGCCGCTGCCTTCGTCCTCCACGATCAGGTCGACCGTGTGCTCGAAAGCCTCGCTCTTGACGCGTACCGCACTGTGGGGCGGAGAGGCATCGCGGGCGTTGGACAACAGGTTTATCAATACCTGTGCCAGGCGTTGTGAGTCGCCGTCGACCCAATGGTCCGGATCACACAAATTAAAGAACTGTACTTCGAAATTGCGCCGGTTCAAGGCCAAAAGCCCAATCGCGTCCTGCGCCACTTCGGCCAGGCACACTGCTTCGTCCTGATTTTGATGCGCGCCGGAGTGGGCGAAGCTCATCAGTGACTGCACGATGCGGGACACCCGCTTGGTCTGTTCGAGGATTTGCCCGCTGATTTCGGTGATTTCACCGTCTTCCTCGCGCTCTTCGCGCAGGTTCTGCGCCAGGCAGGCGATACCGGTGATCGGGTTGCCGATTTCATGGGCCACGCCAGCCGCCAGGCGGCCAATACTGGCCAGGCGCTCGGAATGCACCAGCTTGTCTTCGAGCATCTGCGTGTCGGTGAGGTCTTCTACCAGCAAAACCAGGCCGCTGTTACCGGGGGCCAGGGGCTCATCGATGGCGGCTTTGTGCAGGTTGAGCCAGCGAGTCTGGCCATCGAGGGCCAGGTGCTGCTTGTGCAAGTGCTCGTCGGGCAGGTTGATGAAACCCTGCAGCAGTTCTTTCCACGGATCGGCGAGGGTGTTGAGCCGCGAGCCCACCACCCGTTGCGCGGCGATGCCGGTGAGTTCTTCCATGGCCTTGTTCCACATCAGGATTTCCTGGTCCTTGGCCAGGGAGCAGACGCCCATCGGCAGTTCCTGCAAGGTCTGGCGGTGGTAACGGCGCAAGGCGTCGAGTTCGGCAGCCAGGCCGGTCAGGCGTGAGTGGTAATCCTCCAGCCGGCTTTCGATGAAATGGATGTCTTCGGTCACGTAGTTTTCGCCGCCCGCCTTATAGGGCAGGAAGGTTTCGACCATGTCCTGGGACACGCTGGGGCCCATCAGGCCGGAGAGGTTGGCCTCGATCCGGTCACGCAGGCGGCGCAGGGCATAAGGACGGCGCTCGTCGAACGGCAGGTAGAGGTCACGCAGCGCTTGTTCGACTTCCTTTTGCGCCGCCTTGGCGCCCAGTGGCTTGGCCAGCTGCGTGGCAAACTCCTGGGGCGAGGCGGCGTGCAGTTCGCGGCGTTGCGGGCGGCGCACGTTGTCCACTGCGCAGGCTTCGGCGGCGCTGGTTTCTTCGGCACTGGCATTGGTGAACAGTGAGATGAGGGTAAACATCAGTACGTTGGCGGCCAGCGAGGCAATGGCCGCCATGTGCCAGCTGGTGTCGTCGAGCACGTAAATCATGTTCAGCAACGGAATGTAGAAGCCCTGCAAGTTGCCGACCAGCGGTAGCAGCATGGTGACGACCCACACCAGGATCCCCGCCAGCAGCCCGGCGATAAACCCACGGCGGTTGGCGGTCGGCCAGTACAGCACCGACAACACCCCCGGCAAGAACTGCAAGGTGGCCACAAACGCGACAATGCCGAGGTTGGCCAGGTCTTGCCCGGCGCCGAGCAGCAGATAGAACCCGTAGCCTGCGGTAATGATCGCGACGATCAGCGCGCGGCGGGTCCATTTCAACCAGCGGTAGATATTGCCCTCAGCCGGCGGCTGGTACAGCGGCAGCACCAAGTGGTTGAGTGCCATGCCCGATAGCGCCAGCGTGGTGACAATGATCAAGCCGCTGGCCGCCGACAAACCGCCGACATACGCCAGCAGTGCCAACGCCGGGCTGTTGGCGGCAATGCCGATACCCAAGGTGAAGTACTCAGGGTTGGTGGTGGCCCCCAGTTTCAGGCCGGCCCACAGGATCAACGGCACCGCCAGGCTCATCAGCAACAGGAACAGCGGCAAACCCCAGCTCGCGCTCACCAGCGAGCGTGGGTTGAGATTTTCGGTGAAGGTCATGTGGTACATGTGCGGCATCACGATCGCTGAGGCGAAAAACACCAACAGCAGCGTGCGCCAGGGGCCTTCCTGCAAGGGCGTGTGCAGCGCGGCGAGGGCGGTCTGGTTTTGCAGCAGCCACAGCTCCAGTTGTTGCGGGCCGTCGAACACCCCATAGAGCGCATACAGGCCAACGCCGCCAATGGCGATCAGCTTGATGACCGACTCAAAGGCAATCGCGAACACCAACCCTTCGTGCTTCTCGCGGGTAGCAATATGGCGCGAGCCGAAGAAAATCGTGAACAGGCTGATCAGTGCGCAAAACGCCAGTGCGACGCGGTGCTGCACCGGTTCGCGGGTGAGGATGCTGATGGAATCGGCTACCGCTTGAATCTGCAGGGCCAGCAATGGCAGTACGCCGATCAGCATGAAAATCGTGGTCAGCGCACCGGCCCAGGTGCTGCGAAAGCGAAAGGCGAACAGGTCTGCCAGGGACGATAACTGGTAGGTGCGAGTAATTTTCAGAATCGGGTACAGCAACACCGGCGCCAGCAGGAACGCACCGGACACCCCCAGGTAACTGGACAGAAACCCGTAGCCGTATTGATAGGCCAGGCCCACCGTTCCGTAGAACGCCCAGGCGCTGGCGTACACGCCCAGGGACAAGGTGTAAGTCAGCGGATGGCGAATGATCGCCCGCGGAATCATTCCGCGCTCACTGATCCAGGCCACGCCGAACAACGCAGCCAGGTAGGCGGCGCTGATCAGCAGCATCTGGGTGAGGCTAAAGCTCATCGGCATCTTTTTGGCTCTGCAGGATGAAGGTCACAACGATCAGGATCAGCCACAGCAGATAAGGGCGGTACCAGGCGCCCGTGGCGTCGATCCACCAGTCCATGATGGCGGGGGAAAACAGGTAGATCCCGACGACCAGCAGCAGGACCAATCGATAGATGTACATATTGGCCTCTGATTAAAAATCTGCGGCGATGGTAACGGATGGCTGGCAACCTGCAAGCGCCTTCAACTCAATTGCGCTTCGGCCAGCGTGAGTGTGCGCGGGATCTGCGTAGCGTCCCAGTGCGCAATGCCCCAATCCAGCAGTTCGCGTGGGCTTGCGTAAAGCAGTTCGTCACCGGCTGGCTGGCCGAGGGCGCGCAGGGCTCTGAGCAGCAAAGGCGTGGCCTGGTCGGCGGTCAATGGTGGGGAGCGGTAGGACTTGCCCAGTTTGTTGCCGTCCGGCTGCACAATCAGCGGTACGTGCAGGTAACGAGGCTGGCGCAGGCCGAGCAGCTCTTGCAAGTAAAGCTGGCGCGGCGTGGAGTCCAGCAGGTCGGCGCCGCGCACAATATCGGTGACACCTTGCCAGGCATCGTCGAGGACCACGGCCAGCTGATAAGCGTAGAGACCGTCGCGGCGCCGGATGATGAAGTCGCCGGCGTCGCGGCCCAGATGCTGTCGGAACTCGCCCTGCACGCGGTCGGTAAAGTGATATTCCAGTTCGGGAACACGCAGGCGGATCGCGGCATCCTGCTGTTCGTGGCCGGCATTGCGGCACAAGCCTGGGTAAATCCCGTGGTAGGGCTCCAATTGCTTACGCGAGCAGGTACAGGCGTAGGCCAGGCCGTGGTTGAACAGGTCATTCAGCACTTTGGCGTAGGCGTCATGCCGATCGCTCTGCCTGACCAGTTCGCCATCCCATTCAAAGCCGTAGCTTTGCAGGGCATGCAGGATCGCTGCCTGGGCGCCGGGTTCTTCACGGGGAGGGTCGAGATCTTCCATACGCATCAACCAGCGGCCATGGTGGGCGCGTGCGTCGAGGTAGGAGGCGAGGGCGGCAACCAGGGAGCCGAAGTGCAAATGGCCGCTGGGCGTGGGGGCGAAACGCCCGATATAGGTAGAGGCTGTCATGGGCGGATACTACTGCAAAACCGGTAAACGCCAGAAACAAAAATGGGGCGTTTGCACGCCCCATTTGTTCAGACCGGCAAGGTTACTTGCCGACCTGTTTTTCCTTGATTTCAGCCAAGGTCTTGCAGTCTACGCACAGGTCCGCGGTCGGGCGGGCTTCAAGGCGGCGAATACCGATCTCGACGCCGCAGGATTCGCACCAGCCATACTCTTCGTCTTCGATCAATTGCAGGGTCTTGTCGATCTTTTTGATCAACTTGCGCTCGCGATCACGGGCACGCAGTTCCAGAGCGAATTCCTCTTCCTGGCTGGCACGGTCTGCCGGGTCCGGGAAGTTGGCTGCTTCGTCCTTCATATGGTCAACCGTGCGGTCGACTTCCTGCATCAAGTCCTGCTTCCACTTCTTCAGAATATTGGAGAAATGCTTACGCATGGACTCGCTCATATACTCCTCACCCTTTGTCTCGACGTAGGGTGTGAAGCCGCTGAGGGCTGAGGATTGTTGTTGCTTTGCTTGGGTGGACATGAATAGACCGCCTCTCACTCTTCTAATCCATTGCGCAGGATTGCAACGTCACCGACACCTGCCGGCCCTGCGGCTGCAAGCGGGCGAACTTACCAGATAGATTCAGGGTGCGCTACTCCCGGTTGTCGAGCTCCAGGGCAAAGGGGTTGCAAACCGCAGCAGCCCGCCATGACTGGTTATGTATCGCCTCGAATGTTGATTTTAGCTGTTTTACGAGCGTGCGCAGGGTGCACTTGCAGCCCCAATCAGGCAATAGAGCATGTTTTAACGCGAGGGTTCGGTAGAATCCTGATTTTGTCCTAACCGTTAAGGAAGGCTAATGGCTCAGCCCTACAGTGCGCGCAGTCGCGCCATCGAACCTTTTCATGTCATGGCGTTGCTGGCCCGCGCCAATGAGCTGCAGGCTGCCGGCCATGACGTGATTCATCTGGAAATCGGCGAACCGGACTTCACTACCGCCGAGCCGATCATCCAGGCCGGCCAGGCTGCGCTGGCCAACGGCAAGACGCGTTACACCGCTGCCCGTGGGGTGCCCGAGTTGCGTGAGGCGATCAGCGGGTTTTACCAGCAGCGCTACGGTTTGAGCGTCGATCCCGAGCGTATCTTGATTACGCCCGGTGGCTCCGGTGCGTTGTTATTGGCCAGCAGCTTGCTGGTCGACCCTGGCAAGCACTGGCTGCTGGCTGACCCAGGCTACCCCTGCAATCGACACTTTCTGCGACTGGTCGAGGGCGCGGCGCAACTGGTGCCGGTGGGCCCTGAGGTCCGCTATCAATTGACCTCCGATCTGGTCGCCAGGCACTGGGACCAGGACAGCGTGGGCGCGCTGGTTGCATCCCCGGCCAATCCTACCGGCACAGTCCTCACGCGGGACGAACTGGCAGGCTTGTCGAGTGCAGTCAAAGCGCGTAACGGCCACTTGGTGGTGGACGAGATCTACCACGGTCTCACCTACGGCACTGATGCGGCCAGCGTGCTGGAGGTCGACGATGACGCCTTCGTCTTGAATAGTTTTTCGAAGTATTTCGGGATGACCGGCTGGCGCCTCGGTTGGCTGATAGCGCCTACCGCTGCGATCAGCGAATTGGAGAAACTGGCGCAGAACCTCTACATCAGTGCGCCGAGCATGGCTCAGTACGCTGCCTTGGCCTGTTTTACCCCGCAGACCCTGAGCATTCTTGAAGAGCGTCGAGCCGAATTCGGTCGGCGTCGTGACTTTTTGCTGCCAGCCTTGCGTGAGCTTGGATTCGGCATCGCCGTGGAGCCGGAAGGCGCGTTCTACTTGTACGCCGATATCAGCGCGTTTGGCGGCGATGCCTTCGCGTTCTGCCGTCACTTTCTGGAAACCGAGCACGTGGCGTTTACACCCGGGCTGGATTTCGGTCGTTATCAAGCGGGCCATCATGTGCGTTTTGCCTACACGCAAAATATTGACCGGCTGCAAGAAGCGGTGGAGCGCATCGCTCGTGGCCTGCGGAGCTGGCAAGGCTGATGCGCTTTCATCCTCCCCTCGAAGAAGGGCGGCTGATCCGCCGCTACAAACGCTTTCTCACCGATATCGAAACCGTTACCGGCGAGTTGCTCACCATTCATTGCCCGAACACCGGATCGATGCTCAATTGCATGGTCGAAGGTGGCCAGGTCTGGTTCAGCCGGTCCTCGGACCCCAAGCGCAAGTTGCCAGGCACCTGGGAAATTGCCGAAACGCCTCAGGGCCGGCTGGCGTGCGTCAACACCGCGCGAGCCAATCAGTTGGTGGAAGAGGCGCTGCTGGCTGGTGTGATCACTGAACTCAAGGGCTTTACGGCGCTCAAGCGTGAAGTGCCATACGGTCAGGAGAAGAGTCGCATCGACTTTCGCCTGGATTACCCACAGGGTGCCGCTTTCGTTGAGGTCAAGAGCGTCACCCTGGGCTTCGATGGAACGTCGGTGGCGGCTTTTCCTGATGCGGTGACGCAGCGCGGTGCCAAGCACTTGCGTGAACTGGCTCACCTGGCGCGTGAAGGTGTGCGGGCGGTGCAGCTGTATTGCGTGTGTCTATCGGGTGTTGATGCGGTGCGCCCAGCGGTGGAAATTGACGCCGGTTACGCTGCGGCATTACGCGAGGCCAAGGCCGCGGGTGTCGAGGTGTTGGCGTACGGCGTGCGGGTCACGCCGCAAGAGATGTACGTCGAGCACCGCCTGAAGGTTTTGCTGGGCGACTAGAGTTCTACCCACAAGCCTTGTTCATCCTCATGGCCGGGCAGGGCGGTGAGACTTTGGCCTGCGCAAGGGCCGGCAATACACTCGCCGCTCTCGATCAGGAACAGAGCGCCATGGGTCGCGCATTGGATCAGACTGGCGCTGGCGTCGAGGAAACTGTCGGGCTGCCATTCCAGCGGGATGCCGCGATGGGGGCAGCGGTTGCGATAGAAGTAGGCAATGCCGTCCCGGCGCACTGCCAGCAGTTTGTGGCCGTCGATATCAAAACCACGGCTGCTGTTGGGTGCGAGGTCGCTTGAGGGGCAGAGAAACTTCATTTCAATCCTTAAGTGCCTTGACGTGCAAATGCAAACAATTATCAAATGCCCGCTTCGCCCGTCAGCTGACTGGGTGCTCATTACGATGTTCGGCAGCGGTTCTCTGTCACATTGATGAGTACCTGAGTGGCCCTGCCCTAGGAAGGAAACCCTGTTATGCGCCTGAGAACCAGCGCTATTGCGCTTGTTGCCTCATTGCTGGTCAACCACGGGGCACAAGCCTCTGAACTGCCACAACGCTGGGTCAGTGCAGGAGGGGCGCTATCGGAATGGGTGACGGCTTTGGGTGGCGAATCTAAATTGGTCGGGGTCGACACCACCAGCCAGCATCCGCAGTCGCTCAAGGCGTTGCCGAGCATTGGCTACCAGCGGCAGCTGTCGGCTGAAGGCATTCTCAGCCTGCGCCCGCACATCCTGGTGGGCACAGAAGAAATGGGGCCGCCACCGGTACTGACGCAGATTCGCAATGCCGGCGTACAGGTTGAGCTGTTTTCGGCCCAGCCGGATTTGCCGACATTGAAAGGCAACCTTGAACATTTGGGAAAACTGCTGGGCAGTGAGGCCCAGGCAGATGCGCTCTTTGCCCAATACGGTCAGGCGCTGGAGCAGCAAAAAAACTGGGTGACCAAGGCCCAGGCGGCGCAAAAGGCTCCGGGCGTACTGTTGCTGCTGGGCCATGCTGGCGGCAAGCCGCTGATCGCCGGCAAGGACACGGCCGCCGATTGGATACTGCAGCAGGCAGGCGGGCGTAATCTGGCCACGCACTCGGGTTATAAGCCTTTTTCAGTCGAGTCTTTGGCGGGGTTGAGCCCTGATGTATTGGTGTTTGCCGATCGTGCGCTGACCGGTGATGCGGCGCGTGCAGCCCTGTTCAAGGAAAACCCGATTCTCGCGTCGACACCGGCAGCCAAGGGTGGGCGCGTGTTTGAGTTGGATCCGACCTTGCTGGTAGGTGGCCTGGGGCCGCGGTTACCGGAAAGCCTGGTGAAACTCTCCGCCGGGTTTTATCCATCCCAGGCTAAATCGGCTCCATGACTACTCTGCTTAAGCCCAAGACGCTGTTTATTGGTCTGTCGCTGCTGTGTGTCTTGGCGATCTGGCTTTCATTGGCTCTCGGCCCGGTCAGCTTGCCATTGATCGATACGCTCAGGGCCGCATTAAGGCTTGTGGGCGTGCCGATTGAGGCCGCGGGGCTGGAGCAGGCGGAATTGATCCTGGGGCAGATTCGCCTGCCGCGCACCCTATTGGGGCTGGCGGTCGGTGGTGTGCTTGCGTTGTCGGGTGTGGCGATGCAGGGGTTGTTTCGCAACCCGCTGGCCGATCCCGGGTTGGTGGGGGTGTCCAGCGGTGCCGCGTTGGGGGCGGCGGTGGCGATTGTCGGCGGGTCGTTGTTGGGTGGGCTGCCGGATGCGTTCGGCCCCTATTTGTTGTCGCTGTGCGCATTTCTGGGTGGCCTGGGCGTTACCGCACTGGTATACCGGTTGGGACGTCGCAATGGCCAAACCAATGTCGCAACAATGCTGCTTGCCGGTATCGCGCTGACGGCCCTGGCCAGTTCAACGGTGGGGCTGTTTACCTATCTGGCCGACGATGCCACCTTGCGCACCCTGACGTTCTGGAACCTGGGTAGCCTCAATGGCGCGAGCTATTCGCGGTTGTGGCCCTTGCTGCTGGTGAGCGCGGGTGTGGCGCTGTGGTTGCCGCGCCGCGCGAAGGCGCTGAACGCATTGTTGCTGGGTGAGTCGGAGGCCAATCATCTGGGGGTTGATGTTGAAGGGCTCAAGCGTGAGTTGGTGCTCTGCACGGCCCTGGGTGTTGGCGCAGCCGTGGCGGCGGCGGGCATGATTGGTTTTGTCGGTTTGGTGGTGCCACATCTGGTGCGGCTGCTGGCGGGGCCGGATCATCGGGTGTTGTTACCGGCGTCAGTGCTGGCAGGTGCGAGCCTGCTGTTGTTTGCTGATCTGGTGGCGCGCTTGGCGTTGGCGCCGGCGGAACTGCCGATCGGTATTGTCACTGCGTTTATCGGTGCGCCATTTTTCCTCTATTTATTGTTACGAGGGCGCGCCTGATGCTGCGGGTAGAAGCGTTGCAGATTCGGCGCGGTGCTAAAACCGTGTTGTCCGATGTCACCCTGGACCTGGTACCGGGTGAAGTGCTGGGCGTGTTGGGCCCCAATGGCGCGGGCAAAAGTACCTTGCTCGGAGCGCTGTGCGGAGAGTTGTTGCCTGATCAGGGCAAGATCTGGTTGGACCAGCAAGAGCTGAAGAGCCTGGGAGGGGCGCAACGTGCCCAGCGCCTGGCGGTGTTGCCACAGACCTCCACCCTGGACTTTGCCTTTCGTGTCGAAGAGGTAGTGGGCATGGGGCGCTTGCCTCATCAGTCCGGGCGAGTGCGCGATGATGAAATCATCTGCGCGGCGCTGCACGCGGCGGATGTGGGCCACCTGAGTGGTCGCAGTTACCTGGCCCTGTCGGGCGGCGAGCGACAGCGGGTGCACCTGGCGCGGGTGTTAGCGCAGTTATGGCCGGGTGAGGCGGGGCAAACGCTGTTGCTGGACGAGCCAACGTCGATGCTCGATCCCCTGCACCAGCACACCACCTTGCAGGCGATTCGCCGCTTTGCCGACAGAGGCGCTGCGGTGCTGGTGATCCTGCATGACTTAAACCTGGCGGCGCGTTACTGCGACCGGATCCTGCTGTTGGAGAGCGGACGCCCCCATGCCCTGGATACGCCCGCAAAAGTCCTGCAACCTGAGCCGCTCAAGGCCGTGTTTGGCCTGGATGTGCTGGTACAGCCGCATCCGGAGCGTGGGCATCCGTTGATCATTGCGCGCTGAGTCAGTAATTCGCAGGCAAAAAAAGACCCGGCAAGAGCCGGGTCAAATAACCGTGATTAGCCTGATGAGGAGATAATCTGAGAGTCCGAACCAATGGTCTTTCAGTTATCGGCTGATCTCGCGACCAGTTGTGATAATCATAACGATTCTCATTTGAGAGTCAACTATTGTTTTATCAGCTCATCGAATTTTCTCAAACGCTCGTTTGTAATACGGGTAAACATTGGGCTTGAGGGAAGATCTAGTTTTTCTGGCGCGCTGACAGAGCGTCCAACTGGCGGTTCAGCGCCTCCTTGCGTTCAGAGGGAAGGTCGTTCCAGTGCACATCCATCAACGCGCCTTCAATTGCGTACAACAGGACTTTCGAAGCTCGGAAGCCGCGAGTCCGTACGGCTCGGTAAGCATCGACCGCGCCCAGGCGGCGCAAGTCAGACGCGCTGTGGATACCCACCGCATGCAGCCACTGCGCTGACGTCTTGCCGAGGTTTTTCAGGTGTTGCAGCTCATCGTTCATCAAGCCTCCTTGCGACGGCCGAATGGTGCGGTGGGTATCGTGACCAGGCAGCCTGAAAATGAGTGTAGCGCTCAGTAGAAAAAACGCAGTTCTTTGGGCAGGAGCGGCTGAAAAGCTTATAAGAATGTGGCGATGCTTTAGCTGAAGGGCAGGCGGGAAACGCCCGGCTCGCTTTAGGCGAAGCCGGGGCTCAGAAGGGGGGTTACTTGGTGCGGTAGCGCAGGCGAGTGCCGAAGTTGACTGACATCAGGATCTCGTCAGCCGTGAGCTCGGGTGGGAAGTAAGTGCCGGAAATCTGCGCGTGAGCCAGGCTGGCGCCTTCCAGCGAGCAGTCGCGTAAGTCCAGGCCGCGCAAGTCGGCAGAGCGAAAATAGGCGTCGGTGAAGTCAACACCTGCGGCGTTCAGGTCTCGCAGGTCCAGCCCTCGGAAGTCGCCACCGCGCATGTCGATGGGGCCGTCTTGAGGGCGCTGCTGGTTGAAGCCTCGGATGTCGTCCTTGTGCAGGAGCGCATAGAGCGGGGTATCAAGAAGCTTGGGCTGACTCACGATAGCGACTCCTGTTGGGGGTGATGTCATTATAGTGGCTCTATTGTTCGGTCGTGCGCGAATGTAGGCGACACGACCAAGAAATATTTCTTACAGGCCCGGCAGGCGCTGGCGAATCTGCGCGACCAACGCATCGAGAGTCCCGCTTTCATTGGTCTCCACGCGCTTGCTCAACAGCAGCTCTTGCGCCGTCAGCGGCTCACGACTGGCTTGCTGCTCTTGGATAACGCTCAGCGTTGCGTCGGACGGATCGTTTAGATCCGCCTGACGTTGTGCCAGCCAACTGGTAATAACCGCTTGAGGTGCGTTGCAATCGAGGATCAGGAATGGCGCACCGGTGGCTTCGGCGATCTGGGCTGCCGCGTCACGTTGTGCCTGTTTCAAGAAGGTTGCATCCAGCACCACCGGGTAACCGGCGCGCAGTACGGTCTCGGCAATTTCATTCAGACGTGCGTAAGTCGCAGTGCTCGCGTCCTGATTGTAGATGCCGGCCTGTGGCGTGTTTTCGATCTGTTGCTCGCCAAACAGGCGCTTGCGCTCCACATCCGAACGCAGGCGTACGGCGCCCAGGGCTTCGACCAGGCGCATGGCAACATGGCTCTTGCCCACCGCCGAAACACCATGGGTGATTGCCAAAAAGCGCGACGGGATGGTGCTGTAGCTTTCCGCGAGGTTGGCGTAGTTGCGGTACTGGCGCAGGGTAGTGGCGCGCTGCACCGGGCTTGCCTCGCTCGGCATGCTGAACAGCGCAACCTTTGCACGTACCAGCGCACGGTAGGCTTTATAGAAATTCAGCACCTCCAGGCCTTGATAGTCGCCGGTCAGTTCCAGGTACTGGCTGATGAAGCGGCGCGCCAGGGACTTGAGCCCACGGTCTTCAAGGTCCATGGCGAGGAAGGCGGTATCGGCGTACACATCGGTAAAGCGGAAAGGCTCGTTGAACTCGATGCAGTCGAAGATCACGACGTGGCCGTCAATCAGGGTGGCATTGCCCAAGTGGATATCACCGTGGCATTCGCGAGTGAAACCATTGAGCTTGCGTTGCTCCAGCAGCGGTTTGAGGCGCTCGAAGCTGCTTTCGGCCCAGGCTTGCAAGGCCTCAAGTTGCGTCAGGTCGGCTTTGTCGCTGAGGAATGGGCGAATCTGGTCGAAGTTCTGGCGTACCGGCGCCATGACTTCATCGGGCGTGCCGGCCGGGTGCTCCTGCGGGACTTTGGGCGCGGTGAGGTGAAAGTGCGCAATCTGCCTGGCCATCTCGTCGATGTGGCCATTGGTCAGTTCGCCGTTGGCTTGCAGGGTGCTAAGCATCTGGCTTTGCGGGAACTGGCGCATTTTCAGCGCGTACTCGATCACCGGGCCGTCGCCGCCCAACTGCGGCACGTCGGCAGTGCCGGTAATCGGCAACACTTCAAGATACAAGTCTTTGGTCAAGCGCTGGTTCAGACGCAGCTCCTCATTGCAGAAGTGGCCGCGTTTTTCCAGGTCGGTGAAATCCAGAAATCCGAAGTTCATCGGTTTCTTCAATTTATAAGCATAAGGACCTGTCAGTACCACCCAGGAAATATGGGTCTCGATGACTTGAAACGCTTCAACCGGATGAGGGTACAAAGCCGGGTTTTGCAGGGCAGCGATCAGGGACTGGCTCACGGGCGATCCTTCAAAGTCTGGGAGAAATCATGGCGGCCATTATGGCTGCTGATGCCAGTCGTGCAAACCGCTGTCCGGCTCATGTTGATCATCAATAAAGTGCGTATAATCCGCCGCCATGACTCGAACCCGATCTCCCCGTTCCCGTAAAAAACCTCCTTCCCGCAGCTTGCGCCCCTGGTTGGGCTGGGCGCTCAAGCTGGGCCTGGTTGGCCTTGTAGTGGTCGCCGGCTTTGCGGTGTACCTCGATGCCGTGGTGCAGGAAAAATTCTCCGGCAAGCGCTGGACGATTCCGGCCAAGGTGTATGCACGCCCGCTGGAACTGTTCTCCGGCCAGAAGCTGAGCAAAGAAGACTTCCTTACCGAGCTCGACGCACTGGGCTATCGCCGCGAACCTGTGAGCAATGGCCCCGGCGCCGCAGCCGTCAGCGGTAACACCGTCGACCTCAATACCCGTGGCTTCCAGTTCTACGAAGGCCTGGAAAAAGCCCAGCCGGTGCGCGTGCGTTTCTCCGGCGACTATGTGGCTGAACTGTCCTCGCTCAATGGCTCCAAGCTGCCGGTAGTGCGCCTGGAACCGTTGATGATCGGCGGTATTTATCCGAAAAACCTTGAAGATCGCATCCTGATCAAGCTTGATCAGGTACCGCCTTATTTGCTGGAAACCCTGGTGGCGGTCGAAGACCGCGATTTCTACAGCCACTGGGGCGTCTCGCCGAAGTCGATTGCCCGCGCTGTCTGGGTCAACACCTCTGGCGGCAAGATGACCCAGGGCGGCAGTACGCTCACGCAGCAGCTGGTCAAGAACTTCTACCTGACCAACGAGCGCAGCCTCACCCGCAAACTCACCGAAGCCATGATGGCGATGTTGCTGGAGCTGCATTACAGCAAGCAGGAAATCCTTGAGGCGTACCTCAACGAGGTATTCGTCGGTCAGGATGGCCAGCGCGCGGTGCACGGTTTCGGTTTGGCCAGCCAGTTCTTCTTTGGGCAACCGTTGTCCGAGTTGAAGTTGCATCAGGTCGCGTTGCTGGTGGGGATGGTCAAGGGGCCGTCCTATTACAACCCGCGTCGCAACCCGGAGCGGGCGCTTGAGCGTCGCAACCTGGTCCTCGATGTACTGGAACAGCAGGGCGTCGCCACGGCTGAGCAGGTGGCCGCTGCGAAAAAAATGCCGCTGGGTGTGACCACTCGCGGCAAGTTGGCGGATAGCTCATTCCCCGGCTTTATCGATCTGGTCAAGCGCCAGTTGCGTGAAGACTACCGTGACGAAGACTTGACCGAAGAGGGCTTGCGGATTTTCACCAGCTTCGACCCGATCCTGCAGATGAAGGCCGAGGCGTCGGTCAACGACACCTTCAAGCGTCTGACCGGCCGTAAAGGCTCGGATGAAGTCGAAGCCGCCATGGTGGTGACCAACCCGGAAACCGGTGAAGTCCAGGCCATGATCGGCAGCCGTCAGGCCAGTTTCGCCGGCTTCAACCGGGCACTGGACGCCGTGCGGCCGATTGGCTCGCTGGTCAAGCCGGCGGTCTATCTGAGTGCGTTGGAAAAGCCCAGCAAGTACACGCTGACCAGTTGGCTGTCGGATGACCCGTTGTCGGTCAAGGGCGCGAATGGCCAGGTATGGACGCCCAAGAACTTCGATCGCCGCTCCCACGGTACGGTGTTTCTGTATCAGGGGCTGGCGCATTCCTACAATATTTCGACCTCACGCCTGGGGCTTGAAGTCGGCGTGCCGAATGTGCTGAAAACCATAGCGCGACTGGGGGTGGAACGTGAGTTCCCGGCATTCCCATCCATGCTTCTGGGCGCTGCGGCCATGACCCCGATGGAAGTGGCGACCATGTACCAGACCCTCGCCAACGGTGGTTTCAATACGCCGATGCGCGGGATCCGCAGTGTGCTGACCGCCGAAGGCGAACCGCTCAAGCGCTACCCGTTCCAGATCCAGCAGCGTTTCGATGCGGGTTCTATCTACCTGATCCAGAACGCCATGCAGCGCGTGATGCGTGAGGGTACGGGGCGCTCGGTCTACAGCGTGCTGCCGTCGAACCTGACGCTGGCAGGCAAGACCGGTACCAGTAACGACTCGCGTGACAGTTGGTTTGCAGGGTTCGGCCAGGATGTATTGGCGGTGGTGTGGCTGGGGCGTGACGATAACGGCAAGACACCGTTTACCGGCGCGACCGGCGCGCTGCAGGTGTGGACCAGTTTTATGCGTAAAGCTGACCCGTTGCCGCTCAACATGCCGCAGCCGGACAACATCGTGCAGGCCTGGATTGATCCGCACACGGGCCAAGGCTCGGATGCCAACTGTCCGGGCGCGGTGCAGATGCCGTATATTCGCGGCAGCGAACCACCACCCGGCGCCGCGTGCGGTGGCAGTGCCCCTGCTGATGCGGATTCGGTGATGGATTGGGTCAAGGGCTGGATGAATTAAGCAAAGAGGGTTTCAAGTGAACAAGTTGTGGATTCCAGCCATTACGGCTCTGGCTTTGCTCGGCGGTTGCTCCAGCGTGCAGCGCGGCTCCATCCCGGTGGTGGACTCAAGCACGTCCGTCTCCAATAACGACCGCATTTCGGCCAATGGTGGCTTCCGCCAGACCGTGGTCAAACGGCCTGCCCAAGCTGCAACCCAGGCAATTCCCCAGGATTCCGGCGTGGTGGTGATGGTGCCCGGCAGTGGTGCTGCGACCTCGGCGCCTATCAGTGCCGAGCCATGGACCCCAGGCCCAAGTACGTCCGGGCCGGTGAACTCCACACCGATTCAAACTGCACCGGTCAATCAGGGCACCTACAACATGCCTTCGACGCCGAGCGGTATTCCGTCATCGTCCAATTCCGGCGGGTTGTCGGCTGACGAACAGCTCGATGGCCCGGTGCTGGCGCTGCTGACCACCGCACAACAGCAGCAAGCGGGTGGCGATCTGAATGGCGCCTCGTCGAGCCTTGAACGTGCCCAGCGCGTGGCGCCTCGCGAGCCACAAGTGCTGTATCGCCTGGCCCAGGTGCGCATGGCTCAGGGCGATGCGCCACAGGCGGAACAATTCGCTCGCCGCGGCTTGAGCCTGGCCAATGGCCGGCCAGACCTGCAAGCCAGCCTGTGGGCCTTGATCGGTGATGCGCGTGCCGCTCAGGGTGATGCTGCAGGTGCCGCCCAGGCGCGACAAAAAGCCAAGGTCAGCCTCTGATGGATGCGCGTTTTCCCGCGATTGCCGAACAGTTATTGCTGATCGAGCGAGAGCTGCGCGTGCAGGGCTGGTGGGACGAAGAGTCGCCGGGTGCTGAAGCGCTCAGCAGTGTCGAACCCTTTTCAGTCGATACCCTGGACTTCCACCAGTGGCTGCAATGGATCTTCCTGGTGCGCATGAAGCAGATTCTGGAACAGGACCTGCCATTACCGAATGCGTCGGGGATCCTGGAAATGGCCGAAATGGTCTATGCCGACCGACCGTTACAGAGCCTTGGCTTGCGTAACGCGCTGAAAAAGTTCGACCAATTGATCGTCGACGCTCGTTAATTGCCTGACTGCCGGGTTTTCCGGCAGTCTTGCGCACATTTCTACCGCTTGACGACATTCAGGCGAGTTTTATCCCTCATCACAGCCCTTTCTTCTACGTTCACATGCGCTTAGTTGGAAAAAAGCGCAATTATTGCTTGACTTGAAGGGCCTGAAACAGAAGAATCCAAAGTCCGCTGTATCGGGACTGCCAGAAGCAGGCCCGCTCAGCAGATCATGAGGCGCACATCCGCGCCGACCTGTAACACCCGCAACGCGTTACCTCGCGCTGGGTGGGAAAAGCCCGCAACACTTGGGACGATCCCAATACTTGCTCAGTCAGTGCTGACGTAGTCGGCGACCACCGTCGCTCATGCTCTGTTGAGAAGTAAACCTATTAAGACCCGTCGGTTTTTAACGGACGGTATTCTGGCGTTTTAGAGGTGAACAACGTGGAGCTTTTATCTGGCGGTGAGATGCTCGTCCGCTTTTTGCGTGACGAAGGCGTCGACTATATCTACGGGTACCCAGGCGGTGCTCTGCTGCATGTCTACGACGCACTGTTCAAGGAACCGGCTGTTACCCACATCCTGGTTCGCCACGAACAGGCCGCGACCCATATGGCTGACGGTTACGCCCGTGCCACCGGTAAAGCCGGCGTGGTGCTGGTAACGTCCGGCCCAGGCGCAACCAATGCCATTACCGGCATCGCGACTGCGTATATGGATTCCATCCCGATGGTGATCATCTCTGGCCAGGTGCCTAGCACCATGGTCGGCACCGACGCTTTCCAGGAAACCGACATGATCGGTATTTCCCGCCCGATCGTGAAACACAGCTTCATGATCAAGCACGCGTCGGAAATCCCGGAAGTCATGAAAAAGGCGTTCTACCTCGCCCAGTCCGGTCGCCCGGGCCCTGTGGTGGTCGATATCCCGAAAGACATGACCAACCCGGCCGAAAAATTCGAATACGTTTTTCCCAAGAAAGCCAAGCTGCGTTCCTACAGCCCGGCCGTCCGTGGGCACTCGGGGCAGATCCGCAAGGCAGCAGAAATGCTCCTGGCGGCCAAGCGCCCCGTGTTGTACTCCGGCGGTGGCGTGATTCTGGGCGGCGGTTCCGCGCCACTGACCGAGCTGGCCAAGCTGCTCAACCTGCCGGTGACCAACACCCTGATGGGCCTCGGCGCATTCCCGGGTACGGACCGCCAGTTCGTCGGTATGCTCGGCATGCACGGCAGCTACACCGCCAACCTGACCATGCACCACGCTGACGTGATCCTGGCCGTGGGCGCGCGGTTCGATGACCGTGTGATCAACGGTGCGAGCAAATTCTGCCCGAATGCCAAGATCATCCATATCGACATCGACCCGGCGTCCATCTCCAAGACCATCAAGGCCGATGTGCCGATTGTTGGGCCGGTGGAAAGCGTGCTGACCGAGATGGTTGCCGCGCTCAAGGACATTGGCGAGGCGCCGAACAAGGAATCCGTTGCCAGCTGGTGGAAGCAGATTGACGAATGGCGCGGTGATCGCGGCCTGTTCCCTTATGACAAGGGTGACGGCAGCATCATCAAGCCACAAACCGTGATCGAAACCCTGTGCGAAGTGACCAAGGGCGACGCCTTTGTGACCTCCGACGTGGGCCAGCACCAGATGTTCGCGGCGCAGTACTACAAGTTCGACAAGCCTAACCGCTGGATCAACTCCGGTGGCCTGGGCACGATGGGCTTTGGTTTCCCTGCGGCCATGGGTGTGAAACTGAGCTTCCCGGATGCCGACGTTGCCTGCGTCACCGGCGAAGGCAGCATCCAGATGAACATCCAGGAACTGTCGACGTGCCTGCAATACGGTCTTCCGGTGAAGATCGTCTGCTTGAACAACGGCGTGCTCGGCATGGTTCGTCAATGGCAGGACATGAGCTACGGTAGCCGTCACTCCCATTCCTACATGGAATCGTTGCCGGATTTCATCAAGTTGGTTGAAGCCTATGGCCACGTCGGCGTTCGCATCACTGATTTGAAAGATCTGAAGCCGAAGATGGAAGAAGCGTTTGCCATGAAGGACCGTCTGGTGTTCATCGATATTCAGGTCGATACCAGCGAGCACGTCTATCCGATGCAAATCAAAGACGGCTCTATGCGCGACATGTGGCTGAACAAGACGGAGCGTACTTAATCATGCGGCATATTATCTCCCTGCTTCTGGAGAACGAACCCGGCGCCTTGTCCCGTGTTGTCGGCCTGTTTTCGCAACGCAACTACAACATTGAAAGCCTGACCGTGGCCCCGACCGAAGACCCGACCCTGTCGCGCCTGACGTTGACCACCGTAGGCCACGATGAGGTGATCGAGCAGATCACCAAGAACCTCAACAAGCTGATCGAAGTGGTCAAGCTGGTCGACCTGTCGGAAAGCGCCCACATCGAGCGCGAACTGATGCTGGTCAAGGTCAAGGCCACAGGCGCCCAGCGTGCCGAGATCAAGCGCACTACCGATATTTATCGCGGGCAGATCGTCGATGTGAGCGCCAGCGTTTATACCGTTCAACTGACCGGTACAAGCGACAAGCTGGACAGCTTCATCCAGTCGATCGGGACGGCCTCGATTCTGGAAACCGTACGCAGTGGTGTCACCGGGATTGCCCGTGGCGACAAAGTACTCAGCATCTAACCCAAATTAGCGAATGGCCTTACGGCCTGGATATATAGAGGAACCTCATGAAAGTTTATTACGATAAAGATTGTGACCTGTCGATCATCCAGGGCAAGAAAGTCGCCATCATCGGCTACGGTTCCCAGGGCCACGCTCAAGCGTGCAACCTGAAAGACTCCGGCGTTGACGTCACCGTTGGCCTGCGTAAAGGCTCGCCCACTGTCGCCAAGGCTGAAGCCCATGGCCTGAAAGTGACTGACGTTGCTTCTGCTGTCGCGGCTGCCGACCTGGTCATGATTCTGACCCCGGACGAGTTCCAGTCCTCGCTGTACAAGAACGAAATCGAGCCGAACATCAAGAAGGGCGCCACCCTGGCCTTCTCCCACGGCTTCGCGATTCACTACAACCAGGTTGTGCCGCGCGCTGACCTCGACGTGATCATGATCGCGCCGAAAGCACCGGGCCACACCGTGCGTTCCGAGTTCGTCAAAGGCGGCGGTATCCCTGACCTGATCGCGATCTACCAGGACGCGTCGGGCAACGCCAAGAACGTAGCCCTGTCCTACGCTGCTGGCGTGGGTGGCGGTCGTACCGGCATCATCGAAACCACGTTCAAGGACGAGACCGAAACCGACCTGTTCGGCGAGCAAGCTGTTCTGTGCGGCGGTACCGTTGAGCTGGTAAAAGCTGGTTTCGAAACCCTGGTTGAAGCTGGCTACGCGCCGGAAATGGCCTACTTCGAATGCCTGCACGAACTCAAGCTGATCGTTGACCTCATGTACGAAGGCGGTATCGCCAACATGAACTACTCGATCTCCAACAACGCCGAGTACGGCGAGTACGTGACCGGTCCGGAAGTGATCAACGCCGAGTCCCGTCAGGCCATGCGCAACGCCCTGAAACGTATTCAGGACGGCGAATACGCCAAAATGTTCATCAGCGAAGGCGCTACCGGCTACCCTTCGATGACCGCCAAGCGTCGTAACAACGCCGCTCACGGTATCGAAGTCATCGGCGAGCAACTGCGCTCCATGATGCCGTGGATCGGTGCCAACAAGATCGTCGACAAAGCCAAGAACTAAGTCGTACACATCAAGGGAAAACGCGGCTTAGGCCGCGTTTTTTCGTTTGAGGGGTTGGTTCTGGTATAAAGCTGCATCGTTTGCGGGCGAACACTCGCCGCAAGTATCTGTCGAATTTTTTTCACACCGTTGCAAGGTAAAGTCCATGAGCGAACGTCCCGAAGAGCCAAATCAGGCTTCCGACGCCGAAAGCATGCTGCCGATCGATGAACATGTCGAAGAAGGGCATGACGCCGAAGGCCGCAAGGTCCGGCATCGTGGCATCTATCTGCTGCCCAACCTGTTTACCACGGCAAACCTGTTTGCCGGCTTCTATTCCATCATCAACTCCATGAGTGCCCAGAGTGCGCTGGCGGCAGGTGATGCGGCGAGTGCCAGCAAATACTTCGGTTTTGCTGCTATCGCCATTTTCGTGGCCATGGTGCTCGACGGCCTGGATGGGCGCGTGGCGCGTATGACCAATACTCAAAGCGCTTTCGGCGCCGAGTACGACTCGCTGTCGGACATGGTCGCCTTCGGTGTTGCCCCCGCATTGCTGGCATTTGCCTGGGCATTGGGTGACATGGGCAAGGTTGGCTGGATGGTTGCCTTTATCTATGTCGCAGGTGCCGCGTTGCGACTGGCACGTTTCAATACGCAGGTGGGCACTGCCGACAAGCGTTACTTCATCGGGCTTGCCAGCCCGGCAGCAGCTGGCGTCGTTGCAGGTATCGTCTGGGCGTTCAGTGATTACGGCATCCAGGGGTCGAAGATGTCGTTCCTGGTAGCGTTGATGGTTGCAGCGGCCGGGATGCTGATGGTCAGCAATATCAAGTACAACAGCTTCAAGGAACTGGATCTCAAAGGCCGCGTGCCTTTCGTGGCGATCCTTGTGGTAGTGCTGGTGTTCGCAGTGGTGTTCAGCGATCCGCCGCGGATTCTGCTGCTGGCGTTCCTGGTTTACGCCGCTTCTGGTCCGATTCAGTATTTGCTGCATCTGCGCCGGGACAAAACATTGCCTTAATGTAATTTCCCCCATACTCCGCAGTCTATTGGTGCATCAGTTCTCCAATGCTGCGGAGTTGCCATGTTAATCAAACTACCCAAAGCGTCCGATTGCCACGAGTCGGATGTCACGCCTGAATCCCTCTATTTGTCTCGTCGCAGCTTGCTCGGCGGTGCGCTGGCCGGCATTGCCGCCAGTAGCTTGCCGCGTTGGGCCAGTGCGCAAGATGCAGCGCGTTATGCCGATGTCGAAGCGGGCAGGGCGCCCAACTGGTTTGCCGAGAAGCTTGCTGGTACGAAATGGCAGGCGGTGACGGTCAAAGACGAGGCGATCACGCCGTTCAAGGACGCAACCCACTACAACAATTTCTATGAGTTCGGTACCGACAAGGGCGACCCGGCGGCGAATGCAGGTTCGCTCAAGACCGAGCCGTGGAGTGTTGTGATTGATGGTGAGGTAGCCAAGCCTGGGCGTTATGCCTTGGAAGACTTCATGAAGCCTTATGAGCTGGAAGAGCGGATCTATCGACTGCGCTGTGTTGAAGCCTGGTCGATGGTGATTCCGTGGATCGGTTTCCCGATCTCGGCCTTGCTCAAGCAGGTTGAACCTACCTCTAAGGCGAAGTACATCCGTTTCGAAACCCTCCAGGATCCGAAGAGCATGCCAGGGCAGCGCTCCAGTTTCGGTTTGATCGACTGGCCTTATGTAGAAGGGCTGCGTCTGGATGAGGCGATGAACCCGCTGGCGATCCTCGCCGTGGGCATGTATGGACGCGAGCTGCCTAACCAGAATGGTGCGCCGTTGCGCTTGGTGGTGCCGTGGAAGTACGGCTTCAAAAGTGTCAAATCCATCGTGCGGATCAGTCTTGTCAGCGAGCAGCCGAAAACCACCTGGCAAAGCATTGCGGCAGATGAGTATGGGTTCTATGCAAACGTGAACCCCACGGTCGATCATCCACGATGGACTCAGGCGCGGGAGCGACGTCTACCCAGCGGCCTGTTCAGCCCGAACGTGCGCGATACGCAGATGTTCAATGGCTACTCGGAAGAGGTCGCCTCTCTATATACAGGCCTCGACCTACGGAAGAACTACTGATGCGTTTTCCAATCTGGCGCATTGGGGTCTTTATCGCTGCGGCGGTTTGGCCCTTGCTCTGGCTATATGAGGCTTGGAGTTTTGCCCTGGGGCCTGATCCGGGCAAAGTGCTGGTCGATCGCCTGGGGCTGGGTACTTTGATCCTGCTGCTGATAACGCTTGGGATGACGCCGCTGCAGAAGTTGAGCGGTTGGGCGGGGTGGATAGCGGTACGGCGGCAACTGGGGTTGTGGTGCTTTGCCTATGTGGTGTTGCATTTGGCGGCATATTGCGTGTTCGTCCTTGGGCTCGATTGGTCCCAGCTCGGCGTAGAGCTGCGCAAGCGGCCTTACATAATTGTGGGGGCGTTGGGGTTTCTTGCTTTATTGGTGCTGGCCGTCACATCCAATCGCTACAGCCAGCGACGGCTGGGTAGTCGTTGGAAGAAGTTGCATCGCTTGGTCTATGTGATTCTGGGGCTGGGCTTGCTGCACATGCTCTGGATAGTTCGGGCAGATCTGAAAGAGTGGGCTGTCTATGCTTCCATTGGTGCGCTGCTGCTGCTGTTGCGGGTGCCGCCGGTGATGCGCCGAATCCCTCGCCTTATTGCTAAAAAAACGCCTTCTGCAACAAAAGTGTAATTAACCCTTGACGGCAGATTCTGGGAGCCTATAATTCGCCCCACTTTCGGCGCAGTCGAAACTTAAAACTCCTTTTTAAACAATGAGTTACGCAGTTTTCGGCAGTGGGTTGCTTCAGTTCATCGAAGCCAAAAGGAAGTTGAAAAAGAGGTGTTGACAGCAGCGTGTAACGCTGTAGAATTCGCCTCCCGCTTCGGAGAGATCTTAAGCGCAAGTGGTTGAAGTTGTTGAAGAAATCTTCGAAAGCTTCTGAAAATAATCACTTGACAGCAAATGAGGCTGCTGTAGAATGCGCGCCTCGGTTGAGACGAAAGATCTTAACCAACCGCTCTTTAACAACTGAATCAAGCAATTCGTGTGGGTGCTTGTGGAG
>NZ_JYLN01000007.1 GCF_001439735.1 Pseudomonas paralactis
TCGGCTGACAAAGACTGATTGATCGTCGTATGCTTTTTCATGGGCTCGCCCTCGCTGTCGTTGGCTTCTATAAGAATGCCACCGTGGCGCATAGACGCCTCGGCTTGGGCGAGTCCATCTAATTACAGGGGTTCAGGCAACAACTGCACTCCCAGGTACAAGGCAAGCATACCGTCGAGGGTCAGCGGATCGATGCCGCTGAGTTCGGCTATGCGCTCCATGCGGTAACGCAGGCTGTTACGGTGGATGCCCAAGGCATCGGCACACGCCTGGCTTTGCCCGTCGTGCTCGCACCAACTGCGCAGGGTGGCCAGCAGTTGCCCGTTGCCGTCCTTGGCCAGCACTTTGCGCAAAGGATTGAGCAGTTCGTCCAGGGCGTCGTCGTTACGATGGCGCCAGAGCATGACCGGCAGACGATAACGATTGAGGGTTAACAGGCGGGTGTGCGGCAGCAGATCGCGGCCATAGGCAAGCAGATCCCCCACCCGCCGGTAACAGCGGCGCAGCCCAGCCAGGCCATCCGCTTGCCCGCCGACGGCAACGCGCAGGATATTCCAGCCCAGGCCGTCGAGTTTTTCCAGCAAGCGCGGATTATCGACCTGCACAGCGGCAGGCCGGCACCACAGCAGGGAGAACTGCGCAGGGCTGACGCACCAACTGTCGGGATAGCGGCTGGTGAGCCAGGCGCTCAAAGCTTCTGCCGATTGGCCCGGGCCCATTTCGAACAGGTATGGCGTGCGCGCAAGGTTTGGCTTGAGGCCCAGCTGCCGGGCTTCATCCACCAGGCGGGGTGAGTCGCCATTGTCGGCCAGCAGCAAGGCCAGCAGATCATCGCAACGCTGGCGGCGCCATTGTTGTTCGGTTTGCTGGTGGCGATGGCTGACCAACATTTCAGCCGTCATGCGCACCAGTTCGGCATAGGTGCGCAGCCCATCCGGTTCGCCGGTAATGCCCAGCACGCCGATCAAACGCTGATCATGCATGAGCGGCAGGTTGATGCCAGGTTGCACACCCTTGAGATGCTTGGCGGTCTGCCCGTCGATTTCTACCACCCTGCCATTGGCCAGGACCAGTTGCGCGCCTTCGTGACGAGTATTGATACGTTCCGGCTCGCCGCTGCCGAGGATCAGGCCCTGGCTGTCCATGACGTTGACGTTATACGGCAGGATGGCCATGGTGCGATCGACAATCTCCTGCGCCAAGTCATGATCCAGCTCGAACATGGGGCTAATTTCCTAAAAAGACAGGTTGTTCACCGGCACAGCGCAAACGCGGCTTAGCTGTGCGTCGGCACAAAGACAGTCGCCCATGACGTCGCCGAGACTGTGGGGGCGGTCAACGTTACCCTCGCGCCGCGAAAAATCATAATAAAGAGAGAATCCCCATGCCACAGAGCGCCACTGCCGCACTGGCCAGCGATGACGATAAAAACGCCATCTACAAGCGCATCACCCTGCGCCTGATCCCCTTCATCTTCATCTGCTATCTGTTCAACTACCTCGACCGGGTCAACGTTGGCTTTGCCAAGTTGCAGATGCTCGATGCATTGAAGTTCAGCGAAACCGTGTACGGCCTGGGCGCCGGGATTTTCTTTATCGGCTATGTGCTGTGCGGCGTGCCGAGCAACCTGGCACTGACCCGGTTTGGACCACGGCGCTGGATTGCGCTGATGATGATCGTGTGGGGCACGCTGTCTACGTGTCTGCTGTTCGTGACCACCCCTACGCACTTTTACACCTTGCGCCTGTTTACCGGCGCCGCTGAGGCTGGTTTCTTCCCCGGTGTGGTGCTGTACCTCTCCCAGTGGTTCCCGACCTTCCGCCGTGGGCGGATCATGGCGCTGTTCATGTCGGCGATCCCGGTATCGGGCTTGCTCGGCAGCCCGTTTTCCGGCTGGATTCTCAACCACTTCGCCGCCGGCCAAGGGGGCTTGGCCGGCTGGCAGTGGATGTTCCTGCTGCAAGGCATCCCCACCGTAATCCTCGGCGCCCTCGCCTACTTCCTGCTCAGTGACAGTTTCGCCAACGCCAAGTGGCTCAAACCCCATGAGCGCGCCGTGTTGGAAGCCGACCAGGCCACGGACCTGGCGAACAAGCCCGTAACCACCAGCGACTCGCTGGCCGAAGTGTTCAAGAACCCGGCGATCTGGGCGTTCGGCCTGATCTACTTCTGCATCCAGAGCGGCGTGTACGCCATCAACTTCTGGTTGCCGTCAATTATCAAGAGCCTGGGTTTCAGCGATAACCTGGTGATTGGCTGGCTCAGTGCGATCCCCTATCTGCTCGCGGCGGTGTTCATGTTGCTGGTGGGCCGCTCCGCTGATTTGCGCAAGGAACGCCGCTGGCATTTGGTGGTGCCCATGCTGATGGGCGCAATCGGCCTGGTGATTGCGGTGAACTTCGCCACTACGCCTGCCATCGCCATTCTTGGCCTGACCATCGCCACCATGGGTGCTCTCACCGGACTGCCAATGTTCTGGCCGGTGCCCACCGCCATGCTCAGCGCGGGCGCGGCGGCGGGTGGTCTGGCGCTGATAAACTCCATGGGGCAGATGGCGGGCTTTCTCAGCCCCTATATCGTGGGGTTTGTGAAAGACGCTACCGGATCCACTGATGTGGCGCTGTACTTGCTGGCGGCGGTGATTGTGGGGGGGAGCGTGTTGGCGTTGCGCATGACCCGTACGCTCAAGGCATAACAGTAAGCGGCGTCAGGCTTCAAGGGCGCTTGCGCCTGCTTGGCGCGTTAACCTAAAGCACGACCTGGAATTAAAAAGCCGTCACTTAAACCTGTCATACCTGACAGTATCCAGCACTTTCGAGGTTTCTTACGCTGTCGGTGTGGCGATTGCCCACCGACCGCAGAGGAGCGTTGACATGACTGGCAAAACAGCAAAAAACACTGAAGGGACGTTTGAAGTCACCGTCCGGGGTGACCTGCACATCGATTTCACCGGCGACGCCGGCGAGATGCGGCTGCACCGAGATCCCAGCGAAGAATGGCATTTGGCAGGGCTCCACCGTTTATCCGAGGCGCCCGAAGACTACCTGGCCTGTGATGTGTACCTGCCCGCCGATCTACCGCTGGACGCAACTCCACATACTTACAATTTTGCAGATGGCAAAGCCAGGCTTCACTTTTGGACCCGCGAACACCAGGGCAACCAAACTTATGTCGCATTTGAAGGAACGGTGGTAGTGGCTTTCGACGGCACGCATATAACCGCGTCGTTCAAATGTACCGCAGCCTTTGGAAGCAGCCGGTTAACGCTCGACGGTAAGGCGGAACTGACCGGCCTTTCAACTGGCCTTACCGCACAGTACCCCGCAAAGGGCCACCTGAGCGCTACCTTCGTGGGGGGACCGCATCCAGGGCCCCATTTCGTCGCCAATGAACTGAGAATTGACAGCTCAAACTTTGATGGACATAGACCGGACCGTTGGATCTTTATAGGCGAGCACAAGGATGACGGGCTGCCGCAGGTTCGTAATATTATCGGGATCGTCATCGACAAAGCCGCGAGCGGTCTGAAGCACGACTTGGCGGGAAACAATCAGGTTCGGATTCAGTATCAACGGGTGCCCGGCTTGGCCTTTACTGCATACGCGGGCGAGCTGTTGCTGGATGAACTGGCTTCCGATGATAAAGCCTCAGGCACTTTTACCTGCTCGTTCCGGACATACGACGGGCAAGAGTTCACGCTGGTCGATGGTAACTTTGCGCTGAACAGGGCTTGAGTTGGCTTTGCTTCCTGTCAAGGTTGGCTTGTCACCCACTGCACGGGTATCTACACAACTTTGGTGCGAAGCCGGACCTGTGGGAGGGGGCCTGCCCCCGATGGCGGCCTCAGGGCCGACCAGGGTGCTGGGCTTTGATCGAGTACATATCCGTTATTTGGGTAATGGCTGCTATGGGTTCCGCTTTTACAGCGGGTCACTTTCGAAAAGCGCGAAAGTAACCAAAGCGCTCTTGCCCCACCACTCGGCACCTCGCTTAGGCTCGGTGTGCCCGTAATCCGCCAGGGATTTGGGGGGCCGCCGCCACGCGCCATCCATGGCGCGGGGCGGCTAAACCGGCATCCCTGCCGGTTTACCCCCCAAATCCCTGTCGAATTCCGGCCAGCGTGGTTTGACGGGGCGCCTGAGATCAAGATCAAAAGCAGATCAAGAGCAAGAGCAAGAGCAAGAGCGGCTCGCTTCGCATCGTGGTTACTGTTGGCGACTGCAAAGTTGTGTAGATACTTATGCACCCCACCGGCAAGCCAAGGCCTGTTTTACAACCGCCCACTGCCACTTCTTCCGTCCGCCCCCTGCGCCCAACAGACAATGCCCCGTTACATCAACTGATGTGCCCTCACCGCCTGCACGTGTCGGAGCGGGTGTAAGTGCTGCGTCGCTTTTTACAGGCACGCTGCCAGACATTGCTGCGCACATGAAGAAATACGCCCAGGGCTTGTTCCAGAGCCGTCGGGTCTGGTATTGCATGACTCACATTTGCCTGCCACAAGGAGCTTTGCATGATTTACCGCACATTGGGCCAGTCCGGGTTGAAGGTCAGCGCACTGACGCTCGGCACCATGATGTTTGGCGAACAGACCAGCACCGAAGACTCTCTGCGTATCATCGACAAGGCCTGGGACCAGGGCATCAATTTTATCGACACCGCCGATGTCTACACCGGCGGGCGCTCCGAAGAGATCGTCGGCGAAGCCATTGCGCGCAATCGCCAGGATTGGGTGCTGGCCACCAAAGTCGGTTTCGGCCCCGCCGATGGTTTGCCCAATCGCAGCGGGTTGAACCGCAAGCGCATCTTCAATGCGTTGGAAGCCAGCCTGACGCGCCTGGATACCGATTATCTGGACATTTACTACCTGCACCGTGAAGACCACGGCACGCCTCTGGAGGTGACTGTGTCGGCCATCGGAGACCTGATCCGCCAAGGCAAGATCCGCTACTGGGGCCTGTCCAATTACCGCGGGTGGCGCATCGCTGAAGTGATTCGCGTGGCCGAACGTCTGGGGGTGGATAAACCCATCATCAGTCAGCCGCTGTATAACATCGTCAACCGCCAGGCCGAGGTCGAGCAAATCACCGCGGCGGCAGCCTATGGTTTGGGTGTGGTGCCTTACAGCCCGCTGGCACGAGGAGTGCTCAGTGGCAAGTACGCGCCTGACGTTACACCCGAGCCAGGCAGCCGTGCCGCGCGCCAGGACAAGCGCATCCTGGAAACCGAATGGCGGGTTGAGTCGCTGCGCATCGCCCAGCTGATCCAGCAATACACCCAGGGACGTGGCGTGGGGATTGTAGAGTTCGCCATTGCCTGGGTGCTGAACAACGCGGCAGTGAGTTCGGCAATTGTCGGGCCGCGTACCGAGGCGCAGTGGGATGCCTACACTCGCGCGCTGGAGGTCAACATCACAGCTGAGGATGAGGCATTCATTGATTCGCTGGTCACGCCAGGGCATTCCTCCACACCGGGGTTCAATGATGTGGGCCATTTCGTTTCCGGCCGAGTGGCGTTGCCAGCGGGCTGACATCTGCCTGATGCCTTGAGAAGAACCGGTAAAACTGAGGCGAGGGAGCAAGCTCGCTCGCCTCAGGTGATTGGATGTCTGCTCTAGTGCTTAACCGGCAGGCACATTCTATTTCTCGCAAAAACCGCCATACTCCGCCCTTGAACTGGATATGAATCGGCTTTCGCGAGGACAGCGTGTCTAAAGGTGTAGTGTTATCGGTCTTGGCCTCGGTGTTGTTTGCCGTGATGTATTACTTCACGTCACTGCTCACACCGTTGAGTGGCCTGGAGATTTTTGGCTGGCGCATGTTGCTCACCGTCCCATGCATGACGGTGTTCATGATCGTCAGCGGCGAATGGCGTCGGGTGTGGGAATTGCTGCGCATGCTGGCGGCCAGGCCGCGTCTGATCGGCGGCGTACTGGTGTCCTCTGCCTTGCTCGGTGTGCAATTGTGGCTGTTTATGTGGGCGCCGCTGAATGGGCGCAGCCTGGATGTGTCGGTGGGGTACTTTCTGCTGCCGCTGACCATGGTGCTCACCGGGCGCCTGGTCTACGGCGAGCGGTTGTCACGGTTGCAGCAGATCGCCGTGGTGTTTGCGGTGCTGGGCGTACTGAACGAGTTGTATCAGGCCGGTGGTTTTTCCTGGGCAACCCTGGTGGTGATCATCGGCTACCCGGTGTATTTCGTGGTGCGCAAATACCTGACCACCGACCATTTGGGTGGGCTGTGGCTGGATATGGCGCTCATGCTGCCGGTAGCCTGGTGGTTTGTGCAGAGCGGCGAACAGGGCTTTGCGGTGCTCGATGCACATCCCAAACTCTACGCGCTGATTCCGATGCTGGGTTTGATCAGCGCTTCGGCACTGGTGAGCTACATCATTGCCAGTCGCTTGCTGGCGTTCAGCCTGTTCGGGCTACTCAGCTATGTGGAGCCAGTGCTGCTGCTGGCTGTGGCGTTGCTGTTGGGCGAAGGGATCGAGGGCGGACAGTGGCTGACCTATATTCCGATCTGGCTGGCGGTGATGGTGCTGGTGTATGAAGGGTTCAAGCATTTGGTGCGTCAGCGCCGGGCCTGAATAGAGGGTGTGGGGGTATCCGTACCCCTCGTTATTACGGCGAGGATGGAATCAGGTCCTCACCTCTGGGGACGGTTCTTCGTACGTGCCGGCCTTTTCTTCGATGGTATCGGCCAGCTCATTTAACCTTTTTCTCCAGGTGCCATAACGGGGAATATTGCTCTGTATGGTGTGACCCACACTTTCCAAGCGGGCATCCATCGTTTCTTTATCGACACCAAACACCTTGCCGATCCGATTGTCATGGTTCAATTCAAGCAGCGTTCCCGCCACAGGGTTTTTCAGTATTTCCTCAATAGAGGTGGCAACGTCGTCAGGAACGCCTAGCTCTTTGAGTGCCGTCCCAATACTGTGCCCTGGGTTTCTGAGCTGCTTCACAAGTTCATCCAAAAGCCCGCGCAAGTCATTAGCCCCAGAGTTGTCCAGCGCGCTGCTGACGACTTTGTGCAGGAACTTTTTTTGCGTCATCGGTATGAGCGCTTTGTGTTCGTTCAGCCCGTTTTGAACAAAGAAATATTCGTTCTTCCCTCTGGCCCCTTGTAGGTTTCCGTAAGCGTCGAAAGAATAAAGCACCACCTGTCCATCCGGCTGACGCCCTTGATAAATGGGCGTGCCCTTGGGCCCGACACCCACGTATTTCCATTCGCAGAGCCCTTCAAACGGAACGACGTCCATGTTCAGGCGCTCAAAGACGTCGCCCTTCACGATCGCAAAACGCCCCACCACTACGTTGGTGTCGCCGGCTTCGAACTGAACCAGGCTCTGCTCCACCCGTCCCTGCTGCCCTGGTGATCTCGAATTGGCAAAGTGCCGTACAAATTGGGCCCGCGCAATCGGGTCTGTGGCTACAGCCTTAACCCAGTCAGTCATCTGTTCGACGGTATCGAACTCGTGAAACGACATGAATTCATCTTCCGGCATATACACAACAAAATTGGGGCCTTCGGTCGAGGGGGGGACCCGCTGGATCATTACCATATCCTGGGATTGAAACCCGTTGACGGCAAATGTCGAGACCTGCACACCAGGGGCTCCGGCTTTATCTGGGTACACAACCGCCTTCACCAACGCGTGCCCTCTGGCAGTTAAGTCACCACTGCGAAACTGTTCTTCACCCTCATCGCAAAAGCGCTTGCGCGCCATGTTGATGGGATCGACGTTATGGGTCGAGCGCACATTGCGGACGGGGTCTGCGTGCTGCGGTGAGATCGGAGCACCTGACGGCGGTTTTAGAGTAGGAGAATTCACATTCATAAGCGCACCTCTTCGGAATTGAAGCGCAGGTTTTTCTGCGCTCCTCGCCTCTATGTGATTTTTTAAGAAACATCTGTTCCTGTTTCACCGCCCACCAATTGCAACTCGGTATAACAGACACAAAAAAGCCCGGTAAAAACCGGGCCGTTTTGCTTTAACGAAGTACTCAGTCGGTAGTCAGCACACCACGCCGCACCTGGTCGCGCTCAATCGACTCGAACAGCGCCTTGAAATTGCCTTCGCCAAATCCATCGTCGCCCTTGCGCTGGATGAATTCGAAGAACACCGGCCCCATCAGGGTTTCCGAGAAGATCTGCAACAGCAGACGCTTATCGCCAGCAACCGACGAACCGTCCAGCAGGATGCCACGCGATTGCAACTGGTCCACCGGCTCACCATGGTTCGGCAGGCGGCCTTCAAGCATTTCGTAGTAGGTGTCTGGCGGTGCGGTCATAAAGCGCATGCCGATCTTCTTCAGCGCGTCCCAGGTTTTGACCAGGTCGTCGGTGAGGAATGCCACGTGTTGAATGCCTTCGCCATTGAACTGCATCAGGAACTCTTCGATCTGGCCGGCGCCCTTGGACGATTCTTCGTTCAGCGGGATGCGGATCTTGCCGTCCGGCGCGCTCATGGCCTTGGAGGTCAGGCCGGTGTACTCGCCCTTGATGTCGAAATAGCGCGCTTCGCGGAAGTTGAACAGTTTTTCGTAGAAGTTGGCCCAATAGATCATGCGCCCGCGATAGACGTTGTGGGTCAGGTGGTCGATAACCTTGAGGCCAGCGCCTACCGGGTTGCGGTCAACGCCTTCGAGATAGACGAAATCAATGTCATAGATCGAGTTGCCTTCGCCGAAGCGGTCGATCAGGTACAACGGTGAACCGCCGATGCCTTTGATCGCCGGCAGGTTCAGCTCCATCGGCCCGGTTTCAATATGGATCGGCTGAGCGCCCAGTTCCAGGGCCCGGTTGTAGGCTTTTTGCGAGTCCTTGACGCGGAACGCCATGCCGCACACCGAGGGGCCGTGTTCGGCCGCGAAATAAGCGGCAAGACTGCCCGGCTCGTTGTTGAGGATCAGGTTGATCTCGCCCTGGCGATACAGGTGAACATCTTTGGAACGGTGGGTCGCCACCTTGGTGAAGCCCATGATCTCGAAGATCGGCTCCAGCGTGCCGGGCGTCGGCGATGCGAATTCGATAAATTCAAAGCCCGTCAGGCCCATTGGGTTTTCATATTGGTCGGTCATTTCGATGCCTCATCATTCTTGTAGGTAGCAATTGTTCAGTTGCGAGCAAGGATGAGGTTCGAGGGTGGCGCACAGGAAAGACCCCGCACGCTGCGGGCGAGGAAGTCACCAAAGATGAGGGGGGAGCCGAGTAGCTTCATGGTGTCATCAGTCTCTGACGGCCGAGGCTTGCGTGAGCGCAAGTCCATATTCTTGTATGCGTAAACCGATTCTACACAGCGTAACCAGGTTTGTCCGTACTCTTATCAAATCCCCATTGCCCTGCTTCGTGCAAGGGGTTTGTTGCACAGATAGATACCCAGCAGAATCACCATGCCGCCCACCAGCATGGGCACGCTCAAGGCTTCGTCCAACAACAGTGCGCCGCAGATCACCGCCGTTAATGGGTTAAGGGCAATAAACACCCCCGAGCGCGTTGCGCTAGCAAGCGCACCTTCGTAATGCCATCTATCATCGGCACATCCCTTTCTTTTTGCGTAGATTGACTGCCCCTATGCCCCTGACCGCCAAAGGCCCGCGAGGGCGAGCCACACGTTATGTGATCAGCGCAACCTGTGGCCTGCTCCCGATTTTGCTGGGGGTGGTGATTCTTTATTGGCAAGCGGAACGCACGCTTGAACAAAGCACCACGCAAACGGCTCAGGAAGCGGTACGCCAATTCGACTTGATGCTCGACAATACTGCCCTCGCCGCTCGAGATTTGCTGCCATTGGCGGGTAAGCCCTGCGATAACGCGGCGAAACTGGCGCTGCGCGAACAGGTCACCCGCAGGCCGTTCGTACGCGCCACGACGTTGTCCTGGCAGGAAAACATTTACTGCACGTCACTGTTTGGCGGCGACAAACAATCGCAGGTCAACCCGGATGACTATGTGGGCGGCCGGTTGTGGCTAATGAATGGCAACCCTGTCACGCCGGATACGGCGTTGCTGGTTTATCGCCTGGTGGAGGGTGATCAAGGCGCGTTTGCCTCGATTGACAGCTACCACCTTACCAATGCCTTGCGCCTGATCAGCCGTTACGCCCACCTGGTGCTGCAAGTGGGGCCCAACTGGCTGGATGCCGATGGCAAAGTGCACAACGATGCCGTGCCGGTATTTGCCGTGGCCCATCAGCATCTGGCGTCCGCGCGCTATCACTACAGCGTCGAGGCCGGTATGCCGGAAGGAGAAACCTGGCGTTATATGCAAGCCCGTTATCCCGCGTTATTCAGCCTGATGGTGTTCTTCGGTGTGCTGGCCGGCGTCCTCGCCCATTGGCTGCAAAAACGCTCGTCGGCACCCACCCAGGAACTGCAACGGGCATTAAGCGCCAACGAATTTATCCCGTATTTCCAACCCGTGGTGCGCGGTGATACACGTCAGTGGGCCGGTTGCGAAGTGCTGATGCGCTGGAAACATCCAAAAGAGGGTCTGGTGCGACCAGACCTGTTTATTCCCCTGGCCGAAGACTCCGGCCTCATCGTGCCGATGACTCGCGCCCTGCTGCGCCAGACCGCCGCGCAACTGGCGCCCCATGCCGAACGCTTCCACCCCGGCTTCCATATTGGCGTGAACATTACCGCGCGGCATTGCCAGGACCTTGAGCTGGTGACCGATTGCCAGGAATTTCTCGCCGCCTTCCCACCTGGCCGGGTCACCCTGGTACTGGAACTGACTGAACGCGAGCTGATCGAGCCCACCGAGACCACCCGCAGTCTGTTTGACGCCTTGCATCAGTTGGGGGTGATGATTGCGATCGATGACTTCGGCACCGGCCATTCCAGCCTCGGTTACTTGCGCAACTTCAATGTCGACTACTTGAAGATTGACCAGAGCTTCGTTGCCATGATCGGTGCGGATGCGCTGTCGCGGCATATACTGGACAGCATCATAGAACTGTCGGTCAAGCTTGACCTTGGCATTGTTGCCGAAGGTGTGGAAACAGCAGAACAGTGTGAATACCTCGTCGCCCAGGGTGTGGATTTCTTACAAGGCTACCTGTTCGGCAAGCCGTTACCCTGCGATGACTTCATTAAATCGTTAGGCCACCGATGAAAGAGTGTTATTTGGACAGAAGACATGATTTACTCCAGAGAGATTAACTACTACAATTTTTCTGCCTGTGCAGAACTCGCAGAAGGGTCTTTTTCGTTGACGTCGTGTTAACGTTCCTGGCTTATAGCTTTGTCTGCAGTTGATATCAGCCACTACACTATTGGAGTACAGATTTTGTCCAGACTCGCCGAATTTCGCGCAGCAGAAAAAGCCCTTCAAGAGCAGCTGGCACAGCTGGAATCCTTGAAGAACGACGCAGGCTTGAAGAAAGAAATCGAATTCGAGGAAAAGCTCAAAAAGCTGATGGACAGCTACGGCAAAAGTCTGCGCGATGTCATCGCCATTCTTGATCCAGCCCCGCGCAAAGCGGGTGCAACCATCGCCGCAGCGCCCAAGCAGCGCCGTGCACGGGTCGTCAAGGTCTACCACAACCCGCATACCGGCGAGCTGATCGAGACCAAGGGCGGCAACCACCGCGGCCTGAAAGCGTGGAAAGAAGAGTACGGCGCCGCCACGGTAGATTCCTGGCTGCGCGGCTAATCACCCCGCACTAAAAAGAGCCCCGCACATGCGGGGCTTTTTTTGCGGTTGACTGTTCGAAAACGAACTTAACCAGCCGTTGATTTTGTTCAAAATCACTAAAATCGTTCGACTCAAAGTTTCAGGCTGTTACGTACCGAACTGACTTCGTCCTTGCTCGCCTCGTAGGCTTGCGCCTGGCCCGCGTAAGAAAATACATAGGCCTTATCTGTATCCACTGCGCCGACTAATGTTTGTGACAACACATGCCGCCCGTTTTCGGTTATCACGCAAGTAGTTTCCAACGCTTCAAGGCGACTCAATGTCGTAGGGTGCATCTTGCTGCACACGCTTTGATAGCCGCCCTGGGCGAAATCCTTCTGAATCGATTTGCGCATTTCCAGTAACACGCCTGGAAGATTAACTTTATGTCCGGTTTCAATTGGCGTGCCGGTCAACTCCATGACCATCAGGGTTGCGCCGTTTTCATCATTCTTGATCGCGCGCTGGCGAGACACCTTCTGAGCCGTCACGGGGGCTTCGCCGTCGGGCAGGATTTCTTCGACCTGCCAGCCGCCGGGCCAATGAATTTCCGGGTCGGCCGCCAATACGAGCGGGCTCCCCAGCATCAGGCACAACGTACTCAACAGCGATTTACGAAACTCGATCATTGTGAAAAGCACCCAGGGTTCAAGCCGCAAAGTTTGCGGCCCCAGACCTGCCGCTCGCAAGGGCCGCGTGCGTTTTTTCATTTGGCGCGGCAGGCGGGCCTTGCGTATCATGAGCCGGCAGCACGGACGCTTGCCGCATGCCAAGGGACCGCTTTGCCCCATTTTTTCTGGAGGGCCCATGAGCCTGCACGAACTGAACACCTTCCCGGGCGTCACTGCCCAACCTGACACCGCCACTGCAAACTTCGTGTTCAACCACACCATGTTGCGGGTCAAAGACATCACCCAATCGCTGGACTTCTACACGCGCGTGCTGGGTTTCTCCCTGGTGGAAAAACGCGACTTCCCGGAAGCCGAATTCAGCCTGTATTTCCTGGCCCTGGTGGACAAGGCCCAGATCCCGGCCGACGCCGCCGAGCGCACCCAGTGGATGAAATCGATTCCGGGCATCCTTGAGCTGACCCATAACCACGGCACCGAAAACGACGCCGACTTTGCCTATCACAACGGCAATACCGACCCACGCGGCTTCGGCCACATCTGCATTTCGGTGCCGGATATCGTCGCTGCGTGCGAGCGCTTCGAAGCGCTGGGTTGCGATTTCCAGAAGCGTCTGACGGATGGCCGCATGAAGAGCCTGGCCTTCATCAAGGACCCGGATGGTTACTGGGTCGAGATCATCCAGCCGGCGCCGATGTAACCCACGGCGCATCTGGCGCAGCACGCAGGAACCAAAAAGCCCCATGATCGCTCATGGGGCTTTTTGGTTTTACGCATGTCGCTTATGCCGGCGCTGATGTTCGAATCAGGTGGTCGAATGCACTCAGCGAAGCCTTGGCGCCCTCGCCTACCGCAATCACGATCTGCTTGTAGGGCACGGTAGTGACGTCACCGGCCGCAAACACACCAGGTAGCGAGGTCTCGCCACGGGCATCAACGATGATCTCGCCGCGAGGCGTCAGCTCCACAGTGCCTTTGAGCCAGTCGGTGTTGGGCAGCAAACCGATCTGTACGAAGATGCCTTCCAGGTCGATTGTCTTGAACTCACCACTGTCGCGGTCCTTGTAGGCAAGGCCGGTGACTTTCTGACCATCGCCTTTGACTTCGCTGGTGAGCGCACTGGTAATCACATCCACATTCGGCAAGCTGTAAAGCTTGCGTTGCAGCACGGCATCGGCGCGCAACTTGCTGTCAAACTCAAGCAGCGTGACGTGGCTGACGATCCCGGCCAGGTCAATAGCCGCTTCCACACCGGAGTTACCGCCGCCGATCACCGCAACACGCTTGCCCTTGAACAGCGGGCCATCGCAGTGCGGGCAAAAGCACACGCCCTTGGCTTTATATTCCTGCTCACCTGGCACACCCATCTCTCTCCAGCGGGCGCCAGTGGCCAGGATAACGGTCTTGGACTTGAGGGTCGCACCGCTTTCGAAGCGAATTTCGTGCAGCTCACCGGCGTTTTTCGCCGGCACCAGGCTGCTGGCGCGCTGCAGGTTCATGATGTCCACGTCGTACTGACGCACATGCGCTTCCAACGCACTGGCCAGTTTCGGCCCTTCGGTTTCCTGTACCGAGATAAAGTTCTCGATGGACATGGTGTCCAGCACCTGGCCACCAAAACGTTCAGCCGCCACGCCGGTACGGATACCTTTGCGAGCTGCGTAGATGGCCGCCGAGGAACCGGCAGGGCCGCCGCCGACCACCAATACATCGAACGCCTCTTTGGCACTGATTTTCTCGGCGGCTTTTTCGAGGCCGCTGGTATCGAGCTTGGCGAGAATTTCTTCCAGGCCCATGCGACCCTGGCCGAAGTTCACCCCGTTCAAGTAGACACTGGGCACCGCCATGATCTGGCGCTCGTCGACTTCGGCCTGGAACAGCGCGCCGTCGATCGCTACGTGACGGATATTCGGATTCAGCACCGCCATCAGGTTCAGCGCCTGGACCACGTCCGGGCAGTTCTGGCACGACAGCGAAAAGTAAGTCTCGAAGCTGAACTCGCCTTTAAGCGCGCGGATCTGTTCAATCACTTCGACACTGGCCTTCGACGGGTGGCCACCGACTTGCAGCAGGGCCAGCACCAGCGAAGTAAATTCATGGCCCATGGGGATGCCGGCGAAACGCAGGCTGATATCGGCACCTGGGCGGTTGATGGAGAACGATGGCCTGCGCGCATCATCACCATCGGTTTTCAAGGTAATCAGTGTCGTCAGGCTGACGACGTCCTGCAAAAGAGCAAGCATTTCCTGGGATTTCGCGCCGTCGTCGAGGGAGGCGACGATCTCGATCGGCTGGGTGACCCGTTCCAGGTATGACTTCAACTGAGCTTTAAGATTGGCGTCCAACATACGGGCGATTTCCTGTTCATTCGGTTTATTGCAGACAAAAAAACGCCCGAGCGAATCTCGCCCGGGCGTTTTGAGGGCGGATGCAGCTTACTTAGGTGCGGATTCCCGCCCTTGATACGTCTTCACAGACTTAGATCTTGCCGACCAGGTCCAGGGACGGAGCCAAAGTGGCTTCGCCTTCTTTCCACTTGGCTGGGCACACTTCGCCTGGGTGAGCAGCAACGTATTGAGCAGCTTTGATTTTGCGCAGCAGCTCGGAAGCGTCACGGCCAACACCACCGTCATTCAGCTCAACGATCTTGATCTGACCTTCCGGGTTGATCACGAAAGTACCGCGGTCTGCCAGGCCAGCTTCTTCGATCAGCACGTCGAAGTTGCGGGAGATAGTCAGGGTCGGGTCGCCGATCATGGTGTACTGAATTTTGCCGATGGCTGGCGAAGTGTTGTGCCAGGCAGCGTGGGCAAAGTGGGTGTCGGTGGAAACGCTGTAGATTTCGACGCCCAGCTTCTGGAATTCGGCGTAGTTGTCAGCCAGGTCTTCCAGTTCGGTTGGGCAAACGAAGGTGAAGTCGGCTGGGTAGAAGAACACTACCGACCACTTGCCTTTCAGGTCAGCGTCGGTCACATCCACGAAGCTGCCGTTTTTGAAAGCGGTGGCTTTAAACGGTTTTACTTGGCTGTTGATGATAGGCATCGTTGACTCTCCGTCAGGGGTTAAGAAGTTGATGAGATGAATCCTACCGGCTCTGTCGGTCGATGGCTCATTGGCAAACCTGATGCTGACGATTGGCTTTCTCTATCGGATGACCGTATTAATAGAAGAAATTCTAAATCAGCGCTGGGTTCGCCAGGGTCATGCCCAGAAACGGCGTCGCTTCAACATAGCGCATGGCGGATTTCATGTCGTTCCACCCGACGTAATTCATCAGCGACTTCAAGTCCCAGCCACTGCGATGGGCCCAGGTAGCAAAGCCACGTCGCAAGGAGTGGCTGGTGTACTGCTCGGCGGGAATGCCTGCGCGCTCAAGCGCCTGACGCAATAACGGGATGACGCTATTGGGGTGCAGCCCCTCCTCGCCCAGGTTGCCCCAACGGTCGATGCCGCGAAACACCGGCCCGCGCACCAGTGCCGAGGCGCTGAGCCAGTCGCTGTAAGCCTGCACTGGGCACAAGCGCAGCAGCGCCGGTGTCTGGTAAGTCTTGCCGAGGTTGTCTCGATCACTTTTGCTGCGCGGCAGGTACAGGCTGATCCCGGCGCCGGGCACAGCCTGGACATGTTCAATACTCAATCGGCACAGCTCATCACTGCGAAACCCTCGCCAGAAGCCCAGCAAAATCAGCGCAGTGTCACGCTTGGCACGCAACAACCGAGGCTGATCCTGATTTTCGCCGGCCTGGGTTGCCTCAAGCGCCAGCGAAGTCACCACCTGCTCCAGGTGCTGTAACTGCAAAGGCTCAGCCTGCCGCTCGCGCGCCGGGTGCACGGCACGAATCCCCTTGAGCACCTTGCGCACCACCGGCGCTTTCGTCGGATCAGCAAAGCCCTGGCTGGTATGCCACTGCGCCAGTGCCGAGAGCCGCAGTTTCAAAGTGTTCACTGCCAGCACTCCGGCGTGCGCCACCAGATAACGCGCCACGCTGTCGCTGGTGGCAGGCAGGAACCCGCCCCAACTCACTTCAAAGTGCTCGATCGCCGCACGGTAGCTGCGGCGCGTGTTGTCGCGGGTCGCAGCGTTGAGATATCGATCCAGGTCGCTCATGAGTGTCGTTTCGTACTGCCGTCAGCGGGAATGGCGGTTAAAACCGTTATGACACGGGATAATACGCCAATATCCCATCTGTTAAATCATGAATTTCAACAAGTTTTTATTCGTGTTACAGTACGTATATACATACCATGTACCACAGTACTAAATCGACGGAGACCCCATGGCTCGCGGCGGCATAAACAAAGCAGTAGTTCAGACGGCACGCCTGGCAATCCTTGCCCGCGGTGAAAACCCCAGCATCGACGCAGTACGGATCGAGATGGGCAATACCGGCTCGAAAACCACCATTCATCGCTATTTAAAGGAGCTGGACGAAAGCGAAACCCGGCAGACCATCACCGAGGCGCCGATTGACGAGGAGCTTGGTGAGCTGGTTGCGCGCCTGGCCCAGCGCTTGAAAGACAAGGCTCAGGAGCCGATTGACCTGGCGCTGGCGCAGTTCGAACAGCAGAAAACCGCCCTGCTCGCCCAGGCTGAAGCGCTTGAAGAGGCGCACACTCAGCTCAAGCAGCAATTTGATATCCAGGCTGCTGCCCTGGCGGAAGAAAGCGCTGCACTGCAAACCGCCACCACCAGCCTGCAAACCGAGCAAACCCGTAACGCCGGGTTGAGCCAGGCGTGCAGCGATTACGAGTTAAGGCTCAATGACAAGGACGAGCAGATTCGCTCACTGGAAGAAAAACACCTGCACGCGCGCGATGCGCTTGAGCATTACCGCACTGCCATCAAGGAGCAGCGTGAGCAGGAACAGCGTCGCCATGAGGGCCAGTTGCAACAGGTACAGGCCGAACTGCGTCAGGCACAGCAAAGCGCACTGGTGCGCCAGGATGAAATCACCCAACTGCATCGCGATAACGAGCGCCTGCTGAGTGAGCAGCGAGTGACCGCCAAGGAATTGAATGCGCTGCAGGAGCAAGCACGCCAGGACCAGGCGCTGCAGCTGAAACTCAAGGAGCAGCTCAGCCAGATCGACAGCGAACGCACCCTGCTCCAGGAACGCCTACGGGTTGCCGTGCTGGACAGTCAATCGCGCCAAGCGGCCCTGCTTGAACACCAGCAGCACAACAAGGCGCTTGAGCTGGACCTGATCAAGGCCCAGGCAAGCATCGAAGCCCTGCGCCTGGCGACCGTCGTTGCAACGGCGCCAGAGACAGCAGAGCCAACCTGATCAGTCCGCCACAGGCGTGCGCATGGTGACGAACTCTTCCGCCGCCGTAGGATGCACGCCGATGGTTTCATCGAAATGCTGCTTGGTCGCGCCCGCCTTGAGCGCGATCGCCAGGCCTTGCACGATTTCACCCGCATCCGGGCCGACCATGTGGCAACCCAACACTTTGTCGGTGTCGGCGTCGACCACCAGCTTCATCAAGGTCTTTTCCTGGCAATCGGTCAGGGTCAGCTTCATCGGCCGGAACCGGCTTTCAAAGATCTGCACGTTGTGGCCATTTTTGCGCGCATCTTCTTCTGTCAGGCCGACTGTGCCGATATTCGGCAGGCTGAACACCGCCGTCGCGATGTTGGCGTAATCCACCGCGCGGTATTGCTCGGGCTTGAACAACCGCCGCGCCACGGCCATGCCTTCAGCCAGGGCCACCGGCGTCAGCTGCACACGACCAATCACATCGCCAATCGCCAGGATCGACGGCTCGGCGGTCTGGTAGAGATCATCCACCGCGACGAAACCGCGTTCGTCCAGTTTGACCCCGGTATTTTCCAGGCCCAGGTTATCCAGCATCGGACGGCGGCCAGTGGCATAGAACACGCAATCAGCTTCCAGCACGCGGCCATCCTTCAAAGTGGCTTTGAGGCTGCCGTCGGCCTGCTTGTCGATACGCTCGATATCGGCATTGAACTGCAAGTCCAGGCCGCGCCTGGTCAGTTCTTCTTGCAGGTGTTTGCGCACCGAACCATCAAAGCCGCGCAAGAACAAGTCACCGCGATACAGCAATGAGGTTTGCGCGCCCAAGCCGTGGAAGATGCCGGCGAACTCAACGGCGATATAACCACCGCCCACCACCAGCACGCGCTTGGGCAGCTCTTTAAGGAAGAATGCCTCATTGGAGCCAATGGCGTGCTCGCGCCCTGGAATCTCAGGGATCTGCGGCCAGCCGCCGGTAGCAATCAGGATGTGCTTGGCAGTGAAGCGCTCACCGTTGATCTCTACCTGATGAGCATCGACCAGGCGTGCATGCCCTTCATGCAGGGTCACGCCACTGTTGACCAACAGGTTGCGATAGATACCGTTGAGGCGGTTGATCTCGCGATCCTTGTTGGCGATCAGGGTCGCCCAATCAAAGTTCGCCTCGCCCAGGGACCAGCCAAAGCCGCTGGCCTGTTCAAAATCTTCGGCAAAATGCGCGCCGTATACCAACAGCTTCTTTGGCACGCAGCCGACGTTCACACAGGTGCCGCCCAGATAGCGGCTTTCCGCCACGGCCACCTTGGCACCGAAGCCTGCGGCAAAGCGCGCCGCACGAACACCGCCGGAACCGGCGCCAATTACATACAAGTCAAAATCGTAGGCCATTTCACTCTCCTCGGCAGTACACCAGCATACCGACTTACATGGGGCTGAAAAACGAAAAAGCCACCCGAAGGTGGCTTTCTCTTAAAACAGTGCGGCAAGCGCGAATCAGTAAGCCTTGCCCGTCTTGTAGAAGTGCTCGTAGCAGAAGTTGGTTGCTTCGATGTAGCCTTCGGCGCCACCGCAGTCAAAACGCTGCCCTTTGAACTTGTAGGCGATCACGCAACCGTCTTTGGCTTGCTTCAACAGCGCATCGGTGATCTGGATTTCGCCGCCCTTGCCCGGCTCGGTTTCTTCGATCAGCTTGAAGATGTCCGGGGTAAGGATGTAACGACCGATGATCGCCAGGTTCGACGGAGCATCTTCCGGCGCCGGCTTTTCGACCATGTCACGCACACGGATCAAACCATCGCCAATATCGTCGCCGGCGATAACGCCGTACTTGTTGGTTTCGGTCGGGTTGACTTCCATGACCGCAACGATGGTGCAGCGGTATTTCTGGTAGAGCTTGACCATCTGGGTCAGCACACCATCACCTTCCAGGTTCACACACAGGTCATCCGCCAGCACCACGGCGAACGGTTCGTCGCCGATCAGCGGACGGCCGGTAAGGATGGCGTGGCCGAGGCCTTTCATCTGAGTCTGACGGGTGTAAGAGAACGAACACTCGTCGAGCAGTTTACGGATACCGACCAGGTATTTTTCCTTGTCGGTGCCTTTGATCTGGTTTTCCAGCTCATAGCTGATGTCGAAGTGGTCTTCCAGGGCGCGCTTACCGCGGCCGGTAACGATGGAGATTTCGTTCAGGCCGGCATCCAGGGCTTCTTCCACGCCGTACTGAATCAGTGGCTTGTTCACCACCGGCAGCATCTCTTTGGGCATGGCTTTGGTCGCTGGCAAGAAGCGAGTGCCGTAACCGGCTGCTGGGAACAAGCATTTCTTGATCATATGAGTCCTTACAAAGGGCTGTGCGTACGGAATTCGGCGCAGTCTAATCAGGCCGCAGTCACCTTACAATGGGTCCTGCTGGCGTTGCGATGTCATCATAGAGAAAAAATGTCGGCGTAAGTTCCGCTGATCCTGCAAAGGGCCTCACCAACGGTCAGTCAAAATACGCCCTGCCCCCCTTATTTAAAGGGCTGTAATGGTTTTAGCACGCTTTTGGCCGCCTGGCACTGACCTGCAACAACTTGCGCCCTCCTTCGGCATTTGGCGGTATCATGCAGGCCTTGAACCAGACCACGAGATTGCCAATAGATGTCAGAACCCAAAGGTGTAAACGGCTACCTGATCACCCAGCGCACAGACGGCTGGCACTTGATCAATTTTCACGGCGACAGCGTTGCCGGGACATTCTCGACCGAGAGCCAGGCGGTCACTGTAGCTGAAGTGTTTGTAGATGAAGCAGGCCACGCATCGAGCAAGCGCCCGAAAACAAAGTAAGCCGCTCACGCCCACAAAGAAGCCCCGTTAATTGGGGCTTTTTTGTGGGCGCCTGTTTCTGCTCACCTGCATACAATCGGCGCCGAACGCTTACTTAGTTGTTTCGCCTCATTAAACGCTAAGCGCGGACCGCACGAGGGTCATGATGGAAGGAGCAAGGCGTGGGCGGCGATGACGTGACCTTCACGCTGGTGCGGCGTGCCGGGTCACTGCCTACCGCAGGGGCCATCAGCGGAAGCGGTGTGCTGGTGATGGGGGTGCCATAAGTCAGTAAGGCTAAGCGCCAAGTCAGCCCGGGAGGTGTGCCGTTGCAGATCTTGTTTTCTGAGACTGCACGCCAGGTGGCAGTTCGCTATAATCCGCGCCAACGCCCCACGACAGTGTCAGCGCCCCCCACCTCTTCTCGACGATGACTTCTATGAAAAAAATCCTGGCACTGACCGCAGTACTGGCACTCGCCGGTTGCACCACCACGTCCGACACGCTGCTGAAAAATGGCGAGCAAGGCTTGACCATCGACTGCTCGGGCGAGGCCAACTCATGGGCCAGTTGCTACGAGAAAGCCGACGCCTCCTGTGCCGGCACCGGTTACCGCATTGTCGGCACCGACGGCACTCCAGCCCTCAAGGAAAGTGAAAAGACCCTGGGCCAGGACGTGGGCAACTTCAAGGGCCGCAGTGTGGTGGTGGTGTGCAAGTAAGCCGCCGGCTACAGATGCACCTCGGCGAACTTGATGCCCAGGCCGCGCAGGATTTCGATCAGGTCATCCAGGCGCGCAAATGATTCGACCTCGTCCTGATCGTCCACCAGGAAGTAACTGCGGCCGCCGCTTTTCTTGAAAAATACGATCCACTCGCCCAGGTCGGCGGGGTTCTGGATGACATGGGTCGCCGAAATCTGACCTTCGGCATGACGGGCTTTGACGTGTTCTCGTTTCATAACGGGCTTTCCAGAAAGAACAAATGCCGCTCGAACCCAGGGTTTGAGCGGCATCTTTGAAGTGAATGCGCCACAGTTTAACGGATGCCCTGCCCAATCAGCACGAACACACAGGCAAAAAAAAGCCCCAATCCTGCAGGATCGGGGCTTTTTATCGGGTTCAGTGCGTAGGGTGAGACGCCTTGACAATCAAACCAGACTCAGCCGGAAATGCACTCTTCCCCGGCTTTCTTCACGTCGCCTGGCCGGATCGGCACATTGGACATGCTTTCATAAAGCTTGATGCTGCTACCGCTGGAGCGGTCTTCGATTTCGAAGATCGCGGAAGGGTCCGCCGAAAACTTCTGAGGCACGATGACCTGAATACCGTCTTTATGGGGTTCGATCTGTGGCGGGCGACGAGTCGCCTCCAGTTTGCGCACAACACACGCCGCATATTCCTGCGGTTTCTTCCCTGAGATGACCACCAACGTTGGCGGGGTCTGCTTGATATCTGCAACCGAAGCACACCCAGCAATTGCCAAGGCCAGCACCAACACACTCCACTTCATACTAAAACCTCCGATAAAGATCCTACGACAGCGGGGATGGTAAATTTCTCCCATCAACGTAGGATTTATCTCTCATTACACGGTAAATAACTGTTTTAAATTGTCGAAGTCGTCGACGACGGCCCGATAATAAACGCGCTGGGGCTGATAAACTCCATCTTAACCTACGTATCGTTCTGATTTTTCAGAAAAAGCCCTTCTGGAGACACCCCATGAAATTCATCCACCAGCGTGAGCATCTCAACGAGGGAGACATTGTCGTTATCGAATGCTCGCAGACCTGCAACATCCGCCTGATGAGCGACGCGAACTTTCGCAGCTTTAAAAATGGCGGCCGCCATACCTACCACGGCGGTGCATTTGATAAATTCCCGGCCAAGATCACCGCGCCCAGCACCGGGTTCTGGAACATCACCCTTGATGTGGTGACCCGTCGCGCCATTAGCGTGACCCGCAAGCCGGCGCTGTCCCACAAGATCCGCATCGTTCGTCGCACCAGCACCAAGCTGAGCTGAACCAGCAACCGACAGGAAACAAGCTGTGACCCCTACGACCAAATACGTCATCAAGTACAAGCTCAACGGCGAGCGCCGCTTCGAATTTGCCCAGCTGACCACCAACAGCCTCGAAGAAGCCAAGCAAGCCCTCGCAGACATTCACGATGCCAGTGACGAAATTACTGACATTACTGTGAGCAAGGCGCTGTAAGTCATGTCAGGCCCTACTGCCGATTTGTTCGCCGATGATGCCCTGCAGCAACCAGCCGGGCGCGAGCAGATTGGCGAAGAGTCTTACGTTCTGAGGGGCTATGCCCTGCCCTGGATTGAGCGGTTGCTACCTGAGTTGCGGCGCGTGCTGGCTCAGTCTCCCTTTCGGCAAATGGTCACGCCCGGTGGCTTCACCATGTCGGCGGCGCTGAGCAGTTGCGGCGAACTGGGCTGGACCACAGATCCCCGTGGCTATCGCTACAGCCCACTCGACCCGCGCAGCCAGCAACCCTGGCCCGTCATGCCCGACGCGTTGCGCCAACTGGCCGAGGCGGCGGCAACCGAGGCCGGCTTCAGTGATTTTTTGCCCGACGCCTGCCTGATCAACCGTTACGTGCCGGGGGCGAAGATGTCCCTGCACCAGGACAAGAACGAGCGCAGCTACAGCGCGCCGGTGGTCTCGGTGTCCCTGGGCCTGCCGGCGATTTTTCTGTTCGGTGGCCATGAGCGCAGTGACAAAACGCAAAAAGTCTCGCTGTTTCATGGCGATGTGGTGGTGTGGGGCGGGGTCGATCGCCTGCGCTTTCATGGGGTGATGCCGATCAAGGCCGGCGAGCATCCGGTCATGGGCGCGCAACGCATCAACCTGACCTTTCGCACCGCCGGCTGATTTGACCGCAAGCTTCGGAGTGCCGTGGGCGGACGGCACGCTTAATCTGCCCCTGAACCGTCAAGAGTGCAGGCCATGAACAACGAACTGGATCCGCGCTGGGCCGCCATCATTGCCCGCGATGCCAAGGCAGACGCCCTGTTTGTCTACGGCGTGAAAACCACGGGCGTGTATTGCCGCGCCAGCAGCGCTTCGCGCTTGCCGCGCCCCGAGAATATCGAGTTCTTCGACACCCCGGCTCAGGCTGAAGCCGCGGGGTATCGTGCCAGCAAGCGCGCTGCGGGCGATCAGACTCAACTGGCGGCTTACCATGCGCAGTTAGTCGCCGACGCCTGCCGGCTGATCGAACAGGCGCAAACGCCCCCGAGCCTGGAAGTACTGGCACGCCAGGCCGGGTTGAGCCCGTTCCACTTCCACCGTGTGTTCAAAACCGGCACCGGCTTGACCCCCAAGCGCTACGCCAGCGCCCTGCGCTCACACAAGGTCCGCGATGGCCTCAAAGGGCAGCAGTCAGTGACGGACGCCCTCTATGACGCGGGCTTTAACGCCAACAGCCGTTTTTATGAAGCGGCTGACCAGTTGCTGGGCATGAAACCCAAGGACTACAAAGCCGGCGGTGCCAATAACACCATTCGCTTTGCCGTCGGCCAATGCGCGCTGGGGGCGATTCTGGTGGCGCAGAGTCAGCGTGGCGTGTGCGCGATTTTGCTCGGCGACGACCCGGACAAACTGGTGCGCGACCTGCAAGATCAGTTTCCCAAGGCCGAGCTGGTGGGCGCGGATCAGGATTTTGAGCAGTTGGTCGCCCAAGTGGTGGGATTTGTCGAAGCCCCTGCCCTGGGCCTGGATTTGCCCTTGGACCTGCGCGGTACGGCCTTTCAGGAACGGGTATGGCAGGCATTGCGCGAAATCCCGGTAGGCAGTACCGCCAGCTATGCGCAGATAGCCGAGCGTATCGGCGCGCCCACGGCCTTTCGCGCCGTGGCCCAGGCCTGTGGTGCCAACCACCTGGCGGTGGCGATTCCCTGCCATCGCGTGGTGCGCAGCAATGGCGAGCTGTCTGGGTATCGTTGGGGGGTGGAGCGCAAACGTGAGCTGCTGGAGCGCGAAACACCCTCTTCATAAAACGCCGTTCTCGTCCAGTGAATAAAACAGAGTGGCCCGGCGCCGACGGCCCTGCTAAAACAGCGAAATGCCCTATTAACGCTGGAGACGCCCCCCATGAGCACCTGGCCAGACACCCGTATTCTCGACCTGCTGGGCATTGACGTGCCGATCATCCAGGCGCCCATGGCCGGCGCGACGACCACCGCCATGGTCATCGCGGCTCAACGGGCCGGTGCGCTGGGCTCCATGCCTGCTGCCGCGCTGAGTATCGAGCAACTGCGCGAAGCGGTGACGGTCATCCGCCTGGCCAGTACACGGCCGTTGAATCTGAACTTCTTCTGCCATCAGCCGCCCCCAGCCGACGAAGCGCGTGACCGCCGTTGGAAGGACACGCTGCAACCTTACTACCACGAACTCGGCGCCGATTTTGAAGCGCCCACCCCAGTGTCCAATCGCGCCCCGTTCAACGACGCGGCTTGCCAGCTGGTAGAAGATTTGCGCCCGCAAGTGGTGAGTTTTCACTTCGGCCTGCCGGAAAAGTCTTTGCTTGCGCGAGTAAAAGCCACGGGCGCCAAGGTGCTGTCATCGGCCACCACCGTTGAGGAAGCCGTGTGGCTCGAAGAACACGGCTGTGACGCGATTATCGCCATGGGCATTGAAGCCGGCGGGCACCGCGGCCTATTCCTCAGTGAAGATCTGAACAGCCAGATTGGTTTGATGGCACTGGTGCCGCAAGTGGTCGACGCGGTCAGCGTGCCAGTGATTGCCGCAGGCGGCATCGGTGATGCGCGTGGCATCGTCGCCGCGCTGGCCCTGGGCGCCTCGGCGGTGCAGATTGGCACGGCGTACCTGTTCACGCCCGAAGCCAGCATCACCGCCTCTCACCACCACGCGCTGCGCCATGCCCAGGCCAGCGAGACGGCACTGACCAACCTCTTTACCGGCCGACCGGCGCGGGGCATCGTCAACCGCGTGATGCGTGAACTCGGCCCGATCAACCCGAGCGCCCCGGCATTCCCCCAAGCCGGTGGCGCGTTGATGCCGCTCAAGGCCAAGGATGAAGCGGGTTTCAGTAACCTGTGGGCGGGCCAGGCACTGCGCCTTGGCAAAGACCTGTCCACTTATGACCTGACTCGCCAATTGTCCGAGCAGGCGTTGGCCAGGCTCTCGCGCCACTGACATCAGCGGCAACTTTGCACTGTACCGGCAATGACCAACCGCTATATATTCCCATACATAGCGGTAGAGCTTTCTACCTGAACGCCCTGTACAGCCCAAGGAGTCGCTTCACGATGATCCGCATCTCGCGCCTGGCCCCCCTGCTTGCCGTATTTGCCCTGGGTTCGGCCCATGCCGACGAAGTGCAGGTGGCCGTGGCCGCCAACTTCACCGCGCCGATCCAGGCAATCGCCGCCGACTTCGAAAAAGACACCGGTCACACACTCATCGCAGCCTACGGTGCTACCGGGCAGTTCTATACGCAGATCAAGAATGGCGCACCGTTCGAGGTGTTCCTCAGCGCCGACGACACCACCCCGCAAAAACTCGAAAACGAAGGCGACACTCTCAAGGGGTCGCGCTTCACCTACGCGGTCGGCACCCTGGCATTGTGGTCGGCAAAAGAAGGCTATGTGGATGCCAGGGGCGAAGTGCTCAAGCACAATCAGTTCAAGCACCTGGCCATTGCCAACCCGAAAGCCGCGCCCTACGGCCTGGCCGCCACCCAGGTACTGGCCCGGCAAGGGCTGACCGACACCGTCAAGGACAAGCTCGTCGAAGGCCAGAACATCACCCAGGCCTATCAGTTCGTGTCTACCGGCAACGCCGAGCTGGGCTTTGTTGCCTTGTCGCAGATCTTTAAAGACGGCAAAGTCACAAGCGGTTCAGCGTGGATCGTTCCGGCATCGATGCATGACCCGATCAAACAGGACGCGGTGATCCTCAACAAGGGCAAAGACAGCGCCGCTGCCCAGGCACTGGTTGAGTACCTCAAAGGCCCGAAAGCCGCTGCCATCATCAAATCCTACGGTTACGAGCTGTAAATGCCACTGTCGAGTGCTGATTTTTCCGCGATCTGGTTGACCATCAAACTGGCATCGTTGACCACCGTGATCCTGCTGGTCATCGGCACTCCGATTGCACTGTGGCTGTCGCGGACCACCTCCTGGTGGCGCGGCCCCATCGGCGCAGTTGTCGCCTTGCCGCTGGTACTGCCGCCAACGGTCATCGGTTTCTATTTGCTGCTGACCATGGGGCCCAACGGTTACTTCGGCCAGTTCACTCAATGGCTGGGCCTGGGCACGCTGACATTCAGTTTTGCCGGGCTGGTGATCGGCTCGGTGATCTACTCCATGCCATTCGTGGTGCAGCCGTTGCAGAACGCTTTCTCTGCGATAGGCACACGCCCGCTGGAGGTGGCCGCAACCTTGCGCGCCAATCCGTGGGACACGTTTTTCACGGTGATCCTGCCTCTGGCACGCCCGGGGTTTATCACCGCATCGATCCTTGGCTTTGCCCATACCGTCGGCGAGTTCGGCGTGGTGTTGATGATCGGCGGCAACATTCCGGACAAGACCCGAGTGGTCTCGGTACAAATATACGATCACGTCGAAGCCATGGAATATGCCCAGGCCCATTGGCTGGCCGGCGCCATGGTGGTGTTCGCGTTCCTCGTATTGCTGGCGCTGTACTCCAGCCGCAGAACCCGGATGAGCTGGAGCTGATCGCGATGATTAATATACGTCTGAACCTGAAGTACTCCGCCTTTGCGCTGGACGTGGACTTGCAATTACCCGGGCGCGGGGTAACTGCGTTATACGGGCAGTCCGGCTCCGGCAAAACCACCTGCTTGCGTTGTATCGCCGGTTTGGAGCGTGCCGAGGAAGGTTTTGTGCAGATCAATGATCAGGTCTGGCAAGACAGCCGCAAAGGGTTGTTCGTACCGCCGCATAAACGCGCCCTGGGTTATGTGTTCCAGGAAGCAAGCCTGTTTTCCCACCTGTCGGTGCGGGCCAATCTGGAGTTCGGCCTCAAGCGCATCCCACGCCAGCAACGGCATGTGGATATGGCCCAGGCCACCGAGCTGCTGGGCATCGGTCAGTTGCTTGAGCGTCACCCACAACACCTGTCCGGCGGCGAGCGCCAGCGTGTCGGCATTGCCAGAGCCTTGCTCACCAGCCCCAGGCTGTTGTTGATGGATGAACCGCTGGCCGCCCTGGACAGCAAGCGCAAGAACGAGATCCTGCCGTACCTGGAGCGCCTGCACGACGAACTCGACATCCCGGTGCTGTACGTCAGCCACGCCCAGGACGAAGTCGCGCGGCTGGCTGATCATATCGTCCTGCTCCGCAACGGCAAGGCGCTGGCCAGCGGCCCCATCGGCGAAACCCTGGCGCGCCTCGATTTGCCCCTGGCCCTGGGCGACGATGCCGGCGTGGTGATCGCCGGCAGCGTCATTGCCTACGACGCGCACTATCAGTTGCTGACTCTGCAACTGCCTGACTGCCCATTGCAGATTCGCGTGGCCCATGCGCCGGTGGCGGTGGGCAAGCCGTTGCGGGTCAAGATCCAGGCACGGGATGTGAGCCTCAACCTGCACGCGGAGGAACACAGCAGCATCCTCAATCGTTTGCCCGTGACCGTCATCCAGGACATGGAGGCCGATAACAGCGCCCATGTGCTGGTGCGCCTGGATGCAGGCGGTACACCACTGTTGGCACGTATCACGCGTTTCTCCCGCGACCAGTTGCAACTGCACCCGGGCCAGGTGCTGTGGGCGCAAATCAAGGCGGTGGCGGTGCTGGCTTAAGCAATTGGCACGACCGCAAAGCGCTGCGGTCAATCAGTCATACCGGCCTGATTTGTTGCCAAGGAACCCGCCCCATGCCCGACTCTTCGCTGCCCACCGACCTGCCACGCGACCTGCATTATGTAGATGACACCCAACCTGGAATCCGCCGTAAAAAGCTGCGGGGCAAATTCCAGTACCTGGACGCAAACGGCCAGCGCATTACCGATGCCGATGAAATCAAACGCCTGAACGCGCTGGCCGTGCCGCCCGCCTACACCGATGTGTGGATCTGCGCCGACCCGCGCGGCCATCTGCAAGCTACCGGCCGCGATGCCCGTGGCCGCAAGCAATACCGTTACCACCCACGCTGGCGCGAAGTGCGTGACAGCGACAAGTATTCGCGGTTGCAGGCATTCGGCAGCGCCTTGCCCAAGTTGCGCAAACAGCTGGAAGCCCAAATCGCTGAACCCGGTTTTACCCGTGAAAAAGTGCTGGCCACGGTGGTGATGTTGCTGGATGCCACGCTGATCCGCGTCGGCAACACCCAGTATGCCCGCGAGAATAAATCCTACGGCCTGACTACGTTGCGCAATCGGCATGTGGACATCAAGGGCAGCGAAATCCAGTTTCAGTTTCGCGGCAAAAGCGGTGTCGAGCATCAAGTGAGCGTCAAGGACCGACGCCTGGCTCGCGTGGTCAAGCGGTGCATGGAGTTGCCCGGGCAGAACCTGTTCCAGTACCTGGACGAAGACGGGGAACGCCACACGGTCAGCTCCCATGACGTCAACGCTTACCTGCACGAACTCACCGGCGAAGACTTCACCGCCAAGGACTACCGCACCTGGGCGGGCACCGCGATGGCATTGGCCGTGTTGCGCGAGTTGGCGTGGCAGCCAGAGTCAGACGCCAAGCGGCATGTGGTGGGCATGGTCAAGGACGTCGCCAGGCAGTTGGGCAACACGCCCGCCGTGTGCCGCAAGTGCTATATCCACCCGGCGGTGCTTGAACATTTCAGCCTTGGTGAATTGTCGAAACTGCCCAAACCACGAGTGCGCAAGGGTCTTAAAGCCGAAGAAGTCGCCCTGGCGATGTTCCTGGAGAAGTTGGCCGAAGACTTGCCGCACAAAGCCAAGGTGGGTTAGCCTTTGCGCCCCTTCTGATTAACGGGACGACCGCCGACGTGAACAACTAAGCCTTCCAAAATGTATCCGCAACGAGCCGCCTGGCGCGCTTGTTGGCCTGTTCGACATTTTTTTGGAGGTGCTGATGACTGACGTCAACCGGCTGCCCGTTCTTGTTTCCCTGCAACACGTGTCTTTCCAGTTCGCCAATGGCGAAACCTTGCTGAAGGACGTGAGCCTGTCCATTGATCGCACCCGCACCGGCATCGTCGGGCGCAATGGACGTGGCAAAAGTATTCTGGCCAAGTTGATGGCTGGCGTCCTGCAACCCTCCTCAGGCGCCTTGAAAAGACCAGCGAGCCTGATCTACGTGCCCCAGGCGTTAACGATTCAAGCGGGAGAAACTGTCGCCCACATCACCGGCACCGCCCCTGCCCTGGCCGCCCTTGAGCGTATGGCACGCGGCGACGGTCGCCTGGGGGATCTGGAACTGATTGATGATCGCTGGGACCTGGCAGAGCGCCTGCGCCTGGCATTGGATACCGCAGGCTTGCCCACACTCACCGCCGCCACCCAGGCCGACCAACTCAGCGGCGGCCAACTGGCCAGGGTCGCGCTGATCGGGGCGCTGTTGGCGACGCCGCAGTTGTTGATTCTCGACGAACCCAGCAACCACCTCGACAGCGCCGGGCGTGAGTGGCTGTTGCAGGAACTGGCCGATTGGCGCGGCGGCCTGGTGGTGGTCAGCCATGACCGCCAACTGCTCAACACCATGGGGCGTATCATCGAACTATCACCCCTTGGCGCTCAGGTGTATGGCGGCAACTACGCGGCCTATCAACAGCAACGCGATGCCCAACAGCACGCCGCCATCGCAGCCTGGGAACACGCGCGCCAGGAACGTAGCCGTGAGCGTCGGCGCTTGCAAAAAGACCATGACAACCTCCAGCGCCATGCCGCGCGCTCACGCAAACAGGCCGAGACCGCCAACGTCAACCGTTTTACCAAGGCACGCTGGAAAAGCGCAGCCAAGGAGATCGTCAGTACGGTGCGCAGTGCCCACCACGAGCACAAACATCAACTCGACGCCCAGGTGCGCCAAGCCTACGAGCGCGTGGTGGATGAAACGCCGACCCTGCTCGCACTGCCAGGCTCGGCAGTACCCAACGGCCGGCAGGTCCTGATGCTGGAACGTGCGCAATTGCCCTGGCTCGCCCCCCAGGCCCTGGCCACCTACCTGACGATCAGCCTGGCGGGGGCGGCACGCGTGGCCGTGCGCGGGCCGAACGGTTGCGGTAAATCCACCCTGCTCAAATTGCTTGCCGGCCAGTGGCAGGCGGTCAGTGGCGAGTGTGCGGTTGCGGTGCCCAGCGCTTATATCGATCAACATCTGGCGTTGCTGGATGACCAGTGCAGCATTGTCGAGCAGCTCAATCTGCTCGACACACCATTGGCCGAAGCCGAACTGCGCACGCGCCTGGCGCTGCTGCAACTGGACGCTTCACGGGTCACACGAGCGACCGGGCAACTCAGCGGCGGCGAGCGCTTGAAAGCCGCCATGGCCGTTGCTTTGTGGCGTGATACACCAGCGCAACTGTTGCTTCTGGATGAACCCACCAACCACTTGGACCTGGAGTCGGTGCTCGCCTTTGAACAGGCCTTGAAGGGTTTTACCGGCGCAATGCTGGCTGTGTCACACGATGATGCATTCTTACAGGCGATCGAGCCCACTCACCACCTGACTTGGCACCCCACAGGCTGGCAACTGGAGCGTGCCTGAGGCCATTGCGCGTAGAGGAAAAGCGGCCTACGGTAGTGGCCGAATAATCTCATCGAGGAACCCAGCCCCATGCTGCCTTCGTCCCGCAAGCCTTCCACCAACGCCACGCTTGCCCATCGCCAGCGCTGGCGTGGCCGGGTCGGCTTGATGCTGGTGGCCTGCCTGTCGGTGCTGGCGGGCATGACCGATGCCATCGGTTTTATGGCCAGCGGCGATTTCGTCTCGTTCATGAGCGGCAACACCACGCGCCTGGCGGTGGCCATCAGCGCCGGTGACTTGGGGCTCACCGGGCGTCTGGTGTTGCTGGTTGCCACCTTTGTGGTCGGTAATGCCTTGGGCGTGGTGGTCAGCCGCTTCAGCAAGCGCCACGCACTGCCGTTGTTACTGTGCATCGGTGCCTTGCTTTGCGGCGCGGCGCTGTGGCCGGCGACCGACACCCTGCCCGCGTTGCTCGCGGCGATTATCGCCATGGGTATGCTTAACGCGGCGGTCGAAGAAGTGAACGGGTTACCCGTGGGGCTCACTTACGTCACCGGGGCGCTTTCGCGTTTTGGTCGCGGGCTGGGGCGCTGGCTACTGGGCGAGCGCCGCAATGGTTGGCGCGTGCAATTGATTCCGTGGGCCGGGATGTTTGTCGGTGCCGTGATCGGCGCGCTGCTGGAGCAACAGATGGGGCTGCGCGCACTGTGGGTCAGTGGTGCATTGGCGGGGTTATTGGGGCTGGTGACACTGATGATTCCGCGACGCTGGCACTTGGGTTTTATGCCGCGTTGAGGCTAAACAAAGAGGTGCTCGCTCGACGTTTAAGCCTCGACATCCGTGTACCGGTAAAGAGCCATCACGTCGAGCGAGCGAGTGAATCATAAGGCAATGCCTGGCGGCTGTCCCGCCAGGCGTTTCGGAAATGGGCTAAGGCAAGGTATTACAGACAAGTGGCAAGCGCTGCCAGGCGTCGTTTGGCCGGCATGTTGTCTTCCACGGCATAGTATTTGACGGTAGAACCCGCTCCCGTGCTTTGTATGTCAACAAAGTAGTCGCCGGCCGTGGTGTAGACGGTGTAACCACCGGCCTCGGTGGCTTCCTTGAAACCGCCGGCATCAACGCCAAACACGCGCTCATCCTGCCAGCCGAACTGAATGCACTGGGCAACCACCAGGGTGGCCTTGTCCGATGCCAGGGTTTTGTAGGGGCTGCCTGCACGCGCCTCTTTCATCTTCGAGCCCGCGCAACCGGCCAGTGCGGCCAGTACCAATGCGCCGATTACCATCTTGAACATGCCTGTGCTTCCTTGGAAAAACCGTGACTCTACCACTGTGCCGCGGCCAACTGACGCGCCCATGAACTTTGTTTCACTGTGACGGGCCAACCTGCCGTCTATAGTGGGCAGGCTCATTTTTTGGAAGTCTCCCTTCTGCCCGCCCTCCCGCGGGCTTTTTTTTGCCTGGACGTCAGAACCACCAGCGAAACAGATAGAACAGCGCCATGCTCAACAGCACCGTGATCAACACACTGCGCGTCCAGAACATCAACGCCACGGCGCAGATACCGGCCAGCAGGTACGGGTTGCTCGGGCTCAGGTTGAGCTGATGATCGGCCAGGAAAATAATCGGCCCGCAGATCGCCGTGAGCATACCCGGCACGGCAAAACCGAGGAACTCACGGGCGCCGCGATTGAGCCGCACCGGCAAACGCGGCTCAAGAAACACGTAGCGGTTGAAAAACACCACCAGGCCCATGGCCACAATCATCAGGTAAATCATCGTTGCCCGACTCCCAATCGCTTGCAGGCAAAACCTGCGCTCATCCCCAGAACACCCGAGACCACCACCGCCGATTCCCAGTGCAAATAACTCAACCACACTGAACACAGCAGCGAAACCGCGACGCACACCACAGTCGGCACATCGCGTACCACCGGGGTGATCAGGGCGATGAAAGTCGCGGCAATAGAGAACTCCAGCCCCAACTGGTCAAGGCCCGGTATGCTTTTGCCCAGCACAATGCCGGCCAGGGTGAAGAGGTTCCAGATGATGTAGAACGTCAGGCCGACACCCAGGGCGTACCAGCGATTGAACGTCTGGCGGTCATAGTGGTTGACCAGGGCAAAGAACTCATCGGTCAGCAGAAAACCCAGGCTCATGCGCCACCGGGTGTTGAGCGACGACAACGTGGGCCGCATGTGCATGCCATACAGCAAGTGCTGAGAGGTCAGCAACAAGGTTGTCAGCACAATGGAAATCAGGCTGGCACCGCTCTTGACCATGCCAATGGCTACCAGTTGCGCCGCACCGGCAAACACGATGGCAGACAAACCTTGGGCTTGCAGCGGGGTAAATTGCGCATCGATGGCCATGGAGCCGGCGAGCAATCCCCACGGGGCACAGGCCAGGGACAAGGGAATAACGGCAATGGCGCCGCGGGTGAAGGCGTAATGAGGTAATGCAGTGGGCATGGAAACGGCTCATCGACGGACAGTCGACAAGCATGCCAGTGCAATCAGGGGCTTGTCTTGAACGATCTTGCTCAGGCGAGCCTTACCGAAACCTGCTCTACCGAATCCCGCGCTTCACGCAGTTCGTACGCGTCCTGGTTCAGCCGGTGGATGGTGTTGAGCAACCGCTGGCGCAGCACCTCATCGCCGAGTTTTTCCACGGCGCGCATCAGGTCGAACGCCGCGGTTTCGTTATTTTCCGCGACGGAATCCAGGATCTTGCGCAGGTTGCGAGTGGCACGGGTCACACAGTTCTTCCTTTCTCAGCAATGGGCAGGCACTTTAGGACCTTTGTGTTTCAGTTTAATTTCAAACAGTTGTGGCTGTTTTGCGGGTTTTTGATCCAGGTCAAATGAAACAAGGTTTGACCGGAAATATGAAAATACGTATAGACGCACTGCGTCTGACAGCAATGGGCGGCAGACCACAACAGGCCAGCATTGGGTGCTGAGCCATCGGAGCGTTTATTCATGCTTGTCGCAATTGCGATTTTCCTCGTCACCATCGTACTGGTCATCTGGCAACCCAAGGGACTTGGCGTGGGTTGGAGTGCCAGCCTGGGCGCGATTCTGGCACTGGGTTGCGGGGTAATCAGCCTGGCGGACATCCCGGTGGTGTGGCACATCATCTGGAACGCCACGGGCACCTTCGTCGCGCTGATCATCATCAGCCTGTTGCTCGACGAGGCCGGCTTCTTTGCCTGGACAGCCCTGCATGTGGCGCGTTGGGGCCGTGGCCGCGGCAGGCGGTTGTTTGCCTATATGGTGCTGCTGGGCGCACTGGTGTCGGCACTGTTTGCCAATGACGGCGCAGCGTTGATTCTCACGCCCATCGTGATGTCGATGCTGCTGGCCTTGCGCTTTTCACCGGCGGCGACCCTGGCATTCGTCATGGGTGCCGGCTTTATTGCCGATACGGCGAGCCTGCCATTGGTGGTGTCGAACCTGGTCAATATCGTCTCGGCTGACTATTTCAAGATCGGCTTTAACGAATATGCTGCCGTGATGGTGCCGGTGAACCTGGTCAGCGTCGCCGCGACCCTCGCAGTGCTGCTGTGGTTTTTCCGCCGGGACATCCCCCAAACCTATGACCCGGCCGACCTGGAAGACCCCACCAGTGCCATCCATGACCCAGCGACGTTCCGCGCCGGTTGGTGGGTACTGGGTATTCTGTTGATCGGCTGTTTCGCCCTTGAACCGCTGGGCATTCCCATCAGCGCGATTTCCGCAGTCTGCGCCGTGCTGCTGCTGGTGATTGCCGCCAAGGGCCACAAGATTTCCACGCGCAAAGTCCTCAAGGAAGCACCGTGGCAGATCGTGATTTTTTCCTTGGGGATGTACCTGGTGGTGTACGGCCTGCGTAACGCCGGGCTGACCGACTACCTGGCGACCTGGCTGGACACCTTCGCGACCTACGGAGTATGGGGCGCGGCGATGGGCACCGGCGTGCTGACGGCGCTGCTCTCATCGGCGATGAATAACCTGCCGACGGTGCTCATTGGTGCGCTGTCCATCGAGTCCAGCCATGCCGTGGGCGTGGTCAAGGACGCGATGATCTATGCCAACGTGATCGGCAGCGACCTGGGCCCCAAGATCACGCCCATTGGCAGCCTGGCCACGTTGCTGTGGCTGCATATTCTGGCACGCAAAGGCATCACCATTACCTGGGGTTACTACTTCAAGGTCGGCATCGTGCTGACGTTGCCGGTGCTGTTGATCACCCTCGCCGCCCTCGCCTTGCGCCTGAGCGTTTAAAGGAGCCTGCAACGAAAGTACTGCCTCAACGCCGCAGCTTTTGAAGGAGCGAGCTTGCTCGCGAAAAACTCACCGGCGCCGCATTCATTCAGGAAACTCGCGTTATCGTTGACGTTTTCGCGAGCAAGCTCGCTCCTACAGAGGACGTGGTATCGGCCTTCCAGACTGACGTATGCTCTGGCACTTTCTCGAAAGGAACTTGGCATGCTGTCGATCTTTGTCTATGCGCTGGTATTCGGTTTTGTATTTTGCCTCTCTCCCGGCGCCGTGCTGGCGGAGACCCTGCGCCGCGGCTTGCTCCATGGTTTCACACCGGCGCTGATGGTGCAGTTTGGTTCCCTGGTCGGTGATGCAGTCTGGGCGGTGATCGGACTTACCGGTATCGCGCTGCTGATCCAGCATGATGCGGTGCGCGTGCCACTGACGGTGATCTGTGCGCTGTACCTGGCCTGGCTGGGCATCCGTAGCTTGATTGACGCCTGGCAGCTACCAGCCGCCGACGACACCCCCGCCACCTCAGGCAAAAATGCGTTGGCCGTCGGCGCCGCGATCTCGCTGGCCAACCCGAAGAATATTGTCTATTGGGGCGCGCTGGGCAGCGCGCTTTCCGGCATCGTCGGCGCCACTCCGAGCCACGGGCAAACTCTGATGTTCTTTGCAGGCTTCATGCTGGCGTCAGTGCTTTCGTGCTTTCTGGTCGCCGCGCTGGTGAATCTGCTGCGCAAGAACGCCTCACCCACTTGGCAGCGCGTCAGTTATGCGGCCTGCGGTGTGGTATTGATCTATCTGGCGATACTCGCCGCTCAGGGCATATGAAGTTATATATCCAGTAACTTACGCATGTCTGTTGTCTGAATGAACTCTGAACACAGGCTAATTTAATTAAACATGCGTTGACATTCTGTTAGCGCCTGAGTAGATTGCCCCTGCCCGCAATTGGGGGCCTTTTTTAAACCTCACAAAAGAAGCCAATGGACACAGTATCTAGTCGCTGTCCGAGCACCGCATCAGCGGGCATCGGGCGCCAAATCCAGAATATGACAGGACTCGCCTTCCAGGTCCGGTAAGCTGCGCTAGAGCTTGATGCTCCACCGTAACTGCCTCACCGGTCGCCCGTCCGGTCCCGAGGTGTGTTATGACCTTCCAACTCATTGCTTTGCCTGATGTACGCACGCTTGCTGTCGCCCTGCGAGCCAAGCTGTGCCGTGCGCCCGCAGGCGTTTGCGCGTCCCGCTCGACCTTTGTTGCACCCTCCCCTCAAGCACGCCCGGCACCACCGCTGGCGCACTGGCGCATCTGCCCTGAAAGCGGCCAACTGGCGCAGCACTGGGATCACGCCGACCCTCAAGACCCACAGAGACCCAAGGTTTCCAGCCCGGCGAAAGCCAGCTTGATGCTCGGTCTGCATGTGAGCGCTCGCGCCGCCTGACCCGGCTGGAAACACCCAATTTTTTATTAATACCCTGGAGTTCTTTATGAACATGTCCAGTAGTAGCCCGCTGCACGTTCGTTAACTAACGCGCTGTTAGCGGGCACTGTAAAAGTTATCTGAATACTTATTTAAACCGATCGCGAAGTCCGCGGCTCGGCATGCTTTCGCTCGCCTGTATGCAGGTAAGTAACGGGTATGTTTTGTCGAGAATTGGCGACAGGAGTACACACAATGAGCGCCGTAAAAAACACGCCTCTGCACAAGAAAAATGGCACCGCTGCCGACACCAAACTGTCGATGCGCGCCGCCCGCGAAGCCCAGAACGGCCTGGCGGCCACCCTCGCCAATGTGCGTGCCAGCCAGGACGGCCTGACCGAACTGGACGCCTCGGCGCGTCTGCACCGCGAAGGCTACAACGAAGTTGCCCACGACAAGCCGCCCCACGCCCTCGTCCAGTTCCTGCAGGCGCTGAACAACCCGTTCATCTACGTGCTGTTGATCCTGGGCGGCATCAGCTTCATCACTGACTGCTGGCTGCCCATGCAGGAAGGCGAAGACGCCGACCCGACCAAGGTCATCATCATCATGACCATGGTGCTGCTCAGCAGCCTGCTGCGCTTCTGGCAGGAACACCGCTCGGCCAAATCCGCCGAGGCCCTCAAAGCCATGGTGCGCACCACCGCTACCGTGCTGCGTCGCGAACAGGTCGGCGCCCAGCCCATCCTGCGCGAGGTGCCGATGCGCGAACTGGTGGCGGGCGATATCGTGCAGCTGTCGGCCGGCGACATGATCCCCGCCGACATCCGCCTGATCGAGTCCCGCGACCTGTTTATCAGCCAGGCCGTGCTGACCGGCGAAGCCTTGCCGGTGGAGAAGTACGACACCCTGGGCGACGTCACGCAAAAATCCGCGTCCAGCCTGGCCGCCGACCAGGGCAACCTGCTGGACCTGCCGAACATCTGCTTCATGGGCACCAACGTAGTCAGTGGCCGCGCCAAAGCGGTAGTGGTGGCAACAGGGCCACGCACCTACTTTGGCTCCCTGGCCAAGGCGATTGTCGGCTCGCGGGTGCAGACCGCCTTCGACCGTGGGGTGAACAGTGTCAGCTGGCTGCTGATCCGTTTCATGCTGGTGATGGTGCCGATCGTGTTCTTCCTCAATGGCTTCTCCAAGGGCGATTGGGGCGATGCCTTTCTGTTTGCCCTGGCGGTGGCTGTCGGCCTGACCCCGGAAATGCTGCCGATGATCGTCAGCGCCAACCTGGCCAAGGGCGCCACGGCCATGGCCAAGCGCAAAGTGGTGGTCAAGCGCCTCAATGCGATCCAGAACTTCGGTTCGATGGATGTGCTGTGCACCGACAAGACCGGCACCCTGACCCAGGACAAGATCATCCTTGAGCATCACGTCAACGCCTTTGGCCGGCGCGATGACGCCGTACTGTCCCTGGCCTGGCTCAACAGCTTCCACCAGAGCGGCATGAAGAACCTGATGGACCAGGCCGTGGTGCAGTTCGCGGAGCAAAATCCCAAGTTCCAGGTGCCATTTGCCTACAGCAAGGTCGATGAATTGCCCTTCGACTTTGTACGCCGTCGCCTGTCTATCGTGGTCAAGGATGCCGCCGGTGATCAGTTGCTGGTGTGCAAAGGCGCCGTGGAAGAGATGCTGAGCATTTCAACCCACACCCTGGAAGACGGCGCCGCCGTGCCGCTGGACGATCGCCGCCGCGAGGCTCTGCTGGCGATTGCCAACGACTACAACGAAGACGGTTTCCGGGTGCTGGTGGTTGCGACCCGCCATATTCCCAAGGCAATGGCGCGTCAGCAATACACCACGGCCGATGAGCGTAACCTGGTGATCCAGGGGTTCCTGACCTTTCTCGACCCGCCAAAGGAAACCGCCGGCCCTGCGATTGCCGCGCTGCAGCAAATTGGTGTCGCGGTCAAAGTCCTCACCGGCGACAACGCGGTGGTTACCAGCAAGATCTGCCGTCAGGTCGGTCTTGAGCCAGGCGAGCCTCTGCTGGGCGTGGAAATCGAAGCGATGGACGACGCCACCCTGCTGCGCCGCGTCGAAGAACGCACGGTGTTCGCCAAGCTGACACCCCTGCAAAAATCCCGCGTGCTCAAGGCGCTGCAAGCCAACGGCCATACGGTGGGTTTTCTCGGCGATGGCATCAACGATGCGCCGGCGCTGCGGGATGCCGATGTGGGTATTTCGGTGGACAGCGGTACCGACATCGCCAAGGAGTCGGCCGACATCATCCTGCTGGAAAAGAGCCTGATGGTGCTGGAAGAAGGCGTGCTCAAAGGGCGCGAAACCTTCGGCAATATCATGAAGTACCTGAACATGACCGCCAGCTCCAACTTCGGCAACGTGTTCTCGGTGCTGGTGGCCAGTGCGTTCATTCCGTTCATGCCGATGCTGGCGATCCACCTGCTGCTGCAGAACCTGATGTACGACATCTCCCAACTGGCCCTGCCTTGGGACAAGATGGACAAGGAATACCTGGCTAAACCGCGCAAGTGGGATGCAAAAAACATCGGCCGCTTCATGATCTGGATCGGGCCGACCTCGTCGATCTTCGACATCACCACCTTTGCGCTGATGTGGTACGTGTTCTCGGCCAACAGTGTGGAAATGCAGACGCTGTTCCAGTCCGGCTGGTTCATCGAGGGCCTGCTCTCGCAAACCCTGGTGGTGCATATGCTGCGCACCCGCAAGATCCCGTTCTTCCAGAGCACCGCCGCCTGGCCGGTGTTGATGATGACCTGCATCGTGATCGCCCTGGGCATCTATGTGCCGTTCTCACCGCTGGGCACCCTGGTGGGCCTGCAACCGCTGCCGATGGCGTACTTCCCATGGCTGGTAGGCACCCTGCTGGCTTACTGCTGCGTGGCCCAACTGATGAAGACCATCTACATCCGCCGCTTCAAGCAGTGGTACTGACCCTCCCCGCCGTTCCAACGCTGGTGGCCGCCCGGGCGCCAGCGTGCAATACAAGGATTTGCTCATGCGCGTGTTGATCTGTGCAGGTCGTCATTACGCCGACACCAAAAAGTCCCGCCACGTGCTGGACGCTTACCACCGCCTGCACCCGGTGCAGGTACTGATCCACGGCGGCAACCAGTTTCTCGGCAGCGAGATCGAGGAATGGGCGCGTGAAATCGGGATCGACGTCGTGCGCTACCCACCCAATTGGCAGCGCCACGGCAAACAGGCAGAACGCCAGCGCAACCACTTCATGCTGGCCGACAGCCGCCCCGACCTGATCATCGCCCTGCCCGGCGGTGACGATACCTCGGAGCTGGTCTGCCAGGCCAAAGCCAGCGGCATTTCGGTGCTGACCGTAGAAAGCTGAATTCAAACGAGGTGCATCATGCACAACCCACACAACCCGAAGCACACGGACGGGTTCGCCAAATATCGCGCGCGCCACTTGCGCAGGGCGCGTCCCACCCTGCTGCTCCTGCCACCGGCCAAGCGCCGCGCATTGCAGCGCAACCTGATCTTTATCGGCGTGACGCTGGGCACGCTGTTACTCCTCGCCCTGGTTTCCAGGGCAAATGCCGCCGGCGGCGCCTACGTGGTGGATGATGGCGCGATCAATGCGCCTGGCGAATGCAACGTCGATGCCTGGCACACCGCCAACCGGCACGCTGGCAGTACGCATAACGAAACCTTGTCCCCGGCCTGCACATTCAGTGGCCTGCCATGGGTGCAGTGGGGCGCGGCGTTATCGCGGGCCACTGACGCAGGAAAGGGCGAAACGCAAGTCAGCCCACAGGTGAAGGCTCAGCTGTTGTCACGAGAAGACCTCGGGCTGGAGCTGGCAATCGCCGCCGGTGCGCACATTGCCCTCGACCGCCGGCACGCATTCGACGGCGCTGACTTCAACCTGCCGTTAACGTGGCAGGCCATGGATGCCTTGCGCCTGAACCTGAACGCCGGCTGGAACCATGCCTATAACGATGGCGCACAACAGCACCGCCTGACCTGGGGCGCGGGTTTCGAATACCAGCTTGCGCAGATGTTGACGTTGGTTGGCGAACGCTATGGCCAGGAAGGCGGTGAGCAGGCGTGGCAAGCGGGCCCGAGATTCCACGTCGGCAAATTTGTCGACGTGGACCTGGTGGTCGGGCGCAGCTTGACTGGAGACCGTGCCCAGTGGCTGACCACTGGGGCGACTTTGAGGTTCTAGGCCTTGGCCTGTTGCTCCAGGTGTACTTGCAACTGCGGATCAATTTGCAGCTGCCCGGCCAGATCGTCCAGGTAGTTGCGCTCGGCGTCCTGCTGATCATTGACCAGCATGACGCTGGCCAGGTAAATCTCCGAAGCGAGTGCCGGGTCATGGGCATATTCAGCGAAATCTGCGGCATCCAGTGGCTTGGCGACTTCGGCATCGAGCCACTGCTGCAATTGTGGGTCGTCGGTGTGACGGCCTATCTCGGCAGAGATCATCTGTTGCTCTTGTTCATCAATCTTGCCGTCTGCCTTGGCCGCTGCGATCAACGCACGCAATACCCCGTGGCTATGCGCTTCGGCCTCGGCGCCGTCAAGCTGGTCGACGGTCTGGATAGCTTGCTGCGGCGCAGTCGCCTGCTGACGTTGCCACGCTTGATACGCCTGGAATGCGGCCATCCCCAGGGACGCCAGGGCTGCATAATTCATCCCGCCGCTGCGCGTCTGGGTGGTACCGCCGGCCGGTGCGCCGCCCAACAAGCCACCCAGGCCACCCAGTAAACCACCCAAGCCGCCACCGGCCGATGCATTGCCGGTACCGGCGCCTTTCAACAAGCCTCCAAGCAATCCGCCCAGGCCGCCGCCCGAAGCGCCGCCGCCTTGCTGCCCTGCTCGCAACAGTTGTTCCAGTAGATCGCTGGTATTCATGGTGTCGCCCTCCCGGGGCGCAATAGTGGCGTTCATCAAACATAGTTCGCCTGCGATGGAACACCATGACCGTCGGGCGGGCAAGCTTTATGATGGTGCCATCACGCCGACAAGGGAGAACCGCGGTGAATCGCATCGAGCATATTGCGTTGATGGCCCGCTACAATCAATGGATGAATCGCAAGGTTTATGACGCCGCCGGCACCTTGACCGATGCGGAGCTGAGGGTGGATCGCCAGGCGTTTTTCGGCTCGATCCTCGGCACCCTGAACCACCTGAAGCTGGGCGACACAGTCTGGCTCAAGCGCTTTGCCGAACACCCGGCGGACTTTCGCGCATTGGCACCGTTGAGTGACATCCCTACGCCAATGGATCTCAAACAGTTGGCCTTTGCCAACCTGCGTGAACTGTCAGCCCATCGCGCCTGGCTGGATCAATTGATCATCGATTGGGCCAATACGCTGCAGGAGTCTGATCTGGACCAGCGCCTGCGCTATCACAACATGCGCGGCGTGGCCGCCGAGAAACCCTTCTTCGGTCTGCTGGTGCACTTTTTCAACCACCAGACTCACCACCGCGGCCAGGTGACGACACTGCTGAGCCAGGCGGGCGTGGATGTGGGGATTACCGACTTGCTGGCACTGATTGACTGAAGGCCGACACGGTCAATGTGGGAGCTGGCTTGCCTGCGATTGCATCGCCGAGGTGTGACAGACAAACCGAGGTGCCTGCATCGCAGGCAAGCCAGCTCCCACAGTTGCCCTATATTGCCCACAGCATCAGTGCCGTCACTTCACCTTGCTGCTCAACGTCTCCACACTTCGCTTCAAATCATCCAGGCTGCGCTTGAGCCCGTCGATCTCGCTTTTCTGCCGCTCTATCGTGCTCTTCTGTTCATCCATCGTACGCTTGAGACTCGACAGCTGACTGTCACTGCTACTGGCACTCGAACCGTCCTTGCACTTGAACTCATCAAACGCATGCCGAAATGGCATATCGCAATGACTGTCATTTATGGGGCTTGTTCCTGCGTAGCGTGCGTTCATCAGGACTTGACACAAAGGCCCTGTAGATCACTGATCTGCCAAGCTTTTTCCTGCGCATCTTTATTCGGGAAAACCGGCTTTGAGGTTGCGCTGAAGCGACTGGATCTATATATTCCCAACCCTGCTACACCGCGCTACCGCCCGAATGGCGAAACTGGTAGACGCATGGGACTTAAAATCCCCCGCTCGTAAGGGCGTCCCGGTTCGATTCCGGGTTCGGGCACCATAGATATCAAGGGCTTGCCGGGGAAACCTGGGCAGGCCCTTATCTTTTCTGTTCCGCAATTTCCCTTCATCGGCGTCCTGCCGAACGATTATTTAAAAAAATTTGCAATAGCCATCTACGGCGGGGCGAGATCAAATCGTTCGTTCGCTTTGGTTGTTATCTCGAAGCGAGAGCAATGCCCGGCAGAAGACAGCTGCGCGGCCACAGAACAACCCAATCGTGAACCCTGATGCAACACCCGCAAGCACTATCATGTTTGCGTCGGCCGACGTAGCTGGATGCACGGCGGCTTGATAACCAATGAAATATTTCACAGCAAAAAAGAGCAGAGAGATACCGAGTACTTTCCAGGTGCCGGGAACGATCAATTGCCGGCGTCCCTCGTCAAAGGCGAGGCCGCGTCGGGGAAATAACACCAGAGAGATCAAGCTGCCCAACATTATTCCGACAAGCCAGCTACCCACAGCCAACTCAACGCGATCTAAATAACTGATGGAAAAAAGTGACCAAACCGCCAGGACAGCCGGTGTGATGATCAGAGACCGTAGACTTTCACGATTGGTTTTCCGAGCACTTAAACCGTAATACCAGACCAAGAGAAATGCGCCGTAAACCCAGAGTGGCGTGCCTTCCAGAGCATCGAGCATTGTTCAGCGTCCTTGCCAAAAGATGTGACCGGATGCTGGCACAGCCTCAGGACTGTTGCCACTTATTTAAGATAAGGCGAGTGCTGACACCCGGATTGGCCCTGACTAAAAAAGCAAGAAAAAAACCCCACAGCATCAATGACCCTGTGAGGTTTTTACCGTCACGCTTGAGGGTGACGCTTCAGACCACGCTGATCATCTCGGCACTCAGTTGTGCCGCATTGAACCCCACCAGGGTGACACTGCTGTCCCCCGCCAGAATCACGCTGTTACTCCCATTCTGGGTAGTGGAGCCGAGGACCGCATCGGCGCTCGCAAACAGCGTTTTTGAGAACACCAGCACATCATGCCCGTTCTGATGGATGTTGAAGTCGCTGATCACGTCGTGGCCGAATCCGCGTTGATCGAACACGAACAAGTCGCTGCCCACACCACCACTGAGTTGGTCATTGCCCTGCCCGCCGATCAAGACGTCATTACCACTGGCGCCATACAGCGAGTCGTTACCCGTGCCGCCCAACAGCGTGTCGTTGCCGTCACCGCCGTGCAACAGGTCATTGCCGGCACCACCGTCAAGCCGATCATTGCCATTCTGGCCGAATATCAGATCGCGCGCCGCGGTGCCTTTCAAGGTGTCGGCCAGTTGGCTACCTTCAATGGATCTGGCGTAAGCCTTGTCGGCGCCGAACAGGCCATCGAAATCCAGCTTGCCACTGGTGACCGTATAAGACGGCGTCAGCGCCTGCCCAATCCCGCTGAAGATGCTACCGATAACAGGCAACTGACCGAGCGTATTGGCAAGGCCTGTCTCGAACTCCACATGCTCTACGCCATGCAGTTCCTTAAGACCATAGTGCCCGCTGCTATCGTTCAAAAACAACGTACCGTCGCTCAGTTTTACCGCTTCGTAGGAAGACGCCGCACCTTTAAGGAAGACTTTGTCATCGCCTGCGCCGCCGGCGACGATATCGGTACCGGTGCTGACCCGGAAACTGTCGTCACCACTGAACCCGTCGAGAAAGTCATCACTGCGACCGTCCTGCAGCTTGTCTGCGCTGTCGGTACCGAGCAGGAAGGCCGGTGTGCCGTAATGGTTGGAGGTGGCGGTCTGTTTATCGCTGACCCAGGTGAAGCTGCGGCTGATCGCGTCCAGGTTGCTGATGATGACGGTGCTATCGCGCTCGGTGTAATCGTAGAACGTCGACTGGGCAATGCGCTGGATTGGGTTGATAAAAATGCCCTCGATGTGGGCGACCCATCCTGACAAGTTGGCAATGGAAAACGGACCATTGGGCCAAGTCGGCAGGGCGTAGACCGTGTCGAACAGCACGATATTGTCGGTCGTCGAGGTGTAACTGGCGTCACTGCCTTGAAGCGCGCCGATAATGGCGTCGCCCACGCTGGTTTCCTGCCCGGTGAGGCGGTGCACCACATCGTTTTCAAAACCGAAGTTGTAGATTCCGTCACTGTTGCTGGACTTGGGTGACTCCATGCCAAAGTAGTCTGAGTCCTTGAAGAACCCGTCCGCCAGCGTGTCCTTGCCGATGTACATGCTGTTAGTCACCGAGCCGCCCTGGCTGTAGCCGGTTACCAGCACATCCTTGCCACTCAGGTTGTGGTCTATCGCGTAATCCTTGATTGAATTGAGCAGGTACTCATAACCGTTGATATAGGAGTTGTCGATCATGGCCGGCCAGCCCAGCAGATCAGTCAGGGAGTTGGTGCCGGCAATGGAAAAACCCATTTTCAGCAACTGACCACTGTCATCGTATTGACCAAACACCCTGGCCTGAGAGCCGAACACGCCATCGCCGGTGAAACTTCCGGTGACATCGGTGTGACTGCGATCAACGTTCAATTCATTGGCACCGATCTCACGCCAGCCTTTGGGCAATGCAAACGTGTTGCCCTCCCCCAGTACCGCCCCTGGAAGGTTGTAGAGCGCGCCTACGGTCGCGACACCGCTGGTGTAAGTGGCGAGGTTCCAGGCATCTGAAATCAGGACACGGGCATCTTGCCCCTTGTAATCGAATATAGCCATGTCAGTACTCCTTGAGCCCAGCGATCAACACCGAAGTCGACGGCAATAACTGATACGTCGGGCTAAACATATGCGTTGAAGTTGTTATTGTGCATTCTGTTCAGGCTGCTTCTTTTCTTAATGTCGAGTTTGACTATTAAGGAAGTTTTTCAACATTAGCGTAGAAGTACGGTGGGGAAGTGACCGGTTATCGGATCACAGGAGCATGTTGTTAGGAATACATACGACATAACTGCCATGAGCAGTGTTTACCGAGCGTTACGGAAATATCTGTATGCTTCGTGACCGACCGGTCAAGCGGTATTGGATGTAATGTCCAGTTTTGAATGGATGCAAATCTATTTCGGAGCCAGATAAACCTCAGATCAATTACAGCCATGGCCTAGCGCTCGGAAAATGTCCTTAGCGTTTCCTCAACAGCACGACTCAGACTATCCAGGCTCTTATCATCAACCTGGATAAAGGAAGCGGTTTTATTTACGGAGACTCATCCGTTATGCCTAAAAGGGCTCGCCAAACTTAAAATAAATCTGTCTCGAATGGCGCTTACTTAACAGCTAACCAGCTGATATGACTACAAAAAATGAAAAAATGGCGTCCTTGGTCTACGGTGATAGTTGCGAACACACACCACTCGAACAAGGACAGCCCGCGTGAATCGTAGACGTCAAATCGTTAGGCATCAACAGCAGCGTATTCAGCAGCACGCCAAAAACAGCAATGCCCATGCGTTCTTCAAGCTACTCGCTGATCCGCAGCTGCTAGAGTGTGTCGAGTCAGTGATGCCCAAGCATCGTCAACGGTTGTTCCCCCCAACCGAAACACTGTCGATGTTTCTAGCTCAGGCCATGAACGCCGACCGTTCATGTCAGAAGGTCGTGAATGATTTTTCGATCAGACGTTGCTGCGATGGGCTAAGCCCTAGCAGCGTATACACCGGCGCTTATTGCAAAGCACGGACGCGGTTACCGGTAGAAATGGTTTCAACATTGTTACGCTCTACGGGATCTTCAATGAGTAACAACGCGCCACCATCCTGGCGCTGGATGGGGCGCCCGGTGCGCCTCGTAGATGGGACGACGGTGACTCTGCCAGATACTGCGGCCAATCAAGCTGCCTATCCGCAATCGCGTGGTCAGAAAGCAGGGTTGGGCTTCCCTATCTGCCGTTTGGTAGGAATTATTTGCCTGGCCAGCGGTGCCGTTTTAGATTCCTCGCTGGGACGTTTTCGAGGCAAAGGTGGCGATGAACAGACGCTACTCAGAACGATGCTCGATACCCTGAATCGAGGCGATATTGTGTTGGGCGATGCCTACTACGTAACCTATTTTTTGTTGTGCGAACTGCAACGTCGCGGGATTGATGGTGTGTTTGAACAATACGGCGCCAGACGGCGTAGTACTGATTTTCAGCTCGGGAAATCGCTGGGGCCGGACGATCATTTGGTTGAGCTAACAAAGCCCAAGAAGCGGCCTTCCTGGATGACCCAGACTGCTTACGAAGAGGCGCCCAACACACTGACAGTACGTGAACTGAAAGCCGGTGGGAAAATCCTGGTAACCACCTTGAACTGCCCGCAGCAAGTGCCTAAAGCTGGGCTCAAATCACTGTACAAAGACCGTTGGCATGTTGAATTGGATCTGCGCAATATCAAGACAACGCTGGGGCTTGAAACGCTGAGCTGCAAAACGCCAGGCATGGCTGTAAAAGAATTATGGGTATACCTGCTGGCACATAATTTGATTCGGATGATCATGGCGCACTCTGCGCGGTTGGCAGACTGTTTGCCGCGCGTATTGAGCTTCAAGCATAGCCTTCAGTTATGCCTTGCGATGCGGCAGTACGGTGCCGATGAACAAAGCGGTGGGGTACCGAATTTACTCAGGTTGATCGCGAGGAAACGCGTCGGAAACCTGCCGGGACGGATTGAGCCTCGCGCCATAAAACGAAGACCCAAGCCTTACCCGATGCTGATGCAGACGCGCTCGGCGGCAAGGGCCGAGGTCAGGAGAAATGGACACCCGAAGAAGGTTAAGTAAGTGCCATTCAAATCTGCCCCCTTTTTCACCTTGAAGGCACTCATCATAAAGTCATTTGTGACATCTACTTTGGGAATGGGTGGCCCAATTTTCCCCAGTTCTTTTGCACCTACTCAGGCATGATTTGCAACTCACTCCACAATGGTTTCAGCCCGAGACCTTCCATATAAGTCCCATAATCAACAAAGGCCTTAACCCCAATGTCTTCGTATAAAAACCATGAGGCCTCGCACTCTTGACATACGAACAAGCAAGTGTCGTTAGCTATAACTCTAACCTTGACAACTTCTCCCTGCACACACCTTGGACACAGCATATAAAATTTCTCTAATTAACAGGATAGGCGGTAATAACCTTATTGGTCCCAGGACGAACAATAATTTTCGACAAAAGGGGACAGATTTATTTTCCGGAGACTCACTCGCCATATCTAAAAGGACTCGTCAAATCAAATAAATCTGTCACCTTTTTTCTCCAACTTCCCAGTCGCAGGGTTATACCTTTCTTGTGCTGTACTCCCTGTTCCAGGCGTGGTCTGATGCGGTTTTTTCCCCGTAAACACTTCGTCTGGAAAAGTTCCTTTCTTTTCAACGAGTTCCGGCTGTCCTGTCTTAGCAGTACCTGCTACCTCTTTTGCACCGACTAATTATCGACTATGGGCAATACTCAACCATATAACTGCTCCCTAGTTCTTGCTGCATCGATTTGGCCAGTTCCTCTCCCTCTGCTTTATGCCGAAGCTCTGCCTCAGGCGTGGCAAAACAAGAATCGGGCGGGTAGTCGTTGTTGAACGTCGATTGATACTCACCGTCCCACTCACTGATTTTGACCCTCAGCTCTGGACAAAGGGGTAAATCTTCAATATCAACGTGCCCCATTCTATCCGGATCTGGGCAGAATATCGGCCCAGCCAAATACTCACTCGTTAGTCTTAACCTGATCATGGCAATGGTTTCCAAGAACTTACCGGATTAGCTCGAACCACGAAGCCGTTTGAGCCAACCCCAACTGCGATGTTTTGCTCAACACCATTGTGCGTGATGCGATAAACATTAGCCGAACCATTGGTCCCGACAACTTTGCCACGCTCAAGAGCACTCATTACAACATTTGGAATGTCATCACGTGAGATGCCCTTGTTGACAAAGTCGGCTTCGTGTCGTTTGTAGATATGTTGCAATCCGGCAGCATCAGTACCCTTTTCCAGCCAGACTGTTCGGCCATCTGGCAACCTACGGATATCAACCACACTTCCTGGGGTGATTTTAGTGCCTACAGGCAATCCCGAAATCAATTCGTCCCTCGTCAGAGCGGACCCCGACACTCCTTTTGCACCGTTAGCAAAAATTTTACTTCCAGTTTTTACGCCTAAGGACTTGACCTCCCCGAGCACAGCATCCATCAAAAACTCGACCCGCACAGGGACAGATTTATTTTTAAGGATTTTTGAAACCCCGGATTCTAATCATATAAATCTGTCACCTTTTTTCGTCCGCGGCTTCAGTCACGAGGCTTGCAGCTTAAAACTGAAAACCCACGAGACAGCACTTCAAATCCAGAACCTCCATGATCTTTAAACCTAAAATTGATGCCTTCAAGCTGATCTGCCGAAACATTTTCCAGCTCTATCTCGCTCAAGTAAAAAGCACCGTTCACTTCGGGAACTTTAAACCGACTCACCCCCATAAACCTTAAGCAAACTTCAAACTCAGAACGCTCAAACTCATAAAGCATGACAAGCCCAATCTCATACGTTGAGACATCCTCTCCCGAGTGTTCTTGCCGAACGTTAAAGCTTAATACGAGATTCAAATTGTATAAATTAAATCCTGGAATGATCGAAAGTTTTTCAACCCCATCTACATTACTTCCTATCGTTTGCATATCCGCTCCTAATAATCCGGATGCACACCAGGCCTAGCGCCTCTCACATTCTGATTTTTTTCGAGATCTCGCACATGATGGTGCGGATTCGGATGCACGTCCGGCTGCCCGTGGTCAGTCATGTGAGTCTGGCCTTTGCTACGTCCGTATTCATCATAATGCGTCGTCCGCTCGTAGACTTCATCTTTTTTCCGGCTACTGGGTTTCAGATCCACCACACGTTTGGTTCCAGGAGTAACCTGCACAGGTGCTTCTTTATCCTTCCAATAATTATCAGGGAGCATCGTATCTTTGGAGTCGTTGACTGAAACCTTACTCCCTGCTTTTACGCCTAATGACTTGACCTCCCCGAGCACAGCATCCATCAAAAACTCAGTCGCTACAACATACTTATCTCCATGCAAAAGGTTATCAGGGTCAGCTTTAGCCTCTGCATGAAATCCCCTCATGGTTTCAACGGTACGGTCAGTCAGGTTTGCAGCAAGCTCGATAGCTTTAGATTCTTTGAACTCTCTGTACTGATCCCCCGCTACCGCTTCAGCTGCTGCATGTGCGACAACACTCACTACCAGCTTCATAGGCCCCATCATGGCCTGCACGCTAAGCATCGCAGCCTGAAACTGCTCTGCGGGCAGCTTCTGGGAAAGCTTGACTATATCAACGATGCCATTGAGCGCTGCTTCACCCCCGTTACGCGGTAAGTCATCAATGAGCACGGCCGGTAGCTCGTACCCTGAGCCAGTCTTCGGCTGGGTGGAAGGTGTGGCACGGCAACTGCCATCATCCATGCAGCCCTTGATTTTCTTATCGTAAATTGCTGCCTTTTCCGAAAAATCATTCAATGCGCTTATAACATCCGCCGGGAGCGCATCCAGAGTCTCAGGGGCGATGCCCTTTCGCACCAGATTCTTCGAAATTGTCAGCGCCTGCTCATCGCCGAATTTTTTACGAATATTCGCTGAAACATCGTCAATGCTGACGCGCTGAGCCTGAATTGCCTGAATTTCGCCCTTGATCTGTTCGAGCGCGCCGGCAACTGCTTCGATCTTTTTCTTTTGGTTGTCTTTGAAATTGACAACGTCTGCAACCAGATCTTTGGCGGCTTTCTCAGGATCCATCACAGCATCAATGGACGAACTACTCGCATAAAGATCCGTTCGCTTTTCATCATCCTTGGTGATCTCATAGGCCTTACCCACATCCCGGTTCAACCCGGCCGTAGAGTCAGCGCCCGTCTCGGTATCCCCACGTACGACGATTTCACCTGCCCCCACCGTGGCGCGGACAATCTGCTCACGCTCTTTCTCGTAGTTCCAACCCTCAACGCTCCAGCCGGTCTGGCCTTCCTTGCCTTTGCCCGCCTGGCTGTTGTCTTGTACGGTGTTGCCTTTGCTTTCACTGCTCCCGGCTTTATAGGTGCCACCTACGTTCAGGTAGTACCCATGCTCTTTGTCTTGCCCGGCGATATCGCTGAAGCCGAGGGTGCCGGTGTCCAGTTTCAGGTTGCCGTTGTCAGCGGCGATGACGGCTCCGTCGATCTGGGTATGGTTCTCTGTTCTGATATCGACTGCATTTTTGCCGGTGATGCGGGTTTGCTCTTCGACCCAGTCGGTTTTGCCTGTGGTCTTGCCAAAGCCGACCGAACCGCTGACACCGGCGCCCGGGCCGATGGTGGCCGTAACGCTGATGTCGAACTCTTTGCCCTTGACCTTGCCCGTATCGGCTACCGACGAAACCTTGAGGTCGCCGCCCACGCGCCCCACCACTTCGTCGCCTCTGAGGTTCGCTCCGCCGATGGTGGTGTCTTTGCCACTGGCGAACCCCAGACGGTCGCCGGCATAGAGGTATGCCTCTTGTTGGCGTTGGCCTTCTCGCTCCAGGTTGCCCTTGCCCATGCTGACACTGACGTAGACGCCAATACCTTCGGAGCCAAACGTCAGGCCTGCTTCCCCGCCGCCACTGTGGCGGTTGTTTTCGCTGTTGCTGTCGTTATGCGCCGAACGAATATTCAAGTCGTTGCCGGCATTCAGCTCGATATCCCGTTGGGCTTTTGCCTGCGTTCCAATCAGGTTCAGGTCATTGCTGGCCTTGAGGTTGATATCGCGACCGGCCTCCAGCTGTGAAGCCGTAGACGAGCCTTGAGAGCTCTCGCCCGTAGCCGTGCCGAAGCTACCGCCGGCGCCCAACTTGATCCCGCCGCTGGTACCGCCATGGATGCCGCCCCAACTTTGGGTGTGGGTGGTTTCTTCACTGATGCTGCCCTTGGCTACGCCCAGCGTGACGTCACGCCCTTTGATATTGATGTCACGCCCGGCGTCAAGGTGGCTTCCCTTCACCAACACATCGTTGCCAGCGTTAAGGTGCAGATCGTTACCAGCACTCAGGGTTGAAGATCGGTTGGTCTGCTCGATAACCTGTTGGCTGTTGGTTTGCTTGCTGTTGCCGAACTTCCCGTCCAGCGTCGGCCCACTGACAAACTGACTGACCGAATCAACCGCTTTGAGTGTGCTTGAGCCTTTGCTGACATTGTCCTCGCCTTTCCCTGCTCCGCTGACGGCATCCTTGGTATTGGCATAGTTATGGTTGATCGAAACACCCAGGCCGTTGCTCTCTTTCTCGCGTATCTGCTCGGTGAGCACGCTTTCACGCGCAGCATCGATATTGATATTTCTGCCCGCCGTCAGCTCGATATCATTGGCAGCGCCCACATCAGAGCCGCGCTGGTTGATATCACGCTTGGCGTTGATCGCCACATCTTGTCCGGCGCTGATCTGGCTGCTGGAAGCGGTCTCGTGTTCGACACGATTCTTCTCCCCACTGCCTTCGGTACCGGCGAAGATGCTGATGCCATTACCGTTACTGGAGATGCTTGAACCCGTCTGCTTTTTCTTCTCCCAGCTACGTTCGCTACGGGTGTCTTGTGCGGCGACCACATTGACGTCGCGCCCTGCATCCAGATTGACATTGCGCCCGGCGGTGATTCCGCTGCCAACCAGGTTGATGTCGCGCTCAGCCTGCAAAGTTGCATCGCGCTCGGCGCTAACATGGCTGCCCACGCTGGTGCTGCTCTGGGCTTCACGACCGGCCTTCTTCGCAGACGAAATGGCGACCGATGTCGGCCTTTCCGTATAACCAAACTTCTTCTTGTGCTCTTCACTGCGGCTATAGGCCGTGTCGTTCGCAGAAATCAGGTTGATGTCACCCGTGCTATTGACCAGCCCGGAACGCAGTTCAGTGTCGTTATCGGCACTGATCTCACTGGCCCGTACCCGTACATCATTACCCGCCGCCACCACAACATCATTGCCCGCCTCCAACTCACTGCCCACTTGGCTCGCAGTGGTTTTCAACTGGCTCTTGCCGCTTTTGGACAGCCCCAGGAACCCGGACTTGGTCTTCTTACTGTAAGAGCCATGCTCCTCGACACCCGACAGCACCGCGATGTCACCGGTGGCACCCAGCAACATGTCGCCACCCGCCTTCAACTGGCTGCCGATCACGGTGACGTCACGCCCGCCGTCGATGCTCATGCCGCCATCGGCGTTCTTGCTGGCGTTAACGGTCAGGTCTTTACCGGCTTCGACGACAGAGGCCACGTTGGTGCTGTCGTAACTCTCCCGCTGTTGGCTTTTGCTGCGTCCGAACGAGCCCTTGCTCTTTTTCGAGTAGAACGAAGCGTCTTCGTCCAGTGCCGACAGGATGCTCACATCGCGCTGTGCATCGAGGGCCACGTTGCCGCCCCCGGCAATCCGGCTGGCGGTGAGCTCCAGGTCTTTACCGGCATTGAGCGACACATCGCCGCCGGCCGTCAGCACGCTGGAAACCTGGCTGATGTGGTCCTTGGACTGGGTGACTTTCTTGGACTTGCTCGATGAATGCTGCTCGTCGGCGGCCGAAGAAATACTCAGGTTCTCAGTCGTCGTGATGCCCAAGTCACGCTTGGCGTCGATGCGGCTGGCAATGGCGGTGAAGTCACGCCCTGCCGAGACCTTGAGGTCACGACCGGTCTCCACACTGGCGCCGTTTTGCGTCACGGTTTCGGTGCGCAGACGGTTGCCCAGATCCAAGCCATTGCGTTGCTCAACGGCTTCGATGCGCACATCGCGGCCAGCGACCAGTGTGGTGTCACGCCCGCTTTTCAGCACGCCACCGGTATTGGCAATGTCCCGACCTGCATTCATCGTCAGGTCATTGGCCGCCTCGATGCGGGACGCACTGTCCAGATAGTCGCGGCGTTCAGCAGTGCCGTTGCCGGTACGGGTTACTGCGCGGTCGTTGATCACATCACCCTTGATCGCGGTGAGCGTCACGTCGCGTCCAGCGATGATGCCACCGGACTTGTTGACGATGTTGTTACCCGCCAGCAGGTCCAGGCGGTTGCCGGCTTCGATCAAGCCGCTGTTGATCAGGTCGTTGCCCGCTTTGGCCGACAGGTTGTTGGTGGCGCGCAGGGTCCCGGCGTTCTCCAGGTTTTCACCGGCAATCAGGTTCAGATCGTTACCGGCGATCAAGGCACCGTTGGGCGCGAGACGATTGTCGGCCTGGGCCATGTACAGCACGGGCACCAGCACTTTCTCACCGTTCACTTCGTGCTGTTCGAGCCAGACGATGTCGTGGGTCAGCGCCGCGACCTGTTGAGAGGTCAGGGTCACACCCACTGCCAGGTTCAGTTGCTGCTTGCTCTGGATCGCATTGTCCATCAGGTACTTGAACAGCTTTTCGTCGGTGTTCTGACCGTCGATAAACCGCTGCCCTGTGCGTGCCTGCACAGCCTGCTGGATCAACCGTTGTTCATACAGCCCGTCACCCAGGCGCTTGGCACTTTCGTCCGGGTTGTAACCCAGGCCCGCGAGCAAATAGTCGGAGCTCATGAACTGCTTGAGGTCGGTGAGCACCGGGTTGGTTTCGATCAGGTATTTATGCGGCTGGGACTTGGGCGTGGTGGGCGTAAAGCCCTGTACACGGTTGATGGTCTGGCTGGCGACTGTCGTGGTTTGCGCCGCGGCATTCAGCGGCTGGGCAATCACCGCAGCGATCTGGGTTGGGCTGGCGCCTGGACCTTGTGCAGCCGGTGTGCTCACAACTGGCTGCACACCTGGCATTATCGGCGTCACGCCAGGAATGTTCAGCGTCGGTCGAGCAGGCTCGTTCGGCGTAATAACCTCAATGCTTGTATCCCGCTCGATCAGCGCCAGCTCAGGCTGATCGCCCTGCCCGGTGACCATCGGCACTGGTGCAGTTGAGCCGGTAGACGGATTTTGGGCGTTGATGCCATCGCCCCGCGCGATTTTACCTGTAGTGATCTGGCTGGGCGTCCAGCCACTACCGTTGGCCGCATCGTTGGCACCTGCAACGTTAAGCGTTCTGCTGGTGGCGGTGATGCCACTGACCTGACGTGCGGTCGGATCCAGCTGATGAGTAGACGCCTCCTGTTGAGCGACGCCCTTGAAGTCGAAGGTGCGTGTTTCAATCGCTGGCTGTGCGTCCTGGCGTTGAGCGAGGCCCAGGGTTGCACCGCCCATGGTCCAACTCTGCGGGCCGCTGGAGGCTTGGGTGGCTTGAGTGTCATCAACCGCTTGGCTACTGAGGCGGAACAGACCGTGGGTGCCGGAGGGCAAGGTGAAGCCGCGTAATGTCAGCGGGTTGACTTGTTGCTGGGCCAGGTCCGGTGGCAATTGCGGAGCGAGCTGCACCACCACCATTGTTGGACCGCTGGCGACCCCCGTGTCCTCATTGCGCGGCGCGTGCCCGGCCAAGGCTGTGTTGGACGCCTCAATGCTGTTGATCAAGGTCTTGCTGGCGGTGATGTTCACGGCACCAGCAGCCTGAATGATCGCTGGAGCCAGTGAAGCGCCAGCGGTCGATACCAGGGTATCGCCAATCAGCCTGAACGCTGACAACGCACCGACCGGCAGACTTTTGGGTCCTGACTGAGCGTTGTAGGGGTCCATGACACCCCGTTTGAAGCGCCAGTAAGTACCGTTAGTCGCTTCCAGCCGCCAGGTACGGGTACGCGTTCCGGAGCCAGATGCAGCGCCTTTGTTGGTCAGCGTATCCGCAGTAATGTTCATGTCGGCGCCAGAAGCGATAACACTATATTCATTGAGCAGCGAATTAGCGGCGATATCCATGCGCCCGCCCGACTGGATAGTCGAAGTAGCCGAAGCCTTGAGTAACTCAGTTTGATAGTTTTCCGTGCCGACAAAGTCGACAACAAAGTGATCGCCTCGGCAGTCCCAACAAATATTGGTGAGTGACCCGCCGCTACCGGCGGTGTCTTTGGTGGTGAACTCGTCCCGGCGGTTAGTCAGGCTGGAAATCTTAATGGACATGTTACGACTGGATTCGATGCTGCCGGATACGTTTTCGAGACTGGCTGCCTTGCTCACACCATCTCGACCGGTCACATCCAGTCGGCCCAGGCTATAGATGTCGCCGAACTGGTTGGTGATTGTGTCGCTACGCAAGGTGATGTCGTTGCCGCTGAACAACAAACCATGATCGTTCAACAAGGCTGCACTGGTTACGGTTACATTCTGTGCGCCACCCAATGTCCCGTAGTTGTTCAGCGTTCCTGCCGAGAGTTCGAGGTTGGTCGCAGAGGTCAAGCGTCCATAGTTGTTCAATTGCCCATCAATGTTGACCTGGGTATCGCCACCGCCAGTAATTTTGGCGCTAGTGCTCAGATCCAACCGACTCGCGTGCAGGTTGAGACTACTCTGACTGGTGATTCGCCCATTACCGCTATAGGCGCCCGCGAGGTCGATATTTAAACTCCCATCACTGGCAATCAACCCATTATTGACCCAACTGCCACCCCTGCCTTCCAGGTTCGTCGAAGCCAGCAGTTGCCCGGTTTCCGTCTGGGTGAAGTGATTGACGTTGACGTTCAAACGCCCTGCCTGAATGACGCTGGTATTGGTCCAGGTATCCGCGTTCAGGGTCAGGCCACCGCGAGTGACAACAGTGCCGCCCGCGCCGGTAACGTTGGGCAACGAGATGTCGAACGTGCCCTCTCCCATATGCAGCAACTGGCCGCCGTTGTTCTGGAAGCTGGCAGCCGCGAGGGTCAGGTCCTGGTTGGCGGTTTCCACGGCGCCGTTACGGTTGTCGAACACGCCGCCGATCTGGAACGCTGTCTTGCCCGAGCGTCCCAGGGCGCGCAATTTGCCGCCCTGGTTATCGATGGCGTTGGCGGCCACGGTCAGGTTGTTGGTGCTTTCGATCAGGCCGTTGTGGTTGGTCAACTGGCCGTTGAGGCCGAGCGCGATCTGGTCACCGGCAATCTGGCCGGCGCTGTTATCCAGAGCGCCACCATTGATGCGCATCAGGCCCTTGGCATACAACGCGCCCTGCTGGTTATTCAGGGTGGCCGCCGTCAGCAGCGCATCGCTGGTCTGTGCGCCCACATAGCCGCCCTGGTTATCGAGGTGACCGGCACTGAGTAACAGGCGCTGGCCCTGAATCAAGCCGCCCTTGGGGCTGGCGCTCAGGTCATGACCGTTGCGCAGCACACCCACCACACCGGCCTCGATGGCACCCTTGAGACTGGCGAGCACGCCGCTACGGTTGTCGAGGTTGCCGGCCTTGAGGTGCACGTCACCGGTCTGGCTGATGATATTGCCGCGCTGGTTGTCGAGATCGCCATTGACCTCGACCCGCAGGCCGTTCTGCCCCTGCAGTTTGCCCTGCACGTTGGTCAGGCCAAAGGCGTTGATTTGCAGGTCGCCGTCTTGACTGTAAATCAGGCCGTCGCCGTTGTTTTGAACGATAGCGCTGGCATCAATGGCTAGCCGACCTTTGGACGCAACGGTGCCGCCTTCGCTGTTGTTCAGACCACCCATGGCCAATGACAGAGCGCCCTGGCTAGCGAGTTGCCCACCACGGTTATCCACTTCAATAGCTTGCTTGAGCACCAGCGAACTGGTACCCGCGATCTTGCCGTTGACGTTGCCAAGGTGACCTTGCAGGTTCAGCACCAGATGGTCGTTACCCATCAGCGAGCCACCGGTGTTGAGCAAGTTGCCACCCAGGAAGTTCAGGTTGCGCAGGGCCGTGATAGTGCCGGCACTGTTGTCGAGGTTGGCCGCGCTCAGATCCAGCGTCGAGCCGCTGTCGATCAACCCACCTTGGGTGTTGTTCAATGCGCCAATCACGCTCAAGGTCTGCTGCGCGCCGCTGGAGATCAGACCTTTGTTGCTGTTATCCAGGCTGGCGGCGCTGACATTCAACCGCCCTTGGCTAGCCAGCGCGCCTTCACCACTGTTGAGCAAGTGACCACCAAGGCGTACATCCAGAGTGCCGTTGCGACTGGACAGCGTACCTTTGTCACGGTTGTCCAACTGGGTGCCGATCAGGTTGAGCCCTTGCCAACCCGACAGCAAGCCGCCGCGATTGACGATGTCGCCTGCATTCAGCGTCAGCAGTTGCTGACTGATAAGCGTACCGGCGCTGTTGTCCAGGTTACGTAGCGTCAGGTTCAGGGCGTTTTGGCTGGACAGTTCGCCGCCCTGGTTTTGCAGGTCACGTACATGTTTGAGGGTCAACGGGCCTTTGGCGAAGATCAGACCTTTACGGTTATCCAGATCCCCGTTGGCCAGGTCCAGGCTCAGGTCCTGCTCGCCGATCAGCCTGCCGCCACGCAGGGCCATGGACGTCAGCGTAAGGTCCATATCGCCCTTGGCCGACACCTCGCCGCCATCGCTGGCGTCCAGTGCCTGGGCATTGAGTTGCAGACGGCCCTGGCTGTTGATCAAGCCTTTGGCGCTGTTGTCCAAAGCCGACGTATTAATTGTCAGCGCGCTGGTGCCGAGCAGGCTGCCGCCCTGGTTATTGAGGCTCCCCGCGTTGACCGTGAGGGCTTGCGCAGCATTGATCAAGCCTTGTTGCCCGTTAGTCAGCAGCCCGGTGCTGGTCAATTCAAGCCCGCCGCGACTGGTCAGCGTACCGCCGCTGTTATCGACGACACCCGCCTGAGCACTCAGGCTCGCCGCCGCGACCAAACCCTTGATGTTGCCGAGCGCCTGGTCGATTCGCAGGGTCAGGCCCTGGTTGCTGAGCAGGCGACCGTTGCTGTTATCCAGGTTGCGCGCAACGATATTGAACGCCTGAGCGCTGGAGATTTCACCGGCCTGGTTGTTCACGCCGTTGAGGTGGTTGAGCACCAGCGGCCCATTCGCGTTGATCAGGCCTTGCTGGTTGTTAAGCTGGCCGTTGTTCAGGTTCAGCGTCAGCGCGGCGTTGCTGAACAGCTTGCCGCCTGGCTGATCAAGCCCGTCGACGCTGGCCGTCAGGGCCTGGGCGCTGCCGATACTGCCGGCGCTGTTATTGAGTAGCCCAGCCTTCAGTTCCAGGGTGTCGCCACTGGTGAGACGGCCCCCCGTGTTATCCAGCGCGCCGGTGCTTACGCTGACCGCCCCTTTGCCGCTGAGCACGCCCTTCTGGTTCCCCAGGCTGGCGCTGCGCAGCTGAAGGGTGCTGTCAGTCACAAGCTCACCGCCGTCGTTGTTCAGGGCCCCCTGCGTACTCAGCACCAACGCGTCGGCGCTGGACATCCTCCCTTGACGGTTGAGCACGCTCGCCGCATCGACGCTCAGGCGCCCCTCACTGTTGAGCACGCCCTGGCTGTTATTCAACTCACCTTTAAGCTCAAGTTGCAGAAGCTGCTGAGCAAGCAGTTTGCCGGTGCTGTTGTCCAGGCCCTGAGCACTGAGCATCAGGCGCTGGGTATTTAGTTGGCCCTGGTTGCGATTAAGCAGCTTGGTAAGCGTGAGATTCAACGATTGCCCGGCCAGCACACGACCGGCATCGCTGTTATCCAGGGTTTGCCCGGTGACGGTCAGGTCGGCGTTCGTCGACAGTTCGCCGCCACGGTTATCGATGCTATCGACCCGTAGTTTCAGCGTTTTATCGGCGCCAACCAGGCCTTTGCGGTTGTCCAGGGATGCTGCACGCACATCCACGGCTGCAGTGCTGATAAGTTGACCGCCGCGGTTATCGACCTGATCGATATCAGCGCTCACCCCTGCCTTGCCCGATACATCACCGCCACGGTTATCGAGTCGCACGGAAGACAGCTGCATGGCGCCGTCGGCAATCAGCGTTCCGCGCTGGTTATCAAGTGCCTGTGTGGCAGAGACGTCCATCACGCCACGACTGTTGATCAGGCCGTCAGTGTTGTCCAGACGAGCGCTGCTGGCGTTGAGCGAGGCTGCGCTGATCGCACCTTTGGCGTTGCCCAAGGCATCTTGAATCTGCAGTGTCAGGCCTTGGTTACTGATCAGCTTGCCGCCGCCGTTATCCAGGTTGCGCGCCGCCAGGGCGAAGGCTTGCTGGCTGGAAATCTCACCACGCTGGTTGTTCACATCAGCCAGGTTTTTAAGCATCAGCAGCGGGCTATTGATAAGGCCGCCGACGTTGCTCAGTTGGCCGTGGTTCAGGTCAAGTTCGAGCTGAGTATTACTGAACAGCTCACCGCCCTGTTGATCCAGACCGGTCATCGTGGCGGTAAGGTTTTTGCTGCTGGCGATACGTCCGCTGTTGTCTACCTGGGTTGCGGCCAGGTCCAGACGATCGGCGCTGGTGATACGGCCATTGTTGCTAAGCGCGCCGGTGGTCAGGCTCAGTGCACCACGGCTGTTGAGCAGGCCTTCGGGGCCGTTGTTGAGGCTGGCGCTGGAGAGCGTCAGGGTGGCATCGGTCTCCATGATGCCGCCCTGGTTGGTGATACCACCGCTGGCAGCAAGGGTAAGCGCACCCGCCGAAGAGACCGCGCCCGCGCTGTTGTCGAGGGTCGCGCTGGTCAGTTGCAGGGTGCCTTCGCTGCTGATTTTACCCAGTTGGTTATCCAGTCGCCCGTCCAGTTCTGTGCCGGGAATGGCCGTCAGCAGCAGGCTCAGCGACTGCTGGCCCGCGAACCTGCCTTGGCTGTTGTCCAGGCGCGCCCCGGTAAAACGGTTGTCTTGCGCAAACACCAGCCCTTGGGCCTGGTTGATCACCTGCGCCACGGCCAGTTGCAATGCAGTACCAGCCAGCAATTTGCCGGCGCTGTTATCCAGGCGCTGCCCCTTGAAATCCACACTGCTCTGACTGGAAATTTCGCCCGCACGGTTATCAACGGCGTCGACCGTCAGTTTCAGCGCTTTTGTGGCCCCTACCAAACCGCCGTCGCGATTATCCAGGGAAGTCCCGCTCAGGCTCAGCTCGTGCTGAGCAACCAGTTCACCGCCTTGCTGGGCCAGTACACCGATGGTTGCCTGTAAATCGCTTTGGCTGGCGATGCGGCCAGCCGCGTTTTGTACAGTGTCGGCAGTCAGCCGCAGCGGGCCCACGGCGCTGATCAGGCCCTTCTGGTTGCGCAGCAGCTGCCCGGCGAAGCCCAGGGCCGCCTTGCTGCCGAGTGAGCCTTGCTGATTGTCCAACTGCCCCACGTTGAGCTGTAGGTCTTTGTGAGCAAGGATCACGCCGCCGCGGTTGTCGACGTTGGCACTGTGCAAGGTCAACAGAGCCTGGCCTGTCAGTTGCCCCCCGCGGTTATCCAGGCCACCGGTGTGCAACTGCATCGCGCCCTTGGCCAGCACCTGCCCTTTGGCCTGGTTGTCCAATAACCCGTCGACAGTGGCCGTGAGTTGGCCGTCACTGGCCAGTTTGCCGCCCTGGCGGTTATCCAGGCTGGCCGCACGCACGTCCAGCGATGTGCCGGCGCCGAGTGTGCCCGCCTGATTATTCAGCGCGCCCTTGACCTTGACGTCTACGCGAACATCACCGAGTACTTGGCCTGCGGTGTTAGTCAAACTGGCCGCATCCAACTGCGTCTGGCCTGCGCTGACGATTTCGCCCTGGTCGTTGAGCAGGTCCTCTCGGATCGCCAGTCGTGCGTCCCGGGAGCTGCTCACCTTGCCTTCGCTGTTGTCCAGTCGCGCAGCATCAAGCCCGACACCGGCGGCTGAAATCAGCCCTTTGACGTTGAGCAGGGCCTGTTCGATTGTGAGGGTCAAACCCTGGTCGCTGAGCAAGTTGCCCGCGCTGTTATCCAGGCTGGCCGCACTTAGGGCGAACGCCTTGGCACTGGAGATTTCACCGTTACGGTTGTCGACGCTGTTCAGGTTTTTGAGCAACAACTGGCCTGGGGCATTGATAAAACCATCGGCGTTATTCAAGTGCCCATGGTTCATGTCCAGGGTCAGTTCGCTGTTGCTGTAAAGCTCACCAGCCCCGCGCTGGTCAAGGCGATGGATGCTGGCGTTGAGCGCTTGGCCACTGGCGATGCGGCCTTCGAAACGGTTATCTACGTCGGTTGCTGTGAGGTTGAGGCGATCAGCGCTGGTGACACGGCCTTGATGCTGGTTAAGCAAGACGCCTGTGGTCAGTTGCAGCGCACCGTCAGCCACAATGCGCCCGTGGCTGTTGTCGACACTGCCCGCATTCACCGTTGCCGTATCAGCGCTGAGCACCTCGCCGTTCTGATTGGCGAGGGCATTGGCGGAGCTCAACAGTAACGCCCCGCCGCTGCTGATACGCCCGCCGTTGTTGCCAAGGCTGGCGCTGCGCAGTTGCAAGGCGGCGTCGCTGCGTATCACGCCTTGGCTGTTGTCAGCCTGTTCGGCGAGGGTCATGTCGAGGTTGCGTTTGGCGTAGAGACTGCCTTGGGCGCTGTTGTCCAGGCTGGTTGCTTTGAGGTTGACGTCCTGTTGCGCAGAAATCAGGCCCTTGAGCTGGTTGTTCAGCCTGTCGAGCGTCAACTGGAGCGTGCTATTGGCCAGTACGCGGCCCGCATTGCTGTTGTCCAGTTCGCGGCCGGTGATCGTCAGTTCGGTAACGCTGGAAACTTCACCCCCTCGGTTGTCCACTTTGCCGATGGCCAGGTTCATGGCCTTGCCAGAATTGAACAACCCGGCCTGACGGTTATCCAGCTCGTCACTCTTGACCTGCAACTGCCCGACCGAGGTGATGCTGCCGTCTCGGTTATCCACGCGCCCTACCACAAGCTGCGCGTCCCCCTTGCTGGTGAGGCGGCCCTTGGCCTGGTTGTCCAGGCTGACGGCATTCACCATCAGCGTCTGACCGGCAGCTAACGTGCCGTTGGCATTATTGACCGCGCCGTGGCTGGTCAAGGCCAAGCGGTTATCGCCCTGGATGCGCCCCTGGCTGTTGTTGAGCGCAGCCACTTCGACTATCGAGCGCTGCCCCAGCAGCTCACCGCCGCGGTTATCCAGCACACTGTCCACGCGCAGACTCAAGTCAGAACCGGCACTCAACTTGCCGCCCTGGTTGTCCAGACTGGCGCTGTTTACCTGTAAGGCCGCGGCGGAAATCAGGCCACGGGTGTTATCCAATGCCTGGGCGATTCGCAGGGTCAAGGCTTGTTGGCTGAGTATCTTGCCGTCCGCCGTGTTCAAGGCAGTTGCCGCCAACTCAAAGGCGCGGGCACTGGAGATTTCACCGCCCTGGTTATCGACGCTGCCCAGTTGCTTGAGCAGCAGCTGCCCTGGGGCGTTGATCAGGCCTGCACTATTGTTGAGATGGCCACCTTGCAGGTCCAGGCTTACATCGGCCTGGCTGGAGACCTGCCCCTTGCGGCTGTTGTCCAGCGCGGTAACCGTCATCCCCAACCCAGTGGCACTGCTCAGGTGCCCGCCCTGGTTGCTCAGGTTGCCGGTCGTGATCTGCAGGTCGCCGGCACTGGAGAGTGTGGCGTCATCATTGGTTAAACCGGAGGCAGTGATGGTCAAACGACCATCGCTGCGCAGGGCGCCCCGGACGTTGTTCAACTGGCCGCCGAGGGCCATACCCAATTGAGCTTTGGCATACAGACTGCCGCCTGCACTGTTATCCAACGCTTGCGCCGTGAGCTGTACCTGGTGCGCGGCAATGCGCCCTTTGAGCGAGTTGTTCAGCTCTGTGGCACTGAGCTGCAAGTCAGTGCCGGCACTCAAAAGCCCCGCTTGGTTAAGCAGGCTGCCCGCAATAACTGCCGTCAGTGCACCGTCGCTGGTCACGTTACCTTGGCGGTTATCCAGACTGGCGCTGTTAAGCCTCATGCTATGCCCAGCGGCCAACGTGCCTGCCTGGTTACTGACCGCACCGCCCGTTTGGAGCAGCAACGTCGATTCGCCCTGCACCAGGCCCTGGTCGTTGGTTAGCGTCCCAACGCCAAGCACAAGATGTTTGCCCAGCACCTTCGCACTGCGGTTATCGAGTTCGCCCTCGACTTGCAAAGTGAGGCCGTCCACCGCAGCCAGTCGACCAGACTGGTTAACCAGTGTTCCCGCTTGAACATCCAGGGACTTGGCGGTTAACACACCTTTGGTATTGTCCAGTGCGCGGGCAATGCGCACGCTCAAGGCTTGCTCGCTGAGTAGCTTGCCCGCGGCGTTATCCAGTTGATCCGCGACCAGGTCGAAGGTTTGGGCGCTGGAGATCTCGCCACCCTGGTTATCGACGCTGTTAAGTTGAGTCAGCAACAACTGGCCCGGAGAGTTGATCAAGCCGCCCTGGTTGTTCAAGTAACCCCGATTGAGGTTCAGGCCAAGAGCGCCTTGACTGAAGAGTTGGCCGCCATTGCTGTTGTCCAGGCTACCCATGCTCAACTGTGCGCCTGCGTCGGCACTGAAATTTCCGCTTTGATTGACGAGCAAACCGCCCACCCGGGCGTCAAGCCGACCACGGCTATAAACTCGACCGCGTTGGTCGTTGATCAAACTGGCAACATCAATGTCCAGGCCGCTGGCGGCGATCAGTCCTGCCCCGTTATTCAGAGTCTGCACAATTTTCAGGCCCAAGGCCTGGTCGCTGAGCAGCTTGCCGGCGCGGTTGTCCAGGCTGTTCGCCGCAAGCGTAAAGCCACGGGCACTGGAAATCTCGCCGCTGCGGTTGTCGACGCTATTGAGGTTATTCAACGTCAACTGGCCACCGGCGTTGATCAAACCACCGTCGCGGTTGTCCAGATGGCCGTTGCCCAGGTCCAGGATGACATCGCTGTTGCTGTAAATGCGCCCTTGGCCGTGCTGGTCGAGGTGGGTGACACGGGCATTCAGAGCTTTGGCGCTGGTCATCGACCCGCCCTGGCTGTTATCGAGCGAGCCGGTCGCCAACTGCAGGGCGCCGCCACTGACGAGTACACCCTGTTGCTGGTTATTGAGGTTTGCGGCGCTGATCTGTGCGGCCGTACCAGACTCGATTCGGCCCTGCTGTTGATTATCCAAGGTACCGGCAATGTTCAGCCCCAGACTGCCCTGACTGCTCGCGCTACCGGACTGGCGGTTATCCAGTTGCCCGGCGTCAATCTGTAGATGCTGCCCCGCTACCAGGCGACCCCCTTGATTGTTAACCATGCCATTGGCAGTCAAACGCAGCGCCTGGCCGGCAGAAATCAGCCCGGCGACGTTATCCAGGCTGTCGACCTGCAAGCTGACTTCGGCAAGACTCGATAGCTCACCTTTACGATTGACCAACTGTCCAATGCGACCGCTGAGCCCTCGGTCGCCAACCACCAGGCCCGCGTCAGCATTGAGCAACTGCGCAGCATTCAGCTCAATGCGTGCGGCGCTCAATACGCGGCCTTGCTGCTGGTTATCGAGCTTTTCAGCACTCACCTGGAGCTGATTTTGCGCACTCAGGGTGCCGCTCCGGTTGTCGAGAGTGCCATCAACCTTGACGGACAGGTCACGGCTGGCGATGACGGTCTTGCCGGTGTTATTCAATCGGGCGGCGGTGACTTGGATATCACCCTGAGCATTGCGCGTCTGATCAGGGTTGACGCCGGCTTCGATGATGCCGTTGTTGGTCAATACCCCACCGCTGTGCAGCGCCACACGATCACGCGCCGCCAGGCTTTTTTGATTGATCAGCTCGCCCTGCGTCTTCATCTCCAGAACGCTGCCCGCTGCGACCACACCCTGGGCCTCAACGCTATGGGCCTTTACGTTAATGGCGCCGCCTGCCGTTGTCTGGCCCATGACCACCTTGCCGCCAGCGTCGATTTGAATATCGCCGCCAGCGACCATATCCCCCGACAACTTCACGCCGACACCCGCCTCGGTGCCCATCAGCTTGACCGCGCCTACATACATGCCGCCCAGCGCCGACGAGTCAATCGCCAGATCCGGCGCCTGGCTGCCATCTGCGGCCCGCGCGGTGGCATTTAAGCTGCGTGCGTCCACATCATTACGACCGGCGACGATGGTGAGCTTTTTCGCCTGGATCTGGGCATTGATGGTGGTAGCGCGGGTGATGATTTCGAATTGATCGACGTTGCTGGCGTTCAGGCCCGCGCCTTCGATGGCGACACTGCCCTGATCCACCTGATAACGATTGATCTGGCCGTTTTCGATCACGGCTTTACCGGTGGTGAGCGTCGCTTGTGGGGTATTGATAAAGCCGCAACCGTTACAGCTGATGCCATACGGGTTGGCAACGATCACATGCGCCGATTGCCCGGCCACTTCGGTGTAGCCGCGCAGTTGGCTGGGGCTGCCGCCGTTGACTTCATTGAGGATGATGTTGGCAGCGGTGCCGTTGAGATTGGGGTTGCCGACGATGATGCCGCCCAGTTGCGTGGCCTGGGTGCGGTCGGTGGCGTTGTTGAGGATCACCCCATTGGCGCCGACGTTGTAGTCATGGAATTGGTTATGCGACAGCCCGCTGGCATTTGGCGTGGCGATGTTGACGATGGGCACGCCATTGCCCGCTTGCCCGAGCGTAGTGCCCGGCGCATTCACGACGATGCCGTCCGCCTGAGCCAGTAACGGATGCCAGAACATGGCGTTGGCCAGGATCAGCGCCAACCCACGTTTAGGCAGCCCCAGAGAATGGGAACGGCTTTTTACGGCAGCAGAAGGCTGACGCGCGAGGAATGCGTACTGGCGAACGTCCATGTCATGTCTCGAAGCCCGAAGGCGGTCAAAAATTTAAAGAAAAAAATCCATGCGCAAATAGATCGGTGCTTCACGGTCCGTGATCGCGTCCGGTCTTTCCAAGGAGTGCGCAAAGGTCACGCTGGCCGCGACGTTCTTGCCACGCGCAAACAACTCCACCGAGTTGCTGCTCATGCGCCCGTGCTGCTCGGCGTTGTAGCGGCCATGGCTGATGACGCCCTGGTCGTAGCCGAGGCTGGTGCCATATTCGCTGAATACCGGCTGCATCCAGGCCCAGGTCACCGGCCGGCTCCAGCGCAAATCGTTGCGCCAATAACCGCCGCTGTCGCCGGCCAGCATTTGGTCTTTGTAGCCACGAATCGACGACTGTCCGCCCAGGCTCATGCGCTGAGGGCTGAACAGCACGTCTTCACTGCGCTGGCCGGTCATCAAACTGCTGAAGCTGAGGGACTCGCCCCACAGTTTGAAGGGGTACAGGTAGCTCACCGTGGCGGTGTATTTGCGGTAACGCGCATCGGGCTGGCCGGGCTTGGGGTCATGGTTGGCCTGAGCGTCGAACGCGCCGATGCCGTTTTGCATACCCAAGTCGATATTGAGAAATGAGCCGCCGATACGCCGACCATGGTTGACACCCACTTGCGCTTCACTGAGGCGGTTGCTGCTCAAGGCGAGCTTGCTGTCTTCGATGAAGTTGTTGGTACGAAGATAGGCAATACCGGTGTTCAGGGAGGTCTTGCTCAAGGCATCACGATGGATGACCCGCTCCAGGCGCAACTGGTGATTCTGGCTGTCGCCGGTCTGCTTGAACTTGAAGTTGTTGGCCTGGGCCTGGGAGCGGTACTCACTTTCGATGTAGCTGTACGAGAGGTTCCACCAACCGAACGGCAGGCTATAGCTGAGCATCGAATTGCGTGAGGTTTTTTGGTGATCGCTTTGAGCATCGTGGCCACCGCGCAGCGAGAGTTGGTCAGCCAGGCCCAACGGATTGTCCCAATCGAGACTGGCGCCCCACTGCTGCTCACCGGTGCTGCGCTGGCCGCCGTTATGCCGCGACAGGCCGACACGCCAGGGCTTTTGCGGTGTGTTTTTGACCAGAACATCGCTGCCACCCACGGCCTTGCCCGGCGCCAACTCCATCTGCGCCTGATTCGACGGCAAGCGATTCAACTGATCGACCATCTGCTCGATTTCGCGCAGGTTGAGCAGCTCGCCCTGCTTGCCGGGGAAACTCATGGTCAATTGACGGTCGGTGATACCACTGCCTTCGGCGCCCTTCAGGCTTTCCAGCCGGCCTTCGACAACCTGAATTTTGAGGTTGCCACTGGAAAGGTCCTGCTGAAGCAGGTAGGCGCGACTGGTGACCAGGCCCTTGGCCAAATAGCGATCGGTGATGACCTTGAGCACTTGGTTGAGCTGCGGTACGCCCAGGCATTGGCCGGTGTAAGGTTTGATAAGGCTCGTGCGCTCATCTTCGGTCAGCGCATCAGCGCCGCCCAGCTCGATGGTTTTGATCGGGAAGCAACGGGTGTCGACAGGCGCGACCGGTGCGGCGGGCGCCGCAGATTTGCCAGGCAGATCCTTGAGCTCTTCGATTCGCCGTTGCTGATCCTCAAGCAGGCGGTCCTGGCGATCACGGATCAGGTCGGTGATGCCTGGGGCATTCTGCGGCGTGGCAGCTTGCACCCCGCCAACAAAGCCCAGGCAAAAAAAAGCGGACAGCAGATGACACCTGGTCCGACGCGGTAAACGCCACATTCTCTAGATCCCTCTATTGTGGCCTTAAGCCACCAATGGAGGGCGATCATAGGATGTCATTTTGATGGCGTCAATTAAGCGTGTGAGTTTGTTCAATCTCTAACACGCGGCGAAGCGCGCTGAAAGGTAAGACTTTTTTGTCTGCGGCTGCTCATTGGCAACGAGCATTCAAAGGGGTTTTGCATGACATCCCATTGATCTCAGGAAGAAAAAATTTCAGCGCCTTGTCGCACCGGCTTCTGATATCGAGGCACTTGCTGCCTGGCCAATTGCGCCTGCACACCCGCGACAGCCTCAAGCACTCTCTGCGCCCACTGTTCATCCTGCGGGTCAACCACGACCACCCGAAAGCCATGCTCATGGCCTTCAATGCGCACGCCCTCGGAATCATCCACATGCAAATCGATATCGAAGGCCGACGGAAGCTTCGAAGGTGTGTTCAACAGCCCGCGTGCGCTCAGGGTCTGGTTATGCAGGACGCTGTTTACCACCCCATCGACACGAATGCCGTACAGCATCAGCCAACGCCTGATGTAGGAAGGCGCCCGCCCTGACGAGGTGTAAACCCAGATGCTGCATCCCTGGCGCCGTAACTCCCGGGTCAGGGAGCGAGTGCCGACACGCAGCGGCTCGCCCCACCAGCGATGGACGCAGGCCGGCAACCAGCTGCTTTCGACGGGGGAATGATCAAGTTGGCAGGCCAGTGTGTCGTCGATATCAAACGAGATCCGTACGCGCGGTCGCGCGAGCATACGCGTGGACAAGGCTTGTACGAGTCGGCTGACGGACGTTCGGCAGTTGCCTGCGAAAGTTTCATACCGGCGCATCATTGGCCTCCCTGATAGATTGGCTGCGGTGTGTCGCTCAAGAAAAACACCCCTGGATCAGGCGCTTGCTCTTCCAGGAACGCGGCGTACTTCTTCTTGATTTTTGGCAACTCATACAACGCCTTCACCCCATGTTTGGCCGAGTTGCGGATCACCGAAGAGGGGTTGAAGTAGCCCTCGGCGTTTTCCAGCGTGAGCACGAACGGCGGCAACCCGGCGCGCATCAGCAGGTAGCTGACGATCAACGACCCGCTGCGGTTATTGCCTTCGATAAATAATTGCGGCTTGCTGAGGATGCGTACATACACACCCGCCGCACGCTTCCACACCGATTCGCTGCGGTACGCGCAGTACCAATTGAACAAGTCCTTGATGCCGCCCTCAACGTTGTTGAAAAAGTGCTCCTCGGTAGCGGCCAGGTGCTGCGCATATTCCAGCCTGCGCGCCGGGTCTCGACCGCAGAGCACCGTGGCGTTGATCTCCAGCATCAGGTCAAGGTGATGCAGATCAAACAGGTCGACGCCCCGGGCGACATAGTCGTCAACCAGCGCGTAGCCCTCAAGCACGTTCTCCAACACCTCGTCCGTCAGCGGGTCCCGCGGCTCGGTAAACTGCGTGCTGAGCTGGGCAAAGCGGCTCTGCACCTTACGCAGGGCGCGTTCAATCGCTGGCAAATCTAGACGATGCGTTGCAGGCATTGGCATTCCCGAGAAGACGTTGGCGCAGGTGCGGCGGTTATCGAACATGGAGGACTCAGCTGAACTTGCCGCTGATGTAATCCTCGGTCATTTGTTCACGCGGGCTGCCGAAAACCTGCGCGGTCGCGCCCATTTCCACCAGGTAGCCCGTGCGCGTGCCCTGGGAAATATCCACCGAGAAAAACGCCGTGGTGTCCGCTACGCGAATGGCCTGCTGCATGTTGTGAGTCACCAGGGCGATGGTGTAATCCTTCTTCAACTCGACCATCAGTTCCTCGACCCGGCGGGTGGCGATGGGGTCCAGGGCCGAACACGGCTCATCGAGCAACAGCACTTCCGGCTCGGTGGCGATAGCGCGGGCAATGCACAACCGTTGCTGCTGGCCACCGGAAAGCGACAAGCCACTGACCTTGAGCTTGTCCTTGACCTCATCCCACAGTGCCGCGCCTTGCAGGGCGTGCTTGACGCGATCGCCCAGATCACCCTTGTAGCGGTTCAGGCGCAGGCCGAAGGCGACGTTGTCGAAGATGCTCATGGAAAACGGGTTGGGCTGCTGGAACACCATGCCGATGTAGCGGCGTACCACCACCGGATCGACGCCCTTGCCATATACATCCTGGCCGAGGAAATGCACATGGCCCTCAAAGCGAAAGCCCTTCACGAGGTCGTTCATGCGGTTGAGGCTGCGCAACACGGTACTTTTGCCGCAGCCCGAAGGGCCGATAAAGCCGGTGATCTTGTTTTTTTCAATCGGCACGTGGCTGTCACGCACCGCCATGAAGTTGCCGTAGAAAATTCTGTCCAGCTTGCAGTCCATGACCACAGGCGACTGGGTGACAAACGGAGCGGCTATTTGCGCAGTTGAGACGTTCAAAATTCAGATGCTCCCGTTCTTAATACTTGGGCTTGCCGAAGATACGGCTGACAATATTGACAACCAGCACAATCATCACCAACACCAACGAGGCCGCCCAGGCGAGCTCAAGCTGGTTGTCGAAAGGCATGCCGGAGAAGTTGTAGATCAGTACCGCCAGCGAGGCCGTGGGGTTCATGACCGCGAGGTCGCCGTCGTGGTAGATCCAGTAGTTGCTGAACAGCGCGGTAAACAGCAGCGGCGCGGTTTCACCGGCAGCACGGGCCACGGCGAGCATCACGCCGGTGAGGATCGCCGGCAGGCCGGTCGGCAAGATGATTTTCCAGATCACCTGCGAGCGGGTGCAGCCCATGCCGTAGGCGGCGTCCTTCATGATTTTGGGCACCATGCGCATCGACTCTTCGGCGGTCAGCACCACGATCGGCAGCATCAGTACCGCCAGGGCTACACCGCCCGCCGGTGCCGAGTAAGTTCCGGTGGTCATGACCACCAGGGCGTAGGCAAATACCCCGGCCAGAATCGACGGCAACCCCGTGAGCATCTTGGCGGCAAAGCGCGCAGCGTTCGCCAATTTGCTGTCCGGCCCCAGTTCGGCCAGGAAGATCGCCGCCATGATGCCGACCGGTACCGCGATGGCAGCCGCGATGCCGACCATCACAAAGGTACCTGCCATGGCGTTGCCGAAACCGCCACCGGTCTCGAAGCCGGTAGGCGGCAGTTCGGTGAACACTTCCAGGCTCAGGCGTGCGCCGCCACGGGTGATCAGCATGTAGAGCACGGAAATCAGCGGCACGCTGGCAATCAGCGCCCCCAGCCAGACCAGCGTGGTCAACACCAGGCTGCGCAGCGCGCGGCCTTCGAACTTGCGCTGCAGGCTGGGCACCGCAGTGATCGGGGACGTGAGGTTAGTCATTGTTTGTTACCGCGCTGGGCGTAGAGCATGATCATGGAACCGATGACGTTCACCAGCAGCGTGATAAACATCAGCACGAGCGCGGCGTACATCAACACCTCGATCTCGTTCGGCCCGGCTTCGGGAAAGTTCAGCGCCAGCAAGGCCGCCAAGGTATTGGCCGGCGCAAACAACGACAGTGAGATGTTGTTGGCGTTGCCCACCAGCATGGCCAGCGCCATGGTTTCACCCAGTGCGCGACCGAGCCCGAGCACCAGGGAACCGAAAATACCGGTGGCGGCGGATGGCACCATTACCTTGAGAATCGCCTCCCAATGGGTGGTGCCCATGCCATAGGCGGCCTGTTTGGTTTTCATCGGTACGCTGGTCAGGGCGTCCTGGGACACGGCGGCAATCGTCGGCAGAATCATGATCGCCAATACCAGCGCCGCCGGGAGCAACCCCGGCCCGCTCAAGGACGTGCCGAAAAACGGTATCCAGCCCAGCTCGCTGTTCAACCAGGTGGTCAATGGCCGGATCGCCGGGATCACCACGTAGATGCCCCACAGCCCATACACCACGCTGGGGATGGCCGCGAGCAATTCAACGATGGTGCGAAACACTGCGGCGAGCTTCGCCGGCAGGAAATCCTGAGTGAGAAAAATTGCCATGCTGACGCCGAAAACCCCTGCAATCAGCAGCGCGATCAAGGCGCTATAGAGCGTGCCCCAAATCGCCGGCAGGATCCCGTACTTGCCTTGGTTGACATCCCAGACACTACCGAAGAGCACGTCAAAACCGTGCTTCTCCATGCCGGGAAGGGCCTTGCGTCCCACCTCGAATACCAAGGCTGCGACCAACGCCAGAATCAGTACCACCCCGATTCGCGCGAGCCCTCGGAAGGTGCGATCGACCAGGAAGTCCTTTGCAGAGGGGGGCTGGCAGGCAGAATCGGGGTTAACCGGGACGACGAAAGGTTTGATCATGGGCGAATTCCGGAACAAGGGGGGAAACGCTCCCGGCCTGGCTGACAGCCCAGGCCAAGAGCGACCTCACGGGTGTTACTGGATGTTGGCGGAAGCTTTGCGCACCTGATCGACAACCGATTGCGGCAGCGGGATGTAGCCCATCGAGTCGGCGATTTTCTGCCCCTCGGTCAAGCTGTATTCGACCATTTCGCGCATGGCCTTGGCCTTGGCCGGGTTACCGTTGTCCTTGCGGAAGATCATCCAGGTGTAGGACGTGATCGGGTAGGACTTCGCGCCGTCCGGGTCCGGCAGCCAGGCCACCAGGCTTTCCGGCATCTTCACGGCTGCCAGGGCCTCGGCACCGCTCTCGGCATTGGGCACCACATACTGCCCGGCCTTGTTCTGCAACTGGGCAAAGTCGACCTTGGCCAACTTGGCGAAGCCGTACTCAATGTAGCCAATCGCGCCTGGCGTCTGGCGTACGGTGGCGGTCACGCCATCGTTCTTGGGCGACTTGATGAACTTATCGCTGGCCGGCCAGTTGACGGTGTTGCCCTCCCCCAGCGCCGTTTTGAATTCAGGGTTAATGGTCGCCAGGTGCTTGGTGAATACCGCTGTGGTGCCGCTGGAGTCTGCACGTACCACCACAGTGATCGGCATGTCGGTCAGTTTCAGGTCCGGGTTGGCGGCGACGATCTGTGGGTCGTTCCACTTGGTGATCTTGCCCAGGAAGATATTGGAGTAAACGTCGCGTGGCAGCTTGAGGCCCTTGGGGTTGCCCGGCAGGTTATACGCCAGCACGATTTCACCTGCGGTCATTGGCAGCAATTGCACGCCTTCGGCCACCTTGGCGATGTCCTCATCCTTCATGGCCGAGTCACTGGCGGCGAAATCGACGGTTTTATTCAAGAAGTCCTGCACGCCTGCGCCGCTGCCCTTGGATTGATAATCCACGGTAACGCCAGCGGTCTTCTTGCTGAAGTCCTTGAACCAGGTGAGGTAGATCGGTGCAGGGAAGCTGGCGCCGGAACCGGTGAGGCGCACGTTCTCGGCGGCGAAGGTCATGGAGGAGGCACACAGAGATACCGTAACGGCGAGTGCTGCGGACTTCATCAAGCTTTTCATTAAAAGGAACTCGTTGTGGTGACGGGCTCCCGAACTGTGCAGCAGGGTTGTTACATTTTTATGAAAATTGAATGGCAGGCTGCGGATTTGTCCCTGATTGCCCCTACAACGCGGAATTTTCTGGCATCCAGTTAGTAACAAATTGCGACTGGATTACCGCCGAATGCACAAAATGAGGCTGCCGACAGCCGGCAGCCTCACTCATCAGGCTTATTTGCCCTCAGTCAAGGCGTTGTAACTGGTGAACAGGTTGCGGTAATCCGGGATGTGGTTGGAGAACAACGTCCCCAAGCCTTCAATATCGTTGCGCCAATCGCGATGCAACTCACACGCCAGGCCAAACCAGGTCATCAGTTGCGCGCCATTGGCCGTCATACGGGCCCAGGCCGATTGCTGGGTCAGTTCGTTGAACGTGCCGGAAGCATCGGTCACCACAAATACTTCAAACCCTTCAGCCAGGGCCGACAGCGCCGGGAACGCCACGCACACTTCGGTCACCACGCCGGCAATGATCAACTGCTTCTTGCCCGTGGCCTTGATGGCCTTGACGAAGTCTTCGTTGTCCCAGGCATTGATCTGGCCAGGGCGGGCAATGTACGGAGCGTCCGGGAACAGCGCTTTGAGCTCGGGTACCAGTGGGCCGTTCGGGCCGGTTTCGAAACTGGTGGTGAGGATGGTCGGCAGCTTGAAGTACTTGGCCAGGTCAGCCAGGGCCAGCACGTTGTTCTTGAACTTGTCCGGGTCAATGTCACGAACCAACGACAGCAGACCAGCCTGATGGTCCACCAGCAATACAGCGGCGTTATCTTTGTCCAAACGAACGTAAGGTGTAGACATTGTGGTACTCCTGATAAAAAAGATGATGCCCTGAGCGGGCACCTCGTAAAAAAACCCAGCGTGTTTACTTTCGCTGTGAGTCCGGTTCTTCGTGACCATCGAAGTTTGCAGCGTTACCTGATGCAGTCAGGAGCCACCTTAGTCATCAGGTTCAGGGTTAGGTAGTGGCTGAATCAGGCCGCTGCATCTCATAAATGGAACGATGCCTGTGACCCGCCCGCTTGGACGTGCCAGCCGTTACAATGAGACCATCTGCTCAGCTCTCGCCGCGTACCGCGTTCCCGACACTCTTTCCAGGCAGCCTTAATGGACATAAAGCAACTCAAATTCCTGATCGCGCTGGAACAGACCCGCCATTTCGGTCAGGCCGCCGCACGCTGCCACATCACCCAGCCGACCCTGTCGATGCGCCTGCGTAACCTGGAGGATGAGCTGGGCCTGGAACTGGTCACCCGCGGCCAACGCTTCGAAGGTTTCACCGAGGCCGGCGAGCGTGTGCTGGCCTGGGCCAGGACCCTGCTCGCCGCCCATGACGGCCTGTTTGCCGAGGCCGCCGCGTGCCGTGGTCAACTGGTCGGTAACCTGCGCCTGGGCCTGGTGCCCCTGAGCGGCTTCAACCCGATCCGTTTCATTCAGGACTTGTCCAACACCTTTCCGGAACTCAAGTTCAGCCTCACCTCCATGAGTTCGGACAGGATCATCGAAGCCCTGGGCACCAACCAGCTGGACCTGGGCGTGTGTTACCTGGACCACGTCAACGCCAACTACCTGGAATTTTTCGAAATGGGCGAGACCCGTGTCGGGCTGCTCTACGACACCCGCCACTTCCAATTCGAAGGCAGCGAAATGAGCTGGGAAGAGGCCGCCAAACTGCCGCTGGGGATGATCAGCAACGGTATGCACTACCGAAAATCCATCGACCTGAGCTTCCGCAGCCGTGGCCTGGATCCGCAGCCCATTCTGGAAAGCGATTCCACCTATCAACTGTTCCAGGCGATCCACGAAGGCTTCTGCTGCGCGATCATGCCGTTGGACAGCGGCCTGGAAAGCCCGATTGAGAACCTGGCATTCATCAACCTCCCGGACGCCAGCGTACTCGCGCCCCTGGGCATGGTGATGCGCAAGACCGAACCGCGCTCGGCGATTGCCGAAAAGTGTTTTGCCGAGGCCAGGAAGTTGTTTGCGGCCGAGGGCGAGGTTTAGCACGCACAAAAAAGGCGCTCCGTAGAGCGCCTTTTTACCGCCGATTACATCACTGCACGCTTACCTGACGCAGCTCGGGCTTGGCATCGCCACCGATCGTGATGCGTTTTGGCTTGGCCTCTTCAGGCACTTCACGCAGCAGGTCGATGCTCAGCAAGCCATTGGTCAAGGCAGCGCCGCGCACTTCGATATGGTCCGCCAGGCGGAACGACAAACGGAAGGCACGTTGAGCAATGCCCTGGTGCAGGTAAGCGACCTTATCGTCGGTTTCGCGTTTTCCGCCGGAAACCGTCAAGACGCCCCTTTCGACCTGGATATCCAAGTCCTCCTCCGTCAGGCCGGCAACCGCGATGACAATCCGATACGCGTCATCACCGTGCTTTTCCACGTTGTGAGGTGGATAGGAATTGGGAGCCTCGCTGCGAAGCGCCGACTCGAACAGGTCGTTGAAGCGATCAAAGCCCACCGATTGACGGAACAGTGGGGCCAACGAAAGGGTAGTAGCCATTTTAAAATCTCCTGAGTTTCTCCAAGTGATTTAGTACGCGACCCGCGTTCGGCATCGCGTGTTCAAAAATCTATGGACGCTGAAAAGGAATTCAAGAGGGCTGAAAAAAATTTTTATCTTGCGCCGATCACCGTCACAAGAACCGCAGTGTCACGGCGTGTGCTCTAATCAGAATATCAGGCGTGCTTTAACCCGTGAGCGCCTGAGACAGCCCTTGAGGTACAAAAATGAAAATGACATTCCCTGCCCTGGCATTGGGCATCCTGATTTCCCAAGGGGCCCTGGCCGCTGGCGATGGCACTGCTGCCCTGGGCGGCGGTGTCGGTGGCGCGCTGGGCAATGTGGTCGGCCAACAGCTCGGTGGGTCGACCGGTGCGGCCATCGGTGCAGGCGTGGGTGGCGCGGCCGGTAGTGCGGTTGGCGCGCAGAAAGGCAACAAGACCGAAGCGGCAATTGGCGGCGGTTTGGGCTCGGCAGGTGGTTCGCTGATTGGCAATCGCCTGGGCGGCACCACCGGTTCGACCATCGGCGCGGGCGTTGGCGGCGCCGCAGGTGGCGCGTTGGGTAATAATCTGGCGGATGACGAGAGCAATCACCGTTCAGGCGGCGCCAGGCACAAAGGCAACAAGCATAAGCACAAGAACAAACACCATTGATTCTTTGATGCGGTTTTTTCAGTAAACAACACGAAGCAACCGGGCCCTGGGCGCTGGTGAATGCATCACTATCGCCGCGAAGTGTGGCTATCCTTCCACAAAGGCAGCGGCTCGGGGTGCCTGTCGACCAGCGCACCTGACTCCAGGTCAAAAGGCACCACCCATAACTGTAATTGCGCCGAGAAACGGAAAGGGTCAAGTGGCTGATCAAAGCTCGCCTTGTAAGGATAGATGAGCAACATTTCGCCCTGCGGCTGGTCTTTCAAATAGTGCTGGCCATAAGCGAACAACTGATAGAAGTCCGTTTGGCTCAAGCCGTACTTGTTTGTGCGCTGATCCAGGCGTTTCCATTTGGTGTCCAGCACCCAGCGTTGACTGTTCTGTGTGATGAGCATGTCAGGTTTGAGTGGGAACATACCGTCGTCGTTATGCCGACACAGAAATTCTTGCTTGACCTGCCGTTGCATCGTTGCGCAATCCGGTAACGTCCTGCGAATACAGACTTCGACATACCGCTCAAACAGTTTTTCCATCGGGTACAACAAACTGATTCCATGCCAATTGCCCGACACTGCAGTGGGCATCCCCTCCCCCAGGACCAGTTCACACCAAGGCTTAACCGGTTGGTAATGGGCCATCAAACGGTCATTGCGCCACAGCTTCAAATCAGCTTTCAGGTTGCGGCTGGCAGGCAACTCCTGCAACAGCCCCCGCAACTCATGAGCCAGGCGCCAGCTGTCCGGTTGTTGCGTCGCCTGGCAGACTTTCTGCAAGGCCAGCATCAGCAAGCGATTCTCTGGACGGTCCGGCAGAAAGACATCATGGCGCAGTTGAAACTGATGCTGACGGCCCGGTGGCTGACGAATCTGCCTGACAATATCCAGTTGGCCACGCAGATAACGCTGCTCCTCTTCAAGGCGATGGTAGTCAAAGCGCAGCCCGCGCTTGACCAAGTGGTCCAGTTCCAGCAAGAACTGAAGCATCACCCACTCGCTAAGTGGCGCATCGAACAGCATCAAGTCCGCAGGGCCCACGCGACGGGTTTTGAGGTTAAAAGCTGCCTGAATCATCTTGCACAGCAATTTACGATTGAGCTCAACACAATCGCCTTGCTCAAAATGCTTGGGCAATATCTCCAACCGCATACCGCAGGGGCTCTCCAGCACGCCGACAAAGTTATCCAATTTCAGCCAACATTGGCCTTCTATCTGCGCTAACGCCGTCCCTGCCTTGGTGAAGGAGTCGTTCAGGTCACATAGCCACTTGAAAGCTGAGGGAGAAATTTGCGCACGGTCCAGCCCCGACTCGATCGCCTCAGTAGTCAGCCGCGCGTATTCGCGGACCGTGACGGTAGGATTCAACGGGAGATCCTGCTGATCGCCTTATAGGCCTGGATGCGATCAAATGCACACTCGTTCAGCTTCCAACGTTGGGTACGTGAGTCTACCGGCCCTTTTTCGCCAAACAATTGCAGGAAGTCTATTGTCACTTCCTGGACGAACTGATCGTCCTCTTCCTTATTGTGGTCGTTCAGCACCCAGTGAATGCGCTGCCAGTCCTCGAAGAAGTACTCTTGCAGCAGTGGCAGAATTTGCTGGCGAAAGATAGACGCCAACAGCGCCAGGCTCGGCTCGTGGCGCAACGGCAGGAAGTAAGCGTGTCCCAGGCAATGATCGCGATCGAGCAAAACCTCGATACGTTGATTCATTGTGCTCAACAGTTGCTTGATGTCCACCCCGGCTTCAGATGTGGAATCAGCGCCATCGTTGACAAAAATGCCTTCGAGCAGACCGGGCTTGGGCGGCATTTCGATGAAATTGAAACGACGGCGCAGGGCAATATCCATCGAAGCCAGGGAGCGATCCGCCGTATTCATCGTGCCGATAAGGTAAACGTTGTCGGGGACGCTGAAGGGCTTTTTCGAGTACGGCAGTTGGACGCTCAATGCCTCATTCGATTCAGCATTCAAGCGCTCACGCTTGCTCGGCTCGATCAGGCTGATCAGTTCGCCGAAAATACGCGAGATGTTGCCCCGGTTGATTTCATCGATCACAAGAACATGAGGTTTGCGTACTCCATCCGCTTGCTCGAAAGGCTTGATCGGCTTGGCGTCAGACTTGTGCAGATAACCCAGCAGGTCGCTCCAGTTGAAGCGATCCAGTGGGTATACGGTTTTGCGCGTAAATAACTTGTCGCCATTAATGGGCAGAACTGAAAGTTCAAGATCGCGATACAGCCAGTTCACCGGCAATACCTGCGGATACTCACGCACGATGCTCGGCGGGTTTGCCTCATAGCGATACTCGCCGGTCACCACGCCGACGGCCGAGATCAACTCCGCAGAATGAATACACACCAGAACATCACCCGGCTGAATTTCCTTTGCAAAAGAGCTCAAGGTGCCTTTGCTCTGGCTACTGAGCTGGTCGTAATAAGGCGTGTTGTTTTCGGCTTTCAGATCTCCGGCGCCCACCCAACCGATACGCGCTTCGCCATGTTCCAGGCAGTAACTCAACTCGGGGCTTCCCCAGCTGCCGTTGATGGAAATTTTCCAGATGCGCGGGTTGCTACTGGTGCCGGCGTTGGCAGAACTGGTACGCGCCTGGTCACACAAACGTTTGAAAACACCCGGCTCGACCGGGTACTCAATTTGACCATTGTCGTTGCTGACTGCACGCAAGCCTTCAACGAAGTCTTCGTAACTGAAGCTCTGGTGAAAGGTGACGAAGCGAATACGCCCTTCCCGATCCAGCTCATCGATGCGGGTTTTCAGGGAGTGGTGCAGCTCATCATCAGCCGGGCTGTTCAAGCGTTGCTCGGCGAGAAACTGCGGGTCGAGCACTTCCAGCGCGGCCTCGATGGTGGAATACGTTTTACCCGTGCCCGGCGGACCAAACAGAATCCGGTTAAGCGCCACTTTTTCAGCGGCTACCGAGGGTGAAACCTGAGTGCCGGGCGCAAGTGCGGGCAAGGTGTCATCCCAATAGAGACGGCGGGGGTTCTCCCCTTCGGATTGCACCTGGGAATAATTGTCCTCCCAGCGACCGCGAGAACCGTATATTTCACGGGCTATTTGAGATACCAACGCATCGTCAGTTTCGATGGCCTTGCTGCGCGCTTTTTTTTCCTGACACTCAACGGGATAGAGTCGAAAAAGCTCCAATGCCAGCTCACTAGGCGTCCAACGTGTACCAGGAGCTTCTTGCAGCAATTCGAACACACGGTTACGCAACTTCAATGTCATGTGAAACGTCCTGATGGAAAGGTGTGATGGCGAAGCTAGCCACTTGCCATCACCTTGTCCAGCTCAAAACAACAAAACACTCAAGGCTCGCGCCGACACGCACCGTTCAATACTGCTTTTGCCTAAAGCATCGGTGTACTGCTTACCACCCGTAGCGCCAAGCCCTCATACGCATCCAGGGTGATGGTGAACTCACCTTCGGCAGTCAGATCACCCTCCACGCGCTCATTGATGATGTCGACCACCGGCCCGGGCGCAATGTTAGGCAGGTGCAGGGATTCGGTGATCGGCGTGGCACCGAAGTTCAGCGCGGTGATCTGCGTCCCCTTACCCGCCGGCAGTTCATGGACCATAACCAGCAAACCTGGATGCTCGACATCCGGTATCAGGATCTGGCGGCTCGCGGCGATGTCGTAGGCGCGGCGTACGCTGAGGATTTTCTGCAATTGCGAGGCGAATGAATCCGGGTCCTGCAACTGGTGGTTCAGGCTGCCATACAGGCTTTTGGAGCGCGGCATCTGCCCGGCCGAGAGCTCGGCGTCGGGGTTCAGGTCCACCAGGTCGTAGGCGCCGCGGTGTATCCAGCGGGTATCGCCATCGGCCATCAAGTGCGCGACGTCTTCGGCCGCCAACGGCAGTGCGCCCACCAGGTCCCAGCCGGATAACGCAAACACGCCAGGCTGCATGGCGTTGTACATCACCAGCAGTAAATGGATCTGGCGAATCTGCTGGATATCCGCAGCAGTAATCGCCTCAAGGTCACGAATGCCCAAGGCGGCAGTGATGATGCTGACCGTGGTGCAGGACACGCCGTTGGTCACGAACTTGAGGTTGTACGGCGCATGTTCGCCGGTCAGGCGTTCGTACATCTGCTCGCGGATATGCTCGCGCAGGATGTTGCCGGGGAAGGTCTGCCCCTGGAACATGAAGCTGTCGTGGGCGTGCAGCGTCCAGAAGTGCACCAGTTCCAGGGTCAGTTCATCGTGGTTCTGTAGCGCGTGGATCAGCGAGCCTGGGTCGATACCCAGCGTGTGCATCTGGCGCAGCATCAGGCGCAGAAATTCTGTGTCGCCCATCAACAACGCGTGCTGGTAGGCAGGCCGGGTGATGAAATCATAGGACAGGTCGGCGCCGCCGTGGGACATGGAGGCAATGTCATCCACAGTCAGGTTGAGTTCCTGGAAGCTGAAACCACCGGCCTTGCGAATCGCCCCGCCGAGTAACTGGTTGCCGGTGATCGACAGCGGGTGGCTTTCCGACCAGGCCGTACCGTCCAACTTGCGCTCTACACCGAGAAACCCGTTGGCGTCCAGGCGCAGGATCTTCGCGCCCATCACGTCAATGGCATGCAGCGCGTCGCCGATGATCATCTGCTGAGCCGCGAACGAGGGATCCAGCCAATTGAGCGACGGCTGGCCTTCCTTGAAGTAATGCAGGTACACCCAACGCCGTGGTTTGCCGTCTACGCCGACCACTTGCGGCGTGGCGCTCCAGTCAGTTTCCTTTACCCCCGGTTCGAAAAAGATCACCCGCTGCAACTGGCCGACGATGTAGTGCTTGTCGCGCAGCGCATCCACCTGTTGCGGGCTGAGGTTCTGTGCATCGCGGCCTTCGGCGACATCCGGCAGCAACGACCAGTCTTCCTCACGGATTTCCACCATGTGGTAGAGCCCCGGATAGTCCTCATAGGCCATCTCCGCCAGGCGAAAGTCCGCGCCCTTGCCGGTATGGGACGGGATCACATCGTCGATGATCACCGCATTGTGCGCGGCGGCCATGCGCGTCAATGCCTGCAACTGCGCCTCGGTGCCCAGTTGGGGGTCGATGTCGAAGCTGATGCGGTCGAAATTGCCGTCGATGGTCGGGGTATGCCGGGTGCCGGACAGGCCGCCGGATTTCTTCAGGGGGCCGTTGTGAATGCCCTGAATGCCGATCTTCGACAAGGCGTGCCACAGGGTTTCATCCCCCAGCGCTTCGAGCACAGTGCCACCTTCGCGGGTGACAATCGAGGCTGGGTAGGCGGTGAACCATACCGACGACAAGGCTGACGCATCACGCGGCCGGGTCTGCGCGTAGGGCTGCTGCCACAAGCGCCCTTGCCCGCAGTAGAGCCTGGCCCGCTGCCGCGCCGCGTGCAGCATGGACTGTTGCACCAGCCAGTTCACATGATCGTTATTCGCCGCGGTCATAAGCTCGATACCTGTGGTGGTTAAAGGTTACTCGTAAGCATATGAGGGGCGTGCGCGCCATTCGTTGCATCGCAATGGGACGCTTATCCTGTAGGAGCGAGCTTGCTCGCGAAAAACGTCAACGATAACGCGTGCTTCCTGAATGAACGCGGCGCGTGTGAGTTTTTCGCGAGCAAGCTCGCTCCTACATAAGACATTCACCTGCGCTGGCGCCTTGCGTTGCTTGCCGATACTGCCTGGGGGTGAACCCGGTGGATGCCTTGAACTGACGGGTAAACGCACTGTGGTCGGTGTACCCGCATTGCAATGCCACCTCGGTAATCGGCAGCTCGGTATGCAACAAGCTCCGGGCATGTTCCAGGCGCACTTTCTGGATCATCTGCCTGGGCGTCAGATGGAAGACGCGCTTGCAGTAGCGCTCCAACTGCGCCACGGAAATCCCGGCAATGCGCGTCAACTCACCGAGGGTGACGCGGCGGTTGAAGTGGGTGCGGATATGTTCATCCACCGCTGCCAGGCGTTGATAAGCCGGGTGAGTCTGGCTGGCCGATTGCAGGTCCACTGAAATCCCCGCCAAGCCGATGATCGCACCGAGCCGGTTGTACAGCGGCCATTTGTGCGTGAGGCACCAGCCGGGTTCGCGGGTGCCGTAGAGATGCAACTCAAGCTGGTCTTCCAGCACCTGCCCGCGTTCGAGCACGCGCCGATCCTGCTCGGTATAGCCCGGCCCCAGTTGCGCGGGGAACACCTCGGCGCTGGTCTTGCCCAGCAGCGGCTCAAGCCGCCTGAGGCCGCAGCGCTGCACCAGAGTGCGGTTGGCGAGCACGTAGCGGGCATCGATGTCCTTGATAAAAATCGCCGCGTTGGGCAGCACGTCAAGCATCGGCAATAGCTGCTCTACCCCGCTTAACAGCTGCTCGATGCTGTCGGGGCGGCTGCCGTTGAGAAGGCTTGCAAACGCGCTGTGCAACATGACTTTCACCGCCCTTTTATTGATCGACGGCCAGCAGATTGCGCCATGTGCCTTGCGCTGTCGAGTACGGGAAATTGTGCTGAATTCGTCATTCATGCCCATGCAAAACATCAATCGCCGCCGGGCTGACGGGTTCACGATAGCGCCACTGCATGCCTATCCAATAACTCACAAGAAGGCGCCGCTATGTCAGGCCAAGGCAAGTTCAAGAAACAGCTGTCACTGATGGACCTCACCTTTATCGGGCTGGGGGCCATCTTCGGTTCGGGGTGGTTATTCGCTGCCAGTCATGTGTCGGCCATCGCAGGCCCGGCGGGGATTTTCTCCTGGTTGCTGGGTGGTTTCGCCGTGCTGTTGCTGGGTATTGTTTATTGCGAACTCGGCGCCGCCCTGCCCCGCGCCGGTGGCGTGGTGCGTTACCCGGTGTACTCCCATGGCCCGCTGCTGGGCTATCTGATGGGCTTTATCACGCTGATTGCGTTTTCCAGCCTGGTGGCGATTGAAGTGGTCGCCTCACGCCAATACGCCGCCGCGTGGTTTCCTGAGTTGACCAAGGCCGGTTCCAGCGACCCGACCACCCTGGGCTGGCTGGTGCAGTTCGCGCTGCTGTGCCTGTTCTTTATCCTCAACTACCGCAGCGTCAAGACCTTCGCCATCGCCAATAACCTGGTGAGCGTGTTCAAGTTCATCGTGCCGTTGCTGGTGATCGGTGTGCTGTTCACCTTCTTCAAACCAGCGAACTTCCAGATGCACGGTTTTGCACCGTTTGGCCTGTCGGGCATTGAGATGGCGGTGTCGGCCGGCGGCGTGATCTTCGCCTACCTGGGCCTGACGCCGATCATTTCGGTGGCCAGCGAAGTTAAGAACCCGCAGCGCACCATCCCTATCGCGTTGATCCTCTCGGTACTGTTGTCGACCGCCATTTATGTGCTGCTGCAAACCGCGTTCCTTGGCGGTGTGCCCACCGAAATGCTCGCCAACGGCTGGGCCGGTATCAGCAAGGAACTGGCCCTGCCGTATCGCGATATCGCCCTGGCGTTGGGCGTGGGCTGGCTGGCTTATCTGGTGGTGGCCGATGCGGTGATCTCCCCCAGCGGCTGCGGCAATATCTATATGAACGCGACCCCACGTGTGGTGTATGGCTGGGCGCAGACCGGGACCTTCTTCAAGATCTTCACGCGCATCGATGAGAAGTCCGGCATCCCGCGCCCGGCGCTGTGGCTGACCTTTGGCCTGTCGGTATTCTGGACCCTGCCGTTCCCGTCGTGGGAAGCGCTGATCAACGTGGTATCCGCCGCGCTGATCCTGAGCTACGCCGTGGCCCCGGTGACCGTCGCCGCCCTGCGCCGCAATGCACCGGACATGGCGCGGCCGTTCCGGGTCAAGGGCATGGCGGTATTGGGCCCGCTGTCATTCATCATCGCTGCGCTGATCGTGTACTGGTCGGGCTGGAGCACGGTGTCGTGGCTGTTGGGCCTGCAAATCCTGATGTTTGTGGTGTACCTGCTCTGTGCACGCTGGGTACCGACCGCACACCTTAATCTCACGCAACAAGTGCGCTCCTCGGCCTGGTTGATCGGCTTCTACGCCGTAACCATCTTGCTCTCCAAACTCGGCAGCTTTGGCGGTATCGGCGTGATCAGCCACCCGTTTGACACGCTGGTCGTGGCGGCTTGTGCCCTGGGCATCTACTACTGGGGCGCCGCCACCGGCGTGCCGGCCCACCTGGTGCGTCTGGAGAGCGAAGACGATGAAAGCGAAGCGGTCGCTGACGGCCACTACGACACCTCCCTCTCGGCGGCCACACACTGATGGAACCTTCCATGAAGCGTCTGCATGTAATCGATTCCCACACCGGTGGCGAACCCACGCGCCTGATCATGAACGGCTTCCCGGCCTTGGCGGGCACTACCATCGCCGAGCAGCTCGAAGATCTGCGCACTCACCACGACCAATGGCGCCGTGCCTGCCTGCTGGAGCCACGGGGCAACGATGTGCTGGTCGGCGCGCTGTACTGCGCGCCGGTCACACCCGGCGCCACCTGCGGGGTGATTTTTTTCAACAACGCCGGCTACCTCGGCATGTGTGGGCACGGCACCCTCGGCCTGGTGGCCTCGCTGCATTACCTGGGGCTTATCGCCCCTGGCGTCCACACCATCGACACACCAGTGGGCACGGTGACGGCCACGCTGCACGAGGATGGCGCGGTGACCCTGCGCAATGTGCCCGCCTATCGTTACCGCCAACAGGTACCGGTGCAGGTGCCTGGGTATGGCGAGGTGCGGGGCGACATTGCCTGGGGCGGCAACTGGTTCTTCCTGGTGTCGGACCACGGCCAGGCGTTGCAGATGAGCAACGTTGACGCCTTGACCGACTACACCTGGGCGATGCTCAAGGCTCTTGAGGCCCAGGGTATTCACGGTGCAGACGGCGCGTTGATCGACCATGTCGAGCTTTTCGCCGATGACGCCCATGCCGACAGCCGCAACTTCGTAATGTGCCCCGGCAAAGCCTATGACCGCTCCCCCTGCGGCACCGGCACCAGCGCCAAACTCGCGTGCCTGGCCGCCGATGGAAAACTCGCGGCGGGGCAGATCTGGGTACAAGCCAGCATCACCGGCAGCCAGTTCCAGGGCCGCTATGAATGGGACGGCGAACGCGTAAGCCCCTTCATTACTGGCCGCGCCTTCATGACCGCCGACAGCACTTTGCTGATCGACGAGCAGGACCCTTTTGCCTGGGGCATTTAAGCCCCTTATTTAAATGAACCTGGAGTGAGTACCATGAGCGATAACATCTTCACCGGCTGCATGCCCGCCCTGATGACACCCTGCACCGCCGGGCGCACGCCCGACTTCGACGCGCTGGTCGCCAAGGGCCGTGAGCTGATCGACATCGGCATGAGTGCGGTGGTGTATTGCGGCTCCATGGGCGACTGGCCGCTGCTCACCGAGGCCCAGCGCCAGGAAGGCGTGGCGCGCCTGGTCGCGGCGGGTGTGCCGACCATCGTCGGCACCGGTGCGGTGAACAGCCGTGAGGCCGTGTCCCACGCAGCCCATGCCGCCCAGGTCGGCGCCCATGGCCTGATGGTGATTCCCCGCGTGCTGTCCCGAGGCGCTTCGGTCACCGCGCAAAAGGCCCATTTCGCTGCGATCCTCAAAGCAGCGCCCAACCTGCCGGCGGTGATCTACAACAGCCCCTACTACGGGTTCGCCACCCGCGCCGATCTGTTCTTCGAACTGCGCCGCGAACATCCGAACCTGATCGGCTTCAAGGAATTCGGCGGCGGCGCCGACCTGCGCTACGCCGCAGAAAACATTACCTCTCAGGACGATGACGTCACGCTGATGGTTGGCGTGGATACGCAAGTGGTACACGGTTTCGTCAATTGCAACGCCACCGGCGCCATTACCGGTATCGGTAACGCGCTGCCACGAGAAGTGCTGCAACTGGTGGCCCTGAGCAAAAAGGCCGCCAAGGGCGATGCCAAGGCGCGCCGCCAGGCCCGGGAACTGGAAGCTGCGTTGGCGGTGCTGTCATCGTTCGATGAAGGCTGCGACCTGGTGCTGTATTACAAGCATCTAATGGTGCTCAACGGGGACAAGGGTTACGCCCTGCACTTCAACGAAACCGATGTGCTCAGCGCTGCCCAGCGCCGCTATGCCGAGCAGCAGTACGCGCTGTTCCGCCAGTGGTATGCCAGCTGGTCGGCTGAACAAAACGTCGCCTGATTTTCTGTAGGAGCGAGCTTGCTCGCGAAGGTCGTTAACGATAACGCGTTCATCCTGAATAAACGCGTTATATGCACTTTTTTCGCGAGCAAGCTCGCTCCTACAACAACCCTCTATTTACCTGGATGCCCCCATGACTCTGACAGGCAAGATGCTGATCGGTCAGCAATCCCTTCATGGCCGTCGCGATGCAATCCGCGCCATCAACCCCACCACCGACACGCCACTGGACCCCGCCTACGCCGGCGGCGATGCCAAACACGTAGACCAGGCCTGCGCACTGGCCTGGGCTGCCGTCGATATTTATCGCGAAACCTCCCTGGCAGATCGCGCCAGGTTCCTTGAAACCATCGCCGACAACATCGAGGCCTTGGACGAGGAACTGATCGAGCGCGCCATCGCCGAAACCGGCCTGCCGCGCCCGCGCATTCAAGGCGAGCGCAGCCGCACCTGTGGGAAGTTGCGCACCTTTGCCCGCACCGTGCGCCTGGGCGAGTGGCTCGACGTACGGGTCGATAACGCGCAACCCCAACGCCAACCCCTGCCCCGTGCCGACCTGCGCCAGCGCCATATCGCCCTGGGCCCGGTGGCGGTGTTTGGTGCCAGCAACTTCCCCTTGGCCTTCTCCGTGGCGGGCGGCGATACCGCGTCGGCGCTGGCAGCCGGTTGCCCGGTCATCGTTAAAGCTCATAATGCCCATCCCGGCACCAGCGAGCTGGTGGGCAGCGCCATTGCACAGGCCGTTAAACAGTGCGGCTTGCCCGAGGGCGTGTTTTCACTGCTCTATGGCTCGGGTAATGAGTTGGGTATCGCACTGGTGACCGACCCGCGTATCAAGGCCGTGGGTTTCACCGGTTCACGCAGCGGCGGTATCGCCCTGTGCCAGGCTGCGCAGGCACGCGCGGAGCCGATCCCGGTGTACGCAGAGATGAGTTCCATCAACCCGGTCTATTTGTTTGCTGCCGCGCTTGAAACACGAGGTGAACAATTGGCCGGGGGCTTTGTCGCGTCCCTCACCCAAGGCGCCGGCCAGTTCTGTACCAACCCTGGCCTGGTGATCGCTGTGCAAGGCCCAGCACTGGAGCGCTTTATCCATGTCGCCAGTGATTTGCTCAGCCGCTGTCCAGCCCAGACCATGCTCACCCCGAGTATCTTCAACGCCTATGAAACCGGCGTGAGTGCCCTGGCCAAACATGCCCGGATCGCCGCCAAGGGCCTGGCGGCTACTGGGCCAAACCACGGCCAGGCCCACCTGTTCGTGACCCAGGCTCCGGCCTTTCTGAGCAACGTACATCTGCAGGCCGAAGTGTTCGGTGCGACCTCGCTGGTGGTGGAGTGTAAGGATGCCGAGCAAGTACGCCAGGTATCAGAGCACCTGGAAGGTCAACTCACGGCCACCCTGCATATCGATGACCACGACCTGCCACAGGCCCGGGCCCTGCTGCGCGTGCTGGAGCGCAAGGCCGGGCGCCTGCTGGTCAACGGCTGGCCGACCGGCGTGGAAGTCTGCGACGCGATGGTGCACGGCGGGCCCTTCCCGGCGACCTCGGATGCGCGCAGCACCTCGGTGGGCACGGCGGCGATCCACAGGTTCCTGCGGCCGGTGTGCTATCAGGATTTCCCGGACGCCTTGCTGCCCGCTGCGCTCGGGCACGACAACCCGCTGGGGCTGCGGCGCCTGCTTGATGGCCAGAGAGAGGCGTAGCCATGGCCCAGCCCAATCAAGCAGACATTGTGGTGGTCGGCGCCGGCATTATCGGCGTCGCCTGTGCCTTGCAGCTGGCACGCCAGGGCCGCCAGGTGCTGGTAGTCGACGCGCAGGCGCCGGGCATGGGCGCCTCCTACGGCAACGCCGGTCACCTGGCGACGGAGCAGGTATTTCCCATTGCCGACTTGTCGATCCTCAAGCGCTTGCCGGCCATGCTGCTGGACCCCATGGGCCCACTGCGCCTGGACTGGACCTACCTGCCCCGCGCCCTGCCCTGGTTTATTCGCCTATTGTTGAATCTGCGACCGGCAAGCTATCGGCGCACCGTGGCCGGTATTCGTGCGCTGAACGAAGCCAGCCTGGGGGCGTGGCAACGCTTACTGCGCTCTATCGGGCAAACGCATTTATTGCGTGAAGACGGTTCGCTGCTGGTGTTTGAGCGCGCCGAATCCCGAGCTGCCATCGATGCGTTGCAGCAGCGCATGTCTGGGCAAGGCGTAGCGGTGAACTTCTGGAGCGGCGATGCGGTGCGCAAGGCCGCGCCACAACTGAGCGACGCGATACAAGGCGGATTGTTCTTCCCCGCTACCGGACACTTTCTCGACCCTTACACCGTGGTGGGCGAACTGGTGAACGCGGCCAAGGCCGAGGGCGTGCAATTTCTGCAGCAGCGCGTGTTGGATGGACGCCTTGAGGGCAACGGCGTTTCACTGATGACCGACCACGGCGTACTGACGGCACGCCAAGTACTGATCGCCTGCGGTGCGCACTCGGCCAAACTCACCGCCGCACTGACCGGCAAACAGGTGCCGCTGGACACCGAGCGCGGTTATCACTTGATGCTGCCCCACGAGCATCAGCGCCTGCCCTTTGCCGTCACCTCGCTGGAGCGCAAGTTCATCATGACGCCCATGACCGGCGGTTTGCGCCTGGCCGGAACAGTCGAATTCGCCGGCCTCGACCGCCCGGCCAATATGCAACGGGCCTGGCAACTGCACCGCTTGAGCAAAGGGCTGTTTCGTCACGACCTCAGCGACCGTGGCGCCACGCCGTGGATGGGGTTTCGGCCGTCCCTGCCCGACTCGCTGCCGATCATCGACCGGGTGTGCAACGGTAAAGTACTGCTTGCGTTCGGGCACCAGCATTTGGGGCTGACGCAGGCGGCGGTGACGGCCGAAAGGGTTGGGCAGCTGGCGGCGGGAGAGTCGGTGTCTGAGTTAAAGCCCTATCGACTCGATCGGTTCTGAGAAAACCGGCCTGTGGAGCGAGCCTACTCGCTCCAGATTTGGCGCCTCGCCTTGAGCCCCCAAAATCAGATAAATCCTGCAAAGCGCGTGGGAACCCGATCGCGCGGGTCCTTCGCCCCACACTTATCACCATAAAACAAGCGGTTAGACAGATAACGTAGTACCTGGCCGACGTCGCGCAGATGGCGTGTATCGCAGACTTTGGCTCTGAATAAACATTACGTGACGATTCAGCCGGCCCCAACGAAAAAGTAGCTGCTAAAAACGACGCAGGCCCTTTGTACGAGACCTCGGTCGTGAAAAAAAGCACCTCTTCCACTTCATTCAACGCTTGGGGTTGGGTTGGCAAGCTAACGCCACCGTTGACACTGCAGACTTCCTTGCCTCGTCAGGCTTTATTGAAGTCTTTTCGCGAAAGAATGCGAGGCCCTTTGGTGCTGGTGATAGCACCCGCAGGTTTTGGCAAAACCACACTATTGATGCAGTGGCGACAAGACCTGCTGTCAGCCACGATACCTGCGACCCTCGCTTGGCTGTCATTGGATGAAGCAGATGGCGACCCCAACCGTTTCCTGTCCTATCTGATCCTGACGCTGGACCACGCCGGCCTGGATCTCGGGCACCTTGTGCGCCTGGCGCAGGCTCAATCACTGGATGTCCAACCGCAGCGCACAATCACTGCCCTGCTCCACGCACTGGCCCGTGCAAACCGAAAAGTCACCCTGTTCCTTGATGACTACCACACGACAGCGAACCCTCAACTCGACCCAATCGTTCAGGCCCTGCTGGAACAGGCCTCACCGTGGCTCGAATGGATTGTGTCCGCACGTGTGCGGCCCAACTGGCCCCTGGCGCAATGGAAGGCCAATGGTTGGATGTACGAAGTCTGCGCCCAAGCGTTAACGCTCACACCCGCCGAAACCGCTGCCATTCTGGGCCTCGATATTCCGACCGTCGAACTGCATGACTTGCACGAGAGAACCGAAGGCTGGGCGGTAGCCGTGCAACTGGCCAGGTTGTGGCGCGGCAGTGGCGATGCATCACCGTACAGCCTGAATGCCTTTTCCGGGCGTACCACCGACATGGCCGAGTACCTTACCGAACAGGTGGTGCAACGCCTGTCACCTGAATGTCAGGCTTTTTTGCGTGATATGGCATTGCTGGAGCGCTTCAACGCCGAGCTGGCCGACGCAGTACGTGGTCGTAACGACAGTGCGCAGCTCCTGACGCAGTTGACTCATCTGGACGCCTTGCTCGTCCCTTTGGATGCTGACCGCCAATGGTTTCGTCACCATCGGATACTTCAGGACTTTCTCAACCAGAGCATTGATGCCGACGCAGCCCGTAACCTCTATAACGCGGCAGCGCACTGGCTGGCGGAAGAAAGAGACTGGGTGCAGGCCATCCGCTATGCACTGCGCGCCCGTGACACTCGGCTCGCCGTTGACCTGCTTGTGCAGGCGGGGGGGTGGGAGGTAGTGCTGCATAACGGCATTCGTTACGCAGAAAGCCTGCTGCAGCAATTCGACAAAAAAACCCTCAGTACCGAACCAGACCTTTTGCTGCTCCAGGCGTACTTGCACGCAAAGCTTGGCGAGCACGCCCTCGCTAACCAGATGCTTGACCTGACCCGGGCCCGGGCCCATAAGGATAAAAGGCTGACGCGAGACTTTCATGTGATTCAGACGCTGGCCGATGCCTATATCGATCGCTACGAACTGCCATTTTGCGAAAGCGACTCAGCCGACAACCTGCTCGCAGCAGGTACGCTGGCAGCCGTTCATGCCTTACAGGCACAGGTGCAAGGCCAACTGCCCTTGGCCTTGCAAGTGATTCGTTCGGCTCAGATCAAGATGCGGGTGGCGGCCAGTCCCTTGGGTGAGATTTACTGCCAGATTCATGAAGCGCAAATCCAAGCGTTGGCCGGCGATATCCGCTCATCAGCACAGATAGTAGACGCAGCCCTGGCCGTGGCCAATATCCAGTTCGGCAGCGAAAGTTCCGTGCGGGCCCTGGTGGGCTGCCTCAAGGCGCAGCACCTGTATTGGCAAGGTGCCTGGGGCGAAGCGAAACCTTGGTTTCGCGACGGTTGGACTTCGCTCAAACACACCGACGGTTGGCTCGATATCGCCGCGACCACTGCCGAAGCGTCATGGCGCACCTCACTGCGCAATCTTGGCCAACAGCCGGCGTTACTGGAGCTTGCGCAGGTGGTCCAACTCGCCACGGCGCGCAACTGGCATCGGTTGACACGGCTGGTCAACGCCTGGCGAGTCGACCTGCTGGTGCAAGCTGGGGCCTTGGCGCAAGCGCGTCAGGAGGCACTCGCCACTCAATTGGAAAGTGCCGCGAACAACGCGGATGACTGGCGCAACCATGAGGCAGCGACGTTGGCACTGGCCCGATTACAGTTCGCAACAGGGGCATCCGGTGAGGCACTTAATCGTCTGCAGAGGGGCGCCAGGACTCTCCAGGAACGCGGCTTGCAACTGCCCGCCTGGCGCCTGCAGCTGCTGGCCCTGGCGATCCACGGTAAAGGCCATCCAGCAGAACACCACGCAATTTTGACGTCGATCCCGGCTCAGGCATTGCCCGGCCTGCTACTGGAAGCCGGGCCTTGCATACTGGGGGCGTTGGAAGCCTGCCCGAACACCGCCCACAACCAACATGCAATCATCACTCGCCTGCGCGGATGGCGAGCGCACCCTGTGCGCTCGCGCCATTCCTTCAGTGCCAAGGAGACACAGATCCTCACCTTGCTCGCCGAAGGCCAATCGAACAAAGCCATTGCCCTGGCGATGGATATTTCTGAAAACACGGTGAAATTCCATCTCAAACACGTGTTTTCCAAGCTCTGTGTCGACAATCGCACCGCGGCTATGGCGGCAGCGATGCGTATTGGTCTACTCGCCCCCCCTCATTGACCCACCAACCTACCCAAGCGGGTAGTCGACGCGCCGCAATTCTCGCCACCTACCCACCCTGCTCGTAGCCGCAGCCGAGCAGCGCGCCCTAGCATCCCTCAACACCAGAGAGAGGTGCTCTCCTGGCCCCAACAACAATAAGTACAACAGGAGATGCCCTGTGGGTATGGACGGAAAAACAGTACGCGTGGCCACCGATGTCGGCGGGACATTTACCGACCTCGTGTATTTCGAAAACGATCCGGCGACCGGCGAACAGACGATTCGTACAGCCAAGGTAGACACCACTCCACCAAACTTCGCCCAAGGCGTGCTCAATGTCATCCGCAAGGCCGACGTAAACCTTGCTACCGTAGACTTTCTGGCCCATGGCACCACCGTGGTCATCAATGCCTTGACCGAACGCCGAGGCGTCAAGACGGGGTTGATCACCACCCGGGGCTTTCGCGATGTGCTGGAGATCGCCCGCGCCAATCGCCCGGATTACTTCAACTTGAAGTGGGTGAAACCGGCGCCGTTCGTACCGCGCTATTTGCGTCGTGAAATCACCGGGCGCCTGCACACCAATGGCCAGGAGCGCCAGCCCCTGGACCTCGCGCAAGTGGCCGAAATCATCGAAGCTTTTCGAGCCGACAACGTGCAGGCCATTGCGATCTGCCTGCTGCACGCCTACGCCAACCCTGCGCATGAACAGGCCGTGCTGGAAGAGGTTCGCAGGCTCTGGCCGCAAGTCAGCGTGGTGGCCTCTCATCAGATCACCCGAGAATGGCGTGAGTACGAGCGCTCCAGCACGACCGTGCTTTCGGCCTATGTCCAACCCATCGCAGCACGCTATCTGGACGACTTGGCCAACGGTTTGCGGGACGGTGGCTACAAGGCTCCGTTGTACATCATGCAATCGAACTGCGGCATCGACAGTGTGGAGCATGCGCGGGAAACCCCCATCACCATGGTCGAATCCGGCCCGGCAAGCGGCTTTTGGGCGGCTGCCGAACTGGGGCATCTGATTGACGAGCCCAACGTATTGGGCCTTGATATTGGCGGCACCACGGCCAAGTGTGCATTGATCCGCAACGGGCAAGTGTCGATCAAGACCGATTACTGGATTGAGCGTAACAGGGTCAATGCGGGTTACCCGATCATGGTGCCCGTGGTCGACCTGGTGGAAATCGGCAACGGTGGGGGCTCGGTCGCCTGGGTGGACGACTTTGACAAGCTGCACGTCGGCCCCGAGTCCGCCGGTGCCGTGCCGGGCCCTGCGGCCTATGGCAACGGTGGCACGCAGATCACCACAACCGACGCCAACCTGATGTTGGGGCGCATCAACCCCGATTACTTTTGTGGCGGCGACATGGTGGCGGACCTGCCCGCTGTTGTACGCGGGTTGAACGCCCTGGGCCAACGTTTGCAACTACCCGCTGAGGAGATCGCGCGCGGTATCGTGCGCCTGGCCAACGACAATATGGTCAACGCGTTAAAGCTGGTGTCGTTGAGTCGCGGACATGACCCACGGGAACTGACCTTGATGGCCTTCGGCGGTGGTGGCGCCATGCATGCCGTGGCACTCGCCCAGGAATTAGGTGTGCAAAAAGTCATCGTCCCGCGCAGCGCCTCGGTGTTCTCGGCCTGGGGCATGACCCTTTCAGACTTGCGCCGCGACCTGTTTATCAATCGCTTTGTCGAGACCGCCCGCCAAGGCGAACTCGAGCAAGCGCAACAGTTCCTGGAAGAGCTGACGTGCGTGGCCCGCGAACAGTTCGTCGCGCAAGCCATCCCCCCTCAGCACGTCGACGTTCAGATTCATTGCAAGCTGCGTTACCAGAACCAGGAGCACTCGGTAGAAGTGCTGCTCGGCCCGCACGAGCGCATTGATTCGGGCTGGGCGGCGATCGAACAACGCTTTCACCACCTTTACGAACAGCACTACACCTACAGCCTGCAAGCGCCCGTGGAAATCATCGGTTTTCATCTGGTGGCCATTGCCCAGATCGGCAAGCTGGCACCCCAGGCGTTGCCGATTACCGGGCGCCTGGTGAATGAGGCCTGCAAGGGGCGGCGACGCGTCGACTACGCCCAGGAAGGCATTCACGAGGCCACTCTCTACGACTATGCCTTGCTCGAACCCCTGATGACGTTTACCGGGCCCGCCATTGTCGAGGACGCCGGTACCACCGTGGTTGTGCACCCTGGCAACCTCGTGCAGGTGGATCGCCTGGGCAACCTGCACATCTTGATCAACGGCTGACGGAGTCTCGCCATGAGCAACCTCGATATTTTTACCCGCGACATCATCCAGAACTCACTCCAGGCGATTGCCGACGAGATGTTCACCGCGATGCGCAAAGCCGCCATGAGCCCGGTGATTTACGAAGTGTTGGATATGGGCACAGGCATTACCGACGCCCAAGGCGAGATCGCCAGTTCCGGCGCAGGTATCCCGGCGTTTGTCGGTGTGCTGGATAAAGCGGTAAAAAAAATCCGCCAGCATTATCCGTTGCCACAGGACATCGAAGACGGCGACGTTTTTATCAGCAACGACCCTCATGATGGCGCGGTGACGCACCTTAACGATGTGGTCTTGGCGATGCCGGTGTTTACCGACGGTCATCTAGTGGCCTGGACCGCCAACATTGCGCACTGGAACGATGTGGGTGGCCGAGTGCCGGGTTCGCTGTCTACGGACGCCACGGATATTTTTCAGGAGGGCCTGCGCCTGGCATCGGTGAAGCTGATCAGCAAGGGCCAGCCAATCCGTTCGGTTTTGCAGATATTGCGCGCTAACACCCGTATGCCAGACTTCATGGAAGGTGACCTTTGGGCTGGGGTCGCCGCTGTTCGCGGCGGTGCAACACGCTTGCGCGAACTCACGCAAAAATACGGTACGGCGCTGTTTTTGCTGGCGATGAACGACTTCATGGACCTGGGCGAGAAGGTCTCGCTCAAGGCGCTCGCCGCGCTGCCTGAAGGGCAACTGAGCCTTGAAGAGCCGCAAGATGACGGCTGCCTGTTCAAGGTGCACATAGATATCCGTAGCACCGAACTGGTGATCGACCTGCGGGATAACCCCGACCAGTGTCTGGGCCCGACCAACCTCAGTCGCGACGGCGCGGTAGTCGCGGCGCAAATGGCGTTCAAGGCATTGACTGCGCCACAGGGCATTACCAACGGCGGTACGTTTCGTCCCCTGAGGGTGCTGACACGTCCAGGCTCGTTGTTCGATGCGCTGCCGCCCGCTGCCGAAGGCTTTTATTTCGAGAACCTGATCCGGGTACACGACCTGATCCTGCGCTGTCTGGCTCAGCAATTTCCCGAGCGGTTACCCGCCGGCAATTTCGCCTCGGTGTGCGCCACGATCATTGGCGGCGTGCATCCGGACACCGGCCGCCCGTTCACCCTGGTAGAGCCGGAAATCGGCGGCTGGGGTGCCGAACCCGGCCGCGATGGCAACAACGCCGTTTACTCCGGGCTGCATGGCGAAACTTACAACTGCCCCGCCGAAGTGTGTGAAGCCCGTTATGGGCTGTATGTCGAACGCATGGAACTCAATGACGAGCCTGGTGGGCACGGCCAGTTCCGCGGTGGCCGTGGCGTATGCATCGACTACCGGATTCGCGCCGACGCCAGTTTCATGACCTGCGGCTACACACGTTCGGTCATACCGCCGTGGGGCCTGGAGCAAGGGGGCGAAGGCACGCCCAACTATGTCGAAGTCATCCGCGTTGACGGCCAAGAGGAGCGCTACTGCATGGCCAGCGGCATCGCCTTGAATACCGGCGACCTGGTCAGGGTGCGCACGGGCGCGGGCGGAGGGTACGGCCCCGCCAGCCGCCGAGACCCGCACGCCGTTCGCGAGGATCTGAAAAACGGCTATATCGACGCCGCGACAGCCCGCTTGGTTTACGGCCTGACACTTTAGCCTGGGGCGCATCGCGCGCCCTGAAGCTCGGCTTACAAGAACAACAACAAAAAGAGAGCACCACTATGAAACTGCAACACCCATCGCATCTATGCGTAGCGCCCGCGCTTGCCCTGATTTTTGGATTCACACCCACGGCACAGGGCGATCAGTTCATCGGCTTCGCCCAACCGGGGGTTCCCGGAAAGTGGGCGCTGGAAACGTTCCCAGTGTTCAACCGTACGGATAATGGCGACGTACGAGCGGGCAGTAATACGGTCCTGACGTACTTCTCCGAAACCGGCTTTACCGGAACGCAGCGTGATCAGTTGCAAGTCTGGGTCGGTGCCGATACGGGTTACACCGGAGCCAACAACACGCGCAGCAATGGCTCCTGGGGCGTTGCATCACCCAACGTCGGCCTTGCCTATTACTACAACGTGGTGCAACCCACCAGCGAGTACGGCGCCGATGACTTCACCACATTCTGGGTCAACCCCACCCTCTCGCTGGAGTTTCCCAACGGCAACGATGAAGGCACCGGATATGGCGCGTTTGCCAACCGCTATGGTGCCAGCTTCAGCGTCGCCAACTATCTGCGCGTAGGACGTTTCGCCGCCACCTTCACCCCGGTCGGCATTCATTACGCCGCGCGCAATCGTCACACCACCGACCTTGGCAACGGCGATCCCACCCGTCTTCAAGGCGGTGTCAGCCTGTGGTTTGCAAACATTGCGGCCGGGTACTTGGTAAGCGATGACTTATGGCTCGGTGTGCATCACGCCTACCACATCAACAACCATACGGCTTCGGACTTCAAGGAATCGCGCCAGGGCAAGATCGGCCCGGCAATGACCTACACCGGTTTCAGCAAACAGGGGTTCTACCTGTCAAGCAACCTGAACTTCGATTACTACCACAGCGCCAACCTGCCCCGTTCCAATAGCTTGACCATGGCACTGGTGAAGTTTTTCTAGCGCCACTCAATCTTCTATGAGGAATACCGTATGGACGACACCACAAGCACTCTTGCGCCACATGACATGCCTGTCATCGTGCGCTGGCTCAATCCGATAGGTTGCCCGACCTTCGACGCCCCTATCGCTGCGCTACTGCACAGCATCAAACAACCGGCCACCGAGGTTGAGGTGGTGTCGTTTGATATGACCCCAACCCCGACACACCTGGAATACCGCGCCTACGAGGCACTCACCTATGAGCGCACGGTGCGCATCGCCCGCGATTGTGCACACTCAGGGGTGGATGCCTTGGTGTTGGGCTGTTTTTACGATCCTGCACTGGAGGATGCTCGAGAAATCTCCGGTAGAACCCTGGTCATCGGGCCCTGCCAGGCGAGCCTGCAAGTGGCCGCGCACCTGGCCAATCGTTTCTCCGTCATTGTCGGGCGTACCAAATGGATCGAGCAGATGCGCACCCTGATCCAGGGCTATGGTGCTGGCGACAGGTTGGCCTCAATGCGACCGCTGGGCATGGGCGTAGATGAGTTCCAGCAGGACCACGCATTAACCCGCCAAAAGATCATCGAGCAAGCCCATCGCGCAGTCGACGAGGACGGCGCCGAGGCAATCATCCTGGGTTGCACCATTGAATTCGGCTTTTTCGAGGAGGTGCAAAGGGAGGTCGGCGTGCCGGTGATAGACCCGGTGGTGGCGGCCTTCAAAGTGGCCGAAGCCATGGCGGGCATGAAACGCAGGTTCGGCTGGCGGCCGAGCCGAGTGGGCAGTTGTGAGCCGCCACCGGAAGCCGAAATCGAACGCTTCGGTTTGTTCCAGGGCCCCGCCCCCATCGGCAACCGCGTCAGAGCCTGAACCTAAAAAAGGATCACCACCATGAGTGATATTCCCTTGAAACCGCACCAGCCCCATTTGGAGCAGAGTACTGCGGCCCAACACCGCAACGTGGGAGATGTCTTTAGAGACGTACCACTGACAAGCACCCATCTGCGGTGCTGTCTGGTGCTGTTCTGTGTGTTTGCGATTGAAGCGTGGGAAATGATGATCATCGTCTACACCGCGCCGCTGATTGCCGCAGAGTTTTCCCTGGATGCACTCGCCGTCGGCCACCTGATCGGCGCGATGTTCATCGGGATGCTGCTGGGTGCGTTGGCGTGGGGCAAGGTAGCCGAGAGGATTGGGCGTAAACGCGCGATTACCTGGAGCCTTGGCACTTATGGGGTGATCTCCCTGGCCAGCGCGTTTGCACCCGATTACTCAACCCTATATGTCCTGCGATTACTTTCTGGCGTTGCGGCCGTGGGCATGATGGTGGTGACCTTTGCGCATTTCCAGGAGTTGCTGCCGGTGCGTCACCGCGGTGCATTGACGGTGTATCTCGCGTCGGGCTGGCCGATCGGCATGTTGCTGGCTTTGGGCGCCACGGTGTGGCTACTGCCGCAAGGTTGGCGCGCCATAATCTTCTTGAGTTCGCTCGGCGGGTTATGGGCGATTGCCGTAGCACGCTGGGTACCGGAATCGCCTTATTGGCTGACGTCGGTGGGTCGTCAGGAAGACGCCAGGGCAACAATCGATACATTGAGTCGAGGCACGGTGAACATACCAGCAGAATGTGAGCTGCGGGTTGATCGTACGAGTTCTGGTCGCCAGCGAGACTTGTTCCGTGGCGCCCTGCTCAAAGTCAGTTTGCTGCAAATCGCCGTCAACTTCACGTTTTCGTGGGGCTACTGGGGCTTGCAAACGTGGCTACCGACGTTGCTGCAACAGCGCGGCCTGAGCCTGCCCCAAAGCTATGGTTTTATTGCGTTATCGGCGCTATGCATGATCCCAGGGTACATGGCCGCGTCTTATTTGACGGGGCGCCTGGGGCGGAAAAAAACCATTGTGATGTTCATTGGCGCATCGGTGCTTGCCGGTTACAGCTTCGCCAACGCCCAAAGCTTGGAGATGCTCTATCTGAGTAACTTCGCCCTGGCCTTTTTCAGCCTTGGGGCATGGGGAGTATGGGGGGCCTGGATCGGCGAGCTGTACCCCACGGCCCTGCGCACAGTGGGCTACGGTTGGGCCATCTTCGCGCAACGCGTGGCGAACGTGCTGGCGCCCTCACTGATCGGTGCGCTGATCGCCTATGGCTCCTCGTTCAACCTGACCACCACCATCATCAACGGCTTTTTATTGGTCACTGTGGTACTCGCCATATTCATCCCCGAAACGGAAGGTGAGGTGTTGCGCTGAAGCCTTCTTGTTTCACCGTCGAATCCGACTAGCCCGAAGGCACGCTGCTGGCATTCGCCGGCAGCGAACCCGGATTGAATACCTTCCAAGCCCCCTCCCGACATCAGTCGGGAGGCCTACATTCCCCTTGGAAACGGAGTTCCCATGAACCATCCCCCCTCGCCAAGCCACGTAGTTTTCCCCATGCAGCGCGGCCCCTTTCAAAACAACGGCGCGTCGCCCTGGTATTGCACGATCCTACTCGGCACGCCGGCGCAATCGCTGAAGTTTGCCATCGACTCAGGCACTAATATCAACTGGATCACGTCGACGCTCTGCCGTGACGATCAGTGTGTGCATTATGCGGGTGGCCGTTTTGACGTAGAAGCTTCCAGCACCTTCAGTTTCACCGATTGCCTGCAGCGGCCCTACAGCTTTGGCCCATGGGGCACCATGCAAGTTGAGTCTGCCTCAGACGTATTGACTACACCTGCAGGCGCTCACCTGGACACTCAGCTGTTTTTGGCCGCTGCCTATGAAGGCGAGCAATTCAAACAGCTCGACTGGGACGGCGCACTTGGCTTGCCTTGCAGCAGTGCGTATGTGGAAGGTCGCAGTTCGTTTGTGCTCCAGACGTTGATGCGTGAGGGGCAGTTGGACCCTGCTTACCCTTTTGTGACGTTTGACTACAACAGCCGCGAGCGCAATGGCAGCTGCCAAATGGGGGCCGTCGACCCATCGAAAACCCAAGGCCCACACCTGTTTTTGCCCTGGTCCGTCTACACTTCCTTGCCTGGAGTGGAATACATCTGGTCAGCCGAACTGAAGTCTTATTCAGTCGGCTCAGAGCAACTGGCGTCCAATATAAAGTTTGCTATCGATTCCGGCTCTTCGCGGTTCAAGGGCGATGACACACTGATGCGCCAAACCCTTGCCCGTATTGCCGTGGGCGACCATCCCAAGGTTGTGCTGGGATTTGCAGACGGGGAAATCACTCTGGGTGCCGACCTGTACAACTGCCTGATCGAAGAAGGCCCGCAAAAAGGCCAAGTGCTGCCTCAGTTCAATGCTCTGGGGCTTCGCGACCTGGTACTGGTGGGGTCGGTGGTGATGGAACACTGCTATACGGTGTATGAATACCAAGTGGTGAAATGCTCTAACACGGTTTATTCCCTGGCCCCGGTGGGCATCTGGTTGTTTAATCGCCCTGACGGGCCTCAGATCATTACGCAATCGTCTTCGAAGCGCTTCATAGCCGGCGAGCGAACGGTGCTCAACGGCAGGACCACCCTGCCGAACTCTGCTGACGCAACTGTCTCAGTCGCGGGGACGTGGCAGAACGACTATGGCTCCTTGATGTCCCTGCAGGTCTCGGGCCAGCAAGTCTTCGGCACTTATCAATCTTCAACAGGTTCAACTGGGCATTACGCAATCAGCGGTTTTTCATCGAAAACAGGCGCCACGCACGCTGAAAACCAGCCGCTGTCGCTGGCTATCGAGTGGCACGACCTTGACGAAAAAACCAGCGATCCAAGTTGGAATTGGGTCTCGGGGTTAAGCGGGCAGCTGAGTACCGGCGACACAGGCGATGTGCTAACACTCTCGCACCTGTTGATCGCGTCCAGTGATTTTCCAGACTTGGCGGGCCGTGGAACCTACATCGACAAACTGGTTTATCGTCGAGTGGCAAATCCATCACTTGCCAACCCCTGTCACACTATCGAATCAATACCTGTCGACAACGATTTGGCGGGTCGCTGGATCGCCCATGATGGAACAACCCTGACGCTGACGGTCGAGTCTGAACGTCAGTATCGCTTTGGGGTGGTTCGGGGGTATCTGACATCCAGCGCTAGCGATGCCGTCGTCGACGTATGCGGTTTTACCGATATCAATGCAGTAGCGAGCAAGCTTGCGTTTCAATCCGTGAGTTTGAGCGTCAGCAATACCCCGGACGCAACGCTTGCGACACTGAGTGGCACATTGGACCTGGCACAGAGCACCTTGAGTCTACTTGTGCTAACAAGTGTTCCTGGCGTGCCGGCACAGGCGTACCTGGCAACGAAAATTTCGCCATTGAGTTTCATCCGCGCTACTTGACCAACCTTTTTTCCTTCGAGGGCCTGTAACCGAAATACGCGCTGTAGCACTTGCTGAAATGGCTCGGCGAGACAAACCCGCAAGCCACCAGCACATCCACCTGGGACAGCTCGGTATGCTGCAACAGGCGCCGCGCTTCAGTCACACGCAATTCCATGTAGTAGCGTTGCGGCGTAGTTCCCAGTTGCTCCTTGAACAGGCGCTCCAGTTGGCGGCGGGAGCGACCGGCGTAAACCGCGAGTTGGTCGAGTTCCAGGGGTTCTTCGAGGTTGGCGTCCATCAGCTTTACCACTTCACGCAACGGTGCGCTGACACAGACGTTTTCGGTGGGTTTGATACGGCGATAGCGCGACTCTTCGAACGCCAGGATATCTTCGATACCTTCGACCAATGCTTTGCCATGCAGGCTCTTGATCCAATCCAGCGCCATGTGGAAAGCACCGGAGGGGCTGGACGCAGTGAGGCGATCACGGTCGATCACGTAGGGCTCGCTGGTGACCTGGGCGCCTTTGGACACTTCCGCCAGCGCCGGACGGTGCTCGGGGTGAATGGCGCAGCGATAGCCCTGCAACAGGCCGGCACGACCGAGAAACCACGAGCCGTTCCACAAACCCGCCAGGCTGACACCCGCCTCGGCCGCGCTGCGCAACAGCTGGATAAACGGCTCGCTGGCCTTGAGTTCGGTGCGGAACCCCCCGCAGATAACCAGCAGATCCAGGTCCGGCAATGCCGACAGTTCCAGGCTCGCATCGGGCCGGATGACAAGGCCCAGGTCACTGATGACTTCGCCTTCGCCCCAACCGAAGGTGCGCGAAGCAAATAGCTCGGGGCGCAACAGATTGGCGGTCACCAGCGTGTCCAGGGTCTGAGTGAAAGCGGGCAGAGAGAAGTGTTCAAGCAGCAGGAAACCGACGCGGGTGACCAACGCTGCTTGCCGGGAGGGATCGTTGAGGTAGCGCAGGTTCTTGCCTTGCATGCCACCGCTGAATTGGCGTCTTTCCATCGAGGGTGGGCCCACTCTTATTGTTGATGCAGTGGGCGCTATCTTAGGGGCAAATGCAGTGGCTGTCTCAGGGGATGGCGCTGATCTTTATAAAAACTGTTGGCGTGAAAAGCCGCGGCTTAGGCGCTCGGGCTTAATCTGATACGGTTTTTTCTTTTCTATCTGCGCCTGTATTGAAAACGCCTACAGGCGGACAATACCCTCATCCCGACATTCCTGTCGTCCCCTTCCCTTCGGAGGCCTTATGACCAAGATGGCAATTTTCCTGTTCGGCTTTTTGGTGCTGACCATTGGTATTGGCATGCTGGCGACTATCTCGCCGGTCTAGGCGCATTTCGATTCAGGAGCGCGTTTCACAAAGCTTTCACAGACGAGCGCCTATTGTGCCTACAGCTCCTGAAAACATCCCTTTTAGCCCGCCCCCCATCGCGGGCTTTTCTTTGCCTGGGATTTTTCCCTGCGCACTGGTATGACTACCCTGTCAAAAGGGTTGCACGCTTAATCGCCGGGCGTGTGGGCGCAGGTCAGAATCGAATGGATACCGACCTGCCGTGAGTGTCCTTTACTTCCCTGCCCCGGAAGCGTCCTGCTCGACCACCATATCCAGTACATAGACCTTCGAAGGCGCGTCTGCGGGAGGATTCTTCCATTCGTATTGCTTGACCCGCAGCACAGTGCGCACGCCGTCATGATGCTCGAAGCCTTCGATAGGCTGATACAGCGGATGCCATGCGTCCTGGGTCGCAAGTTGCAGGCCGGCGTCATCGTAGCGCCGCTCGCGCACCTGCAGACACTGATAATCAGGGATCATCGGGTGACTGCATTTGACGGTCTTGGCAGCTACCTCCAGGAACTTGACCTCTCCCTCGCTCCCGTAACGCGTCTGTGGCGTAGCCTCGCCCTGCAGCTTGAGCACCGAGCCGTCGGCTGTAGTCAGTTGCAGCATCGGCGCCGTGTTATCGCCGGTGATGACAGCGCGCAGATCGCCCTTGAACAGTCGGGCGACCTCTGCGTCAAGGTCCATCAGGTTCTTGTCGCAGGCCATAAGCGTTGAAGCCAGTGACTGCACCTTCAATACCCCGTCCTGATACTGATAGCCACCGAATTGACCGTTGCAGCCGCCGCTGATGCTCAGATTCCTGTCGCCGAAGGAAACGCGCAGCTTGCGCTCGATGCCTTTATTCAGAACGGCGAGCGGTTTACCCGCGGCATCATTGGCCGAGACCAGGTCCCAGTAGTAAGCGGGTAAAGCGGGCTGGGCGACAGCAGCCGAGGTAGTCGTGAGCATGGAGGGCGAGTCCTCATGGCTTGGGGAGGTGGAGGCACAGCCCTGGATCAGTGCAGCACAAACGGCTGCAAGAAGAATGTTTTGTTTCATGGTTCTCTCGCTTAGCTTTGATAAGTACGGACATAGTCCTGCGCTTGCCAACATACGCACTGAATAAGGGCGCTGGAAGCGTTGCCAAATCACAGACAATAAAAAACCCCGTAGACGTTAATCTACGGGGTTTCCAAGAGTGGAGGCCGAGGTCGGAATCGAACCGGCGTAGGCGGATTTGCAATCCGCTGCATAACCATTTTGCTACTCGGCCTCAAACGATCAATGCCCTTGCCGCTGACATTCACCGCATACAAACTTGAGTGGGCTACGTTAAGCCGCCTCTACTCTAACTCATTGAATACATTGAAGTTTTTAATGCTTCATTGCGTTCGATGGGCGCCATTATGTACTCATTTGCCTATGCCTGCAACCCCTTGATTTCAAAAAATATTCTGCCCTGGCATCAAGGGGTGCGGGCCTGCCCTATTCCTTGAGAGTGTGGAGCTGGTAGTTCGGATCGGCCTTGATCTGGGCGTCGGTGAATGGCAACGGGCGTAGTTTTTTCTCGGAGAAGGCTTGGGTCTGGTCCTTTGAGTGCTCGGACGCCGGGTTAGTGGATTCGGAAAACGCCAGTAAGCCGACGGCGTTGGGGCCGTTGTTGTCGAAGGTGACGATTTGCAGGTAGCTGGTGCCGCTGACGACCTCGCGCTTGCCATCGGCACGGGGCACGGTTTGCATGGCGTTGTAGATACCCAGTTCTTGCGGGCCGCCGTGGATGGGGGTCTGGCCGCTGACCTGGATGTCCCCCCAACGACTCACGCCGAGTTTGTTGACGTCTGCGCTGGAGGCCAGCATGGCTTCACGCAGGGCGGCGGCCACCGGCGCGCGATCGATGGCGAGGCCGCGGGGCGTGGTCAGGGGGTGGGTCGGGTCGAAAGCGACACGCCAGGCCTCGGGGACCTGCTGCAGGTGCTGCATCAGGTTGATGAAGTGCGCCAGGCCGATGCCGCTGTCGAGGTTGGCGCGCCGGTCCCAGGTTTTCAGGCTGGTGCACAGTGGCTGGAGCGCGGCGGCGTCGGAGCCGAGTTGCTTGGCGCAAAAATCGAGCAGGTCGGGCAGGACTTGGTCCGCCAGGTACACCTCGTTGTCCATGACCATGTTTTGCAGGTCGCTGACGCTGATCGGCTGTTTGTCCAGGGATTGCAGGCGTTGCAGGGCGAAACGCGCACGTGGACCCAGGCCGATATTGTCCTGGCTGATCACCGGAGAGAACCCGGTCAGCGGCGCCTTGGGGTTGACCATCCAGGCGGAATCGTTGGAGTGCTGTACATAATCGGTGCGTAGCAGCTGTGGCAACTGCGCCGCCGGGAAGATCCCGGCTTGCGCGGCCTTGGGGTCGATGTCCCAAGCGCACACACTGCGGCTGCCGTCGAGCATGATCATGTGCAGGCCGGCCCGTGGGTCGCTGCATGTTGCCAGCTTGGCGGCGCTGACGTTGGGTACTACCGACAGGTTCATGTACAGGCTCTGGCCCTGATCATCGGCAGCCAGGGTGTTGACCCAGGGGATGCCTTGCAGGGTGTGCACCGAGCTTTGCAATTCCTTGAGGTTGCCAGCGCGGTTCATGGCGTACCACTGTTGCAGCACGCGATCGTTACCCAGATTCGCGTCACGCAGGCTGAAGGCGTATTTGTTGTCCCAGTCCAGTTTGCCGGGCCATTGCACCACGGGGCCGAACTGCGAACTGTAGACAGTGTGGGCAACGTTCTTGAGGCTGCCATCGGCCTGTTTGGCCTGCACGGTCAGCGTGGTTTTATTCAGGGCCACAGACTTGCCATCAAGCATATAGCGCGTGGAATCCCTGGGGTCCAGGGTCAGCCGGTACAGGGTGAAGTGCTTGGAGGTGTCCACGGTATGCGTCCACGCTACGTGCTGGTTGAAGCCGATATTCACCACCGGCAGCCCTGGCAGTGCGGCGCCCATCACATCCAGTTGGCCAGGGATGGTCAGGTGCATTTCGTAGAAACGCATACCACCCACCCAAGGAAAATGCGGGTTGGCCAGCAACATCCCACGGCCATTGAACGAGCGGTCACGCCCCACCGCGACGGCATTACTGCCCCGATCGAGGCTAAAACGTTGCTGATGCGCGGCGGCCTGTTCGAATGCGCGCGCGCCGGGCTGCACACTCGCGATGGCTTGGGGCGGCGTGGCGCCCACCAAGGCTTCGGCGAACTGGCCGACGCCACCTTCTACCAGCAACCGGCGCGTCAGCTTGACCAGATCTTCTTTAACCAGGGGGCGTACCCACGCCGCCTGGCATTGCGTGGGCGCGCCCTGCTCTTTCAAATAGCGGTTATAACCGGCCACGTAGCCTTCGATACGCTGGCGGATTTGCGGGGTCTGCGCACGCCAGAATGCCTGCACCGCGCCGGGTGTATTGAGCCAGGTAAAAAACACATCGCTAGCGAGATTGTTGCGCTCCTCCAGGGTTGCCTGCTCGGGGCCAAAGTAGCGCGCTCGCTGGCCATTCACCGTGACCACTTCATTGGCCAGCAGGCACAGGTTGTCCTGGGCGTACGCGTAACCGATGCCAAAGCCCAGACCGCGCTCATCATTGGCACGGATATGCGGCACGCCGTAGGTGGTACGCCGAATTTCAGCCGACGCCTGCGTCACTTGCTCACGCGCCGAGGCCGCGAAGTTCAGCCCCAGCAGCAACCCTGCCACGCAGACCCTGGACAACCCTTTGGAAATAATCACGCCGACCCCACAGTCAAATTGAACACCCTCGGTAGATACAACTACCCCACCGTAAGGACGCAAATAACCGGGAATAATTTAGCCGCGAAAGGGGCTTATCCAGGCCCTCCACAGTGTGACAAACCTGATACCGACAAATTTTCTACATGCGGCACTTCATGATTTTGCTTTCTCGTTCGTCTTATTGAATAAGAGCACCATCATTTTCCTGATCAGGCTCTGATAAGGAGTTTTTGCATGTACAACCCGCAAGTGCCCACGGATGGACATTCACCGGCTGCCGAAGCCAACTACGGCAACGGCCCGCAAGGCTTCGGCAAGGCGCCCGAACAGCAAGGCAACCAGCGCATTCGCCATTTGCTCAAGTGCTTCGGTCTGCGCACCAGCCTGATTCGGCTGAAGGTCATCGACGCCCTCCTCACCGCCGCCGACAATCAGCGCACCCTGGGAGTACGGGGCGTGCACAGCCACTTGCTGGAACTGGGCATCCCGTTGTCGTTTCTCAGCGTGCGAGAGGTGCTCAAGCGCCTGTGCAGCGAGGGCGTGCTCACCCTCAATGCCGATAAAAGCTACAGCCTCCATGAAGAGGCTGCCAAAGTGCTCGAAGGTCGCGCCTGACACACGCCCCTTCGATCAGAAGTTCGGCTTGACCTTACGACGCATGATGCCGTTGATCACAACCACCACCACGGCAATCGCAATGGCCAGGTACTGGAAGGTCTTTTCACTGATCACGCCAATGTTCTGCAGGTAGGACAGGCCGAACATCGAGGCCAGCACAGCCAGAGCGATCAAAATCGAGTATTTCAAGCGTTGCTTTTGGGTCATGACGAATTCCTGGACCTGAAGGTTGTATCCACTGTGTATCGCCGCTCATGCCAAGCACATACCCAATTACGGGGACGGCACCGCGTCGGCGGGGTCTTATGTTACAGGCGATGAACAGATTTGGCTTGTCCTACGCCTGACAGACCTATGAAGCCCCGTGGAGCATTGAGAAATGCTTCGACGGCTTACCCTGCTGGTTCCCCTGATGATCATGCTAAGCCTGTGCGGTTGTTTCTCTTCCCACGCGGCGCAGGCTGGCATGATCACCGCGATGATGGCGGCCGAGTTTACGAACGCCGCTGACCCCTTCCGAATACCTCTTCCTATCGACCTGCCCCTGCGTGCACAGCGTGTGCAGCAAGCCCTCTTTTCCCGGTGTTGCTGCACCGATGCGGTACATATTCGTTAATATCATTTCCACGGGCGCCTTCGGAACCTTCCCACGCTCTCACCCCAATTATTCTAGGCCCAAACAAGGAAGAACCATCCCTCGGATATCATCAGGACGCGTGGGCCAATGCCATTGGAATAATTCACGTGATTACAGGTATCGCCCACCATCGCCTGCGCCGGAACATCTCCTCCGATGAAATCCCCCATCCTTCCCACACCCAGCCGATGCCAGGGGCGGTCCGGACAATCGCCATTCCGGACGTGGATGCCATCGCGCCGGTCAGCGCGATTCGTTCCGACCTGATCGAGGGCCTGCAAATAACTGATCAACGCCTGTTGCTCAATCAATACCAGCAACTCAATCAGAACATCCAGGCACTGCTGCTGCGCCAGCCGACGCTCAGCAGCGTCATCGAGCAGCAGTTGACCCGCAGCTTTGGCACTACGCCGCCGGTAGACGCCTCGAAGCTGTATGTGCATCGCTATCGCACCGATGAACAGGGCGAGCGCACGTTGATCTCGATGCAGAGCATCACCGAGGCCCTATTCAATGCGCTGCGCCAGCTCAAGGCATCTCCCAACGCTCAGCCCTCGACCAGTACCCCCGGCACGGAAGTCGGCTTCTACACCAGCGACTCGCCAAGAGAAAGCAGCCAGCAATTGCACACGCGCGACACCCTCCTGTCGATTGCACAAGCCATCGAAAAAGAACTGCCTCTGAGCCTTGCCCGATTCTGGACCGAGCCACGCACGGGCGAACCCAACCCTGAGCCACCCCAGAACGAGTTGCTCGGTATCCACCGGGAGATGCTATCCACCCTGGCCGCCTTGGGCGTGGAAGACGGTGCGTTAACGCCCGCCGCCAAATCATTGATCGACAAGGCGTTTGAGCATCCAACCCTGCAGGCTCGGGAAAGCGCGATGAAGGATGGTGAAAGACCCGGTGTCTACCCGCTCAAATTGGATACCCCAAGCCGAGAGGGCAGCCTGCTGGCAGGGGCCTTCCTGATCACCAGCAGCGACGGATCGTCGGCGACACGCCCATTCAATAGCGCACAGACGGACCGAACCTTACTTCCCGGCCAACAGCAAGGGCTGACGGTGCTCTACACGCCTCGCGATGGCTACGAAACGTTCGACAGCCCGGCCAAGGCACTTGCAACGTTGCGTCAACGCATCAACGACGACCCCGAGGCCGCAGCGCAGCTACTGCAAAGCCTGCCGGTGGCGGTGCAGCAGGGCTTGGAGAGTGACTGGAAAAACCAATTAAGCCAGGACCTCTCCCCCGTGGCCGCCGATGTCATTGCCGCAGGCGTGCCGCAGTTGCTGGAACGCCAGGGCCAACAGGTGAACAACGCACTGCAAGCGTTGTATGAATCGAAAAACGTTGAACCGATACTTGTTGACCCCTGGGGGCATTTACTGACTGAGACGGGCCTGCCTGAGGCTGCCGACCTGGGACCGCATTTCGACGGCAACAACGCCCTGTTGGCGCGTGCGCAATGGCTGGACGAGCGCGCGAACAGTATCGACGCGCGCCAGGCACTGGATCAAAGTCTGGGTGATCGGAAAAACTGGCGATACCTGGCGCAAAAACTCAATGAATCTGCCCAGGGCTTATCGGAAAACCCGACAGAACGTGACGTATCGGCCCTGCTGAAAAAAACGCCGATGAATATCGCGCCAGATTCCGCCCATTACCAATCTTATATACGCACACCTGGCATATCCGTAAGCCTCGAAGCGTTCCTCACTGAAAACGGTGTGCCATTGCCCGCAACCGTGGACGACCTGCTGGCATTGGCGCAAACCGCAAAAGCACGGGCACAGCAACACCCCTTGGGCAACTTCGCAGGGGGCCTGTCGTGGCCGATTCCCTTGGATGTCAGCCAACAACACACGCTGCGCATGGCCGCCGTCGAACATGCCGGCAGCGATCCCGAATTACCGCAGGAAAATCCCAGGCGCGGCGTACTGGAACATCTGGGCAGAAACCTGAGTTTCTCCGAGCAGGCACTGGATGACCCAGTCAATGTGCTCGAAACCCTGATCCTCTCCGAGGAAGGCCAGGCGCTAGGCCAGGCCATGCAAACCAAAATGAATGGTATCGCCACCGACACCAGCGCAAACGACTATGCGCTGGCGGCGATCCAACTGATGCTGGATCCCGAGTCGTTGACCGCGCCACTGCGAAACCATGTGGCAGGTTTCGACCTGGCGCAGAAGAGTCATTGGGGCAAACCGCTTTCGACCATCACCAACAGCCTGCGCCAACACTTGATTGACACGGAGCGTGAATCCCCTGAGCTCGCTGGCGCGGCCGCACATCTGTTACTCAGACGCACGGCGCCGCAATTGCTGGTCAAGAACATTCCTGATTCGGTAGTTTACGGCAGCACCGCGTGGGCGAACCTTTGCATTGCAGTAGCCGCCATTGAAGCCAGGACTCCAGGCCGCGTGGCCACTATGTCTTATGCCGAAGTAATGATCACCGCCGACACTGCAGGCGCCGTGCCCGCCTCTGCGCAAGCCGCTGTGATGTTGGATTGGGCCGTGGCCAATGACATTCTTCCAGTGAAGGAAGATGCCTTGTATCAGCCAGCTGACCTGGAAAAAGCCCAGGCGCTGTTCAAAGCACAACTCGATAAGCTGATAGAAGCCTCATCGCTCATCGGCGGGAGTTTTCCAAGCCGTAAACAAATGGCGCTGGATCTGCTCTTGAAGACATTCGGCCCGGGCATGGACTTCGAACTCAAGATGTTCTCCAAATACAATGGCGACACGCCCAGCGCTGCGCGCTCACTGGTGGAAATCGTCATGGAAGAACGGGTCATGGACGGTCGCTGGGTACTCACAAAAGAAAATACCGCCGTGGACCTTGATGCTGTCATCGCCTTCACCAAGAGTGCGCCATTCAATATTCAGCGAGCGTTTGAGGATGCCTTTTCTACCGCCTTGGACAATCATAAGACCGTTAAAAAAACAGCGCTCCTCAACGCACTCAGCAACCTGCCGCCCGAAGACAGAAAAAACTTGACCCAGGGCAAGCTCAATTATTTTCAAGAAAAAAGTTACAAGGTTGGCAGGATTCCTTTCGAAGGCGACACCTTGTTTCACACCAACCCTGCCGTACTGGTCACCGCGCAGAACAATGGACAAACCACCACCTATGAGTTCGATACGGTAAACGGCGTTATCCGAAGCCGCGGCAACAGAAAAACACCGGCGGCCCCTGTCAAGTTCTCCAACGAAATAGTCAGGGAAGAGGCATTTTATCCGGACAGAGACAAAGTCAAGATCGTTGACAGCGGGCAATCGATTCTCGCAAGTATCCCGGTCAACCCTGTGCCGGTTTCATGGTTTGACCTGGGTGATTTGAAGGAAAGCAAGCTGGATCGCGAACAGCCCTCCACAGCACCCCAGCCGTATATGTTCCTGAACCCACGCACTCACCATATCGCCGACTCCGTGCTCAAGGCGTTGGACCTGGACAATCCCGCCATCAAGAAAGCCGCTGCGGGGACCACGACCTTTGAGCGTAATCACGAAAAGCTGACGGACTTCAAAGAGTTTTTGCTCAACCTGATTCCCTTCCGTTCCGCAATCGTCAATTTCATGGACGGCAACTACGGCGAGGGGATGACTGACGTCACCCTGGATATTTTCGGTTTGGTCACCGCCGGCATCGGCCTGGCGGCCAAACTCGGAAAAGTACTGGGTACGGCTGGGTCAGCAGTGAGCAAGGCGCTCAAGGCAACGAAAATCATGGTGCCTGCCCTGCTCAAGGAACTGAACCCGTTAAACGGCGTGGGTGATCTGCTAAAGGGCGCGGGTAAACGCATTTACGAAGGCGCCGACGCGTTAGCGGGTGCGGTGTCATCTCTCAAGGGAAGCGCAAGCCACGAAGCGCTGATCAGCGCCGCAAGCCGCTACGAAGCAGCAGCAACCGGGACCTTCAAGGTGGGCAACCAGCAGGTTCATGGCTCTGCCGTCAAACACAACGGTAAATGGTATCCCTACGATGTGCATAAGCAGGAGGCTTACGGTGCGCCTCAAGCGTTTGATCCTGTACATACGCTGATGCCACCCTCACCCCATGCTGACTTCTCCCCTCGGGGGCACGTGAATGCTCGTCACAACACGCGATTTCAACCCTACAAAAGACCCACCCCAAAAACACCGAACATCAATGGACCCACGCCAACGATCGTAAACAAAACCGATCATCTGGACGCCATCAAAGACGAATACGTAAAGCATATTAAAGGCCTCCCCAATGAAGGCCACTTCACACCCAGCCGAAGGCAACCGACAGAAGAGCGGTTCAACGCAGAAATGGATGCCTTCCATCAAAAACTGGACCCGTTAAACCCACAAAATCGCCCCACAATTCCGGAAACGAAACCCTACGAGACAGTGCCCGACCTGATCGAAAAAGCCTTGGACAATTCGGACGTGGTGGTATTCGGGGAGAGTCACCAGCATTTGGCCATGTTCCGCGAAATTGACGCAAGCATCGACCTGTTCAAGCGCAAAAATGTAAAGGTGGTCGGCATTGAAGGTGTCGTCTATGACAACAATGGACTACTCAAGGACGATGGCATGGGCCATACAGGCCCCGGTTTGAGACCCGCCCACCCTCAATTCAATCTGCAAACGCTGCTCAGAAAATTCAAGAATGCCGGAATAGAAGTCGTGCCACTTGACCACTTTTATCTGACACGGCACCGGCATGACCGTAATGCCTACACGAAGCTAAGCGAAACCGAACGAAACCTGAAAAGGCTCAAAGAGTTTAACTACTACGCCGCACGCGTCATTGAACAACACAAGCACAAGGGTAAAGTGATCGCCTTGGTGGGGCGCCAACACATCAACACCACTCAAGGCGTCACCGGTTTGGCTGAGGCGACCGGAGGGATCGGCATCGGTGTTTACGAACGAACAGGCATGAAGGTGGGCTACGGCACGAACTCCACGGATGCCAAACCGGGCCCGATGGGTATCCTGAACGCTGACAACGATCTGGCGGGAGATCTGCAAATCTTTTCGCCGGCAACCTGATAACACGCTAACTAAATAGTTGCCTGCGTAGCACGCAGGCAACGTTCGAGTTCATCGGCCGCCATGCACCCACCGCTGGTGCAACCAACGCGCTAACGCATCCAGCGCAAAACCCAGCAACCCGATCACCACCACCATCGCCATCAACTCCGAATACGCCAGGCGATCACGGGTATCGAGGATGTAATAGCCCAGCCCCGCACTGACCCCGAGCATCTCGCACGGCACCAGCACGATCCACAGAATGCCGATGGCCAGGCGTACGCCGGTCAACACATGCCCGACCACCCCTGGCAGGATGATTCGGCGCAAGGTCTCCCAACGCGTGGCGCTCAGGCTCTTGCTCAATTGCAGCCAGCGCGGGTCCAGTTGACGCACGCCGGCAGCGGTGTTGAGCACGATCGGCCAGACGGCGGCGAACGCCAGCAAGAAGTAGATGGGCTGGTCCCCTACCCCCATCAGCATCACCACGATCGGCATCCAGGACAGTGGCGAGATCATCCGCAGAAACTGGAAGGCCGGCGTGGTCGCGGCTTCCAGATTGCGCGAACTGCCCACCAGCAGCCCCAGTGGCACCCCCACCAACAGCGCAAGAAACAGCCCGACAAAAATGCGTTTGAGGCTCACGGCTATGTGCAGGTACAGCTCACTGCGGCCAAGCAATTCCCACAGGCTGCTGGCGGTGGCCGCCAGCGAAAAGCGCGCCGACAGGCCGTCGGCCTCACCGAACACTTTCACGCCCAGCCACCAGAGCAACAACAAACCTGCCAAGCCGCTCAACCCCAGCCACCAACCCAGGATTCTACCGTTGTTCAAACGCCAATCTCCTCGTGCCGCTCATAGCCGTCCGGCAGGCCGAAGGTCTTCATGCCGCCCACCGCTTCGATCGCATGACGCACGAAACGGTCGTCCACCAGGTCCTTGGCAACGAACGCCGGGTCGAGATCGGCGAGAAACTTCTTGTCGCCTTCGATCAGCGTGTCTTTGAGGCGGCGCACCAGTTCTTCGGTGTAGCTGGGGAACGGGTACGGCTGAAAGTCGATGCGGTGCTCGTCCCAATTGGCGTGCTGGATCGCGCCATCTTTCACATAGAGGTCGCGGTCGGTGGCAGCCGGGGCCAGGACCTTGCTCAACACCGGCTCGGCATGTGGCGTGTAGCGGTTCGGGCCATCCTTGGACAAAAGCTTCACCGCCTCTTCGCGATTCTCGCGGGTCCATACCTGAGCCTTGACGATGGCGTTCACCACCTTCTGCGACCACTCCGGGCGGTTGGTCAGGTCGTGCTCATGCATAAATACCACGCAGCAAGCGTGGTTGCGCCACACATCGCCGGTAAAGCGCTGCACGCGGCCAACCTTGAGGTTCTCGGCCAGGGCGTTGAACGGCTCGGCGACGATATAGCCATCGATGCGCTTGCTGGCCAGCGCGGGCGGCATGTCCGATGGCGGCAACACGATCAGGTTGACTTCATTGGTGGCAATTGAACTGCCGGTCGCACGCGTCACCGGTGTGAGGCCGTTGTCGCGGAACAATTGTTGGACCACCACATTATGGATCGAGTACCAGAACGGAATCGCCACCGACTTGCCACCCAGCTGCTTCACGTCGGTGATGCCCGGCGATACGGTCAGGCCCGAGCCGCCCACATGGTTCCAGGCCACCACTTTGGCCGGCACCTTGCTGCCGTAGCGCGCCCACACGGTCATCGGTGACAACAGGTGAATCACGTTGACCTGCCCCGAAATAAACGCCTCGATTACCTGGGCCCAACTGCGCAACAGTACCGGGCGTTCGGCCTTGATGCCTTCGGCTTCGAACAGACCGTTGTTGTGGGCGACCAGCAGCGGCGTGGCGTCGGTGATCGGCAAATAACCGATACGCACCGGCGCGTCGGGCTCATTGGCGGCGCGGGCCTGCAGGCTGCTCAACAGCGGCAAGGCCCCGGCGGCACTGAGCACCGCCGAGAGTTTGAGAAAGTCACGGCGCGAGTGGGTCAGGTCATCCAGACACATGGCTAAGCTCCTGTTGTTCATGGGGGTTGGGTTGAGGGCGGCTCGCCTGCCGTAAGGTTTTCAGAATCTCGATACGCAGCGCGCCGATGGCCTCGACCTGTTCTTCCCGAGGTTGCGACAAGTCGATATGCCATTCGCCCAGGGTCCGCGCCGGGCGGTTACCCAGTAGCAGGATGCGGTCGGACAGCAATAGTGCCTCGTCGATATCGTGGGTGATCAATACCGCCGCCGAACCTTGTTCACGGTTGACCTTGAGCAGCAGGTGCTGCATGTCGGCGCGGGTCACTTCGTCCAGCGCGCCGAAGGGCTCATCCAGCAACAGCACTTGCGGCTGGCGTGCCAGGCAGCGGGCCAGCGCGGTGCGCTGGGCCATGCCGCCGGACAACTGCGCCGGGAACTGCTGGCGCGCATGTTCCAGGCCCACTGCAGCGATAGCGTGGTCGACACGTGCGCGGCGCTCTTGCACACTCAGGTGCGGTTGGCGGGCGAAGTCCAGGCCAAAGGCAACGTTCTTTTCCAGGTTCAGCCAGGGCAACAGGCTGGGATCTTGAAAGGCCACCGCCACCCGTGGGTGCGGGCCGCTCAAGGCTTCGCCCAATACCTGCACGCGGCCGGCCTGGGGTAGCTGCAAACCGGCAAGCACACGCAGCAGGCTGGATTTGCCCACGCCGCTGGGCCCCAGGATCGACACCACTTCGCCCGCCTGCAACTGCAAGTCGAACCCTTGCAGAACCGGGCCGCTGGCATACCCCAGGCAAATCCCCTGGGCCGTCATAACCGCCTGGCTCATAGATTGGCCTGACGATGCAACTCGGTGCGCAGTTGCACCAGGCTGGGCGTCACAATCGGCACAAACGCCGACTCGCGCCAGCGCCGCGCAAAGCCGCTGCCGTGGGCGGTCAGGTAGGCCTTGCCGCCGCTGGCCTGCAACTCAAGCTGCACGGCGCCGGCGGCGGTTTCTGCCAAGGCAATGCGCAGCTTGAACAAGGGGATCGGCTCAGCAGCAAAGCGCCCGGCCAGCAACCCGCTCTTGAGCTCGCTGACCAGATGGTCCAGCGTCGCTCGCAAGGCTTCCAACTCTTCGCGCAAGACCGTGCGGCTGGCGCCCAAATGGTTGGCTACCTCGGCCAGAGAACGCCGAGCCAGGCCAATCGACATGCCGCACTGCAAGCCCAGAAACGCCGGGCGCACCGCCGGCAGGAACTTGCGCGCGTCCTCGTGCAACAACCAATCACGGCTCAGCTCCACGCCCTCCAGGCCCAGGGCGGCGGTGTTGCTCGATTGCAACCCAAGCAGCTCCAGATCGCGGGAGCGCTGCAAGCCCGCAACAGAATCGGGGATCGCCAGGATAAATGGCGTACCACCGCCCGCATGTTCGATAGCGGCCGCGGCGACAAAACCATTCTTGCGCAGGTTGGTCACCCAATGCAGACGACCGTTGAGCGTCCATCCATGCTCGTTGGGCTCGGCGCTGATCTGCAACGACTCGATACCCGAGATGAACTTCATTGCGTTCGACAACCCGGTGGCTCCGGCCAACTTGCCACTGAGCAGGTCCGGCATCAGTTCTTCGCGCAGGCGCTGATTGGGGCTCTGTAACAAGTACTCGATAAACGAGCGCTGGCCCCAGCACACAAATGCCGCCGCCAGGGAATGGCTGGCCACATTGGCAATGGCCTCGACCGCCCCCGTCACATCACCGCCTAACCCGCCCAGTTGGGTAGGTACACCGATTTTCAGAATATTGGCTTCTGCCAGGCGTGGCAGCACTTCCTGTGGATCGCAACTGCCCACGTCCAGGGCCTGCGCTTGAACATCGAGCCAACGGCTCAAGATAGGGTCAAGCATTCAATGTCTCTCCTTTTACAGCAGGTGGACCAACGCCGATTCAGCTTGCCGGTTTTTCCCAGCGGTATTGCGCCAGTTCAGGATTCAACGGGGTACGGGCAAACACGTTAGCGAAGTTGCACAGGGTTGCCAGGCTTACGCCCAAGATGACCTCCAGCGCGTGGCCCTTGGTGTAGCCGGCCGCAAGGAACGCCTCAAAGCCGGCATCGCTGACATCACCCCGAGTGGCGATCACTTCACGGGTAAAGGCGGCGAGTGTCTCATAGCGAGTGTCAGGCAGCTCACCCAACCGGCGCAGGGCCTCGATCACGTTCTCGGGCAGCTTGGCCTTGTTGCGTGCAACGGCGGTGTGGCCGGCGACACAGAAATCGCACCCGTGGGTGGTAGCAGCAATCAATTGCACCACTTCGCGGTCGGCCAGGCTCAGCTCAGCCTTGGCATTCAAGCCGGAGACAGTGATATAGGTTTCCAGCGCCGCCGGTGCGTTGGCCAATACCGCCAGCAGATTGGGAATGAAGCCCGAGGCCTTCTGCGCGTTTTCCAGGAAAGGTTTCGCCGCCTCGGGGGCGGTGTCAGGGGTGAGCAACGGTACACGGGACATGGAGGGGTCTCCTGGTGGGTTCGAGTGCGCCAGTCTGTTGGTTCTAAAAAAATCGCTCAATAGGCTAAAGTAGCGATTACTTGCTCTTGAGTCTTTCCATTAGATGAATTCGTCCAGCGCCCTTGTCGATTGGTTATTAGATAGCCTTGAACTCAACACCAGTTTGTTTCACGTCGGCCGTTATTGCGGTGACTGGCACGCCAGCACGCACGGCCTGGCGCAAGCGAGTTTCCATTTGATCGTGCAGGGCGAATGCTGGCTGCATATCGATGGCGATCCCACGCCCCAGCACCTGAATAACGGTGACGCCGTGTTCCTGCTGCGTGACCTGGCCTATCAGCTGTCCGGTGAAAGTACCGCGGCAGGCGCCCGAGAGTGCCCTCGCCGGCCGATGCTGCCCCTCGACAACAGTGCCGTGGACGGCGTGGGGCTGGTCTGCGGCTTCTTTCACTTCCAGTCCGGCTTGTCGGCGATGATCGTCGACAGCCTGCCCGCCTGGATCATCCTGCGTGCCGGCGACCCATCGTTGACCGCTGCGCGCAATCTTTTCGAATTGATTCTGCAAGAGTGCGAGCGCATACCGGCGCCCTCCTCTGCCTTGCTCGAACGCCTTTGCCACTTGTTGTTTTTGTATGTGCTGCGCCAGCAAGTCATCGACAACACTGAACTCGGCGGGCTGGCTGCGCTGGGTCGGCAACCGGCATTTGCCGGCCTGCTGGAGCAATTGATCGCGCGCCCGGCCGAGCCCTGGAGCCTGGAAAGCATGGCGGCGTGCACGGGGCTATCCCGTTCGGCGTTTTTCAAACGTTTCAGGGAACTATGCGGCCAGTCGCCGGGGCAGGTATTGCTGATGATGCGTATGCGCCATGCCTGTGGGTTGCTCAAGGCCGACCAGACCGTGGCCGAGGTCTCGCTGGCAGCCGGGTATCAGTCGGTGGCTGCATTTACTCGGGCCTTTCATAAAGTCACCGGGCAGCAACCTGGCGCCTATCGCAGGGCACAAGCCTAAGCAACCGCCGGTTTACGCTACCCCAGGCAAGTGCTGGCCATGCTGGATATCTGATCGCCCCGGGGAGCATTAAAGGTTGGCGTAAATGCCTTGACGCAAATGAGTCACCGCCCGCAGGAACCCTTTGGGCCGATCCTCCACGCAAGAGTAGTCATGGCGCACTGTCAGACTTTCTACGATCAACCCGAAGGACACCTGATGCTATTACCCCTCACTCATTCAGCAGTCCCCCATTACTCCACGGCTTCCACCGAACCGCAGCGGTCCAAGCCGTCACCCTATGCCCCCCCCTCGGACCTGCAGCGGGGCGTACCGAATATCAGGACGCACCTGCTGCTTGAAAAAGGTGATGTGACCTTCAGCCGGGAAATTACCTGGAGCACCCGGAACCCCGAAAAACCGCAGATCAGCTCCAGTCGACTTGTGGTAGAAACCAGTAACGGCGCCGACGAGGTCCACGTGCGCAGTTGGCCGGGCGACAAGCTGCAGTTCATCATCAACGGCAGACCGTATGTGCTTGAGGCCAAAGCACCACAAGGCCCGGATCAAAGCCTTTTGATCAAAACCAATGGCGGCGATGACAGGGTCATCATTGATGATGACGTCAAGCACCGCCTGGAAGTACAGGGTGGCGCCGGAAACGACTTCATCCAGGCCGGCGGTGGCATGTCCGGGCTATTTGGCGGCAGCGGCCACGATATCCTGCTCTTGGGCAGCAACTCTGGCTACGCCGAAGGCAACGACGGAGACGACCTGATCATCGGCGGCAGTGGCAATGCCTTCATGTTCGGTAACGGGGGCAACGACCGACTCGATGCAGGGGTTGGCAATGCACATAAACAGAACTTGCTCGATGGTGGCGACGGCGACGACAAACTGTATGCCGGTAGCGGGACCAACCATCTGATAGGCGGCAACGGCAATGATCTGCTGACAGGGCATGACCGTACGTCTTTCTATACCGGTGAAGGTAACGACCGCATCGCCAATCATCAGCCCACGGACAGCATTCACACGCGGGTCAATGATCAATGGACACTCACCCAAGGCTCGGCCTTGAATGAGGCCAGACCGGGCAAAGCCGGCGAGCAGCCAAGTTAACCAACGGTCGCAATACTCCCGTGCAAAGCGCGGGAGTCGGACTATTCTGACAGCTCCTAGTGTAAAAACCCGCCACACAGGAGGTGTGTCATGCACGCGACTGAGCAGTCGATCCGCTTGGAGCAGATCAGTCAGGAACGCTTCATCCGGGCCCCAATCGACACTGTCTACGATTATGTGACCCAGCCCGACCGCTGGCACGAATGGCACCCCACCTCCCTCAGCGCCGACACCGGCACCCGCGGTTCACTCCCGGTTGGCTCGCGTTTTACTGAAGACATCAACCTGCTGGGCATTCGCGTATCCATGAGCTACCGCGTGCAAATCGCCCGCCGCCCCGACGAGTTCAAGACCGTGTTCACCTCCCTGGCGGTGGACGGGTCTATCCATTATTTCTTGCAGGCCCATCAGGGTGGCACTCGGTTCAAGCGTGTATTGACGTATGAAACCGAACTGCAACTGGCCACCTTGCACGAACGCATGATCAAACTCTCTGCCACCGCCCTGGACCAGCTCAAGCAGCGGTTGGAAAGCCCAGGCTTCGTATAATTTAGAAACATTACCACCGCGTCTCGGTGTAAAAAGCAGGGAGAATGCGCGCTTTATTGCTGCGCTTTCAGTGAGACCCCTGATGACAAACCCATTACGACTGGCCTTGCTCTGCGCCCTGTTTGCCGCCCCCCTGGCCCAGGCCGCCGAACTGATTCCCATCGATGTGCACCGCGACGCCAACTGCGGTTGCTGCAAAAAGTGGATCAGCCATCTGGAGAGCAACGGCTTTAAGGTCAACGATCACGTTGAAGCGGATATGAGTGCGGTCAAGCAACGCCTGGGCGTGGCCCCGCGACTCGGCTCGTGCCATACGGCTGTGATCGACGGCAAATTCGTCGAAGGCCATGTACCTGCCGAGCAAGTGATGGCCTTGCGCAAACGCGACGACCTGTTGGGTCTTGCCGCACCGGGCATGCCCCTGGGCTCACCAGGCATGGAAGTTGAGGGTCGCAGCGAGGCCTATCAAGTCATTGGCCTGACGCGCGACGGCAAGGATGTGGTGGTAGCCGACTACCCGGCACACTGACCGGTGCTGACGGGTTACCTGGGACTGTTCGTCGCGGCGTTTGGTGCGGCGACGTTATTGCCGCTGCAATCGGAGGCCGTGTTGGTGGGCCTGCTGCTCAGCGGGCATTACAACCTATGGTTGCTGCTGGGCATCGCCACGTTGGGTAACGTGCTCGGCTCAGTGGTCAATTGGCTGCTCGGACGCTCGGTGGAACGTTTCAAGGAGCGGCGTTGGTTTCCAGTGAGCGCCAGGCAACTGGACAAAGCCCGCCGCCATTACGGGCATTGGGGGCACTGGACATTGTTGCTCAGTTGGGTACCGATCATTGGTGACCCGTTGACGCTGGTGGCTGGGGTGATGCGTGAGCCGTTGTGGCGGTTTTTGCTGTTGGTTACCCTGGCCAAAGGCATACGTTATGGCGTGCTCGCAGCGCTGACGTTGCAATGGGTGTTAATCCCCCGTTAATCCTCTCCCAAGAGCATCCGGACATCTTTCTCGGAGCCCCAGCCCATGCCGTTCATCCGTTCCTTATGCATAGCCGGCCTGTTTTCAGTGAGCGCCACCCCCGTGTTAGCCGCCACTTATGGCCCGGAACTCCAAGGCTTCCAATACCCCTATCCTCTCCAGCATTTCACTTTCCAATCCCAAGGCAAATCCCTGCAAATGGGCTACATGGACGTCCCCGCAACCGGCACCGCCAACGGTCGCAGCGTGGTGCTGATGCACGGCAAGAACTTCTGCGGGGCCACCTGGGAAGGTTCGATCAAGGCACTCAGCAGTGCCGGTTACCGCGTCATCGCCCCCGACCAGATCGGCTTCTGCACGTCCAGCAAGCCCGATCACTACCAGTACAGCTTCCAGCAATTGGCGACCAACACCCACCAGTTGCTGGAAAAACTCGGCATCCAGAAAGCCACGGTGATCGGCCATTCCACCGGCGGGATGCTTGCCACTCGCTATGCCTTGATGTACCCCGAGAAAACCGAACAGCTTGGGCTGGTAAACCCTATCGGCCTGGAGGACTGGAAAGCCCTGGGCGTGCCCTACCAGAGCGTCGACCAGTGGTACCAGCGCGAGCTGAAAATGAGCGCCGAGGGGGTGCGCAAATATGAACGCGACACCTATTACGTCGGGCGCTGGAAGCCGGAATACGAACGCTGGGTGGATATGCTCGTCGGCCTGAACAAAGGCCCGGGGCATCTGCAGGTCGCATGGAACTCGGCGTTGATTTACGACATGATCTTCACCCAGCCGGTGTACTACGAATTCAAGGACCTTAAGGTTCCCACCCTGCTGCTGATCGGCACCAGCGACACGACTGCGATCGGCAAGGATGTGGCGCCGCCCGAGGTCAAGGCCAGGATTGGCAATTACCAAGTGCTGGGCAAGCAGGTGGCCAAGCTGATTCCCCACGCCACACTGGTGCAATTCCCAGGCTTGGGCCATGCGCCGCAGATGGAAGAACCGGAGCAGTTTCATAAAGCGCTGTTGCAGGGTATGAATGCCCTTTGATTTCGAGGCCCACGGCATGTCGATACAGATCGCAGTGATAGATGATTGGCAAAATGTCGCCAGCGACGTGGTGGATTGGTCGGCGCTGGATGGCCTGGGCCAGGTGCATTTCCTCCACGACTACCCCGCCGATACGGCGACGATGGTTGAGCGTTTGAAGGGCTTTGAGGTGATTTGCGTCATGCGCGAACGCTCCACCTTCGACAAGGCCCTGCTGCAAGGGCTGTCCAGGCTCAAATTGCTGGTCACCGGCGGTATGCGCAATGCTGCCATCGATATTGCCGCTGCCAAGGAACTGGGTATCCAGGTATGCGGCACCGACAGCTATAAGCACGCGGCGCCGGAACTGACCTGGGCATTGATTATGGCCTCTACGCGTAATCTGCTGGCCGAAGCCAATTCGCTGCGCGCAGGTGGATGGCAGGTGGGCCTGGGCGGTGACCTGCATGGCAAAACCCTGGGTGTGCTCGGCCTGGGCAGTATCGGCCAGAAAGTCGCGACGTTTGCCCAGGCATTCGGGATGCGGGTGATCGCCTGGAGCGAAAACCTCACACCGCAGCGGGCGGCTGAAGCGGGTGTGACATGGGTCAGCAAGCGCGAGTTGTTTGAACAGGCGGACATCCTCACCATCCATCTGGTGCTCAGTGAGCGCAGCCGTGGGCTGGTGGATGCCCAGGCACTGGCGTGGATGAAGCCCACGGCGCACCTGGTGAACACCGCGCGCGGGCCGATTGTGGATGAGCAGGCGCTGGTGCAGGCATTGAGCAGTGGCCGCCTGGCCGGGGCGGCGCTGGATGTGTTTGCCCAGGAGCCGCTGCCGGCTGAACATCCGTTTCGCCGCTTGCCCAACGTGCTGGCCACGCCACACGTGGGGTATGTGAGTGAGCGCAATTACCGGCAGTTCTATGAACAAATGATTGAAGACATTCAGGCCTGGGCCGGCGATGTGCCCATCCGTGTGCTTGGCTGACGCACCAAAAAAGCGCAGCCCTGCCTTCCTGTAGGAGCGAGCTTGCTCGCGAAAATCGTCAACGATAACGCGTGTTTCTTGAATAAACGCGGCGTCTGTCAGTTTTTCGCGAGCAAGCTCGCTCCTACAGAAAGGCACGCTGCATATCGTTAGATTTTTTTTGTCCTACAAAAAACTGCGCTAAACCCGGCAGGCGCTGGGATCTGGCCTAGACTCATGACCGATGGGTCCGTTCCAAAACAAAAACCCCGCAAAAAATCTAAACTTTCCAACTCCGCCTCAGGTCAAGTTTTAGGTAAGGACGTGCACGTGCGTTTCACGCCGAATGCCCGTTCATCCAATCTTTTTCAGCCGACGTTGCAACTGGCATACGCCTTGCCAGCTTGTATAGCGCTGGTGTGCCTGGCCGCAGGATGCGGCCACTCGGAGCTGATGGCAGCGGGCCATTAGCGAACCAACAAATGGGAGTGCATTATGATCAGTGCCGCAGTAGATACTCAGGGAGAGCGTTTTAGTCAGCCGGTAGGGGGGCCAACGTCTTTGGTCGACCTGCCCAACACTGTGCGGCCGATCGTGAGTCAGAATCCGAATCGAAAGAAAGTCTTGTTTGTCACCTCCGAGTTCGCCGACCTGGTGAAAACCGGTGGCCTGGGCGATGTGTCCGCCGCCCTGCCCCGCGCCATGGCGCACTTGCACGATGTGCGGGTGTTGATCCCCGGTTACCCGCAAGTGATGGAAAGCGACAACCCGATTCATATCGTCGGTGAACTGGGCGGCCACGCCGCGCTGCCGCCTTGCAAGATCGGGCGTATGGACCTTGCGGACGGCCTGGTCATCTATGTGCTGATCTGCCCTGAACTGTACGAGCGCGAAGGCACGCCCTACGGCGCCAACAACGGCCGCGACTGGCCGGATAACCACATTCGCTTCGCCCGCCTTGGCCTGGCCGCCGCCGACATGGCCGCCAACCTGGCACAGATTCACTGGTGCCCTGACCTGGTGCACGCCCATGACTGGCCCGCTGGCCTGGCCCCGGCCTACATGCACTGGCGTGGGTCACGCACGCCAACACTGTTCACCATCCATAACCTGGCTTATCAGGGTGTGGTGAGCCTGGCGTCGACGCCTGAGCTGGGTATTCCACCCCATGCCCTGCAACAGGAAGGCATGGAGTTTTACGGCAAGATGTCGTTCCTCAAGGCGGGCATGGCCTATTCCAGCCACATCACCACCGTGAGCGCCACCTACGCCCAGGAAATCACCACGCCGGAATTCGGCTGTGGCCTGGATGGCTTTCTTGCCAGCAAGACTCAACAAGGTCTGCTCAGCGGGATTCCCAACGGCATCGACGAAAGCTGGGAAACGTCCACCGACACGCACCTGATCCACAATTTCAATATTGGCGACTGGGAAGGCAAGGCGATCAACGCCGCCCATGTGCGCGAGCTGTTTGGCCTGCACGAGTCCAACGGGCCGCTGTTCGCGGTGGTGTCACGCCTGGTTTATCAGAAGGGTCTGGACCTGACTGAAGCGGTCGCCGGTTTTATCGTCGAGAACGGCGGCCAAATCGCGATCATCGGCCGTGGTGAGCCCGAAGAAGAACAGGCCATGCGCGAACTGGCGCTGCGCTTCCCGGGCCAGGTGGGTGTGCGCATTGGCTTTAACGAGACCGATGCCCGTCGCATGTTTGCCGGCAGTGATTTCCTGCTGATGCCTTCTCGCTATGAACCTTGCGGCCTGAGCCAAATGTATGCGCAGCGCTTTGGTTCGTTGCCGGTGGCGCGGAACACCGGTGGCCTGGCGGACACCATTGAAGATGGCGTCACCGGCTTTCTGTTCAATGAATCCACGGTGCAAAGCTACGAAGAAGCCCTGCGCCGTGCCTTCAAGGTATTCGCCTTCCCGGGCCTGCTTAACGCCATGCGCAGTCGTGCCATGACGCAACCGTTCAACTGGTGCCAGGCGGTTGAACCCTACGCCGAACTCTACGAACAACTGGTGGCCAAGGCCCTGGGGAAGTCGACCAAATAGCCACTTGAACCCACCCGGGAGGTCTTCATAGATGCCGTTACGGACTCTGGACACCTGGCCCCACGGCGCAATCATGCTGGACGCGCAACACACGCGTTTTGCCTTGTGGGCGCCAGACGCTTTTTATGTCAGCGTTGAATTGGAACACGGTAAATCCATCACCCTGCTGCCCCAGGCCGATGGCTGGTTCGAAGTCGAAGCCGCCTGCCCTGCCGGTACGCTCTACCGCTTTAACATCGATGGGGAAAACGCGGTTCCCGACCCCGCGTCCAGGGCCCAGGCCCAGGACGTGCATGGTTGGAGCCGAGTCGTCGACCCCAACGCCTACACCTGGCGCCATACCCAATGGCAAGGCCGCCCCTGGCACACCGCGGTGATCTACGAGCTGCACGTAGGCGCCATGGGTGGCTACGCCGGAGTCGAGAAACACCTGCCGCGCCTGGCTGAGCTGGGCGTCACCGCAATCGAGCTGATGCCGCTGGCGCAATTCCCCGGTGAACGCAACTGGGGCTATGACGGCGTGCTGCCTTATGCACCGCACGCCGCCTACGGGACGCCCGAGCAGCTCAAGCACTTGATCGACACTGCCCATGCCCATGGTTTGGCGGTGATGCTCGATGTGGTCTACAACCACTTCGGGCCCGACGGCAATTACCTGGGCCAGTACGCCAAGGGCTTCTTTCAGGAGGACGTGCATACGCCCTGGGGCGCCGGCATTGATTTCGAACGCCGCCAAGTGCGGGATTTTTTCCTGGATAACGCGCTGATGTGGCTGCTGGAATACCGCTTTGACGGGCTGCGCCTGGATGCGGTACACGCCATCGACAACCCCGGGTTCTTGCAGGAACTGGCACATCGCGTGCGTCAGCAGGTGCACGGCGACCGGCACGTGTGGCTGGTGCTGGAGAACGAACTGAACCAGGCCAGCCTGCTGCAGGACGATTTCAACGCCCAGTGGAATGATGACTTTCATAACGTGCTGCACGTGCTGCTGACCGGTGAAACCGACGCCTATTACAGCGACTTCGCCGAGCAGCCCACCGTCAAGTTGGCGCGCTGCCTGGGTGAAGGCTTCATCTATCAGGGCGACACCACCCGCCACGGCCACGCACGCGGCGACCCCAGTGCGGATCTGCCGCCCAGCGCTTTCGTGGCGTTTTTGCAGAACCACGACCAGATCGGCAACCGCGCCCTGGGCGAACGCTTGCACCAACTGTGTTCGCCCCAGGCGCTGAACGCGGCGACGGCTCTATTGCTGCTCAGCCCGATGATTCCGCTGATGTTCATGGGCGATGAGGTGAATGCCGCCGAACCCTTTCTATTTTTCACCGACCATCACGGTGAACTGGCCGAAGCGGTGCGCGAAGGCCGGCGCAATGAATTCGCCGATTTCGCCGCGTTCCACGACCCCGAGCAACGCGAACGCATTCCGGATCCCAACGCACTGCAAACCTTTGTGCAATCGGCGCCCTCTTTCGTCGAGAACGAGCACACCCAGCTCTATCAGCACCTGCTGAGCCTGCGTCACCAACAGGTAGTGCCGCACTTGCCCGGCACGGTGGCATTGGGCGCGCAGGTGTTGGCCGAGGGCGCTGTGACGGCGCGTTGGCGCCTGGGCAACGGCAGCCTGTTGCAAATCGACCTGAACCTGAGTGAGCAGCCTGTGGATCACCCCGCGCCACACCCCATTATTTTCCAAACGCCTGCCGAGCATGGGGCGCAGTTGCCACCGCTGAGCGCACGCGTTTGCTTATCACCTGCCGGAGAACACTTTTGAGCGAAGCGAACCTGGAACTACTCGCCAGTCGCGCGGGCCTGGCCGTCGATTGGATCGATGCCAACGGTCGCCCGCAACACGTGCAGCCCGAGGCCTTGCGCGCCGTTCTCAAAGGGCTGGGGCACCCGGCCGATACCGACGCCGAGATCGACGCCAGCCTGCAGGAACTGGAGCAGGTGCAACAAGACACGCACCTGCCGCCCTTGATCACCACCGACAGCGGCGCAAGCCTGGACCTGGCGCGCTACTTCGCCCCGGACACGCCGTGTCGCGTCAGCCTGGAAGGCGGTGAAACCCTGGAATTGCGCCTGGACGGCAATGCCGTGCTGCCGGGGGTGATTGCCCTCGGCTACCACCAGGTGCATATCGACGGGCAAACCTTCACCCTCGCCGTTGCGCCCAGCCACTGCTACAGCGTGGCCGACGCAGTGGACAGCCGCCCTGCGCGCGCCTGGGGCTTGAGCGCCCAGCTGTATGCCTTGCGTCGCCTCGGCGATGGCGGCTTTGGTGACACCCTGGCCCTGGAGCACCTGGTGCGTTCGGCTGCCGAGCGCGGCGCCGACGCCGTGGCGATCAGCCCCATGCACGCGATGTTCAGCGCCGACACCGAACGCTTCAGCCCTTATTCCCCGTCCAGCCGCCTGTTTCTCAACAGCCTGTACGCCTCGCCCGCCTGCATCCTTGGCGAGCGGGAAGTCCGCAATGCGATCGAGGCCGCCGGGCTGGCGGACGAACTGCGTGCCGTGGAACAACTCACCCTGATCGACTGGCCCACCGCCGCCAAGGCCAAGCAACGCCTGCTGCGTGCGCTTTATGAGGACTTCCGCCACGGCGCGCACCCACAACATGCCGACTTCCAGAGCTTCCGCCAGGCCGGTGGTGAGGCCCTGGAGAACCATTGCCGTTTCGAAGCCGTACAAGCGCAACGTGCCGCCGCCGGAGAGGACCTCGACTGGCGCCAGTGGCCCGAAGACTGGCGCACGCCACAGAGCCCGGCGCTGGCGCAGTTTGCTGAAGAAAACCGCGAGGAGATCGGCTACTTCGCCTTCACCCAATGGCTGATCGCCCGCAGCCTGGCGCGCGCGCAACAAGCTGCCCGTGGCAGCGGCATGGGCATCGGCCTGATTGCCGACCTGGCGGTGGGTGCCGACGGCGGCGGCAGCCAGGCATGGAGCCGCCAGGATGAACTGTTGGCTGACCTCACGGTTGGCGCACCGCCGGATATTCTCAACCGTGCAGGCCAGGGTTGGGGCATCTCCGCCTTCTCCCCGGAAGGTCTCAAACGCAATGGCTTTCGCGCGTTTATCGAAATGCTGCGGGCCAACTTCGCCCATGCCGGCGGCTTGCGCATCGACCATGTGATGGGCCTGCAACGCCTGTGGGTCATCCCCCTGGGCGCCTCGCCCCGCGAAGGTGCCTACCTGTATTACCCGGTGGACGACCTGCTGCGCTTGCTGGCACTGGAATCCCACCGTCACCAGGCCATCGTCCTCGGCGAAGACCTGGGTACGGTGCCCGAGGGCCTGCGTGAAAAGCTCAGCGCCCGCTCGATCCTGGGTATGCGCGTATTGCTGTTCGAACAGAACCACGAGGGCCGGTTCACGCCGATTCTCGACTGGCCCGACAACGCCCTGGCCACCACCAGCACCCATGACCTGCCCACCCTCAATGGCTGGTGGCACAGTCGCGATATCGAGTGGAATATCCAGCTCGACCTGATCGACGCCCCCACCGTGGAGCAATGGAGCGAACACCGCCTGCGCGAACGTCATGCACTGCGCCAGGCCTTGAGCCAGGACCCGCAGAATTTTGTCGACGAGATCCGCAACGACACCGACCACATGATCGACGCCAGCGTGCGTTACCTGGGCCACACCCGGGCGCCGCTGGTATTGCTGCCATTGGAGGACGCGCTGGGCATCGAAGAGCAAGCCAACCTGCCCGGCACCCTCGACACCCACCCCAATTGGCGCCGACGCTTGCCAGGCGAGGCCGCCAGCCTGCTCGACCACGACAGTGCTGCGCGCCGCCTGGAACTGCTGGCCGTGGCGCGCAACCAAGCCTATGAGCGTGACCGATGAACGCACTGCCCCTGCGCGCCACCCAGCGCCTGCAATTTCATAAAGGTTTTACCCTCGATGATGCGGTGCCGCTGGTGCCGTATTTTGCCCGACTGGGCATCAGCCACCTGTATGCCTCTCCGCTTCTGAGCGCCCGCGCCGGCTCCATGCATGGCTACGATGTGGTCGACCCTACCCGCGTTAATCCAGAACTGGGCGGCGAGGCGGCGTTGCGTCGCCTGGTCGCGGCCCTGCGTGAACACGACATGGGACTTATCCTGGATATCGTCTCCAACCACATGGCCGTGGGCGGCGCGGATAACCCCTGGTGGCTGGACCTGCTGGAGTGGGGCCGCTTGAGCCCCTACAGCGAATTTTTCGACATCCAGTGGCACTCGCCCGACCCGTTGCTCAAAGGCCAATTGTTGATGCCGTTTCTGGGCAGCGATTACGGCGACGCCCTGCAGAGCGGTACGTTGACGCTCAAGTTCGACGCTGCTCAAGGCAGCTTCTACGCCGAGCATTACGAGCATCGTTTCCCGATCTGCCCACGGGATTACGCCTTGATCCTGGGCGGCGATGAGCTGCTCAAGCCGCTGGCCGAGCGCTTCGCCGCCCTCGCCTATCAGGACGACGCCTACACCGAAGCCGCCTGGCTCAAGCAAGCGCTGGCCGAACGCGCCACCGAGGTCTTGCCGGCCATCGAGCAGCGGCTGGCCGCTTTCGATAGTCGCCAGCCCGAGGGTTTCGAGCGCCTGCATCACCTGCTTGAGCAACAGACCTACCGCCTGGCCAGCTGGCGCACCGCCGCCGACGACATCAACTGGCGGCGCTTCTTCGACGTCAATGAGCTGGGCGGCCTGCGCGTGGAGCGCACTGCAGTGTTCGAAGCCACCCACGGCAAGATTTTCGAGCTGATCAGCGCAGGCTTGATCGATGGCCTGCGCATCGACCACATCGATGGCCTCGCCGACCCGCGTGGCTATTGCCGCAAACTGCGCCGCCGCGTGGATGCGCTGTCGCCACAGCGCCATTTGCCGATCTTCGTGGAAAAGATCCTCGGCGAAAGCGAAACCCTGCGTGAAGACTGGCAAGTGGACGGCACCACCGGCTACGAATTCATGAATCAACTGTCGTTACTGCAACACCATCCAGACGGCTTCGCCCTACTGGCCGAGCTGTGGACGCGCCACAGCGAACGGCCTTCGGCGTTTATCGAAGAAGCGCGCTTGGCTCGTCAGCAGATTCTCAATGGCTCGTTGGGCGGCGACTTTGAAAGCGTGGCCCAGGCCCTGCTGCAAGTGGCCCGTGACGATGTCATGACCCGCGACCTGACGCTGGGCGCGATCCGCCGGGCCTTGCAGGAGCTGATCGTGCATTTTCCGGTGTACCGCACCTACATCAGCGCCAGGGGCCGCAGCGCCGCCGACGACAAGGTGTTCCAGCAGGCCATGGACGGCGCACGCAGCACCCTTAACGAAGGTGACTGGCCGGTGCTTGAGCACCTGGAAAAATGGCTGGGCGGCCAGCCTTGGCGCAATCGGCCGGTGGGCCGTGAGCGCAAGATCCTCAAACATGCCTGCGTGCGCTTTCAGCAATTGACTTCACCCGCCGCCGCCAAGGCTGTGGAAGACACGGCGTTCTATCGCTCGGCTGTGTTGCTGTCGCGTAACGACGTGGGCTTCAGTACCGAACAATTCAGTGCACCGTTGGCAGCCTTTCACCAGGCCAATCAACAGCGCCTGACGACCTTCCCGAACAATCTGCTGGCCACCGCCACCCATGACCACAAGCGCGGCGAGGACACCCGCGCACGCCTGGCGGTACTCAGCGAATGCGCGCCCTGGTATGCCGAACAGGTGGAGCACTGGCGCAGCCTCGCCGCCCCCTTGCGCGAGGGTACCGACAGCCCCTCGGCGGGTGATGAGCTGATCCTTTATCAGGTGCTGCTCGGCAGTTGGCCGCTGGAGCACAACCCGGACTTTGAGGCCTACCAGCAACGCCTCTGGCAATGGCAACAAAAAGCCCTGCGCGAAGCCAAGTTGCACAGCAGCTGGAGCGCACCCAACGAGGCGTATGAGCAGGGTGTCGAGCACTTCCTCAAGCGCCTGTTACTCAGCGACGCAGGCAAACCGCTGCGCGATGCGCTGAACAGCGCCGCCCAGGCCATCGCCCCCGCCGGTGCCCTGAACGGGCTGGCGCAAACCTTGCTCCACCTCACCGTGCCGGGTGTACCGGATGTCTACCAGGGCGACGAGTTCTGGGACTTCAGCCTGGTGGATCCGGACAACCGACGCCCGGTGGATTTCGCTGCGCGCCAACGTGCCCTGGATACCCCGCCGGACATCGGTGAGCTGTTGTTCAACTGGCGCGATGGGCGTATCAAACAGGCATTGATCGCCCAGGTACTGAACACACGCAAAGCCTGTCCCGAGCTGTTGCATAACGGCAGCTACACGCCGCTGGAAGTAGTGGGTCGACACGCCGAGCGAGTGGTTGCGTTCTACCGCGAACACCTGGGTCAACAGCTGTTGGTGGTGGTGCCGCGCTGGTCTTGTCCGTTGCTGGAAGACGGTGTGCTCCCCCACATCAATGCGCAGGTTTGGGGCGATACCCGGGTGAAATTACCGTTCGCCACCACAACACAAAACTGGAAGGGACTTTTTCAAACAGGCGCAGTCACACCCAACAAGGAGCTGTTGATCAGCGCTGCCCTGGGGGATTTCCCGGTCAATGTCTTTATCAATCCTGATAATCAAGAAAGCTGAACATTTTCTGTGAGGAGTTTGTGATGAGTAAAGAAGACAAACGTATTCGCGAACTGGCGCATCAGATCTGGGAGTCTGAAGGCAAGCCGGACGGTGCGCACGATCGCCACTGGGAGATGGCGCGTAAACTGGCCGAAGCCGAGGCGCTGACGCCCAGCAAGCCCAAGCCTGCCGCCAAGCCGAAAACCGCGCCCAAAGCGGCCGCCAAACCCAAGCCGAATGCGCCTGTAGCCGCCAAGCCTGCTGCGAAAAAACCGGCCTCCCCAAAGAAACCAAAACCGCCCGCCCCATGATTTCTCGGGCCTGGGGCTTTTATCAGAAGCGACAGGCCCTTTTTCGTCCATGCCCTTCGCTGAAATACCGTCAGCACGGCCGCGTTCGGCCCGAAAAAAGACCCCTTGCAGGAGCAACACCATGAGCAAACCCGAGAACACCACAGCGACGCAGGACCATGAGCCGTCGCGGATTCGTGAAGGTTTGCCCTTCCCCCTCGGCGCCACCTGGGATGGCCTGGGCGTTAACTTCGCACTGTTTTCAGCCAACGCCACCAAAGTGGAATTGTGCCTGTTCGACGATACCGGCGAAGTCGAGCTGGAGCGCATCGAACTGCCCGAGTACACCGACGAGATCTTTCACGGTTACCTGCCCGATGCCCACCCCGGGCTCATCTACGGCTACCGGGTATACGGCGCCTATGACCCGGCCAATGGTCATCGCTTCAACCATAACAAGCTGCTGATCGACCCCTATGCCAAGCAGTTGGTAGGCGAACTCAAATGGTCGGAGGCGCTGTTCGGCTACACCATCGGCCACCCGGATGACGACCTCAGTTTCGACGAGCGCGACAGTGCGCCGTTCGTGCCCAAGTGCAAGGTCATCGACCCGGCGCACACCTGGGGCAACGATCAACCGGTACGGGTGCCGTGGGACCGCACGATCATCTATGAAACCCATCTGCGCGGCATCAGTATGCGCCACCCATCGGTGGGCGAGTCCGTGCGCGGCACCTGCGCCGGCTTGATGGAAGACGACGTACTCAAACATATCCGTCAGTTGGGCGTCTCTTCGGTTGAGCTGCTGCCGGTGCACGCCTTCGTCAACGACCAGCACTTGCTGGAAAAAGGCATGACCAACTACTGGGGCTACAACAGCATTGCGTTCTTCGCTCCCGACCCGCGCTACCTGGCCAGCGGCAAGATTGCCGAGTTCAAGGAGATGGTCGCGCACCTGCATGAGCAGAAGCTGGAAGTGATTCTGGACGTGGTCTACAACCACACCGCCGAAGGCAACGAGCGCGGCCCGACCCTGTCCATGCGCGGCATCGACAATGCCTCTTACTACCGCCTGATGCCCGACGACAAGCGCTTCTACATCAACGACTCCGGCACCGGCAACACCCTGGACTTGAGCCACCCGTGCGTGCTGCAAATGGTCACCGACTCCCTGCGTTACTGGGCCACCGAGATGCATGTGGACGGTTTCCGCTTCGACCTGGCAACCATTCTGGGCCGCTACCGCGACGGGTTCGACGAACGCCACAGCTTCCTCGTCGCCTGCCGCCAGGATCCGGTGCTGCGCCAGTTGAAAATGATTGCCGAACCCTGGGACTGCGGCCCCGGTGGTTATCAGGTGGGCAACTTCCCGCCGGGCTGGGTGGAATGGAACGACCGCTTCCGCGACACCGTGCGTGCGTTCTGGAAAGGCGACGACGGCCAACTGGCAGATTTTGCCGGGCGCATGACCGCCTCGGGCGAGATGTTCAACCATCGGGGGCGCCGGCCTTACAGCTCGGTGAACTTCATCACCGCCCACGACGGTTTTACCTTGCACGACCTGGTGTCGTACAACGACAAGCACAACGAGGCCAACGACGAGAACAACCAGGACGGCAGCAATAACAACCTGTCGTGGAACCATGGTGTCGAAGGCCCGACCGATGACCCTGAAATCAACGCACTGCGTCTGCGCCAGATGCGCAACTTCTTTGCCACCCTGCTGCTCGCCCAGGGTACCCCGATGATCGTCGCCGGTGACGAGTTCGCCCGCACCCAGCATGGCAACAATAATGCCTACTGCCAGGACAGCGAAATCGGTTGGGTCAACTGGGATCTGGACGATGACGGCAAGGCCCTGCTCAAGTTCGTCAAGCGCTTGATCAAGCTGCGCCTGGCCTACCCGATTCTGCGCCGTGGACGCTTCCTGGTCGGCGATTACAACGAAGACATCGGTGTAAAAGACGTCACCTGGCTGGCGCCCGATGGCAACGAAATGAGCACCGAGCAATGGGAAGACAGCCAGGGTCGCTGCCTGGGCATGTTGATGGATGGCCGCGCCCAGGAAACCGGGATCCGTCGGGCCGGTGCCGACGCTACGCTGCTGCTGGTAGTCAATGCCCACCACGACATGGTCAATTTCCGCCTGCCGCCGGTGCCGGAGGGCGAATTCTGGACGTGCCTGCTCGATACCAATGCCCCAGCGGTACGCGGCCAGGAACGTTTTGATTTTGAGCATGAGTACGCAGTGACGGGCCGCTCGCTGCTGTTGTTTGAATTGCAGCACGAAGACGAGGTATGAGATGGCGCTGCACAGTTTCCTTCAGGGCTACAGGGGCTACGCGGATACCCAGGCGCTTGGGGCTGCACTGAGAGCCCTTCAGGAAGAAGGGCTTGATCAACTGCCGCTGCCGGGCAGCGGCGAAACGCTGGCCCGCTTCAGTCGGCTGGCCCAGGTGGCCGGCCATGACTTGCGCCTGTGCAAGTTGTTTGAAGGCCATACCGACGCGCTGGCAATTATTGCCGAACTCGACAGCCCGCTGCCGCCGCTTGGCAGCACGTGGGGCATGTGGGCAGCCGAACCACCGGCGGCCAAGGTGCGTGTGCGACGCGATGGTCACTGGCTGATCGTCGATGGGCGCAAAGCCTGGTGTTCCGGTGCTGCGGTGGTCAGCCATGGCTTGCTGACGGCCTGGGACGAGGATGATCGTCAGCAACTGGTAGCCGTGGCGATGGATCAACCGGGCATCACGGTGTCGGATGAGGGCTGGAATGCGGTTGGCATGGCTGCCACCGGCAGCGTTGACGTTCTGTTCAACGCGGCCAAGGGCATCGCGGTGGGTGGGCCGGGGGATTACCTGGCTCGACCCGGCTTCTGGCAAGGCGGCGTTGGTATCGCCGCCTGCTGGTATGGCGGTGCGCAACGCCTGGGCGAGGTGCTGCGCGCTCACTGTGCGCAGCGCCCGGAGCCTCATGCGCTGGCCCATCTGGGAGCGGTCGACAGCGCGCTGAACAGCGCCGCTTGCGTACTGCGCGCCAGCGCCGAGCATATTGACCGCGAGCCTCGCGCCGATGCCAGGCAACTGGCTCAGCAGGCACGCGCGTGTATTGAAGACACGGTCGAGCAAGTCATGCGTCGTGTCGGCCATGCCGTGGGCGCCGGGCCCTACTGCAAAGACCCGCACTTTGCACAGCTGATGGCTGATCTACCGGTGTACGTACGGCAAAGTCATGCCGAACGCGACCTGGCAGCCCTCGGCGAACTGGTTGCCAGCGACGCCTCGGGGAGGTGGCAATTATGAAACCCAATCCGATTGTCGGCCAAGGCACCCCACTCAATCATTGGCAAACGTCGGCACGGCTGGCCGAGTTACCGCACATCAGCGCCGCGCAACTGGTGCCCCAGGGGCACCGCGCGGTGATCATCGCACCACACCCGGACGATGAAGTCCTCGGCAGCGGTGGCCTGCTGCAGGGTTTGGCCGTGCTGGAGCGCCCTATCCAGTTGATCTCCGTTACCGACGGCAGCGCCAGCCATCCTGGCTCCAAACGCTGGCCGGTAGCGCGCCTGAGCGTCGTGCGCCCGCAGGAGTCGGCCCAGGCCCTGCATCGCCTGGGCCTGCCGTTGCACAGTTTAAAGTGGCTGCGCGGCGGGTTTACCGACAGCAAGGTGGCCGAGCGCGAAGCCCAGCTGTGTGCGTTCATCCAGCGCCACCTCAAGCCCACCGATATTGTGTTCGCCACCTGGCGCGAAGACGGCCATTGCGACCATGAAGCGGTAGGCCGTGCCAGCGCCAAAGCGGCCGAGGCCGTCGGCGCGACGTTGTGCGAACTGCCGGTGTGGACTTGGCACTGGGCGACTGCCGAAGACAACCGGGTGCCTTGGCACCGGGCGCGCAAAATTACGTTGACCGCCGAACAAGTGGCACGCAAGCGCCACGCGATCCACGCATTCGCCAGCCAGTTGGAGGGCGACCCGCAGGTCGGCCTGCCGCCCGTGCTGGCGCCCCACGTAGTAGAGCGCTTGCTGCAACCCTTTGAAGTGGTGTTTGTATGAGTGTGGCCACCCCGTATTTTGATCAACTGTTTGCCGGCAATGACGACCCCTGGGCGTTTCGTCAGCGCTGGTACGAACAACGCAAGCGCGCACTGACCCTGGCCGTACTGACCCGACCGCGATATGCCTCGATCTTCGAGCCCGGCTGTGCCAACGGCGAACTGAGCGCCGAGCTGGCGACCCGTTGTGAGCGCCTGCTGTGCTGTGACACCGCTAGCGCCGCGGTGCGCCTGGCACAGGCGCGTCTGAGCGCGTTTGCCCATGCTCATGTAGAACAGCGGCGCCTGCCCCAGGAGTGGCCCACCGGTGAGTTTGAACTGATCGTGTTGAGCGAGCTGTGTTACTACCTCGATGTGAATGATCTGAATCGTCTGATCGATCGCGCCCTCGCCACCTTGACCGATAACGGCCAACTCCTGGCCTGCCACTGGCGCCCGCCCATTGACGGTTGCCCGCAAACCGCCGAACAGGTACACGCTCTGCTCCAGCATCGAATGGGGATGCCACCGCTGGTGCAGCACCATGACCAGGATTTTCTGCTCGACCTGTGGAGCCGCGACGGCACCTCGGTCGCACGCCATGAGGGGTTGCGATGATCGGCATCTTGATTCCGGTGCATAACGAAGAAGCGCTGTTGGACGATTGCCTGAGGGCCGCGCGGGTCGCCGCCCACCATCCGGGCCTGCACGGGGAAAGGGTGCAAATCCTGGTGGTGCTCGACAGCTGCAGCGATGCCAGCGCGGCGATCGCCCAGGCGCATGATGTGCACAGCATCCACGTGCAGGCACGCAACGTAGGGCGAGCGCGAGGCGTCGGCGCCCGGCATTTACTGAACCTGGGCGCGCGCTGGATTTCCTGTACCGACGCCGACAGCCGCGTGGCCCCCGACTGGCTGGTGGCTCAACTGGCCCTGGGCTGTGACGCGGTGTGTGGCACCGTGACCGTGGACAGCTGGAGTGAAGGCTTCGACCCCGCAGCGCAGATTCGTTATCACCAGGCATACCAGGCGCGTGATGGCCATCGGCACATTCACGGCGCCAACCTGGGCGTGAGTGCCAGTGCCTATGTGCAGGCCGGCGGCTTCGAACCCCTGGCGTGCCACGAGGATGTGCAGTTGGTGCGCGAGCTGGAACGTTGCGGTGCTTCCATTGCCTGGAGCCATGCGCCGCAAGTGATCACCAGTGCACGCCTGGATTGCCGCGCCCAGGGCGGCTTCGGCGATTACCTGAAAAGCCTGATGCTGGTTTCGTAAAAAAACGACAAACCTGTGACACATCCTTGTCTATGCTGAGAGTGGCTTGCAGGGCATCCCAGGGTTGGAATGCCCTGCACTCACCGCAGCGGAGCCTGCGCTGAAGCCAAGAGCGTTACCCACCAACAAGGATGTGACACCCATGAAGCCTGCCTCCTCAAGCGAAGGCCGTCGCGGCCCCGCGCAAATCTGGAACAGCGCGCCGCAGTTGGCGCAAATCCCCTGCCTTGCACTGGCTACCCTGGTGCCGCCCGGTGCCCGGGTTGTGGTGATAGCGCCCCACCCCGGCGATGAAGTGCTGGCGTGCGGCGGTTTGCTGCAACTGCTCAGCACCCGCGAGCATCCGCTGAAATTGATCTCCATCACCGATGGCAGCGCCAGCCATCCGGGCTCCCAGGTATGGCCGGTGAGCCGCTTGAGTGTGGTGCGCCCGCAGGAAAGCGCCGAGGCACTGCGCCGCCTCGGTATGCCGTTGCACAGCCTCAAATGGATTCGCGGCGGGTTTTGCGACGACGCGCTGGCGGCCCACGAGCAACCGATGAGCCAGTTCATTGCGCGCCACCTGCAACCCGGCGACGTGGTGTTTACCACCTGGCGCCATGATGGCAATGACGACCACGATGCCGTCGGCCGGGCGAGTGCAAAAGCCTGCAGCCTGGTGGGCGCGCAACTGTATGAACTGGCGATCTGGGCCTGGCATTGGCCGGCGCGCGAAGGTGCGGTGATTCCTTGGCAACGCGCACGCAAAGTGCGCCTGGACACCTGGAGCGTGGCGCGCAAACTGCACGCCGCCCATGCCTATGCCAGCCAATTGGTCGGCGACCCCCAGATCGGCCTGCCGCCCATGCTCGCCCAGGTGTTGCTTGAGCGTATGCGCGAACCCTACGAGATCGTATTCATGTAGGTATTGGCCCGCCTCTACCTGTTAGTTTTCACAGTAGCGGCCTTTTCGATCTGCAACTAAGGTGCGCAAAGTACTGCCCCCTTAAGGTGCAGTCGAGAAAGCCATGCCAACCCTTTGCATTGGCCGATGTTTTCAGATGCAGGTAACCCGTAGTCCCTGATCCGTATCGCGTTCGTTGTTGCCATGGTTTTGCACCGCGCCTGGCGTGCCAGGTGCCGGACGATATTGTGCTCAAGCGAGGACGGACCATGCGCACACGGATAACTGCTTTGTTGTACTCAGGCATTGCCTCAGCGATTGTATTGACGACCTGGCCGCTGGCCTCTTATGGCGCGTGCACCATCAACAATACGCTCGGCAACGACACCTCCAGTTGTGACAGCGCCACCGCACCGGGCTTTACCGATACCGGCGGCGACAACACCCTCGAACTCACCGCCACCGGCAGAGTAAGTGGGAACGTGACCTATGGAAGCGGCAATGATCGCGTGGTCGTCAACGGCCCGGGCGCCGGCGTCGATGGCAACCTCAACCAGGGTGATGGCAATAACTTTTTCCGGCTCAACCAGGGCAGTGTCAGCGGGTCCATCAGCCAAGGCGCGGGCGCCGATGTGGTGGAAATTTCCGGGGGCCAGGCAGGCGCTGTCAGCCAGGGCTCGGGAATCGACCGTTTTGACATGAGTGGCGGCACTATCGCCTCGCTGGAACAGGGCGACGGCCTGGACGTCTTCAACATGAGCGGCGGCACCATCACCGGCGGCTTCGACGACGGCGACGAAGCAACGATGACCGGGGGCACCATCGGCCGGGTCAACATGAAACTCGATGACAATCGGTTCGATATGTCGGGTGGCAAGATCATCGGCAACCTGGTGACCGGCTTCGGCAAAGACACCATTCTGATCTCGAAAGACGCCTTGGTTGGCGGCAATATCAGCGTCAGCGGTGGGGACGATCAGGTGATCATCAGCGGTGGTGAGGTTAACGGCCAAGTGCTGCTCAGCTTCGGCAACGATGAATTTGTCTGGTCTGGAGGCAAACTGCACTCATCCGTGCTGATGGGCGCCGGCGACGATACGGCCATGCTTCAGGGGCTGGTGGCTGAACAAGTGGCTGCGGCGCAACTGATAGACGCCGGCGTGGGGATCGACAACCTGACCCTGAACAATACCCAAGTCGATGATCCTGGCCTGTTTGCCAACTGGGAAAGCATCCGCCTGGACAACGGCTCGCACATGACCCTGGGCGGGCCCCTGACCCTCGGCGACAGCGAGACCGGCACTGGCGCCCTGTTCATTGATAGCAGCAGTGCGCTGCTGGTCAACACGGGCGGTATCAGTCCGTTTACCACCGGGCAGTTGGCCAACGTGACCAACAGCGGCACCCTCGACATGGTCACTGGCAGCACCACTGCCAGTGACACCTTGACCATCAACGGCAATTACACCGGCGACGGCGGGCGTCTGGCCCTGCAAACCGTGCTGGGAGCAGACGACTCGGCCAGCGACAAACTGGTGGTCAGCTCCGGCACGCTACAGGGCAACACCACCCTCTTGGTGACTAACCTTGGGGGCGCCGGCGCCGCGACGTTGCAGGACGGCATCCAGGTGGTGCAAGCGCTCAATGGCGCCAGCGGGCCTGGCACAGCCTTCACCTTGGGCAATACCGTAACGGCCGGGGCGTTCGACTACTACCTGTTCAAAGGTGCGGGCACGGCTGGAACCGAGCAGAGTTACTACCTGCGCTCCACGATCCCGGCCACACCGCTGCCCAAACCTGAAGAACCGGCCATGCCATTGCCTGAGCCGGTGCCAGGAACCCCGCCCCTGCCGTCTAACCCCACTGAAAAAGAGGTTCCGATCTATCGTCCCGAGGTGCCGCTGTACGCCGTGTTGTTTCCCGCTGCGCAGCAAATCGTGCAAGGGATGCTTGGCACCTATCACGAGCGCATGGGCGATCAGAGCCGGCAGCAGCACACCGGCGTGATGCCGGCAGGTTGGGGACGGGTCTACGGCAGCAGCAGCCGACAGAGTCTTGCCGGTGCGGTCAACCCTACGTTGGACGGCTCGCTGACAGGGTTCCAGGTCGGCACCGATGTGTTCGCCAGCGAGTTGGGCAACGGCCTGTTGCAGCGCCTCGGGTTCTTCGTCGGTCACAGTCGCCTCAGAGGCGATGTAAAAGGCTTCAATGGCGGCTGGGAAAACAAGGACGCCGGCAAAACCACTTTGCGCGGCGACAGCCTGGGGGTCTATTGGACGCTGATCGGCACTAACCAGGCTTATCTTGACCTGGTGTTGATGGGCACCCGCTTTGATGGCAATAACGAGTCAGCGCGTGGCGTGAAAATGAAAACCCGTGGGCATAACGTCACCGCCTCTGCTGAAGTGGGCTGGCCGTTGGCGCTGAGCGCCCGCTGGATTCTGGAGCCCCAGGCGCAGTTGATCGTCGGCAAAACCAGGCTCGATAGCCAGAACGACGGTATTTCCGACGTTTCCTATGACGCCGACACCAACGTCACGACGCGCCTGGGTGTGCGCCTGCGCGGTGATTACACCGTTAATGGCATGCCGCTGCAGCCTTATGTGCGTGCCAATGTCTGGCATTCCAGCGCCGGGGACAACAGTGTCGTATTCAACGATGTAACGCGTATAGATACCGAACAAAAATCCACCACGATGGACGCCAGCCTCGGGGCCACCCTGCAAGTTGCCCAAGGCATTAGCCTGTACGGTGAAGTCGGCTATGACCGCAACCTGGACAGCAATAGCCTCAATGGCCGCCGAGGGACGCTCGGCTTAAGAATGGAGTTCTGACCCAGAAACCGCTGTAGGAGCGAGCTTGCTCGCTCCTACAGGGTCACCCGATGATACCGAGCGCCAAGTACAACTTCTGAGTATTGACCGTTCAAACGGTAGGCGGCTCGAAAAGGGAGCCAGTCGAATCTGCGCCCCCCTTCCGTTAAAGCCTCCCTCCTACCTGCCGATAACCGTTTGCCGGATCTGATCCGGTAAAAATCGCTGTACCTGTTTTGCTCTCTTCCAGTGGCCATCGTGGCACGCCACATGCTTGGTTGCTGGTATCACTACATGGAGTAACCGTGAATGCCCCTTCGCACACGCTTCCTGGAGCACTACCGCAAGGCCGACCGCATCATGCTGGCGTTGATCTGGCTGATGTCCCTGTTCTCCGTGGGGTTGGCGTTCTGGCATGACACCCTGCTCCAGGCGCTGCTCGTCGGCGGTGGCACCGGCGTGGTGCTGACGGCGCTCTACCGTGTCATCGGCGGCACCCGGGTGATGCGTTGCGCACTGGGCGCCGGCTTGATGGTGATGGCAGCGTTGCACATCAACCAGGCACACGGGGTGATCGAATCCCACTTCGGCATTTTCGCGCTGTTGGCGGTGTTGACCTTCTATCGTGACTGGCTACCGATTCTGGTAGCGGCGTTGACCATTGCCGTGCACCACCTGGTGTTCCATGCGTTGCAGCACCAGGGTTTTCCGGTGTTCGTGATGGAGCATCACGGCGGCTGGACGATGATCTTCGTTCACGCGTTTTATGTGGTGATGGAAACGGTCGCCCTGCTGTACCTGGCGGTCCATAGCCAGGCTGAAGCGGTCGAAGGCCAGGAAATGCTTGAGAAGATGCTCGCTGTAACCTCACAGTTCACCGAGAAAAGCGCGCAAGGTGAAGACAAGGTGCGCGTGTCGCTGGCCAAGCGCTTCGACCACTTCCTGCAACAACTGACCCACCTGATCGACAGCGTCGCCCGCGACTCCCACGGCCTTGGCCAACTCGGCCAGGAACTGGCCACCGCCAGTGGCACCCTGGAAAAAGGGGCGCGGCATCAACTGGTGCAGATTGGCGAAATGAACGGTTCCATGCAGCGCATGGAGGACGCCATGGGCCACATTACGGTGCAAGTCGAACAAGCCGTGGAACATGCCGGCCAAGCCAGCCAGCAAATTGTTCGCGGCCAGGAAAGCGTCGGCCGCGCCCAGGATGAAATCAGCCAACTGGCCTCACGCATCAACGGCACTGAATCCACCGTGCAATCTTTGGCCGTACAGGCCGAGCAAATCGGCTCGGTGCTGGAAGTGATCAGCAGCATCGCCAACCAGACCAATTTGCTGGCCCTCAACGCTGCCATCGAAGCCGCGCGCGCCGGCGAACAGGGCCGCGGGTTTGCTGTGGTCGCCGACGAAGTGCGCAGCCTGGCACAGCGCACCGCCCTCTCCACCCAGGAAATCAAAACCATCATCGAAGGCTTGCAACAGGGCAGCCGCGAGGCCGTCGAAGCCATGCACGCCAGCCGCGAAGGCGTGGAACGCTGCGTGCAAGACAGCCAATTGGCGGTGCAGATGCTCCAGGCAGTCGGCGAGGACATTACGCATATCGATCAACTCAATAGCCGCATCGTCGCGACCACCCGCGAGCAGACCTCGGCGAACCTGGAGATCGTCGAGCGCTTGCAGTCAGTACAAAACATCGCCCAAAGCACCGCCGACGATGTAGAAACCCTGGCCCGCAGCAGCGAACGCCTGCCGCCGATTGCGGTGCGCCTGGATGCGTTGGGGCGCAGGTTTCATCCTTGAATGCGCCGATACGCTAGACGGGTTGCCTCATTTCATCAGGTTCACTTCTGCGACCCGGATGGGTATGAACCGGCGGTGTGGAGCGCTGCACCTTGATCACATGATCTAATCATCAAAAGCTGTAACGCGCAGTCAGTTTCATATTGCGTGGATCACCGTAGATGTCGTACGGGCTATAGCCCCCATTGGCCACGCTGCTGTAGTACACACGATCGAACAGGTTGTTGACGTTGACCTGCAGGTCCAGTTGCTCGCTGGCCTTGTAGCCTGCTACCAAACCAACCACTGTGTACGAGCCCTGCTCGTTTTTCCAGGCCGTGGCGCCGGTCCCTCCCGAGGTGCGAATGCGGCTTTGTTGATAGACATCACCCCCCACGCGCCAGCGTTGCAGTTCACCTGACAAGGTGTAAATGGTCGAGAGTTTGAACAGTTGCCGCGGCTTCTTGCGGTCGAAGTCTTCGCCCTCGCGTGCAGTGTTGGCGTCGTTGACATACCGGGTCTGGGTGTAGGTGTAGCCGGCGGCCAACTGCCAGTTATCAGTGAGGGCACCCTGGATTTCCATATCGATACCGCGGCTGCGTACCAACCCGGCAGCTTCATAGCAGGCACTGGCTGGGCCTGAGCCGCAGCCTTTGACGTCAGGCAATTCCTGGGCGCGATTCTTCTGGTCCAACTGGAACACCGCCATGCTGGCGTTCAATGCGCCGTCGAAGTATTCGCCCTTGATGCCCACTTCGTAGTTCTCGCCGACGATAGGCACGATTACGCTCCCATCCACGCCTTTTTCGCTCTGCGGCTTGAAGATATCGGTATAGCTGACATAGACCGAATGATGGAGGTCCAGGTCGTAAACCAGACCGGCATAGCGCGTCAGATTACGGGTGACCTTGTAGTTGCTTTCACTGTTTGCGCGGTCTTGGAACTCGTACCAGTCGACACGCCCCCCGAGGATCAGCGACAGCGGTTCGGTCAGTCGCAGCCGGGTGCTGGCATAGAAACTATCCTGAGTGGTGGTCTGGGGAAGGCCGTTGTCTCCCCTGACATAATTGGGCTTGGCATGACCACGCGGGTTCCACGTGAAGGGATTGATGCCCGTGTTGATGTAATCGCTCCAGTCCTTGCCGGACCGGTAATCCAGCTTGCGCTTGCTGACGCCGAAGGTCAGCTCATGCTGTTGGCCGAGCAATTGGAAGGGGCCGCTGAGCGCAAGGTCGTAGCCGGTTTCTTTCTGCTCCATGGCTTCGGTCCATAGATACTGGCGATTGTATTCCCAGATCGAAGAAGCCAGCACGTCACCGTCAGTTTTTGACCGCATCGCCGCTGCGCGCAGTGTCCAGTCGTTGGGCAGGCCTTGTTCCAACGTAGCGAAATAGCCGGTGGTGCGATTGTCCGAGTATTCCCAGTCATGCCCCAGGAAAGTGTCACGGGGCAGCCCCAGGTGACCACCGCCACGCGCCATGGGCAATCCACCCCAGATGTAGTTGGTGTGGGTCTTCTGTCGGTAGCCGCCCAGTGTCAGAGTGGTGCTCTCGCTCAGGTCAGCGTCGACCACACCGTAGAACAGATCGTTATCACTTTCCACCGAGTCCCGGAAGCTCTTGGCGTCTTGCCGCGAGACCACAGAACGGGCGCGCAGGGTACCGCTGTCGTTGAGCGGGCCACCCACATCCAGCGTGCCCGTGTAGTCATCCCAGCTGCCGGCGCTGCCGGTGAGCGTGCCCTGGAATTGGTGGGTCGGGCGCTTGCGAACCAGGTTGATGGCGCCCGCAGGGCTGCCGGCGCCCTGGGCCAGCCCGTTGGGGCCGCGCACGATCTCTACCCGATCATACATGGCCAGGTTGGCCTCTGCGCTGGGCAGGTAGGTCTGGAAGCTGGTGGGAAAACCGTCGTACATGATGTTGTCAACGTCGAAGCCCCGTGAGCTGAACGTAGGCCGCCCCGCGCCGCCCGCGTTATTCAGAAACAGCCCCGGCGTACTTTTAACCACATCGCTGATGTTGGTCATGACCTTGTCGTCCATGCGCTTGCGCGTCACCACGCTGACCGACTGCGGCGTTTCGCGCAGGCTCAAGGGCAGCTTGGTGGCCGTTTGCATAGCCCCGGTGGTGTAGGAACCGCTGTTTTCGGTCGTCGACGTCAGGCCCTGACCGGTAATGCTGGTCGCGCCCAGTTCCAGCGCGGTTTCGGCCACCTGCGTTACCAACAGGTAAAGCCCATTACCCTGTGCTGAGGCTTGTAGGCCGGTACCCTGCAGCAGTTGCTGCAAGCCGCCTTCCACACTGCTGGCGACATTCAGGCCAGGGCTGCGCAGCCCCTCTACCAGGCCCGGTTCGATCGGCAGGGTGATACCCGCCTGGCTGGCGAAGGCCGAGAGCGCACTGCTCAGGTTACCGGCCGGCACGTGATAGGCGCGGCTCTGCTGCGCGCCTTGCTCGGCGGCGTGCAGCGACGCCGCACTCAGGGCGCCACCACCTGCGATGATCAAACCCAACGCGGCAGCGTGTACGGCCCGCGCCAGTGGTTGCATGCCCTGTTTCGTCGCCATGTGTTCGTCCCCGCCCGATAAAAGTAGTGTTGTTATGAGGGGGACACGCAGCCCGGCAAAAACACGACAACTTTTTTACGTGCTCGTACGCGCCGTTACAGTCACCCAATAGGGCGTGCGGTAGTGGACGCTCACCGGCAAGGTCTGGCTGAGTGCGTGGAGAACCTGGTCGGTATCGCGCAACTGGAAGGCACCGGAAATCAGCAACCCGGCGACTGCCGGATCGCAACGCAGCAGGCCACGTCGATAACGGTCCAACTCATTGATGAAATCATCGAGGCGCATCTTTTCTGCACGCAATACACCGCTCAGCCAGTCCAGACGATGCTGCGCCAATGGTACGGAGGGCTCCACCGCCTGGTTGTTGACATAGGTCTGCCGACCGGCCGCCAGGCCCGTCATACGCCCGTCCCGTGACAGCCGCAGGCCTACCTCGGCGGTGCCCTCCAGCGCGGCGAGGAAAGTGCCTTGCGAATATTGGCGCACCAAAAAGCGGCTACCTGACAGTGCAATTTGCGCCTGGGCGGTGCTGACGATAAATGGCCGCGCGACATGCACATCGGACACCTCAATGAGCATCTCGCCGGCGATAAGGCGCACATGACGAACACTGTCGTCGTAGGCGATGTCGATAGCGCTACCGGTGTTCAAGCGGATCTGTGCGCCGTCCGGCAGATTCAGCGTGCGCTGTTCCCCCGTCGCCGTGCGCTCGTCCGCCTGCCATTCGCGCCATGGCAAGCCCCGGTATGCCGTGAGGCCTACCGGCGCGGCAGCGATCAACAATGCAAGGGTCTTGAGCGTTTGTCGACGAACCAGGTTGCACGGGCGTTCCAGCGCTGCGCGCGCGGCCCCCTCGCCAAGCTGCTGGGTACGAGCACTGAAACGCTCCGCCAGTTGCCAGGCCCGTTCGTGGTCTGGATGCAGCGCCCGCCACTCGGCGCCGGCAACATGCTCGGCGGCGCACGCGCCGCTGCTCTGCAAGCGTACGAACCAGCTGGCTGCTTCGCGAGCAATACGCCGGTCAATGGGTTTGGTATTCATGCTGCGCTCTGGCTGGCGAGCACAATACACTCCTCGAACGCCCTCGCCAGGTGGCGTTGTACCGACCGTACGCTGAGCTCAAGCCGGCCGGCGATTTCTTCCTGGGTATACCCTTCCAGTTGCGCCATCAGGAAGGCGTGCCGGGTTTTGGCTGACAACAGCGCCAGTACCTGATCGATCTCGTCGAGCGCCTCAAGCACCAGCGCCTGATGTTCCAGCGACGGAGCCACGTCTTGCGGGGCTTGCGCCAACGCCTCCAGGTAGGCCTGCTCCAGTGAGCGGCGTCGATAGAGATTGATGCTCAATCGATTGGCGACAGTGGCCAGGTAGGCGCGCGGCGTCGTGACGCTCAACGGTTCGCCGAGCCCACTGCTGAGCAACCGCACGAACGTATCCTGGGCCAGATCAGCCGCATCGGCGGCGTTGCCCAGGCGCCTGCGCAGCCAGCCACGCAACCAACCGTGGTGGTGGCTGTAGAGCTGATCGATGGACTGATGGCGACTTGCCGACGAAGTAGACTGCACGGTATGAAATAGATGCTAATGAGAATTCGTCGCATTCTATCAGCCCAGCCTCGGCCCCGTGCAAGTAAAACGTTGTGCAGACAACCAAGCCATCCTTGCCCTTTTCCTGTTCGCGCCACGTCATCGCCTCTGGCTTGAGCGCTGCGAAACTCCTTAACCTTCCTTTGGTCGATGCTTTGAAGGGGCCGATAGTGCCTCAGATGTCTTGTGTGTGTAATGAACGTTGCGGAGACAGCCATGAAAGAAGCTTTCAACGATTTGCCCGGCCCCATTAAGCGGCAGGCTGACAGAATTCTTCGCGAGATCGAACTGGCGGGGTCGATGATTCTTGCAGTGAAAGGGGGCGCCAAAGCCCAGGGGTTTGTGTTGGGAATTACCTGCTGTGAGGGGCTCAAATCAGAGCGCTGTGAGCAGTTGGCAAGCCATTTTGACAGTGTGGTGGAGCAGAAGCTGAGGTCGCTGACCCTCGGGCTTTAGCGTCAGCGGGATGAATCCTGCAGGCACGTAGATTGGATCCATGCAATCGCGCCCACGGCAGCGCTTTAAAAGCTGCGAACAACCTCCTACACTGCCGGAAATTTCCTGCATCTGCGCAGCCTTGCTCTTGTGCCCTACCCTTCAGGATTACAGACATGCGCCTGGCCGATTTCATCCTTGAGCACCTCGAACCGATTCTGCAAGCCTGGGAAGATTTCGCCAGAACCCTCGACACTCCGGGCGAGGACCTCGACAGCGTGGCGCTGCGCGACCACGCCGAACAGATGTTGCGCGCCATCGTCAGCGACTTGCGAACCAAACAGACCCGCCAAGAGCAAATCGCCAAGGCCCAGGGCCTGGCCCCGGAGGAAGAGCACGAGACCGCAGCGGAAATCCACGCCATCACGCGGTTAATGGCAGGCTTCACCATCGATCAGATGGTGTCCGAATACCGCGCCCTGCGCACCAGCGTGGTCAGCCAGTGGATGCGCCAGGTCAAGGACGGCACGCCGATCAACGTAGACGACATGATCCGTTTCCACGAGGCCATTGATCAGGCTCTCGCCGAGTCCATCGCCAGCTACTCGCGTGCGGTCGAGGCGTCGCGCAACGTGTTTTTGGGCATCCTCGGCCACGACCTGCGCACGCCGCTAGGCGCAATCCTGCTGGGTGCCGACGTGCTGAGGCGCTCACAGGAGGCAGGCCCCAAGGCGACCAAAGTGGCCAACCAGATTTACACCAGTGTGCGCCGAGCCAGCCAGATCGTCGGCGACTTGCTCGACCTGACCCGCTGCCAGATGGGACCGGGCATTCCAGTCAGAACCGCAGCTATCGACCTCACAACGCTGTGTCAGCGGGTCGTTGAAGAAATCCGCACCTTTCATCCTGAGGCGATCATCCTGTTTGATTCCAAAGCCCAGGTGCAAGGCCAGTTCGACGGTGCCCGAATGGAGCAGGTGTTCTCCAACATCGTCAGTAACGCCGTGCAGCATGGCGACACCACACGACCTATCAAGGTTGAGTTGGGGTTTCAGGAAGACTTCGCAGTATTTTCCGTGCACAACAGCGGAGAAGCGATACCTGAGGATGTGCTGCCGTTCATCTTCAACCCGATGGGCCGCTTCTCTCAGCGTACTGCCGCCAATCACGGCCCCACGGAAGGCTTGGGCCTGGGCCTGTTCATCGCCTCGGAAATCGTCGCATCCCATGGCGGATCGATTGAGGTCAGCTCTGATACCGAACACGGCACGGTGTTTCATGTGCGGCTTCCGATCGCTACACCCCTGGTCAAAGACAAACGCGTCACACACCAAAGTTGAACGCTATGGAGATCCGCGGTCGCGGACCTTCAAAGCGCCGTACCGCGTGCATCAGCCAGGACGGAAACATCACAAACGTGCCGCTGCTGGCGGCGCAGGTGCTGCTGAACCCGGCTGTCAGGCAGTCTTCCACTCTCATGCGCAGGGCCGGGTTGTAGGTCGACGCCACCATACCTCGCGGGTCGAGGAACTCCAGATCTCCCCCCACGGCGGGATCGTCCTCCCGGCCACCGGCGTCCACCCAATACACACCCGACCAAAACGCCCCCGGGTGACCGTGCAGCGCATTGCTGTGGCCTGCCTCATTCACGTTGACCCACGCATTGAGCTTCCACTCGAAACCGGGCTCGATAAAACCGTGTTGCTCGCTATGCACCGCGGTTAGCTGGGTAGCGAACTCGCAGGCAAACCTCACCAGGGCAGCGCAGGCATCCCCGCCCCACTCGGCAAAATCATGATCCGACTGCCAACCGCCGCTATTGCTGCGCTGCGTGCCATGGGCATCGGCGGCCATACGCTGGGCGATGAGGGTTTTAAGTTCCGAGTTAAGCCAGTGCGCGTCAGGATATTGAAGGCTGGCCAATGGCGTGGCAAACAGCCGCCTGATCTTGATCAACTGCGGATCCAAATTGTGATTACCGGGCTGCATCGTGGGGTTTCATCGTTATACAAGTGACTGAAAAACATACCGAATCAGCGCACGCCGGGGTGTAAACCTTTGTTAAAAACTTGAGGGTTATTGAAAGGTTTGGACAGATCGTCTACAAACTCCGAGTGGATAGGTTCAAGGCCTTAACTTACGGCAGTGTGCGCCAACGACGACGCCTTGAGGCCGACTTCGACAAGGTGTACGTAGTACAAGCGGAGTAATCACCATGGAATACGACGAGTACGACGAAAAATTGATAGAAGACGCCGTCCTGGCCCTGCTGGCCACTTTCAGTACCGTTAGCGGCAATACGTGGAAAGGCTACGACTTTCAGATAATGAACCGATTGCATGACCAAGGTTATATCTTGAACCCGGTCAACAAGAACAAGTCGGTTTGGTTGACGACGCAAGGGCAGGAGCGAGGCAGGCAACTGGCGGATCAATTGTTTGGAGCAAAGGCTCAGGTAAAGGACAATCTGTAGCGCACCTCCACCAGCGTGACACCACCCCTCTCAATCTTGAGTTCGCTGCCCGCGTCCTCGACACAACCGACCCTGCGATAAAAGCGGATGGCCCGTTCATTGCGGGCCAGAACCCAAAGCGTCAGGCAGTCATACCCCTGCTGAATCAACGCCTGCAAGCCCGCTTTCCACAGAGCCTGCCCGACGCCCGCTTGCCAATACCTGGCCAAAACATAGATGGCCATGACCTCCCCTGCATTTGCCCCGGCGGCATCTTCGTCACGGCTGGCGCCAACGGCTATCCACCCGACAATCTGCTGGTCTACCTCTGCGACCCATACGCCTGGTTCGCCCGATGCTATCGAACGAAGCCAATAGGCTTCGCGCTGAGCCAGAGTGGCTTGCAACCCGTTCAAGTAGTCGGCGGGCATCAAGTCGCGATACGCCTCTTGCCAGCTGCTGATATGCACTTGGGCAATGGCGATTGCGTCGGTGGTTAATGCTCTGCGAATCATGCGTGCGCCTTCCCTCGTGCACTGAACTTTGTCTTTGCAGTATGCCTGCGGGCTTATGACGAAATCAGTTTCGCTATGGGGCGCCGCCTCATTGCCGTCCGCGTCCGACTGCCCTTATCCTCACCGCTCCCGTCCGCCCCCGGAGCCGCCATGGACCTTGCCACCCTCGCCCTCTTCCTGCCTGCCTGCTTCGCCCTGAACATGGCGCCAGGCCCCAACAACCTGCTGTCGGTGAGCAACGCCACTCGCTACGGCTTGCGCACTGCCTGCCTCGCAGGTCTGGGCCGCTTGCTGGCCTTTGCCGGCATGATCGCCCTCGCCTCCACCGGGTTGGCGGTGGTGCTGCAAACGTCAGAGTTGTTGTTTTACGGGATCAAGATACTGGGCGCGGCGTATCTGTTTTATCTGGCGTACCAGCTATGGCGTGCGCAACCACAGACAGCCTCACAAACAGCCGCTCACAAGGTCGGCTTATGGGCCCTGGCACGGCAGGAGTTTCTGGTGGCGGCCGGCAACCCGAAAGCCATCCTGATCTTTACCGCTTTCCTGCCGCAGTTCGTGGTGCCCGGCCACCCCATCACCGCACAGTTCGCCGTGCTGGGCGCGATGTTCCTGGCCCTGGAATGGATCGCCATCAGCGCCTACGCCTACATGGGCCTGCATATGCGCCGCTGGTTTGCCGAGCCAAGGGGCAAGCGCATCTTCAATCGTTGCTGCGCAGGGCTGTTGTCAGCGGCGGCGGCAGTGTTGTTAACGGCGCGCAGGGCTTAACCCAACGCCTGTAGGCGCGAGCTTGCTCGCGAAAACCGCCAACGTTGGCACGGGCCGCCTGAATAAAACGCGGCGTTCCAGGGATTTGCGCGAGCACGTTGACGCAGACAGGCATTGCCGTAAAATCACCGCCCCAAAAATTCAGCGTACACTGCGAGAGGGAGTCTCAATGCGACGGGTGATGATTGTGGGTCAACCTGGGTCCGGCAAAAGCACTTTGGCGCGCAAGCTTGGTCAGTGCACGGGTTTGCCGGTGGTTCATATCGACACTATCCACTGGCAACCAGGGTGGATCGAACGCAGCCGCGCCGCGAAGACGCAGCTTTGCCTTGAGGTCGAGGCCCGTGAATGCTGGATATTTGAAGGCGGCCATTCATCCACTTGGGACAACCGGCTGGCCCGCGCAGACCTGTTGATCTGGATTGACCGTTCGGCGACGCTTCGATTCTGGCCCGTATTGCTGAGGACGCTGCTCAGACGCGGTCAGGCTCGACCAGACCTGCCCGAGAACTGCCCCGAGCGACTGGCGAACCTGCCGGAGTTTTTTAGATTCATGTGGCAGACCAAAAAATCAGCGCGAGTTCAGATGCGACAACTCGTGGATGCTGCGCCAACCACTTGCCGTGTGGTTCATCTGCGGTCCAATCGGGATACCCGGATTTTTCTTGCAAGCATTGGACGTTCTACTGGCCAGACAACACCCGATTGATCGTCGGCTGACGGCTTCACTCCGTCGTTAATGTTGCAGCACCCCGCATAAGCGTGGGTGCTCAACATCAATAACATCGCAATGATGCTCCAGGCGGCGTCATTCCTTGGTCAAATCAACCAACGGCGTCTGCCGCACCTCAGTCTCACGCCCATCCTGAATTTCGCTGACCTGCTTCAAAGCCTTATCCACAGCGGCCTTGTCCGCCAACAGGCTGTAACTGATGCGGAACTGCTTGTGTTCCTTGGGCCCGATTGTCGGCACCAGATTCAGTGGCCGCTGATAACGGCGGTTGTAGGAAAAACTAGTCCCCGGCTCCAGCCCCGTGACATAACCCTGGCCTTGAGTGTCGGTGTTTTTCCAGAGGGAAAACACCGGCAGCGTCTGCGTATTGAAGCCGACCGAAACGCCCAGGCTGCCGGCCTTGTTATGCAGCACAGTCAAGGTATCGCCCTTGGCATCGGCATACGGCACCACGTTGTAGACCGTTTCGTCGTAGTCCTTGGTGGGTGCGCGATAGGTTTGCCAGTCAGCCAATTCGCCCTTGGCCTTGTCATTGAACGGCGACACCTGCTTCACCGGCGCGACAAACTGTGCGCCCTGCTCCAGGAACGGCGTGCTGAAGTTACTGTGATACAGCGCCTGGTATTCCTTCGGGTAGTCGCCGTTGTTGGTCAGGGTGTCGTTGAGGGCAAACACCACACTGCCGGGTTGAGTGACCAGTTCGGTCGCGACAGAGAAGTCGACCTTCTTGAACGCCTGCTCTTTCAGCTCACCGCGCAGAGTGATGGCATACGGTGGTTTTTCATCGATATGCAGCGTGACTTTGTTCGCAGGAATATTCGCCGCCCGACCGTGCAGGGTCAGCAGTTCGCCGTTGTCGATGCCGGGGTGGCCGACCCACTCATAGCCGCAGCGGGTCACCAACTCATTGAAACCTTCCAGCCAGCCCAACCCACCACGGCCATTGAGCTCGATAAACGAAGGATTGACCACCTCTTTGACCGGCGAATCCCAACCCATCCGCACATCGCCGACCGAAGCCTGCAACACGTTCATACCGCGAGTCGGCACCACCGAAAGCTTCATCGTGCCGTTATCGATATCAACAATGCTCACCCCCTCCTGCCGACCGCCGTGCAAGGTGCGCAGGGTGACGCTGAAGGGTTTGTCGGTTCGTATGCCGAGTTGCTGGCTGGTGACCTGCCAGTTCTGGGCAGCTTTGTCAGTGTCGAGCAGGACGTAATCCCAGGCCATGGCGTGGGAGGCAGCGGACAGTGCGCTGAGGGCAACGAGGAGTTTTAGCGGGGTCATGGCGGTCGCCTTTCTTGGAGTTGTGTGCGGTTTATAAACTCGATGAAACGTTTCAGCAAGCTTAAATAGCGAGATGAAGCAGGGAAAATCGAGAAAATCTTGAGGTAAATCGAAAGTAAGGGGGACTGCCATCCGGGGATGGGTGGAGCGAAAAAAAGACGGATATACGCCCCTGGATAATAAGTTCACCCTTCTACTTTTTTCCAAACTGCTCATAGACATGAGAACGACAAGTTCGTAACCTACACAGCATATTTTGCTTTCGCTTGAGCATATACTGCGCACCCAACAATAAAAAAGCGACTTCAGCGATTACTTATGAAGAAAACAAAGATGCGACGTATCTGTCGCCTAATTATTGAACGCAAGGAGGCAAAGTGGAACCATCTGAAGAAAGCGTGAGACAAAGATTAATTGATCGACTTTTAGAACTAGGCTATCCAAAGTCATCAATACTGCTTGAAGTAAGTTTTGCAACGAGCAAAGCCGCCAAAGCAAAAAAATTGATCTTGCCATTAAAGACCCAAACACAAATCAGCTTCTGGCGATATTTGAAATAGGCAAGAATTTAAAAAATCTAGAGCACACTATCACACAAGCAATAACATACGCCAAGCTACTACCTAAAGAGATCCAAGTATTTATATACATACTCAACAACGAAACTGAAAGTGCATTCTTAGTAAACACAAAAAATGGTGATGCATCCCAAGTATTCGACTTACCATCTTACGACTCCCTAAAAAACATTGATCTAACATTACACTCACGCTATGCCCCCATCAAATCCAACAAATCAAGGGCTAGAGCCTGGTCAACTATGATAGCAGGGATGACCTCATCTATTGCTGCGGTCGCAACTATAGCTATGCTTTTCGGTTTAATTTCAGATAACAAAAAAACACTGAGCAATGGCGATTTAACCGAAAAACTCACTGAGCTAGAGGCCGCAAACAAAAAACTGGACCTCGAAATAAAATCACTCAACACAGAAGTCAAAGGATTGGTAGTCAGCGTCAAATCTATATCTAGCATCCCAAATGAACATGGCTGGAAAATTGAAGCCGAGCTACTGAGCGCCAAGTTAGGTGACACGGCTAAACAGCTTGAAGCCCTTGAAGCGGCAATTACAGAAAACCCGGCCAAGGCTCTCGCCGTACCAATATTGAGGAAAGACTTAAACAACGCTGAAAAATCTATCAGGTCAGAGCTAACACAGACCAAGTCTGAAATCGATAGAATGTATGATCAGAACAAATGGTTCATAGGGCTGATGTTTACCATCGCACTGAGCGTTTTGGGCATGGCTGCGAGTACCTTTTTGAATAGAAAAGACAGTTGACATCGAACTTTATTAAAGCTCTCAACAAGCAGTTCCGACCCGCTACAGAGCGGGTCTATTGTTTCATTTTTATTGTGCCATTCATAAACAACTTGCTCCGTAAACTTGAACTCCATTCTTGGCCGGACTTGCGGTCCTCTCATCCTAGCGCCACGTTCACCAATCCCTTCCTCAACCCCCACACCTCTCCACCAAAAAATCCACAAACGCCCTCACCCTCGCCGGCATCGCCCCTCCCCCCACAAATACCGCATGAATCGGCTCCACATCCCCAGGATTAAACTCTTCCAGCAACACCACCAACTCCCCCCGCATCACCTCCTCCACCACACTAAACGCCCCAATCCGTGCAATCCCCGCACCCAGCGTCGCCAACTGCGCCAATGCCTCACCACTATTGCCCTCAATCGTCCCCGCCACCTTCAACGAAAACTCACGCCCGTCCACCCGAAACGGCCAATCCGGCGCCGCTCGGCGGAAGTTGAAGCGCAGGCAGTTGTGCTGGAGTAGATCCTGCGGCATCACCGGGGTGCCATGTTTTGCCAGGTACTCCGGTGAGGCGACGATCACCTGGCCGGTGGAGCCGATATGCCGGGCAGTCAGGGGGCTGTCGGCGAGGGGGCCGAAGCGGATGGCAACGTCAGCCTGGCCGCCGAGGATGTCTACGACTTCATCGCCGAGCATCAGGTCGACGACGATGGCCGGATAGCGGGCGCTGAAGGCGGCGATCAGCGGGACGATGGTCATGCGGCCATGGGCCAGTGCCGCGCTGACCCGCAGGCGGCCGCGCGGGGTGCCCTGGTCGGTGATGGCGTCTTCGACTTCGGCCATGTCTGCGAGGATGCGCCGGGCGCCGCGCAGGTAGGCTTCGCCTTCGGCGGTGAAGGTGATGGCGCGGGTGGTGCGCAGCAGCAGTCGGGTGCCGATGCGCTTTTCGGTACGGGTGATGATGCGGCTGATGGACGAGGGCGTCAGCCCCAGGGCTCGCGCCGCGCCCGACAAGCTGCCGTGCTCGGCGACCATGGCGAACACTTCCATCTCCCCTGACCGACCACCTATATCCATTTGTGCCTCCTGCGCAAAGCTGTAGTTCCCAAGCGAGGGCTACTGCTTGAAAAGGCTGGATTGTAGCATTCGGCACACAGATGAGGAGTCAGCCATGCGTATCAATCCACCCCTTGTAGCCTTGTCCATCGGTGCCTTTGGCATCGGGGTCACGGAGTTTGCACCCATGGGCATGTTGCCCGGTATCGCCGCCGATCTTGGCGTATCCATTCCCGCCGCCGGGCTGTTGGTGAGTGCCTATGCCATGGGCGTGCTGATCGGCGCGCCGATCATGACCCTCGCCACGGCGAGAGTGCCGCGTCGTTATTTGCTGATCGGGCTGATGGCGATTTTTACCCTGGGTAATTTGTTGTCGGCACTGGCCACCAACTACCAGACGCTGATGATCGCCAGGCTGGTGACGTCGCTGAACCATGGAGCGTTTTTCGGTATTGGTTCGATTGTGGCAGCCAGTGTGGTAGCGCCGGAGAAACGCGCGGGAGCGGTCGCGGCGATGTTTCTCGGGCTGACCCTGGCGACCATTGGCGGCGTGCCGCTGGCCACCTGGTTTGGCGAGAACTTCGGTTGGCGCACGGCGTTCTGGGGTATCAGCGGCCTCGGCGCGGTGGTGATGGCAGCGCTGTGGTGGGCGTTGCCTAATGCACCCGCGCCTAAAGGTGGCAGCCTGATGGCGGAAATCCGCGTGCTGGGTCGCGGGCCGGTGCTGGCAGCGTTGGCGCTGACAGTGGTGGGCTCCAGTGCGATGTTTACGGTGTTCACGTACATCGCGCCGATTCTGCGCGACGTCACCCACGCCTCGACCAACTTCGTCACCGGGATGCTTGTGCTGTTCGGTATCGGCCTGACCCTCGGCAACGTGTGGGGCGGCAAGTCGGCCGACCGTTCGGTGGACCGCACCTTAATCACCTCGCTGGTGGTGTTGATTGCCGTGCTGCTGGCCTTCTCGGTGCTGATGCAATGGCCGCTGCCTGCTGCCGTGTCGATCCTGTTATGGGGCGCTGCCAGTTTTGCCCTGGTACCGCCGTTGCAGATGCGTGTGATGGAGGCAGCTAAAGATGCGCCCAACCTGGCTTCGGCGATGAACATCGGCGCGTTCAATTTTGGCAATGCGATTGGTGCGGCATTGGGGGGCGCGGTGATCAACGCCGGGCTGGGCTACCCGGCTATTTCCCTGGCCGGTGCAATCATGGCTGGGCTCGGCTTGATGATGGTGCTGGGTTTGGGTTGGCGCTCGCGGCGTGCGGACTCAGCCACTCGTCAGCACGCTGTAGAAGTCTGAGCGCCCTTACCACCGCGCGGTTATTCCTGTGGTCTAGACTTCATGCACCTTCCAACCCGAGGAGCCTTGCGATGAACAACAAAAATACGATCTGCCTCTGGTACAACGGCGATGCGCTGGAGGCCGCGACCTTCTATGCCAACACCTTCCCTAACAGCGAAGTGAAGGCCGTGCACTATGCGCCTGGCGACTACCCGGCGGGTAAACAGGGCGATGAACTGACCGTGGAATTCACTGTGCTGGGTATCCCCTGCGTCGGCCTCAATGGCGGCCCGATGTTCAAGCACAGTGAAGCGTTTTCCTTTCAGGTGTCCACGGATGATCAGGAGGAAACTGACCGTTTGTGGCATGCCATCATCCACAATGGCGGGCAAGCAAGCGCCTGCGGCTGGTGCAAGGACAAGTGGGGGCTGTCGTGGCAGATTTCGCCACGGGTGTTGGTCGATGCGGTCACCAGTAAAGATCCGGCCGTGGCCAAGCGTGCGTTTGAGGCGATGATGACCATGACCAAAATCGACATCGCTACCATCGAAGCCGCCATCGTCGGGAACTGAACTGTGGGAGCGCTCAAGCCTTAGCGAGGCCGCGATGGCGGTGGGTCAGCCAACATAGATGGCGACAGCACCACCGCCATCGCAGGCAAGCCAGCTCCCACATTTGGATCGCGTGGCGTCAGGCACATAGAGGTCGGCAATCCTACAAGCCAGCCCCCTCCGTTGGTCTTCAGCGCAATCCTGGATTGCGCGCCCTCCCCCATACGCCAAAAAAAGTCATACAACGGACCGTCCGGTTGCGACACGGGCAATAGCGGCCTATGTTTCAAGCCATGCTGTTTTTTTGCTGTCCCCCACCCTGTGCCCATCCCGTAACCAGGTGACGACATGCCCACCCTATCCCGCCCTGCCGTACTTGAGCTGACCGGCAACACCCCGCTGGTCAAGGTCAGCCGCTTCGATACCGGGCCTTGCACGCTGTTTCTAAAGCTTGAATCACAAAACCCTGGCGGCTCCATCAAGGACCGCATCGGCCTGGCCATGATCGACGCCGCCGAGCGCGATGGCCGCTTGCGGCCTGGCGGTACCATCATTGAAGCCACCGCCGGCAATACCGGCCTGGGCCTGGCGCTGGTGGGCCGGGCCAAGGGTTATCGGGTGGTGTTGGTGGTGCCCGACAAGATGTCCACAGAAAAAGTGCTGCACCTGAAGGCCATGGGCGCCGAGGTGCATATCACCCGCTCCGATGTGGGCAAGGGCCATCCGGAGTATTACCAGGACGTGGCGGCACGGTTGGCCAAGGATATTCCGGGGTCGTTCTTCGCTGATCAGTTCAACAACCCGGCCAACCCGCTGGCTCACGAAACCAGCACCGCGCCGGAGATCTGGGCGCAGACCCAGCATGATGTCGATGCGATTGTGGTCGGCGTCGGCTCGGCCGGCACCCTCACCGGCTTGACGCGTTTTTTCAAGCGTGTGCAGCCAGAGCTGGCAATGGTACTGGCCGACCCGGTCGGTTCGGTGATGGCCGAATACAGCCGCAGCCGCCAGCTGGAAACGCCCGGTTCCTGGGCCGTGGAAGGCATCGGCGAAGACTTCATCCCCTCGATTGCCGACCTGTCCAGCGTGCGCCACGCCTACTCCATCAGCGATGAAGAGAGCTTCGATCACGCCCGCCAATTGCTCAAGGCCGAGGGCATTCTTGGCGGCTCGTCCACCGGCACCCTGCTCGCCGCTGCCTTGCGCTACTGCCGCGAGCAAACCGAGCCCAAGCGCGTGGTGACCTTTGTGTGCGACACCGGCACGCGTTATCTGTCAAAGGTCTATAACGACCAGTGGATGAACGACGCCGGCCTGTTGCAGTACAAGCACTACGGCGACCTGCGCGACCTGATCGCCCGCCGCTTCGAAGACGGCCGCGTAATCAGCGTAAGCCCCGACGACACCTTGCTCACCGCGTTCCAGCGCATGCGCCTGGCGGATGTGTCGCAACTGCCGGTGCTGGTAGACGGTCAACAATTGGCGGGCGTGATCGACGAATCGGATATTCTGCTGGGCCTGCACCATGACGCGGCGGACTTTTCCATGACCGTCGCCAGCGCCATGACCGACACGTTGCACACCCTGCCTCCCAGCGCCAGCCTGGCCCAATTGCAGGCGGAACTGGATCGCGGCCTGGTCGCCATTATTGCCGACGCCTCGGGCTTCCACGGCCTGATCACCCGCGTCGACCTGCTTAATCACCTACGGAGATCCCTTGCATGAGTCAGCCCGATAAAAGCGCGTTTGCCACCCGTGTGATCCACGCCGGGCAGTCACCCGACCCGACCACGGGCGCGCTGATGCCGCCGATCTACGCCAACTCCACCTACCTGCAAGACAGCCCCGGCGTGCACAAGGGCTTTGATTACGGACGCTCCCACAACCCCACGCGTTTTGCCCTGGAGCGTTGCGTGGCCGACCTCGAAGGCGGCAGCCAAGCGTTTGCATTTGCCTCGGGGCTGGCGGCGATTTCCACTGTGCTCGAACTGCTCGATGCCGGCGCGCATATCGTCTCGGGCAATGATCTGTATGGCGGTACCTTCCGGCTGTTCGACAAGGTGCGCCAGCGCAGCGCCGGGCACCGCTTCAGCTATGTCGACCTGAGCGACTTGTCGGCGTTTGAGGCGTCATTGCAGGACGACACGCGCATGGTCTGGGTCGAAACCCCAAGCAACCCGCTGCTGAGCCTGACCGACCTGCGCGCCGTCGCGCGTATCTGCCGGGCCCGCGGGATTATCTGCGTGGCCGACAACACCTTCGCCAGCCCCTGGATCCAGCGCCCGCTGGAGCTGGGTTTTGACATCGTGGTGCACTCCACCACCAAGTACCTCAATGGGCATTCCGATGTGATCGGCGGTATCGCCATCGTCGGCGACAACCCTGAACTGGCCGAACGCCTGGGCTTCCTGCAAAACTCCGTGGGCGCCATCGCTGGGCCTTTCGATGCCTTCCTGACCCTGCGCGGGGTAAAGACCCTGGCGCTGCGCATGGAGCGTCATTGCAGCAATGCCCTGGACCTGGCCACCTGGCTGGAGCAACAGCCGCAGGTATCGCGTGTTCACTACCCAGGCTTGAAATCCCACCCCCAGCATGAGTTGGCGAAACAGCAGATGCGCGGGTTTGGCGGGATGATTTCGGTGGATTTAAACAGCGACCTGGCCGGTGCAACGCGCTTCCTGGAAAACGTCAAAATCTTTGCCCTGGCCGAAAGTCTCGGGGGCGTCGAAAGCCTGATCGAACACCCGGCGATCATGACCCATGCGAGCATCCCGGCGGCGACGCGGGCGCAGTTGGGGATTGGTGATGGGTTGGTGCGATTGTCGGTGGGGGTTGAGGATGTGGAGGATCTGCGCGCAGATCTGGCGCAAGCCTTGGCCCACATCTGACTCAATTTTTCCGGACGGCCTTATGTGGGAGCTGGCTTGCCTGCGATGCAGACACCTCGGTGTGTCTGTTACACCGCAGTGATGCTATCGCAGGCAAGCCAGCTCCCACACAAGCCCAGTCCCACAAGGGGCGTGTATCAGCCTTGGGTGACGTTGGCCCGCGCCGCATGCAGCTTCTTGTAGCTGTCGATCAAGCGCAAATGCCGGTCCAGCCCTTCCAGCTTCATGCTGGTCGGCGTCAACCCGTAGAACCGCACCCTGCCGTCCACCGAGCCGATCACCGCGTCCATGCGCTCATTGCCGAACATGCGTCGGAAATTAGCCTCGTAGTCAGCCAGTTCCAGGTCATCATCCAGTTCCATCTCCAGCACCGCATTCATCGCCTGGTAAAACAGGCCGCGCTCGACGGTGTTGTCGTTGTACTGCAGGAACATCTCCACGCATTCCTTGGCTTCTTCATACTGCTTCAAGGCCAGGAAGATCAGCAGTTTGAGCTCCAGGATAGTCAACTGGCCCCACGCGGTGTTGTCGTCGAACTCGATGCCGATCAGCGTGGTGATGTCGGTGTAGTCGTCCAGCTCGCTTTCAATCAGGCGCTCGACCAACGCTTGCAATTCGTCCTCGTCAAGGCGATGCAAGTTGAGGATGTCTTCACGGAAGAACAGCGCCTTGTTGGTGTTGTCCCAGATCAGGTCGTCTACCGGGTAGATTTCCGAATAGTCCGGCACCAGGATGCGACAGGCCGTGGCGCCCAGGTGTTCGTACACCGCCATGTAGGACTCTTTGCCCATGCCTTCGAGGATGCCGAACAGGGTCGCGGCCTCCTGGGCGTTGGAATCTTCGCCATGGCCGGAGAAGTCCCATTCCACGAACTCGTAATCCGACTGTGCGCTGAAGAAGCGCCACGACACCACGCCGCTGGAGTCGATAAAGTGCTCGACGAAGTTGTTCGGCTCGGTCACCGCCTGGCCTTCGAAGGTCGGCTGCGGCAGGTCGTTCAAGCCTTCGAAGCTGCGGCCCTGCAGCAGTTCGGTGAGGCTGCGTTCCAGTGCCACTTCCAGGCTCGGGTGCGCGCCGAACGAGGCAAACACGCCACCGGTGCGCGGGTTCATCAAGGTCACGCACATCACCGGAAATTCACCGCCCAGGGATGCATCCTTGACCAGTACCGGGAAGCCCTGGGCCTCCAGCCCCTCAATACCGGCGAGGATGCCAGGGTATTTAGCCAACACCTCGGCAGGTACATCCGGTAGGGCGAATTCACCTTCGATGATTTCTCGCTTCACCGCCCGCTCGAAAATCTCAGACAGACACTGCACCTGGGCTTCGGCCAGGGTGTTGCCGGCGCTCATACCGTTGCTCAGGTAGAGGTTCTCGATCAGGTTGGACGGAAAATACACCACCTCGCCATCGGACTGGCGCACGAACGGCAGCGAGACAATGCCGCGGGCTTCATTGCCCGAGTTGGTGTCGAACAGGTGCGAACCGCGCAACTCGCCCTCGCGGTTGTAAATCTTCAGGCAGTAGGCATCGAGGATTTCACTCGGCAGCTTATCGTCGGGGCCCGGCTGAAACCAGCGCTCATCCGGGTAATGCACGAACGGCGCATTGGCCAGTTCTTCGCCCCAGAACTGGTCGTTATAAAAGAAGTTGCAGTTGAGCCGCTCGATAAACTCGCCCAGCGCCGACGCCAGTGCGCCCTCCTTCGTTGCGCCCTTGCCGTTGGTGAAGCACATCGGCGAATGCGCATCGCGGACATGCAGCGACCAGACGTTAGGCACGATATTGCGCCACGAGGCGATCTCAATCTTCATGCCCAGGCCGGCAAGGATCGAAGACATGTTGGCGATGGTCTGCTCCAGCGGCAGGTCCTTGCCGGCGATGTAAGTGCCCGCTTCGCAAGTCGTGTTTGGCATCAACAACGCCTGTGCGTCGGCGTCGAGATTTTCCACCTGCTCAATCACGAACTCCGGCCCGGCCTGCACCACTTTCTTCACAGTGCAACGGTCGATGGAACGCAGGATGCCCTGGCGGTCCTTGTCAGAGATGTCGGCCGGCAGCTCGACCTGGATCTTGAAAATCTGGTTGTAGCGGTTTTCCGGGTCTACGATGTTGTTCTGCGACAGGCGAATATTCTCGGTGGGAATATTGCGCGTCTGGCAGTACAACTTCACAAAGTACGCCGCACACAACGCCGACGAAGCCAGGAAGTAATCGAATGGCCCCGGTGCCGACCCATCGCCCTTGTAGCGGATGGGCTGGTCGGCAATGACCGTGAAGTCATCGAACTTGGCTTCAAGCCGAAGGTTGTCGAGAAAGTTGACCTTAATTTCCATGCGGGCACACCAGAATAACGAGCTAAACAAATTGGCCGCCATTATGAAGCGTTTCGCCGGGAAGTCTCAGGGTTTTGCGTGTGGGCTGCCGATCGGTGGTAACGTCCGCCCTGTGGGAGCGCGTTGCGCCAGTTGGATAATGTTCACCACTGCCAGGACAGGCCATGGAACCGATAGCGACGAACGCCGCATTGCTGATCATCGATATGCAAAAAGGCATGGCCGATCCTGCCCTTGGCCGCCGCAACAACCCAGACGCCGAACTGCGCATACAACATCTGCTTAATGCCTGGCGCCAGGCGCAACGCCCGATCATCCATGTGCGGCATATCTCCCGCTCTGGCGCTTCGGTGTTCCGGCCAGGCCAGCCAGGCTGTGAGTTTCAGGACGCGCTGCACCCGCTGACCCACGAGCATGTGGTGGAGAAAAACGTACCGGACGCATTTACTGCCACGGGCCTGGAGCGCTGGTTGCACATGCGCGCGATCAAGCAACTGGTGATCGTTGGGGTCATCACTAACAATTCCGTGGAATCCACCGCACGCTCGGCCGGCAATCTGGGGTTCGACGTGATCGTGGCGGCGGATGCCTGTTTTACCTTCGATCAAGCCGACTTGTCGGGGCGGCTGTGGGCTGCTGAAGATGTACACGCGCTGTCGCTCAGTAACTTGGCGATGGACTATGCCCGGGTGTTCCAGACGAGTGAAATCCTGGCCAGTCATTAATTAGCACAACAGACATCCATCAGGGTAAACGCACGGTGGCGACCGCTTGCAGGCCTGAGCGGTTAAAACACCCCGGCATCCTCCAGCATTTGCGGCAACGCCTGCGGCCATACCGTATCGCTCGTCGCGTGCAACGCTTCTGCCGACCACCAGCGATGATCCGCCATTACCTGGGTCTCCTGTAGCGTCCACTCGGCCCTGGATAACGCTTCGCTGGGCGCATGCACAACGAAGTACTGCTCAACCGCCAGCACCGTTTCGCCGCAGGGTAGCATCAAGGTCACGTTACGCTTTGCTACACACTCCCCGACGCTGCTCACCGTGATTCCAGTCTCTTCGCGCAACTCACGAATCGCGGCGCTGTAAAAAGTCTCCCCTGCCTCCACACCACCGCCCGGCGTGGCCCAGTAATCCTGGCCGGCCAGGGCGCCGTCTTTATGCACGAAGCGAAATAGCAACACTTGCCGTGCAGGGTTTATGACCAGTAATCGTGCGGCTTCACGTTCACGCATCTGATTGATTCCTTTCTATAAGTGCCGAAACCATCCAACTCAAAAACGCCCTTAGGCGTGTAGCAAACGCCTCGCCCTCGGCGCTCGGGTTGCGTGCCTCAAACAGGAAGTAGGCGATTTGCACACGCATATTCGGGTAATGCTGAACAAACAGCCCGACGTACTCTTCCAGGGTGTGCGGCCACATTTGCGCATCGTCTGCACGCAAAGTGTGGGTAGCCCGGATCAAGGCCCGCGATGCTTCACGCTGCAGACGATGGCGTGTGTGCTCAGTGCTGGCCTGTTCGATACGCACGAGATACGCCGTGAGCGCCTGCTCGAAATCACCATTGACCGCCACCGCAATAGCCCGGGACGGGCGAAAGGCTTTGAAGTGCTGTGACAGGTCTTCGCCCCAGACACAGCGGCAATGATGTTTGAGCCAAAAGCCCCAACTGTTTCGGTTTTCGGGCGCCAACACCTGGGCGCGATGGCCGATATCGAAGTCGATCTTGGTGACGCTCGGATGCCGTTGTTCCAAGACGAGTCTGGCCGACTCCAATTGCTCAAGCACGGGCGCATCCGCTGGTTCGATCAGTATCAGCGAAAGGTCAAGGTCGGAAACTCCGGCCTCGGCCTGGCCCCGTGCGACGCTGCCATACAGATAAATCCCGTGCAGCCCAAGCGCGGGCTGAGACAGGGTGGCGCAGATGTCCGCCAGCAGCGGTTGAAACTCGGGTTGTATAGGGGCTTCGGTGACGGTGAGGATATAGCCGTCGGCATCGATGCCCGCGGGTTGTAGGGTGGGCATAAAGCATTTCCTAATGTCGAGCGCGGGAGGATGCGTCATGTCGCAACCGTCGTAAACACATCAACAGAATCCTGTTGGCAAAACATCTCGGCACGCCCTCCCAGTGAACTTTCTTGCAAGTGCCATGCTCCTTTCCTATGCGAAGTCAGCGCGCCCTGACTCCAGGGTGCAGAACGATAAGGAGCCGCCACCACCATGACTACCCTACCCACCTACCCCGTCGTCAGACCTGGCCCGCTGCATGGGACCTTGCTGGCCGGCACCGTGCCGTTGTTTCTCGGCGCCTTGCTCAGTGATATCGCCTACGGCCAGAGTTATCAGATTCAATGGGCCAACTTCGCCTCCTGGCTGATCGCCGGCGCGCTGGTGTTCTGTGGTTTTGCCCTGCTGTTTGCGCTGGTCAACCTGGTGCGTGCCGAACACAAGGGCGGGCGCCCCGTGGCGTATTTCCTGCTGTTGCTGGCCACTTGGGTGCTCGGGCTGGTCAATGCCTTCCAACACGCCAAGGACGCGTACGCCATGATGCCTGCCGGCCTGGTGCTGTCGGCCATCGTCACCGCCCTGGCGATCATCGCCACCTGGATCGGCTTGACCAACCTGCGCTCAGGAGCTGCCCGATGAAACCACTCAACACATTGACCGTGCTCAGCGCAGCTCTGCTGCTGAGTGCCTGTGGCGCCGAAGGTGACAAGACCCAGGCCCGCGGCCCCGACCCCAAGCTGCCCGAACAACAAAGCAGCCTGCTGCCAAGCATGAAGATCGCCGAGCCCACCCCGTGGGGCGAGCAAAAGCCCAAGGTGCCAGAAGGCTACAGCGTGACCGCCATCGCCACCGACCTGGCCATCCCGCGTCAGACCCTGGTGCTGCCCAACGGCGACATCCTCGTGGCCGAAGGCCGTGGCGGCAGTGCGGCCAAGCTCAAGCCCAAGGACGTCATTGCCAGTGTGATCAAGGCCCAGGGCAACACCAAGGTCAAAGGCGGCAACCGCATTACCCTGCTGCGCGATGCCGACGGTGACGGCACCTATGAACTCAAGACCATCTTCGCCGACAACCTCAACGCCCCCTACGGCCTGGCCTACGCCGACGGCAAACTGTATGTGGCCAACCAGGACGCATTGGTACGTTTTGACTACGCCGACGGCCAGACCAAGGCCAGCGCCCCGCCGGTCAAAGTCACCGACCTGCCGGCGCAGATCAACCACCACTGGACCAAGTCATTGGCTATCAGTGACGACGGGCGCCAACTGTATGTAGGCATCGGCTCCAACAGCAATATCACCGAGCGCGGCATGGAAGTGGAGATTGACCGCGCCATGGTCTGGCAGATCGAAGCGGCCACCGGTGCGCACAAGCCCTATGCCACCGGCCTGCGCAACCCGACGGCGTTGACCATCCAACCGGGCTCCGGGCAACTGTGGACGGTGGTCAACGAACGCGATGAACTCGGCCCCGACCTGGTGCCAGACTACCTGACGTCAGTGCGTGAAGGTGCCTTCTACGGCTGGCCCTACAGCTACTGGGGCCAGAACGTCGACCCACGCGCACAACCGCAGAACCCGGCCAAGGTGGCCTCGGCGATCAAGCCGGATTACAGCCTGGGTTCCCACGTGGCCGCACTGGGGGTGGATTTTTCCATCCCGGCCATGGGTGAACAATTTGCCGAGGGTGCGTTCGTCGGCGAGCACGGCAGCTGGAACCGTGATGCGCCGGTGGGCTACAAGGTGATCTTCGTACCGTTCAGTAACGGCAAGCCGGCGGGCGAGCCCATCGACTTCGCCACGGGTTTTCGCGGTGACGATGGCAAAACCCGTGGGCGCCCGGTGGGCGTGACGGTAGACCCCAAAGGCGCACTGATCATTGCCGACGACCTGGCCAATACCGTTTGGCGCGTCACCCGAAATAAATAAGCGGGTGTGACAGGGGCGGCGACGTCCCTGTCAGTCGTCCTTGTGCAATTGCGCTTCAAGCCAGGCCAGCAATGCAGCCACTTCCTCCCGACTGCCCGCACCGTGCTGCCTGTAGACCGAAATAGCCTCGGGCAAAAACACGCTTTCAGCACATGGGCGCACCAGCGCCCCACTCTCAATCAACCTGCTGGCCGTGCGACGCCAACCCATGGCGACACCGTGCCCTTCCACCGCCGCCTGCAACATCAGCGGGTAGCTGTCGAAGGTGACACTGCGTGCATCTTTGGCCAACTCCCGCCCGAACCCTTGCAGCCACTCATCCCACTCCATCAAGTGCGGAGGTTCAGAGCTATGGTGCAAAAAGGTGCAGGGCTGTAACTCGGCAAGCGATAACGGCTGCTGCGGACACAGGTAGGCGGGACTGCACACCGGAAACACTTCATCAGAAGCGGTAAACATCAGCGTGTGGGCGCCACTGGCGCGCCGGGTACTTTGCAGGGCCACATCGAAGTGGCCGTCGAACTGCGTGATGGGCCGCGTACAGGTCACCACCTGGATCTCAACCTGCGGGTATTGCTGGTGGAAAGTCGACAGGCGCGGCATCAACCAATAGAACGCCTCGCACAATTGGCACAACAGCACCACCCGATTGCGTTGCGGTGCCGCGCGCAGTTGAGCCGCGCCATCACTGATGCTTTGCAACGCGGCGCTGACCACCCGCCCCAGCTCGCGCCCCTCTTGGGTCAGGAATACCGCGCGGTTGCGCCGACTAAACAGTTTCACCCCCAGGTTATCTTCCAGCCCGCGAATCTGTCGGCTGACAGCGGCCTGGGTGATGTGCAACTCATCGGCCGCCCTGGAAAAACTCTCCAGGCGCGCGGCGGCCTCAAACGGCAACAGGCTGGCGAGTGGCGGTAGGGTTTTGCCAAGTAGATTCATAATCTGAGGTAATACATCAACGGCCGAGAACTCGTTTGTAGCACAGCCTCGTGGCTGGGCACCATGGATCCATTACTTCATGGGCCAGACTGATGAGTACTTCCCAAGCCTCTGTTTTCGTCGGTGTGATATGCGCGGTGGTCGCCACCCTTGGCTGGGCGCTGAACTTCATTGCGCCCTATGTCACCGGGGCTTATAGCCTCTACGATCTTATGGCTGTGCGCTTTCTGATGGCCGGCGGGCTGGGCATCGTCTGGATGATCCTGTGCCGATCGCAACTGCGGACACTCAGCCGTGGCCAGTGCCTGTTCGCGGCGCTGCTGGGCGCATTGGGTTGCGTGGGTTATGGCGTGTGCATTGCGGCCGGTGTGATATTCGGTGGCCCGGTGTTGACGCCAGCGTTTGTCGGGATGGTCCCGGTGCTGCTGGCGCTGATAGGCAACGCCCGCCATAAAACCCTGCACTGGCGCCAGTTGATGACGCCGTTGGCTTGCCTCACTGTGGGGCTTTTGCTGGCCAATATCAGCAGCCTCCATCAGCCCTCGTTGGGCACCGGCGCCTGGCTGGCCGGGTTATTTTTCTCCTTGGGCGCGGTGGCCTTGTGGCTGGGCTTCAGCGTGATCAACCAGACGCAGCTGGCACGCCTGCCGGATGGCGCAACCGGCCTGTGGACCGCTCTGATGTTGGTGGGCGCAGGCGTTGCGGCGCTGTGCCTGCTGCCCTGGATTTACGCGCTAGGCTTGTTGCAGTTGCCCATCCTTGCTGCTGGCTTGCATCAGGCGTGGCCGCTGTATGCCTGGAGCCTGGTGATCGCGGTGATGTCCACCGTCGTCGGTGCGTGGGCGTGGAACGCTGCGACGCGGCGCTTGCCCATGGTTCTGAGCGGCCAGTTGATTGCGCTGGAATCCCTGTTTGCAACCCTGCTCGGCCTGTGGTTTCACCAGCGCTGGCCGACGGCTATGGAAGCCGCGGGCCTGGCCGCGGTGCTGATCGGTGTAGTGATGGCGGTTCGTATCATCCTGGCGGGCGCAAAGTCCGTGACAACCCACGATGCTTCGCAGGGATTCAATCATGACCCATGCAAGTGACGCCTTGGCGCCGCAGAAGATGCGCCAGAAGCCATCGTTGCCGCGCTGATGGCGTTTCTACGGTTGCCTGAAGCGGCCCCTACAGATCCGTAATTTCCTTGTGACGCGGCACCAGTGCCTTCATCACGCTCCAGGCCACCAGGTAAGCCAGGGCGCAGATGGCGAACATGATCATGTAGCCGGTGTGGATATCGTTGATGGACTTGTAGTAATCGAACACCCAACCGCCGATCTTGGTCATAACCACGCCGCCCAGGCCCCCAGCCATGCCGCCAATGCCGACCACCGAAGCCACGGTTTTCTGCGGGAACATATCGGACACGGTGGTGAAGATATTGCACGACCACGCCTGGTGTGCCGAAGCGCCCACACCGATCAGCAGCACCGGTACCCAGAAGCTCAGGTAACCCAGCGGCTGCGCCAGCAACACCACCAGCGGGAACAGCGCAATCACCAGCATGGCTTTCATGCGCCCGTCATAGGGTGCGTCGCCGCGCGCCATGAAGTAGCTGGGGAACCAGCCGCCACCAATGCTGCCGACCATGGTCATGCTGTACAGCACTGCCAACGGCATCACGATGTCGGCGCCTTTCATGCCGTATTGCGCCGACAGGTAGGTGGGCAGCCAAAACAGGAAAAACCACCACACCCCGTCAGTCATGAACTTGCCGAACGCGAACGCCCACGTCTGGCGGTAGGTCAGCAGTTTGAACCAGGAAACTTTCTTTGCGCTGGTCTGCGCGGGCTCAGGAGTGAAAGGCTGTACGGTTTGATCGCTGCGGATGTAGGCCAGTTCTTCGGCGGACAGGCGTTTTTGCTGTTCCGGTTTTTCGTACACGGCGGCCCAGACCGCCACCCACACGAAACCCAACATGCCGATGACCATAAACGCCGCTTCCCAACCCCACAAGCCGGCGATCAACGGCACGCAGATCGGCGCCAGGATTGCGCCGACGTTGGCACCGGAGTTGAAGATGCCGGTAGCCAGGGAGCGTTCCTTCTTGGGGAAATATTCAGCGGTGGCTTTGATGGCGATGGGGAAATTACCCGCTTCGCCGATCGCCAACACCGCACGCGACAGCATGAAACCGGCAATCGACACCGGAATCACCGCCAGGCCAATCGCGCTGCTGAGCGCCGCAACGCCCTGGCCCATCGGCACCGAAAACGCATGCATGATCGCCCCGGTGGACCAGATGCCGATCGCCACCACATAGGCGGCCTTGGTGCCGATCTTGTCGACGAAGCGCCCGGCAAACAGCATGGAAATTGCGTAAACAAACTGGAACACCGCGGCGATGTTGGCGTAATCGGTGTTACTCCAGCCAAATTGTGTCGAGAGCTGCGGCGCCAACAGGCTCAGCACCTGACGGTCGAGATAGTTGACCGTGGTCGCGAAAAACAGCATCGCGCAGATCGTCCAGCGATAGCTGCCGACCGCCTGGCCGACACGATAGGCACTGATGGGCTCGTTCAGATTCATGGCATCACTTTTTTATTTTTGTTAGGTAAGACATATGTAACGTCATATGTCGTCGTACAACTGCGACTTTTATATCGGTACGCCCTTGCAGTGTCAATCTGAACGAGCACCGTTTATCGAGGAATTATGCGAATTTAAAAAGCGTCAGACACGAGCGGTTGTAGGATGACAAACCCGCAGCACCCGGCTGGGTGCCTGACCAGGTACATCATCAAGCACGCCAAAGGGTTGCATGCCGATCTTCTCCAGTACGCGGATCGAGGCGGCATGATCGGGTCGTACAAGCCCGAAAACCTCGGGCAAGCCGAGGTTCACAAAGGCCAGCGCCAATGCATCACGGCCCACCTCGGTGGCGTAGCCCTGCCCCCAGGCTTCGACGGCAAATCGGTAACCCAGATTAATACGCGGTGTTGTCAGATAGTTGAGCGGTGCAATGCCGCCAAACCCGATGATGCGTTCAGGCGCCTCTCTGCGGGCAATTGCCCACCAGCCGTAGCCGTTAAGCGCCCATTGTTCCATCCAGTGAGCCAACAAGCGTTGGGCCGCTGCAAGATCGGGCATGGGCCCGGCGGGGTTGAATAAATTGGTCTGCGGATCGCCGAAAATTGCGAACAGCCGCTGGACATCAGCCTGCCGCGGTTGGCGGTAGATAAGGCGTGAGTGGAGGTTTGGCATACAAATAACGTCCCGATTTTGCGGCATGACCGAACCCAGTTTAGTCAACAAAGCCGCCACCGGTGCTCAGCAATGTGGCAGGAGACGCCAGTCGGCCAAGCGTACATTGCCCTCTGTAGGAGCGAGCTTGCTCGCGAAAAACGCCAACGATAAAGCGTGCTTCCTGAATGAACGCGGCGCCGGTAAATTTTTCGCGAGCAAGCTCGCTCCTACAGAGCCAAACCCCGAGGGCTATCAGGCCGCCATCGGGGGCAAGCCCCCTCCCACATTTGAATTTGGTTGAGACCTGGATTTGCGCATCGCCGCAGTGACACTCACAACGATATTTTCGCTAATGCGAGAAAAAATAGCCGAAGCGGTGAATTATTTCGTGTCCACTTGTATCTGAACTGACAGAGCGGTGCCATCGTAGCGATGGCACCTCCCCGTTCAGCTTTAGAGTGGCCCGCATGAAACTACGGAAAAAACGCGTCAAACCCATCGGCTTGAAAGACATCACCATTGTCGACGACAACAAGATGCGCAAGGCGATCACCGCTGCCGCCCTTGGCAATGCCATGGAATGGTTCGACTTTGGCGTCTACGGCTTTGTCGCCTATGTGCTGGGCAAGGTGTTCTTCCCCGACGCGTCCCCCAGCGTACAAATGATCGCTGCACTGGCCACCTTCTCCGTGCCCTTCCTGATTCGTCCATTGGGCGGCCTGTTCTTCGGCGCGCTGGGCGATAAGTACGGACGGCAAAAAGTCCTGGCCGCCACGATCGTAATCATGTCCCTGAGCACCTTCGCCATTGGCTTGATTCCCGGCTATGCCTCCATTGGCATCTGGGCGCCGATCCTGCTGCTGTTGTGCAAAATGGCCCAAGGCTTCTCGGTGGGCGGCGAGTACACCGGCGCGTCGATCTTCGTCGCCGAGTACGCCCCGGACCGCAAGCGCGGGTTCCTCGGCAGTTGGCTGGATTTCGGCTCGATCGCCGGTTTCGTCCTCGGCGCCGGTGTGGTGGTACTGATTTCTACCGTGCTCGGCGAAGCGGAATTCGAGTCCTGGGGCTGGCGCCTGCCGTTCTTCCTTGCCCTGCCCCTGGGCATTATCGGCCTGTACCTGCGCCATGCACTGGAAGAGACACCAGCGTTCCAGCAGCACGTCGACAAGCTTGAACAGGGCGACCGCGAAGGCTTGAGCCACGGCCCTAAAGTCTCATTCAAGGAAATCGCCACCAAGCACTGGCGCAGCCTGTTGACCTGCATCGGGATCGTCGCGGCCACCAACGTGACGTACTACATGCTGCTCACCTATATGCCCAGCTACCTGTCGCACAACCTGCATTACGCCGAAAACAGCGGCGTGCTGATCATCATCGCGATCATGGTCGGCATGTTGTTTGTGCAGCCGTTCATTGGCTTTGTCAGCGACAAGATCGGCCGCAAGCCGTTCATCATCGCCGGCAGCATCGGCCTGCTGTTCCTGTCGATCCCGGCGTTCATGCTGATCACCAGCGGCAAGACCGGCTTGATCTTCAGCGGCCTGTTGATCCTGGCGATTGTGCTGAACTTCTTTATCGGCGTGATGGCCTCGACCTTGCCGGCCATGTTCCCCACCCACCTGCGCTACAGCGCACTGGCCAGTGCTTTCAACGTCTCGGTGCTGATCGCCGGCGTGACGCCGACCGCCGTAGCCTGGCTGGTAGAGAGCACCAACGACCTGTACATGCCCGCCTACTACCTGATGGTGTTTGCAGTGGTTGGCCTGATCACCGGCCTGACCATGAAGGAAACCGCCAACAAGCCACTGCGCGGCGCGGCCCCGGCCGCTTCCGACATGGAAGAAGCCAAAGAGCTGCTGCAGGAGCATCACGACAATATCGAGCAGAAAATCGAAGACATCGACGCCGAGATTGCCGCGCTGCAAACCAAGCGCGAAAACCTGGTGCAACAACATCCGCGGATTAACTAGGGCCTGACTGTGCGTGGTCGCTGGCAGCGACCACGCCACTGGAGTGTTCAGCATGGCTACAAGCGTCACCGCCGCACAATCGTTACTCAGCGCAGATGAACGCGCCGCTATTGCAGAAATCGAAGCCACCACCAACATTCTCAAGCTGGTCACGCGTTTGACCGGGATGAGGTTTGCCGGCATCGCCAAGTTCACCGACCAGGAATGGGTGGTGTGTTCAGCCTACGACCCGCTGCAAATGGGCATCCATGTCGACGATGTACTCGACCTGGAAACCACCTTGTGCAGTGAGTTTTGCATTGACCCGCAGGTGTTGTTCATTCCGCAAGTCAGCCAGAACGGCCGTTTCGCGGCGCGCCCGGTGGTCAAGCAATACGCCATCGAAAGCTATGCCGGTGCACCGATCTTTCTGCCCGATGGGCGCCTGTTCGGCGCACTGTGTGCGCTGGACTCGCGGGCAATGCTGTTCGATGACCCCAACCTGCCCGAAACCCTGAGCCTGTTTGCACGGCTGATCGGCTGCATTTTCTACGCTAACCTGGCCCCGGATCAGTAACCCCTGCCCTGCCCCGCAGCGCGGCCATGTCGCGCTTGGGTGGCACACCAAACAAACGGCTGTACTCACGACTGAACTGTGACGGGCTCTCATAGCCCACTTTGAACGCTGCGCTGGACACGTCCTGGTGCTCGTTCAACATCAAGCGCCGCGCCTCATTCAAGCGCAGCCATTTTTGATACTGCAACGGGCTCATTGCGGTCAATTGTCGGAAATGATGATGAAAAGTCGCCGCGCTCATCTGCACCCGTGCTGCCAATTCCTCCACGCGTAGCGCTACGTCGAAATTCAATTTCAGCCAATCGATGGCCTTGGCGATCCGATAACCCTGCCCGTCCACCGAGCAGATCTGGCGCAAGCGGCCGGCCTGGTCGCTTTTCAATAGCCGGTAATGAATCTCGCGCTGGATCAACGGCGCGAGTACCGGTATTGCTTCGGGCTCCTCCAGCAAGGCGACCAGGCGCGCGAATGCGTTGAGCAAACCGTCGGTGACCGTGCCGATGCCCACGCCTTTCAACACGGCGCGCTCACGGGTCGGCGGCAGATCACCCTGGGCAATCAGCTCGGCCAACATGCGCAAGTCGAGTTTGAACGTCAGCCCCAGGCACGGTTGCTCGGGGCTGGCGACCAGCACCTGCGAATTGGCCGGAATATCCAGCGACGTCACCAGAAAGCGTGAGCTGTCGTAGGGGTAACCCTCACCGCCGACCCACAATTGCTTCTGGCCCCGCACCACCAGCACGATGCACGGTTCGATCATGCACACCACGGGCGCGGCCGGTTGTTCTCGCCGATAGAAGCCCAGCCCGGGAATCGGCAAAGAGTAGTCGCCGGTCGATGGAGTGCGCGACCCGATGGACTGCGCGAGCGCTTGCAGGGATGAAGAATGAATGCTCATAACGGACTCTTTTGCCTCTTTGCCCAACTTTACTCCCACGCGCCTCAGGAGTCCTCGGTATACCGCCAGACTCAGAGGATCAGGCAAGTAATCCGGCGGATCGCACTATGGAACCTGGGGTTTGATCCGGAAAATGCGCAGGCCATTGACGCATTAACGGGTTTACACCATGTCCGATACACCTACCAAAAGCAGTTGGGGCGCGGTACTGGCGATGTCCCTCGCCGCGTTCGCCCTGGTCGCCTCTGAATTCATGCCCGTCAGCCTGCTGACACCGCTGGCCGCCGATCTGCACATCACCGAAGGCCAGGCCGGCCAGGGCATTTCCGTGTCCGGGGTGTTTGCCCTGCTCACCAGCCTGGTGATCGCCTCGATCGCTGCGCGGGTGAATCGCAAGCGTCTTTTGATGGCGTTAACGCTGCTGATGATTATCTCCGGCACCGTGGTGGCGTTAGCGCCCAATTACCTGGTGTTCATGCTCGGTCGAGCGTTGATTGGCGTGGCGATTGGTGGTTTCTGGTCATTGTCGGCGGCCACGGCGATGCGCCTGGTGCCACAAGCGCAAGTGCCTCGTGCCCTGGCCATCGTCAATGGCGGCAACGCGTTGGCGACAGTGATCGCCGCACCGCTGGGCAGCTTTCTTGGCGGGATCATCGGCTGGCGCGGTGCGTTTTTCTGCGTGGTACCGGTGGCCGTGGTTGCTTTGGTATGGCTGCTGATCAGCCTTCCCGCGCTGAAAAACCAGGGTGCAGCGAAAACCGCCAATGCCTTGCGCCTGATGAAAATCCCCAAGGTGGCCTTGGGCATGCTCGCCGTCAGCGTGTTCTTCATGGGCCAGTTTATGTTGTTCACCTATCTGCGCCCATTTCTGGAAAGCGTCACGCAGGTTGAGGTGTCCACATTGTCGTTGATGCTGTTGGTGCTTGGCCTGGCTGGCCTGGCCGGTACGTTTTTGATTGATCGCTTCCTTAAGCACAACCTGTACCCGACACTGATTGCCATCCCGCTGATCATGGCAGGCCTCGCACTTGCATTGGTGCAATGGGGCAGCTCGCCGATGATGACCACGCTATTGCTCGGCAGTTGGGGCCTGGTGGCAACCGCCGCACCTGTGGGCTGGTGGACGTGGCTGGCGCAGACGTTGCCCGATGACGCCGAGGCGGGCGGTGGATTGATGGTGGCCATCATCCAATTGGCGATTGCTGCCGGCGCTACCGTGGGCGGCGTGGCGTTCGACCTGAGCGGCTACCAGGCCACCTTTGAGCTCAGTGCTGGTTTGCTGGTGGTCGCCACGTTGCTGGCCTACCTCGCGTCACGCCGCGCTATGCAAACTCGCGTTATCAGCGGTGCTACCTGAAAAAATGACTCGGCGTCTTGCCAAACTGTTTCTTGAACATGCTGGTAAAGGCGCTGGGGCTTTCGTAGCCAAGTTCAAACGCCACATCGATAATCTTCTGCCCGACCGCAATACGTTCCAGCGCCAATAGCAGCCGTGCCTGCTGGCGCCACTGGCCGAAGGTCATGCCGGTTTCCTTGCGAAACAGGCGCTGGATCGTGGTTTGATCCAGCCCCAGGCGTGCGCTCCAGTCGGCGACGGTGGAGGCATCCCCCGGTTCGTCCTGCAGCGCCAGGCAAATCGGGCTCAGGCGCGGGTCGGCGGGCTGCGGCAGGGACAGGGGCAAGTCCGGCAGGATCGCCAGTTCGTCGAGGATCAGGTGCATGATCCTGGCATCGCGTGAGTCGTCGGCATACGGCGGCTTCAAGCTGACCGACGATTTGATCAGCTCACTCAGCAACGGCGAAACCGTCACCGTCTTCGGCTCGGAGGGCAGGTTCGGGAAACGGTCCGGGCGCACGAATACGCTGCGCATCTTCAACGTACCCACGCAGCGCAGCGAATGCACTTGCCCGCACGGCATCCAGAAGCCACGGTTGGGGGGCACCGTCCATTGATTCAGCGCCGAATACACCACCATCACCCCGCCGATGGCATAGAGCAGTTGATGCTTGTTGTGGCGGTGTTCCGGGATCACCCAGTTTTCCGGATAATCGGTGGCCGAGCTGATGACGGCCCAATCGCCTTCATCGATCTCCTGCAGAAATTTGTCGAGGGATTTGATTGTTTCGCCCTTTTTGCGATGGTTTATGCCCGAATTTCGCGAGACAGGCATTTTCATCGAATTTAGCATAGCTTTCGAAACAATTAGAAATGGCTGACCGCTAAAGTACCGTCTGCCCCTGTTCGCTGCCTTGTATGGAATGCCCGCATGTCGAGCCTCACCGCGACACCCGCCGCTGCCACCACGACGCCCCAGGTAAGCCCTTTGGTTATGCGCGTCCTCGGCGCCTGTGCCCTGGCGCATATGATCAACGACCTGATCCAGGCCGTGCTGCCGTCGATCTACCCGATGCTCAAAGCCAATTACGGCCTGAGCTTCACCCAGGTCGGCCTGATCACCCTGACCTTCCAGTTGACCGCCTCCCTGCTGCAACCGTGGATCGGCTACCACACCGATCGCCACCCCAAGCCCTGGCTGCTGCCGGCGGGCATGGTGTGCACCTTGATCGGTATTTTGATGCTGGCGTTTGTCGGCAGCTTCCCGGCGATTCTGCTCGCGGCGGGGCTGGTGGGTGTCGGCTCGTCGACCTTCCACCCGGAAACCTCACGGGTCGCCCGCCTGGCCTCCGGAGGGCGCTACGGCCTGGCGCAATCGACCTTCCAGGTCGGCGGCAACACCGGCAGCGCGTTCGGCCCGTTGCTGGCGGCAGCGATCATCATTCCCTACGGCCAAACCCATATCGCCTGGTTCGGCCTGTTTGCGGTGTTCGCGATCCTGGTTCTGTATGGCTTGAGCCGCTGGTACCGTCACCACCTCAACCTGTTCAAGCTCAAGCAAGGCAGCCAGGCCACCCACGGCTTGTCCAAAGGCCGCGTGACCTTCGCCCTGGTGGTATTGGCCGTGCTGGTGTTCTCCAAGTACTGGTACATGACCAGCCTGACCAGCTACTTCACGTTTTACCTGATTGAAAAATTCCAGCTGTCAGTGGCCAGCTCCCAGATGTACCTGTTCCTGTTCCTTGGGGCAGTGGCGGTCGGCACCTTCGCCGGGGGACCGATCGGCGACAAGATCGGCCGCAAGAAAGTCATCTGGTTCTCGATCCTCGGCGCCGCGCCGTTCACCCTCGCCCTGCCCTATGTCGACCTGTTCTGGACCGCCGTACTCAGCGTGGTCATTGGCTTTATCATCGCCTCCGCGTTCTCGGCCATCGTGGTGTTTGCCCAGGAACTGGTACCGGGCAACGTGGGCATGATCGCCGGGATATTCTTTGGCCTGATGTTCGGTTTCAGCGGGATTGGCGCGGCGTTGCTCGGGTTGCTCGCTGACCATCACGGCATCGAGTACGTGTACAAGCTGTGCTCGTTCCTGCCGTTGGTGGGCATCTTGACGATACTGCTGCCTTCGACCAAGGGCGTTTGATAGCGAGCGCGTCCGAACAATGTGGGAGGTTTTTTGCTCCCTCCCACATTGGCATCTACCGTCAGGTGCGTCGCGAAAACCCATTAACGACGATATACAGCAGCGGCCCTACCGACACGAACACCGCCGTCAACAGGAAATACGGGATCAACGACGCCACGGAGCGCCCTCGCCCACGTGCATCCCGGTACATCCACACACACGCCAGCACCGCCATCAAGTACAGATCAATCACTACCTGCGCGGTATCAGGCCGCGACATCAGCTCGCGTCCAAATGCCAACAGCGATTGCTCGGCCGTGAGCATCGTCGCCACGGTGTAGAGGGTAAATCCCAACAAGGCAGCCAGGGCGATATAGGGTCTGTGCATCGTCTCTTCCTTGAAGTGCAATGGTGGTCATCGCGGTCACCTTAGCTGGTTTTGTGAAATATCTGTACGTAGACTGCCGCCATACCCCCACGTGAAGGCGGCGAAAAAAACGTGATGCAAGTTACTGAAGTCTCCATTGCCCAATTGCGCGCTGCGCTTGAAGCTGGCCGGACCACGGCCGTTGAACTGGTCCAGGCGTACCTGGCGCGGATTGATGCCTACGACGGCCCGCACACCACCACTGCGCTCAATGCCGTGGTGGTGCGCAATCCCGAAGCCCTGAAAGAAGCCCAAGCCTCCGATGCCCGCCGCGCCAAGGGCCAGACCCTGGGGCCGCTGGATGGTATTCCCTACACGGCCAAGGACAGTTACCTGGTCAAGGGCCTGACGGCCGCATCCGGCAGCCCCGCGTTTGCCAGGCTGGTCGCCCAGCGTGACGCTTTCACCATTGAGCGACTGCGCGCCGGAGGCGCGATTTGCCTGGGCAAGACCAACATGCCGCCGATGGCCAATGGGGGTATGCAGCGTGGCGTGTATGGCCGCGCCGAAAGCCCGTACAACGCCGACTACCTCACCGCGCCGTTTGCATCGGGTTCCTCCAACGGCGCCGGCACTGCCACGGCCGCCAGCTTTGCGGCGTTCGGCCTGGCTGAAGAAACCTGGTCGAGCGGTCGCGGCCCGGCCTCCAATAATGGCTTGTGCGCCTACACGCCTTCGCGTGGGGTGATTTCGGTGCGTGGCAACTGGCCATTGACCCCGACCATGGACGTGGTAGTGCCGTATGCGCGGACCATGGCTGACCTGCTTGAAGTGCTCGACGTCGTGGTGGCCGAAGACCCCGACAAGCGCGGCGACCTGTGGCGCCTGCAACCCTGGGTGCCGATCCCCAGCGTGACCTCGGTGCGCCCGGCTTCATACGCGGCACTGGCCGTCAGCAGCGAAAGCCTGGCCGGCAAGCGCTTTGGTGTGCCGCGCATGTACATCAATGCCGATCCCGAGGCCGGCACCAGCGAAAAGCCCGGTATCGGTGGGCCCACCGGGCAAAGGATCAATACCCGCGCCACGGTGATTGAGCTTTGGCAAGCCGCCCGCCAGGCCCTGGAAGCGGCCGGCGCCGAAGTGATCGAGGTGGATTTCCCACTGGTATCCAACTGCGAAGGCGACCGCCCCGGCGCACCGACGGTGTTCACCCGTGGCCTGGTGTCCAGGGAGTTCCTCCACGACGAACTGTGGGAATTGTCTGCCTGGGCTTTCGATGACTTCCTGCGCGCCAACAACGATCCGGCGCTCAACCGCCTGGCGGATGTAGACGGGCCGAAGATCTTCCCGCACGACCCCGGCACCCTGCCCAACCGTGAAGACGACCTCGCCGCCGGCATGGATGAATACGTGCGCATGGCCCAACGCGGCATCACGCCGTGGGACCAGATCGGCACCGTCCCTGATGGCCTGCGCGGCCTGGAAAAAACCCGGCGCCTGGACCTGGAAGACTGGATGGACAACCTTGGGCTCGACGCCGTGCTGTTTCCAACCGTAGCCGATGTAGGCCCGGCCGATGCCGACGTGAACGAAGGGTCTGCCGACATCGCCTGGAGCAACGGCGTGTGGGTGGCCAACGGTAACCTCGCGATTCGCCACTTGGGCGTACCCACCGTCACTGTGCCAATGGGCGTAATGGCCGATATCGGTATGCCGGTGGGGCTGACCTTTGCCGGGCGCGCCTATGATGATTCGGCACTGCTGCGCTTTGCCGCCGCATTTGAAGCCACCGGCAGCAAACGCGTGATCCCGCCACGCACACCGCCGCTGCCCAGCGAATAAACACTGTCCAAATGGGGAAGTCTCCCCTCTTCTGTAGGAGCGAGCTTGCTCGCGAAAAACGTCAACGATACCGCGTGTTTCCTGAATAAACGCGGCGTCTATGGGTTTTTCGCGAGCAAGCTCGCTCCTACAAAAGTCCTGCTGACCGTGACTCGCGTCAAATCATTTCAAGATTTCACTTTCCTTCCCCGCCCAAATTATTGCATGGTTGTACGACGACATACCTCGTCGTGTCCACCCAACAAAAACAAGGAACACCCATGCCCAACCTCAAAGTGCTGATCGGCTTCTTGTGCCTGTTTTCCGGCTACGTCGCCGCCGCCCCCGCTGAAAAGGACGTAGCCCAGGCAGTCGACCAACTGACCCAGGCCATGCTGCACCTGGACGTCAAGCAACTTCACGCGTTGACATCCGACACGCTCACCTACGGCCATTCCAGCGGCAAAGTGCAGAACAAGGCGCAATTTATCGCCGACCTGGAGACCCACACCAGCGCCTTCAAGACCCTGGAAATGCAGAACCAGACCATCACCCTTAACGGCGATACCGCCCTGGTGCGCAACCACTTCCATGCTCTGGCGGTAAACAGTGGTGTGGACACACCAACCGATATCGACAACTTCCAGGTCTGGCAGAAGCAACACGGCAAGTGGTTGCTGATCGGGCGCCAGGCTTACAAGTACTGAGGCCCGCTCACCACGCCACCACGTTGCGTATCGTCTCCAGGGCCCCACGCAACTGCGCCATCGGTACCGAACCCAGGGCCAAGCGCAGTGCGTGGGGCACCTGGGCCGAGACGGCGAACGGTTCGGCGGTGGACACGCAAATGCCTTCGCGCTGCAAGGTCATGGCGACTTGATCGGCGCGAGCCTCTTCAGCCAAAGGCAGCCACAGAAAATACGATGACGGATGGCTGACATACCGCACGCCCGTCAGCACTTGGGCTGCCAATGCCTGGCGGGCTTGAGCATCCGCGCGTTTTTGCGCTTCCAGTTGCGCCACCGTACCGTCTTCGAGCCAGGCCACTGCAATGGCACTCATCACGCCTGGCACGCTCCAGGTGGTGGCCATGATCGTACGTTCCAACCTGCTCACCCAAGCTGAAGGCGCCGCGATAAACCCTATGCGCAAACCGGCGGCGACATTCTTGGACAGCCCACCCACATACACCGTGCGCTCCGGGGCCAGTGCCGCCAACGGCGCAGGTGCATCTTCGGCGAGAAACGCATAGGCGCCATCCTCGACGATCATCAGGTTGTGCTGCCGGGCAATCGCCACCAAACGCTCGCGCTGCTCCAGGCTCAGTACCCAGCCCAGCGGGTTATGCAGGGTTGGCATGCTGTATACCGCACGTACCGGGCGCTGGCGACACAGGCTATGCAGATGGTCCAGGTTCGGGCCGGCCGTGGTCACCGGGATGGCGACGATTTCCAGGTGCAGGGTTTCGGCCAGCGCCTTGAAGCCCGGATAAGTCAGCGCATCCACCGCGATCACATCCCCAGGCTTGAGCAACGTCATCAGGCTCACCGCCAAGCCGTGCTGGGCGCCGCTGACCACCAGTACCTGCTCGGCGGCCACCGTGAGCCCTCGATTCAACAAGTGCCGGGCCATGGCCGCGCGCTCATGCACACGCCCTGCATGGGGCTGGTAACGCAGCAGTGCCTCCAGATCGCCCGACAACGCCAACTGGCGCAACGCCGTGCGCAACAGCTCGGCCTGCCCAGGCAAGGACGGGTAGTTGAAATTCAAGTCGAGCAGGCCCGGCGCCACCGTCATCTGCCCGCTGCCCTGCCCCGGCGGCAAGGTGATTTCGCGCACGAAGGTACCGCGACCGGTCTCGCCACTGACCAGGCCCATGGCTTCCAACTCGCTGTACACCCGGCTCGCCGTGACCAGTGCCAAGCCATGCTCAGCGGCCAACTGGCGATGAGTAGGCAAGCGCGTGCCAGCAGGCATTCGTCCACTGCGAATGGCCTCGGCGAAGGTATCAACCAGCGATTTGTAGCGCGCACGGGGCATCGGGATGTATCCATGACAATTTTTTGATTGTCCTAATCTTCAGCCCTAGGATGAGCCGCACGCAACCCCTCTTTCGGACATACCCTCATGGAACGTATCGCCCGCTTCGGCTCCCTGGATCTCAGCACTCAGGGTTGGATCAACGGTTTTATCGGCGTGGTGATTTTCAGCGGGTCGCTGCCGGCCACGCGCTTGGCGGTCATGGAGTTCGACCCGGTGTTCCTGACCATGATTCGCGCCACCCTCGCCGCCGTATTGGGGGTTTGCCTGTTGTGGCTATTCAAGGAAAAACGCCCCAGCCGTCAGCAATGGGGCCCCTTGGTGGTCGTCGCTCTGGGCGTGGTGATCGGCTTCCCGCTGTTGACAGCGCTGGCCCTGCAATACGTGACCTCGGCCCACTCCATCGTCTTCATCGGCCTGCTGCCCCTGGCCACGGCGGTATTTGGTGTGCTGCGTGGCGGCGAGCGCCCCAGGCCAGTGTTCTGGTTGTTTTCCATTCTTGGCAGCCTGCTGGTGATGGGTTATGCCGTTGCCCAGGGCTTGAGCGCCGCCCCGGCAGGCGACTTGCTGATGCTGTTGGCGGTGCTGGTATGCGGCCTGGGTTATGCCGAAGGCGCCAAACTGTCGCGCAGCCTGGGTGGCTGGCAGGTGATCTGCTGGGCGCTGGCGGTGTCGCTGCCGGTGGTGGCGCCGCTTAGCCTGTTGCTGGCGCCTTCGACCTTCAGCGGTATCAGCCTGCCGGCGTGGTTGAGCCTGGGGTATGTGGCGCTGTTCAGCATGTTGATCGGTTTTGTGTTCTGGTACCGCGGCCTGGCCCAGGGCGGCATTGCCGCGGTTGGTCAGTTGCAGTTGCTGCAACCCTTCTTCGGCCTGGCGCTGGCCGCGGGCCTGCTGCATGAACAGGTCAGCCTGGGCATGGTGCTGGTGACCGTCGCGGTGATCGGCTGCGTGGCCGGGGCGAAGAAGTTTGCTCGCTGAAGCGTGGCCTGCTAAACAGAGAAGTCGCCTGAACAATAACAAGGACTTTGCATGACCACCGCTTCTCTCCAAGACATCACCGCGCCAGAAGGCATCTGCTATGGCTGCGGCAGCAGCAACCCCCATGGGCTGCACATCAAAAGCCGCTGGGCCGAAGATGGCGTACACGTGGTCGCCGAGCATCAACCCGAAGCCCAATACAGCGGCTGGCCGGACCTGGTCTACGGCGGCCTGATCGCCATGCTGGTGGATTGCCATTCCAACTGGACCGCCATGGCCTACCACTACCGCGCCGAACAGCGCGAACCCGGCAGCCTGCCGCGCATCGACTGCGTCACCGGCAACCTGGGGATCAAATTCATCAAACCCACGCCCATGGGCGTGCCGCTGACCCTGCGCGCACGGGTCGAAGGCGACATCGGGCGCAAAAGCCGTGTGGTCTGCGAGGTATATGCCGGTGACGTGCTCACGGCCATCGGCGACTCGGTGTTCGTGCGCGTCGACACCGGGCAATTGGCCGCGGCCGCCCATGGCCGCGAGGCGTGAACCTGGTCTACAGTGACTGCAACCGCTGATCGAGGACTGCACCGATGCCCCGTCTTACCGCCAAGGACTTCGCCCCCGAACTGCTGGAACTCTACGACGGCTACGCCCATGGCAAGATCAACCGTCGCGAGTTTCTCGACCGTGCCGCACTGTTCACGTTAGGCGGCCTCACCGCTTCGGCGCTACTGGCGGCCCTGAGCCCCAACTACGCGTTGGCTGAGCAGGTGAAATTCACCGACCCGGATATCGTTGCCGACTACATCACCTACCCTTCGCCCAAGGGCAACGGCACAGTGCGCGGCTACCTGGTACGCCCGTCCAAGGCTGCAGCAAAACTGCCCGCCGTGGTGGTGGTGCATGAAAACCGTGGCCTCAACCCGTATATCGAAGACGTGGCCCGGCGCCTGGCCAAAGCCGGCTTCATTGCCCTGGCACCCGATGGCCTGACCTCTGTGGGCGGCTACCCCGGCAACGATGAAAAAGGCGTGGCGCTTCAACAGACCGTCGACCCGACCAAACTGATGAACGACTTTTTCGCCGCCATCGAATGGCTGATGCATCACGACAGCACAACCGGCAAGGTCGGTATCACCGGTTTCTGTTATGGCGGCGGCGTGACCAATGCGGCAGCGGTGGCCTACCCGGAACTGGGGGCGGCGGTGTCATTCTACGGGCGCCAACCCGAGGCCAAGGACGTGCCCCGCATCAAGGCGCCGATCATGCTGCATTTCGGTGAGCTGGATACGCGGATCAATGAGGGTTGGCCCGCGTATGAACAGGCGTTGAAAGCTGCGGGCACGAAGTATGAAGCTTACATTTACAAAGGCGCCAACCACGGCTTTCACAATGATTCGACGCCTCGCTATGACGAGGCAGCGGCCAACCTGGCGTGGGAGCGCACCCTGGGCTGGTTCCGCAAATATCTGGCCTAGTCACACCTCTGTAGGAGCAAGCTTGCTCGCGAAGAACGTCAACGATAACGCGTGCTTCCTGAATAAACGCGCAGCCCGGTAATCTTTCGCGAGCAAGCTCGCTCCTACAGGACAACAGGGGCTTGCTCTTTGCACATTCTTATCCAATGCAGCTCTGCAACCACCCTTTGAACGCCAACATCGCGGGCGTCTCATTGCGCGACTGCAAACGGGTCAACCAATAACTGCCGGTCGTGATCCCCACGTCGAATGGCTGGCGAACCACATCGCTTTCCAACTGGCGCGAAAACATCAATGCTGGCGCAAGGGCCACACCGCTGCCTTGCAGGGCGGCTTCCATCATCGCCAGCGATGAGTCGAATACGATGCTGCGCGGCATCCGAGTGTCTTCAGGCAGCCCAGCCGCCTGAAACCACAGACTCCACTCATCGGCGCGGTAAGAACGCAACAAAGTGTGCTTCAACAGATCCGCCGGGCTGTGCAATTGCTCGGCGATCTGCGGCACGCACAACACTGTCAGCGGTGCTTCCAGCAATGGGCAGGCCTCGGTACCGTGCCAGGCCCCGGCGCCAAACCGGATGGCGTAATCCAGGCCCTCGACGGCGACATCCACGCGGTTGTTATGGGTGGACAGGCGCAAATCAATAAACGGATAGCGGCTGTGAAAATCCGCCAACCGTGGCAACAGCCAGCCCACGGCGAAGGTGCCGACCGCGCCTACGGTCAGCACCTCGCGGTAATGCCCGCCCTCGAACTGGCCCAGGGTGTGGGCAATGCGGTCGAAGGCTTCGCGTAACACCGGCAACAGGGTTTCGCCTTCGCGAGTGAGCATCAGGCCACGTGGCAGGCGCTTGAACAGCGTGACATTGAGTTGCGCTTCGAGGCTTTTGACCTGATGGCTGACTGCGGCTTGGGTCACGCATAACTCGATAGCCGCGCGGGTAAAACTCAAATGGCGCGCCGACGCTTCAAAAGCGCGCAGGGCATTGAGAGGCAGATGGGAACGTAGCAAGGGATACCCTAATTTTTCTAATGGCTGGTGCGAGATATCATCGTTTGCCCCGAATACAAAATCCACCTAAATTTGCCACGCCTGCGCAGGCTCTGCCCATTATTGCCACCTTTACATGGAAGCGATTCACCATGAACCATCAGCCCAAGTACCTGGTTTCAGCGTTGCTGCTCTTGTCCGGCAGTTGCATGGCCGCCACCGACATGCGCCAGGTCGTGGACAGCAACGTCAAGCCCTTGATGCAACAGCAAGACATCCCCGGCCTTTCGGTCGCGGTGATCAACCAGGGCAAGGTGCAATACTTTAACTACGGCGTAGCCGCCAAGGATACCCAGGCCGCGGTCAGCCAAAACACGCTGTTCGAAATCGGTTCGGTGAGCAAAACCTTCACCGCCACCCTGGGTGGTTATGCCCAGGCTATCGGCAAGCTCAAGCTGTCGGACAAGGCCAGCCCGTACTTGCCGTCCCTGGCCGGCAGCGCGTTCGATCGCATCAGCCTGCTGCAACTGGCGACCTATACCGCCGGCGGCCTGCCGCTGCAATTTCCGCAGGCGTCCGACAGTGCCACGACCATGCTCGGCTACTTCCAGCACTGGAAGCCCACTTACGCTGCGGGTGAACAACGCTTGTACTCCAACCCCAGCATCGGCCTGTTTGGCTACCTGACCGCGCAAAGCCTGGGCCAACCATTCAACGTTGCGATGGAGAAGACCCTGCTGCCCAAGCTAGGCTTGACCAACACCTATGTCAGCGTGCGCACCGACAAAGCCAGCCAATATGCCCAAGGGTATGACAAGCAGCAAAAACCTGTGCACGTCAGCCCCGGCGCTCTGGACAGTGAAGCCTACGGGCTCAAAACCACCAGCCAGGACCTCGCCCGCTACGTCATCGCGAACATGCACCCGCAAACCCTGGAACAGCCCGTGCAACAGGCTATCGCCGCCGCCCACGCCGGCTACTACACCGTGAACGGCATGACCCAGGGCCTGGGCTGGGAACGCTACCCCTACCCCATCACCCTGCAAGCATTGATCGATGGCAACTCCACACCGATGGCCATGGAGCCGCACAAGGTGACCTGGCTGAACCCGCCCCAGGCACAGCCGGCCAACGTGCTGTACAACAAAACCGGCTCTACCGGTGGCTTTGGTGCGTATGTGGCGTATGTGCCGAGCAAGGACATGGGCGTGGTCATTCTGGCCAACAAGAACTACCCGAATGCCGAGCGGGTGAAAGTGGCCCATGCGATCTTGAGTGCGATGGACCAATAAGGCCGGGAAAAATCAACAAATGCGGGAGGGAGCAAGCCTCCTCCCACATTTTTATCCGCGTTTTACATCCCCAGCCACTGCGGCAGCGCGAGGGAAATGAACGGCAAGTAAGTCACCATGATCAGGAACACCAGCAAAATCATCAGCCACGGCATCGCCGCGCGTATGGTTTGCCCCAATGTCAGCCCGGTTACCGCCGAGGTGACGAACAGGTTCAGCCCCACCGGCGGGTGTACCAGGCCGATTTCCATGTTCACCACCATCACAATCCCCAGGTGAATCGGGTCAATCCCCAGCTTCATCGCAATCGGGAAGAAGATCGGCGCCAGGATCAGCACAATGGCCGAAGGCTCCATAAAGCTGCCGGCAATCAGCAACACTACGTTGACCATGATCAGAAAACCAATCGGCGTCAGCCCTTCCGAGATCACCCACGCGGTGATTTCCTGGGGGATCTGTTCGGTGGTCAGCACATGGGCAAACAGCATGGCGTTGGCGATGATAAACATCAGCATGATCGACAAGCGCCCCGACTCCAGCAGCACCTTGGGGCAATCGCGCAGCTTCATATCCTTGTAGACGAACAGCGCGACAAACGCCGAGTACACCGCCGCCACCGCCGCGGCTTCAGTCGGGGTGAACATGCCGCTGTAGATGCCGCCGAGGATGATCACCAACAGCAACAAGCCCCAGAACGCTCGGCGTGCGCAACTGAGCCACTCGCCAAAGGTTGCCCTGGGCTGGGCGGGCAGTTTCTTGATGCGCGCGACAATGTAGATCGCGATCATCAGCATCAGGCCCAGCAGCAACCCCGGAATGACCCCGGCCATGAACAGCTTGCCCACCGAGGTTTCGGTCGCCGCCGAGTACACCACCATCACAATCGAGGGCGGGATCAAAATGCCCAGCGTACCGGCGTTGCAAATAATGCCTGCACCAAACTCCTTGGGATAACCGGAACGCACCATCCCCGCTACGGCAATCGAGCCCACCGCCGCCACCGTGGCCGGTGACGAGCCCGACAGCGCGGCAAACAACATACAGGCCAGCACCGCCGCAATCGCCAGGCCGCCACGGATATGCCCGACACAGGCATTGGCAAAGTCGATCAGCCGCTGAGCCACGCCGCCGGTGGTCATAAACGCGCCGGACAACAGGAAGAACGGGATCGCCAGGAAGGTGTAGGCGTCGCTGGTTTCAAACAACTTGATCGCCAGAGAGCTCACCGAGTCCTGGCTGAACATCAGGATCGATACCGCGCCGGACAGCCCGAGGGAAATCGCAATCGGCACGCCGAGGAACATGAACACGAACAACAGCAGAAACAGACAGAGCACGGCCATCAGTGACGCTCCTCATGGCTGCCGGCCAACTTGCTGGCCTCCCCGGCCTCGTCGGCCAATCCCAACCCGACCTGACGGTGGGTAAAGATGCGGTAGAAAATTTCCAGGTAGCGGATCAACACCAAGGCAAAGCCGATGGGCACGATCACCACGATGTCACCGACATCGATACCGAACTGATCAAGGTCTTCAGCGCCGATATGCGCGGTCATCACCGCACTTACCCACTTGTAGCTGGCAACCATGAACAGCCCCGCATAGGCCAGGCAGCACAGGCAGGCGAGCATTCCGAGCAGGCGTTGTATCGGGCGTGTGGTCAGCCTGACCAGCGCGTCTACGCCCAGGTGCCCGGCGGTGCGTACACCGTAGGAAATGCCGAAGAAAATCAACCAGCCGAACATGGCCTTGGTCAGCGCCACGCTCCAGGTCATGTCCTGGGCCCAGGTCATGGTGGCGTCGCCTGCCGCATTGAAGAAGTCGCTGCTCAAGGCCCACTTGTCGGCCAGGGCAAAGAACAGGGTGTAGATGTTATTGAGCATGACGTAGACGAATGTCACCAGGGTCATGGCGGCCAGCAGGAAAGCAATAAAGCCTTCCTCCAGATGCTCCCAGACGCGCCTTAGCGTTTGCATGGCAAAACCTCGCGAACTGTGTAGGAGCGAGCTTGCTCGCGAAGGATGTCAACGATAACGCTGGTATCCTGGATAAACGCGTTGCCTATGCGTTTTTCGCGAGCGAGCTCGCTCCTACAGAGGAGTGAACAGGATTACTGGTTGGAGGCATCCGCTGCCTTGATCAGCTCAGCCCCGATCTCGCCTTCGAACTTCTGCCACACCGGGCGCATGGCTTCGCGCCAGAGCGTGCGTTGCTCGGGGGTCAGTTCGATGATCTCGCTGGTCTTGGCGTCGACGATCTTCTGCTTGGCCGACTGGTTCAGCGCTTCGGCCTGCTTGTTCACCTCGACGGTGACGTCGGCCATGATCTGCTCCAGCGTGGTGCGCACATCCGGTGGCAGGCCGTTCCAGAACTTGGCGTTGGTGATCACCATGTAGTCGATCAGGCCATGGTTGGATTCGGTGAAGTACTTCTGCACCTCGTTGACCTTCTGGCTTTCATAGTTCGACCAGGTGTTCTCGGTGCCATTCACGGTGCCGGTCTGCAAGCCCTGGTAAACCTCGGCGAAGCTCATCTTGCGCGGGTTGGCGCGGATCGCCTTGAACTGCTCTTCCAGCACGCTGGAGGCTTGCACGCGAAACTTCAGGCCACGGGCGTCCTTGGGTTCGTGCAGGGCCTTGTTGGCGGAGAGTTGCTTGAGGCCGTTGTGCCAATAGGCCAGGCCGAGAATGTTTTTGTCCTGCATCGCGCTCAGCAGTTGCTTGCCCTGGGCGGCCTGGAAACGGTCGACGGCCGCCAGGTCGTTGAACAGGAACGGCAGGTCGTAGATCTGCACCTGCTTGGTGTACTGCTCGAACTTGGCAAGAGATGGCGCCAGCATCTGCACGTCGCCCAACAGCAACGCTTCCATTTCCTTGCCATCGCCGAACAGCGAAGAGTTGGGGTACACCTCGACCTTGACCTTGCCGGGCAAGCGTTCTTCAGCGAGCTTCTTGAACAGCAGCGCGCCTTGGCCTTTGGGCGTGTTCTCGGCCACCACGTGGGCGAACTTGATCACAATCGGGTCAGCCGCCTGGGCCAGGCCCACGGCGAACAAGGTGGCGGCGCACAGCAGCGCCCGAGAGAGCTTGAGCATGGGAAATCACCTTCTTATTGTTGTGTTGTAAGGCAAGGTGCCTGATGTGCTGCGTGTTGAGAATATCGAATTTTAGATACCTGCGTTCGCCCTGGCCGAACGCAAAACTTGTAGACGCTCCCACAATTGAGATTCGGTTTTGTCAGTTAGCGTTGGTCGGCCAGCAGTCTTTGTGCCCGCAGCAACACCGGCGCATCCACCATCTGCCCATCAACCTGATAGGCCCCTGCCCCATGGGTACCAGCCGCTACTACGCGCTTGGCCCAGGCCAGGTCTTCAGCGCTGGGCGCCAGCGCCTGGTGAATCACCGCCACCTGTTTGGGATGGATGCACAACACCCCGGCAAAGCCCATTTCGTAGGCGTGCCGGATCGAACGGCGCAGGCCCTCGGGATCGTCGATGGCTGGATGTACACCGTCCAGCGGAGGCACTAATCCAGCGGCGCGCGAATGCACGATCAGCGCCAGGCGTGCCTGATCGAGGGCAAATTCAGCGGCGCGGGAGTGGCTGCTCAGGTTGAGGTCCAGTGCCAGGTCCAAGCCACCGAACGACAAGCGCTCCACTAGCGGCGCATGGGCAATTTGCGCCACCGCTAACAAGCCGCGGGCGCTTTCGATGATCGGCCAGATCCGTTTGCCGGTGGCGGCCACCACGGCCACCTGGGCCGCGCTCTCAACCTTGGGTAACAACACGCCCGCCACATTTGCATGCGCCTTGCAAAACGCCACATCTTCAAAATGTTCGGCATGGTCCGGCGCGTTGATCCGCACCCACACCTGGGCCTCGGGATGGGCCCGCAAAAACACACCCAGGTTATCCCTGGCCTGGCGCTTGAGCGGCTCTTCCACGGCGTCTTCAAAATCCACAATCACTGCGTCGGCGCCGCTGGCCAGGGCTTTGGCAAACCGATCCGGGCGGCTGCCCGGTACAAACAAGGCAGAACGAACTAAAGGCTTTGGCATCGCACATTTTCCTGATCAGATAACGCCGCGCGCACGCAGGCTGTCGATGGCTTCACCGCTATAACCCAGCTGGTCGAGGATGCTCTGGCTGTGTTGCCCCAGCGCCGGCACACCGTCCATTCGCGGGGTAAACGCGGCGTTACGCGCCGGTGGCAACAGCGACGGCAACGGCCCGGCCGGGCTGTCGATTTCCCGCCAACTGTCGCGGGCCTTGAGTTGGGGGTGGTCCCACACGCCTTGCATATCGTTGACCCGCGCGCTGGCGATCTGCGCGTCCTCCAGGCGCTGGATCACTGCCTCGGCGTCCAACCGCGCAAAGCTGTCCACGATGATCTGACGCAGCGCCTCGCGGTTGGCCGAACGCTTGAAGTTGGCGCTGAAACGCTCGTCGGTCGCCAGCGCGGGGGTGAGCAACACCTTGTCGCAGAACGCCGCCCATTCACGCTCATTCTGCAACCCGAGCATCACCGTGCCGCCATCACCGGTGGGAAACGGCCCGTAGGGGTAAATCGTCGAATGGGCAGCGCCTGCTCGCGGGGGCGGCGGCGCGCCGTCGAAGGCGTAATACATCGGGTAGCCCATCCACTCCACCAGGCTTTCCAACATGCTCACATCGATACGGCTGCCCTTGCCGGTTGTGCCACGCAGCAGCAACGCCGAAAGAATGCCGCTGTAGGCGTACATGCCCGCGGAGATATCCGCGATGGAGCAACCGGCCTTGGCCATCTGCTCGTCACCCGGGCCGCCAGTCACCGACAGGAAGCCGCCTTCGCTCTGGATCAGGAGGTCATAGGCTTTCTTTTTCTCGTAGGGCCCACCTTCGCCATAGCCGGAAATATCGCAGACGATCAGGCGTGGAAAACGCGCGTGCAGCGCCTCGAACGACAAGCCCATACGCGCCGCCGCACCGGGTGCAAGGTTTTGCACCAGCACATCGGCATCGGCCAAAAGCGCATCCAGAATGGCGCCCGCCTCGTCCTGCTTAAGGTCCAGGGTCAGGCTTTCCTTGGAGCGGTTGGTCCAGACGAAATGCGATGCCAGGCCGCGCACGCGCTCGTCATAACCCCGGGCAAAGTCACCGGCACCGGGGCGCTCGACCTTGATCACACGGGCACCGAGATCGGCCAATTGGCGGGTACAGAATGGCGCGGCAATCGCATGTTCCAGGCTGACAACCGTAATGCCGTCCAGCGGTCGTTGATTACTCATCACAAATCCCTCAAAGCCAATGGGCCATGGACGCGGTGTTACGCAGGTTCCACACCTGCTCGATCAGGCCACTGGCCTGGGCGGGAGTACGGGCGCCGCTGAAGTGAGCCAGGCGCTGGAACTTGTCCGCCAGCTCGGCGCGACTCAGAGTGTTGCCCGGGTCGCCCTTGGGCTCGTCGATGGCGCCGTGCAGCGTGCGCCCGTCAGTCGTGGTGACGATGACGCGGCCCAGCCAGCGCTGCGGATAGGCGCTGTCAACTTCGGGATCGAGGGTCATGCTGACCTTGTCGCGAAACGCCGCGACCGCAGGGTCGGTCAACGCCAGCTCATGAAACTCAGGCAACCCGGCTTTGCCATGCACAGCGATCAGACCAAGCACAGTGCCCATGGAGAATTTGGCCTGGTGCACCGTGGCCGGCACCGTCACCCGGCCAAGCACATCGATGGCGCCCTGGTGCACGCAGGTTTGCACTTGGCAAATCTGTGCCGCGTTCAAGCCTTCCCGCGGCATCACCTCCAGCAGCGCATCCGCAGCGGGATGGGTGTGGCGGCAAGAGGCGTGGAACTTGAACGAGGTTTCCACCAGCGCCCAGCGGCTGCCCAAGTCAGCCGATAACTTGCTCGGCTGCGAATCACTGGACATGCCCGCCGCCAAGCCTTGGTCGCCTTCCAGGATATTGCGCGCACCGGTCAATCCATCGGCCGTCAGGTAAGCCGCCAGCAAGCCATCCGCTGCGGCTTTGGCGGTGTGCAATTGCTTGGAGTCGGCGGCATCGCGCAAGAACTCCCACAGCCCCGCCGCTTGCGTGCCGGCACTGCCGAGCAGGTTAATGAACTGTTCCTGGTTGAAGTCGAGCAGTTTGCCCACTGCAACCGCCGCCGCCAGAGTGCCGACGGTGGCCGTGGTGTGGAAGATGCGGTAGTGCGAGCGACCCATGAACTCACCGATGCGAATCCCGGCTTCATAACCGGCCACCGCAGCCAGCAACAAATCACGACCGGATTTGCCCAGATCCTGGGCGGCCGCCAGCGCGGCGGGAAACACCACCGTGGCCGGGTGCAGCACCGAACTGTTGTGCAAGTCATCCTGCTCCACCAGGTGCGAGGATGCCGCGTTGACCAGTGCCGCAAAATACGCGCTGCTGCTGGCGCCGCTGACGATCACCTGAGCCGGGCCGCTGCTTGGCCCCATCTTCTGCGCGTAGCGCTCGAACAATGGAATCGGATGTGCGCCCTGACTGGCCAGCGCCGAGGCGAGCCAATCCAGATACAGCTCTTCGATGCGATCCAGTACGTGTTCGGGCACCTGCGGGTAAGTCAGGTCAGCGAGGAATTGGCACAGGGTTTGGGTATGACGCATGGCCGGGCCCTCAGAAGCTGCGTGGCAGTTCGAGCAGATGCTCGGCCACGTAGGACAGGATCAGGTTGGTGGAGATCGGCGCCACCTGGTACAAGCGCGTCTCGCGGAATTTGCGCTCCACGTCGTATTCGCAGGCAAAACCAAACCCGCCGTGGGTTTGCAGGCAGGCGTTGGCCGCTTCCCACGACGCCTTGGCCGCCAGGTACTTGGCCATGTTGGCGCTGGCCCCGGCGTTCTTGCCGCTGTCGTATTCCTCACAGGCACGCCAGCGCATCAGGTCGGCCGCTTCGATCTCGATATGCGCTTGGGCAATCGGGAATTGCACGCCCTGGTTCTGGCCGATGGGCCGGCCAAACACCACGCGGTCGCGGGCGTAGGCGCTGGCCTTTTCGATAAACCAGCGGCCATCGCCGATGCACTCGGCGGCGATCAGGGTGCGCTCGGCATTGAGGCCATCGAGGATGTATTTGAAGCCCTTGCCCTCTTCGCCAATCAGGCTGTCGGCCGGCAGTTCCAGGTTGTCGAAGAACAGTTCATTGGTCTCATGATTGACCATATTGGCGATGGGCTGCACGGTCAGGCCATTGCCGATGGCCTCGCGCAGGTCCACCAGGAAGATCGACATGCCTTCGGACTTTTTCTTCACTTCGGCCAGGGGTGTGGTGCGCGCCAGCAAGATCATCAGGTCGGAATGCTGCACCCGCGAAATCCAGACTTTCTGGCCGTTGACTACGTACTTGTCGCCGCGCTTGATCGCGGTGGTCTTGATCCTGGTGGTATCAGTGCCCGTGGTGGGCTCGGTGACGCCCATTGATTGCAGGCGCAGTTCACCGCTGGCCAGCCTGGGCAGGTAGAAGCGCTTTTGCGCTTCGCTGCCGTGACGCAACAAGGTGAACATGTTGTACATCTGGCCATGCACGGTGCCGGAGTTACCGCCGCAACGGTTGACCTCCTCCAGAATCACCGAGGCTTCGGCCAGGCCCAGGCCGGAACCGCCGTACTCTTCGGGGATCATTGCCGACAGCCATCCGGCATCGGTCAGGGCCTTGACGAAGGCTTCGGGGAAGCCCTTTTCTTCATCGATCTTGCGCCAGTAAGCGGCATCGAACTCGGCGCACAGGGCGCGCACGCCGTCGCGGATGGCATTGAGTTCTTCGTTGTCATTGGGGTTCATGCGCGGCTCTCCGCCTGTTGTTCTTGGGTTATTCGAAATGCACCTGGGCGGTCTGCGCCAGACCTTCAGCGTTGCCCGCCCAGAGCTCTGCCACGCCGGTTGCGCTGATGCGCCCGCCGACTTCAAAGGGCTGCGGCGCAATCAATGGGCGCACGCCGCGATAGGCAAAATGGCGCAGCGTAGCCTCAGGGTGTGCCCGGCAAAACGCGCGCAGGCTCAAGGTGGCGATCAGTGGGCCATGCACCACCAGGCCGCTGTAACCCTCAGTGCCGGTGACATAGGGATAGTCGTAATGAATGCGATGGCCGTTGAAGGTCACGGCGCTGTAGCGGAACAGCAAAGTGGGGGTCGGTTCGACCGCTTCTGTCCATTCGCCCCGGACCAGGGCGTCGCCGCTGCCGGGCTTGGGCGGCGTGGGTTCGCGGTAGACGATGTCCTGCTCCTCGCGAATCGCTAGACGCCCGGCCTGGGAATAGTCGTGGCGTACCGTGACAAACAACAGCGAACCGGTGCGACCGGTCTTTTCTTCGACCTGTGTGATAGTCGACACACGGGTGGCCGATTCACCGGCACGCAGCGGGTGCAGAAACTCGATACGCCCACCGGCCCACATGCGATTGCGGTTATCGGCCGGTGGCAAGAACCCGCCGCGGGCCGGATGACCATCGCCGCCCAGGGCCGACTCCGGCAACGGGTCCTGAAAAAAACACCATTGCCACAGCGCAGGTACGGCTTCACCGTCGGCGGGCACTGCTTCACCGAACGTGGCGGCGATGCGTTTGAGCAGGTTATGGCTGAGGTGGTCGTGGGCGGTCTCGCTTCGGCCGATCCAATCGGTGGCGCTCATCGGGTGCAATTCCTCGGGCAGTGGGTGTCTGCCAGGGATCATGCAAGGGCCCGCCCGTTCTGAGAATTTGCATTTCAATAAACCAGCGTTCGGTTAAGCTGAACGCACCATTCCTATGCGTACCTCTTGTGGCGAGGGAGCTCGCTCCCGTGGGGGCGCGAAGCGGCCCCAAAAAACAGGCCTGCTTCGCAGTCCAGCGGGAGCAAGCTCCCTCGCCACGGGTGATCACAAGCCTGGAGTTTTGCATGCACTTTGATCTTGCTGACCTGCGCCTGTTTATCCATATCGCCGAATCCCCCAGCCTGACTCAAGGCGCCAAGCGCGCCTTCCTGTCACCCGCTGCCGCCAGTGCGCGGATCAAGGCCCTGGAAGGCCAGCTTGATACGCGCCTGTTGTACCGCGACAGCCGTGGCGTAGAGATCACCCCCGCAGGCGAGCGCCTGTTGCACCATGCGCGGTTGATCATGCGTCAGGTGGATTACCTGAAAAGCGAGTTCACCCAATACGGCGTGGATTCAGCCGGGCATATCCGCATCTTCGCCAACACCACGGCGGTCACCGAGTTCTTGCCGGAAGTACTGGCGGGCTTTTTGTCCCAGCGCCCAGGCGTGACCGTCGACCTGCAGGAGCGGTTGTCCCGGGACATCGTGCGCGGCGTACTCGATGGCACCAGCGACATGGGCATTATTGCCGGCCCAGTGGAAGCGGCGGGCTTGCAGGTGCTGCATTTCAGCACAGACGAACTGGTGTTGATGGTGCCGGTGGGTCATCCGCTGGCAGCGCAACCGTCAGTGACACTGGGGCAAACGCTCGCCTACCAGCATATCGGCTTGCATGAAGGCAGCACGCTGCTGAGTTTCCTGCGTGAACACGTCGAGCGGCTGGGCAAGCAGTTGTCGCTGCGCATCCAGGTGTCGAGCTTCGAGGCGATCTGCAGGATGGTCGAGGCCGGTGTGGGCATCGGCATCATTCCGGAGTCCGCCGCCCAGCGCCATAGCCGCACCATGCAGCTGGTGACGGTGAAGCTGGACGAGCCCTGGGCAATTCGCGAGCGCAGTATTCTGGTTCGGGAACTGGAGGCATTGCCAGGGACCATTCGCGCCCTGATCGCCACGTTGATGCCGTGATCTTGTAGGAGCGAGCTCGCTCGCGAAAAACGTCAACGATAACGCGTGTTTTCTGGATAAACGCGGCGCCTGGGAGTTTTTCGCGAGCACGCTCGCTCCTACCGTTTGCCGTTAACAGTCTTTGACAGTTTCCCGACAAAGCACTCAAAGATTGTTGGCCCCCACAGCCCTAGCATTCGAGCATCCAAACCACCACTGGGGTGCTCTCCATGTTTCGCAGATTGCGCGGTATCCCGCTATTGGGTTGCCTGCTGAGCAGTATCGGTTGCCACTCGCAACCACCTGCCCCGCCGTCGATTCAAAAAGGCGATTACGGCGCGATCATCCGTTACCTGCAAACCCGCATACCCCGGGAGATGGCCCGGGAAAATGTGGCGGGTTTGTCGATTGCGCTGGTCAATGGCCAGGAGTTGATCTGGGCCCGTGGCTTTGGCCTGGCCGACAAGGCCCAGGGCGTGCCGGTTACGCCCAACACGGCGTTTCGTGCCGGCGGTATCTCCAAGTTGATCACCGCCACGGCGGCGCTGCAGTTGGTGGAGCAACAGCGCCTGGCACTGGATGCACCCATCCAGCAAACCCTGCGCGAATTCTACGTGCGCTCGCGCTTTCATGACGACCAGGCCGAGGCAGATCGTGCCATCACCTTGCGACGTTTGCTCAGCCATCAGTCCGGCTTGCCCAGTGAGCACCTGCGTGACCTGCACAGCACCTACGCCATGGGGCAGATGCCAATGCGCGTGTCCGGTGTATGGCTGAGCAGCCCGCCCGGCTTTCAGGTGGCTTATTCCAACCTCGGCTATTCCCTGGTGGGCGCCGCCATCGAGCGCAGCAGCGGCAAAAGCTTCGAAGCCCAGCTTCAAAGCAGCCTGCTGGCCCCGTTGCACATGAACCAGTCCAGTTTCCTCGGCACCAGCGCGCAATTGAGCTTTCGCGCCCGGGGTTATGAAGACGGCAACGCCAGCACCGACGCCCAGGTACGCGACCTAGCCGCCGGTGGCTTATGGACCAGCCCCAGGGATCTGAGCCACTACGTACAGATGCTGTTTGCCCAAGGTACTTACAAGGGCAGCCGCTTGCTGGACAGCGCTTCAATAGACCAAATGTTCACCCAGCAAAACACCGGCAACGCCCTGGATTTTGACTGCCAGATGGGCCTGGGCTGGTTTCTGGCGCCCTGTGGCGACGAACCGATCGCCGCCGGTGTGCGCACTTATCAGCACAGCGGCGGCGGTGATGATTTCGCCGCCCAGTTGACCCTGCTGCCGGACCAGCAACTGGCCGTGATCATTATGGCCAACGACAGCAATGCCGAAGAGATGGTGGTGTCGTTGTCCACCGACAGCCTGCGCCTGATGCTTGAGGCACAAACCGGCGAGCGCGCCTGCGCCGACGACTGCCAGGCCCCCAGCCACGGTCTGAAACTGCGCCACGTACCGGCGGCCGTCGATCGCAAGCGCCTGGCCGGGTTCTACGCGACCGCTTGGGGCGTATTTCGTATCAAGAATGACCGTGAGCGCTTGGCTGGCGAACTGGCCGGCTACAGCTTCGACTTGCTGCGCGATGACGAGGGCTGGCTGCGCGCGCAGAAAAAGGTCCTGGGCTTGTGGCTCAAGGACCTGGGTGACCTGGGTCGCATCCAGCTTGATGTGGTGACGGTACAGGGCCGGCAGATACTCACGGCACGCAGCCACGGCCAACGCATTGCCATTGGCGAGCGCATCGAGCCGCCAACCTTGTCTACGACGTGGGCCGACACCATCGGCACCTACCAGGTGCTCAACAGCCATGAACCCGACGCACCGTTGAGCGGCGTCAGCGTGCGCCTGGAAGACGGCTTTCTGGTGATTCGCGGCCAGCTGCACAACGAGCCGCTGACCGACTACATCCTGCTGCCCGTGGACAACGCCCACGCGGTACTGGCCGGCACCGGCTACGGCCTGGGCGACACCGTCAGCCGCCAGGTCAACGGGCTGAGCGCTTCGGGTTACTCCTTCAAACGCACCCAATCACCCCACACGCCCTTGACTTTCTAACCAGGAGAAACACCTGATGCACGCAAAAAATCTGTGCCTGTCATTAACTTCACTGTGCCTGCTCGCCGCCGCCGATAAGGTGCTTGCCGAAGACTGGCAGTACAGCCTCAAAGCCGGCATGGCCAACGCACCCCGCTACAGTGGCAGCGACGAGCGTATGACGGCGCCTGTGCTCGGCGGCAAAATCATCAGCCCCTGGGGCGTCTTCCTCGACACTGATACGGGCCTGGGCTGGGGTTACGAAGGCAATGCCTTGAGCTTCAGCGCCTACGTTGGCGCAAGCGAATCGCGCAAGGATAAAAACGAAAGCATGCATACCGGCTCCAAACGCCTCAAAGGCATGGGCGAGATCAAGTCACGTGCGCAACTGGGGGTGAATGCCGCCTACAACCTCGGCGGTGTGATCATCGGCGCCACCCTGGAACATGCGCTTGAAGAAGATAAACACAAGGACACCGGCAAGGCTTTTACCCACCTGGAGTTGAGCCTGGGTACCAACCTGTATGAGGGGCGCTTCGGTTCCGTCGATGCCGCCATCAACAGCCACTTTGGTGACCGGAACTACCTGCAAACCTGGTATGGCGTGACCAAAGGCCAAGCCACTCGCAGCCGCTTCAAGGAATACCAGGCAAGTGCAGGCAATATCAGCAATGGCATGAACCTTTCGTGGAGCGTGCCGATCAACGAACACACGCAGTTCTCGACCTTGCTGGATGTGCAGTACCTGGCGGATAAAGCAGGCAAAAGCCCGATTGTGGAGCGACGCTTGCAGACGTCGGTGATGGGGATGGTGGAATACACCTTCTGATTCAAGTTGGTAATCCAATCAAAATGTGGGAGTAAGTCGAATCGTCGCACCGCCCCTCCCACATTTGATCTTCACAACGTTCAAGCGTGCTACTCGGCATAGGCCCAGGTCATTCGAAACGACGCCCCGCCCCACTCCGAGTCCAGCACCTCGACTTGTCCGCCATGCCACTGGCTGACGCGCTTAACCAATGCCAGGCCCAGCCCAAACCCGCCGGTGCGGCGGTCGCGGCTGGCGTCGAGGCGCAGGAAAGGTTCGAAGATCTTGGTGCGGCCCTCCAGCGGCACGCCTGGGCCATCGTCATTGACCCGCACTTCATAGCCATTGCCGAATTTCACCAGCGACACTTCCACGCGCCGGTCTGCGTACCGAATCGCATTGCGCAGCAGGTTGATCACCGCCCGCGCCATAAAGCGTGGCTCGATGCGGATCACGTCGACCTCACAGGTACGTAACGATAACTGCACCCCTTGCGCTTCGGCCTCCAGGGCCACGCTGCCGATCACGCTGTCGAGCCAGCTGTGGGCTTCGATGTTCTCGCGGGTGACCTGGGTGGCGCCGCGCTCCAGGCTGGCGTAAGTCAGCAGTTCGGAAACCATTTCCTCCAGCTCGCCGAGGTCGGCGTACATATCGGCAATCAACTCGCTGCTCTGGCGGGGATCGACCTGCTGGCGCAGTTGGTCAAGCTCAAACGACAAGCGAGCAATCGGCGTGCGCAACTCGTGAGACACGGCATTGGTCAGCTCGCGCTGGTTGGCGATCAGGCTCTCGATGCGCTCGGCCATCTGGTTGAAGTGCCCCGCCAGTTCGCGCACGGTGGAGCGCCGCGGCAACAGGATGCGTGAACCCAGATCATTGTCACCAAAACGCTGCGCCGCCAGGCGGATGTGTTCCAGGTCACGCCAGTGCGGGCGTACCCAGAAGTACAGGACGATGGCCAGGCTTACGCCGAGAAAGCCATAGGCCCACAGGTACAGCCACTTGGGTTCTTCCGGCAGCTGAATCTCAAGTAATTGCGGGCCGGCGTCGATCGGTGACAGGAACTTCATAAAGTCCTCGCGCACCACCACTTGGCCATCCGCCAGAAGGTGCTGCTCGCGCTCGCTCAGGTGCTGGGCGTCGCGCTGCACCAGTTTCAAGCGCAAACCATAGTGCGGTTGCAGTTCATCCAGACGCGCCTGGCGCGCCTCTCCCTGTACCGGTCGCAGTTGTTCCACCAGAGCCCACGCCGGGCCACGCAGGGCTTCACGGTTATAGGTCTCGTTGGACTCGGGCATGTACGCGTCCAGGCCATAGTTGACCAGCCAGATCGAGCCGGCCAGGCCGAGCGCGAGGATCACATACAGGCGCAGATACAAGCGCAGCATCTAAACCTCCCACGCGAACGGATTGAACAGGTAACCCTTGCCCCAGATGGTTTTGATGCACACCGGCTCGCGAGGGTTGTCGTTGAGCTTGCCGCGCAATTTGCTGATGTAAACGTCGACGCTGCGATTGAGGCCATCAAAGGCGATGCCACGCATACGGTTGAGGATGTCATCACGCGAGAGGATCTTGCCCGAGCTGCTGGCCAGTAACCACAGCAACTCAAACTCCATGGTCGTCAGATCGATGGTCTGACCGCCCAGGCTGACGACCCGGCAGCTGCGATCAATCGACAAACGGCCGAACTCCAGGGCTCCACGCGCCACAGGCTCGGGCACCTGGCGGCGTTGCAAGGCACGCAGACGTGCGAGCAGCACCGGCGGCTTGATCGGCTTGATCACATAATCGTCAGCGCCGGACTCAAGGCCCAGGATATGGTCCAGGTCGTCTTCCTTGGCCGTCAGGATCACGATGGGCGTGTCCGACACAGTGCGAATTTCGCGGCAGACATGCAGCCCGCTCTGGCCCGGCAGCATCAAATCGAGCACGACAATTCTGGGCTTGAAGTCCAGGAACGCCGCCAGGGCTTCATCGCCCCGGTGCACGACACGCACCTCAAAACCATGTTGCGACAGAAACTGCGCAATCAGCCCTGCCAGCTTTTCATCATCCTCAACGAGCAGGACCTTGCCCAGACCCAGGTTTTCCATAAGTTCTCAGTGTAGAAACGCAGATTGAAGTGCGCGCATTATAGGTGGCAAGCAGGCGCACAGAAGCAGCTGGCCAGTACGAGCCGATGAAGCTTCATGCTTTTAAGAGTTTTTAACAAATAGCCTGCAATCTTTAACGCCATTCACAGGGAGTTGTATGCGCAAGGATTACCTGGCGTTCTTCGTTTCGCTGTTCTTCTCGCGGCTGGCCGACCAGATCCTGTTGTTCATCGTGCCGCTGATCGTGTTCCAGACCACCCAAAGTGTGTCGTGGGCGGGCCTGGCGTTTTTTGTCGAATCGCTGCCGCGCTATCTGGCATTTCCGGTGTGCGGAGCCTTGTGCGACAGGTTTTCGCCCGTGCGCATCCTGCATATCAGTCAGATGTATCGCGCACTGGCCTGCGTGGCGGCGGTGGCACTGTACGGGCTGTTCGACGGGATCCATTGGCTGGTGATGCTGTCCGCGTTGTGCGGGGTATTGACCACCCAGGGCATCATGGCGCGGGAGGTGGTGATGCCGCATATCTTCCAGCATTACACCTACGCCAAGACCTTGTCCTATTCGCAGATTGCCGACCAGAGCGGCCTGGTGCTCGGGCCGTTGCTGGCGGCGTTGATGCTGCAGGTGTGGGCATGGCCCTGGGTGGTACTGGCCATCGCCGCGCTGTTTATTCTCGCCGACCTGGCGATGCTGTTCTGGCAGCGCACCACCACGGTGAGCCTGCAAAGCCATGGGCAACACCCGGGTATCTGGCTGCAACCGCTGCGCACTGCGTTTGGCCATATCCGCAACCGGGTGGAACTCAAACGCATCATTATCCTGGCAGTCGGCGTGAACCTGATGGTTGGGGTCACACTGGCCACCTCGGCCGCCATGGTTACCGGCCAATACGCCGCCGACAAGGATGCCTACGCCCTGCTGCAAGCCGCCGGCGCGCTGGTCACCATCGGGATTCTGTTTTACCTGGCACGCTCATCACTGCCGTTGAAAGTAATGGGTGGGCTGTCGTATTCGATGATTGCAGTCGGCGCGCTGATCACCGCCGTCAGCCCCGGTGTGTGGGCGTATGCCGTGGGCTTCCTGCTGGTGACGGGCTTTGACAAGATGTTCAACGTGTACCTGCGCAGCACCCGTCAACAAGTGATCCCGGTACAGGATTTCGGCAAAACGGTGGGCGTGATCACCTTGCTCAACAATCTGCCCCAGCCGTTGGCGGGCCTGATGATTGCCATGCTGGCAGCGCCGTTGGGCACGCAAACGGTGATCCTGCTGCTGGCCGCGATCACCGCCTTGATCGGCGTGGCGGTGGCCTCAGGCTGGCACGCCACTGTGAAAGCGAAACTCGATGTCCGGTGATTCAATCAGCTCCTGCTCGGCGGCACGCACTCGTTCGATGACTTGGGCGATATCCTTGGCGTCACCGTACTGGTAGGCCAGCTTCAAGTAACCCTGGAAGTGCCGCGCTTCGCTTTTGAGCAAACCGAAGTAGAACTTGCCGAGTTCTTCGTCCAAATGCGGCACCAATGCCTCGAAACGCTCGCAGCTGCGTGCTTCGATAAAAGCGCCGACCACCAGAGTGTCCACCAGCTTGACCGGCTCGTGGCTGCGCACCACCTTGCGCAAACCCGAGGCATAGCGGCCCGCATGCAGTTGGCGCAGTTCGACCTTGCGCTTTTTCATCAGGCGCATGACTTGCTCGTGGTGCACCAGTTCTTCGCGGGCCAGGCGCGACATCATATTGATCAGGTCAACATGGCCGTGGTACTTGGCCATCAGGCTCAGGGCGGTGCTGGCGGCTTTGAATTCGCAGTTCTTGTGGTCGATCAGCAGGGTGTCCTGATCGGCCAGGGCGGCCTGGACCCAGGCGTCGGGGGTGCGGCAGCCGAGGAATTCATGGATTTCGGGCAGGTTCATCAGGCTCACGGGCAAAGGATCACAAAAGGGCGCCGATTATACCGACCCCGCCGCAGACCACCAGCCACCGGCCTTGATGTGCATCAACATGACGTCTGGCGGGCAGCAACTATAGTTGTTGCAAGCCCCTTCCTGGAGATCCCGATCATGCAAGCCATCCGCAGCATCCTGGTGGTCATCGAGCCCGAGCACTCGGAAAGCCTGGCCCTCAAGCGTGCCAAGCTGATTGCCGGGGTGACCGGCGCGCATCTGCATTTGCTGGTGTGCGACAAGAAGCATGAGCATTCGGCGTTGCTGAGCCTGCTCAAATCCGGCCTGCAGGAAGACGGCTACAGCGTCACCACCGAGCAGGCGTGGAACGACAGCCTGCACGAGACCATTATCGAGGTGCAGCAAGCCGAAGGCTGCGGCCTGGTGATCAAGCAGCATTACCCCGACAGCCCGCTGAAAAAAGCCCTGCTGACGCCGGCGGACTGGAAGCTGCTGCGCTATTGCCCCACGCCGGTGCTGTTGGTCAAGACCGCTACGCCATGGGCTGGGGGAGTGATTCTGGCGGCCATCGATGTGGGCAATACCGACAGCGAACACCGCTCACTGCACAACGCGATCATCGACCACGGCTTTGACATCGCCAGCCTTGCCAAGGCGCAACTGCATGTGATCAGCGCCCATCCGTCGCCGATGCTGTCGGCGGCCGACCCGACCTTCCAGCTCAAGGAAACCATCGAGGCGCGCTATCGCGAGCAATGCAAGGCGTTCCAGGACGAGTTCGATGTGGATGACAGGCACCTGCATATCAAGGAAGGTCCGGCCGACGTGCTGATTCCCCATATGGCCCATCAGTTGCAGGCAGCGGTGACCATCATCGGCACCGTGGCCCGCACCGGAATTTCCGGAGCGCTGATCGGTAATACGGCGGAGGTGGTGCTGGACGCGGTGGAAGGCGACGTGCTGGTGCTCAAGCCGCAGACGCTCATGGACCATCTGGAAGAGCTGGCTACCAAGCCCTGACGCCGCCCTTCAGGCAATGAAGATCAAATGTGGGAGCTCGTCAGTCAGTTAGCCCAGCGCATCTTTCAAGAATCCCGGGGCGATATAGCGCTGGTAATGCGCTTCAGAGAGGATAAAGAACTCCCGATCAATCGCATCGCGCAGGTCCGGCAAGGGCCAGTCGCGAAACTCCGGCAACAGCACCATGCCGTACGCCTCAAGGTTATTGATCACCCGCGCCCCGCGTGCGATCAACTGGTAAGCCCAGCAGTACTCGGACTGGTGCGGCACAAAGCGAATCTTGCGTTGCTCCAACTGGCTGCGCAGGGTTTTGGGGTCGAAAACCTCCACTTTGCCGGCCATGACTTGCACCAGCAGTTGTTCGAGCCGGAGCCAGACTGCGCGTTTTTCTTCCTCGTTATAGCCATTCCACTGGATCACTTCGTGGTGGAAACGCTTGCAGCCGCGACACACGAGATCGCCGTAGACCGTAGAGCACAGGCCTACGCAGGGGGTCTTGATGGTTTGGTTGGACATGGGCAACAACACGCAAATCAGCGAAACAGTGCGCCATGTTAGCCCTTTGTCTAAGGTTGATCACCCAGCAAACTTGGCCAGGCAACTTACCTTTAGATTTTTTTTGCCGTAGAATCACCCGGCCTTGTAAGGCGCCAATAATCCGCTGGAAGCTGTTTTCAAAGCGTCACGAGCACAGTCGTTCCTTCAGAACGGTGTTGGCGTGGTTTCGACCCGGTAGGTCAGAGCCCGCGCCAACCCTCATCAGCTCCGTTCTGCAGGCGTAAAACTTTGAAAGCAGCTTCTGTAAAGGAATGTCGGCAGCGCTGGCTTTGCGGCCCAAAAAGCCCCTGAGCGCATGCGTGCCGTTCATTTCTGGATGAGCGTCCCGTGGGACCACTGATGAGGGTAATAACTGTGCTTGAAGCCTACCGCAAACATATCGAAGAGCGTGCAGCACTGGGTATCGTTCCCCAGCCGCTTAACGCCGAACAAACCGCAGGCCTGGTCGAGCTGCTGAAAAATCCTCCGGCTGGCGAAGAAGAATTCCTCGTTGACCTGATCACCAACCGCATTCCACCAGGCGTTGACGAAGCTGCCTACGTCAAGGCCGGTTTCCTGTCTGCCCTGGCCAAGGGCGAAGCCACTTCCCCCCTGATCGACAAGAAACGCGCTGTTGAACTGCTCGGCACCATGCAAGGCGGCTACAACATCGTGACGTTGGTCGAGCTGCTGGACGACGCCACTCTGGCGCCCGTCGCGGCCGCCCAGCTCAAGCACACCCTGCTGATGTTCGATGCGTTCCACGACGTCGCCGAAAAAGCCCGCAACGGCAACGAACACGCCAAAGGCGTGATCCAGTCCTGGGCTGATGGCGAGTGGTTCCGCAACCGCCCTACCCTGGCCGACAAGATCAGCCTGCGCGTCTTCAAGGTCACCGGCGAAACCAACACCGACGACCTGTCCCCGGCGCCTGACGCCTGGTCCCGCCCAGACATCCCGCTGCACGCCCTGGCCATGCTGAAAATGGCTCGCGAAGGCATCGTGCCGGACGAGCAAGGCAAGACCGGCCCGATGAAGCAGATCGAAGAAATGCGCGGCCAAGGCTTCCCGATCGCCTACGTCGGTGACGTGGTCGGTACCGGTTCGTCGCGTAAATCGGCAACCAACTCGGTCCTGTGGTTCTTCGGCGACGACGTGCCTTACGTGCCGAACAAGCGTGCCGGTGGTTTCTGCTTCGGCAGCAAAATCGCTCCGATCTTCTACAACACCATGGAAGATGCTGGCGCACTGCCAATCGAATTCGACGTCACCAACATGAACATGGGCGACGTGATCGACCTGTACCCTCATGCTGGCAAAGTCTGCAAACACGGCACCGACGAAGTCCTGACCACCTTCGAAATGAAGACTCCGGTGCTGTTGGACGAAGTTCGCGCCGGCGGCCGTATCCCGCTGATCATCGGCCGTGGCCTGACCGACAAGGCCCGTGCCGAGCTGGGCCTGGGCCCTACCGACCTGTTCAAGCTGCCTGAAGCACCTGTCGACACCGGCAAGGGTTTCACCCTGGCGCAGAAAATGGTCGGCAAGGCGTGCGGCCTGCCGGAAGGCAAAGGCGTTCGTCCAGGCACCTACTGCGAGCCGAAGATGACCACCGTGGGTTCCCAGGACACCACCGGTCCAATGACCCGTGATGAACTCAAGGACCTGGCGTGCCTGGGCTTCTCGACCGATCTGGTGATGCAGTCCTTCTGCCACACCGCGGCTTACCCCAAGCCGATCGACGTGACCACCCACCATACCCTGCCTGACTTCATCATGACCCGTGGCGGTGTATCGCTGCGTCCGGGCGACGGCATCATCCACAGCTGGCTGAACCGTATGCTGCTGCCGGACACCGTCGGTACCGGCGGTGACTCCCACACTCGTTTCCCGATGGGCATCTCGTTCCCGGCCGGTTCCGGTCTGGTCGCGTTCGCCGCAGCCACTGGCGTAATGCCACTGGACATGCCGGAATCGATTCTGGTGCGCTTCAAAGGCAAGATGAAACCTGGCATCACCCTGCGTGACCTGGTTCATGCCATTCCTTACTACGCGATCCAGGCTGGCCTGCTGACCGTAGAGAAGAAAGGCAAGAAAAACGCCTTCTCCGGCCGCATCCTGGAAATCGAAGGCCTGAACGACCTGACGCTGGAACAGGCTTTCGAGCTGTCCGACGCCTCGGCTGAACGTTCGGCTGCCGGTTGCACCATCAAGCTGTCCAAAGAGTCCGTCACCGAGTACCTGAACTCCAACATCACCCTGCTGCGCTGGATGATCGGCGAAGGCTACGGCGATGCACGTACCCTGGAACGTCGCGCCCAAGCGATGGAAGCCTGGGTTGCCAACCCGGAACTGATGGAAGCCGATGCCGACGCCGAATACGCCGAAATCATCGAAATCGACCTGTCGGAAATCAACGAGCCGATCCTCTGCGCCCCTAACGACCCGGACGATGCCCGTCTGTTGTCCAGCGTTGCCGGTGAGAAGATCGACGAAGTGTTCATCGGTTCGTGCATGACCAACATCGGTCACTTCCGCGCTGCCGGTAAGCTGCTGGAGCAGGTCAAGGGCCAGCTGCCAACGCGTCTGTGGCTGTCGCCGCCGACCAAGATGGACGCTCACCAGTTGACCGAAGAAGGCTACTACGGCATCTACGGCAAGGCTGGGGCGCGCATGGAGATGCCGGGCTGCTCGCTGTGCATGGGTAACCAGGCACGTGTAGAACCGAACTCCACCGTCGTCTCGACTTCGACCCGTAACTTCCCGAACCGCCTGGGTGATGGTGCAAACGTCTACCTGGCATCGGCTGAGCTGGCGGCCGTCGCCTCCACTCTGGGTCGCCTGCCGACTGTAGAAGAGTACATGGGCTACGCAGCGAAACTGGACACCATGGCCAGTGACGTCTACCGCTACCTGAACTTCGACCAGATCGCCGAGTTCCGCAAGATCGCAGCAAGCGCCAACATCCCGGTGATTCAAGCTTAACGGTGTGTTGATGTGAAAAACGCCGCGTATCGCAAGGTACGCGGCGTTTTTTTATGCCTGGGATACAACGTCAATACCACCGCAAAACAAATGTGGGAGCTGGCTTGCCTGCGATAGCGGTGTATCAGTCATGAATGTAATGACTGACAGATAGCTATCGCAGGCAAGCCAGCTCCCACACTTTTAGAGCTGTGCAGTCAGACAGACCGCATCAGGGCTCAAGCAACCAGCGAATACACCAACGCCGTAATGGCAACCAAGCCAACTGCAGTCACAAACACATTCGACGCCTGCCCACGGTACTTGGCCATGGCCGGCACTTTGCGAATGGCATACATCGGCATCAGGAACAGGATCGACGCGATCACCGGCCCGCCCAGGGTCTCGATCATCCCGAGGATGCTTGGGTTAAGCGTGGCCACGATCCAGCACACCACCAGCATGAAAGCGGCGGTCATGCGGTCCAGGGTCTTGGGTGCCGGGCGGCGACCGGTCTTGACCACCAGGCCCTTGAGGCCTTCGCTGGCGCCGATGTAGTGGCCCAGGAACGACTTGGCAATCGCCACGAACGCAATCAACGGCGCGGCAAAGGCGATGGTCGGGTTGTCGAAGTGATTCGCCAGGTACGACAGGATCGACAGATTCTGCGCTTTGGCTTCGGCCAACTGCGCCGGCGACAGGGTCAGCACGCAACTGAACACGAAGAACAGCACCATCGCCACCATCAGCAGGTGCGCGCGGGACAGGATCTGCGAGCTGCGCTCCTCGGCGTGTGCGCCGTACTGGCGCTTCTGGTCAACCGCAAAGGCCGAGATGATCGGCGAATGGTTGAACGAGAACACCATGACCGGAATCGCCAGCCACAGCGTATTGAGCAACGCCGACGGTGCCGGCACCTCACTGGCAGTGCTGAGAATGCCACCATTCCAATGCGGCACCAGGTACACAGCCAGGAACAGCAAGGCAACGATAAACGGATACACCATCAGGCTCATGGCCTTGACGATCGCTTGTTCGCCGCAGCGCACCACGGCCAGCAGACCGAGGATCAGCACAAACGCGAGGATCGCGCGAGGCGGCGGCATGATGTGCAGTTGGTGCTCCATGAAGCTGCTGACGGTGTTGGTCAGCGCCACGCTGTAGATCAGCAGGATCGGGAAGATCGCGAAGAAATACAGCAAGGTGATCAATGCACCTGCCTTGATACCGAAATGCTCTTCAACCACGTCGGTGATGTCGGAACCTTCACGGCCGGACAGCACGAAACGGGTCAGCCCACGGTGGGCAAAGAACGTCATCGGGAAGGCCAGCAACGCCAGGATCACCAGCGGCCAGAAGCCCCCCAGGCCCGCGTTGATCGGCAAGAACAAAGTACCGGCGCCAATGGCGGTACCGAACAGCCCGAGCATCCAGGTGGTGTCCTGGCGGCTCCAGCTTGTGAGCGTTGCAGGTGTCGTTGCATAGCGTTCGTCGACGCTATTGGCCTGATCATTCATCCGGTCGGATCTCCGCATTCACACGGCCAGGACGAGTCAGAAAAACCTGACAGGCAGCGCCCTGACCTTAACAGGGGCGCGATTGTCCGGGATTCTTGTGAATAAGCAAAGACTTAGCTGAGGAACGGCAATGCAGTGCAAAGCCTGGAAGGCGGTCCATGGGCAGCTCAGTTGATTCAACGCCAGATGCGCACCGCCTTTACCCACCTCACGAGCCTCCCTGCCGGCGTGGCATTGGGAGGGTCGATCACGCAAGGCCGGCGAAGCTGTGTTTAAACAAATCCAGTCATTCAAAGTTCTCCAGTGGCAAGCCGCTGATAGAAACCCAACATCAATTAAAGTTACGCACCCCCACATATAAGAAAGTTCTTACAGACAGTTAATCAGCGCATCTGGACTGAAACTCTAATTATTGCGGGTTTTGTTGCAAGGGTTTTCCCAAGCATTGAGAGCCCCTCCTATCACGTCTATATTCCAGCTCAGCTCAAAAAACAAAGTCCTCTAAACCCACGACAGCAGAATTAAAAACCTCACTCGCCAGGAGCGACTTGATGAAAAAACACAACCTTATTTTCTCCCTGATACTTGCCACCGGAATGCTCAGCCCATTGGCCAGCCAAGCACAACCGGCAGTAGAAAACTCCGACGCAAGTGCCCTGGGCACATCCCCTCGCTGGCTGACGACAAAAGTTTATATAGAGGGCGCCCCAGAGATCGATGTAAAGGACAAGTACCCAGGTGTCGTTGGAATATCAGCGTGGGACCCTGAGCGTAATCGCTACGAATTTTTCTACACCGATACCGGGCTATCAAAATATGACAACGGCGGCGGCGGTTACTTCATGGTAACAGGGGACAAGAAAAACCATATCCTGATACCCGATAAAGGTGCAACGAGAACCATCGTCAGAAAACTTGAGACGTTGAACAATCAGGAATTCACTTACTCTCGTGAAGTGCCGCGCGACATGATCGACGCCAACCCTCTTGTTCGAATACATGTGGTTCATGCGCCCTATACCGGATCAGTAAAAACCACCCCCACCCACTAACCCTCAACACTCACCCCACGAGTAGCGACAATACTCATAAAAGGCCTCACTCAATGAAAACGCTATTAAAGCCATTATTGGCGTCTGTTTTATTGTTCTCTACCCTTGTTTCAGGCGGCCTTCATGCGCAGGCTTCCACATCAGGAAAACCTGTCGCCATCAGCGCTGACAATGCGGTGCTGCTGACCGTTTTCCTCAAACATGACCAATCTCGCAACTTGAACGAAATAAGAACAAAACTCACCGAACAGGAACTCTTTAAAGTATTCCCTCCTGAAGGGGTAGAGATCGTCAGTTGGACCATCGCCATGGGGATCGGCCACGTCATCGTTCTACGCTTCCCCGCCTCGCGCCTGCGGGAGGTCAATCTCGCCATCGAACGCTCTGCATGGGGGCCCTTCAGGACAGAGTTCTTTCCTACCTACGACTACATGGACATCGTAGCGGCCGAACAGAGCAAGGTACGCAAGCCCGCACCCGCTAAATAATTCGCCCGCGTGCAAACAGCGTCTCCCGCTCGCCGAGACGCTGGCACCTTTCGCAAAATCAGTGGCGCTTTCTCGGGCCCTCGGCATTTCGCGCAACAAAAATGCAGCATACTCCGAGCATCGAACTCACCGGAGAGCTGCCCCATGCCCACCACCGTTCTGGTCCTGGTTGAAACCATCAACGAGTACCTGCAAATCATCGAGAGCAATGACTTTCATGTGATTCTGGCGCCGACGCCCGCCGAACGCGCTCAGGCGATCAAGTTGCACGGTGGGCAGATCAAGGCCGTGCTGACCCGTGGCCCGCTGGGGTTGTACGCCGATGAAATCGCGGCACTGCCGTTGTTGGAAATCATCTGCGTGATCGGTGCCGGCTACGAACACGTGGACCTGCAGGCCGCGAGCAATCGTGGGATCGTGGTGACCAACGGTGCAGGGGTAAATGCGCCGTCAGTGGCCGACCATGCCATGGCGCTGCTGCTGTCGCTGGTGCGTGGCGTTCCCCAGACGGATGCAGCGGTGCGGCGTGGCGAATGGCCGAAAGTGATGCGCCCTTCCCTGAGCGGCAAACACCTGGGGATTCTCGGGCTGGGTGCGGTGGGGATGGAGATTGCCCGGCGCGCTGCCCTGGGGTTCGGCATGGAGGTGAGTTATCACAACCGCCAACCCCGCGATGACGTGGATTACACCTACTGTGCGACGGCTGTCGAGCTGGCGCGTACCTCGGATTTCCTGGTGCTGGCTACGCCCGGCGGTGCCAGCACCCGTCACCTGATCGACCGTCACGCCCTGGACGCCCTGGGGCCGCACGGCTTTCTGGTCAACATCGGCCGCGGCAGCGTAGTGGTGACCGCCGACCTGGTCGCCGCGCTGGAGCAGCGCCGCATCGGCGGTGCCGCGCTGGACGTGTTTGACGATGAGCCTGCAGTGCCCGATGCCCTCAAGCGCCTGAGCAATACCGTGCTGACGTCCCACGTGGCCGGCCTGTCCCCGGAAGCGGCCCATGACACGGTGCAGCGCGTCGCTGATAACCTCGTGGAATACTTTGCCGGCCGCCCCGTGCTTACACCGGTGACCTTGCCAGCGCCCGCAAAATGACCAATCAGGCACGCTGATCACCCTTCAACACGCTAACCTATTAAGCCGCCCCGACCTTGTCGCTGGGCGGCGGTGCGCATTAGATTAGGAAATAGTCCAAGGCCTTTAGAATAAGCAGAAGGGATAAGCATGGCGCTGAACGACCAATCGACCCAGATTCGCCCCGGCGAAGAACTTGATGCCAGCCTGATCGATCCCTACCTCAAGGCCCACATTCCGGGCTTGAGCGGCACGCCTGCGATCAGCCAGTTTCCCGGTGGTGCATCGAACCTGACCTACCTGCTCGAATATCCAGGCCAGGAATTCGTGCTGCGTCGCCCACCGTTTGGCCACAAGGCCAAGTCCGCCCACGACATGGGCCGTGAATACCGGATTCTCAACCAGCTCAAAGATGGTTTTCCGTATTGCCCCAAGGCGTACGTGCATTGCACCGATGAATCGGTGATCGGCGCCGAGTTCTATGTGATGGAACGGGTCAACGGCATTATCCTGCGCTCAGACCTGCCGCCAGAACTGGGCCTGGACGCGGCCAGGACTCAAGCATTGTGCAAAAGCTTTATCGACAAGTTCGTCGAACTGCATCAGGTCGACTACAGCGCCTGCGGCCTGGCCGACCTGGGCAAGCCTGAAGGCTACGTGGCGCGGCAGATTCGCGGCTGGAGCGAGCGCTACGAAAAGGCCCTGACCCCTGATGCGCCAAAATGGGAAGCGGTGCGCGCCTGGCTTAACGACAAAATGCCCGCCGACTCGCCCACATCCAGCATCGTGCATAACGACTACCGCTTCGACAACGTGATCCTCGACCCGCACAACCCGATGCAGATCATCGGTGTACTGGACTGGGAACTGACCACCCTGGGCGACCCGCTGATGGACCTGGGCAACACCCTCGCCTACTGGATCGAAGCTGCGGACCCTGCGCCGGTGCAACTGATGCGACGCCAGCCGAGCAACGCTCCGGGGATGCTCACCCGCCGTCAGTTTGTCGACTACTACGCCGAGCGCTCGGGCCTTGCGATCGACAATTACGATTTCTACTACACCTACGGCCTGTTCCGCCTGGCCGGCATCGTGCAGCAGATTTACTACCGTTTCTTCCATGGCCAGACCCAGGACAAACGCTTCGCGCAGTTCATCCACATGAACACGTTGCTGGAGCAGATGAGCCTGAATGTCATCGGCAAATCAGCGCTCTGATTACCCCTACAAGGAACCCTCATGTCCAAGACCAACCTGTTCGACCTTGATGGCAAGATCGCTTTCGTTTCCGGCGCCAGCCGTGGTATCGGCGAGGCCATTGCCAAGCTGCTGGCCCAGCAAGGCGCCCACGTGATCGTCTCCAGCCGCAAGCTGGAAGGTTGCCAGCATGTCGCCGATGCCATCATCGCCGACGGCGGCAAGGCCACGGCGATTGCCTGCCATATTGGTGAAATGGAGCAGATTACCCAGGTATTTGCCGGGATCCGCGAGCAGTTCGGCCGCCTGGATATTCTGGTTAACAACGCCGCAACCAACCCACAATTTTGCAACGTACTGGACACCGACCTCGGCGCATTCCAGAAGACGGTTGACGTGAATATCCGCGGTTACTTCTTCATGTCGGTGGAAGCCGGCAAGCTGATGCGCGAGAACGGCGGTGGCAGCATCATCAACGTGGCGTCGATCAACGGCATTTCGCCGGGCGTGTTCCAGGGCATCTATTCGGTCACCAAGGCGGCCGTGATCAACATGACCAAGGTGTTCGCCAAGGAATGCGCAGCGTTCGGCATCCGTTGCAACGCACTGCTGCCGGGCCTGACCGACACCAAGTTCGCCTCGGCGCTGGTCAAGAACGATTCGATCCTGAAAGTGGCCCTGGCCCAGATCCCCCTCAAACGCGTGGCCGACCCCAGCGAAATGGCCGGCGCGGTGTTGTATCTGGCCAGTGATGCGTCGAGCTACACCACCGGTGTGTCGTTGAATGTGGACGGCGGCTTCCTGTCCTGACACGGCCTGGTTTCTTCAGATCGATTTGCGCGTAACCTTGACGCAGATCGATCTGTCTCCAGGATGAAACATGGAACTGCACCTCGTCATCAATGGCCGCAAGGACCTGGCTGCCCAGCTTTATCAGCAACTGCGCGAAGCCATCGCCACCGGGCGACTTGCCGCCGGCACGCAGTTGCCACCCAGCCGATTGCTTGCCGAGCAACTGGGCGTATCACGTAAAACCGTCTCCGACACCTATTCCACCTTGACGTATGAAGGCCTGCTGGTTGGCAGGATTGGCCGGGGCACGTTCGTCAACGCCTGGGCGCCGCAGCCCGACCGCGTGCAAACCGCCACCGACCTGGCCTGCGCCGCCAACCTGGGCAAGTGGGCGGCACTGCCCTCGCCCATGGGCCACCCTTCCCGCGACGGCATCCTGCGCTACGAATTTATCGGCGGCGCGACTGCGCGCAACCAATTCCCCCAAGACGAGTGGCGACGTTGCACCCAGGATGCGCTGCGCCGTATCGCCCAGAACAGTGGTTTCTACAGCCAACCGGAAGGGTTACCGGCATTGCGCGAGGCCATCGCCGGGCATATCGCGTTTTCCCGGGGTGTCAAATGCCGCGCCAGCGATATCGTGGTCACCAACGGCGCGCAGCAGGCGCTGGACCTGATTGCCCGCGTGGTGCTGGAACCGGGCAGCAGGGTCGCGATGGAAGACCCAGGCTACAGCCCCGCACGCCAAATGTTCGTAGCAATGGGCGCCAGCGTCGCCAGCGTGGCCGTCGATGAACAGGGCATCCAGGTCGACCAGATCCCCGATGGTACCCGTCTGATCTACGTCACCCCGTCCCACCAGTTTCCCCTCGGTATGCCTATGAGTCAGACGCGCCGCGAGGCTCTGCTGGACCGCGCCATCGAGCTGGGTGCGATCATCATCGAAGACGACTACGACAGCGAATTTCGCTACGAAGGGCGCCCCACCGACTCCCTGCAAAGCCTGGACACCCGAGGCGTGGTGACCTACGTCGGCACCTTCTCCAAAACCTTGTTGCCCGAGTTACGTCTGGGCTACGCGGTGCTGCCGCCAGCGATCTATGGCGCGGTGCTCAAGGCCAAGCAATTGACCGACCAGCACAGCTCTACCCTGCCGCAGTGGGCGTTGGCCAAGTTCATCAGCGAAGGTTACCTGCTCAAGCATATTCGCCGTTGCCACAGCATCTACGCGGGCCGTCGCGAACGAATACTGCAACGTCTGGCGGGCGATCTTTCACCGTGGTTCGAGGCGGTTCCGACGGTGGCCGGCTTCCACCTGGCGGCATTGTGCAAGGTGGCGTTGAATATCCCCTTGCTGATAGAACAGGCGCGTCAGGTCGAGGTCGGGTTGTACCCCCTGGACGTATTCTTCCACGATGTGCCATTGCGCTCGGGGTTGATTTTCGGCTTCGGTGCCATCGAAACCCTGGACATCGACCCGGCGCTGGACAAGGTGCGCGATATTCTTCGGCAGATTGGCTAAGGGATTTTCCGGCGTATTGGTCATTGGTGGCGTGCGCGCTGCGGCGTAGGGTGAAGGAGTCTTGAATTACCTGGAATCCTGATCATGAAACGATTGCTCGCCACCACGCTGATGCTCACCTCCCTCAGCGCAATTGCCCACGACCCGGTGTACAACCAGGAAACGCTCAAGGTGCTGCAGGAGCACGCCTTGACCAACGTACCCGGCAAGAAAACCCTCATGCTCACCGTGGACTACGCCCCCGGCCAGGCCACCGTACCCCATAGCCACACCGGCACTGCGGTGGCTTATGTGCTGCAAGGCGCGGTCACTTCGCGGGTCAACGATGAGAAGGCGATCACCTATAAGGCCGGGCAATCGTTCTATGAACCGGCCGGCTCGCGGCATTTTGAGTCAAGCAATGCCAGCCAGACCCAGCCGGCCAAGTTGCTGGTGGTGATGGTGATGGATGACAAGGCTGAGGTACTCACCCCGCTTCCCAAATAATCAGCAACACCACAAAACCCATGTGGGAGCTGGCTTGCCTGCTCCCACAGTTTTAACCGTGTCTGGTCAGGGACGTTTGAATAGGTCGCGCTGGTGTTCAATGCGCAGCCGGCACTCGCAACCCTCCAGATGATCATTGACCATCCCCATCGCCTGCATCAACGCATACATCGTGGTCGGGCCGACGAAGGTCCAGCCGCGTTTCTTCAGGGCCTTGGACAAGCGCATCGAAGCCGGTGAGGTCGGATTACCGGACCAGTAGGCGATGTCCACCACGGCCGGGCGTTCGGCTTCGCCGGGTTCGAATGCCCATAACCAACGTGCCAGCGAGCCGGTTTCTTCCACCAGTTCACAGGCCCGGCGCGCGTTGTTGATGGTGGAGACGATCTTGGCGCGGTTACGCACAATCCCCGGATCCGTCATCAACCGCTCGATATCCGCCTGGCCATATTGCGCGACCTTGCGAAAATCAAACCCGTGGAACGCCTGACGAAAATGTTCACGCTTGCGCAAGATCGTGATCCACGCCATCCCGGCCTGGAAGCCCTCCAGGCAGATTTTCTCGTACAACTGCACGTCATCCGCCACCGGCACGCCCCATTCGTGGTCGTGGTAATGAAGATATTCCGGGGCGGCGTTGCGCCAACTGCAATGGGTACACCCTGTGGGGTCGGTTGTCAGTCCTGGTTGGTCCATCGATCACCTCATGTGCCGAGGGCCGATGATACGCAAAAAATTTTAAACCCCGTCAACCGCTCAAGCACCGCACTGACCGACCAACTGGTCAGACCGGGACCTGCCAGCCGGTGAATATTTACTTGTGGTTTGAAAAAAACCGAGCGTAGACTGGCCCGGCACTGGACTTACCGGTAAGACCACAACAATTAAGCCCTGGAACCACCAGGGCACCGAATAGAGATCCCTCCCATGCTCAGATGGTGCTCGCGTTCGATTTTCCTGCAAGTCGTGATTGGCCTGATGCTCGGCATCGCCTGCGGCCTGGCCCTTCCCGAATTCTCCTCACAACTCAAACCCCTGGGTGACGGCTTTATCAAGCTGATCAAAATGCTGATCGGTCTGATCGTATTCTGCGTGGTGGTCAGCGGTATTTCGGGCGCAGGTGATTTGAAGAAGGTCGGGCGTATCGGCCTCAAGTCGGTGATCTATTTTGAAGTGCTGACCACCGTTGCCCTGGTGCTCGGCCTGATCATGGCCTTCAGCACCGGCATCGGCAGCGGCGCCAACATTCACCTTGAGCAACTCTCTTCGGCCGGTTTGAATGAACTGGCCGACAAGGGCCAGCACATCAAGGGCACCAGCCAGTTCCTGATGGACCTGATTCCCAACTCGGTGATTGGTGCATTTGCCGATAACAACGTGCTCCAGGTGTTACTGTTCTCGGTACTGTTCGGCAGCGCATTGAACCTGGTGGGCGAAGCGGCCAGCGGCATCTCGCGGCTGATCAACGAATTGAGCCATGTGATCTTCCGCATCATGGGCATGATCGTGCGCCTGGCGCCGATTGGCGTATTCGGTGCCATCGCGTTCACCACCAGCACCTACGGCCTGGACTCGCTGCAACACCTGGGCAGCCTGGTCGGGCTGTTCTACCTGACGTGCTTTGCCTTTGTCGCGCTGATCCTGGGGCTGGTGATGCGCTTGTCCGGTCTGCGGATGCTGCCGCTGCTCAAGTACCTGCGCGAGGAGCTGCTGATCGTGATGGGCACCGCTTCATCCGACGCCGTGCTGCCGCAGATCATGCGTAAGCTGGAACATCTGGGCATTGGCAGTTCCACCGTGGGTTTGGTGATCCCCACCGGTTACTCGTTCAACCTCGACGGTTTCTCGATCTACCTGACCCTGGCCATCGTGTTTATCGCTAACGCCACCGGTACACCGCTGTCGATGACCGACTTGCTGACCATCCTGCTGGTATCGTTGATCACCTCCAAAGGCGCCCATGGCATTCCGGGCTCGGCATTGGTGATTCTGGCGGCGACACTCACGGCGATCCCTGCGATTCCGGTGGTGGGCCTGGTGTTGGTGCTGGCGGTGGACTGGTTCATGGGCATCGGTCGGGCGCTGACCAACCTGATCGGCAACTGCGTGGCTACCGTGGCGATTGCGCGCTGGGAAAAAGACATTGATATCCAGCGTGCCAACAAGGTGCTGGACGGTCAGCAAGGCTATGCCTTCCAGGCCAAGAAACCGGTATTACCGGCGCATCAGGAGTTCTAGGACAACACCCATCCAATGTGGGAGCTGGCTTGCCTGCGATAGCGGTGAGTCAGCGTCAAATGTAGTGCCTGACACTCAGTCATCGCAGGCAAGCCAGCTCCCACATTGGCCTTTTGCCAGACTGAATACTGTATGAGCAACATCAAGGAGCCATCGACGTGATCAGCACCTCAACCGTCGTCAATTCAGTGGTAGAAAAACTGCGGGCCGCCCTCGCACGCGGCCAGTGGCGGCGTGGCGAAATGTTGCCCGGCCAGCGTGAACTGGCCGAGCAACTGGGCATCAGCCGCCCGAGCCTGCGCGAAGCGGTAATCGTGCTGGAAACCCTTGGCCTGGTGCGCTCCATGCCCGGCAAGGGTGTGGTGGTACTGGAAACCAGTGTCAGCGAGCCGCAGTCGAGCGACGCCGTGGCCGACGCCAGCCTCGAAGACATTCTGCAGCTGCGCTACACCCTTGAACCCTTCATCGTCGGCCTGGTCGCCCAATCCATCAGCAGCAAGGAGATCGGCCAACTGCGCCTGACCCTGATGGACATGCGCGAAGCTCTGGATGCCGGTGACGCCGAGGCGGGCATGAACGCTTACATCGACTTTCACGAAGAACTGTTTGCCCTGACGTCCAACCCGATCTTCCAGAACGTGGTGCAACAAACCAGCACGGCACTCAAGCAAAGCGCCCAGGTGTTGCGCAATTCCCCAGAGCACTTGGCCGAACGCCTGCACGAAAACGAGGCCGTGGTACGCGCCATCCGCAACAAGAACAGCGCCCTGGCCAGTGCCGAAATGCGTCGGCACATCCTGCAGGAAGGCCTGCGCATGGGCATTCGCTTGAACATCCCGGATGACCATCTGGGCAGTTGAATAATTGGAGACCGGCCATGAACGTCCAAGCCCTGCAACGCGATCCCCTGCCCTGCCTGCGTCTGGTGTCGGGCAAGAAGCTTTCGGTCGATGACATCTACCCACGCCTGTTCGACGCGATCCTTGAGCAGCGTATCGCCCCCGCCAGCCGCTTCACCGAAGAAAGCCTGGGCGAAACCTTTGGCGTGAGCCGCAGTGTGATCCGCCGCGTTCTGGCCAAGTTGTCCCATCAACAAGTGATCATCCTGCGCCCCAACCAGCGCGCCCAGGTGGCTGCGCCGGATGCCCAGCAGACCCGGCAGATTCTCGAAGCCCGGCGCATGACCGAAATGACGGTGGTGCAATTGGCGTGCGCCCAAGCCACCTCGGTACAGGTACGCCAGCTACGGGACTTGATCGCCCGCGAGCGTGACTGCATCGAACGCGACCAGCGCGGTCCGGCGATTCGGTTGTCTGGAGAGTTCCATTTGCAGCTGGCCGCTATCGCAGGGAACGGCCCATTGGCGCAGTTTCTTAACAGCCTGGTGCCATTGACCTCGCTGGTCATTGCCCAATACGAAACGCAAGCCTGCACTTACTGCGCGTGGCAGGAGCACAGGGCGATTGTGGACGCTGTGGAGCAGCGTGACAGTAACGCCGCTGTGGCCTTGATGACCCGGCACCTGGACCACCTTGAAAGCAAGTTGCTCATGCACCATTGATCCTTAAGAACAGATCAAAAGCCTTTCACTGTTTGCCAAACCGCAGCGCGCTAAGTAATTAACGCCTGGGCTCCAGGCGTTCTTCATAACCTGTGTAACGCACAATCCAGTGCTTAATACAGGTATGAGATATGTCCACCGAATCCCAAGTGCTACCCCCTCTGTTCTCGCTGATCACACAGCTGCATGACGAGGCCGGGACACTACCGGCCCACTTGAACTCGACCCTTACCGAATTAACCGAAGCAGCCAAAGACACCGGGTTCTCGCTATTCAGCTTGCGCAGATACAAAAAGGCCAGGTTCCACCTGACCATCGCCGGCGCCGCTGGCGACGTAGACGCGCAATACGCCATGGCCACGTGCCAATCTGTGCTGGACGGGGGGGGACGCCGTCCGACCTCCGCCACCCGGCAATGGCTGTCGCTGGCTGCCGCCCAGGACCACATACCTGCCTTGATGAGGTTGGGTGACGTTCACTCACTGGCCAAGGCCAAAGAGCTGGCAACCCACGCAGCAAATAACAATGCCCCCCGTGCAATGATCTACCTGTACTTGATGACCCAGGACATCGAATGGCTGAACCGCGCCGCTGCCACAGGCGCGCCTGAGGCGCTGTTTGAACTTGCCCAGGCTTACCGTAAAAGGCCAGCACTGATTGCCGACACCCTGCAACGCGAGGCAACGATTGCGCAGTTGATCCAACGCTCGGCCGACGGTGGGCATCGCGCGGCAGTGTATGAATTGGCCTTTGCCGAAGACGGAACGGTGAGTACCGAGCAAAAGCAGAAACGCATCATTCAATTGGCCGAGATGGGCCAACTGGACGGGCTGCTTGAGTATGGCTATGCGCTGGCGGGCCTGTCTCAAGACAAAGCCAAAACCCACCGCACGTACGGGCTTGAAAGGAACCTGCCCAAAGCCTGTGCATTACTGAGACTGGTGCTGATAGAAACCGCTGACGCGATGGCACTACCAAATATTGAAGCGGACTATTGGGCATTGATGCATCAGATGTCAGACACCCAGGACTATCAAGCGATCCTGGCGGATCTTCAGGAAACCACACCGAAGCTATTCAGCGTCCTTGAGCCGGTGGTCGTTGTAGGCCTGCCTGATTGAGACCTGCTCCAATTAAAAAGCCCCCGTATCTGACGATACGGGGGCTTTTTTGTCAGCGCTTGATCAAGCCGGCTGCAACACCGACTGACCGCTCAACGCCAGGTCCAGCAACTCCCGGTTGGCCACCGCATACATGGCGTAGTCCGTGCCGACCGCGGCACGAATTTCCACCATCATGGCACGCCAGCGATCAGCCATGTCCTGGTGCTGCTCAAGCCACAGGGCCACACGGGCTTCCATGTCTTGTGGCGCGTCAGCCATTTGCAGTACCGAGATGGTAATCGCACGTTGCTGCCAGTCCACGTCATCGCGGAAGGCTTCGCGGGCCTGGGCCTGCCAGTTGTTGGCCACCGGCAGGTCGCTGATCTGCTGCAGGTACCACGGCAGGTCCAGGGCGCTGCCGACGGCGAAGTAGGCCTTGGCCACTTCGGCGGCGTCGTGCCCGGTCACGTCGGCGGCTTCGATGATCGGCAGCAAGGTGTACAGGTGGGTAGTACCTGCAACCATGCGTGCCAACAACTCCGGTACGCCGGCCTGGGTGTAGGCCTGGTAACGGTTCTGCCAGCCTTCACGGGTCGGACCTTCCAGCAGTTCGTCAAGCTTGAGACCCAACGCCGCCAGATGCGGACCGAAGTGCGCAGTGTCACGCCCGGCGTCCTGTTCGTTGCGACGGCTGCGCAGGAACCAGCGCGTAGCACGACGGCCCAGGCGCATCAGTTCGTCCATCAGCTCCAGTTGCACGTCGGCCGACACCTGGTGGTCCAGGGCTTCGATCTGACGGAACCAGTGCGGGAGGTGGAAGATATCGCGCACGATCACGTAGGCACCGGCGACGTTCGCCGGGCTCATGCCGGTCGACTCTTTGAGTCGCTGCACGAAGGTGATACCCATGTGGTTGACCAGGTCGTTGGCGATCTGGGTGCTGACAATCTCGCGCTTGAGACGGTGGCGACGCATGGCTTCGGAGAACTTGGCCACCAAACTCGGCGGGAACGCGGTCTCCATGTCACGGGTCAGGTACTCGTCATCCGGCACCTGAGATTTGAGCAGCGCTTCCTTGAGGTCGATCTTGCTGTACGAGATCAGCACCGACAGCTCCGGACGGGTCAGGCCCTTGCCGGTGGAAGCGCGCTCGGTGAGCTGTTCTTCGGTCGGCAGGTACTCGATGGCGCGGTCCAGCTTGCCACGGCCTTCCAGGTCGCTCATCAGGCGTTTGTACTCGGCGGCGCGCTCGTAAGCCTTGCGTGCGGCCAGGGACAGGGCCTGGGTCTGCTTGTAGTTGTTGCCCAACACCAGGTGGCCGACTTCGTCAGTCATGCTCGCCAGCAACTGGTTGCGCTGCTTGTCGGTCATGTCACCGGCCTGCACCACTTCGTTGAGCAGGATCTTGATGTTCACTTCGTGGTCGGAGCAGTCCACGCCGCCGGCGTTGTCGATGAAGTCGGTGTTGGAACCGCCGCCATTGAGGCCAAACTCCACACGGCCCAGTTGGGTCATGCCCAGGTTACCGCCCTCGCCCACCACCTTGCAGCGCAGTTCGTTGCCGTTCACGCGCAGCGCGTCGTTGGCCTTGTCGCCCACGTCGGCATGGCTTTCGGTGCTGGCCTTGACGTACGTACCGATACCGCCGTTCCACAACAGATCCACCGGCGCCTTGAGCAAGGCGTTGAGCAGTTCGGTCGGGGTCAGCTTGTCGGCCTGGATGTCGAAGCGCTCTTTCATCTGTGGCGAGATGGCGATGCTCTTGGCGCTGCGCGAGAAGATACCGCCGCCTTCAGACATGATGCTGGTGTCGTAGTCGGTCCAGGACGAACGCGGCAGCTCGAACATGCGCTGGCGCTCGACGAAGCTGGTGGCCGGGTTCGGGTTCGGATCGATGAAGATGTGCAGGTGGTTGAAGGCCGCGACCAGTTGCAGCTTGTCGGACATCAGCAAACCATTGCCGAACACGTCACCGGCCATATCGCCGACGCCCACTACGGTGATGCTGTCTTCCTGCACATTGATGCCGCGCTCACGGAAGTGACGCTGCACACCTACCCACGCGCCCTTGGCGGTGATGCCCATTTTCTTGTGGTCGTAACCGGCAGAACCGCCGGAAGCGAACGCGTCACCCAGCCAGAAGCCGTAATCGATGGCGATGCCGTTGGCGATGTCGGAGAAGGTCGCAGTGCCTTTGTCCGCCGCCACCACCAGGTAGGGGTCATCGTCGTCATGGCGCACGACGTTGGCCGGAGGCACCAGGGCGCCATCCTTAAGGTTGTCGGTAATGTCCAACAGGCCGGAAATAAAGATGCGGTAGCAAGCGATGCCCTCGGCCGCGATCTCGTCACGGCTGCCGCCCAATGGCAGGCGCCGCGGCAAGAAGCCACCCTTGGCGCCCACCGGCACGATCACCGAGTTCTTAACTTGCTGGGCTTTTACCAGGCCGAGCACTTCGGTACGGAAGTCTTCTTCACGGTCGGACCAGCGCAGGCCGCCGCGAGCGACATTGCCGAAGCGCAGGTGCACGCCTTCAACCCGTGGCGAATACACGAAAATTTCAAACTTCGGCACTGGCTTGGGCAGTTCGGGAATCGCGTGCGGGTTGAACTTGAAGCTGAAGTACGACTTGTTCTGGCCGTTGGCGTCGGTCTGGTAGAAGTTGGTACGCAGGGTGGCCTTGATCAGGTCAAGGTAGCGACGCAGGATGCGGTCTTCGTTAAGCACCTGAACATCGTCCAGGGCGGTGAGGATCGCTTGCTCCAGGCGCTGCTGCTTGTCTTCCAGGTCGTCGGCGGTGAGCTTGCGCGCGAGATAAAAGCGGGTCTTGAACAACCGAGTCAACTCGCGGGCGATGTCGGTGTGGTTGTTCAGGGTGCTGGCGATGTAACCCAGGTCGAAGCCCAGGCGGATCTGCTTGAGGTAACGGGCGTAGGCACGCAGCAGCGCAACGTCGCGCCATGGCAGGCCGGCGGTCAGCACCAGGCGGTTGAACGCGTCGTTCTCGGCGTCGCCATGCACGATGTGCACGAAGGCGTCCTGCAGGGTGTCGTTGAGCTGCTGGATATCCAGGTTCACGCCTTCGGCGGCGATGAACGCAAAATCATGGATCCAGAACTCACGGCCATTGGCATGGCGCAGGCGATACGGGAACTCGCCCAGCACGCGCAGGCCGAGATTTTCCAGGATCGGCAGTACGTCGGACAGCGCCAGCGGAGTATCCGCATGGTAGAGCTTGCAATGCAGCTCGCGCTGACCGGAGACCTGGCCCAGCGGCTGATAGAAGCTCATCACCAGCGGGTTGGCTTCGGTGAGGCTGTTGAGGTGCTGCATGTCGACCACGGCCGAATGCGCGGCAAAACGCTCGCGATAGCCGGCCGGGAAGCCTTTGGGGAAGTCGGCCAGCACGTTGGTGCCCTGGGCTTCGCCGAAGCTTTCCACGACCAGGCTGGCGTAGTCGTCCTGCCAGCTGCGGCAGGCTTGCACCACTTCTTTTTCCAGTTGCAGCGGGTCGATGTCCAGGCGGTTCTTCGGGTCTACCCGCAGAATCAGTTGCACACGGGCAAGGACGGACTCGGAGAAGAAGGTCCAGAACTCGCAGTCCGAAGCCTTGAGGCGATCCATCAGCACTTGCTGGATCTTCTGGCGCACTTCGGTGGAGTAGATGTCACGCGGCACGTAGGCCAGGCAGTAGCAGAAACGACCGTACGGGTCTTTGCGCAGGAACACGCGGATCTTGTTGCGCTCCTGGATCTGCACAATCGACATGACGGTGCTGAACAATTCGTCGACCGGGGTCTGGAACAGGTCGTCGCGGGGCAGCACTTCAACCACCTGGGCCAGTTCCTTGCCCAAATGCGCCTTGGCCTGGAACCCCGAGCGACGCTCGATTTCCGCGACCTTGCGACGAATGTACGGGATCACTCGCACGCTTTCGCCGTACACCGAGGAGGTGTAGAGGCCCATGAAGCGGTGTTCCTTGATGACCTTGCCGTCGGCGCTGATCTCGCGGATCGACACATAGTCCGGATACGCTGGGCGGTGCACGCGGCTTGGGTGTGCGGCCTTGGCGAACGACAGCACGGTCGGCTCGCGCAGGTAGGCTACAGCGTAGTCTTCGATGCGCAGGTCCTCGGCGGTGAGGCCGGCGCGCAACAGCTTGGTCAGACCGAGGAAAGAGCTGGCGTCATATTCGATATGACCGCCGTCCGCCTCGTCACGTACCACAAACTCTTCATAGCCCAGGAAGGTGAAGTGGTTGCCCACCAGCCATTCCAGGAAGTTCTTGATCTCGGCTTTTTCTTCGCCGTCGATGGCGAACGCGCTGGCGTCGATACCGGCCAGCAGGTCCTGGACCTTGGCTTTCATCGGTTCGAAATCAGCCACAGCCACGCGCACTTCGCCCAGCACCTGCTCAAGCTCTTTGCTCAGCACGTTCAGTTCGGCGGCGTTGGCGCAGCGGTCAATCTCAAGGTACATCAGCGATTCTTGAAGAATGCCTTCGCCCTGGGTGCCCTTGGGCAGGATTTCCAGCAATTCGCCCTTGCTGCCACGGCGCACGCTGAGCACGGTGGTTTGCAGGGTGTGGATGCTGTAGCCACGGCGGTTCAGCTCGGTGCGTACCGAGTCGACCAGAAATGGCAGGTCATGGTGCAACACTTCGACCGCGGTGTGGGTCGATTGCCAGCCATGACGTTCGTAATCAGGGTTGTAGACCCGCACCTGCGGTTGGGTGTGATCAAAGCGCTCAAGCAGGCGCCAGGCAGACAGGGTGCAACCGGCCAGGTCGGAAAGGCGACGCTGGGTCAGTTCGTCCAGAGAAATGATGCCGAAGAATTGCTCAGCGAACAGCGCCACTTGTGGCAGTGCCTGTTCACTGATGTGCTGCGCCAGTGCCGCTTGCAGTTGGTGCTGGAAGTCGGCCTTGCTGGCTGCGGTGAAGAACGCCATCTGTGGTACTCCGCTTGGGCTTGTTATTGATGGAAGCGTCGCGTGTTATCCCCTTGCGGGGAGACCGTCAGCTCTGTTCGTGGGTCACGATAAACGAATCAGAGCGACAGGTGGGTGAAGCTGGACAAGACAGTCAGGTCACATTCAACGTCCATTGGATGCACACCGTGCCGGGTGACGGTACGACGGGCAGGTCAGGCGCCTGGCGCGGGGCACATCCGTTGCGCAGCTTAACGAGTGTAGTAAGACCGCTGCTTTCCGCACGGCGACATATTCGGTCAAGCGCAGGCAAACCTGAAGCAGCTCGCTTTCCCAGGCTCGGCAAGCGCGCCAATAGGTTTTATCAACCGAATTCATAGAATCTTAAAATGGATTCAAGTCGCCGGGTTTGACCAATCAGTTGTTAGTCGATGCACATCGCGTTGATTGAACAACACCCCAAGGACGGCCCACTCGTTAGTTGAGGTGAGCTTTGAGTATGAACAACGTAATTGCGAATATCTCTTATAAGCACATAAATGCTTCGGCGTATGTGCCGGTCGACGGCCCCACTGCTCCCATCGCCCCACCGAAGGCTCCAGCGATTGATGACCCTGCCCACCCCGAATCAAACGCTGGCCCGTCAGGCGTTGCACCCTCTGCAACGCCTGACGGGCTCGACAACCCTCGTGGGGCGGCCCAATACCAAAAGTGGAAAGCGTCCAGCTTTGGTAAATCCGACGCGTGGAAGGATGCCCATATCCCCGCACACCTTAAAGTCTTTTTGGCGCATGACCGATCAGTTCAGCTCAACGCCGGAATAAAAGATTATTCAACGATGAACTACGTTGCTACACCCGAAATGAGAGAGAGCACCCGGAATCAGATAAAAGCTCACTATAAAGAACATCATGGGCTGGATATCGACCCGGATAAAACGTACCTGATGACATTCGTCTACAACGTGAGGGGTCACACACCGCCCTACCCCGGCCGAATTATCAGCAAAATATCCTTGACGGATGCTGCTATCAAAAATATTCAAGACACCCCTGGCCATGACAAACTGCCCAAGGTCTCTTTCAATCAACATCAACAGTCCCCCCCGCCCATTGAGATCGTGGATCACCTGACGATCGGGTATCACCGCAGCTCTGGCCGCCATGGCTACCAAAACAGCCCAACTGCACTGAAAACCCAACAGTACGAAGGGATTTACTTCGCCCCCCCTGCAAAGGAACGCTACGACGCGTCCAACCAAGCCCCCATCACGCCAAAATCATTCCGTGCCTACGTATGGGATACCAGTTTCAGCAAAACACATAAAGCTGAGCTAAATAACTTCTGGAACGAATACCGAGACAAGTACAGCACGTTGTCCAAGATGTCTTTTGTGACTGCCGCGCATAAACAATTCAAGGAAAATACCCTAAGCCCAGAGGGCCGTGACCTGGCGATGCGGCTGGCGGGCATCAGTGCGCAAAAGCCACTTGACTCATTGACGGCCAAAGACTTCCAAGCGGCCTATACCCACGATCCCAATCTGGAACTAAAAGAACTTACGTTTGAAGGGCGGGTAGCGTCGGGCATTTTTTATGCCATCGATAAAACCACCCAAAAAACCCTGCTCTACATGACAGGCAATTCATCTCCCATCCATGAGTTCGACAACCCTACCCTGATGCGCAAGTGGTTGACCGAACAAATGACGGACGAAACAAAACGCAAACAATTCGTCGAATATTTCAAGCTGGGCGACCGCGCAGACAGCGTATGGGAGGCTGGAATTGATGTGCACCTTGAAAAAACCGGGCAACATGCAAAACATCACACTAACTGGTTGGAGGATAGGCCTTTCGGCGGAAAACCCATCGAAGCAGACCCGTTCAAAAGCATGCAGGCCCGTGTGGAGCAATATACCTATAACAACACTGATTCGACCTATGTCAGCAATGATGACTGGAAGAAAAAGAACGTGCTCGCCGAATTAAAGAGCGCCAGCAAGTCCTTGGTGATACTTGCCCCGGTAGCGCTGGCGGTGCCGGAGATTGGTATCGCAGTCTTGCTATTTGATCTTGGCATCGCCGCCACAGAAATCGGTTTGGGTATTGATGATTACCGAAAGGGACGGCCGGGTGCAGTTGACCGCATTACTTTTGGCGCTTTCAATGCGCTGCAGATAGCGAGCAAAGAAGCGGGTTCAAGAGTGCTTGCCCCCGTGGTAAAGCCGCCTATAGAGGGGAAGATTCTGCCCAAGATCGTTCCGCAGATTAATCCGCCCACTTAACCCTGCGTTTATCATAGGTGGCGCCCTGCATGGCTGCATTAGCGTCATCTGTACCCGACCGTAAAAAACGGCATAATGGCAAGATTGCGGCCACACCCCCTCGTATTACCATAGGTTTTGTCATGAAGTTGAACACCGATGCACTGATGGCCACGCCCTGCGACGACGAAGAAGACAACATGGCCATGCTGTGCTGCCACGGCAAGAACGGCGAAATGTTCATGTTGAGCCGTTACCCGGATGAAGAAGAAGTGGAACTGACCTGGGATTACGAGCCGTCGACGCTGGATGGGCTGAAAGTGACCTTGAGTGCCACTACCTTGCTGGTCGAACTTGCAGCGGGTGATGCCGATGCATTGGGTGGCAAGGATCACCTGGAGATCACCCACGCCACGGCCGCATCCGACCTGGCCGAAGTGGAGGAAACCTTGCAGATCATCCTCGCAGGCACTGGCACGTTCATCCGGATTTAAGCTGCACCCTGGTTCAAATGTGGGAGTCCCCACCACATCTTCGATGTGACGCTGTCGCGCAGCAAACCAGGGAGCTTGCTCCCGTGGCGGCCTGACAGCCGAGCAGGATGTTGGTTTTCGTCCTGGGTACATATCCGTTGTTTAGGTAACGGCCACTATAGGTTCCGCTCTTACAGCGGCTCACTTTTGAAAAGCGCAAAAGTAAGCAAAATGCTCTTGCCCCACCACTCGGCACCTCGCCTAGACTCGGTGTGCCCTCTCTCCGGCCAGCGTGGTTTAACGGGGCGCCTGAGATCAAGATCAAAAGCGACTCGCTGCGCATCGCAGATACGCTGGCGGCGCTTGTGCTTTTCTGTAGGAGCGAGCTTGCTCGCGAAAAACCTGAGAACCCCGCGTTCTTTCTGGTTTCCCGCATCATCGTTAGCGACCTTCGCGGGCCCGCTCCCACAGGGGTACGCGCAAGCTTCAACGATCAGGTCGGCTATAAGGCCGCCTCGCTGTGTTTTTGATCTTAGGCGCCCCGTTAAACCACGCTGGCCGGAATTCGACAGGGATTTGGGGGGTAAACCGGCAGGGATGCCGGTTTAGCCGCCCCGCGCCATGGATGGCGCGTGGCGGCGGCCCCCCAAATCCATGTCGGATTACGGGTACACCGAGCCTAGGCGAGGTGCCGAGTGGTGGGGCAAGAGCGTTTTGCTTACTTTGCCGCTTTTGCAAAGTGAGCCGCCGTAAGGGCGGAACCTATAGCGGCCGTTACCTAAGCAACGGATATGTACTCGCCCCAACAACCCGGTCACATCGTCGAGGTGGCGCCGTCGCGCAGCAACCTGGGCCGCCTCCAAAATATCCAGCGTTAAGGCTAAATTTTAAACCTTTAAAATCAGTAGCTTATTTGAAGTTTGATAAGAGGGGGCTTGCCCCCGATAGCGGTGGGTCAGTTAATACACCTGTGCCTGACACACGGGCATCGGGGGCAACCCCCCTCCCACACTGACCGTATTCCCACACCAAAACCCTACAAGTTTTTCTGAAAATACACGTGACGCCGTTAGTCGCCACCCCCTTCGATGCATTAAAGTAAGCCTCCCAAGCCTGACGCTCGCGCTCGACCCTCAGGCTCATCTTTCCAGGAACCGTCATCGATGGAACATCGTGAAGCGCTGCTTGCGCTGCGAACCTTTCTTTCTACGCAGATTCTCGGCCAGGAAAAACTCATCGATCGCCTGCTGATCGCCCTGCTCGCCGACGGCCATATGCTGGTCGAAGGTGCGCCGGGGCTGGCCAAGACCAAAGCGATCAAGGAGTTGGCCGAAGGCATCGAAGCGCAGTTCCATCGTATCCAGTTCACCCCTGACCTGCTGCCCGCCGACATCACCGGCACCGAAATCTATCGCCCGGAAACCGGCAGCTTCGTGTTCCAGCAGGGGCCGATCTTTCACAACCTGGTGCTCGCCGACGAAATCAACCGCGCCCCGGCCAAGGTCCAGTCGGCCTTGCTTGAAGCGATGGCTGAGCGCCAGGTCAGCGTGGGCCGCAGCACTTACGAGCTGTCGCCGCTGTTTCTGGTGATGGCCACGCAGAACCCCATCGAACAGGAAGGCACCTACCCGCTGCCCGAAGCTCAGCTAGACCGCTTCCTCATGCACGTCAAGATCGGCTTCCCGGACGCCGCCGTTGAACGGCGCATCCTGCAACAGGCGCGCGGCGAAGCGCTCAATGGCGAAACCAAACCCGAGCGGCGCGTCAGCCAACAGGCGATCTTTGCCGCCCGCAAGGAAATCCTGGGCCTGTACATGGCCGATGCGGTAGAGGAATACCTGGTGCAATTGGTCATGGCCACGCGCACCCCGTCCAAATTCGACCCGGAAATGGCCGAGTGGATCGCCTACGGCGCCAGCCCCCGTGGCTCCATCGCCCTGGACCGTTGTGCCCGGGCCCATGCCTGGTTGGCCGGTCGCGATTTTGTCAGCCCGGAAGATATCCAGGCAGTCTTGTTCGACGTGCTGCGCCACCGCATCATCCTGTCGTTCGAAGCCGAAGCGGCCGGGATAGACCAGGACCGCGTGGTACAACGCATTCTTGACGTTGTTGCCGTCGCTTGAAGCCGATGAACGCAAGCGATGGCATACGCGTAACCCTCAGTGAATTGATTGAGATGCGTCACCACGTGCGCGAAGTGCAGCTGTTTTCCACGCCCGGCCAGCGCAGCCCGTTGATCGGTCTGCACCACTCCAAGCTGCGCGGGCGCGGTGTGGACTTCGATCAGGTGCGGGTCTACCAGGCCGGCGACGACGTGCGCACCATTGACTGGCGCGTGACGGCGCGCACCCAGGAGCCGCACACCAAGTTGTTCCACGAAGAACGCGAACGGCCGATCTTTATCATGGTGGAGCAAAGCTGCCGGTTGTTCTTTGGCTCGGGGCAGATGTTCAAGTCGGTGCTGGCCGCACAAGCCGCCAGCCTGATCGGCTGGGCGGCGCTGGGGCATAACGACCGGGTCGGCGGGCTGGTGTTCGGCGACAGCGAGCACTACGAAATCAAGCCCCGGCGCAGCAAACAAAGCCTGTTGCAGCTGCTTAACCGCCTTGTGCGGGTCAATCAGAGCCTGAACACCGAAAGCCGCCCCGAAGCCGACGCTCTGGGCATGGCCTTGCGCCGTGGCCGTGAAGTGTTACGCCCGGGCAGCCTGGGAATTGTGATCTGCGATGAACGAGCGCTGACTGACAGCGCCGAGCAACAGCTGAGCCTGCTGTCGCGACATTGCGACCTGTTGCTGTTGCCCATTTCCGACCCGCTCGATCACGCCCTGCCCGCCGCCGGGTTACTGCGCTTCGCAGAGCGCGGCGCACAGCTGGAGCTGGATACCCTTAACATTGATTTGCGCCAGGCCTACAAAGCCCAGGCCGAAGCGCGCATCGCCCGCTGGGAACGGCTGGCGCAGAAGCTGCGGGTGTTGTTGATGCCCCTGAGCACCCAGAGTGAAATGGTTGAGCAACTGCGCGAGTACCTCAACCCGCAACGGCCGGTTAAAAAACAATGAGCAGCCTGGACCAACTGCAACCGTTGATCGCCCCCCCAGCCATCGGCTTCTGGCCCCCTGCTCCCGGCTGGTGGCTGTTGCTGCTGGTGATCCCACTGCTCGGCTGGGGCCTGTGGAGGCTGCGCCGCTTCCTGCCGGTGCGCCGCCCCGTGGCCCGCGCAGAACAACCACTGGACCCGCTGCGCATCGCCGCCCTGGCCGAACTGGCCTTGATGCCCAAGCCCTACGACGGCGCACCCGCCGGCGCCTGGCTGCAACAACTCAACGGCCTGCTCAAGCGCCTGTGCCGTAACGACTACCCGTACAGCCAGAGCCATACCCTCAACGGCCGCAAATGGCTGGCCTTCCTCGACAACCGCTGCCCGGCTGCCGGCCTGACCCGCTGGATGGTGCTGGTGGAAGGCGCCTACAAGCCCGAATGCAAACTCGATGACAAAGCCATCGCCGGCCTGACTCAAGCTGTCGACACCTGGATCCGCAAACATGTTTGAGTTCGCCTGGCCGTGGATCTTCGCCTTGTTGCCATTGCCCTGGTTGATGCGCTTGATCCTGCCGGTAGCCGACAGCGGCGAGCCCGCGTTGAAAGTCAGCTACCTCAGTGACCTCGAAAGCCTGGCCCGCCGCCGCGCCCGGGCCAACCTGCCCGGCTGGCGTCAGCAGGCGCCCTTCGTGGTGTTGTGGCTGTTGCTGCTGACTGCCGCTGCGCGCCCGCAATGGCTGGGCGAACCCTTGCCGATTGCGGCCAGTGGCCGGGATTTGCTGGTGGCGGTGGACGTGTCCGGCTCCATGGATTTCCCCGACATGCACTGGCAAGACGAAGACGTGAGTCGTCTGGCCCTGGTCAAACACCTGCTCGGGGACTTTCTTGAAGAACGTCAAGGTGACCGCGTGGGCTTGATCCTGTTTGGTACCCAAGCCTACCTGCAGGCACCGCTGACCTTTGATCGGCGCACCGTACGCACCTGGCTGGATGAAGCGCGTATCGGCATTGCCGGCAAGAACACCGCCATCGGCGATGCCATTGGACTGGCGTTGAAACGCCTGCGCCAGCGTCCGGCGCAGAGCCGCGTGCTGATTCTGGTCACCGACGGCGCCAACAATGCCGGGCAGATCGACCCGCTCACCGCTGCGCGCCTGGCCGCTGAAGAAGGGGTGAAAATCTACCCCATCGGTATCGGCGCCGACCCTGAGCAAACCGGTTCCCTGGGCATTCTCGGCGTGAATCCCAGCCTGGATCTCGACGAGCCGGCACTCAAGGCTCTGGCCGAGGCCACCGGGGGGCAGTATTTCCGCGCCCGCGATGGCGAAGAACTGCTGAACATCAAAGAGACCCTCGACACCCTTGAGCCCGTTGAGCAGCAACCGACCCAGGCTCGCCCGGCCCAGGCGTTGTACAGCGGGCCCTTGGCGCTGGCGCTGATCCTGAGCCTGTTGCTGGTGATCCAGGAACGCTGGCCCAACAACGCCTTGCAACGCGCGTTCAACAAGCTGTCGAGCAAAGGGATCTTCCTGCAACAACACCCTGAATGGCGCCAGCGCCTTCAGCGCCTGCGCTTGCGGAGGCGTCGATGATCGCCTTGTGGCCGCACTGGTTCCGGCCTTGGTGGCTGTTGTTGTTGCCGCTGCTCGGCTGGTTGCTGTGGCAATTGTGGCACCGACAAAAACGTGCCGGCCGCTGGCAGATGATCCTGCCACCGGCCTTCCATGCGGTGCTGCTCAGTGGCGGCAACGGCCGCGAGAGCAAAGCGCCGTGGGTGGTATTGGGCATTGCCTGGCTGCTGGCTGTGCTGGCATTGCTGGGGCCCAGTTGGCAACGGGTTGAACAGTCCAGCCAGAAACCATCCGACCCGTTGGTGGTGCTGCTGGAGCTGACCCCGGAAATGCTCGCCACCGACAGCCCGCCCAACCGCCTGGAACAGGCGCGGCGCAAGCTGTATGACTTGCTGCAGGCTCGCACCGATGCGCAAACCGCCATCGTCGTTTATGCCGGCAGCGCTCATACGCTGGTGCCGCTGTCGGACGACCTGGCCACCAGCCGCAACCTGCTGGAGGCCCTGCGCCCCTCGATCATGCCCGAACCCGGCCATCGCGCCGATCTGGCCGTGGAAAAAGCCCTGGGCCTGCTAAAGCAAGGCGGTCTCGGCCAGGGCCGCCTGCTGCTGATCGGCTCGTCGCTGTCGAAACAGGAACGCCAGGGCATCCGTCTGCAATTGCAAAGTGCCCAGGCACCGCCCTTGTCGATCCTCGGCATTGGCAGCCGCGAAGGCACACCGGTGACCCAGGAAAACGGCGAGTTCCTCAAGGACGACCAGGGCGCGATCCTGGTGCCGCGCCTCGACAGCCCGACGCTCAAGGCCTTCGCCAGTGAAATGGGCGGCCGCTACCGTGCGGCGCGCCTGGATGACAAGGATCTGCGCCAGCTCGGTATGCTCGACAGCGTACAAGCCCTGCGCAACGACGGCCAGGTGCTGCACCTGGATACCTGGGCCGACCAGGGTTACTGGCTGCTGTTGCCGCTATTATTGCTGGCCGCTTGTGCCGGGCGTCGCGGCTGGCTGTTCTGCCTGCCATTGCTGCTGTTGGGCGCGCCTCAACCGAGCTACGCCTATGGCCTTCAGGACCTGTGGCTGCGCCCCGACCAGCAAGGCCAATACCTGCTCAAGCACAAGCGCCCGGCCGAAGCCGCCGAACACTTTCAGGACCCGCAATGGCAAGGGGTAGCGCTGTACGAAGCCGGCAATTACGCCGAGGCGATCAAACGTTTTGCCCAGGGCAACGACGCCTATTCCCACTACAATCGAGGCAATGCCCTGGCCAAAGCCGGTGAACTCGAAGCCGCGATCGACGCCTACGAGCAAGCCCTGGAAGCTCAACCCGATTTGCAGCCAGCGCTGAAAAACAAGGCGCTGATTGAAACCCTGATGCAAGAGCAAGCCGAGCCTGAGCCGGCCACGCCTGCAAAAAACGAAGATGACGAAAGCCCACAACCCGGCCAAACTGCGCAACCGGGTGCCAGCGGGCAAACGGGCCAGAGTGGCGAGCAATCGCCCCAGGGCCAGGGCGAAGCCGGCAACGATGAGGCTCAGGCCGGCGCCACGCCACAGCCAGGCGGCAATGAAGTGCCGGGCAGCGAACTGGGCGACGAGCACACCACCACGCCGCCCCTGCGCCCTGTCGACACGCGCCTTGAAGGCGAGCGCCGACAGGCGCTGGAGCAATGGCTGCAAGAGATCCCGGACAACCCCGGCGAGCTGCTGCGGCGCAAATTCTGGTACGAACAGCAACAACATCAGGACACGACTCGATGAGCCGCCGCACCACCCTTTTGCTCCTGCTCGCGTTGTCGGCAGGCCACGCCCAGGCGGCGAACCTGGTCGCCAGCGTAGACCGCAACCGCCTCAATTCCGGGGAAACTGTGGAACTGACGGTGGAGTCCAGCGATGTTACCCAATTCGGCAAGCCGGACCTGTCGCCCCTGGATGCACAGTTCGAAGTCAGCGGCACCCGTCAGATCAACCAACTCACCACCCTGGGCGGCGATAACCACGCCACCACCCGCTGGATTATCACCCTGCTGCCCAAGGAAAACGGCAGCGTGGTCATCCCGCCGTTGCAAGTGGGCGCACTCAAGACACAACCGATCACCCTGCAAGTGGTCGAGACCGCCAGCCAGAACACCAGCACCGAGCTGGCCCCGGTATTTATCGAGGCCAACCTCGACCAGACCGCCGTGTACGTCCAGGCCCAGGCGCTGTTGACCGTGCGCGTGTACCACTCGGTGTCGCTGTATGACGACAGCAGCCTCACGCCCTTGCAGATCCCTGATGCGCGCGTCGAGCAACTGGGCGAGTCGCGCACCTATGAGAAGGTCATCAACAGCATCCGCCATGGGGTGATCGAGACCCGCTACGCCCTTTACCCGCAGCACAGCGGCACGGTGGTGATTCCGGCGCAGACCTTCAGCGCCACCCTGGTGGAGTCGCGCCCCCCTCAGGAAAACACACTGCAGGGCACCAAGCCGGGCAAGATGATCCACGTCAGCTCCGCGGCCCTGCCGTTGACGATCAAACCCAAGCCGGACCTCTACCCCGCCGACGCTCCCTGGCTGCCGGCGCGCAGCCTGACCCTGAGCGAAGGCTGGAACCCCACGCCGGACCACGTACAAGTCGGCGACTCCCTGACCCGCAGCCTCACCGTTCAGGCCGAAGGCCTGTCCAGCGCGCAGTTGCCGGCGTTGCCCAGCCCCGAAGTCAACGGTCTGCGCCGCTATCCCGATCAACCGGTACTGGCCAATCAAACCAGCGACCGCGGCCTGATTGGCAGCCGTGAAGACCGCGAAGCCCTGGTGCCTACCCGCGCCGGAGAGCTGGAACTGCCGCCGGTGGAAGTGGTGTGGTGGAACACCCACGAAGATCATCTGGAACGCACCAGCCTGCCGGCGCGTACTGTGCAAGTGGCGGTCAATCCCAGCCTCGTGGTAGACACCCCCGCCACGCCGACCATCATCACCGCACCCGACGATGAGCGCCTGTGGCTATGGCAACTGAGCACATTGCTGTTGGCCTGTACCACGCTGCTGGGCTTCGGCCTGTGGTGGCGCGCACGCCGACAACCGGCGGTACAACGCGCCGCGCAAACCGGCCCCAGCCCACGCACCCTGCTCGACGACCTCAAGCGCGCCACCCAGGCCAACGACCCTCATGCTACCCGCCAGGCCCTCGACGCCTGGGCGCGACAACAACCCGAAACCCTGGCCGACATGGCCGCACGGTTTGTGCCGCTGTCAGATGCCCTGGACGGCTTGAATGGCGCGCTGTACAGCGAAAGCGGCCAGTACTGGTTGGGGGATGACCTGTGGCGCGCGATCAAGGCGATCCCCGTGGCCGAACGCGAGCAAGACCCGGCCACCGATACCACCAGTTTGCCGCCGCTCTACCCCAAGTAACCCAGCCTTAACCAACACCACAAACCCCTGTGGGAGCGGGCTTGCCCGCGATGGCCATAGGTATGGACACAATTTTGTAGGTTGTTGTAGCAGCACCCAACGGTAACCACGATGCGAAGCGAGCCGCTCTTGATCTGCTCTTGATCTGCTTTTGATCTCAGGCGCCCCGTTAAACCACGCTGGCCGGAATTCGACAGGGATTTGGGGGGTAAACCGGCAGGGATGCCGGTTTAGCCGCCCCGCGCCATGGATGGCGCGTGGCGGCGGCCCCCCAAATCACTGGCGGATTACGGGCACACCGAGCCTAAGCGAGGTGCCGAGTGGTGGGGCAAGAGCCCTTTGGTTACTTTGGGCTGGGCCGGCATTCCGGCTCTTTTCCAAAGTGACCCGCCGTCAGGGCGGAACCCTAAGTGGCCGTTACCTAAATAACGGATATGTACCCGGTCCAACTGTGTTGACTGTCAGGCCGTCTTCACAGGCAAGCCAGCTCCCACATTTGGACTGCGGTGCGTCAGGTAGATAAGCGTAGGCTGTCAGGCCGTCACGGGAGCAAGCTCCCTCGCCACAGGTTCAGCGCTGTACCAAAATTGTGTAGATACCTATGCCGCGATGGCGGTGTAACAGTCGGCAGATGTGCTGGCTGATACTCCGCCATCGCAGGCAAGCCACACACAGTTGATCCGCATCGCCTGCTCGGACGCCCACCTGCACTTAGTGATTACGACGCGGCACCTTCCATTCACGGTGGGGGAATTTGTACAGATAGTTCAGGTTATCCATATCGAACCGGCCATCCTCCTTGCCGGGACCACCGAAGAAGTTGATGCCGATATCCAGCTTGCGTAGCAATTTTGGCCGTGTGAGTAACTCCTTGGCCGCGTGGTGTGCCTCTGGTGAAAATGTCCTGTCGGTCGCTATCAGGCCAGCGGCTTCTTTCAACTCATTGAAGTTCACATAGCTGTCTGTCGCGCCAGCGGCGAACTCGCGGAAGTGGTCGCGGATCAGCCCTATTAGTTGTCGGTCAGTCACGCTTGCGTACGGGCGCGGGTCTGTGGCGCGGGCCTGGGTTTGCGTGCTTCGTGCCTGACGATGGCTAGCTTGGTTTGAGCGACTGTCAGCATCCGGTTGCTTGGGTAAAGCGGTGAAAGCGCTAGTGGAAGGTGGGTTTACTGAAAATGACATGGTGGGCCTCTGATTCATTCAGGGATTGATTGAAAAATCCACCTTCTGGGTGGTCGTCACTCAACCTGCCGTTCCATTCATCACAGTCCGTTCGACATGCATTGTTAAAGGCCAGCAATCCATATCCCTTTAATTTGCAGGACGTTTCCTAGACAATCCTTTGGCCTTGCGCCTGCTCAACCCACTGGCTAGCCTTCGCTTCGTCGCTGCATATCAGCGATCGGGTGTGGAAACCTGGAATGAGTAGGCGTCATGATCGTGTGCAAACGCTCAATGGCGGCTGTGCGCGGGCAGACTTCGGTCTGACTGGGTCCTACTCCCCGGTTTCCACCCCGCGTATGGCTGCCACCTAATTTGTCGTGTGGAAACGGCATAGGACGGCGCCCCAACTGAGTAGGAGCTATACCCATGAGCAAAATCGTCCCCGACCCACCCTTTCCCATTTTCGTCGCCCACGAAGACCTGAGTTTCGAAGACGCCATCGCCAGCATCTCCTCGCTGCTGCGTTGCGCCGCCACTACCGCCACCGAAACCGCCGAGGGACTCAAAGGCGCCCAACGCGACATGGCCTGTTCCACCGCTCACCTGATCGACATGGCCCGCACCCTCGCCGACCGTGCGCTGGATTGCCTGCAACCCAACCCCACTAACGCCCCATAACCCCTGTGTAGGAGCGAGCTTGCTCGCGAAAAACTCGCAGGCGCCGCGTTTATTCAGAAAACACGCGTTATCGTTGACGTTTTTCGCGAGCAAGCTCGCTCCTACAAATAACCATCGCGTCGCCCATAAGTCCACGCGCACTTTTACAGGTAAACTCCCCTCTTTTTCATCTTCTCCACGGAGTTCGCCTTGCGTCTGTTCCACACCTCCGACTGGCACCTGGGCCAAAACCTCCACGGCCAGGAACGCGACTTCGAACACGCCTGTTTCCTGGAATGGCTGCTGGGCCAACTTAAAGCCCAGCGCCCGGATGCACTGTTGATCGCCGGCGATATCTTCGACACGGTCAATCCGCCGCTCAAGGCCCAGGAGCGCCTGTATGACTTCATCATCAGCGCCCACGAACAAAACCCGGCGCTGACGATTGTGATGATCGCCGGCAACCATGACTCCGGCTCGCGTATCGAGCTGCCCGCGCCGTTGATGCGCCGCCTGCGCACCCATGCCCTGGGCCGGGTGCTGTGGCTCGATGATGGCCAGTTGGATGCCGAGCGCCTGCTGATCCCCTTGCCGGATGCCAAAGGCAAGATTGCCGCCTGGTGCCTGGCGTTGCCTTTTCTACGCCCGGCGGAAGTCACCGGTGCGCACTTGGGCGATGATTACTTGCGTGGTATCGGCCAGGTGCACGAATGGCTGATCGCGGCAGCCAATGCCAAACGCAAAAAGGGCCAGGCGCTGATCGCCATCAGCCATGCGCACATGGCCGGTGGGTCGGTATCGGAAGACTCCGAGCGCAGCCTGATCATCGGCAATGCCGAGGCGCTGCCGGCCAGCCTGTTCGATAAAACCGTCGGCTATGTTGCCCTCGGCCATTTGCACAAGCCGCAACAGGTCAATGGCGAAGAGCGTATTCGCTACAGCGGCTCGCCGATTCCGCTGTCGTTTTCCGAGATCGGCTACAAGCACCAGATTCTCGACGTGACGTTCCAGGGCGAAAGGCTGGTGGGCTGCGAACCGATCCTGATTCCCCGCTCCGTCAATCTGCAACGCCTGGATGCCGCGCCCCTGGCCGATATCCTCAAGCAACTCGGTGAGCTGCCCGACATCGACCTGCTCGCCGAAACCCAGCGCCACCCCTGGCTGGAAGTTCGCGTGCGCCTCGACGAGCCGCAACCGGACCTGCGCCAACAGATCGAAACCGCCCTGCAAGGCAAGGCCGTGCGCCTGGTGCGCATCGCCGCCGAATACGCCGGCCAGCGCGGCAACAGCGAAGGCGACGATGAGCGCTTGATCGAACTCGACCAGCTCACGCCCCAGGAATTGTTCAGCCGCGCCTGGCAGGACAGCTATGGCAGCGAAGTGGATGAGCAAACCCTGAAGGATTTCGCCGTGCTGCTCCAGGAAGTGCAACAGGAGGGCGAACAGCCATGAAGATCCTCGCTATCCGCCTGAAAAACCTCGCCTCCCTGGGCGGCCCGTTCGAAATCGACTTTACCGCCGAGCCGCTGGCCAGTGCAGGTTTGTTCGCCATTACCGGGCCGACCGGCGCGGGTAAAAGTACCCTGCTCGATGCGCTGTGCCTGGCGCTGTTTGGCGCCGTGCCGCGCCTGGGTGATACCGGCCAGGCCAAGATGCCGGATGCCGACACGGATATCTCCATCGGCGACCCGCGCACGCTGATTCGGCGTGGCACCGGCGGCGGTTATGCCGAGGTGGACTTCGTCGGCGTCAGTGGCCGTCGTTACCGTGCGCGCTGGGAAGCCAACCGCGCCCGCGACAAGGCCAGCGGCAAGTTGCAGAACAGCCGACAAAGCCTGATCGACCTGGACAGCGACCAACTGCTGGCCAGCCAGAAAACCGAATACAAGACCCAACTCGAATTGGCCCTGGGTCTGAACTTCGAGCAGTTCACCCGTGCCGTCCTGTTGGCGCAAAGCGAGTTCAGCGCCTTCCTCAAGGCCAATGACAATGAGCGCAGCGAACTGCTGGAAAAGCTCACCGATACTGCGCTGTACACCCAACTGGGTCGACGTGCATTCGACAAGGCCAAGGACGCCAGAGACGCCCACAAACAGCTGCAAGACCAGGCCACCGGCGTAGTGCCTCTGGCCCCTGAAGCACGCGCCGAACTTGATCAACAGTTGGCCGAGGCCCAGCAGCGACTCAAGACTCAGCAGGCCCAGCTCAAGCAGTTGGAGTTGCAGCACACCTGGCTTAAAGAGTTGCGTGAATGGCAAGAGCGCCAGCTCAGCGCCGTGGAACAATGGCAGCACGCCCAGCAGCACTGGGACAGCCAAGGCCCGCAACGCCAGGACTTGAGTCGCCTGGAGCAATTGGCACCGCAACGCCATCATTTCTTGCGCCAGGCAGAACTCGGCACGCTGTTGACACCAATCGCCGCGCAGATTCAGCAACATCTGGAGCAGCAAGTCGCCCTGCATACCCGCCAGGACCAGGCGCAACAACAGCAAGTGGCCGCCCAGGCGGCGCTGGCCGAGGCCCTGAAAAACCAGGCCGACGCGGCGCCTCTGCTGCGCCAGGCCGTTGAAGAACAGAACACCCTCGCCCACGTGACCCGGGAGCTGGCCAAGCGCAGCGAAGAGAAAAAGCAACAGCAAAGCGCCTGCGACGAAGGCCAGGCTCTGCTCAAGGGTTTGCAAGACACACAAACTCAAGTCGCCGAACGCCTGCACCGCCTGGCCACCGAGCTTGAGCACAGCGCCGCCCTTGCCCCGCTGAGCGAAGCCTGGAACGCTTACCGCGACCGCCTGCAACAGCTGATGCTGATCGGCAATCGTCTCAACAAGGGCGAGGCCGAGCTGCAGCAACTTGAACAGCGTGCCAGCGCCGCCGCCGAACAGTTCACCCAACAGCGCGAAGCCCTCGACCTGCTCTATCAGGAAGTCGGTGCCGAACCCCACGCGGTGGCCGAGCAAATTCAGTTGCTGGCCAGCCTGCTGCAGGATAATCGCAAGCAACAGCGTGCTTTCGAAGACCTGGCCCGCTTGTGGGACAGCCAGCAGCAACTGGATCAACAGACAGCCGCGCTGACACAACAACTCGCCGATGCCGCGCAACGCCGCGAGCGACTGAACCAGAGCGGTTTGCAAACCAAGGCCGAACTCAGCGTGGCTGAGCAAACCCTCACGGTGACCAAGCAACTGCTGGAACGTCAGCGCCTGGCCCGCAGTGCCAGCGTCGAAGAGTTGCGGGCGCAATTGCAGGATGACCAACCCTGCCCGGTGTGCGGCAGTCACGAGCATCCGTATCACCAGCCCGAAGCTCTGCTGCACAGCCTGGGTCGCCACGACGAAAACGAAGAAGCCACGGCGCAGAAGGCGGTCGACGATCTCAAGGAAAAACTCAACGAACTGCGCGGTGAAGTCGGTGGCCTGATCGCCGAACAAAAGGAGTTCCTGCGCCAACAGGAACAGCTGGCGATACAGCAACAGGGCCTGGCACAAAGCCTGGAGGCCCATTCGCTGTCCGCCTCGTTGTTCAACCAGGACGCCGCCAAACGCAGCGGTTGGCTGGCCCAGCAATTGGCCCAACTGACCCAGAGCCTCACTCAGGACGAACAACGCCAGAGTGCCCTGCTCAACCTGCAACAAAACGCCGGGCGCCTTCAGCAGCAGTTGCAAGCCGCCCAGGAGGCCAGCCAGCAAGCCCGACAATTGCTGGTGGACCAGCAACGGGAATTGGCCAAGGACCGCGAACGCCTCGACGCAGAACTCGCCACTTTCGCCAACTTGTTGCCAGCGCAAACCCTGGAGGGCTTGCGCAGTGCGCCTGCGGCGACCTTCATGCAACTCGACCAGCAGGTCAGCCAGCGCCTTGAGCAGTTGGGCCATCAGCGTGATGAACTGGCCGAGCAGCAGGAGCGCCAGCAGGCCATCGAGAAACAGCAGACCCACCAGCAACATCGCCAGCAGCAGCTTGACGCGCTCACGCTGCAAGCCAGCGAATTAGCTAAGCAACAACAGGTTGTTCAAGAAAAACTCAGCGCCTTGCTGGGTGACCACCCCAGCGCCGAACACTGGCAGCAGCAGCTGGAGCAGGCCGTCGCGCAGTCACGCCAAAGCGAGACCGACGCCAACCAGGAACTGCACACCGTGCACACGGCCCTGGTCCAGCTGGCTGCTGACCTCAAGGCCCAGCAGGACCGTCAGCACGCACTGCAAGCAGAACAACAAGCGCTTGAAACACGCATCAACGAATGGCGCGCCCTGCACCCCGACCTGGATAACCAGGGCCTGTCACGTCTACTGGCCTTTGATGAAGGCCAGGTCGCGCAGCTACGCCAGGACCTGAACAGCAGCGAAAAAGCTGTCGAGCAAGCCAAGGTACTGCTGCAAGAGCGCGAACAGCGCCTGGCCGAACATCAGGCCTTGCACAACGGTAATCTGGACGCCGATCAACTGGACCACAGCCTGGCGGCGCTCAATCAGCAACTGGCCGAAGGCGAGAAACACTGCGCCGAACTGCGCGCCCGTCAAACCGAAGATCAACGCCGCCAGGACGCCAACCAGGCCCTGGCCGAACAGATCGCCAAGGCCTACGAAGAATGGCAACGCTGGGCACGCTTGAATGCGCTGATCGGCTCGGCCACCGGCGACACCTTCCGCAAGATCGCCCAGGCCTACAACCTCGATTTGCTGGTGCACCATGCGAACGTGCAGTTGCGCCAACTGGTGCGCCGCTACCGGCTAAAACGCGGCGGCAGTATGCTCGGGCTGTTGGTGATGGACACGGAAATGGGTGACGAATTGCGCTCGGTGCATTCCCTGTCCGGCGGCGAAACCTTCCTGGTGTCGTTGGCGCTGGCGTTGGGCCTGGCATCCATGGCGTCCAGCACCTTGAAGATCGAGTCGCTGTTTATCGACGAAGGTTTCGGCAGCCTCGATCCCGAGTCCCTGCAATTGGCCATGGACGCTTTGGATGGTTTGCAGGCCCAGGGCCGCAAGGTGGCCGTGATCTCTCACGTGCAGGAAATGCACGAACGCATCCCGGTGCAAATCCAGGTCAAGCGCCAGGGCAATGGCCTGAGCACCCTGGAGGTCAAGTGAGCCAGGCGCTGCTGTATTCGTTCCGGCGCTGCCCCTATGCGATGCGGGCGCGGTTGGCACTGCGCTATTCAGGCGTGCCGGTGCAGATTGTCGAAGTGAGCCTCAAGGCCAAACCGGCAGAAATGCTGGCGCTGTCGCCCAAGGGCACGGTGCCGGTGTTGAGCGTCGAAGGCCGTGTGATCGAGCAAAGCCTTGAAATCATGCAGTGGGCCCTGATGCAGCACGATCCCGAGGATTGGTTGCTGCAAGGTGACCCGACGGTGTATGCGCTGATTACCGAGAATGATCAAGTGTTCAAACATCATTTGAATCGATACAAGTACCCCGAGCGCTTCCCCGAGCAACCAATGGAGGCTTACCGGGCCGAGGGTGAGGTGTTCTTGCGCAAGCTGGAGGCCTTGCTGGCAGAGCGGGAGTATTTGCTGGCCGATCACCTGAGCCTGGCAGATGCGGCACTGGTACCGTTCGTGCGCCAATTCGCCCATGTGGATCGCGAATGGTTTGCGGGGACGCCGTATTATCGGTTGCAGGCGTGGCTTCAACGGTTTCTGGAGTCACCGCTGTTTATTGCGGTCATGGCAAAAGCCTGAGTCTTGTTCGACTAATTGTGGGGGGGGCTTGCTACTGATGTAGGTGGGTCAGTCACAGGTGTGCTTACTGACACTCCCTCATCGGGGCATAGGTATCTACACAACTCTTTGGTGCGACGGCCGGACCTGTGGGAGGGGGCTTGCCCCCGATGGCGGCCTCAGGGCCGACCAGGATGCTGGACTTTGATCGAGTGCATATCCGTTTTTGGGTAGCGGCTGATATGGGTTCCGCTTTTACAGCGGGTCACTTTCGAAAAGCCGGAATGCCGGCCCAGGCGAAAGTAACCAAAGCGCTCTTGCCCCACCACTCGGCACCTCGCTTAGGCTCGGTGTGCCCGTAATCCGCCATGGATTTGGGGGGCCGCCGCCACGCGCCATCCATGGCGCGGGGCGGCTAAACCGGCATCCCTGCCGGTTTACCCCCCAAATCCATGGCGAATTCCGGCCAGCGTGGTTTGACGGGGCGCTTAAGATCAAGAGCAGATCAAGAGCAGATCAAGAGCGGCTCGCTTCGCATCGTGGTTAGCGTCGGCAGTGGCTACAAAAGTTGTGTAGATACCCATGCTTATCGGGGGCAAGCCTCCTCCCACAGTTTAGTCTTCTTCAACCCTGGGTTTTGTGATCCAGCGCTGCATAGAAATTGGCACTCTGTTGCAGGTATTTCTGGGTGTAGGCGGTGACGCTGGATTTTTTGCCGGTGACTTCCACGCTGGCAGCGGCGGGCAATGCTACGGTGGCGGAAACAGCGGAAGCGGCGATGATGGAGAAGAGATTCAAGTTCATGGCGGTAACCCTTGTGTTCGTTTGATTGAGTGGCCGGTGGAGGCCTTGGAATCAAACTTACGCCCGAGGGTTTGACCTTAGAAATGCTTTGAAACAGTAGCTGCTATCAATGCAATTAATACAAAGGCTCAGGCCCCGCATTGCGGGGCCTGCGGCTTATTGACGCACCAGAAACTTGAGATCGCTGGGGGCATCGATCGGCAATTTCTGCACGGTTTTACCCAGCAGACCGGTCTTGGGGTCGCGTTCTACCACCACGATTTCGTTGCTTTTCTGGTTGGCGATCAGCATGAACTTGCCGCTCGGATCGAGGCTGAACTCGCGCGGGTGGTCACCTTCGACCGAGCGACGCTGGATTTCCTTGAGGTGCGCGGTGGCCGGGTCGATGCTGAACACCAGCAACTGATTGGCCGTGCCGCGGTTGCTCACGTAGAGGAACTTGCCATCGCTTGAAACATGCAGCGCCGCACCCGCCTTGTCGGACACCGGTTGGCCGGCGGCATAGTCCAGCAACTGAGTTTGCGTCAGCTTGCCATCGCTGTAATCGAACACCGCGACCTGGGCGCTCATCTCGGTGGTCAGCCAGGCGTGCTTGCCGTCGGCGCTGAACAGCAAATGACGCGGGCCGCTGCCGGGCGGCAGCTGCACCGAGGCCGGATTGGCGGGCGTCAGCGGCAGTTCGTGATTGGCCTTGGGGTCGTACTGGTAGACAAATACTTTGTCAGCGCCCAGGTCCTGCACATACACGTACTTGCCATCCGGCGACGACACCACAGAATGCACGTGATTGGACGTTTGGCGCTCAGGATTCACGCGGCTGGCCGGATGCCCACTCAACTGCACCGGGGCCGACAGCTTGCCCTCGCCGTCTACCGGCAAGATCGCCAGGCTGCCACCCGGGTCTTCCAGTACCGAATAATTGGCGACGAACAGATGGCGGCCATCGGCGGCGACGCTGGAATGGGTTGGTTCGTTGCCCAGGCTCTGCACCTGGTTGATCAGGGTGAGCTGATGATTTTGCGGGTCGATGCTGTAACTGCTGACACGACCAACCGGGTCTTTCTGGCCTGGACCGTTCTCGTTGACCACAAACAGGTACTTCTGGTCTTTGGAAACCGTCAACCACGATGGGTTGGCCGTCTTGGCCGCCAGCACCGGCTTGCCGCTGAACTGGCCGGTACGGCTGTCGAATTGCAGGCGGTAGATGCCTTCGCTGGTACCGGCAGTGTAGCTGCCCACCAGCAGTTCATGGGTGTCAGCCGGTGCAGCCTGCACCGACATGGCACCGACGCTGCCCGCCATTAGCAAGGGCCAGAATTTACGCATCATCATCGGCTTCATCCTCATCGTTATTGTTGCCGGTGAAAGCGCTCATGCAGATCAGACGATGCTCGCCCGATTCACCGGTAAGGGTCCAGCTTTGCAGGGTTTCGTCAAAAGTCGCGGCCTGCACCTGGGCCAGGCTGAACGCCCAGCGTTTTTCTGCGCGACCGTCCATGGCGGTGATCAGCAACTTCTCGTCATTGAGCTCAAAATCGAAGGCGTGCAGGCCGTCGATTTCAAGCATGTCGCTGGTAGCAAGGACGGTGGTCAGGGTCTGGGCAGTCATGGCAGTCAATCATCTACGGGAAAGCTATCGATGATAGCGCAGGGCAGCGAACCCGGTGCTGTTTTCCCGCCCGCCGCAGTTACAAATACATCGAAACACACAGACCAACGCCACGGATCTTGAGGCTCGCATAAAGGTCTGGCGCGATACGGCAACAGCCTCTCACGTATTACCGATTTCGCCTGGATGCCAGTGCGATATTTTTCTTGCGCGTTTTCCATCCAAGCAAAGGAATTGCTCCCATGCAATCGATCAGAAACAACCCACGCGTGTTCACTGCCATATTGCCAACTGAAGCCGTGACGCCGCGTCATGAACCCGTACCCACCCCACCGTCGCCCATCCCTTCCAGAACCGAGCGCTCGGCACCGGTACGCATACCCAGCGCCATACAGAGCAGGCTTGAAGCAACGCCACCAGCGCAGACGCCCACCGAGGTGGTTGCCAACCCATTCGCCAGCCGCCCGACCGTGCGTTCGGTGGTCGCGACCATGCTGGATAGCGCCCTCAAGCACCGCTACCCCACGCTGGACTTCAAGAGTGCCAACACCTCCCTGGCGACCCGCCTACCTGCTGATTCGGAGCAATATGCATTGACTCCGCTACTGGACCTGGCGCTCAAACACCTGGCAACCGGCGCCGATCTGGGCATCACCGCCAAGAGCCAATGGGTCGAATCCGACTCCGCTAACCCTCTGCGTGTGGTCGACGCCGACGGCAACCTGACCACCCTGGACATGCGCACCGTCGAACTGGCCATCCGCGCCCTGCGCTCTGCTCTCCCTGGCGCTTACACCGCAGCCATTAGCCAGTATTGGGGCCAGGATGCCTTCGCTTCCACCAGTCGCTGGCAATGGCTCAGCGACACCCTCAACGACAGGCTACGCGTCGGTGGCCTCCAGCAGCCGGGCCTCAATAACCTGCAACGCGAAACCCTCGACCAAGTCGCACGCTACCCCGACACGGACGAACGCCGTCGGGTCAATGGTGCTGACGCCGCGCAGGTATTCATCGTGCAGACCACGGTGAAACAGGCGCAAACCTCCTCCACGCTGTTAAGTCCTGACCTGTTGATCACGCGCCAGGTGAACGGCCAAAACCTGGTGCTGCATGTAACGCCAGCAGGCGTGGTGACGCCTTACGTTTCTCTAGAGGATTTCGCCTCGGCCCTGTCGGACCGGCTCGCAGGGCAACTGAGCTTTGACCAATTGACCTGGAAGCGCATCGAACCAGACGGCAACATCTTTGATACCCAGGCAGCCGTGATCCTCAACCGCCAGTTGCAGAACCTTCAGGCCATACGGCTGCCAGCCAGCACCCCGGTGGAAAACCTGGAGCAGCTGTTTTCCGAGGCGACCGATACAGCTGCCATCTTCACTAGCCAGCCGACCACGACGCCGGAACGCTTGCAACAGATGAAGCGCAAGCTGCCCGGATGGCTGGGAAATGCCAGCATTGCCGAGCGTTTTGCCTACCAGCGCGACACCCTCGCTCTCGCCAGCAGCGTGGCACGTCATCAAGGGCGCAGTTTCCTCAGCGACATCCCCGATATCCGCACCTACGCCGAGCAGCAACTCAACGCCCAACTGGCATCCAAGGGCTATACCGCGAACGACCTGGAAGTCACTTTCAAAGTCGCAGTGGGTACCCTCGCCGGTGGCTACATCGAACCGATCAGGATGAGCCTGGTGGACATGGCCTTGGCTAACCTTGCAGGCCTGCCCAAGGGGACCATGGAGGTCCGCCTGCGTGGGCAGCCGGTGACCGACCCTCTGATGCCGCAGATGCTCAAGGACCTGATCAACAACGTCGACATTGGCGAGCATTACCCTGCTCTGCTCAAACAGCGCCTGCTCAGTGACACGCCGCCCGCACGTGAATGCGCCACACTGTTCGCCGAGCAGGTGCCATTGCAACTGAACATGCAAGCCCTGGAGCTCAAGCTCAAGGGCGAAGCCGGGATCACCGCGCAAGGCTGTCGTTTTGTCGAGGCCATCAGCCGCCCTGGCACCGGCCCGCGCACGGTCGATAACCAGGAGATCACGGTGCGGCCCCTGGCATTGCTGCGCAAGCCCGGCGCCACACCGGATGTGGTGGCCAATATGTTCCTGATCGAGCCCCAGTTCCCCGTCCGCGGCCCGCACCTGCTCTATCGGCCGATGCTCGCGCCAACGCTTCAGGAGTTCGCCAGCCGCGACGCGCTGTTGGCCGCCATCCAGGCGCCGGGCTCGTTGCAACAAAGCATCCTGGCCTGGCTGCCAGACGACAAAGCCCGTGCGGTCTACGGCAACGGTGGACTCAAGACACCCCACGTCGCCCACTACAGCGTGTTCAATGAATTCGACGCGCCACAAACACCCGCACCGACTACGTTGGCGATCGACGACTATCCTGCGGCCCGCACACTGAGCAAAGACCTGCTCGACGGCAACCTGATGCAACACCTGTACAACAGTAATGCCCAAAGCCTGGTATCCCTTGCCCACGGGCAGTCCACCTCGGATGCGCAGAGCCGCTGGGCGTTGCACAAGGAATTGGGCTGGTTGCTGTTCAATACCCTGCTCCCCGTGTTGCGCGGGCCAGGAGCCATGGCCGGCTGGCTGCTGCAACTGGCCAGTATGGAGAACGATATCCAGCAGGCCAGTGAGTCGACCGGTGGCGACCCCACACAAGCCATGGTGGACTTGCTGGTCAACGTCGCCACGCTCTTGAGCCATACCACGCCCGGCACACCAGCCGAACATCCGTTGGGCAAAACGCCCTTTATGCAGCGTGCAGAAGTCTCAAATCCGCTGCGGCGTGGGGCCCAAACACCAGCGCCCACACAAGTGCTGATAGAACAAGAACCGCCCGCGCCCGGCGGATTGCTCGACAGCCACCAGCCGTTCGACTTTGCCTTTTCCAGCCTGCACGGACTAAGCCCCGCCCAGCGCGCTTATATCGCCACCTTCAGTGTGGCCGCCCCCATCGGCGAGGTCGCACCGATTCAGCAGGGCATGACCGAGGGTCTCTACCTTATTGACGAAAAACTGCATGCCCGTATCGATAACCACTGGTACCGGGTCGCTTGGGATCTGGACGGCGCTTTTGTCATCGATGAGCAAAACAAAGCACGCCCCGGCCCGCCGCTGAGTCGTGACGGCCAGGGGCGCTGGCAGTTCAATATTGGCCCTAAGCTCAAGGGCGGCATGCCCGTCAGCGATCGGATACAAGCCACCCTCGACCACAACCTCAACCAGAGCAAGGCGATGCTCGAAAGATTCAAGGTTGAACGACAAAAAGTGCTGCCTATGGGGGTGCTGATGGAGGACGCCAAAGAGCGGCTCCAGGAGACGCAAGAGAATCTGAAAAAATCGGACAAAACCCTCAGTACTCTTTGGGGCCTGGTCAATAGTGGCGCACGTGGCGCTGACTTCGCCGACCGCTACCAGAAGGAGCTGCGTTTTAACCGCAGCCTGACAGCATTGCTGCGCATTAGCCTGGATAACTTTCAACGATTCGCCGACCCGATCATCACAGGCCGAAAAAACGCACTGCAGGCACTACACAGTGACAACCCGGCAGCTGATCTTGAGACCTTCAAGGAAGTACGTGGCGAGGAGTACAAGGCCATCGCCGAAATCCTGCGTTCGCTCTACGTTGACCATCTTTACGACGCCGGTGAGTTTACCCACGCTTGCTCGGGTGAGCCACTGTCCAAGCTAACAGAAAGAGTGCGCGCCAATCAGCCTGGCGCCTACGCCGAAATGGTCGAAACCATGAGCCAGCGCCTGGATCACCTCGGTCGTTTGATCAAGGCTGCAACCTCCTATGAAGCGTTGCTGGATGAATGGAAAAACGACTCGCCCGTGAATAAGAAACAGGCCGAGCTCTTTATCAAGAGCACCCGACAGCCACCGGCCAATCTGGTGCTGACAACCCGGTTGGAGCACCTGAGCACACTGCGCGAGCTGAGTATCGATCGCACGGTCAACACCCACTCCCCCGAGAAAGACTTCTTTCTTGATCGCTTCAATCGTGCCGAGCTCAATACGGTGTCCCTGGCCCATATCGAGTTGCAACAGCATGAGGGCTACACCGCCGACGAACGTATCGCAGTGCTCAGCAACTTGATCGATAGATACCAGAGCGAACTGAGCAACACCCAGGCACTCCAGGAAATCAGGCCTGAGGGCGTCCGGCCACTTTACGGCGAGTATTTCATTAAATGCCTGCAAGACGTGATCAGCCAGGCCCAGGCCGAGCTGGCCGACCTGATTCGTGAAGAACAACACCTGCCCCCGACAGTGCGCCCCCGGCAGGATCGGGCACGCAAGTCTCCCAACAAGCGGGTGTTCAAGACGCGTGACAAGCAGACTTTGATCGGGACGCTGCGCGACACCCAGCCGGGGCAGACAGTGCCGATCATTGATGTACTTGACCCCCAGAACGGCCAGGCATTGAAAACCTACAGTTGGCACCAGACCGAAGGCGAATGGGTGCAGGTGGTCAAGCCCGAATCGGTCACACCGACTCCGGCGCCCTCGCCAAAACCGTTATCGGCCTATATCAGCACTGCCAGCAAGCTGATGGAGGAGCGGGCATCCATTGAACGCTCGATTCAATTCCAGAAAAAGAAACTCGCTGATCCGACACAGCGAGAGTCCGTCAGCCCCAAGGATTGGAGCGACATGCTTGAGGCCCAGGCGGAGCGCCTTGAGCAAGTGGCAAACCAGGCCCTGGCCAACCACAGCGCAGACAGCGACACCGCCGCCCTGGTGGAACAATGGCAGGAAGCCGCGACGGACATGCGCGAGCAAGCCATTGCCCATCGCTGTGATGGCTACCTGGTCCAGGCGCCGCGCCCGGAAAACATCGACTACCTGTGGACCCACAACCGCGTGGACATCGGCTTGGTCAAGCGCGACAAACCACTCAAAGGGGGCGACTTCCTCACTGAATACGCGATACGCGATAAGAACGGCCTCAAGGACCTGTGGTATGCGCACTTCCACTACCCAAGCGCCGGCTCACCCGTTGAGGCCTACAGCGCTGCGCACCTGAAGATTCCTGCGCAGCGTTACCTGACGCAAAAGGACCTGGTGGGCCAGGCCGGCCAGAACGACACCTCCATCGACCGGATCCTGCGCACCCGGATCAAGCCCCCACTGGACCAGAAACTGTTCTTGAAGTTATAGCCCTGGCGCTGTATGAGCGAGCTTGCTCGCTCATACAGGAGTGGACATTTGAATCGGACTCAGTGGGCAAACAACGAATTGCCCTTCTGCCCCGCGAGCTTCTCGGGCTTGATCAGGAACCGCGCCAGCGCCGGCAGCAGCCACAGCGCGCCGAACATGTTCCACAGCAGCATAAAGGTCAGCATCAGGCCCATATCGGCCTGGAACTTGATGGCCGAGAAGATCCAGGTACATACACCGATGGCCAGGCACAGGCCGGTGAACAGCACGGCTTTACCGGTGGACTTCAATGTCTGGTAGTACGCCTCTTGCAGCGGCAAGCCTGCACGCAGGAAACTTTCCAGGCGGCTGTAGATGTAGATGCCGTAGTCCACGCCGATCCCCACCCCCAGAGCTACCACCGGCAAGGTCGCGACCTTGACGCCAATGCCCATGAACGCCATCAGCGCGTTACCCAGCACCGAGGTCAGCACCAGCGGCAGCACGATGCACAGAGTCGCCGCCCATGAGCGGAAGGTGATCATGCACATGGTCGCCACACACAGGTACACCAGGATCAGGATGATCAGTTCCGACTCCTTGATCACCTCGTTGGTGGCCGCTTCGATCCCGGCATTACCGGCGGCGAGGATGAACTCCAGGCCTTCCTTGTTGTTTTCCCTGGCGAACTCCTGCACGGCGTGCACCGCACGGTCGAGGGTTTCGGCTTTATGGTCGTTGAGGAACACCAGTACCGGCGCCAGCGAGCAATTGTTGTTGTACAGGCCGTCGGCACGGGCGATGGAGTTGTTCAATACGTCGGGGTTGCGCGACAGGGTTTCCCATTTCAGGTTGCCCTCGTTCATGCCCTTGATCATTTGCTTGGACACGGTCACCAGCGAGATCGCCGACTGCACGCCTTCGGTGTTCTGCATCTTCCACATCAACTGGTCGATAGGGGCCATGGCCTCATACCGTGAGCAACCTTCGGCGCGGGTCTTGACCATCACCACCAACACGTCGGAGCTGGTGGAATAGTTGCTGATGATGAAATTGTTGTCTTTGTTGTAGCGCGAGTCCGGGCGCAGTTCCGGTGCGCCTTGGTCGAGGTCGCCGATCTTCAGGTTTTGGCTGTACCAGAGGCCGCCACCAAAGGCGATCAAGGCCAGGAAGATCGAGACCGGCGCGACTTTCGGGCTGGCGAATTTGGCCAGCAGGCGCCAGAACGCATGTTCGCGATTTGCGTCTTTCTTGCTTTTGGCGATGGCACGCTTGCTGATGCCAACGTAGGAAATTGCCACCGGCAACAGGATAAGGTTAGTGAACACGATCACCGCCACGCCGATCGATGCGCCGATGGCCAGCTCACGGATCACGCCGATATCAATGATCAGCAGGGTAATAAAGCCGACCGCATCGGCCAGAATCGCGATCATCCCAGGCAAGAACAGTTGCCGGAAGGTGCGGCGTGCTGCTGTGAGTGCGTTATCGGCCTCGCCCGATTGCAGGGCAATACCGTTGATCTTCTGTACGCCGTGGGAAATACCGATGGCGAAGATCAGAAATGGCACCAGCATCGAGTAGGGATCCAGCCCGAAACCGGCGGCGTGCATCAGGCCCAACTGCCAGACCACCGCCACCAATGTGGTGCTCAGCACAGCGATGGTGCTGCGCAGGCAGTTGGTGAACCACAACAACAGGACCAGGGTGATGCCAAAGGCTACGCCGAAGAACAGCACCACCATGATCAGGCCGTCGATCAGGTCCCCGACTTTCTTGGCGAAACCGACAATGTGGATTTTTACGTTAGGGTTCTGCGCCTCGAACTTGTTGCGGATCTTGTCTTCAAGCTCGTGGGAAAACTTCTGGTAGTCCAGGGCCAACAGCTTGCCCTGGTCCTGCGGGTCCGGGTAGGACTCCAGCAGCGGGATATCAACAATACTCGACTTGAAATCGTTAGCCACCAAACGCCCGACCTGGCCGGACTTGAGCACGTTGTTGCGCAGCTGATCGAGGCTTTGCGGTGAGCCGTTGTAGCTTTGCGGGATCACTTCACCCCCGGCAAAGCCTTCTTCGGTCACCTCGGTCCAGCGCACGCTGGGGCTCCACAGCGACTTGAGGCCCGAACGATCAACACCGGAGATGTAGAACACCTCGTCGTTGATCTGGCGCAGGGTCTCCATGTAGTCCTTGGTGAAAATATCCCCGTCCCTGGCCTCCACCGAAATGCGCACGGTGTTGCCCAGGTTGGCCAGGTCGTTGCGGTGCTCCATCATCTTTTCAATGAAGGGGTGCTTGAGGGGGATCATCTTTTCAAAGCTGGTGGACGGGCGAATCAACGTCGCCTGCCAGAACAGGAAAATGCTCACCAGCAGGCAGATGACGATCACCGCCGGGCGATTGTTAAAGATCAGGCGCTCAAGAAAGGTCGCTTTATCGTTGTGATGACTGCTCATGCGTTCCCCGCCCTTCTTATTGTTTTACGAGTTCGGCGCCAGCGGGCGTAGCGACACGAACGCCACCCTGCCCCACCAGAATCAAGTTGCCATTGCCTGCGGCCGTGACTGCCGAGAGTGAAACCCGGTCCGGGCGATTGAACACGCTGAACGTCTGGCCGTCGTCGTGACTGACCACCACGCTGCCGCCGTTGCCGACCACGACGATGGCGCCATCATCGAGCAACGTGGCACCCGACAGGCCGAACTCCAGCGCACCGCGTGCGGCATTGAGTTCAACCTGTTCCCAGGTGCTGCCGAAATCCGTGGAGCGGTACAGGTTGCCGCGCAAGCCATAAGCCAGCAGGGTCTGCGGCTGCACGGTGCCAATCACCCCAAACAACGAGCCCTCGTAGGGGCCTTCGAGCTTTTCCCAGGTTTGGCCGTCGTCGCTGGAGCGGAACATGCTGCCCTGCTCACCGACAATAAACAGGCCGGCGTCTTTGATAGAGGCGATGGCGTTGAGGTGGAATTGATCTTCGTTATCGAGGCGGTCGCTGACGTCGACCCAGGTGCTGCCGCCGTCGGTGGTTTCAATCAACGCGCCGTAGGCGCCAACGGCCAGGCCGTGCCTGGCATCGTTGAACCACACATCGAGCAACGGCGCTTCGCGCTTGAGGTCTTGATATTGCTGAATCCAGGTGGCGCCGCCATCGGAACTGGCAAGAATTTGCGCATCATGGCCGACGGCCCAGCCCTGTTTGTCATCAACGAAAAACACCGCCGTGAGCAGTTGGCGGGTGGGGACTTTGGCTTGGGTCCAGGTGTTGCCCTGGTCATCGGAATACAGGATATGCCCACGATCACCGACCGCCACCAGGCGTTTGCCGGCGTGCGCCACATCGATCATCAAGCCTTTGGCGGCCTTGGGGGATTCAATCGCAAATACCGCGGCGGCGGGGGTATCGCTGGCGGCCAGCACGGGCGTGGACATCACGGCACCGGCAAGCAGCGAGAGCGCTGTGGCCAGCAACGCAACCCTGCGTGCGGCGCGTGGGCGGCAAACATCCCAACCCATGACAGGCTCACTCATAGACCTTTCTCCCATTTATTATTGTTAGGTCGGCTTATCTTCCAGGACCTTGAAACCTGCAATCTAGAGCGCCTGGAACCAGCAAGGGCCATCCTATCGGGCTTTGGAATCGTCTGACAATCGGCGCTACGTTATCTTTTGTTAACTGATGGGGTTTGGCTACGGCTGAATAGGGCTCTATCAACGCAAGTGATGAATGAATTTTTATTCCATCTCTTGATATTTGTGAATTTTTATTCCATTAATGCCATTCCTGAAAACAATAATCCAAAGGACCACGGCGATGCGTGAACTCGGAATCGGCTTGATCGGCACAGGCTTCATGGGCCGTGCCCATGCGTTGGCGTTCAATAACGCACGGGCGGTGTTCGAACTGCCGGTACAGCTAAACCTGGCCGCGCTGGCCGATGCCGACACCGAACGCGCCCAGCGCTGCGCCACAGCCTGGGGGTTTGCCCAGGCCCATGGCGATTGGCAGGCACTGATCGACGACCCGAAGGTTGACGTTGTGGCGATCACCACCCCCAACCACCTGCACTATCCCATGGCCATGGCTGCGATTGCGGCGGGCAAAGCGGTGTATTGCGAGAAACCCCTGGCCGTGAGCCTGGAGCAAGCCGACGCCATGCGCCGCGCAGCCAGCAGCGCCGGGGTGGTGACGCGGGTGGGCTACAACTACCAGCACAACCCGATGATCGTGTTGGCGCGGCAGATGCTGGCTCGGGGCGAGCTGGGCCAGATCATCAGTTTTCAGGGCGAGTTCAGCGAAGACTTCATGGCCGACCCGCTCTCGCCGTGGTCGTGGCGCTGCGAAGTCGGACACGCCGGCGGTGCCCTGGCCGACCTGGGCAGCCATTTGCTGTCGATGGCACGTTACCTGGTGGGCGATGTGGTCAGTGTGTGCGCCGATACCCAGACGGTTCACGCCCAACGTCCTGCCACCCAAGGCAGCAACGAGTTGAAATCCATCGCCGTGGATGACCAGGTGCACGCCCTGCTGCGTTTCGCCAACGGTGCACGTGGCACGGTGAGCAGCAGTTGGCTCAAGCACGGCTACAAAAACCACCTGAGCTTTGAGATAAGCGGGACCAAAGGCACCTTGGCGTTCGATCAGGAGCGCTTGAATGAACTGCGCCTGCACCGCGTCGGGCAGGACGGTTTTCAACGCGTGTTGGCAGGCCCTGCACTGCCCGGCTATGCGGCGTTCAGCCCGGCGGCGGGGCATCAGTTGGGCTACAACGAGCTGAAGACGCTGGAGGTACAGGAATTGATCATGGCCCTGGCGGGGCAAGGTGCGGATGGCACGGACTTTGAGGCTGCCTGGGAGGTGGAGCGGTTGGCGACGGCGATTCGAGTGGCAGCCCTTGAAGAGCGCTGGGTTGAGGTCTGCGCTCTCTAATCAACCACCGCCTAAATAATCAATCATGTCGCCTCGCCTACGAGGCGACGTCACTCATTGTTGCAAACTCTTCGTACACACTCGTCTTGCTGAAAAAAGCGAAACAACCCACTTAACCAATATCAACTCTATCAAACTAACTGCCAGCCTCAGTTAAAACATCCCGCTGCCCTCCCCGCAAAGTAATCTTTCCGACGACTATTTTTACGCCATTAACAAGTTCACACTTACCTGCTAATACAATTACAAGTCGAAACACCCCACACCTAGAGCCAGCCCCCAAAAAAATATAAGTTAGCTTCCGCCTTCAACTTAACTTTAATGCATAACCAGGCCCTAACTTAAACTCACGCTCAAAGGCACAATCATGTCAACCATTCAAAACTACCCACCTTCACGACTGCTTCATCTGCCAGCGGGTTCCCCTAGCTCACCCATCGATGATTCACCTGCTTCCGAAACCGCTAACAAGGTTGCAAAAAGCCTCACCCGCAGCCACAGAAAAATAAAAGATGAAAATGGTGACGGACAAATAACCGCCTCCTATTCATTTACTCAATTCAGCGAGGCCAAGAAAAGAGCATTCAAGCAGGCTCTTAAATCTTGGGAAGATGTTATAAAAATCAAGTTTGTCGAAAATGGCAAAAATGCTGACACTCACCTGTCAGTTAAAGGCGCTCCAGGTGCGGGTGGTCTAGCCACGCTGCCAAGTGCTCCCGGTATTCGCGCTCTCAGAGAACAGGGCGTAGAAATCAGGGAGAATGAAGGCGCCGGCCTACATGCAGCAATGGTCCACGAAATCGGCCACGCCCTGGGACTTGAGCATCCTGACCTCAAGCTCCCCGAAAGCAGCGACGCTTATAGCACCATGAGTACCGCTTATACCCTGTTTCGCCCTCACGCAAACAAACAGAACGGCTTCGTCTCGGATAACAGTCAGACCCCGATGATGCATGACATTGCCGGCGCTCATCTTATATACAAACCCAACAACGAAACCCGTAAGAGTAATACAACCTACGGTTTCAACTCCAATACAGAACGTGACCACTATTCCCTGTCCTCTCCCAACGACTTGCCGTTCTTTTGTGTCTGGGATAACGGCGGTGAAGACACCCTGGATTTTTCCGGTTTCAAAAATAATCAAAAGATCAACCTGAACGCTGGAAAACTCTCGGACATAGGCGGCCGCAAGGGTAATGTATCAATCGCCAACACCGTTGTTATTGAAAATGCCGTTGGCGGCTCCGGGCACGATGTGTTAATCGGCAATCACGTCAACAACCGCATGACCGGAGGCGCTGGCGGCGACATGCTGACAGGTGGAGGTGGCGCAGATACATTTGTGTATAACAGGGTCAGCGACTCACCTGGTCAGAACCCGGATACGCTCACGGACTTCACCAGTGGCGTCGACAAGATTGATCTATCAAATTTATTGAAAGATGCAGGCATCGAGAAACCCAAGTTGGTTCACGTGCACACGGGGCACAAAGGTGAACTGACGCTGGACTACGATGAGAAGATCAAGCGCCACAGGCTGATCCTGAATGTAACGGGCGACCCGTACTCCATGCTGGTGATTCTGAGTGAAAAGCCTATAAAACCTGAAGACATCTTGACCGGTGCCGAGCCAGGAGTGCCACCTGCACCAAAACCTGCACCCACTTTAGTTCCCAAGGTTCCCGGTCAGGTACCCAAGCCCCCCCAGCCCCCGGTTACGCCTCCACCCGTCGAATGCGCAGGCGCTGACACTGTCCACGGTATCAACGCCAAAACAGGCACGCCCGAATCCAGCCTTTCGCCTCCCACCGACAAGCCTGGCTCCAGCGCGGGTGGTTTGACTGACACCGTGAACATCAACGCCAAAACCCTTATCGAAAATACCAAGGGCGGCACAGGCAACGATCGTATTACCGGAAACAGTGCGGACAACGTGTTGACCGGCGGTGGCGGAGCCGACATCCTGACCGGGAATGGTGGCTTCAACACTTTCACTTACCATGCCGCCAGCGACTCCCGACGCGACAACGCCGACTTGCTGCTGGACTTCACCACAGGCCAGGACAAGATCGACTTGAGCAGCCTGAGCGACAACACGCAGGTCAAGCTCAACTACGTCAGTCAGTACACCGGACAACCGGGCGATACCATCCTGACATTCAACCCAAACACCAATAGGTACTTCCTCGGTATCGATTTGACGGGAAATGGCAAGACTGACTTTTTGATCAAAAGCATCCGACCGATCCACAGCGAGGATGTCATTGGTCTCAATTTCCCGGAAGATGATTACCTCTGACGATTGGCGAGCCCCGGTGAACCGAGTCAGCGCAATGCGCGCCGTAGCACCTTGCCCACCGTGGTTTTCGGCAGTTCCGTGGTACGAAACTCAACATACCTGGGCACCTTGTACCCCGTCAGGTATTCCCGGCAATGCGCAAGAATCTGCTCCTGAGTCAGGGTCGGATCCTTGCGCACCACGATGATCTTGACCTTCTCCCCACTCACCGCGTCCTCAACGCCAATGGCTGCCACCTCAGCCACACCCGGATGCATCGCCACCACGTCCTCGATTTCATTGGGGTACACATTGAAACCCGAGACCAGGATCATGTCCTTTTTGCGGTCCACCAGACGGATATAGCCGCGCGCGTCCATCATCCCGATATCGCCGGTGGACAGCCAGCCGTCGGCATCCAGTACCTCAGCGGTTTCCCTGGGCCGCTTCCAGTAGCCTTGCATCACTTGCGGGCCGCGTACTTGCAGTTCGCCTTGCTCGCCAATGTCAGCCAGCTCGCCGTCTTCGCGCATGAAACGCACCCAGGTCGACGGCAACGGCACGCCGATGCTGCCGGTGAATTCCATCTCGCGCATACGCGAAATATCGATAGGGCTGATGCTCACCACCGGCGAACACTCGGTCAGCCCGTAGCCTTCGATGATCGGCAACCCGGTCACTTCCTTCCAGCGCTTGGCCACCGCAGTGTGGGTGGCCATACCGCCGGCAATCACCAGGCGCAGGTCGGAAAAATCCCGCGAGCAGAACGCCTTGTTCTCCAGCAAGCCGTTAAACAGCGTATTGACCCCGGCAATCCCGTTGAAGCGCTCCTTGCGCAGGATCATCTGCACCCGCTTCACGTCCCGCGGGTTGGCGATGAGGATATTGCGCCCGCCCAGGCACATGAACATCAGGCAATTCACGGTCAGCGAAAAGATGTGGTAGAGCGGCAGCAGGGTTACGTTGGTTTCCTGTTTGTGCTGATCCAGTTGGTCGCCGACCCAGGCCTTGGCTTGCAGCAGGTTGGCGATGATATTGCGATGACTGAGCATCACGCCCTTGGCATCACCGGTGGTGCCGCCGGTGTACTGCAGGAAGGCCAGTTCGTCGTGCTCCAGCGCAACCGGCAAGTGGTGCAACCCCCTGCCCTGTTTGAGCACCTGGTTAAAGCGCAGCGCGCCGGGCAGGTTGAACGCCGGCACCTGCTTCTGCACGCGGCGCAGGATGAAGTTCATCGCCGCGCCCTTGAAGGTGCCCAGCAAGTCGCCGATAGCCGCTATTACCACCCGCTTGACGCTGCTGCCGGTCGTGGCTTTTTCCAGGGTGTGGGCGAAGTTTTCAAAGATCACCACGGTTTCGGCGCCGCTGTCCTTGAGCAGGTGCCGAAGTTCATGAGCGGTGTACAACGGGTTGACGTTGACCACCACGGCGCCGGCCAGGATCGTGCCCAACAGGCAGATCGGGTATTGCAAGCAGTTGGGCATCATCAGCGCCACGCGGTCGCCCTTCTTTACACCCTGGCCCTGTAACCAGGCAGCAAAGGCGATCCCCTGGACCCGCCAGTCGGCATAGGTCATTTCGGTACCGATACTGACGTAGGCGACCCGCTCGCTGAATTTTTCCAGGTGCTCCAGGAACACTTCGCGCAGTGACGGATAGTCCTCGATCCCGGCATCGATGTCCGCCGGAACGCCGGGCAGGTAAGTGTTCAACCAAATGCGTTCGGTGTGTTCCAGGCTGATAGCGTTCATGGCAGTGTCCTTATTGTTGTTTTAAAAGCGCTACTTTTCGACGATGGCGGTAATGCCCAACCCGCCCGCCGCACAGATCGAGATCAGGCCGCGGCCGCCACCGCGTTCATCGATAGCCTTGGCCAGCGCCGCCAACTGCCGACCGCCGGTGGCCGCAAAAGGATGGCCGCAGCCCAGTGAGCCGCCGTTGATGTTCATCTTGCTGCGGTCAATGGTGCCCAGGGGGGCGTCAAGGCCGAGCCGTTCGCGGCAATACTCGGGGTCTTCCCAGGCCTTGAGGGTGCACAGCACCTGGGCGGCAAATGCTTCGTGGATCTCGAACAAATCAAAGTCGGCAAAACTCAAGCCTTCCCGTCGCAACATGCGCGGTACGGCGTAGGCCGGAGCCATCAGCAGCCCCTCGGTGCCGTCGACAAAACTCACCGCCGCCGTCTCGCCCGTGCGCAAGTAGGCCAGCACCGGCCAGCCATTGGCAGTGGCCCATTCTTCGCTGGCAAGCAGCACCACCGAGGCGCCGTCGGTCAAAGGCGTGGAGTTGCCGGCGGTGAGCGTGCCGTTTTGGCGGTCGAATACCGGCGACAGGCCCGCCAGTTTCTCCAGGCTGATATCGGCACGCAGGTTATTGTCGCGGGCCAGGCCGCGATGGGGGCTGATCAGGTCGTCGAAGAAACCGCGTTGATAGGCTGCGTCCAGTCGTTGGTGGCTGGTAAGGGTTAACTCGTCCTGGGCCAGGCGCTTGATCTGCCAGCGCTTGGCCATTTCTTCGCAGTGCTCGCCCATGGACAGCCCCGTACGCGGCTCGCCATTGCGCGGCAGCAGCGGCTTGAACAGCATCGATGGGCGCACCTTGAGAAGTTGCTTGAGCTTGTCGCCCATGCCCTTGGCGCGATTGGCCGCAAGCAAGGTGTGGCGCAAGGATTCATTGATGCCGATGGGCGCGTCGGAGGTGGTGTCGGCGCCGCCGGCAATACCGACTTCGATTTGGCCCAGGGCGATTTTATTCGCCACCAGCAGCGCGGCCTCAAGCCCGGTGCCGCAGGCCTGTTGCACATCATAGGCGGGGGTTTGCGGCGACAGTGTGGTGGACAACAACGTTTCACGGGCCAGGTTGAAATCCCGCGAATGCTTGATCACTGCCCCGGCGGCAAACTCGCCCAGGCGCTGGCCGTGCAGGTTGTAACGGTCGACCAGGCCCTGGAGGGCGGCAACCAGCAGGTCCTGATTGCTGTCATGGGCGTACACCGTGTTGGAACGGGCAAACGGAATGCGGTTGCCGCCGATAATCGCCACGCGGCGGGCCGGGGCCGGGTTGAAGCTGTAGTCACTCATCACTGGCTCTCTTTCCAAATGAACAGCCCGCGCATATGGGGTTTGTCCCCAGCGAAATTGCGCACTTCAAACTCACGGCGTGGGCCGGTCACCGGGTGACTCCACAGGGCGACCTGGCCGGGCAGGAAAATCGGTAACTTGAAATCGCAATGCGCTTGCGCCTGCTCCAGACCACCGGGCGGCTGTTGCGCTGCCAATGCACGGCCCAGCGTCCACATGCCATGGGCGATGGCACGGCGAAAACCAAAGAGCCTGGCGCCGATAACCGAGGTGTGAATCGGGTTGAAATCTCCCGAAACCCTGGCAAAGCGTCGCCCCAGGTCGGCGGGAAGCACCCAGCGTTGGGTGCGCAACAAACCTTCTTCCTGCAATGGCAATGGGTCATTCCACAGCTCACCCACGGGATCGCTGACGTTACGACGCAGGTACAGGCTGTCGCTTTCCCACACCAGCTCGCCCGCACTGAAGGCACGGGTGGCGATGCTCAATGCCTGCCCCTTCGGATGGGCGACCCAGCGCTCGCAGTACACCTCCAGGCGCAACGCCTGGCCCTCGTGCAGGCGTTGGTGCTGACGAATACGATTGGCCAGGTGCACCATGCCGCTGGCCGGGTATGGGAAGCTCGGCCGGGTCAGCAGCATCAGGTGTAAGGGGAAGGCCAATACATGCGGGTAGGACAGCGGCACACCCTGTTCGGCACCAAAACCACAGGCCCGTGCGTACGCAGCGATATCCGCGGGGGCAAGCGCCACCGCAGAGCGCACCAGGCGCGCCTGGGGTAACAGCGGCGCGCCGTCGAGCCTGGGCTTGCGCATAGCGCGTACACCGTCAAGCAACAACTGCGTGCGCGACGGGGGCGGGTCGATAATCCGGGTCACATAGTTCATCGCTTCAGGCCCCCAACAGGCTTTGGCCGCACACCCGCACGACCTGGCCATTCACCCCGCCCGAGGCAGGATGAGCCAGCCAGGCGATGGTCTCGGCCACATCAATGGGCTGCCCACCCTGGGACAACGAATTCATGCGCCGCCCCGCCTCGCGGATCATCAAGGGAATCTTCGCGGTCATCCTCGTTTCGATAAACCCGGGCGCGACTGCATTCACAGTGACCTGCCGCTCAGCCGCACGCGGCGCCAGACCTTGCACCAGGCCAATCACGCCCGCCTTGGAGGTGGCGTAGTTGCTTTGCCCCAGGTTGCCGGCAATCCCGGAGATCGACGACACGCAGACGATACGCCCGCCGGGGTTAACGCCCTGGTTGTCGAGCAAGGCTTCACTGAGCTGCAGCGGCGCCTGGAGGTTAACCGCCATCACACTGCGCCAGGCGGCTTCGGTCATCTTGGCGATGGTCTTGTCACGGGTGATCCCGGCGTTGTGCACCACCACATCAAAGCCACCGTATTGGCTGACATGGGCTTGCAGCAGCGCGGCGGTGTCGGCGGCAGTGATGTCCAGCGGCAAGGCCGACCCACCGACGCTGTCGGCGGCCTGTTGCAAGGCTGGCTGGGCCTGGGGCACGTCCACACACACCACATGGGCGCCGTCACGCGCCAGCACCTGGGCGATGGCCAGGCCGATGCCTCGGGAAGCCCCTGTGACCAAGGCACGGCGACCGGCGAAGGGTTTGTCCCAGTTGACGGCGGTGTCGCCCTCCACAGGTTTTTCCAGGCGCACCACTTGCCCCGAGACATAAGCCGAACGGCGTGACAGGAAGAAGCGCAGGCTGCTGTCCAATGCCTCCTCGGCACCCGGCGCTACGTACAGCAATTGCACGGTGATCGCCCGACGCAGCTCCTTGGCCAGCGAGCGCACCAAGCCCTCCAGCGCGCGTTGAGCGATGGCCTGGGGCAAGTCCTGGCAGTGTTCCGGCGCAGTGCCGAGTACCACCACTCGGCCATGTTGGCCGAGGCGTTTGGCATTGGCGTGGAAGAACAGGTAGAGCTCGTCCAACTGTTGCAGGTCGACCACACCGCTGGCATCGAACACTGCGCCTTGCACCTTGACCGTGGACGGCGCCTTGAGGCTCGCCGCAGTGGCGGCGACGGTGTCGGTGGCGCTGAAGATACGCTGCACCGACGCCGACAGGCGCCCTGCCCCGGCGATGATCACCGGGTTGGCCAACCCGGCCTGGCCGCTGCGATGACGTTGCAGCAGCAAGGGTTGCGGCAAGCCAACAGCCTGGGCCAGGCGACGGCCCCAGGGGGAATTGACGAATGAAAGGTAGTTGTCACTCATAGAGGGTTCCACTCACAACACGAATCCTGGTCCTGACGCCTGTAGGAGCAAGCTTGCTCGCGAAAAATTCACAGGTGCCACGTTCATTCAGGAAACCCGCGTTATCGTTGACGTTTTTCGCGAGCAAGCTCGCTCCTACATCTGGTCACTGTTTCTGTTAGTTGACCGGGGCGTTTTCGCTTTGGCTGCTGCGACGCTTGGCGGTCGGCTCCAGCGCCTGCTTGCGCTGCTGCAACGCCTCCAGCAAACCAAAGTCCTGGGGGAAGTCATCCACCTGGATACCGTGATCGGCGTATTCCACATAGCGCCCCAGCAAGGCGTCCTCGTCGTCGCTGATCAAGTCCAGCGCCCGCGCCTTGACGCGCCAATCGGTGAAGGCCGTCGCAGAAATCGGCAGCGGGCCAAGCAAACCTTGCTTGATGGCGGGTTTGAGCCGAGCCTCGATCGACTCCACTTGGGGCAGTAAACGAAAGCCCAGTTCGCCATAGGCCAGCTTGTCGATTTCCGGGCGCGGGATGTAAGAGTTGGCCAGCAAGCGATCGCGGGTCTCCCCAGGGGTTTGCACCACATCGGCCACCTGCGCCAACAGTCGATCCGACGGTTTGTGCAAGGGAATGCCAAACGGAAAACTCAAGGCGCGCACCACCGCAGCCGCCGGTTTCGAGGGGTAGTTGTCGAGCACTTCGGCCAGGGCTTCATGGGCGCGTAACAGGGCGTCCTGTGCAGCCCAATGCACCAGTGGCAAGTCCGCCTGGGGCCGGCCGTCGTCCTCGAAACGCTTGAGCACGCAGGACAAAATGTACAGCTGCGACAGAATATCCCCCAAACGCCCGGTGATACTTTCCTTGCGCTTGAGAGCACCACCGAGCACGCCCATGGAAACGTCGGAGATCAACGCCAACACTACCGACAGCCGATTGGCCTGACGGTAGTAGGACGCCAGCGCCGGGTCGGTCTTGGCCGGCGCGGCAATCAGGCGCCCACCGGTCAGGGAATGCACTGCTGCACGAACGGTGTTGGCCAGTACAAAACTCACATGGCCGAACATCGCGCTGTCGAAGTCTTCCAGCGCCTTGCGCCGATCGGGGTTGCGCGCCGCTTCCATTTCGCGGAACACATAAGGATGGCAACGAATCAGGCCCTGACCAAAGATGATCAGGCAGCGGGTCATGATGTTTGCGCCTTCCACCGTAATGGCGATAGGGCTTTGCTGGTAGGCGCGGGCGAGGAAGTTGTTGGGCCCCATGCAGATGCCCTTGCCGGCGACGATGTCCATGCCGTCGTTGACGATGATCCGTGCGCGCTCGGTGACGTGGTATTTGGCAATCGCTGAAATCACCGACGGTTTCTCGCCGGCATCCAGGGATGCCACCGAAACCTTGCGCACCGCATCGCAGGCATACAGATGCCCGGCCATGCGCGCCAACGGCGCCTGCACCCCTTCGAACTTGCCGATTGGCAGGCCGAACTGCTTGCGCATAGCTGCGTAGGCCGTGGTGCCGCGCACGGCGACCTTGCCCAGCCCGACATTGGCCGATGGCAAAGAGATCGCCCGTCCCGCGGCCAGGCATTCCATCAACATACGCCAGCCGTTGCCGATTTGTTCACGGCCTCCAATCACCCACTCCAACGGAATGAATACATCCTTGCCGGTGGTAGGCCCGTTCTGGAACACCGCATTCAGCGGCCAGTGACGACGACCGCTGTTCACCCCGGGATGGGAGGTCGGAATCAACGCACAGGTAATGCCCAGGGAGCCGGCAGCGCCGAGCAGCCCGTCCGGGTCTTCGGCGCGGAACGCCAGGCCCAGTACCGTGGCAATCGGGCCCAGGGTGATGTAACGCTTGTCCCAGGTCACTTTGAAACCCAGCACTTCTTCACCTTCGTGCAACCCCTTGCAGACGATGCCCAGGTCCGGGATCGCGCCTGCATCGGAGCCGGCATACGGGCTGGTCAGGGCAAAACACGGGATGTCTTCGCCACGCGCCAGGCGCGGCAGGTAGTAATTGCGTTGGGCGTCGGTGCCGTAATGCAGCAGCAATTCGGCCGGGCCCAGGGAGTTGGGGACCATCACCGAAATCGCCGCCGCCGAGCAGCGGGTCGACAGCTTCATCACCACCTGGGAGTGGGCGTAATGGGAGAAGCCTTTGCCCCCGTACTGCTTGGGAATGATCATGCCGAGGAAGCCAGCGTCTTTGGTGTACTGCCAGCCTTCAGGGGACATGTCTTGCCAGACCTGGGTAGTTTCCCAATCGTTGGCAATGTCGCACAGGGTTTCGACTTCATTGTCGAGAAAGGCCTGCTCCTCTGCACTCAAGCTGGCCGGCGCGGCTTGCAGCAGGCGCTGCCAGTTGGGCTTGCCGCTGAACAACTCGGCATCCCACCACACGGTTCCGGACTCGATGGCCGCACGCTCTGTGTCGGACATCGCCGGCATGATTGTACGAAACAGGCCCAGGGCCTTGCTGGTCAACAGCGTACGGCGCAGGGGTTTGATCGCCAGTACCAAGGCCGGCCCCACCACCAGTACTGCCGCGACGGCAGTGCCCAGGCCTGCCACGATGCTGAACAGGTAACCCGCTGCCAGCCAAACCAGGCCAGCGCCCAGCCACAGCGTGGCGGCGGCTTGTCGATACGCCAGGGCAATCGCTGCTGCGAAACCCACCAATAACCAGATAAGCATAGGGATACCTCTACTTGATTCGGGGTGTGGCCAGAGCACGGGCAAGTCGAACTGCACGACGGCGTAAAGCCACACTACAAACCTGAAAGACTAAATTCAAATTATGTTTTGAAATTTTTATTTAATCATGGAGCAAAAAAACGGCTGACCGAATCAGCCTGTTAAAGGAATGCCGAGAAAAATTACAGCCCTGGGGGACAGCAGCAAGATGAGCTTGCTGCCCTCCTCCGTCCGCTGTGCATGTAGCGCTAGAACGCGTAGGTCGCCGACAAACTCACCACATCCCCGGAAGACTCGGCCTTGCCATCCAGGCTCGCACCCCCCAGGCGATCAACGTTCTTGGTCTTGAGGTTGACCTTCTGCACGAACTGGTGGGAATAGGCCACGTCCAGGCTCAGCCCCTTGACGGCTTTAACGTCGTAACCCGCCCCCAGGGAGAGAAACGTACGGTCGCCGTCCGGGATCCGTGGATCGCGGGTGGAGTTGCGTGTCGGTGTCTGGTCAATGGCAACGCCTGCACGCAAGGTCAGCTCATCGGTCGCACGGTAATCACCGCCGAGGGAGTACATCCAGGTGTTCTTGTAGTTGTAGGGAATGGAGACAATGCGCATGTCGCCGGAGTCGAGCGTCAGGTCCTTGAACGATGACCATTCGGTCCATGTCACGCTCGCCCCCAGGGTCAAGCGATCATTGAACTGATGCACCCAGTCCAGGCCGGCTGTGGCGGGAATATCCAGCTGGACACTGGCATGGGCGCCGTCCGGGGCCAGATTGAGGCCAGGATAGGCTGTGTTGACCAGCGTACCGTTGCCACCGAATGGGCTGGGTTGGGTCATGAGGTTGTAGGAAAACTGATCGGCATACAGGTTGTATTTACCGGTCATCTTGTTTTTGATCTTGGCGTGGTAATTCAAGCCCAAGGTGTCGTGTTCAGTGGGCTTCCACACGACGCCGGCAAACCAGCCAGTCGAGATATTGTCGACTTTGACGCGCATCAACGCGTGCCCCACATCGGAGGGGAAATTGATGCCGCCCAGCTCGGAATCAGACACCGCCGCCGCAGACAACAGGTCGACGTTCTGGCTGACGAAACCCTTGCTGTGCTGCACAATCATGCCGCCACCGATAGAGAACTGGTCGTTGACTTTGAACGACAAGGAGCCCGTCAACCCGACGGTTTCGATTTTGGTATCGACGGCAAAATCGCGCACTTTGGAATCTTCATCCCAGGTGGAGCGCATACCCTGGGGTACAACCTGGCTCAAACCGAAGGCGAACCGGTCGCCAAGCGGCATCACCATGAAGCCAGTCGGCAGCCAGGCGGTGAAGCCACCCTGGCCACCGTCGTTGTTATTGACAGTGGTCGCTGCGCCGTCGGGAAAACCATTCTCGTCCAACGGCGTACTGGAAATCGGGTTGCCGGCATAATCAGAGGCATTACCCTTGTACTTGATCTTGATACGCGCATAGTCGACCGTGAACTGCGCGACGTTATGTTCGACAAACGCCATGGCGGCCGGGTTGTTATAGGCCGAGCTAGGGTCGTTCTTGAATAACGAACCACCGGCAAAGGCCCGACCCCAACCTGGCGCACCGTAGGTAGGGGTAGAAAAACCGCCGGCCTGCACAGGCGCGGTGACTATCGCACCTCCTATCAGTGCCAGCCCCAGCAACACCTGTTGTTTCTTATTATTCATGCCCCACTCCTTATTATTATCTCTCTGAGCCGGCTTTGCCGGTTTGTCTTGCTGCCAGGCCATTGGTGAACTGGCGCCTGGTTCAGGCGCCAGTCCTTGAGCAGGTGATCAACCCCGCACTTCAACCCGCCATCAAGGCACGATGGTGAATGTAGGGCTTGGGGTGACGCTCAAGCTCACGACGGTGCAGTTACCGCTGAGGGTTTGGTTGGTCGCCGTCAATACACCGCCGCTGTAGCCCACCGCAATGGTCGAAGGGCCACAGTTGGAGGCCGGATACAGAACCGAAGCGGCGATGTTGTAGCCGACGTTGGTGACCGACCCAGCGGCCGGGCCGGTTGCGCTCAATACCCATGGCAAGCCGCTGATCTTTGGCAAGGCGCACAGGCCGCCGCCAGTCACAGACACGCCGGTAATTTGCGCTACGCCGCTAGCATTGACGTTCCCGGTAAAGGTCGCGCCGCAGTTAACGGTGGCCTGGAACGAAGATGGCGACTTCACTGAAATGGTGCCTGGTGCGGTGAAGCTCGAGTTCACTGGACTGATGCTATAGGCATTGGCCATGGATGCAGCACCCATGCAAACAGCCAAGGCAGAGAGCGACACGAGAGTTTTCAAGCTTTTCATTGTTTTTCCTCACATGTTATGGCGATTCATTTCGCCAGGGGTAATGGCCATGATCGAGAGGTCACGGTGAAACTGCAGAACTTCCCTTTCCAGCCAAATTTCAATGCATTTACCGCTGCAACAGTTGGAACGGTTTATTCGACCACTTTGAAGTTGGGCGGCATCTTGATCGACACCGTATTGATCTTGCAGTCCTCGCCAATGGCAACATTGGCCGCTTCCAACTTGCCGGTGGCGTTATCCCATGTACCGTCTGCGGTTGAGGGGCCGCACTTGCCGCCCAGGCCGAAGGCATGCACATCGACGCTGATCTTCGACATCGAGCCGCTCTTTGTATCTTTGGCGACCAGCACCCAGGGCAAGTTGATCGCTTCGACGCGACTGCATTTGAGGCCACCGTCGAATTCAACTTTATCGACGTTCACCGACGCGCCATCGGCCGCGACCTTGCCGGCCACCTTGATGGTGCAGTCGGCACTGATCAGCTTGCCTTTGGAAAAGCTGATGGGCCCTTGGGCAGTGAAGGCACTGCCGGCAGGTTCAATACGGGCAGCCTGGGCCTGGTGATAGACAATCAGGCCCATCGCGGCCAGCAGGATGTGGGCGGTGAACTTGGCAGAACTTTGCATGGTGTACGTCCTTCCCTTGAAATTATTTTTGTAGGGTCAAACCACGTTCTTGCACCTGATAGTTCGGGCGATAAGAAACTGCGCGATACACAGATCCCGAATACGCCCGTACTGCTTACTTCATCTCAAAACGGCTTGGCGCTGTTGCTGTACTTCTCCAGATACTTCAAACGCTGTGACGGTTGAAGATTGGTCAGCGTGATATCCCCGGCATAATGATTGAGCACCCGATGGTCCATACGGCGTCGCCACAAGTAAGGCACGTAAGCCCAGACAATCATGCTCGCGTAACCATATGGAAGTTGCGGTGACTCATCGAAGTGGCGCAATGACTGATAACTGCGCGTAGGGTTGGCATGGTGATCGGAATGCCGCTGAAGTTGGAACAGGAAGATATTGGTAACAATGCGGTTACTGTTCCATGAATGGCGCGGCGAGCAGCGTTCGTAACGGCCATTGGGCAACTTCTGACGCTTGAGGCCGTAATGCTCGACATAGTTCACCACTTCCAGCAACGAGAACCCGTAGATGCCCTGGATGATCAGGAATGGAATCACCGCTGCGCCCAACCAGGCAATCATCGCGCCCCACAACACCACGCTGTACATCCAGGCGCTGAGCACGGCGTTCTTCCAGTGCAAGGCCGGCAAACCGAGTTTGCGCAGGCGTTCGCGCTCCAGGTTCCAGGCCGACACGGCACTGAACCACACCGAACGCGGCAGGAATGCCCAGAAACTCTCCCCCAGCCGCGAGCTGGCAGGATCTTCCGGAGTGGCGACCCGTACGTGATGGCCGCGATTATGTTCGGTATAGAAGTGCCCGTAGAACGTCGGCGCCAGGGTGACCTTGGCCAGGAACACCTCAAGAGGCTTGGGTTTGTGCCCCAACTCATGGGCGGTGTTAATCGCGATGCCGGTGGCGGCGCCGGTGGACATTGCCATGCCCAGGTAAGTGAACACGCTGATGGGACCATGCAGTTCAGTGCGTGCGGTGACGAACGCAGCAGCTTTGGCCAGCCAGCTCGACGGTTCAAGCGTCGCCGTAGCGTTCAGCAGGCCGCCACTGATGATCCAGTCGATGCCGCCAGCGGCCAGCCAGCCGGTGATGATCACTGAAGAAATCACAAACAGCACGCCGGTGTAGACGATCCAGCGATAGTAGCGTTGGGATTCGAGGTTGCTGACCGCAGATTCGGGCGGGTTGCTGACGTCTTCGCCGAGCAGGCCGTCGATCAGCGGGATCAGGCCGAAGATCACCAGCACGCCCACCCACCACAATTGCTGCACGCCGGTGCCGATTGCCAGGGCGCCGGAGAGCAAGGGGGTTGCCAGTGGCATGATGCCGAGCCACCACAGGTGGCGTTTGCCGTCGGTCCAGACGTGCGGGGCGGCCAGGGTCTGATTCATGGCAGCCTCCGTACACAGTCGGTGTGTAGTGGAGCAGCAAACAGGGTTACGGAACACTGACTGCCCCGAGAAATCAACCATGCGATAAAAGGCGTTTTTTTCATTATTTTATTCGCTCTTAGGCATTTCAAAAATAATTTCAAATTACACATTGAAATAATTTTTTTAAATAAATAGCGCGGAATCGTTAGGTCGTCAACTAGTTTCTCCAGCCCTTTTCACCGTGACCGAGCAGTCTCTTTTCAGCCGTTTGGTCAGGTGTCCAGAACCGGCATCAACGCCTTTGAACCGCGAATCGGCTGCCCCCCTATCGACTCGCGAAGGCCTTGGGTGGGTGCAGTAATCTGATGTCTGCCCCGGGCCGAACGCGCTTGGAGACCTGCATCACCAGCGCCGCCACGCGCTCTGTTGCGGTGATCGGCAACATATGCCCGCGGCCTTCGACCACTTGCATTTTCAGCCCTGGCACCTTGCTCGCCAGGGCCTGGCCATGTTTCTGAAAGTCGAGCACCTTGTCGTGGGCGCCATAGATCAGCCCGATGGGCAAGGTCAGCTGTGAGTAACGCCTGACCATGTCGGGCAGGTGCTCGTTAACCTGGTTGATCTCGGTGGACGCTGCATAGAAATTGCTTGGCCGCATGCCCAGCAGCCCGCCGCCGCGGGTGGCGAAGTCCGGCGGTGCGGCATCGGGGGCGAAGACGCCTTTGACCACCGCGTTTTTGCTCAGCAGGCCGACAGGCATCGTCAGGGTGTGGGCCATCCAGCGCCGCAGCCAGGCGGGGCGCACCGCCAACGACAGGAACACCAGCGGCAACATGCGTTGCGGATGGGTCAAGGGTGCCACCAGCACTAATCCGGACACTGCATGGGGATGGTCAAGCGCCAGCGCCAAAGCAATCGCGCCACCCAGGGAATGCCCCAGCACCAACGGCTTATCCAGGTCGAGCGTGTTGATAAAAGCCGCGATTTGCCGGGCCTGGGCCGGCAGGTCTGCTGCAGTGCCGCTGCGTCGACTGGAATAGCCAGACCCCGGCCGATCGACGGTGATCACGCGAAAATGCTCACGCAACTGGCCGGACAAGGCATACGTGAGGTTACGACTGCTGCCCATCAGCCCATGGATCATCACCAGCGGCGGGCCTTTGCCCTCTTCGACATAATGAAAGCGCTCACCATCCACCTCGACGAAACGCCCGTCGATCGGAACGCACGCTTCAATGCGCCGCGTCATCCAGGCACTCAAGCCCCATAACACCGCGCTGGCGACCGCCAGCACTCCCGCAGCGACAACCCATTCAACAGACATAGCTCGGTCCTCTGCTTCCCTGCTGCTGGCGACCCGACCGGAATTGATCAGGGCCTCAGCCATCGTCCACACCCTGGACCTGGACTTCATGCATAGAACGCTCGTCCGTCGGACAAATCGCAAATGCGCAACAGGGTCCTAGCGTAGGCGAAATTTTCAGGTAGATTATTTAAAATCTTTTTTAAAATAATTAATTCAATTTTCCTTTGCAATGGTGTTCTATCTAAAAGACAAAACAAAAAAAGGAGCACATCCGATGCCCACCCGCTTTCTATCTATGAGGCACGCCCATGACTGCCCACAGTGATTCAATTGACATTGCCATCATTGGCTCGGGGTTCGCTGGCCTGTGTATGGCGATCAAGCTCAAGGAGGCCGGGCTCACCGACTTCTTCATCGCCGAACAGGCCCAGACCCTCGGCGGTACCTGGCGCGATAACCACTACCCGGGTTGCGCCTGTGACGTGCAGTCCCATGTGTATTCATTTTCCTTTGCGCCCAACCCGGACTGGTCGCGACAGTTCGCGACACAACCTGAGATCCGCGCCTATCTGGAACACTGCGCCACACGTTTTGAGCTGGCGCCCTACCTGCGTTTCGGCATGGCCCTGCAACGTGCGGTATTTGATGAGCAACAGCAGCGCTGGCACCTGAGCTTCAGCAATGGCCGCAAAGTCAGCGCACGGGTGCTGGTATCGGGCATGGGCGGGTTGTCACGCCCGGCGCTGCCGGATATTCCGGGGCTGGACAGCTTCAAGGGCAAGCGCTTTCACTCCCAGCAGTGGGACCATGACTACTCGTTGAAAGGCAAGCGCGTGGCCGTGATCGGCACCGGCGCCAGTGCCATTCAGTTCGTGCCGCAGATCGCGCCACAGGTGGCGCACCTGGACCTGTTCCAGCGTACGCCGCCCTGGATTATGCCCAAACCGGACCGGCCGATTTCAACGCTTGAACGCTGGCTGTTCAAACACGTGCCGTTCACCCAAAAGCTGGTGCGCGGCGCGTTTTATTGGGCACTGGAAGGCCGGGTGGTGGGTTTTGCCTTGCACCCACGCCTGATGAAGATGGTGCAGAAAATCGCCCTGCGTCACCTGCACAAACAAGTGGCCCGCCCTTCCCTGCGCAAAACGCTGACGCCGGACTACACCATCGGCTGCAAGCGCGTGCTGATTTCCAATGACTACTATCCAGCGCTGTCGCGCAGCAATGTAGAGGTGGTCACCGACCGGGTACTGCGCATCGAAGCTGACGGTGTGATCACCGCCGACGGCATCAAGCATCCCGCGGACTGCCTGATCTTCGGCACCGGCTTCCAGGCCAGCGACCCCTTGCCGCGCGACTGCATTATCGGCCGCGCCGGCATCGACCTGATGGACGCCTGGGGCGATGGCGCCCATGCCTACAAAGGCACCACCGTCCCGGGTTATCCCAACCTGTTTCTGATCGTCGGACCCAACACCGGCCTGGGGCATAACTCGATGATCCTGATGATCGAAGCTCAGGTCACCTACATCCTCGATGCCCTGAAACGCATGCAGCGCCAGCGCATTGCCACGGTCGAGGTCAAACCTGCCGTGGAGCACGCCTACAACCTCCAGTTGCAGGACAAACTCAAACGCACCATCTGGAACACGGGTGGCTGCCAGAGCTGGTACCTGGACCCACGCACCGGCAAGAACACCACGCTGTGGCCCGGTTCGACCTGGCGTTTCAAACAGATCACTCGGCACTTTGCGCTCAAGGACTACGTCGCCAGCCCGCTGCCGACGCCCGGCCTGCCACGTCCCGTACCAGCGCCCCACTGCGCCACAGAAGGTAGCCTGTCATGAAGTCATTCAACGGCCGCGTTGCGGCGATCACCGGTGCTGCCTCCGGCATGGGCCGCGCATTGGCGTTGGCCTTGGCACGCGACGGCTGCCACTTGGCCTTGGCCGACAAGAACAGCCAGGGATTGGAACAGACCCTGGAACTGATCCGTACATCGACCTTATCGCCCGTCACCGTCACCACGCAGGTGCTGGACGTCTCTGACCGCCAGGCCATGCAGCAGTGGGCTGCACGCTGTGCGGCAGAACATGGGCAGATCAACCTGGTGTTCAACAACGCCGGGGTGGCGCTGTCGAGTACCGTCGAAGGCGTGGACTACGCCGACCTGGAATGGATTGTCGGCATCAACTTCTGGGGCGTCGTGCATGGCACCAAGGCGTTCCTGCCGTATCTGAAGGCCAGCGGCGAAGGGCATATAGTCAATACGTCGAGCGTGTTCGGCCTGTTCGCCCAACCCGGCATGAGCGGTTACAACGCCACCAAGTTTGCCGTGCGCGGCTTCACCGAGGCGCTGCGCCAGGAACTCGACCTGCAACGCTGCGGCGTATCGGCCACCTGTGTGCACCCCGGTGGCATTCGTACCGATATCTGTCGCAGCAGCCGTATCGACGCGAACATGACCGGCTTCCTCATCCACAGCGAACAGCAGGCCCGCGCCGATTTCGAAAAGCTGTTTATTACCGACGCCGACCAGGCCGCCAAAGTGATCCTGCAAGGTGTACGCAAAAACAAGCGCCGCGTGCTGATCGGCCGCGACGCCTATTTTCTTGACCTGCTCGCCCGCTGCCTGCCTTCGGCCTATCAGGCGCTGGTGGTGTTTGCCAGCAAACGCATGGCGCCCAAGCCGCGCACACAGGTCTTTGAAACCAATGACCAGTCCCGTCTCTGAACAGGAGGACGCACTATGTTGCCGATCCGTCGCGATATCCGTTTTGCCTTGCCTGCCGAGCGCATCAAGAACTGGCATGAACAAGGGCCGGTTATCAGCCATTTCTTCAATGCCCTGTCGCTGCTGTTTCCCCAGGGCGAGCTGTTTTTCATGGACAGCGTGCGCCACTACCGCGGGCAGATCGATGATCCTGAACTGAAAAAGGAAATCCAGGGCTTCATAGGCCAGGAAGCCATGCACAGTCGCGAACATGTGGCCTATAACGACCTGCTGCAAGCGGCAGGCTTGCCGGCGCACACCCTCGACCGACGCCTGAAGTTCTTCCTCGACTTGCAGAAGAAACACCTGCCGCCGTCGTTCAACCTGGCGGTGACCATCGCCCTTGAACACTACACCGCGATGCTGGCGGAAATCCTGCTGAGCGATCCCTCGCGCTTTGGTGATTCACTCAAGGGTTATCAGCAGATGTGGTACTGGCACGCCCTGGAAGAAACCGAACATAAAGCCGTCGCCTTTGATGTCTGGAACCAGGTGATCAAACCCGGCCCCGCACGCTACCTGCTACGCACGGGCACCATGCTGACCACCACCGTCATGTTCTGGCTGGTGGTGCTGGACTTCCACGTGCGCCTGCTGATTGCCGACCGCACCTCGGGCGGCACGTTGAAGGGGCTGTGGCGCATGCTCAAGTATTTGTACGGGCCCAAGGGCGTGTTCCCGCGGATGTTCAGACCGTGGCTGCATTATTTCAAACCGGGGTTTCATCCCTGGGAACATGACAACCGCGCACGCCTGGCGGGCATCGATGGCTTGATTGAAGAGATTGAGCGCACGCGGCGCGGCTATGAGTCGGCCTAGGAGCCCGAATGCCCGTCAGTCAAGGCTTTAGTAGGAGCGAGCTTGCTCGCGAAAAAACCATAGGCGCCGCGCTTATTCAGGAAATACGCATTATCGTTGAGGTTTTTCGCGAACAAGCTCGCTCCTACATTTTGATCTCAGCGCGCCAGGTAAACACGCACCGGATACGGACAGGCACACCGTCGGATCAAACCAACGCCGCCCGCTCACGCACAAAGCGCGGCAACTGATCCCCCGGCAATGCCTTACTGAAATACCACCCCTGGATAATCAACTCAGGCCCCGTACTCAAAAACGCCAACTGCTCGGCAGTCTCCACCCCCTCCACCACCACGCCCAGGTTCAAGGCCTCACAAAAGCGCAACATGCCAGTCAGCACCTGGGCGCCCTTGGGGTCGCGCTGGGCCACCACAAAACTGCGGTCGATCTTGATGAAGTCCACGGGAAACTGATGCAGGTAACTCAACCCCGAAAACCCGGTGCCAAAATCATCGAGATACACTTTTACCCCGATGGCCTGCAGTTTATGAATGGTTTGGCGGGTGGCGGGGATATCGCTGACCAACGCATCTTCAGTGATTTCCACCGACACTCGGCCATCGGCCTGGGCAAGAATTTCCACCAGCCGATCCCCATAGGCGGCGTCCTTCAAGGTGGTACTGGAAATATTGATGGTCATGGGCAGTTCAAAACCGGTCTTGCGCCACTTCTGATACTGACGCACGGCCTGGGACGCCACCCACACATCCACATCCGGCATCAGCCTGGCTTGCGCCAGCCATTGCAGGAACTCCCAGGGTGAATGCACCGTGCCCTGGCTGTCCCGGGCGCGCATCAGCGCCTCGCAGCCGGTGCACAAGCCGGTGCGGGTGGAGACCTGGGGTTGGAATTCAAGGTAGAACTCGTAATCGCTGATCTGCTGGATCCGGCTCAATTCAACCGCCTGTCGCGCCAGGGTCCGATGGGAGGCCATTACCGGATCGAACTCCAGCAGACGGCCTTTTTCTTCGAGGCCGCGAAAGGTCATGTCCAGAGACTTGAGGTAAACCGTGCCACCGTCGATGGACTGACGGTGAATGGCCCGCACGTAAGGCGCATACACCAGCGTGCCCACGCCCAACAGCAGCACTTGCAGGGCCACAGCCGCCAGGTCGCCATGGGTGCTGAGGTAGGCATTAAGCAGCACCGGCGCGGTAAACGGCACGCTGGCCACCGCTGGCGAGACCCAGCCCAATTGCACCGCCGTCAAGGCCACCATCGCGTTGAACGCCGGCACCAGTAGAAACGGTATAAACAAACGCGGGTTGAGGATGATCGGCAAGCCAAACAACAGCACCTCGCTGACGTTGAATAACGACAACGGCAAGCTGGCGATCGCCAGCAATCGCATGGAGTGGCTGCGGGAAAACACCAGGATCGCCAGCAGCAGGCACAAGGTCGCGCCCGATCCGCCGATAAACGCAAAACTGCCGAGCAGGCCGTTATTGAGCAAATACTGGACCGGCTGCCCCGCCGCCACCGCCGCACCGTTAAGCACCACGGCCTGGTCCAGTACGTTAAACAGCGGCTGCATGGCATAGACGCCGTGAATGCCGAAGAACCACAGCAGCGAGTTCATCAGCGTCACGAACAATCCAGTGCTGTAGGGCGATTGCAACGCATCGAGCACCTGGGGGCCCTGCAATTGCGCCACGTAAGGGATCAGCAGCAGCAACGACAGGACCACCACCAGTAACAACGCGGTGATCGCCCCTGGGATCACCATATTGATGGTGCCCTTGAGGTTATGCCCCACCAGGTCTTCATTGACCAGGCGCGTCCAGCGAAAGCGGTGCAGCCAGGCAATGGCAGGCACATTGATCAACGGCGAAGCGATGGCGATAAACAGCAGGAAGGTGGCCGAAGCGCGGGGATAGTCGCGCAACACGAAGGTGGCAACCACCACATGGGCCAGGCACAGGAAGGCGACCGGCAGCTGTGGCAGACGATGTTGGATCGCCAACATGTAACCGATGGAGGCCGCCACCAGCAACGGAATCACCGAGCTTATCTGGTTGTGCAAGCCTGCCAGGAACCCTACTACCTGGGGGTCAAACCCCAGCGCCTGGGCGCATTCGGACAGGATCAGAAAACCGGCGGATACCAACAGACATGGCAGTATCCATAACAATCCCTCACGAATCGCACGCAACGACTCGGTGCTGGCCAGGACCGCCAGGCGCCGGGTAAGGAACAGTTTGAACAGCGTTTGCGCCATGAGCCATCCTCTGCCCGTCACCTATTGCCCCTGGAAGTCAGGGCCGGAAACACACGCTAACGCTACACGTCCTGAGAGCAGGTGCGAAAGACTTTTGCCAGCCCGTGCCGCGCTTTTTGCGACCAGATGCCAGATAGCCACACTAATTCCCTACCGAATTATCGAACTTTCTGACTTGAAGCAACCCCTAAGCCTATCTGAGTCGGTATCATCCGCGCCCGTCTGCATGTTAAAGGATGTTACAACCTGCCAATCAGCAGGTGCGCATTCGGGGAATCAAGCCTGGAACGACAACAGGTACAAAGGAGAGAGCTTCACTATGCAAGACAAGCGGTCGAGCAACATGCGTCCCCTATTTGTCACCATCCTGCTGTGGTTGTGCAGTGTGGTGCTGCTGTTTGTGATCAAGAATGTCATTGAGCTGTTCACCGGGCCTGTCGCTGAAACCTGGGTCGACCTGGCATTGGTGCTGGTCGCTTACCTGATGTTCTTCTTGCTGGCGCCCTTGCAGAACTGGATGCGGCGCAGAGCCCGCAAACGTGCGCGCCTTCACTTGCATGCGCACTCTGCCGATGCCGAGTCCCGTCCCTCGCACTAAGGGTATGTCCTTGTCAGCACCCAGCGATACTTACCAACTTGCTTTGGACAGGTTTTTGCGCGATCAGCCGCACATCGCCGCCGAGCTGGACAGTCTCAACCCATTGGCCGCCCAGGCCAGAGGGGAAACCCTGGCGCAATATCGCGCCGAGCGCTTGCACGAAGCGTTCGAAGCCCACGCGGAGCAGCAACAGCTGTTCGCCTGGGAACTGACCCTCAAACTGACGGCCGACTCCACCGAAGCCTTTGAGGCCCAGCGCCGCGAAGTGCATAAAGAAGTCGCTCAAATGGCCGGCATGGACTGGGCGCAGTACTGCCAGCTGCATGGCCTGGCGGTCTGACCTTTACGCTACAGGCACCAGCGTGGCCGGCTGCTGGCCATCACTTCGCGCAATTCGGCGATTGTTATGGTTCGACGCTGCGGATCTATCGCTAACGCCGAACGCAATGCCGGCCAGCAGTGCCTGGGTAGTTGCGCGGGCCGGGCCAGCCGGTCAGTGGAGGTGCGTGGGCCGATGCGCCGGCCGCTGGCCAGCTCGTACACAATGCAGGCCAGCCCATATACGTCCGCAGCGCCACTCAGCGCACCGCCTTCCAGCAATTCCGGGGCCGCATAGGCGGGTGTCCAGGCATTGAAGCGAGTGCGGCTGACACTCGGCAAGCCCATCGCCTCCTGAGCCTGAGTATGCCCCAGGCCAAAATCGAATAAACGTATGCCCTCCTCTCCCACCATGACGTTGGCGGGTTTCACATCGCCGTGCAGGACGTCCTTTTGGTGGATGTAGGCCAAAGCCTCCAGCAACTGCAGGGCGATGGGTTGCAGTTCTTGCCAGGGCAAACCATAGGGGCACTCCAGCAGCAGCCGATCGAGGGTCACCCCTGGCAGCAGCTCCATGGTGAAGAATGCAATCTTGCTGTGGGTGTCGACCTCAAATGAAAACATCCGTACCACACGCTCGTGCCGCAGGCTGCGGGCCAACGCAAACTCGCCGTACAACAGCACATGCGCGTCGGGGCACTGGGAAATCGACTCGCCCAGCACCTTAAGTGCCACCCTGGAGCAGGGCTCGCCCAATTGTTCATGCAACAGATCGCGCGCACGGTACACCACCCCCATGCCGCCACTGCCCAGAACGTGCTCAAGGTGATAACGCCCGGCCAGCAGACGTGATGGTGCGACCGCCAGGTTCACGGCTGCACCACCACCGCGGTCAGGTCATCTCGCACCGGCCTGCGCAACGCTGCGGCGAATAATTGCTCCACCGCCTGCAGGGGCGTTCGCCTGCTCAGTGCTCGCCCCAGCTCGACATGGCTGAGGGTCTGATACAAGCCATCGCTGCACAACAGAAATACATCCCCTGGGCGGGTACTGAGCTCCAATACCTCAAGCTCCAAACGCGAGCGCGCGCCAACGGCCCGGGTCAAGGCCCTGGCGTCGGGATGCGCCTGGGCTTGCGCCACGCTGAGATGACGCTCGTCCATCAGGCGCCGCAGCAGCGAATGATCTCTGGACAACTGGTAGAGGTTCTGGCCGCGCCATAGATAGCAGCGACTGTCTCCGGCCCAGACACACGCTGCCCGACCGCTCTCCAGCAGCAAGGCAACCACGGTACTGCCCATCGTCGCGCCATCATTTGCGCCGGGCGCTGTCCAGGCTTGCCTCAATCGCTGGTTAACACCTTGCAAACTTTCCCGAACGGCATTGATGCGCTGATCGAGGTTGCCATGAGCCGTCACTGAAGCCAGGTCGCTGACCACCCAACGACTGGCGACATCTCCATACCGATAGCCGCCCATTCCGTCCGCCACAGCCCAGCAACCGCCATGCGGGTTGTCCAGAAACGCATCTTCATTACGCAGTCGCGCCTGCCCTCGCTGGGTGCGCCCGGCACTGCGCCAATGGGCGCCGGCCTGGCTCACAGTTGCTCCGGTAATCGGAAGGTGCGCCATGTGTCGATATCAAACGGGCCGGGCGTGCGCTGGCTGGTCAGCAGGTAATTGGCACGCAGACCGGCGAGGTCTGCCTTGATAATCTGCCTGTTTGCAGCGTTTGCGGGTTCTTTCTGCAGCAGATCGAAGAACCGGAACAGCGACCAGGCCCCGGCGTTTTTCTCAATGCCCAACGGCCGCTGCTCCGTGCCCCTGTCCAGCACAAGACTGCTGCGCCCATTCTCTGCCTCGGTGGGCCAATGAAACGCCACGGGCGTGATCGGACCGTGCCGATATTCCAACTGCTGGTCGCCAAACCGCAGTACGGCTCGGCTGACCGATTGGTCCAGGCTGTAGGGCGCCAAAGTAAATCGCACAGACAACTCCCCCGAATCCTCGCTGAAAAAGCCGCGACGGATTACCTGGGTTTTCGCCAATTGGTCCAGCAGCGAACGCGAAACCGGCAAGCTCTGGCCATCGAGCCCACGCAACCTGTAGCGGCTGCCATCGACGCTGATGAAAGGCCGAAGATAGCCCTCATAAAAACGCGCCATCACCCCCTGCGGTTTGAAGAACTCCTGAAAATCGTGAAGCGCAACATCACTGCTTGCATGGGCATTGAATGGATAACGTCGACGCAGGGCCTTGGCATAAAGGCTATGCACGTCGCTCTGATACCGTTGGTTGACATGCACATAGGCCTGCTCCAGCAAATGCCGCCAACTGTCGTCGGCCACGCCCTCGAACCAACCGGCAAGCGGTAGCGGCAGACGCGCAGCAGCATCACGCACGTTGCCCAGTACATCCTGCTGCCCCTCCATACGCTGCCTGGCACGCAGGAAGGCCGCCTGCTCTGGCGCGCTGTCCCGGTTCAATGCCGTGAGTTGCAGGTGCAGCTCACCGAGCAAACGCAACGCCTGGGTCAACTCTGCGCCGGGGTTGTGCTGCTCATCGAGCAATTGATGCAAGGGTTCAAAACGCTGCTGCAATGCCTGTCGCGGCGCATCGGCAAAAACCGACTGCCCCTCCGCCAGCATCACTTTGGCCACCCCGGCCAGCTCTCCCGACTGCCCGGACACCTTATCCAGCAGCTCATGGCCTGGCAGCAAACGAGTGTTTTCACGCAGTTGCTGCAAGAGCCGAATCAAGGGGGACTGTGCCGAGGTCAGGTTCATGAGCTGGTCGGCATCCTGGCGCAGACTGTCGGTCTGTTGCAGCCTGACACGGCCGAGCACGTCGCTCCAGGCATCGGCATACTCACTGAAATAGCGTTGCTGCAGCTCTGTCATCAAACGCCGCAAATCCTGCGGCCCCAGGTCAGTGCCCTGCCCCAGCACCCAATTATCCTGAGCAATGGCATTGACCAGCCTCGGGCCCTGCGCCTCAAAGTACTGCACATACCTTTTTGTATAGAAACCGGGCACGGGCGGATCGATCGTGGCAAATACCTTCCCCTCGGCCAGACGCAGCGGTTCCAGGTTGCGCGCTTGTTCGCGCAGTACCCGATACACGCCGTCGGCCAACGATTCCCCCCTCAGCACTTCGCGGGCTCGGGCCACTCGCTCGTCGTTAAGCGTTGTGCCAAACGGCAGTTGCATCAGCCGCGCCAAGTGTTCACCCAGACGCTTCTGCGTGGGCATATCCCCGGCAAAACGCACCGACCAAAGGCCTGTCACATGTTGTGCCAGCCAGGCGGCGTCACGACGCTCGCGCAGATTGAGCATCAAATACGCACGCAGGTTATCCAATAACCGCTCGCGGTCTCCCAGGCTGGCGTCTACCTGTTCCTCAAGCTGCGCGGTTATCCAGACCAGCAGTTGCTGTTGCAGCGCCTGCTCATAAGCCTGGTCTACCCAGGGACGACTCAGTTCGCCCTGATACAGGCCAAGGCGCTCGACCAGGCGCACATCCTGCGCCGTCGGAAACACCCGGCTGGCCGCCAGGCGCGCGTCCAACAGCGCCAACAACGCCGGGCTTTCATCGCTAGCAGCCACTACCGACGGCGTCGCGTGGGCGACCAATGCCGCCAGTTGGACCAGGCGTTGATGGTTGACGTTATAGCTGTGCATCCACAGGCCGCCGACGCCGCCAAGAACCAACGCGACTGTCATCGCTTGCAGCCCCTGGCGCTGACGGATGCGCCGCTGCTCCTGGGCTTGCAGGCTCGCAAGGCCGGCTTCGGCAAAGATCACCTGACTGAACAGGCCCCTTACAAAACGTACATGCCTGTCATCGGCACAGGTCAGGAAGAACCCGCGCAAACCATTGATGGGTTGGTAACGATGAGCAGAAAAGGCCATTTCAGCGAACAGGCTTACACGCTCACCGACGCGTGCCGCCTGCTGGGGAAATTCCAGAATCTGACCACGACGTTCAACGTTGCCCTCGTGGTGTAAGCGCGTAATCAGCTCACCGTTCAAACGCTGCAATAATCCCTCGACGGCCTCATGAACCTGGGTAATTTCAGGTATACCGCTGCCGACGGTCAGCGGCTGGCCCAGCAAGCCGTCGGCACTTTCCCCATGAGGTGAATCAAAGAACTCAGTGAATCCGGGCAATCGATCGGCCTGGGTCAACACCAGATAAATCGGCACATCCACATGTAACGTTTGTTGAATCTCCTGCAAGCGCGAGTGCACACGACGGGCATGATGATCCAGGTCGTACTCGCTGGTGTTGAGCAACGTGTCTACCGACAGCGCCACCACCACGCCGTTGAGCGGGCGCACCCGGCGCCGCCACCTGAGGAGATTGAGCAGGGTGGCCCAACCTGCGGCATCCACTGCACTGTCAGGCTGGGTCAGATAGCGCCCCGGAGTGTCGATGAGTACGCCTTCGTCGGCGAAATACCACTGGCAATGAGCGCTGTTGTTCGTCGCTCGCCTGTCCGCGTGATCAGGCGTTAACTGCAAGCCGGCTGCCGCCAACAGCTGGGTCTTGCCACTGCCCGACTCACCCATCAACAGGTACCAGGGCAACTCATGGCGCCACTGCGCACTGCGCTCTCCATAACGGCTGGATGTTTTCAGTAGATGAACCGCATCCTTGAACCGTGCGCGCACGCAGCGTTGCTCGTTCTCCACCGCTTTCGACGGCTGCTGGCGTGTCTGGCGCTCAGACTGTGGGCGCCTGGCGGCACGGCCACCGCTGGCCTGGGCCATCACCAGCCCCCAGAGCAGAAATACGACGCAAATGGTAACCAGACGAGCCGTCGCGCTCTGCCAGATGCGCTGATCATCCACCGCCAGCAGCGGCCCCCAGAACCACACCGCTGCCGCACACAAAAGCGCCAGCAACAGGCTCCAAACCCAAAACCGGCCCAGCACGGCGCCCACACCCTTGAAGAATGCGCTCATTCTTTGCTCCCTGCGTTTACAAGGACGTGCGGATCAAATCCGACGCCGAAAATTGAAGCGGTTGCAACGCCTTCGCGCGCTCCTTGCTCAGCACCCAGGCAAATCCTGTGTACATTGCCAGCAAGCAAACCAGGGTGAAGACGACCAACCCGGTAACGGGAACGACGCACAACCGCGGGCGCCGACTGGCCCCGTGCAATGCAGGCACTGGTGGCACCGACGACGGCTGCCCGCGCACATGCCGGATCTGGCGATACAAGGCATCGCGAACGGCCTCAAGTTGCGACATGCCCCGCTCCATCACTCGGTATTTGCCCTCGAACCCCAGGGATAGGCACAGGTAAAGCAGCTCCAGCATCGCCAGATGCTTCACCGGGTCACGTGACAGACGCTCCAGCAGTTGGAAAACCTTTTCGCCCCCAAAGGTTTCGTTGTGAAAGCGACTCAACAGGCTCACCTTCGACCATTCGCTCTGTGCCCCCCACGCCGTAGTAACGACCGCCTCATCGATCACACTGCACAACACATAGCGCGCCGACATGACCTGGCTGCTTTCAACACCGCTCTGCAAGGCGCGGGTTTCAAATTGAGTCACCGCCAATGACAATCGGTCGTTGAGCGTGCCCAGGTCTTCGCGACCAGAGCAGACCCTGAGCGCCACGATTTCGGCCAATACCGCCCACGCCGCAGCCACCACAGGGTTGAGCCCGGCCTTGAAACTCGACGCATCGAGCATACGGCCGGCATAGATCATGCGGTCCTCCAACTGCTCATAGCGTGGCGGCGACGGGAAGTCGGTCAAGGGCCCCTGTGCAGGCCCATGACTCTCACGGTCGAGCAGGACGGTTCTTTCATCCTGTATGTACTCACTGTCCATGGCATTCAATTCCTGATGGCCCAAAAGTTGAGTTCAAGCCCGGTGAATTCACCGCCTACGTGGAACGCGAAACCACCCGACTGCTGCAATTGCGCGATCTCACGGGCACTCATGTCGAGGATGAAATAGGTCTTGCCGGCATGAAACGGAATCTGGCGCGGCGCCACCGGCAGGGGCTTGACCTTGATACCGGCCAAGTGCAGGTTGACCAACTCACGTATGCGCTCTACCGGCCCGACTTTCAGGTGTGCCGGCAGGCGCTGGCGCAGTTCCTCTGTTTCACACTGCGCGGTAGCTGCCAGGATGAACGTAGCCGTGCCGAGTAGTTTCAATTCGCTGACCGGGCATACCAGGACGCCATACTGGCGTGGCTGCAATGTCAATTCGATCGCATGTTGCTCAAGCACCACCGACAAGACGACGCGTACGCGCTCCATCAACCCGCGAAAACTGGCACCCTGGTCGCTGTGCTGATAATGCACGTCCAGCTGCGCGCGTTTACTGTCACAGGCAAACGTTGATAACTCACCGAGCATCGATACCAACAGGCGGAACAAGGCTTCGGGCCGGACCTGGGCCTGGCTCAGGCAATGCCGCAGCGCAAGTTCGGTACGATTGATCACTTGCAGCATCAGGAAATCACCGAGTTGCGTGCTTGCAGCCGTGCTCTCGCCACGAATGCGCGCCGCGATGGCATCGCCACGGCTGGCAAGCAAACCCACCACCTCGTTAAGGCACGACGCTACGTACCCATGCTCCGGCACAAAAATGAAGGTCGGGATGAACGCGGCATCCAGGCTCACGCCCCCTTCAGCGGTGACGTCCAGCACTTGGGCAACCTTGAGCTTGACGAAGCCCTGATCACTTGGTTGCTCGCCCAGCACAAGGCGTAAGTCGGGACGTGCGCAGCTGATTCGGCAACGCGCATCCACACCCAGGTTGGAGTCCCCCACTTCCACTTCGCATCGCAGGTAACGCGCCAGAACATCGCTCTGTTCAGGCTGGCGCACTTCAAGATGATTGCCGCTGGCCAGGGGCAGTGCCAGGTAAATTGCCTGCCTGCCCGCATCAGTGGGTACCTGCAATACCAGCGGTTCCATAGCGCCACTCAAATCGAACCAGCTGCCGTCCGGCAAGACGCCACTGGCCTGGGTGACCACCAGCTTGCCCAGCTTGAGGTATTGCTCATTCAATTGCAGCGTGAGGAAGCCCCAGGCATCACTGCCCAACAGGCGCGTCTGGTTGAGTTGCTGTTGGTAATAGCGGTCGTTGTGCTGCAAGTGTTGTGGGCGCAGCAACATGCCTTCCTGCCAGATCACTTTATGAACAGGCATCTCAGCGCACCTCCATCACAGCGAGCGGGTCGGCAACGCGTATGCCGTCCTTGTCCAACACCAGATCGGCTCGGTTGCGCTGGTGCATGGTCACGGGTATCAGCAGCCGCCATTGGACGTGCGGCAAGTCTCGGTAAGCCGCCAACACCCCTACAAAACGACTGTCGGGACCGATACGGAGTTTGAGCGCCAGGCGGTCACCTGGGCGCAGTTCGACTTCTTCACTGCTTACCCAGTCTTTTGGCAACAATTGCTGGGCCTTGTCATACAGGCTGAAGAAGTCGGCATGTTCGAAGGCTACGCCATGGCGCAATTCAATCAACTGCACCACAACCGGCGAGGGGCGGCCGTGCAGGTCAGGGTTGACGTGCTCGCTCGCGGTCAATACCACGTCCAGCTTGGTCAGCGTGGAAAAAGGCGATACGGCGCTGCAACCCACCAGGAAACCAAGCGAAAGCAACACCAAAGCGCGGGTGGCTCGATACATGACTATCATCCTGAAAAATCAATGTGCAAAGAGGAGATCAGACGCGCCTGTTCTTCATAGGCTTTGGCGAAATCGTCGGTCAACGAGTGATCGGTCAACGGCCCTTGCGCCACCAAACGCTGGTAGTGACGCTGGTACGCACGCCAACGCGCACCATCGGTGAAAAATCGTCGCGGCTTGCCCTGAGACTCAAAGCACCCGACCAAGCGGTTCGGCTCGAAGGCCGCGTGCAGGTTATTCACGGTGCTTCGACAGGCAGCCAACAGCGCGACCTGATGCACCTGCAGCTCCCGATGAGCCTGACCAATGGCCCGCGCTGCGGGCATTTGCCCCAGAGCCCCTGTATCCAGCAGTGCGGATAACGCCGCATCGGTGTCGCTGAACATTTTCAAGGGGTTCCGGGCCGCGCCCTGACGGTCGAGCGACGCCTTCCCCCATTCCTGATACAGCGCTTCACGCGTGCGCAGGGCTTGTTGCAGCCCCTGGACCGTCAAGCGAAACAAGCCCGCCACCCTGATCGCCAGCGCCTCCCTGGCCGATGGGTCGAGCGTGTCGAGCTCCATGCCCAAGGCCGCCGCGAACTGTGACCAGAACACTCCATCAGTCGATGGTGCCATTGCACTGGCGGGCACCGCAGCCACCTCTACCTCGGGTTCTGCCCGGCGCGGGCATGTCACATGCTCCCGCTCGGTCCCGTGATGCTCTGCCCAGCCCCCTTGCTCATCAACGGCCTCGTTCAGTGCTTCCAGGTCATCCGAGGTGGCCAGTTTCCGGTGATCCAGATCCAGCCCATGCAGAGGGTCCAGGGACAGGAAGGCATCATCGGGAATCGGTACTGCCGCACTGGCACGCAGCTCGCCTGAATGGCGCGCAGGTTGCAACAACCGCGCACGGAGCACCAACGCACCAAGTTCGAATACATCACCATCATTGATCAGTCTCGCCTGCCCCTTGCGCAGGCGTTCAGCACTGCCTGCCACGCCAATACCGTTGCGACTGATATCGGTCAGGAAATAGCGGCCCTCACGGTAACCGACCAATCCATGGTGACTGGAGAGCACGCGACTGGGGTCGGGTATCACCCAGTCACATCCGGGGCCGCGGCCGATCACGCCGCCCACTGCGTCAAATACTTTGCGGGCCGAGGGTTCGGCGTTGGCGCTATCGACCGTACAGACCTCAAACACAAGCTGCATCGTCATGATCCCTCTGCTCATTGGCCACGAATAATTGCCTGCGGGTCACCCAAAGGACGGTACTCGGCATCATCGAACACGTAGTTGGCGTTACAGCCACCCAGCAAACACAACACAAGCAACACGGCGTGCCATGGACGGTCAGGCATCAGGTTTCTCCCACAGTAAAAATCAAGTGCACCATTCAGCATTTCTCCCTGGCATCGCCGACGGGGATGTTCAAACGTGCAAGGCGGTAAAGCAGCGTGCGTCGGGCAACCCCTAGCTCCCGCGCGGTACGGGTGCGATTGCCATGGTTCTTGTGCAAGCAATCGAGCAGGAACACGCGCTCCACTCGTTCCATGCGCTGGCGCAGCGTCACATCGTCGTTCGCGGTCGGCGCCGCAGTCGGTGGCAGCGCCAGGTGTTCCGGCAGGATCACGCCGGCGTCACACAACAGCACGGCACGCTCAACCATGCATTTAAGCTCGCGTACGTTGCCCGGAAAGGCGTGGCCGGACAGTTGATCAAGGGCCAGAGTGGACCAACCCACGGGCGACCTCTGCAGCGCCGCGCACGCCTCTTGCGTGAAATAGCGCGCCAGTTGCAGCACATCGCCGTCTCGCTCACGCAGGGCCGGTAACGTGATCGGGAACTGCACGAGCCGGTAATAGAGGTCTTCGCGAAAGCGCCCCTCGGCGACCATCGCAGCGAGGTCGCGATGAGTCGCCGCAATGATCCGCACGTCGACCTTATGCGCCGCACTGGCACCCAGCGGCCTGACCTCGCCCTCCTGCAAAACCCGCAGCAATTTGGCTTGCAATGCCAGCGGCATATCGCCGATTTCATCCAGCAGCAACGTACCGCCGTGCGCGGCATCAAACAGCCCCGCATGATTGCGCTCAGCCCCCGTGAACGCACCTTTGCGGTAACCGAAAAGCTCGCTCTCAAGCAGCCCTTCAGGGAACGCTGCGCAGTTCTGTACCACGAAGGCCTTGTCCCGGCGCGGACCGGCAGCATGAATGGCGCGAGCCACCACTTCCTTGCCGGTACCGGTCTCGCCACACAGCAGCACGGTGTACGGGGTATGCAGGACTTTACGGATCAACTGGCACGTCTGCCCCATCGCCGCACTGGAGCCAATCAACCCATACTCCCTGGTCAACGGCTTGTTGCACCTGAGCCTTGCATCAACGTTGGGCTGCATACTGCGCAGCATCAGCAGTTGGTTCATGGCGAAGCTGCCCAACTGCGCCAGAGAGGTTGCGTAGCCTTGCAACTGAGCGGGCCTTTGCCGAGCGCACAGCAGCACACCGGCAACCCGCTCACCACGATTGAATAACGGCACGCTCAACAGCGCACGCCAGGGCTTCACCGAGACGGGCAGGAAATGAACGTCATGACAGCTGCTCTGCAGATCGTCCAGGCTCAGGACAACACCTTGGGTCAAGGTGTGACTCAACAGTGGTGGGTGGTGCAGATCGGAATCGGCTGCCACGGCCATCGACGCCCCCTCGGACCAATGCTGAGCAATCAGTTCAAGCCGACCGGTCATTTCATTGAGCAGGTAAAACTGGCTGAGTTCGCATTGGCTCAGTCGCGCCACAGCGGCGACGAGCGCGTCAGGCAACCGGTGCTCATCACGGTCCAATGCCAGGCGTGCAAAGCAGGCAGACAGCGCATTGGCGTATGCCAGCGGATCGCACAGAGCGCCTTGCAGATCCCTATTCGTCATGATCATTAACCCCTGTGAAAATGGCCGGCAAGTGTGACCACGCCGTCGGCCCGTTCATGTTCCAGCCAGGTGGTCCAGCCGAGGCGGCAAAGCGTGTTTTCGCCAATGTGCAACGGCCTGACCTCGCCCGGCGCCAACGTCAGACGCAGGTCGTAGTCCAGAGGGTCGCGCAGGGTCAGCCGCACCAGTGCGCACAGCCGCTGGTACGCTTGTGCGATAGGCAGAAAATCATGCAAACGCTGCCAACACAGCGCCAGCACATGCACCCTGAACTTGCCGCTGCGGTCAGCGATGCGATGCCCTAGGACGAGGTCATGGCCAAGGGCGCTATTGGCCCGCCCAAGATGATTGCACTCCAACCGGCTGACCTCGACCGTGCGCTCCACCCATTGCTCGATAAACACCGCGTCGTGCTTGAAGTAGTAGCGCAGGACAGCCTCGATCAGCGCAGCCGAGTGCACTCGCAAACTCAGCAGGCCCAGGTAAGGCAGCAGGCGCTTGCAATCAAGCTGCGAAGCACTGCGAATTGCACCGTCGCCCAGGCCCATCAAGGCAAACATCTGCTCGGAAAACCTGTCGTTTGCACCTGCGCGGAAACACGCCCGATAACGGTATTTGCGCCAGATCGGCAACATCAGGCGCTGCAGGCGGTGATGGAACAGATCAAGGAAGTCTCGAGTCGGGTTGCCCCCCGAACGCTCGGCAAAGGCTTGCTCAGCGTAAAACGCAGGCAGCGGCGAACCGGCACCGAATAACCCCAATACGTTAAGACGCAAGCGAGCGCGCAAGGCCCCGTGCTCATTAAAAAACTCCACACGGTCGATATCGTGCGCGGCAAACCCGAAACCGGGGTTGGCCTGGAACTCCAGTTGGTCATACAGCGCATCGTCATCCAGCAGCGGATGGGCCTCGCGCAGCCGTTCGATGACCTGCACAATCGCCTGAAATAGCGTGTACTCACGAATCACACGGCAAAGTTGAGTCAAAACAGCGGTTGCTGTCCCATCCGGGATGGCCATAGGTACACGTCTCCTTGTGTGCTGATGACCCGCAACTCGTGATACGAATTGAGGCTGGCATAGAGCGTAAAGAACTGATTGAGAACAGAGGCGAATACAAACAGATCGCCCTGACCGACAAAGCCTTGGGTATCAACCGTCAGCTCGACCCGCAAGCCTCGAACAGGCAGCCCGCGATGCAGACGATCTACTGCCTCATGGCGAATGGAGCGCAAAGCACTCAACCTTTTCTGACTGACCTTCAGCGCCTGTCGGTCGTGATGGCGCGGCAAGTCGTAGGTTTGGAGTATGACTTTCAAGGCATTGATATCGGTCAACGACAGATAGTTGACCGACATATTGCTGATGAGCTTCCACAAAAAATCCTGGTCCAGTGGCGGCGCAAAGCTCGCAGTGGGTGTGGTGATATTGCGAAACCCCAATGACTCCGGAGTCTGTTCACCGGGCAGGCTGATGTCGCCTGCACGAAGCTGGCGCGGCAGGTTGCAATTGGTACAGGTCAATTCGACCGACAGGGTTTCCTGACCTTGTTCGTGGCGGCTGGGCAATCCCATCCAGGTATCAAGCCCGCCATGCTGTACCGAGGAACGCTGGCGAATGCTGTAACTGGGGGGGGCCGCCCAAGCCTCGGGATCGCAGTCATGTTCAAACGACTCGAACGGCACATAGGCCTGATAGCCCAACCCGCCGGGGCGCCACCCGGTGACCTGGTCCACGGAAAACACACTGGCATTGCCCGGCGTATATTCCCCGGGTACCAGCAGGTATTCATCCTGCTTACCATCCAGACGTATGGGGATCGCGTCCTGTTTGAACAGGTTGACGATGGGCGTGCAATACAGCTTCACGTTATCCAGGGTTGGACGCTGGGGTTCACGGCCCTGGGTGTGAAGTTCGAAACGCATCACCATGCCATGCGCCTGCCGGAGCAGCTCGTCAGGCAGCGTGTGCAGCACATTCAGGCCTTCGACGTCGACAAACAGGTATTTCTCGGGGAAGGCGAAGTACTCCTGCAGGTGCCGATAACCGTCAAAGGTATTCTGCGGATAAGGAATCAGTGCCTGCTCCGGGGAAAAACCCACCGGCTGAACCTGAGCGGCACTGAGGCGCAACGTCACAGGTTGTCCGTCGCTGTTTCTCACCGGTATGCCCTCGTGATCCAGCAGCGACAGGCAGATACCGTCGACATGGCGCAACAGGCTGAGGTACAGGCCTTGGCTGATGTAGTGATCGCCAGCCAGGTGCAGCCTCAGCGATTCAAATGCCAACTCACTGAAGTTACCGTCGGTACTCATGGCCAGGTGCAAATCCAGCCAGGCCCCTTCGCCCTGACAGCGGTATTCCAGACCACTGAGTTGCAGGGGCATGATGTCGGTGGCATAGCATGTGCGGAACCGGCAACGCTCACCCTTGATGGGGGCGCTTTCCACGGCGGTGTCCCGAGCCACTCGGACGTTGGGGCCGGCACGTTTTAAAGGGTCAAATTGCAGGATGCTGAAGGCCGGTGTTGGACGCATGTAATGAGGCCATAACAAGTGCATCAACGAATGCGTCAGTTCCGGTAGTTCGTCATCGAGCTTCTGGCGCAGGCGAGCGGTCAGAAATGCAAACCCTTCGAGTAAACGCTCAACATCCGGGTCCTGGCCAGCCTCCGCAAGAAATGGCGCCAGGGCTGGATTGCGCTCGGAAAAGCGCCGCCCTTGTTGGCGCAGGGCGCTGAGTTCACTTTGAAAGTAGCGGTTAAACGTCATGGACGAAAACCTCAACCCGCCCGGCGTGCGCAAGACGTGCCTGAAACACGACCGGTTGCAGGCCGCCATCGATCACTCGCTCAGCGTCAATGACAAATGCCAGAGCCAGAGACCCACCCACAGCGGGCAGCAGCCTTACATGAACATTCGCCAGTCGCGGTTCGTAAGCCTGGATAAAACGCTCGATGTGCAGCCGCGACTGAGTCAAGGATTCATGCAGGCTCAGTCGCATATCGTTGAGATCAGGCAAACCATAATCAGCCAGTGTCTGGACACTGCCCGCACGTGTGCTGAGCATTTTTCCCAGATGTGCGGCGATGGACGCTACGGGGCATCCTGGCGTCGACACACCGCATTCAAGACGTTCGAAAAGGCTGTTGTGCTGAACCATGCCCTGGCCTCTGCTCATTCTTTATCGAGCTTGCCAACCAGGGACAAGGTGAAGTCTGCCCCCATGTACTTGAAATGCGGGCGCACTGTCAGGTTGACGCGGTACCAGCCGGGCTCGCCCTCGACATCGCTGACGACGATGCGCGCGGCACGCAGCGGGCGCCGTCCACGCACTTCGGCGCTGGGGTTTTCCTGGTCTGCTACATATTGGCGAACCCACTTGTTGAGCTCCTGCTCAAGGTCCGTGCGCTCTTTCCAGGCGCCCAACTGTTCTCGTTGCAATACCTTGAGGTAATGCGCCAGACGGTTGACCACCATCATGTAGGGCAACTGCGTGCCCAGGCGGTAATTGAGTTCTGCTGCCCGGCCTTCTTCACTGATGCCAAAGGATTTGGGCTTTTGCACGGAACTGGCGGAAAAGAATGCCGCGTTATCGCTGCCCTTGCGCATGGTCAAGGCGATGAAACCTTCTTGCGCCAGCTCGTATTCGCGCCGATCCGATACCAGCACTTCGGTAGGGATCTTGGTTTCAATCTCGCCCATGCTCTGGAAGTGATGCAGTGGGAGGTCTTCGACCGCCCCGCCGCTTTGCGGACCGATGATATTCGGGCACCAGCGAAAGCGAGCGAAGCTGTCTGTCAGGCGTGTGGCAAAGGCATAGGCGGTATTGCCCCACAGGTAATGCTCGTGGCTGTTAACCACGTTTTCCTGATACGCAAAGGTCTTGACTGGGCACTCAAGGGGATCATACGGGGTGCGCAACAGAAACCGCGGGACGGTAAGGCCAATGTAACGCGCGTCTTCGCTCTGGCGAAAGCTTTGCCATTTGGCAAACTGCGGCCCTTCGAAGTGATCCCGCAGATCCTTCAGGTCGGGCAGCCCGGTGAAGCTTTCCAAACCAAAGAAACTCGGCCCCGCCGCAGCAATAAAGGGTGCGTGAGCCATGCTGGCGACGCTGGAGGCGTATTGCATCAGCTTTACATCGGGCGCACTGGGCGAGAGAAAATAATTGGCAATGATCGCACCCACCGGCTGCCCACCGAATTGACCGTATTCAGCGCTGTAGACATGCTTGTAGAGCCCGGACTGAGTGATTTCCGAAGAATCCTCGAAATCATCCAGCAGGTCCTCGCGCGAGACATTCAACAGCTCTATCTTGATGTTCTCGCGAAAGTTGGTGCGCTCGACCAGCAACTGCAACCCTCGCCAGGAAGCTTCCAGTGCCTGGAAGTCCGGATGGTGCAGGATCTCATCCATTTGCTGGCTGAGCCTGGTATCGATTTGCGCGATCATCTGGTCGACCAGGCGCTTCTTTACCGGTTCGTCACGGTTATGTGGCTTGAGCAGCTCCGCAATAAACGCCGATACGCCGCGCTTGGCGATGCCGTAAGCCTCGTCGTCGGCGCTCAGCAGCGTCTGGGCGGTGATGCTGTCGAGGATGCTGCAGGTTTGGATCGCTTCTACCGATTGCAGCTCGTGTTGAATCGTGGTCATGGTGTCAGTGTCCTTTTACTGAAAAATGTCAGGCATCAGGGCTGGGCAGCCCCAGTTCGGCCAGGACTCGTGCGCGGGAATCACCATGGGTCAATGCCTGCTCGATAGCCTTGCGAAAACTTGGGGTGTTGCCCAATGGGCCCTTGAGCGCCACCAGCGCTTCACGCAGGGCCATCAGCTTTTGCAACTCCGGGATTTGCTCGACCAGATTCGCGGGGTTGAAGTCTTTCATCGCGTTGATGCGGACCTGGATCGCCAGTTCTTGCGCGTCGGCTTGATCCTGAAGACGATTGGGTACGCTCAGCGTCAGGCTCACTGCTTGCTTGGCCAACACCTCGTCGAGGGTGTGTTTGTCGATACCGATGGGCTTGCGATCTTCAAGCTTGCGCAGGTCCACACGTTGGGAGAAGTCCCCCAGCACCAGCAGCTTCAACGGCAGTTCGACTTCTTCCTGGGCACCGCCGACCGCGGGTTTGAAGGTGATATTGATACGTTCCTTGGGGGCTACCGAACCGTCTTTGGCCATGGTGCTTTTCCTTTTATTGGGTGAGGCGCTATTGAAGTACTGCTTCCAGATCGAAATGGCACAACCGGCGATGCACGGCATCCTTGCAGTCGCGTATGGATTGGCTTTGCGGTAACAGGTCGTAGCAGCGGTACAGAAGCTGACCGACTTGCAGGACCAGCGTCGGCTCCCAGCTTTCCAGACCCGTACGCTGTAATTGCAGATCGAGTTGCTCCAGCTGGATCCTGGCCAACTCGTGCTTGCCGGCCGCCATGCACAGCCTCGCCAGTGCCAGGCGCCAATGAAAGCGGCAGCGATCACTGCACGCTGCCTGCAAGCCTTGCTTGATCACCCCCACTGCGGCTTTGAGCCCGTCCTTGCGCAGGCAGGGCATTACTGCCTCCAACGCTGCATCCCAGGGTTGGCTCGTCAGGTCGGTCACGACGTTGCCGGGCTCTGGCTTACGCAGGTGGCGCATCACGTGCAGCGCAATCCATTCGGCTGTTGCAGGGTCGGCAAAGGGGCTGCCGTCGTCGAACCGGTACTCAGTCAGGTGGGGCAGGCGTTGCAGCAGCAGCGCAAAATGTATCTCCAGTTCGCTCATGGCCAGGTCCGCGTGCAAGGCGTCCAGACACTCCCAGGCCATGCGCAAACCATCGAACCAGAACAACGCACCGGCCAGACTGACTTCCAGTTCGAACAGCACATCGGCGTAATGGCCTTGGCTCATGCGCTCCTGATAGCGCTTGAGCTTGTCGGCGGCCAACGGGCGCAGCGCGGTTATTCGCTCGCTGTTGGCGTCGGGGTAGTTGACGAGCATCAGCCACGCAAGGGTTCGGCCCAGGCGCAAAGCCCGCAGGTCGGTGGCGTTCTGGCGCAACCACCACGCGCATAAAGGCCGGGCCTGTTCCTGTAATGAGCGCAGTAATTTGTGCGCCTCTTTCTCGCTGTTGACCGATTGCTCAGGGGTGGGCAACTGCGGCGGCGCTTGCCTGACGCTGGCAATAGCAGCCACGGCTACATCAGCCTCTGCCGCCCCTTGCGCGGCCTCGGCCAGGCGCTGCGCCAATTGCCGTCGAATTGGCAGCAGCACGGGAGCCTCACTCCCAAGATGCTGGGCCCATAGCTGCTCCAGATGTTCGAGGTGTTCCAGCAGCGCCTGACATAAAGGCTGTTGATCGGTGAGCGAGATTTTTTTGGCAAACGCTTGCTCAAGGCGCGTCACCAACCAGCCAAACGCGGCAACGCGGGTACGCAATTTGCCTGGGTACACGTCTGCCCAATGGTGCTCGCAGAGTTCTCGCAGCACACCGAGGCCGGCCAGCAACCCAGCCAATGAATCACGCTGATACAAGGCCCAGGTCAACCAGCAGGCGAGACGCAAATCCTTGGAGTGCTCACGCAGCAGGCATTCGCTGATTTCGCTGACCCGCTGCCAATCCGGCAGCCCATTGCCATGAACCGACTGCGCTTTGCCAAGCTCGCCTTCCAGCGCTTCAAACTCATTGGAAAAGCGCATATCAACGCCCACGAAACTGCCTGACGAACAGGCGGCTCGTGCAACTTCCAAATAATAGGCGTAAGGTTTTTTTGAATAAATCATTTTCGGCCGCACACAACCATCCAAGGCAACACAGGCAAACTTAACGCCATTGAAGTACGTATCAGAGAGCCATTAAATTCCGTTCAAACATATCGAGACACAAGAACCTTAGTCATGCATAAAGCAATCAGCAAGCGACGGACCGAAACTTAAGAAACATCCTACAAGCCGCTATATGCGTGGCGTGCGCAGCTATTTGCGCACACACTCAAGCAATAACAACTCTATCAGCTCGACCAGCCTTATTCTTCACCGCAGAAACATCTGAGCAACTAAGTGCGCATCTATGCGCAATCTTTATAAGCAAAAACAGCCCACAACCCTTAATACAAACCCGTCACGCAGTTCATCAAACCTCGCCCACCCTTATTTCATTGGGCTTCACACTTTCAGGCACGCTTCTTGTTAAAGGTTATAGGCACTTACCCGTTCAGCCATTTCGCTGTTCGGCAACACCTACTCAACCCGGCAAGGAAACCAATCATGCCAACACCCGCGTACCTCTCCATCACCGGTGTCAAACAAGGTTTGATCACGGCAGGCACATTTACTCAGGACTCGGTAGGCAATATTTATCAGGAAGGTCATGAGGATCAGATATTGGTCCAGGCGTTTGCCCACCAAGTGATCATTCCTCGCGATCCGCAATCGGGCCAGCCCACAGGTCAACGCGTGCACAAGCCACTGATGATCAGCAAGGTGTTCGATAAGTCGTCACCGTTGCTGTTCAGCGCCCTGACCAGCGGTGAAGAAGTCTCCTGTCGCCTCGAATGGCTGCGCACCTCGTCTGCGGGGACTCAGGAGCATTACTTCACCATTGAACTGGAGGGCGCGACCATCGTGGATATCCAGTCACGCATGCCCAACTGCCAGGACCCTGACAACGCCCACTTCACCCATATGGAGGATGTACATTTCACCTATCGCAAGATCATCTGGACTCATGAAGTGGCCGGTACTTCCGGCTCGGACGACTGGCGCAGCCCAGTGGCCGGCTAATCACGGCTGAGGCGGGAACAGCTGCCAGGGAAGGTGCTGCTCCCGCCGGCCGATTACACCATCGCCAGTGGATGCTTACGCTTGGGCGCGCCGAACACGCGATCGATGGCGTCCAGGTCATGTTCATCCAGTACCAGCTTCGCAGCGGCGGCGTTGAGCCGGATATGTTCGGGTGTGACCGCCTTGGGAATGGCGATAACCCCCTCCTGGCGCAGCACCCACGCCAGCGATACCTGGGCCGGTGTGACCTCATGGCGACGGGCGATCTGCTTGAGGGTCGGGCTCGACAGCAGCTCGCCGCCCTGGGCAATGGGACAATAAGCCATCAGTGGCAAATGATGCTGTTGCCACCATGGCAACAGGTCGAATTCGATCCCGCGCTCCTCAATGTTGTAGAGCACCTGGTTGGTCGCACATGCAGGGGATGCGAGTTCCTGCAGGTCTGCCACATCAAAGTTGGAAACACCCCAGCGGCCGATTTTGCCGGCCTCGCGCAGTCGCTCGAACGCTTCGACGGTTTCTTCAAGTGGGTACTGGCCGCGCCAGTGCAACAGATACAAATCAATATAATCAGTGCCAAGGCGCTGAAGGCTGGCTTCGCAGGCGCGGGGCACGCCTTTTTGGCTGGCGTTATGCGGGTAGATTTTGCTGACCAGAAACACTTGGTCGCGCTTGCCGTGAATGGCCTCGCCGACCACCTCTTCGGCACCGCCGTCGCCATACATCTCGGCGGTATCGATGAGCGTCAAGCCCTCGTCGATCCCCAGTTGCAGCGCCGCAACTTCGGCGCGGCGCCGGCTCGGGTCTTCGCCCATGCGCCAGGTCCCCTGGCCGATGACAGGGACGGGAACGCCTGCCAGATCAATGGTACGCATGACAACCTCCTGGTGACTGTGCTGATTAACAATGGGGCATTGAGCGGACAAAAGGGTTCAATCGCAGTATGGTTGCCCTTTCGCCAGCCGCCAGGAATTACCGGTAATGCTGTTTGTGGTCATGCTTGGGGGTAAACACCCACGGGCAAAAATTGAAGTACACGACGTGGTGTTCGCCGTGGCGGACACCTTGCAGGCCAGCTACCCGCAATTACGCGACGCCTGGTTTGGCAGCCCCAAGGGCGTGCACATCGACTCATGGATGGCGGTCGATGGCGTCGACGGCTGGAAGGTTGAACTGAGCCATCTGACGCCCCATGGCGACTCGCCCCGCCTGTACTTCATCAACCTCGGCGGCTATGAAGCCAACAGCTTCGGTGAAGCCCATCACTACCTGTTGGTAGTGGCTCACAATAAACAGCAGGCCATGAGCCAGGGCAAGCAGCAGATGCTGCGCCACTGGTCCCAGGCGCACACCGACGGCGTACTGGATATTGACGACTGCCTGCCGATCGATCTGGTGGACGGCCGTTATATCCACCTGGTACAGGGGCCGCACCAACCGATCGTGCAGCGCAACGACTACATCGTACTGCCTTGAACCGCCACGCTGAAAAAGGCGCGACTGAACAGCAGCGGAACTTTGCCAGGAAATAACCGCCTGAATCCGGTAGGCTCACCGTTTTTTTACTCAAGGAGTTACTCCCCATGGCCAAAGCCACCGCCCGTCACATCCTCGTTTCCACTGAAGACAAGTGCAACGAACTCAAGGCCCAAATCGAAGGCGGCGCTGATTTCGCAGAAGTCGCCAAAGCCAATTCCTCCTGCCCATCCAGCCGCCAGGGCGGTGACCTGGGTTCGTTCGGCCCAGGCCAAATGGTCAAGGAATTCGACACCGTCGTATTCAGCGCTCCGGTCAATACCGTACAAGGCCCGGTGAAAACCCAGTTCGGTTATCACCTGCTGGAAGTCACCAGCCGCCAGGATTGATTCAATCGGCGCTATCGCGATAAACAACGGCCCGCCCTTTGGCGGGCCGTTGTGCATGTGATGACTGGCGATGCCCAAGCCGTTAGCGTACAAATCCCTATTCTTTTTAATCCGGCGTTCAAGGCTGATAATGCGATTGGCTTTTTCATCTCTGCTCTGCTCCACCCTGGCCCTGCTGATGGCCAGCACTGCGGCGATCGCGGCCCCGCAAACCTACCTGACGGTTTACGGCGAGCCCGCCAAGTACGCCGCCGGTTTCAGCCACTTCGACTATGCCAACCCCAACGCGCCCAAGGGCGGCAGCCTACGACGTTCGGCGCTGGAGGTCGGGCGGTTTGATCATGTGCTGCCGTATATCGACAAAGGTATCGGCGTGTCCCAGGTCGACGGCTGGGTGTATGCGCCCCTGGCGCTGCGTTCGCTGGATGAGCCCTACACCGTTTATGGCCTGGTGGCAGAAAAGATGGAGCGCGCCGACGACGGCCTGTCGCTGCGTTTCTACCTCAATCCCAAGGCGCGTTTCGCCGACGGCGCCCCGATTACGGCCGAAGACGTGCGCTACAGCTTCGATTTGCTGATGACCCAAGGCAGCCTGCGCTTTCGCACCTTGTTTGCCGACGTCAAGCACGTCGAAGTCGAAGGCGAACGCCAGGTGCGCTTCGACTTCTCCAGCAACGAAAACCGCACCCTGCCCCTGGATATCGCCACCTTGCCGGTGTTCCCGGAGCACTGGTGGAAGACCCGCGACTTTGCCAACGGCGGCGGCTACGAAGCCCCGCTGGGCAGCGGCCCGTACAAAGTCAGCAAGATCGACGCCGGCAGCACCATCACCTTTACCCGCGACCCGAATTGGTGGGGCAAGGATTTGCCGGTCAGCCGTGGCCTGTACAACTTTGATCACCTGAGTCTGGAATATTTCGGCGATACCGAAGTGGCACGCCAGGTACTGCGTGGAGGCGCCTACGACTTCAACCGTGAATTCTCCGCCACCGGCTATTCCATCGGCTACAACGGCCCGGCCCTGGACGATGGCCGCCTGCAGCGCGCGCACCTGGCCAAAGAGATGCCGCAACCGGCCCAGGGCTATGTGTTTAACGTGCAGAAGCCGATTTTCAAGGATCGCCGCGTGCGCCAGGCCCTGGCGATGCTGTGGGATTTCGAATGGGCCAACCGGCAGATGATGCGCAATCTCTACATCCGCCAGCAAAGCTATTTTTCCAACAGCCCGCTGGCGGCCAGCCAATTGCCGACCCAGGAAGAACTGGCGATCCTGGAGCCGTTGCGCGGGCAAATCCCGGATGAAGTGTTTACCCAGGTGTTCAAGGCCCCGGTCACCGACGGCAGCGGCATGATCCGAGATAAACAACTGCAAGCCCTGGCACTGCTGGAGGACGCCGGCTGGAAACCTTTGGGTGACAAGCTCGTCAACGCCCAGGGCGAGCCGCTGGAGTTCACCTTCCTCAATGTCCAGAACGGGCTTGAGCGCCTGTTATTGCCCTACAAACGCAACCTGGCACAGATCGGCATCACCCTCAATATCCGCCGCATCGACTCTTCGCAGTACGTGAACCGCCTGATGGCCCGTGACTACGACATGATCGTCACCGGTTTCCCGGTCACCACCTCGCCCGGCATGGAGCTGTACAACTACTTCGGCTCCGCCGCTGCGTTCGATCCGGGCGCCAACAACTACATCGCACTCAAGGACCCGGCCGTCGATACGCTGATCAACGGTTTGGTGAAGGCCGACACCCAGGCGCAGATGCTCACCTACGCCCACGCCCTGGACCGTGTGCTGCAATGGAATTACCTATGGATCCCCAACTATTACCCACCGGGCACCTCCGCCGCGTGGTGGAACCGTTTCGGGCGCCCGGCCATCGAGGCGAAGAACGATGAGGCCCTGGAGACCTGGTGGGAAATCAGCCCCACCCCGCTGACGAACGAACAAATGCAGGCTGAGTTGAAAAAACGCGGAGAGGCCCACTGATGTTTGCCTATATCGTACGGCGCCTGCTGCTGATCATCCCGACGCTGGTGATCATCCTGTTGGTGAACTTCGTGATCGTGCAGGCCGCGCCCGGCGGGCCGGTGGAGCAAGCCATCGCCCACTTGCAAGGCATTGGTGGCGGTGGTGTGGCGGGCGCATCCGGCGAAGGCATCAGCGGCTCGCGGGCCAGTCGTGGCCTGGACCCGAAGCTGATCAAGGACATCGAAAAACAATACGGCTTCGATAAATCCGCACCGGAACGCCTGTGGCTGATGCTCAAGAACTACGCCCAGCTGGATTTTGGCAACAGTTTCTTTCGCGGTGCGACGGTGACCGACCTGATCCTGGAAAAGATGCCGGTCACCATTTCCCTTGGCCTGTGGGCGACGCTGATCACCTACCTGGTGTCGATCCCCCTGGGGATACGCAAGGCCGTGCGCCATGGCAGCAGCTTTGACATGTGGAGCAGCACGGCCATTGTGATTGGTTATGCGATGCCGGCGTTCCTGTTTGCGATGTTCCTGATTGTGGTGTTCGCCGGTGGTACGTCGCTGAACTGGTTCCCGGTGCGCGGATTGGTGTCGGAAAACTTTGCCGAACTGAGCACCGTGGGCAAGGTGGCCGACTATTTCTGGCACCTGGTTTTGCCGGTGACGGCGCTGGTGATCGGCGGGTTTGCCACCTTGACCATCCTTACCAAGAACTCGTTCCTCAATGAGATTACCCGCCAGTACGTGGTCACCGCCCGCGCCAAGGGCCTGAGCGAACGCCGGGTGCTTTACGGCCATGTGTTTCGCAATGCCATGTTGTTGGTGATCTCGGGGATTCCCCAGGCGTTTATCAGTGTGTTTTTTGCCGGTTCATTGCTGATCGAGGTGATCTTCTCCCTCGATGGCCTGGGCCGTATGAGCTACGAGGCCGCAGTGTCCCGTGACTACCCGGTGGTATTCGGCTCGCTGTTTATCTTCACCCTGTTCGGCCTTCTGATAAAACTCATCGGTGACCTCTGCTACACCCTGGTGGACCCGCGTATCGACTTCGCTGCGAGGAACGCCTGATGTTCAACTTGTCACCCGTGGCGCGTCGGCGTTTCGAGCGCTTCAAGAAAAACCGCCGTGGCTGGTGGTCGCTGTGGTTGTTTATCGGCCTGTTTATCCTGACCCTGGGCGGCGAGTTGATCGCCAATGACAAACCCTTGGTGCTCAGCTTCAAGAACGAGCTGTATTTTCCGGTATTCAAGCGCTACACCGAACAGCAGTTCGGCGGGCAGTTGCCGTTCCAGGCCGACTATCGCAGTGACTATGTGCAAAAGCTGATCAAGCAGGACGGCGGCTGGATGTTGTTCCCGCCGATTCCTTTCAGCGACGACACCCCCAATTATGAGCTGACCCGCCCTGCCCCGAGCCCGCCGTCGACTGTGAACTGGCTGGGCACCGATGATCAGTCCCGCGATGTGTTGGCGCGGGTGATCTTCGGGGCCCGGGTGTCGATCCTGTTTGCTCTGGCCTTGACCGCCATCAGCGCCGCCATCGGCATTGCCGCCGGTGCGTTGCAGGGTTACTACGGCGGCTGGGTGGACTTGCTCGGGCAGCGCATTCTGGAGGTGTGGTCCGGCCTGCCGGTGCTGTACCTGCTGATTATCCTGTCGGGGTTTGTGGAGCCGAATTTCTGGTGGTTGCTGGGGATCATGGCGCTGTTTTCCTGGCTGGCGCTGGTGGATGTGGTGCGCGCCGAGTTCCTGCGCGGGCGCAACCTGGAATACGTCAAGGCCGCACGCGCTCTGGGCCTGGGCGACGCCAAGATCATTCGTCGGCATATCCTGCCCAATGCCATGACCGCAACGCTGAGCTATTTGCCGTTTATCTTGACCGGGGCGATATCCACCTTGAGCGCTCTGGATTTCCTCGGCTTCGGTATGCCGGCCGGGAGCGCGTCTCTGGGTGAGCTGATCGCCCAGGGCAAGCAGAACCTGCAAGCCCCCTGGCTGGGCCTGACCGCGTTTTTCACCTTGGCGCTGATCCTGTCGTTGCTGGTGTTTATCGGCGAGGCGTTGCGTGACGCCTTCGACCCTCGCTCATGAGTAATTGCCTATGAACCTGATCGAAATCCGCGACCTGTGCGTCGCGTTCAGCGGCCAGACCGTGGTACGCAATCTGAGCCTGGATGTGCGCCCCGGCGAGTGCCTGGCGCTGGTGGGTGAGTCGGGCTCGGGCAAATCGGTAACCGCCCACTCAATCCTGCAATTGCTGCCCGAGGCCGGCACCGAAACCACGGGCTCGATCAAGTATCGCCGCCAGGAGCTGATCGGCGCGGCACCGGCCACCCTGCAAAAACTGCGCGGCAACCGCATTGCGATGATCTTCCAGGAGCCGATGACGTCCCTGAACCCATTGCACACCATCGAAAAGCAGATCGGCGAAACCCTGCTGCTGCACAAGGGGCTGGGCGGCAGGCAAGCGCAGGCGCGCATTCTCGAACTGCTGGACCTGGTGGGCATCCAGAAACCCCAGGAACGGCTCAAGGCCTACCCGCACCAGTTGTCCGGCGGCCAGCGTCAGCGAGTGATGATCGCCATGGCCCTGGCCTGCGAGCCGGAGCTGCTGATTGCCGACGAACCCACCACCGCGCTGGACGTGACCGTGCAGCGCAAAATCCTGCTGCTGCTCAAGTCCTTGCAGCAACGCCTGGGCATGTCGCTGTTGCTGATCAGCCATGATCTTAACCTGGTGCGCAGTATCGCTCAGCGGGTTTGCGTGATGCGCGCCGGGGAAATTGTCGAGCAGGCTGACTGCCAAACCTTGTTCACGGCCCCGCAGCACCCTTACAGCCGCTTGCTGCTGGACGCCGAGCCATCGGGCGACGTGTTGTGCAGCGAGCCGCGCGAGACGGTATTGGAGGTCAATGACCTGAGCGTGCAGTTTCCGCTCGGGGGCGGGTTATTCCGAGCCAAGACCTACCTGCGTGCGGTCGACGGCATCAGCCTCAGCGTGCAACGCGGCAAGACCCTGGGGATTGTCGGCGAATCCGGCTCGGGCAAGTCGACCCTGGGCCAGGCAATCCTGCGCCTGCTCGACTCCACCGGCAGCATTCGCTTTCAGGGCGAGGCCCTCGACCCGCTCAACCATCAGCAGATGCGCCCGTGGCGCAAGCAGATGCAGGTGGTGTTCCAGGACCCCTATGGCAGCCTCAGCCCGCGCATGTCGGTGCAGCAAATCATCAGCGAGGGCCTGGAAGTGCATGCGCCATGCAGCCTGACCGATCGCGATGCCCAGGTGATCCAGGTGCTCAAGGACGTGGGCCTCGACCCGGCCAGCCGACATCGCTACCCCCATGAGTTTTCCGGTGGTCAGCGCCAACGCATCGCCATCGCCCGCGCCCTGGTGCTCAAACCGGCGTTAATGCTGCTCGACGAGCCGACCTCGGCCCTGGATCGTACGGTGCAGAAACAAGTGGTGGCATTGCTGCGTGAACTGCAGGACAAATACGGCCTGACCTACCTGTTTATCAGCCACGACCTGGCCGTGGTACGTGCCATGGCCCATGACATGATCGTGGTCAAGGATGGCAAGGTGGTGGAGTGTGGCGCCAGCCATGACGTATTCGAATCGCCCCAACACCCCTACACCAAAGAACTGCTGGCCGCAGCACACATCCCCTTGTAGGAGCGAGCTTGCTCGCGAAAAACTTAAATACCGCCGTTTTCCCGGATGCACCGCATTATCGTTGACGACCTTCGCGAGCAAGCTCGCTCCTACAGGATTTTGTTTCCATGAGTACCAGCCTCAAGGACTACCAACAGGTTCGCGGCCTGGCCATTCAATCGTTGTTCGAGATCATCGAGCAGTCCAGTGAAGGCACGGTCATCGTCGATCGCGACGCGAATATCGTGTGGATGAACGAGCGTTACGCCAAGCGTTTTGGCCTCAAGAGCGCCGACCAGGCCATCGGCCAGCCCTGCGAGCAGGTGATTTCCAACAGCCTGTTGCGTCAGGTGGTGCGCGATGACCGGCCGATCCTGCTGGATATCCAGGACACCCCCAAGGGCCCTTTGGTGGTGATGCGCCTGCCGATCCACGATGATGCCGGGTCGGTGATCGGCGCGATTGGGTTTGCGCTGTTCGACGAGTTGCGCAACCTGTCGCCGCTGATCGAGCGTTACCTGAGCATGCAGCAGGAGCTGGCCTCCACGCGTTCGCTGCTGCGTTCGCGGCAAAGCAAATACAACTTCGCGCATTTTATCGGCACCAGCGCCGCCAGCCTGGAGGTCAAGCGCCGGGCGCGGCGCAGTGCGAGTGCCGAGTCGCCGGTGTTGCTGCTGGGGGAAACCGGCACCGGCAAAGAGCTGCTGGCCCAGGCCATCCATGGTGCGTCACCGCGGGCGCACAAAGCCTTTGTGAGCATCAATAGCGCGGCGATTCCCCATGACCTGCTCGAAGCCGAGTTCTTCGGCACCGCGCCCGGTGCGTTTACCGGCGCCGACCGCAAGGGCCGCCCCGGCAAGTTCCAGATCGCCCAGGGCGGCACGCTGTTTCTCGACGAAATTGGCGACATGCCGCTGCCACTGCAAAGCAAATTGCTGCGGGTGTTGCAGGAAAAAGAATTCGAACCGGTGGGCTCCAACGAGATGCTGCACAGCGATGTGCGGGTGATTGCCGCGACGTCCATGGACCTGGAGGCGGCGATCAAGCGTGGCGAGTTTCGTGCGGATTTGTATTACCGCCTCAACGTACTGCCGATCCAGGTACCCCCGCTGCGTGAACGGCTTGGGGATATTCCGGCGTTGAGCGAGGCAATCCTTGAGGAGTTGCGCAGCCAGCACGAACTTGATCGCGATGCCCTGGCGTTGCTGGCCCAACATGCCTGGCCGGGCAATATCCGCGAACTGCGCAATGTGCTGGAGCGGGCGGCGCTGTTGAGTGATGACCTGATGCTCAATGCCAGCGACCTTCGCGCAGCGATTGGCACATTCAGCCCGGTACAACGAGGCGCGGTGGCGGCGGTAGAGGGCGAAACCTTTGCGGCGGCGCGGGAGCGGTTTGATCGGCAGGTGATTGCGGGGGCGCTCAAGGCCAGTGAAGGAAATGTTGTAGAGGCGGCCAAGCGGTTGGGGCTTGGGCGGTCGACGTTGTATAAAAAAATGCTGGCGCTTGGACTCACTTAGTCTCAATAAAGAGACGCCATTCCCAATATCAAGACATTCTTATATGGGAGCTGGCTTGCCTGCGATAGCGGTCTAACAGTGCCCTACAAGCCAGCTGAACCACCGCTATCGCAGGCAAGCCAGCTCCCACAAGGATCTCCACTCGTCTCCAGATTGAGACTGCCGTCTCGAAAATCACTCTAAATCCAAGATAAATCCTTACATATCAACAAGTTAAAAATATGGCACGCATCTCGCTATAGCTTCCTCCCACAGCCTCACCCCACAACAATAACAATCCGATGGAGACACACCATGAGTGTGATCATTGCCCTGGCCGCGCTCGCGCTGCTGATGCTGGCCGCCTACCGTGGCTATAGCGTTATCCTGTTCGCCCCCATCGCAGCCCTCGGCGCAGTGCTGCTCACCGACCCCTCCGCCGTCGCCCCTGCCTTTACCGGGGTGTTCATGGAAAAGATGGTCGGTTTTATCAAGCTGTATTTCCCGGTGTTCCTGCTCGGTGCGGTATTCGGCAAGCTCATTGAGCTGTCGGGGTTTTCGCGCTCGATCGTGGCGGCTGCGATCCGCTTGCTGGGCACGCGCCAGGCGATGCTGGTGATCGTGCTGGTCTGCGCCCTGCTCACCTACGGTGGTGTGTCGCTGTTCGTGGTGGTGTTTGCGGTGTACCCGTTTGCCGCCGAGATGTTCCGCCAGAGCAATATCCCCAAGCGCCTGATCCCGGCGACCATCGCCCTCGGCGCGTTCTCGTTCACCATGGACGCCCTGCCCGGCACGCCGCAGATCCAGAACATCATCCCCAGTACCTTCTTCAACACCACCGCCTGGGCGGCGCCGTGGCTGGGGCTGATCGGCACGATCTTCGTGTTTTGCGCCGGTATGCTCTACCTCGCGCGCCAGCGCAACAAAGCCCAGCGCGCCGGTGAAGGCTATGGCACCGAGTTGCGCAATGAGCCGGAAACCGCCGACAACCTGAGCCTGCCCAACCCCTGGCTCGCGCTGTCGCCGCTGATCCTGGTGGGGGTCATGAACCTGCTGTTCACCCACTGGATCCCGCAGTGGTACGGCAAGACCCACAGCCTCAGCCTGCCAGGCATGAGCACGCCGGTGACCACCGAAATCGCCAAGCTCACCGCGATCTGGGCGGTGCAGGCGGCGTTGCTGGTGGGGATTATCGTGGTACTGGTGTTCGGCTTCTCCGCGATCAAAAGCAAGCTGGCCGAAGGCAGTAAAAGTGCGGTCAGCGGTGCGCTGCTGGCGGCAATGAACACCGCCTCGGAATACGGCTTTGGCGCAGTAATCGCCTCGCTGCCAGGCTTTCTGGTGCTGGCGGACTGGCTCAAGGGCATCCCCAACCCGCTGGTCAACGAAGCGATTACCGTGACCCTGCTGGCAGGTATCACCGGCTCGGCGTCCGGCGGCATGAGCATCGCCCTGGCGGCCATGTCCGAGAGCTTTATTTCAGCGGCCCATGCGGCCAATATCCCCCTTGAAGTGCTGCACCGGGTCGCGGCCATGGCCAGCGGCGGCATGGACACCCTGCCCCACAACGGCGCGGTGATCACGCTGCTGGCGGTTACCGGGCTGACCCACCGCGAAGCCTACAAGGACATCTTCGGCATCACGATTATCAAGACCCTCGCGGTGTTCGTGGTGATCGGTACTTTCTATGCCACTGGCATTGTGTGAGGTTTTCATGACGACGTTGAATGGCAAGACCGCCCTGGTCACCGGCTCCACCAGCGGCATCGGCTTGGGGATAGCCCTGAGCCTGGCCAAGGCCGGCGCCAACCTGATTCTCAATGGCTTTGGCGATGCCAGCGCGGTGATCGCCCAAGTGCAGGCGTTTGGCGGCAAGGTCGGGCATCACCCGGCGGATGTCAGCGACCCGGCGCAGATCGCCGACATGCTCGCCTACGCCGAGCGCGAGTTCGGTGGCGTGGATATTCTGGTCAACAATGCCGGCATCCAGCATGTGGCCGCGGTGGAAGACTTCCCGGTGGAGCGCTGGGATTCGATTATCGCCATCAACCTGTCCTCGGTGTTCCACAGCACCCGTTTGAGCTTGCCGGGCATGAAGGCCAAGGGCTGGGGGCGTATCGTCAATATCGCCTCGGTGCATGGGCAAGTCGGCTCAGTGGGCAAGGCGGCGTATGTGGCGGCCAAGCATGGGGTGATCGGCCTGACCAAAGTGGTGGGCCTGGAAACCGCCACCAGCAACGTAACCTGCAACGCCATCTGTCCGGGCTGGGTGCTGACGCCGCTGGTGCAGAAGCAGATTGATGATCGTGTGGCCAGTGGGATCGACCCGCAACAGGCGCAGCAGGATTTGCTGGCTGAAAAGCAGCCGTCCCTGGAGTTTGTGACGCCGTCGCAGCTGGGTGAGCTGGTGCTGTTTTTGTGCAGCGAAGCTGGCGCCCAGGTGCGCGGTGCGGCATGGAATATCGACGGTGGCTGGCTGGCCCAATAACCCCCAGACACCGGAGATCAAAATGTGGGAGGGGGCTTGCTCCCGATAGTAGTGTGTCAGGGTAGACATTTGTAACTGAACCACCGCTATCGGGAGCAAGCCCCCTCCCACATTGGAACGCTATTGTTTGGAAGACCGATACTAGAACAAGAGATTTCGCTATGTCCGACATCCTCTGGCAACCCTCGCCCGAACGCATCGCCAACACACGGATGGACCAGTTCCGCCGCTTCATCAACCAACGCCACGGCCTGCACCTCCACGACTACCCTGCCCTGCACCAATGGAGCATCGACCAGCGCCCGGACTTCTGGCAGGCGATTGTGGCGTTCTTCGACGTGCAGTTTCGCAGCCCGTCCAGCGTCACACTGATCGAAGACATCGAGATGCCCAGCGCCCAATGGTTTCCCGGCGCCACCCTGAACTTTGCCGAACACCTGTTGCGCCGCCGCGACAATCATCCTGCGGTGGTGGCTGTCAGCGAAGACGGCCAACGTGAACAATTGAGCTATGCGCAACTGGCGGAGCACGTTGCCGGCCTGCAAAAAAGCTTGCGGGCGGCCGGGGTTGGCATGGGTGACCGGGTGGCCGCGTGCATGCCCAACACCTGGCAAACCCTGGTGGGTATGCTTGCCACTACCAGCCTCGGCGCGATTTGGTCGTGCTCCTCGCCGGATTTCGGCACCCAGGGCGTGATCGATCGGTTCGGCCAGATCGAACCCAAGGTGCTGATCACCTGCGCCGGCTACCGCTATGCAGGCAAAAACATCGACCAGAGCGCCAAGCTCAATGAAATCCTCGCGCGCCTGCCCTCCCTGCAACAGCTGATCATCGTGCCCTACGCCCGGCCTCAGGCGCAGGTTGGCGATTACCTCAGCCAGGCGCGGGTCACGCTGTGGGACGACTTCTACCAGGCCGGCGGCGAGCCTGAATTTGTCGCTGTGCCGTTCGATCATCCGCTGTATATCCTCTACTCCAGCGGCACTACCGGCATCCCCAAATGCATCATCCATGGCACCGGCGGCGTGCTGCTCACGCACCTCAAGGAGCACGGCCTGCACGCCGACCTGAGCCGCGAGGATTGCCTGTTCTACTACACCACCTGCGGCTGGATGATGTGGAACTGGCTGGTGTCAGTGCTGGCGATCGGTGCCACGGCGGTGCTGTATGACGGCTCACCGTTTCACCCCGGCCCCGAGCGTTTGATCGACCTGATCGATGCAGAAAGAATCAGCGTGTTCGGCACCAGCCCCAAGTTCCTCGCCACCCTGGAGAAAGCCGGGCTGCAACCACGCCTGAGCCACGACCTGAGCAGCCTCAAGGGCCTGATTTCCACCGGTTCGCCGCTGTCACCCCAGAGTTACGACTATGTGTACCGCGAGATCAAGCGCGAGCTGTGCCTGTCGTCAATGTCCGGCGGCACCGATATTGTCTCCTGCTTCGTGATCGGCAACCCCGTGCTGCCGGTGCGGCGCGGCGAGATGCAGTGCAAGAGCCTGGCCATGGCCATTGAGGTGTGGGACGACCAGGGCCGGCCGCTGATCGGGGAAAAAGGCGAACTGGTCTGCACCCGGCACTTTCCGGCCATGCCCATCGGGCTGTGGAACGATCCGCAGCAGCAAAAGCTGCGTGCCTCTTATTTCAGCCAGTTCCCCGGCGTATGGGCCCAGGGCGACTACGCCGAGCAGCGGGCCAATGGCAGCCTGTTGATTCATGGGCGCTCAGACGCGGTGCTCAACCCTGGCGGCGTACGCATCGGCACCGCCGAGATTTACCGCCAGGTGGAAAAAGTCCCGCAGGTGCTGGAAAGCCTCGCCATCGGCCAACGCTGGCAAAACGATGTGCGTGTGGTGCTGTTTGTGCGCCTCAATGACGGCGTCGAGCTGGATGAGGCGCTGCAACAGCAGATCCGCCAGGTGATCCGTGCCAACACTACGCCGCGCCACGTACCGGCCAGGATCCTCGCTGTCACGGACATCCCTCGCACCATCAGCGGCAAGATCGTGGAGTTGGCGGTGCGCAACGTGGTACATGGGGAGCCGGTAAAGAACACCGATGCCCTGGCCAATCCCGAAGCACTGGAGCAGTTTCGCCGACGCCCTGAACTGGATTTTTAGATGAAAGGTTTCAGCGCTGAGCCGCTGTTTTGAAGAAAAACCGTCAAGGCGTGCTATTTTTCCGGGGTAGTCATCCATTGATGCTCCTTGGGCCGATGTTCCTTGGGACAATGGGTGTGGTCATTTTTCAAAGCGTCGTGTTCAGGGCTTTTTTTCATGAATGGAACATCCACCGGTAGCGAAGCCGCTGCATTGATCAAGCGGCTGGACTGGGCGCAAAGCCCCCTCGGTGAGGCCAGTGATTGGCCGCAAAGCCTGCGCACCGCCGTTGATATCGTCGTGCATTCACCGATGCCGATGGTGCTGCTGTGGGGTCCGCAACTCATACAACTGTATAACGATGGTTTTGCCCAACTGGTGGGCAACAAGCATCCCGGCGCCCTGGGCCAGCCTGCGCACCAGACCTGGCCGGAACTGCAAAGCTTTGCTGCGCCGGTCTACGATGCAGTGCTCGGCGGCCAGGTGCGGACCTTCAGCGAGCAGCGTTTTGTATTGCAACGCGAATGTCGCGACACCGAAATCTGGCTCGACCTGACCTACAGCCCGGTGCGCGATGAAAGCGGCCTGGTGGCAGGCATTCTGGTCACCGCTATCGAAACCAACGAACGGCGCAGCAAAACCCTGGAACTGCAACAGCGCTCCGAAGAGAGCCTCAAGGCCCAGCACAACACTGAGCAGCGCCTGCAACTGGCGCTGGCGGCGACCGATGCCGTGGGCACCTGGGACTGGGACATTGGTGAAGACCACTTTATCGCCGATGCACATTTTGCCTACCTGCACGGTGTCTCTCCCAGTGACGCCGGCCTGCTGCCCATCAGCGCCTATCTGCTCGGCGTGCATCCCGAAGACCGTGGCATGGTCACGCGCAGCATCAAGCATTGCATCACGTTCGGCACTGAATACGCCGAGGAGTATCGCCTGCTGCAAGCCGACGGCCAGGTGCGCTGGGTATTCGCCCGTGGCCGCTGCTACAAGGACCAACAAGGCCGACCCGCACGCTTTCTCGGTGCCGCGCTGGACCTCACCGAGCGCAAGCACACCGAACAGGCACTGCGCCAGAGCCAGACGGAGCTGCAACTGATCATCAACGCCATGCCGGTGTTGATCAGTTACGTGGACCATGAACAGCGCTTTCGCCTGAACAACAGCGCCTACCTCGACTGGTACGGCAAGACGCCCCAGGAGCTGTACGGCAAGACCATCCGTGAAGTACTCGGCGACGAGGTATATGCCGGGCGTATCGACAAGATCGAAGCGGCCCTGAACGGCAAGGCGTGCAGCTTCATGACCCTCACGCCTCATCGCGATGGCCGCCCACGTCATGCGCTGATGAAATACCTGCCACGCTTCAGCAATGACGGCTCGGTGAACGGCTTCTACATTTTTGTGATCGACGAGACCGAACGCAAACTCACCGAAGAAGCCCTGCGTCATCTCAACGAGAACCTCGAAGAGCGTGTAGCCCAGCGCACCCAGGCGCTGGCCGAGGCCAACCAGCGCCTGCAAAACGAGATGTTCGAACGCGAACGGGCCGAAGACGCCCTGCGCCATGCCCAGAAGATGGAAGCGGTAGGCCAGCTCACCGGCGGCATCGCCCATGACTTCAACAACATGCTCACCGGCATCATCGGCAGCCTGGACCTGATGCAGCGCTACATTGCCGCCGGGCGCAGCGAGGACATTGGCCGCTTTGCCGACGCTGCCGTGTCCTCGGCCCATCGCGCCGCCGCCCTGACCCATCGCCTGTTGGCGTTTTCGCGGCGCCAGTCGCTGGACCGCCGCCCCACCGATCCCAACCAGTTGGTGGCGTCCCTGGAAGATCTGTTCCGGCGCACCAAGGGTGCGCATATCGCGCTCAAGGTGCAACTGGGCAAAGACATCTGGCCGGTCAACACCGACGCCAGCCAATTGGAAAACGCCCTGCTCAACCTGGTGATCAACGCCCGCGATGCCATGCCCGACGGCGGCGAGTTGCTGATCGAAACCGCCAACAGCTACCTGGACGGCACCGACATCACCACCCTGGAGCCGGTCAAGGCAGGCGACTACGTGATGCTCGGCGTGAGCGACAACGGCAGCGGCATGGCACCCAAAATCCTCGCCAAGGCGTTCGACCCGTTTTTCACCACCAAGCCCATCGGCCAAGGCACTGGCCTTGGGTTGTCGATGATTTACGGCTTTGCCCAGCAGTCCGGTGGTCACGTGACCATCCAGAGCGAACCGGGCCAGGGCACCTGCGTGCGCCTGTACTTGCCGCGCCTGTATGGCACCGCACTGGAACGCGACCTACCCGTCAGCCTGGCCGAAGCCCCGGTGGCCCTGGCCGGTGAAGCGGTGGTGGTGGTCGAGGACGACCCGGCGGTGCGCATGTTGGTGGTCAATGTGCTTGATGAACTGGGCTATACCGCGCACCAGGCGGCGGATGCGCGTGCCGCGCTGCCGCTGCTGGAGTCGGATTTGCGCGTGGATTTACTGGTAACCGACGTCGGCCTGCCGGGCATGAACGGCCGGCAACTGGCTGAAATCGCCCGCCAGCATCGCCCTGGCCTACGGGTGTTGTTCATGACCGGTTATGCCGAGAAAGCCGCTGAGCGCCAGGGCTTTCTGGAAGACGGCATGGACATGGTCGCCAAGCCGTTTTCCATCGACCTGCTGGCCACCAAAATCCGCAGCATGATCGGCGTCGAGGCCTGAGTTCAGGCATAATCGCGCGCCGTCGTACACCTGGTAGAGATCAATGAAAGCCCAAGCCCGTCATATCCTGGTGAAAACCAGCGAAGAAGCCGAACAGCTCAAGCAGCGCATTGCCAAGGGCGAAGCCTTTGACGTGCTGGCCAAGAAGTACTCCACCTGCCCGTCGGGCAAGCGTGGCGGCGACCTGGGTGAAGTACGGCCCGGGCAGATGGTGGGGGCGATTGATGCGGTGATCTTCAAGAAGCCGGTGAAGGTGGTGCACGGGCCGATCAAGAGCAAGTTTGGCTATCACCTGGTGCAGGTGTTTTACCGGGATTGAGTGGATGGCTTCAGTCCGCTATCGCAGGCAAGCCAGCTCCCACATTTAGCGGTATACACCCACTCAAATGTGGGAGCCGGGCTTGCCCGCGATCCGCCGCAGGCGGCCATTCATCTCGGTATCAGCGCCCCCGGCAGCTGAATCACCCGGCTCGCCAGCCGATGCCCCGCCAAGGCAGCTTCTTGCGGCGAACCACCCTTGAGCCGGCAGGCCAAATACGCCGCACTGAACGAATCTCCCGCCGCCGTGGTGTCCACCACCTTTTCCACCTTCAACGCCGGCACCGCAAAGCGCTCCCCCGCGCAACGAATCACGCAGGCGTCCGCTCCCCGCTTGAGCACCACTTCTGCAATCGACGGGTACGCCGCAAACACCTGCTCGCTATTCTCATAGCCAAACAACGCGCGTTCGTCATCCTCGGTGAGCAAGGCCATATCCACTTCGGCCAACACCCTGCGATACGCCGCACGGGCCGCTTGCACATCGACCCACAGCCGTGGCCGGTAGTTGTTATCGAACACCACCTTGCCACCCCGGCGGCGGGTTTCGACCAGGGTGTCCAGCAAGCGCTCGCGCCCGACCTCGCCCAGCACCGCCAGGGTGATGCCGCTGAAATACACCACGTCATAGTCCGGCAACGCTGCCAGGATCGGCTCGGCCGCAGGCGTGGTGAAGCAATCGCGCACAGCCGCTTCGTTGCGCCAGTAGAGAAACTTGCGCTCGCCCTTGGCGTCGGTCTGGATGCAGTACAAGCCAGGCAAGCGTCCAGGCAGGCGCTGGACCATGCCCAGGCCGAGGCCCTCGGCTTGCCATTGCTGGCACATGGCGTCGCTGAAGCTGTCATCACCCAGGGCGGTGACGTAGTCGACGCTGGCGCACTCGCCCAGCTCACGGCGCAGGTACACCGCGGTGTTCAGGGTGTCACCGCCGAAGCTCTGGTGCAGGCTGCCGTCGGCGCGGTGTTGCAGTTCGATCATGCATTCGCCGATGAGGGCGATGTGGGGGTGGGTGTTCATGGCAGAGTTCTCAGGTGTGCTGGAGGGCCCCATCGCGGGCAAGCCCGGCTCCCACACTTGACCCTATTCCAACTGGAGGAATGCAGTCGAATGTGGGAGCTGGCTTGTCGGGTCGCCGCATCGCTGCGATAGCCGCGACGCGGTCTAGAAGCAGGTACGCAGAGACTCAACCACCTGCAACTGCTCATCCACCAGGCACCCCACCTGCCATTTATCAAACGTCAGGCAAGGATGGGACGTGCCAAACGAAATGATGTCACCAATACGCAATTCAACGCCCGGCGCTACGGTCATGAACGCATGTTGGTCCATTACCGCCGTCACCTTGCAGGCGCTCACATCATCAGCGTGCACCGGGACAATTCCGGCCTTGTAGCGCTTGAGCGGCACCGGCAAACCGGCGTCGTAGGCCACGTCGCGCTTGCCCAGGGCAACTACCGCAAAACCCGGCTCCGGCAGCGACTGCACGTGCGCCCAGACTTCCATGGCCGGGCGCAGGCCCTCGTTGAGGTCGCTGCGTCGGTCGAGTACACAGCATTGCGCATCTTTGTAGATGCCATGGTCGTGGGCCACGTAGCTGCCCGGGCGCAACACACTGAGGAAACGCCCGGCGGCGTTCTGCGCCTCGAACGATTCAGCGATCAGGTCGTACCAGGCCGAGCCCGACGCGGTGATGATCGGCTTGGGCAGGTCGAACAGGCCGCTGTCTTGCAGGTCTACCGCCAGGCGCACCAGGCTGGCAGCGAAGTCGCGGATACCGCTGATGGCGTGCTCGCCGTGGATCACCCCTTCGTAACCTTCGATACCGGTCAGCGCCAATGCCGGCTGGGCCTTGATCGCCTGGGCCAGCTCGCGCACCTCTTGCTCGCTGCGACAGCCACACCGGCCGCCGACCACGCCGTACTCGATCATCACGTTCAGGCGCAGGCCGCGCGCGGCGAAGAACAGGCCCAGGTCCGCGACGTTGTCCGGGTGATCGACCATGCAATGGAAGTCGAAATCCTGATCGGCCAGCAGGTCGGCGATCAGCGCCATGTTCGGCGCACCCACCAATTGGTTGGCCATCAGCACACGGCGCACGCCACCGGCGTAGGCGGCGCGGGTTTGCACCGCGTTGGCCAGGGTGATGCCCCAGGCACCGGCAGCGATCTGACGCTCGAACAGCGCGGGCATCATGCTGGTCTTGCCATGGGGCGCCAGCTCGGCGCCGCTGTGGCTGACGAAGTCCTGCATCCAGCGAATGTTGTGCTCCAGGGCGTCACGGTGCAGCACCAGGGCCGGCAGGCTGACATCGCGAACCAAATGGGCACCGACGGCGGCGGCACCTTTTTCAACGGCATTGAGGGCAGACATGGAAAACTCCTATTCGTTGATACGCCGGGCCAGGCTGTTGGCGCTGTTGATCAGCACCCGGCGATAGTCATGGTAGTTTTTGCTGGCATCGGCCCGAGGGGCAACGATGCACAGGGTCGCAATACAAGTGCCCTGAGCGTCCCGCACCGGGGCGGCAAAGCAATGGGTGAAGGTGTCGGCGACACTGTCGAAGGAAAAGAACCCATCCAGGCTGGCCTGGCGAATCTGCGCCAGGAAGGTGTCCAGCGGCAGGCGCAGGCCATCCGGCAGGATGAAATCGTCGGGGTCGATCAACTCGATGATCTGCTGGTCACTCAAATGCCCCAGCAACAAACGCCCGGAAGCGGTCCACGGGATCGGCGCGTTTTCACCGATATCCGAAGAAATACGGAAATGCCGCTGGCCTTCGCGCATCAGCGCCACCGTGTACTTGCGCCCGTTGAGCAGGCACATCTGCGCGGTTTCGTGGGTTTGGCTGACAATGTCCTGCAGGACGTGGTCGGCCTCGCGGGTCAGGTCGAAATGGCGCAAGTGTGCCTGGCCGAGGAAATACAGCTGCCGACCCAGGTACACGTGGCCGTCCTTGCCCACGGTTTCCAGGATGCGCCGCTCCAGCAGCGACGCCACCAGCTCGTAGACCGTGGATTTGGGGCTGCCAATGCCACTGGCAATATCATTCGGGCGCAGGGGCTGGCCGATTTCCTTGAGAAAATCGAGAATATCGAACGCACGGTCCAGGCCTTTGGCGCGGCGTTTGATGGTGTCTTCGGTCATGGCAGTGGCGGGTCCCGTCAAAATTCCAGGGTCTGGCAGAGATCTCCTGTGGGAGGGGGCTTGCCCCCTCCCACAGTTGACTTGCTGTGGTCTTTAGAGTGGGGGATTCAGCCCTTTTTCTTGTAAGCCACGCAATCGATCTCGACCTTGCAATCAACCATCATATTGGCCTGTACACAGGCACGCGCCGGGGCGTGTTCCGGGCTGAAGTATTCGCCGAACACCTTGTTGAAACTCCAGAAATCCCGCGGGTCTTCCAGCCACACGCCGACGCGTACCACGTCCTTGAGCTCGTAGCCGGCTTCTTCAAGGATCGCCACTACGTTGCGCATGGTCTGACGGGTTTGCTCAATGATGCCGCCGCTGATGATTTCGCCATCCACCGCCGGCACCTGGCCCGACACATACAGCCAGCCATCAGCCTCCACCGCGCGTGCGAACGGGCGTGGCTGGCCGCCACCTGCGGTGCTGCCGGTACCGTAACGAGTAATGCTCATACACGTTGCTCCTTATAAAAAACGACCGCGCTTAAAATTCCACTTCAATGACCACAGATTCCGTTATAGCGGAATTTGGTTTGTAACAGCGGAATAGCTCGCAGAAAGTGTGCCACACCCAGGGGATGAAAAATATGCTGCCGGGAAACTCTTTAGGGATCAGCGAGAGGGTTATCGACGCGGTAAACGGCGTTGCGCCGTCGGCTTGGGGCTTGCTGCGCAACACTCCACACAGGTGTTACTGCGCCCCCATGCAGACCGCGGCGACCTGTGAAGGTTGACAGTAGACGCGGGCAAGCCTCGCGCTTAGCGTTGGCAGAAACCGATACGGCCTGGAGGGAATTCATTATGGGAATCGCCACTTGGAGCATTCCAAGCGCCAAGGCGTTTGAACGCCTGCTGAACACACCGCGCCCAGTGTTCGTTCTATTTGTCTCCGAACACTGCCCCGCCTGCGCGCAAGCGGGAACGTTATTCGAACAGGCAGCCTGGAAGCATCCCTGGATAGTCAGCGTGGTGCTCGACTGCGCCCATACGCCGAGGCACCCTGACGTAACAGGCACCCCGACGCTGCTGATCTACCTAAAAGGGTCTCTGGTAGAAAAACTCAAAGGCTTTGGCCCCCTTGAAGAACAAGCGCAGTGCGTGAAGGAGATCTTCAGCCGTTATGACCTGAACAAGGGCGCAACTGCACTTGCGTCACTCGACGCTCCTCCACTTCAGCCACCGTCAAACGCCAGCCCTCATGCTCCAGACAATCCCCTACCACTGGCAGGCGGTCGAGCAGGCTCATCACCAACCCCGCCAGGGTTTGATAATCCTCGGTCGCCGCAGCCTTGAAGCCCGTGCGTTGACGCACCAGATTGAGATTCAAGGCGCCGTTGGCACGAAAACCATCGCCCTGCTCGATAATGTCCGGGCCTTCGATTTCACTGGCATCGGGCAATTCACCGGCGATGGACTCCAGAATATCGGTCATGCTCAACACGCCCATGAAATCCCCGAATTCGTTGATCACGAAGGCAATATGGGTGGACTCCTGGCGCATCTGCTCCAGGGCATTGAGGATCGAAAAACTCTCCAACAGGTTGATCGCCCGACGCGCCAGGTGTTCCAGGTTCGGCTCGTTGCCGGCCAGGTATTCCTTGAGCAATTCTTTCTTGTGCACAAAGCCCAGGGGTTCATCCACCGCACCGTTGCGGATCAGTGGCAAGCGCGAGTAGGACGAATGCATCAGCTTCAGGCGGATCGTGTCGGGATCGTCCGCCAGGTCGATGCAGTCCACCTGGGCCCGAGGGGTCATCAGGGTACGAATCGGTCGCTCGGCCAGTTGCAGCACGCCGCTGATCATCACTCGCTCACGTCGATCAAACAGCGGGCCCTGCGCAGTATCCGATTCGCCCAGCAGGTCGGCGACCTCCTCACCCACCTCTTCCACCGCCAGGCTGCGGCCACCCAATAAACGCATCACTGCATGGGCCGTACGCTCACGCACCGGCAGCACACCTTGCGCTGATTTTTTGCGACGCGAGCGGGCAATCTGGTTGAACACCTCGATCAGGATCGAGAAGCCAATGGCCGCGTACAGGTAACCCTTGGGAATATGGAAACCCAAGCCTTCGGCGGTCAGGGCAAAACCGATCATCATCAAGAAGCCCAGGCACAGCATGATCACGGTCGGGTGCGCATTGACGAAACGGGTCAGCGGCTTGCTCGCCACGATCATCAAACCAATGGACACGATCACGGCGATCATCATCACCGCCAGTTCGTCCACCATGCCCACGGCGGTGATCACCGCATCCAGGGAGAACACCGCATCCAGCACCACAATCTGCGCCACGATCGGCCAGAACATCGCGTAGGCGACATTGCCCTTGTGCTGGGCCACATGGCCTTCCAGGCGTTCGTGCAATTCCATGGTGGCCTTGAACAACAGGAACACACCACCGAACAACATGATCAGGTCACGACCGGAAAAGCTCTTGTCGAACACTTCGAACAACGGCTGGGTAAGGGTCACCAACCAGGAAATACTCGCCAACAGGCCCAGGCGCATCAGCAGGGCCAGGGACAAACCAATCAACCGCGCACGGTCGCGCTGCTCCGGCGGGAGCTTGTCCGCCAGGATCGCGATAAACACCAGGTTGTCGATACCCAGCACCAGTTCCAGCACAATCAAAGTCGCCAGGCCCAGCCAGGCCGTAGGATCCGCTAACCATTCCATTTATTGAGTCTCTGTATTCAAGGTTTTCAGAACGCCGGGCACGGCAAGGTGCGGTCATAAGACCGGGACAAGGTTAGCAGTCGGAATACGGGGTGCTTCAGGGGGAACAGCGACAGCGGTTGTCTTGGGGAAAGACGACTGGGAGGCTCCGAGAGGGTGTTCATGCAAGTCCTGAAATGACAAAAGGACTTGAATCCTACATTCGAAATACAAATTTCCCACAACGCAAAACTATTACAAAACCTGTAAACCCCTATCAGAAGCACAGCTCCCACAGAAAGCCTGCCCGCCTGGCAGATAGACGATTCATCAGGGTTTACGAGTGGCATCGTCCAGCGCCAGGATGGTGTGGGCGTTGGTGACGGTGGTCGCCAGTGTATTGATCACCCCCGACCGCAACGCCCCCAGCGTCGCCGCGGCCTTGGTGTTTTCACTGGCGATCGCCACCACATCCGGAATGCGAAACAGCTCCTGTACCGTCAGCCCGATCACGCGCCCCTGGATGGCGTTGACCGCCGGCTGGCCGTGTATGTCGATAAAGTCATAGCCCATCATGTCGCCCACCGTACCGGACAAGCGCGCCTGGGCGATTTCCTGGGGCGAGAACCAGCCCATGCGTACCATATTGCTGTTTTCGCTCATGTCGCCAATGCCGATCAGCGCGATGTCGGCACGTCGCGCGCGGTCGAGGGTGGAGCGCACCGTGTCGTTATTGATCAACACACCACGCAGCTCAGGGTTGGCCACCAGTGCCGGGGCGTACAGGCTTTCACTCTCGCCGCCAAAGCGCAGGGCCAGGCGCCGGCAGATATGGTCGGGGTTCATGTACTCGCCGGCCTTGAGCGAACCACCGATGGCACACACAAACGTGCAGTTGCGCGTCACCGGCAGGAACACATTATCGGCCACCGCGCCGACGTTACGGCCCATGCCCACGGCGACGATCATGCCGTCGCCCAGGGTTTTGTTCAGGTAGTTGGCGACCAGGCTGGCGACCGCCGAGCGCTGGGTGTCGGGATCGCTGTGGTCAACGGCGATCAAGGCGCGGTCGAGCTTGAAGCGCTCCACCAGCGCGCGTTCCAGTTCGTTGTTCATCGCCGGGTGCTGCAACACGCGAACCTCGACAATACCCTCGTCCCGCGCACGCTTGAGCAGGCGGCTGACTTTGGCCCGCGACAGATCGAAGCGTTTGGCAATGGCTTCCTGAGTGACGTTCTCAAGGTAATAGAGCATCGCCACTTCGGTCATTTGATCGATATCACTGGCCATGCGCTGGGTACTGTCACTCATGGGGACGGGCTTCCGTTTCGGCGTCAAAGGCACATTCTCCCGACTCTTGCCCCGTGCCGTCCACTACTGATGCCCATCGCGCTCGATTGCATTGATGCGCTCCACCTTGGCCCCGGAACGCGCCGCCTCAAACTCCGAGGCCAGGAACGCCGTGACAATGCTCTTGGCCAGCTCCGCGCCGATCACCCGCGCACCGATGGACAGGATCTGCGCATCGTTGCTCTTGCGCGCCCGCTCCGCCGAGTAAGTGTCATGGGCCTGGGCCGCACGGATACCCAGCACCTTGTTCGCCGAAATGGCCATGCCGATGCCGGTGCCACATACCAGCACACCGAGACGCTGCTGACCGGCGCTGATGGCGTTGGCCACGGCCAGCGCGATGTCCGGGTAGAGCACCGGCGCGGTGGAATGGGTGCCGAAGTCGGTCACCGGATAACCCAGCGTCTCGATATGCCGCTTCAACAGCTCTTTAAGCTCAAAACCCGCTTCATCGCATCCGATAGCCACCGGAAAGGGTGTGTTCATGGCGTCTGGCTCCGCTGCCCTGATCCTGATTAAGACTGATCATATGATCATTCAGTGAAATTTCGCTCAGTCATTTCTTGGTCATTCCACCTCATCTGTCAAGCGCGATTTAACAGACCCTCCGGTCAAAGCGGCCTCAAAAGCAAATATTGCCGCTACAGATGAGAATCAACGCTTTTAAGTGAAAGAGATTGACTGATCAGAATTTCATTTGATACACATATGCTCACAGCGAAACATGACTGTGCGACCTAATAAGAATTCACAGCACGAGGACACGCCGATGGCCACGCCATTACTGCTCCAGGCTGAACATGTCGCCAAGGCTTATGCCGGGGTGCCGGCTTTGCGTGACGGGCGCCTTTCCTTGCGCGGCGGCAGCGTCCACGCCCTGTGCGGCGGCAATGGCGCCGGCAAGTCGACCTTCCTGAGCATCCTGATGGGCATCACCCAACGTGACGCCGGCAGCATTCTGCTCAACGGTACGCCGGTGCAGTTCAACCGCCCCAGTGAAGCCCTGGCGGCCGGGATCGCGATGATCACCCAAGAGCTCGAACCCATCCCCTACATGACCGTCGCCGAGAACATCTGGCTGGGCCGCGAACCGCGCCGCGCCGGTTGCATCGTCGACAGCAAGGCCCTGAACCGCCGCACCCGCGAGCTGCTCGAAAGCCTGGAGTTCGAGGTCGACGCCACCAGCCCCATGCACCGCTTGAGCGTGGCGCAGATTCAGCTGGTGGAAATCGCCAAGGCGTTCAGCCATGACTGCCAGGTAATGATCATGGACGAGCCGACCTCAGCCATCGGCGAGCGCGAGGCAGAAACCCTGTTCAAGGCCATACGCCGCCTTACGGCACGGGGCGCCGGCATCGTGTACGTGTCCCATCGCTTGAGCGAACTGGCGCAAATCGCCGATGACTACAGCATCTTCCGCGATGGCGCCTTCGTGGAAAGCGGGCGCATGGCCGATATCGACCGTGACCATCTGGTGCGCGGCATTGTCGGCCAGGAACTGACGCGCATTGACCACAAGGTTGGCCGCGAATGTGCCGCCGATACCTGCCTGCAAGTGGACAACCTGAGCCGCAACGGCGAGTTTCACGACATCAGCCTGCAATTGCGCCGCGGGGAGATCCTCGGCATTTATGGGCTGATGGGCTCGGGGCGCAGCGAGTTTCTCAACTGCATCTACGGCCTGACCGTGGCCGATTCCGGCAGCGTCACCCTGCAAGGCAAACCCATGCCCATCGGGCTGCCCAAGGCCACCATCCACGCTGGCATGTCACTGGTCACCGAAGACCGCAAGGACAGTGGCCTGGTGCTGACCGGCAGCATCCTGTCGAACATTGCGCTGTCGGCCTACAAGCGCCTGTCGAGCTGGTCGCTGATCAATGCACGCAAAGAAACCCAACTGGCCGAAGACATGGTCAAGCGCCTGCAGATCAAAACCAGCTCCCTGGACCTGCCGGTGGCGTCCATGAGCGGCGGCAACCAACAAAAAGTCGTGCTCGCCAAATGCCTGTCCACCGAGCCGGTGTGCCTGCTCTGCGATGAGCCCACCCGCGGTATCGACGAAGGCGCCAAGCAGGAGATCTACCACCTGCTCGACCAGTTCGTGCGGGCCGGTGGCGCCGCCATCGTGGTGTCGTCCGAAGCCCCGGAACTGCTGCACCTGAGCGATCGCATCGCCGTATTCAAGGGCGGACGGCTGGTAACCATCAGCACCGACACCGCCCTTTCCCAGGAAGCCTTGTTGAGTCTTGCCTCATGAATGCCAAAACCCTTGCCGCCCCTGTCACCACCCCGCCACGCAATCGCTTGCGCCTGTCCCTGGACCGCTTCGGCCTGCCGCTGGTGTTTATTGTGCTGTGCGTGGTGATGGCGTTTTCCAGCGAATACTTCATGACCTGGCGCAACTGGATGGACATCCTGCGCCAGACCTCCATCAACGGCATCCTCGCCGTGGGCATGACGTATGTGATTCTGACCAAGGGCATCGACTTGTCGGTGGGTTCGATCCTGGCCTTTGCCGGTTTGTGCAGCGCGATGGTCGCCACCCAGGGCTATGGCCTGTTGGCGGCAGTCAGCGCCGGAATGTTTGCCGGGGCGATGCTCGGCGTGGTCAACGGCTTTATGGTCGCCAACCTGTCGATCCCGCCGTTCGTGGCCACCCTGGGTATGCTCAGCATCGCGCGCGGCATGACCTTTATCCTCAATGACGGCAGCCCGATCACCGACCTGCCCGACGCCTACCTGGCGCTGGGTATCGGCAAGGTCGGCCCGGTGGGCGTGCCGATCATCATCTTCGCCGTGGTCGCGCTGATCTTCTGGATGGTGCTGCGCTACACCACCTACGGCCGCTATGTGTACGCCGTGGGCGGCAATGAAAAAAGCGCACGCACCTCCGGCATCGGCGTGCGCAAGGTGATGTTTTCGGTGTACGTGGTGTCGGGCCTGCTCGCCGGATTGGCCGGCGTGGTGTTGTCGGCACGGACCACCTCTGCCCTGCCCCAGGCCGGGGTTTCCTATGAGCTGGACGCGATTGCCGCGGTGGTGATCGGCGGCACCAGCCTGTCGGGCGGTACCGGCAGCATTGTCGGCACCTTGTTCGGGGCGCTGCTGATCGGCGTCATCAACAACGGCCTGAACCTGCTCGGCGTGTCCTCCTATTACCAGCAGGTCGCCAAGGGCCTGATCATCGTGTTCGCAGTACTGATCGACGTGTGGCGCAAGAAAAAACGCTGAAGAACGACCGATAACAATAACTGGAGTTCGACTTATGAAACTGGGTACTACCCTGGCCGCCGCGGCGGCCCTCTCCCTGCTCGCCAGCAGTATCGCCATGGCGGCCGACGGCAAGACCTACAAGATCGGCGCCGCCGTCTACGGCCTCAAGGGCCAGTTCATGCAGAACTGGGTGCGCGAGCTCAAGGAACATCCGGCGGTCAAGGATGGCACCGTGCAGTTAACCGTATTCGACGGCAACTACGACGCTCTGACCCAGAACAACCAGATCGAAAACATGGTGACCCAACACTACGACGCGATTCTGTTTGTACCGATCGATACCAAGGCCGGTGTCGGCACTGTCAAGGCGGCCATGAGCAACGACGTGGTGGTCATCGCCTCCAATACGAAAGTAGCCGATGCCAGCGTGCCGTATGTGGGGAACGACGACGTCGAAGGCGGCCGCCTGCAGGCTCAGGCCATGGTCGACAAGCTCAACGGCAAGGGCAACGTGGTGATCATCCAGGGCCCGATTGGCCAGTCGGCGCAGATCGACCGGGAAAAAGGCGAGCTGGAAGTGCTGGGTAAACACCCCGACATCAAGATCATCGAGAAGAAAACCGCCAACTGGGACCGCGCCCAGGCCATGACCCTCACCGAAGACTGGCTCAACGCCCACCCCAAGGGCATCAACGGCGTGATCGCCCAGAACGATGATATGGCCCTGGGTGCCGTGCAGGCTCTGAAGTCCCACGGACTGACCTCCAAAGAGGTGCCCGTGACCTCCATCGACGGGATGCCGGATGCGATCCAGGCGGCGAAAAAAGACGAAGTCACCACCTTCCTCCAGGACGCCCAGGCCCAATCCCAGGGCGCACTGGACGTGGCCCTGCGCGCCCTGGCCGGCGAGGACTACAAGCCGCAATCGGTGATCTGGGAGCGCTACGCCAAGGACGTGAAATGGGCTGACGGCACGGCCAGGAACTACATCCTGCCCTGGGTGCCGGTGACCAATGCCAATGCGGACGCGCTGTACAAGCAAGTCAGCGGCGGCAAGTAGTCAGTGGCTTGAAACACAGTCAACTGTGGGAGCTGGCTTGCCTGCGATGCGGGCACCTCGGTGCATCAGGTAGACCGGGTCGATGCAATCGCAGGCAAGCCAGCTCCCACATTGGACCGCGTTCTACCTTTTGATCTGTAACGGGAGTTATTCATGTCTGGTTTCTGGAACCAAGCCTTCGACCTCAGCGGCCGTTGCGCGGTGATCACCGGGGGCGCCGCCGGCATTGGCCTGGCCTGTGCCACCCTGCTGGTGGAGCGCGGTGCGCGGGTGGCGCTGCTTGACCGCGACCCAGCGGTGGTCGAGGTGGCCGCCAGCCTGGGTGCCGGGCACCTGGGCATTGCCGTCGACCTCGGGAAGATCGACCAGATACAACCGACCGTCGACAAGGTTTTCGCACACTTCCAACGCCTGGATTACCTGATCAACAGCGCAGGCGTCGTGCTGCTGGACAAGGCCGTCGACGTCAGCGAAAGCGCCTGGGACACCACCCTGGACATCAACCTCAAGGCCAGTTTTTTCATGGCGCAGGCCTGCGCCAGGCACATGATCGCCCAGGGCAGCGGGCGCATCGTCAACCTGGCGTCCCAGGCTGCCGTGATTGGCCTGGACCGTCACGTCGCCTACTGCGCCAGCAAGGCGGCGATTGTCGGCATGACCAAGGTATTGGCCATGGAATGGGCGCCGCAGATCAACGTCAACGCCATCTCCCCCACCATTGTCGAAACCGCCCTGGGCAAAAAAGCCTGGGCCGGTGAAGTGGGTGAACGGGCCAAATTGCAGATCCCGGCGGGGCGCTTTGCCCAACCGGAAGAAATCGCCGGGCTGGCGTTGTACCTGCTCAGTGATGCCGCGCAGATGATCACCGGCGCCAACATGGTGATCGATGGCGGCTACAGCATTCAGTAATTCATCTTAATGTCGTGAGGTCTTGTCATGTCCACCGTCACCGAACGCACACCCGAACAGCTCGCCCCGAGCATCCCCAAAACCATGCAGGCCGTGGTCTGCCATGGGCCGGAAGACTACCGCCTGGAAACCGTTGACGTACCCACCCCAGGCCCCGACGAGATTCTGACCAAGGTCGAGCTGTGCGGCATTTGCATGGGCGATATCAAGACCTATCGCGGCGCACCATCGTTCTGGGGCGACGCCGAGCAACCGCGTTACGTGAAGCCGCCGATGATCCCGGGGCATGAGTTCGTGTGCCGTGTGGTCGCCCTCGGCCCGGGTGCGGAAAAGCGCGGCGTGGCGGTCGGCGACCGGGTGATTTCCGAACAGATCGTACCGTGCTGGGGTTGCCGCTTCTGCAACCATGGCCAGTACTGGATGTGCCAGAAGCACGACCTGTATGGCTTCCAGAACAATGTGCAGGGCGCCATGGCTCAGTACATGATCTTTACCAAGGAAGGCATCATTCACAAAGTGCCGGAATCCATCGCCCCCGACGAAGCGATCCTGATCGAGCCATTGGCCTGCTCGCTGCACGCAGCGGAGCGCGCCAACGTCGACCATGACGACATCGTGGTGGTCGCCGGCGCCGGCACCCTGGGCCTGGGCATCATCGGCGCGGTGCGGTTGCGCAACCCGAAAAAGCTTATTGTGCTGGACATGAAACCCGAACGCGCCGCCCTCGCCCTGCGCATGGGCGCCGACGAAGTCTGGAACCCCGCCGAGGTCGATGTGCTGGCGAAAATCCGCGAGATTACCGACGGCTACGGCTGCGACATCTATATCGAAGCCACCGGGCATCACAAGGCGGTGAACCAGGGGTTGGCGATGCTGCGCAAGCTGGGGCGCTTCGTCGAGTTCAGCGTATTCAATGACGAGGCCACGGTGGATTGGTCGATCATTGGCGACCGCAAGGAGCTGGATATCCTCGGCTCGCACCTGGGGCCTTATATGTACCCCAGGGCCATCGACTTTATCGGCAACCGCAAAATCGACATGCGCGATGTGGTGACCCACAAGTTTGCGCTGGCGGACTTCAAGGAGGCGTTTGCAGTGATGGAGCGCGGCGATAAATCGCTGAAGGTTGTGCTCGAACCCTGATTGCAGCGACAACACACAACCCTGTGGGAGCTGGCTTGCCTGCGATGACGGTGCACCAGATAAAAATGCGCCAACTGACACACCGCCATCGCAGGCAAGCCAGCTCCCACAGGGGAATAGTGCCGCCCCTTACAACAAGAACACAGGAACCCGCGTTATGAATCGAGTCATCAACGATCCCGACCAAGTGGTCGAGGACATGCTGCGCGGCATCCTGGTCGCGCACCCGGAACTGCGTCAGTACGAAACCAACCCACGGGTCATCGTCAAGGCTCGGCCCTCCGGCCAGGGCCGGGTCGGCATCGTCACCGGGGGCGGCTCCGGGCATGAACCGGCGTTCCTCGGGTACGTCGGCCCGGGCCTGGTGGATGCCGTCGCCGTCGGTGAGATTTTTTCCTCACCCACTGCCAAGAGTTTTTTCGACGCCTTCCGCGCCGCCGACCATGGCGCAGGCGTCGCCTGCCTGTATGGCAACTACGCGGGCGACAATATGAACGTCAAGCTGGCGATGAAGATGGCCGCCAGCAAAGATATGCGCATCCGCACGGTGGTCGCCAACGACGACGTGGCGTCCGCGCCCAAGGCCGATATCGCCAAGCGTCGCGGCGTGGCCGGGGAAATCTTCATGTGGAAGATCGGCGGTGCCGCCGCCGCCCAGCATTACGATTTGGACGGGGTCATACGTGTCGCGCAGAAAACCGTCGATCAGTGCCGCTCAATCGGCATCGGCCTTACGCCCTGCACCATCGCCGCCGTGGGCAAGCCGAACTTCCAGATCCCCGACGGCCAAATGGAATTGGGCATCGGCCATCATGGCGAGCCGGGCATCGAAGTCATCCCGATTGAACCGGCCGCCGCCATGGCCGAGCGGATGCTGGCGCCAATCCTGGCCGACCGCGATTTCAGCCAGGACGACAGTGTAGTGGTGCTGGTCTCGGGCCTTGGCGCTACACCCGTCATGGAGCTGTATATTTTCTACGCCGAGGTGGAAAAACAACTCAAGGCCAAGGGCTTGAAAATTCACCGTTGCTACGTCGGCAACTACTTCACCTCCCTGGAAATGATGGGCGTGACCCTGACCCTGCTCGGCCTCGATGCCGAACTCAAAACCCTGATCGACCAACCCTGCCGTTCCATCGGCATGACACAGGCGGAGTGAACCATGAGCCAGCACTTTTCCACCCATGACGGCAGCGCCATCGTCGCCGACCTGGTCAGCGTGATCGTGGCCAACCGTGAATACCTCAGCGAAGTCGACGGCGCCATTGGCGATGGTGACCACGGCATCAACATGGCCAAGGGTTTCGCCCATTGTGGTCGTACCATCGAAGGGCGCCAATTGACCCTGGCCGAGGCGCTGGACGAATTGACCCTGAGCCTGATGGAAGGCATCGGCGGCTCCATGGGGCCGTTATATGGCAGCCTGTTTATCGGCATGGCCGATCAAGTGCGCAGCAGCGAGAAGATTGACGCCGCCACCTTCGCCCAGCTGCTGCGCGGGGGCCTGACCTCGTTGCAGGACATCACCGAAGCCGGTGTGGGCGACAAGTGCTTGATGGATACTTTGATTCCGGCGGTGGAGGCGTTTGAACGGGCTCATGGGTCTGGGGCTTCGTTCAACGATGCACTCGATGCGATGAAAAGCGCCGCTTCTCAAGGGCGGGATTCGACCAAGGACCTGGTGGCCAAGATTGGTCGGGCCAGTCGTTTGGGAGAGCGTTCACTCGGGGTGCTGGATGCCGGAGCGGTGTCGTGCTGCCTGATCCTTACGCAGTTGGCGGACTCTATTCAGCCTCGCCTGGTCTGATCTTGCCCAGGGCCCTGTAGGAGCGAGCTTGCTCGCGAAAAACTCACAAACGCCACGTTTATTCAGGAAACACGCGTTATCGTTGAAATTTTTCGCGAGCAAGCTCGCTCCTACAGAAGGTGCTTCACACCTGGTTCACCCGTGTTTTCAGTGGCGGCTTACCAGAACCGCTGCTGGGTCAACCGGCTCCACCAGGTCAACAGCACCCGGTCCACCGAACCACTGGCCGCCAGGCCCACGCGCTCTTGCAGGCTCTTACGCTCGGCATAGTGCAAGTGGAACACTTCGGCGGTCTTGGCCTTGGTGGCCAGGTATTCGTCGCTGGTTTGCAGCTCATCGACCAGCTGTTTGTCGAGGGCGGCAACACCCAGCCACACTTCACCGGTCGCCACCTCGTCAATCGCCAGCTGTGGGCGGTAGCGCGAGACGAAGTTCTTGAACAACTGGTGGGTGATATCCAGATCTTCCTGGAATTTCTCCCGGCCTTTCTCGGTATTTTCGCCAAACACCGTAAGGGTGCGCTTGTATTCACCGGCGGTCAGCACTTCGAAGTCGATGTCGTGCTTTTTCAGCAGGCGGTTGACGTTGGGCAACTGCGCCACCACGCCAATGGAGCCGAGTATGGCGAAGGGTGCACTGATAATCTTCTCGCCGATGCACGCCATCATGTAGCCGCCGCTGGCCGCCACTTTGTCGATGCACACGGTCAACGGCACGCCGGCCTGGCGAATACGCGCCAGTTGCGACGAAGCGAGGCCATAGCTGTGCACCATGCCGCCGCCGCTTTCCAGGCGCAGCACCACTTCATCCTTCGGGGTAGCCAGGCTCAGCAGTGCAGTGATTTCGTGGCGCAGGCTTTCGGTGGCTGACGCCTTGATGTCGCCATTGAAATCCAGCACAAACACCCGTGGCTTGACCTCGGGCTTCTTCTTGTCTTTCTTCTTTTCGGCTTTGCTTTCAGACTTGCGCAGCGCCTTGAGCTGGTCCTTGTCGAGCAGGCTCGACTCCAGGCGCTCGCGCAGGCCCTTGTAGAAATCGTTCAGCTTGCTGACCTGTAATTGGCCGGCGGCTTTACGACGACCCTTGCTGCGCAGCGCTGCGAAGCTGATCAATACCACCAGAATAGCGACCACCAGGGTGACGGTCTTCGCCAAAAAGCTCGCGTATTCGGCCAAAAAATCCATATGTCTCCTTAAGAATGCACTGCGCCAGGCGCGGATGGCCCCAGCATACCGACGCCACTGCGTTGGAGCCAGTGATCAAACCGCCAGCAGGTGGGCTCCAACGGGCTTTTAAAACAAGCGTATGTTTTTTCATTGACAGCTCGCAGGCATCCTCATAACCTCGCCAGACTTTCAACGTACCGGGAAAACGGACGTGGGCAGCATCTATCTGATTCGACATGGCCAAGCCTCCTTCGGTGCAGACGACTATGACGTCCTGTCGCCCGTCGGTGTGGAACAGGCGCAAGTGCTCGGTCGCCATCTGGCAGACCTGGGCCTCGTGTTCGATCGCTGCATTGCCGGCGACCTGCGTCGCCAGCAGCACACCGCTACCGCTACGTTCGATCAATACAGCGCCCTGGGCCTGCCGGTGCCGATGCTGGAAACCGACAGCGCCTTTAATGAATTCGACGGCGAAGCCATCATTCGCGGCCTGCTGCCTGATTTACTCGGCAGCGAGCCCAATGCCATGCATATCCTGCGCAATGGCCCGCAGAACCGCAGCGAGTTCCAGCGCATCTTCGCTCTGATCATCGAGCGCTGGCTGGCCGGCACCTATGACCCGCCGGGGCTGGAAAGTTGGCTGGGGTTCGTCGAGCGCGTGCAGGGTGGCCTGCAGCGCATCCTTGACGCCGCCCGGAGCGCCGACAAAATCGCAGTGTTCACGTCCGGCGGCACCATCACCGCCCTGCTTCACCTGATTACCCGAATGCCTGCCGCGCAGGCGTTCGAAATGAACTGGCAAATTGTAAACACCTCGCTCAACCAGCTGAAATTCCGCGGTCGCGAGGTGGCACTGGCTTCCTTCAACAGTCATGCCCACCTGCAACTGTTGAAGGCGCCGCAGCTCATCACTTTCCGATGAGCTGCGGCCAACCGTGACCCCAAGGTCACTGGACTCACCATAAAGGATCGAAACCATGACTGACGTAGCCAAAGCTGTAGAAGCAATGAAAGCCAAATTCAACCCAGGCGCTGCCGAAGGCCTGGACCTGGTGTTCGGTTTCCGTATCGACGACACCAAGAATTTTTCGCTGGTGGTCAAGGACAAGACCTGCGAACTCAAAGAAGGTGAAAACCCTGACGCTCAGGTCACTCTGGTGATGGACAGCGAGACTCTGGAAGGCATCGTCGACGGTTCCACCGACGGTATGCAAGCATTCATGGGCGGCAAATTGCGCACCGAAGGCGACATGATGCTGGCGATGAAATTAAGCGAACTGTTCCCTTCCTGATTCGGGGTAACTGCGCTCAAACTATCCCGCCTTCACAGGCGGGATTTTTTTGCCTGTACGTTCGGCCCGGTCACCAACCGTCTCTCAACATCCGCAGCTCCAAATGCTGCAATAACATAATGGTTTTGCCATCCACGATGTCGCCGCTCTGCACCATCGCCAGTGCCTGCTCGAACCCCAGCTCCAACACCTCGATGTCCTCGCCTTCTTCTTCCAGCCCGCCGCCCGCCCCCACACGATCCCCGGGCTGATACTCGCCGATAAAAAAGTGAATTCGCTCGGTTACCGAGCCCGGGCTCATGAACGCCGCGTAGATTTTTTCCACGTGGCCCACGCGGTAGCCGGTCTCTTCTTCGGCTTCCAGGCGTATGCGCTCTTCGGGGCTGGCGTTGTCGAGCAAGCCGGCCGCCGCTTCGATCAGGTAGCCGGAGTAATCGTTGACGAACGTCGGCATACGGAACTGGCGAATCAGCAGCACCGTGCGGCGCTCGCGGTTGTACAAGAGGATCGTTGCGCCGTTGCCCCGGTCGTAGACCTCACGCGTCTGGGCTTGCCAGCTGCCGTCGCGACGGCGCAGGTCGAAGCTGTATTTCTTCAACAGGTACCAGTTGTCCGAGAGGGTTTCTTCGGCGGTGATGCGCACGGGGCTGCTGTTCATGGATGGGCCTATGCAGGTGGAGCAGAGAGCGGTTTTACCTGCGCAAACTACAGGGTTTGCTCTGCTGTGAAGCTGCCCACCCTAGCAACTCACACCCGGGTTGTTCAATGCTGTAACACTTTCACCTTTCACGATCGTCGTATTAATACCTGCGTTCGCGAGCCTTCTGGTAAAACCCGTGCTTCGCCTTTGTCCTGGAGCCTTCATGCTATCCCGTTTTATCACCCGCCTGGGCCTGCGCTGGCTGCCCTTGCTGTGCATGGCCGCGTTGGTCATCGGCCTGCCGGTCGGCTGCGCCGTGCTGCAACACAAGGAACGCGAACTGGTGTTTCGCATCGAACCGGGGACGGCCAGCTGGTACACCGGCCTGCCCAAGGCCGTGCAGGAGTTCGAACTCAAGCCCGCCAGTTTCAAGTCGGGGCAGAACATTCATGGCTGGTGGTACCCGGCCGCGAACAAAGACGCACCGGCCATCCTCTACCTGCACGGGGTGCGCTGGAACCTCACGGGCCAGCTGTTTCGCATCGAGCAATTGCACGCACTGGGCTTCTCGGTGCTGGCCATCGACTATCGCGGCTTTGGCCAAAGCCAGGGCGACTTGCCATCCGAGACCACGGTCAACGAAGACGCACGCATCGCCTGGGAACGCTTCCAGATCCTGCAGCCAGACCCGGGCAAGCGTCTGATCTATGGGCACTCACTGGGAGGTGCAGTCGCTATCGATCTCGCCGCTGAGCTGGGCAAGCAAGTGCCACTGCCGGTACGCGGGCTGGTGATCGAATCCACGTTCACCTCTTTGGCGGATGTGGCCACGGCCGTTGCCAACACCTCGTTGCCGGTGCGCTGGCTGCTGTCGCAGAAGTTCGACTCCATCGACAAGATTGCCGACATCCACATGCCCTTGCTGGTGGTCCACGGCCTCGATGACCGCTATGTTCCACCGCGCTTCAGCCAGCAATTATTTGAAGCCGCCCAGCAACCCAAGCATTTGTTATTGGTGCCCGGTGCCAGCCATAACAACAGCATGAGCCTGGCCGGTCGCAGCTATGGCAAGGCGCTGGAAAACCTCATGCGCACGAAGATGCCCGCCCGCGTAGTGACACACTCCACAGGGCGCGACAACGCGTCATAAACATACATTTCGGCACTGGGTTCGCGCTTGGCTGTCAAGCGCAAACCCTGCCCATGCTGGCCCGAAACTGAAGTTGATCAAATAATGATCTTCGCTCAAATCGCCAACGCTGCCGGGCCTTCGCAAAGTTATCCACAGAGATACCCACGGTTTTCGTGGACAACTCTTTTTATATTTTTACGTTTTTTTGCTCAGGCAGCACTTTCAGGAAAGGTGCCAGGCAGCAAAATTTCGCGATTCACATCGCGTATATCGTTATAGCCACACAACGCCATCGACACGTCCAACTCACGGGCGATGATATCGAGCGCCTTGGTCACACCCGCCTCGCCCATCGCCCCCAGGCCATACAAGTGCGGGCGACCGATCATGGTGCCCCTGGCGCCCAGCGCCATGGCCTTGAGCACGTCCTGGCCGGAACGAATGCCACCGTCGAGCCACACTTCAATGCGGTTGCCTACGGCTTCAACAATGGCCGGCAACTGGCTGATGCTCGACGGCGCACCATCGAGTTGCCGACCACCGTGGTTGCTCACCACCAACGCATCCGCGCCGGAGTCGGCCGCCAGCCGCGCATCCTCCACATCGAGGATGCCCTTGATGATCAACTTGCCGCCCCAGCACTTCTTGATCCACTCCACATCGTCCCAACTCAGACGCGGGTCGAACTGCTGCGCCGTCCATGACGACAGCGAACTCATATCGGCCACGCCCTTCACATGCCCGACGATATTGCCGAAGCCACGCCGCTGGGTGCCGAGCATACCCATGACCCAGCGCGGCTTGGTCATCATGTTGAGGAGATTGGGCAGGGTCAGTTTGGGCGGCGCCGACAAGCCATTGATCAAGTCTTTGTGGCGTTGCCCCAGGATCTGTAGGTCCAGTGTCAGCACCAGCGCATCCACCCCGGCAGCCTTGGCGCGTTCGATCAGTTGCTCGATAAACCCACGGTCGCGCATCACATAAAGCTGGAACCAAAAGGGCTGACCGACATGCTCGGCAATGTCTTCCAGCGAGCAAATACTCATGGTCGACAAGGTGTAGCGCAGGCCGAACGCCGCCGCAGCGCGGGCGGTCAGGATTTCGCCATCGGCATGTTGCATACCGGCCAGGCCGGTAGGTGCCAGGGCCACGGGCATGGCCATGTCCTGGCCAATCATGCTGGCGCGGATCGAACGCTCATCGATATTGCGCGCCACGCGCTGGCGGAACTTGATGCGCGCAAAATCGCTTTCATTGGCGCGGTAGGTGCTCTCAGTCCAGGAGCCGGAATCGGCGTAGTCGTAGAACATCCGCGGCACACGCTTTTGCGCCAGCTTGCGTAAGTCTTCGATGGTTGTGATCAACGACATCGGGTCACCTCTCCCTGAACTGAACACAGAGAGTAACCGGCCATCGCCCAGGCAACCAGCCGTTGCGTTTATCGCAGCCGGTGATTAATCTCGCATAAACCCGCAATAAAGCGCACAAACATGCACAACGCCCATCAAGCCATCGACCTGCCCTCTCTGCGTAAACAAAAGATCCTGTTGCTGCTTGAACGCGACGGCAAGGTCACCGCCTCGGAGCTTGTCGAGCATTTCGCCGTGTCCCAAGACACCATTCGCCGCGACCTCGGCGAACTCGCCGCCGCGGGTTTATTGCAGCGCGTACACGGCGGCGCCCTGCCCCGGCCCAGGGACACCGGCAAGGACTTCTTTACCCGTGTCGGCGAGACTACCGAGGTCAAACGCGACCTTGCACGTCTGGCGGCGGAGCGGGTTGAAGATGGCCAGATCGTGCTGTTCGATTCCGGCTCCACCACCTTGCAAATCGCTCAGTCATTGCCGCACACCATTCACCTGACCGTGGTCACCCCGTCGCCGATGATTGCCATCGCCCTGGCGGACCATCCGCATGTAAAGGTGATCCTGGCCGGCGGCCAACTCAATCCCGCCACCCTTTCAACCGGCGGCCATGAAGCGCTGCGCCTGATCCAGAGCATCAAGGCCGACCTGCTGTTTACCGGCGTCTGCGCGCTGCACCCGCAAGTGGGCATTACCTCGCTGCACTTCGGCGAGGTGGCGGTCAAGCAAGCCTTGATCGACAGCGCGTCCCAGGTGGTGGCGGTGACAACCTCAGACAAACTCGGCGCGGTGGAACCGTTTGTGGTGGCGCCGTGCAGTCGTATTCATACGCTGATTACCGAGTGGGATGCGCCGGGGGTGGAGGCCTATGAGCAGTTGGGGTTAGAGGTGCAGCGGGTGATAGATCAGTGACGCAGCAACGACTGATGAATGCGGCGCTCTCCAGTTTTTCGCGAGCAAGCTCGCTCCTACAGAAAAGCAGAAGCCTGCGGCTGGTAAGCACATGCTGGGTCAGAACAACACATCCGCCGCATCACGCATAAAAATCTCGATGGTCTTGGGGCCAACACCGTCGAATTCAGCCAGGCGCTGTTCAAACGCCTGGCGATCTTCGCTGGCCTGCCGAATCCTGGTGATCTTGCCGCCGTAATCGGCATTGAGCCTGGCACTCAGGTCCAGCAGGCGTTGCGCCGTGGTTTCGTCGTAACGCACGTAATGCGCCCGCCCCAGCATCGCCACCAACTCCCGCGATGTGCAGTGCTGCAATTTGCGCGGCGTATTACGCCCCTCCTCCTCAACGATCACCTTGTACGCCTGGGCGGCGATGGGTGCCTGAATGCGCTTGCCCATCAGGAAGCTGGCGATAAACCACTTGAACAGGCTGGCGTCATCATCAGGCTTGAGCTGGATGCCCAACTGCGCCGCGCTGATGGAACGAGCCATGCTCAATGCCCCTTGTCGAGCGTCTCGTTGATCGCATCCGTCTGACGTTCAATGTCCTTGATCGAGGTAGGTGTCACGACTTTGTCGATGGTTTCGGTCTTCGGGTTTGCACGCTCCAGTGTCTGCCCTTTCGTACCTTCAGCCTTACCCTTCTGCGCGTCTTCAGAGCTGACAGGGTCGGGGGTTTTATCGCCGCGCGTGTGTTCGTTCACTGTGCAATCTCCTGAAAATAAGGGCCTCCAAACAGTGGCGGCCTTATGCAGCAGAACACGCTGAATTTGAATTGGTTCAAGGAAATTGCCACGCCTGACCGTCGGGCAATCGCGCGCAAAAAAAATTAAACCTTTTGCTCGGCACCCCGCTCAACTCTTGGGTACGGCATCACGCCATTTCCTGAGGAGAGACACCATGACCACTCGACTGATGAAACAAATGGGCCTGACCTTCGCACTGGTTGCCGGCTCGATGTCTACTGCGATGGCAGCCACGTCCAACGACTTTGTCGACAACGCCGCCGAGGGCGGCATTACCGAGGTGGAAGCCGGCAAGCTGGCGCTGGAAAAAAGCAGCTCGGCAGACATCAAAACCTTCGCGCAGCACATGGTGACCGACCATACCAAAGCCAATAACGAGCTCATGACTCTGGCAAAAAAACTCGATATCGAGGTGCCGGATGACGCCGCCCTGACCGACAAGGCGAAGAAAGCGATTCTGGAAATGCGCGATGAGTCGTTCGACAAGGCCTACGCCAACAACCAGGTGGCCGCCCATGAAAAAACCGTCGAACTGTTCAAGAAAGAAGCGGCCTCTTCGGACAACGCCGAGCTGAAAGCTTTCGCTGCCAAGACGCTGCCGACCCTTGAGGCTCATTTGAAAATGGCCAAGGAACTGCAAAGCAAATACGCCAAGTAATTAACCTGACACAGGAGGCATCTGAATATGAGTTCGCAACTCACAGGCAAGAAAATCCTCGTTATCACGTCCAACACCGGGATCGAGCGCGACGAGCTGCTCAAACCCCTGGAAACCCTGCGTGGCTACGGCGCGACCGTGACGCACGCCTCCAGCAAGGGCGGCACCACCCAGACCTTTGTCGGCGATACCGAAAAGGACGGGACTGTAGAGTCCGATGTGCAATTGTCTGATGTGGTCGGCGGCAACTTCGATGCACTGGTCATCCCGGGCGGGACGGTGAATGCCGACACCTTGCGCCAGGACGCCGCGGCGTTGCGCTTGATCAACGAGTTCGCTCAGGCAGGCAAGACCATTGCCGCGATCTGCCACGGGCCGTGGACGCTGATCGACGCCGGCGTGGTCAAGGGTAAAACCCTGACCTCGTACAAAAGCGTGCGCATAGACCTGGAAAACGCTGGCGCTGCCGGCGTGGTGGATGCCGAGGTCAAGGAATGCAAAGCCAATGGCTGGACCTTGATCACCTCGCGTACACCGGACGATTTGCCGGCATTCAATGAGGCGATTGCCAAGGCTGTGGCGGGCTGATCCTAACTAACGAATGACAACAGGCGCCCATGGGGCGCCTGTTTTTATAGGGCTCACCGACTCAGCTCTTGCGATGCTCTGCCATCTCGCGCTTGGGCCCGAACATCGCCCATGCGATCAACCCCAACAGCGGCACAAAAACCAGCACCACCACCCACAGTCCCTTGGTCTCCCAGCCACCGGTACTGCGCAGGACGATATTGATCGCCCACAGTTCCAACAGCAGCAGAATCACTGCCAATATGATCCAGATATATTCTATTTGCATGATTCACCTCCTGAGGTCTAAAGGTTAGGTCAAGCAGATCGCTCAAGGGTTCCATTAGAATTTTCAGGCAAGGCTTACGAGCCGCCGGCAGGCGTGCGTTGTGCAATCCCCAAAGGACCAGACCATGCAAGCTGCACGACAACCACGCCTAAATAAACGCCTATCTGCTTGATTTAAATAGTGATTTAACCTCAATGAAAATTGGTATGGCTGATGCAAATCTCTCACTACGAGGCGTGCGTTTCGACATGCCCGACCACTACCCGTGAGGTTGCACATGAATGCCATCGATCTGCTCAAAGCCGACCATGAACGCGTCAAGACCCTGCTGACCCAACTGAGCGAATCCACCGAGCGCGGGGTTAAAAAGCGCACCGAGTTGCTCGCCAGGCTCGAGATGGAAATCACCCTGCACACCCAGCTTGAAGAAGAAATCCTGTATCCCGCTTTCAGGAAAGCCGGCGGCAAGGAACAGGAGGTCATGTATCACGAGGCCAAGGAAGAGCACCGCACCGTCGACGCGCTGGTGCTGCCCGACCTGAAGCAGACCGAGCCCTCCTCCACCGAGTTTTCCGGACGTGTGAAAGTGCTTAAGGAATTGCTTGAGCACCACATCGAAGAAGAGGAATCGGAGATGTTTCCCCAGGCGAAAAAACTGCTGGGCAAGGCCACACTTGAAGAACTGGGGGCCGAAATGGAGGCAATGAAAGCGGCCTACAAAAAAGCCTCGACCAACAAACCCATCGCAGCCTGACAGACCCGCCAATCAAAGCTCAAGCGACAGCCCCACGGGGTCTGTCGCGCTATCGAGCTTCACCAGTGATTTCTCCTCGCCTACTCGGCGACCCGGCCGACCGAGCCGGCCTGCAGGCCCATGCTAGCGTGCCATTGCCCATGGCATTGGCACTGGGCTTTCAGGAGATTCACCACAATGGACACGCATTCGCCCACCTACACCAGGCTCTTCAAGGAAGACTGGGAGCTGCTTTGCTCGGCTTCCTCCATGGCTGCCATCGATTCCCCCGTCGCCTATTTGAAGGCGCTGTATGTATTTGCCCAGACGCTTGAAAACAGCGCAAACGGCCAGACCGGCAAAGTCACCCTGGACCAGCGGCGACCTGAGCTCAAGGCATTGCCCATCGATGAACGCAGCCTGACGGCTGTGATCCCCCAACTGTCGATCATTAATGAAACCCTTGCCCACCAGATCGACACATACCTTACAAAGACCGCGGGGGAAAACCGTGGACGCTCGCTTGATACGGTGCTCGGTCTTCAACGCTTTCCATTCGCCCTGCCGTTTGAGCGAGCCCATCGGCAATGCTGGCTCAGCTTGTCCGCAGGTAAGCCGCAACTGGGGGAACTCAGTTATCGCATCAGTCTGAAGCTGCCCACTACCCAACGCGCTCAGAACGCCTACGGCGTGGTCAGGCACGCAGCCTATGAAGCACAGCGATTGCTGTGCGGCTTGAGTCCTGCACAGCAAAACTTGTTGACGGAACCCTTTCTGGATAGCTCGGGTAACTTGCACGCCACTGAATTTTTCGCGCGGCACTACGGCCTCCAGGAGGAGTCGCTCAGGAAAATGTCCCACTGGCTGCACCAAACCGAACTGACTCGCAACCAGGCCCAGGCATTACTGGCCTGCGGCAGGGACCTGCCGGTGCTCTCGGGCAATGTATCTGCCGCCGCACTGCCAAGGCGATCCGCCCGGCGACAGATCCATGAACGGGCAGCCTACGTGAACGGCCCGATAACCGAGAATGCCCAGACGCAACAACCGCTGTCGATAGCGAACGCCGAACTGCAAAACACCTCATGGAACCGCTACCAGCGCCTGCACCGAATGATTCGCCTGCAACGCTGGACGCAACTGCCGTTTGAGGCGCTGGACGCGCTGTTGATCAGCGTGGTGCGGCGTGAGCAGGACGCTGATCTGCATCAGCCCTGTAACGACAATACCCTGCGGGCGCTGGGTGTCTACCGCTACCTGGAGCGGCGTTACGGCCTGCCACTTGAAGGGTTCGCGGCGATGCTGGATGAACTCCCTGTGTGGGCGTCGGGCAATCGCCTGTCGCTGTATGACCAGGTGTTCAACCACGCTTCAATGCCAGGCGAGACACTGCGGGTGGATGTGCCGAATTTGGCGCTGCATGAAGCGCTGCCGGACAACCTTCGACATCGGCTGTGTGCGGGTCTGAACCTTGGGGACACCCCCGACGCCTTGCATTGGGTGATCGGCCAGGCGCGTCGATACCTGCCTTCGCCCTGCCCGCCGCTGACGTTCTATAGCGCCCTGTACCGCCAGGCCCGTATCGCACGGTTGTTCGGGCTCTCGGTGCTCGACAGTCATCACGTGGCGGCACTGCTCGGCGGGACGGATTACACAGTCCAACTGGTCAACCCCTCACTGCGCCGCTCCGGCGTCAACGCACCGCCAGACATGCTCGATGTGCTGATGCAAATGGATTGGCTGGTCGGTTGGCTCAAGGACACACGCCAATCGGTTGACCAGCTTCGCCGCCGATTAGTCCTGGAGCCGGACGTACAGCCGGCCCAGATCCAGGCGTACCTCAACCAGCTCGATGACCTGGTGCAATTGACCCGACAGGGACTGCTGGCGCCAGAAGACATCGCCGACCTTACGCTGCCCCAGCCCGAGCCTGACACCAGGTCCGCGCCCATTCCCTGGCATGCCCTTATTGTTCAGGGCCTGCTGCACAGCCCCCCCCAGTTCAAGCCGTCAGCCCCCACGGAACTGCCCAGGACACTGGTGCAACTCATTGAAGCTCGAACCCTGAGCCTGGACCCGGACCGCAACGCGGCCCAGCACGCCGTTGCCAAACACGCAATAACCAAGAAGCTGGGCGAGTTCTATCGGCAGCTGCAGCCCTTGAAGGACAAAATCGATGCGCTGTTCAGCACCCCATCGAATGTGCCTGGCGATCCGGCACTGCACCTGCAATCGCGCAGGCTCGCCGCCCGCCAGATTGCGCGTACGGCCACTGCGCAATCCCACCTGGACCTGGTCAAACATCTGTTGCTGCTGTTGCCGGACGCCGAAGAGTTATTGGAGCTGGCGGTGAGCCGCCAGACCCTGAACACCTTTTTGCTCCACCCGCACTGGTTGAGCCAGGAGCAGACGCAAGGCTCGCTGCTCAAGCTGACATTGAACACGCTCTACCTGCTGCAGCGCTTTGCCCACTGCCTCGACACCTATGGGCTGGCCCAGGACAGCGTGCTCGATTATCTGCAACGCGCCAACACACCCTCTCCGGCCGGCGTCGACACCTCTGCCACCACACGACTGGCCGCCCTGCTCAAGTGGGAGGTCGGCGAGATTGAGCATCTGGCCGCCCATCTGCCGAACAAACAGGTAAACACCCTGGCCGACCTGGACTGGATCCTGCGTTGCCACCAGGCCGTCAGGCTCACCGGGCTCTGCGCCAAAACCCTGCTCAAGGCAACCGACCTGCACGCCACATTGATGAACGAGGACTGGCGACACGTCGGTTCGGCATTGATCACTACCGCCCCATAACACCGCTTTGTTTCGACCGGATCAAGGAATGACCATGTCTGCCCCCATCACCCAACACCTCAACGAACAGCTGCGCGACGCGATGCTGGCGTTCTACATGCACACCGTACTGCCCGAAGACCCCGTCTTGCAGACACTGCAACCGACCGACACCTTAAAGCGCTTCGACGATGTCTACACCTACTGGCTGCTCGACCCCCAGGTCAGCCACGCGGTGCCCACCACCCGTATTGCCAGCGCGATTGCCAGCCTTCAGCAATACATCAACGCGATATACCTGGGCCTCGAACCCGGTTATGAGCAAACGGGGATGAGCGCTGCCCAGCAGACCGAATGGCGAGACACCTTGCTGACCTACTCGCTGTGGCGTGCCAACCAGCAACTTCGCCACTACCCGGCCAGTTACCTGAGCCCCACCCTGCGCCACGACAAGAGCGACAGTTTCAGGCAGCTGGAAGACGAGTTGAACCAGTTCCGGACCGAGCCGGCATCGCTCTTGAAGGCTGTCCACGGTTACCTCAATCGCTTCGAAGAGCTCGCCAATATCAGAACCCTCAATGGCTATATCGATGGCGACAAGGACAGCTTCGCCAGCAGTACCTATTACTTCGTTGGCAAATCCAGCTCTGAAAACACCTATTACTGGCGCACGCTGGCGATGTCTGAGCGCTCGGCCGAGGACGACGCTCCCAACCCAACGGCCTGGTCGGGATGGGAAAAAATCCACCTGTCCATCGACGACAATGTTCCCGAACAAACGATCCGCCCAGTGGTGTTCAATGGCCGTCTTTTCCTGGTGTGGGCCCAGTGCATCAATCCGACGTCCTCCACCAAAGACATCACACCGTTTGGGCGCGGCGACGTTGAGTCCGACAAGGAATACCAGCAGCGCCTGGATACCCGGGTAAAAACTACCTACCTGCAGTTTCGGCTGTACTTCTCGTTCAAAAAGCTCGATGACAGCTGGAGCACGCCGCAACTGTGCATCCAGGAATACAGCATCGCCAAAGACCTCGACGAGTTGAGTTCAGAGGACTTGATGAGTGCCACCCACACGATTGCCGTTGTCGACAATAACGCCCACGCACCGTCGCTGTTTCTGGGCCTCATCGCCCATCCGAACGCGCGAGCACCCGCGCAGAACAACGGCAGCCATCGAAATTTTTACCAAGCCATTCGTGTGGACGAATACTTCAACACCCATTGGCTTGAGAGCATCGGCAGCACGCGCAAGACGCGCATGTGGCTCAATGAGTCCGACCTGGAACTGGCGGGGCGCTACCTGGCCATGTTTGCACACCACAACCACGAAAGGTTTCAGTTCAGGGCCACAAAAACCGCTCATGTAAATGTGGAGGGCTTAACCCATGACGCGCCGCACAGCACTGCCGGCGGCTGGAATTATGCAGGCCACCAGAACAAGATCCGTGCGCTGACGAGCGCCGATATCAAGTTCAACACCACGACCTCCATACTGGAGGTGACGACCCGGCTCGCAGAAGGCTTTGAACCGCATCGCACCCTGCTCTTCCACTACGACAAAGAGTTGGTCACGTTTACCCTGACCCTGAGTACAGACGGCGTGCCCCCGGCAAATGACACGGTGAAGTTGATCGCCACCTCACAGATCCATCTCAAGAGCGCCGTACTCGTTGACTTGCACTCCGTGCAAATCGAGCTGAGCCTCAAGTGCCAGAAAACCGGAGTCGAACAGGTTGACTTTATTCGCGATGAAAGCAATAAACCGTTCATCCTTGCCCTACCCCCGAAAAAAAATGACAGCACCAACCCGGATTCAGTCACCCTGGACCTGGACGGGAAATACATTTCACGCGAGGCCTTTGAGTATTTTTCCAACGCGCCGGAATCGACTTACCTGGTTTCGCTGACATTCTATAAAAATCGCGACTCAATACCGGACCATCAGCACGACTTGTTCGTGGGCGCTGCCACTCTCTATCAAATACAACGTCTGTACAGGCCCGTACTGATGTATATGAAACAAGCCAATGCTGGTTTTCCGGAAACCCTCAACAGGAGCAATACCGTGCTGGTCGGGCACGCCGAACACTCGCGCCGTAACCTGCGCGATGCCTTCACCGAACTGTCCATAAAGCATTTTTTTGACGTACCGATCGAGTTCTCGCCGCAGACGATGAGGCCTTATGGCGAGGACCCCGGCAACCCTCCCTCGGCCTCATTAACCCTTATCCACGGCGTGTTGATACTGGACAGCGATGTGCGCTATCCCTCGCCCACCATTCTGGGCTATGCGCTGAAAACCGCCACATTCACGCTCGCCCCTCCGAGCCGTCCTCCTGTCATCCCGCTGGCCCCGCGTATTCGTCGGCTCACATCGGCACCCTATGGGACGGCGGAGTTCATCGATTTCAACGCCAGCGCCATCGAGCACGGCGTTACGCCTGCGCACAAGCGTGCGCCCATTCGTACCAACACCTGTGTCGCGGGCCTGCTGACCAAAACCGCGGGGGTCGATGTGCACCACGTGTTCTCCTTGCCCATGGACGCCTGGCGTGAACCACCGCTGGCGGGCGAAAAGGATCACAGCCTGCTGGACTTCCAGGGGGCCCATGGTGCGTATTACTGGGAGCTGTTTCTTTACCTGCCCTGGTTGTTGGCGCACCGCTTGAACCTGGAACAGCAATATGCCGACGCCGAAGTCTGGATACACTTTCTGTTCGATCCCGCACGCCAGTCCGCCCATTGGCGTCAGCCAATGCTGTTGGCCGACACCACACTCCAACCCAGCCAGACCTTGCTTTGTGCTCATCGACTGGCCAAAAGCAGCCCCGTGCATTTTCGCCAGGCGCTTTACCTGTTGTATGTCGATATCCTGCTTAATCGCGGTGATGCGGCCTACCGGCAAATGAGCCGCGATAGCCTGGCCGAAGCCAAGCTGTGGTACATCCGCGCCAAAGGATTACTGGGGCCACGCCCACCGTTCAACGCTGTCGATCCCTGGGTGACCACCACCCTGGACCAGCTGCAAAGCCCCTCGGCACTTGGAACAACGCCACTGCCTGCCGGCACAGCACGGCTGTGCCGATCCCTGAGCCCGGACCTGCTGACGCGCTGGGACAAGGTCGATGCGCGCCTGTACAACCTTCGCCATCACCTTGACCTGACCGGCAAGCCCATGAGCCTGCCGCTCTACGCCGCCACACTGACGCCCCAGGCGCTGCTGGCCACCTATCAGCAAGTCACCGTCGCCACCAGCGTGCAAACATCGCTGCGCACTGCACAAGCCGGGCACTATCGCTTCAAGGTCGTACTGGCCCACGCCTTGCAGGCCGTCGATAACCTGATCCAGTTGGGAGCAACCTTGCTGTCACTGTTGGAGCGCAAGGAGCAGGCTCACTCTGTAGAATCCCAGCAACAACAGGCCTGGGACCTGGCCAGGTTAGCCGTCGAGCAACAAGCCCAGGCCGTGCAGTTCGATAGCAGAAACAGGGATGCCCTGCTGGCCGGGCGGCGCATCGTCGAGGCCCGGGTCGCGTTCTTCGAGCAGCAACTCAAGGTCGGCATCAGTCCGGCAGAAGCCCAGGCCACCCAGGCGTATCAGGACAGCGCACACTGGGAAACGGCAGCCGCAGTTGCCCAGGCCGGCGCGGGCCTGGCGATGCTGATACCGAATATTTTCGGCACCTCCAATGGCGGCGTGCGTTACGAAGGTGCCTTTCACGCGCTGCAAGCCATGTCCCAAGGCATGGCCAACGAAAAGCGCGCCAACGCCGCCCACCTCGACCGCACCGACCTGTTCGCCCGCCGCGCCGCCGAGTGGGGCAATGCGTTGGAGCAGGCGCGCCTGGAACTGGCCCAGGTCGATGCACAACTGCTGGCCTACACCGAGCAAGAGCAACATACCCGCCTGCAATTGCGCCTGGCCCAAACTGCGTTCACCCAGGCGAGAACCCTGTATGACCTGCTAGGTAAACGCTTTACCAACGCCCAGCTGTATCAATGGCTCAACGGCCAGCTTTCGACGTTCTACTACCAGGCGTATGACGCCACCCTGTCCCTGTGCCTGGCCGCCGAGGCGTGCTGGCAGGAAGAGCGCGCAGAGTGGGACAAGCACTTCATCCAAACCGGGCTCTGGGCGCGCCAATACCGTGGCCTCAGCGCCGGCGAAGCCCTCAAGCTGAATGTGCTGAGCATGAGCAGTGCCTACGCCACTCAGAACGAACGCCTGCTGGAGATCACCAAAACCGTGTCGTTGCGTCAGCTCCACGACCAGGACGCTTCAGCCACAGGCGATAAACCCTGGGCAACGCTTAAAGCCGAGCTGCTGAGTAACGGTACGCTGAGCTTCGAACTGACCCGCAAGCTGTTCGACGACGATTACCCTGGCCACTACCTGCGCAGGATCAAAAACGTCAGTGTCTCCCTGCCTGCCACCCTGGGTCCCTACGAAGACATCAAGGCCCTTCTGACCCAGACTGGCAATACCACGCACCTTGTGCCCACGTCTGATAAAGCCGAGGTTGCACCCAAGAAAGACTGGCGCGCCCGGCAGGAAATTGCCCTGTCCAACGGGCTCAACGATAGCGGCCTGTTCACCTTGAACTTCGACGGTGACGAACGTTACCTGCCGTTCGAATACACCGGCGCCATTTCCACCTGGCAATTGAGTTTTCCCAACCATACGCGACAACGAGCCCTGCTCGAATCCTTGACCGACATCATCGTGCACCTGCGTTACACCGCCAGGCACAGCGGAGGCCTGCGATGAGCATGCAGTCGTCCGATTTTTTGGAGCCGGCAATCCCGGCCCTGCCCAAGGGCGGCGGTGCCATCCAGGGTCCTGGCGTCAGCTGGGGGCCTGTCGGCTCACGGGGCGAGGCCAGCCTGGACGTGCCTTTGCCCATTTCGCCCGGACGCGGTTTCGACCCTGCGTTGAGCCTGGGGTATCGCAGCTCACAAGGCAATGGCCCGTTCGGGCTCGGCTGGGCGCTGTCGGCGGGCGCGATCAGCCGCGATACGCGCAAGGGTATCCCGGCCTACGGCGAAGGTGACCGCTTCGTCAGCCCCCAAGGTGTTGAGCTGATTCCCGAGCGCGACGCCCACGGCGAGATTCATGTCACCGCCTGCGCCCAATACAACGGCCTGCCCCTGAGTGAAGCGCATCGGGTGGTGCGCTATGTACCCATCGTCGAGGGCCGATTCGATCGAATCGAACATTGGACATCCGCCAGCGATACTGCCGGATTCTGGCTGGTGCAGGGTGCGGACGGCTGTGTGCATCTGTTCGGCAAAACCCTGCTCGCTCGCTGCGCCGACCCGCAAGACAGCCGCCATGTGGCCCAATGGCTGTTGCAGGAAAGCCTCAACCCCCTGGGAGAGCAGATTTATTACCACTACAAGCCCGAAGACCAGCACGCGCCAACCGCCAGGGATTACCGTGCGCAGCGTTACCTGGCCAGGGTGTGCTACGGCAACCTGCGGCACCGCGAACATTTGGCGCTATGGAACACCGATGTGCTCGCCGAGAAACAATGGCATTTCGAGCTGCTGCTGGACTACGGCGAACGTCACACCGAACTGAGCCAGGTGCCGACCTACGCCGAGCAACAGCCGTGGCTGTCGCGCAGCGACCCGTTCTGCAATTACGCCTACGGTTTTGAACTTGGCACCCAGCGGCTTTGCCGACAGATACTGATGTTTCATTACTTCCCGGGCGAGCCGAGCATGGGCGCCAACCCGGTACTGACCCGGCGACTGTTGCTCGAATACACCGACCGTCACGCCGCCGGCAATTGCCTGAATGCCTTGCACAATCAGGCGTATGACGCTCAGGGAGCAGCAAGCGCCCGGCCCCCTCTGGAACTGGCCTACAGCCCCTTCAAGCCGGTACTGGAGCCCGCCCGCTACCAGCCGTTCGATGGCATGGCGGGTGTCAACGATGGTCAGCATTATCAACTGGTGGACCTGTACAACGACGGTCTGCCGGGCATCCTGCACCGTACCGACAAAAACTGGTATTACCGCGAACCGCTCAGGGCACCGCGTGCGTCCGGCCTCAATGCGGTGACCTACGGGCCATGGCAGGCACTGCCACGCATTCCCGTCGCCGACACTGCCCAGGCCACCCGTCAGGCCCTGGCGGACCTCAATGGTGACGGGCACCTCGAATGGGTGGTGGCCCAGCCGGGCCTGAGTGGCTTTTTCACGCTCGATACCCAGCGACAATGGTCGAGTTTTACGCCGTTCGCGGCGCTGCCCCAGGAGTTTTTCCATCCCCACGGGCAACTCGCTGACCTGATGGGCAACGGCCGCCTGGACCTTGTGTTGATCGGCAATCGCAGCGTGCGTCTGTATGCCCAGCGCCAAAGCGAAGGGTATGGCGCCGGCCTCCAAGTGCCTCACGAACATACCGACGAGGGTCTGCCCACACTCAGCCATACACCGACCGAACTGGTCGCCTTCTGCGACCCGTTGGGCAGCGGTCAACAGCACTTGGTGCGTATTCGTCATAACGAAATCAGGTGCTGGCCAAACCTGGGCCGCGGACGCTTCGGCAAGGGGTTTGTGTTTGCGGCGTTGCCGTTCGACTACGCCAGCTTCGACGCCGCCAATATCCGCTTGGCCGACCTCGACGGTTCAGGCGCGGTGGACCTTATTTACCTGAAGCCTGAACAACTGCTGATATTCATTAACCACACCGGCGGCGGGCTGATGCCGCCTGTGACATTGCCCTGGCCGGAAGGCGTGCGCCATGACGCGACGTGTCAGGTCAGTTTTGCCGACCTTCAAGGTCTAGGCTGTTCCAGCCTGATTCTTAGCGTGCCGCACCTCAAACCCCGGCATTGGCGCTTCGACTTTGTTCGCCGAAAACCTTATTTGTTGACGGCAACGCTCAACAATATGGGAGCGGCCACCCAGCTGAGTTACCGCAGCAGCGCCCAGGAATGGCTCGACGAAAAACTCCACGGGCAAAAGCAGGGCAAGCTTGCGGGCAGCAACCTTGCGTTCCCGATCCCACTGGTCAAAAGCCGGCGACAAAAGGATCAGGTCAGCGGCAATCGGTCCAGCCAGTACTTTGGCTACCGAGAAGCCTGCTACGACGCTGTTGAACGACAGTTCCTCGGCTTTGGCCTGGTGCTGGAAAACGACCACTCGCCGACCGCAAAAACAGCCAAAGGTGTACTGACCAAGCGCTGGTTCAACACACTTTCACCCTCTCAAGAAGCGTTCTACGCGGGCGACCCTCACGCACCCGCGCTGGGCCCGAGCCTGTTGGGCCGCCTGGAGGCAGGGCGCGATCTGGACACGCTGATCGCCAATCCCAATGCGGCGACTCAGCGTGAAATGCAGCGTGCGCTGGCCGGGGGCTTGCTGCGTGAGGAGCTCTACGCCGCCGATGACGAACCGCACAGCGCAGTGCCATATTCTGTGCAGCAGCAACGCTACCTCGTGCGTCAAGTGAGCGCCTCGCGCAACACCGGCGAACCTTCGGTGCTTGTGCCATTGATGCTGGAGTCCATGGTCTGCTCGTACGAACGCCAGAAGGATGATCCGCGCTGCCGTCATACCCTCAACCTGCGCTGGGACCCATACGCCAGCAACGTCCACAGCGTGGTGGTCGATTATGCCCGCCGCCACACGGCGGACTCGACCGCTGCGCCGGGCCTGCCCCATGAGCAGCAGTGGTGGCGTGATGCGCACGACCCCGCGCAACAGGCTTACTACATCAACGAAAGCCGCGCTCACTTCATTCATCTGGACGCGCCGCAGCGCTGGCGCCTGCAGCTGCCTTATCAGCAGCGAAGCAACGTGCTGGTGCTGTCCAGGTCGGCGCTGGCGAGTGAAAAAATCGGCTATGAACACTTCATCGCCGAGCACCCGTCCAACCCCTTGGGCCAGAATGCGTCACGTCAACTGGCTGGGCTGTCAACGCAGCACTATTGCCTGGCCGCGCACACCACGCCGTTGCCGCCGGGAACCGCGAGTTTCCAGGCGTTACCCGCTTATGTTGAGGTGGCCGAACTCGATGAACAGACGCTGAGTGTGTATCCGGATCGCACAATAACCGCAACGCTGACCGAACAGCACTATCGCCGTATGCAGGCGTTTCTGTCGACCAACCCGGGGCAGGATGAGGGGCTGACGCTGTGGTCGATTGGCCAGGGCTACACCCGCTATGGGCAGCCCGAGGCGTTTTACCGGCCTCGCCGCCACCAGGCAAGCATGAGCCACGGGGTCACGCAGAGTGAATACGATGCCTATTGGCTATACCTGATCAAAGTGCAGTCAGCGGACGGCTGCTTGACGCAAGCGCAGTATGATTACCGGCTGGGTTTGCCGCTGATGGTGACTGATGCCCAGCGCACCCAGCAGTACGCGTACTACGATGCCCACGGTCAGTTGATCGCGACCGGCCTCAAGGGTGAGGAGCAAGGAAAAACGGTTGGCGACGACACCCGGCAATCCTTCTTCCGCCCCCCTGAAAACGGCCCGGCAGAGGCGCTGGCCGATCCGCAGACGGCCTTGCTGCACGCCCACATGGCGTGTTTCTACGACGTGTTCAGTTGGATGGGGCGCGTTGCACCTGCCAACATCCAGGCGCAATGGGTGCATAGCGGCTACCTGCTGCCCAGCGGGCATATTCGCGGCTCAGCGTTGATACGACTCAATAGCCTGGCCGACACGCTACCCCACCATCAAACCCTCAAGGCCCTGATCAAGGCCGCCACGCGAGTCCCTGTACACGCCGTGGTGTTGCACGCCGACCGTTGGCAGGCAACGCCGGCAGAGGACGACCGGCAGATCCACATCGCCCTCGCCTTCAGCGACGGTTTCGGTCGTGTGCGGCAAACCCAGGAGCAGGCCCAACCAGGGCCGGTCTTTCACGTTGGCGCGGCCGGGACGCTGAGCGCAGACGCCGAGCCCCTGGACGCCAGCAGCCGCTGGCGGATCAGTGGCCGGGTCGAATACGACAATCGGGGCCAGGTGACGCAGACTTGGCGGCCTTACTTCGTAGACCGTCCCGGGTATATAAACGACGCGGCGTTCAACGCCTCGCGGCCCAGCGAGCGCCACTTCCATGATGCGCTGGGGCGCCTCGTGCGCACGCTCAATGCCAATGGCGACACCCGTCGCCAGACGTACCGGGCGTGGTACAGCGTGAGTGAGGACGAGAACGATACACACCCGCCGGCCTGACGGCTGCCCTGAACAAGCCGGGCCCTGGCAGGGCCCGCGCTCTTTGGCATAGGCACCGCGCCTTAACGACGGTGCGGGTTCATCACCCTGACCGCACGATAGTTGAGGCCGCTCACATGCTGGACCAATAGCCGATAGGCACCGCGACCGCGCTGCCCGCGATAGCCCGGCAAATCAAAACTGCGAATATTTTGCCCGCCCCTCATCGCATGGCCGGTGTGAAAATCCAGGGTTCGGTCCTTCAGCCGATTGATCACGATTCTGATAATTCCCCCTCCGGGTCCTCGCAGCTCATTCAATATGGAAGTCTCGTCAATGGCGAGCTCAGGTGCCAGCCCGGATGAGGGCCCAGGGCTGGCAGGCTCTGCAATGGTTGCCTCCGTCGCGGAGCTTGTGCGCCGCGTGCCGGCAGCCCTGGTCAGCGGCTGTACCTCGGTGTGGGTCAGCCCCGCCGGCAGTGGGCCAACACCTGCCTCTCGCAGCGGAGCGCGTATCCTCATGCCTTCAAACCCCAACCTCCTAAGCTCCGGGGCGGGATTGCCGTGTGTTTTGGCAGCCTCCGAAGCCTTGTCCATGCGCTCTGCGGGGCCGACGTATGCGTAGAGTCCCCTGTGCTTGTCAACCGTCAACCCGTACGAAAAATTCGCAGTGTCTGATTGGTTTACCCGAAACTGATACAGAAATTCCACCAAGGCAGCGACTTCATCCTCTGTGGCGCGCCCCCCTTGCAGCAGCTCGCGTGCACTCTTCAAAGCGAGCTTTCGATAAGTGGCTCTGCGCTCCTCCTCCCAATCCCGGTCTGCTCTGACATGCTGACGAACCAACAACGTTATACCGACAACCACCGCCGTCATCCCCCCGATGACCAACTGCGCACTCTGAACGGCATCCAAGCCCATTGCCTGTGCAGCCAGCGCCATCAGGATAATGATACCGACGATGCCAACAAGAGGACTGCGCTGCAAGCCATCGTCGTCCACGTAGCCAATAGGGTTGTTACCCACCATCGCATAGAGGTTCAACCCGTCCACATCCCCGGCCGGGTCTGCGCTGACCCAGCGCAACAGCCATGGCGCGTAGTACCTGAAACCGTAGTAATACAAGCCGGTGGCATCGCGTTCCTTGCCTGAATAACGCACGGACTTGTAGCTGGCTTCAACCGCATTTTTTGCAGCCCACCATGCCGTTGCACCGAAGGGGTAGTAGCTCTCCTGGCTGAGCAGCCCGGCGTGTTCGTCCAACTCCAGCGTACTGCTGCCCGAATGATCGCAAAGACTGAAACGCAATTGCTCATCCACCATGCCCTCGGGACGTCCCTGCTGCCAGCACAACCCTCTGACCGCATTACGCCCGGCCTGGGCAATCAGAACATCCAGCCATTCGCCCGAGGTGCCATGGCGATGCAATTCAAGCCCCGGCAGATAAAGCACTTCATGGCTGTGCGCTTGCGCCCTGGCATGGATCACCCTGCGCTTGATGACCCGCTGACCGGCGCCGTCGTACAGATAAACCTCGTCGTCATGCTCGCCGTTGTCACGCACCACCTGTGCCACGCGCACCAGCTGGTTGCGCACATTCCAGGTCAGCGCCTGCCCGGCCGCCAGCGCCTGGAGATTGCCGGCCTGATCAAAGCCGTTGCCCAGGCCGGGCGCCGTCAGCCCCTGCGCCTCGATCACGCTGTGGTTACTCTGTTCGCCCACGCGCATGTGCTGGGTAAAGCCGCTGCCGGAGGAAGGCACATGGCGCATCTGCGTGAGGTTGCCGGCCGGATCGTAGGCATAGTGTCGGGTGTAGTTGCGCCAGAGGTTGTCGTCGGTGGCTGCGAACGTGACCCTACCCGGCAATGCGGATGAGCCGGTATTACGCGCATTTTCCCGGCCGGTGGCCTTGATCAATCGAGACAGGCTGTCGTATTCGAACGTGCTCACCGCGTCCACCTGAACATTACTCGACCATCGGGTGGGCTGCGCCGCGTCATGGATGCGCACCACATTGCCGACTCGGTCGTAGCGGTACGAGAGGTCTTGCAGGGGGGTATCCGGTTTGGCCTTGAGGTGGGCGCTCAAACGCGTCAGACGTCCATCGGTATCGGAGTACTCGGCGACGCTGACGACGCCATTTCCCGCGCATTCGGTCAGCAGTTGGGCCGCAGCGTTGAACGTGCGCTGGTCTACCAGTGACTTGCGCGCTCCGCTCTTGAATACGATCTCACTGTGGGTCAACAAGCCGTCTACGCCGTAACGGCAGTGCTGGCGGTTGCCACGCGCATCGCCTTGCTCCAGCACCTGGCCCAGCGCGTCGTGGCGCCAAGTGGTCGTGAAGGCTTCGGCCTGCAGTTGTGCGTCGCGTTCGTTCACTGCCAGCGGCCAGTCGGGAGCGCTGTCGTGGGCGCGCAAACGCCGGGTTTGCATTGTGACGCCGCCCTGCACATCGTAATGCTCGAAGAACAGCGTACCGGCCGGATCATCATGGCGAATCAAGCGGCCACAGCGATTGCGCGCCGCCTCTTGGGACGTCATGCCAGCGTAGCTCATGCGCTCCACGCAGCGCTCCGCCGCTTCGTCGAGGGCACGCTCAAACACTGCCACGGGGCGCAGCAACGGGTCGTACTCGAACCGCTGCCGTGCGCCCCGACTGTCCCATTGCTGCACGACCTGGCCAGCGCTGCCAAGCAACCTGACCTGGTTACCGGCATCCACGCTTTGGCTACTCAGGGATTGGCCGGTCAGGCTGTGGCGGTGGGACAGATTAGGCAGCACAGCGGGGTCGGCGCCGTGCAGGTCAAACAGCCTGGGGTCCCATTGCTGCTGCAGGAAACCCTGGGCGTTGAAGACATGGCGCGTGACAAACGCCCGGGGCGGTTGTTGGGGGGTATTGCGGTGGTAAGCCACGCTGCGCACAGTCAACCCTCGCGGGTCGAAAACCGTCAGTGACGGGGTGTTGTGGTGCAAGGAAGACATAAGCGGATAAACCTGAAAACCAATGGTTCACCAAGCCTAGTCATCCGCTCAAAGGCCGCATGGCGGCGCACCGCACTGTGAAGCGTGCGGGCATTCCGAATCTATCGTCAGCGCTTCAAGCTCGACGACTGAACATGCGCCGCAATACCTGAGGCTCGCCTCGCCGCGAATGCATGAATACCGCACCGACATGCCCGACAATCAACACCAGCATCGTCCATCCCAGTTCGCTATGGAAGTCGCGGCCCAGATCAATCATCCACTGCACCTTTTCGCCCTCCAGGCCCTCCATGATCGTCAGGCCAAACGCCAGGAATTCGCGACCTGAGCCGTACTGGCGCAGCAAGCCGATCACGGGGATCAGCAACATCAGTACATAGAGCGCGCCATGCCCGATCGATGACCAGCGGTTCACGCTGGGGGGACGTTTGTGCCGGTGCAAGAGATTCCAGCTGGCCCGCAGTATCAGCAGCACCAGCAATAACAACCCGGTGGGCTTGTGATAGGGCCACAGCAGTTTGTCCAGCGTAGAATCGGAAGCCAGGTAGTGAGCCACCGCCGTGCAATAGATCCAGATGAAAACCAGGGCCATCAACCAATGCAGCGTCCGACTGACAGCATCGTAGCGATCACTGGGCAAAGGGGTTGTCTCGAACATCTTCTTCATCGCAGCCTCTTGTTTTTTTGGCGTCGAACGTGAACATCGCACTCTTGCAGGTAAAAAAATACCGTTCCGATCGGCCGTACAAAAAAACAGTTTCGTCCTACAAAAAATTCGCGGTTTTTACGTCGCCTCACGTCACCGGTTGACCAGTACCTCAAGGCAGCGCTTGCCAGCCGCTGAAGCCGGCCTGGCAGGTTAACGGGCACCAGGCAAAATCCCCTGCCGGGGCAGGCAGCACCTGGCGTTCGATATCAGCCAACGGCGCGCCCTTCCAATCGAAAACCCGTACGTCTTGCCAGGCCAGCACCACGCCCTGGGCCTGGCTTTGATCGGTCGTGACCCAGCACGCTGCCGCCGCAGCCATGAAGGCTTCTATCGGCTCGTCATCGATTTGCGCACGGTACGTCGAGCCCAGCAGCCAGCGGCACACGTTCAGATGATAGGTCCAATCCAGCGGCGGCCGATGCCGATAGGCCCAGGTCATAAAGCTGCGAAACAGGTTCAGCCCCTCCGGCGGGTCAAGCTTGAGCAATGCCGGGCAAATATCGAACAAGGTGTGCCAATGGGGTAACAGGCGTGCATCCAGGTGCACAAAACAGCGGGCATTACTTGGGTAATCCGGCAGCGCCGGCTCCCCGTGCAGGCGGCGGGACGCCTTGCTGACCAGGCGGCTGGCGCCTGCAGGCAATAGATGATTCATGGATCGCACCCATTATCGTGACGACACAATGCCCCCTGGTCTCAGGAGGCCCAAGGCTTACGTCAGGATGCAGGGGAAGCGCGGGGGTTGGCCGAGGGCCAGGAATAACGCGGCGGTGCCTTGTTGCGCCGCTCATGGCCCGGGCGTAGGGTTTGCCCGAGGCCAAGCAGCCAGGCCAGGCCGATCAGGAATACGATAGCGACGGTAATAGCGTTGCAGACCGGGCAGGCAAAGTAGTTCGAGATGTTGCTGGAACTCGGGTCAGCCAACCCTTTGTCGGAAATTGGCAACTGGCCACCTTCCACCGAACAGAACAGCCCGCCAATACCATTGAGTTGCTGGCCCATCATCTGGCCGTGCCCCAAACCGCAGGCGAACAGGTTCATCAGCACGCAGAAGTACAGGGTCCAGGCGATCAGCGAACGGTCACAGTGGTGCAATTTCATGGCGGCGACTCTACCACCGAAGCCGCAAAAGGATGAAGTACGGCGCGCCCCTGTGGCAGAACGTCGCAGATTACGCGGGGTGGCCAGGGTTGATAGACTCTGCACCCTTCTCGTTACTCCTTTTCCAAGCCTGATCGGCCGCTTCACAGCCCAGCAGGCGTTTCACAGGATGCACAGTTGATGAGTACGTTATTCACCCGCCGCAAAGTGCTGACCGGCATGGGCCTGTTGGGCCTGGGCAGCCTGCTGGGCGGCTGTGACTACAGCCCCAGGCTGAACTTCAAGTACGGCAAGGACCTCAGTGACAAGATCATGGGCCGTACCTTCAAGCTCAAGAACACCGCTGGCGAAACCGTCACTCTGAGCTCGTACCGCGGCCTGATGCCCGTGGTGTTCTTCGGCTTCACCCAATGCCCGGCGGTCTGCCCGACCGCCCTGGCACGCGCCGCCCAGGCCAAGAAGCTGATGGGCCGAGATGGCAAGATCATGCAGGTGGTGTTCATTACCCTGGACCCGGAGCGCGACACCCCCGAGATTCTCGACAAGTACGTCAAGGCTTTCGACCCCAGCTTCGAAGCCCTCTACGGCACCCCGGAAGAAATCGCCGTGGCCGCCAAGGAGTTCGGGATCTTTTATGAAAAGATCCCCGCCGGCGACACTTACACCCTGTCCCACACCGCCACCAGTTTCGTGTTCGACACCCGTGGCAACCTGCGCCTTGGCTTGCAGGCATCCCTTACCGCTCAAGAGTGCGCAGAAGACCTGCTCACCGTCATGGAGGTCTGCTAATGACTACCGCTCACTACCTGAAACGCTTTGCCTTGGGCCTTACCTTGCTCGGCCTCGCTGCTCACGCCAGCGCCCAGGTGCAAGTGACCGACGCCTGGGTGCGCGCCTCCGTACCGGGGCAGCCGTCCAGCGGTGCCTTCATGACCGTCACCGCCGACAGCGACAGCCAATTGCTCAGCGTGGCATCGCCGGTGGCCAAAGACGTGCAGATCCATGAAATGAGCATGAAGGACGATGTGATGCGCATGGGCCCGGTGGATTCGGTGGCTCTGCCGGCAGGTAAAGCCGTCAAGCTCGACCCCAACGGTTATCACGTCATGCTGATGGGCCTGACCGGCCAGATCAAGGAAGGCGACCAGGTGCCGCTGACGCTTACGGTGCAGGATGCCAAGGGTGAAAAGCAGACCGTTGAGGTGAAGGCTAATGCCCGGGGCCTGGATGGTATGGATCACAGCAAAATGGACCATAGCAAGATGCATTGATTGCCTTGTTGCGGGTGGTGCTGTGGGAGGGGGCCAGGATGTTGGACTTTGACCGAGTACATATCCGTTATTTAGGTAACGGCTGCTATGGGTTCCGCTCTTACAGCGGGTCACTTTTGAAAAGAGCCCAAAAGTAACCAAAAGGCTCTTGCCCCACCACTCGGCACCTCGCTTAGGCTCGGTGTGCCCGTAATCCGCCAGGGATTTGGGGGGCCGCCGCCACGCGCCATCCATGGCGCGGGGCGGCTAAACCGGCATCCCTGCCGGTTTACCCCCCAAATCCCTGTCGAATTCCGGCCAGCGTGGTTTGACGGGGCGCTTAAGATCAAAAGCAGATCAAAAGCAGAGCAAGAGCAAGAGCGGCTCGCTTCGCATCGTAGTTACGGTGGCCAGGTAGGAGCGAGCTTGCTCGCGAAAAACGTCAACGATAACGCGAGTTTTCTGAATAAACGCGGTGCCTATGGGGTTTTCGCGAGCAAGCTCGCGCCTACAGGCATCAGGCTTGCCCCTCCCACGTTGAAGCTCCCTCGCCACCGATTCAGGGCCCCGGCGTTGCGCAGGTCATTGAGCAATTGCGCGCAGCATTCACGCCGGTATGACCCGCAGCCGCTTCACCATCGGCACACACGCCAGCATCAACCCCGAGGGTGAGCGATACACCGCCTGCTCATTCCCCACATAGCCACACGAGCGGTAGAAACTCACTGCATTCAAAGTGGCATCCAGCACCACCTGTTCAATCGCCATCTGCCGCGCAATTCCCTCCACATGGGCAAGCATCGCCTTGCCGTAGCCGCGCCCTGTGAACGCAGGCCGGACGAACAATGCCCCGACTTCATGGTGATCCGGGTCGAGCATACCGGTAGCAACAGCTTCACCGTCCACCCAGCCCAGGTAGAACGGTTTTTCCATCAGCACGTTGTAGCCATCACTTGCGCAACCGCGGGTCCAGAGCGCCATTTGCTCGGCGCTGTAGGCGCCGACGCACTGACCGCGAATGGCCTCACGGCGAATCTCGAACGCTCTGTCGGCGTCGTCTGGCGTAGCTCGTTTTATCTCCAACACTGGCTGTTCCTTCCATGACTTCAAATTGCCATTAGCCCATTTGTGCTAATCGACCCTGCCGGCCTGCGACGCTATATTCCTCGGCACTTCCAACGCTCCTTCAATACCGCGCATTCATTGCGTGCGGGTTCGTTGCGCGCTGGAAAAACCAAAACAACCCCAAGGAAGAAGCACCATGAAACTCCACTCCCCCGTTACTCGCCTTGCCCTGCTCGGCGCCTTGATCATCGGCGTGGCCGGTTGCAGCAATATCAAGCCCACTGAAGATCACCTCAAGAAACTGTCGGAAACTAACCTGGGCGAGCCGGTAAAACGTATCTCCAATGTGCGCAGCGACTCCATGACCACTTACTATGTAGCCAACACTGCCTCCGGCGAATACAACTGCTCCGTGCCAAGCGGGGCCAGCGGCGGTGCATTTGCAATCGCCAGTTTTGGACTGATGAAACCCGCCGCCTACTGCCAGCCAAAAGGCGCACGTGGCAACGGGCTGACACCGTTCATGCAGTAATTTTTTCCTGGCTGAGGTCGCGCAACCTGCCGCGCAGTTCGGCAGGACGCACCGGTTTGGACAGGATGGCGATCTGACGGTCGTGCAACGCGGCCTGGATTTTCTCCACGTCGTGACCGGTGAGAATCAGCGCCGGCACCGCCCAACCGCGCTGCTGGCGTAACTGGTCGATGCATTCAATGCCGGTGGCGTGATTGCCCAGGTCGTAGTCGGCGACGATGATATCGCAGTCGCTGACCAGCCCCTTCCCACTCGACTCAGCCTGCACCTGGCACCCCCATCGTTCCAGCAGCGCCTGAGTGGCGAGCAGCACGTTGTGGTCATCCTCCACCAGGCACACTTTGAGACCGGTGAGCAGACCGGCCTGGCGCACATCGTCGCGCAGCGCCGGTTGACGCCGCGCGGTGGCCAGGGCCAGGCCGTGCAGGCTCACCGAGGTGCCATGGCCCAGCCGCGAACGCAGGCTCACCTGCATCCCCATCAATTGCCCCAGGCGCTTGACGATGGACAGCCCGAGGCCTACGCCTTCGACGTCCTTGTCACGCAATTGGCGCACGCGATAGAACTCTTCGAAGACCTTTGACAGATGCTCCTGTGCAATCCCTCGCCCCTGGTCATGCACCGCTATGACCAAACCGTTTTCGCGCCTGCGCACGCCGATCAGCACTGGCCGCTGCGCGCCGTACTTGAAGCAATTGGAGAGCAGGTTTTGCACCATGGTTGCCAACATCCCTGGGTCCACCTGTACCCAGTGAGCGCAGGGGCGCAAGCGCAGCTCAACACCGGCCCAGCGTGCAGCCTCGGCGTTCTGGCGCACCAGGTCGGCGAGAAAGTCGCCCAGGTGGATCACCTGGTATTTGGGCAGCAGGCGACCGTTGTCGAGGGTGTAGAGGTCGAGGATCGAACGGAACAATTGCGACACGTTGAGCAGCGAGCGATCGATATTGTCCACCAGCCGCCGCTCATCATCCCCCAGCCGCGCTTCACGCAGGCAGGCGGTGAACAGGCCAATGGAATGGATTGGCTGGCGCAGGTCGTGGCTGGCCTGGGCGAGAAAACGGGATTTTTCCAGGTTGGCGGCGATGGCTTGTTCCGAAGCCTTGCGCGTGCGCTCCAGGAGAATATGGGCGTACACCGGGATCACAGTGCTGGTGATCATCAGCATCAGCACCATAAACGGTTGCGCCTGCCACAGCGGCGTAAGCTGGTACACGATCAGCAGCGCCAGCAACGCCAGCCCCGTGGCAATCGCCAGGTAGCGCGAGCCGTAGCGCATGCCGTTGCCCAGGTTTACCCAGACCATCACCGCGTACAACGGCAACGCCGCTTCCCCCCCGACCACCAGGCCGAACGAAGTGCCGGTGTAATCGTGGAGCATGCCGAAGATGCGCCGCGCTGGGTAATGCCCGGGCCAGCGTGCGATCACCTGGCGCAACACGATGGAGGCCAACAGGAACACGAAGATATACAGGATCACTGGCAGGTAGGTGTCCAGCGAGTGCCCGGGCAGGAAACCCAGTAGGCTGATATACACAATGGCGATGGTGGCCACCACGATGCGCAGGTTAGCCTGATCAAGTTCGGAGTTGGTCTCGGGACTCATAGTCATATCCTTGACATATCATCTTTGAAAAAGGGCCCTTGGCCCGTTGGTAAAGTAGCATGCCTCGACACAACCCTGCCCCAGGAAGGAGCTCAGCATGACTGGCCGGATCATCATCGCCGACGACCATCCGATGTTTCGCGAAGGTATGGTACGCACCGTACAGCGCCTGCTGCCCGACGCCCAAGTGCAAGAGGCCGGTGACCTGGCCACGGTGAACGCGCTGCTGCGCGAGGCAGGTGACATCGACACCCTGATCCTCGACCTGCGCTTCCCCGGCCTGACCTGCATCAGCCAGTTGGCCGAACTGCGCCAGCAACTGCGGCGCACCACATTGATCGTTGTGTCGATGGTCGACGACCCCGCGCTGATCGAACAGGTCATGGCCCTGGGCATCGATGGTTTTATCGGCAAGAACATTGCCCCCGACGATATCGGCCAGGCGCTGCTGGCGATCCGCAACGGCGAAGTGCTGGTCAAGTTCACGCCGTCGGGCCTGCTGCCGCTGGAAACCCACACCCTCACCACCCGCCAGCAGGAAGTGCTGCGCCTGATTGCCCAGGGCAAGACCAACAAGGAAATCGCCAAGGCCCTGGATATTTCGCCGTTTACGGTGCGTATCCATGTGTCGTCGTTGTTGCGCAGCTTGAACGTGCCGTCGCGGGCTGCGGCAGCAGTAAAATATTCCGGAGAGTTCTAGGCCCAAATGCAAAGGTGCTTGCCCCCGATAGCCATAGGCACCCGCACAACTGCAGTGCGCAACCCCCTACGGTAACCACGATGCGAAGCGAGCCGCTCTTGATCTGCTTTTGATCTGCTTTTGATCTTGATCTCAGGCGCCCCGTCAAACCACGCTGGCCGGAATTCGACAGGGATTTGGGGGGTAAACCGGCAGGGATGCCGGTTTAGCCGCCCCGCGCCATGGATGGCGCGTGGCGGCGGCCCCCCAAATCACTGGCGGATTACGGGCACACCGAGCCTAGGCGAGGTGCCGAGTGGTGGGGCAAGAGCGCTTTGGTTACTTTCGCGCTTTTCGAAAGTGACCCGCCGTAAGGGCGGAACCCATAGCAGCCGTTATCCAAATAACGGATATGTACCCGGTCTGATCCAGCATCCTGGCCGGCCCTAAGGCCGCCATCGGGGGCAAGTCGAATCGTCGCACCGCCCCTCCCACATTTCCATCTCGTAGCATCAGGTAGATATGCACTGGCTGTCCGACCATCAGCCCTCCCACATTTGACCAAGCCGCCTCCGTCAGCCCCCCGCCCTGCATCCGATATTTATGCTCACTTCCCAGCTTAATAATATTTTATTAATACCCGCCCGCCCCCTAACTTGACGTCATGCCCAAGCTGAATCCAACTGCATTACGCAAGGACAGACACATGACTCAAGCAATAACAAAAACAGACACACTGGTAGTGGGAGCGGGACAAGCCGGTGTCGCCATGAGCGAGCACTTGAGCAAGCAAGGCGTGCCGCACCTGGTGCTGGAGCGCAGCCGTATCGCCGAGCGCTGGCGCACCGGGCGCTGGGACTCGTTGGTCGCCAACGGCCCGGCCTGGCATGACCGCTTTCCCGGCCTGGAATTCGATGACGTGCCCGCCGATGGCTTCGCGCCCAAAGAGCGCGTAGCCGATTACTTTGAAACCTATGTGCGCAAGTTCAATGCGCCGATCCGCACCGGTGTGGAGGTCACTTCAGTGGTCCGTAACATCGGCCGCCCCGGTTTCACCGTGCACACCAGCGAGGGCGTGATCGAAGCCCACCGTGTAGTGGCGGCCACCGGGCCGTTTCAGAAGCCGGTGATACCAGCGATCGCCCCCAAAGATACCGAACTGCACCAAATCCACTCCGCCGACTATCGCAACCCCGGGCAACTACCGGCAGGCGCTGTACTGGTGGTGGGTGCCGGTTCTTCGGGGGTGCAGATTGCCGATGAACTGCAACGTACCGGCCGCCAGGTGTACCTGTCGGTTGGTGCCCATGACCGCCCGCCCCGCGCTTATCGCAACCGCGATTTCTGCTGGTGGCTGGGAGTGCTGGGTGAATGGGACCAGGCGGCCATGAAACCCGGTCGCGAACACGTGACCATCGCGGTCAGCGGCGCCCACGGCGGCAAGACCATCGATTTCCGTGAACTGGCCCAGCAAGGCATGACCCTGGTTGGTCTGACCCAGGCGTTTGACGGCAACGTGGCGACTTTCCAGGCCAACCTGGTGGAAAACCTGGCGCGCGGTGATGAGAACTATCTGGCGCTGCTGGACGCGGCCGATGCCTATATCGAACGCAACGGTCTCGACTTGCCGCCTGAGCCCCAAGCGCGCCGCGTATTCCCGGATGCAGAGTGCATACGCAACCCGATCCTGCAGTTGGATCTGGCCGAGGCCGGCATCACTTCGATCATCTGGGCCACCGGGTTTGCCGTGGACTACAGCTGGTTGCAGGTGGACGCCTTCGATGCTGCCGGTAAACCCAGGCACCAACGCGGCGTGTCCAGTGAAGCGGGCATTTACTTCCTCGGTTTGCCGTGGCAATCGCGGCGTGGCTCGTCGTTTATCTGGGGGGTTTGGCACGACGCCAAATACGTGGCCGACCACATCGCCATCCAGCGTCAGTACCTCGAATACCGCGAAGCCGCACCCGTGGTTCACAAAACATCTGTCAGCGCCTGATCACTTATTTCTGGAGTTTTTTTGATGCCTACTCACACTCGCATCCGCATGTTCAACACCAAGCAAACCTACCCCAACCAAAGCCTGGACAACGACCTTTGCCAGGCCGTGCGCGCCGGCAACACGGTGTATGTGCGCGGCCAGGTGGGCACTGATTTCGACGGCAACCTGGTGGGCCTTGGCGATGCACGCGCCCAGGCCGAACAGGCGATGAAAAACGTCAAGCAACTGCTTGAAGAAGCCGGCAGCGACCTCAGCCATATCGTCAAGACCACCACCTATTTGATCGACCCACGCTACCGCGAGCCGGTGTACCAGGAAGTCGGAAAATGGCTCAAGGGCGTGTTCCCGATCTCCACCGGGTTGGTGGTTTGCGCCCTGGGCCAGCCACAATGGCTGATGGAAATTGACGTGATCGCGGTTATCCCGGAGTAAGGAGCCCAGCCATGACCTTTTCAATCGTCGGCCGTTGCGCGGAAACCGGCCAGTTGGGTATCGCTATCAGCTCATCGAGCATCGCCGTGGGTGCCCGCTGCCCGTGGCTGCGCCCCGGCGTAGGCGCGGTGTCGACCCAAAACATCACGTTGCCGGCCCTGGGCCCGGACGTACTCGACCTGCTGGAACAGGGCCTGGCGCCGGCCGAGGCCATCGATAAAGCCCTCACCCGCAATGGCTACAGCCAATACCGGCAACTGACGGCGATTGATCACCTGGGCCGCAGCGTGCACTTCAGCGGCAGCCAAACCCTGGGGACCCATCACGCCGTTTCGGGTGAGCAATGCGTGGCAGCAGGCAATATGCTTGCCGACCGCGAAGTGATCACGGCGATGGTGACGGCGTTCGAACAGGGCGAAGGCCAACTGGCAGACCGGCTGCTGGCGGCCATGCACGCCGCAATTGCCGCTGGTGGTGAAGCCGGCCCAGTGCATTCGGCCGCGTTGGTGGTGGTGGGCGAATTGACCTGGCCGATCATCAATTTGCGCGTGGACTGGGCCGATGAGGCCCCTCTTGGCCAACTGCAAAAACTCTGGGATGCCTACCGTCCGCAAGTGCAGGATTATATTGACCGCGCCCTCGCCCCCGACCGTTCACCCGGTTACGGCGTGGCCGGAGACGATCGATGAGCCGCGCCCGCGAACTGCTGGAAAGCCTGGTGGGTTTTGATACCACCAGCCGTGAATCCAACTTGCAGTTGATCGAGTTTGTGCGCGATTACCTGGCCGGATTTGGCGTGGCCAGTGAGTTGATCTACAACGCAGAACGCAGCAAGGCCAACCTGTTTGCCAGCGTCGGCCCGGTGGAAGTGCCCGGTATCGTGCTGTCGGGGCATACCGATGTAGTACCGGTGGACGGGCAACCCTGGACGTTGCCGCCATTCACGCTGACCGAGCGCGAGGGCAAGCTGTTCGGCCGCGGTACTGCCGATATGAAGGGGTATATCGCCTGCGTGCTGGCGTTGGTGCCCGAGCTGATCAAGGCACCGTTGCGCCTGCCGGTGCATATCGCCCTGTCCTATGACGAAGAAGTCGGTTGCCTGGGTGTGCGCTCGCTGCTCGCCGTGCTGGAACAACGCCCGGTAAAACCCATGCTGTGCATCATTGGCGAGCCAACCGAACTCAAACCCGTGCTGGGCCACAAGGGTAAGTTGGCCATGCGCTGCGATGTGCAGGGCCATGCGTGCCACTCGGCGTATGCGCCCTCGGGGGTGAATGCGATTGAGCACGCCGCCGAGTTGATAGGTGAGCTGGGCCGTATAGGCCAACGCCTGCGCTCGCACCAGGACCCACGGTTCGACCCGCCGTTCAGTACCGTGCAAACCGGGGTGATCAGCGGCGGCAAGGCATTGAACATTGTGCCCGCTGACTGCCGGTTCGATTTTGAAGTGCGCGCCCTGCCCGCCATGGACCCGGGTGAGGTGGCTGAAGCGTTGCAAGCCTATGCGATGCAGCAGGTACTGCCGAAGATGCAGGCGGTGAGCAAAAAAAGTGCGATTCGGTTCACCGAGCTATCCGCCTACCCGGGGTTGGTCACCGATGAAGGCAGCCAGGCGGCGCAGTTGATTGCGGCATTTTCCGGCTCGCGAGAGTTCGGCACCGTTGCGTTTGGTACCGAGGGCGGGCTGTTCGATGCCGTGGGTATTCCCACCGTGGTATGCGGGCCAGGCAGCATGGACCAGGGGCATAAGCCGGATGAGTTTGTGAGCCTGGAGCAGCTTGATGGCTGTGATGCCATGTTGCAGCGGTTGTTAGGCTTTATCACAACCTGAAGACGCCGTTACACGGTCATCGTCCTCTGTAGGAGCGAGCTTGCTCGCGAAAAACGTCAACGATAACGCGTACTTCCTGGATAAACGCGGCGTCTGTGAGTTTTTCGCGAGCAAGCTCGCTCCTACAATATTCAGCCGAGCAAACGGGCGAGCTCTTCGCGGCAGTAGTCGACAAACAACTGCACCGGTTTGGTGAGCGGCGCCCGCCGTAGCCAAACCGCCGACAACCCCGACCCCGTCACCGTTTCCGCCAACGGAATACACACCACTTTCTGCCCATCATAGGTGTACTCACTGAACGGTTTGGTCACCAGAATCGAGAACCCAAACCCGCGCCCCACCATGCCCCGTACCATCTCGATGGACGGCGAGCTGAACACAATATTCGGCGTCAGCCCGCGCTCTTCAAAGATACTCACAAAGTAGGTCCGGCTCGGCAGCACATCCAGCAAAATCATCGGCTCCAGCACCAGGTCTGCCAGGGATACCTTGGCCTGCTGTGCAAAGCGGTGATCGGCGGGCAGTAATGCATAAGGCTGCTGCGGCGGCATCAACGGCGTGGTCTCTATGGTGCCGCCCAGGTCGTGCTCAAACAGCATCGCCACATCGATACTGCCCGCCGTCAGCGCCTGCACCAGCTCCTGCTGCTCACCATCGCGAATGCGGATCTCCACCCCCGGCCAACGCGCCTTGAAGCCGGCGATCAAACGCGGCAGGTACAACGGCGCCACGGTTTCAAAGCAGCCGATGTCGATCTGCCCGGCCACCACATCGTTGTCCGCCAGCGCGTTTTGCTCAAATTCGTGGGCCACCCGCAACAGCTCCAGGGCCTTGCGATAAAACCGCGCGCCGCTGGGTGTGAGTGAAACGCCCTGGGCGTGATGGCGGATAAACAGCTGCACACCAAAGCTGTCTTCCAACTGCTTGATCGCCGTGGAGACCGACGGCTGAGCGATATACAGCTTGCGCGACGCCTCGGCGACGCTGCCGCATTCAGCCGTGGTTACAAAATATCTGAGCTGGCGCAAGTTATAGGCAGCCATCTGCACCTCCATAAACGTGGGTTTTCGCCCCAAACAGGTGCGTACAAACACCCGTTTTTCAAGCCATTGGAACCCATGCAACATACCGGAGCAAAAAACCCGGCGAGATATTTTTTTTAAGGTCTATAGCAACAAACTTACTAATTTACCTCCCTTCCCCCATTGCAGATGATCACTCCAACAACAAAGCGGCGCCCATGCGTCGCACAGCGAAGTACGTCCACGTACTCACCTTGCCTTGGAGCTCGTCATGGTTACCACTGCAACATCCAGCGCCCCGCTTATCGAGAAACACACGATTGGATACGTGCCCCCGGAGGATCGCCATGGAAAGGTAAGAGACCTGTTCACCCTGTGGTTCGGCGGCAACATTGCGCCGTTGCCGATCGTCACCGGCGCGCTGGGTGTGCAGCTGTTCCACCTGAACCTGGTGTGGGGCATTGTCGCCATCCTTGTTGGCCACCTGGTCGGCGGTGTATTGATGGCCTTGCACTCAGCTCAGGGCCCGCAGATGGGCATCCCGCAGATGATCCAGAGCCGTGCCCAGTTCGGCTCCCTCGGTGCATTGCTGGTGGTGGTGATTGCCGGGGTGATGTACATCGGCTTCTTCGCCTCCAACATCGTGCTGGCGGGTAAATCCCTGCATGGTGTGGTGGATGCGGTGCCGGTTCCGGTGGGCATCGTCATTGGCGCCATCGGCTCCGGGATCATCGGCATCATCGGTTACCGCTTTATCCACGTACTCAACCGTATCGGCACCTGGGTGCTGGGCGCCGGCATCGTGCTGGGCTTCGGCTACATCTTTACGCATGTGCAGACCACCGACTTTTTAACCCGCGGCAGCTTCAACATTTCCGGATGGCTGGCCACTGTATCCCTGGCCGCGCTGTGGCAGATCGCCTTTGCGCCCTACGTGTCGGATTACTCCCGTTACCTGCCGGCCGACGTGCCCGTTGCGTCAACCTTCTGGACCACCTACCTGGGCTCGGCCCTGGGTTCGAGCCTGGCCTTCATCTTCGGCGCCGTCGCCGTACTCGCTACCCCGGTGGGCATGGACACCATGGACGCGGTCAAACTCGCCACCGGCGCCATCGGCCCATTGATGCTGGTGCTGTTTTTGCTCAGCGTGATCAGCCACAACGCACTCAACCTCTACGGCGCGGTGCTGTCGATCATCACCCTGGTACAGACCTTCGCCTACCGCTGGATCCCCACGGCGAAAAGCCGTGCGGTGATCTCCATCATCGTACTGGCTGCCTGTTCGATTGCGGCGGTGTTTGCCTCCAAGGACTTTATCGGCCACTTCGTCGACATGGTGCTGGTGTTGCTGGTAGTGCTGGTGCCTTGGACGGCGATCAACCTGATCGACTTTTATGCGATTCATAAAGGCAAATACGACATCGCTTCGATCTTCCGCGTCGACGGCGGCATCTATGGCAAATACAACCCCCAGGCGCTGCTGGCTTACGCGGTGGGCATCGCGGTGCAGATTCCCTTTATGAACACGCCGCTGTACGTGGGGCCTATTTCCGAACACATCAACGGCGCCGACCTGTCGTGGGTGGTGGGGCTGGTGGTGACCTCGCCGTTGTACTTCTGGCTGGCGAGTCGGGACAGTGCGTACAAGCGCCGGATGGACGGGGGCAAGTTGGTGGGTGGGGTCTGATACATCCTCTTGGTTGCCTGATCTGATGTGAGCAGTGAGAAAACCCGCCCTGGCGGGTTTTCTGGTTCCTAGAGGGCCCGAGAAATATCGAACTCGATCATCATTGTGTAGGAGCGAGCTTGCTCGCGAGAAACCCATAACCGCCGCGATTACTCAGGATACACCCGTTATCGTTTAGGTTTTTCGCGAGCAAGCTCGCGCCCACAACCCCTCCAGCAACTGGCTTTTCGGTGCCACAAGCCCGATGTTTCTTTATGATATTGCCTTTCGCTCATCGCTCCAGGAACCGCCCATGCCCGCCCTCACCTTGCGCAACGCTCTGCCCACCGACGCCCAGCGCTGCTTCGACATCGAAACCAGCGCCTACGAAGGCGACGAAGCCGCCACCCTGGAAAAGATCGCCACGCGTATCGCGCAATATCCCCAGGGCTTTTTGATCCTGGAGGAAAATGGCGAAGTGGTGGGCTTCATCAATTCCGGCTGCGCCCACAATGTGGTGATGTCGGACGAGGCATTCAAGGAGTTGGTAGGCCACGACGCCGAGGCGCCGAATGTGGTGATCATGTCGGTGGTGGTCGACCCGGCGCATCAAGGCAAAGGCTATGCAAAACACCTGATGACTGCGTTCGTGCAGCGCATGGAAACGCTCGGCAAGCAGACGATTCACCTGATGTGCAAGCAACAGCATGTGCCGTTGTACACCCGTATGGGCTACACCTACGTGCGTCCTTCGCCGTCGGATCACGGCGGGATGGCATGGCATGAAATGGTGATGTGTTTAGAGGGCGCGTCATCGCACTAGTGCTGGCACCTTCAACATCCTTACCAACTGCCGGAAGCCCCACCACCGCCACTGGAACCACCACCACCGGACGAACTGCTGCTGGAACGGCTGGAACTTGAACCGGAGCCACTGCCCGAGCCAGATCCGGAACCCTCGCCAATCTTGCCAAAGATAATCAGCGCGACAAACGACGCGATAGGAAACGCCAGCAGCCAACCGTCGCGGCCGCCGTCAATCAAGCTCCCCGCCACCCCATACACGATCACTGCCGCCAGCAGCCGCACAATAAAACCTGCGCGGCTGGTGCGCCAGGTCTCCCGCATGATCAGCAGCAGCACCAGGTACAACCCCAGCACCACCAGAACGCCCAACGGCCACAGCAACCAATCGGTGAAACTGACGGCCACGTACTGGTTTGCCACCACCAACCCGAAGACGTAAGCCAGCAGGCCGAGCACGCAGTAAAACAGCGTACGCACCTGCCACAGCGCGCCGAATATCGCGCCGCCTATCAACAGGGTCAGCGGCATGACAAACACAAACATCGGCCACTCTCGACCGCCCGCCAGCAGCGTCAGCAACAGCGTGGCCGCCACGACGACGATCAACGCCTTGCGCCAGTGCAGCTTGCCGGCAGCCATCGCCACCCCGCCCAAGCCGCCCAGGATAAGCGCTGCCAGCAAAGCGAAGAACTGGGGGTTTATGCTGGCTCCCGCCAGTTGCGGCAGGTCACCGCCGTCTACCAGCACGGCCAGGGCGTCCACGCCGTGTTGTACACCGCCGGCAAAATCACCCTGGCGAAACGCCGGGGTGATCTGTTCTTCAATAATGCGATGGGCCAACAGGTCAGTGACGATGCCTTCCAGGCCGTAGCCCACCTCGATGCGTACTGTGCGGTCAGCCTTGGCCACTACCAGCAGGATGCCGTCGTTGACGTCCTTGCGCCCCAGCTTCCAGGCGCGAAACAGTTGGTTGGCATAGTCTTCGATAGCGGCGCCGCCGGTGGTGGGCACCAGCAATACAGCGACTTGCGCGCCTTTGCGCGCTTCAAGGTCGCCAAGCTGGTTTTTCAGGCGCTGGGTGGTGGTCGCGTCGAGGGTGTTGGTGAGGTCAATCACCCGCTGGTCGAGGGCGACCCCGATCGGTGACGTGTCCGCCTGGGCGATGCTCAGCACGCCGAGGAGCATCAGCGTCAGCAAACCCGAGACCGTTTGACGCAAATTCCCTATCATGTTTTGTTACCCGAGGTTTCTTCCATAAGCTGCCGACTTTACCTTATCGACGTATAACGCGTGACCCCAGGTGCGCGACTATCTAAACTGCAGCCTTACCTGCATAGCAATACGCCAGCTACGAGAACGCCATGGATCTGCGCAACCGCAACAACGTGAATGTGATGGGCGACGGTCCTTCGACACTGGTGTTTTCCCATGGCTTTGGTTGCAATCAAGCAATGTGGAATCAGTTGGCGCCGCACTTCAGCCAGCGCTTTCGCGTGGTGTTGTACGACCTGGTCGGTGCGGGCCTGTCGGACCTCGGTGCGTTCGACAAAGCCAAATACCAGGCCCTGGACGGCTACGCCCGCGACCTCAACGAGATTATCGACGCCTACGCCCAAGGCCCGGTGATCCTGGTCGGCCACTCCGTCAGCGCGATGATCGGCACCCTCGCCGATCGCTGTGCCCCTGGGCGCATTGCCGCCCACGTGATGATCGGCCCTTCGCCGCGCTATATCGACACTGACGATTATGTCGGCGGCTTCAAGCGCGACGATATCGACGACCTGCTCGATACCCTCGACAGCAACTACCTGGGCTGGTCGAGCGCCATGGCCCCGGTGATCATGGGCGCGCCGGACCAACCGGCACTGAGTACCGAACTGACCGAGAGTTTCTGCCGCACCGAGCCAGACATCGCCAAGCAATTTGCCCGCGTGACCTTCCTCTCGGATAACCGCCAGGATGTACTGGGCCTGACCACACCGGTATTGATTCTGCAATCAACCGACGACCTGATCGCCCCCGTAGCCGTGGGGGAATACCTGCACCGCGTGCTGCAAAACAGCACCTATTGCCTGGTGGACAATGTCGGCCATTGCCCGCATATGAGCGCACCCCAGGCGTGCGCTGCGGCGATGGACCGGTTCCTGGCCCCATGGGCGCCTGCCGATGCCCGCTGACTCGCTGTTCGACAGCGCCGCCTGCGCCCTGGCCGTCACCCAGGAAGACGGCACGATCCTGCACGTCAACCCGCGCTTGAGCGACTGGCTCGGGTTCAGCGCCGCCGAGTTGCAAGGGCGGCGCTTTCAGGACCTGCTGACCATGGGCGGGCGGATTTTCTACCAGACCCACCTGGCGCCGATGCTACGCATGCACGGCAGTGTGACGGAGGTGAAGCTCGACATTCGCCACAGCGCCGGGCACAAAGTCACCGTATTGCTCAATGCCAACCGGCGCCAGCAGCAAGGCGGCGTGGTGTATGACCTGGCGCTGTTCGGCACCACCGACCGCGACAAATACGAGCGCGAGCTGCTCAATTCACGCAAGTTGGCCGAGGCGCTGCTCCAGGAAAAAACCGCCACCGAGGTCGCATTGCAACAGGCCCAGGCCGAACTCAGCGCAGCCTATGCGGTTGCCCAGCGCCGGGCGTTGTTCGCCGAACAGATGGTGGCAATTGTCAGTCATGACTTGAAAAACCCTCTTACCGCCATCCGCATGGCTTCAGACTTTCTTCAGCGCGGCGAGCGCACGGCCAAGGAGCGCCAACTGCTGGGGCATATCGGCCAGTCATCCGAACGCGCTCATCGCATGATCGCCGACCTGCTGGACTTCACCCAGGCGCGGGTCGGCCAGGGCATCACCATCAAAGCGGTGCCGCTGGATTTGCACAGCGTTATTCAACATGCGGTGGATGAACTGCGGGTGGCCTTCCCCAGAGCCACGCTGGTGCACCAGGCCGAAGGCAGCGGCGGGGCGTGCCTGGATGGCGACCGAGTGCAGCAGATGATCGGTAACCTGGTTGCCAACAGCGTGGCTTATGGCGACCTGCTGCAACCAATCACCATCACCTCGCGCCTGGGCGAAAACGCCTGCGCGGTCGCGGTGCATAACCATGGCGCGGCGATTCCCGAAACGCTGCTGGCCGGATTGTTCGAACCCATGACCCGAGGCACCGACCAGGGCAGCGACGTGCGCAGTGTCGGCCTGGGCCTGTATATCGTGCGCGAACTGGCCAAGGTGCATGGCGGCGATGTGGCGGTGACGTCCTGTGCAATCGCCGGTACTACGTTTACCGTAACCTTCTAGGACAGGTACGCGGTGCCCTGCATGATCGGCTCGACACGGCCGGTGAGGATCACTGCGCCCTGCCCGTCCCACTGCACCGTAACCGCGCCGCCGTCGCATTCGACCTCCACGCTGTCATCAAGCAACCCGCGCCGAATCCCGTTGACCACCGCGCCGCAGCAACACGAACCGGAACCCAGCGGCACGGCGCCGCCACGCTCCCAGATGCGCAGGCGGATACGGCCACGGCTCAACACCTGCACAAAGTGCACATTGGTCCTGGCCGGGAACAGCGGATGGGTTTCAAGCGCCGGGCCCATCGCCGCAACATCGATAGCCGCGATGTCGTCCACAAAAAACGTGCAGTGCGGGTTGCCCATGCTGCAGGCCGCCGGGTTACCGTCCATGGGAAGCACGAGGGTATCCACCGCCTCGGCCAGCGGCACCGCCGCCCAGCCCAGCGACGGCGCGCCCATGTCCACCGACACCCGCTGCCCGTCGACACGTGCGCACGTCAGCAAACCGCGATCGGTGCGCAACACGACGGTGTCGATGCCGGCCTCGTGCATCAGGCGGTCGGCCACCCCGCGAGTCGCGCTGCCGCAGGTTGCCAGGGGCGTGCCGTCGCAATTCCAGAACTCGATACGCGCGGCAGCGTCTCCACAGTCGAGCACCACCGCCAACTGATTGAACCCGATGCCCGAGCGGCGTTTACCCAGGCGGGCGACAACCTGTGCAGTAATGGGGTTGTCCTGGCCACGACGGTCAATGATGATGAAGTCATCGCCATGGGCGTGCATCTTCACGAATGGCAAGGTCATGGGCCGCTGGTCCTGTTGTCGAAGTGAAGCCGTTCTAATAACACTGTAGGAGCGAGCTTGCTCGCGAAAATAGTGAAGACGACAAGTTTTATCTGGAAGTCCGCGTTAGCGTTGACGTTTTTCGCGAGCACGCTCGCTCCTACAAGGGATTGATGTTCATGCTTTTTGTATTCAGTGGTTTGCCCGGCAGCGGCAAGACCACGGTTGCCAGGGAACTGGCGCGACAGACCGGCGCGGTTTACCTGCGTATTGATGTGATCGAACAGGCGCTGCGCGACGCCGCGGTATTGGCCGACGATGTGGGCGCCAGCGGCTACCGCGTGGCCAATGCATTGGCGCTGAGCAATCTGCGTCTGGGGCGACGGGTTATCGCCGATTGCGTGAACCCGGTCAGCGAAAGCCGCCAGGCCTGGCAAGCCGTGGCGACGTCAGCGAAGGTTGAACTGATCAATATCCAGGTGGTGTGTGCTGATCAGCACGAGCATCGGCGCCGTGTGGAAAGCCGCGTGGGCGATATTCCCGGGCTGGCGCCGCCGACCTGGCAGTCGGTGCTGGTGCACGAGTATGAACGCTGGGATGAGCCGCCGTTCAGGCTGGATACGGCGCAGATGACGCCTGCTGAGTCAGTTGCAGCGATCCTGGCCCAATTCCCCCCAACGCCATAGGTTTAGTGGGGGAAGTTGCCGCGCAACGCCTCCAGGCCACCGCCGTAGACGCCGGCAAATAACGCCTCCGCCGCCGCATCCGTGGTGCCCGCTGCCGGAGTGAACACGCCGGACCAGGTGACTTTGGCCGACGATTCAGTCAACGCTTCAACCTGCAAGGTCGCCAGATAAGCACTCACCGGAAACGGTGATGTTTCAATGGTGTAGCTGTAGGTACGCGCCACGTTGTCGAAGCTCTGCAAACGCTCGACTATCTGGCCGCCGTCAGCGCTTGTCAGGTGACGCACGCGGCCACCTTCGCTCGGCTCGCTCTTGGCGATAAACGGCAGCCAGTCGGGCAGGCTGTTGAAGCCGCCGATCAGTTGCCAGACCTGGTCGGCCGAGGCCGGGATTTCAATTACTGAAGACGCTGTTGCCACGATAAATACTCCAATCAGGGAAAAATCAGATCGCCATGCTGTCGACAACGCCGCCGTCTACGCGCAACGCGGCACCGGTAGTGGCAGACGACAGCGGTGAAGCAATGTACGCCACCAGATTCGCCACTTCATCCACATTTGCGGCGCGCTGGATAATCGAGGTGGGCCGCGCATTGCGCACAAACACATCGGCTTCGTCCCGCGCACTGCGCCCGGACTGGGCCGTGGCGTCCTTGAGCATGTGTTCCAGGCCGTCGGTAAACGTCGGCCCCGGCAGGATCGCATTCACCGTCACCCCGGTGCCTGCCAGGCGCTTTGCCAGGCCGTGGGAGACCGCCAGATTGGCGCTTTTGGTCACGCCATAATTGATCATGTCGGCCGGCGTCGCCACCCCGGACTCCGAGGATACAAAGATCACCCGTCCCCAGCCCTGCTCGACCATATCCGGTACATAGTGCCGTGCCAGGCGCACGCCGCTGATCACATTGACTTCATAGAAGCGTGTCCACTCACTGTCTGGCGCGTCGAAGAAATCCACATCATTGAAGATGCCCAGGTTGTTGACCAGGATGTCGGCGCGCGGTTCAGCGGCGAACAGTGCCTCGGCGCCCTCCAGGGTGCCAAGGTCGGCCACCACCCCACGCAACTCGGCGGCCGGAACCGCTTGGCGAATGCTGGCCAGGGCGTGGTCAACCTTGCCCGCGTCGCGCCCGATCACCACCACTGTGGCACCCGATTGCGCCAGGGCCTGGCTGATGCCCAGGCCGATACCGGCGGTGCTGCCGCTGACGATGGCTACTTTGCCGCTCACATCGATTTTCATGCTCAAGCTCCTTGGGGTTAGAGAGGCAACGGCGCGCGGTCCGAAATCAATCGGGCCTCGCGCAACGCTTGCCAGAAGGCTGCTGGAATCTGTTCTGACAACGCCGCAACGTCTTCGGCAATCCGCCCCGGGCGACTGGCACCGGGAATCACCGCCGCCACTGCCGGGTGCGCCAGGGAAAACTGCAACGCCGCGGCTTTCACGCTGACGCCAAATGCCTGGGCAATCGTCTTGATCTGCTCGACCTTGCGCAGGATCGCCGGGCTGGCTGGCTGGTATTCAAAATGTGCACCGCCCGCAAGGATGCCGGAGCTATACGGGCCGCCGACAACGATCTCGACGTGCTGGGCTGCGGCGGCGTCCATCAGGCGTTGCAGGGCGCGCTCGTGGTCCAGCAAGGTGTAGCGACCGGCCAGGAGGAAACCGTCAGGCCGGGCTTCGGCCAGGTCCAGGGTCAGCTCGCACGGCTCGACGCGATTGACGCCCAGCCCCCAGGCTTTGATCACGCCCTCTTCGCGCAAGCGGGTCAACACTTTGAAGGCGCCGGTGCGGGCCTGGTTGAAGTAGTCCAACCACTGATCGCCGTAAAAATCCTGGGCGATATCGTGAATCCACACGATGTCGAGGCGATCGGTTTGCAGGCGTTTGAGGCTGTCTTCAATGGAGCGCAGGGTGGCGTCGGCGCTGTAGTCATTGAGCATCTTGTTGGGGCGGCCGTGTTCGAACACGCCGCTTTTTTCGCCGAGGTCGCGGGGGCTGGCTTCGACTTCATCCAGAATCACCCGGCCAACCTTGGTGCTGAGCACGTAGTCATCACGGTTGTGGTGGGACAGGGCCTGGCCCAGGCGAATTTCCGACAGGCCCGAGCCGTAGAACGGCGCGGTGTCGAAGTAACGCACGCCCTGGTTCCAGGCGGCTTCGACGGTGGCCTGGGCTTCGTCTTCGGCTATGGCGCGGAACATATTGCCCAAGGGCGCGGTGCCAAAGCCCAGTACGCCGGGCAATGTGTCTTTCAAACTCATGGTGGGAGCCTCAATCGGTTCAAGGTCGCTGTGACCGTTGAGCAGATCCTAGATTGCGCCGATCAGACCGTCCAAGACATACTGCGACCAACTTGAGTCCTCACAGGTCTTATATGATTGATCTACGCCAACTGCGCTACTTTGAAGTGGTGGCCGAAGAAGAACACGTCGGCCGCGCCGCCGAGCGCCTGCACATTTCCCAGTCACCCCTGAGCCGGCAGATCGCCCAGCTTGAGGAGCGCCTGGGCCTGACCTTGTTCGAACGTAGCCAGCAGCGCATCCGCCTGACCCGCGACGGCCAGACCTTTCTGGCCGAAACCAAGGCGCTGCTGACCCATGCCAACCGCCTGGAATCCCTGGGCAAGCGCCTGGGCCGTGGGGAAGAAGGAGGCTTGTGCATCGGCTATATCGAAAACGCCATGCACGCCGGTGTGCTGCCCAATGCCTTGCGCATACTGCGCGACGACCGGCCCACCGTGCATATCAAGCTGTATAACCAGCCCTCCCTCGAACAGTTGGAGGGCCTGCGCCAACGCAGTCTGGATATCGCTCTGGTGAGCGAACCTCCCGCTGCCGACGACCCGGACCTGACCGCCTTGCAGGTGCTCGACGACCCGATGCTGCTGGCCCTGCCCGAACAGCATCCGCTGGTCCGGCAACGCGAAGTGCTGCCCGAACACTTGGCCGACCAGCAATGGATCGGCGTGCAACGCAAACCTGGCGCCCACCCGGCCGATGACTTTATTGCAGCCTGCATCCGTGCCGGTTTCACCCCGCAGATTCCAATGGAAGCCGGCGAACCCTTTACCGCACTGGGCCTGGTGGCGTCGGGACTTGGTGTTGCGATGGTGCAGAAAGGCCTGAGCCGCAATGCCCCGCCTGGGGTGGTGTTGCGAGAGTTACCGTGGCTGACCTACACCACACCGTTGTGGGCGGCCTGGCACCGCGTTAATTTGCGGCCGTTGGTGGAAACCTTTCGCAAAGTGCTGACCGAACCTGAGGCTATCTGACTGACGCCCTGCAGCCCGCTCCCACAGGGGACCTATGCCGGGTGATGACTCTGTGGGCAACGCAGAACCAGTGTGGGAGCTGGCTTGCCTGCGATAGCGGTGGCTCAGTCACCATCAATGTTGGTGAACCGACGTCTTCGCGGGCAAGCCCGCTCCCACAGGGGACATGGGGCGGGGAAATA
>NZ_JYLN01000008.1 GCF_001439735.1 Pseudomonas paralactis
CTCCACAAGCACCCACACGAATTGCTTGATTCAGTTGTTAAAGAGCGGTTGGTTAAGATCTTTCGTCTCAACCGAGGCGCGCATTCTACAGCAGCCTCATTTGCTGTCAAGTGATTATTTTCAGAAGTTTTCGAAGATTTCTTCAACAACTTCAACCACTTGCGCTTAAGATCTCTCCGAAGCGGGAGGCGAATTCTACAGCGTTACACGCTGCTGTCAACACCTCTTTTTCAACTTCCTTTTGGCTTCGATGAACTGAAGCAACCCACTGCCGAAAACCGCGTAACTCATTGTTTACCAAGGAGTTTTCCGTTTCGACTGCGCCGGAAGTGGGGCGAATTATAGGCTTCCAGAATCTGCCGTCAACCCCATCATTCGGTTTTTCTATCAAAAACCTCAAAAACCCAATTTTTTTACTATATAGATAGCTATGAGCGAGTATTTGAGCAATATATTGCTCATCCGCTGACAGTTAAGCATCATAGCGCCACGTATTTATCGATCATGACTTCGGAAGAACTCCCGCAATGACCACCCCTCCTCGCAGCCTGGCATCCGCATTGTTTCCGATCGGCCTGCTATTGATCGCCATGGCGTCCATCCAATCCGGTGCGTCATTGGCCAAAAGCATGTTTCCCATTGTTGGCGCACAAGGCACCACTGCCCTGCGTTTGATTTTTGCCAGCGTGATCATGCTGCTCATATTGCGACCATGGCGTGCCAAGCTGACGACCAAGTCACTGCGCACAGTGATCATCTACGGGATGGCGCTGGGTGGCATGAACTTCCTCTTCTATATGTCACTGCGCACCGTGCCCCTGGGCATTGCCGTAGCGCTCGAATTCACAGGCCCGCTTGCCGTCGCTATCTATGCCTCGCGCCGAGCGATCGACTTCGTGTGGATTGCTCTGGCGATCATCGGCCTGCTTCTATTGATTCCGATGGGCGAGGCCACTAGCGGTATTGATTTGACAGGAGCCGCCTACGCGCTCGGCGCAGGCGTATGTTGGGCACTCTATATTTTGTTTGGCCAAAAGGCGGGAAATGACAACGGTGTCCAGACCGCCGCGCTCGGGGTAATGATTGCCGCCCTGTTCGTTGCACCGATCGGCATCGTGCATGCTGGCGCCGCGCTGCTCACGCCCGCGCTGATCCCTGTCGCCATCGGCGTGGCGATTCTGTCCACTGCCCTACCCTACACCCTGGAGATGGTCGCGCTGACGCGCCTCCCCGCTCGTACTTTCGGCACATTGATGAGTATCGAGCCGGCGTTCGGCGCCCTCTCCGGCCTGCTCTTTCTGCACGAGCATCTCTCGCTCGCCCAGTGGCTGGCCATTACCTGCATTATCCTGGCTTCGGTCGGTGCCACGTTGACGATGCGCAACGAATCCAAACCACTGGTGCCCGCCGACTGATCATCTTTAACACCAGCTCTGGTATTTGCCGCTCATTTAGGCCATGTTTAGGCCGTAACCGAATGTCATTCATGGAGAATTTCGACACGGACAGCATGAACGCTTCGCTCGAGAGCGAGTAAAGCGGCTCTGTTCTTTTGCAGGGCGGCTATTAAGGATGGGAATGAAACGAATTTTGATACTGTTGCTGGTTGTGGGCATCGCTGGCTGTGCTGCAACCACAAAAACAGAAGTGAAACGGGGTAAAAAAGGGCTGCATATCAACTGTTCGGGCCTGTCCTCTTCCTGGGACCAGTGCTACACCAGCGCAGCCAACTCATGCGGTGCCAAGGGCTACCGGGTGATAGCCAAATCCGGCGACAACTCCGAGGAGCCTGGGGACTATCCCTTCGGCCTCAACCCTGCCGGCTATACCAGCCGCAGTATGATCGTCATCTGCAAATAGCTGCCCGAGCAGTCTTCCTGACTGCTCATCTTAAATTCCGGCCAATTGCGGCACGAAGGCTAAACTCCTGCTCGACCATCGAGCCAATGGAGTTCCCATGCCGCACAACAAAAAGATCGTATTAGTAGTGGGTGCCGGTGACGCGACCGGCGGCGCCATAGCCAAACGCTTTGCCCGTGAAGGCTACATCGCCTGCGTCACCCGTCGCAGCGCCGACAAGCTGCAGCCCCTGGTGGACAGCATTCAATTGGCGGGCGGTGAAGCCCATGGTTTTGCCTGTGATGCACGTAAAGAAGAGGACGTGATCGCACTGGTCGAGCAAATCGAAACCGAGCTGGGGCCTATTGAAGCGTTCGTCTTCAACATCGGCGCCAATGTGCCTTGCAGCATTCTGGAAGAGACCGCACGCAAGTACTTCAAGATTTGGGAGATGGCGTGCTTCTCCGGTTTCCTGAACGCACGGGAAGTCGCCAAGCGCATGGTCACACGTAACCGCGGCACTATCCTGTTCACCGGCGCCACCGCCGGCTTGCGCGGAAGCGCGGGGTTTGCCGCTTTCGCTGGAGCCAAACATGGGATACGCGCCCTGGCACAAAGCATGGCGCGGGAGTTAGGCCCGATGAACATCCATGTCGCCCATGTGGTGGTCGACGGTGCCATCGATACCGACTTCATTCGCGAGAACTTCCCGCAAAAATACGCCCTCAAGGATCAGGACGCCCTCCTCAACCCTGACCATATTGCCGACAACTACTGGTTCCTGCATCGCCAGCCACGCGACGCCTGGACGTTCGAACTGGACCTGCGCCCCTGGAACGAAACCTGGTGACTCCCTCTATAACAATAAGCAGTGAGTACAGACCATGAGTAAAACCCTGGAGTTCTTCTTTGATCTCGGCAGCCCCGCCACTTATCTGGCTTACACCCAACTACCGGCACTTTGCGCCGAAACCGGTGCGCATCTGGTCTATCAGCCGATGCTATTGGGCGGCGTGTTCAAGGCCACAGGCAATGCCTCACCGATCACAGTGCCAGCCAAGGGACGCTACATGCTGGATGACCTGGCACGCTACGCCAAACGCTACAACGTACCGCTCAGATTCAACCCGCACTTCCCCATCAATACCCTTGTACTGATGCGCGCAATCACCGGCATGCAAATCCATCAGCCTGAGCGCTTTCCCGACTTTATCGACAGCCTGTTCAAAGCGCTCTGGGTAGAGGGGCGTCACCTGGGCGACCCCGAGGTCGTGGCCAGTGTGCTCACTGAAGATGGGTTCGACCCGGAACAAGTACTGGCCCTGTCCAATGATGAGGCTGTCAAGAACGCGCTCAAAGACAAAACCGAACACGCCGTTAAACGCGGCGTGTTCGGTGCCCCCAGCTTTTTTGTAGGCAATCAGCTGTTCTTTGGTCAGGACCGTCTGGATTTCGTGCGCGAAGCACTCAGCTAGATCTCGCTTGCAGCCGGCGCAGGCCGGCTGCAACCGATCAAATAGCCGCGGTACGCACCTGCAACCACTCAAGCGCCGCACCACTGAGCAATGGGCTCAAGCGCTCACGCACCTCGGTGTGATAGGCGTTGAACCATTCACGCTCATCCGCCGTCAGCAACGACGGCTCCAGGCAGCGGGTATCAATCGGGCACAAGGTCAGGGTTTCGAATTTGAGGAATTCGCCAAACTCCGTCTTGCCCGCTTCACGGTTCAACACCAGGTTTTCAATGCGCACGCCCCAACGACCAGGGCGATAAGTCCCCGGCTCGATGGAAGTAATCATCCCGGGTTGCATCGCTGTTTGTGGCGCGGCAGCGGCCTGGTAGGCAATAACCTGCGGGCCTTCATGCACATTGAGGAAGTAACCTACGCCATGGCCTGTACCATGACCGTAGTCCACCCCTTCGGCCCAGATCGGCGCACGGGCAATCGCATCCAGCAACGGTGAGAGAATACCTTTGGGAAATTGTGCACGGGACAGAGCGATTACGCCCTTGAGCACCCGCGTGCAATCGCGCTTTTGCTCCTCACTCGGTTTACCGATGGGCACCATCCGCGTGATGTCCGTGGTGCCGCCCAGGTACTGGCCACCGGAATCGATCAACAGCAAGCCATCACCTTCGATCAGCGCATGCTCTTCTTCAGTGGCGTGGTAATGCGGCATCGCGCCGTTGGCGTTGAAGGCGGCAATGGTGTTGAAACTCAGCGATACATAGCCTGGGCGGCGGGTACGTGCAGCGGTCAGGTGTTCGTCAATCGTCAGTTCGGTAATGCGCTCGCGACCCAGGGCGCTGTCGAGCCAGGCAAAGAATTCGCACAGCGCCGCACCATCCTGCTCCATGGCTTGGCGGATATGTTCCGCATCCGCCAGGCTCTTGCGGGATTTAGCCAGTGTGGTGGGGTTGAGGCCTTCAACCAGCTTGACGCCCGCGTCGAGGTTTTCCAGCAAGCCGGCGGTGACGCGGGCGGGGTCTACTTGCAAGCTTTCGCCCGCCGGTACCGCTCGCAGTGCTTGCGCCACCTCGCTGTAATCACGCAGGGTCACGCCATCCTGCTCAAGCACCGCCCGCAGTTGCGCATCGACCTTGCCCAACGCTACAAATAAAGTGGCCTGTTGCTGATTGATCAAGGCAAAGGACACAAACACCGGGTTGAACGACACGTCACCGCCGCGCAGGTTGAATAGCCAGGCGATGTCATCCAGCGTCGCGATGAAATGCCAATCGGCGCCCTTGTCTTTCAAACTGGCACGCAAGGCGGCCAGTTTCTCGCCACGACTGACGGTGGCTTGGGGCGGCAGATGCTGATAGATCGGCTGGTTCGGCAACGCCGGGCGGTCTTGCCAGACTTCATCAAGCACATCGATATCGGTACGCAGACGCGCGCCGCGCTCGGCCAACTTGCCACCCAGGGTACGTGCCGAGGCCACGGCCATGACCGCACCGTCCACCGCCACTACGCCCCCCTCAGGAGTTTGCTCGGCCAGCCACTCCAGCGGTCCGGGCTGACCCGGTTGCAGCTTCACCAACTCGATACCGCTGCCCTTGAGCTCCTTGGTCGCCTGTTCCCAATAACGGCTATCCGCCCAGACCCCGGCGAACTCCGCCGTGACGATCAGGGTGCCCACCGAGCCATGAAAACCGGACAACCACTGGCGCCCTTGCCAGTAACCCGGCAAATATTCGGACAAATGCGGGTCCGCCGATGGCACCAGCAAGGCATGAATGCCTTCGCGGAGCATCAGTTCACGGGTGTGCGCCAGGCGCTGGGGAACCGTTCCATGGGTCAAAGGCTGCGTACTCATTGTGTCTCCTGCTAACCACTAATAATTGTTATGTGTTGCGATGATAAATCAGACCGCCCAGAACGCTGGCGCACTCGCCAGTGCGGCCTTGATCAACTGCGCGGCCTGGTCGATATCCTGTTCGGTGGTAAACCTACCCAGGCTCAAGCGAATAGTGCGAGCGGCACTGCGAGCGTCATGCCCCAAGGCCAGAAGCACATGGGACGGCGCATTGCTGGCCGAATTGCACGCTGAAGTCGCGGAAAAGGCAATGCCTGCACTCAATGCGGCTGAATTGAACTCGCCTTCGCTGAAGGTAAGGCTCAATGTGTGCGGAATACGCTGGGTTGGGCTGCCATTAAGACGCAAGCCGGCAACCGACGCCAATTGATCCAGCAAGCGCTGGCGCAGCGCGACAATCGTGGCCTTCTCATCCGCGAAAGACGCCGCCGCCAGAGCAAACGCCGCGCCCATGCCGGCAATCTGATGAGTCGCCAGGGTGCCGGAGCGCAAACCGCCTTCGTGGCCACCCCCGTGAATCTGCGCCAGTACCTTCTGCTGCGCCCGAGGCCCCACATATAACGCGCCGATACCCTTGGGCCCATACAGCTTGTGAGCAGAGAACGACATCAAGTCCACCGGCCACCGGGCCAGGTCGATAGCCACTTTGCCTGCTCCTTGCGCCGCATCCACATGGAACAACGCGCCGTGCTCACGCACCCGCGCGCCAATGGCCGGTATATCGTTGAGGGTGCCCAGTTCGTTGTTGACCAGCATCAGCGAGACAAGAAAGGTATCCTCGCGCAAGGCTTCGCTGACCGCTTCGACGCTGATCAAGCCGTCCGCATCCGGCACCAGGTAGGTCACCGCCACTCCGGCTTCCTGCAGTTGCCGCGCGGTGTCCAGCGTGGCCTTGTGTTCGATCTGGCTGGTGATGATATGCCCACCCGCCACACCACGGGCCTGGGCCACGCCCTTGAGCGCAAGGTTGTTGGATTCCGTGGCACCGGAGGTCCAGACTATCTGCTCGGGCTCGGCCCCCACCAACTCGGCCACCTGGCGACGCGCCTGTTCAACCTTCTGCCGGGCCGCTTGGCCGAATGCATGGGAACTGGACGCAGGGTTGCCGAAGTGGGCGTTGAAACCCAGACACTCGACCATCACCTGGATAACTCGCTCATCCACCGGAGTGGTGGCGGCGTAGTCGAAATACAGCGGACGTTTATTCATGAGGTTAAAACTCGCAGAGCGTATTCCCAAGAACAGCGTCTCGGGGGGCATCGACCAGAACAGAGGTCGTCAGGTTTAACCGATCGAATGCCATTAAAGAAGGTAACTTTATTTAAATGTGCGTAGGAACGCTCCTAGAATTGAGCTTAACAGGCTGAAGTAGCCCCATGGCAAACAAAAAGCCCGAGGTTCCTTGTGGGAAACCTCGGGCTTTTTGCTGCATGAAGCGCGCTCAACTGGGCCGACCATGCAAAACCACGCTGCGCTCGGCGTTCATTTCACCCTGGTGATCAAAGCCGAAGGGCTTTTGTGGCTGGCCAAGCAACGCGGCGCGTTGGCGTTGATAGTCGTCAAACGACAAGCCGCGACGGCCCAGAGCCTCCAAAGCCAACTGCTTGGTTTCCTCGGCCGTATAAGGGCGCATTTCCGGGGAGGGTTGGGTCGCACACCCCGCGAGGACAGAGGTGACAAGTAAAAGGGAAACAGCGAGGAAACGGTTCATGGAGAAGGCCCTGCGAAGAAGGTTTCGAGTCAATGAACACAGGCTACTCCCGCCCCTTCTCGCTGAAAAATCATCGTCCGTGATAGTCGCTATCACGCGTATCGGCGTCCGCAGCGGGAACATCCTTATATTCATTTAAGTTCTATAAATATAGAAACACCTTCATTTACGAATTAAGACGATACCTCTATAAAGACCTTGCGCGCAGCCCACTGTCCACCCGGCAACAGCCCTTCAACAAAGCCCGAATTCCCATGAGAGGTCACCATGCAGCTGTTCACCCTGCCGCCCTCGCCTGTCCTCGCGACCTCGATCCGCGCCACAGCCCAGGTCTTCGAAGACCCAAAGTCCCAGGCCCTGCTCGACCATATCCAGCAAGTGGCCCCCAGCGAGGCCAGCGTGCTGATCATCGGCGAAACCGGCACCGGCAAAGAACTTGTCGCACGGCATATCCATCACCTCAGTACACGGCGAAACCTGCCCTTCGTGGCGGTGAACTGTGGGGCCTTTTCGGAGGCGCTAGTGGAAGCCGAGTTGTTCGGCCATGAGAAAGGCGCCTTTACCGGTGCCCTCAACGCCAAGGCCGGCTGGTTCGAAGAGGCTGACGGCGGCACCTTGTTTCTGGATGAGATCGGCGATTTACCGATGGCCATCCAGGTCAAGCTGCTGCGGGTGCTACAGGAGCGTGAGGTGGTGCGCCTGGGTTCGCGCAAAAGCATTGCAATCGATGTGCGAGTCCTGGCCGCCACCAATGTACAACTGGAAAAGGCGATCAACGCCGGGCATTTCCGTGAAGACCTCTACTACCGCCTCAATGTAGTCAGCCTGGAACTCAGCCCGTTGCGCGAGCGACCCGGCGACATCCTGCCGCTGACCCGTCACTTTATCCAAACCTACAGCCAGCGCCTGGGCTACGGCCCGATCACCATCAGCGACGAAGCCGAGCACAAACTCAAACGCTACAGTTGGCCGGGCAATATCCGTGAACTGGAAAACGTGATTCACCACACCTTGCTGATCTGCCGCAACGGCGTGATCGAGCGCGACGACTTGCGCCTGTCAAACATGCGCATCGAACGCCAGGACGACAGCCAGCACGGCACCGACAACAGCGCCGAAGCCTTGCTTGCACGAGCGTTTCAAAAGCTCTTCGAGGAACAGGCCGGCGCCCTGCATGAAAAGGTCGAGGACGCTTTATTGCGCGCCGCTTACCGCTTCAGCCATTACAACCAGGTGCACACCGCCAACCTGCTGGGCCTGAGCCGCAACGTCACGCGTACACGCCTGATCAAGATCGGCGAACTGGCGGTCAATAAACGCAGGCCCGGGGGAACGCTGCAGGGCGAACGGATGCTTCATCTATCCATTTAGGCGGCAGTGCAAAGCATCGTCCTGGCTGCGCTCAAAGCTGCGCAACACCTGGAAGGAACCGAAGGTCACGGCCGTCGCCTGGTGCGCGCGGATCAGCGTCCAGAAATCTTCGTCGCCGTGCTCAAAACGCTTGAAGGCTGCTTCACCCTCCTCGCGAGATTGCCATTGCAGGTAATTGAGCACCCGCCGGCCATCATCGCTGACCTGCACACTGGCACTCAAAAAGCCGCCGTGGCTTGCGGCCAGGCGCTCGCTCTGGGTGGTCAAGGCCGCCACCAAAGCAGATTGCTGGCGGGGCTCGATCTGAAATTCGATCAATTGAGTGAAGCTGCGATTTTTCTCTGACACCTGCATGAGCACTCACCTTTCTCTGTAGGCAGAATCTTGTGATTCGATGCCACGCAGGGTAAAACCTCTAGTTAAGTCGAGGTCAAGCATTGTTTGGGAGTCTTATATGCTCAGCAACGAACTCAGCGTCGGTCAGTTGGCCGCTCGCAGCGGCGTGGCAGTCACCGCCCTGCACTTCTACGAATCCAAAGGCCTGATCAAGAGCAACCGCAATGCCGGTAACCAACGGCGTTATCCACGGGACGTATTGCGACGGGTGGTGCTGATCAAAATCGCCCAACGCCTGGGCATTCCGCTGGCGACCATTGGCGAAGCATTGCGGGCCCTGCCCAATGGGCGCACACCGAACGCCCACGACTGGGAGCGGCTGTCGGCGTTGTGGCGTGAAGATCTGGATGAGCGCATCAACAAGCTGATGCTGCTGCGTGACAAGCTCAGTGGTTGTATCGGGTGCGGGTGCCTGTCGATGGAGGCGTGCCCGTTGCGCAATCACGATGACCAACTTGGCGAGCGGGGCCCCGGTGCGCAGCTGCTGGAGCCCACGCTTGACTCCCATCGGTAAAGCCAATTGCGCAATGTAACGTGACCTATAGTGAAAAGGCTGTAACTCCATAAACACAATCCAAGGAGAACGTTATGAGCGTTAAACCTATTCCCGAGGGTTACCACGGCATTACTCCCTACCTGGGCATCAACGAGGCCGCGAAGGCGATCGAATTCTATAAAAAGGCCTTTGGCGCCTCTGTATTCATGCGCCTGGACATGCCCGACGGCAGGGTCGGCCATGCGGAGCTGCGTATTGGCGAAGCGGTGATCATGCTGGGCACGCCCTGCGATGAAACGGCCCTGCGCAATCCGGACGCACATCCCAGTGTCGGTTTGCACCTGTATGTGAATGATGTGGACGCACAATTCAAACAAGCGGTTGATGCCGGCGCCAGCGCAGTGTCCGAGCCGCAGGATCAGTTCTATGGGGATCGCTCGGCGAGTGTGAAGGATCCGTTCGGGCACCTGTGGTTCCTCGCCACCCATAAGGAGGACCTGACCGAGGAGCAAATCCGCCAGCGTGCCATGGAGATGTTCAAGCAACATTAACCCTGCGGGCGTGAGCTTACTCGCGCCTGCAACACGCCACGCCTTGCCCCAGTTCCCAACCGGCCTGCTCCGGCAAGCTAAAGGCCTCTGTGGCGTTTGGAACACGTCAAGGGTTTGTCGATCTGACACTCCGGTAAGCGTTGCGCCCCAGCCATATCGTCATGACCAACAAGGCGGTCAATGGCAGCCCATGGAACAACACGATCACCTGGGCCGGCGTCCACGTCACATAGAACGGCCCGACCACCAGCATGCCCACGCCAAAACCGGCCATCTGGATCAGGGTCAAGAGGCTGAACAGCGGCAAGCGCAAGCTGTCGGGCTCGCTTTGCGCACGGGAGATCAGCGCCACCTCGGACAACCCATCGCCCAGCCCCGCCCACACCACCAGCAACAGCGCCAGCCACAGTTCGGTCTGCTGGAATGTCAGAATAAAGCCGCTGGACATCAACGCCACACCGAGCATGAACAAGCGCTCCATACCTTGGGTGCCACGACCTTTCAACACTGCACTGGCGATGCGCGCGCCAACAAACTTGCCACAGGCCCACACGGCCAGCAGATAGCCCATGACTGTCTTGGCCGTGTCCGGTGAAATGTACTGCGACAGCACTGGCCAGCCGACGTTATGGGCCGCGCTGCCGAGGGTGTCGAGCATACTGATCAGCAACATCGCTGCCAGCACCGGCGCACCGCGCAACCCCTTGGTCAGCTCGTGCCATTCGGCGGCGAGCCCGCGATGGGCGGCAACAGCAACGCTATATAACGCGCGCAAGGGCAAGACCAGGCAAGCGGCAATCACATAGGTGCCGATGTTGACGGCAAACACCGCTTCAAATCCGCCCGTGGCGATCAGCAAACCGGAGAGCAAACTGCCGAAGACCGCGCCGGTGGCGGCCGCCGAGGTGATCCAAGCGTTGGTATTCACCCGCTGCTCAAGCGCGACCCAGGTGGGCAACTGACTGTTGAGGCCAATGGCAAACAGCGAATTGCACAGGCCGATACCGAAGGCGATAAAGGGAAGAAGGGTGAGTTGATGAGCCGGTAACAACACCAGCAGCGGCGTCAGCAACAGCGCCCGGGCCAGGTCCAGCCCCGCCAACGTCCCACGCCCGGCAAACCGCCGGAAAAACGGGATGCCGAACAGGCTGGCGACAATCCCGCCGGTGACCCGGCACGCCAGGAAGATGCTGACAAACACTACGCTCTGGCTGAGCCAGTACACATAAGTGGACAACGCCACCATGTTGAGGAACGCGCCAAAATCCGACACACCGCGGGCGAAGATGATCAGGCGAGCGTTGCGGGTCGACAGGTTCAGTTGTTGATCGTGGCTCATGCAGACTGTGCCTCCTCGACACTGCGCAGGCTTACCAAGAGCACATCGCGCCAGGCCGGTGCCGTCTCCACCCGCGGTCGCACCTCCCCGGCCCGATGGTAGAACCCACGGTCGTTGATCACGATAGTCTCCAGAAATTTCTCCATCGGCAGTTTCAGCAGCCGGCTGTGCTCCGTCTCGTCGGCAAACACCTCCGACACCACCGGCACCGTGTTGCATTCGCCAATAAAGTGCATGAACACCCAATCCAGGCCGTCCTGGTGAATCCCCGATGTGGTCGGGCTGCTCGACGACACATCCGCCCGCACCCGGAACTGATGGATATCGATCGTATAGGTCTGTTCGCCCAGGTGCGGGGCGATCACCGCAAGGTCCGTCGCCAGCAGCTTGTGCATGAGTGGGTGCTCGATAAAGCCTTCCTCGCTATAGCTCAGGTGGTTCACGCCCTGGCGATAGTTCACCGCGTAGGTGACCGGCGATTTGAACGCCGTATTCCTGTCGATCTGCAATTGCCGTGACGGTAACAGACGGTAGCGCAAGATACGCCGTTCGCGGTGGGTATAAGTCTTGAACGCCTCGTCGCGCACCAGGTTGTCCCAATACGCGCGAAAGCTTTGCTCCTCACCGGGTTCAACGTTGACCAGTTCGCGAAAGTCCGGGCGATGACAGAAGTGATGTTCGCGCAAAAGCGCCGAAATCTGAGGGATGTCCATATCGCTATCCTGCAACCGGTGGATCGATGAGGATGCGCAGCTGTTGCTGCAACGCATCGTGCAAGGCATGGGCGTCGACGGCATTGCCAACCTGGGCCCAGCATTTGAGCAAATAATGCTCCTCGATATCCGCGTCAATGTAGTGGCCGGGGTCCTGCGGGGCATATTCCAGCACCGAGCGGTGTTGATCCAGGAACTGCAGGCCGTCAATGCCCCTGAAAAGGCCACTGTGCTGCGGATAAATCGCCAGCATCGCGTAGTGTTGCTCCGAATCGGCAACCTTATGTGCGCCGGCCTCCACCTGTGCATTGATGCCCTTTTCGCCCAACAACAATCCCATGTACAACTGATAAGGATCGATACCGGCCAGGTCGCGGAACGCCGAGTTCACATACAGTCCGCCCAGGCGCGGGTTGATCTCGATGACCACCGGCCCTGCGTCCGTCATGCGAAACTCGAAATGCACCACGGCATTGGTCAGGCCCACCGCGTGCAGGCAGTCCACCGCGTACTGGCGGATCTGCTCGCACTGAGCCTGGTTGAACGACGTCGGCGGGGAAATCAGCAGGTTCTCAAGGACCGTGCCGCGGCGCTCGGTCAGCAGCAGTTTTTCATTGATCAGCAGCGGATGGACGCGCTCGCCGGCAATCACACATTCCACACTGCCTTCGATGCCAGGAATATAACCCTCCAGCAGAATGCTGCGCCCTGGCAGGTATTCACGCTGCAGCCCATCCTCAAGCGGCAGGGCGTGCGCACAGCCGTAGAAGTCCGCATACGCGGCGGCTCCATGATCACTCACGAAATGCCGATAGTGGCTGCGTAGTTCCTCCCAGTTCGAGCATTTTTTGATAAACGCCGAAGCCCCGCCAAAGGGCGGTTTGGCGATCATTGGATAACCCACGCGCTCGGCGCCTTGCTGGAGTTCCTGTTCGTTGTTGCACAGCGCGAACGGTACCGAACGCAACTCATGCTGTTTCAACACGCGGCGCATCAAGAACTTGTTATTGCACGCGGCAATCGCCTCTGGGTGGCTGTAGACCAAGCCCAACCGCTGACACGCCCGCGCAACGATACAGCCCACCTCCCCTTGTGCGGACGGGTGCCCGGCCTGGCAGAAAATCCCCCGCACCTGACAACGCCCGTCCAACTGTCCGACCAACGCCAGGATGGACTGCTCACTGAGCGTTTCGAGCAGGAACACTTCATCACTGTCGTCCCTGAGTCGTTGCAGGTGCTTGCGTCCCGCCACGGCGGCCGTCAAACACGCCAATCCGCGGGCGCGGGCCACCGTGAAATGCGGTTCCCGGTAGCGGTAGCGAGCGCAAGCGCTGTCATCTACATCAATAAACAGAATCGCATCCTGTTTCATACCGCATCCTGCCAACTGCACCATTGGCCCTCCCAGTTGCGAAAACGGTAAGTACGTTGCCCATCGCGCACTTCGAAATGCGGTAAGTCCTCAGGTTTTTCAAAGTCCAACAGCGGCACGGTGAACTTGCCTTGTGCGTGAGGTAATACATATTCGGGCAGGGCAATATTCGATACGCGCCGTTTGAGCCGATCCATTATGGCGATGGCTTGGCTGATCGAGGCCTTATACTCTGAAGCACCGGGTGAAAACGGCATGAAGTGATATAAGTAATATGGCTTTACGCCCAGACGATAAAGATCAATGAATAATTTATGCAACGTCGCTTCATCATCATTCACGCCACGCAACAGCGGCATGTTAGAGAATACAATCGGTACCACGCCCTGAATCCGTTTAACCGCGACGGCAAAATCAGCACTGAGCTCAAGCGGGTGGCAGACATGCACACCAAATGCATTGACCTTGTACTTCTCCAGCATCGCCACCAACTCATCAGTCACGCGAAACGGGTTGAAACTCAAGGCCCGCGAATGAATGCGTATCAGCAGATCATCACGAATGCCGCGCAAGGCGGCCAACATCTCCTCAAGCTTGCGGTCGGCCAGCATCAGTGGGTCACCGCCGCTGAGAATCACCTCTTCAATCGCCGGGTTCCCGCGGATGTATTCCACCGAATCCTTGAACGAGTCGGTGTTGGCGTTAGCTTTATCGGTGCCCACCTGCAGCGTGCGCAGCGCCTCGAAACAAAACTGGCAATAGGCATTGCAGGTGTTGGTGGTGCGCAGGATCACGCGGTTGTCGTACTTGTGCTGGCAGATGGGCGTCTTCATCTCATGATTGAGTTCCCAATTTTCGGAACTGCCGTCGTAGTCGCCCTGCACCTGTTCGCTCCAATACGGTACTACCTGGCGCCACAGGGGGTGGTCCATCACCTCTGCGGTGGTGAGTGAACGCTTGATCAAATCAATATAGTAAGGCGTGATCTGCATCTTGCGATCTTGCAAGTTGTGCTCGATATGCGCCGTTGTGGCCTCGTCCCATCCACCGCAGGCATTGCGCAGTGCAGGTTCATCGCGGATGGCGTTCTTTTGCTGCCAACGCCAGTCTTGCCATTGGACTGAACGATGCATGGCTTGATCAAAAATCGACATGAGTTTGAACTCTCTGTTAAGGCATAGGGACGCGTACTTTTCCAGCGCAGGAAAAGTATTATTCGCAGCAATGACAATCGACGGGCAGGCGACAGATCACGATCAAGTAACTAACTTGATCACCGGCACCAGAGAGATATAACAGTTCACCACGTGATGGCATGAGTAAACGACTAGCACGGTCATGCGATTAACTTCCTTTTTATAAAATTCCGACTTCCAAGTCCGCACTCACTAAAGCCGATGCCCGCCAACGTGTCAATACGATAACCTTGCAATCCCTCTGGCATTAACCTGCACCCGCACCAACACCCCGTAATGACAAGGGGCGCTTTCATTCAAGCCAAGCTATTTGAAAAACAAATAACACTAAAAGCAACTATAGAGCGCGTTATTTCTACTTATATAACTACGTAGTCGCACTTCAGCTGAGCCAGGGGTTGGCCGCGAGGTAGTGGCGCTCAACTGCATGGCTGCTGACGATGTCACACAGCGGCATGGAGGTCAGGCCCGGCCTAACGCAAGCCGCTGAACGCCTGCGGCTGGTGTATTGCATGTTCGATCAGCGCTTAAATGCGGCCTGCATGTGACCCTGAAACATTTTCTTTCATATGCGCCTTAGGGATTTCTCATTCTCATTCGTCTTAATTTAGATACAGCCCGTCGCGTCAGCAAAAGCTACGACTGGCCTTTTCCGGGCCTCCATTGCCCCTCCGATCAAGACCTCCATTCATATGTCGAAGAAGTCACGCTCCAAACTCTGGTTTCTCGTACATAGCTGGCTGGCATTGCCCATCTGGTTCTTTGTACTGATCGTCTGCGTCACCGGCACCCTGGCCGTGGTGAGCCAGGAAATCGTGTGGCTGGCCAACCCGGATATCCGCGCCAGCAAGCCGTCGGATGAGGCCCAGCCGCTCAGTTATGACCAGATAATTGCCGCCATCAAGCGCGAAGAGCCGCAAGTGTTCGTACAGTCGATCAATCGGCCAGATGAATCCCACTTCGCGCTCAGTGTCGACCTCAGCTACCCGGACGGGCGCTCCGTGGAGGTCTATGTCAATCCCTACACCGGGTCAATCCAGGGCATCAGCCCGTCGTTCAACTTCCAGGCATTCACCCGAGCCCTGCACGGCTGGTGGCTGGTGCCATTCACCAACGGCTACAGCTGGGGCTGGTACCTGGTGTCGGCCCTCGGCATACCGCTGCTTGCGTCACTGGTGACGGGGCTGGTGGTGTACAAAAAGTTCTGGAAAGGCTTCCTGCGCCCTACTCTGCGGGTGCGCCACGGTGCGCGGATCTTCTGGGGCGACTTCCACCGCTTGAGCGGGATTTGGTCGATCTGGTTCATTGCCGTGATTTCCATCACCGGCATCTGGTTCCTGATCCGCGCCATCCTGGGCGACAACCATATTTCGATTTCCACCGAGCCCGTCATCCCGGTGATTGCTCGGGACAAGGTGCCGATGTCGGCGCCTGGCGTACCGGCGCCGATGATTCCCGTGGACGAAGCCATCAAGGTCGCCGCGCAGCGTATCCCAGGCCTGGAGCCAAGCTTCATCAGCCTGCCCCTCAACGCTTACAGCCACTTGCAGATTGGCGGACGGGGCTGGTACCCGTTGATGTACCAGACTGCGCAGATCAACCCCTATGACGGCGAGGTTGCCGCCGCGCACTTGTTGTCCGACCGTTCGAAGCTGGAGTTTGTCACCGAGTCCATGCGCCCGCTGCACACTGGCGACTTCGGCGGTTTGTGGATCAAGCTGATCTGGGCGTTCTTCGGGCTGATCATGAGCATGATGGTACTCAGTGGCTTGCTGATCTGGACCAAACGCACAGCACTGGCGACCCTTAACGCACTCAAGCGCGAAGCCAAGACCCAACGCAAACCCGCTTGCATCCCGGCCATGCACGCCGAAACCTCGGAGGCCCAGCGATGAGCAAAGTCGTAAGCGTACCGCCATCTCCCCTGCGCACCTTCTGGCTCAAATGGCGGTTTCACATCAACATTCTGCTGTTGCTGATACCGCTGGGGTTCATGCCCAAGTACTTCGCCGACGCCGCGTTGTTTCGCGGGGATACCGGCATCGGCGAACGCGTGGCCGGGCAAGTGCAAGTCGGCCCCTGGAGCCTGACCCTGGCCGAGTTCCGTAATGAAGGCCCCCGCCCGGACCCTGCCGGCCCGATGAAATTCTTCAACGCGGCCCTGTGTGACACCTGTGCCAATCAGGTCAAGGCCACCTACCTGCGTATCGGCAAGCCCCGCAGCCTGCGCGCCGCCGGGGTGATCTTCTTCGGCACACCATACCGCATGGGCGCTGGCCTGCCGGTGCCGGAGCGCACCCCGGTAGACGCCGAAGTCTGGGTGACCATGGAAGGCTGGGACGGCAGCATGCACCAGGGTTCCATCCCGCTGAGCCAGGCTTCGCCTGCCACCATTGCCTGGTTGAACAAGCAAGGAGTTAAACCATGACTTTCAAGCGCCTGACGCGCGCCGCGCTGTTGCTGTGCACCGGCTTGAGTACCACCGCCTTTGCCCACAACCCGATGTGCGAATGCAAGGAAATCCCCGGCGAGCAGATCCAGTGCAAAGGCGGGTTTTCCGACGGCAGTGGCGCACCCGGTGTGACCCTGGATGTGATCGGCTACGACGAAACCATTCTGGTGCCCGGCAAGCTCGGCGAGGATTCGACCCTGACCTTCAAGAAGCCCGCCGCCGAGTTTTATGTGCTGTTTGATGCCGGCCCCGGCCACGTGGTGGAAATCGACCAAGCGGATATCCAGGCGCAATGAGTACCACACAAGTTGTACGCCCCGCCGGTGCCGGCCATGAATCCCTCTACGTGCTGCTGCTGTGCCTGATCATCCTGACGGTGGCGGGCTCGGTCGTGGCGCTGCACGGTGAACCCCAGGAAATTGCGGCGCTGCCGAGCCACCAGTTGGACGCCCGCCGTGACCTGAGCGCGGCCGAGCAAGGCATCTACGCCGACCTGCGAGTGACCCTGGATGAAATCCACCTGTTGCAGCAGGAGCAAAGCGCTTTGCCGACACCCGAGCAACTGGCCGACGAAGGCTTCGCACCTTTTGCCCAGGATGCAAGTTCGGTCAGCCGTGGTGGTCATCGCTGGCAGTTGCTCACGTCGGCCGCCTACCTGGGCTTGAGCCAGGCACCGGCCACCAGCGGCTCGCTACTGATGCGCGTGCAGGGTAACGAGCCGGATATCTGGCTCAACCGCAGCGCCAATCCTGCCGCCCCCTCCGACCTCACTGACCAGGCACTGATCGCAGCCGGCTGGCAGCAAGTGGTTGCGCAATTCGATGCCGGCGTCACCCGCCAGCATCGTCACTGAACGAGAAGACCGATTGCCCATGTCTATTTCATCGCCCCTGTTGCGTCTGTTACTGGTCAGCTTTCTCAGCCTGATGCTAGCTCCCATGGCGAATGCCGAAGCCGCTAAACGCCTGCGTATCGGCATCACCCTCCACCCTTATTACAGCTACGTGGCCAACATCGTCGGCGACAAGGCTGAAGTAGTGCCGCTGATCCCGGCCGGCTTCAACCCTCACGCCTACGAGCCACGCGCCGACGACATCAAGCGCATCGGCAGCCTGGACGTGATCGTGCTCAACGGGGTTGGCCATGACGACTTCGCCGACCGCATGATCGCCACCAGCGAGCGCCCCGACATCAAGGTGATCGAAGCCAACGCCAACGTGCCGCTGCTGGCGGCCACCGGCAATGCCGCGCGCGGTGCGGGCAAGGTGGTCAACCCGCACACCTTCCTGTCGATCAGTGCATCGATTGCCCAGGTCAACAACATCGCCCGCGAGTTGGGCAAGCTCGACCCGGACAACGCCAAAACCTACACCCAAAACGCCCGGGCCTACGGCAAGCGCCTGCGCCAGATGCGCGCCGACGCCCTGGCCAAGCTGACCAGCGCCCCCAACCCGGACCTGCGCGTTGCCACGGTGCACGCAGCCTACGACTATCTGTTGCGCGAGTTTGGCCTGGAAGTGACCGCAGTGGTGGAACCGGCCCACGGTATCGAGCCAAGCCCCAGCCAGTTGAAGAAAACCATCGATGAACTGCGCGCTCTGGATGTGAAGGTGATCTTCTCGGAGATGGATTTCCCGTCCACCTACGTCGATACGATCCAGCGTGAATCCGGGGTCAAGCTGTACCCGCTGTCGCATATCTCCTATGGCGAATACAGCGCTGAAAAATACGAAGTGGAGATGACCGGCAACCTCAACACGGTGGTCCGCGCGATCCAGGAGTCAGGGGCATGACCGCGGCGCAACAACTGCACGTGGCCAGCGTCGGCCCGACCCTGAACTTCGACCAGGTCTCGCTGACACTGGGCCGCACCGTGATCCTTGACGGCGTGAGTTTCCAGGTACAGCCGGGCAGCATCCATGCGCTGGTCGGCCCAAATGGCGGCGGCAAAAGCTCGCTGATCAAGACCCTGCTCGGCCAAACGCCCCATCGGGGCCGTTTGAGCCTGGAGTGGCCAGCCACGCCCGGCACCATCGGTTACGTCCCTCAGGCGCTGGAGTTCGACCGCGGCCTGCCGATGACCGTCGACGATTTCATGGCTGCCATGTGCCAGCGGCGGCCTGCGTTCCTTGGCCTTTCCAGGCATTACGCAACGGCGATCGGTGATGCACTTGAGCGCGTCGGCATGCACGACAAACGCAAACGTCGCATGGGCGCGTTGTCCGGCGGTGAACGCCAGCGCGTGCTACTGGCCCAGGGCCTGATCCCGGCACCGCAATTGCTGGTGCTGGATGAGCCCATGTCGGCCCTTGATGAGGCCGGCATCCAGGTGTTCGAGCGGCTGCTCAATGATTGGCGCCTGGCCGGGATCACCGTGCTGTGGATCGAGCACGACCTGGAAGCGGTCGGCCGCCTGGCTGACCGTGTCACCGGCCTGAACCGCCGCGTGCTGTTCGATGCCACGCCAAAAGAGGCATTGACCCCGGACCGCCTGCTGACCCTGTTCTCCACTCACCCTCGGAGCCCGGCGCAATGAGTTATGAAGCCTTTCGCTTGATGGTCCAGGGCTGGGCCTCTTCCGGTTACCTGCCCGAAGCCCTTGCCTACGGGTTTGTGGTCAACGCCCTGCTCGCCGGCTTGCTGATCGGCCCGGTGCTGGGCGGCCTGGGCACGCTGGTGGTGGTCAAACGCTTTGCGTTTTTCTCCGAAGCAGTCGGCCATGCTGCGCTGACCGGCGTGGCTGTAGGCATTTTGCTGGGCGAACCCTACACCGGGCCCTATGGCAGCCTGTTCGGCTACTGCCTGCTGTTCGGCATCCTGCTCAACTACCTGCGTAATCGTACCGGCCTGGCGCCGGATACCTTGATCGGCGTGTTCCTGTCGGTGTCCCTGGCGCTGGGTGCCAGCCTGCTATTGATTCTGGCCGGCAAGATCAATGTGCATATCCTCGAAAACGTTTTGTTTGGCTCGGTACTGACGGTCAACGGCAATGACTTGCTGGTGCTGGCAATCGTCGGCTCGCTGGTGATGGCCCTGGCCTTGCCGCTGTACAACCGCATCATGCTGGCCAGCTTCAACCCGCAATTGGCGGCGGTGCGTGGTGTGGCGGTGAAGACGTTGGACTACCTGTTCGTGATCCTGGTGACGCTGATCACCGTGGCTGCGGTCAAGGTGATCGGTGCAATCCTGGTCGGTGCGCTGCTGGTGATACCTGCCGCTGCGGCGCGCCTGTTGAGCCAGTCACTCAAGGGTTTCTTCTGGGTCTCGGTGCTGATCGCCACCGTCAGCACCCTGTGCGGCATCCTGCTGCCGATCATCTTCGACCTGCCGATCCCGTCCGGCGCCGCAATCATTCTGGTTGCAGGTATCGCCTTCGCCTTCGCCGCCATCGCCCGCGGTACCGTGCCCAGCCTCAAAGGGAATCTTGGATAATGCGCCCTGTCTTTCGCCCACTGGCCCTGGCCATCGCTTGCTTGATCAGTCCATCGGCACTGGCTGCCGTTGATGGTTTTGACCCGAAGGAATTCAAGGCCAATCACGGCCTCGGCCATGCCGCGCTGGCCCAGGCCAAGTCGGTAAAACCGATCAAGGTGCTGGCCTCGCTGCCCATTACCTACGGTTTGGCCGAAGTACTGCTCAAGGATACCGACGTGCAACTTGAACGTGCCGCGCCAGCCAACCTCCCCGGCTCGCGGCAGGTGTCCTACTTCACCGGCCGTGGCGCGGCGGCGCTCAACACCTTGGCGCAGGACGCCGATGCCGCCATCGGCTTGCGCTCGCTGTGGGCCGACGATCCGCTGTACCCGGTGGCACGACGCAGCAATATCCGCATCGTTGAAGTGGACGCCGCACGCCCGGTGGACGGTGGCTTGCCGGGCATTGCGGTACAACCGGGCGTCACCGATGGCCTGAACAGCCAACCCTGGCAATCGAGCAACAACCTGGGCCGCATGGCCGATGTATTGGCCGCCGACCTGAGCCGACTCGCCCCAGGCGCCAAGCCCAAGATCGATACCAACCTGGCCGCACTCAAGCAACGCCTGCTCAAGCTCACCGCCGACAGCGAGGCGCGGCTGGCCAAGGCCGATAACCTGAGCGTGGTCAGCTTGAGCGATCACTTTGCCTATTTGGTCAGCAGTTTGAACCTGGAACTGGTCAGCACCGATGCACGCCCGGATGCAGACTGGACGCCTGAAGCGCTGCAAAAACTCACTGCGCAGCTCAAGGACAACGAAGTGGCGGTGGTGCTGCACCATCGTCAGCCAAGTGAAGCGGTGAAAGCGGCGGTCACTGCCGGCGGCTCCAGGCTGTTGGTGTTCAATGTGGACGGCGCCGACCCGGTGACGGAGTTGGAAACCAATGTGGACCAAGTGATCAAGGCACTTACGCCCTAGGCAAACCACCGATCCGTCAGGGATAAACTCGGTTCAATGTGGGAGCTGGCTTGCCTGCGATGCGGGCGCCTCGGTTTATCAGGCCTACCGCGTCGATGCCATCGCAGGCAAGCCAGCTCCCACATGGGTTCGCGGTGCACCAGCCGCTACACCACATCCACACCCACATGAATCGCATCATGGCGCCAGAACTCCAGGTCACAGTCGATCAGGCGTTGATGCTGATCATAGTTGACCCGGGCGATGCGCAAGCCCGGGCTGCCCACCGAGACGCGCAGCGCAGCGGCCGCTTCCACCGGCAGTGAGGTCGGCACAATCTCGAAGCGCACCCGCCCGTAGTGCAAGTCATATTTGCTGGCATACAGCTCGGTCATCGACTGATTCAAATCGCACGCCAGGATCCCCGGAAAATACAGAGGGTTCAGGTAATGCTCGACGTACAACACCAGACGCCCGTCGATCCTGCGCCCACGGCAAATCTGGATCACGCTCGACAACGCTGGCAACTGCAACCACGCACACACCGCCGCCGACGCCGGTTGCAGCCTGGCTGAAATGACTTCAGTGGAGGGCACGCGCCCCTGATCGCTGACCATCGCGTGAAAGTGGCTGCGCTGCATCAGGTTATAGGCCAGCCGTGGCGGCGAGACGAACCAGCCCCGACGCTCTTCGCGATAAATCTGCCCTTGGGCCTCCAGTTGTAACAAGGCTTCCCGCACGGTAATGCGGGTGGTACCAAACAACTCGCTGAGCTTGCGCTCGGCGGGCAGTTTGCTGGCGGGCGGCAACAGGCCGTGATCGATCTGCTCTTGCAGTGCCAGGCCGATGGAGGTTACCGCCTTGATTGCCTCATCACGCATCAACGTTACCTATCTGGACTAGACCAGCACCGTTCAGGTGCACAAAACGCGCTCTATCTGGGCTTTTACTACTGCGAGCCAGCCTAGGCATTACAGATGACCGACAGATGACAGCAGGCATCCACCGCCCGTACCACACCCTGCAATACATCGGCCAAGTCCATGGCCTGCGGGCTGTTGGGCATGGTCTACGCTAAGTCTGAGCTGAGCGACACTCGTGCTTCAAAAACGACATCGACATGAAACTGTCATCCATCGGGCCTAAATTGGCTCAGGTATTGCTGACCTAGACCACACCCTCGCCAACGTTCGTATAAAACGCCGCGTGTAAAACGCCCAAAGGAGCTTCGGATGAAACAGCTTTTCCTGGCATCACTGTTAGGCTCGACCATTGCCATGTGCACCGCCGCCATGGCCGCTGATACCGATCTAAAAACCTTGGAAGCCGCCGCCAAGGCGGAAGGCGCCGTCAACAGCGTCGGCATGCCCGATGACTGGGCCAACTGGAAAGGCACCTGGGAAGACCTGGCCAAGACCTACGGCCTCAAGCACATCGACACCGACATGAGTTCGGCCCAGGAAATCGCCAAGTTCAAGGCCGAAAAAGACAACGCCAGTGCCGATATCGGTGACGTGGGCGCAGCCTTCGGCCCGATCGCGGTGAAGCAGGAAGTCACCCAGCCATACAAACCCTCCACCTGGGCGCAGGTTCCGGATTGGGCAAAAGACAAAGACGGTCACTGGGCCCTGGCCTACACCGGCACCATCGCCTTTATCGTCAACAAGAAACTGCTGCACGGCTCCGAAGTTCCGACCAGTTGGGCCGACCTGCAAACCGGTAAATACAAGGTGTCGGTGGGTGATGTAAGCACCGCAGCCCAAGCCTCCAACGCGGTACTCGCCGCCGCTATCGCCAACAAGGGCGACGAGAAAAACATCGCGCCGGGCCTGCAATTTTTTACCAAAATCGCCCAGCAAGGTCGCCTCTCGCTGTCCAACCCGACCATCGCCACCATGGAAAAAGGCGAAGTCGAAGTGGGCATCGTCTGGGACTTCAACGGCCTGAGCTACAAAGCCAAGATGGCCAACCCGGATGACTACGTGGTGCTGATCCCATCGGACGGTTCGGTGAAATCCGGCTACACCACCATCATCAACAAATACGCCAAGCACCCGAACGCCGCCAAGCTGACTCGCGAATACATCTTCAGCGATGCCGGCCAACTCAACCTGGCCAAAGGTAATGCGCGTCCGATCCGTGCGGAAACCGACCTGAAGCTGCCGGCCGATATCGCCAAGAACCTGATCCCGGGCGAGCAATACACCAAGGCCAACCCGCAGCCGATCAAGGATGCCGATGCCTGGGAAGCCACGTCCAAGAAGCTGCCACAGATGTGGAACGAGCAGGTCATCGTAGAAATGAAGTAATCGGTCTCTCTGATCGAAGTGCGGTCAGTGTGGGAGCTGGCTTGCTGTGGCGAGGGAGCTTGCTCCCGCTCGACAGCGTAGCTGGAGCCGGCTTTTTTTGGGGTGCTCCGCCCCCCAGCGCAAGCAAGCTTGCTCGCCACAGCAAGCCAGCTCCCACATTTGATCCCATTCCAAGTTGATACTGAGCCATACCCTCTGTTGCGGAGCCCCAGCCCCCATGAAGCACACTGTCATCCTGGTCGTGCTCGACGGCCTGAACTTCGAGGTCGCTCGGCACGCCATGGGACACTTGCAGGCCTATGTCGGCGCAGGACGCGCAGCGCTCTACAAACTGGAATGCGAACTGCCCGCCCTGTCCCGCCCACTGTATGAATGCATCCTCACCGGCGTGCCGCCGATTGACAGCGGCATCGTCCATAACAACGTCTCGCGCCTGTCCAACCAGCGCAGCATTTTCCACTACGCCACCGATGCAGGCTTGAGCACTGCGGCGGCGGCTTACCATTGGGTCAGCGAGTTGTACAACCGCACACCCTTTCTCGCCGCCCGCGATCGCCATACCGACGATAAGGCGCTGGCGATCCAGCACGGGCACTTCTACTGGAATGACCATTATCCGGATTCCCATCTGTTCGCCGATGCCGAAAGCCTGCGGCTCAAGCACGCGCCAAACTTTTTGCTGGTGCATCCGATGAATATCGACGACGCCGGCCACAAACATGGCCTCGACACCGCGCAATACCGCAACAGCGCGCGCTCGGCCGACATTATCCTGGCCGACTACCTGCAAGGCTGGCTCGACGCCGGCTACCAGGTATTGGTGACGGCTGACCACGGCATGAACAACGACCGTTCCCACAACGGCGTGCTGCCGGAAGAGCGCGAAGTGCCGCTGTTTGTCCTCGGTGACGCGTTCAGCCTGGATGGCAACGCCGCGCCGAAACAAACCGATCTGTGCGGTACCGTCTGCGAGCTGCTGGGCGTGCCGCACGACAAACCCGTGTGCCGGGAGCTGCTCAAGTGAATTCGATGACCCGCGGCAAATGGCTGGCCCTGCTGTGCCTGGTGCCCTTCGCACTGTTCTTTATCGTGTTCGAGATCGCGCCGCTGGTGTGGGTGTTGATCAACAGCCTCCAGACCGAAGAGTCCGGTTGGGGGCTGGATAACTTCACACGGATATTCAGCTCGAAGTTCTACCGGCAAGCGATCCAGTTCAGCCTGGAGATCAGTTTCTACTCCAGCATCTTCGGCATCATCATCGCCACCCTGGGCAGTTATTCGCTGCGCCGAGTGGATTCGCCACTGCGCAACTTCGTCACCGCGTTCGCCAACATGACCAGCAACTTCGCCGGTGTGCCCCTGGCCTTCGCGTTCATCATCCTGCTGGGCTTCAACGGCAGCATCACCATCATGCTCAAGCAGGCCGGGATCATTCAGGACTTCAACCTGTACTCCAAGACCGGCTTGATCATCCTCTACACCTACTTCCAGATTCCCCTCGGCGTGCTGCTGCTCTACCCGGCGTTTGACGCATTGCGCGAAGACTGGCGTGAGTCGGCCGCGCTGCTCGGTGCCAATGGCTGGCAGTTCTGGCGCCATATCGGCTTGCCGGTACTCACTCCCGCCCTGCTTGGCACTTTCGTCATCCTGTTGGCCAATGCGCTTGGCGCCTACGCCACGGTCTACGCCCTGACCACCGGCAACTTCAACGTGCTGCCGATCCGCATTGCGGGCCTGGTCTCGGGCGATGTGTCGCTGGACCCGAACATGGCCAGCGCCCTGGCCGTGGTGCTGGTGGCGCTGATGACTGTGGTCACGGTGGTCCATCAACTGCTGCTCAAGAGGAGCTACCATGTCTCGCGCTGATGCCGGCCCGGCCTCCCTCTACCATCGGGTAGTGGTGTACCTGTTGTTCCTGATTCTGGTGCTGCCGCTGATCGGCACCTTTGTCTACTCGATCTCCAGCAGTTGGTCGGCGACTATCCTGCCCGCCGGCTTTAGCGTGAAATGGTACGTACAGCTGTGGAGCGACCCGCGCTTTCTGATGGCGTTCGGGCAATCGCTGCTGGTGTGTGTGGGCGCATTGATCCTTTCGGTGGTGTTGATCCTGCCGCTGTTGTTCGTGGTGCACTACCACTTCCCGAAGCTCGACGCGCTGATGAACATTCTGATTCTGCTGCCCTTTGCGGTGCCGCCGGTGGTGTCGTCGGTGGGCTTGCTGCAACTCTACGGTTCCGGGCCGCTGGCGATGGTGGGTACGCCGTGGATTCTGATCGGCTGTTACTTCACCGTGGCGCTGCCGTTCATGTACCGGGCGATCACCAACAACCTGCAAGCCATCAACTTGCGTGACCTGATGGACGCCTCCCAACTACTCGGCGCCAGCACTTGGCAAGCGGCGATCCTGGTGGTGCTGCCGAACCTGCGCAAAGGCCTGATGGTGGCACTGCTGCTGTCGTTCTCGTTCCTGTTCGGTGAGTTCGTGTTCGCCAACATCCTCGTCGGTACTCGCTACGAGACCCTTCAGGTGTACCTCAACAACATGCGCAATAGCAGCGGCCACTTCACCAGTGCCGTAGTGATCTCCTATTTCTTCTTTGTGCTGGTGCTGACCTGGGCCGCCAATATCTTGAACAAGGACAAAAGCCAATGAGCTTCGTCAGCGTCCAACACCTGCAAAAAAGCTACACCGGCACGCCAGTGTTCAGCGATATCAACTGTGAAATCGCCAAGGGTGAGTTCGTCACCCTGCTCGGTCCGTCCGGTTGCGGCAAGTCCACCCTGCTGCGTTGTATCGCCGGGTTAACCTCGGTAGACAGCGGCAAAATCCTGCTGGATGGGCAAGACATCGTGCCCCTGAGCCCGCAGAAACGTCAGATCGGCATGGTGTTCCAAAGCTACGCGCTGTTCCCCAACATGACTGTGGAGCAGAACGTCGCGTTCGGCCTGCGCATGCAAAAGGTCAACGCCGACGAGAGCCACAAGCGCGTGCAGGACGTGCTGCAATTGGTTGAGCTAAAGGAGCTGGCCGGCCGCTATCCGCACCAGATGTCCGGCGGCCAGTGCCAGCGCGTCGCCCTCGCCCGCTCGCTGGTGACCCGCCCGCGCCTGCTGTTGCTGGATGAACCGCTGTCGGCATTGGATGCCCGTATTCGCAAGCACTTGCGCGAGCAGATCCGCCAGATCCAGCGCGAACTGGGGCTGACCACGATTTTCGTGACCCATGATCAGGAAGAAGCCCTGACCATGTCCGACCGCATCTTTTTGATGAACCAGGGCAAGATCGTGCAGAGCGGCGATGCTGAAACCCTCTACACCGCCCCGGTGGATGTATTTGCCGCCGGGTTCATCGGCAACTACAACTTGCTCGATGCAGACAAGGCCAGCCAGTTGTTGCAACGGCCAATCAAGGGGCGCATTGCCATTCGCCCCGAGGCCATCGAGTTGAGCCGCAGCGGCGAGCTCGATGCGCTGGTGCGCAGCCACAGCTTGCTGGGTAACGTGATTCGCTACCGCATCGAGGCCCGGGGCGTGGAATTGGTGGTCGACGTGCTCAATCGCTCGGCCGATGACTTGCACCCGGACGGCCAGCGCCTGGCACTTTCCATCGACCCCAGCGCACTGTGTGAAGTAGCCTGACAGGCAGCAACCTATTGAGAGAGAGCATCACCGATGGCACTGGTAATTTTTGATCTGGACGACACCTTGATCCACGGCGACTGCGCCACCCTCTGGAGCGAGCAGATGGGCCGCCTGGGTTGGGTCGACCCCGAGTCGTTCATGCGCAGGAACAATGAACTGATGGATGCCTACAGCCAGGGCAAGCTGCTGATGGAAGACTTCATGGACTTCAGCCTGGAGCCGATGATCGGTCGCACCCCGGAAGAAATCGAGCATCTGGTGCAGCCGTGGGTCGAGGACGTGATCGAGCCGCTGATCTACAGCGACGCCACTAAAACCATCGCCCGCCACCGCGCGAACGGCGACCGCATTCTGGTGATTTCCGCCTCGGGCACTCACCTGGTCACGCCGATTGCGGCGCGTATCGGTATCGATGAAGTGCTGGGGATTAACTTGAGCGTCAGCCATGGGGTATACGACGGCAAGACAGAGGGTGTACTGACTTACCGTGAAGGCAAGATCACGCGCTTGCTGGAATGGCTGGAGCAGGAAGGTGAAACCCTTGAAGGTGCGTATTTTTACTCAGATTCGCGCAATGACTTGCCGCTGCTGCTCAAGGTGGATCACCCGCAGGTGGTGAACCCGGACCCCGTATTGCGCACCCACGCCGAACAGGCCGGCTGGCCGATCCACCACTGGACCTGAATCAATAGAGATCAACCTGTGGGAGCTGGCTTACCTGCGATAGCGATGCGACAGTGAAGAATTCTTCATCTGGTGCACCGCTATCGCAGGCAAGCCAGCTCCGACATTGACTGCATTTCAATCCAGGATTCGGTCAGGCTATTGGCAATATGGACTACACCGAACGTAGGACGGGGTTGTTCTAGCCCTCCACATCACCGTCAACGCCTTGCAATGCTCTCACAGTGCCTCCATAGTGAGTCTGGACTGAGCCCGTAGCAGTAGCGCCGGGCTTTTTGCATTATGCGACCGGACCATATGGAACCGGCTCCCTCAAAGACGGCCTAATATGCGTTATCAATTGCCCCCGCGTCGAATCAGCATGAAGCATCTGTTCCCCAGCACCGCCCTCGCTTTTTTCATTGGTCTCGGCTTCGCGTCGATGTCGACCAATACGTTCGCAGCCAATAGCTGGGACAACCTTCAGCCTGATCGCGATGAGGTGATTGCCAGCCTTAACGTCGTCGAGTTGCTCAAGCGCCATCACTACAGCAAGCCGCCGCTGGACGACGCTCGCTCGGTGATCATCTACGACAGCTACCTCAAGCTGCTGGACCCGTCGCGCAGCTACTTCCTGGCCAGCGATATCGCTGAGTTCGACAAGTGGAAGACGCAATTCGACGACTTCCTCAAGAGCGGCGACCTGCAGCCTGGCTTCACCATCTACAAGCGTTACCTGGACCGCGTCAAAGCGCGTCTGGACTTCGCCCTGGGTGAGCTGAACAAAGGCATCGACAAGCTCGATTTCACCCAGAAGGAAACCCTTCTGGTGGATCGCAAGGACGCTCCTTGGCTGACCAGCACCGCCGCCCTGGACGACCTGTGGCGCAAACGCGTCAAGGACGAAGTACTGCGCTTGAAGATCGCCGGCAAAGAGCCCAAGGCCATTCAAGAGCTGTTGACCAAGCGCTACAAGAATCAGCTGGCGCGCCTGGACCAGACCCGTGCCGAGGATATCTTCCAGGCCTACATCAACACCTTCGCGATGTCCTACGACCCGCACACCAATTATCTGTCGCCGGATAACGCGGAAAATTTTGATATCAACATGAGTCTGTCCCTGGAAGGCATTGGTGCCGTCCTGCAAAGCGACAATGACCAGGTCAAGATCGTACGTTTGGTGCCGGCAGGCCCGGCTGACAAAACCAAGCAAGTGGCACCGGCCGACAAGATCATCGGCGTGGCCCAGGCCGACAAAGAGATGGTCGATGTGGTCGGCTGGCGCCTGGACGAAGTGGTCAAGCTGATCCGTGGGCCTAAAGGCAGCGTGGTGCGCCTGGAAGTGATTCCGCACACCAATGCACCGAACGACCAGACCAGCAAGATCGTGTCCATCACCCGTGAAGCGGTGAAGCTCGAAGACCAGGCCGTGCAGAAGAAAGTCCTCAACCTCAAGCAGGATGGCAAGGACTACAAGCTGGGGGTGATTGAAATCCCGGCCTTCTACCTGGACTTCAAGGCGTTCCGTGCCGGTGACCCGGACTACAAGTCCACCACCCGCGACGTGAAGAAAATCCTGACGGAACTGCAGAAAGAAAAAGTCGACGGCGTGGTCATCGACCTGCGCAACAACGGCGGCGGTTCCCTGCAAGAAGCCACCGAGCTGACCAGCCTGTTTATCGACAAGGGCCCAACCGTGTTGGTCCGCAATGCCGATGGGCGTGTCGACGTGTTGGAAGACGAGAACCCGGGGGCCTTCTACAAAGGGCCGATGGCGTTGCTGGTCAACCGCCTCTCGGCCTCGGCTTCAGAGATTTTCGCCGGCGCCATGCAGGACTATCACCGTGCGTTGATCATCGGCGGCCAGACCTTCGGCAAGGGCACCGTGCAGACTATTCAGCCGCTGAACCATGGCGAGCTGAAACTGACGCTGGCCAAGTTCTACCGGGTTTCCGGGCAGAGCACCCAGCATCAGGGCGTGCTGCCGGATATCGATTTCCCGTCGATTATCGACACCAAGGAAATCGGCGAAAGCGCGCTGCCTGAAGCCATGCCATGGGACACTATCCGCCCTGCGATCAAGCCGGCGTCGGATCCGTTCAAGCCGTTCCTGGCGCAGTTGAAGGCAGACCACGACACCCGCTCCGCCAAGGATGCCGAGTTCGTGTTTATCCGCGACAAGCTGGCCTTGGCCAAGAAGCTGATGGAAGAGAAAACCGTCAGCCTCAACGAAGCGGATCGCCGCGCACAGCACTCCAGCATCGAGAATCAGCAATTGGTGCTGGAAAACACCCGCCGCAAGGCCAAGGGTGAAGATCCGCTCAAAGAGCTGAAGAAAGAAGATGAAGATGCGTTGCCGACCGAAGCGGATAAAACCAAACCGGAAGACGATGCCTACCTGGCCGAGACTGGCCGGATCCTGCTCGATTACCTGAAGATCACCAAGCAGGTGGCCAAGCAGTAAATGATGGCAATTTAATGTGATCGCTCCACAGAGTGTCATCATATAGACATCATTCTGTCGTGAAATGAAAGGACCGCAGGCTTAATGCCTGCGGTCCTTTTTTTTCGATCGAGATCGCCATGACCATGACCGAACAGCTGAATGCACTGGGCTCAATCCTGGCTCAAGGCAGTTTGCACAGCCTGTTCCAACCGATCATTTGCCTATCGGAGCGGCGTATTCTCGGTTACGAAGCGCTTAGTCGCGGCCCGTCCAACAGCCCGCTGCATTCTCCCGTCGCGTTGTTCTCTGTCGCCCGTCATGCCGGACGCCTGAGCGAACTGGAAATGGCATGTCGGGAGAGTGCGTGTCGACGCTTCAGCGAGCACAAACTGCCCGGCAAGCTGTTTCTCAATGTCTCGCCGGAGTCCTTGATGGACACATCCCATCAGCCGGGGCGCACCCTGCAACTGCTGCGCAACTTCGGCATACCACCCAGCCAGGTGGTGATCGAACTGACCGAACAAACGCCCACCGATGATTTCGCCTTGTTGCAAACCGCCCTGCATCATTATCGCGACATGGGCTTTGCCATTGCCCTTGATGACCTCGGTGCCGGCTATTCCAGTTTGCGGTTATGGTCGGAACTGCGCCCGGACTACGTAAAGATCGACCGACACTTTATCGACGGCATTCACCAGGACGCCCTCAAGCGCGAATTCGTTGGATCGATCCTGCAGATCGCCAAGGCCTCCCGCGCCCAAGTGATTGCCGAGGGGATCGAACTGACGGAAGAACTGGCGGTGCTGACCGAGATGGGCGTCGACCTGGTCCAGGGCTACCTGCTCTGCCGCCCGCAGGAACACCCGCCGCAGCAAGTGCGCCTGATGTTGCCCAAACCGGATAACGCCACGATGGCCCTCAGCGACGAAGGCAGTGACCTCAGCGCCCTGCTGAACGAACAGCCGGCGGTGGATCAAGACACCGCCACGGCTCAAGTGCTGGAAGCGTTCCGCCGCCAGGCCAATCTCAATTCACTGGCGGTGCTGGATGGCCGCGGTCGCCCGGTCGGTATTGTGCATCGGCACTCGCTGTCGGACGCGCTGCTCAAGCCGTTCGCAACCGACCTGTTCGCACGCAAACCGATCAGCCGCTTGATGAGCGATGATTTCCTGGCGGTGGAGTTGAGCCAGTCCTTGCAACAGGTCAGCCGCTTGTTGACCAGCCGCGCACGACAGCGCATCGAAGAAGATTTCATCATCACTTTAAATGGCGACTATCTAGGCCTGGGCCGGGTGATCGACGTGCTCAAGCTGATCACCGAACTGAAAATCCAGCAGGCACGCTACGCCAACCCGCTGACGTTGCTGCCAGGCAACGTACCGATCCAGCAATGCCTGACCCGGCTGTTGCAGCAACAGCGCGAGTCGGTGATCTGCTATGTGGATATCGACAGTTTCAAGCCGTTCAACGACATCTACGGCTACGGGCGTGGGGATGAAGTGCTGCTGTGCCTGGCGCAATGCATGAACGACCGGGTAGACCCCAGCCGCGACTTTGTCGGGCATATTGGTGGCGATGATTTTTTGCTGGTGCTGGGCCCGCAGGATTGGCGCAAGCGGCTCAACCAGTTGCTGGATGACTTCCATACCCAGTGCCGACGCTTTTACCGCGCCGAGCACATAGACGCTGGCTGCTTCGTGGCACTCAACCGCCAGGGCGTGCGCCAGGAATTCGCCTTGCTATCGCTGTCCATCGGTGTGGTGCATTTGTACCCACAGGCTTGCGCGCAGCTCGATGCCAGCCAGTTGGCGGAACTGGCTTCGCAAGCCAAGCACCATGCCAAGGACGTGGCCGGCTACAGCATCCATGTGATCGACAGCCTGGACATGTACTCCCCGGCGATTTAAGCCTCGGCAGATTCCGGGTATTCGTACTCGAACACCCGCACCACTTCCGAAGCGTGCCAAGACGCTGCAGCCACGCCATCGGAAGGCCCGCTGAAACGCCCGAGACGCTCCACACATTCAAAGAAACCGGTACGCGGCAGGCGGCTGGCACCCTGGCTGATCACCAGGGAACTGCGCAACGGCTGCTCAGCCTTGGCATCCAGCGCCGCCAGGTGCTCCAGGGCAGCTGCCAGGGTCTGCATGGCCGGCGTCGGAAATTGCAGGCGCTCAAGCAGCGCACGGTACGTGAGGAGATGGCGCTGGCGGCGCGCCTGATCCAGTTCGTTGAGCAACCCATCCCAGTGCTGACGGCTGATACGTAGACTCAAGACTCATCCCTCCAACCTGCAACGCCCAATTCCCAGGCCAGGCTGCGGCGAATGGCGGCATCCGGCTGGCGTTCACCACTTTCAATCAAACCAAGGTACGAGGGGCTGATCCCCACCGTGCGTGCCAGAGTCTCGATCGCCAGGCCCTTGGCCTCACGCAAGCCGCGCAGGTCTGCGAGCGGGCGCAGGTCCTGGTCGATGGCGGTAGAGGCGGCAGGGGAAGAAGCGGGTGTAGGTTGCTGCTGACCGGCAGCTTTTAGCAGCGCCTGGTACTGGTCCCATGGCAACACCGCGTATTCGGGTGCGCCATCGCGTGAAATGATCTGAATATCCATGACTGCCCCGTAGGATAAAAACACTTACTAAGTAAGTTCTTTCCTTAGAAGTGTAATCCTAACAGCCACGAAGGTCGCCGGGGGATACCCGGCATCATTAGTTTTTTTGCGGGTTTTCCCGAGCCAGCAGCTCAGGCGTCGCGGGGAGGCGCTCAACCACCGCGAGTTTTTCCGGGCGTTGCGCATCGCGCCAGGCGCGAAAGGCGCTCAGTTCGCCGCTCAGGGTCTTCATGACCCACGCCAGCACGGCGATGTCGTCGAACATGCCGAACATCGGGATAAAATCCGGGATCGCATCAATAGGGCTGAGAAAGTACATCAGCCCCGCCACCACCGAGATCAGCGCCTTGGGGCTGATCGCTCGGTATTCGCCGCGCCAGTAAGCCAGGCAAAGGGACTGGAGCAATTTCAGATCGTCCTTTAGCTGGCCCAGCCGATTGCCCTGGCTTGAGCCTTTGGCCGCGACGGCAAACAGCAAGGTCGGCAAACGTCCACGGCCCAGCAGACGGGCAGCCATAGGCAGAAAGCGGGTGAAATTGAACGGTGGTTTCATCAGGCACTCCAGTTCCAGGCGAGGTAAAAGGTTATCCACACAAATTGTGGATAACCTTGTGAACAGAGCCTGTTTTATCAGCTGAAAGCCACGGTTTATAAGGCTTACAGTCAGATCGGGCGTTTTTTGCGCACATAAAAAAAACCCAAGAATTCATTGACTTGGCATGTATGTGCGGCTACCCGTGCTCGAGTCTTATATCAGACTGTGTCCGATTGCGGACGTTCGTTTGGATTTGCAGAGGCTTCAACGTAGGGGCTGGCTGGCGTGCGATAGTCATAGACATCTACACGACCCCGGTACCACGCCGCCCCCCCCCGTGGCAGCCTGCCAGCTGATGCCTATCTCTCAGACACCCTGGGCTCCAAATGTGGGAGCTGGCTTGCCTGCGATAACGGCCTCACAGTCGACACAGTTATACCGAGTACATATCCATTCCTGCGGTAACGGCCACTTAGGGTTGCGCTCTGACAGCGGGTCACTTTTGGAAAAGAGCCCCACCACTCGGCACCTCGCCTAGGCTCGGTGTGCCCTCACTCCGGCCAGCGTGGTTTAACGGGGCGCCTGAGATCAAGATCACAAGCAGATCAAGATCAAGAGCGGCTCGCTTCGCATCGTGGTTAGCGTTGGCTGCTACAACCTGTAGTGTTGTGTAAAGACTTATGGCAATCGCAGGCAAGCCAGCTCCCACATTTGGAGTGCGGGACGTCATCACAGCGATGCGGCGACCCGACAAGCCAGCTCCCACAGAAATTTTTTGCATCGTTTGATACAGCCCCGAAAACAACAACGCCCCGTCGAGACGGGGCGTTGTGTGTTCAGGCGCCGATTACTTCTTGGCGGCTGGTGCAGCAGGTGCGTCAGCCGCTTCTGCCTTGGCTGGGTCCTTGATGCCCAGCAGTTCCAGGTCAAATACCAGCACGGAGTTGGCTGGAATCGCCGGGCTCGGGCTCTGGGCGCCGTAGGCCAGGTCGGACGGGATGTACAGCTCGACCTTCTCGCCAACGTGCATCAGTTGCAGGCCTTCGACCCAACCCGGGATCACGCCGCTGACCGGCAGATCAATCGGGCTGCCGCGATCCACGGAGCTGTCAAAGGTAGTGCCGTTGGTGAGCTTGCCGGTGTAGTGAACAGTCACTACGTCGGTCGGCTTTGGCTGTGCGCCGTCGGCCTTCTTCACGATCTTGTACTGCAGACCGGAAGCGGTGGTGACGACGCCGTCTTTCTTGGCGTTGTCTTCGAGGAATTTCTTGCCGGCAGCTGCCGACTCTTCGCTCATTTTGGTCATGCGCTCTTCGGCACGCTTTTGCAGCGCGGCGAAGGCTTCAACCAGTTCGTCATCTTTGAGCTTCTGCTCTTTCTTGCCGACAGCATCTTCAATGCCTTGGGCTACCGCTTTGGAGTCCAGGTCATCCATGCCTTCTTGGGCAAGGCTCTTGCCCATGTTCAGGCCGATGCCGTAGGAAGCTTTTTGCGCCGGGGTTTTCAGCTCTACGCTGGTTTGCGAATCACAACCCGCAAGTACCAGGCTAACCAGGGCCACCGCCGCCGCCAACCGATGCTGTTTCATGCTATTTCCTTGTTCATGCGCCAAAAGGGCATTCGAATAAAGTCGCGAGCTTATCAGGCGGCCCCGACCAATGGCTACCGGCATGTGAGCAGGAAACTTCTGATAAGTTCACGTGTTTAAAAGCATTTCCATTTATCATGGGCCACCGCGACGGATCGCGGGACCGCCTGCCAGCAGGCTAATCGCTACTTGCCGCACCTGTGGCGCAGTGGCATAACAACGCGACAATTCGACAAGGATAGTTATCTTGCGCACTTTTTCCCGTGTTTTACTCCTGATATTGATCGCACTGGGCCTGACCCTGGCCGTGGTGCTCCATTACACCCTCAACCCCAAGCTGCCGGACTACATGCCCGTGGAGCAGGTGCACTACCAGGACCAGTGGAGTGCCGCCGACCGTCAGACCTTCTACTTCACGCCCCAGGGCACCCAGGTAAAGGGCTTGCACTACGACTGGTTCACGGCTCTGGAGCTGCCGTTCTCCGAGCAACGCTTTGCCGCGCCGGAGTACCTGGCGCGCTTTGGTTTCCTGGTCGATCCCAGGCAGGTGCCCACCACGCAAAACCCTGGCAACCTGCCGGTGGGTTTCGCCCGACACCAGAATGCCGACAGCAAGGTTCAGTACCTGGACATCACCTGCGCGGCCTGCCATACCGGCGAGTTGCATTTCAAAGGCCAGGCCCTGCGCATCGATGGCGGCTCGGCTCAACATGTACTGCCCTCCAGCGTCCCCACCTTGCGGGGCGGCAGTTTCGGCCAGGCACTGGTCGCCAGCCTCGCCGCCACTTATTACAACCCGTGGAAGTTCGAGCGCTTCGCCCGCAAGGTCCTGGGTGACCAGTACGACGCCCAACACAACCAACTGCGCAGCGACTTCAAGCAATCGCTCAACCAGTTCCTCAAAGTCGCCTGGAATGATACCCATCGCGGCCTCTACCCCACCGAGGAAGGCCCCGGCCGTACTGACGCCTTCGGGCGCATCGCCAATGCCAGCTTTGGCGATGCCATTTCCCCAGATAATTATCGCGTCGCCAACGCTCCCGTGGACTACCCGCAGCTGTGGGACATCTGGACCTTCGACTGGGTGCAGTGGAATGGATCGGCCCAGCAGCCCATGGCGCGCAATATCGGTGAAGCGCTTGGCGTAGGCGCAACCCTGGCCTTCTTCGACAGCGCCGGCCAACCGCTGCAAGGCGCTGCACGCTACCCCTCCAGCGTGCGGGTGCGCGACTTGCACCTGATCGAAGAAACCCTGCAACGTCTCAAACCACCGACCTGGCCTGAGGCGTTGTTCGGCGCCATCGACAAACCCCTCGCCGCCCAGGGCCGCGCACTCTTCGCCGAAAACTGTGCAGGCTGCCACCTGCCGACCGTTACCGAAGAAAATGGTCGCCCTGTACAGCAGTTGAAAATGCTGCCGGTGGATTACATCGGCACCGACCCCGGCACCGCCAGCAACATTGCCGATCAGCGTTATGACCTCAGCGCCCTGCAATGGGACCCGGCCGAACTGGCCCGGCTCAATGTTGAACTGCACCCAGCCCCCACCGCACCACTGGACCTGAAAAAAATGTCCGTAGCCCAGGGGTTGGCGTACGTCACCGCATTCGTCGAAGAACATGCCTACCGCTCCGCCGGCGTTACCCCGGCAGAGCGCCCGAGCCTGGACGGGTTCGGCCTGCCGATTGGCGTGCGCGAATTACGCGCCTATAAGGCACGGCCATTGGCAGGCGTATGGGCTACCCCACCGTTCCTGCACAACGGGTCGGTACCGACGATCTACCAACTGCTTTCGCCCCAGGACGAGCGCAGCACTACCTTCTATAAAGGCACGTTCAACTACGATCCACGCCATCTGGGTTTTGAAACCGCCGCGTTCAAGAATGCCTTTCTGTTCGATACCCGGATCACCGGCAACCACAACAGCGGCCACGAGTTCCGCGCAGGCGCACGGGGCAATGGCGTCATTGGCCGTGGCTTGCTGCCCCAGGAACGCTGGGCGCTGCTCGAATACCTCAAAGTGCTGGGCGGACCGCTGGAGCAACAATTGCCATGATTATCCGATCGCACAACAAGGACCGTTCCATGCTCGCTCGTCTCTGGCTGCGTCTCGGCGCTTTTCTCGGCAAGACGCTGTTGTGGCTGTTGAGCCTCGGGCTACTGGGGTGGCTACTGGCGACACTGTGGTTCGCCTGGCAGCACAGTGGCCCGGTGTCAGCGGATGAACAGATCCCGCCAGGTGAAGCGGCCATGACCCAGGGCATTATTCAGACCGCCGTACGCATCGTTGACCAGCATCGCGAAGGCACTCGCTACCTGCGCGATGCCCATGCCAAGGCCCATGGCTGCGTAAAAGCGCAAGTGAGCGTACTGGCAGATCTGGACCCAGCCCTGCGCCAGGGCGTATTCGCCGAGCCGGGCAAGGTCTGGCAGGCGACAATGCGATTGTCCAATGGTAACGCTTACCCGCAATTCGACAGCATTCGTGATGCCCGCGGCATGGCGATCAAGCTGCTGGATGTGCCGGGCAAGCAACTGATGGCCGATCAGCAAGCGCGCACCGAGCAGGATTTCGTGATGTTCAGCCACCCCAACTTCTTTGTCAGCGATGTCGCGGAATACGCGCAGAACATCGGTGCGCAAGCGGATGGCAAGAAGGTCCTGGCGTTCTTCCCCAAGCTCGATCCGCGCAGTTGGCAAGTGCGTCACCTGTTTATCGCCCTGGCAACCCTGGCGCCCGCCCCGGCCAGCCCGACGCAGACGACTTACTTTTCAGTGTCGCCCTACAAGTTTGGTGCGGCCAACGCCAAGTTCCGCGTCGCGCCCGACCCGCAAAGCTGCCCGGAGTATGTACTGCCCAAACAGAACCAGGCCCTGCCGAACTTCCTGCGCAGCGCGCTCAACCAGCAACTGTCCACCGATCGTGTAGATGCGTGTTTTGTGCTGCAGATCCAGCGGCAAAACCCGCAGGCGTTCATGCCCATCGAAGACACCAGCATCGAATGGAAGGAAAGCGACGCGCCGTATGAAACCGTGGCCAAGGTCAGGATTCCCGCCCAGGACTTCGACACGCCAGCGCAGAACCTGGCGTGCGATAACCAGTCGTTCAACCCCTGGTTCGGGCTGGAAGCGCACCGCCCCATCGGTGGCATCAACCGGCTGCGCAAAGCGGTGTACGAGGCCGTCAGCGATTACCGCCACAGCCGCAACGCACCGTAAGGCGCGTTAAATCGCAGGCGAAAAAAAACCCGCTCAATGAGCGGGTTTCTTATGGCTACCTGGCGTTCAGTGTTCCAGGTGACCGAATATGGCGCAGCGGACGGGACTCGAACCCGCGACCCCCGGCGTGACAGGCCGGTATTCTAACCGACTGAACTACCGCTGCGCGTAACACATGAAGCGAATGGTGGGTGATGACGGGATCGAACCGCCGACCCTCTGCTTGTAAGGCAGATGCTCTCCCAGCTGAGCTAATCACCCTTCGTTTCGGTGTGGGCGCATCATACACCAAAAAATCGTAATGTCTTGATTTAAATGCAATTTATTTAAAAAAAGTTTATCGCACGATTTTTTGCCATATTTCGGACAGAAAAAAACCCGCTCAATGAGCGGGCTTTCTGTGGTGACCTGGCGTTCAGCGTTCCAGGTGACCGAATATGGCGCAGCGGACGGGACTCGAACCCGCGACCCCCGGCGTGACAGGCCGGTATTCTAACCGACTGAACTACCGCTGCGCGTAACACATGAAGCGAATGGTGGGTGATGACGGGATCGAACCGCCGACCCTCTGCTTGTAAGGCAGATGCTCTCCCAGCTGAGCTAATCACCCTTCGTTTCGGTGTGGCGCGCATTCTACGGAGCGCCCCCAAGTCTGGCAAGCACTTTCTTAAATCTTTTTTTTCAGCCCTTCCAATGGCTTAGGCAGGGTTGGCCTGCGGCGTGATCAAGAGAATAATGCCCCCCTTTGTATAGAGGAGAGACTCACCCCATGTGGTTCAAGAACCTGCTTATCTATCGCCTGACCCAAGATCTGCCTGTTGATGCCGAGGCGTTGGAAGCGGCCATGGCCACCAAGCTGGCGCGCCCTTGTGCAAGCCAGGAGTTGACCACTTACGGTTTCGTCGCGCCTTTCGGTAAAGGTGAAGATGCTCCCCTGGTTCACGTCAGCGGCGATTTCCTGCTGATCGCCGCTCGCAAGGAAGAACGCATCCTGCCGGGTAGCGTGGTGCGTGATGCACTTAAAGAGAAAGTCGAAGAGATCGAAGCCGAGCAAATGCGCAAGGTCTATAAGAAGGAGCGCGACCAGATCAAGGATGAAATCATCCAGGCCTTCCTGCCGCGTGCCTTTATCCGTCGCTCGTCGACCTTCGCTGCAATCGCGCCGAAACAGGGCCTGATCCTGGTCAACTCGGCCAGCCCCAAGCGTGCCGAAGACCTGCTGTCGACCCTGCGTGAAGTGATCGGCACCCTGCCCGTCCGCCCTCTGACGGTAAAAACCGCACCGACTGCAATCATGACTGACTGGGTCACCACCCAGAAACCGGCTGATGACTTCTTCGTCCTCGACGAATGCGAACTGCGCGACACCCACGAAGACGGCGGCATCGTGCGCTGCAAACGCCAGGACCTGACCGGCGAAGAGATCCAGCTGCACCTGACCACCGGCAAGGTCGTAACCCAACTGTCCCTGGCGTGGCAGGACAAGCTGTCCTTCATGCTCGATGACAAGATGACCGTCAAACGCCTGAAATTCGAAGACCTGCTGCAAGACCAGGCGGAACAGGACGGCGGCGACGAAGCCCTGGGCCAACTGGATGCCAGCTTTACCTTGATGATGCTGACCTTCGGCGACTTCCTGCCGGCGCTGGTGGAAGCACTGGGCGGCGAAGAGACGCCACAGGGCATCTAAACACCGATCCAATGTGGGCACGGTCAGTGTGGGAGCTGGCTTGCCTGCGATAACGGAGTGTCAGCCAGAGTACTGCCGACTGATACACCGCTATCGCAGGCAAGCCAGCTCCCACATTTGATTGCATCGACAACTCAGAAATCGAATAAAAAAGGACATCCCCATGCGTGCACTCGCCGCCTTGAGCCGCTTCGTCGGCAATACCTTCGCTTACTGGGTGTTGATATTTGCCGTGCTCGCCTTCCTCGAACCCAGCTGGTTCATCGGCCTGAAAAGCGCCATCGTCCCGCTGCTGGGCCTGGTGATGTTCGGCATGGGGCTGACCTTGAAACTCGAAGACTTCGCCGAAGTCGCTCGCCACCCATGGCGCGTGGCATTGGGCGTGGTCGCGCATTTTGTGATCATGCCGGGCGTGGCATGGTTGTTATGCCAGGCCTTTCACCTGCCAGCGGAAATTGCCGTCGGCGTGATTCTGGTCGGCTGTTGCCCAAGCGGCACCTCGTCCAACGTGATGACCTGGCTGGCCCGCGGCGACCTGGCGTTGTCGGTGGCGATTGCCGCCGTCACCACCCTCCTCGCCCCGCTGCTCACACCGGCGTTGATCTGGCTACTGGCCTCGGCCTGGCTGCCGGTATCGTTCATGGAGCTGTTCTGGTCGATCCTGCAAGTGGTGCTGCTGCCGATTGTGCTCGGTGTGGTGGCGCAACGGGTGCTGGGCGAGCGGGTTCGCCATGCGGTGGACGTGCTGCCGCTGGTGTCGGTGGTCAGCATTGTGATCATCGTCGCGGCCGTGGTTGCCGCAAGCCAGGCGAAGATTGCCGAATCGGGCCTGCTGATCATGGCGGTGGTGATGCTGCACAACAGCTTCGGTTACCTGCTGGGCTACTTCACCGGGCGCCTGTTCAAGTTGCCCCTGGCGCAACGCAAGTCGTTGGCGCTGGAAGTCGGTATGCAGAACTCAGGGCTGGGTGCCGCGCTGGCCAGTGCGCATTTTTCGCCGCTGGCGGCGGTGCCCAGTGCGCTCTTCAGCGTCTGGCACAATATTTCCGGCGCATTGCTGTCGACCTATTTCCGCCGCATGAGCGAAAAGGAAGACCGCCGCGCCCTGGAAACCGCGCCGTAAACTTGATCGTCTGAGCCGTTTTCGGCACTCTACTTGGCTTCGCGGGGACGACCTCGCGACGCTATCAAGTGCTTACCCGGGGACGACCCCACTTTGATAGAAGCGAGGTCATCATGTCCTGGATCATTCTGTTTTTTGCCGGGTTGTTTGAAGTTGGCTGGGCCGTCGGCCTGAAATACACCGACGGTTTCAGCAAGCCACTGCCGACCGCCCTGACGATTGCCGCCATGGCCGTCAGCCTTGGGTTGCTGGGGCTGGCCATGAAGGAGCTGCCGCTGGGCACCGCCTATGCCATCTGGACCGGCGTGGGTGCCGTGGGCACCGTAATTGCGGGGATTATCCTGTTTGGGGAGTCCATGGCGTTGTTTCGGTTGGCGAGTGTGGCGTTGATTATTTGTGGGCTGATTGGCCTCAAGATCTCGACATAAAGCCACTACCGCTATCGCAGGCAAGCCAGCCCCCACATTTGACTGTATTCACAATTCAAAATGTGGGAGCTGGCTTGCCTGCGATGAGGCCCTGACAAACAACGAAAACTACCTGGCACTCCCCCGCAAACCGCCCACCACAGCCTGCAACTGCTCAGGCGTCGCCGCCTCCACAGCCACCGGCTCACCCGCCACCAGCACCACCCGCGACCAGATCCGATGGAAGAAGCCCTTGTTCGGATCGCGGCTGAAGAAACTCCCCCACAACCCCTGCAACGCCATGGGGATCACCGGCACCGGCGTCTCCTCCAGGATGCGTGTCACCCCACCGCGAAACTCATTCATCTCGCCATCGGCGGTCAGCTTGCCTTCCGGGAAGATGCACACCAACTCGCCATCCTTGAGGTACTGGGCAATCCGCGCGAACGCCTGTTCGTAGATTTGAATGTCTTCATGGCGACCGGCAATCGGAATCGCCCCAGCGGTGCGGAAGATAAAGTTGAGCACCGGCAAACGGTAGATCTTGTAGTACATGACAAAGCGAATCGGCCGACGCACCGCGCCACCAATCAACAGCGCATCGACAAACGACACATGGTTGCACACCAGCAACGCCGCGCCTTCATCCGGGATGGCCTCCAGGTTGCGATGCTCCACGCGGTACATGGAATGGCTGAGCAGCCAGATCATGAAGCGCATGGTGAATTCGGGGACGATCCTGAAGATGTAGGTGTTGACGGCGATGTTGAGCAGCGACACCACCAGGAACAACTCGGGGATCGACAGCTGGGCCACGCTCAGCAACAGGATCGAAACAATGGCCGAAACCACCATGAACAATGCGTTGAGAATGTTGTTGGCCGCGATGACCCGTGCCCGTTCGTTCTCGGCGGTGCGCGATTGGATCAGCGCATACAGCGGCACAATATAGAAGCCGCCGAACACACCCAGGCCGAGAATATCGAGCAACACCCACCAGGCCTGGCCGTAGCTGAGCACCGCGAGCCAATCGTTGGCTTGCACGTTCTGCGGGAAACCGCCGGAGTGCCACCACAGCAGCAGGCCGAACACGGTCAGGCCAAAAGAGCCGAACGGCACCAGGCCGATTTCCACCTTACGCCCGGAGAGTTTTTCGCAGAGCATCGAGCCCAGGGCGATGCCCACTGAGAACACGGTGAGGATCAGGGTCACTACGGTTTCGTCGCCGTACAACCACTCCTTGGCATAGGCCGGGATTTGCGTGAGGTAGATCGCGCCGACAAACCAGAACCACGAGTTGCCGACAATCGAGCGCGACACCGCCGGCGTCTGCCCCAGGCCCATGCGCAACGTGGCCCAGGACTGGGTGAAGATATTCCAGTCCAGGCGCAGTTGCGGTGTTGAAGCCGCCGCACGCGGGATGCTGCGGCTGGCCAGGTAGCCCAGCACCGCCACACCGACAATCGCCACCGCCACCACCGGCGCGTAGTGGGTGGACGACATCATGATGCCGGCGCCAATGGTGCCGGCCAGAATCGCCAGGAAGGTGCCCATCTCCACCAGGCCGTTGCCGCCGACCAGCTCATCGTCGTGCAAAGCCTGGGGCATGATCGAGTACTTCACCGGGCCGAACAGCGCCGAGTGAGTACCCATGGCAAACAGCGCCAACAGCATCAATTCCAGATGATTAGTCAGGAAGCCTGCCGCGCCGACGGCCATGATCACGATCTCGCCGATCTTGATCGCGCGGATCAACGCGTCCTTGTTGAATTTCTCGCCAAACTGCCCGGCCAACGCCGAAAACAGGAAGAACGGCAGGATAAACAACAAGGCGCACAGGTTGACCCAGATAGAGCGGTCGCCCTCGATGGTGAGCTTGTAAAGGATGGCCAGGATCAGCGACTGCTTGAAGATGTTGTCGTTGAACGCGCCCAGCAATTGGGTGATGAAAAACGGCAAGAAGCGCCGCGTGCGCAGCAAGGTGAATTGGGAAGGATGGCTCATCGTCGTCCGTGTTCCTGCGTGGCCTGTATTTATCAGGCCACGACTTTACCTAATCCTGCTTACTTATTCGCTAGCCCGGCAATACAAGGCGAAACAAAAAGCTCGCCTTTATAAGCGCCCTGCACGGTGCGCTTGGCCACGATCAGCCACATCAGCGCCAGCGCGACCACCAGCACACTGCCAAACACACTGAAAAACACCAACTGCAACAGGCTCGCCAATTTAAGCGTGGCCAGGGCATACACCCCCAGTGGGAAGGTGAAGCCCCACCAACCCAGGTTGAACGGGATACCGGCGCGCAGGTAACGCAGGGTGATCAACACCGCAATCAACATCCACCACAAGCCGAAGCCCCATAGGGTGATGCCCGCAATCAGGCCCAGGCCGTGGGCCATTTCACCGACACTGGCCAGACCATTGGCGGCGAAGATCGCAGGGGCGTCCGTACCCAGCAACAACATGCCCAGGGCACCGGTGCCGATGGGGCCCAGCGCCAACCAGCTCGACGCTGCCATATTGGCGTGAGGCAACTTATGCAAGGCCATGCGCAACATCAGGATGGTCAGGATGCTGAACGCTACCGGCAGGGAGAACGCCCACAGCACGTAGCTTGTCACCAGCATCACCAGTTGCGAATGGGCATCGGCCAGGTGCGGCGCGAGCAAGCCGCCGCTGGCCGCGGCCACTTCGGCAGCTACCACGGGCAACAGCCAGACAGCGGTCATCTGGTCGATGCTGTGCTCCTGGCGGGTGAACATCATGAACGGGATCAGTACGCCGCAGGCCAGGGACATGGCCACGTCCAGCCACCACAGGGCTTCAGCCAACGGGATCACATCACTGCCCCAGCGTGGCAGGCCGAACAGCAGCAGACCATTGAGAATAGTCGCCAGCCCCATCGGGATGGTGCCGAAGAACATCGAGACCGTGGAGTGTCCGAAGATTCTCCGTGCCTCGTGGAAAAACATCACCCAACGGGTGGCATACAACACGCTGAACAACACAAACAGGCCGATGGTGAATATCCACAAGCCCTCAGCGACAGCGTGCAAGCCGGGCAAGGTGACCGGCAACTGAGCCAGGGCCAGCGCCAGCACGCCGGTGCCCATGGTGGCGGCAAACCAGTTCGGGGTGAACTGGCGAATCACTTCCCGGGGACGGGTCAGATGGCTGAAAGGTTTGTAACGGTGGGTGGTCGAGCAGGTCATGGTCAATCCTCTTCCTCGCATGAGGTTGAGTCCATGGTAGAACCTGATCGAATATCTATATAACGGGTAATATCTCTAACTGTTATCTACTTTATAGATATTAGCCTCGCCTATGCAGCTGCTCGGCTCCGCGCAGAGCCCTGCCATAACTGCCCGCCTAGAGCGCCCAACGCCAACAGGATGAGGACCGCAGCGTAGCCATCGGTAGTGACGACAAGGCCAAACACCCGGCTCAGATTGCCCGCCACCAACGCCGGTACGCAGAATGCCAGGTAGCTCAGTACATAGAATGCCGACATCAACCCCGCACGCTCATGGGGCAACGCCAACCCGACGATACTGCGCACGCTGCCCATAAAGCCGCCGCCGAAACCAAAGCCGGCGATCACACTGGCGACAAAGAACAACCACAGGCTGGCCGTCTGCACGGCAACCAACAATAGGCTCACGCCAATGGCCATCAGCACCGCCGACAGGCGCATGACCTTGTCAGCCGCACGGTTGCGCAGGCTGTAGATCATAACCGCGCCACTTAACGTAACCACCGCGACCAGCCCTCCGCCGATCAAATGCGAGGTCGACCCGGTGGCGACCCGCACCAGCGAAGGCGCCAAAGAAGAAAAGAACCCACCCAGCGCCCATACCGCCACATTCAACGGCATCGCCAACCACAAGGCCCGGCGCGCTTGCGGTGGCACATGCAGGGTGGGCGCCAAGGACTTCAAGGCCCCCGGTATACGACTGACCGTCTCGGACAACCGCCAGACATACACGGCCTGCAGCACCATCAAGCCCAGTAAGGTGAAATAGATCAATTGCGTCGGCCGTGGCGCGTACTCAACCAGCAAACCGCTGCCCAGCCCGCCACTGGCCATGCCCAGCATCGGCGCAAGGCTGTTGAGCATCGGGCCGCGCACCCGGTCAGTATCGAGCAGCGTCGCACTCAGCACCGCTGTGGCAGTACCAGTTGCAAAACCCTGTAATGCACGTGCAGCGAGTAGATAGACCGTACTGTCCGCGTTGATAAACAGCAGCATCGCCACGATATTCAGCAGCAACGCGGCAAAGATCACCGGCTTGCGCCCCAGGTAATCGGACAGCGAGCCCACCGTCAGCAGCGCCGCCAACAGGCTTAGGGCATAGACGCCAAAGATAGCCGTCAGCATCGCGGCCGAAAAATGCAGGTTGTCCTGATACACCTGGTACAACGGCGTCGGCGCGCTGGAGGCGGCGAGAAAGGTCAACACTGTGATCACGAGGAACGTCAGGCTGGACCGCTGGGAAATGACGCTGATCATGGGCACGCTCCGCTAAAGCTAATATTTTGCTTTTGTGGAGTGTGCTACTCGCTGGCGCTTAAAGCAAATTCTTTGTGTTAAGGTTTTACCCATGGCAATCAAAGAAGGCCTCCGCCCGGGGGGCCGTAGTGCCCGGGTACAAGAATCCGTCCACAGGGCGGTGCGCCAATTGCTGGAGACCCATGAGCGTTCCGGTGTCACCGTGCCAATGATTGCGGCGTGCGCCGGCGTCACGCCGTCGACCATTTACCGGCGCTGGGGCGAACTGTCAGTACTGCTCGCCGACGTCGCCCTGGCACGTATGCGTCCCGATACCGAACCAGCCAACACCGGTAGCCTGCGCGGCGACCTGCAAGCCTGGGCTGAGCAATATCTGGATGAGATGAGTTCGGACGTTGGGCGCAATATGATGCGCGACGTGCAAAGCAGCCCGACGCCAGGGTATTGCGTGAGCATCCTGAGCGGGCAGTTGCAGGTGATTGTTGACCGCTACCCGCAGGAACAGCCACCGAGCGTTGACCATCTGATCAACCTACTTGCGGCGCCGACGGTGTTTCGTATTCTGTTTTCGGCCCTGCCTTTGCCGGTAGAAGAACTGCATGCCCTGATAGAGCTGGCCCTGAAAAACTAAAGCGCGTGCACCGACCAAAATGTGGGAGCTGGCTTGCCTGCGATGCAGACACCTCGGTACACCCGTCAAGCGAAGTCGATACCATCGCAGGCAAGCCAGCTCCCACACTTGTTCGGTGTGCATCCAATAAAAAACGGCCTCTGATGAGGCCGTTTTGTTATTTCCAATCCCACATCATGTGCGCATCCCACGCCCACTCACCAGCAACCGCGCACAGCCGATATACAAGACGACGGTGGCGACGATCATGAAAGTGATCGCCACGCTGATCTTGATATCCGACACGCCCAGGATGCCGTAGCGGAAGGCGTTGACCATATGCAACACCGGGTTGGCCAGGGACACCGTCTGCCAGAACGGCGGCAGCAAGGTAATGGAGTAGAACACTCCGCCCAGGTAGGTCAGCGGCGTCAGCACGAACGTCGGGATGATGGAAATATCATCGAAGTTGCGTGCAAACACGGCGTTGATAAAACCCAGCAGCGAGAAAATCGTCGCCGTCAGCACCACCACCAGAATGGTGACCCCAAGGTGATGCACTTGCAGGTGAGTAAAGAACAGCGACAGCAGCGTCACGATCACCCCGACCATCAGGCCGCGCAGCACACCGCCCAGCGTATAGCCGATCAGGATGGTGTGCGGTGACACCGGCGAGACCATCAGTTCTTCAATGGAGCGCTGGAACTTGCTGCCAAAGAAACTGGAGACCACGTTGCCGTAGGAGTTGGTGATCACCGACATCATGATCAGGCCCGGCACGATGTACTCCATGTAGGTGAAACCGCCCATGTCGCCAATCTGGCGGCCAATCAGGTTACCGAAGATCACGAAGTACAGAACCATGGTGATCGCCGGTGGCAGCAGGGTCTGCGGCCAGATCCGGGTAAAGCGTTTCACTTCTCGATAAACGATGGTTTGCAGCGCGACGAGGTTGGGTTGCAGTTCGGAACTCATACCGCCACCTTCGCCAGATTTTTCTCCACCAGGGACACAAACAACTCCTCAAGGCGATTGGTTTTGTTACGCAGGCTCAACACTTCGATGTTCTGGGTCGCCAACTGGGTGAACAGCGCGGTGATGCCCATGGCTTTGTCCACCTGCACTTCCAGGGTATGGCTGTCTACCAGGCGGCTGGGGTAACCCAGCAGGTGCGGCGCCACCGACAGATTGTTCTTAAGATCAAGCAGGAAGGTTTCCACATGCAACTGGCCCAGCAGGTTACGCATGCTGGTGTTCTCGACAATGGTGCCGTGGTCGATGATGCCGATGTTGCGGCACAGCTGCTCAGCCTCTTCCAGGTAATGGGTGGTGAGGATGATGGTGATGCCCTTCTCGTTCAGCTCGGTGAGGAAGGTCCACATCGAACGACGCAGTTCAATGTCCACGCCTGCGGTGGGTTCGTCGAGGATCAGCAGGCGCGGTTCATGCACCAGCGCACGGGCGATCATCAGGCGCCGCTTCATGCCGCCGGACAGCGAGCGCGAAGGCACATCGCGCTTGTCCCACAGACCCAGTTGGGTCAGGTACTGCTCGGCGCGCTCCTTGGCGATTTTCGCCGGGATGCCGTAGTAACCGGCCTGGGTCACAACGATGTCGAAGGTCTTTTCAAACTGGTTGAAATTGAACTCCTGGGGCACCACACCGATGGAACGTTTGAGCGCCGCCGGGGACTTGTCCAGGTCGTGGCCGAAGATGTTCACCGTGCCGCTGGTCTTGTTGACCAGGGTCGAGAGAATGCCGATGGTGGTGGATTTGCCGGCGCCGTTGGGGCCGAGCAAGGCGAAGAAGTCACCTTCGGCGACATCCAGATCGATACCACTCAGGGCCTGGAAACCGTTGCCGTAGGTTTTGGTTAGCTGCCGGATGGACAGAGCGGAACTCATATCGGAATACGCACCAAAGAAGGGAATAGAAAGAATAGATGAGGGCACAGCGCAGGTAGTTCAACCGGCGATGCAATGCGGGCATGGTGCTTGCCCATGCCGCACAAGTACAGTCACCCGTATTAATAGTGTGTATTAAGTCAACGCGGTCATCACGGCTTTGCGATAGGCCGGGCGCTGTTGCAAGCGCTGGTACCAGGCCTCCAGATGGGGCATTGCCGGGCGCTCGATAGGCATCTCGAACCAGGCATAAATGAAGCAGCCCAAGGGAATATCGCCCATGCCGAACGCCTGGCCTGACAGGTAGGGTTGCTCGGCGAGGGCCTGGTCAACGGTTTTGAGCGCATCGATGCAGGCTTGGCGCCCGGCATTGATACTGTCCCAGTTTTGCCTGTCAGCCGGGGTGCGCACGATCCCCCAGAACACCGCCTTGAACGGGTCGGCGAGTGTGGAGGTGGTCCAGTCCATCCACTTTTCGGCATTGGCCCGGGCTTGCAGGTCGCCGGGGTAAAAATCCGAGGCCTGTTTGGCGCACAGGTAACGCACGATGGTGTTGGATTCCCACAGCACAAAATCGCCATCTTCGATCACCGGCACCCGGCCATTGGGGTTCATGGCCCGGTATTGCGGGGTGTCGACCACACCAAAAGCCCCGCCCGCATCAATTGCCTCATAGTCCAGGCCGAGTTCCTCGGCGCACCACAGTGCTTTCCTGACGTTTGATGAATTTTTACGACCCCAGATTTTCAGCATGACCGCGCCTTCTTGTGGATGAACTTGGCTGGATGAAGGCAGCAGCATACGCCGGATCAGCCGCGGCTTAAATCGCCCTGCAGATCACCCAACTGGGTCGGTGCATTGTCGACAAACAAGTGCGGGTAACACTGACGGATATGCTCGAAGAAAAACGCCTCGGGCACGTCAGCAAATTGTCCGTGATCCACCACGTATTCCATCGAACGCAGGCCCTGGCGATTGAACGCATGGAAAACACTGTCGTGCAGGCCATCGAATTCCAGCGGCGGCACATCGAACACGTCGCACAGTTGCTGATTGAACGCCGGCGTCGCCTTGACCCAGCGGCCGTTCAGGTAGAGCTCGGTATAACCGTGCATGGCAAACACGTCACTTTTGAGCAAGGCGAGCAGCCGCGGTGTGGACAGGTGGTTGCGCACGTCTGCCAGGCCAATGCGCGCGGGGATGCCGCAGTGGCGAGCGCAGGCGGCCAACAAGGTGGCCTTGGGCACGCAATAGCTTTCGCCGGCAGCCAGGGCGAAGCTGGCGTTCAAGGTGCCGGGGTCGCGGCTGAAAGTGTAGGGGTTGTAGCGAATCGCCTCGCGCACGGCGTAATAAAGACTGACTGCCTGGTCACTTAAATCCGCGTGGGTTCCGCGATGTTTTTCGGCGAACTCCACCACCGCAGGGTGGTCACTATCGATGAAGCGGCTGGGACTCAAGTACGCATTCATAAGCTTGATCTCCGAAGTGAGCCTGGAGTTTAACGACAGGCCTGCCCCAGAGATAACGACGATTACGCCAAATGTCGGCGCCTGCTGATGGGTATCCCCAGTACAACTTGTAACACCCTGATCACCCGGCTTGTTCGGATGCGGACTAAGCTCCCTGGTGGTTTCGCCCCTGGTTTCACGGAGGATTGCATATGCTGTTGTTGTGGATACTGGTGCTGGTGGTCGGCATTGCCTACCTGGCACACCGCCGAACTGCCCCCCTGCCCGCCCTGGGCGTAGTCGCCGTCTACCTGCTGGCGATGGGCGCCTGGAGCCACGCACCGGGCTGGCTGCTGCTGATCTTCTGGGTGCTCATCGCTGTGGTGGCGGTGCCTTTGCTGCTGCCCGACCTGCGCCGTCAATACTTCACCAAGCCGCTGTTCAGCTGGTTCCAGAAAGTATTGCCGCCGATGTCCGAGACCGAACGCGATGCGATCGATGCCGGCACCGTCTGGTGGGACGGCGAACTGTTCAGCGGGCGCCCGGACTGGGATAAATTGCTGGCCTACCCCAAGGTGCAATTGACCGAAGAAGAACAGGCGTTCATCGACGGCCCCACCGAAGAACTCTGCGCCATGGTCAGCGACTGGGAGATCGGTCAGGCCATGGACCTGCCGCCTGCGGCCTGGGAGCACATCAAGACCCACGGCTTCTTTGCCCTGATTATTCCCAAGGAATACGGCGGCAAGGGTTTCTCTGCCTATGCCCACTCCCAGGTCGCGATGAAGCTGGCGACCCGCAGCGGTGACCTCGCGTCCACCGTAATGGTCCCCAATTCCCTGGGCCCGGCCGAATTGCTGCTGCACTACGGCACCGAGGAACAACGCAACCACTACCTGCCGCGCCTGGCGCGTGGCGACGACATCCCCTGCTTCGCCCTCACCGGCCCGCTGGCCGGTTCCGATGCCGGCGCCATGCCCGACACCGGCGTGATCTGCAAAGGCGAATGGCAAGGCAAGGAAACCCTCGGCCTGCGCCTGAACTGGGAAAAACGCTACATCACCCTCGGCCCGGTCGCGACCCTGCTTGGCCTGGCATTCAAGGCCCATGACCCGGACCACCTGCTGGGCGAAGAAGAAGACCTGGGCATCAGCCTCGCGTTGATTCCAACCGATACGCCCGGCGTAGAAATCGGCCGTCGTCACCTGCCGCTCGGCGCCGCCTTCATGAACGGCCCCAACTCCGGCAAGGACGTGTTCATTCCCCTGGAATACCTGATCGGTGGCCAGGAGATGCTCGGCAAAGGCTGGATGATGCTGATGAACTGCCTGTCGGTAGGCCGTTCGATCTCCCTGCCCGCCGTCGGCACCGGCGCCGCCAAGTTCACCAGCCTGGTGACCGGGCAATATGCGCAGGTGCGCGAGCAGTTCAATGTGCCCCTGTCGGCCTTCGAAGGTATTCAGGAAGCCCTGGCGCGTATCGGCGGCAATGCCTGGCTGATGGACAGCGCGCGTATGCTCACCGCCAACGCCGTAGACCTGGGCGAGAAGCCTTCGGTACTGTCGGCGATCCTCAAGTATCACCTGACCGAGCGCGGCCGCGAGTGCATCAGCCACGCCATGGACGTGCACGGTGGCAAGGGCATCATCATGGGCCCGAACAACTACCTGGGCCGCAACTGGCAAGGCGCGCCGATTTTCATCACCGTGGAAGGCGCCAATATTCTCTCACGCAACCTGATGATCTTCGGCCAGGGCGCGATTCGCTGCCATCCGTTCGTGCTCAAGGAAATGGCTCTGGCCGGTCGCGAAGACCATGACCAGGCGCTGAAGGAGTTCGACGGCCTGCTGATGCAACATATCGGCTTTGCCGTAAGCAACGCCGCCAGCACCCTGGTGCTGAACCTGGGCTTCGGTCATTTCGAAAAAGCCCCCGGCAACCGTTTGAGCCAGGGTTACTTCCGTGCCCTGAACCGCCAGGCAGCTGCGTTTGCCCTGCTGGCCGACCTGAGCATGATGCTGCTGGGCGGCGAGCTGAAACGTCGTGAACGCCTGTCCGCTCGCCTGGGTGATGTACTAAGCCATATGTACCTGGCGTCGGCAGCACTCAAGCGTTATCACGACCTGGATTCGCCAGACCACCTGGAGCCGCTGTTTGCCTGGGCAATGGAAGAAAGCCTGGGTCAGTCAGAGCGCGCACTGGATGAACTGCTGAGCAACTTCCCGAACAAGGTGCTGGGTTGCCTGTTGCGAGGGATCGTGTTCCCGTTCGGGCGTCGGCATACCGGGCCGTCCGATGCGCTGGATGCCGAAGTCGCGGCGGTGATCGGCCGCGCCAAGGGCGACCCGACCCTGGAAGAACTGCTGGCCGGGTGCTATCGCCCGCAATCGGCAGAAGACCCAGTGGGTGCCCTGCAACATGCCTACGATTTGCTCGGCGCCAGCCATCCGTTGCAGAAAAAACTGCATACCGCGCTTAAAAGCGGGCAGGTCAAACCGACTGCCGGTGAGTCTGCCATCGATGCCGCCTTGCACGCCGGCGTGCTGCAACCGGGAGAAGCGCAAACCCTGCGCGATGCCGAAGCGGCTCGGCGCAAGGTGATCGACGTGGATGATTTCAGCAAGGAGGAGCTGATGCAGGCCGAGGGTAAAGTCCGCTGATACCGGCGGTCATATAAAAACGGGCGCGAGAGGCATATACTCTCGCGCCCGTTTTTGCTTTAGAGGACTTATCTCGTGTCCAACGTCGTTGCCGATCATCTCGTCTTGCTCGACCACTTGCGCAGCATCCTGGTTGCCGTCGGCGAAGCCGAACAGGTACCCGAGGAAAGCCACTCGCTGTTCCTGGAGCGTTTCGACGAACTGCGCGCCCTGTTGCCGATCGACCCGATCGAAAGCCAGTACCTGGGCCAGGACCTGATGAGTCAGGTCATTCTGCGCTACCCGCAAATCGCCCACCTGGTGCCACGCGACCTGCTGTGGTTCTTTGGCGGTGATTGCCTGCACTTCATGCCCGACGAAGAGCTGGACCTGTACCAGGCCCTGGAAGAACGTCGCTATGAAGCCGAACAGAACGACGAACCGTTCGACTGGAACCAGGAAAAACAGCTGCTGGCGATGCCTCAGGACCAGAGCAAACACTGACGCCAATATGTAGGAGCGAGCTTGCTCGCGAAAAACGTCAACGATAACGCGTGCTTCCTGAATAAACGCGGCGCCTGTGAGTTTTTCGCGAGCAAGCTCGCTCCTACAGGCATTAAGGCTTGCCCCTCCCACATCTCCTAACCGCGCTCCTACCGTCGGCGCAGCGTGGGTTCCTTGGCCATGCATGCCACCAGATAATCGATAAACATCCGCAACTTCGGCGGCAGGTAACGTGTGGGCGAATGTAGCAACCACGCCTCGCCATGGTACGAAGCAATAAAGTCCCACGCCGGCAACACCTGCACCAACTGCCCAGCCTCCAAGGCATGGCGCGCGGTGAAATACGGCAAGCTGCCAATACCTACATGCTCAAGCACCGCATCCAGCCGCACACCGGTGTGATTCGCCGCATACCGCCCGCGTACGCCGACCGTGACCGCCTTGCCAGCCTGGCGAAACTTCCAGCGTGAATCCCCCGGTGTTTCACCCAGATAAATGCAACTGTGCCCGAGCAGATCATGGGGATGGCTCGGTGCGCCATGTTCGGCCAGGTACTGCGGTGTCGCGCACAGCAGGTGTTCGATGGGCAATAGCTGGCGCCCGACCAGGCCGGGCGGCGGGCTGTCGGTGATGCGGATACTCAAGTCGACGTTGTCGTCGATCAAGTCCACATGCCGATCCTCCAGGATCAATTGCACATCCACCTTGGGGTAACGCCGCAGAAACTCAGGCATATGGGGATGCACCACAAACCGCCCCACCGCCTTGGGCACGCTGACACGTACCAGGCCCTCGGCTTCATCGGTGAACTGGCCACTGATTTCCATTACCGAGCGCGCCGCATTGACCATCTCCTGGCAACGCTTGAACACCTCCTCGCCGCCCTCGCTCAGGCGCAGCTTGCGCGTGGTGCGCTGCAACAAGCGCGTGGCCAGGGCTTGCTCCAGGCGCGAGATGCTGCGGCTTACCGCCGAGGGTGAAACACTCAGTTGCCGCGCTGCTTCGGAGAAACTGCCGGTTTCCACGACCTTGACGAAAATCGCCATTTCACCCAGCAATGGCAAAGGAAGATTGATGCTCATGACGCACAGGTCCATTGATAATTGAGCGGATTATCACTCATCTGCGCACTATTTATACTGCCCACAGCCCCCTGATGTGGATGTAGACCGATGACCGAGCGCCTGTTTTTTACCCATGACCATCTGACGGCCGAGCTGGAAGTGCTCAGTTGCACCCCGCACGAAGAGCAATTTGCCGTGATTGTGCAGTCGACTATTTTTCACCCCCAAGGTGGCGGCCAGCCGTTCGACACCGGCTGGCTCGGCGACAGCCAGGTACTGCGAGTCATGCAGGAAGCCGAACAGGTGGTGCACTACGTCGACCGCCCCCTGGAACCTGGACCCGCCGTTGCACGAGTCGACGCACAACGTCGCGCCTTGCACACCCGCCTGCATTCGGCGGGACATTTGATCGGCAATGCCGGCGAACGCCTGGGCTGGATGCCGATCAAGGCCCACCACTGGCCGGGCGAAGGCAAGATCACCTTTATTCGTGGCCAGACCGCGCAAGACATGGATGCGCAAACGCTGCAGCAATGGGTCAACCAATGGATCGCTGCTGACTACCCTCGGCATATGACCCTGGAAGATGGCACCCGCGAAGTCGGCTTTGGTGAATTACCGGCATACGCCTGTGGTGGCACTCATGTTCAGGCGTTGAGCGAACTGGGCCAGGTAACGATCCTGGCGTTGTCCGAGAAAAAAGGCGCGCTGTCGGTGCGCTACAGCCTCGCTGACACCCTGACACTGTAGGAGCGAGCTTGCTCGCGAAGAACGTCAACGATAACGCGAGCAGTCAGGTTGCACGCGGTGCCTGTGAGTTTTTCGCGAGCAAGCTCGCGCCTACAGGGCCACGCTCGGCTGGCCCGATTCATTGACGAACGACTTCAACGTCGACACCGTCGCCGCCGGGTCACGCGGGTCACTGATCGCCCGAAAATTCGTCAACATGCTGTTGGCCGCCAACTCCACCGACACGTACCCACGCTGGCGGCTGTCGAAGAACTTCACATGGGGGTTGAGCGGCATGATCTTCATGAACGCGTCATAGGGCGGGCCGTCGGAGGTCACCGACGAGCCAACGAACTCGGTGGCGACCACCGCCGAATCCGGGTTGTCGGCATTCACATGCAGGTCCGTGGCCCAGAACGAATGAATGTCGCCGCCCCAGAACACCGGGTTCTTCACGCGATTGCGCACAATCGACGCCAGCATCCGTGAACGGTTAGCCATGTAGCCATCCCAGCCGTCGCTCCAGCGGCCCGGCTTGTGGTTGGTGAGATCGCGCTGGATCAGCGGCGCCACCAGCAAATCCTGAGCGATCACATTCCATTGCGCCTTCGACTGGGCAAACCCCTGGTCCAGCCAGGCTTCTTGCTGCCAGCCGAGCAAAGTGCGAGCGGGGTCGCGCAAGTTGCTGCAAGGGGTGGTGACAATATGCCCCTGGTGGCTGCCATTGGCTGCGATGCACGGTTGCTCGGAACGGTACTGACGCCCATCAAGCACATGAAAACGTACAAGCCGGCCGTAGTCCAGACGCCGGTAGATAAGCATATCGGCGCCCTTGGGCACACTACTGGCGCGCAAGGGCATGTGTTCATAGAACGCCTGATAAGCCGCCGCCCGTTGCTGAAGAAACTGTGCCACCGAAACCTTGGGGTCCTGGGACCAGCGGTTGGCATAGTCATTCTGCACTTCATGATCATCCCAGGTCGCTACGCTGGGGGCAGCGGCGTGCAGGGCTTGCAGGTCCGGATCGGTCTTGTACAGTGCATAGCGGTTGCGATAGTCGCTCAGGCTTTGCGCATTGCCACTGCCGTGCGAGCGGAAAACCTTGCCCGAATCCGCCGCGTATGAGCTGTCGTAAATATAGTCGCCAAGGAAAAACACCAGGTCGGGCTGCTCCGCGGCGAGGTGACGATAGGCGCTGAAATAGCCGCGCTCCCAGTGCGAGCAAGACACAAACCCCAGTCGGGCCGAGGCCATGGTATGCAGCGCTGGTGTCGTGCGCGACTGGCCCACCGGGCTTTGCGCACCGAGCCCTTCAAACTGGTACCAATAGGGTCGGTCTGCCGCGAGTCCTGCCACTTCGACATGCACCGAATGGGCAAAACGCTGCGTGGCCAGCACCTCGCCCTGCTGCACAATGCGCGTCATCGCCGCGTCGCTGGCCACCCGCCAACGCACCGGCACCGCACGGCTCAATCCACCGCGGCCATCTGCGGCATTGAACATGGGCGCCAGCCGCGTCCAGATCACAAAGCCATCCGGCAACGGGTCGCCGGAGGCTACGCCGAGGGTGAACGGATAATCCACCCCGGCACTGCGCGCAAACGGGCTGAGGATGGAAAACGCCGTGGCGACTGCCAGCCCTGCGAGTACCCGGCGGCGGTCGTGGTCTACCCCGCCGCTCACAGACCGCGCTCCCAATCGTCACGCACGGTGGCGAACCCAAGTAAGTCCTCATACACGCCGTTCTTTAGAAACGCCTGGCGCACGCAGCCTTCATAGCGCAGGCCGATCTTTTCCATGACCCGCGCCGATTCCTTGTTGCGACCAAAGCACTGGCTGCCCACGCGCTGCAACTTTAGCTCGTCGAAGCCGAAGTCCATCACCGCGCTCGCCGCTTCTGCGGCATAACCCTGGTTACGGCAGTGCGCCGCCACCCAGCCACCCAAGTGCCCATAGTGATGCCGAGCATTGATGCGCAGGCTGACCATGCCGATCAATTCGCCTGTGCCCAGCACATGCATCCCCAGGTTCAGCAGTTCACCAGTGCGGTACTTGTCGGCGATCCCGGCAATAAAATCCTGGGCGGTTTCCAGGGTGTAGGGCGATGGAATATTCGCCGTGTTGTCGGCAATTTTCGATCCGTTGGCAAGCGTACAAAGCACCTGTGCCTGGTGCATTTCCAGTGTTCGCAAGAGCAGCCGCAGGGTAGTCAATTGAGGCAATGCTGTGTCCATGAAAGCCGGTTCTCAAGATAAATTTCTCAAGCATGTACGCCCCGAGTGTCAGTTTCATTACGCCCGAAAACTGACCGGTAAGTTTTCTGAAAGACCCGTCCTAGAGCCTCTAAACCGTCAATTAAAGTTAACCATTCGGTCATTTTTGCTTGCTAGCGTGTTGCCCCTAATTCAATAACGGGGTAACGGAATGAGAACCTGGGACGAACCCAAAAAACGCAAGGCGCACATCGAACTGATCCCGATGATCGACGTAATGATGTTCCTGCTGGTGTTTTTCGTACTGGTGAGCCTGAACGTGATACCCGCGCTTGGCATGAAGACTCAATTGCCCAGCGCCAGCAGCTCACAGCAGCTCAAACCGCAAAACAAATTCATCCTCACCCTGGGCCTGGAAGGCCAGTTGCAACTGGATGGCAAGGACCTGACGGTGGATGCGCTGGTGCCGGCCTTGAAAGCGGCCGAGAAGCCGGACACCAAGTCGACGATCATCGTCAACAGCGACAAAGGTGTGGAGGTTTCGCGCCTGGTGGAAGTGATGGACACCCTGCGCTTGGGTGGCTTCACCTCCGTGTCCATTGCTACGCGTAAGTCCTGATCATGTACGTTCTGTTTCGTGCGCGTCAGCTGCTGGGCAGTGTCCCGGCCCTGATCGCCCTGGTGCTGATTGCACTGGGTATCCAGTCCCAGACCTTGAAGGTCGAGCCGGTGTATGACGAGTCGGCGGTCGAGTTGGCATTGGTCGAGCCGGAGCCGGAAATCGTCCCGGAACCGGTCGTTGAACAGGAGCCGCCACCGCCGATCATCGAAGAGCAAGAGGCCGAGCCTGCTCCGCCACCGCCACCGCCCAAGCCGCAGCCCAAACCGGAACCCAAACCGGAACCCAAGCCCAGGCCAAAACCCGTGCCCAAGCCGATGGTGGCCAAGACAGCGCCCACGCCGCCCCCGGTCGCCGCCGCTAAACCCATCCCGCCCGTACCGGCCCCGGCAGCACCTGTGGCGGCGCCCGCTCCACCTGCGCCGCCGAAGGTCAACGGTCAGGCCCTGGAAGGCGGTTACCTCAAAGGCCTGCGCAACGAGTTGGACACCTACAAGCAGTACCCCACCGGGCGCCAGGCGTCGCTCGAACGCCCCAGCGGCGAAGTGGTGGTGTGGTTGCTGGTGGACCGTCAGGGCCGGGTGCTTGATTCCGGCTTGCAGACCCAGGCCTCAAGCATGTTGCTCAACCGGGCCGCCACCAACAGCTTGCGTCGCATCAAGCAAGTCAAGCCGTTCCCCGAACAAGCCTTCGGGGGGCGCAATGAGCAGCGCTTCACCGCCACCTTCAACTACAGCGTGCAATAAGCACCCGACACCAGGACGACAGTGATGAAGTTCACCCGTATTCATCTGGCACTCGTTGCCGCGACCAGCATGAGCCAGGGACTGGTCATGGCAGAGACCAGCGACAGCGATGTCGGCACCATTGGGGTACAAGGCAAGGCGAGCGCCGGGGGCGGCTACATGGTCCCGGAAGAGAGCATCAAGGGCCGCTCCACGGTGACCAAGGAAGCGCTGGACAAACAGGCAGCAACGGGCAATGCCATCGACAAGCTCAAGTACACCCCGGGCTTGAACATCTCCAGTGAAGACAACACCGGACTCTCGGGTTTTCGCTTCACCATGCGCGGCATGAACTCCGACCAGGTGGGCATGTCGGTGGACGGTATGCCGATCAACGACTCCGGCAACTACGCGCTGTACTCCAACCTGTTGGGCGACCCGGAAAACATCGACCAGATTTTCGTCACCCAAGGCGCCTCGGAGGCCGATGGGCCGCATATCGGTTCCAGTGGCGGTAACATCGGCATCGTGACCATTCGCCCCACCAAGGAAACCGGTGCGTTCGTCAAGCAGGTGGTCGGCAGCAATGCCACACGCAAGACCTTCGCCCGCCTCAATACCGGTGAAATCAACGGCCTGAGCAACTGGCTGTCGGTGTCTCATACAGAAGGGCAAATGTGGCGCGGCTCGGGCGCCGTACGTGCCGACAAGGTGGAGTGGAACAGCTTCTTCGACGCTGGCAACGGCAACACCGCCAACCTGATCCTCAAGTATCACGAGCAGGACAACAACAGCTACAGCCAGTTGACCAAGGCGCAATTTCAGCAGAACGGTCGCAAGTACGACCCCTACCCGGCCACGCCGACCGTGGGCAGCAACGGCAAATACAACAGCTACTACGCTCTGGCGCAGAACCCGTTCCAGACCTTCACCGCCGTGCTCAACACTCAGTTCAAACTGGCCGACAACCTGGCCCTGTCGGTGATCCCGTATTACTACTGGGGCAACGGCAGCGGCGTGGGTTCATCCGCCTACGCACTCAATCGTGGTTCCAACCAGGGTGGCGTGTTCGACCTCGGCAACCTGCCCACCGCCGCCCAGTACAATGCCGACGGCACGCCGAACAACGGCGTGTACTACCGCCCTTCACGCACGCAAACCTGGCGGCCGGGCATCACCACCAAACTGACCTGGGACCTGGGCGACCACAGCCTGCAGTTCGGCTACTGGTACGAGCGCGCACGCCAGAGTCAGACCCAGCCATTCATTCCACTCAAGAGCAACGGCAAGCCGGTGGACACCTGGCCGGACTCCAACAGCGCCATCGTCGACGCCAACGGCAACACCGTACAGGGCCGCGACCGCTTCACCGTGACCCCGGCGCAAAAGGTCTGGGCCCAGGACACCTGGTACATCAACCCGGACTGGACCTTCATCGCCGGCCTTGCCTACATGAACGTCGAGCGTGACGGTACCAACCATGGCAGCCTCACTGAACGACCGGAAAAACGTAGCCAGACCTACAACAAACTGTTGCCCAACGTCGGCCTCAAATATCAGTTGGACGAGCGCGACCAACTGTTCTACAGCCTGTCGCGCAATATGCGCGTGCCGCAGAACTATGCGCTCTACGACAAGGGCGCCGACTCGATCAACCTTGAACCGGAAACCAGCTGGAACCACGAACTGGGCTGGCGCTACAGCGGCGACGACATGACTCTGGCCGCCACCCTGTTTTACATGGACTTCAAGAATCGCCAGGTCTCGTCCAAAGACATCAACGGCGACGCCGCCGACATCAACGTCGGTGCCGTGACCAACAAAGGCCTGGAGCTGGAGTGGAGCGGCCAACTGCCCCATCACTTCAACTACTACACCTCCTACACCTACACCAAGGCCGAGCAGCAAGACGACATGACCGTCTACAACGCCGGCAAAGCCATCCTGCTGCCCACCAGCGGCAAGCAATTCGCCAACGTGCCCAAGAACATGCTGGCGGCCAACGTTGGTTACGACGACGGACGCTTCTACGGCACCTTCGGCGGCAAGTACACCAGCAAGCTCTACGGCGACCTGACCAACGACGAAGCCATTTCCGGGCGCACTGTGTTCAACCTCGGCGCCGGTATCTACCTGCCGGTGGACAAGAAAGTCGTCAAGGACGCGACCCTGCGCCTGAACGTCGACAACCTGTTCGACAAGAAATACCTGGACGGCGTGTACACCACCAAGACCAACGCGGCCAGCTACAGCGGCTTTCGCGATGGCGACCCGGCCTACATCGTGGGCCTGGACCGCACCGTAACGGTTTCGCTGGAAGCCAATTTCTAAGACTGACCCAAGAGGAACACCCGCATGGATATGAACCTGCTCCACGACGTCACCTTCTATGTGATGTACGCGGCGATGGCCATTGCGATCTTCATCGCCATCGAACGCGGTATCTACTTCGCCTACGTGCGCCGCCAGGCGCGTGCGTTGATCGACGCCCTCGGCGCCCATGTGCACAGCGAGCGTGACCTGCCGGACAACCTGAGCCGACGCGACAGCCTGGCGCTGAACATGATTTTGCCGGTGCTGGCCCAGAAAGCGTCCAACGGTTCACGCAAGGACCTGGACGACGAAATCGACACCCAATACCTCAAGACACGCGCCCCGCTGGCCCGCAGCCTGTGGATCATCGAGACCATTACCACGGCCGCCCCGCTGCTGGGCTTGCTGGGCACCATCCTCGGCATCATCGACACCTTCAAGGCGCTGGCCACGGCTGGCGTTTCCGACCCAGGGCAGATTTCCGGTGGTATCGGTACGGCCCTGTTCGCCACCGGCCTGGGTATCGCCATCGCGCTGTTCTGCGTGGTATTCCACAACTTCTTCCAGGACAGCCTGGAGCGCATCAACGACCAACTGAAAATCCTGTTGATCCGCGCGGCCAGCGGTGCCCGCGTACAAGGTGAAGTGCCGCACCTCGTACCGACTTCCCTGCACAGCCGCACAGCGTGACCTGCCGGGCGGGCGCATGACGCGCCCGCCCCTTTGTTTTGTCCGATGAGACGCCTATGTCCCTTTCGATGAAGTTGCGTATCGCCGGCCTTGCCGGCGTGTTGCTCAGTCCGCTGGCCCAGGCGGATTTTTCCATTCCGGGGTTTGAGCTGGTGCATACCGTGCCCGTAGAGACCACCCTGGGCACCGCCGATTTGCGCCAGACCGGCCCGGTATGGATCGAGCTGTTCGACAGTGCAAAAAGCCGCATTGATATCGGCCAGTTCTACGCCGTCGACCATCCCGGTTCGGTGATGGACAGGGTCATCGAACACCTTGAGGCTGCCGGCAAGCGCGGCGTGAAGATTCGTTTTTTGCTGGAAGAAAAAGGCATCAGGCTGTCGGAAGCTGCCACCCTGGAACGCTTGCGTGCGATCCCCAACCTGACCTTGCGAGTGCTGCCCTACGGGCAATTGAGCGGCGGCATCATTCACGCCAAATACCTGCTGGTAGATGGCAAGCAGGCGTTTATCGGCAGCCAGAATTTCGACTGGCGCTCCCTGGAACATATCCACGAAACCGGGCTGCGCATCAGTGACGCAAGCGTGGTGAGCCAGGTGCAGGCGATCTTCGACCAAGACTGGCAAGCCCAGGCCGCGCTCGCCGATAAACAGCCGGTACCGCTGCCGGCCGCCGGCCAGGCGCCCGCACGCACCGGCAACTATCTGGTGGCCAGCCCGCAACGCTACAACCCACCAGGCGTAGGCGACTCACAGATGGAACTGCCACGCCTGCTGAGCGAAGCCAAAAAAGAAGTGCGCGTGCAATTGCTCGATTACGCGCCACTGTCCTACGGACCCGATCGAACCCGGCCGTACTACGCTGTGATCGACAACGCCGTGCGCGCCGCCGCTGCCCGTGGAGTGGCGATCAAGCTGATGGTGTCCAACTGGAATACCGACAAGCTGGAGCTGCCCTACCTCAAGAGCCTGGCGGTATTGCCCAACGTCGAGATCAAGGTCGTCACCCTGCCCGAGGCCAGGCAAGGCTTTATCCCTTATGCCCGAGTGATCCACAGCAAGACCATGGAGATCGACGGGCAAGTGGCATGGATCGGCACCAGCAACTGGTTGGGCGGCTACCTGGATAACTCGCGCAATCTGGAGGTGGTGATGCGCAGCGAAGCGATGGCCAGGCGTGTAGGTCAATTGCATAAGCAACTGTGGGACGGGCCCTACGCCAGAGCCTTGAGCGTGACGGATGAATACCCTGAGCCCCACCCTGGCCAGCATTGACCTTGGGCACCTGAGTAGTGGTAGTGTGTGGAAATGTTTCTGACTTATCCGTCAGAAACTCCCTACTCACTACCTGCAAAGGAATGCCTTCAACAATGCACTTTCCACTCAAGCAATTGGCAGTCGCCACCCTGTTCGCAGCTAGCCTTTCAGCACTCTCCACACCCGCTTTCGCCAACATCAGCGCCGACCAAAGCGCGGCGATTGTGAAGGGTTTCAGCGAGACATCGGTCACCGATTTCCGCAGTTTCCTCGGCACGCTGGCCAAGGGCGAGCTGGGTAAATCGGCTGACGTCGGCCCGGCTATCAGCGCCTTTCTCGACAGCAAAAGCCTGAACACCGAGCAGCAGAACGAGATCAATCGCTTGCTCGGTATCTACACCCGTGTGAAGTACGGCAAGGCTGCCCTGGAAACCTTGCGCGAACTGGTGGAGATTCCGACCTTCAACGTAGACGGCCTGCCGCAGTACAAAAACCCGGAATTTCTCAAGATCGCCGACAAGCTCCAGGCCCTGGCCAAATCCTTCAACCTGAACTTCCGTAACGTCGATAACCGCGTGTACGAAATCTCCCTGGAAGGCAGCGGTGAGGAAGTCGTCGGTGTGCACGCCCACGCCGATGTGGTGCCGGTCACGCCGGAAAACTGGGTGCTGCAGGACGGTACCAAGCTCGACCCGTTCAAGGTCACACTGATCGGCGACCGCATGTATGGCCGCGGTACCGAGGATGACAAGAACGGCATCGTCGTGACGATGTATGCCATGAAGGTGATCAAGGAAGAAAAACTGCCGCTGGCGCGCACGTTTAAACTGCTGGTGGACACGACCGAAGAAACGTCCGGTGACGCGATTCCCTATTACTTCGAACGCAATCCCGTGCCGCAATACAACTTGGCGCTGGATGGCGGCTACCCGGTGGTGATCGCCGAAAAAGGCTCGGGCACCGTTATGGCCACCTTCCCGGTGCGCAAGGGTGAAGGCGCAGGCGCAGAAATCATTGCAATGACCGGCGGCAAGGCCACCAACCAGATCCCATCGGTGTCGGTTGCCACGCTGGTCAGCGATAAGCCTGCTGAATTGGCGGCCAGCCTGCAGCAGGCCGGTAATGACTATGCCAAGCGCAACGGCGGCAATTTCCAGGTCAGCGCCAAGGTCGACGGCAAGGACGTCAAACTTACCGTTACCGGCGTGTCTGCTCACTCTTCCGAACCCGAAACCGGCGTCAACCCGGTGGCTCGTATGCTGGAGTTGATTCACGGCCTCGACGGCAAGATTGCCCTCAAGCACAACCACATCACTGATGCGGCGCGTTATGCAGCGGACAACTGGGGCCTGGATTACCTGGGCGGTAAATTGAGCGTGGGTTTTGCCGATGACTTCATGGGGCCGCTGACTACCTCGCCGACCTTTGTCGGCCTGGATGACAAAGCTTTCAAGCTGGCGGTGAACCTGCGGGCGCCGAAGGGTAAAACCCCGGAGGCACTCAAGGCACAGATCGAGCAAAAACTGAACGCCTGGAACCAGCAAGCCAAGGTCAACGTGAGCTTCGCCTACTCGCTGGATACACCGATGTACCGCAACCCTGAAGGTGAGTGGGTCAAAGCCTTGCTGGCGGTCGCCACGGAAAACCTGGACATGCAGCACAAGTTCGGCACTTCGGCCGGCGCCACCTCCGTGCATGACTTGCCCAATGGTGTGCAATTCGGCCTGGCCCGTCCGGAAGAGAAGTACACCGGGCACACCGACGGTGAGTTCAAAACGGTTGAGCAGTTCCTGCTGGACCTGCAGATCGTCACTGAAATGATGGGCCGCGTCGGGCAGTTGCCGAAGCTCTGACCCATCCTCATCGCCTGAACCACCGCTATCGCAGCCTCGCTGAAGCTCGACAGCTCCCACAGGGGATCGGCTGTGTATTTGGAATCACGCTTTGCAGGGCCATCGCGCCAACCCAACTCTCGACAGCAACACCGCCCAAATGTGGGAGCCGTCGAGCCCCGGCGAGGCTGCGATGGCGGCGGCACAGGCAACATTTTCATCGCCTGAACCACCGCTTTCGCAGCCTCGCTAAAGCTCGACAGCTCCCACAGGGGATTGGTGGTGTTGGGTTGATCTAGGTTGGCAGGGCCATCGCGCCAAGCACAACTCCCGACAACAACACCGCCCAAATGTGGGAGCTGTCGAGCCCCGGCGAGGCTGCGATGGCGGCGGCACAGGCAACATTTTCATCGCCTGAACCACCGCTTTCGCAGCCTCGCTGAAGCTCGACAGCTCCCACAGGGGATTGGTGGTGTTGGGGTGATCTCGGTTGGCAGGGCCATCGCGCCAAGCACAACTCCCGACAACAACACCGCCCAAATGTGGGAGTTGTCGAGCCCCGGCGAGGCTGCGATGGCGGCGGCACAGGCAAAATCTTCAGCGCCTGAACCACCGCTTTCGCAGCCTCGCTGAAGCTCGACAGCTCCCACAGGGGATCGGCAGTGCTGGGTTGATCTCGGTTGGCAGGGCCATCGCGCCAAACACAACTCCCGACAACAACATCGCCCAAATGTGGGAGCTGTCGAGCCCCGGCGAGGCTGCGATGGCGGCGGCACAGGCAACATTTTCATCGCCTGAACCACTGCTTTCGCAGCCTCGCTGAAGCTCGACAGCTCCCACCGGGGATCGGCAGTGCTGGGTTGATCTCGGTTGGCAGGGCCATCGCGCCAAGCACAACTCCCGACAACAACATCGCCCAAATGTGGGAGCTGTCGAGCCCCAGCGAGGCTGCGATGGCGGCGGCACAGGCAACATTTTCAGCGCCTGAACCACCGCTTTCGCAGCCTCGCTGAAGCTCGACAGCTCCTACAGGGGATCGGCAGTGCTGGGTTGATCTCGGTTGGCAGGGCCATCGCGCCAAGCACAATTCTCGGCAGCAATGGCAGGCTCTTCAGGCTTGCAACATCAACATGTCTTCAAAGAACCCCCCGACCGGCTCCGTGGGATGGCACAGCTGGATCTCCAGTACCCAGGCCATTTCACTCGGTGGGATCTCCAGGTCAGCCAACTCTTTGCTTTCGAACAAGGCATGGGGGAAATCCGCAAGGCGGTGCCCCGCCAGGTTGCGTGCCAGCCTCCAGCCCTTTGCCTCGGCGCTCTGTTCGGCGAAGTCGTAGAGTTCGCGCCCGGTCAGCCCACCCAGCCACGCTTGGCGGGTTTCATCAAACACCTCATGCAGCGCAGTCCTGCACGCCAGATGCAGCGGTAACTCACCGAAGATAAACGTGTCGCCGTAGTCTCCTTCATAGCCATCCCACACCGGCCCAAGGTCGACCACCACAATATCGCTGGCGCGCAGTTCGCGCTGACGATCAACACCTTCGCGGGAGGGCCGGATGGTGTCGGGGCCAAAGCGAATGTAAGTCGGGTGCCAGGTGTGCGAGGCGCCCATGGCCGTGAGTTGCTGGGCGGCCATCTCCAGGGCTTCGCCGGTGGTCATGCCGACCGTCAACTGGCTGGCGATGGCCGCCAGGGCACGTATGGATTTTTCTCGCGCCGCTAACATGCCGTCCAGGGAATAACGCGGGCCGACTTTCTCCCAGATCGGGTCGAACAACAGCGAGACCGCTTGCGCGCTTGACTGACCACTGGCAACAAACGCTTCCGCAACAAATCGATGGCTCGGCAACCCCGCCTCAAGGCAATGACTGCGTACCTGGCTGAGCATAGCGCCGTTACCGCAGGCGTACACCTGAGCCACTTCCCAGTGATGCCCGTGACTCAATGCCACCTCCTGCACCCTGCCCTCGGATGATCGCACCGAATGCCAGCAAAAACGTAGATATTTGAGTGTCGCCTGGTCCAGGAAAGCGTGGTCATAAAAGTCCGTGGATTGCGCGCCGCCCCAATACAACGTCACCTCGATATTGCGCTTGAGCGCGGTCAACAGGATCGGCTTGATGCCTGCGTAACCGGTACCCGTGGCAAACAGTACGACCGGGGCGGCGTCATCGTCCTGCCAGGTGCAGGCACCAAACGGCCCTTCCAATTGCATGCGCGCCCCCACGACCAAGCCACCCAGAACGCCCTCGGAAAAATACCCGCCGCTCACCCGACGAATCTGGAAGACCAAACGTCCCTCGTCCTCGGCTGGCAGGTTGGCAATCGAGAAGCAACGCGTGTCGCCGTCGGCCAGGTGGAACTTGAGGTATTGGCCAGCTCGCACCGTCAAGGGTGTATCGGGCGTGAGTATCAACTCAATGACGTCGGGCCCGAGTGCGCGCTTGCCAATGACCTGAGCCCCCACGACCAACGCCGGTGTATCCAGGGACCAGCCGGGGATTTCCAGGCGCATATCGGTGCAGGCATGGCTCTGGCAAAGCAGTATTTCAGTGGCGGCCAGGGGGTAACACGGCGCTGGCGCATCCGGCGCCAGACGCTTGGCCCGGTGCTCACCTGCGGCCACCACCACCTTGCACGAACCGCACGCGCCACGGCGGCATGAGAACGGCACGGCCAAGCCACTGGCAAGCATGGCGTCGAGCAACAGTTCGTCGCCGGCCTCAAAGGTTTTTCCCGAGGGAGACAGTTCGATGACATGGCGTGTGTTCATAAAGACCTCGGGGTGAGAGAGGCTTGATTGTTGCGCTAGACTAGGCCCATTAAAACCTCCAGATTTGGATACTTCAGATGGTCCAGCTGCGTAAATGGCGCCCCCTGCTCAAGCTTGACGACGACACCCGCCTGGCGTCCTATCGCAAGATTGCCGAGGGTCTCGTCAGTGCAATCCTCGAAGGCCGATTGCCGCCCGGGACGTTGCTGCCGGGCACGCGGGAGATGGCACAACTGCTCGACGTCAACCGCAAGACGGTGATCCTGGCCTATGAAGAGGCAATGACCAAAGGCTGGCTGGTCAGCGAGCCGCGCCGTGGCACATTCGTCAATGTGCAACTGGCGCCCAAGCCCCTGCCCTGCCCTGCGCAGCCGTCGTTCGCCCCGCTATTGCTGGACCAGCCGGTGGTACCGTATTTCACCCATAACGCCCAGGTGGTCGCGCTCCAGCATCGGCACGGAGCGCTGTTTTTCGACAATGGCACCAGCGACCACCGCTTGCTGCCCCAGGCCGTTTTGCATCGCTACTATCGCCATGCGCTGCGCAACAGTTTTGCCTCCAACACGGTGCGCTACGGCAGTGAGGGCACCGGCTATCAGCTGCGCTGCGCTCTGGCCGAGATGCTGCGCAATAACCGCGGGCTGACAGTGACTGCGGACAATATCTGCCTGACCCAGGGCACGCAGATGTCCCTTTACCTGAGCGCCAGCCTGCTGATCAAGCCTGGCGACGTGGTACTGGTGGAGCGTTTGAGCTATCCGCCGGCGTGGGAAATTTTCCGCAGACTCGGCGCGCAAGTGGTCACCGTGGACATCGACGACGAAGGCTGCCGCACCGACCAAATCGACCGCTTGTGCCGCGAGCACACTGTGCGCCTGATATACCTCACGCCCCATCACCAATTCCCCACCACGGTGAGCCTGCATGTGGCACGCCGACAACACTTGCTGGCGTTGGCGGCGCAACATGACTTTTGCGTGATCGAAGAAGACTACGACCACGAATATCACTTCAGCGGCCGCCCTTACCTGCCGTTGGCCAGTGACCGCGCCCAGCGCCATGTGATTTACGTCGGTTCGTTATCCAAGGTGCTGGGCTCGACGTTTCGTTGCAGTTACATCGTAGCCCCGACCCAGGTGATTGAAGCCCTGCAGCGCAATGCCGCACTGATGCTGGGCGATGCGGATGCGGTGGCACAGACCATGCTGGCGGACCTGATCAATGACGGTGAGTTGAAAAAACACCTGCGCCGCGTCTCGAAAGAGTACCGCGCGCGCCGTACCGTGCTGCGCGACTGTCTGGACCAGGCATTCGGTGAGCGCATACAGGTGCGCGAACCCGAAGGTGGCTTGGCGCTCTGGGTGCGTTTCGAGGATGGCATGGACGTGGATCGCTTGGTGCACACCGCTCTGGACCATGGACTGGTGGTGCGCAGCGGTCGTCAGTTTTCACCCGACGACCAACCGCAAAATGCGCTGCGCCTGGGCTTTGCGTCACTGAACCGGGATGAGCTCTACCAGGCCACACAGCGCTTGGCCCAGGCGATGAACGCCATGGGTACGCGTTGAATACACGACAGGGCTTGCCCTCTGTAGGAGCGAGCTTGCTCGCGAAAAACCTCAACGGTAACGCGCGTCTCCTGAATAAACGCGGAGCCTGTGGTTTTTTCGCGAGCAAGCTCGCGCCTACAAAAGTCTATGACGCATCGTCACGGGAGCAAACTCCCTCGCCACAGGTCCACGTCGCACCAACCTTGTGTGGATAGCTATGCCCCGATGGCGGCCTTATAGCCCGCCGGGATCCTGGATCAGAGCGTTATCCGCGATGCCTTCGCAACAAAGGCCAACTGGAGGCGAGCGCTCCGGGCTTGTAGTCCCGCCCTTCGACCCGCACCAGGTCGGGGAACTCAAGCAACAATGCGCGATTGCCCCTGCCGATGTGCTCCATCACCGCCAGGGTGATGTTTTCCCGTACCATCCCTGTCGAGACGTAATACATGGCCCAGGCTTGTTCCGGCGTGCAGAGGCCGATCTGCTCTTCAATTTCCTTGTACGCCTTGTAGTCGTCCGACTCCAAGTAGCACTGATCACTGCCCTGGCGCATGCTGTTCCCCTCCCCGGGCCCTGGGTCAACCTCCCAACAGGCTTACCCTCACGTACCGCTCTTGACCTTGGTCCAGACCCGGGTGCGGATACGCTCCGCCTTCAACGGCAACGGCTCAAGCGGAACCAGCGTAGCCATGGTCTTTTTATCAGGATAAATCCACGGGTTATCGCGCAATTTCTGCTCAACGAACTGTGTGGCGTCTTTATTGGCGTTGGGATAGAGCATGTAGTTGGACGTCTCGGCAATCACCTGGGGCCGCAGCATGTAATTAATGAATTCCAGCGCGGCCTTGGGATGACGAGCGTCTTTGAGCAATACCCAGTTTTCAGACCAGACCAACGCGCCTTCCCGGGGCAGGCTGTAGGCAATCTTGCGTCCACTGTTGGATTTTTCATTGATCGCCTGCGCGGCCAGTGCACCATTGGCCCAGCCTACAACTGCGCAAATATTGCCGTCGGCCAGGTCGGTGTCGATTCGCGAAGAGTCGAAATAGAGCACGTAAGGGCGAATTTTCAACAGCAAAGCCTGGGCCTTCTGGTAATCCTCAGGGTTGGTGCTGTTGCTGGGCAGTCCCAGATAGTGCAAGGCGATCGAAATGATTTCGCTGGGCGAGTCGAGCATGGCGACGCCGCAGGCCTTGAGCTTGCTGATATTTTCTTCTTTGAAGATCAGGTCCCAGCTGTCTACCGGGGCATCATCACCCAGAGCAGCCTTGACCTTGTCCACATCGTAGCCAATCCCGGTAGTACCCCAGACGTAGGGTACGGCGTAGCGATTGCCCGGGTCATTGACCGCCAGCAGTGAGAGGATATCGGGATCGATATGCGACAGATTACTCAGTTGCGAGCGGTCCAACTCTTGCAGCACACCCGCCTTGATCAGGCCGGGCAGCACATTGGACGTGGCCACCACCAAGTCATACCCGGTGCGCCCGGCCATGACTTTGCTCTGCATGGTTTCAGCACTGTCAAAGGCATCCATATGCAGCTTGATGCCGCTTTCCTGCTGGAACGCTTTCGGGGTCTGCGGTTCAAGAAACCCGAACCAGTTATACAGATACACCGAAGATTGCGCGGCGGTGGCTGGCGTGCTGATGGCGGCGCCAAGCAGCGAGGCTAAAAAAATAGCTCGCAAGTGTGAACGACTCATATGACTATCCCTGTCTACCCGAAGCGCCTTCATGGCCATCGTAAGCTCGGGGTGAATATACCGGGCGTTGTCGAATAGTAAATACCTACAAGTACTTAGCCCCTGCCTGTCAATCCCTAACCCTAAAGGGGTAGAACATGTCGCTTGACCTTCAAAGCCTGGCCTGGCACCGATCGGTTGGCAAACTGATCATGCAGCTTGATCGACCAGAGTTCTGGAGCTCATTGATTCGCGTATTGAATGAATATGTGCAGATCGACAATTGGGTTGTACTGGTTTTCGGCGATCACGCCGTGCGGGTGATCAGCCTGCCGGAGGTGGCAGACAGCGAAGAAGTCGATGCTTTTATTCATCGGTATGTGAAGGGCCTTTATCTGCTGGACCCGTTTTATATCGCCAATCGGGAAAACCCGCAGAGCGGGTTCTTCCATCTGCTCGATATTGCGCCGGAGCACTTTCTTGAAACCGAGTACTACCAGCAATATTTCGCGCAATACATCTCGGTTGATGAGGCGCAATACAACGTGCAACTCGATGCCGACAGAACGCTGTGCATGTCGTTTGGCAGTAACCTGCGCTTCACACAGGCGCAAGTCACGCTACTGGACATGATCAAGCCGTGGGTGACGGCAATGATGCATCAACGCATGAGCTTTGAAATTGACCCGCAAAAGAATATCGCCGAGCCGGCCCCGTGGACTGAGGCGCTTACTCAGCTGGAGGCACACATAACGGCACGCGAGAAAGACGTACTGAAGTTGCTGCTCAGCGGTTTCTCCAACAAGGAAATCGCCGGGAAACTGTTGCTGTCGACGGAAACCATTAAAGTCCACCGCCGCAACCTCTACAGCAAGCTCAATATCAAATCGCAGTCCGAATTGTTTGCGCGGTTTTTTATGCAAAGACAGGAGGCCCATGCGACCACTTGAATGGAAAGTGCGCCAGCCGAATAAATTCAGCACACACAAAAACGCCGATCATTGCTGATCGGCGTTTTCGTTAAATATGGAGCGGGAAACGAGACTCGAACTCGCGACCCCGACCTTGGCAAGGTCGTGCTCTACCAACTGAGCTATTCCCGCAAATGGCGTCCCCTAGGGGACTCGAACCCCTGTTACCGCCGTGAAAGGGCGGTGTCCTAGGCCACTAGACGAAGGGGACACGCTACTGAAACACATGGTGTGTATTTCAGTGCCCAGAGGCCTTGTCCGAAGACTTGGTCCTGGTTTCACTCAATGCCGCCCGAGGGCCACACTGCTTGTAAATTGGAGCGGGAAACGAGACTCGAACTCGCGACCCCGACCTTGGCAAGGTCGTGCTCTACCAACTGAGCTATTCCCGCATATGGCGTCCCCTAGGGGACTCGAACCCCTGTTACCGCCGTGAAAGGGCGGTGTCCTAGGCCACTAGACGAAGGGGACACACGTACAACATTCACTCCCTACCGCGTTTCGCTGTGTGCTTTACGCTGTAAGTGGCGCGCATTCTATGGATGGATTGAAAGGTCGTCAACCCCCAAGGATAAATTTATTTAAATCAATGACTTCGCCATGGTTTACCGGCCCGTGCAGGCATTGTCGCCGCTGGAGCCTTGGCGCCTATATTCTGGCGTTCGACAAGGCGTTATAGTCTGCCTGGGTAAATGATGGCAATGTGCATCCATTCACGGATGCGCTTGCCTATATAGAAGCAACTACCTGGGCAACTGGTCGATCGGTCCTATCCGCCGGGTGCCCCAGTCACTACACTCCACAGCAATCCCTATAAAAGAGGTCACACCGGTGACACCACTCATGATCACCCTGCTGGTAATAGCCGGGATCGTAATACTGATCGCCATTGGCTACATGAACCACGTGGTGGAAAACAACAAGCTGGAAAAGAAGCGCACCGAGATCGAGCTTAACGATCGGCTGCGTCGCTGCGGTGAAATCACCGAGACCTTCCCCGGCCAACTGATGACCCCGGCGCTCAAACTGTTGCTGGCCCGCCTTGAGCTGAACGTCAACCAGCGTCTGTTGAACCTTAACAAGTCCAGTGCGCCAATCAAGGCACGCATCAGCGAGCTGAATGCGCTGATTGCTCAAGGCGAATCGATCCCGGTGGCCAACCCACCAGCACCGATCCAGACCGAAGCCAAGGCCAAGGATGTACGCTTTTTGCTCGAAGCCCTGCACGGCCAAGTCACCCGCGCAGCCCAGGACGGTTTCCTGCCAACCAATGAAGCCAAGCACTGGATCAAGGAAATCCGTCATATCCTGGTGCTGCTGCATATCGAGTTCTTCAACAACCTCGGCCAACACGCCCTGCTGCAAGGCCAACCCGGCCAGGCACGCCTGGCGTTCGAACGCGGCGTGCAGTACTTGCGCAAACAACCGGAGCCGGTGCTCTACAGCGCACAGTTGCAACTGCTGGAGTCACAACTGGCCCGCGCCAACTCCACGGTGTTGACCAACAGCCAGCCGGCAGAAGACGAAGTCAACGAGCTCACTGAAGGCTTGAAGGTCGTCGACGCCGATGCCGAGTGGAAAAAGAAAGCTATCTACGACTGACAGGCCAGATAATAACGTCGGAGGGGTGTCAGTTGGATGGCACCCTCACACCATATGCCATCACTTTGCATCTATCCCCCCGCCCCCGACTAGCGTAAAAAAGTGCCCCTCACTCCGTGAAGTTAGAGGCCTGCTATGCCTGTTGCCATGATTGATGGACAACCGCTGCACTACCTTGACCAGGGCAGTGGCCCGGTCGTATTGCTCGGCTCAAGTTACCTGTGGGCCCACGACATGTGGACGCCGCAGATTGAAGCGCTGTCGCAGCAATACCGCGTAATCGTCCCCGAGCTGTGGGGCCATGGCGAATCGGGCACGTTACCCACGCAAACCCGGTCCCTGGATGATCTGGCGCGCCAGGCCCTGGCGCTGCTGAATCACCTGGACATCGCGCAGATCAACCTGGCGGGCCTTTCGGTCGGTGGCATGTGGGGCGCGCGCCTGGCACTGCTGGCGCCCGAGCGCATCAACAGCATGGTGCTGATGGACACCTACCTCGGTGCCGAACCCGAAGCAACGCGTCAGTACTACTTCTCGCTGTTCAAGATGATTGAAGACGCCGGCGCCATCCCTGAGCCATTGCTGGATGTAATCGCACCGATCTTCTTTCGCCCGGGCATCGACCGTGAATCGGCGCTGTATCAGGATTTTCGCAGATCCCTGCAAGTTTTCCCCCGCGAACGTCTGCTCGACAGCATCGTCCCGCTGGGCCGCTTGATCTTCAGCCGCGAAGATATCCTCGAGCAATTGCCGCACCTGGACGCCGACACCACCCTGATAATGTGCGGCGAGCAAGACAAACCCCGCCCCCCTGCCGAATCCGAGGAAATGGCCGGCCTGATTGGTTGCGACCTGATTCTGATCCCTGAGGCTGGGCATATCTCAAGCCGCGAAAACCCGGACTTCGTCAACGAAGCGCTGCTGACATTCCTCGCCAACAACGCCTGAGCGACCTTCGCCTTGCTCGCCGCACCCCAGCGGCGATCACAGGCGGAAATGCCCCACCATCCCCTTAAGTTCCACGCCCAACTGCGCCAGCTGAACGCTGGATGCGGCATTGCCTTGCATACTCAGGGCCGAATGATCGGCACTCGCCCGAATACTGGTGACGCTACGGTTGATCTCTTCGGCCACCGAGCTTTGTTGCTCGGCGGCGGCGGCGATCTGTTGGTTCATTTGCTGGATCAGTGACACGGCGGCCGCAATGCTGCCCAAGGCACTTTCGGTTTGCAGGGCATCACCGACCGCCAGCTTCACCAATTCGCCACTTTGCTGGATCTGCTGTACCGATGACTGCGCCGCACTGCGCAAGGTGCTGACCAGCCGTTCAATTTCCTCGGTCGATTGCTGGGTGCGCTTGGCCAGGGCCCGTACCTCGTCGGCCACCACGGCAAAGCCACGCCCTTGCTCACCGGCACGGGCCGCTTCGATGGCAGCGTTCAAGGCCAGCAGATTGGTCTGCTCGGCCACGCTATTAATTACGCTCAGCACAGTGCCTATGTGCTGAATCTCTGCGCTGAGGCTTTCGATACTCGCGCTGGCACTGTTGCTCGATGTCGCCAGCAACTCGATACGCTGCAAACTCATGCGCACCACCTGCTGGCCGCTGTCGACCTTGGCGTCCGCCGTCTGTGCAGCTTGCGCGGCCTGCTCGGCATTGCGCGCCACATCGTGCACGGTGGCTGTCATCTGATTCATCGCCGTGGCGACCTGTTCGGTTTCTTCCTTTTGGCTGCTGACCTCGTGGTTGGTCTGCTCGGTAACGCTGGACAGCGAATGCGCGGAACTGGCCAGTTGTTCGATGCCAGCCTGCAACCCGCTGACCATCTGGCTCAGACCGCTGCTCATCTGCTGCATGGCTTGCATCAATTGGCCAATTTCATCACGACGGCTGACCTCCATGCGCCCGCTCAGGTCACCCGAGGCAATCTGCTGGGCCACGGCGATCACGCTGCGCAACGGCGCAACGATTAACCGGGTAATCAGCCACGCAGCAATCAAGCCCACCAGCAACGCCAAGGCCGAAGAACCGATGATCAACCACGTGCTGTGCTGCAACTGCGCCTGCATGGACTGGTCTTCGGCGGCGTACGCCTGATTGACGCGGCTGACCACTTGCTCGGCGCGGTCATGCAGTTGCGTGTAAACCAGCTTTTCCTGGGCCAGCAGCCCGGTGTATTCGCCGAGTTTTTCACTGAATGAGGCGATATGCCCGCCGACTTCGTTGAGTACAGTCTGGTAGCCCGCGTCCTTGACGCTGGTTTTGAGCTTCTCGACTTCGGCCAAGGCCTGGTCGGCCTGCTCGATCTTGCCCTGGCCGACATCCTCTGCCTCAGCCTTGCGGCTTTGATCCAGGCGTACCCGCGCCTCGTTCATGGCTTGCAGCATCAAGCGTGACACCTGGCTGACCTGCCCCGCCTGCTCGATAAACTCGGCGCCCTCCTTGCCCTGGCTTTCCTTGAGGCCATAAGCGCCGTCGTCGGCGAGGCCGGCCTGCAACACGTCCAGGTTATTCGCCACGCTGGACACCGACCAACTGGCCATTTCCAGCGCCAGGTCTTTAGCCTGGGTCAAGTCGACGAACTCATCGAACGCTTTGCGATAGGCGATCAACGCTTGCTCAACATCGCTCATCACCCGCTCGTTGGTGGCGGACCGCGCCTTGAGGCTGATGGCCTGGGCCAGCAACGCCTCAACACTGCCATGCAGGGCGTCAACGGCCTTGGGGTCGGCGTGCAACGCGTAGTTCTGTTCGATCACGCGCACATTGAGCAACTCGCTATTGAGCGAAGACATCTGCTTGAGGCCATCAAAACGCTGGCCGACGGTGTGCAGGGACCCCACACCGATCGCCGCCACCAGGGCCGTCAGCAGGAGCACCAGGGTAAAACCCAAGCCCAGTTTTATTGCCATACCAAGGTTGGCGAATCGTCGTTGCACGCCCCAAATCATTGCACTTGATCCTCTTGCAATGGCAGCTGCCATAAGCCAGGTTTACCAGCAGCGAGAGTGGCAACCCCGGGGCACTGAGCACAAGCCGCTGGCGCTGCAATAATGGCAAAAAGCTACATGCTCGTCGTTTTCAGAATGGTCGAGGTCGATCTGGTCGGCCCCATAGCACGGAACAACGCCAATGCACGCTGATCCGCCGCATAGGCCACATTGATGCGCAGCCAGTCGCTACGCTCTGCGGTGGGGCTGAACAGCGCCCCGGGCGACAGCAGCACGCCGAGCCGCCGCGCACAGGCCTGCAGCCGCAACGGATCCGGGATGCCCGGTCGCGCCCACAGGAACATACCCCCTGCCGGAACGGCAAAGACCTGCCACTCTTCATCCTCCAGCACCTGCAAAGTTGCAGCCATCTGCGCATTCAGGTGCTTGCGCAGGCGCTGCACCCACTTACGGTAAGTGCCGTTGCTCAACAACGTTGCCACCATGGCTTCGGCAAAGCGCGAGGTTCCGATACCGGTCAGGGTCTTGAGATGAGCCAATTGTTCAATGAGCGTGGCACTGGCGCAGAGGTAGCCCACGCGCAGGGCGCTGCTCAGGGTCTTGGAAAAACTCGACACATAGATCACTCGGTCATCGTGGTCCAGCGCCGACAAGCGCGTACAACTGGCATGTTGCAGGTCGCCGTACACATCCTCTTCGATGATCAGGAAATCCCGCTCGCGCGCCAGTTCCAATAACCGCTGCGCCACCGTACGGCACAGGCTGGTGCCGGTAGGGTTGTGATACAGGCTATTGATGAACAGGCACTTGGGCCGATGGGTTTGCAGCAGCCCTTCCAAGGCAGGAAGATCCGGGCCGCCACGGGCGCGCGGGACCTCCAGCAGCGTGACACCTTGAAAGGCCAGCTGGCGATAGAGGTTGCCATACCCGGGTGTCTCGACCACCACCTCATCACCGGCCTTGAGCAAGGTGCGTATCAGCAAGTCCTGGGCATGGCTGGCACCGTGGGTGGTGAGAATACAGTCCAGGCTGGTGGTTACGTGAATCTGGGTCAGACGCTTGAGCAGTTGCTCGCGCAGGACCGGCAGCCCCAGGGGCGTACTGTAGTTGAACAAGGCCCCGGTGTCGGTACGACTGATTTCGCGGATTGCATAGCTGATGTCATCGCTTTCGCGCCAGTCGTCCGGCAGCCAGCCACACCCCAGTTTCAACTCGCCGATGGGACTGTCGGTAAAAGAACCCCATCCCTGCTCCGCGCCTTCATACCAGTGGCGTTCATGGGTAACCGCAGGTTGCGCCACCACGAACCCCGAGCCGTGCCTGGTGGCCAGCAGCCCCTGGGCCACCAACCGCTCGAACGCCTCAATCACGCTGGACTGGCTCAGCAGGTTGTCGAGGGCCAATTGCCGAATGGACGGCAAGCGCGTTCCGGGGCTCACCCCTTCCTTGCGAATCCAATGCGCCACCGCGCTGACGATTTGCTGAACAACCGGTACCAGGGCCTGTCGATCGATCCCTAAATCCATGAGCCACTCACTTGAACTGTCTGTTAACCCAAAACAGTTAAGCACAGAAGCTCGCCAAAACCGGCCACCAAGATTTATTAAAGTATTGATTTTATTAGATTATTTACCTACTGATACATATTCGGGCAAGGCCCACTGCCCGCTATGGAAACGCCCCACAGCACCTCGCCCTGTTTCGAACACTGTGGCACTCGCCTTCCTAGATCGCCGTCGCGCCGCCATCCACCGCCAGGGACTGGCCAGTGGTAAAGGCGGCACCATCACTGCACAGGTACAACACGGCGCTGGCGACCTCCTCAACCTTGCCGATGCGCCCGACCGGATGCATGGCCGCCGCAAATTCGGCTTTGCGCGGGTCGGCCTCGTAGGCGCGGCGAAACATGTCGGTATCGATCACTGCCGGGCAAACCGCGTTCACGCGGATCTTCTTTTTCGCATATTCGATGGCTGCCGACTTGGTCAGGCCGATCACGGCGTGTTTGGACGCCGCATAGATGCTCATCTTCGGTGCCGCCCCCAGCCCGGCCACCGATGCCGTGTTGACGATCGCTCCGCCGCCCTGGGCCAACAACAACGGCAACTGATACTTCATGCACAACCATACGCCTTTGACGTTAACCCCCATGATCGCATCGAACTCATCCAGGCTGCCGTCGGCCAGCTTGCCTTTCTCGATCTCAATCCCGGCGTTGTTGAAGGCATAGTCCAGTCGTCCATAGGTGGCGACCGTCTGCGCCATCAATTGCTGCACGTCCGTTTCGAGCGTGACGTTGCACCGCACAAACACCCCTTCGCCACCGGCCTGCCGGATCAGTGCGACAGTGCCCTCGCCCCCCGCCACGTCGAGGTCGGCAACGACCACCTTCAAGCCTTCGGCCGCGAACGCCAGCGCAGTGGCGCGACCAATACCCGCAGCGGCGCCGGTTACCAGGGCGACCTGGCCAGAAAATGTCATGCTCATGGGAATTGTCCTGTGGGAGTAGTAGCGGTGGCGCGAGTCTAGTCAACGCGGGGAGTAACGCGTCATCACTATCAGGAGGCCGGTTGGCGCTGCATGAATCGCAGTGATAAGCCTACCCGGCAGATTATCAGCGACGCCTATCGACGGGCATTCGCCTCCCACGGATAACCTTGCCCTTCGGTTACTGAAGGGCTATCACTCATGATTCATTTCCAACGAGTCCTTGCCATGACCGCCCAGACCAACCGCCAATTCCTGCTCGCCAAACGCCCGGTCGGTGCGGCCACGCGAGAAACCTTCACCTACCAGGAAGTGCCGGTGGGTACGCCTGCCGACGGCCAGGTGCTGGTGCGCAATGAATACCTGTCCCTCGACCCGGCCATGCGTGGCTGGATGAATGAGGGCAAATCCTACATCCCGCCGGTGGGCATCGGCGAAGTGATGCGGGCGCTGGGCGTAGGCAAAGTGATCGCCTCGAACCATCCAAGCTTTGCAGTGGGGGACTACGTAAATGGCGCCCTGGGCGTACAGGATTATTTCCTCGGCGAGCCCCGTGGTTTTTACAAGGTCGATCCCAAGCTTGCGCCCCTGCCGCGTTACCTTTCAGCCTTGGGCATGACCGGCATGACGGCTTACTTCGCCCTGCTGGAGACCGGTGCGCCGAAAGCCGGTGACACCGTGGTCATTTCCGGCGCCGCGGGTGCCGTGGGCAGCATCGCCGGGCAGATCGCCAAAATCAAAGGCTGCCGAGTGGTGGGGATTGCCGGCGGTGCCGACAAATGCAAGTTCTTGCTGGATGAGCTGGGCTTTGACGCCGCCATCGACTACAAAAGCGAAGACGTACCGGCCGCCCTCAAGCGCGAGTGCCCCAAGGGCGTGGACGTCTATTTCGATAACGTCGGCGGCGATATTCTCGACGCCGTGCTCAGCCGCCTGGCACTCAAAGCCCGTGTGGTGATTTGTGGTGCGATCAGCCAATACAACAACAAGGAAGCCGTCAAAGGCCCGGCCAACTACTTGTCGTTGCTGGTCAACCGCGCGCGCATGGAGGGGTTTGTGGTGATGGACCACGCGGCAAACTTCGCGGCGGCCGGGCAGGAAATGGCCGGCTGGATGGCCCAGGGCAAGCTCAAGAGCAAGGAAGATATTGTCGAGGGGCTGGAGACATTCCCGGAGACACTGATGAAGCTGTTCAGCGGTGAGAACTTTGGAAAGCTGGTGCTAAAAGTCAGCTGACACGCCATAGCCCCAAATGTAGGGGGCAAGCCCAGGGCCAGCGTAGGAGCGAGCTTGCTCGCGAAAAGCTCACAGACGCCGCGCTCATTCAGGGAATACGCGTTATCGTTGACGTTTTTCGCGAGCAAGCTCGCTCCTACAGGTATCAGGCGATTTCTGAAACGACTGCAGCCAGTGCTTTGGCCGGATCCGCCGCCTGGCTGATCGGACGGCCGATCACGAGGTAATCTGAACCGGCATCCAGAGCCTGGCGCGGAGTCAGGATACGGCGTTGGTCATCCTGCGCGCTGCCGGCAGGGCGAATGCCCGGCGTCACCAATTGCAATGTCGGGTGGGCGTTTTTCAGGGCCCGGGCTTCGAGGGCCGAGCACACCAGGCCGTCGAGGCCGGCTTTCTGCGCCAGCGCCGCCAGGCGCAGCACCTGCGTCTGAGGCTCGATATCCAGGCCGATGCCGGCCAGATCTTCACGCTCCATGCTGGTCAGCACAGTCACGCCGATCAGCAGTGGTTTGGGGCCGCTGCGCTGTTCCAGCACTTCGCGGCACGCGCTCATCATGCGCAGGCCACCGGAGCAATGCACATTGACCATCCACACGCCCATTTCGGCGGCAGCCTTCACCGCCATTGCCGTGGTGTTGGGGATGTCATGGAATTTCAGGTCCAGGAACACTTCAAAACCTTTGTCCCGCAGGGTGCCGACGATTTCCGCCGCGCAGCTGGTGAACAGTTCCTTGCCGACCTTGACCCGGCAAAGCTTGGGGTCCAACTGGTCAGCCAGCTTCAGTGCGGCGTCACGAGTGGGGTAATCCAGGGCGACGATGATAGGAGTCTGGCAGACGGACATTGGAATAGGCTCTCAGGCAAGTCGAAATCGGCGCGGATTGTAGCGCAAGCAGCGCCGTTGCGGGATCCGATGATCGGTAAATACTGATCAAGTGCCCGATCCACGTTGTTTGGAGCATTTGTTTCAATGCCGATACATTCACGACACGCCCTCAACACGCCGCCCGGCTAGCCTCGCGTACACAATCGCCCGCCCAGCATTTCCAGCCATGGTGCTGGGCGCCTATGCTGACAGCACTACTCAGGCAGATGATCGCACTATGCAGACCCCTTCCGTCCCCGTAAACGAAGAGCCTAAAGGCACGACGATCGCCGAAGACAAACGCTGGACCACCCGTGCGCTGATCGTCGACGACGACGTGCCGATCCGCGAACTGCTGATCGACTACCTGGCGCGCTTCAATATCCTGGCCTCGGGCGTCACCGACGGCACCGCCATGCGCCAAGCCATGCAGGCCGAAACCTTTGACGTGGTGGTACTGGACCTGATGCTGCCGGGCGAGGACGGGCTGTCGCTGTGCCGCTGGCTGCGTGCCGAGTCGGACATTCCGATCCTGATGCTCACCGCCCGCTGCGAACCCACCGACCGCATCATCGGCCTGGAACTGGGCGCCGATGACTACATGTCCAAACCCTTCGAACCGCGAGAGCTGGTGGCCCGTATCCAGACCATCCTGCGCCGGGTGCGCGATGACCGCACCGAGCAACGGGCCAACATCCGCTTCGACACCTGGCGCCTCAACAGCGTACTGCGTCAGTTGGTGGCCGATGACGGCCTGGTGGTGCCGCTGTCCAACGCCGAGTTTCGCTTGCTGTGGGTGTTCATCGAACGCCCGCGCCGCGTATTGAGCCGCGAGCAACTGCTGGATGCGGCCCGTGGTCGCTCCATCGAAGCCTTTGATCGCAGCATCGATTTGCTGGTATCACGCCTGCGCCAGAAACTGGGGGATGACCCCAAGGCCCCGCAGTTGATCAAGACCGTACGCGGCGAAGGCTACCTGTTCGACGCCCGGGATATCGGTTGATGCGCGCCACCTTCAATACGCTGTTCGGGCGACTGTTCGGCCTATTGCTGGTCGCCATTGTGCTCGCCCATGTACTAGCGATCTTCTGGTTCCACCACTACGGCAGGCCGCCGCCCCCGCCTCCCGAGGCGTTCGTCGAACAACCGGACGGCACCCTCAAACCACTGCACAAGGAACCTCGCCCCTGGTTTAGTGGCCCGTTGGTACCGCTGACGTTTCAATTTATCTCGCTGATCATCGCTGCCTGGTACGGCGCCAAACTGCTGAGCCGGCCGATCCAGCGCCTGAGTGCCGCAGCCGAGCGCTTGAGCGTCGACCTCGACAGCCCGCCGCTGGTGGAGTCGGGCCCGCGCGAGGCCAGACAAGCGGCCTCAACCTTCAACCTGATGCAAAAGCGCATCCGCGAACAAGTCAGCCAGCGAGCGCGTATGCTCGGCGCAGTCTCTCACGACCTGCGCACCCCGCTATCACGCCTCAAACTGCGCCTGGAACAGATCGAAGACACCAAGCTGCAAGGCCAGATGCGCCAGGACCTGGACGACATGATCGGTATGCTCGACGCCACCCTGAGCTACCTGCACGAACAACGCACCAGCGAAACGCGGCATTGGCTCGACGTGCAGGCGCTGGTGGAATCCCTCAGCGAGAACGCCCAGGACCAGGGCCGCGACGTACAATTTTCAGGTACCTGCACGCCCTTGCAAGTGCAACCCATGGCCCTGCGCTCATGCCTCAACAACCTGATCGACAACGCGTTACGCTACGCCGGCATGGCCCGGGTAGAACTGGCCGACAGCCGTGGCGCATTGGTAATCCGGGTGATCGATAACGGCCCGGGGATCGCCGCCGATAAACGCGAAGCGGTATTCGAACCCTTCTTCCGCCTGGAGGGATCGCGCAACCGCAATTCCGGAGGGGTCGGTTTGGGGATGACCATAGCCAAAGAGGCAGTCGAACGGCTTGGCGGGCACCTGAGCCTGGAGGACACACCGGGGGGTGGATTGACTGCGGTGATGTGGTTGCCGAGGGGCTGAGCTTCTCTCTTCTATACGACTCTGTAGCATGCCGCTCAACGGTAACCACGATGCGAAGCGAGCCGCTCTTGATCTTGCTCTTGATCTGCTTTTGATCTCAGGCGCCCCGTCAAACCACGCTGGCCGGAATTCGACAGGGATTTGGGGGGTAAACCGGCAGGGATGCCGGTTTAGCCGCCCCGCGCCATGGATGGCGCGTGGCGGCGGCCCCCCAAATCACTGGCGGATTACGGGCACACCGAGCCTAAGCGAGGTGCCGAGTGGTGGGGCAAGAGCGTTTTGCTTACTTTTGCGCTTTTCAAAAGTGAGCCGCCGTAAGGGCGGAACCCATAGCAGCCGTGACCCAAATAACGGATATGCACTCGATCAAAGCCCAACATCCTGGCCAGCCCCAAGGCCGCCATCGGGGGCAAGCCCCCTCCCACATGATGCCCAACCCCTCAATTACACGGCTTGTCATCACGACGCACTTGCGCCTGAGTAGCACTCCAGTCCGTCAGCAGGCTATAGGCCACCGCCAACAAAGTCGGCCCAATAAACAACCCGATAAAGCCAAAGGCAATCAACCCCCCAAACACCCCCAACAACACAATCACCAACGGCAGATTACCGCCACGACTGATCAGGTATGGCTTGAGCACGTTGTCTACCCCGCTGATCACAAACGTCCCCCACACCCCCAGGAACACCGCATACGTGTAATCCCCCTTCCACGCCAGCCACGCCGTGGCCGGAATCCACACCAACGGCGGCCCCATGGGAATCAGGCTGAGCAGGAAAGTAACAATACCCAGCACCAGCGCGCCCGGCACGCCGGCGATCAGGAAGCCGATCAACGCCAGCAAGGCCTGGGCCGCCGCAGTACCGATCACACCGTTGACCACCCGCTGCACCGTACCGGCCACCAGCTCAATGTAATAGCCGGCACGTTCGCCGATCAGCCGTTCCAGCAAACGGTGCACAAACATCGCCAGGCGCGGACCATCGCGGTAGAAAAAGAACACGAAGACCAGGCTCAGGGTCAGCTCAAGAATACCGCCGCCAATTTGCGCACTGCGTGCCAGCAACCAGTTGCCGACCTGGCCGAGGTACGGCTTGATGCTGACCATCAACGCTGCGCCCTGTTGATCAATGCTGTCCCACATCGCCACCAGGCGCTCGCCGACAAACGGGATCGAGCCCAACCATGTCGGCGCCTCGGGCAAGCCGTCGACCTGGATATCCTTGATCAGCGCCACCGCATCACGCACATGGTCGGCCAGGTTGAACCCCAGCCACACCAGCGGCACCGCCACCAATAACATCCAGCCCAACGTCAGGATGCCGGCGGCCAGGGATTCCCGCCCGCCCAGCCAGCGAGTGAGCAAACGCATCAGCGGCCAACTGGCAAATGCCAGCACCGCGCCCCAGAACAGCGCCGACCAGAACGGCGCCATGACCCAGAAGCTGGCACCGAACAGCACCAGCAGCAGGATTTGCACCAGCAGGCGATCGTTATTGAGCATCGGGTATCTCGAGAATAAGGCTGTAGGAAGAGAGCTTAGGCGAACGGCACGGGTCCGTTCGCCTTGTAACGGTCAGCGTATCAGATGCAGGTGCAAACCCTTAGCGTCACCGCTGCCGGTTTCCAGGCGTGCGGCGCGCACGCCCCTGTCGACCAGGGCCTGGCGCCAGGCCTCGGCTTTCGGGCCGGTCAGGCTTACACGCAGGGTGGTATCCAGGTTCAATCCCCGGGAAATCAAGGTCAGCCACGTATCATCAGGCTCGGCGGCCAACGCAGGCAAGTCCAGCTCGCCCGTACTTTTAAGCTCTCGCAACAGGGTGGCCGAGGTGGGCAGCAAATGACCCAAGGGCGCGTTGGCGTCGAGTTGTTCCACATGCAGGTAGGCGCGTCGGTTGCCGCGGGTGATGCCGTACAGCGCGACCAGCGAGTTGTCCTGCGGGGCGGCCAGGCGCAGCAGCAGGTATTCCTGCTGGCCGTCGGCCCCCACTAACTTGGCGTTGCCGAACACTTCATTGGCCCACAGGCTGCTCTCGCCGCAATCGCGGGCCTGGCACCAGAACAACAGCTGCGCGCCCTTGGCCTGCAAGGCTTCGCGCGTTGCGGTAAAGGCGGCGCTGGAGCTGTGCTCCGCGGGCAATTCATAGGTGATGGCAGTGGCTTGGCCACGCGCGATGGCCTGGCCTTCATAACGCAACTGGCCGCTGATCTTGCGGATTGCGCCCATGGGGTAGATGCGTTCCTTTTCTTCAGCGGGGCGATAATCGACGATTTGCGCGTCTACCTGGCGGGACACGGCAGGTAAATCCTGGCTGCCCGGCACATCGGCGGCAAACACCAGGGGGCTGAAACAACAAAGGCCAAGGGCACGGATACATCCTTTACCCAGGCTCATCGGATTGATGAGCCCTGGCCAATGGTGGTCACAGCAGTATTGAGTGTGTTCATGGTTGACTCCCTTTCAATCCGCCCAGCCTCGGCAGTTGACCCCGCCAAGTCAAGGCGTGGAGAAGAACCGATTGAAACAGTCTGCAACAAGAGCGGCGCCGGACTCATCATTCAGGTGCAAATGATGGCCACCTGGCAGCGTGGTAACGCTGAAGGGTAGCTGAGAAAGCAATTCGGGATGTTTCGCCAACATACCATCAGCCGCCACCACCAACTGCGCTGGGCAACTTACGCGCCGCACGAAAGCCATGGCCTGTTCATCGGTCAGACGCACCGGCGATGCCAGGGTCAGGCGACTGTCGCTGCGCCAGGTGTAACCACCCGGCACCGGCATCAAACCGCGCTGGGCCAGCAGTTGCGCCGCCTCACGACTGACCGCCACCACGCCTTTCATGCGTGCTTCAACCGCTTTTTCGAGGGTGTTGTAAACCGGCTTGCGCTTGTCCTGCAGGTTCAGTTGCGCCTGCAAGGCCATGCCCAGACGCTCGGCTGCATTCTCGCCACTGGCGGTCGGAGGGATCACACCATCGATCAAACCCAGGTGCGTCACTCGCTCCGGCAGCGCCCCGGCCAACACCAGCGAGACGATAGCGCCCAGGGAGTGGCCAAGTAATGCAAAACGTTTCAATTCCAGTTGTTCGGCCACCTGCAGTACGTCGTAGACGTAATCCCACAAGGCATAACCGGCCCCTGCCGGACGATGAGCCGAATGCCCGTGCCCCGCCATATCCAGAGCGATAATGCGCAACCCGTGCAGCTTCGGCGCCAGGCGCGCAAAGCTGTTGGCGTTGTCCAGCCAGCCATGCAGGGCAATCACCGGCAGGCCGTCCTCGGGCCCGAACAGGTGCGCGGCCAATTCGATATGCGCAAGGCTCAGGCGGACTTCTTCGACCGGCGTACTCATGCGCAATTGCGCTCGCGGGCTTGCCAGCGGGCGAACAGGTTCTTGATCAAGGCCGCCGTGTCCTGGGGGCGTTCCAGAGGGAACATATGACCACCCGGCATGGTGAGTATTTCGCCCATGGGCAAGCGGTCGACGCCGCTGGCATGGTGACGCATGACCACTCGGCTCTGACGACCACGTACCACGGCCAGCGGCACTTTAAGCTGGCGTACCTGGCCCGGGCTGGTGTGCGGCACGCCGCGGTAGATGCTGATTTCAGTAGCGGGGTCGAAGCGCAGGCGCAGACGGTCGCCGACTTGCTGCAGGCCATGCTGCAAATACGCGTCAAAACATTCGGGGTCGAAGCCACGAAACAGGGTCTTGCCGGCGAAGTAACTGCGCGCGGTGTCCAGGTCGGTGAATTCTTCACGTCGGCCAAGGGTGCGCCCGGCCGGTGTCAGTCGATCGATAAAACCAAAGCGCTTGGCGGCGCGGATCACCCAGCGGTCGGCACGGGTGAGCACTGGCGAATCGAGCATCACCACGCCACGGTACAACTGCGGGCAACGCATGGCCGCGTGCAGGTGCAGCACGCCACCGAGGGAATGGCCGACGCCCCACACGGGCTCCGGCTGTTGCTCAAGGTGGTGGATCAACTCGTCCACCAGGTTCTGCCAGTTATCATCCACCGGGAACCTGGGGTCGTGACCGTGCTGCGGCAAATGCGCCACCGCATATTCCGGGGCCAGCGCGGCGAACAGCTTGCCGTAAGTGGCCGAAGGGAAGCCATTGGCGTGGGTAAAAAACACGTGCTGCGACATACAGGTTCCATCGATAAAAACAGAGGTTGATTGTCACCATGCCAGTCCTCTACAGCAATGACTGTAACTGCCAGGAATGATGACACTCACGCCACGCCTATCGCGCCGGCGGATTTTCGCCCAGCGGCACCACGGCCATGGTCAGGCGCGAGACGCAACTGGCCTTGCCATCATCGCTGCTCAGGCGGATGTCCCATACCTGGGTTGTGCGCCCGATATGGATAGCCTTGGCCACCGCCGTCACCCGCCCGCTGCGCACGCCACGCAGATGATTGGCATTGACCTCAAGGCCCACGCAATAGAATTTGCTGGCATCGATGCACAGGTAAGCAGCCATGGAGCCGACGCTCTCGGCCAGCACCACCGAGGCGCCACCGTGCAGCAGGCCGTAGGGCTGATGAGTGCGGTGATCAACCACCATGCTGGCAGTGAGGGAGTGCTCGTCGAAGCTTTCGAAACGAATATCCAGCAACTCACCAATGGTGTTTTTCTGGATCGCGTTGAGTTGATCGATATTCGGTTGGGTGCGCCACAGGCTCATAGGGTTGTCCTTGTTGGTTTTATTACGGCCCTAATCCTGCCACAGAACGGCTTCGGCGCGCTCGCTCCAACTGTGCAATTGTGCCCCGTACGTCGACTCGATCACGTTGCGCTTGATCTTCAAAGTCGGCGTGAGAAAGCCGTTTTCCACCGCCCAACTGTCTTTCACCACCACTAATTGGCGCAAGCGCTCATGCTTATCCAACCCGGCGTTGACCTGTGCCAGCCAGTGTTCAAGGTGGGTTTCAAGCGTTTGCCGGTCCTGGCCCTGAGCGGATAACACGCATAGCCCGATCGGTGCGCCAAGCCCTTCGCCGACCACACAGACCTGTTCGATGCTTGCGTGTTCGGCCAGGCGATTTTCAATCGGCGCCGGAGCCACGTATTTGCCTTTGCTGGTCTTGAAAATTTCCTTGAGGCGCCCGGTCAAGCGCAGACGGCCCTCTGCGTCCTGCTCACCCTTGTCGCCGGTACGCAGGAAGCCATCTTCGGTGAGCGTCTCGGCGGTTTTTTGCGGGTCCTTGAAGTAGCCCAGCATGGTCGCGCCGCTGCGCACCTGCACTTCGCCTGATGGGTCGATGCGCACTTCCACGCCTGGGCATGGCAGGCCGATCCAACCCAGCTTCTGGGCGCCGGGGCGGCACACATGGGAATAGCCGCAGTTTTCACTCATGCCATACACTTCCAGCACGTCCAGGCCCAGGCGCTGATACCAACGCAGCAAGGCCTCGGGCACCGGTGCCGCGCCGGACAGGGCAATACGCAGCGCATCCAGCCCCAGGCCCGCCAGCACCTTATGACCGACACGCTTGCCGATAAAAGGCAGGCGTAACAGGGTGTCGAGGCGTTTTTCCGGCAGCTTGGCGTAGACACCCAACTGAAACCGGGTCCAGATACGCGGCACGCCAAACAAGGCCGTCGGCCGTGCCCTGCGCAAATCTGTCAGGAAGGTTTCCAGGCTTTCAGCGAAAAATACGGTTTGTCCGGTATAGATCGACGCCATTTCCACAAACATGCGTTCGGCCACATGGCACAGCGGCAGGTAAGACAGCAGCCGATCACCCTCCCCCAAGCCAAACAACTCGGTCCCGCGAGTGGCGGCGAAGCCCAGTGCCCCGAACGTTTGCATCACACCCTTCGGCAAGCCGGTCGTTCCGGAGGTATAGACGATGGTGGCCAGTGTCGAGGCAACGCACTCGGGGTTGTCCTGGATCGGTGAGCAGCCTTGCAGATCAGCCCAACTAAAATCGAAACGCCCTGCCGGGCACAGCGGCAGGCTGATGGTCGCCACACCCGCCGGAATGCCCGGCGCCATGGCCGGCCAGTCATCCAGCTTGCCGATCAACGCCAGCGCCGCCTCGGAATGGGTCAGCACATGAGCAACAGAATCGGCGGTAAGGTTGGGATAAAGCGGCACCGACACATGCCCGGCCATCCAGATCGCCAGATCGGCAATTATCCAGTGCGCGCAGTTTTTCGAAATCAGAGCAATGTGCGAACCCGGCGGCAACTCCCGAGCGCGCAACCAGTGAGCGGCACAACGGGCCTGATGGCCGACGTCCCCCCAGGTAAGCGTCTGCACCTCGCCACCGTCCATGGGCTGCACCAGAAAAACCTTACGCGGATGCCGCGCTTCACGCTCGAAGAAGACCTGCAACGGCAAACGAAAAGCGACAGGCATGGGACGCGCTCCTTTGTGATCCGAGATACAGCCAACCAAGCACTTGCTTGGTTGACTGTATAGCACACACAAAGCCAAAGGCCTGCTAAGCGAAGTAAAGCAGCGACCAACCGTAACCACGATGCGAAGCGAGCCGCTCTTGCTCTTGATCTGCTTTTGATCTTGATCTTAGGCGCCCCGTCAAACCACGCTGGCCAGAATCCGACAGGGCAGAGCCCTAAGTGGCCTTTGCCTAAATAACGGATATGTACTCGATTTGATCCAACATGCTGGCCGGTCCTAAGGCCGCCATCGGGGCATAGGTATCTACACAACTCTTTGGTGCGACGCCGGACTTGTGGGAGGGGGCTTGCCCCCGATGGCGGCCTGGCAGCCGGTCAGGATGTTGGATCAAATCGAGTACATATCCGTTATTTGGGTAACGGCTGCTATGGGTTCCGCCCTTACGGCGGCTCACTTTTGAAAAGCGCAAAAGTAAGCAAAACGCTCTTGCCCCACCACTCGGCACCTCGCTTAGGCTCGGTGTGCCCGTAATCCGACAGTGATTTGGGGGGCCGCCGCCACGCGCCATCCATGGCGCGGGGCGGCTAAACCGGCATCCCTGCCGGTTTACCCCCCAAATCCCTGTCGAATTCCGGCCAGCGTGGTTTGACGGGGCGCCTAAGATCAAGATCAAAAGCAGAGCAAGAGCAAGAGCGGCTCGCTTCGCATCGTGGTTAGCGTCGGCAGCGGCTACAAAAGTTGTGTAGATACCCATGGCCATCGGGGGCCCCCCTCCCACATTTGGACCCCAGCACATCAGATATAGATTCGGCGACTTACACGCCGTCATGGGAGCAAGCTCCCTCGCCACAGGCTCAGCCTCGCCCCTTATGCCGTGGGATTCTTCACCCCCACAAGGCTCATCAACCCCGCCAACGGAAAGTCCCCCTCAAGCTCCGCCAGGCTCGCCGTATACATCGGCTGCGGCTGACGCTGATGCCCATGCTGCAAAAAACTGATCAAGCTGCCCACCAAAGGCTGATGGCTGACCAGCAACACGTTGTCATCAGTATCAAGTTCCCTCAGCACCTGCTGAACATCACCATCGGGCGTCAACCACGGCACCGTGCGAATGGCCGGCTCGAACCCCAACGCTTCGCGCACCAATTGAGCCGTCTGCTGCGCCCGTACGTAAGGGCTGGCGATGATGGCACTGAGCGGCTGCCCGATCAGGTGCGCTGCACTGCGCAATACTTCGGCACGGCCATGCTCGGTGAGGTTGCGTTCGGCATCCGTACGAGCGTGCCCTTGGGCCTCGCCGTGGCGCAAAACCCACAACTTCATAGCTTCGGCTCTTCATCACGCACCGGATGCGGTGCCGGCGGTACGCTGTGGGCGACCTCGCCTTCGGGTGCGCGCGGAGTTGGCCAATCGGCAAACGGCCAAGGCTTTTGGTCGGTGTGGAAGCTGCCAAAGCGACCGATCTGCGCCAGGAACTGACTGAGGCTGTCGCCAAAATTCATCAGGCCCAGGTTCGGCGCACCGTAGACAAGCCGGTAAATCAGTTGCACCACCACCAACGCGCCGAGCAGGAATTGCGCCACCTGCCACACCAGCGCAAACACCAGCATCCACAGGATACGCAAGGCAATCGACTCATATTTGGGGGCTGCTTTCGGATCGTTCATGGCGCGTTCCTCAGTTGAAACCACTGGTGGAAATAAAGTCGACATCGGTCTTGGGTTCGGCCCGCATCAACAACTCGATGACCTGTTCCAAGGTGCGCCCTTCGAACAGGATCGCGTGCAAACCGGCGACCAGCGGCATATACACGCCCACTTCCTGGGCCTTGGCTTTCAGTACCTTGAGGGTGTTGACCCCTTCGGCCACTTCGCCAAGGCGGGTCACGGCGTCTTCCAGGCTCAGCCCTTGGCCCAGGGCAAAACCTACCTGATAGTTGCGGCTTTTGGGCGATGAGCAGGTGACGATCAAGTCGCCCACACCCGCAAGGCCCAGGAACGTCATCGGGTTGGCGCCCTGGTTCACCGCAAAGCGGGTCATCTCGGCCAGCGCGCGGGTGATCAGCATACTTTTGGTGTTTTCCCCCATGCCCAGGGCAACGGCCATGCCGGCAATGATGGCGTAGACGTTTTTCAGCGCCCCGCCCAACTCGACGCCAAAGCGATCGGCGCTGGCGTAAACCCGGAAGGTACGGCCATGCAGCACGGCCTGTACCCGCTCACACAAGGCTTCGTCTTCACTGGCGACCACCGTGGCGGTCAAGGCGTGTTCGGCCACCTCCCGCGCCAGGTTCGGCCCGGACAGCACGCCAATGCGCGCCCGTGGGGCAATCTCGGTGAGGATTTCACTCATCAACTTGAACGTCTGAGCCTCGATGCCTTTGGTCAAGCTGACCAGCAACTTGCCGGCCAGGCGCTCGGCGTGCGGCGCCAACACTGAGCGCAAGGCGCTGGAGGGCAGCGCGACAAAGCACAGGTCGCAGGCGGTGAGGGTTTCCAGCAGGTCGGTGACCGGCTCGACGGCCGGATGAATCTTGATGCCTTTAAGGTAACGGGGGTTTTCCCGGTGCACGCGGATGGCTTCAGCCTGCTCGGGGTCACGCATCCACTGACGTACGGCATGGCCGTTCTCGGCCAGCAGGTTAGCCACGGCGGTGCCAAAACTTCCGCCTCCCAGGACCGCAATAGGGCGCTGTTGAGTCATATGCAATCCGTTAATCCATACCAATGGCGATGGCGGCATTATACGGGGCGCCCGGCTTGCGGCCAGCCCCCGTATCAATTCGGGCACTTGTCGGAAAATGCCACGTTTGTACGAAGTAATTGCAAGTCCGACGACTGGCAAATAGCCCCACCTCAGTTAACATGGGCGGCTATCCGTCATTAACAAGGCCGTGCCGTGTACCTGGGCCCTCCTCCTCGCTCATCTCTATGGTTGATGCTGTTGTGCAGCGTACCTGCACTGGCTGACGATCTGTTTCTCGACAGCCAGCCGCTGCCGCAGGTGTTGACCGCCACGCGCCTCAAGCAATCGGCCGCCGCCGTGCCCGGCAGCATGACGGTGATCGACAGTGAGCTGATCAAGGCCAGCGGCGCCCGAGACATCGCGGAATTGCTGCGGCTGGTGCCCGGGATGATGGTCGGCTACACCACCGGCAACCAGGCGTCGGTGAACTACCACGGCACCAGCGCCAGTGATGCGCGGCGGATGCAGGTGCTGATCGACGGCCGCTCGGTGTACCGCGCCGGCCTGGCCACGGTGGACTGGAGCGATATCCCGGTAGCCATGGAAGATATCGAACGCATCGAGGTATTTCGCGGCCCCAACACCGTCAGCTATGGCGCCAACGCACTGATGGCGGTGGTCAACATCCTCACCCGTTCCCCCGCCAACAGCCAGGGCTCACGGGTGAAGGTCACCCGCGGCGAACGTGGGATCAACGACTTCTATGCCAGCCAGGGCGTGGGTTGGGAAACCGGCGATTTGCGCCTGTCCCTGTCCGGGCAGCAGGACGATGGTTTTGACAGCGACGCGGTCGGCGCCGACCGCCGTGACGGTCGGCGTCTCAACCGTTTCAGCCTGGCGGTGAGCCAGACGCTGAACGCGCAACAAAGTATCGACTGGCAACTCAATGCCAAGGAAGGCACCAATCAGCGCCCTTATACCTACACTCCGGTGTTCGACGGAATTAGTGAAGGCGGCAGCAATTCCGATGTCGTGGCCAAGGACTACGCGGGCTCTTTGCGCTGGAATTTCGATTTCAACCCCGATCACAGTCTGTATATCCAGGGTTCAGCCCAGCAATGGGACCGCCGACAGGTCTGGAAAGCCTGTGATGCCAAGGTTTCGTTCAGCCCGCAGTTGACCCAGTTGTGGCAACTCAACCCCAACTATGCCGAACTGTTGGCGCGGCACATGGATAGCTACAGCCAGGGTTCCCCGCCTCCCGGAAGCGCCGCCGAGCAGGCGTTGGCCAACCAGGTGCTGGATCAATGGAAAAACCACGGCGGCAAGGACACCGTCTGCGGTGATATCGACCAAAGCACCCGCGAAAGCCGCTACGACCTGGAGATCCAGGACACCTTCAGCCTCTCCGACAGCCTGCGCCTGGTCAGCGGCGCGAATTATCGCTATGACCGCGCCGACTCGGACACCTACTTCAATGGAACCCTGGACGACACCACCTGGCGCCTGTTCGGGCACCTGGAATGGCGGGCCAGCGAACACTGGCTGCTGCAGGGCGGCGCCATGTACGAAGACAGTCACCTGAGCGGCGACTCTCTGACGCCGCGTGTGGCGGTCAATTACCTGATCAACCCGCGTCACGGGTTGCGGGCGGTTTACTCCGAGGCGATCCGCTCGCCGGACATGTTCGAGAACAACGTCAATTGGAGCTACCGCGTCAACAACCTCAGCTCCCCGGCCTATGGGCAAAACTCCGGGCAATATTTTGTCGTGACGCGCGGCCCTGGCGACCTCGATAAAGAGTTGATGCGCTCCCGGGAACTGGGCTACAACGGGTTCTTTGCCGACCTGGGGCTGAATGTCGACGTGAAGCTGTTCTATGACGAAATCACCGACATGATCAGCTCACCGCTGCGCAACAACCAATACATCGCCAGCAACGCCAACAGCTCGCGTTTTACCGGTGCCGAATCACAATTCGACTGGCGCATGAGCAACGCCGATCGCCTGCGCCTGACCTACGCTTACGTCGATGCGGCCTCCAGCAACCCCCGGGACAAGGTGCAAACTGCGCGTAACAGCGGCTCGGCCGGTTGGCTGCGCGAGTGGGGCCAGGGGTGGTCCAGCGCAGTGTTCTACTATGGCGACGACGCCCTTAATCAGTATCGCTTCCAACGGGTCGACCTGCGCGTAGCCAAGCGCATTGCCGTGGGCAAAACCAATGTGGAGCTGGCCGGCATGTTGCAGCAACGCCTTGACGACCAGCCCACCACCTGGGCCGAAAACAATTACGACCATCGTCACGTTCTTTACTTCAGCGCGGAGCTGGACTTCTGACATGGCCGATCAGTCACGGATGACCCTCTTGCTGCCTTCACGATTGTGGCGCCGTGGCGTGCTGCTCGCGTGCCTGCTGCTGGCGGTGCCGGCGTGGAGTGCCGATATTCTGCTGACAGCTGCCGAAGACGGCGCCGGGGTGCAAGCCTTCACCCAGGCCCTTGCCCAGCAGCGCCCCGACGACCAGGTCAGCTTCACCCCACTCAAGGACTTGCCGGCACCGAGCCAATTGCCCGCCGGCACTCGCTTGATTCTCTTGGATCTGCCCAGCCTCGATTGGCGCCTGCTGGACACCCAGGGCCCGCCGACCCTGGTGCTGCGCATCAGCCGCCTGCAGGCGCAGCAACGCCTGGGCAATACGCACCCGTCCAAAATCAGCCTGTTGTGGAGCGATCCGCCGCTGGAGCGTCAACTGCGCCTGGTCGCCAACATCCTCCCGCAGGCACGACGTATTGGTGTGCTTTACGGTGCCGACAGTGAATTCCTGCTGCACGAGCTGATTGAGCTAGCCACCCCCCTGGGCCTGGAAATCGTGCCTCAGCTCTGGGACAACACCAGTGACAGCCGCCCGCTGCAAACCCTGTTCAAGAACAGCGACGTGCTGCTCGGCCTTGACGATCCGCAACTGTACAACCCCAAAACGGTAAAAAACCTGTTGCTGAGCAGCTACGCCCAACAGCTGCCACTGATCGGGCCCAATGCCGGGTTTGTCCGGGCCGGCAGCCTGGCCAGCACCTACAGCGATCAGCCCGATTGGCTCGCCGTGCTCGACCGCCTGCTGGATCACCCGCCTGCCAATTGGCCGCATACGTTGTACCCGCAACACTTCAAAGTCGTGGGCAACCCGCAAGTCGCGCGCTCACTGGGCATCGAACAGGTTGATGAAAGCGCCGTCGCCGCCCGCTTGGCCCAAGGAGAGAAACGCCCATGACCTTGCGTCGCCGTTGGGATATCAACACTCGCACCCAGCTCATTACTTTGGGCCCTGCGTTATTGTTGACCCTGCTGTTGATCAGCTTCTTTACTTTCGTGCGGATCCAGGACTTGCGCCAGGAACTGGACCACACCGGCCAATTGATCGCCAACCAACTGGCGCCCGCTACTGAATACGGCGTGATTTCCGGCAACAACGATGTGCTTGAAGCGCTGCTGCGTGCGACCTTGGCCACGCCCCACGTGCGCTTCCTGGAGATTCAGAACAGCGCCGAGAACATCCTGGTGTATGTCGAGCAGCCGTCGGAAAGACACGACCGTTCGCTGTCTGTGAAGGTGTTTCAGGCGCCAATTCGCCTGCAACACATCCAGCTCAACAATGACTTTTTCCAGGACAACCTCAACGAACCCAAGGCTCCCCGAGCCGACTACCTGGGGCGGGTGATTGTCGGCATGTCCAACGACGCGTTCAGCCAGCGCCAGCAAGAAATCCTGTTCAAGGCCGGGATCCTGGCACTGTTCGCCTTGCTGTTTACCTTCCTGCTGGCACGCCGCCTGGCGGCAAGCCTGTCGCAGCCGATCAGTGCCATGGGCCATGCGGTCAAGGCTATCCAGCAAGGCGATTACAAAACCCCGCTGCCGATTGTCGATGACTCGGAGTTGGGAGACCTCTCGCGGCATATCAACAACCTGGCCGAGGGCCTGAACCAGGCCAGTCGCGAGCAGCAACAGGCCATGGCCCAGTTGATCCAGACCCGCGAAGAAGCCGAGCGCGCAAACAACGCCAAGTCGGATTTCCTGGCGATGATGAGCCATGAACTGCGCACGCCCATGAATGGTGGCTGGGTATGCTGCAACTGCTGGAAACCACCGACATGACTGCCGAACAGACCGAGTACGCGGCGCTGGCTTCCGAGTCCACCGAGCACCTGCTCAAGGTGATCAACGATATTCTCGACTTCTCACGCATTGAGCGCGCCGCCCTGGAACTTGAACATATTGCGTTCAATCTGGCGGACCTGATCAACAGTTGCGCCCAAGCCTTCCAGCACAGTGCCCAGCAACGCGGGCTGAGCCTGGAACTGCCGATTCCGGCAGGTATGGAGGCCCTGCGGGTGCGAGGCGATCCGACGCGGATCCGGCAGATCCTGGTCAACCTGATCGGCAATGCGTTGAAATTTACCGAACGCGGCAGCGTGACCGTCGAGCCCCATTGGCAAACCCTGGACCATGAACTGGTGTGGTTCACCTGCACCGTGCGCGACAGCGGTATCGGTATTTGCGCCGAGCGCCTGGAGATGATGTTCGATGCGTTTCAGCAGGCCGACAGCTCCATTTCCAGGCGCTACGGCGGTACTGGCCTGGGCCTGCCCATCGCCCGCACGCTGGCCGAACGCATGGGGGGTACCTTGCGGGCCCAAAGCGAAGAAGGCCGGGGCTCGGTGTTTACCCTGGAAATTCCGCTGGCCATCGATCAGCAGCAAGTACAAGCCATTGCGCCCGACGCCCTCGGCAAGGCCAGTGCCGGCGATGGACGCCACGTGTTGCTGGTCGAAGACAACCCGGTCAACCGCACCGTGGTCGAAGCAATGCTGCGCAGCCTGGGCTTTGAAGTCAGCCTGGCCACCGACGGCGCCGAGGCGATCCGCAGCGCCGAAAGCCTGATTTTTACCGCTATCCTGATGGATTGCCGGCTGCCATTGATCGACGGCTACGAAGCCACTCGCCAGATTCGCCAACTGCCTGGCTGCGCCGATCTGCCGATCATCGCCCTGACGGCCAATGCCTTGCAGGGCGACCGCGAAGCCTGCCTGGCAGCCGGAATGAACGATTACCTGGCCAAGCCGTTCAAACGCACGGATTTGCAGCAAATCCTGCAACGCTGGGTGCAATAGCGCCGCGCCATCAGCCAACTGCGACTGGCGTGAAAGACGAAAGTGCGGCAGTCTTAGGCACCCGAACGGGCCGATAAACAGGTCCGGTTTAAATTTTCAGTGAACAAGTGTACATTCAGTGCCTTGCCGCTGTGACTTTCACTACAACGCAATAGTCTATGTGTAGGCTGCCGCTATGAGGCATGAACGCTTCATTCGGTTCGGGAAGATTTGCCCAACCCAGCCGCATGGGATTATTGAGGAGCTCGCATGACCAAACAAAACGCCTTTACTCGGGAAGACCTGCTGCGCTGCAGTCGCGGTGAGCTGTTCGGCCCAGGTAACGCGCAACTGCCCGCCCCGAACATGCTGATGGTGGATCGCATCACCCATATCAGCGAAGAAGGTGGCAAGTACGGCAAAGGTGAATTGGTCGCCGAGCTGGATATCACCCCGGACCTGTGGTTCTTCGCCTGCCACTTCGAAGGCGATCCTGTGATGCCAGGCTGCCTGGGCCTCGACGCCATGTGGCAACTGGTCGGCTTCTACCTGGGCTGGCAAGGCCTGCCGGGCCGCGGTCGCGCCCTGGGTTCGGGCGAAGTGAAGTTCTTTGGCCAGGTCCTGCCGACCGCCAAGAAAGTCACCTACAACATTCAAATCAAGCGCGTCCTCAAGGGCAAGCTGAACCTGGCCATTGCCGACGGTTCGGTAACTGTCGACGGTCGCGAGATCTATACTGCCGAAGGCCTCCGGGTCGGCGTATTCACTTCCACTGACAACTTTTAAGGGTTATCCGCATGCGCCGCGTCGTTATCACTGGTCTGGGCATCGTTTCTTGCCTGGGCAATGACAAAGAGACCGTCACCGCTAACCTGCGTGCAAGTCGCCCTGGCATCCGCTTCAACCCGGAATATGCCGAAATGGGTCTGCGTAGCCAGGTTTCCGGCTCCATCGACCTGCCCCTCGAAGAACTGATCGATCGCAAGATCTATCGCTTCGTCGGCCACGCTGCCGCCTACGCCTACCTGGCCATGAAAGACGCGATCGCCGATTCGGGCCTGAGCGAAGACCAGGTTTCGAACGTACGCACCGGCCTGATTGCCGGCTCCGGCGGCGCATCGACCCTCAACCAGATGGAAGCGCTGGATATCCTGCGCGAAAAAGGCGTGAAGCGCGTTGGCCCGTACCGTGTAACACGGACCATGGGCAGCACCGTTTCCGCCTGCCTGGCGACGCCGTTCGCCATCAAGGGCGTGAACTACTCGATCTCTTCCGCGTGCGCCACCAGCGCCCACTGCATCGGGACTGCCGTTGAGCAGATCCAGCTGGGCAAGCAGGACATCGTCTTCGCCGGCGGCGGTGAAGAAGAGCATTGGAGCCAGTCGTTCCTGTTCGACGCCATGGGCGCACTGTCTACTCAGTACAACGAAACCCCGGAAAAAGCCTCCCGTGCCTACGACGCCAAGCGTGACGGTTTCGTCATCGCCGGCGGTGGCGGCATGGTCGTGGTTGAAGAGCTGGAACACGCTCTGGCCCGTGGCGCCAAGATCTACGCAGAAATCGTCGGCTACGGCGCGACGTCCGACGGCTACGACATGGTGGCCCCAAGCGGCGAAGGCGCGATCCGCTGCATGCAGATGGCCATGTCCACCGTTGATACCCCAATCGACTACCTGAACACCCACGGCACCTCGACTCCGGTCGGCGACGCCAAGGAAATGGAAGGCGTGCGTGCGGTATTCGGCGACAAGGCGCCGGCCATCAGCTCGACCAAGAGCCTGTCGGGTCACTCCCTGGGCGCCGCCGGCGTTCACGAAGCGATCTACTGCCTGCTGATGATGGAAGGCAACTTCATGGCCGGCTCGGCCAACATCGACGAAATTGATCCGGTTGTGGCCGATATGCCGATCCTGACCAAGACCGTTGAAAACGCCAAGATCGACACCGTGATGAGCAACAGCTTCGGCTTCGGTGGCACCAATGCCACCCTGGTACTGAAACGCTGGCAGGGCAAGTAAGCCCCGCAGGTTGATCACATGAAAAAGCCCCGACTGGTTCGGGGCTTTTTTTTGCGTTTGATTTGAAACCGCGTCGCCTTCATCGCAGGCAAGCCAGCTCCCACCTTCGACCGCGTTCATCCTGAAGGAATACGGTCCAGTGTGGGAGCGATCTACTGCCTGCTGATGATGGACGGCTCGGCCAACATCGACGAAATTGATCCGGTTGTGGTCGATATGCCGATCCTGACCAAGACCGTTGAAAACGCCAAGATCGACACCGTGATGAGCAACAGCTTCGGCTTCGGCGGCACCAATGCCACCCTGGTACTGAAACGCTGGCAGGGCAAGTAAGCCCCGCAGGTTGATCACATGAAAAAGCCCCGACTGGTTCGGGGCTTTTTTGTGGCGATTTGATTTGAGACCGCGTCGCCTTCATCGCAGGCAAGCCAGCTCCCACCTTCGACCGCGTTCATCCTGAAGGAATACGGTCCAGTGTGGGAGCTGGCTTGCCTGCGATTGGGCCAACCCGGTTCCCCGCCCTACACCGAAAACCGCGCCACCATCGAATTCAGATCCACCGCCAACCGCGATAACTCATGGCTCGCTGCGCTGGTCTGATTAGCGCCGGTAGAGGTCTGATGCGCCAGGTCGCGGATATTCATCAAGTTACGATCCACCTCCCGCGCCACCGCCGCCTGCTGCTCCGAGGCACTGGCGATCACAAGATTGCGTTCGTTGATCAAGGTAAACGCCGAGGCAATCTCTTCCAGGGCCATGCCCGCCGATTTGGCGATCTCCAGTGTAGAGCGCGCCCGTGTATTGCTCTGCTGCATCGAGCTGACAGCCTGGTCGGTGCCCTGCTGAATCCCGCTGATCATCTGCTCGATTTCCTGGGTCGATTGCTGCGTGCGATGGGCCAGGGCACGCACTTCATCGGCGACCACCGCAAACCCGCGCCCGGCGTCACCCGCTCGCGCTGCTTCAATCGCCGCGTTCAATGCCAGCAAGTTGGTTTGCTCGGCAATCGAGCGAATCACATCCAGCACTGTGCTGATGCCATAGACCTTTTGCGCCAGCGCTTCGACCTGGGTCACATTGGCGGTCACATCGGTCGCGAGGGCTTCAATCGACACCACCGTCTGCTGCACCTGTTCACGCCCTTGCTGGGCAATGCGGTCGGATTCGCGAGACGCCTGGGACGTGGCCACGGCATTGCTCGCCACCTCCTCCACCGCCGCCGTCATCTGATTGACTGCCGTGGCCGCCTGTTCGATTTCCTGGTTCTGCTGGTGCAAACCACGGGTCGCATCCTCGGTGACGCAACTGAGCTCTTCGGAAGCCGACGCCAATTGGTGCGACGATTCTGATATGCGCCGGATAGTGTCGCGCAAGCTCTCCTGCATGCGCTTGAGCGCCTGCTGCAAGCGCGCCGGCTCGTCGCTGCCACTGAGCTTGATCTCGCCAGTTAAATCGCCGCTGGCAACGCCCTGGGCGACTTTCAACGATTGCGCCAGCGGTAGCACGATGCTACGCGTCAGCCACACGGCCAGGCCGATCGTGATCAACGCCGTGACGCCAATCATGACCATCACCCAGACCCGCGACTGGCTGAACACGTGTTGTGCCAGCCGGGCGGCCTCGTTGGCGCTGGACTTGTTCAGATTGACCAACTCACGCAGCGTCACGGCCATCTGGTCGGCCATCTGATTCATTTCGCCATTGACCACCGCAATGGCGTCCTCCAGCCGATTAGCCTTGGATAAGCCCACCACCTGCTCCTGGCGTTGCAGGTACTGCTGCTCCTCGAGCTTGAAGCGATCAAACAGCACGCGCTCCTCAGGCAAGACGATCAATGCCTCGTACACGCCTTCAGCGTGATGCAAGCCGGTTTTGATCTCGGCGATTTTCTGCTCGTTCTGCGCCACCGCCTGGGGGTCGCGGTTGACCAGCAAGCGCAACGTCAGCGCCCGAATGCGCAACACATCCTGATTCATCTCCCCCACCGCCATTACGCTGGGCAGCCAGTTGGTCTCCACCTGGTCCGACTGCTGACGCATATTAGCCATCTGCAACAGGGCAAAGCCGCCCAAGACGAACACCATCAACGCCAGCACACCAAAGCCCAGGCCGGCGCGAGGGGCGATATTCAAACTGCGGATATTCATGCCAGGGTTCCTTCCAAAAGTACTGCATCCACCTGCAGCGGGTCTCTTGGACGTTATCGGCACCTCAGGTCATTGGCATAAGATCAAAACGCGATATCAACGCGCGTCGCCATCGCGAGGCGGCTTGGGCAGGATGGCCAGGAAATTGTCGCGCGCGACCTTGTGGGCAACGTCTTCGGGCAACGCATCAAGGAAAGGATCGAAGCGGCGCATCTCTTTGCCCAACTTATTGAAGCGCCCCACAACATCGGAGCCGAGCATGAAGCGATCCGGGAAGCGCTCCACCAGCGCAACCCATTGCGGCCGTGGCTTACCGGCGTCGTCCAGCAGATACGGCGTGAGCATGCTCCAGGACAGGTCGATATACAGGTTGGGGTACGCCTCAAGCAGGCGCGTCAGGGTAGGCAACAAAAAGTCCATCTGCACCTGATGACGGTGAATTTCCTTGCTGGTACCGGCATGGGCCCAGATAAAACGCGTGTGCGGGTGATTGCGTAACGGCTGCTCGACTTCCGCCAGATACAGTGGGTTGCGCTCACGTTTGGAGGTGATGTTGGAATGCAGCATCACCGGCAGGTCGTTTTCGGCCGCCAGGTGGTAGATGCGCGTCATGGCTTCGTTATTGGCACGCGGCGTGTCGCCGGAAGTCAGCGCGGTGAGGTCATCATGGCGGGTAAACACTTCACCGATGCCCTGCCACAGCCCTGGGTTGAGGTCGAGCATACGCTGGATGTGGGCGGCGGAGTTCTTGTCGTTGGGATTGAAACCGGCGAGGAACGGGTGAAAGTGCTGGCGTTGCGCAGGAGAAAGTTTATTCACTGCCGCCGCGACGATCACATCCGTGGCGCTGTACCAATAAGCATCGGCGTCGTCACCGGCGTAATAGCGCGGGCGCTTGGGCTCGTCTTCGTGCCATTTCTTGGCCACGGGAATCCCGGAAATCATGACGTGCTCAATGCGGTTGTCCGCCATGGCCTTGAGCAGCTTGTCCATGCCGGCGCTCTCCTGAAAGAAGTCCACGTAATGCAGGTGCGCGTCGCTGTAGGCATAGTCACGGGCCTGCGCGGCAAGGCTGCTGATGGCGAGCAACAAGGCAAGACTCAGGCGGGTTCCAGACACGGTAAAACCTCAATAAGGGTTGATACGGGTAGACCTTGCGCCAGCCTTCAGGGTTCAGCATGGAAAAAACCGGAACACTGGAGTGCCAGCATGCTCTATAACTGCATGACCTTCATCCTGCGCCCTTACGAGGTTTGCCATGCCTGTTACCGTCAATACGCTGAACGCTGAAAACTTTCGTCACAGCGTGAATATCAATAATCACGAGCTGTTTACCGACCTGCCCAAGAGCCTGGGCGGTGACGATTCGGCGCCCTCCCCCCACGATTATTTCGATGCTGCGCTGGCGTCGTGCAAAGCTTTGACCGTGAGACTCTACGCGCAGAAAAAAGATATCCCGTTGACCGGCGTGACCGTGGAGGTCACTCACGACAGCGCCGAAGAGCAGAAGGGTAAATACAAGCTCAACGTCAAGCTCACCCTCAAGGGCGTACTCACCGACGCCCAGCGCGATGAACTGCACCGCGTCGCCGATAAATGCCCGGTACATAAGCTGATGACCACTGCCGAAGTCACTATCGAGACGAAATTATCGGAAGGTGCCTTCAGCCAATAGCCCCACCTTCCCATCGAGCGGGTTATGCTCAAAGCATCTAACCCGCTCAGACTGGGATGCCCATGACCACTCTCACCGTGATTCGCCCTCGCCCCGAAGATGTAGAAGGTCAGCCTATCCTGCGGCCCCTGCCCTCGCGTGAATGCCGCAGCGTCGGGCCCTTTGTGTTTTTCGACCATATGCTGCCGACCCGCTACGCACCGGGTAACGGCATGAATATCCGCCAGCATCCCCACATCGGCCTGTCCACCCTTACTTACCTGTTTGAAGGCGTCTTGCAGCATAAGGACAGCCTTGGCTCGGACCAGGTGGTGCAAGCCGGCGATGTCAGCTGGATGACCGCCGGCACCGCGATTGCACACGTCGAGCGCACACCTGAAGCGGTCAAGGCCAGTGGCTTCAACCTGCATGGCCTGCAGGTATGGCTGGCCTCGCCCAAGGACCACGAGACCGGGCCGGGACACTACAGCCATCACCCAGCGGCGAGCTTGCCGATAAGCGATAACCTCGGCGTGCAGGTGCGTTTGATCGCCGGTGATGGTTTTTGCCTCAGGTCACCGGTGCCGGTACTGTCGCCGACGCTGTATGCCGAGGTACAGATGCAAACCGCCACCACCCTGTTGATTCCTGATGAACATGAGGAACGTGCGGTGTATGTGCTGGAGGGTGAGGTGCAGTTGGACGGCGAAGGCCTGGAGGTCAACAGCTTGGTAGTATTGCCGACTGGGCAGGAGATGACCCTGTATGCCGAGAGTGATTGCCACCTGATGGTATTTGGCGGGGCGCCGCTGGATGGGCCACGGCGGATCAACTGGAATTTTGTGGCGAGTGATCCGGCGGTGATCGAGCAGGCGAGACAGCGTTGGGCGGCTGGGGATTGGCCGACTGTGCCGGGGGAATCAGAAAGAATCGAGTTGCCTGTGAAATAGCTATCGCAGGCAAGCCGGCTCCCACATTTTAAAGGTGCATACCTATCAAATGTGGGAGCTGAGGCATCAGCCCTTGAACACTTCATCCAGCAAGTTATGCATCGACTGAAAAGCCCGCGCAGCAGTCTTCGCGTCGTACATCATCTTGCCTGGCACATTGGCATGGGGATCGGTGAAGGAATGCACCGCACCACCGTAGCTCAGCAACTGCCAATCCACACCCGCCGCGTTCATTTCCTCTTCGAACGCCGGCAGTTGCTCTTTGGGCACCAACGGGTCCGAGGCGCCATGCAGCACCAGCACTGACCCCTTGATGTTCTTCGCATCCGCCGGGTTCGGTGTATCCAGGGTGCCGTGGAACGACACGGCAGCCTTTACCGGCGCGCCAGTACGGGCCAGTTCCAGGGAGCAGCAACCGCCAAAGCAAAAGCCGAAGGTGGCCAGTTTCGAGGTATCCACTGCTGCTTCAGTCTGGCCTTGCAGTTGCTCGAAGGCCGCCTGCATACGCTTGTTCAGCAACGGGCGATCATTCTTCAATGGCATCATCGCCGCGCCGGCTTCATCGCCATTTGAAGGTCGTACGTTTTGCCCGTAGAGGTCGGCAATCAACACCACGTAGCCTTTGCCGGCAACGGCCTTCGCGATCTCTTCGGCCCCCGAACTCACGCCCATCCAGTTCGGCGCCATCAGCAGTCCCGGCAATGGGCCCTTGTGGCTGGCATCGAATGCCAGACGGCTTTCATAAGACTGGCCATCAATCTGATAGACCACGGAACGTACAGTGACTTGGCTCATCATTTTCTCCAATTCTGATGGATTGACGATGCTCCCTGTAGGAGCGAGGGGGACGCCTAGTTCTTGCTCGCGAAAAACGTGAGATCACCGCGTTCATTCAGCATTTGCGCGTTATCGTTGACGTTTTTCGCGAGCAAGCTCGCTCCTACAGTAGAGCCAGAACGAAAAAACCCGCCGAAGCGGGTTTTTCTACATCGGTGTTAAACCGACAATTCAACCAACAGCTTGTTCAGTCGGCGCACATAGGCGGCCGGGTCTTTGAGGCTGTCGCCGGCGGCCAGAGCCGCCTGGTCGAAGAGGATGTGCGACAGGTCGCCAAACCGCTCTTCGCTCTGCTCGCCATCGAGTTTCTCGATCAGCGGGTGAGCCGGGTTGAATTCGAAAATCGGCTTGGAGTCCGGAACCTTCTGACCGCTGGCTTCAAGGATCTGACGCATCTGCATGCCCAGGTCCTGCTCGCCAATGGCCAGGATCGCCGGGGAGTCGGTCAGGCGGTGGGAAACCCGCACTTCGCTGACCGCTTCGCCCAGGGATGCCTTGATCCGCTCAACCAGGCCCTCTTTGGACTTGGCGACTTCTTCAGCAGCTTTCTTGTCTTCCTCGGAATCCAGGTTACCCAGGTCCAGGTCGCCACGAGCAACGTCAACGAAGGACTTGCCGTCGAACTCGGTGAGGTAGCTCATCAGCCACTCATCGATACGGTCGGTCAGCAGCAGCACTTCGATGCCTTTCTTGCGGAAGACTTCCAGGTGCGGGCTGTTTTTAACCTGTGCGTAGGTTTCGCCGGTCAGGTAGTAGACCTTGTCCTGACCTTCCTTGGCGCGTGCCAGGTAGTCAGCCAGGGACACAACCTGCTCGCCGTCTTCGCCCTGAGTCGAAGCAAAACGCAGCAAGCCGGCGATTTTTTCCTTGTTGGCGAAGTCTTCGGCCGGGCCTTCCTTCATCACCTGACCGAAGTTTTTCCAGAAACTCTTGTATTGCTCAGGCTCGTTCTTCGCCAGTTTTTCCAGCATGTCGAGCACGCGCTTGGTCAGCGCCGACTTCATCGAGTCGATGATCGGGTCTTTCTGCAGGATTTCCCGCGACACGTTCAGCGACAGATCGTTGGAGTCGACCACGCCCTTGATAAAGCGCAGGTACAGCGGCAGGAAGGATTCCGCCTGGTCCATCACGAATACGCGTTGCACGTAGAGCTTCAAGCCCTTCGGCGCTTCGCGCTGGTACAGGTCGAACGGAGCGCGAGCCGGTACGTAGAGCAGCGAGCTGTATTCCAGCTTGCCTTCAACCTTGTTGTGGCTCCAGCTCAGCGGGTTTTCGTAGTCGTGGCCGATGTGCTTGTAGAACTCTTGGTATTCCTCGTCCTTGATCTCGGTACGCGGACGGGTCCACAGGGCGCTGGCGCGGTTGACGGTTTCCCATTCCTCGGCAGGCTTCTCTTCGCCTTCGGCAGCCGTCTGTTCTTTCGGCAGCTCGATCGGCAAAGCGATGTGGTCGGAGTATTTCTTGATGATGTTGCGCAGGCGCCAGCCATCAGCGAATTCGTCTTCACCGGATTTCAGGTGCAGCACGATGCGGGTACCGCGATCTGCCTTGTCGATAGTGGCGATTTCAAACTCGCCCTCGCCTTTGGACGCCCAGTGCACGCCTTCGCTGGCGTCGAGGCCGGCACGGCGGCTGAATACTTCAACCTTGTCGGCAACGATGAAGGCCGAATAGAAGCCCACGCCGAATTGGCCGATCAGATGAGAATCTTTTTTCTGGTCGCCCGACAGGTTCTTCATGAAATCTGCGGTGCCGGATTTGGCGATGGTACCCAAGTGGGTAATCGCGTCTTCACGGCTCATGCCGATACCGTTGTCTTCGAGCGTGACGGTCTTGGCGTCCTTGTCGTAGCTCACACGGATTTTCAGTTCCGCGCCACCTTCCAGCAACTCAGGCTTGGACAGTGCTTCGAAACGTAATTTGTCGACAGCGTCAGAGGCGTTCGAGATCAATTCGCGAAGGAAAATTTCCTTGTTGGAATACAGCGAATGGATCATGAGGTGCAGCAGTTGCTTCACCTCGGTCTGGAAGCCCAGGGTTTCCTTTTGAGTTTCCACACTCATGGTCATCAAACTCCAATTGGATGGCAGTGGCCGCGCCCGAAAGGGTTGGCGGCGGGTTGTCATCAAAGTTGGGGGCTAAGACCGGGATTTCAAGGGCGGGCCAATTCCTCAATCTTGAAATGTGCGCGGGCAGTGGCGATCGGCTCGGCCTCGGTGGTTTGCCAGGCGGTAATCGCCACATTGGCGACACGCCGGCCCTGACGCCACACCTGGCATTTGGCGTAAGTGTCGCGAAACTGGCCGGCGCGCAGGTAATCCAGGGAAAAATCGATGATTTTTGGCAGGCCTGGAGCCCCGGTAAAAACCAGTAGATGCAGGGCCGCCGACAGCTCCATGAAGCCTGCGATCACGCCGCCGTGAAGCGCCGGCAATATGGGGTTACCAATATTGTCCTTGTTGGCCGGCAGCCGAAACAGCAGCTCATCCCCCAGGCGGGTGCATTCGATGCCGATCAACTTGGCATAGGGCACCAAGCCCAGCAGTGCGTCGTAGTTGCCACGGTCGAGGGCCTGCTCCAGCCGGGTCTTGAATCGATGCGTCATGCCTGCTCTCCCTTGATCGTGCTGCCCAGCCCTTGCGTGCCTTTCAGACGTTTGCCCATCCGCATGAACGTGCCCACCACATGGGCGATGGGTTGTTGCGAGTCGTCCTGATAGGCGAACCCGCGGGTAAAGATCACGTCGGTGGTCACCCGGTAACATTGCGCGAAGCCATACACCGGCTGGTGCGGTTCGGCCGCACGCATGTAGTCGATGCGCAGGTCCAGGGTCGGGCACACTTCAAATTCGGGTAATACGCATAAGGTGGCCATGCCGCACGCGGTGTCCATCAACGAGGTCAAGGCGCCACCGTGAATCACACCCGTCAAAGGATCACCGACTAGATGCGGCCCATACGGCAACACCAGGGTCATACCCTCCTCGCTTGCGGCGTGGACGGCCACACCCAGCACCTGGCAATGGCGCAGCGCCGAAACAAAGCGTGCGGCACGCTCTAACAAGGGGTTTTCGGTCATTGTTTTTAGACTCTTATTAGTGGGAATCGGATGGATGCGAACTACCGGGAAAAAAATCTGTACGAAACATGCTATATATCTGTGGGACATAAGGAACTAATGCTGGCCCCTTGGGTTCGAAAGGCCAGTAGATATCTTCAATAAGGAGAAACACCCATGCGCAAGACATTAGCTATTTCCATGATGCTGGCCGCTGCACTCGGTCTGGCTGCCTGCGACAAGAAATCCGAAGACAAAGCCCAAGATGCCGCTGCACACTCTGAGCAAGCACAGCAAGACATGGCTAAAGCACAGGATAAAGTGAACGACGCTGCGAAAGAAAACGCCGAAGCTGCCAAAGCTCAGGCTGAATCGAACGCCGAAGCTGCAAAAGAAGCTGCACCTGCCGCCCCTGCAGAACCTGCCAAGCAGTAATTGCCGGGTGTGAAGCTGTAGTGCTGCAAAAGATAGCCCGCTTATAAAGCGGGCTTTTCTTTGCCTGCTGTTTTATCCGGCGATCAAGAAACACTCTCTTTTGCAGCCTCCGAGGCTTGCATATTGGTCGGGGTATACACCATCACCTGCAAGACGTCGGAGTGAAACTCGCGGCGCCCGCAGGGCAAATGCATTGCGCTCCTGCTCCGACACATGCCGTTCACCAATCATCGTCGCCGAGCCCACCAGCACCGCCGCGACATACGGGTCCTTCTAAATGTGAGCCCGGTGAGTTGCGCAACAAATATCAAAACCCCGGCCGTACTACCTGTCTTTTATGAGAATTCCTGTTTCCAGATGTACATAAGTTCGGCCCTGGAACCAATAGGACGCCTCCACTCACTTAGTTGGCCCCAAGGCACGAAGCCTTGATCATTTCTCAGGCGGAAGGAACTGCATATCTATCCTTAGGATGTTAAATGCGCTCAACTTCTCTCTCTGTCAGCCAAACACCTGCGCCGCAAGCGATCCAACTGTCCGTGGGCACAGCCTCTGAATCGACCACGCAACAGCCACCTTTATCGCACCACCCTCAGCCCAAGCCGTTGGGACTAGACCCGGATGATCGGATCAAAATCCAAGTAGCTGGCATAAAACCAGTTGTTGCCACTGATACAGGGCCGAACGCAGTCGCCGCGCAATCCCAATTGATTGAACAGCACCAGGCGTACAACCAGAAAATTATTGATTTGCTCAGTCAGCAGATGACATTCCAACGCTTTACCCAGGCTCAGTTGAAAAAAGCCTTTCCCCAGCTCACATCAATCGACCCGAACATTATCCACGTCAACACCTATCGAAAACAGCCGCCGGCAGAGCCCGTGTTGATTTCCACGCAAACCTTATCGCAGGCATTGCTCGAAAAGGTCGCGCAAGTCCACATAAACGCCGTCACTGGCACGCCCAACACGCAAGAGCACAGTGCCGATATGCAAACGGGCTTTTACATTGACGGGCCTGCGGGTGCTCCCCAAACCAGGTTGGAGCATCAGGGGTCCCTGCTGACGCTTGCACACGATATCGCAACCCGCTTTCCAGAGGCGCTCAGTAGCTACTGGAAAAGATCACCCGGAGGCTCCCCCAAGCAGCCATCACGTTCAGCCCAACTGCTTGCCCTGCACCGGCAGATGCTTTCCACCGAGGCAGCCCTGCGGGTTGAAGACGGAACCCTCAGCGAGGCTGGCAAAAAGCTGATCGACACCGCCTTTCAGTACCCCACCCTTGAAGCACGCGAGCGCGAACTTCCCGCTGGGGATCGTCCGGGGGTGTATCCGGTCCGGGTAGATGACAGCTCCGCCAATGGCGCAATTTTAGCCGGTTGTTTTCTTATCACTCGCAGCGACGGCTCGTCACCCGAGGCACCTTACAGCGCAAGTGACACCCGTAATATCGGGCTGGATGACACCACCGGGCCTGTAGTGCTTTATACCCCCGGGGACGGTTTCGAGGAATTCGCGAGCCCTGGCGAAGCCCGCGAGGCATTGATGCAGAGGATCGATAATGATGACGAGAAGGCCAACCTGCTACTCAAAAGTCTGCCGGTGTCGGTAGAGCACAGTCGAAACCCTCCGTGGGGTGATGATTTAATGCTGGGATTCGCCCCCGTCTGCGGCGACGTCGTGGCACAAACCTTTCCCCAGTTGTTGCAGCGACAGGCTGACGAGGTCAATGAAACCATGCAGGCCGGGTTCGCCCAGGCGCAAGCCGAAACTGGCTCCTCTCGCACACCGTCGTTGCTCTGCGCCCAAACTGTCGAAACCATCAATGATGCAGCGGATCTTTCACTGCATTTCGATGGCAGTAATGCCCTGCTCGCACGCAATGAACAACTGCACAACAAACTGCAACCCCAATGGCTTAAAGAACTGACTCCCCAACAAGAAACGAGCTATAGGGAGCTGGAGGAAGCACAGGATACAAGCCTTACGCACTTACAAGGGCTATTGGCAAACATCCCGGACCCGAACATTTTCGCCAAACAGTTGCTGGCCCAGGCGTTGAAAGCCAAGCTGCCGGACCGCTACCGGCACGAGGAAATAGACCTTGACCACGTGATGGTTCAGATGACCACACAGCAGTCGAGCAATCGCGGCCTTTTAGGTACCGCAAACGCACCAAAGCCGCAGATCCACACCCGGTCGCTGACCGACCTGGCGCTCATGAACACAACGCCATGGCATGAAAACTCGCCGACCAGCACCTGGGCCGCTCGCGTCGTAAGTGCCAACGGACAATACCTGCTTACCCTGGATAAGCCGTTTCTCGAGGACCTGATCAGCCAAACCGATGTGGGCGGCAAATACCTCAAACTACTGGATGACAAACTCAGCCCCACTGCCACCTCCGACGAAGCCAGGGTGCTGCCCGACGCGTGGAAAAACCATCTGAAGGCAAGGATGGCCAAGGACGCGTTCATCACCAGCCTGGACCCCGATGCCTATCTGAACAGGCAAAAAATCGCCGAGCAGTGGATCGAAGCGACACTTGAGCATAGCGACTCCACCACCTGGCCAATCGTGAATGGTGCCTCCATCGTCTCGCATAGCGTGGTCCTGAACGGCAAACCCGTCCAGGGCATGATGGTCATCAAACCGACCAACCATCCCTCGCTGGTGCTGTACAGTCCGGATGCTCCCGACGGACGTCCCTTCAGAGAAATTGTGGACGAGGATCAACTTAACACGCTGCTGAACACGCCCGAGTGGATGACCTACATGGATCAGCGGGTATCACCTGTTGATCGAGATAATATTCACGACACCCTGTTTTTGCCTGGGCTCGGCACGTGGCTCAAGAAATTCGCGGCCGACCATGAAGCGGGCATCCGGCTGAAGCCGTTCAAAGATAGCATCACTGAAAACCTGTATATGCAGGAGGTGGGGTTACTCAGAGGGAGAGCATTGGTTGGGATGACACCCAGCGCAGACGTATCGGCCCGATCCACAGCCAACAAATTAATGTTCGCCGCAGATATAGCCCAATTCGTTCTAAGCCTCATCCCGGTCAACGCTGGTATGTCAGCCACCCAAAGGCTCTCCAAGGCTGCGCTAAGAACGTTGCGTACATCCGGACGAAGCCTGCCCAAGCTCCTCACCCGACCGGGACAATGGGGGGCGGTGTACAGCGACTTCGCCATGGCTGCGTCGGGTATCCCTTTACTCAAAAGGCCCCCGTTGCGCCCGGTGTTCAGAACCCCTGGGCGCACGCTCCAACAGCGACTGGCAATCACGGCAGGTACAACGGGTACGCCAAGCGGTCACGTCGTACCGGTTCCGGGTACGTCGATATCGGCGGGCCGCCCCTCAAGCACCCCGACCCAATTGCCAAACCCGGCCCACCCTGTACAGAACCGTGGCGACCTCGCCGCGCACGCACTGGATAATCAGCTACTGGCAGGAAAACCGCTCAGCGCCACCGGGCCACAACAAGTCGGTGACAAATGGTTGATCCGTTACACCGATAACTCAGACGTGAGCAGGGTCTACCAAATAAGCCCAGCGTTCAAATTCGAATCAGGATTTGTAAACGTTATAAACCCCGAGACAAAGCGTCGGGTGGCTACGCTTTTGAACAAAGGGAACGGCGAATGGGTGCTAACCGGTTTGCCGGGAGGCGCCAAACTACCTCAAACGCTAGAACCTCTACCGCAGCCTCATTCTGCCTCCTCCGCGGAAAACCTAGTGCCTGCAAGCAGCTCTTCCACCTCCGGCAGTTGGCGAATAGAGCCGCCCATTCGAAAACCACTTGCAGTGCTGGTCAATACCAGGGCTCGTGACCTGAACGCCGAGATGCATCTGGCCGGAGCGGCATTGAACCCCCGAGCGGCCCGAGCGGAACTGGTTCGCATCACAAAGCCGGACGACCTGAAGGTTGTGTTGAAACCCGATACAGTCAGCAAGTTCGTCTTCACTCAAGACAACCAACTGATCATCGGTACTATCGACAAAAATGCACCGCCAAAATGGTTATCACATCCTGCCATCGCGGAAATCGGCGCCGGCAGTGGCCAATCAGAAAAGGTAGTCAGCGCAGGCTACATAAGGAAAGACGCCTTCGGGAAATTCCACCTTTCCAATGTCTCTGGACACTATCTACCCAAAAAAAGCGATTTGAGGCCCGCCCAGGAATATTTGAAGAACATGGGAGTGGATTCGACAAAGAGCAAGTTCCCGATACCCTGAAACAGCCAACCTGGCTTGGCAGCAAAAAGAAAGCCCGCTGATTAAGCGGGCTTTTCTTTGTCTGGAATTTGCTGCCAGCGCTACGATGCGCCCTCTTTTACAGCGTCGACTGCCAGCATATTGGTCGGGGTATACACCATCACCTGCAAGACGTCGGAGTGAAACTCGCGGCGATAAAGCACCAACACCACCCCGCTGCTCATCAACATGAACAACCAGGGGCTGACAAACCAGGCCAGCATGGTCATGCCGAAGTAATAAGCACGCAGGCCGAAGTTGAACTGGTTGGCCGCCATCGAAATCACCCGCGCCGCCCGCAAGGCAAATGCATTGCGCTCCTGCTCCGACACATGTCGTTCACCAATCATCGGCGCCGAGCCCACCAGCACCGCCGCGAAGTTGTACTGACGCATGCACCAGCTGAAAGTAAAAAACGCATAAACAAATACCAGGGCCAGGCACAGCAACTTGACCTCCGACATGCCCTGGGACGCCTGCTGCACCATGGGAATGTCCGCCAGCAACGATACCGCCCGCTCGGAAGCACCGAGCACAGTGAGAATACCGGCGAGGATGATCAAAGTACTGGAGGCAAAGAACGAGGCATTACGCTCCAGGTTGCCGATCACGCTGGCATCGGCGATGCGGTTATCGCGCAACAACATGCGGCGCATCCAGTCTTCCCGGTACAGGTGCAACACACTGGCCAGGCACGCCGTGTCCCGGGCCTTCCACGTTGCGTAACGGGTGTAGCCACCCCAGCACAAGATGAACCAGAGCGCGGCAAGCAGATGGACTTGATTGGTTTCGACGAACGACATGCGGGTCCTTGTACACAGGATGATAGGGCCGACACGGTCCAAATGTGGGAGCTGGCTTGCCTGCGATAGCGTCTTTGCAGTCACCACCGCGCCAACCGATGTACCGCCATCGCAGGCAAGCCAGCTCCCACACCGACCGGTGTTTTCAACTTGAGATTTTTGACGCCATCCCCAAAAAAAAGACACTGCCATCGACTCAAAAAAAATGCCCCGTATCGTTTGATACGGGGCATTTCAGTACAGCCCGAACCGCGCGTTACGCGATGGCTTCGCTACGCTTGCCCAGCATACGGTCAATCACCACAGCCACCACCAACGTCATCAGCGATGGTACCAGCCACGCCAAACCTTGTTCGCTCAGCGGCAAGTTGGCCAACTGTGTAGGCATCCAACCCGCCAGGCCTGCGCCCTTGAGTGCGTCGATGCAGCCAAAGATGAACGACACCAGCATCACCGGGCCGACGATACGGCCCTGTTCCTGCCAGAACCCTTTGCAGAAGCTCAAAGCCACCAACACGATGCACGGTGGGTAGATCGCGGTCAGCACCGGAATCGAGAACGCGATCAGCTTGGTCAGGCCCAGGTTGGACACAAACAGCGAGAATAACGCCAGAATCACGACCAGGGTCTTGTAGGACAGCGGCAGGACCTTGCTGAAGTACTCGGCGCAGGCGCAGGTCAGGCCGACGGCGGTCACCAGGCACGCCAACGAGATCAGCACAGCGAGGAAGCCGCTGCCCAGGGAGCCGAATGTGTGTTGCACGTAAGCGTGCAGTACGGCAGCGCCGTTACTGGCACCGGCGGCCACGGCATGGCTGCCGGAACCCAGACGGAACAGGCTGACGTACACCAGTGCCAGGCCCACGCCGGCAATCAGCCCGGCAATGATCGCGTAACGGGTGATCAGCTTGGGCGACTCGACGCCACGGGAACGGATCGCGTTGACGATCACGATGCCGAACACCAGCGCGCCCAGGGTATCCATGGTCAGGTAACCATTGATAAAGCCTTGTGAGAACGGTGCTGCAACGTATTCCGGCGTGGCGACGCCCACCTCACCGGCGGGCAAGGCAAACGCGGCGATGCCGAGGATGGCCAGGGCAATGATTTTCAGCGGTGCCAGGAAACGGCCCACGGTGTCCAGCAGTCGACCCGGGTACAGGGAGACAAAGAACACCACCAGGAAATACACCGAGCTGTAGAGGAACAGCGCCAACGGGCTTTCACCGGTCAAGGGCGCCAGGCCCACTTCAAACGATACTGTTGCGGTGCGTGGGGTCGCAAACAGCGGGCCCACTGCCAGGTAGGCCGCTGCCGCCAGCAGGCCACCGGCAATCTTGCCAATCGGGCTGCTCAGCGCGTCCATGCCACCACCGACCTTGGCCAGGGCGATCACGGTGACCACCGGCAAACCGACCGCGGTGATCAGAAAGCCCAGCGCCGCCATCCACACATGCGGCCCGGACTGCAAACCCACGATAGGCGGGAAGATGATGTTGCCGGCGCCCACGAACAGGGCAAAGGTCATAAAGCCCAGCGCCAGGATATCCTGGCTTTTCAACACTTTCATTTGAGGAAATACCACACTACTGAATCGGAATTTAGAGAGGGCTTCCCTATGGATGAGGGAAATGCTGCCGGCCCTTATGGGGACCGACCGGTCTAGCGCGCAGCTTCCTTTTGGGATGCGGACGCATAAAGAGGCGGCTAGAGTACAGAATCAGGCTGACAAACGCACTGTTGCGGGGCGAACTGTCCGATAAGCGACATTTGAATGTCGCGTTTTCATACTTAATTGGGCAATACAGAACCCTGTGGGAGCTGGCTTGCCTGCGATGGCATCGACTCGGTTTGGCTGATGCACCGAGGTGTCTGTATCGCAGGCAAGCCAGCTCCCATCTTGAACCGAGCACATTCGTCAATCTGGCTATATCCAGAATGCACAAAGGCCACCCGAAGGTGGCCTTTGTGTGGTAAAGCGTCAGCTAAGCGCGAGGCTTACTTGACAGCCCAACCGGTCAGCTCGGCCAGGGCCTTGCCGATGTCTGCCAGCGAACGCACGGTTTTAACGCCTGCGTCTTGCAGTGCAGCGAATTTCTCGTCTGCAGTGCCTTTGCCGCCAGAGATGATTGCGCCAGCATGGCCCATGCGCTTGCCCGCAGGGGCAGTCACACCAGCGATGTAGGAAACAACCGGCTTGGTCACGTGTGCCTTGATGTAGGCAGCCGCTTCTTCTTCAGCCGAACCGCCGATCTCACCGATCATCACGATCGCTTCGGTCTTCGGGTCTTCCTGGAACAGCTTCAGGATGTCGATGAAGTTGGAGCCTGGGATCGGGTCACCGCCGATGCCGACGCAAGTCGACTGACCGAAACCGGCGTCAGTGGTCTGCTTCACAGCTTCGTAGGTCAGGGTGCCGGAACGGGAAACGATACCGACTTTACCTGGCAAGTGAATGTGACCTGGCATGATGCCGATCTTGCATTCGCCTGGGGTGATCACGCCTGGGCAGTTAGGGCCGATCAGGACTACGCCCAGCTCGTCGCACTTAACTTTAGCGTCCAGCATGTCCAGGGTAGGAATGCCTTCGGTGATGCAAACGATCAGCTTGATGCCGCCGAATGCCGCTTCCAGGATCGAATCCTTGCAGAAAGGAGCTGGAACGTAGATCACACTGGCGGTGGCGCCAGTGGCAGCTACAGCGTCTTTCACGGTGTTGAACACGGGCAGGCCCAGGTGCTCGGTGCCGCCTTTGCCCGGGGTTACGCCGCCAACCATCTTGGTGCCGTATTCGATGGCTTGCTGGGTGTGGAAACTACCTTGCGAACCGGTAATACCCTGGCAGATAACTTTGGTGTCTTTATTGATCAGGACGCTCATTACTTGCCCTCCGCAGCTTTGACAACTTGTTGAGCAGCGTCGGTCAGGCTGGTAGCCGCGATAATGTTCAAACCGCTTTCTGCCAGTACTTTAGCGCCCAGTTCAGCGTTGTTACCTTCAAGGCGAACAACAACCGGGATTTTAACGCCGACTTCTTTCACTGCACCGATGATGCCTTCGGCAATCATGTCGCAACGAACGATGCCGCCGAAGATGTTGACCAGTACTGCGGCGACGTTGGAGTCGGACAGGATGATCTTGAACGCTTCGGTAACGCGTTCCTTGGTAGCGCCACCACCTACGTCGAGGAAGTTGGCTGGCTTGCCGCCATGCAGGTTGACGATGTCCATGGTACCCATGGCCAGACCGGCACCGTTAACCATGCAGCCGATGTTGCCTTCCAGAGCTACGTAGTTCAGTTCGAACTTGGCAGCGTGCGCTTCGCGCGGATCGTCTTGCGACGGATCGTGGAAAGTCTTCAGCTTAGGCTGACGGTACATGGCGTTGGCATCGATGTTGATCTTGGCATCGAGGCAATGCAGGTCGCCGTCTTCCTTGATCACCAGCGGGTTCACTTCCAGCAGGGCCAGATCGTGATCCTGGAACAGTTTGGCCAGACCTACGAAGATCTTGGCGAACTGGGCAACTTGTTTGCCTTCCAGACCCAGCTGGAACGCCAGTTCACGACCCTGGAATGGCTGTGCGCCAACCAGTGGATCGATAGTGGCCTTCAGAATTTTTTCTGGGGTTTCGTGAGCGATCTTCTCGATGTCCACGCCACCTTCGGTGGAAGCCATGAACACGATGCGACGGCTCGAACGGTCAACGACAGCGCCCAGGTACAGCTCTTTAGCGATATCAGTGCACGATTCAACCAGGATCTTGGTGACTGGCTGGCCATTGGCGTCAGTCTGGTAAGTCACCAGACGCTTGCCCAGCCACTGCTGTGCGAAGGCCTTGGCGTCTTCTTTGCTGCGAACCAGCTTAACGCCGCCCGCTTTACCGCGACCACCGGCGTGGACCTGGGCTTTGACAACCCACTCGCTGCCGCCGATTTTGTCGCAAGCTTCTGCTGCTGCTTCCGGGGTGTCTACTGCGTAGCCCTTGGAAACTGGCAGGCCGTATTCAGCGAACAGCTGCTTACCCTGATACTCGTGAAGATTCATGCTTTTTACCGTCTTCGTTAGGTACTGCGCATTCGGCGCTGCGCTCATTATGAGTGCCGCGCCACCTGTGACTGCTGCTCGCGCAACTTGCGGGGCTTATGGCCCGTAAAGCTGCGCAAGGCTGCGTCCAGCGGATATTCCGCGGTGAGTCTTGCGCGCAAGGCTCACGACGGGCAACTCCGCCGTGGTTTCTTATTATCTCGCTTAGCGCTTCTTGCGGTTGGCGATGTGGATGGCGCCGCCATTCACTGCCAACGCTGCTTCGTGCAACGCTTCGGACAGGGTCGGATGGGAGAAGACCATCATACCCAGGTCCTCGGCACTGGTGCCGAATTCCATACCAATCGCGCCTTGCTGAACCAGTTCTGCAGCGCTTGGGCCAATCACGTGGACGCCCAATACGCGGTCAGTCTTGGCATCAGCGATGACTTTGACAAAACCACCGGTGTCGTTGGCTGCCATGGCACGGCCGGAAGCGGCAAACGGGAAGGTGCCGACGTTAACTTCAACGCCTTCAGCTTTCAACTGCTGTTCGTTCTTGCCGACCCATGCAATTTCCGGGTGGGTGTAAATAACCGATGGGATCAGGTCGTAGTTCATCTGGGTCTTGTGACCCTTGATGCGCTCAACAACCATGATGCCTTCTTCGGAAGCCTTGTGGGCCAGCATCATGCCACGAACCACGTCGCCGATCGCATAAACGCCCGGTACGGTGGTCGCGCAGTGATCATCAACGTGGATGAAGCCACGCTCGTCGATGTTCACGCCGCTGTCGGAAGCCAACAGGTCATTGGTCACTGGACGGCGACCAACGGCAACGATCAGCTTGTCGAAGGTGATGGTCTGCTCGCCGTCTTTATCGGTGTAGGTCACCACGACTTCTTCGCCGTTGACCTTGGAACCGGTAACACGGGCGCCGAGCTTGATGTCCAGACCTTGTTTGGTCAGGGTTTTCAGCGCTTCCTTGGAGACGGCAGTGTCGGCCGCCAGCAGGAACGTATCCAGGGCTTCCAGCACAGTGACTTCAGCGCCCAGACGGGACCATACCGAGCCCAGTTCCAGACCGATGACGCCAGCGCCGATCACGCCCAGGCGCTTAGGCACAGCCTGGAATTCCAGGGCGCCGGTCGAATCAACGATCACGTTGTTATCAACTGGAGCAGGCGGAATGTCGATTGGACGCGAGCCGGGTGCCAGGATCACGTTTTCAGCTTCGATGACTTCAACCGAACCGTCCGGTTTGGTGACTTCAACTTTCTTGCCGGCCAGCAGCTTGCCGTGGCCTTGAATCGAAGTAACGCCGTTGGCCTTGAACAAGGTGGCAACGCCGGAAGTCAGGCCTTTGACGATGTTGGCTTTACGGCCGACCATTGCTGGCACGTCCATGGTCACGCCAGCATGGTTGATGCCGTGGATCGCGAAGCCGTCTTGGGCTTCGTGAAATTTCCAGGAGCTGTCCAGCAGCGCCTTGGAAGGAATGCAACCAACGTTCAGGCAGGTACCGCCCAGCGCCAGCTTGCCTTCCTTATCGGTGTACTTTTCGATGCAAGCAGTCGAGAGGCCCAGTTGCGCAGCCTTGATGGCGGCAACATAGCCGCCAGGGCCTGCACCAATCACTACAACGTCAAATTTCTGTGTCATGAAAATAGATCCTCTATTTGCGACAAGCTTCTAGCCACAGGCTGCAAGCCAAGCTGCTTTTTCCTACAGCTTGTAGCTCGCAACCTGCAGCTGCTTCTATCAGATGTCCAGGAGCAGGCGAGCCGGGTCTTCCAGCAGGTTCTTGATGGTCACCAGGAACGTCACGGCTTCTTTACCATCGATCAGGCGGTGATCGTAAGACAATGCCAGGTACATCATTGGGCGGATCACGACCTGGCCGTTGATGGCCATCGGACGCTGGATGATGTTGTGCATGCCCAGGATCGCGGCTTGCGGTGGGTTGACGATCGGCGTCGACATCATCGAACCGAAGGTACCACCGTTAGTGATGGTGAAGGTACCGCCGGTCATCTCGTCGATGGTCAGCTTGCCGTCACGGGCTTTCTTGCCGAAGCCGGCGATGCCGCCTTCGATTTCAGCCAGGCTCATCAGCTCTGCGTTACGCAGCACTGGAACTACCAGACCACGGTCGCTGGACACGGCAACGCCGATATCTGCATAGCCGTGGTAAACGATGTCGCCGCCGTCGATGGAAGCGTTGACTGCCGGGAAGCGTTTCAGCGCTTCGGTGGCCGCTTTCACGAAGAACGACATGAAGCCCAGGCGCACGCCATTGTGGGACTTCTCGAACAGATCCTTGTATTTGGAACGCAGGGCCATGACTTCGGTCATGTCCACTTCGTTGAACGTGGTCAGCATGGCCATGTTCGACTGCGCTTCAACCAGGCGCTTGGCCACGGTGGCACGTACGCGAGTCATCGGTACGCGCTTCTCGGTGCGGTCGCCAGCGGCAAACACAGGCGCAGCGGCAGCAGGAGCAGCAGCCTTGGCAGGTGCGGCAGCCGGAGCGTTCTTCTTGGCTTCAACGGCGGCAACCACGTCTTCCTTGGTCACGCGGCCGTCTTTGCCGGTGCCCTTGATGGAGGCCAGGTTGATGCCGTTTTCTTCAGCCAGTTGACGCGCAGCCGGGGCAGCGATTGGATCTTCGCCACCGGCTGCCGGTGCAGCGGCAGGCGCCGAAGCAGCCGGTGCAGCAGCGGCAGGAGCAGGTGCGGCAGCAGCACTGCCCTCTTCGATCGAACCCAGTACCTGGTTCGACAGAACAGTAGCGCCCTCTTCAGCTACGATCGCGCCCAGCACGCCGTCAGCTTCGGCCAACACTTCCAGTACGACTTTGTCAGTCTCGATGTCGACGATCAGGTCGTCACGCTTGACGGCCTCGCCTGGTTTCTTGTGCCAGGTGGCAACGGTGCCATCGGCAACCGATTCCGGGAATGACGGGGCTTTGATTTCGATAGCCATTATCTGTAGGTCCTTAAAATTCGGTTTCAGTCAGCGCGAAGGCGTTAAACAGTGAAAGCATCTTGCAGCAGTTTTTCCTGCTGCTCGGCGTGCATCGACGCATAGCCACACGCAGGTGCAGCAGAAGCATCACGACCGGCGTACTCAAGGACCAAGGCCTTGTTGTGGTTGCCGATGCTGCGACGCAGATGATGCTGGCTGCTGTACCAGGCGCCCTGGTTCATCGGTTCTTCCTGACACCACACTACGTTCGTGAGGTTGGTGTAAGGCGCGATGATCTCCATGAGGTCATCTTCCGGGAACGGGTAAAGCTGCTCGATACGCACGATGGCGATGTCTTCGCGGCCTTCGGCACGGCGTTTTTCCAACAGATCGTAGTAGACCTTGCCACTGCACAGGATCAGGCGAGTGACCTTGGCGGCGTCCAGTGTATCGATCTCTGGAATCACGGTCTGGAACGAACCTTGGGCCAGATCTTCCAGGGTCGAAACGGCCAGTTTGTGACGCAACAGCGACTTCGGCGTCAGCACCACCAGCGGCTTGCGCAGCGGGCGGATCACCTGACGACGCAGCAAGTGGTAAATCTGTGCCGGGGTCGTTGGCACGCATACCTGAATGTTGTGCTCGGCGCACAATTGCAGGTAACGCTCCAGACGGGCCGAGGAGTGCTCAGGGCCCTGGCCTTCATAACCGTGCGGCAGCAGCATGGTCAGACCGCACAGGCGGCCCCACTTGTGCTCGCCGCTGGTGATGAACTGGTCGATAACCACCTGGGCACCGTTGGCGAAGTCGCCGAACTGGGCTTCCCAGATCACCAGCGCGTTCGGCGTGGTGGTGGAGTAGCCGTATTCGAACGCCAGTACGGCTTCTTCGGACAGGAACGAATCGTACAGGTCGAAACGTGGCTGGCCTTCGTACAGGTTCTGCAGCGGGATGTAGGTGCCCGCGTCTTTCTGGTTGTGCAATACCGCATGGCGGTGCGAGAACGTACCGCGGCCGATGTCCTGGCCGGTCATGCGGATCGGGTGACCTTCGAACGCCAGGGTTGCGTACGCCATGGTTTCGGCGTAACCCCAGTTGATCGGCAGGCCGCCGGCTTGCATCTTCTGACGGTCTTCGTAGATCTTCGCAACCTGGCGCTGTACGACGAAGCCTTCTGGAATTTCCAGCAGCTTGGCGGACAGTTCCTGCAACGTCTTCAAATCGAAGGATGTATCGTGACGTGCAGTCCAGGTGTGGCCCAGGTACGGGCGCCAGTCGACGAACAGCTCTTTGTTCGGCTCCTTGACCAGGCTTTTCACTACATGCAGGCCATTGTCCAGCGCATTGCGGTATTCATCGACTTTCGCCTGAACACGCGCATCATCAACCACGCCGGCCTTGGTCAGGCTTTCAGCGTACAGCTCACGGGTGGTGCGCTGCTTGGTGATCTGCTGGTACATCAACGGCTGAGTGCCGCTTGGCTCGTCCGCTTCGTTGTGACCGCGACGACGGTAGCAAACCAGGTCGATCACCACGTCACGCTTGAACTGCATGCGGTAGTCGACAGCCAGTTGGGTCACGAACAGCACGGCTTCCGGATCATCACCATTCACATGGAGGATCGGCGCCTGGATCATCTTGGCAACGTCGGTGGCGTACTCGGTGGAACGCGCGTCCAACGGGTTGCTGATGGTGAAGCCGACCTGGTTGTTGATGACGATGTGAACGGTACCGCCGGTCTTGAAGCCGCGAGTCTGCGACATCTGGAACGTTTCCAGGACCACGCCTTGACCGGCGAATGCCGCGTCACCGTGGATGGAAATCGGCAGAACCTTCTCACCGGTAGAATCGTTACGACGATCCTGGCGTGCACGTACCGAACCCTCGACCACTGGCGAAACGATTTCCAGGTGGGATGGGTTGAACGCCATGGCCAGGTGAACTTCACCGCCGGTGGTCATCACGTTGGACGAGAAGCCCTGGTGGTATTTAACGTCACCGGAACCCAACTCGACCTTCTTCTTGCCTTCGAACTCGTCAAACAGCTCGCGCGGGTTCTTGCCGAAGGTGTTGACCAACACGTTCAGGCGACCACGGTGAGCCATGCCGATCACGATTTCCTTGGTGCCGTAGGAACCGGAACGCTGGATCAGCTCGTCGAGCATCGGAATCAGGCTTTCGCCGCCTTCCAGGCCGAAACGCTTGGTGCCCGGGTATTTGGTACCCAGGTATTTTTCGAGGCCCTCGGCCGCGGTCACGCGCTCCAGCAAGTGGCTGCGGACATCGGCGGACAAGACCGGACGCCCACGCACGCCTTCCAGGCGGTGCTGGAACCACTGGCGCTGCTCGGAATCGGTGATGTGCGTGAATTCAGCGCCGATGGTGCGGCAATATGTCTGCTGCAACGCTTCGTGAATTTCGCGTAGGCTCGCTTCCTCTTTGCCGATGAACAGGTCGCCGGCACGGAAGGTCGTATCAAGATCGGCATTGGTCAAGCCGTAATGATTGATCGACAGGTCTGCAGGTGCAGGACGCTGCCACAGCCCCAGCGGGTCAAGCTGGGCTGCCTGGTGGCCACGCATACGGTAGGCCTGGATCAGTCGCAGTACTTCAACTTGCTTCTTCTCGTGCTCACTGCTCACGCTGCCGGCGGAAACCGGTTGGGCGCGGCGCTGGTTCTTTGCCAGCAGCACAAACTGATCGCGAATTGTTGCGTGCGATACATCGGTGGCAGCGTTGCCGTCTGAAGACAACGTCTGAAATTTGGTGCGCCATTCTTCTGGCACAGCGTTAGGGTCGTGCAGGTAGAGCTCATAAAGCTCTTCCACATAGGCAGCGTTACCACCTGAAAGATAGCCGCTGTTCCACATGCGCTGCATCACGCTTTCTTGCATGCTTGGTCACCCTCGATTTGGGGACACCACCGGCGAAAACACCGAGTTTGCTTGCAAAAGGCCAAGTGCAGCGACCAAAACAAGCCACTTAGGATCACGCTGATAGTTCGGGTACCAACCCGAATGCCCCTGCTTGTCTCATTTCTTCAAAATAAGAGCCGCGGCTTTGTAAGTCGCTGCTCAAGTTAAAACTACGGCGCCGGTTGAAGCCTGCGCCGCAGCATTTACGGGCACAACGGTCCTGCTTTACTACAACGTCAGTTACACGCCGCTGTGCAGCAGCATGTTACGGATGTGACCAATGGCCTTAGTCGGGTTCAGGCCTTTGGGACATACGTTGACGCAGTTCATGATCCCGCGGCAGCGGAATACGCTGAACGGGTCATCCAGCGAAGCCAGACGCTCGGACGTCTTGGTGTCGCGGCTGTCTGCCAGGAAGCGGTACGCTTGCAGCAGCGCAGCTGGACCCAGGAATTTGTCCGGGTTCCACCAGAAGGACGGGCACGACGTCGAGCAGCAAGCGCACAGAATGCACTCGTACAGACCGTCGAGCTTTTCACGCTCTTCCGGGGATTGCAGACGCTCGATGGCCGGAGCCGGCGTGTCATTCTGCAAGAACGGCTTAACTTTCTCGTATTGCTTGTAGAAGATGCTCATATCGACGACCAGGTCACGGATAACCGGCAAACCTGGCAGAGGACGAACGATCAGCTTGTTGCCTTTGACAACAGCAGACAGCGGCGTGATACACGCCAGGCCGTTCTTGCCGTTGATGTTCATGCCGTCGGAGCCGCAAACGCCCTCACGGCAAGAGCGACGATAGGAGAAACCTTCGTCCTGCTCTTTGATCAGTGCCAGTACATCCAGCACCATCAGGTCTTTACCACCGGTATCGACCTGGAACTCCTGCATGAACGGCGCGGCGTCCTGATCAGGGTTGTAGCGATAAACACTGACTTTCAACATGGCAGCCACCCTTAGTAAGTCCGAATCTTCGGTTCAAACGTCGGTACCGTCTTCGGCGAGAAGTTCACGGCACGCTTGGTTACGCGCTTGTCACCCGGGAAGTACAGGGTGTGGCACAACCAGTTTTCGTCGTCGCGATCTTCAAAGTCTTCACGAGCGTGAGCACCACGGGATTCTTTACGAACCTCGGCGGCGATCGCCGTCGCTTCAGCCACTTCCAGCAGGTTTTGCAGCTCAAGGGCTTCGATACGAGCGGTGTTGAACGCCTGGCTCTTATCGTTGATCTTGACGTTGGCGATACGCTTGCGCAGATCAGCCAGCTGGGCGATGCCCTTCTGCATGTATTCGCCGGTACGGAACACACCGAAGTAGTTCTGCATGCAGTTTTGCAGCTCGCGACGCAGGGTTGCTACGTCTTCGCCATCCGTGCGCTCGTTCAGAGCGTTCAGGCGCGCCAGGGCCGCTTCGATGTTGGCGTCGGTGGCGTCATCGTATTCGATGCCGTCAGTCAGCGCCTTCTCAAGGTGCAGGCCGGCCGCACGGCCGAATACCACCAGGTCGAGCAGCGAGTTGCCGCCCAGACGGTTGGCACCGTGAACCGATACGCAAGCCACTTCACCTACCGCGAACAGACCATGAATGATCTCGTCTTCGCCGTCGGCGTTCTGGGTGATTGCCTGGCCATGAATGTTGGTCGGCACGCCGCCCATCATATAGTGGCAGGTCGGAACCACCGGAACCGGAGCAACTACCGGGTCAACGTGGGCAAAGGTCTTGGACAGCTCGCAAATACCAGGCAGACGGCTGTGCAGCACTTCTTCACCCAGGTGATCGAGCTTGAGCAGTACGTGGTCGCCATTGGGGCCACAGCCGTTACCGGCGATGATTTCTTTAACCATCGAGCGGGCCACAACGTCACGACCCGCCAAGTCTTTGGCGTTCGGAGCATAACGCTCCATGAAACGCTCGCCGTGCTTGTTGATCAGGTAACCACCTTCACCACGGCAACCTTCGGTCACCAGTACACCGGCGCCGGCGATGCCGGTCGGGTGGAACTGCCACATTTCGATGTCTTGCACCGGTACGCCAGCACGCAGTGCCATGCCGACGCCGTCACCGGTGTTGATCAGGGCATTGGTGGTCGAGGCGTAGATACGACCTGCACCGCCGGTCGCCAGCACGGTGGCCTTGGCGCGGATATAGGTGGTTTCACCGGTTTCGATGCAGATGGCGATCACACCGACGAATTCGCCTTGTGCGTTCTTGACCAGGTCTACCGCGTAGTACTCGTTCAGGAACGTGGTACCGGCTTTCAGGTTGCCCTGATAAAGGGTGTGCAGCAGCGCGTGACCGGTACGGTCGGACGCAGCGCAGGTACGGGCAGCCTGCCCGCCTTTACCGTAGTCCTTCGACTGGCCGCCGAATGGACGCTGGTAGATACGGCCTTGCTCGGTACGCGAGAACGGCAGACCCATGTGGTCCAGCTCGAACACCGCGGCCGGGCCTTCCTGACACATGTATTCGATAGCGTCCTGGTCACCGATGTAGTCGGAGCCCTTGACGGTATCGTACATGTGCCAGCGCCAGTCATCGTTCGGGTCGGCGGAGGCGATGGCGCAGGTGATGCCACCCTGGGCCGATACGGTGTGCGAGCGCGTCGGGAACACCTTGGTGATCACGGCAGTCTTGTGACCGCCCTGAGCCAGCTGCAGCGCAGCGCGCATGCCCGCACCGCCGCCACCAATAATGATGGCGTCGAATGAAATAGTTGGAATGTTAGCCATGAATCAGATACCCCAAAGAATCTGCACACCCCAGACGAAGTAAGCGAACATCGCAACGCCGCATACTGCCTGGAAGAGGAAACGTACTGCAGTCGCGGACTTGCCCAGCGCCATCGGCGTCAGGTAGTCGGTCGCGATGGTCCACATGCCAACCCAGGCGTGTGCGCCCAGGGCTACAAGGGCCAGCAGACTGAAGATTCGCATCGCATTGTGGGAAAACAGGCCGTGCCATTGCTCATAGCCGATGCCCGGGTTTGCGACGAGGTATCCGATCAGGAAAATGAAATAAGCCGCGAGAACGACCGCAGACACACGCTGTGCCATCCAGTCATAGAGGCCCGAACGCGACAGATTCGTTACGCTGGTTACCATATCCAAACTCCTGCCAGAACGATCAGCACCACGGAAATGGCGATGATGATTTTCGAGCCCAGGCGGCCGCCTTCCAGCGTCTCACCGATGCCCATGTCCATGATCAAGTGGCGCACACCGGCTACCAGGTGATACAGAAGAGAGGACAGGAGGCCCCATGCTACGAACTTGGCCAGCGGGCTGGTCAAGCATGCCTTCACCTCGGCGTAACCTTCCTCGGAACCCAGGGATTTGCTCAATGCATAAAGCATGATGCCCAAGCCCAGGAACAGGATGATGCCGGAAACACGGTGCAGGAACGACGTAACGCCGGTGATGGGGAGTTTGATGGTCCTTAGGTCTAGGTTTACAGGTCGTTGGCTATTCACGGCTTTTTTTCACACTGAAGAGCCCCTAACAATCAGGGCAAAGTTGTTGGGGAGTGCGACTGGTCAGGTAAGCACCACCCAGGGAGTGCGACCCCCAATGAAAGCAAGCCCAAAAGCCCTTGGCGGTCGGTGGCCGAGTATAGACAGTTAGGTTACTAATGACAACGCGCACACCTCACCCTAATAGCTGATTGCGCTGGCGGGATAAAAGGCGTAAATGGCAGGCAATTTCGACGAAAAAGTACGGTTAAAGCCTTCTGGCGCAAGACTTTAGGCAAATTGACATCTGGATTTATATCAATATAGTGGTGCGGGCCCTGCGTGGGGGGTCTGTCTGATGATTTGAAGCATAAATAGGAGGCCACATGGCTGACAAAAAAGCGCAGTTGATCATCGAGGGCGCAGCCCCCGTCGAGCTGCCCATTTTAACCGGCACCGTTGGTCCCGATGTTATCGACGTACGGGGCCTGACGGCCACGGGCCGTTTTACTTTCGACCCAGGCTTCATGTCGACCGCTTCCTGCGAGTCGAAGATCACCTATATCGATGGTGACAATGGCATTCTGCTTCATCGTGGCTACCCGATCGAGCAACTGGCTGAAAAGTCGGACTACCTGGAAACCTGCTACCTGCTGCTAAATGGCGAATTGCCAACAGCCGAGCAAAAGGCCCAGTTCGTCAGCACCGTGAAGAACCACACCATGGTTCACGAGCAGTTGAAGACCTTCTTCAACGGCTTCCGTCGCGACGCCCACCCGATGGCCGTCATGTGCGGTGTGGTCGGGGCCCTGTCGGCCTTCTATCACGACTCCCTGGACATCAATAACGCCGAGCATCGCGAAATTTCCGCGATTCGCCTGGTTGCCAAGATGCCGACCCTGGCCGCAATGGTTTACAAGTACTCCATGGGCCAGCCCATGATGTACCCGCGCAACGATCTGACGTACGCGGAAAACTTCCTGCACATGATGTTCAACACCCCGTGCGAGATCAAACCGATCAGCCCGGTGCTGGCCAAGGCAATGGACCGGATCTTCATCCTCCACGCCGACCACGAGCAAAACGCCTCCACCTCTACCGTACGCCTGGCCGGTTCTTCGGGTGCCAACCCGTTCGCCTGTATCGCCGCCGGTATCGCCGCACTGTGGGGCCCTGCCCACGGCGGTGCGAACGAAGCCGTGTTGACCATGCTCGATGAAATCGGCGATGTGTCCAACATCGACACCTTCATCGCCAAGGCCAAGGACAAGAACGATCCGTTCAAGCTGATGGGCTTCGGTCACCGGGTCTACAAGAACCGCGACCCGCGCGCTACCGTCATGAAGCAGACCTGCGACGAAGTGTTGAAGGAACTGGGCATCAAGAACGATCCGCAACTCGAACTGGCCATGCGCCTGGAAGAGATCGCCCTGACCGACCCGTACTTCATCGAACGCTCGCTGTACCCGAACGTCGACTTCTACTCGGGGATCATCCTCAAGGCGATCGGCATTCCAACCAGCATGTTCACCGTGATCTTCGCCCTGGCGCGGACCGTGGGCTGGATCTCCCACTGGAAAGAAATGCTCTCCAGCCCGTACAAGATTGGCCGCCCGCGCCAGCTGTACACCGGCTACGAGTCGCGTGACATCACCAAGCTGGAAGATCGCAAGTAAGCACTTAGCTGCTTGTTTGTACTGAGAACGGCCTCCCTTAGTGGAGGCCGTTTTTGTTTGGGTGGCCTGATCTACCGCCATCGCAGGCAAGCCAGCTCCCACATCAGACCGCATTCCAACAAAAGTCCAGTGTGAGAGCCGGGCTTGCCCGCGATGAGGGCAGCTCAGGCAACACAAAGACCCTGGCAAAAAAAATACCCCGGCCTTGCGACCGGGGTATCTCTTATGCAGCTGACGACTTAGTGATTAACCGCCCCGCTCGCCCCCAGGCCAGTCTGCGAACGCACAAACTGTGGGAAGTACAGCGCACGCTCTTTCTCCGCCGCCGCCGACTTGTCGGTGATGGAGAAGAACCAGATGCCGACGAACGCAATGATCATCGAGAACAGCGCCGGGTACTCGTACGGGAAGATCGCCTTTTCATGGTGCAGGATCGAGACCCAGATGGTCGGGCCGAGGATCATCAGGCCCACGGCGCTGATCAAGCCCAGCCAGCCGCCGATCATGGCACCACGGGTGGTGAGGTTTTTCCAGTACATGGAAAGCAGCAGCACCGGGAAGTTACAGCTTGCAGCGATAGAGAACGCCAGGCCGACCATGAACGCAATGTTCTGGCTTTCGAACAGGATACCCAGGCCGATGGCCAATACACCCAAGGCTACGGTGGTGATCTTCGACACGCGAATCTCATCTTTCTCGTTGGCCTTGCCTTTCTTGATCACGCTGGCATACAGGTCATGGGACACCGCCGAAGCACCCGCCAGGGTCAAGCCGGCAACCACCGCCAGGATGGTGGCAAACGCCACGGCCGAGATGAAGCCCAGGAAGATACTGCCACCCACCGCGTTGGCCAGGTGCACCGCCGCCATGTTGTTACCACCGAGCAAGGCGCCTGCCGCATCCTTGAACGCCGGGTTGGTGCTGACCAAAAGGATCGCGCCGAAGCCGATGATGAAGGTCAGGATATAGAAGTAGCCGATGAAGCCGGTTGCGTACAGCACGCTCTTACGCGCTTCCTTGGCGTCGCTTACCGTGAAGAAGCGCATCAGGATGTGCGGCAGGCCAGCGGTACCAAACATCAGTGCCAGGCCCAGGGAGAATGCCGAGATCGGGTCTTTCACCAGGCCACCAGGGCTCATGATCGCTTCACCTTTGGGGTGAACCTTGATGGCCTCGGAAAACAGCATGTTGAAGTCGAAATTGACGTGCTTCATCACCATCAGCGCCATGAACGAGGCACCGGAGAGCAGCAGCACTGCCTTGATGATCTGCACCCAGGTGGTCGCCAACATGCCGCCGAACAGCACGTACATGCACATCAGGATACCCACCAGGATCACCGCCACATGGTAATCAAGGCCAAACAGCAGCTGGATCAGCTTGCCCGCGCCAACCATCTGCGCGATCAGGTAGAACGCCACCACCACCAGCGAGCCACAGGCCGACAGGCTGCGGATCTGGGTTTGCCCCAGGCGATAGGACGCCACGTCGGCAAAGGTGTACTTGCCCAGGTTGCGCAGGCGCTCGGCGATCAGAAACAGAATGATCGGCCAGCCCACCAGAAAGCCGATCGAGTAGATCAGGCCATCGTAGCCGGAGGTGAACACCAGCGCGGAAATCCCCAGGAAGGACGCCGCCGACATGTAGTCACCGGCAATCGCCAGACCGTTCTGGAAACCGGTGATCTTACCGCCCGCCGCATAGTAGTCCGCTGCCGATTTGTTGCGCTTGGACGCCCAATAAGTGATGCACAGGGTGGCGCCGACAAACGCGACGAACATCACAATGGCCGAGATATTCAACGGTTGCTTGTGCACTTCACCAGTCAATGCGTCCGCCGCCCAAACGGCCGGAGCAAACAGCGAAGCGCCGAATACAGCCAATAAACGCCGGATCATTGCGCAGCCTCCTTGAGAATCGCATTGTTCAGGTCGTCAAACTCGCCGTTGGCCCGGCGCACGTAGATGCCGGTAAGAATGAAGGCCGACACAATCAGCCCGACGCCCAGGGGAATGCCCCAGGTAATCGAGGAACCGGGGCTGATCTTGGCCCCCAGTATTTGTGGCCCATAGGCAATCAACAGGATGAAAGCGGAGTAAAGCCCTAGCATGATCGCCGAGAGAATCCAGGCGAACCTTTCCCTTTTTCTGACCAGCTCCTTGAAACGCGGGCTGTTTTGAATCGAGAGGTAAATGCTGTCGTTCATTGTTTTTATCCTCGCAGCACAGCTTTTTTATTATTGGAACATAGCCACTGTATGCGGCTGCGCAATGGGTTCCAGACGACCTTAGTAGTAGATCGAGCTTAGCGAGGATTTTGGGTGTACTACGACATTTTGGCGGGGAACGAAACAAATGTGGGAGGGGGCAAACCCCAATGCCAGTGTAGGAGCGAGCTTGCTCGCGAAAAACGTCAACGATAACGCGCGTTTGCTGAATAAACGCGGCGCCTGTGATTTTTTCGCGAGCAAGCTCGCTCCTACACTGGTATTAGAACAAGCCCCCTCCCACAGGGTGCATCACTGGCTTTTATTTAGCAGTCCATTCGGCTACGCGCTCAGGGTGCTTGGCGACCCAGTCCTTGGCCGCTGCGTCTGGCTTGGCGCCTTCTTGAATCGCCAGCATGACCTCACCGATTTCATCCTTGGAGGCCCACTGGAATTTCTTCAGGAAAGCGGCGACTTCCGGCGCTTTCTTCTCCAGGCCCTTGCTGCCGATGCTGTTGACGGTTTCAGCAGCACCATAAATCCCTTTTGGATCGTCCAGGAAACGCAGTTTCCACTTGGCGAACATCCAGTGGGGCACCCAACCGGTTACCGCAATGGATTCCTGCTTGTCTTCGGCACGGGTCAGTTCGGCGATCATCGCCGCGCCCGAGCTGGCTTGCAGCTTGTAGTCCAGGCCGTATTGCTTGATGGCATCGTCGGTCTTGAGCATCACGCCTGAACCGGCGTCGATGCCGACGATCTTGTTTTTGAAGGTGGTGTCGGTCTTGAGGTCTTCAATGGACTTGGCCTTGACGTACTCCGGCACGATCAAGCCAATTTTTGCATCCTTGAAGTTGGGGCCGTAGTCGACCACCTTGTCCTTGTTCTTGGTCCAGTATTCACCATGGGTTACCGGCAGCCAGGCCGACAGCATGGCATCGAGCTTGCCGGTGGCGACGCCCTGCCACATGATCCCCGTGGCGACCGCTTGCAGTTTCACGTCATAACCGAGCTTTTGCTTGATCACTTCTGCCGCCACATGGGTCGTGGCAACACTGTCGGACCAACCGTCCACGTAACCGATGCTCAGGGTTTTGCTGTCGGCACTGACCAGTGTGGAGCCCATCGCAACTACCAGCGTGGCAGCTGCGCCCAAGAGTCGTCGCATCTTCATATGTACTTCCCCGAAAGTGCTGCGCCCGACGGATGCCGAGCGACATCAACCTGTTGTTATACGGTGCACCGCGCCCCCTTCACGCGCATCGATCCGGTTGCTGAGGCGTCAGTGGAGTACTGACAGTTTTATCATCAACCTGCGTAGGCCTTTGCCCTGCTCTGTGGGCGACCTTGGTTGAGCAAGAAACGACATCACATCGCCAGCAGGACGTTTTGTAGGAGGTATCGTCAGAATCCCGCTCGATGTTTGCATGTCAAAATTATGCAGCCGCACTGGCACGCGCCAAATCCGGGTAAGATGCGCGCCTTTGCTCCCCCAGATAAGCCGACCATGCCCGCGACTGCCCGCTTTCCTGCCCTGCCCTATTTTCTTGCCTTGATCCTTGGTGCGCTTGCCCTCGTCGGCTACTGGTATGGCCTCGGCCGGCCCGTGGTATTGCCGGACGTCGCCAGCGCCAGCCATAAGTTGCAATGTGCGTCCTATACGCCGTTCGACAAGGATCAATCGCCGTACGACCAGCCGTTCAAGCTGCGCCCCGAGCGCATGGATGCCGACCTGGCCTTGCTGGCCACCCGCTTTGAATGCATCCGCACCTACTCCATGACCGGCCTGGAAGCCTTGCCGGACATGGCGCGCAAGCATAGGTTGAAGGTGATGGCCGGGGCCTGGGTCAGCAGTGACCCCGTGGCGACTCAAAAAGAGATCAACGAGTTGATCGCGGCGGCCAACGCCAGCCCGGACGTGGTGACCTCGGTGATCGTCGGCAACGAAGCCCTGCTGCGCAAGGAAGTCACTGCCAAGCAACTGGTGGCGCTGATCCATCAGGTTAAAAGCCAGATCAAGCAGCCCGTCACCTATGCCGATGTCTGGGAATTTTGGTTGCAACACCCGGAAATCGAGCCGGCGGTGGACTTCCTGACCATTCACCTGCTGCCGTACTGGGAAGATGAGCCGTCCGGCATCGACCAGGCGCTCAAGCATGTGGGCGATGTGCGCCAGACCTTCGGCCACAAGTTCGCACCCAAGGACATCGTGATCGGCGAGACCGGCTGGCCCAGCGAAGGCCGTCAGCGCGAGACTGCCGTGCCGAGCCGGGTGAATGAAGCCAGGTTCATGCGCGGCTTTGTTGCCATGGCCGAAGCCAATGGCTGGCGCTACAACCTGATCGAGGCGTTTGACCAGCCGTGGAAACGCGCGAATGAAGGTGCAGTGGGCGGTTATTGGGGGCTGTTCGATGCAGACCGTCAGGACAAGGGCATCCTCGCAGGGCCGGTGACCAATGTGCCGTACTGGACGTTGTGGCTGGGCGTAGGCGCAGTGATTCTGCTCGGCACCCTGGTGCTCGGTGGCCGCGTGCGCAGCACACGCTCCGCGCTGCTCCTGCCATTGCTCGGTGCCGTTGCTGCCTGCTCCATCGGCACCTGGGCCGAACTGACCCGCGTCACTGCGCGTTTCAACGATGAATGGGTCTGGGCAGGCTTGCTGGTGCTGTTGAATCTGCTGGTGCTGGCCCACGCCGCCCTGACCCTCGGCGCCCGTGAAGGGTGGCGTGAACGTGCATTCAACTGGCTGGAGAAACGTGCAGGCTGGTGGGTGGCAATCGCCGGGTTTGCGGGGGCGGTGATGATGCTGGCGCTGGTCTTTGACCCGCGCTATCGCAGCTTCCCGAGCGCGGCGCTGGTACTGCCGGCCCTGGTGTACCTGGTGCGCCCGGTGACCGGCCCGCGTCGGGAGATCGCGCTACTGGCCTTCATCATCGGTGCCGGCGTTGCGCCGCAGTTGTACCGTGAAGGGCTGTTGAATCAGCAGGCCTGGGTTTGGGCAGTGGTCAGCGTGCTGATGGTTGCGGCTTTGTGGCGTTGCTTGCGGGTGCGCAAGGCTTAACACCGCTATCGCAGGCAAGCCAGCTCCCACAGTTGATTGGGTTCACACATTTCTATCTGTGAGCACGGTCAAATGTGGGAGCTGGCTTGCCTGCGATGAGGCCACATCAGGCGCCGCGAGGCTTCCTCACCAACCGCAACCCCGCAATCACCACGGCAAACACCGCAAACGTGGTGTTGTACAACGCCAGGGCCGGCAGTCCGAACACCATCCCCAGTACCGCCAAGGCCCACCCCGTACGCCCGGGCACAAAAAACGCCAGCACCGAGGTGATCAACGCCGCCCAGCCCAGTACCTTAAAGTGAATCATCAACCCCAGGTTCGCCCGCACCTGGCATTCCCAGCGGCCGGCTTGCTCGGCGCAGATGCCGACCCACTGCCCATCCTCCATAACGCCATAACGTGCGGCATAACTGGCGGCCAACCACAACGGCAGGGCAATAAGCAGCAGGATCAACGGCAAACGAGGGGACATGGAGCACTCCGATAGGCAAAAACGGCGCTCAGCTTAATCCCACTTCGGCCGTTAGCAAGGTGTTCGCGCAGATATCTGTTCAACAATGCGTGGCAAAGTGTATCGTCTGGCTACTATTACCCCGATTCCGACGTTTTTTCCGACTTTTCGTGCCGAGTGCTGGCACTTCGGTGACAAGGCGGTGGTCATAGCCTGCGAACTTCATTCAGCCCGTTCCTCTTAGGGATTAAGTCATGCTCCGTTCCTTGCGCTGTGCTGCCTTGCTGGGCAGCCTATTTTTGAGTGCGTCAGCACTGGCCGTCGATATCGACCAGGCCAGCTATGGCTACCCTTTGACCAACCCGTTCGAAGCGACCATTGCCACCACACCTCCCGATCTGCGGCCAACCCTGCCGACCGATGACGAGATCACCCAGTCCGACTACACCCTGACGATGCGCCCCGAGCGCGAGTTCAGCCTGCCGGACAATTTCTGGGCGGTGAAGAAACTCACCTACCGCATTGCCAAGCAGGACCGTGCTGCGCCGTTGATCTTCCTGATCGCCGGCACCGGTGCACGCTTTGACAGCAGCATCAACGAATACCTGAAAAAGCTGTATTACCAGGCCGGCTACCATGTGGTGCAGCTGTCTTCGCCGACCAGCTTCGACTTCATCAGCGCCGCTTCGCGCTTCGCCACCCCGGGCATCACCCAGGAAGACGCCGAAGACATGTACCGCGTGATGCAAGCCGTACGCGCGCAGAACGCCTCGTTGCCCGTGACCGATTTCTACCTCACCGGCTACAGCCTGGGCGCCCTGGATGCGGCGTTTGTCAGCAAGCTGGATGAGACCCGCCGCAGCTTCAACTTCAAGAAAGTGCTGCTGCTCAACCCACCGGTCAACCTCTACACCTCGATCACCAACCTCGACAAGCTGGTACAGACCGAGGTCAAGGGCATCAACAACAGCACCACCTTCTATGAGTTGGTGCTGAGCAAACTGACGCGTTACTTCCAGCAAAAAGGCTACATCGACCTCAACGATGCCCTGCTTTATGACTTCCAGCAGTCCAAGCAGCACCTGACCAACGAACAGATGGCCATGCTGATCGGCACCTCGTTCCGCTTCTCGGCCGCCGATATTGCCTTCACTTCGGACTTGATCAACCGACGTGGCCTGATTATTCCGCCCAAGTACCCGATTACCGAAGGCACCAGCCTCACGCCGTTCCTCAAGCGTGCCCTGCAGTGTGACTTTGACTGCTACCTCACCGAACAAGTGATCCCGATGTGGCGCGCGCGTTCCGATGGCGGCAGCCTGCTGCAACTGATCGACCAGGTCAGCCTCTACGCCCTCAAGGACTACCTGCGCGACAGCCCGAAAATCGCCGTGATGCATAACGCCGACGACGTGATCCTCGGCCCTGGCGACCTGGGCTTCCTGCGTAAAACTTTCGGCGATCGCTTGACCGTCTACCCGCTGGGCGGCCACTGCGGCAACCTTAATTACCGCGTCAACGCCGACGCCATGCTGGAGTTCTTCCGTGGCTAAATATCTTCTGCTGCTCGCCGCACTGATGTGCGCAGGCGTGGCCAATGCCGACAACAGCAAGGCCCAAGAACCAGTCAAGGTCGATGCCGACGGCTTCAAGGAGCCGCTGACCAAGCTCAAGTTCAACCCAGGCCTGGACCAGCGCGAATTCGAGCGTTCCACGCTCACCGCGCTCAACGTCTACGACCCACTGGAGTCGTGGAACCGCCGCGTGTATCACTTCAACTATCGCTTCGACCAGTGGGTGTTCCTGCCGGTGGTGAACGGTTACCGCTATGTCACGCCGAGCTTTCTGCGCACCGGCGTCAGCAACTTCTTCAACAACCTGGGCGATGTGCCCAACCTGTTGAACAGCCTGTTGCAGCTCAAGGGCCATCGCTCCCTGGAAACCACCGGGCGCCTGCTGGTCAACACCACAATCGGCGTCGCCGGCCTGTGGGACCCGGCAACGGCCATGGGCCTGCCGCGCCAGAGTGAAGACTTCGGCCAGACCCTGGGCTTCTACGGCGTACCGGGCGGAGCCTATGTGGTGCTGCCGATCTTTGGTCCGTCGAACCTGCGTGACACCACCGGCTTGCTGGTGGACTACACCGCCGAATCGCAGATCAACTTCCTCAACGTGTCTGAAGTCAGCTCCAACCATCCGGAAGTCTGGGCCCTGCGCGCCGTCGACAAGCGCTACCAGACCAGCTTCCGCTACGGCCAGATGAACTCGCCGTTCGAGTATGAGAAGGTGCGGTATATCTACACCGAATCGCGCAAGTTGCAGATCGCCGAGTAAACAGCAGCGATAAAAAAAGGCCATTCGATTGAATGGCCTTTTTTATGCCTGCGGTTTCACCCTCGCAGTGCTTTCCAACCTTTACCTGCCACGCTGACCACTGCCAGGACGACAGCGCCGGCAATGATCCCCGCCACCGCATTGAGCAGCGTTGGCATCAGCCACGCCAACGCGCCGGTGCTCTGGCTCACGGTTTCGATCCAGTGATGCACCACGGGCACGCCATGGGTGAGGATACCGCCACCAACCATGAACATCGCCGCCGTGCCGATCACCGACAAGCTCTTCATCATGTAGGGCGCCGCACTCAGGATGGCGCCGCCAATACTGCGTGCTATCTGACCCGGTTTCTGCGTCAGCCACAGCCCCAGGTCGTCGAGTTTGACGATACCGGCGACCAAGCCGTAAACGCCAATGGTCATGACAATGGCGATACCCGACAGCACGATCACCTGTTGAGTCAGCTGCGCATCGGCAACGATGCCAAGGGTGATGGCGATGATTTCCGCTGAAAGGATGAAGTCGGTACGGATCGCGCCCTTGATCTTGTCCTTTTCAAAGGCCACCAGATCGGTTGCCGGGTCGGCCACGGCCTCTGCCAACTGCGCGTGCTGGGCCTGGTCTTCAGCCTTGCTGTGCAGGAATTTGTGCGCGAGCTTCTCAAAACCTTCGAAACACAGGTAAGCGCCGCCCAGCATCAACAAGGGGGTCACCGCCCAGGGAGCGAAGGCGCTGATCAGTAACGCGGTGGGCACCAGTATCAACTTGTTGAGAAACGAGCCCTTGGCCACCGCCCACACCACGGGAATTTCCCGCTCAGCGCGCACGCCGGAGACCTGCTGGGCGTTCAGTGCAAGGTCATCGCCCAGCACGCCCGATGTCTTCTTGGCGGCCATTTTTGTCATCAGCGCGACGTCATCGAGTACCGCCGCGATATCGTCGATCAACACCAACAAGCTGCTTCCTGCCATGAACCGGACTTCCGTTAGAGAGAGATGACGCGAGCATAGCGCGGCGCAAAGCGTTGCGGGCAGATTGTTGAGGCCCGCGGATGGCCGGTGCTACCATGCGCAACCGCCTGTCATGGCAAGGAAACGTCTGGTTTATGAGCAGCATTCGCGAGCGCAACAAAGAAAAGATCCTGCGGGCGGCGAGCGAGGAGTTTGCCGACAAGGGCTTCGCCGCGACCAAAACCAGCGACATCGCCGCCAAGGCCGGGCTGCCCAAGCCCAACGTCTATTACTACTTCAAGTCCAAGGACAACCTTTACCGCGAGGTGCTCGAAAGCATTATCGAGCCAATCCTGGCGGCTTCCACGCCCTTCAACGCCGAGGGTGACCCCAAGGACGTGTTGAGCAACTACATCCGCTCCAAAATCCGCATCTCCCGCGACCTGCCGTTTGCCTCCAAGGTGTTCGCCAGCGAAATCATGCACGGCGCACCGCACCTGAGCCCCGAGCAGGTGGAACAACTCAATGCCCAGGCCAAGCACAATATCGACTGTATCCAGAACTGGGTTGACCGCGGCCTGATTGCGAAGATCGAGCCCAATCACCTGATGTTCAGTATCTGGGCGGCGACCCAGACCTATGCCGATTTCGACTGGCAGATCTCGGCGGTGACCGGCAAGGCCAAGCTGGATGAGGCCGATTATGAAGCGGCGGCGCAGACGATTATTCGGTTGGTGCTCAAGGGGTGTGAGCCGGATTGATAGACCGCGGCGAGGCTATCGCAGGCAAGCCAGCTCCCACACGGATTTGCGCCGGACACAAAATGTAAAATGGTCACAATCCCCTGTGGGAGCGGGCTTGCCCGCGATAGCGCCCTCCCAGACACATCTTGCCAAAAGCCCACAGATCAGCCTCAGCCACCCAGATCTAGCCTCTCAGAACCCCATCTGAAGAGAGGCCAAGGAATGCCTGATTTACCTGCTTCAAAACGCCTGCGCATCGGCCGCTATAACGAGTCCAACCGCATTTACCTGCTCACCACCAACACCCTTGAACGCGAGCCCATCTTCAGCGACTTCAGACTCGGCCGCCTGGTCGTACAACAATTCAGGATCGCCCAATATAAAGGGCTCGCAACATCATTGGCCTGGGTGGTAATGCCTGATCATTTCCATTGGCTTGTTTCTCTGGAGAAAGGTTCGCTTGCCGACTTGATGCGACAAGTTAAATCCAAGAGCACCCGAGTGGTGAATGCGGTGGCTGGCCGCCAAGGTCGCCTCTGGCAACCGGGCTTTCATGACCATGACGTGCGTCGAGAGGAAAGCCTTGAGGGGATTGCACGTTACATCGTAGCCAATCCACTCAGGGCCGGGCTGGTAAAGCAGATTGGCGACTATCCGCTGTGGGATGCCATTTGGGTTTGACTGTAGACCGAGTCGACTGCATCGCAGGCAAGCCAGCTCCCACAGTTTGACTGTGTTCACAGATCCACCTGTGTGAACTCAATCCATGTGGGAGCTGGCTTGCCTGCGATAGCTTACTCACAGTCAGAACAAATCAAGCCGACACCCCCGCATCCGCCATCAACCCCACTCCCTCTATCGCCGTGATCGCACACTGCTCGTCAATATCGGACGTGTCCCCGCTGATCCCGATCGCGCCCAGCACCATGCCGCTCTGATCCCGAATCAACACCCCACCCGGCGCCGGCACGACGCTGCCCTGCCCCAGGCTGTTCAACGCCGCGATAAACGCCGGGCGCTGTTGGGCGTCCAGTGCCAGCAAACGTGAACCCTTGCCCAGAGCAATGGCGCCCCAGGCCTTGCCGATAGCAATTTGCGGGCGTAGCAGGCTGGCGCCGTCTTCGCGTTGCAGGGTGACCAGGTGGCCGCCGCTGTCGAGCACGGCGATGGTCAGTGGCGCAGCCGAAATGGTGCGGCCTGCGGTAAGGGCCTGGGTGGCCAGTTGGGTGGCGAGTTTCAAGGTTAAAGCGCTCATAGGTGCCGTCCTTATCTTGTTATGGGTAAAGCGGTGAGGTCTGTTTGATCAGATGCTCGACCATACAAATAGAACACAATGATATTTGTTTTTGTATACAATATTTCCAAACAAAGGCTCCACACGTCGAAAAAAGCGCTTCCGACGAACGCAAAGGTCAGTTTACGAAAGGCATTGACCAACGCCGCTCGCCGTGAATACACTTTGGACAGACACCACTTGTATACAATTACAAAACGCAAGAGGCACCAAAACCATGAGCAAAATGAGAGCAATCGAAGCCGCCGTCCTGGTGATGCGCCGTGAAGGTGTGGATACCGCCTTCGGTATCCCGGGCGCCGCGATCAACCCGCTGTATTCGGCCTTGCAGAAGGTGGGTGGCATCGATCACGTCCTTGCTCGCCACGTTGAAGGCGCCTCGCACATGGCCGAGGGCTACACCCGTACCAAGGCCGGCAATATCGGCGTGTGCATCGGCACGTCGGGCCCGGCGGGCACCGACATGGTCACTGGTCTGTACAGCGCCTCGGCCGACTCGATTCCGATCCTGTGCATCACCGGGCAAGCGCCGCGTGCACGGATGCACAAGGAAGACTTCCAGGCCGTTGATATCACCAGCATCGTCAAGCCCGTGACCAAGTGGGCAACCACGGTCCTGGAACCCGGCCAAGTGCCGTACGCGTTCCAGAAGGCCTTCTATGAAATGCGTTCCGGTCGCCCGGGCCCGGTCCTGATCGACCTGCCGTTCGACGTACAAATGGCCGAGATCGAATTCGACATCGATGCCTACCAGCCTCTGCCGCTGGCCAAGCCCTTGGCCACCCGCATCCAGGTCGAAAAAGCCCTGGCAATGCTGGACCAGGCCGAACGCCCCTTGCTGGTGAGCGGTGGTGGCGTGATCAACGCCGATGCCAGCGAGTTGCTGGTGGAGTTCGCCGAGTTGACCGGCATTCCGGTGATTCCAACCCTGATGGGCTGGGGCACCATCCCCGACGATCACCCGCTGATGGTCGGTATGGTTGGCCTGCAGACCTCCCACCGTTATGGCAACGCGACCATGCTCAAGTCGGACGTGGTGCTGGGTATCGGCAACCGCTGGGCCAACCGCCACACCGGCTCGGTGGAGGTGTACACCGAAGGGCGCAGATTCATACACGTCGACATTGAGCCGACGCAGATTGGCCGCGTATTCACCCCGGATCTGGGTATCGTCTCCGACGCCGGTTCCGCGCTGACGATGTTCATTGAAGTGGCCCGCGAGTGGAAAGCCGCCGGCAAGCTCAAGGACCGCAGCGCCTGGTTGCATGACTGCCAGCAACGCAAAGCCACCCTGCACCGCAAAACGCACTTTGACAACGTACCGGTCAAGCCGCAGCGCGTGTACGAAGAGATGAACCAGGTGTTCGGCAAAGACACCTGCTACGTCAGCACCATTGGCCTGTCACAGATTGCCGGCGCGCAATTTCTGCACGTGTACAAGCCCCGCCACTGGATCAACTGTGGCCAGGCGGGCCCGTTGGGCTGGACGATTCCGGCGGCACTCGGCGTGGTCAAGGCCGACCCGAGCCGCAAGGTGGTGGCGCTGTCAGGCGACTACGACTTCCAGTTCATGATCGAAGAACTGGCGGTGGGCGCGCAGTTCAAGCTGCCGTACATCCACGTGGTGGTGAACAACTCTTACCTGGGGCTGATCCGCCAGGCCCAACGCGGCTTCGAAATGGACTACTGCGTGCAGCTGTCTTTCGACAACCTCAACGCCCCGGAACTCAACGGTTATGGCGTCGACCATGTGGCGGTTGCCGAGGGCTTGGGCTGCAAGGCGCTGCGTGTGTTCGAGCCGGGCCAGATCCAACCGGCCCTGCGCAAGGCTCAGGAAATGATCGAAGAATTCAAAGTGCCGGTGATCGTTGAGATTATTCTGGAGCGAGTGACCAATATTTCCATGGGCACCGAGATCAACGCCGTCAACGAATTCGAAGACCTGGCCCTGGTCGGCAACGATGCGCCGACTGCCATTTCCCTGCTCGATTAAGGAGAACCCTATGCCGCGCTTTGCCGCCAACCTGTCCATGCTGTTTACCGAACAGGACTTCCTTGCTCGCTTCAAGGCAGCCGCCGATGCCGGCTTCGAAGGTGTGGAATACCTGTTCCCGTACGAATTCAGTTCTGCCGATATCAAGGCACAGCTCGATGCCAACGGCCTGACCCAGGTGCTGTTCAACCTGCCGGCCGGTGATTGGGCCAAGGGCGAGCGCGGCCTGGCCTGCCACCCGGACCGGGTCGAGGAATTCCGCGCCGGGGTCAAGCTGGCCATCGCCTATGCCCAGGTATTGGGCAACACCCAGGTCAACTGCCTGGCGGGTATCCGGCCACAAGGCGTCGATGACGAGACCGTGGAAAAAACCTTCGTCGCCAACCTCAAGTACGCCGCCGAGAAGCTGCAAGCGGCGGGTATCAAGCTGGTGATGGAGATGATCAACACCCGCGACATTCCGGGCTTCTACCTCAATAACACGGCGCAGGCTCTGTTGATTCGCGAGCAAGTGGGCAGCGCCAACCTGTTCCTGCAATACGACATCTATCACATGCAAATCATGGAAGGCGACCTGGCGCGGACCATGCAAACGCACCTGGGTGAGATCAACCATATCCAGCTGGCGGACAACCCGGGGCGCAACGAGCCAGGGACCGGTGAGATCAACTACCGCTTCCTGTTCGAGCATCTGGACCGCATTGGTTACACGGGTTGGGTCGGCTGTGAATACAAGCCGTTGACCACGACCGAGGCGGGTTTGGGTTGGCTCAAGACCCATAACGCCATCTGACAACTGACACAACATAAAACAATGTGGGAGCTGGCTTGCCTGCGATGCAAACACCTCGGTGTATCAGTCAGGTCCGGTTGATGCCATCGCAGGCAAGCCAGCTCCCACATTAAAAGAGGATTTTGATCATGGCTAAAATCGGATTTATCGGCACCGGCATCATGGGCCACCCCATGGCCGCCAACTTGCAGAAAGCCGGTCACCAACTGTTTCTCTCCGAGCACCACGGCAAAGCGCCCGCCGAGCTGATTGCTGCCGGCGCCATCGCCTTGGCCAACCCGCAGCAGGTCGCCCAGGAAGCCGAATTCATCATTGTCATGGTGCCCGACACCCCGCAGGTCGAAGACGTGCTGTTGCGCGCCGATGGTGTGGCCGCCGGTCTGTCGCCGAACAAAGTCGTGATCGACATGAGCTCGATCTCCCCCACCGCCACCAAGGCGTTCGCGGCGAAGATCAACGAGACCGGCGCACAGTATTTGGATGCACCGGTGTCCGGTGGTGAAGTCGGCGCCAAGGCCGGCACCTTGAGCATCATGGTTGGTGGCGAACCGCAAACGTTCGAACGCGCATTGCCGCTGTTCCAGGCCATGGGCAAGAACATCACCCTGGTGGGCGGTAACGGCGATGGCCAGACCGCCAAGGTTGCCAACCAGATCATCGTCGCGCTGAACATCCAGGCGGTGGCCGAAGCGTTGCTGTTTGCCTCGAAAAACGGCGCCGACCCGGCCAAGGTGCGTGAAGCGCTGATGGGTGGCTTTGCGTCGTCGAAGATTCTGGAAGTGCACGGCGAACGCATGATCAAGGGCACCTTCGATCCGGGTTTCCGCATCAACCTGCACCAGAAAGACCTGAACCTGGCATTGGCCGGCGCCAAGGAACTGGGGATCAACCTGCCGAACACCGCAGGCACCCAGCAAGTGTTCAGTACCTGCACGGCGATCGGCGGCGGTAACTGGGATCACTCGGCGCTGATCAAGGGCCTGGAGCATATGGCCAATTTCTCGATTCGCGATAAATAACCCAGCTTGAATGCAATCCAGTGTGGGAGCAGGCAAGCCAGCTCCCACCTTTGAATGTGCTGCACCTCTAATAACAAGAATCCCCCGGGAGCCCGCTTATGTCGGTCGATCCGCAACACCTGCTTCGTGAGCTGTTTGCCGCAGCCATCGACGCCGCCCACCCCCGGCAAGTCCTTGAACCCTATCTGCCTGCCGACCGCAGTGGTCGAGTGATCGTGATCGGCGCCGGCAAGGCCGCGGCCGCCATGGCGCTGGTCGTCGAAGACTGCTGGCAGGGCGACGTCTCGGGCCTGGTGGTCACCCGCTACGGCCATGGCGCGCCCTGCAAAAAAATCGAAGTGGTCGAAGCAGCCCATCCGGTACCGGATGCTGCCGGCCTGGCCGTGGCTCAACGCGTACTGGCGCTGATCAGCAACCTGGGCGAAGACGACCGCGTGATCTTCCTGCTGTCCGGCGGCGGTTCCGCACTGCTGGCCTTGCCCGCCGAAGGCATCAGCCTGGCCGACAAGCAAAGCATCAATAAAGCCCTGCTCAAATCCGGCGCCACCATTGGCGAGATGAATTGCGTGCGCAAGCACCTTTCGGCGATCAAGGGCGGGCGACTGGCCAAGGCCGCGTGGCCGGCCACCGTGTACACCTACGCGATTTCCGATGTGCCGGGTGACCAGGCCACGGTGATCGCCTCGGGGCCAACCGTCGGTGATCCGAGCACCTCGCAACAGGCCTTGGCAATCCTAAAGCGCTACGGCATCGACGCGCCCGCCTCGGTGCGCAATTGGTTGCAAAACCCCGCCTCGGAAACCGTCAAGCCTGGCGACCCGATACTTGCCCGCAGCCACTTCCAATTGATCGCCCGCCCTCAGCAATCCCTGGAAGCCGTGGCCGTGAAGGTCCGCCGAGCAGGGTTCAGCCCGCTGATCCTCGGTGACCTGGAAGGTGAAGCGCGGGAAGTGGCCAAGGTACATGCCGGCATCGCCCGGCAGATTGTGCAGCATGGTCAGCCATTGGCAGCGCCGTGCGTGATCCTCTCCGGCGGCGAAACCACCGTCACCGTGCGCGGCAATGGCCGTGGCGGGCGCAATGCCGAATTCCTGCTCAGCCTCACCGACAGCCTCAAGGGCCTGCCCGGCGTGTACGCCCTGGCCGGCGACACCGACGGCATCGACGGCTCGGAAGACAATGCCGGCGCGATCATGACCCCATGCAGCTACCGCCGTGCCGAAGCCCTCGGCCTGAGCGCCAGCGACGAGTTGGATAACAACAACGGCTACGGCTATTTCGCCGCCCTGGGCGACTTGATCGTCACCGAGCCGACCCGCACCAACGTCAACGACTTCCGCGCCATCCTGATCCTTGAGACTGCCAACCATGACGCCTGACAAGAAGGTCAAAATCCTCGCCACCCTGGGCCCGGCCACCGACGGTATCGATGACATCCGCGAACTGGTGCAGGCCGGGGTTAATATCTTCCGCCTCAACTTCAGCCACGGCGACCACGCCGACCATGCCCAGCGCTACCAGTGGATTCGCCAGGTCGAGCGCCAGCTCAACTACCCGCTCGGTATCCTCATGGACCTGCAAGGGCCGAAGCTGCGGGTCGGTCGTTTCGCCGAGGGCAAGGTGCAACTGGTGCGTGGCCAGGCGCTGCGCCTGGATCTGGATGAGACGCCAGGCGATCAACGCCGGGTCAACCTGCCCCACCCGGAAATCATCGCGGCCCTGGAGCCGGGCATGGACCTGCTGCTGGACGACGGCAAGCTGCGCCTGCGGGTAATCACCAAACACGCCGACGCCATCGACACCACCGTGCTCAATGGCGGCGAACTGTCTGACCGCAAAGGTGTGAACGTCCCACAAGCGCTGTTGGAACTGAGCCCACTCACCGCCAAAGACCGCCGCGACCTGAGCTTCGGCCTGGAGCTGGGTGTGGACTGGGTGGCGCTGTCGTTTGTGCAGCGCCCGGAAGACATCCGCGAAGCCCGCGAGCTGATCGGCGATAAAGCGTTTTTGATGGCCAAGATCGAAAAGCCTTCGGCGGTGCAACGGTTGCGTGAAATCGCCGAACTGAGTGACGCGATCATGGTGGCCCGGGGTGATTTGGGCGTGGAAGTGCCGGCCGAGAGCGTGCCGCAGATTCAGAAAGACATCATCAGCACCTGCCGCCAACTGGGCAAGCCGGTGGTGGTGGCCACGCAGATGCTCGAATCCATGCGCTTCTCTCCGGCACCCACCCGCGCCGAAGTCACCGATGTCGCCAACGCGGTGGCTGAAGGTGCCGACGCTGTGATGCTGTCGGCGGAAACCGCGTCGGGCGAGTACCCGCTGGAAGCCGTGCAGATGATGAGCAAGATCATCCGCCAGGTGGAAAACGGCCCGGATTACCAGGCGCAACTGGACGTCAGCCGGCCCAAGGCGGATGCCACGGTGTCGGACGCCATCAGCTGCGCGATCCGCCGCATCAGCAGCATCCTGCCGGTGGCGGTGCTGGTGAATTACAGCGAGTCAGGCAGTTCCAGCTTGCGCGCGGCGCGGGAACGGCCGGTGGCGCCGATCCTCAACCTCACCCCGAACCTGTCCACGGCGCGACGCTTGAGCGTGGCGTGGGGCGTGCATTCGGTGGTCAATGATCGGCTGCGCCAGGTGGATGAGGTGTGTTCCACCGCGCTGGAAATTGCCCAGGCCCAGGGTATGGCGCAGCGTGGCGATACCCTGGTGATAACCGCAGGGGTGCCGTTCGGGCAGCCGGGGTCCACCAATTCGCTGCGTATAGAGACGCTGATTTAGCGCCTGTCAGGGCCTCATCGCGGGCAAGCCAGCTCCCACATTTGATCGAGTTTGCATGTCGAACATCAATCAAATGTGGGAGCTGGCTTGCCTGCGATGAGGGCAACTCGGTCTTATTGACTCAACCCAAATGCACAACCCAACCTGCCCCGACTGGGCCGAAGCCCTGCTCAACGGCTTCAGCCAGATTTTCCTGCAGCGCCACCCGCTGTGCGGCCTGCTGTGCCTGCTGGCGATCCTGATCGGCGCCCCGGCCTTGCTGGGCGGTGCTTTGCTGGGCGGTGTCGCCGGTTTGCTCACCGCCCAGCGCCGGGGGTATCCCAAGGCTGAGCGTCAGGCCGGGCTGTACAGCTACAACGGCGTACTGCTGGGCTTGTTGATCAGCCAACAATTTGCCTGGTCGGCGCTGGTGCCGCCGTTGATCCTGGCGGGCGGCGGCTTGAGCGCGATCCTCACCCGCCAATGGTTGAAACACGCGAGCCACCCCCACGACTTGCCTGCCTATACCGCGCCCTTTGTTGGCCTCGGCTGGCTGCTGCTCGGCCATGCCCCCCAAAGTACGCTTGCGCCGATCCAGGCCGACATGTTCGCTCTACTCGCAGCACCTTTTACCGGCCTTGGGCAGATCATGCTGATGGAGCAGCCCCTGGCAGGCCTTTTAATCGCCCTGGGCTTGCTGTTGGCTGACCGCCGTGCGGCCGCATGGGCTTTGTGCGGCGCCAGTCTCGGCGTACTGGCCGCTCTTGGGTTAAACGAAACTTGCGGCGCCCTGCTCGGCCTGCACAGCTATAACCCGGCATTGGCGGCTCTGGCCCTGAGCCCGTTACGGCGCCAGCCGTGGATGCCGCTGCTGGGCATCGGCCTGGCCATCCTGCTTACGCCAGGCTTCGCCGCCCTGCACCTGCCCGCGCTGACTGCACCGTTTATCCTCGCCTGCTGGCTGGTGCGCGCCGGCCACCGGTTGTTGCACAAACCCCGCATGGACAGCCCGTTCGAATCCCCCTAGGCTTGCTCGATATTCGCTTCAGGCAGGACTTATGGACAGCAACAACGACTGGCGCCAGCGGCTCTACATCATGGTATTTCAAAGCGATACCGTCGCCGGGCGGCGCTTTGACGGCATCCTTCTGTTGATCATCCTGGCAAGCCTGGTGATCGTGATGCTCGACAGCATCGACCAGATCCACCAGAACTACGCGGATGTGCTGGCCTATATCGAGTGGGGCTTCACGCTGATCTTCGCCATCGAGTACGGCCTGCGCCTGTATTGCTCACCCAAGCCGTTGCGCTATGCCTTCAGCTTTTATGGCCTGGTGGACTTGCTGGCCATCGTCCCCGGCATCCTTGCCCTGTACTACAGCGATGCGCAGTACCTGCTGATCATCCGTATTATCCGGATGCTGCGGATCTTCCGCGTGCTCAAGCTCAGCCCGTACCTCAAGCAAGCCAATTATTTGATGGCGGCGCTGCGCGGCAGCAAGCAGAAGATCGTGGTGTTTCTGGTCAGTGTGTGCACGCTGGTGACGGTGTTCGGTACCTTGATGTACGTGATCGAAGGCCCGGAACATGGCTTCACCAGCATTCCCAAGGGCATCTATTGGGCCATCGTGACCCTGACTACCGTGGGCTTCGGCGATATCGTGCCCAAGACGCCCCTGGGCCAGGTGATTTCGTCGCTGGTGATGATTACCGGTTACTCGATCATCGCCGTGCCGACGGGCATTTTTACCGCCGAACTGGCCAGTGCCATGCGCGGTGAGCAGCTGCATACCGACTGCCCAGTGTGCACGAAGGACAGCCATGAACCCAACGCCGCGTTTTGCTCGCGCTGCGGCAGCAATCTTTTCCATAAACTGGAATAAGCAAAGTTCGTTTTAATCTTTAAAGGTCTATGCAGGCCCGGCTATAGTCGCTGGCAAATTGCCTCCCCTCTTCTCGAACAACAAGGAATGAGCAGTGAAAAAAATCCTCAGCGCCTCTCTTCTGGCCGCCGGCCTGGCCTTGGCGGGCTCCGCCCAGGCAGCGACCACCCTGCTCAACGTCTCGTACGACGTGATGCGCGACTTCTACAAGGACTACAACGCCGCCTTTCAGAAGCACTGGGAAGCCGAGCACCCGGACGACAAGCTGACGCTGCAGATGTCCTTTGGCGGCTCCAGCAAACAGGCGCGCTCGGTAATCGACGGCCTGCCCGCTGACGTGATCACCATGAACATGGCCACCGACATCAATGCCCTGGCCGACAACGGCAAGCTGGTGCCGGACAACTGGGTCACGCGTCTGCCGAACAACAGCGCGCCGTTCACCTCCGCGACCGTATTCATCGTGCGCAAAGGCAACCCCAAAGCCCTTAAAGATTGGCCGGACCTGCTCAAGGATGGCGTGCAGGTGATCGTGCCCAACCCGAAAACCTCGGGCAATGGCCGCTACACCTACCTGTCGGCCTGGGGTTATGTGCTCAAGAACGGCGGCGACGAAGAAAAAGCCAAGACCTTCGTCGGCAAGCTGTTCAAACAGGCACCGGTACTGGACACCGGCGGGCGTGCCGCGACCACTACGTTCATGACCAACCAGATCGGCGATGTGCTGGTGACCTTTGAGAACGAAGCGGAAATGATCGCCCGTGAGTTTGGCCGCGATCAGTTCGAAGTCATCTATCCAAGCGTTTCCGCCGAAGCCGAGCCGCCTGTGTCGGTGGTCGATAAAGTGGTCGAGAAGAAAGGCACCCGTGCCGCCGCCGAAGACTACCTCAAGTACCTGTGGTCGCCAGAGGGTCAGGAAATTGCGGCCAACAACTACCTGCGCCCACGAGACCCGAAGGTGCTGGCCAAGTACACCGACCGTTTTCCGAAGGTGGACTTCCTGTCGGTAGAAAAAACCTTTGGTGACTGGCGCACGGTGCAGAAGACCCACTTCAATGATGGTGGGGTGTTTGACCAGATCTACTCTGGCCAATAAGCGTTAAGGGAGCTTGCTGTAACGCCTGTAGGAGCGAGCTTGCTCGCGAAAAATCCATAGGCGCCGCGTTTATTCAGAAAACACGCGTAATCGTTGACGTTTTTCGCGAGCAAGCTCGCTCCTACAGGCATTGGGGACAAGCCCCTTCCACATTTATAGGGTGGTTGGGGCATTATTTCGCGGCATGACAGGTATCACCACAAGCAGCCTACTCACTAACGGCCCTTACCTTTACTCTCTCACCCCATCGTCCTTCGCCTTACGAGCACACCATGAACGCAACTTCTCACGCTACAGGCACCATGACCCGGGGCATGGTCATGCTGTTCGCGTTTTGCTGCGGCGCCATCGTCGCCAATATCTACTACGCGCAGCCCATCATCGAACTGATTGCGCCGGACATTGGCCTGACGCCGGCGATGGCCAGCCTGATCGTGTCGCTGACGCAAATCGGTTATGCCCTGGGCTTGTTCTTCCTGGTGCCGCTGGGTGATCTGCTGGAAAATCGCAGACTGATGATCTTCACCACTGTGGTGGCTATCGCGAGCCTGTTGGGCGCAGCGCTCACTGAACAGCCCAACCTGTTCCTGCTGGTGTCGCTGCTGATCGGTTTCAGTTCGGTATCGGTGCAGATCCTGATCCCGCTCGCCGCGCACCTGGCGCCTGCCGAATCCCGTGGTCGTGTAGTCGGCAGCATCATGGGCGGCTTGCTGCTGGGTATTCTGCTGGCGCGGCCAGTGTCCAGCGTAGTGGCTGACCACTTCGGCTGGCGTGCGATGTTTATGGCCGCCGCCGCCTTGATGGCGTTTATCAGCGTGGTGCTGATGCTGACCATTCCCAAGCGCCAACCCGATCACAGCGCCAGCTACGCCCAATTGCTGCGCTCCCTGGGCACCTTGCTGCGTGAGCAGCCGGTATTGCGCCAGCGTGCGTTTTACCAGGCGTGCATGTTTGCCGCCTTCAGCCTGTTCTGGACCGCTGCTCCGCTGGAGCTGGCGCGCAACCATGGCCTGAGCCAAAGTGAAATTGCGCTGTTCGCCCTGGTGGGGGCGCTGGGCGCCATCGCCGCGCCCATCGCTGGTCGCCTCGCCGATGCCGGCCACACGCACCGCGCCTCGCTGCTGGCGATGCTGTTTGGGGCGCTGAGTTTCCTGCCGGCGTTCGTGCATCCGTTGTACAGCGTGATCGGCCTGGCAGTGACCGGCGTGGTCCTGGACTTCTGCGTGCAGATGAACATGGTGCTCGGCCAGCGCGCTGTCTACGCCCTCGATGCCCACAGCCGCAGCCGCCTCAACGCGCTGTACATGACCAGCATTTTCATCGGCGGCGCGTTCGGCTCGGCCATTGCCAGCAGCGTGTATGAACACGGCGGCTGGCTGAGTGTGATGCTGGTGGGCAGTGCTTTCCCACTGGTGGCGTTGCTAAGGTTCCTCGGTACTTCCCGTAAAGTCGCTGTGACTACCGCCTGAGCGCTCTCATCAAGACTTTTTATCACGCACAAAAGGGCAGGACTGGATCAACTACTGATCAGTCCTGCCCAGCTTTACCTCATGCAATGACGATTCTGGAAAACCGTCATTAACCCATCAGAGATAACCGTCATCCTTGATGTTCAGCCCGATGACATCTTCCGGGCTGATCATTCGCGTGCTTTTAATCAGGAAATCGGTCTTGCCATCGCCATCCAGGTCTATCGCCAGCAGATAGCGGCCCGATTGCGGATTGAACTTGATAATAGTGTCGCCCGCTTTACCGCTGTAGCTATCAACGAAGTTAAACGCGACCTTGCCGTCGATGGCCATTTGCGACAAATCTATCTTGTCCTGACCCGTGTTGAAGTCCACCAGTAGATCGGCATTGGTGCGGCTGGAGTCCGTGAAGGCATTGAACTTGAACGTATTCCAGCCACCTCCGCCGACCAGCGTGTCGCTCCCTCCCCCACCGATCAGTACGTTGTCCGCACTGTTGCCAATGATCCGATCGTTACCCTGACCACCGATCGCGTTTTCGATCACCGTCTTCTCGGCGATCCTGACGTTCTCTTTCATCCCACCTACGCTTGAGCGCGAACCACCTCGCAAGTCAATCGACTGATCCTGCTTGAAACCGGAGAAGTCGAACGTATCGTTGCCTCGGTCATCCCAAACGGTAAAGTCTGGTTTGTCGGAAGCGGATGTGAGGGTCATCTCTGGCTTTCCGGTGTTGGAGTTGAAACCGTAGACAGTGTCATCCGAGTTGGAGTTGCGGCCTGGTTTGGTCTCGTCTTTTGGCGCTTTATCGGCGACAACCTTGGGCTCGGCCTTTGGCGCTTTATCGACGACAACCTTGGGCTCGGCCTTTGGCGTTTTATCGACGACAACCTTGGGCTCGGCCTTTGGCGCTTTATCGGCGACAACCTTGGGCTCGGCCTTTGGCGCTTTATCGGCGACAACCTTGGGCTCGGCCTTTGGCGCTTTATCGGCGACAACCTTGGGCTCGGCCTTTGGTGCTTTATCGACGCCAGCGTTGGGCTCGTCCTTGGGCGTTTTAGCGACGCCAGCGTTGGGTTCGTCCTTGGGCGTTTTAGCGACGCCAGCGTTGGGTTCGTCCTTTGGCGCTTTGTCGACGCCAACCTTGGGCTCGGACTTTGGCGTTTTATCGACGCCAGCGTTGGGCTGGTCCTTTGGCGTTTTATCGACGCCAGCGTTGGGCTCGTCCTTGGGCGTTTTATCGACGTTGGCCTTGGGCTCGTCCTTGGGTGTTTTATCGACGTTGGCCTTGGGATGATCCCCTTGAGGCTTGGTTTCACACTTAAGTACATGAGTGCCAAACCCAGAGACGAACGAAAAAGACAAAGTGGAAGTGGCGACCTCGCCAAGTTGCAGCAGCCTGGGGGACGCACCGAGATGGGCGCTCGATCCGAAGAAACGAGGCTGGGTGGTGAGCTCGCCTGGTACCTGCTCAGATACATTCAGCAGTATGGAATGTTTTGAGGGGGTCAACCCGATAGTTGAGTGCTCATGATTATGCGCGCTACTGGCTTCATTGTTGCCAGGCAGTGCCGCAGGTAACGACTGCTGAGCGACATGGTTAGCTACCTGAAGATTTAAAACGGGCGCATTCAAATTAATCATAACGTTACCTTCTCGATGAGTGATATAAAAACAACAACCAACACTTCGCAAACACTATTATTTACGAATCCTTGCTACTTCGTTTTGCCCAACGTACAAACACAGCAAAAGAGCGAATCTTTTACACACTGAAAACCTTACGTGCAGCGACACTTGTCAAACAGCGCGCAACATAATGCAGCCGATATAAATACGGACAAAACACAACACCAGGACAAACAGACTAGTTACCGCACTTTATTTTAACGTTCTTATCGTATTCGCACGTTTGAACTGTTCGACCCGCCACGCCTGCTCGGTAAATACAAACTGCTCAAGGGCTGGCAGCAGTATCGAGCGAAGCTTTCCACTTGGTGCATAGCATGACACCGGCTTGGGGTCTTCAGGCTCAGGGCATGGCTCCAACGTGGGGGCCGTGGGTTCAGTACGCGGCTTGGAATCCGTTGGTTTGGAATGCGGCTGCGGACTACCGTCGTGCCCCATCACATCACCGGCTTTAATCCGACCAATGCTTTTTATCAGCAAATCGGCTTTACCATTGCCCGTCACATCCAGGGCCAGGCTACCCTCGCCACTGCCCTCGTCATACTTGAGCACGACTTGGCCTGGATGACCGCTTAAATGATCGACAACCTTTGGCGCACTAATGCCTGACGCTTTCAGGATACCCGAGAGATCAATCTTGTCTGTGCCGCTCTCAAAATCCAGAATGACGTCGGGATTGTCCGGGGTTGATTCACTTGCCCGGTCATAAACGAAAGTGTCCCCTCCACCGCCCCCGCGTAATCTGTCCGCTCCACCGCCGCCTTTGAGGCGATTAGCGACCTCATTACCTTCCAGGGCGTCATTGCCGTAACCCCCCACTGCGTTTTCAAGTACAACGCCCTTGGCGATAGAGACATTCCCCTTCAACGCTCCAACATCTGAAAATGACTCCGCATTGAGATTGATCTTCTGGTCCTGTGCAAACCCGGAGAAATCCAATGTGTCGTTCCCACCGCCATCCCACACGCAGAAGATAGGACTGTCGTTCGCCCCCTTCAGACTCAATGCTTCGCGGTTGGTATTGGAGTTGAACCCATAGGTCGTATCGGTATTACGGGTTTTGGTATTTGCCCCGTATACCTGCTGGATGGCGGCAATATCATCCATCAACGGTACAGAAGGTAGCTTTGAGTTGAAATCGTGTCCGGGCTGATTTTTCTCCGAGAAATAACTCAGCACCGAGCGCGCCTTGGTATCTCCCGCATACACTGCGTCACGCCCATAGTCGGCAGAACCATCATAATCACCAGGATGAGTTAGGCCGAGAGTGTGCCCTATTTCATGGACAAGCATTGTGCGGAAAAAACTCCCGATTTTGGGATTCTCCTCTGTATTCGCCGTTCCAATATTTGCAAGCACATGACTTACATACTTGTTGGGCAAAGAGGCCTCACCCTTCGACGTTCCAGGCATATCATTGATATCTATGTGGCCGTCAGCGTATTGTGGATTTTCAGCGAGGGTCACATTGGCGACATCCGCCCAAGACTGCATGGCCTGCCTGGCATGATCCGCCTGCTGCGCAGTGAAGCCCTTGGAAATACGATACGACAAATCGATTTTTTTATCGTTGTTGCGATCACTAAAACGTTGACCATGTCGAGCGATTTGTTTACCGGCCTGCTCCGTCGTTAACTCCCTCTTCTTACTGTGTAAAGTATACCCCTCGCCAGGCCCATCAACGGCCCTGGCAAAACTAACATGACGACTGGGATCAAGTTTTTCATAAACACCGACTTGAGCAGCTGGCGCTATTAACGAGCTCATAAGCCAAATCCCTCATACAACCAAATTCAAAGTAACAATCGCCACACCCGAAAGACTAAATACCGCGAACAGAAACGGTGTCAGTCGTCGGTACATCGCTAAGTTCTCACATCACTCTCATTCACACCACGCGCAAATTAATTCACGCCGACACACTCTAAAGCCTGAACACACTTTGAACGTACAACTGAAAAAAATGGAAATCATACAAGCACATGATGTCTTTTAGACCTCATCGCAACCTGCTGATCTTATTGAAAATAAAAAACCAAAAACAAAACAGACGTTGAAATGTTGTCAGACTATTACTCACAATTAGATAACACCCCCCACCCTCAAGTCGATTACTCAGCCACTTCTACTCTATCGTTCGGTGTACAGCGAAAACGCCTCAGCACGCAGCGTTAACGAAATTCCCACACTTATGATCTTTAAGTATTATTTCTGCCTAATAACCATAACGTTATGTACATCCGTGAGTGAACGATCTTACAACCCAATATCCGGTCGCTTGTAGAACGTCAGGCAGTGAGGAGAACCCTATAGATGGCGAAGACGCTGCCAAGCGAGCGGAGAGAATGCATCAGGCTCTGATGGCCTGACGAGCGCATGAGCATATGCCTTGATACTGCAAGGCAAAAAAAAACAGACTTGAACGCGACGTCACCCGCGTTTCAAGCCTGTAGATAAAAGTGAAAAATGATTGTCTACCGCATAGAACCCTAGCAACGCGGGTATGGGTTCACATCGTTCACGCCTGAATAGGCATGTTATGCCATCCCATTACGTCTCGCGGGCCGAAAGGCCGAGTGCTCTTTATCAGAAAGTCACTTCTTTGATCACCCGAGAGGTCAACCGCAAGGTAATAGCGTCCGCTCTGCTGGTTGAATTTAATAATGGTATCGCCAGGTCGGCCCGTGAACCTGGTCACGAGGTTCAACTCGACGCCGGCCGTCGCAGCCATACCCCTTAAATCGATCTTGTCCCAACCGGCCTTGAAATCCGTCAGCAGGTCAGCCTTCGCGAAGGTAGAATCCGACGCCGTATTATATTTGAAGGTATTGCTCCCACCACCGCCGCTTAATATATCCGCGCCCTCACCACCGGTCAGTACATTGTTGGATGCATTGCCCAGGATCCGATCATCGCCTGAACCGCCGATAGCATTTTCAATGACCGATCCAATGCTGACCTGAACATTATTAACCAGCCCACCCACGCTGGAACAGGTACCAGCACCCAGGTTTATGACTTGATGCTGCCTGAACCCGGAGAAGTCCAATGTATCGTTACCCTGTATATCCTCAACCCTGAACCACGGTGTGTCATAGGTCGAGGTGAACGACATATCGGGATTTCGGGTATTTGAATTGAAGCCATACACGGTATCCCCCGGAAAATACTGCGTAGACACTTCATTCAGCACGGGCTTTACATAGGCCGTTGCCTCTGGTGTCGGGCGTGCCTGAACCAATGGTCTCGCATTTGGCCGTGGCTCTAATTGCGCAAGTGGGTAAGGTTCGACCCATTCGCCGCGACCCTTGAAAACCTGCCTAGGTTTTCCGTGATAATCTGTGAACTTGCTAACGGTGTTCCTGGAGGCTTCGCTCATCCAGGAATGATGGGTGAATTCCCGAGTTTGTTCGTTTCTGAAGAACGGCAGGGGCGGCACTCCGTTATTGCCTGGCGCGCGGCTCTCGACCTCCTTGAATTCCGAGAAGCGCCCAGCAGAGGATGAATAACCGCGATAGTGTACGGTGCGCTCGCCGGAATATCTGGACATCGTCGATTCGCCAGCCGCACCCTGCGGCAGGAAGCGGGGGAATGCTGAAGTGTTATACATCTGCGAACCCACACCAGAACCATATACATTCATAATTCAATATTCTCCAAATTATATATCAGCTCAAATAATTACCATCCATCGCATGACTGGAACATACGTACAAAACATACGCTCACACGATTAAGGCGCGGCTAAATTCGCACAAACAAAAAAACCTCACAACAGCCTATTTATTTCAAACTAAAACGTACGCACCACAGAGAATAGAACCTAAGAAAACATCATCCAACCGACACATCAACATACAACCAATAATACAGACCTATGTATTTCAAACAGTGACCTCTCACAACCCTACCGAGCCACGGGTTATTCATTAACAGTATTGTTCTACCTGAAGATCGAGAACACTCCGTTCAGCATACGTTTGAAAACCGAAGCCACTTTCTTGATAACCCCCATTCCAGGCCAGGGTGACGGCTCGGGCCCCGGATCCGGATCCGTGTCTGTATGCGTGTTTGGAGCCGTATCTGAGTCGGGCGGCAGAACGGTAGCTACGGGAAGAACGGAAACAGGAGTAAGGGTGGTATCAGAAGGCGCAATCACTGCTGGCGACTGATTGTTCCAAATCACATCCGTCTGTTTTATCGGGTGTTGGCTGACCACCAACAGGTCCGCCGTACCATTGCCTGTCGTATCCACCGCCAGGGTGTAACGGCCAGTTTTGGGATCGCGGCCAAGCACGGCCGCACCTGCACTGCCGCTGAATTGATCGGCAAAGCTCAACGACTTGAGCCCCACCGCCCCAAGCACTCCGGTCAGGTCAATCTTGTCGATCCCGCTTTGGAAATCCTGGATGATATCCGGATTCTGCGGCGTCGAATCGCTGACGCGCTGATAGACAAACGTGTCCGCCCCGGCCCCGCCGTGCAGCCTATCTGCGCCCCGGCCGCCCGTGAGGCGATTATTCCCTTCGTTGCCCATCAAGGTATCGTCGCCAAAGCCACCAATGGCGTTTTCCACGCTCACCCCCTTGGCAATCGACACATTCCCCCGCAAGCCACCTACATCCGAAAATGTCTCGGCCTTGAGGTTGATGGTTTGGTTCTGGGTGAAGCCGGAGAAGTCGAGCGTGTCGGTACCACCGCCGTCCCAAACGGTGAAAATCGGCTTGTCACTTCCGTGCTTGAGGCTATAAAAGTCCCGGCCGGTGTTGGAGTTGAAGCCGTAGGTGGTATCGGTATTGCGGGTGTTTGTATTCGCGCCGTAAAGCTGCTGGGCAGCGGCAATATCATCCATCATTGGCGCCACCGGGCTTTGCCCGGCAAAGTTATGCCCTGGCTGATAAGTCTCCGACCAATAACTCATGACACTGCGAGCCTTGGTGTCCTGTGCATATTCGGCAGAGCGGGAGTAGGTGCCCGAGCCATTGTATCCGCCCGGATGACTCAACCCCAGGGTGTGGCCCAACTCATGGATCAACAACCCGAGGAAATGGCTGTTCATTGTCGGGTTGTGTGCACCACTGGTGCCGATCCTGGCCTCCACTTTGTTGTAATGCTGGTTAGGTAGCCCCGCCACGCCTGACGTTCCCCCTATACCCCTGATGCTGATCGTGCCGTCGGTGTTCGATCCGCCTTCTACAAATTTGATATTGGCTACATCCTCCCAGTATTTCAGGGCTTGTCTGGCGCACGCTTTCTGAGCAGCGTTGAAGCCGCCTGCAAAGTTGAAACTCACTACAACTTTTCCATCTCTATTAAGGTCATGAAACTTGTGCCCCTTGCGCGTAATATGTTTGGCCGCCTGATCCGTGGTAAAGCTTCTTTTATTATTCGCCCAGCTCAGAATATTGCGCTCGGCGCTGGATAAATTGAAATGCGACGTCGCTGGGGACTGCTCGGGGGCAGAATGCCTGGAAGGGATATGCATCGTGTATTGATACTCTCAACAGTGAAGAGTTACCCGTCCATGTATGAATTACCGACACTGACTGATCCGTTGCCAGCCCGATAAAAGTCCCATATTTAAAACACCTTCACTACTGCTATTTAATTACAACAACACGCGATAAACACGCCAGCAAAAAAATCGTACAAGTTTTCATTAGCGCGACACACTCGTACATATCAATAAGCACGGAACCCTGATAATCAAAAAAGAAAAATATTGAAACTAATTAAATTAAATGGGTCAACAGTTGAGCCTCAAACATCAAGAAACCCACTCAAACATCCCAAAGAAAAAAAGCTGAACGCCTGTGTTCTGATCCGATAGTTGAGCATGGCCACGCCTTACATAAATGGGATGCCCTGCCCTACCGCGACATGCCGCGCACTACCCGCGAGGCTCACGAGCATTCGTGATCCAGGCAACACAGCAGGCGCTCGACGGTGTGTTCCAGAGGGCCTGAGTTATCCAGCACGAACAAGCCCGCGCCGTTTCCGGCAATCAACTCGGCGGTAAATCGCGCGTTGCGCGCCAAGCGCTCTTCGATGTCCGCCAACGACTCACGTCCGCGTGCGAGCAGACGTTGACGCAACACGGCTTGATCGACCGTCAGTAGCAATACCAGCGACGTGGGGTAACGCTCACGGGCCTGCGCCAGGTGAGCGCGAGAGCCGTTGACCAGCACATCGTCCCCCGCAGCCAGCCAGTCGTCGATTTCCCTGGGGATGCCATACGACAAGCCGTTGGCCTGCCAGCTCAAGGCAAACGCGCCCTCGGCGTCCATCCGCGCAAACGCCTGCGGGCTCACCCCTTGCGCCGCTTCGCCCACCGACTCCGCCGAGCGTGTGATCACCCGGCGCACCATGCGACAACCACGCGCCTGCAAGCGCAAGCGTGCAGCCTCCAGCAGGCTGTCCTTGCCTGAACCCGATGGCCCGATGAGATAGATCAACCTGCCCGTCATCAAAAATCCTCTTGGCGTGTTCCAGACTTGTTGCGCCCCGGTAACTCTTCGCAGCGACTGGCCTGCGCCAGATAAGGGTCACAGGAAAGTATATCCAGCAATTTTTTGCCAGCCAGGCCGGCGGCCGCCACATTACCGGATGTGGACCCTGCCGCGCACCCTCCCGCATTGCCCTCTCGGGTTTGGAAGAATACCTGTGATCCGCACAGGAACTTTCCTACGATCTCTATGGCTTGCAGTCGCTATAACACACCGTTAGCCTCTCGCAATCGCTGCTCATCAGCGGTCAGGCTTGGTCGCCTGGGTTAGAATGGCGCACAGTGCCGCGCAAGCGGCATTATTGTGTTCGCGTTATGGCGAGCCGTGCGCGGGAGGGCTTAGGGCCCTGCCGGGTTTCCATTCCCTGGTCGACCAACCTGCGTACAGCTCGCCACCCTTCTGCTTGGTCGCAGACGCGGTGAGCTCCAACTGAATGGAGATTTACTGCATGAAAAAAGCTACTCCAAATCCCCCGCCATCCACCTCGGATGCTGCACCACAAACTCCACCCAACCTTATCTTCACCGTCCGACCCGGTCTCAACACCGAAGCGGCTTTGAGCAATGCCAGCGAAATGCTTGAGTCGGCGACTGTGTGCGCGTACGACTGTGCCGAGCATTTGGAAGGTTCAGGCCGCAAGCAGGTGCTGGCGATGGCCCAAATGATTGAGATTGCGCAGTTGTTGGTGGATGAGGCGCTGAATCGAGAGTGTCCAGTGACTTGATGACGCACAGATCTACTGTGGGAGGGGGCTTGCTCCCGATGGCGCAATAACATTCAGCAGATCATTGATCTGACCCAATGCTATCGGGAGCAAGCACCCTCCCACATTGCCCTCTCGGGTTTGGAAGAATGCATTTCACAGGCATGAAAAAGGCGACCTCAGGTCGCCTTTTGTCATTGCGCGTATTGCTTGCTCAACCCCGGCGGCACGCCTTGCACATTGGTTTCTTCCCAGGGCCCGTTGGGGCTGATGGAGCGGCTCCAGCCGTTGCTCCAGCGGTAGTAGGTGCGCTGGCGGTAGAAGGTGTCGGGCTGGTCGTCCAGTACGTACACCTGCATCTTGCCGTCCCAGTGGCTGGCAGCACCCGGTGGTGGAGCGAAGGTAGGGGACTTGCTTGGCAGTGGCTTGGGCGGCGGGGTCACCGGGCCGGAAGGCTTGGTGCTTGGCTGGGTCGACGGGCCCGATGGCGGAATGGTTGGGCCGGTGGGCGCCGGAGGTGGCCGATGGACCGCACAAGCACTCAGGCCGAGTACCAGGCTGAGCAGGGTGATGCGTGCAAATGCGGTCATGGGCGTTTCCTCTGAATTACTTGTCCGGAGTGTCGATGGTCAATTGCTGCAGCGCAGTGGTGCTGCTGGCCAGCGGTTGGCTGCGGCCGATCCATTCGCCAGTGGTCGGTTGACCGGCCCGGGATATGCGCGCAACCAGTTGGACTTCGGGGAAGTTGGACAGTTTCAACTGCGGCATCATCGCGTCGGCATCACCCAGTTCTACAGTGACCGGCAACGCACCGACCGTCACGCGCTTGGCCGCCAGTGGCGCCGGCGGGCCATTTACGGCACGGGCAAAGATGAACACGCTGTCGGTTGGCAGGGCTTTGGCCTTGACCTCGGCGGAGACATCCACCCGCACTTTGAGCAGTGCCTTGGGCGCCTGCACGACGCTGCCACCGCTCTCCTTGAGCTTCTCCGCTGCGCGGTCAATCCCGCCCTGCAGCGCGATACGGGAATTGTCCTGGGGCGGCAGTTGCGCCAACAGACGGTTCCAGTAGTCGATGGCTTGCTGATAACGCTGGCCTTCAAAGGCGGCGATACCGAGCAGACCAAGGCTGGTGACTTCCTTGGGATCGAGCTTCAAGGCTTCGTCGGTCAGAGCCTGGACCTTGGGTGACCATTGTTTGTTGTCGGCAAAATACTGCGCCTGAGCCCACTGGCCGAGCAGTTCCGGCTGGCGCCCGGCCAGGGCCACGGTACGCTCGAAGACTTTGGCGGCATCGGCTGGGCGGTCCTGAGCCATGTAGGCGCGACCGAGGAAGTACAGACCTTCGGCCGAATCCGGCTGGGCCGCCGCGGCGCGTTCCAGGCGCTGGGTCATGTCGGCCATGGACACGGGCGGCTGGGAGAATTCACGGGTCAGTTCGACCTTGTCGCTCGCGCCATAGTGCAGGTACAGCGCAACGCCAAGCACGGGCACCAGAAACGCCGCCAAAAACGGCAGCGGTTTGCCCAGGCGCGATTCACGGGGCTTTTCCACGCCCTCGGTATCGGCCAGCAACTCACGGGCCGCTTCAGCGCGGCCCGTATCCAGTTGCACGGCGTTCAATACACCTTCGTCCTGCTGCAGTTGCAGCTCGGCGACGCGTTCTTGATACAGCGCCACGTTCAGCGCGGTGCGATCCTCTTCACGCTGGGCGCGGCGACCACGCAGTACAGGGATCAACAGGAAACTCAGGGCAATCAGAAGCAGCAAGCCGGCTGCGAGCCAGAAATCAATCATCAGTCTTGGTGTCCAGCAATTGGTCGAGGCGTTTACGCTCTTCAGGGGACAGCGCGTCGGAGCCATCAGTCGGCGCGGCGCGGCGACGGCGCACGATCACGGCCATGACCACAACGCCGGCCAGCAGCAGCCCCGCGGGGCCGAACCAGAGCAGCGCGGTCTTGCCGGTAAGGGCCGGTTTGTAGCGCACGAAATCACCGTAGCGATCGACCATAAAGTCGATGATCTGCTGGTTGTCCTTGCCCTCCCCCAACATGCGGAAAATCTCTTTGCGCAGGTCGGCGGCGATGGGGGCGTTGGAGTCGGCGATGTCCTGGTTCTGGCACTTGGGGCAGCGCAGCTCCTTGGTCAGGTCGCGAAAGCGCTCACGCTCGGCGTCGTTGGCAAATTCATAGGTGTCGATGGCGGCATGGGCCACACCGGCCAGGCCCAGGGCTAATACGGCAGCGGTTAACCAACGCTTCATGGCTTGGCCTCATCGACCAGAGCCTGGTACTTGGCAGCCAGTTGCTCACGCCATACCACCTCGTCGATCACACCGACGAACTTGTCGCGGATCACACCCTTGGCATCGATGAAGAAGGTTTCCGGCGCGCCGTAGACACCCAGGTTCAACCCCAGGTTGCCGTCTTCATCACGGATATCCAACTGGTAAGGGTTATGAAACTCGGCCAGCCATTTCAAGGCCGCCGCGTTGTCGTCCTTGTAGTTGATGCCGTAGATCACCACGCCCTTCTCGGCCAGTTTGTTCAGCACCGGGTGTTCGACGCGGCAAGATATGCACCAGGTGGCCCATACGTTGACCAGCGCCGGTTTACCCTGCAGGTCGGCCTGGGTCAGGGTCTTGTCACCCTGTACCGTCGGCAGATTGAACGCGGGAAACGGCTTGCCGATCATCGCCGAGGGTAACTCGGCCGGGTCCAGGTACAGCCCGCGATACAGGAACACCGCCATCAGCAGGAACAACGCCAGCGGCACCACCATCAACCAACGCTTCATACCGCAGCTCCCGAAAGGCCCAGTGCTTCACGCACCCGGCTCTTGACCTTGACCCGATAACGCCGGTCCAGCGCGGCGAGCAAACCGCCAAAGCCTGTGAGCAACCCGCCGAACCAGATCCAGCGCACGAAGGGTTTGACATGCACCCGCACCGCCCAGGCGCCGTCGCCCAAGGGTTCACCCAGGGCCACATACAGGTCACGGGTGAAACCGGCGTCGATGCCGGCTTCGGTCATCATTGAACTTTGCACGGTGTACAGGCGCTTTTCAGGGTGCAATACGGCGATTTCCTTGCCATTGCGCACTACGCGCACGGTGCCTTTATCCGAGGTGAAGTTCGGCCCCTCGAAGTGCCTGGCGCCTTCGAAGATGAACTGGTAACCGGCCAGGTCCATGGACTCACCCGGCGCCAGGCGCAGGTCGCGCTCGGCGCTGTTCTGGCTGGAGAGCACTACGCCCAAAGCGCACACGGCGATGCCAATGTGAGCGATCTGCATGCCCCAGTAACTGCGGGTCAGGGTGGGCAAGCCTTTGATCAGGCCTTTGTGGCGCGTCTTGTCGACGATGTCCCGCACACCGGCCAGCAACACCCAGGCCGCCAGCAGGAACGTGGCGAGTACCGCCCAATTGAAGTCGCCGTAGGCGAACCCGGCGATCACTGCCAGGGCCACGCTGCCCAGCAGCACCGGCATCAACATGCCGGCCAGCCATTTCACCGGGGTGTCTTTCCAGCGCACCAGCACGCCGATCGCCATCACCACCATCAACAGGCCCATCAACGGGATGAACAAAGCGTTGAAGTATGGCGGGCCCACGGACAGCTTGGCGCCGCTCAAGGCATCCAGCACCAGCGGGTAGAGGGTGCCGAGCAGGATCATTGACGCGGCCACCACCAGCACCAGGTTATTGCCCAGCAACAGGGTCTCCCGCGACCACAGGTTGAAACCGACCTGGCTCTTGACTACCGGAGCACGCAGGGCGAACAGGGTCAGGGAACCGCCGACCACAAACAGCAGGAAGATCAATATGAACACACCGCGTTCAGGATCCGACGCAAAGGCATGCACCGATGTCAGCACGCCCGAACGCACCAGGAACGTGCCAAGCAGGCTGAGGGAAAACGCGGCGATGGCGAGCAGTACCGTCCAGCTTTTGAACACGCCACGCTTTTCAGTCACTGCCAGGGAGTGAATCAGCGCCGTGCCCACCAACCAGGGCATGAAGGACGCGTTTTCCACCGGGTCCCAGAACCACCAGCCACCCCAGCCGAGTTCGTAGTAGGCCCACCACGAGCCCAGGGTGATACCGATACCAAGGAAGGCCCAGGCAACGATGGTCCAAGGCCGCGACCAGCGTGCCCACGCCGCATCCAGGCGGCCGCCGAGCAAGGCAGCGATGGCAAACGCAAAGGCCACCGAAAAGCCCACGTACCCCATGTAGAGCATCGGCGGGTGCACGATCAGGCCGATATCCTGCAACAGCGGGTTGAGGTCATGCCCGTCTGCCGGGATCTGCGGCAGGATGCGGCTGAACGGGTTGGAGGTCATGATCAGAAACAACAGGAAGCCGATGCTGATCATGCCCATCACCGCCAGCACGCGCGCGAGCATCACTTGCGGCAATTGGCGCGAGAACACCGACACGGCAAAGGTCCAGCCGCCGAGGATCAGCGCCCACAACAGCAACGAACCTTCGTGGGCGCCCCACACCGCACTGAACTTGTAGTACCAGGGCAACGCGCTGTTGGAGTTGTTCGCGACGTAGGCGACGGAAAAGTCGTCGGTCATGAAGGCGTAGGTCAGGCAACCGAAGGCAAACAGCAGGAAGGCAAACTGGCCCCAGGCGGCCGGCTGCGCCAGGCTCATCCACAAACGGTCGCCGCGCCAGGCGCCGAGCAACGGAACAATGGCCTGGACCACGGCAAAGCACAGGGCGAGGATCATCGCCAGTTGGCCCAACTCAGGAATAAACAATGCGGACGTCATCACTTAGCCCTCCTTGGCTGGAGTTGCCGGCGCGGATTGGCCGCTGTCTTTCAAGGCCTTGGTGACCTCGGGCGGCATGTATTTTTCATCGTGCTTGGCCAGCACTTCGTCCGCCACTACCACACCGTCAGCGTTGAGTTTGCCCAGGGCGACGATGCCCTGGCCTTCGCGGAACAGGTCCGGGAGGATGCCGCGGTAGGTAATGGTCACGGCCTTGTTGAAGTCGGTGACCACGAAGGTCACGTCCAGAGAATCGCCGGAACGTTTCAACGAGCCCTGCTCTACCATGCCGCCGGCGCGGATGCGCGTATCCAGCGGGGCTTCACCGTTGGCGATCTGGGTTGGGGTGTAGAACAGATTGATGTTCTGCTGCAGAGCGCTCAAGGCCAGGCCCACGGCAATGCCGACGCCGACCAGGATGGCAAGGATGATCAACAGACGCTTTCTACGCAGCGGATTCACTTTTCGGTCTCCCGGCGCAGACGTCGCGCCTCTTGTTGCAGGTAACGCTTGCGGGCCAGGATCGGCGCGGCGACGTTGAGGGCCAGCACCGCGAGGCAGATGCCATAGGCCGTCCAGACATACAGGCCGTGGTGGCCCATGGCGAGAAAATCACTGAAAGAAGCAAAACTCATCCACGTGCTCCCAGGCAGTCTTGCACTTCGGCTTTCACCCAACTGGTACGGGCTTCACGCTTGAGCACCTCAAGACGCATACGCAGCAGCAGTACGGCGCCGAAGAAACAGTAGAAGCCCAGCACCATCAGTAGCAACGGCGCCCACATTTCAACGGGCATCGCCGGTTTCTCGGTGAGGGTGAAGGTGGCGCCCTGGTGCAGGGTGTTCCACCACTCCACCGAGTACTTGATGATCGGGATGTTGATCACGCCGACAATCGCCAGCACCGCGCAGGCCTTGGCGGCGCTGTCACGGTTGCTGATGGCGTTGCCCAGGGCAATCAGGCCGAAATACAGGAACAGCAGGATCAGCATCGAGGTCAGGCGTGCATCCCACACCCACCATGAGCCCCAGGTCGGCTTGCCCCAGATCGCCCCGGTGACCAGCGCCACGGCGGTCATCCACGCCCCGATGGGCGCCGCGCATTGCAGGGCCACGTCGGCCAGCTTCATCTTCCACACCAGGCCGACGATGCCGCACACCGCCAGCATCACGTAGCAGGACTGAGCCAGCATCGCGGCAGGGACGTGGATATAAATGATGCGAAAGCTGTTGCCTTGCTGGTAGTCCGGCGGCGCGAAGGCCAGGCCCCAGACCAGGCCGATGCCGATCAGCAACACGGCGGCGATGCTCAACCATGGCAGCAGCTTGCCACTGATGCCATAAAACCATTTGGGCGAGCCGAGCTTGTGAAACCAGGTCCAGTTCATTGCAGTTTCCATCACGGGTGCTTTTCGTCGTGGCGAAAAGCTTAGGGTCTTTACTGACTCAACGTCATTAACGCCGAGTCAGACCTCATTATTCACCGACGCTGATTTTCAGGCCGGCGGCTATAGCAAAGGGTGTCAGGGTTACCGCCAGGGCGGTCAGGCTACCAAGCCACAAGAGGTAACCGGTCGCCGGCATCCCCATAAGCGCGGCTTGCAAAGCGCCGCTGCCCAGGATCAACACCGGGATATACAAAGGCAGAATCAACAGGGCCAGCAACAGGCCACCCCGTTTCAAGCCGACGGTCAACGCTGCGCCCACCGCCCCCAACAGGCTGAGCACCGGCGTACCGAGTAACAAGGACACCAGCAACACGGGCAGGCATTGAACAGGCAAACCCAGCATCATCGCCAGCAGCGGCGAGAGCAAGACTAGCGCCAAGCCGGAAAAAGCCCAGTGTGCCAGTACCTTGGCCAGTACCAGAAGTGGCAGGGGGTGCGACGAAAGGACCCACTGTTCCAGGGAACCGTCTTCGAAATCACTGCGAAACAGCCCGTCCAGCGAGAGCAGCACCGATAAAAGCGCCGCTACCCACACCAGCCCTGGGGACAAGGTTTGCAACAGTTTAGTCTCCGGGCCGACCGCCAACGGGAACAGCGCGATCACGATCGCAAAGAACACCAGCGGGTTGGCCAGTTCAGCCGGGCGACGGCACAACAGCCGCGCTTCACGGGCCACCAACAAGGCAAACACACTCATGCCGACCACCGCCCCAGATCCAGCTCCCGGTAACCGCCAGGCTTGCGCGCCAGGGTGTGATGGGTAGTGAGCACCACCAGGCCGCCCTGCTCGCAGTGCCGGGTCAGGTGTTCTTCGAGTTGGGCTACGCCTTGTTTGTCGAGCGCGGTGAAGGGTTCGTCGAGAATCCACAGCGGCGGGCCGGGCAGGTACAAACGCGCCAGGGCCACGCGGCGCTGCTGGCCGGCGGACAACGTGTGGCAGGGCACATCTTCAAAACCCTTGAGGCCAACGGCGGCCAGGGCCTGCCAGATGGCCTCGCGGGTAGCAGGGTGATGCAGGGCGCTGAGCCAGCTGAGGTTTTCTTCAGCGGTGAGCACATCCTTGATGCCGGCGGCGTGGCCGATCCAGATCAGGTTGCGCGCAAGCTCCGTACGCTGTTCGTGCAAGGGTTTGCCATTGAGCCGAACAACACCCGCCGTGGGCTGCATCAAACCGGCCAGCAGGCGCAGCAGACTGGTCTTGCCGCTGCCATTGGGGCCGCTGATTTGCACCATGTCGCCACCCGCCAGCCGCAGGTCGAGTTGCTCGAACAACAGGCGCAGGTCGCGTTCACAGGCAAGCGCTACGGCTTCAAGAAGAGGGCTGGTCAAGAGATCGCGGGCCTTTACGGTTCAAGTCGGCGGTGCAGCGGCCGTTATAGAGAGATGCACAATAACGACTTTGGCGACCGATTTTAGAGAGCTGGATCAAATAGTTGTGAGGTTTTTACCGCTCTCTTTGCAGACGGGCGGCATTATACATGCGATGCCCTACTCTAAAGAGGGCAATTTCCCCAGAGACGATGCGCACGATGACCGGTGAGATCAATCTTCCCCCACTGCCACCCACCTCCGCGCCCGGGCCTGCTCCACTGTCCGGGGCCGGCGCGTTGCTCAAACTGCTGGAGCCGCAGGCCGGGTTGATCGACCCTGGGAAAACTGTAAACGCCGAGGTCATCGCACTTAAACAAGGCGGCGAAGCCTTTCAGTTATTGCTCAAGTTGACCCTCGCAGGCGGCCGCCAGACCCTGGTGCAGGCCAGCAGTGCCCAGCCCCTGCCGCTGGGCAGCAATGTGGCAGTGAGCCAAACGCCTGCGGGCAACCTGGCCATCAGCTTGCAGCAAGCGATGAGTGCCAACGTGGCCGCCCTCACCCGCCTGGACACCACCCAAATGCCGGTGGGCACGCTGCTGCAAGCCAAGGTGCTGACCACTCAGATGCTGCCTCAAGGCACCGCGCAACCAGCGATCTATCGCTCACTGGTGAGTGTGCTCAATAACGCCCTGGCCGGTACCACGCTGACGTTGGAAAGCCCTCAACCCCTGCGGGTCGGCAGCTTGCTCAGTGCCGTGGTGCAGAACGCGCAAACCCTGAACTTTGTGCCGCTGAGCGGGTTGAAAGACCAACTGGCCGTGACGCAGCAACTGGCCACCCAGCAAAGCCGCCAAGGCTCGCTGGATGCGGTGTTCTCCGCTCTGCAGAACCTGCCCCGTGGCGACAGTACCTCGGCCGAACTGCGGGGCGCTGCCGAGCGTTTATTGGCGGCCTTGCCCGATCTGGCGCAAGTCAGCAATCCCAAGGTACTGGCGCAAGTGGTGCAAAACAGTGGCGCCTTCCTGGAAGCCAAATTACTCGCCGGGCAGAACCCGCAAATACCACCGCTGGACATGAAAGGCGCACTGTTGCGCCTGGTCGCGGACCTGCTGCCCGCCCTGCCCGCCAACACCAACCTGAACGCGATCCTCGCCGCCAATACTCTGGCTCAGGTGCTGCCGCACTTTGTGCGCAGCCCGTTGAACACCCTCGGCCAGGTCGGCGCTCGGCAGATACCCGCCGGTTTCCCGCTGCCGGAGCGGCTGATGGCGAAACTGGAAGGCGAAGGCGATCTGGAAAACCTGCTGCGCCTGGCCGCCGGGGCGATCTCGCGCTTGCAGAGCCATCAACTGTCGAGCCTGGAACAGACCGGCACCACCGCCGATGGCCGCCTGCAAACCACCTGGCAGTTGGAAATCCCCATGCGCACTCTGCAGGACATCGTGCCGTTGCAGGTCAAGTTTCAGCGCGAGGAACCGGCGCCCGATAAGGACCAGCCCGAGCGCAAGGATAAAAAGGACCCGAAACAGATGCTTTGGCGCGTCGAACTGGCCTTCGACATGGAGCCGCTGGGGCCGTTGCAAGTTCAGGCGCAACTGTCCCAGGGCAAACTGTCCAGCCAGTTGTGGGCCAGTCGCCCTTTCACCGCCAGCCTGATCGAAAGCCACTTGGGCAGCCTGCGCGAGCGCCTGGTGTCATCCGGACTTAACGTCGGCGACCTGGATTGCCACCTGGGCACCCCGCCACGCGGGCCAAAAACCGGATTGGAACAACGCTGGGTGGATGAAACTGCATGAAGAACACCGCCCCACCTCGCCAGGCCATCGCCCTCAAGTACGACGGCCAACAGGCCCCCACCCTGACCGCCAAGGGCGATGACGCCCTGGCCGAAGCCATCCTCAAACTGGCACGGGAAAACGAAGTGCCGATCTATGAAAACGCCGAGCTGGTGAAGCTGCTGGCGCGCATGGAATTGGGGGACAGTATTCCTGAAGAGTTGTACCGCACGATCGCCGAGATCATCGCGTTTGCATGGACGTTGAAAGGCAAGTTCCCGGTGGGCTACGACCCGGATGCGGGGCCGGTGGAGCGGGATGTCACTGAGCGTGGCGACGATTACTGAATAGCCCTCTGTAGGAGCGAGCTTGCTCGCGAAAAACCTCAACGATGACGCGTGTTTTCTGAATAACCGCGGCGCCCAGGTTTTTTTCGCGAGCAAGCTCGCTCCTACAGGGGTTAGTGCTGGCCCCTGCCCCTTTGGAGCCAGCCACATTTTTGATCTGTGTTCAGTTCAAGACTTCGCTCAGGGGAATGAAATTGACCCGGTCGCCAACGGCCAATGTGGTCCCTTCCATCACCTCCACAAACCCTTCGGCCCACGCCGCACTGCGCAGCACCCCGGAGCTCTGGTTGCGATAGATAATCGCCTTGCCCTGCTCGATACGCCCGCGCAGGTATTCGCGGCGATTACCAGGCTTGGGCCAGTCGAAGCCTGCCGACACCTCGAAACGCAGCGGTTCCACCTGCGCAACGCCTTGGCGGCGCAGCAGGTACGGGCGCGCCAACAGTGCAAAGGTCACCAGCGTCGAGGCCGGGTTACCCGGCAGGCCGATCACCGGCACGCCACGAAAATGCCCGAAGGTCAGCGGTTTGCCCGGCTTGATCGCCAGCTTCCACAGCGCCAGTTCGCCCTCTTCACGCAGGGCAATGCCAAGGAAGTCCGCTTCGCCCACCGACACACCGCCGGTAGACAGAATCAGGTCAACGCTGCCCAGACCCGCCAGACACGTGCGAGTCTGTTCCAGATCATCCGGCAGAATCCCGGCATCGATCACTTCACAGCCCATGCGCGCCAGCCAGCTGCACAGCACGCGACGGTTGCTGTTGTAGATCTGCCCCGGGCCCAGCGGCAACCCTGGCTCGATCAGTTCATCGCCGGTAGACAGCACGGCCACGCGCGGGGGGCGTACCACGTCGAGCCGATCCCGCCCCAGGGACGCCGCCAGGCCCAACTCGATAGGCCCCAGGCGAGTTCCGGCGCTGAGTACGCACTCACCCACCGTGGTTTCCTGGCCCTGTGGTCGGATGTTGTCGCCCTCCCGGAGCGGCTCGGTGAAACTCACGCGCTGGTCGGCGTGCACCACGGCGTTTTCCTGCATTTGCACGCAGTCTGCGCCTTCGGGCACCGGCGCGCCGGTAAAGATCCGTGCGCAGGTGCCGTCCGCCAACGGCTCAGGCGCCGTGCCGGCGAAAATGCGCTGGCTCACCACCAGCGGTTCGCCGGTCCAGTCCGCCACACGCACGGCGTAGCCGTCCATGGCACTGTTGGGCCACGGCGGCAGATCGAGCGTCGAGATCAGGTCCTGGGCCAGTACCCGGCCATCGCACTGCGCCAGGGGCAGCGTTTGCTGCACCTGGATCGGCGCCGATTGCGCCATGACGAGCAGCCGCTGCAAGGCCTCTTCCACCGGCATCAGTGCGCCGGTTTTGCCCGGCTTATCCACGGGATTCACACGGCTCGGCCTGCTTCAAATGCGGGACGAAGTTGCACGGGCGGTGGCGATTATCCAGTTGCTCGGCGAGGATGCCGTCCCAACCGGTGCGCACGGCATTGGTGGAGCCAGGCAGGCAGCACACCAGAGTGCCATTGGCCAGGCCGGCCAGGGCGCGCGATTGCACGGTGGAGGTGCCGATATCAGCCACGGAGATCTGACGGAACAGTTCGCCGAAGCCATCGACCTGCTTGTCGAGCAGGCAACTCACCGCTTCAGGGGTGCTGTCACGGCCGGTAAAACCGGTGCCGCCAGTGATCAGCACCACTTGCACCACGTCTTCGGCGATCCAGTGGGCCACCTGGGCGCGAATCTTGTAGAGGTCGTCCTTGAGCAGCACGCGCTCGGCCAGGTTGTGGCCGGCGGCAGTCAGGCGATCGACGAACACCTGGCCGGAGGTGTCGGTGTCCAGGGTGCGGGTGTCGCTGACGGTCAAAACAGCAATATTCAGGGGTACAAAGGGCGCATCGGCCTTGGCTTTCATGGCACGGTCCGGTTGTCGAAGGAACAGCCCGATGTTATATCACAGGCCCCTGTTTACCTGCCGCAGCGCAACCATCATGACGCCTGAATTTTCATCCCTGCCGTGTTCGATCCTGTTGTTGGCCGGTGGTCGCGGCCAACGCATGGGCGGCCAGGACAAAGGCTTGCTGGAGTGGCAAGGCCAGCCCTTGATCGCCCACCTGCAACGGCTGGTCCGCCCGCTCACGGATGACCTGATCATCTCGTGCAATCGCAACCTGGAACGCTACGCTCCCTATGCCGACCAACTGGTGAGCGATGACAGCCCGGACTTTCCCGGCCCGCTTGCCGGCATCCGCGCGGGACTGCTCGCCGCACGGCACGAGCATCTGCTGATCTTGCCGTGCGATGTGCCGCAGATCGATGCGCGACTGCTGGCCGACTTGCGTCAGATTGCCCAACGCAACCTGCGGGTTCCGGTCATGGTGCGTCATGGCGAGTTCTGGGAACCGTTGCTGTGCATTATCCCAACGGGCCTGAAAGATCAGGTGGAACGGGCCTGGCAAGCGGGTGAACGCAGCCCGCGCAAGGTCCTGCTGCAACTGGGTGGCGTCGGCCTGGAATGCCCGGCCGATGACCCGCGCCTGGCCAATCTTAATACGCCCGAACTGTTGCACCCACGGGCTGGCGTGTCAGAATGAGCCTTTCACAAGGAACTTTGCCGACGTCCCATACGTCACAAGGTCAGCAATTTAAAAGTATTTTCTCGGAGACAAACTCATGACTCAACGGACCATCGCCGCTCTCATGCTTGCACTGGGCCTCGCCACCCTCGCCGGTTGCGCTTCGCCAACAGTGATCACCCTGAATGACGGTCGCGAAATCCAGGCCGTCGACACCCCCAAGTTTGACGAAGATTCGGGTTTCTACGAATTCCAACAGCTTGACGGCAAGCGCACCCGTATCAACAAAGATCAGGTTCGCACCGTTAAAGACCTGTAAGTCTTAACGCTTGCCAACAAGGCCCGCTTCGCGCGGGCCTTGTTGTTTGCGGCGTTTACCAGTCGAGGGTGATGGCGCTGCGAAAACTGCGCTCTTGGGCAGTTACCGGGTCAATAAACCGCACGCCCTGGGCCAGCAACTTGAGGGGGTGGGCGTAGTCGTCCTGCGCATCCTTGATCACCTCGGGATAGAACGGGTCATTGCAGATGCTCGCCCCGAGGGCCGTCATGTGTACACGCAACTGGTGTTTCTTGCCGGTCACCGGGAACAGGCCGTAGCGCCATAAATCGCCGTTTTTCTCGCGTACTTCAACGGCCGTCTCGGTGTTGCTGGCGCCCGGCCCTTCCTGCATACGAAAGAACGGTTCGCCATCGACCAGGCGGCTTTTATGTACCAGGGGAAAGCTCAAGTTCGGCAAGGCCGGGGCGATGGCCTCGTAGAATTTGTCGATACGCCGCGTGGGAAACAGTTGCTGATACGCCGAGCGGCTTTGCGGGTTGGCCGAGAACAGCACCAGCCCCGCCGTGTGCCGGTCGATGCGATGCAGCGGCACCAGGGCGGGGTTGTCCAGGCGCCGGATCAGGCGACGCAGCAGTGTTTGCTCAACGTACTCGCCGGCGGGAGTCACCGGCAGGAAATGCGGCTTGTCCGCCACCACCAGGTGTTCATCGGCGTACAGGATGGTTTCCTGTACCGGAATCACTTTTTCGTTGGGTACTTCGCGAAAGTAATAGATGCACAGGCCTTCCTTGTAGGCCAGGCCCAGGCTGATCGGGCTGCCGTTGATATCCAGCACTCGCCCCCGCGCAACGCGGTCCAGCCACTGCTCACGGCCAATGGCCGGGAAGTGATCGCACAGGCAGTCGATTACCGTTGCCCACGGGCCCGGGGGCAGATACAACGTGCTGGCTTGGTGCTGGGCGGCGGAAAAACCGGAAGTGGACATACAGATGCTCGAAGCCTGGAAAACAGGCGGGCATTATCCCGTATGGAGCACGATTGCCTAGAGCCTATCTCAGGCCTTGGCCAATTGTGCCCGCAGGACCGGAGAAGCACTGGCCGCCTCGGTGAACTCCTTGAGCCAGCGCAGTACATCCACCGCTTCCCAACGGCCCGGATCATAAAGCGCGTAGAGCAAGCCCTGATAACCCACCACATCCAGTTGCTTGTGATAACCGGCACGCTGGAACAGCGCTTCGATTTCCGCAAAGCAGGTGTTGAAATGCACTTTGTTGAAGGGCGTCTTGCCTTCCGTGACCAGCCCATCGAGGCGCAGCTCGTTAACCGCGTCGCGCACCACGTCGGCGGACATGCGATTGACGCTGCTTTTCAATTGTTCAACATTCACCACGGGCGTTCCCTCTATTCAATCGCTGTACGAATATACAGTAACGTAATATTGGGAAACCCGCCATCGCATAAACGTCAGCGCAGGAAGGCGACAACCTGATCGGTGTCAAACGGCCAGTCCAGTTCCGCCCCGGTGTCCATACGGCGAAGCACCGGAATCCGCAGGCCGTAGTCGTCTGTCAGGTCATCGGGGTCGGTGATATGCACCAACTCCACCAGCAACCCGTGTTCGACGAGCGGCATGATTTCGGCTTCGGCAATCTCACATAGATGGCAACCCAGGGTGCCGAACAGCTGGCATTCAGGAAGCATGATGAAAGGACTCGATCAAAAAACAGGCCTCCATTCTAAGCCCAACAAGCCCCTTGTAGGAGCGAGGTTGCTCGCGAAAAACTCCCGCGCGCCGCGTTCATTCAGGAACCCCGCGTTATCGTTGACGCTTTTCGCGAGCAAGCTCGCTCCTACAGTGCAAAAAATCTGACCCAGGTCACCATGGCCTATAACTGATTCAGCGATTCTCGCGGCTTTTTGCCCGCCACCCTGCAACGGAGATGCCTGTGTTTGCCAACTTGCTGATTATTCTGGCCTCATCCCTGGTGGTGATTGCGCTGTTTCGCCGGCTGCAACTGCCGCCGGTATTGGGTTATCTGTGCGTGGGTCTGGCGGTGGGGCCGACCGCGCTGGACTGGGTAAACGACAACGAGGACCTGCCGGACCTGGCCGAGATGGGGGTGGTATTCCTGCTGTTTTCCCTGGGCCTGGAGTTTTCCCTGACGAAAATGCTCGCCCTGCGCCGCGTGGTCTTCGGCCTGGGCAGCCTGCAAGTGTTGGGCTGTGGTGTGCTGCTGGGTGGCTTATTGATGGGCTTTGGCCTGTCGCCGGGCATCGCGCTGTTGCTGGGCGCAGGGTTGGCGTTGTCTTCCACGGCCATCGTCAGCAAGGAGTTGACCAGCCTGGGGGAGATCTTCAGCAGCCACGGCCAGAATGCGATAGGCGTGCTGCTGTTCCAGGACGTGGTAGCGGTCTTGCTGCTGACTCTGGTGCCGGTGTTTGCCGGTACCGGTGACCAAGCCTGGTACTGGGCATTGCCGCTGACCCTGGGCAAAACCGTGGTGTTGTTCGTCGGCCTGTTGTTCGCCAGCCGCTGGTTGCTGCCGCGGTTGTTCCATGAAGTCGCCGCGTCCCATTCGGCGGAGTTGTTTGTACTGCTGGCGCTGGTGATTGTGTTGCTCACCGCCTGGCTCACCCACCTGCTCGGCCTGTCCCCTGCCCTCGGCGCGTTTCTGGCCGGTATGTTGCTGGGCGAAAGTCATTATCGGCATCAGATCGAGGCGGATATACGACCGTTTCGCGACATTCTGCTGGGGCTTTTTTTCGTCAGCATCGGCATGTTGATCGACCTGCAGTTGTTCATCAGCCACAGCCTGTTGATCCTCGGCCTGACCCTTGCGCTGATGCTGGTCAAAGGCTGCGTGGTGGGCGTACTGGTCAAGCTGCGTGGCAGCGACACTGAAACCGCCTGGCGCAGCGGCCTGGCCCTGGCCCAGGGTGGCGAGTTTTGTTTCGCGCTGATGGCGCAGATGCAGCAGAGCCGGTTGATTCCGGATGAGTTCAACGGCCTGCTATTGGCCGCCACGTTCTGCTCGATGCTGTTGACGCCACTGCTGTTGCGTGCAGCACCGGCCATTGCCCTGCGCCTGCATCGCAAACCCAACCAGCAAGTGCATCTGGAACACATCACCGCGCTCAACGCCCAGTTGCACGGGCACGTGGTGATTTGCGGTTATGGTCGCGTGGGACAGTCGATCGGGCGGTTTTTACGTCGTGAACACCAGGCATTTATTGCCCTGGATGACGACCCCGAGCGGGTGCAGGACGCCGCCACCGAGGAGAGCAGCGTGCATTACGGCGACTGCCGCCGGGGTGCCTTGCTCAGTGCCGTTGGCCTGGAGCGATCACGATTGGTAGTGATCGCCGTCGACAACAGCGATGTCGCCCTGGTGGTGCTCAAGGAAGCGCGACGGATCAACCCCCAGGTGCCGATCCTGGTGCGCACCCGCGATGACAGCCAGTTGGCTGAACTCAAGGCCGCGGGGGCCAGTGAAGTGGTGCCCGAGTTGCTTGAGTCAAGCCTGATGCTCGCTTCCCACGCCCTGATCCTGCTGGGCCTGCCGGACCAACAGGTACAGGCGCGGGTGGATGAAGTGCGGCAGAACCGCTATCGCCTGTTGCACGGGTTTTATCCGCCGCCACATCCTGATGAGCAAGCGCCGATCAATCCTGACTGACCGCACCGATCTTGTGGATCGACAAATCCGCGCCGTAATACTCCTCTTCCTGGCTCAAGCGCAGCCCTTGCACGCGCTTGATCACGCCGTACACCAGCAAGCCGCCGCCAAACGCCACCGTCACACCCAGGCCGGTGCCGATCAACTGGCTGATCAGGCTGACGCCGCCCAGCCCGCCCAGGGCGGCCTGCCCGAAGATCCCACAGGCGATACCGCCCCACACGCCACACAAGCCATGCAACGGCCATACACCCAGCACATCGTCGATTCTCCAGCGCGCCTGGGCGGCGATAAAGCACCACACAAACAAGCCGCCTGCGACCACACCGGTGACCAGCGCGCCCACCGGATGCATCAGGTCGGAGCCTGCGCAGATCGCCACCAGCCCGGCCAGGGGACCGTTGTGCAGAAACCCAGGGTCATTACGGCCAATCACCAACGCGGCAACGGTGCCGCCCACCATGGCCATCAACGAGTTGACGGCCACCAAACCGCTGACCCCGTTGAGGGTTTGCGCGCTCATCACGTTAAAGCCGAACCAGCCTACGATCAGGATCCACGACCCCAGCGCCAGGAACGGGATGCTCGACGGTGCAAACGCTACCAGGCGCCCTTCGCGATAACGTCCGTTGCGCGGGCCCAACAGCAACACCGCCGCCAGCGCCAGCCAGCCGCCCATGGCGTGCACCACCACAGAGCCGGCAAAATCGTGAAAGCTGGCGCCAAAGCGTGCAAGCAGCCAGGCTTGCAGACCGAAATTGCCGTTCCACACCATGCCCTCGAAGAACGGATAGATAAACGCCACGATCAGCGCGGTGGCGCACAACTGCGGCGCAAACTTCGCACGTTCGGCGATGCCGCCGGAAATGATCGCCGGAATCGCCGCGGCGAAGGTCAGCAGGAAGAAAAACTTCACCAGGCCGTAGCCATGATCGGCGCTGATGACGGCCGCCGGTTGCATGAAGCTCACACCGTATGAGATCCAATAGCCTATAAAGAAATAGGCCAGGGTGGAGATGGCGAAATCGCTGAGGATTTTCGACAAGGCGTTGACCTGATTCTTCTGGCGCACCGTGCCGACTTCAAGGAAGGCAAAGCCGGCGTGCATGGCCAGGACCATGACCGCACCAATCAGGATAAACAGGGTGTTGGAGCTGTGGATCAGTGTATCCACCGCACTTTGCAGATTTTCCATGGAGGTTGGCAGGCCTGCATCAAGGCAAAAAGCACCAAAACGGTTCAAGCCGAAGGTTGGCGCACTAAATGGGTACCACCGGCTTCGCCCCTCTTGGGAGGGCGTGAACCGCTTTAGCGCAGCGATCAACACAACCGGCCGTTGCCGACAGGGTTTTTCCGCGGGTTTAAGTTATTTAGGGTAAGGTTTTTCAAGGCTTGCGCCACGACCGCCCATATTCAGCGCGGGCCATACAGCCTGCGCACCAAGGCAAAGCAAAAGCTGTACCACACAATTGCAGTGAACCTTCAGCGAACGCCGCGACTCGAAACCACACGTACAGATCAGCCACACACGGAGACAACCATGGCCGGTAAAACAGCAAAGACTGCTCAAGAGATACTGATGGCGGATTTTCAAACCCTGGTCAGTGATACCGAAAGGTTGCTGGACGACACCGCAGTGCTGGCCGGCGATCAGGCCGACGAGTTGCGCACCAAGATCCACGAGAGCCTGCTCAAGGCCCGCGAGACCTTGCAACTGACCGAAGACTCCCTGCGCGAGCGCGGTCAGGCGGCGATTACCGCCACCGAAGACTACGTGCAAGCCAACCCATGGCAGTCCGTCGGCATCGCTGCCGGCGTAGGCTTTTTGATCGGCCTGCTGGCTACAAGGCGCTAATCATGTCTATCGGCGAATCCAGCTCATCCACGAGCGCGCACTCTTCAGGAAGCAGTTCCACCTCCCGACGCCTGGGCGCCGCTGTGCTGGGCTTGCTGCACAGCCATGTCGAGTTGTTTGGCATCGAGTTGCAGGAGCAAAAGGCCCGCACTGTCAGCCTGTTGTTGTTCGCCGGGCTGGCGTTGGTGTTTGCCCTGCTGTTGCTGGTGGGGCTGTCGACGCTGGTAATGATCCTGGTGTGGGATACCGGCTACCGCCTGACGGGGATCATCTGCCTTTGCGTGTTCTATAGCCTGGCCGCAGCTTTCTGCGGTGTGCGCTTGAAAGCGGCAGTGTTCGATGAATCCACGCCCTTCCACGCCACGCTCGAAGAGCTGGCCAACGACCGGGAGCGCCTGTTGCCATGAGCATGACCGAGATCCCGAAAAACACCTCCCGCCGGGAAATGCGCAAAACGCTGATCCGTCTTCGCATGGAAATGCATCGCCAGGAAATCCGCCATGAGTCCCAGCAACTCATGGCCCCCCTGCAGAAAATGCGCAACATGCGCCACAACTGGCAGGACAGCCTGGGCATCAAGCACGCGCCACTGTGGGGCGTGGCCGCGGTAACGCTGATGGGCTTTTTCACCGGCAAAGGCGCCAAGGGCGGCAGCATCAGCAGCGTGACGCGCCTGGTGCGGCTGGGTGCCGGGTTGATCCCGTTGATCAAACTGGCCATGCAAGGCTCGCGCAAAGGTTAAACCTTGCCGGCTCTTAGCTTGCCGATACCAGTGGCCCGGCCCTCGTCAACGAGTGCCGGGCCTTTTTTCGCCCGCGCCACCGACCTGTAGATTTTTGCTTGCTCCGCCACGCCGGAAACGGGAAGCTGGCGGATGTCATTCACCGACCGGAGAGTAGTTGCCTTGGATTGGCCCACCCTGCTGAATCGCGAACGTCTGGGAAAACCCCTGCACAGCCCTGAAGAACTGGGTCGCAGCCCCTTTCACAAAGACCACGACCGCATTATTTTCTCCGGCGCGTTCCGGCGCCTGGGCCGCAAGACCCAAGTGCATCCGGTATCGAGCAACGACCATATCCACACGCGCCTGACCCACTCGCTGGAAGTCAGCTGCGTCGGCCGCTCCCTGGGGATGCGCGTGGGCGAAACCCTGCGCGATGCCCTGCCCGACTGGTGCGACCCGAGCGACCTGGGCATGGTGGTGCAGTCCGCTTGCCTGGCCCACGACATCGGCAACCCGCCATTTGGACACTCCGGAGAAGACGCGATTCGCCACTGGTTCCAACAGGCCGCCGGGCGCGGCTGGCTGGATGACATGAGCGGTGCCGAACGCAATGACTTTCTCAACTTCGAAGGCAATGCCCAGGGCTTTCGGGTGCTGACCCAACTTGAATACCATCAGTTCGACGGCGGCACGCGGCTGACCTACGCCACCTTGGGAACGTACCTCAAATACCCCTGGACCGCCCGCCACGCCGACTCGCTGGGCTACAAGAAGCACAAGTTCGGCTGTTACCAGAGCGAGCTGCCGATTCTGGAGCAGATCGCCCATAAGCTCGGCCTGCCCCAGCTTGAAGAGCAACGCTGGGCCCGTCACCCGCTCGTGTATCTGATGGAGGCGGCCGACGACATCTGCTATGCGTTGATCGACCTGGAAGACGGCCTGGAAATGGAGCTGCTGGAGTACGCCGAAGTCGAGTCGTTGTTGCTTGACCTGGTGGGCGATGACCTGCCGCAGACGTACCGCCAATTGGGCCCGCAGGACTCCCGTCGCCGCAAGTTGGCGATCCTGCGCGGCAAAGCGATCGAGCACCTGACCAATGCGGCGGCGCAGGCCTTTGTCGAACAACAGGACGCCCTGCTCGCCGGCACACTGCCGGGCGATCTGGTCGAGCATATGCACGGCCCGGCAAAGCGCTGCGTGCTGGATGCCAAGGACATGGCGCGCAAGAAGATCTTCCAGGACAAGCGCAAGACGCTGCATGAAATCGGCGCCTACACCACCCTGGAAATCCTGCTGAATGCGTTCTGCGGCGCGGCGCTGGAACAACATGGCGGGCGTACGCCGTCATTCAAGAATCGGCGCATACTGGATTTGCTCGGCAATAGCGCGCCGGATCCGGCCTGGCCGCTGCACGCCTCGTTCCTGCGGATGATCGACTTCATCGCCGGTATGACCGACAGCTACGCCACTGAAATGGCACGGGAGATGACCGGGCGATCCAGCCCTCAATAACGACTCGATCACGCGGCCTGTTCCCTGAAGCGAATCGCCCTACGATGGGAACAGAGCGGCCTGATCGAATTCGTACAGGCGCCCGAAGAATAATCACGCACGCTCCTAACGGACCAACCGCGCAATTCCTACCGCCCCCATCGACGCTTGCATCACTGTGTGCACCTTTATGCCCAGACACTCTCTTCGTATTCTTTTGGTGGAGGATCACCCTTTTCAACTGCTGGCCACCCAGTGCCTGCTCAAAAGCTTCGGTTTCGAGCAACTGACACCCGTGGAAAATGCCGAGCAGGCCATACACACGATGAGCCGGTCCGAACCCCCCTTCGACCTGATGCTGTGTGACCAATGCCTGCCTGACCTGCCGGGGCTTGAACTGATCGAAATCGCCCACCGCCAGCGCTTTATCACCGGCGCCATTCTGTTAAGCAGCTTACCCATGCAGGAATTGATCAACCTGAGCAGACAAGCCGTGCAACGACATCTTCCACTCCTGGGCTACTTATCCAAGCCCCTGAACAAAGATGAGCTGGAGAGGTTACTCGGTTAACCTTAACCCCCTCATGTAGGAACTTAAACATTATCTTCAACGAAAAGCGCTATAAGGGCCGTCGCAAAATCCAAGGCCCTGTTTGTGGGTGCCGCCAGCTTTAAATTATTGATATGCCCTGTAACGCTCCCCTAATAACTTGTAGGCCTTTGCCTTATTAAATGTAGGATCTTTCCTGTTTTGCATTTACTCCGTGTGAGCTTCATGCTGCGCCCGCATCTTCTGAGCTAATGTGCCCGCTTTATTTGCACCAGCATGGAATGTGATTATGAACTCAGTTTTTATTATCGATGACCACCCTGTAATCCGGCTTGCCATTCGAATGTTGCTGGAGCATGAGGGCTACAAGGTCGTCGGCGAAACAGACAATGGGTGCGATGCGATACAGATGGTCCGCGAATGCCTTCCCGACCTGGTGATTCTCGACATCAGCATTCCGAAACTCGACGGCCTTGAGGTGCTGTGCCGATTCAACGCCATGAACACCTCGATGAAAACCCTGGTGCTCACGGCCCAATGCCCCACGCTGTTTGCCACGCGATGCATGCGCTCGGGTGCCGAGGGCTATGTGTGCAAGGAAGGTGACTTGAGCGAGTTGCTGAGCGCCATCCGCGCAGTTCTGTCCGGCTACAACTACTTCCCCAGCCAGGCCTTGAACGGTCCCGGAACGGAAGGCATGGATGTACAAGAGCTGGAGCTGTTCAAGACAGTCAACGATCGGGAACTGATGGTCTTGCAACTTTTTGCACAAGGGCGCACTAACAAGGAAATAGCCAAAGGCATGTTTTTGAGCAACAAGACTGTCAGCACTTATAAAAAGAGGTTAATGCAAAAACTCAAAGCCAAATCCTTGGTAGAACTCATCGAGATGGCAAAACGAAACGCGCTAGTGTGAGAAAGCGGATGCCCAGGCGTATAAAGGACTATCTGATTATATTGAGTGCCGGTCTGTACTTCAGCACTGCCGTGCTCGCAGAGCACCAAACAAACCCGGAACGCTTCACCTTATTGAGTCGTGCGGGAGCCGTTCAACTCGGCACTCATTTTGACAAGGCTCAGCGCCAGTGGCTGCAGAACAAACGCGAACTGGTGCTGGGCACCTCCACGCCCGATTACCCGCCATTCGACCTGACATCCAGTGGCTACGATTATGAAGGGCTGACCGCCGATTACGCAGGTTTGTTGGCCAAGGCACTCTCCTTGCCGGTCAACGTAATGCGCTACCCGTCCCGGGATGCAGCCATTCGAGCCCTGGAAAGCGGGGAAATCGACTTGCTGGGCTCATCCAACGGCTTTGAGGCTGCGACACCTAACCTTATCCTCTCTGAACCCTACGCCGTGGACCAGCCGGTACTGGTCACCCGCGAAGGAGAAACCCGCAGCCTCAATGAGGGCCTGGACGGGCTGCGCTTGAGCCTTGTGTATCATTACCTGCCGCTCAATGAGGTAGAAAAGCTATACCCCAAGGCCGTCATTCGCGCCTATCCCTCTTATCAGAACGCCTTGAATGCAGTGGCCTTCGACCAGGCGGATGTGTTTCTGGGTGACACCATTTCCACCCACTACATGATCAACAAGGGCTATCTCAAAAATATCCGCATGGCCAATTTCGGCAAGCATGAGGCCTATGGTTTCAGCTTCGCCATGCGTGAAGATAACCGCGTGCTGTTGAGCATTGTCGACGCGGTACTGGCAGCAGTCCCCATCAGCGAACGAGACAGCATCGCCAAACGCTGGAGCGCCGGCAGCGATATCCTGCTCACCGACAAGAAACTGCAATTGACCCAACGCGAAGAGCGTTGGCTTAAAGAGCATCCGGTGGTCAAGGTGATCGTCAATGAAACCTTCGCACCACTCACGTTCTTCGACGCCGACGGTAACTTTCGCGGTATTACCGCCGACCTTCTGGAGTTGATTCGCCTGCGCACCGGCCTACGCTTTTCAGTTGAACGCGGGCGTGACGTCAAGGCGATGATTGATCAGGTCACGGGCCAGAACGTCGATATGATCGGGGCCATTGTGCCGAGCAACGCAAGGGACTCGCAGCTCAATTTCAGCCGCCCCTACCTGGAAAATTCCTACGTATTGTTGACCCGCAAGGAGCCAGGGGCTTCCGCGAACATCGCGCAAATGGCAGGAAAGCGCCTGGCGATCACCCAGGGCAACCCCTTGGTCGAGACCTTGACCAACGACTTTCCCCAGGTCCACCTGGTCGAAACCAGTGATACTTTCAGGGCATCGGAGCTACTCGCACAGGGCCAAGTGGACGGCGCGGTGAGCACACTGGTGATCGCCAACTACCTTTTGTCTTCCAAGGCGTTTCAGGACAAGTTGCAGATCAGCGCCAGCATCGGCACTACGCCGGCAACTTACACCCTGGCGACATCGCGCCACGCCACGGAGCTGAGCTCAATCCTCGACAAGGCGCTGCTCAGCATCGCCCCGGATGAAATGGGCGTGATCAACAGTCGCTGGCGGGGCTACACCGCTGCGTCCGACAGCTACTGGCGCAACTACCATCAATTGATCTCTCGAATCATCATCGGCACCGGGCTGTTGCTCCTGATTTCACTGACCTGGAACGCCTACATGCGGCGCCAGATACAACACCGCAAAATGGCCGAACGGGCCCTGAACGACCAATTCGAATTCATGCGCGCGCTGGTCAATGAAACGCCCCATCCAATCTACGTGCGTGACCGCAACGGCCTGCTGCAAACCTGCAACGACAGCTACCTGCAGGTATTCGACGTCAAACGCGAAGACGTGATCGGCAAAAGCGTCACCCAGATCAGCATGGCCCTGGAGTCGGAGGCGGCGCAGTACCATGCCGACTATCTGCGCGTTGTGGCTGAGGGTATGCCGCTGATCCTGGATCGCACATTGCACATCCACGAGCGCAAACTGACGATCTATCACTGGATCCTGCCGTACCGTGACTCCACAGGCGAAGTCCAGGGCATCATCGGCGGCTGGATCGACATCAGCGACCGACGCCAGTTGTTTGATGAGCTACGCGCCGCCAAAGAGCGCGCCGATGAGGCCAATCGCGCCAAGAGCACGTTCCTTGCCACCATGAGCCACGAGATCCGCACGCCCATGAACGCCGTGATCGGGATGCTCGAACTGACGCTCAAGCGCGCCGATCAAGGGCATCTCGACCGCCCGGCCATTGAAGTGGCGTACAACTCGGCCCGGGATCTGCTGGAGTTGATCGGCGACATTCTGGACATCGCGCGTATCGAGTCCGGCCGTCTCAGCCTGGCGCCTGAGCGCGTCAACCTGCGTGAGGTGATTGAATCGGTGGTGCGTGTCTTCGACGGTCTGGCCCGCCAGAAAACCCTCAGCCTGCTGCTGGAGTTCAAGCCCGACCTGAACGATATCGAAGTGCTGATAGACCCTCTTCGCTTCAAGCAAGTGCTGTCGAACCTGGTGAGCAACGCGATCAAGTTCACCGAGCAAGGGCAGGTGAAGATCAAAGTGGAAGTACAGCCGACCCAGGCACCGGAGCAGATCGAGCTCAAGCTGGTGGTGGAGGACACCGGCATCGGCATCAGCAGAGAGGATCAACTGCGTTTGTTCGAACCCTTTGCCCAAGCGGACAACTCCGGTCAACTGGCCAGGAGCGGCGCGGGGCTGGGGCTGGTGATCTGCCGCAGCCTGTGCGCCATGATGGGCGGCCAGTTGAGCCTGAGCAGCGTGCCCATGGTAGGCACCCAGGTGCACGTCAACCTGAGCGTACCCCGCCTGCAAACGATCACGGCGGTGGGTGAGCAACAGCCCGAAACGCCGGCCGCCACTCGGGTGCTGAATGTATTGGTGGTAGACGACCACCCGGCAAACCGCCTGTTGATGTGCCAGCAACTGGGTTACCTGGGTCATCAATTCACTGCCGCCGAGCATGGTGCGGCAGGGTTCCAGGCCTGGCGCAAGGAGCATTTCGACCTGGTGATCGCCGATTGCAACATGCCCATCATGAATGGCTATGAGCTGAGCCGTTCAATCCGTGAGTATGAACAACGCGAGCAGTTGGTACCCTGCGTGGTGCTGGGCTTTACCGCCAACGCCCAGCCAGAGGAAAGACAACGTTGCGTGCAGGCCGGCATGGATGACTGCCTGTTCAAGCCCATCAGCCTGACCGTACTGGAACGGCAACTGGCGCAAATCGTGCCTAAATCTGCAAACCAACGCCTGGACCTCGAATGCCTGCAAGCGCTGACCGGCGGCGACCCGCAATTGAGCCGACGCCTGCTGGAAGAGCTGCTGAGCAGCAGCCGTGACGACCGTCAGGCGCTTATCAAGCTATTGAACCGACAGGCCCCACCTCAGGAAATCATCGAGCAAGCCCACAAAATCAAGGGCGCGGCCCGTATCGTTCAGGCCCATTCATTGGCTGGGCAATGCGAAGCGCTGGAGCAAACCTGCGCTCGCAAAGAAGAGTGGGCAACCATTGAAACCGGCATCAAGGCGCTGGAGCACCTCATGCTGGAACTGGAACGGATGCTGCAGGTTCAGCTTGCCGAGCTGCAAGACCAATAATCACCCACACCCGAAGCCGCAGGAGCGAGTCACTCGCTCCTGCACATCCATACCCTGGCCCCTGTTCAGCAGTCGGTCAGCCGCAGGAAAATCGCCGCCAGCCGTTCAATCCCTGCCTGGTCCTGAGCTGTAAAGCGGGCCAGTGAGGGGCTGTCGAGGTCAAGCACGCCAATCAACTGACCGTCTTTGACCAGTGGCACCACCAACTCACTGTTCGAGGCGCTGTCACAGGCAATATGGCCTGGGAACGCATGCACGTCCTCCACCCGCTGGGTTTGTCGTGAAGCCGCAGCGGCGCCACATACGCCACGACCGAACGGGATGCGCACGCAGGCTATCTGACCCTGGAACGGCCCAAGCACCAGCTCTTCATTGCGATTAAGGTAAAAGCCTGCCCAGTTCAGGTCATCAAGCTGGTTGAACAGAAACGCAGAAAACTGTGCACTGTTGGCAATAAAGTCACGTTCATCAGCCAGCAATGACTCCAGTTGCGCACACAGCATGGCGTAGCCATCGAGACCGCTGCCGGCCTGTTGTAAATCGATCATGGTTGACGTTCCAGCAATTTAAGACCTACCCAATAACGGGCAAATTGATAGGCACAACGGCCATTGCGGTTGCCGCGCCCTGTGGCCCAGCGCACCGCGAGTACATCAAGCTGCTCATCGCGCTGCCACTGCAAGCCGGCCTTGCCGGCCAACTCGCCGATCCAGTGTTCTACCACATCCAGGAAATGCTCCTGGGAAAATGGATAGAACGACAGCCACAAGCCGAAACGGTCCGACAAGGCAATCTTGTCCTCTACTGCCTCGCTCGGGTGCAACTCGCCATCCACCCGTTTCCAGTTGTCGTTGTCGCTCTGGTTCTCCGGCACCAGATGGCGGCGGTTGGACGTGGCATACAGCAGCACGTTTTCCGGCGCCTGCTCCAGGGAACCGTCCAACACGCTTTTGAGCACGCGATAATCGCCTTCGCCGGCTTCGAACGAGAGGTCATCGCAAAACAAAATGAAACGCTGCGGCAGTTTTATCAACTGCTCGACCACACGGGGCAGGTCAGCCAGGTGGTCACGTTCGATTTCGATCAAGCGCAGGCCCGCCGTGGCGTGCTGAGCCAGCAAGGCGCGTACCATAGAAGACTTGCCAGTACCGCGAGAACCCCACAGCAGCGCATGGTTGGCAGGCAGGCCATCGAGGAACTGCTGGGTGTTACGCGCCAATTGTTCCCGTTGCTTGTCGACGCCAATCAAGTCCGACAGGCGCATATCCAGACTGACTTCCAACGGTAACAGAAAGCCACTGCGGCCTTCGCGCTGCCAACGAGCAGCCAGGCATTGGCTCCAGTCGATGGCTTGGCGCGGGGCCGGCAATAAGGGTTCCAGGCGAGCAAGTACGGCGTCGGCCCGCTCAAGGAAGGCACTCAATCGAGAATCCATGATTATTCCTCTGGCAAGTTCTTGTAAAAGATGGCGTATTGGCAACCCTGCGGCAGACCGCGTGAGGCTGCGTCAAAAAACGATTCGTGCCCGGCAAGCTGAAGCTTGGGGATGTTCAGCTATGCTTGCCGAGCGAAAGGAAACGTGAAGTGGTTCAACACTCGATGGATATCAAGTTCGCCCACCGCTTGTCTTATAAACAAGCCAGATTGACTGTGCTGGTCGGTTTCGTGTTGGGAACCTTGCTCAGCCTGATCCAAATCGGCATTGATTATGCCAGTGAAGACGCATCCATCAACCGTGAAATACGCTCACTGATTGAAATCAGCCATAACCCCGCGTCGCGCATCGCCTACAACATCGATGCCGAACTCGCCCAGGAATTGACCCTGGGCCTGCTGCACTCCCCTGCCATCACCCGTGCGCAGCTGATCGACAACAATGGCGCGGTGCTTGCCGACGTCAACCGCTCGCGCAAAGACAGTAACTATCGCCCGCTCAGCGATTTTCTGTTTGGCGCCAATCGTCAGTTCGAGGACCGACTGTTTCTCGGCCATATGCCCAACGAATCCCTCGGTGTATTGCGCCTGGATGTCGATACCTATGCCTTTGGCAGCCGTTTCCTGCATCGCGCCGAGATCACCCTGCTCAATGGTTTTGCCCGCAGCCTGCTGCTGACCGGGATCTTGCTGGGCTTATTCTACGTAATGCTCACTCAACCGCTGGTACGTATTATCCGAGAATTGAGTAGCCGCAAACAGGCACGCCTGGATTGCCCACCTGGGCATGAGCACGACGAAATCGGTGTATTGGTCGACGTGGCCAACCAGCAATTTGAAAACATGCAAACCGAGATCCATCAGCGGCGTCACGCCGAGGACCGCCTCACCGAATACCTGGGCCAACTGGAGAATATCGTTTCGGCGCGCACCCTTGAACTCAAGGCCAGCAACCAACGCCTGAGCCAATCCAACGATGAACTGGAAGCAGCCAGGATGACCGCGCTGGGTATGGCGCAGGCGCGGGCCGCGTTCCTGGCCAATATGAGCCATGAAATCCGTACGCCGCTCAATGGTTTGCTGGGGATGATTGCACTGTCGCTCGACAGCCCACTGAATGCCGAGCAGCGCCAGCAACTGTCGATCGCCCATGACTCGGGCAAAGTGCTGGTTGAATTACTCAACGATATTCTTGACCTGTCCAAGTTCGATGCCGGCCAGTTGGAACTGGAACATATCCCCTTCGACCTGGGCTCACTGGTGGAAGACACCGCCAACCTGCTGTCGCAGAACGCGGCGCCAAGTGTCGAACTGACGTGCCTGATTGATCCACAGTTTCCCGCCCAGGTTATAGGCGACCCGACCCGCGTGCGTCAAATCGTCAGTAATCTGCTTTCCAATGCGTTGAAGTTCACCCGCTTCGGCCGAGTCGATGTGCGCCTGCGTGCCCTGGAAGGCCGGGTCAATATTGAAGTCTGTGATACCGGCATCGGTATCGCCCAGGAAGCCCAGGCGAGGATCTTCCAGCCCTTCACCCAGGCCGGCGCGGGCATCACCCGTCAATTTGGCGGTACGGGTTTGGGACTGGCCTTGACCCGCAACCTGTGTGAAGCCATGCAAGGCCGCTTGAGTATCAGCTCGGAGGTGGGCTTTGGCAGCCAGTTCAGCGCCGACCTCCCGCTACCCACCCATTTGCCTGCCACGCGCTATGCCCCCCTCGCAGGTGATGTTATCGCCATCACCTATGCCGGTGGCGGGTTGACGGAACTGCTCACCACCCTGCTGCCCTCTTGGGGGCTGACGCCAAGGTGTTATTCCCAGGACGATGACTTGAGCACGCTGGCCCCTGACCTGTTGATTACCGACTGCCCTGAATGCCTGTTCCGCTTGCGCCCGGCAATCAGCGCGCCAATTCTGCTGGTCACCGCCTATGGCAACTTCATGCCCAGCGAAGAAGTCGCGGCCCTGGCGCCACTGCAGCAACAGGCACGCCCGTTGAGCCGTAACGCGCTGTACCAGATCCTGCAACGCAACCTGCGCAGCAGTACGCAACCGATCCTCGACCCGATCCAGATGGAAGCCGCGCCGCTGGCTCACCGTGCACGCATCCTGCTGGTGGAGGACAACGCGGTCAATCAGCTGGTGGCCAAAGGGATGCTCAGCAAGCTGGGGTGTGAGGTGATTGTGGCCGCCCATGGTGGGGAGGCGCTCAAGCTGCTTGAGGACCAGCGCTTCGATATGGTGTTGATGGACTGCAACATGCCGGTGATGGACGGCTACGAGGCCAGCCGGCAAATTCGCCGCAGCGGGCGCTGGCCGGACCTGCCCATTGTCGCCTTGACCGCCAACGCCCTGTCCGAAGAGCGCGAGCGTTGCCGGGCGGCAGGCATGAACGATTACCTGGCCAAGCCGTTTCGCCGCGAAGAACTCCATGCGCTGCTGGAGTTGTGGGTGCCGACAACGACCAGCCTCTGAGGCTACGCGTTCACTTGAGCAGGGCTTCGATCTCCAGGCTCAGGTCCTGGGGCTTGGTCGTTGGCGCAAAACGCTTGACCTGCTTGCCGTCGGGGCCGATGAGGAACTTGGTGAAGTTCCATTTGATGTTCCTGGAGCCCAACAGCCCCGGAGCCTGCTTTTTCAACTGTACGAACAGCGGGTGGGCATCGCTGCCATTGACGTCAACCTTCTTGAACAGCGGAAAACTGACGCCGAAGTTCAGCTCGCAGAACTCGGCTATCGCGCCTTCATTACCCGGCTCCTGCTTGCCGAACTGATTGCAGGGAAACCCCAGCACCACCAGGCCCTGGTCCTTGTAGCGCTGCCAAAGCTGCTCCAGGCCCTTGTACTGGGGGGTGAAGCCACATTTACTGGCGGTGTTGACCACCAAAATGGCTTTGCCGGCGAAATCGGCCAGGGTCTTTTGCTCACCCTTGATGGTGGTACAAGGGATGCTCAGCAGAGAGTCGCTCATGGCAATGCCTCAAGTCAGGGAAAGAAGAGCCTTATCGTAGGAGCGAGCTTGCTCGCGAAAAACTATCAGGCGCCGCGTTCATTCAGGAAACCCGCGTTATCGTTGACGTTTTTCGCGAGCAAGCTCGCTCCTGCAGGGACCATGCAAGCCTAGCGCGGCACCAGGTCCAGGCACACCGAGTTGATGCAGTAGCGCAGGCCCGTCGGCGGCGGGCCATCGGGGAACACATGCCCCAGGTGTGCGTCGCACTTGGCGCAGGTGACTTCGGTACGAATCATGCCGTGGCTGACGTCACGGATCTCGATCATCGCGCTGTCGGCAATCGGCTCATAGAAGCTTGGCCAGCCGCAGCCGGAGTCAAACTTGGCAGTGGAATCGAACAGCGGCTCGTTGCAGCAAATGCAGTGGTACACGCCGTCGGTCTTGGTGCCGTTGTACTTGCCGCTGAAAGGCCGTTCGGTGCCCTTGAGACGGCACACGTTGTACTGCTCAGGGTCGAGCATGGCCTTCCACTCATCAACGGTTTTCTGCAACTTTTCCATCGGTACACCTCGGCAACTGAAAAACCCTGATCTGTGTCTTTTCCGTGGATCAGGCGGCACGTATGATTGCGCCTCTTCAAAACGCCAGTCTGGCACCCGCGCCATCGGCATTCAAACGTATTTATGGGGGCGAACCGCGCAGAGTTCACCCTACGGTAGTGCCTACGCCGTCTGAATCGTTCATTTTCAGGATCACATCGCCATGCAGGTCAGCAAATCGAACAAGCTCGCCAACGTCTGCTACGACATTCGCGGCCCAGTGCTCAAGCACGCCAAGCGCCTGGAAGAGGAAGGCCATCGCATCCTCAAGTTGAACATTGGCAACCCGGCGCCGTTTGGTTTCGAAGCGCCGGACGAAATCCTCCAGGATGTAATCCGCAATCTGCCGACCGCCCAAGGCTACAGCGACTCCAAGGGCCTGTTCAGTGCGCGCAAGGCGGTGATGCAGTACTACCAGCAGAAGCAGGTCGAAGGTGTCGGTATCGAAGACATCTACCTGGGCAACGGCGTTTCCGAGCTGATCGTGATGTCGATGCAGGCGCTGCTCAATAATGGCGATGAAGTGCTGGTGCCGGCACCTGACTATCCGCTCTGGACCGCTGCCGTGACCCTGGCTGGCGGCCATCCGGTGCATTACCTGTGCGATGAAGGCGCCGACTGGTTTCCGGACCTGGCCGACATCAAGGCCAAAATCACCCCCAACACCAAGGCCCTGGTGATCATCAACCCGAACAACCCCACTGGCGCCGTGTACTCCAAAGAAGTGCTACTGGGCATGCTTGAACTGGCACGCCAGCACAACCTGGTGGTGTTCTCCGACGAGATCTACGACAAGATCCTCTACGATGACGCCGTTCACATATGCACCGCCTCCCTGGCCCCGGACCTGCTGTGCCTGACCTTCAACGGCCTGTCCAAGTCCTACCGCGTGGCGGGCTTTCGCTCCGGCTGGATCGCCATCTCCGGGCCCAAGCATAATGCCCAGAGCTACATCGAAGGCATCGACATGCTGGCCAACATGCGCCTGTGCGCCAACGTGCCGAGCCAGCACGCCATCCAGACCGCCCTCGGCGGCTACCAGAGCATCAATGATCTGATCCTGCCCCAGGGTCGCCTGCTGGAGCAGCGCAACCGCACCTGGGAGTTGCTCAACGCGATCCCCGGCGTGAGCTGTGTGAAGCCCATGGGCGCGTTGTATGCGTTCCCGCGGATCGACCCGAAAGTCTGCCCGATTCTCAACGATGAGAAGTTCGTGCTCGACCTGCTGCTGTCGGAAAAGCTACTGGTGGTTCAGGGTACTGCGTTCAACTGGCCATGGCCGGATCACTTCCGCGTGGTGACGTTGCCACGTGTGGATGACCTGGAAATGGCCATCGGTCGCATCGGCAACTTCCTGAAATCCTATCGCCAGTAAGGAATTGACGCTGTACGACTCACATTGGGTCGTACAGCGATTATCTGGCAACACTTCTTTCTCGCTTACGTGCGGTGGTCATTCACTTAACCCCTGCCAGAGGCCTGCCCCCTATAATCACGGGGCGCCAAGGTAAAATCACGCCGGTCATGGCCGACAATACAGGTCGGAAAATCCCTTCAGGGCCTTACGTTCAAGCTGTAGGACACAGTTTGAAATAGTCGCTCGGTTGAATCACCCCATGCGGCACCTTATATACCCCGCAGTACGCGACATATTAAGCATGAGGAGAACCTTACAACCATGATGCGCATCCTGCTGTTCTTGGCCACTAACCTGGCGGTCGTGCTGATTGCCAGCATCACCCTGAGCCTCTTCGGCTTCAACGGGTTCATGGCGGCCAACGGGGTTGACCTGAACCTCAATCAGCTGTTGGTTTTCTGTGCGGTCTTTGGTTTTGCCGGCTCGCTGTTCTCGCTGTTCATCTCCAAGTGGATGGCGAAAATGAGCACCAGCACCCAGGTCATCACTCAACCCCGCACTCGCCATGAACAATGGCTGATGCAAACCGTGGAGCAGCTATCTCAAGAAGCAGGCATCAAAATGCCCGAAGTGGGGATTTTCCCTGCTTATGAGGCCAATGCTTTCGCCACCGGCTGGAACAAGAACGACGCGCTGGTGGCCGTAAGCCAGGGCCTGCTGGAGCGTTTTTCGCCCGATGAAGTCAAGGCGGTGCTGGCCCACGAGATTGGTCACGTGGCCAACGGCGACATGGTTACCCTCGCACTGGTACAGGGCGTAGTGAACACCTTCGTGATGTTCTTTGCGCGGATCATCGGCAACTTCGTCGACAAGGTTATTTTCAAGAACGAGGAAGGTCGCGGCATCGCCTACTTCGTGGCGACCATCTTCGCCGAGTTGGTGCTGGGCTTCCTGGCCAGCGCGATCACCATGTGGTTCTCGCGCAGACGCGAGTTCCGCGCAGATGAAGCCGGCGCACGCCTGGCGGGCACCAGCGCAATGATCGGCGCGCTGCAACGCTTGCGCTCCGAACAGGGCCTGCCGGTGCATATGCCGGACAGCCTGACCGCCTTTGGCATCAACGGTGGCATCAAACAGGGCATGGCACGCCTGTTCATGAGCCACCCGCCGCTGGAAGAGCGGATCGACGCGCTGCGTCGTCGGGGCTGATACACCGGCCATACAAAAAAGGGGCGATTGAATCGCCCCTTTTTCGTGGCCGCAATTTACCGCTTGGTCAGCCGGTAAACACGCTCATCAAGGCGGGTAACGCCGTCTGCCTTGAATTTGCTGCTTTCACTCAGAATGTCCCGCTCTTGTAGCGTGACCACCTTCCAACGCGGGCCCAGCAGCGACTGCACTTCCTTATCCGGGACAGCGAAAGGCGGGCCAGCCCTTTGCGCCTGGTCGTAGTCGACCGCGATCAGCAGCCCCTCACAGCCAGGAGCCAGCAGGGTATCGAGATGCTCGGTGTATCCCGGGCGCATTTGCTCCGGCAAGGCGATCAGTGCCGCGCGGTCATACAGCCCCGTGCAATCGGCCACGGCACGGGCGTCAAGAGCGAAGAAGTCACCGCACCACACTTCGATCAGGCCCGCTTGATACACCTTGAACAGGCCTTTTTGATCGATCCTGGGTGTGAGCCCCTGCTCGCTGAAGAACGCCTCAACGGCTTTATCCGAGACCTCCACGCCCATCACGCGGTGCCCGCACTCGGCCAGCCACTTCATGTCCAGACTCTTGCCACACAAAGGCACAAAGACCTTGGCGCCCTCGTCGAGGGCCAACGTTGACCAGTGCCGTTGCAAGTAGGGATTAACTTGAAACTGATGAAAACCGATCTGATTGGTTGCCCAGCGTTCCTGCCAAATTTTTGCTTCCATGCATCACCCTGAAAAAATCGATCAAAAGACACTAAATCTTATATTAGATCTCGATGAATGATCTGAATGAAGATAGCTGCATATTAATCTTCAGGACCCTCTTATGTTCCCCAGCCTGTTTATCTCCCATGGCTCCCCGATGCTGGCCCTGCAACCCGGCGCCAGCGGCCCGGCGTTACAGGCCCTGGCAGCCGCGTTGCCACGGCCCAAGGCCATCGTGGTGGTATCGGCGCATTGGGAAAGCCACGAGTTGCTGGTCAGTGGCAGCGCCACGCCCGAAACCTGGCACGACTTCGGCGGCTTCCCTCGTGAGCTGTTTGCTGTGCAATACCCTGCGCCGGGTGACCCGAAGCTGGCGAATGAAATCGTCGAGTTATTGCAGGCTGACGGTCTGAATGCACGCGCCGATAACCAACGGCCCTTCGACCATGGCGCCTGGGTGCCGCTGTCGTTGATGTACCCGGCGGCGGATATTCCGGTGGTGCAAGTCTCCCTGCCAAGCCGCATGGGCCCGGCGTTTCAAACCCGGGTTGGACATGCCCTCTCCAGCCTGCGCGAGCAAGGTGTGCTACTGATCGGCTCCGGCAGCATCACCCATAATCTCGGCGAACTGGACTGGCGCGCCGGGCCGGAAACTATCACGCCGTGGGCGCAAGCCTTTCGCGATTGGGTGGTCGACAAACTTGCTGCCGACGACGAAACAGCCTTGCATGACTATCGCCTCCAGGCTCCCCATGCAGTGCGCAGCCACCCCAGCGACGAGCATTTGTTGCCGCTGTACTTCGCGAGAGGTGCCGGCGGTGATTTCAGCGTGGCGCATCAGGGCTTCACCCTGGGAGCCTTGGGCATGGACATTTACCGCTTTGGCTGACGCAGGTGCACAGCCTGAAATTGCAGGCAAAAAAAATCCCCGAACCAGTCGGGGATTTTTTATGTGCGATCAATCAGCCCAGAGGCGGATCAATCTTCGCGGTAGCGACGCAGTTTGAGCTGCTTACCGGCAACGCGAGTGTCTTTGAGCTTGGCCAGCAGTTTTTCCAGGCCGTCTTCCGGCAGCTCCACCAGGGAGAAGCTGTCACGTACCTGGATGCGACCGATGGCTTCACGCGCCAGGCCACCCTCATTGAGGATAGCGCCCAGCAGGTTCTTGGCAGCGATACCGTCACGCGCACCCAGCGCGGTACGGCAACGAGCACGACCTTCAGCCAATGGAACCGGAGCACGACGCTCACGATCGCCACGGTCTGGACGGTCGCCGGAACGCTCTGGACGATCACCGCGCGGTGCGTTGTTCGGCACCAGTGGGCGCTCTTTCTCGATGGCAGCCAGGGTCAGGGCTTGACCGTTGGTCGCTTTGCGCAGCAGCGCGGCAGCCAGGGCACGCGGGGTGCAACCGATATCGGCGGTCAGGCGGTCCAGCAGGTCGCCGTGGGTCGATTCAGCGTCAGCCACCAAAGGCGCCAGGCTGTTGGTCAATTTCTTGATGCGAGCATCGAGAACGGCCTGGGCATCCGGCAGACGCACTTCGGCAACTTTCTGACCGGTTACGCGCTCGATCACTTGCAGCATACGGCGCTCACGCGGAGTCACCAGCAGCAGAGCACGACCTTCGCGACCCGCACGGCCGGTACGGCCGATACGGTGAACGTAGGACTCCGGATCGTACGGCATGTCAACGTTGAACACGTGGGTGATACGTGGAACGTCGAGGCCACGGGCGGCAACGTCGGTCGCCACAACGATGTCCAGTCGGCCATCCTTGAGGGAGTCGATCACGCGCTCACGTTGGTTCTGGGCGATGTCACCGTTCAGCGCAGCGGCTTTATAGCCTTTGGCTTCCAGGGCACTGGCCAGGTCCAGGGTCGCTTGCTTGGTGCGCACGAACATGATCAGGGCGTCGAAGTCTTCGACTTCCAGCAGGCTCAATACAGCCGAGGTCTTCTGGTCAGCGTGAACCAACAGGTGAGCCTGTTCGATCGCGGTAACGGTCTGAGTCTTGGTCTGGATCTTCACGTGTTGCGGATCGCGCAAGTGGCGTTCGGCAATGGCACGGATCGACTGCGGCAGGGTAGCCGAGAACAATACGGTCTGACGGGTGGGTGGCAGAGCCTTGAAGATGACTTCCAGGTCATCCATGAAGCCCAGCTTCAACATTTCGTCGGCTTCGTCCAGAACCAGGTGGTTCACGGTCGACAGGACTTTCTCGTCACGACGCAGGTGGTCGCACAGACGGCCCGGGGTGGCGACAACAATCTGCGCGCCGTTACGGATAGCCTTGAGTTGTGGGCCCATCGGCGCACCGCCGTAAACGGCCACAACGGTTACGCCTGGCATTTGCTTGGCGTAAGTTTCAAAAGCGGTTGCTACTTGCAGCGCCAACTCTCGGGTTGGCGCCAGGATCAGGGCTTGCGGCTCGCGCTTGGCAGGATCGATGCAATGCAGAATAGGCAGAGCGAACGCGGCGGTTTTACCGGTACCGGTTTGCGCCTGGCCAATCATGTCCTGGCCGGCCATGATGATCGGGATCGATTGCTGCTGAATAGCCGAAGGTTCTTCGTAGCCAGTCGCGATGACGGCGGCGAGAATGTTCGGGTTAAGATTAAAAGCGGCGAAGCCGCCGGTTTCCTGGGTCATGGGTCTGCCTCTAAGTGCATCCGCAAAGACCCATGCTCCAAAGCTGCGCATGCCGTGTTGAGACTCAAGAGTCGCCCTGGCTGCTTTGTCGGCGGGGATTTGCGAAAACGAATGAATGAAAAAGATTCGTCAAGGGAGAGTCCGCTGTGCGGACGTGCAGCCGAAGCTGACTTCGGGGAATTGCGCTACCTAAACGCGGCCCGGTTAAAGGCCGGCGCGCACTATACCGGAAATAGCTGAAAAAGGGAGCTTTTTTTATCGCGGCGCACTGATAAACCGCGCTGCGTCGCGGGCTTTGCAGATCTGTGCGCCAGGGTCTATTTTTCAAAGGCCCGGCCCTGCTGGTCATTAAGCTTAAACGGTTCACCCACTCATTCAGGCCCTTTGGTCTGAAACCCTACCCGCGCCCGAGGGCACACCCGATGAAACAAGCCAGCAGCAGCCGCGTCAGCCGTGCACTTGAGGGCCATGTTCTGTTGCTGGGCCTGGACCGCGTGGCCAAGCGCAATGCCTTCGACCTGGATTTACTCAATGAGCTGAGCCTGGCCTATGGCGAATTTGATCGAAACGATGACGCCCGGGTGGCCGTGGTATTTGCCCATGGCGATCACTTTACGGCGGGGCTGGACCTGGCCAATGTCAGCGGCGTAATGGCGGGTGGGTGGCAACCGCCGCTGGGCGGATGCGATCCGTGGGGCGTATTCGCAGGCCCCAGGGTCAGCAAACCGGTGATCGTCGCAGCCCAGGGCTACTGCTTGACCATTGGTATCGAGTTGATGCTGGCGGCGGATATCAACCTGTGCGCCAGCAATACACGCTTTGCACAGATGGAAGTGCAACGTGGGATCTTTCCGTTTGGCGGCGCGACATTGCGCTTTCACCAGATCGCCGGCTGGGGCAATGCGATGCGCTGGTTGCTGACCGGAGACGAGTTCGACGCCCATGAAGCCCTGCGTCTGGGCCTGGTACAGGAAGTGATGGCCAGTGAAGACCTGTTGCCCCGAGCCATCGAACTGGCCAACCGCATTGCCCGTCAGGCGCCGCTTGGCGTACAGGCGACGTTGATGTCGGCACGCCTGGCGCGTATGGAGGGTGAGGCTGTCGCAGCTGCCGCGCTGCCGCCCATGGTGGATAAACTGCTCAACAGCGAGGATGCCAAGGAGGGGGTTCGGGCGATGGTCGAGAAGCGGCCTGGGGTGTTCAAGGGAATTTGAACGAACTGAATTAGCCGTCGGCGGTGAGGGCCTCTTCGCGGGCAAGCCCGCTCCCACAGGCGATTGCATTTGAACAGAGCATGCAATTCAACTGTGGGACCGGGCTTGCCCGCGAAAGCATCCGAACCGGCAACTAAGTTGCTGGCCGAATCGCCTTGATCAACGGCTGCAACGAGTACCCCAATCGCGGCGCCAGGGCTTCGGCGCGGGCCGAAAGTGAGTTCAGATCCATCTCCTGATCCAGCTCCGAAGGCACCAACAAAATCACATTGCCCTCCTTCACCGGCAGTTCCCAGTAGTGCCGGTGATACAACCCACGCAGCAATGCCGCGCCCAGCGGTTTACCGTCATCGGTGGCCCACTGGTTGATCACCAGCCAGCCGCCGGGGTTGAGCTTCTTCTGGCAGTTTTCCAGGAAGGTCCAGGCCAGATGCCCCACACCGGGGCCGACATCGGTGTAGAGGTCGACGAAAATCAGGTCGGCCGATTCGGCGGTATCGAGCAATTGCAGCGCGTCACCCACGCGAATATACAAGCGCGGGTCGTCGTCCAGCCCCAGGTACTCGATGGCCAAGCGCGGTACATCAGGGCGCAGCTCAATGGCCTCGACGTCTTCCAGCGGCAGAAACCTGAGGCACGCCTGGGTCAACGTGCCAGCGCCCAACCCCAGGAACAACGCGCTCTCCGGCTGCTCATGGCACAGCGCACCGATCAACATGGCGCGGGTGTAGTCATACTCCAGCCAGCTCGGGTCGGCGGTGAACACGCAGCTTTGCTCGATGGCGTCGCCGAATTCGAGAAAGCGGTAATCGGCTACTTCGAGCACACGGATCATGCCGAAATCATCATGGACTTCGGCCAGCAGGCGCTCGACACGCTCCTCGGTCATCATTACTCCTAAGGGGTTTACCGCTTGGCAAAGGCGCGATTGTCGGCCAAGCAGCAGCAACAGGTCACGCACTAATTGCTGATAACATTAGCGCCCCCCGTCAATCACCCAATCGAGTTCATGATGAGCCAACCCTGGAGCCCCGACAGCTGGCGCGCCCTGCCGATCCAGCAACAACCCCAGTACCCGGACGCTGCACACCTGTTACAGGTGGAGCAGAACCTGGCCAGCTATCCGCCACTGGTGTTTGCCGGGGAAGCCCGTGAGTTGCGTCGCCAGTTTGCCGAAGTGACCCAGGGCCGCGCCTTCCTCCTGCAAGGTGGCGATTGCGCCGAGAGCTTTGCCGAGTTCTCCGCGGCCAAGATCCGCGACACCTTCAAGGTGCTGCTGCAGATGGCGATCGTCATGACCTTCGCCGCCGGCTGCCCAGTGGTGAAAGTCGGGCGCATGGCCGGTCAGTTCGCCAAGCCGCGCTCGTCCAACGATGAGACCATCGACGGCGTCACCCTGCCCGCCTACCGTGGCGACATCGTTAACGGCATCGGCTTCGATGAAAAAAGCCGTGTGCCGGACCCGGACCGGCTGTTGCAGTCCTACCACCAGTCCACTGCTACCCTCAACCTGCTGCGCGCGTTCGCCCAAGGGGGGTTCGCCGACCTGCACCAGGTGCACAAGTGGAACCTGGACTTTATCGCCAACTCCGCACTGGCCGAAAAGTACAGCCAACTGGCCGACCGCATCGACGAGACCCTGGCGTTCATGCGCGCCTGTGGCATGGACAGCTCGCCGCAACTGCGCGAAACCAGCTTCTTCACCGCCCACGAAGCATTGCTGCTCAACTATGAACAAGCCTTCGTGCGCCGCGACAGCCTGACTAACGACTACTACGACTGCTCGGCCCATATGCTGTGGATCGGCGACCGTACACGCCAGCTGGACGGCGCCCACGTCGAATTCCTGCGTGGGGTGAACAATCCGATCGGCGTGAAAGTCGGGCCGAGCATGAACCCGGACGATCTGATCCGCCTGATCGATATTCTGAACCCGGACAACGACCCTGGTCGCCTCAACCTGATTGCCCGCATGGGCGCAGGCAAGGTCGGCGACCACTTGCCCAACCTGATCCGTGCCGTTCAGCGCGAGGGCAAGCAGGTGCTGTGGAGCTCCGACCCGATGCACGGCAACACCATCAAGGCCAGCAGCGGCTACAAGACCCGCGACTTTGCGCAAATCCTCGGCGAAGTGAAGGAGTTCTTCCAGGTGCACCAGGCTGAAGGCAGCTACGCCGGCGGCATTCATATCGAGATGACCGGGCAGAACGTCACCGAATGCATCGGCGGCGCACGGCCGATTACCGAAGACGGGCTGTCGGACCGCTATCACACCCATTGCGACCCACGCATGAATGCCGATCAGTCGCTGGAACTGGCGTTTTTGATTGCCGAGACCTTGAAACAGGTCAAGAGGTAGGAACGAGCTTGCTCGCGCAGGTCGTTAACGATGACGCGAAACATCAGGATTAACCAAGCGCCCTTGAGTTTTTCGCGAGCACGCTCGCTCCTACGCCAGCGCCGCCCTTAATCGGGCGGCACTGGGCCGCTGGCAATTGAGCTGGATTTGTTCCAACCCCAGCCAGTCGGCCATTTCGCGCAGGTTCAAGGCCAGCGCCGTCATCCCTTCCTCATCCAGCCCCGGATCTTCCTCGTGCACCGCATGGACCGCCAGCCGTCCATGGGCACGCTCGGCCCGCAGGTCGATGCGCGCAGCGATCCGTTCATGGTGCAAAAACGGCAGCACGTAATAGCCATACACTCGCTTGTCTTGCGGGGTGTAGATCTCCAGCCGATAGCGGAAATCGAACAAGCGCTCGGTGCGACTGCGCTCCCATATCAATGAATCGAACGGTGACAGCAAGGCGCTCGCCGGCACTTTGCGTGGCACTTTTGGCTCCGGCAGACAATACGCCGGTTGCTTCCACGCCTGTACCTGGCACATCAGCAACTGCCCGTCCTCGACCAGTTCAGCCAAACGCGGGCGGCTGTCTGCGGGGTCGAGACGGAAGTAATCACGCAAATCCTTTTCGGTGCCAATGCCCAGCGCCGTCGCACTATGTAACAGCAAACCACGCTGGACTTGTGCCTCGCCCATGGACACTTGAAGCATGTCGCCAGGGATCACGCGCTCCGGCAAATCATAGAGCCGTTCAAATCCGCGGCGCCCCGCAACCGTGACCAACCCGGCGGCGAACAGCCATTCCAACGCGTGTTTCTCATCGCTCCAATCCCACCAGGGCCCGGCACGCTCCTCGCGGGTCGACAAGCTGCCCGCACCCAAGGCGCCTTGTTGTTCGACGATGCCCAACACACGCTGGATAGTTGCCTGCTGCTCACGGCCAAAACGCGCCATCTGTGCATAGATGCCCTGCCCTTGCCTGGCCCGCTCCATGCGCCAACGCATCAGCGGGTACATCGCCATCGGCAACAGCGATGCCTCATGCCCCCAATACTCGAACAACGAACGCCGCCGCCCCTGACTCCAGGCTGCTTGCTCAAGAAGTAACGGGCTGTACTGGCCCAGTCGTGAGAACAACGGCAGGTAGTGGGAGCGCACCAATGCGTTGACCGAGTCGATCTGTATGACGCCCAGGCGTTCGATCAACCGGTTGAGGTGCGCAGCCTTTATCTGGGCAGGCGCCTGGCGCCCCGAGAACCCCTGGGCCGTCAGCGCCATGCGTCGAGCTTGCTTGAGAGAAAAAGACAGGTCGGCGGGCATGGCACTCTCCATAAAGGCTCGCCCCCTACCCTACTGCATCCTGGCTTATTTGCGCAGCGGGTCTTCCCAGAAATGCCGATGGCTTTCCTGCTCGATGTCGGCGCGGTTGAGCCCAATGTCCTTGAGTGCGTCATCGCTCAAGGTCGCCAGCAAGTTGCGCTCCTGATGCAATAACTGCCAACGCGCAAGCCTATGGAACAGCCCGGCAAACGCCCCTTTATTCAGCAATACAGAACCTTTCTGGCCTTTCATCTTCTCGCCCTCCAGTGGGGATGACGAAAGTGTGGGCCTGGCGCTATGATCAATCCAACGAATGTTTCTTATGCGATACATCTCTGAGATTGATCAATTGTCCGGCTACCCGAGTATCGACACTGACGTGCTGCGCACCTTCGTCGCCATTGCCGACCAGGGCGGCTTTACCCGCGCCGGTGAGTTGGTCAACCGCACGCAATCGGCGGTGAGCATGCAGATGAAACGCCTGGAGGAGGATGTGTTGCAGCGCAAGCTGTTCGAGCGTGATGGCCGACAGGTGCGGCTCACACCCGAGGGTCAGGTGCTGCTGGGGTATGCGCGGCGCATCCTGAAACTGCACAGCGAAGTGTTCAACACCCTGCGCGAGCCGCATATGGTGGGGCTGGTACGCATCGGCACGCCGGATGACTACGTCATGCGTTTTTTGCCGGGGATCCTGAAGCAGTTTTCCAAGGCGTACCCACTGATTCAGCTTGAGATGCACTGCGAGGCGTCGTCCGTATTAATGCAACGTCGTGACCTGGCGCTGACCGTTATCAGCCGCGAGCCCGGCAATGATATCGGTGAGTTGTTACGCACTGAACGCATGGTGTGGGCTGCGTCACCGTGTTTCTGCGTGGATGAGCACGATGCCCTGCCACTGGCGATTTCCGGCGACGACTGCCTGTACACCCATTGGGCACGCGCCGCTCTGGATGCGGCCGGAAGGGATTATCGCCTGGCCTATCACAGCTCCAACGGTGCGGCGATCCAGGCGGTGGTCAGTGCCGGCCTGGCGGCGATGGTCAGCATGGAAAGCCTGATCACCGACGACCTGCGGGTGCTGGGCAGCGATGAAGGCTTTCCACCGCTGCCTTCGATGAATCTGCGCTTGCTGCGCAACCCGCAGATGACGTCGCCGATCACCGAATGCCTGGCGGAGTACATCGTTGAGGGCTTCAAACTTTAAAGGTCAGCATCACCGCGCACACCACCAAAAAACCACAAAACAGACCACGCAACAGGCGCTCCGGCATGGCATGTGCGACTTTCACTCCCCAACTGATACTGAGCAGGCCACCTACCGCCAGCGGCAAGCCGATCATCCAGTCCACCTCGTGGTGCCAGGCATAAGTCACCAGGGTCACGCCGGTGCTGGGCAGGGCCAAGGCCAGCGACAACCCCTGGGCAACCACTTGGGTGGTGCCGAACACACTGGTGAGTACCGGCGTGGCGACCACCGCGCCTCCGACCCCGAACAATCCGCCCATGGAACCCGACGCCGCACCCAATACCCCAAGCCACGGCCACGAGTAGCGCATCTGCGCCGTGGGCGGCGCGTTGCGGGTGAACATGCGCAGCAGGTTGTAGGCCGACAGCGCCACCAGAAACGCAATAAAGCCGATACGCATCGCACCCGCATCCAGCCCCACCGCCCAGATGGACCCCAGCCAGGCAAAGCAGAACCCCATCACAGCCAACGGCAAGGCGTGACGCAACTCGATGCGGTTACGCTGGTGATAGCGCCACAGAGCAAGCATCACATTGGGCACCACCATGACCAAAGCGGTGCCCTGGGCGATTTGCTGATCCAGGCCGAACAGTACGCCCAGCACCGGGATAGCAATCAGCCCGCCGCCGATGCCAAACAGTCCACCTACCGTGCCCAGGGCCGCGCCCAATATCAGGTACATCACTAAATCCAACACCGCACTACTCCTTCATCCCAAGCCATGCATGCTACGCAGTCGGCTCTAGCGCGGAAACGCACAGCAACGCACAATGGCTGTGCCAATCTCGCACAAGCGCTTGCCGATGAATCCCAATACTCTCACCGAACAACTGGGCCTGTTTCTGGATGTATTGGAAACCGGCAGCTTTTCCGCCACCGCAAGGCGCCATCCGCTGACACCCTCAGCGGTGGCCAGGCGCATCGACAGCCTGGAAAGCTCAGTGGGCAGCCAGCTGTTCCAGCGCAGCACCCATGCGGTGGTGCCCACACCGGCGGGTTTGGCCTTTGCCGAACGGGCCCGGCGGATCGTCAGCGAGTTGCAGCTGGCGCGGGCCGAAGCAGTGTCCCTGAGCCACGCGCCGGAAGGCTTGATCCGAGTGGATGCGCCTGCAGCATTCGGTCGACGGCACTTGGCGCCGGTGATCGCAGATTTTTTGAACGTATACCCGGGCCTCGACGTACATCTGCATCTGATCGACAGCTTTGTCGATATGCAGGGTGCACATCTGGGCAAGGTTGATCTAGTGCTGCGCGCCGGGCACATCGTAGACACGCGGTTAATCGCCACCCCGCTGGCAAGCATCGTGAGGATCGCCTGTGCCAGCCCGGCCTATTTGAAGAGCCGCGGCACACCGACCCATCCTCGGGAGCTGAGCGAGCATGACGGGCTTGACTGGGATGGCCTGGCACCGATGTTTGCCTGGCGCTTTGAGCACGATGAACGCCGCACCACTTACCGTCCGCGGCGCATCCGCCTGAGCGCCAACAATGCCGAAGCCCTGCTCAGCGGTGCGCTGGCGGGGCTGGGCATTGCGCATTTGCCGACCTGGCTTGCCAGTGAATACCTGGTACGGGGTGAGCTGCTACCGCTGTTTTGTGAAAACGGCCTACCCAGCCCGGAGACTGCCGGCATTTATGCGCTGCGTCTGGAACAACAGCCCAACGCACGGAGCCGCTTGCTCCTTGAATACCTCAAGTCGCGCTTCAGCCCGGTGCCGCCCTGGGATCAGGCCTTGCAAAGCGGCCTGATCTGACCCGCCAGGCAGAATTACCTGGCGCATTAAAGATTTGCCCGCTAGATTCCAGCGTAGACACGCTTTCACGAGGCACCCCATGAGTAAAAATCCTGATCCCTGCGAATCGCTGCTGCTGGACAATCAGCTGTGTTTCGCCTTGCATTCCACCTCGTTGCTGATGACAAAGGTGTACAAACCCTTGCTCCAAGCGCTCGGCCTCACCTACCCACAGTACCTGGCCATGATGGTGCTGTGGGAAGAGGATGGTTTGACCGTCAGCGAAATCAGCAACCGCCTGTTGACCGACCCCGGATCCCTCACGCCTCTGCTCAAACGCCTGGAAGCCGAGGGCCTGCTTAGCCGCACCCGTAGCCGCGAAGATGAGCGCGTGGTGGTGGTGGAGTTGACCGACGCCGGGCGCGCCTTGCAGAGCAAGGCCAAGGATGTTCCCCAATGCATTCTGGGCGCGAGCGGGATGGCGCTGGAACAAATACGCAAGCTGCAGGCGGACTTGATCGCGCTGCGCGGCAACCTGCAGAACACAATCTAAAAGCTGCAAATCAAGCCGACATTACCCTCTGCCGGAGCGAGCTTGCTCGCGAAAAAACGTCAACGATAACGCGTGCTTGCTCAATAAGCGCGGCGCCTGTGAGTTTTTCGCGAGCAAGCTCGCTCCTACAGAGCATTGATTGGCTGGCATTAGGGCTTTCCCTCTCACATTAAAATTCAGCAAGCAAGATATTTAGCTTGCGCGCAAAACATTAGCGCTATACATTGGCCTCACCAACTACTTAGCGCACAAACATTTAGCGCTAACAAACAAAGAGGAACGCCCATGCAAACGCTCTATACCGCAGTAGCCACCGCCACTGGCGGCCGTGATGGTCGCGCTGTTTCCAGCGATAACATCCTCGACGTCAAACTCTCTACCCCCAAGGAATTGGGCGGTGCCGGTGGCCAGGCCACCAACCCGGAGCAGTTGTTCGCCGCGGGCTACTCCGCTTGCTTTATCGGCGCACTCAAATTCGTCGCCAGCCAGACCAAACGCAAAATCCCGGATGACGCCTCCATCACCGCCCATGTGGGTATCGGTCAGATCCCCGGCGGTTTCGGCCTGGATATCGACCTGCACGTCAGCCTGCCAGGCCTGGCCCAGGAGGATGCGCAAAGTCTGGTCGACGCCGCCCACCAGGTGTGCCCGTATTCCAACGCCACCCGCGGCAATGTGGATGTGCGCTTGCATGTAACGGTCTGATAAACAGACGCCCACAAAAAAGCCCGACGTAAGGTCGGGCTTTTTGCGTACCGGCGGGGCCAGAATTACTTCTTGGCGCGACCTTTGTACGAACCACCTTCGCGAGTGTCGATCTCGATCAGGTCGTCGATTTCGATGAAATCGGCCACTTGCAGTTCGGTACCGTTGCTCAGCTTGGCAGGCTTCATCACCTTGCCCGAAGTGTCGCCGCGAGCGGAACCTTCGGTGTAGGCAACTTTACGCACGATGGTGGTCGGCAGCTCTACGGAAACCAGGCGCTCTTCGAAGAAGATCGCTTCGCAAACGTCTTCCATGCCTTCTTCGATGAACGGCAGAACGGCTTCGATATCTTCAGCGTTCAGCTCGTACATGGTGTAGTCAGTGGTGTCCATGAACGTGTAGGTGTCGCCGCTGATGAAGGACAGGGTCGCTTCCTTGCGGTCGAGGATCACGTCGTCCAGTTTGTCGTCGGCGCTGTAGACGATCTCGGTCTTGTAACCGGTCAGCAGGTTCTTCAGCTTGGTCTTCATGATTGCGCTGTTACGACCAGACTTGGTGAACTCAGCTTTCTGAACCAGCCAAGGGTCGTTTTCGAGACGGATCACTGTACCGGGTTTCAGTTCTTTACCAGTTTTCATTGCATATATCCGAAATTTGGATGGGATTTACAAAAATCAAGGTGGCGTATCATATCCAACTTTCATAAAACTGTACCAGCGCCGTCGCAAGATCGGCCTGCAAGCCCTGTTCCAGACACCAGTTCTGCGCGTGCTCGCTCACCTCGGGCCAGTGTTCCAGCAGCATTTTCCACGACTGTGCCATATCGCCATCAGCGTTCCAGGCTTGCCAAAGCGCAACCACAGCCGCTTTGGCGGCTGGCGAAAGTGCAGCGGTGTACAGCTCAAGGAAGGCATCGAGCTTATCCAGGTGGATGTCTTCATCCTGGCGATAGATATGCCACAGCAGCGGCCTCCCCGCCCACTGGGCGCGGACGAAGGAGTCCTCACCGCGCACGGCGTTGAACTCGCAACACCACAGCAAATGGTCATATTGCTCCTGACGCATGAACGCAATGACCTGCACCGTCAGCGCCCCGCGCACCTGGATGTCGCCCGCCGACAAGCGAGTCACGCCCAACCAGCGTTGCACATCTCCCAAAATGCGCCCTTCGGGCACCAGCAAGTGAGTCGCGCGCCCCTCCATGGCGAGCACGTCCAGCCAACCGGCCAGCCCGGGATTCTCATAGGCAAACAACGAGATCAAGCGTGCCCCGCTTGCAGGAGACACGCCCAGGCTCTGCAGGAAGTGTCGTTGTGCAACGTCATCCTGCTGAAAAGCCTGGCGACGTTCCACCAACCCGGCTTCACGCAGCAAGCCGCCGGTGCCGGGACGAAAGCCAGGAAAGAAAAAGTACTTCTGCACACCCTTGAACTTCACCGAAGGCAGGCGATGACAGCCCACCACCCAGTCTTCCGCGCTGAGGTAATCCAGGTTCATCCACAACGGCGGGCGCTCACGCTCGGCCATGCACTCCATATAGGGCGGCGGCAGCTGGCAGGCGAATGCGGCAATCACCACATCGGCCGACTGCGCGCCCGGCCACTCGGCCGGCCAGTACCGCACCTCAACGCCTTCCTGCCATTGTTGGTCCACCTGCACATCAATTTGCGGGCACATGCGCTCGAACGCCCGCAGGTCATCGACCCACAAGCGCACCTCACAGCCATGCTCCGCCACCAACTGCCGGGCCAGGCGCCAGGTCACGCCGATGTCGCCGTAGTTGTCGACGACGCTGCAAAAAATATCCCAGCGGGCTTTCATTCCGGGCTCCATCGTCCAAAGGCTCGATTGTCCGCATAAATGCGCTGATGCAGAAGGCTTGATCGCGATTATTCTGCAAGGTGGCTGTGCGACAATCGCCACCCCGCCATCAATGCCTGCCAGGAGGCCATCATGTCTGTCCGTCAGCTGTCACTGTTCAAGCTGTGCATCGCGATTGCCGCAGGCGTGTGGCTGGGGTTTATCGCCATTGCGCTGACCGCCTGGCTGGCGTCGCGTTATCTGTTTCCCCAAAGCCTGGAACCCGTGGCCCAGGCGGTTCAGCAGCTGGGCGAGCCGGCCACTGTGGTGCCGCAGCCACCGAACCGCATGTTCGAGCAGTATCAACAAAACCTGCAAAAGCAGGAACAACAACAGGCTCTGGACCAGGCCCGCAGTAATGCGCGCAACCTGTCCAACCCCAAATGCCAGTTCTGGCTGCAACAGGACCAGAACGCCCCCAGTGAAAAGACTCGGGCCAATGTCCTGCAATTTTGCGATTAAAGACCATGAATAAACACGCCGTCCTCCAGTTGATTCTGGAAAAACTCACCGCCGACCTCGATATTGCCCAACGCGCCGCGCAGACCGCCTACGAAACCGCGACCCACGAAGAAAACATCGCCGAAAACAAATACGACACCCTTGGGCTGGAAGCTTCATACCTGGCGGCCGGACAGGCCAAGCGGGTCGAGGAGATCAAGCAATCGCTGACGCTGTGCCAGAACCTTCAGTTGCGAGGGTACGATGAACAACGCGGGATAGAAGTCGGTGCGCTGCTGGGCCTGGAAGACGAGAACGGTCGTCAGCAGTGGCTATTTTTGGCGCCGGATGCGGCAGGGTTGAAAGTCGATGTGGTCGGGCAACCGGTGACCGTCATCACCCCGCGCTCGCCGCTGGGCAAAAGCCTGCTGGGCAAGTTTGAAGGCGATGAGGTAGAGATTCTAGTGGCAGGCGCTCGGCAATACTTCACGGTTACCGAGGCAAAATAACCTGCAGCTTCCCTGTAGGAGCGAGCTTGCTCGCGAAGGAACGCAAGGGCGCCGCATACAACCTGGCACCCCGCGTTAACGTTGGCGATCTTCGCGAGCAAGCTCGCTCCTACAAGGTCATCGCGATCAGTGGACGGGTAATTCAACGCCGTCGAACAAATCTTCCAGCTCTTGCTTGTTGTGGCACTGGATCGCCTTGGCCATGACTTCGCGGGTCAGGTGCGGTGCGAACTTCTCGATGAAATCGCACATGAACCCCCGCAGGAAGGTGCCGCGACGGAAACCGATCTTGGTCACGCTCGACTCGAACAATTCGCTGGCATCCAGCACAACCAAGTCTTTGTCGAGGTTGGTGTCGACCGCCATCTTGGCAACGATGCCGACGCCCAGGCCCAGGCGAACATAGGTTTTGATCACGTCGGCATCCGCCGCGGTAAACACCACTTTTGGCGTCAGGCCACGATGGCTGAACGCTTCGTCGAGCTTCGAGCGGCCGGTAAACCCGAATACATACGTCACGATCGGGTATTCGGCCAGGGCTTCCAGGGTCAGCTTCGGCAGCTTGGCCAAAGGGTGGCCCTGAGGCACGACCACGCAGCGGTTCCAGCGATAGCACGGCATCATCACCAGGTCGCCGAACAACTCCAGGGCCTCGGTGGCGATGGCGAAATCGACGGTGCCATCAGCGGCCATCTCGGCGATCTGCATCGGGGAGCCCTGGTGCATGTGCAGGGCCACGTCCGGGTATTGTTTGATGAAATCGCGAATCACCGGCGGCAATGCATAACGCGCCTGAGTGTGAGTGGTAGCGATCGACAGGGTGCCCTTCTTCTCGTTGGAGAATTCCTGAGCTATCTGCTTGATGCTCTCGACTTTACGCAGGATCTCGCCGGCGGTGGTGATGATGCGCTCGCCAGCCGGGGTGACGCGGGTCAGATGCTTGCCACTGCGAGCGAACACTTCGACGCCCAACTCGTCTTCGAGCAGGCGGATCTGCTTGCTGATACCGGGTTGCGAGGTGTAAAGGCTTTGAGCGGTAGCGGAAACGTTGAGGTCGTGGTGCGCCACTTCCCAGATGTAGCGCAGTTGTTGAAGCTTCATATCAATCCCTCAAAGCAGATAGACGCCACGGGTATCAGCGACGGTATATAACTATATTAAAGGTTAGACGGATAAATCTAGAACTTTTTATCGTTTTTACCGATCAGCAGTCCTCGCTGCGTCGACGCTGCAGCGATGGCACCAGGTAAACCGGCACCGGAGACAGCTGCAACACGCGCGCAGCGGTACGGCCCAGGGGCACGGCCACGCCGGTTGCCTGGCTATGACTTCCTACGATCAGCAAGTCGACGGAAAGTTTTCGCAGCTGGTCGAGAATCACCTCGCACGGATCCCCCTGGATCACTCTGACCGAACGAATCAATTGCAGGTCCTGCTCCCCCTCCCCCAACTCCTCGCGAAAGCCGTCCAATACGCGCTGTTCGATGGTTGCCATGACCGTGCTCAACCCCTGGCTCTGCCATTCGCTCAGGGCCTTCTCATCAAGGTAGCTCTGTAACACCGATTCGGCGAACAACCCAATGGGCTCGACCACATGGATCACATACAGGTCAGCCTTGAACGTTCGCGCCAGCGCCAGCGCATGTTGCATCACATACGGCGCATACAGACCCAGGTCCGTGGCATACAGCATCGAACGAATCATAGAACCTCCTGGGCTGCCAGGATGGCGGGGATTGAATGAGCTTAGCAGCTAGCTCTCGGTCTGGATTCTCAACTCGTTACTGATGCCATGGGGCACGTGCCCGGTGGCTACCACCTCCCTGGCTTTCTCACAATGACCGGCCTGATCATCGAAAAACACATCGGCGGCAAAGGCCTCCAGGAAGGCGGATTTTTCCAAACCACCGAGAAACAGCGACTCGTCCAGGCGGATATCCCACTCACGCAGCGTACGAATCACACGCTCATGGGACGGGGCCGAACGTGCGGTGACCAGCGCCGTGCGGATTGGGCAGGCGTCATCGGCAAACTCGCGCTGCAACAGGTTGAGCGCCGCCAGGAAACCTTTGAACGGGCCACCATGCAACGGCTGGCGCGCCGACTCGCGCTCGCTGGCCTGGAAGGCTGCCAACCCGCCGGCCTGGTAGACACGCTCGGACTCGTCGGAAAACAACACGGCGTCGCCGTCGAATGCGATGCGCAGTTCTTCGCTCGAAGCCCGGCGCGCACCGCCCGACAAGATCGTCGCCGCGGCAAAACCGGCGTCCAGGGCGCTGCGCACATCTTCAGCATGGGTCGAGAGAAACAGATGACAACCGAAGGCGGCCAAATAGGGATAGGGACTACGCCCGCCGACAAAAGCGGCGCGGGAAATATCCAGGCCGTAATGCTGGATCGAGTTGAACACCCGCAGCCCGGTATCGGCACTGTTGCGCGACACCAGCACCACCTCGACCCGCGCACGGCCCAAGCTGGCATTAAGGCTCAGCAGTTTCTTGACCAACGGGAAGGCGTCGCCGGGCTCAAGGGTTTCTTCCTCGTGTTCGATCTGGTATTTGCGGTAAGCCTCAACACCTTCAGCCAGGTAAACCTTGTGACTGTCACTGAGGTCGAACAGCGCCCGTGACGAAATCGCCAGCACCAGCTTGTCACCCAACGCCTTTGCCATGGTGTCTCCCTTCAGTCAGCCATTGTGCCGATCAATAAAACTCAAGGCCTGGTACAGCGCCTGCATTCGCGGCAGCTCACAACCGGCCGCCCTGGCGGCGGCCAGAGGCCGGGCGTAGATCGCCGCCAATTCCAACGGGCGCTTGTGCACGTGATCGTGATACATGCTGGGCAGGTAGTCGTCCATGGTTTCGGTCATGGTGAACATCTGTCCGGCGTAGCTGGCAGGAATGTCATGGCCACACGCATGAGCGCCTTGCACCACTTCGGCCATCAAGGCCTGGATCAATTCGCGGCTGGACTCATCGGCCATCATGGCCTTGGTACCCGTGCCCAGCAACACAGACAGGCCGTTATACGGCACGTTCCACACCAGCTTATGCCAGCGCGCCTGATGGACGTTGGCCATGGCCTGGGACTCGATGCCGGCGCGGTGAAACAACCCGGCGCCCTCTTCAACAATTGCCTTCTGCTGCGCCTCGTCGTTGGCGGCCGTACCGCTGTGATACCCCAGGTTGACCCGGCCCAGGGCCTGATGTTCGACCACACCCGGTGCGGATCGGTGCACGCCGATGTAGCACAGCCCGCCCAGCAGGTGCAGCGACGCGGGCAGATGTTCACGCAGACTGTCCTCCACATCGAGGCCGTTTTGCAGCAGCACTACCTTGGCGTTCGGCGCCGCGACCTGGGCGATGGTGGGCGCCAGGTCCACGTTGCCGGTGGACTTGGTGCCCACCAACAGCCAATCGCACGGCGGCATGTCGGCGGCGCAGGCATAGGCCTGAACCGGATGCAGGTGCAACTGGCCATGCACTGTGCTGTTGACGTGCAGGCCATGCTGACTGACCGCTGCATACTCGCTGCGCAGCAGGAAATGCACATCGAAGCCGGCGCGCGCCAGCATCAAGCCGTAGTAACCGCCAATGGCACCGGTACCAATAATGCCAATGCGTGGCGACCGGGATGAAAGGGCTGTCATGGCAAATCCTCTGGTGTGCGGGTGAGCGCCTGATTTACAGATTCGGCGAGGTCGGCTGCCGTAAGCCGTGTCTGTAATTGCCCAAGGAACTGACCCTCGCACACCAGGAACAACGCCGGCAAATGAAAGATCTGGTAGCGTTCGACCGCACCGCCATTGTGCCCGGCATCGACCCAGCACACGCGGTCCACCGGCAACTGCCAGCTCGGCAGTTGCTGGCGCGCCCAACGGCAACTGGAGCAGCCGACACTGGTGAACACTACCAGCGAAATACCTGGCAATCCCAGCAATTGCTGGTCAATATCCAGGTCGGTCAATTCCAGTTCCTTCACTATACTGCTGCCACTGCCGTCAACCGGACGGCGCTCGGAGTCCGTGTACATGGGTCGTTTTTTACCTCACCCTGATGATGTCGCTGTCGAGTTGATCCAACGTCCCTCTCCTGCCCTGCCCCGCCAGCGCCTGCATACTATCGGCCGCGGCGGCGTCGCCTGCAATTGGCCGCGAGCCTGGCGCCCAGGCACGGCGGTCGACCTGCATATCCCCTCCCTGGGGCCAAGCGCCCGATATCCCGGCTATGTAGCCTGGTGCCGCAGAAGCGAAGACGCTTATCGCGTCGGCATATGCTTTACCGATGAGCACGCCTTGTTCGGTGCGCGTATGGGCGAGCAAGTGTGCCAGATTGAACGTTACTGCCGCCTGCACGAAAACGCCGAGCCAACACCTGCGCAACTGGAAGCCATGGCCCGTGATTGGGTGTCGCGCCACGCCGCCGAGTTCTCCCATGAGGCGGTTGTGCAGCCTGCGCTGGATTAAACCGGGCTTTGCCCATTGTCGCGGGCCCGTGTTACGCGCTAAGGTTCCTCCCCCCTGTATTCAAATCATGCTGTGCCCGCCGCACGGGGATAGCTGGCGGCCGGCACCCGTGACCCTGGCGAGTAACACGATGGCTGATTTACCGATCAATGACCTTAACGTCGAATCCAACGAGACCCTGATCACACCCGATCAGCTCAAGCGCGAAATCCCCCTGAGCGACGCTGCCCTGCAGACCGTCACCAAGGGTCGCGAAGTCATCCGTGACATTCTCGACGGCACCGACCACCGCCTCTTCGTGGTGATCGGGCCTTGCTCGATCCACGACCTCAAGGCTGCCCACGAATACGCCGAGCGTCTCAAGGTGCTGGCTGCGGAAGTGTCCGACACCCTGTACCTGGTGATGCGCGTCTATTTCGAAAAACCGCGTACCACCGTCGGCTGGAAAGGCTTGATCAACGACCCGTACCTGGACGACTCGTTCAAGATCCAGGACGGCTTGCACATCGGGCGCAAATTGTTGCTGGACCTGGCTGAAATGGGCCTGCCCACCGCTACCGAAGCACTGGACCCGATCTCCCCGCAGTATCTGCAGGACCTGATCAGTTGGTCGGCCATCGGCGCACGCACCACCGAATCGCAGACCCACCGCGAAATGGCGTCCGGCCTGTCTTCGGCCGTAGGCTTCAAAAACGGCACCGACGGCGGCCTGACTGTTGCGATCAACGCCTTGCAATCGGTCTCCAGCCCTCACCGTTTCCTGGGTATCAACCAGGAAGGCGGCGTCTCCATCGTCACCACCAAGGGCAACGCCTACGGTCACGTGGTGCTGCGCGGCGGCAACGGCAAGCCCAACTACGATTCGGTCAGTGTCGCCCTGTGCGAACAGGCGCTGAACAAAGCCAAGATCAAGCCAAACATCATGGTTGACTGCAGCCACGCCAACTCCAACAAGGATCCGGCCTTGCAGCCGCTGGTGATGGAAAACGTCGCCAACCAGATCCTGGAAGGTAACCAGTCAATCATCGGCTTGATGGTCGAAAGCCATCTGAACTGGGGTTGCCAGGCGATTCCAAAGGATCTGGCCGACTTGCAGTACGGCGTGTCGATCACCGATGCCTGCATCGACTGGGCGGCGACCGAAACCACTCTGCGCAGCATGCACGCCAAGCTCAAGGACGTGTTGCCCCAGCGCAAACGCACCTGAGCCAGCACCTGTTTCGCGCACACAAAAACGCCGGGCTAAGCCCGGCGTTTTTATTGGCAACTGGTCAGTTACAGCTTTGCAGCATGGCGCTGGTGGCGCTCCATGTAGCGTTCGACGTAAGAGCACGACGGGATCACCGTGTAGCCGGCCTCTTCGGCAAACTTCAGGGCTTCTTCGGTCAACGCGGCGGCAATGCCTCGTCCGCGCAGCGCGTTGGGCACGAACGTGCGATAGATATCCAGGGTCTGCTTCCCGAGGTCCATATAGGTCAGATAGGCACGATGACCGTCCACATTGGTCTCGAACTGATGACCAGCCTGGTCATGGTGGATGGACAACGCCTCGCTCATCACTACTCCTCGCGGGTCTTGAATATTGACCCTACCTTACCGATGTTTTTCCGGCGAAGGAACATCTACGCCACCCCGTGCCGGTTTCGACAACGAGAAAACCGTGAGCGCTCACAGCCAGCACGTAGGGAATAGTAGGCACCAATCCTGCAATTGCTCAAGGCGCACTCATCATTCCCTGCCCGGCTGGATATAGAAAGGGCCTCGATCAACCGTTGACCGATAGCCTGAACATTGCCGGCAGTTGAAGCTTGAGACGAACTGGCGCTCTTAAAGTCACCTCTAGATGCGCAAAAGATGCCAGCCCGAGTAAAGCCAAGCGCAACGAAAGTGCCCGCTTCGATATATAAATTTTCATCTATTTACAAGGCTTAACACATGCGGGCCGGCCCTTTCAGCCTGGATCCAATGCCTGTCGAGATGAAAAAACTGGACAGTTTTCATACAAACCTTCAAAAGGTTAGCCAAAATAGATTCGGCACAGGAATTTTTTTTGCTTCTTGCGCAACGTCAGTTTACTTACTACAAGTAATGGGTAGTATGTACGCCGGCTATTAGCTCACTCTGAGCAAGTAGCCATCTAATTGAAAGTCCTTGAAGGGGAACACGATGAACAACGTTCTGAAATTCTCTGCTCTGGCTCTGGCCGCAGTTCTGGCTACCGGTTGCAGCAGCGTCTCCAAAGAAACCGAAGCTCGTCTGACTGCAACTGAAGACGCAGCAGCTCGCTCCCAGGCTCGTGCAGACGAAGCCTACCGTAAAGCTGATGAAGCTCTGGCTGCTGCTCAAAAAGCACAACAGACTGCTGACGAAGCTAACGAGCGCGCTCTGCGCATGCTTGAAAAAGCAAGCCGCAAGTAATAATCCTTCGGGGTTGTTATCAAGCCGATCCATTTATGGGTCGGCTTTTTTTTGCCTTTGATTTGGCGTGTGCTACCTGTAGGAGCGAGCTGGCTCGCGAAGGTGGTCAACGATGACGCGGGCGTGCTGAATTACAGCGCCGCCCTTAAGTTTTTCGCGAGCAAGCTCGCTCCTACAGCAGGTTATCCTCCGTGCTGGAGGCCACCGGCGCCGCGCCCGGCACACCAATCTCGGTCGGTAAACCATCCTCGGCCGCGACCACGTCACGCACCTGGTCCCAGTTCACGCGCAGGTTGTTGGACAGGTCTTCACGCTTGAGCAACGCATTGATGACCGCGGTGTGCTTGTCGACCACCGAAGGCGTGCCGTCATCGTTCAACGGGGTATGGGCTTCAAGGTAGACCTTGCCGCCGCTGCTGCCGAACTTGTAGGCGTCGTTGATGATGCGCACCGAGGTGCCCACCGGCACCATGCCGGCCATTTCCAGGACGTTGTTATTGAACATGCGGAAGCAGCCGTGGCTGGTACGCGTGCCGATACCAAACTTCATATTGGAGCCGTGGATCAGGTAACCCGGCGTGCCCAGGGTGAATTTGAACGGCCCCAGCGGGTTATCCGGACCGGCCGGCACCACATTGGGCAGCGGGTCACCATTGGCGGCGTGCTCGGCCTTGATCGAGGCCGGCGGCGTCCAGGTCGGGTTCGGCGTCTTGGCGATGATACTGGTGTGGGCGATCGGCGAGCCCCAGCCTTCACGGCCAATACCCAGCGGGAAGGTGTAGACGACGTCCTGGCCCTTTGGATAGTAGTAGAGCCGGTACTCGGCCAAATTGATCACGATGCCTTCCCGTGGCCCCGGCGGCAGGATAAAGCGCGTAGGCAGCACAATATCGGTGCCCGCACCCGGCAACCAGGCATCGACGCCGGGGTTGGCCGCGACCATTTCCGAGTACCCCAGGTCATAAGTGGTGCCCAAGTCGGCAAAGGTATCTTCGTACTTGGCCTTGATGACCTGGACCTGACCGACAATGTCCTCGCCTGGCGGCGGCAGGGGCAACTGCAAGGCTGCCGCCGAACCGGCCGCACAGAGCGCAGCGAGAGACAGGCAGCAGGTGACGACGGAAAGGCGCGACAACATCCGGAAAATCCTTCGCAAGACGACGGGTAGGAAAAATTGATTGTATACGGCTTCGCGGCGCCAGGCTTCAAGCTGTTTTATAACTCGAAACGCAGCTCCGGCCAGATCGGCGGTGTGCCGCGCTTTTGCGATTCCAGAATCGCTCGGCACAACGGGCACAGGCGCTGGTCCTGAAAGATCGAGCGACTCACCGATGACCAGCGTGGTTGTGCCGGCAACAACGTGCCGCAGAGCGTACGGTCGATCGAGCCGCCCAACTCCAATTGACGCGCCACCAAATGCACCCGCACTTCCTGACAGGCGAACAGATCCAGCTGCTCGTCCGGCTCGATCAGTTGGTAGTTAAACAGGGACCAGGCAGGACGCGACATCAGGGGCTCCAAATCGGGGGGGCGCCACCTTAGCCGAAAGCCTGCCGGTAGAAAAGCGTCATAACAGCGGTTTTAGCGCCGGCCAGACATTTTCCAGTAACTTGCCTTGCGCCGCGACTGCCGGATGCAGTTGATCGGCCTGCATCAGCTCCGGATGCCCCCCCACACCTTCGAGGAAAAACGGCACCAGAGGGATGTCTTTTTCCTTGGCCAATGCACCGTAGACTTGTGCAAACGCGGTGGTGTATCGCGGCCCGTAATTGGGTGGCAATTGCATGCCCAACAGCAGCACTTTGGCACCACCGGCCCGGGACTGGTCGATCATCGAGGCAAGATTTTGTTGCAATTGCGCCGGCGGCTGGCCGCGCAACCCATCGTTGCCGCCCAACTCGATCACCACCACATCCGGTTTATGCGCTGCAAGCGCCGCCGGCAGCCGCGCGAGGCCTCCGGCACTGGTGTCACCACTGATGGAAGCATTGACCACTTTATCGTCAAAACCCTCCTGCTTGAGCCGTTGCTCCAGCAGGGCGACCCACCCTTTGCGGCTATCCAGGCCGAAACCGGCACTGATACTATCGCCAACGATCAGGACTGTACCCGCCGCTGCGTTCTGGGCCATGCACATCAAGGCCAGGCCAGCACTCAAAAACCACATTCGCATCGGATTCTCCATGGGCGCAAGCATTCTCACCGCGCGAAACCTTAGCAAAGTGGTTCCCAGCGCGGAAGGTGAACTGACTATCCTGCACGAACTGAGCCTGGAACTGAACAAGGGCGATAGCCTGGCTATCGTCGGCAGCTCCGGTTCCGGCAAATCCACCCTGCTGGGCCTGCTGGCCGGCCTCGACCTGCCCAGCAGCGGCGAAGTCACCCTGGCCGGGCAAGCACTGAGCACGCTCGACGAAGACCAGCGCGCGCGCATCCGCGCCGAACATGTGGGTTTCGTCTTTCAATCCTTCCAACTGCTCGACAGCCTCAATGCGCTGGAAAACGTGATGCTGCCGCTGGAACTGGACGGCCGCAAGGACGCCCGCGAGCGCGCCCGACATCTGTTGGAGCGCGTGGGTCTGGGCCAGCGCCTGACTCACTCACCGCGCCAACTGTCCGGCGGCGAACAGCAGCGGGTCGCCATTGCTCGTGCGTTCGCCGCCGAACCAGATGTGCTGTTTGCCGACGAACCCACCGGCAACCTCGACAGCCATACCGGCGAGCGCATCAGCGACCTGCTGTTCGAACTCAATATAGAGAGCGGCACGACCCTGGTGCTGGTCACCCACGACGAGCGCCTGGCCCACCGTTGCCGACGCCTGATCCGCCTTGAAGCCGGCCTGATGGTCGCGCCCCTGGAGCCTTGATGGCACGTTTGCCGCTATTGCGCCTGTTCAGCCTTGCCATGCGCCAGTTACTGCGCGACGCCCGCGCAGGTGAATTGCGCGTGCTGTTCTTCGCCCTGCTGGTGGCCGTGGCTGCCAGCACCGCCATCGGCTACTTCGGTGCACGCCTCAACGGCGCCATGTTGTTGCGCGCCACCGAGTTCCTCGGCGCCGATCTGGTGCTCGAAGGCAGCTCACCAGCGCGCCCCGAGCAAATCAGGTCCGGGACCGAGCTGGGCCTGGATCACGCCCGCATCGTGGAGTTTTCCAGCGTTATCGCCGCAGACAACGGCATTCAGCTTTCCAGCATCAAGGCCGTCAACGAGCAGTACCCCTTGCGCGGCGAGTTGAAAAGCAGCGCCGAGCCCTTCGGTGCGCAGACGCCGGGCGGCGGCCCCAAACCCGGTGAAGCCTGGGTGGAAGCCAGGCTGCTGACCGCGCTGGACCTGAAAGTCGGCGACAGCATCGATGTCGGCATGAAAACCCTGCGCCTGGCGCGCATCCTGACGTATGAGCCCGACCGCGCCGGCAATTTCTACAGCCTCACGCCCAGGGTGATGATCAACCTGACCGACCTGGACGCCACCGGTGTAGTCCAGCCGGGCAGCCGTGTGAGCTACCGCGAACTGTGGCGCGCCCCACAAGGCAGCTTGGCGCTGCAAACCTATCGCGACCTGATCAAGCCGGGCCTCGCTGCCAACCAGCGGCTGCAGGATTCGCGCGATGGCAACCAGCAGATCGGCGGCGCCCTGGGCAAGGCCGAGCGCTACCTGAACATGGCCAGCCTGGTGGCCGTGCTGCTGGCCGGCGTGGCCGTGGCGCTGTCGGCCAACCGCTTCGCCAGTCGACGTTTTGATGCCAGTGCGTTACTGCGTTGCCTGGGATTGTCGCGACGTGAAACCATGTTGCTGTTCAGCCTGCAACTGAGCGTACTGGGCTTGCTGGCAAGCCTGGTCGGCGCACTGCTCGGCTGGCTCGCACAATTTGGTTTGTTCTATTTCCTCCACGACCTGCTACCTGCCGATGTGCCGCCGGGCGGGTTGCTGCCGGCCGTCGCCGGGATCGGCACCGGGCTGGTCGCGCTCGCAGGCTTCGCCCTACCGCCACTGGCGGCGCTGGGTCGTGTACCGCCGCTGCGGGTTCTGCGCCGCGACTTGCTGCCCATTCCCTCAAGCACCTGGATGGTCTACGGCGCGGCGCTGTTTGCCCTGGGCCTGATCATGTGGCGCCTGAGCCTTGACCTGGTATTGACCTTCGCTCTGCTGGGCGGCGGCGTGGTCGCGGCATTGGTCCTTGGCGGCCTGTTGTTGGTGATGTTGCAGAGTCTGCGACGCCTACTGGCTCGCGCCTCCTTGCCCTGGCGCCTGGGCCTGGGCCAATTGCTGCGCCACCCGCTGGCGGCGGCAGGCCAATCCCTGGCGTTTGGCCTGATTCTGCTGTCCATGGGGCTGATCGCGCTGTTGCGCGGCGAGCTGCTCGACACCTGGCAAAATCAACTGCCCAAAGACGCGCCCAATTATTTCGCCTTGAATATCCTGCCGGCCGACAAGGACGCCTTTGGCGCCCGCCTGCTGGAAGTACAGGCGCAAGCGGCGCCGTTGTATCCGGTAGTGCCGGGGCGGTTGATCAGCATCAACGGCGAACCCGTGCAAGAGATTGTCAGCAAGGACTCCAGTGGCGACCGTGCCGTTCAACGCGACCTGAGCCTGACGTGGGCTGCCGATTTGCCTGCGGGTAACGTCCTGACTGCGGGCGCCTGGTGGTCGGCGCAACCCAGCGATGAGATTCCTGGTGTGTCGGTGGAAGCCAAAGTGGCCGAGAGCCTGAAACTCAAGCTTAACGACCATTTGCTGTTCACCATCGGCGGGGAAAACCGCGAGGCACGGGTCACCAGCTTGCGGACTATCAACTGGGATAATTTCCAGCCCAACTTCTTCATGATCTTCCAGCCCGGCACCTTGAAGGACTTACCCGCGACCTACCTGACCAGTTTCTACCTGGCACCCGGTCACGACCAACAGATCGTCGACCTGTCACGGGCCTTCCCGGCGGTCACTATCCTGCAGGTCGAGGCGTTGCTGGAACAGTTACGCAGCATCCTTGCCCAAGTGACCCTGGCGGTGGAGTACGTGCTGTTGTTTGTATTGGCGGCAGGCATGGCAGTGTTGTTCTCAGGTTTGCAGGCCACGCTGGACGAACGCATCCGCCAAGGTGCCTTGCTGCGAGCCCTGGGTGCCGAGCGCAAGTTGCTGATCAAGGCGCGGCGCATCGAGTTCGGCCTGCTGGGTGCCGTCAGTGGCCTGCTGGCGGCATTGGGTACCGAACTGGTGACGTGGGTGCTGTACCGCTACGCCTTCGATCTGGCGTGGCATCCCCACCCGTGGCTGTTAATGCTACCCGTGATCGGCGCCATGCTGATCGGCGCTGCCGGGGTATTCGGCACGCGTCGCGCACTGAATGCCAGCCCGCTGACTGTATTGCGCGAAGGCTGAAACCTGGCTGGCCCGTGCTCGGTTCAGAGCGCGGGCCATTATGCCGGTTTCACATATTCAATCCTGGTGATCCACCAACACACCTCGCCGCCGGGGGTGTGCACGATTGCCTCGTCGTCCACCTCCTTGCGCAGCAGAGCCCGTGCCATGGGTGAGTCGATGGAGATGTAATCCATACGGTCATAAATCTCGTCATAACCCACGATGCGAAAACGCTTGGTGTCACCCTGTTCGTTTTCGATTTCGACCCATGCACCGAAAAACACCTTGCCCTCCTGCTCGGGCATGTATTCCACCACGCGCATGTCTTCCAGGCGTTTACGCAGGTAGCGCACCCGCCGGTCGATCTCGCGCAGCAGTTTCTTGTTGTACTGGTAGTCCGCGTTCTCACTGCGATCTCCCAGGGAGGCTGCCCACGTCACTTTGCGCGTAGTGTCTGGACGCTTTTCCCGCCACAGGTAATCCAACTCTTTTTTAAGCGCTTCATGGCCTTCTTTGGTAATCAGCTTGGTACTCAAACGCTTGCATCCCCAGGCAGTGTCCAATGGTGCCAAATACGCCTGGCATCATGCCCAGGCGTTGGCTGGCTGGGGGGGATGATAAATGAACCTGAGCGGCGAGCCCATCGGCTTATCCCTGGCCCTCCAGAACCTGATCCAGGCCAAAGAGCGTACCGTGCAGATGCTGGCGCACGCCTGACAACTGCGACATCATCATCGCCAGCTTTTCCGCCTTTTGGTTAACCTCTGATTGCTGCTCCAGCAGTTGAGTATGACGCTGCTCCAACTCTCGGTGTTTTTCGTCCAATTGGCTTTGCTGCTCTTGCAGCCGCACCTGCCACTGCTCAAGTTGCTCTTCCTTTTCGAGGACAGCGCGTTTTTTTTGCGTCAGCTCCTGAGCGACCTTGGCGAGATTGCTCAGGGTGCTGTCCATCTCAAGCAAAGACTCTTGCTCCAGCGGCGCAGGCTCTTCAAACGTTGGGATTTCACGCTGTTCAACCTGAAAAGGCACCTTAACTGCCTCAGCGGGCGGCTCCGGCATTTCAACAAACGACGGCAGTGGTTCTTCCACGATATCTTCAACCACAGGCTGTGGCGCAATCTGAGGAGGGCTTGGGTTGCGTGGAGGCGCGACCATTTGTGATGAGAAGCGAATCGACGGCACGATCACCGTACTACTTTCGATGGCAGGCAACGCAGGGGCTGACATGCCCAGGGTAATCACCTTCATCACCAATGCTTTTTTGATGATCACCGAGTGATGATCCTCGGGTCGGGCAGGCGGCAACCTGCAGCCCTTAAGATCAATGAAATGGAACGGAACCTGGGGCTCAGCAGCCGGAATCACCTTGGACCCTGGTGCCGCCGCCAGCGTCAGAACCTGCTTGAAGACCTGCATCGCCACCTGCAAATCCTCTTTCGAATCAACGCCGCCCAGGAAATAGCGTTCAAGCTTTTTACGCAGAACGGCGATGTATACCCTGGAATGACCGGGTTCGGCTTCTTCATCGAGGCTATACACAAGAAAGTTGGAAGCCGTTTGAGCGACAGCAAACCCACAGAGCAAAGCGCCATTTACAGGCGCCTGCGCATCGCTGCGCTCAAGAACAAGAGTACGTAGAAGCATCATGGCAATCAGGCCTCGTTACAAAAGAGAAAACCTTATATAAACATCAGATAAACATCCGAACATTAATAAGCCCTCCAAACAAAACAATTGTTTCAGCGAATTATCGAGTCGAACGTAGGATTCTTCTTATAAGTCGCGCTACGCGTTCCCAACTACAACTAATGAACGTACCCTTTTTAGGGCACCTTCCTATACAGCCGCCGCCTCTCACCCGCCCCGCGCACTTATTCGGTAACGACATGATCGAGATAAGCAACTTAACAAAACAGTTGGGCAGAACACGCGCAATCACTAACATCTCCTTCAGTGCGCAGCATCAGGAATGCGTGGGTCTGCTGGGGGAAAGTGGTGCGGGCAAAACAACCTTATTGAACTTGATCGCCGGTACAATCAAACCGACTTCAGGGCAAATCAACATTCTGGGATTCAATACCTCAACCCATTCACTTCAAACAAAAAAAGCCATTGGCTATCAGCTTCAGGGTGGACTCACCCACCACAGAATGTCCGTCAAAAACATACTTAATTTTATTGCGGCCATCCACGGTTTGAGGGGGCTCGAAAAGCGCAGCCAGGTAGAGCAGGCGGCCGCACGGCTGGATTTGATGCCCGTGCTCGACTGCCCCGTCGACATACTGCCCCCTGGATTCAAGCGCAGGGTTGCACTGGCCCAGGCTTTGCTCCACTCCCCAAGCCTGCTCCTGCTCGATGAACCCACACAAGGGCTATGCCCTGATCAACGGCTCAAGTTCAGCGCACTCATCAAGTCCCTGAGCGAGGACATGACGATCATTATCGCCTCCCGCCAGTACCACGAACTGACGGACATGTGCAGCCGTGCCCTGGTCATCGCCGGTGGGCGCCTGGCCGCCGATGCTTCGCTGGCGGATCTGCAGCGCAGTTCCCGGCATTTTCAGGCTGTGACCCTGGCGTCAGACAGCCCGTTGGATTTACTCGCACTTGCCGTATTACCCGGTGTCGCGGGCATTGAGGAAGACCGCCATGCCCAGGGCAAAGTGACTGTCCTGGCCATGCCCGGGCACTCCATCTTCCCCGCCATTAACGCGCTTATCGCACACCGCGGCTGGAACATAACGTCATTGAGCCTGGAGCCGGGTCGCCTGAGCGATGTGGTTCACCATCTGAGCCAGGAGGTATCTGCTTGAGACTGCTACCTGTTATTTTCAAGCGTCAACTCGCCAGTTATGCTTCCTCACCAAGCACTTACCTGAGTGTGGCGGTTTTCCTCGTACTGTGTGCGACATTGGGATTGGACGCCCAGCACTGGGTGGAGCGAAACAGCAGCGATTTGCAGGTTTTCTTCGAACTGCACCCCTGGCTCTATCTATTGTTAATACCCATTTTATCGACGCAGTTGTGGTCGGATGAATACAACAACAGCTTTTGCGACACGCTGAAATCCTTGCCTGTCACCGCCACGGAACAGGTGATCGGAAAATTTATGGCCGCCTGGACCGTCTGCGCACTTGCATTAATGTTTAATTTCCCTCTGGTGATCGTGGTCAACTATCTGGGCACGCCGGATAATTCCGTTATCGCGTCACAATTCCTGGCCAGTTGGCTGCTGGCCGGAAGTTATCTCTCGGCGGGCTGCTTCATCTGTGTACTTGCCAAACAACGCATCGTAATTTTCCTGCTCACACTCGGCTTATTGCTGATCGCCAGCGCGCTTTCCTCAATGCTGGATGCACTTGATAACCAGGCACCCATTTGGATTATCGACAGCCTAATGTCCCTTGATCCTATTGCTCGCTTTAGCACGATGGATAACGGCAAACTGACACTGCATGACGGCTTGTACTTTATAAGCATGATCCTGGCTTTTCTCTTTGCGACGACCATCACCCTCAACTACAAGAACAGCTGAGAAGGAAAGCCACTGATGGGATCCGCTCTTCGTGCGGGTATGACATTACTTGTCATATCGCTACTGTTTCTGGCCTTCAATCTGGTCTGGGTACCGAAACTACCCAATGTCCGTTGGGACGTTTCATACACACAAATCCATACCTTATCGCCATCGACACGCCAACTGCTGACAACACTTGAACACCCACTGGACCTGTATTACTTCAATGCCATCAATGCCCCTCAACGGAGCCAGGCGATGAGTCGTTACGGCCGTCGCGTTGAAGACATGCTCAAGGAAGTCGAAAAAGCGGCCAACGGCATGATCAATCTACATGTCATCAATCCAACGCCTTTTTCAGAAGATGCTTACAAAGCCGGTTTGTTTGGCCTGGATGACACGCAAGGATTCCTGGGCCTTATTGGCACCCGTGCCGGCCATAGCGCGCAACGCATTGACCTGTTCAGTCCCGAACATGAGCCTTTGCTTGAATATGAAATCAGCCACCTGCTCCACAAACTCACGCACCCTGAACGCCCTACTATCGGCCTGCTGTCGGGGCTGGCGCTGGATGAACCTGCCGGCGAACTACTGGAACAGATGCGCGAACAATTCAACGTGGTGGAACTGGCACCGACCATCGCTCAAGTGCCGTCATCGATAACTGCTTTGATGGTCGTACAGCCGCGCGCCCTGCCCGAGCGGGCCCTGTATGCCATTGAGCAAGCGCTAATGAGAGGTGCGAAGCTGATGGTCTTTATCGACCCGGTGAGTGAGATAGCGGCGCAAGCCATATCGACCAATGCCAGACTGGATGCGCTGCTCACCGCATGGGGTATACAAATGCCTGCGGACACGCTGTTGGTCGACAATCTTTACGCTTCATCGGCTACGCCCGGCCCCGGAATGCCAAAGGTATTGCACCCGGCCCGGCTGGAACTTCCACGACAGGCAATGAACCCGACGGATCCGAGCACCTGGAAAGTGGATGCCGTAACCGTGTCCAGCAGCGGCGCACTCTCTCTGTCCAACAACAATCGTACGCTGCTGACCCCCTTGTTGCAGAGCTCCCGACAGTCCGCGCTGGTGGATGCAGAGCGCTTTGCGTCTGCGACCACCTTCGACTCACTCATCGATGAAACCGCCACCACAGGAGAGCGCCACGTGATCGCCGCCCGCGTTGAGGGCCCCGCTTATTCGGTGTTTCCCGACGGTTTCAAGGACCTGCCACCGGGGATGCAACGAGCCGAGCAGATCCAAGTGGTGGTCGTGGCCGACACCGACGTGCTCGCCGACGCTGTCAACACTGCTCAGCCCAACGGCAACACGCAATTTGTACTCAATACGCTGGATAACCTGGCAGCCCCGGAGATACTCAGGCGCATCCAACCGCGCGTTATTACCCAGCCACTGCACAGGCTCGAACACATGCGCGAAGAAGCCGCGCAGGCTTATCGCAAAAGTGCGGTTGAACTGGAGCGACGACACGAGCACACAGAGCAAGCCTGGCAAAGGCTGAATCCAGAGCACGCAAGCCTGGTCACACAGGCCGTGGATACCAACACCCAGTTGCAGGCACTCAACAAGGAGCGCCTGCAATTGCCCATCGAGTTGCACGCACTCAAGGCCCAGGCATACGCGCCGTTGCAGCGCTTCGAGCGATACCTGAAAGGGCTGATGATCGCCACGATGCCGTTACTGTTATGCCTGATTGCCTGGAGCCTTGTCCTTTATCAGCGTCGACGCCGATCAGCCGCGCCAGCAGCCTATGACTGACCGCTCAACGCCGAGCAATCAACCCTTGGCGGGCGATGCGCGTCAGTTGGTGGATCACTTCATGGGCGTCGCCGGCACTGGGCGCCTGGATCACTGCAAGGTCGAAACTATTGCTGGCAAAACGAGCCAGGGATTCGCCGTCCTTCACAAACTGGATCAGGAACGCCGAAGGCCGACCGCTACGGCGTGGCCAGCCGTCCAGGTAACGCAGGAGCGTCGGCTGGTGTTTACCGCCCAAGAGGATTTTTGGGTTGCGTTGAGTCAGGTCCGCAGTAATCGGGGCCAGGCGTATGAGAGGGCGTGGTGCATTCATCGTGTCGTGTCTCTGCCTCAAAAGTCTGCGGGCAGGTGAGAGGCAACACCGAACCAGCGCTTTAGCGGTATTTCGAAGAGTGCCCTGGGCAAGGATACGTACTTCTGTCGGGCTGCATTGAGTCCCAGTGGCGCCCCGCAATTAGCTGTTTAAATCGGCGCATGAGCAGCATCCTAGAGAAGCCGGTGGGGCAGTGTCAAGAATCCCGAGCAACGAAAAGGCCCGCAGATGCGGGCCTTTTCCGGGACATACAGACTGATCAGTCAGTGATCGCGCGGTCAACCGACAGTTTGCCGGCGCCTTCGAGCAACACCGCCAGCGCCCCGCCGAGCAAGGCCAATGCAAATTCATAACCGTTGTTGGCCATGAACAGACCGTTGTGGATATGCACCGAGAAGATCGCCACCAGCGTGAGGAAGGTCAGGCCCAATGCCGCCGGGCGAGCGAGCAAACCAATGATCAGGGCCAGGCCGGCGAAAAACTCGGTACCGCCCGACAACACTGCCATCAGGGTGCCCGGCGTCAGGCCGAGGCTTTCCATGAATTGAGCAGTACCCGCCAGGCCACCGCCGCCAAACCAGCCGAACAGTTTTTGCGAACCGTGGGCGGCAAAGATCATGCCGACGAAGATGCGCAGGATGGTCAGGCCGTAACCGGCACGGGTGGACAGGACGCGTGTAATCATTGGGCTCATTTAAGTAAATCCTTTTCCAGGTAGGGGTTGGTTGGCCGCTATATTAATCAGTTTAAACAATGATAAAAGCGCAAATATTGCCTAGTTAATATCGATAAAATTGATTATTTGCGTGAGGCAATTTTAGCTGCCGGCGGCTCCAGGGACTCTCGCTCCCGGTCGAACGCCAAGTAATACTTGTTGACGCTATTAACATAGCTGACGCCGCCCATTCCCACCTGCTCCATGGCGATGCGTTCAACCTGGAAGAACCATTGATTGGGGTTCAGCCCGCGACGTCTGGCCTCGGTGCGCATCCCCTGCACCCGCTCCGGGCCCATGTTGTAGGCCGCCAGCACAAAAGCCATGCGCTCGCGCTCGTTGAGCTTGGGGCTGGAGAAAAATTTACGCCGGATCATCGCCAGGTAACGTGCGCCGGCTTGCACATTGCTGTCGAGACTCTCGATATTGTTGACCCCCACCCGCTGCGCAGCCGAAGGCGTGATTTGCATCAGGCCGGTCGGGCCACCGCTATTGCGTGCGCCAGGGTCCAGGGAGGACTCCTTGAACGCCAAGGCCGCCAGGTTCAGCCAGTCCATCCCTTGCTCGCGTGCATGTTTTTGCAGGACCGGGCGCAGTTTTTCCAAACGCTGGCGGTCGGCGCGCGCCAGCGGGTTGCGCACCTGGTAGAGACGTCGGTAGATGCGCTGGAACGCCACGTCCTGATCGGCGGGGGTTCGATAGGTCTTGAGAAATCGGTCAATGCTGGCGCGCAGCATCGAAGCGTCCTGGCGCACGAACCAGAACTCGTCACCCGGCTCGCTGATCACCACCTGCTTGTCAAAGCGCAGCTTGGGCAGGATTTTCGACCAGCGCTCGGCAATCGGTTTTTCAACGATCGTCAGGTGAAAAATCCCGGCCTGCACCATCTCCAGTACATCCTCTACCGCCAGGCTCGGGTCAACCCACTCCACCTTCACCGGCGCTCGCTTGTGCAGCGCCAGTTTCTGATTGACCTGACTGATGGCATCCGCCGCCGCACTGCCGGTAGTCAGCGTCAGTGTGCGACCAGACAGTTGCTCCAACTTGGTAAACCTTCGCTCTCCCTTGACGCCGACCAGCCATAACGGCACATCGCTGACAATCGGCTCGCTGGCGCTGATTTTGTGTACGGCCTTCACATCCAGCAACTCGCCGGGCGCTACCAGGTCGCCTTCGCCACGGGCCAACGCGCCGAGTAACTGGTCCTTGGCCTTGGGGATAATCTTGAGGTTGATTGCCTGGCCATCGCGGGCATGACCGTTGAGGTACTGCTCGAAGGCGCGCAACCGATGGTATTCGACGCCGATGGCCTGGCCCTGAACTTCACCGGAACTGTTGCGGCTCTGGTTGACCAGTACGCGCAAGGTGCGACTGGAACGAATCTGCGCCAGGTCACGCACCTTGCCGGGCTTGGTGACTTCCAGCGGCCCGTCCAGACGTGCGACCGCGGCCATGGGCAGCAGCAACGTCAGGCACAACACAAGCAACGCCGAGGGTCGGATCATCCGCTCTCCGGAAAGAATACTGGCCAGCGCCTTTGCCAATAACAAAGTGCTGGAGGTCAGAAACAGAGCGCTCTATGCGCTGGCAAGGCGCGCAACGGCAACACCGTGACAGGCAACCGGCCAACCACAATGTCGCTTGCGACGTTCAAAGACAGCGATAACGCGTTGTAGTTCCTGGTTTTTCTTATAAATCTACAGCTCTGATATGCTTTCCGGCCGCAGGCGGAGATAGCACCATGCAACTCATTGATATCGGCGTCAACCTGACCAACCCCAGTTTCGACGAGAGGCACCAGGCCGTCCTCGAACGTGCCTACGCCGCCGGCGTGCAGCAATTGGTGCTCACCGGCACCAGCATCGAGGGCAGCGAACAGGCCCTGGAGCTGTGTGTAAAACTGGATGAAAGCGGCCAGCGTTTGTTCAGTACCGCGGGTATCCACCCTCACTCTGCCAGCGACTGGAATGGCGACAGCGCGCAGCGCCTGCGTAGCCTGTTGGGAGACAGTCGGGTACGTGCCGTGGGTGAATGCGGGCTGGACTTCAACCGCGACTTCTCCCCTCGCCCGCAGCAGGAAAAAGTCCTCGAACACCACCTGGCCCTGGCCGTCGAGCTGAAACTGCCGGTGTTTCTCCACGAGCGCGACGCCAACCAGCGCCTGCTGGAGATTCTCAAAGACTACCGCGACCACCTGCCCGCCGCGGTGGTGCACTGCTTCACTGGTGAACAAGCCGCGCTGTTCAGCTACCTGGACCTGGACTTGCACATCGGTATCACCGGCTGGATCTGCGACGAACGCCGAGGGACGCACCTGCATCCGCTGGTCAGGGAAATTCCCCGGGGCCGCCTGATGCTGGAAAGCGATGCGCCGTACCTGCTGCCGCGCACCCTGCGCCCCAAGCCGAAGAACGGTCGCAATGAACCGGCGTACTTGCCCGAAGTACTGCGCGAAGTGGCCTTGCACCGTCACGAAACGCTCGAAGACCTGGCGACCCACAGCACCGCCTGTGCCCGCCGCTTTTTCGGCTTGCCTGATGTGGATTGATGCCACCCATTGACCCAGGTCAAAAACGCGTTTCTGCGTAGCGGCACAATAATGGCACCTTGCCAATGCTGTTTCCGCTATCAGAGAAAACCTTCCATGGGTGCCTGGCTTAGCAATATCTCGCTCAAGTACAAATTCTGGGCCGTAAATGCGGTCGCCTTCATTACCACCCTGCTGCTGGTGCTGTACGCGGTACAGCTTGAGCAACAGGCACGCAGCCAGGCATCCCAGGCTTCGGCCCAGGCGCAGGGGCGCTTGCTCAGCGCCTGGCCAGCCGACAAAGCCCTGCCCACCGGCGAGCAATGGCTGACCTATGCCCAGGGGCAAATCCCACAACTGGGCGACCAGGCTCTTGCAGCCTTGAGCATTGCCAGCGGTTGGGTCGAACTCAATCACATGCCGCTGCTGGGCAACAACCCACTCATAGGCGCCGAGGTGATCAAGCGCGCTGACGGTCAACACGTCGCCGTGCTCGCCTACGCTCCCAGCCTTGGTCAAGTATTCAGCGAACGCTTCGCCAACTACGCCGTCGCCGTGGCGATCCTCATGTTGGCCATGCTCGGCGCCTCACAGCTGTTGATTCGCTTCCTGCTCAGCCAACTCAACACCCTCAAGGACGTGATGCTGCACGTCGAGAAAACCGGCGACCTGTCGGCGCGCGTGCCCTTGGCCTGCAAGGACGAAGTCGGCCAAATGGCCAGTGCGTTCAATGCCATGCAGGCTGGCTACCAGCGCGTGGTCAACACCGTGGCACGCACCGCCCGGCAACTGGATGACGGCGCCGCACGCCTGGCCAGCAGCATGAACGAGGTGCAGCACGGTATGCTCGGCCAACAGAGCGAAACCGACCAGGCCGCCACCGCCATCAATGAGATGACCGCCACCGTCCACCATATCGCCCAGCACGCCGGTGCCACCCGCGACCTCTCCCAGACCGCCGACACCCTCGCCGGCAGCGGCCAGGCGGTGGTCACCCGGGTACAGCATTCAATTGCCGGGCTGTCCAACGGCGTGCAACAAACCGCCGAAATGATCCAGAAACTGGCCCAGGACAGCCAACAGATCAACGGCGTGGTCGGGGTGATCCACAGCATCGCCGAACAGACCAACCTGCTGGCGCTCAACGCCGCGATCGAAGCCGCCCGCGCCGGTGAAATGGGCCGAGGTTTCGCGGTGGTTGCCGACGAAGTGCGTAACCTGGCCAAGCGCGTGCAAAGCTCCACCGACGAAATCACCCGCATGGTCTCGGCGCTGCAAGCCGGTACTCGCGATGCGGTGGACTTCATGCAGGAAAGCTCATTCAAGGCCGACGACTGCGTGCAACAAGCCCAGGAAGCCGGTGCCGCACTGGCGCAAATCACCGGTGCGGTGGCACAAATGCGCGAGAGCAACACCCAGATCGCCGTCGCCGCCGAACAGCAAAGCCATGTGGCCGAAGAAATGAACCGCGCCGTGGTGAGTATTCGCGATGTCACCGAAAACACCGTCCAGCAGACCGTGTCGTCGGCAACCACCAGTAACGAACTGGCGACGTTGGCCGGGGAGTTGAGCAAAGCGATTGGGCAGTTGAAGCTGTAAGACTGCTCCACCTGTAATCCGATTCCTACCGCCAAGTTTCGGTTTACCTGAAGTTAAGGCGAAACTTCCTCGCCATCCCCGTGAATAACACCGACTTCTTTTACCCAAGAACCTCTGCAAAGTCCCTCGCCTGATCAAACAGTGCGAGGGATTGCAGGAGCAAAAAGAGGCCATATCCTGCTTCAACTGGTTCCTGTCAGCCGGTCAAGAATAGGTGTCCCCTGATGAGTTTTTTGGAAGACGAAATAGAGGCAGCCTTTAATACCTTGAACATTGGCGCTGGAGAACTGAACGAAAAAAGCACGGAGTACAACCCTGACTTTTGGAAGGAAATACCGTATCGCATCAGCGAGAGGGATCTAATTCTGGTGGTATTTGACTCAGCATATACCGCCTGAAAAATTGATAACTCTCGAGTTCTAGCATCTGTTCTAGGCGAAACCACCGGCTATCCATTTTGGATAACCGATAGCGAAATAACGTTTTTGGTGCATATGGATGATCATGACTGCGTCATTTGGGCATGAGGATCACTCCGCCAAACTGTTCTCTATAGCCCTAATAGCCAGCCTTGATTCGCTACCCCGCCCGTGCGCACCTAAACTCTGTCCAAGTTGTTCCAACGGACAGAGGACTCACGATCATGGGCAAACGTCACCCCAATCTCCCCGCCTGGCAATGGCGTCACTACCCACAAAACCATCAGCATCCGACCAACCTGGCGTTGCATATGATTGCCGTGCCGCTGTTTATCGTCGGCTTCCTGCTGATCGTTTCAGGGGTGTTCAGCCTGAGCCTGGCCAGCTTGGCTATCGGTGTGGTCGGCATCGTGGCGGGCCTGGCGTTGCAGCGTCACGGCCACAGCCTGGAAGCCCAGGCCAGTGAGCCATTCAGCGATCGTAAAGATGCGGTGCAACGCCTGGTGGTCGAGCAGTTTGTGACCTTCCCGCGCTTTGTGCTGAGCGGTGGCTGGTGGCGTGCCTGGCGGCAGCGTCACCACCACTGAGGGGGCCTAGGCGAATACCACCACGGTCTGGCGGCTGAGGGCGATCAACTCGCCGGTCGGGCTCCACAGCGCAGCGGCAGCGTGGCCGTAGCCGTCGCGGGCGTGCTCGATGTTGACATGGTACTGGCACCAGTCGAGGGTGGTCAGGTTTTGCAGTGGCTGGATGAACTCGATGGTCCAGGTCAGGGTGCTGCCTGGCGCAGGCTTTTTCAGGTGCGGCAGCAAAGCCGGCGGCCAGGCGTCGACCAGGGCGAGGATATGCGCTTCGGTCAGTTGTTCTTCTTTCACATCCCCGCGCAACCGCACCCAACCGCCCATGTCGCGGGATTTATTGCCGGTAAACGGCAGGCCACCCACGGCCCAACGCATCGCCAAATGGCGCATGAACTCAGGGGTAACGCCCTTGATGTAGGGCAACTCCTGACATTCATCCCAATGCTTGAACACCGGCGCCGGTTCGCTCGCCACGTCGATTTCCGAGGTTCGAGACGCGCCAAAACTGGCCTGCACCAGGGTCGCTACTTCACCGTTCTGGACCACGCGCCCAAGCAGTTGGCTGACGGCCTTGCCCTCACGCAGCACTTCGACTTGATAGCTGGCAGGCACGTCCGGCGCCACCGGGCCCACAAAAGTGATGGCCAGGGAGCGTAGAGGGCGATCCGCCGACACCTGGGCACGCAACGCCTCGTATTGCAAAGCGGCGACCAGGCCACCAAAGCTGGCACGGCCCTGGGCCCATTCGGCGGGAATGGTGACATCCAACGGGTTGCTTCGAGCAGCGTCGAGCAAATCACTAAAGCGCATGGCGACCTCACATCAAGACAATCGATGGGCAATTTTAACCACCGAGACGGACCGGCACAGCGCCCATTCCGGCCAAAAGCCGGACCGTGTCAAAAACAATCGGCGCTGAGTTTGTCCAGTACACGGTCAGCCTGCCCTTGGGCCTTGAGCATGGTGCGCTGCCAAGTGGCGACGCAAGGTTGCAGATCGGCCTGCTGCCCGGCCTGGGCCAACCACTGCCAGCAGTCATGCCAGTCGCCCAGGGCGCTTTGGGCTTTCTTCAATCGCGGCATGGCGTTGGCGGGTAGCTTATCCAGTTCGGGGTAAGCCTCGGCGGCGTAGCGCACACGCTTGATCAGCAAGCGCAAACGGTGGCGATCATGCTCGGGATCCTTCAGAGCGTGGTCGAGTGTTTGCCATTGTTTGGCCAAGCGTTTCTCGATGCGCGGGCGCAGCCCCTTGAGCAGTTTCTGGTGCTGGGAGGCGCGAATAAAACGAGGGAATGCATCCAGAATCAGCAACAGGTGCGCCAGTTCCGGGCTTTGCGCCACATGGCGATAGGCCTCGGGCTGCAGGCGCAGGCGCCGATCAGCCGCGTCGTGATAACCGTGCTGGTGCAAATAAGCCGCCAGAACCTCGCGGTCACGCAGCGGCGTGGTCAGTTGGCCCACCGTGCTGGCGGCCAATTCAAGTTGCTCCACACCGGGCAGCCCGCGCAGAGGGCGCAACAGGCTGCGCAAGCGCCGTACGGTGGTGCGCAAATCATGCAGGGCTTCATCGTCAGTGACGGCGGCGAGGCGAGCCTGGCAGCTCAGTAACCCTACTTCCAGGCCAATGACCTGAGCGACTAACTGATTGACCAACGCTGACATCCTGCCCTCACTTTCTGATGAATAATCCTACTCGCCGCTACAGGTCAACGCCCGGCGCGAGACTCACGAATATAGAACCGCGCCTTCTGGGCTTTGTTGGAGCACCCTTCAAACGCTTCAAACTGCTGCTGGGTCTTGGCGCCAGTCAATAGCGACAGAGCCTTGGAGTAACTCACGGTGCCAGCAAAACCTTCTGCCTTGGCCAGATCGAGTTCTTTCCAGGCGGCATCCAATTGGGAACCGCAGCTGTCGCGGTAGGCCGTCTTGCCGGCACAGCCGGCCAAGGCCAGCACGATCACAGGCACACACATCCAGGCTTTCATTGATGACACCTCAAAATAAGCAAAATCATTCGTAGCCTGTAGACGTTGCCCACAGGGAAAAGTGCCTTGTCCTTAGCCTGATATCGGTCGTACCTATTGCCAGAGCATACCCGAGCGCAAAGGTTATCCTCGAAAAATATCGCGGGCCCAGCAGATGATTGAAGCCGCCCCCCTGATGGGTGCATTGTGGGCACCTGTTTTGCGAAGGACTGGGTCATGAAAAAACGTGTTGCCTTAGTGCTGGGCTCCGGGGGAGCCAGGGGCTACGCCCATATCGGGGTGATCGAAGAAATCGAACGCCGCGGTTATGACATCGCCTGTATCGCCGGCTGTTCGATGGGCGCGGTGGTCGGCGGCATCTATGCCGCCGGCAAGCTGGACGAGTATCGAAACTGGATAGAAAGCCTGGACTACCTCGACGTGTTGCGCCTGGTGGATGTGAGCTTTCGCCTGGGTGCGATTCGCGGCGAAAAAGTCTTCGGGCAGATCCGCAAGATCGTCGGCGACATCAATATTGAAGAGCTGCGCATCCCCTACACCGCCGTGGCTACCGACCTTACCAACCAACAGGAGATCTGGTTTCAGGAAGGCTGCCTGCACCAGGCCATGCGCGCATCGGCGGCGATCCCGAGCCTGTTCACGCCGGTGATGCAGGGCAACCGAATGCTGGTGGACGGCGGGCTGCTCAACCCACTGCCCATTGTGCCGGTGGTGTCGAGCCACTGTGATTTGATCATCGCGGTCAACCTCAATGCCACCAACCAGAAACACTATCGGCTGCCGGTGATCCAGCGTCCGCCGGCGTTCAAGAGCCGCTTCAACAGCCTGGCCAAGTCCCTGGGCTCGCACCTGCCGTTTCGCCGCAAGCAGGCCGAGCAGTTGATGAAACTCGAACAGGAAGCCTTGCAGGCCCAGGCAGCAGAGATCAACCCGTGGCTGGAGTCGGCTGAACCCGAGGCCCAGCAACCTGCCGCGGCGCCGGAGAAAGCCGGCGCACCGAAGTCGGCGACCGGCTCGTTCATCATCGACAACGTCGGGCCTGCGTCGCTGCTGGACCTGATCAACCAGAGTTTCGAGGTGATGCAAACCTCATTGGCGCAATACAAAATCGCCGGGTACCCGCCGGATGTACTGATCAACGTGCCGAAGCGGGTGTGCCGGTTTTTCGAGTTCTACAAGGCGCCGGAGTTGATCGCCCTGGGGCGGGAGATTGCCAGTGATACGTTGGATCGGTATGAGAGTGAGCAGGCTTGAGTGTGTGGGTGTTGCTGATGACCTCATAGGGGCATAGGTATCTACACAACTCTCTGGTGCGAGGCCGGACTTGTGGGAGGGGGCTTGCCCCCGATGGCGGCCTAAGAGCCGACCAGGATGCTGGACGTTGATCGAGTGCATATCCGTTATTTAGGTGACGGCTGCTATTGGTTCCGCCCTTACGGCGGCTCACTTTTGAAAAGCGCAAAAGTAAGCAAAACGCTCTTGCCCCACCACTCGGCACCTCGCTTAGGCTCGGTGTGCCCGTAATCCGCCATGGATTTGGGGGGCCGCCGCCACGCGCCATCCATGGCGCGGGGCGGCTAAACCGGCATCCCTGCCGGTTTACCCCCCAAATCCCTGTCGAATTCCGGCCAGCGTGGTTTGACGGGGCGCCTAAGATCAAGATCAAAAGCAGAGCAAGAGCAAGAGCGACTCGCTTCGCATCGTGGTTAGCGTCGGCAGTGGCTACAAAAGTTGTGTAGATACCCATGGCTATCGGGGCAAGCTGTTCTGGTCAAGCCACCGATGAGGCCAGTTCTAATAGCAGTGAACTCAAGCACTCAACAACCGATACCCCACCCCCGCCTCAGTCACGATAAACCGAGGCTGGGTCGGGTCATCCGCCAGTTTCTGGCGCAGGTGCCCCACCACGATTCGCAGGTAATGGCTGTCTTCGGTATGGGTCGGGCCCCAGATGTCCTTAAGCAATTGCTGCTGGGTAATCACCCGCCCCGGATGCCGTGCCAGTTGCGCCAGCACCGCGTACTCCTTGCGGGTCAGCGCCACCTCGGCGCCGTCCAGCAGCACGCGGCGATACGCCAGGTCCACCGTCAGCGGGCCAAAATTCAAGGCGGCTTCCTGGGTCTCGCCCGCCGGTGCCTGGCGCAACAAGGCGCGCACGCGGGCGAGAAACTCCTGGATGCCGAAAGGTTTGGTCACGTAGTCATTGGCGCCACCGTCGAGGGCCTCGACCTTTTGGCCTTCGCTGGCCCGCACGGACAGCACCAGCACCGGCACCGTCGACCACTCGCGAAACTCGCGCAGCACCTGCTGGCCGTCCATGTCGGGCAGGCCCAGGTCGAGCACCAGCAGGTCCGGCTTGTTCAGAGCCGCTTGCGCCAGGCCTTCGTTGCCGGTGCCGGCCTCGATCACTTTATAGCCCTGGGAGGCCAGGCTGATGCGCAGGAATTTGCGGATCTGCGGTTCGTCATCAATGACGAGAATCGTCGCGGTCTGGCTCATGGTGTCTCATCAAAATCCATTAAAAAATCACCCCCTGTAGGAGCGAGCTTGCTCGCGAAAAACCTCTAGCGCCGCGTGAATTCAGGACGCCATCATTATCGTTAACGACCTTCGCGAGCAAGCTCGCTCCTACAGGATTATTCCAGAACAGGTTGTGTGGGCAGTGGTAAAAACAAAGTGATGCAGGTGCCCCGCCCCTCAATGCCTTCAGCCACGCTGATATGCCCGCCGTGCGCGCCGACCATGCCCTGGCAGATCGCCAGGCCGAGGCCGGTGCCCTGCCCGCCTCGATCACCGCGGGCAGCGGTGTAGAACATATCGAAGATCTTCGCACGCTCTTCCTCGGGAATCCCCGGCCCTTCATCCGCCACGGCAAAAAACAACTGCTCATCCCGCACGCCCGCGCTCAACTGCAAGCGACCCTGGGGCGGCGAAAAACGGGCGGCGTTTTCCAGCACATTGACCAATGCCTGTTCGATCAGCGCGGCATGCACATACAGCAAGGGCAGTTCCGACGGTACCTCGGTGCTCACTTGCAACGGCGCCAGCACCGCACGCAAACGCCCGAGAGCGCTGCCAACAATATCGGCGGGCGACACCCAATCGCGTGCCAGTTTCAGCGCGCCGTGGCCCAGGCGCGTCATGTCCAGCAGGTTCTGGATATAGCGGTCCAGGCGTTCGGCTTCATCGCGGGTGCCTTCAAGCAATTCGCGACGATCCTCCAGGGGGATGGCTTCACCGAGGGCCAGCAGGCTATCGATGCTGCCGCGCATGGAGGTCAGCGGCGTGCGCAAATCGTGGGACACCGACGCCAGCAAGGCGCTGCGCAGTTGTTCGGTTTCGCCGTGCAAGCGCGCCGACTCCAACTCTTGCCCCAACTGCGCCCGCGCCAGCGCCTGGGCCAGTGGCTGGCTCAAGGCGGTGAGCAAACGCCGGCGTTGCCCGCTCAACTCCAGGCCCGGTTTGGCGCTGACACCGAGCAAGCCCAGCGGCCCCTCTTCACCCGACAACGGCCACCACCACCAACGCCCAAACGGCAAGGTGCCGGTGCCCATGCCAGCCGGCTGATCATGCTGCCAGGCCCAATCGGCGGCTGCGCGTTCGGCTTCGGTGAGGGTCAATGGGCCACCGGTTTCGACCGTCCAGCCGCCCTGACCGTCGCGATTGACGAGGCACAGGTCAAGGTCGCTCCAGCCTTGCAGATGGTGGGCGGCGGCGCTGATCACGGCTTGGCGATCGGTGGCCGCCGTGAGCTTGCGCGACAGGTCGAGCAGCTCGCTGGTCTCTTCCTGGGTATCGCGCAACGCCTGCAACTGGCGGCGCTGACGTGCGGCGAGGTTGCCGGTCAACGCCGCCATTAACAGAAAGAACAACAGGGTCAGCACGTCTTCTTCACGCTGGATAGCGAAGGAGAAATTGGGCGGGATAAACAGAAAATCGTAAGTCAAAAACGACAGTGCCGCACACACCAGGGACGGCCCCAGACTGCTGCGCACCGCCACCAGCAGCACCGCGGCGAGAAATACCAAAGAGATGTTCGGCAGCGCCAACGCACTGGACACGGCCCAGGCCACTGCGGCAGCGGCGAGGGTCGCCACCACCGCCAAGGCGTAATCGAACCACACCAACCCGCGTACATCCGGCAGGCGTGGCGGTGCAGGCATGTCATCGCTGTCGAGGACGTTGATTTCCAGGCCGCGGGCATTGCGCAACAGCCGCGCTGCCAGGCCGCCACCGAACAAGCGCCGCCGCCAGCGCATCCGCGACTGGCCTACCAGCAGCAAGCTGGCACGGCGCTCGGCGGCGTGCTGGATCAGGGTCTTGGCGACTTCCCCCGCACGCAGCAACACCACTTCGCCGCCCAACCGCTCCGCCAGTTGCTGGGCATTTTGCAGACGCAAGCGCGACTGCTCATCCCGCGCCCGGCCGTTATCGACATGCACCAGGCTCCAGGGCAAATGCCGACGCTGGGCCACACGGCTGGCATGACGCACCAGGCGTTCGGCTTGCGCATCGCCATCCACGCCCACCAGCAAACGCCCGCGAACCGCCGGCGCGGCCTGGCCGAGTTGGCGATAGCCCTGGGCCAGGTCGTCGTCGACGTGGGCGGCGGCGGTTTGCATCGCCAGCTCGCGCAGGGCCATGAGGTTGGTCTGGGTGAAAAACGCATCAATGGCCGCACGGGCCTGCTCCGGCACATACACCTTGCCGTCACGCAGACGCTCAAGCAGCTCGCGGGACGGCAAGTCGATCAGCAGCAGTTCGTCGGCCTCTTGCAGCACCCAGTCCGGCAAGGTTTCGCGCACTTGCACGCCAGTGATGCCACGCACTTGGTCATTGAGGCTTTCCAGGTGCTGGACGTTGACCGTGGTGAATACGTTGATGCCGGCGGCGAGCAGCTCCTGGATGTCTTGCCAGCGTTTTTCATGACGGCTGCCAGGGGCGTTGCTGTGGGCCAGTTCATCGACCAGCACCAGTTTTGGCTTGGCGGCGAGCAGGCCGTCGAGGTCCATTTCTTCGAGCATCACGCCACGGTATTCGCTGCGCAACAGCGGTTGTTGCGGCAGGCCGCTGAGCAAGGCTTCGGTCTCGGCGCGGCCATGGGTTTCGACCACCCCGGCGATCAGGCGCACGCCCTGGCGCAATTGGGTGTGGGCCGCCTGGAGCATGGCGTAGGTTTTGCCCACGCCAGGCGCAGCGCCGAGGAAGACTTTGAGCCGACCACGGCCCGCCCGGGGCAGATCGGCTAACAGGGCATCGGCGCGGCCGGCGTCGCTCATGCTCGGGGGTTCCTTCAGGTATTGATAGAGAGTCTTCAAGGCCGCCATCGCGGGCAAGCCCGGCTCCCACAGTGGAATACATTCCAAATGTGGGAGCCGGGCTTGCCCGCGATGGCAATCGTCTTGCTTACAACGCTTCCAAAGCCATGTTCAAGGCCAATACGTTTACTACAGGCGGGCCTACCAGAGGGCTTTGGATGTGCTCATCCAGCAACCGCTGCAAGGTCGACACTGGCACATTTCGCGCCGCCGCCACTCGCGCCAGTTGATAGGCAATCGCCTGCGGTGGCAAGTGTGGATCAAGGCCGCTGCCCGAGGTCGTGAGGGAGGCCAATGGCACCGGGCCCTGGCCAGGCACTGACTGTTTGCCGGCATCCTCGATTATGCGGGTCGCCAGGGCAGGATTGCTGGGGCCCAGGTTACTGGCACTGCTGGACACCGTCGCAAAGGCCCCTGCTGATGGACGTGGGTGAAACCAACTGTCGCCGGTAAAGTCCTGGGCGATCAGGCTGGAGCCGCGCACCTTGCCGCTGGCGTCGCGCACCAGGCTGCCATTGGCTTGGTCGGGGAACGCGACCTGTGCCACGCCAGTGACCACCAGCGGGTAGGCGACGCCGGTGATCAGAGTCATGAGCACCAGCAGACTCAGGGCCGGGCGAATGATGTTTGTCATAGTCAAATCCTCAATAAATCAGACAGGTCAAACCAGGTGCAGCGCGGTCAGCAGCATGTCGATGGCCTTGATCCCCACGAACGGCACCAACAGCCCGCCCAGCCCATAGATCAGCAGATTGCGCCGCAACAGCGCCGCCGCACTCGCCGCCTGCACCCGCACGCCGCGCAGCGCCAGGGGAATCAGCACGACGATAATCAAGGCGTTGAACACAATGGCCGAAAGGATCGCGCTCTGCGGGCTCTGCAAGTGCATGATGTTGAGCACGCCCAGTTGCGGGTAGATCGAGGCGAACAACGCCGGCAGGATCGCGAAGTATTTGGCCACGTCGTTGGCGATGGAAAAGGTCGTCAGCGCGCCACGGGTGACCAGCAATTCTTTGCCGATCTGTACCACGTCAAGCAGCTTGGTCGGGTCGCTGTCGAGGTCGACCATGTTGGCCGCCTCGCGTGCGGCCTGAGTGCCGTCGTTCATGGCCATGCCGACGTCAGCCTGGGCCAGCGCCGGGGCGTCGTTGGCGCCGTCGCCACACATGGCAACCAGGCGACCATCGTTCTGCTCATGGCGAATACGTGCAAGTTTCTTCTCAGGCGTGGCTTCGGCCAGCACATCATCCACACCCGCCTCAGCGGCAATCGCGGCGGCGGTCAGCGGGTTGTCGCCGGTGACCATCACGGTACGAATCCCAAGCTTGCGCAGCTCGGCAAAACGCTCGCGGATGCCGGGCTTGACCACGTCCTTGAGGTGGATCGCACCCAACAATTTTCCGTCAGCGCACACCAGCAAGGGAGTACCGCCGCTTTGGGCGATCTTGTCGATTTCCCGGGACAGCGCAGGTAACAGCTCGCTGCGTTGCTGGCCGATAAACGCCAGCAGCGAATCCACCGCACCTTTGCGGAACACGCGGCCCTGGTAGTCGACACCCGACAAGCGGGTCTCGGCGCTGAAGGGTACGGCGGTCAACTCATCCAGGCTCGGCTCGGCCTGCGGGTGCAAGGCACGCAGGTATTCAACGATGGACTTGCCTTCCGCCGTGTCATCGGCCAGGGATGCCAGCAGCGCGCCTTCAGCCAATTCCCGACCACTGACGCCAGGCGCCGCGACCACAGCCGAACAGCGACGGTTACCAAAGGTGATGGTGCCAGTCTTGTCCAGCAGCAACACATGCACGTCCCCCGCCGCTTCCACCGCGCGGCCGGACTTGGCAATCACGTTGAGGCGTACCAGGCGGTCCATGCCGGCAATCCCGATGGCCGACAACAGGCCACCAATGGTGGTGGGGATCAGCGTCACCAGCAGTGCGACCAGGAACACCAGGGGCAAGCTGCCATTGGCAAAGTGGGCGAACGGCTGCAGGGTCACGACCACCAGCAGAAAGATCAGGGTCAGGCCGATCAGCAGAATATCCAGCGCGACTTCGTTGGGGGTTTTCTGGCGTTTGGCGCCTTCCACCAGCGCGATCATGCGGTCCAGGGTGGACTCGCCCGGGTTGGCGGTGATGCGGATGAGCAGCCAGTCCGACACCAGCCGCGTGTTGCCGGTGACGGCCGAACGGTCGCCGCCGGACTCGCGGATCACCGGGGCGGATTCGCCGGTAATCGCCGCTTCGTTGACCGCCGCAATCCCTTCGACGACCTCGCCGTCACCGGGGATCATTTCCCCGGCGGCAACACGTACCACATCGCCCTTGCGCAGGCTGGTGGCCGGCACCACCTTGAAGCTGCCATCGGCTTCCTGACGTCGGGCGCTCAAGCCTTCGCTGCCAGCCTTGAGGCTGTCGGCGCGGGCCTTGCCGCGGCCTTCGGCCAGGGCTTCGGCGAAGTTGGCGAACAGCACGGTAAACCACAGCCACACGGCGATTTGCACCGCTACAAAAGTGGGCACGGTGGTGTCGGGCACGAAGCACAACACAGTGGTGAGGATGGCGGTCAGCTCGACCACCAGCATCACTGGCGAGCGTTGCAGTTGGCGTGGGTCCAGCTTGACGAACGCCTGGACCAGCGCCGGGCGCCACAGCGCCGAGATGGCGGTTTTGGCAGGCTCCTGGGGTTTGACCGGGGCCGCGTTTTTTGCAGGCATATTCATTTTCATATCCCTTAACTAGAAGCCCATGCTCAAGTGTTCAGCGATGGGGCCCAACGCCAGCGTCGGCAGGAAAGTCAGGCCGCCCACCAACAAAATGGTCACGGTCAACAAAGTCACGAACAGCGCACCATGGGTGGGGAAGCTGTTCTGGCCAATCGGTGCGGCTTTCTTCATCGCCAGGCTGCCGGCCAGGGCCAGTACCGGGAGGATGTAGCCGAAGCGGCCGATCAACATGCCCAGGCCCAGCATCAGGTTATGGAATGGTGTGTTGGCGCCGAGGCCGGCAAACGCCGAACCGTTGTTGGCACTGGCCGAGGTGTAGGCGTAGAGCAACTGACTGAAGCCGTGTGGGCCAGGGTTACTGATAGCGCCCGCCGGGCCCGGGAGGCTGGCAGCGATAGAACTCAGCACCAGCACACCAACCGGCATCACCAGCAGGGTCACCACCAACAATTGCACTTCCCTGGCCTGGAGTTTCTTGCCCAGGTATTCCGGGGTGCGGCCGATCATCAAGCCGGCGAGGAACACCGCGATCAACACGTTAAGCAACATGCCGTACATACCGGCACCGACACCGCCGAAGATCACTTCGCCGACCATCATGTTGACCAGCGCCACCATCCCACTCAGAGGGCTGAGGCTGTCTTGCATACCATTGACCGAGCCGTTGGACGCCGCGGTAGTGGTCACCGACCACAGCACGGTACCGGTGGTGCCGAAGCGTGTTTCCTTGCCCTCCAGCGGGGCGGTTTGCTCTACGGCCGGGTTGTTCAGGGTTGGGTTGGGCTGGTATTCGGACCACAGCGACGTCGCGCCGCCGATCAAGAACAGCGCCAGCATGCACGCGAGGATCGCCCTGCTCTGACGCAGATCCTTGACGTAGTGGCCGAAGGTAAACACCAGTGCCACCGGGATCAGAATGATCGAGGCCACTTCAAACAGATTGGCCCAGGCCGTCGGGTCTTCGAACGGATGCGCCGAGTTCACGCCAAAGAAGCCACCGCCGTTGGTGCCCAATTGCTTGATTGCAATCTGGCTGGCGGCCGGGCCCAAGGGAATCACTTGGTCCACGCCCTGCATTGTGACGGCATCAACATAGTGGGCGAAGGTTTGCGGCACGCCCTGCCATACCAGAAACAGTGCGAGCACCAGGCACAACGGCAGCAGGCCGTAGAGGGTAGCGCGGGTCATGTCGACCCAGAAGTTACCCAGGGTCTGGGCAGATTTGCGCCCGATCCCACGGCACAAGGCGACCAGGACGGCGAGACCGGTCGCCGCACTGACGAAGTTCTGCACCGTGAGGCCGGCCATCTGACTTAGATAACTTAGGGACGCCTCACCGCTGTAGTTCTGCCAGTTGGTATTGGTCATGAAACTGACGGCGGTATTAAACGCCAAGGTCCATTCCTGGCCCGGCAGGTTTTGCGGGTTCAGCGGGAGGGAGCCTTGAAATAACAGAATAGAGAACAGCAGCAGGAAGCCGGCGAGGTTGAATGCGAGCAAGGCCAGCATGTACTTCTGCCAGCTTTGTTCCTGCTGTGCGTCCACACCCGACAGGCGATAACAGGCGTTTTCCACCGGCCCCAGCACCGGGCTGAGCCAGGTGCGCTGGCCCTCCATCACCTTGTAGTAGAACCGCCCCAGGAACGGAGCCGGCACCAGTACCACGGCAAAGAAGGCGATGATCAGCCAATAGTCATAACTGTGCATAGCCGCTCCTAGTTCCGATCCGCGCGTAACAGCGCAACCAGCAGATAAATGAACAGCGCCACGGCCAATAGCAGTGACACCGCGTCCAGAACGCTCATGGGAGTTTCTCCGTCTTGCGGCGATTGCCGCGTGTGGTGGCATTGTCCGCAGGAGGGGCGTAAAGGAACGAGGGCGAGGTGTTGGGTGGGGCGTAAAGATGGCGTAAAGAGTGGGTTTATGCGGGGTTTACAGGAAGATATGCAGTGGCTGGGAGGGCCTCATCGCGGGCAAGCCCGGCTCCCACATTCGACTGCGTTCTTTCAGTTAACACTCGGTCAAATGTGTGAGCGGGATTGCCCGCGAAAGCGCCCGCCAAGTCACCACCGCACTTATGTGGTGCAACTCATGCCACATTCAAACGCCAAACCGTCCCCCCGGCGACATAGGCACTGCTTTACGACATAGTTCTGAGGCTTGGCATAGCCACTGCAACACCTTGAATCATTCCAAACGGTTCAGGGAGCGCAGCACAATGAACACACAACTCAAACCCACCTTGGGCACCTTGCACCTATGGGGCATCGCCGTGGGGCTGGTGATCTCCGGCGAATATTTCGGCTGGAGCTATGGCTGGGGCGTCGCCGGTACCCTGGGCTTTCTAGTGACCTCATTGATGGTCGCCGCGATGTACACCTGCTTTATCTTCAGCTTCACCGAGCTGACCACCGCGATTCCCCATGCCGGAGGCCCCTTTGCCTACAGCCGTCGCGCCTTTGGTGAAAAAGGCGGCTTGATTGCGGGGCTGGCTACCCTGATCGAATTCGTCTTCGCTCCGCCCGCAATTGCCCTGGCCATCGGCGCCTACCTGAACGTGCAGTTCCCGGCACTCGACCCCAAGCACGCCGCCGTCGGCGCTTATATCGTGTTCATGGGCCTGAACATCCTCGGAGTCAAACTTGCCGCCACCTTTGAGCTGGTGGTGTGCGTACTCGCCGTCGCCGAACTGCTGGTATTTATGGGTGTGGTTGCCCCGGCGTTCAGCTTCAGCCACTTCGCCCTCAACGGCTGGGCCGGTTCCGACACCTTCGGTGCCCCGGCGATTGCCGGTATGTTTGCCGCGATCCCCTTCGCCATCTGGTTCTTCCTCGCCATCGAAGGCGCGGCCATGGCCGCCGAAGAAGCCAAAGATCCCAAGCGCACCATTCCAAAGGCCTACATCAGCGGCATCCTCACCCTGGTGATCCTGGCCATGGGCGTAATGTTCTTCGCCGGTGGCGTGGGTGACTGGCGTACCCTGTCGAACATCAACGACCCACTGCCCCAGGCGATGAAAACCGTAGTGGGCGACAGCTCCGGCTGGCTGCACATGCTGGTGTGGATTGGCCTGTTCGGTCTGGTGGCGAGCTTCCACGGCATCATCCTCGGCTACTCGCGTCAGTTCTTCGCCCTGGCCCGAGCCGGTTACTTGCCGCCCTTCCTGGCCAAACTCTCACGCTTCCAGACGCCCCACCGCGCCATCATCGCCGGCGGCGTGGTGGGTATCGCCGCCATCTACAGCGACGGCCTGATCAACCTGGGCGGCATGACCCTGACCGCCGCGATGATCACCATGGCGGTGTTCGGCGCCATCGTCATGTACATCATGAGCATGATCAGCCTGTTCAAACTGCGTAAGACCGAGCCACTGCTGGAACGCACCTTCCGTGCGCCGGGCTACCCCATCGTGCCGGGTATTGCGCTGGTACTCGCCGTGGTGTGCCTGGTAGCGATGGCCTGGTTCAATGCCCTGATCGGGCTGATCTTCCTGGGCTTTATGGCGGTGGGCTTCATCTACTTCCAGATGACCGCACAAGACCGCATCGATGCGCCGGCGGATGCAATGTTGACCGGACAATAGCGCCTATGAGGCAGAACGGGCCTACACTGAACTACTCAGAAAGCCCGTCACTCAAAGCAGTGATTACCGTGGGAAAATTCTCCCACGAACCTCTGCCTCAAGGAGCGTCTTATGCCGTGGTATGCATGGTTGATTATGGTAGTAGCGATCGGGTCGATCGTCGGTGGCCTGATGATGCTGCGTGACAGCGCCAACAAGGTGGAACTCACCGACGAACAACGCAAACGCGTAGCCGAGCGCAATGCGCAGGCGGATGCCAAGGATGCGCAAGACCGATAAACGCTTATTCCCCCGTGGCGAGGGAGCTTGCTCCCGCTGGGCTGCGAAGCAGCCCCCTACTCCCATTGCGCCTTGGCAATATGCAACCCATGTTGCCCCTTATAGGCCGCACGCTCAGGCTGGCTCCAGCCACTGAGCAACTCATCCTCCAGCCTATAGATCTCAACCCCCAACGGACGACACACCGTCAGCGGGTCCTGCGCCTCCGGCCCCCACATTGGCAACGACAAATCCCCACCCGGGCACGTCGACAACGCACACAGCAAATCAATCTCGGCAAAGAACTCAAGGTAATCGCCCTTCTGCGCCGGACAGGCTTTCATAAAGTACATGTCATCGTGATTCAGGCCCGTGCACTGAAAAATATTCAACACGTCATGCACGTCGAATTCCGTCAGGCCGTGGGGCAATACCGCGCGAGTTAGATTCGAGTGGCAATGGTGATGAAAGTCCTGCCCGGTCAGCATACGGTTCACATAGGGGTCGCAACGCGTGCCAAGCAGGTCGTGCAGGCGCCCGCCGTGCTCATCGATGCCGTAGCTGGCGAGGCTGTCGTCAGTAATAGTCACCAGCGGCCTTAGAAACGGCAGGTTCGACCACAACCGGTCATGGGTACTGACATGAGCGCCCTGAAGCTGCCGAGTGCGCGCGGCCCACAAGCGTTCGCGTGGGTCATTGGCATTCCAGACGTTGAAGTCCCCCACCTGCGGGCCCACCGGCGTGGTCACACGAAACACATGCCCGGCGGGCACCTTCCACGCCTTCCCCGTTCGGATCGGCACCTCAAACTGTTCGATCAACGTACGCTGGCCTTTCTGATCACGAATACGCTCATAGAACGCCGTATCCACCTGCAACGCCGAACCTTTGCTGACCTGGTACGCGGCGGGATAGTCTTTGTACATGGGGCAATCCTCCATCAAGGGTGATCAAACAAAACAAGGGAAAGGTGTTCTGAATCGTCCAGGTACAGACTCATCGCCTCACTGGCAGCCTGGGTTTGGTTGCTGGTTAACAACGTGTATATCTCTAGGTCGCGCTCCAGCCAGGGCGACTGGAAACGCTGCTCATCCGGCGCAGCGCAAAACACCAGACGCAACTGGGCAATCACCTGGGCGAAGAACTCGTCGAACAACGGGCTGCCCATCAACGCGACGATCTGTTGGTGGAACACAAGACTGTGGGTGGCCACCGCTCGCCAATCCTCGCGCTCCCGGGCCAGGGTGGTGGCGTCGATGGCGTTATGCATACGCCCTGATTGAGCGTCCGTCAGCGGGCCACATTGGGCTATTGCCCGCAACTCCAGGGTGCGGCGGACTACGAAGAGATCACGCACCTCTGCTCGCTCCAGGCGCCGAACCATTACGCCCTTGTTGCGGACATAGCGGGTAAGGCCTTCTTGGCCCAGGCGATGCAGCGCCTCACGGATGGTATTGCGTGAGGCGTTGTACGCCTTGACTAACTCCGCCTCGACGAGCGAAACACCCGGCAGCAAACGCCCGCCGATGATGTCGGCGCGTAGTTCCAGGGCTATTTGGTCGGCTAACGACAAGCTGAGTGTCATGGTTACCTCAAGATTGTTGAACAATCGTTGAGAGGGATGTAATCACGTTTCATGCCAATGCATGATTGAAAAGAAATAGACGCAAACCCGATAAAGGAAAGGCCGGTCAATGACCGGCCTTCTGGGCGATATTCACATCCTCAGTTGATAACCAACCTGTCGCGATTCTTCTCCAGCAGTGCTTTGCCGATGCCTTTCACTTCCAGTAACTCATCCACCGCGGTGAACGGACCGTTGCTTTCGCGATACGCAACGATTGCCTTCGCCTTGGAAGCGCCTATACCAAACAGATCACGGCGCAGGGTTTCGGCGTCGGCGGCGTTGAGGTTGACCTTGGAGGATTGCTCGGGCTTGGTCATCTGGGTGGAGATCGGGGTTGGGGGCTCTGGCTTGATGGACGGCGCAGCGGTGGTGGCGACGGAGAGGCTGGTGAGGAAGGCGAAGATTAGGGAGGAAATGTAGAGGTTTTGCATTGGTGACGCTCCATGACATCGGTGAGGGAAAGCAGCTTTTCCGAAGCTGCTTCTCAAACCTAGATGATGTTGAGCGAGAGTCAAAAGTGGCTACGTTACAGAGTGTGATTACTTCTATTCAGCATACACATACTGTCACTCATAACTCATTTTCAGAGGATCAATTTTTTGACTATCAAACGCCCGATGCAACTTGCTCATCACCAATGGCGCAAGTGTACTTCTAGATAAGAATACTGAGGCGACAGCCGTTAAGTGGCCGTAATCAAACGTTACTAGCCCCTCCTTAGGATCTGCGCCTAAATAAGCCAAACATCCTTCACTGTCACAGAACACGTCTCGAGCAGAAAGATAATCAAACCCACCCTGCCCGCTGCTATAGAGCTGTTTAAGAGACTCATCAGCCTCTTGAACTTCCGAAATAAAATGAGTGGTCATCTTACGTGGCGGATCTGGCCAATACTTACGAACGATCAGCTGGTAGAGCGGTCGATTATAGCGAGGCACAGGCCCCACGACAATTAAATCGCCCACGCCATAACTTTTTAGCTGACTCGCCAGCGCCTTTAAGTCATTCGACTTATCCAGTCCAGAAAACTGGGCAACAATCACCACCGCTGGTCTTTTTTCCTTTATCACGCTCAAAGCAAGTGCATTAGACTTTTCACAATTTTTCGCTCTTGGATAATCAGCGTTTGGCAAATAAGCCATGCAGCCAGACGTTGCAACTTGTAAGATCGAAACGTCACTTGGAATTTCTTCACGAAGCCCATGATAAAGTTGTTGGGCATGAGAATCGCCCCAAATCATGACGGAGGTATTAGTCTGTGGCGTATAACACGACTCAGCGATACGCTCGATAGGATCGTTGGTAGGATGACCTTCACGATAGCTATCGAAGTCAAAAAAGTCGCACTCCAAGCGGTACGTTTTTGCAAGACCACGCTTGGCAACATAAGCCTGTTCAGGCCATGAATTCTCAAAGTACTGAGCAAAGGCTTCGCGTTCAGGCATTCGTTCAGGAAGACCATTTTTTATAAAAACAGCACCCCCTGCCAAGCCCATAATTACACCGAGCAGTAATAGGATGGCACTGTTTTTCTTGGAGGGAGCGATCGATCGAAACGGCTTTTCTAAAAATAGATAGGTTGCGGCCGCAAGAACAATACTTAATAAAACCGCCGCCAAAACCATTCCAATCGTAGGTATATCAACATTAATGATTTTCAGAAAGGTTAGAATCGGCCAATGCCACAGATAGAGGGGATAACTGATCAAACCCAACCAGACAATTGGCCGAAGCGAGAACAGGCTGCGATTTAACCATGCGTGAGGGCCCGCGAGGATGATCAGCGCAGCGCCCAAAACAGGCGCAACGGCTATGCCTCCCGGAAAAGGCAGCCCCTTATGAATAGTGCAGAGCGCGACGACCAGCAGTAAAAAACCAGCAACAGCAATCGCATTACGAACCAACGGCGCCAGACGCTCAGTCAACTCATTCCTGACGCCACATGACGCCAATGCCCCAGTCAGCGTGCATCTATTGTATAGACTCTCATATGCGAGCAAGCTACCAACCAGCAGCTCCCATGCACGCCCTACCGGCAAATAGAAAGCAGCCGAGGGTTCGCTTTTGACATCGCTGATATTGATACCAAAGGACAACAATACGCATATAATCAATACGTAGAGGGCGAGGCGTCTAACCTTCCATAAGCACAATGCCAAGAGCGGGAAAAGCAAATAAAATTGTTCCTCTATCCCCAGCGACCACAAGTGCAACAGCGGTTTTAATTCGGAAGCGGTATCAAAATACCCTGACTCTTGGAACAATATAATATTTTGAACGAATGCAATCCCGGCCGCGATGTGCTTCCCAACAAACTTGAACTCCACCGCCATCAAGAAGAACCAACCAGCTGCAAAGCAGGCAAGCATCATAAGGATCAGCGCTGGGAATATCCGTCTAACTCGACGAATATAGAACTCAACAAAGCTAAAATGCCCCTTATCTAAACTCTTGAAAATTATATTGGAAATCAAGTAACCTGAAATAACAAAAAAAATATCTACGCCTATGAAACCACCCTTTAGCGCCAATGGAAACGCATGAAAAATAACAACCGCCAGAACCGCAAAAGCGCGGAGCCCGTCAACATCTGGACGGTAGTCAATATGCTGATTGTGATGATATGAGAACCGCTCTCGCATAGATGGGTGCGCCGTATTAATTATGGTTATTTTTAAAAATTTTATAGGATTTTCAACCACATGCTTAACCATTGCCGATGGTTCACGTAGGGCATCAAAAATCGGCGTATTTTACGTACTGATAAAGAATGACTCAATGGCTATTACGGCCTTTTGTGAAATCTCTGCGCTCTCATCTCAAGCGGCACTGGTGCACACCTTCAATGTCCGCTGTCGCACTAGTCTGGACGAACCACCGACATCCGATCTCGCATGATGTGACGGTCTCACAGTCACCGCCCGCCCCGGGTGTAAAAATCGAAGGACAGCAAGCGGGTAGCACTCAAACGGCCACTTATGCCGAAGGAAACGGCAGGAGCGACTCACAGCCCTTCACGGATTACGGCGCAGCGCTTCATCTCTCCCGACTAATTAGATACTATGATTTTCCGTTAGACGTCAGCTTAGCCACACATTGATGCTGCTACAAAGGCGCCCCTCATATCTTATCTATCAGCGGAAAAATTTATGATACATGCAACCGCAATTATTGACCCCGATGCAAAAATTGGCAGCAACGTAAAAATTGGCCCCTATAGTATCGTCCATAAAAACGTAACCATCGGCGATGATACAGAAATTGGTGCCTACTGCGAAATTGGCTTACCAACGAAACTGGCAAATGGACGTCCGTTGATTATTGGAAAAGCGTCCATTATTCGTTCACATTGTGTTTTTTACGAAGGGTCTTCGTTTGGTGACAACCTCACGACAGGGCACAGAGTTACAATCAGAGAACTGACTACCGCCGGCGCGGGCTTTCAGATAGGAACACTTGGCGACATACAAGGACACTGCGAAATTGGAAATTACGTAAAATGCCATAGCAACGTCCACATAGGACAACATTCAACAATAGAAAACTATGTATGGATATTCCCCTATGTTGTATTAACCAACGATCCTCACCCGCCGAGCGAAATAATGTCTGGCGTTAAGATCGAAGAGTTTTCGGTGATTGCAACAATGTCCGTCATCCTGCCAGGCGTTACGGTTAAAAGAGGAGCATTAGTCGGTGCGCACAGCTCCGTGAGCCGAGATGTAGCTCAAGATACGGTAGTCGCTGGGTCTCCCGCAAAACTGATTTGCAATACTAGCAAAATTAAGCTGAAGGATGGTTCAGGAGAAAGCGCATACCCTTGGCGCAGGCACTTCCATCGCGGCTATCCGAAAGATATCGTGTCCAAATGGATTGAAGAGTTTTCTGAGCAATAAACCCTTTCTCGTCTACTGATAGGGCGTGCGCCCGGCTGAGCCCTCGGCATTCCGAAAGCACGCCCTCCTAACGATCGACAATTGGAAACATACCTGAACTTAAGCAGTGTTATAGGTCACTTTAACAGATCGCGTTTCTTATCAGTTTTTTGGCCAGCCGGGTGGCACGTGCCAGGGCAGAGGCCCAATAGAACATGCCACTATTCAGCCATCATGCCGAAAAGGCGTATAACGAGCGATCGAGAAACCAGCCTGAGTGCCTCAGACAAGCTGTAAAACCCTACTCCTGACACTGACACTGACACTATTCACCTGTAGAATCGCTTGAGCCAAGGTCAATCCTGATTAAGCTTAAGGACCAGCTAAAGATGAAAATTTATGCAATCGTAGGGGCCGGAGGGTTTGGCAGAGAGGTCGCCCCCCTAGTCACTCAAATGACTGAAATATCATCCCACGAAAATTTCGAAATTTTATTCGTGGATGACCATTTTCAAGACAAGGCCATCAACGGTTATGCCGTGGTCGATACCGAAACTTTTATGAAAATGGATGGCGATAAGTTCTTCAACATTACGATCGCCAACAGCAAAACCAGACAGTCTATTGCCGAGCGGCTCATAGAACTGGGTGCAAGGCCATTCTCAATCTCAGCATCGAACTCAATTAATCTGAGTCACAACATTATTGGCGAGGGTGCTGTTTTTTGCCCTTTTACTACTGTTACTTCAAACGCAACCATTGGTAAATTTTTTCACGCTAACCTTTACTCATACATTGCGCATGACTGTGTAATCGGTGACTACGTGACGTTTGCCCCCAATGTGCAATGCAATGGAAGCGTCGTAATCGAAAACCATGCCTATATTGGCACTGGCGCGATGATTCGACAGGGCACACCGGATAGGCCAATCGTGATCGGTGAAGGTGCTGTCGTTGGCATGGGTTCAGTAGTGACCAAAAGTGTCGCCCCATACACTACCGTATTTGGAAACCCTGCAAAACCATTGCGGTCTTCCTAAGAGTAAAGGAATATATTTAATATGAAAGAAGTCAAGGTTGCCGTCATCGGCTCAGGCACGATGGGAAAGGGAATCGTCCAAGTACTCGCGCAATCTGATGCGACTGCGTCTATAGTCTGGATAGGCCGCTCTCAAGCAAGCAGTGAAGAAGCTTTTGAAAACCTGAACGCTCTGTGGGAGCGCATGATTAATAAAAAAAGATTAGCAGCAGAAGACGTTTCGAGATTCTCTCAGAAAATCCAGACAGCTCACCACTATGAAGCATTAAAAAATTGTGACTTGATTATTGAAGCTGTTTCCGAGGACATGTCCATAAAACACGGGATATTCCGTGAAATCGCACAATATGCGGACACCACATCAATAATAGCCTCAAACACCTCCTCACTATCAATTACCGAGTTAGCAAGCCTTACAACAAAACCGGAAAATGTCATAGGCCTGCATTTTTTTAACCCCGCTCCAGTCATGAAGCTTGTCGAAGTAATTGTCGGCCTCTCTACCTCTAAAGAAACCGAAACTTGGGCGTTCAATTTCGCCAAAAGCTTGGGGAAAGAGCCGGTATTGGTTAACGAAGCGCCCGGATTCATTGTCAACAGAATGTTGATTCCGATGATCAACGAAGCTATCGGAATACTCGCAGAAGGCGTCGCCAGTGCCGAGGAGATAGACAAGGCCATGAAGCTTGGCGCAAACCATCCCATTGGCCCTCTTGCCTTGGCGGACTTGATCGGAAATGATGTTAACCTTTCGATTATGGAGACCCTGCACAACGAGACAGGCGATCCAAAATACAGAGCCCACCCTTTACTGAGGAAGATGGTCAGGGCAAACAAGCTGGGGCGAAAGACCAACTCTGGGTTTTACGAATACTAAAAAAACCGGACTATGATGATAGTCCGGTTATTCGTATCCTCGCGCCGTCACGTATTTATGGTCTATGCATTAAGGTTCCAAGCGGCGCTGCTGATAAATCCAATCAACAATTTCACCATCAGGTGTGTAGCCACTGACTGTATCTCGCAGCAACTGGCGAACACGAGCGTAGTCGTCCTGATCTACTGCCGAAAGTAGCTCTGTCAGCTTGATCTTAAGAACGTCCCAAGCAATGTGATCCTCATTGGCACTCATAATCATAGGGTGCTGTGTGGCAACGACGTTATTGCCTATCAGCAGCTCCTCGTAGAGTTTTTCTCCTGGCCGCAGACCGGTGAACTCAATCGCGATATCGCCGTGGGGATTCTTTTCAGTGCGCAAACTCAACCCTGACAAGTGAATCATTTTTTCGGCCAGCTCGACGATTCTAACCGGTTCTCCCATGTCCAATACAAACACATCTCCGCCCTGCCCCATTGATCCAGCCTGAATTACCAACTGGGCGGCTTCAGGAATAGTCATGAAATAACGGGTGATTTTCGGATGTGTAACGGTGAGCGGGCCACCAGATTTAATTTGCTTGTGAAAGAGTGGAATCACGGAGCCAGACGATCCAAGCACATTGCCAAAACGAACCATGGTAAAGCGCGTTTTATTAACCCGCAGGATCTTTGCCGTGTCCCCAAACAAGACAGGTGCCAGCTCACGGCTGAGAGCTTGTAATGTCAACTCGGCCAGGCGCTTGGTACTACCCATCACATTGGTCGGTCGCACAGCCTTGTCGGTTGAAATCAATACAAAGTTTGAAACACCGGCCTGCAGCGCTGCTTGGGCAGTATTCAACGTACCGATCACATTATTCATCACACCTTCGGCAATGTTGTGTTCGACCATCGGCACATGCTTATAGGCGGCAGCATGATAAACCGTGTCAACACGCCAAGTTTTCATGATGTCCAGCAACTTGCCCTCATTGCGAACAGAACCCAATATTGGCAACAGACGTACAGAAAGCGATTCACGGGTAATACGCTGCTCGAGCTCTGACAAGATACTGTAGAGATTAAATTCACTATGCTCAAACAATAACAACGTGGTAGGACGAAGCGACAAAATCTGCCTGCATAGCTCCGAACCGATTGACCCACCCGCCCCGGTAACCAGCACACACTGCTCTTTGATGCAGTGCTCCAGCAACTCATCCTGTGCGGGTACAGCATCTCGCCCCAGCAAGTCAGCGATATCCACCTCTTGGATATCATCCACCTTAACCCGCCCACTGGCCAAGTCCATAAACCCTGGCACACTTCGCACGTGCAGCGGAAAACACTCGAGAAACCCCAAAATTTCCCGACGACGAGCTCGATTTGACGAAGGAATCGCCAGGAGAATTTCCTGAGCGCCAGTGGCATCAATCATTCGCTGAATATGTTTAGGTTTATAGACCTGCAGTCCCGAGATTACCCGATCAGAAATACTAGTGTCGTCGTCAATAAATGCGACAGGTCGCATAACACGCCCCATGCGCAAAGCAGCTACCAACTGATTGCCCGCAGCACCTGCGCCATATATGGCCACGCGAGGCAGACCATCTTCACGGCTTGTGAATGGTACATGCTGGACCGCAGCAAACCAGTCACCTAAGAAATACTGGCGCATTGCCAGGCGCAAACCGCCCACCATGATCAGACTGAGCCACCAATAGTTGAAAATAATTGAACGCGGCACAACGCTCTGATGGTTGCCGTACCAATAAACAACAAACCCTAGAACTAATGATGAAAGGCTGACGGCTTTGACGATCGCGATAAGGGCATCATTGCCGAAGTAGCGCATTACGGCCCGATACATGCCGAAGCGAATGAACAATGGGACAGCAACGACGGGAGCGCATATGAACAACCACAAATGAAGCTTGACCGGATTGCTCATCTCATCCATTCCCAGCCGAACGACAAACGCCAACCACAGCGCGGCCCAGACCAGAACAACATCTGTAGCCACTTGCAAAATACGCTTCTGCCGTCGTGGAAGACTCAACAAATACGTTCGTAAGCTATCCATATATACCTTAAACACCTCTCCGGTACCAACCAAACCGTTCATTCATACACATACGCAGTGACACATCCATAAGTGCTATCCAATCGAAGCCTCTGTAATGACATCGATTATTACTTGGCATGTGAGGTCCATTTCGGCGCGGGTCAACGTTGGGTGCACCAGGAACATCATACTCGTCTCACCCAATTCCTTTGCATTTGCCAGACGCTGAGCAGGTCGCAACCCTGTATTATCGAATGCTTTTTCTAGGTAAACCTCGGAACAAGAGCCTGAAAAAGCGGGGACACCACGTGCTGCGATTTCGCTCAGTATTCGATCCCGAGACCAACCGTCCTTCAACTGCTCTGGCCGTACAAACACGTAGCATTTATAAGCTGCGTGAACACTATCCTCAGAAAACAGCGGAACCCTTAATGCTGGTAGTTCACGAGCAGCGTCCCATATACGGGTGGCGTTCTGCTCGCGCAGAGCTTGCCACGCCTTCATTCTACGCAACTGAATTCTGCCAATGACAGCTTGGACCTCCAACATCCGCCAGTTGGTACCAAAACTTTCGTGCAGCCAGCGAAAACCGGGGGCGTGTTGACGCTCATAGACAGCTTCCCAACTCTTGCCATGATCTTTATAAGCCCACATGTCAGCCCAGAGCTTACGGTCGTTAGTGGTCACCATCCCCCCCTCGCCACCCGTGGTCATGATTTTATCCTGACAGAATGACCAAGCACCGACATGCCCGATAGAACCGACCGGACGACCTTTGTAGTAAGCACCATGAGCCTGCGCGCAATCCTCAATGACCATTAAATCATGCTGAGCGGCAAGGTCGATGATTGGGTCCATATCGCACGGCCAGCCCGCGAGATGCACACAAATAACTGCACGGGTGCGAGGCGTTAACACCGCTTCAATGGATTGCGCCGTAAAGTTTTGCGAGTCACGATCTACATCGGCAAAAATCGGCGTGGCCCCTGCATTAACGATGCTAGAAACCGAGGCCAGAAACGTTCGCGACGTCACGATGACTTCATCGCCCTCACCTATGCCCAACGCGATGAGGGCCAGGTCCAGCGCAACGGTGCCGTTGGCAAGTGCAATCGCGTAATCGGTGCCTGACCAAGAGGCAAACTCGCGCTCAAACTGGCGAGTTTCCTGCCCAGTCCAATAGTTGACCTTGTTCGACAGTATGACATCACGAACGGCGTTGGCCTCTTCTTCGGTGAACGAGGGCCAGGGGGAAAATGATGTTCCCAACATAAATAACACCTTAAATTTTTATCAAAGCAAAGTTAAGAAACTCAAACGCTTGGTCAGAACACCCCTTCCACCCAAGCTCCCCCACTTATTTATTTGGATCCCGTAAACTTACTCATGGTAGCTTCGCCATCAGCGTTGATTCCATCCCTGACGATAACCTTTTTGATCGTCAGTATAATAATTTTCAGGTCAAGCCATAGCGAATTATTATCCACATACCAAACATCCAGCTTGAATTTCTCTTCCCAGCTTACCGAGTTTCTACCGTTGACTTGAGCCCAGCCGGTTACCCCGGGCCTTACGCAATGACGGCGGTACTGTTCGGCGCTGTACAGCGGCAAATACTCCATAAGAAGAGGCCTGGGTCCAACTAAGCTCATGTCTCCTTTCAGAACATTCAGCAAACCTGGCAACTCGTCCAAACTACTGGAGCGCAAGAAGCTTCCAAAGGGTGTCATACGCTGCGCGTCAGGCAACGGATTGCCATGCTGGTCGACCGCGTCAAGCATCGTCCGGAACTTCATCATTTTGAAAGGTTTGGCATTTAAACCGGGTCTTATTTGACTAAACAATACTGGAGAACCGAGCTTTCGTTTGACCAGCCATGCGACTATGATCATGACGGGGCCTAATAAAATGAGGCCACACACGGAAGCAAAAATATCAAATGAACGTTTAAGCATTTTTATCTCAACAAATTATAGTCAGGCTTCAACGCTATTGCAGCACCTTTCGCTGAGGCCTTCAGTGTAAGTCGACAAACGAATTAGCATTTCAAATACTGTTAAATGCCCATTCCCTGCAACATTGCAGCGTTAACTTTTTTAACGTCATACTTAAGCTCCGCCAACGTCCGGGATTTTTTGCCCATACTCGAAATAAGCTCTGACGAGTTAATAAATTTTAACATCGCAGCGGTGAGCCTTTCGACATCCTTAACCGGTACCAAAAAACCATTTCCCCCATCAGCCACTGTTTCGCGACAACCAGGAGCGTCCGTGGTGATAACAGGTCTGCCCATTGCCATGGCCTCAAGAACGGTGCGAGGCGTTCCCTCTCTATAAGATGGCAATACATAAACAGACGAGTCTGCAATTGCCGGCCTGACATCCTGCAAGCGACCTAGGAACTCCAATGTACCATCACCGACCCAGGCATCCAGTTCTTCTTGCAGAATCGCATCAGGATTTTCATCGATCCACCCAACGACCTTGAACACGACATGTTCATACTCAGCCTTTATGGCCCTCGCGGCACCGACAAACTCACGCACGCCTTTGTCGCCGAGGAGTCGGGCAATCAAGAGAAAGCTGATTTTTCCAGGTAGGGGGACGACATTAAAGTCGCCCAAATCAACACCCGAACCGTTCACTACAGTAGAAGGCGTTTCAGATCCGATCAGTCTGAGTTGTTGGAATAACGCTTGGTCATCCGGGTTCTGAAAGAAAACTCGGGTCGCAGATCGCAGGGATAAAGCATACAAACGTTGCACTAAGGCACGAAGCAAACCACGGCGCTCCCCTTCCCCATTACTCGATCCTTGAAATGCATAACCTAGACCGGTTATCAGCGCAAAACGCCGGCGAACTTTCATCAATCGAGCCGCGAGCAAACCATAGATAACCGGCTTCACCGTATAAGCCAAGACGACATCTGGTTTCACACGCGCTATCAACTTACAAAGCGAAATGAGGGTGAAAAAGTCGGCAAAAGGGTTCATGCCGACTCTGCGCAGCGGAATTTCGTGCACGACCACGCCTTTCTCTTCCAGACGCATCCTCACAGAGCTATCCGAAGAAAGATCCGGCGCCGCGACATGCACGGTCAGGCCTCTCGCAAGCAACGCGTCCAATAACGGCCCGCGAAAGTTGATCAAAGAATCAGGATAGCTGGCGATTAATAGAAAATTCATATTTTATTGCTCTGCCAGCCAAGCTTGAAACATAAGAATATCCCACAAGTGATGCTGCCAATTTCTACGTCCGCTCAAGTGTTCCGCCCACTTTTTCCGGATGGGCTCAGGATGAAAGTACCCCTCTCGACGCAAGCGTCCTTCATCGAGAAGATTCTCCGCCCATTCTCTCAAAGGCCCTCTGAGCCAACTGTCCAGTGGGATACCGAAGCCCTGCTTAGGGCGCTCAATAAGCTCTTTAGGCACATAGCGATATAAAACCTCCCGCAGTAACCATTTGCCCTGATTATCCCGAATTTTTAGGTCCAGGGGCATGCGCCAAGCTAGCTCAATAACTCGATGATCAAGCATTGGTACGCGCGACTCCAGACTGACGGCCATTGATGCGCGGTCTACTTTGACCAGAATATCGTCGGTCATATAGGTCTGCATGTCCATCGCCATCATCCAATGCTCAAAGCTATCGGTTACAGGCCATGTGACCTTGTCGGTGAATAGCGTTTCCGGCTCATGCGCTCCGATTACAACACTAGCAGGGTCCTCCCAATGGCTGTTCAGTTGATGATAAAAGTCTTCACCACTAGCAATACCGAGTACCGAGGCCAGTTTATGCGCTTTATCTCCGGGGGTCGCTAGGTGCAAGCGTTTGGGCAGCATAGGCTTACTCAACTGAAACAATTGATCCCATGCACTCGGCGATAAAGCACGCAGCATTTTAGCAGTCGCGCTGCGCGCAAAACCGGGCAAGCGATGCATTTTCTGCCAGACCTGCCGCGCTGTTAGATACCGGTTATAGCCACCGAACAGCTCATCACCGCCATCACCGCTAAGTACAACGGTAACCTCTCTCCTGGCCATATGACTGACCAAGAATGTGGGAATCTGCGAACTATCACTAAACGGCTCGCAGTACATGGATGCAAGCTTAGGGATAACCGCGAGGGCATCATTGGGGCGCACGTAGAGCTCCGTATGCTGTGTTCCCAATTGCTTTGCCACGGCCTTCGCATGGACCGCCTCGTCATAACCACTTTCGTCAAAGCCAATGGTAAAGGTACGAACAGACTGTTTGCTTTGGGCCTGCATCAACGCAACAACTGTGCTGCTATCGACACCGCCGCTCAAGAACGCACCGAGTGGAACATCAGCCAACATCTGCTGCCCGATACTCAGTCGGAGTTGATTCTCCAGTGCGTCGGTCGCTTCCTTCGGCGAACCCTTAAAAGGATTAGCCAGCCCAGCAGTAACGGCATCGTTGACCGACCAGTAGGCTTGAGATACGGAACCCTTTGCAGCGGCAATATCACTCAGCCTTAAAGACACGTAGTGCCCAGCACGGAGTTTAGAAATGCCCTTATAAATACTGTAAGGCGCGGGAATACAATTATAGCGTAACATAAGAGAGAGCGAATTACGGTCGACCTCGGCTTTAAACTCCGGATACGCCTTCACCGCACTCAACTCAGATCCAAATAGCAAAGTATTATCCTGCCAACCCCAATAAAGAGGCTTCTCGCCCACTCGATCACGAGCCAGCGTCAATACCTGCTCTTGCCTATCCCAAAGCGCAAATGCGAACATGCCGACCAGCGACTTCAGCGCGTTCTCGATGCCCCAACGAGCAAGACATGCCAACAAGACTTCGGTATCGGAATGGCTCGCCCACGGAGTACTACTACCTTCTGCATCAAGTTGATTGCGCAACGCGAGATGATTATAGATCTCCCCATTGAAAGCCAAGACATAGCGCTGGTCGTGGGAATGCATCGGCTGGTGGCCCGCGCTGGTGAGGTCAACAATCGCAAGTCGTCTGTGTCCCAACGCAAGTCCAATGTCATCAATCCAAATACCCGAATCATCAGGCCCGCGATACGCTATGGCATCGTTCATTTTGGAGATAACATCGTGAAGCTCAGCGCGCTTGGACGGATCGAAAAGACCGGTTAATCCACACATTTTAATTAATCCCGATTAAGGCCACGAAGGTAAGCGCGCGAGAAGCCTTGATAATTAAACTGATATAACAAGACCGTCGGCAACAGTACCCGAGAACTTATTACACTAACCTGCCCGACTGGCCGCCACGGCGAGTATATCTCTGATTCGCGGAGCTTGAACTTGCACCGAAAAGATATTTTCTACTGCATGCCGCCCTTTTCTGCCATAAAAAATACGTAAATCCCGATCGCCCAGGAATGTATGAAGACAGCGATGCCAATCCGACATGTCTGTTGCTAACATTCCACACTGGTTGTTTTCAACAATATCAACATTCACACCCACGGGTGACGCAATAACCGGCACTCCGCAAGCCATATATTGAATTAGCTTATACCCACACTTTCCCTTCTCCCAAAGTCCATCAATCAGTGGCATGATTCCGATATCGAGTGCCTGAACAAACCCTGTCTCCGCATATTCGCTCCACGCTTGGACCTCCACGTCAATACCCTCAAGTTCGTTGGTAACGCCTTCACTAGCCCCCATCAAAACTACGCGAGCACCATAAGTTTCACATGCTAACCTGAGAGCATCTCGAATTTGGACGACATATTTTTCAGTTGACGGGGAACCAATCCAGCCTATTACTAATTTCTTATTGGGGAGTGTAAGTGTGCTCGCGTAGCGAGAATGATCGACCACAGTCGGTATCACCTCAACATTAGCCGCTCCCGCTTTTATCGCGCGTTCAGCGAGATAGGCGTTGCCTACAACTACACATTCTGCATGACGCATCACTGTGTCAATCTTGGAGCCTAAAAAAAACCGGACCAAAGCATTCGAAGAAAGATCATACGTGTGAAAAACCGCGTCATCGTAATCAACGATATATGGAATACCGAACAACTTTAACAATCTTTCAGCGAAGGCAGGGCAGAACGGAAATATCTCCTTTTCGATCCACACAACGTCATAGCGCGCCGCCTTGAACAGCAGAGCGAAACGCAAAATATATTGCTTAAACGTTAAAAGAAACGATCTGCCGTTTCCCCGATAAAGGTTTTCAAGATACTTATCATCAAACAACGTCTGAATATCAACTTGCAACCCTTCAGCCTCCAAAAAAGGCAAAAACTGAAGCGTTCGAAGACGCGTACTGGCTCCCATACGAGAATATTTTGGAAGTAATAAAATTTTCATTTCGATCTCAACAGCTCAAATAATTTCACGGTTATCCGTTACGTAGCCAATAGCGCCTGGAGCTCACTCACGGGATGCATTGATCACGGGAATATTTTCTGCCCGCTCGGGTGAACGAACCTCCCCGCAAAGAGGGGAAAAAGTATTGCCATTAAATATAAATAGGTAGTCAATGAAAATTGCCATGCATAAAACATCATGATCAACGCATACATAAAACAGCTAAGAATTGCCAAGTAATATCCTTTTCTCTTAACTGCAAAAACTCGAAGAATCGCAAAAAAAGCACCGACAATCGCCATACATATTATGACAGCCGGTAGCCCACCGAATAAGTATGGAGACGCTGCGTAGGTAAGAACATTGAAGTCTTTATCAGTTAGACCAAGATCAAGAGGCGGACAAGAGTATAATCCCAACGACATCAGATCAATAAATTTCCCAAACACCAGATCAGCGCAGCCTAAATAGTCCTTACCCTCTGTCCATTGCGAAAAGGCTGTCACAGCATACCCCAGGTACAACAGAATAAAGTCATACCCCTTATCTCCGCCAGTTTTCCCGGTTCCGACGGCAACGATGATGAACAAACCTATTAATACGGCTAAGGACAGCAGTAGTCCCTTCAGCCTTATCCACCCCTCGTTAATGGCGGTATAACCCACAGCGACAAATATAAACATCATACTTGTTCTCTCCGCCATACTGAAAGCCGACGTCAAATAAATAAGCGCTGCTACTAGGCAAGGTAAAGCTCGTTTTTGCTGTGCGTAGTAAAGCGACAAACACAGTGCAAACAAAGCAAAGTGCTGAGCCCCATAAGAGGGCTGGTGCTCCCAAGTATTCGCGATTCTCAACGCTAACAAAACGCTACCATAATTTCCGTTATAGCCGAACGCATAAATCTTGTAAAGAGACAGCAATAAACCAATAAAAGCACAAAGCCAATAGAGTTGGATAACTATTCTATAGGGTGAGATCAGTTCGGACTTGGGATGCGGGATACCGCCTAACTTCAACGATACATATACAAGCATGTAAACGATTACAAAAGACAGAACGCCCAACAAATAAACACTATGCCCCCACTCCCAAGGCTGCTCAAGAGCCAACAAGTTAGCGCAATACATTAGCAGAGTAATGAACAATAAGACGAAGACAGGTGACACTAAGGCATTCTTAAAAAATAATCTCAATTAAACCACCGCCCAACAACTACTAGTGAAACCAAAGGTGTAGGCAAGCTCATTACCGAGCCCAGCTATCAATTAGACTTTCTTGCTACTCTCTTTCCCACCAAACTTATCGCAGCCGGTATGGCCGCAACAATGTGCATAAATTTCGACGATCGGAGCATTACGAGTGCTGTGGCGAAGTCACCGTTCTTCAAAGCCGAAATGACATAAGAAGCCAGGATACGGCCAATCGCTTTGCGCTGAATATGATCCGGAGCAAGTTCCTCCATCAACTCACGCACCATAAAATACTGCCTCTTTACATTTTTATAACTATTAGATTCGTGTTGCCGATACCCAACAACATTCACCTCAGGTGCAAAAAGAAAATCCAGATCGCGAATAGGGAAATGCGTTAACAACTTTATAAAAGTAGGATAATCGTCCAACATTAACTTCGGATCCCAGCCACCAATTGCTCTCAAAGCTTCAGTTTTAAAAACGGTAGATTGCAATAGTATGGGAGAGGGGTAATTTAAGAAAACACTGCGACTCATTGCATCAGGGCTCAGACTGAAGAAATCATCCTGAGCAACCCCGTATATGGGTGCTCTATTTTCAGGTAATTCATCAAAGAAAGCATAACCGCCACCGATACAGAATTTTGCGTTCGGACTTGCGATTAACTTATCGACACATTTTTTTATCCCGGCCGGCTCCGGGATGTCATCAGAAGCAACTAGGTAAATAAACTCCATATCTGCCATCGCCAATCCCAGGTTCAGTGATGAAACAAGCCCCCCGTTTGGCTTGGATATAAACTCGACAGTACTATCGGATAAGCTTGAAATAAAGGATTCAATGGCTTCGCCAGACCCATCTGTAGAGCCATCGTCAATTACCACAACTTTCCGCCCTGGCAAATCGACTGCCAGAGCGGCCTTAATACAACCTAACACATAATTAATATGATTATACGAAGGTATCACAAGCGTAATCATGCTTAGCTCATTTTCAAATATTTATTGAACTGCCTTCAATTTGCGTGACATGCAAACACCCATAACAACCCAGTACACCGCGTAATTGATTGCGTAGGCTACTGTTACACCCTGCAACCCTAGTTCACTAGTAAACAGCCAAGACAACAATACGAAAGAAGAAGAAAAAATTACTTCTGTGATCATAAAAAGCTTGAACATTGCTTTCCCAAGCATCAAGTAGGCCATAACCCAACTTCCGATCTTCAATGTATCGCCTAGCATCTGCCAGGCAAATAGATCAGTCATCGGCAAGAATTCAGGAGTAAAAAGCAGCTTCACGATCATGTCGCGAAAAAGATAGATTATCAGAGCACCCGCCGCAGTGAGAGGCAATATTATTTTATACCCACTCATAATCTCGGCCCTAATATCTTCCGATTTTTTTAACTCGGAGAACTTAGGTAAATAATAAACACTGAGCGTGGTGGTGATCAGCATGAGATAAGCGCCACTTAGCCGCGTCAACGCCTCCCAATAACCGGCGGCCTCCCACCCGAAGCTCTCGCCCAAGTGATTTCGAACCAGAATCTGACTAATGGGTACACACGCCACAGAGGTGAGTGACATCGCCGTATACTTAGCCAAATTTCGAGCTACACCGAAATCAATTCGTCCGATAAAATATCGGATCTTGAACCAAGGAGCTGTATAGCAAAGGAAAACTGTAACAAAAAAACTCAACGACTGATAAACCGCCAATGCTACCAGCGCGCCATACAGCCCCCACATAATCGCCATATACGCTGTAACGGCCAGAGCAAAAAGGCTCCCCGCAATATTTGATATAACATACCTAGGAATTTCTTTCTTACCGTTTAGTACTGCAAGCAATAAAGTATTAAGAACAAACAACACTAAGGTTGCTGAAAACCAAACAAATACACCGCCAAACGCACGATCTTTCAAAAAAGCCAAAGATAAATTTTCATTGAAAACGATCACGAGCACGCCGGTCACCAGCGCTCCGATCACTGAAATACTGCCGGCCGTGCGCCACACCGTGCGCTGCCGCTCTTCATCTTCATGATACTCAGCGGTGTATTTAGTGACTCCTGCGTTAATTGCGCCACTTGCAAACGTAGTGATCATCTGCACGGCATTTTGAAACTGGCCAAGCGCAGCATAGCCTACAGGTCCGACGTATACCGCAAGAATTTTGTTTATACATAATAGTGTGGCCATGCGTACAACGACTGCTATACCATTCAACAAACTGGTTTTAAGAAACGTCATTCTACCGTGGCGCCGTTAAAACTATTACATGCGTCGATAACGACGGAAACGTCGTCCATACTCATCGTCGGTCCAATCGGGAGACTAATGACCTCGGCGTGCATACGCTCGGTGATATCAAAATTCAATTCATCCCATTCGGCATAAGCCTTCTGTTTGTGGGGAGGAATAGGATAATGAATTAGCGTCTCCACGCCCTTAGCACGTAAATGATCTTGAAAAGCAGTTCGGTTCTGACAACGAACAACAAACAGATGCCAAACATGCTCCAAGAAGGAGGTGGCATCAATAGACTTTTCAAGCGGCAACTTCAACGCTTGGTTTTCTATACCAGCCATGTAGGCAGCTGCAATACTACGACGCACACTCATATCTTTTTCCAAGTGGCCCAGCTTCACACGTAACATTGCGGCTTGCAGCTCATCCAGGCGACTGTTCACGCCTTTGTAGATATTATTATATTTTGATTTCGACCCATAATTCCCTAAGGCTCGAATAGTTTCAGCGACCTCATCATCATCTGTGGTTACAGCACCCGCATCTCCTAAGGCACCAAGATTTTTACCCGGATAAAAGCTGAATGCTGAAGCGCTTCCCCAGCTACCTGTCTTTTTACCTTTCACGCTTGCGCCGTGTGCTTGCGCGGAGTCCTCAAGTAACAACAGACCATACTTTTGTGCGATTTCACTAATAGCAGGCATATCGCAAATTTGCCCATAAAGATGTACGGGCAATATCAACCTCGTGCGATCGGTGAGAGCGCCTTCTAATTTCGTAGGACACAAGTTGAAGGTAGTGTCGTCAGGTTCTACTAACACCGGAACCAAACCGTTCTCCGTAATCGATAGAATACTCGCAATGTAGGTATTAGCCGGAACGATGACTTCATCACCTTCCTTCAATCGCCCAAGCACTTTCCAAGCTCGTATGGTCAATGTCAGAGCGTCCAACCCATTTGCCACACCAATACAATGCTTTACACCACAATACGCTGCAAACTCAGCCTCGAACGCCGCTACTTCTCGGCCCGATATATACCAACCAGAATCAATAACCCGAGTACATGCGTCAATTAACTCCGAACGCAGCGCGGCGTTAATGCCTTTCAAATCGAGAAAATTTACCATCTTTATATAACCTGATTAGTTTCTAAGGCGGCAGACAAGGCAAGCATACAACCGCTGACATAATACAACACACTGTATAAACTTATAACAACTTGCACATCACCATATCAATATCGTGCATAAACTCACAAGTTTGAACAATGACAAGGCAACTTAACACTACGAAGAGGTTGATATTCTAGACTGGCGTGTAATAGCTAAAAACTCTTCATAGTTTCGAATATAATCTGCTTCATCATAAGGTGCGCTTGCCAAGACAAGCAGTACACACTGCTCACTGAAGTCATGCATTTCACGCCACATGCCACCTTCAATCAAAATCCCTTTTGTTGCGCAATCCAGCCAAACATCTTCTCGCGTCACACCATCATCCAATACCATACGGCACTTGCCGACAAGGCATATAGCGACTTGTTGCAAGTTCCGATGGGCATGGTAGCCGCGACTTACGCCTTCAGCCGTCCGATAAATATAGTAAACACGTTTTATCTCAAACGGAACGACCTTACCTTGCTCGATTGAAACCAGACTGCCTCGCTCATCACCTAACGTCTGGAAATCTATCCATTTAATAAGACTCATCACACCCTCTCGTAACCGTTAGCAGGCTATATATCCTTCGACATCACTTTAGAAAAGTGACATACCACGGCATCGCCTTTGCCACACCGTGCTCTATCAAATAGGCCGGTGAATAACCAAGACTGGTTTTTATTTTTCCAATGTCAGCTTGAGAGTGCCTCACGTCACCAGCGCGAAAATCTCTATATATCGGATCTTTCAGATAATCAACACCATTTGCCGCAAGCTCTTTTTTTAGAGCGTAAAATAGCGTGTTAAGTGTCGTGCGACCACTGACAGCAACATTATAAATCTGGTTGCGAACAGCTTGGTCAACCGCAGTAGCCGCCAACAAATTGGCTTGAACAGTATTCTCAATAAAGCAAAAATCGCGACTTGTTTCACCATCGCCATTTATAAAGATAGTTTCGCCTTTAATCATGGAGGCCGCCCATTTCGGGATAACAGCCGCATAGGCACCGTCTGGATCCTGCCGCTTCCCGAACACATTAAAGTAACGCAGGCCAATGGTATTAAAGTCATAGCAGCGCGCGAACACGTCAGCATATAATTCGTTGACGTATTTTGTCACCGCATAAGGCGACAACGGGCTACCGATCACATCTTCAACTTTCGGCAACCCTGGGTGATCACCGTAAGTAGAACTGCTAGCGGCGTAGGTAAAACTTTTGACCTTAGCATCCCGTGCAGCCACCAACATATTCAGAAAGCCGTCAATATTAGTTTGGCTTGTAGTTATCGGATCATTTAGAGAGCGAGGCACGGAACCTAGAGCAGCTTGGTGAAGTACATAATCGATGCCAGAACAAACCTCGCGGCAGACATCCAAATTTCGGATATCACCGTTAACAAATTTGAACCTGAGCCACTGTTTATCATCGACGCTCTGCTTTACCTCATCAAGATTCCGCTGGTGTCCTGTAACAAAACTATCAAGGCCGACCACGTGCTGATCCAACTTCAAAAGCGTCTCAAGCAAGTTCGAACCGATAAAACCAGCGACTCCGGTAACAAGCCAAACTTTTGGCTCATTTGGAAGGTTCTTCAAGAGCATTTCGTAACGCGTCATAGGGTCCACTTCGTAGAGAAAGAGAGTTTAAAATTGCCCACTACTATTGTGTAGGCATCTAAAATACAATCACAAACGAATATCAGACTGACCACGTTCCAAAAGGTATTTCAGGTCATAAAGTACGTGTTTGTCTTTACCGAGCGCGCGGATTTCAGCAGCCCCCATAGATCGAAACTCATTATGAGCCACCGCAACTACCACTGCGTCATACGTGTTTTCAACCGGGCTATCGATAGGCATTATGCCATATTCGTGTTCTGCCTCAGCGCCACTTACCCAAGGGTCATACACGTCCACAGCGATATTGTATTCAGCCAACTCCCGTACGATATCGACAATTCTCGTGTTACGCAGATCGGGACAGTTTTCCTTGAATGCCAAGCCCATAATTAGCACCTTGGCACCGTCGACATGAATACGCTGCTTGAGCATCGCTTTTACCAACTGCGAAACGACATATGCCCCCATGCTGTCATTCAAACGGCGCCCTGCTAGGATAATTTCTGGGTGATAACCAATGGACTGAGCTTTATGGGTCAAATAATATGGATCGACGCCAATACAGTGCCCCCCTACCAATCCAGGACGGAAAGGCAAGAAGTTCCACTTGGTACCGGCAGCCTCGAGCACAGCCTCCGTATCAATACCCATTTTATTAAAAATAATAGCCAGCTCGTTAATCAGCGCAATATTTAAATCGCGCTGCGTATTTTCGATAACTTTAGCGGCTTCCGCGACACGAATGCTACTTGCTTTATGCGTGCCAGCTACAATAATTTCGCGATACAGCGAGTCCACGAGATCAGCCACTTCTGGAGTAGAACCCGCGGTCACCTTTTTAATAGTAGTAACGCGGTGCTCCTTGTCACCTGGGTTAATTCGTTCTGGACTATAACCTGCAAAAAAATCAACATTAAATTTAAGTCCCGAAAACTTCTCCAAAACGGGAACACAGTCTTCTTCAGTAGCACCTGGGTAGACGGTCGACTCGTAAATAACGATATTGCCTTTCTTCAATACCTTCCCGATGCTTTCCGAAGCCTTGATTAAAGGAGTCAAATCCGGCTGATTGTATTCATCAATTGGCGTGGGAACAGTCACGACAAAGACGTTACATTTTTCAAGTTCATTTAAATCTGAGCTAAAACTGAGAGATTTTGCAGAAAGCAGTTCATCATCACTCACTTCCAGCGTCGAATCATGCCCCCCTCGAAGCGACTCAATGCGAGATTTATTGATGTCAAACCCAACGACAGAGCGGTGCTTTCCGAATTCAACAGCCAACGGCAGGCCAACATACCCCAAACCAACAATAGCAAGTTTTATGTTTTCTAATAACAACATGTGTTAGTTCCATAAGAAAAGCGCGATTCCATTTCAGCTTCGCACTGATAAATTTAAATCGAATAGTCGATTACACTCGTGTTGGCTAGGGAACGTGCCTCGCGAAAAATGTCACCGGGCGGTGCAGCCGAAGATTTTAGCCTTACCTGAATTCTGACACAGATTATTTGTGCACCAGAGAGCGAGGAAAATAAAATAATCCCACGCTACCGCCCCAAGGTTTTTAGTCATCCCCCTGAAGACTCGCCTGCTGCTATACGCCAGTCACGCCTCGCTGCCAACCTCACCTAGACAGCTCAAAGGGACAACAATCTGTCGCTGACGGCTTAACATGTTGATCAACAAAATGGCTCTCTCCTCACCGTCCATCGCCATGAAAATGGACTCAAAGCCGGAGAAATCGCCATCGAGGATAACTACCTTATCACCCGCATGATACGTAGGAACAACACCCAAATTTCCCCGCTCCTGCAGCGCATGAACAAGGCCAGACGCTACCCCCAGCGGGGAGCCGCCAAAAGCAACCATACGACTGACCCCCTTTGTCGACCGTAGCGGGGCCCAATTGGCACCTTCCGGGAGGTGTACAAATAAATACCCGGGAAAAAGTGACTCTGTAATGCACTGTCGACGACCACGACTGACCCTTTCGCGCCTGAGAAGTGGGCGAGAGCATACATAGCCTTGCCGCTCGAGATTCTCCTGAGCACGCCCGTCTTGCTTAGGCTTGCATTGCACCAGGTACCAATCGTAACGCAACGAGGTATTAGGCTGCAGAATGATTGAGTGGGTATCTACATCCATAGCGTTTTCACGAATGTCGTTTTCCATGGCATGCTATTACATTTGCATCGCCAAGTGTATTTGTCAGACCATATTGACATCTGATACCGGCCATGTCTTTGAAATAGGACTTGCTCTCACGCCCGTCAACTCGACCTACTGCGGAAGATCATAAATTCGTACGCAGATAATACTACCCTGAACACCCAATTCAACCAGAGCCTGCTTTGACACTCCCAAGATACCGGTGCTGATGCAGCTTGAGATTGCATCTGCCCCCCCAGAAGCGACGGGACAGGCTGTCCTATGAAATATTCTTGCAAAAAATCCAGTGAAACGACGTTCCCGGGGCTACACAAGGCCGTCAGTCGCTCCCATGTCGCCCCGAAAAACTCAAAGCATTCGGTCGCTCACCAAGATCACGCCCCCCCCCTCTGGCCCTGTCCCAGATTTGAGGCATTTAAGCCATATTTGGTTCCAGGGATTGCTCACTGGTTTAAAAATCATCTAAAAAAAGCAAGTCTGATGAGCAGCACCAAAAATGACATCATAATGATATCAACTAGCAACCAGAACGAAGATATATAAAGTCATTCAAGCAGTCCCTTGACACTACCATACGAATCAAACGCCGCCCCCACTAACCCGCCGACTAACGCGTAGCGTCGAAAAGCGCAGGCTGGGCACTGCCATGGCTCAAGGTGCTTTCCACAGCGGGAAGGCTGAATCCATCTGCTCGCCTATCCTGACAACTTCTCAAATTTAAAAAATAGCGGCATACAGCACTAAAGATCCCCAGCAACACCCCGAGGAAGGCTCCCAAAATGACAATTAGAAGCTTATTGGGCTTAATTGGACTCGTGGGCTCAACTGCCTGCTTATCGATAGCGACCAGTTGTAAGTTCCCCATATCCATATTCAAATTGTGCAATCGAGCAATTTCTGCACGCATAGGCTCTACACCTTTAAGAAATAGATCCTCGTTCTTCCTCTGATTTAATACCTCGATCTGCCTATTAGACTGAAGCAATTGAAGTTCGTTGGCGATCTGCGCAATACGCTGCTCTGTAAAATCATCTGACTTGCGCTGCAATAATGCCGCCCTTTCAGCCTCTAACGCGTCAACACCCATAAAATACAACGGGACCTGCTGATTGTTAATCTCAGTGCGCATCATGCTGACTGCCTCACCTCGTTCACTCTCTCCCAGCGATGACGGGGTAGATGGTTTCCTAATACCCAAAGACTTTGCAATTCCTATTGCCTCGCTGAGCTGCGCCATTCGATCCGTACGGCGCGTTTTCAACTGTATCCTGAGAGCCTTAAGCTCGTCTTGCAACTGCGCCCGTCTCAGCGCGTCAGCCTCCGTCAAAAGAGCGATCCTCGCTTCTTTTTCAGCGTTGTAACCTGAGCGGGCGGCATCCAGCTTGCCTTTAATCTCATTCAGTCGGTTTTTTACAATCACATCAAGGTCTGCAGCAATCTGATTTCGCTCTCTCGTGATAGCGTAATCTACAAGGCCGTTGAGGATAGCAACACCATCCACCCCTTTCGGGTAGTTCATTTCCATTTGAATATAGGCATTCAACGAGTCCGCTTTTTTTGCATCGCTCGATAGAAGCCTGACTGAATTACGATTAAATGCCTCAAAAGACTGTTCCAGGGTGCGGCCAGGCTGTTCAAATGACTTAAATAGCTTCTGATGTTCTCGAAAAAAACCAAGACGAGTCTCATACGACTCCAGAGAAGCCCCCACCTTCGTCAGAGCTTCGTCTGGCGGGAGCCTATAAATTTCCGAGCGATTCAGGGCATCGAGCGCATTGATAGCAGAAGGGCGCAAAACAGTTGTCACCCGATACTCAGGCGTGGCAATAAACGCGTATGCGGCAGCCAACAAGATTGCAAATATAGCAACAGCTAAAATCAGTTTTCTCTCTTTCCAAATAGCTTGGGAAAGCTCGACAACGTCAATCTCCCTCGACGGGGAAGTGGGAGGGGCGGGGGGGGCGCGGAAGCTACTACTCACAACAAAAACCTGCCTTCAAAGAGAAACTGCGGGCTCGTTATGCAGACAAAATTGCGTATTTTTTATTCTAATTGGATGACCGCCAAAACCCAGCGTCTCTGCCAAATTTTGAGCGCACAAAATGCCTGTTATCGAGAACAGATTCCATTCTGCCATCTCTTTAGCATATTACAAGTCTTGACATGTCTGTCGGACGTTTCTGAATTCCCCAAGAGAACTGTCGCAACCAGCGGGAATAGGTAGCGAGGCAACTCAAAGCGCTCGACATGCCTAGATTTCTGACAAACGGTCTCAAACACCGCCCATCTCCATCACAATGCCAGCTAAGACTACCCCCCTAAACCACCGCCTTACCCCGACGCCTACGCACAACCACCCCCAACACCGGGCCAATCAACATCCCTACGATCAAAGCCACCACCACAAACACCGCCACCGGCATCTGCGCAGTACTCCAGCCCAGGAACGACAGCGCCACGCCCTGCTGGTTCTCCAGCACAAACGCCAAAATCACCAAAGCCGCCAGCACTGCACTCAATACCGCAACAACGCGCTTAACCCCACGCATACCCTTCTCCTTCCCCAAAGACACTCAGACGCCTTCTTCCTCTTCTTCGTTCACCCGATCGCGCAATTCCTTGCCCGGTTTGAAGTGGGGTACGAATTTGCCATCAAGGCTGACGGATTGGCCGGTTTTTGGGTTGCGGCCTACGCGCGGTGCGCGGTAGTGCAGTGAAAAGCTGCCGAAGCCGCGGATTTCGATGCGATCTCCGGTGGCCAGGCATTGGGACATTTGCTCAAGCATGGTCTTGATAGCCAGCTCCACATCCTTGGATGAGAGCAGCCCTTGATGGGTGACAATTCGTTCGATCAACTCCGACTTCGTCATATTTTTCCCTTCTTTTTCAAGCAGCTAGGAAAAGCGCTCCGAAGGTTTTAGCATGAGTTGATGAATTTGAACAGCCCATATGTCAACTTATCTGAGGCTAAATAAACACGCTCAGCGCGCAGCCAACCCCCTACTTACAGATCACCAACATCGTCCGCGTCACCGCGCCAGCCGGGTTCCAGCCGAACAGGTAGTCGCCCTCTTCGTCCTCGGCGTCACTGGAGCGGGTGATGACTTTGTAGCCCTGCATCTTGCACTCACGGGCGGCACGCTTCTCGCACTTCTCCCATTTGTTGCCCAAGCCAGAGCAGTCGATCTCTATGCCGCTGACGCCGCGCTTGGCGTGGGTCTTGGCGCTAGTGGAGGAGCAACCGGCAAGCACCACCAATGCAAGTATTACGATAATCCTGTTCATTCAAACCCTTATTGAGTCAGCAACGCGAAATAGCCGTTTTTAAAACTATAGTCAGTTCTGACAGTGGGCTGAACGCCTTCGTTCGGTGCAGTTGCTTCATCAAATTTCAGGCACAAAAAAGGGCGACCGAAGTCGCCCTTTTTCAACAGCTTTACAGAACTTAGTTCTGCTTGGCCATTGCCTGGCGCAGCAGTGCCGCCATGGTGGTGTCAGCAGCAGCTTCCGGAGCAGCTTCTTTCAAGCTCTGGATAGCTTCTTTCTCTTCCACTTCGTCTTTCGACTTGATGGAGAGTTGGATCACGCGGCTCTTGCGATCAACGCTGATGATCTTGGCTTCTACTTCCTGGCCTTCTTTCAGAACGTTGCGCGCGTCTTCAACGCGGTCACGGCTGATTTCGGAGGCTTTCAGAGTCGCTTCGATATCGTCGGCCAGAGTGATGATGGCGCCTTTAGCGTCAACTTCTTTCACAGTGCCCTTAACGATTGCGCCTTTGTCGTTCTCTTGAACGTACTCGGAGAACGGATCGCTTTCCAGCTGCTTGATACCCAGGGAGATGCGCTCGCGCTCTGGGTCAACCGACAGGATAACGGTGTCCAGCTCGTCGCCCTTCTTGAAACGACGAACAGCTTCTTCGCCAACTTCGTTCCAGGAGATGTCGGACAGGTGAACCAGGCCGTCGATGCCGCCGTCCAGACCAATGAAGATACCGAAATCGGTGATCGACTTGATGGTGCCGGAGATTTTATCGCCCTTGTTGAACTGGCCAGAGAAATCTTCCCATGGGTTAGATTTGCACTGCTTGATGCCCAGGGAGATACGACGACGCTCTTCGTCGATGTCCAGAACCATAACTTCCACTTCGTCGCCGACTTGTACGACTTTCGAAGGGTGGATGTTCTTGTTGGTCCAGTCCATTTCGGAAACGTGTACCAGGCCTTCAACGCCTTCTTCCAGCTCAGCGAAGCAGCCGTAGTCGGTCAGGTTGGTAACACGCGCGGTCACGCGGGTGCTTTCTGGGTAACGGGCTTTGATAGCGACCCATGGATCTTCACCCAGTTGCTTCAGGCCCAGGGAAACACGGTTGCGTTCGCGATCGTATTTCAGAACCTTGACATCGATCTCGTCGCCAACGTTGACGATTTCAGAAGGATGCTTGATACGCTTCCAAGCCATGTCGGTAATGTGCAGCAGGCCATCGACGCCACCCAGATCGACGAATGCGCCGTAATCGGTGAGGTTCTTGACGATACCTTTGACTTGTTGGCCTTCCTGCAGGGATTCCAGCAGAGCTTCACGCTCGGCGGAGTTCTCTGCTTCCAGCACGCTGCGACGGGAAACGACAACGTTGTTGCGCTTCTGGTCGAGCTTGATGACTTTGAATTCGAGTTCTTTGCCTTCCAGGTGCGTGGTGTCGCGCACTGGACGAACGTCGACCAAAGAACCTGGCAGGAACGCACGGATGCCGTTAACGTCGACAGTGAAGCCGCCTTTAACCTTACCGTTGATAACGCCCTTGACCACTTCTTCAGCTGCGAAGGCTGCTTCGAGAACAATCCAGCATTCAGCGCGCTTGGCTTTTTCACGGGACAGCTTGGTTTCACCGAAACCGTCTTCAACCGAGTCCAGAGCAACGTGAACTTCGTCACCGACATTGATAGTCAGGTCACCAGCATCGTTGTAGAACTGTTCCAGCGGGATCAGAGCTTCAGACTTCAGACCAGCGTGAACGGTTACCCAGCGAGCTTGGTAATCGATATCAACGATAACACCGGTGATGATGGAGCCTGCCTGAAGGTTCAGGGTTTTTAGGCTTTCTTCAAAGAGTTCCGCAAAGCTTTCGCTCATTTTAATTCCTGTTGATAAGGGCGAAGAATACGCCCATCTCCACACCCCAGACGGTGTGGGTCAGTTTCAGTTAAAAGAAGCCACCGCAGGACTATGACTGGTCCCCTGCGGCCTTCTTGATCACCCGGCGATATCGCGAATGGCGATTTCACTCATGATGCGTTCCAGCACCTGCTCGATGGACAGCTCCGTGGAATCCAGCTGTATGGCGTCAGCCGCCGGCTTGAGCGGGGCTACCGCACGCTGGGTATCACGCTCATCGCGTGCACGGATCTCATCTAGCAGACTCGACAGACTAACACCATCGACTTTGCCCTTCAACTGCAAGTAGCGGCGGCGCGCTCGCTCCTCGGCACTGGCAGTGAGGAAAATCTTCAACGGCGCCTCGGGAAACACTACCGTGCCCATGTCGCGACCGTCGGCCACCAGGCCCGGCGGCTCCTGAAATGCGCGTTGGCGCTGTAGCAAAGCCTCACGAACCGCCGGTAAAGCGGCCACTTGGGAGGCGCCGGCACCGATGCTCTCGGTACGGATCACATCACTGACTTCATCGCCTTCCAGGATGATGCGTTGCAATTGACCGTCGGTCGCCGCGATGAACTGCACATCCAGATGGGCGGCAATTTTCGTCAGCAACTCTTCGTTGGTCAGGTCGACGCCATGGTTGCGCGCCGCGAATGCCAGCAGGCGGTACAGCGCGCCGGAGTCGAGCAGGCACCAGCCCAGGCGCTTGGCCAGGATGCCGGCGATGGTGCCTTTGCCCGAGCCGCTTGGCCCGTCGATGGTAATCACCGGTGCTTTGATATTCACAATTGAGCCTCTTGGGCAACACGGATGCCAACGTGGGCACACAGTGTAAGAAAGTTCGGAAAAGACGTAGCAACATTGGCACAGTCACGAATACGAATCGGCGCCGCCGCCCGCAAGGAGGCCACGCTGAACGCCATGGCAATGCGATGATCGCCATGGGCGTGCACTTCACCGCCGCCCATCGGGCCACCGTCAATGATAATCCCATCAGACGTGGGTTGGCACTTCACACCCAGGGCCAGCAGACCGTCGGCCATAACCTGGATACGGTCCGATTCCTTGAGCCGCAGCTCCTCGGCACCGCGTAACACGGTGCGCCCCTCGGCGCAGGCAGCAGCAACAAACAATACGGGAAACTCATCGATCGCCAACGGCACCAACGCCGCGGGAATCTCGATGCCCTTCAAGGCGGCGGCCCGAACACGCAGGTCGGCAACAGGCTCGCCGCCTACCTCGCGCGGGTTTTCAAGGGTGATATCAGCCCCCATCAGCCGCAGAATATCGATCACACCGGTGCGGGTAGGATTGACGCCGACATGCTCAAGCAGCAGCTCCGAGCCTTGGGCAATCGACGCCGCCACCAGGAAAAACGCCGCAGACGATATATCCCCAGGCACTTCAATGTGAGCAGCCGTCAGCCGATGGCCCGACTCCACCGATGCCGTCGCGCCCTCCACCGCCACCGGATAACCAAAGCCACGCAACATGCGCTCGGTATGATCGCGGGTCGGGGCAGGTTCGGTGACTGCGGTTTTACCTTGCGCATACAAGCCAGCCAGCAACAGGCAGGATTTAACCTGCGCGCTGGCCATCGGCAACGCGTAAGTCAGGCCCTTGAGCGCCTGCCCGCCACGAATGGTCAGCGGCGGACGCCCTTCAGGACCGGTCTCGATTACCGCACCCATTTCCTGCAGCGGCTTGGCCACACGACTCATGGGGCGCCTGGACAGCGATGTATCGCCGGTCAGGACGCTATCGAAGCTTTGCGCCGCCAGCAAACCCGCCAACAGGCGCATCGATGTACCGGAGTTCCCCAGGTAGATCGGCCCCGGCGCTGCCTTCAAGCCGTGCAGGCCAACCCCATGAATGGTCACTCGCCCATGGTGTGGGCCTTCAATCACCACGCCCATATCGCGAAACGCCTGCAAGGTCGCCAGGGCATCTTCGCCCTCAAGGAAACCTTCCACCTCGGTGACGCCATCAGCCAATGAACCCAACATGATGGATCGATGGGAGATCGACTTGTCACCCGGCACCCGAATGCATCCGCTCAAGCGGCCACCCGGGTTGGCGATAAAAGTCAGCTCATCGGCATTCACTGCGGTTTCCATATAGGCCCGGCGCGCCAGGATCTTGCTGAAATGCTCACGCGCCACCCGCGCCCGAGTGAACACACCCAGTAACTGATGACCATCACCCGCATCCACCGCGTCACGCAAGGCGTCGAGGTCACTGCGGAACGTGTCGAGGGTGCGCAACACCGCTTCGCGATTGGCGAGAAAGATGTCATGCCACATAACCGGATCGCTGCCGGCGATCCGCGTAAAGTCGCGAAAACCACCGGCGGCGTAGCGGAAAATCTCAAGGTTCTCGTTGCGTTTGGCCAACGAATCCACCAGGCCGAATGCCAGCAGATGGGGAAGATGACTGGTCGCCGCCAACACTTCATCGTGGCGCTCGACCTGCATATGCTCCACATCCGCGCCCAGCTCGCGCCAGAGCCGATCCACCACAGCCAACGCCGCCGGATCAGTCTGCGCCAGCGGCGCCAGGATCACCTTGTGCCGACGGAACAACTGCGCATTGGATGCTTCCACCCCGCTCTGCTCGGAACCGGCAATCGGATGGCCCGGCACAAAGCGCGGCGGCATGACGCCAAACGCCAATTGCGCCGCGCGCACCACGTTGCCTTTGGCACTGCCGACGTCCGTGAGGATCGCTTGCCCCAGGTCCATGCCGGCCAATACGGCGAGCAATTTCTCCATGGCCAGGATCGGCACCGCAAGCTGGATCACATCCGCGCCCCGACAAGCGACTGCCAGGTCCGCCTCACAGCGATCCACCACACCCAATTCCACCGCCAGCTTGCGCGATTGCGGGTCAAGGTCGACACCCACCACTTCGCCACACAGCCCGCTTTCACGCAGGCCCTTGGCGAAGGAACCACCGATCAATCCCAGACCGACCACCACCAGGCGACCGATCATAGGCACAGCAGGTTGCAATGCAGTGACATCAACCACGGGCCAGAACCTTGGCCAGAGCCTCCAGGAAGCGGCTGTTCTCGGCCGGCAAACCGATGGTGATACGCAGGTGGTTCGGCATACCGTAGTTGGCCACCGGACGCACGATCACGCCTTCGCGCAGCAAGCCCTGAAACACCGGCGCAGCCTCTTGGCCGAGGTCGACGCAGATGAAGTTGCCCTTGGACGGAATCCATCCCAGGCCCAACTCGCGAAAGCCGTCCTGCAACTGCAACATGCCGCTTTCGTTGAGGCGACGACCCTCTTCCAGGTACTGAGCATCCTTCACCGCCGCACAGGCGGCCGCCAGGGCCAGGCTGTTGACGTTGAACGGTTGGCGCACGCGGTTCAGCACATCGGCCACCACTGGGGTGGACAAGCCATAACCGACCCGCAACGACGCCAGGCCGTAAGCCTTGGAGAACGTACGCGACACCAGCAGGTTCGGGTAGGCCGCGAGGAAATCCAGACCATCAGGCAGGTCGCTGCCTTCGGCATACTCGATATAGGCCTCGTCCAGCACAACCAGCACATGCTCCGGCACATCCTGCAGGAATTCGTTCAGGGCCTGCTCATCGAACCAGGTGCCGGTCGGGTTGTTCGGGTTGGCGATAAACACCACGCGGGTGTGCGCATCGATCGCCGCCAGCATTGCCGGGAGGTCGTGCCCCCAATCCTTGGCGGGAATGACTCGCGCATCAGCCCCCACAGCCTGAGTCACGATCGGGTAGACCGCAAATGCGTGCTCACTGAACACGGCATTCAAACCAGGCGCCAGGTAGGCACGGCCGACCAGTTCAAGGATGTCGTTGGAGCCATTGCCCAGGGTCACTTGGTTCAGCTCGACCCGGCACTTCTCCGCCAGCAGCGACTTGAGCGCAAAACCGTTGCCGTCGGGATAACGGGTAAGCTCGGCAAGCTCTTCACGAATCGCCGCCAACACTTTGGGGCTCGGGCCCAGCGGGTTTTCGTTACTCGCCAGCTTAACGATTTTGGACGGGTCCAGATTCAACTCACGGGCCAGCTCGTCCACAGGCTTGCCTGGAACGTAAGGCGAGAGTTGTTGCACGCCCGGCTGCGCCAGGGCGAGGAAGTTGCCACTCATGTCAAAGCCTCACAAAACCGCTTTCGGGTAAGAGCCCAGCACCTTGAGTGCCACGGCTTCCTGACTGATCTTTTCCAGCACGCCCTTGACCAGCGGGTCGCGGTGATGGCCGATGAAGTCGATAAAGAACACGTAGGTCCATTTACCGCTGCGCGAAGGACGAGTCTCGATGCGCGTCAGGTCAATCCCGTTATCGTGAAATGGCACCAGCAACTCATGCAGCGCGCCGGGTTTGTTGCTCATGGAAACGATAATTGAAGTCTTGTCGTCGCCGGTGGGCGGCACTTCCTGGCTGCCGATCATCAAAAAGCGCGTGGAGTTGTCCGGGCGGTCTTCGATTTTCTCGGCCAGGCGCGTCAGGCCGTACAGGCCCGCGGCCATATCGCCAGCAATTGCCGCCGAGTTCCACTCGCCCTTGACCCGCTTGGCCGCTTCGGCGTTGCTGGACACCGCCACGCGCTCGACATTCGGGTAATGGGCGTCCAGCCACTTACGGCACTGGGCCAGGGACTGAGCGTGGGAGTAGATACGGCTGATGCTATCGGTCTTGGTGTTTTCACCCACCAGCAGGTGGTGGTGGATGCGCAGCTCGACTTCACCGCAGATCACCATGTCATGCTCAAGAAAGCTGTCCAGCGTGTGGTTGACCGCGCCTTCAGTGGAGTTTTCCACCGGCACCACGCCAAAATTCACCGCACCGGCTGCCACTTCGCGGAACACTTCGTCGATAGCAGCCATCGGCTTGCTGATCACCGCGTGGCCGAAGTGCTTCATGGCCGCCGCCTGGGTGAAGGTGCCTTCAGGGCCGAGGTAGGCCACTTTCAGCGGCTGCTCCAGCGCCAGGCACGAAGACATGATTTCACGGAACAACCGCGCCATCTCTTCGTTGCCCAACGGGCCCTTGTTGCGCTCCATCACGCGCTTGAGCACCTGGGCTTCGCGCTCGGGCCGGTAGAACACCGGCACTTCGCCTTCGGCCAGGGACGCCATTTTCACCCGAGCCACTTCCTGGGCGCAGCGCGCGCGCTCACTGATCAGCTCCAGGACTTTCTCGTCCAGGCTGTCAATGCGTACGCGCAGGGCTTTGAGTTCTTGCTCAGACATTAGCCGTGTTCCTTTTCGAACTCTGCCATGTAGGCAACCAGCGCGTTGATGGCGTGGATGTCGACAGCGTTATAAATGGAGGCGCGCATACCGCCTACCGAGCGGTGGCCCTTGAGGTTCAGCAGGCCGCGCTCGTCGGCACCGGCCAGGAACGGCTTGTCCAGGCGGTCATCGGCCAGGCGGAACGGCACGTTCATCCACGAGCGATCGGTGAGGTTGATCGGGTTGCTGTACAGGCCGCTGGCGTCGATGAAGTCGTACAGGGTGCGCTTCTTCTCTTCGTTCAACTTGCCCATGGCCGCCACACCACCCTGCTCCTTGAGCCACTCAAACACCAGGCCCGAGAGGTACCAGGCGAACGCCGGCGGGGTGTTGTACATCGAGCCGTTATCGGCCGCGACCTTGTAGTTGAGCATGGTCGGGCACAGTGAACGGGCGCGACCCAGCAGGTCTTCGCGGATGATATTGACCAGGATGCCGCTCGGGCCGATGTTCTTTTGCGCGCCGGCGTAGATCATGCCGTATTTGGACACATCGATCGGGCGCGAGAGGATGTCCGAGGACATGTCGCACACCAGCGGAACGTCACCAACTTCAGGCACCCAATCAAACTCCAGGCCACCAATGGTTTCGTTCGCGACGTAGTGAACGTAGGCCGCGTCCTTTGTCAGTTTCCACTCGTTTTGACCTGGAATGGCGAAGTAATCGTAGGGCTTTGCGGTACCCGCCACATTAACGTGGCCGTAGCGCGAAGCTTCTTCAATGGCTTTCTGCCCCCAGATACCGGTGTCGATATAGTCGGCAGTGCCGTCTTCAGGCAACAGGTTCAGCGGGATCTGGGCGAACTGCTGGCTCGCCCCACCTTGCAGGAACAACACTTTGTAGTCGGAGGGGATGTCCAGCAAGTCGCGCAGATCCTGCTCGGCCTTGGTGGCGATGGACACAAACTCATCGCTGCGATGGCTCATTTCCATCACGGAGAGGCCTTTTCCATGCCAGTCGAGGAGTTCACCCTGCGCACGCTGCAGGACTGCTTCAGGAAGCGCCGCGGGACCGGCACAGAAGTTATAGGCTCTCTTGCTCACATCCAATCTCACTCTGATCTGGTGGGGCTGCAATCATGTCAGCAACGCCCTCATTCTGGAGCGGGCATCTGTGGGAGCTGGCTTGCCTGCTCCCACATGGACCGCGTCCAGGCAAAGGGCGCTGTGTTTCATACGGGACAAACAACAAGGGGGCGAATCTTCATCCGCCCCCTGTGTGTCCGCTTATTCCTGCGGTTCTTCTTCGTCTGCGGCAGCGTCGAGGGTTGGCTCGTCAACGTTGTCATCGCCAGCTGCGATCACCTCGCCTTCAAATTCCTCACCTTCGAGCTCTTCGCCTTCGACTTCCGATGGCTCCTGCACACGCTCCAGACCAACCAGCTTCTCGTCCTTGGCCAGCTTGATCAGGGTCACGCCCTGGGTGTTACGGCCCAGGCTCGACACTTCAGCCACACGGGTACGCACCAGGGTGCCCTGGTCGGAGATCAGCATGATCTCCTCGCCATCGAGCACCTGCACCGCGCCGACCAGACGGCCGTTGCGGTCGTTGCTGACCATGGCGATCACGCCCTGGCCGCCACGCTTGTACTCCGGGAACTCGCTGATGGCAGTACGCTTGCCATAGCCACGCTCGGAAGCGGTGAGGATCTGGCTGCCTTCTTCCGGGATCAGCATCGAAATCAGCTTCTGCCCTTCCGGCAGGCGCATACCGCGCACACCGCGGGCGGTACGGCCCATGGCGCGCACGTCGGATTCCTTGAAGCGCGTAACCTTGCCGCCATCGGAGAACAGCATGACTTCGCGCTCACCATCGGTAATGGCCGCGGAAATCAGTACGTCACCTTCGTCCAGCTCCAGGGCGATCAGGCCCACGCTGCGTTGACGGCTGAAGGATTCCAGCGGGGTCTTCTTCACGGTGCCCTTGGCGGTGGCCATGAAGATGAAATGACCTTCGGTGTATTCCTCGACCGGCAGCATGGTGGTGATGTATTCATCACTGTCCAGCGGCAGCAGGTTGACCAACGGACGGCCACGGGCGGCACGGGAGGCTTCCGGGATCTCGTAGGTTTTGAGCCAATACACCTTGCCCTTGCTGGAGAACAGCAACAGCGTGGTGTGGCTGTTGGCGACCAGCAGGTGAGCGATGTAGTCCTCATCCTTCACGCCGGTAGCCGATTTACCTTTACCGCCACGACGCTGGGCCTGGTACGCAGCCAATGGCTGGGTCTTGGCATAGCCACCGTGGGAGATGGTCACCACGCGCTCTTCTTCCGGGATCATGTCACCCAGGGTCAGGTCCAGGCGTGCATCGAGGATTTCGGTGCGGCGCACGTCGCCGTATTCGGCACGGATCACTTCCAGTTCTTCGCGGATCACTTCCATCAGGCGCACGGCGCTGCTGAGGATGCGGATCAACTCGCCGATCTGGTTGAGGATCTCCTGGTACTCGGCCAGCAGCTTCTCGTGCTCAAGACCGGTCAGGCGGTGCAGGCGCAGTTCCAGAATGGCCTGGGCCTGCTCCGGCGACAGGAAGTACTTGCCTTCACGCAGGCCGTATTGCGGGTCCAGGGTCTCCGGACGGCACGAGTCGGCACCGGCACGTTCAACCATGGCCACCACGGCGCTGGATTCCCAAGGCGTGCTGATCAACGCTTCCTTGGCTTCCGACGGGGTTGGCGAGGCCTTGATCAGGGCGATCACCGGGTCGATGTTCGACAACGCAACCGCCTGGCCTTCCAGGATATGGCCGCGCTCGCGGGCCTTGCGCAGTTCGAACACGGTACGGCGGGTCACCACTTCGCGACGGTGACGCACGAAGGCTTCCAGCAGGTCCTTGAGGTTCAGGATGCGCGGACGGCCGTCGATCAGGGCAACCACGTTGATACCAAACACGCTTTGCAGCTGGGTCTGGGCGTAGAGGTTGTTGAGGATCACCTCAGGCACTTCGCCACGACGCAGCTCGATTACTACGCGCATACCGTCTTTGTCGGACTCGTCGCGCAGCTCGGTGATGCCTTCCAGCTTCTTCTCTTTAACCAGCTCGGCGATCTTCTCGATCAGACGTGCCTTGTTCAGCTGGTACGGGAGTTCGGTGATGACGATCTGCTGGCGGCCACCGACCTTGTCGATGTCTTCGATCATCGAGCGGGCACGCATGTAAATGCGTCCGCGACCGGTGCGGTAGGCTTCGATGATGCCGGCGCGACCGTTGATGATCGCGGCGGTCGGGAAGTCCGGGCCGGGGATGTACTGCATCAGCTCATCGACGGTCAGCTCGGGGTTGTCGATAAGCGCCAGGCAACCGTCGATGACTTCACCGAGGTTGTGCGGCGGAATGTTGGTGGCCATGCCCACGGCGATACCGCTGGAACCGTTGACCAGCAGGTTGGGGATCTTGGTGGGCATGACGGCCGGGATCATTTCAGTGCCGTCGTAGTTCGGCACCCAGTCCACGGTTTCTTTGTGCAGGTCGGCCAGCAGCTCGTGCGCCAGCTTGGTCATGCGCACTTCGGTGTATCGCATGGCCGCGGCGTTGTCGCCGTCGACCGAACCGAAGTTGCCCTGGCCGTCTACCAGCAGGTAGCGCAGGGAAAACGGCTGCGCCATCCGAACGATGGTGTCGTACACCGCAGTGTCGCCGTGAGGGTGATACTTACCGATCACGTCACCGACAACACGGGCAGATTTCTTGTACGGCTTGTTCCAGTCGTTACCCAGCTCGCTCATCGCGAACAGCACACGCCGGTGCACGGGCTTCAAGCCATCGCGCGCATCAGGCAGTGCCCGACCGACAATTACGCTCATCGCGTAGTCGAGGTAGGACTGTTTCAGCTCGTCTTCGATATTGACCGGGAGGATTTCTTTGGCCAGTTCGCCCATGAGAAGCCTGATTCCTTTTTCGGGTGAAACCTCGTCACATCCATTCGGGACGAACGAAGCTCGCCGCTGCCGGCACGGTGCCTGACAACGACTTACGACAAATCAACGAGTTATGACACGGATCTGCGCGTTATAGGCAACCCCTCGGGGCAGCCCTGGAAACCGCCGGATGTTATCACAATCGCCGCCACGCACCTATCCCCCTGATGCGCATGGAGGCTAGTAATTTGACGGGTGACAGGCTTGAAGGGGACGAGAGGGGCTCAGAGGTGGGGTGATGCTGTTTTTTGAGGGTGGATCCGAGGGTTTTATTGACTTTCGAGCCCAATCGGGGGCTAGCCCCCTCCCACACTTGAATTGTGAACACAGTCAAAATGTGGGAGGGGGCTTGCCCCCGATTGCTATCTCACAGACACCAAAGCCCTCAATGCAGGCGCTTACGGCACATCAACCTGGCCAATTTGGCAGTATCCGGCCGCTCAACCACGCCCTTCTCAGTCACGATCACATCAATCAAGTCAGCCGGCGTCACATCAAACACCGGGTTAAACGCATCAACCTCCAGGCGCTGCCCCATGACGTCCAGCAGCTCAGCGGGATCGCGCGCCTCCAGTGCAACATCATCGCCAGTAGCCATCATCAAATCGAGCGTCGAACTCGACGCCACCACCATAAAGCGCACGCCATGGTGCATGGCGCAAACGGCCAGCTGGTAGGTGCCGATCTTGCTGATCACATCGCCATTGGCGGCAATACAGTCGGCACCGACCACCACCCAGGTCACGCCTTTGGTCTTGAGGATGTGCGCCCCGGCGGAGTCGGCATTCACCGTCACCGGGATGCCCTCGCCCGCCAACTCCCACGCGGTCAGACGCGAGCCTTGCAGCCATGGGCGGGTTTCGTTGACATAGACCTGCTCGACCAGCCCTTCCAGGAACGCCGCGCGAATCACGCCATGGGCCGTGCCGACCCCGCCTGTGGCCAGCGCGCCGGTGTTGCCATGGGTGAGGATCGCCTGGGCGTTGCCCTGGTGCTTGCGAATCCGCTCCATGCCCAGTTGGGCCATGACCACATTGGCCTCGCGGTCGCTTTCATGAATCGCAATGGCTTGGGCTTCCAGCACGGCCACCGGATCGGCGTGCGGCTTGAGGCGGTCCAGGCAGTCGCGCATGTTCTTGAGGGCCCAGAACAGGTTCGACCCGGTCGGGCGGCTGTCGGCCAGCAGTGCGTAGTCTTCCTCCCACGCCGCTTGCCAGTCGCCGCCCTCGGCAATGCGTTCACGGGCGGCCAGTACCAGGCCATAGGCGGCACTGATGCCGACGGCCGCCGCGCCCCGCACCAGCATCGAACGGATGGCCTCGGCCACCGCCGCGACGGTATGGCAGGCCACCCAGCTCTCCCGGGACGGCAACACGCGCTGATCGAGCAGGTACAGCGCGCCGTCACGCCAATCGATGGCCTTCACTTTCTCTGCAGCCAACAGTCGGTCGCGCATCCCTTACCCCGCACTTATGAACAAAAGCCGCGGATTATAGCGATCCGCCAGCCAGGACGCTCGGGTATACTTCGCCCTTCTTTTATAGCTGCCCGGGAAGAAGCCTGCGATGACCTCCACTGCCGCCCCGCTCGACCTGTTGCTCTTGCCGACCTGGCTGGTACCGGTCGAACCTGCCGGCGTGGTGCTCAAGGAGCATGGCCTGGGCATCCGCGACGGGCGCATTGCCTTTATCGGCCCACGGGCCGCGGCATTGAAGCTTGCGGCCAATGAGGTGCGCGAACTGCCTGGCATGTTGCTCAGCCCTGGCCTGATCAACGCCCACGGCCATGCGGCAATGAGCCTGTTCCGTGGCCTGGCCGATGACCTGCCGCTGATGACCTGGCTGGAAAAACACATCTGGCCGGCCGAAGCCAAGTGGGTCGATGAAGCCTTTGTGCGCGACGGCACCAACCTGGCCATCGCCGAACAGATCAAGGGCGGCATCACCTGCTTCTCCGACATGTACTTCTTCCCCAAGGTCGCCAGCGATTGCGTGCATAACAGCGGTATGCGCGCGCAGATCGCCATGCCGATCCTCGACTTCCCGATTCCCGGCGCCAGCACTGCCGACGAAGCCCTGCGCCAGGGCATCGAGCTGTTCGGCGACCTCAAGCACCACCCGCGCATCAAGATTACCTTCGGCCCCCACGCGCCCTACACCGTGTGCGACGCCAACCTGGAAAAGATCCGGGTGATCGCCGAAGAACTGGACGCAGCGATCCATATGCATGTGCATGAAACAGCCTTTGAAGTGCAACAAGCCGTGGAGCAGACCGGCGAGCGGCCATTGGCGCGCCTGGGCCGCCTCGGCTTGCTCGGGCCGCGCTTCCAGGCCGTTCATATGACCCAAATCAGCGAGGAAGACCTGGCTTTGCTGGTAGAAAGCAACACCAGCGTAATCCATTGCCCGGAATCGAACCTGAAACTGGCCAGCGGCTTTTGCCCGGTGGAGCGCTTGTGGCAGGCTGGGGTCAATGTGGCCATCGGCACCGACGGCGCCGCCAGTAACAATGACCTGGACCTGCTGGGCGAAACCCGTACCGCTGCGATGCTGGCCAAAGCCGTTGCCGGCTCGGCCACCGCTCTGGACGCCCACCGCGCCCTGCGCATGGCGACGCTCAACGGTGCACGGGCCATGGGCCTGGAAAGCGAGATCGGCTCGCTGGAAGTCGGCAAGGCCGCAGATATAGTCGCCTTCGATCTGTCGGGGCTGGCGCAACAACCGATCTACGATCCGGTCTCACAGCTTATATATGCCACCGGACGCGATTGCGTGAAACACCTTTGGGTCGCCGGCAAGCCATTGCTCGACGACCGGCGATTGACCCGCATGGATGAACAACAGTTGACCGCCACGGCCATTGCCTGGGGCCAACGCATCAGCGGGCACCACGAATAACGCCGCGGTTGAACCTGCACGTTCAGCCGCGACCACCGACTTATCAGATTCAGAGGATTGACCATGAGCAACGTCGACCACGCCGAAATCGCCAAATTCGAAGCCCTCGCCCACCGCTGGTGGGACCGCGAGAGCGAGTTCAAACCGCTGCACGACATCAACCCGCTGCGGGTCAACTGGATTGACGAACGCGTCAACCTGGCCGGCAAGAAGGTGCTGGATGTGGGTTGCGGCGGCGGCATCCTCAGCGAAGCCATGGCCCAGCGCGGCGCGACCGTGATGGGCATCGACATGGGCGAAGCGCCGCTGGCCGTGGCGCAATTGCACCAGCTCGAATCCGGCGTGAGCGTGGAGTACCGCCAGATCACCGCCGAAGCCCTGGCCGAGGAAATGCCCGAGCAGTTCGACGTGGTCACCTGCCTTGAGATGCTGGAACACGTGCCGGACCCGTCCTCGGTGATCCGTGCGTGCTTCCGCATGGTCAAACCCGGCGGCCAGGTGTTCTTCTCCACCATCAACCGCAACCCCAAGGCTTACCTGTTCGCGATCATTGGCGCCGAATACATCATGAAGCTGCTGCCGCGTGGCACCCATGACTTCAAGAAATTCATCCGCCCTTCCGAGCTGGGTGCGTGGAGCCGTCAGGCCGGGCTGACCGTCAAGGACATCATCGGCCTGACCTACAACCCGCTGACCAAGCACTACAAGCTGGCCAACGATGTTGACGTCAACTACATGATCCAGACCCTGCGCGAGGAGTAAGCCTGTGAAGTTGCGAGCGGTTCTCTTCGACATGGACGGTACCCTGCTGGATACCGCGCCGGACTTTATCGCCATCTGCCAGGCCATGCGCGCCGACCGCGGCCTGGAACCGATCAACCCGCAGCACATCCGCGATGAAATCTCCGGCGGTGCCCGGGCGATGGTTGCCGTGACCTTCTCGATGGATCCTGAATCCCCAGGCTTTGAAGAGCTGCGCCAGGAATTCCTGGAGCGTTACCTCAAAGATTGCGCAGTGCACAGCAAACTGTTCGACGGCATGGCCGAGCTGCTGGAAGACATCGAGAAAGCCAAGCTGATCTGGGGCGTGGTCACCAACAAGCCGGTGCGCTTTGCCGAACCGATCATGCAGCGCCTGGGCCTGGCCGAGCGTTCGGCCGTGTTGATCTGCCCGGACCATGTAAAAAACAGCAAGCCGGACCCGGAGCCGATGATTCTGGCGTGCAAGCTGCTCGACCTGGACCCGGCCAGCGTGCTGTTCGTGGGCGATGACCTGCGCGACATCGAATCCGGCCGCGATGCCGGTACGCGCACGGCGGCGGTCACCTATGGCTATATCCATCCGGACGACAACCCGCGCCACTGGGGCGCGGACGTGGTGGTGGATCACCCGCTGGAATTGCGCAAGGTGCTGGATAACGCGCTGTGCAGTTGCTGATTGTTCGAAGATCTCAACAACACTGAGATCGATGTGGGAGCTGGCTTGCCTGCGATAGCGGTCTGCCAGCCAGCACATCTGCCGACAGGTACTCCGCCATCGCAGGCAAGCCAGCTCCCACAGGAAATGGATTCCACTTTGAGTGGTGTATCACCTTGAATTTTGTCGAGGCTATTTATGTTTGATTATTCTGCCCCTCCAGAACTGCTCAAAGGCCGGACCATCCTGGTAACCGGCGCCGGTCGCGGGATTGGCGCGGCAGCGGCAAAAACCTATGCCGCCCATGGCGCCACCGTGCTGTTGTTGGGCAAGACCGAAGCCAACCTGGCCCAGGTGTATGACGAGATCGAAGCCGCCGGCCAGCCGCAACCGGTGGTGATCCCGTTCAACCTGGAGACCGCCCTGCCCCATCAATACGATGAGCTGGCAGCGATGATCGAAAAAGAATTCGGCCACCTCGACGGCCTGTTGCACAACGCTTCGATCATCGGCCCGCGCACGCCTATCGAGCAGTTGTCCGGCGAGAACTTCATGCGAGTGATGCATGTGAACGTCAACGCGATGTTCATGCTGACCAGCACCTTGCTGCCGCTGCTCAAGCTGTCCCAGGATGCGTCGGTGGTGTTCACCTCCAGCAGCGTCGGGCGCAAGGGCCGGGCGTATTGGGGCGCTTATGGTGTGTCCAAGTTTGCCACCGAAGGTTTGATGCAAACCCTGGCCGATGAGCTGGAAGATGTCGCGGCAGTGCGCGCCAACAGCATCAACCCGGGTGGTACACGCACGAGTATGCGGGCCCAGGCGTATCCCGGTGAGAACCCGATGGAAAGGCCGGCGCCGGAAGAGATCATGCCGGTGTACCTGTACCTGATGGGGCCGGACAGTGCGGGCATCAACGGCCAGGCCTTCGATGCGCAGTAAGCCCTGACACACTGCAAAACAAAGGTGGGAGCTGGCTTGCCTGCGATAGCGGTGGTGAATGTTCCATCGCCATCGCAGGCAAGCCAGCTCCCACATTGCTTTGTGGTGTTGTTAAAAACTCAGTTTTTGACCACTTCCTCCAAGGTGAAGCGTCCCAACGGATTTTGCAGGAAGTTGCTCACATTCTTGCGTGAAATATTGATGTACGGGCTGTAGTACAGGTCAATCCAGTTCACATCCTGTTTCGCCAGTTTCTGCAACTCGACATACATCTGCTCACGCTTGGCCGGATCGGCCTCAACTCGCGCGGCGGCTACCAGCTCTTTGACCTTGTCGTTCCTGTAGCGGGTCATGTAGTTCTGGTTGGTGTCGTGGCCCAGTACGAAGGTGGTTTTCTGGTCCGGGTCGAGAATGTCGTTGGTCCAGTACATCACCGAAATATCGTACTCACCGTCCACCAGCATCTGCCAGCTTTGGGTCGGGTCGACCTTTTGCAGGTTGGCGGTCACACCGACCTTGGCCAACTGGTCCTTGACGATCACTGCAATCTGCTCATCAGCCTCGTTGCCGGCGTTGACCACGTAATTGAGCTTCAAGTCCTTGGCTCCGGCCTCTTCCAGCAGCTTTCTGGCCTCGGTCGGGTCATAAGGACGTTGCAGGTTGTTGGCGTAGTGGTACAGCGACCCCTTGGGAATGTAGGAGTACGCCACAGTGCCTTGACCGTAAGTCGCGGTTTTCACCAGCGATTGCTTGTCGATGGCCATGTCCAATGCCTGACGTACCTGCGGCTTGGCGAGCAAACCGTGCTCGTGGTTGATCAACAGGTGATCTTCACGGGTGGACGGGTCGGCGTGGATCACCACGTTCTTGTCTTTCTTCAGCTCTTCAACCCGCGAGAACGGTACGAAGATCGCCGTGTCGAGTTCGTTGTTCTGCACCATGCGCATACGGGTGTTGTCGTCGGTCACCGACACCCACTCCACGCCATCGAGGCTGACGTTGTTGGCCTGCCAGAAATTCGGGTTCTTCTTCAGGATCACCCGGTCGCCCTTGCGCCACTCTTGCACGGTAAACGCGCCGGACGTTACCGGGTTTTCCGAATAGGCGTCTTCGCCCATCGCGGTCATGGCTTTTTCCGACAGGATCGACACCGTCGGCGATGCCAGTTGCGAGAGAAAGGCCACCGCCGGGGTTTTCAGAGTGACCACCAGAGTCTTGGGATCGCTGGCCTTGGCGGTGTTGATCAGGCTGAACGGGTCGCTCCACAAGGAGGCCTTGTTATCACGGATGCGCAGCAGGCTGAACGCGGCATCGGCAGCGGTGATCGGCGAGCCGTCGGAGAACTTCGCCTCGCGCAGCTTGAAGGTGTACGTCAAGCCGTCTTTGGAAATGTCCCAGCTTTCGGCCAGGCCCGGTTCCATCCTGGTGCCCAGGTTGTCCACGCGCACCAGGGTGTCGTAGACGTTGGCAAACACCCAGGTGTCGCGGTTTTGCGCGCTTTTGATCGGATCGAACGTGGTGCTGTCTTCACGGCAGCCGATGGTGAGGACACCGGCGGCCTGGGCCAGGCCTGCGGTCAACGACCAGGCGGTCAGCGTAGCGGCGGCGAGCAACTTCAAGTGGCGCGATTGCATATCACAACTCCTTGTTAATGAATGGCAGAGGTCAAAGCAAAGGTTCTTCAAGCACGCAACTGTACCGGTGCTCGTGCAGGAAATGGGTCGGCGGCAACACCGAGGAACACACCGCCCGCGCATACCGGCAACGCGGGTGAAACGCACAACCTGCAGGCAAATTCAGCGGGCTGGGTGGCTCACCCGGCAGGGGCTGCGCGGGCAACGACCGATGGGGGTCGATCTCGGGAATCGCCTCGATCAACGCCGCCGTATAGGGATGGCGCGGCGTGGTGAACACCGCCTCCACCGGCCCTTCCTCGACGATCTTGCCCAGGTACATCACCGCCACGCGGTCGCACAGGCGCCGCACGATGGCCAGGTCATGGGCGATAAACAGGATCGCCAGATTCATGCGTTGTTGCAGTTCCAGCAGCAGGTTGATGATCTGGCCCTGGATCGACACATCCAGCGCCGCCACGCATTCATCGGCAATGATCAGGCGCGGCTCCACCGCCAGTGCCCGAGCGATGCCCACCCGCTGGCACTGGCCGCCGCTGAGGGAGCCCGGTTTACGCCCGGCCAGTTCGGGGCGCAGGCCCACCAGCTCCAGCAACTCGTTGACGCGCGCCGGGATCCGCTCCACGGCCACCTTGCGCTGCACGCGCAGCACTTCGGCAAGGGTTTCGCCAATGCTGTGCCGAGGATTCAGCGCGGCGTACGGATCCTGGAAAATCATCGCGGTTTCATGGCGCAGGCGGGCAATATCGATAGCGCTGCCATGGGCCATGTCGATCCCGTCAAACAGCACTTGGCCGGCGCTGATCGGGTTGAGGTGCAAAATCGCTCGGCCCAGGGTGCTTTTGCCGCTGCCGGACTCGCCCACCAGGCCGAGGGTTTCACCGGCGGCGAGGTTCAGTGACACTCCGTTCACCGCCCTCACCCACTGCTTGTTCAAACCGAACAGGCCGCTGCCGGACGCGGCAAAGCGCACCTCCAGGTCCTTGATCTGCAACAGGCTCATGGGCGTTCCCCCAACGGATAGTGACAGGCCACGCGTGCGCCCTGGGGCAGCAGCTCGGTACACAAGGCACCGACCTGCGGGCAGCGCGGATTAAAGCGGCAACCGTCAGGCAAGGCATCGAGCAACGGCGGCTGGCCAGGGATGGTGCGCAACAATGCATGACCGCTGCTGTGGGCCGGCTGGCAGTCGATCAGCCCAGCGGTATACGGATGTTGCGGCCGGGCCAGCAGTTCGTACTTGCTGCCGTGCTCGCACAGACGCCCGGCGTACATCACGGCGATGGAATCGCAGGTTTGTGCGACCACGCCCAGGTCGTGGGTGATCATGATGATCGATAAGCCGCGCTGGTCGCGCAGGTCGAGCAACAGCCGCAGGATTTGCGCCTGCACCGTCACATCCAGGGCCGTGGTCGGCTCGTCGGCGATCAGCACTTTCGGGTTGCAGCCCAGCGCCACCGCGATCATCGCGCGCTGGCGCATACCGCCGGAAAATTCATGGGGATAGCTGTCGACCCGCGTCTGCGGGTCCGGGATGCCAACCTGGCGCAGTACCTCGACAGCCTGTGCGCGCGCGTCTTTTTTCGAGGCGCCTTGATGCAGGCGGATGCCCTCGGCGATCTGCTCACCGATGCGCATCAGCGGGTCGAGGTGGCTGCTGGGGTTCTGGAAGATCATGCCCAGTTGCCCGCCCCGCACGGCGCGCATACCGGCGTCATCCAGTTGCAACAGGTCCTGCCTGGCCAGGCGTACGGCGCCGCCTTGCACGCGCAGGCTGGGCGATGGCAGCAAGCGCATCAGGCCGCGACAGGCCATGGTCTTGCCCGAACCGCTCTCGCCCACCAGGCCAAGGATCTCACCTTCGGCCAGGTCAAAGGACACGCGATCCACCAGGGTGACATCACGCCCGGTGTTGTTGGCGATCACGCTGAGATCGCGCACTTGCAGCAGGCTCACGAGCGGTCCCCCAATATTTGCGCCACACCGTCGGCCAACAGGCTAAAGCCCATGGCCAGGGTCACAATGGCCAAACCCGGAAACGTGCAAATCCACCAGGCCGTGGTGATAAAGGCTTGCCCCTCGGCCACCATCGTCCCCCACTCCGCGGTAGGCGGTTGCACGCCCAGGCCCAGGTAACTCACGGCGGCGCCATTGAGCAGCACCAGCACCGCGTCGGACATGGAAAATACGATGGAGCCAAACAAGGCATTGGGCAGCAAATGCCGGAACAGAATGCGCCCATGACCAAACCCCAGGCTCTTGGCGGCCAGGGCAAACTCGCTTTCCTTGAGCACCAGGATCTGCGAGCGAATCAACCGCGCATACGACACCCAGCCCACCAGCGCCATGGCGATATAAAAGCTCTGCAAGCCAGGCCCCAGAATGGCCATGATCGCCAGCATCAACACCAGAAACGGGAACGCCAGCACCACATCGATTACGCGCATACAGAAACTGTCGAAGCGCCCACCCACATAACCCGACACCGCGCCGATGAAGGTGCCGATGATGAACGGGAAGATCACCCCGACAATCGCCAGTTGCAGGTCGATGCGCGCCCCCCAGATAACCCTTGAGAGGATATCCCTGCCGTAATTGTCGGTGCCCAACGGATGGGCAAGGCTGGGCGCCAGCAAGCTCATGTCGGTGTTTTGCGCAATCGGGTCAAACGGTGCGATCCACGGCGCAAACAGCGCCAGGGCCAACCACACCAACAGAATCAGCAGGCCCCAGGCGGCGGTCAGGCGGCCATTGCGAAAGCCAAAGCGCAGGCGCAAACGCCAGGGTGCAATCAGTGGGCGGCTGCTCATTGCATCTTCACCCTTGGGTCGAGGGCGACTGTCACTACATCGGCAACGAAGTTGACCACCACCGTGGCACAGGCCAGCACCATCGCCACGCCCTGCACCACCATGTAGTCACGGGTGAAAATGCCGCGCACCAGCAATTGGCCGATGCCCGGAATTGCAAACAGGCTTTCGATGACCACCGTGCCGCTGATCAGCCAACCGATGTTGACCGCCAGCAGGTTAACCGCCGGCACCAGGGAATTGGGCAGCACATGCCGCCGAAACACCGCGGCCTCCGACAAGCCCCGGGCCCGGGCGGCGGTGACATGATCGGCCTGCAGTTCCATCAACATGCTCGCCCGCAGGTTGCGCACCAGCACCGCCGACAGCGCCAGGGCGATGGTCAGGCACGGCAACAGCATATGGTGGGCCTTGTCCAGCCAGGTCCGCCCATAGCCAGACACCGGGAACAGGCCCCATTGCACGCTCAGCAGCAGGATCAGCATCAACCCCAGCCAGAATGCCGGCATCCCCAGGCCGACCGTGGTGAAAACGCGGATCAGGTTGTCCGCCCAACCGCCTTTGTGACGCGCCGCCACGGTCGCCAGCGGCACCGCGATCAGCAACGCCAGGACCACGCTGCCCAGCACCAGCACCAGCGTCGGCTCAATGCGGGTGACGATCAGTTTCAGCGCGTCGACCTTGTACAGCAGCGATTGGCCGAGGTCGCCCTTGAGCAGGTTTTTCAGGAAGTAGAAATATTGCATCCACAACGGCTGGTCGAGGCCGAACTGGGCACGGATTTTCAGCAGTGCATCCGGCGTACTGCGCGAGCCCAGCAGGGCCCGCGCCGGGTCGCCGGGGATCGAGCGCACCAATACAAAGGTGATCAGGCTGATGCCAAACAGCACCGGCAGCAACTGCAGCGGCCGGGACAGGACAAAACGGTATCGCGCCAGGTTCATCCGTCAGCCTCGGTGGCGAGCGAGAAAGTCCAGCAGCACCGGGAAGTACGCCTGGGGTTCCTCATAAAACGGCATATGGCTGCTGTTGGGGAATACATGCAGCTCGGCGTGGGTGGCGGCCAGCTTCATGCGCATGGCGCAGGCGGGGGTCAGTTCGTCGTGCTGACCGGTGGTGATCAGAATCGGCATCGTGAACTCGCCCATCTCCTTGAGGCGGTTCCAGTCCTTGAGGTTGCCGATGTAGAGGAACTCGTTGGGACCTTGCATGGTTGCGTAAGGCCCCATGTTCCAATCGCCCAGGGAGCGTTTCAGCGGCTGCGGCCACTCGTCGAGGCGGCACACATGGCGGTAGTTGAGCAAGGTGATGGCGGCCTGGTATTGCGGGTGATCGAGGGTGCCCATGGCTTCGTGGCGCTGCATCATGGCCACGGTTTCGCTGCCCAGGGCGCCACGCAGGCGTTCGAGTTCCCGGGACAGATGGGGAATGTCGCCGACGGTGTTTTCCAGGATCAGGCTTTTGAGCGCATCGGGGTAGTGGATGGCGTATTCGATACCGAGCCAACCGCCCCAGGAATGCCCGAGCAAATGCACGCGGCCCAGGCCCAGCGCCTGGCGCACGGTCTCGACTTCTTCGACATAACGGCGGATTTCCCACAGTGCAACATCGGTCGGTCTGGCTGATGCGCCCGTGCCAAGCTGGTCGAATGCAACCACTCGCAGGTTATGCGCTTTGAGCCAGCCATGAGCGTCACGCAGATAGTCACATGGCAGGCCAGGGCCGCCGTTGAGACACAGCAGCACTTCATCGCCTTCGCCAAAGCTGTAGACCACGAGGTTATGGCCGTCGACTTGTACGTTGTACTGCTGGTCGGGGGCAATTTCACGCCACATGCATACATTCCTTGTGTTGTATCGGCCTGGCGGGTAGCGGCCGTTTATCAGGTCAACACTACCGAGGATACCGTGCGTCCATAACCTAGTATTTCTTATAGGTTTGGCCTGGCTGTCCTTCGCCGGGGCGTGGCATTCTACTTGCCGCAAGTCGAGATTCAAATGAATTCGGGAGCAGAACGGATGCTGGCCAAGCTGACCGCCTTCAATAACCGTCTCATGCCGGGCAGGAGCCTGGATGAACAGATGGACAATACGTTTATCCTTGCCCAACAACTGGGCTTCGATGCGCTGGTGTACGACTACACCCCGGTGCCCATCGACCTGGATGGCGCGCTGATTACCCCCTCGGTGTTGCAACTGCGCAACACACCGCCCGACTGGCACGCCTTATGGTGCGGCGAAGGGTTTTACCAGATCGACCCGGTGCAACACCTGGCGTTGAGCACGGTATCGCCGTTTGTCTGGTCCTACGAAGCGAAAACCGAGACTGCCCTGCAAAAAATTATCGACCCGTGCCACGCCCCCGTTTCCTCGTACCTGCACGAACGTGAACTGACCTGCGGCGTCAGCGTGCCCATTCACTTGCCCCGGGGTGGCTTCGCATCACTGACCGGCCTGCGCACCGGCAAGGCACGCACGGTGTTGAAGGACGCACAGCACACACTCGCCGATTTCAGCCTGATTACCCATGCCTTGCAGGAAGCGGCTTACCCGCTGTTCAGCAAGGAGCTGCGCACCTATCCGCATATCCACCTGACCAAGCGCGAACGCGAATGCCTGAAATGGGCCGCCGACGGGCTGACCGCCGCCGAAATCGCCACGAAACTCAGCCGTTCCCTGGCGGTAGTGACCCTGCACCTGGCTTCGGCCATGCACAAACTGGGGGCCAAGAACCGCGTCCAAGCGGTGGTGCGAGCGACCCATTACCGTTTGCTGGAAGCTTGAGTTTTCGTAAAAACCTAGCTGTTTTGCTAGTTACCTAAACTTTTTGTTCAGATTATCGTAACCCTGATCATTTTTTTCAGGGGGTACGAAATGGAATTCATCGAAAAAGTTCGCGAAGGCTACGCACCCTTTGGCGCCTACCAGACCTGGTATCGCGTCACCGGTGACCTGAGCACGGGCCGCACGCCGCTGGTGATCATCCACGGCGGCCCGGGCTGCACCCACGATTACGTCGATGCCTTCAAGGATGTGGCCGCCAGCGGCCACGCGGTGATCCACTATGACCAACTGGGCAATGGCCGTTCCACGCACCTGCCCCACAAAGATCCTTCGTTCTGGACCATCGGCCTATTCCTCGACGAGCTGAACAACCTGCTGGACCACCTGCAAATCAGCGAGAACTACGCGATCCTCGGTCAATCCTGGGGCGGTATGCTGGGCAGCGAACACGCGATCTTGCAGCCCAAGGGCCTGCGCGCATTCATCCCCGCCAATTCACCGACCTGTATGCGTACCTGGGTCAGCGAAGCCAATCGCCTGCGTATGCTGCTGCCCGAAGGCGTGCACGAAACCCTGCTCAAACACGAACAGGCCGGTACCTACCAAGACCCGGAATACCTGGCGGCCTCGCGGATTTTCTATGACCAGCACGTGTGCCGAGTCAACCCATGGCCGGAAGAAGTGGCGCGCACCTTCGCCCAGGTCGATGCCGACCCGACGGTGTATCACGCCATGAGCGGCCCGACTGAATTCCACGTGATCGGCAGCTTGAAAGACTGGAACGTGATTGGCCGCCTGTCAGCCATCAAGGTGCCAACCCTGGTAATTTCCGGGCGGCATGACGAAGCCACGCCGCTGGTGGTCAAACCGTTCCTGGACGAGATCGCGGATGTGCGCTGGGCACTGTTTGAAGACTCCAGCCACATGCCCCATGTGGAAGAACGCCAGGCGTGTATGGGGACTGTGGTGAAGTTTTTGGATGAGGTGTGTTCGTTGCCGCACAAAGCCCTCAAGGCCGGCTGAATCCCTGTGGGAGCTGGCTTGCCAGCTCCCACAGGGTACACGGGGTCGCTCGTTAAACCTCGCTGGTCTCAGGCTTGGATGTTTTCCTCAGGGCATCGGCCACCAACGGAATCTCCTTACCTTCGGCATCAAACAACTTCCCACCCCGGTAGTAATCCCCATCGCGCAACGCGGCCACGTCGCGAAAGCACAAGCTGCGCTCAGTCCCCGCCACAAACACTGACTGCTGGTCCGAGTTGCCGGCGGTGAAGTGGTTGAATGCCAGGTTCAGCAATATCGCCATGATCGCCGACGAGCTGATGCCCGAGTGGAAGATGGTCGCGAACCAGCTGGGGAACTGATCGTAGAAGCTTGGTGCGGCGATGGGGATCATGCCAAAGCCGATGGAGGTGGCAACGATGATCAGGTTCATGTTGTTGCGGTAATCCACCTTCGACAGCGTACGAATACCACTGGCCGCCACCGTGCCGAACAACACGATGCCCGCACCGCCCAGCACCGAAGTGGGCACCGCCGCGATCACCCGCCCCATAAAGGGCAACAGGCCCAGCACCACCAGAAACACCCCACCGGTCGCTACCACAAAGCGGCTCTTCACGCCGGTCACCGCCACCAGGCCAACGTTCTGGGCGAACGCGCTTTGGGTGAACGAACCGAAGATCGGCGCGAACATACTCGACAGCATGTCGGCGCGCAGGCCGTTGCCCAGGCGCTTGGAGTCCACCTTGGTGTCGATGATCTCGCCCACCGCGAGGATGTCCGCCGAGGTTTCCACCAGCGTCACCATCACCACGATGCACATGGAAATGATCGCCGCCACATGGAAGGTCGGCATACCGAAGTGGAACGGCGCAGGAAAGCCAAACATCGGCCCTTGCATGACGCCGGAGAAGTCAGCCATGCCAAGCAGCACGGCGATCACGGTGCCGATCACCATCGCCAGCAGGATCGACAAGCGCGAGATGGTGGCGCTGCCGATTTTGCTCAGCAGCAGCACCAGCACCAGGGTCAGGGCCGCCAGGCCGACATTCGACATACTGCCGAAATCCGCCGCCCGGCTGTTGCCGCCCATGGCCCAGCGCGCCGCCACGGGCATCAGCGTCAGACCGATGGTGGTGATCACGATGCCCGTCACCAGCGGCGGGAAGAACTTGGTGATGCGTGAAAACACCGGGGTGATCAACAGGCCAATCAACGACGCGGCCATCACCGCACCGAGAATCGCCGGGATCCCCCCTGCACCGTCGCTGCCGACAATCGCCACCATGGTCGCCACACCTGCGAACGACACGCCCTGCACCAGTGGCAACTGACAGCCAAAGAACGGCAGGCCAAGGGTTTGCAACAACGTGGCCAGGCCACCGGCGAACAACGACGCGGCGATCAACAGGCCGATATCCGCCGGCGACAACCCGGCTGCCTGGCCGACGATCAACGGCACGGCGACGATGCCGCCGTACATGGTGAGCACATGCTGCAGGCCGTAAGCCATGTTGGCGGCGACGCCCAGATTTTCATCTTCGGGCCGCTGTGGTGACGCCTTCGGGATAGTCATGGTGAGGGGTTCTCTGTTTTTGTTGTGCGCTCACTGTATGCAATGTTCAGACTGTATGTCCATAGAGTTGTATACAATCAATCGAACAAGATACCCTCCAGCGGCGTTACAAAAACAATTCGGCCGTTATGAGCCAGAACGCCAAAGGACAAAAATAATGAAAAAGGCACTACAGGGCGCAACCGTTGCATTGACCCTTCTGGGCGGTGGCGAGGCTGTCGCGGTGGAATGGATGAACAACAGCGTCGGGTTTCGCTACGGCCAGCACTTCACTAATCCGAACAACCCCGACGATTTCAGCAAGCGCATCTACAGCTTCACCCACGCCAGCGGCTACCGCTACGGCAGCAACTTTCTCAACCTCGATGTGTTCCTGTCCGACAGCCGCGACCCACGCAAGGGCACCGACCATGGCGGCAGCGAGGTGTATGCGGTTTACCGGCACCAGCTGTACGCCTCGCGAGTGTTCGATCTGCCGCCGGGTACCGGATTGATCAAGGATTACGCCCTGACCCTGGGTTTCGACGCCAACCGCAACAACAACTTCGCCTCAGCCAAAAAGCGCGCGCTGGTGATCGGCCCGACCTTGAAGTTCAACACCGTCGGCGTGCTGGACCTGAGCCTGATGTACTACAAGGAAAAGAACCACACCGGCATTCCCGGCGCCCAAGAGTCGAACCACACCTTCGACGACACCTACATGCTCAACCTGACGTGGATGCGCCCGTTCGAAGTCGGCAACCATGCGGCGAAATTCCAGGGGTTCATTAACTACGTCGGGGAGAAAGGCGAGGATTACCATGGCCGCGATACGGCAGCGGAGGCCTTGATGCGCACGGCGCTGATGGTGGCGGTGCAACCGGGTAAAAGCGTCAAGCCGAACCTTTACCTGGGGGTGGGTTATGAGTACTGGCACAACAAGTTCGGCGTGGACGGCGGCCGTGGCAGTCGCACCTCAACACCGACGCTGAACATGGAAGTGACGTTCTAACTGAAGAGCCTCACTTCAAGTGTGGGAGCTGGCTTGCCTGCGATAGCGGCCTGTCTGTTGGCCCGTCTGGCACTGATACACCGCTATCGCAGGCAAGCCAGCTCCCACATTTTGATCGTATTGTCAGCTCAGGCGCTGGCCAGTTCGGAAGAATTGCCCTTCGGCCGTGCCAGCCAATACCCCAATACCGCCAACGGCGCCGTCGCCAGCATCACAATCACCGTGATCAACAGCGGTTGCTCGATCATCGACGACACCAGCAGGCTGGCCAGAAAGCACAGGCCCAACTGCAGGGTATTTTGCAGAGCCGCCGCCTTGCCGGAGTTTTCCGCAAACGGCATCAGCGCATTCGCCACCACGATCGGGTAGCTGGCGCCGTTGCACAGCGCCATCAGGCAGAACGGAATCAACAAGGTGGTCAGGGTCGGCACGCTCAAAGTGGCCACCAGGTACAGCGCCACCATGCTCAGGCAATACGCCGCCAGCAACCACGGCAACAGGGTCTTGCCCGCCAGGTGCTGCAATGCGCTGCGGCAACTGTAGCCGCCAACCAAAAACGCCAGGGTCGGCAGTACGTAGCTCAGGCCAATGTCGTTCGGGCTGTAGCCCATGCCGCCAAGGATGAACGGCGAGGCCGTGAGCCAAGCGAAGAAGCTGGCCGAACAGGCGGCGAAGATCATCACGTTGCCGGTGAACACCCTGGAGGTGAGCAACTGCCCATACCCCAGGCGCTTGGGTCCACCCTTATGCTCCACACGTTTGGGCACGCTGCGCAGCAATAAGGTCGGCAACAGCAGCAACAGCGACACCACCAGCAACACGCCGAAGATCGCCTGCCAACCAAAGTGATTCAACACCATGGCGCCCAACAGCGGTGCGAGGGCCGGGGACAGCGACATCAACGGCATGATGCTGGCAAACACCCGATGGGCCTTATCGGCCGGGTAGCGGTCAATCACCAATGCCTGCCAGCTCACGGCCGCGGCACACACGCCAATCGCTTGTATAAACCGGAGCGCCAGCAGTTGCGGAGCGGTCTCGACCCAGAACATGCCCAGGCAACCGAGCACAAACAGGCTCAGGCCCGCGAGCAGGATCGGCTTGCGCCCCAGGCGGTCCGAGAGCGGCCCCCACACCAACTGCCCCAGCGCAAAGCCGGCGAGGAAAACACTCAAGCTGGCGCCCACCGCGCCAGCACCAATATTCAACTGCTCGCCCATGGCGCCAAACGCCGGCAAGTACATGTCCATGGCCAGATAGCCGAGCATGCTTAGCCCCGCCAAGTACCAGGTAAAACCAAAAGAATTTTTCATCGAAGCCTTGTAGATACTGCCATCAAACTATTTGCTGACTGGCACCCATTATGAAGCTGACAATATCTGTGTGAAGCGATAATAATTGGACACTCTCATCAATAATTTTGAAGGCAACGCGTATGTGGTCGGAATATTCTCTGGACGTGGTCGACGCCGTCGCTCGTCACGGCAGCTTCAGCGCCGCCGCCCAGGAACTGCACCGCGTACCGTCGGCCATCAGTTACACCGTACGCCAGCTCGAAGAATGGCTGGCCGTGCCCTTGTTTGTGCGCAGGCATCGCGATGTGGAGCTGACCCCCGCCGGCCGCCTGTTTATCGACGAGGCCCGCAGCGTGATGAAAAAAATGCTCGGCACCCGGCGCTTGTGCCAACAGGTAGCCAATGGTTGGAGCGGTCAGTTGAAGGTGGCGGTGGACTCCATCGTCAAACCGCAACGTTGCCGCCAACTGGTGCTGGACTTCTATCGGCAGTTTCCCGAAGTGGAATTGCTGCTCGAATACGAGGTGTACAACGGCGTATGGGACGCGCTGGCCGATGAGCGCACCGACATCGTGATCGGCGCCACCAGCGCGGTGCCGGTGGCCAGCCACTTCAGCTTCCGCGATATGGGCCTGCTGAACTGGTTGTGTGTGGTCAGTACCCGGCATCCATTGGCGACGGTAGAAGGCTTGCTCAGTGATGACCAACTGCGCCCCTTCGCCTCGCTGTGCATGACCGACACCTCGCGCAATCTGCCCAAGCGTGACACCTGGACCCTGGATAACCAGCGCCGCCTGGTGGTGCCCAACTGGGCTTCGGCGTTGGATTGCCTGCGCGATGGGCTGTGTGTGGGAATGGCGCCGGCCCATCAGGTGTTGCCATGGATCGAGCGCGGTGAGCTGGTGGCGCTGCAATTGAGCCGACCATTTCCGGCCAGCCCGTCGTGTGTGGCGTGGGCGCAGAGCAAGCTGTCGCCGGCCATGGCGTGGTTGTTGGAGTACCTGGGGGATACAGAGACCCTCAACCAGGAATGGTTGAATGGCCCTTCCCCCTGACCCCCTGTAGGAGCGAGCTTGCTCGCGAAAAACGTCAACGATAACGCGTGCTTGCTGAATGAACGCAGCGTCTGTGGGTCTTTCGCGAGCAAGCTCGCTCCTATGTATGGACTCGCCCCCACTGTCAACCCGCTTTTCAAACATTGGTACCCAGTTGCATCTATGTATCAGGCCTATTCGAGGAAGCTCCAAACAGCTTCTGGCCAACATTGGATCAGCTCGCGATCTGCCCATTACAAAAAGGCCTCAAGGGCCGGTAGGAGCGCAGGCATCAATTCACGACGGTCTGACCAGGGGTCAATGTTCGTTAGCACGGG
>NZ_JYLN01000009.1 GCF_001439735.1 Pseudomonas paralactis
TCGGCTGACAAAGACTGATTGATCGTCGTATGCTTTTTCATGGGCTCGCCCTCGCTGTCGTTGGCTTCTATAAGAATGCCACCGTGGCGCATAGACGCCTCGGCTTGGGCGAGTCCATCTAATTACATATAGAGCAGGAGGGGGGTGAATTACAGGCCGGGCCAGGCCTGGACGAACGGCGTCAGGTCTTCCTTCGGCGCGGTGCGTGGCGGGTTCTGCGGTGTGCCCAAGTAGAGAAAACCAATCACTTCTTCATTCGCCGCCAGCCCCAGGCCTTTGGCGACATGGGCAGAGTAGGACAATTCGCCGGTACGCCACACTGCACCAATCCCCTGGGCATACGCCGCCAGCAGGATGCCGTGGGCCGCACAGGCTGCCGCCAGCAATTGCTCGGACTTGGGCACCTTGAAGTGCTCTTGCAGGCGCGCAATCACCACCACTACCAACGGCGCACGCAGCGGGCCGTTCTGGGCCTTGTCGATGACAGCTTGCGGTGCGTCGGCATCCTGCAGCCGGGCGGCTTCGGCCAACAGCGTGCCCATCTGCTCACGGGCTGCACCTTCTACGGTAAGGAAACGCCAAGGGCGCAACTGACCATGATCGGGCGCACGCATGGCGGCAGCGAACAACAGGTCGCGCTGCTCCTGGGTCGGTGCCGGGTCAAGTAAACGCGGCACGGAAACACGGTTGAGCAAAGCGTCGAGAGCCTGCATTGGCCACCTCCAGAAAAAAATGTGCGGTCATTCTAGCGGGAAAGAATCGCGATGCCACCAAACGATAATTGCTCTTATTCAAACCGCCCGGCCCTGTTAGACTTTGCGACCAGATTTTGCGCCCTCGTCCAGGAATCTCGATGTTCCGTTCGCTTTCTTACCTGTCTGCAGCGTTGATGGCTCTATGCCTGACGGCTTGCGACGACGCCCCTCGCTTCACCAAGGCCGAGCCGGGTGAATCGCGATCCGGTGGCGCGACGACGGTAAACAAGCGCGACCAGAACGCCTTTTCCCTGCCCTCGGCCAACCTGGCGCCCACCCGTCGCCTGGACTTCAGCGTCGGCAACAGCTTTTTCCGCAACCCCTGGGTGATTGCGCCAGCCACCACCACGGCTCGGGATGGCCTGGGCCCGCTGTTCAATACCAACGCCTGCCAGAACTGCCATATCAAGGATGGCCGTGGCCACCCGCCACTGCCCGACGCACCCAATGCCGTGTCGATGCTGGTGCGCCTATCTGTTCCCGATGCCCCGCATTACGCCAAGCTCATCGAACAGATCGGCGTGGTACCCGAGCCAGTCTACGGCGGACAGCTTCAGGATATGGCGGTGCCCGGCGTTGCGCCGGAAGGCAAGGTGCGGGTCGACTACACACCGGTCACCGTCAGGTTCAAGGACGGTACGGTGGTTGAATTGCGCAAGCCCGACCTGCAGATTACCCAACTCGGCTACGGCCCGATGCACCCCGACACACGCTTCTCGGCGCGTATCGCCCCGCCGATGATCGGCCTGGGCCTGCTCGAAGCAATCAGTGACGCCGATATCCTGCGCAACACCGACCCCAAGACCGCCGACAAAGACGCCATCGTCGGCCGCGCCAATTGGGTCTGGGATGACGCCCAGCATAAAACCGTCCTCGGGCGTTTTGGCTGGAAAGCCGGGCAACCCAACCTCAATCAACAAAATGTTCACGCGTTTTCGGGTGATATGGGCCTCACGACTTCCCTGAGACCCTTCGATGACTGCACCGACGCCCAAGTGGCCTGCAAACAGGCGCCCAATGGCAACGGCCCTGACGGCGAGCCGGAAGTCAGCGATAACATCCTGCGCCTGGTACTGTTCTACACCCGCAACCTCGCAGTGCCTGCACGTCGGGACGTCAACACGCCTCAAGTGCTGGCCGGCAAGAACCTGTTCTACCAGGCCGGTTGCCAGGGCTGCCACACGCCGACATTCACCACGGCCGCCAACGCCGCCGAACCTGAACTGGCCAACCAGGTGATCCGCCCGTACAGCGACCTGTTGTTGCACGATATGGGCGAAGGCCTGGCCGACAACCGCACTGAATTCAAAGCCACTGGCCGTGAGTGGCGCACCCCGCCGCTGTGGGGCATTGGCCTGACGCAAACCGTCAGTGGCCACACCCAGTTTTTGCATGATGGCCGCGCCCGCAACCTGCTTGAGGCCGTGCTGTGGCACGGCGGGCAAGCACAAGCGGCGCAGCAACATGTGTTGTCGTTTAACGCCGAGCAGCGTGCCGCGTTGCTGGCGTTCCTGAATTCTTTATAAGCTTTGCCCCACTCACAGAAGGGAGCTCGACATGTTTCGTCCCAAGTTGTTGTTCACCAGCCTCGCCGCCCTTGCCCTGGGCGCGTGCTCGCCCCAGGATCCGCAAGCGGTGACCTCGGCGGCCATCGCCAAGCAGGTGATCCTGCCGACCTACAGCCGTTGGGTTGAAGCCGACCGTCAACTGGCCGTCAGCGCCCTGGCCTACTGCCAGGGCAAGGAAAGCCTGGACACCGCCCGCGCCGACTTCCTGCACGCGCAAAAAGCCTGGGCCGAATTGCAACCGCTGCTGATCGGCCCGCTGGCCGAGGGCAACCGCGCCTGGCAGGTGCAGTTCTGGCCGGACAAGAAGAACCTGGTCGGTCGCCAGGTCGAGCAACTGGTCAGCGCCCAGCCGCAGATCGATGCGGCCGCCCTGGCCAAATCCAGTGTGGTGGTGCAGGGCCTGTCGGCCTACGAATACATCCTCTACGACGCCAAGCCCGACGTCGCCGACGAGGCCCAGAAAGCCCGCTATTGCCCGTTGCTGATGGCCATCGGCGAGCGCCAGAAAGTCCTGGCCGAGGAGATCCTCGCCAGCTGGAACAGCACCGACGGTATGCTCGCGCAGATGACCAAGTTTCCGAACCAGCGCTACGCTGATTCCCACGAAGCCATCGCCGATCTGCTGCGCGTGCAAGTGACGGCGCTGGACACCCTTAAGAAAAAACTCGGCACCCCGATGGGCCGCCAGACCAAGGGCATTCCACAACCCTTCCAGGCCGATGCATGGCGCAGCCAGTCCTCCCTGCAAAGCCTGGAGGCCAGCCTCGCCGCCGCACAGACCGTGTGGGTGGGTGTCGACAACAAAGGCCTGCGCGGCCTGTTGCCCAGCGATCAGAAGCCGTTGGCCGAGAAGATCGACGCCGCCTATGCCGCGTCGCTGAAACTGTTCGCCAGCAACCAGCGCTCCCTCAACGAACTGTTGAACGATGACGCCGGGCGCCAGCAACTCAACGATATCTACGACAGCCTCAATGTGGTCCATCGCCTTCACGAGGGCGAGCTGGCCAAAGCATTGGGCGTCCAACTGGGCTTTAACGCCAACGACGGTGACTGATGATGCTCAGGCGACAGGCTTTGGCGCTCGGTAGCGTGTTGCTCAGCGCCCTCACGTTGGGCGGCTGGACGCTGTTCAAAGGCAAAGACAAGGGGCCGCTGCTGCTCTCGGCACGCGATGATGCCGATGGCAAGCACTACGCTGTCGGCTACCGCCTGGACGGCAAGCCGGTCTTTGCCACCCAGGTCGGCCAGCGTTGCCACGACATCATCAACCACCCGACGCTGCCGATTGCGCTGTTCGTCGCCCGTCGTCCGGGCACCGAGAGCTACCTGATCGACGTGCGCGACGGCACGCTGCTGCAAACCATCACCTCAAACGCCAACCGCCACTTTTACGGCCATGCGGTGATCCACAAGAGCGGCGACTGGCTGTACGCCACCGAGAACGACACCTCCGATCCCGGTCGCGGGTTGTTGGGTGTGTACACGTTTGAAGGCGAGCGGCTGGTGCACAGCGGTGAGATTTCCACCCACGGTATCGGCCCGCATCAGGTGTCATGGATGCCCGACGGTGAAACCCTGGTGGTGGCCAACGGCGGCATTCGCACCGAAGCCGAAAGCCGCGTGGAGATGAACCTCAACGCCATGGAACCGAGCCTGGTGTTGATGCAGCGCGATGGCACCCTGATCAGCAAGGAAACGTTGGGCCAGCAGATGAACAGCGTGCGCCACATGGGGATCGCCAGCGATGGCACCATCCTCACCGGGCAGCAGTTCATGGGGCCGTCCCAGGAGCGTTCAGAGTTACTGGCGATCAAGCGCCCGGGCCAGCCTTTTGTGGCTTTCCCGGTGGCCGATGAGCAACTGCAAGCGATGGGGCATTACACCGCCAGCGTGGCGGTGCACAACGAACTGCGCCTGGTGGCGCTGACAGCACCGCGTGGCAACCGTTTCTTCATCTGGGATATGGACAGCGCTGAGCTGCGCCTGGATGGCCCCTTGCCCGACTGTGCGGGGGTGGGTGCTGTGGCGGATGGCTTTGTGGTGACATCCGGTCAGGGGCGTTGCCGCTTCTATGACTGCCGCCAGGAAAAGTTACTGGCAACACCACTGGAGTTACCGGCGGGGTTCTGGGACAACCACCTGCACATGGCCTGAAATGACCCTTCTGTAGGAGCGAGCTTGCTCGCGAAGATCGCCAACGATAACGCGCCCATCCTGGATGAACGCGCCGTCCTCAGGTTTTTCGCGAGCAAGCTCGCTCCTACAACAGTTAAAGCGTCAGGCATAAAAAAAGGGCCTCGCATCGCAAGGCCCTTTCCGGGGGTTTGACTCGTTTCAACTGTGCGGCCTCATCGCTTGAGACATCCCGAACATGAATAACAGCAAATCATGATCCGGCTTGACCGCCACACTCGCCTTGGCAATACGCGGCAGCAGGCATTGCCCGCCACCGTCTACAGCACTGAGCACCTGTGTGCGAGGTTGTTCCCATGCGGCCAGGGCCAGGGCTGATATGCCCAATGCCCCGACCAAAAACAAACCTCGTGCTATTTCTAGCTTCATCTGGTTAAACCCTTGATAGCGCTGCCAAACGCCGTCTCGTAAAAGTAGCTGAGTTTTTTCCAGTCGGTATCATTCCACGACGAATGGCGGCGCAATTGCAGCATGTCGTGGGACGCGGCCCGATAAGCGGTCAAACGCTGGCGACATTTTTCAAAGTCCAGCAGCGCCACTTCCACAATTGCCGCATCAGGCTCACCGGTTACCCGAACGAAAATGTGCTTGATATACAGGCAACCGTGTTGCCAGCGGCCTTTGTGCATACGGGCCAGGGTACCGGCCAATTCCTGGAGCAAACGCTCGTGGACCGCCTCGCCGTACTGCTCACGGCCACCGGCGGCATACCAGTTTTCGATTTCGTCGAAACCGTCAAGGGACGCGGTCACCAACAGGGCTTTCCATTGATGTTGCGGGTCGCGTCGCGCCTCGCAAAACACCAACTCCGGTACGCGCACATCCAGCAAACGCAGGCCCTTCAAGGCATCACGCTCACGCAGCACGGTCGGACGCCCAAAGGGATGCAACCAGCTGCGGTAGATGTGGCCGGTCTGACGCTTGCAATACAGCAAACGCCCATTAGGGCTGACCACCCGCTGCACACCACTTTCACCGCCACGCCGGCGATTGGGTTCTTCGACCCACTCACCCTTCTGACGCCAGAAATAATCAAACCGCTCCTCGGGAGCTACATGACTGCCTGCTACGCACTCAACTGCCATCTGTTACCTCTTGCGCAATACATACACTCGCCACATGGCGTAGAGCGGTATGAAGTCCAGGGATTCCTGAACACGGAAACCGGCCTGCTCGAATTCTGCCTCGACAGTAGCAGCCGGTAACACAAACCGGTTTTGGTAACCTTCCTGCTCACCTCTATTGCGACGACGTACTTCGCTGCGCTTGCGCTTCCAGGCCTTGAAATTGCCGTCCACCCACAGCGAAATAATCACGCTGTCGCGGGTAACCCGCTGAAACTCGCGCAGTATTGTCAGCCTGTGCTCCGGTTCACCGATGTGGTGCATCAAGCGCATGCAGAAAATACTGTCGACGGAGTTATCTGGCAAATCGATATCAAAGGCAGATGTCTGCAAAGGGCGTACCCGTTTCACCACCTCCGCCGGTTGAGCGGTAGTGGCGATCTTTAACATCGACGCCGAATTATCAGCCCCGATAATCACACGGTTGGGTTTTTCGGCCAGCAACGGCCAGAAACGTCCGGCACCACAAGGCAAGTCCAGCACCAGGCCTGGCTCACCAGCCATGGCCAGTGCACCGCGCGCCAGTTGCTCGTCGCGTTTGTGGGACAACCGGCGAGCCAGATTGTCCTGATGTTTGAGTAAATATTGCTGCGCGTGTTGATCGTCGTACTTTTCGGAAAATTCCAACTTGATTGGGGAAGGCATCGTACGTCTCCGGTAACTAATGCCTACAACCTTAAGCAGCTAAACGTAATCAACAGGTCAACTCATTGTGAAAATCTTGTCCTGTCCAAATGCATACATTTCAAGACTTTACAGAAACATTCAGTAGCATCGGGCCATCTTCGCTGAAAAGCAGGCAGTCTGCATCCGCAAAGCGACAGACTGAACGGTCAGGTTTTGACCTGGCTCAATTCCACATGAAAACGGCAGCCATTGGGCTCCATGGTCGTCAAGCTCACGCTCCAGCCCTGGCTTTCGCAGATCCGTTGCACCAGCGAAAGGCCCAGCCCCAGCCCCTCGCCACGGTTCTCGCTGCCACGCACAAAAGGCTCGAACATTGCTTCGCGCTTGTCTTCAGGAATACCCACGCCAGAGTCCTCCACCACAAAACCACTCGGCTCCAGCGTGAGGCGGATAAACCCTTGCTCGGTGTAATGCAGTGCATTGCGCAACAGGTTACCCATCACCGCGTGCAGGAACGTGGTGTTGTAGCGGGTATCCAGTGGGTTGCCAGGGCAGTAGATCAACTCAAGGCCTTTTTGCTCGATAGGCCCACGCCAGATTCCGAGCAAGTCCTCGGCGACCTGCGTCAGGTTGACCTGAGCCGACATGGCGGTGTCGTCGTGTTTGGCGCGGGCCAGCATCAGGAAGGTCTGCACCAGTTCACGCATTTCTTCACAGGCCCGCGCGATTCGCTGGACCTGGTTACGACCGCGTTGATCGATGGCCGGGTTTTCCAGCAGCAGTTCACACGAGCTGGCCAGCACCATCAAGGGCGTGCGCAACTCATGGCTTACATCGCTGGTAAACAACTGCTCACGGGACAACGCCTGTCGCAGACGACCCAGCGTGGCATCGAACGCCACCGCCAACTCGCCCACTTCATCGGCCGCATAGTCCGGCGCCAGAGGTGGCGCCAATCCCAGCAACTGGTCGCGATGGCGGACCTGGCGGGCCAGGCGCACCACCGGCGCCATCACCTTGCGGGCCAGCACCCAGCCGAGGAACACCGCCAGCGCCAGGCTGAGCACGAACCCCACCAGCACCACGGCAAACAGCACGCGCTCACGCTCTTCGAAATCGCTTTGATCCTGCAACAGCACATAGCGCCGACCGTCGATCACCTCGACCATGGCGTGGTACGACAGGGATTCGCGAAAGACTTCGTGAAAGCCCGGGTCCAGATGCCGAAGATCCTTGGGCAACTCGAAATCGCCTTGCCCGCCGCTGAAGTAGAACAGCTGGTCCGGCTCCGGCCGATGTCGCCAGTCTTCCAGGCTGTCCATCAACAGCAAGCGTTGCAGGTCACCGCCCAGGCCCGCCGAGATCAACTTCTCTTCGACCAGGTGCACCGTCGCAACGATCCCCATGGCGAAGGCCCCCGCCACCAACGCACTCATCAAGGCAAAGGCGATGATGATCCGTTGGGCAAGGCTTTGCTTAAACTCCATCACGGCCCTCGGCCAAGCGATAACCCACACCGTGCACCGTTTGCAACAACGGCTTGGCGAAGGGCTTATCGATCACCTGGCGCAATTGATGAACATGGCTGCGCAGGCTGTCGCTGTCCGGGCAGTCATCGCCCCACAGGGCCTCTTCAAGAATCTCCCGGCGCAATACGTGCGGGCTCTTCTGCATCAACACCGCCAGCAGTTTCAGGCCTACGGGGTTGAGCTTGAGCAGGCGCCCTTCGCGGGTGACTTCCAACGTATCGAGGTCGTAGTTCAGGTCACCCACCTGCAGGGCACGGCGACCGCCACCCTGGGCCCGCCGCAACACCGCCTCGATCCGCGCGGCCAGTTCCGACAAGGCAAATGGCTTGAGCAGGTAATCATCAGCCCCGGATTTGAAGCCTTGCAGGCGATCATCCAGTTGATCGCGCGCAGTGAGCATGATCACCGGCGTATCGCGGCGTGCGTCTTCGCGCAGGCGTTTGCACAGGGTGTAGCCATCGATGCCAGGCAGCATGATATCGAGCACGATCAGGTCGTAATGCTCGGTGGCCGCCAGGTGCAGGCCCGATAAGCCGTCCTGCGCACAGTCCACTGTGTAGCCTTTGAGCCCCAGGTAATCGGCCAGGTTGGCGAGGATATCGCGGTTGTCTTCAACCAAAAGAATTCGCATGGGCAGTGTCTCCGTACGCGGTAACGGCCGTGTTGGCTCGCGCAGCTTAAGGCCAAGCGAGGCTCAGGGATAGAGCTCAAAGGCCCACCGGCGAGGCTTTTCAACTGATTGCACGTCAAACGAGTTTTTCACTATAGCTTCACAAACCGACCACAGTGTCAGGGTGAAGATCGCGCCCATTGATCTAAGGAACCTGGACATGGGCTTTCTCAAAACGGCGCCAATGCGCTATCTGCTGTTGATAATCGGTGCATGGTTAGTGGTTTTCCTGCTCACTCGCAGCGTGTTGCTGGTGACTCACCTGAATGAAGTGGGCGGCAACTTGCTGCCAGTGTTTGGCGTGGGTCTGCTCTACGACCTGGGCTTTCTTGCCTATGCGGCCTTGCCGCTGGGCTTGTATTTGCTGCTCTGCCCGCCAGCACTGTGGCGCCGCCGCGGCCACCGCTGGTTCTTGCAGGCACTGCTGACGATCAGCCTGTTCGCCATGCTGTTCACCTCGGTGGCCGAATGGCTGTTCTGGGATGAGTTTGGCGTGCGCTTCAACTTTATCGCCGTCGATTACCTGGTGTATTCCGATGAGGTGCTGAACAACCTGCTGGAGTCTTACCCAATCGGCAAGTTGCTGAGTCTGCTGGCGATGCTGGCCGTCATCTTGAGCCTGGCCCTGCGTAAACCGTTCAATGCCGCCATGGCGGCACCGTTGCCGGCACTGCGTGGCCGCTTGGTCAACGCTCTGGGCCTGTTGGTGGTCGCCGGCCTCAGCCTGCAACTGATCAGCCAGGACAGCCCGCGTGCCCAGGGCGGTAACGCCTACAAAAACGAATTGGCCAGCAACGGCCCTTATCAATTCTTCGCCGCGTTCCGCAATAACGAACTGGACTACACCCAGTTCTATCAGAGCCTGCCCACCGATCTGGTCGCCCGGCAACTGCGCGCCGAACTCAGCGAACCCAATGCACGTTTTATCGACCCGGACCCGCTCGATATTCGCCGCGCCATCACCAACCCTGGAACACTGCGTAAACCCAACATCGTACTGGTGACCATCGAGAGCTTCAGCGCCAAGTACATGGGCAGTAACGGCGATCAACGCAACCTCACGCCGAACCTGGATGCATTGCGCAAACAAAGCCTGTACTTCAATAACTTCTATGCCACCGGTACACGAACCGACCGGGGCCTGGAAGCCATTACGCTGGCGGTGCCACCCACGCCAGGTCGTTCGATCGTCAAGCGCATCGGCCGTGAAAGCGGGTTCGCCAGCCTCGGCCAACAACTTGCGGCCATCGGTTATGACAGCGTGTTTGTCTATGGCGGACGCGGTTACTTCGACAACATGAACGCGTTTTTCAGCGGCAATGGTTATCGGGTCGTGGACCAAAGCAGCGTGCCCGAGTCAGAAATCTCGTTTAAAAATGCCTGGGGCATGGCCGACGAAGACCTGTTCAAGCAGACCTTGAAACTGGCCGACGCCGACTACGCCAAGCAACAGCCGTTCTTGCTGCAACTGATGACCACCTCCAACCATCGTCCCTATACCTACCCGGATGGGCGCATCGATATCAAATCCGGCAAGGGCCGCGATGGTGCGGTGAAATACACCGACTACGCCATCAACCAGTTCCTTGAGGCGGCCCGCCAAAAGCCATGGTTCGATAACACCATTTTCGTGTTCGTCGCCGACCACACAGCCGGCAGCGCAGGCAAGGAAGACCTGCCGATCACCAACTACCAGATTCCTCTGTTTATCTATGCTCCCAAGCTGATCGACGCACGAGAGTCCGCACAGCTGGCCAGCCAGATCGACCTGGCGCCGACCTTGCTGGGCCTGATCAACCTGAGCTACGAGTCGACGTTCTTCGGCCGTAACCTGTTGCAAGACAACCCGCTGCCACCGCGAGTCGTGGTGGGCAACTACCAGCATTTGGGCTTGTTTGACGGCAAGGACCTGGCAATCCTCAGCCCGCGCCAAGGCTTGCGTCGCCATGACCAGGCCCTTGGAGCAAGCCAGGAGTTGCGCGTCGGTAGCGATGACCCATTGATCCAGCGGGCAATTACCTACTATCAGGCCGCCAGCTATGACTACAAACAGCAACTGCTGAGCTGGAAAGCGCCCAAGGAAGAGGCTCCAGCCTTAAGCAAACGCTAATCAAAAGTCCCGTGCAGGTGAGCACGGGACTTTTTCACCAGGGTTCGTGATGAAATCCCCCTCCTCTTTACCGGTTTCCAAACCGCTTAATTTTTGGCTGTGCCTGGGCCTGCCTGCCGGCGCCGCAGTGGCCTTGCTGTTGCTGGAGCTGACCTCGCTGGATATGGACCTGGCCAGGCATTTCTATAGCGCAGAGGCTGGCGGTTTTATTGGCCGCTATAGCTTCTTCCTTGAAGACATCCTGCATGACCGTGCCAAGCAACTGGTGATCCTGTTTTCGGTGCTGGCGATTCTGGGGCTGGTCGGCAGCTTCATCCTGCAGCGACTCAAGCCGTACCGCCGTGAACTGGTGTGCCTGGTGCTGTCGCTGGGAATGGCGACGGCGTTCGTGTCGCCATTGAAAACCATCACCGCCGTGCAATGCCCCTGGAGCCTTAAGGAATTCGGCGGTCAGGAAACCTACAGCGAACTGCTCAGCCCGCGCCCGCCTACCGATAAACCTGGCCGCTGCTGGCCCGGCGGACATGCAGCCACCGGGTTTGCCTTGTTCGCCTGGTTCTTCGCCCTGCGGGATCGACGGCCACGACTGGCGCGCTACGCGTTCATCTTTGCTGTCAGCCTGGGCAGCGTGTTCTCCGTCAGCCGTATGCTGCAAGGGGCGCACTTTTTTTCCCACAACGTGTGGACAGCGATCTTTTGCTGGCTGATCTGCCTGGGGCTGTATTGCTTGTTGCTGTACCGACCTTCACGGCAAGCCGTAGGGCCAGACAGTTAAACGGTCATAGCCTTCTGTAGGAGCGAGCTTGCTCGCGAAAAGCTTCAACGATAACGCGTGCTTGCTGAATGAACGCGGCGCCTTTGAGTTTTTCGCGAGCAAGCTCGCTCCTACAAAAAAGCCATTAGGGCTGCCTGCGAAAGCCAACGGTAACCACGATGCGAAGCGAGTCGCTCTTGATCTTGATCTGCTTGTGATCTTGATCTGGCTTTTGATCTTAGGCGCCCCGTTAAACCACGCTGGCCGAACGCAGGCTTGAATTCGTGGGTAACCCGGCAGGACGCCGGGTTAGCCGCCCCGCGCCATGGATGGCGCGTGGCGGCGGCCCACGGATTCAAGCCTGCGTTCGGGCACACCGAGCCCAAGCGAGGTGCCGAGTGGTGGGGCAAGAGCGTTTTGCTTACTTTTGCGCTTTTTTCAAAAGTGAGCCGCTGTCAGAGCGGAACCCTAGGTGGCCGTTACCTAAATAACGGATATGTACCCGGTCCAACTGTGTTGACTGTCAGGCCGCCTTCGCGAGCAAGCCCGCCCCACATTGGGATCGCGGGGTGTCAGGGAGATTGCCGTCGGCTGGCAGGGCGTCATCGCAGGCAAGCCAGCTCCCACAGTTGGATCGCGGGGGTGTCTGGGAGAACTGCGCCAGTCACGGGAGCAAGCTCCCTCGCCACAGGTCCAGCATGCAACCGTGCATAAAAAAGCCCCGCCTGCATCACTGCAGGCGGGGCTTTTTATAGTGCCGGGTAAGGCTGGCTTACATCATGCCGCCCATGCCACCCATGCCGCCCATATCTGGCATACCGCCGCCAGCTGCGCCTTCGGCCTTCGGCTCGTCAGCGATTGCAGCTTCAGTGGTCAGGATCAGGCCACCGATGGAGGCTGCTGCCTGCAACGCGGAACGAGTCACCTTGGTAGGGTCCAGGATGCCCATTTCGATCATGTCGCCGTAGATGCCAGTCGCAGCGTTGTAACCGTAGTTACCTTTGCCGTTCTTGACTTCGTTGACCACAACGCTTGGCTCGTCGCCGGAGTTGGCAGCGATCTGGCGCAGCGGTGCTTCAACAGCACGACGCAGCACAGCGATACCGACGTTCTGGTCGGCGTTTTCGCCGGTCAGGTTAGTCAGCGCTTCCAGAGCACGGATCAGCGCAACGCCACCGCCAGGTACCACGCCTTCTTCAACGGCTGCACGGGTTGCGTGCAGGGCGTCTTCAACGCGGGCCTTCTTCTCTTTCATTTCAACTTCGGAACCAGCGCCAACCTTGATCACTGCAACGCCGCCGGACAGCTTGGCCAGGCGCTCTTGCAGTTTTTCACGGTCGTAATCCGAGGAAGTTTCGGCAACCTGTGCACGGATCTGCGCGATACGCGACTCGATGTCGCCTTCAACGCCAGCACCGTCAACGATGATGGTGTTTTCCTTGGAGATGGTCACGCGCTTGGCGCTACCCAGGTTTTCCAGGGTGGCGCTTTCCAGGCTCAGGCCGATCTCTTCGGAGATAACGGTACCGCCGGTCAATACGGCGATGTCCTGCAGCATGGCCTTGCGACGGTCGCCGAAGCCTGGAGCCTTGACGGCTGCAACCTTGACGATGCCACGCATGTTGTTCACAACCAGCGTCGCCAGGGCTTCGCCTTCAACGTCTTCGGAAACGATCAGCAATGGGCGGCCGGCTTTGGCAACGGCTTCCAGTACTGGCAGCATTTCGCGGATGTTGGAGATCTTCTTGTCGACCAGCAGGATCAGCGGGTTGTCCAGCTCGGCAACCATGGTCTCTGGCTTGTTGACGAAGTAAGGAGACAGGTAGCCACGGTCGAACTGCATGCCTTCTACAACCGACAGTTCGTTTTCCAGGCCCGAGCCTTCTTCAACGGTGATCACGCCTTCTTTACCGACTTTTTCCATGGCTTCGGCAATGATGTCACCGATGGAGCTGTCGGAGTTGGCGGAGATGGTGCCTACCTGAGCGATGGCCTTGGTGTCGGCGCATGGCTTGGACAGGTTTTTCAGCTCGGCAACGATGGCGACGGTCGCCTTGTCGATGCCACGCTTGAGGTCCATAGGGTTCATGCCGGCAGCAACGGCCTTGTAGCCCTCGTTGACGATCGCCTGAGCCAGTACGGTAGCAGTGGTGGTGCCGTCGCCTGCGTCATCGTTGGCACGGGAGGCAACGTCTTTGACCAGCTGCGCGCCCATGTTCTCGAAACGGTCTTTCAGTTCGATTTCTTTGGCGACGGAAACGCCGTCCTTGGTGATGGTCGGAGCGCCGAAGCTCTTCTCGATGATCACGTTACGGCCTTTCGGGCCCAGGGTCGCTTTTACCGCGTCAGCCAGGACGTTAACGCCTTTGAGCATTTTTTTACGGGCGGAATCGCCAAACAGAACTTCTTTAGCAGCCATGATCGATATTCCTTAAATACTTTGTAGTAACGGGAAAATTAGCGAGGAAATCAGTCTTCCAGAATGGCGAGAATTTCGTTCTCAGCCATGACCAGCAGGTCTTCGCCGTCTACTTTCACAGTGTTGCTGCCGGAGTAAGGGCCGAAAACAACCTTGTCACCCACTTTCACGGCCAGTGCGCGTACATCACCGTTCTCCAGGGTTTTGCCTGGGCCAGCAGCGACGATTACACCGTGGTTGGCTTTTTCAGCAGCCGAACCTGGCAGAACGATCCCGCCAGCGGTTTTCTTTTCTTCTTCGCTGCGACGGATTACGACGCGGTCGTGCAGAGGACGAAGCTTCATTGTCGATCTCTCCTAATTGTGTTTTTCATCGGCCGGTATCAATTCCGGCGGGTTAAATTCCGGCGGTGCCGGTCGCGGCTCGCAGGGCGAGACGCGGAAGTCTGTCTGATGTCACCACCAGAAACCTTGCGGTGACCGTTACATAAGGGCGCATGAGCTTATTACAAGGGGCCCGGGCGGAAATTTTTTTCAGATTACTCTCCGGGTAAATGCAACACGGCACCCGAAGGTGCCGTGCCAGTGAAGCGGTTATTTGTTGTCGCGGTGTTCGAACTCGCCTTCGATCACGTCACCTTCACGCCCCAGCGGTTGGCGCGGAGCCGGGCCGCCACGGGGTTGCAGGTCGTCGGCAAACGCGCGTTGGCGTATGGCCGCCTCTTCGGCGCGCTGACGCATCTTGCCGGCCAGCAGTTTGCGGGTAAACGGCAGCAGCAGGACCAGGCCGAGCACGTCGCTGATAAAGCCCGGCAGGATCAGCAGGCCACCGGCCAGCGCCATCATCAGGCCCTCAAGCATGGTTTGGGCCGGCAGTTCGCCGCGGTTCAGGCTTTCACGGGCACGCAGCGCCGTGGCCAGGCCAGCCACGCGCAACACCAGAACGCCGAGCATGGAGCCTGCAATGATCAGCAACAGCGCCGGGAAGAACCCGATCGCACCGCTGACTTTAACGAATACGAACAGCTCCAGCACCGGGAACAGCAGAAAGAGCAATAAAAAAGGGCGCATCAAATGGTTCCTCAACGCAAGAATGCCTTGCCAGTTCACCTTAGATGACGTCGCCGTTGTGTGAATTCAAGCGCCTGCCGTGGTTTTTTTCGGCCACGCCTGGGCGTGAGCCAATGAAACCAGGGCCTCGCGTACTTGTGTCGGCGTATTGCAAGGCATCTCGAAAGGCAACCAATGCAAGCTTTGGCCAATACGCAGGTGCATGCCTTCGCTGTCGATGCCGGCCAACTGCGCAGGCTCGCTGGCAGGCAAGCCGCCGAGGTCGACGTAATGGGCAATGGCCTTGGCGTGATCGCTGTTCATGTGCTCGATCATGCTGCGCTCGGCCTTGCCCGCAAACGGATTGGCCAGGGTCAACTCGTCGACCCAGTGAATCGCGCCAAACCCACCGATATAACGGTGGCGCACCGGCTTGAGCACCCAGAAATCGAAATCATGGGCCTTGTGGTAGTTGGCCGAATCGGGAAAGTAGCGGTAGTAACGCTCGGCAGCCGCTTCGATGGCCGCGGCGTCTTCCAGCTTCTGGGCCTCGGCCAGGTAGGTCAGGCGCCCCACCGCCTGCACATCATCGGCCTCGCGTTCACCCACCAGCAGCGAGCACTTGGGATCTTTTTGCAGGTTATGGGTGTGCTGGGCGATGCGGCTGATCAGGATCAGCGGGCGGCCCTGCTCGTCGAGGCAGTAGGGCACGACCGAGCCGAAGGGAAAACCGGGCATGGCTTTGGATTGTGTGGCCAAAGCCCCACGGTATTCCTTGAGCAACAGCTCTCGGGCGTTCTTGGCAACGTGCGCGCTCAACGTATGACTCCTCGGGTGTTCCGCCGCCCATGGCATATGGGAATGGATCTCAACACAAGGTAATCAATATCCGCGCAGGTTGCCAGAGTGGCCGCAGCTGCTTTTACCAGGCCACACCAAAGCCCGCGGTGTAGCGGGTCTTGCTCAGGCTGCTCTCGGAACTGCCGCTGACCTCGTTGCGTTCAGCCTTCAAGTTGAGCGAGGCCCATTCGGTGACCTTGTAGCGCAGGCCCATTTCCGCATCCAGGGAATATTCCGACGGCCCGGCAAGGGGCTTGCCCAATTCGCCGTTGGTGAAGAACTCAACAGTCTTGCCCACCAGGTAGCGGTTGTAGTTCCACTTCATGGCCAGGGAATAGAAGTTGTCCTTGCCGCCATCGGCATATTCATAATCGGTGCGGTTGACCAGCGAACCGAGGGAGAACGCGCCCAGTTCATCGTCCCAGAACTGATAGCCCGGGCCGGTACCGACAACGCGCTGACGCGCCAGGTCTTCGATCTTGTCGCGCTTGTAGGTCAGGCGGCCCTGCCAGAACCATTTCTCGGTGATGAAGCGGTCCAGGTTGTATTCCAGCGCCCAGTTATCGGTGGTGGTGATGTCGTCCTGGAACTCGCGGTTGTATTCGCCCTTGCCCGTATGCCGCCACTGGCCGTGACGGGCCGAGGTTTTGAAGTCGATGTCGTAGTCGTTGGTGTCTTTGTCGGCGCGCTTGTAGTCCAGCGCCAGGTCGACGTTGCCCTTCCACACCAGATCTTCGATCACCGGTTTGGGCTTCATGATTTGTTGAATGCTTGCCAGCTCCACCGTCTTGGGTGCCTCGCCATTGGCCAGCACCACCTTGCCCTCGTCAGATGCCTGCAACGACTTGGCTTTTTCGCCGCTGTAGGCGTCCTGCTTGACCAGCAGCTCCTGGTCGCTTTCCAGGGTCTTGACCTGCTTCCAGTCCACCGGGATCGATCCTGCATAGGTGGTTTGGATAAGCAATTTGCCACCGTCGAAGACTTTGATCTTGCCGGTCAGCCGGTCGCCGTTTTTCAACCAGACGGTATCGGCGAGCAAAGGCGTGGAAGCACTGAAAACAGCAAGGCATAACAGAGTTCTGGACAACATAAGCAGATACGGGGCTCAGGAGTGGCAAAAAAAGGGGCGTTATAGTGTTACATGGCTAGAACTGACTCAAGGATTTATATTGAGTTCAATGCTCATCGTCATGTTTACAGACGTTTCTGACAAAACCGCGACGATCTCAACGGATATCCCCATAATGAAGCCACCCGCCGATGCGCCGCAAAGCCCCGCCGAAATGCGGCGTACCGCGCTGTACCTGACTTTGTCGCAAGTGCCCGAAGGCTGCGTGGTGAGCTATGGCGAGCTGGCTCACCTGGCGGGCCTGGGTCGTGCCGCCCGATGGGTCGGACGCACCCTGAGCCAGTTGCCCGAGGACACGCGATTACCCTGGCATCGGGTGCTGGGCGCCGGTGGTCGGATAAGTCTACCGGTAGGCAGCGCCTCGGGCGATGAACAACGTGCGCGTTTGCGTAGCGAAGGCGTCACTATCTTGAACAATCGTGTTGATATTCAGCGCCATGGCTGGCGTCCGGTAGAGCACAGCGGTTAGAGTGCGCGCTTTGTTTCCGCAAATCTGAGGCAGACTCCAGCCCATGCCCCGTAAAACCTGGCGCGCCGCGCTCGCCGCCTATGCCAGCCCCTCGACGTTAGTGCTGTTGTTGCTCGGCTTTGCCGCCGGCATGCCTTACATGTTGGTGTTCTCGACGCTTTCCGTGTGGCTGCGCGAGGCCGGTGTGGCCCGCGAGACCATCGGCTATGCAAGTTTGATCGGCCTGGCCTACGCGTTCAAATGGGTCTGGTCGCCGCTGCTCGATCAGTGGCGCCTGCCGCTGCTCGGCAAACTGGGGCGTCGTCGTTCCTGGTTGGTGCTGGCTCAGTCGCTGGTGATCCTCGGATTGATCGGCATGGGCTTTTGCGATCCGCAAAAACACTTGTCGTGGTTGATCGCCATTGCGGTGGTAGTCGCCTTTGCCTCGGCCACACAAGACATCGCCGTCGACGCCTACCGCCTGGAAATCGCCGATGACAGCCGCCAGGCCGCCCTGGCCGCGAGCTACATGTCCGGCTATCGCATCGCTGCTCTGCTGGCCACAGCGGGCGCGCTGTTCTTTGCCGAAGGCTTCGGCTCCACCGGTTTCAACTATAAACACTCGGCCTGGACCGGCACCTATGTGCTGTTCGGCGTGTTGATGGTGCCGGCGCTGCTGACCACCTTGCTCATGCGTGAACCCGATGTGCCCCTGCGCACCCAACTGCAGGCCGGGCGCTACAGCTTCGTGCACCAACTGGTGTCGGTGTTCGTACTGATCGTACTGTTGGTGTCGGTACCGGCGATGTTCACCCAGCTATACAACACCGACTTCGCCAGCGTGCTGTTCCAGGGCGTAAGCCTGTGGGAACTGCTGATGGAAGACCGCGCGTTCCTGCGCGCCATCCTCTATATCACCCTCACCGGCCTGTGCCTTTCGGCCATGGGCCGCCGGGGCCTGGCGCCGGTGCTGACGCCCGTCAACGACTTTATCCTGCGTTACCGCTGGCAGGCGCTGCTGCTGCTCGGGTTGATTGCCACCTATCGCATGTCCGACACGGTGATGGGCGTGATGGCCAACGTGTTCTACATCGACCAGGGCTTCACCAAGGACCAGATCGCCGGGGTGAGCAAGATCTTCGGCCTGATCATGACCCTGCTCGGCGCCGGCATGGGCGGCCTGTTGATCGTGCGGTTCGGGATCCTGCCGATCCTGTTCATCGGCGGCGTGGCCTCGGCCGGCACCAACCTTTTGTTCGTGATGCTTGCCGACATGGGCCCCGACCTGCAGATGCTGATTGTCACCATCTCCCTGGACAACTTCAGTTCGGGGATGGCCACCTCAGCCTTCGTGGCGTACCTGTCGAGCCTGACCAACCTCAAGTTCTCCGCGACCCAATATGCGTTGCTCAGCTCGATCATGCTGTTGCTGCCACGCCTGATCGGCGGGTATTCGGGGGTTATGGTGGAGAAGTTCGGTTATCACAACTTCTTTATGATCACTTGCCTGATGGGCGTGCCGACGCTGTTCCTGATTGCGCTGCACTGGTTCCAGGAGAACCGCCGCGCCCGGCTGAATCCGCCGCAGGAAGACTGATACGACTCGGTCAATGTGGGAGCTGGCTTGCCTGCAATAGTGAGGGTGAACCCAACGCCGCTATCGCAGGCAAGCCAGCGCCCACACAAGCGACGGTTACGACAGATACGCCCCGCCACCTCACGCCTGTACTCCAGCAGCAACCGCCCGTACAATCCCAAGTCATTTCAAGTCCAAGCAACCGACAACGGCCTACCATGCGTACCAGTCAATATTTGCTCGCCACACAGAAAGAAACGCCTTCCGACGCGGTTGTGATCAGCCATCAGCTGATGCTGCGCGCCGGTATGATCCGCAAACTGGCCTCGGGCCTGTACACCTGGTTGCCCATGGGCTTGAAGGTGATGCGCAAGGTCGAAGCCATCGTTCGCGAAGAAATGAACGCTGCCGGCTCTCTGGAAGTGTTGATGCCGAGCACCCAGCCGGCTGAGTTGTGGCAGGAATCCGGGCGCTGGGAAGAGTACGGCCCCGAGTTGCTGCGCTTCAAGGACCGTCATGGCCGCGATTTCTGCGCCGGCCCGACCCATGAAGAAGTCATCACCGACCTGATGCGCAACGAGTTGAGCAGCTATAAACAGTTGCCGCTGAACCTGTATCAGATCCAAACCAAATTCCGTGACGAGATCCGCCCGCGCTTCGGTTTGATGCGTGGCCGTGAATTCATCATGAAGGACGCCTATTCGTTCCACGCCGACCAGGCTTCCCTGCAAGCGACCTACGATCGCATGCACCAGGCTTACTGCAACGTGTTCACGCGCCTGGGCTTGAAGTTCCGCCCGGTTGAAGCGGACAACGGCTCGATCGGCGGTGCCGGCTCCCACGAGTTCCACGTACTGGCCGAGTCCGGCGAAGACGATATCGTGTTCAGCAACGGCTCCGACTACGCGGCGAACATCGAAAAAGCCGAAGCCGTACCGCGTGAAACCTCGCGCCCAGCACCGACCGAAGAGCTGCGCCTGGTCGACACGCCAGACACCAAGACCATCGCGGCGCTGGTGGAGAAATTCAATCTGCCGATTGAAAAGACCATCAAGACCCTGATCGTGCGCGCTGAAGAAGAAGGCAAGCTGATCGCCCTGGTGATCCGTGGCGACCACGAGCTCAACGAAATCAAGGCCGCCAACCAGCCTGGCGTAGCCAGCCCGCTGGTCATGGCCACCGATACCGAACTGCGCGACGCCATTGGCGCCGGTGCAGGCTCCCTCGGCCCGCTGAACCTGCCGCTGCCGATCATCATCGACCGTTCCGTCGAGCTGATGAGCGACTTCGGTATCGGCGCGAACATCGACGACAAGCACTACTTCGGCGTGAACTGGGAGCGTGACCTGCCGGTTCCAACCGTGGCCGACCTGCGCAACGTCGTAGCGGGTGACCCAAGTCCGGATGGCAAAGGCACCCTGGAAATCAAGCGCGGCATCGAAGTCGGGCACATTTTCCAGCTGGGCAACAAGTACAGCAAGGCGATGAAGTGCGAAGTGCTGGGCGAGAACGGCAAGCCGATCACCCTGGACATGGGCTGCTACGGCATTGGCGTATCCCGCGTGGTTGCCGCTGCCATCGAGCAGAACAACGACGAGAAAGGCATTATCTGGAGTGACGCTTTGGCGCCGTTCCAGGTGGCTCTGGTGCCGTTGCGCTATGAAACCGAGCAAGTACGCGAAGCCACCGACAAGCTGTACGCTGAACTGACCGCTGCCGGTTTTGAAGTGCTGCTTGATGACCGGGACAAGAAAACCAGCCCGGGCATCAAGTTCGCCGACATGGAACTGATTGGCATCCCGCACCGGATCGTGGTCAGTGACCGCGGCCTGGCTGATGGCAATCTGGAATACAAGAGCCGGACCGAAGCCGAAGCTCAACCGTTGCCGGTGGCTGACGTGCTGTCTTTCCTTCAGGCGCGTATTCGTCGCTGAAAACCAGATCAAGAGAAGTCATGTTCAAGCGAAACACCAGAGCCCTGGGGGGCGCCGCCTTGTGCGGCGCCCTGCTGGTCAGCGGCTGCGCCAATCAGATGTCGCAACGCAGTGAGCACGAGGAGCGGGTCGAGCGTAAGTTGCTCGACCACAGCCTGCAGATTGATGTAGGCGAACCCAAAGTGCTGGAGCTGCCGCAACGCCGAGTTCGCATTCATGAGCAAAAGACCTTCGAGGTCACCGAATTCGAAGTCACCCGTCGTTACGATCGCTACACGCCCTACCAACCCTGGCGCAAACTCTATGAGATGCCGCTGGGTGCCGTGGCGTTAGTGGCAGGCGTGGGTGCCAACGTGGCGAATATCTTCGCCCTCGGCAACCTGCCCACGAGCGTGACGCGAGACTGGCTGAGCTACGGCGTGGACGGCATCAACCCGTTCATGAACGTGCAATCCCACGGCCGTGCGCAACAGAACCTGGCGGCTATCGATGAAGTCCAGCGTGACAAGCGCCTGGAGTATTCGAGCCTGCCATGGAGCGAGCGCCCGGTACAAGTCACTGCCGGCAAGCAGACCCATGAGCTGACCACCGACCGCAACGGCGTCCTGCGCCTGAACCTGTTGGACAGCCCATTCGCCGAGCAGGACCTGAACCGCGTCACCACCTTGAAGATCAGCGTGGAAGATGGCCAGGACGACGTGCATACGGACTCGACCCTGGCGGTCAGCAACTCCCTGCGCGGCAAATTGCTGGAAGCCCATGCCCTGATCTACGACGACCTGGAAGATGACGAAGTGAACCAGTGGGTGCACCGCGTCAAGCGCCTGTCGGAGTTGGGCCTGGAAGAAGAAGCCAGCGAACTGGAACAAAGCCTGATCGAACTGACGCGCAATGATCCGGAATTGCAGCAGGAGTTTGTGCAAGCGTTGACCAAGGATGCGGGGCGACTCGTCGCAGACCCTGGCGTACGCTGAGCTCTCAAAGTTTGCACAGGACAATGTGGGAGGGGGCTTGCCCCCTCCCACATTTAGATCCCCTACATTCTTTAATCCCGGTTTCTACCAGGAAAATTCGAGCTGTTCGTTGCCGCCGCTCAGGTCCAGCAACCGCACCCCAATCCCCAGCAACCGCACCGGCTTCCCCCCGCGATTGAACGCCTGGGTCAGCAACTGCTGATAACTCTCCAGATCCCGCCCTGCCCCGGCCTGCTCCAGCGTCGTCTGGGTAAAGTCATGAAACTTCACTTTCACGAACGGTTTGCCGGCCCGGTAGCTGCTGTCGATGCGTGCCATGCGCCCGGCCAGGGTGTCCATCAGCTCAGGCAGTTTGGCCAGGCAGCTTGAGAGATCCGGCAAGTCCACATCGTAGGTGTTTTCCACGCTGATCGATTGCCGACGGCTGTCGTTTTGCACCACGCGGTCATCAATCCCACGGGCCAGGCTCCAGAGTCGTTCGCCAAAACTGCCGAATTCGCGCACCAACGCCAGCTTGTTCCACTCGCGCAACTGCAAGCAGTCTTCGATGCCCAGGCGCGCAAGCTTGTCGGCGGTGACCTTGCCAACCCCGTGCAGCTTGCTGACCCGCAACTGCGAGACAAAGTCTTCGACCTGGTCCGGGGTAATCACAAACAGGCCGTTGGGCTTTTTCCAGTCGCTGGCAATCTTGGCCAAGAACTTGTTCGGCGCCACGCCGGCCGACACGGTGATATGCAGTTGGTTGGAGACCCGGCGACGGATGTCCTGGGCGATACGTGTGGCACTGCCGTTAAAATGCGGACTGTCGGAGACGTCGAGGTAGGCTTCATCCAGCGACAACGGCTCGATCAGGTCGGTGTAGTCGCGAAAGATCGTCTGAATTTCCTTCGACGCTTCCTTATAGGCATCCATGCGCGGTTTGACGATGGTCAGGTCGGGACACAGCTTCAGGGCATGGCGCGACGACATCGCAGAACGAACCCCATACGCACGCGCTTCGTAGTTGCAGGTAGCGATCACCCCCCGCCGGTCCGCCGAGCCGCCCACAGCCAAGGGTTTTTGCGCCAGGCTCGGGTCGTCACGCATCTCGATGGCGGCGTAGAAGCAATCACAGTCGACGTGGATGATTTTGCGCTGCGTCATATAAACGGGGTGTGGACCAACGGGTGGTCAGTATCGCATTCACCCCTGTATATAGCACCAGTAGTTTGATTCTTCCTTCCAAGTGGTAGGAAGTTTCTATGATGAATTTATTTTCTCAATCGAATCCAGGCTTCCGATAGAGCTGAAAGCCTCGGCCCGACTGGCCCCGAGCGCTTCAAGATCATGCCTTGGAGAGCTAACCGATTGAACCACAAGCGCTTTTGTTTGATTTACAGGTTGACACACTCGCGTTCCTCTGTAGAATGCCGACACACAGACGCGGGATGGAGCAGTCTGGTAGCTCGTCGGGCTCATAACCCGAAGGTCGTCGGTTCAAATCCGGCTCCCGCAACCAAACATCAAAAAAGGCTACTCGAAAGAGTGGCCTTTTTTGTGCGCGCCTGTTTTCTCCCGTTGCGCCTGAAAACACCGCCAACACCTTGATTTCAGAATAATTCGCGCTTATTTGTGCCATCGGCTCATTAACGGTTGACACCTCGCCATTGCGCTGTAGAATGCCGCCCACAGACGCGGGATGGAGCAGTCTGGTAGCTCGTCGGGCTCATAACCCGAAGGTCGTCGGTTCAAATCCGGCTCCCGCAACCAAACATCAAAAAAGGCTACTCGAAAGAGTGGCCTTTTTTGTATCTGGCGAAAAAGTTCTTCTGAAACAATGGCATGGCATCTTTCATGAAACCGTAGTCGGTTTGTAGAGTCCATCTCATTGCACGCTATGCTCAATGCTCAAGCACTGCCCTCTACGACCAATGGCCGCAGTCGCCGCCCCCGGTGATCCGCGTTAATATTTGTAATTATTTTGTCCATAGGGATTGGTAACTTGGCTGGATACCCCCATCCTGTCGCGCACAATCCACGAGGTGATTGATGCGCGCCAACTCGTCTGAACCACAAGACACCGTCACAGCAGAACAACCGATCACGCCGACCCGTTTACGTTGGCTGGATTTGTTGAGCAAGTATCGCCAGCCCATCGGCCTGGCCGTCACGCTGCTGCTGTTTGCAATCGCCCTGATCGCCTGCCGCCATCTGCTGCTGGAGCTGGACCTCTACGCACTCCACGATTCGATTCTGGAAGTGCCCAAGCCAGCCTTGCTCGGTGCGTTTGCAGCGGCGGTTGCAGGCTTCATTATCCTGCTCGGTTACGAATTTTCCGGCGCACGCTATGCCGGGGTGAAGTTACCCGCCAGAACCCTGGCCCTGGGTGGCTTCACCGCCTTTGCCATCGGCAACGCCATTGGCTTGTCGATGCTCTCGGGCGGTTCGGTGCGCTACCGTTTATATGCCCGCCACGGCATCGGCGCATCGGAAGTGGCGCACATGACCGTGTTCGCCAGCCTCGCTCTGGGCTGCGCCCTGCCGCCGCTGGCCGCATTGGCGACGCTGAGCAATTTGCCGGCGGCTTCGACTTACCTGCATTTACCGCAAAGCCTGCTCGGGGGTGTTTCCGGCGCAGTATTAGTGCTGTCGGCCATGCTGTGCGTCGGCATCTATCGCCGCCGCCTGCCGGAACAACCCTACCCCGACAACCTGCTGGTCAAGGCCGGTCGCCGTACCCTGCGCCTGCCGGGCCGACGCCTGACCTTTCTGCAACTGATCATCACCGCCCTCGACGTGGCCGCCGCCGCTGGCGTCCTTTATATGCTGTTGCCGGAGGCACCGCCCTTCGGCCCGTTCCTGCTGGTATACCTGCTGGCCCTGGCCGCCGGCGTGCTTAGCCATGTGCCGGGGGGCGTGGGTGTATTCGAAGCGATCCTGCTGGCGGCCTTCGCCGACAAACTCGGTGCCGCGCCCCTGGCCGCCGCCTTGCTGCTGTACCGGATGATCTACGTGGTGCTGCCGCTGTTGATCGCCTGTGTGTTCCTGCTGGTCAACGAGGCCCAGCGCCTGTTCCAGACCCAACAGAGCCTGCGGGTAGCGTCGGGGCTGGCAGCGCCGGTATTGGCCGTCCTGGTTTTTTTGTCCGGCGTGGTCCTGCTGTTTTCCGGCGCCACGCCAGAGATCGACTCACGCCTGGAAAACATCGGCTTCCTGATTCCCCACCGCCTGATTGACGCTTCGCACTTTGGTGCCAGCCTGATCGGCGTGTTGTGCTTGCTGCTCGCCCAGGGCCTGCGTCGACGTTTGTCGGCGGCCTGGATGCTGACCATGGTGTTGCTGCTGGTGGGCGCCCTGCTCTCGCTGCTCAAGGGTTTCGACTGGGAAGAAGCCAGCCTGATGACCATGACCGCGGTGCTGCTGGCGATCTTTCGCCGCTCGTTCTACCGCGCCAGCCGCTTGACCGAACTGCCGTTTTCGCCGCTGTACCTGGTGGCCAGTGTCTGCGTGCTCGGCGCTTCGATCTGGCTGCTGCTGTTCGCCTATCAGGATGTGCCTTACAGCCATCAACTGTGGTGGCAGTTCACCCTCGACGCCAACGCCCCGCGCGGCTTGCGCTCGTTGCTGGGTGCCGCGGTGCTGCTGGTGATCGTGTCGCTGACCTGGCTGCTGCGCACGGCGCGCCCGGTCATCCACTTGCCGACCCCGGAAGAACTGGAGCGCGCCAGCAAGATCCTGATGGCCTCGTCCCAACCCGACGGCGGCCTGGCGCTCACCGGCGACAAGGCCCTGCTGTTTCACCCCAACGATGAAGCCTTCCTGATGTACGCTCGTCGCGGGCGCAGCCTGGTGGCCTTGTACGACCCGATCGGCCCGACCCAGCCGCGCGCCGAGATGATCTGGCAGTTCCGTGACCTGTGTGACATCCACCACGCCCGCCCAGTGTTCTACCAGGTACGCGCCGAGAACCTGCCGTACTACATGGACATCGGCCTCACCGCGATCAAACTGGGTGAGGAAGCCCGGGTCGATCTGAAACGCTTTGACCTTGAAGCCAAGGGCAAAGAGATGAAGGATTTGCGCTACACCTGGAACCGTGGCACCCGCGACGGCCTGTCCCTGGAAATCTTCGAACCCGGCCAGGCGCCGATGGATGAATTAAAAGTCATCTCCGATGCCTGGCTTACAGGTAAGAATGTGCGCGAAAAGGGCTTCTCTCTGGGCCGTTTCAGCGACGACTACCTCAAGCACTTTCGTATTGCGATCATTCGCTTTGAAGGGCGCCCGGTAGCCTTCGCCAACCTGCTTGAGACTTACAATCACGACCTGGCCAGCCTTGACCTGATGCGCGCCCACCCCGACGCGCCCAAGCTGACCATGGAATTCATGATGGTAGGCCTGATTCAACATTATAAGAGCCACGGCTACGCCCGCTTCAGCCTCGGCATGGTGCCGTTGTCGGGCTTGCAACCGCGCCGTGGCGCACCGCTGACCCAGCGCCTGGGTTCGATGGTGTTCCGCCGTGGCGAGCAACTGTATAACTTCCAAGGTTTGCGCCGCTTCAAAGACAAGTTCCAGCCCGACTGGGAACCCCGTTACATGGCCGTGCCCGCAGGACTTGATCCGCTGGTGGCACTGGCCGATACCGCCGCCCTGATCGCGGGCGGCTTGACTGGATTGGTGAAACGCTGATGATTCGACGCTCCTGGCGGTATGTATTGGCCTTTGTAGTGCTGCTTGCGCTGATCGCGGCGGGTGGCTTTTGGTACTGGAACCGCCCTGCCCCGCAACCGACCCTGGAGCAATTGCCCCAGGCCGACGGCTCGGTAATGACCCGCGTCACCCCCGCAAGCGCCGCCAAAGCCCGTGTGGCCGTGGCCGTGCTGGCCGACGAAGCCCTGACCGACAGTCAGCTGGTTGCCCTGAGCCAGGGCGGCGCAGCGCAAATCGTTCAAGTGATCCTGCCCAAGGATGACTGCAAGCTGCAGGAACAAGCCCTGCAAGGCGCCCTGGCGCAGCTCAAAGGCCCGGCAACCCTGGTCAGCGGCATCGGCCCTGGCGCTGCGCTCGCCTGGCGCTGGCTGGCCACTCAGAATGATGACAAGGCTAACGCGATCTCCGTGGGCTTTGCCCTGAAACAGGAAGGCTGCAACGACCCGCTGCCCAAAGCCTCTGCCCACGGCAACTGGCTGGTGGCGTGGAACGACAACCCGGACGATGAAAGCGCCAGCTTCGTACGTGACACACCGCGTGCCACCACCAGCATCAGCGACTACGACATTCATTACCCGCAAGTGCTGAACAACGAACTGCGCAAGCAACTGGTCGGTTCGGACAACGGCGGCCTGGCGATTCCGGTGGTAGAAGTGCCTGCCGGGCAAGCCAAGGACACCGTGACCCTGTTCCTCTCCGGTGACGGCGGCTGGCGTGACCTGGACCGCGACGTGGCGGGCGAGATGGCGAAGATCGGCTACCCGGTGGTCGGCATCGACACCCTGCGCTACTACTGGCAGCACAAGACGCCGGAGCAAAGCGCCAAGGACCTCACCGAACTGATGCAACACTACCGGCAGAAATGGGGCACCAAGCGCTTCGTGCTGACCGGTTACTCGTTCGGCGCCGACGTACTGCCGGCGATCTACAACCGTATGCCAGAGAACGAACAGCAACGGGTAGACGCGATCATCCTGCTGGCCTTCGCCCGCACCGGCAGCTTTGAAATCGAAGTGGAAGGCTGGCTGGGCAACGCCGGCAAAGAAGCCGCCACCGGCCCGGAAATGGCCAAGCTGCCGCCTGAAAAAGTCGTGTGCATCTACGGTGCCGAAGAAGTCGACGAGAGTGGCTGCACCGACAAGACCGCCGTGGGCGAAGCCATGAAGCTGCCGGGCGGGCATCACTTCGATGAAAACTACCCGGCGCTGGCCAAGCGGTTGGTGGATATCATCGTCAAGCATCAGGCCAAAGCCGAATAACTCCAGCTTAACCCAAGACCCAATGTGGGAGCGGGCTTGCCCGCGATAGCGCTGGCGCAGTCACAGTAGCGTTGACTGACACTCCGTCATCGCGGGCAAGCCCGCTCCCACAGTGGTACGTGGTGTTGATGAAAACTAGCGCGGTTCGATGTGCGCAATCATCAGTTGCACCGTCTCATTGCCACGAAACTCATTCACATCCAGCTTGTAGGCCAATTCCACCCAACGCACCGTCGGGTTTGGCCACACTTCGCGGTCCACACCAAAGGCGATGCCATCGAGCTTCACCGACCCGCATTCGCTCTTGAGCACCACTTTCAAATGCCGCTCACCCACCACCCGCTGCTCCACCAACTGGAACACGCCGTGAAACAACGGCTCCGGAAAGTGCTGCCCCCATGGGCCGGCATGGCGCAGAGCGCGGGCCAGTTCCAGGTGAAACTCTTCCACCGCCAGGGTACCGTCTGAAAGCAGGCGGCCGGTGAGGTCTTCTTCGCGCAGTTGCCGACGCACTTCGGCATCAAAGGCTTGCGCAAACAACGGGAAGTTGGCCTCGGGCAAGGTCAGCCCCGCCGCCATGGCGTGGCCGCCGTACTTGGTGATCAGGTTGGGGTGCTGGCTGGCGACGACCGCCAGCGCATCGCGGATATGAAAGCCTTGCACCGAGCGTCCAGAGCCCTTGAGCAGTCCGTCGCCGGCGTCAGCAAAGGCAATGGTCGGGCGGAAGTAACGTTCTTTCATGCGCGAGGCGAGGATACCGATCACCCCCTGGTGCCACTCCGGGTCGAACAGGCACAAACCGTAGGGCATCGACTCCACCGGCAAGTCCTTGAGCTGGGCCAGGGCCTCGCGCTGCATGCCTTGTTCAATGGATTTACGGTCCTGGTTCATGCCGTCCAGTTGCGCGGCCATTTCCCGTGCGGCGCCAGCGTCGGTGGTGAGCAGGCATTCGATGCCCAGGCTCATGTCATCCAGGCGTCCGGCGGCATTCAGGCGCGGGCCGAGGATAAAACCCAGGTCGGTGGAGGTGATACGCGCATGATCACGCTTGGCCACTTCCAGGATTGCCTTGATGCCCGGCCGCGCACGACCGGCACGAATACGCTCCAGGCCCTGGTGGACGAGAATACGATTGTTGGCGTCCAGCGGCACCACGTCGGCAACGCTGCCCAGGGCCACTAGATCAAGCAGTTCACCGATGTTCGGCTGGGGTTTGTTGTCATACCAACCCAGGCTGCGCAAGCGTGCGCGCAGGGCCATCAGCACGTAAAAGATCACGCCGACACCGGCCAGGGCCTTGCTGGGAAACGTACAGCCCGGCTGGTTCGGATTGACGATGGCGTCGGCGGCCGGCAGTTCATCGCCGGGCAAGTGGTGGTCGGTGACCAGCACCTGCAACCCCGCCGCTTTCGCCGCCGCCACGCCTTCGACACTGGAGATACCGTTGTCCACGGTAATCAGCAATTGCGGCTCGCGCTGCAACGCCACCGCGACAATTTCCGGCGTCAGGCCGTAGCCGTATTCGAAGCGGTTGGGCACCAGGTAGTCGACATGGGCCGCACCGAGCAATCTCAGGCCCAGGGTGCCCACGGTGCTCGCCGTGGCGCCGTCGGCATCGAAGTCACCGACGATCAGGATACGCTGGCGCTGCTCCAGGGCGGTCACCAGCAAGTCCACGGCCGCGTCGATCCCCTTGAGCTGCTGGTAGGGAATCAACCGCGCCAGGCTCTTGTCCAGCTCGGCCTCCGACTGCACCCCGCGTGCGGCGTAAAGGCGGGTCAACAGCGGCGGCAGTTCACCGAGAAAAGGCAGGACGGCGGGCAAAGGGCGGGGATCGATACGCATACGGTGGTGATAACTTCTCTTTAATCATTGTAGGAGCGAGCTTGCTCGCGAAGGTGGTTAACGATGACGCGTGTGCCTGGGTGATCGTGGTGCCCTGGAGTTTTTCGCGAGCAAGCTCGCTCCTACAGGGAGCCGGGTTCAGCCAAGGTTTAACCGCGCTCGCCGACCAGCCATTGCAGTTGCACTTCATGCTGGCCACGGTCATCGGTCACAAAGATCGTGCCTTCGCTGATCATCACGTCCCACTTGATGACGCGGGGCATGTCCTTGGCCAGGGTCTCCAACACTTCCTGGGGCACGGCAGCGATATGTACGTTTTTCAGGTTGTTGGCCACCGGCACCACCTTGCCTTCCCACACGCGCAGGCTGCCATAGGCCAGCAGGCTGGTGCGTTCGGTGCGGCGCGAGCACCAGGTCAGGCGGTCGGCATCCGGCTGGCCGACTTCGATCCAGTGCAAAACCCGATCATCCAGGCTTTTTTCCCACAGGGCCGGTTCGTCTACATCCGACAGGCCACGCCCGAACGCCAACTGCTCGCTGTACCAGAGGGCGTAGGCCAGCAGGCGCACGGTCATGCGCTCTTCGGTTTCCGAAGGGTGGCGGGCGATGGTCTGTTTGACGCTCTCGTACACCGAGCGGTCGAGGTCGGTGAGGTTGAGTTCGAATTTGTAGGTCGTGGACGGCTGGGCCATGAACGGGCTTCTAAAGACAAGGAAAGGCGGCCAGTCTAACCGATGGCGAGGGCATTGAACGAATACTGCGCTGCATCCGGGCGGCTCGCCTATGTTAAAAAGCAGGACATCATCGTCCCGCGCTTGTAAGGATCCCCATGTCGCTCACTGCCAAACCACTTGCCGGCCTGAAAGTCATCGAACTGGGCACCCTGATCGCCGGCCCGTTTGCCTCACGCATTTGCGCTGAATTCGGTGCCGAGGTGATCAAGGTCGAATCCCCGGACGGCGGCGACCCGCTGCGCAAATGGCGCAAGCTGTATGAGGGCACCTCGCTGTGGTGGTTCGTGCAGGCCCGTAACAAGCAGTCGCTGACCCTCAACCTCAAGCACCCCGACGGCCTGGCGATCCTCAAGCAACTGCTGGCCGACGCCGACATCCTGATCGAAAACTTCCGCCCCGGGGTGCTGGAAAAACTCGGCCTGAACTGGGAAACCCTGCACGCCCTCAACCCCAAGCTGGTGATGGTACGCCTCTCGGGTTTCGGCCAGACCGGGCCGATGAAAGACCAGCCGGGGTTTGGCGCAGTGGGTGAGTCCATGGGCGGCTTGCGCTATATCACCGGCTTCGAGGACCGCCCGCCGGTGCGCACCGGGATTTCCATCGGCGATTCGATTGCCGCGTTGTGGGCAGTGATCGGCGCGCTGATGGCGCTGCGTCACCGCGAAGTCAACGGCGGCTTGGGCCAGGTGGTGGATGTGGCGCTGTATGAAGCCATCTTCGCCATGATGGAAAGCATGATCCCCGAGTTCGATGTGTTCGGTTTTATCCGTGAGCGCACCGGCAACATCATGCCCGGCATCACCCCGTCCTCGATCCACACCACCGCAGACGGCAAGCATGTGCAGATCGGCGCCAATGGCGATGCGATCTTCAAGCGCTTCATGGCAACCATCGGCCGCGACGACTTGGCGAACGACCCGCAGTTGGCCAGTAATGACGGGCGCGACAGCCGCCGCGACGAGCTGTACGGCGTGATCGACCGCTGGGTTAACTCGCTGCCCTTGGAGCAGGTGATAGAGCAACTGAACAAAGCCGAAGTGCCCGCCAGCCGTATCTACAGCGCCGAAGACATGCTGGGCGACCCGCAATTTCTGGCCCGGGAAATGTTCCTCAAGGCCAAGCTCCCGGACGGCAAGGACTTCAAGATGCCGGGCATTGTGCCCAAGCTCTCGGACACACCGGGCAGCTGTGAATGGGTGGGCCCGCAATTGGGTGAGCACAACACTGTGCTGCTCAATGCGCTGGGTTACGACGCCGCAGCTATTGCTCGCCTGCGCGAGAATGGCGCGATCTGAGAATCGCGGGCAAAAAGAAACCCCGAGCAGTGGGGAGACAACTCGGGGTTAAACGTGGCCTTAAAAAGGCACGCACAGCAAGCGACAAACACCGGAGCACAATGATTGCTCTTGCTGTTACGGACTCTGACTGACCGCCGCGTAGGAAGGTTCCGAAGAAAAATAATGTTTCATGCCAGTGCGCCGCCACGGGTTTGGGCAGCGTTACGCAAGGCGGCAATGACCGAGGGTTCCAGGCGCCCTTCGGCGATTTTCACGTCGCGCAGCAGGCAATCCACGACATCCACCAGCGCGCGTTTGTCGGCCAATTGCGCGCGATCGACTTCGCGTTCTACCACAATGGCGCCGCCGGGGTTCTTTACGGTTACCAGGCAGTCTTCCCGCATACCAGAAGTGGTCAGCGTAACCTGATAAGGGCTCAGTGCTTCACTGAGCAATAGGTGGATACTTTCCATCTCGATCACCACTCAATCATTCGAAAAAGGTTCGAAAAACAAAAATGTCACGAAGAGGCTGACATTCAAGTGACCCGTGCTCAAAGCAGAAAGTTCTACCTTTTATGTAATCCACTGCTTGAGGAAAACGAGCATGCACGGAAAAGATGACAGAGAAAAAACACACCTTCACACGCTAGAATCCCTGGACTACCTGGGAGCCTGCCTTGAGAGCTGCGTCTGAACCGCCTTTGCGTATCGTCATTGCCGACGATCATCCGATTTTCCTGATTGGCCTGCGCGCAGTGCTTGAGCGTGACCCGCACATCAGCATCGTCGGGGAGGCCAACTCGCCACAGGCCCTCAATGCGTTACTGCAAGACGGTGCCTGCGATGTGCTGGTGACCGACTTTATGATGCCCTCCGAGCCCCACGCCGACGGGTTGCGCCTGATCGAGCAACTGCGCCGACGCTTTCCGCAGCTGCCGATTGTGGTGGTCACCATGCTCAACAATGCCGGTTTGTTTCATTCGATTCTGGCATTGGGCGTAATGGGCTTGCTGAGCAAGGCCAGCCTGGCCGATGAACTGCCCCAGGCGATTGGCCAGGTGCGCCAGCAACGCACCTACGTGGCCCAGACCATTCGCCAGGCGCTGAGCCTGGCCGGGGAAGTCGGCGCCGATCGCCTGCACTCCCAGGAGCATCTGTCACCCCGGGAGCTGGAGGTGATTCGCCTGTTGGCCACGGGCATGACGGTGGGCCAGATCGCCGCGCACCTGCATCGCAGCAAGCAGACCGTCAGTGCGCAAAAAGTCAGCGCCATGCGCAAACTGGGACTGGCCAATGATGCCGCGCTGTTTATTTATGTGCAGGAACACGGGCTGGCCTAGCCTGGAACGCGATCCATTGCTTGAGCGCCTCGGCCTCCATCGGCCGGGCAATGAAACAGCCTTGCAGCCACGCCGCCCCCAGTTCACCCACGGCGTGATAATCGGCAGCGCTTTCAACCCCGGTGACCACCACGGCGATATCCAGACGCGCGGCCATGCTCATGGCCCCCGCCACCACTGCTGCCTTGCGATCGTCACCGGCCATCCCGCAGGCAAACGCCGGGGGGATTTTCAGTTCGGTAAAGGGCAATTCCAGCAAATGCTGCAAGCTGGTGCCGCCCATGCCGAAATCCCCGATGGACAACTGGCAGCCCAGCATCCGCAGGCGCAGCAAGCCGGTGAGGTGGGCACTGTCGGTTTTCAGCGTTGAGGTTTCCACCAGCTCCAGCGTCAGGCTATGGGCAGGTATGCCGTGAAGTTGCAGCAGGCCCTGCAATATCTGGGGAAAGTGCGTGCGCTCAAGCATACGTCCGGGAATGTTCACCGCCACCGGCAGCACCTGGCCGGTCTCGCCCATGACCTGGTTGGCCAGGCCCAGTGCCTGTTCCAGCACATGCCAGGTAAAGGCCTCTTCCATGCCGGCAAACTCCAGCACCGGCAGGAACTCATCGGGCAGCAGCAATTGAGCTTCCGGCAACTGCCAGCGCGCCAAGGCCTCCACCCCTTGCAACACCCCGGCCTGGCTGACGATGGGTTGATACCAGACCCTGCCGCAGGCCGCGATGGTCGCCTGGCTGACATCCGCCGACGGCGGCAGTTGCTCCCTGGTGTTCAACCCCAGCAACTGGCGCACACGCTCCCAGGACAGCGCCGCTGGCCCCGGCCGCAAATGCCTCTGGCAGTCAGCCAACACTTGCCCGATCAGCGTTGCCGAGGCTGGCTTGGGCAAACACGCCAGCACGTTGAGGCCCAATTGCCGCGCCATATTCGCCACGCCTTCGAGCACATCGGGTTCGGCATTGCTGAGCAGGACCAACACCTGGGCCAAACGATGCTCGGCCAGCTCACGGATCAACTCCAGGCCATCGCCGCGCTCCAGGTACAGATCGCAGATGGCGATATCCACCGGCCCTTTACTGTCCAGGGACTGACGGGCCGTTTCGACATCTTCTGCGGTCAGCACATTGAACACACCGTTGGCATTGAGCATCTGGTGCAGTGCCATCAGCTGAAACGGGTTGTCTTCGAGGATCAGTACATTGAGAGAGCGCATGGGTCATGGAGTCGATACTGGGAAAAGTCCCCCACAGTAGCCATAAGCCGCGAAGCACCCCATAGGACGCGTCCGAAATGAGTCGCCTGTAGGAGCGAGCTTGCTCGCGAAAAACGTCAACGATAACGTGTGTTCCCTGAATAGACGCGGCGCCTGTGAGGTTTTCGCGAGCAAGCTCGCTCCTACAAGTCCAGATAAGGCTGCAGGTCGCGACGAAACGCCTTGAGCACCTCGGACAACCTCAACCACGGCTGCTCAAGCTCAGCCCCACGCTGTTCTCGCGCGCATTGCTCAAGCGCCACACAAGCCTTGGCCAACGGCAACGCATCCACCAGCGAGCAAATGCCCTTGAGGCGATGCAACGCCGCATTCAAGCGCGCCACATCACGCTCGGCCAGGGCGCTGGCCAACACCTCATGTTCGTGGTCCAGGCTTTTGGCCAGTTCCTGCAACATGCTGTGCAGCACCGGCCCATCGGCCTGGGTCATGGTACGCAGGGCCTGGATATCGAATGAACGCTGCGGCGCCACCTGCGCCAGCACGCGGGTCCAGTGCTCCAGGGTCACCGGCTTGACCAGCAGTTCATCCATCCCCGCATCCTCGCAGCGTCGTTGTTCATCTTTCATTGCGTTCGCCGTGCAACCGATCAACGCACAACGGGGCCGATGCTCTTGGGCTTCGATACGCCGGACCGCCTCGCTCAGGGCATAGCCGGACATACCCGGCATCTGGCAATCGGTCACCAGCACGTCAAAACGCTGCTCACGCCAGCGCTGCAAGGCGGCCTCGGCCGAATCCAGGGCGATCACCTGATGCCCCAGAAACTGCAACTGCTGCGCCAGCACCAGACGGTTGGCGGCCAAATCATCCACCACCAGCACCGACAGGCTGCGACCTGCAGCAGGCAAGGCTGGTGCAGGCGTGGCCGGCACATCGTCGGTGCTGACCCGATCAAGACGCAGGTCGATGCACACCTCGGTGCCCTCACCCACCACGCTTGCCAGGTGAATGCGACCGCCCATCAATTCCACCAATTGCTTGCAGATACTCAGGCCCAGCCCGGTGCCGCCATGCTCCGCTGCGGTCAATGCGCTCACTTGAGTAAATGGCTTGAACAGCCGCGGCTGCTGCTCGGCGCTGATGCCTGGGCCACTGTCCTCGACGCACAGGTGCAGGTATTCGTTATTGGACTCATCCCGCTGGCAGGTGACGCTGAGCCGCACCCCGCCCTGCTCGGTAAACTTCAGCGCATTGCCCAGCAGGTTGTGCATCACCTGGCGTAAACGCAGCGGATCGAACCAGTAATAGCCCTTGGCTGCCGGATCAAACGCCAGGGTCAAATGCAGGCCTTTTTTTTGCGCCGTGGCTTCGAACAGGCGCTGGATGCCTTCGAAAAAGCTCTTTAATTCGGTGGTTTGCGGTACCAGTTGCAGGTGACCGGCTTCGATCTTGGCCAGGTCCAGGCTGTCGCCCATCAGCGCGATCAGCTCGCGCGCCGAACGATGGGCCACCTGCAAGGCTTCAGAGACGGGCTGGCCGCTGGCAAGGCAGCGTTCCTGCTCCAGTTCGAGCAACCCGATGATAGCGGTCATAGGTGTACGAATCTCATGACTCAATGCAGAAAGAAATGCACTTTTGGCGTAGTTGGCTTCGTCGGCAGCCTGGCGGGCATCCATCAATTGGTGCTCCAGGTCTTTGCGTTCGTTGATATCGATCCAGCCACCCAGCAGCCCCTGCAAGCGGCCCTGAGCATCGAAGAACGGCACCGTCCATTGGTAAACGTGAAAGCTGCCGCCGTTGAACTCCAGCTCGCGATCGACAAACAACGACTCTTGCGTGGCCAATTGTTCCATATGGCCGGCGTGCAGGCGCGCCGCTGTGGCCTCAGGCATTACCCCACTCTCCATCAGCGTCAGCCCCTGAATCAGCTCAAGCCGGGTCGCCAGTTGCTGTTCATAGCTTTTGTTGCAGGTCACCAGCCGCCCGGCCAGGTCACGCACGAACAGCGAGTTGGGCATACCGTCGAGCAACGCGCGTTTAAACGCCAATTGGTCATTGAGCCGCTGCTCGGCTTCCAGCCGCTGACGAATCTGACGCTTGAGCCGGCTGTTCCACACCAGCGACACCAGCACAAACAGCAGCGCCGTGGCCACCGTCCAATACGCCCAGGGGGGCACCCGTTGCCAGGCTGGCACCGGAATCGCCACAGCACCGATCCAGCGCAGGCGCAGTGCGCTCAGCTCGGCCACCGGCAAGGCTTCCAGGGCCTTGTTGAGGATACTCAGCAGTTCAGGCTGGTCCTTGCGTACCGACAGGCAATTGGATGACCACTTGCCGTCGACGCTGCGGCCGATACGCAAACCCTCCTGGGAGTAACTCTGTACCTCCACTTCGGTTTGCAGCGTGGCAGCGGCCTCGCCCCGTTGCACCAGTTCACGGGCCTGGGCGTAATTGTCTACCAGGCGCAGCTTGATCTGCGGGTGCATCTGGCGGACGTAACTCTCCAGCACATGGCGCGCCGGCAGCGCCAGAACCTTACCGTCCAGCTGCTTCAAGCCCGTCAGCGGCGTGGCGTCGGCGCGCTCCACGAACACCCAGCCGGAGCCGCCAAAGCCATGGCTGAAGTCGAGCAGCGCCCTGCGCTCCTGATTCGACGCCAGGGTGGTGTTCATCTGCGCCCTGCCGGTTTCCAGCCATTCCAGGGTTTGCGCGGTGGAGTGCACCTCTTCGAAGACAAACTGCAAACCGGTCATGCGCGAAATGCGGTGCAGCAGGTCGACATTCAAACCCACCCAGTGGCCGTCCTTATCCCTGAAGATATAGGGCGACATTTGCTGGGCCACCACTACCACATGGGGATGCTGCAACAGCCAGGTGCGCTCCGCGGCGGACAACTCTACGCGCTCACCGCGAAAGCCGACGCCAAGCCCTGTCGTCCAGCGGCCCAGGATCTCCCGCTGTACCGACTCGTCAATGCTCGCCAAGGCGCGGTTCATCATCGCCCCCAGCAATGGATCGGCCTGGCGGGTGGCAAAGGCAAAGCCGATGGGCGCCAGCCGGCTTTGTTCCTTGATCTGCAACCCCAGGTAAGGCCGCAGCGATTTGTAGGCCCGCACAATCACTTCATTGCCGATAAACGCATCGGCATCCCCTTGCTTGAGCGCTTCCAGGCCGCTGTAGAGGTTGGGTGCGAGCATGATGTGACTATCGGGGTAAGCCGCCTGCACGTTGTGCACATTGGCGTAGCCATCAAGCAATACGACTTTCTTGCCCGCCAGGTCATCCTCTTGAAACTCATCACGACGCAGCACCACCACCGACCGGTCGGGCATGTAGTCCTGGGTGAACTGCAAGCCGGGCACATCGCGCTCGTAGCCGTTGGCGCTGGTCAGAATATCGATGGCCCCGCTGCGCAACGCCTCGACCGCCTGGGCCCGCTCGGCAAAGCCCAGCACCTGCATCGGCACCTGCAAGCGTGCGCCGACCAGGCTCAGGTAATCGGCACTGATGCCCTGATAGCGGTTGCGGTCGCGGGTGATATCGATCGGCTGATAGTCATCAATGGAGATACCCACCTTCAACGTCCGATGGGTCGCCAGCCACTGCTGCTCTGCGGGCGCCAGGGGCAAAGGCTCAAGCGGGATAAACGCCGGCACCAGCTTGAAGGGCAGGCTGACGGCCGCCAGGCTTACCGGTAGTTGGGTGAGCCACAGCACGCACATCAGCCGCACTGTCCATTGAATCAAAACCTGCACCGATTTAGCTTCCTTGATTGGGCGAAGGGACAAGTATGGCTCGCCAAAATAAAAAAGCCCGTCACGAGGACGGGCTTGGCCGACTGCAAAAAAGCTAACTGCCGGATGTAATCTGACCAACTGTGGAAATCAGAGCGGCTTGCCGCGGTTACCGTGCTGGCTGACAAACGCCTGCACCGCCTTCAGGTCATTGGCCAACACGGTGCAGCGCTCTTCACGCTCGAACAGGTCGGCCAGGTGCTCCGGCAATTGCAGTGCCTTGCCAACACCGGCTTTCTCCACCGCTTCGGGGAATTTGACCGGGTGTGCCGTGCCGAGGATCACCATCGGAATATCCAGGCTGCGGCGGCATTCGCGCGCAGCTTTCACGCCGATGGCCGTGTGGGGGTCGAGCACTTCGCCGGTCTCGGCGTAGACTTGCGCGATGGTTTCGCAGGTCTGCGCGTCGTCCACGGCCAGGGAATCGAACAGCTTGCGGGTTTCGGTCCAGCGCTCTTGCTCGACGCTGAAACCACCACCTTGCTTGAAGCTGTTCATCAACTCGGCCAGGGCTGCGCCGTTGCGACCGTGCATGTCGAACAGCAGGCGTTCGAAGTTCGACGAGACCATGATGTCCATGGATGGCGACAGCGTGGCGTGCAAGGTTTCCTTCACATACTGGTTGCCGCTCATGAAGCGGTGCAGGATGTCGTTGCGGTTGGTGGCAACGATCAACTGGTTGATCGGCAAGCCCATATTGCGTGCCAGGTAACCAGCGAAGATGTCGCCGAAGTTGCCGGTCGGCACCGAGAACGACACCGAACGCGCCGGGCCGCCCAACTGCAGCGATGCATGGAAGTAGTAGACGATCTGGGCCATGATCCGCGCCCAGTTGATCGAGTTCACCGCCACCAGGCGTGTGCCCTTGAGGAAGCTTTGGTCAGCGAAGCTGTTCTTGACCATTTCCTGGCAGTCATCGAAGTTGCCTTCGATGGCGATGTTGTGGATGTTCTCGCCGAAGAGGGTGGTCATCTGGCGACGCTGAACTTCCGACACGCGCTTGTGCGGGTGCAGGATGAAGATGTCGACGTTTTCGCAGTGCTTGCACCCTTCGATAGCCGCCGAGCCGGTATCGCCGGAGGTGGCGCCGATGATCACCACGCGCTCGCCGCGCTTTTCCAGCACGTAGTCGAGCAGGCGACCGAGCAGTTGCAGGGCGAAGTCCTTGAACGCCAGGGTCGGGCCGTGGAACAGCTCCAGTACCCACTCATTGCCGTTCAGTTGGCGCAGGGGCGCGATGGCGTTGTGGGAAAACACGCCATAGGTTTCTTCCAGAATCTTCTTGAAGTCCGCATCCGGAATGCTGCCGGTGACGAACGGGCGCATCACTCGGAAAGCCAGCTCGTGATACGGCAGGCCGGCCCAGGAGGCGATTTCTTCCTGGGTGAAGCGTGGCAGGTTTTCCGGCACATACAGGCCGCCGTCGGTGGCAAGGCCTGCCAGCAGAACGTCTTCGAAATTCAGGGCCGGTGCCTGGCCGCGGGTGCTGATGTAACGCATGACTGGCTCCTCTAAAACATTCTCGAACAGGGGCCGCCGAATGGACGGGGCCCCTGGAACAAATCGGTTAGTTCAAGTGTTCGACGCGAATCCGCACCACCGGGCCGACCACGCCTTGCAGGGCTTCGAGGGCGTGGATGGCATCGTTGATGTGCTGTTCGAGCACGCGATGGGTCAGCAGGATCATCGGCACCTGGCCGTTTTGCTCCTCGACTTCCTTCTGCATGATCGACTCGATGTTGATACCGCGCTCCGACAGGATGCTGGCGACCTGGGCCAGCACGCCCGGATGGTCCTGGGCCTGGATACGCAGGTAGTAGGCACTTTCGCAGGCTTCGATCGGCAGGATCGGGTGGGCCGACAGCGAGTCCGGCTGGAAGGCCAGGTGCGGCACGCGGTTTTCCGGGTCGCTGGTCATGGCGCGAACCACGTCCACCAGGTCGGCGATTACCGACGAAGCGGTCGGCTCCATGCCGGCACCGGCGCCGTAGAACAGGGTGGAACCGGCGGCGTCGCCGTTGACCATCACCGCGTTCATCACGCCATTGACGTTGGCGATCAGGCGGTCGGCCGGGATCAGCGTCGGGTGCACACGCAATTCGATACCGGCCGGGGTGCTGCGCGCCACGCCCAGGTGCTTGATGCGGTAGCCCAGGGCTTCGGCGTAGTTCACGTCGGCGGTGGTCAGCTTGGTGATGCCTTCGGTGTAGGCCTTGTCGAACTGCAGCGGAATACCAAAGGCGATGGACGCCAGGATGGTCAGCTTGTGGGCCGCGTCGATGCCTTCCACGTCGAAGGTCGGGTCGGCTTCGGCATAACCCAGGGCCTGGGCTTCGGCCAGCACGTCTTCGAAGGTACGGCCCTTCTCGCGCATTTCGGTGAGGATGAAGTTACCGGTGCCGTTGATGATACCGGCGACCCAGTTGATGCGGTTGGCGGACAGGCCTTCACGGATCGCCTTGATCACCGGGATACCACCGGCCACCGCGGCTTCGAACGCCACGATCACGCCCTTCTCGCGAGCCTTGGCGAAGATCTCGTTGCCGTGCACGGCGATGAGCGCCTTGTTGGCGGTGACCACGTGCTTGCCGTTCTCGATGGCCTTGAGCACCAGCTCGCGGGCCACGGTGTAGCCGCCTACCAGCTCGATAACGATATCGATCTCAGGGTTGGTGGCCACGGCGAACACATCGTTGGTAATCGCAATACCGGTCGTTTCGAACTGAGGCTTTGGCGAACGCATGGCAATTTGCGCCACTTCAATCCCGCGACCTGCGCGGCGGGAAATTTCTTCAGCGTTACGCTGAAGTACGTTGAAGGTACCGCCACCGACGGTCCCTAACCCACAGATGCCTACTTTGACCGGTTTCACTGAAGAACTCCCCATGAAACGGCCGACGCTAGGTCGGCCGTGAAAACAGCCGCACAACTGCGGCTCTCAATTAATGACCCGCCGACAGTTCGGCGAGTCATGATCGTCAAAGGCTCAACGATAAATGCTTACTTGGCACCCAGTGCCAGTTTGGCAACTTGCGGCGCCGGCTGGTAGCCCGGAATCACCTGGCCGTCGGCCAAAACGATGGCCGGTGTACCGTTCACACCAATGGACTGGCCCAGGGCGAACTGCTTGGAAACCGGGTTGGCGCATTTGGCCGACTTGATTTCCTTGCCATCGACCATCTTGTCCATGGCCGCTTTTTTGTCGGCCGAGCACCACACCGCCTGCAACTGCTCGTCACCCGGCGAACCCAGGCCCTGGCGCGGGAAGGCGACGTAGCGCACTTCCACGCCCAGCTTGTTCAACGCCGGAATTTCGGCGTGCAGCTTGTGGCAGTACGGGCAGGTGGTGTCGGTGAATACGGTGATGTGGGTCTTGGTCTCGCCGATGGCCGGGTACACCACGGTTTCAGCCACCGGGATACCGTTGATCAGCTTGGACACGCCCAGGCGCTCGGCCTTCTCGGTCAGGTTGACCGGCTTGCCGTCCTTGAGCTGGAACAGGTAGCCCTGGACGATGTACTGGCCATCGGCACTGGCGTACAGCACACGGCTGCCCTTGAGCTTGACTTCATACAGGCCGGCCATGGGGCTGGCGCTGATGCTTTCGATCGGGGTATCGAGCGCCAGGTTGGCCAGGCTCTTGCGAATGGTCTGCTCGGCCGCATCATCGGCGACAGCAAAGGTGGAAACCAACGCAATGGCTGCGGCGGCAATAATCTGGGTCAAGCGCATGGGAACTCCTGAAGGCAGAGGCAGGGACGGGAGCGGAATACTGATCTGGAACACAACGGGTGCCGTCCCCTTTGCGAACCGGCAAAGCCTACCACAGTTGGGCGGGAGGGCAGACCGCGACAGGTAAAATGGGCCATTTCTGACGGTTTTATCCGCGCGGGTGATGCTTGGCGTGCATATCCTGCAAACGTGCGCGTGCCACATGGGTGTAGATCTGGGTTGTGGATAAGTCGCTGTGGCCGAGCAGCATCTGTACCACGCGCAAATCCGCGCCATGGTTGAGCAAATGGGTAGCGAACGCATGACGCAGGGTGTGAGGCGACAGGGCCTTGCCGATCCCGGCCACTTTGGCCTGGTGCTTGATGCGGTGCCAGAAGGTCTGGCGGGTCATCTGCTCGCCGCGCAGGCTGGGGAACAGCACGTCGCTGGGGCGCCCGCCGAGCAATTCGTGGCGCGCATCGCGCATGTAGCGCTCAACCCACACAATCGCCTCCTCACCCATGGGCACCAGCCGCTCCTTGCTGCCCTTGCCCATTACGCGCAATACGCCCTGGCGCAGGTTAACCTGCTCCAGCGTCAGGCTGATCAGTTCGGTCACGCGCAGGCCGCAGGCGTAAAGCACTTCCAGCATGGCGCGATCGCGCTGGCCGATGGCTTCACTGAGATCCGGCGCAGCCAACAGAGCATCCACGTCAGCTTCCGACAAAGATTTAGGAAGAGGCCTACCTAATTGCGGCATATCGATTTGTAGAGTGGGATCGGTCGCAATGAGCTTTTCCCGCAGCAGGTAGCGATAAAAGCCGCGCACGCCGGACAGGAATCGTGCGGTGGAGCGTGGTTTGTAGTTCTGCTCAAGGCGCCACGCCAGATGATCGAGGATCAGCTCGCGCCCGGCGTTGATCAATTCAAGGTTTTTCTCCTGCAACCAGCCATTGAACAGGGCCAGGTCGCTGCGATACGCCTGGCGCGTGTTGTCCGACAGGCCTTTTTCCAGCCAGAGGGCGTCAAGGAAACGGTCGATCAAAGGGTGGTCGATGGCGGGCATGGGTACTCAAGGCAGCGCAGGATGGGGACTGCGCGAATTATTTAGTGAACTGTGGCAAGGGCCGCTAGTCTTTCATAGCCCGCTACTTCAAGGAACAGGAAGCTTCAATGAATGAACAACAGATTTTGCTGGCCTTTGGCGGCATTGGAGTGGCGGCATTGGGTTGCCAATGGCTGGCGTGGCGGCTCAAGCTGCCGGCGATCCTGTTTCTGTTATTGACGGGTATTTTGGCGGGGCCGGTACTGGGCTGGCTCGACCCGCAGGAGATGTTCGGCCCTCTGTTAATGCCGTTGGTGTCCCTGGCCGTGGCGTTGATCCTGTTCGAAGGCAGCCTGACCCTGCACCTGTCGGAATGGAAGGAAATCGGCAGCGTGGTGCATCGCCTGGTCACGGTCGGTGCCCTGTCGACTTGGGCGGTGATCACCCTGGCCACGCACTGGCTGCTGGGTTTTGACTGGATGCTCGCGCTGCTGTTCGGCACGCTGACCCTGGTGACCGGGCCAACCGTGATCGTGCCGATGCTGCGCGTGGTACGCCCCAAAGCCTCCATCGCCAATATCCTGCGCTGGGAAGGCATCGTCATCGACCCGATCGGCGCGCTGTTGGCGGTGGTGGTTTACAGCTTCATCATTGCCCGGGCTTCGGGCGATGGCTTGAGCCATAGCCTGCTGACCTTTGGCGGCGTCATCCTCTGCGGCAGCCTGTTCGGGATCGCCGGCGGCTGGGTACTGGGGCAGATCATGCGCCGCCAGTGGTTGCCGGAATACCTGCATAACCTGGCGACGCTGGCGGGTGTGCTGGGCATCTTCATTGCCGCCAACCAGGTGATGCATGAGTCCGGCCTGCTGGCGGTCACGCTGATGGGCATGTGGATGGCGAACATGAAGGGTGTGGATGTAAGACACATCCTGCACTTCAAGGAAAACCTCAGCGTGTTGCTGATTTCCGGGCTATTCATCCTGCTGGCGGCGCGCCTGGACCTGAATGCCTTGATCGCCCTGGGCCCATTCGTGCTGATTCTGCTGGTGATCATCCAGTTTATTGCCCGCCCGCTGAACGTGGCGCTCTCGACCTTCGGCTCCGGACTGAACTGGCGCGAGCGTGCACTGCTGGCCTGGATCGCGCCACGGGGCATTGTGGCGGCGGCGGTGTCGGCGATCTTTGCGATCCGCCTGGATGAGGCGGGTCATGAAGGCGCGTTATTGCTGGTGCCGCTGACCTTTGCGGTGATCATCGGCACCGTGGTGCTGCAAAGTGCCACGGCGCGCCCCTTGGCGCGCTTGCTCAAAGTCGCCGAGCCTGCGCCCAGCGGTTTCCTGATCGTGGGCGCAAACGGCCCGGCGCGGGCACTCGGCAAGGCATTGCAGCAATTGGGCAGCCGGGTGTTGCTGACGGATTCAAGCTGGGAAAACATCCGCGCCAGTCGCATGGAGGGCCTGCCGACCTACTTCGGTAACCCCGCCTCCCAACATGCCGAGTCGCATCTGGACCTGGTCGGCCTGGGGCATTTGCTTGCGCTCTCCCCGTCCGGCGAGTTGAACGCCTTGGCGACCATGCGTTTTCGCCATGATTTCGGCCAGCGACTGTTCGCCCTGGCCAGCAGCCAGGAAAACCGTCGCACCGACAAACACAAGGCCAGCCACGAACACCGCGGCCACCTGTTGGGTAGCCAACCCCTGAGCTATACCAAACTGGCAAGCCTGCTGGGCCAGGGTGCCGAGCTATATAGCACCAACCTCACCGATGGCTTTGGCTGGGAGCAGTACCAGGCGTTGCACGGCGAGCGCGCCACCTTGCTGTTTGCCCGGGACACCAGCGGCTGGGTGCATGTGGTCACGCCCGAGAGCAGCCTGAAGCCCGTGGCCGGCTGGACCCTGCTGGCGGTGATTCAACCGCAAAACAGTACCACCGAGTAATCAGTCGGCAAACCCAGGCAATACCGGTACAGGGCGTTTGTCCGCGTCAATCGCGACGAAGCTGAACACGCCCTGGATCGCCTTTTCACGGCCATCGGCGCTCATGCTCTCGACGAACACTTCAACCTCGACCTTGAGGCTGGTGTTGCCGACCTTGATCACGCGACCGATCAGCTCAACGATGGAACCGGCCGGGATCGCGTGATTGAAGTCGATACGGTCGGTGGAGACCGTCACCAAAGGCAAGCGACAAAAGCGCGTGGCGGTGATGAACGACACTTCGTCCATCCATGCCAGGGCAGTGCCGCCGAACAGGGTGTTGTGATGGTTGGTGGTAGGCGGGAACACGGCCTTGGTCACGTGGGTGACGGACAGGTCGGTGCGGCGCTGGATTTCTTCGAAACGGGTGGTCATGGTCAATACCGACAAATGGACAAATTTCAGGCACAAAAAAGCAGCCCGTAGGCTGCTTTTTTCTGCATCGGGAAGCTGGACTTAAGCCAGTTTTTCCTTGATGCGAGCTGCTTTACCGGACAGGTCACGCAGGTAGTACAGCTTGGCTTTACGTACGTCACCGCGACGCTTAACGGCCATGCTGTCGATCTGCGGGCTGTAGGTCTGGAAAGTACGCTCTACGCCAACACCGTTGGAGATTTTACGAACAGTGAAAGCACTGTTCACACCACGGTTACGCTTGGCGATTACCACGCCTTCGAACGCTTGCAGACGCGAACGGTCGCCTTCCTTCACTTTCACCTGAACGACAATGGTGTCGCCCGGGGCAAAGGTAGGGATCTCTTTGGTCATCTGCTCTGCTTCGAGTGCAAGGATGATTTTGTTAGTCATGCTGTGCTCCTAAGGTAAGTCAATGGACCTACCATCGATACGTTGTTAACTATCGTCCCGCGCGAGGATGTATTCCTCGAGCAGCTTCTTCTCTTCTCCAGAAAGCGAGCGGCTTTCCAGAAGATCGGCGCGTCGTTCATAGGTCCGACCAAGGGACTGCTGTAAACGCCAACGCCGGATGTGTGCGTGATTGCCACTTAGCAATACGTCGGGAACACGCTGATCCACATACACCTCCGGACGGGTGTAGTGCGGGCAATCCAGCAAACCATCCGTGAAGGAATCTTCCTCCGCGGAGTCCGCATGCCCTAAAGCTCCGGGCAGCAGTCGTGTAACCGCATCTATCAGGACCATCGCCGGCAGCTCGCCGCCAGACAGGACATAGTCCCCAATCGACCACTCTTCATCGACATGAGCTTCAATAAAACGCTCGTCAATGCCTTCATAGCGACCGGCAATCAGGATCAAACTTTCCTCATTCGCCAGTTCGCGTACCGCCGCCTGTTTCAGCTGACGGCCTTGAGGGGACAGGTAAATTACCTTCGCCTTCTCCCCGGCGGCTGCCTTGGCCTGAACCAACGCATCTTCCAGGGGCTTGATCTTCATCACCATGCCCGGGCCACCGCCAAATGGGCGATCGTCCACAGTGTGATGTCGATCCGTCGTGTAGTCTCGCGGGTTCCAACAGGTGAGCTGCAACAGCCCCTGTTTCACCGCCCGACTGGTGATACCGTACTCGCTGATGGCGGAAAACATCTCGGGAAACAAACTGATCACTTCAATGCGCAAATTAGCCACGCTTAGAAGTCCGCGTCCCATTCCACCTTCATCTCGCCCGCTGCCAGGTCGACTGCCAACACGCATTGCTCGGTATAGGGCAACAGGCGTTCGCGATCATCCAGGCTGCCAGCGCAAGGCTTGACCACCATTACATCATTGGCGCCGGTTTCCAGAAGATGATCGATGTTCCCCAGCAATTGCCCGAGTTGATCAATAACCTTCAGACCTTCCAGCTGGTACCAGTAGTACTCGCCGTCGGTCAATTCAGGGAACAGGTTGCGCGGCACGCAGATCTCGTAACCGGCCAGAAGACGAGCTTCTTCACGATCATCAAGACCCTTGAGCTTTGCGACCAGGAACTTGTCGCTCCCGCGTCCACTGACCAGCTCGACCTGTTTCACGCTGCCTTCGCGCTTGAGCGTCCAGGTTTTGTACTGCAACAGGTTTTCAGTCGGATCAGTAAAGGAATACACCTTCACTTCGCCGCGAACGCCATGAACAGAATAAATCTTGCCGATAACGATCAAATCATCAGCAACAGCTGGCGTCGCGTTCATATTGCTCAGGCTGCGGCCTTAGCCGAGTCCTTCAACAGTTTTGCAACGCGCTCGGATGGCTGTGCGCCAACGCTCAGCCAGTAGGCTACGCGCTCTTGGTTCACGGACAGACGAACTTCTTGACCACGAGCAACAGGGTTGAAGAAACCAACCTGTTCCTTGTGCGAACCGTCACGCGGGTTGCGGCTGTCGGTTACGGTCAAGTGGTAAAACGGGCGCTTTTTGGAGCCGCCAAGGGCAAGACGGATTGTTAGCATGTGAACATCGTTCCTGTAGTCGGTGCTGCAAATCTAAATGCACAGCGGGCATAGGTGCCCGAAAGGCCGCATATTCTAAGGAATATCCGGACTTTTGCAAATGTCTTTTTCTGGCGCCTATCAGCGTGCCATTCAGATCTGCCATAGAGCCGTCGGTTAAAACGGCGAGTCAGCGCCCGCCAACGGCGGGTTTGCTGGAGATCCCACATCCCTGTGGGTCGGAGCGCAAGCAAGGCTTACGCTCGAATACTTTACATTTTAGGCATGCCGCCGCCGGGCAACATACCGCCCATGCCGCGCATCATCTTGGCCATACCGCCCTTGGCGGAGAATTTCTTCATCATCTTCTGCATCTGCTTGTGTTGCTTGATCAAGCGACCGATGTCCTGCACCTGGGTGCCGGAACCCATGGCAATCCGGCGCTTGCGCGAACCGCTGATCAGCTCAGGGTCGCGGCGCTCGGCCGGGGTCATGGAGTTGATGATGGCTTCCATCTGCTTGAACTGCTTCTCTGCCGCGCCCTGGGCGTTGCCCATCTGCGCCAGGTTCACACCGCCGATGTTGGGCAGCTTGTCCATCAGGCCGCCGAGGCCGCCCATGTTCTTCATCTGTTGCAGCTGGTCGCGGAAGTCTTCAAGGTCGAAGCCCTTGCCCTTCTTCAGCTTCTTGGCCAGCTTGTCGGCCTTGTCCTTGTCGAGTGTGGCTTCGGCCTGCTCGATCAGGCTGAGCACGTCACCCATGCCAAGGATACGCGAGGCGATACGCTCGGGGTGGAACGGTTCGAGCGCTTCGCTCTTCTCGCCCATACCGATGAACTTGATCGGCTTGCCAGTAATGGCACGTACCGACAGCGCGGCACCGCCACGGGCGTCACCGTCGACCTTGGTGAGGATTACGCCGGTCAGCGGCAGTGCGTCACCAAAGGCCTTGGCGGTGTTGGCCGCATCCTGGCCGGTCATGGCGTCGACCACGAACAGCGTCTCGACGGGGTTGATCGCGGCATGCAGCGCCTTGATCTCGCCCATCATCTCTTCATCGATGTGCAGGCGACCGGCGGTATCGACGATCACCACGTCGATGAACTTGAGCTTGGCTTCTTTAATAGCCGCGTTGGCGATGTCGACCGGCTTCTGGCTCAGGTCGGACGGGAAGAAGGTCACGCCCACTTCGCCCGCGAGCATTTCCAACTGCTTGATGGCCGCCGGACGGTACACGTCGGCCGACACCACCATCACGGATTTCTTCTTGCGCTCTTTAAGGAAACGCGCCAGTTTGCCGGCGGTGGTGGTTTTACCCGCACCTTGCAGACCGGCCATCAGCACGACGGCTGGCGGCACGGCGCTGAGGTTCAGGTCTTCGTTGGCCGCGCCCATCAGGCTTTCGAGTTCGGCCTGGACGACCTTCACGAAGGCCTGGCCCGGGGTCAGGCTGCGGGACACTTCGGTGCCGACCGCGCGCTCCTTGACCGAGTTGACGAAGTCCTTCACCACCGGCAAGGCCACGTCGGCCTCCAGCAACGCCATGCGCACTTCACGCAGGGTGTCTTTAATATTGTCCTCGGTCAGCTTGGCCTTGCCGGTAACGTGGCGCAGCGTCTGCGAGAGACGGTCAGTCAAGTTTTCAAACATGCGCGATCCTTTCAGGCCCTACTCATCAAAATGCAGGTAGACCGAGGTAATGGCGGCCCAGGCTCTGGCAAATCGCTATTAACAACAGCGCTCGGCGAGCCTGCGGCGTGGGCAGGTCGCAGATTATAGCGAAGACTGCGCCCATGCACACCCGCTGTCTGGCCCGGGAGTCTTTCTTGCAGCGCAGGTGTGTGCCAAACTCAACGACTTTCGGGCTTGCCTACCAGGATTTATGCTCCCCTTGTCACCCAGTTTGCTACCCAGCCTCGCCGCCGCCATTTTGTATGCCGCTGCGACTCTCTATCAGGGCACTCGTCTGGCCCAAGGCGCCAAAGCGGACAAACGTCTGCTCGTCGGCCTTGGCGTGCTGGCCCTGCTGGCCCATGCCGCCAGCCTGTTCACTCACCTGATGACGCCGGTGGGCCTGGGCCTGGACTTTTTCAGCGCCGCCAGCCTGATCGCCGCGGCCGTCATCGCGCTGACGCTGCTGGCCTGCTACCGCATTCCCGTCGAGAACCTGCTGGTGCTGCTATTCCCCCTGGGCATGCTGACGGTACTGCTGGCGCAATTCACCCCTACCGGCACCGTACAGGTGATCGATGAGGAACCGGGCATCCTTGCCCACATCCTGTTGTCGATCCTTGCCTATGGCATGTTCACCATCGCGGTGTTCCAGGCCCTGCTCCTGCTGCTGCAGGATCACCAGCTCAAGCACAAGCACCCGTCGGGGCTGATCAAGAACTTCCCACCGTTGCAAACCATGGAAAGCCTGCTGTTCGGGTTCCTGTGGGCCGGCTGGACCCTGCTGTCGCTGTCGCTGATCTCCGGCTGGCTGTTCGTCGAGAACCTGTTCGCCCAGCACCTTGTGCACAAAACCCTGCTGGCGTGCCTGGCCTGGGTGGTATTCAGTGTGCTGCTGTGGGGCCGCAACCGCCTCGGCTGGCGTGGGCACAAGGCAATCCGCTGGACCCTGGCCGGGTTCTGCCTGCTGATGCTGGCCTATTTCGGCAGCAAGCTGGTTCGCGAATACATCCTGCATATCTGACGGGCAGCGATCATGGATAACTTGCCCCTGGAGCCAATGCTCGCCGTCATTGCCTTGCTGATTTTATGGGCGGCGCTGTTTACCGCCATCGAAGCGGCACAACAACATCTGTTGGCCCTGCGCCCCGGCACCCGCCAGGGCGACAAGGCTGCCGCACGCCTGAGCTTCCCGCGCCATAGCCTGATCCTGTGCAACAGCCTGTGCCGCGCCGCCGTGGTGATCCTGTGCACGCTGCTGGCAATCTATGCCTGGGCGCAGAACGGCCCATGGCTGGGTTGGCTGATCTCCTGTGCACTGCTGCTGATTCTCGCCGATTACCTGCCTCGCATCTTGGCCACCCGTCATCCGCAAGCGGTGCTGGGTTTTGGTAACGCCCTGCTGGGCGTACCGCTGAAAATCCTCTATCCACTGGCCTGGTTGCTCAATGGCATCAGCCTGTTGCTGCTGCGTCCATTCACACGCAAATCCGGTGTGGTGAAAAACAGCGACGAACCGCTGCCGGACCATGACGACCAAGCGCCGCTGGAGATGGACGAAGATCGTGCGCCCGGTATGCCCGGCATCCATGCGCTGGATAACATCACCGTCAACGACATCCTGGTGCCCCGCAGTGAAGTGGACGGCATCAACCTGGACGACTCGATCGATGAAATCATCGAACAACTGCGCAACTCCCAGCGCACACGCCTGCCGGTGTTCCACAGTGATATCAACCAGGTCGAGGCAGTGCTCAATACACGCCAGGTCCAGCACCTGCTGCCCGACGCCAGCCTGACCAAAGAGGCATTGCTCGCCGCCTGTCACGAACCCTACTTCGTACCGGAAAGCACACCGCTGCAGCTGCAATTGCTGAACTTTCACAAGCAGCAACGGCGCCTGGGCATGGTGGTGGACGAATACGGCGAAGTGCTGGGCATCGTTACCCTGGAAGATATCCTGGAAGAAATCGTCGGCGAATTCGAAAGCGATCAGGCTGTGGATAACCCGCACATCGAAGCCCAGCCCGATGGCCGCTACATCATCGATGGCGCCGCTTCGATCCGCGAACTAAACAAAAGCCTGGGCTGGCACCTGCCCAGCGACGGCCCCAAAACCCTCAACGGCCTGGTGACCGAAGCGCTGGAAACCATCCCCGATTGCGCGGTATGCCTGAAAATCGGCCGCTATCGCCTGGAAATCCTCGAGACCGAGGATAACCGGGTGAGCAAGGTGTTGATCTGGCATACCAGCCATGTGCCGGTGGCCGCCTGACCTCAGCAGGCTCCCACATTGATCCAGTTCCAGGCCATAGATCCTCACCAGCCCCTTGTTGGATCCTTAGCCCCCTTCCTATAATCCCTGCGGCTTACCCAAGCCCCGCCCGACCGCGTGCTATCCGCACTCAGCGTGTCCAGGCACCGCCTTACCATGTCCGACCGGTGTTTGCTCCCATCCCGAGCCGCTCCGCGCATTGCCCTGATCCATGGGTGTTCGACCAATAATAATCCGCGTCCAAACGCGCAATGACCGTCAGGGATACCTCCATGAGCACGACCTACCAAGAGGGCGCAGCCGCCGCCCCGACCAACTCGACCGCCCGCGTCGCCACGGCGAGCATCGTCGGCACCGCCATCGAGTTCTACGATTTCTATATCTACGCCACGGCCGCCGCACTGGTGATCGGGCCGGTGTTCTTCCCGCAGACGTCCGGCACCGCACAGATGCTGGCCTCGTTCCTGACGTTCGGCATCGCCTTTATCGCCCGCCCGTTGGGGTCGGCGTTGTTCGGTCACTTCGGCGACCGCATCGGCCGTAAATCAACCCTGGTGGCTTCGCTGCTGCTGATGGGGGTGTGCACCACCTTGATCGGTTTGCTGCCCGGCTATGACAGCATCGGCGCCTGGGCACCGATCCTCTTGTGCGTATTGCGCTTCGGCCAGGGCCTGGGCCTTGGCGGAGAATGGGGCGGCGCGGCCTTGCTGGCGACCGAGAACGCGCCCAAGGGCAAACGCGCGTGGTTTGGCATGTTCCCGCAGTTGGGCCCGTCGATCGGCTTTCTGGCGGCCAACGGTTTGTTCCTGATCCTGGCCATGAGCCTCAATGACGAGCAGTTCCGCAGCTGGGGCTGGCGCATCCCGTTCATCCTCAGCGCCGCGCTGGTGATGGTGGGCCTGTATGCACGCCTCAAGCTGCACGAGACACCAGTGTTCGCCAATGCGGTGGCCCAGGAAAAGCCGGTCAAAGTGCCGCTGGTGGAATTGTTCAGCCAACATTGGTTGCCGGTGCTGCTGGGCGCCGCGTCGATGGTGGTGTGCTATGCGCTGTTCTATATCACCACTGCATTTTCGTTGAGCTACGGCGTTTCCACCTTGGGCTACAGCCGTGAAACCTTCCTCGGCCTGCTGTGTTTCGCGGTGCTGTTCATGGGGCTGGCGACACCGCTGGCGGCATTGGCCAGCGACCGTTACGGGCGCAAGCCGGTGCTGATTGTCGGCGCGGTCCTGGCGATTCTGTCGGGCTTTACCATGGAGCCGCTGCTGACCCATGGCTCGACCTGGGCGGTGGCGCTGTTCCTGGCGCTGGAGCTGTTTTTGATGGGTGTGACCTTCGCACCGATGGGCGCGCTGCTGCCAGAACTGTTCCCGACCCGCGTGCGTTATACCGGCGCATCGGCGGCGTATAACCTGGGTGGGATCGTGGGAGCCTCGGCGGCGCCGTTCTTCGCGACCAAGCTGGTGGCGATGGGCGGGCTGAGTTATGTCGGTGGGTATGTGTCGGCGGCAGCGTTGCTGAGTTTGATTGCAGTGCTGTGCCTGAAAGAGACGCGGGATAACGACTTGAACAAGGTCGCCTGATAGACCGCTATCGCAGGCAAGCCAGCTCCCACATTAGAAAGCACTCACATCAAAATATGTGAACCCAATCAAATGTGGGAGCTGGCTTGCCTGCGATAGACGCGACGGGGTTTTAGAGCTCTACAACAACTGCTTGGGAAGCACGGGTCGCCTTGGCCCGAGCCGCTTCAATCGACTCGTCCCGCGCCAGCGCCACGCCCATACGGCGCTGGCCATTCACTTCAGGCTTGCCAAACAGACGCAACGCCGTATCCGGCTCGCTCAACGCAGAGCCGAGGTTGGCAAACGCCGTCTGGGTCGACTGCCCTTCCACCAGGATCACCGCCGAAGCCGAAGGCCCGAACTGACGGATCAAAGGGATCGGCAGACCCAGGATGGCCCGGGCGTGCAGGGCAAACTGCGACAGGTCCTGGGAGATCAAGGTCACCAGGCCAGTGTCATGGGGGCGCGGCGACACTTCGCTGAACCACACCTGATCGCCTTTGATGAACAACTCCACACCAAACAGACCACGACCGCCCAAGGCTTCGGTCACCGCCTTGGCGACGCGCTCGGATTCGGCCAAAGCAATCGGGCTCATGGCCTGAGGCTGCCAGGATTCCTGATAGTCGCCCTTCTCCTGACGATGACCCACCGGAGCGCAGAACGTCGTGCCGCCGATGTGGCGTACGGTCAGCAGGGTGATTTCGTAGTCGAAATCGATAAAGCCTTCGATGATGACCCGGCCCTTGCCGGCACGACCGCCCTCTTGGGCGTAGTCCCAGGCTTTCTGCACGTCATCAGTGCTGCGCAACAGGCTCTGGCCCTTGCCCGACGAACTCATCACCGGCTTGACCACGCACGGAAAACCCAGGTCCTGGACGGCCTTGCTGTAGTCTTCGAAGGTGTCGGCGAAGTGGTACGGCGAGGTCGGCAGGTCCAGTTCTTCGGCGGCCAGGCGACGGATGCCTTCACGGTTCATGGTCAACGACGTGGCGCGGGCGGTCGGGATTACGGTAAAGCCTTCGGCCTCCAGTTCCACCAGGGTGGCGGTGGCGATGGCTTCGATTTCCGGCACGATAAAGTGCGGCTTCTCCGCCTCGATGACCGCACGCAGCGCTGCGCCGTCGAGCATGTTGATCACATGGCTACGGTGCGCCACCTGCATGGCCGGCGCGTTGGCGTAGCGATCCACGGCAATCACTTCAACGCCCAGGCGCTGCAGTTCGATCACTACTTCCTTGCCCAGCTCACCGCAGCCACACAGCAAAACGCGGGTCGCGGTTGGCGACAATGGAGTTCCGATTCGGGTCATCTCAGGTCCTCAGGGGAGCGGATCATGGGGGAGAAAGGCCGGCATTTTACATGAACTGTAAAAATTGGCCTCAGTTGGCGACAGCCCGCCGGCGAATGCGCCAGGCCATGATCAACCACACCACGGTGACACCGGCGAATTTGGACACCAACGCCGTGCCCGCTACCGCTGGTGTGAGCGCACCGATCAAACCGAAGAAAATAAAGGTATCGAGGGGAATGCTCAGCGCCGAACTTATCCACAGGCGGTCATGTAGCGGGCGCTTGGTGATGCTGAACACCAGCCAGTCGATACACTCGGACACCGCAAACGCCGTGGCACTGGCCAGGGCGATGGACGGGTCGGAGGTGATATAGGACAGCACCAGCGCCGCCAGCATGGCGATGATTGCGCCATGGCCGAAGCGGGTTTGCACCATGTCGCGCAGGATAAACACCAGGCCGCCCCAGGCAGACCAGATGACATCCAGGTGTGGGGCGGTAGAGAAGGCGAAGTTGATCAGCACGACGCTGCTGATGTAGGCGATCAGGAAAAGCATGGGGATGGACCTGTGGGTAATGCCGCACAGGGTACACAATTACAGGGTTGTCGTCTGGCAGGGCCTCATCGCAGGCAAGCCAGCTCCCACATTTGAACGCATTCACACATCAAGGGTGGGAGCTGGCTTGCCTGCGATGGTGGCCTGTCAGGCGCCAGATTTCCCAGGGGTCATCCACATCATCCCACTGGCCACCGCCCGCTCATGGCACAACCCCAGCACCACCCGGCGCTCGGCGTTGTCCATGCGGCTCCAGCGCGTGATTTCATCTACATTGCGCTGGCAGCCGGTGCAGATATCGTCGTCATCCAGCGCGCAAATACTCACGCACGGCGAGGCAACAGGCCGTTCAACCGTACTCATTCTTCCTGCTCAACCAGATCCCGCGCGTAACGCTGCGAGTTATGCACATAGTGCGCAGCGCTGGCTTCGAGCATCCGCTTCTGCGCCTCGGTCAACTCACGCACCACTTTGCCCGGGGAGCCCATGACCAGCGAGCCATCGGGGATTTCCTTGCCTTCACCGATCAGCGAGTTGGCGCCGATGATGCAGTGCTTGCCGATCTTGGCGCCATTGAGGATCACTGCGTTGATACCGATCAAGCTGTAGTCGTCAACGGTGCAGCCGTGCAGCATGGCGTTATGGCCAATGGTCACGCCAGTGCCGAGGGTCAGCGGGTAGCCCATGTCGGTGTGCATCACGCTGCCGTCCTGCACGTTGCTGTTCTTGCCGATCAGGATCAGCTCGTTATCGCCACGCAACACCGCGTTGAACCAGACGTTGGCGCCCTCCTCCAGCTTGACCTTGCCTACCAGCGTGGCATTGGGTGCGACCCAACTGTTGGGATGCGTCTCGACGCGGGCGTCGCCCAGGCGGTATTTCATGGTTTTCCCTCACGGCTTGCCATTCATGCGATGGCTTAGATATTGATAAAACTTTTGGGCGGCTGGTGCAGGCTGATCTTGGCATCGTCGTAGAGCAGGTTGATCAGCTCGACAATCATGATCGCCGTCAGCCCCCAGATCTTGTATTCGCCGAACCTGTAGCTTGGCACATACCAACTGCGGCCCTGGTAATCGATGCGGTGGGTATGTTCGCGCGGGTCCTGGCGGAAAAACTCCAGGGGCACACTGAAGACAGCGGCAATTTCGGCGTCGTTGGCCAGGTATTCGACGTAATCGGGGATCACGCCTACATAGGGGGTTACGCGGATGCCGTGCAGGGAAATCAGCGGGCTCAACGGGCCGATGACTTCAACCAGCCCAGGCGGCAGGCCGATTTCTTCTTCGGCTTCGCGCAAGGCGGTAAAGATCAGGTCCGGGTCTTCAGGGTCGCGGCGCCCGCCGGGAAAGGCCACTTCGCCACCGTGGGTCGACAGGCCGCTGGCGCGCAGGGTCAGGATCAGCTCGGGTTCGTCACTGCGGGTAATCGGCACCAGCACCGCCGCCTCGGGGAAACGCCCGTCGGTTTCCAGGGTGTGGGGGGTGTGATTGCTTACCCGGCGAAGTAGCTCGTCCAGCATGAGTCATCTCGGTCTGTTGGCTACCTTGCATCATGCACCAAAGCGTGCGAGCGCCCAACCCCAAAACCGCAGGGCTGTCGCGAAACGACAACTTGCAGGAACGCCCGGCACCGAGCCAAGATGTGCCCATTGTCCAGGAACCCCAGCATGAATTTCTGCAGCCAGTGCGGCAAACCGGTGACCCAACGCATTCCCGAAGGCGACGCACGCCTGCGTTATGTATGCGACCACTGCTCGACCATTCATTACCAGAACCCCAATATCGTCGCCGGTACCGTGCCGGTGTGGGGCGACCAAGTGCTGCTGTGCCGCCGCGCCATCGAGCCACGCCTGGGTTACTGGACCCTGCCCGCAGGCTTTATGGAAAACGGCGAAACCGTCGAGCAGGCGGCCATGCGTGAAACCCTGGAAGAAGCCTGCGCCCGCGTGCGCAACCTGAGCCTCTATACCCTGATCAATGTGCCGCACATCAGCCAGGTGCATATCTTCTACCGCGCAGAACTGATCGACCTGGACTTTGCCGCTGGCCAGGAAAGCCTGGAAGTGAAGCTGTTCGACGAAGCCGATATCCCTTGGTCCGAGCTGGCTTTCCGCACGGTCGGGCGTACCTTAGAATGCTTTTTCGCTGACCGTCGCCAACAGGCGTACCCGGTACGTAGCGAATCTGTGCCACCGCTGTCCAAGCCCGCCCAATAACAAGCCGGCCGATCGTCGCCAAAGGGATACCGTTTCAATGCGTTGGTTGCTTGCTCTGATCTGCCTGTCGTTCGCCACGCTGTCCCCGGCCGCCACGGTGCAAACCCTTGGCGGTAAAACGGTCGAGAAAGTCCTGGTGCTCAAGTCCGCCCACCAATTGCAACTGATCAACGACGGCAAACCGTTCAAGACCTACCGCATTTCCCTGGGCAAGAACCCCAAGGGCCACAAGCTGATCGAAGGCGACCGCCGCACACCCGAAGGCCTCTACTGGATCGACTGGCGCAAGACCAGCGACCGCTTCAACCTGGCCATGCACATTTCCTACCCCAACATCAGCGACGCCGCCCGCGCCCGCCGCGAAGGCGTAAAGCCGGGCAGCATGATCATGATCCACGGCACCCCCGACACCGAAGACTACCCGGAACAGTGGTTTCACACCCTGGACTGGACCGACGGCTGCATCGGCATGCGTAACGTGGACATGCGCGAAGTGTGGAGTCTGGTCAAAGACGGCACCCTGATCGAGATTCGGCCGTAATCACGCGCCGTTCGTAAAATAATTCGAAAATAATTCCTGCCCCAGGCAGCGCCTGCCGGTGAATACCAGTTCACCGCGCGGGACCCTGCACTTGTGCGCGCAATAAAGACCTCTCTAATACCACTTAATACAAAGCCCCATTAAAGCGCCCTGAAACCGGGATTCGCACCGTTTTAGTAGCATTGACATGGTATTTAAGTGGTATTAGTTTTCGGCCATTACCGGGCGACAACATTCCAATAACGCATCGGAAACCTGACAGATGAATCCCATCCTGGCCCTGCGCCCCGACGATAAGCAGTCCACGCCGCTGTACCTGCAACTGGCTCGCAGCCTTGAAGCCGCGATCCATGCCGGCCAGTGGAAGTCCGAACAAGCCTTGCCTTCGGAACGCGCCCTCAGCGAGCAGTTGAGCATCTCGCGGGTCACCGCCCGTAAAGCGCTGGAAGTGTTGCTGGCCCAAGGCCTGATCCGTCGCAGCCAAGGCTCCGGCACCTTTATCACGCCGCGTCTGGAACAACCTTTGTCGCGCCTGTCGGGGTTCAGCGAAATGCTGCGGCTCAAGGGGTTTGTGCCCACGTCCCAGTGGCTGGAGCGCGACATCACCCCGCCAACCCACGAAGAGCTGATCCGCCTGGGCCTGTCGCCCACCGACAAAGTGGCGCGCCTCAAGCGCCTGCGCAAAGCCGATGACACGGTGATGGCGATTGAAATGACCGCCATGCCGGCCTCGGTGTTGCCTCATCCCCAGGCCATCGGCAATTCGTTGTACGAATACCTGGAGAGCATCGGCAAGCCCATCGTGCGCGCCTTGCAGCATATCCAGGCGATCAATGCCTCGGACGAGTTCGCCGCGCTGGTCGGCATCGCCCCCGGCACCGCCATGCTACTGATGACCCGCGTGGGCTACACCGCCGACAACACGCCGATTGAGATCACCGACACCTATTGCCGCAACGACTACTACGACTTCGTCGCAGAGCTGCGCCGCCATGACTACTCCGCCTGAAGGCGAACTTAGAGAACTGCCCATGACTGAAGACAATATCCTCACGCCCAGCGGCTGGATGCGCGGTCGCCTGGTGCACGAGCACGGCAAGGTGGTCGCCATTGACGGCACGCCGTGCGACCCGGCCGACAACGACCTGCCCTACCTGTTGCCGGGCTTTATCGACCTGCATGTGCATGGCGGTGGCGGCGCGGACATCATGGAAGGTGCGGGCGCCTTCGAGACCATTACCCGTACCCACGTGCGTTTTGGCACCACCTCGCTGCTGGCCACCACCATGACGGCGCCGGTGGAAGAAATCTCCCGGGTACTCGGTGAGCTCGGCACGTTCTGCGAACAGCGGCCAGCCGGCAGCGCCCGCGTACTCGGCGTGCACCTGGAAGGCCCCTACATCAATCCGGGAAAACTCGGCGCCCAACCCAACTTCGCCCACACCGCGTTGATGCAGGAAGTGGAAGCCTACCTGCGCCTGGCGCCGATCCGGGTGATCACCATCGCCCCGGAAATCGCCGGCCACGACGGCCTGATCCGCGCCCTCAGCCAACGCGGCGTGCGCATGCAGATCGGCCACACCCTGGGCAGCTATGAAGAAGGCGTTGCTGCCCTGGCCGCTGGCGCCACCAGTTTCACCCACTTGTACAACGCCATGAGCCCGCTGCATCACCGCGAACCCGGCATCGTCGGCGCCGCATTGGCCCACGCCCAGTACGCCGAGTTGATCCCGGACTTGCTGCATGTGCACCCCGGCGCCATGCGCGTGGCGTTGCGCTCGATCCCGTGCCTGTACTGCGTGACCGATTCCACCGCCGCCGCCGGTATGCCCGACGGCGAATACAAGCTGGGCAGCCACACCGTGACCAAATGCCTGGGCGGCGTGCGCCTGGCCGACGGCACCCTGGCCGGCAGCACGCTGACCATGGACCAGGCGCTGCGCAACCTGGTGAAAATCGGCCTGCCGCTCAGCGAAGCCTCACAACGCCTGTCGCAATTTCCTGCGGACTACCTGGGCCTGGAAGAACGCGGCCGCCTGCAACCCGGCAGCTTTGCCGACTGCGTGCGCCTGGACCGCTCCCTGACACTCACCGACGTAATGGTCGAAGGAGACACCATTGACTTCAAAAATGCTTGAAGAGGCCCTGGCCTCCTGCGACGCCGTCGCGGCCCAACTGCAACGCCTGGACCCGATGCTGGAAGAAATCGCCGGGCGCCTGCGCCGCCAGCCGCCGCAAGTGGCGATGACCATCGCCCGCGGCAGCTCGGACCATGCCGCCAGCTACTTCGCCTATCTGGCCATGCAGCATGTGGGCATCCCGGTGGCGTCGTTGCCGATGTCGGTAGTGACCCTGTTGCAGGCGCCGATGAAGGTCAGCGGCCAAGTGGCATTCGGGTTCTCCCAATCGGGGCAGAGCCCGGATCTGGTCAACAGCCTGCGCCTGTTGCGCAAGCGGGGTGCCTTGAGCATCTCAATGGTCAATGCCGAAGACTCGCCGCTGGAAGCCGCCTGCGAGTTCCACGTGCCGCTGTGCGCCGGGCCGGAACTCAGCGTGGCCGCCACCAAGAGTTTTATCGCCACCCTCAGCGCCAGTGCACAGTTGATCGCCCACTGGAACCAGGAAACCGACCTATTGCAAGCCTGCCAGGCTCTGCCCGATGGCCTGCGTGACGCCGCCAGACAGGATTGGCGCCTGGCCGTCGACGCCCTCAAAGGCAGCCAGCGCTTGATGGTGATCGGTCGTGGCGCCGGGTTTGCCATCGCTCAGGAAGCCGCGCTCAAGCTCAAGGAAACCTCGGCGATCCAGGCCGAAGCCTTTAGCAGCGCCGAAGTGCGCCATGGCCCGATGGCGCTGATTGACGAGAACTACCCCCTGCTGGTATTCGCCCCACGTGGTGCCGAGCAGGCCGGCCTGTTGAGCCTGGCCGCCGATATGCGCCAACGCGGCGCACGCGTGCTGCTGGCCGCACCGGACGATATCGCCGAACGCGACCTGACGCTCAGCCGCGCCGAACACCCGAGCCTGGACCCGATCCTGGCGATCCAGAGCTTCTACGTGATGGCCGCAGGCCTTGCTGAGGCACGGGGCATGGACCCGGACCAGCCGCGTCACCTGAGCAAAGTCACCCGCACGCACTAAAGCGGCGTTTTCCTGATGAGTACCGTGCCCATGCCCAACAACAATAATCCATTGACCCTTAGCGCCCCCTTGAGTGGGCCGGTGCTGGCCCTGAACCGCGTCCCCGACGAAGTGTTCGCCAGCGGCGCCATGGGCGACGGTCTCGCTATCGACCCGCTGAACGATTGCCTGCAGGCGCCCTGCGACGGCGTGATCATCCATGTCGCCCGCACCGGGCATGCGCTAACGCTTCGCGCCGACAACGGTGCCGAAGTGTTGATGCATATCGGCATCGACACTGTTGAGCTCAATGGCGAAGGCTTTGCCTTGCTGGTGAAGGAAGGCGCACGAGTGAGCGAGGGCCAGCCGTTGGTGCAGTTTGATCTGGATCGTATTGCGCGCCAGTGCAAGAGCTTGGTGAGCCTGATCATCCTCACCAACAGCGACCGTTTTGCGCTGACGCCTCTGGCAGTGAAAAGCGTCAAGGCCGGTGAACCGCTGATGCAATTTGCCCCGCGTTCGGGCACCGCCGTGCAGGCAGCTGTGGATAACTCCAGCGCCGAAGCCAGCGCCAGCGTGCACATCACTCACCGTGGCGGCTTGCATGCGCGCCCTGCCGCACTGGTGCGCAAGACGGCGCAAGGTTTCAGCAGTCAATCGCAGCTGCACATCGGTGATAAATCAGCGGCGTGCGACAGCCTGATCGGCCTGATGGGGCTGGGTATTGGCGAAGGCGACGAGGTGCGGGTGACCTGCCGTGGCACCGATTGCGAAGCCGCGTTGCAGGCGCTGGTCGCCGCGCTGTCTGTGGTGGTGCACGAAGAACATCAGGCGCCGGTCGTGGCCACGCCCCGCCGCGTGAATACCCAAGCCAATGTACTGCAAGGCGTGTGCGCGGCACCGGGCCTGGTGTGCGGGCCGTTGTTCCGCCTGACGGGCATCGAGCTGCCGCAAGACACCGGCAGCCATAACGTCGAGGAGCAACAGCAACAGCTGAATGCGGCCCTTGAGCAAGTGCGCGGTGAAATCCGCAGCACCCTGGACCACGCTCGCCAACGCAAGAACGTCGAGGAAGAAGAAATCTTCGCCGCCCACCTCGCCCTGCTGGAAGACCCGGCGTTACTCGACGCAGCCACCGCCGCCGTCGAAAAAGGCAGCGCCGCCACCCACGCCTGGCGCGATGCGATCCAGGCCCAATGCGCCGTGCTGTTGGCGTTGGGCAAGCCGCTGTTCGCCGAGCGCGCCAACGACCTGCGCGACCTGCAACAGCGGGTATTGCGTGCGTTGCTGGGTGAAGCCTGGCATTTCGAATTGCCGGCCGGTGCGATTGTCAGCGCCCATGAACTGACGCCCTCAGACCTGCTGCAACTGAGCACGCAACAGGCCGCAGGCATCTGCATGGCCGAAGGCGGCGCGACCTCCCATGTGGCCATTTTGGCCCGAGGCAAAGGCTTGCCCTGTGTGGTGGCGTTGGGCGATGAAGTGCTCGACGTGCCCCAAGGCCAACGGGTGGTGCTCGACGCCGCCAATGGCCGCCTGGAACTGGCCCCCAGCGAAGCGCGCCATGCCGAAGTCCACCAGATTCGCGAAACACAAAAACTGCGTCGTAAAGAGCAGCAGGCCCAAGCCCAGCAAGCGGCGAGTACCCGCGATGGCGTGACCATCGAAATCGCCGCCAATGTCGCCTCCAGCAGCGAAGCCCAACTGGCGTTCGCAAACGGCGCCGATGGCGTCGGCCTGCTGCGCACCGAATTCCTGTTTGTCGACCGTCGCACCGCGCCGGATGAGCAGGAACAACGCCAGGCTTATCAGGCTGTGCTAGACGCCATGGGTGACAAGTCGGTGATCATCCGCACCATCGATGTGGGCGGCGACAAGCAACTCGACTACCTGCCGCTGCCCGTCGAGGCCAACCCGGTGCTGGGCCTGCGCGGCATTCGCATGGCCCAGGTACGCCCGGAACTGCTCGACCAGCAACTGCGTGCCCTGCTGCAAGTCGCGCCGCTGGGGCGTTGCCGCATCCTGCTGCCGATGGTCAGCGAGGTGGATGAACTGCTGCAGATTCGCCAGCGCCTGGATGAACTGTGCGCCGAGTTGGGTTTGAGCCAGCGCCCCGAACTGGGGGTGATGATCGAAGTGCCCGCCGCCGCGCTGATGGCCGAAAAGCTCGCCGAGCATGCGGACTTTTTGTCCATCGGCACCAATGACCTGTCCCAGTACACCCTCGCCATGGACCGCGACCACGCAGGCCTGGCCGCCCGTGTCGACGCGCTGCACCCGGCGTTGTTGCGGCTGATCGCCCAAACCTGCGCCGGCGCAGCCAAGCATGGCCGTTGGGTTGGCGTGTGCGGCGCGCTGGCCTCCGACCCGCTGGCCACGCCGGTACTGGTCGGCCTGGGCGTCACCGAGCTGTCGGTAAGCCCGCCGCAGATCGGAGAGATCAAGGACCGCGTTCGTCATCTGGACGCGGCGCAATGCCGGCAACTGAGCCAGGCACTGCTCGACCTGAGCAGCGCTAAAGCCGTTCGCCAAGCCTGTCAACACCACTGGCCGCTGAGCTGAAAACAACAAGAATAGGGAGACACGCCATGTACCAACACTTTATCGAAGGCCTGCAACGCCTGGGCCGCGCACTGATGCTGCCGATCGCGATCCTGCCGATCGCCGGCTTGCTGCTGCGCCTGGGCGACACAGACTTGCTCAATATCGCGGTGATGCACGACGCCGGGCAGGCGATCTTCGCCAACCTGGCGCTGATCTTCGCCATCGGCATTGCCGTGGGTTTTGCTCGCGACAACAACGGCACCGCAGGCCTTGCCGGGGCGATTGGCTACCTGGTGATGATCTCCACACTCAAGGTGATGGACACGTCCATCAACATGGGCATGCTCGCCGGTATCGCCAGCGGCCTGATGGCGGGCGCGCTGTATAACCGCTTCAAAGACATCAAGCTGCCGGAGTACCTGGCGTTCTTTGGCGGGCGACGCTTTGTACCGATTGTCACCGGTTTTTCGGCGGTGGGCCTGGGCGTAATCTTTGGCCTGATCTGGCCGCCGATCCAGCACGGCATCAACAGCTTCGGCGTGCTGCTGATGGAAAGCGGCAGCCTGGGCGCGTTCGTGTTTGGCGTGTTCAACCGCCTGCTGATCGTCACCGGCTTGCACCACATCCTTAACAACATGGCCTGGTTCGTGTTCGGCAGCTTTACCGACCCGGTGACCGGCGCGGTGGTCACCGGTGACCTGACCCGCTACTTTGCTGGCGACCCCAAAGGCGGCCAGTTCATGACCGGCATGTTCCCGGTGATGCTGTTCGGCCTGCCCGCCGCGTGCCTGGCGATGTACCGCAATGCGTTGCCAGAGCGGCGCAAAGTGATGGGCGGGATTTTCCTGTCGATGGCGCTGACCTCGTTCCTCACCGGGGTGACCGAACCGATTGAATTTGCCTTCATGTTCCTGGCGCCGTTCCTCTACTTGCTGCATGCACTGCTGACCGGCCTGTCGATGGCCGTGACCAATATGCTGAATATCCACCTCGGCTTTACCTTCTCCGGTGGTTTTATCGACATGGTGCTGGGCTGGGGCAAGTCCACCAATGGCTGGCTGGTGGTACCGGTGGGCCTGGCCTACTCGGTGATCTACTACACGGTGTTCAGCTACTGCATCCGCCGCTTCAACCTGAAGACGCCGGGCCGTGAAGACATCCAGGTGGTGCAGGCTGAAGCGATGAGCGATAACCAGCGTGCGACGGCTTATATCCAGGCGTTGGGTGGGGCTGAGAACTTGCTGAGTGTGGGTGCTTGCACCACGCGGCTGCGCTTGGACATGGTGGATCGCAACAAGGCGGTGGATGCAGCGTTGAAAGCGCTGGGCGCCATGGCTGTGGTGCGGCCGGGGAACGGCGGCAGTTTGCAGGTAGTGGTTGGGCCAATGGCCGATAGCATTGCTGATGAGATTCGCTTGGCGATGCCGGGGTTTGTTGCCGCAACGCCTGTAGCGGTTGCGCCTGTGGATAAGCCGGTGGCGGTGAATGTACACGAGGCCGAAAAGTGGCTGAATGCCCTGGGTGGCCGAGAGAATGTGCGCCAACTGGAAGCGGTAGCGATGACCCGGTTGCGGGTGGAGTTGGGGGATGATTCGGTGCTGTCTGAAGCGGACCTCACTGCGCTGGGTTGCAAGGGTGTGAGCCAGCTGGATAGCGGGGTTTGGCACTTGTTGATTGGTGACAAGGCTTTAGGTTTGGGTGAGGCTTTGGAGCGGTTGGTTACCCGCCCTATCAACGCCTGACCGATCGTTCCCACGCTCTGCGTGGGAATGCCGCCCCGGACGCTCTGCGTCCCGCCCTGCGCAAGGGTGACGCAGAGCGTCACAGGATGCATTCCCACGCGGAGCGTGGGAACGATCAGTTAGCGGTGGCTGCTGACACTTCGTGAAGATCCAGCACCCGATCCACCATCAACTGGATCCCTTCCACCATCCGATGAATCCCCAGCACTGCATCACGCAGGGGGCCGTCGACATCAAAAGCCAGTTGACCCGCCAGTGCCTGCACGGATGCCAGGTCTTGGGAGGCGTTGGCGAGCAGGGTTTCGCTGTTCAGGTTGGTTAGGATGGTGAAGATTTGGTCGGTGGGCTGGGAATCAGATGGGGGATTTGGGCTGTCTTTGATCATGGTAAACCTCTGGTGTGAAGTAAGAACTACCAGCATCACTTGCAGATGATGGGTGGCAGCTGTGTGCGGGCCTGCAAGACCGAGAGTCACCAGCAAGTCTCGGTAGACCCGAAGGTCTCCCGCACACAGCCGCCATAAATGGCGACCATGAAAAAGCGCCGCAATTATAAAGGCGCTTGTGACTAACTGGTGAGGTTTCGGCGGGCTTGCAGTCCCGGTCACTGAATTGGCAGCGACTGGCGAAGGTTAGTTGTGCGAGTTCCGACGGACAACCTGAAAGGCTTGTCGGAAATCTCCGAGAGCTGAAGATATCGCAGACAGCAAAAACTCGGCCTAAGCCGTAATGCCGTTCAGTTAAGGCATTTTGTAGGAGCGAGCTTGCTCGCGAAAAACTCACAGGCGCCGCGTTCATTCAGGAAGCACGCGTTATCGTTGACGCTTTTCGCGAGCAAGCTCGCTCCTACAGAGGGCGATATACGCTTAACTGAACGGCATTAGGCCTAAGCCGAGTTCTTTGATAGCTATCTATACCTAGGCAGACTTCGCACGCTGGTCGGCTTCATAGTGGCGGGTCTGAAAAGGCATCAAGGTCTGAACCTTCAAACCCAGACCCTCACTTAATCCCCAGGACATTGCCAGTTCGTCACGACGACTGCGCAACGCAACAGCGCCTTGGGATTTCACGTATTGCCTTGAGGCTGAGAACAGTTCAAGCGCCTTCAACGCTTCCTTTACCCGACTATCGGTCGCACACGAAAAGCGTGTGAAGCGCTCAAGCAAATAGCCTGCGCGACGAAGCTCTACCTCACTGGAGTGCTCCTGAATGAACGCCCTCACCTCGCCCACAAGATTGGTATCCGAATACCACACAGCTTTCGCTGCACTGACCAAGGCAGCATCATCAGCCTGATTCAAGGGGCTTTTGACCAGTGTGTCCAAGGCGGAAGAGAGGACCGGACCGTTAAAGGGCTTCGCCATCTGCAGTCTCCAGATAATCGTGCAAGATATTGGTCAGTATGGATCTGGGTGGCTCTTTGTTGCCAACATACATATCAATCGCCTGCAATGCCAGCTGACGGAGCTCAGCGGTCACTATGAAGCCAGCCCTGAGCAACGCCATGATGTCATCTACATCCTGATCAGTGGCTCTGCCCAATTTGGAGATTGCAATGTCGATAGGCGCAGCTACATGAAGATGCAACGCAGACTCAAGAGGAAACTCTTCCAGGGGAAGACTTCGCTCCCAGTAGTCTTCGTGGAGCGGACCAAAGCTAGTGTTGTATTGGAGGTCATAGTTCAACTCCATGACACGGCCAGACTGCTCATCGAAAAACTGTTCTGGAAACTCTGCAAGCAATGTTCGTAGGCGCAGCGTGTCTTGAGTATTTGCGCAATAAATCTCCGCATCCACGTCCGTGGACACACGGTGGTGGGTATATAAATGAACAGCACAACCACCGAATACAATGACCTGGACCGCGCCCGGACTGGCGCCTTCGAGCGTCAATTCCATTTCAATGGCTCTGAACATTGAAATCAGAGCTTGCCCTAGCGCAGAGCTGGTATTGAGGCGAGGAACAACGAAATCTGGAATTTGCATATAGAATTTCAAACCGTACGCAAGATCATTGCTGGACGGGTCTTGAATTCAAGCCCCGATCACTGAGTTATCAGCGACCGATTGAGGCTAGGGAGACAGATTCCGACGGACAACCTGAAAGGCTTGTCGGAAAGTTCTGAGGCGCTTGCACCGACGCCATCGCAGGCAAGCCAGCTCCCACATGGGATTGATGTACGGTCTGACAACGGGGTCAAATGTGGGAGCTGGCTTGCCTGCGATTGGCACTTACAGCCAACAAAAAACCCGCCGACCAAACTGGCCCAGCGGGTTTCTTGTTTATGCAGCCAACAGATCAAAAATCCGCCAACTGCCACACCTCATACGCCGGTGTCTCATACGGGTGACTGAGTTTCAAAGCAGCCACGACAGCCACGATCAATTCATCCGCCACCACCAACTCAACCTTCCACTCTTCAACCACTTCAACCTGGCCCACCTGCCCGATAAACGGCTGGCTGCCGTCCAACGCGCGGAATTGGCCCTGGCCCAGCACTTGCCAGGCGCAGCTGTCGTAGTCGCCGATGCGCCCGCCGCCGGCTGCGAAGACGGCGGTTTTTACCGTCTCCACATGGCTGTCGGGCACGAAGAAGGCGAGCTTGTACACGGCCTTAGTTCACCCACACGCGAGCGTTGCGGAACATGCGCATCCAGGCACCGTCTTCGTTCCACTCTTCCGGGCGCCACGAGTTCTGCACGGCGCGGAATACGCGCTCCGGGTGCGGCATCATGATGGTCACGCGGCCGTCGCGGCTGGTGAGGCCGGTGATCCCGCGCGGCGAGCCGTTCGGGTTGGCCGGGTAGCTTTCGGTGACCTTGCCGTGGTTGTCGACGAAACGCAGGGCTACGGTGCCGGACAGGTCGGCTTCGAGCAGCGCTTCTTCGCTGGCGAATTCAGCATGGCCTTCGCCGTGTGCGATGGCGATCGGCATACGCGAACCGGCCATGCCCTGCAGGAAGATCGAGTTGGACTCCTGCACCTGCACCATGGCGACGCGGGCTTCGAACTGCTCGGAACGGTTGCGCACAAAGTGCGGCCAGAACTCGCTGCCCGGGATCAGTTCGCTGAGGTTGGACATCATCTGGCAACCGTTGCACACACCCAGGGTGAAGCTGTCGTTGCGTTCGAAGAAGCCCTGGAACGCATCGCGGGCACGGCTGTTGAACAGGGCCGACTTGGCCCAGCCTTCACCGGCACCCAGCACGTCGCCGTAGGAGAAACCACCGCAGGCCACCAGGCCCTTGAACTCGTTGAGGTCAACGCGACCGGCGAGGATGTCGCTCATGTGCACGTCAATCGCATTGAAGCCGGCGCGGTCGAACGCCGCCGCCATTTCCACCTGGCCGTTGACGCCCTGCTCACGCAGTACGGCAACCTGAGGACGAATGCCCTTCTTGATGTAAGGCGCGGCGATGTCCTGGTTGACGTCGAAGCTGAGCATGGTGCTCAGGCCCGGGTTGTCTTCTTCCAGGATCACGTCGAATTCCTGCTCGGCGCAGTCGGCGTTGTCGCGCAGACGCTGGATCTGGTAGCTGGTCTCGGCCCACTGGCGTTGCAGCAAACGACGCTGACCGGTAAAGACCGTGTCGCCGTTGAAGGAGATATTGACTTCGCCGTTGTTGATCGGCTGGCCAATTACCGCCACGCACTCGGCCAGGCCAGCGGCGCTGAACTGGGCGAGCACGTCTGGGGTCGCGTCCTGGCGTACCTGGATCACTGCACCCAACTCTTCGTTGAACAGGATGCCGTTGATTTCGGCAGCATCCTCGGCAACGCTGTCGAGCACGATGTTCAAGCCGCAGTGACCGGCGAAGGCCATTTCGACAACGCTGGTCAGCAAACCACCGTCGGAACGGTCGTGGTAAGCCAGCAGGTGGCCGTCGGCGTTCAGACCCTGGATCACGGCGAAGAAGGCTTTGAGGTCTTCGGCGTCATCGACGTCTGGGGCCTGCTTGCCGAGCTTGCCGTGGGTCTGCGCCAGGATCGAGGCGCCCATGCGGTTCTGGCCACGGCCCAGGTCGATCAGGATCAGGTCGGTGGTGCCCTTGTCCATGCGCAGTTGCGGGGTCAGGGTCTGGCGGATGTCGGTGACCGGCGCAAAGCCGGTGACGATCAGCGACAGCGGCGAAGTGACGCTCTTGTCGGTGCCGTCTTCGTTCCAGCGGGTGGCCATGGACATGGAGTCCTTGCCCACCGGAATGGTGATACCCAGTTCCGGGCACAGCTCCATGCCGACGGCTTTGACCGTGTCGTACAGGCGCGCATCTTCACCCGGGTGGCCGGCAGCGGACATCCAGTTGGCCGACAATTTGATGTCGGACAGCTTGCCGATACGCGAGGCCGCGATGTTGGTGAGGGTTTCACCAATGGCCATGCGGCCCGACGCCGGAGCGTCCAGCAGGGCCAGCGGCGTGCGCTCACCCATGGCCATAGCTTCACCGGTGTACACGTCGAAGCTGGTGGCGGTGACGGCAACGTCAGCCACCGGCACCTGCCATGGGCCGACCATTTGGTCACGGGCCACCAGACCAGTGATGGTGCGGTCGCCGATGGTGATCAAAAAGCTTTTGCTCGCCACGGCCGGGTGGTGCAGCACGCGTTCGATGCTGTTGGCCAGGTCCAGCGTGCTTGGGTCGAAATCATCGCCCAGCTCGCTTTCACGTACCGCCGAACGGTGCATGCGCGGGGCTTTGCCCAGCAGCACTTCCAACGGCATGTCCACCGGGCTGTTGCCGAAGTGGCTGTCGGTGACGGTCAGTTGCGGCTCGGCAGTGGCTTCGCCGACCACGGCAAACGGGCAACGCTCGCGTTCGCAGATGGCCTGGAAGCGTGCGAAGTCTTCAGGACCGACGGCCAGTACGTAGCGTTCCTGGGATTCGTTACTCCAGATTTCGTGCGGGGCCATGCCCGGCTCGTCGTTTGGAATGTTGCGCAGTTCGAAACGGCCACCACGGTCGCCGTCGTTGACCAGTTCCGGGAAGGCGTTGGACAAACCACCGGCACCGACGTCGTGGATGAAGCTGATCGGGTTCTTGTCACCCAACTGCCAGCAACGGTCGATGACTTCCTGGCAGCGGCGCTCCATCTCAGGGTTTTCGCGCTGTACGGAAGCGAAGTCCAGGTCTGCCGAGCTGGTGCCGGTGGCCATGGAAGAAGCCGCGCCGCCGCCCAGGCCGATCAGCATCGCCGGGCCGCCGAGCACGATCAGCTTGGAGCCAACCAGAATCTCGCCTTTCTTGACGTGTTCTTCACGGATGTTGCCCATGCCGCCAGCCAACATGATTGGCTTGTGGTAACCGCGCACTTCATCGCCACGCGGGGTGGTGATGGACTGCTCGAAGGTCCGGAAGTAACCGGTGAGCGCCGGGCGCCCAAATTCGTTGTTGAACGCGGCGCCGCCCAGCGGGCCTTCGATCATGATGTCCAGCGCGGTGACGATGCGCTCAGGCTTGCCGTACGGCACTTCCCACGGCTGTTCAAAGCCCGGGATCTGCAAGTTGGATACGGTGAAACCGGTGAGGCCCGCCTTGGGCTTGGCGCCACGGCCGGTAGCACCTTCATCGCGGATTTCACCGCCCGAACCGGTAGCTGCGCCCGGGAACGGGGCAATCGCGGTCGGGTGGTTGTGGGTTTCAACCTTCATCAGGATGTGCACCGGCTCCTGCACCGCGCCGTACTGGCGGGTTTCCGGGTCCGGGAAGAAACGGCCGGCGACGGAGCCGACGATCACCGAGGCGTTGTCCTTATAAGCCGACAGAACGCCTTCGCTGTGCATCACGTAGGTGTTCTTGATCATGCCGAACAGGCTTTTCTCTTGGCTTTGGCCGTCGATGTCCCAACTGGCGTTGAAGATCTTGTGACGGCAGTGCTCGGAGTTGGCCTGGGCGAACATCATCAGTTCGATGTCGTGGGGGTTGCGCTTCAAGCCGTTGAAGGCGTTGACCAGGTAGTCGATCTCGTCTTCGGCCAGGGCCAGGCCCAGCTCGGTGTTGGCCTTCTCGAGGGCGGCGCGGCCACCGCCCAGCACGTCAATGGCGGTGAGCGGCTTCGGCTCGGCGTGGCTGAACAGGCCGGCAGCCTGTTCCAGCTGGCTGACGATGATCTGGGTCATGCGGTCGTGCAGGCTGCTGGCGATCAGCTCCGCCTCGGCGTCGCTGAACTGGCCGGCGACGTAGAAGGCGATCCCACGCTCCAGGCGCTGGATTTTGTCCAGGCCGCAGTTGCGGGCGATGTCGCTGGCCTTGCTCGACCAGGGCGAGATGGTGCCGAACCGTGGCAGAACCAGGAACAAGCGGCCAGTCGGCTCTTGAACGGGAACGCTTGGGCCGTACTTCAGAAGGCGTGCCAGCACTTGCTGTTCGTCGGCGGTCAAGACGCCGGTTACGTCGGCGAAGTGAGCAAATTCAGCGTACAGGCCTGTAACAGCTGAAACCTTCTGGCTCAGTTGCTCAAGGAGTTTGCTGTGGCGAAAGGCAGAAAGGGCAGGAGCGCCGCGCAGGATCAACATCTTCGGGACAGCCTCGGGAAGGGGTGTGCTTTGAGGCCGTGCATTCTAGCGTAAACCTTCGCCAACGGCACCCGAAACGCTACCGGTGGCCGCCGCCGAACGTCAGTTGGCACGCTTTGCCTGGGATCAGGGCGTTATCCAGGGCATTGGGCGCAGTTATTTTAACCGTCACAAACGCTCGCCAAGCCCCGTTTCTGCGGGCTGCAGCACAGTTTTACGCTGGCTAGCAGACAAGTGCGCCGCTGTCGAGATATGGCGCCGTGAGCCGTTTGCGTATACTGCGCAGATGTTCTTCCCAACTGTTTCGCGCCTGCGATGGGTCAAATGGCTCATCGCCACCCTGCTCTTCCTGATGCTCAGTGCCTGTGTTGATAAACCCAGCACACTGGAGCGAATCAAGGAGGATGGCGTATTGCGGGTGGTCACCCGCAACAGTCCGGCCACGTATTTCCAGGACCGTAACGGTCAGACCGGTTTCGAATATGAACTGGTCAAGCGTTTTGCCGACGAGTTGGGCGTGAAGCTGGAAATCGAGACCGCCGACAACCTTGATGACCTGTTCGGTCAGTTGGGCAAACCCAACGGTCCGGTTCTGGCCGCCGCCGGCTTGGTCAGCAGCGAGCAGCGCCGGCAACAGGTGCGTTTTTCCCACCCGTACCTGGAAGTGACCCCGCAGATCATCTACCGCAACGGCCAATCGCGCCCCACCAACGCCACCGACCTGGTGGGCAAGAAGATCATGGTGCTCAAGGGCAGCACCCACGCCGAGCAACTGGCGGCGCTGAAGAAGCAGAACCCCGCAATTGAATACGAAGAGTCCGACGCGGTTGAAGTGGTCGACCTGCTGCGCATGGTCGACGAGGGGCAGATCGACCTGACCCTGGTGGACTCCAACGAAGTCGCCATGAACCAGGTGTACTTCCCCAATGTGCGCGTGGCCTTCGACCTCGGCAATGCCAGCAATCAAAGCTGGGCCGTGGCGGCAGGCGACGACAACAGCCTGCTCAACGAGATCAACAGTTACCTGGACAAGGTGGAGAAGAACGGCACCTTGCAGCGTCTGAAAGACCGTTATTACGGGCACGTCGACGTGCTCGGTTATGTGGGCGCCTATACCTTTGCCCAGCATCTGCAACAACGCCTGCCCAAGTACGAGAAACACTTTCGTGCGTATGCCAAGGCAGAAAAGGTCGATTGGCGGCTGCTGGCAGCCATCGGCTACCAGGAATCGCTGTGGCAACCCACGGTCACCTCCAAGACCGGCGTGCGCGGCCTGATGATGCTGACCCAGAACACCGCGCAAGCCATGGGCGTGTCCAACCGCCTGGACCCCAAGCAGAGCATCATGGGCGGCGCCAAGTACCTGGCCAGGATCAAGGATGAGCTGGACGACAAGATCGCCGAGCCCGACCGCACCTGGTTCGCCCTCGCCGCTTACAACGTAGGCACCGGCCACCTGGACGACGCGCGCATCCTGGCGAAGAAAGAAGGCCTGAACCCGAACAAGTGGCTGGACGTGAAGAAAATGCTGCCACGCCTGTCGCAGAAGCAGTGGTACAGCAAGACCCGCTATGGTTATGCACGTGGCGGCGAGCCGGTGCATTTTGTGGCGAACATCCGGCGTTACTACGACATTCTTACCTGGGTGACCCAGCCGCAACTGGAAGGCAACCAGGTGGTGGAAGGCAACCTGCATGTGCCGGGCGTGGACAAGACCAAGCCTGCGCAAGACACCCCTCAACTCTGATCACGACAGCCCGCACACTGCAAATCCCTGTGGGAGCCGGGCTTGCCCGCGATGGCGGCCTGACAGTCAAGGTATTCGGCGCCTGACACACTGCTATCGCGGGCAAGCCCGGCTCCCACATTTGATCATCGTAGCCTTATAGGCCGGTGAGCAGGTGGAGCACGCCGCCCGGCAGTACCATCACGGCGGGTATGCCCGCTGCCTTCAACGCCGACTCATCCAACCCACCCACCTCCTTTAATTGCACCCTCACCCGCGTCAGTGCCACGCGCTGCTGTGACGTGACGTTCCCCTCCCCACCCAATGCACTCAGCACCTCGGCCGACAACAGGCTCGGTGTCGGTACGGCAACCGAATCCGCCACCAAATCAGGCGTCAGGGCTTTCCAGAACGCCCGCTGCAATTTCTCGAACATGCTCAGTGCTCCACGACAGGTGAGGTTTCAACGGTGGCGGCGTGGTACAGGCGCAGGGCCTCACGCACTTGGCCGGCTTCTTCCAGGCCCAGCACTTGGCGGGCGATGATCTGGCAGTCGAGCAGGTCCAGCTCACGCACGGTGGCCTTGATGGTCGGGATCAGCGGCACGCTGACCGACAGCTCATCCACGCCGAGCCCGATCAATACCGGCACCGCCACGGTTTCAGAGGCCAGCGCACCACATACCCCCACCCACTTGCCGTGGGCATGGGCCGCCTTGACGGTGATGTCGATCAAGCGCAGTACCGCCGGGTGAAAACTGTCGGCCTGGCTGGCCAGGCGCGGGTGGTCACGGTCCATGGCGAGGGTGTATTGGGTCAGGTCGTTGGTGCCGATGGAGAAGAAATCCACATGGGGCGCAAACACATCCGCCATCAGCGCCGCGCTGGGGACTTCGATCATGATGCCCAGCTTCGGTAACTCGGTCAGCCCGAGCGCCAACGCCTCTTCTTCGAGCATCTTGCGCGCCAGGTGCAGCTCCGACAGCAGGCTGACCATCGGCAACATGATATGCAGCCGCGCCAGGCCTGCGCTGGCAAGAATCGCGCGCAGCTGTTCACGCAGCAACTCGGGGCGCTCCAGGCACAGGCGAATACCGCGCAGGCCAAGGAACGGGTTGGTCTCGCTTTCCATCGGCACATAGGCCAAGGGCTTATCGCCACCCACATCCAAAGTGCGCACTACCAGGTTGCGCTCGGTACCCAGGGCGCGGGCGATGGCGCTGTAGGTGCCAGCCTGCTCTTCGGCGCCAGGGGCACGGTTGCGGTCCAGGTAGAGGAACTCCGAACGCAGCAGGCCCACGCCTTCCCCGCCCAGGGTCAGGGATTGCTTTACTTCCTGCAACGAAGCCACGTTGGCCGTGACTTCGACATGATGCCCATCGCGGGTGACCGCCGCCCGTGAGGCCTGCGCCACTTCACGTTGCAGCCGCAGTTTTTGCTGTTGGCGAACTGCCTGCAATTGTTCGATTTCAGCCAGGTCCGGCTCCAGGTGCAGCTCGCCTTTGTCAGCATTGAGCAGCACCCGCTTGCCGTTGGCCAGGGCCAATACCTGGCTAGGCACCCCGCAAATCGACGGCAGGCCGAGCGCCCGGGCGAGGATTGCCACATGGCTGGTCGCGCCACCGGCGACCGTGACGAAGCCTAAAACTTTACTGGCATCCAGGCCGGCGGTTTGTGAAGGCGTCAGCTGTTCGGCGACCAGGATGGCGCACTCCGGCAGCTCCATTGATCGCTCGGGCACGCCCAGGATCAACTTGAGCACGCGCTGGCCAACATCGGCCAAGTCCGCCGCACGCTCAGCGAGCAGTGCTTTACCCAGGCCCTCGAAGAGTTGGGCGGTCGCCACTGTGGCGCGGTTCCAGGCAAAGGCGGCACTCTTGCCCTCGGCCAGCAGGCTATAGGCTTGTTCCAGCAGGGTGGGGTCTTCGAGCAATTCTTGATGGGCGCGAAAGATTTCAGCCTGGGCACTGCCGGCCGCCTTGGCTTGCAAGCCTTGCAGCGCCTCGGTTGCCGCCCGCAGGCCACGCGCCAATGCGGCCCGTTCAAAGGTTTCTCCGGCGCCAGCTTCGGGAATATCGAGCGCCGGCTCCGCCACTTGGACAACCTGGCCAAACGCCGAGCCCGGTGATGCGCAGACGCCCCGCAGCACGGTCGCCGAAGACGCCGGCGCAGCGGGCCTGCTGATCTTCTCGACCGCTACCGGCAAGGTCTCGCCACAGCCGTCGAGCAACAACGCCACCAGCGCCTGGATCGCCGCCTCGGCATCCTCGCCCGCCGCGCTCACCTGCAGGCTATCGCCCTGGGAGGTCTGCAGCGCCATGATCGCCACAAGCGACTTGGCATTCGCGCTCAAGGTTTGCTTGTGCAGAAAGATGCTGGAACTGAACCCCTTTGCCGCCTGGGCAAACACTGCCGCAGGTCGGGCGTGCAAGCCGTTGGCATTGGGAAGGGTTACTGGCTTGGAGAACAGCGCATTGCCCTCCTCCTCGTCCACCTCAGCGGCCATCTGCCCCGGTGAAACCTGCAACAGTGGCTGGCCGGACTCGACCAGCGCCTGATCGGCCACCAACGGCACAAACGGCTCGCCGCTCACAATGAGCATCAAGGTCAACAGGCTGCGTGCATGGAGCGCCACATAGTCTGCATCGAACTCGATCAGCGGCTGCCCGGCCTCCACCCGTTGGCCTTCCTCGACCAGGCGGGTGAAGCCCTGGCCTGCCAGGTTCACGGTGTCCAGGCCAATATGCAGCAGCACCTGCACACCGTTATCGGCGGTGACACTGACCGCGTGGCCGCTGTCCTGAATGTTGCTGATCACCCCGGCCACTGGCGCGCAGAGGGTCTGCGAGGTGGGGTCGATGCACAGGCCATCGCCAATCACGCGGCCGGAAAATACCGGGTCGGGCACCTGATCCAGCGCCAGCAAAACCCCGGACAAGGGTGCCAGCAGTTCCAGGGGTTGAGATGTGGTCATGACTTCACCTGTTTGTGTTGTTCTTTAAAAATCATTGAGTCGATGCAAGGTTGAGGATGACGAAGATCAAAGGTGGGAGCCCGGATTACTTCCACCAATATTCGACCTGCACACCGACGTTCGAACCATGCCGCGCGGTGCCATAGGCGCCGGTATCGGATAACGCCGAGCCCGCCGCCAGCTCATTGGCCGCACGCTTGGCCGCCTGGTTCCAGGACGCATAGGTGTAATACAACCGCACTTCTGGCCGAGCCCAGAACTCCGGGCCTTTGGGCGACCAGGTCGGGGCGAAGGTAAATTTGCTCAGTTTGCGCGTACCTCCGGTGGCCTCGACCTGATCGTGCCCCAGCTCAGTGACCAGTTTGAATTGCTCGCTGAGCGCATACGCCGGACGCACACCGAGGGACATCCAGTTCTGATCCTGACGCCCAGGGCGCACATCTTTCTGGTACACAGCTTCAACTTGTCCACCGAAACGCGGTGTCACCTGCCAATCAAAGAACTCCACGGCGCGGTAACTTTTGCTGCTTTTGTCCAGCCTGGTATTGCCGGTGTAACCCAGGCCGGTGCCAGGGCCTTCGCCGTACTGCAGGGCAAACTTGTTCTTGCCACCCAGGAAGGCCGCTTGTACATGCTGCGCCGTCAGCGCCCAGCCGCTGTTGGTGTCACGCCCACCGGCCTTGGCGATGTAGCTCAAGCCAAGCTCCAGTTCGCCACCGGGGTTGGTCTTGAAACCTGCGACGTTGAAGTCGTGACGGGTGGCGTATTCCTTCTGGTACAGGTTGTCCTTGCGCGACAGGGCGTAGCTGTATTTCAAGCCGCCGATCAGCACATCCTCGATTCCCCCGCCGGTGGCGCTCTGGTTCCAGTAGTAGAAATCCGAGATATGGATGTCGTTACGCTTGTAGTAACGCCGCCCGGCCCACAGCGAACCACCATTGAGGCTGGGCAGATTGGACCATTGCGCATACATCTGCGGCATACGCGCCGAACCGTTGTTTTCGCCCTGGAACTTCAGGGCGCGGTCGTACTTGTTGTAGAGGGAAGCCATGGCATCGACGCTGAACACCGACCCGTCATCTAGGGTCAGCAAATCCTGACGCAGCTCCAGCTCCGCGTACTGCTCGCATTCGTTGCCCAAGCGGTACTTGGTTTGCGCCCCCGGCAGTTGGAAGCATTGCTGCTTGCCACTGCCGGTCGATGTGCCTGCGCCGCTGCGCAAGTAACCGGCGAATTCCAGAGCCTGGGCGCCAAACGGCGCAGCGAGGCACGAGGCGATAAGGCCCAGCTTTATTGTTGTTTTCATGAAGCGCTCCTTTTCTTTTTATTGTTTTTTCTTACTGTCTTGCGTGACGCGATCACCTGTAGGAGCGAGCTTGCTCGGGAAGAACTTGCAGCCTCCACGCACACCCTGGAGGGGCGCGTTATCGTTGGCGATCTTCGCGAGCAAGCTCGCTCCTACAGGGGGTATCTCAACCCGTCAGGTGCAGCACGAAGGACTCATAGGGGCGTAGCACCACCGTGCTCGTGCGCACCGGGCAGTCGGGGTAGTTGCTGATCAGCAAGCGTTGTTCGCACGCCGCGTTGATGACGCCATCGGGCAATTGGATTTCGCACGGCGTGCCGTAGAAGTTGTTGAGCACCAACAGGCGCTCGCCCTGGCCTTCACGCAGGTAGGCCCAAACCTTGGGATGGTCTTGCAGCAGTGGGCGATAAACGCCTTGCTGGATCAGGGGCTCATGGCGCCGCAGGGCGATCAATGCACGGTAGTGATGCAGCACCGAGTCCGGGTCATCCAGCTGGTTTTCGACATTGATGTGCGCAGCGTTGGCCGGGATGCCAATCCATGGCTCGCCAAGGCTGAAGCCGGCATTGGCCTGGTCGCTCCACTGCATGGGCGTACGCCCGTTGTCGCGAGACTTCTGCATGATTGCCGCCATGCTCGACGCCTCGGACTCTCCTGCATCGCGCTTGAGTCGGAAGATATTCAGGGTTTCCACATCGCGATATTGTTCGATGCTGTCAAAGCCCGGATTGGTCATACCCAGTTCTTCGCCCTGATACACATAGGGTGTGCCCTGGAGGAAGTGCAGCGCGGTGGCAAGCATCTTGGCCGAGACCACGCGATATTCGCCGTCATCACCAAAGCGCGAGACCACCCGTGGCTGATCGTGGTTACACCAGAACAACGCGTTCCAACCACCACCGGCCTGCATACCTGTCTGCCAATCGGAGAGGATCTGCTTGAGTTGCAGGAAATCAAAATCAGCCTTCACCCACTTTTGCAGGTTGGGGTAATCGACTTTCAGGTGGTGGAAGTTGAAGGTCATCGACAGCTCTTTCGAGGCCGGATTCGAGTAGCGAATGCAGTGTTCCAGGCGAGTGGACGACATCTCGCCCACGTTAATCAGGTCATGGCCTTCGAAGACTTCGCGGTGCATTTGCTGCAGGTACTCATGCACATGCGGGCCGTCGGTATAGAAGCGGCGGCCGTCGCTGGTGTCTTCAGGGAAATCGGCGGGCTTGGAGATCAGGTTGATCACATCCAGGCGAAAACCACCCACGCCTTTGTCTCGCCAGAAACGCATCATCTTGAACACTTCGGCGCGCACCCTGGGGTTGTCCCAATTGAGGTCGGCCTGGGTATGGTCAAACAGGTGCAGGTAATACTGGCCAGTCTGCGCTTCGTATTCCCAGGCCGAGCCGCCGAACTTGGACTCCCAGTTGTTCGGCTGGTCGCGCCAGATGTAGAAGTCACGGTAAGGGTTGTCGAGGCTGCTGCGTGCCTGCTGGAACCATTCGTGTTCGATAGAGGTGTGGTTGACCACGATGTCGAGCATCAGCTTGATACCACGCTTGGCGGCTTCGCTGATCAGCAGGTCGCAGTCGGCCATGGTCCCGTAGCTGGGGTCGATGGCGTAGTAGTCGCTGATGTCGTAGCCGTTGTCACGCTGAGGCGAACGCAGGAAGGGGGTGACCCACAGGCAATCGATGCCCAGCCAGTGCAGGTAGTCGAGCTTGTCGACGATGCCCAGCAGGTCACCGGTGGCGTTACCCGCGTGGCTGTGGAAGCTTTTTGGGTAGATCTGGTAGATCACCGAGTGTTGCCAGGTTTGCATGGTGGGTTCCTTCAGTAGAGTTGGGTGCTGGCCCTTCCGGCCTCATCGCAGGCAAGCCAGCTCCCACACTTGAATGTGTTCACACATCACTGTGGGAACTGGCTTGCCTGCGATAGCGATCTTCAGGCGACGCGGTAACCAGGCCGAATGATCTTCATGCTCAACATGCACGTCAGCGCAAACGGCACGACCATCGCCACGACCATGCCGATCACAAACATCGGAATCGCACTCGGCACGATCGAGATAAACCCGGGCAACCCACCGACGCCGATGGCCGAGGCCGTGACCTTGTTCAGCGACAGGAAAATACTGCCCAGCGCCGAGCCCAGCAGCGCGGCGTAGAACGGAAACTTGAAGCGCAGGTTGACCCCGAACATCGCCGGCTCGGTGATGCCGAAATAAGCCGAAATCGCCGAGGTGGAGGCCATGCTTTTGTCCCGCGCATTGCGGGTCATGTAGAACACACCCAATGCAGCGCTGCCTTGGGCCAGGTTGGACATGACGATCATTGGCCAGATAAAGGTGCCGCCCTGGGTGGAGATCAACTGCAGGTCGACGGCGAGGAACATGTGGTGCATGCCGGTGATCACCAGCGGAGCGTAAAGCAGGCCGAAAATTGCCCCGCCGATCATGGGTGCAATCTCGAACAGGGTGACCAGGCCTTCGGTAATCAGGATGCCGAGGTGGCGCGTCACCGGGCCAATGATCGCCAGGGCCAGCACGCCGGTGACGACGATGGTGGTGATCGGCACCACCAGCAATTGAATGGCATTCGGCACCCGCGCCCTTAGCCACTTCTCGATCACGCTCATGACAAAGGCAGCCATCAGGATCGGCAGGATTTGCCCCTGGTAACCCACCTTCTCGATCTGGAACCAGCCGAAGATATCGAAGTACGGCAGGCTTTGGCCGTCGAGGCCGGCGACCGCCTTGCCGTAGTTCCAGGCGTTGAGCAGGTCCGGGTGCACCAGCATCAGCCCCAGCACAATGCCGAGGATTTCACTGCCGCCGAACCGCTTGGCCGCTGACCAGCCCACCAGCGCCGGCAGGAACACGAACGAGGTGTTGGCCATCAGGTTGATCAGGCTCCACAGGCCATCCAGGTTCGGGTAAGCCTCCAGTAGTGTCTGGCCTTCGATGAACATGCCCTTGGCGCCCATCAGGTTGTTCACGCCCATCAACAGGCCAGCGATGATCAGCGCGGGCAGGATCGGCATGAACACATCGGAGAACACCCGCACCAGGCGCTGCATGGGGTTGGTCTTGTCGCCGCCGGCTTTCTTCACGTCGGCAATGGTTGAAGCAGCCAGGCCGGTCAGTTCGCGCAGGGCGGCGTAGACCTTTTCTACTTCGCCGGGGCCGATCACAACCTGGAACAGGCCGCCGGTAAAGAACGAGCCCTTGACCAGATCGACCTGGTTCAACGCATTGCCGTTGACCAGGCTGGGGTCCTTGAGCGCCAGGCGCAGGCGGGTCACGCAATGGGCCGCTTGTTCAAGGTTATCGCGGCCCCCGAGATGCTCGAGAATCTCGCGGGCAGTAGACGAATAGTCGTGGCTCATGCTCGTTTTCCACTGTGATTGTTTTTATGGGTGGCAGTCATTGGCAGCACGCCGAGGAAGAAAAGTACTCGTCTGTACGAGTTAAATCAACAACTCGTCTGTACGAGTTACACTTTTGTTTATGCGTGGGAGCCTGCTGTCAGATTTTTCCCACACCTGTACGGCTGTCCAATGGACAAACCCCACCTCTGCCACTAAGGTTCCTGCCTTGAACCCGCAGTCCTCCTGCATAAAAGTCGGGCATAGAGCCATCGCCATGAGCAAATACAACCAGATCTATACGGATCTGCTTGCCAGCATCACCACCGAGCGCCTGCAACGCGGCACGCGCCTTCCCTCCGAAACTGAACTGATGGACGCCTACCAGGCCAGCCGTGGCACCGTGCGCCGCGCCATCGAGCAGTTGCAGGAGCGTGGCTTTGCGCAAAAAATCCATGGCAAGGGCACCTTCGTGCTATCGCCCAACCCGATCGAGTTTCAGTTGGGCGGCATCGTCAGCTTCCACGAGACCCACGCCGACCTGGGCGATGACGTACACACTGACGTCGTCGAATTCACCCAGATCCCTCTGGAAGGTTCCCTGCTGCAACACATCGAAGCCGAGCCCGGCACGCTCATCACCCGTGTAAAACGTGTACGGCGCATCGGTGGCAAACGCGTGATTCTCGACATCAACCACTTCGTCGCCGACCTGATCCCCGGCCTGGACCGCTCGATTGCCGAGCAGTCGATCTACGCGTTTATCGAGCAAACGCTGGAGCTGCAGATCAGCTATGCACAGCGCACCATCGAAGCCCTGCCGCGCAGCAAAGACGACCAGGCGCACCTGGACCTTGATGGGCAAAGCCATGTGATCGTGGTGAGTAACCAGACGTTTTTGCAGGACGGGAGGCAGTTCGAGTACACCGAGTCGCGGCATACGCTGGATAAGTTTTACTTTTCGGATATTGCGCGGCGGTGAATTCTACGCGCGGGCTTGGGTCTGACGGTTTGAAAAGCGCCCACGCCCCTCAATAGCGGCTCCCCATGCACCGGGCTCAACGGGCGACACAGAAAGCAAAACCCCGGCACGTGGCCGGGGTTTTGTCATTCAGCACTCACCTGCTATTGCAGGATCATTCCCACTCAATCGTCGCCGGCGGCTTGCTCGACACGTCATACGTCACGCGCGAAATGCCTTCGATTTCATTGATGATACGGCCGCTGACCGTCTCCAGCAGTTCGTAAGGCAGGTGTGCCCAACGCGCTGTCATGAAGTCGATCGTTTCTACGGCACGCAGTGCAACAACCCATGCGTAACGACGACCATCGCCTACAACGCCAACCGATTTCACCGGCTGGAACACCACGAACGCCTGGCTGACCTTGTGGTACCAGTCGGCCTTGCGCAGTTCTTCGATGAAGATGTGGTCGGCGCGACGCAGCAGGTCGGCGTATTCCTTTTTCACTTCACCGAGGATACGCACGCCCAGGCCCGGGCCTGGGAATGGGTGGCGGTAGACCATGTCGTACGGCAGGCCCAGTTCCAGGCCCAGACGGCGGACTTCGTCCTTGAACAGTTCGCGCAGTGGTTCTACCAGCTTGAGGTTCATTTCCTCAGGCAGGCCACCCACGTTGTGGTGGGACTTGATCACGTGGGCCTTGCCGCTCTTGGCGCCGGCCGACTCGATCACGTCGGGGTAGATGGTGCCCTGGGCGAGGTATTTGATGTTGTCCAGTTTGTTGGACTGGGCATCGAACACGTCGATGAAGGTGCGGCCGATGATCTTGCGTTTCTTCTCCGGGTCGGACTCGCCGGCCAGGTTGTTGAGGAACTGCTCCTCAGCGTTGGCGCGGATCACCTTGACGCCCATGTTCTCGGCGAACATGGCCATCACTTGCTCACCTTCGTGCAGGCGCAGCAGGCCGTTGTCGACAAACACGCAGGTCAGCTGGTCGCCGATGGCCTTGTGCAGCAAGGCAGCCACAACCGAGGAGTCCACGCCGCCGGACAGGCCGAGCAACACGTTGTCGGTACCGACCTGGGCGCGCACTTGAGCGATGGCGTCTTCAGCGATTTTCGACGGGGTCCACAGGGCTTCACACTCGCAGATGTCGAGGATGAAGCGCGACAGGATGCGCCCGCCTTGCTTGGTGTGGGTCACTTCCGGGTGGAACTGCACACCGTAGTAACGACGCTCGTCGCTGAACATGCCGGCGATCGGGCAGCTCGGGGTGCTGGCCAGGATGTGGAAGTCTTCCGGCATCTTGGTGACCTTGTCACCATGGCTCATCCACACGTCGAGGCCGAACAGGCCGTCGGCGTCGATGTGGTCTTCGATGCCGTCCAGCAGGCGGCTCTTGCCGACCACGTCGACACGGGCATAACCGAATTCACGCAGCTCGGAACCTTCAACCTTGCCGCCCAGTTGCTCGGCCATGGTCTGCATGCCGTAGCAGATGCCGAACACCGGCACGCCCAGGTCGAATACCGCTTGCGGGCAGCGCGGGCTGTTGGCTTCGTGTACGGACTCGGGGCCACCGGCGAGGATGACGCCTTTAGGGGCGAATTCGCGAATCGCTGCGTCGTCCATGTCGAACGGGTGCAGTTCGCAGTACACGCCGATTTCACGCACGCGGCGGGCGATCAGTTGGGTGTACTGGGAACCGAAATCGAGGATCAGGATGCGATGGGCGTGAATGTCGAGGGCCATGAAGTCAGTCTCGTCTAATGAATCAGAAACAACTCGGGGCTGAAAGAACAGCCCCGGTTACTTAACGTTTTGCTGGAAGGCTCAACCTACACGGTAGTTTGGCGCTTCCTTGGTGATCTGCACGTCGTGGACATGGGATTCAGCCATGCCGGCGCCGGTGATCCGCACGAACTCTGGCTTGGTGCGCATTTCTTCGATGTTGGCGCTGCCGGTGTAACCCATCGAGGAACGCAGGCCGCCCATCAGTTGGTGGATGATCGCGCTCAGGGTGCCTTTGTACGGCACACGGCCTTCGATGCCTTCCGGTACGAGCTTCTCGGCGCCTGCCGAAGAGTCCTGGAAGTAACGGTCGGAAGAGCCTTGCGCCTGGGACATGGCGCCCAGCGAACCCATGCCACGGTAAGCCTTGTACGAACGGCCCTGGAACAGTTCGATCTCGCCTGGCGCCTCTTCGGTACCGGCAAACATCGAGCCCATCATCACGCAGGAGGCACCGGCTACAATGGCCTTGGACAGGTCACCGGAGAAACGGATGCCGCCGTCGGCGATCAACGGTACGCCGGTGCCTTCAAGGGCAGCGGCGACGTTGGCGATGGCGCTGATCTGCGGCACGCCCACACCGGCAACGATACGCGTGGTGCAGATAGAACCAGGGCCGATACCGACCTTGACCGCATCGGCGCCGGCTTCGGCCAGGGCCTTGGCGGCAGCGCCAGTGGCGATGTTGCCGCCGATCACCTGCACTTCTGGGAAGTTCTGCTTGACCCAACGCACGCGGTCGATCACGCCTTTGGAGTGGCCGTGAGCGGTGTCAACCACCACCACGTCAACACCGGCAGCAACCAGCGCCGAAACGCGGTCGCCCGTGTCTTTACCGGTACCGACCGCAGCGCCAACGCGCAGACGACCCTGGTCATCCTTGCTGGCCAGCGGGTAAGCCTTGGCTTTTTCGATGTCGTTGACGGTCATCATGCCTTTGAGGGCGAATTTGTCGTCGACGATCAGCACGCGCTCGATGCGGTGCTTGTGCAGCAGTTCGCGCACATCGTTCTTGTCGGCGCCTTCCTTGACGGTGACGAGGCGCTCTTTAGGCGTCATCACTTCACGGACGGTGACTTCAAGACGGTTCTCGAAACGCACGTCACGGGAAGTGACGATGCCGACCAGGTCGCCATCGTGCAGCACCGGAACGCCGGAGATGTTGTGCATGCGAGTGAGTTCGAACAGATCACGCACGGTGGCGTCAGCTTCGATGGTGATCGGATCTTTCACCACGCCGGCTTCGTAACGCTTGACCTTGCGCACTTCGGCAGCTTGCTGCTCGATGGTCATGTTCTTGTGGATGATGCCGATGCCGCCTTCCTGAGCCATGGCAATGGCCAGACGGGCTTCGGTGACGGTGTCCATGGCAGCGGAAACCAGGGGAATATTCAGCTCGATGCCACGGGTTAGGCGGGTCTTGAGACTGACTTCGTTAGGAAGCACCTCGGAATAACCGGGCACTAGGAGAATGTCGTCGAATGTCAGAGCTTCTTGGCTGATACGCAGCATCGCGGGGGCTCCCGAGCGGGAAAATGGAAGCGCGCCATTATATACATGCACCCTGCCGGGCTCAATGTAAAACTCTGACAAACTTGGTAATACTGATAGATGGGTAATTTGATCAGGGTTATAGCTCGACTTTGACCCAACTGATCTTCTGGTCCAGCCAATCGGCAAACTCGTCGATAAAGCTTTGCTTGAAGCCCGCCTCCGCCCAGTTGTTGAAGATGAACCCCAGGTTGGAAAAGCCGCATTCCTGCAGGAATAGAAAGCCGTTGATGTCGTCTTCATGCCCACACAGCGGGCAGGTGAAGTTATCGGTGTGGCCGGGCATCCAGTCTTCCAGGCTTTCGAACAGCGCCTCGCCGACCTCTTTGAGACATTCCGGGCAGCCGGCTTCTTCAAGGAACCCCTTGGCCGGCGTGTAGATGCAGCGCTTGTAGATGATCTCCAGGCCATTGACCGGCTCGTTGAACGGCAGCGCCTCGGGATGCAGCACCACGGCGCGGGCACCATCGGCCAGGGCGTAGCCCATGCGGTTGCCGGTACGCCCACAAGTGGTGAGTTCTTCCTTGATGATGTTCTTGCGCACCAGCCAACGCACAATCGCCCGGGCGCGGGGTTCGTGGACGGGCAAGGTGGAGATTTTCGGGACAAGGATGCTTTGGGAGTTCATGGGAGTCCTGCGGTGTGGCTATTGGCGCCATCGCGGGCAAGCCCGGCTCCCACAGTTGATCGCATTCCAATGTGGGAGCCGGGCTTGCCCGCGATGACGCCCGGGAGGACGGCAGCTTAATCCCTGAAAAAATCAGGTCAAGTACTCACATACCGTCCGATCAACGCAATACCACTGGCCAATACCAACCAGGTCACCAACCGCACGAACGCCTCACGGGACAGCCGCATCGTCAGCCTGCGCCCACACCACAGCCCCAGGGCCATCACCGGCAACAGACAAACCGCCAACATCAATAACGGCAAATCTGCATACACCCCGGCAATCAGGAACAGACTCAAACGCACGACCGTGCTGCAACTGATCAGCGCGCTTTGCGTGGCCCGCGCCGCGTCCTTGGATAATCGGCTATTAAGATAGATGGCATATAAAAAGCCGCCACTGCCAAACAACGCGCCAAACAAGCCGCCGACGGCGCCCATGGGAATCGACCATCCCGCTGCCAGCTGCGTCGGCCGGGCCTTCACTACCAGGCTATAAACGGCGTAGGCACTGATAAACAGCCCCATCAATAACAGCAACAGGTCCGAATGCAGGTTGAGCAAAAACACCACGCCCAGGGTGCAGCCGATGGCCATGCAGGGCAGCAATCGCAGCAACTCCGGCCTGCTCACATCCCGTCGCGTTTGCAGCAGCCCGCCAAACGCCGCGACAAAATCCAGCAGCACCAACAGCGGGATAATCTTCGACAGCGGCATAAACACGATCAGGATCGGCCCGGCGACCAAGGCCGTCCCGAACCCGGCAATGCCAAACACCACATAGGCCAGCACCACACCCAGGCCGATCACCAGCCAATCCACAGCCCCGAACGACCACTGACTCATCAACTCAACCAGGCTCATGGGTTATTCCTTGTTGGACATGGCCTTCACTTTAGCCATTGCCGACTGTTGCGACTAATATCTTCAAAGTTGGCCACTCATCTCAAAAAGGCATGACTCGTGATCTCCACGCGGCAACTGCGTTACTTCGTCGAAATCGCCGACAGCGGCAGCTTCAGCGCCGCCGCCGAACGCCTGTTTGTGGCGCAGTCGGCCTTGAGCCGGCAGATCAAGGAACTGGAAAACCAGCTGCAAACCTCATTGTTCGAACGCACCGCACGCCAACCGCGGCTCACAGCGGCCGGTGAAGCGTTCTATCCACGGGCGCGCAATTTGCTGAGTGAGTTGCTCAAGGCCAGCGAAGTGGCGACCCAAGTGGGCAATGGCCAGCTTGGCACGCTGCGCCTGAGTCATTCGAGCACCGTGCCGATGAGCGGCGCGTTATTGCACGGCATCAGCACCTGGCTGGAGCGCTGCCCGGGCGTGTCGGTGGATATCGCCAAGCTCTCCTCCGAAGCCCAGTTGGAGGACATCGCCGAGGGTCGCCTGGACGTCGGCCTGCTGCGCTTGCCCGTGCTGCACCAGCGCGACGGCGTGCGTGTGCTGCCGTTGTACACGGAGCCGTTGGTGCTGGCGGTGCCGCCGAATCATCCATTGGCACGCAGCGACGCACCGGTGGAGTTGGCGCGGCTCCAGGACCAGGCGTTTATCTCGATCCCCCACCCTCAACGTGGCGGGCTGAGTTATCTGTCGGCCGAATTGTGCATGCGTGCAGGATTTTTCCCCAAGGCCGCGCGGGTGATGTCGCGCAAGACCACACAGTTGCAATTGATCCAGGCCGGTTTCGGTATTGCCTTGTTACCAAAATCCATGCAGGACATCGCCCCCGCCAACCTGCACTTTTTGCCCCTGGCCGACCCGGACTGCCACAGCACCGTGGCCCTGGCCTGTGCGCAAGCGCCAAGCCCGTTGGTGGAGCAATTCTGTCAAACCCTGCACGAATGCCTATAAACTGCCGCCATGATTAAAGATCCTTTTGCCCGACTGGGCCTGGACCGCGAAGTCCTGACTGTCAGCCAACTCAACGGCCGCGCGCGGGTGTTGCTGGAAGACGTGTTCACCAATATCTGGGTTGAAGGCGAGATCTCCAACCTTGCCCGCCCGGCTTCCGGCCATGTGTATTTCACCCTCAAGGACAGCGGGGCTCAGGTGCGTTGTGCGCTGTTTCGTAACAACGCTGCGCGCGTACGCCAGGCGTTGAAGGACGGCCTGGCGGTGAAAGTGCGTGGCAAGGTTTCGTTGTTCGAGGGGCGTGGCGACTACCAGTTGATCCTCGATACCGTGGAACCTGCCGGCGATGGCGCGCTGCGCCTGGCCTTCGATGCATTGAAAGAGAAGCTCAGCGCCGAGGGCCTGTTCAGCGCCGAGCGCAAGGTGCCGCTGCCCGCGCACCCTCGGCGTGTCGGCATCATCAGTTCGCCGACCGGCGCGGTGATTCGCGACATCATCAGTGTGTTCCGCCGCCGAGCGCCGAACATTGAACTGACCCTGATCCCGACCGCCGTGCAGGGCCGCGAGGCGATCCCGCAGATCGTGCGGGCGCTTAAACTCGCGGATGCACGCGGCTTCGATGCGCTGATCCTGGCCCGTGGCGGCGGCTCACTGGAAGATCTCTGGTGCTTCAACGAAGAAGCCGTGGCGCGAGCGGTGGACGCCTGCGTCACGCCCATCGTCAGCGCCGTCGGCCATGAAACCGATGTGTCGATCAGCGACTTCGTGGCGGACGTGCGCGCCCCGACGCCCTCCGCCGCCGCCGAACTGCTGGCACCGGACGCCAGCCATCTGGTGCGCCAGGTAGACAACCTGCATCGGCGCCTGGTGATGCTGATGCGCAACCGCCTGAGCCACAGCCGCCTGCGCCTTGAAGGCATGGCCCGGCGCCTGCGTCACCCGGGCGAGCGCTTGCGCCAACAGGCCCAGCGCCTGGATGACCTGGACATGCGGATGCGTCGCGCCTTCGAGCGCAGCCTCAATACCCGCCGTGAGCGCCTGATCCGCCTGGAAACGCGCCTGGCCGGCCAGCATCCCGGTCGCCAATTGGCGCTGCTGCGCCAGCGCCTGGACAGCCTCGCCGAACGTCTGCCCCGTGCCATGCGCGAGGGCCTGAAGGCACGACGCCTGCAACTGCAAAGCCAGGTGCAGACGTTGCAGGTGGTCAGCCCGCTGGCGACCCTGGGCCGTGGCTACAGCATCCTCCTGGACGAGCGCGGCCAGGCGATTCGCAATGCCGCACAAACCCACACCGGCCAGCGCCTGACCGCGCGCCTGGGTGAAGGCCAACTGCAAGTGCGGGTGGAAGACAATCACCTGACCCCCGTCACCCTTTCGCTACTGGATTGATTGATGCCACGTCTACTGACTTTGTTGCTGCTGTGCCTGTCCATGAATGCCTACGCGGACAGCTATATCACCCGCACCTTGAACAAACCGGTACCCGGCGGTGTGGCCGTGGTCGAACTGGGGCCGTCCGCCACGGCGCCCAAAGCCACTTACCAAGGTAAACCGGTGCTGGTGGTCAAGGAGCAGGACAACTGGCTGGCGATCGTCGGCATCCCGTTGACGGTCAAGCCTGGTAACGAGCGCATCAGCAGCGGCGGGCGCAATTTGCCGTTTATTGTCGGTTACAAGAAGTACCCGGAACAGCGCATCACGCTGAAGAACAAAAGCCAGGTCAACCCTGACCCGGCCCAGCTCAAGCGCATCGAGGGCGAGTTGGCAGTGCAGCTCAAGGCTTACCGCAGTTTCAGCCCCAACCTGCCGAGCAACCTGGTGCTGGATAAACCGGTGAACGGCCCGTTGTCGAGCAAGTTCGGCGTGCGGCGCTTCTTCAACGGCGAAGAGCGCAACCCCCATTCGGGCCTGGATTTCGCAGTGCCGGCCGGTACACCGATCAAGACGCCCGCGAACGGCAAGGTGATTCTGGTTGGCAATTACTTCTTCAACGGCAACACCGTGTTCGTTGACCATGGCCAAGGCTTTATCAGCATATTCTGCCATATGTCGAAGATCGACGTGAAGGTGGGCCAGCAGTTGGTGCGCGGCGCAGTCGTGGGCAAGGTCGGCTCGACGGGCCGTGCGACCGGGCCGCATATGCACTGGAATGTCAGCCTGAACGATGCGCGGGTCGACCCGGCAATCTTTATCGGCGCCTTTCAACCCTGAGCACTGTCCAATGCCCTGAGCGCCGGACATATCGCTACATTTGCAACCGGAACCAACCCACCGTTCCCTCTCACTTAACTGGCGACTTACAAGGACCGTAACGACAACATTTCGATTAAGTGATGAGGTTGTTTTATGTTTGCGCCAGCCAGCTCTACAGTCCAACGCCCATTGGATCAACATCACGCCTTTGCCCCTCCCGCCGAAACACCTCCCCCGCAAGAAAAAAGCCAGACCGGCCCCCGCGCAGCGCCTTCGACCTACGCACCCGCCGATCTGCCTTTACCCGACTCGCCAAGGACGCCACCTGCCACAGTCCCCCCCTCAGGCACTATCAGCCTCATAGAACAACACAACGAAGCTACCCGTTCGATACAGCAGCTCTACAAAGAGCAACCGAACTTCAAAACCTTCCTGCAGCAACAACTGGCCACACTGTTTCCTGACCACCCCCACCTCAATGCCGCCGACCTCACCTTCAAGCGTTGGCACAAGCAAAACGATGGCAGTCTAAAAACGCTGTCCGTAGAACCCCTTCTTGATGCACTGAATAAAGACATCCAGGAGCAGTTACGTAACCCCGGGGATAAAGCAGGCGAAGACAACAACGTCCACACGGGCTTTTTCACCCAGGGCAGCGCCGGTGTGCCGCCCACCCTGGTCAACTCAGCACACTCATTGCACACGCTTGCCCAGCGCATCATCCAATACGCGACAGCGCAACAGACGTTCTGGACCACACCTCGTCAAAGCCCGCAAAACCCCCAGGTGCGAACCACGCCACAGAACGAGCTATTGGCCCTGCACAAGCGGCAGCTGGCAACACTGGCCGCCGCTCGCGCCAACGATGGCACCTTGAGCCCGGCGAGCAAGCAGCTGATCGACACAGCGCTGCAATACCCCACCCTGGTCGAACGAGAAAGTGCCTTTGCTGACGGTGCACGCCCTGGGGTGTACCCGCTCACCGTGGATGACGGCACTGAATGTGGGGCACTGTTGGCGGGCGCCTTCCTCATCACCCAAACCGACGGTTCCTTCGCGACTGAACCCACATGGCCTAAAGGTCGGTCCCTGGCCCTCGACGACAGCCACGGGCCGGTGGTTCTGTATACCCCCGGCGAAGGGTTCGAGGAATTCGCCACGCCCGCCCAAGCCCGCGAAGCAGTGGCCAAGCGTCTTGATCAAGGTGGGGCGGACGCCGAGTTATTGCTGCAAACGCTACCGCTGGCGCTGCAAAACCGGGCGGAGCAGCCTTCGGGAGATGACCTGACCCTGCGCGTCGAGCCCGTGACCGCAGATGTTCTGGCAGAGGGTATCCCGTGGATGCTCAAGCGCCAGCAAGAGGAAATCAATAAGCAGCTCACCGAGACACTGACGGCCACTACGCCGGGTAACCCACTGACAGACCCGACGTCAATCCAAGCCATTGACGACGCCGCTGACTGGTCGTACCAACTGGATAGCAGCCATGCACTGCTGGCCTACCACGCCAGGCTGATCGAGAAACAACAACCAGAGTGGTTGAAAAATCTGACCCCGGCTCAAGAAGCCATCTTTCTCAACCTGGAACAGGCGGAGAAAAAAAGTACTGACGCGCTACTTCCACGGCTTCAAAAAATCCCGTCTCTTTCAGACTTCGCCCGCGACAGGATGAACGAGGCGATCAAGCAGCTGTATCCGACTGCGCAGATTGATGCCGATCAACTAAAGGTACAGGTAGACGAAACCACAACCCAGGACAACTCGACCGACTTGGTGGTTGTCGACCTGACCCTCTCAATACTGGGTAAACGCATCACTACCTCGTCAGAACAAAAACATCTTTCACTGACCGATCTGGCGCTGAAAAACCCCACCGGCTTTTTGCCCAGAAGTGTCCAGAAAAAAACCACCCTCACAATGACCCTGCCGTTGGTTGACCCAAAGGGCAATCCGATTACCGATAGCAATGGCAAGCCGATCATACTCAATGATGAACAGCTTAAAGCCTTGATCAACACTGCGGATGTGGGAGGCCAATACGACAAGCTGCTAAAAAAAGAACTGGCACCTGATGCCCCTTCGGATCTGCGCGAGGCATGGAAATCCAACCTCAGTGATGCCATGGACAAAGAGGCGTTTCTCGCGCAACTGAGCCCTACGGCCTATAAAGAGCAGGCCGCCGAAGACAAGAGCAGCAAACGCGCAGCGCAATGGGTTGCGGCAATTCTGGACCACCCCGACCCCGCCGACCGCCCCAAAGTCGATGGCCACAGCATTATCGCCAATGCCCTGCTCGACTATGGGCAACCGATTCATGGGGTGATGGTGATTGGCAACAACGTCGATTCATCATTGGTGCTGTACACACCCAAGGCGCCCGACGGCATCGCGTTTCGCGAAGTAGCGGACCAGAAAGCAATGGACGCCTTACTGAAACAAGACGAATGGAAAGCCTATATCGCGGACAGAAAATCACCGGTCAATAAAGATGATGTGGCTAAACGCGACGAGGCCATCAGGGATATCTCCAACAATCCATTAACTGCCATGGCGCCTGACAAAGTCCTGGATATAGCCATCAAAGAGATAAAGGTCGCGTTCGGTGGCTCGGAACTCAAACCCATACAAGGTAATGTTCAGGATCATCTGTATCAGCAAAACGTTCAGATGATAGTCGACAAGGCAGACCATCAATCCGTCAGCAGCGCGGAAGTGGCCAGGCAATCGTTCATCAATAAAGTCACGTTTGGCGCCGAAGTGGGCATGTTGTTTCTGGATTTTTTGCCAGGCGTCGGCAAGGCCGCGAGAACCGGTGCTCATCTGAGTAAAGCCGCCTTGGTTGCTTTGCGCGCCAACCGTAAACTTTTGCCCAAGCTCATAAGCAAACCCGGCCTGGCACAGACGATCTATGTTGATTTCGCACTGACTACAGCAGGTATCAAGGGTGTGCGTGCCGCGCCACTACGCCCCGTTTTCAGATCGTCGACAACGGCGCGCGCGCCATCATCAGCGAGCGCCTCCACCAGCAGCGGCGTAACCACCGTCGCCACGCGCCCCTCGACCAACGCTGCCACTCCAAACCGCGACCTGAGCGCCTACACCGTGCCCAATGAGGTTATCAGCGGCCGCCACTTGCGCCCCGACGGCACTTACAATGTGGGAGATAACTGGTACGTACGCTTTACCGACAGTACCGGTACGAACAGGGTTTATCAGATCGACTCGGCATTTCACGCTCGCAGTGGACAGGTCAATATCATTGATCCCAATGCGCCGGCGACGGCGTCTAGAAGCACCAGGACAGTGGCCTCCCTGCAATCGGCAGGCAACGGGGAATGGCGCATCAACCAACTGCCCGGCGGCAGGCGCGGCAGAGAACGCAGGCAATTGCATGAGTGGCCGATGAGTTACACCGATTATTTGCTCTCGGGAGGACTTGATATAACCGCTGCAGGCGTTAACAGACGCTTTGCGACACGCTGGTTCAGAGAAGGGGCGAATGAAAGCTATGCCAATCAGGCCTTAGCGCCTACACCTCGTCCGAACATGCCTGCCATAACGCCAAACGCATCACCGGGCGAACTGGCGCGTGAGCTGCTAAGCACCTCAAACGGCATTGTATTTGGAGAGATGCACAATCAGATTGCTACCAACGTCATGCTGATCAAGAACATGCAGGCCTATGCAGATGAAGGTGTCACAACCCTTTATCTGGAAGGCGCTGAATGGAATGGGTTTACAGGTTACACAGCCGATGAAATTTCACGCATCCCCCCGCAGCCCGGCAATCGTATTTATAAACCCGAGGTGCCTACGCGCGAGGATGTGCTGGTCGCCGCGCAGCAACACGGCATCAAAATCGTAGGTATCGAACATGAACATCTGACGATGCACTCAACTCGCCCCTATGACGATGACGTTGCCAACCTTCGGCATACCACTGACCGGTTGCGAGAGTTCAACTACTTCGCCAGCAAGGTTATTCAGCGCACCCCGCCAGGGGAAAAGTGGATTGCCGTGGTGGGTAGAAGGCATATGAACACCACCCAGGGCGTGCCCGGCATTGCCGAACAAACCGGGGCCATCAGCGTGGGTGTATACGACGCAACGCCCGGCGCCAGCAGTGTCGCCGTCAAGCATACCGGCCCGCGTCCGGCGCCTGAAAAACGGTTCGCCGCCGATGCAACGGTGGGAGACTACCAAGTCCACCAAAACGTTGACCCCTACCTTAAAACGCTTTGAACGCCCTGATAACGGCGCGCTGACACGAGCAGCGCGCCTCGCCGAACACGACTTTGGAGCAGGTTGTTGCGCACCTCTTACAATTTCGCCAGGAACCATCCGACATCCAGCACTCACCTATCTCATAACTTACACGGAGCGTAATGAGCACGACCTGACCAGTAGAAATTTAATACCTGTGAGACTCACTCTATGTTCTCTCCTGCCCAAGCGTTGGCAGCACGATCCCAACAACAAACCCTGAGCACTTCTGCAGTTACCGCTTCCTCCTCATCACCCACGTATTCTGGTACGACACCCGAGCTAACGCCCGCCCCCACCTACGCTCCCGACACGCCCCCTGTCCCCACTTCACCCGGCATCGCCAGAGCGCAAATGCGTTACCCCAAGCTGGAGAAGCACTTCAAACCCAGCAAGCAGTTAGCCTACACCGTTGAACACGGCCTGTTGACGCAGGACATGCAGCGCCTGCACAACCAACAGCCGAGCTTCAAAACCTTCATACAGGCGCAACTTGAACACGCATTTCCCGACGTCAGGCCTCTGAATGCCGAGACAATGAGCGTCAATCGTTACCGCGTTGACGGCGATCGGGAATCACTGGCGTCGTCCGAACCGTTGATGACCGCCCTGGCCAAGACGGTTCAAGATATCCTGGCCAATCCCAACAAGCTGATGCGTCCTGAACGCGACATAAAGGTCGAATTCACTCATCGCACAAGCCTGGCCGACCTGGCAATGCCAGCCGCCACCGCAGGCACATTGCAAAGCATCGCCCGCAGCATCGCCACGCAATACCCGCAGGCAATTGAACAGTACTGGAACACCCCCAGCCCGGTTCATGAAGACCCGCGCAAGCACGAGTCGCCCCTGAATCAACTGCTGACGTTGCACAAACGCCAATTGTCGAGCCTGGCCGCCCTGCGCTTCAGTGATCAAACCCTGAGTGCAGAGAGCAAAGCCCTGATCGACGACGCGCTGCGATACCCCACCCTGGATGCCCGTGAAAAAAAATTCGCCCATGGTGATCGCCTGGGCGTGTACCCCATCACAATCGATGACCAAACCGAGCGCGGAGCGATGCTGGCGGGTGCGTTTCTCATCACCAAAAGCGACGGCTCACATGCCACATCGCCTACATGGCCAAATGGGCGCGCCCTTGAGCTCAACGACACCAATGGCCCCGTCGTGTTGTACACACCCGGCGAAGGATTCGAAGAGTTTGCAACACCCGCGCAGGCACGCCAGGCGTTGGCCGACCGGCTGGACCAAGGCGGCACTCAGGCCGAGCTGCTGTTACAAACCCTGGCACCCTCCCTGCAAAACAGAGCCGATGGTTTTTCCGGCGATGACCTGATGCGCAGCGTCTTGCCGTCGTCCGGGGATGTGTTGGCAGAAGCTGTGCCCTGGATGCTCAGGCGCCAGCAAGCAGAAATCAATGCGGGTTTGGGCAAAGCCTTGGCGCCAGGCAATACCCTCAACCCTTTGCTCGACAGCACATCACTGCAAGCCATAGATAATGCCGCTGACTGGTCGTATCTGCTCGATGGCAGCAATGCGATGCTGGCCCGAGATGCGAAACTGGCTGACAAAAACCAACCCGAGTGGCTGAAGAACCTGACCCCGGTGCAGGAAACCGTGTTTTCGCATTTGGAACGCGTGCAAGACAAAAGTCTGGATACGCTGGCGCCGCTGCTCGAAAAAATCCCGTCCCTGGGAGCCTTCTCCCGCGACAGACTGAATGCGGCCATCAACCAGCAGTACCCGAACGCGAAAGTCGATGCGGATCAGTTAAAGGTGCAGGTACACACTCGTACCGGCATCCACGGGGGTCGGGGCACTGGCGAGCCCCTCTATTCCAAACAGGACTCCGTCTCTCTGACCGACTTGGCGTTGAACAATCCCAGTGGCTTTCCAGCCATAGAGAGAGGCAAGTTTTCCGATATAAAAATGACCTTGCGGCTGCTGGACACCCAAGGCGAGCCCGTCCTGGACTTGGCCGGCAAGCCGGTTACCCTGGACACCGACGACCTTAAAAAACTGGTCAATGACACCGATGTCGGCGGCGAGTACACCAAACTGCTTAAACGGGAAATGGCCACGGACACCGAGTCGGGCAGCGCTGCGCAATTGCGTACAGCGTGGAAAGCCAGCCTGGAAGGCGCCATGTTCAAAGAGGCGTTTTTGGCCGAGCTCAATCCCGACGCTTACAAGGAACAAGCCCACGAAAACACCACCACCAAGCGCGCGGCGCAGTGGGTTGACGCGGTAATGGAGCACCCCGATCCCGCCACACGCCCCCAGGTCGATGGAAAAAACATTGTCGCCAACAGCCTTGTCCACCGAGGGTTGGCGGTGCAAGGCGTGATGGTGATCGGCAATCAGACGGACTCGTCGCTGGTGCTTTACACCCCCAAGGCTCCCGACGGCATCACCTTTCGTGAAGTGGCGGACCATAACGCCCTGGACACCCTTCTGGCTAAAGGCGAATGGGCGTCCTATATCGCGAAAAGGAAATCACCCGTCAGTAAAGATGACATCGCGCAATTTATGGACGCGCTTAAAAGCACGGCGTACAACCCCTCGAACCTGATCTCCCCCGAACTGATAATTTCATCGGTCAAGCTATTGGGCAGTGCGATAAGCCTGAAAGCCATCGATGGCGACGTTCAAGATCATCTGTACAAACAACACGTACAGATGGTGATCGACCGAGCTGATCATCAATCCGTCAGCAGTGCGGAAGTGGCAAAGCAATCCACCCTCAACAAAATCGAGTTCGGCATTGAAGTGGCTTTGATCTTTGCGGACCTGATACCTGTGGTCGGCAAAGGTGTGTCCACAGGTGTTCGCCTGGGCAAAGCCGGTGTGACTGCGCTGCGCGCCAATAGCAGAATATTGCCGCACCTGATCAAAAAGCCGGGCTTGGCACGAGCGATCTACAGTGATTTCACCCTGGCGGCCTCAGGCATTACCAATCTTCGCGCCGCACCAATGCGGCCGGTATTGCGATCCACCGGTCTGTCCGGCCCGCTTGCACCGCGCTCGGGTCCCAGAGCGTTGCCGTCGCCCCCCAACCCACCTTTGGCAGGTGCGTCCACCAGCAGCGGTATCAGCACCATCGCTACGCGCCCTTCGACCACCGCCGCGCTGCCAAACCGCGACCTGAGTGCCTACACCGTGCCGAACGAGGTCATCAGCGAGCAGCGCCTGAGGCCCGACGGCACTTATAACGTGGGGGACAATTGGTATGTGCGCTATACCGACAGTACTGGTACGAACCGGGTTTATCAGATCGACTCGGTATTTCATGCGCGCAACGGGCAGGTCAATATCATCGATCCCAATGCCCCACCGACGGCGCCACGCGGCAGTAGAATCGTGGCGTCCCTGCAATCGGCTGGGAACGGGGAGTGGCGGTTGAGTGAATTACCTGGAGGAAGGGGAAAAAGGGGCAGAACTGCACCACCTTCCGATGAGTATGTGGACCGCATGCTCTCGGGGACGGCAACTGAAGACATTACCGGGGGACCGACAGTCAGCAGACCACTAAGGCGGTGGTTCACACGCGATGTGAATAACTACTACAACGACCTGGCAACTAACGGGTTACCTGCACGGCCAACCATGCCAATAATGACGATCAACAGCGCACCTGAAGAGGCCATTCGAAACACCCTCTCTCAACCAGGTGTACGTGGTTTAGTGGTTGGAGAATTGCATGACGAACCAGCCGCTTTTCAATTGGTTATCGATCAGATGAAAAGCTTGGCAGATTGCGGTGTCACGACCCTTTACCTTGAGGGCGCCATTTATCCGCCAAGCTTTACAGGCGTAAACCATGCGGACGTACTACCTTCCGAAGCGCACTATCTGATCGATCGCGCCTATCGCCAGGAATTCAGTGGCGGCCCGACCATGGCGGACGTCATCAGCGAAGCAAACAAGCATGGAATAAATGTGGTAGGCATCGAACACCCGCTATTGACTTCCCATGCGGATAATTATGCAGACTGGCAACGTAGACCGACTAAATTTTTCGAACGACTGAGAGAACTTAACTACTTCGCAACCCGTATCATTGAAAAACTCCCAGCGGGAGAAAAATACGTTGCGTTAGTAGGAAACGCGCACATGAATACTTACGGGGGGGTCCCAGGTATTGCTGAATTAACCGGCGGGGTCGGGATGTCCGTAACCCCGACCCTGAAAGGCGGCTCAAGCCTCGTCAGTCAACCGCCTAATACTCCACCTCCGCCGTTGAAATTCATGCATGGCACGAACATATATGACACTCCGGGAGACATTAGTATTGCCTACAACATCGACTCACTGACCGTTTGATCGCCTCGTGAGAGGAACGCTATGCAGCCAGCCGCTGCATAGCCGACCATTGCGCAATAGAAAACACATCAAGCACAAAAAAACAAAAAACACTAAATTAACGCAATAACAAATCTCAAAAGCGCAAAAAAATAGAAATCCTCTCAATTTTTTCTGATTACTTGCCATCCTCCCGCCCCGCGGTTAGGGTTGAATGCATGAAAACCTCACACACCCTCATTCAGCTCCGCCAGCACCGCAGCCTGTGCCTCGTCAGCGCACGACTGCCAGGCTGAATCGATCTGCCTCGTCTCTAAGCTTTATCCCCAATAACAGTTCTACGGCAGGCCGCCTTTTCTCGGCCCCTACAACAAAGGATTTCCCGATGAGCATGCTCAAAGACCCGTCTTCGAAGTACCGTGCGTTCCCGACCATCGATATCCCGGACCGCACCTGGCCATCGAAGACCATCACTCAGGCGCCGATCTGGTGCAGCTCCGACTTGCGTGATGGCAACCAGTCGCTGATCGAACCGATGGACGCCGCGAAAAAGCTGCGTTTCTGGAAGACCCTGGTCGCCGTCGGCGTGAAGGAAATCGAAGCGTCGTTCCCAGCCGCGTCGCAAACCGACTTCGATTTCGTGCGCACCCTGATCGAAGACAACCACATCCCCGAGGACACCACCATCCAGGTGCTGACCCAGGGCCGTGAAGACTTGATTGCGCGCACCTTTGAATCCCTGCGCGGCGCCAAGAAAGCCATCGTGCACTTGTACAACGCCACGTCGCCGTCGTTCCGCCGCATTGTGTTCAACCAAGACAAGGACGGCATCAAGGCGATCGCCGTCAACGCGGCCAAGCTGTTCGTCAAATACGCCGCCCAACAGCCAGAAACCCAGTGGACTTTCGAATACTCCCCGGAGACGTTCAGCGCCACTGAGCTGGAGTTCGCCAAGGAAGTCTGCGACGCCGTGATCGAGGTCTGGAACCCGACGCCCGAGCACAAGATGATCCTCAACCTCCCGGCCACCGTTGAATGCGCCACGCCGAACATCTATGCCGACCAGATCGAGTGGTTCGGTCGCCATATCAACCGTCGTGACAGCGTGATCATCAGCCTGCACACCCACAACGACCGTGGCACCGGCGTAGCCGCTACCGAGCTGGGCCTGATGGCCGGCGCCGACCGTGTCGAAGGCTGCCTGTTCGGCAATGGCGAGCGTACCGGCAACGTCGACCTGGTGACCGTGGCACTGAACATGTACACCCAGGGCCTGGACCCGCAACTGGACTTCTCCGATATCGACGGCGTGCGCAAAGTCGTCGAAGAGTGCAACCAGATCCAGGTGCATCCGCGTCACCCCTATGTGGGCGATCTGGTGCACACCGCGTTCTCCGGTTCCCACCAGGACGCGATCCGCAAAGGCTTCTCCCAGCAGAAAGACGATGCGTTGTGGGAAGTGCCGTACTTGCCGATCGACCCGGCCGACATTGGCCGCAGCTACGAGGCGGTGATTCGTGTGAACAGCCAGTCAGGCAAAGGCGGTATCGCCTACCTGCTGGAACAGGAATACGACATCAGCTTGCCGCGTCGTATGCAGATCGAGTTCAGCCAGGTGGTACAGGCCGAAACCGACCGCGTGGGCCTGGAAATGACTGCGCCGCAGATCTACGCCTTGCTGCAGCGTGAATACCTGCAAGCCAACACCCCGTACGCGCTGGTCAGCCATCGCTTGCAGGAAGAAAACGGCAACAGCTTTGTCGAGGTCGAAGTTTCCGGCAAGGGTCAGGGCGAAACCAACCTGCACTGGAAAGGCAAAGGCAACGGCGCGCTGGAAGCCTTGGTGGCCGGCCTGCCGATTGGCGTGGAGATCATGGACTACAACGAACACGCCATCGGCGCGGGTACCAATGCCAAGGCCGCAGCCTACATTGAACTGCGCGTGAACGGCGAGCGTCCGGTGCATGGCGTGGGTATCGATGAAAACATCACCACCGCCAGCTTCAAGGCGCTGTTCAGTGCACTGAACCGCTCGCTGAGCCAGTTGGAAGCCAAAGCGGCGTAACCGGCTGCTGAAATGCAAAAGGCCCCTGGGTGTGAATCCAGGGGCCTTTTTGTTTGGCGTCAGAGTTATAGTGTTTGTGGGGCCTTCATCGCGGGCAAGCCCGGCTCCCACATTTGGACTGCAGTTTTTCAGGTAACTCCAATCAACTGTGGGAGCGGGCTTGCCCGCGATGACGCCCTTGCAGGCGACAGATAAGCCTCAGACAAACTGAAAGCTATCGGCATCCAGGTTCGCCGGGAATCGTGTACGGTAAGCCGCCAGCTCCGCCGCATCCAGGATCACCTGGAACACCCCATCCGCCTCCCCCGCACTGAGCAAGGTTTCACCCTGGAAATCCAGCACTTGGCTGTCACCTGTATAGGCAAAGCCCTTCCCATCCGTGCCGACGCGATTCACCGCCGCCACGTAACACAGATTCTCAATGGCCCGCGCCGGCAACAGGCGGTTCCAATGCTGACGCCGCGCACCTGGCCAGTTGGCGGTGTACAGCAGCAAGTCGGTGTCCTGGGCATCACGGCTCCATACCGGGAAGCGCAGGTCGTAGCAAATCAGCGGGCGGACGCGCCAACCTTTCAACTCAAACAACACCTGGCGCTCGCCGGGGGTGTAGTGATCGTGCTCACCGGCCATGCGGAACAGGTGACGCTTGTCGTAATGCAGCACCTCGCCATCCGGCCTCGCCCACAACAGGCGGTTGCGGTGGCTGCCGTCGGCGGCCTGGATAATCACGCTGCCGGTGATCACCGCGTTGTATTTGGCTGCCTGCGCCTGGAGCCAGTGATGGGTCGGGCCGTGTTCCGGCTCGGCAAGGGCGGCCGATTCCATGGAGAAACCGGTGGTGAACATTTCCGGCAGCACAATCAGGTCGGCGCCGGTGGCCTGCTCAAGCAGCAGCTCAAAATGTTCAAGATTAGCCTGACGGTCATGCCACACCAGGCTGGTCTGGATCAGGGCGATATTCAGGTTGGGCAGTGCACTCAGATCACGCATAGTTTTTCCGCCGCTTGTCGCAACGTCTCCTCGCGTTTGGCAAAGCACAGACGCACCAGGCGCTGGCCTTGGGGTGGGTGCTGGTAGAACACCGAGACCGGAATGGTCGCCACGCCATGTTCGCGGGTCATCCACAGGGACATGGCGACGTCATCCAGGTCTGGGCGTATCTGCGAGTAATCCACCAGTTGGAAGTAAGTGCCGCTCACCCGGGTAAAACTGAAGCGGGACGGCGCCAGCAGGTCGCAAAACAGGTCGCGCTTGGCCTGATAAAAGGCCGGCAGTTCTTCCACATGCTCCGGGTGTTCGGCCATGAAGTCAGCCAAAGCGTACTGCAAAGGGGTTACGCCGCAAAAGTTGACATATTGATGCACCTTGCGCAGTTCAGCCGTCAGGGCCGGCGGCGCGACCGCGTAACCGGTTTTCCAGCCGGTCACGTGATAGGTCTTGCCGAAGGAACTGACCACGAAGGCGCGCTGATACAGCTCCTGATGGGCCAATACGCTGACATGGGCCACACCATCGAATACCAGGTGTTCGTAAACCTCATCGCTGATCAGGTAAATATCACGGTCGCGGATCAGTTCGGCCAACTGGTCCAGCTCGGCGCGGCTGATCAGCGCGCCAGTCGGGTTATGTGGCGAGTTGATGATAATCATGCGGGTACGCGGTGACAGCGCCGCCTTGATCTTCTCGAAGTCGAGGGCAAAGCCGTCCAGGCTCAGTTGCACATGCACACAACGACCACCGGCCAGCTCCACCGAGGGCTCATAGCTGTCGTAGCTGGGGTCGAACACGATGACTTCATCGCCATGACGAATCACCGCCTGAATCGCGCAGAAGATCGCCTCCGTGGCACCAGGGGTGATGGTCACCTCGCTGTCCGCATTGACCGTAGCGCCATAACTGCGAGCGATCTTGGCGGCCACCTGCTGGCGCAGCACGGGCAAGCCGGTCATGGGCGCGTATTGGTTGTGGCCCAGGGCAATATGCTTGCCTACTGCGTCGAGCAAACCTTGCGGGCCATTGAAGTCCGGGAAACCCTGCGACAGGTTGAGCGCGCCGGTTTCAGCGGCGAGTTGCGACATGGTGGTGAAAATGGTCGTGCCGACGTTTGGCAGCTTACTGGTGATCATCGGAGGCCCCTGCAGGTGAGCCCCAAGTTTTAAGCCGCCAATTGCATCGGGTCAAGGCACAAACGGTCGCGCACAAAAAAGGGCTCCAAAGGAGCCCTCTCTTGCAGCGTGTCGCTTACAACGCAAAGCTGCCGTTATTTCTTGTCACGGCGCTTCTTGTCGGCCTTCTTGTGGTGAGTCATCAAACGACGCTTCTTGTTCACCTGACGGTCGGTCAGTGTGTTCTTGTTGCCTTCGTATGGGTTCTCGCCACCCTTGAACTCGATACGGATCGGCGTACCGACCAGTTTCAAGACACGGCGGTAGGTGTTTTCCAGGTAACGGACGTAGGACTTGGGCACCTTCTCGATCTGGTTACCGTGGATCACGATAATCGGCGGGTTGGCACCACCCAAGTGGGCGTAACGCAGCTTGATCCGACGGTTGTTGACCATCGGCGGTGCGTGCTCGCCCACTGCGTCTTCCAGGATCTGGGTGAGGCGGTTGGTCGGCCAGCGGGTGACCGCAGACTTGAACGAGTTCTGGACGGACGCGTACAGGTTGCCCACGCCAGTGCCGTGCAGTGCCGAGATAAAGTGGATATCGGCGAACTCGACGAAGAACAAGCGACGTTGCAGCTCGATCTTGACGAAATCACGCTCGCTCGGCGTCATGCCGTCCCACTTGTTGATCGCGATCACCAGGGCGCGACCGGCTTCCAGGGCAAAGCCCAGCAAGTTGAGGTCGTGGTCCACCACGCCTTCGCGGGCGTCCATCACGAAGATCACCACGTTGGCGTCTTTGATCGCTTGCAGGGTTTTGACCACGGAGAACTTTTCAACTTCTTCGTGGATCTTGCCGCGCTTGCGCACACCAGCGGTGTCGATCAGCGTGTACTTCTCGTCGTTACGCTCGAACGGGATGTAAATACTGTCGCGCGTGGTGCCGGGCTGGTCGTAGACGATAACGCGGTCTTCACCGAGCATACGGTTGACCAGGGTCGACTTGCCGACGTTCGGGCGGCCGATGATAGCGATCTTGATACCGTCTTTTTCGCTCGGGCCAGGAATGCGCTTGGCTTCCTCACCTTCAGCGACGATCTCTTCCTCGCCTTCTTCTTCGTCGACATCATCCTTGGGGAAGTCGCGCAGGGCGATTTCCAGCATCTGGGTGATACCGCGACCGTGGGCACCGGCGACAGGGATCGCGTCGCCCAGACCCATCGGGCTGAATTCGGCACGGGCCGCCTCAGGATCGATGTTGTCGATCTTGTTGGCGACCAGATAGGAACGCTTGTTGCGCTTGCGCAGGTGCTCGCCAATCATCTGGTCAGCGGCGGTATAGCCCGCGCGGGCGTCCACCAGGAACAACACGACATCGGCTTCTTCAATGGCCAGCAGCGACTGCTCGGCCATTTTTTCGTCCATGCCATGCTCGTCACCGGAGATACCACCGGTGTCGACAATAATGTAGGAGCGCCCTTGCCACTTTGCCTCACCGTATTGGCGATCACGGGTCAGACCGGACAAGTCGCCGACAATGGCGTCGCGAGTCCTGGTCAGGCGGTTGAACAAGGTGGACTTGCCGACGTTAGGTCGGCCCACCAGGGCGATTACGGGAACCATGCGGCTCTCCACTTCGTTATTTCAGAAAATACAAAAGCCGCTGCAGGGCAGCGGCTGGTGCTCGGGGCGGCATTTAACATGCCACATGCCCTGCTTCTGCCCCCGCCACTGTAGGAGCGAGCTTGCTCGCGAAAAAACCGAGAACGACGCGTTTATCCAGAAAACCCGCGTTATCGTTGACGTCCTTCGCGAGCAAGCTCGCTCCTACAGCAACAGGCCTTGAAACAGGGCCGCCTGGGGGTTACCCCAAGCATAGTCAAACCTTTACTTGATGGTCAGGGCTTCCAGCTTGCCGCCGTTGCCATACACATAAAGCATGTTACCCACCACCAGCGGACGCGCACGCAGGCCGTCGCTGTCGATACGCTGGCGACCAACAAAGCGACCATCCACCTGGCTCAGCAGGTGCAGGTAACCTTCAAAGTCACCGACCGCTACGTAGCTGGAAAAGACTTCCGGTGCCGACAGTTGACGGCGAGCCAGCGAGTCGTTGCTCCACAGTGCAGTGGTGGAACGCTCATCGACACTTTCAACGGTGCCGGATGCCAGGCTCACATAGACGCTGCCAAACCCTTGGGCGACACCCGCATAACTGGAAGCATCACGCTGCCAGTTGATGCGACCGCTTTGCAGGTCCAGCGCAGCAACACGGCCCTGGTAGGTGGCGACGTAGATCGTTTCACCCGACAGCAGCAAGCCGCCGTCGATGTCCACGACACGATCCAGTTCGGAACGGCCTTGCGGAATAGCCACACGGGTTTCCCAGGCCGGCACGCCGTTCTGGGTATTCAAGGCAACCACTTTACCGGTCGACAGGCCAGCCACGGCGAGGTTGTTGGTCACAATCGGACCACTGGTACCACGCAGCGTCAACACCGCCGGGGTGCTGTCGTACAACCAGCGCTGGTCGCCAGTGGAGGCATCCAGGCCGATCACGCGGTCGTCCTGGGTTTGCACCACAACGATATCGCCGTTGGTCGCCGGTGCCGAGAGCACTTCACTGGTCACGCGAGCGCGCCATTTCTCTTCGCCGGTGCTGGAGTCGAGTGCGACCACATCACCTTTGAGCGTGCCGATCAACACCATGCCGTAGCCGACACCCACACCGCCGGAAACCGGCAGTTCGAGGTCTTTCTTCCACTTGACGTCGCCGCTCATGCGATCCATGGCAACCACGACGCCAGTGGAATCAGTGGCCACGATGTTGTCGCCGTCGATCGCCGGCTGCAACAGGTTGTAGAGGTCGCCCTGCCCATCACCAATGGATTGGCTCCATTGTTTTTGCAGGACTACTTCTTCCTTGAAGCTGGTCAGCTCGGCAGGAGGCAGTTCTTTTTTGCTGTTGCTGCTGCAACCCGCGGCCAAAACGGCCAGAGCCAGCAATGCTGCATGTTTCCAACGGATCACGTCACGCATCCCCTTTGGCCAAGTCGTCGAGCTTGATTTGTAAGCCACCGACCGCCGCTTCATCAGACAGCGCCGCCTTGGCTTTTTGGTACGCAGCATGGGCTTCGTCGGTACGACCCAATTGGACCAACAGGTCGCCCTTGAGCTCTTCGCGAGTGGCCACGAATGCCTTGTCAGCATCGCCGTCGAGCAGTTTGAGTGCTTCGTCAGCCTTGTTCTGTGCCGCCAATACCTGTGCCAGGCGCTGACGTGCGATTTCACCCAGGGTCGGGTTGGTCGGTTTGTCGGCAATGGCCTTCAGTTCGGTGGCGGCGTCATCCAGCTTGCCGGTATCGACCGCGACTTTAGCGACGAACAGGCTGCCGTACTGGGCATAGGTGCTACCGCCGAATTCGTTTTTCAGCTTGCCGGCCAGGTCTGCCACCTGCGCAGGGTCAGGCTTGCCGTCCGGCGTCAGGGTAGTTTCCAGCAATTGCTGATAAACGATCGAGGCACCCTGGGATTGGTTGGCCTGATACTTGGTCCAGGCTTGCCAGCCGAACACCACCACTAAAGCCAGCAGGCCGCCAGTGACCAGGGGCTTGCCGTTACGCTGCCACCAGTCCTTGAACTCGGCCAGTTGCTCATCATCAGTACTCGACACCCCAATACTCCTTAATCGCTAAATTCGGCTGTTCGACAGCTTCAACCCTGCACGACGCAGGTGGCCAAGTGCGCAGCGAGCGCATCAAAGGCAATGTTCTGTTGTTCACCCTGGCCACGCAGGGGTTTGAAACCTATCACTTGCTGGGCCAATTCGTCATCGCCAAGGATCAGTGCATACAGCGCACCGCTCTTGTCGGCTTTCTTGAACTGGCTCTTGAAGCTGCCGGCGCCGGCATTGATCTGCAAGCGCAGGTTCGGCAATTGGTCGCGTACTTTCTCGCTCAAGGCCAGGGCGGCCAGTTCGGCAGCCTCGCCAAAGGCACAGAGGTACACGTCTACTTGACGGGAAATTTCTTCGGGAACCTGCTCCAGGGTTTCCAGCAGCAGGATCAGCCGCTCGATGCCCATGGCAAAGCCTACGCCCGGGGTCGGCTTGCCGCCCATCTGTTCGACCAGGCCGTCGTAGCGGCCACCGGCACACACGGTGCCCTGAGCGCCGAGCTTGTCGGTGACCCACTCGAATACGGTCTTGCTGTAGTAGTCGAGGCCACGCACCAGTTTGGGGTTGATCACGTAGGGAATACCCGCTGCATCCAGGCGAGCCTTCAGGCCCTCGAAATGCACCCGGGACTCGTCGTCCAGGTAATCGGCCATTTTCGGCGCATCGACCAGCACGGCCTGGGTGTCGGCGTTCTTGGTATCCAGGACGCGCAACGGGTTGGTCTTCAGACGGCGCTGGCTGTCTTCGTCCAGTTTGTCCAGGTGGGCCGACAGGTACTCGACCAGGGCTTCGCGATAACGCCCGCGGGACTCGCTGGTGCCCAGGCTGTTGAGTTCAAGCTTGACCGCATCACGGATGCCCAACTGGCCCCACAGGCGCCAGGTCAGCACGATCAGCTCGGCGTCGATGTCCGGGCCGTCCAGGTTGAAAACTTCGCAACCGATCTGGTGGAACTGGCGATAGCGGCCTTTCTGCGGCCGCTCGTGGCGGAACATCGGGCCGATGTACCAGAGTTTCTGGGTTTGGCCACCACCGGTGATGCCATGTTCCAGTACGGCACGCACGCAGGCGGCAGTGCCTTCCGGACGCAGGGTCAGGGAGTCGCCGTTGCGGTCTTCGAAGGTGTACATCTCTTTTTCGACGATGTCGGTCACTTCACCGATGGAGCGCTTGAACAGCTCGGTGAACTCGACGATCGGCATGCGGATCTGCTTGTAACCGTAGTTATCCAGCAGGCGCGCGACAGTGCTTTCGAAGTAGCGCCACAGTGGCGTCTGCTCCGGCAGGATGTCGTTCATGCCACGAATGGCTTGCAGAGACTTGCTCACATCAAATCCTTAAATTCGTTCAATCAGCCGCGAGCGATCAGCGCTGCGTCAGCGGCGACCTTCTCGGCCGCTTTCTCGCGGATCAGCTTTTCCAGCTCATCCACCAGATTGTCATTCGTTAGCTTCTGCGACGGCTTGCCGTCGATGTAAATCAGGTTCGGTGTACCGCCGGTCAGGCCCACATGGGCCTCTTTGGCCTCACCCGGCCCGTTGACCACACAACCAATCACTGCGACATCCAGCGGCACCAGCAGGTCTTCCAGGCGCAACTCCAGGTCGTTCATGGTTTTCACCACGTCGAAGTTCTGCCGCGAGCAGCTCGGGCAGGCAATGAAGTTGATACCACGGGAACGCAAACGCAGGGATTTTAGAATGTCGTAACCGACTTTCACTTCCTCAACGGGGTCTGCCGCCAGGGAGATGCGGATAGTATCGCCAATCCCTTCGGCGAGCAGCATACCGAGACCCACCGCAGATTTCACTGTGCCTGAGCGCAAACCGCCCGCTTCGGTGATACCCAAGTGCAGCGGCTGCACGATTTCCTTGGCCAGCAAGCGGTAGGCTTCTACCGCCATGAACACATCGGAGGCCTTTACGCTGACCTTGAAGTCCTGGAAATTCAGGCGTTCAAGGTGTTCAACGTGGCGCAATGCCGACTCAACCAGCGCTGCCGGAGTTGGCTCGCCGTATTTCTTTTGCAGGTCTTTTTCCAGGGAGCCGGCGTTGACGCCGATGCGGATTGGAATACCGCGATCACGGGCTGCGTCCACCACGGCACGCACGCGGTCTTCACGCCCGATATTGCCGGGGTTGATACGCAGGCAGTCCACACCCAGCTCGGCCACGCGCAACGCGATCTTGTAGTCGAAGTGAATGTCGGCAACCAGCGGCACCTTGACCAACTGTTTGATACGACCAAAGGCCTCGGCTGCGTCCATGTCTGGTACGGAAACTCGCACGATGTCCACACCGGCCGCTTCCAGACGGTTGATCTGGGCCACGGTGGCCGCCACATCGTTGGTGTCGCTGTTGGTCATGCTCTGCACTGCGATAGGGGCATCGCCACCCACCGGCACCGAGCCGACCCAGATCTTGCGCGATACGCGACGTTTGATTGGAGATTCGCCGTGCATGACTATTGTCCCAACTTGAGGCGAGCGGTCTCGCCACTGGTGAACGGCGCCACGTCTACAGGCTGGCCGTTGTAGGCCACTTGCGCGCCACGGGCGAAGCCCAGACGCAGCGTCAAAGGAGGCTTGCCGCCCTGGTCAAGCGTATCTCCCTTACGCTTCAAACCGCTGAACAGCACTTTGCCGTTGCCATCGGTGAGCTGCGTCCAGCAGTCAGCGATGAAGGTAATTTGTACGCGCCCATCACCGGCGATCAACGCCGGGGTGGTCGGAGGCGACATGGCTGGCGCTGCGGGTGCGGCTGGCGCAACTGGCGCAGGCGTCGCAGGTGCGGGTGCCGCTGGGGCTTGAACCACCGGTGCTGCCGGGGTAACCGGGGCCTCTACGGCCGCAGTCGCAGCAGGAGCGGTGCCCGTTTGCGGCGCTGGCTGCTCAGTTGTAGCCGGCACTTCTGGTGCGGCCTGCCCTTCGGCCACCGCCTGGTCTTCGGGCTCGTCCAGCGGATGAATCTGGGTGGTGCCATCGGCGCTTTCGACTTCGACGTGCTCCATCGCATTGCTGGTCAGGTCTTTGCTGCGCTGAGAAGCCTGGTCTTGCCACCAGACGAAACCGCCGCCGACCACAGCAACCAGCAGCAACAGGCTGACAATCCGCAAAATCGTGTGGGAAACCCGCGTTGGCTCCTCGATACGACCAAGACCATGGACATTACTGCCCTGGGCATCGGTACCGGTGAACTGGTCGAACTCCTGCACCAGCACGGCCTGGTCGATCCCCAACAGTTTGGCGTAGGCGCGGATATAGCCGCGGGCGAAGGTGTGCCCAGGCAGCTTGTCGAACGCGCCAGCTTCCAGGTTGGCCAGGGACGTGCTGGTCAAATTGAGCTTGAGGGCCACTTCCGCCAGCGACCAACCATTGCTTTCGCGGGCCTGACGCAAGGTTTCGCCTGGGTTTACGCGATTAGCTGCTACATCTTCCGGGTGCGCGGCTTTCATCATTGCTCCGACAGGTATTGCTGATATTCCGGCGTACCGGGATAGAGTCGTTCGAGTTGCTGGCCAAAACGTGCGGCCGTGTCGTGTTCTTCATGAACCGTCGCCAGGCGCACACCGAGCAATAGACTACGTGCATTTTGCCCACTGAGCAGGCTAAAACGCTCGTAATAGTCTCGTGCCGGCACATAATGCCTGTCTTCGTAAGACAACTCAGCCATTTCAAGCAATGCTCGTGGCTGGCGACTGTTCAGATGCAGGGCTTTTTCCAGCTGCTGGCGCGCGCTTTCGCGCTGACCGAGGCGCATCGAGGTCACCCCGAGGTTCTCGAACACCCGCGAACGCTCAGGATAAAGGGTATCGGCGCTGGCTTGCTGGAAATAACGCGACGCTTGGGCGTAGCGTTTCTGCTCGAACAGGAAACTGCCGTAGTTGTTCAGCAAACGGGGGTCGCCAGGACGGGAAGCCAGGGCCTTGTTGAAATAGCGGTCGGCCAGCTCCGGCTCGGCCTGAGCCTGAAAGACAAGGGCCAGTGCAGCGTTGGCGTCGGCATCATCGCTGTCCAGCTCAAGGGCCTTTTTCAGCGGCACCTTGGCCTGCTCGCTCATACCTTGACGCAGATACCCCAAGCCCAATTGCACATAGGCAACCCGCGCCTCATCACGGCCTTTAGTGGTGTGCAAAGGGCTGTCATGGCCCGATGAAACACAGCCGGCAACGAGGCCGGCAAGCAGTAAAAGCAGCGCAAGGCGCAAGGGCATAGAGATCCTCTCTCAGATTCGATTCACAGCAATTTGCGGCAAATCTTCGGCGGCGTTAAGTTCGCGCACGGCGATATAACGTTCGCTGCGGCGGGTGCGGTCCATCACCTGCCCTACCAATTGGCCACAGGCGGCGTCGATGTCTTCACCACGGGTGGTGCGCACAGTGACGTTGTAGCCGGCCTGGTGCAGTTGATCCTGGAAACGGCGAATGGCGTTGTTGCTCGGCCGCTCGTAACCAGAATGCGGGAACGGGTTGAACGGGATCAGGTTGATCTTGCACGGGGTGTTCTTGAGCAACTCGATCATCTCGACTGCGTGCTCGACCTTGTCGTTGATGTCCTTGAGCATGGTGTACTCAATGGTCAGTACACGTTTTTCGCCCAAGGTCGCCATGTAACGCTGGCAAGATTCAAGCAGCATCTTAAGCGGATACTTCTTGTTGATCGGCACCAATTGGTTACGCAATGCGTCATTGGGTGCATGCAGCGACAACGCGAGGGAGACGTCGATGTGCTTGGCCAGCTCATCGATCATCGGTACCACGCCGGAGGTCGACAGGGTCACACGGCGCTTGGAAATGCCGTAGCCCAGGTCGTCCATCATCAGGTGCATGGCCGCGATTACGTTGTCGAAGTTCAGCAGCGGCTCACCCATGCCCATCATCACCACGTTGGTGATGGCACGGTCGACGGTCGCCGGGACGCTGCCAAAGGATTTGTTGGCAATCCACACCTGGCCGATGACTTCGGCGGCGGTGAGGTTGCTATTGAAGCCTTGCTTGCCGGTGGAGCAGAAACTGCAGTCCAGGGCACAGCCTGCCTGGGACGAAACGCACAAGGTGCCACGTTTGCCCTGGGGAATGTATACGGTCTCGACGCAGCTGCCGGACGCCACGCGCACCACCCATTTACGGGTGCCATCGCTGGAGATGTCCTCGCTGACCACTTCGGGACCACGCACCTCGGCAATGGCCTTGAGCTTGTCGCGCAGGGCCTTACTGACGTTCGTCATGGCGTCGAAATCGTCGACGCCAAAGTGGTGAATCCACTTCATTACCTGACCGGCACGGAAACGCTTCTCCCCGATTGAGTCGAAGAATTTCTCCATTTCCGGCTGAGTCAGACCCAGCAGGTTGGTTTTAACAGTCGATGTAGTCATGGATTCACCCTCACTCTTTAAGCCGATGCTTAGCGAGCGGTTACTTCAGTAGCAGCGAAAAAGTACGAGATTTCGCGAGCAGCAGCGGCTTCGGAGTCCGAGCCGTGAACAGCGTTGGCGTCGATGGATTCAGCGAAGTCAGCACGGATGGTGCCGGCAGCAGCTTCTTTAGGGTTGGTAGCGCCCATCAGCTCACGGTTCAGAGCGATAGCGTTTTCGCCTTCCAGAACCTGAACAACAACAGGACCGGAGATCATGAAGGCAACCAGGTCGCCGAAGAAGCCACGAGCGCTGTGCTCAGCGTAGAAGCCTTCAGCTTCAGCCTTGGACAGTTGCTTGAGTTTCGAAGCTACAACCTTCAGGCCGGCTTTTTCGAAACGAGTGGTGATCTCGCCGATGACGTTTTTTGCAACAGCGTCAGGCTTGATGATGGAGAAAGTACGTTGAACAGCCATGGTGTAACTCCAGAAACGGTAATTTACGAAAAATTAAACCCGCGAATTATACGCGGGTTATTGGGTATTGCCTAACTGCGTAAAGGAGGCGTCAGTCCTGTTCTTCTTTCCAGGCAGTCTGGATAGCTTCCAGAACCTTTTCGCCGCCGCGATCACGCTCATCTTCGAACCCGGGCAATGCCATGACCATGTCACGCAAAGCTACAAAGTTCAGGGAGTAAGGATCCAGATCCGGGTTGCCATCGGCCAACAGGATAGCGATCTCTTGCACATCAACCCATTTAAGACTCATGACACTTCCTTGAATCAATGCGGCGCTTCAGCCGCATGGTTAAGCGAATATTTCGGAATTTCGACGGTGAGGTCTTCAGTCCCCACTTTCGCCTGGCAACTCAGGCGCGACGTCGGCTCCAGCCCCCACGCCCTATCAAGATAGTCTTCTTCCAGGTCATCAGCCTCATTGAGGCTGTCGAAACCTTTACGAATGATGCAGTGGCAAGTGGTGCAGGCATTGACGCCGCCACAGGCACTTTCGATCTCGATATGGTTGTCATGGGCGACGTCGAGCAGGGACTTGCCGGTCTCGGCCTCCACGACCATGCCCTCAGGGCAATGTTCGGCGTGCGGTAGAAAAGTGACCTGCGGCATCAGTTATTCCTCAATTTCATTCAGGTTGCGGCCCGCCAGCGCGGCTTTAACCGTCTGATCCATACGGCGGGCAGCAAAGGCATCAGTCACTTGCGACAGGCGCTTGGTCTGTTGCTCGATGGCGTAGCCATCGTTGCCTTTCATCAGTTCGGCCAGTTCCTGCATTTGCAGGTCGATGACCATGCGTTCTTCGGCATCCAGCAGGCGCTCGCCGTCGGCTTCAAGGGCACCCTGCACCGCTTCAAGCAGGCGCTGAGCATCCACTTGCTGCTCGCGCAATACGCGGGCGACCTTGTCGTCACCGGCATACTGGAACGAATCCTTGAGCATCTTGGCGATTTCGCCGTCGGTCAGGCCGTAGGACGGCTTGACCTGGATGCTGGCCTCAACGCCCGAACCCAGTTCGCGGGCGGCCACGTTGAGCAGGCCATCGGCATCAACCTGAAAGGTCACGCGAATCTTCGCCGCGCCCGCCACCATGGCCGGGATGCCACGCAATTCAAAGCGCGCCAGGGAGCGGCAGTCGCTGATCAGCTCGCGCTCACCTTGCAGCACATGAATCATCATGGCCGTCTGGCCGTCTTTGTAGGTAGTGAAATCCTGGGCGCGAGCAACGGGGATGGTGGTGTTGCGCGGGATCACCTTCTCCATCAGGCCGCCCATGGTTTCAAGGCCCAGGGACAACGGGATCACGTCGAGCAACAGCAGTTCGCCGCCGTCGCGCTTGTTACCAGCCAGGGTATCGGCCTGGATGGCGGCGCCGATGGCGACGACTTGATCCGGGTCGATTTCGGTCAATGGTTGGCGCCCAAAGGCTTCGGCTACCGCTTCACGCACGCGCGGCACGCGGGTGGAACCACCGACCATGACCACTGCGCCGACATCTTCCAGCTCAATGCCGGAGTCACGCACAGCACGACGGCAAGCCTTGAGGCTGCGGGCGACCATTGGCTCGATCAGCGCGTCAAAGGCTTCGCGGGTCAGTTGTGCCGACCAATCAGCGTAAGTCACGTCAACAGATGCAGCATTAGTCAGCGCTTCTTTGGCCGCACAGGCAGTTTGCAGCAAGTTACGCTGCGCGCCCGGATCCAGGTCGGCAGACAAACCTGCGCTGGTGATGATCCAGCCGGCAATGGCGTGGTCGAAGTCATCGCCGCCCAGGGCACTGTCGCCACCGGTGGCCAGCACTTCGAAAACGCCGCCGGTCAGGCGCAGGATAGAGATATCGAAGGTGCCGCCACCCAGGTCATAAATGGCGACCAGGCCTTCAGCGTGCTGATCCAGGCCATAGGCCACAGCCGCAGCGGTCGGTTCGTTGAGCAGGCGCAGCACATTCAGGCCGGCCAGCTTCGCCGCGTCCTTGGTGGCTTGACGCTGGGCGTCATCGAAATACGCCGGAACCGTGATCACCGCCCCGACCAGCTCACCGCCCAGGGTGTTTTCCGCACGCTGGCGCAGCACCTTGAGGATATCGGCCGACACTTCTACGGGGCTTTTCGGGCCCTGGATGGTGTCGATGAAGGGCATGTGGGATTCGCCGCCGACAAAGCGGTAAGGCAATTGGTCGCCCAATTGCTTGACGTCGGACAAACCACGCCCCATCAAGCGCTTGACCGACAGCACAGTGTTCAACGGGTCGGCAGACGCGGCCAGCTTGGCCGACTCACCCACTTCAGTGCGATCGGCGTGATAACGCACGGCGGACGGCAGGATCACCTGCCCATCGGCGTCGGGCAGCGGCTCGGACAGGCCGCTGCGCAAGGCAGCAACCAGGGAATTGGTGGTGCCCAGGTCAATCCCGACCGCCAGGCGACGCTGGTGCGGTTGAGGGCTTTGGCCGGGTTCGGCGATTTGCAGTAGGGCCATGGTAATCAGGTCTTATCTGTCTATCAGGCGTGCATCACGGGCAGCACTGGGTTAATCGTCGAGGCGCTCTTCTAGCTGGCGCACTTCGTAGGTGAGCTTGTCGAGGAACTGCATGCGCCGCATCAGGCGTTCGGCCTGTTCACGTTGCGCAGCATCATCCCAACAGGCTGCGAAGCTTTCGTTGAGCTCATCCTGGGCGGTTTTCAGACGACGCTTGAAGACTGCAACACCGGCTATATCGGCTTCGTCCTGCAAGTCTTCGAGCTCTTCGCGCCACTGCATCTGCTGCATAAGGAAGTCCGGATCGTGCACCGTAACTTCCAACGGCAACTCGCCACCGTTCAGCGCGAGCAGGTAACGCGCGCGTTTCGCGGGGCTTTTGAGCGTCTGATAGGCTTCGTTGAGGCTGGCCGATTGCTCCAGGGCCAAGCGTTGCTCACGCTCGGAAGCGTCGGCAAAGCGGTCCGGATGCACCCCACGCGCCAGTTCTCGATAGCGCGTGGCAAGCTGCTCAAGGTCCAGCCGAAAGCTCGGCTGCAGCTCGAATAAAGCGAAATGACAAGGAGTACCCACAAGTAGCCTCAGATGTTGAAGCTTTCGCCGCAGCCACACTCACCGCGCACGTTAGGGTTGTTGAACTTGAAGCCTTCGTTCAACCCTTCCTTGACGAAATCGAGTTCGGTGCCGTCCAGGTAGGTCAGGCTCTTGGGGTCGATGATCACTTTCTCGCCGTGACTTTCGAACACCTGATCCTCTTCAACCACCTCGTCGACAAACTCCAGCACGTAGGCAAGGCCGGAACAGCCCGTGGTGCGTACACCCAGACGAATCCCCTCACCTTTACCGCGCCCATTCAGGGAGCGGCGAATGTGCTGCGCAGCCGCTTCTGTCATGCTGATAGCCATCGTTGACTCCTTACTCGTCGCCAAATGCTTAGATCAAGCCTTTCTTCTGCTTGTAGTCGCGAACCGCCGCCTTGATGGCGTCTTCAGCGAGTACGGAGCAGTGGATTTTCACCGGCGGCAATGCCAGTTCTTCGGCCAGCTGGGTGTTGCTGATGGTGACAGCCTCATCCAGGGTCTTGCCTTTCATCCATTCGGTCGCCAGGGAGCTGGAGGCGATGGCCGAACCGCAGCCGTAAGTCTTGAATTTGGCGTCTTCGATAACGCCAGCATCGTTGACCTTGATCTGCAGGCGCATTACATCGCCGCACGCCGGAGCGCCGACCATGCCAGTGCCGACATCAGGATCTTCCGCGTTCATCTTGCCGACGTTGCGCGGGTTTTCGTAGTGGTCAATGACCTTTTCGCTGTAAGCCATGGTACTGAATCCTCACTCATCAGGGCCGCTCTGGAACCCTGTAGTCACGCCTGCGTTTTCCGCCACGTTCCTACAGAGCTTGGGTGGCGGCTTCTATATTTAGTGTGCCGCCCACTCGATCTTGGAGATATCGACACCGTCTTTGTACATGTCCCACAGCGGCGACAGAACGCGCAGCTTGTTGACGGCTTCGCAGACCTTCTGCGCGGCGTAGTCGACTTGCTCTTCAGTGGTGAAGCGGCCGAACGTAAAGCGGATCGAGCTGTGTGCCAGTTCGTCGTTGCGGCCCAGGGCGCGCAATACATACGAAGGCTCAAGGGACGCCGAGGTGCAAGCCGAACCGGACGAAACCGCCAGGTCCTTGAGCGCCATGATCAGCGACTCGCCTTCGACGTAGTTGAAGCTCAAATTCAGGTTGTGCGGTACACGGGCGGTCATGCTGCCGTTGATGTACAGCTCTTCAAGGTTTTCGACCTGCTTGTAGAAGCGATCGCTGAGGGCCTTGATGCGCACGTTTTCGGCAGCCATGTCTTCCTTGGCCACACGGAAAGCTTCGCCCATGCCGACGATCTGGTGGGTCGCCAGGGTGCCCGAACGCATGCCGCGCTCGTGACCGCCGCCGTGCATGGTGGCTTCGATGCGCACGCGAGGCTTGCGGCTCACGTACAGCGCGCCGATGCCTTTAGGGCCGTAAGTCTTGTGGGCAGAGAACGACATCAGGTCGACTTTCAGCTTGGACAGGTCGATATCGACCTTGCCGGTAGACTGAGCGGCGTCGACATGCAGCAACACACCCTTGGAGCGTGTCAGCTCGCCGATGGCGGCGATGTCGTTGATCGTGCCGATTTCGTTGTTCACGTGGATCACCGAAACCAGGATGGTGTCTTCACGCATCGCAGCTTCGATCATGGCCGGGGTGACGATACCGTCGGTGGTCGGCTCGAGGTAGGTGACCTCGAAACCTTCACGCTCCAGTTGGCGCATGGTGTCGAGGACAGCCTTGTGCTCAATCTTGGTGGTGATCAGGTGTTTGCCTTTGGTCGCGTAGAAATGCGCCGCGCCCTTGATAGCCAGGTTGTCGGACTCGGTGGCACCCGAGGTCCAGACGATTTCGCGCGGGTCGGCATTGACCAGGTCAGCAACCTGGCGACGAGCGTTCTCGACCGCTTCCTCGGCCTTCCAGCCGAATACGTGGGAACGGGAGGCCGGGTTGCCGAAGTTTCCGTCAACCAGCAGGCATTCGCTCATTTTTTGCGCGACACGCGGATCAACCGGGGTGGTCGCTGAGTAATCAAGGTAAATCGGCAATTTCATGGACTTTCTCCTAAATCAGGCTGGCTGGCGTGCCGTTAGCTCTTCGGCTGTCACTCGACGGCGGACGCTTCGATCTTGTCCAGACGCGGCGCCTTGGTGTTGCAACGGCGCTGGTCCTGACGCTGGGCTACTTCTTGCACCTCACGGCGAGTCACAAGATCAGCCAAGCTGATACCACTCAAAAACTCATGGATCTGCAGGCTCAAGTCACACCACAAGTGATGTGTCAGGCAGGTGTCACCGGCGTGGCAATCACCCAAACCCTGGCATTTGGTGGCATCGACGGACTCGTTGACCGCGTCGATCACCTGGGCCACTTGAATGCCCTGCATGTCGCGGGACAATTGGTAGCCACCGCCCGGACCGCGAACGCTGGAAACCAGATTGCTACGGCGCAATTTGGCGAACAACTGCTCGAGATACGACAGGGAAATGCCTTGGCGCTCGGAGATATCGGCCAGGGACACCGGCCCAGTTTGCGCGTGCAGGGCCAGGTCAAGCATGGCGGTCACCGCGTATCGGCCTTTTGTAGTCAGTCTCATGGACAAGTACCAAGGTGTTTCAGAATGGGAGCAAGTATGCGATTCCCGAGTATTTAAGTCAACTATAAGACCTAGTACTTTAGTCAGGAATACCCGTAAAAAGGGCGCGCGAATCATAGCAGCATGGGGTGGGATCGAACAGCGCAACCAGGCCTGCTGCAAGACCACCGAGCCAATGGAGATCAAATGTGGGAGCTGGCTTGCCTGCGATTGCGGTGGGCCAGCAACCTACAAGCAAGCTGATAGACAGCTATCGCAGGCAAGCCAGCTCCCACAAGAGACCGCATTCAGCCTGCCTTGGTGGTAGCGGCCTCGTCCTTGATTTCAGCAAAATCTTCTTCGCGCAGTTCAGGCAAGTCTTTGGCACAGTACGGGCTGCCCAACTCCTTCAGCGCCCCGCACATACCCTCCAGCTTGCCGTCCACCGCCTGCAAATGATCAAGCAATTGACCAATCGCGCGAGCCACCGGGTCGGGCATGTCTTCACTGACGCCATAGGCATCGAAACCAATCTTCTCGGCCATTGCCTTGCGCTTGGCCTCTTGCTCATCACCGACTTGCGGCTTGACGATGATGCGGCCTGGAATACCCACAACCGTGGCACCCGGCGGCACAGCCTTGGTCACTACCGCGTTGGAGCCAACCTTGGCACCAGCCCCCACGGTAAACGGCCCGAGCACCTTGGCGCCCGCCCCTACTACCACGCCATCGCCCAGCGTTGGGTGGCGCTTACCCTTATTCCAGGTGGTACCGCCCAGGGTGACGCCTTGATAGAGGGTGACGTCATCGCCGATCTCGGCCGTCTCGCCAATCACGATGCCCATGCCGTGGTCGATAAAGAACCGACGGCCTACTTTGGCGCCCGGGTGGATCTCGATACCGGTCAACCAGCGCCCGAAGTTCGATACCAGCCGCGCCAGCCATTTCCAGCCTATGCCCCACAGGGCGCCAGACAGGCGATGGATCCAGATCGCGTGCATGCCCGGGTAGCAGGTCAGCACTTCAAAGGCGTTGCGCGCCGCCGGGTCACGATGGAAAACACTCTGGATATCTTCTCGCAAACGCTCGAACATTTTTAATCCTTCCGCTTAAGAAGCTCACCACGGGCCGCTTTCTGGGTTTCCGTGAGGATGCCACGCAATATGTTCATTTCCGCCCGACTCACCGAGCTGCGACCGTACAAACGACGCAGGCGCGCCATCAAGTGCCGTGGCTTTTCAGGGTCGAGGAATTCGATGGCGACCAGGGTTTGCTCCAGGTGCTCATAGAACCGTTCCAGCTCGTCCATGGTGGCCAACTCGCCACTTTTGGTTGAGGCAACCTCTTCCTTTTCCACTTTGCTCGGCTGGCCGGCAGCAGCCAGCCAGGCCATGCGCACTTCATAAGTCAGCACCTGCACCGCCGCCCCGAGGTTCAGCGAACTGAACTCAGGGTCTGAGGGGATATGCACGTGATAATGACATCGCTGCAGCTCTTCGTTGGTAAGGCCGGAATCTTCACGGCCGAATACCAGGGCAATTTCAGCACCGCCGACGGCTTCTTCCACCACCTTGGTGCCGCACTCACGCGGATCCAGCAGCGGCCAGGGGATACGCCGATCGCGAGCGCTGGTGCCGAGCACCAAATTGCAGCCGACCAGAGCATCTTCCAGGGTGGCGACAACCTGGGCGTTTGCCAGCAGGTCATTGGCGCCGGACGCACGGGCGTCGGCCTCGTGATGCGGGAACACCCGCGGTTCGACCAGCACCAGGCGCGTCAGCCCCATGTTTTTCATGGCTCGCGCCACCCCGCCGATATTGCCGGGATGACTGGTATTGACCAAGACGACACGAATGTTTTGCAGCAAGGGAGGCGCTCTCGGACACGGGAAAGGGGAGCAAATCTTACAGAACAGCCTAAGGTTATGCCATGAAAGCTAACGTCGTCCTTCACCTTGAGAAAGTTTCTGCTAGAATGCCCGGCTTTCTTTAACAACCTTAGGTGACACATCCATGCAGCCCATGCTGAATATCGCGCTGCGCGCCGCCCGCAGCGCCAGTGAATTGATCTTCCGCTCCATCGAGCGCCTGGATACCATCAAGGTCGACGAAAAAGACGCCAAGGATTATGTATCCGAGGTGGATCGCGCCGCCGAACAGAAAATCATCGACGCCCTGCGCAAGGCCTACCCTACTCACGGCATCCTCGGCGAAGAAACCGGCCTGCACAAAGGCAGCGGCGAAGGCGAAGACTACCTGTGGATCATCGACCCACTGGATGGCACCACCAACTTCCTGCGCGGCATCCCGCACTTTGCCGTGAGCATCGCCTGCAAATACCGTGGCCGCCTGGAACACGCCGTTGTGCTGGATCCGGTGCGCCAGGAAGAATTCACCGCCAGCCGTGGCCGTGGCGCCCAACTGAACGGTCGCCGCCTGCGTGTCAGCGGTCGCACCAGCCTGGAAGGCGCTCTGCTGGGTACCGGCTTCCCGTTCCGTGACGACCAGATGGACAACCTGGAAAACTACCTGGGCATGTTCCGCGCCCTGGTTGGCCAGACCGCCGGCATCCGCCGCGCCGGTGCAGCCAGCCTGGACCTGGCCTATGTTGCCGCCGGTCGTTTTGATGCGTTCTGGGAGTCGGGCCTGTCCGAGTGGGACATGGCTGCAGGCGCCCTGCTGATTCAGGAAGCGGGCGGCCTGGTGAGCGATTTCACCGGTGGTCACGACTTCCTGGAGAAAGGCCACGTAGTTGCCGGCAACACCAAATGCTTCAAGGCAGTACTGACGGCGATTCAGCCGCACCTGCCGGCTTCGCTGAAGCGTTAAGCGAGCGAGCACAAAAAAGCACCCCTCGGGGTGCTTTTTTTTATGCGTGGGATTTAGCAAAAAACCAATTCCAACTGACTCAATACAATCCAATGTGGGAGCTGGCTTGCCTGCGATGGCGGGCTGCCAACCAACTGATTAGTTACTGACCCACCGCTATCGCAGGCAAGCCAGCTCCCACATTTGGATCGAAACCAGACCCGGGGATTACTGCTGGTTCTGACCGAGGATCAGACGACCTTCCTTATCGACCGGAATCTGGCTGCCAGGGTCGCGCTCCATACGCACGGTACCCTCCTTCCCATCCAGGTTGTAACGCACGTCATAACCGACCACCTTGTCGCTGATGTCGTTAACGGTGTTACAGCGAGTCTGAGTCGTGGTGTAGGTATCACGGTTCTGCATACCTTCCTGAACCTTGTTACCGGCGTAGCCACCACCGACCGCACCGGCCACGGTGGCCAGCTTCTTGCCATTACCGCCACCGATCTGGTTACCCAACAGGCCGCCTGCCAGGGCGCCGACCACGGTACCGGCGATTTGATGTTGGTCCTGCACCGGACGCTGCCGGGTCACAGTGACGTCCTTGCAGACCTCACGCGGGGTTTTGATCTGGGTTTTAACCGGCTGTACCGCCAGTACTTGCGCATACTCAGGGCCGCTTTTTACCAGGCTGTAGGTGGCAACAGCACCCCCGGCAGTTACACCGACAGCACCCAATACCGCACCAACCAGCAACGACTTGTTCACGTTGAACCTCCTGACCATCACAAACGGATCGAAAGATCCGCGCTATACCCAGCCTTGGAGCAAAAAAAAAGGCGCGAGTTCAATACTCGCGCCCTTCTTGTAACAGCCGATCAACTAACACCCATCAAGGGCGGTCGTCGACCTCCTTGCCGGTAGCGGCAGGAGGGATCAAGTCTTCGCTGTTGAGGTTCAGCCAGATCAGCACCACGTTGGCGATGTAGATCGACGAGTAGGTACCCGCCAGAACACCGATGAACAGTGCCAGAGAGAAACCCCACAGGTTGTCGCCGCCGAAGATCATCAGCGCAGCGATCGCCAGCAAAGTGGAGATCGATGTTGCCATGGTCCGCAGCAGGGTCTGGGTAGTGGAGATGTTGATATTCTCGATCAACGTCGCCTTGCGCAGGACCCGGAAGTTCTCACGAACCCGGTCGAATACCACGATGGTGTCGTTGAGCGAGTAACCAATGATCGCCAGCACAGCCGCCAGTACGGTCAGGTCGAAGGTGATCTGGAAGTAGGCCAGGATACCCACGGTCACGATCACGTCGTGGATCAGCGACACAATGGCGCCGACACCGAACTTCCACTGAAAGCGGAACGCCAGGTAGATCATGATGCCGACCAGCGCCATCAGCATGCCGAGGCCGCCCTGATCGCGCAGCTCTTCACCCACTTGTGGGCCGACGAACTCGACGCGCTTGACCGAAGCCGGGTTGTCGCCGCCGACCTTTTGCAAGGCCTCGGCTACCTGGTGACCCAGTTGCGGGTCTTCGCCAGGCATACGCACCAGCAGGTCAGTGGTGGCGCCGAAGCTCTGCACCACGGCTTCGTGATAGCCGGCCTTGACCAGCTCGCTGCGCACCAGGGTGACATCGGCCGGCTTCTCGTAGGTCAGCTCGATGAGCGTACCGCCAGTGAAGTCCAGACCGTAGTTCAGGCCCTTATGGAACCAGCTGAACAACGCCAGAACGGTAAGGAGCACGGTGACGCCGAACGCAATGTTGCGAACGCCCATGAAGTTGATTGTACGTAACATGGCAGCCCCTTAAATCCACAACTTCTTGAAGTCACGCCCGCCAAAGATCAGGTTGACCATTGCGCGGGTCACCATGATGGCCGTGAACATCGAGGTAAAGATACCCAGGGACATGGTCACCGCAAAGCCTTTCACCGGGCCTGTGCCCATGGCGAAGAGAATCCCGCCGACCAGCAACGTGGTCAGGTTGGAGTCGAGAATCGCGGTAAATGCCCGGCCGAAGCCTTCGTTGATTGCACGCTGTACGGTCATGCCGGCGGCGATCTCTTCACGAATCCGCGAGAAGATCAGCACGTTGGCATCCACCGCCATACCCATGGTGAGTACGATACCGGCAATACCTGGCAGGGTCAGTGTGGCACCCAGCAACGACATCAGAGCCAGCAACATCACCATGTTGCCCGCCAGGGCAACGGTGGCGATCACACCAAAGAAGCGGTAGATGGCGATGATGAACAGCGACACGAACAACATGCCCCACAGCGCCGCATCCACACCCTTGGTGATGTTGTCGGCACCCAGGCTCGGGCCGATGGTACGTTCTTCAGCGAAGTACATCGGCGCGGCCAGGCCACCGGCACGCAGCAACAGCGCCAGCTCGGAGGACTCACCCTGGCCGTTCAGGCCGGTGATGCGGAACTGCGCACCCAGCGGCGACTGGATGGTCGCCAGGCTGATGATCTTCTTCTCTTCCTTGAAGGTCTGCACCGGCACGTCTTTCTCGACGCCGTTGACCATCTGCTTGGTGTAGGTGGTCACCGGGCGCTGCTCGATGAAGATCACCGCCATGCTGCGACCGACGTTGCTGCGCGTGGCGCGGCTCATCAGTTCGCCGCCGTGGCCATCCAGGCGGATGTTCACTTCAGGTGTGCCGTGCTCGCCGAAACCGGCCTTGGCGTCGGTCACCTGGTCACCGGTAATGATCAAGCCACGCTCGATCAACGCAGGAGGACGATTGCCTTCGCGGAACTCGAACTCTTCGGAGGTTGCGCGGGTAGCACCCGGCTCAGCCGCAAGGCGGAATTCCAGGTTGGCGGTTTTACCCAGGATACGCTTGGCTTCAGCCGTGTCCTGTACGCCCGGCAACTCAACCACGATACGGTTGGCGCCCTGGCGCTGCACGATCGGCTCGGCTACACCCAGCTCGTTGACGCGGTTACGTACCGTGGTCAAGTTCTGCTTGATGGAGTATTCGCGGATCTCGGCAATCTTGGCCGGGCTCATCGCCAGACGCAGCACAGCCTGACCATTGAGGTCAGCCGGCAGGATGTCGAAGTCATTGAAGTTCTTGCGGATCAGCGCACGGGCCTGTTCGCGGGAAGCTTCGTCAGCAAAACCCAGCTGAATGGCACCATTGAGCTGCGGCAGGCTGCGATAACGCAGTTTCTCTTTGCGCAGCAGGCTCTTCACGTCGCCTTCGTAGACCTTCAGACGTGCGTCCAGAGCCTTGTCCATGTCGACTTCCAGCAGGAAGTGCACACCACCGGACAAGTCCAGACCCAGCTTCATCGGGTGCGCGCCAATGCTGCGCAGCCATTGAGGCGTGGTCTGTGCCAGGTTCAATGCAACGACGTAGTCGTCACCCATGACCTTGCGCACGACGTCTTTGGCCGGCAATTGGTCTTCTTGCTTGGTCAGGCGCAACAAGCCGCCTTTGGAACCAGCTGCCAAGGTTGCCGCTTTAACCTGGATGCCCGCGTCATTGAGCGCTTTGCTCGCACGGTCCAGATCAGCCTGATTGACCTGCAGCGAAGTGCTGGCACCAGAGATCTGGATCGCCGGGTCATCAGGATAGAGATTGGGAGCGGAATAAATAAAGCCGATCGCCAGCACCGCCAGGATCAGTACGTATTTCCACAGAGGGTATTTGTTCAGCATCACGCCGCCCGCTTATAACGCGGGGCGCCTTGCGCGCCCCGTCGATTGGTAAAGGTTGTTACTTAGATCGCTTTGAGCGTGCCTTTAGGCAGCGTGGCGGCGATGGCGCCCTTCTGGAACTTCATTTCCACGGTGTCGGAGACTTCCAGTACCACGAAAGCATCGGAAACCTTGGTGATCTTGCCGGCGATACCGCCAGTGGTCACGACTTCGTCGCCTTTTTGCAGGCTGCCCAGCAGGTTTTTCTGCTCTTTGGCGCGCTTGGCCTGTGGACGCCAGATCATCAGGTAGAAGATGACCAGGAAGCCGACCAGGAAAATCCACTCGAAACCACCGCCCATAGGGCCGGCAGCAGCAGGCGCAGCGGCGTCAGCCATGGCGTTAGAGATAAAAAAGCTCATTTAGCACTCCAGTTGCAAATAGTGAATCTTAGGGTCGGAAAACTCAGTCCAAGGGCGGCACAGGGAGGCCACGCTTGGCATAGAAGGCATCGACGAAGGCGGCCAATGTACCCTGTTGAATAGCCTCGCGCAAACCAGCCATCAGGACTTGGTAGTGACGCAAATTGTGGATGGTATTCAACATGCTACCCAGCATTTCCCCGCACTTGTCCAGATGGTGCAGATAAGCACGGGAGAAGTTCTGGCAGGTGTAGCAGTCACAGGTAGGATCCAGCGGCGAATCATCATGGCGATGGAACGCGTTACGGATCTTGAGCACGCCTGTATCGATGAACAGATGCCCATTGCGGGCATTACGGGTTGGCATCACGCAATCGAACATGTCCACACCGCGGCGCACACCCTCTACGAGATCCTCCGGTTTGCCAACGCCCATAAGGTAACGAGGTTTGTCAGCCGGCATCAGACCCGGCAGGTAATCGAGCACCTTGATCATTTCGTGCTTGGGCTCGCCGACCGACAAACCGCCGATGGCCAGGCCGTCGAAGCCGATCTTGTCGAGGCCTTCCAGCGAGCGTTTGCGCAGGCTTTCATGCATACCGCCCTGGACAATCCCGAACAGCGCCGCAGTGTTGTCGCCATGGGCGTTCTTCGAACGCTGGGCCCAGCGCAGCGACAACTCCATGGAAATACGCGCCACGTCTTCATCGGCCGGGTACGGTGTGCACTCGTCAAAAATCATCACGATGTCGGAACCCAGGTCGCGCTGGACCTGCATCGACTCTTCCGGGCCCATGAACACCTTGGCACCGTCTACCGGTGAGGCGAAGGTCACGCCCTCCTCCTTGATCTTGCGCATGGCGCCCAGGCTGAACACCTGGAAACCACCGGAGTCGGTGAGGATCGGGCCTTGCCACTTCATGAAGTCATGCAGGTCGCCGTGCTTCTTGATCACTTCCGTGCCCGGGCGCAGCCACAGGTGGAAGGTGTTGCCGAGGATGATCTCGGCACCAGTGGCGACGATGTCGCGGGGCAACATGCCTTTGACGGTGCCGTAGGTGCCGACCGGCATGAAGGCCGGGGTCTCCACGGTGCCACGCGGAAAGGTCAGGCGACCACGACGGGCTTTGCCGTCCGTGGCGAGCAATTCAAACGACATACGACTCATAAGTTGTCCTCAGGGCCGCGCGGCGCCGGGTTACGGGTGATAAACATCGCATCACCGTAGCTGAAAAAACGGTACTCGTTAGCGATGGCGGCCTGGTAGGCAGCCATGGTTTGCGGGTAACCGGCAAAGGCCGACACCAGCATCAACAGCGTGGATTCGGGCAAATGGAAATTGGTGACCAGGCAGTCGACCACATGAAATGGCCGCCCTGGGAAAATAAAGATATCGGTGTCGCCACTGAACGGCTTGAGCACGCCATCACGTGCTGCACTCTCCAGCGAACGCACGCTGGTAGTGCCCACCGCAACCACTCGACCGCCACGCGCCTTGCACGCATTAACCGCGTCCACGACGTCCTGGCTGACTTCCAGCCATTCGCTGTGCATATGGTGGTCTTCGATGTTCTCTACACGCACCGGCTGAAACGTGCCGGCCCCCACGTGCAGGGTCACATAGGCCGTCTCGACGCCCTTGGCGGCAATCGCATCCAGCAGCGGCTGGTCGAAATGCAGCCCGGCAGTCGGCGCGGCAACGGCGCCGAGGCGCTGTGAGTACACCGTCTGATAGCGCTCGCGGTCCGCGTCTTCGTCGGGGCGGTCTATATAAGGAGGCAACGGCATGTGGCCGACGCGATCGAGCAACGGCAGCACTTCTTCGGCAAACTCAAGCTCGAACAAGGCGTCGTGACGCGCCACCATCCGGGCTTCGCCGCCGCCATCAATCAGGATGTTCGAACCCGGTTTGGGCGACTTGCTGGAGCGCACATGGGCCAGCACGCGATGGCTGTCCAGCACCCGCTCCACCAGAATTTCCAGCTTGCCGCCGGAAGCTTTCTGGCCAAACAGCCGCGCCGGAATCACCCGGGTGTTGTTGAAAACCATCAGATCGCCTGGGCGCAAATGCTCAAGCAAATCAGTGAATTGACGGTGTGCGAGGGCACCGCTGGGCCCGTCCAGGGTCAGCAGTCGACTGGCGCGACGCTCGGCCAAAGGGTGGCGAGCGATCAGCGAATCAGGGAGCTCAAAAGTAAAGTCAGCAACGCGCATGATGGGGTTCGTCTAGCAGGGCCGGGAAGTCTAGCGGAAATAGTGAAAATAGACCATGAAACGTGATTGACCAACGGTAATCTCATCTCTATACTTCGCCGCCATTGAGCCCTGATGGCGGAATTGGTAGACGCGGCGGATTCAAAATCCGTTTTCGAAAGAAGTGGGAGTTCGATTCTCCCTCGGGGCACCATATAGCAGTATCTGAAAGTCTCTACCAGACTCTCAGACCCAGAGAAACCGGCCACTTGAGCCGGTTTTTTTGTGTCTGGCTTTCTACCTCTGTATTCCCTTATCCGTTGTATCCCTGTATCCCTGTATCCCTGTATCCCTGTATCCCTGTATCCCTGTATCCCTGCTTGTATCCTGAGAAAAATACCGAACTTTGGGATACAAGGATGAAGCGCGCAGATATCAAGCGCCGCCCTCTCGCAGACACGACGCTTGCAGGGCTGGAGCCGGAGTCAAAGGAATACCGGGAGCTAGACGGAAACGGCCTCTACTTCAGGGTCAAATTGATGGTGGTAAATCCTGGCAGCTACGCTACAAACGTCCGGCGGGCAATTGGGCTTGGATGGGGCTCGGGGGTTACCCAGAGGTCAGTGGTGCGCTGGCAAGAGAGAAAGCTGCCGATCTACGCAAAGTGGTGAGTAGCGACGCCGATCCCCTTGAGCAGAAACGATCCGCTAAAGCTGCAATCGATGCGGCCAAGGCTCGAACGTTTCGAGCTGCTGCTGAAGCTTGGCTCAAGGCCAAAGAAGAAAAGGGCCTCGCAACCTCCACCCTTCACAAAATCCGCACCTACCTCGACAAGGACATACTCCCGGCATTGGGAGATAAGCCCCTCGACGAAATCACCCGCACAGACTGTGCAGATCTCCAGGCATCCCTCGAAGCTAGAGACGCTCACAACGTGGCGGAAAAGTGCCGCACCTGGATCAACCAAATATTCGGCCGAGCGATTGGTTTAGGACTCACCGAAAACGATCCGGGCAGCCGCCTTCGCGACATTGCCGCCCAGGCGCCCAAGACTCAGCAGCATCCACACTTGCTGGAGCCTGAACTCGCTGAGTTCCTCCAAGCACTCAAAAACACTCCGAGCAGACTGACGGCACGTACCGCCGCATGGCTTTGTATCTGGACGGCATCCCGCCCAGGCATGGTCCGCTTGGCTGAATGGAAAGAGTTCGACCTTGAGAAGGCCATTTGGACGACGCCTGCTGCCAAGATGAAGATGCGCCGGGATTTTGTATGCTCCCTTCCCCACCAAGCCGTTACAGCACTGAGGGACCTGCACTGTTTAACGGGACGGAGTCGCTGGGTTTTCCCCGGCGTCGGAGCAAAGAACCCAACCATCAGCGAAAACACAATCAACAAAGTCTTCGCTACCATCGGCTACAAAGGGCGTCTATCTAGTAAGACACGGCTGGCCGAAGGAACATGTTGAAGCGCAGCATGGTGTGGATTTTCCGTTTGATCCGTTCCTGCTTTAGAAGCTGGAAAAAGCTCTTAGCCACAGCATTGTCATGATGGCTTTCTCAGCGGCTCATGCTGACAACTAAATTGTTCGTCTTCAAAAAACCGAACCAATAGATGCCACTTTATTGGCCGCCTTGGTCGGAGTGAACCATCATCTCCTGTTTCGGTTTGTGCCTCCAAACCGCCATCAATAACGCATTAGTGGCCAAATCACTGGTCATCTGAGACTTCATTGACCACCCAACGATCTGACGAGAAAACAGAACCAGCACCACAGCCAAATACAGCCAACCCTCATGCGTACGAATGTAGGGTGATGCCTGTAACCCAGATCTTGTTGGGTTCTACGACATTGAACTGGCGCTTCAACAAGTTGGGTGAGGCAACCGCTGGCTTACCGCCGTACTTTCCAAAGCGTCGTCGGTACCCGAGAGCACAGACCTTCAAGGCGCATCAGCCTTGGTACACGATACAGGGGGCAGTCCATTGAGTTTGCAAGGTATCTAGAGAACCCGGGGTTGTTCAAATACTCGGAGTTTAACTCAACTAAAATTATACATTTTTAATTTTGTCACAAAGCAGGGTTAAATTTTATTAAACAGTATATTAGGGATAGAAGCTTGAATTTATCACCCCCTCCTCGTCCTCGGACCTATTGGCTTACCGGCCTAAGCGGTGCCGGAAAAACGACAATTGCACGACGCTTTAGCGCAATTCTTGCGAAGTCTGCCATCCCACTTATGATTTTGGACGGTGATAAGATGCGTCAGGGGCTTTGTCGCGATCTTGGCTTTACCGAAGCAGATCGTTCGGAAAACACGCGACGTATTGCAGAGGTCGCCCGCCTATTAAATAGTCAAGGGATGCACGTAATATGCGCAAGTATTTCTCCATTACAAAAAGATCGTACTTGCGCAAAAAACATATTGGATGGATTCGATTTTTTTGAAGTATTCGTGAGCACACCTATAACAACCTGCGCTGCCCGAGATACTAAAGGGCTCTATGCTAGAGCTAGATCGGGCGAACTGAAAGGCCTCACAGGTATTGATGCGCCATATGAGGAACCGGAGTGTCCAGACCTAAATTTCAACACTGAGATCCTGTCACTGGATGAAATCCTTGCGTCCCTGACAGACCACTTCACCTCTAAGTTGACGAGTAAGTGTAGCTAATCTGTGGATATGGGGCGTGCACTACGACCGTAGTAAACAACGTAGTCACTCGGTGTGTTTAAGATATTGAGTACTTGTGTCGCATTTCGTAGCCCCGCGGTATCTTGTAGTCATCTGGAAATCTCTCGCACAGCAAAGCATGTGTACGAAGCAGTCGACCGGATAAATCGCCGACGCAGCTGTCGCACCAGTCATCAGGGTCAAATGAGCGAATCGCTCGGAGTGTGTTTTCTTTACCTGCTGAGGTGGCGTCAAAAATAGTTGGCCTTTCTGCTGTGCTGGCATGACTTACGCCCAGCACCGAAAGATCGAAATCTGCCAGAATCCCGTATCGCATGAGTTGTTTGCGGACTTTGGTTAGGCAATTCGCCGGTTCCTCGCACAACGCGTCATAGCTGATCGCAATAACACCATCACCTTGAAACTCCAGTATATAGTCGTTCATCTCACACCATAATTCGGCACGCGCACTATCCGTAGGCCCCGCCCAAGGGTAACCATCAGCCCATGAACGTCTGAGGCTCTGTATTACCCCTGTGAAATGTCGAAGCATAAAAACGAATACCGCATTAGGGTATAAAACACGCAACTTGTCCATGATCCGCACGTTCCACGGAGTGGACTCGCAAAGCACGCCTGCGTTATTTTGGTGTTTTATTTGTTCTGCAAAGCTCATAGCATGCGTGACTATTGCTGCATGATAAGCGTCCTTAAATGGTGTAGGTGTTCTAAGATAGGCTTGCGGAGCGACTTGAAGTGCAAAATAGAAAACCCCCAGTTCTCCAGCGTAAACAATATCACTCGAAGTCCCTAGTAACTCACCCACTAAAGAGTTTCCGGAGCGAGGGCAACCACAGACAAATATTGGGTCGAACATCAGTTATATTGCTCCTATCGGAGTATTAATAGCTATCAAATAGTTGGCGCGACGCCATACGAAGAAGCAAACTACTAGACTCAAACAAGCGAACCCAAAATACAAAAAAAACACTCTATCAGGAGACAACGGCAATAAAAAACATAACATCGCAGCATAAGGCAGCCGTCCACCAAGGGACGAGATCAGGCTGATGCGTTTCATAAAACCAGTATCTCCATTTGAGCGCAATATGCTACGCTGAAGAAATGCACCAATCGCATTAACTAGTATAATTACACCTAGTGCATAATTAATGTTCTCAGGTAAATCAGCTTGCAAAAATTGTCTCATGCCGACTGTAAGATAAATATATGCGAGCGCAGCCATTACTCCTGGAATGGTCAACCCCAAACGCATTATCTGGCGGTTCACAAACTCGTACCGCACCACGCTGCCTTTCAATGATCGGGCCACCTCTACGCTGGCAGCTGTGGCGAATCCTAGGCAGATAGACTGCACCATTCCATTAGTCGAAAAGTAGTAACTCATCACCGAGCCTACACCTGGATCTCCTGAGAACAGCGCAAATATTGTTAAGTCAACACAATGAACAATCACCAATGAGATGAAGACGTTTTTCACGTCCGTGCCCATGGACAACAGATTCTCTTTAAGTTCACTATGCCTGAACATGAATATGTATTTTCTTTGCCGTATCGATATTTCTTTTAAATAGAAATAGGCAATGCATATTGCAAATACACTTTCGGTTAAAAACAACCCCTCCCCCAAACTATGTATACCTTCACGAAAGATGTATATACTAACGCAGGAAAAAACCAAACCAGCACTTACGGAAAAGAGCGCCGATTTAAATATTAAATGGCCTTTCTTTCTAGATATAAGAAGCGTATACAAGGGATTAACCATAGTACTCAGCATATACGATACTGCGATCCACCTTAAATAGCTGGTCATCCCGACTACTTTATCTTCAGGGTCGGCGAGCTCGGCAATCACATCTGCCAATATAAAAAATACAAAAAAACAGATCAATGAGCATAATAGCGAGAATATCATGCTAGAAACAAACACTGGTCTGATCTGAAAAAAAAGCCCCTTACCAGGCTGCATTTTGTTCATTTTTATGCTGGCTGCCGCGCCCAAGGCTATGACCAAGGCTCCATAGACAAAGTATATTCTGTTGATAAAGCCAATAGCAGAAACCGCATTTACGCTAATGGACGAGGCCAGCAATACGGCCATCAGGCTATGTAACGAGTTAATCACGTTAGCAAACACCAATGGTGTTGCAGATTTAAGATAGTCTTTGAGAAAGTTGGTGCCTCCTGGCTCTCCATACAAAATATCAGTGCTCATTTTTCGCACCTAAGAAGTTCGTCAATGGCTTGGGTTTAAGCCAGAAGTTTAGATGAGAGGAGTGCGTCCCTACCGACAGTACTCGGTGAATGGTACAGCGCGGCATGTACAAAACATCACCTTCGTGAAGAACCTTGTCATAGACAGGCGGTGTATGTGCCACGATTTTTTCCACACGGTTGGTGTAGTGCTTAGGCGCTTCCATTGAGGCTACTTCATTCACGATAGAAGGCCAAATTTGCCAACGCTTACTGCCCTCTACCTGTACGATAAGCGCGTCATGGGTATCAAAGTGTGCGCCGAAGGCACGCTGTTGCGAGTTCGACAAAAACAGGCATGCATTTACCGTGGCAGGGTACAGCTCATCGTCCAGGGCTCTGCAAATGGCCCTCAAGCCAGGGTCATATTTTTCTACCTGCCTTAGGTATAAAGTGGCCTGTTCTTCTTCATAGAGCTGACGTAGAAGCGCTAATGAAGCCCGGCCCGACTCCATATACACAGACTTACGACAATAAAATCCGTTCCGGATAACCATAAAGTCACCACACTCGACGCCCTTTGAATTTATACTTAGAAGAAAATCTAAGCCCAGCGACCCGACGAGCGTTTTTAAATTTTTGCTTTTCGCTTGCAATAGTGAGGTTTCCCAGTATTTTGAAAAGAATACTGATTTTTCTAAACCAAAAATCTGTTCAAAATAGGATGACATTTTTACTCTTCGTCTCCCAGTGCCGCACCAATCTTGGACATGAAGGGAAGCAATTCCTCGTACAAGCTGTCCACACTGTCAAAGTTAGGTGAGCGATAGCAAAGCTTGAAGAAGCCGAACAGATCTACAGGGAACACTTTGAGTTCATATTCATATATTTCAATATTTTTATATCCGCGGAACAGCACACCATTAATCGCATATACAATATGGCAAGCCGCGGCATATAACATACCCAACACTTCGTAAAAAGTAAACCAATCGTCTCGTAAAATGTATTTCTTTAGATCATAATTTTTTACATATGCACTTTGATCATTAAAAATTTTTTTTGTGTGCGTGATGGAGTATCTTATTTCGCTTAACAGTTTTTCGAGTGCTTGGCAGTGTTTAAGGTAATATCCGTTTTGAAGATTGTAAAGAACATCCTGATTCGCAAAGCTGTAGTCATCAAAACAGTTGAATGTTCGAATTCGTTCCTGCACATCCTCTAGCGTGACTGCACGAAGATCAATTCTATTACCATCAGGAAAATCAAAGTCTTTTTGAAACCTATTGTCAGCTCCAAATAAATCTATGAAGCTTTTGAGGTTGCCCTTCTTAACAATGAGGGTTAGATCCGTATCTGACAACGCATCCGAGCTTCCCTTTATTGTTGAGCCACCAATAAATATAGCTTCACACTGCGCATGTAGCTCATTACTCAATATTTTGGTTATAAATAATTGGGCATTAGGCCGTGCTGAGCACGAGTAAGAAAATGAAGTATCTGACAAATTATCTTGAAATTGCTGCGATAGATTTTTTATAGAAAATGGAATCAGTGCTGCTCTATGCCGAGGTGCGTTAACCTCTGCAATTACATGAAAATCATTCATGGGGATGCTGGCTCTCGGGGAACTATTTAGCTGCGTAAATTCGAGATTAGAAAAACCGATCAAGCAACCGGGGTTTCACCATCCATACGGCCAGACATGCCATTTTTGAAAACACCTTTGATTTTCAGCAGATCACCATTAAGGGTCTCAGCTTTCACACTACCGCTGTGACCTTTATTGATTTTTGCAGCCAGGTTTTCAAATGCTTGTTGGTTGATCACGCTTGCTTTAGTAGTCATCTATATTCCCTCATAAAGTAAGTTATTCCCTTTGAGCCAGCCAGCCAAATTTAACAGTGCGGCATGACGATTTTATGACGCAGGTTCATGCCGAAGGGGCGGTTGTGAAACCGAGTGTGGAGATGGGCACTCCTTATGTAATGTTCAAATAATTCCGGACACGATCTGAAATTTTTCCTCGGTCCGAGCTGGGGCCCATCTACCGTTGAGTTGGTAAGGCCGAACCCAGTTGTGTTGCCGCTGACCGAAAACTGCCCCAGTAAAGACTGTTCAGCCGACTGAAAACTGCCCCAGGTGTGCAACTGCTTCTGCTCGCTTTCCGAGCAGCAGAATCATTTCGGTACCTGCAAGGGGCTATCCACCGCTGTCAGCACGTTGTAACCGACGATTCCAGTGCCACACATCATCATGGAACGGGCGTCTGGATCGGTCAGTGAGACCTGTTTATCAGGTGATTCGTTGAGCTGAGCTTCAATGACCTGCAACTCTTTCATCTGAGCTTTGAGCTTGTCGATTTTCTCTTGCAGACGAGCAGCCTTGGGCTGAGGACCGAGGGTTCTTGTCGATCGGTTTCGTCGAGCGCAGTCAGGTACCGATTGATACTCGATTCAATTTCTTCCATCCGCCGTTTCAGCTTGGTGCTGGTGAAATTGCGGTCGCGGTTATTGAGGGCCTTGAATTTACTGCCGTCGATGGCTACCAGATTTTCTCCAAACAATCCCAACTGCTGACACAGCATAGCGAACTGGCGACAGATGCATCGGATGGCCTTACTGTTGTCTTTTCGGAAGTTGGCAATGATCTTGAGGTCCGGCATCAAACGCCCGGTCATCCATATCAATTCGACGTTACGCTGGGCTTCTCGCTCCAGGCGCCGGCTCGACTGAATTCGGTTGAGATAGCCGTAGATGTAGATCTTCAGCAGGATCGCAGGGTGATAACCAGGTCGGCCTGTATCAGCAGGAATAGCGCTATCAAACCCCAAATTGACTAAGTCGAGTTCGTCGACAAAGACGTCGACTACGCGCACCGGATTGGTATCACTGACGTAGTCGTCAAGGCTTTCGGGAAGCAGAGCGCTTTGTCCGCGATGGTCACCTTGGATGAAACTTTTCATAGGCAATTCTGCGTTATCACTTTGGGCAATCGTAATAACGTTGGACGGCTCTTGATGTACTCTGATGCAAGAAAGAAATTTTAGTAAATTTGGAGTTTAAGGACTTGCCCATGGATGTGATTTCAGCGCACCTATTTTCTACAAATCACCGTACTCAAATTGAAGCAAGCGATCACTGTGGCTGTTTTTACTGCTTGGGTGTGTTTTCGCCCTCAGAAATCACTGAGTGGGTTGATCTAGATAGCACCGCTCTGTGTCCGAAGTGCGGGATCGACTCGGTCATCGGTTCAGCATCCAGTCTGCCGATTACCCCTGAATTTCTTTCGAAAATGCACGAACACTGGTTCTAGAAGATCCCGTCATTCGATGGCATCCCTTCGGTTTGAGATCTACAGACTAGCTTTACCTTAGTGCGCACGTTCTTGGTAAGTATTTACACACTCTGGGCCGGTTGCTGCCCCTATAGGTGAAAGCCTCTAGAGCGATGACCTCCCACCTCAATCATCACAAACCGCTGCTCAAGAGCATCATTGATGTAACACCTATTTGCGATGTAACACGTATATCGGCAAACCAGTTGAAGCTGTGTAACGCAATATTAATTTTTTAAAATCATACACTAATTAATAGCGTAACACCCGTAACACGGTTTATTAGGGTATCCCCCTAGCCCCATTAGTTTTGCTCCTCCAGCGAAGCGAGGTCGATCATGCTCTTGGCTGTGGTTCGATAGAGGGGATCCTGGCGTATTCTTGAAGATACGGGGCATAGAACCCGTCGGATCTCGTTAGTGGCAGGGCTCCAAAGTTAGTTGACTGGTTGACCGAGTTGACTGGACCAATCGTTCACTATCCTGAACGAAACCCATGACCGTTACAGATCCGGTAAGGATGCCCTTTTCTCTTCAAGATCCTTTCAATTTCAACGTTGAAATTTCAGTAAGCTGGTGCGCCTGCCGCTACCACGATCCCGCGGGTTTCATGCCCCGTACCGCGATGAAACCCTCAGGGGCCCTGGCGATTCTGGGCTAGGATTCGATCATGCAAACGTAACCGAACGACGACTTTCCCTAGCGACGGAGTACCGAAATGCATCTGCTGATGATCGACACCTGCGTATGGCTGGAGATGTCATCTAAGAAAAGCGAGATCCCGATCCTCACCGCCATAGAGTACTTGGTGGACCGTGGGGTCGTTACGCTGCTTGTACCTGACTTGGTCAGAGAAGAATACGAACGAAACAAAGATCGCGTAGCAAACCAAACACGCCAGCGACTCACTCAGGAGTGCAAGCTGGTGAAGGAAATCGTAGAAGCATTTGGAGGGGCGGATAAGCTGCAAGCAATAAATACGATTGACGATGTAAAGCACAGATTGCCTATCCTGGCGGAAGCCAATTACATGACGGTCCACCGGGTGGAGCACCTGTTCTCAAAAGCAATCACCCTGGCAGTATCGGATTCAGCAAAGCTGAAAGCAGCCAATCGGGCGATTCTCAAACAGGCCCCTTTCCATAAAAGCAAAAACAGCATGGCGGACGCTGTTCTAATGGAAGTGTTCGACGAATTTCGTACGGCTCATCTTGGGGCCTTCGACTCCTATCGATTCATCACAGCCAACCACACCGACTTTTCTGATAGCGACCACCGCAAACCTCATCCGGATTTCTCAGCGATTTTTGCTGAGCCATCCTCCCAGTTTTTCATCACACCCAATGCAGCCTTAGCGGATCTGATACCACCTGACGACTTGGAATACGAGATCGAGAACGGATGGGAGGAAGAAACCCGAGGCCTATTTGAAATACTGGAGACTATGGACGAACTCACAGACAAGATTTGGTACAGCCGGCATTGTGTGAGAGCAGAAAGAATTCAGTCAGGGCAAATAACGCTAATTCCTGAAGGCTCAGAGCGATCTAGCGGTAACGAAATTCATGAACATATTTGGTCGGGCGCCCTGAAGGCTGCTCAAGAAGTCGAACGTAGGCACGCTGATCTAGGTCCATGGGACGATTTTGAATGGGGCATGCTGAGCGGAAAGCTTTCTGCACTCCGCTGGGTTCTGGGTGATGAATGGGATAATCTCGACACCTGATACTCGGGTTCGGGGTCGCGGTGATATGCCCTAGCAAACTTCTCCGTGTATCCCTGCGTGTATCCCAACATTAGAATTCCGTCTACAAGGCGCGGAATATATGGAACTCTCGAGTCTCCCTCGGGGCACCATCTTAAAGAAAGACCTTGAAATTCAAGGTCTTTTTTTTCGCCTGTAAAAAAGTGCCGGGCGTGGCAGTGGAGGTAGCGAGACCATGGAATTGATGCTTGAAGCGGTTGCGTTGTTTGTCTTGAAGCTGGTTCATGAAACCGAAAACGGCAGCCCGCTGCTGCGCGATGATCCTGCAATGGATGGCTATGAGCGCGAAGTATTTGGGTTGTTGGTGCGCCAGGATGATTTGGCCGGGATCCAGTTAAAGCTCAATGAGTGCCTGACGCTGGCGCTCGAATACTTGGGCGGCGCCCATACCGTGCTGGGGCGCGAACTGCAACGGCTTGCAAGGGACACGCAGCAAGCCGCAAGCCTGCAAGCACTCCATGCTCCGCTCCACGCACTCAAGGACTACCTGCAAGCCATCCTGTGAACCGCGACTATCGACGCCCTTCCACCGCCATCCGCACCGCCAGCCCCATCAGCACCGACCCCATCACCCAGCGCTGCACCACCTGCCACCCCGGCCGGGTCACGAAGAACACCGCGATGGAGCCCGCCATACAAGCAATCACCGCGTTGACGCTGACGCTGATGAAAATCTGCAGAGAGCCCAACACCAACGATTGCACCAGCACGCTGCCATGGCCGTTCGGATCAATGAACTGAGGCAGCAACGACAGATACATCACCGCCACCTTGGGATTGAGCAGGTTGGTCACCACGCCCATGGTGAATAACTTGCGCGGGCTGTCCTTGGGCAAGTCCCGCACCTGAAACGGTGAACGCCCTCCCGGCTTGACTGCCTGCCACGCCAGGTACACCAGATACAGCGCTCCACCGAACCGCAGCACGTCGTAGGCAAGCGGCACCGCCATCACCAGCGCGGTGATACCCAGCGCCGCGCACACCATATAGATCACAAAGCCCAGCGCCACCCCGCCAAGAGAGATCAGCCCTGCCGTGCGCCCCTGGCAGATCGAGCGGGAAATCAGGTAAATCATATTCGGCCCGGGCGTAAGTACCATGCCGAGTGAAATCAGGCCGTAGGCAAGCAAGCTGGATATATCGGGCATTGTTTAGCTCCTGAATTTTTATGCCGCCGGCGTAAAATCCTTCGCCGGCGCTGTAGTGTTAAGCGCCATGCTAGAGCCTTGCAGGCTCGGCCGTTAGATACAGATCCGCGAGCAAAACGTCATACACCGTCGGCACCACTCATCCAGGACAGACACATGATCGATTTCAACAACAAAGGCTTCTTCAAACTCAAACAAAACAACGAGTACGCCGAGCGCGTATCGGCCTTGCTGCTGGACGGTGAAGAAGTGGTCGACGCGTACAAGGCCATGCGCGACGGCGTGGTCTTCACCACCCAGCGCATCATCGCGGTGAACGTGCAGGGCATCACCGGCAGCAAGAAGGACTTCACCTCGCTGCCGTACAAAAACATCGTGGCGTACTCAGTGGAAACGTCAGGGACGTTTGATCTGGATTCGGAGCTGGAGATTTACTTTTCGTCGTTGGGCAAGGTGAAGTTTGAGTTCACTGGCAAGACCTCGATTGTGGAGATTTCGCGGTTGATTTCAAAGCATCTGCTGGCCTGAACTGGGGGGAGACCGGCGCGACGACTCCCTCCCACACTTTGATCGCGTTGGCTCACTTGGGCTGGAATGTCTCCAGGTACGCCAGGATATTTTCAATCTTTTGCGAATCACTGATGCCCCAAAAGATCATCCGCGTCCCACTTACCACCGATTTCGGGTCTTCAATGTAGGCCGCCAGTTTTTCCTGCGTCCAAACCACCCCCGAATTCTTCATCGCCTCCGAATACTGATAATCCGTGGTCGTACCGGCAGGCCGGCCAATTATGCCGTTCAGCTGCGGCCCAAACCCACCCCGCGCACCTTCGCCGATGCTGTGGCAGCCGCCGCAGGTCTTGGTGAAGAGCTTGCCGCCTGCTTCGGCGTCGCCAGCAGCAAACGCGGGGGCGGCGATAAAGGTCAGGGCGAGGGTCAATAACACGTACTTCATGAGGGTCTCCCTAGGCGTATTGCCGTCGATTATGCCTGCTTGAATGGCCGCTCCCCCAGCCGTTCCACCAGGCGTACCAGATAACCGTCCGGGTCTTGCACGATGAATTGGCGCTGCCCGGCCTCTACGTCGCCGGCGCGGTACCAGGCATCCTCGACATTACGGAACAGCGGGAGGCGGATTTGCGACAGGCGCTGCAAGATGGGCGCTACGGCAGGTACGTCGATCTGCAAGTTGATGCCGCGCCCGAACGGTTGTTGCAACGGCGCGGTCAGCCACTGACCGGCTTCCGGAGCGTATTGCTCCAGCATGATTTGCGCACCGTGCAGGTCGAGGTAGGCAAAGCCGTGCTCGGGGCGCTGGTAAGCGATGTCGAAACCCAACTGGTCAACCCAGAATGCCAGGCTGGCACCAAGGTGGGTAACGATGAGTTCAGGCACGAGTGGGTTACGGGTGAACATGTCATTCCTTGGACGACGCAGTGGCGCTTACCTTAACGGATTATCGTGCTGACGGCTTGGTCCCAGGCGGCTGTTGGCAAACAGCCAAATGACCACCCATCGTTTAAAAAACATCCAATCGAACCTATCTACCCAACCCCCACTCCACCTTACTGAACCCCTGATGGTGGAGTAAGGATCATGGCTCAGCCATCGATTTTAGTATTGGAAGACGACGAGATCATTCGGGCGTTGATGGTGGATGTGCTGGAGGATTTCGGTGCAGTGGTGACATCGTTTCCTTCAGCGGATGAAGGCATGATTTATCTGGAGCGCGGCGATGACCCTGTGGATCTGATTGTCAGTGATATTCAAATGCCCGGTCTGCTCAATGGCTACGACTTGAGCCGCGTGGTGGCTCATCGCTGGCCTGAAGTGCAGGTGGTGCTGACTTCCGGCAATACGACGATCGCCACTCAATTGGGCAGTTCGGTGCGGTTTCTGCCCAAACCGTGGAGCACCGAACGTTTGCTTGAGTGCGTGCAAACAGCATTGACCCAGCAGGGAATGCCCATGCATTGATAGCGTCGCGACATCATCCAGACCGAACTCGTGGCGTGCCACGGGGTCATTTGAAATACAGGGAGCGACTTTTCTGATCCACTGGTCAGCCTTTTCGCTTCTTGCGTTCAGCTGACGACAACGAGTTGTGTAGAATTGTCGCCCATTTTCATGCGTCATTCCTGGCCGACAGGCCCACAGTTCGAGCTCATTGAATGCATTCACAGGCCCATGACGTTGGTGCGCCATCCTTGCTGGAAACGTTGCGCGCGGGCACGGGCCTGTTGCATGTCGCGTTGGAAAAGCGCCTGCCGTTTTTTTCTGCACGCCTGGATGCCCAGTGGTATCGGCGCTTGCTGCAGGCGTACTACGGTTTTTATCAACCCATGGAAGCGGTGCTGTATGACAGCGGCTTGATTCCGGGTGGAATTGACATTGCATCGCGCGTAAAAACGCCGACGCTGGTTAGCGATCTGCGCGCCATGGGCTTGCATGATCAAACCATTGACGCCCTCCCCCGCTGCACCCAACTCCCCACGCTGGATACTCCCGCCGCTTGCCTTGGTGCCCTGTATGTACTGGAAGGTGCAACGCTCGGCGGCCAGGTACTGCGCCGGGAAATGGCGTCGCGCCTGGCGATCGAAGCCGACAACGGCGGTGCGTTTCTCGATGTTTACGGCGCCGAGACCGGTCGGCGCTGGAAAGACTTTCTCGACTACCTGGCTCGCCAGCCGCTGGATGCGAACGCTCAAGCGCGCGCAGTGATGGCTGCCCGTTCCACTTTCAGCGGCTTTGAGCAATGGCTCGAACGCCAGGAGGTACTGCTATGAAACCCGAAGATTTTGAAGAGCTGCTTGCCAACTGTGCCGACGAGCCCATTCGTTTCCCGGGGGCAATCCAGCCTCACGGCGTATTGCTGACCCTTTCGGAACCTGGCCTGAACATCATCCAGGTCAGTGCCAACGTCGGCACCTTGTTCGGCCACGCGCCCGAGGCCTTGTTGAATCAACCGCTGCATACGTTGATTGGCAGTGAATACGCCCAACTTGTGCAATCAATGGCCGAGCACAATACCTTTATCGACGCCCCACCCCTGCATGTCACGCTCAATGGCGCTCAGTTCGAAGGTTTGCTGCATCGTCATCAGAACGTGCTGGTATTGGAATTCGAACCCCGACTGGCGGATTTCAAACCCCAGGTGCGCAATGGTCGCACCAGCAACCTGAGCAAAATGCTGCAACGCCTGCAATCGGCGAAGACCTTGCAAGCGCTGTACGCCATCAGCGTGGATGAGATCCAGGCCATGACCGGTTATGACCGGGTGCTGATCTATCGCTTCGAAGACGAAGGCCATGGCCAGGTAATCGCTGAGGCGTCGGCGCCGTCGATGGAGTTGTTCAACGGCCTGTTCTTCCCCGCGTCCGACATCCCCGAACAAGCCCGTGAGCTGTATCGCACCAACTGGCTACGGATCATCCCAAATGCATCCTACGAACCAGTGCCGCTGTTGCCCAAATTACGCCCGGACACCGGCCAGCCCCTGGACCTGAGCTTCGCCACCCTGCGCAGCGTGTCGCCGATTCACTGCCAGTACATGCAGAACATGGGCGTGTTGTCGTCCATGAGTATTTCACTGATGAAGGGCGACAAGCTCTGGGGCCTGATCAGCTGCGGTAACCGCGAGCCGCTGCTGGTGCCGAACGATCTGCGCATGACCTGCCAGACCATCGGCCAGGTGTTGTCGCTGCAGATCAGTGCCATGGAAGCCCTGGAGTTGAGCCGCCAGCGCGAGGACAAAGTCGAAACCCTGGCGTTGCTCGATCGAGCGATGAAAGCCAGCGACGACAATGTGTTCGACAGCCTGGCCCACCACGGCAAAAAACTGATGGACCTGACCTTGTCCGGCGGCGTGGCGATCATCGAAGACAAGCAACTGCACCGCTACGGCAATTGCCCGGAGCCGGCGCAGATCCGTGCACTGCACAAGTGGCTGCAAGAGCGAGACCTGCCAGTGTTTTCCAGCCACAACCTGGCTTCGCTGTACCCACCCGCCGCCGAGTTCCAGACCGTGGCCAGTGGCGTGCTCGCCATGAGCCTGCCCAAGCCTGTGGACAACGCAGTGATGTGGTTCCGCCCGGAAGTCAAAGAGAACATCAATTGGAGCGGTGACCCGAGCAAGCCGTTGAATCTGGAAACCTCTGACACTGGCCTGCGCCTTCGCCCACGCACGTCATTTGAAATCTGGAAAGTGGAAATGGCTGGCATCTCCACCAAGTGGACCCATGGCGACCTGTTTGCCGCCAACGACCTGCGGCGCTCGGCCCTGGAAAATGACCTGTCCCGCCAAGTGCTGCGCGAACAGCAAGCGGTGCGGGCTCGGGACGAATTGGTGGCGGTGGTTTCCCATGACCTGCGTAACCCGATGACGGTCATTTCCATGCTCTGCGGCATGATGCAACAAGCGTTCAGCTCCGACGGCCCACACACCTCACGGCGGATTTCTTCGGCCATCGACACCATGCAACAGGCCGCCGGGCGCATGAATGTATTGCTGGAGGACTTGCTCGACACCTCGAAAATCGAAGCCGGACGCTATGTGGTCAAGCCCGTGGCCCTGGATGTCGCCCAGATTTTTGAAGAGGCTTACTCGCTGCTGTCGCCACTGGCCTCGGAAAAAGGTATCGACCTGTCGTTCAACGCCGAACCCGGCCTGCAGATCAACGCCGACCCGGAGCGTTTGTTCCAGGTGCTGTCGAACCTGATCGGCAACGCCATCAAGTTCACGCCGCGCCAGGGCAACATCGGTATCAGCGCCATGAGCAACGGCGAAGAGATCGTGTTCTCGGTACGCGATTCCGGTGAAGGCATTGCGCCTGACCAGTTGCCTCATGTGTTCGAGCGGTATTGGACCCAGACTGAAAACAACCCCACCGGCAGTGGCTTGGGGCTGTATATCACACAAGGAATTGTCCAGGCCCACGGCGGCCGGATCGAGGCGCAGAGTGAGCTGGGCCGGGGCAGTGAGTTCAGGTTTACGGTGCCCAAGCCGAACTGAATACGCCCTGTCACACTTTCCCACACCGCTGGCCGGGAACGCTTGCCCGGCCTATGCCACTGATCAGGGCGCACTCGAAAGAAGTTTTGGTGCGAAAAGTCATCCTCCAATTACGTAAGAGGTTTCCAATGTTCATCGGTAATTCGTTTAACAACTTCAGCTACAGCATCCAGCAATCGGTAAAAACTACCCAGCCCCCCGCCAATCCCGCACAAACATCTTCACCGGTAGACAGCAACGAACCGGGGCAACACACACGCAAAAAGCGCAATGACTCTAACCTGGATAGCCTTGGACAGGGCAGGGTGCTTTAAACGGTCAGGGAACACCGGCAAGACGTGCAGCGCCCAGCGTTGCACTCTGTTAACAAAACACTGACATCCCCTGCGTTACCCTCTCCGGTTTCACTTGGTGTGAGCTGCACTCTTGATGCATCAAACTGACGATATCCTGCCCGCCGTCATTGCGGGGCCCCTGCTACGGCGCCTGGAGCCGCAACGCCTGGTTATCTGGCTGGTGGGAACGCGCGCCCTGACGCCGACCTTGAAGCTGTATTTACCTCAAGGCGAAACGCTGGATATCGTCCTCGATGAGCAGCACTGCCAAGAGGTTCGCGTTGGACGTGACGCCTTTATCCATCTTATGGATGTATCACTGAGCCATGCGCTGCCCCAGGACGAGCTCATCGGCTACGACCTGCTGATTGACGGCGTCGGCATTGCCCAATGGGCACCGCACTTGCTGTATGCCGACGCGACCACGCCGACCTTTGTACTGCCTGGCCGCATCAACCACTTGGTGCATGGCTCCTGCCGCAAGCCCCACCACCGTGCAGACGACGGTTTGTTGTGCGTCGACCGCCTGCTGGCTGACGCGCGTACACCGCTTGAACGTCCAGCCTTACTGATGATGAGCGGCGACCAGGTCTACGCCGACGATGTCGCCGGGCCCACGCTGCGGGCCATCCATGCGTTGATCGCGCGCCTCGGCCTGTTCGACGAGTTTCTGGAGGGCGCCGTGGTGGACGACAGCGTCAGCCTCTATGGCCATCGCGCCAGCTATTACCACCGCGCCGACCTGCTTCCGGCGCTGGACAGCAACGAGACCCTGCGCGAGCGCTTTTTCGGCGGCGTGAAGAAGCCGATCTTCACCAGCAGCACCGCTGACAATCACTTGGTGACCTTTGCCGAAGTGATCGCGATGTACCTGCTGGTCTGGTCGCCCACCCCGTGGACTTTGATCACACCACAACCGCCGCAACTGAGCGCGCAAGAACAGCAGCGCTATGCCCGTGAACAGGTGCAGATCGATCAATTCCGCACCGGCCTGCCAGGGGTAGCCCGGGTGTTCGCCCACCTGTCGACGCTGATGATCTTCGATGATCACGATATTACCGACGATTGGAACCTCAGCGCCCAGTGGGAGCAAACCGCCTACGGCCACCCGTTCTCCAAACGCATCATCGGCAATGCCTTGCTGGCGTACCTGTTATGCCAAGGCTGGGGCAACCAACCCCAGGCGTTTGACGAACTGCTGAGCCAGACCCAGGCACTGACTGGCCAGGCGCAGGGCAATCATCTGAACGCTGCTGCCCAGGATGATCTGCTGGAGGCGCTGCTGAAATTCCAGCAATGGCATTACGTTTTGCCCACCACCCCTGCCCTGGTGGTACTCGATACCCGTACCCGGCGCTGGCGCAGCGAATTTACCCTCAAGCAACCCTCCGGCCTGCTGGACTGGGAAGCGTTGAGCGAACTGCAACAGGAGCTGCTCGACCATCCGTCGGCCATAATTGTCTCGCCTGCGCCGATTTTCGGGGTCAAGCTGATTGAAACGGTGCAGAAGGTCTTCAGTTGGTGCGGCTTCCCATTGCTGGTAGACGCCGAAAACTGGATGGCTCATCGCGGCGCCGCCCAAGTGATCCTGAATATCTTCCGCCATTCGCGTACGCCCGGTAACTACGTGATTCTCTCCGGCGATGTGCATTATTCGTTCGTGTACCAGGTGCTGATTCGCCACCGCAACGGCGGCCCGAAAATCTGGCAAATCACCAGCAGCGGCATCAAGAACGAGTTCCCACCGCGCCTGCTGGAATGGTTCGACCGTCTCAACCGTTGGCTGTATTCACCCCGCTCGCTACTCAACTGGTTTACCCGCCGGCGCACCATGCAGGTAGTGCCGTATATTCCGGACCATGCCGAGGCGGGTGAGCGGCTGTGGAATAGCGCGGGAATTGGCCAGGTGTTTTTCAATGAACAGGGCCAGCCAGACGAGATTTACCAACATAACGCGGATGGAAAGCCTCGAACAAAGATGCTGGCGCCCGAACAATAGCCAAACGCCACTATCCGAAAGCAGCACATCCGCCCTATTCAAACCGTGCAAGCAGCGAGGTAGAGTAGCGCCAGCCACGGAGTACCGGCGTCAACAATAACTGGCCCTAGAAGCCAGCCCTCGCAGGGAGCACGCGGATGGACGATACACCCGGCAACGAGCCACTACGCAATGACGTTTCCGAACTCAATGTCGACCTGCTGCACGCCATCATGGAACTGGTCAGTGACGGCATCTGGGACTGGAACGCCAAGACTGGCTATGTCTACCGCAACCCCGGCTGGTACGAAATGCTCGGTTACTCCCGAGATTCACTGGCAAACAACGTGTTCACCTGGGAGAGCGTGATCCATAGCGAGGATTACCCGCGCGTGATGGCGTTGTTTGATGATTACATCAGTCAGCGCTCGCCCCTTTACCGTGCCGAATACCGCTGCCGCAAAGAAGACGGCACGTACCTGTGGATTGAGGACCGTGGCTACATCATTGCCCGTAACCCCGACGGTTCAGTGGCGCGCATGGTGGGCGCGCACCGCGACATTCATACGCGCAAATGCTCCATTGAACGCTTGCAAAAGCGCAACCAATCCCTTGAAGCGCTGGTGGCGGAACGTACCCTTGAGTTATCACGGGTCAATCAACAATTGCAGTTGCAGTTGGACGAAAACCGTTTCCTGGCCGAGCGCGACGCGCTGACGCGCATCGCCAACCGCTATCGCCTGGAAAAATGCCTGCTGCAAGAATGCGACCGCGCCGAACGCTTTCATGTGCCCCTGGCGCTGGTGGCAATGGACATCGACGACTTCAAACCGATCAATGACCGGTACGGTCACGGCGTCGGTGATCAGATGTTGATAGGCGTGGCGGAGCGTCTGGAAAGTTGCGTACGCACCACTGACCTGCTGGCTCGTTGGGGCGGCGATGAGTTCATGGTGGTGCTGCCCGCCAGCAACCTGGACACGGCGAAGGAATTGGCCGAAAGGATTCGCCGTGCGATCAGGCAGTCGCCTATCGTCAACGACCTCAACGTCACCCTGAGCCTGGGGATTGTGGAACGGCGCGCGGGTGAGTCCCCTGCCGCGCTGGTGGCAAGGGCGGATCGAGCGCTGTATCGATCCAAGGCAGCGGGCAAGGATGGGGTGTCTGATTAACGCAGACCATCGCTCCTTCCGATTTGGAATGACCCGGCGACTTTATTTCGTTTGCGGCAAGGCCCGGTGCGCGGCTTAGATAAACCACGCCCAGCCTTGTCGAGTACCCGATTCATGAGCCACGCCAGCATCAGCCAATCGATTTCCATTGTTCATCCCATCAGCCTCAGCCATGGTAAAAACACTGAGGTGTGGGACACCGCGGGCAAACGCTACATCGACTTCGTCGGCGGCATCGGCGTACTCAACCTGGGCCATTGCCATCCGGGCGTGGTGGCGGCGATTCGCGAGCAGGCGACCAGGCTCACCCACTATGCATTCAACGCCGCACCGCACACGCCCTACATCGAGTTGATGCAACGCCTGACGGCGTTTGTCCCGGTGCATTATCCGGTCAGCGGTATGCTCACCAACAGCGGTGCGGAAGCGGCGGAAAATGCGTTGAAGATCGTCCGCGGCGCTACCGGACGATCAGCGGTGATCGCTTTTGACGGAGCCTTTCACGGCCGGACCCTGGCGACCCTCAACCTCAATGGCAAGGTGGCGCCCTACAAGCAAAAGGTCGGCGTACTGCCTGGCCCGGTGTATCACCTGCCGTACCCCAGTGCCGATAACGGCGTAACCTGCGCCGAAGCGCTGAAGGCGATGGACCGTCTGTTCAGCGTGGAAATCGACGTAAACGATGTGGCCTGTTTCATCATTGAGCCGGTGCAGGGCGAAGCCGGTTTCCTCGCCCTCGATATTGAGTTCGCCCAAGCCCTGCGGCGCTTTTGCGACGCGCACAACATCCTGCTGATTATCGATGAGATCCAGTCCGGCTTTGGTCGCACGGGGCAGCGCTTTGCCTTCTCGCGCCTGGGCATCGAACCGGATCTGTTGCTGCTCGGCAAAAGCATCGCCGGTGGTGTGCCGCTGGGTGCGGTGGTGGGGCGCAAGGCGCTGATGGACAACCTGCCCAAAGGCGGCCTGGGAGGCACCTACTCCGGCAACCCCATCGCCTGCGCGGCGGCACTGGCGATCCTTGAGGCGATGACCGATGAACACCTGCACACGTGGGGGGCACACCAGGAGGCGGCGATTGTCAGCCGCTATGAAGCCTGGCGCTCACAACAACTATCGCCCTACCTGGGCCGCCTCACCGGCGTCGGCGCCATGCGTGGCATTGAACTGGTGAATGCCGATGGCACACCGGCCTCCAGACAACTCACGCAGTTGCTCGGCCTGGCGCGAGACGCCGGCTTGCTGCTGATGCCCAGCGGCAAGTCACGACACATCGTGCGCTTGCTGGCACCGTTGACCATTGAACCTGCGGTGCTGGAGGAAGGCCTGGATATTCTCCAGGCGTGCCTCGCGCAACTGGACTAATCACGTCCCCCACCCGAACCTGCCTTGACCTGATCTCCCTCGCCGCCGAAAATGCCCGACGTTTTTTGTCTCCCGTTTACTACGTAGTGAAATTTTAATGCCTGATTCCTACACCGCAGAATCCGCCGAAGAATCCGTAACCGTCTTGCACGCCAAAGCCGAATACGAAAACGCCATCAATCTTTCACAGCATGTGCCAGCGGCCAAGATCATCAGCGAGATGGTGCTGGACGCATTTCATACCTCCAAGGAAAGCGACCAGATCCGCGAGTTGCGCATCGCCATCCGTCAGGCCCATGACGCCTTTGACGATGACAAAGCCTACGACCTGATGGGCCAGCTCAAGCAGCTGAAGGACGCCGAAGCCGCCGATAACGCCGCCCTCGAAGACCTGAGCAGCAAGTTCTCGATCAGCCGCATCCTGTCCAGCTTCAAGGACGACCCGCAGTTTCAGGAACTGGTCTATGGCCTGGCCCTCAAGGTCCTGAACCAGTCGCATCAGGCTATCAGCAACCCGAGTGCCGGCAAGGGCAAGGCAGCACGGGCCAAGAAAGAAGCTGAAGTATTTGTGATCAGCAAAGATGGCATCAGCGTTACCCTGCCGCTGCGCACACCACGCTCCAGGCTCAGCGTGGACCGCGAAGCCTTCGAGTTCCTGGGGTTCAACTTCGTCGGTGAGGGCGATGAGGCCGAACTGGAAGTGGAAAGCTTTGTGGATAACGCCGGTAATGAACAGCCGTTGAGCCGCAAGAGTGTGATTACTGCTCTGCAGCAGCAGACGGCGTTTGACGGCTACAGCATTGCCCAGCAGTAACGCGGCAACACTGCTGGATTAAGATAGCGCACTGTGGCGAGGGAGCAAGCTCCCTCGCCACCGTCTTGGCTAGCTGTCAGTAATGTGTCAGCCCACGCGCGCGATCTGCGCGGCAAACACCTCGCGAAAGCGTTCCATCTCCTGCGGGTTGCCCACGGTCACCCGTACCCACTGCGGCCAGTTCTGCCATACCCGCCCCACCAGCACATTGTGTGCGGCCAGCCGCTCAATCACCTGCTCGGCCGGCTGCTTCACATCGATCATGAAGCAATTGCTCTGGGAAGCCGTGCAGCTAAAGCCCCGGCCTTTGAGCCAGATAACGGTCTCATCACGCAACCTGGCATTGAGCGCCTTGCGTTGGCCCACCAACATAGCGTCCTCCAGGCTGGCACGTGCGCCCAACAGGCTGGCAGCGGCCGGGACGTTGTCACCGCCGAACACCGCCAGCCGCTCCAACAGCGCCGGATGCCCGATTGCCAGCCCCAGGCGCGCTCCGGCCATGCCGTAGATTTTCGAGAACGTGCGCAGTACCAACAGGTCGTCATGGTCGTTGACCCAGCTTACACAGCTGGGTGCATCGCAGAAGTCGATATACGCCTCGTCCACCACCAGCACGCTGCCTTTGGGTTTGTTCGCCAGCGCCTGACGGATGGCCTCGGTGGGGGTCAGTGTGCCGGTGGGGTTGTTGGGGTTACACAGGTACAGCATCCCGGCCTGTGGGTCTGCCGCGAGCATGGCCGGCACATCATGGGCATGACGGGCGTCGAGGTTCACTTCACGCACCGGCGCCTTGATCGACTCGGCTGCCTGGCGCACAAGTTCATAGGACGGTGTCGCCATGACCACGCCGCGGGTTTGGCTGGTAAACGCCAACACCGCAAAACGCAGGGCCGCCATCGAACCGGCAAACACCGCGACGTTTTCTTCGCCAATCCCCTGCTGTTGAGCAAACAGTGCAGCCAAGGCGTACATGTCCGGGTAGGGGTAGCGACCAGACGCTGCAATCGCTCGCTGCATCGCCTCACGGGCGGCGTCTGATGGGCCGTAAGGACTCTCGTTGTAGTTGAGCCGCACCTTGTCGGACTCAGCCGGCAGCGGGCTGGCGACCGCCCAATCCAACGGCCCAAGTACAGGTAACGCCGCCCCGAGAGCGAGAAGGGACCTACGGCTGACACTGACCATGGTGACTACTCCTTGTCGAAGTGCGAGGGATTCGCACCGGTCGGATATAACGGTATGACGAGAAAGCAGTTGCCTGATTTAGCCGCGCGACGTATCCCTGCACTCAGTACTTTATTGTCAACGCGAGCCCATGCAACACTTGCGCTGCCGCAGGCCTGGAATAGACATTCTGCCGGGCCTGGACTGATGACTAAATGGAAGTGGTGAGCACTTGATACACAGACGAGAAAAAACCGAGCACTTGAAGAGCAATATCAAGTACTTGATCAAAAGTCGTGGCGAAACCCAGCTTTCGTTAAGCAATGCCGCCGGCCTGACCAGGACGACCATCTACAACATCCTGGAAGGCAAGGTCGTCAAAGTGCAGCAGTCGACCATTCGCAAGATCTCCGATTTCTTCGGTGTCTCGTACGAAGAAATCGAAACCGTCAACTTTGAAGCCAAGGAAGTCATCGAAAGCAACGTTTCCCCCCTGGGCAACAAGAACCCGTCGGCAGTGCCTGTGCTCAAGGAAAGCCTGCTGATGCAGAACCTGGGCAAGCGCATCGGCGAACTGGCCACGCTTTACCCACTGACTTACTACTTCGGCACTTCCTGCAACTTGATCGGCGTTCGACTGGAGCACGCAATTCCCGGCATCAATGAGCCAGGGGACTTGCTGATCGTGCAGAAAGGCTCATCGAGCGACGATAAAGAAAAGCTGGTGTACGACCGCGCCACCAAAAAGCTGTTTATCACCCTTGAGCCCTGCGGCAACTCGGACCGCTTGTGCGTCATCGGCGATATTCTTGAGGAGCGCTTCAATGACAACCTGTGAAGGCGCCGTGGAAAACAGCAAGTACAAGTTGCTGGGCTTTGAAAATGACAAGCGCCTGGCGGTGATCATGGTGATCGCCACGGGCAAGGTGGTCAAAATCAAGCTCAGTGAGGTGCTCAACAGTGAAATGATGGACAACTTCAATAAGCTTGAAATCAAGAACCTCTACAAGAAGTTCTATTCACAGGCAGGAACAGTCACCGCCTACGATATTAATGACCGCAATGAAAACTCGTGGATGATTTACATCATCCTGAACCTGTTGCTGTTCACGTTTTACATCTTTACGAGCGTCGCCGCGACCAAACCGATCTACCTGGAATCGATAGGCATCATTGTGACGCCGGGCACTTTTTTGTACCCGCTGACCTTTTTGATTGTGGACCTGCTGAACGAGAACTTCGGCCTGCGCCTGGCCAGGCGAGCCATTCTGTTTGCGTTTGCCAGCAACGCGATGATCATCATCCTGTTGTATGGCTCGACGTTCCTGCCGGGGCTGCCGGGCTGGAAACTCGATGGGCCGTATAACGACGTGATTCTGCAAGTGTCGTCGGTGCTGGTGGCCTCCTCGGTGTCGTTCCTGGTCTCGGAGAATATAAATTCTTATCTGCTGTGCAAGATCAAGGAACTGACCAACTCCAGGTACCTGTACCTGCGAATTTTCTTCAGCACCTTCTTTGCGGTAATCATCGACAGCTTTCTGTTCTGCTTTATCGCCTTCTACGGTGCCATGCAGACCAGCGATATTCTGAACATGATCTATGTGCAAATCGCGATCAAAGTCGCTTTTGCGTTCTTCAATATCCTGCCCGCATACGGGGCGCGGTCGTTGTTCAAGCGCTACCTGACCACTGCCAACGCATGAAACCTATGTGGGAGGGGGCTTGCTCCCGATGGTGGTGGGTCAGCTAAGAATGTATTTGCCTCGACACCGCTATCGGGAGCAAGCCCCCTCCCACATTTGGACTTCATACATCAGGTAGAGCCTGGCGGGCCTTGGATGCGGTTACTTCAGTTGCAACTTGTGCTTGAGGCTCTGCATGACATGGGTCTTGTTCTGCAGGTAGTCATTCAAGCCACGGGCGCGCAGGTTGCACGCATCGCAATTGCCGCAGCCGGTACCAATCACGCCGTTGTAGCAGGTCAACGTCTGCTCGCGTACCAACTCCAGTTGGTCGTGGTAGTCGGCCAGGGCCCAGGTTTCGGCCTTGTTCAGCCACATCAACGGGGTGTCGAGGCGTACGTCGTATTCCATGCCCAGCTTGAGGGCCTGGTTCAGTGCCTTGACGAACTCGTCACGGCAATCGGGGTAGCCCGAGAAGTCGGTTTCGCACACGCCGGTAATCACGGCCTCGGCCTTGACCTGGTAGGCGTAGATCGCTGCCAGGGTCAGAAACAGGATATTGCGGCCCGGCACGAAGGTGCTCGGCAGGCTTTCGCCTGAGCTGTTCACGGTCGGCACGGGAATGTTGTCACGCGTAAGGCTGCTGATCGCCAGCTCGTTGAGCAGCGACACATCCATCACTTTGTGTACGGTGGCGCCCAACTGCTTGGCCAACTTGCGAGCCACTTCGATTTCCGCCACATGCCGCTGGCCATAATCGAAGGTGATGCAGTGCACTTCGTCATAGTGCTTGAGTGCCTGGATCAGGCAGGTGGTCGAATCCTGCCCGCCACTGAAGACCATCACGGCTTTTTTACTCATTGCATTGCTTCCTGCATTTGTAGAATTGGGAGGTAGGAGCGAGGCGGGCGGCTAGCCCTTGCTCGCGAAAAACGTCAACGATAACGCAGCGCTCAATAAAAAACCCCGCGCGACTTTCGAAGGCGGGGCTTTTTTACTGCAAGACCACTCAGTGTGCGTAGGTCAGCAACAGCTCTTTCGGTACCTGGAAATCCAGGGACATCATCACGCTGAGCGCGGTGATGGTGAAGATCGAGAACACGAACAGCTTGCGCGCCCAGACGGTGTCGTCCACCGCCTTGTAGCCGGTCCAGGCCATGTACAACCAGTACATGCCCATGGCGGCGGCGACGGCAAGGTAGCTCATGCCGGCGTAGCCACTGAAGGTCAACATCAAGGTCGCCACGAGGAAGGCCAGGATGTAGAGCAGGATGTGTTTCTTGGCCACCTGGATGCCACGCTTGACCGGCAATACCGGAATCGACGCAGCCAGGTAGTCATTGAAGCGGAAAATCGCGATGGCGTAGGAGTGCGGCATCTGCCACAGGCTGAACATCACCAGCAGCACCAGCGCGGCCATGTCGAAGCTATTGGTTACAGCCACATAACCAATCACCGGCGGCATCGCCCCCGACAGGCTGCCCACCAGCGTGCCGTGAACCGACTTGCGCTTGAGGTACAGGCTGTAGAGGCCGACGTAGATGACAAAACCGATCACGGCAAACAGCGCCGCCAACGGGTTGGCCACCTTGTACAACAACACCACGCCCGCAACACCCAGGATGGTCGCGAAGATCAGTGCCAGTTTCAGGGAAATAAGCCCCTGCACCAGCACGCGATTCTTGGTGCGCTCCATCTTGATGTCGATGTCACGGTCGATGCAATTGTTGAACACGCATCCGGAAGCAACCACCAGGGACGTACCGATCATCGCAGCCAGGAAGATGGCCAGATCGACATGTCCCTTGGAGGCCAGGAAGAAACCGCCCGCCACAGAAAGCACGTTACCGAAAATGATCCCCGGTTTGGTGATTTGGATAAAGTGCTTAAGCGACATCGGGTCTTACCTCACTTCGCCATCATGTAGGTGTGGATGCTGAACATGATCCACAGCGACAGACCAACCAGCAGAACGATCACCAGGCCTGCGAACACAAACGCGATCACGTTCTCGCGCTGCTCTTTGGAGCGGTCCAGGTGCAGGAAGTACACCAGGTGAACCAGAACCTGAATCACCGCGAACGCCAGGACGATCATCAAGGTGATCGACTTCGGCAAGGTTGGGTACATCACCAGGCCGAACGGGATCAAAGTCAGGATGACCGACAGGATGAAGCCGATGGCGTACGACTTTACGCTGCCGTGGCTCGAATCGTGGCTGTCATGGGAGTGTGCATTAGCCATTACAGAGTCCCCATCAAGTAAACGACGGTGAATACGCAGATCCAGACCACGTCCAGGAAGTGCCAGAACAGGCTCAGGCAGCTCAGGCGGGTCTTGTTGGTGTTGGTCAGGCCGTGCTTATTGACCTGATAGATCATCACCGCCATCCACAGCAAACCTGCGGTTACGTGCAGACCGTGGGTGCCGACCAGCGTGAAGAACGCCGACAGGAAACCGGAACGGTGCGGGCCATAGCCTTCGGAGATCAGCAGGTGGAACTCGTTGATCTCCATGCCGATGAAGCCCAGGCCGAACAGGAAGGTCAGGCCCAGCCAGGTCAGTACACCCTTCTTGTTGCCCTTGTAGAAGGCCAACATGGCGAAGCCGTAGGTGATCGAACTGAACAACAGCAAGGCGGTTTCGCCGAGCACGTAAGGCAGTTCAAAGATGTCGTGGCCCGACGGGCCACCCGCTACGTTGTTTACCAGCACCGCGTACACCGCGAAGATCGACGCAAACAAGATGCAGTCGGTCATCAGGTAGAGCCAGAAACCGTAGACGGTTATCGGCCCCGAGTCGTGGTGATGGTCATCGTGCCCATGGTCATCGACATGGGCGTGTCCAGCATTGGTCACTAAGTTCGACATGGTTTAAGCCTGTTCCAACGAGGTTTCTACACGGTTGGCCGGAATCTTCTTCTCGGCTACCAGGCGAGCGTGCTGCTCGGCTTCGATGCGTTCGATCGTTTCGACCGGCACCATGTAGCCTTGATCATCACGGGCAGCGTGAATGATGAAGTAACCGATAGTGCCCACCAGGCTCGCGATTGCCAGCCACCAGATGTGCCAGATCATCGCGAAACCGAACACGGTCAACAGCGCACCCATCACCACGCCAGTGGCGGTGTTGTTTGGCATGTGGATCGGCTCGTAGTGCTTGGGCTTCTGGTACGCAGTACCGTCTTCCTTGGCTTCGGTGAACGCATCAATGGTGTTCGCAGTAGGGATCACGGCGAAGTTGTAGAACGGTGGTGGCGACGAGGTCGACCATTCCAGGGTGTGGCCGTTCCAAGGGTCGCCGGACTCGCACATGTTCTGCTTGCGATCACGCACGCTGACATACAGCTGGATCAGCTGGCAGGCGATGCCCACAGCGATCATCACCGCACCGAACATGGCAACGTACAGGTACGGTACCCACTCAGGGTTGGTGGTGGCGTTCAGACGACGGGTCATGCCCATGAAGCCCAGTGCATAGAGCGGCATGAACGCGACGAAGAAGCCCGAGATCCAGAACCAGAACGCAGCCTTGCCCCAACCTTCGTGCAGCTTGAAGCCGAACGCTTTCGGGAAGTAGAAGCTGAAACCAGCGATGTAGCCGAATACTGCACCACCGATGATCACGTTGTGGAAGTGGGCGATCACGAACAGGCTGTTGTGCAGCACGAAGTCAGCACCCGGGATGGCCAGCAGTACGCCGGTCATGCCGCCGATGGCGAAGGTCACCATAAAGCCCAGGGTCCACAGGACCTGGCTGGTCATGCGCAGACGACCGTGGTAGATGGTGAACAGCCAGTTGAATAGCTTCACCCCCGTCGGGATGGAAATCAGCATCGTCGCCAGGCCGAAGAAGGCGTTGACGCTTGCCCCCGAACCCATGGTGAAGAAGTGGTGCAGCCATACCATGAAGCCCAGTACGGAGATTGCGCCCGATGCGTAGACCATCGAGTGGTGACCGAACAGGCGCTTGCCGGTAAAGGTCGAGATCACTTCGGAGAAGATACCGAACGCCGGCAGGATCAGGATGTACACCTCAGGGTGACCCCATGCCCAGAACAGGTTCACGTACATCATTGGATTGCCACCAAGTTCATTGGTGAAAATGTGGAAATCCAGGTAACGGTCAAGCGACAGCAGCGCCATGGTAGCGGCCAGGATCGGGAACGAAGCCACGATCAGCACGTTTGCCCAGGTGCAGGTCCAGGTGAAGATCGGCATGTCCATCAGTTTCATGCCAGGGGCGCGCATTTTCAGGACGGTGGCCAGGAAGTTGACCCCCGTCAATGTCGTCCCTAGTCCTGATAACTGTAGCGCCCAGATGTAGTAGTCCACACCCACGCCCGGACTGTATTGCAGCCCCGACAATGGCGGATAGGCAACCCAACCGGTCTTGGCGAATTCGCCGACGCCCAGGGAAACGTTGATCAGCACCACGCCGGAAACCAGCAGCCAGAAGCTCAGGGAGTTCAGGAACGGGTAGGCAACGTCACGCGCACCAATCTGCAGCGGCAAGGCAAGGTTCATCAAGCCGGTGAAGAATGGCATCGCCATGAAGATGATCATGATCACACCGTGAGCGGTGAAGATCTGGTCATAGTGTTCAGGTGGCAGGTAGCCAGGCGAACCCTCGGTGGCCATGGCCAACTGGGTACGCATCATGATGGCGTCGGCAAAACCACGCAGCAGCATGACCATGGCAACGATGACGTACATGACGCCGATTTTCTTGTGGTCGACCGAGGTCAACCACTCGGTCCACAGGTAGGACCACTTCTTGAAGTACGTAATACCTGCAACCAGTGCCAGACCACCCAGCGCGATCATGGCGATGGTCACCATCACGATCGGCTCGTGGAATGGGACCGCGTCCCAACTTAATTTACCAAACATCGTTTACTCCTCTGCCCCAGCAGTTGAATGCGCGCCTGTATCAGAACCTTCAACCGCGGCCACTTCTTTCTTCTCGTGCTTGACCGGCTTGCCTGGCTTCATACCTTCGTACTTGTCGACGATTTTCTGAAACAGGTCCGGCTCATACGCGGAGTACAAGGCGACAGGGTTGTTCTGGCTCGGTTTGGTCAGAGCGTCGTATTCAGCTTGATCAAGCTGTTTAGGTGCGGCCTTGACTGCAGCTACCCAGGCGTCGAAATCTTCCTGGCTTGTCGAGATCGCTTTGAATTTCATGCCGGTGAAGCCAGCGCCGCTGTAGTTGGCGGAGATGCCTTCCATTTCGGCTTTCTGGTTGGCGATCAGGTGCAGGCGGGTCTGCATGCCTGCCATCGCGTAGATCTGGCCGCCCAGTGCAGGGATGAAGAACGAGTTCATCACGGCGTCGGAGGTGATCCGGAAGTTAAGCGGGGTGTGCTCCGGGAAGCGGATCTCGTTGACGGTGGCGATACCCAGGTCCGGGTAGATGAACAGCCACTTCCAATCCAGCGCGACCACCTGGATGTTCACAGGCTTGACGTCGGACTCCAGCGGACGGTACGGGTCCAGCGCGTGGGTCGACTTATAGGTGATGTAACCCAGGGCGATGATGATGAGGATCGGGACCAGCCACACCGCGATTTCGATCTTGGTGGAGTGCGACCACTTCGGCGCGTAGGTGGCGCTGGTGTTGGACGCGCGGTATTTCCAGGCGAAGGCGAAGGTCATCACGATCACAGGAACCACAACCAGCAACATCAGCAGGGTGGCGGTGATGATCAGGTTGCGTTCATCCAGACCGACCTGTCCTTTTGGGTCGAGCAAGGTCCACTTGCAGCCTCCCAGCATTAAAAACATGCCAAGCAGCGGCAAAAAGCCTAGTAATCGGGGGTACCTGTTTTTACTCATCTCACGACCTCTAAAGCAGCTTGCGCAATGCAGTTGGGTTTTGATCGCCAACACTTCACCCTGCCAAGGGTTGGCATTTCTCTTCGATTGAATAAGAGCCTGCCCGACACGTCATAACTGTACGTTTCACGGACCTGCAGTGAGTTCTTATTCGATTTCGTGGCTAAAGGCCTTGTTACAGACCAATTCCATTTGGTGCGGATAGTTGAAAGGCTGCCGGAACCTGGGGTCGCATTGAGCCTTCCATCTGCTCCTCGACCGCTCCAATGCTCAAATATTGAACAGCACCGGACATTCAGTGCGGGCGATTGTAGTTAGCTAGCGATGTATAAACCATGTCTTATAAAGAAATAATTTTTATCGATTCCAGCAACAATCCTTCACCAAAGTTGCAAAGATTCGCGATCTTATCGCGTTCGATTCTCAACAAAAACCACAAAAATTGCCGTGTTATTGGGCAGATTGCCACTTCCCTTACAGCCTGTAAGGGCATGGCGAAGGGATGCAAGTGCCCATAAACCAAGGGATTCACTGATCCCTCAAGCACTCCGGGCTCACGCCCGTCGCGGCACCGCTCGAAGCCTGAATTGACAGCACAACTTGTGCGCAGGATGCAAATTTAAGGGCCGATTCGGGGCATCAGAAACGTCCTGCGACAGCGTCCGTGTGACAACATGTCGCACGCTGCGCGCAGCTTAAGTTGCCCCTCGTCACAGCGCTTTCACAAATCCCTACAAACCAAAACGCTCCGGCCTTCACAAGAAGGGCGGAGCGTTTTGTCACAACGAGGGGTCAGGCTTTGGGATGACGATTGCGGTAGATGCACAGGGGCACCAGGATCACCGTCAGCACGAACGCCACCAGCGCCCATTGGGCCAGGGACAGGCCGAGGATCGGCGGGTAGGGAGTGCTGCAGAAACCATCGACCTGGAACCCGAGGGGAAACACCTTGGCCAGGGGCAGATCATCGACGATCGGTTGCAACACATCGATGCCGCAGCTGACCTGAGGAAAGAACTGGGTGTACACATGGTGGCCGGCGGCGGCCACGCCACCCAAGGCGCTTAGCACCACCAGCCCTTCGAAGAACGTGACCGCGCCTTTGGTGCGCATGGCGGCACCGATGAACGCGAAGACCGCAATCAGCAGCAAGGCATAGCGTTGCAGGATACACAGCGGGCAAGGCGCTTCGCCCAGCACCACCTGCATGTACAGCGCGCCGCCAATCAGCGCCAGGCAGATAATGCCCAGCAACACCAGAAAGCGCCGCTCCCTGCCCAAACGCATGTCGTCAATCATCCCCGTTTCCCTTTACCTGATTATGGTTGTGCCTGATGGCAACAAGTTTACACACAGGCAACGGTTAAAACAGAGAGGGGTTAACAGCGGATTAATCGTGGTAAATGTAGTGATTGTGCGGACGCCATCGCGGGCAAGCCCGGCTCCCACATTGGAATGCAATCCTCTGTGGGAGCCGGGCTTGCCCGCGATGATGCCGATGCGGTCAATGGCCCAAACTCTATTCCAACGCCGCCGCCGGGCCAAAAAACTCATAGCGCGCCTGCTTCTCCGGCACACCCAGCGCCTTGAGATGACGCTTGACCGCCGCCATGAAACCCTTGGGCCCCAGGAAGTAGGCATCAATGTCGCGCTGCTCAGGCAACCAGGCCGCCAGTTGCTCCTGGTTGAGCATGCCGACCTTGTCCGCCGCCGGGCTGATACCGTCATCCTCGGCGTAGCAGTAGAAACGCTTGAGCTGCGGATGCTTGGCTGCCAGGGCGTCTACCCAGTCACGGAAGGCATGCACTCCGCCGTTACGGGCGCAATGGATGAAGTGCACCGGGCGCTGGGTCGCCAGGGCGGCTTCGAGCATCGGCAGTGTGGGCGTAATGCCTACCCCGCCGCTGATCAGCACCAGCGGTTTATCACTGTCGGCCAGGGTGAACTCGCCCGACGGCGGGAATAGCTCAATGGTCGCGCCGACGAGCATCTGGTCGTGCAGGTAATTGGAGACCCGCCCACCCGCTTCGCGCTTGACGCTGATGCGGTACAGCCCGGTGTCGGTGAGGGCCGACAGGGAATAGTTGCGGCGCACTTCTTCGCCATCGAGCACCAGTTTCAGGCCGATGTACTGGCCCGGCGCTGCAGCCAGGATCGGGCCGTTGTCCACCGGGGCAAAATAGAAAGAGATGATCTCGTCACTCTCCTCCACGCGCTTGACCAACAGGAATGGCCGCGCCCCTCTCCAGCCGCCGGGCGCCTGTTCTTTTTCGTCGTAGATGGCCGCTTCGGCGCCGATCAGAATGTCCGCCAACTGGCCATAGGCCGCGCCCCAGGCACTCATGACCTCGGGGGTGGCAATCTCGCTGCCTAGCACTTCGGAAATAGCCCGCAGCAGGCAGGCGCCAACAATGGGGTAATGCTCCGGCAGGATCTGCAAGGCCACATGTTTATTGATGATCTTGGCCACCAGGTCGCCCAACTGGTCCAACTGGTCGATATGCCGCGCATACATCAGCACGCCATTGGCCAGGGCCCGGGGCTGGTCGCCACTGGCCTGGTGGGCCTGATTGAACAGCGGGCGGACCTCGGGATACTCGGACAGCATCATGCGGTAAAAATGGGTGATCAGTGCTTCACCGCCGCTTTCCAGCAGGGGCACAGTGGATTTAACGATTGCACGGTCTTGGGCACTAAGCATGGGAGACTCCTGGGTCTTCTTACTGATTGCCTTTAGATACTCAGTAATCATGCCAACTTATAAATCCTTTATTTTCAGCTACTTAAACATTATGTAGTCAGTATGACCTCCTACACCTTATAGTCATAAGGACTACAAGGAGTCATTATGACTGCAAAACCGCTGCTCACCGCCCTGCTGCCGCTGGTCGCCGACCTGTCCCGGGAACTGCCCGAAGGCGAGCGCTACCGCCGCCTGCTGCAAACCATGCGCGCCCTGTTGCCCTGCGATGCCGCCGCGCTGCTGCGGCTGGATGGCGAGTGGCTGGTGCCGCTGGCGGTGGATGGCTTGAGCCCTGACACATTGGGCCGACGTTTCAAGATCAGCGAACACCCGCGCTTTGAAATACTGCTGAGCAGCCCCGGCCCTACCCGCTTCGACAGCGACAGCCAATTGCCCGACCCCTATGACGGCCTGGTCGCCGGTTTGCACGGCCACCTTGAAGTCCACGACTGCATGGGCTGCCCGCTGTTTATCGACGACCAGCCGTGGGGCCTGCTGACCCTTGACGCTCTCGACAACGAGCGCTTTGAACGGGTCGAACTGGACGCGCTGCAGGCCTTCGCCAGCCTGGCCGCGGCCACGGTCAATGTGGCTGAACGCATTGAGCGCCTGGCGCTGCGGGCCGAAGACGAGCACCAGCGCGCCGAAATCTATCGCCAGGCCAGCGGCCAGCAGTACAAGGAAATGATCGGCCAGAGCAAGGCGCATAAACGGCTGGTCGAGGAAATCAAGCTGGTAGGCGGCAGCGACCTGACCGTGCTGATCACCGGCGAAACCGGGGTCGGCAAGGAGCTGGTGGCCCAGGCGATCCATGCCGCGTCATCGCGTGCCGACAAGCCGATGATCAGCCTCAATTGCGCCGCACTGCCGGAAACCCTGGTAGAAAGCGAGCTGTTCGGCCATGTGCGCGGCGCTTTCACCGGCGCGCTGAATGAGCGCCGAGGCAAGTTTGAACTGGCCAACGGCGGCACGTTGTTCCTGGACGAAGTGGGTGAACTGTCATTGAGCGTGCAGGCCAAGCTGCTGCGCGTGCTGCAAAGCGGCCAGTTGCAGCGCCTGGGTTCGGACAAGGAACACCAGGTGGACGTGCGCCTGATTGCCGCCACCAACCGCGACCTTGCCGAAGAAGTTCGCAATGGTCGCTACCGTGCCGATTTTTACCACCGCCTGAGCGTGTACCCACTGCAAGTGCCGGCCCTGCGTGAGCGCGGACGGGATGTGCTGTTATTGGCAGGCTTCTTCCTCGAACAGAACCGGTCGCGCATGGGCCTGGGCAGCTTGCGCCTGACCAGTGACGCTCAAGCGGCACTGCTGGCCTACAACTGGCCCGGCAATGTGCGCGAATTGGAACACCTGATCGGACGTAGCGCGCTCAAAGCCCTGGGCAACTGTCGCGAGCGCCCGAAGATTCTCAGCCTGAGCGCCCAGGACCTGGACTTGCCCGACGTCAGTGCAGCGGTGCTTGAAGCACCGGTCGAAGCTGCGCCCATCGCCACTGGCGACCTGCGCCAGGCCACCGAGCACTATCAGCGCCAGGTCATCAGCGCCTGCCTTGAACGCCATCAGCACAACTGGGCCGGCGCCGCCCGCGAACTGGGCCTGGACCGCGCCAACCTTGGGCGCATGGCCAAGCGCCTGGGCCTCAAATAAAGCAGGCACCTGCGTCAAATGTGGGAGCTGGCTTGCCTGCGAAGGCGGTGGGTCAGTTAAAGGTACATTGACTGGCACACCGCCTTCGCGGGCAAGCCAGCTCCCACAGAGGATTCGTGGCAGGCGCTGATTCTATGGGCAAGCCGGCTCCCACATTCAGGCTTGGCTAGCCTTGAGGTCCGGCACGATGGCCCGAGGCTTACGAAACACCAACACATTCCCCAACATCACCAGCACCAGCCCCATCAGCGCCGGCGCCGTCCACTGATAGCCCTCGGCGAATGCCGACACGTTCAACGCCACCACCGGAAACAGCACAGTGCAATACGCCGCTTTTTCCGGCCCCATGCGGCCGACCAGGGTGAGGTAGGCGGTAAACCCAATCACCGAGCCCGGGATCACCAGGTACCACAGCGCACCGATATACCGCGCGCTCCAGTCCATCTCGAAGGGTATGCCACGCACTGCGCAATAGCTGGCCAACATTGCCGCCCCGTACGCCATGCCCCAGGCATTGGTGGTCAAGGGTTTGAGCCCGGCCTTTTGTTGCAGGCTCGAAAGCATATTGCCCGCCGAAAAACACAGCGTCCCCAGCAGCGCCAAACCCAGGCCCAGCAAGGTCTGCGGGCTGGCGGTATGCCCGGCCAGTTCCGGCCAGAACAAAAAGCCCAGGCCCAGCAACCCAAGCGCGCCGCCCATCAATACGTTACGTGCCACTCGCTGGCCAAAGAACACCCGGGCATTCAGCGCATTCCACAAGGTCGCCGTGGAGAACACCACGGCCACCAGGCCACTGGGGATCCACTGGCTGGCAGTGAGAAAGCACATGAAGTTAACGCAGAACAGGCACAGCCCTTGGGCCAGGCAGATCAGGTGCCCGCGCCGGTTCATCACCTGCAATTTGCGACTGAGCAGCAACAGCGCAAACAGCACCAGCGCCGCCAGGCCGAAGCGATAGACAATCGACACGGGAATCGCCACCACGCCCAGCTGCCACTTGAGCGCAATCCAGGTGGTGCCCCAAATCAGCACCGTGAGTAAATACAAGAAGAGGTTCATAGCAGGCTCCGTCGATTGAGCCACAGTGTTGCCTTCAACCACCCTGAGGTTCTTGCACATTCTTGCGCTTTTGTCGGGCGATGGGCTCACAGCGCCCGCCGCCGGGAGTAGGATGCAAGACGTCGGAGAACACACCATGCCAGAGCTGGAATCGCTGCACGTCTTTCAATCCCTCAACCGCTCGCCTCACGCACGCCTGGAAGCCTGCGCCGAGCTCGGTGACGGTTTGTCTGCGGCCGTGTGGAGCAACCACCACGATGCCCAGGACTACCAGGCGCCCAGCCATCACACTTTGTCCTGTTATATCGGCGGCGGCACGGGCACCTTTCGGCGTGATCAGCCAGGCACCAAGGGCGGTCCCGACAAATTGTGCATCCTGCCGGCCGAGCACCAGTCGGCCTGGGTGATCAATGGTGAGATACGCCTGGCCCATGTGTATTTCAGCCCGGAGCAATTTGCCCTCGGCTGCGTCACCCTGCTGGACCGCGAGCCGCGGGAGTTGCAGTTGCGTGAGACGACCTTCCTTGAGGACGCCCGCCAGGCCCGACGCTTTCACCAGCTGATCAGCCTCAACTGGCTCGAACCCGGCGAGCGCCTGCTGACCAGCAGCCTGGCCCATGAACTGCTCAGCCACACCCTGCTCAATCAGGTCGGCGTGCGCGACGGCCTGCGCCTCAAAGGCGGGCTGGCGGCGCACCAACGGCGGCGTTTGGTGGAATACATCGACCACCATGTTGAAGACCCCATCAGCCTCGGCCAGTTGGCGTCGATGTGCGCGCTGTCGGAATACCATTTCGCCCGGATGTTCCGTCAGAGCTTCGGCGTGCCGCCCCATCAATACCTGCTGGCACGCCGCCTGGCACGCGCGCAAACTTTGCTGCGCAGCAGCCCGTTGCCCTTGGGCGAGGTCGCCTTGAGGTGCGGTTTTTCCAGCGCCAGCCATTTCAACCAGCGCTTTCGCCAAGCCATGGGCGCCACCCCGGGCGAATACCGCCAGGCATTGCGCGCCTAGGCCATCAAGCCCAGCGTTTTCGCCTTGGCCACCGCCTGGGTGCGTCGTTCCACCCCGAGTTTGCTGTGGATGCGCCGTGCATGGGTCTTGACGGTGTGCAAGGAGATATACAGGCGGTCGGCGATTTCCAGATTGGAGTTGCCCAGGGCGATCAATTGCAACACTTCGAGTTCGCGCTGGCTCAGAGGATTTTGCATCGCACCGGCAGGCGTGACCTGCGGCTCCAGGCTCAGCTCACTCAATAGCCCAGGTGCACGCAAGCGCAGCTCGCGAATCGCCTGCTGTACCTGGCAACGTGCCGCCAGCGCCAGCCCGGCCTGCAATGCACGACGGGCCAACGCCGGGTCACCGAGTTGCCAGGTCACCTCACCCAACACCAGGTGCAGTTCGGTTTCCAGACACAGCATCCCGCGCTGCCGGGAGGTTTCGAGCAAGGCATTGAGCCGTGCGATAGGTTGCTCGGCACAGCCCAGCCTGACCTCGGCCAGCACCAGCAAATACTCCAGACGCGGGATCAGTTCCAGAGTCGCCGGCGGTGCCTGCTTGGCACAGGGCCCACGGAAATGGCGCAACACCCGGCGCACCGCTTGTACCGTTAATTCAGCCCGGCCCTGTTGTAGCCACAGGTGCCCGCTGACTAACAACAACACCGCGCGATACACCGTCTCCGGGACATGGCGCTGCTGCATCAGGCGCTCGGCGTCACGCAATTGAATAAAGGCTTGGGCGTAGTCGCCACGGTTGGCCGCCAGCAGCGCCAGACCGAGATAGCCATATAACACGCGCTTGTCCTGGCTTTGCAGGCACAGCGTCAAGCCGGTCTCAAAGCATTCACACGCCAGGGCGTCCTGGCCTTGCCGCAAGGCCAGGTGCCCACGACGCAGGACGATGCGCCCCACCAATGGCCCGGCCCTGAGCCGCTGGCGAGCCAGCATCGCCTGCACCGTTTCCAGCAGGCTCTGCGCCCGATACGGCGCGCCGCGCTGCTCCAGCAACTGGGCGTGATCCAATTCCAGCAGCGCTTCAAGCACCAGCGAACCGTGAGCACGTGCCAGGCACAATGCTTCGCGGCTCAAGCGCTGGGCGACGTCCAACTCACCGCGCAGCAGGGCTTGTTGGGTCAGGCCCGACAGGCACATCAGGCGTGAGGTCCAGGCGCTGTCAGGCAAGGCTTGCAGCGCTTCGAGCAAGTGTTCGCGGGAACGCTCGGCATCACCGCTCAAATGCAGCAACCAACCCCACTGCGCCTGCCAACGCGCCAGCAGGTAGCGCTGCGCGGCGGCCGTCGGTTGCGGGGCGAAACGGGCCAGTTGGTCGATGCACAAGGCGGCCTGTTCGAAGCGCCCGGCAAACAACAACGCGGCCGTAAGCAGCCCCACCAACTGCGCCGAACCCAACATCAACTCATCGCCATGCTGTTCATGCAGGCGCAACAACAGCACGGCATTTTGCTGGCGAAACAGATCCTCGAAACTGAAATGCTGCAACAGGCTCACCGCCACTTCGTACTCCTGCGCCAGCAACGCCTGCTCGAACGCGGCCTGCCAGTCACCCTCGGCGCTGAACCATTGGCACGCGCGTCGGTGCCAGGAGCGTTTGGCCGGCCAGGGCTCATCGCGCAGCAGTCGCGCCAACGGTGGGAAAACGTGGAGCCAGTCGCTGGTGTCTTCCCAGGGCTGGATAAACGCACCCAGTGCCTGCAACTCGTGCAAATGCTCAGCGCCGTCACCACCACCGAACAAGTACTCACACAGGTTAAGGTTGAAGCGCGGCAGATGGGCCAACACGCGCCAGGCCTCGGCCAATGGCGCCGACAAGGTATTGAACAGCTCATGCTGCAGGTAATCGAGCAGGGTCTTGTCGGGGTGACCGTCGCCCAACAAGGCGATACGCACACCGGCGCACCAACCGCCGCTGAACTGCATCACGCTGTCGACGGTATGCCCCGGGGCGAGCAGTTGCTCGACTTCCTCAGCGCTGAAAAACAACTCGCTGCACTCCAGCAACTCATCGTCGAGCAACAGGCGTGGCCAATTGCACAACGGGCGCCGTCGCGCGCCCAGCCACCAGGTCAACTGCGGGCAGCCGGCGGCGAGCAAACGGTCCAGCAGCGCATCCAGCTCAGGCGCAGGCGAGCGACAGAAATCATCCAGAAATAACCACGTCGTGTGGGGCCAACGGCCCAAGTCGAGCAATAACGTGGCTTCATCCACAAACGGCAAGCCAAGCTGCTGCGCCAGCCGTGCGCAGAATTCCAGGGGGCTGAGCGCGGCACCGTTGAGTGGCATCCACACCACCTGACACCCCTTCGGTGCCTGCAACGCACACTCGGCGAGCAACGCGCTCTTGCCACTGCCTCCCGGTGCGCACAGCAACCTTACCCGCGCCTGCGCCGTCAGCAGAGGCACAGTCAGCCGCGCACGCAACACGTGGTGGGCGGACAGCCGTGGCATAAATCCAGGACGGTCCAGGCAGCGAGTCATGGCGGTCATTGCTGCATCCTGCTGTTTTTATTGTTGCGTCACCCTAGACCTGTGGTTGGCGGTTGTTGAAGAAGTATTCAGCGGGTTGATTGAAGACCATAAAAACCAAGGTATACGCCCTTCAGTGTGGGAGCTGGCTTGCCTGCGATGGGCATAGGTATCTACACAACTTTTGTAGCCACTGCCAACCGTAACCACGATGCGAAGCGAGCCGCTCTTGCTCTTGCTCTGCTTTTGATCTGCTTTTGATTTTAGGCGCCCCGTAAAACCACGCTGGCCGGAATTCGACAGGGATTTGGGGGGTAAACCGGCAGGGATGCCGGTTTAGCCGCCCCGCGCCATGGATGGCGCGTGGCGGCGGCCCCACAAATCACTGGCGGATTACGGGCACCCCCCGAGCCTAAGCGAGGTGCCGAGTGGTGGGGCAAGAGCCCTTTGGTTACTTTGGGGCTCTTTTCCAAAGTGACCCGCTGTAAAAGCGGAACCAATAGCGGCCGTTACCCAAACAACGGATATGTACTCTATCTGATCCAACATCCTGACCGGCTGCCAGGCCGCCATCGGGGGCAAGCCCCCTCCCACAGGTCCGGCGTCGCACCAAAGAGTTGTGTAGATACCCATGCTGCGATGGGCGGTGCAACAGCAATCGATGAGCAGCCTGGCCCACCGCTATCGCAGGCAAGCCAGCTCCCCCATTTTCAACCTCATTTCAGTGTGGAATCAGCGAACGCCCGCCGATCTCAGCGCCGCCGGGGTGTAGTCCGCCGCCTTGGCCGCGAAGCCAAACACGAAGCTGCTCTTCTCCTCGTTCTTCATGCCCAGCGCGATGTAGCGCCCTGCAATCAGGTCGTACAGGGTTTCCACGGTGTAGGCCGGCACCTGGTGGTCGTAATAGAACTGCGAATGGCCTTCGGCAACGCGCCACAGTTGGCCGCGGCCGTCGTAATGGTCTACCAGCGCAACCTGCCAGCTGTCTTCATCAATATACATATGGCGCTTGGCGTAGATGTGCCGCTCGCTGGGTTTAACGGTACCGACCACTTCCCACACGCGGTGCAGCTCATAGCGGGTCAGGTCCTGGTTGATATGCCCGGCCTTGATGATGTCGTCGTACTTGAGGCTCGGGGAATCGAGCTTGTAGCTGTTATAGGGGATGTACATCTCCTTCTTGCCCACCAGTTTCCAGTCATAGCGATCGGGGGCACCGGAGAACATGTCGAAGTTATCGGTGGTGCGCAAGCCGTCCGAGGCGGTGCCTGGCCCGTCGTAGGACACCTGCGGCGCGCGCCGTACACGGCGCTGGCCGGCATTGTAGATCCAGGCCAGGCGCGGCTCTTTCACCTGGTCGAGGGTTTCGTGCACCAACAGCACGTTACCCGCCAGACGTGCCGGGGCGGTCACCGATTGCTTGAAGAAACTCAGCACGTTGGCTGCCTTGGCCGGGTCGATGTCCGCAATGGCTTGCGGCACCGCCACTTCTTCCTCGAAGCGGATCGGTGTGTAGCTGCCGTTGGTCTGCGGCGTAGCCTGGGTAATGATGCGGCGCAGGTTGCCGCCGTGGTAACGAGTGATGTGGTTCCAAAGTACCTCAACGCCATTTTTCGGGATCGGGAACGCGTAGTAACGGTTGCCGGTAAAGTTCTCCAGACCGTTGCCATCGTTGATCGCCTTCACATTCACGGCGCTGCGCTTGATCGACTCATAGATGTCCGCCGGCAAATTGACCGTGCGATGGCTGGGGTACACCGGGATCTTGTAGGTCTCGGGATAGCGCTTGAACATCGCCACCTGGCCGTCGGAGAGCTTGTCCTTGTACTTGTCCACCGTGGCAGCGGTGATCACGAACAGGGGTTTTTCACTGGCGAAGGGGTCGGCGAGAAACCCCTTGCTGTCCACCGCGCCTGCATTCTTGGGGATGCCGCCGGTCCAGGCCGGAATCGAGCCATCGGCGTTGCCGGCTTTTTCCGCGCCGACCGGGGTCAGGCTGGTGCCGAGCCTGGCGGCTTCTTCGGGCGATACCGCCGCCATCACGTTGGCGGCCAATACACTCAGGGCCATCACTGCAATCATCTTACGCATAGGTCTTGTCCTTCTTTGAAACAGATCAGAAGTTCACGCCGAAGCTGAGGGCGAGGAAGTCACGGTCGGTCAGGGTGTTGTAGTCACCGCCAAAAAAGTCGGTGTAGCTCAGGCTCGCGGTGTAGGTGCTGCGGTAGTCCGCATCCACACCGACGCTGATAGCCTTGGCGCCCTTGTTGAACAGGCCGTTGGGGCCGTAACCGGCCACGTCATGGGACCAGGACAGGTTGGGCTTGAGGTTCACGCCGGCAATGGCGTTGTTGTAGTCAAGAATCGCCCGTGCGCGGTAGCCCCAGGAGGTGGAGGTGACAAAACCGTCGGTGTCACCTTCAAAACCGTAGGCGCCGTACACCGAATCACGGCCGTAGCGCAGTTTGGTTTTGTCTTCCAGGCCAGCAACGTGCACGACCGCCGCTTCGCCCACCAGCGTCAGGCGCTCGGCGCCCAGGACCTGGTCGAAGAACTGGGTCATGGTGCTTTGGATCTGGGTGATTTCCTTGCGGCGGTAGCCTTTGTTGTCATCGCCGAAGTTGCTGCGGATGGGTGAGGCGAGTTGGCCCGCAATCGGGTTGACCAGGGCCAGGGTCAGGTCAGTGGTGTTGAGTTGCACCGGCGCATTGGGCCGATAGCTGATTTCGCCGGTCCACGCCGTGCCCGTGGGCAAGGTGGTGGAGAAACTGGCGCCGAACAGGCGGATGTCTTCCGGGTAATCCAGGTAGTACTGGCCGCGGCCGAGCATGGTGCTTTGGGCCAAACCGCCCCCGGAACCGGGTGCCAGCGCGTTGGCGGTGTTGATGATGCGTCCGATGGTGGCCAGGTTGGTATTGGCGGTCAGGGTGCCGACAGTCGGTGTGCGGCTATGGTAGTTCATGAAGTACAGGCCGTATTCGGTGTCATCGCCCAGCCAACGCAGGGCCGCGCCGAATTGGCCGGAGTCACGCGCATCGCGGTCACCGGCACGCCGCACAATCACGCCTTCATTGGTCACACCAAACCCTTGGCCAAAGGCAGCGGCCACCGGTTGCAGCGGTCGGATCGCCGGGCTGCCCACGGTGTAGTTATTGGTGCAGCCGTCCGCCGCCACATCGCCGCCGAAGAAGGTGCCGCAGTTGTCGAGCACCGTCTGGTCCCATTCCAGTTGGTAGAAGCCCTCCACAGTCAGTTGATTGGTCAGGCTCTGGGACGCAAACAGCATGTTCACCGGGATCAAGCCTTCCTTGATCTCGGCACCCGGACGCCGGAACGCCGACACGTCGATCGGGTTGATACTGTTGATGGAGTTGCCGATGAAGGTGCTTTCGCCCCAACTGACCACCTGCTTGCCGGCGCGCACCGTGCCGGGCAGGTCGCCCAGGGAGTAGTTGTGGTAGACGAAGGCATCAAGGATCTGCGCGCCGCTGGATTTGGCGCCTTCCTTGCGGTTGTGGTCGCTGATCGGCTTGAACTCGCGGTCTTCGTCCTTGAGCTCGAAGTCATACCAATACTTGCCGCGAACAAACACACCGGTGTCGCCGTACTTCAGTTCAAGGTCGTGCAGCCCCTTGAAGATCTTGGAGAAGGTCTCGCCCTTCTTGAAATTGAGGCGCCCGTCATCCCCGGTAGACGCCTGGCCTGAACCACCGTTGACAGTGCCGACCAGGCTTTTGTCGGCATCGCGCATGCCCCAACTGGCACCGACCGACAGCGAGGAATCGAATTGCCCTTCGATCTCGCCGATAGTGAACGAAACAGCCTGCGCCTGGGCACAGCAACCCAGCGCAACCGCAATGGCCAGCGCCTGTGGCGTGAAGATGGCGCGCATTATTGTTTTTGTCATGCGTCTTCCCCGGTGAGTGACAGAAGGCTCCACCCTACTGCCGTGCATCAGGAGCGATAAGCGCACCAAGGAGGTATTCGTGTTGTCGCTCGAAAGGATGAACGGGCGCACTGGCCGGGGTTGGGGCCGGGGTATGAATGGGGTGGATGGGGCGTTATCAGAAGAATCGATGAACCCCGTGTACTGTTGCGAAATTGGTAACAGTCCTTGTCCTGAACTGCTATTACTCATTTTGTTACAAGCGACTATTCTTGCCTGGCTTTCAGGGCAAATGGCCCGCTCCCGCCTTGGGGAGAACAGCAGATTTACAACGGATTGATCGCGTATTCAGTCTGTTACCGGTGTTCACTGACGTTGATTTGTCGCTCCTTGATCCAACGTCTGACTTCGGCCGCTGCTTATGCAGCGGCCTTTTTTATGCCTGAAATAAAACGGGGCGTCATCGACGCCCCGCAAGATTCAGTGAGGTTCCGGCAATGATCAGAGGCTGAACTTCTGCAAGTTGGCCATCATCTCCTTCAATGCCTCAATGTTGTCCTTGGGATGTGCGGCGCCTTCAAAATCGCAGATCTGTTGCCAGTGCGCCGCCACGTCGTCCGGCGAGAAGCCCGCTTCAGGATCAAAACCCACTCCCAGGCTGCGCTCCCAACGGGTCTTGCCGATCCAGCCGCCACCCACTTCGAACAACCCTGACGTTTCCTGGCAGGCTTCGCTGCCCAGGTACACCACCAACGGGCTGACCAGTTCCGGTTTGAGGCGCTCGAATACCTGGGGCGGGATCAGCCCTTCGGTCATGCGCGTACCGCCGGTGGGGGCGATGGCGTTGACCAGGATGTTGTTCTTGCGACCTTCCAGTGCCAGGGTGCGGGTCAACCCATACAGGCCCAACTTGGCCATGCCATAGTTGGACTGGCCGAAGTTGCCGTAGATGCCTGACGTGGAGGCGGTGAAGATCACGCGCCCATAACCCTGCTCGCGCAGATGGGGCCAGGCGGCACGCGTGACCTTGTAGGCGCCTTCGACATGCACCCGGTAAACCAGGTCCCAGTCGCCGTCGTCCATCTTGTGGAAAGTCTTGTCGCGCAGGATCCCGGCGTTGTTGACTACCACGTCGATCCGGCCGAACGCGTCCAGAGCGTTCTGTACGATCTTGTCACCGTCGGTGACCGAGTCATGGTTGGCCTCGGCAATGCCGCCTGCTGCACGAATCTCGGCCACCACACGGTCGGCTGCCGAGGCATTGGCGCCCTCGCCCTGGGTGGACCCACCCAGGTCATTGACCAGCACTTTGGCCCCGTGCCTGGCGAACAGCAGCGCATGGGCACGGCCCAGGCCACCGCCGGCTCCGGTGACGATCACGACCTTATCCTGCAACTGCACTGACTGACTCATACCGAACTCCGCTGGCGACAATGGGAATAGGCAGAGTGTCACGCACGAGGCCTTTGGTCACAATAAAAACGGCCGAGGCTGAATGGTGCTCGATAAGGCATCAGGATGATGCCGCGGTAGAAACCCGGCTCAGGAGTAGACCGACTGCGGCGACGCCTGGCTGATGCGATCCCGAAATGCCTGGTAATGCCTGAGCACCTGCACCGGCGCCTCGATCTGCGGGTAATGGCCGATATCGGCCAGCAATACCGTGTCGGCGTGGGGCACCAGTTGCTCGAAGCGCTCGACCATATGAGCACCGGAAATCGGGTCCACCCCGCCGTCGATCACCCGCAACGGCACGGCGCCGCGCTGCATGGCGGCCACCCAGCGATCACGCAGGCGTCGACGCTGGGGAATGTAGGCAATCAGTTTGTGCAGGATACGCGGCCCGTCATTGCAACTGATCAAACTCCAAAAGTCGTCCAGCGCGCTTTCACTGGGCCGCGTCCGCGGGCCGAAGATCTGGCTGAAACTGCTGGCCAGGGCATTGCGCCCAAAAGCCCGGCCGATCATCCAGCCCAACGGGCTGAGCAATAATTTTTGCACCAGCGTGGGGCGGTGGGTTTCCGGGAACAGTCCTCCATTGAGAAATACGCAACTGGCCATCTGGAACCGGCCTTCGTAATGCCGGGCCAGCAACTCCTGGGCGACGCTGTCGCCGTAGTCATGGGCCAATACATGCACCGGCTGTTCCACGCCCAAATGCTCAAGCAACGCCTGTTGCAAGTCGGCTTGCTCCAGCAGGCAATAGTCGTGATTCAGGGGCTTGGCCGAGTCACCAAAACCGAGCATGTCGCAGGCAATCACCAGGTTGCGCTGGGCCAGGGGCTGCCACAGGTAGTGCCAATCCCAACTGGCGGTGGGGAAGCCATGGATCAGCAGCAGCGGTGTGCCCTGCCCGGCCACCCAATAACGCAGGGTACGCCCACGAAAGACGAAGTTCTGGCCGCGCTTGCGCCAGGCTCTGAGCGGTATCTCGGCGAGTGGCATCAGCTTTTATACCCAGGGTCCTGTTGGTCCAATTTGCGCAGCAGCGCCGGCCAGGCCAGCGCACCGCCCATACCTTGGGCGCTTTTTGTGACAGCTGCCACCATCGCCTTGGCGCCTGCCAGAATTTGCGGCTCAATGGTGATCAACTGCGCTGCACCGTTTTGCGCCAGCACCTGGATCTCGCAGGCGCGCTGGAAGGTGAACATCATCAGGAAGGTATCGGCGATGGTGCTGGCGCAGGTCAGCAGGCCGTGGTTATGCAGCATGAGGAAATTGTTTTGTCCCAGGTCCGCCTGCAAACGGGCTTTTTCCTCGTGGTTCAGCGCCACGCCTTCATAGGCGTGATAGCCCAGGCTGGACAGCACAAACAATGATTGCTGGCTGATGGGCAATACACCCTGCTTTTGTGCGCAAACCGCCACGCCCGCAGCGGTGTGGGTGTGCAGCACGCAGGTCACATCATGGCGCACTTCGTGGATGGCGCTGTGGATGGTATAGCCCGCTGGGTTGATCTCGTAGGGGCTGTCCATTTGCTTGTTGCCGGCCTGGTCGACCTTGACCAGGCTTGAGGCGGTGATTTCGTGGAACATCAGCCCGTAAGGGTTGATCAGGAAATCTTCCGTGCCCGGCACCTTGGCGGAAATATGCGTGAAGATCAGGTCATCCCACCCATGCATCGCCACCAGGCGATAACAGGCCGCCAGGTCAACGCGGGTTTGCCATTCGGCAGCACTGACCTGGGCTTTGATGTTTTGCGGCGATGAAGCAGGGGCTAGGCTCACGGCAACGTCCTCCTTGGCGCACTGGTTATTGCGTCTACAGTGAGAGCCAGTCTAGTCAGACGCCGAGGCGCAAGGAGTTGCCTTCGCAGCCAGCTTGATGACCGAGCGAGTCAGTCATGAGAATAGTACAAAAAGCGCCGTCAATAACGGCGCCTTCCTGCGCTCAGCCGCGCAGCGCGATAATCAGTTCAGCCAGCCAAGGCTCGGCGTCGGCTTCGGGGGTCACGCTTTCGCTGGCGTCCAGGCGCAGCATCGGCAGTACTTCACGTACGCCCAGCTCGCCGAACAGTTCGCGCATTTGTTCGCCGCCGCCACAGAACGTATCGCCATAACTGGCGTCGCCCAGGCCGATAACCGCACCCGGCAGGCCGCGCCAGGCGGCGGGAAGTTGGTCGCGAATACTTGAGTACAGAGGTTGCAGGTTGTCGGGCAATTCGCCCATGCCGGTGGTCGAGGTCACCGCAAGCAACGCATCGGGAGCAAACGCCTGAATCTCGCCCAGACTGGCGCGAGGGTTGTGCCAGGCTTCAAAACCGGCGTCCTTGAGGATTTTTTCCGCGTGGCGAGCGACTTCTTCAGCCGTACCGTAGACCGAGCCGGAAAGGATGGCGACTTTCATCAATCTGATCCTGTAGTTGAGTCAAAGCCTGGGATATTAGCAGTCTGTGCCGATAATTCAGTGCGCACCGTGCGAGAATCAAGACTTGCCATAAACTTGCACCGTCACACACATGCCATGGACCGCTCAATGATTAACGCCAAGCTGCTGCAAATGGTTGTCAATGCGTCCAACGACGGGATCGTCGTTGCCGAGCGTGAGGGCCATGACAAACCGCTGATCTACGTCAACCCTGCGTTTGAACGCCTGACCGGCTACACCCTGGATGAGATCCTTTATCAGGACTGCCGCTTCCTCCAGTCCGGTGACCGTGACCAGCCGGCGCTGATGGCTATTCGTGATGCCCTCGACAATGGCGGCGCGTGCCGAGAGATCCTGCGCAACTACCGCAAGGACGGCACTCATTTCTGGAATGAGCTGTCACTTTCGACGGTGTACAACGAGGCGGACAGGCAAACGTATTTCGTCGGCGTGCAAAAAGATGTCACCACTCAAGTCAAGGCCCAGCAGCGCGTGGCCCAGCTGGAAGCGCAGTTGGCCGAGCTGAAAAACGAGCTCGCGGCGCTCAAGGCGACGAGTGGAATTAACAAACTGTAAAAAATGCGGTCTTTAGAGCGATAATGGCTTTTTAATGCCTCAGCCTTGAGCTACATCAATGCACCGCGACACGCTTTTGACGCAGGACGAACTGGATTTTATCCAGGACATGCAGCATAACCCGCAGCTTAATCTGCGGGATGCGTGGTCGAGCCTGACGGTTAATGGCGGTGCGCAGATTCGTGATTTGCTCACGCGGCTGGCCGCTCACAACCAGGTCACCATCCAGGCCCAGTTCGACAACCAGCAGCTCACCTTCCCCTTGCGCTTGGTGGAGGATGAGTTTCATGCAGTGCATCTGCGCCTCGGCGTGCCGAGCATCTTCGAAGACGGGCCGATGATCCGCCCGTGGCGCCTGGCCCTGGAAGAGCCCGTGGCACTGGAAAACGTCAAGGGCTACCCCAGTGCACTATGGGTGCACGAAGTGTCATTCAAAGGGGTGCTGGTAGAGGTGCGTGGCCGGGCCAAACCGCCCAAGACTTTTTCCCTGTGGTTCAGCCCTTCCGGCTATGAACGTATCGCGCTTCGCGGCACCCTGGAGCGGGAAACCGCCCGCGGCCTGTTCGCTTACCGCCTGAGCCAGAGTGATGCCGATGAGATCGAGCGCCTGCGCCAGTTCATTCTGCACCAGCACCGCCTCGTTCATCCTCACGTGCACGCCTGAGTTCAGGTCTCCAGGCGGCCGCTGAGAAACTGCTGCAGGCGGCGCTGCATCAAACGTCCGTCATTGCCCAGGCACCCAACCGATGAGCCGGCCAGGATGTGCTCGGCGAGGTCGGAGGCATCACCCGCCAACAGCAACGGGCAATTGAGCGTCAACGCCAGACGATTGAGCCGCGAGGGCAGCTCGACGCCGGGAGAATGGTTGGAAAACAGCACCAGGGCTTGTGGCCGAGTTCTCTCGCAGATCAGCGTCAACTCATCGAGCGGTTGGCCGACACCCAGAACTTTTACCGCGAGCTTGTCGCTGGACATCAATAAGCCCGCGACCAGTAGTTCCAGTTCACGACATCCACCGGCGATTGCGGAGAGCAACACCCTGGGCGCCGGTGACGCACAGGCCAACTGCAGGCGTTGAGCAGTGCGCGAACGCAGGAAGTTATCGAAAAACAGCCATTCGCTGGCTTGGCCAAAACGCCCCTGGTGACGCAGCAGTTGTTGCCAGAGGGGCATCAGGATGTCCTGAAATACGACAGTCGTTGAATAAGCGCTGAAGATCTGGCCGTACAACTGCCCCAGTTCACGGTCATCAAAAGCGCTGATGGCCAGCCGCAGTTGTGCCTGCCACTGCTGCCATTCCAGTTCGGTATCGCTGCGTGATGTCGCAACCGGCGCGCCGGACAGTTGATCGCGCGCCAGGATCTTGCCCACTTTGCTCACCGACACGCCGCGTTCGATCCAGTCGAGAATGCGATGCACGGTGTCGATATCGGCGCTTGAGTACAGCCGATGCCCGCTTTCGGTGCGAACGGGCTGAATCAAGCCATAGCGACGCTCCCAGGCACGCAGCGTTACCGGGTTTACGCCTGTGAGTCTTGCCACTTCACGAATCGGGAACAGCCCCTCGCAGTCAGGGTGACTGTCAGGCGTCGCTTCACGAGAGGGAGCAATGATTTGGGACATCAGCGATGAAAACTTGTATGAATTTGGATGCTATTTAACGCCGATTGAAGCGCATGATTCAAGATCTACGGCGATCCATCCGAAGTTTCTGGTGTATTTGGGCAAAACAGGAATAATCCTTGCCTGTTTTTTCTACGTCGCTGCAACACCCCCGCAGCTTCGTTCGTGCGCCGCTTACCCGGCCCAGCGCACTCGATTATCTGGAGATACACAATGTCTACCTCACCCGTCACCTTGATGGTTGCGCGCCGCGTCGCCAAAGGTCGCTACGAAGAATTGATGGCTTGGCTGCGCGAAGGCGAGCAATTGGCCACTGACTTCCCGGGTTACCTGGGTTCCGGCGTACTCGCCCCGCCACCCCACGATGATGAGTTCCAGATCATCTTCCGCTTCGCCGATGAAAAAACCCTGCACGCCTGGGAGTTTTCCGCCTCGCGCAGCGCCTGGCTCGGTCGCGGCAGCGAGCTGTTTGCCGACCCTTCCGAGCATCGTGTCAGCGGTATCGACGGCTGGTTCGGCGCCGCAGGGGCCCGCCCGCCGCGCTGGAAACAGGCGGTCGCGATTTGGCTGGCGTTCTTCCCGGTGTCACTGTTGTTCAACTTCGGCCTGGGCCCGCTGCTTGGCGAGCTGGACCTGTTCAGCCGTGTACTGGTCAGCACCGCCGCCCTGACGCCGCTGATGGTTTACCTCTTTATTCCGCTCTCGACACACGTGCTGGCGAACTGGCTGCACCCCTCGCCACCGCGCAAGGTCACCGAAGCCGCCGCATGAGCATAGAGGCCGGGTCGCTGGTATAGTTTGTGTCTGCCAGCGACTTGAGCCTCCCATGATTGCAACCCACGCACCGATCCTGATCACCGGTGCCGGCCAGCGCGTCGGCCTGCATTGTGCCGAACGCCTGTTGGCTGAAGGTTATTCGGTCATTTTCAGCTATCGCAGCGAACGCCCGGGGGTGCAGGCGCTACGTGAACGAGGGGCCATCGGCGTATTTGCCGACTTTTCCAGCGAAGCCGGGATTCTTGCCTTCATCGCGCAGTTGCAAACCCATACCCAGAGCCTGCGTGCGATCATTCACAATGCGTCGGCCTGGGTCGCGGAAACACCGGGCGACGAAAGCCACGCGTTTATCGATATGTTCAGCGTGCACATGCTTGCGCCGTACCTGATCAACCTGCATTGTTCACCCTTGCTGCAACGCTCCACACCTGCCGATATCGTGCATATCAGCGATGACGTAGTGCGCAAGGGCAGCCGTCAGCACATCGCCTATTGCGCCACCAAGGCCGGCCTCGACAGCCTCACGCTATCGTTTGCCGCGCAGTTCGCGCCGCTGATCAAAGTCAACGGTATCGCGCCGGCCATGGTGATGTTCAATGATGGCGACGACGCGGCCTATCGCGCCAGGGTCCTGGCCAAGTCGGCCCTGGGCATTGAGCCCGGGCCTGAAGTGATCTACCAGAGCGTGCGTTACCTGCTGGACAATCCCTATGTCACCGGTACCACCCTGACCGTCAACGGTGGGCGGCATATCAAGTAAGCCGTTTTCGAGGATGTTGTATGACCTTTTCCCTGCCCCACCACTATCGCGAAATCCTCAAGGGCCTGGGCGAAGACCCGGAGCGCGAGGGCCTGCTCGATACACCCAAGCGCGCCGCCAAGGCCATGCAGTACCTGTGTCATGGCTACGAGCAAAACCTGGAAGAAATCGTCAACGGCGCGCTCTTCGCGTCGGACAATGACGAGATGGTGATCCTCAAGGACATCGAGTTGTACTCGTTGTGCGAGCATCACCTGCTGCCCTTTATCGGCAAGGCACATGTGGCCTATATTCCGACCGGCAAGGTGCTGGGTCTGTCGAAACTGGCACGCATCGTCGACATGTTCGCCCGGCGCCTGCAGATTCAGGAAAACCTCACGCGGCAAATCGCCGACGCCATCCAGGACGTGACTCAGGCCGCCGGCGTGGCGGTGGTGATCGAAGCCAAGCATATGTGCATGATGATGCGCGGCGTGGAGAAACAGAACTCAACCATGAACACCTCAGTGATGCTCGGTGCCTTCCGCGAATCGAACACCACGCGCATGGAGTTCCTGCAATTGATTGGACGGAGCAAGTAGCAATGCCACAACTTCAACCAGGCATGGCGCGCATCCGGGTCAAAGACCTGCGCCTGCGCACTTTTATTGGCATCAACGAGGACGAAATCCTCAACAAGCAGGATGTGCTGATCAACCTGACCATCCTGTATGCCGCCCAGGACGCTGTGCGCGACAACGATATCGACCACGCCTTGAATTACCGCACCATCACCAAGGCGATCATCGCCCATGTGGAAGGCAATCGCTTCGCCCTGCTGGAGCGCCTGACCCAGGAATTGCTGGACCTGGTGATGAGCAACGAATCGGTGCTGTACGCCGAAGTCGAAGTGGATAAACCCCACGCGCTGCGCTTTGCCGAGTCGGTTTCGATCACTCTGGCCGCCAGCCGCTGATAGCAAGTGAGCCCTATGAACGACCAACAACGCCTCGAACTCGAAGCCGCCGCCTTTCGCCGATTGGTGGCCCACCTGGACAGCCGCAAGGATGTGCAGAATATCGACCTGATGAACCTCGCCGGCTTCTGCCGCAACTGCCTGTCCAAGTGGTACAAGGCCGAAGCCGACGAGCGCCAGATTGAGCTCAGCCTCGATGACGCCCGTGAAGTGGTGTACGGAATGCCGTACGCCGAGTGGAAAGCCCAATACCAGCAAGAAGCCAACGCCGACCAACAGGCCGCGTTTGCCCAAGGAAAGCCCCATGACTGATTTGAACACCCTGCGCGCCAGCCTCAACAGTGGCGATCACCTCTTTGCCGATACCCTGGCGTTCGTCGCAGCCGGTTACGACTACCAGCCACAAGCGTTCACCAATGGTGATGTGGAAAACGCCGCCGGACAAAACGAAGGTTCGTGCAAGACTCTGGGTTTGGCACTGCTGGAAGGTTTGAATGATCAGGAAGCGTTGCTGGCGTTTGGTGAGCATTACCGCTCGGTGGTGGCGACGCCTGAGGGCAGTGACCATGGCAATATTCGGGCGTTGATTGCCCATGGGCTGGCCGGCGTGAAGTTTGCTGAACAGCCTCTGACTCCCCGCTGATTTAATAATCAACCCCGCTCAATGTGGGAGCCGGGCTTGCCCGCGATGGCGGTGGTGACGATCAAACCGCTCTCGCAGGCAAGCCAGCTCCCACATTTGTTTTGCGGTGTCGGCTAGATCGCGGACATAAAAAAACCGGCCTCGCAGCCGGTTTTTTCAATTCAACGGGTTTAGAACGAAGCGTCCTTCAAACCATCGAGGTAACGCTCGGCATCCAGGGCCGCCATGCAACCGGCGCCGGCCGAGGTAATGGCCTGGCGGTAGACATGGTCAGCTACGTCACCGGCAGCGAAGATACCTTCGATGTTGGTCGCGGTCGCATTGCCTTCACGGCCGCCCTGCACTACCAGGTAACCGTCTTTGGCCTCCAGCACGCCTTCGAACAGCGAAGTGTTCGGGGTGTGGCCGATGGCGATGAATACGCCGTCAACTTTGAGCTCGTCGAAGCTGCCGTCGTTGTTTTTCAGGCGAGCACCGGTCACGCCCATGTTGTCGCCCAGGACTTCATCCAGGGTGGCATTGAGCTTGAGGATGATCTTGCCTTCGGCAACACGGGCGTGCAGCTTGTCGATCAGGATTTTCTCGGCGCGGAAAGTTTCGCGGCGATGAACCAGGGTCACGGTGCTGGCGATGTTGGCCAGGTACAGCGCCTCTTCGACGGCGGTGTTGCCACCGCCGACCACGGCAACCGGCTTGTTGCGATAGAAAAAACCGTCGCAGGTGGCGCAGGCGGAAACACCCTTGCCCATGAACGCTTCTTCGGACGGCAGGCCCAGGTAACGCGCGCTGGCGCCGGTGGCGATGATCAGCGCGTCGCAGGTGTACACACCGCTGTCACCGGTCAGGCTGTAAGGCTTCTTCGAGAAGTCGACCTTGTTGATATGGTCGAAGACGATCTCGGTTTCAAAGCGCTCGGCGTGCTCTTTCATACGCTCCATCAGCACCGGGCCGGTCAGGCCGTGGACATCGCCCGGCCAGTTGTCGACTTCAGTGGTGGTGGTCAACTGGCCACCCGCCTGCATACCGGTGATCAGCAGCGGCTTGAGATTGGCTCGGGCAGCGTAGACGGCAGCGCTGTAACCGGCAGGGCCGGAACCGAGAATAATCACTCGGGAATGACGGGTATCAGACATGACTCACTCCTATCGACCGCCCGGACCACAGAGCGGCTGGAATAAAAAAGGACGGCGAAGCACTTGGGGAAGGCTTTAACTCGCCAGGTCCTGAAAAATAATGGGTGCAGCGTATCGAGGGGGGCAAGATTAAGGAAATACGCATTAACAATCCAGCTCATAGCGACGCTCTATGCGCCTGGTCAGGTTAATCGATGCCTTTGTAACCCCGGATGTCGCCTGGAGGCCCATGCTTTCACATCGCGTGCAAAGCCGGTAAGGTCGGCGCGTTCGTCACCTTGCTCGGAGTTCTCCATGCCTGCCCCTGCTCTTTCCGGCCCGCAATACCTGCGTGAAGGCCTCAAACTGGTGTTGAGCCCCGGCCTGCGCCTGTTTGTACTGCTGCCGCTGGTCATCAACCTGGCGCTGTTCGTCGGGTTGATCTATTTCGCCGGCCATCAGTTCAGCCTGTGGGTCGATAGCTTGATACCGACCCTACCCAGCTGGCTAGGCTTTTTGAATTACCTGCTGTGGCCGCTGTTTGTCGTGCTGGTGGCGCTGATGGTGTTTTTCACATTTACCATGCTCGCCAATATTATCGCCGCGCCATTCAACGGTTTTCTCGCGGAGAAAGTCGAGGTGGTGGTACGTGGCACCGATGACTTCCCGCCGTTCAGTTGGAGCGAGCTGATCGCCATGGTGCCCCGCACCCTGGCCCGGGAGATGCGCAAGCTGGGTTACTTCCTGCCACGGGCCATTGGCCTGTTTATCCTGTCGTTCATTCCCGTGGTGAACCTGATCGCCGCGCCGCTGTGGTTGCTGTTTGGGGTGTGGATGATGGCAATCCAGTACATCGACTACCCGGCCGACAACCACAAACTGGGCTGGAACGAGATGCTCGCCTGGCTGCGCCAGAAGCGCTGGCAGAGCATGAGCTTCGGCGGCATTGTTTACCTGGTGCTGCTGGTGCCGGTGGTCAACCTGCTGATGATGCCGGCGGCGGTCGCCGGGGCGACGTTGTTCTGGGTGCGTGAGCAAGGTGCCGAGGCGATGGCGCAGCAAGCCGTGACCCGGTCATAAATCCATCATCACACTGACACAATGGCGACATGGCCCACGCCGACACTGTGGGTCATGACGACAGCCTCGCTTCACATCACCCTCATTACCGAAACCTTCCCGCCGGAAATCAACGGGGTGGCCAATACCCTTGGCCGCCTCTGCGAAGGTTTGCGCTCGCGTGGCCATCAGGTCGAACTGGTGCGCCCACGCCAGAGTGCCGACCAAAGCCGCACCAGCGACGATGAACTGCTGCTGTGCCGCGGCTGGCCACTGCCTGGCTATCCAGGCCTGCAATGGGGTCAGTCGTCGATGCACAAGTTGCTGCGCCGTTGGACGCGCCAGCGCCCGGATGTGCTCTATATCGCAACCGAAGGGCCGTTAGGGCTGTCTGCATTACGTGCAGCTCGGCGCCTGGGCATCAGCGTGGTCAGCGGTTTTCACACCAACTTTCAGCAGTACTCCAACCAATACGGCTTGAGCCTGTTAAGTCGCATGGTCACCCATTACCTGCGCTGGTTTCATAACCGTTCAACCTTGACACTGGTACCCAGCGCCAGTCAGCGCCTGGAACTGGAGCGCCGACATTTCGAACGCCTGGGCATGTTGTCGCGGGGTGTGGACAGCCAACTGTTCCATCCTGCCAAACGCGATAACGCCTTGCGTGAGAATTGGGGTTTGGAGAGCAGCGATGTCGCCGTGCTGCATGTCGGACGCCTGGCCCAAGAGAAGAATCTGGGGCTGCTCAAACGTTGCTTTGATGCATTGCAGGATACCTACCCACTACGGAGGATGAAGCTGATTGTCGTCGGTGATGGCCCCCAGCGTGCGTCGCTGGAACGCGACCTGCCCGATGCGGTGTTCTGCGGCACTCAACGCGGCGAAGAGCTGGCAAGGCATTACGCCTCAGGGGATTTGTTCCTGTTCCCCAGCCTGACCGAAACCTTCGGCAATGTGGTGCTCGAAGCGATGGCGTCTGGCCTGGGAGTGGTGGCTTACGACCAGGCCGCCGCCAGCCAGCATCTACGTCATGGCTATAGCGGCGCGCTGGCAATGCCTGGGGATGAAGACGCATTTTGCGATGCGGCCATCTGGCTGCTGGAGGAGCGTGAAACGCTACGCAGAGCGCGCTTGAATGCCCGACAACATGCCAGCCGTCAGGGCTGGCCGGCGATTATCGAGCAATTCGAGCGCCAGCTGCGTGGGGTATGCGAGGACGGTCAACCGGTGCCTGCCCTCTCACCGCTCACACCAGAGTCATCAACGCCTCACGACTGAAGGGCAAGATGTCGCCCTCTCGCCCTTCGCGCACCTTCACGGCCCAATCCGGGTCCACCAGCAACGCACGCCCTACGGCCACCAGGTCGAACTCATCGTTGTTCAGGCGCTCCAGCAGCTTTTCCAGGCTGGCAGGTTGCGCGACCTTGTCGGTGTTGACCATAAATTGCAGGAACTCTCCATCCAGGCCAACACTGCCCACGGTGATGGTCGGCTTACCCGTAAGCTGACGCGTCCAGCCCGCCAGGTTGAGGTCGGAGCCTTCAAACTCCGGCTCCCAGAAACGGCGCGTGGAGCAGTGGAAAATATCCACGCCGGCGTCAGCCAATGGCTTGAGGAACTCACCCAGCGCCTCGGGGGTTTGCACCAGGCGGGCGGTGTAGTCTTGCTGCTTCCACTGCGAGAAACGCAGGATAATCGGAAAGTCCGGGCCGACCGCGGCACGGGTGGCCTCGATCAGTTCAATGGCAAAGCGCGAACGCTTGGCCAGACTACCGCCGTATTCGTCGGTGCGTTGGTTGCTGCCTTCCCAGAAGAACTGATCCACCAGATAGCCGTGGGCGCCATGGATTTCCACACCGTCCATGCCGATCGCCTGGGCGTCCCTGGCGGCTTGGGCGAATGCGTTGATCACGTCCTTGATGTCCTGTTGCGTCATACCGTGGACAACCACGTTGCCGTCCTTGAGCTTTTCCATCGGGCCATAAGCAGGCACGCTGGCGTCAGGCTCGGTGCCGATACGGCGCACACTACCCACATGCCACAACTGCGGAACAATCTTGCCGCCTTCGGCATGTACCGCGTCGACCACTTTCTTCCAGCCGGCCAGTGCGGCTTCACCGTAGAAGTGCGGGACGTTGGGGTAGCCGTTGGACGCCGGGTGATCGACCACAGTGCCTTCCGTGATGATCAGGCCCACACCGGCAGCCGCACGACGACGGTAGTACTCGATGACTTTGGAATTGGGTACGCCACCCGGAGAGAACGAACGGGTCATGGGCGCCATGACCACACGGGTCGTCAGTTGCAGTGCACCGAGCTGGAAGGGTTTGAACAAGGCTTGGACAGGCATGGGGCACTCCGCCGGGAAGGGATTTATGACACAGATAATATGGGGAGTGTGCAGCGCTTAGTAGCACTATTGATCTGGGTGATTAAAGGGGTAAAAGTCGCCGAATACCTGTAGGAGCGAGCTTGCTCGCGAAAAATCCGGGAACACGCGTTAAGTCAGGATATACGCGTTATCGTTGGCGATCTTCGCGAGCAAGCTCGCGCCTACAGGGGGTGTGTTTCAGCTCAGGGCTTTTTCGATGGACTGGATGATAGTCGGGTCGTCCGGGGACGTACGCGGCGAGAAGCGCGCGAGTACCCGGCCATCTTTACCCAACAGGAATTTCTCGAAGTTCCAGGTGATATCCCCTGGAAACTCGGCGCCCTCACCCGCCAACAAGCGGTACAGCTGGTGACGATCAGGGCCGTTGACCTCAAGCTTGCTGCCCAGGGGAAAGCTCACCCCGTAATTCAGGCTGCAGAACTCGCGGATCTCTTGCTCGGTCCCCGGTTCCTGGCCTGCAAACTGGTTGCACGGCAAGCCAAGCACCGTGAATCCCTGGTCCTTGTATTGCTGGTAGAGGTTTTCCAACGCCGCGTATTGCGGGGTCAAACCACATTTGGACGCCACATTGACCACCAGCACAACCTGGCCCTTGAAGGGCGCCAGCGGTAGCTCTTGTCCGTCCAGGGCTTTGAGTTTCAGATCGTGGAAAGCACTCATGACGAACTCCAGATATCCCATATTCTTTGCATTGCAGCTCTCGGAGCTTACAACCGGCGAGGCTGCAATCATAGACGCCGATGACAAAACCCGCCCGCAGGTTACTGAGCGGTCGGCCAGGGCAAAATCGGAATAGCCGTCACCGCATTCTGCGGGCTGCCTTCGATCAGGCGGTCGCTGTAGACCAGATACACCAGGGTATTGCGTTTCTTGTCGAGGAAACGCACCACCTGCATGGTCTTGAACACCAGAGAGGTACGTTCCTTGAAGACTTCGTCCCCGTCCTTGAGTTCGCCCTTGAAGTGGATCGGGCCCACCTGGCGGCAGGCAATCGAGGCTTCAGCGCGATCTTCGGCCAGGCCCAGGCCGCCTTTGACGCCGCCGGTCTTGGCACGGGACAGGTAGCACGTCACGCCATCGACCTTGGGGTCATCGAATGCCTCGACCACGATGCGGTCATTGGGGCCGACAAACTTGAACACCGTCGACACCTGGCCGACTTCCTCGGCCGAGGCCAGCAGTGGCATGGCCAGCAACAGGCCAAGCAATCCCTTCATTACGCGCATCGGGTATTCCCTTCGTTTAAACCAGGATGAGGTTATCGCGGTGCACCAGTTCAGGTTCCGCCATATACCCCAAGAGTCCGACAATCGCGTCAGACGATTGTCCAATAATCTTCTGTGCCTCTAGGGCGCTGTAGTTGGCCAGGCCACGGGCAATCTCGCGGCCGTCCGGCGCGACGCACACCACCATTTCGCCACGGCGGAAGCTGCCCTGTACCAACTTGACACCCACCGGCAACAGGCTCTTGTTGCCCTGGGACAACGCCGACACCGCACCCGCATCCAGCACCAATGTACCCCGGGTTTGCAGATGCCCGGCCAGCCACTGCTTGCGCGCTGCCAACATGCCGCGTTCCGGCGACAGCAGCGTACCAATGCGCTCACCGGCCTTGAGGCGATCCAGCACGCGCTCCAGGCGCCCGCCGACGATGATGGTATGGGCACCGGAACGCGCAGCCAGGCGCGCGGCGCGCAGTTTGGTCTGCATACCGCCACGGCCCAGAGCGCCGCCGACGCTGCCGGCGACCGCATCCAGTGCCGGGTCATCGGCACGGGCTTCGTAGATCAATTGAGCATCGGGGTTGTTGCGCGGGTCGGCGTCGAACATCCCGTCGCGGTCGGTGAGTATCACCAACAGGTCGGCTTCCACCAGGTTGGCCACCAGCGCAGCCAGGGTGTCGTTGTCGCCGAAACGGATTTCGTCGGTGACCACGGTGTCGTTTTCGTTGATGACAGGGATGACCTTGAGTTCCACCAGGGCGCGCAAGGTGCTGCGGGCGTTAAGGTAGCGCTTGCGGTCGGACAGGTCGTCGTGGGTCAGCAGGATCTGCGCCGTGTGGCGGCCGTGCTCGGCAAAGCTGGACTCCCAGGCTTGCACCAGGCCCATCTGGCCGATGGCGGCGGCGGCTTGCAGTTCGTGCATCGCGCTGGGTCGCGCGGTCCAGCCGAGGCGGCTCATCCCGGCGGCAACCGCCCCGGACGACACCAGCACCAGTTCGACACCGGCCTCATGCAAGGCCACCATCTGCTCGACCCAGACGCTCATGGCTGCACGATCCAGCCCCTTGCCATCGGCCGTCAGCAACGCACTGCCGATCTTCACGACCCAGCGCTGCGCACCTGTCACTTTGCTCCGCATCATCTTCAACCTTAAAGTGAGGGCCGCGCGACCCAGCGCCGCCCATAACGTTATACCCGGATACCAAAACGCCGCTCCAGGGAGCGGCGTTCAAGTTTATCGCAACGAATCAATCGCGCACGTAAATGATTTCCGGGCCGTCTTCATCATCCACGTCTTCTTCGTCCCAATCATCGTCGCCGATGTCATGGACCGACTTCACGCCGCTGCGGCGCAGTGCACGCTGGTCGTCCAGAGCCTGCAACTGGGCACGGGCTTCGTCTTCGATCTGCTGGTCAAGCTCGGCGAGCTCGGCCTTGAAGACCGGGTCGGCCGCCAGGCGGTCGGCACGGTCTTCCAGATAACGCATGATGTCGCGGGTCAGGCGTTCGGTGCCTTCTTTGGCGATGGCCGAGATCACGTAGACCGGGCCTTCCCACTCCAGGCGGTCGACAATTTCCTTGACGCGCTCTTCGTGCTCTTCTTCCAGAATCTGGTCGCACTTGTTCAGGACCAACCAGCGATCACGCTCGGCCAGGGCCGGGCTGAACTTGGTCAGCTCGCTGACGATCACTTCGGCGGCATCGGCGGCACTGGTGTCATCCAGCGGCGCCATGTCGACGAGGTGCAGCAGCAAACGGGTGCGGGACAAGTGCTTGAGGAAGCGAATCCCCAGGCCGGCGCCGTCGGAAGCGCCTTCGATCAGGCCAGGAATATCGGCCACCACGAAGCTTTTCCAGCGGTCGACGCTGACCACGCCCAGGTTTGGCACCAGGGTGGTGAACGGGTAGTCGGCGACTTTCGGCTTGGCGGCCGATACCGAGCGGATGAAGGTACTTTTACCGGCGTTCGGCAGGCCCAACAGGCCCACGTCGGCGAGGACTTTCATTTCCAGCTTCAGGTCACGCTGTTCGCCCGGCTTGCCCGGCGTGGTCTGGCGTGGTGCACGGTTGGTACTGGACTTGAATCGGGTGTTACCCAGACCGTGCCAGCCGCCCTGCACAACCATCAGTTTCTGGCCGGCCTTGGTCAGGTCGCCAATCACTTCCTGGGTCGCGGAGTCGATGATCGTGGTGCCGACCGGTACGCGCAGTACCAGGTCTTCACCTTTTTTGCCGGTGCAGTCGGTGCTGCCGCCGTTGGAGCCACGCTCGGCATCGAAGTGCCGGGTGTAACGGTAGTCGACCAGGGTGTTGAGGTTTTCGTCGGCCATCATGTAGATGGAACCGCCGTCACCGCCGTCACCGCCGTTTGGACCACCGTTTTCGATGAATTTTTCGCGACGGAAACTCATGCAACCGTTACCGCCGTCGCCTGCTTTTACTCGGATGGAAACTTCATCAACGAACTTCATAACAAAACGCCTCTCGCCGCATGGACGAGCTTAAGAAACCAAGACATAAGACTCTTGCAAAAATGAGCGCAGCGACCTCAATCAGCGACCGCAAACCTGCGCCTGAGCTCATCACAAACAGCTTTGCAAGAGACTCACTCCACAAACGAAAAAGCCCCGTCGCAAGACAGGGCTTTTCCAGCGATCTCGCAATTAAGCTGCGACAACGCTCACGTAACGGCGGTTGAACGCGCCCTTTACTTCGAACTTGATCACGCCTTCGATTTTAGCGAAGAGGGTGTGATCTTTACCCATGCCAACACCGTAACCGGCGTGGAATTGGGTGCCGCGCTGACGCACGATGATGTTGCCCGGAATGATTTTCTGGCCGCCATACATCTTCACGCCAAGGCGTTTGGCTTCTGAGTCGCGACCGTTACGGGTACTACCACCAGCTTTTTTGTGTGCCATGAGTCAATTCTCCTAGTGAGGAATTAGGCTGAAATTAAGCCTGAATACCGGTGATTTTGATCTCGGTGTACCACTGGCGGTGGCCCATACGCTTCATGTGGTGCTTACGACGACGGAACTTGATGATGCGGACTTTATCGTGACGACCTTGGGAGATCACTTCAGCCACAACGGTAGCGCCAGCAACAACTGGAGCGCCGATGTTCACGTCATCGCCATTGGCGACCAACAGAACGCGATCAAAAGTAACGGATTCGCCAGTAGCGATTTCCAGTTTTTCGATCTTCAGGTATTCACCTGGGGCGACTTTGTATTGCTTGCCACCAGTAACAATTACTGCGTACGACATGGTATTTCTCCGATAATCCTGCTCACCCAGCGCTTTATAAGAAGAGGTATTGGCTGGCATGGCTGCATGGGATGGACGTCCCGAATGCAATTGCGTAAGGCAGGTGCTGCCCAGGAAGTTCAGGGTGCGCGATTGTACGCAAGGTAAATGGGTGTTGCAAGGGGCCGTCTATCGCGCCTTGACACCCGGGGGTGAGGGTCCTAGCATGCCGCGCAACCCTTCTGGAGCGACTGTCGCTGATGCAACCCCAAGCTTTCTACCGCGCGGTCGCGGACGATTTTAGCGCCGTCGACGGCATCATCAAGCAGCAGCTGACGTCTAAAGTGCCGCTGGTCTCCAAAATTGGCGACTATATTACGTCGGCGGGCGGTAAACGCCTGCGTCCTTTATTAGTGCTGCTGTGTGGCAAGGCGCTGGGCCGCGAAGGCGACGATCTGCGTTTGCTGGCCGCGACCATCGAGTTCCTGCACACCGCCACCCTGCTGCATGACGACGTGGTCGACATGTCCGGCATGCGCCGTGGCCGCGAGACCGCCAATGCCATGTGGGGCAACGCGCCCAGCGTGTTGGTGGGCGACTTCCTGTACTCGCGCTCGTTCGAAATGATGGTCGAACTGGGCTCGATGCCGGTGATGAAGATTCTTTCACAGGCCACGCGCATCATCGCCGAAGGCGAAGTGTTGCAGCTGTCCAAGGTCCGCGACGCCAGCACCACCGAAGAAACCTATATGGAAGTAATTCGCGGCAAAACCGCGATGCTCTTCGAAGCCTCTACCCACAGTGCTGCCGCGCTGTGTGGCGCCACCGCCGAACAGGCCGAAGCCCTGCGTACCTTTGGTGATCACCTGGGCGTGGCGTTCCAACTGGTGGATGACCTGCTCGACTACAAGGGCGATGCCGAAACCCTGGGCAAGAACGTCGGTGACGACCTGGCCGAGGGCAAGCCGACCTTGCCGCTGATCTACACCATGCGCGAAGGTACGCCGGAACAGGCCGCCCTGGTGCGCAAGGCGATCCAGAAAGGCGGGATCGAAGACCTGGAGGCCATCCGCGCCGCCGTAGAAGCCTCGGGCTCCCTGGAGTACACCGCCCAATTGGCGCGTGACTACGTGGCGCGGGCGATCACATGCCTGGAAGCGCTGCCAGCCAGTGAGTACCGGGATGCCCTGGTTGAGCTGAGTGAGTTTGCGGTCGCTCGTACTCACTGATTTCGCGCTGTTTAATGTGGGAGCTGGCTTGCCTGCGATGACTGTAGTGAACTCACTGCCGCTACCGCAGGCAAGCCAGCTCCCACATTAGGACGAGTCCAACCCCACCCGCGTTTAAAACCCTATATAATGTGCGACTTTTAGCCATCCCTGACTTTCTAGGAGCTTTAGTGAGCACGTTGCCTCCCTGCCCAAAATGCAATTCCGAATACACCTATGAAGACGGCGCCCAGCTGGTCTGCCCGGAATGCGCCCATGAATGGTCCGCCACTGGCGAGGCCGAAGTGGCTGGCGATGAAACCGTGAAGAAGGACTCTGTGGGCAATGTCCTGCAGGACGGCGACACCATCACCGTGATCAAGGACCTCAAGGTCAAGGGCACCTCCCTGGTGGTCAAGGTCGGCACCAAGGTCAAGAACATCCGCCTGTGCGACGGCGACCATGATATCGACTGCAAGATCGACGGTATCGGCCCGATGAAGCTCAAGTCCGAATTCGTGCGCAAAGTCTGATCCTGCTGCATTCCATCCCGCGCCCGCCGCGGGATGGCGTTTCGCCCTCCCCGTTGATCGAACGCAATATCCACACAGAAAAAACCAGAAATAGCCAATAGACCCTTGCTATTCTACGAATAAGAATTATTCTCATTGAAACCCATCAAGGAGAACGACCATGACTTATTTGATAGATGCCTGGCTGGATCGCCCACACCCTTACCTGCGAATCCTGCATCGGGAAACCGGCGAAGTCTGTGCGGTGCTTGAGGAAGAAGCGCTGAACGAACTACAGGACCAGGGTGATCTGGACGTAAATGGCCTGAGTTCCAGTGAGCCTGGGGTACTGAAGGAAGTGGTGAGGAATTTGTTTCTGTTCTGCTACGCCCGAGCATTGCGCCCGGCGACCGATTTGAATGGCAAGTTCCATCCATGACGAAACTGGCAAATGCCTGTTGGGGCGAACGCATTCGTCCCAACAGGTAACCTGCAGGTCTTACAGAACGTCGAGCAGCTCGACGTCGAATACCAGAACGCTGTGCGGCGGGATGCTGCCAACGCCTTGAGCGCCGTAAGCCAGTTCGCTCGGCACGTACAGGCGCCATTTGCTGCCGGCATTCATCAGTTGCAGGGCTTCGGTCCAGCCGGCGATCACGCCGCCAACCGGGAATTCCGCAGGCTGGCCGCGCTCGTAGGAGCTGTCGAACACAGTGCCGTCGATCAGAGTGCCGTGGTAGTGAGTACGCACTTGGTCTTCACGGGTCGGCTTGGCGCCGGTACCGGCAGTCAGCACTTCAAATTGCAGGCCGGAAGCCAGGGTGGTGATGCCATCACGCTTGGCGTTTTCCGCCAGGAAGGCCAGGCCAGCGCCTGCGGCGGCTTCAGCCTTGGCAGCGGCTTCGGCTTGCATGATTTCACGGATCACTTTGAAACTGGCAGCCATCTGCTCCTGGTCAACGCGGCTTGGCTGGCCTGCGAATGCGTCGGTCAGACCGGCCAGGATTGCGTCCAGGCTCACGCCCGGTGGCGGGTTGTCGCGCAGTTGGTCGCCCAACTGACGGCCGATACCGTAGCTGACGCGGGTTTCGTCGGTGGACAGATTAACTTCGGACATGAAGAGGCTCCGCTGTAGGACGCCACGGTTTCCCGTGCCGCCCAGAACTAAAAGGGCCCGCAGACTAGCACACAAGAGCGGCCCATGATCAGCCCCACCCCGGCATCGCCTTAGCGTGCCGACGACCCTTCGTCGCCCGGCAATAAAAGTATTTCAGAATTGTCCCTTGCCGCCGATACAGCCCTACACATCTTGGCTGGCTCAAACAACAACACACCGTCCAGCAGACAGACATCACTCTTCAAGGAGCTTTCGATGAACAGCTGGTTCGGTAACATCAGCGTCAATCTCAAACTCGGCCTGGGCTTTGGCCTGGTGCTGGTCCTCACCTCGATCCTGGCACTCACCGGCTGGACCAGCCTGGGTGGCCTGATTGACCGCAGCAACTGGATGAGTGACATCACCCAGCTCAACGCCTCGCTGACCAAGCTGCGCATCGTGCGCTTGCAATACATGCTGGCCAATGGCGACGAAGCCGTGGCGCAGAATGTGCAGACCAGCCTGGATGCCTTCGCCGCTCAACAACAGAAATTGCTGGACAGCTTCAAGAGCCCGGAAAACCTCAAGCTGCTCAATGACCAGAAAGCCGTCATTACCGCTTACCGCCAGTCCCTGAACAAAATGCGCGAGGCCTACCGCAATGGCAACGCTGCGCGCGACGTCATGGGCGCCAAGGCCGATGTCGCCAACGCGCAAATCAATGCGCTGCAAACCAGTGTGCAGCAGGCGTCGGATAGTCCGGAACGCTTCACGCAATTTCTGGCCGTAACCCAAGCCAAGAATGAGTTCCAGCAAGCTCGCTACGAAGTGCGCGGCTATACCAATAGCCCCAACGCAGAAACCGAAGCCCGCGCTGCGGCGCAACTGGAAAAAGCCGTCGCCGGTTTGAAGGACCTCAGCGCGGCGTTCGGTACCGGTCAGCAAAGCGCGTTGTCGGCCCTGGAAACCGCCCTCGGTGCCTACCGCAGCGCGGTGCAGAGCTACAAGGCAGCCAACGCCAACATCGTCACCGCCCGCGCCGAAATGACCACCCAGGGCGCCGATATCGTGACCATCAGCGACAAGCTGTACGACATTCAACTGGAACGTCGCGACGCTGAAAGCACCCAGGCCCGCAGCCTGCAATTGATCAGCACCTTGCTGGCTTTGCTGGTTGGCGTAATTGCCGCCTGGGTCATCACCCGTCAGATCACCCGCCCGATCCAGGACACCCTGGCGGTGGTAGAGCGCATCGCTTCGGGCGACTTGAGCCACAACATCCAGGTAACCCGCCGTGATGAGCTGGGCGTGCTGCAACAAGGCATCCAGCGCATGGGCACGACCCTGCGCGAGTTGATCAGCGGCATCCGCGATGGCGTGACTCAGATCGCCAGCGCCGCTGAAGAGCTATCGGCCGTAACCGAGCAAACCAGCGCCGGCGTGAACAGCCAGAAGATCGAGACCGATCAGGTCGCCACCGCCATGCATGAAATGACCGCCACCGTGCAGGAAGTTGCGCGCAATGCCGAGCAGGCGTCCCAAGCCGCCTCCGACGCCGACGGCCAGGCCCGCGAAGGCGACAAGGTGGTGGCCGAAGCCATCGCCCAGATCGAACGCCTGGCGGCCGAAGTCGCCCGCTCTACCGACGCCATGACGCACCTGCAACAAGAGAGCAACAAGATCGGCAGCGTGATGGACGTGATCAAGGCGGTGGCCGAACAGACCAACCTGCTGGCGCTTAACGCCGCCATTGAAGCTGCGCGTGCCGGTGAGGCCGGGCGTGGCTTCGCGGTGGTCGCCGACGAAGTACGCGGCCTGGCCCAGCGTACACAGAAATCCACCGAGGAAATCGAAGGCCTGGTGGCCGGCTTGCAGAACGGCACCCAACAAGTCGCCAGCGTGATGAACAACAGCCGCAGCCTGACCGACAGCAGCGTCGAACTGACGCGCAAGGCCGGGGTATCCCTGGAAAACATCACCCGCACCGTGTCGAATATCCAGTCGATGAACCAGCAGATCGCAGCGGCCGCCGAACAGCAAAGCGCTGTGGCCGAAGAGATCAGCCGCAGTATCGTGAATGTGCGGGATGTGTCCGAGCAGACCGCTACGGCCAGTGATGAGACGGCCAAGTCGAGCGTGGAACTGGCTCGCTTGGGTAGCCAGTTGCAGCAGATGGTCAGTCATTTCCGGGTGTAGCACCACAACCACTGTGGCGAGGGAGCTTGCTCCCGTTGGACTGCGTAGCAGTCCCGTTTTTTAGGGGCGCTTCGCACCCCAGCGGGAGCAAGCTCCCTCGCCACAGGTGCAAACTTAGACATACTCGGCCCTCCTAGAGTTGGGCCTTACCTCCAGCGCACTTACCGGAACACGTGAGCCTTTGGACGCGGGTCAATGCGTCCTTTGAGATAGCAAACCCCAGCCACTCACTGGGTTTGCAATAAAAAACCGCCCTACTAAGGCGGTTTTTTATTGCCTGCAATTTACCGCTCACCCCTCGCTGTCCTCGACAAACACCAGCCGATTCCCAAACGGGTCACGGATGCTCATCTCCCGCGAGCCCCAGGGCGTGTCCTCAACCCCAGGCTTGGCATATCGGTACTCTTTGCCCAACAACTGCTGCTGATACGCATCGACCCCTTGGGCCTGAATTCGCACCGCCGCCCCCGGCGAAGCATCACCATGATGCTCGGACAAATGCAGCACGCATTCCCCCAGCGAGACCTGAAGGTACAACGGGAAATTCGCCTCGAAACGATGCTGCCAATCGACCTTGAACCCCAGGAAGTCGACGTAGAATTCCAAGGCTTTGACCTCGTCAAAAATCCGCAGAATGGGGACGACTTTTCCTAAGTGCATGGCGACAGCTCCGTATAAAAGAAGCCCCACTATAAAGCTGTAAACCCACCACGCAAATCCCCGTTACGCGCCAGGAACCGGCCTGCTCTCGCGCCGTTCGCCTGCCCATCGCGATAGCTCAATACGCCATTGACCCACACGCCATCAATCCCTTCAGCTGCGCGCTGCGGTGCGGTGAAATCCGCCACATCCCGCACCCGCAGGGGGTCGAACAACACCAGGTCGGCCCAGTAGCCTTTACGGATCTCGCCACGCTCGGCCAGCCCAAAGCGCGCCGCCGACAAGCCGGTCATCTTGTGCACCGCCGTGTGCAAAGGGAACAAGCCGACATCCCGACTGAAATGCCCGAGTACCCGTGGGAAGGCCCCCCACAAGCGTGGATGAGGAAACGGGTCTTCAGGCAAGCCGTCCGAGCCCACCATCGACAGCGGATGCGCGAGGATGCGCCGAACGTCGCCCTCATCCATCCCGTAATACACCGCCCCTGCCGGCTGTAAACGGCGAGCGGCCTCCAACAGCGAAACGTTCCACTCGCCAGCGATGTCCTGCAAATCGCGCCCGCCCATGTGCGGGTGCGGTGTCGACCAGGTGATGGTGATGCGAAACGCGTCGGTGACCTGCTTGAGGTCCAGGGTCGAGGAACTGGCAGCATAGGGATAGCAATCACAGCCCACCGGATGATTTTCCGCTGCGGCCTCCAGAGCCGCCAACAGCTGCGGACTGCGCCCCCAATTACCGGCACCCGCGCATTTAAGGTGGGAAATAATCACCGGCACCCTGGCATGTCGACCGATCAGAAACGCCTCATCCATCGCCTCCAGCACCGGCTCGAACTCGCTGCGCAAATGCGTGGTGTACACCGCACCGTAGGCCGTCAGTTCCTCGACGAGTTGCAACACCTCATCAGTCTCGGCGTTGAATGCGCTGGCGTAGGCCAGGCCTGTGGATAACCCAAGGGCACCGGCCTCCAGGCTCTCTTGCAACTGCACGCGCATGGCCGCGATTTCATAAGGCGTGGCGGTGCGATGCAGGTCATCCATATGGTTGCTGCGCAATGCCGTGTGGCCGATCAAGGCGGCGACGTTCACTGCCGGATCGGCGCCTTGCACTGCGTGGCGATAATCGCTGAACCGCGGATAACAGAACTGCTCACGCTTGCCCAATAAGTTCATTGGGTCCGGCGGGTCGCTGCGCAAACTCACCGGCGAGGCGCTGATGCCACAATTGCCGACAATCACCGTGGTCACACCCTGACTGAGCTTGGGCAACATCTGCGGCTGGCGGATCACCACCGTGTCATCGTGGGTGTGCACGTCGATAAAACCTGGCGCCAATACGCGGCCATGGGCGTCGATGACTTGCTCGGCCCGGGCTGTGGACAAGTCGCCAATCGTGCGGATGCGCCCTGCGTGCACGCCCACATCGGCGACATACCCTGGGGTGTTACTGCCATCGATGATCAGCGCCTGGCGAATCAGCGTGTCGTACGTCATATCAGTCTCCAAGCGGCAGGCTGTCAGGGCCGCCGCGGTAATCATCCAGGGCCAGTTTGATCCGGCGCAGGCGTTCCTGGTTGTCGTCCGGCAAGGCCAGCGCCAGCTCGGTGGCAAGCAGGTCGATGGCCAGTAACATGCCGTAGCGGGCGGCGGTGGGTTTGTAGATAAAACTGGTTTCCGCCGGTTGCAGCGGCAGCAGGACATCCGCCAGTTCGGCCAGGGGAGAGTCCGCGAGGGTGATGGCAATGGTCCGTGCGTCGTAGTTGCGCGCCAGTTTCACCACATCCAGTAATTCAGGTGTGCGGCCGGTGAGGGAACAGACAATCAAGGCATGTTGCGGGCCCAGGGTCGCGGCCGTGACACGCATCATCACCGGGTCATGGCAGGCCGCAATCGGGTAGCCCAGACGCACCAGGCGCACCTGCAACTCATCGCTGCACAGGCTGGAGGGGCCGCCCATGCCGAACGCGTGAATCATCCGCGCCTTGCCCAGCAAAGTGACCGCATCGACAAAGCTGTGCTGGTTAAAACCTGACAAATGCTGGCGCAGCGTCGCTTCGATATCGCCCAGAATTTGCCGATGAAAGGCCGACTGTTCCGGCAACCCCGTCGGGTCCAGGAAGCGGCTGCCCACACCACTGGCCTGGGCCAGTTGCAGGCGCAAATCGCGCAAGTCACGGCAGCCGACGCTGCGGGCAAAACGCGACAAGGTCGCGGTGCTAACCTCGGCCCGCTGGGACAACGCCTCCAGGCTGGCCGAGGCGGCAAAGCCCACATCATCAAGCATCAACTTGGCGATACGCCCTTCGCCGGCGCTGAACGAGTCCTGGCGGGCGCGGATCTGGTAGAGGATGTCCATGCAGGCTCCGGTTATAGAATCAAGCTCATAACACCAGCGACAAGCCGTAGGTCAGACCGAAGGCGACCAGCGAAATCAGGGTCTCCAGTACGGTCCAGGTTTTGAAAGTCTGGATCACCGTCATATTGAAGTATTCCTTGATCAGCCAGAAGCCGCCGTCGTTAACGTGGGAAAAAATCACCGAACCAGCCCCGGTCGCCAGCACCAGCAATTCAGGGTGTGGATAACCCAGGCCCAAAGCGACAGGCGCAACCACCCCGGACGCAGTGGTCATGGCAACCGTGGCCGAGCCCGTGGCGATACGCATCAACGCCGCAAACAGCCAGCCCATTACCAGCGGCGACAAGTGGAACGCATGGGCCAGGCCGAGGATTTCATGGGTCACACCGGCGTCCACCAGGATGCGATTCAAACCACCGCCCGCGCCCACCAGCAAGGTGATACTGGCGGTCGGCGCCAGGCATTCGTTGGTGAATTTGAGTATCGACTCCCGGTTAAAGCCCTGGGCCAGGCCCAAGGTCCAGAAGCTCACCAGGGTCGCCACCAACAGGGCGATCACCGAGTTGCCGATAAACAACAGGAACTGGTTGAAACCGCTGCCCGGCGTGGAAATCACATTGGCCCAGCCGCCGATCATCATCAGCACCACAGGCAGCAGAATAGTGCCCATGGTCAGCGCAAAACTGGGCAGGCGAGTACGCGGTTCGCGCTCGATAAACTGGCGCTCCAGCGGGTTCTCCGCCGGCAGGTGAATATGCGGCACGATGAATTTGGCGTAGACGGGGCCGGCGATGATCGCCGTGGGGATACCGATCAAAATCGCATACAGCACCGTCTGCCCGACCGAGGCGTTGTAGGCCAGCACCGCCATCATCGCCGCCGGATGCGGTGGCACCAGCGCGTGCACCACCGACAAGCCGGCGACCATCGGCAGGCCCACCATCAGGATTGACACACCCACGCGCCGCGCCACGGTAAAGGCAATCGGCACCAGCAATACAAAACCCACCTCGAAAAACAGCGGCAGCCCCACCAGGAACGCAATGCACACCATTGCCCAGTGGGCATTGCGTTCACCGAAGCGGTTGATCAGCGTACGCGCCACCTGCTCGGCGCCACCGGACTCGGCCATCATCTTGCCGAGCATGGTGCCCAACGCCACCACCAGGGCGATATGGCCCAGGGTTTTACCGACGCCCGCCTCATACGACCCCATGATGGTGTCGGCCGGCATCCCGGCCATCAGCGCAAGGCCGATGGACACCAGCGTGATGACGATAAACGGGTTGAGTCGGTAACGTGCAATCAGCACGATCAATGCAATGATGGCGATGGCAGCGTATGCCAATAGCCCGAAGCCCGGTGATGCGGCCATGCGGTACTCCTCGGAAAGGGTCACGTCGAATTGGTTGTGAAACTCATAAATCATTACCGAGGAGCAATTTCAATTTTCATGAAAGTAATTTTCGCCCACGGACAAGCGCTGTCGCGTGGAGATATGTCCAGCGCCAACCCATGAAAATCCGGGGGATGTTCTTACATGAAGATCAGAGGATGCCTGAAACTCACGCGCCGCCCTTGAGTCATAGAATGCGCATCCACTCATGCTCAGGAAACCGCCCATGATTCGCACCACACTCGCCGCCAGCGCCCTGCTTCTGTGCCTGGGCGGCACCGCCTATGCGGCCGACAATGCCGCGTTGAAAAAATGCATGGACAGCGCCAATACCACGGCGGACATGGTCAACTGCAACGCCCGGCAAACCAAGGTGCAGGACGAGCGCCTGAACCGCGCCTACAAGACCGCCCTCGCCGCCCAGGACGGCGCGCGCAAGCAGCAACTGCAGGACGTGCAGCGCCTGTGGATCAAATACCGCGACGCCAACTGCGCCTTCGCCGGCAGCGCCACCGGCGGCACCCTTGATCAGGTCAACGGCTCCGGCTGCGTACTGGACATGACCCAAACCCGCGCCCAGGAACTGGAAGACCTGGTAGGGCCATAATCGCGACCTCGCATCCTGTAGGAGCGAGCTTGCTCGCGAAAAACCCGAGAACGCCGCGCAGCATCAGAATCCCCGCGTTATCGTTGTCGATTTTCGCGAGCAAGCTCGCTCGCTCAGTCGTGGTGAACCTTGGCGCGCTTGAGCAGTTTTTTGCAGCGCTCGGATAAATGCAGCACACGCAAATGCTTGCCGGCCTTGGCATAGCGCTCGCGCAAGGTCATCAACGCAGCAATCGCCGAATAGTCGACAAAGCTCAGGTGACGGCAATCGAGCGTGACCTGAGCCGGGTCATTGGCCGGATCGAACTGATTCAAAAACGGCGTGGTTGAGGCAAAGAACAACGTGCCATGCAGCCGATAGAGCTTGCTGCCATCGGCCTCCAGATGTGCATCGGCGTATAGCTCGCGCGCCTGCTGCCAGGCGAAGTTCAGCGCGGCGATAACGATACCGCACAGCACAGCGGTGGCCAGGTCGGTAAACACCGTAATGATCGTCACCGCCATGATCACCAGCACGTCGTTGAGCGGCACCTTGTTGATCACCCGCAGCGAAGCCCAGGCGAAGGTCTGTTGCGACACCACAAACATCACGCCCACCAACGCCGCCAGCGGAATCCGCTCGATCAGCGGTGACAGAAACAGAATGAACAGCAGGATCATCACCCCGGCAAACACCCCGGAGAAACGTCCGCGCCCGCCGGAGCTGAGGTTGATCACGGTTTGCCCGATCATCGCGCAACCGCCCATGCCGCCGAACAGGCCCGAGACCATATTCGCTGCGCCCAGGGCCACGCTTTCACGGTCGGGGTAGCCACGGGTCTCGGTGATTTCGTCGGTGAGGTTGAGGGTCAGCAGGGTTTCCAGCAGGCCGACCATCGCCATCAGGAACGCGTAGGGCGCAATGATGCTCAGGGTGTCCAGGGTCCAGGGAATCTGCGGCAGGGCGAAGGTCGGCAAGCCACCGGCGATATGTGCCATATCGCCCAACGTGCGGGTCGGCAGGCCCAGCAGGTACACCGCCAGACCAACGCCAAGGATCGCCACCAATGCGGGCGGCACGGCGCGGGTCAGACGTGGCAGCAGGTAGACAATCGCCATGGTCACCGCCACCAGCCCCGCCATCACATACAGAGGCGTGCCGCTGAGCCACTGTTCGCCGCTCTTGAAATGCTCCAGTTGTGCCAGCGCAATAATGATCGCCAGCCCGTTGACGAAACCGAGCATCACCGAGTGCGGCACCATGCGCACCAGCTTGCCCAGGCGCAGCAGGCCGAAAGCGACCATGATCAACCCGCCCAGCAGTACCGTCGCCAGCAGATACTCCACGCCGTGTTGCACCACCAGCGCGACTATCACCACTGCCATCGAACCGGCGGCGCCCGAAACCATGCCGGGACGGCCACCGAACAAAGCGGTGAGGGTGCAAATGATGAAAGCACCGTAGAGGCCCATCAGCGGGTTGAGGTGGGCCACCAGGGCAAAGGCGATGCATTCGGGCAGCAAGGCGAAAGACGTGGTGAGGCCGGCCAGGGCGTCGGCGCGCAGACGGGTGAGGTTCATGGAGTACCAGGGAATTGCGGGGGATAAGGCAGGGAATGGTACGGAATTACGGCGGGTGGGGCTAGTGAAGTGTCAGCTCCGAGGTACCGAGTCGCCTCTTTCGCAGGCAAGCCAGCTCCCACATTTGATAGGGGTCACACCTTAAAAATGTGGGAGCCGGGCTTGCCCGCGATGGCCACGCCGCGGTGCTAAGCGAACATCAAATCATCTCGTTGCGAATCCACTCCACCACCGACGTACGCTTCGGCGCCCAGCCCAACAGTTCACGAGCGTTTTTACCGCGCACTCGGCTGTTGGAGCCCAGCCCATAGTTGGCCATTTCATAGCCCCACTCGGCCTCAGCCTCGACCAATGGCCAATCCTGTGGTTTGCCCAGGTTCAGCGCTTGGGCAATCGCCGTGGTCATGTCGATAAACGCCGCTTCGCTGCTTTCCACAAAGTAGAATGTACCCGGAACGTTTTTGGTCAGCGCCAGCAGATACAGGGCGACCACGTCTTCAATATGCACGTTGGACCAGATGTTCTGCCCGCTGCCCACATGGCGCACTACACCGCTCTTGCGCGCCTGCTTGAGCAAGCGTGGCAATTGCACGCTGTCACGCTTTACGCCCAGGCTGTGGCCGTAGATCAGGGTGTTGCAGATCACCGCCGAATTCACACCGTCATTGGCCGCCGCGAGGATCAGGTTGTCGATCGCCACGCGTGCGGCCTTGTCGACGGTCGGCTCAGGTAGATTGTCTTCGAAGTAGATGACTTCACTGGCCTTGCCGCCCGACGCATCGCCGACGATGCTCGAACCGCTGGTGTGCAGGAACGGCTTGTTTGAGCCTTTCAAGGCGGCCAGCAAGGTTTCTACGGCAGCGCGATGGTCGCTGCTGGCGGCGTTGATCACCGCATCGGCCTTCTGCGCCTGCGCCGTCAACACGGCTGCGTCGTCGAGGGTGCCGATCACCGGCGTGATGCCCAGCGCGGTCAGTTCAGCGGCTTGTTCGGCGCTGCGCACCAGGCCGGTGACGTGATGGCCGGCGTTGACCAGGCCGGTGGCGATCGAACCGCCGATAAACCCTGCTGCACCGGTAACGAATACATTCATGGAGGTTGCTCCTGACTGGGTAAGTGATGCGCCCAGTATCCAGCCCCCGCTGCTGCCGAATAAGCCCGTACGGCCCAATTCACTCTTGCGTGTAAGTCACGAATCAGCGCGCATACCGTGCCAGCTTGACCTGAATAAAGTCCAGGAAGCATTGAATGCGCAGTGCCAATTGCGAGTTGCGATAGAACACCGCGTGAATCGGCTGACGATAACCGCTATTGAACGCCTCCAGCATGGGCACCAGGCGGCCGGCGTCGATGTCGTCGACGGTCATGAAATTCGACAGGCAACAAATGCCCTGCCCCTGCAGCGCCAACTGACGCAGGGTTTCGCCACTGGACGCGCTGACGCCGGGCTGGATCAGCCAGCGGTCACCTTCGCCGTGACGCAGCGGCCAGTGGTTGAGGGTCTCGGTGTGGGTGAAGCCCAGCAAGGTGTGATCAGCCAACTCGGCAACGGTCGTCGGCGTGCCGTACTGCTTGAGGTAGTCGGGGCTGGCCAGGATATGCAGCGGCGTACTGCCCAGGGAACGCGCGTGAAGGGTCGAGTCAGCCAGGGTACCGATGCGAATGGCGATGTCGGTGCTTTGCTCAAGCAGGTCAATGATCAAGTCGTCGCTGTTGAGCTCCAACTGGATATCCGGGTACAAGCGGCGAAATTCGGCGATGTACGGCACGATCCCATGCAGCATGAACGGCACCGCGGCATTGATACGCAGGCGGCCGGCCGGTTTTTTCTGGCGCGACGACAGGCGCTCTTCCAGCTCCTCCATCTGCGCCAGAATCACCTTGGCCTGCTCGAAGAAGTACTTGCCCTCCTCGGTCAGGTTCATGCGCCGCGTGGTGCGGTTGATCAGCGTGGTGTCGAGCTTGGCTTCCAGGCGCGACAAGGTGCGGCTCACCGCAGACGGCGTTTGCCCGACCTTTTCGGCGGCGGCCGAGATCGAGCCGCATTCAATCACGCTGACGAAGATCTGTAGCTCATCGGAACGGGCTTTCACGGGCGGTCCTTGATTTGTCGGCTGACACAGGCACGGCCATTATTAACCAGCCAACAACAAATGGCCTCCCAACAACGCCATGCCGGTGAAAAATCCACGTTTGAACCACAGCGCACTGATGCGCTGGCGCACCACCTGGCCCAACCACATCCCCAGCAACGCCGGTACCAGCGCCAGCAATGACGCCCCCATTTCACCGCCGCCCAGTGCCCCGCGCCAGGCCAGCCCGGCGGCAAGTGCCAACGTCGATACGGTGAACGACAGCCCCAGCGCCTGCACCAACTGGTCACGGCTCAAGCCCAGCGCTTGCAGATACGGCACCGCAGGGATCACGAAGACACCGGTGGCCGAGGTAATGATGCCGGTGATCACCCCGCATAAAGGGCCCAACCAGCGCTCGGTTCGGGGCGCGATCTTAAAGGTCGGAAGGAATAAGCCGCTCAACGCATACACCAGTAAAGCCGCGCCCAGGGCACGCACCACCCAAGGCCCGCTCCCCATGCCCAGCCACAAGGTGCCCAGCCCAGTGCCGAGGAAAATCAGCAACAGCATCGGCCACAGGCGTTTGAGCAAGGCACCCAAGTGCCCGCCAAAGGACAGTTGCCAGAGGTTGGTTACCGTCGAAGGAATGATCAGCAATACCGCAGCCTGCGCCGGCAGCATAGCCAGGCCAAGCATGCCCATGGCTACAGTGGGCAAGCCAAGGCCGATGACGCCCTTCACCGTACCGGCCAGCAGGAAGGTGGTGATGACCAGCGCTGTCAGGGCGGGGCCGAGGTTTTGGTAGAACGAGAGGAAGGTATTCATGCACCGATTGTGCAGGGCTGGAGAGTGGCTGAAAATTCGCCATATACTGAGCCAGCCTCTTGTTTTGTGTGAGGCTGATGACGCTATCGCAGGCAAGCCAGCTCCCACATTTGAATGTATTCACAATTCAAAGTGTGGGAGCTGGCTTGCCTGCGATGAGGCCCTTCCAGTCACTGGGAAACTTCATGCACTTTGACCTCATCGACCTGCGCCTCTACCTGCACATCCTGGACACCGGCAATATCACCGCCGGCGCGGCCCGCAGCCACCTGTCCCTGGCTGCCGCCAGCGCACGCATCCGAGCTATGGAGTCTTCATTGGGCATTGCGTTTCTTGAGCGCGGTCGCCGTGGCGTCACCCCCACACCTGCCGGTAAAGCCCTGGCCCGGCACGCTCGCCTGCTGGTGCAACAGGCCGACCACCTGCAACAGGATCTGGCCGAATACGCCAATGGCGTCAAAGGCCAGGTACGCCTGCTGTGCAACACCACCGCCCTTAGCGAGTACCTGCCTGAACTGCTCGCACACTTTCTGCGCGAGCATCCCAACCTCGATATCGACCTGCAAGAGTTGCCCAGCCTGCGCATCACCCACGCCTTGCGTCAGGGTACCGCCGACCTGGGGATTATTTCCGATGCGGTAGACACCCACGGCTTGCAGACCCGGGCGTTTCGCGATGACCCGCTGGTGCTGATCATGCCCCTGGACCACCCGTTGACCAACCCGAGTTTTATCGACAGCTTGCAATACGATTACGTGGGCCTGGCGGCCAACAGCGCGCTGGCGGTTTACCTGGAAGAACAGGCATTGCACGCAGGCTTTCGCTTGCAGACACGCATTCGCGCCGACGGTTTTGACGGGGTGATTCGCATGGTCGCCGGCGGCGCGGGCCTGGGCATCGTGCCTCAGGCCGCCTTGGAGCGTTGGCCAACTGCGCGTCGCTTCAAGGCCCATCCCCTGCGAGAAGAATGGGCCTGTCGCAAACTGCTGTTATGCGCACGCTCGTTCGAGCAATTGCCCGGTTACGCCAGCACCTTACTCGCTGCGCTCAAGGCCCCCTGTAGGAGCGAGCTTGCTCGCGAAGATCGTCAACGATAACGCGAGCTATCTGGTTTAACGCGGAGCTCTCGGGCTTTTCGCGAGCAAGCTCGCTCCTACAGATGATGCGCGTTTGTGGAAGAAGGTGTAGTAAACCGCCGACAAGATCACCAAGAATGGCACGCCAAACACCAGCGTCATCTTGAAAGCGTCGGTGAAATAGGTGGTGATCATCACCGCCCCCATCAGCACCAACCCCAGCAGCGTGCTGTATGGAAAAAACCGCAGCTGGAACGACAATTTCGCCCCGCCATGGCGCTTGCGATAGCGACGAAAGAACAGGTGCGTGAGGAAGATCATGAACCAGGTGAAGATCGCGCCAAACATCGAGATCGCCATCATCAGGGTGAATGAGCTTTCCGGGTACACCACATTCAGCAGGGTCGCCAGGGCGATGCCCGAACTGGACAGCAACAAGGCGTTCAGCGGGATGCCGTTCTTGCTCAAGGCGCCCATGGATTTGGGCGCAAAGCCTGCACGGGACAGGCTGAACATCATGCGCGTGGTGATGTAGAGCTGGCTGTTCATGGCCGACAGCGCTGCGATGAGGATCACGAAATTCATCACCCCGGTGGCACCCGGAATACCGATGGTCTGCATCACCGTGACGAACGGGCTCTGGGCCTGGCCGGCCTGGTTCCACGGCACGATGGCGAGCATCAGCGCCAGGGTCAGCAGGTAGAACACCACCAGCCGCACGATGGTAGCGCGGAAGGCTTTCTTCACCGCCTGCTCCGGGTCGGCGGCCTCACCAGCGGCCACGGCGATCATCTCGACGCTGAGGTAGCTGAAGATCGACACAATGACGGCGATCCACATGCCACTCAAGCCATGGGGGAAAAAGCCGTCGTGGGCGGTGTAGTTCTGCACGCCATAGTCAGGGTTGCCGGAACCGAACACCACGTACACCGCCAGGATGATGAAGCCGACGATGGCGCTGATCTTGATGGTCGAGAACCAGTATTCGAAGTTGCCGAAGGTCTTTACGCTGATCGCATTGAGCACAATCAGCACACTGGAAAACGACACGATCCACACCCACTCCGGCACGTTGGCGAACCAGTACTTCATGTACATCGCTACCGCCGTGACCTCGGCGCCTACCGCCAGCACAATCGCCGCCCAGTAGGCATACCGCACCAGGAACCCGGCCAACGGGCTGATGTAGAACTCGGCATAAGCGCCGAAGGAGCCGGAGGTGGAGTGAGCCACCGTCATCTCCGCCAGGCAGCCCATCAGCAGCAAGGTGATCAAGGCGCCGATGGCGTAGCTCACCAGCACGCTGGGCCCGGCATAACCAATGGCGTAGGCGCTGCCCATGAACAGCCCGGTGCCGATGGCGCCACCGATGGCGATCATGCTCATCTGGCCGGAAGTGAGCTGGCGCCTGAGGCCCAGTTCGCGGTGAGTGATTTCTGCAAAGCCGTTGTCTGGCGTGGTCACGGGTGTGCCCCTTTATTATTGTGATGGTGGCTGACGCTGAACCTATGGGAGCTGGCTTGCCTGCGATAACGGTAGTGAATGCACCGACGCTATCGCAGGCAAGCCAGCTCCCACATTTGATCTGTGTTGCCCTTAAGTAACGCTGTTGCGCACTTTGAATTGCGGTTGGTCCCAAGTGGCGTTGTCGAGAATTTCACCGAGGATTTCCACCGCGTCCCACACCTCGGTAAAGCTGGTGTACAACGGCGTGAAACCAAAGCGCATGATCCGCGGCTCACGGTAATCGCCGATCACGCCTCGGGCGATCAGGGCCTGGATCACTGCATAGCCTTCAGGGTGTTCGAAGCTCACATGGCTGCCGCGCCGGGCGTGTTCACGCGGGGTGATCAGCTCCAGCCCATGGGCGGCGCAGCGGCTTTCGACCAAGGCGATAAACAGGTCGGTCAATGCCAGGGATTTGCTGCGCAGGCTGGCCATGTCGGTCTGGGCAAAAATATCCAGACCGCATTCCACCATGGCCAACGACGTGATCGGCTGGGTGCCGCACAGGTAGCGCGCGATACCGGCGCTGGGGGCGTAACTCGATTCCATGGCGAACTGGCGGGTATGCCCGAACCAACCCGACAACGGCTGGCGCACTACATCCACCAACGCCGGGTTGACCCACACAAAGGCCTGGGAGCCCGGGCCGCCGTTGAGGTATTTGTAAGTGCAGCCAATCGCATAATCAGCACCGGCCTGGTGCAGGTCCACAGGCACCGCGCCCGCTGAGTGCGCCAGGTCCCAGATGCTCAGCGCGCCACACTCGTGGCTCAGCGCGGTCAGCGCCGCCATGTCGTACATGTAGCCCGTCTTGTAGTTGACGTGGGTAAGCATCACCACCGCCACGTCGGCGTCGATGGCCTGGGGCAGCTCGGCCGGGCTGTTGACCAGGCGCAGGGAATAGCCTTGCTGCAGCAGTTCAGCCAAGCCTTCTGCGATATACAAATCGGTGGGGAAGTTACTTGCTTCGCTGACGATGACCTTGCGCGCTGGCGAGCGCTGGCGCTGCACGCTCAATGCGGCGCTGAGCACCTTGAACAGGTTGATCGAGGTGGTATCGGTGACCACCACTTCGCCGTCACGCGCACCGATCAACGGCGCCAGGCGGTTGCCCAAGCGCTGGGACAAATCCGCCCAGCCCGCGCTGTTCCAGCTGCGAATCAAGCCATTGCCCCACTCTTGGGCGATCACCTGTTGTGCCCGCTCCAGCGCTGCCACCGGGCGGGCGCCGAGGGAGTTGCCGTCGAGGTAGATCACGCCTTCGGGCAAGGCGAACTGTTGGCGCAGTGACGCCAACGGATCCTGGGCGTCGAGGGCTTGGCAATGGCTGCGAGTGGTCATGGGTCGTCCTGGTTTTTATAGGTGAGGATGGACCAAATAATGAACGAACTTTTAGAGAATTTTCGTGCAAAGTGGTGGGTAAACGGCTATTTAAGCTGTAGGAAATTCGAATTTAATCTCAAAATACGCGGATATCTTCCAAGCATGATTCTCGACGCCACCGACCTGCGCCTCCTGCATTTTCTGCAACAGGATGGCCGTATCAGCAACCAGGAACTGGCGGAAAAAGTCGCCCTGTCACCCTCGGCGTGCCTGCGCCGTTTGCGCTTGTTGGAGAGCGAAGGAATCATCAGCGGCTACCGCGCGGTATTGAATGCCGAGCAGCTGGGAATCGAGCTTGAAGCCATCGTGCACCTGTCGCTGCGCCAGGATATCGAGGACTGGCATGAGACGTTCATCAAGAAGGTGCAAGGTTGGCCGGAGGTGGCGAGCGCCTATGTGATCACCGGCGCCAGCAATTATGTGCTGCGGGTGCAGGCGCGCAACCTCAAGCACTTTTCGGACTTTATTGTGAACCACCTGAACCGCACGGCGGGGGTGATGGATATTCGCTCTGAAATTGTGCTGCAGAAGATCAAGGACCGGGATGAGGTATTGGACCTGGTCGTGCGCAAATAACACAAACATCCCAAAACCAATGTGGGAGCTGGCTTGCCTGCGATAGCGGTGGAACATTCACCACCGCTATCGCAGGCAAGCCAGCTCCCACAGTTGACCGAGTTGATCAGTCTTCCAGAGCACGGACGCGTTGCATGCGCTGCTGCTCTATTGGCGCATCCGCTACCTGCAACTCAAAGTCAAAATCAATCTGCGCAAACCGCCCCTGCACGCCAAATTCCTGCGCCAGTTGCGGATCTTCGCTGAAGCGGATCTCGGCAATCAGTTCATCGCGGGTGGCATAGGCAAAGTCATCATGCAGGTACGGGTCATCCGACAGGTTGATCTGGGTGGTCAGGTGCCGGTGGCCGGGCGCCGAGATGAAGAAGTGGATATGCGCCGGCCGCTGCCCGTGACGCCCCAGTTGGTCGAGCAGCTGTTGCGTCGGCCCGGTCGGCGGGCAGCCGTAGCCCGAAGGTACGATGCTGCGAAAACGGTAGTTGCCCTGGGCGTCAGTCTCGATACGGCGACGCAGATTGAATTCGGACTGATTCGGGTCGAACCACGAATAAGTGCCGCCGGTATTGGCCTGCCACACATCGACAATCGCCCCCGCCAATGGCTTGCCTTCGGTATCGCGCACTTGCCCGCGCATGAACAACGGCACCGCGTCGTCCTTGCCGTCATCCAGCCGTGCTTCGTATTTGGACAACGGCGCGCCGGCCACATACAACGGGCCTTCGATGGTGCGCGGCGTGCCGCCGGATTTGCCTGCCTGCTCATCGGCGGCGTCCATCAACAGGTCCAGATAATGCTCCAGGCCGAGGCCGGCAGCGAGCAGACCGGCCTCCTGGTTTTTGCCCAGCTCATTGAGGTAGTTGACCGCCTTCCAGAATTCTTCCGGGGTCACTTCCAGGTCTTCGATGATGTTCACGGTGTCGCGCAGGATTCGGTAGATCAGCGCCTTGGCGCGCGGGTTGCCCGCGTCATTGAGGTTGCCGCTGGCTTCTTCGAGAAAGCGTTGAGCGTGGGCAGTCTGGGACAGGCGGATGGACATGGTGCACTCCTCATCTTGTAATTATCAGGTAGAAACCGACTTAGCGGTCGTCCGCATGGATCGACGACGGGTGTCGGCACAACGCATTCACTTCGATGGCCATGTAGGGAAACAACGGCAGTTGCATCAACAGGTCGTGCAGGTCTTGCACGCTGTCGACATCGAACACGCTGTAGTTGGCGTAGTGCCCGGCGATGCGCCACAGGTGGCGCCACTTGCCCTCTTGTTGCAGACGTTGCGCCAGGGCTTTCTCTTCGGCCTTGAGGCTGGCGGCGCGCTCGGGGTGCATGTCGAGGGGCAGGTTCACAGTCATTTTTACGTGGAACAACATGGCAGGCGCCTCTTAGTGTTTGTCGCGGCGAAAGAACGCCAGGCGCTCTTCATCGAGCGCCAGGCCCAGGCCCGGCGCGCTGGAAACGTGCAGCTGGAAATCGCGGTACACCGGTGGCTCGGTGAGGATGTCTTCGGTGAGCAACAACGGGCCAAACAATTCGGTGCCCCACGCCAGATTGTTTAGCGTGAGGAAAGCATGGGCCGACGCCAGGGTGCCGATGCCGCCTTCGAGCATGGTGCCGCCGTACAAGCCGATGCCGGCCGCCTCGCCGATTGCCGCCGTACGCAACACGGCGCGCGGGCCGCCATTCTTGGCGATCTTCAGGGCGAACACCGTGGCCGCACCTTCACGGGCCAGGTTGAATGCATCCTCGACACACTCGATGGACTCGTCGGCCATGATCGGCACCGGGCTCGACAGGTTGAGCCGAGTCATACCACCACGGTTGTTGCGCGAGATCGGTTGTTCGATCAGGTCGATACCGTGGTCGCCGAGCACCTTGCACGCCCGCAGGGCCACGGCTTCATCCCAGGCCTGGTTGACGTCGACGCGCACACTGGCGCGCTCGCCCAGGGCTTTCTTGATTGCGATCACATGGGCCAGATCGCGGCTGACTTCACCGGCGCCGATCTTCAGCTTGAAGAGGCGGTGACGGCGCAGGTCGAGCATTTTCTCGGCCTCGTTGATGTCCTGTTCGGTATTACCGCTGGCCAGGGTCCAGGCCACCGGCAACGCGTCCCGCACACGCCCGCCCAGCAACTCACTGACCGGCAGGCCCAGGCGTTTGCCGAGGGCGTCGAGCAAGGCGCTTTCGATGCCGGATTTGGCAAAGGTGTTGCCACGAATACTGCGTTCCAGGCGCAACATGGCCGCATTGATGTTGCTCGCGTCCTGGCCGATCAATAGCGGCGCAAAGTGGCGGTCGATATTGATCTTGATGCTGTCGGGGCTTTCATTGCCGTAGCTCAGGCCGCCGATGGTGGTGGCTTCGCCGATGCCTTCAATGCCGTCGGCGCAACGCAGGCGGATGATCACCAGGGTCTGGTTTTGCATGGTGTGCATCGCCAGCTTGTGCGGGCGAAGGGTGGGCAGATCAACAATAAGCGTGTCGATCGATTCGATGGCGCAAATCGGCATGGCAATACCCGTTGGGTTATTTATAGATTTGCGTCGATTCTGTGCCGCATTTTTTTGGGGTTCCAATATAGAATTGGTCTGATGCGATACCCTCAAGGTATCAAAGGAGTCGATATGGAACTGCGTCACTTGCGCTATTTCCAGGTGCTGGGCGAAACCCTTAACTTCACCCGGGCGGCCGAACGCCTGCACATCGCCCAGCCGCCCTTGAGCCGGCAGATCCAGCAGTTGGAGGATGAACTGGGGGTTGTGCTGCTGGAGCGCAGTCGGCCTTTGCGCCTGACAGAAGCCGGGCGTTTTTTCTATGAGCACGCCAATGTGCTGCTCGAACAGTTGGGCAAGGTGTGCGACAACACTCGGCGCATCGGCCTGGGTGAGAAGACGTGGCTGGGCATCGGCTTTGCGCCTTCGACCTTGTACGGCGTGCTGCCGGAATTGATTCGCCGGCTGCGCAATCACGAGGCCCTGGAGCTGGAGTTGGGCTTGTCGGAAATGACCACGTTGCAACAGGTCGAAGCGCTCAAGGCCGGGCGCATCGATGTAGGCTTCGGGCGTATTCGCATCGATGACCCGGCCATCGCCCAACGCGTATTGGTGGAGGATCGCCTGGTGGCCGTGCTGCCCAGCGGCCACCGCCTGCTGGGCGCCCCGGCCACCCTCGCCCAGTTGGCCGCCGAGCCCTTCGTGCTCTACCCCGGCAACCCGCGCCCCAGTTATGCCGACCATGTAATTGCGCTGTTTGACGCCCACGGTTTGAGCCTGAAAGTGGCGCAGTGGACCAACGAGTTGCAGACCGCTATCGGCCTGGTGGGCGCCGGTATGGGCGTGACGCTGGTGCCGGCGTCGGTGCAGGTGCTGCATCGGGCGGATATTGGCTATACGCCGGTGGTGGAGGCCACTGCGACTTCGCCGATCATTCTGAGCCGGCGGGTGAATGACCAGTCGCCGGGGCTGACTCATTGCCTGCAACTGGTTGAAGAGTTGATCTGAGATTCCCCAAACACTGTGATTTCCATGTGGGAGGGGGCTTGCCCCCGATTTCAGGGTGTCAGACAGCACATCCATTGACTGATACACCGCTATCGGGGGCAAGCCCCCTCCCACATTTGGGTCTTCATTGTTTTCAAAGGCTGCGCAGGCGCTTGCGTTGCAATGTCTGGCTGGGCGACTCATCGAACAGCTTGCGGTACTCCGCCGAAAACCGCCCCAAGTGTGTAAAACCCCAACCCAGGGCGATTTCAGAGATGGTACGGATCGAGCCCTGCTCCAGAATCTCCTGGCGCACCGCCCCCAACCGATGCTTCTTCAGATACGCCATGGGCGACAGCGCGAAGTACTTGCGAAAGGCATCGAACAACTTGAACCGCGACACCCCGGCTGCCACTTCCAGGTCTTCCAGGTGCACGGCTTCACGGGCGTTGTCATGAATATATTGCCGCGCACGAATCAAGTAGTGCGGCAGTTTCACCCCCAACACTTCGCGCAATTCTTCGGAGTAGTTATTCGGCTGGGCCAGGATCAGCCCCTTGATCAGCGAGCTTTCCAGGTCACGGGTAAACGCCGCCTGCTCGTACAACTCGCTGCTGCATTCCAGTTCGGCGATGAAGTATCGCGCCATGCGCCACCACGAAGCCGGGGCGCCGTCCACAGCATCCATCACCGATTCGAAGCGCAGCGGCGCATCGATGGGCCGTTGCAGCAAACCTTCCAATGACTCGCTCATCGCCGCCCGTGTGATCACCACCTGCAACTTGCGGCAGTCACCGGAAATCGCCAGCACCTGGTGCTCGTTGGGCGAAATGATCACGCCCTGGTCGCGGTTGGAACTCAAGCGCTCACCGTTCTTGCTCAGCTCCTGCTCGCCCACCAGCGGCAGGCTCAAGCTGTAGCTGCTGAAGTGCTCGGCGTCTTCGATGTCGATGGTCACGTCGGTACCGTATTCGATCACGCCCAGGGTGGTGGCGCGGGATTTGAACACATTGGCGCTGTGATGAAATCGCAGGCGCTCGGGGGTGGCCGTCGCCAGGCGATGGGGACCGCAGATGCCCGACATCCAGCTGCGGGCGCCTTCGAGGTCGAAGCGTTGAATATGAATATCGCGTGTCTGGCTACTCATCGGGCTGCACCCACGGCGGTTAGGCGTTTGCGCGCTCTGGCGGCGCGTCGTTGAACATCGACAGCAAGTTCCAAGCCACGTCGGCGCAGTCGCAACCGTGTGGATAGCAACCGTCGACTATGTGGATAAATTCAGGTTTTTTGCGACCATCACCTGCAATGACAGTAGCCCATTGCGTCACCGCGCCGCACCGGGTTGGGTATTTGCTGCCCAACTTTGCGGCCCATCTTGCCCCATTAATCGGATAGCCCACCGCCCCTTCGCAGCGCCTTAATGGTTTACCCGTTTAGCCATTATCAAAAGGTGCCTCCCATGAGTGGTGCAAGAACCGTCGAGCAGTGGAAAACCTTTGTCGAAAGCTGCCTGGACTTTCGCCCGGCAGATGAAGTGTTCCGCATTGCCCGCGACATGTTCACCGAGCCCGAACTGTTCGACCTGGAGATGGAGCTGATCTTCGAGAAAAACTGGATCTATGCTTGCCATGAAAGCGAACTGGCCAATAACCACGACTTCGTGACGATGCGCGCCGGGCGCCAGCCGATGATCATCACCCGCGACGGCGAAGGTCGGCTCAACGCGCTGATCAATGCCTGCCAGCACCGCGGCACTACCCTCACCCGCGTGGGCAAGGGCAACCAGTCCACCTTCACCTGCCCGTTCCACGCCTGGTGCTACAAAAGCGATGGTCGGCTGGTGAAGGTCAAGGCGCCGGGGGAATACCCGGAGAGTTTCGACAAGGCCACCCGCGGCCTGAAAAAGGCCCGCATCGAAAGCTACAAGGGCTTTGTGTTTATCAGCCTGGACGTGAACGGCACCAACAGCCTGGAAGATTTCCTGGGCGATGCCAAAGTGTTCTTCGACATGATGGTGGCGCAATCGGCCACCGGTGAGCTGGAAGTGCTGCCGGGCAAGTCGGCCTATACCTACGACGGCAACTGGAAGCTGCAAAACGAAAACGGCCTGGACGGATATCACGTCAGCACCGTGCACTACAACTATGTGGCCACCGTGCAGCACCGCCAGCAGGTCAATACCGAGAACGGCGCGGGTTCCAGCACGACGCTGGACTACAGCAAGCTCGGCGCCGGCGACGCGAATACCGATGACGGCTGGTTCGCCTTCAATAACGGCCACAGTGTGTTGTTCAGCGACATGCCCAACCCCAGCGTGCGCTCCGGCTACGCCACCATCATGCCGCGCCTGGTGGCCGAACATGGCCAGCAGAAGGCCGAGTGGATGATGCACCGCCTGCGCAACCTGAACATCTACCCCAGCCTGTTTTTCCTCGACCAGATCAGCTCGCAGTTGCGCATCATCCGCCCGGTGGCCTGGAACAAGACCGAGATCATCAGCCAATGCCTGGGGGTCAAGGGTGAATCCGACGCCGATCGCGAAAACCGGATTCGCCAGTTCGAAGACTTCTTCAACGTTTCGGGCATGGGCACGCCGGATGACCTGGTGGAATTTCGCGAAGCCCAGCGCGGTTTCCAGGGCCGTCTGGAGCGCTGGAGCGATATTTCTCGCGGCAGCCATCGCTGGGAGACCGGGCCGACGCCCAACAGCGAAGCCATCGGCATTCAACCAGCCATGACCGGCACTGAGTTCACCCACGAAGGCTTGTACGTCAACCAGCACCGCAATTGGCAACGGTTTCTGCTCAAGGGTTTGGACCAGCGGGCCCTGAGCCTGCGGGAGGTGAAGTGATGAATGCGCAATTGCAGTACCGGGTCGAGCAGTTCTTCTACCGCAAATCCGAGCTGTGCGACGCCCAGGACTGGGACTCCTACGTGGAGCTATTTGACCCGCAGAGTGAATTCCACCTGCCGCAATGGGACTCGGAACACGTCTACACCCAAGACCCCAAGCGCGAGATGTCGTTGATCTACTACGCCAACCGTTCGGGCCTGGAAGACCGTGTGTTCCGCCTGCGCACCGGCAAAGCCGCCTCTGCCACGCCGATGCCGCGCACCTTGCACCTGATCAACAACGTGCGCATTGCCGAGCAGGCCGACGGCACGCTGGAGGTGCGTTTGAACTGGCACACGCTGTTTTATCGGCTGGCTACTTCCGAGCAGTTCTATGGGCACGCAACCTATCGCCTCAAGCCCGAGGGCGACAGCTGGCTGATCACGCGCAAGCACGCCCTGCTGCTCAACGACACCATCAACTCGGTGCTGGATTTCTATCACCTGTAATGGTGCCGCATTCCCCTGTAGGAGCGAGCTTGCTCGCGAAAAACGTAAGTACGCCGCGTTCATTCAGGATGTCCCGCGTCATCGTTGACGTTCTTCGCGAGCAAGCTCGCTCCTACAAGGGGTTCATACCTATTCACGGAGTTATGTGAATGAATCACAAAGTGGCCTTCAGTTTTGCCGATGGCAAGACCCTATTCTTCCCGGTGGGCGCCCATGAAATCCTGTTGGATGCAGCCCTGCGCAACGGCATCAAGATCCCGCTCGATTGCCGCGAAGGCGTGTGCGGCACTTGCCAGGGGCGCTGCGAATCCGGTGATTACACCCAGGACTATGTCGACGAGGAAGCGCTCTCCAGCCTCGACCTGCAACAGCGCAAGATGCTCAGTTGCCAGACCCGGGTGAAGTCCGACGCCACCTTTTATTTCGACTTTGATTCGAGCCTGTGCAACGCCCCAGGACCCGCACAGGTACGCGGCACGGTGAGCGCGGTGCAGCAGGTGTCGACCAGCACCGCCATTTTGCAGCTGCAACTGGAGCAGCCACTGGATTTTTTGCCGGGCCAATACGCACGTCTGTCGGTGCCCGGCACCGATAGTTGGCGCTCCTATTCCTTCGCCAACCGGCCGGGCAGTCAATTGCAGTTTCTGGTCCGCCTGCTGCCCGATGGAGTCATGAGCAACTACCTGCGTGAACGCTGCCAGGCAGGTGATGAAATGTTGATGGAGGCGCCCTTGGGGGCGTTTTATCTGCGGCACGTCACCCAACCGCTGGTACTGGTGGCGGGCGGCACCGGGTTGTCGGCGCTGCTGGGTATGCTTGATGAGCTGGCCGTCAACGGCTGCACGCAACCTGTGCATCTGTATTACGGCGTGCGCGGCGCCGAAGATTTATGTGAAGCGGCGCGTATCCACGCCTACGCGGCGAAAATCCCTAACTTTCGCTACACCGAAGTACTGAGCGACGCCTCAACCGAGTGGGCTGGCAAACGCGGCTACCTGACCGAACATTTCGACCTGGCCGAATTGCGGGACAGATCGGCGGATATGTACGTGTGCGGCCCCCCTCCGATGGTCGAATCCATCCAACAATGGCTGGCGGATCAGGCACTTGATGGCGTTCAGCTGTATTACGAAAAGTTTACGCAGAGTAATATCTGACCCTCAGCAGTTCTGAGGGGCCGATGCGGCGTGCAATCACCCTTGAGAAAAACAAGTAGAAGGGAATGTTAATGGCGGATGACATGGTTAACCCGGTGGGCCTCAAGCGAGGCCTGAAGAACCGGCACATTCAGCTGATCGCCTTGGGAGGTGCGATTGGTACAGGCTTGTTCCTCGGCTCGGCCGGGGTACTCAAGTCGGCGGGGCCGTCAATGATCCTGGGCTATGCGGTGGCCGGGTTTATCGCGTTCCTGATCATGCGCCAGCTCGGCGAGATGATCGTCGAAGAGCCGGTGGCCGGGTCCTTCAGCCACTTCGCACATAAATACTGGGGCGGTTACGCGGGCTTCCTGGCGGGCTGGAACTACTGGGTGCTCTACGTGCTGGTGGGCATGGCCGAACTGACGGCCGTGGGCAAGTACATCCAGTTCTGGTGGCCGGAGATTCCAACCTGGGTCAGCGCGCTGGTGTTCTTTGTTGCGGTGAACCTGATCAACACCCTGAACGTGAAGTTCTTCGGTGAAGCCGAGTTCTGGTTTGCGATCATCAAGGTGGTGGCGATTGTCGGCATGATCGTGCTCGGCTGCTACCTGCTGTTCAGCGGCACCGGCGGCCCGCAAGCCTCGGTCAGCAACCTGTGGAGCCACGGTGGGTTCTTCCCCAATGGCGGCATGGGGCTGTTGATGTCGATGGCCTTCATCATGTTCTCGTTCGGCGGCCTGGAACTGGTCGGCATCACCGCCGCCGAGGCCAGCGAACCGCGCAAGGTGATCCCCAAAGCGATCAACCAGGTGGTGTACCGCATTCTGATTTTCTATGTCGGTGCGCTGACCGTGCTGTTGTCGCTGTACCCGTGGGATCAACTGCTGCAAACCCTCGGCGCGTCGGGCGATGCCTACAGCGGCAGCCCGTTTGTGCAGATCTTCTCGTTGATCGGCAACGACACCGCCGCCCACATTCTCAACTTCGTGGTGCTGACCGCGGCGTTGTCGGTGTACAACAGCGGGGTGTACTGCAACAGCCGCATGTTGTTCGGCCTGGCCGAGCAAGGTGACGCGCCCAAGGCACTGATGAAGCTCAACAAGCAAGGCGTGCCGCTGCGGGCGTTGGCGATTTCGGCGTTGGTGACGATGCTGTGCGTGGTGGTCAACTACGTCGCGCCGCACAGTGCACTGGAGTTGCTGTTTGCCCTGGTGGTCGCGTCGCTGATGATCAACTGGGCGCTGATCAGCCTGACCCACATCAAGTTCCGCAAGGCCATGGGCGAGCAAGGCGTGACGCCGTCGTTCAAGACCTTCTGGTTCCCGTTCAGCAACTACCTGTGCCTGGCGTTCATGGTGATGATCATCGGGGTGATGCTGGCGATTCCGGGGATTCGCGAGTCGGTGTATGCGATGCCGGTGTGGGTGGGAATTATCTACATCGCCTATCGGTTTCGGATCAGAAACGGGAAGGTTGCCGTAACCCAGTAACCCCTGTGGGAGCCGGGCTTGCCCGCGATTGCGGCGTGTCAGCCAATGGATGAGCCGACTGATACACCGTAATCGCAGGCAAGCCAGCTCCCACAATTGACTGTATTTCACCTAGAAAAAAGCCCCGGAGATCCGGGGCTTTTTTGTTTAGAGGGTGGAACGTACTCGCCAGAGTTCAGGGAACAACACCGTATCGAGCATCTTGCGCAAATAGCCCACGCCCTCGGTGCCGCCAGTACCCGGCTGGAAGCCGATGATGCGCTCCACCGTGGTGACATGCCGGAAGCGCCACTGGCGGAACGAATCTTCCAGGTCGATAAACTTCTCGGCCAATTGATACAAGTCCCAGTAGCGATTCGGGTCGCGATACACCTCGCGCCACGCCGCTTCCACCGATTCATCGTGCACCGTGGCCGCCGTCGGGTCGCGTTCGGCGCGCTGAGGGTCAATCGCCAGCCCTGCCTTGATCATCAGGTTCACCGCCTCGTCATACAGCGACGGCGTGGCAATCGCTACCTGCAATTGCTGCAGCAACTCCGGGCGATGGGCATGGGGCCGCAGCAGCGCCGGGCTTTTGTTGCCGAGGATGAATTCGATCTCGCGGTACTGGAACGACTGAAACCCCGACGACTGCCCCAGGAACGGGCGAATCGCCTTGTACTCCGACGGCGTCATGGTCGCCAGCACGGCCCAGGCGTGCACCAGTTGATCGAAGATCCGCGACACCCGCGCCAGCATCTTGAACGCCGGCGGCAGCTCACCCAGGCGCACATGTTCGCGGGCGGCCTTGAGTTCGTGCAGCATCAGTTTCATCCACAGCTCAGAGGTCTGGTGCTGGATGATGAAGAGCATTTCGTTGTGGTCCGGCGACAGCGGGTGCTGGGCGCTGAGGACTTTGCCCAGGTCCAGATAATCGCCATAGCTCATGGACTCGGAAAAATTCAGCTCGGCGTTATGCCATTCTTCCGGCGGTTGGTAATCAGCTGAGAAAGGACATTGGCTCATCGCGTGGGCTCCTTGAGCGGGCGGAGAATGGCGCGCACCGGGCTCGCGTCCAGGTTGGCAAAACGCAGCGGCAGTGCGATCAGTTCGTAGTCGCCCTCCGGCACGTCATCGAGCACGATGCCTTCGAGGATCGCCATGCCATGGCGCGCCACGGCGTTGTGGGAATCCATGGTCTTGGATTGTTGCGGGTCCAGGGACGGCGTATCGATACCGATCAGACGCACACCGAGACCGGCGAGCAGCTCAATGGTTTGCGGGGCGATGGCGGTGAAGTTCGAATCCCATTGAGTGAGTGGCGCTTGTGGATAAGTGCGCAGCAGCACGCGCTCCGGCAGGTTATCCACACGTCCTTGCAACTGATGGGGCTGCACCAATGCGCCGCTGCCCAGGCAATGCAATACCCGGCACGGGCCCATGTACACATCCAGGGAAACTTCGCCAATGGGTGCGCCATCGGCGCTGTAGTGCAGCGGCGCATCCACATGGGCACCGGTGTGCGGCGACAGGGTGACGCGCCCCACATTCACCGGGCACTCCGGGCCGAACTGCCACACGCGCTCCTCCTGAAACGGCGTATCGCCCGGCCAGGTCGGGGTCGCCGTGCTCAAGGGCGGGCTGATATCCCACCACGTTTTTATTGGGTTCATTGCGAGGCTCTCACTGGGTACTGGGGTGAATGATACGAGGGCCAGCTCTGAATTTTCTTGCGAATTCTGGCGCCAAGCGCGAATTCTTTCGCAGTTACTGCGAGGAAACAGCGGTTTGATGCACAGATCTGTCGCTCAGATACACCAAGACCTCCTGTGGGAGCCGGGCTTGCCCGCGATAGCGGAGTGTCAGGCAATGGAGATGCTTGTTGTGCCAGCGTCATCGCGGGCAAGCCCGGCTCCCACAGGGGACTGCGGTGTTCAGGTGACTGCGCTTCTGGGCATCCCAATGTCGAGTTCAGACCACTGGCGCAACGCCCGAGGCCTTAGGGTTGAGCTTTCCCTTCCCTTGCCTCGGAGTCATCATGTCCAAGCCCATCACCGTACTGCGCGACACCCACCCACTGCCGGTCCTGGATGCCTGCAAATGGGAAAAGCTTGAAGGCGACCCGCACACCGTCAACCTCAACGCCTACACCAGCGAAGACGGCAGCAAAATCATGGGCACCTGGATCTGCACGCCGGGCAAGTGGTACGTGGAATACGTGAAGTGGGAATACTGCCATTTCCAGGAAGGCTACTGCGTGATCACGCCTGAAGGTATGGAGCCGATCCATCTGCGCGCTGGGGATATCTTTGTGGTGGAGCCGGGGATGAAGGGGACGTGGGAAGTGGTCGAGACAGTGCGTAAGTATTTTGTGTTTGCCTGACCCATCCCCGTCCCTGTAGGAGCGAGCTTGCTCGCGAAGATCGCCAACGAAAACGCGCTCATCCAGGATGAACGCGTTGCTCTCACATTTTTCGCGAGCAAGCTCGCTCCTACAGCTTGCGATAGCTGTTGATGATCGCCGAGAAGTCCTTGCCCCCTTCCCCACGCTGGCTCATCGATTGATACAGCTGCTGGGCCACTGCGCCGAGGATCACCGGCTGGTGCACCTGGCGTGCGGCTTCGGTGGCCAGGCCCAAATCCTTGAGCATCAGGTCGGCACCAAAACCACCGGTATAGCCACGCGATGATGGCGCGGTTTCGATCACACCCGGCCAAGGGTTGTAGGTATCGGAACTCCAGCAGCGCCCGGTGGAGCTGTTGATGATCCCGGCCAGCACTTGCGTATCAATGCCGAGCGCATCGCCCAGGGCCATGGCTTCGCTGACACCGACCATGCTGATACCCAGCAGCAGGTTGTTGCAGATCTTGGCGATTTGGCCGGTGCCGACATCGCCGCAGTGCACGATGTTGCGGCCCATCTGCGCCAGCACCGGTTGCAGGGTGGCGAACAGTTCCGGGTTGGCGCCGACCATAAAGGTCAGCGTCCCGGCCTGGGCACCGCCGGTGCCACCGGAGACCGGTGCATCGGCCACGGCCACACCTTGTTTCGCCGCCGCTGCCGCGACATCACGGATGGTTTGCGGATCGATGGTGCTGCAATCCACCGCTGGGATGCCTTTGCCGATGCCCGCGAGCACGCCGTCGTCATTGAGCCACACGCTGCGCACGTGGGCGGCGGCCGGCAGCATGGTAATCACCAGTTCGGCGCCCTGGGCCGCATCACGCGGCGAGCTGCTGATGGTGCCGCCCAGTCCGGCGAGTTCCTTGAGTACCGCCTGGTTCAGGTCGAACAGGTTAAGCGTGTGCCCAGCCTTGATCAGGTTGCGGGCCATGGGCGCGCCCATGTTGCCCAGGCCGATAAATGCAATTTTCATGGTCGTCTCCCGGGTTCAGCGCAGGTTGATGGTGGTGTTGACGCCATCGTTGACCGTGTCGTCATCAAACCAGCGGCTGGTGACGGTTTTGGTCTGGGTGTAGAACTGCACCACTTGCTTGCCGTACGGGCCGAGGTCGCCGAGCTTGGAACCACGGGAGCCGGTGAAACTGAAGAACGGCACTGGCACCGGAATCGGGATGTTGATGCCGACCTGGCCCACATCGATTTCGCTCTGGAATTTACGCGCCGCCGCACCGCTCTGGGTGAACAGGCCCGTGCCGTTGCCGAACGGGTTGGCGTTGACCAGCGCGATGGCTTCATCGAGGGTATCGACTTCCAGCACCACCAGCACCGGGCCGAAGATTTCTTCGGTGTAGATGCGCATGTCAGTGGTTACGCCCGAGAACAGCGTCGGGCCGACAAAGTTGCCTTGCTCAAAACCCGGCACCTTGATGTCGCGGCCGTCCAGCTCCAGCTTGGCGCCTTCTTTGACGCCGCTTTCGATCAGCTCAAGGATACGTGCCTTGGCGCGCTTGGAAATCACCGGGCCAACGTCCGTGCCGGCTTCGCTGCCGGCATTGACTTTAAGTTTTTGCGCCAGGGCCTTGAGGTCCGGCAGCCATTGCTTGGACGCACCCACCAGCACCACCACCGAAGTGGCCATGCAACGCTGGCCCGCCGCGCCGAACCCGGCACCGACCAGGGCATTGAGGGTGTGCTCGCGATTGGCATCCGGCAGCACCACCGCGTGGTTCTTGGCGCCCATCATCGATTGCACGCGTTTGCCGTGCTTGCCGGCCAGGTCGTAGACATGGGTGCCCACAGCCGTCGAGCCGACGAAGGACACCGCCTTGATGTCTTTGTGGGTGCACAGTGCATCCACCACGCTCTTGCCGCCGTGCACCACGTTGAGCACGCCCGCCGGTACGCCGGCTTCCAGCGCCAGTTCCACCAGCAGCATGGTCGACAACGGGTCTTGCTCGGAAGGCTTGAGTACGAAGGTATTACCGCAGGCAATCGCCATCGGGAACATCCACAGCGGAATCATCGCCGGGAAGTTGAACGGGGTGATGCCGGCGCACACGCCGATAGGCTGGCGCAGGGTGTAGGTGTCCACGCCACCGGCAACGTTTTCGGCGAATTCGCCCATTTGCAGGGTGCCGATGGAACAGGCGTGTTCGACCACTTCCAGGCCACGGAAAATATCGCCCTCGGCATCGGCAATGGTCTTGCCCTGCTCGGCGCTGAGGACCACGGCGATACGCTTGGAATGTTCACGGATCAGGGCTTGCAGCTTGAGCATGATGCGCATCCGCGCACCGATCGGCGTCAGCTTCCAGGTCTGGAAGGCGCGATGGGCAGCGTCAATGGCAGCGTTGACTTCATCGGCAGTGGCGAACGGGACTTTGGCCAGCACTTGCTGGGTGGCCGGGTTGACGATGTCTTGCCACTCGGTGGTTTTGGACTCGACCCACTCGCCGTTGATCAGCAACTTGACCTGTTGCACGGAAATATCGGCAGATGCGTTCATGTGGTCTCCAGAATCTTGTAGTTATGCAGAGAACCAAGGCGTTGAATCGCCTTGAAGAATGAGGCGTTCGGACTGTTTTTGGAGTATAGATGTGCAAATCTCTAATAAGAACGCACATAAAAGCCGGTCCAATATGCAAAAAAACATCACCTCCCTGGGCGCCCTGAACTGGGATGACCTGAAGTTTTTCCTCGAAGTAGCCCGCACCCGCAAGGCCAGCGTGGCCGCCAAGCGCCTGGCGGTGGACTACACCACCGTGTCGCGGCGCATCAGTTCACTGGAAGTGTCCCTTGGTACGCTGCTGTTCGAAAAATCCCGGACCAACGGCTTCGTGCTCACTACCGAAGGCCAGCGTTTGCTCGGCTACGCCGAATCCATCGAAAGCACGCTGCACATGGCCTGCGAGCAAGTCTCCGGCTCGGGCGTGGCACTGTCCGGGCATGTGCGCATGGGCTGTACCGAAGGTTTCGGCAGCTTCTTTATCACCCCACAACTGAGCCATTTCGTCGACACCTATCCCGCGATCTCGGTGGACATCCTGCCCCTGCCCCACTTCATCAGCCTGTCCAAGCGCGAAGCCGACATCGTCATCGCCCTGGAGCGCCCGGAACACGGGCCGTATGTGTGCTGCAAACTGTGCGACTACAAACTGCAGCTGTACGCCACCCAGGACTACCTCGACCAACACCCACCGATCCGCAAGCCTGCGGATTTGGCTGAGCATCCGTTTATCAGCTACGTGGATGACCTGGCGTTCAGCTCGGAGCTGCTGTACCTGGCCAACGTCGTACCCGGCGCCAGCGCGAGTTTGCGCAGTACCAGCGTGATCGCCCAGTACGTGGCGGCGCAGCAAGGCCGGTCGATGGCGATATTGCCGTGCTTTCTGGCCGCGCAGGACCCGCGCTTGTTGCCGGTGCTGGGAGAGCAGATTGCGATTACGCGGCAGTTCTGGATGTATTGCCGGGAGGATTTGAGGAAGTTGAAGCGGATTACGTTGTTGTGGGATTACATCCGCGAAGTGACTGAACAGAATCAGGGGTTGTTGATGGGGCAGACGCGGGAGATGCGGTTTGCGGACTGAATGTGGGAGCTGGCTTGCCTGCGATAGCGGTGCATCAGCAAAAGCTATATCTCCCGATCAACCGCCATCGCAGGCAAGCCAGCTCCCACATATTGAATGCATTTCAGCTGGGGGAAGGAGAACCCGCTTAGTCTGCGATCACTACGATCGACACCCGGCGATTCTCGGTGCGGCCCGCTGTCGTCGTATTCGGCGCCACCGGCTCGCTGCTGCCCAGGCCGCGCAGTTGGATGTTTTCTTCTTTCATCCCCACGCGGGTCAGCACCTTGCCCACGCTTTTGGCGCGGCGCAGGGACAGTGCCACGTTGTAGGGTTCTTTGCCGGAGGCGTCGGTGTGGCCGTCGACACGCACACGCTCGATACCCGCACCTACCAGGGCCTGGCCGATGCGTTCGACGATGTCGGTACTGGGTTTATTGAGGGTTTCGACGTCGCTGCCAAACAAGACTTTACCGGACAGGCCGAAGGCCCAGCCCTCGTCGGTCAGCTCGAAGCCTTGCTGCTTGAGCACGGCGACTTGCGCCGGGGTGAGGCCCTTGGGTGGTGGCGTCTGGCAGCCGCTGAGGGCCAGGAAGGCAAAGAGTAAGGAAATAAATAAAACGCGTGTGTTAGCGAACAAGGGAATCAACTCCTGTGTTGAACGTTGACGACGGGATGCTCCGACTCCGCCGTTTGCTGGCCGCCTGAAGACAGGCGTTTGGCCTGGTACATCGCCGCATCGGCGGCGTTGAGCAAGGTGCCGGGAGTGGCGCCATGATCGGGATAAATGGCAATACCGATGCTGAGGGAGGTCAACACTTGGGTATCGCCTGGCAGGGGGATCGGCATGTCCATGCTGGCAATGATTTTGTCGGCGATGCGATGGGCGTCTTCGGCCTTGTGCAGCGGCGCCAGCAATACCGCAAATTCATCCCCGCCCAACCGCGCCACCAGATCATCCTCGCGCAGTTGCGCACGCACGCGGTCGGCAACGGCCACCAGCACGGCGTCGCCGGCAGCGTGACCGAAGCTGTCGTTGATGTCTTTGAAACGGTCGCTGTCGAGGAACAACACCGCCACTCGCTCGTTGACCTTGGCGGCGCTGCGCAAGGCGCGGATCAGGCGGCCTTCGAAGAACGCGCGGTTGGGCAGGCCGGTGAGGCTGTCGTGGCTGGCCTGGTGGGCCAGGGTTTCGTTTTCACTCTGCAGATGGCTTTGCCATGCCTCCATCTCACCGAGCAGGGCGTTGAAGTCGCTGCCCAGGCTGTCGAGTTCGGCGATCTGCGCCGAGGGTACGCGGCGGTCGAAGTCTCGCTCGCTGCGGGCGGCGTGGGCGACGGCAGCCAGGCGTTGCAATGGCACGGTGATACCATTCAATAGACGCCGCGACAGGTGCAATGCCACCCAGGCGCTGAGCGCTGTGCAGATCAGAATCCCGACCAGGCCGCTGAGCAAAAAGCGCAACAGGCTGCCACCGTGGCCGACCAGATGGATGCTGCCCACAGTTTGCCCCTGGCGCAGAATCGGCTGGCTGATGGGCTGTTCGAGCAGGGCGTGCGCTATTTGCAGCTCGACCCGTGACAACATGCCGGTTTCCGGGCGAACCCAGCGCGCCAGCAGCTTGCCGTTGATATCAAATACTTCTGCCTGGGCCACTTCTTCGGTGGAGGCAATCAGGCTCAGGGCTTCGGTGGCCGCCGCGCTGTCGTTGAACACCACGGCCGCTTCCACGGTGTAGTTGATGGAGCGGGCGATCAGGTGCAGGTTGTGCTCGGCGTAAACCCGCAGGGCAAGCACGCCGAGCAGGGTCAGGGACACACTGGCCAGGGTGACCGCCACCAGCGCCAGGATCATATGCCCGCGAGCAATCACCGAACGCAGGGTCGGCCGCACTTTATCGCGGCTCATGAGCCAGGCGCTCGACGGCGAGACAACTGCAACACACTGGGATGGATACGCACGCCGCTGCGGGCGACGGAATCCAGGTTGACCTCGAACGACACCTGCTCATCGCTGACACGCAGGCAGAACAGGCTGCCCACCGTGCATTGGTCGCCCCCTTCGCTGATGCTGAGCACAGGGTGGCCAATCAATGAAGTAAACAGGCGGCTGCGTTCCTCAGGCGTGATTTTGCCGATGTAGATCGCGTCGCAGGCATTGACGATATCCGGATGATCGACCAGCAGGCGCCGCACCCGCACCGGACGACCGGTGGCCTGGGTAGTGCCTTTGACCAGGTCATCGGTGTACTGAGTCGGCCCGACAATGCACAGCCGCAATTGCGCAGGCTCCACCGGCCACCGCGCGTAGCTGAGAATACCCAGCACGACCTGGGTGACCGCCTGGGCGCGCTGCTCGGCGAGGCTGGGCGTCTGCGCCCATACCTGCGGCGCGAGCAGGCACAGAACCGCCACCCGCAACATGCGTCTCCAGCTCAAACTGCGCTCTGTGGGCGAGACAGCCACGTTCATGCAGCACTTCTCTCAGGTATTTTCCAGGGTGATGCCGCAACGATAGCACAGCGGCGGGAACCCCCGCGCAGCACGGCTGGCACGGGGCCTACTATTTTTTCAGAAAAATCAGACATCTGAATCAGAAATATTTCATGACCTGTCAGTCAGTTTTTTCCGGTGCGGCGTCCAACTCCAGCATCAACCCGCTCAAACGCTTGACCTTGCGCCGTACCGCCTCTTCAAACACACCACCCCGGGGCTCGATCAAGCTGAACCAGCGCTTGGCGCGGGTAATACCGGTATAGATCAATTCTTTAGTCAGCACCGGGTTCAAAGCATCCGGCAGGATCAGCGCCGTATGGGTGAACTCCGAGCCCTGGGATTTGTGCACGGTCATCGCATACACGGTTTCTACATCATTCAAGCGGCTGGGCAGCACGAAACGTACGCCACCCTGGCCATCGTTACGTGGGAAGGCCACGCGTAGGACGTGGGGGCCGCCATCGCTTTCGGGCAGTTTCAGCGCGATGCCGATGTCTCCGTTCATCAGGCCCAAGCCATAATCGTTACGGGTCATCAAGACCGGACGGCCCTCGTACCACTGCTCGTCGCCTTCGATCAGGCGGACTTTGCGCAGGGCCGCGGTGATGCGCTGGTTCAGCCCTTCAACCCCCCAGGGCCCTTTGCGCACGGCACAGAGCAATTGGAACGCATCAAAGGCTTGCAACAACTGTTGCGCCCAATGGGTCCAGGCCGGGTCATCGCGCGGCGTATCCAGAGGTGGGCGTGCCGATTGCAGCAGGTTCAGGTAGTAGCGATAACCCTGGGCGCCGTCGCCCTGCCCGTCCAGCACCAAGCGCTCAAGGGCGTGGTCATGCTCGCCCTTGAGGCTTAGGCAAAACAGATCGTCATGACGGCGCGCGGCCAGCAGTTGACGTGCCTCTTCGGCATTTTGCTGGTTGACCCAGCGCGCTAACTGGCCGATGCCGCTGCCTTCGCCGAAACGACGCGAATAGCGCAGCATCACCACCTGCTGGGCCAGGGGATGACTGGCGTCGAGGTCTTCGTGCAGGCCGCTGGCACTGAGGTCTTCGCCGCTGACCGCTTGCAGCCATTGCCGAGTCTGCGGGCTGTACCAGCCAGCTTCGGCGTCACGGCACAAATCGCCGAGCACCGCACCGGCCTCCACCGACGCCAACTGGTCCTTGTCGCCCAGCAATACCAGACGCGCATGGGGCGGCAAGGCGTCGAGCAGGTTGGCCATCATTTCCAGGTCAATCATCGAGGCTTCATCCACCACCAGCACGTCCAGCGGCAATGGATTACCCAGGTGATGCCGGAAGTGGCGGGTGCCCGGACGGCTGCCCAACAGGCGGTGAACCGTGGTGACCTGGGTCGGGATTTTTTCCCGCACGCTGTCGGGCACGGTCAGCGACAGCACTTGCTGGCTGATGGATTCGGTCAGTCGCGCAGCCGCTTTACCGGTCGGGGCAGCCAGGCGAATGCGCAGCGGGCTGCCGGACTCCACAGCGGGTGCCTGCAGCAGCGCGAGCAGGCGCACCACGGTGGTGGTCTTGCCGGTGCCGGGGCCGCCGGTGACGATACTGAAGGCGCCGCGGGTTGCCAGGGCACAGGCAAGTTTTTGCCAGTCAATTACACCGTCGGGCGCCGGTTGGTCGAACAGGCGGTTGAGGCGTTGTGGCAAATCGGCAGCTGCGGGCTCCACGTTCGCAAGGCGCAGGCGCAGGGCGCGATCGATACGGCGCTCGTAGGTCCAGTAGCGGCGCAGGTACAGGCGCTTGCCAGACAACACCAACGGACGACTCTGGGCCGCGTCGCTGCCATCGACCGCCAGCGCTACCAATGGGCTGCTCGCCAGGGCATGGCACCAATGGGCACCGTCCAGGCCGTGCAGCAATTGCGACGGCAGCAGCATGGCGCCCGTGTGCAGGTCGCCTTCGGGCGGCAATGACAGGGCGAAGTCAGGCGCCTTGAGGGTTTCGAACAGGTCAAGGCAGACGTGACCATGGCCCAGTTGATGGCTGGTCAAGGCGGCCGCCAACAAAACCAAGGGATCGGCCTGGGCGTCAAGCTCATGCAGGAAGCCGACGAAGGCTTTGTCCAAGGCCCGCAACCAGCCACGCTCGACCCAACGCTCAAGCAACTGCACCAGGTCGATGGCGCGACTCAGCGGTGCCAGCTCCTCCAGCGGTAACGGCGACAGGCTCATAGCAACACTCCTTGTTCCCAGACGGGCTCGACCTTGGGCGGGATAGGCTTGCCCTGGAACAGCAGATCCAGACTTTCGATCAGTTCGCGGGGCGGCCGGGTAAAATACGCCCCCTGGCTCACCGACTGGGTGCCACGCAGAAACAGGTACAGAGCGCCGCCGACGTGCTGGTCGTAGTCATAATCCGGCAGGCGCGCCTTGAGCTGGCGGTGCAGGGCCAGCAGGTAGAGTACGTATTGCAGGTCGTACCGATGCTCAAGAATCGAGTGCTCCATGGCTTGCTGGGTGTAGGCCGAATCGTCGGGGCCGAGCCAGTTGGATTTGTAGTCCGCCACGTAGTAGCGGCCATCGTGTTCGAACGTCAGGTCGATAAAACCCTTGAACATGCCGTTGAGCAGCACCGGCTCAGCGGCCACACGGGAAACACCGCCGTGGGTGTGCTGGCACACCAGTTTGTCGAGGGCCAGCACATCGACTTTGTGACTGGCGAACCAGAACTCCATTTCGATCTGGTACTGCTGAAGGCCGCTTAAGGTCACGTGGTCGTTGTACAGCGGCAACGGCGTTTGCAACAGATGACCCAACCAACCGCTGAGGGTGACGATCCAGCCTTCCCAGTTGCGGCGGTTACAGCGTGCGCCCACGGCTTTTTCGATGGCCTCGGGTGTCACGTTGAACCCCTCTTCACCGGCCCATTCCAACAAGCCGTGGAGGAAGGTGCCTGGATTAGGACCGCGTGGGAAACGATGAATATCGCCGCCAGGCGCCACCACTTCCCGTGGCGCATCGGGGTCTAGGCGTTCGTCATCGAACAGTTTCTGGGCCTGGGGGCTTTCCGGTGCTTCGAGGCTGGCGGCGCTCATGCTGTCGCCAATGCGCAAGGCACTGTAGGAGGCAATCCACCAGTTTTCCGCAGCCTTGCGTTTGGGCAGCAGCGGCGCGAGCAAGGTCGCTTCATTGCGCGGTGGCTGGAACAGGATGTCCTGGATATCCGGCACAAGGCCATAACGGATAGCCGGGCACCCTTCCTGTAAATCCAACAACCAGCGCGCCAGCCCGGTGGACTCGCCCAACGACGTGCCGCCTCCCAGCAAATAGCCGAATGCCGACAGATGCAAGACCGAGCTGCTGTTATTGCCGCGCTTTAGGTCGGCAATGCCCAGCCAGCAGGCGTGTTTGGCGCGGGTCAAGGCCACGTAGAACAAACGCAGGTCTTCGGCCAGGCGCTCGTCATCGGCCAGGGCAATCAGTTCGGCCGTCGGCCGCAGGCTCACTTGGGACTTGCCGTGTTCATCGTGGTAATGCAGCGGCAAGCGACTGCCATCCACCGGTTTGGCCGAACAGATGAAGGGCAGGAACACCAGGTCGTATTCCAGGCCCTTGGATTTGTGAATGGTCACCACCTTGACCAATTGCTCATCGCTTTCCAGACGCAGGATCTGTTCTTCACCGGCCTGGCCCGACAGCGCCAAGTGTTCGGCCAGGTGGCGGATCAATGCCTGTTCACCATCGAGTTCCGACGCGGCTTGTTGCAGCAACTCACTAAGGTGCAACAGGTTGGTCAGCACCCGCTCACCGTCACTGCGGGCGATAAGGGTTTGCGGCAGCTTGAAGTCGTGGAGCAGGCGACGCAGCATCGGCAACACGCCCTGGGTGCGCCAGATTGCGCGGTAGCCACGGAACTGCATCACGCGCGATTCCCACGCCAATTCGTCCTGGTTCAGACGCTCCAGTTCCGTCAGGGACAGGTTCAGGGTGACGCAGGCCAGCGCGGCGCGCAGCGGGCGTTCGACATCCGGCTCGGCGCAGGCCTTGAGCCAGGCCAGCAGGTCGTGAGCTTCCTGGGCGGCGAACACCGAGTCTTTATCCGACAGGTACACACTGCGCACGCCACGGCTGGCCAACTCGGCGCGCACGGCCTGGGCTTCCTTGCCGTCGCGCACAAGGATGGCGATGTCTGACGGCAATACACCCTTGAGGTTGCCCTCTTTTACAAAACTGGCTGTGCCTTGTTGCCCACTATTGAGCAACGCAACGATCTGCGTGGCGCAGGCTGCGGCAAGGTGCTGACGGTAAACCGCAGTGGAAATCGGCTGGTCGGTCGGCAGGTGCCACAGGTTCATGGCCGGCATTGGTTGGCCGTCGACGTGCAGGTGTTCGCTGCGGCCCTGGGACAGCACCGGGTGAAACGGCACCGGGTTATCCCCATTGGGCTCACGGAACAGGAACGCACCACGACCGGTTTCCGCACGCTGGAACACGTGGTTCACCGCCTCGACCATCGCATGGCTGGAGCGGAAGTTGGTGCCCAGGGTGTGATGACGGCCGGTGGTGGACTGCCGAGCGCGCAAGTAGGTATAGATATCGGCGCCGCGAAAGGCGTAGATCGCTTGTTTGGGATCGCCGATCAGGAACAGGCCACTATCCACGTGGTTTTCATCGATGCGGTAGATGCTGTCGAAGATGCTGTATTGCACCGGGTCGGTGTCTTGAAACTCATCAATCAGCGCCACCGGGAACTGCTCACGGATCACACTGGCCAGACGCTCGCCACCGTCGGCCTGAAGGGCGGCGTTGAGGCGGATCAGCATGTCGTCAAAACCCATCTCGGCGCGGCGACGTTTCTCTTCCTCGAAGCGTTTGCCGACCCAGCCGGCAGCGTGTTGCAGCACCGCCGCGTCGGGCGTTGGCAAGGCGTCGAGGCTGGCTTTGAGGCTGGCCATGGCCTCGATGCCAGGGTGCTGCGGCGGCTCGCCTTTCCACGCTTCGGCCATGCCGTCAGGCGTCAGGCGGGTGAAGCCGGTGCCGATGTCCAGTTGTTCCAGGGTTTCGTCAGCGGCCCAGGCGCTGATCTTTTCGAACCAGGGCTCGAAGTAGCGCGCTTGCATCTTGCGCCCATCGACGGCTTTGGCGGCGACGGCTTGCAGGCAGATATCCCGCAGCTCGGCGGCCCATTGTTGCCACGGTGCCTTGAGAGCAACCAGCGCGGCACGACGTTCTTGCAGGCAGGCGGTGATCAGTTCGGCTGGCTCGCGGGTTTCGTCGGTGGGCCGCTCGCTGCCGAACAACGCACGCACCCGTGGCATCAGCGCCGCGGGGCCGCCCCAATGGTTGCGCACCCAGTTGAGGGCATCGTCGTGCATTGGGTAGCAGAACAATCGCCAGTAGTCGCGCAGCACTTCGCCCAGCAGGTCGCTATGGTCAGTTTCCAGGGTCTGGGTGAACAGGCTGCCGCTGTCGAACGCATGTTCGCGCAGCATGCGCTGGCACCAACTGTGGATCGTCGAGACGGCGGCTTCATCCATCCATTGGGCGGCGATGTCCAGGCGGTTGGCGCAGGCGGGCCATTGCTGCGGTGCGTACTGAGCACGCAGATCGGCGATCAACCCATCGGGCTGCTCGATTTCGTCGCGAAAGAAGCGTGCGGCTTCGGCCAGGCGGATGCGGATGCGCTCACGCAGTTCCTTGGTGGCCGCGTCGGTGAAGGTGACGACGAGAATCTGTGGCGGCAGCAGTTCACGGCCGAAGCCGGATTCATCACCGCCATGGCCGAGCACCAGGCGCAGGTATAACGCGGAGATGGTGAAGGTCTTGCCAGTGCCGGCACTGGCTTCAATCAACTGACTGCCTTTAAGCGGGAACGCCAGGGCCAGGGGTTTGCCGATCATGCGCTGGCCTCCGTGCTGGAAAGTGATCGCCAGGGTGCGTTGATGAGCGGGCGATACAGGGTTTCGCACCAGCCTTCGAACTCTTCACTGGCGACCAAGGCGGCGTAGTCCGGGAATTGCCGTGTCAGTGCGGGGGATTCGCGGCGTTCGCCGTCGGTGGTTATACCGTCACCTTCATAGGCTTTGCTCGCTGCAGCCTGGGCCTTGGCAGGATCGGTTTGGCCGAGCCAGGCGAAAGCGGTTTTTACTGCCACGGGTAACGGAGCGCTCATGCCGGTATGCCAGGCCAGCAGCAGGTTACCGAGGGTTTCCTGGGCAACAGGTTTATCCAGCGGCGCGAGCAGTAAGGTGTCGTCACTTGCTACCAGGCCGGTACTCAAGGGCAGGCCGCAGGCGCAGGCCACCACATGGTTGACCCACGGACGAATCAGGCGATGCCACTTGCGTGTTTTGATCGAGCCAATGCTGTTGGGGATGGTGGTAACGCTTAACAAGCCGCCGTCGCTGCGTCGGTGCAAGCCGCTGATCCAGCCTTCCAACTGAATGCCCTGATACTCAAAACTGACCGGTTCAGCGCCGATATGTGGGGTCGGCCACAGCGCCAGGAGCTGTTGATAGCGCTGCACCAGGTCTGGCAACGGCTCGATCAACTCGTTACGCAGGCACTCACCGAAACCGACCATCGGCAAGAGCCCGCTGCCTTGCAAACGCTGGGCTTGGGCATTGAGGGCCTGATCGAGGTGATCGGGGTGGGTCAGTGCAGCAGTTAGCAGGCTGTCGCTGAGGCTATAGCGTTGCAGCGCGTCGAGGACGAAGGGTTCTTCATCCGCCAGCGGCACCTCTGCGGCTTCGAAGAATACTTTCAGACGCTGGCTGAAGAAATGTTTGACCGGGTTACGCAGGAAGTCCTGCAACTGGCCGAGACTCAAGGGCTCTTCCTGTTGGTGTGGCACCAGTAGAGTCGCTGGGGGTATGGCCTCCTGGGCTTCATGCAGCAATTGCCATTCGCGGGCGTAGCTGAACAGCGCATCGCCCTCGTGAAAGTAGCGCGCACTGAACGGTTGGAGCGGGTGTTCCTGGGTCATTGCGTCAATCAGCGGCTTATCGCTGCTGGCGTGCTGCCAGCCGCTGGCGAGGTGGTCGCGCAATTGGCCGATCAGTACCGAGGCCGGACGATCGCTGTTGTCGCGGATGCTGCGGCCTACCCAGCTGATATAGAGCTGGTCGCGTGCCGAGAGCAGCGCTTCGAGTAGTAAGTAACGGTCGTCTTCACGGCGCGAACGGTCACCGGGGCGGTAGTCGCTGCCCATCAGGTCGAAGTCCAGCGGCGGCTGTGCGCGTGGGTAGTCACCGTCGTTCATGCCGAGCAGGCAAACCAGCTTGAACGGGATCGCGCGCATGGGCATCAGGGTACAAAAATTGACAGCTCCGGCGAGGAAGCGTTGGGACAGACGCCCCTGATCCAATCCGGCCAGCCATGCCTCACGGACGACCGTAAGGGGTAACTCGTCCTGCAAGCCGACAGACTCGCAGGTTTCCAGCCAGGTCTCTCTCAGGTGCTCAAGCTGGCCCAAGAGGTAGTCGTCGTGTTCGCTGCTGGGCAGGAAGAACAGCTGCATCAAGCGCTGCAGTCGCTCGCCCCACACCTGGGGTGAGGCAGGCTGTGATAACGCTTGATGGGCATCACTCAAAGCGTCAAGCAGGGCGACCAGCGGGCCGATCAATGCCGCATCGAGGCCGCCGATTTCGTCGTAGGGCTCGATACCTTCACAGGCCGTCCCCGTGCCCACGGCATAGCCCAACAACATGCGGCGCAGACCGAATCGCCAGCTGTTTTGTTCCAGCTCTTCGGGTAGGCCCAAACCGGCGCGTTGCTCGGCGTTCAGCCCCCAGCGAATACCGGCGCCTTCGATCCAGCGATGCAGGGTGGGCAGGTCGCGCTCTTTGATGGCAAAACGCTCGCGCAAAGCGGGAACGTCAAGCAGGTCGAGGATCTCACTGACGGGGAAACGACTGTCGGGAAGCTTAAGCAGATGTTCGACGGCGATCAGTAGGGGATCGCGGCCGCGCTGGCCTTGGTCTGTCAGAGTAAATGGAATGAAGCGTGGGTCATTTCGCTCAAGCTGACCGAAGACCGCACGGATGTGCGGTGCGTAGCTGTCGACATCGGGGACCATGACGATGATGTCCCGAGGGCGCAACGCTGGATCGGCGCTGAAGCGTTGGAGCAATTGGTCATGGAGGATTTCCACTTCGCGCTGGGCGCTGTGGGCAATGTGGAAACGGATGGACGTATCGTGCTCCAGGTCGACTGCGGGCCAGAATTCACGGGTTTCATTCAGCGGGCGCAGTTCGAGGATATCGTCCTGGAGTTGATTGAGCAGGGTGGTGGGTTCGCTGTCGCTGAACAGGTCGATGCGCCCATCACGAAATGCGGCGCGGTAGCTGTTGGGATCATCGTAGCTGTCCAACAGACTGATGTAATCACGGCCCTGCTTGCCCCAGGCTGCGAGCAGCGGGTGGGCGTGCTGGTGCAACGTCTGTGGGTCGATAGTGACCGGCATACCAGCTTTGCGCGCCTGGCGCTTATATTCGTTACGCAGTAAATCCTTGTCGGCGACGATGTCGGACCAATGATGGCGGCAAGGGTTATGCACACAGAGCAAAACCTGGCTGAAACGGGCCAGGCCCGCCAGGGCTTCCAGTGCTTGGGCCGGCAGCGATGAAATGCCGAAGACAATCACTCGCGAAGGCAAGCCGGGAGGTGCTTGCTCAAGGGTGTTGATGCGTTCGATGAAGCGCTGGTGAACGCCGGCGCGGCTTTCAGCCATGCCCTCCTCTCCGACATCCAGCAGCAGCGCACGCCATAGCTCAGCTTGCCAGCAGTTGGCGGGATTGAGGGGCTTGGATTCGCCTCGACCATTGCGCAGTTGATGCCGGCCTGCGGCCCAGTCTTCCAGCCAATCGGCTCGGTAGACCTGGTACTGGTCGAACAAGTCAGCCAGGCGCTCGGCAAGTTGGTAGCGTTTGCGCAGGTCGGTGTCTTGAGTCAGGAAGCGCTGTAGGGGCTCGAAATGCGGCTGGTCGATGAGTTCGGGCAACAGACGCATAAGGCGCCAGGTCAGCGGGGCTTTATCGAGCAGGGACTTGGGTGGAATTTCGTCGCGGCCCAGGACGATGCGATAGAGCTGCCACATAAAGCTGCCAGGCAGTTGTACGTCGATGGCTGCGGCAATGCCACAGCCGCCCATATCATCTTCTTGCGGATCTTCAGCCAAGGCCAGCTTGAGCCACTGGGCGATGCCGTTGCTTTGTACCAGGGCGATCTCATTTTCCAAAGGCGCCAGTGGATAACGGCGCATCCAGCTGACCACCAGGCTGCGCAGTTCGTCCAGGCGGTTGCCGTGAACCACCATGAATCCTGGGCTAAGGGACGTCGCGTCCGGCATAACGGCTTCCTTGGGAAAAGCAAAATCGAGGGGTGGACTTTAGCACTGTGGCGCACGGGGCGGGCACAGCCTGACAGGCGTGCGGGGACAAGGTGGACGCTTTTCGACCGCCCAAAACAAAACCCCTGTTTGCGTTAGCAAACAGGGGTTTCGGAATTTAATCTTGACGATGACCTACTCTCACATGGGGAAACCCCACACTACCATCGGCGATGCATCGTTTCACTACTGAGTTCGGGATGGGATCAGGTGGTTCCAATGCTCTATGGTCGTCAAGAAATTCGGGTACTGAGTCGTGACCAGATGGCCTCGCTTCAGCAAATTGGGTATGTGATAGCTTTCGGTGTTTTGTGAG